>CAVVHG010000001.1:0-955100 GCA_963747985.1 uncultured Acidobacteriota bacterium
CTCCGTGTTGGATGCGCTCAAACTCATGGCTGACAAGGAGATCGGGGCTCTCATGGTGATGGAGGGCGGCCAGATCGCCGGCGTCATGTCCGAGCGCGATTATGCCCGCAAAGTAGTTCTGCATGGCAGGAGCTCAAAGGACACCCCGGTACGCGAGATCATGACCCGGAAGGTGCTCTACGTGAGGCCCGAGCAGACCGTGGAAGAATCCATGGCGCTGATGACCGAAAAGCACGTGCGTCACATGCCGGTCCTCGATGGCGATCAAATGATTGGGGTGGTCTCCATCGGTGACATCGTGAAGTCGGTCATCTCCGAGCAGCGGTTTCTGATCAGCCATCTCGAGAACTACATTCGTGGAAAATAGCAATTTCAGGGTCTGACCCTGAAATTCCAATTTTGCAGTATTCGGGCCCAGGTCTCCCTCCCCTATCCACCCGCGACCGGCGAGAGTCTCACCTGCACAGAATGGTCGCCCGGGGCACCCACAGTAAACTTTTCTCTGGAATCAGTCGTCTAAAACCTTGGGCCAGTCGAGAGTGTGCCTGAGCGACTTTCTTCAACTGCCCCAAGAAGAGTACGGCAACGTGCCGTGTGCGTCGGGTTCAGGTTGAGGTCAGTCGCCGGAAATCCAAGGAGGCGTCAGATGATTCGGCTTCTTAGTAAGAGGGCGCAGGTCGTAATTGCGATAGCGGCACTGTCCACAGGTGCTCTGCTGTTTGCTGTGCAAAACCCGGACGGATCCACTGCCGGAAAACCGGCATCGCCAGCCGCTCCTTGCTCAAAAAGCGATCTGGAAAGGCAAATGCAGGGCCTGGAACAGCAGATGAAGAATCTGGGCGAGCAGCTGGAGGCGTATTTCGAGAGTCCTGAGTGGCAGAAACAGGTCGAGCAAATCGAGAGACTGGCGGAGAAATGCGGCAAGGACATGGAGGCCCGCTGGCAGGGACCGGAATGGCAGGAGCAAGTACGCCAGATCGAGGAGGAAGCAAACAAGCTGAGTACGGAGGCACAGGCACGTTTCGAGGGTCCGCAGTGGGAGGAACAGGTTCGCCGGATCGAGGAGCGAGCGAAGAAGTTGAGCGAGGATGCAAAGACTTCTCCCGGGGCCCCCGAGTGGCAAGCCGAGGCCAGGCAGATCGAGGAAATGAGCGAGAAGGTTGCAGAAGATGTGAAGGCTTACTTCGACAGCCCTGAGTGGCAGGAGAAGATCCGTCGAATACAGGAAAGATCGGAGAAGCTTGGCCAGGAAGCAGCCGGGAGAGCGTCTGAGGATGCCGGTTCATGCTTCGCGAGCCCCGAATGGCGGGAGGCAATGCGGCACCTGGAACAGGCGATCAAGGAGCTCACAAAGGCACGAGCTCGCTAGAAACCGCAATTTCAGGGTCTGACCCTGAAATTGCACATCGGCGGGAGGACCATATACAGGCAACTGCTCGATACCGACCCGAGGATTGTCACTCCTGGCGGGCGGGACAGGGAGAACAGCACGGAACCGAGCATCTCCATCATGCCCTACATGATGTCGCCAGGCGATGAGCAGATCGTCGCCGATAAGCTCTATGCGCTGCTTTCGAAGCCTCCCGTGCGGGAGACTGATTCGCAACCGGCGCCTCCTGCCACGGATGTGAGCGGGCAGTGGGACGTGCTGATCCGATACACTGCAGGCATCGCCAATCACAAGCTGCACCTGAGGCAACAGGGAAGCCGTATAGACGGAACACACCAGGGAGATTTCGTCGCCCGTGACCTCAGCGGCACTATTGACGGTGACCGGGTCCAGGTGCGCAGCACTTACGCCGAAGAGCACGGAGACGCGCTGTCATACAGTTTTGACGGCAAGGTTTCCGGTGATGATATGTCGGGCACACTCGATATGGGTGAATACCTGTCGGCCACCTGGACCGCGAAGCGGCACCAGTATCGCGGCGGGCGAGGAGCCTGACCTGTCGCGGAGCTGTCGAAGCCCGTTCCTCCGGACTCCCTCGTGGCTTCTGCCCTGGACGGCGAAGACCAGGAGCTGATTACCGGAGCCCGGTCATACGCCGCGGATCCAGCAGCCGGTCCAGTTCCTCGTCAGTCAGGAGTTTCGTCTCACGCGCGACCTCGCGCACCGTGCGCCCTGTCCGGTAGGCCTCTTTGGCGATACCCGCGGCCGCGTCATACCCGATCCTCGGCACCAGTGCCGTGCACATTGCCAGGCTCCGCTCGATCATCTCGCGGCAGCGCTCCGCGTCCGCCTCCAGTCCCGTTACGCACCGGGTGGTGAAGGCTGCCGTGCCGCGGGCGAGGAGATCGATCGATTGAAGGAGGTTGTGTGCGATCAACGGGATCATCACGTTCAGCTCGAAGTTGCCTGATAGCCCCCCGACCGTGATGGCGGCGTCGTTGCCGATGACTTGAGCTGAGGCCATGATAATCATCTCGCACATGACGGGATTGACCTTTCCCGGCATGATGCTGCTTCCCGGCTGGAGATCAGGGAGCCTGATTTCGCCGATGCCGCAGCGCGGGCCGGACCCGAGCCATCGGATATCGTTGGCGATCTTGGCGAGACCGACGGCGACGGTCTTCAGCGCGCCGCTCGTCTCCACCGCGGCATCCCGCGCGGCAAGGGCTTCGAAGCGATTGGGCGCGGGCCGGAACTGAAGACCGGTCTCTCTCGCGATGAGCGCGATAACCTCTTCGGCAAAGCCCGGCTCGGCGTTCAAGCCGGTTCCTACCGCCGTTCCACCGAGGGCGAGCTCACCCAGTCGCCCGCGCGTTCCTTCGATCCGGGAGATACCGGCGGCAACCTGCTGCGCATAGCCGCTGAACTCCTGCCCCAGGCGAATGGGCACGGCGTCCGCCAGGTGCGTCCGCCCGATCTTCACGATCGGATCGAAAGCCCGCGCCTTCTGTTCCAGGGCACCGTTAAGGTTTTCGAGTGCGGGCAGAAGATCACGCGCGATTGCCTCGAGTGAAGCGATGTGGAGGACCGAGGGCATGACATCGTTGGACGATTGACCCTTGTTGACGTGGTCGTTGGGATGAACCCGCTTTTCGCCACGGGGGAGGCCGAGAATTTCAGCGGCGCGATTGGCGATGACCTCGTTGGCGTTCATGTTCGTCGAGGTCCCGGACCCGGTCTGAAAGATGTCGACCGGGAACTGGTCGTCATGCACACCTTCGGCGACCTCCCGGGCAGCCTGGACAATGGCGGCGCCGAGATCCTGAGGCAGGGACTTTCGCTCGAGGTGTACCTCTGCGCAGGCCTTTTTGAGCAGGCCAAGCGCCCGAATGATCCGCCGGCCGAAGCGCTGCCCGCTGATCGGGAAATTCTCGATCGCCCTCTGCGTCTGCGCGCCGTAGTAGGCGGCGGCGGGGACCTTTACCGCACCCATGGAATCGGTCTCAACACGGTATTCAGGCATGGGATTCTCCTGTCTGCAGGCGGTATTGATGCCGGACTTCCCTGTACATCGCCGGTGCCGGCCCCGGCCCCGGCGATCTCATACTGGGTTGTCTGCAGCGGGGTAACACCCGAGAAACTTGAAGATCCTTGTTCTTTGCTTCACGCGTTCAAGCACTTCCAAGACCACGGGGTCTTTAATCGATCCGTCAAAGTCGAGGAAGAAGATGTAGCTTCCCGGATCATTCCGGTTGGGCACCGATTCGATCTTCGTCAGGTTGATCTCGACGTCGGCAAACTCCCTGAGTATTTCGAAAAGTGCTCCAGCCTTGTGATCCGTCGAGAAGACCAGTGAGGCCTTTGTGCCTTCGACCTGTTCGTCGTTGTGAGACAGGATGAGGAAACGAGTGAAATTCCCCGGGCAGTCCTCAACCCTTTCCTCCACGCACGCCAGGTTGTAGAACTCCGCTGCGAAACCCGATGCGATCACGGCGGAGGCTTCAGGCCTGTCCCGCATCAGCATGCGGGCGGCGGCCCCACAGTCATAGTAGGGGCGACCTTCCACCTTGCGCCGCGCCAGGAAGCCCTGACAGTGGGAAAGCACCTGGGGATGCGAGTAGACCGCCCGTATCTCTCGCGGATCGGTCTCGGGAAGTGTCATCAGGCAGTAGCGGATGGGGATCTTCACCTCCCCGACGATCTTGAGAATCGTCTCCGTCAGAAACTCGTTCACGTCCGGGACTAACCCTCCCAGCGTGCTCTCGATCGGGATGACGCCGTAATGCAGCAGGCCGTTTTCGACCGCCTCGAAGACCTCTCTGAACTCCGCACAGCTGATGCAGATAAGATGGCGATTGAACTGCCCTGCGGCGACCTCGCCGAAAGAGCCATGCTCGCCCTGGAACCCGATCAACTGCAGGTCCTCGCACTGCAGACGTTTGCTTTCGGAAATGACGTCGGCGAAGAGGTTCTTGCAGAACTCCGGCTCAATCAGTCCCTGAGAATGCTTCTGGATATAGTCGATCACTTCGTGTTCCCGGGCCAGGTCCTCGACCGAAGCCTTGAAGCACTTCGTGCGCAGGGCATACTCCATGCGGCTGTTGAGCAGCTTCAAGATCTCGAAGTCGAGCATGTTGATGCGCTTTCTGATGTCGGTAAGATCCAAGAGCATCCCCTCCCAGTGGGTTTACCTGCATGATAGCGCCCCGGAAGCGATATTCGGACATGTTTTGCGGCCGGCCGCGGCTGCGGGCCTCATAGGGCCGCGCTCGCCGGTGAAACTTCCGGAGGTGTCCGGCATCAAATATGACGGGTGTTGGAAAGGAGAGCGCGTATGGGAAGTGAAAAGAATATCAAGAGCTTCAGGACTCTGCTTCTGGCAGTCGCGGCGATTGCCCTGCTGAGCATTCCGCTGGCAGCAGCGTCGCAGACGACTGCGGGTGCGCCGGCCCTGGACGAGAACCAGCTCCGCCTTGCCAAGCAGGTCAGGCACCAGCTGGTCATGCTCCCGTTCTATTCGGTCTTCGACAACCTGCAGTTCAGCCTCGAAGGGGATCACACGGTGATCCTCTCCGGCCAGACTATCAGGCCCACGATCAAGAGCGGAGCGGAGAACGTTGTACGTCGCGTTGAGGGCGTCGACAAGGTGATCAACAACATCGAGGTTCTGCCGCTGTCACCGTTTGATTACCGGATTAGAAGGGCGGAGTTCAGGGCGATCTATTCGCAGTCGGCGCTGAATCGATATGCCCTGCAGGCGGTACCCCCCATTCACATTATCGTCAAGAACGGGCACGTCACCCTGGTGGGTGTCGTCGCCAGCCAGATGGATAAGACTCTGGCGGGAATCGCGGCGAACGGCGTCCCTAACGTTTTCAGCGTGGAGAACGACCTTCAGATCGAACGCCGAGGCTAGGCGATTGCCCGGCCTGAGGCCGGTATGCGTGAGACTGTGAAACAGGCAGTCGCGGCACCATCATGAGGGTCCCTGCGTACAGCATGCGGGGACCCTCTCGTATTGACCAGCTTGAACAAGATCCTGACAGGAAAGCTCCGGAAAGGTGCCTTGGCAGCATCCATTGTCTGTCCAGATCCACAGCCCTTGCCGATGCGGGCATGCACGCGCCGGCGCGATCTCACGCCCCTGTGTCGGTGCCAGGCATCGTAGAGATCTGCGCCGTGAGGCCATGCAGGCTCAGTCCGGCGCGGCCGAAAGCCAAGACGCCGATGACCCACAGGGGAATCGTCAGAATCACGAACACCACAAGCGAGAAGCCGGTCGCCGTGGTCTTGTCCACTCCGAATTGTGTCAGACCGATCACGGTGAAAAACTGGTAGGTCCCGATGTTGGACGGTGCTCCCGGAAGTGCTGTCCCCAGGTGTACGATCAGCAGCACCGCTGCTCCATACCAGAATGAAAGACGCAGGCCGTATCCCCACATGACCAGCCAGAACGCGAGGATCTGGAAGAATAGCAGCAGGAATGAGATGCCGAAGCTGGCCGAGAGGAGGTTGCTACGCCCGATGGAGTGCAGGCCCCGGGCCAGGCCGGAGAGCAGGCTTGAGAGACGCCCCACCAGTCCGGGGCGCGGGGCGGCTTCCGGCGCCGCCTGCTGTCTTCGGAGCACCAGGAAAGCAAACAGAGCCGTGGCGGCAAAGACGACGATGGCCAGGACCTCCTCGGCATTCACGAGGTACCGTGGCAACGGAACGAAGAGGATGGTGATGCCGATCGCGAGTGCCAGCCAGATGGCATCGAAGAAGCGTTCCACGAGGACGGAGGGAACCACACCGGCGAACTCCGCGGGGATCCACCTCGACGCCAGGTAGATTCGGAGCACTTCGCCCACGCGCATCGGGATGATTTCGTTGACAAAAAGGCCGGCATAAACGGCCTGGGTTGCTCGCAGTGACGAGAGATATCCCTTTGCCCGAAGGAGCAGGCTCCACCGCCAGCCCTGGCAGGCGTAGCTCACGATGTCGAAGACGACCGCGAGACCGATCATCCACCACGCGGTCGTACCGAGATTACGGAAAAGATCGTGGTACTCGACGTCGTGAAAAACCCAGGCGAGGCAAACGGCGGCGAGCAGGTATCCTGCCAGAACCTTGCCCTTGTGCGACACCGGCTTACGCGGCGATCTGTCTTCCGCCTCTTTCATCTCGCCATTCCCACCCTAGCCACGAATCTCCGAGACCTCCGCAATCGCTCGCGCCACCATGGGGAGACTGAGTACATTCTTGTAGACAAGGTAGCGCGGCTCCCACTGTGTGGCGAACTTCGCTTTGTAGAGCTTCAGCCCCTGGTAGCTGAAAAGGAAATTGAGGCGCTGGATGAAGTTGTGCACCGCGTGTTCTTCAAGGGAAGCCTCCTCCCTTTCTTCAAAACCCGCCAAGGGAGCCATCCCCATGTTGAAATAAGCGAAGCCCTCCCCCTTTTTCAGGAGAAAGAGCTTGGTGAAAAGGTAATCCATAATGTTATTCGGGGCATCCGGTTTGTGCCGCATCAGATCTATCGTCGCTTCGCCCTTCCGAAACGATGGGATTTCGTTGGCAAAAGCGAGCATCCCGCCGTCCCCGTCGATCACGGCATAGATGGGCGTGTGCCGGACATATTCCGGGTCGAATGAACCCAGCGTGAATGTTCGCTCGCGACGACCGGGGATTTGCAGCCACCCGTCGGAGACTTCCCTGACCTGAGCCATGATTTCCGAAGAAACGGGCGGCGGGTAGCGCAGCAGGCGAAATCCCTCCTTCTCCAGCTGGTTGATGTTGTGGCGCAACTTTTTGAACTTCCTGCCCTCGAGCGAGAATTCCTTCAGGACCACGATCGCATCGTCGCCGATCTTCAGCTTGCGAAATCCGAGTTTCCGGTAGATCGGCAGGAAATCCGGCAGCGTCTGGTGGAAGGCAACACGCCAATCATTTTCCTGGCAGAAGTCCACGTACAACCGGATGGTCGGCTCGATTTCCTCTTCGGGCCCGACCGGATCGCCAAGGGCCATGGCATATCCTGCGCCGACCTTGTAAGCGATGTAGCACTGTTGCGTCGCGGAAAGGAAAAAGGTCTTGTCGGGCCAGTACTTGAAGTAGTCCATCGCAGACCGGCCGTAACGCAGTGCCAGGCTCTCGGCGCGCTTGCGTTCATGGGGAAGTGTCCGGTAACGATAGACAACCGGGCGGAACACCGCGAAAAGCGAGTAGGCAATCGCAGTCCCGGTCATGAGGTACATGGAGTTAACGAACCAGCGCGCATATCCCGTGCGAGGCACTACCTGGGGATCCCCGATCAGCGAGAGGAAGAGAAGAGTCCTGTGGATCGAATCGCCGATGGTGAAGTTGATTCCGAACTCCCGCTCGTCCAGAAGCCAGAAGCCGGCGACACCGTAGAACAGCGCGGCCAGCAAGGCGATGGCAAATCGATTCAATCCCGCTTGCAGATCGGGAATGCTGCTCTTGACTGTGAAGCGCTTGCGTGTCAACAACAGCGAAACCAGCAGGACCCCGGAGACGATTGCCTCCTCGTAATCGAGCCCCTTCGTCAGGTGGAACACGATCGAAAGGATCGTCAGCAGGAAGACCAGTTGGAACGCTCTCTTCTTGCCCTTGTAGATATTTATGGAAGAGATAATGAGGGCGAACCCGATCAGCAGTGTGGAAAAACGGGACAGATGGATGAATTCGAGCGGGAAAAGACCGTGCACGACCCTGGCGCGCTCCGGGAGGGCGGGGCCGATGACCGAGAAGACGTTGACCAGGCCGCTTCCCAACGCGACAAGCGCGACCAGTCGGGTGCCCAGAAAACGCCCTAACGTCATGTTCGACCACATCGCCGTCACACCTCCGGCTTCGTGGTTTTCGGTGCAGCCGGGATTCAGCCCTCAGCGGTTGCGCAATCGCGACCTAAGATTGAAAGGAAAGGCAACACCCGCAACATATTATGCGCTTCGACGGCCTGTTTTCCACGACGATTCGATCTCCTCGAGAGTGCATCCTCTCGTCTCCGGCACGGCAAGAACCACGAAAATGAAAGTAAGCAGGCTCACGACGCCGTACATGCAGAAGGTTACGACCGGCCCGATCGCCTTATTGTCATTCAGCATCGGGAAGGTCTGGGCCACGACGTAGCAGGAGGACCAGATGGTAAACGTGGCAATGGACATGGCTCGTCCGCGAATCTTGTTCGGGAAGATCTCCGAACACATGATCCACGGGATCGGCCCCATCGCCATGGCAAATGCCGCCGTGAAGGCCATGATGCAGAACAGGAGCGGCAAGCCGTTCTGCTGCGTGTGAAACATCCAGCTCACAAGTGTCAGCGCCAGCGTCTGCACTGCCGTGCCGACAAGCAGGAGCGGGCGCCGTCCCGCATTGTCGACAAACGCGATGGCCACGAACGTAAACAGGAGGTTTACGAGCCCGATCCAAACCGTCGAGGTGAAGGCCGCATTCTTGACAAGGCCGGCCGACTCGAAGATCTTGCTTGAATAGTAGATGATAGCGTTGATGCCGCAGAACTGCGACCCGGCCATGAGAACCACGGCGATCAGCAACGGCTTGGAATAGGAGGACGTGAAAAGTTCGGAGAGTTCGCCCTTCTCCTCGGAATTCGCGGCGCGGATAGCGGCGAGTTCCGTCTCTGCATGCCCGGCACCGCCCACCCGGGACAGGATCTCGCGGGCTTCGCACTCGCGTGCCTGCTGCACAAGCCAGCGCGGGCTCTCCGGCACGGTAAACAACAGCGCGACAAAAACGAGGGCCGGCACCACCTCCATCCCGAGCATCCACCGCCATCCTGTCGTCGTGTTCCAGGCGTCGTTGCCCTGGCTCTGGATAAGCTTGTTGATGAAAAGAGTCAGGAAGATTCCGGTCACGATCCCCAGCTGGAAGAGCGACCCGAGCCTCCCTCGCCATTTCCCGGGCGCAATCTCGGCGATGTAGACCGGGCAGATCATGGAGGACGCGCCGATGCCAAGGCCGCTGGCGAACCGGGCGACGAGGAACTGTCCGAACGTACGCGGGATCGCGGACAGCAGGCCTGACACCGCATAGAGAATGGCGCACAGGAAGAGGATCCTGCGCCGACCGAACCGGTCGCTGAGGAATCCGGCCACCATGGCACCGGGAATGCAGCCGAGAATGGCGCTGGCCCCCGCCATCCCTTCCTGCGCCGCGTTCAACGACATGTGCGCTTTGAGATAGGAATTGGCGCCGTTGATAACGGCCGTGTCATACCCGAACAGAAAACCGCCGATGGCGGTCGTAGCCGTGGCCAGGAGCAGAAAACCGGAGAAGAGACGAAACTCAGGCGCAGAATCGGGCGTACTCATACCGGCTGGTAAAAGATCGTCCGTGGCCATGAACTCGGGCATGAGCCGCCACGGAGCCGCACTCCAGGAAGGCAGGTGACGGTGGGCCGCAGCCCATCAGCGGCGCTTGCCGGGGCGAAAAGAGCGCTTCGGCCTCGCGCGCTGCGCCGTTCTCCTATCATCCCCAAGGTCCACTTTCACGCCGGACAAGGGAATGTGCACCCCGCACCGGGAACAATGATAGTTATCGCGCTGCAAGGCCCCAACCGGCATCCGTGTCGCGAAGCCGCATTGGGGACAAGTCACAGGTACCTCACCTCGGGCCATATCTTAATTTCCGCCTTTCCCCGGACTCCGTGCGATCCCCCAGGATCGGCGACGAGCCCCATGAAAACCGACAACCGGTCCCACTCCGATTCGGCAGTTGCCCCGGGAGGCAGCCTGACGGTCCGGCGGAACCATATGCCTGAAGACCTATAGGATGACACGCGAGGCAGCGCGCCGCCATCACAATCGCTCGTGATTCAGACAGTGGCAGCCGGAAACCAGGGACAGCAGTACGGTCCGGGTCCGTGGCCGCGACTTGATGAAGGGAAGCAGGAAAGCTTTGAAACGGTCAAGCGCGAGGGATCCTCGATGCCGGGGTCGAAATCGGAGTCGGAGTCGGCATCGCAATTCGAAGTCATGATCAGACGAGGGGCACTGAGATCGAGGTTGGCTCAAGGTCGATTCCGATACCGACCCCGAGGGTAGCCTCATTTCGTCTCCTTCCCAGCGTTCAATACTTCTTTGCCAGGCAGCCGGAAACTGGTATGAAGTGGGCGCGGCCGCGGCAGGTTTGCTGCATGAACCATCGGTGAGACTGTCGCATGTGCGAACCTGTCTGCATGAAAAGGAGCTTCGCGTGTCTTACCAGTACATCTACGTAATGAAGGATCTGCGCAAGGTCTATCCTCCGTCGAGGGAAGTGCTCAAGGGGATCTGGCTTTCGTTCTTTCCGGGCGCCAAGATCGGCCTGATCGGAGCCAACGGTGCCGGCAAGAGTACCCTGCTGCAGATCATGGCCGGCAAGATCACCGATTTCATGGGCGAGGCGTTCCCCGCCGAGGGAGCAAAGGTTGGCTTTCTGCCGCAAGAGCCCCAACTTGATCCTGCCAAGGACGTGCTCGGGAACGTCGAGGAGGGAGTTCGGGAGACAAGGGCGCTGTTGAAGGCCTTCGACGACATCAATGCCCGTTTCGCCGGGGAGCTTCGGCGCGAGGAGATGGAGAAGGTCCTGGCGGAGCAGGCGCGGGTGCAGGATGCCATCGACGCCTGCAACGCCTGGGAGATCGACCGGACTCTGGAGATTGCCATGGACGCATTGCGTCTGCCCCCCGGCGACGCCGATGTGACGAAGCTCTCGGGTGGCGAGCGCAGGCGAGTCGCCTTGTGCCGCCTTCTGCTTCAGAGGCCCGACCTGCTATTGCTGGACGAACCCACCAACCATCTGGATGCCGAATCGGTCGCCTGGCTGGAACGCTTCCTGAAAGACTACCCCGGGACGGTCGTTGCCATCACCCACGACCGGTACTTTCTGGATAACGTCGCAGGCTGGATTCTCGAACTCGACCGCGGAGAGGGCATCCCGTGGCAGGGCAACTACTCCTCGTGGCTCGACCAGAAGCAGGCCCGGCTCGAACTCGAGGACAAACAGGAATCTGCAAGGCGGCGCACGTTGCAGCGCGAGCTGGAATGGGTGCGCATGTCCCCCCGTGCCCGCCAGGCCAAGGGCAAGGCCCGTCTGACCGCATACGAAAAGCTGCTCGCCGACGAGATGGAACAGGAGAAGAGACTTCAGGCAACTGACCTCCATATCCCGCCCGGACCAAGGCTGGGCGATCTTGTGGTCGAGGCGATCAAACTGCGGAAGGGCTACGGCGACAGGTTGCTCATCGAAGACCTCTCGTTCAAACTGCCCCCGGGTGGAATTGTCGGGGTGATCGGCGCAAACGGGGCGGGCAAGACGACGCTCTTCCGCCTGATCGTGGGTGAGGAGGAGCCCGATGGCGGGATCCTCAGGATCGGCGAGACGGTGCGACTGGCGTATGTCGACCAGAGCCGTGACACACTGAGCGGCGAGCGCCAGGTCTGGGAGGAGATCAGCGACGGGGAAGCCGTCGTCAGACTCGGCAAGCGGGAAGTCCCCGCCAGGTCTTACGCTGCCGCCTTCAATTTCAAGGGAGCGGACCAGCAGAAACGCGTTAAGGACCTGTCCGGCGGGGAACGCAACCGGGTCCACCTGGCGAAACTCCTTCGCAAAGGCGGCAACCTGCTACTGCTCGACGAGCCTACCAACGACCTGGACGTCGACACGCTCAGGTCGCTGGAAGATGCATTGGTTTCGTTCGCCGGCTGCGTGGTGGTAGTCAGTCACGATCGATGGTTCCTGGACCGCATCGCGACGCACATCCTCGCGTTCGAGGGAGATTCGAAGGTTGTCTGGTTCGAGGGCAATTACCAGGACTATGAAGCGGATCGTAAGCGGCGACTGGGTGCGCTGGCCGACCAGCCCCACCGCATCAAGTTCAAACCGCTCTCCAGGTAGCCGCGGTGCCAGGCAATCTCTTTACTTCCGGATCCTGGAGCCGCATCATTGAGTCGAAATCAGGATACATACCAATCATGAAACGAGGCGCAAATTGAGTGAAGAAGAACTGAAGATCGCTGTGTTCGTCGATTTCGACAACATCGAAATCGGCGTGAAGAAGACGCTGAACCGGCACTTTGACATCGGGACGGTTCTCGAGGCGATCAAGGAGCGGGGCGAGGTCGTGACCAAGATCGCCTACGGCAACTGGAAGCAGGCGGAAAGCTACAGCCGTGAGATGACGGAACACGCCGTCCAGATGGTTCAACGCAACACGACCCCGGGAGGAGACAAGAACGGGGCCGACATCAACCTTGCGCTGGACGCTCTGGAAATGGCGTTCACGAGAGACCACATAAACGCGTTCGTGATTGTCGGCGGCGACAGCGATTTCATCGCCCTGGTCGAGAAGCTCAAGCAGTACGACAAAAAGATCTTCATTGTCGGGGGCAGGGCGTTCACGAGCGTCATTCTGCAGAAGAACTGCCACGAATTCATCGCCTACGAGCATCTCATCGGGCTGCAGTCCGGGGCGCGCAAGGCTGCCGGCAGAGAACAGGGATCGGCCCGCACGGGAGTTGAGAAAGCGATGCCGCTGGTTCGGAGGGCGCTCAAGGTCCTCTCGGATCGGGAAGTCTCGCCGCAGCTTGGCCTCCTGAAGAGCACGCTGCTGCAGCTCGACTCGACCTTCTCCGAGCGCGACTATGGCACGGGAAGCTTTCGCGAGTTCATCCAGAAGCTGGCCAAGGCCGGGCTTGTGAGCCTGAAGCAGGTAGACCGGAGCCTGCTGGTGGAGCTGAAAGATGGCGAGCCTCCCACCCCGCCTGCCGACGCGCCGGCGGTCGAAGCCCCGGAACGGGTGCCCGGACCAAAGGAGCAACCGGCCTCGTCGACAGAGTCCGAAGCTGCCATGCGCAACATCCAGGCAGCCTTCCAGGGAGCGAAGAGGGAAGTGCGATGGCCGATGTACCTCAGGAACGTCAAGCAGTTCCTCAAGTCTGCGGACGCGAGCTTCGACGAACGGCGTCTCGGGTTTTCCGGTATGCGCGAGTTGGTGCGGGAAGCCCAGCGGGCAGGCCTGTTCCGCATGGAGCGGGACCGCCAGGGCGTTCTGCGCGTCTTTCCGGGGGAACGGCTGGCGGAGCCTGCTGCGGGCGCGCCCGGCTTCGAGCCACCTCCCGTCGAAACCGAACCGGCCCCGATCGGAGGGGAACCACTCCTTCCCGAGCCCCCCACCTTCATCGACGAGCCCGGGGAAGTTTGGCCCGAGGTTGAAGCCCAGCCTCCTGCTCCTGCACCGGGAGCGGAGGCCACGCACCAGCCGGCGCCCGAGCTGGAACCGCCGCCATCAAAGCCCAAGCGCCGCCGTGCCGGCTCCACACGATCGCGAACCAGTCGCAAAGCCTCTCCACGGACTTCCAGAAAAGCCGCACCAGCTGAGTAATCGACCGGCGACCTGGCAGCCCGCGAGCCCGAAACAAAAAGGGCCGTCCCGTAAGGCGGCCCTTCTCCTCTGCTTCACTTTCGGTCTTCAGTAGGTCCGGTCTGTCAGCGGACCCCAGTGCCACTCGTCGGCGGCGCAGGCAGGCAGTTACTGGGCCTCGCCGCTCAGTTTCTCATGGGTGTGCTCGCCCTTGGTTCCGGCCAGCTGAAATCCATCGACGCCGGGCAGGTATACCTCGGACAGAACCCTCTTCTCGCCGACTTTGTCGAACACAACCTGGGCCTTGGCGGATTCCGAGGCGCTCAGCCGCGTGATGACGGTGCACAACGCGGTCTTGTCTCCTGCTTCGTTGCGAACTCTCAGGATGGTCGGGTTATTAGGGTCGGTGCTGATCCGGTAGCTTCCGGCAGGCATTTCGCTGCCGCCGGCAGTGAAACTGAAGGGAACCTGAACCGAGGCCCTCGGCCTCTGTGCATAGCCCGCAACAACGCCAAAGGTGAGAACGAGTAAACCTGTACCGGCAAGGAGCCGTTTCCTCATGGCCATACCTCCTCCAAAGAGCCTTTCTGGCTTCAATTGATCGAAATTCATCTCTGGGGAAAATTCTTCCCCCCTACACCCTGGCAAAGGTTAGCACGGAGTCGGTCCGTGTCAAGTGGCCTAACCTTTTGTCCGGCAAATGCTTGTGAAGGAAATGGCAAGCAGCGAGGCGGCCGGTCCGCGGCATTTTCGAAGAGCTTTGGCCGCGTCCCAGACGGGATCTCAGACGTCAGAGCGACCAACCCTTACGATACTCCTGAGCCAGGAACCGGTTCGCTGCGTCATCGTTCGATATGCGGAGATTCTTCGAATCCCACTCGAGCTTTCCAGCGGCGCGATACGCCACGTTCCCGAGGTGGTTTGCCTCTGTGAGACGGCCCGAGTAACTGAAATCGCAACTCGCGCGCTCCCCGGTCTTGCACGCACTTACCCATTCTTCCTGCTGGCCCGGCGACTTGGGGAACACCTGCGGCGGTGGCTGAAACTCCGCAAAATCCTTCTCGGGAAGCAGCAGATACTTGCCGTAGTCGGCCAACAGCATCCCCTTCTTCCCGATAAAGAGCGCACCGTTTTTCCACTGCGGAATGCCGCCCTCCTTCCAGATCTCCGGCCGCTCGCTTCCCTGGTACCAGGTCAACGTCAGTCCGGGAAGCTCGCCCCGCGCACCATACGTATACTTGGCCTTCATCGACGCGGGCGCGATCTCGGGACTTGGGGGCGGTCCGCCGGCCTCGATCGTCAGAGGAGCGTCCAGCTTGAGCGCCCAGAAAGGCAGATCGAGCCAGTGGCTTCCGAGGTCGGACATTGTACCGTTGCCGAAGTCCCACCAGCGGTACCACTTCGGCCCGGGGAGGTAGACGCTGTTGTAGGGCCGGTAGGGAGCAGGTCCAATCCAGAGATCCCAGTCGAGCCCTTCGGGGACGGGCATTTCCTCCCTGGGTCGTTCCTGGACAAACACGATGTCGGCGTTCGCCTTGGCATCCTCTTCTGTCTGCCAGCCCCACGCCCGGGAAACCCACACGTGGACTTCGCTCACGGCCCCTATCGCCCCCGACTGGACTATTTCCACCACGCGGCGGTAGTTGTCGCCCGAATGTATCTGTATGCCCATCTGCGTGACGACACCCGCCTCTTTGGCGGCTTCCACAATAGCCCTCGCCTCGCGCACGTCGTGCGTCAGCGGCTTCTCGCAGTATACGTGCTTCCGCATCCGGAGAGCCGGCATCGTGGCGGCGGCATGAGTGTGCTCGGTTGTGCTCACTACCACGGCGTCGATATCCTCGGCCTTTTCGTAGAGTTTCCGGAAATCCTTGTATGTGCGAGCCTGGGGGTATTTCGCAGCCGCCTTGGCGAGGTTTGCGCCGTCCACGTCGCAAAGTGCGACGATATTTTCAGCTGCGACGGCCGCCGCGTTGTCCGCGCCGCGCCCGCCGGCCCCGATGATGGCGATGTTCAGCCTGGACGCCGGCGACCTCGAGCTCAGGATCGCGGGAAAGCCGAGGGTGACGGCTCCGGCTATCGCGCTGTCGCGCAAAAATCGCCGGCGGTTGAGGCCGGCTCTGTGTACTTGGTGCCGTCTATGCATGTCTTTCTGTCCTCCAATTCCCCTATGAAAAATGCGAGGCTTCATGGCAGCGCGCGAATGCCCCATCGGTTTTGGCATCGGGATCGCAATCGGCGTCGAAATTCGAGATTACGATTGGCCGAGAGAGCTTGGGATTCAGGCTTACTCCAGGCCGATACCGAAATCGACCCCGATTCCGATCCCTAAGGCGATTTCGATTTGCGCCGCAGTGCGGGGCACGCAAAACCCGCTCCAATGAGGCGCGGTCGATCACTTGATCCCCATCTCTTCGAGAAGGTTCGTCGCGCCATCGACTTCGGTCATCGTCCAGAGCATGTAGCGGCTGTCAACCTGGATGGACCTCGTCTTTACTGGGTCGAACAGGTAGTCCGAAGCTACAGTCTCGTAGGTTCCGTCGAAGAGCAATCCGACCAGCTCGCCCTTGCTGTTGAGTGTCGGCGAGCCGGAGTTGCCGCCCGTGGTGTCCACGGTCGAAAGGAAATTGACAGGCACATCTTTGAGAGCGGCATCCAGGTAACGGGTCTTCTTGCCGGCGCGCAGCGCCTTGATGGCGTCCAGTTCTTTCTGAGGCGCGTCGAATTCACCCTCCCCGGTGTTCTTCTCGACGATGCCGGCCAGAGTAGTCTGGGGCAGATAGGTCATGCCGTCTCTCGGCTTGACGCCCTTCACCTGTCCATAGGTCACGCGCAACGTGCTGTTCGCGTCGGGTGCGACCAGTCCGCCCGACATGGCGAGAAGTGCCTCCATGTAACGGGGCTGCAGGCGCGCGAGTGCACCAGCCTGATCTTTCCTGGCTTCCCTCAGATCTTCTGTAAGCGGGTTAAGCGCCGCGGCGAGGGCGATGAAAGAGTCGCCTGTGGCGTTGAGCTCGGCGGTGCTCTTTTCCAGGAGAGACATTCGGAATTCCTGGTCGCCCAGCTTTGTGCCGGCATAGAGGCGGTCGAGATATGCGTCGATAGCCCGGTCCGTTTCCGGCTTCGGCATCCCCGCGTTCAGGCCGGCAACGCGGTCAAGGGACTCGATGCGCTGGCCCGCAGGCAGCGACGCCGCCAGCCCCATTGCCCAGCGGAGGAGCGCGCGATCCAGAGCGGCGTCGAGAGTGCGCTGCAACCGCAGCTGGCCCTCGCGGATGCGATTCCAGTCGCGCTCCTGGTATCCCGGGTCTCGGTCCAAGTCGCTCTTCGGGCGTTGGGTCGAAAGCTCGTAAACGGTCTGGGCAGCGTTCAGGTACGAGGAGGCCCTGGAGAGATTCCCCGTGACCGCATCCCGCTCCCGGGTCTTCTCACTCGCGTCCTGAAGCGCCTGCAGCGCGGGCAGGACCGTGCCGTACTTCTTCTGCCGGACGGAATCCGCCGCGATCCACTCCACGAGCTTCTTTTCCTGCGTCTCCTTCCTGCCAAGGATTCCGCCCTTGATGAGCCCTTCGAGCATGCCCTTCTGATTGGTAAGGCCGTTGTTGAGGCCCTGGATGCGATTGGCAGCCTTGATGGCCAATTCCGGGTTCTGGCTGGTCAGACGGTCGATGATCGCGAGTTGCTCCTGGGCCAGGCGAATCGCGCGCGGGTAGTACCACTCGGCGACTTCCTTCACCTGCGAATAGATCTGGTGCCGCTCTGTGCGGCCCGGATAGCCAACGACAAAGACAAGCTGGTCCGGCTCCACGCCTGCCGTCGAAACCGTCAGCCAATGCTTCGGTTTGTAGGGAACGTTGTCCTTCGAGAAGGAGGCCGGCTTACCGTTGCTTCCCACATAGGCCCGAAGGAAGCTCCAGTCCCCGGTGTGGCGCGGCCAACGCCAGTTGTCGGTCTCCCCGCCGAAGACGCCGATGCCTTCGGCAGGCGCGTAGACCAGGCGCACGTCCTTGATCTCCAATTGCGCGATCTCGAAGTACTTGAGCCCGCCGAAAAAGCCGGGAACACCGCACCGTTGACCATTCTTCTCGCACGCGGCGACGCGCTCCTTGATGCGGCGCTCGATAATGTCGTAGCGCTGCCGGTCCGTAGCCTTGGGATCGATATTCCCCGTGATCGCCTCGGTGACGTCGGCTACCGAGTTGGTCACGAACACACGTGCACCGGGGCCGTTCGACAGCTCCTCGCCGCGAGTCCTGGCGAGGAATCCGTCCCTGAGCAGGTTGCGCTGCGGCGTGGAGTTGAATTGCAGGCTTCCGGTGACGCAATGATGGTTGGTGACGATGAGGCCGTCCGGCGACACGAAAGAGGCCGAGCACCCGCCCAGCGACACGACGGCGCCCATGGGCTGGCCCGTGAGGTCGGCGAAGGCTTTCGGGTCACCCTGAAAGCCCATGGCGCTGAGACGCGAGGCCAGTTGGGGCACCTGTTGCGGCATCCACATACCCTCATCCGCGCGCAGTTCGACAGCAGGCAAAGCGAGGGCGGCGAGCACGAGGACACAAGCGGGAGATCTCATAGAAGCATTCCTCTTCAAGAACGGGCGCCGGGCCGCGCAAGGGTGGTCATATCACGGCTTGAATGATCGCAGTAATGCGAAGTCACCACCCTGCTATCAAAGTCCGGCACCGTGTTTAATATGTGACAGCGTTGACGAAGTTGCCATCTTCGTCATAGTGCGGCCAGGGACCGACTCTTCGGAACCCCGACACTATGAAATCGTCGTACATCGGCGTAGGTTCAAAATACCCGGGATACCGCAGGTGTTGCTTGACCACCTCGTCGTTCAGCTCCACGCCGAGCCCCGGACCATCCGGCACCGGGATGTAGCCGCCCTGAATGATGGGCTTGGACGGTCCCTTCACGAGGTCGCCCCACCAGGGCATGTCGACGGCGTGATTCTCCATGACGACGAAATTCCGCAGCGTGGAGGCCAGGTGAACCGAGGCCATGCATCCCACCGGAGAGCCTGCGAAGTGCAGAACAGTCGGAATGCCGAAGCTGTCCGCGTAGTCCGCAATCCTCTTGGTCTCGCGCAGAGCGCCCGAGGTCTCCGGGTCGGGCTGGATTATGTCGACTGCACGGTTCTCGATGAGATTCTGGAACCCCTCCTCCAGCCCGAAGGCATCCTCACCCGTGAGAATCGGTGTTGTGGTGGCTTCCGAGATGGTCTTGAAACCGCGCCAGTCCCTGCAATCTATGAAATCCTCTGCCCAGGCCAGTTGGTAGGGCTCGAAAGCCCTCGCATAGCGGATGGAATCGTTCACCGAGATGTTGCCGAAGTGGTCGGCTCCCAGCGGCGCGTCCCAGCCGATCGCGTCCCGTACGGCCTCGATGTATTCGCACAGGTACTTGAGGCCCTTGTCCGTGGCCGCGCCGTTCTGATGAACTGCGCCAGGCCGGTCCGCGACCAGGCTCGTGTAAAGGTCCATTTTGAAGAATGTGAAACCCATCTTCTTGCGCTTCAGCATCCGCTCGCCGTAGATCTTGGGATCCTTGTGTCCTGTCGTGTCGCAATAGATGCGGATGCGGTCGCGATGCTTCGCCCCGATGAGGCGCCAGGCTGGGACGCCGTAAACCTTTCCGGCGATATCATGCAACGCCATGTCGACCGCGCTGTATCCTCCGCCCATCCTGCCCTGGCCCGCGAACTCGCGGACGTCTGCAAGAATGGATTCGATCTCGAGCGGATTCTTGCCCAGGATGTGCGCCTTGAGGATCAGGGCTATTCCCTTGACGCCGGCGTCGCGGACCTCACCCAGGCCGTATACCCCCTGGTTGGTGTCGATGCGGATGATCGGATAGTCGTAATTGGCCGCGACGGTGCAAGCGCGCATGTCGGTGATCTTGAGATCACTGGGCGCCGAATTCCTGTTGAACGGCGCCGGCGATGAAGCCGGGGCGGCCATAGAAGGGAAGCCGGACTTCAAGCCGGGTGCCATTGCCGCGGCTGCCATCGAAGCCTGAAGCAATTCCCTGCGTGTTATCTGTGGTTTCATGATCTGGACTCCTCCACTCAGTCTCCGCGTTTCATCGGGAACAAAGATCTGACCGCAAGGATGCGGGCCTTCTCCTCCCCGGCTTTGTTGCCGGCATAGAACCCGACCGTGCAGTTGAGCCTGAAGAAATAGGCGTCACCCGCCTTCGCCGGATGCCGCCCTTCGATGCCGTCTATCCCGCCACCCGCGACCATGTCGCCGTGGCCGTTCAATACGAGGTAGATCTCCTCTTCGGTTTCGTGGTGGTGGGGGAAATTCGTGCCCCCGGACGCAAACTCCATGATGAAGAGGCTCGTCAGCACGCGGCCCGCAGCAAGCTTGTCCCTCTTGCTCCGGGTGTCTCCCATGAGAAGCTGGTAGAGGGTCGACGGCGGGTGCCCGCCGACGACCTCCTTCCCGACGTCATCGATATTGGCCTTGAGCAGCTGAGACGGCGGAGCCGTTGCAGCCCCGGGCGGGATCCTGAACCCCATGACGATGAGGCGCAGGGGCCGGCCTGAAGGATTGTTGAGCCCGTGACGGACGCCCGGAGGCAGGTACATGAAGTCGTTCCTCGCGACCGGGGCGTTCTCCGCTCCGTAGAGCACGTTACCGTTCCCCTCCAGGATGACATAGACCTGTTCCTCAGAAGGGTAACTGACTTGTGCAGTGGCGCCGCCCGGATCGACAGTAACTTCCCCGTATCGGGCGATGCCGCGCAGGATGGCCGCGTCGGGATCGCCCTCGCCGAAAATCGGCCTGTAATGGCACGAGGGAGTGGTCAGGTCGGAAGTCTTTTCCCCAAGAGTAGGAACGAAACGGTGGAGAAAAGTAGGATCGACCCTCCTTTCCTCGGCCGCAAGAGAGCATGCCGTGAGCAATAGCACGACAAAGACGGCTGGTTGCAGGCGATTGTTCATTCTGTCTGTCCTCACATTGTCGGGGTGCAAAAGCCTTCGCCACGCGGCGGGAGGCGGAATGCCGCTAGCTCGCGCTGACCTTCACAATCACGTAAGTAAGCTGTCGGCCCTTTTCCACGGTTACCTGGTGCGGCAATCCGGCCGGGATGTGTACGATATCACCAGCCGCAAGCTGTCGCTTTTCGGCCCCCTTTATCTCAGACCCGCGGATCTCGCCCGGGCCGGTGCTCTTGCCCCCGATCACAGTGCCGCCGACGAGCAGAGTTGCGCTGCCGCTCTGGACGACGAATATGTCGACGACCGATTCATGGATCTCGGCTTCGCCGGACCCTTCTCTGTGGATCATCATCAGGGAGTGCTTGCCATAGCTCCCCAGTTGTTCATTGGCCACCATCTGCGCATCGATCTTCGGCGCCAGCTTCTGCTCGAACCCCTTCAGGGTTGCGGAAGTCCAGCAGGCGAACCCCTGGGGGTCTCCCGCCCTCAGAGGCAATGCAATCAATGACAAGAGCGTAAGCGCAAAATACCTCATTTCACCCATCCTCCCTTCTGCCTCTTGCGGTGGCTCTCTGAGGCGCCGCGGCGGGTCGCAGACCCGCCGCCGCAACCGGTGGGTCATGGTCCGGCCCGTCAGACCGGACCCGCGGTTCACGCCGGAGGGTTATCCAGGATCGATTCCGTCCTGGGATCCCAGTAGACCCTTCTGCCCGACCAGTACGACCGGGCAGCCATGATGCACGCGACGGAATGCGCAAACCCGTTCTGAACCGTCGCATGCAGCTGCTGTCCACCCCGCATGCATTCGAACCAGTTGATCATGTGGTGCGGGTCTTCGTCGCCGATGCCCATCGCGGGGCGAGTCGTTTCGCCCGGGATCGTGACATCGGTGACTTTGCGCTGCTTGTCGATGTCCGGGTTGTCTTCGTGCACCCCCTTTTCTTCGACCAGCTGATAGCGCGGACTGCCCTCCCCGCCGAGGTTGAACAGGGTCGCCTTCTTGCCCATGTAACGGCTGAAGCTGGGCGCGTCGTTGCCGAAACTCGTGGCAAAGCTGACCAGGAATCCCTTGGGATACTCAGCAAGGGCCTGGAAAGTGTCGGGATTCTCGCGTCCGTCATGCCATGCGAAAACACCGCCGTGCGCAACCACCGACCGCGGGAAGTGGTCATCCATGAACCAGTGCACGAGGTCGATACCGTGGCTCATCCACTGGTCCGCAATCCCGCTGGAGAACTCTTTGTAAAGGCGGAACTCGAAGTACTTCTGCGGGTCGAAAGGCTGGTAGGGCTTCGTCATCAGCCACCGGCGCCAGTCGGTGTCCGCCTCCCGGATCTGCTTTACCTGCGGGCGGCCGCGCCAGCGCGGGCCATGATAGTTCCAGACAATCTCGATCTTGCTCACATCTCCCAGGACGCCGGTCTGGACAAGGTCGTGCGCGGCTATGGGATAGAGCTCACTGCGATGCTGGGTGCCCACCTGGACGATCAACTTGTCGGGAAAGCACAGCGTCGCGGGCGGCCTTGGCCTCCTCGAGTACGTTCCCCATCGGTTTCTCCACGTAGGCGTGCTTGCCCGCCTCTGCGACCGTCTTCAGTACAGGAGAGTGCGAGTGCTCGGGGGTCGCGATGAGAACCGCGTCCACCTCTTTGAGTGCGAGCAGCTTCTCCATGTACTGGAACGCCTGCGGTGGCCGGCCGTAGTACCTGGCGTTTGCAGCCACCGCCTTTTCGCGGTTGATCGACCAGAGATCACAAACGGCGATCATCTCGACGTTCTGCTTGTCCTTTAACGTGCCCACGATGGCGTCGAGCCCGAGTCCGCGGTTGCCCGTCCCGATGTGCCCGAGCGAAATGCGGTCATTCGCGTTCAGGATGCGCCCGTAGGAGATCGCATTCATTCCGAAAGCCGTCCCGGCGGCGAGCCCGGCAGCGCGGTTCAGGAATGCCCTGCGATCGATTTTGTTCTTGCCTGTAGTTTCCTGGCTCATTTAACCCTCCTGGCAATGCGACAGTCTACCACCATGCAGGCTTCTGCGGTCACATCTCAATGCTGATTTCAGACGCAACGAATGGCCCTCGCCGGCGCGACCCTCCGTGGGTGACGGGAACCTTCATGGCCAGGTGAGAAGCGTAATCGCTGTCGGGGTCGAGATCGGGATTCGAAATCACGCTCAACTGAGGGCTCCGGGGATCGAGGTGAGCTCCAGATCGATGCCGGAACCGGCTGCGACTCCGATACCGATTCCGATCCCGGAGCGCAGCGTCGATTGACCCGCGGCATTCGGACGGCCAGGGCCTCCTCACTGTGTGTTACCCGAACCGATAGATTCGGGGTTATCATTCTCGGCGGCAGGCCTCAGGCGTGAGGCCTTTGCTGCCGTTATGAATCATCGTTTCCAATGGAAGGCGTGTCCTATGAGATCCCAGAGGTGGATGGTTGTCCTGTTCGCATTACTGCTCGTGTCGAGTATGGCCGGGTGCAGCAAACCCCAGGTACAGGAGCCTGCCGCGTCAATGCCTGCCCCTGCGCCTCCTGCAGGAGCGAAACTGACCGCTCATGCCTGTGACTCGGGCTTTGCCGATGCTCACGACACCTACAATGGTATGTCCGTCGCATCCGACGGCAAGGTCTATTACGTCCTGTCCTCTGAGAGATTCGATGTTGGAGGGCACATGTTCTCACTCGATCCGGCCACGGGGAAGATCGAATCGCTCGGCGACCTCACCGAAGCATGCGGCGAGAAGGATCTCAAGGCGATCTCGCAGGGCAAGTCGCATGTCGTTTTCCAGGAGATGGACGGCAAGCTCTACTTCGCCACGCACATCGGTTACTACACAATCAGGGACGGCATGGAGACCGCCGGAGATCCGCCGCCGGGCTACAAACCGTATCCGGGAGGCCATTTCCTGTCCTACGACATGAACAGCCGGAAGTTTGAAAGCCTGGCAGTTGCCCCCCGCCGGGAAGGAATCCTGGCAATGACGATGGACAAGCAGCGCGGCCGGCTCTACGGCCTGACATGGCCCACGGGATACCTGCTCCGGTACGACCTTGCAAGCAAGGAGTTGAAAGACCTCGGACCTGTCTCAGGCGAGGGGGAGAAGGGAAAGGGGCCTGCTTACCGCACACTCTGCCGGTCCCTGGTTGTCGACCCCGAAGACGGAACGCTCTACCTCACGAGGTCCGAGGGCACAATTCTCCGCTACCTTCCGGACCAGGACGTCGTGGAGCCGGTGCCGGGCGTGGACCTCGTGAAGGACTACTTCGGCAGCTACGATCCCTCTTCACCGGGGCACATGGGCTACAACTGGCGTCAGACGGTCTGGTATACGCCGGGGAAGGCGATCTACGGAGTTCACGGGAATTCCGGGTATCTCTTCCGATTCACTCCCGCCACCTCGAATCTCGAAGTGCTGGAGCGGCTCACCTCGGTACCGTCGAAGCTGAGCGGCATGTTTGACCAGTTCAGCTATGGCTATCTTGGCTTCACGCTGGGGCCGGACGGCCACACGATTCACTATCTGACGGGCGGGCCTGTGTATGAGGAAGGTAAGAGGATCGAGGGGAAGAAGAGCACCGCGAAGGGGGAATCCAAGGGGATCGAGGATCTGCACCTCGTCACGTACGACATTGTGGATGGCAGGTATGCCGACCACGGCGCAATTTTCCTGGAGAACGGGCAGCGGCCCTCGTACGTGAACTCGATTGCAGTGGGAAAAGACGGGACCGTCTACACTCTCTGCCGCATTGAGAACCAGGGAAAGATCCGGGCTGACCTGATCAGCATCCCCGGCCCGTTCTCCGGCCAGTGATGAGAGGATCACTACTGATTTCGTGGCGGCCTATCCCTACCAATGACATTTGGGTTGCGGTCTCCGCAGCACGTGTCGGCGCCACCGTCCTTACCTATGCATCCACCACAGATCGGTTTCCCGTGTTGGATCTCTGATTCTGACGACCAGCTAACCCGTCGACGGGGCAATTCCGGCGGGGCAGGGTTCCGCCCGTCAGGACTAGGGCATCCTGAAGGATTTGCTGCGCGGAGGCGAGGATGAATCATCTGGGAGGCAAGAACGCGATGTCAGTGAACCCGGAATTTGCGCCGATCTACGAGATGGTGAGCAGCCTGCCCGTCTTTTCGGACCATGACCATCACCTGCCCGACCCGCATTTCGCCGCGGATGTTTCGCTCGATTTCCTGCTCGCAAATTCGTATGTCGCCTGGACCGGGTTCATCCCCGACGGAACCGTGGAGTCGCGCCGGAGACTCCTGGAGAACGTGCGCTTCAATTCGTACTTCACCTGGTTCCAGAAAGGGCTGCAGCAGGTGCATCGGAGCGACGAGTCCGTCACGCTGGATACGTGGGACGCGGTCTCTGCCCGCATCCGCCAGGCCTACGCCGCCGATCGCGAGTTCCACTGGCGGACATTGAGGGACAACGGTTTTGAGAAGCTCGTGCTCGACACCTACTGGGACCCCGGTCAGGACAATGGGCACCCGGAGGCGTTTATCCCGACCTTCCGGATCGACAAGTTCATGTACGGGCATCACGCCGAGGCAATCGCGCCCGACGACATCGTCCCGTGGGCGAGATACGGTTTTCCCGGCGGCAGCCTGGACGAATACGTCGAGAACATGCGTGAGACGATTCGAACTCAGTACCGGAAAGGTCTCGTCGTCGCCTTTAAGTGCGCCGAAGCCTACAACCGACCGGTCAACTATCTCCCGGACGACCGTGAAGGCGCGCTGAGAATCTTCGGCAAGTCTCCGGGCGAGGTCTCACAGGCAGAGTTGATCCTCTTTGGTAACTACATATTCAATCGCTGCTGCGAGCTGGCCGCCGAGCTGGACGTGCCCTTCCAGATTCACACCGGGCTGGCGATGATCTCCGGTTCCCAGCCCATGAACTTCGAGCCGATCATTGCACGGTACCCGCAGACGCGGTTTGTGCTCTTTCACTCGGGCTTTCCGTGGACGCACCAGATCTCCGGGCTGGTTCACAACTACAGGAACGCCTATCCGAGCCTGACCTGGACGGCGACAGTGTGCACCTCGGCCGCGATCCGCGCCTTGGACGACTACATCGATGTCACTCCGTCGATCAACACGATCACATGGGGAAGCGACTGCTGGGTTGCGGAGGAGAGCGTAGGGGCCTTGCTCGCCTGGCAGTTCGTCGTCGCGAGAGTCCTCGCGCGGCGACTGCGGGACGGCCGGCTCGGCGCGGCTGATGCGGACGAACTCGCGCGCAAGCTGATGTTTGAGAACGGCCGAAGCGTCTACATGAAGGCCTGACTCAAGTAAGAAAGGTCCCGCCGTTCAGGAGTCGCTATCATCGCGCTCCAGCTTTCGGGCAAGAATCGATTCGAGTTCTGCTATCGCCTCGAGATCCCTTGGCCGGCCTGCCGCCCGTTTGACTTCGATCAGGCGTCTGAGCGAGAGACAACGACACTGGATCCCGAAGAGGCTAAGGACGATCGTGTCGTCGATCAGGTTCTCGTAGAAACCGCCCCCCGCAATCTCCCCAAGCAGATCGATCGCTCCCAGCGAGGTGATGAGAGTGAAGTTAAGTCCTCTCTGCAGCGTGACGAGTTCCCACTTGAAGGGAAGGCCGGCGGGAGCGCCTCGCAGGTAGGGTGAGTAGGGTGCCAGAGCATGCACAAGCCGATGCAGGTTTTCCGACTTTCGGGAATAAACGACGTCCAGGTCCTGCGTTAGACGCGCGGAGCCATGGGCAGTCGCTGCGGCTCCTCCCACCAGGATGAATTCCACCCCGGAACCGACGAGCGCGCGCAGCAGGCCCGCGAAATCAGTCATGATCTCTCTCCTGTCGTCGTCCCGCCCGGCGAAGTTCTTCTGCGAATTCCTGCAGCTTCATGAGACGGATGAATCGCTCCTCGACCGTCAGCTTCAAATTCTCAACGATGAGCGTACCGTCGATGTCCTGCTTATAGCGCTCGATTACCGGATCTGGAGGGATTCCGTCTGGATGCTCCACCATCAACTTGTCGCACTCCTCCCTTTGGCCAGTGCATCTCGATGTATTCGTACTCCTCTTGTCCCGCGGCCCGCAACTGTTTTTCACTGCTCCGGCGGTCCTGGCCTGCGGGCGAACGGCGATTGATCCCTCGTCAAAGGGAGGGGCCTGTGCGGTCGCGATATTGATGCGTGCAGAGGAGACCGCGCGGATGGAGAGGGGAGAGCGGAGACGCGACCGCTTCAGACGCGAACCTTGTTGCGGCCCGCGTTCTTGGCCTGGTAGAGCTTTTCGTCCGCGCGCCGCAGCAGAGTCTCGATCGTGTCGTCGGGGTTGGCCAGTGCCGCGCCGGCGGACACCGTCACCCGGAGCTTGGGCTGTTCTCTCAGGGCGGATTGTGCGACCAAGGTGCGCAACCGCTCCCCCACCTGGGACAGCCTCGAAACGTCGGCACTGTTGGCGATCACGGTGACGAACTCTTCGCCTCCCCACCGCCCGACGATGTCGAAAGGCCTCGAATTGGCATCGAGTGTCCGGGCCACCAGCTGGAGTACCTTGTCTCCCGTTTCGTGGCCGTACCGGTCGTTGACCTGCTTGAAGTGGTCGATATCGATATAGAGAATCCCGAACGGCCAGTCGTTCCGGCGCAGTTCCGCGAACCGGGCCTGGAGATGGCTTTCCACGTACCGGCGGTTGGGGAGATGCGTAAGCGGATCGAGGAGCGCCAGCCGCTCCAGTTCCACCAACCTCTCCTCGAGCCCGAGGTTCCTCGAATTATCGGTGAAAAGCTCGACGGCGCCGATCACGTTGCCGGTCTCGTCGAGGATGGGCGTTGTGCGGATTTGCACCGGGACCCGGTGCCCCTGCTTGTGGTGCAGGTAGACTTCGGTCTGCCTTTCCTTGCCGTCGGCAATAGTCTCCGACAAAGGGCAATCGCCTGCACAGAGGCAGCGGCCCGCGTCGTCGACGTGGGTCAGCACCTGGTCCATGCAGCGTCTGCCGACGACCTCCTTCGTGCGGAAACCGGTGATTCTCTCGGCCGCCTTGTTCCAGAATGTGATGCGGCGCTCCCGGTCGACGAAGTAGACACCCTCGCCCAGGTTTTCAATCAGCTTGCGATAGAAATCATCCTTGCCGGCCATGGGGCCCCGCCGTGCGTATCAGTATTTCGGCGTCACTTCCAGATTGTACAAAATGAACGAATAGATGTCCGCGGTCAGCTCGATCATCTTCGTCGTGCTGCTGGATCCGTGACCCGACCTGGTTTCGATGCGGATCAGCACGGGATTGTCCGGCGCCGCCTTCTCTTGGAGCGTCGCGGCGTACTTGAAGGAGTGTGCCGGAACGACGCGGTCGTCGTGATCGGCGGTGGTGATGAGCGTGGCCGGGTACTTCACCCCGGCCTTGATGTTATGAAGCGGGGAATAGGAGTACAGGTACCTGAACTGCTGCTCGTTGTCGCTGGATCCGTAGTCCGAAATCCATTCGTGGCCGATCGTGAACTTGTGGAACCGGAGCATATCCATCACGCCCACCTGCGGAATCGCGACTTTAAACAGATCCGGGCGCTGGTTCATTACGGCGCCCACCAGCAGGCCTCCGTTGGAGCCGCCCAGGATTGCGAGTCTCGCGGGCTCGGTATACTTGTTCTTGACGAGCCACTCGGCTGCGGCGATGAAATCATCGAATACGTTCTGCTTCTTCAGCTTGGTTCCGGCCTCGTGCCAGCTCTCGCCATACTCCCCGCCGCCACGCATGTTGGCCGAAGCATAGACGAAGCCCTGCTCGAGCAGGGCGAGGCGGAGCGAATTGAATGTCGGCGACGTGCTGATGTTGAAACCGCCGTACCCGTACAGAAGCGTGGGGTTCGTGCCGTCCAGCACGAGTCCCTTCCTGTGCACGAGAAACATCGGGACGCGCGTGCCGTCCTTGCTCGTATAGAACACCTGCTTTGTCTCGTAGTCGGCGGGCTTGAATCCCGGGATGTCAGGTGAGCGGAAGAGAGACGTCTTCTGCGTCGCGATGTCGTACCGGTAGATCGTGGGCGGAAAGTTGAAGGAGGTAAAAAAGTAGAACACGAACTTGTCGTCCGTTTGTCCGTCGAAGCCGATCGCAGTCCCGAGGCCCGGCAGGACGATCTCGTTCTCCAGTTTGCCGTCGAAGCCATAGACATAGGCCCGGGTCGTGACATCTTTCAGGTAGGTCGCGAACAGCTTGCCGCCCGCCGACGAAATGGACTCGAGGGGCTCCGGTTTCTCGGGCAGGATCTCCTTCCAGTTCTTCCCGGCCGGGTTCGCAGGGTCGAACAGGACCAGCCTGCCGTTCGGCGCCTTGCTGTCCGTGCTGACGAGCAGGCTGCCGCCGACGTTGTCCACCACGCCGAAATTGTCGTCCGTGATCGCGGCGACGACAGGCTTGAAGGATTTGTCGCCGGAGGAATCGTCGCGGTAGAAAAGAGCATTTCCCTTCTTGCCGGTGGATCCTTCGCGGACAGAGAGAATGACGAAGCGTTCGTCCTCGGTTGTGCCGACGCTGTTGAACCTCTGCGGATGCTCGCGGTCTTCGTAGACGAGTCCGTCGGCAGACTGCGGTGTGCCGACCTTATGATAGTAGATTTTGTTCGCTTCGTTGACCGAGGAAAGCTCCTTGCCCTTTGCCGGCTCTTCATAGCGGCTGTAGTAGAAGCCGTGACCCTGCCAGGCAATTCCCGAGAACTTGATCCATTTCAGCACGTCCGGCAGCGGCTGCCTGGTCGCAACCTCGAGGATGCGGAATTCCTGCCAGTCGGAGCCCGCCAGCGAAATCCCGTAGCCGGCGTACTTGCCGTCCTTCGAGAGCTCAAATACGGTCAGGCGGGACGTGCCGTCAGCGGAGAACTTGTTGGGATCGATGAGTACCTCGGGCGTGCCGTCCAGACCCTTCTGAATATAGAGGACGCTCTGGTTCTGCAACCCGTCGTTCTTTGAATAGAAGAAGAACTCGCCGCGCCGGAAGGGGGCGCCGTACTTCGGGTAGTTGTAGAGCTGCATCAGGCGGTCTTTGACCCGCTGCCTGTAGGGGATCTTCTCCAGGTAGGCGAAGGTTACCTTGTTCTCCTCCTCCACCCATCGGGCGGTTTCGGGAGCATTGTCGTTTTCGAGCCAGCGGTACGGATCGGGAACAACGGTGCCGAAGTAGTTGTCGGTCTGGGTCGTCTCGCGGGTTTTCGGGTATTGAAGCTTTTCCTCGGCTGTCGGCTCTGGGTAGGCGGCGGAGATCAGCATAATCACTGCAATAAGCGCCACCAGGAACAAGGTCTTTCTCATTGTGGCTCCTCAAACGAAAACGCTAACCACGCATCTTGCCATTGACGGCAGGCGGCATCAAGGCCGGCGTTGCGCGCTCCCCTATTGTCGGGATAGCTGCCGCAAGCAGAGTCGTGAGGCGCGACGTTCTTCACGTTCCAGTGTGAATCCGTATGCTTCAATCGAAGCGTGGGTAAGGGATCCGACTGTGAGATACTGCCTCTGCGCTCCTTGTTGATAGTGAGATGGAGGGCGCCATGGACCCGGTTCTGATCACAGCCGCGACGGAAGCGGAGAAGGAGTGGGCGGCAGGCGTAATGGCAGGATCCGAGCCGTGGATCGCCCTCGGCCGGAGTCTGGAGTCATGCCTCGAGATATGCCGCCGCCCCGAGTATCAGGTCTTCGTTGCATGGCAGGGTTGGCAGCTTTGCGGATTCGTGGTCCTGGTGAGGCGCGGAGTTGCGGGCTCACCATACATCGCCTCGATCGCCGTCGCCGAAGGGTTCCGCGGCAGCGGCGTAGGCAGCCGGCTGCTCGAGTTTGCGGAGGATCTCTTTCGCGCGACTGCCAGGCACATCTTCCTCTGCGTCTCCTCCTTCAATTTTCGCGCGCGTGCCCTATATGAGCGGCACGGTTACGAGGCGGTCGGCGAATTCAAGGACTACGTCATCGACGGCGCATCGGAGATCCTGATGCACAAACGCCTGAGGCGGTCGTGAAATCGGGACGGTGGTTTTTTGTCGGTCTGTTACTGCTGACGGCGACCGGGGGCTACCTCTGCCGCGTCAACTTCTCGACCGCGGGGGTTCTGGCCATGCGGGAGTTCGGCCTCTCGCAGGTCGAGATGGGCCGGATCTTCAGCGCATTCCTGCTGGGCTACGCGTTGTGTCAGATCCCTGCCGGCATGCTGGCGGATCGCTGGGGAGCGCGGCGCGTTCTGGCGATCGCCTGCTGGTGGTGGCTGGCTGGGACGATCGCGCAGGCGTGCGTGGGCCGTGGCTTGTGGCAAGTCGGCGCGTCAGGTGCCATGTGGTCGTTCGTGGCCCTGCGCTTCCTTTTGGGAGTGACTGAGGCTCCGACCTACCCCGCGTCGGCGCAGGGAGTCGCCTGCTGGATCCCGACGCAGCTCCAGGGACGGGCCAATGGCGTCGTTTTGGCGTCGATCGGCCTCGGGTCAGCCCTTGCGCCGCCTCTTGTCTCAGCCTCCATGCTGCGCTGGGGATGGCGCACAGCCATGCTGATCTCAGGGCTGCCGGCGCTGGCCGCCGGTGTTGCATGGCTGCTGACAAGAGAACACGTGACGGCCCGCCCGAATAACACGGCACCTCGCCCTCAGGCGCCATGCCTTAACCGGAACCTTGTCACCCCGGGATTCATCCTGCTCACCGCCAGCTACACGCTCCAGGGTTACGTCGGATATATCTTCGTCTTCTGGTTCTACCTGTATCTGGTACAGGAACGACACTTCGACCTCCTGCAAGGTGCCTTCATGGGCAGCCTTCCCTGGCTGCTGTCGCTTGTTTCCATACCACTGGGAGGCATGCTCTCGGATCGACTGATTTCGGGAAGACTGGGCATTACCTGGGGTCGACGTGCCGTGCCCATGTTCGGGCTTGCCGGCGCCGGTGCTTTGCTCGCGGTCGGGGCCCGGGCAGACAACGCGTATGCTGCCGCCGTATGCATGGCGCTGTCAACCGGGCTGGTGCTCAGCGTAGAAGGCCCGTTTTGGGCCACGATGATGGAGATGTCCGGATCGGGCAGCGGCACGGCCGGGGGCATCATGAACATGGGCAGCAACGTCGGGGGATTCATCTCGCCCGCGCTGACGCCGGTGCTGGCGGCCTGCGTCGGATGGGGGAAAGCCCTTCTCTTCGCCGCGGCTCTCTCTGTGATTGCAGCCGTGATGTGGCTGGGAATCTCACCCACCGATGCGCCTGGAACGGACTGAGGGTCCCGCTTCGCCGCAGAGGCGCCGGGACGCAGAGGAAAACGTACAAGACCTGGTTGCCTTGCGGTCTCACGTCGCGGTCTCTGAGCCTTTGCGGTTGGACTGACAAGACGGATCCATTTGTGTTGTTGCCGGCAGGTCCTCTGCTGCTATATGCTGGGCATAATCAGATTCAGCCAGGGCGAGCCTGAGGCAACTGCCATATGAGATTGGATGAGAGAAAGAAGTGCGAGTTCGATCCGGACAAGCTGATCCTGCAATGTGACTTTACGATCCCCGCCGAAAGCCGAGCCGTCACGCCGCTCGTTGACCAGGTGATGGGGAAAGTGCGCCGGATGGGGTGTGCCGCAGGGAAGGAATTTGAAGTCGAGCTTGCCCTGCACGAAGCGGTAGTCAACGCGGTTACCCATGGCTCGAAGATGGATCCCTCGAAAATGGTTCAGATCTGCATGGCCTGCGACGAGGAACGCGGTATCCTTATCGTCGTGCGTGATTCGGGTCCCGGCTTTCGCCCGGAGCAACTGCCCAATCCCGTGGTCGGAGAGAACATATACGCCGAGCATGGCCGGGGTATCTACCTGATAACCCGGTTCATGGACGAAGTTAAGTTTGATAGAGGCGGCACCGAGATCCACATGCGGAAGCGGTAGCCTCCGGATCGGCGGAGTCCGGACAATCCCGCAGGGTCGATATGAAAAATCGTTTCAACCGCATATGGCATCTGGCTGTTCCTCTCATGCTCTTCTTCGTTGCACGGCCCGGTATTTGTGCCGGGGCGCAGTCCGCACAAACCGGCCCGCAAACGGCCGCAGCCGGACAGGCCCTTGGAAGCATGGATCCCGGGCTCTACATGACCTTTGAGACCTCGATGGGAGACATCCGTTGCAGGCTGTTTGAGAACGACGCTCCCATAACCGTTCGTACCATCGTCGGCCTGGCGACGGGCAGCAAGTCCTATATCGATCCGGCCACGAAAAAGAAAGTTTCGGGCAGGCATTTCTATGACGGCCTGACTTTCCACCGCGTCATACCCAGGTTCATGATTCAGGGCGGAGACCCGCTGGGGACGGGTGAGGGCGATCCGGAAGGACCCGGGTTCCCCTTCCAGGATGAGTTCGTTCCGACACTCCGCTTTGATGGGCCCGGCAGACTGGCGATGGCCAATGCCGGTCCCAATACCAATGGAGGTCAGTTCTTCATCACCGAGGTTGCGACGCCATTTCTCAACGACCGTCACACGATTTTCGGCCAATGCGGGAACCTTGACACGGTGAAGGCGATTGCCCGTGTGCCCGCGGAGGCGGACCGCCCATTAAAGCCAGTGGTCATCAAGCACGTTACCGTCCAGCGCGTGGGACTGGCACCCATGGACGCGCCTGAGGCTGCGCCTGCAAACCAGCCGCCGAGGCCTGGCAAAGCTCCCGGTGGTCCCTGATCCCGCGTTGCCGCGACGCGATCCGGACTCCGTGCGGGGACGACACCGGGAAGCCGCCTCAGGCGAGAAACCGGTCAACCTTGGAGGTTCTTTCTGATGAGATCGGCATATTTCCTTCTGGTTGCATCATTCGCCTGCATGTCCGTGCCTGCGATTGCACAGCTCAACGAATGCTACAAGACCGTAGATCGACTGATCTGGGTAGTGCGCGACGTCGATCGTGTTGCCGGGAAGTGGGAAGGGACCGGAATCGCCCGGGTTGGTGAGGTTACCTCGATTGACCTCAAGGGCACTCGCTTTCGCGGGCGTGACGCAGAAGGCCGAATCCGCTACGCAGCCGGCAACCTCGCCGGTGCCAGGGTAGCCTGGATCCAACCCGTCGCCGGAGACAACGCCTATTCCGCGTTTATGGCCCGGCGCGGCGAAGGTGTGTTGGCACTCATACACCGCATCGATTCGTGCCAGGCGCTCGATCAGGAGGTGGCTCGGCTTAAGTCCTTGGGGGTCGGTGTGCTGCAGGAGGGTCTCTTCCCTGATCCCGGTGCCGGGTCGCGTTTTGTCCTGATGGACACGGTAGCCGAAGGGAAGTACATTCTGGGTCTTGTTTGCGGTTCGCAGCCGCAGGGGGAAAGGGCCGGGGCCGGCGATCACACCCTGAGCCAGTACGCATTCGTTGTCAGGGATATGAGATCCGTGTCGGCATTCTGGAAGAAGCTGGGTTGGCCGGAGATGTCTTACACTCACGGCAAACTGCTTGATTTGCAGTATCGCGGCAAAACGGGGCAATTCGACCAGGAACTCGGCTGGCAGCGCCATGGAAAAATCGTCTACGAATGGATCGTGCCGCTGAAGGGCCCGACTGTCTACGAAGACTTCCTGAAGATTCATGGCGAGGGATTCCATCATCTCGCATTCGACGTGCCGGACATGGACAAGGCGATCGCGCAATGGAAAGCGAAGGGCTGTGAGAACATACAGTCGGGAGGCTGGGGCGAGGCGGGCAAGCCGGGATCAGGGCGCTTCGCTTACATTGATACCGAGTCGATCGGCAGCATAGTTGTCGAACTGCTATGGAACTTCGGGCGGTAGGTCGCTTCCGCCGTCGGGGGTGCGTCAGACATGGGACAGAAAGTCGGATTCAAGAACCAGAAGCTTGGCAAGATCGTCCATCGCCAGCTGAAGCGGCGGGGCGAACCGACGCGGCGCCCGGCAAGACCTCAGCCGGCCCCCGCCCCGGGAAAATCCTCGCGCTCTTGATCGGCCTGTTGCACTCCAGCGAACGTCGATTCGAACACGCCTGACGCGCCCTGTGTGTCCAGATCCTTCGCCTTCACGCCCGGCGAATACTGCCCGGGAGGCCGGCAGACGAGTTCCAGGCGTTTTGCCATCTGGACACGCGCAACCCCTGCGCCGAGCGGATTCACTACCCTGAAACAGGAAGCTTCACTGCGAGCGGTCTGCCGTCGCGCTTCAAACCCGGCGTGATTTCGCCCGCTTGATAGTTCCTCGCAAAATCACTCAAGAACGTCCAGGTCATCCGGTTGGAAGGTAAGGTACCCGCGCACCTCGTCTGCCTTGTCGTCGGGCATGGTGAAGAACTTGCCGGATGCCCTGGCGTAGACGGTCCCGTCGCTATCGACAATCTCACCCTCGGCGACCGAATACCTGAACTTGTGCTCGACGGCCCACCCCTTCACCACCACCGGCGTGCCGACCGGCAAAGGACGGTGAAAGCGAACCGTCAGCTCGCCGGTCACGAAATACTTCCGGCGCTGCACGGCCACCGCCCATCCGATCGTCTCATCCAGCAGCGCGCACAGAATCCCGCCGTGCACGATCTGTCGGTAGCCCTCCTGCTGCCTGCCGGGGGTGAAGGGGACTTCGACCCCGGTTTCGGTGACACGGAACCTCAGGTTGAGCGAACTTGGATTCATGTTCCTCTGCCCGCAGACGACACAGCCTTCGTAGGTCGGCAGATGTCTGACTGGTTCGTTCATCGCTGCCTGCCCTCTCAAAGTGGATTACATGCGAAGAAGACTCACCCTCGCTGCACACCCGATAAAATACACCAACCGCGGCGGGCGGGCGACAGGCAGACCCGGCTTCCAGCTGTCAGCAAGCCTTCCTGTTTGCTGATAGCCAGAGTCCGAAAGCTGAGAGCTTTTGGCGGAAATTGTTCCCTTCCCACTGTTTGAACCACACGGCGGCTGCGGGTAAGGCTTGACAGCAGTCGTGGTCTCCGGTTACAAGAGCGCTCGTTCATGTGGAATCACAACTATACTCCGCTGGCCGATAGCCTGGGCATTTCCGCGATTGTCGCGGGACTTCCCGTCTTTGTGCTCCTCTACCTGCTGGGCGTGAGGCGGAAACCCGCGTGGATCGCCTCGCTGTTCGGGCTTGTCGCCGCGGCCCTCGTGGCACTGGCTGCCTACGGGATGCCGCCTTCAATGATGATCAGTGCCGCGGGATACGGTGCGGCGTTCGGGCTCTTCCCGATCGGCTGGGTCGTCTTCTGCGCGATTCTTCTCTACCGGATCACGCTCGAAACCGGACAGTTCGAGATTGTGAAAGACTCTGTGGGCAGCCTGACCGGAGACAGACGCCTCCAGGCGCTGCTCATTGCGTTCGCCTTCGGGGCCTTCATCGAGGGAGCCGCGGGTTTCGGAACACCGGTGGCGGTGGCCGCCGCGATGCTTTCGGGGCTTGGGTTCTCGCCCTTTTATGCAGCCGCAATCTGCCTGCTCGCAAACACGGCTCCGGTGGCATTCGGCTCGATCGGCACGCCGATTCTCACACTGTCCACGGTTACCGGCCTGCACATGGATCAGCTCAGCGCGCGCGTCGGCCAGATCTGTGCCCCGATCTCCCTCATCGTGCCGGGATACCTGCTCGCAGTGATGGGAGGCTGGAGGGCGCTGAAAGGGGTCCTGACGGGCGCGATGACATGCGGCATCGCGTTCGCCACGACCCAGTTTGTCGTATCGAACTTTGTCGGCCCGCAGCTGACCGACATCCTGAGCTCGCTCGCCGCCATTGCATCCCTTGTCTTCCTTTTCCTGGTGTGGAAGCCGAAGGACACCTTTGATCTCGGAGGGCGTGCCGAAGCCGCCAGCGCGCCGAAGCACCACAGCGGGAAGGCACTTCTGCTTGCATGGGGACCATACGCTATCCTGGTGATTTTCGTTCTGCTTTGGGGAGCTTTCAAAGCGGATCTGAACAAAGTCAGCCTGATCCTGCCCTGGCCCGGTCTGCACCAGCAGATCCACCAGGTGCCTCCGGTGGTCGCGAAGCCGACGCCGTACGCCGCCATATACAGGTTCGAATGGCTGGCAGCATCCGGGACTGCATGCCTCCTGGCGAGTCTTCTGTCGGCTGCCCTGCTCAGGATGTCTCCGCGCAGGCTTGCCCGGGTCGTCGCGGCTACAGCGCGGCAACTCGTTTTCCCGCTGCTGACGATCGCCGCGGTGCTCGCGCTGGCGTTCCTGATGAATTATTCAGGGGCGACCGCGACCATGGGGCTGGCTTTTGCGGCGACCGGAGTGCTGTTTCCGTTCTTCAGCGCGCTGTTGGGCTGGCTGGGCGTGTTTCTTACCGGCAGCGATACGTCCGCCAATGCGCTCTTCGGAAACCTCCAGGTGGTCACGGCCGGGCGTCTTGGTCTGGATCCGATCCTGATGGCAGCATCCAACTCGAGCGGCGGCGTCATGGGTAAGATGATCAGCCTGCAGAGCATCGCCGTTGCCGCTGCCGCGACCGGAATGCCGTCCGCCGATGAGGCCAGGCTGTTCCGCTTCACCCTTCGCCACAGCCTGTTGCTCGCATCGGCCATTGGCCTCATCACTATGGTCTACGCCTACATCTGGCGGTTCTGAGCCTCTCCGGCGGCGTCCAGGGGCCGCTCGCCCTATTGGTGGAGCGCCTTCGGAACGTCGGCCAGAACTGACGCCAGTTCCTTTGACAGATCGGCGAAACGAATCGACGCGTCGTGCCCTATCTTCTGGTCGGACTGGGTCGTCATGCGGTAGACGTAGAGCAGTTGATCGATCAGCATTGGCTGGGGATAGGGTTCGCCGGAGGTCACCAGGCGAGCGAGCAGGTTCTCAACCTGCTTGAGTCTCTCGCCATCGTGGTTCGACTTGCGCATTTTGTCGTGCGCTTCCGAGAGCCGGAAGGCCGCGATTCTTGCCGCGGTGATTGCATCCCGCAACTGCACGTTGAACCGGAACTGCTCCTCCAGATCCGCAGGAGAGACACGGTCTGCGGTGACACGCGGATCCATCCGGATTTCCAGGACCTGTGTCTGGGTCCATTTGCCCGCGGTAAGCCGAACCTTGTAAGATCCCGGCGCGGCCACGGGGCCTCCGGTTCCACTCTGCCCCGGATTCTCATTCCAGGGTCCCGGATAACGCAGGTCCCAGGTGAACCGGTTCAACCCACGCTGCAAGGGAAGGCCCGGCGTTCCCGCCCTCACCATTTGGCTCGGATCGATGACGGGGTTGCGTGCGGCTGTCTCCTCAGGCCTTTCGGTCGAAAACGAACGGATCACGGTGCCTTCCGGGTCGACGATGTCCAGCGTAAGCGGCGCCTCGATCTCGGGCGACAGCGCATAATGGATCCGGGCGCCGGGTGGCGGATAAACCGGACCGTCGCCTCCTCCGATCGTAATCGAGTAGCGCGTCCGGTAAGTCGGCCGGGGGCGAAAGAGTTGCGCCTGGGCCGCCGCTGAGTCACGTTTGAGCTGGTGCAGCGGCGTCAGGTCATCCAGGATCCAGAACGAGCGGCCCATCGTAGAAAGAACAAGGTCTCCCTCGTTAACCCGGATGTCCGTGACGGGGGTCACGGGCAGGTTGAGCTGGAATGATTGCCAGTTCCTGCCGTTGTCGAAAGAAATGAACATCCCGAATTCGGTTCCGGCATAGAGCAGTCCCTCCCGATCGGGATCTTCGCGGACCACGCGAACGGGGCAGTCTGCCGGTATCCCGTTATTCCCGTCGGTCAGCCGCGTCCAGGAACGGCCGTAGCTGTCAGTCCGGTAGATGTAAGGTTGCCAGTCGTTGAGCATGTAACGGCAGACTGATATATACGCGGATCCCATGCGATGGGGCGACGGCTCGATATTCTGGACCCGGCCACCGGGCGGCAGGTTCGCAGGGGTGACATTCTTCCAGTTTTCGCCGGCGTCGCGAGTGACGTGGACCGGACCGTCGTTCGCCCCTGTCCAGATGACGCCCTCCTCGAGCGGCGACTCACGAATCGCATAGAGAGCGCTGTAGACCTCCTCCCCCGTAATGTCGCGCGTGATCGGCCCTCCCGAGATGCCCTGCTTTCCCGGTTCGTTTGCCGTGAGATCCGGACTGATTGTCTCCCAGGTTACTCCCTCGTCCTTCGTCCTGTGCACGACGTGGGAACCCATGTAGATGGTGCCGGGGTCGTAGGGCGAGACCTCGAGCGGGGGTGTTCTCTGGAAGCGAAACCGTATGTCGGCGGGCGCGTGTCCGTACCGGTTCTGAGGGTAGATCCAGTAGTGCTTCTCCTGGCCCGTCAGCAGGCTCAGGCGGGAGAACTCCCCCTTGCACACGCCGTAAACGATCTCAGGAGAGCCGGGCTTGGGCTTGATCGGGCCCGTTTCGCACCCCGGACCCTGCAACAACAACTGGACCGGATCATCCACCGGCATGTCCCAAAGCGGGAGGCTCGGAATTATGACCGTGCTGTTGTCCTGCTGAGCGCCGTACAAGCGGTATGGGAACTGGTCGTCGACCTCCACCTGGTAGATCTCGGCGGTGGGCTGATTGTACTGCGTCGACCAGCTGCGTCCCCCGTCCAGAGTGACGTTGGCGCCCCCGTCGTTGGACTGGATCATTATTTCGGGATGGTCGGGATTGATCCACATGCCGTGGTTATCGACGTGCGGCGTCGGTACATCCTGCCACGTCCTGCCCGCGTCACCTGATTTGTGAAGACGCAGGTTGTTGACCCAGACGGTGTTCTCATCCTTGGGATCCACGTCGACGTAAGTGAAATAGAACGGGCGTGCGATCAATTCGGGCTCGGAACTCACCTGGACGAAAGTCGTCCCCGCGTCGTCCGATCGGTAGAGTCCTGCTGCCCTGCCGGGTGCCTCCAGGATGACAAACACGCGGCGCGGATTGGATCGAGCCACGTCGACGTCGATCTTTCCTATCAGGTTGGTCGGCAGACCCCTGGACAGCTTGGCCCAGTGATCGCCTCCGTCCGTAGTCTTATAGAGCCCGGTCTCGCTCGCGGGGCCGCCGCTGATGATCGTCCAGGGTTTCCGCTCGGCCCGCCACGCGCCGGCGTAGATTTCGTTCGGGTTTGAAGGATTCATCGCCAGCGAAACAGCGCCCGTGCGATCGTTGATGAAGAGGACCTTCTGCCAGCTTTTCCCCCCATCCCTCGTCCTGAAGACCCCTCGTTCAGGATTGGGCCCGAAGGGTTGTCCCACGGCGGCTACGTATGCGATATCCTGGTTTGCCGGATGAATCCGGACGGAGCCGATCTGTCCGGCCTCTCTCAGGCCGCAGGAGGACCACGTGCGCCCTGCATCTGTCGACCTGTATACGCCCCGGCCGACTACGATGTTGCTCCGGATCGCGGCGCTGCCGGTGCCGACATAGATCACGTCGGGGTTGGATTCCGAAACCTCGATCGCACCGATGGAACCGGTTTCAAAGTAACCGTCCGATATGTTGACCCAGCTGTGTCCGCTATCGGTTGTCTTCCAGACGCCGCCTCCCGTGGAGCCCATGTAAAAAGTCGACGGCTGCCTTCGATGGCCGGCGACTGCGGTTACCCGCCCGCCGCGGAAGGGACCGACGAGGCGATAACGCAGCCCGCGGAAGAGAGCGGGATCCCAGGAGGCATCCAAGGCGATCGCTCCGCTGTTCCCGGATTGCGGCGGAGCCTTGCTCTCCCGAGCGGTCGAAAACACGAGCAGCGCGGCGGCGATGGAGACGGCGAAACACAGGATGCGGGACAGTCGCAGTTTCATTTCCTTCCTCATGATATCAGGCGGAGGGTGCGGTCGTTGGAACCGGGCAGCCGATCCCCCGGCAACGCCGCTTCACGATTTCGTGCAGAGGACACTTCATGGCCTGGTGGTCGCGGCCTTCCCCGCCCTGGCCGCCGGGGTAATGCGGGATACCGCGATCAGGGACAGCGGGTCGACTCGTGTCCCGACCAGACGGACCGACCAGTGCAGGTGAGGCCCGGTCACCCGGCCGGTGGCGCCGACACGCCCGACCACATCTCCCCGTGCCACCCGATCCCCGGGCTTCACCGAGAAGCGTGACAGGTGCGCGAAAAACGAGTACAGCCCCTGGCCGTGATCGATGATCACCGTGTTCCCGGAATAATAGAGGTCGTCCACGAGTACTACCTTGCCCGAGTTGGGTGCGCTGATGGGGGTGCCCTCCGCGGCATCGAAGTCGGCACCTGAATGAGGGCTGCGCGGCTTCCCGTTCATGATGTTTCGTTTTCCAAAGGAACTGATCGAAGGGCCGGGGACAGGCGCTGCGAATGCCCCGCCCCAGTAACGCTTTTCGTCGACTTCAGCGAAGATAGCCGCCACGCGTTTGCCCTCCTCTTCGATACGTCCCAGGACATCCCGTGGGGGAGTGACAAATTTCTCGTCGACGGTCAGCTTGCGGGTCGGAAACACCTTGCTGCGGATCTCGAGAGGATGATCGCAGACCTCTACTCTGCCCAGCATGTCGGTGAGTTCTATTTTGACGTTGTATGCACCCGCTGCGGCTTCGAGATCGATTCCGATGAGCCCGGTCCAGGTGCGGCCCTCCCTGGCGGCGAAGAATGGGAAGGTCTTTCCGAAGATACGTGCCTCGACCCGCGACTGCGGCGTCGGGCTTTCGAGAGTGAGCAGCACGACCTCCCCCGGCTGCAATGCTCGCGCATGCTGGAGGATTCGGATCCCGCATGCGCCCGTGGACGCCGCCGGTTTCGCCGGAGGTGCCGTGCCAACGAGGAGCAGGCACGCCAGTATTGTCGTTACGCAGCGATTCATCACAACGCACTCCATTTGGGGCACATGTGGGGGGTGGGTTTCAAGCCCGCCCCACGTGCCGCCCCTGCGGCCAGAAAAGCCGCCGCACATGAGTCCCCGGTGTCTGACCTCCGCACTCTTTCGTGAAGGTCCATGGTACTCATCCACCGTCAGTCTATAATAAACACGAGATGACAATGAGAATCCAGCTCGGGGGATAGTCCATGGTTCCGTTATCGAAGAAACAAAGAATGCCGGATCCGAACGAGGCACTGCCCGGCAGGGTACAACCCATGCCTGTGCCGGCCAGGCACTATGTTCACGGGCACCCGCTGAAACCGCCGTTCCCGGACGGGTTCGAGCAGGCGATATTTGCGTTGGGATGCTTCTGGGGAGCTGAACGCAGGTTCTGGCAAGTGAAGGGAGTCCTCACTACCGCCGTCGGATACTCGGGCGGCTGCACTCCCAACCCTACTTATGAAGAAGTCTGCACCGGTCAGACAGGCCATTCAGAAGCGGTGCTTGTAGTTTATGATCCGCATGTTGTGAGCTACCGCAGCCTGCTGGGGATCTTCTGGGAAGCTCACGACCCGACGCAAGGCATGCGCCAGGGGAACGATATCGGCACGCAATATCGCTCGATCATTTTTGCGGCCGACGACGGGCAGAGGGCGGCCGCGGAGAGCACAAAAGAGGCATATCAGAAGGTACTGACCGCCGCCGGGTACGGACAGATCACCACGGAGATCCGCCCGCGGTCGGACTTCTACTATGCGGAGGAATACCACCAGCAGTACCTGGCAAAAAACCCGGGCGGGTACTGTGGACTGGGCGGTACCGGCGTATCGTGCCCGGTGGGACTAACCATCTGACAATTTCGTGTCGCGGGCAGGGCGCCCGTTCCTCAGCCCTGCTCGGCAACCAGGAGAGAAACATGAACAGCCGACACCTTGCCGCAATTGCATCGATCTGCCTCCTGACGTCCGCTGTCGGAAGCGCTCAATATGAAACCACTCAACCCGCCGCCAAGAGCGCGTTCCGCTGGCCCGCGGGCAAGCGCGCCGCCATAAGCCTGACCTTTGATGATGGCCGCCCGAGCCAGATCGACAACGGGATTCCGCTTTTCGACCGGCACGGGGTGAAGGCTACATTCTACGTGTTGCCCTCGGGGGTTCGCGAGCGATTACCCGGCTGGAAGAAGGCCGCGGCAAGCGGACACGAGATCGCCAACCATTCCCTGAACCACCCTTGCAGCGGCAACTTCCCCTGGGCCCGGCAGCATGCCCTCGAGGACTACACGCTGGAGCGAATCCGCGCGGAAATGACCGAGGCCAACAAATCCGTGCAGGAACTGGTCGGGGTCACGCCGCGGACCTTCGCTTATCCCTGCGGAGAGACCTATGTGGGGAGGGGACGCAATCTCAAGAGTTACGTTCCCCTGGTGGCGGAACTCTTTCGCGCGGGGCGAGGCTGGATGAACGAGAGCGCGAATGATCCGGCGTTCTGTGATCTCGCGCAGCTCATGGGCGTGCCGAGCGACAACCTGGATTTCGACAAGCTGAAACCGGCGATCGAACAGGCAAGGAACGAGGGGCTTTGGCTGGTTCTTGCCGGACACGATATAGGCACTGCCGTCGAGCGTCAGACCACTCGCACGGCCACGCTGGAAGCCCTGTGCAAGTACGCGACCGATCCTGCCAACGGACTCTGGATTGACACCGTCGATGCGATTGCCGCTTACATAGAGAAGCAACGCGGCGGCGGAGCGTCGGCAGTGCCGGCCTATCGCGATGCCAGCCAGCCGGTCCATCGCCGCATCGACGACCTTCTGGCAAGGATGACGCTGGAAGAGAAGATCGGCCAGATGAACATGCCGTGCGTCTACGAGGACGGTCTTGGCAAAGAAGACTCAGCCAAGATGGCGGCATGCAAGGGTTTCGCCGAGGGAACGTACGAGCCGGGAATCGGCCCCGGCGGCGGCTTCTTCACTCTCGCCAACACGATCCTGCACGAAGGCCCGCGCCAGCAGGCAGGATATTTCAACGAGCTGCAGAAAATAGCGACCGGGAAGACGCGGCTCGGGATTCCTCTGCTTCAGACCGAGGAAGGCACGCACGGCCTGATGTGCTCCGGGGCGACCGTTTTCCCCGAAGGCCTCGCGATCGGCAGTACGTGGGACCCGGAGCTCGTCAAGGAAATTTACACGATCGCCGCCCGTGAGGCGCGTGCTGTCGGTATCCATCAGCTTTTCACGCTGGTGGTCGAACCCAACCGGGATCCGCGTCTCGGAAGAAACCAGGAAGGTTACAGCGAAGATCCCTACCTCTGTTCGCGAATCGCCGAGTCGATTGTCAATGGTGCGCAGGGTGACAATGTGGCTGCCCCCGACAAGGTCGTGTCCGGCCTGTGCCACTACCCCGGCCAGAGCCAGCCTGTCAGCGGCTTCGAGCGCGGTGCGATGGAGATCTCCGAGCGCATCCTGCGCGACGTCTTCCTCCCTCCCTGGGTCGCGGGAATCAAGAAGAGGGGTGCGCTCGGAGTCATGGCTACCTATCCGGCGATCGACAGCATCCCGACACACGCTTCCGAATGGATCCTGACGACTATCCTGAGGCAGGAGCTTGGCTTCCAGGGACTCGTTCTGGGCGAGGGCGGCGGCGTATCGACCCTCGTCTACGAAGGCCTGGCGGCAAACCAGAAAGAGGCCGGTGAACTCGCGATCAAGGCAGGCCTGGACGTCGGGATCTCCTATGAGAAGGGCTACATGCAGGCAATGATCGAGAACGTGCGCGAAGGACGGGTGCCCATGGCGCTCATCGATCGCGCGGTCCGGAGGATCCTCGAGCAGAAATATCGCCTGGGCCTTTTCGAGAATCCGTATGCAGATCCTGAGCGAGCGGCAGCCGTTTCTCACACGGCGGAGCACCAGGAAGTTGCGCTGCGCACCGCCCGTGAGGGGATCGTCCTTCTGAAGAACGAAAACGGGCTTCTGCCGCTGCGCAAGGACCTGAAATCGATTGCAGTGATAGGACCGAACGCGCACGACGCGAAGAACCAGCTCGGGGACTACACGGCAAACACCGTCTTGCAGCACATTGTCACCGTACTTGAAGGGATACAGGCGAAAGTGCCTCCATCGACCAAGGTAACCTACGTCAAGGGCTGCAACGTTGTCGGAACCGGATTGGATGAAATCGCCAAGGCCCGCGATGCGGCGAAGAATGCGGACGTCGCCGTCGTCGTGGTGGGTGAGAACACGTGGCAGACTCCCGGCGGGCTGGGGACCGATGGGGAAGGTTATGACGTCGCCACGCTCGAACTGACGGGAATGCAGGAAGACCTCGTCAAGGCGGTGCACTCATCGGGGACCCCGACCATCGTGGTCCTGGTGAGCGGCCGCCCGCTTGCGATACGGTGGATCGACGGGAACATTCCGGCGATCGTCGAGGCCTGGATGTGCGGCGAAATGGGAGGGACGGCCGTGGCCGACGTTCTGTTCGGCGACTCCAATCCCGAAGGCCGGCTCCCCGTAACCTTTCCGCGCCATGCGGGCCAGCTTCCCGTCTACTACAATTTCAAGCCGTCGAAGGAATACTGGGTCAAGGAGGGCTGGGGCAAACCGTACGCGGACATGGATCCGCAGCCGCTCTATCCTTTCGGCTACGGTCTCAGCTACACGAAATTCGAATACAGCGACCTGCGGATCCGCGAAAAGACGATCGGGCCGGGCGGCGATGTCCACGTGGCCGCCTCGATCCGGAATGCCGGGACGCGCAAGGGTGTCGAAGTCGTGCAACTATACATCAGGGACGTCATAAGCTCGGTGACCACGCCGGTGAAGCAGCTCAGGGGGTTCCGCAGGGTCGCTCTTCAACCGGGGGAGAAGAGCGACGTCGAGTTCACGCTCGGCCCGGAGGATCTCTCACTTCTGAACCGGCACCTGGACCGTGTTGTCGAGCCCGGGGTCTTTGAGGTCATGATCGGCGCCTCTTCGAAGGACATACGCCTGAACGGCCGGTTCGAGGTCAGCGATTAGGTGGAAATTCCGTGTGACCTTTTCCGTGCACTTGAGTAAGCTCATGCCTTCAGCAGCACGGATTAAGCAGGTCCGGTCTGTCAGACCGGACCAGAGCTATGGGCACATCGTTATACGCAAGTGGCGACAGGTTCATCTTGCTGGGTCCGGCCTTCAGCCCGGACAAGTGGAGTGATGCGGGTTAGCGTCCCGGAGGGACGCGGTGAAGGTAGCACGGCACTTCAGTGCCGTGGACCGTTCATCTACGCATTGACGAGTCCCGTAGGGACGGTTGATGAATCGAGTCAGGTTCAGTCGTCATACGGGACTTGCGCCACATTCATCACGATTGCCCCGGCACTGAAGTGCCGGGCTAATATCAAAGCGTCCCTGCCGGGACGCCTCCGGGGCCGATTTCTGAGAGCAACAGCGCGGTACTCCTGCGCTTCGCTTGATCAGGACGAGTTGTGTATAAGGATGTGGGCTTCGCCGCGGGCCGGTATAAGATCGCGCTTTCAGCGCTCTATCCGCTGATTTGAATGCAGTCGTGAGGGCCGTAGGCCCGATTCATACCAGCCAGCCTGGCGCAGCGCGCCAGGCAGAATGCCGACAGCCCCCCGAGATGGGCTGAAGGCCCGACTAATCCAAATGGCAACGCGGCACTGAGGAGTCGAAATGGAGAGAGACGTGGATACCAGCGCCGGCTCAAGCTCGATATCTCAAGACGAGAACGTCCCAGCTCAAGATCCTGTTCGTCGCTTCCGAGTGCACGCCTTTTGCCAAGGTCGGTGGGCTTGCAGACGTGGTGGGTTCCCTGCCCAAGATTCTACGCCTGAACGGGCACGATGTGCGGGTCCTTATCCCGCTATACAGCGGCATCGATCGAGCCAAGTACCGTATCGAGTTCGTGCAGCCTGCCTGCATCCACATGGGAAACCGTGAAGAGCAATGGATCGGCCTCAACCAGGGGCAACTGGACGGCCAGGTCCCGGTGTGGTTCGTCGACTGCGAACGTTTCTTCGGACGTCCCGGTGTCTACGACCAGCCGTGGGGAGAATATACGGACAACGCCTTCCGCTATGCGCTGCTCTCCAAGGCTGCGCTGCAGGTCTGCAAGGATACGGGATTCATACCCGACATCATGCACGTCCACGATTGGCCGACGGCGCTGGTCCCGGTATTCCTCAAGACCTGGGATCGCGAACTCTCGCCGCTTTCCGGCACGGCCAGTGTGCTCACGATCCACAACATCGGGTACCAGGGCGTCTACCACCCCAGTGCTTTTTCGTATATCGGTGTCGGAGTGGAGCACCTCCATCCCGACAAGTTTGAGGACCACGGCCACCTGAACCTGCTCAAAGCCGGCATCTGGTTCGCGGACGCTCTCACGACCGTTTCGCCCACGTATGCCCTCGAAATACTGGGGCCGATCGGAGGGAGAGGCCTGGCGCCCTATGTGTTCAACAGGCGGGCCGATCTCTTCGGTATCCTGAACGGGGCCGATTACGAGCACTGGAACCCCGAGACTGACGCGCTCATTCCCGAGCGCTATTCGGCGGAAAACCTCCTGGGGAAGGCAGTCTGCAAGGCGGCGCTCCAGCAGCGGATGGGGCTGGACGTCCGGACGGACTGGCCTGTCTTCGGAATTGTCTCGCGCCTCACACAGCAGAAAGGAATGGATCTCATCCGCGAGGCGATCCCCTGGGCGCTCAACCACATGATGTTTCAGCTGGTGGTTCTGGGACAGGGGGATTCCTCCACCGAGGACTTTTTCCGTTTGCTCGCAGCGCGACACCACGGCCGGGTCGGGGTTCAAATTGGTTTTTCCAACGAGCTCAGTCACTGGATCGAAGCGGGCAGCGACTTCTTCCTGATGCCTTCGATATACGAACCCTGCGGCCTCAGCCAGATGTATTCGCTCAAGTACGGCGCACTTCCGCTCGTCCGGGCGACCGGCGGTCTCGAGGACACGGTCGAGAACTACAGCGAGAGTACCGGCGAGGGAACGGGTTTCAAGTTCCTGGCGCCGACGCCTCAGGCCCTGCACGACACGATCGGCTGGGCCATATCGACATGGTATGACCGGCCTCATCACGTTGCCCGGCTGAGACGTGCAGCCATGGCCCAGGATTTCTCCTGGGAGAAATCAGCCCGCCAGTACGAGATGGTCTATCGCCACGCCATAAAAAACCGGCGCCCGAATGCCTGACGCTGTTCTCTCGAGAGCCGCGGCTTACGGATTGAGCGTGAATCTGCCGAAGTATCCCGTCATCCCCGCATCCGGTTCCTGCCACCGTCAAAGGACCGGGCCCGGCCGTGAGGATAAGAGGGACCGTACCCTCAAGCTAACGGTGCGGCACAGGAATCATGGGTGCTGCGTCGAACGATCTGATTTTTCACAGATCCGCAGACCTGTCGCACAGGGACTCCTCCGAGACGCGCGGGGCGCCAACGCGAGTGGGGCTTGTCCGGCGGGGACCGGGCCTACTTCAGATCCGGGACCCGGAGGCCGCGGCTGCCGGCATACGTCTGGATGAATTTCGCGAGGCCGTCGTTCCACGTCTCCAGCCCGATATTCTCGAGCGGCTCGAGCATGTAGTCGAGGCCGGTTCTCCGGTCTGCATGGTGGTCTTTCAGATCGTCAAGGACGTGAACGAAGTCCCGGCCGCCGACCGACTGACCCTTCGGATAACGGCTCTTTTCCCACGTGGTCTTGAGTTCTGACCACATGGACTGCCGGTCCGAGAGGCAATCGCGCACCGCGCCGTGCGCCTCGGACAACAGAGCAATAGTGTCGGCTGGCCGCTCCCGGCTCTGGGCTTCGGCCGCACGGAGCATCAGGCCCTCGACTTTGACGAGTGATTCCAGCAGGGTCACGTAATGACGCTCGAACCGGGCTGTCGAGAGCAGGACCTCGAGGTTGTAGCGATTCCTCTTCACCGTTCCGAGCTTTCCCTGCAGGACGCCGATTGCGCGGTCGAGTCTGCGCCGGACTTCCGGCATCTGAGACAGGGCTTCGGAATAGCGGCGGGAAAAGGTCTGATCGACCACCAGTGTTTCGTCATAGGCAAAAGGCAGCGGAGGCGGTTCGATCTTCAGGTCGATCCGGGTAGTGTCCCGTCCCGGGCCGGCCCAGCTGCCGTATGTAGGCTTGAGGCGCGTCGCGGGGACCCGGTCGAGACTCGATTCATAAAAACGGGCGCTTTCCATGAGCGTCCGGTAGATCTCGATCATGTCCTGGTTGCCGGGTCCATAGAAAGTGTCAATGAAGTCGGCGATCACTTGCTCGACGCGGGGCCCGTTCGGCAACCAGCCGTACTGGCTGACCATTACCCACCCGAGCCAGAAGGTCTCGTTGTGCAGGCCGGAATCGTCCCACGCTGCCGCGAACGTGCCGATGAGATCGTTCGGGGAACGGGCGAGAAGCCGGGGAACAAGCATGCCGGGCTCCTCCAGCCTGCCCTGGACCGGGCGGCCGTTGTCCAGGAATTCCGACGAAAAGTAGTTGGGGAAGAGAAGCTCGGAGCCCTGCTGAGGGCTGTAGATCAGGGATGCGACACCGGCGTCCCTCAATCCCTCGTTCCAGGAATTGCTCTGACCGAGCGCGGCGACACCGTTGATCAACCCTCTGGGCAGGAGCTTGAGATCCTCTTCCAGCAACGGGTACTCGACCCAACACAGCATCTTGCGATTCCGTTCCGCCAACCACTTGTGCATGCGGTTGACATATTCGACCCAGGTCAAGCTCCTGTTCTTGTCGTTGTACGGGCGCTTCGCCTGACACTTGTCGCAGATGCCCGCGAAATAGACTTCGTCGGTCGAAACGTGAAAGTATCCGACGCCCGGAGTGGCGTCGATCATGTCCTGGTAGAGATCCTGTATTAAGGAGATTGCCTCCTCGTCGCACATGCATGCCTGGTAGTTGCTGCCGTCGGCACGGAGGCGTTTGAACTCCTCGTGTTTCAGGGCATAGGCCATGTGAGCGGGGGCCTGGATAACCGGAACGAGTTGTACGTAGCGTTCGAGTGCGTACCGGGTCAATTCCTGCATCTCTGCCTTCGTGAAGGCTCCCGGTGCGCCGACCACGGGATGTCTCGGGTATTCGTACTTGTCCTCGATCTCGAAGCCGATGGCGTTGACTTTGTAGAAAGAAGCCCAGTCGATAAACCGCCTCAGTGTCTCCGGCCGGTCCTGGTGATGCTTGGTGTCCCAGTGAATGAATCGGAGCGACAAGGCGGGCCAATCCTCGATCTCAGATTCGGGCAGACTCCATGCGCCACTGCTGTTCGAGCGTATCAGCTGAAGCAGGCTCTGCACTCCGTGGAGAAGGCCCGGGCCGGCATTGCCGGTAATCTCGATGCGCCCGGGATTGATCTCGAGAAGATATGCCTCGTCCGAAGTCGCAGGTAGGGCGGTCTTTACGGTGCCCGGGACGACACGGAGAACGATCTTTCCCGGCCCGGTGCCCTTGAGCATCAGGCTGTGAAGCCCGGACGCCCCCTCGAGCAACCGCCGGGCGGCGATCCCGCTCGGGTCCGCAGCCTCGACCCCCCAAGTCGAATCAATCGAGATCTCGCGGCCGGTCAAATTCACCTTTTGTGCGGCCGGAACCAGGCTGTATCCCAGCGCTCTCAGTTCGGTGACGACCCCTTCGGCAGCGGAGCAGGCCAACGTGCACACGAGGATCGCGAGTATTGCGAGCAGACAGCTGACAGGTCGTTTCATAGGTTTCCTGATCTGGAGAAGTGCGGGTTAACCACCGATCTTCGACGCCCCCGGCATGCTGGGTGCCCACCAGATACCAGCCTTCCTGCCGTCTTGTGCAGAACGGATCTGCAACCGGGCAGCCCGTGGCCAGGCGATAAGGTGGATGACTGGCAGGCCTCTCGGGTGCTTGCGTCCGGAATGCTGCGGTCACGACAGAGCCGCCCGCCAGGCCTATGAATTCCCTGCGCTGCATACTTGACCTCGTGCCGGTCCGGCAACCGGAACCACTCTACCACTGTTCAGCGGGGTCCTCGGCTAAGGAAACTGCGGCGGGATTCTGTCGGTTCCTGGCCTCCGCACCGCCTCCGGCTTTCTCCACAGAGCCAGCCTGACGCCCAGGCGGAGCACGAAAGGATTCTGTTTTTCGAGCGACAGTGGCACGACATCCTCGTAGTACTCAGGGTCCAGGGGGAGTCGCTGGATCGCACCTACCTCCGTCGCTGGGCTGCCGAGTTGGGGCTTGTGGAACTCCTGCAACGTGCGTGCCGAGAGGCCGGCCTCACCGAGTGACAGGGCGCACGCGCAGAAGCAGGCTTTCCTTGAAGCTCATCCTCAGATATGGCTCTGCGCCGTTCACTCTTCCAATGTCACGGCGATTGGCGTAATCGTAAACCTCGTAGGTCAGATTCTTGTCCAGACCACGCAGTTCGATGCGGCGGCTTTGGGGCCAGACCTCGGCGAAGATGCCGTAGTACATCTCGTTTCCCTTCCGGACCACGTGAGTCTCGGGCTTGTCGAACGCAATATCGTAGAGATTGATGTACTCGGCCCGGGCGAGATCCATCTCGCGATACTGCCGGAACCAGCGCTGCCAGAGAGCCAGCTGGTTCGCGTCCAGGTCCGCGTAGAAGGTGGTCAGTTGTGCACCGGTGCCCATCGCGCTCTCGAACGATTGCGGCACTGAAGAGCCCAACCACTCATCGAGCGGCACCTGGTAGCAGTCGCCCACCGCAAACGTTCCGCCGCGAATCGCCTTCTCCGCTTTCACACGGCTGCGCACCTGGAACGTGTTCACCGGGTCGGAAGCGTTGGCGATGTCGAAGTAAGGCATGGCATAGGGTGAGTGCGGGAGGGCGCAGATGCAGACCTCGTTGTACGGATCCTTCTTCAGTTCGTGCAGCGTATTTGCGATGAGGGCGAACATCTTCGGGGTTGCCTTGAATGAATCCAGCGGCGATTTATGGCCGTGGGTCTTGTTGAAGCACGCAGGCACGGCCGACAGTCCCTGGAAATCGGTGTAGACGCCGTCGAAGCCCCACTCGGAGATCGCCCGCCTCAGCACCGTCTCTACATGACGCAAGGCAGGTTCATAGGCCGGGCAAAGCTGGTAAAGGTCGCTGGGATCCAGAGGGTAGCCGCCGAGTTCGTCCTGGACGAGGAGATCAGGATGATCCTTCGCCAGGCGGCTCTTCGGACTCACACCGAACGGGTACCACCATAGTCCCGTTCTGAAGCCCTGGTCATGGATTCTACGGACGAAAGCGACCATGTCCGGGTCGCCGTTCGGAAACTTGCCCGGTGACCGGTTCACCTGCCAGTCGCCCATGAAGTCGTACCAGCCGTCGTCCAGGTTGGCCATGAGAATAGCCATCGACTTCAACTCGGGCAGGAGGGCCAGGATCTTGTCCGTAGTGAAATCAAGCCGGAAGCCCCAGCTCTTCCAGTAAGCCTGATAGGCGGATGCCGGCGATGTCTCCGGGATCGCGATTCCGCGCTTGCGCAGAAGACGCCCGTAAATGCGAAGAGGATCGTGATAGTCGAGCCTGTGAAAGATGACGGCCGTCAGCACGGTGCGGAAGGCCTCGCCGGGCTTGAGCCATTCCTGTTGGCCGAATTTTTCCAGCGGGGCTTCGGTGATGGCTGCTTCCACCTTCTCGTCCAGCCGGACGCTGACCGGCAGCGACAGCCACTGCGGCTCCTTTTCGAGGTGTGCCAGTGCGACTCCCATCGTGGGGCCCCAAATGTCGACGAAAGGCATTCCGCCTCCAACGCCCTCGACTCCCTTCACGTCGTCCACGCCCTGGAAGTTGGTCTGTTTGAAACCGGGCCGCAGGCGGATCAACGCGTATTCGTCGCTCCATCGGTACGCTCCGCCCTGGTAGGAGGCGAACGCCCAGGACTGCTCCTCCGGCTCGGCCAGCTTCCGGTCGAGCACGACGCGCTGGCTGTACACGCGATCGATGTGAACCGGCCTCTTGCCCAGATTCCGGTAGGTGGTCTGAAACAGGGCCACGGGGAGATCGTCGGGGAGGAGGACCCTCGTCCGGCGCTCCAGCTTCAGCTCCCGGCCGTCGTCTTCGAACACGCCTGTCACCGTGCCCTCCACGGCAGCGCCGAACTCGGCATCCGTAACACGCTTTTGAGTCGTTCGCGCAGGATCGAGGCGGAATGCGGCGCACGCGAGCCCGAGAATCTCCACACCTTCTTGTGCGGACGGGTCCGAGGCAACGATATTGCGGTCCTGTGCAGCGACCCAGGTGATACAGCGGCGCAGCTGATTGTCATAACTGACACGCACGTGACCGGATTCCAGTTGGAATCCCTCGCCGCGCGCGTGAGCGACGCAAACGATCAAGACCAGGGCTGCCAATATAGACGATGGTGCAGACCGGTGAGGATTAAGCCGACGGTTCATACTCGTTTCCCTCCGACCGCCTCAGATCTTGCAGCGATGCCCGAACGAAGGCAAGTAATCTGTTGGCCGCAGTAGATGCGGCGCGCAAGTCCGATCTGACATTAACAGATCGGACCTACTTTCCCCGCACCGAGTTCACGATCTCCTGCAGGATGTGGGTGTCGGCCGGCCGAGGCGTGAAATCCGGAGCGAATTCGAAGAAAAGTATGACAGGCAGGTCGGGACGCGGAATGCGAACCGCGAAGACAGGCCCCTTGGTTCGCGTAGTGAAACGGCTCGGCTCGCTTACTGTAATCACCTCTCGCAGGTTGATCTCGAGGCACTCGAGTTTGTGACGATTGCCGAACGTGGCTTGCCTGAGGACCTCGGGGCATGAGCGCGAACCGTCCGGGCCGTCGGCGTCGCACATCAGCATGGCAATCGCGACCGCGGCCTCCACGAAACTGGTGCGTCCCTGGGCCCGCCACTCCGAGGGGTAATCCGCAAGATCCTTGGCTTCGACCAGGATGGCAGCGTCGCCTCGCTTCAGTACTCCCGAAGCGAAGCCACTCCGGGATTCGAGCACGTGAGTAAGCGTGAAGTCCGCCGGATAGCTGAACGAGAAGCCCATACTGTCGTCCTGGTATGTCCGAACTTCATCCCTGCGCACTTCCGTGGACCACACGAAGGCGAGCAGCGGCAGCAGCAATCTCACACTCATCGATATTTAGAATAGCAGGGACCCGTCCATGCGGCGGCGGGTTTTCGACCCGCCGCACGTGTTCCTTCGTTCGGCGCCGCTCTAGTGATTGACTCTGCTCGACTCTGTGTTAGGCTAATTGGTTGCTGCGGACAAGCAGGACTCAAACACCACATCATTGGAGCTTCAAACTATGACAAAGATAGCAATTAACGGCTTCGGCCGCATCGGCCGTCTGGTATTTCGGGCCATCGTGGAAGAGGGTCTCCTCGGAAAGACCCTTGACGTTGTCGCCATCAACGATATCGTGCCGGCTGACAACCTTGCCTACCTGCTGAAGTTCGACTCGATCCAGGGGCGGTTCAAGTCCCGGGTGAGCACCGAGAAGTCGAGCCCCACCGTGGAAGCCGACGACATCCTGATCGTCGATGGTCACAAGATCAAGTGCCTCGCGATCAAGGACGGCCCGGCGGCCATGCCCTGGAAAGCGCTCGGTGTCGATTACGTCCTGGAATGCACCGGCCTCTTCACCGACGCCGACAAGTGCAGGGGGCACATCACCGCTGGAGCGAAGAAGGTCGTCATCTCGGCTCCGGGCAAGAAGGAAGACATCACCGTGGTGATGGGCGTGAACCACGAGAAGTACGATCCGGCCAAGCACAACATCATCTCCAACGCTTCCTGCACAACCAATTGCCTGGCGCCGGTCGTGCATGTCCTGCTCAAAGAAGGATTCGGGATCGAGGAAGGTCTTATGACCACGATCCACGCCTACACCGCGACACAGAAGACGGTGGACGGCCCCTCGAAGAAGGATTGGAAGGGCGGGCGCACGGCGGCTCAGAACATCATCCCGTCGACCACCGGCGCAGCCAAGGCTGTCGGCCTGGTTTGCCCCGAGGTGAAGGGCAAGCTGACCGGTATGTCGTTCCGCGTGCCGGTTCCGACCGTGTCGGTCGTGGATCTGACGGTGAAGACCGCGAAGGAGACAAGCTACAAGGAAATCTGCGCCAAGATGAAGCTGGCCAGCGAGACGTACTTGAAGGGCATCCTCGGTTATACGGAAGACGAGGTCGTCTCGAGTGATTTCATCCACGAACCGAACTCGAGCGTATTCGATGCGGGCGCCGGCATCGAGCTGAACAGCAAGTTCTTCAAACTCGTGGCCTGGTACGACAACGAGTGGGGCTATTCGCTGCGTTGCGTGGACTTGCTCCAATACATGATCAAGAAGGGCTGATCGGAGGCGCGTATGGCAAAGATCACGGTCCGCGATATCCCGCTCGCCGGGAAGCGTGTGCTCATGAGGGTGGACTTCAACGTACCGCTCGAAGAGAAAGACGGGAAGATGATCGTCACGTCCGACACGCGCATCAAGGAGACCATCCCGACTATCGAGTACCTGATAAAACAGGGGGCCAAGCTCATCCTGATGAGCCACCTCGGCCGCCCTAAAGGCAAGCGCGATCCGAAACAGTCGCTCAAGCCGGCCGCCGATCGGCTTGCTGAGTTACTGAAGAAGCCGGTGGCATTCGTTGACGACTGCGTCGGGGAAAAGGTCGCCGAGGCTGTCGCCAGGATGGGCGCCGGTGATGTGCTCGTCCTCGAGAACGTCCGCTTCTACGCCGAGGAGGAGAAGAACAACCCGGAATTCGCGAAGAAGCTTGCCGCCGTCGCGGACGTATATGTCAACGACGCGTTCGGCAGCGCACATCGCGCGCATGCGTCGACCGAGGGCGTGGCGCATCTGGTCAAGGCCAGCGCGATCGGTTTCCTCATGGAGAGGGAGCTGAAGTTCCTCGGCGACGAGCTTTCAAACCCGGCACGGCCGTTCGTCGTGATCCTCGGGGGGGCCAAGGTCTCCGACAAAATCAAGGTGATCGAGGCGCTCCTGGAGAAAGCGAACACTCTGCTCATCGGCGGGGCGATGGCCTATACCTTCGCCTTGGCGAAGAACGAGAAGGTCGGCAAGAGCCTGACCGAACCGGACCTGCTGGATGTCGCGCGGGCGGCGCTTGAAAAGGCGGCGGCGCGCGGCGTCAGGATGCTGCTTCCGGTCGACAGCCTCATCACCGACAATCTCGATTTCGAGGGGCGGAAGATCGGTGCCACGCGGTTCACTGCCCCCGGAGAAGCCATACCCGACGGCTGGCAGGGCGTAGACATCGGACCGCAGACCGTGAAGCTTTTCGCTGACGAAATAGCGAAGGCAAAGACCATCCTCTGGAACGGTCCCATGGGCGTATTCGAGATCAAGGAATCCGCCAGGGGAACGTTCGCCATCGCGGAAGCGGTGGCCGCCAACTCCGGTGCCCGGAGCATCATCGGCGGCGGCGACTCCGTCAAGGCCGTAAACAAGTCCGGTTACGCCGGCAAGGTTACATTCATGAGCACCGGCGGCGGCGCCAGCCTCGAGTTCCTCGAAGGCAGAGTCCTGCCGGGTGTTGCGATAATCCCGGAGAAGTAGTTTTATTCTGCGCACCATTTGGCGATCCACACGCGCGACCCGGAGAGGTGTCCGAGTGGTTTAAGGAGCACGCTTGGAAAGCGTGTGTAGGGGCAACCTTACCGGGGGTTCGAATCCCCCCCTCTCCGCCACACCTTCAGTTGAGAGACGGTCAATCAGCCGAGTGTGCCGTGGACTACACGGAATTTCGAGAAGAGGTCCGGCAGGAAATTCAGGCGAAGTACGCCAAGGCTGCGAGACGCCGGCAACTCCGGGAGCGATGGACGCGGATCTGCCTGGATTCCATCGCAATACTTCTAACGGCTGCCCTACTGATTTTTATCGTCTCTCGCCTGAAGCGACAGTAATCCCGGCCGCCCAGCTTCAGCTCCATGCTTGCCCGCCCAGCCGCAACCTGGCCTCAGCGGCGATTCTCTGAAGCATCGTCATATGGCTCTGGCTGGCGGGGTCGGTGGTTTCGGGTCGCTTGCCGGCGAATTCCCAGTAACTACCCAGGACAATCAGCCTCTGGAAATCCAGCGGGATCGGATCGTCGGCAAAAGCCTGCAAGGCCGCGTCGAAGCTCATGCCTCGTTCGAAACACTCCCTGGCGCGCTGAAACTGGCTCTCCAGTTGGACCCGCTGGGCGCGAACATCGGCCAGAGTTCCAGGAAAGCCGTGCCCCGCAACGTAGATGTCGGCCTCCAGTGCCTCGATGGCACTGTAGTGGGCGATGGTCTGGCTTACATGGCCTTCCCCGGGCAGCGGCGGCATCCCGTTCATGAAGATATCGCCGCAAAACACGATCTTTTCTTCAGGCAGATGCACCACCACGTCGGACTCGGAATGTCCCACGCCAAGTTCGACCACACGGACCTCACGTTCCCCCTGGTAGAGCACCAGGCTGCTGCTGAAGCTCACGTCCTGGAGCGTGTAGCGGCCGCCCGTCAGGTCCACATCGGGAAACAGCCGGGCGAAGAGCGCATCGTGCCTGGCCTGGGCCTGCCGGTTGGCCTTTGTTTCTTCGCGACCCCTGTCGCTGCTGATGACGATGGCCTCCGGGAATAGATGATTGGTGTAGACGTGATCGAAGTGGCAGTGCGTGTTAATGAGGAAGCGGATCGGCTTGTCCGTGACTCGATGGATTTCCGTGAGCAGGCTCCGGGTCATGGCTTCGTTCGTCAGGCTGTCCACGACAATCACATCCCGGTCGCCGATAATGACGCCGGTGCTGCTGTAACAAACCAGCGGCGGCTGCAGGAACGCGTAGACCTCTTTGGCAAGTCTACGGAACTCATGCATGCATCACCGCCCTTTCCCAGGTCAGTTTCTGGTTGCCCACCCCGATGATCAGGCGGCCGTGGTCGAACCTGAATGGCCGGGGCTGCTCGGAGCCGGGCCAGCTCGGGATCAATCCGGCCTTCACGTGATGCGTCACCGTACTTCCTTCCACGGTGTAGGTTCCGCAATAGGACAGGTAGGTGCTGTATGCCCGCGCGCGGTCCTGATCCGGAAGGGTCTGAGCGGAGGCCGTTTCGAGCGGAAAGTTGGGATTACTCTGCCGGCGATCCGGATCCATGATTTCCGCAGACATGTATCCATCGGCCGTGTAGATCAGATACCCGACGACATTCCTTCCATAGAGATAGTGAATTGTGCCGTCGGGCTGCGTCACTTCCCATGAAACCAGCTTCCAGGTGCCGACAAACGGATTGGAGTCTGTCATGACGCGCTCCTCCGGTAAGAACGGTGCCAAGCTACTATCTCACCAATTTTGGTGAAGAAATCAAGTTTCCGTGGCTTTCCTGAAATTAGTGAAATAGCAGCCTGGCACCGTTTTTCTCTAGTCCGACCCTCTCATGTGGTTCCCTCCAAATCTATCGTCGTCCAGGTGCGCATAAAGAGCCGCGGCTCGCAATAGCGGCCCTCTTTTGCGCCATCATCTTCATGGTTTTGGCGCCGGCTTCCTTGATCTTCTGTCCTATCCCTGGGTTCGTGCCTTCCAGCTGAGCGTATTCGTTTGCGGCATGTCCGACGATTCGGTTGCCGAAGGCCCCTACCGGAAATTCCAGGACCTGCTGTTTGGATCCACCGGTGCCGGCAGGAAACCGTCCAACCTCCTCGATGAGGTTGCTAGACACGACATTACTGGGCGAACCGGGATAGAGGTCACTAGCGGCACCAAGGAGCACGCACCCCGCCTCTAAGACGGTGCCTTCAGCGTCGTAATGCCATCCCAACAAGCCGGTGCGCCGATAGTCATTGTTTGTGATAACCCAGCCTGTTGTAGGATCTGGCATCGGTCCTCCTGTCCACCACGGATGTTCCGAATAAATAAGGATTCCCGTTGGGAAAGTGCCCATGCTAGCCGCGAACAACTCGTCTACCGGACCGAACACGTTGCCGCTGATTACGCCCACTTGCGACATTGCCAGGATGTGTTCTAGCCAGACGGTCAGTCCAGAGAAGTCATTATTAGTCACTTTATGGTTGTGCCCGTACCATGAATTCATCACCCCTATGGCGGCAAAACCCGTCAAAACATTATCTTCGATTGTCTCGTTGCTGACGCCCTCCCAATAGTCTACCCCGATAGCGATGCCCCACGCCCAGGGATGGACAGTGTGAATCCTGTTCTTCCTGACAATCACGGGTCCGTTGTCCACATCGCCCATGCTGGGATCAAAGACCGCTGGACAGATGGCGTCGTAATGGCAGTTCGTGATTGTGTTGCCTGAGATCTCCAGCGAGTCCTCCGGGTGGAGCGTCAGGGCATGGTTACTCACCGCAAGATAGGTGAGGTTATCCAGCGTATTGTTTCTGATGATTGCCGAGCCCTTGCTCGTGCAATAGTGAATGCCCAACACCTCCACTGATAATGGGTCGAAGGCGGAGTTGACAAGGGTATTGTTCTCGATGAGCGTATGGTTGCTCTCGTCTTGAATCCCCCAGGCATAGATGGCAAAACCAAGCCAGTTCTCAAAACGAATGTTGCGGACAGTCAGGTTCGTTGCGCCGCTGGCCTCAGGATAGGGGTCGCTATTCAGGTCGAGTGTGGAAATGGGGTAGGTCCCGCCGACAATCTTCGTGGTCGTGCCTGTTCCCTGCAAGGTCACATTAGGGAAATTGATCCATACAAAGCCGTCAGTCCCGAAATTGAACGTCCCGCTGAGATTGACGGTCGTGTCGGCTGCAATGGCAGCCTGGATATTGATGACATCAGCAGGGTAAGTGTTAGTGCCGGTCACATAGACGTCCGCGGCTGTGCCGGACACGGCAAGCATGGCTATTGCCAGCAGTTGTAGAATTCCCAAAGTAGTCTTGTGCCTCATGGTCTCTCCTCTCTGTGCGAAATCAATCGATAAAGGGTTGGCTGAGCATCATGGTTAGGATGCACGACCCCCGAAATCGCTACTGGTTCGCGAGCTTCTCCCTCTATTGGTTCCTGCGTAAAACAGGCGTGGTAGGCCGGGAAAAAGTGAATCTTCCTGCTTTTGTGGCTCTGTTCCCTTGCTCGGGTGATAGAATGAGCCCAAGTTAAGACGGCAATCATGCTTCCGGAGGCGTCATGGAGAGCGCCTCATCACACGAGATCAGTCGGTTGCTTCGTTCCTGGGGTGAAGGGGATGCCTCTGCACTCGACGCGCTCGTGCCCCTCGTCTATGACGAGCTCCACCACCTGGCCCACTATTACATGCGTCGCGAGGCACGCGGCCACATCCTGCAGACGACTGCCGTGATCCACGAGGCCTTCCTGCGGCTGGTCCGGTCCGGGTCGGCTGATTGGGAGGACCGGACGCATTTCTTCGGCATCTGCGCCCGGCTGATGCGGCAGATACTGGTTGATTTCGCGCGCAAGGACCGGGCTCAGAAGCGCGGAGGCGATGTGGTTTTAGTGGAGTTGGAGGATCCACCGGAAATCTCAGCCAAACGCGACACCGACCTGATCGCTCTGGACGAAGCCCTGACTTCGCTTACCCGCCTGGATGAGCGCAGGGGCATGATCGTCGAGCTGCGCTTTTTCGGGGGCCTGACCATCGACGAGACGGCGGAGGTGCTGCGCGTTTCGCCCGACACCGTAACAAAGGACTGGCGGCTTGCGCGAGCCTGGCTCCTGAAGGAGATGAGCAATGGATAGCAAAGCGGCCGATGCAGAGGCCCTCAGGTTTCGCAAGGACGCGCGTTTCAGAAGGATCGAAGAGATATACAAAGAGACTCTCGAACGATCCCAAGTAGAAAGACCTACCTTTCTTGCTGAGGCCTGTGCCGGTGACGACGACATGCGTCGCGACGTTGAGAAGCTTCTCAGCTTCGACGCGAAGGCCGGGAGTTTCATGGAATCTCCAGCCATGGACGTGGCGGCACAGGTGCTGGCAAGAAAGGCAGAGCCAGGCAGGAAAATCGATTTCGTCGGGCAGACGATCCTCCATTACAAGGTGCTCGAAAAGATCGGCGAAGGCGGTATGGGTGTCGTCTACAAGGCGATCGATATACACCTGCAACGGTCTGTCGCCATCAAGGTGTTGCCACTGGAGATGGTCGCAGACCGGGATCGCAGGCATCGTTTTGTCCAGGAAGCCCGGGCGGCCTCCGCACTAAACCACTCAAATATCATCACGATCTATGACATCGACCGGGCCGATGGCACGGACTTCATAGCGATGGAGTACGTGTGCGGAAAGACTCTGAGCCAGTTGATCCCGCGCAAGGGGATGAGGGTAAACGAGGTGTTGAAGTACTCCGTGCAGATTGTGGATGCGCTGGCAGCGGCTCACGCGGCAGGGATCGTCCACCGGGACTTGAAGCCGGCGAATGTGATGATTACGGAGAAAGGGCAGGTCAAGGTGCTCGACTTTGGCCTCGCGAAGCTTACCGAGTCGGAGGAACGAAGCGAATCCGGGACGACCGAAAAGGAGGAACCCCGAACAGAGGAAGGAACGATTGTCGGGACGGTGGCGTACATGTCGCCGGAACAGGCGGAGGGGAAGAAAGTTGATGCCCGTTCGGACATCTTCAGCTTCGGGTCCGTGCTCTATGAAATGCTCACCGGGCAGAGGGCATTCCGGGGCGACACGAGAGCATCGATGGTCGCGGCGATCCTGCGCGATGAACCGAAGCCGGTCAGCGGGATCATACCGGCGATTCCGGCTGAGCTCGAGAGGCTGATCAACCGCTGCCTGCGCAAGGATCCGGAGCGCCGCTGGCAGACCATGGCCGACCTGAAGGTCGCCCTGGATGAACTGAAGGAGGATTCAGATTCGGTGCGGCCGCAGACTGAGGCTGCCAAGGCGACGTGGTCTGCATCTGTGCGTCTCCGGATCGTCACTGTCGCGGTCGTTGCCGCTATCGTGCTTGCCGTGACAGGTTGGTACTGGCTCAGCCGGCAACTTAGTTCTGAGCCTCAAACACCGCTAGCCCCTGTTCCGCTGACTAGCTATCCTGGTTGGGAGAGCCACCCCAGTTTCTCCCCTGATGGCGTTCAGGTTGCTTTTTGCTGGTGTACCGAAGGGCCATCAAGTAACTGCGACATCTACATAAAACAGATTGGTGTGGAGCCACCAGTGAGGTTGACGAGAGATCCGGCAGCGGATACCGCACCTGCCTGGTCTCCTGATGGCCGGTTTATCGCATTTATGCGAAGTATTTCCAGCACGCGAGCCAAGGTCATGGTCATCCCTCAGCGCGGAGGACAGGAACGGTTGGTGAAGGAGTGTGAATATACCGGGCTGGCAGAAAACCCCGGTCCCGACGTGGCCTGGACCCCTGACTCCAAATGGCTGATCTTTCCCTCTGTGGAATCAGACAAGTCGGGTTTGGTCGTGCTGTCTGTGGAGACGCTGCAGGAGAAGAGGCTGACAATTTCCCCGGCGGGGGTCTTTGAGTTTTGTCCCGCTTTTTCCTCCGATGGCCGCATCCTGGCGTTCTCCCGATGGTCCGAGGGGGGATCCCACCTTTATTTGCTCAGACTTGGAGAGACCTGCACGCCGCAGGGAGAGCCAGAGAGAATTGGCTTGGAGAGCACGTGTAACACCGGTCCGGCCTGGATGCCGGATGCAAAGGAAATCCTGTTTGGTGATTGCTCCGGACTCTGGCGGATGATGGTGTCCAAGTCCGCAAACCCGCAGAGGCTTATCTTTGCCCTGAAGGGGGCTTCGGCGCCGGCAGTTTCGCGACAGGGGAATCGTCTGGCCTACACGATGGGTAGCCGCGACATCAATATCTGGCGTGTGGACTTGAAGGTTCCGGGCCAACAAGCCGGGACACCCGTCCGATTCATATCTTCCACACGGTTTGAATTCCATGCGACATATTCGCTCGATGGCAAGAGAATCGCTTTCGTCTCAGAGCGGTCGGGAGCACGTGAAATCTGGACATGCGACAGCGACGGATCGAATCCCGTACAGGTGACTTCGTTCAGAGGAATGTTCGTGGGCATGCCAAAGTGGTCGCCCGATGGCCGGAGTATTGCGTTCTGTGGCTTTCCGGGCGGAGAACCCTTCATTTACGTCGTCAGCGCAGACGGCGGCGTTCCCCGGCGTTTGACAACGGATCCGCCTGGCGGTAACTGGCCTAATTGGTCCGGGGATGGCCGATCTATCTACTTCGTCACGGAGAGCGCTGGCAGCTCGCAGATCTATGTAGCACCCGCCACGGGCGGAAAAGCGACTCAGGTCACGCGGGATCCCGACAAACCGGATCTGCCACACGAATCGCCCGACGGCAAGTTCCTGTACTACAGCAAGGGATGGCCATTTCCGCAGAGTGTCTGGAGAGTACCGGTCGAGGGCGGTGAAGGAACAAAACTTTTCGACGGGGTAGATAAGTATGGTTCGTGGACGATTCGTGGAGACGGAATCTACTTTTTCGCCGCGCCCGACGAGAAGGGCCGCTGTGACCTTTCAATCTACGAATTTGCCACGGGAAGGACTCATAGGATCCTGAGGGTCATGGCAAAAGTGGAACGCTTCGATCTCGAGATTTCCCCTGACGGTCGGACGGCTCTATACACGCAGGAAGACGAGTCCGGCAGTGACCTCATGCTGGTGGAGAACTTTCGATGATCGGCGGGTCACTTTCGCACTATCGCATCACGGAAGAGCTTGGTCGGGGCGGCATGGGGGAAGTCTACCGCGCCGAGGACACCAACCTCTCGCGGCAGGTGGCAATCAAAGTCCTGCCCGACGAGTTCGCCCATGATGCTGAGAGGCTCGCGCGGTTTGAGCGTGAGGCGAAGCTGCTGGCTTCGCTCAATCACATCAACATCGCTTCCGTCTACGGGCTGGAACAAGCCGACGGCAGCTTCACCGTCTACAGCGCAATGACCGAGAATCCCGGGCCGCAGTCGAGACCGCAGATCTATCTTCGCAGACTCAAAAGGATCAGGTGTGGGCCGTGAACGTTCGAACAGACGCGGCCTTCACGCCCGGCAAGCCCCGACTTCTGTTCGAGAAGCCCGGATACAGGAGGGCGGGTCCGCTTGCATGTTGGGATATCTCCCTCGATGGCTGGCACTTCCTGATGGTGAAGCTCGAAGAGAGAAAGCCCGAGCCGGTGACCGGGATGGCCCTGGTCCAGAACTAGTTCGAGGAACTCAAGCGCCTCTGCCCGCAAGGTAAGCAGCTGCAAAGGGGGACAGCTACACCAGTGCCCTTCTTCATCCAAGGTCGGTCCGCTCGGCGTCTTGATCCGGCCGGGCGAAATCCAGCCTGGGGCTTCCCCCAGGTCTCACTCGAAGGGCACCGATTTCACTTGCCACTGAGAAGACGCGGTAAGAGTTGACATGGTTGGTCTGACCAACTAGACTTAATCACATGAAGAAGGTAAACATCTATGAGGCGAAGACCCGGCTTTCGCAGCTCGTCGAGGAGGCTGCGTCCGGGCATGACGTCATCATCGCGCGCGCAGGCCGGCCGATCGCTCGTCTCACCGGGCTCTCGGTGTCGGGCCGAAAACGGCGTCTGGGTATTCTAGACGGCCAGTTCCGGATTCCGGACGACTTCAATCGCCCCCTGCCCGACGAAGTCCTGCGTTCCTTCGAGGGTGATTGATGCGACTGCTCGTCGATACTCACCTGCTTCTTTGGGCGGTGGCGCGCAGCCGCCGGCTGCCCACGGAGGCCCGCAAACTTCTTGAGAATCCGGCAAATGATGTGTTCTACAGCGCGGCCAGCCTTTGGGAGATCGCGATAAAGGCCGCGCTCCGTAGAGCCGATTTCAGGATTGACCTCGCGCTGGTGCGCCCTGCTCTTGCCGGCATGGGATTTTCGGAACTCGCAGTATCCGGTGCTCATGCTGAGAAGGTTGCAGGCCTCCCGCTGATCCACAAGGATCCGTTCGATCGCATGCTCGTGGCACAGAGCCTCCACGAGCCCCTCATCCTGCTTACTAATGATTCTGTCCTCGCTGCCTATGGGGCAGGTGTCAGGATCGTCTAGCCTGCGTTCTTCCCTGTTGTGGACGTACTGCTCCCACGGGGTGCAATCACGGGCGTGGAGGACGGTCGCGTGCGCGGCCGGTCCCTGCCCATGAAGTAGTATTGCATGCCGGTCGCGGCCGGGAAGTCATTCCCTGGCTCACCTAACATGATGCTGTATGCCTCTTTGGGTGTGCCGGGTGATCCAATGAGATCCCTCGACAGGTCCCGCCTGGGATCCAGGATTGGGACTTTGCGCCCGCCGGAGCTCGCGGCCATCGAAGAGGCAACTTAAGTCGCCCTTGACCTTCAACCTGGACCACATCCGGCGTGACGGCATCCGATGCCCTGCATCCCTCCGGTTGCGGGGACGCTGTGATAGAATTCGGGCCATCACAGGAGACCGCCTATGAGGTATTCGTGCGGCTGCCTCGCCATTTTGCTCGTGGGATTTCCAGCTTTCGCCCGACAACCGAAAGAGATACAAGGAGATTACCTCGAGACCCGTTCCAATCAGGTCTACGGATGCTACTGCGAGTGGTCCGGCCAGGCCATCACTGCGGGAAGAGAGGCGATCCTGGGCTGGGCATTCAGGGCCGGCGAGTACCAAGGCGTTGACCTCGCAGGTGTGAAAGCTGCTGCCGTCATCATTGGACAGTCCTCGCTTAGCGCAACGACAGGCCCCCGGGGGCACGTCCTCTTCATTGACCCGAGTGCCACCGGAGATCAACAGCAGGCTGCGCAGGCCTTTCTAGCGGAAGAGTATGGGGGCTTGCTCGGTAAAGCCCTTGGTGTCCGGGTCATGCCGGTCGAGATCCGCGGGAATCCCGACGAAGTCCACCTGGTTGCCGGGGATTTCGTGAGCGTTTCCCTGCGCAAAGCGAGGCTTCCCGAGGATGCGATGAAAGGAGCCCAGCTATGGTACGACCCTTTCATTACACTGACGGAATCAACCCTCGCGACAACATTGAACAGCAGGTACATGGGTCCGGACTTTGACCTTGCCTGGGACGATACAAACCCGGGCGTCAAGGGATACTACGGGCGGTTCTCTGTGATACCACGCTGAATGCGGGAAAAAATCACCGCGGAGGCGCACAAAGCGCAGAGCAGTATTGCTGGCGGGTTGCGACTGCCTGTTATGGGAAGCGGTAGTACTTGGGAATAACGACAATTCCTTTCTCGGACACGGTGAAGCGCTCGGCGTCGCGTGCCAGATCGAATCCGATCTTTTCTCCCGGCGGAACCACCACGTGCTTGTCGATGATGCAGTTTGTTATGCTCGCGCCGGCTCCCACCGTCACCTCCTGGAATAGCAGGGACTGCTCGACGCATGCCCCCTCTTCTACGCGCACCTTCGGGAACAGGATGCTGTGCCTCACCGTGCCGCCGCCGACGACCGTCCCCGACGCGAGCATTGAGTTGACGATGAGCGCATCCCCTCCGCACTTGCCCGGGATGGTCCTGGCAGGCGGGTACTGGCCTTCATAGCTGCGAATTGGCCAGTCGCCCTGGTAGAGGTCGATGGGCGGGTTGGGACTTAACAGGTCCATGTTTGCCTGGTAATAGGCATCGATCGTCCCCACGTCACGCCAATAGCGGTCCCGGGTGACGCGTCCCAGAGTGCCCCCGAACCGGTATGCGTCAACCCGCTGCGCAGCTATGAGACGAGGCAGAACATCTCTGCCGAAATCGTCGGCATGCTCGCCCGACGCACGGTTTCTCCGGAAAAGATCGCACAAAAGCCTGAGCGAGAATACGTAGACTCCCATGGAGGCCAGTGCGTAGCCGGGCCTTGCCGGCATGCCCTCCGGCCTTTCCGGCTTCTCCCTGAAACCGATGATTCTGTCGTCGGGATCGACGGACAAGATGCCGAAAGCGCGCGCTTCATCCAGTGGCACCTCCATGCAGGCGACCGTGACGTCGGCCGCACGGTCACGGTGGTGTTGGAGCAGGGCCGCGTAGTCCATGCGGTAGATGTGGTCGCCGGCGAGTATCAGTACGTAGTCGGCACCACTTCGTTCGAGGAGGTACACGTTCTGGTAGATCGCGTCCGCGGTCCCTGAATACCAGGACTCGCCGGTCCGCATCTGCGGGGGGACCGGGGTGATGTACTCGTGCAACTCCGAGTTGAAGATCGACCAGCAGTCGCGCAGGTGCTTCTGGAGGGAGTGGGACTTGTACTGGGTGAGAACCAGAATCCGGCGCAGGTGCGAGTGGAGGCAGTTGCTCAGCGTGAAGTCGATAATGCGATACCTGCCGCCGAAAGGTACGGCCGGCTTCGCACGATCAGCGGTCAGGGGATGCAACCTCGATCCTATCCCGCCCGCCAGGATGACGCTGATGGTTCTGTCCTGCATTTCCCTCCGCCCTCAAGCCCCGGAACAACCCGAGCTGCCGGGAAAGGCGAACGAACAATTCCCATAGACTAGGATACCACTCGCGGTCTTTGCCGGGTAACGCCGCCGAGGGCAGGAGATCATTCGGGCTTGGGGGGCTCGGCAGGGACGGTCTGATCGACTTTCTTCTTTTCCTTCCTGATTTCAACCACCGCCGCCCTCTTTTCGGGCTCGAGGAAGCCCTGGAACTCCTGCAGGGCGGTCCCGATGAGGGACGGGCGCCTGGATTCACGCTCGAATTCCTCATCGGACAACTCACGCTTCTTTCCAAGCTGTACGAGGCCGTAGACGGCAAGCACCACAACAACCAGGCCCAAGAACCACGCTGCTGATACCAAGATCTCCACCACCTACATGACGCCCCGGCGGCTTGAAAAGCCGCCGGACATGCTCTCTACGCCGTAATGTGCTGCAGAAGGATTCTGATGCCGATCGCGATCAGGACGACCCCGCCGGCGGCCTCGACACGCCTGCCCCACAGAGTGCCGATCTTCCTGCCCAGGACCATACCGAGCACGGTAATGACACCTGCCACCACTCCGATCACCAGCGCCGGAAACAGGATCCGCGACCCGATCATCGCCAGCGAGAGGCCGATTGCCAGCGCATCGATACTGGTAGCGACCGACAGAATGACGAGGTCCCACCCCGACGTCGGATCCCTGCCGGCACGGGCCTCCTCGTCCCCGTGGAGGGAAGACAGAATCATCCTGCCGCCCACGAACGAAAGCAGGCCGAATGCCACCCAGTGGTCGAAGTCGGCGATGTACCGGTATACTGCCGTGCCGGCGGTCCAGCCTATCAGGGGCATCAGCGCCTGGAAAAGCCCGAAGTGGAATGAAAGACGGAACACGTGCCGCTTCGTCATCGGGCTGAGCGTGAGCCCGGCTACGATCGCCACGGCGAAGGCATCCATCGCAAGTGCCAGTGCAACCGCGAGCAGGCCAAACCATCCCATTTGCAGAACGCCTCAGTCCCGGTTATTGCGTACCCGACCGGGCCATAGCGCGGGGTCGCGTGCGGCGAGTCTCTGACCCGCCGCGCGACGCCCGTGCTTTAATTCCAATTGCTTCCAGCCCGGGAGTCATGTCTCTCCGCCTGAAGCTGCAGTCGTCTTTCGATGGCGGAGATGATATAGGGGCGGAGTTCGGCGGCCGGTATGATGCGATCGAGCGACCCGACCGCGAGCGCGCGCTGCACGGTGTGCACCCGGTCGAATTCATCGGCCACCTCTCCCAGCTTCTCGGATCGCACGACCTCTCTCAACTCCGCGAGCCGCGACTGCAGCCTTCGCTTCTCCGCGGGTTCGGCGGCCGCGATCTCTTTCTCGAGCGCCTGCAGGCGGGGATCCTTGCGCGTGCGGTTGTCCACGTCGCGAGCGAAGACGACCGCGGCGGCGGGAGCGCCGCCTATGACCGAGGCGTAGGTGCCTTCGAGGGCAGCCGCCTCCATGTTCTCGTTCAGCACCTTGGAGAAGACCACGAATGCGCCGCCGTGGTAGCGGGAAACGACGCAGAAGACGATCGGGCCTTTGAAGTTCACGATCGCCCTGCCGATTTCCGCCCCGAATTCGAGCTGGCGATAGCGCATCGATTCCGGGGAACCGTCGAACCCGGAGAGATTGGCGAGGATGACGAGTGGACGGTTGTTGCTGCAGGTGTTGATGGCGCGCGCAACCTTCTTGGAGCTCATCGGGAAGAGGGTTCCCGAGGTCCATTGCTCCGGGCCGTCGGTTGCGACAAACCCGACACGCGGAAGCGGCTTGGATTCGAATCCCAGCAAACAGACCGGGTAGCCGCCTACATGCGCGTCCCAGATGACGGCGATCTCCGCGTCGCTCATGCCTGCCCAGCGCTCGAGCGGCTGGTGATCCTGGTCTGTCACGGCCAGCATCACACGGCGGATCTCGAACGGCTTCTTCCGTTCGGCGTTCATCTCGTGGGAGAAGATGTCGCCGACCAGCCGGAACTCGTCGCCTTCATCGCCGTGAGGGAAGAGGCGCACGTCCCTCTCCGCCGGGTCCGATGTAAGCGCCCGGCGGGGTGAGCGCTCGCCCGGCACCACGTATGTGTGGTCGTAATGCCGTATCAGGATCTGGCAGGCCTCGGCGAGATCGGCCGCCCAATACTGAGCCTGGCCGTTGGGTCCCATAACGGATTCGTATCCACCGATGCCCAGGTTGTCCTCGGCAGACACCGAGCCCGAGTAATCGAGCGCTGTCTTTCCGGTGAGTACCATGGCGCTCTCGCGCATCATCACCAGTATGCCGCGCGTGTGCATCAGCATCGTGGCCTCGGCGTTCCAGTAAGGCTGCGCGCCGACGTTTATCCCGGTCACGATGATGTTCGCCTCCCCGCCGGCCTGTGTGAACTCGATCAGCCGCCGAAGCACGCGGGCGATCCAGTCCATGTTCTCGGTCCCGCTTTCCATGGAGATCTTCGCTCCGGCGGAGAGGGCAAACCACTCCAGCGGCACCTGCATGGTCGTGGCAAGATCCAGGGCACCCAGGATCAGCCGGCACTCCGGTTCTGCCAGGGATCCCATCTCCTTGCTGGGATCACCGAGGAGAATCACGCGGGTCATCCCTTCGGGGTACTTCGGCGTCCTGTTTCGGATGACGCCGACCACGATGTTGGCGGTGTTCTTGCCATAGGGACGTTGAACCGGCGCCAACCGGCCGCTCTCATCGAGATCATACTCAGTGAAGTCGCCCGGCGGGAAAGCTGCGTCGATCGATTCGGTTGCCTGGGTGAAAGAGCGAATCACCTCGTAGGGGTAAGGAAGTCCGCGCTGTCGCAGACGGACGACCTTCTGCTCGTATTCCGCGAGCGGGCGCATCGGCTGATCGGAGGGAGGTGTGGCCCGGATAACGATCCCGCGGCCCGTCGGGTTGGAGATGCTCAGGACGGTGTCCTTGAGCGCGCCCGTCTCCCGATCCCGCATCATGGCGCGCAAGACCACCTTTTCGAGGCCATGCCCTTCGCTCTGGCGGGCGAGGCGGCGCGCAATCCCGTGAGGTTCATCCGCCTGGAGATCCAACGGCGGCCAGAGATAGAGGAAGACGCGGTTCCAGTGCAGCCTCTCCTCCGGGGCCCGTCGCATCTGAGCGTCCCGGATGGCTGCCAGCGCCTCCTGCAGCATGCGTTCCAGGTACGGCAGTTGGATGACCCTTCCGGCCTCGTCGCGCACCGGGGTCAGGTCCCGCACCTCGGCCAGCACGAAGAATCGCTCGTCTTTCCTGTTCTCGAGCGCCACGCAGCGGAACATGAAGACGTCTTCCGCGGAGGGCAGGCGCTCGATGCTGAAGTTTCCGAGTCGCCAGAGCTGCAGGCGCTCGCTCAGCATCGGGTGCAGTCCGCGGTAGGTCCTCTCTTCGACGAAGCCATCCGGCAGGCGATCGAATGTGAAGTGCTGAGTAGTCTCGAGCTCCATTCTCCCGCCGGGCCCTGCTGCCGCAACGATGACCCGCTGCACGGGGCGAGGGAAATCGGTGGAATTCACCATGGCGCGGAGCGCTTCCCCGAGCGCATCGATGTCGGCCGGAGGCTCCGACCACCAGGCATGCAGGTCGAGCACGACGTCGAGACCCTCCGGCGCCGCCGCGACGACCGGGCGGATGGATGCCAGCGTAGCGGCCAGATCGGCCGCTTCTGTGCTGCCGGCGACAAGATAGGTCCTGGTGCCGTCATGGACATAGACGGCGGAGGCGCAGTGCTGTCCCTCGATATCGAAGGTCCGGAAATCCTCCAGGTTGTGCATGCGATAGTAGCGCCTCGTCATGACTTCGAGCATGAGCGAACGCAGGGCGGGTGACGAGCGGTCCGGCCGGCTTTTGAACAGCCTCATCAGGGGATAGGGGCATTCCACGAGTGCGCGAACCCGCTCTTCACGGTCGAGCCCGTTCGGGCGAGCCAGCAGATGCGTCAGGTGCTTCTCCATTTCCTGGAAGACTGCCTTCTGCGCCTGCTCAAAAAACGTCTGCTCGAAGTAGCGATAGCGGACGGCCCGGGCGATATCGTGCAGGGCAGGGAAGCGGTTTTCGGATGCGGTGATCAGGCGGTCCAGGATCGCGAGGAACTCCTGTCCGGCCTTATGAGCCAATGAGGCCGCGTGAGCCAGACGACGCTCCAGGATCGCGACGATTACCGGTACCTGCTGCTCCACGCGCTGGCGCGACTTGTATATCCAGAGCAGACGACCCCTCAGTGCCGGAGTCGGTTCCAGGCTGTCACTGCCGTAGTGGCCCAGGGCGCGGCGCAGTTTTTCAAGGAACGATGCCGGCAGGCCCGCACCGCGGGATGAAATGGTGCGCAGATAAGTAACGAAGTACTCTCCCGAGCTCATTCGCTCGACATCCTCAGGGTATTCCGGTGTTGCCTTCCTTCGGAAAAGCGAGGAGATGTCGGCGAAGACGTTCAATATCTCCTCCTCACCCAGGCGCACACCTTCGTCATCCGGTGCGACAAGCCGGGAGAGTCTCGAGTATTCCGCGATGAATCGCTTCGCATCCTCGGGATGCAGATCGGAGCCGAGCACAACGTTGCGCAGCTCCGTGAGGACCTGACTGATAGTGGCAGCGGTATCGCGCGGAGCCGCAGCAGCCTCGCCCGCGGTACTGAAAGTCAGGCGCGGACATCGCGCGCCTCCGGCATCTTCCCCGGGCTCGACGCGGATCAGTGGGGCGCCAGGACCGACCTGGGCGTTGTTGAGCACCATCAACTCGCGGACCCTGCCGGCAAAGGGCGCGAGCACAGGCATCTCCATCTTCATGGCCTCGAGCAAGGCGAGGCGCTCTCCGGCGGCTACGGACTGGCCGACGGCGACGTCGATTGTCGTCACCACCGATGGTGCGGAAGCGCGGATGATGCTTCTGTCGTCGCGGGATATCCTGTGCAGGGAGCCGTTCACTTCCACCAGGTGCGTCAGTCCCGAGACCACTGCCACCACCCGAAGGCGGGTTCCGGCGACGGTAATCCACTGCTCGAAGCTGCCGATGCGATCGATCCCTGCGTCTATCCGTGCTCCGTCGGCCTCGATCCGGTAGTGCCGGCTGTTGTGGCGAAAAACGCGGAACCTGTAGAAATGGCCCCGGTAACGGAGCTCAACGACGCGTCCAACCTCTGCGCGCAAGAGCAGGCGCATGCGTATCGCCGAGTCGAAGAAGCTTTCCAGTTCGTCGGCGAACTCCCTGTCATAGACATCAATGGCGGACTGAAGCAGCGCGATCTCCCCAAAGCTGTCGGAGATGTGTCGGCCTGCTTCTGCCAGCCGGTCGAGCCAGTCCACATCCAGGCGGTTTTCGCGAACATCGCCGGACTCCAGCAGGTGCAGGAGAAACGTCCGGTTGCTGGTTCCGCGGTCGATGACGATCGTGCTCTCATTCAGCGCCTGGGTGAGGGCGGAGAGCGCATCGGGTCGGGTCGCGCCGAAGCTGATGAGTTTGCCGAACATGGAGTCGAACTCGGCGGGGATCTCGTCCCCCTCGGCGACGCCATTGTCCAGTCGCAGGTTGGGCCTGGTCGGGACGTGCAGCAATTCGACCTTGCCGGGCGACGGCGCAAAACCTTCCTCCGGGTCCTCGGCGTTAAGACGAACCTCTATCGCATGCCCGTGCGTTTCCGGCGGCGCTCCCTCGAGCTTTCCGCCGCGTGCTATGTGCAGCTGCAGCTGGATCAGGTCGAGGCCGGAAGTCAATTCCGTCACTGCATGCTCCACCTGGAGGCGAACGTTGACCTCCATGAAGGCGAACTGCCTGGTCTGCGGATCGTAGAGCATTTCGACGGTGCCCGCATTGGTGTAGGACGCGGCGCGGCAGAGACGGACCGCGGCCTCGCGCATCTCTCCGTCGGTCTCAGCCGGCAGCAGCGCCGGCGCTTCCTCGAGCACCTTCTGGCGGCGCCTCTGGATACTGCAGTCGCGAGTGCCGACGGCCCAGGTTGTACCATGGTGGTCCGCCAGCAGCTGCACCTCGACATGCCTGGCCCCCTCGAGCCAGCGCTCAACGTAGACCACCGGATTGCCGAAAAACCGCGCCGCCTCGGCGCTGGCCGCCTCGAACGCGGCGGCAAACTCCGCCTCGGAATTCACCTTGCGGATCCCTCTCCCCCCCTCGCCCGCAGTCGCCTTGATCACGACGGGGTAGGACAGGCTGCCCGCCTGCGCGAGACCCGCCTTCAGCGTCAGGGCTGAACCGCCGCCCCAGGGGACTACAGGGATACCGAGTTCCTCGGCCAGCAACTTCGCGCTGATCTTGTCTCCGAGCTTGCGCATCGCCGCGCTTCCGGGCCCGATGAAGATCAGCCCCAGGCGGTGGCACAGGCCGACGAGTTCCGGGCGTTCGGACGCGAAGCCCCAGCCGGGCCAGAGGGAGTCGACTCCTGACAGGATCAGGGCCCTCTCCAGGAGGGCCATGTTGAGATAAGCCGGCTTACGCAGTCCGTCCCGCGCGTCAATAAAGGTTGCGGGTCCGAGGTCGAATGCCTCATCGGCCTCCTGGACGAAGCGGGCCCGCCGGTCCGGCGCGGTGAAGAAAACAACCGAGCGGATCCGGGTCTGATGAGACCGGTTGTAGTCGCGTGCGCCGCGGATAAAGCGCATGGCCGGCTCGCCGCGGTTTATGATGGCCACACGTTGTATGTCTCGAAGCATGGGTCACCCTCTGATCTGTGAGAATGCGCAAAAATTGAATTTGGGTTATACGCCAGCACCGCAGTTTGCGCAAGCCACTCCGCCGCCCCCTGACTCCCCCTTCACCGCAGAGGCGCCGAGTGCGCAGAGACAAACAATTGGTTTACAGAACCCAGTGGTGTTTCTCTGCGGTCTTTGCGTCTTTGCGGTTAGCGTATGGTGCGTCCAGGGTCGTCTGTCAAGGCGACACGCTCACCGGGCTTAAGGCTGACGGATATCTCCCTGCCGCTGAAAGGCGAGATCAGGCGGCAGACGCCTCCCTTCTCGGAAAGGACCTCGACCAGGACTGTCTTGCCGGCAGTGCGTCTGGCAGATACGAGGAAAGCGCCTTCGGCCCGCAATGTTGCGAAGGACACATCCTTCCACGAGGACGGAATGGCCGGGAAGATCATCACCCTCCCACGGTGGCTCTGCAGCAGCATCTCCTGGATTCCCTCGGCTGCCGCGAAGTTGCCTTCCAGGGTGAACGGTCTGTACGTGAATTTCGAGTACCCCTTGCCGGACTGGTCCCCGTTGCAGTGGAAACTGTTCCGGAGCGTGAAGGCGGTTGAAAAGAGTTCGAGCGCCTGCTGCGCCTTCTGCCCGTCGTGCGCGCGTGCCGCGAGGTTGCCGAGCCAGGCGAAGCTGTATCCGGTCCACCAGGAAGAGCCCAGACGGTCGAGTTCGTCGAGGGAGGCCTGGATAGTCTTTACCGCCGGCGCACCGTCACTCGGGTCGATCAGGCCCAGCGGATGGATTGCCATGAGATGCGAGAAATGCCGGTGGGAAGCAGGCAGCGGGTAGTTCTTCGCAACCAGCAGGCGGCCGTCATCCCCCAGGCTGTATTCAGGCAGTTCCCTGACTACCTTGCCCCAACGAGCGGCGTCTTCCGGTAATCCCAGTTCTGACGCCAGCTTCGCTGCGGCCGCAAAGAGCCAAATAGATAACGCGAGGTCGTAATTGGTTGGTGTGCTGAACCACGCATCCGGGCGGTTGTCGTTGATTTCCGGAGACGAGCTCAGCGGGAAGGTGCGCAGTCCGTCGGATCCGCGTTGGCTGGTGAAGGCTTCGAGAAAAACCGCGACATCCCTGATGTACGGGTATGCCCTCTGCGCGAGGAACTCGCGATCGCCGCTGTATTTCCAGTGCAGGTAGAAGTGCTGGGCCAGCCAGGCTCCCGTGGTGGCCGAGTGCGTGTACTGTCGCCAGCCGCCGATCTGATTTCCGTTCAGGTCTGCCGTCATGGGCACGTTCAGGCCCGGCATTTCAAAGAAGCGCTCCGTCCAGGCAAAACCGGCATCGCGGGTGTTCCAAAGGTAATCAAGGTAGCCCAGCCCCTCCTCCAGGTGATTTGCCGCATAGCAGGGCCAGTAGCTCAGCTGAGTGTTGAGGTCGTGATGGTAGTCACCTTTCCATGGCGGAAGTTTCCCGTCGTCCGCGGTCCAGATCGCCTGCAGGCTGATGGGCGGCGCCCCCCTGCGCGCGGCGGATCCGAACTTGTAGGTTTCCAGGTACCACTGCCGTTCAAGAACAGGGTTGGGGAGCGAGACGGAGGATTTCTGCCAGTAGCTTCGCCACCACTCACGGTGGGATTCAGCCATTCCGTCGTATCCCTTCGCAAGTGCGGCTTCAGAACGTTTCCGGGCAAGGGCCAGCGGGTCAGGCCCCTCGAAACTCGATGCGACGGACCAGGCCGCCGTCCAGGATCCGCCGCCGCTTTTCCAGCAGACGTAGACCGCAAAGCGGAATCCCTCCGCTCCCTGCTGCAGGAAGGCCTGCCAACCCGGCCCGGCACTCTTCTGAGGCGCCGGGTATCCGAGCTGGGCGAGATCCCCGGCGCCAATCCCGCCGCGCGCCGGTTCATCGATCTTGCCCGCAAAGGCCGGTGCTAACAGGGCTATCGACACCGGGGCCGGAGCGCGCACGGCGAGCATCCCGACCGGCTCCACCGCGTGCACCATGGCGCGGAGGCGGGCTCCCTTGAACCGCATGCTCGCAGTCGCATCGGCGAGGGAGAGGCCGGAATCGACGAACACCGGGTCGGTATCGAACGACAGCTCGATCCGGCCTGCCGGGATCCTGGTGGGCGCGGGACGATTGTAGGGCTGCTCATAGAGGCGGACCAGATCCTCGGTGCGCCCCTGGAGGTGCCATTCCCGCATGATCCGGAATTTGTACTCGGGCGTGCTGAATTCCGGCACCAGACGGAGATCCCACAGGTCGCTCCGGTCCAGGGAGATTCTGACCGGTTTGCCGTCACCCCAGACAAGGGCTCCCATGATTCCGTTGCCCAGGGGCAACGCTTCGTCCCATACGGTAACGGGAGTCGTGAAATGCAATCCGTGTCCTTCGCGGGGTTGGTTCGCGGCGACAGGTTCGGCGGCCGCGGCCGGCAAGACAACGAAGAGCGCAAGGAGGCAGCAGGCTCTGCTGTTCATAAGCGAATATCTCTCCCGGGTCGCAGGTGTCATGACCGTGTCAGAGCCCCTGCCTGAAAATACCTGACACGATGCCAATAACCTGAGGTTGGTACTGGAGCAGTATCCTCGGCAGAACCATTTTGCCAGGTCGGGGCGAGGAGGAGCGCCGTCGCACCGGCGGCGGGCGGAGTCGGACGGCGCATAATTCACCTTTTCAGCGAATATCTACCTGTCGGCATCAGCGCCGGATTCTAGCTCAATAGCCCCGTTGTTTCACGCGTTCTGCGCTAGAGTAATGAAACGGGCCTATGGCCCTTGTCCCTGTTCCGTTTCGACATTCCCTGGGGCGCTGCCCCAGGCTGCCATGGGTCGCGCCTTTGGCGCTCTTGTTGGCTCTTCGAGACCGGGATTCCCGATACGCACGATCTCCGAAGGGCCGGAGGCCCGGTTCATACCAGCCGGGCGCAGCGCGCCAGGTACGCGCGCGAGAACGCCATCGAGGGCTGTAGGCCCGACTCATTGAAGCCGCGAAAAGGCACTGAGAACCTGCTGCCCTTACAGGGATGGCTAACAGACCGAACGTGCGTCTGCTATCCTGTCTAAACAGTGCGAGGAGGGTGCGTGGCGGAAATCAAGGGTGATCCGACTCTCGATTTTGAAAAGTACCGGCTGCCGAACGGGCTCGATGTGATTCTACTCGAGGACCATCGTCTGCCGTTGGTCGCGGTCAACATCTGGTATCACGTCGGGCCGGCCAACGAGCGTCCGGGACTGACAGGCTTCGCCCACCTCTTTGAGCACATGATGTTCGAGGGGTCCCGCCATGTCGGTGTCAAGGAGCACATCCGGCGGCTTGAGGCCGCCGGTGCGACCGAAATCAACGGCACGACGGACTTTGATCGCACCAACTATTTCGAGACCGTCCCTTCCAACCAGCTCGAGCTTGCTCTCTGGCTGGAGAGCGACCGGATGGGCTTCCTGCTCGACAAGCTCGATGCGAAGAATCTGGAAAACCAGCGCGACGTGGTGCGCAACGAGCGCCGCCAAAGCGTGGAAAGCATGCCGTACGGGCTCGTTCAGGAAGAGCTGTTTCACCGGCTCTTCCCGCGCCAGCACCCTTACCATGCTTCAGTCATCGGTTCACACGCCGATATCGAGGCGGCGAGCCTGGAGGATGTGCGGGAGTTCTTCCGGCTCTACTACGCCCCCAATAACGCCAGCCTCGCTATCGTAGGGGATATCGACCCGGACAAGGCCAGGGCGCTGGTCGGGAAGTATTTCGGCCCCATTCCGTCCGGGCCACCGGTGCCTCGTATCGATGTCGTGACTCCCGCCATCGCATCACCCCGGCGCGCTGCAGTCCCAGACCAGGTGGAGTTGCCAGGCATATTCATGGCGTGGCTGACCGACCCGATTTTCAAAGCCGGGGACGCGGAGTGCGATCTGATCGGGCGGATCCTGGGAAGCCGCAAATCGAGCCGTCTCTACCGTCGCCTGGTGTACGAGAGGCGCCTGGCACAGGACGTCAGCGCTCATCAGTATTCCCTCGCGCTTGGTTCGGTTTTCATCGTTGAGGCGACAGCAAAACCCGACGTTGCACCCGAGACATTGGAACAGGCCATCGACGAGGAACTTGTGCTGCTGCGAGCAGAGGGCCCGGACCCGGAGGAACTCGAAGGGGCGCGAAACACGATCGAGGCAAGCATCATCCGCGGCCTGGAAACACTGGGTGGATTCGGCGGCGTCGCCGACCGTCTGAACCTCTACAACCACTTCCTCGGTGACCCTGGCTATCTCCACGGTGACCTCGAGAGGTATCGAAGGGTCGACACGGAGGCCCTGCACCTGGTGGCACAAAGCAGGTTGACTCAGCAATCACGGGTGGTGGTCTACGGCGTGACGGGGCAGAAGGTCATCGACGATGTCCCAAGGGCCGGCAAACCGCCGGAGGGGGTTCCTGCACCGGAATCTTCGACCGGTGAGAAGTGGCGGATGTCGCCGCCTGCGGCGGGTGCACCGTCTCCACTCAGCTTGCCCGTTCCGGAGGTCTTCACGCTGCCAAACGGACTGAGGGTCTACCTGGTTGAACAGCACAATCTCCCGCTTGTTTCAGCCAACGTCATCGTCATGAGCGGGAGCGACAGAAACCCGTTGCACCGCCCCGGATTGGCCTCCTTTACCGCGGAGATGCTGGACGAGGGAACGCGAAATCGGTCGGCGATGGAGATCGCCCGGGCTGCTGACCAGCTGGGGGCGAGGCTGTCGACGGGCTCCACTGTCGACTACTCGTACGTGTCGGTTCGCACACTGAAGAGAAATGTAGATGCGGCTTTTGAACTGGTGTCGGATGTGCTGCTCAATCCGGCGTTTCCCGAGGCCGAAATCGATCGTGTGCGTCATGATCGGTTGACGCAGATTATCCAGCAGCGGGACGATCCTTCGACGGTCGCGGGCAAAGCGTTCCTGAGGGCAGTCTACGGCCCGGAACATCCGTACGGGTTTGCCGAGATCGGGACGGAACGGTCCAACCGCGACGTTACGGGAACGGAGCTGGAGGTGTTCTGGCGCGAAGGTTACCTTCCCCTGCACGCCGCGCTTGTGGTCGCGGGTGACGTTACATCCGGGGAGCTGCGTGACCTGGCAGAGCAGCATTTCGGGTCATGGGCGGGAAGGGGAGCGCCACCCGCGCAGCCGCCGCCGGCAGGAGTACCGGTGCGCCGGGTTGTGGCGGTCGACAGGCCGGAACTGCCGCAGACCGTACTTCGGCTCGGTCATGTGGGCGTGCCCCGCGCCCATCCGGACTTCGTTGCCATCGATGTGATGAACACGGCGCTCGGAGGCCTTTTTTCGAGCCGGATCAACCTCAACCTTCGTGAAGTGCACGGATACACGTATGGTGCGTCGTCGGCCTTCGCCTCCAGGCGTGGCGCCGGCCCTTTCATCGTGGCGGCAAGCGTTCGAGCCGACGCGACCGCCGCGGCGATCACGGAGATTCTCAGCGAGCTCGAGAGGATGCGCAGCGAGGAATTGACAACGGCCGAATTGATCACCGCGCGCGAATCGATTACGCAATCTCTGCCGGGCCGGTTCGAAACGACGTCCCAGGCGGCGTCGAGCATCGGCAAGCTCTTCGTTCACTCCCTGCCGTTGGACTACTACCGGAAGCTCCCGCTGCGCGTGGATGCGGTTACGGCTGCCGAGGCGCAGCGTGTCGCCCGTCAGTTCCTGAGGCCTGACGGGCTTGTCGTCGTGGCCGTAGGCGACAGGGGGCGAATCCTGGGAGGCCTCGAAACGCTCGGGCTGGGCCCGATTGAGGAGGTTGACCCGGATGGCGAGCCTTTGACGAAAAGTTCGCACGGATGATGAGGATGCGCAGACCCGAGAATCTCCTCGACCTCCTGCTCGTGTTTGTGCCGGTCGCGGCGGCCCTTGAATGGGTGTTTCACACCGGGCCGGTCTATGTTTTCGCGACCTCCGCGCTCGCGATCGTACCTCTTGCCGGCATCATGGGAAAAGCGACCGAAGACCTTGCCGAGAGGCTTGGCGAGGGGCCCGGCGCGCTGCTCAACGCCACGTTCGGCAATGCCGCGGAGCTGATCATCGCCGCGCTGGCGCTGCGCGCCGGCCTCCATGACCTAGTCAAGGCATCCATCACGGGATCCATCATCGGGAACATCCTCCTGGTCTTCGGATTCAGCACGCTCGTCGGCGGCTTGAAACACCAGGCACAAACGTTCAACAGGACGGCTGCCGGCATCGGCTCGACCATGCTGCTGCTGAGCGCCGTGAGCCTCGTCGTGCCGGCGGTGTTTGCCCTCGTGGTGGTGGGGGACGTTCGCCTGGCCGAACGGGAGGTGAGCCTCGAGATCGCGATCGTACTGATCGCCTGCTATTCCCTGGGACTGATCTTCAGCCTGAAGACCCACCGGCACCTGTACGTGGGCCGGACGCCCGAACATTCTCCGCGAGTCCGGGCCGGGCGGAGCGAGTCTTCCTGGAAACCAGTCGGGATTCTGCTCGGATCGACCGCGCTGGTCGCGCTGATGAGCGAGTTTCTCGTCGGCGCCGCCGAGGAGTCCGCCAGAAGTCTGGGCATGAACGACGTCTTCCTGGGCGTCATCCTCGTGGCGATCATCGGGAACGCCGCCGAGCATTCCACCGCCGTCATGATGGCGCGCAAGAACAAGATGGACATAGCCATCAACATTGCCGTCGGTTCCTCCATACAGGTCGCGCTTTTCGTCGCCCCGGTTCTCGTCTTCCTGAGTCATTGGATCGGACCGTCGCCGATGGACCTGTTGTTCACGCCGCTCGAGGTGATGGCCGTTGTCCTGGCGGCGGTTGTGATGGCCGTGATCACCCAGGATGGTGAGACTAACTGGATGGAGGGCGTGCAACTGCTGGCCGTCTACGTGATCCTGGGCATCGCCTTCTTTTTCTTCAAATAGTCCCGGCATACATGTGGGCGGGTTCAACCGCCGGGTTGGAAACCCGCCGCCATGTTTCAGCGCCAGCTTCGACGCCGCGCTCGCCTTGGTCCCGTCTTCCCTTCGTGGTAATTTTTGTTGGTTATGAAGGCTTCACCGAACTCAGAGCCGCGCCCGGGGGCCTGGATCCTCGATGTTTCCGAGGAGATGGTCAACCGATACAACGTCCCGGGACCACGATATACCAGCTATCCGACCGCACCTGAATGGGTGGGCGAGTTCGGACCGGAGGATCATGACCGCATCATACGTGAGTCGAATGACGCGCGGCCGTGCCGGCCGCTGTCCCTCTATGTCCACCTCCCTTTTTGCCGGAGTCTCTGTCTCTTCTGCGGCTGTAACGTCGTCATAAACAAGAACCCCGAAGTCGCGATCCCCTACCTCGAGAAGCTGAAGTGGGAGATTGACCAGGTGTCGAGCCGTCTGGATCGCGAGCGCCCCGTGGTACAGCTGCACTATGGAGGGGGCACGCCTACCTACCTGAGCCCCGCCCAGCTGGAAGACCTTACCATTCACCTTCGGGAGCGTTTTCGATTCGCCCCCGACGCCGAGCTCGGGATCGAAGTGGATCCGCGGGTGACTACCGGGGATCATGCCCGCACTCTGCGTCGCGTCGGTTTCAACCGCATATCGATGGGCATCCAGGATTTCAACCCGCTGGTGCAGAAGACGGTTCGCCGGTTCCAGCCTCCCGAGGAGAGCAAGGCGCTGTTCGAGCTCTGCCGTTCGCTGGCGTACGAGTCCATCAACATCGACCTGATCTACGGATTGCCGCACCAGACGCCCGAGAGCTTCACGGAATCGGTGGACAGGGTGCTCGAATGGGGGCCGGATCGTGTCGCGATGTTCAGCTATGCCCATGTTCCCTGGATGAAAAAGCAGCAGGGCTCATTCGCCAGGTTCATTCCGCAGGGCATGGAGAAGTTCCGTATCTTCAGAGCGGGGATCGAGCGATTTACGGAGGCCGGCTACGTCTACATCGGCATGGACCATTTTGCGCGTCCCGACGACGAGCTCTGTGAGGCTCAGCAGAACAGGACCCTTCACAGGAACTTCCAGGGCTACACGACAAAAGCCGGGGCGGATCTACTGGGGCTTGGAGTGAGTTCGATCAGCGGAATAGGACGCTCCTACTCCCAGAACTTCCGGGACATCAAGGACTACTATGCCGCGATAGAGCGGCAGGTCCTGCCCACCATGAGGGGCATCCGGCTGACGGAAGACGACGTAATCCGGCGCGAGGTGATCAGCAGGATCCTCTGCCATTGCGTGCTGCACAAATCAGAGATCGAAAGCGATTTCCACTTGTCGTTCGACGAGTACTTTGCGACCGAGCTCGCAGCTCTCAGGCCGCTCGAGAGTGACGGCATGGTTGAGATGTCTCCGGACAGGATTTCAGTCACGCGGCTGGGCCGCATCTTCATTCGCAACGTGGGGATGGTTTTCGACAGATATCTCCGGATACCCGGGGAGAAACCGGTCTTTTCACGCACCCTTTGAATCATCTCGAGCGGAATTCCATGACAGCGGAAGAAAGCCCTGCTACCCGGGTGAACACAGGGGTGTTTCTCTTCAACCTAGGCGGCCCCGAAAAGCTCGAGGATGTGCGCCCCTTCCTGTACAACCTCTTCTCGGATCCCGACATCATCAGAATCCGGAGCAATGTTCTCCGCAAGCTGGTCGCCTGGTCCATCGCAACGAGCCGCCAGCGCAAGTCGCGCGATCTCTACCGGCAAATTGGGGGTGGATCCCCGCTGCGCAGGATCACGGAAGAGCAGGCAGTCGCGCTCGCCTCGAAGCTTAAGGAAATGGACCGCCCTGCCCGCGTCTACGTGGCGATGCGGTGCTGGGCCCCGACGATTGACGAAGCCCTCGAGCAGGCATGCAGGGATGGGGTGAACAGGCTGGTGGCCCTCCCGTTGTTCCCGCAATTCTCCTTCACCACGACCGGCTCCTGTTTCAAGCACCTCAAGAGGTTGCTCTCGGGGCCGCGATTCCGCTCCCGGATTTCGAACATGCAGGTAGCCTACGTCGATCCCTGGCCGGAGGAACCTCTCTACATCGAGGCGCTGACTGACCTCGTGCGTGCCGCGCGCGGCAACTTCAGCACGGAGAACCCGGGAGAGATCCACCTGCTCTACAGCGCACATTCCATCCCTGCCCGCTATGTGACGGAGGGAGACCCGTATCTTCAGCAGACCCAGAAGACCGTGCGTCGTGTTAACGATCTGTTGGAAAACGCCCATCCCTTCACGATCTCGTTCCAGAGCAAAGTGGGGCCGGTGAGGTGGCTCGAACCGTCGACGAGTGAAGTTATTGCCGAGCTGGGCCGCGCCCGTGCGGAGCACGTCCTGGTGATGCCGATCAGCTTCGTATCCGACCACATAGAGACTCTCCAGGAGATCGACATCAGCTACAGGCAGCTGGCGGCAGGATGCGGCATCAGTGAGTTCTACAGGGTTCCTGCGCTGAACACCCATCCCAAGTTCATCGACGCACTCGCCCGCATCGCGGTGAGGGCCATGTAGGTTCCTCAATCAGCTTTCAGCAATCAGCGGGCAACTGTCACCGCCTCCCGAACGGTCTAGCTTGAAAGTTGAGAGCTGAGGGCTGATGGCTCGGGGTCCTCTCCGGCCTCTGAATGGCAAGATCAGAGCTGCCGGGATGGTGTAGAATCAGGCTTCAGTGATCTGAGAAATTCTCAGCGGATTGAGTCCCCGGTCAGATGCCGGGATCCGCCCCTGAAACATGTCGACAGCGAGGAAGCACGTCATTGTTATCGGCGGAGGTGTTTCGGGGCTGACCTGCGCCTATCGGCTTCAGCGGCGCGGCTGGAACGTCACTGTCCTGGAGGCCGCCAATCGTGTCGGCGGTTTCCTGCAGAGCGCGAGCCACCCTGCGGGTTTCAGGTACGAAGAAGGCCCACTCTTCTTCGTCGATGGCGCCCGACTCATGACCCTGGTCAGGGAAGTCGGCCTGGACTCCGATCTTCTGACCGCGGACCTCATGCTTCCAAGATATGTCTACCACCGGCATGGACTGCACCCTCTGCCGCTTACGCTTCGTGCGCTCTTGTCGACCCGATTGATCGGCGTGGGATCCAAGTTGAGAGCCCTGCGTGAGTTTCTGGGCAGAGGCGGAGCGTACGGGGGCGGAGAGACCGTCGCGGAGTTCATAGCCTTGCGTTTCGGGCGCGAGGTCCTGCAAAGAGTTGCGTCACCGGTTGTAGCCAGCACTCACGCCGGCGACGTGAACCGGCTCTCCGCACAGTTTGTCTGCCCGGACCTACTCCGCCGCGGGTGTGATATCTCGAGTACCTTGACGGGCTTTGTCCGGAGCTGCCACGACTCCGACTCGGGAGGTAAAGGGGAGCGGCTCTGTTCCTTCACGAAGGGTCTGCACGAGCTTCCGCGGCGTCTGGCCGAGAAGCTTGGGAAAGAGAACATCGAGCTCGGGGTTCAATTGAAGAAGATCGTTCCTGCCGTGCAGGATGGACACAGCAGGTTTCTCTTCCAACTGGTGCTGAACGACGGTGAGCGCGAGACCCAGGCCGACGCGGTCGTATTTGCGGCGGGCGCATTTCGCACCGCGGAGATCGTGGAACCGTTCGCCGACAGGCTCGCACAGGAACTCTTTTCCATCGAGCATCCCCCGCTCACCGTCGCCTCCGTCGCCTACAGCAGGGAGGACGTTGCCCGCACCACCGAAGGGTTCGGTGTGCTGGTGCCCGGCGATCAGGGAGTCCGCATGCTGGCCTGCGTCTGGAGCTCCTCCATCTTCCCCGGCCGTGCGCCTGAGGGGCTCGTACTCATGAGAGTTCTTCTCGGAGGGGCCACCGACACCGATATCGCGCTCGCGGGTGACGACAAGATCGTGGCGGTATTGAAGAGGGACCTGAAGGCCACGCTGGGGATCATCATCGCGCCGGAGGTGGTTGCCATGCAGAGATATGAGCGGGCTCTGCCACAGTACACCCTCGGGCACGAGCGTCGTGTGCGGCGGATCGAGGAGGAAGCCGCGAGGATTCCGGGGATGTTTCTCACAGGAAACTACCTGCGTGGCTTCTCGATCGGAGCGTGCGTGCGCACGGCTGAAGAAACGGCCGAGCAGGTGACGGCCTATCTGGAGGAGCACAGCACGATGCCGCGGGAGGGCTCAGCTTCCTAGGAGCTCCCGGATCTCTCCTCTGAAGTGAGCCCCCAAGTCCTGGCTGAATCCCATCCGGATATCGCGCACGATACCCTTCTGGTCGATCAGGACCTGCATTGGGATCGATTCGCTCCCGTAGACTGTCCCAACCCTGCCTTCCTCGTCAAGCAGGACCCTGGACCGGATGCGCTGTGCCGTGACGTACTGCCGGACCTCGTCGAGCGGTTCCTGCAGATTCACCGCGAGGAGCACCAGTTCGTTCGGGTATTCCTTTTGCAGGTCCTCGAGCACCGGCATGCTGAGCCTGCAGGGGCCGCACCAGGTCGCCCAGAAGTCGACCAGAACGATCTTTCCCTGATACTGGGCGAGGGATACTGCGTTGCCGGACAGATCGGGAAGCTTGAATTCAGGCGCCGGTCTGCCGATTTCTATTCCAGTTGCGAGGCGAGGACCACTGCGGTACACGCTGCGGTACAATAAGACACCTCCGGCTGCCACCAACATGATCACGATCAACAGCCTCGGCTTCATTTTCCCGTCCTCTCCTGCAGCATCCGCGGCGACCGGACATGCAAAAGAGTCAAATTATATCAGGCCACACGCTTCAGTGAAGAGCTATCAGCAGTCAGCTCTCAGGCTTCAGCGGATGGCTGACAGCTTGAGGTTTTCAGGTAAACCGTTCTTGCCTGCGCCGGCTGCGGAGGGTAAGAATCTACTGCTGGTATCTATCAGGAGACGAAAATGGGTTCACTGACACGACATAAGCCGGTACAGTCCGCAAACCTTCCCGCGCCGCGCGGTCCCTATTCACCCGGAGTAGTCTGCGACAGGCTGATATTCGTTTCCGGTCAGGGAGCTGTAGATCCTGCCACCGGCAACCTTGCCGGGCCGGACATCGAAACGCAGACGGAGCAGGTGCTCAAGAACATCGCGTCAATCCTGGAGGCGGCCGGCTCAAGCCTGAGCCATGTCTTGCGCTGCGGGGTTTTTCTGACTGACATCCGCGACTTTCCGCAAATGAACGCCGTTTACGCGCGCATGTTCGGCGACAACCGGCCCGCACGCACGACGGTTCAGGTTGCCTTGTTGCCGGCCCAGGACCTGAAGGTCGAGATCGACGCCATCGCCTATATTCCCTAGCCCGCAGGCCGCGTGAGGAGGTGCTTGTGCCGATTGCCAGGTGCCGTCAATTCCGCCCGGAGGATGCCTGCAGCTGCTGTGAGATTCTGCGGGCCAACGTGGAGACCGACGCCAGCTACCCTCCCGACCTCCGAAAGGCGTTGCTGGCAGCCGAGGTGCCCGATCTCATTCTCGAGCGTGCGGCGCTCTATTACGTGTCAGTGTGCGAAAACGATCTGGGAGTGGTCGGGGTCGGTGGCTTGGACTTGAATGAAATCAGATTTCTTGCAGTGTCGCCTTTGTGCCAGCGGATCGGCATAGGACGACTCCTCCTGGAACACCTCGAGTCCCTGGTTCCGCCGGCCCTGTTCAAAGACGTATTTGTCTACGCCTCGCCCGATGCGGAGGGTTTTTACCGCGCCTGCGGTTTCCACCCAGGCGGCGGCGAAACGCTCGAGGTCTACGGCCACCTGGTACCCACGATCTTCATGACCAGGCGACTCTGAGGCGCAGATCAAGCCGGAAAGTTCGCGAGCCCCTCTCTGATACGGGCGAGTGCAACCTGGATCTTGTCGATCGAGGTCGCAAATGAGAGCCTCAGGTATCCTTCCCCTTCGTTTCCGAAAGCGGTCCCCGACAGGCAGGCTACGCCCGCTTTCTCCAGCAGGTAGTCCGCTACCTGTTTAGACTTCCGCCCAAAAGATCTGACGTTGGGAAACGCGTAGAATGTCCCGCGCGGTCTTGTGCACCGCACTCCCGGGATTTCGCTCAGCCCCGAGACGATTATTTCGCGACGGCGCTTGAACTCCTCCCGCATGGGCGGGAGTGTCTCTTCCAGCGTCGAAATGGCTCCCAGGCCTCCCTTCTGCGAAAACCCGGATGTGCACGAAACCGAGTTGATGACGAGCCGCGTGATATGCGGTACGAGTTCCTGCGGCATTATCCCCCAGCCCAGGCGCCAACCGGTCATGCTGTAGGTCTTTGAAAAGCCGTCGAGAATTATGGTCTTTTCGGGCATGCCCTCAAAACCCGTGATCGAATGATGGGAGCCTTCGAAGATCAGATGGCTGTAAATCTCGTCCGAGAGTATCCAGGTGTCGTTCCGGCGCAATGCTTCAGCCAGCCTGCCGAGGTTCTCGAGGGGTTCCACTCCTCCCGTCGGATTGTTCGGAGAACTGATGATCAGCAGGCGGGTTCGCGGCGAGAGGTGGGCCGCGACATATTCAGGGTCCATGCAGAAGTCGTTTTCCTCCCGCAGCGGATAGGGGACGGGAGTCGCGCCCGCGAATCGAATCATTGACTCATAGATCGGGAAGCCGGGGTCGGGGTACAGGACTTCGTCCCCCTCCTGGGCAAGTGCGAGAAGCACATAGAACATGATCGGCTTCGCGCCGGGAGTCACCACTACCTGCTCAGGTGCGAACTTGAGGCCGCGGCGGGGTCCTTCCACTTCAGCGATCCGGGCACGCAGATCCAGAATGCCGGGAGATGTCGTGTATTTTGTCATCCCCGCCCGCAGTGCCTCGATCCCCCCCTCGATGGCAGCCTTTGGCGACGGAAAGTCGGGCTCGCCGAGCTCGAGGTGCACCACGTTCTTGCCCTGCCGTTCCAGCGCCTGGGCCCGTGCGAACACCTCGAAAGCGGTTTCCGTGCCTATGCGCTTCATCCTGTCCGTGAGTCGCATCCTTCACCTCTCATTAAGAATGGATGATTGGAGGGTGCATCAGTGCCGGCCCGCTGCCGGTCAACGCTAAACGTTTATATTACACCCGTTTGCCCCCCGCGTCTTGCGTCGGGAGACGGGTGTCTGTGATTCAGACAGTGGAAATTGAAGTGACGTCGTCTCGTCAGGTGATCGCTGTCCAACCCTTACAGGGTTGGGCCTTGCGGCAGATCCGATCCTCCCGGGGTTTGCACCCCGGGTTCTGTTCGACCCCCTTCGGGGTCGAGTCCGACGTACTGCGCGCGGGGACTGAGAGTCACCACGCCGTTCAGTCCATTGATTTACTGCTGTCGGCGATGCCTCACAGATGCCGGCCGCGATCGACACCGACGACGCTGAAAGCGTCGAATAGAACAGCCCGGGTGCAAACCCCGGGGATCAGGATGATCAGAAGATGTCAACCCTGTAGGGGTTGAACAGCGTCCTTGCAGCGCAGGCTTCCTGTCACACGTCGCCAGTCTCGTAGCCCTCACTGTCTGAATCGCAGAGGCGGGTGTGAGGCCATTTCAGGAGTGAGTGATGTGGGGGCGGGTTTTCACCCGTCGCGGCGTCTTGAAAAGCGGACGCACATCCACCTTCATTACCTTCAAGTAGCACTGTTAAATGCAGAGGCGGGCCGCTCGTCGAGGATGCGCTCGAGTGTCTGGGATTCGGTTGACGGCACCTTCATCAGGATGCGAGTTTCAGGCCCTTCGACGGATGCCACGGGGACCCCGTCGCGGTAGACGACCCGGTTACCGAGAACGGCCGGGATGCGCGAACCCGGTGTCACTATCCCTGCGAGGTTCAGCGGGTCACAGCCGGAAACCCGCACGTATATCCCGTCCGGTTCCTGACGCCGGGTGGCACGCAAAGCATCGACAGCCTCCGGGATGGCGAATTGTTCCCCCGCAAGTCCCGCCACGAAGCGGCCGCCGCGTATTTCGCCGCGGGACTCCAGGCGGCGCAACACGAAAAGCATGTCGCGCCAGGGCGGTGACGAGGTTTCACGGGCAAGCAGTTCACGGCCGAGGATGCCGTATCGCCGTAGCAGCTGCCTGGTTCTGAGTTCGGCAATGTCCCCGGCGGCGGAGCCTTCCGGTTCGAGCAGGGACCACCTGCCCTCGCGGGTTCGACGCGGGGTGCGCCGGCGGTGGCGCGACCGCTCGAGTCGGCGCGCCTCGCCGGTCACGAGCGCCCGGAGGGCCGCGAATGAATCGGCGGTGACCATGCCTGCTGCGACCAGTTGCCAGAGGGCGTCTTCGACCTCTGCCGGCAGATGGCGGGTTCCGGTAACGATCTCAGCGAAGAACGATGCGCCCCGCCGCCTCAGGAATGCGAGGACATCTCTTGCCGGAACGGAGATTGCCGACTCGTCTGCCGGAGCAGGATCCAGAAGCCAGCTCACGTCTTCCCGCAGGGCGAGGCCCAGAACTGCGGCTCGGGTGAGTCCGGGACGCCGCGCCGGGACCTCGGACTGGGTCGCTCTCCGGGTCCAGCGTCCCCAGACCGCATCCCCTGCAAGGCAAAGGCTGTCGAGGCTCGATGGCTCGTAACTGCGCACTCTGGCGGGCAGGAGTTCAGCCTCCCAGGCGGCCGCGGCGGTCTCGAATCCCTGCAGCTGTTCGATTACTTCCAGTACTCCGGATTCGCCCTCCGGCCGCGCGCCTTCCGAGACGTGCTGCCAATCGAAGAGGAAGCGCAGGAAGGTGGAGGGCGGAACGGGCTCGATCTCTCTTCGCAGGCGCACGAGTGTCGCACGATGAATCCGGGCAAGTATCCGCCGGTCGCAGAACTCGTCCTCGCCGCTGGGAGTAAAGCGGCCGCGCAGGACCAGCCCTTCGCCCTCGAGGCGTGCCAACGCAGTCCTGATGGTGTCCGTTTCGAGGCCAAGAGTCTCTCCCAGGCCTTCGGCTGTGAGCGGGCCGCTGACTTCGATCCACCCCCGCACCGCCTCGGTCACCGCTTCGATGTCGTCGGGGATCCCGGCAACCAGGTTCCCCCGCTCCGCAGCTACCCAATAAGTGCGCTCTCGTTCGAGGCGAACCGCGCGTCCCGCTGCTACCAGTGTATCAAACCAGGAACCGGCCTCTTGCGGCAAGCGGTGCACCTGGCTCTCGGGGAAGATGGCAAGACCCAGCAGGGCGTCGTGCAGTTCCTCTGCGTCACGCACCTCCGGCCATGCGTCTTCCGACGCGCTCCGGATAGCATCCGGGGAGAGCGTCCCGAGGTCGCTGCTCTGCTCGGGCAAAACGCGACGCATGAAGACGGCGCGGGCCCGGCGTTCCTCGATCGGGGCGTCGTCCAGGAAAGCGTATGGCATTGCGTTCAGGATCTGGTGGGAGAAGACCGAAGGTACAGGGGTGTCCCTGGCGAGCAGTTCGATCTCGCCCCGTTCCAGTGAACGGAGAACCTCGCGCAAGCCGTCGGCGTCGAGCGCCTCGTGGAGGCAGTCACGCAGCGTTTCGAACACAAGCGGGTGTTCGGGGATTTCGACGTCCGGAACCGCCCGGTTGTCCTGGCAACCGGCCTGGGCGGGGAAGACCGCTGCGAGCAAATCGTCGGCGCGCATGCGCTGGATCTGCGGCGGAACGCGCCTGCCCCCGGCAAAGCGCAAGAGTGCGAGCGCGCGCGAGATGGTCCACCGCCAGCGGACTGCAAAAACAGGGGAGGCAAGAACGGCCTGGGCCAGCGTTTCTTCGACCTGGTGCGACCGCAGAAACTGGAAGACATCCTCGAGCGGGAATGAATGTTGCGCTCCGAGCGACAGGTTGATGCCGTCTTCGGTTGCTGCGGCCTGAAGCTCGAAGTCGAACTTGCGGCAGAAACGTTTGCGCAGCGCCAGGCCCCAGGCCCGGTTTATCCGGCTGCCGAACGGAGCATGCAGGACCAGCTGCATCCCGCCGCTCTCATCGAAGAAGCGCTCAGCTATCACGCGCCTGTCCGTCGGGACGGCACCGAGAATCCGCTTTCCCTCCGAAACGTACGCCCAGGCCGCGGCCGCGGCCTGTTCCGAGAGCCCTGCATTTTCGGAGAGCCATCGAATGCAGTCGACACGGTCATGGAGACGATCGGCAATAGCCTGCCTCACGACCGACACGCATGCGGAGAGCTCGCGAGTTCGCGCCGGAGCCTCGCCGATCCAGAAGGGCACGTTTGGCGCCTGTCCCCGGGCGTCTTCAACGAGCACCCGCCCGCGTTCGATCTTCCGTATCCGCCAGGCCGAGTTGCCCAAAAGGAAGACATCGCCGGTCATGCTCTCGACCGCGAAATCCTCGAACACGGTCCCGACCCGGGTCCCATCGGGTTCCAGGATGACGTCATAGTCTGCGTTGTCCGGTATGGCGCCGCCGCTTGTCAGGGCGGCTATTCTCGCGCCGCGTCGGCCTCGCACAACATTGTGGATGCCGTCAAGGTGGAGCAGCGCGGAGCGATATCCCAACCGCCCGGCAAATCCTTCGGAGAGCATGCGCACCACCGCGTCAAAGGGACCGCGGGGAAGATCCCGGTAGGGATACGAACTGCGGACCAGCCGGAAAAGATTCTCTGTCTGCCACGCCTCCGCGCTGCACATGGCCACGATATGCTGCGCGAGTATGTCCAATGGCCAGGAAGGGACGCTGAGGCGGTCGAGTTCTCCCTGCCGTATTGCGTACAGCAGGGCGGCCGACTCAATCAGCTCATCACGGGTGAGCGGGAAGAGGCGTCCCTTCGTGACACCCCCCAGCCAGTGGCCCGATCTTCCGACGCGTTGCAGCAGGATTCCGATCGAGCGGGGCGTACCTATCTGGCAGACCAGGTCGATGGCTCCGATGTCGATCCCCAATTCAAGCGAGGCTGTCGCCACGCAAACCTTCAGCTCTCCGTGTTTGAGGCGGCGTTCTACCCCGAGGCGGGTCTGGCGCGAAAGGCTGCCGTGATGGGGAGCGACGTTATCTTCGCCCATCAGCACGGAAAGCTGGTGGGCCACCCGCTCGACCAGCCGCCTGGTATTCATGAAGACCAGCGTCGTGTGATGCGCGGCGCCCAATTGGGCCAGGCGACCCACGGTTTCGTCCCACAGGACGTTGGTCGCAACCGGCCCCAGCTCGCCGCCGGGAATTTCGACCCTGAGGTCCATCTCCCGACCATACCCTATGTCCACAATCTCGCACGACGGCCTGCCGTCCGGGCCCAGGTTTTCGGCGCCGACCAGGAAGCGGGCCACTTCCTCGATCGGGCGCTGCGTTGCGCTCAGGCCGATACGCGTGACCGGCGAACCGGCCAGCGCGCAGAGCCGTTCGGCAGAGAGCGCAAGATGGGAACCGCGCTTGCCTCCGGCTACAGCGTGGATTTCATCCAGGATAAGGGTGTGCACACCGGCAAGGCCACGACGGCCGCTCGCCGAGGTGAGAAGTATGTAGAGTGATTCGGGAGTCGTGATCCAGATGTGAGGCGGCTTCCGCGCTCGCGCCTGGCGCTCGTGTGCGGGTGTGTCGCCCGTGCGCAGCGCTATCCTGATTTCGGGGAGCTCGATCTGCTTCAGCCGGGCAAGATCGCGCATCTCCTCCAGGGGCACCTGCAGGTTCGTGTGCACGTCGTTTGACAAGGCTTTGAGCGGTGAAACATAGACCGCCTGCGCGACGTCTTCGATGGTTCCGGTCAGGGCTGCCTTGATCAGGCGGTCAAGGCAGACGAGAAAGGCGGCCAGAGTCTTGCCCGACCCGGTCGGCGCCGATATGAGCGTGTGCCGACCGCTGGCAATCGCCGGCCAGCCCAACGCCTGAGCCTGTGTCGGAGTTCCGAAACGGCGCTCGAACCACTCTCGTACCAGCGGATGGAAGAGGTTCTCCACGGAAAGAATATAGCACCGGTTGGGACTGCATCCGCATCGAGGTCCTGCAATGCGGAAGGCAGCGAGAGAGCGAGCTGCGCGAAGGGTGGCGCCTCACATCCACGTCAATGGTTCTGTTCTGTTCCGAAAACCCTTCGCGGTGGCGTTGCGGGAGATCATCGGAATGGGGTCGCGGTCGATATCGCTGTAGATATCAAGTCGGCGTTAGACTCGACTTCGAGGACTGCCGCCCAATGCTTTCGAATGTCGATGCCGATTGCGACGCCGACTCCGGTCCCGACAGCGAGGGTTCTTGACGTGCCACTGCGAGCTCCTATGTCATCTGCGGATCGCCGCTATGGCGCAGCCTTTCGGATCGGCACAGACGACCCTGAAGGTTTCGGAATAGAAGAGCCCGTGGTGCAAACCCCGGGGAAAATCGGGTCGGCCAAGGGTCCCAACCCCTGTATGATCTCACAATCATCTGTTTTCGGGTTGAGTCGCCGGATTCAATCCCTTATTCTTGAAAACACGGGCATGCCGACACCGGTAGATGTCCGAGAGTTCTGATTCGGGGCACACAACACTCAAACGCTTACTGAAGGTTCGGGGAGGGCAGAATGTCCAGATTGAAAGAAAAACTACGTCAAAAGATCGAAGCATGGCGACCGCGGACGACAAAGCTGGTCAAAGAGCATGGCGATGTCAAGCTCGGCGACGTCACGATTGGACAGGCGATAGGCGGGGCGCGGGGAGTCAAATGCCTTGTGACCGACATATCATACCTCGATCCGCTGGAAGGCATCCGCTTCCGCGGATACACGATTCCCGAGACTCTCGAGAAACTGCCGAAGGTGCCGGGAAGCGAAATGCCCTATGTCGAAGGGCATGTCTATCTGCTGTTAACCGGGGACGTCCCCACGAAGGATGAAGTGGTTGAGGTTGCCGAGGAATTCAAGAAGAGGCAGCAGGTTCCCCAGTATGTAATCGACATTCTCCGTGCGATGCCGAGGGACACGCATCCCATGACCATGCTCTCCGCGGCGATCCTGGCGATGCAGAGGGAATCGGTCTTCGTCCAGAAGTACAACGCCGGCATCAGCAAGATGGACTACTGGGACCCCACGTACGAAGAGGCCCTGGATCTCCTGGCCAAACTCCCGCAGATCGCAGCCTACATATTCCGCATGAAGTATCGCAGCGACACGATCATTGCTCCGGACCCGAACCTCGACATGGGGGGCAACTTCGCCCACATGATGGGGATCGGCAAGCCCTATGATGATGTCTCGAGGCTCTACTTCATCCTGCACAGCGACCATGAAAGCGGTAACGTCAGCGCACACACCGGCCACCTGATTGCGAGCGCGCTCTCCGATATCTATTACTCTCTCTCGGGGATGATAAACGGACTGGCAGGGCCGCTGCACGGCCTGGCGAACCAGGAAGTGCTGCGCTGGATCCAGGGAGTGATGGACAAAATGGGCGGAAAGGTTCCGACCGACGAAGAGATGAAGCAGTTTGTCTGGGACACGCTGAAATCCGGCCAGGTTGTCCCCGGCTTCGGCCATGCGGTTTTGCGCAAGACTGATCCGCGCTACATGGCCCAACGAGAGTTCTGCCTGAAGCACCTGCCCGGCGATCTGATCTTCAAGTACGTCGACGTGTTGTTCAGGGTGGTCCCCCCGGTTCTCGAGCAGCAGGGGAAGGCCAAGAATCCGTGGCCCAATGTGGACGCGCAGTCCGGTGTCATTCAGTGGTATTACGGCGTCAAGGAATACGATTTCTACACCGTGCTGTTCGGCGTCGGTCGCGCGATCGGCGTCGCAGCCAACATTGTCTGGGATCGCGCGCTGGGATATCCGATTGAAAGGCCCAAATCGGTTACGACCGCGATGCTGGAGGAGATTGCCGCAAAGAAGTAACCGCCTATCCAGATACCAGCCGCACCGGACAGGTACAATCCCGGAGCAATATGGGGGGATGTCATGGACATCCCCCTTTTTTTGTCCAGGATTTCACTGCGGAGATCCGGAGCGCGCAACGCGGACGGCCGGGTGCAGAGACCTGACATCCCCATCATGCGGTGCTATGCTTTTGACAAGTAGGGTGTGGGTGGAGGCAGGCGATGCACAACGGACAAGCGAAGCTCTGCACTTTGGTATCAGTCCTGATGGTGAGCGCGCCGGTTTGGGCTGCAGATCGCCCGCAACCGGCCCGAACCAATCCGCTTCTATTCAGCTATTTCCGGCAACAACTCCTGGACGCGAACACGCACCAGGATGCCTACGGGCGAATATATATGGAGGTAGATGGCTATGCTCTGGACCGCCAAGCCTACTCGCTTGCCAATGATTATTACTTGCGAGTCGACGAGAGACTCGATGCGCTCAAGCAGGGATTCAATCAGGTGCAGTCGGCCAGATTGGAGGCCCTGAATGACCCCGGGAAAGCCGGACCGGTGGCACAGGCCGCCTGGTCCGAATCGCTCAAGCGTCTGTCTAATGTGGCCAGGAAGCTGCATGGCATGCTACGGCTCATCCTTGGCGGAGTCCAGGCTGAGGATTCCTCCGCTCCGGGGATCATTGCACGTGAATTCTACCCCGGGTTCGAGAATGAAACGGACGCGATGGGCGAGCAAATCCTGAGGCTGGACCAGCGGGTCAAGGGTTTCCTCTCAGGAAGAACTTTTACGGTTTCCGTGGAGGAATTGCGTGGCGACGATATCCTGATGCTTCTCTCGCGTATTCAAGCCGAAGCCCTGGAGATGAAGGAACAGCTGGATGCCAGGGTCCCATTGAGGGCGCAGAGTTCAAAGCAGCCTGGCGACTGACTCGGGGAAAGGTTTTTGGATCCTGACTTATTATCGTTAAGGAGGAAAGAACGATGGTAGCAGTGGTTTCGACTATGCTCGCCCTGGGGACTGAAGCTCCCGATTTCAGCCTTCCTGACGTGGTGTCAGGCAAGACGGTGTCTCCCTCCATTGGCGATGGCAAGAAGGGCCTGCTCGTGATTTTTATCTCGCGCCATTGCCCATACGTCCAGCATGTGAAACAGGAACTGGCCAGGCTGGGAAAAGACTACGCAGGCCAGGTGGGGATCGTGGCCATATCGGCGAACGACATCGTCAGCTATCCGGATGACTCGCCTGCCAACCTGAAGCAAATGGCTTTGGAGACGGGATTCAGCTTCCCTGTCTGCCACGATGAAAGCCAGGAAGTAGCGAAAGCATACTCGGCGGCCTGCACGCCGGACTTCTTCCTTTTCGACAGCAATCGGAAACTGGTCTACCGGGGGCAGCTTGACGACAGCCGCCCGGGCAACGGCAAGCCGCTGACAGGTAGAGACCTGCGCGCAGCGCTCGACTGCCTGATCGCCGGTCGGCCGGTCAGTGAAGACCAGAAGCCCAGCCTTGGGTGCAACATCAAGTGGAGAGCGGGTAACGAGCCCCATTATTTCAATAAGTAGAGGCCGGGCCGCTTCTTTCTCATCGGTGTCGAAATCGGGGTCGCTATCGGTGTCGCCACTCGGAAACACGATCAGGCTGTGCACCCTTGGATTTCAGGACAGACAGCGGCGATACCGAAACCGACTGCGATGCCGATTCCGAGGTGAGGCAGACCCGCGTCAGCCGCGATATCCGAACAATCGCTTCTCCTTGATGGTCCTCGCGATGGCGGGCGGGACCATCTCCTCCCAGGAACTGTCGCCGCTCAGAATCCGGGCGCGCGCGTCGCGCGGATTCATGTACAGGGTCGCGACATTGTATTCGCGGATGGGTTCGATCAGCTTGTTCTCAAGCAGGTAGGCGTAGAGGTGCCGCAGGTGGGGAGCGACCGTCACTGTCTCCGCTGTCATGACCTTTCCCATCCGGGCGTCGGTTGACGGGTACAGCAGCAGCTTGACCTGCGCTTTGAAAAGCCTGCCGAGGGCTTCGAGAATCCCGCCGTCGAGGTCCGTGTAATATTTCTCGTCGAAGATCTCCTGGACGTGGCGGACTCCCAGGACCATGCCGATCGGCCTCCGCGTATAACGCGCCAGGTATTCTCCCATCTGGTAATAGCGAGACAGGTTCGAGATCAGCACCGTGTCTCCGAACACGCTGAGAATGTCGACGCGGGCCAGGAAGTCCGAGTGATCGATCGCGCCGTCCGCGAGAAGGTTGCGCAGAGTCATCTCGCGCAGGGTCAGGACCTCCGAGCTCTGCACTTGCGGCTCCGCTGTGAATTGCCGGGCCGCGCTCACCATCATCTCCATCACCGGCATCGTCATCGGACGGAAACTGCCGCGTTGGATCAATACCGGCTTCTTGTAGATGACGTCGCCGGGTTGCACTACTTCGCCGTCTGACCTGAACATGGCTACTTCCGTGAGTCCGTTCTGAACCAGCTGCAACGCCATCAAGCGGTTGTCGATGCCCTGAAAGGCCGGTCCGCTGAAGCGGATCATGTCCACCTCGATGCGGTCTCTCGTCAGATCGTCCACGAGACTGCGGATCAGTTCTTCGGGGTGGTCGGCCTGGTAGGCGGCCGCGTATATCAGGTTGACACCTGCGATCCCGTAGGTCTCCTGCTCCCTGTCCCTCTCCCGGTCGTGAACAGACACGTGGACCACGATTTCCGACGGTTCCTGGCGCGGTCGCGGCTGGAACCGGATGCCCATCCAGCCGTGCGCGTTCTCCTGATGCGTATAACTGCGGGTGCAGACGGTGTTGGCGAAGACGAAAAAGGCGCTCTTTTCCCCTATGGAAGCGTCGAGGCGCTCGAGCAGCAGGTCGTACTCGCGCCGGAGCATCGACTCCAGGCGCTGCTGGCTTACATAGCGCGTGGTCGGACCGTAGATTGCGTCGCTGACGGCCATGTCATACGCGGACATGGTCTTGGCGACCGTGCCGGCGGCTCCCCCAACCCTGAAGAACCAGCGCACCACCTCCTGCCCGGCTCCGATTTCGGCGAAGGTGCCGTACCTCTGGCCGTCGAGATTGATCTTGAAGGCTTTTTGATGTGTGCCGAGGTGTTGTTCTTCCATTGACCCCCATTCGGAAGGAAGGTTTCGCTCTTAACTATAGGGCAAATTTCAGGGACAGGCTACTCAACCTCTAAATTCCTGCTTCGTCAGCGACTGTAAGACAGGTATTGAAGCCCCCATTCCCGGCGCGGCGGCGCTCCGCAGTCTCGAGGTTGAGTAGCCTGTCCTCCGAAATTCCACTCTTTCCTTCGTCCTGCAATTTTGATTAGATACGAATGAAGATGCGGGTGGCGGTGAAATTTCCCTCGGGTTTTGCATCAACAATCTGATTTGCGCGAGGTGCGGCGACGTTCATGCGAACGCCAGACGGTCAAGGGCTCCATGACCCTCGGTACGAACACGATTCCTGCGGTGTCGGCTTCGTCGTAGACGTGCTCGGCCGGAAATCATACGAGATTGTCGAACAGGGCCTCCAGATACTTCTGAATCTCGAGCATCGCGGAGCGTGCGGATGCGAGAGCGACACCGGCGACGGGGCGGGAATCCTGATCCAGGTGCCCCATCGGTTCTTCGCTGAGGAATGCGACAAACTGGACCTGTCATTGCCGGCACCGGGACAATACGGGGTGGGAATGGTGTTCCTTCCCACGAATGTCGAAGACCGCATTCACTGCCAAAGCCTTATTGAGCATGCCATCGTCGAGGAAGGACAGTCGTTGATCGGGTGGAGAACGGTGCCCACGGACAACTCGGCGATTGGTGCAACCGCCCGCGCCTCCGAACCGATCGTCCGGCAGGTTTTCATCGGTCGCGGACCGGGGGTTCCCGATGACGCTGCCTTCGAACGCCGGCTGTACGTGGTCCGCAGGCGCGTCGAGCAGGCAGTGCGCGAGTCACAGGCTGCTCAGCGTGGGGTGTTCCATGTGTCCAGCCTCTCCTGCAAGACGATCGTCTACAAGGGGATGCTGAAGGCGAACCAGCTGATGCCCTACTTCGCGGATCTTGGCAACCAGTCGGTTCAAACCGCAATGGCGCTCATCCACTCGCGCTTCAGCACCAATACGTTCCCCAGCTGGCCGCGGGCGCACCCGTATCGCTACCTTGCGCACAACGGGGAGATCAACACCCTGAGGGGGAATGTGAGCTGGATGCACGCGCGCGAGAGCATGTTCGAGTCCGCGCTCTTCGGTGAGGATATCCGTCACGTTGTCCCGGTCATCGACGAAACCGGCAGCGACTCCGCCATGTTCGATAACGTGCTGGAACTGCTTGTGCTGGCAGGGTGGTCCCTTCCCCACGCCATGATGATGATGGTTCCGGAACCCTGGGGCAAACACGAAAGCATGCGTCCCGAAGTGCGGGACTTCTACCAGTTCCATTCCTGTCTCATGGAGCCGTGGGACGGTCCCGCCTCAATGGCTTTCACCGACGGAGTTCAGATCGGCGCAATCCTCGATCGCAACGGGCTTCGGCCCTCTCGCTACTATGTCACGACGGACGACCTGGTCATCCTGGCTTCGGAGGTCGGTGTCCTGAACGTCCCGCCGGAGCGCGTGCTGTACAAGGGCAGGCTTCAACCCGGCCGGATGCTGCTTGTCCACACCGGGGAGGGAAGGATCGTTGACGACGAGGAGCTGAAGCTGCGCGTCGCAAGGGCAAAGCCTTACGGACAGTGGATTCGCGACCACCAGGTTCTCTTCGCGGATCTGCCGGCGCCGCCCCACCTCTACTCGCCCGATCACGAGACGGTGCGCCTGCGCCAGTTCGTGTTCGGATACACCAATGAAGACCTCAATGTGATCATGGCGCCCATGGCCGCGACCGGGACGGAACCCCTCGGATCGATGGGGAACGATGCGCCGCTGGCAATTCTCTCCGAACGCCCCCAGCTTCTCTACAATTACTTCAGGCAACTCTTCGCACAGGTCACCAACCCCCCGATTGACTCGATCCGCGAAGAGCTGGTGATGTCGGTGGAGACAAGCATCGGGCCGGAGCGCAATCTCCTGGAGCCGGGCCCCGAGTCCGCCCGTCAGATTGAACTGCCGTCCCCGATCCTTTCCAACGAGCAGCTCGAGATCCTGAGGCACCTGGACGGGACCGATCCCGGGGGGCGCGGCTTCAAGACGATCACACTGCCCATCCTCTTCAAGATTGACGAGGGAGGGACGGGCGTCGAGCAGGCGCTCGAGGAGCTTTGCAGAAGCGCGAGCGAAGCGATTGCCGAGGGCAACGAGTTCATCATCCTCTCGGACTGGGGTGTGAACCGCCAGCATGCCCCGCTGCCGGCACTGCTGGCCGTCTCCGCGGTCCATCACCATCTCATTCGGGAAGGAACCCGCACGCGCGTGGGCCTCATCCTGGAGAGCGGTGAGCCGCGCGAGGTCCACCACTTCGCGCTTCTGATCGCGTACGGTGCGAGCGCCGTCAACCCGTACCTGGCCTTCGAAACGCTCGACGACATGGTCCGACAGGGCCTGCTCGGCAGCCTGGACAGCGGGACAGCGGGCAGGAACTACGTCAAGGCGGCCAGCAAAGGGATCCTCAAGGTCATGGCAAAAATGGGGATTTCCACCATCCAGAGCTACCACGGCGCTCAGATCTTCGAGGTCATCGGTCTGAATTCCAGCGTCATCGAGAGGTATTTCACTTCGACCTCTTCGCGCGTGGGCGGCATAGGAATCGACGAGATCGCCCGTGAGGTGGAACTGCGGCATCGACGCGCATTTCCGGAACGCATGGGAAGCGTTCCCATGCTGGAAGACGGCGGACAATACAAATGGCGGCACAACGGCGAGAATCACCTGTTCAACCCGGAGACGATCCACAAGCTTCAGCACGCCTGCCGCTCCGGCCGCTATGAGACCTTCAAGGAATACAGCCGCCTGGTAAACGACCAGAGCGGTAAACTTTGCACGCTCAGGGGTCTCTTCGATTTGCGGAGTGCGGACCACCCGGTACCGATCGAAGAAGTCGAACCGGTAGAATCCATCGTCAGGCGCTTCAAGACCGGAGCCATGTCCTACGGATCCATCAGCCAGGAAGCGCACGAGACGCTGGCGATCGCGATGAACCGGATCGGCGGTAAGAGCAACACCGGCGAGGGAGGTGAAGATCCCGCCCGTTACCGGGCGAAGGTGAACGGCGACTCCCTCAACAGCGCGATCAAGCAGGTAGCCTCGGCGCGCTTCGGCGTCACCAGCGAATACCTGGTAAATGCGCAGGAACTCCAGATCAAGATGGCGCAAGGGGCAAAGCCCGGAGAGGGAGGCCAGTTGCCGGGGCACAAGGTCTATCCCTGGATCGCCCGCGTCCGCCATTCGACCCCCGGTGTGGGCCTGATCTCACCGCCCCCTCATCACGACATTTACTCGATCGAGGACCTGGCGGAGCTAATCCATGACCTGAAGAACGCCAACAGCAGGGCGCGCATAAGTGTCAAGCTCGTGGCCGAGATAGGCGTTGGGACGATTGCGGCGGGGGTATCCAAGGCCAAGGCCGACGTCGTGCTCATCAGCGGACATGACGGGGGAACGGGCGCCTCGCCTCTGACGGGGATCAAACACGCCGGCATTCCCTGGGAACTTGGCCTGGCGGAAACCCACCAGGTCCTTCTGATGAATGACCTCCGCAGCAGGATCATGGTGGAGGTGGACGGCCAACTCAAGACCGGCCGCGATGTTGTCGTTGCAGCGCTCCTCGGGGCCGAGGAATTCGGCTTCGCGACGGCACCGCTGGTTGCGCTCGGATGCGTGATGATGCGCGTCTGCCACTTGAACACCTGTCCGACGGGCATCGCCACACAGGACCCCCTCCTGCGTAAGAACTTCAGCGGCGAACCTGAGCACGTCGTGAACTTCATGCATTTTCTTGCCCAGGAAGTCCGCGAGCTTATGGCCCGGATGGGATTCCGCACCGTCAACGAGATGGTGGGACGAACTGACAGGCTCGAAGTCCGCAGGGCGGTAGATCACTGGAAGGCCCGCGGGCTGGACTTCACCGGAATCCTGCACCAGCCCAATACTTCGCCCGGAGTTGGGCGATTCTGCCAGTCGGCCCAGGAGCACAGCCTCGAGCGGGCACTGGACAACACGACGCTGCTCGAGATCTGCCGACCCGCCCTCGAAGGTCGCGTCCCGGTCTCGGCGACAATGCCGATCCGGAACATCCACCGGGTGGTCGGAACGATCGTCGGGAGCGAAGTCACGCGGCGGCACGGGGCGGAGGGGCTTCCCGACGATACGATCTCCCTTCATTTCAGGGGATCCGCCGGCCAGAGCTTCGGTGCCTTTATTCCGCACGGCATGACCTTGAGTCTGGAAGGCGACTCGAATGACTATCTTGGCAAAGGATTGTCGGGCGGCAAGATCATCGTGTTTCCGCCCGAGCGGGCTACGTTCCCCGCGGAGAAGAGCGTGATTATCGGCAACGTGGCGTTCTACGGTGCCACAAGTGGGGAAGCCTACATCCGCGGCATCGCGGGGGAGAGATTCTGCGTCCGCAACAGTGGGCTCGCGGCGGTGGTAGAGGGGGTCGGAGATCACGGCTGCGAATACATGACGGGTGGCGCCGTCGTCGTCCTGGGCAAGACCGGGCGCAATTTCGCGGCGGGGATGTCCGGAGGTATCGCCTATGTGCTGGACGAGGCCGGCGATTTCGCCCTGCGCTGCAACGTCGAGATGGTCCGGCTATTCCCGCTCGAGGCGGGAGAGGACATAGGGCTGGTCCGCGACATGATCGTCCGTCACGTGCGGTACACCCGGAGCCGCAGGGGGGCGGAAGTGCTCTCCCGATGGGTCGAGCTCGTACCCAGTTTCGTGAAGGTGTTTCCGAACGACTATCGGCGCATGATCGAGGTGCAGATGCGCATCAGGGATAGGAATCTTTCTCCTGAGCAGGCCGCCATGACTGCTTTTGAGGAGAACGCGCGCGACCTCATGCGGGTCGGGGGGAATTAGTGGGCAGGGTCACAGGCTTCATGGAATATCAGCGGGAAGTCCCGCCCGCCCGCGTGGCTGCCCGGCGTATCCGGGACTGGCAGGAGTTCCACGGCCACGCTGAAACCGAGTTCCTTCAGCGCCAGGGCGCACGCTGCATGGACTGCGGCGTACCATTCTGCCACTCGGGGCAGGTGCTGGCGGGAGCTACAGCCGGCTGTCCTCTCTACAATCTGATCCCTGAATGGAACGACCTTGTTTACCGTGGATTGTGGCGCGAAGCCCTCAACCGCCTGCTCAAGACCAACGACTTTCCTGAGTTCACCGGCCGCGTTTGCCCCGCACCGTGCGAGGGCTCATGCGTACTGGGACTTGTGAGCCCTCCTGTCACGATCAAGCATATCGAATACGCGATCATCGAGCGGGCGTTCTCGGAGAATTGGATCGTCCCGGAGCCGCCGCTGGAGAGGACGGGGAGGAAGGTGGCTGTCGTCGGCTCGGGACCGGCCGGGCTCGCCTGCGCCGTGCAGCTCAATCGAGCCGGTCATTCTGTGACCGTGTACGAGCGGCACGACCGTCCCGGCGGGCTGCTCATGTACGGTATCCCGAACATGAAATTGGACAAGCGGATTGTCAAACGGCGCATCGACCTGATGCTCAAGGAGGGAATCAGGTTTGTCACAAACACCGAGGTTGGTGCCAACTACGCGGCCGATCGCCTGATGCGTGCGTTTGATGCCGTGGTCCTGTGCGGCGGAGCGACCCGGCCGCGTGACCTCGCAATCCCGGGGCGCGATTTGGAGGGAATTCATTTTGCCGTCGATTTTCTGCGTGCCAACACCAAGAGTCTGCTGGATAGCGAACTTCGTGACGGCAAGTACGTGTCGGCCAAGGGCAAGGACGTGGTGGTTATCGGGGGTGGTGACACGGGGACGGACTGCGTTGCCACGGCGATGAGGCACGGCTGCCGCAGCCTGGTCCAGTTGGAGATTCTCCCTCGTCCACCGATGGAACGAACGCCGGACAATCCCTGGCCCGAGTGGCCCAGCACCTACCGAATCGATTACGGACAGGAGGAGGCTGCGGCTGTGTTCGGGTGTGACCCGCGGGAATTCTCAATACGCACAGAACGTTTCGTCGGCGATGAAGACGGCGGCCACGTCGCGGCCCTCGAGACCGTGCGGCTCGAGTGGTTCAAGGATGGCAGCGACCGCTTTGCGAGCCGCGTGGTGGACGGTAGCGCGCAGAGTCACCCGGTGCAGCTTGTGCTGATCGCGATGGGATTCCTCGGGCCGGACAGCGTGCTCCTCGACCAGCTGGGTGTCGAACGGGACGAGCGGTCGAACGTGCGAACTTCAATCGACAGCTATGCAACCAGCGTGCCCGGCGTCTTCGCGGCAGGGGACATGCGTCGCGGGCAGAGTCTGGTGGTCTGGGCGATCACAGAAGGCAGGGCTGCCGCGCGCGAATGCGACGAGTTCCTCATGGGCCGCTCCGCGCTGTCGTAACATCAGCCGACGATTGACAGCTTAGAGGCCGATTATTTGTCGCGTGGGACGCCGTCTCAAGGCACTTTGGAGCGGGCCTTCAGCCCTTGGTTCCTGCTGCTTGATGCAAACCCGGGGCTTCACCCCGGGCTGATATGAGAACGCGCTTTCAGCGCTTCGGATGCTGATCTGAATACGGATTCAAGGGCCGAAGGCCCGTCTCATATCAACCCGGGGCGAAGCCCCGGGAATTGCACCCATAGACAAGGAAGGGCTGAAAGCCCGTACCATAGGTCCTATTGAGACGGCCGCCCCGGGGGGGGCACGGATCATTGCGCGCTGGAAGTCTGGACCGGCCTGCTCGTCACCGTCTGCTTCTTCTTCGGAACACCCTTCACGTGACAGTCTTTGCATGCGACCGTGTGAATGTTGTGTGCACTCTCCCGGGTCCGATAGCTCGTATCCATCTTCTCAACGTCGATCCCGCAGTTTGACAGCCGCGGATGACAGTCCGAGCAGGACTTGCGTGCTTCTTTTGAATGCACTTCGTGGCATGCGAAGCAGCTCAATCCCTCGTGCACGCCGAGGGGAGTTCGATCGTCGCTCGTCCCGGTTGCATGATTGGCGTCAGGGGCGTGACACTGATAGCAGAGCCGCTGCCGGGGATCGGGAGAGACAATGACCTGCCGCTCCCCCTCATGGATGACCGGTGAAGGAAGCAGTGATGTTTCGAAATGGCTCTTCTCCTGGCGGTCGTAGAAACCGGAACGAGGCACAGGAAGCGGACGCTTGTAGGATATAGCCTTCGGGTCCGCGTAGTCCGGCCTGGCTGCAGGATTGCCCTTCAAATGGATCTCGTGACAGGTGAGGCAGGGGATGACATGCCGCGACGCCAGAGCGGGATTCACAAGTCTCCACGGGCCCTTCACGCTCAAAGGCTGCACGACATCCTGGATTCCTCCCTCGAAGAACATGCCGTGGCAGCGGAGGCAGTCCGCGTTGATCTGTTCGGTCGTATTGTGCTTCTCGTTCAGAAACACATCCGAATAGGTCATGGAGTGGCCGCTGGCCAGCCAGTCGGCGTATTCGCGCTCGTGGCAAGTCTTGCACCGTGCGATTATCTCTGCGACCTGTTCCTCCTTCAGTGCAATCCGGTCCGATTCCGGAGCCGACCAATGGCCCACCAGCCTGCGCGAGTTCTCCCACAGGCTGTGGAAGCCGTTGCTCACAGCCGTGCCATGACACTCCTCGCACGGCACCTCGCGGTGGTACGACTCCTCCCACAGGTCCTGCGCCGGACGGATCTCATGGCAGGACGAGCAGGTTTGGCTGGGGCTGGCATAGTGCCAGAACGCAGCAGACCCGGCGAGGGCGACCCCCCCCAAAATGACGACGACGATGATGGCTTTCTTCCACTTTGACATGCTCATGAAACGCTCCAGGGGGCTGTCTTCCTGTGATGCTTCCGCGTGCTCCCTCCGTACCTGGCCTGGCGATCGAAGGCCCGCCGATCAGGCCCGGAAACGGGTCCCTTTCCATTCGCGCTTTATGTAGTCCGAAACCCTGTAGGCCAGAGCCATGATGGTCAGGACTGGATTGAAGCCGCCGTTCGTGACATGCAGGCTGGCGTCCGCAACGAAAAGGTTGTCGACATCGTGCACCCGCCCGTAGCTGTCCGTGACGGAGGTCTTCGGATCGCTGCCCATTCTGCATGTGCCTGCCTGGTGCTGGCCGCCGCTCAATCCGGGTCCGGGCATCTTTGGCCAGGTCTCGGTTGCTCCCGCCTCCTTCAGCCACAGCGCCGCCTTCTCGGCCAGGAAGCGCGATATTTCAAGGTCGTGCGGGTGGCGACTCCCGGATAGCCGCACCGCCGGGATTCCCCAGTAGTCCCTGACTGCCGGGTCGACTTGGACCCGCGCGTCGAATACAGGCATCTCCTGTACCGGGCCGTGGACAGCCACGCATCGTTTGAAGTTCCGGCGCTGGAAGTCCTTGTGCGCACGCCCCCAGGCGGGAGAGCCGGGCGGTCTGCGGCTTGTGAACAGGTAAGGGGTCCGGATGAATTCGTTGCAGATGGCACCGCCGCCGCGCAAGCCGGCGTTCCCGTGATTGAAGTCACATATCGCCAGGCAGGCGCCCGGCCCGGCGTCGTCATAGGTTTCCGCCTCAAACAGGCCGAAGGCGCCTGCGTACGCATGTCCCTGGAGGTTTCGCCCCACCCAGTCATTCCGGTTTCCGACGCCATTGGGGAAAAGACGCGAGCGGGAATTGAGCATCAGGCGCGGCGTTTCGGTGGCCGAGCAGGCAAGGATCACGATGTCCGATGTCTGCCTCTGCCGGCGGTCCATTTCGTCCAGATAGACGATGCCGCCTGCCCTGCCCTTTTCGTCCAGGATGATCTCACTCGCGACGCATTGTGTCCGGAGTTCGCAGTTACCCGTTGCGATCGCTGCGGGAATCGCCGTGTTATGCGTTCCGCATTTCGCGTTCACCTCGCATGCGAACCCCACGCAGAACCTGCAATGGATGCAGGCCGGTCTCCCCCCATACGGCACAGAGTTCCTCAACATCGGGATGGGGAAAGGGTGCCAGCCCAGCCTTCTGGCTGCGGGATCGAGCAGCCTGCCCTCCGTGTTGTAAGGGAAGGGCGGCATCGGCTGAGGCCTGCGGCGCGGCGGAGCAAAGGGATTCTGGCTGTCGTCTCCGGCGACGCCGACTTCCCACTCCGCCTTCTCGTAAAAAGGCTCGAGATCCTCGTACCGGATCGGCCAGTCCTCCAGCGTCGAACCGTCCGGGGCCCCGTAGGTGCTGCGCATCATGAAGTCCTTCTGCATGTAGCGCCAGGCCATGGCCCCGTAACTCACCGTCCCGGAACCGACGCATGCCGCGTTGTTGCAGTAAGCACCTTCGCTGGCCAGAACGATGCGCGTCGAGCCGTCCCGGTCGACGACCACACGCCGGTACCTGTCGTCGTCAGGCCCGAACGCGTTGCCCAAAGGCGTGGTTCTCTGGCTGATGAGTTCGTCGTGAGCGTGATCCCAGAAATGAGACCATCCGCCTCTCTCGAGGAGCACGACGCTCAGGCCGGCTTCGCTCAGCTCCTTGGCGGCAATGCCGCCGCCGGCGCCAGCACCGACCACAACAGCGTTCACGTGTTTCAGGGCCATTCGCTGATACCTCCAGGGGGGGCGCCGGAATCAAACCTTCTTGTAGCGGTTCTGGCCGATCACCTGCGGATAGTCGAGCCCGAGCATGCGGTAGCTGACATAGTCCCAGTTGCCGCCGTGACGGGGGCTTCCATAGAAACCCTGCATCGTGTGGTCCCGGATCAGCTCAAAGAAGACCTTCGGATTCTCGGTCTCCCAGGTCCGGCCCCTGGCCTTGCCGGCTTCGAGCATCTTCAACACTTCGGTCTGCTGGTCCCACCCGAGTGATTCGAACCGGGCGCCGAACTGCGCCAGACTCGTTTCCTGGACGCCTTCCAATCCCTTGCGGTATGTCTGCTGGAAGCGTTTGTAGGGACCGACCAACTGCTTGTCGATGAAGTTCGGCACGCCGGCGTACGCGGCGCCGGGATCCTGGTCGGTGGGGATGATCTGCTCGCAGATGGCGTAGACCGCGTTGGCTTCTGCTTCGGTGAAGAAGCGCCACCGGCCTCGTGATTTGTTACAGGCGGGAAAAACCGAGAGGCCGCCGGCTACTGCGGCGACGTCCCGGATGAACTTGCGTCGGGGATATCGGGCTTTGCGCAAAGCTGCTCCTCCACTGCTGCTTGTTTCAGCCTCCGCACCCAACGCCCACACCCGAGAGTAATCTACGTGGAGTCGATGGCGAATTCAACCCTCTAGGATGCGCAGCCTCATGTGGGGGCGGGTTTCAAACCCGCCCCACATGACGCCCCGGCGGCTTGAAAAGCCGCTGCACATGGTTCCTCGTTCACTGCTCTTTTCCTGATAAGATACGTGCCTCGGTGTCGAGAATACGAAGTGCCCCTGTCGGAGGAACCAACTCATGAAAATCCGCGCCTTCTGTCTTTCGTTAACGCTGGTTCTCTGCCTTGCCGTCGGGCCTGCAACTGCCGCTGTGACTACGGCCCCCGGGAGCAGGGTTCCGCTTCAGGAAGGTTGGCACATCCAGTCCTCGAGCAAGGTGGAGGCAAAGGGCGAGTCCATTTCTATCGCGGGGTATCACCCGGACGGCTGGTATCCGGCGACGGTGCCTTCGACGGTTCTTGCGGCCCTTGTCACCAACAAGGTCTACCCCGACCCATACTTCGGGATGAACCTCCGCTCGATCCCCGGCACTACCTACCCCATAGGGACCAATTTCAACCGAACCGCCATGCCGGCGGACAGCCCTTTTGCGGTCTCGTGGTGGTACCGCAAGGAGTTCGCACTTCACCCGGCGGCGGGTGAGCACGTGTGGCTGCACTTCGATGGGATCAACTACAAGGCTAACGTCTGGTTCAACGGCAAGCTGGTGGCGGACTCCGACAAAGTGGCCGGTGCGTATCGTGTCTACGAATTTGAAGTAACAGACCTGCTGCGAGCCGACAAACCCAACGTCGTCGCCGTGGAAGTGTTCGCCCCGGCGCCTTCGGATCTTGCCCTCAACTGGGTCGATTGGAATCCGATGCCCCCGGACAAGAACATGGGCCTCTGGCGGGACGTGTACGCTACGGTCACCGGTCCGGTTGCTCTGCGCGATCCGCTGGTTACATCCAAACTGGATGTTCCGTCACTGTCCACGGCACGCCTGACGATTTCTGCCGACCTCCGCAATGCAAGCGCTCAACCTGTGCGGGCCACTTTGAAAGCCGCCGTGGATGATGCCTGGATATCCCGCAGTGTCGAGCTGGCTCCCAAAGAGACGAAGAAGATCTCGCTGACGGCAGATGACTTTGCGCAGCTGAAGATCAAGGATCCGCGTGTCTGGTGGCCGACGCTCACGGGCCCTCAGAACCTCTACAAATTGAAACTCGAGGTCGTGACGGGAACCGGGCAGATATCCGATGCCGAGGCGCTCACATTCGGGATACGCGATGTTTCCTCCGAACTCACGGACAAGGGCTATCGCCTGTTCAGAGTCAACGGCAGGCGCATCCTGATCCGCGGCGCAGGATGGGCTCCGGATATGCTGATGAGGCCGTCAGCCGAGCGCGACCTCGCACAAATCCGCTACGTCAAGGACATGAACCTCAATACGATCCGGTTCGAGGGCCGGATGGAGTCGCGGAGGTTTCTCGAGTTGTGTGATCGCGAGGGGATTCTGGTCATCGCCGGCTGGTGCTGCTGCGATATCTGGGAGCAGTGGAAGAAGTGGGACGCCAGGAACCTGGATATCGCCGCTGCGTCGCTCAAGGATCAGCTGTGCCGGCTCAGGAACCACCCTTCTATTCTGGCGTGGTGGTACGGGAGCGACGGTCCCCCGCCCGCAAATGTGGAGGAAAAGTACCTCGCTGTGCTCAAAGAATTCTGGCCTTGCCCATACCAGTCTTCGGCCACGGCCAAGCCGTCAGAACTGAGTGAGCCCAGCGGCCTCAAGATGACCGGCCCCTACGAGTATGTTCCACCCATGTATTGGCTGACTGACACGAAGAACGGCGGTGCTCACGGATTCAACACCGAGACAGGCCCCGGACCGGCTGTGCCGCCTGTTGAAAGCCTGCAGAAGATGCTGCCGAAGGACCACATGTGGCCGATCGACGAGTTCTGGAACTATCACGCCGGCGGCGGTGCCTTCAAGAATCTGAAAATCTATACCGATGCGATGAACGCGCGCTATGGCGCCGCGACAGGCGTCGAAGACTATGCCCTCAAGTCTCAGGCGATCGCCTACGACGGTGAACGCGCCATGTTCGAGGCTTATGCGCGCAACAAATACACATCCACAGGTGTGGTTCAGTGGATGCTAAACAATGCCTGGCCTTCGTTGATCTGGCATCTCTACGATTACTACCTGCAGCCCGCCGGCGGCTACTTCGGGACGAAGAAAGCCTGCGAACCGGTTCACATCCAGTACTCCTATGACGACAGTTCGATAGCTGTCGTGAACAGCACCTATCAGGAACTGCGCGGCTTAAAGGCATCGGCGCAGGTATACGGCCTGGACATGACGGAAAGGTTCTCGCGGCAGACGGCCCTGGATCTGCCGGCAGACAGCGTCCATCGTGCCTTTGCACTGCCGCGGATCGACGGCCTCAGCACTACGTATTTTCTCCGTCTTTCCCTGCTGGACCCGGCCGGAAAGGAGATCAGCACTAACTTCTATTGGTTGTCGACGAAGCCCGATACGCTCAACGAAGAGAAGAGCGAGTGGTACTACACGCCTCAGGCGTCATTCGCGGACCTGACCGGGCTGGCGAGCCTGCCGAAGGTGGATCTGGATGTCTCGGCAAGGAGCGAATCGAAGGGCGCGGAGCATGCCGTGCACATCTCGGTCAAGAACCCCGGCCGGAACCTGGGTTTCATGGTCCGGCTGAAGGTCACCAGGGGAAGAGGTGGAGAAGAGGTGCTGCCCGTTCTTTACCAGGACAACTATTTCCCGCTGCTGCCGGGAGAACAGAGGGAGATCACGGCAACGCTTACCGCCGAGGAAATCCAGGGGGCTGAGCCCTTCGTGGAAATCCAGGGTTGGAACGTCGTCGCGAAGTCGGTGGCGGTTGCCAGGTAGCGGTTCTGCCAGAAAGGAGTCAACCTTGCCTGAGGGACTAAGCAGAAGGGCGGTTCTGCGCCTCGGCGGCGCCTCAATTGCGACTGCGTCACTCCGGCCAAGATTCGCCTTCCCCCAAACAGCGCCTCAGAGGATCAGGATCGGGATCGTCGGCGGCAATTTCGGGCGGAGCTTCTACTTCCACGAGCACCCCGATTGCGTTGTTGAGGCCGTAAGCGATCTCAGGCCGGAGCGCCGGAAGGCGCTCATGGAAACATACCGGTGTGCGAAGTCGTACGAATCGCTGGAAAAGCTGATCCTGGATCGTGACATCGACGCCGTAGCCATTTTCACACCCGCTCCCGACCATGTCCGCCATGTCGTGGCGACCCTGAAGTCGGGGAAGCACGCGATGTCCGCCGTGCCTGCGGCGATGTCGCTCGAGGAGTGCGCCATCCTTCTCGAAACCGTCAGGAGCACGGGACTCACCTACATGATGGCCGAAACCAGCTACTTCCAGCAGGCCACGATATCCGCGCGCAACTTTTACCGGGAGGGGAAATTCGGGACCGTCTATTACACGGAGTCCCAATATCACCATGCCGGGCTGGAGGAGCTGTTCTTTGAGAACGGACGGCGCACGTGGCGCTACGGCTTTGCGCCGATGCACTATCCCACGCACTGCACAGCCCACCTGGTCAGTGTGACCGGAGAACGACTGACTGAAGTAAGCTGCCTGGGCTGGGGTGACGGTGACCCGATACTCAAGGATAACGTCTACGGCAACCCGTTCTGGAACGAGACAGCCTTTTTCAAGACGAACAGGGGTCATGCATTCCGGGTGGCAGTATTCTGGAAAGGAGCGCACCGCGGTACAGAACGGGCCCAGTGGTACGGCGACCGCATGAGTTTCTTCTTCCCGGATCCCAACGGGCTAGGGCCAATCATCGTCCGGAGCGGCAAACAGACAGAGAAGGACAGCGGCGGGTTTGTCCGCCAGTTGCCGGAGTACGAGAAGTACGAACAGCCGGATTGGTGGAAGACCGAGATGCTGCCGGCACCGTTAAGGCACGACAGCGGCCACGAAGGGTCACACACATTCCTGACTCACGAGTTTGTCGATTCCCTCGTGAAGGGACGGCAGCCTGTCGTCAATGTGTACGAGGCGCTGGCCTTTACCGCACCGGGAATCGTCGGGCACCAGTCGGCTTTGAAGGGCGGGATACAGATGAAAGTCCCGAGTTTTGATCCGACGTCCTAGAGGCGCGCGACGCCGCTGGGAACGGCGGCGAATATCGTGGCAACGCGTTGCTGGGTTTCGATGTCGGGATCGGAATCAGGGTCGCAATCGCTATCGCCATTCGAGGCTGTTACCGGGGATGGAGCCCGGAATGAGGTGCGCCCGTTTCCAGCCGGAACGCTGTTCTTCAAGATTGTCTTCAAGACCGAAGCTCAGGTCGGGCGTGTGGAAATCGAACACAGCGGCGGGCAGAACCGATGATTCCTGAAGCGAAGTTGCGTGCTTTCAGAGAGCGTGTAGAGTCCGAGTTGAGGCAGGATATATTGCCCTTTTGGATGAACCACGCTCCGGATGAGCAGAACGGCGGATTCTTCGGCGCCATCGAGAACGATCTTACCGTCCGAGCCATGGCTCCGAAGGGGGTGATCCTGAACGCCAGGATCCTGTGGACCTTTTCCCGGGCGTACCGCGTCTACCGTGAGCAACCGCTGCTCTGGATGGCAGAGCGGGCAAACGACTACCTGCTGAAGCATTTCTGGGACCCGGATTACGGGGGCGTGTACTGGACCGTCGATTACAGGGGCGCGCCCGCAGACACGACCAAGAAGATCTATGCGCAGGCGTTTTCGCTCTATGCCTTTGCGGAGTACTCGATAGCGGCCGAGAACGATGGCGCATTGCACCGGGCGCTCGAACTCTTCCGTCTGATCGAATCGAAGGCCGGAGACCGCTTCTACGGAGGGTACGTCGAGAGTTTTGCCCGCGACTGGTCGCCAGCACAGGACCAGAGGCTCAGTGAAGTGGACATGGACGAGAGGAAGTCCATGAACACGAACCTGCATGTCCTGGAGGCTTACACCGGGCTGGCTTCCGCCGCGGCCGATGCGAGGGTGAAGCAGAGCCTCGAGCAGTTGCTCGAAGTGTTCCTGACCCGCATCCTGGACCCGGCAACGCGCCACTTCAGGATGTTTTTCGACGAGGCCTGGACGCCGCGATCGGATCACATATCCTTCGGCCACGATATCGAGGGCAGCTGGCTCCTGTGCGATGCCGCGGACGCACTCGACCGCAGAGCACTCCGCCGCCGCGCCGGGGATGCGGCGATCGCCATGGCCAGGGCGGTGCTGGCAGAAGGGCGGAACGCCGATGGATCTCTCTCCTATGAGGCGGACTCCGGCGGTATCATCGACGACAGCCGCGACTGGTGGCCGCAAGCCGAGGGGGTTGTCGGTTTCCTGAACGCTTTCGAGTTAACGGAGGAGGGACCATTCCTCCAGGCTTCGCTCGACTGCTGGGATTTTATCGATTGCGCGATGATCGACAGGACTCACGGGGAATGGTTTTGGAGAGTCACGGTGGAAGGAACGCCTGATCGCTCGCGCATGAAGGTCGACCAGTGGAAGTGCCCTTACCACAACGGACGGATGTGCTTCGAGGTCATGGCGCGCCTGGACCGGCTGAGCCGGCGCTTGGGAAGGCCTGATGAGGCTCAGAGCTCTGCATCCCGGGGGAACGACTATGAGCGAAAATGAATTCAAGGAGCGAGTCGGTCAGTTGTTCCGCGACCATGGGGCGCTCCTCGCCAGGAAGAACGCGAAGGTGCAGGGAGGCAACGGCGTATTCGACCGGTACCCGTATCCAGTCGTGACGGCGGACCACACGCCGGTGTTCTGGCGCTATGACCTGGATCGGACGGGCAATCCTTTCCTGATGGAGCGGATGGGGATCAATGCCGCCTTCAATTCGGGGGCTATCGAGCTGAACGGCAGGATTGCACTCGTGGTGCGCGTCGAAGGTGTGGACCGGAAGTCGTTCTTCGCAGTGGCCGAGAGCGAGACCGGTGTCGACGGGTTCCGATTCCGGGACTACCCGATTCTCATGCCGGAGACAGAAGACCCCGACACCAACGTGTACGACATGCGCCTCGTAAAGCATGAGGACGGCTGGATCTACGGACTGTTCTGCACGGAGAGGAAGGATCCCGCGGCGCCTTCCTGGGACACCTCGTCTGCCGTTGCCCAGGGCGGCATCGCCCGGACGAAGGATCTGGATAAGTGGGAACGGCTGCAGGACCTGAAAACACGGTCGCCGCAGCAGAGGAACGTGGTCCTGCACCCTGAGTTTGTGAACGGCAGGTATGCGTTCTACACCCGGCCGCAGGACGAATTCATCCAGGCAGGCAAAGGAGGCGGCATTGGCTGGGGTCTGTGCAGCAACATCGAGGACGCGGTGATCGAAGACGAGGTCATTATCGATAACAGGGAGTATCACACGATCAAGGAGGTCAAGAACGGGCTTGGGCCGGCTCCCGTCAAGACGAAGCAGGGATGGCTCCACCTCGCGCACGGCGTGCGCAATACGGCGGCCGGCCTGCGCTATGTTCTCTATCTGCTTGTCTGTGACCTCGAGCATCCGGAGAGGGTGACCCATCGTCCGGGCGGGTATTTCCTTGCGCCACAGGGCGAGGAACGCGTCGGCGACGTCTCCAACGTAGCCTTCAGCAACGGCTGGGTAGCGCGCGACAGCGGAGAAGTCTTTATTTACTACGGGTCGTCGGACACTCGGATGCATGTGGTCACATCGACGGTCGAAAGGCTCATGGACTACGCAATCAACACGCCGGCCGACCCGCTGCGCTCCCATGCGTGCGTGGAACAACGCTATGCCCTTATCGGCAGGAACCTCGGAGTGATGAAGTCCCTGGGGTTGCGTTGAATGAGCTAAGATCGCGTGCGGCTGGTCTCCGGACCTGTGAATTAATCATTCGATTCAAGTGTACCGGCCCTTCGGGCCTCGATTCCGTTTGTTGCACCTAACCACGCGCTTACGCGCGTGGCTGCTCACTCCCGGCGCTTCGCGCCTGGTTTGTTGCCCAGCCGGTCGAAGCACAAGATCGGCAGCGATTTCCATGCCAGCCTCGAAGAGGCGGCAGTGAGTAGGCCCGGCCGTGAGGCCGGGATAGAGAATGGCCATAACCCCGAGCGCCGAAGGTGCGGCACAGGAATCATGCGGGCCGGGTCAAACGCTGGGATCTTTCACGGCTCCTCAGAGAGGTGCCGCGCGTAGTTATATACATTAGTATGATATTCTCCGGTTGAGGAGCGGACATGAGCGAAACAACTCGTCGCGATTTTGTATGTACTGCGTCAGCGGCTGCGGCCGGCGCTGCTTTATCTTCGAGATTGTCCATGGTGACGGCTGCGGAAAGGAAACTGAAGCTCTGCCTCTCTCCCGGTGCGATAGGAGTGAACGCGTCCCAGGCCGAAGCTATCAACCTGGCTGTCAAATACGGTTTTGAGGCAGTGGATCCGAATGCGGGTTACCTCGCATCTCTTTCCCAAGGGCAGCTGCAGGAGCTTCTCGCAGGCATGAAGTCAAAGGGGATCTCGTGGGGAGCGGCAGGCCTGCCGGTGGACTTCCGGCAGGACGAGGCCAAGTTCAACGAGGGGATGGCTGCCCTGGAGAAGATCGCGCCGGTGCTTCAGAAGGCCGGCGTCACGCGCGTCACCACCTGGATCATGCCCTGCAGCAAGCAGTTGACCTACAGGCAGAACTTCGAGCTTCACGTCGTCCGCCTGAGAGCTGCAGCCCGGGTACTCGCCGACCACGGGCAACGCCTGGGTCTGGAGTACGTGGGGACCCAGTCGCTGCGCGACAGCCAGAAGTACCCGTTCCTGCACACGATGGCTGAAACCCGTGAATTGATCGGGGAGATTGGCACGGGCAACGTCGGGCTGGCATTGGACTCGTGGCACTGGTGGACTGCGGGTGACGGCCAGGCGGACATACTGGCGTTGAAGAACGAGGACATCGTCCTGGTCGACCTGGATGATGCTCCTGCCGGCATCGCCAGGGAGCAGCAGATCGACTCGCAGCGCGAGCTTCCTGCTGCGACCGGTGTGATCGATGTCGGTCAGTTTCTGGGTGCGGTCTTGATGGTCGGGTATGACGGCCCGATGCGCGCCGAGCCGTTTAACAAGGCATTGAACGACATGGACAACGATGCCGCCTGTTCGGCGACGATCGCAGCATTGAAGAAGGCACTCGCAAAAGTACCCGCATGATCCTGAAAGACGAAGGCACTCAGAACGGGACGCGCTGCTGCACGGAAACAGGAGAGAAATCATGAGACTGTTCAGACTTTGGATTGCGTTGCTGGCTATCGGTTCATCGACTGCCGCCTGGTCGGCGAACTCTCCAGAGAACAAGGAGCCGAGGAAGATCAGCATGTCGGCACTGGAGGACAAGATCCGCGGCGGCTGGGCAGGCCAGATGATCGGAGTCTCCTACGGCGCGCCCACCGAGTTTCGCTCCAATGGGAAGATCAACGAGGCCGAGCTCAAGTGGTCTCCCGAGAGGGTCTCCAACGCCATCCAGCAGGATGACCTGTACGTGGAAATGACCTTCGCCGAGGTGTTGGACCGTGAAGGCCTCGATGCTACGTCCGAGCAGTTCGGCGAGATGTTCAAGGATTCGAAGTATTCCCTCTGGCATGCCAATGCGGCCGGGAGGCGCCTGCTCAGCCAGGGAATCAAAGCGCCCCTGTCGGGCGATCCCCGCTACAACGTGCATGCAAATGACATCGACTTCCAGATCGAATCGGATTTCATCGGCCTGATGACGCCGGGTCTGCCGCAGGAGGCAAACAAGTTCTGCGAGCGCGCGGGCAGGGTGATGAACTGGGGCGACGGTCTTTACGGCGGGATGTTTTTCGGGGGCATGTACTCCGCCGCCTTTTTCGAGACCGACGTGCGCAAAGTAGTTGAGCAGGGTTTGGCTTGCATACCGGCACAGAGCGAGTACGGCCGCCTGATCGGAGACCTGCTCGAATGGTCGGCCAAATACCCGGACGACTGGAAGAAGACCTGGCAACTGATCGAGGATAAGTGGGATAAGAACGACGCCTGCCCGGATGGCTCGTTCAGCCCGTTCAACATCGACGCCAAGATCAACGGCGCCTATGTTGCACTCGGCCTGCTTTACGGGAAGGGAGACTTTGCCAGGACGCTCGAGATCTCGACGCGCAGCGGGCAGGACTCGGACTGCAATCCCTCGAGTGCTGCGGGGATACTCGGGGTGATGCTGGGCTACAACCGGATCCCCGACCTGTGGAAGTCGGGCATCCCGAAGATCGCGGACACCAAGTTCGAATACACCAGCTATTCCTTCAACGGCATCGTGAAGTCGACCATGGACCGCGCGTTGAAGGTGATCGAGAGGGATGGAGGACGGATTCAGGGAGATCAAGTGACGATCCCGTACCAGGCGCCCAAACCCCCGAAGCTCGAGCAGTGGAGCATGGGTGTGCCGTACAAGCGTCTGGCTGTCGCAGATCCTGCCTGGGCCTGGAAGGGTGCCTGGTCGGACGAGAAAGGCCGCGACGAAGAGCGGGTGGCCGGCAAAGCTGCGACCGCCCCCGGTGCCGAGGCGATTCTGAAGTTCGAAGGGGCGGCGATCTCGCTTGTGGGGCCCTGTTCGCAGGCCGGCGGCAAGGCCGATGTCTACCTGGACGGGAAGAAAGTCGGGGAGATCAACGCCTGGATTCCCGAGCGGACTTCTGACGATGCGCTTTGGCACACATACGGACTGAGTGCAGGCGCTCACACCCTGAAGATCGTCACGCGCTCTGACTCCGATCCGCACTCCAAGGGGAGCCGAATCGTTATCACGGCCGCCCTGACCTACCGATAGAACGGTGACATGTCTGCAGGCGCAAGCTGGCCGTCGCCGTGGAGCGGAGGCCGTGTGATCGATCATTCGATTCCGGTGTATCGGCCCTTCGGGCCTCGGGGCCTTTCTGCAATCTGAAACCACGCGCTCACGCGCGTGGCTACTCACTGCCGGAGCTTCGCGCCTGGTTTGCATGCTCAGCCGATCCAAGCACAACGCTCACAATCATCTTCAGTCCAGCCTCGAAGAGGCGGCAGTGCGTAGGCCCGACCGTAAGGCCGGGATATAGATAATTGCCATGACCTGGAGCGCCGAAGGTGCGCGGCACAGGAATCATGCCGGCCGCGATTTTTTCACAGCTTCAGAGACCCGCCGCACGTGATTTTGGCGCTGAGGTCCGGTCTGTCAGACCGGACCTACACCCCTACGGCTCGTCTATCTTGAGGATCTGATCGGCGGCGACGCCGGCCAGGTTCTGCACAGCGCCGCTGGGCCACCGGATTTCGATGTCAGCTGTCTTTTCAGCCCCCAACCCGAAGTGTACCCTCCGGTCGCTCGATGACATAAATCCGACGCTGACCGTCACGTGGTTGTAGAGCGTCCGTCCGGAAGGCGTGGTGACCTTGATTTTCGTGCCGATCGCATCCCGGTTGCTCTTGTGCCCCGTGAGCTGAAGCAGCAGCCAGTGGCTCCCGTTGTCTGCCGAATTCATCAGTATTCTCGGCTTCTGATTGAGCGAGGTCACCACGATGTCCACGAACCCATCGTTGTTGAGATCGGCTAATGACGGATCCTCGCTGGAAACCGATGCGCAGAAAATCGGCGCCCATTTGCTGCGAGACGTCGATAAAATCCTTCCCGGCCCGGTTTTCGAAGATCGTGTCGTGCTGCTGCGCCCTGGAGTTCAGATTGTCGATGTCTCCATTAGCGGAGTACAGGTCCTTGAACCCGTCGTTGTCGTAGTCGACGAATCCATTGCTCCATCCTGCGCGCGACCCGCTCATGAGCAGGATTTTCGTGGCGGGAGAAACATACTGGAAATATCTCCCGCGCTGGTTCTTGAAAAGGGCCCAGATCTGCCCGGCCAGGTTGTTGTAGAAGACATCCACCCAGCCGTCGTTGTCGTAGTCCTTCACATCGCAACCCATCGCCGAAACGGTAGTCCCGGCTTCGTTATATGCCACGCCGTAAAGAAGGCCCACCTCTTTGAAGGTGCCATCCTGCTGGTTCAGGTAAAGAAAATTGGGTTCGGTATCATTGGCGACGAAGACATCGGTCCATCCGTCGTCGTTGAAGTCGGCGATGCCGATTCCCATCCCTTTGCCGAGTGCCTTGGCGAATCCTGATTTTTCAGTCACATCTTCGAACCTCCCGGCACCGAGGTTGTGGTAGAGCCGATGCGGAACACGGACATAGGTTTTCGGGTGGCAGTAGACCTCCAGGTCCCCGTTGGTGCAGCGCTTGTCCATGCCGGGGTTCCAGAGGGTGTAGTTCGACAACACGAGATCGAGAAGACCGTCTTTGTCGTAGTCGAACCACGCTCCCTGCATGCTCAGTGTGTCCGGCGGGCACTTGCCCAGCCCGGATTGTTCGCTCACGTCGGCAAAAGAGCCGTCTCCCTGGTTGTGGTACAGAGCGTTCGTCGGAGAGCCGGCAATAAAAAGGTCCACGTACCCGTCGTTGTCATAATCCCCGGCGGCAGCCCCGTAGCAGAAACCCATTTGGGAGCCGGTCAGCCCGGCCTCCTGCGTTACATCCCTGAAGGTGCCGTCTCCTTGATTGCGCAGCAGGCGGTTATAAAAAGAGGCGTCCGCTTTCTTGAGCTCCGGATACCTGGCGCCATTGGTGAAGAAGATGTCCATTCTTCCGTCGTTATCGTAGTCCAGCACGGCAACGCCGCCGCACATCGACTGCTGGAAGTACTTCCTCCCGGTGTAATTGTTGTTTGTGAAATAGGGGATGGACGAGCGCGGTGCCGCATCGGTGAAATGGGGGCGCCGGGGGCCTTCCTCGGTCTGCCCCGGCAGGTGCGCAAACCAGAGTGCCGCCGCGGCGGCGAGGCAGAGGGTGTTGCGGAACAAAGGACTCGCGGACAACGATGTCTTCTTTCTCATCACTGATTCGGGCAGCCGGGGATGAGCAACTGCTCCAGCCCCGTCAGGCAGGCGCATCCTGATCCCGGGTCGGGGATGTGTTCCAGGCGCGCCAGAGCGCAGCGCAGGCTGGGATCCTGCGATCCCAGCGCGGATGCAGTCTGGAGTTTCTGACGCGCGTCGCGGGACCTGCCGGTCTGCTCCAGCAGCAGGCCGTGAGCCAGGTAGGCTCGGTCCCACTCGGGCCAGCTCGATTCGATTTCCCTGAGGGCCTTTTCAGCCGCCGGCGTCTGATCCATCAGTCCGAGGACGACGGCTCTCGTCAGCCGCAAATCCGGGTCTTCCGGGTTAGCCCGTATGGCCTTCTCCAGCAGCCCCAGGGCATCCGCTTTTCGATTGCGGCGAAGGAGCAGCACGGTGGCTTGTTGCACCATCCGGGGATTGACCGACAACTGACGCAATCCCTCCTCGAGCGTTTTGTCCGCTTCGGACGCTTGCCCCGCAGCCTCGAGCACGTTGGCTTTCAGCAGCAGCACATCCCCGGTCGTCTCCCCTTTCGGGATCGTCTCCAGGAGCTGCAGTGCCGGCTCCGGCCCCTCTGTATAAAATGTGGCAACGGCGAGATCGAAGCGTGCTGAGGAACGTTCGGGCGCTGCCCGCTGGAGGAATTCCCGCGCCAAGGCGTACTCCTTCGCGGTCAGCAGGAAGGAGCCTGCTTGCTCCCAGACCTTGGCGCCTGCGTTCAGCCCGAGCAGGACACGATACTCACGGACGGCTTCCTCGTTCTTGCCGTCCGCCAGGAGCAGGTTGGCCAGGTGCATCTGGTAGTCCGGACGGTCAGGGTTCTCGCGGGCATCACGACGGAAGCGTCCGATTTCGCGCTTTCGCTGTTCCTGGGCGCTGAGCGATGCCGTTTCGATCATGCCGGAGTATTTGCGCAGCCCGGGGAGCGCCTGCGGACGGATCTTCTGATACCTTTCCATGAAAGACTGGGCTTCTTTTTCACGCCCCAGGGCCATCAAGGCGCGCCCCATGTGCAGCACTGCCTCGGGATCATCGGGAGCTTTGGCAAGGGCCCTTCGCAGGGCCTTCTCCGCCTCGGCGGGTTGGTCCAGGGAAAGGTGGGCGAGGGCCATCAGGTCGAGGACACGCAGATTATCAGGCTCGAGCCGGTCGGCGGCCTCCAGGTCGGGCAAAGATTCCGCAGCTTGGCCTAATCGCTGCAACATCCAGGCCCTGGAGAACCGGATCGAAACGGAATCGGGAGACAGGCGGACTGCCTCCGACAGATGGGCGAGGGACTCCTCCGGCTTGTTCCACCAGAACACTCTCGCGAATGCGTAGTGCCCAAGAGGATCCTTCGGGTACTTTGTCAAATACCACACCAGTTCCTTGCCAGCCTCTTCTTGTCCTGAGTCCGTCTGACCAAAGGCCAGGGCGCGATCCCTGCGCGCGGTGTCGTCGTCCGGCCGCAGCCGCAGGTATTCGTCGTAGACAGCGGCCGAGTCTTCAAAATAGCCGGCATCCTGGGCTGCCCGGGCCAGCAGAACCAGCACATCGGTACGGTGGGGTGCCTTCTGCCGGGCCTGGACCAGCAGGAAGAATGCACGAATGTAATCCTGCCGCGCGGCCAGGACCCTCCCCAGCTCCAGCAGAAGATCCACATCATCCGGGCGGATCTTCAGGGCGGCTTCGAGGGCTCTCTGGCCACGGTCATAGTGCCGGGCGCGGGCCGCAGCCCGGCCGAGGTTATAAAGGACGTCGAAATTGCCGGGTGCCAGGGCCAGCGCATCGTTGAACGAGGTTTCGGCCCGGTCGTAGAGCGCGAGACGCGCGCAGGAGAGACCGAGCATGAAAAGGAGTCGCGGGTCGCCGGAGCTCTCCCTGGCCACACGATCCAGGATCGATTCAGATTCAGTCTTTCTTCCGGCCCAATGCAACGCTTCGGCGCGGAGGAGTAGTACCTGCGGATCGATCTCCTTTACATTCGAAAGGTATTCCAGCGCCTTCTTGCCCTGCTTCTGTTCGGCGGCAATGCGCGCCAGCTGCAGGTTTGCATTCTGATGGAGAGGATTGATCTGGAGCAGCTTTTCGAAATAGGCCGTCGCTCTTGCAGGCTGACCGCAAATGAGATAGTGGTTCCCGGCGTTGTTTAGTAGAGCAGGAGAAGGGGATCCTGTCGCCAGGGCGGCCTTATAGTACTGCTCTGCTTCCTCGCACTTGCCTTCCGCGTCCAGCCGCGCCGCGTCTCGCAACGATTGGCCGTGGAGACCCGGCAGGAGGGCGAGCGCCCATCCCAAGAGAAACAACATCCTATGGGACACGGAAAAACGCGGACAAACGCGGAATCCATTTGTGTCTTCAGTGTGCATCGGCGTTTGTCCGTGTCCTGAGAAGATGTTACCGTCGCAACAAAGGATCGCAAACAATAAAAAAGCCCCCTCTCCGCCGGGAGCGGCGAGAGAGGGGGCAGTTGAACGATACGAGGTAGGGGAGGAGATCTAGAATTCGAACCGCACTCCCAGCTGCAGGCGCCGCCCGTAGCTCAGGTACCTCTTGTCGGTTATTGTCCCGAAGTTGCTGTCGGTGACACTGGTGGACGGATCATCCCAGTTCAGGTAGTTGAGCAGATTAAAGGCAGCCACCTCAAACTTCACAGCCATGCTCTCCGTGATGTTCACCTGCTTGACCAGTGAACCGTCGATATTGAAGAACTGCGGCCCCCGCAATCCTGAAAAATCCCAGGGATTGGTGCGGGGTGTGTAATCCGGCAGCCGCTCGAATGGCGCTGTGTTAAACCACTGTTGCACCGTGGGACTTGAGATCTTCGGATCGGTCCCGTCCCAAAGCATTCCGCCAAATGGCAGCAGATTGCCGGAATTCCAGGCCACCACAGGGCTGAATCTCCACCCACCCACGATGGCGTTCACAAACCCTGACGCATTCGGCATGACGGCTCTCCCCTTTCCGAATGGGAGGTCCCAGGCGGCAGCCACGGTGAGGCGGTGGCGGAAGCTGTTTCTGCCTCCAGGGTTCTGCCATGAGTAAGTGCGATTGTAGTTGGCAATGTCGTCATAGTACGTCTGATCTTTCTCGTGGTGATAGTTGTAGCCGGCAAGCAGCGATAATCCCTGGCTGTAGTTCTTGGTCAGCTTCAACTGCAGGGCCTGGTACTTCATCGTGCCGCCCGGCTGCCCGTCGACGACGCTAATGCTCCCGTACTGCGGATAAGGCCTCGCCAGTTCGGTCACTCCCACCTGCGTCTGATAGCGCAGCTGTCCGGGAAACTTCTCCACGGGCAGGCCGCTGTTCCCGTAGTAGAAGGGATTGTCGATCACCGCATTAGTCTGTTCCTTATAGGTGTAACCGATCATCGGATCGACCTGATTGATGTCGTAATCCGAATCGAACACCTGGCCGGTCCGGTTGAGATAATAGGTGACATCCAGCACCATTGAGAAAGGCAGTTGACGCTGGACAGAAACATTGAACCGGTCGCTGTTGCTGCGTTTCCGGTCGGGTGAGAAGTAGTACAGGGAGTTTCCCAGCATTGTGTAGATGCCCAGGCTCTTTTCATAGGAGGGGGCAACCGGATGCGCGGCCGGGAATGGATCATTCAGGTCCATCTGGGGCACCCCCAGGATATCGTCAGGGGCTCCGGTGAAGTTGCTGTAACCGTAGAGAGGGTAACCGCTGAGTTGATCGTGACCCGAGTTGGTCGTCCATGGGGTAACATAACGGCCATAAGCCCCGCGTATGACCGTCTTGTCATTTATCCTGTAGGCGGCGCCGATGCGGGGCGAAAGAGTCCCCCACCCGCCGTCCCAGGCTCCGGAACGGTCTTTGCTGGCGAACTGGAAGGCGCCGTTCATTGTCCAAGTCCCGCTATAAAACTGCTGGACCTCGCTCGGCATCGTGATCCCCTGCAGTTCCGGAATCGGTGTACTCAAGTCCAGCGCCCGCGTCAACCGGTACTGGGTGTCGCTGTACGGTGATTCGTACTCGTACCGTAAGCCGAGATTCAGGGTAAGACTCTTGGTGATCTTCCAGTCGTCATTAATGTACACGCCGTAAAAACTTGTACGGGTATCCGGCGAGATGTTGATAGGCATGCCGGTGGAATTACTATCCCACTGGCCCGCCAGGTCGCCCCACTGCGCGCGTGCGGTCGGGGAGACGGCTCCCAGAAGGAACGTGGCAAAGGAGTCGCCCGACAGCAGCAGGTCCGGATTGATATAGGTTGACGCAGTGGGCAGCGCATCGAATCCGAAGCCGGGATTGGAATTCAGGAGCAGACTGTTGGTGGCGTTGCGCCGAACGTCCAATCCGGCCTTGAGATAGTGTGCGCCTTGCGTCCGGGCGATTTTAGCGCTGAGCTCCCAGGCGTGCGGAGTCTCGTGCCAATAGCCGCCCCCCGGCCCCATTTGGGCCGCAGTGCTATCGTCTATGTTGTGCCAGATGCTCATGCGCGGGATCAGCTTCGGAATGGTTGGGTCGGCGAATACGGGCGCATAGAAGTCAGTGTTCGGGAAAACACCCGGCCAGGACCATTCCTCGGCGAAGTCGGTCGCGAAATGGGACATGTCCGTAATTGCGTGATAGCCGCCGTGGAAGTTGAGGACTGTACTCGGATTCAACGTGTAGATGGCGTCTCCCGAATAGGATATATTGTTGTAGTTGGCGCCCCGGTCAGACATGAACACTGGTGATCCGGTGGGATTGCCGGTAACTTGAACCGGGGTCTTTATGATGCTGAACCGGCCGTAGACGCGGAGTTTGTCATTTATCTGGTAGTCTGCCCGGTCGGAAAAGTTTTTGTATGGATAAATTATCGGAGTACTGACTGCATAGTTGTTGGTGTTGTAGGCGTCGATCGCGGGTCTGTTGGGTTTCCAGAGCGCAGCCGCGAATCTGGCGGCGACGGGATTGATCCGGCTCTGCGGAATGACGTTGCCCGGAAACGGGGTGCGAGTGACCGTGCCGTCGGGCGCTGTCACCGTGCTCCAGGGATCGTAGATCAGCCGCAGGTCGCCGTTCTCTGTGAGCGTCTGGGAAAAATCCCCCGTACGTTCCAGGTCGGTGGGCAACGAGTTGAAGAGCGATTCGGGCTCAGTCTTGCTCCATCCCTCGTAGGAGACGAAGTTGAACAGCTTGTCCTTGATGATAGGATGGCTGAAGGTGCCGCCGTACATGGACTTCGAGATCCCGTTGTGGACTCGATAAACCCGGTCGTCCATCGCATTCCAATTCGGTCTCTGGAAATATCCGAAGCCTGTCCCATGGAATTCGTTAGTGCCCGATTTCAGCACGATACTGATGGCCGAACCGGAACTGTGACCGTACTCGGCGTCCGATGCGTTTTGAAGGACGTTGACCTCCTCCACCATGTCCGGCGCGGGAACATAGCCCGTCTTAACGGTGATGCCGGAGGGGCTGCCGTCCACCTGCAGGTCGTTGGTAAATACCCCGCTGCCTCCGACCCTCATGTTGTTGGATGCCCAGGCATCGTATGGATTGTCTTCTCCCCAGGAGTTGCTATTCACCGAGGGATCCAGCTGCGCCAGCAGGAAGACATTGCGGTACATCAGCGGCAGGTTCGCCACCAGCTTCTGATTTATGTTGATATCCAGTTTGGATGTGGTGAACTGCATCGTGGTAGCTTCGGCTGTGACCGTGACCGTTTCCGTAATATCACCTGGCTTCAGTTCGGCATTCACGGTCAGGTCGGCACGGGATGGTACGGAAATGTTGTCCTGCGCGTACTTGTTGAAACCTTTGAGCTCCACAGTCAGGTTGTAGGTACCTGGATCAACAAGGTCGAACAGGTAGCGTCCTGCCCCGTCTGTCTCCCTGACCGCGGATATATTGGTCTTGACGTTGAGCAGGGTGACCGTTGCTCCCGGTATGGCACCTTTGCTGATGTCTGTAACCTGCCCCTGAACTCTGCCCCGGTACTCCTGGCCGAAGGCTGAGCTCGACAGCAGCACCAGCAGAGCTGCGAACGCGGCGCTGAAGAAGCACCGCCTGAATATCATTGCCATAGATTCCTCCTGTAACGAAACTGCGTTAACTGAAATACGATCGGATTGATAAGAAAAGCGTTGCCGAAGAACGCTGAAGAGATGAAGTTGAAGAGTCGGGTAATCACAGCCGAAACAGAACCCCCCAGTCTGTCTCCTGAGCCGGACGGGCCCGAGCAGTAGCTCAATTGCACTCGGCGGGCCCAACTCGAGTCACTTCAGTGCAGTAACCCTCCCACGGGCTGCTGCGCGCCGCCGTCAAGACGGCTCGGACCTGCAGCAACCGGCGGAAGCCCCCGTTGTGAGGATCCGACCCGGGGGGGCAGACCCTCACCAGCAAAGGACTTGCCACCCTTATAAACAGAAATGGCGAGCGGCACAAGAAGAAAGTGCGGCCAAATCGATCGCGGGTGGGCCCGCACCGCCGGCGCGGACCCCACACTCTTCGGCAAAGCTCGCGAAATCCTGCAAGGAAAGCTTCCGGGAATGCCCAAGGGAACTCAGACCGACGCCTGTCCCTTCCAGCGCGCCTCGTAGTCGTACACGGCGTCCTTGATCGGGACGCCACGCAGGTCGATCCGGCTGAGATCCGCGGTACCGAGTCCCGCCGCTTCACCCATCAACACGGTGTTATCGGCGAATTGATGCGTTTCCCCGGGAGGAATGAGCTGTTCAGGGGGGTGGCTGTGCGCATCTTTATAGACCCGGAAGGGAGGCTCACCCCGGCCGGCGCGCGGATTGTATCCCATCGTGGCCATGGCAACGGCATCGGTGCAGACACAATTCAACCCCACAACCAGCAGGTGAGGCTTTCCTGGCTTGGAGCCCGGCGCCCCCGAACCTTCGCCCCCGATAAGAGCTTCTATGCCATCCACCACGGCGAGATCAATGGGTCGCGCTCCGCAGAGGTCGGTGATGAGCCTCGGCATGCGCCAGCCCTCGTAGCGGTTTGATTTAGGGTCGATTTCCTGAGGTATGCCGGCGGGCGGCTGCACCTGGCCATAATGGAATACACGCTCCCTGGTCCACCTCGAAGCTCCCGGAGGCACCGGATCAAGCAGGCCGTACGCGAACTCGGGGGTGATCCCGAAGAGATTCTTCATGGAGAGGGTTATTCCCAGCTCCTCGTGATTCTTCATCTTCGCGACGCTCACGAAGAAATCGCAGTCTTCGTAGGAATGATTGAGGCTGAAAGCCGGGTAGATGTACGGCTGCTGGCTCTTCACTTTGAGAGTCGAATACTGCTTGCCCTGGCCGAGCCCGTTGGTGTCTTCGAACTCGACAAGCGGGGCAGCAGTCCTGATCGCGTTGACGTCCCACCCATCCTCCAGCATTGCGTCTTCGAGCGGGCCGCCCTGCTTCTTGCGAAAAGTGCTTTCGAGCAGCCGGACGCGCTTTGCGCCCAACTTGCCGAAGACGGCGACGAGCGCGCCGACTACGTTGGGATGCACCCAGGTAGTCTGACCGGCGCCGATGCCAACACGGCGCCCCCTGCCAGAAGAGCCTGTCATGTTCAGTTTCATGGCGACGGTCTTACCGCGCACCCGGTTGCCGATGCCCCCAAGCTCATCGAACATGCGCTCGAACTGGGCGACGAGGTCCAGATCGTAACTTGCCACCTTTGCTACAGATACAGGAGTGGTGGGAGCCGGGGGATTCGCGGCTGCTCCTCCGGAACGGTTCAGCGCCAGCGAACCCAGCGCGAGGCCGGACAGATTCAACAGGTCGCGCCTCGAAACGGCGCCGTGACTCTTTTCCATTTATCTCTCCTTAAAGAACTGATGATTGTCTTGCTTAATTAACGTGCTTCCGTGCTATTCCAGAAGCACAGCACCCCAGACCGCCAACTTCGGTATGGATATCTCGGTTCTGCCGCCTTGCATCACCCGAACGCCGAGATCGATCGGCACCGACTCCGGGGTGTACAGGCGCGCCGTTTTGAACGTCCCGTTAAGGCGGAGGGTGATCTTGCTTTCAAACGGCGCTGTTGCATAGTTGAGCAGTTGGATAAGCGCCCGCTTGCCGGAACCATCCATGCTGACGTATGTGAGCACCGATGGAACGTTGAATGCCGTGAGGCCCATCACCTCCGGCTCGAGCAGGTCCAGCATGTCCCTGGCCACCATCTCCGGGTCAGGCGGTTTCTCCTTGTAGACAACGATGCGGCCTTTCCCGGCAGGGATCTCGACGTAGTCGTTGTTCTCAGGTGCGTCGCCCCAGGATGGACCAGCGATGACCAGCCCGCCACCTTCCGCGAAGTCGCGCAGTACCTTCCGTTCGGCGTCGCTCAGCGCAGCCAGGTCCACAGCCAGCGCTGCCTGAAAGCCGGCGAGCGATGCCGGACTGAGGCGCGAACGCTCGACCAGGCGGTAGGGCACCTGTCGTCGTGCCACGAGGTTGAGGTACTCGTTGGTATAGTCGGTATTTCCGCCCGCCATATCCAGGATGAACGCCACGTTTCCATAGGGCTCGAGGGTCCGCCATTCGGCGTGATCCTCAGCGAACTTGAGGTAGGCTCCAACGTTCCGCCAGGTGGCGAGCGCATCCGCATCTTTCCGCAGCAGTCTTGCGCGCAAGTCATCATCGAGCGCGACGATCCAGCGGCCGCCTGCCGCCGCTGCGTCCGCGACACACCTGACATAGTCTCCCTGTGAGGCGGGGTTCGGCCCCTGGTTAATCCAGATCGGCCGCCAACCCGGATCCAGTCGGAATGACCGCACCATCCAAATGTTCGAGTCAATCCAGGGTTGGGCCGACGCTCCTGCCCGAATGCCCATGTCGGCGAGATTGCGGGCGTCGGGCCTTACTCCCTCCACAGCCAGCACCGGGACTCTGGTCGTGCGCACCTCCGCCGGATCTTGCGCGATGGGAATCACGACGGAGGCGCTGTTCCTGGAGCGCAAGGCCGCTTCCAATCGCCTGGCAAACCCTGTCCCGTCCGGGAATCTTCCGTCCAATACCAGTCCAGACAACTGCGCATCTTCGGAGGCCGATGCAACAGCCCCGGGATCGGCTCCCGGATACACGAGGCCCAGCAGCGCGATACCCCTCTTTCGGGCGGCTCGGCCATATTCTTTCACCAGCAGCTGCTGCTGCTTTTCGAGTTCCGGTTCAGCTCCGGTGCTGAAAGTCACCAGGAGGCAATTGATCGGGGTGCCATCGAGCAGGTCCAGGGTGGCGGGGTCATACCACTGCGCGATTGCCTGGCGCACCGCCGGATTTTGGGCCAGGGCCTTGTCACCGGCGCGCCTCACAACCTCGAGGGGGCCGCCGTCCCAGCGCGCAGGAATCCAGCCGGTTGCGGTTTCCGCGCACACTCCCATGGGAAGTGGGCCAACGAAGAACAACAGGCCCGCCAGGTTTACGATCAGCGCCCTCACGCGAAGTATCATACTTTAGGTGCCGCCTCTTCGGTACTCGGTTTTTGCAGCCATCGGAGACTTTTCCCTATAAGATAGCCGGCGGCGCAGAGATCAGGCCGCTGTTCGATGCCGGAATAGCGGCGATTGAGGTCGACCGGGAAAAGGACGAGCAGTGGAAACCCGGCAGCGCCTTTGTGGAGGTGTGAATGAAGAGAGCGTGGAAGACTGTAGTTCTGGGTGCGCAACTGGGGCTGGCCTTGTGTGTTGGCACGACACTCAGCGCGGCGGAGATAAAGCCGGTCGTTCCGCCGGGCGCGCAGATTGTAGGGCCTTATACGCCGGGGCTGCAGGTTGGCAATCTGCTTTATGTCTCAGGACAAAGCGCCGGGGACGCCAAGGGCGAGTTCCCGCCGACCGTTGCGGGGCAGCTGCGGCAGAGCCTCAGCAATATCAGGTCGATCGTCGAGGCCGCGGGATTGACCATGGAACACGTGGTCTACGCGCAGTTGTACGCGACTGACGCTGCTGCGTATGATGCGCTTCCCTCGGTGTGGGGTGAGTTCTTCAAGGAGGGCGGCCCTGCTCTTTCGCGCCTGGGAGTAACCGCACTGCCGGTCAAGACTCCACTCGAGATAAACGCGGTGGCAGTCACCGATCTCGCGATGAAGCGCGCGATTCGTCTTTCGGATGTCGGCAATACGGGGGAACCTCCGGACGCGGTCGTCGCCGGCGACCGGCTCTTTTTCTCGAGCTGCTTCGGCCTGGATTCGGAGGGGAAAGTGCCCACCGATTCAGGACTGCAGGCGCAACTGGCGCTCGACCGCATGGAGGCGGTTCTCAAGGCGGCGGGGATAGGGCCGGATCACGTCGTTTTCGTCAACCCCTACGTCACGGACGCACTGGATGCCCGGCAGATGAACAAGGAGTACGCGAGGCACTTCAAGTTCGGCGATACCCCGGCTCGGGCCACGATCCACGTGACGCATCTGCCCTATGGAGCGGGCGTCGCCTTCACCGGGGTTGCCGCCATGGACCTCGAATCGCGCCGCTCGGTGCGTCCCAAGAACATGCCGCCCAGTCCCACCGCAAGCCCGTGCGTATTCGTTGCCGACACGCTGTACTGTTCGGCCAAATCGGGCTTCATTCCGGGGCCGAACCTGGGCGTTTACGCTGAGAGCGTGGAAAACCAGGTGCGGCAGACCATGCGCAATCTCCTGGACGGATTGGAGGAAGCCGGCATGAGTTTCGCCGACGTGGTAGCCGCCAATGTATACCTTGATGATATGAATGACTTCGCACGGATGAACCGGATCTATGCCAGTTACCTGAAGACTCCGTTCCCGGCTCGCACTACGGTGCAGCCGCGACCGTCCGTCGAGCGGAAGCAGAACGAGCGGGAGCAGTGGCCCGACCTGGAGGAAATATCTCTGGTCGCAGTCAAGTCACGGAATCAATGAGGAGGGTGTGGAGATGAGCGATACATACGGGTTCGGCAGGCGTTCATTTATGTGGAGAGTGTCGGCATTTGCACTCCTTGGCTCAGTCACTGCCAAGGAGGCTGTCGGCAAGGCCATGGAGGCCGTCGGCAGGGGCGGAAGCGAGGACATCTACCGCCGCATCGGTGTGCGCCCGCTCATCAACGCCCGGGGCACATGGACCTACCTCAGCGGCTCGCTCGAGCTTCCTCAAGTAAGGGCGGCACAGCAGGCCGCCGCGATGCACTTTGTGGACATCGTGGAGTTGCAGCACGCGGCTGGAAAACGCCTGGCCGAGCTCTCCGGCGCAGAATCGGGCATGGTGACCTCCGGCGCCGCCGGAGCGATGGCGGCAGCCACGGCTGCGTGTATTGCGGGCACCGATCCGGAGAAGATCTGGCAGCTCCCGGATACGACCGGTCTCCGCCACGAAGTGCCGATGGTCGGCGGGCGGAGCGCGTTCGACAGCGCGATCCGACTCGCCGGTGGGAAGCTCGTGCTTGTCCACGGCGAGGAGGAACTTCAAAACGCAATCAACGACAAGACGGCGATGATCTATACCACCGATCTTGGTGAGCGCCTTGAGAAGCAGATCTCCATCGCCAAGGCTGCCAGGGTTCCTCTCCTCCTGGACGACGCCGCGGGCATTCCTCCCATCGGGAACCTGAGGCTTTACTCGAAGATGGGGTGCGACCTCTATACCTTCAGCGGCGGCAAAGGTCTGATGGGACCGCAATGCTCGGGCATCCTGCTGGGGCGCAAGGATCTGATCGAAGGGGCGATCGCCAATTGCAGCCCTTACGAGGGAGCCGTGTGCCGGCCTATGAAAGTGGGCAAGGAAGAGATCATGGGCTGCCTGGCGGCCGTCGAGGCATGGACAACCATCGACCTCAATGCGCTCAATAGGGAGTGGAAGGTGAAGGTGGATCGGATTGCCAAGCTGGTGGAAACAGTACCGGGGGTGACGACTGAGATCGAGATCCCGGAAGGCGGTAACCGTTATCCGACCTTGACTGTGAACTGGGACGAGAAGGCGTTCGGTCTGACCGTCGCTGAATGCGACAAGAAGCTTCGCGACGGGGAGCCGCGGATTGAAGTGCTGACAGCGAGCAACCCGAGCCTTGTTTCCGCAGTCCACGAGGGTGAGCCGAGCAGCAAAGCCCCGGCGGAAGAGCGGAACCGGCTGCAAATTATCTCCATGACGCTGCAACCCGGAGAGGAGATGATCGTCGGCAAGCGCCTGCGCGACATCCTCTCCGCGGCGCGGAAATAGGTGCCAGGTCTTCGGAATTCGGTTTTGCAGATACCCGGCGGGGCTCGCCTGCGGGCAACCTATTCCGGCTTGAAAGCCGAGATTGGTTGGCGGGTTGGACTATCGGATCATGTGCCGGCTCCTGCGCTGCCGTCGGCGGCAAGAACCGAATGCCGAAGACCTGGCACCTTCGCGCGAACCTCGAATTTTTCCTCGAGCCTGAGAGGCAGGTACGAGAGTTTCGTCCTGCGCAACCCGGCTATTCCCAGATCTTCCTCGAGATTGACGTAGGCGCAGCCGGCGAAGAGGAGTCGGCATGCATCCCGGAGAAGAACCTGGTAGATCCCGGAGAGCTCGGCGTTGGCGTACTGAAAATGCACCACGGCGGTTTCATGGCGGCCCACGCTGGCGATGATGAATCCCTGCAATTCGCCCTGGACCTCAATGCCGGCTCCAACCAGGCCGAGACGCGTATAGTCCTGGAAAGCCTTTTCCAATGCGTGACGCTGGCACTCCACGGTGAAGGAGGAGGAGCCTGCAGAGGAACCGGCGCCTCCCCTGCTCTCACCCCATTTCCGGAAAAGTTCCATGGCACTGCTGAATCGGGATGAGTCGAGGGGCCGTAATTCATACTTCGGGAAATTGCCGATAAATTTCCGGATCTGGTTGCGCTTTCCGTCGAACTTCTTGCCCTTCAACTCAGCCAGGGCCTGCGTTCGGTAGATGTAGTCGAAGTGATCGCGGAGAGGCCGGGTGTCATACTCCTCCGCGGGAAGAGCGTCGACCAGCGCCTTGCTGCACCTCGAAACGCAACCGGTGCGGGTCAGGCAAACCCGCACAGCATCGGCACGCCGGCTGCCGCCGACAGGTTCCAGGAAATATGCAGGCAGGGAATGCGGCTCTATCAGGATGCAAAGGCTGCCTCCGACCTGCGTGACCGACGGTTTCTCGCAGTCGCGCCAGATGAAGAGGTTGGCGGGGCTCAAGTCGCATATCGCTGACTCAACATGAGACAGGCGCTCCGCCAGCAACTTGTGGTCGTCGATCGTCAACGGCCTCAGGTCAGGAAACTCAGGTATTTTCACGGGGCCTCATCAGGCAGAGACAGCGCGAGGGATCACAGCCTGCGCATCCATAGGAAGCCCGTGGCGGGAGGTCGGGCGGCAGCGAAGTCGCGTTGTGGAACCCCGCTTTTCTGAAGAAGTCCGGGACCAGCGTGTATAGATAGACAGGATGATGAGCCTCCCGAACGACCCGGTCGACCAACTCGTGCCCGATTCCCCGGCCCTGCAGTTCCTCGCGGACACCCACGCAACTGAGCAATGAGCAGGTCTCGAGTTCTTTAAGCTCGGCCATCCCGACGATCACGCCGTCCAACTCCGCCACCCAGAAACAGGACAGGTCCATATTTGCGTAGTCGAGTTCCAGCGCACGGGTCAGCTCAAGTATGGTCGCGTGATCCGCGGCACAAGCTCTCCGGACGTGGAGCTTGGTTTCAGCGTTGGATTGCTTTGGGGGAAGCAGGCCGCTCATCAGGAGGAAGAGTTTAACATGTCTGCCGCCAAACTTTAAACGGCCTCAACATTCCTCCTCGATCGCGCGCGGTATACAACGAGTTCAGTCAGCTTGCCACTTCACCCCGTGGTCACGGCAGATTCGCTGCGAAACAGCTCTCGCAGTCATCAGGCCCGAGGGCAGTCCTCCGCCTGGACTCAGCCATTGGCCAACCATGTAGAAGTTCTTCAGTCCAGGCAGAACGGGAGGCAGCTGCCGGAAGCCCGTGGCAGGAGTCAGAAGCCAGCCCTCCATGCTGCCTTTCCAGTTGCCGGTGTAGCGAACGACGGTGGCCGGAGTGGCGACGTCCACCACCTCAATTTTGCCTTTGGCTGCCGGAAAGCGTGTCTCGCAGACCTCGACGACGGTGCGCGCGATCCCCTCCTTCTCCCTCTCGTACGCCGCCTTGTCGCGTGCTCGCAAAGAAACCCAGTACTCGTGGTTGTAGGTGGGGATGAAGCATACAACAGCAGTTTTCCCGGGTGGGGCGAAGGTCGGATCGAAATGGAAGAGTCGGAAGGAGAGAAAATCCTCCCGGGTCTCCGGGTCGACCACGATCTCCTTATCCAGATGCAGACCGAGGAATCCCGGCTCGCCCTTCAAATCGGCGCCGATACCCAACGACACCTGCACGTAGGAAGGGAACAACCTGTAGTTGCTGTATGCGTGCCGGATTTTGTCGCTCAAAAACCTGCCTTCGAGAAGCTCGTAGATGGTCGCATGGCCGTCCGCCGCGGAGACGACGATGTCGGCCGTCATCTCTTTGCCTCCCTCGAGTACGACACCGGTGGCCTTGCCATCCGTAACGATGATCTTCGCCACCCTGGTTCCGAAGCGGATCATTCCGCCGCGCTTCCGGTAGCTGTCTTCCACAGCGCCGATCAACCTGAGCGAGCCGCCGATCGGGTACCCCGCGTTCCTTCTTGTCATCCATGCGAGTGAGAAGGCGATGGCCAGGAAGGAGAGATCGCTCAGCGCTGATGCGAAGAAGCTCTTCAACAGCGGATTGCTGAACCGTTCCGCGTATTGACCCATCGTGTACTTTCGGTACTTGCCCATGTGCATGAAGTACGGAAGCGCCCTGACGAGCGATAGGATGCGGGACAGGAGCGAATCCCCTCCTGGAAACCTGAAGCCGGACAGCTTTCTCACCAGTCCGGCAAATTCGCGGATGGCTGGGGCGTCTTCGGGCGCGCGGGCCAGGAGTTCACTCTCCATCCGTTCAACATCGCGATAGACGGCCAGGCTTTGCCCGCCCTTCTCAATAACCTGGTAGATCTCGCCGTCATAGAAATCCAGCCGGCCGACATCGAAGACCTCCTTCCAAAGGGCATTCATCTCCTCACCTTCTTTGGAGCCTACCAGCCAGTGAACGCAGTTCTCGAAGGTGTAGCCTTCCCTCTTCCACGCCGTCGCCAGGCCGCCGGCGATGGAGTTCATCTCCAGGATTTCCGTCTCGAAACCGTTCTTTTGCAGGTAGACGCCGGCGCAAAGTCCGGCTATGCCGCCGCCGATTATCAGGACCTTTTGTTTCATTGGGGTCTCCAGTCCGCAACAGGAGCCTGAGTGCGGATTCTATATGTTGCCACGGAAAGCGTTCCCTGGCTTTTCTCTTTTTTGGTTCGGACAGCCGGGTCGGTTAAAATGTCCGGGATGCACACGGAAGGCATCAGGCACTTCAGCCTGAGCGGCCGGTTGACCGGGATCGAACCCGGAAGGGGGACCTTTATGAAAGAGTCCGGAATGAACCGTCGCCAGTTCTTCCACAGGACTGGGATCTTTGTTGCCGGTGCGATGATCACGCCCTGGCAGGACCTGGTATCTTCCGTAGCCAAGGGATACACGCCGGACCTCGCCACTCTGGGTAAGTCGGGAGTCAAGCTCACCCGGCTCGGATTCGGTACGGGCACCAACTCCGGGCAGGTCCAACGGGACCTCGGAATGGAAGGGTTCAGCAGGCTATACCGCTATGCCTACGAGCGCGGCATCACTTATATCGACACAGCCGACGGATACGGGACGCATAAGTTCGTCAAGCAAGCTATCCAGGGGATCCCCCGCGAGAAGCTGTTCATCCTGAGCAAAATGTGGTGGAGCCCGGAAAACGTGAAGAACCCGATGGCTGCGCTGGACCGCTATCGGAGCGAACTGGGCGTGGAGTACCTGGACTGCCTCCTCATTCACTGCACCATGAAGCCGACCTGGCCCGAGGACCTGAAGCCGATGATGGACGCCTTCACCCAGGCCCAGGAGCGGAAGATCATCCGTCTGAAAGGGATGTCTTGTCACGGCCTGCCCGCATTGCGCCAGGCGGCCAAGGTGCCTTGGGCGGACGTGCAATTGGCCCGGGTCAATCCGCAGGGGCACGTCGTGGATGCCGAATCCCCGGATGAGTCAGAGGGGGACATGGACCTCGTCAGCCAGGAACTGAAGACGATGAAAGCGATGGGACGAGGCATCCTCGGCATGAAGCTCATAGGCAACGGCGATTTCAAGGACCGGACAGATCGGGTTCGTGCCATGCAGTACGCCATGCAGTGCGGGTTCGTCGATGCGGTGACCATCGGCTTCGCCGGCACCGCCGAGATCGACGAGGCCCTCGAGAACATGGGAGCGGCGCTGGCATCCAGGGCTGCCTGAACGGGGCCTGACGACGCCAATTAAATCATTTCAGGCAGGTTAGGTGCTCCTGATCTGCCGAAAACGGGCCTTAGCGTAATTTCGGGTTGGGATTTTCTGCTTCTGACAAGAGGTGATTATGACAATGACATCGAGACGAGAGTTCCTGCAAAACACGGTAGTCGGTTCCGCTGCGGCCGGTTTCCTGGCCTCGAATGCGGCAAACTTGGCAGCCTACCCCCTGGGGATGCCGATCGGCAGCCAGGTTTATCCTCTGCGTCCGCTGCTCAAGGACCTGGCGACGTTCGCCAAAATGATGGCCGATGTCGGCATCACAAGGCTGGAGCTGTGTTCGCCCATAGGCTACGGGGAGGACTTTGCTGCCTTCGCCGATGGGAAAGAAGTGAAGAAGATCCTGGCCGATCACGGCATAAAGGCAGAAAGTGGGCACTTCAGCATGGAGGAGCTCCGCGAGAGCCAGGGCAAGAGCATTGCTTGGGCGCAGGAAGTTGGCATCACCCAGATGATAACGGCAACCCTTGGCGAAGGAAACGGCGGCAATAATCCCACCATGGAGCAGGTCAGGAAGGCGGCGGACGAATACAACAGGATCGCCGCCGTGGCGGCCAAAGCCGGTATGCAGCAGGGTTTGCACAACGAGGGCTTTGAAAATTCGATCGTTGAGGGTAAGCGGACCTATGACCTGTTGTTTGACCTCCTCGATCCCCGGCTGGTGAAGTTCCAGTTCCAGATGTCCAGCATCACCGCGGGGCTTGTCGGTGCGGACTACTTTCTGAAATACCCGGGCCGCTTCATTTCCATGCATGTTCAGGACGTGGACATGAACGCGCCGATCACGCCTCCCCCTCAGAAAGAGGGAGTTCCGCCAGGCCGCGGCCCCCGCGGAGGACGGCGTCCCCAGGTCGCAGTCGGTAAGGGGACCATTGATTGGGTCAAGACTTTCACTGCAGCGAAGACCGGCGGGATCAAGAACTACTTCGTCGAGCAGAATTGGGAGTTGACCCAGCAGAGCGTCGCATACCTCAAAATCCTCCAGGTTTGATCGGGGTCGGACCGAGCTAACTCATTCATTCCATGCGGGTATTGCTCTACTTGCCCCTCTAAAACAGGCCTTAGGCTCGTTTTTGCCCGCTGTTTTTGGCTTCTGATAGAACATCGTACCCGCGGAGCGTCGTTAGGCTCAAAAAATCGGCCTGTTTTTTCTCGGTAAGGGTGTTTCGGAGGGGTGCAAAATGGCGCATCTGATTGTCTCGCAGGTACTTGCATCGGTCCGACCCCATTGCAACCCCGATTGCATCTTTTTCGGGGGGGTGTCCGTATTCATCATCAGGATGAGCAATACGGACTGTTTGCTGATCAATCCGATGGAAACAGAAGACGACGCCCTGATCCGTGCGCTTACGGGCCGTGACTCCAGGCTGCTCGACCTGCTGATCGAGCGATATCAGCATCGCCTGTACCGATACCTGCTGTGCCTCCTCCGAAACCGTGAGACTGCGGCAGACCTCTTCCAGGAAACATGGCTCCGGGTGATCGAGCGCGGTCACCAATACAACCCCCGGTTCAGGTTCGAAGCCTGGCTCTTCACTATTGCCCGGAATCTCGTTCTCGACCTGCGGCGCAGGAAGATGATACTGAGCATAGAAGACCTGTCAGATTCCGGGGATGAACTGACCATTGCTGAGCTTCCGGCAAGCCATGGGCCTTCACCGCTGGAATCACTGGCAAACCTGGAAGAAGGTGAACGAGTCACGGACGCCCTCGGTCGTCTGCCTGCTCTCATCCGCGAGGCCCTCCTGCTCCGCTACCAGGAGGACTTGACGCTCGAGGAGATTGCCCGAGTGGTGTCCTCACCTCTGCCGACCGTCAAGTCAAGGATCTACCGGGGCCTGGGAGCCCTGCGATCTCAACTCGAAAAGGAAGAACTATGAGTGAAGATCTCCATCGGCGGGCGGAGAGCCTGCTGCTTGAATCGACGCTAGGGCCCATCCCCGATTCGGAACTGTGGTGGCTGAACGCCCATCTCGCGAAGTGCACGCGCTGTGCCATGCTTGCGAGAGCCACACAAAAGACTGTGCAGGCGCTGCGCTCTATTCCGGTGAGCGCTCCCCCGGACCTCGTCTCCACAACCCAGTTCCGCGTGCATGAGCGCGCCCGCGAACTGCGACGGCGACAGAAAACGCCCATCCTGGCCTGGCTGGGGGTAGGCCTATCGTTCGGTTGGGTCGGTCTAAGCGGCTTGTTTGTGTGGCGGGGCCTGCACTGGGCGGCCGTCAAGGCCGGGATCCCCGGTCCCGTCTGGCAGATGGCGTTTGGTCTCTGGTGGTTCATCCCCGCGCTTGTCGTCGCAGCTGTTCTCAGCACGCGGCGACCGGGTGATTTGGAAAGCCACGAAGTGCAGCGATAGAGGCTTTGGTGGAAACGTAGGCGAGGTGGGGCAGTGATCCCGAGCGCCGCTGAAGACAAGAGGAGGGAATGAATATGGTCAATACACAACGATCAGTCAAAGAGCCGATTGGAGAACCGTTCAGCGAGAGACTTCGGCTGATCCGCTTTCGGATGGAGAAGGAGCACTTCCGGTTACGCGACGAGGCGCGACTGATCCCGCGGAAGCTGGTGGTCATCCTGATCCTGCTTTTTGTTATTGCCCAAGTCGTTGGGCAGGTCGTGAGGACCCTCAACGGTCCGCCGTGGCCGGAAATGAGCGCGGCGATGAACATTCTGTCCGTCGTCGGGGCCGTGACGGGTCTCAGCATTTTCATCGCGTTTATCATTCTCCTGGTTGCCTACGTGAATCGCGATGCCAAACGGCGGGAGATGAACTCCACGCTCTGGACGATACTGGTCGTCGCGCTGATGCCGGCCTACTTCGTGACCGGATTCATCATCTACTTCCTGCTTCGGGACCCGCTTCCGCTCAACTGCCCGCAATGCAATTCGACGGTGAGCGCCCGGTTCAACTTCTGCCCTGAATGCAAGTTCAATCTCCGGCCCACATGTCCGCAGTGTGCCCACGAGGTCCGGACTACCGACCGATTCTGCAGCTATTGCGCCTCTGAACTGACGGGACATTCAACGCAAGAACAGGCGCCGCCTCCCGCGGAGATTGGCTCCGTGGGCAGCATATAGCACCAGTTATCGGGGTTGTATGATGCGAAGCCTTCTGCGTGATCTCAGGCTTGGCTTCCACCTTCTCTGGGTCAAGCCGGGATTCGCTGCCTCGACGATCCTGGAAAGAGTCCTCAGAGGCAAAATCTACGGACTGAGCGGAGCCTCTCCTGTTGGCCGGTGCCGCGATGGTTATGCTTGCGGCCGCCCTGCTGGCGTGTTTCCTGCCCGCGCGCAGAGCGGCTCGAGTGGACCCGGTGACAGCCCTTCGCTGTCATTAGTGCCGGCTCTGCGGTTCTTTGCGCGCCCTATCTGTTGTTTATACGAATAGTCCTCACCCTTACGAGACTGGCCTGCAAACTGCAGGCGCGCGCTTGAGCGCAACCGGGTGTACACGGCCAATTCAGGCCAAAATGCCCACCCGTAACCGGAAGTCTGCCCCACGGCATCTAACGAGAAACAGAAGAGCGTCAACACGGAGCAGGAAATCGGTGCAGCAGCCCTTGTCATGCCGAGTCCTTGTGGAATGAACGCCGGTCAAGGACGACTCTAGCATAGAGAAGGGCCTGACTGGCGATACCTCCACATGCTTCCTCTTGCATTGCCCGGTCCGGCGCGTATCGTGTCCATAATCTGCTACCATGATCCGGGAGATACTATGGTTCCGATGCTCATGCTCCTGCTGTTGGCCCAGCAGCTCCCTGCGGTGGCCCGTGTCGAAAGACAGCTGGCATGGCTCGAAGTCCGGGTGATCGATGCGGAAAGTGGCCAGAGTGTTCCCTGCACGGTGTCGATTCGGACCAGCGCCGGGTCGGTCCTCGAGGACAATCCTGGTTTGCACGGTGGGTTTCGATCCAATGGCGAATTCACAAAAGCCGTGCCGGCCGGTGCAACCGTTCTGAGGATCGAACGTGGCTGTGACTTCGTCGCGGCTGAGCGCAGGATAAACCTCGAGCCCGGTGAGCACCGCTCGCTCCAGATCACACTGCAGCGCCGCTCACCGCTCCACCGCGAGGGATGGTACGCCGGAGACAACCACGTGCACATGGTTCACGGGGAACGGAAGATTTCGGTGGATTTCTCCTATGCTGCTCTGGCCGGGCGTGCGGAAGGCCTCGATTACATGGCTCTCGCGCAGGACTGGAACATTGCGTCGGCGGTGCCGGAGGAACTTGACAGGGTGTGCAGAGCCGTGAGCACTACGGACTTCACACTCACCTGGAACCTCGAGGCGCCGAAGAACTACTGGCGCGGCGATGCCTCGGAGTGCCTCGGACATTGCTGGACCCTGGCGATGAGAGGGCGCAGGGCGTCGGGCGCGGATGCGATCCGCGAACTGCTGCAGCTGAGCGCTCATGATTACGAAAACACGAAGGAACCTGCGCCGAACTTTGAGAGTCAGGCGTTGGTCCACGAATTGGGCGGTATCGTGTCCTACAGTCACCCGTGCCGATGGTGGTGGGGTGCCTGGGGCGGTAAAGGAATTTACCCCGAGAACCCTCACAAGTTCGTGTCAAACATGGCTGCCGAGCTCCCCTTTGACACGGTCGCTGGTCCGACTTACGACACCATCGACGTCCTGATGCAGACGCGTGAGCAGACCGCCAACGAGTGTGCTCTGAAGCTCTGGTTCATGTTGCTCAATCACGGTTATCGGATCGCTGCAAGCGGCTCGTCGGACGCGACCTTCGACAATCCGGGTGGTGCTGTCCCGGGCCGGATCAGGTTGTATGCCCGGGTGCCGGGCGAGTTCACCCTGGCCGGTTGTGCTCAGGCCGTCCGCGAGGGCCGGAGCTTTGTCACCAGCGGGCCGCTGCTGATCCTCGAAATGAACGGCCACGGCAGCGGAGATGTGCTGGAGGTCAAAGGCCCGACAAAGGCCAGATGCCGCGTCAGGGCCTGGGCCTCCGGCGCGGCCGGCGAGCGCCTGACTACGGTTGAGCTGATCCGCAACGGTCAGACCGTCAGGAATTTCGACGTCGGCGCGGACACGGCAAGTTTTGCGAAGGAGTTTGAAATCGAGGAGTCCTCAAACGCCTGGTATGTCGCCCGCTGCTACGGGTCCAGTCCCGGGCAGATCGCGATCACGAACCCGGTCTATTTCGAACCGCCAGGATACCAGCCGCGGGCAGGCGCTCTTGCCCAAATCGAGTTGTCGGTGCATGACCGCTCGACGGGAGCGTCCCTGGACGGCATATGCGAGACTGTGAAGATGGTCGGGCTCGAGCCGGTGAAGTTGTCTGAAACCAGGTTCCGCGACGGCCGGGTTCGCCTGAGTGTGCCTGCTACATCACGGCTGCGCGTGCGTGTCCCCGGTTACGTCGTGATGACACGAAGCATCTTCATGGATTGCACGCCCATACTGGAGTCAGTTTTCTCCATCCGGGCCGAACGGCTGACCGAGTGGAACACCTTCGAGCACGTAAAGGGCCTGTTGCAGGACGTGCGGCTGGACTTTCCTTTGGAAAAAGACCACCGTTGAGGGTCTGTGAACGAGATTCCGGCGGCTGGCTCCGGATTGCCTGTCAGGTTCGCGGGCAGAAGCGCCGCCATCCTGACCGGTTGCGCCGCAGCGGGAGATTGGAGGTGCAGGATGTCTTCATCACGCGACAGAGTGAGTGCCACTCTCGGGCACAATGAGCCGGATCGGGTCCCCGTTGATTTCGGCGGTTCGACGGTCACCGGGATGCACGTCAGCTGCGTGGCGGCGCTGCGCAGGCACTATGGCCTGGAGACCGGCCCGGTGAAGGTTATCGATCCGGGCCAGATGCTGGGCGAGATCGGCGAGGACCTCAAGCGGATTATGGGCGTGGACATCGAAGGGGTCATCCGCCGGACAACCCGCTACGGCTTCCGGCTCGAAGGGTGGAAACCGTTCCGCATGTACGATGGCCTCGAAGTGCTGGTCCCCGGGGATTTCAACACGACGGTGGACGACAATGGCGACACCCTTCTCTACCCGCAGGGCGACCTTGCCGCGCGGCCAAGCGCGAAGATGCCCAGAGGCGGCCATTTCTTCGATGCGATCATCAGGCAGGAGCCGATCGATGAGGAACGGCTCGACGCCCGGGACAATCTCGAGGAATTTGTCCCGGTCTCCGTTGAAGAGCTCGACTACCTCGAGGCGGAGACAAAGCGCGCGCGTAACACGGGGCGCGCGGTGATGGCGAGCTTTGGCGGGACCGCGTTCGGTGACATCTCCCATGTCCCGGGAGCAGGCCTCAAGCACCCAAAAGGAATCCGCGATGTCACTGAGTGGTACATCTCAACACGCACACGGCAGGATTACATCCGCCGCGTGTTCGAGGGGCAGTGTGAGATCGCACTCAGGAACCTCGAGAGAATTGCGCCCCGCACGAGAGACTGCGTCGATGTCGTCAACGTCTGCGGCACCGATTTCGGGACGCAAGGCTCGTCGTTCTGCTCCGTGGACACCTTCCGCGAGCTCTGGATGCCCTACTACAGGCAGATCAACGACTGGATTCATCGGAATACCGGCTGGAGAACGTTCAAACACTCCTGCGGCGCGATTGCGAAGTTCATCGACGCCTTCATCGAGGCGGGGTTCGATATACTGAATCCCGTGCAGTGTTCGGCAGCAGGGATGGATCCCGGGCACCTCAAGCGGGTCTGGGGGAAGCGGATCGTATTCTGGGGGGGCGGCATCGATACTCAGCAGGTTCTTCCTTTCGGCACACCGGCGCAGGTTCGCGAGCAGGTCCTCCGCCGATGCGAGGTTTTCGCCCGCGGCGGCGGCTTCGTCTTCAACTCTGTCCACAATGTCCAGGCGGGCACCCCGGTGGAAAACATCGTCGCAATGATCGATGCAGTCCACGAGTTCCGGACCGGGTAGCGGTCGCGACACAGGACGCATGGAGTGCGTGTCGACCGCGCATCTTTATCCCTATGGAATCGCGCATCCCCGCCACGATCGTCACCGGGTTCCTCGGAAGCGGCAAGACGACGTTGCTCAACCGCTTGCTGATGTCGGGCACAGGTCTCCGGCTGGCGGTGATCCTGAACGAGTTCGGTGCGGTCGGAGTAGACGGCAGCCTGCTGCCTGGCGGCGAGATGTTCGTCGAACTGGATAACGGATGTCTCTGCTGCGCGCTGAATCAGGACCTGGAGCAACTGCTGCGCCGTCTCATGGAAAGAGGAGGCTTCGATCACCTGGTGATTGAAACCACGGGACTGGCTGACCCGCTGAGCGTAGCCTGGACATTCGAGCGTCAGGGTTTGCACGATGGCTACCGTGTGGATGCCATCGTCACCGTTGTAGACGGCGCGAACATCTCCAGGGCGCTCGCCGAATCCGAGGAGTGCCAGATCCAAATAGAGCAGGCAGATATGCTTGTGCTGAACAAGGTCGACCTCCTGAACGACGGGGGCGCAGCGGCGGAGCTCGAAGTGAGGAAGCACAACCAGGCGGCGCCGCTGTTGCGAGCTGTTCACTCGGATATCCCCTTGTCACTCCTGGTTGAAACGGATCCCCGGCACAGGCGCGCGCTGCCGGCTGCCCCCCAGGGTCACTGTCACAGCGGATTTGAATCCTGGGTCTTTCAAACTGACGAGGTTGTCAACTTCCACAGGCTGGAAGATTTCGTCTTCGAGATTCCTGCCGGTGTTTACCGGGTAAAGGGAATCGTGAGGAGCGATGGCCCGACAGGATGGAATGTGGTTCATGTCGTCGCCGGCAGGTTTGACATCAGTCCTTTTGATCCGGTGAGCGCCTCCGAAGGGGGCCGTCTTGTCTTCATCGGGAAGAGCCTCAACGTAGAGGCGTTGCGGCGCCTCTGCCTGGGTTTGACGGCCACCAGCACTTGACCCCTTTGGCCATCTGCGCCTAGAGTGGTGACAGAGGAACTCAGAGGGCCTTCCGATGAAATTCAAAGCGTCTTGGACACATCTCATCTTCCTGAGTCTGACGATCCTTCCTCACCTCCCGGCGCAGCAGCAGGCGCGAGTCGAATCGTTCTCGCCGCGCGGGACCGTCAAGAAGGTACGACAGGTGCGGGTGCGTTTTTCCGAGCCGATGGTTCCGTTCGGCGATCCCCAGGCAAAGGTGACGCCATTCGAAATCGAGTGTTCCACGAAAGGCACGGAACGCTGGGTCGACCCGCGCAATTGGGCGTACGATTTCGATGAGGATCTGCCCGCCGGTGTGCGTTGTCTCTTCCGCCTGCGCACGGGCCTGAAGACACTTTCGGGAAGCGAGCTCGCAGGCGAACGCAACTTCGCATTCTCGACCGGCGGCCCGGCCATCATTTCGTCGCGGCCTTACGAAGGATCCACGTACATCGACGAAGAGCAGATTTTCATTCTGCAGCTCGACGGCGAAGCAACGGAGCCTTCAATCCTTTCGAATACGGCATTCACCGTGGAGGGTATCGGAAGCCGGATCGGCGCTCGGATCGTATCCGGCGAGGAAAGAGACACCATAGTTAAGGCGACGTTCCGGTATGTGGGGAAATCGCCCAGGCACCTGGTCCTTTTGCAGTGCAAGCAACGGTTCCCTGCCGGAGCGAAAGTGAACCTGATCTGGGGCCGCGGCATCGCGTCGCTGACGGGTGTGACGACGGAACAGGACCAGGTTCTCCCCTTCGTCGTCCGTACTCCGTTCGTTGCCACGTTTCACTGCCAGCGGGAGAATGCGCAGGAGGACTGCATCCCGATCACTTCAATGAGAATATCCTTCTCGGCGCCGATCAGGGCAGCGACGGTGGAAAAGGCGGTGCTGACAGGCCCCGCTGAGAAGCGATGGCTCCCCAAGTTCCAGGCGTCTGACGCCGAAGGCGACGAGAAGTACATCAACGACATCGTCTTCGAGGGTCCGTTTCCCGAGAGGTCGCCCTTCACTATAGGTCTTCCCCCCGGCCTGGTTGATGATGCCGGCCGCCCCCTGTCGAACTCAGGCAGCTTCCCGCTGACGGTCAGGACCGGCGAATACCCGGCGCTTGCGAAGTTTGCGGCCGGCTTCGGAATCCTCGAACTCAATGCCAATCCTCTCCTGCCGGTTACTCTCAGAAACGTAGAACCGGAGGTCTCAGCGAGAATGCTCGGGGTCGAGGGAGGCGAAGGAATGGTGGACCCCCCGGTGGAGAAGCCGCGCACCCTCCCGGTCCGCGGAGAGATCGAGGGGAGAGTGCTGAAGGTGCCTCCGGACAAGGTCGACCAGATGCTTCATTGGATCGGGGTGGTGCAGCAGCGGGATTGGGAGGACCGGGACAAGTCCGTTTTCGGCAGCGTGACCGCTCCGAAGACACGGGGTTTTTCCATACCCAAGCTGCACGGGGCGAAAGCCTTTGAAGTAATCGGCATCCCGATGAAGTCCGCCGGCTTTTACGTTGTGGAACTCAAGAGCGAACTGCTGGGCGCTGCTCTCCTCGGGGCGAGCAAGCCGATGTATGTCGCGACCACAATCCTGGTGACCAACCTCTCGGTGCATTTCAAGTGGGGCAACGAATCCTCTCTCGTCTGGGTGACTACGCTTGACACCGCCAGGCCGGTCAACAATGCGACGGTGCAAGTACGGAACTGTGAAGGCAAGTTGCTCTGGGAAGGGAAGACGGACCGGACGGGCCTCGCGCACATCGATGGCCTGGTGGCGCCGGGCAAAGTACAGCACTGCCCAGGTGCGCGTTTCGTAATGGGGCTGTCTGTGAGCGCCCAGTTGGGCGGGGACATGGCGTTCGTCTCCTCGAACTGGAACCAGGGAATCGAGCCCTGGCGGTTCCAGCTCCCACAGGAGTATGAGGGCACCGCGATGATGGCGGCTCACTCTGTCCTCGACCGCAGCCTTTTCCGGGCAGGCGAGACCGTTCACATGAAGCACATGCTGCGCCGTCGCCTGACGGCCGGGTTCTCCGTGCCGCAGGCCAAGGACCTTCCGCAAAAAGTCTCGATTCAACACCTGGGCAGCGACCAGCGCTATACGATGCCGGATCTCCGGTGGGATGCACAAGGCTCGGCGGAGTCCGCCTGGAGCATCCCTCGGGATGCAAAGCTCGGCGATTACCAGATCTATCTTGATCACAACAGCCCTGACGCCCCGACCTTTTTCTCCGGCTCATTCCGCGTCGAAGAATATCGTGTGCCGCTCATGAAAGCGGTAATACGCGCTCCCTCCGAACCGCAGATCTCGCCCGCCTCCCTCCCGCTGGATGTCACGGTCACGTTTCTGTCGGGAGGCGGCGCCGGCGATTTGCCTGTTAAACTTCGTTACGATATCCAGCCAGGCTTTGGACCGACGTTCGAGGATTTCGACGATTTTGTTTTCTCCAACGGACAGGTCAGAGAGGGCCTGTTTCGCGGGTATGAAGAGGCGGAACCGACGGCTCGATTCGAAATGAAGGCCATCGATCTCACTCTGAACCCTCAGGGCTCCGTTCGGGCCACGATCACCGATCTGCCGAAGGTCGACAAGCCGACGGCGCTCGCAGCCGAGCTCGAGTTCAGGGATCCGAACGGGGAGGTCCAAACCGTGGCCTCCCGGATACAGCTGTGGCCGGCCCAATGGAACGTTGGCCTGCACCCGGACTCGTGGACGCTTTCGAAGGATCTGCTGAAGTTCCAGGTGGCAGTCGTGGACGTGGCAGGGAAACCGGTGGCCGGCGCCCCTGTCAAAGTCGACATGTTTCAGCGCAGGTTCTTCTCCCATAGAAAACGGCTCGTGGGCGGCTTTTACGCATACGAAAACGGATCCGAGGTCAAGAAGCTCGCGACCGTCTGTGAGGGTGTGACGGACAGACGCGGGCTCCTGGTCTGCGAAAAACCATCGGCCTTCTCGGGAAATCTCATTTTGCAGGCGGTGGCACAGGACCCAGCCGGGCGCCCGGTGTCGGCGCACAGGGATGTGTGGGTCGCCGGTTCGGAGGACTGGTGGTTCGAGGCCGAGGATGGGGACCGCATGGACATCCTGCCGGAGTCCCGACGCTACGAACCGGGGCAGAAGGCGCGGATCCAGGTCCGAATGCCGTTTCGCAAGGCGACCGCCCTGGTCACGGTCGAGCGGGAGGGGATCGCCGACACATTTGTGAAGGAACTCTCAGGCAAAGAGCCGGTGATCGAGATCCCTGTAAAAGGGAACTACGGACCGAACGTGTTCGTTTCCGTCCTGGCAGTTCGAGGCCGGGTCGGCAGTGTGCAGCCGACCGCGACCGTCGACCTCGGTCGCCCTGCCTACAAGCTCGGGATCACCGAGATTGCGGTGGGGTGGCGCGCCTACGAGCTCAAGGTCAAGGTGACGTCGGACAGGCCGGTCTACAAGGTGCGCGAGAAGGCGGAGGTCTCCGTCTCGGTGAGAACCCCCGAGGGCGGCGCTCCGCAAGCCGGAGGGGAGGTGGCCGTGGCTGCAGTCGACGAGGGCCTCCTCGAACTGAAGAACAACGAGAGCTGGAACCTTCTCCAGGCCATGATGGCGCGCCGGGCTTATGGCGTGCAAACCTCCACCGCGCAGGGCCAGGTCATCGGGAAACGCCACTTCGGGCTCAAAGCCATGCCGCAGGGAGGCGGAGGCGGCAGGCAGCCGACAAGGGAGCTTTTCGACACTCTGCTGCTCTGGAAGGGTCGCGTCCCGCTGGATCAGAACGGCAACGCGGCGGTCGAGATTCCTCTCAACGATTCGCTGACCAGCTTCCGCATCGTAGCCGTGGCGACGGCCGGGCAAGCCAGATTCGGCACGGGCTCGACGACCATCCGGTCGACGCAGGATCTCATGATCCTCTCTGGATTGGCCCCGGTAGTCAGGCAGGGTGACCGGTACCGCCCCACATTCACTCTGCGCAACGCCGCCGAGTGGGCGATGAAGGTGCATCTGGAGGCGCGCATAAAGGAGCTGGCGAAGCAGCCCGAGCCGGTGGACGTATCGCTCCCACCGGGCGAATCGAAAGAAGTGAGCTGGGAAATCAACGTGCCCGCAAGCGTGGAATCCCTCCACTACGAACTCGAGGCGGGGGCGGATGACCGTGTCACCGACCGGTTGAGTGTCGCACAAAAAGTCGTTCCGTCGGTCCCGGTCCGGGCATTCCAGGCGACCCTTACCCAGGTTGAAGGCGGGGTCAGCATGGAGGTCCAACGCCCCGAGGGGTCAATCCCGGGACGGGGAGGCGTTCAGGTTACGCTGCGACCGCGGCTGTCTGAGGGGTTGGCAGGGGTCAGGGAATACATGGAACGCTATCCCTACTCCTGCCTCGAACAGGAGGTTTCCAGAGCCGTTGCTCTTCGAGACAAACCACGCTGGGGCCAGATCATGGCCTACCTGCCTTCCTACATGGACTCGGAAGGCCTGGCGAAATACTTTCCGGCATGCCTGACCGGCAGCGAAGTGTTGACGGCCTACCTGGTGTCGATCGCGGACGAGGCGGGGTGGGCGATACCGCAGGACCTGCGCCGGCAGATGCTCGACGGACTGAAAGGCTTCGTCGAGGGACGGATAATGCGAAACTCTTCCCTCCCCACGGCCGACCTGACGATACGGAAGCTGGCTGCCCTCGAGGCTATCTCCCGCGCTGAGAAGATCGCCCCTGCCCTGCTTTCCTCGCTCACGATCGAACCCAACCTCTGGCCGACGTCCGCGGTGCTCGACTGGCTGAACATCCTGGCGAGATCCGACGGGATCCGGAATCGTGAGGCTCGACTCGGCGAAGCCGATCAGGTGCTGCGGTCGCGTCTGAATTTCCAGGGCACAACCATGGGCTTCTCCACCGAGAACAGCGACTTCCTCTGGTGGCTCATGGTGTCCACCGATGCCAACGCGGTGCGCCTGATCCTGAACCGGCTGGAAACTCCCGCCTGGAAGGAAGACATGCCTCGCCTGGTCCGGGGCGCGCTGGGGCGCCAGAGACAGGGCCGATGGATGACGACCACCGCCAATGCCTGGGGTGTGCTGGCGATGGAGAAGTTCTCGAAAGTGTTCGAGAGCACCCCTGTTACCGGCACGACCGCGGCTTCGCTCGCAAGCCGGACGCATACCTTGAGATGGAGTTCGAATCCGGACGGCGGCTCATTTTCCTTCGACTGGCCGACGGGCAAATCGTCCCTGGAGATCCGAGGTGAAGGAACCGGGAAGCCCTGGGCAACGATCCTGGGCCTTGCCGCGATTCCACTGAAGCAACCGGTCTCTACCGGCTACAAGATCCGGAAGACGCTGCTTCCCGTGGAGCAAAAGGAGCGCGGCGTCTGGAGCCGAGGTGACGTAGTGCGGGTGCGCCTGGAAATGGAATCCCAGTCGGACATGACCTGGGTCGTGGTGACCGATCCGATCCCTTCGGGAGGCGCAATCTTCGGAACCGGCCTGGGGCGGGACTCGCAGTTGCTGCGCCGCGGGGAGGATCGCAAGGGTTGGGTGTGGCCCGCTTTCGAAGAGCGATCGTTCGAGGCTTACCGGGCCTACTATGAGTTCGTGCCAAAGGGGAACTGGACCGTCGAGTACACGGTGAGGTTGAACGCAGAGGGGAACTTTGAAATGCCGCCGACCCGTGTCGAGGCGATGTATGCCCCCGAGATGTTCGGGGAGATCCCGAACGAAACCTTCAAGGTGCGGTGAAGTGCTCCGGAAGGAAGCGTGGGGAAGCGCTGCCGGCGCGGACGCTGCGCGTCTCGATTTCGCGCGCGCTCGCCCGCGGCGAAAAGGGAGGAGAGGGGCAAGAGGCGCCAGGAAGCATGGATCGAATGACCAATCCTCATGACTGGAGAAGACCCGGAAGATCTTCCTGCCTCCGCCGCCTTCGAGGCGTGGTCGTTGTTCTGACCTCCGTGGCGGCCGCCTGTGTCCTGGGCGTCTTGGTGTTCATGCGCTTCTCCCCGACTCGCCTGCCGGCATTTGAAGACGTCCGGGCCGGCTTCGCCGCGTCCGAGGGACTGCTGCTCGACAGGCATGGCCGGGTTATCCACGAAATGCGGGTGGATCCCAAGATGCGGAGGTTGCAGTGGGTTCCGCTCGAGGAAGTTTCGCCTGCGCTGCGATCGGCCGTCCTGCAGGCCGAGGATCGCAGGTTCTATGGTCACCACGGCGTTGACTGGAGGTCGATGGCTGCCGCCGTGTTGGCATCCTCGAGTCTCGCCAGCCAGCGCGGAGCCAGCACGATCACCATGCAGGCTGCATCTCAGATCAACCGTGACCTGGAACCTCGCGGGGGACGGCGCTCGCTTTGTCAGAAGCTGCTCCAGATCCGCGCAGCCCTCGCCATGGAGCGAAGCTGGACAAAATCCCAGATCCTGGAAGCGTACCTGAATTTCGTCACTTTCCGTGGAGAGCTGCAAGGCGTGGCAGCCGCCGCGACCGGCTTGTTCGACCGGCGGCCGCACGGGCTCGACCAATACCAGTCACTCGTTCTGGCCTCGCTCATCCGGGCGCCCAACGCCGGCATCCCGGAGGTGACGGCGAGAGCCAGGGCCCTTGCGGCCGGCCTGGGCTGGACCGGCGAGACGGATACTATCGACAACTGCGTTCGGGAGACTCTGCTGCGCCGGCATCCGATCAGGCCGGAAGCTTCGCTGGCTCCGCATGTCGCGATGCAGCTTCTCAGAAATCCTGGGGCAGGGAAGGCGCCGCGCCGCGGAGAAGTCGTCACTACTCTGGACGCTGATCTTCAACGATATGCGCTCGAGTCGCTCCGGCACCAGATCCTGGCGGTGGCTTCGCAGAACGTCCGTGACGGCGCGCTCCTGGCAGTCGAGAACCAGACCGGAGATGTCCTCGCATACGTCGGCAATCCCGGTGAGGTCTCGAGCGCACGTTTTGTCGACGGAGTCAGAGCCCTGAGGCAGGCAGGCTCCACCCTCAAGCCGTTCCTCTACGGCGCAGCGTTCGACCGGCGAATCCTGACGCCGGCCTCTCTCATCGATGACAGCGCGCTGGACATACCGGTCCCCGGCGGCGTCTACCGGCCGCGCAACTACGATGATGAGTTCCATGGCCTTGTCACGGTGAGGACGGCGCTCGCCTCTTCGCTGAACGTCCCGGCCGTGAAGGCACTGAACCTGGTGGGGGTGGAAAACCTGGTCGACACGCTGGGGAGACTTGGATTCGGGGAGCTCCGCCCCCCCGATTTCTATGGGCCCTCGCTCGCGTTGGGATCCGCGGACATTGCCCTCTGGGACCTCGTGAACGCCTATCGGACCCTGGCAAACGGCGGGAGCTGGGGAAGCCTGAGGGTTGTTTTCGAGGAGGAACCCGCCCAGAGGCGCCGTGCGCTTTCACCGGGTGCTGCGTTCCTGCTCTCCGACATTCTTTCGGACCGCGAGAGTCGCAGCCGCACCTTCAGCCTCGAGAGCCCGTTATCAACGAGGTTCTGGACGGCCGTGAAGACCGGTACGAGCAAGGATATGCGCGACAATTGGTGCGTAGGCTACTCCGATCGCTACACGGTCGGCGTGTGGGTGGGCAATTTCTCGGGCGAGCCGATGTGGAACGTCAGCGGTGTGACCGGCGCTGCCCCGGTTTGGCTGGAAGTGATGAACTGGCTCCATCGTGGATCCCTGAGCGTTCCTCCTGCGCCGCCCGAAGGGGTGGTGTCGAGAACCGTGGAACTGGCGGACTTCGGGCGCGTTCGCAAGGAATGGTTCCTGCGGGGAACCGAATCGGCGCGAGTCGCCGCCGCCTCTGTTCACGCGCGCTTCCGGATCAGTTATCCGGCTGCCGGCACGGTCATCGCCCTGGATCCTGATATCCCTGCGGCGTCGCAGAGGGTTTTCTTCGAGGCAGAGCCGGGTGGAAGTGATCTGCGATGGCTGCTCGACGGCGACCCGGTTGGTTCAGCAGACTCCCTGGTGCTCTGGTCCCCTCTCAAGGGCAAGCATCACCTGGCCCTGATTGACCCGGCCGAACAGATTCTGGATTCGGTGGAATTCGAGGTGCGGGGTAATCCAGCTCCGGTGGAGGAGCGATAGAACGGCACTCGAAAGGACTTGCATGAAACGACGCGAATGGCTCAGGAGGATGAGTTCTGCGGCAGCGCTAACCTATGGAGGCGGGGTTACGGCTATGGCACAGGAGGAGACCGGCAGGAAGACGGCGTCAGCTGCGACTTTGGAAACCGAAATCGTGCGCCTCAAGCTGCGACATACCTGGACCACGGTCATGTCCTCCAGCGACTACCGCGACAACCTGCTTGTGCGTCTCCGTTGCGGAGATGCCATGGGCCGCGGTGAGGGGGCGCCGATCGTTCGCTATCACGAAAATGCGGAAAGCGCGCGGCGTGCCCTGGAATCCGTGTCGCACCTGGTTGGGGCCACGGACCCCTGGCACTTTGAAAAGCTCATGGCGGAAGTGTTCAGCCGGATCTCCGGGGAATACGCGGCCAAGGCGGCCCTCGATATGTCGCTCATGGACATGGCCGGCCAGCGTCTCGGCGTGCCGCTCTACAGGTATTTTGGACTGGACCGCAACGATACTCCTGTGACGACCTTTTCCATCGGCATTGATACTCCGGACATAACGAGGCAGAAGGTCCGCGAAGCCGAGCAGTTCCCGGTCCTCAAGATCAAGGTCGGCCTGCAATCCGACGAGGAGACGATTGCCAGCGTACGCAGTGTGACGAAGAAGCCGCTGCGGGTGGATGCCAACGAAGGATGGAAGGACAAAGAGGAGGCTGTGCGCAAGATCAACTGGCTGGAGACTCAGGGCGTGGAATTCGTGGAGCAACCGATGCCGGCCCCGATGCTCGAAGAGACACGCTGGGTGCGCGGCAAAGTGCACATCCCGATCATTGCAGACGAAGCTTGCCTGCACCCCACGGACATTCCCCGGCTGGTGGACTCCTACGATGGGGTAAATATCAAACTGATGAAGTGCGGCGGCACGCTCGAAGCGTTTCGGATGATCCAGATTGCCAGGTCGCTCGGGATGAAGACCATGCTCGGTTGCATGATTGAGAGCTCGATCGGTGTGACAGCCGCCGCCCACCTCTCGCCGCTGGTTGATTATGCGGACCTCGACGGTAACCTGTTGATCGCAAACGACCCGTTTTCGGGAGTGCGTGTGGATAAGGGAAAGCTCATCCTGCCCGATGGCCCGGGCCTGGGGATTACGCTGTCAACATAGTTACGCCGACGGGGAACCCTGTAGACGGATCGTCGCCCCCTTTGCGGTTCATTCTCCTTGCGCTTGCCGAACTGCAGGCACACGAAGTCTTTGCTTGGTCTCACCGCGGATTCGGGTGTATAAGTTCGGCGTAGTGTCTTGTGCATAAAGATGCAGCGGGAGGTTTCAAAACAGGGGAATTTCCGATAACGCCCTGGGACGAAATGTCGATCTAAACGATATGGAGTATCGGCGCGATCCCCGATTTATGGCCAATCAGCCGGTATCTGTAACCGACCTGGAGAGTCCCTCCCCTCCCCAACACGGGGAGCTCGTAGATTTTTCCAACCTTGGTGTACATCTGCTCGTGCCAGGCAAGCTGTCTCCCGGCACGGCGGTCAAGGTGCAGTGGGCGCAAACGCTTCTGCTGGGCGAAGTGATCTACTGCAAGCCGACCGAGGGAGGATTTCACGCGGGACTCCGGTTGGAGGACGCCCTCTACGACACGGATGCTTTGGCCGCGATGGTGGTCGAGCGGCCTGCGCGTCTGCGTAATTCACTGAGCGGGTAGTCTTCTCTTTTTCCGGTGCAGGTGCCGGGTTCATGCCCTACTTGTCCTGCCCCGCCGCAGCGGGGTGCGGGACAGTTTTCCCCATCGAACATAGCGGCCGCTTACCGGGACTCCCTTGGCGAAGCGCGCAGCGCGCGGTCATAGGCCCACGAGCGGATGCGGTCGACCTGCTCCCGCATGGTCTTTGAGAGCGGGATCACGTTGAGCGCGGCCCGATGAAGGTCGTCGAAGGTCAGCTCTCTGTCTTCCAGGCGAACCGCCGTCAGCGCCGAAATCACGCACTGTTCGATTTCCGCCCCCGTCCATCCCTGCGTGATCTTCCGGAGGCGGTGGATCTGCAGGCCGTCAGGGTCGTTGCCGCGCTTCTTCAGATGTATGCCGAAGATCTCGATCCTTTCCTCCTCGGTCGGCAGGTCGATGAAGAAGAGCTCATCGAAACGCCCTTTGCGTATCATTTCGGCGGGCAACAGATCGATGCGGTTCGCCGTGGCTGCGACAAAGAGGCCGCGCGCCTTTTCCTGCATCCAGGTGAGGAAGAAAGCGAAAATTCGTCCGAGGTAAGCGCTCGCGTCGCCCGTAGTCTGTCCGGTCAATCCCATCTCGATTTCGTCGAACCAGACCACCGCGGGGGCCATCGCCTCGAGCGTCCGACAAGCATCGGCGAAGGCGGCGTCCGGACTGCCATGCCTGCCGGAGAAAACCTCTATCATGTCGACCCGGTAGAGCGGCAGGCTGAAGCAGGAGGCAATCGCCTTGACGGACAGGCTCTTTCCGCATCCGGATACACCCATAACCAGGATGCCCTTGGGGACGATATCGGCAGCGAGGCTGTCTCGCACCATGAACAGCTTACGGCGCTCGTGCAACCATGTCTTGAGGTATTCGAGCCCGCCCACGTGGCCTATTTCGGTTCCGTCGGCGACGTACTGCACCAGGCCGGACTTGTTCACCAGCAGTTTCTTCTCCTCGAGCAGCCTGGGCAGCGCGTCGAAATCGAGCGTTGCGCCGCCCGAGAGAGCGCGTCGCAGGGCATGGCGGGCCTCGTCGAGCGTCAGGCCCTGCAAAGCGCGGGCCATGGCAAAGAGAGTCTCGTCGTGCCTGTCGATCGTGAATCCCTTCCCGGTCAGGTTTTCACTCTCCAGGCGAAGGAATTCGATCAACTCCGGAAGATCCGGCGCTCCCAGTGTCATGAACGCAATCTGCCGGTCGATTTCCTCGGGGATCACCCGGATAGGAGAAGTGATGATCACGAACTTGCCCGTATCCATGCAAAGCTCGTACACGTCGCGCAGACGTCGTCGCACTTCGGAATCATTCCGGATGAACTCGTGGAAATCCTTCAATTGAAAGAGTGCCGGCGACTTGTGCTGGGCGACAAAATCGAGCAGAGAGCGGGGGCTGAGAGGCGACGATTCGCCGTCAGCCGGGGTTGGTGGGCAGAGTCCTGTGGTCAGGCTCCAGGTCCAGACCGGGACGGGCTTCGGAAACAGCTTCCCCGCCGCGAGGTTCAGGAGCTGGCGGATCCTCGACTCTTCAGGGGATTGAATATAGATGAGGGGCCGGCCGCCCTGGATCAGTTCCGTGAGCGAAGCGAAGGCACGACTGGATGCCTGGGCCTGTGATGTTTTGCTATTTGCCATCGTTGCAGAATGTTACACGAAATCGGCGTGAAATTCAGTCGGGACGTTCGGCGCCCGACCGGTCTCGTCATCCGGACTTACCGGCTCGAGTCAAGTGGAAGTCCAGGCCCAGGCCCTGGTCGGTCTCAGCCAGCGGAATTGCGGTCCAAGATCGCAAGGAGCACTGCTGAGGCAAAAGTGGTAGAATTCATCGCAGTAGAGCCCCTTAAGGGGTCATCCGACTGCATGAGAGATAAACAGCCGACTGTCGACGAGAATACAAGAGTCGACGCCCTTCGCCGCTATGGCATCCTCGACACTCCGCGTGAGGAGGCCTATGACGATCTCGCATCACTTGCGGCACAGGTATGTGGGACGCCGCTTGCGATGATCGGTTTCCTCGATACCGACCGTGTCTGGTTCAAGTCTACGGTCGGATTCGATGTCACCGAGATGCCGCGAGACAAGACCTTCTGCGCCCATGCAGTCGTTGCCCGCGAGATCCTGGTTGTCCCCGACGCTGCGGAAGATCCCCGCTTCTCGTCCAACCCGCTTGTGATTGCTGCGCCGGGGGTGCGCTTCTATGCGGGCGTTCCGCTTTTCAGTCGGGAAGGTTATGCGCTTGGCACGCTCTGCGTGGTCGACCGGGTAGGGCGCAATCTTCTTCCCGCCCAGCTCTCGGCCCTTGAGGCCCTGGCGCGCCAGGTGACGGCGCAGCTCGAACTGCGCCGAAGGCTGACGGAGCTTGCGCAGGCGGTCAGTGACCGGACACGCGCACAGGAAGAGCTGGATCTGATGTTCACCCTCTCCATCGACATGCTCTGCACTGCGGGGTTTGACGGATACTTTAAGCGCCTGAATCCCGCATGGGAGAAGACTCTCGGGTACTCGAAGGAAGAGTTGTTTTCAAGGCCATATGTCGAGTTCGTGCATCCGGAAGATCTTGAGATCACCTTGGCTGAAGCCGAAAAGCTCACGCTGGGGCAGGATGTCATTTTTTTCGAAAACAGGTACCTCTGCCGTGACGGCACCTACAGGTGGCTCGCCTGGACAGCGACGCCCTGGAAAGAGCAACAGCTCATATTTGCTGCGGCGCGCGACATCACGGAACGGAAACGTGCCGAGGAGGACCTGAGACGCACTGCACGGGAGCTGGAGGCAGCCAGGAAGGCTGAGGAGGAAAACACGGCCCGTCTTGCCCAGCTCGTCAGAGAACTCGAGTCTGCCCGGCTCCGAGCGGAAGAAGCCACCAGCGCGAAGAGCGAGTTCCTCGCCAACATGAGCCACGAGATCCGGACGCCGCTGAACGCGATCGTAGGTATGACGGACCTGGCGCTGCAAACCAGGCTCAACACCGAGCAGCGCGAGTACCTGAACGTGGTCAGGGATTCGACGGACTCCCTCCTGGCGCTGGTCAACGACCTGCTGGATTTTTCGAAGATCGAAGCCCGGAAAGTAGAACTCGAGCGCGCCGAGTTCAACCTCCACGACGTCCTCGATGACACACTGCGAATACTCTCGCTTAGGGCGCACGAGAAGGACCTCGAGCTGATCTGCGACGTCGACATGGAGATACCCGAGGTGCTCATCGGCGATTCTGCGCGGCTGCGCCAGGTCCTGATGAACATCGTGGGCAACGCGATCAAGTTCACCGAGCAGGGAGAAGTCATTCTCGAGGTGGGTCTCGATTCCGTGGCGACGGACAAGGCGCAGCTGCGCTTCTCCGTGAGCGACACCGGCATCGGGATTCCGGCCGAAAATTGCAGCGCCATTTTCCAGGCCTTCTCCCAGGCTGACAGCTCGACGACCCGCAGGTTCGGAGGTACCGGCCTTGGGCTCGCCATCGCGTCCCAGCTGGTCGGCCTCATGGGCGGACGAATCTGGTATGAAAGCACCGTGGGAAGGGGGACCACTTTCCATTTCACCGCCCGTCTCGATCTGCCGGAACGCCCGGTGAGCTCGACGACGACGCAGTATTCGAGACTGCTCGAGGGCCTGCCCGTGCTGGTGGCGGACAAGAGCCCCACCAATCGCCGGATTCTTTCCGAGATGCTTTCTCAGTGGAAGATGAAGCCTTCAACTGTCGGCGGAGGGCTGCCGGCGCTCGCGGCGATGAAACGGGCCGCTGCGGCGGGCGCCGCTTTCCCGGTCTCCATCATCGATGCGCGTATGCCCGGTCTGGACGGATTGGCTCTGGCCGGACGCATAAGGAGATCGCCGAAACTGGCGAAGACCGGGATCATACTGCTCACTACCGCCGACCGATCAGTGGACTATGCGGCCGCGCGAAGACTGGGGATCAATGGCCGGATCCGAAAACCTGTGAAGCGCTCTGAATTGCTCAACTCTTTGATCAGGCTGGTCGCGCCGGAGACCGGCGAGCCGACCCTATCGTTGCGCGCCCCGGCTGCCGCGAGCAGCACTCGCCGCCTGCGCATCCTGCTGGTGGAGGATAATCCCGTCAACCAGAGGGTTGCCGTCCGTCTTCTGGAGCGCAGAGGACACGAGGTGGTCGTGGCGGCTGATGGAGCTGAAGCCCTGTCGAAGCTCTACGGAGTCTTGGACCACAGATTCGATGTCGCACTCATGGATGTCCAAATGCCCGTGATGGGAGGCTATGAAGCCACGGCGGCCATTCGCGCCCGCGAGCGGACAACCGGCGCCCACCTTCCCATCGTCGCGATGACCGCGGGCGCGACAGAGGATGAGCGCGAAAGTTGCCTGCGGGCAGGGATGGACGCCTACCTGACCAAGCCGGTTCGCTCAGAAACCCTGTACCGGCTCGTTGAATCATTCGGCAGGGCCGCTGTATCCGCGGCGTCGGGCGTGCGGGGCGGCAAAGACGCGGGCGGGAGCCTCAACGAAGCCGCGTTGATGGCCCATGTCGGCGGTGATCAACAACTGCTGCGCGAACTGGTGGACCTGTTCCTTGAGGATCTGCCTGAGCGGCTTGCTGCGGTCCGGAAGGCGGTCCGAAGGCGGGATGCGCTGGCGCTGAGCAGCGCAGCCCACGCCCTCAAAGGCGCCGTTTCTCATTTTGCCGCCCATGACACCTTCGAGTTTGCGTTGAAGTTGGAGCGCATGGGTCGGACTGGAGACCTCGAGGGGGCCGAAGAGGCCTTCGACGGTCTGAAGAACGAGATAGGTCGTCTTACCCACGCCCTGGCGGCCTATCGCCGTCGAATCAGGCCTCGACCAAATACCGGCCGGGTCCGCACACGCTCGACCGGAAGAAGGGTCACGGGCGCAACGCCGGGGAGAGGCCAGAAGGCGAATCCGCGGTCGCCGGCGCGCGGTCAGGCGAGGCGAGGCACCGAACGGAGGAGGAAATGAGCCGGATCCTGGTTGTCGATGATGACCGCACCACCCAGCATTTTCTCACCAGGGTGCTGAAGTCCGCCGGCTACCTGGTCTCAACTGCGTCCGACGGCACGCTGGCTTTGAGGCAACTCAAGAGGCAATCCTTTGACCTGATCCTGCTCGATATCTGGATGCCGGAAATGAACGGGCTCGAACTGCTGAATCGAATTCCCGATCATCCATCCCCGCCCAAAGTCATCATTATGACCTCCGATGACACCCCCGAGACGATGCTCGGGACGATCCGGCGTAGAGCATATCGGTATGTCGTCAAACCCGTGCACCCGGAGGAACTACTCGAGTTCGTATTTTCCGCGCTGAATGCGCCTGCCGAGGCGCCGTCCATCGAGGTGATTTCGGCGCGTCCCGCCTGGGTGGAATTGCTCGTGCCTTGCACGCTCGAGGTGGCAGACAGGATCCAGAGTTTCCTGAGCAGGCTGGATAGCGACCTGTCGGAAGAGATCCGCGAGGCTGTGGGACGTGTCTTCCGGGAACTTCTATTGAACGCCGTCGAGTGGGGCGGAAAACTGAATCCCGAGCGCAAGGTAAGAATATCCTACCTGCGCGCACGCCGGCTCATCCTGTACCGCATCGCCGACCCGGGGCCTGGGTTTTGCTTCGAGGAACTGGCACATGCAGCCGCAGGCCAGGCGTCGGGGGACCCGACTGCCCACATGCGGGTGCGCGAAGAAAAAGGCATCCGCCCGGGCGGCTTCGGTATCCTGATGGCACGTGCGCTGGTCGACGAGTTGATCTACAACGAAGCGCAGAACGAAGTCGTCTTCATCAAGTACCTGGATTAGGTGACGCGGATGCATCACTGCGTCCGTTATCAGCCGATAATCTTCTCCAGGTGGGCCTTGGATCGTTTAATGTCCTCGGTCTGCTGTGGGCCGGTAATCTCCCGCTCGATCGTGATGGCGCCGGTGTACCCGAGCTGTTTGAGCCGCTTGATGATACCCGGAAAATCCACTTTGCCCTGGCCGATGGGGACCTCGCGGCCCAGCTCCTTCGGGTTGACGGGATAGAAGCCGTCCTTGGCGTGTACGCCCCGGACCAGCTTTCCGATCACATCGAGAGCATCCAGCGGATTGGCGGTACCGTACAAGATGAGGTTCGCCGTGTCGAGGTTCACATACTGATTGTCCTGTCCTACATCCTCGATGCACCGCAGCATGGTGACCGGCGTCTCCTGGCCCGTCTCGTAGAGCACCATCTGGCCGTTTGACTTGCAGTGCTGAGCTACCTCGCGAATCGCGGCCACCACCTCCCGGTAAACCGGGTCATTGGGATTCTCCGGGATGAAACCGTTGTGAGTGTGAAAGGCCGGGATCCCGAGTTTCTTCGCGAAGTCGGAGGCCTTCTTGAAATGGTCGATCCTCGCCCGGCGGTATTTCTCCGGCACGAGCCCGATCGTGAGAGGCCCTTGATAGAAATCCCATACGTGGGGCCCCGGACCAAGCGAATCGAGGGCTGTGATCTCGATCCCGGTCTTCTCGACCGCGGTTTTCAGCCCGCGTTCCATTTCAGCCGAGAAATCCTCGATCCCTATCTGGCAGGTGGTAAAACCCAGTTCACGCACCCTGGCCAGCGTGGCCGCAGGATCTTTCTCTATTCCGACGAACAACCCCAGCCGCATCGGCTTCCCCGCGCTTGCGGACGGCGAGGCTGCGAGCAGCGTGCCGGCTCCGGCGGCAGCCGAAAACTGCAGAAATTCCCTTCTATTCAGTTCATTCATAACGGATCCTCTCTTTGGAGTTGAAGTATCGCACATTCGGGGCGAGTTCAGTCAACCCGAGATGCAGGATGCCCGCCAGCGCGGCGGGTGCGTGCCGATAGTGTAATATGAACCAGCGGGGGGCGCGGATTTTGGTGAAAGGCTACTCAACCTCGAAATTGCCGGGCCTGAACCATCTGCTCAAGAAAGTGTCGCGGTCGTTCTATCTCTCGATCCGGGTTCTTCCGCGTGAGGTACGCCCGCAGATCGGCCTGACCTATCTCATTGCCCGTGCGACCGACACGGTGGCCGACACAAGATCGGCGCCCGTGGCGGTGCGCCAAGCCATCCTGCAGGGAATGCGTACGGAAATTGCTGGCGCCGCGGCCGGGGATTCCGCACAGAGCATGGGTTTTGGTGGCATTTTGGAGTGCATGACTCCGATCGACCGTGCGTTGCTCGGGAGCTTTCCGGACGCATTGGACGCGCTCCAAGGCTGCAGCGCATCTGACCGCAGGTATATGGGCGACGTTCTGGCTGCGATCACAGCCGGGCAGAACATAGACCTGTCCCGCTTTGGCAGCTCAGATTCCGGGCAGCTCGCAGCGTTCGATACTGACGAGGAACTTGACGACTACACGTATCGGGTCGCCGGCTGTGTCGGGGAATTCTGGACCAGGATGTGCAGGGCTCACCTTTTTCCCGAGGCCAATGTGCCTGATGCGTTCCTTCTCGAGAAAGGCGTGCGATTTGGCAAGGGGCTTCAACTTGTCAACATCCTGCGGGACCTGCCGAAGGACCTGCGCCAGGGGCGGTGCTACATTCCGCGGGCGCCGCTTGCCGGACCGGGATTATCACCGGAATCACTGCTCGACCCCGCTTCCATAAAGCTATTCCGACCGCTCTACGATCGCTACATCCGGCAGGCTGAGGAGTTCCTTGCAGACGGGCGTGCCTACGTCGATTTGCTTCCGCGCAACCAACTGCGGGTCCGCCTGGCGTGCACCCTGCCGATGTTGATCGGCGTGGAAACGCTGGCAAGACTTCGGACCAGCAACGTGCTCGACGACAGACACACGGTCAAGGTAGGCCGGCCCGTGGTCCGGCGGCTGATCTTCGCCTCAATCCTTCGCTGCCTCCGCCCTGCAAGACGGTTCCACTAAGCAGTGCGCCCTGCGCAAGCCCGGCCTCGATGCTCGACGACGGCACGGATAGTAGTTCCGGAGCACCACCGTCTCATGTGAAGTCTCCCTGGTTGCCCGCGCCCGAGGGAAGCGGGAGAGGGGTATTACATGCCGAAAAACGATCGAACCAGTCCCAGGATCACGAAAAAGGAAAAGAACGCATAGAACGCGGAGCAGGCCAGGAGCATGGCCTCCCGCCAAAGAGGAGGGCGAAGCGCGCGCGGCAGGAAACGGCGGTTTACGCGGAAGATCTGCACCCCGGCAATCACCATGATTACGGCCGCAGTGTTGGCGAATATCATGAAGAGTTTCATCGGCGAGGCCCAGCGGATGGCGAGGGCTCCCCACACGGAATAAACGAGAAGAATTCCGTAGTAAATCTTCTGTATGCCACCGCCCGTGCGCTCGCGCAGCCGGCCGCTCGACATCCATAGAGCATCGGTAACGGACCGCACCAGGATGTCGGTGTTGCCTAACTGCGTCTTGAACAGGAGCCAGAATCCGTTGAACAGCGTAAGGAACCAGAAACCCGGCCAGAATTTGTCGGCAAGGTACTTTGCCTGGTAGGCTCCCGCAGCCAGACCCTGAAGGTCGGTGCCGTGGGGTATCACAAAAGTGGCGAGGTTTACGTTGAGATACATGCCCAGAAAACAGAACGCTCCCCATACCCAGAACTGATCCGCCTGGACATAACGCATCCACTCCTTCCACCGAGCCAGCGTGTCCCCGTTTACGACGAAGATCTTGCCGACATGGGAGAGTTGGATCTTCACCCCGCCGATGGCGCTGGCAATCGCGCCGACCTTCGATCCCATGCCGAATCCCTTGTCCCGGACCCAATTACTGACCGTCAGGTTTCCCAGGCCGCCCGAGCCGGCCATGGCCGCGAGAGCCGCGAGCAGGGTCCAATCCGTCGGGGACGGCAGGCCGGAGAAGCTGAAGAATCCGACGAAAGTACGCCAGCTATGGGCTGCGGGTACGAAGACGACGTTGATGAAAAGGAGGAAGGAGAAGACGACCGCCAGCATCGTCCATGCAAAGTACTCGAGCATCCGCTCTATCGTCCCGCCGAACGACAGGATCATGATGATGACCACGAGCACCGCGGTGGCGATCCATCCCTGGATTCCCGCATCCCCTTCACCCGGCATGCGACCCGCCCAGGCGCTGAACAGGACTGCAGCGGCACTGCCTGCCAGGGCCGGCCATCCGAGCTGCATGAATCCGATCAGGGTGTAAAAGCCGGCCCAGAACTTCGGTCCCGGTTTGAGGCGCATGATCCCGCCATAGATCGGTTCGCCCGTGTAGAGCGTGTATCGGATCCCCTCGATGTTGAAGATGACTTGAAGAAGGATCGCGACCGTTACAATTAGAAAGATCGAGGTGGAATACTTGACCCCCACGGCCGGGCCGAGCAGCCACTCGCCCCCGCCGACGGATGTTGCTGCCAGGATGGCCCCGGGCCCGAGAACGCGCATGAGGTTGCGAAGGCTGAAAGGAAGCGGCGCAGGCAACTCTGCCGTTTCCCAGCGAGGCAGAGCCCCATGGTCAGGCGTTGTGCCGGAAGACGTGTCTGCAACCGGACTTTTCATCGGGTGCCTTCCTCTCGGTTCTCTCAGCGGAGCTGCGGCATCGAGCTTACCATAGTGTCTATAGGCAACCGATGCGGGCAGGACTGCGACTACAGGGGGGCGCCCCCGGCGCGGACATCGTTCACTTTGCATTCCATCTGGACGCGGACTATGCTTCCCAGTTCTTGCCTACCCGGAGGAGATGATTTTATGAAACGACAGATTGCCCTGCTGTGGCTCGTGCTTTCCATTGCCTGTTCACGCACTTCAACCAGGACGGAGGTGGCTGTTCAGCCCCCCGTTGCATCCAGGATTCCTCATGAGACCGTGCTTCATGGGCAGAAGGCTGTCGATGACTACTACTGGTTGCGCGAGAAGGGCAGTCCCGCGGTTACAGCCTACCTCACGGCGGAAAACGCGTACGCCGATGCAATCATGAAGCCGACGCAGCCGCTGCAGGAAACGCTGTACGAGGAGATGCTCGGGCGCATCAAGGAAACCGACATGGGAGTGCCGATGCTTGATCACGGCTACTGGTACTACACCCGAACCGAGCAAGGGAAACAATATCCGATTTACTGCCGCAAGAAGGGAACACTCGAATCACCCGAAGAGGTGACGGTCGACCTGAACCAGCTCGGCCAATCCGAGAAGTATATCGGTTTGGGCGGTTACTGGGTGAGCCCGGACAGCGGGCTGCTTGCCTACTCGACTGATACAACGGGATTTCGTGTTTACACGCTGTACGTCAAGGACCTGCGCAAGGGACAGCTTTTGGAGGAGAGGATACCTCGCGTCGATAGCGTCGCATGGGCTTCCGACGGCAAGACACTCTTTTACACGGTAGAGAATGACGCCAAGCGGTCCTACCGCCTGTACCGTCACCGGTTGGGTGCCAAGCCGCCCGATCCGCTGGTCTACGAAGAGAAGGACGAGATGTTCGAGCTCAACGTCGGCCGGACCCGCAGCGACGCGTACCTGCTCCTTGCTTCGAACAGCCACACCGCGAGTGAGGTCCGGTATCTCGCTGCCGGTAATCCTGACGGTGCCTGGCAGGTGGTCGTGCCGCGCGAAAAAGAGCATGAATACGACGTCGACCATCGCGGTGATCTTTTCTATATCCGCACGAATTCCGGCGGCCGCAATTTCAGACTCGTGACCGCTCCGGTTTCCAGCCCGGGCAAGACCCACTGGAAGGAACTGGTGCCGCACCGTGAAAACGTCATGCTGGAGGGCATCGATCTCTTTCAGGACCAGTACGTGCTGTTCGAACGTGAAGACGGGCTGCCGCAACTTAGGATCACGGATTTCAAGACCGGATCATCACACCGCGTCGAGTTCCCGGAACAGGTCTATTCGGTTTTCCCGGGCGGCAACGCCGAATTCAAGACCTCCCTGTTTCGCTTCAACTACCAGTCACCCGTCACGCCGGGTTCCGTCTACGATTATGACGTCCTGACGCGGCAACGCAAGCTGCTGAAGCAGCAGGAAGTGCTCGGGGGTTACGACGCGTCCCGCTACCAGACAGAGAGGGCCTTTGCGACCGCATCGGACGGGACGAGAATTCCGATCGCGCTTGTATATCGGAAGGGCTTCACTCGCGACGGGAAAGCACCGCTGCACCTGTACGCTTACGGTTCTTACGGGATGTCCATGCCGGATACCTTCAACTCGAACGCGGTATCGCTGCTCGACCGTGGAGTGGTCCTTGCGACGGCGCACATCCGCGGCGGCGGCGAGATGGGGAAGAAATGGCACGAACAGGGCCGCATGATGTCGAAGATGAACACGTTCACCGATTTCATCTCATGCGCCGAATACCTGCTGGCGCAGGGTTACGGATCGAAAGGCCTGCTGGCCATTGAGGGCGGGAGCGCCGGAGGCCTGCTCATGGGGGCCGTAACCAACCTGCGCCCTGACCTTTTCAAGGTCGTCGTGGCCCACGTTCCGTTTGTTGATGTAATCAACACGATGCTCGACGAGTCGCTGCCGCTGACCGTGGGCGAGTTTGAGGAGTGGGGCAATCCCAAGATCAAAGAGCAGTATGACTGCATGATCAAGTACAGCCCGTACGACAACGTGACGAGGAAGGCGTACCCGGCGCTCCTGGTGAAGACCTCTTTGAATGACAGCCAGGTGATGTACTGGGAGCCGGCGAAGTATGTTGCCAAGCTGCGGGCAATGAAGACCGACTCCAACCTGCTCGTTTTCAAGATCAATATGGACCCGGCCGGCCACGGCGGCCAGTCCGGCCGGTACAACCGCCTGAGGGAGGTCGCTTTCGACTATGCGTTTATCCTCTGGCGGCTGGGCGTCGTGAAGATCTGACGTAACAGATCCGGTCTGTGGGTCCGCCCGTGCAGAACGGGCCTGCATCTATTTGCCTTTCAGCATGGCGGGATGGTTCTTCCGCAGCCAGCCCACATAGTCAGAATACAGCCGGGTCGAACCCGCGGGCCCGGCAAAAGCCGCGGAACCGGGCTTGTTCATCATTCCCTGGTATTGATAGACGAGCACGGTGTCGACAAACGGAGAGACAGCCTCGAGCTGGCGCTGGACGCGCTGAAACGGTGCAGGAAGCAGGGCGCTCTCGTAAACCTTTCCCTGGAATTCGAATATTTCCACATCGGCCCAGATCGCCACGCGAGGAACACGCTGGTGGGCCTTCTTCAATCCTTCATAGAATGCCCCGGTCTCGTCAGCCTTCGATTTTCGAACTCCCACTTCATCCTGGTAGGCGATGATGTCGACATCCAGGGTTTCCAGCTGCCGCACGTACTTGTCGTCCGGGCGAGCCACCCGCGTGCCATACGGGGCGATCAGGATCTTCGCCCGGGGAGTCAAAGAGCGTGCCAGGCGGGAGCAGGTATTGACATATTGGACGAATTCCTCCGAGTAGTAAGAATTGATGAAGGCCTCATTCGGCCAATACCACCCGTAGAAGCTCCTGTGCGCCGAGTAGAGCTTCGTGAGTTCCTCGATAGCCTGGAGACGCTTCTTGCCCGCCGCGGGATCCGAGAGGATGTCGGGACTGTCCCATTTTCCGTAGAACCCTCCTCCGATAAAGAACTTGATCCCGTAATTGTCCGCCGCTGTCAGGACGGCTTCTATCGGATCGTCGCACGCGATCCGAAATGGGGGAAATATGTTCGTCCGGTAGAACGCCTTGAAGTAGAGCGCCGTGCACATGAGCACGAGGTATTCCATCCCGAGTTCCGAGATCTCCCGGACCTTGGCGTCCCACTGCTCGCATGTGAAGGCGGCACACGCCGGATTCCACGGAACGCCCTCCTTGATGCTGTGATGCTGGAACTCGAACCAGCTGCCCAGGATCGGTTTGGCCGGTCCGGCGGCAGCCCGGGAGATCGATTCCCTGCAGCCGCTTGCCGCCAGCCCCCCCGAGATGCCCAGGGTGTAGAGAAAATCCCGTCGGTTGAGTTCTTTCATGTTGGGCTCCTCCCGCTTCTCTGCTAGCATCGAGACGCTCCGGATGTTCTGAGCATCCTCATTAACAGGGCTCTCTTTTGCGCGTCAAGCCAATTCTAGACCGGGAGCGTCGGCAATGATCACTGGCGGGGTGCTGCTGGCCGTTGTTTCAGGACTCTTCAATGGACTATTCACGACTCCGATGAAGATGATCCATGGGTGGAAGTGGGAGAACATCTGGCTGGTATTCATTGTGACGGCCTGCTTGCTGATGCCCGTCGCGTTAGTGACGGCCATGGGGCCCAGCCCCGGCGGACTGTACGCGGCTGCACCCGCAGGTGCTGTATCCTCTGCCTTGCTGTTCGGTTTTGCATGGGGTTTTGGTGCCATCCTGTTCGGCCTGAGCGTGGACTATCTCGGAGTGTCGCTGGCCAACAGTCTTGTGATCGGCCTGAGCTCTGCCATGGGCTCGCTGGTCCCGCTGATCCTCCATCGCCAGCTGCAGCTGAATGTGCAACTGGTCCTTCTATTACTTGGTATAGCAACCTTCCTCCTGGGTGTGACCCTCTGCGGCATGGCCGGCCGCCGGCGTGAAGGAGCTGCCGATCACGCGATCACCCCGGGGAAGCGCACCAGGGCGTATTTCTTCTGCATCGGTTCCGGCATAATGTCCGCCATCTTCAATATCGGGTACTCGCTCGCGCTGCCCATAGCGGACACGGGTGTGCGCATGGGATACTCACAGTTTACCTCCACCAATACCATCTGGTTGTTGATGCTGGCGGCAGGTTCCATCCCGAACATCCTGTTCTGCCTTTACCTGATGAACAAGAACGGATCGGGAACGCTGATGGCAGGGGCCGGCGGCGGCAAAGCCTGGGGATTGAGCGTTCTGATGGGGCTGCTCTGGGGAGGCAGCATTTTCCTTTACGGTGCCGCTACGCCGCTGCTTGGTGACATGGGACCTTCCATAGGCTGGCCTTTGAGCCTGGCGGTGGGTTTGCTGATAGCAAACCTGATGGGCGTCTGGCTCGGCGAATGGCGCAGTGCCAATCCCCGGGCGGCCCGGCTCATGCGCTACGGGATCGTCACGATCATGGTTGCCATCATCCTGTGTGCAACCTCATCCAGGTTGGGCGTGTCATGAAGGACTTGCCTGAAGTCTGTCAGAAACTGCGCGAGCAACTGATCGTTTCCTGCCAGGCGCCGGAAGGGGACGTCTTTCACGGCCCGGACGCGATGGCGCGCTTTGCCGTCGCGGCCCGACAGGGAGGCGCAGCCGGCATCCGAGCAAACGGTGTCGCGGACCTCACCGCGATTCGGCGGGCTGTTGATCTGCCGATCATCGGTATACGGAAGACGCCGTTTCCGGAGGGCGGATGGCTGATTACGGGGTCGTTCGATGCCGCAAAGGATCTTGTGGCCGCCGGGGCCGATATTATCGCGCTCGATTGTACACGCAGGGGGCAGGGGCTTGGAGCGCTGGATCGAGTTCGCCGGATCAGGGCGGAGCTCGGGGTGCCGGTGATGGCGGATATCGCAACCCTGGATGAGGCACTCGTTGCCGAGCAGGCGGGCGCCGATTTGATCGCCACTACGCTGCGCGGATATACGGCAGAGACAGCGGAAGTCCGAGCCTTCGATCCTGCGTTCGTCAGGCTGCTGGCGGATAGGCTGGAGTCGCCCGTAGTGACCGAGGGCCGCATCCACACGCCGGAGCAGGCCCGGGAAGCGCTGCGCGCGGGGGCGTTCGCCGTTGTTGTCGGCACAGCCATCACCGCCCCCAGGGAAATCACCCGGCGTTTCGCCGGCATGCTGGCAATGGAACGGGAGGACAAGACACGGAACCGGTTCTTCCTGGCCATTGACCTGGGCGGAACAAACACGAAATCGGGGGTTGTCTCGCGGGAAGGCGAATTGCTTCACACCGCAGTGGTCCCGACTCCAGCCGGAGGAGGACGCCAGGTCCTCCTCGATCATCTGAAGTCGGTGGCGCGGCAGTGTGTGCTCGCGGCGCGTCAGAAGGGCATCACGCCCTCCGCTCTTGGCATAGCCACCGCCGGTTGGGTCGACTTCTATACGGGCCGTGTGGCATATGCTACGGAGAATCTTCCCGGCTGGACCGGTACGCCGATTGCAGCAGAGCTGGAAGAATCCACCGGCTTGCCTGTGGCTGTCGAGAATGACGCCAACGCGCTCGCTCTTGCAGAGAAACAGTTCGGTGTGGGCCGGACGGTGCGGGATTTTGTCTGCCTGACGCTGGGGACCGGTGTGGGCGGAGGCTGCATCATCGGGGGCAGCCTCAACCGCGGCCCTCATTTTTTCGCTAACGCGCTCGGCCACATCACGCTGGTGCCCGATGGCCACCCCTGCACCTGCGGCAAGAGAGGCTGCCTCGAGGCGTACGCCAACGCCTCAGCTTTGCTCCGGTTCGCGGGTGGTTCCTTCAAGGACGCCGAAGAAGCCATCGCAGCCGCGCAGGCGGGCGATGCCGTTGCCGCGGAAGCGATCCGCATTCTCGCCGGGCATCTGGCAACCGGGGTCACTTCGATCGTTCAGGTCCTGGACCCGGAGATGATCATCCTTTCAGGTGGTATCGTGGAGAACAACCCTCTCCTCCTCCGGCACTTCCAGAGCGAACTGAAATCCAGGGTCCCCGTGTGGGAGCATCGGAAGATACAGGTCCAGGTGTCCCGCCTGGGATACTACAGCGGCGTGCTCGGCGCGGTGGCTGCCGTGCTGGAAAAGATGGAAATCGACACCAGGGCCCGCTTTCGATTCTCCATGCAGTCGCCCACGAGTCTCGTGCCGGGACGGGGAAAGGAGGGTGCTACCGATGAATCACCGCGAGAGCAGATCTAGCGCATCGCCGGTGGAGCCGAGTGCAGTTTGCCGCATTGTCCGGCGTTTTGTTTGCCAGGCTGTGATCATGTTCTGCGCGATCGCATCGTTCACGGCTTCCCCGGCCGCCGCCGGCGCGCCGCGATTGCGTGTCAGCGAAAACGACCGATTTCTCGTGAAGGAAGACGGGCAACCGTTTTTCTACCTCGGCGACACGGCGTGGGAATTGTTTCACCGCCTGAATCGCGAAGAGGCGACGCGCTACCTGGAAGACCGCGCACGGAAGGGTTTCACAGTCATCCAGGCCGTCGCTCTCGCCGAACTGGACGGGCTGAACGATCCCAATCCATACGGGTATAAGCCTCTGGTAGACGACGACCCGACGAATCCTGCGGTGCGGGAGGGCCCTGACAACGACTATTGGGACCATGTTGACTTTGTCGTCGGCAAAGCAGAGCAGCTTGGATTGTTCATAGGTTTCCTCCCCACCTGGGGAGACAAGTGGAACAAGAAATGGGGAAAGGGGCCGGAGATCTTCTCCCTCCAGAATGCTGCGATCTATGGGGAGTGGCTCGGCCGGCGATACCGGGGTAAGCCGATCATCTGGATCCTCGGGGGCGATCGCCCCGTGGAAAGCGACACCCAGAAGGAGATACTGCGCGCCATGGCACAAGGCTTGCGCCGAGGCGACGCCGGAGAGCACCTCATTACCCTGCACCCCACCGGCGGCACCGGTTCCGCGGAGTGGTTTCACGAGGAGGATTGGCTCGACTTCAATATGCGGCAAAACGGCCACGGCGCCGAATTCGAGCGCTACGCCCTCACCCGCTCAGACTACGGCCGCGTTCCCACAAAACCCGTGATCGACGGGGAACCCCTCTACGAAGACCACCCGATCTCCTTCAAGCCTATGGAGCTGGGGTACTCGGTTGCTGCGGACGTGCGCCGGCCCCTCTATTGGGACCTGTTCGGCGGCGCTTTCGGGCACACCTACGGGAATCACGCCGTATGGCAGATGTGGCAGCCGGGCCGTGACCCGGTCAATGGCCCTCTCATGCCCTGGTATGAGGCGATCGATCAGCCCGGCGCCGGCCAGATGAACTTTGCGCGGCACCTGATCGAGTCGCGGCCGTTCCTGACGCGAGTCCCTGACGATTCCATTCTGGTCGAGTCCAGGGTGAAGGCATCTGTTCCCGGCACCGGCCGTGCCCGTTTCGTGGCCACGCGCGACGAGGCGGGTAGCTACGCGATGATTTATGCTCCCGTCGGCCGCCGGTTCAGTGTGCATATGGACAAGATCGGGGGTGAGAGGGTGAAGGCCTGGTGGTTCAACCCACGGGATGGCTCGGCGAGACTGATCGGAGATTTCCCCAACACCGGGGAACGCGAGTTCGCACCACCGGACCCGGGGGAGCACCTGGACTGGGTGCTTGTCCTTGACGACGCCTCGAAAGGATATTCCCCGCCCGGCAGCTCCGGAGCAACCCGCTCCTCGCGATGATCTGATTGGCAGAAACCTGGCGGGAGAATGTGGGCGCGCGCCGCCGGCGCGCCCGCTGGTCCGCCCCGGCGCGGAGGTGACGGAAAGGAGACTGCCTCAAAACTAAATGAAGCGGGCCTTCAGCCCTCGGTTCCCGCGACTGCGCGCAAACCTGGGGCTTCGCCTCAGGCTGCTATGACAACGCGCTTTCAGCGCTCTGTGTGCAGATTCGATCGGGGTCTTGAGAAGGGCCGAGGGCCCGATTCATACCAGCCGGGCGCAACGCGCCAGGTACAGGAGCCACAATACACTCGAGGGCTGAAAGCCCGTATCATAGTAAATTACAGGACATCCCAGGCGGTGCGGACCCGCTCCGAACTCGATAATTGAGGAAGTTCGTAATGTTTGGAGACCCCAGCGACAACAGAAATCCAACATTAGGGGCAGACACGCCGGTATTGCGATTTGCGATCGCCGGAACAGGCTTCTGGGCCCGGTTTCAGCTGGCGGCCTGGCGCGAGCTGCAAGGCGCCGAATGCGTGGCGCTGTACAATCGAACCCGCGGCAAAGCCGAGGCGCTGGCGCAAGAGTTCGGCATCCCGGCGGTATACGACGATGCCGGGGAAATGGTGCGCAGGGAAAAGCTCGATTTCCTCGACGTCATCACCGATGTAAAGACCCACAGCCGGTTCGTTTGTCTCGCCGCAGAACATGGCCTGCCGGTCATCTGCCAGAAGCCGATGGCGACGTCTCTGGAGGAGGCGCAGCGAATGCTTCAAACCTGCCGCCACGCCGGGGTTCCGCTGTACATCCATGAAAACTGGCGCTGGCAGGCACCGATCCGTCAGTTGAATAAAGAGCTGACCGCGGAGCGCATCGGAAAGCCCTTCCGCGCACGGATACAGTACTGCACGAGTTACCCGGTGTTCGACAACCAGCCCTTCCTCAGGGAAATCGATCAGTTCATCCTGACAGACATGGGGAGCCACATCCTGGACGTGGCGCGCTTTCTCTTCGGTGAGGCCGAAACCCTCTACTGCCGGACACATCGCATCCACGAGGACATTCGTGGAGAAGACGTGGCGACCGTGATGATGAGGATGGGCGGAGGGACGACCGTGGCCTGCGACTTGAGCTACGCCAGTCGCACCGAACGCGAGCGCTTCCCCGAGACCTACATCTTCGTCGAGGGGTCAAAGGGATCGCTCGAATTAGGCCCTGACTACTGGATCCGCGTCACGACGGCCGAAGGCACTCACGCCACGCGTTACCCGCCGCCTCGGTACGCCTGGGCAGACCCGGCCTACGATCTGGTGCACGCCAGCATCGTCCCATGCAACGCAGACCTGCTCACGGCACTGCGCGGAGAGGGCGAGGCTGAGACCACCGGCGAGGACAATCTGAAGACGGTCCGACTCGTATTTGCCTCCTACGGATCGGCGCGCAGCGGACAAGTCGTGGAGATCGGCACGGCGACCTAGCGCGCAGGTTTGATGGACGGGCGAAGATCGAGGAACTCTAGATTTGTATCGGGGAGATACACATGGAAACGATAGCTCTCATGGGTGCGGGCGGCAAAATAGGGTGCCGCATCGCCGACCGGTTGAGGAACACCCGTTACCGAATGCACTACGTCGAGGTGAGCGATGCCGGGCGAGAAAACCTCAGGAAGAGAGGCCTCGAGACAACCCCGCAGGACCAGGCGCTCCGCGACGCCGATTTCGTCATTCTCGCGGTGCCTGACCGCCTGATTGGGCGGATATCGGCGGAAATCTTGCCTGCACTCCGGAGCGGCGCCATGGTCGTTTGCCTGGATCCTGCGGCACCGTGCGCCGGGAAGGTCAAGATGCGCCGGGACGTCCGGTATATTGTCACGCATCCGTGTCATCCTCCGGTCTTCAGCGGTGAGACCGACCCGGAAGCACAGCGCGATTTCTACGGCGGCATCAAGGCAAAGCAGAATGTCGTGTGCGCTCCTCTGCAGGGCAGTGACGACGACTATGCCCGGGGCGAGGCGCTGGTGCGCGAGATGTTCGCGCCGGTGATGAAGGTTCACCGCGTCACGGTCGAGCAGATGGCGATCCTCGAGCCTGCGCTTGCGGAAACCACATCCCAAACCTGCATCCAGACTATTCGCGAGGCGATGGATGAGGCAATCCGGCGCGGAGTACCCCCGGAAGCCGCGCGTGATTTTCTGCTGGGTCACATCAACATCCAACTGGCCATCTTCTTCGGAGAGGTCGACGTGAGGTTCTCGGACGGTGCGATCAAAGCCATGGAGCGGGCGCGATCGCAGATTTTTCAGCCGGACTGGAAAAAAGTATTCGAACCGGAAAATGTGCGCGAGTCCCTCGAGGCGATCACGACTCCCTGAGGATGCTTTTGTCGGGTGACCGCCGGGTCGCGCGAAGAGAGGCCATGAACAACCGGTTGCTTCGGATTACTCTGTTTTCACTCGCACTAGTTGTCGCCTGCAATCGGGTCGGGCCGCGCCCGGGGCTGACCATCGGCGTGGCTTTCGAAATCCTTCAGACCGAATACTGGGTGGCGAGTTTCGAGGCCATGAAGGATGAGATGAACAGGCGCGGGATCTCGATGCTCGAGGCGATCGCGGAAGGAGATGCAAACCGGCAGCTCGAGCAGATTCAGAGTTTCATCGCCCGAAGAGTCGACGGCATCATCGTTGTTCCGAAGGACGCCAAGACCGTGATCCCGATGATCCGGGCCGCGAATCGGGCCGGTATTCCGATTGTTCTGTACAACCGGCCCTGCGACCGGACCGATGCCCGCGCGGTGGCCGTCGTGGCGGATAACTACAAGATCGCCCGAGCCACCGTCGAGTACATGGCAGAGCAGGCAAAGAAGAGTGGAAGGAAGCACAAGGCGATGATCCTCATCGGCGACCTGGGCGATATCAATGCCGTCGGAAGGCGCGACGGCTTTGACGATGCGCTCAAAGCCTTCTCTGACACGATCGAGGTGGTGGCACGCGTACCGACCGAATGGAACCAGGAGAAGGCGCTCGCGGGTGTAACGAACGGACTGCAGGCCAACCCGGACATCGACTTTGTTTTCACGTCCTCGGATTTCCTCTTTCCCTCCATCGTGTCCGCGTTGAAGACGGCCGGCAAGTACAGGAAGATCGGGGAAGAGGGGCACGTATTGCTCGGCGGCTTCGACGGCGACGCCACCGCATATCAAATGCTCGCGGACGGTTACCTGGATGCTGACGGCGTGCAGGATGTCTACTTTGAGTCCTCCGCCGCCGTGCAGGCGGTGTTGGATCTGAAGGCCGGCAAGGACCTTCCGGACAGGATCCTGGACGAGGGTTTCGTGATTCATCAGGCGAATCTCAAAGAAGCTTCCGCCAGGATGTGGGGCGCCCGGAAGTAGGTCCGGTTAACAGCCCTGACCTGCCTGCGTCCCGACAATGGGGTTTGGGAAGGATCCGAAGAGACAGATGAATCGCTGGAAGAGGCTCATAGTCTCGGATTACTGGGTACTGTACCTGAGCATCGTCTGTTTCGTCGCTCTGTTCCCGTTCACGCCGCGACTGGCTTCCGTCGAAAACATCCGCAACATTTTCTCCAACATGCTGCCGCTATCGGTCGTGGCCATCGGCGAAACCATCGTCCTGATCACGGGCGGGATCGACCTCTCCGTGACTTCCGTGATCGGGCTCTCGAGTGTCATAGGCGCCTCGATCATGAGCTCGGACCAGGGACTTCTGGCGGGGAATCCGGCGGCTGCAGCTGCAGGGGTCGCCGGCATGATCCTGGCCGGCGTGTTCGTCGGCTGTTTGAACGGCATCGCGGTCACGCGACTCCGGATGCCCCCATTCATTGTGACTTTGACCTCGATGATGTTTTTCAGCGGACTGGCCGTCTGGCTGACGCAGTCACGCCCGATCTACGGTCTTCCGGCGCGGTTCAATGAGCTGGGGCAGGGAGCGTGGTTGTGGCTGCCCAACTCTCTTGTGTTGGCAGGGGCGATGGCGGTTTCGGCTCATGTCCTGCTCAGCAGGTCTTTGCTCGGGCGCTGGATTTACGCGGTCGGCGCCAATTTGCGGACATCCCTCATTTCGGGAGCGCCGGTGAAGAGGGTAGTCACGTTTGCCTACGCTGCCGGCGGCGGGTGCGCTGCCGTTGCATCAATCCTGTATACGGCGCGTCTCGAGACAGGCTCGCCCGTTCTCGGGCAGAGAATCCTGCTGGATGTCATCGGTGCGACCGTGATCGGCGGGACGAGCCTTTTCGGGGGAAGGGTAGCGCGCTCTGGACGGTTTTTGGCGTGTGGTTCATCTGCCTGATCGACAACAGCCTCAACATGCTGGGCCTGTCCTACTTCGTGGTTATGATGGTCAAAGGCGGAATCATTCTCTTTGCAGCCCTGATGGATGCAGCACGCACGCGCGTTCTGGCCGGGTGACGGCGGGTAAAGGCATGGCCGAGGACATCCTCCTGGAATACGAAGACATTGAGAAGAGCTTCTTCGGCGTACGCGTGCTGAGCAAAGTCCGTTTTGCGCTGCGGGAGGGCCACATTCTCGGGCTGGTCGGCGAGAACGGGGCCGGCAAGTCGACGCTGGTCAACATCCTGGGAGGCGTGCTCCGCGCGGACGCGGGCCGCATCCGGTTCCGGGGTCGCGAATACGCAGCCGCAAGCCCGGCGGACGCATTTCGACAGGGTATCGGGTTTATCCACCAGGAACTGAGCCTGTTCACCAATCTGGACATTGCAGAGAACATATTCATCGCCGGCTTTCCGGTGCGCCGGATTGCGCGTATCCCATGGATCGATGCCAGGGCGATGCGGTCCCGGGCGAAGGAGTTGCTGGGTGCGGTTGGGCTGGAGATTCCCTGCGACACGCTGGTGGAGAGACTGTCGCAGGGCGAACGCCAGCTTGTGGAAATCGCCAGGGCCCTGAGCCTTCGTGCGCGACTGATGATCCTCGACGAGCCTACCACTTCACTGACCGCACGGGAGTCGGAGCGTCTTTTCGCGCTCATGGAGGACCTGCAAGGCCGCGGCATTTCCATGATCTTCATTTCCCACAACCTGGGGGACGTCTTCCGCCTCTGCGACGACATCGTGGTACTCCGGGACGGATTGGTCGTGGACGCCGGACCGATCGAGCGATTCACCGAAAACAGGGTGATTTCCCTGATGGTAGGCAGGAGCCTCGATCAGTACTTCCCGCCGCGCGCCACAGTGCGTGCCGAAGAGATCCTGCTCGAGGTCTCGGGTCTTTCACATCCCGGTATCGTCGAGGACATCAGTTTCACGTTGCACCGCGGAGAGGTCCTGGGAGTATCCGGCCTGATGGGAGCCGGCCGCTCCGAGCTTGCCCGCATTCTGTTCGGGCTGGATCCCTGCACCCGGGGCGAGATAGCCGTAAAAGGGATTCGCCTGCCATCACGGACGCCCCGCGCGGCAATCCGGAGCGGCATGGCATTTCTCACAGAAAATCGCAGAGAGGAAGGACTCCTCATGGAGGCCAGCGTCGCCGACAACATCGCGCTGGTGTGCCTCCCCGCTTTCACGCGCAGACACTCGGGACTGGTGGATTCGGCGTCACTGAGGCGCGAAGTATCCGGAGCGGCATCGACTCTTCGCATAAAGAGCAGATCACTTAACCGGCAGAAGGCCAGGACGCTGAGCGGAGGAAACCAGCAGAAGATAGTGCTTGCGAAATGGCTGCTGTCGGGGCCGTCGGTGTTCATTCTCGACGAGCCGACGCGCGGCATCGACGTAGGCGCAAGACACGAGGTCTACAAGATTATCAATGACCTCGTGGGACGAGGCGCGGGGGTGCTTCTCATCTCTTCTGAAATCGAAGAGCTCATGGGCATGTGTGACCGGATCCTTGTGATGAGAACGGGCGAGATCGCCGCCTGCGTGGAGAGACCGGAATTCGATCGCGAGCGGATCCTCAGGTTTGCGCTGGGAAGGAACCCGGTATGATCAGGCAAAAAGGCAGGCTGCCCGCTTTCCTGCTCAAGAATGCCACGGCTTACCTGTTTGCCGGCGCATTCATCGCCTTCGGCGTGCAGGCGCCGGCATTCCTGGGGCCGGCAAACCTGTTGAATATTCTGCTGCAGTCGTCTTCTGCCGCGATCACGGCGACCGGAATGACATTCGTGCTGCTGACAGGAGGCATCGATCTGTCGGTCGGGTCCATCATGTTCGTCTCGGCTGCCCTGGCCGGCAAGGTGGTCTTGGGCGGCGGAGCGCTGACGCTTGTGATCCTGGCAGTTCTTGTGGCTGGGATTGCCTGCGGGGCGATCAACGCTTTGTTCGTCACGCGCCTGCGAATCCAACCGTTTATTGCGACACTTGCCGCCCTGTACATGTGGCGCGGCCTGGGTCTGTGGATAACCCGGACACGCGCCATGAACCTGCCCGAGAGCCTGCTGCGGGTGGGGACGGCGAGGCTCCTCGGGATACCGGCGCCTGTCATCATTTTTTGTGCAGTGCTGGCCTCGGCGCATCTGGTGTTGACGCGAACACCGTTCGGCCGGCAGATTTACGCCATCGGCAACGACAGGGAAGCCGCCGGCAAGGCGGGGATAGCCGTCAGCCGTGTCAGCGCGATTGTTTACATGTTAAGCGGCCTGTGCGCGGCGCTGGGAGGCCTGGTTTCCGTGGCGCAGCTCGGCGCGGTGTCTCCCACGTTCGGCAACCAACGTGAGTTTGCGGCCATCGCGGCGGCAGTCCTCGGCGGGACGAGCCTGTTCGGCGGCCGCGGCCGGGTATTTCCGGGCACGGTTCTGGGTGCGGTCCTCATCCAGACGGTCGAGAACGGCCTGGTCATCATCAATGCCAACCCTTACGTGTATCCGCTCATCATGAGCGCGATCATTTTTGTTGCGGTCTTCACCGACAGTGCGCGGCATGGTCAGCTCCTGAAACTGAGCCGCCGCTACATCCGCCCGTGGCCGGTTGTGACACGCCGAACGGAAGCCGCGAACAGGGGAGAGGAGGGGAAGCAATGAGGCTGGGGATCGGTTCCTACACATACACGTGGGCGATCGGCGTGTCCGGGCATCCCCCCGGAAAGCTTATGACGGCGGGAGACTTGCTCGACAAGGCAAGGCAGCTCGGCGTCCGTGTGGTCCAGTTTGCGGACAATCTCCCGCTCGACCGGCTTTCCCCGCCGGAGCTGGAAGACATTGAATCCCAAACGCGGGAACTCGGGATCTCCGTGGAGGTCGGAACGCGAGGGATAGCCCCGGTACATCTGAGCCGCAATATCGAGATCGCGTCGCGGCTCCGCTCCGCGATCCTGCGGGTGATCGTTGACAGCGGCGAGCATCGACCTGGTGAGGATGAGATAGTCGAGGTACTCGCTGGCATGGTGCCTCAGCTTCGAAAGGCGGGAATCTGCCTGGCGATTGAAAACCATGATCGATTCCGGGCGCGCTCATTGGCCCGCATCGTCGAGCGCATCGGGAGCATGCATGTCGGCATCTGCCTGGACACGGTCAATTCGTTCGGTGCGCTCGAGGGGCCGGAAGCGGTCGTCGAGACGCTGGGGCCATGGACGGTCAACCTCCACGTCAAAGACTTCGCCATCGAGCGCGTGAGTCACGCGATGGGTTTCGTGGTCGAAGGGAAACCGGCCGGTCGCGGCCGGCTGAACGTGCCCTGGCTCCTGGAGAGACTGCACGCTTTCGGGCGGGATCCTAACGCAATCCTGGAATTGTGGACGCCGCCTTGTGCAACCATCGAGGAGACGATTGCCAGGGAGGCCGAATGGGCCGGGGAATCGATCCGGTACCTGCGCTCCCTGATTCCTGAGTGACGCGCTCCGAACCAGGAGCCATCCCGGCGCTGCACGGAGGTCTTTTGAATTCTACCGGTGTGCGCGTGCGGCAAACTGGAAGGGGTGGAAGTACCGCTGCCAGGACTCGTCGCTTGACCGGTAACTGTTGTCGAAGAAATAACAATCGGCGAGAGCTTCCCTGACTCGCAACAACTCCCTCAGACGGGCCCGATTCCTTTTGTCCATGATTGTCAGATCAAGCAGCTCCAAGGCTCTCTCGAATGCTCTCTGACTGTAGTCCGGGCGATCCCTCTTCTTCCAGGAGATGGTCCGCCCGATTTCAGCCCCCACGTTGGCCATCTGCTCACAGAACGACAATTTGAACCAGCGTCCTGCCGCCAATTCCCGATGCTGATAGGTCATGGGCTGACGATACCCCCCACGATAGCGAGAATTCGCTCGCGGAGAGCTGCGTCTTCTACTCCGCGAGATCGGTTTCCCTGAGATGGGCGTAAGTTGACCATGGAGTCAAATTCCACAAGGTCGTCGCCAGGCAGCGCGGGATAGAGATTAACGCCCCACAGGTCCTCCGGTGCCGAGCCCTCTCCGATGAGAAAGGCCTCTTCGTCGGAGTGCAACTCAGCGTCTACTGCCATGACCTCCTGCCTGATGTCCACGACGGCCTTGACGAGATCGCCGAACATGGCGGACGACATTTCTGCCAATTCCGCCCTGGTAATAGGATTGTTCCTGTCCACGAGTCTCATCGCGGTCGCTCCGACGGAATCTACCGATCACATGCCGTAGAGGGTTTGGGTATTGACCGGGACCTTGAGTAACTTCAGGTAGAGGTGCAGCTGCATCTTATGATGGGCCTGGTGATCCTTTGCCATCAGGACGGCCTTCCAGATCTCACCCGTCCAATTCCATGGAGCCGACACGATGCGGGAGAAGAATTCCTCGTCGCCGATCTCTTTTTCGATGTAGGCAACGGCATCGTCCAAGTCCTTCCGCATCTCCTGCAGCGCCTCGTCCTTGGAACAGGAGGGCAGATCCTCGAGTTTCGCTGCTTCCGCGATTTCTGCCGGGTCTGAGACAGGCCAGTCGCCCGTGACCATCATCCTGATGATGCACCAATTCGCTGTGAGGTGTTTCATCAGCTGCGCCAGGGTCATGAAGCCGCCGGCCGGGGCCCAGTTGAGCCGATCGTCGGGGACCATTTCGACCATTCTCATAAGCGGTTGTTGCGTCGAACGCATCTGCTCGATGAAGTCGTTCTTGTTCATTGCGTCTCCTGTGCGGCAGTTTGCAGGACAGGTATCGACTCTTTTTAATGCAACGATGTCCGGGACGCAAGGGCGAAGCGGCAGGGCCGGCGTAATCGCTTGCGCTTCAGGCCGGGGCAGGATAGAAATCTGTGCTGATCGGAGGAAACAGCATGAAAAGGCGCGAGTTCATCATGGCAGCAGGTGCCACGGCGCTGTCCGGACGGGGAGGCCGCGCCCAGGCCAGTGCGCCGACGGTGGCGGCAACGGCGCCGAAGGCGATTGCGATCAAAGACTACCTGTGGAGCCTCGACGGCGGCTGGGTGAAGTTCGACAAGACCGTGGACGTCTTCAAGGCGGGGGACCCCCAGACTGAAGTCAAAGGGATAGCTGTCGCGTGGATGCCGTACGAGTGGGCGATCAGGAAGGCTCTGGAGCTGGGCTGCAACATGTTCGTGACACACGAGCCGACCTACTACGATCACTGGGACAAGAACCAGGAGGTGTTCAAATTCGACTGCGCCCGCCGGAAGCGCGAACTGGTCGAGAAATCAGGCATGGTCATTTTGCGGTGTCACGATCTCTGGGACCAGTATCCGGGCGAGGGCGTCCCCGACTCGTGGGCCCGAACACTCGGATTCTCGCAGCCCGTCGACGGCAAGGGCTGGTTCCGGGTCTTTGACGTATCCGGTCGCACCGCCATTGATGTTGCGAGGCAGGTGGCGCAGAAGACGGCCTACCTGGGCCAGGATTCCGTGCAGTTGATCGGGGACCGGAAGCGCAAGGTGACTCGCGCGGCTATCGGCTGTGGAGCCATTACCCCGTTCCAGCAATTCATCGAAACCTACAGGGCGGATCTCGCCATCTGTACAGATGACGGATTTACGTATTGGCAGGACGGGGCCCTGGCGCTCGATATGGGAATCCCCGTCATCATAGTCAACCATCCTGTGGCGGAAGACTACTCGATGAAGACGCTGGCCGACCATCTGAAGAAGAAATACCCGGCCTTACCTGTGCACTATATAGCTGAGGGGTGCATGTATCGGACGATCCGAGCCTGAGCCCCTTGATTTCCGGAACGCCATGAAGACGAAGAAGCAGAGTGCCAGTCAGAGCGGTAGGCTCCGCATCGGTGACGACTGGAACGCCATCAGTATTATCGCACTCTCGCAGCAGAGTCCGCTCAAGGCGGTGGCGGAGCTGGTCGAAAACAGCATCGACGCCCGAGCGCAAAACGTCTCCATCACCCGGGGGAGGGAAAAGGGCGAGAACTTCATTCGCATCGTCGATGACGGCGAGGGGATACCGCGCAACCCGGGGGGCCTGCCCGACTTTCAGTACGTGGCGACGCATATTTGCGACTCCATCAAGCGTCAGCTGAAGAAGGAAGAACGCCACGGAGTCCAGGGTGAGTACGGCATTGGCCTGCTCAGCTTCTGGACTCTGGGTGAAGGACTGGCGCTTGTGTCGGCCGGCGCCGACGGCCGCACTTACGAGATGCGCATGCGCAAGGGAGATCCGCGCTACACCGTCACGGAGCGACGTCGACTCTTCCCTGCCAGGGGGACGGAGGTCGTCGTGCGGCCGCTGCTGCCCGGGATCAGACATCTGAGCGGCGAGAAGATCCAGTGGTATCTGGCATCGGAGTTGCGGGATCGCATCAAGCAGACAGGCGCCAGTATCCAAGTAGTCGACCACCAGGCGAGGGCTCGCTATTCCGTGACACCACGCGAATTTGCGGGGCGACTGTTGCATCAGCTTCCTTCCGTCGATACCCCATACGGAGAGATCTACCTTGAGATCTACCTGGGCGATCCCGGATCCGGAAACCGAGTCGGCCTGTATCGCCACGGTACGCGGGTCCTCGAAGACCTGGCCGGGCTGGACGCATTCCAGCGGGCTCCCTGGACATCGGACTGCCTTCAGGGAATCGCAGACGCGCCTTTTCTGACCCTCACTCCCGGCACACGCTCCGGCATCCTGCAGGACGAACGGTTCGCCGCATTGTGCAGCGCGCTGGAGGCGTGCGAGAAACAACTGGTCGAAGCCATCGAGGAGCAGCAGCGAGCGGCCGAGGAACGGACCAGCCGGGAGATTCTGCGTTCGATCCACCGTGCGTTTCGCGAAGCGCTGCTTGCCTTGCCCGCCGAGGAATACGACTGGTTCGAGATTCCGGACGGCAAAGAAACGACAAGGCTGGGTTTGCGAAGGTCCGGGCTCGGCATAGAGGCATCAGATGATCGCGACGAGGCCCAGGCTGAAGAGACCGGTGTGCGCCAGAAGGAGTTCTTCGAGTATCCAGGTCCTTTATATAGCGTCGTTATTTCACCCGCGTCATCCACCGTGCCGGTGGGGCAGACAAAGAACCTCCGCGCCGTGGCGCGCGACCGGGAACGTCGCGCAGTGGTGGAGAATCTGGCCTACTCTTGGGAAATCCTCGAAGGATCCGGAGAATTGCCGAGCGTTGGTTCCGAGGTCTTTGCCTACCACGCACCCATGGAACCGGGTTTGACGTGTCTGCGCGTGCGGGTGAAGCAGGGAGAGATCGAGTGTGAGGCCGAGGCGCTGGTCACGGTGACCGACGACCTCGTTCCCGTGGCAGAAGAGTCCTCCCGGAGCCGGAAAGGCATGCCGGCCTACACCTTCCATCGTGCCCCGGGTGAGCTATGGCGTTCTCGATACGACGAAGCCCGGAACTTGATCATCATCAACAACGCGCACCGCGACTTTGTGTACGCTTCACGCAACAAAGTGCTCAAGCTGCGCTACATCTGCCGCTTATATATCAAAGAACTGGTGCACAGCAACTTCCCCGGGCTCTCACCTGAACGCTTGCTCGAGCGCATGGTCGAGCTCTCGCTCTACACCGAGGAACACCTGCGCTAGACATGCGGGATGGAGCGGCGGTCCGGTGAGCGAATCACGTTGGCAGGCGGGTCTTAGGATCTGTTTCTCATGAGAGGAGACGGACGGCTGACTTGCGTCAGGAAATCATGAGAGTCAGGCGCTGACTTGCGGCGCCCGTCCAGCCTGGATCCGGAACTCCTGTTCGCAGATGAACCTCGAAAACGCTCCAGAGAATAGATCCTAAGGCCTGTTCTGCACCTCAATATCGGGCTAAGTCGTTGCAGAGGCTAAGGATGCGTCGGTCCGACCCCGGTGCCGAGGACCTCGTCGACTGCTTCTTCCAGGACCAGGATGGATTCCTTCAAGGCGTCTTCCGGGATGGTCAGCGGCGGGGCGATCTTGATGCACTCGCCTCCGGCACCCACTGGTGCGAACATGAGCAGGCCCCTCCGGAAGCAGGCGATGTTGATCCGCAATGCCATATCAGGGTCGGGTGTCTTCGTGCCGGGCTTGACGACCTGGATTCCCGCCACAAGGCCCTTGCCCTGCACGCACCCGAGGACCTTCGGCCGCTTCTCCTGGATCCGGCGCAATTCCGGGATGAGGATCTCACCGAGAGACGCCGCCCTTTCGGCAAGGTGCTCCTTCTGGACAATCTCGAGGCTGGCGATGGCCGCAGCCACCGGCAGCGGGGATCCCGAGTGCGTGGATGTCATCGAGCCCGGGGCGTACAGGTCCAATATGTCTTCACGCCCGATCACGGCGGAGATCGGAAGAGACGAGGAGATGCCCTTGCCGCACGCGATCAGATCGGGCCGCACTCCGTAATGTTCGTACCCGAACATCTTGCCGGTGCGGCCGAAACCAGCCTGAACCTCGTCGTAACACATGACGATGTCATGTGCCCGGCAGAGAGCTTCCAGTTTCTGCGCGTATTCAGGCGGAAGGAAATCGGGACCTCCCCCCTGGTAAGTCTCCGTCATCACGCCGGCGATGTCCTTCGGTTGTACGCCTTGCGCGGCCAGCTTCTTGAGGAAGAGATCGAAGGAGGTATCTTCGTTCTTGTATCCGTCGGGAAACGGTACCTGCACAAACGTGCGGTCACGATCGACCATCCATTCTTTCTGTTTCTCGTTCCCACCCGCGAGCTGGGCTCCCATCGTGCGCCCGTGGAACGCAAGGTCAAAGGACACGAAATACTTCTTGTGAGCCCCGTGTTTCTTGAGGGCATAGGTCTTCGACAGCTTGATGCAATTCTCGGTCGCCTCGCTGCCCGTGCTCATCAAGAAGACCCGGTACCGTGCCGGATCGGGAGAGATGTCGCGCAGCATCTGCGTGAGGCGCGCGCGCCGTTCGTGCACGAACACATAGGACGCAAGCAGGCCGTGGTCTATGATGTCACGCAGGGCATCCGTGATTTCTTTGCGCCCGTGCCCGGCGTTGGTGATGAGCACGCCGGACGACCAGTCGATCCAGCGGTTGCCCCAGCGGTCGCTAACAACGCAGCCCTCTGCCTTATCCCAAATGACGGGAGGCTGGCCGCTCATGGAGCGCGGCTCCGTTCGCTTCAGCAATTCGAAAATCGGCAATGATTCGGGCACAGGCAGCATGGTCTTAATGCTGCGGTATCTTGTCTCTACTTTCGGTACTGGTACGGGCGTCAGATCATAGACTGCCATGTTTCTCCTCTCCCCTATCTTCCTCTCCGGAGTTCGACGAACGGGTGTTCGCCGTAGACTATGCGGACGGGAGCTCCGTCCTGAAGGATCGACATCCGCGCCGCCTCGACCACCAGTTCGTTGATGCTGCTGTTGGCCGGCGTGGCAATCAGGCCCCTGGCGTCCGCCTCCCGGATGATTTCCCGGCGGCGTATCAGTGCGGCGCCCGGCGCGAGGTCTTCGGTTTCGTTCTCCAGCCGGTGAATGGCCAGTGTAATCCCGGCGACGGACTCGTATCCGTATCCGATGGGCTTGTAGCCGGGCCCTTCCCAGTGGACAAGTCGATAGAAATCGGGGCTGACGTAATTGTATTTCGAGCCGCCGGGCCCGATGCCCTCGAGGTACGAATAGGCCACGCCGCGATTGTGATCGTCGTGGAAAATCAGCCCGGTCTGGCCTTGCCCCTCGCAATACAGCACCATGCCCTGGTCGTTGCTGCCGGCAGCGGCATCGGGATATCCCAGGCCGTTGACCACGGAAAGGAGGGCGCCGTTCTCCCAGGTCACGCGGGCGTGTGACCACATGTACGCCTCGTTCCCGTTCGGGAATCTTCCCTTAACCCCCTGCACCGAGACGCTCGCCGGCTTCAAACCTGTGATGAAGTAAACCAGGTCCACATAGTGGCACCCGATGTAGGTGAAGGGATCCGTCCGGTCGCAGACGAACCAGTTCTGGAAATTGGATGAGCGATAGTAGTACGGTTCGATGAGCTTGGCCTCGCCGATGGCAAATGTACCGACCTGTCCAAGCGCATACGAGCGTCGAGCCACCAGCGCGCGGCGATCGAAGCGTTTGTGGTACTCCACGCCTACGAAGCGGCCCTTCTCTGCAGCCAACTTCTCGATTTCCAGTGCCTGCGTGTGCTTGAGGACGAGTGGTTTTACGCACAGCACGTTCTGATCATGACGCAAGGCGTGCATCACCACGTCATAGTGAAGATCGTCAGGCATGGCGACCACGACCATGTTGCCGGAAGGCATCGAGGCGATGACCTCCTTGTACAGGTCGGGAAATTTCCTGTCAGCCGGTTCGGTGAGAGCCGGGTGGGCCGTGAAATCCTGTCCGGGAAAAGCCTCATGCAACTCGCTGCTGTCGCGGAGTGCTCTTAACGGAGGATTGCTCAAGGCGCACACCGAGATCTTGCGGACGATGCCGGTTCTTTGCAGGTGATAAAGCGAGGGGAGGAGCAAATCATACGTGATCATTCCCCCGCCCACGATGGTAGCGTCGAGACTCCTGGCTTGTGGCATCAAAGCAGAACCCCTCCCTTGGAAGTTTCAAGGACCATTCCGAGTATCCGGAAACCTGAGGCCGCGCTACATTCTAAGTATTGGGGACAGGCTACTCAACCTCGAAACTCGGCGGCACCATGAAAGGTGCAAAACAACCTGCCTGGGATGATCCGTGAGCCGTATAAGGCAACACCCGACACGCATAGCGCAACGGCGGGATTCATGAGGCTGTTTCGAGGTTGAGGTGTGGACTGCACCCCTAACCGAACACGACGGCTTTCACTTCGAACCGACGCAAGCCGTTTTTCAGGACCAGTCGATTGCCTTCGGATATCAGGCCGTTTCCGAGCGCGCGGGTGCCTTCCGATGAAATCTCGACCGCATTCCCCGGGCTCCATCCGACACCGCCCAACCTGAGCTCCTCGTAGTCGTCATTGGAGGCATTGACCAGAAGCAGCGCCCGACGCTCGCCGAGATCATAGGCGTAGACCGCAATGTTGGCCGTGTCCTCCAGGAAGACCGGACACCGTTCCCCGGCCAGTTCGGAAAGCAGGCCCTGCAGGAGGGCTTGTCGGACCGGGTGACGCAGTCCCAGGTAGCCGGCGCTGCGACCGAAAGGAAGCAGGATCAGACGTTGCCCCACCACAGCCATGCCGGGGCCCGTCCTTTCGCCTGACGGATTCCGCACCTCGGTGTGTACCGACACGTCTCCCTCATATTCAATCTTCAGGTAGTCGCCGGTCAGTGCCTGAGCGGTGAGCCGGCCCTCGCGCAGACCGGCATAGGTACGGCCGTCGGTCACCTGCTCGTAGGAAGGCATGCCGGAATCCGAAGCCAGCCAGTCCGCGCGCTTCACGCCGATGATCGATCCCAATCCCATTTGAACGAGTGTGAAGATCGCGTCTCCATTCAGCAGGACGACGTTGCCTGACAGGAGTTCACGGATCTGGGGGTCCTGCAGGCCGCGCCCGTACTGGCCCGAGATTGCCAGCACACTTTGTTTCTGGCCGCTCCACTCGCGGAAAGTGTGGGCGATGCCCATCACCCCGAGAAATCCCGCCCAGAAATCCTCCTCGGGTGCCAGCTCGCTCAGGCTCTGCCCCTTCTCCGTCCAGAGCGAGTACGAAGCCTTCGGATTGTAGAGGACCTGTACGCCGCTCTCTTTGCTGTGTTCGAGCTTGAGTCCCTTGAGTCTGTTCGCCAATGCCTTGGCGTGAACGAGCGGCTGTGCATATCCCTCCCGGGGCATCGCGCCGTTGCCGAACAGATCGAAAATATCCATCGTGATGCCGGCCGTCCCGAGCGCCGCAGACGATTCAACCTGGAAACGGGTAAACGTACGCGACTTGGAGAAGCGGGAATGCGGCCAGTTCTCAAGCTCGGGGTAGAGGAGCGTGTCCGGCGGAACCATGGCGGCGCTCAGTCGCGAAATCCGGCTGAAATTCCAGAGGTAATCTGCCCCCGAGACTTCGGAGTACGACGGGAGATGGGGCCGGTTTACAGGGGCTTTTCCGGCCGCCAACCCCCTCAATACGCCCTCCCAGTCACGACCCTCGATGCAGTGAACCTCGGGAGCCGAACTCATGAGCCCGACCTGTGTCTCAGATGAAACGCGGCGGACGGCCTGGCCGAGCATCGTGGCCAGGCTGACCATGGTCTCCCGGTTCGTATCGAGCCATACGCCCCGGAAGGGATGCGGCGGCCCGGGTCGAAGCACTCCTTTCACGAACTCCCCGCGTGTGACCGTGCGCCCGATGCGCCGGGAAAACTCCTTCATGTGCAATTCGCAGAAACATCCGCCCCACTGCAGCGGTGCGTGATTGTGCAGCCGGAAGTCGTCGTCCACCCAGATGATTCGGGGCTGTACCTGCGCCATGCGCTCGTACTGCTGCCGAAGGTGCTCGCGCAGAGCAGGGCACAGCGGGCATGCCTGGGCACTTGCGGTCCTCCCGTTGGCGTCAACCATCAGCTGGAACTGCTGGCCGGGCTTGAGGACTCTGCCCCGATCGGCGTGGAGGAGCGCAGACCACGGATTCAACGAAGTTGTCACGCCCTGGGCTGCAAGGCGCGGCTTTACCCTTTCTACCATACGAAGCCACGGTCCGATTTCCTGCAGCGTGGGATGACCCGTGTTCAGCTCCTCAGCCCAGAGGATAAAGGCCACGTCGTCAATCTGGGCCTCACGGCAAAAAGTCGACAAGGCCTCGCTCCGCTCTTCCTCATGAAAATCGGGAACCATGGCCAGGCGGAGGATATACAGGTAAGGCTTTCCGGCTTGCCCGTCCGTCGTTTTTTCGACGCCCTTCCCTGAGTCTCTGTGATTCTTCGAGGAGCATCCTGCGGCGGCAGCAAGACCTGTGCCGGCCCATGCCAGGTTCCTGCAGAAATCGCGACGTTTCATATTCAGCCCTCCGGAAACGGGATGCGAACCCTCCACTTTCCCGATCCTGATTATCGATGTAACCGCCGCCATATCAACCAGGAAAATAGCGGCCTGGCTCAACCACCCGCCGCAGCCCTGACATCGGCTATGGCAGCCTTGTGCCCCCGGTCAACATGCCCTATGATGCCGGCGGTGACACGTGCAGCAGTCCGGAGGCGTCCGATTCACTCACCAGCCACTCGGGGGCAGCCGAACCAGCGTCCCCGAGCATGCGCTGAATCTTGAACGAGCCGTGAGGTCACGAGATGACAATGAGCACGCCAGACCCGAGTACTTGCGTCCCGTCCGGCAGTACCAGGCTCCAAGCCCAGGATCTGCCCGCCGCCAGGCCCGAGCGACTGGTCTCCCTTGACGCCTACCGCGGGGCGATCATGCTATTGATGGCTTCGAGTGGCCTGGGCTTGGCCGAGGTGGCGAAGCACTTCCCCGCAAGTCAGATGTGGCAGTTTCTCGGCCATCACGCGGACCACGCAGAGTGGACGGGTTGCACTCTGTGGGACTTGATTCAGCCTGCTTTCATGTTCATGGTGGGTGTTGCCTTGCCGTGGTCGCTGGCCAACCGGCGCTCACGTGGGGCTAATGTTGGCCGGATGTTCGGACACGCGCTCTGGCGTGCACTCTTGTTGATCCTATTGGCCGTCTTCTTCAGTTCGGCAGGGGATCGGCAAACCGACTGGGTCTTCACCAATGTGCTCGCGCAGATCGGCCTGGGCTACGTTTTCCTGTATCTACTTGCGTTTGCCAAACCGCGCATCCAGTGGATCGCTGCGGGCGCTGTTCTCGTCGGTTACTGGCTCCTGTTTTGCCTCTACCCTTTGCCGCCCGCGACTTTTGATTGGGCCAGAGTCGGAATCGGACCGGATTGGCCACGCCTGAGCGGTTTCGCTGCGCACTGGGAAAAGAACGTCAACGCCGCCGCTGCTTTCGATCAGTGGTTCCTGAACCTCTTTCCCCGCGGCCAGCCGTTCGTCTTCAACAGCGGGGGCTATCAGACTCTGAACTTCATCCCATCGCTCACCACCATGATTTTCGGTTTGCTCACCGGTCAACTGATGCGCAGCAAGCTGTCGCTCACGCAGAAGTTGAAGCGGCTCGTGAGCTTCGGCCTCGCCGGAATCCTCCTCGGCCAGGCAATTGCGCTTGTCGGCCTCTGCCCGATCGTGAAACGCATCTGGACGCCGTCCTGGACACTCTATAGCGGCGGCTGGGTCGTGCTGCTGCTGGCCGCTTTCATCGCCCTGATCGATTGGCGCGGCTGGAAACGATGGTCCTTTCCCCTTGTCGTGGCCGGGCTCAACCCGATCACCCTCTATTTCATGTGGCAGATGCTGGTGGAATTCACGATGGAGACAATACAGCGCCACTTCGGGCAGCACATCTTTGAGAGTCTCGGAGCCGTCTACGCGCCCATCCTGGCGCAGCTGGCGGTGCTGGTGGTGTTCTGGCTGGTTCTGCTGTGGATGTATCGCAGAAAGATCTTTCTGCGAATATGACTTGGTCTGAGCCTGGGATGCAATTTCCTGCCGGCGACAGCGTTCGCTGCGACGCTGCGTGACCGGTGGGGGGGCGAGGCCTACCTGGCAGTGCACTCAAAATTCGCCGCGTCGTCGGCGCTGCCCGAGCCCTTGTAGTGAGCCACCTTCGGGTAAGCGCACAGCGGGCGAGTTCTTTCGACGGCGCTTGCGGGATCCGTGTCGCTCTTGTGCTTCGCGGCAATGATCTGCTCGGGGGCAATCCCATGCTCCACCCACCGCTCCAGCGCGGCGGCGATGTCACGCTGCGGATCCTCGCGCGCGACACTCCATTGCCCGAATGAATTCGGGCCAGCTCCGCCGCCGCAATGCTGCATCCCGGGCACCATGAACAGGCGCACGAACTCACGCGTCTTTCGAGGGCCCATCTTCTCGAGGACGCTTTGATAGTAATCGATGGTGTTCTGCGCCGGGATTGCGGCGTCGCTCCAGCCATGGTAGAGGATCAGTTTCCCGCCTCGCTTATTGAACCGTCTCAAGTCCGGGTCTGTGGCATTCAGTAGCGGGCCCATTTTCGCGTCCGCGGTTTTTGCATCCCGCTCAATGCTCAACTTGCTGTAATTCCAGGCAGGATCATTGAAAACCATGTTGCGATAGAAGCCGGTACCGAATGCAAACAGCAGGCTCTGGTCGGGTGCGGGGCCTGTGATCCACGGCCGCCAGCCGGCCGGATCCGCTTCACCACCCGGCGCATAACCCGGAAACAGCGACTCACCCTTTGCGTTTCGTGTCCCGTCGTAGAGCTTCTTGAGCGCCCCTATCTGCGGCAAGGTGAGGCAACTGTCCGACTCCGCCCCCTGGCAGAGCAGGCGATCCGGATCGGGACGGCAATGCGCAGGGTTTTCGATGACTCCGTCTTTAATCCCGTCGTTCGAGTCGCACGCGGCAAGCGCGGCGGCCTCGATCGCAGCCAGTTTGGACGGAGGGATGTAGGCGTCTTTTGAGCCCACGGTGGCCTGAAGATTGGAAATGGCGCTCAGAAGAAGGTGCGTCCAGTAGTTCGCGGGCGCGCCCGCAATGATGCCGTCGTAGTCCTCCGGGTATCGTTGGGCTTCCATCAGCGCCTGGCGGCCGCCGTTCGAACATGAGCTGAAATAGGAGCGTTTCGGGCGTGAACCGTAATAGGCCGCGGCAATCGCTTTCCCTTTTTCCGTCATCTCATGAATTGCCCGATAGCCGAAATCGACGATCTTCTCCGGGTGGCCGAGTGCCCAGGACGCGTCCGTGCCGCCGCCCTGGTGGCCGGTATCGGTGGACGCGGCCGCGTAGCCGTGCTGCACGGCGTCTCCGAGGGCCCCGTAGCCTATAGCACCGGCGAACCCGCCATTGCCGATGCCCTGAAACTTCCCGTTCCAGCCCGACGAGGGCATCCAGATCTCGAACTCTATGCTCGAATCATTCGTCGGCTTGATCGTGCCGGCGACGCGGCAGAACGCCGGCAGGTCATTTAAACGGTTTCCTGCCGGGGGCGTGAAAGCGCCGGCCGGTACCGGCTTCGCGATGGCGATGGTGGTGGCCGGCAGGGCGAGCCGGGCAAGCGCTTCACAATCTTCACCGATCGCAAGGGATGGGAATACCGAAACCAGAATGATGCCCGGCAGCAGGGTTCTCAAGATTGCACCTGTATCCCTTCTCCGTGGCACGGCCCTCGGGTGGAGGCATCGGAGCCTTGTTTGCAGGCGGCGGCAGGTCGCGTCCGGAGATGCAGAGATAACACCGGAGCCGGTGCTCTGCAACACCTAATTCGGGGAGGGTCTGCCTGCTCTTCGAAATGCCGTGTTCTCATCCACCAATGGGATATTAGAATGGAAGATATGAACCCGTACCTTGCGTTCGTGATTGTGATGCTGGTCGGCCATCTCGGCCTGGAGTGGATCATAGCGCGGCTGAACCTGGGTTGCCTTGACCCCCAGTTGCCCGGTGAACTCGCCGGGTTCTATGACCAGGAGAAGTATGCGCGCTCCCAGCGCTACACCCGAGAACGCACGCGGTTCAGCCTTCTCCAAAGCAGTATAACGACCGTGGTTACGCTGCTGTTCATCTTGCTGGGAGGATTCAACCTGGTTGATCGTCTGGCGCGCAGCCTGGTGTCGGGGCCTGTCCTGACCGGCCTTGTCTTCGCATTTGCTCTGTCCGCGCTCTCCGGCCTTCTTTCCCTGCCGTTCAGCGTCTACCACACGTTTGTGATCGAGGCGAGGTATGGATTCAACAGGACCACCGTGAAGACCTTCGTCCTCGATCTCCTGAAAGGCCTGCTGCTCGCGGTTCTGATTGGCGCTCCGCTGCTGGCACTGGTCCTCTGGCTGTTCGGCGCCGCAGGGAAGTCGGCCTGGCTGGTGGTTTGGATCGCCGTCACTGCGTTCCAGCTGTTCATGACCTACCTCGCGCCGGTGATCATCATGCCCCTGTTCAACAAGTTCACAGCTCTGGAGGAGGGTGATCTGAAGAACAGGGTCGAGGCCTATGCCCGCGAGCAGGGGTTCAAGCTCAAGGGCATATTCAAGATGGATGGCTCGAGGCGCAGCAGCAAAGCCAATGCGTTTTTCACGGGACTCGGCCGCCATCGGCGAATCGTGCTGTATGACACGCTGATCGAAAAACATCCTTCGGACGAACTGCTCACAATCCTGGCTCACGAAATCGGGCACTTCAAACTGGGACACATTCGAAAAATGATGTTTGCCTCGATCACGCACACCGGGTTGCTGCTGTTCCTGCTTTCGTTGTTCATCCGGAATCCCGGCCTGTTCGCTGCGTTTGGAATGGAGCATCTATCGATTTACGCCAGCCTGGTCTTCTTCGGTTTTCTCTATTCTCCGATCAGCACCTTTCTCTCGATCGCCATGAACTGTCTCTCCCGGCGCCACGAGTACGCAGCCGACCGGTATTCGGTTCGCACCACCGGAAACCCGGAGGCTTTCATCACCGCCCTGAAACGGCTGAGCGTCGACAGCCTCACCAATCTGACGCCCCATCCGCTGAAGGTCTTCATCGAATACAGCCATCCCCCGGTTTTGCAGCGCATTACAGCCCTCAGAGCGGTTAGATGCGACCAAGCCTCCGGGGCCTGAATTGCAGTCTACGGTTGACAGGGATTCCCTCTCTGGGATAGAAAGCCCCATCACTTATCACGACATGCTCTTCCGCCTGTCCGGCGGCGGAATTGATGCGGGTCGAGAATGAGATAAAAGGCTGAGCAATATTGCAGATAATTGTAATGACCTTCTGATCGAGGGAGAGAGAATCATGCGAATCTCTGAAGTACGAGACGCGCGCGGCTGTGTGCCGCATCGTTTCTGTCACCTGGCGTTGATCGGTATTGCTTTCGTCATTCTTGGAGGAGGTTTTTGCGATCTCCAGGCACAGGTTTACGGGACGATCAGCGGCTTTGTCCGCGACCCCAGCGGAGCTGCCATTCCAGGCGCAACTGTCAAGGCTACACTGGTCGCGCAGCAGACTACCCGCACAGTGCAAACCAATACCGAGGGGAACTACATCTTCGTGGCCATGGTTCCCGGGATGTATGAAGTAACGTTTGAAGCCCCAGGTTTCCAGCGGCAGGTAAACAAGGATGTCGAGCTTACGGCAAACCAGAACCTCCGTCTCGATGCCGCCATGGTCGTGGGCGCAGTGCAGACGGAGATCACCGTGACCGGTGCCGCGACGATGGTGGAGACGGCCTCCCCCGTCCTGTCCGGGCTGGTGGACGATCGACGAGTGGTCGATCTGCCACTGAACGGCCGGAACGTAATATCCCTCGCGAGCATCCTGCCCGGCGTGACGAACGTGAAAGCCCCGCAGCAACTCTCGGACGCGCGGAGCGGTCCTGAGATGAACGTCAACGGCGGACGGTCCAACATGAACCTCTTCACCCTGAACAACGGGTTCTTCAACAATCCGTCCCGTAATACAGGGATGAATTACCCCCCGCCGGATGCTATCCAGGAAGTCCGCATCCTGACACATAACTTCGGTGCCGAGTACGGGCGAAACCCGGGTTCTCAGGTCAGCGTGGTGACCAAGTCGGGAACGAATGACTTTCACGGTTCCGCATGGGAATTCCTTCGCAACGATGCCTTGAACGCGAGGAATTTCTTTGTGGATAATGTCAGCGCTCTCAAGCAGAACCAGTTCGGCGCTGCCGCCGGTGGCCCGATCATGAAAAACAAGCTGTTTGTTTTCGGAACCTACCAGGGCCTGCGCGACCACCGCGAAGCCGAGACCATCGAAGCGTTCGTACCCTCCACCGCCGAGCGCAACGGTGATTTTACGGCGCTGGATACGGTCCTGACCACTCCGACCAATCCTGTCACAGGCCTCCCGTTTACAGATTCATCGGGAAATCCGTGCGTGTCCGGCAACGTCATTGCACCGGGCTGCATCAGCCCCGTTGCGAAGAATTTCCTGAATTACATCCCCGAATCCCCGACCGGCAGCGTTGTCTCGCAGGCCGCATCACCACGACGGGGAGACATGTGGATGGCGCGCATGGATTGGACGCAGAACGAGAAGCACTCCCTTTTTGGACACTACTTTTTCGACCGCAATTCCAGCACGAGTCCCTTCGCTGGAGGGAACATTCCCGACTACATGGGGGAGAACCTCATCCAACATACCAACCAGATGGCTTTGAATGACACCTATGCGTTCAGCCCCACCCTGCTGAACCAGGCGACAATGTCGATGCTCCGTACTACTTCAGATGATATCAACGACAGGAACATCCCCATGTCGGAGCTTGGCATTAACATGCCTCAATATCAGGAACCCGGAGCGGTAGGGGTGAATGTGGGGGACGACTTCACGCTAGGCTCCGGCTACGTCACCCGTTTCTGGAATACCAACTGGCAGTTCAGAGAAACCCTCAGTTGGATCAAGGGAAGACACAATTTCAGGTTCGGATATGAGTATCTGCACCTAAACTTCCGCCAGGCCTGGATCGGTCCGCCGGGTTTCACTTTCAACGGATCGCGTTCAGGCGATCCTGTGGCGGACTTCATGCTGGGCGCTTTCGACAGCTTGTGGCTGAACTTCGGACTACGGGATACCGATGCCATCACCGATGCCCACTCCGCCTTCTTCCAGGACGAATTCAAGGTCACGCCAAGGTTCACGCTGACCTATGGCGTGCGCTATGAGCCATTCCTGCCCTGGGTCGAACGTCACGATCGCATCAATACAGCCGTGCCGGGGCGCCAATCCACGGCGGTTCCCGATGCGCCGATCGGAATTTTGTTCCCCGGAGATCTGCCGCGGGGGCTGGCAAACAACGACCTGAACAACTTCGCGCCGCGGCTGGGCTTTGCCTGGGACGTGTTCGGCGACGGAAAAACCAGCGTCCGGGGAGGGTACGGAATCTTCTACGAAAGCGTCAATGCCGATTCGTTGGCCCAGGAGAATGCGCCCTTTGCCGGTAATAGCACCGTCGCCAGCGGCAGGATCGAGGATCCCTACGGCTCAGTCAAACGAACAGCGCCCCCGGCAGTTACCAGCGGGCAGTTCGGCTGCACCCAGATATCGACGTATCCCGGTTACGACTGTCCTCTCTTCCCGTTGCCTGTGGGAGGCGTTCTTACGGATCTCACACTGCGAACGCCGTATGTCCAGTCGTTCAACGTCTCCATTCAACGGCAGCTCGGCCCCTCCTGGGTGCTGGAAGCCGCCTATGCGGGTAAGATCGGCACCAAGGTCGAAGCGCTGCGTACCTACAATCCGGCTCAATTCATCAATTCCCCGGTTGACGGTTCGCCACCATCCGATCAGAACTACAATGACCGCGTGATTTTTGAGCCGGGCATCCTGAGTCCCAACGGGTACATGCTGGGCAACGATTTTCGCAGCTGGTACCACAGCTTCCAGCTGCAGGTTAACAAACGCTTCTCGAATGGCTGGTCCGTCCTGGGGTCCTACACCCTTGGCAAGTCCATCGACAGCAGTTCTACCGACAACCTCGGAGGCACAGTGGCGAATCCCTTTGATCTGTCACAGGAGCGTGGCCGTTCAGATTGGGACCGCCGGCATGCCTTCGTGGCCTCCTGGTTGTGGACTCCGCCTGTGAAGTTTTCCAGCAAAGCAGCGAACCTTCTCCTGGCGGATTGGACGCTGGCGGGAATCACCAGCATCCAGAGCGGACTGCCGGTCACCTTCTACATGGGTGACGACGTTGCTCTGGACGGCACCTACGGGAGCCAGTTAGCCGAAATGGCGTCGGGTGCTACAGCCAGCACCGTCATCCGTAGTCACTCCAGCCGCTCCGACATGATTGATCAGTTCTTCAACACGGCGGCGTTCGTCCCGGCCAACGACATGCCACGTGGGGTTTACGGGAACGCAGGCCGGGGTCTGATCAGTGGACCGGCATACGTCAGCTCGGATTTTTCGCTTATCAAAGACTTCAAGTTCGGGGAGTCCTACTCGGTGCAATTCCGGTCGGAGTTTTTCAACGCCTTTAACCAGGTCAATTTCGACAACCCCGAGTCGACGGTTACCTCCGGGAGTTTTGGGCGGATACGGAGCGCAGCCGACGGGCGTGTTATCCAATTCGCTTTGAAGTTTATCTGGTAGTAGCTCCAGCCTCTTTCGGAGGCGGCCGATCAGGGTATGAAAAGGGCGAGCCTCGGCTCGCCCTTTTCTCTTTCTGCGATGCGAATTTGCCGATCCGCGGCGCTACAATCATATGCGATGGCACTAACGGTAGGGGCATCAACGGGGTTTGACCATTCCTCGCTTCGCGCCGCGCAGGCGAGCCTTTGCCGTCACTCTCCTGCTCTTGTTGCCATGGCCCATTGCCTGATGTGGGTCACCCTCTCAGGGCTACACCTGCACGCACAGGCGCCGGCCCCTGCGCCTCAGAGTCAGGCAGCCTCCGGGCTCGCCCGCGGCGAGAATCTGCTGCGTGAAAACAGGGCTGCTGAGGCTCTGCCCTTGCTGCTCGAGGCCTGCAGGACGGCGCCGAAGGACTTCAGGGTCTGCCACCTGGTGGGATTGGCATATACGACGATGCAGCAGTTCGAGAAGGCGACCGAGTTCTATCGGAAAGCACTGCAGCTCAATCCCGGCTTTGTCCCCTCCCGCAAGAACCTGGCTACGGTACTGTGGTTTTCAGACCATAAGAGCGAAGCGGAGCGCGAGTTCCTGTCCGTTGCGAAGGCCAGGCCGGAAGATCCGGTGCCCCATTTCTACCTGGGCACTTTGGAGTATGAACGAAGGCAATTCCCCAAGGCCAAGTCCCATTTTGAGCGAGCCGGGGATCTGGCGTTCAACAATCCCGAAGCGCTGCCGATGGTTCTGGAAACCTATCTGGCCAGCCACGACTCGTCCTTTCCGGACCGCGTGATGCGTCAGTTACAGCAGGCCGGGACGCCCAATCCCGAACTCGCCTTTCAATGCGGGGCCCTCTTCGGGCGTTACGGCCAATATTCACGAGCCATTTCGGTTTTCGAAATAATCAAATCATCCTATCGTGATCGATACGCGTTGTTCTTGAACCTGGGCACCGCCCAATTGGGGGCTCGGCAGTATCGGGATGCCGTCGAATCTCTGGAGATTGCGTCGTCGTCGAACTCTGCCAAGGCAGAGGTGTTCCTCCTTCTGGGGGAAGCCTACGACAAGGACGGGAATCCAGAGAAGGCATATAGCGCCTATACCCGGGCAATTGAATTGGAGCCCCGGTCCGAGGAAGGGTATATCGCTCTCTCCAACTTTGCCGCGGTCCACCATAACGACGAGTTTGCGCTGAAAACCCTGGCACAGGGCCTGGAAAGGATTCCCGGCTCAGCCAGGTTGCTGCTGCAGCAGGGCACGATCTGGGCGCTGGAGACCAATCTGCCCCAGGCCGAGGAAAGTTTCCGCCAGGCCAGCCTTTCAGAGCCGCAGGCCAGCCTGCCGCTTCTGGCGCTCGGACTCTCGCAAATGCAGGCGGGAAAGCTCTCCGCGGCGGCCGATACTTTCCGCCGGGCAGCTCGCAAGGATCCAAAGGACTTCCGGCCGGAGTATTTTTATGCTCTGACCCTGGTCCGTGCAGGCGGGCGAAGTGATCCGGCGCGGCGAGGAGAAATCATCGCGGCGCTGGGAAAGGCGATCGCACTGAATCCCGGCGATGCGGAGTCACGCGTGGCCCTGGGACAGGCCTACCAGTCGGCTGACCAGTTGGACCTGGCCGCCAAAGAGCTCAGGAAGGCTCTGGACCTCGAGCCCGCGAACCCGACGGCTCTGTACCAATTGAGCGCGATTTATCGCAAGCAGGGAAGGACGGATGCAGCCCAACAATTGTTGCGCAAGTTCGAGGAGGTCAAGGCCAAAACCAGTCAGGATGAGGAACTGGAACGAAAGGCGCTAGTGCAGATCATGAAGACGGTAACCCGGAAGTGAAGCAGAGCCGGGCCTATCTCTTCGGCTCGCTCAGCGAACGGACGACTTCCTGCTTCTCTCGAACGGCGCTGCCCGCCTTGAGCTTCTCGAACAGATCGAATTCAGCTTTCGATCGCTCCCTGTCCCCCAGGCGCTGATACACCTGGCCCAGGCGATAGTGGGGTGCCGGCAGATTCGGATTGATCCGGGCCGCCCTCTCCAGGGACCGGACACTCTCCGCCAATCCTCCTTCCGCCTGTTCGATAACTCCCAATTGAAGGTGCGCTTCTGCGAAATCAGGACTGAGTGCGAGGGCCTTGCTGAGATAAGCCTTGGCGGCTTTGAAGTCAGGTGTCAGTTCCGTCTGAGCCTCCAGGTACAGCATGTTACCGTAGTGGTAGTACGCCCAGGCATCCTGCGGTTCCTTTTCGAGATATGCCTTGAAGGCTGCGCGAATATCGGACTGTCGGTTTCCAGCCGCTTCGTAGGCCTTGCCCAGCAGGTAATAAGCGACCTTGGCGCCAGGATCGAGCCTGATCGCGTCCAGCAAGGCGGTCGCTGCGTCTTCGTTCCTTCCTGCCAGGTAGTATGCCGAACCCAACCCGGTGCGCATCCTCCACGACTTTGGAAAGTCGCGGATGGCCGAGGAGAAAGCCGCGACGGCCGCATCTCCGGGGACATAACGGAGCACGGCATAGGCGTAATCAAACCGGTAGTCCTCGTTTCCCGGCTCCAACTCGGCGGCCCTTTGGTAGGCCTGAAGAGCCTGCTCCGCAAGCTGCAATTTCTCCCGTGCCTGTGCCAGGAGACTGTAAGCCTCGGCAGCTCCGGGTTGATCGAGCAGCGGCTTCAAAGACTCTGCTGCACGGTCGTACTTCCCGGTGCGAAGGTAGGCCAGCGCCAGATTGTAGGTTACGTCATGCGACTGCGGATAGACCTGCCGGACCCGTTCCAGAATGGAAATGGCCGGATCATACTGCTGATAGAGAGCCAGCATGGTCGCGATGCGGAACAGCCCCGGATCCTGGGGCGACAGCAACGCCTGGAGCTTCCCGGTCAGTTGCAGGGCCGCGTCGGTCTGTTTGAGAAGCAGATGGCATTCGAGGATCCCGGTCAGCGCCGGAATGTCTTCAGGGTTTTGACGCGATACCTGCTCGAAATACTTCAGAGCCTCCGCCGGTTTTTCCTGGATGAGCGTGATCAGGCCGAGGTTGTAGTTTGCAGCCTGATTCTTTGGATCCCGGGCCAATACTTTCCTGAATGCACGAGCAGCTTCAGGGTAACGCTTCTGTTGAAGGTAGGTGGAGGCCAGGTATCCCTGTGCCAGGTCATTCCCGGGCTGGAGCGAGATGGCTCGCAGGAAGTGCTGTTCGGCGATGCCGAATTGCTTCTCGATCGACGCAATCAGCCCCAGCATCACCTCCGCGTCCGCGTACCGCGGATCTGCCTGCAGCGCCCTGGTGGCGGCCACCCTGGCCTTCTCCCACTCCTGTTTATCGAAGTGCTGTCGTGCCTGGAGGAACAGATCCCCGGCCTTGGGGGATTGTTGGCTCTGGCTGGGCCTGGGCTAAGCTGGACGCACAGCAGGAGGGTAATCAGACACAACATGAAGACAATCTAACACACAAATCTACGCTCGCATCTGATGACCCGCAGGTGATCGCTGTCGGAATCGGTCTCGGGGTCGAAATCGCTATCGAACTTTTCGCACTGCTCCGCGCCGGATCCGACAGTGATCCCGATACCGATTCCGACCCGATCGACGATCCCATCACTGTTCCGGGATTCGGTGGCAGTGATTTCCTCTGCTCCTTGATCCGGGCGCACAGCCTCTCGTGCTCCCGGGCCAGGCGGACGGTCTCGGCATAGGCCCCGCTGTTGTATGCGGCGTAAACCAGTTCCCTCTGCTGCAAAGCCTCCTGGTAGAGCGATCCCCAGGGCGTGGGTGGCTGGGCTGCTTCGGCCATGCCGGCCTCGACTCTCTTGACCCAACCCCAGGCGATCCGCTCGTCGGTGCGGCTGGTGACGGGGTAGGAACTGGAAATGCCGGACCGTCCGTCGCTCAGGCGGAAGGCCAGAACTGCGTTGAAGGTCCGGTTGCGTTCGATCGGCGAGGGGGCGGTCACCTCAAACTCGCATTCGTAGTGCCCTCCGGGTGGCAGCGCGAGAATGCCGGATTCCTTCCCGCCCGACGGTTTTGCGGCGAACCCTCCCGGAAAGGTGATCTCCCCTGAAAGTGCTTGTCCGGCGGCGTTGTCCACCGTAACGAGCACCCGGGTTGGCCTGCCTTCCCTGGCGCTCACGCTGTCCGATTTCACCCCTACCAGCGGCCGCGCGTCCTGTGCCAGCAGGAGACAGGAAACTTCAGAGACTTCGGGGATGCTCAGCCGTACCTCTCCCTCTTTCACGTCAAACTGTATCTTCTCAGGACGGGCGTCGATCTTGCCCATCTCGTATCCGACGGGAGGAATGCGGTATACCGCTTCCACCCTCTCCGGATGGGGAACTCTGACTGCTACGCCCAGGTTTTTGAGGGTGCGTTTCTCAGGCTTCACGAATACGTTGGGAGCCCTCTGAATCATGGCCTCCGGGTCATGGATCGGCTCCAGGGTGACGACGAGCAGATGATAGCGAGGGTCGCCGGTTGAGGCCCGCTCCTCCTGCAGGTTGACCCGGACTTTGCCGAGCAATTCGTTTCGGTCTGGTGCGCTGACCTTTACCGGACTATGTATCCCGGCTTGTTCCAGCGCGCCCCTCATCAGGGGAGCATAATTCTGCCAACCCTCCAATCGTTGGGTCATTTCCCGGTATTTTGGCATATCAAGTTGAGTGCCGGCCCCGGGCGGATAGGAGCCCATCTCCAGGAAGTGGCCTGTGTTGTAGGCCTCACCTGCGTTGGTCCCGATGAATAGCACGTGGCCTTTTCCATATCGATTCAGTGTGATGGCGGGAGTCCCATCCTGAAACCGGGCGACAATTGCGGCCGACCCCAGTTTCCTGCGGGCCACACCGCCAAGCGTCGGGAGCTGCAGGCCGGCGATATACTGCTGAAGCGGATTGTCCTGAGATTCGGATGGAGTAATCCGGCCTTCCCCTGTTTGGTCGTTGAGCTGGCCGGAGCTGCCCCACATGTCGGCCAGATCGAACGCAGGGTTGGCAATCTCCGCGCCGTTCGCGTCGGCGCTGAAAGCGTAATTGGTGACGATCAGCATTCCCCCGTCGCGCACATATTTCCGGAATGCATCGACCGTAGCCTGGTCCGCGCACATCGAGAACTGGCCCAGGAGAATCGCTTTGAAGGAACCGAGCTTGGGCAGCTGGTTTTCGCCGATGGCTTCATAGGCAATATTCAGGTCGCGCAGTATCTGGCAGAGCCCTCCCATGTTGAGCGCGTCTTCGGTCTGCAATACCTGATGTGCTGTCAAGCTTCGCATCATATCCGTAAGACCGCTGACGAAGACCCCAACCTCCCCGCGGACGGGCCGCGTGTTGGTGTAGAGATCGTCCAGATACCGCACCAGGTGGTTCAGCTCGCGGGCCGAAAACCAGTTGGCCTGGAGCGGCGTTTCCACGTCGTTGCCCACTCCCCAGGCCTGTTCTGTTCTGAGCGTATCCCAGAAGGAGTACCACCAGACCACGCCGCCGTGGTTGGATTCGAACAGGAGCGAATACATTTCCGGCCGGCCGGTGAAATCCTTCTCGGATATCCCCAGGTGCCACGTGGCGCCCTTGGCGTAATTGTCCCGAATGGCGCGATTCATGGCAGTCCGTATGGCGCCGCCGTCGGCGACCGAATCCGGCCCCAGGTTGAACGCGTCGAAAATGCCGGTCAGTTTCCACCAGACACAAAGGCGCTGCCACGTGTAGCCGTAGAGGTCCATGTTGATGTCGATCCAGACCAGATGGTCGGGATCCTCCTCTTTGACGGCCCGGTAATAGAGCATGCCGAAATCGTGGAGCACTTTGAGTCGATAGCGCTGCCAATCGCCGTAGTTGGCGTCGAAGGACTGCGTGCGCGGAGCGTCGATCTCATTCCAGGAGCCGTAGCGGGACTTCCACGCGTCGTTGAGCTTCTGAAGGCTCTGATATTGTGACTGGAGATAGACGCGGTATTTCTCGATGCAGCGCGTGCAATAGCATCCCCAGCCCCGGATGCAGAACTCGTCGTAGATCGAATACATGAGCAGGCTCGGCTTGGCCCTGGCCACCCGGACCGCCCTGCGGAGGTACTGATCCACGAGGCGGCGAAAGCCTTCGTGCTGCAGGCATATCTGCGTACCCACGGGTTTGCCGGCCGGGTCCAGCATCCGGTAGTCATGATTGTTTTTGAAGAACCAGTCTGGGATGTCTCTGTACTCGGCGCGGAGGTACAGATTGACCTTCATACCGGTTTTCTGGAAGAAATCCAGTGACCGCTCCAGGCCCGAGAAATCTCCCTCTGTCTCCGACGTCATGGCGCGCATGGCGTGCTGAAGCCACCATGTGTTGGCGCCGTAGGCGTCCTTGCTGCTCATGACCAGGTCGTAATCCTGAGGAGTGAAGCAATCGGTACCTGCATCCAGGACCATCGGGAAGGGCCGGCCGTTCAGAAGAATCATCCCGTTGGAGACGGCTGATTTGTCGAGCTCTGCGGCGGCTGCTTGCGGCCGGGCCGGCCGACGGCTCTGCGCAGGTGTCAATTCCGTGCCCAGGTTCAGTACGAACAGAAGAACGACGACTGCGGATTTGCGCATTTGGATCACCTTTCCGATAAGCACTTCAACAGCCATTGTGCAACCGCATAATCATCGGCCGGATCTTCAACGACGAAGTGGTCAGAAGCTGCGGCGCGTGTGTAGGCCTGGCGCGCAGGCGCGTACTCGGAACTCACCGCCTCCGATGGGATGCGGCGATTGAGGCCGTCGACCAGCCCTTCCAGCCTCAGAGGCCGTGGTGCAAGAGCCCCGGCCAGATCGCACAAATCCCCGGCGGCAAGAACCCCCGGGATAACCACATCGTGCGGAAGGTAACAGAACTGGCTCTGCAGAACCGATTCGAAACTCGTCAGACCGCCGCGGATGTAGACCGCCTGCACGTCCGTTTCATAAACGGCGGTGAGCAGCGCCAGCAACCCTCCGAGCGGTTCAGACAACGGCGGTTCTTCAGGGACCCCGAGCGGAATATTCAGATTCCGGTCCGGCGGGTTGACGGCAGCGAATGAATCACCCCAGACAGCGATCCGGCGGGCATCGAGATCCGGTCTTGTATGCAGGTAGAGAAATATGCTGCGGACATCGCGCAGCCGTGCGCCGACCAGAGTCTCACCCAGCATGAGTTCTGTCGATGAGATGGCCGTGTCTTCACTTTCACGGCCGCGGGCAGGCCCGGACATGGTTTCGCCGGTGCCTCGCAGGTCGGGGAGGCATACGGCAGCGCCACCCCTGAGAAGTCCGGCGACGGTTTTCGACCGCTCATGCAAGAATCCGGCTTTGCCGGACTGGCCCAATCCGAGAACGACGGGTCTCGGATTCTTGTGCTGGCCGGATTTCAGAATCAGCAGTGGAACCAGGATTCCCGGCTCGGTTTCGAGGACAACCCGCTCAACATCCAATCCGTTGGTGTCTCCCAAGTGCTTGCCGGCGCCCAAGACGCGCGGTGAGCTGCCCTGAACCGGGCCAAGCACAGACTCCCACTTCGATTTGAGGCGCATGAGCCTCGATTCGGCTGCGGGACGGTCCAATTCAGCGCGACTATGAAGGACTCTCTCATGGCCGAGGCGGGAAGCAATTACGTGCAGTTCCTGCGGTCTGAGTTCGCGGGCCGATTCGCCTCGCAGGCAGATCAAGTCTTCTTCGGGGAGGCGCTTCTGATACTCGTCTGATGGGCCGCCGGGGATCTGGAACCAGCGCTTCAAGGCAGCGTGGATTCGCTCCCTGTGAGTCGCGCCGATGTTGTTGCAGTGCGAAGCCTGGGGAGGCCTGCCCTGCAGGACGCCGAAGCCTGTCGTGTAATCGAGGAAGTCCGAATGGCCATAGAAGTCCTTGTAGATTCGCTGAAGCCGCTTCCATACGGGATCGTGCTCCTGGTCCCAACTGAACTCATGGGCGTAGATGAGGTAACGGGGCGCGATACTCCCGACGATGACCCACGGGAGGAATCCGTCGCGGCAGGAAAGCCGCAGGTTGCGGGTGGACTCCCAGTCGCCGCCGCCGGCGTAATTGAAAGTGTTTTCGGCGTCAGGTTGTAGCGGGAAAGGGGTCTCGGGCTGAGGTCCGCCGAAGTTGAACGGGACCGCAGCAGTGATCCTTTCATCCAGGGATGCGGCGACAGCAGCTGGGTCCCCTCCCCCGGCCACAGAACCCATCAGGACGATCCGCCTGGGATCGATCCCCTGCCGGGATAGGAGAAGGTCGACGCCCCGCCAGAGGTCCCAAACCATCCATCCCACGAGACTGTCGCCGATCAAGTGCAGTTGAATGCCTTCGATGTAGCGGAAGTGATAGTCCTGCCTGCCGACTGGGAACTGACCCGAGTAACTCTGAGCCGAAACAAAAGGATGCTGCCGGCGCTCACCGTGCCCGAGCTGGTCCATGATCAAGACAAGGCAGCCGAGTCGTGCCCACGTCATGCCCATGTCCTGGAGCTCGCCTTGCGTCTTGGGATTGTGGTGACTGTGGCAGATCAGGATCCCCGGCATCGACTCCCGGAGCGGGTCAGGTCGGTAGAGGTTGGCCGTGACCCACAATCCGGGTCTGCTTTCGAAGAGCACGTTCTCGACGATAAAGCCATCGCCCTTCAGGGCCCTCGTGACCAGCCGGCGTGGGTCGCTGGGGATGGCCGGAAATTGACCAAGTGAGGTCCGCAACGCTCCCAGGCGTTTGCGACTGAAGGATTCCCACTGCCCCCGGCTGGCGATCTCCCGCCATTCCTGAGAAGAACGCCGGTTTGCCGCCGCGATGCCCTCCTGAACGTGCTTCTCGAGCATCTGGGAGAGTTCCTCGCGCGGCCGGTCCCGGACAATGCCGGCGTCCAGTTTTTCGATCTGAGACGAAAGCTGCTCTGTACCCTGTGCACGCGCTCGCGGCGAGGCGACACAAACGGAGAAACACAGTAGGAGGAGAAAAAAAGGATTCGGTCTTATATTCATGGCGCTCTCGCCTTCTGCCTTATCGCGACAACAACTTTGCGTCTGCCAATTCTTTCAGCAACTTGTTTACGATCCGCCGCGCCTCGTCCATCCGGGCGGGAATGGGGTCACGTGGGATCCTGGTTCGGTCAAACTGCTGCGTGGCCAGATCCACCGCGTGCGCCATATCCTTTTGCCCACGTTCGACGAGGTCGGCGAATCCGCCGCGGTTGCGGGCCTGTTCGAGGCCCTGCCGAACCAGCCAGAGGCACTCATAATCTTCGATGCCCTTGCGCAGCATCTCCCATTGAATGCCGTCGACGGGGCCCTCGCGTCCCGGATACACGAACCACATGTCGCCCGAATGCCACTTGTAGAGCGGCTGGTCCCAGAAATTCTCCGGCCACCAGAAGTTCCAGGCCCAGCGGATGTACCCGTCGAAGTCCCACTTCCAGATGACCCAACCCAGGTAGCGTGATTCGAGCGGCTGGGAGAAGATGAAAGTATTGGGATAGATCGGCGTGACGGCCGTGTACATCAGTGTGCGTTTGCCGGCCTTGCGTCGGGCAGGGATATCGGGCATCTCGATCCCGGAGCGGGGGCTGTAATAGCCGTAGTGGAACGCGAGCTCCCGTGACTCGGCGGAGTAACGGCCCTTCTCGTCGCCGCCGCTGACCATCACCTTCAGATCAGGCGCGACCGCATGGAAGAACGGGATAACGCGGTCGAGCACCGACGTTTCGATTTCGTCAAACGCCAGGTAGGTTTTATCCAGCCACCCTTTCTCTCTCAAGTGCTCCTGGAAGACACGGGCAAACTCGCCCCAGACAGCCTTGTATTCACCCGAGCCGGCAGGCAAGTGAAGCTTGCGACGCTGTCCGCTCACGGTGTCGGTATAGATAACCACTGAATGGTTCGAACCAGGTTGCACGAGCGGTGACCAGCATTCGATGTGATCGCTGATTCCGGCTTTGAGACAGAGGCCGACCCAACGGTCGAAGGCGGCCAGGTCGAGTGTCATTTGTTGCTGTCCCCCGGCTTTCCATTCGCCCTGGCACTTCCACTCGATCAGGTTCCTGACGGCGAATCCCGTATCGCCCTCCCAGGGGTCATCCACTATGAAGGCCGTGATGGTCTTCTGCCCGTGAGCTGCAAGATCCTGGACGTAGTTCTCGAGCTGCCGCCAGTGGGCTTCCCCCCACAGCGGCAGTCGATTCACGCGCGCCACGGAAGATGGATCCACAAGGATATTCAGGAAACAATGATAGCCGGACGGTTCAGGGAGAGTGACGGAAAGGACGCTCAGCCTGATGTGGAATGTGTCCGGTGCCGCTCCTTCCCGCTCGAGCTCGAGAGTCCCGGTATACTCGCCGGCTTCCGCATCGGCGGGCACCTTCCAGTCGATCCAGATTCCCTGGCTCTGGTATGGGCGCAGAGCGACAGCCGGCACCTGCCACAAGGGATCGGGCGTATATTGACCGGTCTCGTCCACTGGTATCAGGCCTGGATAGCGCACGCGCAACGCACCGGAGCTGATCTTCGCGCCTCGGCTCGAGGTGAGATCACCGGCGCGGAGCGAGAGAGCCTTTATGGGAAGCGGACTCCGCACTCCCAGTTGGACGATCACCCACTCGTTTCGGCAGGCCTGGACTTCGATCTGCCGCTTTGCCAGATCGCGGCCGAAGCTGCCGGAGAAAACCTTCGTGTGTGGATCGGCCACCCAGGCTTGAAACTCCTTCTCCCAGGCCGGCTCGGGACGGCCGATCCATTGCGCACGTGCCGGAGTTGCGAGGCCGATCACGGCGAGAAGGAACAGAAAGCCTCTAATCCGACTATTGTGAAGCATAAAACCTCCAGTCTCCTCTAACAGCGCGGACTTACTTGGACATCCCCTCAATCAGATCACCCAGACGGATTCTTGCGCGCTCCCAGTCTTCCGAATTGTGCTTCCAGTGGCCCGGCGAACCGAGCGACGCCCGGTCGGCGCCGATCCGCACGAAATCATTCACGATTGAGTTTACGATCGCGTCGGCCTGCTCACGGCCGCCGCTCTTCTGGGCGAGCAACCAGAGATACTCGTAGTCCTGGGCTCCGCGGCGCATGATTTTCAGGCGGATGCTCGCAACCGGCTCGTCCAGGCCCATGGTCTCACCGCGATAGATCAGCATCCCGTGCCCGTTCAGATCCGGGTAGGTCTCCGGGTACAGGTATGCACGAAGCGAGTTGAAGTCCAGCTCCCAGAGCGTCCAGGAGCCGGCGCGATACTTCCAGGCGATCCAGCTCAAAGCCCTGCCCTGCAACCCGTCTCCATCCAGAATGCCGGCGGCATCGTAAAACCAGGGGTCGACTCCCTGCTGACGGATCTCTTCCACCATCTGCGTGTCCCAACCTCCCAGACCGAGAATCGCGATCTTGAGTATCTTCGCAAGCCGCATCATCGTTTCGCGTGGATACCAGCCGTCCACCCGGTACTCGAGCCGTCTGGCGCCGGAATCCTTGAGGAGCTGCCCGTAGTAGAACATCCGTTCGCGCGCGACGTCGTCGTACGCCTCGTCCAGGCTCAGCAGATACACCACATACCGGGTCTTGTTCCACTCCGGATGCTCATCCAGGTGAGCTTCGAACTTCCGGAAAGCATTCTTCCAGATCTCGGCATACGCGGCAGTCTGCCCCTCCTTCGGGAGAGCGACAGGCCATGGGCTGTAGAATTTGAATTCCTTCCCTATCCGGATACCGACGGACATCTTGTAGAGGTTTACGGGAAAGGCGTCGAAGGGCAGCACCAGCAGCTCGATCGGTATGCCGTAACCGGGCCCCTGATATCCGTGCCGCTCCGTGAAGGCGCTGCCGTCGAGATATTTCGACAGGCGTGCGTCGTACTTCGTCCAGTCCATCTGAACGTCCGTTCCCTGGATCTTCAAAGCCGGCGCGTAGCCCAGCACACCCATGGCCAGGCGGTGTTTGCGCATGAGCTGGTAATAGCGGAGCTCCGTTTCCTCGGGAAACACATTGATTTCAGTGTCCGTGTGGATGTTGCCCTTGATGTGGCTTTCCTCCGGCAGGGCGAAGTCCCAGAGCTGAAGCTGCAGCATCAGCTCGGTCCGGCCGCCATCGGAAGTCACGGTTATCGAGGATGTGTAGGTTCCGGGAGGGGCCTTCTCCCTGTCGCGCGGCACGAGGATGTCGACCCAGAGCGCCTGGTTCCTCTGTTCGTCACCCATGTCTGTCATGGAGTCCGGGATGTCGAACGGCATCACGTACGCATGCGGATACAGGTTCCCGGCCCATCGCAGGCAGGGCAGCAGCGCATCCGGATAGTAGCCGGTTCCGAGTGTGTAGGTCTGCCGCGAGGGCTTCGTTACATGGACATACCATTCCTTGTAGAGGTCGACGTTCCCCGCCGGGATCTTCCTGTTTCCCGGCCCGGATAATTCGCCCAGGTTGACCCTGACGTTGGACAGCCTTTCCGAGCCGAGCCGTTCGACGATGATCTGAAACGCCACGCTCTCGTTCCGTGCGGCCTTCAGCGAGATGCGCCGTTGGCCGGCATCCCAGACCAGGTTGGACTCCTGGTAATTGCCGCTGAGGCCGTCTGGAAACAGCAGCAGGTTATCCTCGAAGGCAGCGCTCTTTGTGGGATCGATGCGCGTGGAATCTCCTACTACCCATATTTTCATGCCTGTCGCCGGGGCGGCGATGCTTGCGGCGCCGAGCAACGACAGCAACAGGATCGCAGGCAGTAATTGACGTGTGACTGGGTGGAACATGATAGTTCCTTTCTCCGAAAAGACAGGCGGCGCATGAGAATCAGACATCCAATGCCGGTTTGAGCGTCCACGTCTGCAGCTTTCCGTCCCGGTACAGCGTGTTCACCTCAGTGTCCGGGTCCATCAGTTCTCCCTCGACGGCCTTCATGAAGCTGACTCCGATGGCGGACGCTATCTCCGGCCAGGGCGGCATGCGACTGAACTTCACCCCGGTCGGCAATGATCCTGTGTGCGCGGCCAGATAGACTTCGGCAAAGGCGCGGTAGAGATGGTTGATGCCAACGCGTGCCAGGGGTTCGCCCAGGGTGGCAGGAAGATGACCGGCGGCCTTTGTCTGATCGAGGAGCTGCCGCGCAATGTCTCGCCAGCCTCTGGAGCGAGCATCCCTGCAGTTCGGGATTCCAGATGGGACTCCGGGTCGGGCCGAGAACGTCGACCCGCGGCAGCTGGTCCGGAAGCGGGAGTTGTTCCGCGGAGACGACCACTCCCTGGGCCAGTGATACAGGATCTCAGCCGGGCTGAATCGGGGATGAATCAATATCTCGTAGCCTTTAGTGATGCTGCGGGCGGCATCGGCGAGCTCCGCACGGGTGATGGTTGCCGGCTGCTTCCCGTATTTCAGGACCAGTTCGGGCACGGTCATGACGTTGAGTCTCGGATCATTCCTGATCCAGCGCGCCAGCCTCCGGAAGTTGGCCAGCCGCGTCCTTACCTCATCCGGGGAGTATTGCCGGGGCCGTCCGAAATCTCCCCATCGCTCCTCGGGATAATTGACGCCGTTGGGGCACCAGTAGATGTCGATGAAGTCTTTCAGCCTGAGGCGCTGCGGATGAATGAGAAAGAACGTGAAATAGGGTTGTCCGTCTGCCAGGCACGCATCGAGGTGCCGGTCTACCTTGCGCAGGTGCGCCTCCAGGGCGCTGCGGTCAGTGTATATTTCATCCGGCTCTTCCATGTGTGACAGGATCGGCTTGTTGTCCAGCGTCGGGCTGCCCCACGGAAAGCCAAGCGCTCCGGCATACCAGCTCAGGCTGTAGAGCGGGGGTGCGGCCGGGATTGCATAGACGAACGGCAGTCCGAGAATCGCGGCAACGCGGTGCGAATGCGGTGCGGTGAAAACATTGTGGCAGCTGAGTGAGACGCAGGGTTTGCCAAAAACATCGCGGATGATCTCGGTGCCCTCGCGCTCCCGCTTCAGACATTCGGCAACCCCATCCTCCCAGCTCTTCCCGGCCACGTATTCAGGCACTTCAGGATGACGCGCACTCCGGGTGTGGAGCCCTACTTCATGGGGTCCCATGCTGTCGATTACGTCCTTGCGGCCGCGTTTCTCGAGCAACAGGGCACGATCGCCGACGAACATGAAATTACCCCGAAGGTCCTCCTCCGTCAGGATCGTCGCGAGTTCCTTGATGCTGTCGTCATTCCCCAGTTCAGGAGGGCTGAAGATGTCTTCAACGTCGAAGAAGAGCGCAGTGTCCAGGCGGCGTGCCGGATCTTTCTGCTTCCTGGCTGTGCTTGCGGGAGCAGTGCTTCTCCCGACCATTGCCCTGCCTAGCGGTGCGCCGAGAACAGTTGCTGCGGTCGAGGATAGGAACTGCCGACGGTTGGATGGCATTTAGTAGCTCCCTTCTCTTTTGAGTCAGGAGCACGATTCTATGCCGAAAACGTCCGGTTTGGCACCCACCTTCAGCGCCCGCCAGGCACGCTGGCATCCGGATCCAGGTAGGTCAGGCCTGTCAGACCTGACCTACCTGGGTGCCCGGACATGTATGTAGGTGACTCGGAAGGCTAGCGCGGGTTCGCCCTCTCACCGAAGTATGGATACTTGTCCCAGCGATCGTCATCTGAGGTGGCTCGCGGGTCGCCGGTCTCACTCATCCAGCGCTCGAGTTTTTCACGCAGGCGTTTCCGCGCTTCGCTGTATTCGGGTTGGCCGGCAACATTATTCATCTGGTAGGGATCCTTCTTCAGATCGTAGAGTTCCTCGGCTGGCCGCTTCTCGAAAGCGATATGAAACACGCGCGCGATTTCCGCCGCGGACCTGTGCGAAAGGATCCAGTCCTTTGTCGGCGATCCATCGCAGTCGCCGAATGGCCCGACAGAAAAATAGAGCTCTGGATCCCCCGCGGGCCAGCGATCGGGACGGAAGTTGCGGATGTACAGAAAGTCCGCAGTCCGGATTGCGCGGGCGGGGTAGCCCAGATCCCCGCGCCGAACGTTCGCATGACGTTCGCGTTCCACGAACGCCACTGTTCGCTTCCCGGGCTGCTCTGATCCGGCAATGAGGCCGAGCAGGCTGCGACCGGTCATCTCCGGTAAAGGCTTGAGGCCTGCGGCCTCGAGAAAAGTCGGAGCGAGATCTGACAGGGTCACGAGATCGTCCAGGACTCTCCCGCTGCGCACGGCTGCGGGCCAACGCACGGCAAGCGGCTGTTGGGTCCCCGAATCGTACAGGTTCGCTTTCGATCTTGGGAAAGGCCAGCCGTTGTCTCCAGTCATCACCACGATGGTGTTGTCGAGTCTGCCGTTCTTCTCCAGCTGGCGAAGCAATTCGCCGACTTCGCTATCGAACCGCTGCACCTCGAAATAGTAGTCCAGGATATCGCTGCGCACGGCGGAGACATCCGGTAAATAAGGGGGAACACGCACGAGTTCCGGACGCAGGTCGGCCCCCTCTCCGCTTCCCTTGTCATAGGGACGATGCGGATCATGGCTGCCGAACCAGAAGCAAAAGGGCCTGCCTCGAGGCAGCTTCTTCAGGAAGTCTGCGAAATCGCGAAACTCAGTACCTGCAGGGTTGCGAGCCCTTCCTCCAGCCTCGAATCGTCCGGGTCCCCAGCCCTTCCGGGTAAAGCCGACGAAATACCCGGAAGATTCGAGAAGGTCGGGGTAGACTTCGTATCGCGCGGGTAAGAACCCGTGCAGGTTTCCTCCCTCGGCCAAACGGTGCGGTGCCTGGCCGGTAAGTATCGCGGCCCGCGACGGCGTGCAGGAGGGCGCAGCGGAGAACGCGCGAGTGAAGAGCACGCCTTCGTGCGCGACGCGATCAAAGGTCGGCGTCCGCACTACGGGATCGCCGTACACCCCCGCGTGAGGGTATCCCCAATCATCGGCGAGGCAGAACAGGATGTTCGGCCGGTTGTCCGCGGCAGTACCGGAGAATCCAGACGGGGTACTCGGCCCAATCGACATAAGCACCAGAGCTGCGATGGCAATTCGAGATGAGGATGGCGTAGCGGCGATGCTCATCATGACCTACAACTCCCGTGACGCCTCAGGTGCAGGCTGACATTATCACATGGCTGAACGCTTCGCTCGCGGACAACCGGAATTTCGACACGATTCTCCAGTAGCGGAAACCTGGCCGAATATCCTCTATCACTGGAACGCTTGCCCGTATAATTGCGATTTTGCTTGAGGGAGGGGCGGGGTTGGTGCGGAGGCTGGCGGTCGCGTTGTTGCTGGTCCCTGGAGTCTGGCGACCTGCCGCCGCAGAGGACAACGTGGTTCGTGCGGTATACGTCAACCGGCCTCCTAAGATCGATGGATGGCTGGATGACCCGGCCTGGCAGAAGGCGGCCGTAGTCGACCAGTTCTTTCAGAGGGACCCGAAATTCGGAGAGCCTGTCTCCGAGAGGACCGAGTTCCTGATCTGCTATGACCGCAGGAACATCTATTTCGCCTTCCGCTGCTATGAATCCGACCCGAGCCTGATCACTGCCAAGGAAATGGCGCGCGACGTGAGCCTCGGCGAGGACGACCGGGTGCAGGTGATCCTGGATACTTACCTCGATCGCAGGAATGGCTACTGGTTCCAGATCGGTCCCAGGGGGTCGATCGGCGATGCGCTCATTGCCGACGACGGCGCAGACTTCAACAAGAACTGGGATGGTATCTGGGAGGGGAAGGCACACATTCACTCGCAGGGATGGGATGCCGAAATAGCTATTCCCTTTGCGACACTCAGCTTTCGCCCGGGCGACTCGCGCTGGGGCATGAAGCTGATCCGGCACATCCGACGTAAACTGGAAAGCTCGTATTGGCCGGTGGCCAACCGGAACACGTACACCTTCCAGATCTCTGATGGAGGGACTCTCGATGGCCTCGACGAAATCAGCCAGGGCGTCGGGCTCGATGTGAGCCCGTATCTCCTCGGCGGGTTGGACCACAAGACTGTCGCCGAGGATAAGCTCGTGGGGGATGTAGGCGGAGACGTTTTCTATAGGCTGACGCCGGGCCTCAGGGCTGCGGCCACCGTAAACACCGATTTTGCCCAGACCGAGGTCGACTCGGTTCAGATCAACCTGACGAGATTCCCGCTGTACTATCCCGAGAAACGGGATTTCTTCCTCGACGGGGCGAGCTACTTCACCTTCGGTCCCACCAGTGAGCAGTTCATCCCATTCTTCTCCCGCCGGATCGGCCTGGACGTAGATGGGCTGCCTGTCGACATCCTTGGAGGCGGCAAGCTTACAGGGCAGGAGGGACGGTGGAATATCGGGGCTCTGGACGTTGTCGACTCCAACGAGGGTGTGGAGCACAATTACGCGGTTGCGCGCATCCGCCGCAATATCGGCAGGCAATCTTCGATCGGGTTCATAGCGACGTCCGGCAACGCCATATCGGCCGCCGACAACAGCGTTGCCGGGTTGGACCTCAAGCTCGGCAGCTCAACGTTCCGCAAGAACAAGAATATCGCGCTGTGGCTATACGGGCTGAAGAGCTGGACCGAGGGACTCCACGGGAACGACACGGCACTCGGAGCGGAGTTCAGTTATCCGAACGATTTTCTGAACTTTCGTGCCGGCGTTCGCCAGATCGGAGAAGACTTCGTAGCCGGGGTCGGGTTCATCCCCCGTAACGGGATCCGGAATTCCTACGTGAGCACGACCGTGGGCCCGCGGCCGGAGAAGTGGGGAATTCTGCAGGCGCAGTTCCGCGTCGGACTCGATTTCGTCACTGACCTCAACAACCGGCTTCTTACTCGCGTCCTGGCGTTTTCACCATTCTATCTGCGTTTCGTAACCGGCGACGAGGTGTCGTTTACGGTCTCTCCGCAGCGAGAGGTCATCGACGAGTCCTTCCAGATCCACCCGCTCCACAAGATCGACCCCGGGACCTATGACTTCGTCCGATATGAGGCGAAGTTCCAGAGTGCCCAGCGGCGGAATTTCTGGGTCGGGACGACGCAACGCTGGGGAACCTTTTACGACGGGACCCGGCGCGATTACCTGGCCTCCTTCGGCTACAAGGTGGCCGTTCCATTCTATGTCGGTGCAGAATACGAACGTGACGACGTGACGCTGCCGGACGGGGACTTCTCTGTCGGAGTCTCGCGGGTTAACCTGAACGTGCTCTTCTCGCCCAACATCACACTGTACAACTTCGTCCAATACAACGACCTCGCGCAGGCAATGGGTTGGCAATCACGATTCCGCTGGATTCTCAGGCCAGGCAGGGAACTGCTCTTTGTCTGGAACAGCCGGATGCTGGATCCCTTCGATCGCTTCGAGCTCACCGAAGCATCCGCGCGCTTCAAGATCCGATGGCTCTACAGATTCTAGGCCTGGCGACGCACCCGTGCGGGTCAACTCCGGTTGGTTGCCGCGAAACTTGCGGATTGGGCAGGTGGCGTTTCGGGCGGCCGGATCGCAGTCGACCGTCCGTCAGAGTTCTTTGGCCTCCTGGCTGCGCCCGCCGGCCTTGAGCGTTTGGGCCGCGGCAACAAAGCGTGCCATTGATTTGGAGACGTGGTCGAGAACCTCGGCCCACTCTTCCAGGTGCCGTTCCCCTTGGGGTGTGAGCCTGTAAACCCTCCGGGCAGGGCCGGCCTCTTCGGTCGCCCACTCTGACGTCACGTTACCGTTCTTTTCGAGTTGTCGAAGAGTACGGTAGAGAGTGCCGCGCTCGAGCTTCGCGTCCGTCAGGGCATTCTTCTGGACGCTGGTGAAGAGTTCGTACCCGTAGGAACTGCCTCTGTCTTTCAGGAGAAGGAGCACGACCGGCTCGACGAACCGGTAGAGGTTTCCCATAGCGCAGGTACAGGGATATTCGCTATTGTGGCGGGGGCAGATACGTTGAGGCAAGTGCTGTCTCCTTTGCGGGACACGAAACAGGCGACCCAAACGGCGATTCGGGAACAAATCTAGCACAAAAGGCGGAATAGGTGGAAATAGTATCTATTGGGATCGGCCACCCGACGTTTCTTTCCTGCAAGAGCAACAGGACCCTCCTGCACCGGCAGAACCGCTTCCTGGAACTAAGTGGAAACTGCCCTCAGCCTCACCCGTTTGTGATAGCCTTTCGATTGTGATTCGTCCCCGGAGTTAAGATGGAAGCGTCATATGAGGTAGAACAGCTCTTGCGCGCCACTCTGAAACCTGCGCTCGGGTGCACCGAGCCCGTGGCGGTGGCCTATGCAGTTGCCGCTGCGGTTCAGGCGCCGATGGGCTGGCTGCCTGGCAAGGCTGACGCATATACCGGCGATCTTGATCAGAAGGATATCGACTGTGTACGCGTCGCCGTGAATCGGAATGTTTTCAAGAATGCCTTTTCCGTTGCGATCCCCAATACCGGTGGGCACAAGGGGATCGTGATGGCGGCAGCGTTGGGTCCCTGGTGCGATCCCGATGCCGCGCTTGAAATATTCGCCGGCGTCGACGAGCACACCGTGCTGGCTGCACGGCGCCTGATTGAGCGCGGTGCCGTGTCGGTGGATGTTGTCGCCGCCGAGTACACGAGTCTTTACATCGAGGCCTCGGCCAGATTCATGCGTTCGGGGTCATTGCTGGAGGGGGCGAGTCTGCTCGAGGACGAACACACGAATCTTATCCTGGTCAAATCCGGCGGGAAGGAGGTGTTTCGCCGGGTGCCGTCGGGGCACAGTCCTGCCGGGGCACCCATCGAAGGACTCTCGAAGCTCACATTTAGCGATCTGGTGGCAATGACCGAGGATCTCTCGGAGGGGAGCCGGGACCTGATCCGGCAGACCATCGACCTCAACCGTCGCGCAGCGGAGAGCGGCCTGTCCGAGCCGCTTGGCCTCGGGATCGGCTTTTATGGCCTTGACGATTCTGCCTCTCCCGGGTCGGCTGCCCAACTCTCAGGAGCGGCCGCTGCAGGCAGCGACGCCCGCATGTCGGGTCATCCGGTCAGAGTGATGAGTTCTGCAGGTTCCGGGAATCAAGGCATTGTCGCAACGATGCCCATCCTGGCATATTGCCGGGAAAAGAAGACGAACGAAGAAGTCCTTCTCCGGGCTGTGGCGCTCTCCCACCTGGTAACCATGTACGTCACTGCACGCATGGGCTATCTCACGGCACTTTGCGGAGTCGCGCTCAAAGCCGGACTTGGCGCCGCTTGCGGTATCACGTACGCCATGGGTGGGCGCTCGGCCGAAGTGCAGCAGGCGGTGAAAATCATGGTTGCCGCACTCTCGGGCGTTATCTGCGATGGGGCGAAGCCGGGTTGTGCCCTGAAGGTGAAGTCGGCAGCAGACATGGCAATCCAGGCCGCATCGCTGGCAATGAAGCACGTGGAGGTATCAGGTGAGAACGGCATCGTCGCCGACACCGCAGAGGATACCATCCGGAACCTCGGGCAACTGAACGAGTCCATGAAGGACGCAGACAAGAAAGTCGTCGAACTGCTCCAGCGAAAGATCGTACGCCCGTAGTTGAAGCTCCAGGCAGATACCACGCGGACACCGGCTTCATGATCCCAGCGAGTCCAGGATCTCGATACCGTCCCGCACGTATTTCGTACATCGTGTGACAAAGAGGTTTTTCCGCAACGCTTCCTCCCGCCCTTCCCTGGAAAATGCATCGACGCCCAGCAGTTCGCGACATGTGATGGCGCCATTCCGTTTCTTGAACTCCGAGAGGAATTGCCTCACTCGGCTCCAGAGCCGGTCTTCCCTTTCCGTGTCACCATGTGCCGCCTGATTCTGGTTGAGATGCCGGGAATGATCCCCGCCCGTTCCCGCGGGGAATCTGGTCCGATATCCAACGCCCACTCGCCACAGTGGTCCTGGGAGGACTGGTATCGACCCTGCTGCTGACATTGCTTGTACTGCCGTGTCTGTGCTGCTTCGCTGAACGCGGCAAACGATCGACGGTGCGAGGCTGACCTTACACGCCCTTCCCGACTCCCGGTCTACGACCTTGGAAGCCGCGCCTGGGCCGATGTGGAACTGGATCGTAATCGAGACCACGGACCTGCCCGATAAGACCATGTGCAGACAATTGTTCTGCTGACAGGAGCGAACACGAGTGCAACGAGAGCCTTCCGGCCCTATGATTGCGTATAGCCCGCAACAGCGCATCCAGCCCCCCGGGCTTGCCGCCCGCGACGACGATATGGTGGTTAACAGCATCCTTCAGTGCATCGGCAGGACGCCGATGGTCAACCTGCACCAGTTCGGCCTGCCCCATGTGTTTGCGAAGGCCGAGCACATGAATCCCGGCGGGAGCATCAAGGACCGGGTCGCGCGTTACCTCATCGAAGAGGCTGAGCGCGAAGGTGAGCTCCGTCCGGGCATGACCATTGCAGAGGCCACTTCAGGAAACACCGGCATCGGAGTTGCCATGGTGGGTGTCCTCAAAGGCTACCGCGTAGTCATCGTGATGCCGGAGAACATGAGCGAGGAGCGACGGAAGATCATCCGCGCCTTCGGCGGTGAGCTGGTGTTCACTTCCACGAAAGGCTCCCTCGGCGAGGCGGTGGCGAAGACCCGGGAAATGCAGGCGGCAGACCCCGGGATCTGGCTGGTCCGGCAGTTTGAGAATCCCAGGAACCCTGAGGCCCATTACCGGGAAACCGCCGTCGAAATCTGGGAACAGATGGACGGCAAAGTAGACGCGTTCGTGGCAGGCGTCGGAAGCGGCGGCACGCTGGCAGGCGTGGCCCGCTTCCTCAAGGAGCGCAATCCCAGGGCGCGCATCGTCGCCGTGGAACCGAAAAATTCCGCGGCTCTTCTCGGAAAAGAGCCGGGCCTGCATCAGATCCAGGGAATCGGAGACGGCTTCATACCGCCCGTGCTGGACGTGTCCCTGATCGACGATGTCGAGGTGGTGACAGATGACGATGCGATCGAGACCGCACGCGCGCTCGCCCGGAAAGCCGGGCTTCTCGTGGGGACCTCATCCGGCGCCAACGTCTGGGCCGCCTCCCGAGTCTCTCATAAGCCGGGTGGGGAGCGGCGTGTGGTGACAGTCCTCCCCGATCGAGCCGAGCGCTACTTCTCCACAGCACTGATCTGAGTCCTATGGTGGTGTGCGATTACTCGGGTTTGCCCGGACTCCCAGTGTCGGACAAAGGGTGGAACCTGTCGTCGGCGACGCGTCTGTCCACGCCCGGGTGATCCAACCATCCGGCGCGTGAGACAGGAAAAGCGTCAAACGAAGGTACATATGGCTTGAGGTCAAGAAGCGGAGTGTCGTCGAGTATGTCAATATCCGACACATGCAACACGCGACCCTCTCTCCGCAGCAGGCGGACCGCCGAGATTCCTATTGGATTCAGTCTGTTGGGCGCGCGTGTTGCGAACAGTCCGAACTCCCGGGTGTCCCGATAGGGAACGACGCGCGGACTGAACGGCCCTGCCCTGTCCATCCAATAGACCAGCCAGATGCGCTCGAAGCCTTCGATGCCGTCGAGGGCCGGCGCGCAGGATTCAACTACCCACACCTGCCCCTCGATACCATGGCCGTAAGTCGGCTGAACCGGCGTACCAGGGGCCTCGACGAAGGGCGTGCGGATCACACCTATTGTCTTGAATTCGAACGGAATCCCGCTGCTGCCATCCGGAATCATGCGCCTCCTCGAGGTGCTCGCCTACCTTTGCTGCCCCGGCCCATGCGGCTATTCGCCGTGGTGTGCGCACGCCTTGTCGGCTGTCATCGGTTTGAGTGTGCCAGCCTGGTAAGCTGCGACCGCGTCCCCGACGGTTGAGCATTCGGCGAGGAACGCCTGAATGCCGAGGGCCTGCAGCCTGCCCAGAGCGCGCATCCCGATGCCCCCTAAAACCATGCCGTCGACTTTTTCGTCTGCGAGGAAGCTGAGCGGCTGGCACATCCCATGACCGTGGTGGCTGTTGTGGTTGGGGATTGTCCGGAGGGCTCCGCTCCCGGTGTCCACGATCATGAAAAAAGGCGCGGAGCCGAAATGAGCGCTCAAGGGACTCTGGAGCCCCCGGTCCTCGGCGATCGGTATACACAGATTCATCTTCAGTTCTCCTTTTGGGTTGATTGGTGTGCAGCGATCAATCAGGGCTGGTCCTGCTCCGGCAGAGAAAGCTCCGCTCCGACCGCGAGGGCAACGGGCCTGAGCTCGTGCATCATCCGATCGAATCGGTCCGGCCGCAGGGTCTGCGTCCCGTCGCTCAGGGCATCCTGCGGACTAGAGTGCACCTCGACGAGCAACCCGTCTGCACCCGCGGCGATTGCGGCCTTTGACAGAGGTGGCACCATCCACCAGTGGCCGGTCCCATGGCTGGGATCCACGATTACGGGAAGGTGAGAGATTCGCTTCAGCAGCGGCACCACGTTCAAGTCCATGGTGTTTCTGGTACAAGTCTCGAAGGTGCGAATGCCGCGCTCACAAAACATGACGCTGCTGTTGCCGCCCTTCATGACATACTCTGCTGCAAAGAGCAGTTCTTCGACGGTCGAGCTCATTCCGCGCTTCAGCAGGACCGGTTTGCGGCATCTGCCGACTTCTTCCAGCAGGGAGTAGTTCTGCATGTTGCGGGATCCGAGCTGAAGGATGTCCGCATACCCGCAGATGAGATCCAACTGTCGCGGATCCATGATCTCGGTCACGACCGGCAGCCCGGTCTCCTGCCTGGCCAGCGCGAGTAACCTCAACCCTTCCGCTTCCAACCCTCGAAAACTGTACGGGGATGTGCGTGGCTTGAAGGCGCCTCCTCGCAGGATCTTCGCTCCACTGGCCTTTACGGCCCTGGCAGTCGAAACAAGCTGTTCCTCGCTCTCCACGGAACAGGGTCCGGCCATGACAACGATCTCGCCGCCTCCGATCCTGACCCCATTCACCTCCACGATCGTGCTTTCAGGCTTGCCGCGACGGCAAACCAGCTTGAGATCATGCTGCGCAGGAAAGAAAACCTCGTCTGTCTCCCCGATCGTCTCTTCCAGGACCATGGCATGACTCATTTGCATGCCTCCCTCTTTTCAGAAGACTGCGACGGCTTCAATTTCCACCAGGAGATCACCCCGGCACAGGCGAGTTTGAACTCCCACGCTCGCCGGAAGCGGATCCAGGCAAAGCCAGCGGAAAAACGACGTGCGGATCTTGTTGAACTGCTCGTAGTCGCGTTCAATATCCCTCAGGTAGCAGGTCGTGCGCACCACATCGTGCCAGGTGGCCCCTTCTGATTCCAGGAGCCGGGAGATGTTCCGATAGGTGCGCCAGCACTGAGCGCCGAAATCCCCGACATGAATCGTCTCTCCGTTCTCGTCGATACTGGCGGTTCCAGAAATCAGCAGAACCGTGACGCCGCCGATGTCCAGCCGCAGGCCGCGGGAGAAGGACGAAGGCTTGGCATAGTGGAACGCCTCGTTCAATACCTCCGGAGCGCGCACGGCTCGTTTTTGGACTGCGCCCTCCCTGCGCAGTGCAAAACCCGGAAGTTCATATTCCCGGACTTCTCCACCTGGTGACAGCAACCCAAGCTTCGTCAGTTCTTCCTTTTCTCCCCCGGTCAACGAATCAAGGTCGATCAATGACTCAACCGCGCTGGCTAGACAATTCGTCATCCTTGTCCCTTTCTTGATAATAGAAGATAAATCCGTGGGCCTGGCTGGACTGAAGTAAACTCGGCCAATCATAGTCAAGCAAAGTCCTTGCCAGGTCAGCAGAGTTGGCAGGTATTTCGATAAGTCATTGTTTTACAATTGTATGGAGGCTGTGCTCCAACCGGAACATCGGGTCCCGAGGTCGCGATATGAGACTGACCACGATCTTAGGATCGCAAACTGCGACTGTTGTGGAACGATTCGATTTATCTGATCTCAAACGAATTCCCCTGGTGCCGCCACCCACAGCGCTGCGCGCGGCAGGTCAGGGCTGCGCCTTCCGGGAGTGACCTGATGCCGACTATCGAAGATTGGCCCCGGCCGGGCGGCGGGCTATCCTGCACAGGTGAGGCTTGGGAGGGAAGATCGAGCCCCTCATTGCAGGGCAGGGGCAGGTTTGACCGGGCACTCGGCTCCGGCGATCGCCGGCAATTGAAGAGAGAAGGTGGCTCCGCAGCCGGTCCCTGCGCTATCGGCGCGGATCGTGCCTCCATGCAATTCCACCAGATGGCGGACGATGGCCAGGCCGACACCCAGCCCGCCGTGCTTGCGGGTGACGGAACTGTCTGCCTGGCTGAACCGGTCAAACACGTGTGGTAGAAAGTCGGATGGGATGCCTTCTCCGCTATCAGTCACCGAAGCTTCCACATCGGAACCTGTCTGCCTGAGGCGAACCTCGACCCGTCCTTCTTCGGGTGTGAATTTCAGCGCGTTGGACAGGAGATTCCAGAAGACTTGCTGGAGCCGCCCGGGATCGCCCATCACCTGGGGGACATCGGGATCGAAGTTGAGCAACAACTCGATGCGTTTCGCCTGGGCCGCCAGGCGGACGCTTTCCACGGCGGCCTCGATTACTGTCTCGAGGTGGAGGGGTTGCACATTCATTTTCAGTTTGCCGGCAACGATCCGGGATATATCGAGCAAATCCTCTACCAGCTGGGACTGGATTCTAGCGTTGCGCTCGATGGCCTCCAGCCCCTCTTGCAGAAGGTCCGGCTCCACCGCTCCGGTGCGCAGGTTGTAGGCCCATCCCAGAATCGGATTGAGAGGAGTCCGCAGTTCGTGGGAGACGGTGGCCAGGAACTCGTCCTTCATGCGACTGGCCTCCTCAGCCTGCAGCCTTGCAGCCTCGGCCAGGGCCTGCCTTTCCCTCTCCCCTTCCAGTTGTTTCCGATAGAACTGCGTCGCCTGATGCTTCCAGCCGAAGCTGAGGCCGGTACCAACGACGGCCATCAGCAAGAGCACCACCACGATGGTGATCCTGGCGCGCTCCCGAATGGGAGCGTAAATCTCCTCGGTGTCGACTTTGGCCACCATAACCCACGGGGTATCGGGAACGGGGCAGAAGGCTGCCAGGACCGGCACACCCCGGTAGTCTATTCCTTCCGAAACTCCTCTCTGCCTCGCTGCTGCTTTCGCGAAAGGGAACTGAGGCGCGTCGAGCGGAGAGGAAAGCGTCAGGGCGCTTCCCTTCCGGTGCCGCAGATCATTCAGGAACAGGATTCTGTTTCCCTCCGGCCGGATGATCAGGGTCTCGGCTGATCGGCTCGGGGTGGGCCAGGACTGGATGAGCGGGAACAGGAACCTGTAGGGATCGACGCGGAGCACCATGACCCCGATGACCGTCGAGCCCTGTTCGTCTTCCTGCACCAGCGGGGTATACAGGTCGAGATAGATTTTCCCCTCGCGCTTGGTCCGATAGAGGTCCGAGAAAACCACGTCCCTGGAGCGCATAGCGACAGACAGGCATTCCTGATCGCAGCTCTCAGCCAGGCTGTCGGACCGTGTGCCCAGGCGCGGCTTTCCGGATGGATCGAGCAACAGGACGCTCTGGTAGCCGTTGTCCCTCTGGAGGGCGGCCATCCAGATCAGCAGGCTCCCCGTGAAGGTCGGATCGGCGGGCTTCTTCAGCCATTGGGCGATGCGGCCCGCGATAAGCTGATTATCGCGAATCACGCTGGCGTTGGCCAACCGCTCCTGGCGCCAGTTTTCGATAAGACTCACCTTCAGGTCGGCAATGGCCGCCAGATCGTTTTCGATGTTCTTTTTGATTTCGGCTTTACCGCTCCGGTAAAAGAAGAGCCCGGCCAGGCCAATGATGAGGGACAGCCCGAGGAATACCAGGATGACCATCCAGGGCATCTTCTTGATCGAGTCGGCTGAATCCATGTTCGTCCCAACACAATACATGGAGGCAAACTGATCCCCAAGCGATCATTTCTTAAACAAGCGCATCGGTGAAACCTATTATAATCGCCACCGCTGCTTTGCATCGACGGTCTGTGGGGATCGCCTTGATCTGGTTTTTTACCCAACAGTAGGAGGCAACGATGTCAGACATAAGACAGCACGACCCATCATCTTCGCGTCGTGATTTTCTGAAGAGTACAACGCTTGTCGCCATGGCTGCCGGCGCAGGCAGTGTTACGCCGGGACAGGCAGCCCAGACTCCCTCGGCGGGTGGCTCTGGCAAGGACCCTTACGCGATCGCAGCCCGCTTCAACAAGTTCCTGCGTGTTACGGATGTCACCGACGGCCTGGATGCCGTCGGCCGTGCCGACCTCACGCTCATGGACCCGGCGATCCGGCCGTTGTGGATGGGCATGCGATTCTTCGGCCCCGCCGTCACCATGCGTGTCGTCCCGACCAGCCGGAGGATGCCGCTGGTTTCCCGAAAAGAGGCACTCGATCAGCATGATATCTGGGGCAAGATGGGCGGCTGGCATGTCGAGCTGGAACCGCACCTCAAGAAAGGCTGCGTCATCGTGATGGCCACCAGCGGCGCCAGGGAGTGCGGTTACTGGGGCTCCAACAACAGCCTGGACATGATGAGCCAGGGCGTGGCGGGGATTGTCACCGAAGGCAATTGCCGCGATACCGACGAAGTCATCATGCAGAAGTGCAACGTCGCCTGCCGCGGGATAGGCCGGACGATCATCCCGGGCCGGGTTGAACTGATCGACGTCGAGACCCCGATCGGGTGCGGCGGTGTGATGGTCCGCCCGGGAGATATCGTCGGATGCGATTGGGACGGCTGCATCGTCATCCCGATCGAGGTTGCCGAGGAAGTCCTGGCGATATCAGCACGGATCGCAGTCGACGACAAAAAGGGCCGGCGTCGCCTGTACGATCGTCTGGGCCGCAAGCCCGATGAAACCGTCGACTGGGAGGCAGCCGCTGCTTACTTCAAGGACCTGCTGTAAAGTACCTGGTATGGGTAGTTAGGCCGGCATTTTGGGGACGCGGATCAACGCTGACAGACGCCGACGGAAGATGGATATTCGAAGAGCGTGCGGCAACCCGCGTTCTTCCGCGTCCAGAAACGCTTTTTCGCTTCTCCTTCGTGAATAATCCGGGCTAGAAAAACGCTTCCATCATTTTCAGGAAGCTGTCGACAATGCCGTTCTCGGCGCAGCCTGGTTTGACCCGGGTGGTCGTGATCTCGTAGCTGACCTGCTCGTAGGCCGCATCGTCGGGCAGGTAACCGCTCGATCCGTTGCAGTACGTGACCATGATTGTCCGGCTGAACGGCGACTCTTTCTTGAGGCGCAAGCCGATATTGGTGAGTACCTCGCCCGACACGCCGGCAATGGCGATGTCGTTGATCACAAGTAGCGACAAGCGAATGGGCACCGGATCCGTGTCCACGTACTTGTATTCCTTGCCGGGGCCGGGGGCCTGGACGGTTCTCTTTCCCGGGCAGGTCACCACCGATTGCATCGCGCGGACCCTGGCGCGTGGCGACGTCTTGATGTTGTCGGCCACCTCGATGACCTCCTCACCGAGGATGCGGCCGAGTGCCCCGACATTGTGAAAGTCGGTGCCCGTCCGGTAGATGGGATCCTGATCTCCGGCAGTCCCGCTCGTCCATGGTGCGACGACTTTGTCTCCGTAGTGCTTCTCTACAAAGCGCGCGGTGGCGCCGGGGAGGTCGGAGCTGATCTGCAGGTTTTCTTGCCCAAGAACCGTGCCGTGCACTCCATAGTTGGTGACGATCGCTATCGGCTCACCGGCGAGCGAATCAAAGCGGATGACGGCCACCGTCTTGTCCGATACGCCCTCCGGATTGTTGCCGAGCATCCATCCGCCCTGATCGTCCCTGGCGCGCCGGTTCATATTGACGTTTGCGTGCCCGGTGCCGAATCCCACCTTCGCGGCCTGAAGGTTCTTTCTCGCTTCGAGAACCGAATCGATTATTGCTTTCTTCAGTCTCTCCACATACGCGACCTGTTTCTCCGTCAGCTTGCCTTCGTACGTTCCCAGGGAAGGAGCGGCATGTGTGTGAACTGCCGCGAGCAGGATATTCTCGCGCGGTATTCCGGTCGCCGCGGTGAGGCTCCGGGTGATGTCGTCCCACAGCGCGTTCGAGAAGCCGATGACCTCGCACGAGACCAGCGCGGCCTGGTTTGTCCCGTCTTCAACCACGATGGTGCGCACATGGAGTGGATCATGGATGGCTTTGAATCCCTCGGTGCGGCCCGCGTATCCGCTCATGGGCAGGGCAGCGTCGCTCGCAGGGGTAATGTCGACACGGATTGCGCCCACACGAAGGATCCCTGATCCGCAGCAAGCGCAGTTGCAGCGACTGCACACAGAACGATGATGCTGCATACGACAATGTGTACTTGGAATTGACATGACCGCTCCTTGTTTCTCGATGTCGGAAGCGGAATCGGGGTCGCAATCGGTATCGGAAATCGAAAACATCATAGATGACTGACCTTGAGATTGATTTTAGCTCCCGGTCGAAACCATTAACGATGGCGACCCCGATCCCGGCTCCGACGATCGACTTCGATTCACCCCGGTCCTGGGGCGACACTCGGCGTGATGGATCGTTCTATTTTACCAACTTCATCGCGGTCGCGATATCCTCTGCGATCATCCGCCGTTTGCTTTGCTCGATGAAGAAGCTGGGTCCGGCCTGCAGGTAGGAAGGGAATACACGCTTCCCCCTCCAGGAATGCTCCTGCCTGCGCAGCTTGTAGGTGGATCCCGCCGGAATCACGCGCTTCTCTCCTGCCCGTTGAGCGATGCAGTTAAGCGACTTGATGGCGACGTCTCCCATCAGCATCAGGACTTTGACGTTGGGAAACAGGGCCAGTTCCTGTTCAAGGAGTAGTGAGCAGGATTTCACAGTATCGGACGCTATTCCGTAACCAGTTTTTCCGCACTTGACGGCGGTGGTGAAATAGACCCCGCGGTCGACCAATCCCCTGATCGAGACAGCCTTAACGCCGGCATCATTGAATGCCTGGACCGTGGTCTGTTCAAACAACGGATTCCCCCGGGCGTAGTAATAATCACCCGGTGAGCCTGGGGCAGCCTCGGAGATCATAATCATGAAAATGGCCTCGGAACTCAACCTGATCCCCGGCGCGACAAAGCAATCGTGTCGCACGTCCGCGCAAGGGAATCCCTCGCACTTGATCCGACTGCTCGGCTGCACCTCTGAGCCTCCTCAACGGCGTCGCATCCGCAGAGCCACGTCCATGGTATACGCGGGGGTCGTAATCTTGAGATCCCCGCCACCCCAATTGATCCTGTCTTTGGCCGTCACTTTGCCGGTGGCAGGATCGATCCACTCCATTTCATACGATGCCGGCGGAACCGCCTTCAAGACAAAGCCATCCCGATAGGATCCCGGCATCGCCACAAAATGCGCCCCCCATTTGTCCTCATATTTGGCGTGGAACAGGTATACGCCGTACTGTTTTCCATGCTCAGCCAGGGCGCCGGCGAAGGCGCCGGCCGGTATTCCTTCGAGCCCTGTGAATCGCTCCATCTTTGAAAAGTCGAAGCTCTCCAGGAAATTCCTCAGGATCTTCTTCTGCGGCACGATCACCGTCCGCGTATCGTTGCCGCCTGATTCCCGTCCGTGGTAATACTCCCCGTTCAGGTTTATGAAGCCGGCGCCGCCTTGCAGCATGAACCACCATCCCTCGAGACGGATGTCATCCGTCGTGTATGGCTTGGCAAGGCCGTAACCGAAATAGTCCGATTCCACATCCACGATCGGTTTGTTGGCGGCGTAGTCTTTCTCCAGGGCCGCGGCTGCCGGACGAACGTATTCCGCGGGCAGCCAGTTGCACCAGGCTTCGCCGGAAAGGTCGGGCGAGAGGTTCTGCACGGTTTGTCCGAGAAGGTGTTTTTTCGGCAGCGCCGCTTCGGCCTCGAGGAAGGCGTCCTTGAGCGCGCGGAGCCACGGCGCAACCTTGTCATCCGGAAGCGTGATGATGCTGCCGTCGGGGCGGCCCTGGAGCGACGGCTCGTCACAGAGATCGAAAATCAGGTTATCGTATTCGTTGAGTTCGGTGGTGATCCTGGCCACGTAAGCCTTCTGATAGCGCAGTACGTCCTCATTCCGCGGATCGTTCGTCGTGAAAAGACCGCAGTCCTCAGCCTCGTACCTGCCCACATTCTGGATGTTGTTCTGATGATACATGGCCATCAGGGGCCAGCAATCGGCATACATGCCGTTGAAGAAGGCGACTTCGACGATGATGTCTTTCTGCCGGGCAAGCTCGACGAATCTCTTCAGGCGCGCGAAGTACTCGGTGTTCCAGCGGTCGAGATCGAACTTGTACGAGGGCTGCCCGCGTTCCGCAAGGGCAGCGTTTGCGCCGGGCTGATTTGTCTTCGCCCAGGGGAGGATCTGCCGGCCGGGCAGCGGCCCGAGCGGATTGCCTGGAATGTACTTGTCCGGCGGTTCGAACATGCCGCCCGGGTAAATCCTGGTGAGATTCATGCCGCTCCGGGCGAGATAATCCAGATACTTGGCGATGTCAAAATCCCGGTCGATCACGGCTCCATAATGATGGTCGGACGTAATCAGCACGACCGGTTTGCCCTTGTACTGAAAATAATGCGGGTTTGGAGAATGAACTGATACGGGTTCTGCCGAGGCGACAGCGGCTGCCAGAAGTATGATGGCCGGTATCCTCATCGGGATTCTCCTGAATGCGCGGACCTGCGGCCGCATGGTGACGACCCAAACGGCGGCCGAAGCCTACTTCGTTATAGTACCCTTGCCGTCAACGGCTGCTATCCAATTGTCCTTCCCGAGCTGATGAAGATCCACGTGATGCATGGCGTCGGCGTTCCAACCTCTTGAAGTTGCCTTCACGAGCGGCGTCCCGGCCTCTTCCTTGTAGGTGGTAGTGCTTATATCCGTTATCCGGAACGCCAAAGCCTGGTTCCCGTATGTCGGATCACAATCCTGGCCGATCCTGTAGAGCTTCCCGTCTATTACCAGCGCGCGGCCCCCCGGTCTCGCGATATTGGGATCTTTCGCCACGATGGGGCTGAGCGGATGCTCCTTCCACCGGGCTTTCAAATCACTCGCATAGAAGAGGCGCAGAGTCTCGTTGCCGAGCCGCCCGACAAACATCCACCACATCCCGGCATACTCGACAACAGACGCGCTGATGAAGTCGTCGCCGGTCAGCAGGTCTTTTTCATACGTCCACTGGTCAGGGAACTCCGCAGCCCTGTAAAGCCTGACCGATTTTTCCGTATAGGATTCAGGGATCATGTAGTAGTCGTTCTGATACTTGAACACGTACGGATAGGAGAGAACGAACGGTTCCCTCAGCACGATCCTCCTGTAGTGCCACTCCTTTCCGTTACCGCTTTCCGCCAGCCCGATCCCCGAGACCTCACCCGAAGTATCGTTCTTGGCGGTGAAGAAGAGGCAGTACCTCGAGCCGACGATGATCATGAATGGATGGGCGACTATGTTGACGGGGAAGTCAGTGACGTCTGCGGGAGTCAGCACCGGGTTCTTCACATTCTGGGGTTCGGAGAGCTGGAACGGCGACGGGCCCGTATAGATACCTATGGACCAGATATCCTGGACGGTACGGGCTTGCGGCGGCCCTGCCGAAGCGTCAAAGCCGGGGAGAGACACGAGAGCCGATGCGGATGCCAGAATTGACACAAACAGAGCCAGGAACCGGTTTCTCAAGGATCACCTCCCGTCCAGGTCAGGTCGCACTCATTGCTCGTTTGCTCCGATCAGCCTCAGAGTTGTCCCTCATCTCTATCAGCGGGAAAGAGCGCATGCAACAAATATCCCCGGGGAAGATTCCCTATCGTTATCGCGTAAGGTCTGTTTGGATCACAAGTCGTTTCCTTTTCTGCGGTGCCGACGGTCGTGATATAAGCATGCGAGGGGTCGTTTGTTTTGCTGGTGCCGTCTGCGGCCGGGAGAACAGTGGGGGAGCGATTCCGCGGCCAAGGCCAGAGGGAATCGTGTATGAAACACCTGCCTCGACGGTTTTCAGCGAAGAATCCGGTATCTGCAGCACGGCGAACCCCGGACAAACACGCGACAACCGCATCGGCGAAGGTACCTCGTCTGTTTTGCGATCAGGGCCCGGCGGGAGCCGATATCCGAGGCCGCAGGCTGTCTGCCGTGAAAACGCTCATGGTCTGGCTGCTGCTTCTCCCCTGTTCGGTGGAATTGTGTCGCGCCGGGAATGACGATAGTCCCCAACCGAAACAGGCGGAGTACCCATTCATAGTTCAGGATTCGCCTTCCGGTCTTTTCACCATGCGGCAGGTGGATCAAGACTACCTCAGTGGCTTTCGGCTCTTCTCCAAAGTAACCAACGACAACCTGCATCCCGCCCTCAGTTATTCGATCCAGGCCTTGGCGTGTATATTGGCGCTCAAGACGTTTACCCATGAGGAAGGCCATCGATCCATTTTATCGGGCGAGGGGATCGGCAGCGTCAATCATCCGTTCCTATTCTCAAAGAGCGGAGGTATGGTCACAGGAGTCACTGACCAGACCCTGAAGAACCTCAGAGACACGAAATTCCCCACTTACATAAGGCTCCATACGGCAGGGTTCGAATCGGACTACATGATCGCCACTCGGGAAGAAACGCTTCTTTCCTTCGAGGATGAGACCTACAAGAACGTCTTCATCGATTACCTGCTTCGAAAGGCCGGATTGATCGGATACTTCGCGATGGGAATTTTCAAGCATGATATCGACCACGAGGAGGAACCTGATGAGTTGCAGAGGGACATTGTGGGGAATGACTTCTATGGTGCGATCAGGCACCTGCACAGGCCCACAATGGAATTCAAACGATATACTCGATACGAGGACCTGACTGAGGAAGAGTTGCGCTACATGAGGAGGCTGGAGTCCAGGACCTTCCTCAACCTGGTGAACGCAAACGTGATCGGAATCAGGAATTTCGCCCTGAGTGACAAGCTGAGCTTTAACGCCGGAATGGGCCATTGCATGGGACCCTTTGGCGACTTTATCGACGAGAAGTTCTGGTTTGTCTATGGGGGAAAACTGAAGGTCGGCGGGTATGTGCGTGAGTATGAGAACCGTCAGACCTGGTTTCCAGCCGCGGGCGTCGGGATCAGCGGGTACCCTGTAACAAAGCGCATTCAGTTGTCACTCATGGCGCATGTCTGGGAAGAGCCGTTGAATCTGGGATTCAATGAGAAGGAGGGGGTGGGCGGGGGAGCGGTTGATATTTCAGGAAGCTACAACTTGCTGAGAGAGCCGAAAGGGCAGCTGAAATCTCTGTCCATCGACGTAGGGATGATATACAAGAGCGCGGGCTTTTTGCCCGAGGAAATAGTCCTCGGCGAGCATTTCGGCGCCCGGTTTGGTTTTGGCATAGCTCTTGGTGCGAAGTAAAAGCACTACTGCGTCTGCTGGCGGAAGAAGCCCAGGAGCGGCTCGACAGGGCTTTGGCGGCAGCCCCTGATGCCGTGGGGCTGTCGAGCCTGAGGCTGGCGGCTTGCATGCTGGACTATGCGGGCATGAAGTACATCTATGCCTCAACCGTTGCCGGTTTCTTCACCAGGATGGGAGAGCATCCCACCTCGGAGGAACTGGATTTCCATCTCGGCCGGCAGGCGGGTTCACGCAACCACTCTCGATTCTCTGACCTGATGGACACGATCTCGGGCATGCGCGAGGACTACCGGCTGGCCTGGGAAGCGGAATACACGCCGTACAGGCAGCAGTCTGCTCTGGGGCGGTGGGATGCGGAGTACGAGTACTGGCGACGCCTGCAGGCGCGGTTTTGGAAATTCAGGAACCAGTTCAAGGACCGCGATCCCTTGCCGTCGCTGCAGTCTTTCCGTCCCAGGTAGGTCCGGTCTGTCAGACCGGACCTGTATCCGCTGCCCTCCGGAACTGATCCGTCTGCGGCAGGCCACTGCCGCATCGCTGTTGCTTATCGTTGGAGGGATTTGTATAGTCCCAGCACATATTGGAGGAAAAGAATGGCTCCCATTACTACACGCCGTGAACTCTTGAAAGCCGGCGGGGCGATTGCGGTTGCCTCCGCGCTCAACGGCAAAACAAGCCTGTTCGGTGGAGATGAGCGGAAGATCCGGGTTGGCTTTGTGGGGGTCGGTAACCGCGGATCCGGGTTGTTGGACATCGCTCTCCACATGCCCGGGATCGAGGTTCCCGCCGTCTGTGACATCCAGAAACCTCACCTCGACCAGGCCATCGCGATGGTAGAGAAGGCGGGGCAGAAGCGCCCGGAGGGTTACGGCAGGGACGAATACGATTACAGGCGACTGATGGATCGCGACGACCTGGATGCGGTGATTGTTGCGACCTACTGGCAATGGCACACTCCGATGGCGGTCCATGCCATGAAGACCGGCAAGTATGCAGGCGTTGAGGTTCCTATTGGCATCACCATGGACGACCTTTGGCAGCTGGTGGATACCCAGGAGCAGACCAAAGTGCCGTGCATGATGCTCGAGAACTGGAGCTTCCGCGGTGAAAACCTTGTCGTCCTCAATATGATCCGCGCAGGGCTGTTTGGTGAGATCATCCATTGCCATTGCGCGCATTCCCATGACTGTACCGACATCTGGTGGTTCGACGAAAAGGGGATGCCGCGCTGGACGGGAGCCTACCTGCTCAAGCGCAATGCCGACCAGTATCCCACTCACAGTCTCGGACCGGTGCTGAGCTGGATGGATATCAACTGCGGAGACGCTTTCGACGTTCTGGTATCCATGGCCAATCGTTCGGTGAGTATAAATGACCATTTCCGGCGCAAGTTTGGTCCCGACCACCCAATGGCCAAGCAGAAGATCATGCAGTCGGACATTGTCACCTCGATCGTCAAGACCAAGAAGGGCAACACGATCGTCATCAACAACGACATGCAGACTCCGCGCCCCTACGACAATCGCTGGGAGATCGAAGGGACCCGCGGTCTCTATAACGAACAGCGGTGGTCGGTTTTCATGGATGGCGTAGTGCCCAAGGGCAACGACCAGCACAAGTGGGAGCCACTGCAGCCCTACGAGCAGAAGTACGAGCACAAGCTGTACAAGGGATTGGGAGATCCGGAGCAGAGGAAGGCCCGCGGGGTCTTCGGCCACGGCGAACCGGACTACCTCGAACTCCAGGAGTTCTTCAGAGCGGTCCGCTACAAGACGCCCACGCCGATCGACATCTATGACTCCGTCACGATGAGCGTGATCATCCCACTTTCTGAGGAATCCATTGCCAAGGGGAGCATGCCGGTGCAGTGCCCCGACTTCACACGAGGCCAATGGAAGACGCGCAAACCCTACTTCGGCGTGGAGAGCTGAGCGGAACAATCACATCGGTCGCAAGCACAGATTACGTCGCCTGTCGGCAGATCTGGGTCCAAGTTGTCCGCGCGGGTCAGCAGCCCACTACCTTTCTGATCTTCGGCCGGCCCTAAGCTCGGCCCAGATTTCCTTCTCTGCTGCCTCGGCCGGACCCTCTATCAGTGTGGTCAGAATTTCGATAGACTGGCTGTCCCGACTGCTGCTACAGACCTTCGTTTTCCGCTCCCTGTAAAGGTTCAGGTAATCCGCATCCAGGAGCAGCAGCACCGCATGAGTAAGCTCATGCCCAAGAACCTCTGCGTAGCGCTCCTTCCTCCCCAAACGGTCGAATGGAATGAAACCGTCCGCGCGCCGGTTTCGTTCGTTGACAAGGGTTCGGCCGATCATGCCCAGGTTAAGTCTCATCGCAATTGTGATTTTCTGGGTGCCAGGGGCTTGAGATTCAATCCTGCACCCGCCGAGAGACCTGTAAGAGAAGCTCTCCGTCGAGAGTTCGACTACGACCACATGGCCACTGGCGGCCGCCTGCTGGTATAGCCTGTATAGCTTGGGATGAAGCGGCCGGCCCTGCCTGTCCTGTGCCAATACGATTTCCATGATCGATCCCCAGGCCTTAAGTTGGCGATCTTGTGAGTCGATTAAGGACGATGCCGGTTTCCAGCCTATGCTCCACCGGTTCCCGTCGCTGTTTGGGTGCCTGTTCTCCGGCATGTGGAAGGAATCGGCAGAATCGCCATAACCGCTGTTACGAGCCAGAATCCGCACCGGATTACCATGGGGCCGTTCCGTTGGCGGCTGTTTATTGCCGTGCTCGGCGCCTAATGCGTAACGGCGGGCGGCAATAAGTGACAGGTCATGGCCTTTTGGGGATAATTGGAACCCTTTGAGCCTTGGAGGTGGGTGTGCTGACTAACCGGGAAAGCTCACAGAGCTCTAACCTGCTCGAACCGGAACGGGTGTATGATCGGGGTCAAGTCGGAGTTGGCCGGTCACCCGAATGAGGGGCCCCATGACTGTGCGTTCGCCTCAGGAAGTCACTCAGCTGCTTGAAGCGTGGTGCCGTGGTGAGCAATCCGGCCCTAGACAAGCTCATGCCGCTCGTCTACGCCGAACTGCACAGGCTGGCGGACATCTAAATGGTGCGGGAGAGGGTGGGACATACTCTTCAGACCAGTGCGCTGGTCAACGAGGCCTACCTCCGGCTCATTGATGCAAGTCAGGTACAGTGGCAGGACCGTGCCCACTTCTTCGCGATTTCCGCGAATGTGATGCGAAGAGTCCTCGTGGAATTTGCACGCTCACGGCAGACGAGAAGGCGAGGAGGCGATCCCGTGAAGTTGGAGTTTGAAGAGGGGCTCGTTTCCCCGGCGCGAACGGGGCTCGGATCTCGTTGCGCTGGATGATGCATTGAGCGCTCTTGCGGAGATTGATCCCCGGGAGGCGAAGGTGGTGGAGTTGCGGTTTTTTGGCGGCCTGAGTGTAGAGGAGACGGCTGAAGTGCTGAATGTGTCGGGCAGAACAGTGATGCGGGAGTGGGACCATGCAACGCTATGACTGTTGAAGGAATTTCAGCGGGGAACACGACGATTGGGCCGGAACGCTAGGAGCAGATCAAAGCTACTCTGCCAGTCGGCCCTGGATCTTGAAACAGGGAATGCGAGAGGCCTACCTGAAAGAAGCGTGCGCCGGAGATGAGTCCCTGCGCAAAGAGGTGGAAGCGCTTCTGATGCATCAGGACAGAAGGCTGAGGGCTTCCTGAAGGATCCCGCATCGTGGAAGCCAGAAGGTGTCAAGGGCCTGATGCCGACGGAGGACCCGATGTAATTGAGCCTGACCAGGACGGATACCGAAACCATCAATCCGGCGTCAGCCGGCCAGGTTTACCTCTGTGCCGGCCTTCTAGGTCTCGGTTCTGTTTGCCGTCTCTCACCACGCGCTTGCGAGCGTGGCTATCTTCTGCCGGCGCTTCGTGCTTCATTTCATTGTCCATTCTTCCGGAACAGGTCGGTGAGAAGCCGAACCGCCGTGTCGACCAGCATCTCACCGGAGCCTTGAGCAATTCTCGCACTTACCGGCTCATACGCCCCTTGCGGGTATGCTTCGCGGTTCGGGACGTAGCCGATATCATCGTTTGCGAGTTCAGCGATGATGGTGAGCGGAAAGGGCGACGCCCGCTTTATCGCCAGGCCCAGTTCAACAAACACTTCGCCGGGCAGGCCGACCCATGCGAGCTGGTTGCCCAGCGCGATCACCTGGACTTCGGCCTCGATCGGCTTTCCCTGGCGAGCCGAAACAGCCATGATCTTGTCGGCCCTCACCTGGTCCATGAACGGGGCGGCGTCCGGCTTTCCGAATTTCGCGCTGATCTCTTTGGCCCATTGAACGTCGGCCGGTGTCACGGCGGGTAGCGGCAGTCGGACGACTTCGTTCTTACATTGAATGCGGTCAACGGCGACAGGTTGGAGATGACGGTACGTCTCCAACACATCCGCTGCGAGCACGGTGCCTATGCGTGCTGCCTCATAGTGTCCGGATTGAGGGCTCGGATCGTCGACATCGATGTGGTTGATGTTGCCTGCGGTGCCGATGCTGAAGATAGTGACCATCTCCGGCCCTTTCACGGCGGCGAGAAGCTTCGAAAGGGTATAGGGATAATCGGCGGAGAATTCCAGGCCTCCCACCGTGTCCAGATGCATCGTGAAGTTGACATGAGTGGCGACCGGCTTGCCCCTATTCGATTCAAAATAGACTACCGGCACCCCGGGATCAACCGGCCCGGTGGGTCGAAGTATGTCCGGATTCTTCTTCCCCGGATTCCAGCCGACGGTGCCGTCTCTCATGAAGAAGCGCCTGTTGAAGGCCAGGGCGTTCTCTGTACCGGTGGCTGCAGAAATCTTCGTGCTCTGCATGTTCTTGATCGCCATCCGGATGCACTCCACGATCTTGCCCGGCAGCGACTGAGAATATTCGGAGGCGATCTTTCGCATCCCGGGCGGCAGGTTGTACGCGTCGGCCTCGCTGGCCATCACGGGTCCAGTGTGCGCATGCGTAGCGCTGATCATCACGTTGCCGCCCGGTATTCCAAGATCCTCTGCAACGATTGAACGGACCTGACCTGTAACCTCTCGGGGAATGGAGATGAGGTCGCAGACCACAAGTGCCGCGCGCACTCCGTCCTTCTCCATGACGAGGGCCTTCGCGTACAGGTCGTCATGGACGCCCTCCGCTCCGCGGTTATGGAAGTAGCCGGCCATGGCGGAACCCAGGGGCGGCGTGATCTTCACAGCGGATGCCCCAACGAGCATATCTTCAGCTCGTGCGAAGTTCGCGCAGAAGAGACAGGAAATGGCAAGGCAGAGGAATATCCTGTTGAAATACATGTCGCGCCTCCGTTCATCCAGAGCAGGCATCAAGCCGTCAAAAAGATCTTCCGTTTGTACATCCAATAGAGAATGCACCATTCGACAGCGAAGAACGCGAGTGCGGCGAACAGAGGCCCGACAGCGCCCATCGCAGCGGCCGGTCCCCTGGTAAATATGCCGACGACCTCGTCCAGGCGAGTCACGGTATTGCAGAGGTAGACGGCCAGGGCGTTCATGCCGATGATGACAAACACAAAAGCCCACTTCCGGTAGCCGAGGACGTCGACAATCCAGTAAAAGAATAGAAACATCAGGCACGCCCAGCTTGCAGACAGGATGCCGTAGGAAGTGGTCCACATCTTCATCACGATCGGGACAAAGAGTGATACAGCATATCCGATGACCAGGCCGCCGAGCCCCGTCGCCCCGATGATCATCATCTTCCTCTGCGACGTCAGCTGGCTTCTCAGCAGGCCGCCGAAAAGAAGCCCCAGGATCGTCGTGGCGATGGTGGGTATGGTACAGATAATTGTCCCCCACCCCTCGAGAAATACGGCCTCTCCGGTGCGGTGCGGCAGCAGAGCTTTGTCGACCGCATAGACCAGGTTGGCCCCCTTGTCGTAGGACACCGCGCCCACACCGGGTACGGGAACAAGCGCCAGGAGCAGCAGATAACCGATGAGGATCGATGCGCCCACGAAGGCCTGGAATTTCCAGGATTTACGAACCAGCAGGAACGCAACCAGCGAGGCCACTGCGATGGGCTGGAGGGCGCTGCTCAATTCGATGAGGCGCGGAGAGCCCAGGCTGACCGATTCGCGCATACCCCCCAGGAGCATCAGGATGGCGAATCGCTTGATTGCGTGGAACAACATCTGCGCGTGCGTTTGTGTCAGGGAACGCTTTGCGTAGGAAAACGGTATAGAGATTCCTACCATCATCATGAAAGAAGGCCAGATGCAATCATAGAAGCGCAATCCTTCCCAGGGGCTGTGGTTCAGCTGGTAGATCAGCGTATCTGTGATGAAGTTATGGCCCAGCGCCTGGATGCCGAGGGCGAGCGCACCCCCTCCGACAATCCAGAACATGATGAAACCGCGGAACGCGTCCAGTGAAACCAGGCGGGCTGTTGCAGGTTTTGGGGCGGCAGGGGCGCCGGTGGCCGACACCGCAGCTGTTGTATGAGGTGTTCCCATCGTAACCTCCATTTGAACGGAGTATCATTTCTGGACGCGGAAAAACGCGGGCGGCAAAAGCGCCGCTACACGGATTGGACATCAGGTTTGGTCGGCGTCTGTCAGCGTACTTCCGCGTCCTAAAGCTAGCCTCTTGCTCGCGTGTAACTGATCGCTTTCAAAAGAACCGCGTTGTTCGGAATTACTTCGCCAAACGCGTTCTCGAATCCCGGAACGGCACCCCTGAACTGCGAAGAACCTTTCAGCCGGACTTCGCGGATTATTTTTCCCAGGCGTGGGCTTGTCCATTCCACTGCAAAGAAGTTGACCGGGCTGCTTTCTCCCTGTCCGCATGCCACCAGGTCTGCTCCGTAACAGTACGAATTGGCAGACTTCAAGGTGCCCCAGTTCCATTCCAGGATATTGATTCCGTAGCGGACAGGAATTACCTCGGGCAGCCCGTCTTCATAAACCACTTCATACCAGCCCAGCAGATCTGCCGAGTCCGGGAAGTCCCAGATCAGCCGGTACGCTTCCTTGTTCGTCGCAGGTATTGCGCAGGCGTGGAGAAAGATCAGGCTGGTGGCATCTACACCAATCCTGATTCCTCCAACTTCGCGGGGCAGGGGATTCGGTTTCTGTCCTTCGGTCCCGACGACAACGACCTGGTTGCCGTCGCGGGAATTGCCCAAGTCGAAGAGGAGGTTGCCGCTGACCATCTTCCCGGTTCGGATCCCGCTCAGGTCGACACTGAGCGTAGATTCACGCAACTGGCTGTTGAACCGCGCGGAGATGTCTAGCGGGACCACGGTATCTCCTGTCGTGCTCGGCGGGATCTGGCCGGTGAGCCGAGGCCGGGCTTCGGGCATGCGTGCCTGGGTAATCCTGGACAGTTCCCCGGCTTCCAGGGGCTGTTTGGACCAGAGCAGGCTGCTGCAGCCCATCACGTCCCGCAGCATGTCCTTGCACATGTTGTATTCGGTGGTGGCAGCCCATGAGGAAGGTGCGCCGCCGATGATCGTCGATCTCTTGCTTCGTTGAGGGTACTTGTCAATGAACGGGGTCATGTTGCCGTAGATCTGGCGGAATCCGAGTTCGTCCAGCTGGGCCTCGGTTGTCTCCCCCCCTTCTTCCTCGCTCCAGAACCAGTTGAACATCAGGATGTCCCTGGGCACGAGGGCCCGTACCTGCTCAGGGGTCATCGCCCCCGGCGCCTGGTATTTGAAACCATCCGGAGCGGAGCGTTTCTGCAGCCCTTTCCCGCGCACCCGTTCCAGGAGGTAATCCCCCCAGATCGCCATGCGGATGCCCTTCTTGGCCAGGTAGCCGTGTACCTTCCGGATGTCTTCCCCGTATACTTCGCCCGGATCCCTGTCCTTGCAGCACGGGCCGAGCCCGTAGGGTGCGAACCATTCGTCGTGACCCGCATGGACCATCCGGGGCTTCATCACCTCGATGTATTCATCCATGACATCGAACAGCAGTTCGTAGCTCCTGGGATCGCAGGCGCAATAGGTATCCGGCCATTTCACGTCAGGCACCTGCGACAGTTCGCGGTGTTTGGACAGAAGATAGTAAGCATGGGTCAGCGAAGGAATTTCCGGGACGACTTCGATGTGATTCTGCTCGACCCAGCGCACCAGGTCTGCAACTTCGTCCTTCTCGAGAAATCCTCCGTCTGCGGCATCATGGTGCGATGAGTTGGACTCCATGTCATGCGGCACGCCCGGCGGATAGTTCTTCCGGCTGAAGTTAGTATCCCGCCCCATCTCAACCCACCCCGCATTCAGTTCCGGATGCCGGTCCAGGCGCATGCACGCATTCATTTCCATCATGAGCGTGTTGTACTTGTACAGAGCCATGAAATCCCGGATGAACCGCTTGAAGAATGGGATCTGGGCCCGGCTCGGCACGTAGAGCTTCACCCCGCGGAAGGACTTGTCAGGCCAATCCTTCACGTCGAGCCTGGGGACCCGGCACTGCTGCTCTGATCTGATAATCAGCTGCCGCAGCGATTGCAGCCCGTAAAACGCTCCGCGCGCATCGCCGCCGGCAATAAGTACCGCCGTCCCGTCAACGTGGAGGAGATACCCTTCCGGGCCCGGAGTCTTGTCGTTCAACTGCAACTTCAGGCGGGCGCAGTGCTGCCGGATCAATGGATTGTCGACCGATCCCATCAGAATGAACCGCCCGGTGGCAGGCACTTCCTTCACCTGTCTTGGTTGCAGGGCCAGGTGGTACCAGTCGCTGAGTTCGCCTACGAGACATCGAGACAGATGGAGATCGCCGGCCGATGGCACCGACGGGATGAGGAGGGCAGTCTGGTTGTCCAGGATGAAGTGCCCGTCACCGAGCTTCATCTCCTGGGGCCTGGGGAAAAGGAGAGGAGAATTCGAGGTGGAATCGGCAGCTCCGCGCGCGGCGGCGGAGAAGAGGAAGGATGGAACCGGCGTCATGGACGCCAGGGCGACGCCTGCGCCCTTGAGGACATCTCTGCGATCGATCTGTGTGCCGGCACTGAAGTATCTGAATGCCATGCGGAACCTCCTGCTGTCGATGAACTACGCTCCGTTCGCTGCCACCGGGGTGCGGGGCTTGCGAAGCTCGTCGTAGATCGTGATGAGCAGCGTGCTCCCAAGCACCAGGACCCCTCCGGCAATAGCCATCAACGTCAATCGTTCCCCGAGCCAGAGGGCAGCGATGGGGAGTCCGAAAAAAGTGATCAGGTAATTGGAGAGAGCCGCCTGGATGGCATCCAACTGCTTCAGGGCTTTGAGAAACAGTACCATCGACAGGTAGTTGTGAAAAAAGGTCAGCAGCGCCAGACCGGTCCAGGTTTGGGCAGTGAAGTGCGGAACCCGTGCGAAGACATCCATCTCCTGGTGCAAAGTCAGCGGCGTCATGATGACGAACATCGCCGCGTACGTGTAGAAGAGCATCTCCATGGGGGAATAGCGCTCCAGCACCTTCTTGCCGTACGAGTTGTAGAACGAACTGCCCAGGACGCCCGAGAAGATGAGGACGTTGCCGAACAGAAAACCTTTCCCGAAGTTCAATTCCCCGAGGTCGAAGTTAGAGCAGAAGAGGACGCCCAGGATAGCCAGGCCGAAACTGATCCATCGGACGGGTGTCATCTTTTCCCCGAGCAGGAGAAAGGCCAGGACGGCCGTGCAGACAGGCAGCGTCAGCATGAGCAGGGCCGCATTGCTGGCAAGCGAAAGGCGGGTTCCCCAAGTGACCAGGACCTGCCCGGGAAATACCCCTATGAAAGCCAGGATGAAGAAAAGCACGACGTCCTTCCAGCCCCGACCGGTCTGCGCGGGCGTTACCTTCCTCTCGGCCCTAATCAGAGGATAGAGCATGACGGTGGCGAGTGTCATAGGAGCCCAGACGGTGAACAAGGGGCCCACCTGGTCCTGGACCAGCTTGATACAGGTGAACTGGAGGGCCCACATCAGGTTGCAGCCAAAGAGGAAGAGCCAGGATCGCACGGGTTACTCCTTGAACAGGTTCGACTGAGCCAATACGCCTTCCGATCACTCCGGCAACTGCCCCTTGAGCACGGTGTTCAGGGGCGGTAACGGGTCACCGTCTTTCATCGTGGAGGAAAAAGCCTGAAGCCTGGCGACAAGCCTCCGCCAGTACTCGTATTCCGCGTCAAAGCGCACAAGCGTGGAGTCAAGGCGGTACTCGGTATATTCACTCAGCCAGGCCTTCCGGTACAGCCTGCGCAGCTCGGTTATCTGATCCATCAAGTCGATCGGGCGGCCGTGAGACTGGTAGGTCCATTCGGCGTCGAAGGTGTTCCACCAGGTTTCGGTATTGACCTTCGGCCCCATTTCCTTCCATCGATCGGCTCCTTCAAGGGCGGTAAGGAACTTCAATCCCGCGTAGTCCAGCATCCGGCTTCCCAGGAGCAGGCTGTCCAACGTGGCGGGGTCCCCTTTCAGCCTGAGGGCCATGTAAAGGTGTTCCTGGGCATCTTCCGCCAACAGGCGGGTCTGGCGCAGATCATCGCGCCGCTCGGTCATTTTCTGCAGGGTCCCTGGCTGAAAAGGGTCATCCCAAAAGTGTCGCATTGTATCTTGCCCGAGAGCTTTCTGCAGTTGAAGCTCCGCTCTGGAAAGCTGATCGAGGGCAGGCGCAACTTCCGATGCTACGGGCGCGGGGTACATCAGCGCGGCGTAATCCCGGAAGAATCGCGTTCTGTCGATCGGTGCGGCCTGCCACGGGGCAATCGCACCGTAGGCAATGGCAGGCCACGCGGCGCGGATCAAGTTCTGCGACGAGTCCGTCCAGACCGTGTTCATGAATCCCATGACCTTGGCCTGCCGGCCCGCCGCCAGGAAATTGTCGATGTTACCGAACGTGTACTCGAAGTCCGGCGAGATCTCCCGCCAGTGGCTGACTGCGGTGGCGATGATGGTCGGAACCTGCCTGGCTGCCAGCGGATCCAGCCAGTGTCTGTAATCCCCTCCTGGATCGTATTCCCAGGCGACGCCGATCAGGCCGGCCGGCAGGTCTGCAACGATTTCAGGGTACTTCACTATGATGTCACCCCAGGCCATCACTGCGCGGCCGCGCCGGGTGAAAAGTCCGGCTACATCAGAAAGTTGTTGCCGAAACAGTTTGGCCGGTGTAGCCCCGCTGCCTTCCTTCCTGGCAGCCATCTCGATCTGCCAGGTTTCATCGAAACCGATATGGACAAAGGGGCTGGGGAATAAAGCCGCAAACTGCTCTGCCCAATCGGCCAACATCTCCATCACCTTGGGGTTCCGGGGATTGAATTCCCCCCCGTGGGGCAAAGCAGCCAGATGGGCATATTTCTCAACACGGAACAGGTCGTGCAGATGGCCGTACAACTCGAGGCATGGGATCACATCGATATGCATCAGCCGGGCGTAAGCTATGATGTCCCGCACTTGCTCTTTGGAGAATCGCCCGTCGGGGTTCAGCAGCGGATATCCATCCAGCTCGATGCTGGCCTCGCTGTAGAAGTAATATTGATTGGCCTTCCAGCGAGCCAGAAAGTCCAGTTGCTGCTTCACCTCTTCCACAGTCAGCAACGGCCCGTGACTCATGTCCATCATCGTGCCGCGATAAGCGAGATCGGGCCAGTCGGTGATTTCCATGCCGGGCAGGAATGATCCATCCCCCTCGCCTTCGACCAGCTGGCGGATTGTCTGCACGGCGTAATACAGCCCTGCCGAGGACCGGCTCTTGATTTGAGCACCCTCGGGTGTGATCCTGAGCGTGTACGCTTCGCGGGATTCGGGGCCGGTTCGCTCTCCCGGGACAGGCAGCGGGTCGACGTTTCCGGTGCGGTTCAGCAGGATCGATTTGCCCTCTCCCTCTGCCTCAACGACAGGCACGGGTCTTCCCAGAGATTCCGAGAGAATGGCGGAGAGTTGCTCAGCGGCGAAGCGGTCCTCGAGCGCGGGGCTCATCGCAAAGCGGATGCTCAAGGTATTCAGAAGCAGGCGGCCTTCTCCCACTCGAACCTGCTGCGGCTTCGGCAAAAGTGTCCTGGCATCTACAGTTGCCGGCAACAAGAATCCTAGTAACAGCGCTGCGGATAACAGTGGTTCTCGCATGAAACGCCTCATCTCCGACCCAGACACGCGCCGGAGGCGCGGCAGACAGTAGCCCCGGGTGAGCGAAGCGAACCCGGGGTAAGCGTGCAACAAGACCCCGAGCCCCAGAGGGGCGAAAGAGACCGACACTTCAGAATCAATGCTGCCCCCATTGTCCGAATTACAGAGATCCCGCGGACCGGACTACCGGATCACCTGCTGGAGAGGAGGCAGAACATCCCCGTCCTTGCGAAACCTGGAGAAGGCTCTGAGTTTTTCCTGCATCGCACGCCAGTACTGAAATTCGCCATCCCATCGTCCCAGCTGGGTAGCAAGCCGGTAAGGGGTGTACTCGGACAGCCAGGCGGAGCGGTAATCCTCGCGGAGCTCGGTGATCGTCTCCATCAGATCGATGATCCGGCCGTGATTCTGCTCGATCACTTCGGCCTCGAATTCGTTCCACCACTGGTCGGAGCCCGGCCGTTCTCCAAGCTTCTGCCAGCGTTCCGGTATTTCCAGGGCATAAAGGAACTTCATACCCGCGTAGTCAAGCAGCTCGGCCCCGACGAGGCAGCTCTTTATCGTCAGTGGATCCGCGCCGGACGACAAGGCCCGGTCCAGCTCGTCGAAGGCATCTTCGGCCAGAAGGCGGGCCTGTCGCAGGTCTTCACGGTGCGTCTCCAGGATCTTGAGAACAGCCGGATCCAACGGATCCTGCCAGAGTGCCGACATCGTTTCCTGCCCAAGGACCTTCTGCAGGTAGTTCTCCGCACGATTGAGCTTTTCCATCGCGGCGGCAACGTGTTTTGCCGCGACGGCGGGGTAGGTCATGCTCGCATAGGCATTCAGGAATCCAGAGTGGTCGATCCCAACTGCCTGCCAGGCGGCCACAGCGCCGTAGGCCATCCCCGGCCAGGATTGCCGCATGAGCAACTGCGACTCATCGGCCCATACGGTATTGATCACGCCGAGCGCCTTCCCCTGACGCCCGGCTTTCAGAAACGCGTCGATATTCGCGAATGTCAGATCAAAATCCGGGAAAATCTCACCCCAGCATCTGACGCCCGGGGCGACCACATACGGCACGTTGTTCTTCTCAAGCGGGCGGATGAACGGCTCGTAGGTCTTCTCTGCGTCGTACGTCCAGGGCACGGCAATGATACCCGGCGGCATTTCAGCCATGCTCTCGGGATAGTGGACCATGACGTCGGACCACGCCATCACATGTTTACCGTTCTTCTGGAACCCGGTCGCCACGTTCCGGAGCTGCTCGACAAACAGCTTCGCGGGGCTGAGCCCACCGGCCTGTTTCGCCAGGTTGGCGATCTGCCAGGTCTCATCGAATCCGACGTGCACGAAAGGGCTCGGGAACAGAAGTGCAAACTGCTCCACCCAATCGGCCAGCAGCTCTTTCACCTTGGGGTTAGCCGGATTGAATTCGCCGGCATGAGGGAAGACGGCCAGGTCGGAAAAGCGTTCCAGGCGGAAGATGTCGTGCAGATGACCATAGAGTTCCAGGCAGGGAACCACATCGATATGACGCTCCCGGGCGTAGCTGATGATGCGGCGGATCTGCGCCTGGGTGTAACGACCCTTCGGGTTGATGAGCCCGTAGCCTTCCAGCTCGATACTTGCTTCATTATAGAAGTAATACTGGTTGCCCTTGAACCGGGCAAGCAGATCGATCTGGCGCTTGATTTCGTCTTCAGTCGGCAGGGGGCCGTGGCTGATATCCACCATGGTCCCGCGATAGGCGAGCGAGGGCCAATCCTGTATCTCGACTTCGGGGAGGACTGCCTGATCGGCGCAACCGTCGACCAACTGGCACAGCGTTTGAACGCCGTAGTAAAGGCCCGCGGAGGAAGCAGCACTGATCTCAACCCGGTCCCGAGTGACCTTGAGCCTGTAGGCTTCCCTCGATTCGGGTCTGCCTTTCTCGCCCGGGACCGGCAACGGGTCGATCCCGCCCGTGCGTGCAAGAGCGATCACGCGGGTGGAGGCGGTTTCTCCCGCGATGGAAAACCTGGCGCCTGTGCGGGAGTGCAGGAAAGACGAAAGCTCTTGAGCGGCAAACTGGTCCTCGGGCGCGCAGTTTTGGGGAAGCTGGATGCTGAACCCCCGCACAGGCACCGCCCGTGTGCCGTACGTAACGTTCTGTGGTGCAGGCAGCAAAACTTTCCGTTGAGCCTGGGCCTGTGCTACGGTCACCGGTCCAAGGTTTACGAGCGCGACCCACATCCAGCAAAGTCCCAGGCGTTTCCCCATGGCAGCCTCATCATGACAAAATGAACCGTCGCATCATGCCAGCACTAAACGGGCAGGATCCGTTTACTCTTCCACGACCCGTAGGCCTTCTCAACCAGCGACATCACATGGATCGCGTTCTTGCCGTCGTTGATTGCCGGAGGCCGGCCGTCGAGAATGCAGCTCGCAAAGTAGTCGCACTCCGCCGTGTAGGGGTTGACAGGCTTGAAGGCTACCTTTTGGAATGTGCGCGCCACATCCTTGTTCTGTGCCGAGTCATAACCGCCGGGCGCTTCGCCGAAGCAGGCTTCGACCTTGCCTTTCTCGCTCTGACCGATCGTGCCCTCTGCAAGAATGGCTCCCTTCGATCCGTAAATCTCCAGCCGTGTACGGCTGGCTTCGTCGGGGACGCAATAGAAGCAATCGATGGTTGCGTGGGCGCCCGATTTGAATTCTGCCAGTGTGGTAGAGGAATCGTCGGATCTGTAGTCCTGGACCAGGGTGTCCGCTATCGCGGCGATTCTGCGCATCGGTCCTGCGAAATACTCGAGCAGGTCGTACAGGTGTGTTGCCATGTCTATCAGCGCGCCGCCCCCACCCAGCCGGGGATCCTGGCGCCAGGCGCCTTCGATCCTGGGGTACCAGCAGGAGAGCTGAGCCCTCATGTAAACGATCTTGCCGAGGCGCCCCTGATCGATCATCCCCTTGATCGCCTGGTGAGCGCCGTGGAATTTCATCATGTAGCCCTCCTGCAGGAAGACTTTCTGCCTGCGGCAGAGCTCCACAGCTTCCTTGGCCTGCTTCACGTTCATGGTCAGAGGCTTTTCGCAAAGGATGTGTTTGCCCGCCTCCGCCGCCATTCGGATCTGCCTGTGATGGCAATGAACCGGCGAGGCAATGTACACGGCCCCGACCTCCGGATCGGAGAGGAGCTCGGCCTCGCTCTTGTAGGCTCTCGGCACGTTGAATGCAGCGGCGATGTTCTCTGGATCGACAGGATCCATCACGGCGACAAGCCGGCAGTGCCTGGCTTTCAGCATGCCGGGAATGGTCTTGCGCCGCGCTATGCCGCCGGCGCCTATGACTCCGAAATTGATTTTCTTTGCCATGGGAGCTCTCCTTTTTGGTGAGCGGCCATCCTAAAGCCGGGAGTTGAGAAAGGCAACAACGAACGCGCCGTTCCTCTCACTCATACAGGAGCAAGTGGGGTGACCTCCTCTCATGGCAAGGCTGCTGTCCCTTCAGGGTCGGCCCGCGTGGCGAACCGCATCGTTCCCGGGGATAGCGGCCCGGGCTCCTCCTGAAACATCAACCCTGCAAGGGTTGAACAGGCTCCTTAACGCACATGCGGGCTATCGTCGTCAGGGTTGTCTTCGGTGAAGGTTTCTTTACGGTGCCGCGGGTCCTACCGGCACGATGTGGGCTCCCAATCCCCTCGGAATTGTGACCGCTTGCTTTTCGAGGCCCCCTGCCTTCAGCTCCCGGCGCATGTCGTCCGACAGGTGCAGTGTCCACGTCGAATCGTGTGAGGCGAAATATCGGCAATAGTGGTCGTCGTAGAACACGACCAGGGACAAAGGTCTTCCGGGCTCATTTCCCTTTTCGATTCGCGCGTGGAGGTATCCGGAATACTCGTTCGCTGTCATATAACGGACTCCGGAACCAAGTGCGGTCAGGAGGCGATCGGCGGCTGTGATGTCGATGGAGACGTCGCGGTCATGAAAGATCAGCGAGTGCGGAGCGTCAATGGTCCAGGGGATGTCCGCGGCGCTCAGCTTGCGGTCGTGCGCCCAGCCGCCGTCAAGCACCAGCTGCTCCATGTCGAGCGCCAGGTCCCTGCCCAGGTACCAAACTGCGTTGAAGTGCCCCAGGCCGAAGCCCATCTCTGCCCCCAGCCGGGCACTGTGGTGCGGGTAGGAGAGTGACTTCCCGCTTCCGCCGTTGATTACAAAGAGCGGGACGGTTCCAAAATCCTGCCGCAGGTATTCGAGGCCGCGTTCCATCAGGAAACGTTGTGTTATCGCGGGCACGTCCCTGTTACGGAGGCGATCGCCGAACTCTTCATCGAAGCCCAGGGTTCCGGTGCCGTCCATGGGCGCATCCCAGAATGGGCCGGGCGGCGATTCGAGGTCCGGCAGCATGTGAGTGTAGCCGTGGCACTGGATTTCGAGTACCCCCTCGCGCACGCCAGCGTCCAGGCCGCGCTTGGCCGAGACGTAATCATGCAGCGTCTTGCCGTCGATCTCGTCGACCACCTGTTGTTTCCAGGGTGTGACGATGCTCCTGGTCTTGCGGTCCACGTATCCCGTGATGATGTCTTCCATCAGGTATGCGTGGTGCCGTTTCAACGGTTCGATCAGGCCCTTGCGGATTGCGTCTTCGTCGAGCGTGCGATAGTGCCAGTAGGGAAGGTACGTGCGGTCCGACGTGCCGATGTCGTCCATGAAGAGCATCATGCTCTTCGGGTACTCCGCGTAGAGCATGTAGCCCTGAGCGTAGACGAGCGCTCGCTTGAAGATGTCACGAACGATCTGATGCCTGAGCTGTACGCTCGCGCGGTCGGCACCGATCCAGACGACACGGCCTCTCGCGGTCAGGAAGGGGAGGTGGCCCCGCCGTGCGAGAACGGTTGCGTCTTTGACATTGACTTTGCTACCCGGGATATACGACCCATCTTCCACGGGGAATTCCTTGTCCCTGCCCTGCAGCCCTCGGGTGATGAAGTGCTCGGCGGAAAAAGTCAACCCGTCACCCAGTCGATACTCGCTCACGTACTCCAGGCCGGCGGTGGCGGCAATGTCCGGAGTGGCTACGGTGTCACCGAGCACAACCAGGCCGAGACCGTGGCTGTCGACCAGAGCCGAGAGCAATGCCATGTCCTTGGAGTTGACAGCGCCGGGTTCCGCATCCCAGATGATCGTGCCGTAGCGGGGCCGGCCCTCGCGGTCGAGCAGGTAGTAGCGGTCGAACCGCTCCTGGTCGAGGCGCAGGATATCGAACGGCACTCCCCAGGTCTTCAGGAGCGTGGCGACAACCGGGAATTCGCCGCCGGCTTCGATCAGTTTGCTGGCAGGGTCATTCCACTGACTCCCGATCACAAGCAGAAAACGGTAGGGCAAGTTTTCCGCCGCGGCAGGCACGGTGAAGGCAAACAACAAGACAACAGGCGCGAAAAGTCGTAGACAGTTCATGGCGATCGGAGCTTAACACAAAATGCTCCGATGGTCGCGTCACAGTCCTCGCGGCCTGATTGGGAGAGAGAATCAACCGATTCGTTGTTGCCTTTCCTGACCGGTCAGCCTTAGCATGACCCGGAAATTGACCGGGAGGGTTTTTCTCTGGCCAGCATTGCTGAGCTACAGAAGGAAGGATGCGAATTGCCATGCAGAAGACAATGAGTCGGCGGGAATTTGTCGGGACGACCCTGGCGGCTACTACGACGGCCGCGAGTTTTGCACGAATTCTGGGTGCCAATGACCGGATCTCAATCGGGATTATCGGTTGCGGCGACCGAGGGCGTCAGGCCCTCATGAAGGAAATATCCGAGTTCCAAAAGGAAACGAACGTTGAGATAACAGCAGTCTGCGACCCCTGGCGACAGATGCGCGAGCAGGCTGTCGCTCAAGTCAAGGAGGTCTCGAACAGAGAGCCGGCGCAATTCGCGCATTATGGGGATGTGCTGGCTCTGAAAAATGTCGACGCGGTGACGATCGCGACGCCGGAGCACCAACACTGCACCCAGTTGATCGCGGCGGCGCGGGCGGGCAAGGACGCCTACGTGGAAAAGCCGCTGGCCATGAACATGGAGGAACTCATCCAGGCCTTCGACACGGTCAAGAAGTACGATCGCGTTGTGCAGAACGGGACGCAGATAAGGAGCCTGCCCCAGGCGTCGGCGGCGCGGCAGTTCATCGCGTCCGGTGGGCTGGGGAAGATCCTGAAGGCCGCCCAGGCGCGCAACGGCTCGCAGCCCTACTGGCTGCGCTACGCGGAACGCCCCGATAACGGAGGCAGACGTGGACTGGAAGGCGTTCCTGATGCACCTGAAGCCCAGGCCCTTTGATGCCAGGCAGTATGCCGGCTGGTACGGTTTCCGTGAATTCTCGCGCGGACCGCACACAACGCAGGGGCTTCACTTCATCGATACTGTGCATTTCATCACCGGAGTTGGCGCGCCGAGCCGGGCGGTTGCGCAATTCGGGACCTTCCGGTACAAGGACGGCTGGACCGTGCCCGACTCGGTGGAGATGGTTTTCGAATACCCTGAAGGCTTCGTCGTGCGATACGGCCAGTTCTTCGGCAATGGCGCGGGCCGCGACAACAGGATCTACGGGACCCGGGGATCCATTGATTGCAGCGATTGGGACTGGGACGGAGAGTGGCCCGTCAGCGGGGAGGGAGTCGAAGAGTCCGACAAGGTCGAGAACGGAACCAAGCTGCCTCGCGTGGAAAGCGTCCCGCACATGAAGAACTGGCTCGAATGCCTCAGGACACGCAAGGCTCCGAATGCCCCCATGGAAGCGGGCTACGCGCATGCGGTCGCCGGCATCATGGCGGATGAATCGTTCCTACGAGGAAAGCGGATGGCCTACGACGCCGCGAAGCGGAAGATCTACGAGGCATGAACGCCGACCGTACGGAGGAAGACCGCCATTTTGCTTACACGGTGTGGTTGTCTCTGCGGTCACCTTAACATCAATAAGGAAAGAAACCATGACCAGTGTTACTGAAAAGAAGAAACTGTCGGATTTCCGCTATGAGACAGGCGACGCTGCGGTGCCTTGGCGCGCAGTCGGCGAGCCCGTCACGAGCGATGACATCACGCGGCTTGTTGGGTTCCTGATCCAGCCGACAGCAGGTAAGGCGGAGTCGTACCAGAAGCAGCTTGCGAATGTCCGCGCGGCTGTCGAAGCGCTGGCCGCGGAGGGCGAATATGCGGGCAAGCTGAGCCTGGGCCAGAACGTCAAGATGCTCGAGGCAAGGGTTGCAGAGATGCTCGATGTCAAGCATGCCTGTTTTCTGGCTAGCTGGACGGGAGGTATGGAGATCGCTCTGCGACTCGCCGGCCTTCGCCCGGGTGATGAGGTAATCATACCCTCCAACACCTTTGTTGCCACGATGCTGTGGCCCCTCTCCATCGGGGCCAAAGTAGTTTTTGCCGATCTCGATCAGCGGACCGTCAACATCGACCCGGCGGATGTCGCCCGCAAGATCACGCCGAAGACGCGGGTCATCATGCCCGTTCACATCGGCGGATATCCCGCGGACATGGACCCCATCATGGAGCTTGCGCAGAAGCATGGCATCATGGTGATCGAGGATGCGGCTCACGCCTTCGGTGCCCTGTACAAGGGAAAGAAGATCGGCACTATCGGCGATTTCGGCGGCTACAGTTTCCACGAGGTCAAGAACATCACTTCCCTGGGAGAAGGCGGCATCCTGGTCAGCAACGGAGTTCTTGGGGAGCAGTTCGCAAAGGCCCGCTTCTGCTCACTGGACTTTACGCGGCAGGTGAAGAACTGGCTCTACGATGTGACTGCGCTGCGCGACCGATTCGGTAATCCGGTGGCCCCATCCAATTACTCGGTCACCGAAGCGCAGGCCGTCGTGCTGCTCAACCAGTTGACGCGCTTCGAGCAGATACTTGGCCGGCGGCGGGAAGCGTTTCGGTATCTCTGCGAGCGGTTTGCGGAAGCCCCGGAGATCGTATTGCCCCCGGGCGACACCGATGAGATCCGCAGCACCCATCACCTGTTCCTGCTCCAGGTCAATCCGAAGATGATTCTGGGCGATGTTCAGGATCTCAAGACCAAGCTGAAGAGCAAGGGGGTCACCGAAATCCAGCATTTCGCGCCGATGTACAAGTTCGAGATCATCCGCGAGTTGGGCTATGATCAGGCAGCCATCGGCGAGACCTGCCCCAATACCGAGCAGGTCTTTTGCCACAAGTACACCCACCTGCCGCTCTATGGCCTGACGCGGCAGCAGCTCGAATACATGGCTGACGCTGTCCTGGCGGCAGTGCGGGAACTGAAGGAGGGCAAGTAATACTGGCGCGGCTGGTTCGCCTACGGCGCCATGCGTAAGGGCTTGGGTTCAGGGGCGCCAAGCTTCGGGACAATGCGCAGACTTTCAAGCGTGACCGGATTCGACGGCAGTGTCGATTGCAGGCGCACCTCCCTGATCGCCTTTCCGAAGCGCGGGTTGACCCACTCGAACGCAAAAGCCGCCTTGTCGCCGCGAACCCGCTTCAGCTCCGCTTCGTATGCCAGGTCCTTGGGGGCGGGACTTTCGAGCCATCCTTCCTCCAGGATGTTCACGCCATATCGAAGCGGAACGGTCTCGACGAATCCGTCTTCGTAGGTCACCTCGTACCATCCCACGAGGTCTGCAGTATCTGCGAAATTCCAGGTCCCAGTGTAGGCGGCCGCGTTGCGTGCACGGCTGCGGCAGGATTGTACGAAGATGATGCTGCTCACATCCTCACCGATCCGAACAGCGTCCGTGGTGCCCAGTTTGATTTCTTTGATTAGACCGGGACAGTCGTTGCTTGGAAGAGGGGTCGCGCTGAGACGGATCCTTATTCCCGGCAGGCGCTCCTGAACGAGGAGCGAGAGCCTTTTCATGTCGGGGCGGTCCAGGGACCAGAGCAGGTTGGCACAACCGAGGAAATCGAACATCAGGTCCTTGCCGAAATTGAGTTCATTCGTTGCCGCCCAGCTGGAAGGTGCGCCGCCGATTATGCTGCGCCGTTCCGCGCGGCGATCGAAGTCCGCGATATGCGGTTGGAAGTTACCAAAGACCTGACGGAAGCCCCAATCCGAAAGCGCTATCTCGTTCTGCTCCCCGAGGCCCTGTTCTCCGTCGCCATCTTGCGGCGAATCCCAAAACCAGTTGAAGATCAGGATGTCCTTGGGAATCAGTTTCTTAACCTGTTCCGGTGAGAGCGCGCCAGGCATGTCGTACGGCGTGCCCTCCGGGTTGGGAACATGTCTGATCTTCCTGCCGCGCAGAGGTTCGATCAGGTGGTCGCCCCAGATCGCAGTGCCGATCCCTTTCGAACGCAGGTGAGCGTAGATCCGGTTCAGGTCGGCCGCGAAGAGTTCTGTGGGATCTTTCCCTTTGCAGCGAGGGCAGACGCCAAGGGGCATGCGCCATTCGTCGTGGCCGACGTGCACCGTGGTGGGCTTCATCACGTCCAGGTACTCGTCCAGCACGTCGAACACGAGCGCGTACACCCTGGGTTCCGAAGGGCAATATGTGTCGGGCCATTCTGCATCCTGGATCTCCGCCAGTTCGTGGTGTCGTGTCAGCAGGTAGTAGCTGTGTGTCAGTGTCGGGATTTCCGGGATCACCTCGATATGGTGCTTCCTGACAAACGCCACCAGATCTGCCACTTCGTCCTTTTCGAGGACCTCGCTGTCGCCCGTGTCGGCATTGGCGGAATCCTGGAACTGGCGCCCCGGACCCCAGGATCGGTGGCGACGGGTATAGTTGAGGTCTTTGCCGAGGTCGATCCATCCCGCGTTCAATTCCGGGTGCCTGTCAAGCCGCATGGCGGCATTCACTTCCAGGATCATGGTGTTGTACTTGTAGAGCGCCATAAAGTCCCGGACAAAACGTTTGAAGAAGGGGATATTGCCGTGCCCCGGCAGGTACAGCTTGATGCCGCGGAACGGCTTCAGCGGCCAGTCCCGGATCATCGTGCCCTGGACGCGAACGCCGTCCTGCGTTCGATCGATGAGCTGCCGCAGTGATTGCAGCCCGTAGAACGCACCGGCGTCGTCCGCCCCCGCCACGACGGCCGTGCTCCGACGGACATCGAGTACATAGCCTTCGCGGTCTGTAACAAGGTTCACATGACTTTCGCGCGAGTACTGCTGCACCAGGGGATTGGCAACGGATCCGATCAGGATAAAAGAACGGCGTCGCTGCATGTTCTCAGCCCGTTCGGTCCGCAGTGCGAGGCCGTAGCGGTCGCTCACTTCCGCCGTGAGCAGCCGGGCAAGGGATATGTCCTCGGCCGACGGGCGCTCCGGAAGCAGGATGGGGATCGACTCATTCAGCTCCAGCACGTCCGTGCGAACTTCGATCTGCCGCGGAGTCGGAAACACTGCGGGCGAACTCGAAGGATAGGCACTGGCCAGCGAGAGCAAGGTGACCAGAACCGGACAGACAACCGGGGTCGGACGCAACCGGAACAAAGCAGCGACTTAAAAACCAAATGCTTACGAGCATGCTTGCCTCCAAAAAGGGGCTTAGAACGGATTTTGGGCCCCCATTTCTGCCTCACACGAATTGACTGCGTCGTGCCGGCCTTGAATGCGAAAAAAGGCGCCGAAAATCGAGTGTAAGGCCACATTTAGGGCCTGGAATACCGCTATCCATAAGCTGGCAAAGCAGTTGGCTCGGTCCGACCCCCTATAGACCGAACGAGGGCTTGCGGGTTTGCCACTTGCCGCGGGTAAAGTCCGGGCAGGCCACCGGCGCACTCCCTTTTGCGATTGACTCCTGCGAGAGGGGAATGATCGAGCTCATCAGCACCGAATCGTAAATATCGATGGGTGGCGGCATCTTGCTCACAACGGACTTAATAAACTCCCTCACGACCAGGTAATCGGCCCCGCCATGTCCCCCCTCCGGCGAATCCGCCGGGACAGTCTTCCACAGGCTGTGGCCGAACTTAGACTGGTAGGGGTCAAATGGCTCCCATTTCTCCCCTTTGGTCAATCCTTCCAGGTAGACGGCGTTGTGCTCGTGGGAATACAGGCCAAGCGTGCCCTGGATAAGCCAGCGGTTGTCGTAGGGCCGGGGCAGCTGCATGTCGTTGTTGACCACAATGGTGTTGCCCCTGTGCGTTTTGATCACCGTGGTGACGACGTCACCCTGCAGGTACTTCTGTTTTACCGAAGGATGGTTCGGACCATATCTCCGGCTTAGCTCGCGATATATGCCGAGAGGCCGGCTGGCGGTCGTGGTTGCATACGCGAAGTAGTCGCCGCAGTTGAGCTCCATCCAGCTCATCGCCGGTCCGATGGCGTGGGTGGGTTCTGGGTTCGCGTTTCGCCTGGTCAGGAAATTCCCGCTCCACTTCGGGTAACCCTTCTCGTCGAAATACCAGAAAACGCAGTCGTGCGAGTAGGCGCAGTGGCAGTGGACGATTTCCCCCAGCAGGCCCTGCCGGATCATGTTGAGCACTGCAAGGTTGTCCTCCCGATAGCACCAGTTCTCCAGCATCGTATACGGGGTTCCGGTCTTTTCGTGCGTATCGATCAGGTTCCAGCATTCCTCGAAGGTCAGCGCTGCCGGTATCTCACACGCTGTGAATTTGCCGGCCTTCATGCAGCAAACGGCCATGATGGTGTGCCATTCCCATGGGGTTGCAATGACCACGGCATCGAGGTCATCCCGCGACATAAGCCGCTCAAAGTCGTGTTCGTTCCGGGAATACCCTTCCGGCACAGGCCGGCCCGACTGTTGCACCATCTTCTGGCCCGCTGCCAGATTGCTGCACATCGATGTCACAGAGTGCAGGAACACTCACGTCCTTCATCGAGAGCATCAAGCCGCAGCAGGCTGCTGCCGCGATTGCCCACACCGACAACGCCGATTCTGACTGAACTACCGGCTGCTGTGCCCACCGGCACGAGTGCGGCGGCAGCAACACCGAGAAAACTGCGCCGATCCATTTGGTAATCCATGATTTCCTCCAAACTCCGTCGAATCTGGCGCCGCGGATCGGGGTTGTCAACAGGAAATCCTGCCGTCACGGATTTCACGGAATCTATTAAGGCACGCATCGGTTATGATGGATGGCGATCCATACAACAGGGAGATACGTGATGCCATATGAAGGTGTGATGGACGACATCCGGGCCTGTGTGGCCCTGAAGAAGCCAAAGCGAATTCCTGTTTTCGCGATGAGCGAAGAATTCGACGTCAAATGGTACGGCAAGTACACCTACGAGGAAACGATTCAGAGTGCGGACAAACTCGTCGAGGTGTGGAGTGCCGCCGTGCGGGAGTTTGACTACGATTGGGTCTGGCTGCAGATAGACGACTGCATCGAGTTTGAAGTGCTCGGTGTCGGCTGCGTCGGCGAAGGGAACATCCTTCGGGCGACGCACGATTACCTGCCTGCCACCCGGGAGACGCTCAAGTCTCTGAAAATGCCTGACATTGCGCACGATGGCCGCATGCCGATCAAACTGGAGGCGTTGCGCCGGTTCAAGACCGAATTCGGGGACACCGTCTGCGTCGTGGGAAGCAATGCCGCTCCTTATTCCTCAGCCGGCCTGCTGTACGGCCTGCAGACGCCGATGCTCATGATGTACGAGGACCCGGACCTGTTGCGCGAAACGATGGATTTCTTCGTGGATCTGCAATCGCGCTGGGCCGTTGCGCAGATTGAGGCCGGTGCGGACGCCATCTGGCTGGGTGACTGCAACGCTTTCTCCGGGTTGCTTTCCCCCGCGCACTACCGGGATTTCGCAGCGGAGCCCTGCCGCAAGGTCATTCAGGCCTGTCAGAACGCCGGCGGGATGGTCTTCCTCCACAACAGCGAAATCTCGATTCCTCATATCGAACTGGAGATCGACCTGAAGCCGGATGTCATCAGCGTCGGGCCTGGCGCCGACATGGAGGCCGTTCTACGCACCGCGCGCGGCAGAGCCTGCATCATGGGCAACGTCGATCCCATCGAGGTCCTGATGAAGGGGACCCCGGAGCAGGTGGAGAAAGATGTCGACCGTCTCATGGCGATTGGCCGCCAGGGCACCGGCTTCATCCTGGACAGCGGCGAAATGATCCCGCGCGACGTGCCGGTGGAAAACATGCGCGCCTTCATGCGCCGTGGCCACCAGTTGGCGGAGCTCTAAAAAACAGGGCCGCAACCCGGTGCGGGCTGCGGCCCCGTGACAGCAGAGGCTCAGACAAACCTAGAAGCGAAGACGCGCTCTGAATTCGATCATGCGCGCGTTGGCTCGCTCTGCGGCATAATACCCATATGTGGAGCTGATGACTCCGACGTCCGACGTCGAGATGTCGGCTGAGGGCGGAAGGAAGTTCGGGTGATTGAAGATATTGCCGATCAGGGTCATGAAGTCAAACTGCATCCTTTCCGTTATCTTGAAATCCTTCTGGAAGGTTACGTTGTTGACGTTCATGCCGGGCCCTTCGAGGAGATTGGCACCGCTGTTTCCGAATCGACCTGCGGGAGGATTCTGGAAGCAGGAAGTGTCAAACCATTGAGACAGGCTGCGCTGCCCCGTCGGGAAGTTGCCATCGCACACGCGATCCGGGAATCCCCCGTACGAATTCGTATTCGACGGATCCGCATCGGAGAAGCTGGGTGAGAAATACTGGCCCGTCATGAAATAGGCCAGCCAGGTTACGCTCCATCCGCCGATGATCTGGTTCACAGCGGAGGGAACATTGGCGCCATACCGCTTCCCGTGACCGAACGGCATCTGCCACACCGCGTTGACCACAAACCGGTGCTTGGCAAAGAAATCGCGGTTCCAGTAAAGCGGGGCGTAGGGATTCTCCCTGTTCAGCATGTTGTTCATCCCATGAGCCCAGGTCCAGTGCGCGTCGAACGTGACCTGCCCTACGCGCCGGTTGACATTGAGACTCATGGAATCGTAGTTCAGGCCACCGTTCGTGCGATACACGGTTGTGCCGACAAACTGAGGAAACGGCCGCCGGTCGTCGCTGAACGGGATCAGGCTGGGCTCAGGTATGTTGGTGCCGATATCGTAGTTCATGTTGCGGTTCCGGGAACCGATGTAGGAGAGCCGGATCCCGATATCTGCGACCTGGCGTTCCAGGCTGACATTGAACTGGTGGATCTGACCGTTCTTTGTCTTCATGGGTATTGCCGTGACGTCCTGGGATGGAACCTCCGCCGAGACAAGGCTGGTCGGGAATGGGTTCGGCATCTGGAAGAACGGCACGCCGTTTGTGACCGAATTGGTATAGGTTTCGGCGATCTCGAACGGCCCTCTTTCGTTAACACGGCTGAATTGACCCAGAAACTCGTTGAATATTCCGTAACCGCCTCTGATTACGGTCTTGTCATCCAAACGGTAGGCAAAGCCGATGCGCGGCACGAAGTTCCACTCGTCCGGCTTCGGCACCACGTCTCCGGCCACGACCGCGATGTTGCCGGGATAGAGGGGGCTGATCTTGCTCATCGCGTCCTGGGGCACGATCACGTTGCCGGTCGAAGCATCCCAGTTGTACATCAAGCCATCTTTATAGGTCGTGGAGCTGAAGCGATCCCAACGGATGCCAAGATCCAGGGTGAGCTTCTTCGTTACCTTGTATGAGTCGGTCACAAACAAGCCCAACTCTTTGGAGGTCTGAGTTCGCTTGACCAGCGGGTTCAACCTCGTGCTGCTGATGGGGATCCCCAGCAGAAAGTCCGCGTACGCGTCTCCCGTGAATGCACCGTTGAACGAGAAATTGCCGTAGTTGTCGTTCGAGACGATTTCGTTGTAAAAGGAGTACGTTCTGAGTTCTCCTCCGAACTTCAGCACATGTTTACCCTTGGCCCAGGAAATCGATTCAGCCACGTTGAAATTCTGGCCTGGCCGGTCGTACCCTCCAGGCACAATCGATATTTCGTCGTAGCCATCGATATTGATTACCGGAGATCCACCGGGCGTACTGATGCCTGCCTGGTTGACTCCCTGCAGTCCCATCTGTGTTACCAGTTCCGCACCTGAGGCCGGCTGCACTCCGTCTACAGTCCCGTCGTAATTCTCTGCGTCGTAGTTGCCTCCGAACGTGAGGGAATTGACCAGGGCAGGCGAAAAAGTGTGGGTGTCCGTAACAACCCAGGAATAACTGTGCCGCGTCTTGGTCCAGACCGTCTCCGGGTAGTTGCCCACCAGCACGTACTGCGGAAAGTACATCTGTATCCTGCCATAGAGCGAGTTCTTCTCCGATACCTGATGGTCGAGGCGAACCATGAACACGTTTGCATTGAACTGGTCGTCGGGCCAGTTGTGCGTCCAGCTGAAGTTGTTCACCGGGACGTTTGCATCGCCGCGATTTGGAGCAGGGATCAACAGGTTCTGGGTCTGCTTCGCGACACCGCTGATTCTCGAGTCCGGAATCACGTTATTCGGAAATGGCGAGCCGGTCGTGGGATCGATGATGGTTCCGAGAGCCGAAAAGTCCCCGGCCCGCATCGCGTCCGTAGGCACGTTGATGAGGTGAAAGGAGTGTGCCGGAACACGTTCGCCGTTCCACAGCGCATAGAAGAACGTCTTGTTCTTGATGATTGGGCCGGAAGCGGCAAGGTTGAAGGTGTGGTAAATGACCGGCGTTTTCTCTTCTTCGAAAAAGCCGCGCGCCGCGGTAGCCGACGTCCGGTAATAGTAAGAGCCATCGAAGTGATAATCATTCGTGCCGCTCTTCGTGATGGTGTCGAAATAGCCTACCCGCGAGTAGTCGGCGGTGTTGTTAACCACGACGGCCTTGAGTTCCGCCACAGCCTCCATGTTGACCGTCTGGCTGTTCGTCGTTTCCTCTTTCACGCCGTCCTGACCCATGTGGATCTGGGAACCACCCTGACCCGCGAACGTAGGGCTTCCCCAGTCACCCGACTCCCTCTGGACATCAGGCAAAACCGCCAGAACAGCCCAGGTGCCTGAAAAGGCATTGCCGGGAATCGGCAGACTGGCGTACTGCTCTTCCGCCTTGAAATCCGATCCGATCTTGCCTTCTTCTGTCTGTATTGCCGCGGAGGCTGCGCTCACCGTGACTTGTGTGGCCACCTCCCCGACTTCCAACGTGATGTCGACGCGCTTCACCGAGTTGCTCTGAAGCAGAATACCGTCCACCACGAAGGTCTTGAAACCTGCGAGCGTGGCCGTCAGCTGGTAGGTGCCCGATTTCAACGCCGGCATCTCGTAGTTACCCTGTGCATCGGTGGTAGCTGTCCGCGCCACTACGTTGGTTTGAACTTCGCGCGCGCTAACAGTGACACCGGGCACAACCGCACCACTGGCATCAGTTGCGGTTCCTCGAAGGGTAGAAAGTCCTTCCTGACTGTACGACGTGAGACTGAGCACCGACAGCAGCAGCATCAAGGTCAGCAACACGCTGTTGGCTCTTACTTTCGGCATATGAATGTCCCCCTTTGCCGTTTATGGAATTCCGCTGCCATGCGGAACTTGCGGCTCAGTATCGTTGTCCTGCGGTGCCTCAGTCAAGCTCTTTCAGGTTTGACTCAGGGAGCCGCGGCGTCTATGCTGACGAGACTTTGAGAGGAGGACTGCTGCGATGAAACCAGGAGGCGAGATTTCACGACGTGAGATGCTTGAGAGTGCCCTTGTCGTTGGGGCATTTGCCCCGCAGCTGGCATCGGCGTTGTCCAGGGCAGCCGGGCCATTTCACATCGGTTGCTACACGAGGCCGTGGGCGCAGCACGAATATCGTGTGGCGCTCGACGCGATCGCTGAAGCCGGTTTCAGGTATGCCGGCTTGATGACGACGAAGTCGCCTACGAATCTCGTCATCTCGGTCGATACCGAACCGGAAGAGGCGCGGAAGGTGGGCGAGGAATGCAGGAAGCGCAACCTTTCGGTCCCGTCTCTTTACGGCGGCGGCATCCCGGTGGAAAAGTCGCTGGAAGCGGGTATTCAGGGGATGAAGCGGTTGATAGACAACTGCGTCGCAGCCGGAATTGCGGACCTGATGATGGGTGGAGTCAGCGAGCCGAGCCTGGTGGAGCCCTATTACAAAGCCATCGCTGAATGCTGCGGATATGCCAGGGAAAAGGGCATCGGCATCAGCGTCAAGCCTCACGGCGGAACCAACGCGACGGGGCCGCAGTGCCGTCAGCTCATCGAGTCGGTCGGCTGCAGCAACTTCAGGCTCTGGTACGATCCGGGCAACATCTTCTACTACTCCGATGGGAAACTCGATCCCGTGGACGATTCCGCTACCGTGGACGGGCTTGTCGTCGGCATGTCCGTGAAGGATTTCCGTATGCCCAAGGAAGTCGAGCTCACGCCCGGAACCGGGATGGTGAACTTCCCGAAGGTGATGGCGAACCTGAAACGCGGCGGATTCACCAGCGGTGCGCTGCTCATCGAGTGTCTTGCGCCGGGTGACCTTTCACAGCTCCTTGCGAACGCGAGAAAGGCCCGAGCCTTCGTCGAGAGCTTCGTCTCAGGGCTTGCGTAGCACCCGCCGTGGTTCTTGCGGCGCCGGGTCAGAGAATGCGTGAATTAATCATCCGATTCCGGTGTACCGGCCCGTCGGGCCTCGGTTCTTATCGCAACCGGTAACCACGCGCTCACGCGTGTGGCTATTGACTGCCGGCGCTTCGCGCCTGGTTTGCATGCTCAACCGATCGGAGCACAAGGTACACAGTTATCTCCAGGCCAGCCTCGAAGAGGCGGCGAGTAGGTCAGGTCTAACAGACCTGTCCTACCTAGGTCCGAATCCTGCGGAAGACCGAAGATGAGGCCCGAAGGGCCGCCAGTGAGTAGGCCCGGCCGTAAGGCCGGGATCAAGCAGGGCCAAGCTCAGAGCGCCGAAGGTGCGGCACAGAAATCATGGGGGCGGCGATTCTTTTGCTGCCTCGCTGAGGCGCCGCACATGATCGCGGCTAGGGGACGAGTAAAGGAAGCTTAACCGGCCGGCCGGTGCGATAGCACTCCTGGGCTGCGAATACGACCTCGTGGGTCAGGATTGCGTCTTCGAGGTTGCAGTGCGACTCCCTGTCCGACAGTAGACAGTCGATGAAATGGTCCATCTGACCCTGGAACGGGTGATGGGACACGTCGGCGGAGTCGGGCAGAATGGTCGGGATCTCCACCCAGCTTTTCTGGCCGGGGATTTTATGTGACCAGAGCCTGTTGTCCCGGAACGTTCCCCTGTCGCCGAAGATCTCGACGGGAAAAGTGTACGGCATGATGCAGTCGAAGTTCACCGACACCTTGCCCACCACGCCGTTGGCGAACTTCACCAGCGCGACCTCCAGCCCGTCGTACTCGAGCGGCCGCGATTCACGGAACTCGTTCGCAATGTAGTCGAACTCGATGGGGACGCCCCGGCGCCATCCTCCCGAATAGGCGAACACTTCGACCGGCTTTGCGGCCTGGAATTCACCCTGTCCGGCAAACCACCGAATCGCGTCGACAGCGTGGCAGCCGCCGACCAGGAAAGCGTTGACCCCGGTCGAGGCCTTCCGGATATCCTCGAAACCCGTCCACCAGCTGGCCACGTTGTGCTCGTAGTCGGCCTCCACGAAGTAGACCCTGCCGACGGCGTTGTCCGCGATCATCGACTTGATGGTCTTGAACAACGGGTTCCAGCGCAGGACGAAGCTGACGATGGTCTTTACTCCCGTCTTTCGCACCGCGTCCCGCATCTGGCGGAGTTCGTCGAGCGAATTCCCGACCGGCTTCTCGATGACAAGGTGTTTGCCCGCGGCGGCGGCGGCCAGGACGTTCTCGCAATGAACATGCTGCGGCGTGCAGATCGAGACAATATCGATGCCGTCGTGCCTCAATGCCTTCTCGAAATCGTCGTAGACGGTAACACCCTTCAGCCCTGCCTCGTCGGCCCGTGCCCTGGCACTGGCCAGTTTCCGGCTGGAGATGGCGACGACCTCCGAGTGCGCGTTGCGTGAGAACGCGGCGACGTGCTGCCCCGACACCCAGCCGGCTCCGTGTACAAGAACACCGTATTTCCCATTCTTCATAGGCACCTCGTGCAGGCTCATGTCAACGTGACGGCCTCAAGATATCGACGGACGGAAATGGTTCGCCCTGTTTGTACCCGCGGACGATCTGCGGGATGCGCGCCTGCATCGACCTCCAGTATTCGCACTCGGCATCCCAGCGTGCGAGCGCGGTGCCCAGCCGGTAGGAGGTGCTCTCCTCCAACCATGCCTCCCGGTATTGCTCGCGCAGCTCGGTGATCAAATCCATCAGATCTGCCAGCATGCCGTGGTCCTGAGCCGCGATCTGGGTCCTGAGGTAGAAGCTCACCAGCTCGGGATCGGGATTGTTTTTCAATTTCCGGAAGTAATCAGCCCATTCTGTTGCATACAGGTTTTTCATGCCAAGGTAGTCGAACATTCTTGCGGCCAGCAGAAGGCTGCGCAGCGTGACGGGATCCCCCTGCATCCGCAGCGCCCGCTGCAATCGTACCTGCGCGCTTTCGGAAAGCAGCCGGGCGTTCCGCAACTCCTCCTTGCTGTTTTGCAGGAGCTCCAGCCGCGAGGGCTCCAGTGGATCCATCCAGAGTTGATGAATCGTGGGTCCGCCCAGCGCTTTGGTGAAAATCTGTTCTGCGCTCGACAGTTCCTCGAGCGCCGGGGCCACTTCCGCAACGACTGCCGCCGGGTACATCTGACGGCAATATTCGTCGAAATAAGTGGCGGCATCGATGGGTTCTCCCTGCCACCCTGCTACGCCGCTCATGGCCAGGCCCGGCAGCGACATTCGATAGATCGTCTGTGCGCTGTCTGTCCAGCCCGTATTCAGGATCCCGAGAGTGTTGTACTTCTTTCCCGTTCCGAGAAGCCCGTTGATGTTCTTGAATGTCTTATGGTAGTCGGGAAATATCTCGTTCCAGTTCCAAACGCCCGGTGCGGAGACGGTAGGGATATTCATTTTGGCCAGCGGCTCGAGATAGGGCACGAAGTCGGGGCGATCGTCGTATACCCACGGCACTGCGATCGTTCCCTTGGGCAGTTCCGCTATCAACTCGGGATGTTTGGAGAATATGCGGGCGCCGCTCAGCATGTCCGCCCAGAACATGAGCCGCTTGTTGTACTTCTGTGCCTGCTGGGCAACGTGACGCAGCACGTCGATATAGATCCTGAACGGATCGCTGCCTTCAGGCACGCCGAGCTTGCCCAACGCCCACGGCTCGTCGAAGCCTACGTGATACCAGGGGCTCGGGAACAGCTTCGCCGTCTGTTCCACCCAATCGTCCAGCACCTGGATTACTTTTGGATTACGCGGATCGAATTCGCCGCCGTAGCGTGGCAGGGACAAATCGGAGAACTGCTCCACCCGAAAAAGATCATGCAGGTGACCGTATAATTCGAGGCAAGGTACAACATCCACGTGACGCTGGCGGCCGTAATCTATGACGTGGCGAATCTCGTCGCGCGTGTAACGGCCGTTCGGATTCACAAGCGGATAACCGTCGAGCTCGATCGTAGCCTCGGAATAGAAGTAATACTGGTTGGCCTTGAACCGCGCGAGGTGATCGATCTGGCGCTCGATTTCGGAGACGCGCAGCAACTGCCCGTGCCCGAGGTCCATCATGAAACCTCGATAAGCCAGTGCCGGCCAGTCGCGGACCTCCACTGCTGGGAGCACGGCCTTGCTCCCCGTTCCTTCCACCATTTGGAGCAGCGTCTGCATTCCATAGAACAAGCCGGCCGAGGACACCGCCCGGATCTCGGCGCCATCCGGAGCGATCCTGAGGGAATACGACTCACGCGATTCCGGGCCGGGACGTTCATCCGCAAGCGGCATGGCCGAGACTTCGCCTGTGCGGTTCAGTACTATCGACGGCCCGGTCGCCGTGATCTCCTGGATCGGCACAAGCGTCTGCCCGATCGACGAGAGCCTGGAAGCCAACTGCTGGGCGACAAGCCGGTCCTCCGGACTCGGGTTCGATCCGAAGCGGATCCAAAGACCGTTGACCGCCAGCGATCCGGCCGTGTAGCGGACCGATTGGGGGTGCGGGAGTATCGGATTATGAGCGGCCGCGTGGGCAGCCGGCACTGTGAGCATCAGCCAGCAGAATAGTTGCTTCATTTCGTGTTTGGTCCTCCGATAAACGTTCGCGCTTCCACCGGATATCGGGCTCGTTGCGTGAAGACCGGCAAACCGCAGAAACGTGCCCGACTCTATGTCGTCCATCAATTCCGTGTCAACAGCGTGATTGGGGAACATCAACGGCCACTCGACGGCTGAACAAACCCGCTGCGCGCGTTTCGTCTCACGCAATCAGTCGTCCCTATGGGACTCATCCTTGCGCTGCTTCCTCGTCCCGGCACTGAAGTGCCGGGCTAATATCACCGTGTCCCTACGGGACACACCCTTCTCGGATAACGACCCCCTTACAGGAAACGCGGCAATCTCGGCGCGATGAAGCTCAGGGTTGCGGCGGCAGTGCTCTGCCGGTGCCTTCGCGCAAGTTAATCAGAGTATCGGTTTTAGTGATCTGCCATGTTTCCTTCGACCCGTTCGGCCATATGACGAGGAGGCTTTCCGGCGGCGCGGACCGCAGGTTCTCGTCGGTCCCCAGCCCAAAATGGACGCGAGGGTCCGCGGCACTGAGATAGCTGCCGTCCGTACCCTCGCGACGCCACAGCGGCGGGCGGCCCTTGCGGTAAAGGGCCAGCCGGGCGCCGTATGCATCCCTGTTGACCGTAACTCCCTGCAACCGCAGTTCCAGCCAGTGATTCCGGTTGCCGACCTGGTTGAGGAGGAGTCGGGCGGGTCCGTTAGCGTCGCTGACTGCGATGTCCACATCTCCGTCGTTGTCGATATCGCCGAAAGCGGCGCCCCGCCCGACGCCGGAGACCTGCAGCGCCGGCCCGGCCTCCATGGAGACGTCGCGGAACACCTTGCCGTCATTATGAAACAGCTGACTCTTCTGATCGAAGGGGAACGGATTGCCTCGAAGTGCCTCGATCACCCGCACCTCCCCCGTGGCTATGAACAGGTTGAGCTTCCCGTTGTTCTCGTAGTCAAACCACTGCGTCCCGAATCCGGTGTAGGGCACGGTGGTGTGGCCCAGGCCGTAGGCCGTAGTGGCATCCTGAAATATCCCCTTCCCCTGGTTCTGGTACAGCATGTGGGTCTCGCCCATGATGTTGGCGATGAAGATGTCTTCGTCGCCGTCCTCATCGAAATCACCGGCGGTGACCCCCATTCCTGCATGCTCTTTCCCCTGCTCATCGTATGCGACGCCCGCCATCAGTGAGTCGTCGACAAAGGTGCCGTCATGCCGGTTGATCCAGAGCTGATTGGGAGTCTTGTCGTTCGCGACGAAGATGTCGATCCAGCCATCGTCGTTGAAATCAGCGCAAACGATCCCCAGGCCGTTGCCGTAAGCAGCACTGATTCCCGATCTCCGGGTGACATCGACGAAGCGTCCATGCCCGTCATTGTGGTAAAGCTTGCTCGGGATCGGGCGATAATCACCGGGACCGCAGTATTCGCGACCTCCCGCATACCCGGTGCACAGTTTGCCTGCCTGGACTCTGAACGAGTTGTAGCGCACGACGAACAGGTCGAGGAAACCGTCCCGGTCATAGTCAACAAATGCGGCACTGGAGCCGAAAGATTCCTCTTGCGGGAGTGCCTCTTTGCTGACGTCGGTAAAGGTTCCATCCCCGCTGTTATGAAACAGAATGTCCCTGCCGTAGTTGGTGACGAGCATGTCGGGGTGCCCGTCGTTGTCGTAGTCGCCGACCGCGACCCCCATAGCGTACCCGCCGTTTCCGGCCACGCCGGCTTTTTCTGTCACATCTGTGAAAGAGAGCTTGCCCGTCGGGACCAGGTCATTCCTGAAAAAACGGCTGCCGGGGAAGTGCTCTGCCGGCGGTGGGAAGATGGAGTCTTTGAGAGACTTGGTCGGGTCCAGGATAGTGCCCTGCAGGATGTATATGTCGAGGTCCCCGTCCCCGTCGTAATCGAGGACTGCGATGCCGGAGCCGAATATCTCGGGGACGAAGAATGAGCCCGTAGCGCCGATGAAATGCCGGAAGCGCAGTCCGGTTTCGACTGCAACGTCCTGAAAAAGGATCGCCGGTCCTCCCAATCCTCTCCAGCAACCGAACGCCAGCATCGCCAGGACCGGCAGAATTAGGCGGAGATGTAGTGCCGCAGGCCCGCGGACACGTTCTCGCGATCGTGCGCTCAAGGCCGGCGGACCTCCGAAGCGAGCCTGTCGATTTCCCGCTGGAGCTGCGACGCCAGTGCCTCCTGCCGGAGCGTGACTGCACGTTGCTTCGCTTCACGAAGGAAATGGAGGGCACGGTCCCGGTTGCCCCCGCGCTCATAGGCGATGGCGACCGCCTGCATGCAGACAGGGGTCCAGGAGTCCTCCACTTTGGTTGTCTCGAGAAGGTGCTGGATCGCCTCCTCCACCCGGCCTTTGCCCAGCAGGTAGCGGCCGAGAAAATAGTGAGCCTGCCGGATGTTGGGATTCACTTCAAGGGCGCGCTGGTATTGGTCGGCCGCCTCACTCGAATTCCCGGAGTCGTCGAGCAGCAGGCCCAGCTGGACGCGTGCCTCGGGATAATTGGGATTCACTTCAACCGCTTTTCTGAACAGCTCGGCAGCCTCGGCCTTGCGGTCGTGTTGCACGAGAAAAAGTCCCCAATTGTAGTAGGTCTCCACCCAGCCCGGATCCAGCTCGACGGCTGCCCGGAAATGGGCCTCGGCCTTCTCGTCCTGACGCAATTGTCCGTACAGCGCAATCAGGTTTATGTGCGCCGCGATAAGCCGTGGGTTCGTTTCCAGCGCGGCCTCAAACTCCTTTATGGCTTCGGCGGTCTTCTCCTGCTGATAGAAGGCGGAGCCTTTCGCAAATTGAGTAAGCCCCCCCGAATAGAGTGAATTCACGTCGTCCATCATCGGGTCTTCGGAAGGTTGTCTCAGCTGCTTCGCGACCCGATGGCGCTCGAGATGTTCGCGGGCTTTCGCCATGTCCCCCGTGTTCCTATAGGCCATCGCGAGAGCGTAATGGGCTGCCGCGTAGTTGACCGCGATCTCGCACGCCCGGCGGTACGACTCCACGGCAGCAGGCCAGTCCCCCTTTCCGGCAAGTGCCTGCCCGAGTACAAAGTGAGCTGTTGCGAGATTGCTGTTTTTGGATATCACTGAACGGCATAGCTCGGCGCTTTGCCCGAAGTCTCCGGTGTCCAGCAGCAGCTGGGCCAGCCGGATGCGGGCAGGCGCGTAGTTCCCTTCGCTCTGCAGAGATTCGCGCGTGAATGAGATGGCCTGTTCGTTCTTTCCGAGCGATTTCTCGACAATGCCCAGGTAGTAGGGCCAGCGGGACGATTTTGGATCCAGTCCGCGGGCGCGGAGGTAACAGGTTTCGGCGAGTTCGTACTTGCCGTAGACCTGGAACATCATTCCAAGTCGACCGACAGCCGTTGCGTCCTGGGGCTTGGCACGGGCCTCCTCGAAAGCCCGGCTAACCTGCTCCCGCACGGCGGGCTCCCACTCAGCCAGGTTAATCCGTTCCGCAGTCACCAGGTCGGGCAACACCTCCCCCTGAAGACCCGCGGGCGCACTTACGGCCAGCGGCGGGCCGGCAAGCAACGCCGCAGAGATGAAGATTCCCCGCCAATGTCCCAGCCGGAAAACCACCAGGTGTGACCTTCCTTACGTTCCTGGCTCGGCGCTTGATTCGACCTCGCCGAGACCGTATCAAATCCGAGAGGATGGCCCTGCAACGGCGTCACAGAACCGCCCAGAGCGCAAGCCCCGCAAACAGGAGGAAAACAGTACAGAACCCTGCAGGGGTGACACGACAACCTGCACCGCCCTTGCAGGGCTGTCTCGTGGATCCTGATCCGTCGCCCCAGGGCTTACGCCCTGGGCTGTTCTGCGTGGCCCTTTCAGGGCCGACGCCAAGCTTCCACCAGCGACGCATGGAACCAAGGCCAATCCTATCAGTCGTGACCTGCCGTGTAGCGGCGTCAACCCCTCAGCCGCCCGACCGCCTCCGCGATCGAATTGCAGATGTACTCGTTATCTGCGTCGGACATCAGGGGGTGCATGGGCGGGCAGAAAAGCCGCGCGCCCAGTTCTTCTGCCTTTGGGCACGATTGGCCGACGGTCATGCGCCGGACGTAGGCATCAGTCTGATATACAGGTGGATTAGCCACCACGGTGTCCACCCCGTATTCCTTCCTGAGCATGGCCATCAGCTGGTCGCGCTTCGCTCCGGCCCACGCCTTCGGCACCAGCACGTTGTACAGGTAGTAGACGGGCTCGCAGTCCGCCGGCGTGCTGGCGAGCGTAAGCTCGGGGACGTTGCGCAACATTGCAGTGCGCTTCTTTGCCAGGGCTACCCGCGGTGCGATCATCTGTTCGAGTCGTCGCAACTGGACCAGTCCTACGGCTGCCTGGATCTTGGTCAGCTTGTAGTTGGAGCCCCAGCCCATGTCACCGGTACCTTTCTTGCCGCGTGCAATCTCGAGATCTTCCGAGACCGCGATCCCCCACTGTCGGATCGCGCGCAGACGCAACATCAGGTCCGGGTCGTCGGTGGTAATGATCCCACCCTCGCCGATCGTGGTCATCATCTTCATCGTGTGCAGGCTGAAGACAGTCATCCAGCCCTTCTTGCCGATCTTCGCCCCTTTGTAGCCGCCGCCCAATGCCCGCGCTGCATCACCGATGACCTTCGGTGGCCCGTACTTGGAGTGCGGGTGCCGCGCCGCGATCTCCATGTATTCGTCCACGGGCGCTGAGAGGCCGTTCATGTGCGTCACCAGGATGGCACGGGTTCTCGGTGTTATCTTCGCCTCCACATCAGCCGGGCTGGCATTGAGGGTTTCATCCGAGTCACAGAGGACCAATTTCGCTCCGGCGCCTAGAACGGCATATGGCGCTGCGCGGAAGTTCATGGCCGGCACGATGACCTCGTCCCCCGGCTCCAGGTCGAGCGCTCTGACCGCTACATCCAGGCCCGTGCCAGCGGAGGTGACCGAGAGGGCATACCTGGTGCCGATGTACTTGGCAAACTTCTGCTCGAACTCCACAATCTCGTCACAGAAGAAGCCGAAGCCGACCGCGGGATCCATCGAGCTTCGAATTGCCTTGACCACCGCGTCGATTTCCTCTTCCGTATACCAGCCGCCCAGCATGGGCTCCGCCTGCCACTCGCGGCTCAGCCCACCACGTACCTGAGTCTTTCCTCTCTCTGCCTGCTCCATCTCCCCTCCTTCTGTCTCTGACTTGATCCGTTTGAAAGTAGAGGGAGGTATCCGACGCCCCCCAAGATTATCGCATACCGAGGTTTGCTTTGCCTCAGTGGGACCGGTTCACCCTAACACGGTCTCAATTCAGTTGACACCCTTTCCCCCGTACATGCGCAAACGCATTTTAACAACGGCCGCTTCATGCAGGCGACAATGCGGGGCGGACACCTGTCGTACCGCCCTTGGACATGGTTATGTCAAGAGGGACATTTGTTTTATATGCTCCGCATGTAAAATCAGGTATTTTGATTGAATGCGATCCGTTGGCTACAGACCATTCGCTCAATGGTATTATTGAGCTCCATGCGGCTGCATCGTACACATCCTGCTCGAGTGGAATGCCATTCCTTAGACAGTCAATCAGGCGCCAGTTCATCAGGAAGTCCATCCCGCCGTGCCCGCCAATCTCCTTGGCCAGATCTCCCATCCGTTTCAGAATTGGAGGAGTGTATCTTTCGGACAATGCTTTCATCTCATCCTCACTACACCATTCATCCTTTTCTCCCAGTGATATCCTGGCCGGAAGAGGGTATTTCTGCAAAAAGCCCTTTGTCCCGCTGATCGAATGAATCCGTGAATAGACACGCGGACTTGTTATGTCGTACTGCAACATGATTGTCTTTCCGTTTTGAGTCCTGATGATCGAAGTATTCATGTTGCCCCGGTAGGAGTGTGTGTCAAATTCCCTGTAGAAATCATCCTTCCGGGCGAGTTCCGAAGCCATCTTCCCCATCATGAAGTCATTGGACGACATGGAGCTCATGAGAACAAGCTTGTCGCCGCGGTTGATATTCATCGCCTGGCATACCGGTCCCAGTCCGTGGGATGGATAGAGATTGCCGTTTCGATGTTGACTCTCTCTGACGCGCCACATATCTCCACTCTCCGGTTTGACGAAGTTGTTTTGGTGGTGAAGATAGCCGGCATCGGCATGTATCAATTCGCCGAACAAGCCCTGTCTTATCATGTTGAGCGTGAGGAGTTCGAAATAGTCGTAGCAGCAGTTCTCGAGCATCATGCAGTGTCTTTTCGTTCTTTCGGATGCCTCGACTAACTGCCATGCCTCTTCGAGTGTGGATACGGCGGGCACCTCTACTGCTGCATGCTTGCCGTTCTCCATGGCGCATATGGCCATCTTTGCATGCAGGGGACCTCTTGGGACGGCAATGGAAATGAGGTCAATATCGGGATTCTTGCACAGCTCTTTCCATATGTTTTCATCCCCGGCATAGGATTTGGCAGGAGGCAGGCCATGTCTGGCGAGTATCTTCTGCGAATAATCAACGCGGACGGGTCTCTTGTCGCACAGGGCTGTGATTTGAACCCCTTCGACATATGCCATGGCGTCAAGATTTGAGGGACCGCGGCTGCCGAGGCCGATAAATGCGACGCGGACGGTATCGAGCGGGGGAGCCGCGTAGCCGCACATGTTGAAAAGCTGTTCATGTTCCTGTTCGGCGAGTTCCTTTGTATGTGCGAACGGGGGGCCTTGGGCGTATGCCTTTGCGGTGCGCTGTGAGGTCATTGGGTTCGTGATCATTGCTGTGCCGGCGAAACCGGCGATTTTCATGAAGTGCCGCCGGCCGGTTTTGTGCGCTGCCTGTCGCATCCTCGGTCCTCCTGTCTCTGCCCTGACGCCTGTGATCGTGAATGGTGCGTGCGACGCAACTCCCCTCGTTGTCAGATTCCAAGACCTGCATTCCCTCGGCGGGACCGGTTCACCCTAACACGGTCGGATTCCAATTGTCACTCTTCGCGGACACACTCTCTGCAAATCAAGGGAAGCAGGCCGGACAGCAGACTTGCCGGATGACGCTTCGCGAAATATTCCCGGGATCGGAATCGGCGTCGGTATCGCAATCGATATGGAACGGAAACAAACCTCAATCGCGGAGTCCGTTGCCTGACCGTTTGGAATATGGATACCGATTGCGATCGCGATTCCGATACCGACAGCGCGGATTCCGCAGACACCGATCTGGACAGCACCCGCCAGCTTCTGCCGGCGGGTGCAGAACATCCTGAGGTCAGCAGCCGCTGCTGAGAGAGTCGAGCACGGTGCCGTCAGGCGAAACGAGCTCGATCTGCATCGGCACGATTCCCTGTGCGTGCGTGGAACAGCTCAGGCAGGGGTCATAAGCCCGCACGACGGCGGACACGCGGTTGAGCATCCCTTCCTGGAGCTTGTTGGCTTTAACGAAGTGCCGGCTCGCCTGGTCGATACTGCGGCCGATAGCGAGGTTGTTGTGGCCCGTGGCGATGATCAGGTTCGCCCACTTGATAGCTCCCTTGTCATCGACCTTGTAGTGATGGATCAGGATGCCGCGCGGGGCTTCCGCGATCCCGACTCCCTCGAGCGCGTTGACGCCGGCCGTTGCACGGACGTGCGTGTCGAGAATCGCATCGTCTTCGAGCAGCGTCTCCATCCGTTCCAGTGCGTACATGGTTTCGATCAGCCGGGCGTAGTGGAAGAGGAAGGTGCTTTGCGTGATCCGGCCGAACCGCTCGCGGTATTCCTGGAGTTCGGCATCCGCTTCCGGGGTGCCGCAGGAGTCCGCAACATTGAGCCGCGCAAGGGGGCCGACGCGGTAGATCCCCTGCGGATAACCGAGAGGTTTGAAATATGGAGCCTTGAGGTATGACCAGGGGACCGATGCCTCGCCGATAAACTTCTGGTAATCGCGAGGGCGCTCGATATCGGCGGCAACGTTGCCCTCGGCGTCTCTGAAGCGGACGAAGCCGTCATAGAGCTGAAGCCGTCCCCGGCTGTCGACCAGGCCGGCGTGCATGCTCGGGAAGGTGCCGAAATGTTCGATCTCTTCGGCGAACTGATCGAGGATGCTTTTGAAGTGCTTGAGCGTCCGGCGTGTTATCGCTTTAGCAATAGGCAACTCGCTCCGGATCTTCTCGCGCATCTCGGGCGCCAGGGGCGAGTTCACTCCGCCCGGCACAGTCCAGGACGGGTGCACGCGCTCGCCGGCCAGGCGCTCGATGACCTGCTGACCGAACTTGCGCAGGGCAATCCCGTCTTTGGCCAGATCCGGATGCTTCTCGATCAGGCCGATTATGTTCCGGTGGGCCGGATCGGAGTCCATCCCAAGCAGTAGGTCCGGAGCCGAGAGATGGAAGAAACTCAACGCATGGGACTGTACGATCTGGCCGCAGTGCAGCAGTTCCCTCAGCATGCCGGCGGTCTCGGGAATCTGTACCGCCATGATCGCGTCGCAGGCCTTCACGGAGGCGAGCAGGTGGCTGACGGGGCAGATGCCGCAGATGCGGGCGGTGATGGACGGCATTTCGTAAAAGGGACGCCCTTCGGTGAATTTCTCGAATCCGCGCACCTGGGTCACGTGGAACTGCGTGCCGGCCACATTCCCGCTGTCGTCCAACTGGATCGTGATTTTGGCGTGGCCCTCGATGCGGGTCACGGGATGAATGACCAGTTTCTTTGCCATGAGTCGCTCCTATCCGAACTTGACCTTTGAGGTGAGATCCGGCTTTCGCCCTTCGAGCAGCTCGGATATGACGTACATGATGGCCTCCGCCTTGGGCGGGCAGCCGGGGACATGAAGGTCCACCTTGACGACCTCGTGAACCGGAAGCGCGTTCTTGAGAAGGGTCGGAACGCCGTCGGTAGGGATGCCCTGCTTTTCCTGGGCGCCTTCGACGTAGATGCGCTCCAGCAGTTTCTTGACCGGGACCATATTGCGCATGGCTGGGACATTGCTGGTCACGGCGCAGTCGCCGAGTGCGACGATCATCCTGCTGCGCTTGCGGATGGTCTGAATGAGCCTCAAGTCTTCCTGGCTCGAAACGGCGCCCTCGACCAGCGTAACGTCGACACCCTCGGGAAACTGCTGGGTATCAACAAGCGGGCCATATACCAGGTCGGCCTTCCTGGCCACCGCGATGATCCCCTCGTCTATGTCGAGCAGCGACATGTGGCAACCTGAGCATCCGTCCAGCCAGACGGTTGCGAGTTTGATCTTGCTCATTGGTACGCTCCTCGTCTGGACACAAGCTGCGAGATCGGGTCTTCGCGCTTGACCATTTCCTCAACGGCGCGGCCCTTCTCAGCCAGGGCGCCCGTGGGACAGACCTGGACGCACTTGCCGCAGTTGGTGCAACTGCGGGACTCACCCCAGGCGCGGTTCAATTCGCACACCACCCGCGATTGGACGCCCCGGGACCCGATGTCCCACACATGAGCTCCCTCGACCTCGCTGCAGACCCGCACGCAACGCGTGCACAGGACGCAACGATTATGGTCGAGGACGAACCGCGGGTGCGACACGTCCACGGGCAACTTGGGGTAGCGGTACGGGAAACGGACGCTGGTCACACCCAGCCTCGTGGCCAGGTCTTGCAGTTCGCAGTGGCCGTTGGACACGCAGACCGCGCAAATGTGATTGCGTTCGACAAAGAGAAGCTCGACCGCGATCTTCCTGTACTGCTGCAGCGTCTTGGAGTTGGTGGTTACGGACATGCGGTCCTGCGCCGGCGTCGTGCACGCCGGAAGGATCCGGTTGACGCCGGAGACCTCGACCACGCAGAGCCGGCAGGCGCCGACCGGCGACAGGCCCTCCATGTAGCAGAGCGCCGGAATGTACTTGCCGCTGGCGCGAGCCGCCTGGAGGATGCTCTGATCATCGGTCGCGTTGATCATCTCTCCGTCAATTCTCATCGATATTCTACGAGGCACGGATGAAGCTCCCTTTTCCATAAATGCAGTTGTTGATGAACCTCACTGGTCGCCGTTGCGGACATCGCAACGCAGGCAGCGGCAGCATTCCTCCATGGCCTCCACGGGCGTCAGCCCGATGGTGGCCTCGTTGAAAGTGCCCACCCGTTCGGCGGCCGGCAGCTCGGTGACAGTGTGACGCCGGCTTTCGCTCGGTTGCGCGGGTGGTTCCTGGTCGTACTCGAACTCGGGGAAGATCTGCGTGAACCGCCGCGCGCCGGTCAGGTGTTCATCGATGAGACGCGCCGCCCGCTTGCCATAACCCATGGCGTTTACGACGTTGTACGCGCCGGAGATGGCGTCGCCGCCGGCGAAAAACTTCGGCCGGCTGGTCTCGAGCGAGTAGCGGTCCGCGTCGATGACCCCCGAGTCCTTGAGCTTGATGCCAGAGGCGCGGGCAAATTCCGCATCGACAGATTCGCCGACGGCAAAAATCAGCGTGTCGCAGTCGATCCGCATGATCTCCTCGGTCGGGATAGGACGGCGCCGGCCGGATTTGTCGAACTCTCCCAGGCGGGTTTTGATCACTTCTATCGACTGTACTTTGCCTTCCTTGTTCCCGATGATCCGGTGCGGTGCAACCAGGAAAATAATCCGGGCGCCCTCCGCCTCCGCGGCCTCCGTCTCTTCCCGGATGGCCGGCATGTCCTTGCGTTCGCGCCGGTAGACGACGGTCACCTTCGATCCCAACCGGAGGGCCGTGCGGGCAGCGTCGATGGCCGAATTGCCGCCGCCGACAATAACAACGTTGCGGCCGAGCGGGGTCTCCTGTGCTTTGGAAACCGCCTCCAGGAAGTGAAGCGAGGACATCACTCCTCCGAGGTCGGCCCCGGGCATGCGGACGGAGGATTCTCTCCAGGTCCCGATTGCGATGAACACGACGTCGTACTGGCTGTCGAGCTCATCGAGCGACAAGTCGGTACCTATGCGCGTGTTGCCGACAAACTTCACGCCGACGCGACGGATCAGTTCTATCTCCCTGTCGAGGACGGAGTTGGGCAAACGGTACTCGGGCAGAGCATAACGAAGCATGCCGCCGGGTTCGGAGTTCGAGTCGTAGACAGTGCATTCGTGTCCGAGGAGAGTGAGATAGTAGGCGCAGGCGAGGCCGGCCGGACCGGCACCCACAACGCCGATCTTCTTGCCCGTCTGCGACAGCCTGCGCGCGGCGATTCGTTCGACCATGGCGTCGTAACGGTCCGACTGAAAGATGGAGTCCGCGATGAAGCGGTGCACCTCCCGCATGTTGATCGCCTCGTCCATCCCGGCTCTGCGGCAACGGTGCTCGCACGGGTGCTGACAGACGCGTCCCGTCGAAGCCGGCAGAGGATTGTCCATGATCACCGATTCGAAAGCCTCTTCCAGCCGGTCTTCCTTGTAAAGCTGGAGATACCTGGGAATGTTCATGTGCAGCGGGCAACTGTTCTCGCAGGGAGAGAGGGCCAGCTCCTCGCATACTCCGGCGCGGCAGCGCTGGGCACGGATGTGGTCCTCGAACTCCTGGCGGAAATGCCGCATCGTGGTCAGCACGGGATTCGGAGCCGTCTGACCGAGACCGCAGAGCGACATGTCGCGGATCATCCGGCCGAGTTCGTCCAGTGTATTCATGTCGGCCTCGGTGGCGGTGCCGCGCGTGAAGCGGTTGAGGATCTGAAGTTCCTTGTCCAGTCCTACCCTGCAGGGGACGCACTTTCCGCAGGATTCCGAGTGGGTGAACTCGATGAAGTAGCGCGCAACGTCTACCATGCAGTTGTCTTCGTCCATGACAACCATGCCGCCCGATCCCATGATCGAGCCGAGTTGCGCCAGAGTCTCGTAATCGACGGGTGTGTCGAACATGTCCTGCGGGATGCAGCCGCCGGATGGTCCGCCTGTCTGAACCGCCTTGATCGTCCTGCCAATACCTTCGCCCTCGCCGATGTCATAGACGAAGGTCTTGAGCGGGGTACCGAGCGGCATTTCGACCAGACCCGTGTTGCGCACCTTGCCGACCAGCGAGAAGACCTTTGTCCCAGGGCTCTTGGGGCTCCCGGTTTCATTGAACCAGGCGGGCCCTTTCACGATGATGGGGGCGATGTTGTACCAGGTCTCGACATTGTTGATGTTCGTCGGCTTCCCGTATAAACCGCGCTCGGCAGGATACGGCGGGCGCGGTGACGGCCGCCCGGACCTGCCCTCGAGCGATCGAATCAGCGCTGTCTCCTCGCCGCAGACGAATGCGCCGGCGCCTTCAACCAGACTGATATTGAAATTGAATCCGCGGCCGAGGATGTTATCGCCGAGGAGGCCGTAGCTCTTGGCCGCGTCGATGGCACGGTTCAGACGATGGACGGCCAGCGGATACTCGGCACGGACGTAGATGATTCCCTCCGTGGCACCCATGACGTAGCCGCCGATGATCATGCCCTCCAGCAACGAGTGCGGGTCGCTCTCAATCTCGTTTCGGTTCATGTAGGCGCCGGGATCCCCTTCGTCGGCATTGCAAATGACGTACTTGGGATCGGCCTTGGCTTTGCGCAGGAAGTCCCACTTGAGCCCGGTCTGGTAGCCGGCTCCGCCCCGGCCCCGCAGTTTCGCGGCCTTGAGCTGCTCGATGACCGCCTCCGGTTTTTCGTCGATCAGGACCTCGTAGAGAGCCTGGTAGCCGCCGACCCCGATGTGCTCCTCGATGTCGGACGGGCTGATGAGCCCGCAGTTGCGCAGGACGATCTTCTTCTGCCCTCTGAAGAAGGGAACTTCGTTCCATGCCGGTATCTCAGGCAGGCCGGAACCGTACTTGATGTGGGCCGTGATATGGTCCCATTCCTCGATCTTGCAGAGGGCCAGCTCGGCCGGAATACGGCCCTGGGCGAGGTCGTCGAGGATGGCGTCGACGTCGTTGGCCTGAACCCGGTGCAGGACTACCAGGGGCATGCCCGGCAACCAGACATTCACCAGGGGTTCCTCGGCGCAGAAACCGAAACAGCCGACACGAGCCACGTGGAATCCCAGGCCACGCTTGTCGTTGGCCGAGGTGAAGGCGTGGTATACACCCTCAGCGCCGTTGCCGGAACCGCAGGTCCCCATCCCTATTGCAATCCTGGGGCGTGACGGCATCAATTTCGCCATCCCCGCCTCTCGCACGGCATTGAATGTGCTCAGATCCTCGATGCGCATCACTTCCTCCCGCCTTCCAGAGCTTCGATTTCACGCTGAAGCGCCTGCTCGTTTACATGCCCGAGGATGGAGTGATTTACCTCGACTACAGGCGCCAGGGCACACTGCCCGAAACAGGCGACCGTGCGAAGGGTGAATTTGCCATCCGGCGTCGTGGCATAGATCTTGTCCGCGCTTCCTTCCTCTTCGCCGGCCCTCAGTCCGAGCTCGAGCTTCAGGCGTTCGAGGAGATTGCGCGACCCGCGGGTGTGACAGGCAGTACCGCGACAGATACAAATGGTGTTTTCACCCTGCGGCTGGAGGTTGAACAGGGAATAGAAGGTCGCCACGCTGTAGATCTGGGCGGTCGGGATGCCGGCCTTCGCCGCGACGTAGTCCAGAACTTCCATCGGCAGGAACTTGCGGGGATGGTGTTCCTGGAGGGCTTCCAGGATACTCAGCAGCCGGCCCGGACGTTCCTGGTACTTGGCAATAACGCCATCTACGAAATCCTGGTCTTCGATCGGCAGCCGTGCCTGACCATGGGTCTGCTTCATGACAGCTTCCTTTCTGATGGACACAAAAACCGGAAATCATACCTGAGAAGGGAAAGGTTTCACATACTCATTTGTCTAGTTTTTGCTAACCTCTTGAATTAAAAAGTGATACCTACCGTGGAGGTGCGCCAATGGAAATGCGGCGGTTTGGCAACAGCGGCTTCAGCGTCAGCCTGATAGGATTCGGAGCATGGGCAATCGGTGGGCCGGCAATGGCCGGTTCGGTGCCTCTTGGTTGGGGCGATGCGGATGACTCCACCTCCAGGCGGGCCCTGGAAAGGGCCAGGGAACTCGGCGTCAATTTTTTCGATACTGCCGACTTCTACGGGCTGGGTCATTCGGAGAAGCTGATCGGGAGCGTGTTCGGAAACAGGGATGACGTCCTGATCGCGACGAAGGTTGGGCACCGCATCCAGCCGGACCAGACCGTCGTGCTCGATTTTTCGAGGCAGCACATCCTGGCCGCATGCGAACGGAGCCTTCGGCGGCTGGCTCGCGAGACGATCGACCACTACCAACTGCACTCGGCCAAGCTGTCGCACCTGGAGAAGGGGGAGTGCATCGAGGCGATGGAGCTTTTGCGGGATTCGGGCAAGATCCGATCCTGGGGCCTCTCACTCAACACGTTCCGCCCGGAGATCGAGGCCGGTTATCTGATGCAGCGGAAGCTGGGCGACGGCTTCCAGTTGGTCCTGAACGCCATAAACCAGCGCGCGGTACCACTTCTGGGAAACGCATCGGCGCTCGGGTACGGGATTATCGCACGCATGCCGTTGCAGTTCGGCCTGCTTACGGGGAAGTTCTCACGCGAGACCAGGTTCCCTGCCGATGACCACCGTTCGGCGCGCTTGAGGCCGGAAGTGCTGTCACGGTCATTGGACGGTCTCGACGAACTCTGGCCGCTGGCCGACAGATACCGCGTCAACAGGACCTCGTTGAGTATCAGCTTCGCTGCGAGCTTCAGGGAGGTCTCCACTGTGATACCGGGAATTCGCACCCCCGAGCAGGCCGAAGCGGACACCGCGGGAATCGTGCAACTGTCCGCCGGCGACATGGAGTTCATTCGGGAATTGTACCGGCGCCGTCTCTCAGCGGTTGTCGACCTGATGCAGCAGTCCGGGTAGATCTCCATTCAGCCATTGGCACCGTCAAGGAGAAACACTATACTCGATAGCCTGGAGGAGCAAAAATGCTGAGCGAGAAGATACTGAACCTGTTAAATGAACAGATCGGACACGAGTTCTACTCTGCCAATTTTTACCTGGCGATGAGTTCCTGGGCCGCATCAAAGGGGCTCCACGGCACCGCTGCGTTCCTGGAGAAGCACTGCGACGAAGAGATGATCCACATGCGCAAGATCTTTTCCTATGTGAATGATACCGGCGCCCATGCGATTGTGCCGCAGATACCCAAACCACCGCAGGAGTACGAATCGATCAAGGACGTCTTCTCGAAGACCCTGGAGCACGAGATCTTCATCACCAGGAAGATCAACGACCTGGTCGACACCTGTCTACAGGAGAAGGACTACTCCACCTTCAATTTCCTGCAGTGGTATGTCTCAGAGCAGCATGAGGAGGAGATGCTGTTCCGCTCCATCATCGACCTCCTGGAGATTGTCGGTGTCGAGGGACGGGGCCTCTTCCTGGTCGACAAAGAGATAGGCAAGAGAGCGAAATCAAAAGAATCCGGTGCACCGCAGACGTCAAGTTAGGATGCCCCGGCTGCGAACTGCGCGCTACACGGATGCGGGGGGCGGCCACGCTGGACGCCCCTCGTATCTTGACAGCGTGCCAATGCACAGGAGGCAGGCTCCGTGATGTCCATCCAACATTGTTGTTCCGTCTTGGTTGCGTTGTGCGTGGCGATACCGGTCGTTTCGGCGATGCAAAACCCTGCGCTTCTCTTCCGCGAAGACTGGAAGGAGACCCCGGCGGAGATGCCCATCACACAGAGCCATGTCGCCAACCCGGACCTTGTGTTGGCTCTTTACGGGCCTGGCCAGCACGGCATCAAGAAGAGCAACCATCCGCAGATCCCGAACGATCCTTACTATGTCTGGTCGGGTGCCTGCCCGGCGAACTGGGCCGTCACCCTCAAGCACAGAAGCAGCGATGCGGACCTGACAGGGTCTGCCGTGATCCGGTGGAGGACCAGGCAGTCAGGCTTTCGCCAGTTGCGGATCATTCTGAAGCTGTCCGGCGGACGCTGGCTCGTGAGCGATGCCGCTGACGGCGCCGCAGACGACTGGCGTGTGCACGAGTTCAACCTTGCAGGCATCCGCTGGCGTGAACTTGATATCTGCCGCGTCACAGAGGGAAGGTGGGCCGAGTCGCCGGACCTGAGTCGGGTCGAGGAGATCGGGTTTACCGACCTGATGCCGGGCGGTATGAGCGATGCTTGCTCGCGACTGGATTGGATCGAGGTCCACGGCAAACCCGTAGCGCGCGCCTCCCGCCCCTGAATAACCGTCCGGGCAAGAGCGGGTGTACAGCGGAAAAGGCAGAGAGATCGCAGGGTGAAGTTGCTAATCCATTCTATCCATTATGTTTAACCCCCTCAGAAAATCCTCAGTTCAAACTCGCCCAAACTAAACCGCATTCTCGGCAGTTTTGTACGATCATTTGCGTAGAAACAAGCGTCAAAAGATCATGATGAGAGGATGACCGGCAGGAGAATCGACCGGGTGAGTTCCGCGATCAGTCGGTACCCGAGGAGGTTGATGCCATGAAGCACGAGCCAGAAGTGAAAGCGACCGAAGAGGAGATCGCGCGAGGACTTCACGACCGCGACACGACCCTGATTGCCACGTTGATCGAAGAATATGGCGGACGCCTGTCGCGGTACCTGACGTTGCTCACCGGCGACCGCTCCACGGCGGAAGACATATTTCAGGAAACGTGGGTCAGAGTTCTCGAACGCGGATACCAGTACAAAGGCGCATTTGGATTTCAAACCTGGCTCCTCAGCATCGCGCGCCACCTGGTGATCGACCAGTCGAGGCGCAAGCGGCCCCTGAGCCTGGAGGACCTCGCCTGCGAGGGTCGACCATTCGAGGCCCCCGCCGCACCGATCGACTCCCCGCTGGAACGACTGTGCGCCCAGGAGATGCGGGCGCGGGTGAATGCCCAGGCCCGGCGCCTGCCGCGTGCGCACCTGGAAGTCCTTCTCCGTCGCGTAGACGACGAGATGCTGCTGACGGAGATTGCAGAGACGATGGCGGTGCCACTTTCCACCGTCAAGGGCAGGTTGTACCGGGCGATTGAGAATCTGCAGGCTCATGTTAATCCAGCTGGCCGGCAGGCGGCGCGCGCCATTGAAGCCCTGGCTCGCGCATAATAGATATAGAATCAATTAGTTAGCTCTGTACGCTCAACATCTCCGCGGTGCGGATCTCACCTCCCGATCTCCATGTTCCCGCCGGACGCGAAATCTGACCTCCTGCGGCGGTGAGTTTGACGGGTGACAGGGCACGGGTTATGATTCCGTCCCGGGGGGCAGCAGGCCAATATCAATGCGACTCAGAGTTCTCCTACCGCGCGCATCTGCGGCCCTGTGCCTCTCTGTCTTTCTGGTTGCCGTCGGGGCCGAGCGAGGCGAGAGCCCGGACCCGTTTCTCTACGAAAACATGGCGGAGAGTGCCGGCCTGAAGTTCCGCCAGATCAATTTCGCAACCGACTACAAGTACCCCTTCGAGACGCTCGGCGGCGCCGTAGCGGCCCTGGACTACAACAACGACGGATGGGTTGATCTCTTCTTCCTGAGCGGCGCACCCTCCCCCGGGCATGTCCGGACAGATCCTGCTTCCTTCAATCGTCTATACAGGAATAACGGTGACGGCACCTTCACCGACGTCACGGAGACGTCAGGCCTGAGCGGGAGAGGCATCAAAGGTTACCCCCAAGGTGTGGCCATTGGCGACTATAACAACGACGGCTTCGAGGATATTTATGTAACTAACTACGGAGACTGCGTCCTGTACCACAACAACGGTGACGGGACCTTCACGGACGTGACCGCGAAAGCCGGCGTCGCGATGACGCGCCATCCGTTCAAGGCCAGTGCCTGCTGGCTCGACGCGGACAACGACGGAAAGCTGGATCTCTTTGTGACCCATTACTTCCAGTGGACTTTCGAGGAGAACAGCGACGATTACTGCGGCATGAACAAGCCCGGATACCGGACCTATTGCACCCCCGATGTCTTCAAGCCGCTGCCCAACGTTCTCTTCAAGAACAACGGGGACGGCACTTTCACGGATATCTCGGAACGGGCAGGTCTCAACAGGTCCCTCGGAAAAGGAATGGGGGTGGCCATCGCGGACTACGACAATGACAGCCGGATGGACATTTTCGTGACGAACGACAAGATGCCCAACTTCCTGTATCACAACGAGGGGGGCGGGATCTTCAAAGAGGTCGGGATGGAAGCCGGTGTGTATGCGAACGAAGGCGCTTCCATGGTTTCGGGGATGGGGTGCGATTTCAACGACTACAACAACGACGGGCTTCCGGACGTCTTCTATGCCGACCTGGTCGGGGAATCGTTTACGTTGTTCACGAACATCGGCGAGAGGCTGTTCCGTGACGATACCCTCCCGTCCCGTCTCGGACTGCTGTCGGCCCAGCACAGCGGGTGGAGCGTGAAGTTCTGCGACCTGGATAACGACGGCTGGAAGGACATTTTCGTCGCCGGGTCACATGTCGTGGATAATGTCCAGCTCATGAAGCCCGACTTCCGCTACAAGGAGCCGTGCCGCGTATTTCGGAACCTGGGCAACGGCAAGTTCGAAGACCTCACAGCTCAACTTGGGCCGGACTTCCAGGTCGCGGGAGCAAATCGCGGAGTCGCCCTCGCTGACTTCGATAATGACGGGTCTCTCGAGGCGGTGGTCTGCCGTTTGAATGACACGCCGTTGTTCTTCAAGAAGAAGGGGGGAGCGGCAAACCACTGGCTGGTGCTGCAACTCCAGGGGACCAGGAGTAACCGCGATGCAATCGGTGCCCGGATCCAGCTCACGATGCCCTCAGGCTTGAAGCAATACCAGCATGTCACAACGGCCAACGGCATCTATTCGGCATGTGAAAGGCGCGTGCACTTCGGCCTTGGGGACGAAGGCACCGTTAAGTCAATGGAAGTCCTCTGGCCGAACGGGACCCGTCAGACCCTGCAGGACATCAAGGCCGACCGGATACTGAAAATAACCGAACCGTAGTCTTGGGGGCTGGCTACCCAACGTCGAAACTCCACCTCAATGGTGGTGGCAGATCGAGACCGCGCTGCAACGAATTCCCGGCTGTGGTGATGAACCCTCCACTGAGTTTCGAGGTTGAGCAGCCTGTCCCCGAAATTTATCCCGTCTTCGGGGAATTCGTACCTGTTCGATGGAGCACACGAGGGCTCTCGCAGTGCCACCAAAATCTCCAACTACCTCATAACAAAGACGATAGTTTTTCCCTGGCAGATTCCGGAACGCTTCTTGCTTTATAAAGGGCAACTCAAGCACAGGCACCCAGGAAACGGGGCGGTCGAAAACGTTTTCCCGGCTTCCTCGTTTCCTGGTTCCACCGGTGTAACAGAGATCCACTGGAAGGCGAACACCGGGTGTTGTGTCGCCGAAAGCTTGCAGGCGATCTTAGCAGCTCAGTACATGGACAGGCGACCGTCCGCCCCTGGCACGGATGGTCGCCATTTCGCGCTTACCGGGAGGTGGAGATGTCGGGTAGGACTTGGGTGATCGTGCTGGCCGGTGGTGAGGGAACTCGCATCCAGCCGCTCATCAGGCGCTGCCTGGGCTTCTCTTGCCCCAAGCAGTACTTCACGTTCTGCGGCAAGCGCTCGATGCTGGAAAACACCGTCGATCGCGCTGCGCAGCTCGTCGGTCCGGAACACGTGTTTACGGTCATCGGCAGAGGGCATCGCCGCTTCCTGAGGCATCAGGACATCCAGGGAACGGTCATCGAGCAGCCGACGTCGAGAGGCACGGGAGCAGGTGTATTCCTGCCTGCTGCTCACATTCTTGCTCAGGACCCCGAGGCAAGGGTTCTGATCTTCCCGTCGGATCACTTCGTTTCCCCGAAATCGGAGTTCCTCGATCAGGTAAATCACGCGCGCGAGTGCGTTGACCAACTCGAAGACAAGCTCCTCCTGATGGCGGCGGTGCCCGATTTGCCCGAAACCGACTACGGGTGGGTGGAACCGGGAGCCGGCCTGCCCGCGCTCAACGGGAACGGCAAAGCGGCCATCCACGAGGTGCGGAGCTTCCACGAGAAGCCGTGCGCCGAGGAAGCCCGCAGGTGTTTCGAACGCGGTTACCTGTGGAACACGATGATCATCGCCGCCAGGCTGCGCGCGCTCTGGAGATTGGGCAGGCAAATCCTCCCCGATGTCATCGAGAAATTTGAATCTTTCGGCCAGACGCGCCCCTGGCGCAAGGGGAAGGGCAAACGGGAGGAGCGCGCCGCGGTTGCGAGGCTCTATCGCAGCATCCCCAGCTTCGACTTCTCGTCGACCTTTCTGACCCAGGCAGCCGGTTACTGCGCGGTCATGCCGCTCAACGGGATACTGTGGAGCGATTGGGGGCGCCCGGAAAGGGTCTTCGACAGCCTGCGCAGGATCGGGCGAAAGCCGCAGTTCCTCGAAGCAGCCCTCAGGTGGCGACGGAACCGGCGCCTCAAAGCAGGGATCACATCGCCGGCATACGCGCAAAATCCCTGATTTGAGAACCGCGGTTCAGATGGTGGGCAAGCCTCGCCGAAGCGCGCAGCGTCCGCGCCGTCGGCGCGGACGCACTGTTCGGTCGCAGGGAAACCACTCCTCGCGCTTAGGAAAAGCGGGTTCGCTTCCAGAGCATCGATCCTGCAACCAGGAGAAGAACCACGCTTGCGATGCCGATAAGCAAGGCCCAGAACAGCTTCGCTTCCAGGGGCGGAAGCTGGGCAAGGAATGCAAGCCACACAAAGACCCCGGCGGCTGCCGCGACGATAACCGCTTCCCACCAGCTGCGCTGGACGCCCTTGGCAACCGGGTCCTGCCCTCGCGCGGCCGATTCCACTCTGGCAGGGTCTAATCCGTAGCGCGTGCACTCTCTCGCGACCGCCCTCTGCCACGAACTCTGTTCCGAGGCGGGGGCTTCAGCCCTGCTGATCGCGATCGCACCCGCGATCATGACCACAGATCCGGCGATGATCAGCGTTTGATGGGTAGCGCCACTGCCGCTCAACTCGCCAAAGACCAGTGCGCCCCAGGCCAGCCCCCAAAGCTGGTTGGTGTTCGACAGGGGGATGCCGCGTCCGATACCGATGTACTTTGCCGCGTATTGCTGGAAGAGATCCCCGATCACCCAGCAAAAGCCCCCCAGGAACAACCAGAAGAGCGCCGGCCGCGCGCTCCTGACTGCCTGCATGAGATTCGCGGGCCCTCCCTCGAAGTAGACAGAGAGGAGCCCTACGGTCACCAATTCCCCCACCGTGAACACCGTCACGAACGAAAGCGGATTCATGCCGCTTATGTAGGCCTTGCGATACGGGATGTACATGGTTCCCCAGAGCAGCCCGGCCCCGAGGGCCGCGAGGATGCCTCCGGCGGAACGCTGGGAAAGCCCTGCCGATTCGTACGACGTAGCATAGGCCAGCATGCATGCCCCGCACACGATGGCCACCGCTCCCCCGAGTACCTTGGCCCACTGGCCGGGTCCTGCATTGCGCAATTCGTTGAAGAACAGCCAGCCAAACAGGAGCCCGACCAGGCTGTTCGTGTTCCAGAGCGGAAACGCGATCGAAAGTCCAACGTCACGAATTGCGAAAACGGTCAGCGTATTTGCCACGGCCCACAGGGCTCCTGCGAGGATGGCCCAGGCGATCAGATGGGGTTTTTCCCGCAGGTCCCGGAAGACGTAACCGGTGCCTTTGAGCGCTGCCGGCAGAGTCCAACGGGCGACAAAGACCCCGGCGACCATGCCCAGCGATATCAGGAAGGGTGAAAAGCCGGCTGTGACAAGCTTGGTGGGTGCTTCGGCCATGCCCAGCCAGGCACCGGCTGCCAGGCCTGATACCACGCCAAGGCTGTGCAGGGAACGTGCGGGCCGCTGTGACTCCTCGCCAGGATTTTGTGGCACGGTTACCTCCCTCTCGGAATCAGGCACCGACTGATCAGTGCAGCCAGGCCAGGATCACGAGGCCGAGAATGAGCACAACCACTGGAACCCAGAATTGGAGATCAGTGAGAATCGCTCTGATAACCCCGACAGTCATGCGAATCCTCTCCTTCCAGGCCGGTTCCGACCGCCGGGATCCAGGCGAAAACCGGCGCTCAACTATACATGGATTTGGAGGTAAGATTCAGCTTCTTGTGAGCCACTGCTGCGCAGTCCGGGACTGGAGGTATGGGGGTATCAAATGAACCGACGAATCGCGCTTCCAGCCGTCGTGATTCTCGCTGTGACCGGGCTTTCACCTGCTGCATGGGTACGGCTGCAGCAGGGGCCGGCCCGGCGGAGCGCCCAACCTGTTCCTGCAGCGACTCATACGCAGGCAGCTGAACCCGCATGCGAAGATGCGACCACGATCCGAAACGTCACCGACCGGACTATCACCTATACCATCTGTCCCGCGAACAGGCCCGGATCCCTGCAGATTCGCAGGATCGCGCCGAACGCGATCGACTGCTTCCCGGCGGTCACTGCGCTGGAGATCGAGTTCCATGAAGGTGAGAAGGAGATCACCTACAGCCTTGACCCGGGCAAGCCTTACGCGTTCCGCTACGAGGATGGAGCCAGGATCGGGCTTTTCCTCGGATCGCATGGAAGATCCGACGTCGTCGATCTTGCACCCTTTGTTCCCACGCCGGGTGAAGTGGTAGAGAAGATGCTCCAAATGGCCGGGGTCACTGCGAGGGATGTTGTGTACGACATAGGCTGCGGCGACGGCCGTATCGTCATCACTGCCGCACGGAAGTACGGGGCGCACGGAGTAGGCATCGACCTCGACAAGACGAGGATTGACGAATCCGTCGCCAATGCCAGGAAGGCCGGCGTGGAGCACCTCGTGAGGTTCATCTGCATGGATGCAACCAGGGCCGATGTCTCTGACGCTACGGTCGTGACGCTTTATCTCCTCTCGGAATCCAATCAGCTGCTGCGGCCGATGCTCGAGGCGCAGCTTCGCCCGGGGAGCCGTGTCGTCAGCCACAACTATGCGATCGCCGGATGGGAGAGCAGGCAGGTCGTCGCGACGTCGGTGATAGATCTGGAGGGCAGGAGCCATTCGATTTTCGTCTATGCCCGCTAAGACCCGGTCCCCCGGCTCGGACATTCCTGTTGTCTCTCTGCGCCCTGCGAGTTCAGTATCTCCCGCTCGGGAGGAAAGGGGAACACAGCGTGAACGGAATATCAGCAGGCAGGCTGGTACTTATCATGGTTACGACAATGGCATCTCTATCGGTTGGAGGCGCGGGTCAGGAGCCTGGCCCCGTCAGGGACAATCCCTTCTTTTCTCCCTATGGGACGCCCTTCAATACGCCGCCGTTCGATCGCATCAGGAACGAACACTTCCTGCCTGCCATAAGGGAGGGCATTCGGCGTCACGATGCGGAGATCGAAGCCATCGTCAGCAGGCAGGATCGCCCGACCTTTGCCAACACCCTGGCGGCGCTGGACGCCAGTGGCCTGTTCCTGGCGGAGGCGAGCGCGGTCTTCGGGGCGATGCAGGGTGCCAACACGAGTCCCGAGCTGCAGGGTATCGCAAGGGAAGCATCGCCGCTCATGACGGCCCACAACGACAATATCCGCCTGGACGCCCGGCTCTTCGCCCGCGTGCAGGCCGTCTATGACCAGCGTGAGAAGCTGAAGCTGTCGCCCGAAGAGCGATTCTTCCTCGAGAACACATATCGCGACTTTGTGCGCGGCGGAGCCCTGCTGGACGAAAAGGGCAAGGCGCGGCTGCGGGACCTCAACAGGGAACTGTCGCTGCTCTCGCTCCGGTTCGGCGATAACGTGCTGGCTGAAACGAATGACTTCAAGCTGGTAATCGAGAAGCAGGAGGATCTGGACGGCCTGCCTCCGGCCGTGGTCGAGATGGCCGCCGAGACGGCCCGGCGGGCGAACCTGCCCGGGAAATGGGTCTTCACCGTTCAAGTCCCCAGCATGACTCCGTTCCTGCAGTATTCGACCAGGCGCGACCTGCGTGAAAAGCTGCACCGCGCCTACTGCATGCGGGGCGACCAGGGCAACGATCTCGACAACAAAGCCATCGTCCGCCGGATCGTCAACCTGCGCTGTGAAAAGGCCAACCTGCTCGGCTATCCGTCGCACGCCGCCTTTGTTGTCGAGACGAACATGGCCGGAACGCCGGCGGCCGTGGACTCTTTCCTCTCGAAGCTGTGGACACCGGCGCTGGCACGTGCCAGGGGCGAGGCGGCCGACATGCAGGCCATCATCAGTCGCGAAGGCGGCACGTTCAAACTCGCTTCCTGGGACTGGTGGTATTATGCGGAAAAGCTGCGCCAGGAAAAGTATGCGCTTGACGATGCTGCGCTGCGTCCTTACTTCAAACTCGAGAATGTGCGCCAGGGCATCTTCACGCTGTGCGAGAGGATCTATGGCCTGAAGTTTGTCGAGCGCCGCGACATTCCCGTCTACAACCCGGAAGTCCAGGTTTTCGAGGTGCGTGAAGGCGACGGCCGTCACGTGGGTATCCTGTACATGGACTTCTTCCCCCGGCCTGGGAAACGCGGTGGCGCGTGGTCGGGCGCCTTCCGTCGCGAGTACTGTGCTGACGAGAAGCGCGTCGCGCCATTGTCGACCATCACCTGCAATTTCACGCGTCCGACGGCCGACGCTCCCTCACTGCTGAGCGTGGACGAGGTGCGGACATTCTTCCACGAGTTCGGCCATTCGCTGGCGACGCTTCTTGCCGACAGCACTTACCGTGACCGTTTCGTGCCGCGGGATGGCGTGGAGCTGCCTTCGCAGATCATGGAGAATTGGGCGCTGGAACCCGAGTTGCTCACGACATACGCCAGGCACTATCAGACTGATGTCGTCATACCGGCCGGACTCGTCGAAAAGATCCGGGCGAGCACTCTCTTCAACCAGGGCTTCGCGACCGTCGAATACCTGGCGGCTTCGATCCTCGACATGGGCTGGCATGAGATGCGAGAACCTCAACCAGGGGTGGACGTCGATCAGTTCGAGACTCGCAGCATGGCTGCCATCAATCTCATCCCGGAAATCGTACCCCGCTATCGCAGTACCTATTTCAACCACATTTTCAGCGGGGGATACTCCGCCGGCTATTACGTCTATATCTGGGCGGAGCAGCTGGACGCGGATGCGTTCGAGGCCTTCAAGGAGAAAGGTCTGTTTGACAAGGCAACCGCCCAATCCTTCCGGAAGAACATACTGGAGAAGTACGGTGCCCTTGACCTCATGACCCAATACAAGATCTTCCGCGGAGCGGAACCGATGATCGAGCCGCTGCTGAAACGCCGCGGCCTCGTTTCGAAGTAGTAAAACAGATACAAAGGCTTCACCGCAGAGACGCCAGGTCTACAGAGATAAACCGCATGGGTCGAAAACAGATAAGAATCTTGCTCTGCGGTCTTTGCGCCTTTGCGGTGAGTACCTAAATCTTCCCCAGGAAACGGATGCGGCCGACGAATGCTGCTCCCGCGCTGCCCGAGAATTGACCATAATTGGGCGAATCGATGTTGTTGTTCACGGCGGTGGGATTGTCATGCCCGGTGATGTTGTTGAATCCGATTCGGAACGCCCATTCGTAATGCAACAAGCGGAATCGTCTTTCGAACTGCAGGTTCAGGCTGAAGTAGTCGGGGAATCGATACGAGTTGGGTACCCCAACAAGCCGCACCTCCTGGTTCACGACGCTGTACGGGTACCCTGTGCGCCATTCCAGGAAATATGCCACGGTCCATTTCCGGAAATGCGGGATGGGCAGAAGCCCCCATGTAATGAACCGGTTAGGCGTGTCCCAGTCCCGCGGGCCGCTGGCCTGTTGGCTGAAGACCGGGTTCTCCAGGGAAAAATCGATCACGGCTGAAGTCCGCGTGCTCGACCGGGCGTAGGAGAAGACAGCGTAGAACTTCTCCTTGAACATGCGTCTGGCTGTAAGTTCGAGGTACGAATAATTCTGAGTCTGGTTACTGTCGAGCTGATAGGTGACTTCGCTCGCCCCCTCTTCCCCTCCCGAAGCAGCCGGCGAATAGGCCCACGCGCGGCGCCCATGTCTGCGGATGAAGTTGGTGGCGAAATATATCGATTTGGGCAGCTTCTGTTCCCATCCCACGCTCCAGTTCAGCGAGAACGGAGCCTGCAGTGTCGTCCTGTCGACGGTGTATCGGCTCACGACGGGTCCATAGACTATTTCGGTTCCGTCCTGCGAGTAAAAAGTGTCGATACGCGTCTGATCGAGACCTCGTGCCAGGAGTCCCAGGTTTGTGGCGTCATAGAAGACACCCACACCGGCGGAGAACTTTGAGTCGCGCATTCTTGAAGGAGTATAGGCAGCGGCCAGGCGAGGTGAGACAAGCGTGTCTCCAAGCACCTGGTCCCAGTCCATCCGCAGGCCGGTTTCCACGACCAGCCTTTCCTGCGGAGACCAGCGATCCTGGGCATAGGCGCTGAATTCGGCGTTGTCCTCGTTCGCGTGAGCGTCGCCGGAGAAACTGGCAGTGCGGACTCGTATGCCCTGCTCATCGAGGACTTCCATCGAGCGTCGGATGGAGAACTGGCGATACTGGTTTTCGTCGACGTCGATGCCGAACTTCAAATCGTGGCGCCCGTGCCATGAGAGCGGGCGAAGGAGCATGCTGGCGACCACCTGCAGGCGGTCCACCTCGCGGTTGCTGTTGGCGAAGTAGTTACCTGAGTTGCCTTCAGGGCCGATGATGTATAGCTTGTCGCCCATCGCCTGTTCATCATCATTCATCCGGCTGGCTCCGACGCCCACCTCGAGCACTGTGCCACCTGCCAGGAAAGCCTGGTCTTTGACGTTCATGAAATAGAAGCGGGTGTTGGTCTCGCGCGTGGTTTCGATCGGATCACGCGGCGAAAGGCCGAAATGGTTCGCATCTCTAAAGTTGTAAACGAAACCGGAAGTAAGGATGTTTCGGTTCGTGAGATTTACCTGGACACGTGTGAGGTCGCTACCCTCCCACCTGCTACCCGTGTCGGCGCCGGCCGGGAGTTCGTTGATGACGGTCAAGTCGTACTGGATGTCGGCCGCATTGAAGAACCATGCCCGCCCCTTCACGATCGGGCCCGAGAAATTCGCCCGTGGCGTCCATCCGTCGATATCCAGGTTCTTCTTGTTGACCTGAACGGAGGGCAGGAAATTCGTGGCCAGGAAACGGAAATGATCGTCGCCCTGTGAGGTCTCGAGCGATAGCAGCCCGGCAGACCCCTTTCCGAACTCGGCCGAATAGCGGCTGGCCTCGACGCTCACCTTTCTGAGTGAATCCACGGAGACCCTGTTCTGCAGTATGCCCGATGCCGGATCCCCGATGTTGAAGCCGTCGAGGCTGTAGTAAGCCTGGTCTTCAGCGCCTCCGTTGAGATGCACGTGTCCCGTGTTGTCTTTGACCACGCCGGGGAGAAGCGGCAGGGCGCTGCGGAAGTCATGTGTGGACGGGAATGGCATTTCGATGATTTCCTGGGCATGCAGGGTATTTCCAGCCGCCACTTGTTGAGGATCGATCACGGGAGCGGAATACACGACGTTCACGGTCTCGCCGAATTCTCGCTGATGGTTCAGCACCACTTCGATCGGTGCGGATCCCTGGCCCAGCACGAACGAGTGGTCCAGATAGGCGTAGAACCCCGGCTTTTCGACCCTCAGCTCGTAAGTACCCGGGGGCACCGGGGCAAGGAGAAACCGCCCCGCCTCATCCGTGGTGGCGACGGCACGGGAAGCGGTCTCGGGCCCGGACAGTGTCACCTTCGCGCCTACTACGATCACTCCGTTCTCGTCGACAACCTTCCCGGCCATCTGGGCGGCCTGAGCGAAGGCAGCGGAAGACGAGGCAAAAACCAGCGCGAAGGAGAGGGGAACAACGATTCTGGAACCGACCACGATCAAATCATACTCGACTGCGGCCGCAGTTCAACCGCCGGGAGTTCTTCGTGCAGTGACCGGGCCTAGTTCCGGTCGATACCGATCAGGCGAAGCAGCCTATCAATCTGGGAGAAATCGGGGACGATGAGGTCAGCCCCGGCGCGGATCAGGCGCGCCCGCTTCGACGCATCGAGCCCGTACCTGCGGATCTCGTCCCCGGCGACCCCGACCGTGAATCCTCCCCGCTTGTGCGTTTCCCGGATCTCCACCGGGCCGTCGCCGAATGTGACGAGGTGAAGTGCCACCTCCTGCCCGATATCCCCGAGGATGCGGTCGAGCACAATGCGCTTGGCCTCCTTGTTTACATCTCCGTCAGATCCATAGACGCAGCCTTCGAACAGGTGCGCGTAGCCGAGAGCCGAGGCCTCTTCGAGCACATCCTCGCGGTCGGTGCCGCTCGCCAGGTACATCCGGACCCCGGCCCGGGAGAGTCGTTGGAGGAGCGCGACCGCGTTCTTAATGACAAAATCCTCCACGGACAGCTCTCCTTGCCTGAGCTTGGCTACCCGGTTGCGAACCATCCGCATGAGAGCCTCGTTGTATATGGCCTTGTAGCCGAACTCATCCAGGATCTCCCCCTCCGGGACGCAGCCGAACTCGTGCACCATCTCCACGAGCCCCCGCATCTGGACCAGGGTCTGAATCCCCGTGGAGTCGTCGATGAATTTCCGCACTGTTTCCACAACCTTGTGGTACAGGGATTCATCAGCCGACTTGTAGCGTGGTCCGAGAATTGCCTGCACCATCATTGGTTCCATGACGAGATGCCATCCCTGCCGGAGGGTGGAAATCGTACCGTCGTGGTCGAATATCGCATGCGTGACCCTGAGGTCCGCAGGGAGATCCCTGGTGACCTCGAACTCAGTGCCATCCAGGTAGCGCGCGCGTCTCGGGTCCTCCGCCAGTTCAGGTCGATAGACGTATGCCTGATCGCAGCCAATGGCCAGGATCTCTTCAGGAGAGGCGGTGCCGGTCTGGTTCAGCTTCTGAACCGTCACACCGGCGAAGAAGTTGCCGAGTTGCGCAGCCTCAGTCGTGCTGCATCCGACGGCGAGGGCCAGGCTTATGCCTGCCAGTGCGCTGTCTCCCGCTCCGACCGTGTCTGTCTGGCCAAGCACCTGGATGCCCGGGATCTCACAAAGGCCGCTCTGATCAGCGACGACGATCCCGCGACTGCCGCGGGTCACAAAAACCGGTTTCCCGAGCCGCGCGAAAAGAGTCCGGGCAGCAGACAGCGCTTCTTCGCGCAGCACCATGTCCTCCGGGGATCGAGGGATGCCGCTCAGGCGCGCTGCTTCGTGATCGTTGATCTTCATATGAACGCCGGTGTAGGAGTCGCTGTAGTGGCGGCTGTCAACTATAAAAATCCGGTCTCGGTGCTCGTTCATTAATACCGCGAGACCCTCGCGAAGCACCTCCGTGTGGATTCCCTGGCGGACCTGCTGGTTCACGATTACCACGTCCGTTGCGGGGATCCGGTCCCTGCAGAAATCCAGCAGTGCAAGAGCCCTATCGGGAACGAGCGCATTGAAGTTGCCGAAATCAAACCGGTTGGTTTCCCTTTTCTCTATGTGGGGCTTGCTGTATGCAAGCGTGGCCCAGTGCTGTTCCTGGATCATCATTCCCTCTGTGTTTGCTCCCAGTGCATCGAGGAGCCGGATCATCTCGCGCCCCCACGGATCATATCCGACCACGCCGAGGGCGTGGACGCTCCGGCAACCTGCCGCCACGAGGTTGTTCACCACGTTGCCCGCGCCGCCGAGCGAGTACCACTGGTCCCGGACAGGATGTGTCATCAGTCCCGTTTCGAGGGACTTCTCGCTCCTCGTGGAATCGACGAACCAGTAGACGTCGAGGCAATAGTCCCCGAGCACCATGACACGGGCGCCGGCGATCCGCTCGAGGATGTGCCGTATCTGCGGCTCAGGGAGCGGGGTGAATGCGCGAAGATCCCCGTTGGTGTTGCTAGTCGCCAGGCTGTCCATTTCTTCGTTTCCTTTCCCCTGCCCCGGTGCGAGCGGGTCCGCGCTTCGGCGAAGCGCCCCCGCCTTCAATCCGGAGTTTGCATTCTCCAATTCACAGGATGCATTATAGGCTCGCCAATCACTATCGAGGAGCCTTAGCCATGCCGACCAAAGATCAGGTTCGTGCGTTGCTCGAGCAGACGCGATCCTATTTCGTGGATTCCCTCCTGCCCTTCTGGATGGACAACTCTCCCGACCTTCACTATGGCGGATTCCTGAGCTATTTCGACCGCAACGGCAAGCCGACAGGTGAAGCGACCAAGACATTTCTGATGCAGAGCCGGATGCTTTTCACGATGTCGCATGCACATAGAGCCGGCTACGGCGGCGGGCGTTGTGCGGAACTTGCCAAGATGGCGGCGGATTTCATCATCGACAACTACTGGGACCGGGAGAACGGGGGATGGTTCTGGATCGCAGACCGCAAAGGCACCCCGACCGTCAAGGACAAGGTCGGTTACGGCCAATGCTTCGGCATATATGCCTTCAGCGAGTACTTCCTCGCCACCGGTGATGCCCGGGGGCGGGAGATGGCGGAGAGGAGCTATGCCGCGGTCTGCAAGCACATGGTCGATACGCGCCACGGCGGTTTCCTCGAACTCATGGATGCGGACTGGCAGCCGGCAAAGCCGGGCATATATGGTGGGGACAGGAAGAGCATGGATGTGCACATGCACATGATGGAGGCATGGACCACGTTCTATGAGATGACCGGCCATCCTACCCATCGCAGACGGCTCCTGGAAATCATAGACCTGATTCTCACGCGCATGCTGCGCCCCGAGGATGGGACCGGGTACATGCAGTTCACGTTCGATTTCACCCCGCTTCCCGCGATTATTTTCGCGACGTCATGGGGAAGGGATGCCAGGCCTGCCGACGGTGTCGCGCGGCCTTTGAACGCGACCTCGCCGGGACACAACGTCGAGCTGGCCTGGCTGCTGCTCCATGCCGCGGACATCCTGGGCGTACCACGGCAAACCCATGCCGAGGTTGTGCGCAGGATTTCAGATCACTGCCTCCATTACGGTATCGACCATGAGTATGGCGGGGTCTTCGCGGACACGCCCGCCGACGGTCCGACGACGCTTTACGAGAAGCAGTTCTGGCAGCAGGCCGAAGTGCTCATCGGGATGCTCGATGCTTACACCCTGCTTGGTGACGAGAAGTACTGGAAAGCCTTCCTGAACGTGCACGAATTCGTCTTTTCGAAAATGATCAACCTGCCGGCCGGAGGTGAGTGGTACGAAAGGGTGGACCGGCAGGGGAAACCTATCGACGATGTGCTTGGGCACGGATGGAAGATCTGCTACCACACCGTCCGGTCGATGGTGGAGACCATCAGCCGCCTGGAACTCATTTTGGGGACAGGCTACTCAACCTCGAAATAGAGGTTGTGAGTCCTGGTCGCTCTCTCGGCGGAGATCTGCGCAGCTCGTTGCCTGTCGGCGGCAAATCCAAAACGTGGGCATTTTTCCCGGCTGACCCGGGGTCCTATTTCGAGGTTGGGTAGCCTGTCCCCGGAACTGTGGTCACCTCGATTGCGGGCGGATGTTCAAAGTGCTTCTTGACCTTGCACTGCTCCGCTGCGCGAATCACAGGCGCCTTGTACTGCTCGGGAAATCCTTCGGGCAGCTGGATCTCCAGCGCGATTCTGGAAACCAGCCCGGTTGAGGCATCAGAAACGGCGCGTTGCACGAGCCGGATGCCATCGGTCGGAATCTTCCGCTGCCGGCAGAAGCCAAGGACATAGATTCCGGCGCAGGTGGCGAGCGAGGCGAGAAAAGTGGCAAAGGGTGTAGGTGCCGAGCCTTCACCGCCGGCCTGCGCAGGCTGGTCTGTGCTGACCGTAAACGGTCCGAAATGAGCATCCACTCTCAGCCCACGAGGGAAATCAACCACCATATCCATTGAAGAGCCTTTCGTTCGGGAATCGGGATTCAGAGCGTTCGGGATCGCCGGCTCACGGCCGGCTTCAGCGCCTCCAGCCTCAGCCCCCGCCGGGAGCACAGGAGGACCCGCCGGAAGCGGCGGTGTTTCCGCTCTTGGATATGGATGCAAATGCAGATATCTTCTCGCTGACTTTGGCGCTGCCGCAGACCGGGCAAACGACCTCGGACGCATCATCAGCCCTGCGTACGAGTTTCTCAAACGCCGTGCCGCACTCGGAACAATCGAATTCGTAGAGAGGCATAAGTCCAGATTCCTTCCGTCAGTCTGCGGTAGCAGCCGGACTGGCAACGGCCAATATCTGCTCTACCATCTGCTTGAGATAGTTGTAAGGCTGCGCTCCCACCCGTGTGTCAGCAACACGCCCATCCGAGATCAGCAGAAGAGTGGGGATGCTCATCACACCGAAGCGCCCTGCCCATTCCGGGTTGTCGTCGACGTTAACCTTGACCACGAGGAGGCGGCCGTCATACTCCGCGGCGATCTTTTCCAGCACGGGGGCCACCGCCCTGCACGGAGCACACCAGGGAGCCCAGAAGTCCACCAGTACCGGAATGGGCGACTTCAGCACTACCTTCTCAAAAGTGTTGTCATTCGCATGAATCGTTTCGCCCATCTTAGTCACCTTTCCAGCAAGAGCATGAATTCACTGAAACAGCCGCGCATTTATGCCCGGGACAAGCGGCTGCGGCTCTTCTCCGTCCTCAAAACTTTTTAGATGCGGCTGCGCGGGAAAAGGTGACAAAGACGGCGAGCTTGCCTAGAATCAATTCGTAACCTCAATCGGCGGGAGCGCATCTTACCAGATGTCGGATATCAATCAGGACCGCGAGTTGCTGGAGCGAATACGGGCCGGCGATAAGTTCGCATGCGATGATTGTGTTCGGGTCCATTCGCCAGGCATTTACAGGCTCGCGCTGCGTCTCATGCGGGACCCGGCGGACGCGGAGGATGTTGTACAGGAGACTTTCCTCAGCGCCTTCAAGGGGATTGACCGGTTTGACGGCCGTTCCGGACTCAGTACCTGGCTGTACCGGATTGCCTTTAATGCCGCGATGATGCGCCTGCGGCGCCGGCGGCCGGAGTTCGTGCCCGTCGACACAACCGACGAGTCGGAAGGAGACCTGCCCATTCCCGAAGCGATGGTGGATTGGTGCCTCCTTCCGGAACAGGAGCTTGTGAGGGCGGAAGCCCGGGAGGAACTGGAACGGGCGATCGGCGAACTGCCGCCAAAGCTGCGGGCCGTATTTGTAATGCGTGAGCTGGAGGAGCTGTCGACCGAAGATACGGCCCAGGCACTAGGGCTTTCGGTGCAGGCGGTGAAGACGCGGTTGCATCGCGCCAGGCTGCTTCTGCGGGAGCGACTGTCGAGCTACTTCGCAGCCGGCGCGTCTGCGAATGGATAGGGGAGCTATGAGTCACGAAGGCTGTAGCCACTTGCTGGCGGGATTATCCGATTACCTTGACGGTGAGGCGTCGGCTGAGCTGTGCGCCGAAATCCAGAAGCACATGGCCGACTGCAACAAGTGCCGAGTAGTCATCAACACGCTGCGCAAGACAGTGGAACTCTATCACCAGTTACCCCAACCGGCGTTTCCCGACGAGGCCAGGGAACGCCTCCACAAGACGCTGGAACTGTCCGGCTACCTGAAGTAATCGGCACCGCCGCGGCGACGAGAAACTGCCGCTCTGTACCCCAGTCGTGCGACCCAATTTGACTACCCCGGGCTGTTTTTGCACCTGATAGGATCATGTCGGATCTGTTCGTTGTGGACGGCCTGCAATGAGAGGAGTAACCCGCAGGTCAGACGGGCAGCATCCTCGCGGCGGGACGTGTGACTCCTGCCTGACTTCGTTCTTAAACGGTATCTCGACGGGACAGACATGAAACCTGCTTCCTCACGTGCAATGTGGGCTCCAGCGGCCTTGTTCATACTTGCCCTGATTGCGTACTCCGGGAGCGGTCCGTCGGAGTGCCGGCCCGTGACTGCAAACCTGAAGAACTCTGCCGCCTCCCGGTGGCTGGAAAAGAAGGTGCTCGAGAGTCGCCTGTTGGACGACATGGAGAATCTTGACCATTGGGAGGCTTTCACTCATGGTCCGGAGGGCGTCGTGGATGCCCGTGTCACCTCCGAGTTGCAGCGCTCAGGGTCCGTGGTTGCCGGGATGGAGCTCACCAGCGAGAGATCGCGGGACGGAAGGCACTCACTGCGCTTGCGCAATCCGACACGGTTGGAGAAGCCCGGGCCGGCAAGCGGTCGAGGGTGGGGCGAGTCCGGTGTGACCCGCCATTTCGACGACGAGGACTGGAGCAAGTTCAATCGCCTCTCCCTCTGGATTTTTCCGGACTGCCCCGGCCATTACGTCGCCGCGCTCGATCTTCACCTGCACAACGACGGCATCGAAAAACTGCCCGCCGCTTTTGGCCAGGAAGGTGAAAACTCCCTCGTTTTGCGGAATCACGAATGGAACCATGTCGTCTGGGAAATAGGCAATGTGGCTCGGGACAGGGTGACAGGGCTCGAAATAGCCTATTACATGTCCGGCAACGAGCCGGACGGCGCTGATTCTGTCGTGTTCGACTTCGATCGCCTCGAACTGGAACGGGTCGATCCCGACTATATCGAAGGCTGGGGCGTGTGGCCCGGCAGGATCTCTTTCAGTCACGCAGGCTATCAAACCGGCGCCGCGAAGAGCGCGATTGCCAGCGGTCTGAACGCGCGTGAATTCCACCTGGTTGACAGTAAGACCGGGCAAGCCGTGCTCCGGAAACCCATGCAAACCTTGAAGACGAACCTGGGGGAGTTCCAGGTGATGAATTTCTCCGAAATCTGGCAAACGGGCTCCTATATTCTCGAAGCGGGAAACAGAAGCACACTCCCGTTTCAGATCGGCCCGGACGTGTGGCGCCAAAGCATCTTGAAAGCGCTGAACTTCCTGTACTGCGAACGTTGCGGGATGGCGATCCCCGGCGTGCACGGCCCGTGTCACCGCGACTGGCTGGTGGTGCACGGGGACAAGCGCATCGTAATCAACGGGGGGTGGCACGATGCGGGCGACCTCACCCAGGGGCTGGGCAACACCGGTGAGATTGTCTACTCGCTGTTCAGCCTCGCGGAGCGGCTCCGAGCTCAGGGAGAAGACCCCGAGTTGTGCGAAAGGCTGCTGGAGGAGGGCAACTGGGGGCTGGACTGGGTCCTCAAAACCAGGTTCGGCGACGGGTATCGCGACGTCGGTTCAATTTCGAGCCGCCACACCAACGGCATCATCGGGGATTTCGACGATGTGGTTGCGACGGCGCGTAACACGCCGATGGCGAACTTCACCGCCGCGGCTGCCGAGGCCCTGGCGTACCGGGTGCTGAAGGATCGCGATCCCAGGCTCGCCGCGTATTGTCTGAAGACAGCGGAGGCGGATTGGCAGTTCGCCGTGGAAGGGATGACCATTGGCGAGGCACCTGCCTCCAAAGATCTGTTTCAAGTCTCGTTTGATTCGGCCGGGGTGGTGCATGAAGCGGCTTCTGCGGGTGTTCTCGCCTCACTCGATCTGTGGTCGGCAACGGGCAAGGAGCGCTATGCGCAAAAGGCACGTGATCTGGCGAAGGTCATTCTCGATTCGCAGGAGCGCACGCGGCAGGACTGGGTCACTCCGTTGACCGGATTTTTCTACTGCAGCCCCGCGAAAGACCGCATCCTTCACTACTGCCACCGCGGTCGCGAGCAGGGGCCTGTCATGGCTCTGGCCAGGCTCTGCAAGGCCTTCCCGGATCATCCTGATTGGATGAAGTGGTACTCCGCCGTGGTTCTGTATTCGGAGTATCTGAAGACAATCGCCAAATGCACCGGACCATACGGGGTACTGCCTGCCTCAATCTACACGGGCGATGACTACATGCGGGTTCCTGAGAGCCGCCGGGAATCCTTTCGCAGGCAGGTGCTCAACGGCATCCCACTGGGACAGGGACACTACCTGCGGTTATTTCCCGTCTGGATGGATTACCGAGGGCATTTCGGGACCATCCTGCCACAGGCCCAGGCGCTCGCCGACGCCGGTCATCTGCGCGGAGACCTCGAGTCGGCGCGGCTTTCCGAGCTGCAGCTCGAATGGGTAATCGGCCGCAATCCGTTCGCACAGAGTATGATGTGGGGAGAGGGATACGACTTTGCTCCCCAGTACTCCCCCTCCTCGGGCGATCTGGTGGGATCCCTGCCTGTCGGCATACAGACGCGTGGCGACAAGGATGTGCCGTACTGGCCCGTTCAGAGCACCTGGACCTACAAGGAGGTGTGGGTACACCCGGTCGCCCGTTGGATCTGGCTCATGACTGATCTTGCCGGCCCTGCTCTGGTCGAGGGATCGGCCGGATCGGTTGTGGAGTTCAAAGAGACGACTTACGGTCACCGCTTCACAGTCGATCCCGACCCGGGCACCCAACGGTTTCGCGTCATGTTGCCGGAAGGCCGCTATATCGCTGCCGGCAGCGGGATGCAGCGGAGCCTGACATGCCTGCCTGGCGGGACATATCGTCTGGACCTGCGCGCAGGGCAAACCCTGGACTTTCGCCTGGTTCACCAGAAGAGCGAGGCGGGCGAAGTGACAATCCAGGTGATCGCGCAGGGGAGCGGCAACCACCGGTTCACCGTCAGATCGGAGAATCTGGTGCTCGACAACACCGTGAAAGAACTGACCCTGCGACCTGGGGTCGCCGGGACGCTGGTGTGGCGCGCCAGGATTCAGTCGCAGGATACTCCCTGGGTGGCCGTAGTGGTGCCGGATGACGACCTCTCCGGGAGGCTGGAATTGACGGGAGCTCCCTGGGAGCCCTGAGGGAGGCGAAAGAAGCCGGTGCGCCACTGTTGCCCGCGGATTCCCTCTGTCTGAACCTCAGTTTTGGCGAGGAACTCTTTGACATAAAAAGGCACCCTCCGTTAGAGTGCGGCCAGGCATCCAACAGGGAGGAGGAACATGGACCAGGTGATCACTCACGACGTCTTGATCCTGGGGACCGGGCTCGCCGGCCTGCGCGCGGCGGTGGAACTCTCCATCAGATCCGGCGGCGCGGCGGACATCGGCGTCGTTTCCAAAGTCCAGGTCATGCGCGCCCATTCGGTCTGTGCTGAAGGAGGTACCGCCGCGGTCATGCGCCCCGAGGAGGGCGACAGCCTGGAGCTCCACGCCTGGGACACCGTCAAGGGGTCGGATTTTCTCGCTGACCAGGACGTGGTCGATCGATTTGTCAGCGCGATGCCCGACGAGATTCGTCTCCTGGAACACCGGGGCGTGCCGTGGTCGCGCCGCGAGGATGGGCGCGTCATGCAGCGGCCGTTCGGCGGCCACTCCTTCCCGCGTGCCTGCATGGCTGCCGACAAGACCGGCTTCTTCGAGATGCAGGCCCTCTACGACACTCTGCTCAAGTACGGATTCACACGCTACGACGAATCGTTTGCCACCAGGATCCTCCTCGATCACGGACGCTTCGCCGGCCTGACCGTCATGGACCTGCCCACCGGTCAATTCAACATTCTGCGCGGCAAGGCTCTGCTCATCGCCACCGGAGGACTGGGTGTCCTGTATGGCTTCACCACATACTCTCAGACGGTTACGGGTGACGGACAAGCCCTCGCGTATGACGCCGGGCTTGCATTGGAGGATCCGGAGTTTCTTCAATTTCACCCTACCGGCCTGGTGCCCTCGGGCATCCTCATGACCGAGGGATGCCGGGGAGAAGGCGGGTATCTGCGCAACAAGTCCGGCGAACGGTTTATGGAAAAGTACGCCGCGAAATTCATGGAACTGGCCCCGCGAGACATCACTTCGCGATCGGAAATGACGGAGATTCTGGAGGGACGCGGGTTCCAGGGCCCGGATGGCCTGGACTACATCAATCTGGACCTGACGCACCTGGGCGCGGAGAAGATCAACAAGCGCTTGCCGCTCATCCGCGAAGTCTGCATGAAGTTCCTGGGACTGGACCCGATCAAGGCTCCTATCCCGATCCGCCCCGTTGCCCATTATTCCATGGGAGGCGTCGAAGCGGACATCGATGGGCGCACAAAGATTGAGAACATCTGGGCCGCCGGCGAGGTCGCTTGCCACTCGTTGCATGGCGCCAACCGACTCGGCTGCAACTCGACCGCCGAATGTCTCGCGTGGGGCGGCATTACCGGGAAGGAACTGGCAGCCTACCTTGCAAAGAATCCCACTGCGGCCGACCTCCCGCAGGGGGCGGCTCGAGAGGAAGAAGACCGGATTTTCAAAGGGTTGATGCAGGGCACGGGCAGCGAGGACCCGTACAAGATCCGCCGTGAACTGCGTGATGCCATGGACCGGCACGCAGGCGTGTACCGTGACGGGAAGTCGATGGCGGAAGGCCTTGCGAAGATTCGCGGGCTGAAGGAGCGCTTCAGGAAGGTTGCAGTGCAGGACAAGGGGAGGATCTACAACTCCAACCTGATGCACGTTCTCGAGACGCAGAACCTGTTGGGGCTTGCGGAGGCGCTGATGACTGCCGCCCTCGCACGAGAGGAATCTCGCGGCGCTCACTCCCGCAGGGATTTCCCCACGCGCGACGACGAGAAGTTTCTGAAGCACACTCTGGTCACAAAGTCGGATGGGAAACCGGGGCTTGATTACAAGCCCGTCACCGTCACACGCTGGAAACCAGTGGAGAGGAAGTACTGAAGACAGGGGGTTACGATGGCCGAAATCAAGCGACATGACAATCGGCTGGGAGTCTGGGGCTGGCTGGGTGGAGGCCGATGGGGCGTGGAGCGGTATGCCTATGCACTGCATCGGCTGACCGGGCTGGGCATTCTGTTCTATTTTCTGATCCATATCGTGGTCACCAGCCTGCGGGCCGGCGGGATCTACCTGTGGACAAAGGGAGAACTGCTCGACAAGCCTGTGTTCAAGGTCGGCGAGTTTCTGGTGTTCGCCGCCTTTGCCTACCACGCATTCAACGGTTTGCGCCTGGTCCTGGTTGAGCTCGGCGTCGCCGTTGGCAAGCCTTTCGAGCCGGTCTATCCCTACAGGACTTCGCTGAGTGTCCAGCGTCCGTTGATGATCGCCATGATGATTCTCGCCGCGCTGATGCTTGTCGCAGGCGGCGCTGAATTCGTCGGGCTGGCCAAGTAGGAGGAGGAAATGCGCGAAACTGGATATTGGACCTGGCACATGGCAGCCGGCGTGGTCATATTTCTGCTCCTGGGCCTGCACATGACTACCATGCATATGGGAGGCTTGACCGGGCTCTTCGTGAGCAACCCCGGAGAAGAGTCTATCGCCCGGGTAAACTCTCAGGCGAGGGACAGCCAGCTGCTTTTCACGGCGGGCTACATCATTCTTCTCGGTGTTGCGCTTTACCACGGGCTATATGGCCTGCGGACCATCCTTTTCGAGCTGACGCTCCGGCCGCCGGTGGAGAAGCTCCATCAGCGGGTTCCTGCTCATACTCGGACTGGCGCTGTTCGGATTGGGCGCCTGGGCTGCCATTGCCGCGCACAGTGCGGCGCTTGCTGCACGAGGGTAACCATGGATCAGGTCATGAGAGAGAAGCGGGATATCACTTTCCACATTCGGCGCTACACCCCGGGGAAGGACAAGGCGCCGCACGTGATCGCCTACGAGGTGCCCGTGCGGCGGGGAATGACTGTGCTGGAGGGCCTGCACTACATCAAGGAGAACCTGGATCAGAGTCTGGCGTGGCGCTACTCCTGTCGCATGGGGGTGTGCGGCTCATGCGGCATGCTGCTCAACGGAATGCCGATGCTCGCCTGCAATACGCAGATCCTGGACATCGCCACTACGGCTCTCACGCTCGGGCCGCTTCCCAACTTCGAAATAATCCGGGATCTGGTCCCCGATCTTGCGCCGATGCTCGAGAAGCACCGCTCCGTCATGCCTTACATCCGCAGGGTGGACGAGAAAGAAATCAACGAACCATCGGGTGAATTCTATCAGTCTCCGGAAGAGCTGGAGGATTACCTCCAGTTCAGCTTCTGCATCAAATGCGGTTGTTGCATGGCCGCATGCCCCACTTTGGCGACCGACTTGCGCTATCTTGGTCCCATGCCTCTCGCGCAAGCATACAGGTACAACAATGACACGCGGGACGGTTCCAGCAGGGAACGGTCGGACGTAGCCGGCTCCGCACACGGAGCATTCCGCTGTCACTATGCCGGGGAATGCTCGCGTGCCTGTCCGAAAGGGGTTGACCCGGCCAAGGCGATCCAGCATCTGAAGCGGCAGCTTGTGGTGAGTTACCTTCGCCTGGGCCGGGCGAAAAGGCCTTGTGCCAAGCTGGGCCCCCCGGCCGGAACCGAGCGAAAGGCCGGCATTCCGGAGGCGCCGCCTTACACCGTTGGTCGGTGAAGGTTATCCGGACGATCCGTTTCGATTGTCGCTGTCGCCATCGGAATCTGGGTCGCATTCGCTATCGGCCATCGAAAGGATGATCGAGCGGCGCACCTCGGAAAGAGCTCAACTCCCGATCGATGCCGATCAGGATCCCGATACGGGACAATGTCCGGCTGATTGCTGATTGCCTTCCTGCAGCAGATAGCACTATTCTTTCACGCGCTTGGCTACCATCTCCCGGGGCGGCATGTCGGGGCCGAATGTGACGGTCAGCTTGATCTCGTCGCCCGATACCTTGCCCTTGTACTGCATCTTTCTTTCCTCTCCGCGGAAATTCCTGACAACCACGAAGGAGACTTCATCTCCGCTGATCTTGCCCTCAGTGATCGCCGTGTCTCCCTGACGGCCGCTGACGGTGCCGGTCAACTTGTCGCCGTCGGCCTTGAAGGCGTAGGTCGTAGTCCGGGTCTGGCCGTCCGGGGTCGTGAACTCGGATTTCCACTTGCCGTCGATGGCCGCGGCATAAGCAACTGTGGCCACCAGGCCAACCAAAGCAAACGCAACAAACAGGTTACGGAAACTCATGTCATGTCCTTTCTGTTTTTCGAGGCGCATTGTGAACCGAATTGGAAGCCCCGTTACGAGTGAGAATACGCTTCGGAAGCGGCCAATATTACGCGCGCGATGCAGAATTTTCAGCATCTTCCCGGCTACGATCTCATAAAGGAGAGGACAGGGTCGACTGGCGCAAAGGCACGAACCAGCAGGTCAGGATTATACGGTTGAAGGTCTGCGGTGCCATATCTTGCGCTTGCCACTGCAATGACCGATGCCCCGGCAGCGTGGCCATGGGTGACGTCCAGCGGGGTGTCGCCCAGCACGAAGGCCCGCGTGACGTGGGCAGGAGCTACCCTGCGGGTGCCTTTCCGGATGGCCGCCCGGATGAGCGTCGTCCGGTCCTCGGAGTCAGAACCATATCCTCCGAATGCGAAATATTCTGCCAGACCGGCCGCGGCAAGTTTTATCCGGGCACCCTGTTCCAGGTTGCCGGTCACCAGGCCGATGGCAAAGTTCCGATCAGCTGCGAGATGATCAAGCAGCTCTATCGCACCCGGAAGGATACGGATCGCCCCACGAGCTCGCGCCTGCCCCATCTCCTCCTCGAGCAGCTCCAGGTAGGCGGCGAACAATTTCGCGCTCGATTCATCGTTCCATCGTTCACTCTGGCCGAAATGTTCGAGCAGCCCCTTAGCGATCAGGGGATCGGTCTTTCCGTCCGGGTTGACAACTTCGCTGTCGACCCTGATCCCGAAGACCTGCTGCATAGCCTGGTAGAAGGCGCGCATGCCGGCCCCGCCGGTCAGGATCAGGGTGCCGTCGATATCGAAGAGTGCGAGTCGCATTTTAGCGTTTCTCAGCGGCCGACCTGTTGCTTGGTCGACGAAAGTTGCTGGATAATACTCTGGACAAAAAGCGACGAGTTCTGGGCCGCAATGGGGAAAAACAGGCTCGCATCCTGACGTGCCTTGGCATCGGCCGTGTCGCTGATACTGCGTATAACGAGGCATGGGACGCCCAGCTCGCGACAAACCTGGGCGACGGCTGCGCCCTCCATCTCGACTGCGTCGGCGTTGAGCGCTTTCCTCAACTCCTCTTTCTTGGCAGGCGAGGCGACGAACACATCGCCGGTTACGATGATCCCCTTGACGATCACCGGGGTTCTCTCCCCTTCACTCGTCGCTATCTTCTCGAGGCTGACACTCTTGCGGGCAGCTTCCGCAGCCAGCAGAAGCTTCGGGTCTGCGTCGAAGTACACCGGGTTCCGCTGCCAGTCGACAGGGCTTCTCATTCCGCGGTATTGCATACCCTCCGGATTCAGCGTCCCCATGTCGTGATGAGCGGTCTTCTCCCCGATCACGATGTCTCCGGGATGCAGATCGGGGTTGATGCTGCCGGCGATCCCCGAAAAGATGATCTCGCCGGGTGCGAAATGATCGACGAGGAGCGTGGCGCACATGGCAGCGTTAACCTTTCCCGTTCCGCTCGATGCCACGACCACGCTTCGGCCCTTGAGGGTCCCCGCCACGAACCGTATGCCCAATATGGTCTGCACCCTCGCATCGGTCAGCGCTTGCTCGAGAATCGCCACTTCGTCGCCGACTGCTCCAAGGATGCCGGTTGTCGATGACCGCAGCTGGTTTCCAGCGGTCACACGGCCGCAGACAAGTGACATCAGGAGTGTCGCGACGGTAGTCACGCTGAAGGTGATTGATTTCATAGGAGCGTCCCGCAGGGGCACAGAGTACTACCTCGTCCGTTCAGGCCACTCTCCGCCCGACAAAGGCTGCAGATACAGCTTTGCTGGATCCAATACGACATGCCGGATGCGACGCCGTTTCCAGGTGTAGGTTATGTGTACCAGACTGTCGGATGTCTGAATCACGGCCGGATATGAATATTCGCCGGGCCCGCTTTCGAGTACAAACGCGGCCTGCCAATCCCGGCCGTCTGCCGATACGGAAACATTGAGCGGGCTTCTGTCTTGGGTAGTGTGATTGTACACAAGAAGCTGCCGGCCGTCGGCGAGCGTCACAGCATCGATTCCCGAGTTGGGATTCGGCAGAGAGGCCAGGCCCATCATGCCCCACGATCTTCCACCGTCTTCAGACCAGATCTGGAAGACCCTGCGCTGCTGCGTGCGTCCCAGCGCCTGGAGCTGCCCCCCGTCGTAGACGAGGATGCTCGGTTGAATCGCACCGAACTCACGGCCATCGTTGACCGGCCCCGTTCTCTGCCAGGTCCTGCCCAGGTCCTGAGTGCGCTCGAAATGAACCCGCCACCCCTTGTCCTCGGTGCTCGAGGGGCAAAGGATGTCGCCGGTTGACAGCTGTACCGGTTTGTTCTTGATGGGACCCAGAATGCCATCCGGCAGGCGTTGCGCATCCGACCACGTTCTCCCGCCGTCTGCCGAAGTCATCAACATGCCCCACCAGCTGTCGGGGCTGGGGCCCACCTTGTAGAACAGCATGAGAGGGCCGTCCTTCGGTTGAAAGAGCACCGGATTCCAGCACGGATAGCGTTTGACCGGCGACTCCATTCCGCTGGCGACTTCCTCGGGAGGAGTCCAGCGTCCGCCCTCATGGCGGGAAAGCCAGATGCACACGTCGGGATTCTTCTCCCGGGTGCCGCCAAACCAGGCGGCAAGCAGCGTGCCTCGTGATTCGACAATGGTCGAGGCGTGACACTCGCGAAACGGAGCTGTCTCGAAAATGAACTCGCTCCTGACCAAACCCGGTTGCATATTTGCGGCAACGCCGAAAATCCCAGGGAGAATCATTGCCTGAACAAGGAATGCCGTCCAGATTGTGCATTTCCGGATGATGGCGTGTCTGATAGCCATGATGAGTTCGAGATACAGGCGCGTCACCTAAGATTCATGCGCGGCGGCTTTTCAAGCCGCCGGGGCGGGTTGGAAACCCGCCCCACATGAGCTAGCGCAGCAAACCAAGATACCATTCGCGCCGGGCCCTTCGAAATCGGGCGATACAATCCGCACGGCGGTCAGAGTACCGCGTCGAGTACCAGGAGGGCCATCACGGAAAGCACATAGAGGTTGATGGAACGGAATGCCGGGGACGAACGCTGGGTTCGACTGTTGCCCCGCAGCAATCCTGAGGCTTTCCAGGCCAGCCACAGGCCGCAGGCGAGCAGGCCGAGGTTGATCCAGGGAGAAACGGTGAGACGGTAGATCGAGAGCAGGAGGCTCGAGGCAAAGGCGGTCAACATCCATATGAAGGTCAGGCTGGATATCTGCCGGGCACTGAACAGGCTCATGAGGGAAGGGAGCCCGGCCCTTTGGTAGTCCTCGCCGTGCGCGAACAGCAACAACCAGAAATGTGGCACCTGCCAGACGAAAAAGAAAAAGCAGAGTGCAAGTATGTGCGGATCGGCCGGACTCCCGCCCGCGGCGGTCCAGCCTATGACTGGAGGCAGGGCCCCGGTCAATGCGCCGGGAACGGCAGCGAAGGCAGACACTCTCTTCAAATAAGTGTAGGCGACGTTGTAACACACAAGAGCGCAGAGCCCGAGCAGCGCGGTCGCCCGGCCGTGGCAGAGCCACAGGAGAAAGCATCCTGCCACGATCAGGAACCCTGCAATGACGAGTGCGCTCGCGGCCGTAACAGTGCCGGAGGGAATTGGGCGCCGTCGTGTGCGCTCCATTCGCGCATCGAACTCGCGGTCCTGGAACTGGTTCAGGGCACAAGCGCCCATGGCGAGCAGGAGGAAACCCAAAGACAGTGTCAGCAGGCCCCGGTTTGACCCGCGACAGAAGACGACGTAACCGGTCGACGCCGACAGCGTTGAGAGTGCGGCGATTCGCAACTTGGTGAGATCCGCAAGGGCGTGAAACCGCAAACTGCCCCCACTCAATTCAGGCTCTTGATGAGGTCGATGACCTGTTTCAGGTCTCCCTCGGTAAGCGGGTTGCGGGGCATCGCAGGCGGGTAGCCCTTCACCGTCTGCGCCATCGGGTCCTGAATGGCCTTTGCCAGGTAAGCGTCGTCCACGACCACCTCGAGCTCCGCGCCGCCGGCCTCCCTGACCAGGTGTTTTTGGCCGTAGAGCCCCTTGAATGTCGGGCCGACCATCGGCCTGCCGTCGATCGAATGGCAGGTCTCGCAAGCTTTTGCCTTCAGGATGGCGACAGCCGGACTCCCGGATTTGAGCGGAGTTGCCGCAGCAGCTTCTGTCTGCCCGGGGAGCGGTGCATCTTCGCCTCCGAAGTACCACTTCTCGAAATCCGACACTGGCACCACGACTGCCTTCGACAACATGTTTGCGTGATCTACCCCGCATATAACTGTACACATGATATCGAAGCTTCCCAGCTTTGTCGGCGTGAACCAGGTGTAGTTGTTCCTGCCGGGGACGACATCCTCCTTGATCCGGAAGGCGGGAATGTAGAAGCCGTGAATCACGTCGAGCGAATGGAGGTTCATCCTGGCGGGCTTGTTGAGCGCCAGGAACAGCTGTGTGGTCTGCTTCCCGTTCGGGTACGTGAATGAATAGGCCCATTGGCGGGCCGTGACGTTGATTACCATGGCGTCGCGGGGAACGCTGCGCTCGTAATCGAAGTTGGTCCAACCGAAGTAGAACATAAACAGGAACAGAACCGTCGGCGTCGCCGTCCACACGATCTCGAGCAACGTGTTTCCCTCGATATCCTCCCCTTTCGGGTGCCTCTTCTTATTGTACTTTATGACGAAATACACCATGAGGCTGGTGATGAAGACCAGGAACACCACGCACACCGCGGTAATGGCGAGGAAAACCGCATCTACTCTTTCGGCGGCAGTTGACGCTTGCTGGAAAAATGGCATGGCCTCTCACCTGTATGAAATATCAAGGAAAGTCAAACCTATGAACAGGGTAAGGACACCCAGCACCATGAAGACCATCATCTTCAGGAATGGTTTTTCGTACTTCAGGTGCATGAAATAGAAAAACACCAGTCCCGCTTTGAGAGGAGTGAGTGTGAGCAACGCGGGCACGGAAAGTGCCTCGTGGAAAGCCGTGCTGACGAAGACCAGCACGGCCGTGAGGATAAGCAGCAGCAGCCATACCTTCACGAAGGTGCGGTAAGGAACGACGTGGCCGCTGCTCTTCTGCCTGTTCCATGAGTGCTCCATCAAGCTGCAAGATACAAAAGGGGCAGGAGGAAGATCCAGATTACATCCACCAGGTGCCAATAGAGACCGACGTTCTCCAGCTTGTTGAAGTCGGTGCCGGTGATCTTTCCCCGCCGGACGAAATCCAGTGTGATCGACAGACGCGATGATACCTGCCAGAACGTGCAGGCCATGCAGCCCGGTCATGCTGTAATAGAGCCCGTAAAAGATCTTCTCCCCGTCGGGCAGTTTCATCAGTTCCGGTCCGTTCGGGTAAATGCCCCGACGGATTTCCGCCTCCACTCGATGTACTTGTTCACCAGGAACATGAGGGCGAAGGCGATCGTGACTCCCAGGCAGAGCAGGGTCAGCCTCTTGTTGCCCTTCTGGATTGCCGAGATCGCCACAGCCACTGTCAGGCTGCTGGTGAGCAGTATGACCGTGTTTGCGACGCCGATGAAGACATTGAGGTGCTTCCCGCCATTGTGAAAATCGATGGGGTACATCGAGCGGTAGGCCGAGTAGAGGAGGAAGAGACCGCCGAACAGGAGTATCTCGGTGAACAGGAAGAGCCACATGCCGAACTTGGCTCCCTGGTAATCCTTGTGGACCGGATGCGCGTGGGCCGGGGCGGTGCTCATTTCGCGGCCTCCGGGTTGAAGACATAGGGCCGTTCCTTGATTACCGGGATTTCCTCGAAGTTCTCCAGCGGCGGCGGCGACGGGGTATGCCACTCGAGCGTTACGCCTCCCCATGGATTGGCTTCGGCCTTCTTGCCTTTGAAGAGTGCGACCACCAGGTTGCCGAAGAAGAGGACAAGCCCGGCTGCCATGATGAAGCCGCCGATCGACGCGATGAGGTGACCCGTGCTGTATTGGGGCAGGTGAGTGTAGTAACGACGCGGCATCCCGAGGTAGCCCAGGACCAGCATGCCGCCGTAAAGCATGTTGAAGCCGATGAAGATTGGAAACCACGAAATTGCGGCCGCTTTCTCGTTGTACATCTTCCCGAACATCTTGGGAAACCAGTGGAGCAGCGCGGCGAAGAAACCCATGCCGGTGCCGCCGAACATGACGTAGTGGAAATGCCCGACGATCCAGTAGGTGTCATGGAGATGAACGTTTACGTTGAGCGCGCCCTGGATGAGCCCCGTCAGTCCGCCGATGGAGAAGAGGAATATGAAGGTGAGGGCAAAGAGCATCGGCGGCTTGACTTCGATGGATCCCTTGTAGAGGGTTGATGTCCAGTTGAAAACCTTGATCGCGCTCGGGACGGCCACCAGGAAGGTGAAGAGCGAAAACATCAGGTTTGCGGCATTCCCCATGCCGCTGGTGAACATGTGGTGCCCCCAGACGAGGGACCCAAGTCCCGCGATGCCGATCGAGGAATAGGCGATCGCCTTGTAGCCAAAAATCGTCCTGTGAGCGAAAGTGGGGATAACCTCGGTGATGGCCCCCATCGCGGGCAGGATCATGATGTAAACAGCGGGGTGCGAGTAGATCCAGAACAGGTGCTGATACAGCACCGGATCACCGCCTTTGGCCGGGTCAAAAACTCCGATTCCGAAGATGCGCTCGGCGATTACCAGCAGGAATGTGACTCCGATGATCGGGGTCGCGAGTACCTGTACCCAGGCTGTGGCGTAGGTGGCCCAGACAAAGAGCGGCATGCGGTGCCAAGTCATCCCCGGCGCGCGCATGCGATGAACCGTGGTGACGAAGTTGATGCCTGTGAGGATCGAAGAGAAGCCGAGGAGAAATACGCCGAACACCCCCAGTGGGATGTTCGTCCCGGTCCGCAGGCTGAAGGGTACATAGAATGTCCACCCGGCGTCAGGCGGTCCGTCGCCGGTGAAGAGCGATGCGATCACGACCAGCGCCCCTGCGAGAAAACAGTACCAGGACATCAGGTTCAGGCGGGGAAAGGCCACGTCACGGGCGCCGATCATTATTGGCAGGAAGAAGTTGCCGAAGACGGCCGATGCGCCGGGAAGCACGAACATGAAGATCATGATCACGCCGTGCACGGTGAAGAACGCATTGTAGGTGGCCGGCCGGAAAAGGTGGTGACTCGTGGAGAGCTGCTCGATTCTCATGAGGACGCCGATGGTCACCGCCACGAAGAAGAGGCTGACCATACAGGCAAGGTAAAGGATGCCGATCCTTTTGTGATCCGTGGAAAGGATCCACGCCAGGATTCCCCTGCGGTCGCCATCGTCCAGGAAGCTTCGGTACGAAGAAGCTTCGCCCTGAGCCAGAGTGTTCATGCCGACAACCTCGTTTTTTCTTTATAGCCCCGGGTTTTTCCCTTCAAAAGGAATATCACGAATCCCGCCGCAACGACCAGGATGGCCGCGCCTGTCAAGCGGGTGATGTTGAGCACGTAGCGCTGCCCCTCAGGATCGTAGGTGTAGCAGAGCGCCAGGATCCTCGACATGGTGGGACGAACCTGCCCTGCCGCGGCCTCCTGAATCGCCATCTGGATGTCTGCGGGGAGGAAACTGACACCATATATATAGCGACTCACGATACCTTGCGGCGTAAGTACGATGATCGCGCCCGCATGGACAAACCCGGAATCGACCGCACGGAAATTGAAACCCACCGAGTCAGTCACCCTCCTCGTGGCCTGCGCGCTCCCGGTAAGGAAACGCCAGCCTGTGGGCGGGAACGGCCGCTTCATTTGTCTCAGGTAGTTGATGCGCTTCTGGTGTGCTACCTCAGGTGTGTCGACGGGATCAAAGCTGACCGTAACGACCCGGTAGTCCTTGTCCGGCTCGAGTGCCACCTGGCTCAGCGTATCTGCCAGACCGTTGAGAAGCGGTGTGCAGATCCCTGCGCACCGGAAGTAGTTGAGGGTCAGGATCGTCGGTTTGTCGATCAGCCGGCGCAGGGTGACTTCATTCCCATCTTCATCTTTCAGGACGGCGTCCAGAGCCGCCCGTGCGCCGAGTTTCTCGTCGATGCCGGCGCCACCCGAAGCGCCGCCCTGAGCCAGGGATTCCCCGGCCCAGCCGAGGGTCGCTGCGAGCGCCACGCTCACGATGAGTCCTGACGTCCATCTCGAATTGCCCATTGTTTATCTCTGCGTTGACTTCGCCTTCAGCGGTGAAATCTTGAGGAGTCCCGATTGCAGCAGCTGCCACTCGGCCGCGCTCAGAGTTGCCGCGCTCACCGAGAATCCGTTCGCGGGCGCCTCAGGCAGGATACCCGCAGCCAGTGCCGTCGGACCTGCCCGCCAGGACGATGATTCCGCAAGAGTCTCCGCCGCCCGGGACGGGTCGACGACAACCCGCCGAACCATTTCCGCTTCCGGGCTGCGGTCGTCCGGGGCGACCGCAAGTGGCGGTTGTGCACTGAACTCCTCCCCCAATCTGGCCATCGCCATGCTCACCGGGATCCTGTTCGGCGTGCGTTCCCCCGGTGCTGCGAGCTCCTGCGAGAGCGCCGCCATGGCCTCCGCGCTCGCTGTGTCGTGCGAGAATGCCCCGAGGGATTGGACGTAATGGGCGAGAGCCATGCGATCCCGTTTCGTCAGGTAGTCGAACGATGCCATCGACGTCCCCGGGACGCCCGTGCTCAAGGTCTTGTATACAGCCGGGAGGTTGTAGCCGTTCGTCCACCCGTCGGGGCTTGTGAAGTTGCGGGGCCGCGGGCTCATGGTCGACGCAGCCGGCCCGTCGCCATGTCCCGATGCGCCGTGGCACTGAAGGCAGTTCCGCTCAAAAAGGCCTTTCCCTTTCTCAGTCAAGGCAGGGGAGGCTGCGATGAGGGTGGCCGGATCGACGGGCGGGATCACCCTCCCTCTCTCGGGCGGAAACGCCGTCGGGTCGAGCCAACCCGGCTCCCCCCCTACAGGATTCATAGGGGTTGGAGTCTCAGGCTTGTTGGCGTTGCGCAGTCCCGGCACGACTATCACGGCGAACAGTCCACCGATCGCGAGCGCGCCCACGAGGACGAGCAGGCTCGAGCGCAGCCTCCTGAGTTCCTCCGCGTCCACGTATTTCTCAATCATAGGCGGAACTCCAGGCCTTCCCGCAGGAACGGATCACCCACCGGCATGTCGGCTCCGCGGGTCAGGGCATGCCGGATCCAGAGAAGGCTCGAAGTGATGAAGAACATGCCGAAAGAGAGCTCGGGCCAGCTGAACATCGCCCCCTTTCCGAGAACGGGATAGATCATCCAGTACAGGTCGAGCCAGTGCGCGACGAGCATGGCGGCCGCTACCCAGAAGAGGCGCTTCGGTTCGCTCTTCGCATCCCTCGGGATCAGGACGAGGAACGGCACGAAGAAATGAAGCACGGCCAGCGCGAGCACCAGGACTCCCCAGAACCCCTGGAGGCGCTCCTTGTACCAGAACACCTCCTCCGGCATGTTCGCATACCACATCAGCAGATATTGCGCGAAGCCGATGTAAGCCCAGAAAACCACGAAGGCGAAGAGGAACCCACCCAGGTTATAGACGTGATCCGGCGTGACGCCGGGGAGCTTCCCCCGGGCCATAAGATAGAGGATTGTCAGAGTCGTGGCCGCCAGGCCGGCAAGGAAGGTGCCGGCGAATATGTAAACGCCAAAAACGTCGCTGTACCAGGCCGGTTCTAGGCTGGAGATCCAGTCGAAGGCCACGATCGTGATCGTGATCCCGAAGATGATCATGAAGACAGGGGAGAAACGGCGGGCACGCACGTTAAAACCGGGATCTCTCGCCTGGTCCTGCCGGATCGAGCCGCGCACGAGGATCAGGTAGGCAAGGATCCAGAGGCCGGCGCACACCAGCACGCGAATCACAAAGAAGGGAACATTCAGCCAGACTGCTTTCCCTCCGACAACCGGGTCTCGGAGGACGTCGGCGTTCGTCCAGGGGTACAGAATCGGTAAGGCGAGCAGCGCCAGAAGCGCCGCGGGTACCATCAGGATTACCAACCCCGAGAGGCGCTCGGGGACGCGGCGCAGGGGTACGCTCCACCTGGCTCCCACGACGTGTTCAAGGGCCACGATGAAGAGGCACCCGAGCCCGATCGTGAGGATGAACACGAACCAGAGGATCCAATTGATCCAAAAGCGTTCCCAGCCGGTCACGAAGCCCGTCGCTGCAACACCCGCGAGGCCTGCGACCGCCCCGACAACAAGGATCTTCCTGGAGCCGCTTCCGTTCACCTCGGCATCTCCTTCGGGATGTCGGTATCCCTGGCATTCATTGCCCGCTGCAGCACGCGGACGTAATGCACCACGGCCCAGCGTTCGTCCTCGGTCAGTTCTGCAGCATAGGAAGGCATGGCGTTCTTGCCCGTCACGATCACATGGTAAATCCTGCCGTCGGGATACTCGCGGACCTTGTCGGCGACGAGATTGGCCGGCTTGGCGCCGTAGGCAGCCGTGAGCGTGGGCACGCCGTTGCCGAGAATGCCGTGGCATACCGAACAGTAGGTCGCAAACTCCCGGCGGCCTTCTCTCAGGACATTCTCGGTCCTCGGCAGGGGATTCGCGAGAACGGCGGCCTCATCCTCGGTCTTGACGGTGTAAGGCATGTGACCGCGCGCAACGGTGCCCGCCACGGGCATGCGCATGCCGAAATCATCCTTGAAGTAGCTGTCTTGTCGCTGGGGATCGAGCCTCGGCTGGTCCAGCATATGAACCATGGGAATGGCGACCGGGAATAGCTTCATGGACCAGTAGGTCAGGTAGCCGGTGACGAGGCAGACAATGCCGATTCCGACAATCGTTCTCAGCAGGAAGCGCGGCGAAATGGGGCCCAGCGCGGCGGGCTGCTCCAGGACCTCGATCGTTTGCGCACCCGCTTCCTTCAGCGCAGCCGCGATCCGGTCGGCGTCGAGGACCTGGCCGTCGGACTCAGCCTCAACGGCCAGTGCGAACTTGTCCCGGGTGATGAACGGCATCGATTTCGACCGCAGCATGGGATGCCGGAAGAAAGGCAGCCGGTTCAGCAGGAACAGCATGCCCAGGCCCGAGGTGAAGCACGCGAAAAGAACCGTGACCTCGAACATGATGGGCACGAAGGCTTCCCAGGAGAACAGCGGCTTGCCGGCGGTAATCACCGGGTAGTCGATGCCTTCCGTCCACAGTTCGAATGCCAGGGCCGAGATCGCCCCGATCAGACCCATGATGAAGACCATCCCCCCGACCGGTGACTTCCTCAAGCCGAGTGCCTGCTCGATCCCATGAATCGGGTAAGGAGTGTAGGCGTCCAGACGGCCCGACACCTTGGCCTTCACGATGGGTATGGCGTTCATCAGCTCTTGCGAGCTGTCGAAAAGCCCCAGGACTGAGAAGGTCCGGTTACTCATGCGAACCTCCGCCGTGCCGGGGCTGGGCCCCCGGGAGAACAGCCTTCATTTCACTCGTCGCGATCACCGGGAGCACCCGTGCGAACAAAAGAACGAGAGTGAAGAACAAACCGAACGACCCCAGGAGGATGCCGAGGTCCACGAGGGTCGGCCTGTAGATATGCCATGCGGACGGCATGAAGTCCTGGTGGAGCGAACTCACGATGATCACGAAACGCTCGAACCACATGCCGACGGTCACAGCCGCCGCGACCAGGAGCATCACCGGGTAGCTGCGGCGGAATCGGCGCACCCAGAACAACTGGGGTATGACCGTGTTGCAGGCGATCGTCAGCCAGCCGGCCCACCCGTACGCGCCCGCGATGTATTCCCAGAAGGTGTGGTGAACGTAACTGTTCATGCTGTACCAGGCCGTCCATCCCTCCATCATGTACGAATAGGCCATGAGGCACGAGCACGTAAGGATGATCTTGTTCATCACATCCAGGTGGTACACGGTGATGATGTTCTTCAGGTTCATGGTCTCGCGCACGACGACCATGGCCATCACTACCATGGCAAAACCGGCGAAGATAGCACCCGTTACGAAATACGGAGGGAAGATCGTCATATGCCAGCCGGGCACCAGGGATACGGCAAAGTCAAACGAAACCACGCTGTGGACCGACAAGACCAGCCCCGTGGCGATCCCCGCAATAATCAGGTAGGCTCTCTCGAAGTGCCGCCAGTGTGAGGCGGATCCCCGCCAGCCGACGGCCAGTACCGCGTAGAAAAACCTGCGGACCCTGCTCTTTGTCCGATCCCTCAGCGAGGCGAAATCGGGCATGAGGCCCAGGTACCAGAAGAGAAGCGAAACGCTGAAGTAGGTGCTGACGGCGAACACGTCCCACATGAGAGGAGAGCGGAAATTCGGCCAGATCGCCCTCTGGTTCGGATAGGGGAAGAGCCAGAACGCCAGCCATGGCCTGCCGACGTGAAGTACCGGGAATATGCCGGCAACCATGACCGCAAAAATCGTCATTGCCTCTGCGAACCTGGAGATGGCATTCCGCCATCGGGCTCGAAAGAGAAGCAGGATGGCCGAAATCAACGTGCCCGCATGGCCGATCCCGATCCAGAAGACGAAATTGATGATGGCGAAAGCCCAGGCAACCGGAATGTTGTTTCCCCAGGCGCCGATGCCTGTCGCCACGGTGTACCCCATGAGTACCAGCCCCAGCAGCGTGAGGAGTGAGGTGCAGGTAATGGCAATGAACCAGGCGGTCGGCGGCCTGCGTTCGACCGGGGCAAGTACCTGGTCGTCGAGACTGCCGGGGCTGACCGGACCTTCCAGAACCGGCGGAGTCCTCAACACGACCGGCAGAGTTTCTTCAGGGACTGTGACGGCTTCGAGATTCATGCCTTGTCTTTTCCGGTCACCGGGTTTGAAATATCCACCAGGTAGGTCACCGACGGCTTCACGCCGAGCTCCGTGAGCATGCGGTAGCCGCGATCCATCTTCGACATTACGGAAACCCTGCTTCGCGGGTCGTTCAAGTCCCCGAACGTAATTGCCTCTGCCGGGCACGCGACCGCGCATGCCGGCTTTATCTCACCGTCCTTAACCGGCCGGGCTTCCACATTTGCCCTCTGCCTCACATCATCGATGCGCTGTATGCAGAAGGAGCACTTCTCCATCACCCCGCGCGGTCGCACGGTCACCTCCGGGTTGAACACCAGCCGGGCCGGGTCTTCTATGAAGGATGTGTAATCGAAGAAATTGAATCGCCGGACCTTGAACGGGCAGTTGTTTGAACAATAGCGCGTGCCCACACAACGGTTGTATGCCATCTGGTTGAGCCCGTCGGGACTGTGGGTCGTAGCGTTGACCGGGCAAACGATCTCACATGGCGCGTCGTCGCAGTGCTGGCAGAGGAGCGGCTGGTGAATCACGGAAGGGTTCGAGGGATGCCCCTCGTAGTAGCGGTCGACTCGGATCCAGTGCATCTCCCTTCCGACCAGGACGCGTTCGGGGCCGACTACCGGTATGTTGTTTTCCGACTGGCAGGCGATGACGCAGGCACTGCAGCCGACACAGGCGGAGAGGTCGACGACCATCGTCCATTTGTGCCCGGTGAATTCACGCGACGGGATAAGCGATACGACCTCATGTCCATGCCCGGCGGCTTCCTTGCCTTCGATCTTTCCCGCGTACTCGGCCAGGGTCCAGGAGCGCGCAAGATCGCGACCCTCCATGCGGTCATGTTCCTGCGTGCGCGGGACGGGGCGCCTGCGTCCGGTCCTCGTGACCTTGACAGCACCGAGCAGATTCGGGGAGGCGGAAGAAACATCCAGCAGAGGATATGCGTTCACGCCGACTCCCGTGGCCACACTCCCGGTTCGCCGTCCCATGCCGAGGGAGAGGCTGGCCACGCCCGGCGCCTGCCCCGGTTGAATGAGTACGGGAATCTCCACGCTGACCTTGCCGACGGCAATATTGACGAGGTCTTCGTCCTGGAGCCCCAGCCGCCCGGCGTCGGCAACCGACATCAGGAGCGGATTCGCCCAAGTCGCTTTGGTCACGGGATCCGGGAGTTCGTTGAGCCAGCCGTTGTTGGCATAGCGGCCGTCATGAGCCGTCATCCCGGGCAGGAGCACCAGCTCGAGATCCGTCTGCCCGCCATCGGAAGGGCTGGCCGACACGGCGCTCATGGCGTTGCCGAAAGCCTCGATGCGGGCAACTCGCGGAGAGCGCGGTCGGGCCTCGCGGCTCACCACGCCGTCGTGCAGCGCCGCATTCCAGAAGGTCTCAAAAGGCACGGGGCTCCCGGCAGGGTAGACATCTCTTCTCCACCGTGCCTTCATGTACTCGAAGTAGGACGGCGGGACATCGCTCCCCAGTGCGCGGAGACCTGCCAGCAGCACATCCTCACCCTGCCGGCTGTCGTGAAGTGCGCCTATCGTCGGCTGCCGCAGATACAGCAGATCCGCTGCGGGCTCGAAATCGCCCCAGGCCTCGAGCCAGTGATGTTCCGGGAGCCGCCATCGGCAGTCGAGCGCCGTCTCATCTTCGTAGAGGCCGATGCGAATCTTCAGCGGAATCTTCTCCACCGCGTCCTTCCAGGCGGACACCTGCGGATAGGAATAAGCCGGGTTCGCACCCCAGAAGATCGCGGTCGCAAACGTGCCGCGGCGTGCTTCTTCGAGAAGATCCCGAAGGCCGGCAAACGTCAGCAGTTCAGGCGCGGAAACGGCGAAATCCGTGTCGACCGTATAGCCCTCGGCTCCCAGCATTCCGTTCAAGAGGTGGCATGCGGCGTGCGATTCCCGTGAAAGCGCGGCGCCTGCCAGCACGAGTGCCGATCTTCCCGCCCGCTTCAGATCTCCGGCGAGGGCCGTCAGCAGGGATGGTTCTATGCCGGCTGCCCCGGCTAGCGTGTCCAGGTCGAACGCCTTCAAATATTCGGCGGCCAGGTCGCGCGGAAGCGGCACGCCATGAACCTCGTTGAGCGTACGCGCGAGTGCGAAGGCGAGCGGTGCGATCCTCGACGGCCGGACTTGAAGCCTGTGATCCGCATTTGCCCCTGTGAGAGTCATGCCCCCTTCGATGACCCAAAGCCGGTTCATGGGGTTCCCTGGGCTGGAGACGGCGCGGCGGGCGGCGAAGCCCCGGACAAAAGCGGGTGCGTTGCCATCTGTTCCGAGGAAGTCGTCCTGGAGCGAGAGGATCACGTCGGCGCGGTCGAAGCGGAGCCGCGGCAGCACAACCTCGCCGTAGAGGGCACGAGAGGCAAGGATCTCAGGCTGAGACACCGCCGGTTCCCAGGCGACATGACGTAAGCTGGGGAGAGCTGACTGCAGTTCCCTGAGCAGGGCCTTGCGGGTTGGGGACATGAGCGCATCGGTGACGAGCAGGACAGGCGCCCCTGCATCCCGTGCCGCTTTGAATGCCTGCGCGATTTCCTGTTCGGCTTCTTCCCACGTTGAGGGAACACCCGCGGCCGAGGGACCGCGAAGGCGGTCGGGATCGTACAGACCCAGCACGTCAGCCATGGCCCGAAGGCTGATCTTCCCGCCTGCCCGCTTGTCCTCCGGGTTTCCCTCGATCAGAATCGGCCTCCCCTCACGGGTCTTCACCAATACGCCTTCCACGACCAGCCCTTCCTGGAACGTGCTCGCGTAGTATGTCGCCACGCCGGGGACGACTTCTTCGGGTTTGCGGGTGTACGGTACGATCTTCCCCCTGTCGATCCTGCTGCAGGACGTGGTGCCGAACGCCAGCGCGGCCGAAGCGGAGATGAGGTTCAGGAACCTGCGGCGCGAGAGTGTGTCCGCAGAGGGAATCGCGTCGCGGCCGACGGAGGGCGACAGGGAAGCCGGGCGCGCCTCAGCGAGCTCCCCCAGAGAACGAGAGTGAAAGGGTTTCCCGGTCTGCGGCTTGGACTCTTTTGGAGTGTGCCCCACGATGTTCGCTTCTCCTGTTCCTTTCGCCCGTGCTCACCTGTGGCAGGCGTTGCAGTGATCGGGCCCCCCCCTGATCTTCGAATCTGCGGGCAGGGCGTCGTGCGCGTCCCTGTGGCATCCCAGGCAGTTTCCCATGCGCAAGGACATGTGCTGGTAGACGATCTCCATGTCCTGCACCTCGCCGTGGCAGGTCTGGCAGAGGATCCCCGCACTCACATGCGGCCTGTGATCGAAATAGACGTAGTCGGGCAGCCTGTGGATCCGCTCCCATTTCAGCGCTTCCCCGGAGGCGAAGATCGCTGCGAGCTTCTTTATTTGAGGGCTGTCCGTCCTGGTCACCTTGTGGCAATTCATACACGTTGCCACGGCCGGAATCGTGGCGTGGCGCGACCTGAGTGCGCCGGAGTGGCAATAAAGACAGGGGATCTTCATTACCCCCGCGTGAAGCCTGTGAGAATAGGGGATAGGTTGCACAGGCTGGTAGCCGAGCACGTACCGGTCCGGCTGCGTATACCAGCCGATTCCCAGCACCGTCAGCAGCACGGCCGCCACGCCGACGGGCAGCACGAAACGCGAATAATTCGCCAGATCCCTGCCCGACGCTTTCCACGTATCGTGATCGAAAAGTGCCCACCTTTGCGCCACGAAGCCCCCCCGTGCGGGCTATCTTCGCCCAGGAAATAGCCTCAGTCAATCGCAAAGAAAAGCGACCAGACGCGGCTTTGGCAGCCGGAATTTACCGTCTGTTTCCGGGTTCGGCGGACACGGTTCGGAGCTGGTCCAGGAGGGTCGCTCAGGGTTCTTCAGAGCCTGCCGCCCCTTTGTCGCTGCCGCTTTGCTTGAGCAGACGGTAGAGCGTGGCCCGGTTAATCCCGAGAATCCTTGCCGCCTCCGTCTTGTTGCCCGCCACCCTTTCGAGTACCCGGCGGACGTGCATGCGATGGACGTCCTCGAGCGAACGCAGATCATCGTCCGCGTTCAGTCCCGATTCGCGATGTGACCGGATCGACGCGGGCAAATCCCGCGCGTCGATTGTCTCAGCTTCCGCGATCATGCAGGCCTGGCCCAAAACGTTCTCGAGTTCGCGCACGTTACCAGGCCAGGAGTAACGCGAGAGAATGATCTGGGCGCGTGGAGTGAGGCCGCGGATGACCTTGCCGTACTCCTTCGAAAACCTGTCCATGAAGTAGCGCTCCAGATAGGGAAGGTCTTCTCTGCGATCCGCGAGCCGCGGCACCCGAATCTCGACCATCGACAGGCGGTAGAACAGATCCTCACGGAATTGACCCCTGGCGATGCGCTCGTGAAGATCGCGATTGGTAGCCGCGATCACGCGGACATCGACCTTGAACACCGCCGGTGATCCGACCCGCATGAACTCATGAGTATCAAGGGCTCTGAGCAACTTGCTCTGGGTCGTCAGGGGCATGTCGCCGATCTCGTCCAGAAAAAGGGTCCCCCCGCTCGCATACTGGAGAAATCCGGCCTTATCCTGGGTCGCCCCGGTGAAAGCGCCTTTCACATGCCCGAACAGCTCGCTCTCGAACAGAGTTTCCACGATTGCCGAGCAATTGCAGGCGACGAGGCGCCCGGAGGCTGCCTGGCTGAGACGGTGCAGCGCATTGGCCACCAATTCCTTGCCTGTGCCGGTTTCCCCGACGACAAGGGCGGTCCGAAAATGCGGGGCGACGCGCCGTATGCGATCGAACATTTCCAGCATCAGCGGGCTGCGTCCCACCATACCCTCGAACCGGGAGGTCTCGAGCACCTCGCCGTCGAGCTGTGACGCGCGCCTGCGCCGGCGTGCCTCCGCGATGAACTTGCCGGCACGTTCGCGCAGCGTGGCAAGCGACAAAGGCTTGGTCAGGTAATCGCTGGCTCCCTTTCGGATCGCTTCCACCGCGGATTCCGTTGAGTAGTGGCCGGTGATCAGGATGACGTCCGTGGCGGGCCAGGCGTCTACGATCTTCTCCAGGAGCTCCATGCCACTCATCTCGGGCATCATCAGGTCCAGAAGCACGATCTCCGGGAGTTTCGTGCGGACAAGGCCCAGGCCATCGGCGGGGCGGGTCGCGGTCAGGATCTCGAGATCATCTGCGGATAGGGCCTCGGTGATCAGCTCGAGGGCCACCGGGTCATCGTCAATCGCGACCAGCTTCACCTTCTGCGACTCGGTCACTGCCATCACGGGGTCTCCTCCCGGCGTCTGCGTCGGGATGATTCGAACGTCACTGGTTGCTGAGAAGATCTCGAATTCTCGATCTCAAGGATGCGGCGTCGATCGGTTTGGTCACGTAGTCGTCAAAGCCGAGTGCGAGAGCTTTCTCAGAATCCTCTCGCATGGCGAAAGCGGTCAGCGCGATAACCGGCAGTCGGGCAAAACGGGGATGGTCGCGAATCCTGCGCAGGACCTCGTATCCGTCGAGCGCCGGCAACTGGATATCCAGGAGCACCACGTCGGGTTCCTCCTCAAACACCTTCTTGAGAGCCTCTTCACCGTCTTCGGCCTCCAGGATTCGCTGGTGCGGGCTTTCGAGGACTTCCCGGATCAGCTCGCGGCTTACGGGATTATCATCCACGACCAGAACCTTTTTCATGCGGGCGCACCCGATGCGGTCCCGAGGCCTGCATCGTGCTGTTCGGAGGCACAGGGGAGCGTGAAGCTGAAGCGACTGCCTCGATCCGGCTCGCTCTCGACCCATATCTTACCGCCGTGCAGCTCCACCAGCCGTTTGGTGATGCTGAGGCCCAGGCCCGTTCCCTCGCCCGCGATCTTTGCCGTGCCGCCTGCCTGGTAGAACTCCTCGAAAACCGCCGCGTGCTCTTCGGGCGGAATCCCGATGCCTGTATCCCCGACGCAGATACGTGCAAAATCATGCGCTCTTGATGCTTCGATCCAGACCCTGCCGCCTTCAGGTGTGAACTTTACGGCGTTGCTCAGCAGATTGTAGAGGATCTGCTTGAAGCGGACACGGTCGGCATGTACAAGCAAGTCCTGCTCGATGATGCTCTCGACACCGATTCCTTTGCTCACAGCCAGGGGCCTGATTATTGACAGCACTTCAACAGTGGCTTCCAAGGCTCCAAAATCGACGGGGCTGAGCTCGATGCGTCCGGCCTCAATCTTGGAGACATCGAGAACGTCGTTGATCAGTTGCAGGAGATGGCGCGCCCCCGCGCGGATGTGGCCCACGAAGCGGCGCTGCTTTTCCTGGAGAGGCCCGGCCGACTCCTCGGCCAGGAGGTCGGCAAATCCCATGATGGCGTTCAGGGGCGTGCGCAGTTCGTGGCTCATCCTGGCCAGGAACTGACTCTTCATCCTGTTGGCATGCTCCACCTCGCGGTTTCGCTGCTCGAGCTGCCTGTTGAGATCAGCCAGCTCCTCAGTCCGCTCGGCCACGCGCTTCTCGAGATCCTCATTCAATCTTCGTACTTCCGCTTCCACCTGCTGGCGTTTCTCCTCCTGTTCCAGATTCTCGAGTGCGAACGAGATGTCCGAGGCCACCTCGTCGAGCAACGCCACAATCTCCGAGTCAAAATGCATCGCCTCCGGGGCGTACACGTTCAGCACGCCGATCAGCTTCCCGTGCAGCCTGATCGGGAATGCAGCCGAAGAGCGGAAGCCGCGGGAAAGAGCCTCTTCCTTCCAGGGCAGCATCCGCGGGTCAAGAGCGATGTCATCGCAGACGAAATGAGTTCCTGTGCGCAGTGCAATCCCGGTCGGCCCGCTGCTCTCCGGGGCCCTGGCAAGGGAGATGCGCATCTTCTCAAGGTAGGCCTCTTCCCGCCCCGAGAAGGCGACGGGTTCTACCGAAATGCCGTCTTCAGCGACCAGGCCCACCCATGCCAGGCTGAACGCCCCCTGTTCCACGGCGATGCGACAGACCGCACGGAAGAGGTCTTCCCGATCCCGAACGAGCACCGTTGCCTGGTTGACGTGATAAAGGACGGAGTAGAGGCGGTTGAGGTGGACCAGCCTGGACTCGGAGTCCCGGCGCCGACGGATCTCGAGACTGAGCTGGTAGTAGACCACCAGAAGGATGGCGATGCTGAGGACAAACCCGACCACCAGGCTGAGAACTGACCTCCTTGATTCAAGCGCCGCTTCCTCCTGGCGCGTCTGAAGGAGCCGCTTCTCCTCAGCTTTCATCGCCAAGATCCTGGACCGGATGTCGTCCATCACAGGGTAATCCTGCCCTTTGAGGAAGAAGTCCAAAGCACTCTGCAAACCGGCCGTCCGGCGCAGTTCGATCTTCCGGTCGTGCAGCTCGGTCTTCCTTTGAATCGCCACCCGCAGGCCCTGGAGCTGCCGGCCCTGGGCCGGGTTGTCCGCCGTCAGGCGCTCAAGGCCCCGGATCGCCGCCTGGAGTGCCGCGTTCGACTCATGATACGAGTCGAGGTACCGTGAGTCTGCCGACATCACATACCCCCGCGCCGAACTCTCGTTCCGGTTCACGGCGGCCAGGATGCCGTCCAGGTCTTCGAGCACCTCATGGGTGTGCGTAACCATGGCTGCCGTACGGGCCTGTTTTCCCTCGAACCTGTAGGAGATTGTCCCGATTGCCAGCATGATCAACAAAGCCGTCCCGAAACCGAGCCGTATGAGATCATCGCGGGACACTTTCATCGGCCGTTCTCCGGGCACCGATTGAAGCTGGCGCACCTCGCACAGCGTTTACCCGTTTCACCCGATCGAAACATTCTACGCCTGAAAGTTCGCCCACGGTCAAGGTGTATCACCGGAGTTTCCGCTCGACGGACTCTGAAGAGAGCCCGATCTTCAGTTGCGCTCTGGAACACGTCGCAGAAAACACCATGAATCGCAACATGCGACAGCCGGGGTGTGCGTCGATTCCTGCCTGATGCAGGTGCGAGCCCGAGGGGCTGGTTCAGCCTGCGCCACAGGATGGAGGGCTCATGGCCGGCAGCGGCCTATCTCCTTGATCCGGAATGGGATCGCTGCCTCCCGGCCTTCCAGGCAAATGCTCATTGCAGCGTCCCCTCGCGAGTACCGTGCCACCGATGGACCGACACCCTCTGGTACGCGACTTGCTATGGCATGGATGAGGTTTGGATGAAATCACAGGGAGTTAACGAACTGGATCTTACGGGAGACATAATCGAACGGCAGATGCGCCTGAGGGACGCCCGGCTTCAGACTGAGCGTGCGAACCGTGAAAAGACATCGTCTTTCCGCTACAGGTTTCTGACTTTGACCAGGGACGGAGGCAGCCTTGCAGACGAAATCGCTCGGGAATTGGCCGTGCGCCTCGGCTGGCACGTTTTCGACAAGGAGATCGTGAACCACATCGCCGAACACAGTCATGTGCGCGAGAACCTCGTGCGCCAGCTGGACGAGAGATCCCAAGGGCTGATCCAGGACACGATCCTTCGCATGTTGAGAATGCCCGAGTACCCATCCTTTGGAACCGAGGAGTACCATGCCGCACTGCTCAAAACCCTGGCATACATCTCCACCCAGGGAAATGCCATCGTGGTGGGCCGGGGTGCCAACTTCGCGCTGCGCGAAGAGGAGGAAGGGCTCAACGTGCGTCTCACGGGTTCGCTGGAGGTTCGAGCCCGGCGAATCGCGGAGAAGCTGAAGCTGTCACCGGAAGAGGCTCGCGACCGCACCAGGGCCGAGGACGAGGAACGGCGGAAGTTCATTCATCAATACTTCAGGCAGGATATCAATGATGCGCGGTTTTACGACCTGATGTTCAACACCGATCGCTTATCGGTAAAAGAGGTTGTCTTTTCCATAATGGCGGTTCTCAGGCGCCCCCAGCTCGTGTGAGAGGGAATTGAGGGTGACGGTTGAACGAGAAGCTTACCCTCGGGATCGGCATCGGGATCGCTATCAGTGACGTCGATCGACGAATTGGCGATTGCGATCACGCCTCCGACCCCGACATCGAGGGTCGTTTGCATCCGGCGCGATGACCGGCGCATCTCAGCCCACGTACTTCGCGAGTTCCTTTTGCTCGTCGTAGATCACACCCAGCCCGGCGTATCCCTCCTCGCGGGCCTGGAGATAGTGCTGATCGTGTATGGAAGCGTCCATTTCCTTCATCACTATGTCCAGCCAGGGGAGTGAATTCTCCACACGCTTCCTCAGGATTGTGGGAAGACCTTTCTGTTGGACTGCCAGTTTCAGATCCGCGTACTGGCTGCCGAGGTTTGTCCGCAACCCGGTAACTTCACGGATAACCCCGTCGCGGCGATTCTGAGCGATTTCACGGGCCCGGTTAAAACTGGCGGCCGCTTCCACCAGTATGGATTTGGCTTCAGCGTAACGGTCCATGTGAACAAGCGCCATGGCCATGTTCCAATCGGTCATCCCTTTGTCCCAATCCACCGGTGCGAACTCGGTCGCGTTCTGTGCCCGCGCCTGTTCCATCGCCGTTCGCGCATCGGCGAATTGCAGATCTTTGTTTGACGCGCAGCCGACCAGAAACGTACTCAGGAAGATCCCAATCGCCGCAAGACTCTTTGTGTACCGCATGTCCACCTCCGAGTTTTCAGTAGTATCCGACGCTCCATAAACTTTTCTGCCCTCACTCGCGAGGCAAACAGCGTGCCATTTCGGCTGCATGGAGGGCATCGTTGCATCTGTTTCTGGAAACGCGAGATAGCCTGGGTCCCGGAACCGGGCCGCCGGGACGATTGCGTTGCAGATTTGCACGCCATGTGCAGTCCACAACTGCGCCGCCACCTGTCCATGGGGCGGGGATGATGCTGGAAGGTCGACTGCGATCGTGCGTCATGGCAGTATATTCAAGTACACGAGTTCGATTCGACACTACGGTCGACTCGCGATCTGCGCAATGCGGAGTCTGTTCGGGATATGCGCCAATCTCTGCTCTCGCTAGCCCTTGACCTGGTACGCAGCGCGAGTGCACGCCTGCAGGCAGCGACACGACCGAATCCTGCCGGTGGGCACACCAGGCCAAGCGATGTCGATGTGCTCGAGACAGCCACGGCGGTCCTGACCGGGGGGACCAGAAAACGGTGGCCGGCGAGACTCCTGCCCTTTCTGGGCCCTGCCTTCATCGCCAGCGTGGCCTACATGGACCCCGGCAACTTTGCCACCAACATCCAGGCCGGGGCTCAGTTCGGGTACACACTCCTTTGGGTGGTGGTGATCAGCAATCTCATGGGCATACTCATCCAGGCGCTGTCTGCCAAGCTGGGGATCGCGACCGGGATGAACCTGGCGGAGCAATGCCGGAAACACTTTCCGCCGCCCGTAGCCTGGGCCATGTGGGGAATTTCGGAAATCGTCGCGATGGCGACAGATCTGGCGGAGTTCCTGGGTGCGGCCCTTGCTTTCAACCTGCTTCTGGGCATTCCCCTGACCGTGGCCGCGTTCCTGACCGCGGCTGCGACATTCCTGATACTTGGGCTGGAAAGATATGGCTTTCGTCCCCTGGAGAGGGTGATGGCCGCCTTCGCAACGGTAGTCGCCGTGAGCTACCTGATCGAGATCTTTCTCGTCCGGCCGGAATGGAAGAGTCTCCTGTATCACGCGGTTGTTCCACAAATGCCGGACCGTGAGGCAGTGCTCCTGGCGGCCGGCATTCTTGGTGCGACCGTCATGCCGCACGCGATATTCCTGCACTCGGCTCTCACCCAGGACCGCATCGTCACCAGGGAACCGAAGTTGATGCGCCTGCTCTTCCGGTATGAGGTGGCGGATGTCCTGTTTGCCATGGGAGTCGCCGGTGCGATCAACGCCGCCATCCTGATTATGGCGGCCTCCACCTTCCACGCGCACGGGATGCAGGAGGTGGGAACGATCGAAGCGGCACACCGTACGTTGGCCCCCCTGCTCGGGCCGGCATCGGCAATAGTCTTCGCCATTTCGCTGCTTGCCTCGGGGCTCTCTTCTTCGTCGGTGGGGACCATGGCGGGGCAAGTCATCATGCAGGGTTTCATCCACAGGCGCATACCGGTCTGGCTTCGTCGAATGGTAACGATCCTCCCCTCGCTGGCGGTAATCGCTTCCGGAGCTGATCCGACTCGCAGCATGGTCATCAGCCAGGTAATCCTCAGCTTCGGGTTGCCGTTCGCGCTCGTGCCGCTGATCCTCTTCACCAGCAGCCGCAGGATCATGGGGGCCCTGACAAACCGCTGGCCGACGACCGCTCTGGTGTGCCTGTCGGCTGTTCTCGTCATAGCACTGAATGTTTACCTGTTATACGGGACCTTCTTTTAGGGGTGAGGAGATGTACAAGCATCTGCTGGTTCCTCTCGACGGTTCGCGACTGGCTGAAGCGGTATTCCCTGCAGTGGCCTATCTGAGCGGGAAGCTGGCCGCCGGAGTCACGCTATTGCACGTCGTCGAGCGCGATGCCCCGGAGAAGATCCACGGCCAGCGCCATCTGACGGAGGCTGACGAGGCGAAGGCATACCTGGACGAGGCGGCTCGGCTTGCCCTGCCGTCGACCATCCTCGCGGAGCGATGCGTCGTCGGCGCGGGGGAGGGTGGCGTGGCGCAGAGCATCGTGCAGTATGCCGCCGAGTCGCGTGCGGACCTGATTGTGATGTGCAGCCACGGACACAGTGGTCTGCGCCGCCTGCTTTCCGGAAGCAACGCGCAACAGCTGGTCGGCTGCGGCACGATTTCTGTCCTTCAGATACGCCCGCCCGAGGAGGGAACGGCCGCGTCGTTCAGGTGCGGCAAGATCCTGGTTCCTCTGGACGGACGGCCCGAGCATGAGGAGGGTCTGGAGGTCGCCGCGTGCCTGTCGGAAGCATGCCAGGCGAAACTGCTCCTGCTTACTACCGTCCCGACGCTCAAGACACTCCCTCCTGAGCGGGCTGCGGCTGCGAGTCTCATGCCCGGTGCGGCGGCCGCTATCCTGGATGTGAACACGGTCGGCGCGGAGGCGTACCTGGGTGACAAATTGCGGTCGCTGCGGAACAGGAGAATCGCTGCAGAATCTGAGACCGGGAGGGGTGACCCCGCCGAGGTGATCCTCCAGATGGCGGAGCGCTCGGCCGCGGACCTGATCGTTCTCGGAACTCACCGCAAGACCGGGACCGACGCCTTCTGGTCGGGCAGTGTCGCGCCCAGGGTCGCCAACAGATCCGCGATTCCCGTTCTTCTCGTACCTCTTTCCGGCGCCGGATCGGTGTGAACCGGCTCTGGCCACAGCTTCAGTCCAGCCGGAGAACTGTGGATCGGCAAAGCCGGTGCTGGCTCCGCCATAGAATCCCTCGGGCAGGGAGTAATTCCCTGCTATCCGATTCCCCCCAGGTCGGCTGCGGCTACGGCATGGTCCGTCAGCAACACTGTCAAATGGACGGCAAGCCTCTTTTTCTCCAATCCTTTAGGACGACGCCATACGCGCCGAGCAAGCCAGCGGCAGGAATCTGGCCCTTTTCTTGCTGAGATCCGCCACAGCAGGAAAGCTCGGGTCCGAACCTACCTTTTACGGATTGGTCTGAGCTCCGGCTGCTTTTCCAGGCCCTATGCGGTCCCGCATAGGGGAACATCCCAAGCGCGTCAGGTTCTGTCCCTGTGTGCTTGTGGGGCACGACCGAAGGGGATGCCTCGAGGTCTGCTATTTTCAACCGTAATGCATGAGAGGTGAGAAGCATGAAGAAAAGGAACCGATTCAGAATTCTCCTGGCGGCTATAATTGGAGCCACGACACTTGCCACTGCTTACGGCGTTGGCACTTACCTGACTTCGTTTGAGACCACATACTCGGCGGCCGCAGGGTCGAGCATTGACACGTGTACGCTGTGCCACACCAGCTCGTCGGGCGGCTCCCGCAACTCCTACGGCAGCGACTACGCCAGTAATGGCCACAGCTTCAAATCGATCGAAAGCCTGGATTCAGACGGCGATGGATTTACAAACATCCAGGAAATCAATGCGAAAACCTTCCCCGGCAGCGCTACAAGCAAACCGGCTTCCGATACGACTGCACCGACCGTCACGGCCTTCTCGATTCCTTCAACGTCCACTTCGCTCACAGTCTCGATTACCACGCTCACTGCGACTGACAGCGTCGGTGTAACCGGGTACCTGGTGAACGAGTCGTCGGCCAAGCCGTCGGCGACCGCCGGCGGATGGTCCGCCGCGAAGCCGGCCGGCTATACGTTCGCCTCGGAGGGATCCAAGACGCTCTACGCGTGGGCCAAGGATGCGGCGAACAACGTCTCCGCCTCGCTGAGTGCGTCGACTACAATCACGCTGCCGCCTGCTCCCGACGCGACAGCGCCGACGGTCACAGCTTTCTCGATTCCTTCGACGGCCGCTACTCTGACCGTGTCGATCACAACTGTCACCGCGACGGACAACGTCGGCGTCACGGGCTACCTGGTGGGCGAGTCGTCGGCCAAGCCCTCGGCGACCGCTGCGGGATGGTCCGGCTCGAAGCCGACCAGCTATGCGTTCGCCTCGGAGGGACCCAAGACGCTCTACGCGTGGGCCAAGGATGCGGCGAACAACGTCTCCGCCTCGCTGAGTGCGTCGACGACAATCACGCTGCCGCCTGCTCCCGACGCGACGGCGCCGACGGTCACAGCATTTCTCGATTCCTCCGACGGCCGCTACGCTGACCGTGTCGATCACAACTCTCACCGCGAGGACAACGTCGGCGTCACGGGCTACCTGGTGAACGAGTCGTCGACCAAGCCGTCCGCGACCGCTGGCGCATGGTCCGCTTCGAAGCCGGCGAGCTATACGTTCGCCTCGGAGGGGTCCAAGACGCTCTACGCATGGGCCAAGGATGCGGCGGGCAACGTCTCGAGCTCGCTGAGTGCTTCGACGACGATCACGCTCCCGCCCACCGCCGATACGACAGCACCGACGATCACTGCATTCTCAATTCCCTCCGCGGCTACATCGCTGACGGTGTCGATCACAACTCTCACCGCGACGGACAACGTCGGCGTCACGGGCTATCTGGTGAACGAGTCGTCGACCAAGCCGTCCGCGACCGCTGGTGCATGGTCCGCTTCGAAGCCGGCCAGCTATACGTTCGCCTCGGAGGGGTCCAAGACGCTTTACGCGTGGGCCAAGGATGCAGCGGGGAACGTCTCGAACTCGAAGAGCGCATCGACGACGATTACGGTTCCCCCTGCCACAGACACGATCCCACCGACGATTACGAGCTTCGCCCTCCCGCCCACGTCCACATCGCTTACCGTGGCGATCACCTCGTTCTCAGCTTCCGACAATGCGGCCGTAGCAGGATACCTGGTCACAGAATCCTCGACCAAACCCGGTGCCGATGGCGCCGGTTGGAAGAGCTCGGCGCCTGCCAGTTACACCTTCGGGACCGCCGGTGCGAAGGTGCTGTATGGCTGGGCCAAGGACGCAGCCGGTAACGTTTCTAATGCCAAGAGCGCTCAGACCACGATAACGTCGTCCGACGATTCGACCCTGGACATGTCCGTATGGGCAGGGGTCTGGTTCAGGGTAAGGATCAATCGTGACGCAGGAAAAGAAGACTGGAAAGAGGGTGACGACGACTCCGACGAACATGCCGCAGGAGAAGACAGGTCCGGGGAGATCGCCTATGTGAAGATCCATTCCTGGAACGCAGATACCGAGGTTCTGCAGGCCAGCATCTATTATCAGAACGGCAAGAACGGACCCTGGACATCTGCCGACCTGCCCTTCCATTACACCTCCGGCGATCCAAGCCGTTTCCTCTTCTGGTTCGAGTTTGCCGGGGAGTTCCAATTTGCCGCGGGCATGATCGCCAAGATAGACGGCAATGAGATAGTCAGGGCGAAATTCAACGCGGCGGGCATTTATCTCTACAAGACGGAGGAGGAGATGGGTGCCGATGTCAACCTGGCGCTGACCATATCGTCAGGCATGGTCGCCGAATCAAAGGTGCCCCTGGAAGCTCTGGCACTTGCTTCGGCGCAAACCAACTAGTCCAAACGTCAGTACAAGAGGGGGCTATAGAACGGCGCGAGCCGGTATATGGCCCCCTGCCAGTTCCTCTCACCGCTGCCTGTCGCCCGCAAGGCCGATCCTCCACACCCACCGCGGTCCGGATTCACTCCGGATGTCTTCCGTGCGTATCCGGGAGATACAACAGGGAGCCTGACCTGCCCGGTTGTCTCCGTCCCTCAATACCCCTTCAATCTGCAGTCGGGAGATCCTGCCAGACCGATTCGGTGTCGGGAATGCGTTAAAGGCAGTCATTAATATCAGTCAACGAGCGAAAAGATTTTCTTCCATTCTCGACGGTAGTTTCTTATATTAAGGATCAAATAGTCATAAATTGATCGAAGGGAGAAGAACTATGAGTGAACGAGCCGCGAAGCTGATCTTCTGGATCGGCACCCTCTCATCCCTGGCACTATTCCTCGCGCTGACCATCGACACAACCCGCCAGTTTGCGTCGCTCACGCACGCCGACAGGCTGGACGAGCAGGTGGTCGCCGGGAAGCGTGCCTTCGAGCATTACAACTGCAACGACTGCCACACGATCCTGGGATTCGGCGGATATTACGCCCCGGACCTCACGCGTGCCTACCTGCGGCTGGGCGAGAGTGCCGTCGCGCGCCGCTTGAAAAGCCCTGACGTAGCGTTTGCCGACTCCTATCGCAAGATGCCCCAGCAGAACCTTTCGGAGAAGGAGATTGCGGATATCACCGCCTACCTGCGCTGGGTTTCAGGTATAGAAAACCACGACTGGCCGCCGCAGGATTCGAAGAACCGTTGGAAACGTTCCGACCGACAGGATGCTTGCAGCGGCAGCTTTGTCGCCGGCTGCGGCGCTTATCGAACAGGAGAGCTGTCTGACCTGCCACACGCTCGGTGACCGGGGCGAAGGCAGGGGGCCGAGGTTGGAGTGGATCGCCACCCGCCGCGACGCAGGTTGGATCGCCTCATACCTCGCCGACCCGCAGAAGTATGCGCCGGGAAGCGAAATGCCCTCATACGATACGCTGGCCGAGGGGCAGCGTCACATGATAGGTGACTTCATCGTTGCGCTGGCGTCGCAGAAGGGAGGTGCCCAATGACACACAGAACGCAGAAAGTCGCCTACCCGTATTTTGTGGTCGCCCTTCTCCTGTTTGTCCTTCAGGTAGTACTTGGACTGTGGCTCGCGACGCAGTACTTCGTCACGGTGCCGCAGGAAATCGTCAATGTATTCCCGTTTTCGACCGCGCGCGCGATGCACACCAACCTGCTGGTTCTGTGGCTGCTCCTCGGCTTCATGGGCGCGACGTACTATCTCGTTCCCGAAGAGACGGGGTCCGAGATCGCCTGGCCGAAGGTGGCGATCGCTCAGCTCGTGCTGCTTTCACTGACGGGAGTCGCGGCGCTTGTCGGGTTCCTTTTCGGGTGGACGCAGGGCAAGCCGCTCCTCGAGATCCCGACCCCGCTCGATTTCCTTGTAGTAGCCGGGGCCCTGATGTTCCTGGCTAACGTGGGCATCACGATGATCCGCGCGAAGCGCTGGACGGCCGTGCAGGGTTCCCTGCTGGGCGGACTCGTCTTTCTCGCCGTGATGTACCTGTTCGGGATGCCCTTCTACAGAAACCTGGCTGAAGACTGGTACTACTGGTGGTGGGTCATCCACCTCTGGGTGGAGGGCGCGTGGGAACTGATCGCCGCGGCACTGACCGCCTTTATCCTGATCAAGCTCACGGGCGTGAATCGCAAGGTCGTGGAGAAGTGGCTCTACGTTGAGCTGGGCCTCTTCCTGTTCACCGGTATTGCCGGCACAGGGCACCATTACTACTGGCTTGGTGCGCCCAAGTACTGGCTATGGGTGGGAGGAGCCTTCTCGGCGCTCGAGCCGCTGCCCATCCTTCTGATGGTCGTGGATACCTGGCGCGACGTGCGTTCACGCACGGAGCCCATGCTGCCCCGGCTGACCTGGGTCTATCTCATCGGTATGGTGGTGCTGCACTTTGCAGGCGCCGGACTCTTCGGCTTTGCTCACACGCTGCCGCAGATCAACTACTTCACTCATGGAAGCCAGGTCACAGTCTCGCACGGACACCTTGCTTTCTTTGGAGCTTACGCTCTCCTGAACCTGACCTTCTTCTATCTGGCCATTCCGCGACTCAAGAATTTCGAGGCTGGCCGTTACGACGAGAGGTCGGGACATTTCGGTTTCTGGACCACCAGCCTGGGAATCCTCGGGATGAGCCTGGCGTTCGGCGTGGCCGGCGTGCTGCAAGCCTACCTCGAAAGGATGCAGGGCCAGCCCTACATAGTCGCGCAGGAGCCAATCCGATTCTGGATGGCAATTGTGGCTGCGCACGGCCTGATTGTACTCGTGGGTGTCGTGGTTATTGTGAAGCATCTGCTGACACTCAAACCGGCGCCTTCGGCCGCCTGATCAATCCGTTCTCCCGCCGGGTGCGCGCTCGGGGCGAGCCCGGCGGGTAACTTCCTGCTTTGGCGACCGGCCGGTCGCGTTCAGCTGAAGATGCTCAGGCACCGGGAAGTTGAGCATGTAACGACCTATGGGTAGGGGGGTCGAGCATGAAGACGTTCTGTCTGCTGTCAGCAGGCCTCCTGGGCCTGTCTATGGCGTGTTCAACAACGCAGTCGGAAATGCGGACACATCTGAAGAGCGAAGCGAGGGCGGCTCAGACCGTTGACGGTCCGCCGCCTTCGATGGACAAGCTAACCTCCTGACACGAAACTCGCAGGGGAGCTGAGCCGGAGAATCGGCATGGAAAGCTGTATCAAGTGCCACAGGGTTCACATGCCGGCGGCGCTTGCGCACGCGAGATGGACCAGGGGTGAGGGAGCGGGTTCGCCAGATCGTCAGCTCAGCCCACAGAAGTCCAGGCAAGCATGCAAGTGCATCTCACCGCTTTGACTCAATGTGCACCAAGCAAGTCGAGCGCGGTCAGGAGCTGCGTGTCCTTGCTGTCATGAAGCTGGGCAGCAGTCATATCTCTTTCTTCTTGCGGAAATACCTGGGATGTCTCCGGAGGCAACTCCACCGCGATCTCCGGTGTGATTCCCTTGTGCCAGATGACATGCCCGGCGGGAGTCAACCATTCCTCCACCGCCAGCAGCAGGGCGGAGCCGTCAGACATCGGGAATTCGTTGAGTACGGTGCCCGTGCCGATCGTCCTGAGCCCGACCAGCTTGGCGCGGTTCGCATCCCTGAGCGCACCCGCCACAATCTCGGCGGCGCTGGCGGTACCGCCGTTGACCACGACAACCAACGGAATTGTCGTAGCCGCCCCGCCGGGCTTGACGGGGATCGGCTTGATGTTGCCATGTGCATCCTTTACCAGCAGCACATTGCCGCCAGTCAGAAACTGGCTGGCAGCGCCAACCGCCTCCTCCAGCAATCCGCCGGGATTGTTCCGCAGATCCAGGACGATTCCCTTCAACCCGCTGCGGCCGATCTCCGACAAAGCAGCGCGCAGGTCAGCGGTCATGCCCCGCCCGAAGCTGGCAATGCGCAGATGTGCCACCCCGGTACCCGGCGACTGCTGCCAGGTGACATCGTGGACAGTAATTGAGGCGCGCACGAGAGTAACCTCGCGCGACCGGCCCGATGACGGGGTCAGAATTGTGAGAGTCACCGATGTTCCAGGGTGTCCGGATATTCGCGCCACGACCTGATCGAGCGGCAGGCCGGCGACATCGTGCCCGTCGACTCTGAGAATGATATCGCCGGCGCGCAGGCCCGCTCGCTTTGCGCGGAGAATCGTCCAGGGGGGCGACGACCACCACGTGCCCGGCCCTGATCTGGATCTCAGCGCCGACTCCCTCGAGCTTGTTCTGCTGAAGGTTCCTGAGTGCCTTGACCATCTCGGGGTTCAGGAAACGGCTGTGCCCCGTGTCACCCAGAGCGTCCACCATCCCGCTTATGGCGCCATAGCTCATGGCCTGAGGTTGGACCACGGCGCGATCCACGTAGACATCCTGGATGATCTTCCATGCCTCAGGGATCAGGCGAAAATCGGCACCCGTCTCGAGCGATCCGAATCCCTCTGCCGCCACGCGATCCAGTGCGATGCCGGCGACAAAACCCAGCACCAGAACGAACATCAGCAGAAAGACCGGCGTTTTCATTTCCCTGAAGATACTGGGTGCTCTCATTCGTCGGTTCCTCCGACAGACAAGTATGCGCCGGTTTACTGCGCTCCGCTTGAATCTTCCGGTGCTGGACTTCGGGTGCTAGTTGGGGCGCGGATTCCGCGCGGCATCCTGGTGGCTTCCTCTGTGCTCGCGGCGCTCAAACTGGCGTTCTCGCTCGGCGTCTTCCTCTATGGGCACTACTCGCTCAGGCTCGATATGCGATCCTTGCAGACGCTGACCTTTGCGACTCTGATCCTCAGTTCGCAGGCCGGGGTCTACCTACTGCGCGAGCGAGGACACTTCTGGCAGTCGCGTCCGGGTCGCTACCTCGTGGGTAGCTCCGTGTTGGGCCTGGGCGTCACCGTGCTGCTTGCGCTTGGCGGCATCCTCATGCCGGCGGTCGGCGTGTCGGTCCTGCTGGGAGTGGCGGCCGCAGGCGCAGTCTGCTTCGCCGCCCTCGATTGGGTGAAGGTTTGGCTGTTTGCGCGGCTGGCCCTGCGTTGACTCCTGGAGAACGGAACGACAGTTTTTCCCTCGGTTTCCATCGTCTCACCTCTCGGCATTCCATGCCGAGGTTCCGGCTCGTGGACGCAGTTTCAAATCGTCGCCGACCATAACACCCGCTGTCCGTGCTCTGATTTAATCCCATCCGGAGCAGCAATAACCATAGGCAAAGATCCCTATTTCCCTGTTGGTAGAACTACGCAGGCTGCCGGGGTGAACCCTGAAATCGCAGTGTTCCCCCATGGCCCTGGTGGGCCGTTCCATCAATTTCTTCGGATCCACGATGGAGACGCCCGGCGCCCCCTGATGCGCAGCAGGTCCAGGCAGGCATCCCCGGATGTCAGACGGCTGACTCTCAGAGGCCCCCCTTATTTCTTGAAGACGTCGTGGAGATCCCTTAACATTTCCGGCGCTGAGCACTCACATGAAACGTGTATTCAGGAAGTCAGGCGCGCGATTCTGCGGCCACGCGATGATCATCCTCGCCGGGATTGCACTGCTGTTCCCCGGCTCGGCTTCTGTGCTCTGCATCGCACCCGGGGGCCATGTGGCTGTTGAAGACATCAACGCCGCGTGTTGCGCACGCTCCGCAATCGGTATCCGGGCTGGAAACCAGCCAGGCAATGGGTTCGCCACAGCAGGGGGTTGCCAGAACTGCACGGACGTCTTCATTGCCCAGAGCGCACGGGGAACGATCACAGAATCGCGCGATACTGTTACTTCGAATTCACTCGCAGACGCATACCTGCAGGGTAACTTCCCCGCGGACACTCGCTATTCATCACGCCGATCAGCCCCTGTCGCAGGGACAGGTCCGCCTGCGGCTGCCGCTTCATCGGTCCCGCTTCGCTGCTAGGCCTCCTGCATTTTCGTCCTGGAATCGAACGCCTCAGGGCAGAGATGCTGCAATTCTGCCGGCGTTGGTCCGCAGGGGATCTCTCGTACGAAGTTCAGGCTGCCGGTTTCTGGAGAAGTGCGGCAGTCCCGAGATCTCCGGCATGTCCAGTAGCCCTTCCGATCAGAGAGCATGTCTATGTCAGTCAACGGATCGAGCATCCGGGTCTTACTCTTCCTGGCGGTTGTCGTGAGCACGCCTCGCATCGAGGCGCGGGAATCGGATATCCCGTCGCGCCTGACTCTCGAGGCTGCCATCCGTCTGGCGATCGGCCGGAACCCTGCTCTCCAGGCAGCAAAGAACGAGGTCCAGGCGTTCGAGGGAGACAGAATCGCGGCAAACAAGCGGCCCAATCCCGCATTCAGCCTGGAGGCGGAAGACTATCCCATCAGCACGAACCCGGGGCCTTTCTTCGAGACCCAGGAGATAACCCTCCGATTCGACTACGAAATAGAGCGAGGCGGTCGCAGACGGTTGCGGACCGAGGCGGCCCGGCAGGCGTTGGAGTCTCAGCGGCTCGCCTACCAGGACCGGGTCCGCCTGCTGACGCTCGAGGTCGAGCGCGCCTTTTCCCGGGCGATCCTGGCGAAGTCCAACCTGGAGACCTCGCAGTCGCTTCTGGAGGAGACGGAACGGATGATTTTGCTGAACCGGGTGCGATTCGAGCAGGGTGAGATATCGGCCCTGGAACTGAATCGAATCGAGGTGGAGAAGCTCAAATTCCAGGACGACGTATTCCAGGCTGACCTCATGATGCGCAACGCAAAGAGCTCGCTGCTGGCTTTGCTGAACGCACCCGACCTCTCACAGGATGTGGATATTACCGGCACACTCCAGGTGACCGCGCAGGCCTCAGAACCGGGACTGCCGCCGCAAGCTCCCCTCACTGAACTGCTGCGAATCGCCTACGAACGAAGACCTGATATGGCTTCCCGCCTGGAGGAGAAACGACGAGCCGATACGGAAGCCCTGCTGCAACGGGCGACCAGGTCTCCAAACATCACGGTCGGCGGTGGATACAAAAGGAACCTTGCCGACAATGCGGTTGTCTACGGTGTGACGATTCCACTGAAGATCTTGAATCGGAACGAGGGGGAAATCGTTCGCGCGGAAGCCGAACAGATGCGCGCCATGAATCTGGCGGCTGCGGTTCGAAAAGAAATCGAACTGAACGTCCAGCAGGCATTCAACGCGGTTGAAGTGAACCGCCAGCGCGTCGGGTACATCGGGACGCAGTACATGAAGAAGGCCGAGGAAGCCAGCCGGGTCACTCTCGAATCCTACAATCTCGGCGGTGCGACCCTGCTCGACTATCTCGATGCGCAAAGGGCCTATCGCGACACGCTGCGCATATACAACCAGGCCCTATTCGACGAGCGCATCAGCCTGTACGAACTGGCAAGCTCAATAGGGTCAGGAGTCGAATGATGGAAATGGATCACAAAAACCGGAACGGTCTCGTAGCCGGCATCGTGCGTTTTCTAGTCCCGCTGGCGCTGGGCCTTATTCTGGGAGCCTTCCTCTATTCCAGGTTCGCCGGTACCGATACGCGGCAGGGTCCTCCCGCAATCGAATCTCACCCGGATGCGGCCGCCGGTCCCCCGGCGGAACCGGACACGGTGCGGATAAGCCCCGAGTCGCAGAAGGATGTCGGGATTGCCGTGGAGGCCGCGGCCAATCGCAGTCTGCAGGAAGTCTTCACCGCAACCGGAATCGTCAGCGAGGACCCCGGCAGGGTTGCCCACATTCGGCCGCTGGCCCGAGGCCTCATCGAGAAGGCCTTTGCGCGCTTGGGGGATCGCGTCTCCGCGGGCGATCCTCTGGTCGAATACGACAACATCGAACTGGGCGTTGCCATCGGGGAATTCCTCAGCGCGAAGGCAGCGCAGCAACAAAGCCTGACAGACCTCGAAGTGAAGAGGAAGATCCTCGACCGAAGCAGGGAGATGCTCCGGGCGGGAGCGCTTGCGCGGACTACATATGACCTCCGCGAGGCCGAGTACAAGGACGCGGAAGCGAAAGCGGTCGCTGCGCAGGCCACGGCAGAGCAAATCGAAGAACAGATCCACCGGTACGGGTGGACCGATCAGGATTTGGATAAACTCCCGGCGAAGCAGGGCCACAGCATAACGCATAGCATTTTGAAGGCGCCCTTCTCAGGCGTGATCACGAGTTTCCATGTTGTTGAGGGCGAAGTTGTGGAGCCATCGACTGAGCTGCTCGCGATCACCGATATGTCGTCGCTTTGGGTCCTGGCGGACGTGTTCGAGAAGGACCTCGCCCACATCCGGCCGGGCAAGGCGGTTCAGGTACGGGTGGGGTCCTATCCGGGAAAGGTGTTCCAGGGAAGAATCACCTACGTGACGGACGCTATTGACCCGAAGACACGTACCGCCAAGGCGCGATGCCACGTCCAGAACATCGGCGGACTGCTCAAGCTGGAGATGTTCGCGACAGTTGAAATGCCGGTGGAACGAACAGCCCCGGTGTTGGCGGTGCCGGACTCCTCCATTCAACAGATCGATGGTAAGCCGACAGTCTTCGTCCGCGTCTCTGAAACCGAGTTCCAGAAGAGGGGGGTTCAGGCAGGAATCGCCGGCGGGGGATTTACCGAAATACGGTCCGGACTCAAAGCGGGAGAGTCGGTGGTCACCAGCGGCAGCTTCATCGTTAAGACCGAGTTTCTGAAGAACCTCATCGGTGAGAAAGAATAAGGACATGCGACGGCTTTGCTGCGCCTGTCAATGATTGGGATCGAGGATGAGAGATGCTTGAGGCAGTCATTGCGCAGACACTGAAATACAGGAATTTCGTGATCCTGGGCGTGCTGGTCCTGGTGGCTGTGGGCGTATATTCATATCTGAAGCTGCCTATAGACGCCTTCCCGGATGTGACCAACGTGCAGGTCGAAATCCTGAGCACGGCGCCCGGACTTTCGGCGCTGGAAATAGAGCGGTTCGTCACCTACCCGATCGAAAACGCCATGAGAGGGCTTCCCGATGTGACGCAGATGCGCTCCATCACGAAGTTCGGTCTCTCCGTGGTAACCATCGTCTTCAAAGACAGGGTCGATATCTATTTCGCGAGGCAATTGGTTTTTCAGCGCCTCGATGAGGCGAAGGCGAACGTACCTGACACCGTGAATGTGAGCATGGGGCCGATCGCGACTGCGATGGGCGAAATCTACCAGTACACACTCCAGGGGGCGGCCCCCAAGGATCCTGAGAGACAGATCAGGTACCTGACCGACCTTCGCACACTGCAGGAGTGGGTGGTGACACCGTTGCTCAAGAACGTGGAGGGCGTCAGCGAGATCAACTCCTTCGGAGGGTATTTCAAGCAGTACCAGGTGGTGGTGAATCCCGTCAGGCTGATTGCCTATGGCCTGACTCTCGAGGACGTCTATCGAGCGATCGAAAGGAACAACGAAAACGCGGGAGGCAACGTCCTCGACCGCTTCGATGAACAGTACATTGTGCGGGGGGTCGGGCTGCTGAAGTCGGAGGAGGACCTGAGAAACATCGTCCTGACGGCTCGTGCGGGCACCCCCGTCTTCGTTCGCGACGTTGCGGATATTCAGATCGGCGAAGCGGTCCGGCAGGGAGCCGCGCTTCTGAACGGTGAAGGAGAGGCCGTCGGCGGCATCGTGATGATGCTGCGCGGCGCGAACAGCCGGGAAGTGGTCGAGCGGGTCAGGGCAAAGGTTCGGGAGATCAACGACAACGACATTTTGCCCTCGGGGATCAAGATCGTTCCTTACTACGACCGCTCCGGCATCGTATCGAGCAGCGTCGGGACCGTTACAAAGGCGCTCCTGGAGGGATCCGTCCTCGTCCTGATCATCCTCTATCTCATGCTGCGCAGCCTGCGCGGCGCCGCTGTCGTGGTTCTCGCGCTGCCACTCTCGCTTTTTCTCACGTTCATCGTGATGAAGCAGGTGGGGCTCGATGCGAATCTCATGTCGCTGGGTGGCCTGGCGATCTCGATCGGCATGATTATCGACGCGACTATCATCCAGGTTGAGAACGTCCAGCGGCACTTGAGCAAGGATGAAAGTCCCGGGCACAAGATCCCGACGGTCCTGAAAGCGGTGCTCGAAGTCCGCAAGCCCAGCATCTTCGGCGAACTGATCATCGCGACGACCTTTCTTCCCATCCTTTCCCTGGAGGGGCTGGAAGGGAAAATGTTCGGTCCGCTGGCGCTCACCGTGGCGATCGCTCTTCTGGCGTCGCTCGTGGTATCGATCTTCGTGATCCCGGTGTTGTGCGCGCTGGTATTGCGCCCGGGTCCGGAAAAGGAAAGCCCCATCATGAGGGGAGCGAGGGCATTGTACGAGCCACTCCTCGCGTGGGCTCTGAGGAAGAGATACCTGGTCATTGCCGGCGCAATGGCGGCGTTGATCGCGGCGATATTCATGGTGACGAGGCTCGGAACGGAATTCATTCCCATCATGGATGAGGGTGCGTTCGATATGGACGTACAACTCCTGCCCGGCATTTCCCTCGCCAAGGCGCTCGACATCACGAATGTCGTGGAGAAGAAGCTCCGTCAATTCCCGGAACTGACGACTGTCATTTCGCGGACCGGGCAGACGGGGATCGCGCTCGAAGCGAGGGGCGTGGAAAAGACCGGGTTCACCGGGATATTCAAACCTCGATCGGAGTGGAAAACGGCGGCGGATCGGGATGACATGACCGAGAAGATGAGGAGCGCCCTCGCCGGGATTCCGGGGATGGCGTTCAGCTTCAGCCAGCCCATACAGTGCCGTATCGACGAACTTGTGGCAGGAACACGCGCTCAGCTGATCGTCAAACTCTTCGGGGAGGACATGGATGTCCTCAGGGACAAAGCCGATCAGATCGGCACCGTGCTGCGCGGCATGCGCGGAACGGCGGATCTGGTGGTGGAGAGGATCGATGGGCAGCCGTACCTTTCGATCAACATAGACAGGATCAAGATGGCGCGCCACGGCGTAAACGCAAGCGACGTGCTGCGCATCGTCGAGATGTCCGTCGGCGGGAAAGCGGCGACAAAACTGTATGAGGAGAACCGCGCCTTCGAGGTCGTGGTCCGATATCCGGGCGAGTTCCGGAACTCGGTCCAGACGATCGGCAACACGCTCGTCCCCACCGGCGAAGGATACAACGTGCCGCTGAACCAGCTGGCCAATATCCAGGTCATTCAGGGACCGGTGCAAATCAGCCGGGAGAACGGACTGCGTCGGATCGGCGTCGAGATCAACATTCATGACAGGGATATCGGCACCTATGTCGCCGAGGCAAAGGAAGCCATAAGGAGTCGAGTCCCGCTGCCACCGGGCTATTTCACCACGTGGGGCGGCCAGTTCGAGAATCAGCAGCGCGCGATGGCCAAACTGTCGATCGTGGGCCCGACCGCGGTGGGGCTGATACTGCTGCTCCTGTTCGTGACATTTCGGTCGATCCGGCTGGCCATGCTGGTCGTACTCAACCTGCCTTTCGCCCTCATAGGCGGCGTGTTCGCGCTGAATCTGTCCCGCCTCTACCTGTCCGTTCCGGCTTCGGTTGGCTTCATCGTGCTCTTCGGAGTTGCGGTGCTGAACGGCGTGGTGCTGGTGTCCCACATCGCGCAGCTCAGGCAGGAAGGCGTTTCTGTGGAGGAGGCGGTCGTGAGGGGAAGCCAGGACAGGCTCAGGCCCGTGCTGATGACGGCTTGCATAGCAATTTTCAGCTTGATTCCGATGCTATATGCCAGCGGCCCGGGGTCCGAGGTGCAGCGCCCGCTTGCCACTGTTGTGGTCGGCGGACTGCTGACTTCGACAATCCTCACCCTCCTGGTGCTGCCGACGCTCTATCGATGGTTCGAGCCAAAGGAGACACAGGCAGAACTATAGGCGGGGGTAACGACAGGGCCCGGGATGTGTACTTGCCTGCCGCGTTTTGATCTATACTCCGGAAATATCCTTTGCGTGGAGCGCCGTTTTCCCTCGGTCCGGGTCCCCGCCATCAGATTCGGAGAGCCGGCCTGACACGGAGATGTCAATGCAACGAACGGTTTCATTCACCCTCAATGGCAAGCCGACGAGCGTGACGGTTGACCAGGAGCGCATGCTGCTCTGGGTGTTGCGCTATGACCTCGGCCTCACAGGCACGAAGTTCGGCTGCGGTGCCTCACTGTGCGGTGCCTGCACGGTCCTGGTGGACAAGGAAGCCGTCAGGTCCTGCTCGACCCCCATTAAAGAGGTCGCCGGGAAACAGGTTCTGACTATCGAAGGGCTCAGCAGGGACGGACGGCTTCATCCGCTGCAGGAGGCGTTTCTGAAACACAAGGCGTTTCAGTGCGGCTTCTGCACCTCGGGGATGATCCTCAACGCCTACGCCCTGCTCCTCAGGAAGCCGCGGCCGACGCGCGCGGAAATCATTCGGGAGATGGACGACAACCTCTGCCGGTGCGGTTCGCATACGCGGATCCTGGATGCGATCCAGGAGGCATCCGGCGCGATGAAAGGGGGTACGCGATGAAGAGCGACGACACGAATGTGAATGTCGGCCCCGCACAGGGGGTTCCAGCAGATTTGAGCCGTCGCGGTTTCTTTGCGATCACCGGGTCAGGCCTGTTCGTGTTCTTCCGGGTCGGGAATCTGGACGGGTTCCAGGAACCCGCGCGGCTGCCGGCAAGACAAGGATATCCGGCCGATTTCAACGCTTACCTGCGCATCGGAGCCGATGGCCGGACGACGTGCTTCGTGGGCAAGGTTGAGCTGGGCCAGGGGTCGAAAACCACACTCGCGCAACTCCTCGCCGAGGAACTCGACGTCGCATTTGATTCGGTGGACATGGTGATGGGGGACACGGACCTCTGCCCTTGGGACATGGGCACGTTCGGGTCGCTGAGCGTGAGGCAGTTCGGCCCGGTGCTGCGCGGCGCCGGCGCCGAGGCGAGGGCGGTCCTGCTCCGGATGGCCGGCGAACGGCTCCAGGCCCCCGCGGACGGGCTGCAGGTGAAGGACGGTGTCGTCACGGACCCGTCGGGCCCGGGCAAACGCGTAACCTATGCGCAACTGGTGGCAGGGAAACGGATCGAGCGGCATCTCGAGAAAGTACCGGTAAAGCCGGTCACCGCTTACACCGTGGTCGGTCAATCGGCGCCCCGGAAGGATGCGCTCGAGAAGGTCACGGGCAACGCGAAATATGCCGGTGATCTGGTGCCTCCAGGAACGCTGCATGCCCGGATCGTGAGGCCGCCGGCGCATGGTGCGACGCTGAAGGACGTCGACACGACCGAGGCGGGAAGGGTCGAGGGAGTCCGTGTCGTAAGAGACGGTGATCTTATCGCCGTGCTCCACGAACGGCCTGACGTGGCCGATCGGGCGCTCTCTCTCATCAAAACGAAGTTCGACCGCACTCAGACAGGACTGGACGACAGGACCATCTTCGAACACCTGGTCAAGGCCGTCCCTGAAGGCCGCGTGGTAAGCGAGGGCGGCAGCCTCGCGGAAGGCGAAAAGCTCGCCGCGACCTTCATCGAACGCACCTATCTGAACAGCTATGTCGCGCACGCGGCCATGGAGACTCACTCCGCCGTCGCGACGGTCGAGGGAGGCAAAGCCACGGTCTGGGCAGGAACTCAAACACCCTTCCCGGTCAAGCAGCAGGTAGCCCAGGCGCTCGGTTTCGCTCCCGAGAACGTGCGCGTCATCGTTCCCTATGTGGGCGGCGGCTTCGGAGGCAAGAGCGCATCCAGGCAGGCCGTCGAAGCGGCCCGGCTTTCGAAAGCGGTGGGAAAGCCGGTCCAGGTTGTGTTTGATCGCGCGGAGGAGTTCTTCTACGACACCTTCAGGCCGGCGGCCGTCGTCAAGATCCGATCGGGCCTCACAGGCGACGGCAAGATGATCCTTTGGGACTACAACGTCTACTGCGCGGGCGACCGCGAGGCGAAGCAGTTCTACGACATCCCCAACCAGCGTACCGTTTCGGCAGGAGGCTGGGGCGGGGAGAGCACCCCCGGCCTGCACCCCTTCGGGATCGGACCGTGGCGCGCACCGTCGGTCAATACGAACACCTTTGCGCGCGAGTCGCACATCGACATCATGGCCTCCCAGCTCGGCGTCGACCCTCTCGAGTTCCGCCTGCGCCACCTGAGCGACCGGCGTGTCAGGGGCGTTTTGGAGGCAGCCGCGAAACAGTTCGGCTGGAAGCCGGTGCGGATGCCGAGTGGCCGCGGAGTAGGGATTTCGTGCGCCATCTACCTTGGCACGTACGTGGCCCTCATGGCGGAGGTGGCTGTGGACAAGGCCACAGGCCAGGTCCAGGTCAAGCGCGTCGTTTGTGCCCAGGACGAAGGGGTAATAGTCAATCCGGACGGTTCCCGACAGCAGATGGAGGGGAGCATCACGATGGGCCTCGGGTATGCGCTCAGCGAAGAGGTTCGTTTCAAAGACGGCGAGATTCTCGACCGCAATTTCGACACGTATGGGATTCCGCGCTTCTCGTGGCTGCCGAAGATCGAGACGGTGCTGGTGGAAAACCGCGAGGTTCCGGCGTCGGGATGCGGTGAGCCGCCGATTGTCAACATGGGGGCGGTGATAGCCAACGCCATCTACGATGCTTCGGGCGCCAGGCTGCTGCAGCTGCCGATGACGCCGGCCCGCGTCAAGGAGGCGCTGGCCTAGATCACAACCCGGTCCAAGGGGCAGGGCCGGGGCCCTGCTCCGATCACTCGATACAGGAAGGAGTCCTATGTCCGATTTCTCAAGACGTGCATTCCTGCGCACGACCACAGCAGGGGCCGCCGCACTCATGGCGGGGAATGTGCCCGGAGTTGTCGCAGCGCGGAAGAACATCCCTATCGGAGTTCAGCTCTATTCCGTGCGGAATTATATACCTAACGACGTGCCCGGCACCCTCGCGGCCATAAAGAAGATGGGCTACGACGGGGTTGAATTTGCCGGCTACTACGGAAAGGATGCCGGAACGCTGCGCCAGTGGCTGGATGACAACGGCCTGAAATGCTGCGGCTCGCATGTCGGCCTGCAGACCGTCACCGGCGATCAACTCTCTGCGACCATCGAGTTCAACCAGGCACTGGGCAATGAGTTCCTGATCGTCCCGTCGGCGAGGGGCGTCAGCACCATCGATGCCTGGACCAAGCTTGCCGAGACGCTGAGCGGCATCGCCGGGAAGCTGAAGCCGCTCGGGATGTATGTCGGATTTCACAACCACTCCGTCGAGTTCCAGCCTATTGACGGGCAGCTACCCATGGATGTCCTCTTCGGGAAGGCGGCCAGGGAAGTGGTCATGCAGCTCGACGTCGGCCACTGCGTGCAGGCGGGAGCTGATCCCGCTGTATATCTGAACCGGTACCCCGGTCGGGCGCTTACCGTGCACCTGAAGGAGTGGTCATCCACCAGGAAGGATGCCGTTGTGGGCGAGGGCGACGTGAAGTGGCCCCCGGTTTTTGAGGCATGCGAGGCGGTCGGGGGTACCCGGTGGTATATCCTCGAGGAGGAAACCGGAGCATTCAGCGGCCTCGATGGTATAGAAAAGAGTATCCAGAGCCTGAAGAAGTTGCTCGCCTGAAGTGGGTCCGACAGGCCCGGTGTGACGAGGCTGTCTCAGAACTCTATGGAGCGGGCCTTCAGCCCTCGAAGGCATTGTCGATTCCATACCTGGCGCATTGCGCCAGGCTGGTATGAGTCGGGCCTCCGGCCCTCCCGGAACGGGGCCAAGAGCAAGTCCTAGTGTCCAAAATCGAATAGAAGCGCCGAAGGCGCGGGCCATACCAGCCTGGGGCGAAGCCCCAGGAATTGTACCCATAAACGAAAGAGGGCTGAAAGCCCGAATCATAGTTGGTTCGAGACAGCCTCAACAGACTGGACCTGCTTGCAGGCATTCTTCAGGCCGGATCACGATTCATCCTTTGCAGCGACAGCAGATTCAGCATGAGCTGCCGGGGAGGATGGTAATTGTCCTGCCGGCTCACGTGAGGCTGTTGGATCATCTGCCGGTCCGCAAACAGCATGTAACCGGGTTGGCCGAACCTTTTTCGCGAGAACTTCCCGTCGATCACGTCCTGTGCCATCCCGTAGAAACGCTCCGCCCATTCCGCGCCCGTGCGCGCGAATATCTTCAGACAGGCAACCATGATCTCGTTGAGTGACCACAGCGTTTTCATGTAGTGGTACTCACCGCGGAAGCGGAACTCGAGGTCTGTTCCGACGGGCCGCTCCACCGGCCAGATGTAGTCTCCCCGGTCGACATTGACCCACTGCGAGAGGCCGCCGTAAACCCAGTCCCAGCCGACTTCGATGTGCCGCCGGATGCGCTCGGCGCACAGATTCCACATGTCGAGGTCGCTCCTGCGCTGCGCCTCTTCCATTACCATCCAGAGGGTCTCGATCGAGTGGCCGGGAAGAGACTTGTGCTCCTCTCCGGCCGGCCTCGTGAAGTCGAAGTTGAGGTTCTCGTTGTTGAGGCCGATGTCGGGGTTGAAGTGCCTGTTGATCACTGCATCCACGGCCTGCTGCGCGAGCGCATCGATTTCCGGCTCCTTCCACCTGCTCAGCATCTGTGTGGCGATGTTGAGGTTGACCATCCACAGGCCCTGCGGCCGGATCCCGGCGCCGGGTGTTCCGGGGATCGCAACGCGGGGCTCCTCTATGTGCCGATGGAGCTTCTTCAACAGGCCGAGGGCCATCTGAAAGGACTCCTCGTGTCCCGCCGCCCAGGCGTATTCCTGCAGCCCCTCCGCAACAAAGTACATGCCGTAGAGATCGCCCTGGAATCCCCGTAATATCCTCCCGTCACGCGCGAGCAATTCCGCCCACCAACCGTCCGGTTGCGGGGCGTGCCGGAGCACGAACTCGCGCGTCTGTGCTGCGATCTGCAGGTGGCGCGGATCCCTTCCGAAGTTGTTATAGAGGAAGCTGTAGACCCAGATTGCGCGGCCCTGAAACCAGAGCAGCTTGTCTGAATGAGCCAGCGTTCCGTCGTAGTCCAGGCCGTGCATGACGCCGCCAAATTCGTGGTCGACGCCGTATCTGTCCCAGAAAGGCAGCACTGCGTTAAAGAGATCATCGCGGCAGCGCCCTTGAAGTTCACCGGGTGTCATCCCGGCCAACCTGACTTGCGGGTTCGCCGAGGACGGTGTAGAAGACTTCTCCCTGCAGGCCGACAGCAGCCCTGCTCCTGCGGATCCGACAAAGGTGCGACGTTTCATTTTATGGATGCTCCGGTCGGTTGATATTAGCACTGGTTATGATGCATTCTTCCTCATCATGTGAAGGCATGTCGTGATCCGCCCGGATGGAGGTGGCAGATGAAATCGGGTCTCTCAACGCTCGCGCCTGCGGCAGTCGTGCTTCTTTTCCCGCTTTTTTCGGCTGGCGGCCAGGCGGCAGAGGAGATTACAAAGGAGAAGATCCTCGCCGCAGGCCAGGACTGGCAGCAGAAGTATGACCAGTGCCAGCCCGCTCCGGACATGTTGGAGGCGGTGAAGTCTAAGCTCGGAGCCGACCTCAGGGTCGATGTCTATCTGGGGCTGTGGTGTCCCGACTCCCTCAATAATGTGCCTCCTTTCATCAAGATTGTCGACGGCCTCGGGACTGGAGTGACCGTCCGGTACTTCGCCCTGCCCAGGAAGGCCGACAAGGCGATCCAGTACTTTGTCGAAAAACAGAAGGTGGAGCGAGTGCCGACCTTCATTTTCTACCGGGGCGGCAAAGAGATCGGTCGCATCGCCGAGAATCCGAAAGCAGGCATGCTCGAGGATTTCATGGACATCGTTTTCATGGGAGAGTGACGAGTCTGCAACACGGCGGCGCGATCGTCGATCATGGCGCCATCTCCATGCGTCCTTGTGCAGCCTTATTTTCAGCCATCAGGGCACTACTGATCGCTGACGGCTGATAGCACCTCCGTCACCTGCTACATAAGGTGCCCGGGTCAACTCGCGATTTCGAAGTCGATTGCGGACGGAGGTCGGAGCTGCGAGAATGGGTACAGGTGCCTTATGCGCGCAACGTCAATGCCGGTCGCTCTTCTCACCTGTTCCTTCTGCATGGCCCAGCCGCGGGTCACGGTTGATGTGAACCGGGTGCAGTCGCCCATCCGGGTGGATGTAAACCTGGTCAATGTCGCGTTCACCGTGCGCGGCCACGGCGGGGAGCTGGTCAACGACCTGACGAAGGAAGATTTTGAGGTGTTCGAGGATGCGGTTCCGCAGAGCATTGCATTTTTCGCGCGCAGCGCGGATGTTCCTCTCACACTCGGACTGGTTGTGGACTTCAGCGGCAGCCAGGAACATTTCCTGAAACAGCACCACAAGGACCTTCAGACCTTCCTCGCGGAGGTGCTCGGGCCAAGGGACCGGGCTTTTCTCGTCTGTTTCGGCAACTACCTGCGGTTGGTAAGCGAATTCGCTCCGGCCGGCGACAGCCTGGTGGATGCGCTGCGGCGATATGAGCAGGGAAAGAGAAACTTTCCCGAGATCGGTCCGTCCGAGGATCGGGAACTGGGAACCGCCTTCTACGACGCCATTTACTACTCGATCACCGAGAAGCTGGCGCAGGCCGGGACCGACCGGCGGGCGGTGCTGGTGTTCAGCGACGGGGAAGACAATTCCAGTTCGCACAATATGATGGAAGCCATAGAGGCTGCCCAGGCGGCGGACGTCATGGTCTTCGCGCTCCGCTACACCGAGTACGGGAACAAGGGCGAGACGGCGCGAAACCGATACGGTACCGGTGTCATGGCCCGCGTCGCACGCGAGACCGGCGGCGTTCACTATGACGCCGAGAGGACGGACCTTTCCACCACATTCCGGCAGATCGGGGAGGAGTTGCGGTCATCCTACGAGCTTGCCTACCATGCCTCGAACCCGGCGAAGGATGGGACATTTCGAAAGATCGCGGTGCGGGCAAAGCGCGCGGGGCTGTCCGTTCGGTCCAAGACCGGCTACTTCGCCCGCGCAGCAGATGCAGGCGGGGCCGGACCACGCTGATTCACAGGGGGAAACCATGGGGTCAGATGATCAGGGCAGAATGGCGAACCAGGGGACGCTGATCCGCTCTCTGGAACCCGGCGACCGGTCCCGGATTGCGGAAATGGTTGCCTCCACCGGAAAATTCAACGACGAAGAGGTCGCAACGGCGCTCGAGCTCGTCGATCACGCGCTCAGAGATGGTGAGGAGAGTGGGTACGTCTTCGCGTTGATCGAGGAGCCCCCCGGCGACGCTGTTATCAAGGGATATGCCTGCTATGGTCCGACACCCCTGACGCAGGGCGTATACGACCTGTACTGGATTGTCGTTGATCCGTCTGCGCAGGGGAAAGGACTTGGCCGCCTGCTTACGCGGCATGTGGAGAAGGATGTGGTCGGCCGCGGCGGACGCATGCTTCTCATCGAAACCTCCTCCCAGGAATCCTACGTGCCGACGGTCCGGTTCTATGAGAGCACCGGTTATCAGTTGGCCGCCCGCATCAAGAACTTCTACCGGATCGGTGATGACAAGCTCATTTTCTCGAAGGATCTTGTCTGATAGCGGAAAGCCATGCTGCCACGCGGTACTGAAGCAAAGCCCCATCCCGTAACCGCGCCGGAACCGGATCCGCCTGGTGTCGCGGGTCTTCAGGGTCCTCCCTCGGTCCTGATTCTGACGAGCGACGCGCTTTTCCCTCATTTCTTTTCCGATGCTACCCTGGAACGCCTGACGGCCGTCGCGCGGTGGCGGCAATCGGCTGAGCGCGATGACACACCGGAACTGCGTCAGATGATCGTTGGCGCCGATGCTCTCATCACAACCTGGCATTCCCCTTTCATTACCATTCCGATGCTGGGCAGCACGCCGCGGGTGCGTCTGATATCGCACTGCGGAGGCGAAGTGAAGTCGCGGATGGAAGATAGGGTGATCGATCTCGTGACGGTGACGAACGCGCCCGACGCCATGGCTGCGCCCGTAGCCGAGATGGCCCTTGCCATGATGTTGTCGCTGGTGCGCCGGCTTCCCGATTATGACCGGCGGATGAGAGCGGGCGAGATGGTCGACAACCGGCGGGCGGCCGAGGGGGAGACACTCTCCTGCCGTAAGGTGGGGATCGTAGGGTTTGGTCGCATCGGGCGCGCCCTGGCACGATTGCTCGAGCCGCTCAATGTTGAGCTGCTGGTGGCTGATCCGTACTGCAGTGCCCAGGATGCGGCCGGATCGCGTTTGAGGCGGGCGGGTCTGGAGGAGCTTCTCCGCTCCTGCTCTGTCGTGGTCCTGGCCGCCGGACTGACAGAGGGAACCCGGCGACTGCTTGATGCGCGGCACCTTGCGCTGATGCCTGATGGCGCATACCTCGTTAACGTCGCTCGCGGAGGGCTGGTCGACATGGAAGCCCTGATGGCCGAACTGCGCTCGGGTCGCATCAGTGCGGCACTCGATGTCACGGACCCGCTCGAGCCTTTGCCCGATAATCACGAGCTGCGCCATCTTCCCAATGTCATCCTGACCCCGCACGTGGCGGCGGGCGGCATAGAGGTCCGGCGCGCGATGGGAGCGGCCGCGGTCGAATCGGTGGCAGTCTTCTTCTCGGGAAACATCCCGGCAAACATCGTAACGCGCGCGATGCTTTCCAGGATGACATGAAACAGAATGGCCGGGCGCGAAAGGAGCACGCGGATGCAAAGGCCGCTGAGAGCTGTTCAGATCGGGGCTGGGCGGTTTGCATGCGACTACCACGCCCCGACGCTTTACAGGATCGCCAGGATGCCGTCGCCTGCCATATCGCTCGAGGCAATCTGCGACCTGAATCTCGAACGTGCGGAGCTGTTCTGCCGGAGTTTCGGTTATGCCAGGGCTTACTCTGATTTTCGCCCGATGATCGATGAAGCCCGGCCTGACCTGGTCTACGTCATGGTCCACCCGACGGCCACGGCCGGAGTGCTGGAAGCGGTTCTGCCGCTGGGCATACCGACATTCACCGAGAAGCCGCCCGGTATCACCATCGCCGAAGCGGAGCGGCTGGCAGACCTGGCGGCGAAGCGAGGGACCCTGAACTACGTCGGTTTCAACCGCCGCCGCATGCCCGGGCTGGAGCGCCTCAAGCTTTGGGCGGAAGCGAGCCGGCCCGTTCGATATGTCCGGGCCGAGATGCTGCGCAACCGACGCCTGGAGGCAGATTTCGCGATCGGAACGGCGATTCATGCGCTTGATTTCCTGAGATACCTGTGCGGCGGGGTGGCCCGCGTGTCGACCACCACCCTGCCCCATCCGCAGGCCGCGGCCAGGGACTATCTTGTCCGACTTGAGTTCGAAAGCGGGGCGATCGCCGACCTGTGCGTACTGGTTAATTGCGGACTCAGGCGCGAACGCTACCTGGCACAGACAGCGAACTCATCCATGGAGATAACCGTGGGAGCCGGCTACTCAAGTGCATTCTGTAACGCGGGCGTGAACGAGTACCGGGACGATCAAATCGTGTTCGAAGCCGCCCCGGGCGACGATCCCCTCATCGCCGGCGGCTTTTTGGGTGAGCATGAGTCCTTCCTTGACGCTGTGTCGCGCGGATGCCTGCCGGATTGCTGCCTCCAGGACGCCCATCACTCGCTGCGCCTGGCGGTCGCCGTCCAGGCCTCTTACTCTGGGCCCATCCGGGATTTCGCCGGCACCCCGTAGAGCTCTTGAGCAAAGGGAGTGGGAAATTGAAAGCTGCCAACACCACGGATTTCGCAGTAATCGCCCTGTACATGATCCTGAACCTGGGCATCGGCGTCTATTTCATGCGCTTCAACCGGGGCGCATCGGACTACTTCCGCGGCAGCAACCGCATCCCCTGGCTGGTCGCCGGGCTCAGTTCCTTCATGAGCGGCTTCAGCGCCTGGACATTCACCGGGGCTGCCGGGGTCGCATACCAGCAGGGGATTGCCGCCGTGCTGCTCTATGTGGGCAACGCCTGTTCTTTCCTCCTCGGGTATTTCGTCTTTGGCTCGACCTGGCGGCGTGCGCGCGTTTCAACCACCATGGAATACCTCGCGGACAGGTTCAATCAGCCGACGAGGCAGATCTTTTCCTGGACGACGATCTTATTCCAGATCTTCATGGCCGGCAGCATGCTCTATGGGCTCGGGCTTTTCGTGGCTTCCGCTTCAGGCGCATCTATTGAATGGACGATCTTTGTGTCCGGCACGGTCATCATCTTCTATTGCGTCGTCGGCGGCCTGTGGGCTGTTGTCATCACGGATTTCCTCCAGGCGGTCGTACTGCTCCCTTTCACTCTTGTACTGGCTGGAGCCGCGCTGTGGAAGGTCGGCGGCCTGACAGGCCTTCTGGGGGCTCTGCCGCCCGAGATGCTCTCTTTGAAGCTGCCCATGCAGTTTGGCTGGGGATACGTGGCCGCGTGGACGGTCATGGTCAGCTTCGGCTACAACACGTCGGCGATGGCGCAGCGCTACTTCAGTGTCGACGACGAGCGCTCGGCAAGAAAGGTGGCGCTGCTCTGTTTTGTCCTTTTCCTGTCGGGTGCGTGCGTCTGGTTCATCCCGCCGATGGCGATGCGGGTTCTTTATCCGGACCTCCGATCGATCTGGCCCGGCGTCGCCAACGCGCATGAAGCGGCGTATGCAGTCGCAAGCCTGACGCTGCTGCCCAACGGTCTCGTCGGCATCATGCTGGCATCGATGTTCAGCGCGACCATGTCGTCGCTCTCAGGACTTTACAATGTGTACGCGGCAATCATCTCCAAGGACATCTACCAGACCCTTTTCGAAAGGAATGCCGGGGAAAAGCGCCTCCTCGTCGTCGGGTGGATCGCGACGCTCGGAGTCGGGATCGCCGTGACGGCAACCGCAATTGTAATGGCTGCAACGGGGCAGAGCATCTTTCAGATGATGCTCACCTTCAACACCATCATGTCACTTGCGTACGGCCCGCCCGCGCTGCTGGGCCTTGTCGTGCGCCGCACTCCAAGCTGGTCCGGGCTCGCATCGTTCTCGGTCTCCCTTGTCGTCGGTTGCCTGGGGGCCTTTGTCTACAACTGGGGGCTCATCACAAATGTGGTCGTGATTGTCCCGGTGAGCGTGATGATCTTCTTGCTGAGCAGGCTGGTGCCGGAACGTGATGATGATTTCGTTGCACGCAGAGAGCTCCTCCTCCGGCGTCTCGATACTGCCGTCGACGTTTCTATCGAATTGAGAGGCTCGGCGGATATGACGACCCCGGTCTTCCGATTCCTGAGCGCGGCGACCGCCGGCATAGGCCTCTTGAGCCTTTGCCTGCTTTTCACTACGCCGGCGGCGGAACGCGGGACAGTACTCGCCTACGCAACTGTCACCTTGGTGATCGCGGCCCTGCTCAGACTGGTGCGGGGGAGAAGGGGCGTCGAACCGGCATAGAAACGTGCGCCGGCACGAGCCGGGTTCGGTCCCGCTACTGCCGAGGCTTCGCTACTGCCGAGGCTTTTCCTGGGCGGCCACGGGGGGGCCTACAACCTTTTCCAATTCCGCCAGGCGGGCCTGTACCTGCCCGGCATTGGTGGACTGCGGGGCGTATTTCAGGTAAGACCGCAGTTGCTCAGCCTCACCCGAAAGGTCCTGCTTCTGTCGGAGGATGCTCGCGAGTATGAGGTGGCCCAGCGGAAACCTGTGGACCGAATCCAGGCGCTGTGCCTTGCGCGCACTTGTCTCTGCCGCGTCGAAGTTCTTCAGGTTGTAGTTGGCGAGAGAATTCAGGAAGAAGCCGTCAGGTATGTCCAGGGGATTGAGCGCGATGGCGCGATTCGTGAGGTCTGCCGCCTGCTGCCAATTCTTCTCCATTGCCGCTAACCGCGCGAGTTCCACGTAGGGGAACACGAAGTTGGGATCGGCCTCTTGTGCCCTGGAGAATGCAAGGCGCGCGTCCTGAGTCCGGTTCTGCGCCTCGTAAATCCGTCCCAGCGCAAACCAGGCGGAGGCGTAACCCGGATAGATGGATACCGCATCGCGAAAACTGGTCTCGGCCTCGCCGATCTTCGCCTTCCGCAGCGCTTTGTCTCCGCGTTCCATCGCCTTTCTTCGCATCCTTGGGAGCTTGCAGGCTGCTCATGCTTATGGTGGTGCCCTGAATCTTGGCGATCGGATGGAGCACGATAGTTCCGACGTCCACCACACGCCCCATGAGCTGGCTTCCGGTAAGAATCACCGAGCTCGAACGATAGCCCGGGAGGTCGGCTCTCAGCTCGCAACCCATCAGTGTTGTAGTGGAACCCAGGCCCAACGGAGAAGACGCGCCTGTCATCTGCTGGGATGACGACCCGGGCACGCCGAACCCCCCCCAGCCGCTGTCGCTCGCGTCCATCATCATGCCGGTGTTAGCGCCGACCTGGAATGAAAACTGCCCGCCGGAGCTGACGTGGCTCTCCTTTATCTTGTTGCCGCTGCAGATGCGCTCGATGACCACACCCATCGGCAGAGGCGAGCCATCCTCCATGACAACCATCCCGCTGATGAACGGCATCTGTTGCGGCTGCCGTCCCGCATTGGGATTGACGCCGGGCTGTGTCTGGTTAGTGTTCTGCGGAGTCCGCGAGGTCGGGGCAGGGGTGCCGGTGTTACCGCCGGAGCCTTGCGTGCCGCCGCCGGCACCGCCGCCGGCACCGCCGCTCGTGCCACCGGTGCTCCCCCCGCCACCGCCCCCTCCTCCCTGCTGCCCGCCCTGTTGGGCGGGGATGGAAGCTGCGAAAAGGAGCAATGCGGAAAAGAGGAAGGTACGGCGGAGCAGACGAATGGCAACCATTTCGGACCTCCTATGCGGGGTTCCCGCGCGAAGGATGCGGTGTCCAGGAACAGATGAAGCGGCGTCTGCGGCCGTCGCCCCCATCGTAGAACCTGCCACGGCGCCCGACACCCGGGAGTTCAACCTCGCTTGAAAGCATTTTGCTCCCGGTGAGGCGCCAAGGCAAGCATTAGGTATCTGTCGACCAGCTGCGTGCGCGTGCTGCTCGCGGCGATGCGAGCTTGGACCGGATAATTCAGGAAGTATCCGGGAGAAGGGGATTGGGGACGCGGCTGAACGCCGATCGAAAATGGTGATTCGATCCGTGTGCGGAGCTTTTGCCGCCATCGGTGCGGCAAGAGCTCGGCCGGCGTTTCCCCGTGTCCACAAATGCTTCCTTCCCGCTGATTCATGAGTAATCCCCGTTAGTGCATCTCCGCCAGGGGACGCCTCGAGCTGGTGGAGACCCTCCTCAACTACGGCGCAGCCCGAAGGAATCCATGGCCGGAAATCGGGTTTTGAGGTATGTTTCGAAGTGACTTCAACTTGCAGAGGACTGCCGAATGAGGAAGGAAAACGTGAACCGCCGTCGATGGATTCTCGCTTTTTTGCTGCCGATCTCCCTGTGGGCACCCGTGAACGGGAACGCGCTTGTCGATCCGCCAATGCTCGCGATCGGCTCTCCTGCCCCGGATTTCAATCTCCCCGGCGTAGACGGGAGGAACCACAAGCTGTCCGATTTTGCGGACGCAAAGGTCCTGGTGGTTGTATTCACGTGCAATCACTGTCCAACGGCCCAGGCCTACGAGGAGCGGATCAAGTCACTCGCGCAGGACTACCGCGGGAAGGGAGTGGCGCTGGTCGCGATATCGCCTAACGATCCCAAGGCGGTTCGCCTCGATGAACTGGGCTACACCGATCTCAGCGATTCGTTCGAGGAGATGAAGATCCGGGCGCAGGATCAGAAGTTCAACTTTCCCTACCTGTATGACGGGGAAGACGAAAGAGTCTCCCGCGCCTACGGTCCGACCTCCACCCCCCACCTGTTCATTTTCGACAGCAATCGCAAACTGCGCTACGCCGGCCGGGTCGATGATTCCGAGAAGCCGGGCAAAATCAAGTCCAGCGATGCGCGAAATGCCATCGAAGCGCTGCTTGCCGGCCGACCGGTGCCTGTTGAAAAGACGAAGACCTTCGGTTGTTCGATCAAGTGGTCGGACAAGAGGGCATCTGTCAACTCGGCCTTCAAACAGTGGGCTGGCGAACCTGTATCACTCCAGGTGGTCGACGAGGCGGGAATCCGGGCAGTGGTCCGGAATGACTCGAAAAAACTCCGCCTTATCAATATCTGGGCGACCTGGTGCGGGCCGTGCGTGGTCGAATTTCCGGAGCTCGTGACGATCAACCGGATGTATCGTGGCAGGGAATTCGAGTTCGTGACGATCAGCGCCGACGCGCCGGAGAACAAGGATCAGGCACTGGCTTTCCTCAAGAAGCAGCAGGCATCATCGAGCAACCACATCTTCAGCATCGACGACAAGTACAAACTGGTCGAGGCGGTGGACAAGGAATGGGCCGGCGCGTTGCCGTACACGATTCTAGTCGAGCCCGGCGGGAAGATCATCTACCGCGTCCAGGGAGAGTTGTCGCCGTTGGAGCTGAAAAAGGCGATCGTCGCCCGTCTCGGCCGGTATTACCCCTAGATCTGTCCGAGTGTGCCCGCTCTTCCGGAGCGGACCCGGAGATTTCGCCCCTGGCAGCAGGGGGTCCGGTCTGTCAGACCGGAACTACTTATTCTGAATGATCGGGAATGCCGTGAATTCCTGGCCTGGGGGAATCTCGTAGTAAGGCATGTATTCGTACGCCTTCGGGGACCATGCCTCGTCCTCCCGCAGCGCCCAGTATCCCCGCTCAATTGCGATCTGGTAGTGCAAAGGCTTTCCGGCGACCGGCATCAACCAGGCCGAAGGCTGGGCAGGGTCATTCAGGATGCGGATCGTTTGCTGGAAATTGAACTTGCCCGCCAGTCCGAGCAGCAGGGGGCCATACTCGAGAGAGTATCGCGGGAAGCCGGCGATCTGATCGTAGCCCTCGTAACGCCTCATCCGGAAATCCATCGGCAGGCTGAATGAAATCTCGTCGCCGGGCAACCATCGCCGCTCGAGGTGGCAATAGCTCCCGGGGATCCCCGCCCTGAACGTCTTGCCGTTCAGCCGGATCTCCACGGAGTGCGCCGCCCAGGAGGGGATGCGCAGGCTCAGTGTAAAGGCGACAGGCTGCTCGCCTCCGACCTTCAGAGTCACATCACCGGTTTGAGGGAATGTGGTGGCCGCAACGAGCTTCACATCGACATTCCCCTGCTTCCACGAGATTTCGGATGGGGCGTAGATGTTCACGTAGATTCCGCCGGGGGATTGGGAGTAGAGGTACTCGGGGAGTGAGCCGAAGAGACGGGTCCCCTGTCCCTCGCAGCATGTTCCCTCCGGAGGAGTGACCGGCACCTCCTTCTTGGCGTCGAGGACCGTGTGATATCCGATGCCGGAATCCCCGATTTGATTCCCGATGCCGGCGTTGTAGATCGACTTCTCGATCTCGTTCACGAAGACCTCGCTGTCCGGGAAGAGGAGATGCAGGCGCTGGTTGAGCTTTACCCAGAACACGGCGCAGCAGAGTTCCCCCGCCCGGCTGGATAGCCCAAGCTGGTACGATTTCGGCGGGTAGCGGCGGCGCTCGCACAAAGCCCACGACCCGCCCGGCATCTGCCACTTATCGCGCAACATTTCCCATGCATTCAGAACCGCCTGGAGGTACTTCATGTCGCCAGTGATGCGGTACAGGTCCAGGTAAGCTTCAAACGCCGTAATCTCGTAGCAGTGCGATTCAGGCCGGTCGTAGATGGCCCTGTCGTCGTTGGCAAGCAACTGGGAGAGCCACCAGTCTTCCTGGTAGCGATCAAGGATCAGGTTCAAGTCATCCGGCCGGCCGAGCGGGGAGAGGTACATACGGGTCGATGAGATCATCCCCTGGTACGGGATCCAGTGGTCGGGAATGTAGCCCCGGCTCTTGTCTACGACCTGTCCCAGGTACTCACAGTGGTTGAACCAGTCCAGGTGGCCGCGGATCAGCGCCAGGGCCTCGGGATTGCCGGCGGCGGCCGCGTCGATGAGGCCATGCGTAATCCAGGCGCGGACGTAGTTGGCATTCTCGCGCAGCCCGGTGTCCTTTTCCGGGTAGCCCATGATGAACCCGTTCGGCTGCCTGCAGGCCGCTATCCCGGAGACAACAGCGTTCATCCTGTCCCGGAGCTTCGGGTTTTCCTCCCAGCGCAGGGCGTTGCCGCTTCCCATCAGGAAGAGGCCCGCAACCGAACCTGTGACGCGCGGGCCGCCGTTGTCCCATGGGAAGGGTTTCCCCGGGGGATCCGGCTTTCCGGCGCGCTCACGGAAAACGTGGAGCAGGTCATTCTCAGAGAAGTTCTTGAGCAGGTACTTGACGTTGTTGTCGTATGCTTGCTTCAGTACTCCGCCGGTCAGTTTGACACCGCCGACAGGCGTCTGAAGCTGAAAAGGTATTGCCACTGGATTCCGTGGCGTCTCGGAGGCGCGGCTGGAACGTGCGGCCACCGTCCCGGCCGCAAGGAACAGCGTGATTGACATTGTTGCGAGACTGCGTTTTTTCATGACCGGTAACTCCTCGCGTCAGAGCGACGCGTGAGACATATTGGCACTCACAAGCGAGTAAACGGAAGCAGATTCGCGTCGTGCGTCTCCGCAGCATCTTATCGATGTTATGCTGCGGGATCCTGCTATAATGCCCGACCCGAGAGGCCACCATGAGCGATCCGACTCCTGCAACCACTGTCCCTCCCACCCCCCAACGCCTGCTGTCACTCGACGCCCTGCGCGGCTTCGACATGTTCTGGATCGTCGGGGCGGAGGATATCGTCCACGCGTTGGGCAAGATCAGCCAGCGCGGCCCGATCAAGTTCCTTTCCAGCCAGTTGGAGCATAAGGCCTGGGAAGGAGTAGCCTTCTACGACCTGATCTTCCCGCTCTTCGTTTACATCGTCGGTGTCAGCATAGTGTTCTCGCTCAGCCGCTCGTTGCGGACCGCGGGGAGGGCAGTAACGCTGCGCCGCGTTCTCAAGCGTACTGTTCTTCTGTTACTGATAGGCATCTTCTATTACGGGGGAGTAAGTGCGGGCCTTGACCAGGTGCGCCTGCTGGGCGTGCTGCAACGCATCGCGCTGTGCTACCTGTTCGCTTCCCTGATTTTCTCGGTGGCGAAGCCCAGGGCCATGGTCGCGGTGTGCATGACCCTGCTGGTCGGGTATTGGGCCCTGATGACCTTCGTCCCTGTGCCGGGCCACGGGGCCGGCAACTTCGCGGAAGGCGCGAACCTTGCCAACTACATCGACAGCCGCTACCTGCCCTTCCGAAAGTGGGATGGGGACCACGATCCGGAGGGATTGCTGAGCACGCTGCCTGCGATTGCCACCTGCCTGATCGGGGTGTTCAGCGGATTGCTGCTCAGCAACGCGCGCCTGCCGGACAGGAAGAAGGTGCTCTATCTGCTCGTGGGCGGCGTCGCCGGAGTCATTCTCGGATTCCTCTGGGGCCTGCAATTCCCGGTGATCAAGAAGATCTGGACGTCGTCCTATGTCCTCGTCGCCGGAGGGTACAGTTGCATCTTCATGGCTGTCTTTTACCAGATCATAGATATCTGGAAGGTTCAGCGTTGGACGACGCCCTTCGTGTGGATCGGGATGAACCCGATCACGATCTACCTGGCCGTCAATATCGTCGATTTCCGCGCGCTTGCAGAACGCATCGCCGGCGGTCCGGTGAAGGCGCTCTTCGGTAACTACGGGGAACTGCTCATTACGTGTCTGGTTCTGGGCATGAGCTTCCTCCTGGTTCGCTTCCTCTACAAACGCAAGATCTTCCTGCGGCTCTAGCGGAGCCGCACGGCAACATTCGGATCGAGCTGCCACCGCCGGTACAGCCACGGTGTAGTCCGCGGTCTGAAAATGCAGGGTGTGCACGCCATGACGACGCCGGCAACAGATCGCATGACCCGCATTCGCTGGGTGGTCGTGGGGCTGCTGTTTTTTGCGACCGTCATCAACTACGTCGACCGCGCGGTACTGGGCATCCTCAAGCCCGTCCTCGAAAAGGAGCTGGGATGGGACCAGGTGGCTTACGGCTGGATCGTGACCGCGTTCCAGATCACCTACGCGGCGGGGTATGCGCTGGGAGGGCGGCTGTTTGACCGGATTGGTGTGCGTCTCGGCTATGTTCTTGCGGTAGCCGTGTGGAGCGTCGCCGAGGTCGCACATGCGTTTGTCCGCTCAGTGACAGGTTTCAGCCTGGCCCGCGCGGGCTTGGGGATCGCGGAAGGCGGCAATTTTCCTGCCGCGATCAAGACCGTCACCGAGTGGTTCCCGAAACAGAAACGCGCCTTTGCCACGGGCCTGTTCAACGCCGGTAGCAACGTCGGCGCGGTGATTTGTCCACTCGTGGTCCCATGGTTGGCCTGCCGCTGGGGGTGGCAGTCGGCCTTCCTGGCCACCGGAGCTCTCGGCTTTGTCTGGGTCGTGATGTGGCTGACGGTCTACCGTGCTCCGGACAAACATCCGCGTGTTTCGCCCGCCGAGCTGGCATACATTCGCAGCGATCCGCCTGATCCGGTAGTCAGGATCTCCTGGCCCGAGTTGCTGCGCCACCGACAGACGTGGGCGTACGTGGTCGGCATGGTAGCTTCCTCCCCGATCTGGTGGTTCTACATCTACTGGATCCCTGATTTCCTGAACAAGCAGTACCGCCTCCAGTTGACTCAATCCAGCGGACCGCTGGTTGCTATCTTTCTGGTGGCGGACGTCGGGGGCATCGCCGGCGGCTGGCTATCGTCGATGTTGATAGGACGAGGCTGGAGCGTCAACGCCAGCCGCAAGCTCGCGCTGCTGGTCTGCGCGGTGTGCGTTGTGCCTGTATTCTTCACGCCGCTGGTGAGCCGCTTGTGGGTCTCGGTAGCCCTGGTGGCGCTCGCTGCCTCGGCTCACTGCGGGTTCGCAGCCAACCTCTTCACGCTGGTCAGCGACACCGTGCCGCGGCAGGCGGTAAGCTCGGTTGTGGGCATCGGCGGCATGGCTGGCTCCGTCGGCGGGATCTTCTTTGCGCAGGCCGTTTCGCGTATCCTCCAGGCGACGCACAATAACTACATGATCCCGTTCGCGATCGCTTCACTGATCTACCTGATGGCTCTGGCGGTGATGCACCTGCTCCTGCCGCGATTGGAACCGATGAAGCTGCGGTGAGAGATCTCTCTCGGCACCATCGCTTTTTCCCATTTTCGGGGTCAGACCCCGATCTTCCTAGATAATTTCGAGGGTGAGTCGCCTGTTCCCGAAACTGCGGCAGAGGCCTTCCAGATGTTCTCGGCTGGGAGGAATGGTGTCCGGCATTTTGTACCTGCGGCCGAGGCCTGAGTACTTGGCCGCGCCGTAGCCGTGGTAGGGCAGCAGATGCAATTCAGAAATGCCCAGGGAGCGAGCGAATTCTCCTATCGCGGCGATCTGATGCGGCTGGTCGTTAAATCCCGGGATGACCGGCACGCGGACGATCATTTTCACCCCTAACCGCGCCGCTACACGGGCGTTGCCGATAACCAGCGCGTCGTCTTCGCCCACGATAGACCTGTGAGATTCGGAATCGATCTGCTTGATATCGAATAGAATCAGGTCCGTCCGGGCCAAAACCAGCTCGACCGTTTCGGATCCTGCCAAGCCTGCGGTCTCAACAGACGAATGGAACCCACGCTCTCGTGCCCCTTCAAGCAGTGCCAACGCGAATTCGGGCTGCGCGAGCGGCTCGCCTCCGGAAAGGGTCATTCCGCCACCGGAGTGCTCGTAGAAGATGCGATCCCTCTCAACCTCAGCCAGCACATCTGCCGCCGTCACCCGGCGCCCCACAAGGCGAAGGGCGCCGGAAGGGCATACTCTCGTGCACTCATCGCACGGGATGCACCTGGCACGATCGATCGCCACGGCATCCGCCTCAAGGCTCAGTGCCCGTTGGGGGCAGACGGAGACACAGCTGCCGCACCCCAGGCAGCGGGAACGTGTGTAGAACAACTGCGGCAACGCACACTGAGACTCCGGGTTACTGCACCAGGGACAGCGTGCCGGGCAACCCTTGAGGAACACGGTGGTCCGGATCCCGGGGCCGTCGTGGATGCTGAACCGCTGCACGTCGAAAACATTCCCGGAGACCGCTGAAGGATCCATTCCCCTAGCCGCCATGCTCCGTCCGTTCAATGATCTCATCCTGAATCTCTTTGCTGAGTTCCACGAAATAGGCACTGTAACCGGCGACGCGCACTACCAGGCTTCGAAACTGCTCGGGATTCTCCTGGGCGCGGCGCAGCGTGTCCGCCGATACCACATTGAACTGAACGTGACCGATGCGGAGATCCACAAACCCGCGCAGAAACGCTGTGAACCATCCGATCGAACCCGAGTACTTGAAAAAGGAGGGCAGGAACTTGAGATTCAACAGAACGCCGTTCGAAGCCAGTTCCTGGTCAATCCTGGACACGGAGCGCAGCACCGCAGTCGGGCCCTTGAGATCGCGTCCCGCAACCGGCGAAAGGCCGCCGTCGGCAAGCGGCGTACAGGCAAGGCGACCATCGGGGGTCGCGCCCACATTTTGCCCCAGTGGCACATGTGCCGAGACCGTGTAGAATCCCGGCTGGAACGTTCCGCCGCGCGGCGTAGGATAGCGCCCCACCTCCTCGCAGTAGAATCTGGCCCACCGGTTGCCTATCTCATCCACATAGGAGTCATCGTTGCCGTACTTCGGCGCCCCGGTGAGCAATCGCTGGCGCAGCACTTCGTCTCCCTCGAAATTACGTGACAATGCTTCCATCAACCGGCGCGAGTCGATTTCGTTCCGCTCGAACACGAGCAGCCTGAGAGCGGCCAGTGAATCCGCCAGGTTCGCAACCTGGACACCTTGCGGACCGGAGAAGTTGTAGCGCGCACCGCCGTCCGTAACGTCCTGGCCCTTTTTGATGCAGTCCGCGACGACCGTGGAGAGGAACGGCGTCTGGCAGACTCTGGCGTGCACACGGTCCACGATATTGGCGCCCTTAACCATCAACCGGATGTAGTGACGGAGCTGCGTTGCCAGAGCTGCTTCCAGCTCGTCGAAATCCTTCAATTCTTCAAGCGGAGGTGTCTGCGGACCGATCCGCTTGCCCGTTTCGGGCACCCTGCCGCCGTGAAGCGTCAGCTCCAGTACCCGAACCAGGTTGAGCATGGCTGAGTCGCTCCATCCGAGCGCCTTGCCGGGAATCGAGAGTTCGACGCAACCGACGGCTGCGTAGTCGAGTGCGTCGGCATGAGTCACCCCCCTGCGCTGCTGCCCGGGCACGATGACCTCGTCGTTGAAAACCTGCGGCATTCCTGTGCCGAGGCTGATCACACGTGAGACAGCCGCGAGAAAATCGTCCGGCGTGTCCTTGTGGAGCCTGGCCGAGAGGTTCGGTTGCGGGAGCCGGACATCGGCTTGCGCCTGCAGACAAAGGTATGAGAGGAGGTTCGTCGCATCCTGCCCGCCGGCGAGCTGCCCGCCGGTCATCACGTTGAACCCGATCGGGAATCCGGCGAAGTAGCGCGCGCCTTTTGCGCTGCGCAGCAATACGATTTCATTGAACTTGATCCACAGGCATTCCAGCAACTCCTGTGCCTGAGGCAAGTCGAGAATTCCCCCAGCCAGATCGCGGCGCAGGAACGGCATTATGTATTGATCAAACCGACCCGGCGAAAAGGAGCTGGCGTTGGATTCGATCTGGAGCAGAACGAAGAGGAAGGCGACCGATTGCAGCGCCTGCCGGTACGTTTCGGGCGGATGCGTCCCGAGATGCCTGCAGTCTCGCTCAATATCCCGCAACTCTCCGGCCCGCCGTTCGGACGTCACGGTGCGCCCCAGCTGAGAAGCCAGATCCGCATACCGCAACATGAAGTCGGAGGCGGCGGCCAGGCATATCGCCGCTGCATGGTAGAAATCGGCTTTACCCTGGCTCAACTCCCCATTCTCCTGCAGGTGCCTGCACGCTTCGCTAACTCTCGACCCGAGTCCGCGAGGCCCTTCGCGCAGCCATGTCTCGACGTCGGGGAGAATGTGCCCCTGCGCGTGGTCCGTTTGATTCAGCTGGAAAGCCCTGGCATCGATCGCTTCCTTGACATCCGGCGGGATGGAAGCCGCTACCTGGTCTTCCAGGGTTTCTCCGCGCCAATACGGGAATAGGCGGTCCCGTAGCTCAAGCACATCCTGCGCCTCGACGTCGAATGGGTCCTGAGGTCGCTCCGGTAGAGTATCCAGCTCCCGATCGACCCAGGATACCGCGGCCGACGGCGTGACGACCCCCATCCTGGGCAGCGGAGACCGGTTCCCGACAATCAGCTCATCGGGATGAATCCGGATTTCGATGCCCCGCGCGATATCCCGGAACGCCTTGGCTCTGCGGACAATCGCGGACTCGCCTTCGGTTCGCTTGTAGCTCTCCGTTTCGATCCGCGCCGGTTGGATGAAGAGCTTGCGCCGGGTGGAGAGGATGCATTCCTTCAAGCGCAGGATCCGTGCGCCGGGGACACCCGGCTCTCCCCGATAAACGGGGAGATTCTCGATCCTCGCTCGATCCTCCGTCCCGGTCTGGCTCGGTACCATGGCGGCTATGCCTCCCTGGGGTGCTCCACGATCACCTTCATCGTCTCGCCCGCCCGCATTGCGGCCAGCGCGGCCGTGACATCTGCAACCGGCATGCGGTGCGTGATCAGGATCGAAGGCCGGATGACGCCTGATTCCAGCAGCCGCACGGTCTGTGGAAAGGGATTGATTCCGACAAAGGCGCCGTACAGCGTCAACTCATGGCGCGTAATCATGTACTGGCTCACAGCGGGCCTTGCGTGCATCTGCAGTCCGAACAGGACAACGCGTCCCCCGCGGCGCGCCAATTTGACGGCCTGAGGCAGCAGGTTTCCTACCGCATCGACAACAATGTCGGCGTAGGGATCCGCAAGCCTTCCGACAACTTCCTCCACGTCCTCCTGCTGCGCGTTTATGGCAACATCCACGCCGCACCGGGATGAGAAGTCCAGGCGAAACGGCGAGATGTCCGTCACGATGATTTTGCCCGCTCCACCGGCCCGATAGAGCAGCGCGTAGAGGAGACCCACCGGGCCGGCGCCGAGAATCACTACTGTGTCGCCGGGGTTTGCCGGAACACGCATCGTCGATGAGAACACACAGGACAGGACCTCGGCGAAGGCTGCGTCCTCTACCGGCACTGCCGGATCGATGCGGAACAGCGCCCTCTCCGGGGCGACGCAATACGGAGCCAGGCCGCCGTCGATGTGAATGCCGAGAGTCTGATAGCTCTCGCATTGGTTTGCGGTGCCGCGGCGGCAATAGCGGCACAGGCCGCAGTTCAAGCGCGGGGCCACCACCACGCGATCACCGGCCTTGAGTCCCGCAACCCGCGGACCCGTCCGGCGCACAGTGCCGACGAACTCGTGGCCGAGAACCGTACCTGGGGCGGCCTTGTGAGCCGGGGGAACCGCAAGAATGTTCAGATCCGTTCCGCACAGTCCGCACGCCTCCACGGCCACCAGAACGTCATCGCCGTTCCGGATGTCCGGCACGGGACGATCCTGGAACTCCAGTCGCCCATCGCCCATAAACACGGGGACTCTCATCAACTTGTCCGGCATAGTTCGCTCCGTTGCAGGTGTTTTGTCGTGATGCCGCGGAACCCTGCGGCCGCGCTTTCAATTTCTTCAAGTATTACCGGCCCTGAAACCTTAGTTTGCAGTACTCCTGCACGTCAAGCCAAGCCCGACTTCAGCAGGCGTCGGCAATCGGGTGTCTTTTCGGATTTGACGGTAGTAAGCTTGCCGGTGCTGAAGGCTGGTTGCGGCGCTTGAAGGAGGGACTTCAGGGCCCCGACGGGAGAGCCGATTTCCGGTTTGTATGCGCAGCGGTTTTCGGTGTTGAGGCATGGTCACGATCTTCTCGATCTTCGTTGTGGGGCTTGCTGTCGGAATGCTGGGCAGCATGCTGGGGATCGGAGGTGGAGTGCTTCTGATACCGCTCCTCACCGGACTCTTCGGAATCGATATCAAGACGGCAATCGGGGCAAGCATCATCAGCGTCATTGCCACTTCCGCCGCCGCGGGTGCTGTGTATGTCGGCCGCGGACAGACACACAGCCGGCTGGCAATGGTCCTGGAGATTGCCACGACACTCGGTGCCCTGGCTGGAGGCTTCACAGCGGTGCTGGTAAGTCCCAACCTTTTGGCCGGGCTTTTCGCCGTTGTGCTGCTCTATGTCGCGTTCAGTATGCGCAAAATCCGGAAAGAAGAGCCGGAGGCGGCGCCCACCGGCCTGCTCGACACGAGCTATCACGATCCGATGACGGGTAAATGGGTCAGCTACGGTGTCAGGCACCTGCCCCTGGGAATGGGAGCCAGTTTTTTTGCAGGGAATGTCTCGGGTCTGCTCGGCATCGGCGGCGGAATCATCAAGGTGCCTATCATGAGCCTTGTCATGGGAATCCCATTGAGGGCCTCGATTGCGACGAGCAACTTCATGATAGGGATAACCGCAGCGACCAGCGCGATTATCTACTACCAGCACGGATACATCAATCCGAGCATCGCCATCCCTACTGCTCTGGGCGTACTGTTCGGCGCCCGGCAGGGAACGAAACTCGGCGGACGCGTGCGAAGCAACCGGCTCAAGCAGATCTTCCAGTTCGTTCTGCTTGTCTTTGCCGTGCAGATGTTCGTCAAGTCGGTGAGGGGGTGAGACGTGAAGGATGGTAGCTCCGGTGATCCGCATGCCGCCGCCCCCGGGACTGTAGACGGGGTGACAACTGAGGCGGATGTGACGGAACCGGTTGCGGAAGAAGGCACCGGCCCGCAACTGCTCGAGGAGGAGGCGGCGGTCGTAATGACCGAGGCATCGGCTGCCAGCCGACCGATCGTAACGGAGGCAAGCCGCTCTTCCGTCGCGGCGGCTGACGAGGCAGCCGGGGTCCACGTCGCGCCGAATCTGCTGGATCTTGTCCTGGCCCCGCCACCCACGCCCGAAGAGAAGCTCGAGCTTGAGCACACCCGTGATCTGAATGACGTGATTCACAGAGTGCTCGTGATCGGCCTCTTCGCCAGTACCGTGGCGATGCTGGCGGGTGTGGTGCTGGCCGTGGTCCGTCATCGTGCGCTGGCCACAGCCGCGCCTGATATCAGGGGTGTGTGGGAACGCATCGAGGCCCTGCGGCCGTCCGGCTTTCTTGCTCTCGGCATCCTCATGCTCATCGCCACTCCGATTCTCCGGGTACTGGGATCCTTCGTAGTCTTCTTGTATGAACGGGACTGGCGCTACGCGGGCATAACTCTGATTGTGTTGCTGGTTCTGGTTTCGAGTCTCCTGCTCGGCAGGGGCTAGGCTCCGGGAGGAACGTGATGGACAGCAAGACGTGGCTGCAACGCGAGGTGGCGGCCTTGTATGAGATCACCCGTGCCATGAATGCCAGCAAGAGCCGGAAGGAGGTGCTCGCTGTGATGCTGGAGCGAATCGTAACGGAACTGGGCTACAAGGCGGCAACTCTCAGGCTCCTGGATGAGGAGAAAGGGACGCTCAACCTTCAGTCTGCGTATGGGCTGAGCGAGGAATACCTTGCCAAAGGGGCTGTCAGTGTGAGCAAGAGCGGGATAGATCAGACTGTGCTGACCGGCGAGCCTGTCGCGCTGGCCGACGTGAGGAATGACAGCGCCTTCCAATACGCAGAGGCGGCGAAGCGCGAAGGCCTCTGCAGCGTGCTCGCGGTACCCATGACCCTGCATGACCGCGCGATCGGGGTGCTGCGGGTTTACACGGACCGCCCGCACGAGTTCACACCGGAGGAGGAGGATTTCATCGCAGCCATTGCCAACCTGGGGGCACAGGCCGTCTGCCGTACTCACTTCTTCCATGCCTTTCGGCTCATTGCCCGCAACCTCAATTCGACTCTCGATCTGAAGAGCGTCCTGCGGACACTTCTGCTCGAGACGGTCAGGGAACTCAACGTGAAGGCCGGATCCGTCCGTCTGTTGGACATCAACCGGGAGACCCTCCATCTCGCCACCGCCTTCGGGCTCAGCGAGACATATTTGCAGAAGGGCGAAGTCCGGGTCGGGCAAAGTCCTATCGATCAGCAGGTACTCCGCGATGGCCGGCCGGTTGCCATAACCGACCTGATGAACGAGGCTGCTTTCCAGTACCCCGAGGAAGCGCGACGCGAAGGGATACGATCCGTTCTTGCTCTCCCGCTGCGACTGAAAGAGACCGTCGTCGGGGTGATGCGGCTTTACTCGGCGCAGGTGCGCAAGCTCAGCGAGGAAGAGATCGGCTTCGCAGTCGCGATCGCCGACCTCGGGGCAGTGGCGGTAGAGAACGCAAGGTTGCACCAGGCACTCAAACGCAGGCTCGAGGAACTCAAGCAGGACGCCGACGGCTGGTATCGTTTCCTCGCGCTGGGCTAGTTTTGAGTTTTGGGAACAGGCTGCTCAACGTCGAAGTTACTGGTTGAGCCTGCCGTTGCGCCAGGGGCTCGGAATTTCGAGGTTGAGCAGCCTGTCGCCAAAACTTAAGGGAGGTGTCAGATGTCATTTCTGGATCGTGTGACGAAAGCAGTAGGCGACGCGGTGGATCGAGGGAAGAAAGAAGTAGACCAGTTTGTGCATATTCAGAAAATCAACAGTCAGATCTCCGACATCGAAGGGACAATCGGCGAGTGCAAGGCCAAAATCCAGGAGCACACGCAGAAGATTGGCCAGATGGCCGTTGAGATGCTGCGCGCAGGCAAAATAACGTCGCCGGAAATGCAGGGCCTGCTGGACCAGATAATCCAGATCGAGCAGGGGATCGCGAAGGCCGAAGGCGAAATTGCCGGGAAGAAGGCCGAGATCGAGAAGATCAAGGCCGAGAGCGAAGCGGAGAAGGGCCCCGAGGCCTCCGGTGCTGAGTCTCAGCCGGTGACTCCGCCGCCGAAACCGCGCTTCTGTCCGCAGTGCGGAGCGGCGGTCGGGGCGAGCGGCGCGTTCTGCAGCGAATGCGGGGCGAAACTGGCATAGTCGGAGCCGGTCACCGATCACACGGTCTGAACTGCAGGCCCGTCTATGTGCTTGGGCGCCTACCTGGTCATTTTCCAGTACACGGTGTAGCGGCGGCCGAAGAGCCTGTAAAAGGGCACAAGAGTGACGTCGTTTGGTCTGCCCGCCCCTGCTGTACGGAAGGTCAGGGGTTTACCCTGGACCGGCTTGATCCAGGAATCCAGATGCGAGCGATCCCCTGTGAGTTGAGGCGCCGATACAGGGTCCCCTGACGGCCCCATCGGCCCGTAGACGGTGGCAGCGGAAAGTCCCTCGGAGCCCAGTTCTCCGGCAAGAACAAGCGGCCCGTACATGATGGCCACGGTGTCGGGATCATCGGGCAATCGGTCCAGACGCAGCTTCATGGGCAGGTCAACCGTCAGTGTGTCTCCGTCGTTCCAGGTTCGCGTCACGGACAAATAGCTTGAAGGGCTCGAGAAAGCGTCCAGCTTCTTGCCGTTCACCGTTGCCTGTGCGCCGGGCCCGATCCAGGCCGGGATGCGGACTCGCAGCGTGAGGTCTGCGGGCTTCGTCGACCTGACGACCAGTGTGGTCTTTGCCTCTTCAGGGAATCGGGTCTCCTGCCGGATGCGAATTCCCCTCTCGCCCCACTCCAGTTCCGAAGCGATGAACAGGTTCACGAAGAGCCCGCCGTCGTCATGGAAATAGATACTGTCACCGTACTTCGCGTGATTCTCCATGCCCGTGCCGGTGCAGCACCAGAACGAATCTTCCGGCGTCATGAAGGTCTTGTAGAAGCCGGATGCCATGGGTACGTAATACATCATCATGCCGTTGCCCGGATCCTGGGTTGCCAGGATGCCGTTGAAAAGAGCCCGCTCATAGTAATCGGCATATGCAGGATCAGGCTGCCACGTGAAGAGATGACGCGTGAGCTTGAGCATGTTGTAGGTGCAGCAGGTTTCGTGGCTCTCTTTGCCGAGCTCCGAAGCCAGTTGATAGGGCTCCGTGCGCCAATGCTCGTCGTTGCTCGTGCCGCCGGTGGTGTAGCAGCGTGCCCCGGTAACCTCCTTCCAGAAGTAGGTCGCCACGTCGTAGAAGTACGGCTCACCCGTCAACTCGTAGCCGCGGGCCGCTCCAATGACTTTCGGAATCTGGGTATTGACGTGCAGTCCCTTCAGCCTGTCCTCGTGGTGAGCCAGGGGATCGAGCACCGCCTTGTGGTCGAAGCGGCGGGCCAGAGCGAGCAGATCCGCCTCACCGGTGATGGCGTACAGGTTGCGGAGCGCATCATTCATCCCGCCGAACTCCACATCGAGCATCTTCTGCATCTGACCCTCATCGAGTCGCGCCGTCCGCTGCCTGGCCCAGTGAGCCATGCCCACAGCGACCTTGAGCGCCTGGTCGCTGTCGCAGAAGAGGTACATGTCTATCAGGCCGGCATAGATCTTGTGCAGCGTGTACCAGGGAGCCCAGACCTTTGCCCCCGTCTCCACCCGGTCGAAAAACTCTTCGGGAAAGGCGCTGAGATACCCGCCGCGTCCCAGCGCGGCCTGACATTTGGCCAGTTCTGCGACGACCCTGTTTGCCTGAGCTTTGAGGGCCTGGTCGCCCGTGCTCGCGTGCATCAGCGCACAAGCCGACAGGTAATGGCCCATGGAGTGCCCGCGCAATTCCACGTCGGGCTTCTCCCACCCTCCATATGGCTGCGCCGGGGAAGGGAGCCCCGCGGTCACCCGGAACATGTGGAGGAGGCGTCCCGTGTCGATGCTGTGGAGGTACTTCCGATCCCGCTCCATCGCTTCCCTGAACGGCCCGTCGAGCAGCCGGACCTGTCTCAAAGCGAAGGGCCGGGCACGGATGGTGATCGCAGGCTGGACCTTTTCCGCAGGCTGCATTGAAGCAGCGGGAAGAATCACGAGTCCAAACACCAGGATTGCCTTTATGTCACAATGTCCAGTCATGCAGTCCTCCTTCGAGATTCGACAACTGGCGCGATCAGGGCATCACAGAATCTAAAACTTCTACATCGGACAAGTCTATAGAAGGATCAGTATCAATGTATGACATCCGCCTCCAAGGGTGATATTTTAGCCAAACCGATCAGATGAAAGTGACGCCACGCATCAACCAGGGCGGCAATCGTTCGTCGGAGAAGCGGGTATGCGGTTGAGCCGCCGGGAGTTCATCGAGAATACAGGATGGCTGGCAGCCAGCCTCGGGTCTTGGCCGTTTGCGCCGCCTGCCCGTCCCCAATCCTATGCGCAGGAATACCCCGACATGCTGCTTGCCTCCCTCGCGCAGCAACTGAATGCGCTCGCCGCCAGGTGGGACGCAGAGCGCGCCGCCATCCGAACGCACGCCGACATCGAGGCCCGCAACCGGTTTGTGCGGGCGAAGATCCTCGAGATGATCCACGGCCTCCCGCCGCGCACCCCGCTCAAGCCGAAGGTTGTGCGCGCCAGGGAACTGAACGGCTACCGCGTCGAAAACGTGCTATTCGAAAGCCGGCCTGATTTTCCGGTCACAGGCAACCTGTATGTTCCTGCGGGCAGCGGCCCCTTCCCCGGGATCATCTCGCCCTGCGGGCACTACCAACTCGCGCGCATGCAGCCCGACTACCAGGCCGTGTACGTGAACCTGGTCAGGAACGGCTTTGTCGTGCTCGCCTACGACCCGATCGGGCAAGGCGAGCGCCGGCAGTATTTTAGCCCGGGCGGCGCGCCAGCCGAGATTTCCGATCCCGTCTATGAGCATTCGATGCCGGGCCAGGTTCTGCTCCTGATGGGGCAGGACCTGACCCACTACCGCATCTGGGACGGCATGCGTGCGATCGATTACCTGCTTACGAGGCCGGAGGTCGATGGGAGCAGGATCGGGTGCGCCGGCCACTCCGGCGGCGGCACGATGACGATGTTCATTAGTGCGCTGGACGACCGCGTCCGGTGCGCCGTGATCAACGAGGGCGGGACCGGCCACCGTTGGCCGGTCGCGATCCGGCCGGGGGATCGGGTCGGACCGTCCGACGTCGAGCAAAACCTGTTCCCCGCCGCGGTGTACGGCATTGATATCTGCGACCTGCACGTCGCGATCGCGCCGCGGCCGCTACTGGCGATGATCGAGGAGTACTCCCCGCATTTTGACGCCGCGGCCGGACACATCAGGCAGCGCTATGAGCAACTGGGCGCACCGGACCGTTTCTCGACCGTGGAGGCCAACGACCCGCACGCCTACACCGTCAAGTTGCGGCTGGCCACCACAGACTGGTTCAGCCGGTGGTTCTATGGACGTCCGGGGCCCGCGATCGAACCTGAATCTGAACTGCAGGCGCCGGCCGCGCTCTATGCAACCCCGCGCGGTTCCATCCTGGAGGCCCGGCAGGGTCAGACGATCTTCTCACTGATCGAGAAGCAGGCGGCCGCGCTCCCCCCGGCGCGCCAGGTGCCGGGCAGCTCCACCGAGCTGGCATCGTTCCGCTCTCAGGTCACTAACCAGGTCAGGGCTTTCCTGAGGATTGGAGAGCAAGAGCCGGGACAGTCCCTCGCGGTGCGGCAGCTCGGGATTACATCACGCAAAGGGTACAGTATCGAGAAGATTGAATTCCTTTCCGAACCTGGGATCTATATCCCCGCCTGGGTGTTTCTGCCGGGGCGGCGAGCCTCGGATCGAGTCATCCTGTTCGCTTCCGAAACGGGCAAGGAAGAGGACGGGATGGAGTTCGGCAGCCTGGAGGGCCTTGCGCGCGCCGGCCGCGTGGTGCTGGCGGTCGACGTCCGCGGTGTCGGCGGGACCGCGCCGCCACATTGCCAGGACCTGGACGGGGGCAGGTTCTCCCACCTCTTCAGCGTCGAGACTGCGTCGGCCTATATGGCCTGGTACATGGACCGGTGCCTCCTGGGGATGAGGGTGTTCGACGTCATGCGGAGCACCGACTATGCTTTGAGCAGGATGGACGTGGACCGGTCGGGCATCGATGTAATCGGCAAAGGCGCGGGCGCCCTCTGGGTTCTCTACGCGGCTGCGCTCGACGGACGAATGCGTGCCGTTGTGGCCGAGCGCGGGTTGATCTCCTACGCGAGCCTCACCCGGGTGGACCGCTACCTGCACAGTGCCGGCGTTTTCGTTCGTGACGTTCTCACTTCGTTCGACCTGCCCCATGTGGCGGCGGCGTCGGCAGATCGGCCCCTGGCGCTGCTTTCCCCGGTCGGCCCGATGAAGGAAGTGAGCGTCCCGCAGGCGCGGCGTGAGTACGAGTTCACGCGGCAGGTATACGATCGCGCGGGAGTTGCAGATCGATTCGTGGTTGCCGGCACGGAGGGTGAGTCTGCCACGGCGGACGAGTATATCCGCATGCTTGGGGGAAGAAGATGAAGATACATACGCTGATCCTGTTGGCTGCCGTAGCGGCCGGCGCGAGTGCGCAGGATGTCCCGCGGGCGAAGTGGATCGAAGACGGTCTCATCGATGCCGGCGGTACGCACGAACCGACGATATTCGTCATCCGGCGCGGCGGCGAACGGCTCGATGCACGCGAGCAGAACGATCTCGCCGAGAGCGAAGATACGCTGCGCCGGCTGAAGGAGCAGGGCATCGAGGTCTTCCACACACATTTGTACAAGGGCTTCGGCATGGCGGCCGAGATGCCCGGGATGGAACAGACCAAACGCACGGCGGAGTTCGCCCACCGGCTCGGCCTCAAGGTCGACACCTACATCCAGTGGAACAGCATGATGTACGAGACCTTCTTCGCCGAGGAACCGCGCGCCCGCGACTGGATCCAGCGGGATGCGAACGGCCTGCCCATTCTGCTCACCTACGGGTATCAGCAGTCCTACCGCTACCGCCCGTGTTTCGCAAACCAGGAGTATCTCGACTATCTCAAAAAGATCGTGCGGTACGCGGTCGAAGAGGTCAAAACCGACTTCATTCACTTCGACAATTTCGACCTCAACCCTGAGCCGGATTCATGCCACGACCAGGTGTGCACACGCGGATTCCGGGCCTATCTGAAACAGAAGTACACGCCGGCTCAGCGCAAGGAACGATTCGGGTTCGAGAACGTCGACTACGTCAACCCGCCTCAGTGGAATGAGCCGAACCCGCCTTCGCGGATGCAGATTATCTTCGATCCCGCCATACAGGAATGGATCGATTACCGTTGCCAGATAATGTCCGACGCGCTCCGTCAGATGGCGTCATTCGCCAAGTCGCTGAATCCCGAAGTGGTGATCGAGATCAACCCCCACGGCATCACCGGCGGCAATCGGGCATGGGAAGCGGCGATTGATCATTCGCGCCTGCTCAAATGGACCCAGGCCTTCTGGACGGAGGAATCGATCGATCCCGGGTTCACCGCGGATGGCCGCCTGCTCTCGCACATACGCAGCTACAAGCTGGCGCGAACATACGGGAACGTGCTGATGACCTACATCTCGGAAAACCGGGTCGCGATGGCGGAGGGGCTGGCGTTCAATCAGACCATCGGCTTTGCGGGCAGCGATCCGCTGCGGCCCGACATGCTGCGCTACGTTGAGTTCTACAGGAATAACCGGGAGCTCTTCGCCGGTACGCAGGACGTGGCGAACGTCGCTGTGCTGCGCTCCTATCCGTCGATAACTTACAACCAGCGGAGCGTGCAGCTCGCCACCATCCTGGTCGAGCAGGCCCTGATCCAGGGACGGGTTCCTTTCGACCTGATCTTCGATGAACACCTCGAGAATCTCTCCAAGTACAGGGTGCTGGTGCTGCCCGAGACGGAATGCCTCAGTGAAAGGCAGCTCGCATCGATCCGGAAATTCGTCGCGAGCGGCGGCGGGCTGGTTGCCACGGGGCAGGCGGGCCGCTACGACCAGTGGCGCAGGCTGCGCGTCATCCCGGGCCTGAAGGGATTGATCGACGAGCAGCCCCCGGCGCGAGATTACGAGGAAGAGGTGGCGACGGTCGAGGTCGGTGGCGCGCCGGTGCGCAAGGATTACGAGAAGGGCCGAGTCGTGTATATCCCGGCGGTGCGCTTCGACGGCCAGCTCCCGGAGTTCGGAAAGTACTTCCAGGTTGATCCGCGCTTTTGGAGGTTGCCGAAGAATGCGCAGGACATCACCGACAGCGTGCGCTGGGCGGCCCGGGATGCTATCCCGGTCGACGTAAGCGGACCGGGCTATCTGGTCGCAAATACAGTCGAGCAGGCACAAAAACGACGAATGATGGTGCACCTCGTAAACTACAATACGGGGACAATGCCCGCGTTGGATCCTGTTGAAGTCACATGCAGTGTTCCGGCAGGGCAGAGTGTCAGGGGAATCCGCGTGGTCTCGCCGGATGCAGCCGGGCTCCGGGCGATTGACATGAAGACCGAAGGAGCTCGGGTCAGCTTCCGCGTTCCTTTGAAAACCTATTCTGTCGCGGTGATCGAGTGGTGAACCGGGTATCGCGTTTGATCATGATCCTGATGCTGCCTGCGGTCTCAGGGATGCCGGCGTCGCAGACCGTCCGGGTGGATCACCGGGTGTTTCCCGGGCTGCACGAGATGGACGGTAACTGGGCGGCGCTCTACGCTGCGAGCGACGGGAAGGTCTACGCCGGACTTGCCTACCACGGCGGCGACGGCCACCTGGTCTACTACGACTCGAAGACTGACAGCGTGCACGACGTCGGGAACCTGACCGAGTTGTGCGGCGAATCACTGCTGAAGCGTGGCCCGCAGTCGAAGATCCACGCGAAGTTCGGCGAGGGGAAGGACGGCCGAATCTATTTCGGCACCCATGCCGGTTTCTGGTGGAACTACGCGCGGTTCGCCACAAAAGAAGGGTACCCGGGTGCGCACTGGATGGCGTTCGATCCGAAGTCAGGTCGTGTCGAGGATTTCGGATTGGGTGTCAGGAACGAGGGAATCAACACTGGGGCGTACGATCCTCTTTTCAACCGTATCTACGGCCTTACTCACCCGCGCGGGCACTTCGTGTATTTCGACGTAGCCACGCGGCGGGCCGTAGATAAGGGTCGCGTGAACAATTTCGAGTCGATCTGCCGCACGCTCGGAATCGACGACGAAGGAAACGTGTACGGCAGTTTCGGCCAGGGAGAGCTGTTCCGCTACAATCCCCGCACGGACGATATCGAGGAGCTCCCGGTGCGGCTCCCGATCCGGGCAAAAGGGATTTCCCTCGGGCGGGACTATTTGAAATCCGAGACCGCATGGCGCACCGTTGTGTGGGACCGGCAAACACGGCAGTTTTACGGAGTCGAGGAGAGTGCCACGACACTTTTCTCGTTCAACCCCCGCACCAGCGAGGTGCGCCGCCTCGGCCAGCTGTCGATCCCTTCGTTCGACGAGAGCCGCGACATTCCTTACGCTACGTTGAGCCTCGCGCTCGGCCGCGACCGGAAGCTCTACTACGGTGCCGCCGGCAAGGAGTTCGACTACGGCGGCAGCGCGGGCGCAGCGACCTCACACCTGATCACGTGGGACTTGGGCTCCGGTCGCAGGGAGGACCTGGGTGAAATGCTGCTGTCGGATGGCCGCCGGGTGCTCGGCACCAACGCAGCCGACACCGGCCCGGACGGGACGGTCTATCTTGTCGGCGCCATCGAGGTACGGCCCGAGGCGGGGAAACCGCCGGAGGCCGCCGGCAAGGTCGGCGACGTCTATTACCGCCTCGCGCTGCTCATTTATCGAACCAGGTGAATCAATGCTGAAGCGGCAGATGAACTACTGGTCGCTGGGACTTCTTCTCATCCTGTGCCCCGGGCCGGCCTCCGCGCAGAGGGAGCCTGGATACGACCGCTCGGTAGTGACACAGGTGCGGATCGATTTGCGCGACCTGGGCTACCCTCCGCTGGATGTGATCCCCGCAGATGAATGCGCGATCCGGGCCCTGGCGGTGGCGCCCGACGGCAGGCTGTACGGGGCCACCAGCGGGAAACGCAGCCATCTGTTCATGCTCGACCCGGTGCACGGGTATGTTCTTCCTCTGGGATTCCTCGAGGGTGTTTCGGCCGTGGAAGGGTCACTCGTGATTGCGCGTGCCGGCGATGTCTATGTCGGGACCGTACCTGGCGGGCATCTGTTGAAGTATGCTCAGAAGAGCCCGACGTCTGAAAGCGTGCCGCAGGTGCGGAAGCCCGTGCCTGTTGTCGACCTGGGGGCACCTGTCGATGGCGAGGCTATCTCGGCGCTCGCTATCGATCGCGCTCGGGACCGGATCTACGGGTTGACCAGGCCCGGCGGCCGTTTCTTCAGCTACGGGATAGAGAGCGGACGCTTCATGGTGCACGGGGAAGTCGCCGAACACGATATGCCGGGCGAGAAGTTCGAAAAGCAGAAAAACATCGGCCGGGCAGTCGCGATCGGTAGCGACGGAAACGCCTACACGTCGGGCGAAGGCGGTTACCTGTATCAGTTTTCTCCTTCCACCGGGGTATTGCGACGGCTGGACATCACGGTGCCCTCCCTGCCGGGCCGGGAATCCTGGAACCGCGTCGATGCATGGGCGTCGGAGACTGACGGGGCGACCCTCTATGGTGGTACTTCCGACGGCTACCTGTTCCAGTTTGATGCCTCGAAATTGCGGGTCAGGAATCTGGGCAAGCCGCTCAACCGCTACCGTATTCGTGCGCTGGTGCTGGCACGGAACTCGAAGCTGTACGGCATCGGCGGCGATGACGACGAAATGGCACAATTATTCAGTTATGACCCGTCGGCTGGCACCTATGAGCTATTGGGCATGATCGATGTGAATCGTCGACCGTACTATTCCTGGCAGGCATACGTCATCGATTGCGCCGCGCTCGGCAACGACGGGACGGTGTACCTGGGACAAAGCGAGCGCAAATCGAAGTTGTATATTTACTACCCTGAACAAGAGAGGTGAGAAATGAGTAGTGACCGCGGTGTCAATCGCAGGGATTTCGTGAAGGCTGCCGTCGGCACCGGAATCGCGATGAGCGCAATCTCTGGCGCGCGCCCGGCGCGTGCTCGCACTCCGGGGGCGAACGACCGGATCAACCTGGGAGTTATCGGTGTCGGGGGGCGCGGCTATTATCTGGCAGGTGTCTTCTCCGGTCTGGCCGAAAAATCAAACGTACAAGTAGGAGTTGTATGTGACGTCTACCGGAAACGCACGAGCGCGGCGGCAGAGCGATACAAGTGCAAGGGGATTGCCGACTATCGCGAGATCATAGCTGACAAGAGCATCGACGCCGTGGTCATTGCCACGCCGGACCATTGGCACGCGACGATGGCCATCGAGGCGATGAACGCCGGAAAGGACGTCTACCTGGAAAAGCCGATGACGCACACGGTCAAGGAGGCCAGGCAGGTCTACGAGTGCTCCGTGAGAACCAAGAGAGTCCTCCAGATTGGCTCGCAGACGACCTCCGCCGACCAATGGTGGAAGGCGCGCAAGGCCATACAGGACGGCATGATCGGCAAGATGATCATGAGTCAGGGGTCATACCATCGCAACTGGAACGGGAGGAGGCAGCCGCCCGGCGAGTGGAACTACACCATCGACGCGGACGCCGGTCCGTTGGGTAAAGGCGACAACTTCATCGACTGGAAAATGTGGCTCGGCAGCGCCCCCGCGCGCCCCTGGAATGCGGACCGCTTCTTCCGATTCCGGAAGTACTGGGACTACTCGGGCGGAATCGCCACGGATCTCTTCTACCATGTCATGGCGCCCCTCAACCTCGTGTGGGGCGGCGGTGAGTTTCCGCACCGTGTAGGAGGAACCGGCGGGATTTACGTGTTCAAGGACGAGCGGGAGGTGCCTGACACCTTCATGCTCGTCGCCGACTACCCGAGCGGACACAGCGTCGTGCTCAGTTCCTCAATGGCCAACAGCCGTCATATTCCTGGCCTGATCCGCGGCTACGAAGGAACCATCGTGATGGTCGATCACGGGCAGTTCGAAGAGGATACCGACCACATCACTGTCACGTCCGAAAGACACAACCGCGAGGACTTCATAAAGAAATACGGCGCTGCCGAAGTGCAGATCAAGGTCGAACCGCGCCAGTCCCACTGGGAAAACTTCCTCCAGTGCATGCGAACGCGCGAAGAGCCGGTTCTCGGAGGCCTGCCGGCCTACAAAGCCATGGTGCCGATTGCCATGTCGGTTGAGTCGTACCGCTCCGGGCAAATGCTCTACTTCGATGAGCAAAAGCAGAAGGTCGTTGCCAAGCCTCTGAAAAAAGCCTGAGACATCGCCCTCGCGAATCAACACTTGCCTGGAGAGACCATCATGCGAAATAGGGACATTCTGGCCGCATTCCTTGTCGTTGTGTTTTCTGCCGTCGCATTCAGCTCGAATTCCGCGGTAACTGTCGGGACGCGGGGCGTGCGGCTTGAATTCGACGGTGCACTCCACAGTCGCGTCCTCGCCGCTTTCGACGGGAGCCCGGCTGCCTTCACCGAGTGGAGCGCGTCGGAGTATGTGGCTGTCGGAGGCGTCGAATTGAAGGACTTTGTCCTGAAAAAACAGGACGCCGGTGACGTCCGCGACGGCCTTGGCAAAGGCCGCCGCCAGGTGCTCACCGGCGAAGCAGCTTCTCTCAGGAAGGAGGTGCGGGCAACGGCCTACGACGACTATCCCGCCGCTATTGTTGTCGAAGTCCGCTACACCAACATCGGGCACGCTCCGATGAAGATCGAGCGCTGGACCAACAACCACTACAGCGTCGCCGCACGCGGGCAGTTCACTGAGCCCTTCTGGTCCTTCCAAAGCGGCTCATACGAAAACCGCCCCAGCTGGGTCCTGCCACTGAAGGAGGGTTTCAAGCAGGACAATTTCCAGGGGATGAACGCGACAGACTACGGCGGCGGCACGCCTGTCGCCGACGTCTGGCGCCGGGACGGCGGGATCGCGGTCGGACACCTGGAACTCGTCCCGAAGCTGGTTTCCCTGCCGGTCGCGATGCCGAGCGCCTCATCTGCGGAGCTTTCGGTCACCTACGCCTGCGACAAGACCCTGGCGCCCGGTGAATCGCTCGACACGTTCCGGACCTTTGTGGCCGTCCATAAGGGTGACTATTTCGCAGCCCTCAGGGAGTATCGAAGCATGATGGTCGGGCAGGGCGTGAGCTTCAGTAAAGCTCCGCCCGACGCCTTCGAGCCGATCTGGTGCGCATGGGGCTACCGGCGGACCTTCCAGCCGCCGCAGATTTATGGCGCCCTTCCCATCGTGAAGAAGCTCGGGTTCCGCTGGGTGACGCTCGACGACGGCTGGCAGACCGCTGAGGGGGACTGGTTCCCCGAGCCCAAGAAGTTCCCGCAGGGTGACCAGGACATGAAAGCGATGGTCGACCGCATTCACGCGGACGGCTTCAAGGCACAGCTCTGGTGGGCTCCCATGTCTGTTGATCCGGGCACGCAGAAGATCGAGAAGCACCCGGACTGGCTGCTTCTCGACCGCGACGGCAGCAAGCACAAGATCACCTACTGGGACGCCTTCTATCTGTGCCCCGCCGTTCCGGAAGTCCGTGCCGATGCGGCTGCGCTTGTGACGAAAGCGATCAAGGAATGGGGCTATGACGGTTTGAAGCTCGACGGCCAGTACATGAATGCCGCACCACCGTGCTTTAATCCTGCGCATCATCACAAGGACCCGTCAGAGTCGGCTGAAGCCGTTCCGCTCTTCTTCAAGGCAATATTCGATGCGGCCCGCGCGGCGAAAGCCGATGCCGTCGTCGAATTCTGCCCGTGCGGGACCTCTTTTTCGTTTTTCACTCTCCCCTATGCCAATATGACCGTTGCCTCGGACCCGCACAGATCGTGGCAGGTTCGCACAAAGGGGAAGAGCCTGAAAGCGCTCACCGGCGACGGAATCGCCTACTTCGGCGACCATGTCGAACTGAGCGACGACGGCCGCGATTTCGCCTCGACCGTCGGGATCGGCGGCGTTGTCGGCACGGAATTCACCTGGCCGGTCGGTTCAGGACCGTTGAACCGCCGCACCGGGAAGAACACGAGCGACCTTACCCCGGAGCGCGAGGAACATTGGGCAAAGTGGCTGGGGATCTACAAGGACAAGATGCTCTCGAAGGGGGAGTACCTTGGCGCTCTGTACGACATCGGTTTCGACCGGCCGGAGGCGCACGCGATCCGCAAGGACGGGAGGATGTACTACGGCTACTTTGCGGCCGACTTTCAGGGAAAAGTCGAACTGCGGGGCATGGAGCCGCGCCAGTATCAGGTCGTCGACTATGAGAACGGCAAGGACTACGGCCGGGTTCAGGGTCCAACGGCCGAGCTTGATGTGTCCTTCAAGCACCACCTGTTGCTCGAAGCTCGCTAGCAGGGGGGAGGGATCATGGAAGAGACGCTGGCATTCGTGATGGCGGGTGGCCAGGGAGAGCGTCTCCGGCCGCTCACAGATGTGCGCGCCAAGCCTGCAGTCCCCTTCGGGGGAATCTTCCGGATCATTGACGTTACACTCTCCAACTGTGTCAACTCCGGGGTCAGGCGGATCTACATCCTCACGCAGTACAAGTCGTACTCCCTGTCGAACCATCTGAAAACGGGATGGAACATGTTCAGTCGGCGGTTCGACCAGTTCATCGACGAGGTGCCGGCCCAGCAGCAGCTTGGCGACACCTGGTACCAGGGGACGGCAGACGCGATTCGCCAGAACATGAACTTCGTGGAGCAGAAGGAACCGCGGCTCGTGCTGATCCTGTCCGGTGACCACATTTACAAGATGGACTACAGACTGCTCCGGAGCTACCACTACGACAAGAAGGCGAGCCTGACGGTGTGCTGCGCGCGGGTTCCGGTGCACGAAGCGAAAGAGAATCTCGGGGTGATGGAGGTGGATGCCGGCGGGCACATCATCGGATTCGAGGAGAAGCCGGCGGAGCCCAAGACCATCCCCGGTTCGGATGAGTGCCTGGCGTCGATGGGCATTTACCTGTTTGACGCCGATTTCCTGCGGGAGTCCCTGGCGAACGAACTGCTCGATTTCGGCAAGCACATAATCCCCCTCCTCATCCAGGAGGGGAGGGCGGTGTACGCCTACGATTTCACCAGCCGCAACAAGTTTCCGGAGTGGGAGTACATCACGCGCGAGGGCATGAGGAGGAAGGAACTGGTGCCCGTTGCCAGCGATTGCGACTATTGGCGCGATGTCGGGACACTGGAGCAGTACTGGCAGGCCAATCTCGACCTGGTGCAGCCCGCGCCGAAATTCAATGTCTACGGTGAGCGCTTCGCTCTCTTCTCCGTGCCGCACCACTTTCCCCCGGCGAAGTTCGTCCACGAGATCCCCGGCCGAACGGGGACGGCAATCAACTCCATCGTCGCCGACGGTGTGATTGTGAGCGGGGCCACCGCGCGCAACTCGGTGCTCGGTTGCGGGGTATACCTCCACAGCCACACGCTCGTGGAGAATTCGGTGCTTTTCGGCGGATCTTTGCGTGGCGGCATCATCACCGAGACCGATATCGGCCGCAACTGCCACATCCGCAATGCGATCATCGACAAGAACGTGCGCATTTCGGAGAACACGTGGATCGGCTACGACCGCGTCGAGGACGAGCGCCGGGGATTCAAAGTAGTGTCCATCGCCGGCGGGTGGGATCACATCGTGGTGGTCCCGAAGAATTTTGCGATGTAGCCCATGCCCTGGCTGCCGGGGGCTCAAGGGTTCGAACCGCTCGAAGAGCATACTATAATTACCGGATGAAACGTTTGCGTCGCGGCCTGCTCGTCCCTCTAATCGCCTTGTCTGCCTCGATCCTGACAGTGATGCCATTTGCCCCCCTCGTGCAGTCGACGGCATCATCCACCCCGCGCAATGTGCTGGCTAGTGAAGCATCCGCGGTGACATTTGTCGATATCGCACAGGGAAGCCGGGTTGAAGTGCTCCGAATGTCTGGGGGGGAATCAACAAGAAGAAATACATCGTGGAAGCGAAGGGCAGCGGCGTCGCTTTTTTCGATTACGACAACGACGGCTGGATCGACATCTACCTCTCAAACGGCATCCGCTTCGAAGAGACCTACACGGCCGACAACGCGCCCATCCAGCATCTTTACCGCAATAACGGCAACGGCACGTTCACGGACGTTACGGCGCGGGCCGGTCTGACACGTACGGGCTGGGGGACCGGCGTTTCCGTCGGCGACTATGACAATGACGGCTGGGATGACCTGTTCTGCAGCTACTGGGGCCACAATATCCTGTGGCATAGCAACGGTGATGGTACGTTCACAGACGTCACCAAGAAAGCCGGTCTGTGGGAAGATCGGGTGCGCTGGGGCACCGGAAACACCTTTCTCGACTACGACCACGACGGGTTTCTCGACCTGTTCGTCGCGAATTACATCGAGCTCGACATCAAGAAAGTGCCACTGCCCGGCCAGGCTGGAACCTGCCAGTGGAAGGGGATCCCCGTGTTGTGCGGCCCCCACGGCCTGCCCGGCGGGATGAACATCCTTTACCACAACAACGGGGATGGGACCTTCACGGATGTCTCGGATAAGGCAGGCATCCTGAAGCCCGGCCCGCGCTACTCCATCACCTCGGTCTCTTACGACTTTGATAACGACGGCTGGCCAGACATCTATGTCGCCGTGGATTCCGAGCCGAGCATCCTTTTTCACAACAATCACGACGGAACCTTTACTGACATAGCCGCCGTGGCCGGATGCGCCTACAGCGAAGAGGGGCAGGAGCAGGCCGGGATGGGCGTGGGCGTGGGGGACTACGACTGTGACGGCTGGCTCGACATTTTCAAGACCAATTTCTGCGACGACACGCCCAACCTTTACCGCAACAACGGCGACGGCACGTTCACGGATGTGACCTTTTTTTCAGGCCTGGGCATCAGTACCCGGTACGTCCGCTGGGGTGCGGGCTTCATGGACTATGACAACGACGGCTGGACAGACATCTTTCACGTCACCGGGCACGTCTATCCCGAGGTTGAATCCTATCACCTGGATTCTCATTTTCTCTCGCCACGCCTCGTCTACCGCAACTTCGGAAATGGAAAGTTCAAAGACGTCTCGAAAGACATGGGGCCGGGCGTAAATGCGCTCTACTCGAGCCGCGGCTGCGCCTTCGGGGATTTCGACAACGACGGCGACGTCGATGTCCTGATCCTGAACATGAACGACTATCCCTCTCTTCTGCGCAACGATGGCGGCAATCAGCACAACTGGATCAACATCAAGTTGCTGGGAACGAAGTGCAACCGTACGGCGATCGGTGCGCGGGTGCGTGTCGTGACCGGGAAACACGCGCAGACGGATGAAGTGCACTCCGGGGACTAGTGTCATGTCGCAGAGCGATCTGCGCCTGCAGTTCGGCCTGGGACAGGTCAAGCAGATCGACCTGATCGAGGTGAAGTGGCCCACCACGCAGAATGTCGAGAAATTCACCAACATCGAAGCCAACCGGTTTTTGACTATCAAGGAAGGCTCCGGGATCACCAAATCCGAAAAGAAACCTTGACGTCAGGATACGCATCCGTACGGATCAAAGCAGATCTGTGCAGGTCGATGCGGATCCGGATCTTGATCTTTGGCAGCGAAGGGGAAATTGGGTGCCCGTTGCACTTCTTCATGATCTACAATTAATTGATGTGGTCCAAGCACCTGATCGTCATCCTGGCGCTGGCTTTCGGTACCCCTGCTCTTCGGGCTCAGAACGTTCCGCCTGAACTCCCCCAATTGGACTTGAAGGAATTCGATCCATTAGTCCGCGAGCAAGTCCAGGAGGCTTACGATGCCGCCCGGGCAAATCCTCATGATGCCGCTGCCAGCGGGAAAGTCGGCATGCTGTTGGATGTATGCGAGCGTCGCGAGTTGGCTGCTGCATGGTACGAGCGAGCTCACCAGTCGGATCCCAAGGGTTTCCGGTGGCTCTACTATCTCGGATCGTTGCAGATCGTTCAGGGGAAGCGCGCCGAGGCGACCGTCACGCTCCGTGCAGCGCTCAGCCTGGATCCCGGCTACCTGCCGGCCAGACTGAAGCTCGCCGACAATCTTCTCGCAGCCGGAGAATGGGAAGAGGCCGGACAAATCTATGAGGGAATTGTCAAGGATCATCCGGACGCGGCCGAAGCCTATTACGGGATCGGCCGGATACGCGCTGCCCATCGCGACTTGACCGGCGCGGTGGAATCCTATCGGAGGGCCTGCGAACTGTTTCCCCCCTACGGAGCGGCCCATTACGGGCTTGCCCAGGCCTACCGGAAACTCGGCGACACCGCGGCCTCAGAAGAACATCTGAAGTTGCGGGACGCCAGCCCGAACCTTGTGCCGCCGGTTCCCGATCCCCTGCGCGACGAAATGCGCGCTTTCGACCGGGGAGCCTCGTCTCACCTTCGACGAGGGTTGGGCTTCGAGGAAGCGGGGCGAATCGAGGATGCGATCGCGGAGCACGAGAAAGCCCTGGAACTGGATCCCGACCTGTCCCTGGCACACGCTAACCTGATCATCCTTTACGGCAGGACAAATCAGCCGCAGAAGGCCGAGGAGCACTTCCGGGCCGCCATTCGGATCGATCCCAACCACGCCGACAGCTACTACAACTACGGTGTGCTGCTTTTCAAGGAGCGCAAGTATGCCGACGCGGAAGAAATGTTCCGGAAAGCAGTGGAAATCAATCCCTATCATGCGCAGGCATTGCACAATCTCGGTTTCGCACTGCAACAGCAGGGCCGCCTGGACGAGGCCCTGCAGTTCTACATGAAAGCTGTCGAGCGGCAGCCGGATTTTCCGCTCGCGCATTTCAATATCGGAAGAATCCTGGCGAATCAGAGGAAATACGACGAGGCGATAAAGCATTTCCTCTTGTCGCTCAGCCCCGAGAGCGACGCTACCCCTACCTATCTTTACGCACTGGCGGCCGCGTATGCTCGCGCAGGAAAGCGGGAGGAAGCTCTGAAATATGGCCGCCAGGCACGCGAGCAGGCGACGGCTCGCGGCCAAACGGAACTGCTTCGCAGCATCGACAGAGACCTGAAGGCTCTGGAAGCAGCGACACCCCGCTGATTTCACTCCCGCAACATGCCCTTGTTAGATATCAGGCTGGTCGTCAGTCCAAAATCCGAACGATTTCGCGCAGCTAAAGTTTGGAGGGCACAAAGATTTTCCGCTCGGCAGTGGCTGTATTTTCTCAACCGCTCTAAGTCACTGAAAAAAGATGAATACGGGTGTGGAAACGACCACCCCTGGCAGGGGCGCTCTCGCAGACAAATCTGCTTGACAATCAGGACTCGTCCGGTGCCCAATGGGTGGCATCCCTGGTGTAATGAAGTCGCCGGGTTCGATGTGCTTGCTGTTCCAGTCTTTTGCCATGGGCAGTGAGACCTGATGCGAGATCGGCTGGTGAGCAGAAGGAGCCTGACAGACCGTTTAGTCTGTGAGGAGCCTCACCTTTGCTGATCCATCCCGGCAAGGCTAGCAGTTTCTGACAATTGGAGGTAAGCCTTGTTGCTAAGACTGAAGTACCCACTCGCAATTCTGCCCGTGGTTGCGTTCTTGATTATCGCATCCATGTGTGTTCAGCCCGCGCAAGCTCAGGTCCTGTATGGATCAGTAGTGGGAACGGTAACGGATCAGAGCGGCGCGGTCATTCCGGGGGCCACGGTCACGATTACTAACACCCAGACCGGGCAAATCCGTGAAGGCACGTCGGACACCAGCGGTACGTACTCGATATTGAATGTGCTGGAAGGCACGTACGACCTGAGCATCCAGATGACCGGGTTCCGCAATTACGTGGAGAAGGGAATAGTAGTCTCCATTAACAGGGTCACGCGTGTCAACGTCGTCCTGCAGGTCGGGCAAGTCACCGAAACGGTCACGGTCGAGGCCAGTGCGGCGGTCCTCCAGACGACGAAGTCGGATGTCAGTACGAGCATGGAAGCGCGCGCGGTGGAGAACCTGCCGCTTTCCAACTACCGTAACTTCCAGACCCTCATTAACCTGGTTCCGGGTGCCACACCGGGGCGGTTTCAAAACGCCGAGGCGGATACTCCCGAACGCGCCTTGAGTACCAACGTCAACGGCCAGCAGCGTGGCGCCAACAACACGCGTGTGGACGGCTCGGCCGACATCCTGGTCACCCTGCCTCACCATGCGGCGTACATCCCGCCGGTGGAAAGCATTGAAGAGGTCAACGTCTCAACCGACAACTTCGATGCTGACCAGGGGATGACGGGCGGTGCTGCTGTTACCGTGGCAACGAAGTCGGGGACCAACGAATTCCACGGCAGCCTCTTTGGCTTCCACAACAATAGCGCCACCCGGGCGTTCACGTGGGATGAGAATCACGCCGGAGTAACGAAGAAGCCCACGACCATCCAGAACATCGACGGGGGCAGCATCGGGGGACCCATCAAGAAAGACAAGTTGTTCTTTTTCGCCGACTATGAAGGTCTCTTCGAGCGGGCGGCCCGTTCCAGGCTCCAATCCGTCATACCAAAGAAGTATTTCAATGGAGACTTGTCGAGTTTCCTGGGCGACCCGATTCTGGATGCCTCAGGTCATTCTATCCTGGTGCCCACCACCGAAGGTGGCTCCGTGCCCCTTCAGCAAGGGATGATCTTTGATCCCTACACAGGGAATCCCGATGGCACGGGCCGTTCCGTGATTTCCTCCGGCGGGAGCGGTCAACGTCATCCCCGCCGCGCGCCTGAACGGCCCTATGATGGAGTTGTTGAATCTGCTTCCTGACCCCAATTTGGAGGGGGATTTCGACAACTACTTCATCTCCGGCACCCAAAGACTGAACCGCAACAATGTCGACGCCAAGGTCAACTGGAACCGCACGAAAAAGCACCAGCTCTTTTTCAAGTACAGCACCATGGTTGCGAAGTTCACCAGCGCCGGGTTCTCCCTGGGCGCTGCGGGCGGCGAGGACATCGGTGACGGCGGCCTGGGCGGGTGCCACACGCGGACGCAGATCGGGGGCATGGGGTCAACCTACACCGTCTCGTCCAACTTCCTGATTGACGCCACGCTCGGCTGGACGAGGTTTGGCCAGGCCTGCCAACCCCCTGACCAGCTAAGCGGCGTCAACTTCGGCTCGGACGTGTTGGGGATTCCGGGAACCAACGGCCCCGACCCGCGGGAAGCGGGCATGCCCGCGTTTTACTCCAATTGGTCAGATATGGGCAATCCGGAGAGCTGGAATCCCGCCTTCCGCAACGACCAGTCCTACACCTTCAACGCCAACGCAAGCTGGATCAAGCGCACTCACGAAATCCGTTTCGGGTTCGACTTTCTCCACCACCTCATGAACCACTTCCAGCCGGAACTGGGCCAGGGACCGCGCGGTGGGTTCACTTTCGGGTCTGGCCCCCTGGCCTTGAACCCTTCAGCTCTTGAAGAAACTGTGGGGTTCCAAGGAGACACTCCGGACTTCGAGACCGACCAGGCCAGCATGGCAGCCTTTATGATGGGTATACCCGCTTCCTCGGGGAAGAGCACCCAGTACATCAAGATGGACAGCCTGGAGAACCAGTGGGCTTTCTACATCCGCGACCGCTGGCGCGTCACTCCCAAACTGACCCTCAATCTGGGGTTACGATGGGAGCTTTATCCCAACCGCCGTCGCTCTGCCGGCATGGGGATCGAATCGTATGACCCCGACACCAACAAGGCCTTGGTCGGCGGGCGAGGCGGCATCCCTCAAGACAACGGTGTCAAATGGAGCAAGAAGCTCTTTGCTCCCCGTGTCGGATTCGCCTGGCAAGTGGCAAATAACACGGTGATCCGAAGCGGCTATGGCATCACTTACCACGCGCATCCCTGGGGCGCTCAAGCCTTGCGTGGTTGGTTCCCACTGACGGTTGTCGGGAGTTTCGAGGGTGTCAACGGCTATCAGCCGGTCACCACCGACCCCACCTACGTAGCGGATGGCATGCCGAACGCGCCGCTGGGCGGCAATGTCGGCATTCCATCGATCCTGAACTTCGACATCAACGAGCCGGGTGGGGTCTCATTACCGAATGCGGCCGAGACGGGCTATCCCGCTGCCAATCAGCTGTTGCGCCGCGGCTACATCCAATCGTGGAACTTCATCCTCGAGCACAAATTCCCGGGCGAGCTGGTCACGTCGATTGGATACGTAGGGAGCAGATCCGTCAGAGACTTCGCGTTCCGTAACATCAACGCCGGGCAAATAATCGGTGGCGGCCTTGATGGGCAGCTCCTCTACACTCGATTCGGACGCACCGCATCAACCCGGCAGTATGATGGCATGCTGGGAAGCACTTACAACTCGCTGCAAGTCAGCGTCAACCGGCGCATGACGGCCGGCCTGCTTCTCAAGGCGGCTTACACTTACTCGAAGGCGATCGATATGGCCGATTACTCTGACTGGACCGAAACCATCTGGCCCTCGGATGTGGCGTGGGGTCGCAACCGAGCCAACGCGGACTTACAACATACCCCAAAACTTGCAGGTTGGCTTCGCGTACGAACTCCCCTTCGGAAGTGGGAAGAAGTTCGCCACAAGTGGTGCCAGCAGCGCAATCCTGGGGGGCTGGCAGTTGAACGGCATCTTCAGCGCCTTCAAGGGACGTTATTTTACGTTGGGTGCTTCCGATGCCTCGTTAGACATGCCGGGCAACGCGCAGACTCCTGACCAGGTCGGCGCGATTGTGTATACGGGCTGTATTGGTTCAGCGATCCCGGCTGTACGTTCTTCGACACCTCAGCTTTTAAGCCCGTCACCGAAGTCCGGTTCGGCAACGTGGGTCGGAACACCATGCGCGGACCCGGGGTGGTGAATATGGACCTCAGCCTGTTCCGCAGCTTTAAGCTCACGGAGAAGTTCGACCTGCAGTTCCGGGCGGAGGGGTTCAACTTGAGCAACACTCCGCACTTCGGCAACCCGAGCGGAAACGCCAATAGCTCGCGCTTCGGCCAGGTTACCTCCACGGACACTGGTTGGGCGTTACGGTCGGTCACGGGAGTTCCGCTTTGGCCTCCGTCTGGGCTTCTAGTCTCGTTCGATCAATCATCCGGGCGCAGGCAGCAATGCCTGCGCCCTTTTTTTCTCTTCGGGGTTGCACCACGACAACCTGTTCGCGCTGCTTGCCTCCTTCGACGGCGTCAGCAGCATCTCCGTGTATTGCATCGGCAACAGCAGCGCGAAACGGCCGTTCTGGCAGATGATAGTGACCGAGTCGGTGGAGGCAAGCTGGTTGCGCAGTCGCGGGGCTGGGTTCGCCGGTTCAGGTTCGACCGTTTGATCCTCCGCAGGTAGAACCTCCACGGCCTTTCGAAACATCCCCTCCGCCTCAAGATATCTGCTCTGCTCGAAAAGCACCACGCCATATGGCTTGCAGGAGCGCTTCCTGCCCCTGTGTCACCTTCGTGTCGATCCCGAGATTTCTGAACATACCCCACAAATCGCAGCACGTCGCGGCGAGTCCTCCTTCCTCTGTGGCGCGTCTCTGGAAACGGGCGCAGGAGTAGCTTCCTGCGCCCGTTTGATTGGCTAAAGAAGGCTAGAATTCAAAGCGTAACCCCAGCCTGAAGTTTCTGGCGTCCTCCGCAGCGTAGGTTATTCTCCCGAAGTCCGAGCTGTTGGCGTCGCTATCCGGGGAACCGAAGTGTGGAGTGTTGGTGAAATTGAACATCTCCGCCCGGAACTGCATATTGAGCCTCTCGGTTATTTTGAAGGTGCGGAAGAAGCTGAAGTCCATGTTCACCATACCGGGCGCGCGCATGGTGTGCCGGCCCACGGTGCCGAACCGGACCTCCGTGACGCGCGCAAACGCGCCGGTATCGAAAAAGGTGCCGGTGCTGCCGACGTTGCCGAGTTTTTCCACTGTGGGTTTGACCTGGTCCGCGGTCTGCATGTTTCCCGGCATGTTTAACGAAGTGTCGGAAGCATAGACCGTATAGGGCCGGCCCTGGACGGCACTGAAGATGCCGTTGATCTGCCAGCCCTCCAGGATCGCCTTGGCGGCACCGCTCGTGGCCCACTTGTGGCCGGTGCCTAAGGGGATATCGTACACGTAGGCAAGCTGGAACATGTGGGGGATATTGTACTCCGCAGGGGCTCGGTTGCGACTGAACGCGAATGATGCGTTATAGTCGAAGCTTGTCCAGTCAGAGTAGTCGGCCGTGTTGATGGCCTTCGAATAGGTATAAGCGCCTTTGACAAACAAGCCGGATGTCAGGCGCCGGTTGATGGTAGCTTGCAGGGCATGATAGATGCCCTGGGTGCGGCCATCCCACACCTGGGTATCTGCGGTTCGTCCCCAGGCGGCGAAGAGCGGCCGCCCGTCGTCGCCGGAGCCGGGGGTTTGTGAAGCATTGATCTGCAGGAATCCGAAGCCATTTATGGATGCAGTCCCCACATATCCGATTGTCGTTACAAACTCGGCCGGCAGTTTCTGCTCGACGATGAGGTTCCACGACTGGATGTAACCCCTCTTGAGCTGCTGGTTGAACACCGGGTAGCCCATGAGAGCAGCCAACGGAAGCTGCTGCCTGCCCTGGCTCATGTCGGGGCAGCAGATCGGGAGGATCCCGACATCACCGCCCAACGGTTGGTTCGGGATACCCGCCGCCACGTAATTGGGCCCCGTGGTTATGGGCTGGTAACCGTTGACGCCGGAGAAAGTCGCGGCGATGGTCAGCGGGTAGTAGCCGCGCAGCGCCTGCGCGCCCCAGGGATGGGATTGGTAGGTGATGCCGTAGCCGCCTCGGATCACGGTGTTGGTGAAAGCCTGATACGCGAATCCGAAACGGGGAGCGAAGAGTTTCTTGCTGTAGCCCACACCGTTCTCCCTGGGAACACCCGGCCACCCTCCGACCAGGACGTCGTTGGTAGTGGGATCGTAGGATTCGATGCCCATGCCGGCGGACCGGGTTCGAGTGGGGTAGAGTTCCCAGCGCAACCCCAGGTTCAGCGTTAGCTTCGGAGTGGCTCGCCAGCGGTCTCGGATGTAGAGACCCCACACGTCCTCGTGGCTGGTCATCTTGATGAACTGGCTGCTCTTCCCGGTGTAATCGGAAACGCCGAGCAGGAAGCCTGCAAGGCCGTTCCAGCCGTTCTCGAACGACGGGGTGCCTTCCTGGAATCCCACGGAGGCACCGATAGCATCGGGATTGAGGGCCGTTATGCCGGAACCGAAGCCGAACGCCCCGCGGGGGCCCTCCCCCAATTCCGGCTGCCAGTGATTCATTAGGTGGTGCATCCAGTCGAGGCCGAAACGGATGTCGTGAGCGCCCTTCACCCAGTTGAAGTTGACGTTCACCGTGAAGGACTGGTCGTTGCGATAGAGCGGGTTCCACCCTTCCGGGTTCCCCAATGCGGAATAGTCGGAGATGTAGAAAGCCGGCATGCCGCTTTCACGCGGGTCGGGCCCGTTGGTTCCGGGTATCCCGAGCACATCCAATCCGTAGTTGGTGCCGAGGTCAGGGGGCGTGACCTGCTGGCCGAAACGGGTCCAGCCGAACGTCCCGTCAATCAGGAAGTTGGGCGATACGGTGTACGTCTGTCCGATGGTTGCCAACTGCACGAGTGTATCGCCGTCACCGAGGCCACCGGAGCACAGGCACTCGCCGCCGGCCTGACCCAGGCTGAAATCGCCGTGAACCAGCGCCTTCATCATGCTGTACTTGAACCAGAGCAGGTGCTTTTCGTTCCGGTTCCAGTTGATCTTGGCATCGATGTTGTTGCGGTTCATCTTCTGGGTGCCGGAGCTATAGTAGTTGTTGAGATCCCCGTCGAGGTTGGCGTGAGGGACCACGTCAAGCAGCTGCATCATGGGGCCGTTGAAGCGAGCCTGAGGAATAACGTTGACCCGGCCTCCGTTCGAGAAAACCTTACGATCCGTGCCATCCTGGCTGCCGGTGTAGGGGTCGAAGATCATCCCTTCCTGCAACGGCACGGAGCCGCCCTCCGTGGTGGGGATCAGGATGGTATTACCGCTCGCGTCCAGGATCTGACCACCAAGCATCCTGCTAAAGTCCCCGGCGCGAAAGTCATCCGTCGGGACGGAAGATAGCAGGCCATAGCCCAGCCGCTGGAAGGTTCCTTCATAGTCGGCGAAGAAGAACAGTTTATTCTTCACGATCGGTCCGCTGAAGCTGGCCCCATCGATGTTCATGTTTCCTGCCGGTTTCTTCGTCTGCTGGCTGAACTTCTCGTTCCATTGGAAAGCCCGCAAGGCGCTGTTGCTGTTCATGCCGTAGACGACACCATGGTATTCATTTGTCCCGGACTTCGTCGCCACGGTAATGGCGGCGCCCCCGGTGATGCCCTGCTCAGCGTCGAAGTTATCGGAAGAGATGTTGACCGTCTCGACGCTCTCCACCGGCGGAACGTACACCGCGTGGTGCGGCATCGTTACCAGGATATCGGCCGCGCCGTCCAGGCGGGTGTTGTTCGAACCCCGCTCCTGGCCATTGACGTTGGTGGTCAAGGAGCGCCCGGGCGTGTCTGTAATGGCGTTCTGAAAGTCCGCCGGCGTGGCGCCCGGGACCAGGTTGATGAGAGTCTGGTAATTGCGGTAGCCGGAGAGCGGCAGGGTTTCAATCGGTTGCGCTTCCAGGTTCACACTGACGTCCGCCTTGGTCGTCTGGAGGACCGCAGCGCTGGCCTCCACCGTGACAGTCTCCGTGACCTGCCCGACCTGCAGGCTGACGTTGGCCTGTGTAACCGTGTTGATGGAGACGTTTATCCCCTTCTCCAGGTAATTCCGGAAACCGGTCATCTTGACGCTCAGGTCGTACTTGCCTTCGAGCACGTTTTGGATCAGGTAGCGGCCCGTAGTATCGGTCGTGGCCTCCCGGGTGTGTCCGGTCTGCGCATTGACAATGGTAACGGTGGCGCCGGGCACTACCGCGCCGGTCTGATCCGTCACGGTTCCCACGACGGAGCCGTAGAGAACCTGTGCGTTCAGATTCTCAACAAACAGGGGCGTGAGCAGTAACGCACCCGCGAAGAACAGCAAGAGCACACCTCTTGCTTTTTGAAACATAGCGATACCTCCCAACTATCAAAAGAGTGACTTCATTGCCATGGATCGTTGTGCTGAGATGCGACCGCCCTTTGCAGGCCTCAGACTCAGCTCTCCATGAGGTACACCCGTTCACAGCTCACGGGTTAGCCCCGTCTCGGATGCCAGGGAAGGCAATTTCGGATTCAATATAGATCCATCCGACCGCTGATTTCAACTGAAGTTTCCGCTTGCCGAGGATGGAGATTATGTCGCGGCCGAAAGGTGCCACGTAAATTGGCCCGGCTCAGCGTGATAGATGAACCACCCGCATGCGGGGTGCGGCTGCCGGATACACCTCATCGCGGCGTTGCGGCTTCCAGCCTCTGCAGGTCTTTGTCAATGCTGCGGAGAATTTCAGTCTGACCGAGCGCCTCTGCACGCTTCCCCAGCGCGCTTTCCAGCGATCCGAGGTAATACAGCCATCGGAATGCCTTGGGATCGAGCTGGTGAGCCCGCACATACCATACCTGTGCGAACTCTCGCCGCTTGCAGAGGTCCAGCAGCATGCCGAGTCTGCCGTTGGCCTCGGGGTCGCGGGGATTGGCGCGTACAGCCTGGTACGCCTCCTGGACCTGTTCCTGCACCACCGGAGGGAATTCCGCCAGGGCTACCGGGGGCAATTCAGGCGTCGGTGTAGACTGAGATTGCAGGGCGGGGAACTCGATGGCAAGCATGAAAATCGCAACCGGGAAGTTGCACAGCATGGATGGTTCCCAGTTTCAGAGGCGGGCCCGAAACGAGGCTCGGACTCTATTTGTTCGCAGCGGGGTGAGCGGCACCGATCTTTGCGACGCGCTCCTCCAGCTTGGCAGCTTCGTCCGGACGGTTTGTTTCTTTGAGCAGGGCTGCGTAAGCGACGAGAACCCTGGCTGCGTCCGGATGATCAGGACCCAGCGTTTTTTCCGTGATGGCCAACGAACGCTTCAACAACGGTTCGGCCTCGGCGTACTTCCCCTGACTTCGGTAAAGCTCTCCGAGATTGTACAGCACCGCGGCTACTTCGGCGTGCTGTGTGCCGAGCACCTTCTCCCTGATGGCCAGTGACCGCTTGTAGAGCGGCTCGGCCTCGGCATATCTCCCCTGATTGCGATAAAGTTCCGCGAGATTGTTGAGGCTCACTGCCACGTCAGGATGGCCCGATCCGAGCGCCTTCTCTTTGATGGCCAGCGAACGTTTGTATAACGCCTCAGCTTCGGCATACTTCCCCTGCCCTCGATAAACCTCCGCGAGGTTGTTGAGCACCAGGGCTACTCTTGGATTCTGCTGTCCGAGCTGCTTCTCGTAGATCGCGAGCGACCGCTTGAGCAGGGGCTCGGCTTGCTCGTATTTCCCCTGATCCCGGAAAAGCAGCGCGTAGTTATTCAGAATCAGTGCCACGTTCGCGTGCTCCGGTCCGAGCGCCTTCTCTGAAATATCCAGTGAGCGCCTGAAGAGTGGTTCGGCCTCGGCATATCTTCGTTGGTTCCGATAAAGCTCCGCGAGATTGTTGAGTGTCTGAACTATGTCAGGGCTCTCCGTTCCACGTGTCTTCTCCAAAACTGCCAGGGAACGCCTGAAGAGGGGTTCTGCCTCGGCATATCTCCCCTGACTGTTATAAAAGAACGCAAGGTTGTTCTGAATCAGGGCTACATCAGGGCTTTCCGCCCCAAGAGCGTTCTCCGCTACCGTCAGCGAGCGTTTGTAGAAGAACTCCGCATCTGCGAATCTTCCCAGGCCCCGGTAGGATCCCGCGAGATTGTTGAGGCTCGAGGCTACCTCAGGATGTTCAGGCCCGAACTCCCTCTCCTTCTTCACCAGCGCGATCAGGTTGAAGCACTCGGCAATATCCTGGTTGTCCGCGGGCAGCGCGGCCATCCTGATCTTCAGAGAGCGTCTGATGGCAGCCTCGGCTTCGTCCTGCCTCCCCGACGCGCTGTAGACAAGGCCGAGATCCCTGAAGATGTCCGCAAGCTCCAGGTTCCGTTCCTCGCCTTTCTTTTCCGAGTCCTTTTCTGCAGCCAGCAGCAGCTTTTCGGCTTCGACGAGATCACCCCGCTGATAGGCTTTCCTGCCCAGTTCTTCCTGCTTCGCCGGTTCCATGGCAGGTGAGCCCGCAGCGGTCGCCGCCTGGCTAAACCCGGAGACGGGGCAACACAAAACGGCGAAGACGCAGAGAAACCGAACGAAGACAGGACGGGCATTCATGAAGATCACCGCGATCAGTGAACCGACATGATATCGAGTCAGCGGGATTTCCTCAACCGCCGGATCAGGAGCGGGTTGGAAACCCGCCCCGTCGCTTAAAGAGCCGCCGCACATGTTCCCCGTTTACTGCCTTTCTGCGGCGCGATCGGGCTTGGGGGTTTTGACCCATTTGGCCTATAATAACCGTTTTTGCATGGCAGTCGCGGATCCCCTGGGAGCAGCTGCAATCCCGGAAGGGGCGTTCTTCACAGTCGTCGGGAGGTGAGCGATTACTGCGTCAGTGATCGGCATCCGGAGGGAAGACAAGAGCAGATGGGAGCGACGGGTTCCCCTTGTTCCGTCAGGCGTATCGGAACTCCGGGCCCGCAACGGGCTGCGCTTTGTCGTGCAACCCTCCGATATCCGTGTCTTCACGGACCAGGAATATCGTGTCGCGGGTGCCACACTCAGCGAAGATCTCAGCCAGGCAGACGTCATCCTTGCGGTGAAGGAAGTCCCGGCCCGCCTGATACAGGAGAAGAAGGTCTATGTCTTCTTCGCCCACGTTACGAAAGCGCAGTCCTACAATATGGGCATGCTCCGGCGCCTGATGGAACTGGGATGCTCCCTGGTCGACTACGAAAAGATCACCGACGATCAGAAAAGACGGCTCATCTTCTTCGGGCGGCATGCCGGGTATGCCGGAATGATCGACACCCTGCGCTGCCTCGGACAGCGTCTGCTGTTAAGGGGCGTGCGCACGCCGCTGGCAGAAGTGAAGCCTGCCTTTGAATATGCAGATCTGGCAGCGGCAAAGGATCATCTGCAGGTAATCGGTGAAGATCTTACCCGCTCTAAGACGGGTGCGAGCCTGGTGTTCGGATTCTCAGGGTATGGCAACGTCTCTTCGGGCGCACAGGAGGTCTTCGACTGCCTTCAGCCTTGCCGGGTAACGGTCGCCGACCTGCCTGCGGCGACCTCCAATTCGCCCGGACCAGGGCCGATCAAGGTAGTCTTTCGCGAAGAAGACATGGTTGAGCCCGCCGATCCCGGCCGCCGGTTCGATCTCGCAGAGTACTACGAACATCCGGAGAGGTACCGGAGCTGCTTTGAGAAGCACCTTCCCTATCTTGATGTCCTGGTGAACGCGATCTATTGGGAACCACGGTACCCGCGCCTCGTCACCCGGGAGTGGGCAAAGAGCAACTATGTGCCGGGCCGTTCGCCTCGCCTGAAGGTGATCGGGGACATCAGCTGCGACGTCGAGGGGAGCATCGAACTCACGCTCCGGACGACGCAGCCGGACAATCCCTGGTACGTCTATCTCGCCGGCGAGGACAGAGTGCGCGACGGCCTTGAGGGACACGGACCGGCGATAATGGCGGTGGACAACCTTCCCTGCGAGATCCCGAGGGAGTCGTCGGAGTACTTCTGCACAGTGTTGAAGGGAATTGTGCCAGTGCTCGCGAGTGCCGATTGGCAGTCTTCTTTTGAGACTCTCAACCTGCCTGCTTTCTTGAAACGGGCGGTCATAGTCCACAACGGCGAGCTGACGCCCCGTTATCGTTATCTGTACGAACATGTAAGAAATCATTCGCCGCATCAGGATGTGCGGTGATCATTTCGAGGGGCCCGGTTGCACGGGTTCTCCGGCAACTCAGGAGTGAGCGATGAAACGTGTCCTAGTATTGGGGGCCGGGCTGGTGGCCAGGCCGTTGGTGCGCTATCTTCTCGAAAAAGGTTATCAGGTCGTAATGGCCAGCCGGACGGCCAGTAAAGCCGAGGCCATGATCGCCGGCCATCCGAACGGGAAGGCCCTCGCGCTCAACGTGCAGGATGAAGCGGTGCTGGGGCAGCTGGTGAGGGAATGCGATCTCGCGGTCAGCCTGGTGCCTTACACGTTTCATCCCGTGGTTGCCAAGCACTGCGTAGCGCACAGGAAGCACATGGTGACGACCTCGTATGTTTCGGCCGCCATGCAGGAGCTTGATGAGGCCGCCCGGAATGCCGAGGTCACCATCCTCAACGAAATCGGCGTGGATCCGGGAATCGATCACATGTCGGCCATGAGGATCATAGACGGAGTGCGGATCCGCGGAGGACGAATCGTCGCGTTCAGATCCTACTGCGGCGGCCTTCCGGCCCCCGAAGCGAACGACAACCCATTCGGGTACAAGTTCTCCTGGGCTCCGAGGGGAGTGTTGCTCGCCGGCCGCAACAACGCGCAGTACCTCCTGGACGGGCACAGGGTAGAAATCCCTTCTCATCGCCTGTTCCGCGATATGCACATCCTCTCAGTTGAAGGGCAGGGAGACTACGAGGCCTATCCGAACCGGGATTCGATCAGCTACATCGATGTGTACGGTCTTCACGGTATCCAGACCATGTACCGTGGCACTCTTCGCAACCCCGGTTGGTGCGACTGCCTTTTCAATTTTGGCAGGCTGGGCCTGCTGTCGCTGGATGAAATCGACGTGAAGAACAAGACCTATCTGCAACTGATGCAGGAGATCGTCGGAGCGTCCGCTGATGAGGACATCCGCGCCGCCGCCGCCCGAAAGCTCGGCATTCCGCGGGAAGCTCTCCCGGTCCGCAACCTCGAGTGGCTGGGCATGTTCTCCGAGCGAAAGTTCGCGGTCGACCGAATCAGCCCTCTGGATGCAATGGGCGAACTGATGTACGAGAAGCTCTCGTTCCGACCCGGGGAGCGGGACATGATCGTGTTATTCCATGACTTCAGGGCCGAGTTCCCGGGCGGGAAGAGGGAGCGGATCATCTCCCGGATGATCGATTACGGCATCCCCCATGGAGATTCATCGATGTCGCGGACGGTTTCTCTGCCGGCGGCCATCGGTGTGCACATGATTCTCACGGGCAGGATCCGGACCGTCGGGGTGCTAAGACCGGTCGCGCCGGACATCTATAACCCGGTGCTCAACGAGCTCGCGTCGCTCAAGATCTCCTGCGAGGAAAGGTCGGAAGTCTACTGACGTCCCTGCTCCCCGGAAATTGGAATTTCGGGGTCTGACCCCGAAATTCCTATTTTGCAGTGAGCGCCTGCGCGGCGAGGAGGTCGAAAATATAGGTTGCCGCGCCCCCGATCACGTATTCCGTCTGGTACCAGAGGAACGGGAATTTCTTCAGCTCCATGTAATCCGGCTTGACCAGCGATGGACCCGATATCACCCCGCCCGGAATGTGAGACCAGTCAGCCCGGTTGATTCCGTAAGCGATCAGCGCCGAGTCCCGCCCCACGCCTGAGACAAAGCTCCTGTTGTTCGCCGGGTGCGCTCCCAGCACGAAGTCGACCGTCGCAAGAATGGGCTCCTTCCCGAACAGGTCCGGGAACTGCCTGTGCAGGTAGTATTGGCGGAATGCGTCATCCTGCAGGTTCCAGCCTTCACCCCAGACGAATTCGGAAAGGACGGCCGAGCGCGTCTCCATCCTGTATTCGGGATTCGAGACTCGCGGCGCGTAGTGTACTCCCCACGGATTCGATGCCGCACGACTGTCGGCAACGATCTTCCACTTTCCGGCCAGCTCCGTCACGGTCGATTTGAATCCGGCGTCTTTAACCTTGGGCAGGGCGCGCGCCAGAACCCAGCCCGGTCCCGTCCCGAACTGCTCGCCGGAAATGCCCCTGAGCACCGGCAGCAGTGCGATCAGCCGATCACGGTACTTGGCATCCCCGGTAGTGATCAGCAGTTCGGCGGTTGCGGCGAGTTCCTGGCGACGAAAACCTCCGTCATCTTCCGATACATACGAATTTGGCGGGAATTTCGGAGGGTGCGTCTGCTCATACTGCCAGAGTTGTTCCGCGGACTTCAGTGCCTCAACCGCGAGATCGCCGCGATAGTCCTTCAACACGCGGCTGGCCGCGGCCAGAGACTGTGCGACCTCGTATTGCAGGCCGGTATTGCGGTTGGTGAACGCCCAGCGATCGTCGAACTTCCCCGACCGCTCGCCGCGCACCTCGCCGGGTTTCAGGCTCGGGTCGTAAACGCGGTTGTCCGTGATGTTGACCGGGTCACCCAGATAGGAGTAAGCCTCCCCTGTGGTTTCTATGATTCCGGGGAATATGTAACCCGCGACGCGGTAGGACGCCAGCATGCCTTCCACACCGAACTCGATCTGCTGCAGGAGGTCCTGCTTTCCGTCCGCCTTGTGCAGGAGGACTTCACGTTCCCCGCGGCGGATCGTCGTCCCGTCGATGGACGGTTGAAACTCCTCCTGCGTCAGAGCCAATGCAAGCGTCGTAATTGCCAGGCTGCCCGCCGGCAGATCATAGTCGCCCGCGTCATGCCAGCCGCCCCAGTCGAGTCCCGGGATATGCTGGTTGTCGCCGTACTTACTGTCGTGCTCTCCCTCATTGTAGCCGTCTATGTAGGCTTTGTGCGCCGGTGCCTGGAGGGCGTCATCGAGGTGGCATGGCCCGTGCCAGGTGCGGTTTCCCTCCTTCACCGACACATGGCACATCTGAACCGGCAGAAAGTACTCGAGCGTCGGGTGCCAGGCGTCGTCGTAAACCTGCGTGGCGATCCTGAACGGTCCCGCCTGCTGATCCCTGAACTCTACCGTGTAGATACCCGGAGCCTGTACGTCGCTGAAGTCGAGTATCGCATAGTTGAAACGGAGAAACTTGCCCCAGGACTTGGGCACACCCGACTTCACGAGTTTCCGCCCGCCGGTGGCTTGAAGCTGGTAGATATTCACCGGATCGGCGGCCGTGTCACGCGGGTCGAGCTCCAGGATCACTCGCTTCTCCTGGCGAGGCAGGTAGCCGACCTGCGAAATGCCGATGACCGGGATCCGTCGCCAGGCGGGCACCAGCTGTGGCGTGAGGGTCACGCTCAGTTCTGTCTCCTGTCCCCCCGGCGTAAACGGGGCAACGAACATGAACCACGACTCGGGCCCGTCCTGCCGGGTATCGACGATCGTGAGGGCGCCATCCTGGCGGGAAATCGTGAAGCTGTGCAACGGGTCTTCCTGGGCGACGCGCAGCGTCTTGGCAGGCGCCGAAAGAACGGTCCTGCCCGTGAACTGCCGAGGGAAAACACCGCTCTCCGTCTCGCCTTGGTAGGACTTCGAAAAATAGGTTCCGGGGTACAGGCAGATCTTGAATCCCGCCTGCTCCACCAACCGCCAGTCAATGGGGCGATCGAGCTTCAGTGTGATGAAGATGCTCCGACCATCGGTCGTGGAGACCAGGCGATATCCCAGCTTCCAGCCTTCAACCTCACCGAAAACTGTTCCAATTCCCTGAGCGCGATCGACCTCGCGCCGCAGAACCCGCAACGCCGGCCGTTCCTGACCCTGTTTGGGGACGAGGAGGAGATCGCCTGAATCGAGGACGCGCTCGTCATGCAGAATCACTTGCAGGCCGCCCTGGTTTCCGACCTGATAGTTGTTGTGAAAGAGGAGGAACGAGAATCCGGGCCCCTCGAAGTACTCCTTTTCATTCAGCGTGATCCCGTCCTCTGCGACACAGGGCATGGCGGCCAGGGCAATCACAATGATCACTGAGAAGAACAGGCTACGGGTATTCATGGGCAGGTTCCTCGAGGAAGATTGTTCCGGTTGCCGGATTCGTTACAGGCTCGCATCACCTTTCAACTGCGCCACCCAGCACCGGCAGAGCCACAACGGACGGACAGGCGCGGGAATGATGAATCACGTTATTTGCCACCTCAGCATCCTTCTCGTCATAGTTGTTTCCCCCGGTGTTCAGGTTGCGCTCGAAGCGCGGGAAGTTGCTGCTCGCTACTTCGATGCGGATGCGATGTCCCGGGAGAAAAGCGTTGCTTGTTACCAGGGGACCGACGTCGACCTTGTACGCACGCCCGCGCTCCATGAAAACCGGCTTATCCCAGCCGTCGCGCCAACGCACGCGCTGGATACTCTCGTCCAGGTTATATGCCTTGCCGTCCGGGTAAACGTCAAGCAGCTTGACCGCCAGGTCCGTGTCCTTTGCGCTCGAGGAAAGGTAGAGCGAAACTCTGACCGGGCCTGTGATCTCGAGGGTCTTCTCGAGGGGAGGCGTCGAGTAGACGAGCACGTCGGCGCGCATCTCGACGTCGGCCTGGTCGAACGAGCCGCCCTGGAAGCTCGGGCTGAAGCAGCAGATGCTTCCGCCCAGGGACTGCACCGGATGCATCGGGTCGTAGTCAAACGAGTCGCTGCCGTCTTTAGTCGGTCTGATCGACGTCAGCCGGCCATTGCCGGTACGGCTGTTCGCACTGCCGTCACTGTCGAGGTAGTAGTCGACGTACCGGGCTTCCTTTGGCGGCCAGGTGTCGTAGGTACGCCACTGGTTGGCTCCCATCATGTAGGCGCGTACCTTCGGCTGACTTGTCACACCGTTATCAACGCCTTTGAGGAACCGGTCGAACCACTTCTGCACCAGTCCGACGTAATCGAAACGCGCATCCCCCATGTCACGCTCGCCGACCACGGTGTGTTCGGACTCCATCGTGCCTTGCGTGCAATGGGTCGTGGGCGCGATGACCATGAACATGTTGTCGCGCGCGTTCCGGTTTGCCGCGTTCTTCGATTCGTACTCGTACAGTGCGACGTTCGGGCCGATCGACACGTCGTACCAGGAATTGATCATCAGCATTGGCGCGCCGAAACGGTCGCCTTCTCCTCCGAAGTCGACGTTCCTCCACTCTGGATCGTTTGGCAACCGGTTTACGAAATGGTCCATGTCGCTCGGTGTAGCGCCCATTTGGTCCATGATCCGATTGATCGGCAGGGTCCAGATGAGCGTGTCGATCCCCGATGGCGGGACTGTCTCGGGCTGCAGGTTCCAGAACCGGCCAAGGCGAATCAGGGTTTCGCGCGACAGGTTGGGCGGGAAGGACGGCCGGTAAGTATAACCTGCGTCGTAGTACCATGAGAACCAGAAGCCCTGGACGACGCCACCGCGATAGAAGTTACCCATCTCGTTGTAAGGGCCGACTCTGCCGATGCCGGCGCCCGAGCTGATGGGCACGGTCGCCGCCAGCCCGGGAGGCTGAGTCCCGTTGAGCTTGTGCTGTTCCTCGGCGGTCGAGGAGCAACCCAGCGTTCCGACCTTGCCGTTCGACCACTCCTGGCGGGCTATCCACTCGACTGTGTCGTAACCGTCTTTGCCTGAGCCGGCCAGATAGGTGTATGTCCCTTCAGAGAAGTACCGGCCCCGAACGTTTTGAATTACCGCGACATACCCGTTTTCAAGGAAGCTCCGGAGGTATCTGGCGAAACGGTACACCTCGCCCGGCTCGATCAGGTAAGGTGAGCGGAACAGCACGGTTGGAAGACCCCGACGCGGAAGATCCCTGGGGAACAGTATCAGGGCGGACAACCGGATGCCGTCGCGCATGGGAATCATCACCTTCTCTTCGCGGTCGGCATGAGCGGCGATATAGGCGAGCGTGTCCGCAGTGGGCCTCGCGTCGTTCCGGGCCCGGAGTCGCACCGGCGCGGCCACGGTCACGATCAACAACAGGGCCAGGTTCAACCAGGCTGGCCGGGATCGACGGACGTCATACCGTCGGCTCATCGTTTTTCCCCTCCTGGGGTCAGACCCCGATTTTTCTCAGTCTCGCCGCAATTAGAGGAGATAGTGCGAGCACGAGAAGCCCGAAAGGAAGCAAGCCTCCCTCAAGAACATTGTAGTCCGATGCCAGCCTACCCCAGGAACGACCGAAAACGTAGTGGCCAAATCCGAGTTCGAAAGCTACCGTGAGCAAAAGCCAGAGACTGCCTATCCGGATCAGCGACCCGGAACCCACCGCCCCAATCCATCTGACCGTGAGACAAGCGACAGCCACAATGAGCAGCGAGCCGGTGAAGACACCGATCTGGCGCGCCGGAAAGTCTCCGACGCGCGGCGCGAGAAAGATCGTTCTCAGAGCGCCGTGGATGAATTCAACCGCCATCAGAATGATCCAGGCGCCAAGCGCCCTCACTGCGACTTTCACGTCCTCTCCTCTATTCTCTGCCGGGCCTCCATTTCCAGGGTCATCGGCGCAGAAATTGTTACCAGCGCACCGAGTAGATTTCCTGGCTGCTGATGTCGCGGGATAACAGAGGAGCGTCATCAGGCGTCAACCCACTCCACGACGCAAAGGTGCCGAGCGGCAGGCGCCCGCTGCTTTCCATTTGTACCACCGTCTCCAGCTTCCAGCCGGACGGGTTCAGCCGGAGGATCCTCGTCGGAACTTTCGCGCCCGTCCGATCCTGAAAATAGACGAAGTCGCCGGCATGCGACCAGATCGGGAAACCGACCTTCAAGCCGCTGAGAGTGAACGGGCTCCGGCCGGTGAGATCGAGTATCGTCAGCCCGGCCGCAGCGTTGATAGCCGCCACGTGACGTCCATCGGGGGACCACCGTGGTGAAAAGAGCCCGGCCGAACCGGGCAGGGTCGTGCGTCGACCGGTGGCCAGATCCAGGACGCGTATGGCGAATTTCGAAGGCTCGTCGGCGTGGGTGATATCGACACCGCCAAAGGCAAGGCGATCGCCGTCAGGCGACCAGGTCGGATCCGAGGCCGCCTCATCAGCCGGGGAAACCTGCCGCAACCCGGTGCCTTCAGCAGAAATCACCCGAATCTTCCAGGGCTTTTCCGAGATGTCCACAAAGGCAATCGAACCACCATCGGGGGACCAGCGGGGCAGAAAGGCCCGCAGCGGGGGAAAGGTGAGCTGGCGTCGTTCGCCGCCGTCGACGCGACAGCGCCACAACGATCCGTCGGGGTAAGAAGTGTAGGCAGCCCACTGTCCGTCCCTTGTGAAATCCACTCCTTCGGCAGAAATCCCGGCCAGATAGGGCAGGAACTGGCGAGTTGACGAGTCGTAGCGTACCAGTTCGGCCCTTGGCAACGTCCCGATGACAAACAACTCCCTGTCGTCTGCAGGATTGACCGCAGGGGCAGAGAAATTCATCGGACCCGATGTCAGTCGAACCGGCCCGGAAGATGCCCAGGGCCACCACCGGTGTCCCTCCGGTATGGCCCACAGATCAGTCCGAGCCTGGGAAAGCACCTGAAAAAAGAAAGTGCCCGTATTGTGGTTCCAGGCGCCACAACACGACGAGCCCATACCCGGCGAGGGAGGCAGAAGGAGATGCAGGTCGGTGCCGTCCGCAGCCACTTCCCAGAGGGAAACGGAGGCGGGAGCGGGTTCCCACACGTCAAAACGCAGCTTCCTTCCCTTTGGAGACCAGCTCAGTCCGCCCGCGATGCCATCCACTGTGACCAGCTTCTGCGATCCTGACCCGTCTGTCCGGACGAGGAAGATGTCGTGGCCGGAGGCGTAGACGAGGCGCTCCGCGTCGGCACACCAGCCTGCGTCATGGGCAAGGATGCTGCCAACTCGACGTGGAGACCCTCCGGCGACCGGCACCGTCCACAACGGCAGCGGTTCCTCTCCTTCGCCTGTTACGACCAGGATCCGGGTTCCGTCTGCCGAGATGCCGAGCGGACGGGGATTCTCCAGCACCGTGGAGACCGGTATGACTTCTCCACCAGTGCTTGATACCTGGACGAGGACCCGACGACCGGGTGTCAGTTCAGAGAAGTAGACTCGAGTTCCGTCAGAGAGCAGGCGATCGGATTTTGCGAGTCCGTCGTTCGTCAGCTGCACGAAGCGCAGGGGATTTTCGACGAGCGGAGTTGTACGGAGCTTCAGAAGTATAAATGCAGCAAGCAGTGCCAGAAGAACGCCCAGCGGTACCCGGATCCTTCGCGCGTGCCGATGCCACGGACGATTACCCGTCATGCCCTGTGAAGCGTAGCTTGCCTGAGGGGCGATCTTGTCCACCGGCGCGATAAATCGGTAGCCGCGCCGCGGAATGGTCTCGATCAGCGTGGGGCTGTCAGCCGAATCTCCCAATCCGTCGCGAAGACGTCTGATAACTGTATTCAGCCCGGCATCGAAGTCGACAAAGGTGTCGTTCTGCCACAGGGCAGTTCGAAGCTCCTCCCGGCTGACGACATCCCCGGCCTGCTCCAGCAGCTTGAGAAGTATCTGAAACGGCTGGTCCTGGAGCTTGATCCGGACACCTGCCTTGCGAACCTCGCCGGAATGCGGATTGACCTCAAAGAGCCCGAAACGGTAAATGGCAGGAGGCGGAGAAGCCAATGACTCACCCTCTTGAACCTCTCAGTTTAGCATTTGTGGGAAGTCATTCCCGACGGCAATTCGCTGAAATACAGTGGGATGGAGCGTCAGAGACAATTCAGGATCACTCCATTGGACAAACCAGGCGGTGAGGCGGCACATTCGGCTCGTGACGGAGAAACGACCTGACACATGGAGGCGCAACTGGTGCGATACGCGTCCCTGATAGCGGCAAACACTTTTCGCAATCGTCGCCGGAGCGCTCTGACTGTCGCCAGCATTGCCGTTACACTCTGTCTGCTGGCCGTACTCGGTGCTGCCTACCTCGCACTGTTCGGAGAGCCGGAAGCGAGCCCGGCTGAGGCTCTCCGCCTCATGACGCACCACAAGGTCTCGATTACTCAGCCCATGCCGGTCTCGTTTGAAGCAAGGATTCGGCAGATTCCGGGTGTGACCGACGCGATGGTCTGGCAGTGGTTCGGCGGGACCTACAAGGATGCCCGCGACCCGCGGAATTTCTTCGCGCGGTTTGCGGTCGAGCCGGCTCGGCTGTTCCGGATCCGGAGTGAGCTCAGGATCCCCGCCGGAGAGAGAGCCAGGTTCCAGCAGGAACGGACGGGCAGCATCGTGGGACGCAAGCTGGCGGCTCGCTTCGCCTGGAAGCCGGGTGACAGGGTCACACTGCTGGGGGACATCTTTCCGGTAACCCTCGAGCTGAAAATAGCAGGGATCTACGACGACCCGAACAACGACGAGATCCTGTACTTCAACTACGAATACCTCCGCGAGCTCGTGAAAGCAGAGGATGCAGGCCCGGATCAGGTGGGCGTGTTTATCGTGCAGGTGAAGAGCCTGGACGACGTGACCCCGGTTGCCGACGCGATCGACAAGGAATTCGAGAACTCGCCGGCGCCGACAGAGACGGTGACCGAGCGGGCGTGGCAGCTGAGCTTTCTGTCGTTTCTCGGCAACCTGAAACTCTTCCTTTCATCGATCTGCGGGGCACTCGGGTTCACGGTTTTCCTGGTGTCTGCGAATACCATCTCGATGTCAGTCCGCGAGCGAATACGCGAGGTGGGCATCATGAAGACTCTCGGCTTCAGGCCGGGGACCCTCGTTGCATTGACAATCGTCGAGTCGACCTGCCTGGCGCTGGCGGGCGGGGCAATCGGGCTGGGGCTTGCCGAGATCCTGTGCGCCATGGTCCAGAGCAGCGGGACCGCCTACGCGGCGCTGAACCTGCGAATCACGGGGGAGGTTGCGCTCGCGTGTTGCGCCGCAGCGGTCGCTCTTGGCGTAGGCAGCTCGCTATTGCCGGCGTGGCGGGCGTCCCGGATGAGTATTCTCGATGCGCTGCGTCACACGGGCTAGGGGGACAACATGCGTGTTCCGTTGGTGTACAACATCCGCAGCCTTGCAGTGAGGCGCGTTACCTCACTGATGACGGCCGCGGGAGTCGCGTTGCCCGTAGCTGTCCTGCTCGCGTCACTGGCCCTTGTCAACGGCCTCAGGACCACCTTCGAATCGACCGGCAACCACCTGAACCTGCTCGTCCTGCGCAAAGGCTCGATGTCGGAACTGAGCAGCGCGATGACGCGCGAAACCTTCCAGGATCTGCTGTTCAAGCCGGGGATCGTCCGGTCGCCGCGGGACGGTTGGCCGATGGCCTCGCTCGAGATCGTAACAACCGTGCGACTACCTGCTGACGGCAATCCCCGCGGGATGAACGTCACGGTTCGAGGCTTGCTCCCGGTCGGGATCGATCTCCGCGACATAAGGTTGCAGGATGGCCGGTGGTTCGAGCCGGGACGCCGTGAAGTCGTGGTGGGCCGGGCAATCGCCCGCCGCAGCCTGGGTATGCACACGGGCGGCTTCGTCCGGTTCGGCAAAAGGGAGTGGCAGGTCGTCGGAGTCATGGACGGCGGGCGGTCCGCTGTGAACGACGAGATCTTCGGCGACTTGAATCAGGTCAGCTCGGATTTCAATCGACCGCAGCAGCTCAGCTCCGTGCTGCTGCGGGCGCGGGACGCGACCACGGTCCCGGCACTCATAGGCTCGCTGAACGACGACAAGCGCCTGAACGCATTCGCACAGGCCGAAAGGGACTACTATGCGCGCCAGACAGTGGCGGGCGACCCTATCCGGATGCTGGGGGTTTTCGTCTCGGTAATCATGGGGATCGGCAGCGGATTCACGGCCATGAATATGATGTACGCCGCGATCGACCGCCGGACGAGGGAGATCGGGACGTTGCGGGTGCTCGGATTTTCGCAGGGGAGCATCCTGCTCGGCTTCCTGTTCGAGTCCGTTCTGCTCGCTCTCGCCGGAGGGATCATCGCGTGCGTCCTTGTTCTTCCGCTCAATGGGATCGGTACGGCCGTCGGGAACATGGCAACGATGAGCGACGTCGCGGTCAATTTTCGCGTCGGCCCGGCGGTCGTGCTGGTCGGGATCGTCTATTCAACGCTGCTGGGAGTAGCAGGTGGATTGCTGCCGGCGCGGATGGCGGCTCGGAAGGAGATCCTGGCCGCATTGCGGGAGTTCTAATGCCATGACAGTCGACCTGGAAGGACTTCGTATCGATCGTGCGCGGAAGCCGGTCTCTCAGTCCCGTGTCCGCGCGCCACTGGTCGCGATCACCGTGGTGATAATGCTGCTCGGTGCGGGCGGTCTCGTTTACCGCGGCCGGATCGAACAGGTATGGAGGGCGGAGACCCCGCCCCAACCTGTTTCGCAGCCGGTCCAGCACGCCATCGGGGAAGCGGCTCTGATTGCGACGGGATACGTCATCGCCGCACACAAGATCGAAGTGGCCTCCAAAGTGATCGGGAAGGTTGCATGGATCGGCGTCGAAAAAGGAGACTGGGTACGGCAGGGGCAGCCGCTGGTGCGTCTCGAGGACGACGAGTATCGTGCACAGGTATTGCAGGCCGAGGGGAACCTGGAAAACCTCGAGGCGAAGCTTGCTGCCCTGGAACACGGCTCACGCCCCGAGGAGATCGCCAGGGCGGAAGCTGATGTCGACTCGGCAAAGGCCGACCTTGAAAACTACCGCGTGAGCCTGGATCGGTGGAGGCAACTGGCCCGGGACGGAATCGTGGCCAGGCAGGCGCTCGATGATGCAAAGGGGAAATACGACAGCCAGGCGGGCAGGGTGGTGGCCCTCGAGCGGACGTACGAACTCGCCCGGCTGGGGCCGCGCAAGGAGGAGATCGACGCCGCCCGTGCTCAGGTAAAGCAGGCCCGCGGCGCGCTCGAATATGCAAGAACACAGCTGGAGGACACAATCATCCGCGCGCCGGTCAGAGGCACGATCCTCGAGCGCAACGTCGAGAAGGGTGAGTTCGTAACGACCGGTTTCGTCGGAGACAGGGGCGCCAAGGGCTACGTCGTTTCGCTTGCGGATCTGAGCGACCTCGAGGTGGAAGTGGACATCAACCAGAACGACTTTGCCAGGCTGCGGCCGAATCAGCCGGCGATCGTCACGACTGACGCGTACCCCGACCGCAAATACCCTGGCCACATCTGCGAGATGTCACCGGAGGCAAATCGGCAGAAGGCGACGGTGCAAGTGAAGGTCAGGATCGAGAAGCCGGACCAGTTGCTCCGGCCGGACATGAATGCGTTCGTGGCCTTTCGGGAAATGGTGGTCGGGAGCGATGAGGAGGGCGGGAACAGATGAACACGCCCGCGATCGCGACACGCAAACTCGTCAAGGAGTACGTTCGCGCGAACTTTCATATCCACGCATTGCACGAGGTCGACATCAGCATAGAAGCCGGAGCATTCTTCGCCCTCATGGGGCCTTCCGGCTCGGGAAAATCGACGCTCCTTCATCTGATCGCCGCGATGGATCGACCGACACGCGGCGAGATCAGAGTGCTGGGAGAAGATCTCGGCGCACTGAGCAACCGTGCGATCGCACAATGGCGAAATCGTCATATAGGGTTCGTCTTCCAATCGTTCAACCTGATTCCGGTCCTGAGTGCGCTCGAAAACGTGGAATTGCCGCTGAAGCTGACAGATCTCAGCCGCAGGGAGCGCTGGGAGCACGCCCGTACTGCTCTTGAGCTGGTCGGATTGGCAGATCACGCGGACCATCTCCCTGGCCAGCTGTCAGGCGGTCAGGAACAGAGGGTGGCGATTGCCCGGGCAATCGTGACCGATCCGGATATCATTCTTGCTGACGAGCCAACCGGCAATCTGGACACGGAGGCCGCGCAGGAAGTCCTGATGCTGCTGTCGCGGTTGAACCGCGAGTTCGGGAAGACGATCGTGATGGTAACGCATGACCCTCATGCGGCGAATTACGCGACCGAGGTCAGGCACCTGGAGAAGGGGGAGCTAATGCCTGCGGCCCGGGAGGTTCCGTGACCCTGTGGTTCAGACACTGAGGACTACGAGACTGGTGACGCGTGACAGGCAGCCTGCGCTGCAGGGACGCTGTTCAACCCCTACAGGGTTGACATCTTCTGATCATTCTTATCCCCGGGGTTTGCACCCCGGGCTGTTCTATTCGACGCTTTCAGCGTCGTCGGTGTCGATCGCGGCCGGCATCTGCGAGGCGTCACCTTCCCCAGTGAATCAACGGACTGAACGGCATGGTCACGCTCAGCCCCCGGGCTGTTCTATTCGACGCTTTCAGCGTCGTCGGTGTCGATCGCGGCCGGCATCTGCGAGGCGTCACCTTCCCCAGTGAATCAACGGACTGAACGGCATGGTCACGCTCAGCCCCCGGGCTGTTCTATTCGACGCTTTCAGCGTCGTCGGTGTCGATCGCGGCCGGCATCTGTGAGGCGTCACCTTCCCCAGTGAATCAACGGACTGAACGGCATGGTCACGCTCAGCCCTCGGGCGCAGTACGTCGGAGTCGACCCCGAAGGGGGTCGGACAGATCAGCCCGGGGTGCAAACCCCGGGGATGATCGGGTCTGCCCAAGGCCCAACCCTGTAGGGGTTGGACAGCGATCACCTGACGAGATGAGGTCACTTCATAGGACTGTCTGAATCGCAGTCCGTGACCAATCGGCGGCGATATCCATCTCCTGACCGCAGCCCTTCACGGGAAGTACACTCCGTCAAACCGCATTCAAACGTTCGGAGCACTGCCTTCAGCGGTAGAAGGGCTGGCCGAGGGGCCGGCGCGGCCCGTAGTGCGGCTCCGGACGGCCGGATTCGAGGGCGCCAAGATCGGGCGCCGCGCCCGCGAAGTCGTCGTTGACCGTCGGAAGGCGGACGCCGGCATCCACCGCCTTGGCGTCCCTCTTCAACCGGAAATCCAGATCCACGGCGTGGTATACAGCGTGCCTCCGGCCTGCGGCGGGCCCTTGCAGGTGCTCGAAGATGTCGTAGTCCACCTCCATGCCGTGCGTCTCCTGGCCTGTGGCGGCGCGCAATTCCGCCAGGGTCCCGAAGCTTCGCCAATCCGACGCGCCGGGCGAGTACTGGCGCGCGAGAGGCAATGCAGGGGCGAACCAGGAGTACTGTGCCGTCGCTCCCTGGTTTGGCCGGTAAGCGTCGTAATCGTAACTTGAGTAGGCCGTAGCATTGGCAAAGGCAGCAATCCCGCGGCCCGGTGTATCGCTTCCCAGCAGCAGGTTGTTCCGGAAATGGGTGTTGGAATGCGGATCTCGGACGAGGTGTTCGCTGATTACCGTATTATGGTAGACGAACAGGCCCGAAGGCTTGGCCATAAACTTGAATGCGACTCCGCTCGCGACATTGTAGAGAACGTTGCGGACAAAGTAGGCCGGCCCGCCGAAGACGGGCTGGGCGCTTAGACCTGCGTGGGCGGCGTTCACTCCCCGGTTGCGCATGACCCGGATATTGTGCACGCCGCCGTCGGTCTCGATGAAGTCGTCCCCGGCCATGTGGATGTCATTGTTGTAGAAGTCGATCGCAACTGCCTTCCGATCCTCTTCCGGTTCAGGCGTGCCATAAGTGGAGATGCAGATGCCGTCGTGGAAATAGGCGATGGCGTTATAGCAGACAACGTGGCCGGAGCCGTAGACCTTGACGGCATAGTAGCTGCGGAGCGGATGCGCGCCGTATATCCCCGGGTTGTACCAGCCGATGAGGCGGAAGCGGTCGTCCCTGCCGAGAAAGATGTTGTCGGCGATGTAGAAATCCTTCGAGCCGGCGTATTCGGTCGTGATGCCGATGCCGATGTCCTCCAAGCGGCAGTTACGCACGGTGAGGCCTTTCGCCCCCAGGACACCCTTCTGGCCTGCGAAGAACGCGACGTCAGTGTTGCGGATGGTCAGTCCCTCGAAGATGTGGTACTCGGAGGCCATCACGTCGAACAGCCGGTGGCAACCGTTCCCGTCGAAGATGACCTCGCCGTCGCCGGCGGCGCGGATCACGATCGGTCTGTCCGGTGTACCTTTGAGCGACAGGTTGTAGGTGCCGTCGAAGGGTGTCATCAGCGGGTCGACATAGTTGAGCCGGTCGGCCTTGTACAGTCCCGCATGCACCAGCAGGGTGTCGCCTGGATTCACCTTGCGTTCCCAGACAACGTTCCAGTCTCCGGTTCCGGCGCCGTAGTAAGCAGCCATGATGCCGGTGAATGCAGGTTCCTGCTTCTCGCCTTTCCAGTCGGGCGGGTACACGTGCAGCGTGCGGCCATCCGCGGCAGCCCTGGGTTCGCCGCGTGTGCGTACCTTTACCGTTCGAACAGCCAGCCCCTCGACGCCGTCCGGGTCATAAATGGTGAAACTGCACTCGTACTCAGTTTCGGGCCTGAGATCCAGGATGCTACCGGCGAAACCGTCGGGCACGGTGTAGTCGAGGTGTTCTGCTTCACGGAGGACGCGTTCACCGCCGATGCGCAAGAGCGGGAGGGCCTCCTTCCATTCTCGTGCCCCGACCTCCCGGTATCGGACCTCTACCGTGGCGTTGCGGTTCGAGTCGCCACTGATTTCCCACTCGAATCCCAGGTTGATGAGTGTGGGCGGCTCCACGATCAAACGCCCGGCGGTGACCGCTTCCGGCCCGCGCTGCATAGCCGGAAGCAGCAATGCCAGAGTGATTGCCAGTGAGGGAACACTCATGATTGCCGGCTCCCGCTCGCTCGGGGTCTGACCCTGAAATTCCAATTCTCTTGGCCGAAAATTGCATTTTCAGGGTCAGACCCCGGCTTTTGAATTTTCAGTAGCCGGAGAAGTCCTCGCTGTTGACGTCGTCTTCGTCCACCCCTGCCTCGTTCAGGAGGTCCTTCATGGCTGCGACCAGGCGGGGCGGCCCTGCCGTGTAATAAACCGGATCTGCCAGGTCTGTCACGTACTTCATCAGCAATTCCAGCGAAATACGTCCGGTTTCACCTGACCAGCCGGCCTGGGACTTCTCCAGGTTCGTCATGGTAGCGACGAGCTTGAAACTCTCGTGCTGCCGCGCGAGGTCCTTGAACTCGGCAAGAAACGCCGCATCCTCGGGGCGGCGGTTCGAATAGATAAGGAAGAGCCTGTGGCCGGTACCGGCCTTCAATGTCTGGACGATCATGCTGCGGAACGGCGTGATGCCGATGCCGCCGGCCAGGATGACAGCCGGGCGGCTCGTTTTGCGATGCAGGGTCATCGAACCGAATGGTCCCTCGACCGCGACCTCCGCGCCGGGCCGTAGCCCCTTGAGTGTCCGTTTGAAAGCCGTGTCGCGAAGACGGGTGGCAACCATCAGCCCAGGTTCGTGAGGAGCGCCGGCCAGCGAAAACGCGCGCGTGTTGCCTTCGGCGTCTGTCTCCGGCGGGTCGATCAGAGTCATATCGATCGACTGGCCGGCCGCGAAATCAAAACCTGGAGGCCTATCGAAGAAGAACGCCATTGTCCCCTCCGCGACCTGCTGTTGCCTTAACAGTTTGACCGTGCTGACGCCCATGGCTCCCCCCTCACTGCGCTCAATCCACTTCGCTGCAGATGACTGGCGGCCCCGGGAAGCGCCCCACCGCGATGCCGGTTATACCTCTGTGAACTTCTCGGCCTTGGTCCCGCAGATCGGGCAGGTTGCCGGTGGTGTCCCCAGTTCGATGTGCCCGCACACCGGACACAGGTAAAATTTGGCCTCGGCCAGATCCTTTCCCTGTGATACCGCTTCAAGCGCCATGTGGTACAGCTTTGCATGGATCGCTTCGGCCTTCATCGCGTAGTCGAACATGCGTTTGGCACGGTGGTCGTCCGCAATCGCCTGCTGCAGCATCGGCGGGTACATCTCCGTATATTCGTGGGTTTCGCCCGCGACCGCAGCGCGCAGATTGTCGGCCGTCGAACCGACGCCGCCCATGGCATTGAAGTGGCCGAGCGCGTGAATCGTCTCCGCTTCGGCTGCGGTGCGGAACAGCCGCGCCACGTTTGAAAAACCTTCCTGCTCAGCTTTCCTGGCGAACGCCAGGTACTTACGGTTGGCCTGGCTCTCTCCCGCAAACGCGTCCTTGAGATTGGTGACGGTATCAGCCATCGTGCATCTCCTTTTAAGGTATGATTTCCGCCCCGGCACACACCGGGGAATTCAGCCCGTCTTCGTTGTCAACTTTAGAAGCAGAGGGGCAGGAGGGTCAAGGGGCAAAGGGCGGATGAAGTCAAAGCAGGGAGTTTAGCCTGACACCTCGGCCTGATCGGTGGCGTCAGCGATCAGCGCTCGGCCGCCAGCGTGCTGACAGCTGATGGCCGACGGCTGTGTGTTGTCGTGGGGAGGGTTGTGACCGGAGACCAACGCTCTCGAAAGCTCCCGCGAGTGGCTGTGTTGCCTATTTGTTGGGGCGGACGTTGACGGCCTTGATGTACTGGTTACCGTAGCTCTCGATCTCGTACTGCCCCTTCTTCTTGTCGAACCGGAGTTTGCATGCGGCCATAATCTGTATTGGAATTTCAGGGTCTGACCCTGAAATTCCAGTTTTCAGACCCCGAATGGGTGTTTGTGCAGCATGCCTTGCTGATGCAGGCGGTTGTGAATCGATCGGTGGGCGCCCGTCAGCACCAGGCGCATCCGTTTGTAGGCCTCTGTATCGGCGCGCGTGGCCAACGTATCGAAATACGCCAGGGCGCCTTCGATCTGTTCGAGAATAGTGACCGCGTCGGCTGCGGCGAAGAACTCGGTGCCCTCGACCTCCACGATCACCGGTGAGGAGTGAGCAGCAATGATTTCGGGCCTGTCCGCATAGTGACCGCGCACCAGGAGAGCGATCCACGAACTGCGGTCCACTCGGGTCCTCCAACTCCCGGCGTCTTCCCGTACGTGGAGGGAACGGCTCTGCCGTATCTCGCCGTTTACGATCAGATCGATGCGGGTCATCGGGATAGTCACGCTGGCGAGCTGCCATTCGATCGCCACGCTTCCTCCGCTGCGGCTCATTTTGATACGCGAACCCGCAGGCCGTCCGTCCACCGAGAATTCCATGAGCGGACCGTAGGTTACGAAGGTCTCGCCGGAGCGGACGGCTGCCTTCCAGGCCTCGTAACTGAACGGAGCCCCGGCCGGGAGTCTGGCGTAGGTCCGCACCGCACCGACGGCTGTGGTGGAGGCCATCTTGTCGGTGCCTCCTACGGCCGCGACGAAATAGCCGCAGTTCAGGTACCGATACCAGTCCGACAGGGAATACGGGTCGATCCCTCCGTACAGGTTTTCCCACGAGGTCATTTCCACACCGTCGATTTCGCCCGACACGATCGCAGCCGCATGTTCCGCGCGCGGGTGCGGAAAGTGCGGCAGCACGACGATACCGCCCTGTTTCCTGCACTGGCGGGCCCACTCGGTGAGCAGGATCTCGACGGGATCACCGAGGGCCGATTCGTCCGGGCCGCCCGTCGTCATGGGCGCGATGATCGGTCCGCTGTACCCGAGGAGCGATATGTGCCCCAGAACATGCTGGCGGTTTTCCGTCCCGACGCGCACAAGGTACTCTCCGTCGCCGCCCGCCTCGCTTGAACCGTAGGTCGTCTTGCCGTCGAAGTCACCTACGTTGGTCATCAGCTCGCCCCATTGGCTGGCCAGGAGATTCACTACGTTGACTCCCTCGCCGGCCCCTTCAAGGTGAGCTGAATGCGGGGAAAGGAAGTGAACATGTGTATCCGCCGTCACCCAGCCGTGCTCACGCCAGGGCAGTACCCGCTCGACTGCAAACTGCAGCTCCGCAGTAGTGGGCTCGATCGCGATGATCCTGCGGATGGGAGCGATTTCGAAGCCCTTGCTGATTTCGACGTACACCCTCCCTCGCGGGAGGTCGATCAGCGTTTCGCCGGGAATGTAGGCGCAGAAGTGCGCGCCCGGATTCACGTAGTCGACGCTCCAGTCTTCATACCAGAACGTATCGGGGATGCGGTGCCGGTCGACCGGCGCGAGGTACTCGCCTGCTTCACCATGCACATGAAGCTTCACCGCTACCGGCTTCCCGGTCGCCTTGTCGGTCACGCGCAGCCGCACGCGCTGGCTGGCGGGAGCAATCGGGGTAAGCGGGCCTGCTGCAGCCTCGCCGAGTTGCGACACTGGAATGGTGATCCCGTCCGACAGGTGGAAACGGGCTTCAGGATGGGCTGTGTACTCGATCAGGAGTTCATGGGAGGAGCGGACCGGGGGCTTGTTGTTGTAGGTCGCATCCCAGGACTGTTCGGGATACACGGTCCTCGGCTGCACGGAGATCACCTGGCCAAGGTCGAGCTGGAGATCTTTCAGCAGCCCGGTTTCTGAGAGCGTCGGATCAAAGGTGGTGCCTTGCGGGAGTTTGAATATTGCCTTGCGTCTGGATTCCCATCGCAACGGTATCGACCTGGTCCTGCCGGCAGTGACCGCGGAGATGATCAGGGCGCCGGTTGCCGGTTCGGCCCGAAGCCCGATCAATTTCCTGTCCGGATGAGGATTCTGCCAAGCCCACAGCCAGTTGACCCAGGGCGAGGCATCAGGCTGGCTTACCCGCGGCTGCGTGTCCCCCCAGCCGATGCCTGCCCGCGGCTGCTCGGACAGGGTACGCACGGGATGGGGCTTCTGGTGCGCCACGGCCTCGAAGCAGTTGACTCCCCACCGCCGGGAAAGCATCCCGACCTGATGCTGGCGTAGAACCGGGACGCGTTCCTCCGAGCCGTCGGAATAAAGGAACACATAGTCCGCGACGCGCTCACCCAGCAACGCCGGGCCGCGCGTCGACGGTACGAATCCGTTCGGATTCATATCCTCCGACGACATGTCGGTCGTGTGCATCAGGACGAGCCATGGTGCCTCGAGTGCCGGCCATTTCAACTCCAGCGGTTTGTCTCTTACCAGTGCGATTCTCTCGATCCGGAATGGCATGCCCCAGCAGATGCAGTTGCCTGACGGTGCGCGGCCGACGTTTGCGCGCAAATACTCTGAGAGGCCGGCTTTTTCGAGATCTGCCAGGGAGCTGTCTCCCTGCAGTGGTATTGGCGTGAACAAAGGCGACGCGGGCCCATCGCTGGTCCCGCTCGCGACGGCGTCGTCTACTTCCGCGGTTAAAGGAGAACCAGCGCCGTCTGAGTTCGTGCCTGCCATCGATCCTGCCTCCCTGATACCCAAGGCTGTTACTCCCATCCCTTCCAGGAAGCCGCGCCGGGTTACTCGTGATCTCTTGTCGCTCATGGGAAGTCCTCCATCAGGCCCATTGTCTCACTTTCGGACAAAGCCAGAGTGAGACCAACATTAGCACAGCCTGTCGGCACTCCGATCTTTCTGCGACCGCGGGGTGGGTCCGCGCCACCGGCGCAGACCCTGCGCGCTTCGCCGGAGCGCGCCCACTTTCTGATGCCAGACTGCGAAGACCAGATTGGGATTGCTGCGGGCAGGGTTGTCGTCGATAATGCGGGCATATTCCCCGAATCAAGGAGGCGACAATGGTTCCCATAGCTGCGCTCTGGATCCCGATCCTGCTCTCTGCTGTCATCGTTTTCGCAGTCAGCAGCATCATCCACATGAGCCTGCAATACCACAACACGGATTTTGGGACGATCCCGGACGAAGACAAGGTCATGGCGGAACTGCGAAAGTTCAATCTGCCGCCCGGCGACTACCTGATGCCGCGCGCCGGAAGCATGAAGGAGATGGGAAGTCCCGGGTTCATCGAAAAGATGAAGCAGGGCCCCGTCATCTTCATGACGGTCATGAAGAGCGGCCCTCCTTCCATGGCCGGCAACCTGGTGATGTGGTTTTGCTACTGCGTTGTCGTCGGCATCTTTGCGGCTTACATCGCGGGCCGGGCCCTTGGCCCGGGTGCCCACTATCCGGCCGTATTCCGATTTGCCGGCTGCACCGCCTTCGTCGGTTACAGCCTCGCACTCTGGCAGAATACGATCTGGTACAAACGCTCCTGGAAGGTGACTCTCAAGTCGACACTCGACGGACTCATTTACGGGCTCCTTACCGGTGGGACGTTCGGTTGGTTGTGGCCCGTGTAGTCGACTGCACCTGGCAACTACCGTCGGGGTCGGAATCCGAATCGGAATCGGGGTCGCAATTGGTATCGACCGGACATTGACCTCAATCCGCCGGCTGATCACAGCTTCGAATATCGATACCGATTGCGCCCCCGATTTCGATCCCGACGTCGAAGGTCCTTACTCAAAACCCGGAGGCACCGTGAAGACGCCAACCCTGGCTGCGGCAGTTCTGCTCCCTTGCCTCGTTGCACCTGCCCCATTCGCCACCCAGTCGTCCGACGACATCGACAAGTATATCGTCGCTGAAATGCAGGCGCGCCATATCCCCGGCCTGGCCCTTGCCGTGGCTCGCGAGGGATCAATCGTGCGGACGAGCTACTATGGTTTGGCCAACGTGGAGGTTGAAGCGCCGGTAAACGAACGGTCGGTTTTTGCGATTGCGTCGCTCGACAAGGAACTCACAGCCGCAGGCGTAATGCGGCTTGTCGAGTCCGGCAGAGTATCCCCGGATGACCCGGTCGGGAAGTATCTCGAAGGTGAATGGGGAGAGATTCGCGTGCGGCATCTCCTGACGCACACTTCAGGACTGCCTGACGAGGTGGCTGCGCGTGTTGGTGACAGGTCGTTTGCGACCTACACCACGGAGCAACTGCTCGAGACCATCCGCCAGCTCGTACCGGTTGCGCCGCCGGGCGACCGGTTCCTGTACTCCGACGCCAATTTCTTCCTGTCCCAGCTCGTGACCGAACGTGCCAGCGGCGAACCGTGGCGCCAGTTTGTGACCCGCGAGATCCTCGAGCCGGCGGGAATGCGCAGGTCGACGTTTATGGACCCGCTCCGCATACGCCCTGGACGGGTGTCACCTTACAACCTGGACCCGCCGGGAGAACTGGTGCGCGACCCGGTTCGCGACATTGATTTCGGGCCGCTGTACAACGATCTGGGGATGACCGTCAGCGATTTCGCGTCATGGCTCGTCGCGCTGGGTGCCGACCGCCCATTGTCCCGCGCCGTGCGCGAGGCAATGTGGACTCCGGCACACCTCGGCGACGGCAGTCTCGCGACCATGGTCGGGCAATGGCGCGATTACGGTCTCGGATTCGGCCTCGATCAAATACATGGCCATCGGGTCGTCACCCATTCCGGCTACGTCGGAGTCGGTTTCGTGATGTTTCCGGAAGATCGCATCTCGGTGGTCGTCTTCACGAATCTGCGCCACGGTGCGGGAAGCGATCCCGTGGGCCTCGCATACGGGGTCGCAGGAAACTACATTCCGGATATTTCGTTTCGGGCGCGTACCGTGACCCCGGATCCGGATACGGTCCTGGGATCGACGCTGCGCGGGGAGTACGAACGCATGCTGGGGGGCTCGGCAGGCGAACAGACCTGGGCAGCACAGATGCGGACCGCAGCATGGGAAGGCGCGGGTGACCTGGCCGTGCGAAAGAAGCGATTCGGGCCGCTGCTTGCTTTCGATTGTCTTGGGAGAGAGGAGCGAAGCCAGTCCCGGAAGCTGCTCTGGTATCGAGCGCGCCACGCAAACGGGATAATCTTCCTTCGGTTCGAGCTCGACGTTGACAACCGGATCACGAACTTGCAGTGGTATCACGTCTAGCCCACAGCGTTTGGGAGGCTGCCTGCCGGGTCCCGCCCTGCCACGTCCTGCGGGCCACAAAGGCGGTGAGTGTCCGTTGCCGTATCAGCAGTGTACCGCCGCCGACAATGATCAGCCAGGCGTCCGGGACCCCAAGATGCTGGAGGATCTTGCGCGGCAACTCGTGTTCATGAAGCAGAGAGCGCCAACACCGAGATCTACCTCTTTCCGGAGTTACCTGGAGCAGCGCCGGGCGGCGAGTGGGAACACCGAATTCCGAAGACCTGGCACCTTCTACTCGCGAGTCAGCGGATGAACGGCAGGTTTGAGGTAAGCTGCAGCTCCAGCATGGTGACCAACTGGTTGTCAATCTGCATGAATTTGGCGGCTTTGATCGGCGAGAGTGCTTTGCTGACCATCTCATAGTACTTGAACCGGAGGGCCAGCCCGCGTTTCCTCAGATCGAAATTCCTCGTCATGAGACTTTCGGCCTTGCTGTCGGTCATTGTTTCAAAGCCCTCGACGTATTCCTTGATCAGCGCAGCAGTCTCGTTCCCGAGCTTGCTGCTTTCCATCTGATATTGCTCGTAGATCGGCCAGAAAATCTTCGCATCGGCCTCGGAAAGCTGCATCACGCGGTTGATGACGCTCTTCTTCTGCGTCGAGACGTCGGACCTGATCATGTCGATGATGGCGGCAATCTTTTGCGGCGGGGGCGCCTCGGGTGACCATTGTTGAGCGCGCACGGGAATTGCGAACGCGAGTGCGAGTCCTGCGACTACAGGAGCCATCCGTCTGTCGAATCTCATGAGTCCTCCGCAAAGAAGGCTGGAAGGTTGAAGGCCAGCATATCTGACGACGAGGATAGGGTGACTCATCAGCGCGCCGGCTGTCAATCCTGCGCAGAGGGCCGCCGGGCTAGTGAGTATCAGGCGACACGCTCACGTAGGTGTACCCCAGCGCCTTCACGCCCTGGACCACCTGTCGCAAGTACTCGATATCGAGAAAGGGATGGAAGTACGAGCTCGCCCAGCCGTCTCGCACTGGCAGATTCGCCGCTGCGCCGAGACCGACCTGGCATACCCGCTCTGCTATAATTGGATCCTCGGGTTTATCGGTATCAGCATTGCAGCCTGGCGGCGACAAATTGAGCGGGAGGCGGCCTGTCATGCGTCATCGGCTGATAGTTCGGGGTCTTATTCTCGCCCTGGTATCCCTGACACTGCCAGGTTCACACGCACAACTGGAAGCCTACTCGGTTCTTGCGCACGAAACCCTGATCGACACGGCGTGGGAGTCCGGCATTCTCCCGCTACTTCACAAGCGATTCCCTGACGCGACGCCGGAGGACATCCTTGAAGGGCACGCCTTTGCATATGGCGGATCGATTATCCAGGATCTTGGCTACTATCCCCACGGAAGTCACGAATACAGCGATCTGGTTCACTACGTGCGGAGTGGCGACTTCATCCAGGCGCTGATCCGGGATTCGCAGGACGTCTTCGAGTATGCGTTCGCCCTGGGCGCGCTTGCGCACTACGCCGCCGACAGGGAAGGCCACAGCATGGCCATCAACCGGGCTGTTCCCGCGCTCTATCCACACCTCAGGGAGCGGTACGGCGACCTCGTCACCTATGAGGACGATCCTGTTGCGCACGTGAAAACCGAATTCGGCTTTGACGTCCTCGAAGTTGCGAAGCAGCGCTTCGCCCCGGATGGCTACCGGAATTTCATCGGTTTCAAGATAGCCAAAGAACTGCTGCGGCGAGCCTTTGAGGATACCTACTCGATTCCCCTTGATTCCATGTTCCCCAATCTTGACAGGGCCATCGGCTCGTTTCGCTACGACGTCCACTCTCTGATTCCGACAGCCGTCAAGGTCGCCTGGACACTCAAGCAGAAGGAAATCCAGCAGGATATTCCCGGAATGACGCGCAAGAAGTATCTGTACAACCTCTCGAGGGCGAGTTACGAAAAGGAATGGGGAAAGGACTACCAGAGGCCTGGCCGTGGAGCAAAGACCCTCGCCTTTCTGATACGGCTGTTGCCAAAGGTAGGCCCGTTGCGCGTCCTGTCCTTGCGCACGCCGACGCCGGAGACGGAGCAGATGTTCGAGGCCAGTTTCAACGCCGCGCTGCAGGACTATCAGAACCTGCTGCGGGGCGTGCGGGAGGGGAAATTGAATCTCCCTAACATTAATCTCGATACCGGCACAATCACCGGGCCGGGAAGATACTTCATGTCGGACGGCGCCTACGCCCGTTTGCTGGGTCAACTGACCTCAGACAACGCTGACGCCATCTCTCCCGTGGTGCGCGCAGACATCCTCGCATACTTCAGAGGCGAGTGGTTTCGGGACCCGGTCAGACAGGACAGGCTGGACAAGGCAAAAGTAGACTGGTCAAGAATTCCCAGACAGCTCCAAATGCTGAGCAGCTATCCCTGACACACAAGACCAGAGGATGGGCATAGCGAGCGAGGCCCCTCTTGGATCGCATGAGGTGAGTACGCAGGACGCACGCGGTGTCAATTGCCGGTCTTCCTTCGCGTGCATCCTTCTCCCTGCAGGAGCGGCGTGATTTCCCGCTCGATGAGGGAGACGTCGGCTCTGCCGGTATGCCTGGCATAGATGCGGCCGTCGCACCCGATGACCAGGCTGACGGGCAGTCCCAGGATGCCGCCGTAACGCTCCGCGAGGCTGGCGTCCCCTAAGGCTACAGGGTAATTCATTTTGAGTTGCCGGTAGTAATCACGGACAGGTTTCGCGTCATCGTCGAGTGAGATCCCGACGATTTGCAGACCCTTGTTTCCGTACTTGTTCTGCAGGTCTATGAACAGCGGAATCTCCGTGCGGCAGGGGCCACACCAGGTCGCCCAGAAGTTCAGCAGAACCACCTTGCCCCGAAACGAGGCGAGGTCGAGCGTCTTACCCCACAAATCGGTGAGAGAAAAGCCCGGTGCACGCAAGCGAGCCGAGTCCGTCCTGCCCATGAGAAAACCCGGCAGGTTCGCACCGGCACAGCCTCGGGAAATGTGCGCCAAGCACCAGGGCAAGGGGCAGGATCAGAAAGCCTTTGTTCCTCACGGCGTTCCTCTTGAATCGTCCCGGGATTCGAGAGACCGGGCTTCTACTCCCCCTTGGCCACCGGATAGTTCTTCCCCACCCAATCCTCGCCGAAATTGTGGGCGATATAGAGCAGTTTCACATCCTTGAAGCCCATGGAGCCGAGTTCCTTGAAGGCGGGTTTCATGTTTGGGCATTCGTCCCACGGACAACACCCGCAATAGAGCACGATCGGCTGCGTGCGGGGCAACGCTTCGACTCGCTTGTGCAGCCGGCGAACGGCATCGGGGCTGGAGGCAGGGCCGATGTATTCGGATCCGGGAATGTGTGCCTGCACATAGAGGACATGAAAGCCGACCTGGATCAGAAGCGGCTTGGGTCCTGCGGTGGATTTGAGGAGACTCACCAAATCTGCCGGCTGGACCAGACTTGCGCTGTTTTCCGCGGACTGTTCGCTGCCCGCAGAACGTCCGGCACCTGTATCCAGCAGGCAAAGTGAAATCAGGAAGAAAAGAACAGATGAGCTGAAGAGACTGCGAGAACGACCGGGTTCCATCCTTTTAACTTCTCCTTGTTCAGTCACTGACATCGACGCACACCACCTCGGCAAACAGGGCGATATTATCACGCCCGCACGGAAGGATCCTGTTCCCCGAGCTTCAGCCCGGGGAGATATCCCGAAACGGGGGCTCGAGTCTGTGCCGGACGAGCGGGTGGGAAGGCGAGCCTCACGTGCCGAGGCGCGTGACACAGGAGATGCGCCTAGGGACGACGGATTTCGACCCGCATCCCCTCCCGCAGCTCGTCCGTTCCCCTCCGGACAATCAGATCGCCGGATCGGAGGGCTCCCAGCACCTCCACCAGTTCGCCGGCAGCCGCTCCACGCTTGACGTCCACCCACTCCGCCACCCCGTCGTTGACGCGGATAACGAACTGGCGCTCATTGGTGGTTACGATGCTGGCCGGCGGGACCAGCAGCACGGCACGGGAAGAACGAAGCGGCCACTCCACCTGCGCGTACATTCCGGGTGCCAACTGAAGGCTGGCGTTGTCGACATCCAGCTCGACCGGCATGGTACGCGTCTTCAGATCGAGGGAGTGCGAGATCCTTGCGATTATGCCGCGGAACGCCTGGCCGGAATAGGCGGGCACCGTAAACGCCACTTGCGCGCCCTTGAGTGTGCCTGCGGCGCTGGCCTCGGGAACCGCGACCACCAGCCGCAAGCGCGAGTTCTGTTCCAGGCGAAGCATGGGCGTGCCAGCACCCCCGGCCGCCGGTCCCACCAGGGCGCCCGGATGGACAAACCGTGCCGTGACGACAGCATCGAACGGAGCCGTGACGTTCAGATAGGCTTCCAGATCCTTCATCGACCGGGCGGCGCTGGTGGCGGCTCTGAGGGAGCCCTCGGCGGCACTGAGTGCCGAGCGCGCTCCTTCCATCGACTTCTCCGCCAGGACCAGTTCGTTTTCCGCCACCGCCCCGGGCGTAGCGGCTGCCGCTTTCATCCTTTCATAGGTGCTCTGAGCGGCTGCCAACTTCGCCTCAGCTTCGGCACAATAGGATCGAGCCGTCTGCACCTTGCCCTCCGCCTCGGCGACCTGAGCCGCCAGTTCCGGCGCTATCAATCTGACCAACAGCTGCCCCTCTTTCACGGCGCTGCCGCGGTCGACGTGGACTTTTTCAACGAAGCCGTTCACGCGCGCATATAGATCCACCCAGAGGTAGGATGAGAATTCCCCCGGGAGGATGACCTTCCGCTCCACCGGCCGGGATATCACGCGCACCGTGTCCACGCTTTGTTGTGCACCCGCGGTGCACGTCAGCAAGACAGCCGCAATCAGTTTATGGATGCTCATAGTATCGGCTCGTCGGATCGTCCGGATCCAGGGATGGAGACTGCTGAGTGGCGCGACGCTGGAGGATCCCATACACTGCAGGCAGGACGGTCAGCGTCGCGAACGTAGCCATGAGTAGGCCGCCGACTACGGCGCGCCCCAGCGGCGCGGCTTGTCGGCCGCCTTCCCCGATGCCGATCGCCATCGGCACCATGCCGGCGATCATGGCGGTCGCGGTCATCAGGATGGCGCGCAGTCGGCCACGGCCGCCCTCGACGGCGGCGTTGAGCGCTGTTCTCCCTTCGCGCCTGCTCGTCTCGGCAAACGTAACCAGGAGAATGGCATTCGCGACCGAGATGCCGATTCCCATGATGGCTCCCATGAAGGACTGCACGTTGAGTGTGGTGCCGGTGATCAGCAGCATCAGCAGCACACCGCAAACCACCGCCGGCACGGTCGAAATGACGGCAATCGCCAGTCGAAAGGACTGGAAGTTCGCGGCGAGCAGAAGGAAGATCACTCCCACCGCGAGCAGCAGACCCATGCTGAGTCCCGAAATCGTCTCGTCGAGCGGCGGGATTTGGCCGCGGACGAAAACGCCGACGCCCAGCGGCGGCTTGCCCGCCCGGTCGACGGCAGCGCGCAACCTGCTGCCGATCTGCCCGAGGGCAACTCCGTGGATATTTGCCGTAATGCCCACAACTCGCTGCATGTTGTACCGATCCACTTCGCCGAATGCGGTCCCAGAGCCGACCGTGGCCAGATCCGACAGGAGCGGGTGCCCGGTGCGACCCTGCGCGCCGCCGGCCATCACGGGGAGATTCTCGATTTCGTCGACCGACGTCATCTGGTGGGGTGGAACCTGCACCTGGATCTGGAAGGCGTTTCCACTCCTGGGATCGCGCCAGTAGTTGGGAGAAACGAAGCGACTCGACGAGGTGGCAGTGACAAGTCCGCGGGCCACGTCTGCTGCCGTGAGACCGAACTGTCCTGCGCGGTCACGATCGATCGCAACTTCCAGGGTCGGATAGTCGAGCGCCTGGATGTATTCGAGGTCTCTCAGCTCGGGGATCTTCTGCAGCTCGGCGAAGACCTTGGCCGCATGGGCGCGGTTCGCCGCCATGTTCGGCCCCTGGATGTCGATCTCGATCGGGTTCGGCGAACCGAAGCTCATCACCTGGCTGACGATATCCGGTGCTTCGAACGAGACTGTGGTGTCGGGCAGAGCATCGTGCAGTTCCTTCCGAAGGCGTTCGCGCAGTTCCTCGCCGCCGAGCGGGACGCCCGGCTTGAGTGCCACACGCAGGACAGCCTCCTGCGGGCCGCTGGTAAACAGGTAGATCGTGTTGATGGGGTAACTGGCAGCCTGCACGCCCACAAAATCCGTCGTGATCTCGACGTTTTCCTGGCCGACCACGTGTTTGATGACATCGAGCGCTTTGAGCACGCTGAGCTCGGTTTTTTCGATCACCGTGCCGGCCGGAGCGCGCATGCGGATCTGCAACTGACCGGTCTCGGCGGCAGGAAAGATTTCGGTGCCCGTGTGCGGCACGAGAAGCCGGATCAGGAGCGCGGCACCGCCCAGGTAGGCGCCGACCAGCGGCCATCGGAATCGCAGCATGAACCGGAGGTACCACCCGTAGAGAGCGTGCAGCCCTCGCTCCTCCTCGCCGCTGCGCCCCGCGCGCATCAACCAGGTTGAGAGTACGGGGACGAGCGAACTGGACAGCAGGTAGGAGGATATCATCGCGAAGCCGACTGCAAGCGACAGGGGAACGAAGAGCTGGCGGGCGGTGCCGGCCATGAAGAAAGACGGCACGAACACAGCCAGGATGCTGACCATCGCGAGCAGGCGGGGAACCGCCGTTTTGCGCGATGCTTCGAGCACGGCGCGCGGCCGGGTGAGGCCCCGGGCCAGATGGGTATGGATGCTTTCGACCGTGACGGTCGCCTCGTCGACGAGGACCCCCACAGCGAGCGCGAGGCCGCTCAGAGTCATGATGTTGATCGTCTGGCCGCCGGCCCAGAGCCAGACGGCGGCTGCAAGCAGCGCGAACGGGATGGTAATGACTACGATGAGGGCGCTGCGCCAATCACGCAAGAAGAGCAGGACCATCAGCCCGGTCAGTACCGCGCCCAGCAGACCTTCATGGATCAGCCCGTTGATGGCATTGACCACGTGCGGCGACTGGTCGAACACGAAATCGATCTTCACGTCAGGGCCGACCGCGTTCGCCACGGCCCGCATCTGCGGCAGCGCAGCCTTCACGCGGTTGATGACGTCGAGTGTGGAGGCGTCGGCGCGCTTGGTAACCGGGATGTAGACAGTCCGCCGGCCGTTGACGTGAGCGAAACCGACGACGATGTCGGTCGAGTCCTGAATCGTTCCGATGTCCCGCAAGTACACTGTCGGGCCCGCTCCCAGCCTGATCGGCGTATCGAGCAACTCATTCAGGTTCGCACCCAGGACGGCGTTGGTTGAGGCGATGCGCAGCACGCCGGCAATGCGTACGTTCCCGGACGGAAGAACCGTGCTGGCTCGATTGACTGCCGACACCACCTCATCGGGCGAGAGCCGGTACGCGCGCATCTTCTCCGGATCCACGCTGATGACGATGGACCGCTGGTTTCCCCCGAATGGCGGCGGCGCGGAAACGCCCGGCAGGGTCGCGAAGATAGGGCGAACACGATTGAGTGCGATGTCCTGCATCTCGCCCGGGGAGAGTGTCGGGCTCGAGAACACCAGTTGACCGACCGGCACGCTGCCTGCATCGAAACGCATGATGAAGGGCGGCACAGTGCCTGGTGGCATGAATGCACGCGCCCGGTTCACGTACCCGACCACCTCGGCCATCGCCCGGCTCATATCGGTGCCCGGATGGAAGACCAGCTTCATCAGGGCCGCACCCTGGATGTTGCGGGACTCGACGTGCTCGATGCCTGTGATGTAGAGGAAGTGATACTCGTAGTAGTAGGTGAGGAAGCCTTCCATCTGACTGGGGTCCATGCCTCCATAGGGCTGGGCTACGTAGACCTGGGGCGAGCCCACGCTGGGGAAGATGTCCACCTTCATGTTGCGCACCGCGAGCACAGACGCTATCGCGACGGCCAGCACGGCGACCAGAACGGTGACGGGCCGCCGCATGGCACTAAGAACCAGCCACATGGTTTGCCTCTACTTTCCCGCGAGCAGGAGAAAGGGCTCGAGGTCGCCCCGCGCCGCGGCGACGGCGAGCAGGGCCCTCCATACTCCCAGTCGTGCCAGTGAGTCGTCGATTTCGGCCTGTGTCAGGAGCCGCTGCGCATCGGCGACCTCGACGATATTACCCAGACCTGATTTGTACCTGGCTGTCGCCTGCTGCTGCGCGGCCCGCGCCGCTTCCAACTGGATGGGCGTGTATTGCGCGATGCGCTGTGATCCGGCGAGCATCGCCTGTGCCTTCTGTAACTGGCCCTCCAGGTCCTGGAGGATCCGATCGTATTGGGCAGATGCGGACATCTCGTTGTGATAATCGATTTGTCGTCGCGCCCGGATCGCAGGGAGATCGAAGGCCGGAAAGACGACGGTCATGCCCAGCGCCCAGTTCTGGACGTTCGGAGCGAGGCCGGAGAACGTTTCGCCGGTCGTGCCGTCGGTATGGGCGCCGCTTCCACGGCCGTATACGCTCCCCTGCAGCAAAAATCGCGGGCGGTATGTACTCTCGAGAGTCCGTTCCCGCGCCTTGATCTCCCCTACGACTGCATCTTGCTGGCGGGCGAGTGGATGATTCGCGAGTGCCGCGTCGCCTCCGACTAGTTCCTTCGGCGGTGTCAGGAGGGGGCCCGGCTCGACGTCAAACTGCGCGGCAGGAACGGCCAGTAGTTCCGCAAGCCCCGCCCGCGCCACGCCGACCGCCTGCTCAGCCTGGATCAACTGTGTTTGGGCGAACGCAAACTCGGCATGTGCGCGCGCCGAGTCGGCGCCGGGCCGCAACCCGCTCTGTGCTTGCGCCGCCACCGCCTGATCCAGGACGCGTGCCCGCTCGACGCCGGCCTGGGCAGCCGTCACCGTCTGCTGAGCGGCCAGCAGCGTCAGAAATGCGTCGGCCGCGACAGCGGAGACCTGGAGCCGGGTCAAGGCGAGAGCGGTTTCCGATCTCCGTTGGGCCGCGCTTGCCGCGTCCACGTTCGCCCGCCGCAACCCGAAGTCGAATGGCTCCCAGGAGACGAGCACACCCGCGGCGGTGCCCCAGACGCTGGTGAGATCATTCGTGCCGAGCACCGGGCCGGACATCGACGGGATGGTGCTCTGCGGGAATAGAAGGCCGAAGACGTTGTTGCGCGTCGCGCGGTTGACCTGGGCGAGAAAGTCCGCGCGCGGCAGGTAAGCCGTCCGCGCCAGGTTGACGCCTTGCGCAGCAGCCGCGGTCTGTTCGAGAGAGACGCGGACCGCCGGATACTTGCCAAGTGCCTGCTCGACCGCCTGGCCGATGGTGAGCGGCGACTGCTGGGCATACAACAATGTCGCGGCCGCGCATGCAGACAGGAAACAGGCCACCGACGGCAAGCATCTACGAGTTTGGGCGATCGAGGCACGTTTGTTTGGGAACATGGTGAGCAACCTCAATTTATTCGAAGAGTCCTCCGAAAAGCCGCCGGTCCTGCTCCTGAGTTCTTTTGAGTGCGGCATGGCCAGTCCGAAAGGGCCGCCAGGGCCACCTGTCACGAATTCGCGGCGACCGCCAGTTCTATGCAGTCGAGAAACCGGGAAACAGGATCTCCCAACGGGATCAGGGAAAGCACCCGAGCACAATTCCGATGCACATCGGCGCTTGCGGTCAGCCGTGCTTGTGCGCCGGGATTCGAAAGCGAATGACGCTTTTCGGACTCAAGTATGAGAGCTTCGATCTTGGCCTGTCAAGCGGCGCCGGCCAAGACAACCACTGTCTGAATTGCATTTTCAGGGTCAGACCCCGATGGGCTGGCATTTGCCGTTGGCAAGTGCCACAATAAGCAGTTTTTTGCGACTGCCAGTCGCAGGTGAGTCCACCGCAGCTCGGACTCTCATATCTCTTGTGAATTTGTGAGCAACCCCGGAACAGGGCGGTATTTCAGTCGTATGAGTTCATTTGGGGCATCCTGGCCCGACGCTGTGCCTATCGCCATCGTCATGCCGCAGGATTCTGTGCAATCGGGACCGGAAATGCCCCCGCCCCAGGCGTTGTTAGGGAAGTGAGCCGGGCGACACCCCATGCTGAAATGGGTTCTCGTGTCGATGTGGTACGAAGCTAGCTGTGAAATTTATCTCTGGTGCGTCGACCGGCCATCGTAAGGAGTAATGAAATGCCAATTGTCAACTGGTGCAAGTGCGCGGTAACTGCGGGGCTTGCTCTCGCGGGTCTGTCGTTGTCCGGCTGCAAGTCCCAGCAGGCCATGCCCCCCATGGGACCTCCCGAGGTCGCCGTCGTTACGATCCAGTCTGAGCCGGTGGTCCTGACCACGGAACTGCCGGGCCGCATCGCTGCATACCTGGTTGCCGAAATCCGCCCCCAGGTGAGCGGGTTGCTGCAGAAACGCCTGTTCGAGGAAGGCGCCAATGTCAGGCAGGGCGACCTGCTGTACCAGATCGATCCGACTCCGTACCAGGCTGCCTACGATCAGGCCAAGGCCGCATTGGCTACCGCCGAGGCGAACGTCGCCACCGCTGAGGCCAATGTCGTCATGGCCGAGGCCAACCTGCCGGCGATCCGCTCGCGTGCGGAGCGCCTGAAGGGACTCGTGGCCATCCACGCGGTCGGCCAGCAGGATTACGACGACGCAGCTGCCGCCTTGCGGCAAGCGGAGGCCAACCTGCTCGTGCGCAAGACAGCGGTGGACGTGAACCGGACGGCCGTGGAAGTAAATCGGGCGGCGATGGAGAGCGCGCGGATCAACCTCTCTTACACCCCCGTGAGGGCGCCCATTTCGGGACGGATCGGCAAATCCGGCATTACGGTCGGGGCGATGGTGACGGCGTATCAGCCTCTGCCGTTGGCGGTGATTCAGCAACTCGATCCCATCTACGTGGACGTAACCCAGGCCAGCGCGGACCTGCTGCGCCTGAGACGCAGCCTCGAAAGCGGAAACCTGAAGCACGACGGCGAAAGCCAGCGCAAGGTCGGACTGCTTCTCGAAGACGGAACACGCTACTCTCTGAAGGGCACGCTTCAATTTCGTGATGTCACCGTAGATCCGACGACGGGTTCGGTCACCTTGCGGATAGTCTTCCCGAACCCGAAGCAAGTCCTCCTCCCCGGCATGTTTGTCCGTGCCGTCGTAGAAGAGGGGATGAACGAGCGGGCTCTTTTCGTCCCCCAGCAGGGAGTGTCACGCGATCCGAAGGGGAACCCGATTGCCCTGGTCGTGGACGGGAACAACAAGGTCGTGCAGAGTGCGCTCGAGCTCGACCGTGCCATAGGGAATCGGTGGCTTGTCACCAAAGGATTGAGCCCCGGAGACCGGGTTATCGTTGAAGGAAGTGAGAGGCTCCGTCCCGGCGCCGCAGTCCGCGCCGTTCCGTTTGGCGCACAAGCAGGAAACACAGGTAAAACCGGCGACAGCCAACCCGCAGGACAGGCAAAGTAGGGGAGGGCATAATGGCCAGATTCTTTTTGGACCGTCCGGTTTTTGCGTGGGTCATCGCCATCGGCATGATGCTCGCCGGTGGGCTTGCCATCTACAATCTGCCAATCTCACAGTATCCGCCCATCGCACCGCCATCGATCTCGATCCGCGGCGTGTATCCCGGGGGATCCGCAAAGACAGTGGAAGACAGCGTGGTTCAGATCATCGAGCAACAGATGACTGGACTCGACAGAATGCTGTACATCCACTCAACCTCCGATTCGTCGGGCTCGGCACAGATCGAGCTGACGTTTGCCCCGGGCACCGACCCTGACCTTGCCTGGGCCAAAGTGCAGAACAAGCTTCAGCTTGCCATGCCGGTATTGCCGGAAGTGGTCCAGCGCCAGGGCCTCAGGGTCAGCAAATCCACGCGCAACTATCTGATGATCGTCGGGATCACCTCGCTGGACGACAGCCTCGACCAGAACGATTTGTCCGATTACGCTGCCTCGCAGATCCAGTATTCACTGGCCCGTGTGCCCGGAGTAGGCGAGGTGGAGTTGTTTGGTGCCGGGTATGCGATGCGGATCTGGCTGGACCCTAACAAACTTACGAACTACCGCATGACTTCGGATGATGTGATCGCCGGAGTCCGGAAATACAACGTGCAGGTGTCCGCCGGCCAGTTCGGTGGCATGCCTGCCGTCCCGGGCCAGAGGCTGAATGCTTCGATCATCGTCCAATCGTTGCTGAAGACTCCGGAGGAGTTTGGTGCGATCCCGCTGCGCAACAACCCGGATGGATCCATCGTGCGGGTTCGGGACGTTGCGCGCACGGAACTGGGCACCGAATTCGACAACGCCCGGGTGAAGTACAACGGACACCCCACATCCGGTCTCGCGATACGGCAGGAGGCGGGGGCCAATGCGCTTGAAACCTCGGCTGCCGTGAAAGCCAAGATGACGGAATTGTCCCGCTATTTCCCGCCGGGCATGTCGGTGGTCTATCCATTTGACACGACTCCGTTCGTCCGCGTAGCCATCAACGAGGTGGTTAAGACTCTGTTCGAGGCGATCATTCTCGTGTTCCTGGTCATGTTTCTATTCCTGGGGAACATGCGCGCCACCCTTATTCCCACGATTGCCGTGCCTGTCGTGATTCTCGGAACCTTTGGCGTTCTGGGGCTGTTCGGATATTCGATCAACATGCTGACCATGTTCGCGATGGTCCTGGCGATCGGGCTTCTGGTGGATGACGCGATCGTAGTGGTGGAAAACGTGGAACGTGTGATGTCGGAAGAGGGACTCTCACCGCTTGAGGCCACCCGGAAGTCGATGGACCAGATCACCAGCGCACTGGTAGGTATCGGCCTTGTTCTCTCTGCGGTTTTCGGTCCCATGATGTTTTTCGGGGGATCGACCGGAGTCATTTATCGACAGTTCTCGATCACGATCATCTCCTCCATGCTTCTCTCGGTCCTGGTGGCTTTGATCCTGACGCCGGTGCTCTGCGCTTCACTTCTCAGGCCCGTGGCCAAGGGACACGAAACCGCGGAAGCGGGCATCCGTTTCCTGCGGCCATTCTTCCTGTGGTTCGACCACATGTTTGTCCGTCTTCGGGGCCGCTACCAGGCGGCAGTGGGGCACATGCTGGGCGCCAGGCTCAGATACCTTGCGGTTTTTGTACTGATCGTGGCGGCGATGGGTTTTCTCTTCGTAAGAATGCCAACGGCCTACCTGCCTGACGAGGACCAGGGCGTGCTCCTGACGCTGGTACAGCTGCCCCCCGGTTCGACGATGGAGCAGACCGAGGCGGTGATGGGAAAAGTGCGCAACCACTTTCTCGTGGATCAGAAGGAGGCCGTGGAATCCCTGATGACCGTCAGCGGATTCGGCTTCGCCGGCGTCGCACAGAACCAGGGAATGGCCTGGATCAAGCTTCGAGACTGGGAGCTGCGGAACAGGCCGGACCTGAGGGTCGAGGGCGTTGTTGGGAGAGCGATGCCGTTTTTCGCCGGCATCCGGCAAGGGCTCGTCATGGCCTTTCCTCCTCCCGCGGTAACTGAGCTCGGTACGGCAAAGGGGTTCGATTTCATGTTGCAGGACCGTGGCGGTATCGGCCATGAGGCCCTGATGAATGCGCGTCTTCAGCTTCTTGGGCAGGCCATGCGCGATCCGCGCCTGACCGGGGTCCGACCGAACGGGATGCCGGACCAGGCGGAGTACAAGGTGGATATCGACTGGGACAAGGCCGGTACCCTCGGAGTCCCCGTGCCGTCGATTCAAGGCTTGATCTCGACGGCCTTCGGCAGCGCTTACGTCAACGACTTCATAATCGGCGGGCGCGTGCATCGTGTGTATGTGCAGGCCGACGCCCCCTACCGCATGCTGCCGGAAGATCTGAACCGGCTTTATGTCCGGAACAGTGCCGGCGGCATCGTTCCGGTCTCGGCGCTCGCTTCAGGGCGCTGGAGGTACGACTCGCCCCGGCTGGAGCGATACAACGGTTTCCCGGCACTGAATTTCCAGGGGGAAGCCGCACCCGGAAGAAGCACCGGCGATGCGATGAAAGCGATGGAAGAGATCTCGGCAAAACTTCCCCCGGGGATCGGCTACGATTGGACCGGCGTTTCCTACCAGGAACGGTTGAGCCAATCCCAGACGGGGCTCCTGTATGCTTTCTCCATCCTCGCGATCTTCCTGGTACTCGCGGCACTGTACGAGAGCTGGACGATCCCAATTTCGATTCTGCTCGCCCTGCCGCTCGGAGTGATCGGAGGTGTGCTCGCCACTTCTTCGCGCGGACTGCCGAGCGATGTCTATTTTCAGATCGGACTGCTCACTGTTCTGGGGCTGACGACGAAGAACGCGATCCTGATCGTGCAGTTCGCAAAGATCCGCGTGGAGCAGGGCGAGGGGCTGATCGAGGCCACTCTCGAAGGCTCGAAACTCAGGCTGCGCCCCATCGTGATGACCTCGCTGGCGTTCGGCTTTGGCGTCCTGCCGCTGGCACTCGCCACAGGAGCAGGAGCGGGAGCGCAGAAAGCCATCGGCACGAGCGTCCTGGGCGGCATGGCGACCGCGACTTTTCTGGCAATCTTCTTCATCCCGTTGTTTTTCGTGGTAGTGACCCGGATTTTCGGCTCAAAGACGGCCAGGCACGCGCTGCAGCCTGCTGCGGACGCCGCGATCCAATCGGAGGGGCAGGGCCATGATGCGTAAACTCATCCCTCTCATCGGAATATCCGTTTTCCTGTGCGGGTGTCCGCCCAGGCAGCCATATGTGCAGCCCGGGTTGCCGGTGCCTGCTGCCTGGCCGGAAAACACCAGCACCGGGGCTGGTGCGCAGGCTGCGCCGATGGCGCCCGATGTGAAATGGCAGGAATTCTTCACCGACCAGCGGCTCCAAAGGGTCATCGAACTGGCGCTGGCAAACAACCGTGATCTCCGTATCGCCACGCTGAACATGGAACAGTTCCAGGCGTTCTACCGGATTCGGAGTGCCCAACTGTACCCGACCATCTCTGCCTCAGCCAACGCCGACGCTTATCGGGCGCCCGCGAACCTGTCCGGAAACGATAATGCAAAGACGGTAGCGCAAATCACCGTGGGCCTGGGCACGGTCGCCTGGGAACTCGATTTCTTCGGCCGTATCCGCAGTCTGAAAACCGCGGCATTAGAGCAATATCTGGCGTCGGAGCAGGCCCGCTCCGCCGCCCAGATTTCGCTGGTGGCCGCGGTTGCCAACACGTATCTGGCACTGGCAGGAGACCTGGAAAACCTGCGGCTGGCCCAGGTGACCCGCGACGCGCAGCAGGCTTCTTACGACCTGATCCGGCAGTCCAGGGATGCAGGCATCGCCTCCGATCTGGACCTCAGCCAGGCCAAGAGCCAGGTGGAGGTAGCGCAGGTCGAAATTGAGAGATTCTCCGGCCAGATAGCTCTGGACAAGAGCACGCTGAACCTGCTGGTAGGTGCGCCGGTCCCACCCGATCTGCTGTTGGACGAACTGGGCAAAGTCGGGGCTTTGAAGGACGTCGAGCCCGGGCTGCCCTCCGATGTGTTGCTGCGCAGGCCCGACATTCTGCAGGCCGAACACGATTTGAAAGCTGCCAGCGCCAACATCGGAGCGGCACGCGCAGCGTTTTTCCCCGTATCTCGCTGACGGCCGCCGTCGGCATCGCGAGCAGCGATCTGACGAATCTCTTCAAACCGGCGGCCTGGACGTGGAACCTAGCTCCGTCGGCGGTCTTGCCGATATTCGACTACGGGACCCGAGAGGCCAATTACAGGGTGGCCGAGGTGGAGCGGGATATGGCCGTCTCCGGGTATGAGAAAGCGATACAAACGGCCTTCAAAGAAGTGAGTGACTCTCTGGCCCTGCGGGTAACGCTGGTGGCCCAGCAGGACGCGCAGCAGCGCCTGGTGAATTCACTCGACGAAGCCTACCAGCTGTCCGAGGCGCGATATAAGGCAGGGATTGACAGCTACCTGAGCGTTCTCGTCGCCCAGCGGTCGCTTTTTGCCGCTCAACAGATCCTGGTGGTTTTCCACCAGCAGCGCCTTAACAATCTCGTCACCCTGTACAAGGTGCTCGGCGGGGGAGTGTAGCGGTACGGCTCATCTCCCGTTGGCAGGACGCCCCTTCGGGGTCGGAATCGGTATCGGGGTCGCGATCGCTATCGGCTTCGCCTCTGCCATCGCTGCTCGTTGTTTCCGCGGGCGCGCTGAGAAGCTCCGTCGTCCCTGGGGACGGAGACCGCGGGGCAAAAAGGGAAAATGGGCGGGTTCCTGGATCTCTGACCCGGGCTGCGAACGGCTGGCGGTCAGGTGTATATCTGCTTTAAAACGTTGAAGTGCCTGGCGGGCCCGACCATATCCAGGATGCTCTCCAGACTATGTTCTATTTCGGCAGGCAGGAGGCCGGCGTCCGGCTGCTGGCCGCGAAGCATTCCGCCGAGCGCAGCGAGAAACCGGTTCTTGTCCGCGGCGTAGCTGTCGGCGATACGGTCGGGGGCAAGCAGGCCGGCTTTTTCCAGTTCATTCTCGTCTGCGGCGACCTCGTACAGCCAGCCCTGATCGAAGGGATCCTGATGCAGTAGATGCGGGTTCTCCCTGAGTAAGCCGTTCGCGGCCTCTACCGATCCTCCTATCGGAGCTTCCAGCGTAAACGTTCCCCCGGGGATGACGATCCAGGAGCAGATCTGACCCGGGCGAACAGGCTGTCCTTGCGACGGCAGCACGACTGCCCTCGGTCTCCCGATGGCCGTGGCGAAACCGGGTTCTATGCCCACACGGAACGAACGGGGCGCCACCTTGAGAACCCAGCAATGATTGCTGCTGTATAGAAGCCCTTCCTTGAGCAGAGGTACGAGCGGTGCTGCGGCATGTGTTCTTGCGGAGCCGCCGACAGCAGCGGGGGATCGCACCTGCCTCCGGAGCGCTGAATCGAGCGGGCACTCCTCACACTTGAACTCACGGTCGCACAGCTGATACTGCAGGACGCCGGCCGTCATCCAGACGCAGCGGTTCTCGTCAGGCGGGATGATGTGATAGCCCTTCGAAACGGCCATGGAATCCCCGGCAACATGGCGGCGACCGCAACATCAGGCCGCGCGTTCATTCCGCCGTATGGTACTACATTCCCGCGACCGGCGTGCGGGTCCGCGCGCCCGCCTTCCGCCCTCGATTGAGGCAGTGGTTGGCGGAGTGCTTTTTTCCTGACTTGGGCCCGCCAGTCCTGCTATTCTTATGCATCAGTCTGTTTCTTCCTCGTCGGTGACACCCTTTAAGGTGCTTCCATCACAGGCAGTCGGACGGTGGTCCATGATCAGGAGACCAACCTTGATCGGAATCTTCTATGGTTACCAGAATTAGCTACAAGCTCATCGCGGCGGTGGGAAGTGTGGCCCTTGTCATCATAGGCATCTTCTCCTTTGTGACGCTGCGAGCCAGTCAGAAGCAGCTGATCAGCGAGTTGCGCCTCAGCGCGAATCAGCTCAGCGAGACGGTCAAGAGCAGTACCCGGTATGACATGCTGCTGAATCAACGGGAATCGGTGCATCGCATCATCACGACGATCGGCAGGCAGGAAGGCATTCAGAAGGTGCGCATCTTCAACAAAGAGGGCGCCATCATTGTCTCGACGGATCCATCCGATGTCGGACGGATGGTCGACAAGAAGGCGGAGGCCTGCTACGCGTGTCATGCGGCGAATCAGCCGCTGGAGAGACTCGAGATCCCGGACCGCACCCGTATCTTCCGGCCGGCGGGAGGCGATCGCATCCTGAGCATCATCAATCCGGTCTACAACGAGCCGAGCTGCTGGCAGAGTGATTGCCACGCTCATGACCCCGGAAAGAAGGTGCTGGGCGTGGTGGACATCTCCATGTCGCTGCACGACGTGGACCGGGAAACTCAGGCCAGCCAGAACCGCCTGCTGCTGTTCGGTGTCGTGGCCATCGCCGCGGTAAGCCTGATGATTTATCTGGTCGTCAATCAGATCGTGCTCAAACCGGCGCATGAAATCGTGGCTGCAACGCGAAAAGTGGCAGCCGGGGATCTCAACTACAAGATTGCGCTCAATCAACGGGACGAAATCGGGCAGCTGGCCGGCTCTTTCAACGAGATGACGCAGAAGCTCTCGGAAGCCCAGCGCCAGGTCTACCAATCGCAAAAGCTGGCAGCCGTCGGCCAGTTGGCTGCGGGGGTGGCGCACGAAATCAACAACCCGCTCACAGGCGTATTGAGCTACAGCAGTTTTCTGCTGAAGCGCGCACAGGACAAGCCCGAATTCAAAGAAGACCTGGAAGTGATCGTGCGCGAGACGAAACGTTGCCGCGGCATTGTGCAGGGGCTGCTGGACTTTGCGCGCCAGTCCCCGCCGGAAAAGCACGAGAGCGACATCGGGGAGATCTTCGAGCGCGCGATTCGTATCGTGCAGACGCAGATAGACCCGTTGCGCGTCGAGCTGAAGCAGGACGTGCGCGCCGGCCTTCCGAAGATCTATGCCGACGCCAATCAAATCCAGCAGGTTCTGGTGAATTTGCTGCTCAATGCCAATGATGCCATGAGCGAGAATGGGGGTACGCTCATGATAACTGCGCAGTTGGCAAAGGATGGTGCACCTGCACCCGCGCAGCCTGAAAAGATCGAAATCCGCGTGAGCGATACCGGTTGCGGTATTACACCTGAAAACCTGCCGAAGATCTTCGATCCGTTCTTCTCGACCAAGGGGCCGAAAGGGACCGGTCTGGGTCTGGCGGTGGCATGGGGGATCGTCGAAAAGCACAACGGGCGCATTGAAGTCGAGAGTGAAGCAGGCAAGGGCACGACGTTCCGCATTCTGCTCCCGACAGGCCGGAGCTGACGGCGCGGCTGTGGGGCAATGCAAGACGACCGCAGAGACGCCGGGTGCACAGAGATACTTATATGGATCCAAATCAGGTACCAGTCTTTCTCTGCGGTCTTTGCGCCGAGCCTCTGCGGTGAAGCTCCTCTATTTCCGTTCAGGTCCCGAGTGGGATAAGGGCTTTTGGGACTGGCACCCCGTGGGTATGATAGTGAACCTGTTTGGAACTCTGTCGTGCAGGCGTCATTCATGGCCGGCGATCGTCCGGCCTCGTTGATACTGAGAGGTGGCAAATATGGTTCCGATTCTTGTGGTGTTGATGATCGCGGCGTTTATCGCCATCGATCTGCTGATCAGGTATTTTTCGAAACGGATGCGCGAAGCCAAGGAACGCAAGGAACGGCTGGCCGCGCTGGATATCGGTCTGCGCCTCGATTTCACCAACGAAGCGAAGTCGCTCAAACGGGTCGAGGTTCCCAGGCCCGCGGCGCGTATCCTGGCCGTTGACGACGAGGCGATCGTTCTCGACAGCTTCAGGAAGATCCTGGTAGCTGCCGGCTATGCGATCGACACGGTCGAAAGCGGGCGCGAGGCGTTGGGCCTCGTCCAGCGAAACAAATACGACTTTGTCTTCACCGATCTGAAGATGCCGGAAATGGATGGCCTGGACGTCGTGAAAGGCGTGAAGCATTTCAGCCCGGAATCGGATGTCGTCGTCATCACCGGCTATGCCACCATCGAGTCTGCCGTGAATGCGATGAAGTATGGCGCCATGGACTATGTCCAGAAGCCGTTCACCGAAGACGAACTGGTGGATTTCACCAGGAAATGCCTGATTCGCCGCCACGATCGCATGCAGAAGGGGCTTTCGCCCACGGTTCGGGTGGTCACCACGGAACGGCTGCGGGCGCATGAGTTCCGCCTTCCGGCGGGCATGTTCATTTCCGGCGGTCATGTCTGGGTGAGCGTGACGGTGCCGGGCATCGTGCGCCTGGGGATGGACGATTTTGCGCGCAAGATGATCGGGCACATCGACGCCATCGAGTTGCCCGCCGAGGGCGCCAGAATCAAGAAAGGCGATCCCCTGTTCAGCGTCCGGCAGGGCGAACGCGTAGCCACCTTCCACGCGCCGGTCGCAGGCGTCGTGCAGAACTTGAACACCGACTTGCCGCATCATCCGGACTGGCTCGAACTGCATACCTACGAAAACGGATGGGTGTGTTCGATGAAGCCCGACCAGCTTGCCGATGACCTGGCCCAGATGAAGATCGGCGACAAGGCAGCCGCCTGGTACCAATTGGAGATCGCCCGCCTCCAGCAGTTGCTGGCCTCGGCGCCCGGCGATCCGGCCGCCGTGCCCGGGTCGATCACGCTGGTGGAGGGCCAGCTGCAGGAGGCCGATGACAACTTGTGGACGGGGTTCGCCCAGACGTTCTTGCAGTCACAGCCTGCCGCACCAGGCGCCGAGCAGTAGCGCGGCTGCCGACCGAAGCTGCAGTCAGCGAGCGACACCGGGCTTAACCGAATTCAGGTGATGTGTATGAATAAGAAATTGGATCGACGCACTCTTCTCCAGCTGGGATTCGCAGCGACGGCCGGAGTCTCCACTCAATCCCTGGCGATGGGGGCCTCCCAGGCGCAAGAGGAAAAAAAGGCGCCCTCCCCGGAACATGTAGGGGTTCTGGTGGATACCACGCTCTGCATCGGTTGCCGGAAGTGCGAGGAGGCATGCAATCGCAGAAATAACCTGCCGCGCACGGCTGAATCCTTTTCGGACAGGGAAGCACTCCGGACCTTTCGCAGGCCCACGGAAAACGCTTTTACCGTGGTGAATCAGTTCCCGGGGAGTCCTTCTCCCGACCAGGCCGGCGTGCCCCAGACCTATGCCAAGGTTCAGTGCATGCACTGCCTGGACCCGTCCTGCGTGTCGGCCTGCATCGTAGGAGCGCTGAGAAAGTCGGCCGACGGTGCCGTGGTCTACAATCCGACCATCTGCATAGGATGCCGCTACTGCCAGGTCGCCTGTCCGTTCGAGATCCCGGCCTACGAGTTTCACGAAGCGCTCACGCCCCGGGTGCGCAAGTGCGAGTTTTGCACCGACCGTGCCAAGGGCACCGGGGCTAACCCTGCCTGTGCTTCCTCCTGCCCGACGGAAGCCCTGGTGTTCGGCCGCCGGGCGGAGCTGCTCGTCATGGCTAAGGATCGACTGCAGCGGCGCCCCGACCGCTACATCAACCATGTGTATGGGGAGGGCGAAGTGGGTGGAACATCGTGGCTCTATCTGGCCGGTCGGCCGGTGAAGGAAATCGGGCTCCTCGATCTGCCGGGTGCGGCCCCGCCGCGCCTGACAGAGGAGATTCAGCATGGCATCTTCAGATACGGCATGATCCCGATCGCGTTCTACGGCCTCCTCTCCTATTTGTGGCACCGCAACCTGCAGCGCCCTGACGATGTTCCGGGCATGAGTGTCGGCCGATACCCGGGTCGCGGGCCCGAGGGAGGTGCGGAATGACGCCGGCACTCCACGACGATCGCCCGCATCGGGTTACAAAGCCGTTCTTCACCTTCGGCACCTTGACCCTCCTGATTTTCATGGGCTGCGGTTTCGCATTCGGAATCACGCGCATGTTCCTCGGGCTGGGGACGGTGACCAATCTCGATAACCACAATCCGTGGGGGATCTGGATCGCCTTCGACGTGGCCTGCGGTGTCGCCCTGGCTGCCGGCGGTTTCACCACGGCTGCCCTGGTCGACATCTTCGGCCAGAAGAAGTACAAGCCCCTGCTTCGCCCTGCCATCCTCACGGCGTTCCTGGGCTACCTGTGGGTGGCCATCGCCCTTAGCTTCGACCTGGGCCGCTACTGGAATATCTGGCGCCCGATCTTCAATTGGCAGGGGAACTCGGTGCTCTTCGAGGTCGGCATGTGCGTCTGCGCTTACCTCGTGGTGTTGACCGTGGAGATGAGCCCGGCGTTCCTGGAAGGGTTGAGGGCTCGCATCGATCGTAACGAGTGGGGCGCGGCGCTCCTGAGGAAGGTGGAGAAACCGCTCGCCACGCTGTATGCCGTGGTCAAGATCGCCCTGCCCCTGTTCATCGTGGCCGGTGTGGTGCTCTCCTTCATGCACCAGTCGTCACTGGGATCACTGATGTTGATCGCCCCGTCGAAGATGAGCACGCTGTGGTACACCCCTGTCCTCCCCATCCTGTTCCTGCTCTCGGCGATCATGGTGGGATTCCCGATGGTCATCCTGGAATCCATTTACGCCAACATCAGTTTCGGCCGCAACCCGGAGATGGATCTCCTGACACCGATTGCCCGCATGATCCCCTGGTTCCTCGGGATCTACGGCGCCGTGAAGATCGGGGACCTCATCGTCCGTCATGATCAACTGAATTTCATCGAACACCCGGCCTCAACCACGGCATTGGCAATCGAGATCCTGCTGGGTGTGGTTGCCCCCTTCCTGCTCTTCCTTGTCACAGCGGTCCGTCGCTCCATGGGGTGGCTGTTCTTCGCCGTCTCCCTGGTCATCTTCGGTGTGGTCCTGAACCGCATCAATGTTTTCCTTGTCGCGTACAATCCCCCGTACTTGACCAAGGCCTACTTCCCCTCGATCGGGGAGATTGCGATGACGATCGCGATCGTTTCCAGCATCCTCTTCTGCTACCGCGTGTGTGTAACCTTTTTCCCGATCCTGCCGGGTTACGTGCCGGCGCTCGAAGTCCAGCTTGCCCGGATGCGCGAAGAGCGCGAGCAGACCGTCAGCGCATTCTGGACCTGGGCGATCAGGGGCACCGCCATCGGCTGCCTTTTGGTTTTCATCGGGCTTTACAGCGTCGTGCACATCGAGGCTATCCAGGCTTCCGTAAGAACGGTTCAGGAGGTGCGGCGCGTCCGGACCGAACCGGGCGTTTCACTCGCGGGCACACCGGGAGCGACCTATCCCCAGCGCCCCTCCGCCTACAAGAACTTCTACCTGCTCGACAGCGCGGTGTTGAAGACCAAGGCCGACGACTATGAGCCTGTGGCCTTTTCCCACCGGATCCATGACGGGTTGACGGGAGGGGACTGCGGGATCTGCCATCACCGATATTCGAGTGACGAGAAGGACCGGGTGGGGACCGACATCAGGGAGCTGCACGCGTCCATAGAAATCAAACTGGGCGGTCCATGCTCCGCCTGCCACGACGACATGGCAGGTCACGAGCCGCAGAGTTGCACCCGTTGCCACGGGCTGCCCAACGAAGAGGACAGCCCCGCACGCATCGGGCTCAAGGGGGCCTACCATCGTCAGTGCATCGGCTGCCACGAACGCCAGGCGAAACCGACGTCTGCACCAACTGAATGCGCGGACTGCCACCATCCCTGGACGCCGGACCATTCCAGGCTGGTGTCGTTCAGCGGAAAGCCCAGCCCCCAGGATGTGACACGAGCATGCCTGTCCTGTCATCCCAAGGTGGGGCGGGACCTTTTGAAGACTGCCCACTGGAACTGGAAGGGATCCTCTCCGACGCTGGCAGGCTACGAGCATCGGACGGACATCAGCCTGAGGCTCATGGTGAACAACTATTGCATCGCTATCGGCTCGAACCGGCAGCAGTGCATGTCCTGTCACATAGGCTACGGCGGCGTCGACGACCGCTACGACTTCTCGAATCCAGCCAACATCGATTGCCTGGTCTGCCATGACACGACGGGCGGTTACCGGAAAGACCCCAGGAAGGGAGGCTTCCCCGACCCGTCTGTGGATCTGGTCGCGGTCTCGACCAAGGTAGGACGCCCCTCGCGACGGGCCTGCGGTTCGTGTCACTTCTACAGCGGCGGGGCCCCCAATGCCAAACATGGGGACCTCGAGCCGGTCCTGGCGGAATCGAATGCCCCCACCGACATGCACATGGGGGCGCTGAACATGCGCTGCCAGGACTGCCATACCACCAAAGGGCACAGGATCGCCGGGATGTCCCTGACCGCCCCGGCTGTCGAAGCCCGCCTCGGCTGCGAGGACTGCCACGGCCAGGCGCCACACGGGGTGACGGGCCCGCTGAACGGCCACCTGGACGGCCACATCAGGCATGTCGCCTGTGAGACCTGCCATATCCCGACCTACGCCCGCCAGACGCCCACTCTCGTGCGCCGCGACTATTCGACCGCAGGCCGGAATATGCCTGAAAGCCGCGACCGGTACGGCATGGAGACGTACGACAAGAAGTTCGGCGCACTCACATGGGGGAAGGATCTGGTGCCCGTCTACCTCTGGTATGACGGAACGCGCAACGCTTCGCTCGTGGGAGGCAAGATTGACGCCTCCGCCCCGGTGATCCTGAACGCCCCGGTCGGCGAAAAGCGCAGCCCGGCGGCGCGCATCTTCCCGTTCAAGGCGCATGCCGCGGTACAGCCGTACGACACCGAGAACAGCACGCTGGCTTTGCCCAATTTCATCGAGAACTATTGGGTCGACTTCGATTGGGCCAAGGCCCTCGCCGAAGGGATGAAGAGGACAGGGCTGCCGTATTCGGGCAAATACGGCTTCGTGGAGACGAGGATGTATTCCGCGATCCACCACGAGGTCGTCCCGGCCAGGCAGGCCCTGGGATGCACCGATTGTCACAGCTCGCAGGCCGTTGACTGTGCGCGCTGCCACAAGGGAGCCTCGGGAAGAGCTCTTCCGGCGCAACGGCTCGCGACTTACCCGGAGGTGAAGAATCGGCTGGATTTCAAAGCCTTGGGTTACGATAACGACCCGGCATTGACCGGCGGACGATTTCACGAGCCTATCGGCCGGGGCACACCAACCAGGTAGGGATGTCTTCCGGCGGGCCGTTTTCAAGGCCCCCAGACTCTCTATCGGATCAAGTCCTGGTGCTCGGACCACTCCGGCTCGTTGCGGAATATCCAGTTGTAGTATTCCCTGCCCTGGAGAAAGGCTGCGGCTTCGGCATCGACGATAACGCGGCAGGAGGGGTGCAATTGCAGGGCGGAGGCGGTCACCATCGACGTGATCGGTCCCTCGACTGCCTTGGCCAGGATGTGCGCCTTGGTGGAGCCTGTGACCAACATCAGGCAGCGCTTGACATCCAGGATCGTGCCTACCCCCATGGTAACGGCACGGCGCGGCACGTTCTGCTCGCCGCCGCACAGGCCGGCGTTCTGCCGGATGGTGTCCGGCGTCAGAGCCTTCTGGCGGGTGCGCGACCGCAGGGCGGAAAGGGGTTCGTTGAACCCGATGTGCCCGTCCGAACCGATCCCCAGGAGCTGGATGTCGATGCCACCGCATTCCACGATCTGCGTTTCGTACTGCCGGCAGGCGGCGTCGATGTCAGGCGCCATACCGTCCGGCAGATGAGTGTTGCGCAAGTCGATATTGACCCGCTTGAAGAGCTGCTCGTTCATGTAGTAGCGGTAGGAATACGGGCTCTCCGGGGACAAGCCTATGTACTCGTCGAGGTTGAAGGTGCGGCAGAGAGAGAAATCCAGACCCTCATCCCTGTGCATGTTGCCCAGCAGACAGTAGAGACGTTCCATGGTGCGACCGGTGGCCAATCCCAACACCAGTGTCGGCTTTTGCCGGAGCGCCTTGGCAATCAACCGGGCGGTCAAAACCGTTGCGTGCTCTCGTGTAGGTAGTATTATGACTTCCATGGCTGGCTCCTGTTCCTTGTTATAAGGCTCCCTGCCCTGTGAGATTCTACTCTGTGGACGCTGCGGCTTTGCGCCCAGATTCTTTCGCCCCTCCTGAGGCAGGATTCTGAGGGACGAGGCGAATGCGCGATTCGGTCGCGCTCTCGATGGATTTGCGCGAGTAGAGCAGCGGGAAGTAGTCGCCGCGCAGCCAGAGAGGCGCGAGGTCCCGGTAATGGGGACTGTCCGGGTTGCCTGATTGGCCGGGATGGTTCACGGCGCGTGAATTGTCCCAGTTGCCCACGTCGACAATGATTCGGAACGAAGGCCCGCCTGTTTGCCGGAAATCTTCAGCCCGATACCCGGATTGATTGGGTGTGAACTCGCCGCCTTGCCGCGGCATCGGCCCGACGTCGATCTTCCGGCGCATCGCTTCGCCGACAAGGCCTGACAGCGGATGCTCGATGAAGTTCTGCTGGAGCTTCCCCCATTGCCACAGCCGCGGGTCCGGGCCCTGCAGCTCTTCCATGTCTGCGTAAGCGGCGGCGAGCGTCTCGAGCAGCAGCCTGTTGCGGCGCGGCACGGCGTCATCCCCGAAGCGCAAAGTCGGATCCTCGAGTGCGGCGATCATCACGCGCTCGTCGGTGGACGGAAGTACATCAGCCACGGATGCCGGTAACACTGCTCGGCGGAATGCCTGTCGCAGGTGCCGGGCCTGCCAGACTTCGAACAACGCCGCCGGCGCCGATTCCTGGCTTTCGCGGAAGTCCCAGCCTCTTAACAGCGCGATCCCGGCCCTCGCTTTCGCTTCTTCCGCGACCAGGTTCTCGAGCAGGCGCACCATGTGCCGGGCCGGGATCGAAACGACGTCGTTCTGGAGCCGCTGGCAATCTTCGATGGTTAACCGTTCGTTTCCCTCGAGCACCTGGGAGATACGTTCGAACCTCGAGGGGTTCGCCCACTCGAAGCCGAGCTTTCGCTCCCGGTAGGGATAGTCGCCCGGAAGATTCATCTGGTTGGCGGTGGCAAACCAGCCCTCCGGCGGGTTGTAAACTGAAGGCAACTCTTCGCCGGACCAGAAGCCATCCCACTCGTGGCGTCCGTCGGCGGGAACAGGCAGGAGCCCGTCCCAGCCGGGCCTTCTGGGCGCGCGGCCGCGTGCCAGCCAGCCGATGTTACCCTTGACGTCCGCATAGACATGGTTCAGCGTCGGAGCGCCCCATGCGGACATCGACTGCCTGAATTCCTCGAAATCCCGGGCCCGCATGGAATCTATGCTGCGGAAATAGGGCGTCATGCCCGGTTCGAACCAGCAGGAACGTATGCCGAACGCGCGTCGGTTGTTCTCGTCAACGTAGATCACGGGACCGTGCTTCGTGAAGGCAAGGTCGGCAACCGCCGGCTGAGTGCCTTTGACACGGATCTCCTCTCGCACAATTCGCAAAGGCTCCCACGAATCCCCGTAACGGTAGAACCCGGGATTCCCGGGCTGCAGTTCGTAGACGTAAAGGTCATCCTGATCGATCGGGAAAATCGTCAGCCCGAAAGCGATAGTCCCGTTATGCCCGATCGAGATCCCCGGCAGGACTGGTTCTCCGGCTCCGATCACGTTCAGGCTCGGTGAGGCCAGGTGGACGATGTAACGCAGGCTGGGGACACTGTACGCCCGGTGCGGGTCGTTTGCCATGATCGCCCTTCCCGTGGCGGTCCTGGCGGGCGCTACCACCCAGTTGTTGCTCCCCTCCAGCGGGTAATCCGCCGGCCAGGGACCCTCGACGGCTGCGAGTATCTCGTCGTTCCTGAAACGCACGGCAGCGGTCGCAAGCTGGTAAACGCGCAGCAGGTCGCGCGGCAGGCACGAGGCGAGCCCTTCGGGGATACTGGTTTCCCAGGGCGGTTGCAGGCCGGAGCGAATTTCATCCGCTCTCAGGTCACCGGCGCAGGCGGTCCGGGCTCTTGCCACCTCCGACAGGAGGTTGCGCGTGAGGCCATGGGAACGGATACGGACCACGTCCTCCGGAGCCCACTTCGACGGCTCGTAGCGCAGATACCTGAATTCCCAGGGCATCTGCCCGGGGTGAGCCTTAAGGAAATCTATGTAAGCATTGATACCCGCCGCGAACTTCCTCGCGACACGGGCGGCATCCATGGTGCTCTTTGAACTGTAGGCGCGCCACTCCCGCTCCATGTCGCCGCGATATAGAAAGAGCCGCGCCGCCCGATCCTGCTCCACGTAGAGGGGGCCCAGCACCTCCGCAAGCTGTCCGAGACCGCGTCGGCGCCAGAGGTCGAGCTGGAAGAGCCGGTCACGTGCCGCATTAAATCCCTGTGCAAAGAACAGATCGTTTTCGTTCTGGGCGAAAATGTGCGGCACTCCCCACCGGTCCACGAGGATCTCGACGGGCTGTCTCAGACCGGGCAACTGCACCACTTCAGTTGGTACCGGCGAGGTGCCGGGGTTCTGTGCAAACGCCCCCGGCGTGTGCGCACATGCCAACGCGGCAAAAACGAGGACGCCCAACGATCGGGAGTGAGGTTGCATCTTGACCTCCATCTCGGACACCGAATGAGAGCGCCGGAGGCGGAAGAATCGCACCGCAAAGGCGTAGAGATTGCAGAGAAAAGTCGGCGACTAATCGTTTCTTATCTGTTCGCCTCTGCGTTCTCCGCGCCTCTGCGGTAGGTAGCTTCTATCTCGTGCGGCAGGCGGGCGCTTCAGGTCTCACGGACGACGGTCCAGCCCATCGCGTCGGCAAGTGCGAAAACCGGTTCCTTCAAATCTCCGTAAAACGTCACCCGGTGCCATCCCCATCGATCCCACTCCGTGAACAGCTTTTCAATATCCCCGATCGGTTCTGCACACAGCTTCGTCCGGCATGCCCTGTCATCCGGATCGTTGGCGACAGCTTTTGCCTGGTGGAAGAGGATCTGCTTCTGATCCGGCAGGATCTCGAGCGTGGTCGTCATGTACCCGACGGGGAGGACCGAGCGCACCGAAGCTCCCTGGCGATCTTCGGAGTGCGTCATAATGGTAAACGGATTCACGGCGCCCCTGGGTCCGAAGGCCCGGTTTGCCGCCACGCAGTGTGCGTAGATGATCTGCCGCTTTGCGGTATCGATGACCGGGTCTGAAATATAGCCGGGCCGTCCCTGCGTGAGAGTCGTGAATGCAACCATGGTGGCGGTGGACCGAACGTCGCACTCGCAGGCACCGATCAATCCCTCGTTGTTGAGCTCGTGGAAGCCGAGACACGGGTAGGCATGGATGTGCCCACCGTAGAATCCGCCCAGGCAGTTGATCGTGATGGCATTCGCGCCGTGCCTTTTCAGCACCTCCTTCATCCCCAGGTACATGGCCGCGGAGGTCTCAAGGGTCTCGCGGGACACGCCGATGACCTCGGCGGCACCTCTCTCCCAGCGGTCGGCCACCGCCCGAGTCTCATCCCGGTCTGCCGTCTTCCACGCTTCGTTTGCCTCGGCGAAGGCCACACGCTCCACTGGAATCTGAAACAGAGCCTGCCCCGGGCCGGACTTCTCGTCCTGCACGGCCAGTATCTTCGACTGCTGCATGCGTGCGAGGCAATCCCGGCTGGAAAGAGTCGACAGCGGATCGGGCTGGCAGCTGAGGTCCCCGGGCCCCGGCGTGCGATCCTTCCGCACGCGAGCCACGGCATCGGCGAAACCCGCGGGGGAGCCGTTCATCTTAACGGCCTCGAAGCACTTCACCGCGGCAGCGAGGTCCTCGATGCGCGATGAGGCCACGAATCCGACGTTCGGCGTGCCTGCGCGCAGGAATCCTGCGGTGTAGACCAGGAACCCGCCGCTGCCTCCAAATTGGAAATCGGCATAAAGCACGGGTTTGCCGGATTCCGCGATCGTCTGCACCACGCGGTTCCAGGCGTTCATCTGGTACACGAGGTAGCCGTCGACCCGTCCTGTCTTGTCGGCTTCCAGTATCTTCTTCGCGTCCTCCGGACCGGTTGCCAGCGACCAGGGGAACTCGAACCCGGCGCACCTCTTTGCCAGTTGGGTGTTGACCCGCTCGATGACAGGCATGAAATCGAAACCCTGGTTCGGCCAATCCGGCTGCTTCTGCTGCGGCGCGTGCAGCGAGTATATGATCCGGATCCGGATCTTTTCCGCAGCGCTGGCCGGCGAAGCGGCGGGGTCCGCCATCCATCCGACGGCGCCGGCGTACACGGCACCTCCGGCTGCGAGGAACTGCCGGCGGTTCATGCTGCAGCAAGCACATCCGAGACCTGACACGGAACGCTTCATGATGGAATCCTTTCGTGCTGATGAGACTATGGAAACAGATCCTCGGGCATAGGAGGATTCTTCAACACGTCATCATAATCCAGGATGGGAGCGCTTGTTCCGAAAAATCAGGAGCCGGGCGCAGTCGGTCCGATGATCCTGTGCCGGCAGCCGGTCTCACGTGCCGAAGCGGGTGACACGGGAGATAAGACAGCCGGCGGCACACGATTCATGCGGATGGCGGTGGCATCGTCCTCTTTGGGCTGAGATGGGAGTAGAATCCGAGGTCCTCGCCGGTCAGGGCCTTGGTCGCGAATATGATCTGCCCGGTGTGCTGCGCAAAATGCTCGACGACGTGATAGATCGCCGACAGCACTGTCACATCGTAATTCTGGATGCGCGTTTCATGCATCAGGGTTTCCGGTTTGAGCTGCTCGATTATTTGCGCCGCTTCCTCGACGGTTCCGGTCAGCAGCGCCTTGATCTCTTCCGTCGATCGGCCGCCCCGCGCGGAGAACTCGAGGTCCCGGGTGCGCCTGTCCTCCCGGCCTGCCACGCCATGCCCGATCCACTGGCGCACGTTTCCCGCCAGGTGCAGGCAGAGGTTGCCAACCGCGTTCTCGTTCTCGCACCCCCGGAGCCAGACCTGTTCTTCATTCAGCTTTTCCAGGCAAACCGCGATGCGGCCGTTCAGCTCCCGCAACTTGCAGGCTGAAAACCGCAGAAATTCCTGCTTCGTCTTCATCGAGGCAACCTCCTTCTCACAGAGCCAGCCAGTCGATGCCCGCCTTGCGGGCAGCATAGCCCATTTTGTCAAGGTGGTCGCCGAAAGCCACGATCCAGTGCCATCCCATGGTCTCCTCGGCCAGACGGCGGGAGTCGCCTTTGATCCTGATGCTTATCTGCGTCCGGCAGATCGGGTAGAAAGGGCTGTCGGTAACTTCCCCCACGAAACCCAGCCAGCGCGTGCCTGCGAAGTCGGCGTCGATAACGGTCAAAACCTGTCCCTTCGGCACTTCGACCTTTGGTGCCGCCCCATAGTCGGATTCGTAGTGCGTCAGGAGGCGAACGGGTTGGGGTGTCGTCCCATCCATCCAGCTGGGCGCAGTGCAGTGCGACACGGTTACCTGGCCATCACAAGGCAGGGAGGGATTGCACAGGAAGACCGGCTTATCGGAAACATATCGCAGCAGGATGCCGGCGGGGATTGAGACAAAATCAGACTCGCAAAAGGCCATGTGCCCGGTGTCGTTCAGGAGCATGAGGGGCAGGCAGGCGGTCGTTCTCGAGATCGGCATGATCGTGCTCATGCAATTGTTGACCGTGATGGCATCGGTCTCGGACGCGGCGAGGAGCTTGCGAAAGACCTCCAGCAAGATAAAAGCCCGTTCCACGAATCCCTCGTCCGTCTCGAGCGTGACCCGGCTCTGGCCAAGCAGTTGCTGCGCTTGCGCCCTGCAGGCTGAGATTTGCTGCCGGTTCCGCAAAGCGTCCCGAATGTCCCGGCCGAGTTCTTCATAGCTCACGTTCCTGAGGTCCAGCGGCCAGATCTCCCGCGCCCTGTCCACCGCCTCAGGATGTCCTCCCCAGCCGTCGGATCCGCCGATCGTGACGATCCTCTTGCCGCGCATGCTCTTCAGCGCATGGAGCGAGCGCAGCCGCCAGACCAGTTCATCAGGCCTGTCCACGACGACATCAGCCAGGCCGAACCCGGACCGGCGCAGGCTGTCGGTGCGCTGGCGGAGCAGGTGCCCGTGAACACCGATGTACATGTAGTAGAAAGGACCGGAATGGAGTCGGACGAACATCAGCGCCGGCTTACCCGCGCGCAACAGGACCTCGATGACTTCCGGCTCCCGCTGGGCGCCGTAGATCAGGACCACGTCGTGTCCGCCACCTGCTGCCAGGGCCGCCTGATCTTTTGTCCCCACGGTCTGCAGAGGCTCGAATTGCAGTGGAAATGGGCAGCCGGCTGCCATCGCCTCGAGCTCCTGCCGAATCCTTCGCCGCTCGCTTTCGGCCTGGTCCTCCGAGAAGAAGGCGCCGGACCAGCGCCACGACGTGGCCTCCTTTCTCTCGTAAGGCCTGAAGATGAAAACCGGCAGGACTTTCAAGGGGACCCGGGAGACTGCCGGCTGAGCTGTTCCGCCCGCTGCCTGACTGCAATCCAGGGAAACCGAGCCTGCGGCGGTTGCCAGCCCGGCTGAGCCAGCAATGAATTCCCGCCTCGTCCAAGGGTGCCCGCAGCACGGACCGCCAGCGTCGAAAGCATGTCTTCCCGAACCACACATGTCGCGCTTCTCCTTTCCTTGGTCCGCCTGACGTCAGGCAGGCGGCCGGGAGACAATCAAAGCCAGGGTGCAGCCTGCAGTTTCTTCGTTTTCTGATCGAGATTGAACAAGGCTCGTGCGTTTCCGCGCATGATGGGATCCGCCAGGCTCAAAGCCGATTCCAGGTCGAGCCAACCCTCTTCGACCAGCTCGGTGAGGGCGCGTGCAATCCCGCGGCGGGCGAGCGCAACGTGCCCCAACACCGGTTCGACGGGGATGTAGTCTCCGCCGAAAGTAAGCACCTTGTTGGCCGGAGCCGTGACCAGATACTGCTTGAGGAAATTCACGCCCGCGACGGGGCTCATGAGCCAGGCCCAGCACATATCGACATAACAGTTCGCATAGTGCTTGGCGAGCGCGATCATCGGCTCGTAGTAAGGATAGTCGATGTGCATGAAGACGAAACGAACGTTGGGCGCCATTCTGCATAAATCGGAGGCCGCTGCCGCATTTTGCCCGACCCGGGAGAGCGGCATGGTGCCGGAGCCGGCGTAGTAACCGGTATGAATCTTCACCGGCAGTTCGTATTCCGTAGCCTTTCGGACGCAATACCAGAAGAGGTGATCCTCGAGGCGCTTCCCGTCTGCGGTTTCAAGCGGATCGCGGCTCAGCCTCGACTTGAAGATCGCCTGGACCTGCTCCGCAGGAACATCTTCATAATCGATGTTTCTGCTGTAAGCCGCCTGGGATTTGACCGCGACTGCATAGGGGCCATAGGTCTGGAACCACCAGTCTATGACCCGGTGCCAGTCCTGCAGGTCATTCACCGTGATTCCGGCCTTCCCGGCATAGCTGTTGATATCCGGTCCTATGTGCATGCCAAGGATACTGATGTCCTGCATGAGGAGCACCGGTTGTTTCGATTCTGAAAAAGGGGTTTCGAGGGAATTCACCTGGCACGACTCGATCCGTCCTAAATCCCGCAGCACCGTCTTATACAACCCCGGCTTCAGGCTCCGCTCGTATCCCTGCTGGACCCTGCCGGCAGTCTCGCCCGACAGGCGGTCGATCCCGTAGAGCCGCTTCATTGCGATTTCGACTGCCTGGCCGTAGCCGGTGTGCCGGACCCTGGGCCAGTAGGGCTCGAGGAGACGCCACTTCTGCAACGGGTCGATCTCGAGCCCGAAGAACGCATCCTGTGTTTTGCGCGGCATGCCGCAAGTGGTCAGGTCGGAATCGAGATAGTGGCTCAGCAGGCAGGACCAGTCATTAGCCCTCATCCGTCGACTCGTACCCTTGAGGCGCGCTTCCTCTTCTATCAGGTGTTCGTGCGTGTCTATGATCGGGGTCGATTCCACGCGCTGTTCAATTGCCGTCCGTGCGTCGCTGCGCGCCGGCTGCTTCGACTGAGGGCTGGCGGTCAGAGGCATTCCTGCAGCGGCTGCGAGTCCAGCGGTCCCTCCTGTCTTGATGACGCTCCGACGTGACCACAGAGAAGAATTGCCGAACATGATATCACCCCCTGCTGCCGGCATGCTCCCTCCCGGCAGGCCTTGGCTGCAATCCGGCGCTCAAAGACTCAAACGATAGGCGCGGCCCCGTCCGTCACTTGATCGGGGAAAAATCCGTCGGCTCCATGAACACAGAGTCGACCTTGGCAACAAGCTTGCCGTTGACTTCCGACTCCTGCTGCACCTTCTTCCATTCCGGGTCATTCATGAACGCAGCCCAGGCCTTCTTTGCGGCCTCACGGTCCGGGAAAGAGACGACGTATATCAGAGTATTTTGGGACGCCGGCGAGTCCGTGGGGACCCAGTACGCCACGCTCTTGATCCCATGCTTCACGAAAAGCTTCATCGTGTGTTCCCTGAACCTGGCCTCCAAAGCAGGCAACTTTCCCTCATTTGTTGTGTAAGTCCTGAGCTCGAACACACGGTTCTTCGGCTGGCTCTGCACCGCCTGCTCGCTGCCAATCCAGAACCCGGCAACAAAGATCCCCGCTACCGCGATCGCAATAACGACTCTCCGTCTGATCATAGTAACCTCCCTTGTTAGACTATAAGCAGGGGGTCGGACCGACGCAAGACGAACCGTGCCGACAAATAGGAATATGGGGTCGGACCGACACAAACAGTTTCAATTCAGTAGCTTATAGGAGCATTTGCCCCACGATAGGCTCTTACACGCGATTATAGCGGTCGTTTTTCGCGAAGGAGAGGTATTCTGCTCGATTCATGAAGCGCAGCACTAGCGCCTCACCGTGCAAGGATCGACTCGCATGGGGCATGGTGGCCGGATGCTTGAGGGGGCAACCGACATGGCCCGCTGTGCTTAGTCTCCGAAAACTACCATCAAAAATTAAGCCCAAGCCCATTTTCCAGGCCCCTTCCTGAGCTTAACGGCTGAAGGAATTCAACTTGCGTCGGTCCGACCCCGTTAGCTTGCGGGGATGAACCAGCGGCTCGGCTCCGCGTTCAAATCGACCGGCAGCACATCGATCAGCTCGTACTTGCGTGAGCCCAACCCGAGGGCCTCGCCGCATTCCACCACCTTGTACGGATCCTTCAGCGGGCCGTGAAGGCGCTGGAACGGATGTCCCGTCGGATAGACCCATTTTCGCAGCGACGCAGGAACATGTTCCACGATCAGCGAGGATTGCGCGATCACATCCAGGGCAGCCTGGTCGATGGCCACGATGTCGTCCGAACCGAACACGCCGGCATCCGGCAGGATAGGCATCCCGGTGAAACCGAAACAGTCGCATACCGGGGTCATTTGGGTCGCGAGGCTGAGATGCACGGCCTTGCCCGGCGCAAACGTCGACAAGGTGATGGAGGTACTGATGGCACATGCTTCCTGGAAAACGTGGAAATTCACCGCGTCAATTCTTAACGAACCGGGCGGAGCCACCTTCAGGCACAAGCCACATTGTGTGCAGGGTTCTATGTGCAGGTGAAGTTCTCGAGGATCCTCCCTGTCGGTGACAAGCGCACCGACAGGGCAGGAAGCTATGATCTTGTTGCGGGTCTGCTCATCAGGGCATTTCTCGGCGAACCAGTAGCGGTCATAGTGACAGGTATCATGCATCAAGCTGCGGGTTTCGCCTACCATGCATCCCAGAGCGAGGTTCTTGAAGGCGGCGCCAAACCCGCACGTGGGGTGGCCTTTCACATGCGCAAAGTTGATCAGGAATGAGGCATCCTGGATATGGCCTGCCACCTTCCACTCCTCCATTCCCTTGAACTTGCGCTTGTGTGCATAAAAATATCGCTCGTCCGGGCCGCCGCCGGGATATACGGGACAGCCGAGGGTCTCGGAAGAGTATCCGCGCTCTTCCGCTCCGGCCGCGTCCAGGTTAATGTCGGCTACGAACGGTTTGCCGCCGCCTTCCCTGACTGCCTTTACGATGCGACGCACGAACACCGGGTGAATGGTGGAATAGATCATGTTGTTGCCGGTGTGCATCTTGATGACCACCGTTTCACCTTTGACCCTGTCGCGCAGATAGAGCTTTTCGAGGATCAGGTCCAGCTTCGCCGGAAGCGTTTCTTCGGCGCCGATCCTCGCCTGGAGCGGCGATCCGAAATAGACTTTACTTGTCATGCATCAACTCCCTTGATGAAGAAATCCCACCGCAAAGGCGCGGAGACCACAGAGAAAGATCAGGCTAAACCATAAAAGGATGGGTGCGCTGACAAATCTGCAGCGGCACTCCCCAGGGATCGCGAAGCATGTACAAGACCGATCCATCCGCGGGCCTCACAACCTCGACATCGGTCGCCCCCGTCCGTAGAAGCCCGGCCCTCGCCGCTTCGGCGTCAGCCACCGCAAACGCGAAATGAAAATTCAGGTGATGCGCGTCCCTATAGGAGGGCATGGGAGCAGAGGCATTCGAGTACAGCTCCACGGTGACACGACCCGTCTCGTCGGCCAGGAATCGTGTGAACGGCGCTTTGTCCAGCGAAAGGACCACTTTCATGCCCAGATTCCGGACGTACCATTCCGCCATCTGAACAGGTTCGGGAACATTCAAGGCAAAGTGCTCAAATTTCATCGGAATCACTCCTGTGCTCGACGCAGTGGACCTTCCGCGCTCCGCTCGAATATATCACGAGGTCCGTGGTCCATGTACCGGGGACCGCGCCGGCAAAAGGCAGTGATGCTCTTCGAGAATTCTGCAAGATTATGGAAAACCTTCACCGACGGCACATGGAGGTAGGATTGTATGGATCTCATCAGATTCGCGGCTGCAGCCTTGTTGTCGGTTCTGGGCGTCTCGAGCGTCCTGCCGCAGGAAGCGCCACCGGCTTCGAAACTCAAGCTCAAGGATGAAATGCGAATGCCGTGGACGCACGGAGACGAGAGCCTTCTTCGCCTCTGGCTCGTTGCCGGGCCGTTTCGAGGTGAGCTGCAGACCGACTGCCTCAGTGCGCGCCCCTGATGCACAAGTCCAGGCCAATGGCCGCCAGATCCATCGCCCGTACCCGAATCTCACCGTGGATCTGAAGGTGCTCGATTCCTACGTGGGCCGCTACCAGATCGTCCAAGGTCCGGTGATCGAGGTGGTCAGGGACGGCAAACGCCTCATGCTGAAAGTGCAGGGAGCATCCGATGTCGCCGAAGCGGTGCCTGAATCGGATGCCGATTACATCATCCCTGCAATCGGTGCCCGGATCAGCTTCGTCCGGGATGCATCCGGCAAGGTGACAGGTTTCACGGGGTATCAAAACGAAGATTTCGAAGGCAAGAAGTTGAATTGATGTGCACCGCAAAGGCGCAGAGGCCGCAAAGCAAAGGTGTTTTGAAATTTGCCTCTGCGGCCTCGGCGCCTCTGCGGTAAGGTTCTTCTGCGGTCAACGGGCGAGTCTGCCGCCGAGGGCGCGTATCAGCTCGGGCAGCTGGTCGAAGCGCGCCAGCCGGACTCCGACCGCACCCCCGCCGGGATTGGTCTCGACAAACTCCTGTTCCGGGAAAAGGGAAAAGCGCCGGTAGAATGCCGCGCGGATGAACTCCTCGACTTCCTCGACGCCCGCGCGGCTTGTGTCGACGTGCACCTGGAAGAAATCCCCCTGACCCGCTGCATTCACACGCACCGCCACTGCGTCCTCGCCGAAGGCCCGTTTGAGCATGGCTTCGGCCAGGTCGATGAGCGCAAGGCCCCGGAAGAAGTTGGTGCCCTCGAGCAGGTGCAGTTCCGTCGGCTCATTTTCGGACAGTGTATCGTCGGACAGGCCACGGTTGAAATCGAAGGGCGTGGCGCCGTAGCGGTCCAGCCACTGCTCCATCAACCTCGGCCCCGACCACGGTTTTTCCCAGGGCATGCTTTCGAGCATGTGTCGGCCGTCCGGGAGTCGGCTGGGGTCGATGTCGAAACAGCGGTCGCCGAGTTGAGACCGCGAGACGCACTCAATCCATTCCTCCGGATGGTGTATGAGGCGGAAATTTTTGGCCACCTCAGCAAAGAGATACGCCACCATGGCGCGCAGCGGCACGCCCGTCTCCTCCACGGTACCCTGTTCCCGGATGGTGCGACGCAGCGCGGGATCGCGCCAGCCGGCGAACAGGGCGGCGAACGCGGCGTCCGTCTTCTCGCTTGCCGTTGCCGGATCGAGCTTCTCCAGATCGGCGAGGTGCTCGACGTACCACTGCCGCTGGCCGAAAACGCGTTCTCTCAGCTCTTCCTGTCCGACGAGCAGCGGTATTTCCCGGAGGATGCCGCAGATCCACTGCAGGCTTTGGCGGCTCGGCTTCCCCTCGGAGAGGAAGTCCGACTCGACCTGCTTGAAAAGGTCCAGATCGAGCGGCAGGCGCAGAAGGATCGCTGCTATTTCGGCGGACTTCCCGGTCATCTTGCGCATCTCGGCCGTGGTCTGTCTACCCGGCACCGGCTCAGCACCATACACTCCTGCAGACCACTCCCACGCGGCGCGGTCGCGATCCACCGTGTAAGGGAAGAGCATCTTGAAGCGTTCGGCGGGGACTGAATAAGTCCCGAGGATCCGGTAGTTATCCCGCGGATTGGATGAGATCAGGGTTCCCTGACCGGCCCGGCCCTTCTGTTCCGTGGCCTGATCGAGCGATCCCGCACGCACCCCGGTGCCGTACTCTGCCTGGCAGGAGAGGTGGACGAGCAGGTCCGGGGGTATACGCAGGTCGAAGAGAGCGTTGATCGCGTTCTTCGTGGCCACGGTCACGGCCGAAGAACTGGAGAATCCCCCGCGCGGAATGTTCCCGGTCGACACGAGCCTCAAGCCGCGAAACGTGTCCCGCCCGAGGACCGCCTGGACCTTGGCCCCCAGGTTTCCCTTGCGCACAGTGCGCATCGAGGCGATGGCGTTGCCCACGAGCGAGAACGGCCGGCGCATGCTCGTGCTGACCCACATCGACGGGGGCGGAAGCGGTTGCCGGTTCTCCTTCCGCCTCTGTACCTCGGCATCCGTGAAGTACCCGAGCGAAAGCAGCACGTTCTCGGCCATGCGTGTGCCGAAGCCCTCGTAGCTGTACCAGTCGGCGATCTCTTCACCGGGGTACATGCAATCCATATCCGAGGCGATCGCGCTCAGCTTCTCCCGGAATTCAGGGTTGGTGGGATGCAGGTGGATCTGCCTGTCGTCCGAGCACTGGACGAGCAAGGCGATCTGTTCCCTGCCGGTCGCATCCTTTGCCCCGACAGGCATCTGCCAGGCCGGCCCGAAGAATCTCCCCATGTCGGGATGCATGAAGGCGATGCGCAATCGGCCGCCTGAAATGCCTATGGCGACCGGCTTTTCCGGGTCGAAGCCGAGGCGGTTTTCGGCGGCGGTGCGGTACAACTCCTCGAGCTGCAGCGTGATCGAAGCAACCTGGCCCGCTGGGCGGCCCTCGCGGAGGCTCAGTGCAGCCTGTTCCACCTCCGCTGCCGCGGAGGCGGACTGGTGCCTGGAGGACCTGAGGATGCCCTCCAGGAGTGCGAGGTCCATCGGAGCGGTGACATCCGAGCAGAGCAGATCGTATTCGGGATCGGCCACGGTGGTGGTGATCGTGCGAATCAGCCCTCCCTGCTTTCGGATGCTTTCGATGATGTCGGTCAGGTAGTACTGTCCCTGGGCGTTGGCGTTGGACAGCTCTCCCGCGTGGCGGCGGAATGTCCCGGCCCGGACCACGTACAAGGGGCAGTTGCCCTCGGTGAGGGCATCAAGTGCGCTGCGCAGTTTCGTCTCCGTGATGGCGTCGATATCCCGCTGCTCTACAATCCCCAACACTCGCCGGCTCGCGTCGCGCATTATTCTTCCCTTGCCGCGGTTCTTCGGCGGCTCGTAAACGGCGGTGAGGAATGTCAGGTCGGCTTCACGTGGACCGGCCATGTGCCTCTCGTACAGCATCCTGAAGACCGAGGGCGCGGCCACGCGATCTCCCATACCGATCATGAGCACGGGGTTGAGCGTCTCCAGCTCGGCGACGCAGAAGGCCTCGAGCGCCGCGAAGGCGGTCCCGCCGGTGGGATTGTCCGACAGGACGTGAACGCAGTCATTCCCAAGCGCACGGGTAACCTCTTCGTGCCGGTAGCCGACGACACAGATGACCGGGGAGGCAGCGAAGGAACGGAAGGCTTCTATGGAGTGTCTTGCCACCGGGACGCCGCATACCGGCTGGGCGCACTTCGGTGCCTGGCCGAAACGCGTCCCCTTTCCCGCGGCCAGGAGGATCAGGACAGGCTGGTCGCCGGAGACAGGCCGCTGGCGGCGGAGCGCCTCCGGATTGAGGATCTTGTCAGGGGAGAGACGAATCGCCTGTCCCAGCGTCTTGGCCTGGTCGCTCATGGGTCCCTGATCTCCTCCTTCCCGTCGAGCCTGCATCCTACAGCCTAGTGCATCCACGCCCCCGGTTTCGAGCATTTCCTGGAGCTTTGATCGGGGAAGAGTCGCGTGGGGTCCGCGAGGCCGGCGCGGACAGGGTACGCGTTGCGGCGCAACGCGCCCACTCCAAGCCCGTTCTATGTGCCTGCCCGGCAGTCTATAATTGGGCCAGGATCTGACGAGGAAAGGAGGACTTCCTATGCTGAAGCTGCGATACCACGGACACGATTGCTGGGAATTCGACGATGCAGGTCACAGAGTGCTGATAGACCCCTTCCTGAGCGGAAACCCGCTGGCCGACGTTCGGGCTGATCACTTCACGAGACTGGATGCCATCCTCTTGACTCACGGGCACGGTGATCACGTCGGTGATGCGGCCGCGATCGCGAAAAAGACCGGGGCGCTCATCGTCTCGAACTATGAGATTGTCAATTACCTCGGCGCCCAGGGATGCAACGGCCACCCGATGCACATAGGGGGCGGCCATCAATTCCCTTTCGGCCACGTGAAGCTGACCATCGCTCACCACGGGTCGACCGGACCCAACGGCGAAGCGCTCGGCAACCCGGTGGGCATCATACTGACGATGGGCGGCAAGAAGATCTACCACGCGGGCGACACGGGCCTGTTCATGGACATGCAGTTGATCGGAGATGCCTGGGGCCCGCTGGATGCCGCCCTCCTTCCGATCGGAGACAACTTCACCATGGGAATCGACGACGCGGTGCGCGCTGCCGTCTTCCTCAAGGCCAGGATCAACATCCCGATGCACTACAAGACGTTCGACGTGATCGATGCCGATCCGAATGAGTTCGTAAGGAAGGTCGAGGCTGCCGGCCGGAAGGCGGTCGTGGTGCAGCCCGGCACCGAGTACGTAATCAACTGAAGTCCCCGACGGGGCAAGGAGGACTATGCGACAGCTCAATCGCCGCGAGTTTCTTGAAGGTGCCGTCGGCGGCGCGATGGCCGCGCCGCTTCTTTCCGCACGCGCGCTCCGCGCGCAGGATAGCACCATCCGGCTGGGCCTCATCGGCTGCGGTTGGTATGGCATGGTGGACCTGCAGGCCGCGCTCAAGGCCGGCGGTGTTGAGATCGCCGCGCTCTGCGACGTCGACTCTGGTCACCTGACGAACAGCGCCGACAAGGTCGAGTCGCTGCAGGGCAAGCGGCCTCAAACGTTCAAGCTCTATCAGGACCTGCTCGGGGTGGAGGGGCTGGATGCGGTCATCATCGCCACGCCGCCGCAATGGCATGCACTCCAGTTCATTGCCGCCATGGACAGGCAGCTCGACTGCTACTGCGAAAAGCCGATGGCCTACGACATCCGTGAAGCCCGCGCCATGGTCGAGGCCGCCAGAAAGAGCGGACGGATCGTGCAGATAGGCTTTCAGCGCCGGCAGGCGGCCGCGATTCGGCAGGCGCGCGAGTACATTCAAACCGGCAGCGCCGGCCGGATCGTTCAGGTGGACGTCCAGATCAACTATGCGGCCGTGCTCAAGGATCCGACGCCGAAAGCGCCGCCGATGGAGCTCGACTGGGATCTGTGGTGCGGCCCGGGGCCGAAGATTCCCTACAGCGAGCAGGTGGGGCATGTGAACTGGCGGTTGGAGAAGACTACCGGCCACGGGCACCTCGTCGACTGGGGCATACACCTCGTCGATGCCACGCGCTGGATCCTGGGCGAGAGGTCGCCTCGCTCGGTCGTCTCCGCGGGCGGAATCTATGAGTTGACGGGAAAGATCACCACTCCCGATACCCTCACGGCGTGCTTCGAGTTCGAGAAGTGCCCTGTAACCTGGCGGCACCGCATCTGGGGAGCGGAGGAGTACATTCCCGAGATTTCAAACGGCATCCTCTTCTATGGGGATAAGGAGACAGTCTTCGTCACCGACGACCGGTGGGTGGTCATACCGCGGGGCAAGGGTAAGGAGCGCAAGGTCAACGAGGCTGCGTCGGCTGCAGGGCAGATACATATGGCGGAGTTTCTGGACGCTGTGCGGACGCGCAAACAGACGTCTTGCGGACCGGAAGAGGGATTTCTTTCGACCGCGATCGTGAAGCTGGCGATGATTTCGTACGAAACCGGATCGAAGATTGCGTGGGATGCAGCGAGCGAGGAGATCGCCGGCAATCCGGAGGCCTCCAGACTCCTCAAGCGCGACTATCGGCCTCCGTACCGCCACCCCTATCGAGGATAGACTCTTCCCTGCAGGCCTTTTTTGTCGTCGACGCCCTCGGCCGCGGTACGGGTACGCGTGGCGGCGCAACGCGCCCACTCATTCCCGGGCGACAGGTGAGCATGATCTATCGCTGCCATTTGTGATCGCTGTGTTAAATTGCCGCGGTATCGAGGATCGAGGCGTGAAAAAGCCAAAGCGTCGGAGGGAGTTCTGCAAGGAAGGAGGCGCGGCTGCTCTCAGCCTGCTCTTCCTGCCGGCCCTGCCGTGTGTCTGCCAACCTGATGTCGTGGAGGGAGCGAAGATGGAAGCCAAGATCACCGGAGTTGTCGGGAAGGTCATCAGCGTTAGTGGGCCCTGCGGCATACACAAAGTCGGCGACGAGTTTAAGATCAACGAGCACGGGGTTCAGGGGAAGGTCTGCATTCATGCACTCTACAGCATGCTGCCTGCGGCTTTCGCCATGCTCTACGGTGCCAGGTTCCCCTGGCTGCAGAATCCGGACATCAAGACGCATGCGTGTCCTGACGCATCCAATCCAGTGGTTTTTGAGCTGACTCGGATAAAGGACTAGTCTCGTTACCTCGCAACTCTCAGGAGGTGAGTGATGCGCACCCCGGCGACGCGGCGCGGTTTCCTGCAAACAGCGGTCACGGCAGGCGGCTGCCTGGTGACTCAGGGCTTGAGTGCGGCCCGACAGCCGGCCCAAGTGGCGGCAGCAGCCAGCGGCACCAAGGGAGCGAACGACCGTCTTCCGGGGAATGCCATGAACGCGCCAGTCGTCGTGGTCACACAGGCGGTCTCCACGGATGTCCATCCACGTGCCCGTGCCTGGGTCTATATAGTCGAGATCCTCCAGCGTGCAGGACTGTTCTTTGAACATTTGTCGCCCGAAGACTTGCCTTCGCTGCCACGCCGCGCGCAGCCGATCGTGGTGCTGGCAGGGGATCTGCGATTGACCGCGGAACAGCACCAGGCCCTCGATACTTCGGTTAAGAGCGGCGGTTCGATTGTCGGGATCGGTGGGATGTCGGGACTGGATGAGATCTTCGGCGTAAGCGGCCGGAGCCCCGTGGCGGAAGGCTGGCTGAAAGTGAGCGCTCCAGACCACCCCGTGATGGCGGGGCTCCGCAGCTCGCTGCACGTGTTCGGGGGCTTCACCGCGAAAACAGGCTCGGCGGCCACGCTCGCGGAGTTGGATGCAGGCAACCCGGCGGTGGAAGGCAGTGCCATCGTGGAAAACCGCTGGGGGAAGGGCCGTGCCCTCCTGATGGGGCCGGACCTGATCTTCTCCATCGTGCACATGCAACAGGGGCTCCCCGTTCTTCAGGACGGAAGGCCCGCACCGGACGGTTCCGCAGCGATCAATGATGGCGTTTTGAAGGCGGAGGATGGTCTCGTGCTCGATTGGCAACGGGACCGCCACCCGATGCGGCCCGATGGTGTGCCCGTGTTCATCGAGCCGGTCAGCGACGAGTTGCGTGAGATCATCCTGCGCGGTGTTTTCTATCTCGCCCGGCAGCAGGGTGTTTCGCTGCCGGCGCTATGGTACTGGCCGCGCGGCCTCGATGCGGTCGGGCTCATTTCGCACGACACGGACCAGAACGAACCGGACAAGGCGGCTGCATTGCTGGAGGTGATGAATCGCTGCCGCGTGAAATCCACATGGTGCATCCTGTATCCCGGCGGTTACCCGCGGGAATTCTACCGCCGACTGCAGGGACAAGGCTTCGAGATCGGCCTGCACTATGACGCCATGACGGGTGGCCCGCGGACTTCGTGGTCCAGGGACAACTTCGTCCTCCAGCACCGCTGGTTGGTCGAGGAAACGGGGCTGCATCACATCGCCACCAACAAGAACCACTACACGCGCTGGGAGAGCCGCCTCGACTTCTTCCGCTGGTGCGAAGAGCTGGGCGTCAACTCCGACCAGACGCGAGGACCGAGCAAGCAGGGCACGATCGGGTTCCCGCTCGGGGGCTCGCAACCTTACTTCCCGCTGGACGACGAACGAGACTCGCCGCGCTTCCTGCCGGTGCTCGAGATCAATATGCTGACGCAGGATCTGGTGGTGGTCTGCCCGCCGGAATACGGCACGCAGCTGGTGGATTCGGTCGTGCGGCATCACGGAGTCGCACACTTCCTTTTTCATCCCGCCCACATCCTGAAACCTTCGGTGAGCGATACGCTCATGGGGCTGGTGAATTACGGCCGGGCGCAGGGGCTGGAATGGTGGACGAGCGAGCAGATCTGCCAATGGGAAGTGTCGCGGCGAGGGGTGAAAGCGACGTTCGACGCCGGCAACCGATTCACACTGCATGCTGCCCGGCCGTTGCGTGACGCAGTGCTGCTGGTATTGAAGACGCGTCCGGCGCCGACGGCCCTTCGTATCAACGGCCGGGCTGCGCCCAGCAGTTCACAGACCTGGCACGGCTTTGAGTTTGACGCCATACCGGTCGACGTCGCAGGGGAAGTCAAGGTACAGACCGCTCTGGCACCTGCCTGAAGCAGGCAGCGCACGGTTTGTCGCGGGCGGAAACCGTTTCAACCGGGAGTCATCCCCGAGGGGTCAGGGCGTCTGGGCTCCGGCATCGCAGAGTGTCTTGATATCCTCGGCGGTGAGGCGAGCGCCGGGATGCATCAGACGATAGTTCCAGAGCGGCATGCCTCCCTCTCTCACTTCCTGGCAGGCTTCCTTCAGGCGTGTGCGCGACATTTCGGGACCGAGCAGGTTCCATTGGGAAAAGTTCAGGTTTCTCCTCGCCGCTTTGACATCGTCGGCGACCAGCCATGAGACGGGAGCGACATAGCTGTACCAGGGCCACGCAGTACCGTGGGAATGACAATCGTAACAGGCTCGCCGCACGAGACTCGCCACCTCCGGGCCGGGCTTGGCCACCGCTTCGAAAGTCGAAGAGGGATCGACCGGCGGGTTCGTTCTATCAGGCTGGATGAACTGAATGCCCACAAACAGAAAGACCAACACAAGAACAGCGTACTTCAGGATCCTGCGCCCCATTTGCCATCTCTCCATGTGAACCTGAGAAAATACCGGGCACGGTGCCGGTCCCGTTTCACGGGACGCAGCACCGTGCTGACAACCTAGCCTGAGCTACTGCAATCTCAATCCGAGATATCAGGTTTTGGAGTCTTGGCTGTGCTCTTCGGCAGGGCAGGCTCCTTGATGTAGTCCGCCGGGATCTCGCCGGTGAGCGTCTTGAGCCAGGCGACGATCGATTGCACCTGGGCATCCGTGAGTTTCTGGTCCACCTGGTGCAAGGCCATGAGGGAGATAGCCTGCTCCAATGTTCTCACCCTGCCATCGTGATAGTAGGGTGCGGTCTTCTCGATATTGCGCATCGAAGGGACCTTGAAAACCATCCGGTCCGCCTCGTTCTTCGTCACCTTCTCCCGCCCCGGGTCGGTCGTGTCTGGCCACGGCTTGGCCGCGCCGAGCTTCTGGAACAGACTCCCGCCCACCAGTACGCCTGCGTGGCAGGTCTGGCATCCCGACTGCACGAACGTGTTGAAGCCCGCTTTTTCCTCGTCTGTCAGCGCGCTCTTGTCACCCTTGAGGAACTTGTCCCACCGGGATGGTGTCACAAGCTTGCGCTCGAAGACGCCGATCGCCTTCGCCATGTTGTCGAGGGTGACTGGATCCTTGTCATCCGGAAAGGCCTGCTTGAAGGCATCGACGTATTCCGGCATCGACTTGAGGACGGCGATGACGACCTTTTCGCTCGGCATGGCCATCTCGACCGGATTCATGACCGGCCCCTTGGCCTGTTCCTCGACGTTGGGCGCCCTTCCGTCCCAGAACTGGGCGAATTGCCCGGCGGCGTTGTAGACGGTGGGCGAATTGCGGTCGCCTTTCTGCCCCTTGTGCCCGTCGGACGTCGATTCTCCGTCCACGCCATACTTGTCGAGCTTATGGCAGTTGTTGCACGAGATTTGCTGGCTCTTGGACAGGCGAGGCTCATAGTAGAGCATCCGCCCCAGCACCACCTTCGCATCAGTTTCGGGATTTGCTTCCGAAGGAATGACCTCGGGCAGGGGGCCGAACAGCTGGAGCTTTCCCTCATCAACCGCCGCCGGGGTCGGCGGCGGTTCCTTCTTGGCGCAGCCAAAGTAGGCGCCGAGCGCCAGGACGCAGATACAAAGAAGAATGAAAGATGTTTTTCGCATTTTGACCTCCTCGATTGTTCCAGGCCCTCCCCGGCGATCCCCGCTTGTCGGGTGCAGCTGCAACTCAGGCCTGACGGTGAGGCGCAACGGGGCCGGGAAGAGAAGCAGTCATATACCGATGAGAGCACTGCAACGTGTCCGGCGCTGAATATATCCGCACTCGCCGGAGGCGCGCAACAAATAACAGGCATCCGGCAGCATTAAGGGTCGATAGGGGCGGACACGGTGCCGTAATGTATCTATCTCCGGCGTACCTCGCAGAGATTCTGCGGATCCGGTTCTGCCCGGCCGCACCGCTCGAAGGCGGAGGCCGTGCCGGTGCGAGCTCAAGCCTTTCCGGGCAACGTGTCCGATGGTTGACCTGTTCCAGCCCGGCGGTGCTCGGCCGGGTCGGGCGGGTCAGGCACCTTCGCGTGAGGCTGACAGGCTCGGTGAATCGCGAAAAGCATGTCGCGCGGCGGGTCGCTTTTTGAGACGTAGTCCACGGCTCCGGCGGCAAGCATGGCCTGGGCCCGGTCGGCCTCCTGGTACATCGAGAGACCGATGATGCGGATCTCCGGATAGGAATTGTGGATGGCGCGGGCGGCCTCCACGCCATCGAGCTTCGGCATGCTCAGGTCCAGGAGGATCACATCAGGGCGGAGCCTGCCTGCCATGACGACAGCCTCCTGGCCGTCAACCGCCTCACCTGCGACCCGGATACCGGGGTCCTGGCCGAGCAGCCGCCTGAGCCCCTCGCGCACGACCAGGTGATCATCCGCCACCAGCACCCGAATCGGCAGGCCCCCGCCCTGTGCGCCGGTCCTGACTGCCTGTGCATCCTGCGCAGGTGGCGGTGGCGCGGGCACAACCGGCGGCGCCTCGGAGTGCGCCTCTCCCGCCGGGGCCGTCAGCGTGAAACGGCTTCCCTGGCCGGGGGCGCTATCGAAGTCCATCCGGCCGCCGAGGAGTTCCAGGCGTTCCCGGATGCTGAAGAGGCCGAAGCCGCCGCCGGTCTCGCCGGCTTTCTTAAGCGTGTCCGGGTCGAAGCCCGCGCCTGTATCGCTGACAGTGATTCCAATGTCGGCAGCTGCGATTCGCTGGACATCGAGCTTCACTGAGGCGACCCGCGCATGCTTGACAGCGTTGAACAGCAGCTCGCGCACCGATTCGAAGAGCAGCAGCCTGACTTCTTCGCCCACCAGCGGCAGATCCTCCTCCATTGCCAGATCAACCTGGAGCCCGTGCCGCTCAGCCATACGGCGGGCCAGCCACCTCAGTCCCGCAGGCAGCCCGCCCTCGTGAAGAATCGGCGGACTGAGCTCGGCCGTCACGAGCCGTGATGCGGTGATTGCTTCATCGATCAGGTGTGCGATCTCGGCCGCAGCCTGCCGGATGGTCTTATCCCCCGCCGGCCCCAGGGTCGCCGTGCGCATCTTGGCCGCGACGAGGAGTTGCTGCAGGTGGTCATGCAGGATTTGAGCCAGGCGCTGGCGTTCGCGCTGCTCCGAAAGAGTGAGTTCCCCTGCCAGGGCACGCAGCTGCGCAGCACGTTCGGCAAGGTCCTCGTGGGCTCTCTTCAGCGCCTTCTCGGTCCGGCGCCTCTCGGTGATATCGAGACCCATCTCCAGGATCATGCGCGACCCGTCTGCGTCGATGAACGGGAAGTCGTATGCATCGATCACATTGCCGTCCGGGGTGTTGATTTCCCAGCGGTGCGGCTCGCCGGTTTCGAGCACGCGGTAGGCTTCGCAGAAATCGCAAGGCGCGGCTTGCGCGAAACGCCATTCGTGACAGCGCCGTCCGGTAAAATCGCCGAACCTTTCGCGGAAACTGCGGTTGGCGAAGGCGATGTGGTAGTCCTGCGTCAACAGGCAGATCATTGCCGGAAGCGTTTCCAGCACGTCAAAAAGCCGCTTGCGCTCGGCGCGCACGGCCTCGACGACCTTCCGCTCTTCTTCGCTGCGCCGCAGTTCCTCCTCGGCGCTCTTGCGGGCGGTAATGTCCTGCGTAATCCCGAAGCCACCCCGCAGGGTGATCCCCTGGTCGAATTCCAGATAGGCCTTCTCACGCACCCACTTGACGCCCTCGTCCGTGATGATGCGGTGCTCGATGTCGTAGGGCTCGCCGCACAGCCCCGCGTTCCACCTTGCGTCGACGTACCCGCGGTCGTCCGGATGAACGATTCCCAGGAAGGTTTCGTAGCTCAAGGGCTTCCCAACGGGCACGCCGAAGATGCGATAGTTCTCATCGGACCAGGTCAGCACGTTGCGTCGCACATCCAGCCGCCACCATCCGATCTGCCCGACCTCCTGGGCGCGGTCGAGGTCTTCCCGGCTCTGGCGCAATTGCTCCTCGGTCCACTTGCGCTCAGTGATGTCGATGCAGATGCCTGCCATCCGCAGCGGCTTGCCGGCTTCGTCGTAAATCGTGCTGCCGAGGGCGTTGATCCATCGCACCTCTCCGGAAGGGAGCACGACTCGATACTCACTGGCGAGGGGGGACCGGCCGTCGATCGCGGCCTGGATCCGCTCCTCCGCTGCGCGCCGGTCCTCGGGATGCAGCGCGCCGTACCAGGCGTCGAAATTCGCTTCGACCCTTTCCGAATTTAACCCAAAGAGGTGGAACAGCTCCTCGGACCACTCGAGCTTGCCGGCCGAGATGTCCCAGTTCCACAAGCCTGCTCCGGCCGAGGCTTGGGCAAGTCTCAGCCGGGCCTCGCTCTTGCGCAGCGCCTCCTCGGCCCGTTTGCGCGGGGTGATATCCGTGAACGCAGTCGCAAACTGGCCCGGCGCCGGCGAGTAGGCAAACACGTCGTACCAGTGATCCAACGTGGCGACGTAGCGCTCGAACCGCTCGCTTTGCCCCGTCAGCACCACCCGGCCGTACGTCTCGATCCAGGAGGGCTCGACCGCGGGGATGACCTCACGCACCGTTTTCCCGAGGATCGCCTCGGGGTCCAGCCCGGTCAACCGGCCGAAGGCGGGATTGACCTCCAGGAACCTGTAATCGACGGGCTGGCCGCGATCGTCGAAGATCATTTCATGAAGGGCAAAACCTTCCGCCATCGATTCGAAGAGGCGGCGGTAGCGCTCCTCGCCGGCTCGCAGCGCTTCTTCGGCTTGCCGCCTCCGCGTGATGTCCTCTATGAGGGCAAGGATCCATTGGGGCCTGCCCTCGGCGGTCCGCACGAGTGACACGCTCTTCCGGACCCACAGGGACTGGCCTCCCTTGCGGACATAGCGGTTTTCGATCGTGAAATCCCGGATCCGCCCGGTCATCATCTGATTGATCAGTCTCAGGTTTTCCGCCCGATCGTCAGGATGGACCAGCTGCGAGAATTCCAGCGCCCGCAACTCCCGGACGTCGTAGCCCGTGAGCCGGCAATAGGCAGGGTTGGCGTCCAAAAACCGGCCGTCCGGCGCGGTCATCGCAAACCCGATGGCGGCATTCGCGAAGGCACTGCGGGATATCTCCTCGCGTTCCCGCAGCTCCGCCGTGCGCGCCCTGACACGCTCCTCCAATTCCTGCGCGTGCCGCGCTATCTTCTGGTGGAGGCCCGCTACGATCTCATAGGCGGAGACAAGGAGAATCGCGAAAGCTGCCAAGCGAGCGGCGTGCCAGATCCACCAGCCGGCGGTCCAGACTTCCGAGAAAGCGAAGAGCAGGCCGGCGGTGCCAAAGAGCAGCGTTTGACTGCCAAACACTACATCTTCGGTGTGCCGCAGGCGCAGGTAACGCAGGAGGAAGAACAGCGCCGCCGCCAGGAAACCCATTCCTCCCAGCGCGTTGACAATCTTGGACGCAAGCGTGTACCCATCCGGCCCCCAGGGTGCCGGCAGCCGAACGGACCGCACCCAGACGGCGATCGACCACGACGCGGCCAGGCCGGCTACGATGAGGACGAAGAGCTGTTTGCGCCGGACCACCGGCGCCGGCAGCCAGACGAGGCCGAATACTACGCCACCCGTGAGCGTAGCCCCGTGGCGAAGCCAGGACCATTCCGCTCCGAAGTGAGCTACGCTGTGCATCATGTCCGCGACGCCCATAGCCGCGAGCGCCGCGGCCACCCAGAGCAGGTGTGGTGCGGTGTCTTCGTGCCGCAGGCGCAGAAGCAGCAGCATTGCCACGCCCAGCGCGATGCAGCTCCCAGCCAGCTCGAACATTTCGTGCAACGGTTCCTGCACGTGTGGTGCATTGCCGAAGAGCAAGTGGGCCGCGAAACTGGCCAGACACGGCAGCACTCCAGCCAGCAGCACAACCAACAGGATTGTGGGTCTTGCTGAGTGACGCACAAACAACCCCCGCGGGCGGCAACCAATCGGCGCCGCCGCCGATGATCAATACCGCTGCTCTACCGTCGTCATCCCCGGGGAAGAAAGACAGGGCCACCGCAGAGACGCAGAGTCCGCAGAGATAAATATTTGATTCTAAATCACATAGAAATCATTCTCTGCGGTCTTTGCGCCCCTGCGGTTAATTCTTCACGCCTCCTCCGAGCAGCCGGGCGAATTCGGGCAGCAGCTTGTACTTGTCAAGCCACGTCGTGTACATCATACCGGTCGAGCCCTTGGTCCTCTGCATAACTTCGATCCAGGCCGGCACGTCATCGAGGTTGTCGGTATCGTAATAGGCGGCGCCGAGCGTCCTGAATCCCAGCCCTGAGAAATGCTCGAAACTCGCCGAACGGACCTTCTGCCCCCAAACCGCGATAATCATGTCCTTGGGGATGTGGTTCCAGGAGCCGTCGAAATCTCCATTGACCAGGTAGTAGGGGTTCTTGCGGCCGTTGTGGTTAGGATCCAGCATATCGGACCAGACGGCGATTTCCGCCGTGGGGTTGGCCTCCCGGATCATCGCTGCCTGGCGGGTGAGGCAATCGCCCAGAATCTGCCCCATCGTAATACCTCTTCTGACGCACGCTTCGCAGCTTCCGCCGGCCCGGATCTCATCCATGGAGAGCAGGTATGTGCCCGGTCGCAGATGCTCGTGAAGAGCGCGGACCTGGCCGCGCCAGATTTCGTAGATCTCCGGTTCGGACATGCAGATCGAGACCTGGCTCTGGTAGACCGCAGCGCTGTGGTACCAGCTGATTCGCAGCCGTTCGCCTTCCTTGATCCGGGTGCTCGGGGTGAGGAGGATCGGGGGGGCTTCATGTTCGAACCGGTGATTCAGCTTCGGGTCCGCGATCTGCTGAAAATCGGATCCCTCCCGGTAGACCACACCGTTCGTCTCGCCCCGGACTGACACAGGAGTGCCGGGCCGCCGCAGCATATTCACCGGACCGGTTTCTACCACTTCGACATCATCGAGCCAGAATTCCCCCGTATGTGAGGTCTCGTTCCCGATGGCAATTTCTACCTTGCTGTAGCCCCAGCTGTTGAATCCCACCGCAAACTGCATCCAATCGGACTGCACCGGTATTCCGGGATCGTGGAACTGCAGTCTTCTCCCGTCATCCAGCGCTTTGACCTCGAACCGGATATGTCCCAGGCTGAAGTCCCGCGGCTTCTCCAGGCCTGAAGTGCGGATCCAGCCGTGCATTACATAGCAGCGGTAGGGGTGCACCGCGATCTGCTGCCGGACGTACCCCGGGTCGTCCCCGGATCGTTTCCGGCAATCGATGCGAAGGGAACGCTGCCCGCCGTGATGAACGACCGAATCCACCGACAGCGTCCCACCCAGCTTCCCGTCCAGTATAAATCCCGCAGGCGCACCTCCCGAAATCTCTTCGAATCCCCCGTTGAGCCGGGTGGGGGCGGGATCCTCGGTCAATTCAGCCCGACCGCCCCGTGCCACGAACAGGGCGTCGCGAACCGGCATTCCGGCCGCCAGATTCGGATTCTCGTCGAGGCCGTCGCCGTAACCTGCGGTCATGAAAATCGGAATCAGCTCGACACCCAGACGGGAGAGGCCCTCCTGCAACTGTTTCAGACGTCCGAGGTGGACAGGATCTTTCAGCATGATTCGGCTGTATCCGCTGCTGAGTACCATGCCGTTCATTCCCCCCGCGGATGCCTGGCGTGCAATCTCGATCAATTCCGAGACGTGTTTCTGCTCCTTGAGAGAGCGGCTGGCATAGACCCAGCGATGAGTGCCGATGCCGGAACTCCGGACCACGGCGGTTTGAGCAGGCGCCGAGGGAGAGTGGACTCCCGCGGCAGTTGACGCGAGGCCGATTGATATCATGACCAGCGCCAGAATCCCGAATGCTGTGTTCCTCACGTGCCCATCCTCCTTTCGGTGCCAGTTCGAAGGGGATTGTATGCCAGAACGGTCTGAAGGATGCCTCCCGTTTTCTCAAACATCTCCGATTGATTTTCGAGTTCCCGTCTTTGCCATGCCGTGAGACTATGGATGACGTCCAAGCATGTGAAACATGTGTGAAGCGTACAGGGGAATATCGTCATGAATAGAAGGGAATTCCTGGCCACGGCAGCCGTGCCGTGTTCGTTGTCAGTAGCACCGGCTTTTGTACAGAAGGCGCAAATGTATGATGTCGTTCTCAAGGGCGGCCACGTTATCGATGTCGGGAACAGCATCAATCAGCCGATGGACGTTGCAGTGCTGGGTGGGAAGATAGCTCGTGTCGATGGAAATATCCCGGCTGCAGAAGGGAAAACGACGGTCGATGTTTCAGGCTACTACGTGACCCCTGGTCTGATCGATCTCCACATCTGCTGCTATTACACCAACCTCAGTGTTACCGCATCGGTAATCGCGGATCATCACTGCCTGCCCTCAGGGGTCACTACATGCTGCGACGGCGGGACCGCGGGGGCAGAGAGCTTCGAAGATTTCAGGAAGATCATCGACCGCTCGAAGATGAGGATACTTTCGTTTCTCAATATCGCGGCGCCGGGTGCCCAGTCTGACAGAGCCGAACAGGATCCCTCGCAGTTCAAAGTACAGCTTGCGGCCGACACTGCGAAAAGATATCCGAATATCATTGTCGGATTCAAAACGGGCCACTATGGCGGGACATTTGATGAGAAGCGCACTCCCTGGGCGTCGATCGACAGCACCCTCGAGGCAGGTCGCCTGGCTGATCTGCCGATTATGGCGGATTTCACGCCGCAGCCGCCTCAGGGGAACTTCCCGGAAAGGTCGTACCGTGAATTCCTCCTCAAGAAGCTGCGTCCGGGCGACATTGTTACCCACTGCCTGGCAAGCCGCTATCCATTCCTGACGGAGGACGGGAAGCTCAATCCTGATGTTCTCAAAGCCAGGGAGCAGGGGGTGAAATTCGATTTGGGACATGCAGGGGGGAGCTTTGTGCTCAGGCTCGTGGTGCCCGCTGTACGTCAGGGTTTTATCCCCGATACCATCAGCGCGGATCTGTTTTCCGATACTCCGGTCACCGTGGGCATCAACCTCGCCAACGTCATGTCGAAGTTCCTCTGCCTGGGAGTGCCGCTCGAGGATGTCATTCGACGCACCACGGTGAATCCCGCTCAGATAATAAGGCGACCCGATCTCGGGAACCTGAGCGTCGGATCAACCGCTGATATCGCCGTATTTGAAATGCTCAAAGGCAATTTCGCCTATCGGGGTTCAGGCGGGGGGAAGATAGAAGGAGACAGGAAACTCCAGTGTGTCATGACATTGTTCGGCGGGCAGATCGTGTATGACCACCCCTACGGTCTGAGCATCCCCCTGTGGCAGAACATTCCCAAAGACTCACGTTATTGGGCGGACACAAACACGCAGAAATGGTGATCCGCCAATCGAAGTGCTGACTTCGCAATACCCAAGCCCGCTGCCCGTGGTGCATGAGCGGGACCCCAAAGCGCCTCCCAGGAATCGGGCCACTACAGTGCGGATTGTCTCGCTCGACATCATGGCCGGCGAGGAACAGATCGTCGGGCGGCGACTGCGGGATGTTCTCAACCAGGCGCGAAAGTCCGCATAGACAGCCAGGGCTACATGCTACCCGATTCGGACCTCATCTCCCATCAGTCACATGGTTCGGTCCCAAGTAGGTCATGTCTGTTAGACCTGACCCTTGGCCGAGCAAGGCCCGATCTATCGAGCTGGCCTGGTAGGCTGCAATGATACGGGCTTTCAGCCCTCGGGGGTATTGCTATTCCTATACCTGGCGCGTTGCGCCAGGCTGGTATGGATCGGGCCTTCGGCCCTCAAAGCTGTGTCCAAATCAGCATGTAGAGCGCTGAAAGCGCGCTCTCATACCAGCCGGGGGCGAAGCCCAGGGTTTGCATCCGCGAGAAGACCCAAGGGCTGAAGGCCCGCTCCATAGAACTTTCGGACAAGCTCGTCGGCGCGGACCCTGCGCACTGCGCCAGAGCCGTCCCACTTCTGCAGCCATCTCGCACCTATCTCCAAGGGAATAGAGCTGTTCCACCAAAGCACTTGCGCCTGTGCAAACAGGTTCGGTAGACTGCCCTGGGGGAATAATCATGCAAAAGACCTTCAGCCGACGTGATGCGCTGCGCTGGGCCGGCGCGGTTTCAATGGCGACAACTTTCCTGCCTTTGTCCCGTCATCGGGCATTTGCGCAGCCGGCGGCGGGGAAAGTGCAAACCCGCGTCCTGGGCCGCACGGGCCGTGAAGTGAGTACCTTCGGTCTCGGCGGGGTCACGTGCCTGATACAGCCGGGCGACTACGCCACGGGACTCATTGTCAAGTCGATCAAAGCCGGCGTCACCTTCCTCGACACCGGTAACAGCTACGGCGACAGCCAACTCAACTATGGGGCCGCTTTCCGGGAGCTGAATCTGGTTCCCGGGCAGCCAGGCTACCAGGCGGCCCTGAGGTCCCGCCTCTTCGTGAGCACGAAGCTTGGAAGCCGCTATGCGATTATTCGCGATGCCCCGGCTCAGGCGGCCGGCACTCGCGGGGGAGGCGCCAGGGCGCTGGACGAGCTGAAGCGCTCCCTTACCCAGATGTTCGGCGACGGCAAAGACTATATTCCCGACGGTGCCTACGTCGACATGATGCACGTCCACAATCTGAACACCGAGGCTGCCGTGGACGCGGTTTTCGAAGGGCTCGACAGTCCGGGCGAAAAATCCCTGCCGCGGTTGGGTACGCTGGCTCTCCTGGTCGATTATCGCGACGGCACCAACCTCACCGGCCTCAATCCCGACCACAAGAAGTGGATCAGGCATATCGCCATGAGCTGCCACGAGAACCCGACGTCCGTCATGTACGCCATGCGGAAGGACAGGAACAACGTCTTCGAAGGGCTCATGTGCACCATCAACCCCAACGACCCGAACTACTTCAGCTTCGAGACCAACGCGCTGCCGGTGGCCCGGGCCAAGAACGTCGGCGTCATGGCTATGAAAGTCTTTTCAGACGGTGTGTTCTGGGGGAAAGGAGAGCACTGGGGCGGCGAGTGGGTCAAGACCATCGGCCTGCCCGACAAGGTGCCCTACCAGGACTTCATCGGCTACTCGCTTTCGGCGCCGGGCGTGCACACGGCGGTAATCGGGATCGGAGAAGTGGACAAGAACAACGATCCGCAGCGCGACCAGTTCGTCGCCAACCTGGCGGCATGCCAGACCGCCCGCGATCTCACGCGGCGGGAGACGAAGGACATCATCGACCGGGTCGCCGGTCTGCACGGCATTCGTACGAACTTCTACCAGCGGCCGGGAAGCGGGCTGCAACCGCCGCAAAACGTGAAGGTCAACCGGTCGGAAGAGGGATCGGTAGAGGTGTCATGGGACACGGCTTACGCCGCCGCCAGCCCGCTGGCAACCTATGAAATCTTCCGCCGGCACGACCTGGTTGCGCGGGTGCCATATGCACCGCAGACCAGCGAAGAGCCCTTCCGGTTCGTGGACAACGGGGCCAAGGGAAGGTTCCCCGGCGGGCTCTGGTACCGAGTCCGGGTAGTGGATGCGGAGGGTGCCACCGCGGATTCGAATACCGTCCTGGCTTCCAAGGTGTCGACACTGGTCGGATAGCTGCGATCATCCAGGGGGCAAAGCGGGTCCCCGGATGCGCCATAGCGGCAGACTTGCACGCCCTGACGGCAGCGGCGAGCAGAGCTCGAACTCCGGACAGGGCGGCATCGTGCGGTCGATCCACTATTCCGAGCCGCGCAGCAGCGGCTTCCTCTCGTATTGCGCAGGCACGGACGTGATCGGGTCCAGCAGCTGTGCCTCAGGCCTGCGGCGGCCCACGATGCGAACATAGCCGAGGTTGCGCCCGGAGTCGGTCTCCAGGGTCCGGATTTCCGTCGTGTTGTCCGGGGCGACCAGGCGGAGCCACTCCAGCCAGAAAAGCCATCCATCGGGAAGCGTGTCGGCCGCCTCGACGTCCATGACCCCGGTCCGGCCCCAATGGTGCCGCCACCAGGCTGGCGAGTGCAGGCACCAGGGCGACTCCGCAGTCCACCACTCCCGGAGGTGCGGGGGGATTGCGTCATCCATCTCGCGCATCAGCCCGGCACCGGCGATCCCCACCGGGCCGCCCGGTTTGACGAAGCGTGCCAGGTAGTGGAGATACAGGTCGTCCGTGCCGTAGTAGGGATAGGAATCGATGGAGACGATGGCGTCGAAAAACTCCGGGGCAAACGGCAGCGATCGCGCGTCGGCGTGGATCGGAAAGACGCTGTCCTCAACCCCTGCGTCGCGAATGCGCTTGAGGTTCTCCGAGACATCGAACCAAAGGTCGGCCGCCCAGATCTGCACGCCGAATTCGCGGTGAAGGAAGACCGACGACAGCGCCCTCCCGCAACCGAGGTCCAGCACACGCATACCGGGCCTGAGGTCGAGAGATTCGGAAAGCCACTCGGTCAGCCACAGCGGATTGGCCGCGCCGCTGATGCCGGCGAGCACCCAGTCAGGGTGGTAGACCGAGGCGCGTGGAAAACGCCTGGAGACCAATCGCTCGTTCATGACGATGCGCCTCACATTCCGAATTCAGACCGCACAGGTCCCGAAGGCCGGATGGACTGTCATTCGGATTCATTCTGTCTCATCAAAGGGGGGGGCATCAAGAAGGTGCTCACAAAGATTCGGCCCTGCCGGTACGGATTGTCGACGACGATCTGGTCGAATTGTCGCTTCCTCTCCGGGTGACATCGGGAGAGGCGAGCCGTTCACCGTCGGTGGTGGAGTCCGCCAGGGAGAGCCCTCTCCCAAATCGTTCTCACGGCAACGGCCTTCAGGACGCCCTTGCCGTCAAAGCGGCGCTTGTCGCCGTCGCGCAATTCAACGGCTTCATTCTCACCGGTGGAAGCGCCGGAAGGAACCGAAGCCGAAGCCTGGATCCCGTCTGACAACGTGACAGACACCCGGACGGTCGGGTTCCCACGCGAGTCGAGGATTTCCAGCGCACGAATAGAATCGATTCTCGGATTCATGATTTCTCCTACGAATGGTTTCTCTGCTGTTGTTGAACAAGACACCAAATCCGGGCCTTGGCGCGGCCGGCCCGGAGGCCATGTCACGCCTGGAGCAGGCTTCCTTGGGGTGATTCGGCCGGCGACGTTTCGACTCCGCGCAGCTGCACCTCGACGTCATTCAGGGCGCCCTTGATGGCCTCCGCCTCCGACTGAGTTCTCGACAAAAGGCGCTCGACTGTCAGGATCTGCTCCTTCACGTTTCGTTCGGCCTGCCTCATCATCGACAGGATCGCCTCGTTAATGCCCTCGGTCCATTGCGAGGCGAGCCGGGATAGGTTCTTCTCCACTTCCCAATGGATCCGTCCAAGCAGGTGTCGCTCGACCCACGGCCGGAAAATGAACATCGGGATGACAAACCAGAGCAGGTCGATATTGAACATGTAGGGGTTGCTTACCGAGATGGCGGGCGCGGCGGGCTTCTTTACCTCGAACTCGAAGGGGCTTGCCGTAAGCTGGATCCCGAGGGCACGTTGCACGTTGCCGGCCAGCCGGTCGCGGAATCCCTGGACGGCTCGCGACAAAGTGCCGCGCGACCTGTCCAGCGTGACGCAGAAGGTGAACCCTTCTTTGCGCGAGACCTCCCTCAACTCCCGTTCGAGCGATTCCCGCAGCCAGTCCTCGAATGCCCGGCTTAGTTGCCACACGTTGCCCTTCATGCCGGCAATTCGCCGCTTTACATATGCCGTCACACGCTCCTCAATGGCCGGGTATGTTTCCGCCATTCGCTTCATGATCCAGGGACGAGTCTGGCTCGTTCCCTGTTCCGCCAGCGCCTGAAGCTCCAGCCGGATCGTTTCAAAGCTGGTCTTTTCGTCCAGGACCTGCCGCTTCAAGGTTGAGCGGTCCGTATCGGCCCGCTCAGCCGCAGCGAGAGCGATCAGGAGGTAATCCCTGGTATGGTCGAGCAGCGCCTTGAACTTGAAGTGCAGGATGGCTTCGCGTTCCGCATCGACGTTCTTTCGCATCGGATGAAGCAGATCATGGTCGAGTGCCGCCCGCAGACTCTCATGGCCGGGCCGAATGGAAAATGGCAGGATGCGGAACTCCTCCCTGAATTCCTTCCTCAGCTCTTGGCCCACGAACTCAACGACTTCCCGACGCTCCGCTTCGGACACCAGGTCAACTTTTGTCAGCAGAATGACGATCCGAGGCGTGTAGGTACTGAGCGTGCGGATCAGGCCGACATCCTGTTTTGACAGGGGAGGATCGACGCTGACGGTCACCAGCGCCAGCCCGGCCTTGGGGAGCCAGCCGAGGACGGTTTCCGTGTTGTGCTCGAAGACGCTGTCAAGCCCGGGCGTATCCACGAACTGAAGGCCCCGGTACGGGACGAGTTCCGGCAGTTCCAGGGTCACCCCGGCGACGCCGTGCACATTCCTGGGGTTTTCGGACTCGGAAATGAAGCTGGGCGCAAGTTCCAACGCAACGTTCTCCGAGCGTCCGTCGAGGTATTCGACTGTCGCGCGTTCCTGTGCGCCGTAGCGCAACCTGGTTATGATAGCAGTGACCGGAGTGACGCCGACCGGGAGGACGGCTCGCCGGGCCAGGTGATTGAGGAGGGAACTCTTTCCTGCCTTGAAGCGGCCAAAGACGCCGACGTCGATGAACCGGCTCTCACGAAGCAGGTCTTCGCATGCCTCGAGATAGGGCTCGATGGCCGTGATACCGAACCTGCCCTGAATCTCTTCGAGCCGTTCAAGCGCAGGGCCGATCACCGTGGCCGCCACACCGACCGTCCTCGCATCATTCATCTGAGGCCCAGAAACAAAAATCCCGCCAGTTAGTTTTTTCCTGGCGGGATTCTTACTGTTTCCTGCCACAGAACCCCTACCAGGGCTTCGCTCAAGGTAGGAGTTATCAGGCACGATCGGCCGGTTATGGCGAACTCCATCGCCGGCTGCAATCCTAACAGAGTCGCGGAAACGAGACAACATCCACGCAAGGTACGCATTTACGCTGCGGCGCTTCGTTGATGCAGCGATCCAGATCCCCTCTGTTGCACAGGTCCCGTGAATCCCTCGCCGCCTCCCTTGACCGAAAGGTGCAGTCTCTCTGCGAGTCTCTGCTGGCAACGCTGAAAATGAAGTCGGGTCGATCAGGCAGTGCGACGGCGGATGATCGCGAGCTCGAAAGCATGCTCCGCCCGCTCGACGAGAGCATCGCGGATCTCGACGAGCGCTGGAGGGATGCGTTCGACACGCTCTCCCCGTGGATAGACGATATCCTGGATCGGGCGGCATCCGGCATGGCTGCGGCGTCAATGGAACCCGCGGGTGAGGCGAGACGCGTATGAAGAGCCTGCCTTGAGCGGGTCGTCATAGATACGGCGGCGTCTCACTGCGGCGCCTTCGTGGAAGAATACGAGCAGCTGGCCGGCCGGATCGGTCGGCTGCTTGCCGACTTGAAGAACACGGGCCAGGTGCCGCGGGCCGAAGAGCGCCACGACCCGCCGCGCCCATCCGCGCTCCCGTCGCCGGCTGTCTCCATGCTGGAGGGTATCAGCATTTCGGCGCCTGGCGCCTGGGACCTGCTCGCGCCAGAGGACTGCACGGCGCCGTGTACATCGGCGATTGCAGTTGTCGCCGGAGGTTGCTGGAAGGCGCTCTCGAGGGCCTGGTGCAGGATGCAGGAGCCTCGGTTCCATCTCGAGAGTCAAAACCTCCGGCCCGCCGAAGACCGCTGCGGTACCAGGAACTTCGTGTGAACTTGTGTGCGCGAAGAGCCGCGGGAGAGCCATCTGCCTATTTCTCGATCGTCTACCCGAGCTCAATCGACCGATGAAGTACCTTCTGGAACTGCTTGAGCAGCATTTCACGCTGGTTTGTGCCGTCACAGCCACGCCCGGTGCCTACGACTTGTACTTCTGGAAATACGATCGTGTCGAAGTCGGCGCCCTCCTGATCGCCAGGCTGAAGAGACCGAGGCCTGACAAGGGGGCCCCGCGCAGGGTCGATCCAAGGTAGAGAGCCGACTGCTACTGCCGGGGGACGCTGCATCGCGAGGCAACCATGCAAAAGCGCAACGATCGCCTTCCGCGGCCCTGGATCGGGCAGTTGGGCTCCAGCTCAGGCGGTGGAAGCGCTTGCAGAAAAATGGGTATGAGACATATATTGACTGCGTGGTTTTCGCCAGTGACGTAGTTCCGCTGTTGATCACTCCAAACGCAAGCGAGGGATGGCCCCCGGCGATTTGCCTGTGAGTCTCTCTTTGGGCCCAATCTGATGAGGGAATTGATCCGTGCGCAATGTCTTTTTGAGCGTCGTCAGCCTTCTGGTGACAGCCGTCATTTGCGCGCCCGCGCAACAGTCCTCTCAAGTTTTCACACTCCAGGACTGCATTCGCCTGGCCGAATCTGCGCCGTCAGCGGTCGGTATTGCCCGGCAGGAACGTGACATCGCGGAGCGTGAGATCTCCCAGGTCCGCGCCGGTTTCCTGCCGCAATCTCGTCTGGTGAACGGCGTGATCTACAACAGCCCGCTGCTGTACAACCGGGAGCAGTTCAGTTACCTGCCTCTGAACGGGATTCGTGAATACGCATTCCTGTTCAGCGTGAACCAGGAATTCGACACATCGGGCCGTTTGCGCGCCGAAATGTCCAGGGCGCGCATTTCACAGGAACTTGCCGCCACAGGCATCGTCCTGACGCAACGCGATCTCAAGCGGGCAGTCACCGCCTCCTACTATCAAGCATTGCTGACGCGGCGGATCGTCCGGATTCTGCAAGACGCGCTCGCAGAGGGCCAGAGTTTTGAGAAGCGCACCCGGCTGCGTTTTGAGGGGGGAGAGGCGGCACAGGCCGATGTTATCAAGGCTTCGGCGCAGGCGGCCTTCCTGCAGCAGGCGGTGAGCGCCGCGCAGCTCGAGGAGAAGCTCGCCCACCAGGAATTGGCTTCTTTTTGGACCCGTGATGTGGCTCAACCCCTGGTGCTGGCCGACGTTCTTGACGACACTCCCCCGGTCCCCGAGGGTGAAGCCGCCCAATCCGCGCCCTACCTGAATCGTCCGGAATTCAGCCTCTTCGACGCTCAACGAAGGGGCTTTGAGGCAGATGCGAGGCGCGCTCGAGCCGACCTGCTTCCGCAGATGGGCGTGACGTTCCAGTACGGCATCGATTCCAGTGCGGTCCGAATCAATGATCGCGGGTACGCCGCCTTTTTCAATTTGACGCTCCCTATCTTCGACTGGAACAAGGCTCGCTCGGCGATGCAGCAAGCACGACTGAGAGAACAGCAGGCGGAACAGGCGCGCCGGATATCCGAGCGCGCATTTTCGAAAGAGTACCAGCGCGCCCTCGCGCGGGTGAAGCAGCTTTTCGAGCAGATCTCGCTGGCGCTCCGGCAGACGAAATTAGCGGAAGAAGATCTGCGTTTGAGCAGAATCCGCTACGAAGGCGGAGAGGGGTCGGCGCTCGACGTCGTGACCGCGCAAAATCAGCTGGCGCAGGCGAGGACGTACTATTACACGACAATTGCCAATTACCTGAATGCCAAGGCTGACCTGGAGGTCGCATCCGGACAATGAAACCCGACAAGATAATGTTCCTGCCCCTTCTAGTGTTTGCGGGATGCGCCTCCCCCGAGGAAGCACCTCTGAAACCCGTCGTGGAGGTGAAGGTCGCCAGGGCCGAAACTGCCGACGTCAAAATAGTCGTGCGGGCTCCCGCCAGTGTGTTTGCCCGTGAGCAGGCGAACATAAGCAGCCGCGTGACGGCGCCCATCCGGAAGCTGCTCGTCAGGAAAGGCGACAACGTCGCGGCTGGCCAGGTGCTCGCGCAACTCGAAAATCAGGACCTGCTTGCCGAGCAGAACGAGGCGCTTGCGGCCGTCACCGATGCCGAGGCCAACCTGCAACTGGTCACGTCCGGCACGCTGCCGACGGATATCGAGCGGGCACGCGGACAACTTGTCGGCGCGGAAGCAGCGTTGAACCAGGCCCAGAAGATCTACGAACGGCGCCGCCAGCTTTTCGAACAGGGTGCGATTCCCCAGCACGACCTGCTCCTCAGCCAGACCGAGTTGGCACAGGCGAATGCCGCCTATGAGGTGGCGAAAAGATCCCTCGACTTGCTCCAGAACCAGTCGCGCGACCAGGAAATCCTCGGGGCCAGGAGCAAGGTGGAGCAGGCCCGGGCACGGCTTTCCCTCGTCAAAGCGCAACTGGAGTTCACCGAGATCCGGAGTCCATCGGCGGGGACGATCACCGAGCAGTTCATGTTTCCCGGTGATATGGCAAAACCTGATGCGCCCCTATTTACGATCATGGACCTGAGCGTCGCGGTCGCACGTGCTCAGGTGCCGGAGACCGATGCGGCCGGTGTTCGGACCGGGGAGCCCTGCACATTCATTCCCTCTGACGGTGGAGGCGCCTCGTTTGACGGTCGCGTCTCGATGGTCAACCAGGCGGTTGATCCCGCGCGGCGAACGGTCGAGACCTGGTGTGAAATCCCGAACCCGAAACGCCTGTTGCGGGGAGGCGTGTTCGGCCAAACGCTGATCGTCACCGGAATGGCCCCGAACAGCGTTGTTGTCCCCCTGACTGCGGTCCAGTTCGTTGAGGGCACCCGGAGAGGGACGGTCATGGTTGCCGGCGGGAAAGGAGTGGCCGTCAAGAGGGAAGTGGAAACCGGGGAGGTCTTTGAAGGCAAGGTCCAGATCAAGAGCGGCCTGACCGCTGCAGAGGCCGTTATCGTCAGGGCGGCTATGGGTTGCCCGAAGGAACGCAGATCCGCGTGCAGGAGGAAAGGAAGCCGTGACCGAACGCCTTGCTCAGTTCGTCCAGGCGCATTCCCGGGCAATGGCAATCATCGTCCTCAGTTTCGCGCTTGCAGGGGTGGCCTTCACTTTTCGCCTGCCGATCGCGATCTTTCCACAGACGGATTTCCCGCGCATCGTAATCCTGGTGGACAACGGCATCACGCCTGTGGACATACAGATGCTGCGTGTGACCCGGCCCATAGAGGAGACCATTCGCATCGTCCCCGGCATCACGACCATCCGCTCGGTAACGGCGCGGGGATCCTCGGAAATCAGCGTCTTCTTCCGGTGGGACGTGGACATTCTCAATGCATTGCACCTGGTGCAGGGCCGCATCTCTCAGATTACGCCGTCGCTGCCGCCGACATGCCGGTTCTACATCAACCGGCTCACGTTTTCCGTCTTCCCGATGGTCGGTTTCAGCATCACATCCTCGACGCGCTCGCAGTCGGAGCTGTGGGAACTGGCCTATTACAACATCGCGCCCCGGCTCTACCGGCTGCCGGGGGTTGCGGAAACCCGCATCGTCGGCGGGCGCCCGCCCGAGTACCACGTCCTGGTGGATCCGCAGAAGCTGAACAGCTACGGCATGCCGCTGACTAAAGTGGCCGATGCCCTGCGCGAGCGGAACATCATTTCGCCGTCGGGGATGGTCCAGGAAAACTACCATCTCTACCTGACCACCGTAACCGGTCTGCTGCGCACCCGTGAGGATATCGAAAACACCGTGATCGACATCGTGCGCGGAACGCCCGTCGCTGTGAAGAATCTCGCGCAGGTCGTTCCCGGAGAGCGGCCCATCTACAATATTGTGACGGCGAATGGCCGCCCGGCCGTGCTGGTGAATGTCCTGCAGCAGCCGGATGGCAATGCCGTACAGATCGCCGATTCGGTGAACGCTGAATTGAGCGACATCAAGAGACTATTGCCGGCGGACATCGAACTTGCGACGTTCTATGACCAGTCCGTTCTCGTGCGAGAGTCGATCTCCGGGGTAACGGAAAGCATCCTGATCGGCCTGGGGTTGTCGGTGATCGTGCTGCTGGCTTTCCTCAAGAGCTGGCGCACAACTATAGTGGCGGCCGTGGTCATCCCGCTGGCGGTGCTCATCGCCATCGTCTTCATGAAGTTCTTCAACATGAGCTTCAACTTGATGACGCTCGGGGGGCTGGCCGCCTGTATCGGCGTGGTGATCGACGATGCGATCGTGATGGTGGAAAACATGGTCGTGCATCTCTCCACGGGCCAGTCACCCATGGACGCGGCGAGGAGCGCCATCATCGAGCTTACGCCGGCACTGACCGGCTCTACGCTTACTCCAATAATGGTCTTTGCGCCGCTGGTAATCCTTGGCGGGGTCACGGGCGTCTTCTTCCGTGCGCTCGCGCTGACCATGGTCACGGCGCTGCTCGCCTCCTTGTTCCTGGCGATCTTCTTCACTCCGGCCCTGGCCGGCGTCTTCTTGCGCCGCCCGGCGGCGGCAGCTGAAACGGACATCGAAAAAGCGGAGCAGACGGGCGAAGGGCGAATTCTGCGTTGGCTCACGGCGCGTTACGAGATCGCCTTGCACTGGTCGCTCTACCATCCGCGTCCGATCCTGCTGAGCATCCTGCTGTTGCTGGGCATCATGGTTGGAGTTTATCTCCAGCTCGGCAGCAGCTTCCTGCCGGAGATGGATGAAGGAGCCTTCGTGCTGGACTACGTGATGCCCCCCGGCACTTCCTTGGAGGAGACGGACCGTGTGCTGAAGCATATCGAGGCATTCATAAAGGAGACGCCCGAGATCGAAAGTTATTCGCGCAGAACCGGCGCACGGCTGGCTCTCGCCATCGCGGAGCCAAACACGGGCGACTTCCTCATCAAGCTCAAGAAGGATAGAAAGCGTACGCTCGAGGAAGTGACCGCCGAGCTGCGGCGGAAGATTGTTTCTTCGGAGCCCGCGATCGAGGTGGAGTTTCCTCACATCCTCGAAGACTTGATCGGCGACCTTGCGTGGTCGCCGCAGCCGATCGAGATCAAGGTGCGCCACGACGACGAAGCGACATACAAACGCGTCGCGAAGGAAATCGAGGAATGGCTGCCTAAGGTCAAGGGCGTTGTGGACATCGTCAACCGGACAATCGTCATCGGGCCGTCCATGAACTTCCGTGTAGACCCTGAGAAAGCGCGTCTGGCCGGTTTCGGCGTGAAGGATGTCGCGGATCTGCAGGCCGCGATGCTCGATGGCGAGTTGGCATCGGATCTCATCCGCGGAGAGAGACTGGTGGGCATAAGGGTGCGCTATCCGGCGGAGTATCGGTCCTCGACGGACAAACTGAAATCTCTGTTGCTGACTTCTCCGACCGGGCAGACCGTTCCGATGTCGAGCATCGCCAGCATTGAGGTGGACGAAGGCACGACCGAGATACGGCGGGAGAATCTGCGCAACATGTCGGCTGTGACCGCGCGCCTGGAGAAGCGCGACATCGGGTCGGCAATCCGGGAAATCCAGCAGCGCCTTCCGGCGGAAGTAGCGCTGCCGCCCGGTACGCACATAGAATATGGCGGTCTCTACGAGATGCAGCGGGAGTCGTTTCTTGGATTGACGCAAGTATTGCTGCTGTCGATCCTGCTCATCTTCATCATTCTCGTGTTTGAGTTTCGTTCGTTTTCGCATCCTCTCGCGATCCTGGGGGCGACGATCCTGTGCTGCTCGGGCGCTCTCCTGGCGCTGTGGATAACCGGGACCACGTTGAATATCTCCTCGTTCATGGGTGTTATTATGGTGGTCGGTATCGTCCACAAGAATGGCATTCTGATGCTCGACGCCGAACGGTTCTTTTCAGAGAGGGGCTACGAGTTGCGCGAGGCGATCTTCCACGCCGGCCGGCGCCGGCTGCGGCCTATAACCATGACCGCACTTGCCACCATTTTCGGCATGGCTCCGCTTGCGGTAAGAGCGGGCTCCGGGGCCCAGTTGCTTCAGCCGCTGGCAATCGCGGTCATCGGAGGGGTGGCGGTATCCATGATCCTGTCCCTGCTCATTACCCCGGTAATATTCCACCTCCTGCGTCAGCGCGGACTTTGACAGGATCGTTGTCAAATTGACTGCCCGCCCGCAACATCCTGCCATCGTGAACGATCGTAGCCGGGTTGAACATCACGCATAGTTCGTAGAGAATTACCCTCGAGGCGCAGGAAACGACTCATGCTCTCCATTCTGTTTCATCACTTCGTGCCCGCTTCCCTGTACGGTGCCCGGACCATTTGTCCCGCTCTGTTGAAGATCGACCGGGAAATTCGGGGTCTCGGCGCTGACGATGACCTGGCCGCTATCGTCGAAAAGGGCAAGTTGGCGCTTTACGCTCAACTGCGCTCACGCTTCGCGCGCGCGCCGGCACAAGCCCTGGCGCTGAAACTGATAAACATCTGCCTCGCAGGCTACCACTTCCGTGCCCGCCACGCTTCGCTGCAGTCGCGGCCGATCGGACTCATCATCGACCCATCCAACATGTGCCGGCTCGCTTGTCCGGGCTGCGTTCATTCGACTCATTCCGAGTCACTGAAGGTCTTCGACTGGCACAATGGAACCCTTTCGCCGGATCGCTTTGCGGCGCTGCTGAGGATCTACGGTCCTTATCTGGTTGGCGTGTATTTCTGCAATTACGGCGAGCCCCTTCTGAATCTCGGTACGCCGGAACTGATCCGGGCAGCCAAAGGGTATCTGACCTGGACGGCGCTCTCGACGAGTCTGTCGGTTCAACGATTCGATCCAGGCGCATATGTCGGGTCTGGGCTTGACTTCATGATCCTTTCGATCGACGGTGCCACACAGCCCGTTTACGAGCGTTTCCGTCGCAATGGCGATCTGGGACTCGTGTTCGACAACGTTCGCGCATTAGTCGCTGCAAGACGCAGACTGCGAAGAAAGACACCGGTGATCTGCTGGAAGTTTCTCGCCTTTGAGCATAACGCGCATGAAATTCCCCAGGCCGCGCGCGTGGCGCGCAGCCTCGGGGTCGATCAGTTCCAGGTGGTCAGTCCCTATGACGTAAGTTGGGACGTTCCGGGCATCCGGGCCGCCGCATCTGTGAAGAGCCGGCTCCGGCGACTGAATTGGCTATCGCTGGCGAACCAGCGGGAAAACTGGAATCCGTTTCCCGAGGATGTGGAAACGGAAGCCATCGCGCACGCCTTTGAGACGCCGCTGTGCGAATCCGAAACGCGCGGGGCGAAGCCGCCGTCGGGTTCAGGTCACACCTGCCATTGGCTGTATAAGAGCCTCGTGATGGATGCCACGGGAAGGATCATGCCTTGCTGCAGCGCACCGCGCCCCGATGCCGATCTGGTGTTCGCGCAGTTCGACGGCCGCGGTAATCCTTTTGATTCGCAGAAGCACCGCAGTGCCCGCGCGTTCTTCTCAACGGGCATTGTTCCCTGCGACAGCGCCCCTTACTGTATCAAGTGCGATTGGGACCAGAGCGGAGTGAATGTCGGCGGCCGCGAAATCCGACGCTATTTTCGCGCCGTGGATCCGGCGTTTTTCGACCGCCGGAGCCTCAGGCTCCTGTCGGAATGGTGACCTGCGTTGCAGTCGGCCTGATCGCCCCCCTGCTGGACTTGTTCGGGCGGGTCGACGCCAGCACCGTGCGGGAGACCGAACGCGGGCGCGCGATGGCCGAAATCGTAGCGGAGCAGGTGGGCGGACACGCGATCGAGAAGAAATACAGGATCACCGAGACACCGAGAGCAGGCCTACCGCGATATCGTGATTGCGGTCACAAAATGCGCAATCAGGCATCCTGAGGGCGATTTTTGACTGAAACTTGCCCGCGGCGATACGATCAGTAGAAGCAGGCCCTCAAACGGGCCGGAGGAGGGAACCCATGAGAGTCGGGGACACGAGACTGTTATTGCTGTTTCTGGCCGTGCTCGCCCTGCCCGCCGGAGCCCTCGCCGCATCCTCTCAAAAGGACAAGAACAAGAACGCTCAGCACACCGATCATTCGTCCGGTGTCGATACTCACGTTGCGGTTGACGTTTTTGTCGAGCGGGACCGGGATGTCATCCGGCGATACTACTCCGCCCACCCGGCAAGCCTGCCTCCCGGGCTGGCGAAACGCGGCGGAGACTTGCCCCCCGGGCTGGAGAAGCAGCTGCAGCGCAAGGGCCATCTGCCTCCCGGGCTCGACAAACGCGTCATCGCTTTTCCCGTGGAACTGGAACGACAGCTCCCTCCGCTCAAGTCCGGGCTAATGCGCGGAGTGATCGAAGGCAGGGCGGTCATCTTCAACCCGAAGACGTCGCTCGTTCTGGATGCGTGTCTGGTTTTCTGAAGGCGCCTGCTCTTCCGTCGCCCGCAAGGGCTCACGCCGATCCGGATCGACTCTGCGGCAACGAAATCCCGGCCGAGGCCCGATCTGGGCAACAATCCCGCTGAAGAATGGGTATTCCTACGGATATGTTCCGACTGATCCGAAGGGCATAGTTACTGTGGATGCCCGGAAGAAGTCCGGAAGCCGGCGGTCCCCGGTAATCCAAGTCTGTTCACATCGGAGGTGCCTATGCAGCAGGGTGCGACCAAGATCAACCCTTCGGAGGAAACCATCACGATCGGTCCGCTGGGGATTCGGTTTCTCCTCACCGCCGACGATTCCAACGGCAGCGTGTCGGTGTTCGAGGTCCTCGTGCCCGTCGGGCAGAAACTGGCGGCGCCGGCTCACAAGAACGACGCATACGAGGAGGTCCTTTATGGCATCGAGGGCGTCCTGACCTGGACGGTTGACGGTACGCCTATCGAGGTCGGTCCCGGGCAGGCGCTATGTATTCCCCGAGGCGCGGTGCACCGCTTCGACAACCTCGGCAGGGAGAATGTGAAACAGCTCGCCGTCATAAGCCCTGCAATAATGGGCCCCGAGTATTTTCGCGAAGCTGCCGAAGTAATCGGAGCCGCCGCCGGCGGGCCGCCTGACCCCGTGAAGATGACGGAGGTTTTCAGGCGCCACGGCATGACGATAGCCGTGCCCCTGCCTGCCAAGTAGTGGCCGGTGCTGATATCCAAAGGCCGCTGATGAAGCCAATTCGAATCTTCCCCATACCTTTCCTAGGTTTCCCTTGCCTCAGTCCCGGAGGGAGCGGAGACCGGGACTGAGGTAAGTCCGGTTGCTGCCTGGCCCTCGTGATCCTGCAGAGGCAGCAGCCAGTCCAAAATCGCCGTCGCGATGATCGGATCGCCAAGGATCGATCCCCAGTCCCCGGAAACGCTGACATGCACTGTGAGGGCGTCAGCGACCCGGAGTTTCGAGTTGCGGGACCCGAGCACGACGACTTCAGCCGTACGCGGCTGGAGATCCTCTCCATCGGAGTCGTTTGACTCGGTTAGATGGACCTTCTCTGGAAGCAGGAAAGACTCAATGATCGTCATTTGCAGACCTCCATCGCTCTCCCTCATGGAGGGCATTGCCCCTTCATTCATCGTTACGGTGCGGCCTTAACGGGGAGTGAAGAACCCGAGCGTCTTTATCACTCCACGAGACCCACCCCTCAATATGCACTAAATGCACTAACCGCTCCATTCCATCAGGGAACCAGCTAACGCATTCATTTTCTTCAGTTAGCGAATGGCGGGATCTACCCATAAGGCACGTGGAGCAGGGAAATATTCCCTGCTGATGTCCTGTGGAATTGAGCCGCGAGACCCGGTCTTTGCTCAGCACTGGCTCGAGTACGACGATCACGGGCCGACTATGCCTGAGCTGGCTACCGGGAGAAGTTCGGGCGGCGCAGGGCAGCGGGGTCGGTGAGTCGGCCGGCTACTGCACCCGAGAACCCCTGCTCAGCCAGGGAGGCCGGCAGCGTCAGCACCGCCACCACGGTGAATGCCGGGCTCTTCCGCTGCATTCGGAGTGGCTGTTTGAATCGTTCTTCGATGCCACGATAGTCCCGGCCCTGTCCGATGTGCCGACATGGAACCGCGACCTCGTTATCATCCGCCGGGTGTCAGCGTGACAGTGTGTGGCGCAAGGTCAGCAGGCGGTGGTACTGCAGGCGTTCACGCGCTAAGCCACGCGTCAGCGGCCACAATAACCCAACTCGCCGGAGCGGCTGCGACGACAAGCCTGCCTACCCAGCCCAGCTTTGAGAGGCGCGATCTTCCCCGCCTCTCCCCTTTGAGAATCTCGTTAGCCTCGGCCAGATCGGCGGTGCCAAATCCCTCAGTGAATCTGCCATAGATCTTAGCCAGCAAGTCGCGTGCCTCGTTTTGCTTGCCTTGATCCCGCCAAAGACAAGCCAGGCTCACCGCTGCCCGCAGCTCCAGGCAAAGTGCCTCTTGCCTGCGAGCCACCTCCAAGGCCTGTTGATAGCTACTCTCCACGTCTGTGAGGCGGCTCTTGTGAACTGCCATCAGCACGCTGCCGCGAAGGCGGTGCAATTCAGCCTCGTAGAAAAACGTCCGCGTGTTGCTGATCATTCCCAGAGCTTCGTCCAGGGCGCACAGAGCATCCTTCGGCCGCGCGTCGCAGCAAAGTGCTTCGGCGAGTAGCGCCAGGTAATAGGGGCGGTCCATTTCCACGCCGGCGGCGCGGCAGCCGGCCAGCCCCTGCTGAATCTCGGCGATTCCTTCTGCAGATTGCCCCTGCACGGCGAGGCCCCAGCCGCGCAAAACGCCGCCGACAGCAGCCCAGTACGGGAAGCCGTTCTCAGTTGCTACCCTGATGGCAGCGTCAGCCCATTCACGCACCAATTCAGGCTCGCGGCGGCACTGATGGAGAAGCCCAGCCTGGGCCTGCGCCGAAGCCAGACTGTACACGTGGTTCTGTGCTCGACGAATCGCTTGCCTGGTCTTTTCAAGGGCCTGATCCGGGCAGCCCAGGAACCACAAGCTGAGAGCGGCCCAGGCTTCAGCCGACACCGCCGGATTCACCCCGGATGAGGCAAAGAAGTGGTAGCACCGTTCGGGTTCGTAAAGAGTGAGGGCTTGGCTCGCATGCTCGACTGATTGGCCGAAGGATCCCTGATGGAAGAGCGAACAGGCAAGGAGGTCGTGCGACTCGACCAGGAGTGAGCCCGGGCAGTTGTTCGGTGCCTCGCGCAGGTAGTCTTCCAGAAGCACCTGCGACTCCCGGTATTCGCCGCGGACCTCCAGGATGGAGGCCAGGCCTACCTGCACCGCAGCGTGCCGGGACGGGTCTTTCAATTGCTTGGAGAGTTCCTTGGCGCGCTGGTATGCGATCTGCGCGTCAGGCGATCCCCATCCCTGGACTGCCATCAGGGCCGGAGCGAGAGCCTCGTGAAGGGCCAGCTCATGTTCTGCACGCTCGACGGACTCGGGCAGTGTCCCGAGGAGGAGCAGAGCCTGCTGAATGAATTCCACTGCCTCCCGGTATGCACTCCGTGCTACAGCCTGCTCCGCGGCATACCGGAGATACTGAACGGCGCGTGGCACCTCTTGTCCTTGAACAAAATGAACAGCGAGCTCTGCCGCCAACTCGCGCGCCAGTGCCCCGTAGCCTGTCTCGACCCTCGTGCCTATCTGCATATGTAACCGCGCCCTCCGGCGAGGCGGGATGCGGTCATATAGAATCTCGCGGTGCAGGTCGTGCACAAACGCGTAGCACGCGGAGACTGTCCCATCCGGCCAAGCCGACATTCCGCGAGGGCTCAGGAAAAGGCCCTGCCTCGCCAAGGCGTCACAACCGTTTTCGACTTCCTCCTCCGTTCGCTCGACGGCGGCCGATACCGCAGCCGCGGCAAATTCCCTCCCGGCTACGCTCGCCGCTTCCAGGATAGCCTGCTCCCCGGGGTTGATCATGGCCAGTTGCTGGTCTATGAGCCCTCGCAAGGTGTCCGGAACGTCCAGGCTCAATTCCTCCGGTGGTCTCTCCAAAAGGCCCATGGGCAACCAATGGTCAACTACATTAACGAGGAACAGCGGATTCCCCTCCGTCCGGCCGTGAAGGACGCGTGCCAGCCCCGCGGGGATCTTTCCGTGATGGAACCGCGACAACAGATACTCTTCGACACCGCCTTCGTCGAGGAAGGGCAGGGCAAGCTCTTCGCACGACCCACGTGCACGCAACTCCTGGACAATCACGTGGAGAGGATGTCCCCGGACCTTCGCGTCCCAGGGACGATAGGTGCAGATTACCAGAAGGCGGGCCTGCTCATGGCGACGCGCCAGGCACGCGATCAGGTCCACGGTCGAGTAGTCTGCCCAGTGAAGATCCTCCAACACCAGAAGGAGCGGCTTGCCGGCGCTCAGGACCTCGACGGACTCGACCATTTCCCGGAGCATTCGGTCTCGCGTCGCACCCAATGCCATCTGCTGCAACCCCTCGAGCTCATTACCGCTCAGCAGCCATGGCATCTGAACCAGCCATGTCGGAGCGCAGCGGGCAAGGAACTTGATCAGGTCCTCTCCGGCTGGTTCCCGGCACATGCGGTTGAGCCCCTCCAGTACCGGCATATAGGCTTCCCCAGAGCCGCGTTGATCCCAGCACTGACCGTAACCAAACCAAAGCTCCGCCTTGCCGCGCGCCTTCTCAGCGAATGCATTGACCAGAGCGGTCTTGCCGATCCCCGCTTCGCCGCTGACAAAGACCACCTTACGCTCTCCGCCCTGCGCCCTCTCGAAACACTGATCCAGAAGTTGAAGCTCCTTCCGACGTTGCACAAGGTGGGCGACAACAGGCTTCATTGGGGGAAGACAGAATTCGAGCCGCGCCCCGGGTTCGCGGTGCCGGGCCTCCTTGACCCAGGCCACAAACCGGTATCCTCGGCCTGGAACGGTTTCGATGTATTTCTGTCCAGTAGCAGGTTCACCGAGGGCCTTGCGCAGAGCCGAGATGTTGTGGGTGAGGTTGCCCTCTTCCACAACGGCGTCAGGCCAAACGCGTCTGATCAGCTCATCCTTGTGGACAAGATGCCCGTGTGATTCCACGAGTGCACAAAGTGTTTCGAAGATCTTGGCGCGCAAGGGGATCGGCTGGCCTTCCCGAACCAATCTGCGCTCCCCGGGATCGAGCCGGAAGGGCCCGAACTCATAAACGACGCTCGCTTTCCCACCCACACCCATGCAGCAAGTTTAAGGAAAATTCCAGAACAATTCCAGATGCGCTAAAGGACTCGCCCACCCCTGTTGCCGAATAATCAAGGCGCAGTGGGTGGCGGGCCGTGATCTCTGGAAAGGGGCGCAACACAACGGCCCTGTCGCAAGGAGCACGAACAATGATCCGCATCGAAGGAGCCCCGATCATCGGCGCGACTCTCGCCGCAGCGCTCAAATCGACCAAGGCTGTCGATAACCCACGCTCGCACCATCGGCCGCAGGTGCGGCAGAGTCTGTCGCCCACACTGGCGATATCCGTCCTGGCTCGTCGGTCAGCGGCGGCAAGAGCGAGCACTTAGCGGAAAGGAGAAACAATGCCTCAGTGGAGACCTGATCAAACGTTCTATCCATCCCCCAGGATGGCGATGCAGGCGCCTCCGGAATCGGTGGCTTTTGTGGCTGTGCTCGATCCCACGCGCGCCGAACCGGACGCCCTGGCGGCAGTAGACGTCGCCCCGGGCTCCAGTAATTACAGCCAGTTGATCGGCCGCGTGGACATGCCCAATCGTGGCGACGAGCTACATCATTTCGGTTGGAATGCATGCAGCTCCTGCTTGTGCCCGTATTCGCCTCATCCGCACATGGAGCGGCGGTACCTGGTGGTGCCAGGGATGCGATCTTCGCGCATCCATGTTATCGACACGAAGCCCGACCCGCGCCAGGCAAAGATCGTCAAGGTGATTGAGCCACAGACCGTCATGGACCGAACCGGTTATAGCCGGCCGCACACCGCGCACTGCGGACCCGACGGAATCTACCTCAACGCGCTCGGCTCGCCCGAGGGCGAAGGCCCGGGTGGCATCTTCATCATGGACCCGGAGACATTCGATGTTCGTGGCCGCTGGGAACTGGATCGTGGCCCGCAGCACCTGGCCTACGATTTCTGGTGGCATCTGGGCTTCGATACCATGATCACAAGCGAGTGGGGTACGCCCACAATGTTCGAGAACGGCGTGAGTCCCGAATTGCTGTTGGCTGGAAAGTACGGCCACCAGTTGCATGTGTGGGATCTGCGTCGTCGACGCCACCGCCAGGCAATCGACCTGGGCCCCGAACAGCAGATGGTTCTGGAGCTGCGCCCTGCGCACGATCCGGCTGAGGCTTACGGATTTGCGGGCGTGGTGACTTCACTGAAAGATCTCTCTGCGTCGGTTTGGCTCTGGTACAGAGGCCGGAATGGCAACGGCGAGTTCAAGGTGCAAAAGGTGATCGAGATTCCCGCCGAACCGGCTGAACCCGAAAAGCTTCCCCCGCTCTTGAAGGGCTTTAAGGCTGTCCCGCCGCTCGTTACGGATCTCAACCTTTCGCTCGACGACCGATACCTCTACGTCTCCTGCTGGGCGACCGGTGAGCTGCAGCAGTATGACGTATCGGATCCGTTCAGCCCGAGGCTCACTGGTTCGGTGAAGATCGGCGGCATCGTGCGGCGTGGTTCCCATCCGGCGAAGCCCGGCACGCCACTCAATGGCGGACCCCAGATGGTAGAGATCAGCCGGGATGGGCGGCGCGTCTATCTGACCAATTCCCTTTATTCCTCTTGGGACGACCAGTTCTACCCGGACGGCGTTCGCGGCTGGCTGGCAAAAATCAATGTCGGCGAGAACGGAGGCATGAGTTTCGATCAGGATTTCTTCCTGGAGTTCGACGGATTGCGCCCCCACCAGGTGCATCTCGACGGTGGGGATGCTTCTTCGGATTCCTACTGCTACTCGGGGTGAACTATGGAGATTCAACACTTGCTACCTCTCACAACGATCCTGCTGCTGGGTGCCTTTCACGGGATCAATCCTGGCATGGGCTGGCTCTTCGCCGTCGCCCTGGGCATGCAGGAGCGGCGGCAAGAGGCGGTATGGCGGGCCCTGATTCCGCTGACACTGGGGCACGGGCTGGCTATTGGCGCGGTGGTGTTGGTGGCTGTGGCGGCGGGAGTGGCGGTGCCCGCCGCCTCCTTGAAATTGCCGGTCGCGGTGACGCTCGGTGTATTGGGTGTCTACCGCTTGTTCCGGCACAGTCACTTCACTGGTGGTGGGATGCGAGTCGGGTTGGGGGGACTCACCGCCTGGTCGTTTCTGATGGCTACTTGTCACGGCGCCGGGCTGATGGTGCTCCCGGTATTTCTCGGCATGACCGTACCGGCACAGGGCGCAAGCTGCCACGTCCCGGCCGCAGCCGCGGCAAATGCCGCGACGGCTGCGACGGCAACACTGGTGCACGGCGCGGGCTACCTCATCGTAACCGCAGCAGTGGCCTGGGTGGTGTTCACCAAAGTAGGGGTTGGAATACTGCGCAAGGCGTGGTTCAACCTCGACCTGCTTTGGGCAGTTGCCCTGATTACTACGGGCGTCTTGACGGTTGCCATGTAAGCGCAGCTGTCGGTCCTGCTGAGGACGGATACGACCGCTGCCGCCATTTTGCGGGTCACAGTGTCCTTTGGGACGAGAGGAGTCACAGATGAGCTACCGATCTGAAGCCCTTGCCGCCCGTCTCGAGGCCGGCGCCGCAGCGCTGGCTGCTTTTGCGTCCACACTTTCCGAAGCCGAGTGGGAGACGCGCCTTCCCAAGGACGGACGGAAGGTCGGGTTAGTCGTGGCCCACGTGGCCAGCATGTATCCGGTTGAGATTAAGCTCGCGAGTTTGCTCGCTGCCGGCGATCCGATCACCGGCGTGACTTGGGACTCTGTGGACATAATGAACCGCCACTTTGCAGCGGAGAGTGACGGCATCACAAAGGAAGCTGCACTCGCCTTGCTGGCAACCAACAGCGCAGCGGCGGCCGCGGCAATACGCGCGTTCAGCGATGAAGAGCTGGATCGCGCCGCGCCCGTGTCGCTCAACAGCGACGCTCCCCTAACCTGCCAGTTCATGCTGGAGGATCACGCGGTGCGCCACAGCTACCACCACCTCGCCCGGATCAGGGTAGCGCTTGCCCGTTAGCACGTGGCGGGCGGTTCGCTTCAATGTTTCCCCCGGGAGGGCGCAATGAATCAGGGATTCAAGTTGCTGGCAATTCTGGCTCATCCCGACGATGAGTCTCTCGGTTTCGGCGGTACGCTCGCCAAGTACGCAGCCGAGGGGGTCGAGACCTATCTTGTCACAGCCACACGCGGAGAATCCGGCCGCTTCGGCCCTTCAGGAGAGCGCGGCGATCCGGGCGAGGTCGGACGCGTTCGCGAAGCGGAGTTGCGGGCCGCCGCCGCCGTGCTCGGTATCCGTGAGGTCTCCGTCCTGGGCTACGCGGACGGTGCCGTCGACAAAGTCCAGGCCGGGACCGCCATTCGAGCGATTGTCTCGCATATCCGGCGCATTCGGCCTCAGGTAATCGTCACGTTCGGTCCGGATGGAGGCTACGGGCATCCTGACCACATCGCAATCTCCCAGTTTACGACTGCAGCCACAGTGTGTGCCGCCGATTGCGGATACCGAATTGATGATGGATTACAGACTGACTCGCTTCCTCCTCACCGCGCAGAGAAAGTCCACTACCTGGCATGGCGAAACAGCAAGTGGGAGGCATATCAGGCCGCCTTTCGAAAGTTGACCTCGACCGTCGACGGAGTTCAGCGGCAGGCCACTCCCTGGCCTGATTGGGCCGTGACGACCGAGATCGACACGTCCGCCTTTTGGCCCGTCGTCTGGAAAGCGGTTTGCTGTCACCATACGCAGATGTCCATATACGAGCGGCTGGAAGATCTATCGGAAGAACAGCAGACAGAACTCTGGGGCTCCCAGGAGTTCTATCGCGTCTACAGCTCGGTCAATGGCGGGCGCGAACTGGAAACCGACCTGTTTGAAGGGTTAAGGTAAACAAGCATGCCTTCCGCTCTTCGTATCGAAGAACTCAGATTTCGCTCCGCTCCTCTCGACATGACCGATGAGCAGTTCCGCTCACTCGGTCACGACCTCGTTGATCGGATCGCGAGCTTCCTGGCTTCCATGAGCTCACTTCCCGTCACGCGTGCGGAATCCCCGGAGGTAGTTCGCGCGGCCTTAGGCGCGGCCCGTGTTCTGCCCGAGAAGGGCAAGGACCCCATGACCCTGCTGCAAGAAGCTGCGGGTCTTCTGTTCGAGCACTCCCTTTTCAACGGCCATCCGCGTTTCTATGGCTATATCACATCCAGTGCCGCTCCCGTCGGTATGCTTGCGGACCTGTTGGCCGCTGCCGTAAATGCGAATGTCGGTGCCTGGAAACTGTCTCCCATGGCCACCGAAATGGAAGCCCAGGTCATTCGATGGCTCGCGCAGTTCATCGGCTACCCGGCCGACTGCGGCGGCTTGCTCCTGAGCGGCGGCAATATGGCCAATCTCACGTGCTTCCTGGCTGCCCGTGCCGCGCAGGCCGGCTGGGACATCCGCAAGCAAGGCGTTGCCGGCGGCCCGCGTCTCTGTGTTTACGCCTCCGCGGAAACTCACATCTGGATCCAGAAGGCTGCCGACCTGGCGGGCCTCGGCACGGAGGCGATTCACTGGATCGACGGAGTTCAGCCCATGGATGTGGATGAACTGGGACTCCGATACCGGCAGGATATAGACCGGGGCTATCAGCCGTTTCTCGTGGTTGGCTCTGCCGGGACGGTCAGCACTGGCGCGGTCGATCCGTTGCCGGAATTGGCGGAGTTCTGCCAGGAGCACAGACTCTGGTTTCACGTCGATGGCGCATATGGGGCGTTGGCAGCAGCCGTGGCGGGAGCGCCGCCGGATCTCAAGGGGCTTCAATTGGCTGATTCCGTGGCCGTGGATCCTCACAAATGGCTGTATGCACCACTCGAGGCCGGCTGCGCACTCGTCCGCAACGCTGCTGCTTTGAGGGATGCGTTCTCGTATCACCCGCCTTATTACAGTTTCGACGTTGAGGGCGTGAACTACTTTGACATGGGCCCTCAAAACTCGCGTGGTTTTCGCGCGCTCAAAGTCTGGCTCTCCCTGCAGCACGCAGGGGCTTCAGGTTACCGCGAGATGATTCAGGATGACATCACACTGGCTCGATACCTGTATGACCTGGCGGTGGAAAGCCCCGAATTGGAAGCAATCACGAACCACCTCAGCATCACGACACTGCGTTATGTCCCGGAAGAGCTTCGTTCCAGTCTGGGTTCTCAACAGACGGAGGACTATCTGAACCACCTGAATCAGCACCTGCTGTCGGCCATTGAGGAGAGCGGCGAGGCATTCATTTCGAATGCTGTCATCGCCGGGAAGTATGCTCTGCGCTTCTGCATCGTGAATTTCCGGGCCTCAACCGGCGACATCGAAGCGATGCCGCGGCTTGTCGTGCAATTGGGCCGTAAAGTTCACGTCGAGCTGACCAAACAGCCGTGTACCCGTAACTCCGGGCGAAAGGAGTAAACCGCAACGAGGCTTCAGATTCTCGACGCCTCGATCACAATGCGCTGCTGCTTCGTTGAGCCTTGAGTCACTTGGCGGGCGGGTCGGTGCCAGTCTCCGGCGTGAATCGCACACTGACATCGCGGACCAGATCTTCCGCGGCTTCATACCTGGTGGGACTGTACAAGACTTCTACCTGGGCTTCGGCGGGTTCTTGACCCACCCGGATTTTTCCTTTGTACAGAATGTTGTAGTTATCATGGATGTGGACTTGCATGAAGAAGACATAGACACCGGGCGAAATCCCCAGTTTCTTGAGATCGAAAGTAAACGAGCCGGAGCCGGCGGTCGGTGTGGGGCCGGAAACCGCATCGACTTCAGCCTGGGTTGCCTTCTCCCAGTGTGATTTCTTGATCCAGTCAGGGCAAATATCTCCCTCGACGGTGAACGCTCCCTGCGCAAGCTCAGTGCTCGCAAACAAGGTCTTGACCAACTCACCGCCTTCATTTTCCAGCCAGATCGCAGTAAAGCGAGAGCCGTCCACGCTCGAGGATACCAGGTAGGATATCTGCAGTTTTCCGGCAACAGGCGTCTCAGGCACAAAAGAAAATCCGATCATTGCGCCAATCAAAATCAGCAGACCGGACAATCCTGCAACTCTTACCATAACATGCCTCTTCTCAATGTGTTTCCCTGCAACCTGACCCCGTGGATCAATCCCGATCCCATTCTGCCCAAGCGAGAGTGAAGTGTCAACTCAGAGCCCGCGATTGCGGCTCTTGCCCGCATCAAGAGGCATCGCGGTTTTGCACAAAAACCGATGAAGACCAGGGGGTGATCCAAACAGAGCGTTCTTTTCCACAGGGGCCCTCCATACGCAGCGCGTGAACTCCCGCCCGTCGCCTGAACAGGCTCAGCACGGAATCACGAGGCAGGATAAAGGCCGCCTTTGTCAAAGCATCCGACTCGGTTGCGCTTGGCGCAACGACGGTGACCTGACACATACCCTCAACAGGTTCGCAGGTTCGGGGGTCGAAGATATGACTGTATCGGCGCGAGCCGACTAGGACGGATTTTTCAGAGATGCCCGACGTCGACAGTGAACTCCCGCAAAGGTCGACAAGCGCCAGAGCTCTCTGCAAATCCGCAGGATCTTTGATCGCGATTCTCCAGCCCGGGCGGTCGGGCGGACATCCCAATGCATACAGGGTGCTTCCCCCTGCGCTGACGAGGGCCGCTTCGATATTCATTTCCCTCAAAACCTGGACGGCCCGATCGACAGCATAGCCTTTGCCTATACCGCCCGGATCAATCTCCACTCCCGCCACCGCATAGGACACCGTGCGGGCCGATTCATTCAGCTGCACCTTGTCAAAACCCGATTTGGCCTTAGCAGCCGCGATCTCCGCATCTGAAGGTTTTGCCGGATGCTGAGTGAAAAATCCCCACGCTCGCACCAGGGGGCCCACCGTCGGGTCAAATGCAGCTTCCGTGCCCTCATAGAGCACCTGGCATTGTCGTACAAAGTCGAATAATTCTTCCGAGACGCGAAACGGAGATCGGGAAGCTTCCCTGTTGAGGGCGCTGAGTTCGCTCTCCGGGTTATAGTTACTGAGGAGGCGGTCGACACGCTCCATTTCATCGAATGCCCGGCGTATTGCCTGCTGGGCCAACGAGGCGTCGGAATGGCAGACCTTGATTTCACAGAAGGTTCCCATCAGTCTTCTCGATTGCCGATGGACTGGAGGGGAGGAACGGAAGAAACCGCCGAGGTGCGGAACCACACAAACCCAGGTGACGGCAAACGAGCGTCGCGAAATGGGCGACGCAGCCGCCTGCCGTATTCCGGATGATCGGTTACTGGTCATGTTGCCCTCGTCCACCCCCCCTGCGGATCAGAGCCTCAGTTTGAGCGCCGACTGCACAATGCGCAGATTGAGAGTGCGGGTGACCTTCCTGATTGGCGTGTTCGGTGTCCGACTCTCCCCATGGTGCCGTTACTCTATGGAACCTTTGATCGCGTAGCGCAAGGCGAGAGTTCGGTGTCGTGCGCGGGAGATCAGGCAATGACAGGCAGGGACCGGGAGAGCCAATGAATTGCCGGAGAGCAACATACAGTGTTCGGGCAACCGAGAACGCACACGCTGACTGTTACGATCCCTTGTCCCTGAAGTTGGCGAGCGGGGCGACCTAAGATTTATTCAGGATGAGATCATGCACCTCGTTGTAGTCGTTATAGCGCAGGCGATACTTGTAACTGCCGGATTCATACTTTGCCGTGTTCCATGCAGCCATGTGATACCCGGGATCACAAAGGGCATTTGAGATCACCTCCAGGTTTTTGCCGTCCTGGTCCAGGATTTCTACGAGCGTCCATCCTTTCTCCGGGATACTGTACTCGATGGCCAGCTGAGGGTTGTTCGCGTTCGGGTAGTGCTGGTTGAGCACACGCGTCGTTGGCCTTTCCGGAATGCTGGATTTCTTCTCAGGCACCTTGGTGTAGTCGAACGGCTCGTCACAGAGATGCCACAGCGGCTCGTTCTTAAGATACTGCTGAAGGTATGACGTCCTTAACGGCGTTCGGGTGAAACCGGTCAGAGGTCTGCGGACTGCGATGCCATCCTCCCACTCGTATACCGGAATATTCATGGGATTCATCACGTTGAGCTTGCCGCGCTCCATCGCAATGTGGAACAGCCCGAAATTCCCGGGCTCATGACCTCCAAGCCAATGGCCGACGATATCGACCAGGTAGGGATTCTTGCCGAAAATAACAATATTCGTCATGTAGTCCCAAGCCCTTCCGTTCCGGCTGGGGGCTTTCAACCAGGGATCCTTGTCGTTCTCGCATCCGAAGGGATTGGGCCCCGTGTTGAAGTCGCCATCTCGCCCGTAGATACCCTCGACAATGTGAAGCCCCATTGGGGAGGCTGCATGGTTGTCGATGGTCCGGTGCGCCCACAATTCCATACATAGGGTGGTGTAGCCGTATACACGGACGTATCCCGGAGCTTCTCTTGGGAAATCCGGGGTGTCCCATCGGGGAATCGTGCCGATGTGCCGCTTGAAGTCCGCTTCGACGATTTCGCGGACTTTGGGACTGATGCACTCCTTGTTGATTACCTTCTCAACCCTTCCCATATTGTCGATAGCCGGCCACCTGCCGCAGTACCCCTGAAAAGGGGATGCGTTGGCACCCTGCCAGTTCTTGGAGGTGAGTGTGAGGCCCATGGTGTGAGCCTTGAATTTCGCCACATTCAGGTTCCACGAATTCGGAGCATTGAACGGCCACAGGTACGGGATTTGTCTGTACACCACCCCGTCGGGAACCTCCCTCCAGACAAATCTGCTCGCATCCTTGGCGTCTTCCTCTGTCGCGATCTGGGGCCTGGCGCCGGCAACACTCGCGCCCACCCGCTGGCCCATCGCGACATAACCGCGGGGTTCTATTACCCGGCCGCCGTTGACATCGCGCGTATACATCTTATTGCCCGCGACACCGAGTTCTTTCAGCGATTCAAACAAACCCTCGACGAAGAATGCATCGGTGGAGATACCCATGGTATCTTCGAGGGTGAGCCCTCTTCGTTCGTCGACTGCCTGGTGAGCGGTGAGATTCGGCTTGGTGGCGATGTCGTAAGTCACCGGGGTGCCGGTATTATCCATGGGAACGAATACGGACCGTCCAAGATCGAGTCCGACCCTCTTGCAGGCCTCGGAATTCGTTTTGTAATCCACGCGCGTCCGCATGAGGAAGACCGCTTCGGGATGCTGTTCCACAAACGGATGCACGCCAAAATAGCCAGACGGTTTCGATACGGCGGAAAAAACGGAAGCGGGGCGCATGAAACCCGCCCCGCCATACAACAGTGCTGAAGACTTAAGAAAATTCCTTCGATTGAGCATCTGGCCTTCCATTTACGGATTACGCGACTCATCTATTGACGGGTGATCGGAGATCTCCCGGTTGAAGAAATGGTCGGAAGCAACTGCATTTGAAATACTTCGCCCTTGGCAATTCAAGGGACGAACTACTGTCTCCATGTCCTGGAATATTCTATATTGAGGGTAATCGTCCAACAAGTACGTTAAGGAACCCTTACCTTCCGGTGAACGGGGATTCGCCAACCCCGCCCCCCTGCCTGTAGAATTGAGATTGATGAGTACTTTGACCGGGACGAGAGAGGGGGGGGTCCGCCGGGGAGTCAGGCTCCAGTACTTCACGATCGCCTACAACAGCCTCGAAGGCGTGATCTCGCTGGCGGCCGGCCTGTTTGCCGGGTCCGTTTCGCTGATCGGGTTCGGTTTCGACAGCCTCATCGAGGTAACCTCCGGAGCAGTGGTGCTATGGCGCCTGCGCCGCGACCGGGACGCCGCCCGCCGCGAAAGGGCGGAAAGGGCCGCGGTGCGCGTCGTGGGGTGGTGTTTCATGGCCCTGGCAGCGTACATTCTCTACGACTCCGGTTCCACACTGCTCCTGCACGAACCTCCCGATCGCAGCATCCCGGGCATCGTCGTCGCGGGCGTCTCCCTCGTGGCGATGCCGCTGCTCGCGCGGGCGAAGAGGCGGGTCGCCGGCGACCTGGGGAGCGCCGCGATGAAGGCCGATTCCCGCCAGACGGATTTCTGCACCTATCTCTCCGCGATCCTGCTCTGCGGGCTTCTGTTGAACGCCCTGTTCGGCTGGTGGTGGGCGGACCCCGTGGCGGCGCTGGTCATGGTCCCGATCATCGCCAACGAGGGGGTCCGGAGCCTCAGGGGCGAAGCGTGCTGCGATACCTGCGGCTGACCGTTTCAACGTGCTCCCTTCCCGGCCCTCCGAGCCGCTGGCGATGCGGTGCGCCTGCACTACGGCCGGGATCGCCTGTTCGCCACGGGGCAATTGATTGCCATCTTAGATAACTGCAGCAGATTTGACCACGGGACAGGCTTTCTGCAGTCTGTAGGACTTGCTCTGTGGACCAGAATCGATGGCATCGGTGCGCTTTTCATTGACTGTTGCCGTAAGCGCAAACGCCTGAACTGCGGTCCCGGGTCAGGTCCTGCGGCAACCAGTCGCCACCAACGGGATTCCTTCATCCTCCTCTTCCTCGGAGGCATGAAAGCGGATTCTTCCAAGAGCAGGGCGAGGACATGATTCCTGACCTGTCATCCTGCGCGGACAAAACCTATGGAGACACCACCCCCGCAGTGGTGCGCGCGACGCTCGATCGCGATGACTACCCGCCGGGCCGGTTCATGGACACGGCCCCCTGCGCGGGGGTGATCCGCCTGGACGCGGTGTGTTCTGGATGTCGAGCACGATTGCCTGCAGCAGCAACTCAAACCCGATGATGCACGGCAAGGCAGCCAGGATCACAGTCCCAACGGGGGTGGGAGTGCCCGCAAGCGCATGGGTGATCCACTGGTAGGAACCGAAGACAACGCCGAAGCCCAGGGAAATTGCGCTCAGTGCGGCGAAGATCGCAATGGGAGAGACATCATAGAATAAGTAACGCCAGAAAATCCGCCGCAGCATACCCGCGAGCAACTTCGGGGGAAATAGCAGCAGCGCACACGGAACCGAGAGGGTGCTGCTCTCTTTGCCATAGTGAGCGGCCAACGGGACATCTACTACTCGCGCCTCCGTTATATTCAACCGGATCAGGAGATCGGTCTCGAAAAAGTAGCGACGCGAAAGCTTGGAGAGGTCGATGCTGCCGAGCACTTCCGCGCGCGTAGCTGTGAATCCGTTCACCGGATCCAGCACGTTCCAGTACCCGGAGGCGAGTTTGGTCAGGAAGGTGAGCCCGACGTTCCCGATGAATCTCCAGTTCGGCATCTGCTTCAATGCCCTGAAGTGATGAAAACGGCATCCCTTGGCATGATCGGCAGAGCCATTCAGCAGCGGCGCGAGCAGACGGGGGATGTCGGCCGGGTCCATCTGACCGTCCCCATCGCACTTGACGACGATGTTGCAGCCAGCCCCGAGCGCCTCTCTCATCCCCGTGATGGTTGCACCACCAACGCCCTGGTTCTTCTCATGGCGCAGCAATTTGACATGAGGATGCGCCAGCGACTGCACGCACGCGGCAACGCCGTCAGGGGAAGCGTCGTCGACGACGTAAATGCAGTCGATGCCGTGCGGTATGCGTGCGATCACCCCCGCGATCTCGGTCGCGACTTTATAGGCGGGTATGATAACGGCGACCTTTCGTTCCTCAATCATGGGCTTTTGCCCCTGGCTGGGCAGTCAGACTCAGCGTGATAACAGGTGGACAGAGTCAATCCAGACTTCGCCTCTGTGATCAGTTGTCCTGAACTCCACGGTGGCATATCGCGCCAGCCTGGGAACTGAAAAGTCAGCGCGATAGAGCCCCCATTGTCGTCCCACAGTGATGATCTCCTCCTTGTGGAGTAACTCCTTCAGGGGCTGGCCCTGGTCCTCGGGAGGGATGGTTTCCGGATCCTTCTCGAATCCGAGGAAATAAAACGCGCAGAGCAAGGACGCCGGTTCCGCCTCCCGGCCGGAGCGAGCGCTGACCAGGAGTTCCACCTCCGGCACTCCCGGCGGCAGGGCAATTCCCTGGCGCACTGCCGCCACCGCGTGCAGCTGAAGGCATCCCGTTACCTCGGGCACCTGCGGGGTTGAAGACAACCGCCTCACATCACCACTTACTAACCAATAATCGGGCCTTTCTCCCGTGTCGAGTTGAAAGCTGCCGTTCAGCAGCAGGTCAGTCCCGGGAAGCGCACGGGCGTCGAACTCACGCAAGGCCTGCTCTGTGGAGGGCATCCGGTAGAGCGCAACCGGTCCGGCCCGAGCTGCCAGATTAGCCTGATTCCAAAAGAAGTGGGAGAAACCCAGACCCTTGAACCACCAGGCATCCTTACTGTCTTCATTGACCAGCCAATATTCGCAGCCGGCTGACGTGAGATACTGGATCTTCGAGCGTGCGTCCGTTGTATGGTACGCCAGTTCCCAAATGGTAGCCTCCAACGGCTGAACCTGGAGGTGGCCCACCTCTTCGTATCCGGTAAACCAGATCTTGGGCCATCTGCTGCCGAAAGCTGCAAGGTGTTCCACTTCGCCTATTCTCTTTCCCACCATTTCCTGCCAGGAGATCTTGTGTGCATAAACCGGCCAGGGCCAGCCGCGGGTCTCGGGGTAGTACTCAATCATGCTGAACAGCGCTTGTGAGAGCATGATCACGGATGCGACCGCAACCACCGCACTCCGTATAGCGGGCGAGCGCAAGCGCCTTTCCAGAACCCAGCCGGCAGCCATCGTGACCAGCCAAAGGCCGGGTAGCCAATACCGGATGTAGGCAGTCTGAGTCCATAGTATTGCGGTTCCGATGATGCCGGAAATCGTCATCGCCCTGGCCAGACCGCCGCCCTTCCACAGCGCGGCGAGGCCAAGGATCAGAAGCACCAGCAGCGTGAGACCCAGTTTGCCGTCGAAGCCTTCCACAAAGTGGCTCGTATGATAGGTTAGGTCGATCGGCCAACGCAACCAGCCACCCCAGCCTGGCTCCAGCCTGAAACGGTCCAAATTGGAAGTTCCCACCCCTCGCGGCCATAAAGGCGAAGGGAACAACTTCCGAAAAAACGGGAAAACTGGGTTGGTACTTTGGAGGTAGCTGTGCGCAAACCATGGCGCCAGCGTTGTGAGCGCGCAGCATGCCGCGAGTCCCAGGCCTCGGATCGTTCGTGCCAGGCCACATGCCGTGAAGGTGCGATAAGTAGCGAATCCCACCAACGGGAGGGCATAGGCAAGCAAGGAGAATTTCGCCGCCCATGCGGTTCCCGCGCAAATGCCCAGTGCGGCCCAGAACCTGAGCGAGACAGGTTCGCGGCCTTCCAGGCAGAGATAGGCCAGTGCGGCCGCAGCGAGGCATACGAAGCAGTCCTGCATGAGTGACGCGGCGACCCAGAGCAGCACCGGAGTTGATGCAACTACTGCGGCTAGGGCATATCGAGAACTGGATGGCTGGTCCGTCCATCTCCGGCAGATCATTCCGATCAGGGCTGCCCACACCAGCAACATTGACAGCCTCACCGCGTGCTTTCCCAGCAGGATCAGCGCCGCCGAACCATATACCAGCCCAGCCTGGGGGATGATATAGGACCACTGGCGCGGCCCGTCAGGGAATCCCGCGTAATGCCTCATCAACTTGATGTAAGGCCAGTAAAAGCGGATAGCGTCCGAATTTGTCTCGGGCGCCAAGGCATAGACGAAGGCGAAGATTCCGAGCAAGAAAAGTGCCTGGAGTGCGAATGCCGAACGGGGCTCCCACCCGAACGCAAACGACTTCCAGCCCTCCCGGATCCGAGAGCGAACCGCCGACGCACCGGAACGCAGGGACGGGATGAGAGGGGCAAGGATCAGAAGTGCCAGTGCCCACCACCTGAAAAGGTGGACCCAGGCCAGAAACGCTCCGGCGCTCGAAAGGAAGAGTATCCCCAGGGCCAGTGAAATCCCCCAACCTTGGGCCTCCGGCGGGAATAGGCGCTGCGCAAAGACATTCCCGATGCTGACAAGGACGAATCCAAAAAGAAGGGAAAGAAATAACGTCTGGACGCCGGTCCAGCCGCCGAAGGACAGCAGCACCGCCGCCGACAGAGACCAAAACACCAGGGCGCCGCGCGCCTGGATCTTGCAGCCGAGGATGAGGAAGAGAAAAATCGCCGTATGGCTCAGGGCTACCGGCAGAAGCACCGTAAGAAAATAGGCGGTCGCTTCCGATCTGTTTCGGATCCTGACAATGAGGCCCACGTAGAATGCGAACGCAACGGTGAGTGTAGCTAATCCAAGGGCGATTCCGGGTTGTGCCAAAACCCCGCCTCCGGAGTCGAGCGGTTCTGGTTTTGTGGCAACTTCCGGCATTCTTCCTTCCCCCTTACCTGGGGCAGTTCGACGCGATGAGGATCACGAGCGACCGCCCATACTGGACGGCGCGCCTCCTTTGCCTGACCATTGGTTCCGTCGCTGACGAGATTGCATAGAAGATACGGACTCCCGAGAGTCGTTTGTCCGATCCCCAGGTGGAGTACCGTGCTTGAATCAAACACAGGTACTTAGTCAATTGTCTCCTGGCTACGCACAGCGATTCTTATCTCCCGACGGCGAGCTGCCGGCCTTCGTTGTCAAAGAAGCTGAGCGTCGTCTTCGATGCCCCGCCTGCGTTGAGCAGGATGAACTCGGTCACGAATCCGCCCCCGTCCGCAATCTGCGGGAATACGACCGGCGACGGAGCGGCGCGGTCTGCGTCCGCAATGGGGAACGTGGTCATGAGGAAATCGTTGCGTTCGTTGTTGAGCGAGCGCAGGGTGAGAGCCGCGAACGGTGTTGCCGATGTGATGTCGAGCACCCCGGTAAACCCGGCGGGCAATCCCGCGATGAACTCGCGTGGCAAATTTCGCGCCGTGCCCGTTGCCCGGCAACTGGAGCGGGCCCTGACTCGTTCCAACCGCAGTGACGCCATCGGTCCGGTATGCCTTTATCGTGACACTGGCACTGGTACTTGCCGGATTAGCAATCGCCAGGCCGGTGTCATGGCCCCGCGACAGGTCTACATAGACTCGCGCATGAGTCGTGGAAGCCGCCGCAGGGATTCCTGACTCACTTACCAGGATGCCCCCGCTGCCGTAGCTGAAGATTCCTGCTCCAACGGGCGTCGAGGTCGGGGCGTCAGGCGTCAACAGCACCCATCCGGCTTTGACCGATGCTGGGAATCCGTCCGTCTGGAAGCGGAAGACACCGCCAACGGGGATCGAGTACTTGAACGACGAATCGGTCGTCCCACCGACCTGATTGACCGCCAGAGGGGCGCCACTGTCGTCGAAGATCTGAAGCGTTCCCGTCTCGACGGAAGTGGACGTGTTGAGCAGAACCAGTGCTGTCGTGTATCCGCCGCCGTCGACAAACTGGGGGAAGTAGATCGGGTCAGTCGCGGCAGGCTGCGAAAGGTCCGCTATCGGCGTGGTCGTAACCAGTGGATCGTGTCTCTGATTGAGGGTCTCGCGCAGAGCGACGACTGAAACAGGCTGGTCGCTCGAGATTTCGAGAGACCCGAAGCCGGTCATTGTTGGAAAGTCCGGGGGCAGGTTGAAGCCGGACGCAACCTCCTTCAACTGGTCGATGAATTTGGCGAAGTGAGCGCCGGCGGCAAGAGTCCCGCGACCGCCTGCGATACGGGTGCCCTTGACGTTGCGCAGGGTGTAGGTGATGTTGGCAGTCTCGGAGCCGTAATTCACGATGGCGATACCCGTGTCGATATCGACTGTGCCGGCATCACCGTGCCCGGGGACGCCCGAGCGGTAGTCGATGAAGATCCGGGCCCGGGTAGTGGGAGGAGAGGCCGGAACGCCCGCCTCGCTCACGGTTACCCCGTTCTGTTTGAAACTGAAGACCGCCGTACCGTATGGAGCCTCGCCCGACTCTACGGCGACTTTCGCATACCCGGCCTGAGTTACTTCAGTGCTGCCTACGGTATGGACCTCCGCGGCGCTGCCATCCGCGAGATCGATATCGGTCGAGGAAATTGGCGGCATTGAATAGCCCCACACTACTCCTTGAGTGCCCGCGTAAAGGTTCTGCGAAGACTGTGCGTCAATCATCAGCGCAGTTATCCTTGTGGGTGCCAAGCCTGCGTTGACAGGAGTCCAACTGTTCCCGCCATTCGTGCTCCCGAACACCCCCTTACTTTCAGTGCCGACGTAAATCGTCTGCGGCGATGTCGGATCAATCGCCAGAGTCCTTACATTAGGGTCGGTTAGGCCCGTGTTCACAGCCTTCCAGCTATTGCCCCCATCCGTGCTTTTGAACACTCCGCCGCCAGTGCCGGCATAAATCGTCTGAGGCGATGTTGGATCAATCGCTAGAGACCCTACACTAGTGTTGGTCAAGCCCGTGTTGACGGTGCTCCAGGTGCCGCCCCCATCTGTGCTTTTGAAAACTCCTACTCGATCAGTGCCGGCATAAATCGTCTGCGGCGAGGTGGGGTCAATTACCAGGCTCAATATCCAGCTTGCGTTCATACCCGTGTTGGCGGCACTCCAGGTGATGCCCCCATCCGTGCTCTTGAACACTCCTCCACCATGAGCATCCATGTAACGGGTCCCAGCGTAAATCGTCTGCGGTGATTTGGGATCAATTGCGAGGGCATATACATCAGTGTCGGTCATGCCCGTGTTGATCCAGTTGCGGCCGGCGTCTGTGCTCTTGAACACCCCTCCTCCAATATGAGCCCCAGTCCCGCCGGCATAAATCGTCTGCGGCGATGTGGGGTCGATCGCCAGGGCCGTTATGTAGTTGGGTAGCGAAGTGACGTAGACAACGCTCCAGCTGGCGCCTGCATCTGTGCTTTTGAAAACCCCTTCACCACCGGCGTAAATGGTCTGCGGCGATGTGGGGTCAATCGCCAGGGCATCAATACCCCAGGCTTCCGGTCCCAGGCTGACCCAGTGCCGGTCGGCAGGGGTGGCTGGAGTAGTGGGCATCACCCACAGAGTCACAGGAACCGACACCTCGCCGTTACTGGCGCCCGGAGAAGTGACCGTAATTGTCCCCTGGTAGACTCCGACTGGAAGCCTCGCGGAATCGACCGTCAATCTGATGTTCGTCGGGGTGGTTCCGCTCGAAGCGGAAAGCAGTAGCCACGAAGCGTCAGTGGTCGCGGTCCAGTCCAGGGGGGAGCCGGTCAGACCGGACAGGGAGAGCGTCTGAGGGTCCGGAGGCTGGCCCACGGTGCCGGTGAACAGAAGCTGCGATTGGGAAGCAGTCAGCGAGGCAACTCCGGAGGATGGCACAAACTCGATGGATTCGATGGCCACCTGGGTATCGGGCGGGCCGTTCATTATCAGACGGAGGAGATTGATGATCCCCCGCCAGCCGATCTTGTCAGAGAGGTTGAGCGTGTAGGTTTGAACCGGCCCGGCATGGGCGAGGAAACTGAACAACGCGGACGGCGCTCATTCCGGGTTCGTCTGCCGCGCCCCAGTACAAATCTACATCCGTATCCGCTGACACCGACATCCGAATGGACACCCCGGAATAGTCCAGAGCGCTCAAATTGAAACCCATCCGAACCATGTCAGACCCACCGTTGATAGTGAATGTCCACTTGTCGTCTGAGATTTCAGAATTTGAAATGTTGTTCATCCAATTCCAATACGGGGGGCCGGGCCGCCACTGCCAAGGGAGCAAATCCGTAGGAGATGTAAAGGTCCAGAGCGCGGTGGAAGAATGGGTTTCGACCAGGGGAAGACCGACATCAGAGGGTGCCACATCGGTATGCGGGGAATCGCCTACGAATACGTTTCGGATCGCATCAAGATAGCTGAATCCGCGGCCGACAGTCGGTTCAACGTATCCGCCTTCTCCCAATTCATTCCAGGCCTCAACGAGAACGATAGGAGGGGTCTTACCGGAATCTACTCGGCTTTTAGCGGCCTCAAGCATCTCCTGGAACAGGCCGGCAGTCGAGCCGGTACGCAGCAGCATCGAGGGATCCTCTGCAAAGGTTCGCAGTGGTCTGCCAGTCCAAGCCGGGACTTATCGACATCAGATAGGGAATGGGGCTGGCGGCAAGTACGAGTCCCAAAGCTTTGAATCCCGCTCACTGCCAGGCTGTAAGGGGATTCCTCTGGAGCCGATGCGCCCGCGCCGCCCAGATTATACGCAGTCAGTGCATCATATCCGTCATCCACTAATCTGGGCACCTCGCCCGCACCGCCCCAGGTGGTCGCGATAAAATAGATTCCTTCAAGTCCAGCATCCTTTGCGAGCTGACGCGCGGCATCAAAGGCTTGTTTTAGAAGAGCCACCGAGCCAAGTGTCATGCCACGTATCATAGATGATCACGACCGGCATTCCGTTTATCTTGTAGTATTCCGGTTGCTTAAAGTATTCATCGATCCAGGTTTTGACTAGTGCAAGAAACTCCTCAATGCTCATCGGACCAACGTCTTGTATTCCAAACGTGAATGCAGAATTGGATATAGGACTTATACCTAGATGCAAAGTACGCTTTGAAAAAGCGGTCGGCATCCCCAGGCCCACAGTAAGGCGAAGAACTTGATCCCGTGCTCCACTGCCCATTTGATCTGCCAATCGATTACCTGCGGGGTTCCCTCCGCGTAGTATCCCAGCACGGGCATGCGGTCCGGGAAATTGCGAATGTAGTCCCAGTGTGAATCAAGACACCATAGGCCGACATATAATAGGCACCTACGTCGTAGTTGGAGGACGCCGGCCTGGGCGGCGGGACATAAGAGGCTTTGGCAGCGCGTTACCGCTGGATTGACGAGAATATTGGCGGAAGCCCGGCTTGTGCCGCCGGCTGGCGCCGAGGCAGTCACGGAGATCGGGGCAGTTCCGGCTCTGCTCGAGACCAGGGTCCACGTCAATGTCTGCGGGTAACCGTTCTGCACGGTTGCTGGGAACCGAAGGTGAAGAAACCACCCGAATGCTGCCGTCGTCTGGAAGGGCCAATTGGACCGACAGCTGCTCGACCGGCTCTGCACCGCGGTCCGACACCCGGCAGGAGAGCTGAAACGGGGTTCCGGCACGAACCAGGGACGTGGCGGAAGCAAGGGCATCCACGAAAACATCTGCGGGTCCCTGCGGAGCATCGGAGATTTGAATCCGCTCGATGGCAAGGCGTTGTGTTCTCCGATAGGGTAATCGATAGATTCGAGGCCGTTGACCCACCACCCGCTGGCACCCCCGAAATTCTGGTTGTACACGTGGTCTGCTGCATCCGGGACGAGCTCCACGCACACTTTGGTTGTGGCACCATTGGTTGCCGTGCTGACGAAATTGAATAGGAGCCATGGGCTCTCGAGAGTCGATGTGACACTTCCGAAGAGGGAGAACCACTCTGTCTGGTGGGTAACCTGGGCAGGCGGCGCGAAAAGGGTCATATCCGTATAAGTCTTGATTCGAAGGCGGCCTCCGGAAACGCTCATATCGAGGACGCCGGAGTACGGATAGAGAGACCAACCTTTGAAATCTCCGTCCGTATCGAACTGCCACAGGGGTGGCACTGGGGGAGCAGTGGAAGGGACCAAAGTCACCAGCGCGATGGATTTAATCGAGATAGTGCCTCCCGGGGGCTCGATGTTGAGCATCAGCCGATAGATGGTGGTAGCAGAGGAGGTGTCAATTGGGTAGTAGTACTGGTGGAATGCGCCGTCTCCCAGGAATGTGAAGCGGGGGCCTCCGCCCCAGCCTTCCCAACCTTCCCGGCCTTCGGATCCGTTGTAGTCCCATGAGATCCCACCGCTGACCGTCCTATCCGACGCCATTACGACCTCCACCAGTTGCATGGAGGCCGCAGGCACCGAGATCCGTGGGCTGAAAAGCAGTTGTACCTGAGCTGTGGCCGGGAATGTGAGGGCCCCGTTGCTGAGACCGAAATTGCTCGGCGGTCCGAAGTTCGTGGTCCACCCGAGTGTCGAGGTCGCAGTAGTGAAGTCCCAACTCGCCTCAACCCTGCGTTCATACCCCTGCGACCAACCCGGGGTAGCGCAGAATATCAGAAGCGCAACCACTAAAAAGGCAACTCGATGAATGGGGCCGGTGCTTTTCATGACCTTTGTCCCCCCGCCTCACCTTCTTCACGGCAATGCTGTTACTCTGCGGTTCCGAATCGTGTTTTAAGAAGATACTCTTCCTCTTCCATAACTGCAGAAAGTGTGACCACGGGACAGGCTTTCTGCAGTCTGTATGACTTGCTTTGCGGACCGGATGGCATCAGTGCGCGTTTCATCGTCTCTTGCCCTAAGCGCAAGCGCCTAAACTGCGGTCCCGGATTAGACCCTGCGGCAACCAGTCGCCGCCGACGGGATTCCACCGGTCGGCCACTATATGGCCGAAAACCCTAGCGCTATTGTACGGATTTGTCGTTGCGCCAGAGCAACAAATCGAGGAATTATTTGGCCACAGCCTCGTCGGATCCGTAGTCGCAGGCTGAAATCAACTTCTCACCAAGTCCCGCCCATTCAGGGCCCGGCTCCCCAGAAGTCGCGACACGGGAAACCGATAAAACTGACCAGGGGATGCGGAGGCCTCGCGGAGTGCACATTCCGTCCGCACCATATCGCTTTCGAAGAAGCGCTGGCGCACAAGATCGAAGCCGGGGCGGATATGTTCCTGATGCCCTCCCGATATGAGCCGAGCGGGCTGAATCAGCTTTACAGCCTGAAGTACAGAACAATCCCCATCGTGCGGGCGACCGGCGGCCTGAAGGACAGCGTCAGGGAGTTCGATCCTGTTGAAGGAACTGGCAACGGTTTCACCTTTCAGTCCTATGATGGTGCCGCCCTCCTTGACGCAGTCGATCGGGCCTTAGCCGTCTATCAACAAAGAGACTGTTGGACGAAGCTGATGAGAGACGCCATGGAGGCTGATCATTCATGGAATCGTCCGGCATGTGAGTACCTCACGCTATACGAAGGGCTTCTCAGGCTCGACCGGCCTCCGGCCCTTGACACCGTTCCCAACTGGTATGAGGCGGGCCTGCGGCCCTGGGAACCGCAATCCGACACAGAGACAGAGCGCTGAAAGCGCGCTTTGATACCAGCCCGGGCGAAGCCCCGGGTTCTGGTCCATGAATGGGTACCAAGGGCTGTAAGCCCACGCCATAGGTTCCTCCGCCCGGGAGGTCCTGTATACTTTCAGCCGGGAGTCGAACAGGAGCAACATGCGCAAACTGGCGGTCTTGTTAGTGTTTATTGCCCCATCTGTCGCATTCACGCCGGCACAGGGTGACAATCCGGACCCGTGGGCGAACATGCGTTTCCTCGTTGGAGAATGGGCGGGCGCATCCTCTGGTGAACCAGGCTCCGGCACCGCATCCCGCCGCTACGAGTTCGTTCTCGGCGGACGTTTTCTTTACGAGCGCAACACCTCCACTTATCCGCCGCAGGAAAAGAACAAGGCCGGTGAGGTGCATCAGCATTGGAGCATCTTCAGCTTCGACAGGAATCGGAATACTGTGGTGTTCCGGCAATTTCACCAGGAGGGCTTCGTTGTTGTCTACGTGCTCAATCCGGGCCTGAGTACGTCCTCGAAGCTTGTGTTCGACAGCGAGCAGATTGAGAACTTCAACAGTTCATGGAAGGCACGAGAAACCTACGAAGTCATCTCTGACCGGGAGTTCACCGAAACCTTTGAACTGGCGCGGCCGGTCGGGCCCTTTGAAGTGTATAGCCGCAACCATTTCAAGCGCGTCCGGCCGTGAACTGCCAACAGGACAATTCAGCCGCTATTGAGCGGGAGTTCGATATCCCCAGGAACACCGGGGACTCCTGCCAATCGTCACGAAAGGAGTAACAGTCATGAGTAAGGAACCTTCCGCCGTCAAGAAGATGATCGGAGATTTTGCTCCCAAGTTGGTCGAATTGACAGACGACGTGCTTTTTGGCGATGTCTGGGAAAGACCGGAGCTGTCCAAGCGTGACCGTAGTCTGGCAACGGTGAGTGCCCTGATCGCCTTGAACCGTACGGAACAGCTGCGGTTTCACCTCGGAAGGGCGCTGGAGAATGGCGTCACAAAGGATGAGTTGATCGAGGTAATTACTCATCTGGCGTTTTATTCGGGCTGGCCCACATCAATGAACGCCATCATGGTTGCGAAGGAGATATTCTCCAAAAGGGATTGAAGGAGGGAAAATGCAGAAGCGCAAATTGGGGAACAGCAATCTCGAGGTTTCTGCTCTCGGGCTCGGCTGCATGGGAATGAGCTTCGGTTACGGCCCGGCCAAAGACAAGCAGGAGATGATCCCGGTTATCCGCGCAGCCGTGGAACGCGGCATCACGTTCTTCGATACCGCTGAAGTGTACGGCCCGTTCATAAACGAAGAACTCGTCGGTGAAGCCCTCGCACCCTTCCGTGAGCGGGTGGTGATCGCAACCAAGTTCGGTTTCAGACTTGACCCGAATACCGGCAAACAGGCTGGGGTGGACAGTCGGCCGGAGCACATCAAACAGGCTGCCGAGGGTTCGCTGAAGCGGCTCAGGGTCGAGGCTATCGACCTCTTATATCAGCACCGCGTCGACGCGGACGTGCCGATCGAAGATGTGGCCGGAGCAGTGAGAGACCTGATTCGAGAAGGCAAGGTCAAACACTTCGGCCTTTCTGAAGCAGGAGCGCGAACGATTCGGCGCGCACACGCAGTCCAGCCGGTCACGGCAGTCCAAAGCGAGTACTCGCTATGGACGAGAGGCCCTGAAGCCGAAGTGCTGCCGACCCTCGAGCAACTGGGTATCGGGTTTGTTCCATTCAGTCCTCTCGGCAAGGGCTTCCTCACGGGAAAGATCGACGCGAACACCAGGTTCCACAGTACCGATTTTCGCAACATCGTCCCGCGCTTCACGCCGGAGGCTATGAGAGCCAACCGAGCCCTCGTTGATCTGCTGGGCAGCATCGCGGGACGGAAAAAGGCGACGCCCGCTCAGATTGCGCTCGCGTGGCTCCTTGCCCAAAAGCCTTGGATGGTTCCCATTCCCGGCACCACCAAGCTGGATCGGCTGGACGAAAACATCGGAGCTGCTGCAATCGAACTTACGTCCGATGATCTCCGTGAGATCGATAGCGCTGCCTCGCAGATCCCTGTGCAAGGGGCTCGATATCCCGAGCACATCGAGAAGATGACAGGTCTCTGAGGGACATGTCAGATCGACGGACTGCCAAGGGGAAGCAATGAAGATCGTTGCACGCAGTGTCGGAGCGGTGGCCATCGGGCTGGTTGCGGCGCTGGTCCTTGTCGTCGGTGTAGAGTGGATGAGTTCGATCCTCCACCCGTTCCCTCCCGGAGTGGATCCTTCCGACATCGAGGCCTGCAGGGCTCACGTCGCCCGGTATCCGGCAGGAGTGCTGCTGCTGGCCGTATTGGGATGGGGGCTCTGCGTATTCGTAAGCTCCTGGCTTTCCACGCGCATCGGACCCGGGAGACATCCGGCACACGGTATCCTGGTTGGCGCGATCCTGCTCACGCTTGCGGTTGTGAACATGGCCATGCTGCCTTACCCGGCGTGGTTCTGGATCCTCAATCTGGTTGGCTTTCCGGCATGCTGCTATGCCGGAATCATGCTGGGACGAAGGCGACGGGTAGCCTGAGGGAGGGTTCCACGCCGCACGGAGAGGCCCGTGAATCCGGAGAGATCAATTTCCGCCGATGATTGCGAGAGGTATCTCCGCATACTGGACGTGCCTCGGCGGGAACCCGGCCTCGACGCCCTTGTCCAACTGACGTCGGCCCACCTGACGCGGGTGCCCTTCGAGAATGTATCGAAGCTGTATCGGTACCGCCGATCCGGCCTGCGAGGGTTTCCGGACCTCGCTTTGTTTCTCGACGGTATCGAGCGCTTCCATCTGGGGGGCACCTGTTACTCGAACAATTACCACTTTCATTGCCTGCTCCGTGCGCTTGGCTACGACGTCATCCTGTGCGGTGCGGACATGGCCAACCCCGACGTGCATGTGGTCAACATTGTCCGGTTGGGCGGACGGGAATATCTGGTGGACGCCGGCTACGGGGCTCCCTTTCTCAAACCGTTGCCGCGCGATCTCGACCATGATTATGAAATCGTCCTCGGTGAGGAACGGTATGTGCTGAAGCCGCAAGATGCCGGGAGGAATTCGCGGCTCGAGCTTTACCGGCGAGGAAAGCCTGCCCATGCGTACACTGTGAAGCCCGCACCTCGGCGAATTGAGGAATTTGCGCGCGTCATCGAGGAGTCCTTCGCCGCCTCGGCCACGTTCATGAATGCGCTCGCCATCGTGCGATTCTTCCCCGGACGTTCGCTCGTTCTGCACAACTCTGAAGTTGATTGAGAGCGAGGGCGATGGATCCAGTATTCAACAGATCGCAAGTCAATCGGACTTGCCGGAGACTATAGAGAGGCACTTCGGAATTCCCGGCGCAATCACACGGGAGGCCCTAAGCGGACAATTACTTTCCCAGGACCCCTGGGGATGAGCCGTTTCCGCCGAGCGAGTCGACGCCGCAGCTCTCGTGCCCGCCTGATCAGTTCATCTCAAGCAAGAAGAAAGGGCTTCATGGGTTCCCACTTTTCTTTCCAGACGACGGGGACAAGTTGTTCAGTCACCAAAGGGGGCATCGCTTTGGCCATGGCGGACCTCTGCTCCGGCGAGAGGTTGTACAGGAGGAACGGCACTACCAAGAAATCCGGTTTCGCGTTTTGTTGACTGTGCTCCATGAACAGTTTAATCAGCCTCATTTGCTCGTCCGGAGGAATTGCCGCTCCGAGTTTGCCGACTGTGAAATGGTCTTCTTCTATACGGATATGGGGATGCCAGAATTCGTCGATCCCCTTCAACAACAGACATAGCTTGTTAAGTGACTGCCCTTCCTGCGTATGGGCAGCTATTTCGCCAATGGTGGTCTTGAGTTGGTCCAGCATTGGCACGATGCTCTGGTGCTGGGTCGTCAGAAGATCAAAGGGCGCATCGGGAAACTTGTCCTTGAAATAGGGGAACGCCAATTGGTCTTCGACTTTGTGGTGGGCATCCAGCACGGAGACCAGACTCAGGACATAGCTGATGAAACCTTCCCGCATTGTTGCACTCGGGTAACCCCGGCCGGCAAACGATTGACTCTGCTCAATGGCCACCCGCAACCCACGGGTAATGATTGAGTGGATCCGGAGCAGCTCTACTCCAACGTTGGGTATATTCGACTCAGACATGGTTGCCTCCCTGAACAGATGACACGGTTTAGTGAACTTCTACCGGACGAATTCCCGTAACTCCCCTTCTGTTGCGAAAGGCTGTTCGTACGTCATATCCCTGAGAGGCGGGCTTACTTCTTCCTGGCTGCCCGTTGAGCGCGCGCTGCGGAGTTTGCCGCCACCGCGGCGCGGATGAGTTGTTTGAAGGCAGCTTCGTCGATCTTCTCCCCTTCGCGGAGGTCGATCGCACGCCGCGTGTTCCCTTCCAGGCTGGAATTGAAGAGCTTCTTCGGGTCTTTGATGGAGGCTCCGCGAAAGAAGGTGAGCTTCACGACCTGCTTGTACGATTCCCCTGTGCAGACGCCGCCGTCATGGGACCAGACGGGGGTTCCCCTCCATTTCCACTCCTCCTGGATGTCGGGGTCGGCATCGTGGATGAGCTGTCGGAGATGAGCGAGGGTCTCTCCTCTCCAATCCCCCAGCTCTTGAATCCGCTTGGTGATGTTCGCTGAAGCGGCCTCGCCATTCGGACGACTTGTCGGCTTCATGTTCTCTCCGATCCTTCGTTTCGTCAGCCGGCCCTATTCCGGCAGGGGCGAGCATAGCCCGGCGGATAGGTCGAATAAACTGCAGATCTGTCGCACATCCCGGACGCCCCGGCACAGAACTGATTCCGATAAAGGAGTGGTCATTTCAACTTCCCGCTGCACCGCTGACTGAACCCGAGAGGATTATATATCGGAAAGTAACATGAACAATGCAGCTGCCCTGACCCCAGCCGGCCTCCAACCACGACATTCGGGCCCTTGAGTAATGGTGAGCCTGTAACTCCCACGATACGAATTCGCAGAAACTGACGAGCCAGTGAAGAAATGAACCCTCACAGCTATTGTCTCGGATTTCCGCTGACAAGAAGGCCTTCCAAACCCTTCCCCCCAGGGTTGTAGGTTGCGACGGGCAAAGTCACGGGCAAAGTCGTGCCTTTTTCAGGGATCTTCAAGAAGTTGGGCTTTGGTAAGTGATTGATTCTAAATGGTGCCGAAGGGGGGGGTCGAACCCCCATGACCTTGCGGTCGCGGGATTTTGAGTCCGATCTCGCACGTGCTCAAGTGGCTGCAACTGCTTGATTTATCAGATAGATCTCCGATACACAAAGTTGGGTGGAGTAGGGTGAAATATGGTGTTTTTTGACCGCCATGGGCAAAGTCACGGGCAAAGTCATCGCCCCCCCCAGGGGAGGTCCGAGTCCTTGCCAGGGTGGGATCGCATTCCAGGGTCCCAATCGGCATCCGCGCTTGCGGAATTTTTTCACTCGAAATTCCCGCGCTCAGCCCCGGCTGGTGTTCGTCGCAGCGTCTCCGAGGGCAGCTCGCCGAAACAGTCCTTGTAAGCGCGCGAGAAGTCACCGAAGTGCCAAAAGCCCCAGTCGAGCGCCAAAGCCGAGACCGTGGCCGAACCGTGAGTCGCTGCCAGGAGCGCCCGGCGCACGCGATGCAGTCTGAGCCGGGTCAGGTAAGCCACCGGCGTCAATCCCATGACGTTCTTGAACGCGTACTCCAGGGCGCGCTCACTCGTCGCGGCGGCTCGGCACAGGTCACCGACATAGACGTGATCGTCCGTGTGCGACAGGGCGTAGTCTTCGGCGGCCTTCACGATGAACGTCTGAGACTGATGCACCTGGTCGGCGCGGGCAGGCTCGAAGTCCGTGGTCGCACCGAGGGTCGACAGAAGCGTCTCGACCATCTCGACCTGGGCGGCGGCCCTTGCCTCCTTCCGGCCGTTGAACAGCGAGGGCTGGAGTGCGGCCGTGCGCACCAGCCGTATCCCCCAGTCGAAGAGCCGACGGACCATGGCCGCTTCCGCCTGCAGCGTCTCCACGCCACGCGGCATCCGGAATTCTCCCTCCCGGCGCCGGACGAGGAGATGCGCGCGAATGTCCTCCGTCGGGAGCAGGATCGAAATGCTCTCGTGCCCCGCGTTGGTGACGAATCCCACCTCCGTCTCCGGCTCGACGGCCAGCATCAGTTCGGGGCGGATGGGCAGCCCGTTCACCGTCCCCTTCGCCCGGGGGCTGAAGGTGACGTAGGCCAGCAGGCCCTGCTGTGTCTTCGTGCGCGTCCGAATGCGATGGTTGGTCGAGTGGTAGACGACCACGCCGCCCTCGAGACGCACGACCACCCGTCTGGCCCGGAACGGGTTCGACGTCAGCTGCACGGCATCCAGGTCAATGAGCTCGATGCCTTGATCGGCGATCGTGGGATCGCTGATTTCGACCACGGTGACCGCTGGTCGGTCTATGTCGAGGCACCGCTCCGGCACTTTCGGCCCTCTTCTGCGGGATTCTGAGGGACAGTCGCGCCTGACCCGCCGGAAACTGGCACCGGTCCGTATCCGTAGGGGACACGATACCCGACGCCAATGGGAAATACTAGGTCAAGTCTATCAAGCGGCCACTGGCAGGTCTAGGGCCGAGTCGTTCGGAGGCCAGACCATAGGACCGACATCATGAAGATTGGAGCAGGTCGGCAAGAGCTGTTCTGCCGGTGTGGGGGAATCAGCTAGAGAGCGGCACCCCCACTCCGCGAGTGCCACGCATTGGTCGCGTGCGCCGCCCCCGAACAGGTGGACGCTTTTCGCAGGCATCTGCAGGCTGTCTCCAGTACAGGAGGGAAATCCAAATGGGAAGAATCGCTCCGCCAACTTTTGGAGGACCTTTTGCGGAATTCCGATAGACGGCCTCGCGTGATCTGCCGGAAACTGGCAGCAGCCTGAATCTGCCTTGCAGGTCCACGGCTGAGTCGTACCGAGGGCAAGGCTGGGAGAGCGACTTCATGAAGATGGAGCAGGTCAGCAAGAGCTGTTTTGCCGTGCTGAACCAGAAGAACCGAATGTGCGATGCCAACTCGGGTCTCATCAATTTGGGCGGCGGCGTGGTGATCGACACTCAGTCGGACCTGCCTCACGCGCGCCGGATGATCGAGCTGTTCGGCAAGGTATGGCCGGGCATGCCGCGCCGCGTGGTCAACACCCACGAAGACGGTGACCACGTGTGGGGGAATCAGCTCTTCGACAGACGCCGAGATCATCGCGCATCGGGTCGTCCCCGACCGCATGCAACATGTTGCCGATCCGCTGGAATCCCAGGAGTTGCTCAACGGCGTCGGTCGCCTGTTTTCTCGCTTGATTCTCAGGGCATTCCACCCGGGCGTCCTGGCGATCGCCACGCAAATGCAACAGGACTACGACTTCGACGACATCAGGCTGGTGCTGCCGACGACCCTGTTCGACGAGCGACACGTGCTGAATCTCGACGGCACGGAGGTTGACCTGATCTACGTGGGGCCGTGCCACCAGGTCGGCGACACGATCGTTCACGTGCCCGCGGAACGGGTGCTGTTCGCCGGCGACGTGATCTTCCGCCGGTGCGCCCCCATCGGCTGGACCGGCACCTACGAGAAGTGGCTCAAGGCTCTCGATCTTATCATCTGGCTCGACCCAGATGTCATCGTCCCCGGACACGGACCGGTGTGCGGGATCGAAGGGGCGATGGAAATGAAGGCTTACCTCGAGTACGTACGCGAGGAGTCGAGACGTTATTTCGACCGCGGACTGACCGCGATCGACGCGTCCCAGCGCATTGACCTGGGACCGTATGCGCATTGGCGCTGCCCGGCACGCCTGTACACGAACGTCGAGCGGGCCTACCGCGAGTTCCGAAACGAACCGGCGGACGCGCCTTGGGATTCGGCGAAGACCTTCGATGCGGTCTACAGGGTCGCGAAGGCAAAGGGAGTCGAGGTTGAGTACTGATCCGGCTGGACCCAGGCAGGAATACCTCAGACGAGGGCTGGTCCTTCGGCATCCGCGAGGGGCGACGGGGTTTTTCCCTGACGGCCCCCGCTGCGCGCGATCCACGACGGGCCTTTTGACCTGCGGCTTTTATGAGACCCCGAGGGCTGAATGGTCCGGTTAGATCCTGAGCACGCAGAGGAACAAGTTATGGATCATACGCTTCGCGGGCCTGTGGGGGCAGCTGCTCCTGGTTCTGTCGTTCGGAACCGGCGCCCTTGCGCAGAGCAAACAGGTCTGGCCCGAGACCAGTACCTTCGTCAAGTTGACGGATAACACGCGTTTCTACTTTCTGATGACCACCGTCAAAGAGGAGCGCAGTCCACGGAAGGAGAGGTCGGCCCGAATTTCGATTTCTACCTCAAGCCGCTGCGGAAGGTGAACAGGCTCGGCTTGTTCCGCCTGGACGAATCGAAGGCTCGATTTTTGATGATAAGGGTCGGCTACCGTTACGTCTTTCCGTACGGGGGCGACTCTTCCGATGAGCATCGCGGTGTAGTCGAGGCAACGGCTCGCTATCCTCTGGCGCATGGCGTGCTCGTTTCGGATCGGAACCGCATGGACCTGCGGTCAATCGGGGGGACCTTCTCGTGGCGCTACCGCAACAGGCTGACAGTTGAAAGGGACTTCTCGATCCACCGCTTCAAGTTCACTCCTTACTGTCGCGGCGAAATCTACTATGACAGCAGGTATGACAAAGTAAGCCGGACGGCGCTGATCGGCGGCTCGTCGTTTCCGATCACAAGACACTTCGAGTTCGAATCGTATTTCGAGCATCAGAACGACTCCGGCGGGAGTTCGAACCGCACTGTGAATGCCGTGGGAGTGGTGGCCAACCTCTACTTCTGATGAGGAAACAACGGTGAGTGGTCAAGAGGAGTCTTTACCGACCAACTGGAATGGAGTGGGCAATGGAGACCATGCTGCAGCTCTCGACGTGCGCATAGTGAGTAAGCCGGCCAACCTGGGCCGGTTGGTGAGAAGACCGGTCATCGTCGGCGTGTTCGCGGCGCTCGCCGCGGTCGCTGTCGCCGCCGCGGCGGACGCACCACGCCGGCCGAACATCGTCATCATCCTCGGCGATGACATGGGGTTCGCCGACATGGGCTCGTTCGGCAGCGAGATCAAGACGCCGAACCTCGACTCGCTGGCGAAGGACGGCGTGCGCTTCACGACCTTTTATACCCACGCGAGCTGCTCGCCCACGCGATCGATACTGCTGAGCGGCGTGGATACGCACCTGAACGGCCTCGGCAACATGGACGAGTGGACCGCGCCGAATCAGGTGGGCGTGGACGGCTACGAAGGGTTCCTCAACAACCGGGTGGTGACGCTGCCGCAGCTGCTCAAGGAATCCGGCTATCACACCTACATGGTCGGCAAGTGGCATATGGGGAAGTCGCCGGACCAGATCCCGGCCGCGCGCGGATTCGAGCGTGACTTCTCGCTGCTCGACGGGGCGGGCAGCTACTGGGACATGACGAATTTCACCGGCGCGTCCCCGCTGTCGGTTTTCACCGAGGACGGGCGCTACCTGACGCGGCTTCCCAAGGGCTACTACGCGACGAAGACCTACACCGACAAGCTGATCGGATTCATCGACGCCAACCGCGGCGACGGCAAGCCCTTCTTCGCCTACGTCTCCCACCAGGCGCCGCACGATCCCTACCACCTGCCGCAGGAATGGCGCACTCGCCACGTGGGCGAGTACGACATGGGTTGGGACGCGGTGCGGCAGGCGCGGCTGAAACGGCAGATCGAGCTCGGCATCACGCCCGCGGGCACGCAGCTTGCCGAGCGGATGTGGTTTCTGCCCGATCCCATCGTGCTCGCTCCGGCGACCAGGGCAATTCTCGGCAAGAAGATGGAGCTCTACAGGGGCATGATGGAGAACATGGACTTTCACGTCGGCCGGCTCATCGACCACCTCAAGGAGATCGGCGAGTACGAGAACACGATTTTCATCGTCTTCGGCGACAACGGCGCCGAGGGGACCGACCTCTTCGAAATGATCGCGGGTTCGCCCGGCTCGCGTGACTACCTCTTCGCGGCGATCAAGTGGTCGCAGACCCATCCCAACGCGTGGGGCGACCCGGGCTCCTACGTCTCCTACGGCCCGATGTGGGCGCAGGTGTCTATGACGCCCTTCAGCCAGTACAAAGGCTGGCTCGCGGAAGGCGGCATCCGGAACGCGCTCGTCGTCAGCGGACCGGCCGTCAAGCGGCCCAAGGGGAGCATCAACCACGGGCTGATGCACGTGTCCGACCTCATGCCGACGCTGCTCGAAATCGCCGGCACCAGCTATCCGAAGAGCCACGAGGGGCACGATCTGCCCCCGCTCATGGGCAAGTCCTGGGGCCCGGTGCTGGCGGGGCAGGCGGAGTCGCCCCGCACGGAGCAGGACTACCTCGCCTGGGAAATCTTCGGCAACCGCGCCGTGCGGCAGGGGGAGTGGAAGCTCCGTTGGGAATACAAGCCGTTCGGCAAGGGTGACTGGGAGCTTTTCAACCTCGCCGCTGATCCCGGCGAGCGAAAGGACCTCGCCGCGGAGCGGCCCGACAAGTTGCAGGCGCTGGTCGCGCTCTGGGACAGCTATGTCCGGACGAACAACGTGGTTCTGCCGAGCCGCTCCCCGTTCGAGACGATGGAAGACCAGCTCCCGCAGCGCGTCCCGGTCGACGCCGGCTACCCGCCGCTCGTCAACAAGCGCCAGTTCGTGCCCCCCAAGGACATGATGGCTGAGCCCAAGAAGCATTGAGCGTCGCCGACCCGAGTACTAACGAAGCGGGATGGAGAGATCCCGGAAACTGAAGGAGGTCCGATGAAAACGGTTGCTTGCTTGCGGTTGGTCGTTACAACGATGCTCGCCATGGGCGCGTTCTGTCCACAGCAGACTCTGGCCCAGGTCCCGGCGCGCTTCTACTGGAAGACTCTGTCGAATGCAAATGCGGTGCCGCTTATAGTCGAATCGCTGAGCGGCAACACGAACCCGTTCGACCCTGCTCATACCGTGCTGGCCGGAGCGAACCTCGACGCTACATTGGTTCTGGCGGGTTATGCGCGCACCTTCACTCTGTTCGATCGCTCTGCCATGGCTGCGGTCATCGTCCCCATGGGGCGGATCTCAGGCGGGGGCACGGTGGGCGGCAAGTCGTTCAATCAATCGACCAGCGGGTTCGGCGATCCGATGCTCGAGTTCGACCTCAATGTCATCGGCCCGCGGGCGCAGAAGAACATCCCCGACATGCTGCGCTATGAGCCGAAGTTCTCTGTCGACGTGCTGGCGGATCTGGCGTTTCCGGTCGGCGAGTACAACAGCAGCCAGGCCCTGAATCTCGGGCAGAACCGCTGGTATGGACGCGTGGGCGTCCCCATCCTCTGGCAGCTCGGCCCGTGGGTGCCGGGCCGGCGCACGACCCTGGAATTCCTGCCCGCCGTGTGGTTGTTCGGCACCAACGACAACTATGTCGGGCAGAAGATGAAGACCGATCCGATGTTCCAGCTGGACGCGCACCTGACGCGCGACTTCACCGAGCACTTCTGGGCTGCGCTCGACGGGGCCTGGTACACCGGCGGCCAGGCGACCATCAACGGCGTCGCGGGGGAGAAGCTCAACAACCTCGGCTTCGGATTCACGGTGGGGTACCAGATCAACGACAACCTGGGCCTCACCTGCGGCTACAAGTCGACCGTTAACGACGGCGCTCCCGGGGACCTTCGCATGGACCGTTTCATGGTCTCGCTGGTATACGGATGGCACCCGCTCGTGGAAGGCGCCAAACGGCTTGAAGAAACCGTAGTAGTCATGACTGCCTCCGGTGCAGTAGTCGAGGAGGGCCAGGAACTACCCGTGGACTGCTGACTTGAGGGAAAAGTGAGCCTTTAAAGAAAGCCCGGTAGGAATAATCCTATCGATGCATTGAATACCTGGAGAGGAGGACACATGACCGGCAGGAAACAACAACAGAAGAGGGGCACATCCGGCCCGAAGCCGGCGTCACCCGAGGCACGCGCTATCGGGACCTACGCGGAGCGGTACGCCGCGGGGAAGGCGCTGCGAGAAGCCTGTCCCCGCAGCGCGCACGCGATCTGGAAAGCCCCCGCCGGCCGGCCGGACGCGGTCGAATTGATTCTGAGGGCCGAGAAAGGGCGGGTGCCCGACCTGCTCCCCCTCCGCCACGGCCGCATGGTTCGCTCCGCGTTCACGTTTTACCGCGGGGCGGCCCTCACGATGGCCTCCGACCTTGCATCGACGCCGTCCTCCGGGGTCCACGTCCAGTGCTGCGGGGACGCCCACCTCTGTAACTTCGGCGGCTTTGCCACGCCCGAAAGGCGTGTCATCTTTGCCATCAACGATCTCGACGAAACCCTTCCGGCGCCCTGGGAGTGGGACGTCAAGCGCCTCGCGGCAAGCTTCGTGGTGGCCTGCCGCGATAACGGCCTGAGAGACGCTACTGCCAAGGACGTGGCAATGACCTGCGTCCGCTCCTACCGCGAGTCGATGGCGGAGTTCAGCCGGATGAAGACGCTGGAACTGTGGTACTTCGCGATCGGGGCGGACGAACTGGTGGCGAGCATCAAGGACCCCGAGTTCCGCCGGCGGGCCCTGCAACGCCTTCAGAAGGAACGGGCGCGCAGCGTCGCCGAGGACATCTTTCCGAAGCTGGTGGAGCACAAGGGGGAACTGCCCATCATCAAGGACCAGCTCCCGACGATTTTCCACGCCGAAGGTCATACGCCGGGGGAGATCCATAAGTTCGTCAGAGACGCGCTCGCCGGGTACCGCGACACCCTTTCGACCTCCCACCAGTCCCTGCTGGACCGATACGGCTCCGGGACGCGGCCGTCAAGGTCGTGGGGATCGGCAGCGTCGGAACCGTCTGTTTTGTGCTCCTCTATATGGCCGGCGAAGGGGACCCCCTTTTCCTCCAGGTCAAGGAGGCCCGCGCCTCGGTGCTGGAGCCGTACGCGGGCGCGAGCGTCTTCCCCAACCACGGCCAGCGCGTCGTGCACGGCTACCGGCTCATGCAGCCGGCCAGCGACATGTTCCTCGGCTGGACCAGGGGCGCCCTGGGGCGCCACTTCTTCATCCGCCAGCTTAGGGACATCAAGATCAGCGTCCGCGTTGAGACCTTCGGCGCCCCCGAGATGGACTTGTACGCCACCTGGTGCGGCAGGGCGCTCGCGCTCTCCCACGCCCGCTCCGGAAGCTCGATCACGCTCAGCGGGTACATGGGCAAGAGCGACGCCTTCGACCGGGCGATAGCGGCCTTTTCGATGGCCTACGCCGACCAGAACGAGAAGGACCACACCGCCCTCGCCGCGCGCGGTCCGCAAGGGCAAGGTGAAGGCGGTCTTCGAAGAGGCAAGGTGAACCTTGATGCAGAAATCTGTCGTATACCCGGTGATTCAGGCAAACCAATTGCGAAAATCCGGCACCTGAGCCGGTCTCCAAAATGCTGCCGAACGACCAGAGAAGTCTTATGAGACGGGAAACAGCGGGAGCCGCAACCGCAAGTTCGCCAAATGACCGCACAGCAATGGCAAAGCTCCGGACTCAGCTCGCGCTCGACCGGACCACACTGGCCTGGATCCGGACCACACTGACGTTTGCCACCTTTGGTTTTGGCATGGTTGGGTTCTTCCGGACTTTCCGGGAGAGATCCGTAACTCCCGAATCGGTTCGTCTGCATGAGAATGCCATCCGGTTTGGTGTTGCGCTTATCATTCTGGGCACTGTGGCCACAATATTGGCGGGCGTTTCGCATTGGCTGACGTTGCGGAGACTTCGCCGGAACGAGGCGGTAGTCCTTACACCGTGGCCTTTGAGTATCACGGTTGCCATGCTGCTGGCCATTGTCGGGCTGGTTTTGTTATACAGCTTGTTCTCCCGGTAATAGAACGTATTGAGCGGACATGCGAGAGCGCCCTGCCGCAGAGCCGGGGTCTGACATACCATGAGCGGCAGGTTCGGGGCGGTGGGCGCCCCTGGTATTGGAAGACGGAAGCGAAGGCTGTTTGTGCCCCGCCGGAATTGCTGACCGGCATCAAAGGCCGAATCGAAGGAGGCGGCGCCGTCATCGCCGGACCGCGCCAGCCTCCAGGAGGGAATCCACCATGCGCTCCGAAATGCTCTCAGATACCACGAAGGATTTTTCCTAGCGAGGAATGGACGCGGCGGACGAAAGGAAGAAGAGCAACGCCGTGATTGGCGAGCTCTCCGTGACATTCTCAAGGCGCACGGAGTCATCCTTCCTTCAGTCGCCAGTTGACGCGCGACGAACATATCGATTCCCCAACCGTTGTCTCGGATCTCCGCCGACAAGAAGGCCAGTCGGACCTGTTCCGCCCTCTGTTTCAGCCTGCGACGGGCAAGGTCATGGGCAAAGTCATGCCTTTGTTGATGGTGTGCGAAAAGTTGGAGTCCTGTAAGTCGTTGATTCTAAATGGTGCCGAAGGGGGGGGTCGAACCCCCATGACCTTGCGGTCGCGGGATTTTGAGTCCCGTGCGTCTGCCAGTTCCGCCACTTCGGCTCAGTGCGAGGGCGTAATCATAGTGCGATCCTCACGTCACAGTCAAATGAAGTGAGGACCGTGAAGCATCGCTGCTCCGCGGAGGACGGCGTCCGCGCCCATTTTCCTGACTGATTAGTCCTAATTTTTGCTTCGGGGGCGCGGATGGGTTATAATTACTGGGTTCCGGAGGTATTATGGATTTCCGCATTGGAGACAAAGTCGTCTATCCGAACCACGGAGTGGGCATAATCGAAGAGGTAAGCCAGCGCTTGGTCAACGGCGTGCCTGAAGATTTTTATATGCTGAGAATACACTCCAACGCTTCCATCGTGATGGTGCCCACCGGCAACGTCAAGAGCGTCGGTCTTCGGCGCATCATCAAGAAAGCCGACGTCGAAGGCCTCTTCAGGATGCTGGAGGAGGACTTCTTCGAGCCCGAAGCGGATTGGAAGGATCGCTACAAAGAACACTGCGAGAAAATGCGGACCGGGTCCATCTTTCAGGTGGCCGAGGTGCTCAAGAACCTCGTGTACCTCAGCCTGCGCAAGAGTCTTTCGTTCCGGGAAAAACGGATGCTGGACCGCGCCAGGCAGTTGATCGTTACCGAAGTGGCTACTGTGCGCGGCTTGAGCGAAAAGGTGGTCGAGGACCACATCGATCGCGCCCTGGCCGAGGCTTATGAACGCTCGGTGAAAGCGTCCGCCTCAGCCTGATGCACGACGAGCCTTGATACTCTACCTGGTACCCCTCGTCTTCTTCCTGCTGCTTTCCGTCTTCTTCTCAGGATCCGAGACGGCTTTCATGGCGGTAGACCGCCTGAAGCTCAAGGTCCTCGCAGAGGCCGGTGACAAGACGGCCGCGTCCATCAAGGAGATCGTGTCCAACTCCGACAGGCTCCTCGGTGTGATCCTGCTCGGGAACACCATATCCAACATAGGCGCCGCCAGCATAGTCACGTTCCTGGTCACAAGCTACGTCCCGCGGGATCGCGTTGAGACGGCAGGGATTATGTCTACGATCGTCCTTACCCTGGTCGTCCTGATTTTCTGCGAACTCTCCCCGAAAATGCTTGCAGCCGCCCACTCCGAGGCCCTCTGCCGGAAGCTTGTCGGGCCGGTTCGCGTCTCCATGTGGCTGCTGTCGCCCTTCGCCAGGCTTGCCGGGCGGCTTGCCAACGTGATCGTCCGCCTGGCCGGCATGTCGGGGCCGGCGAGCCCATTCGCCCACGCGTTGAGCGAGGAGGAGATCCGCGCCATCATCGAGGGTTCCACCGCCGCCACGATCGCCGAGGAAAAGAAGGAGATGCTCGCAAACGTCTTCGAGATCGGCGCGACACGCGTCCGCAGCGTGATGATCCCGAGAATGGAGGTGACCGCCGTAGAGGTCGACAGCCCGGTCCGCGAGATCATCGAACTGGTGCAGAAGACCAACTACTCGAGGATCCCCGTCTACAGGCAGAAATTCGACAACATCCTGGGGATTCTAAACGTCAAGGACCTGCTGCAGAGACTGGGCGACGAAGCGGGAATCAACCTCAAGCTCATGCTCAGGCCGGCACATTTCGTCCCCGACATGGCCACACTGGAGGCGGTCCTGCGTCAGATGCAGTCGATGCACCTTCACATGGCCGTGGTCGTCGACGAATTCGGCGGCGTGGAAGGTATCGTGACGCTCGAGGATCTGCTCGAAGAGATCGTGGGCGAGATCCGCGACGAGCACGACATGGAAACGGAGTCGGTGCGCGAACTGGGCCCGAACCTCTACTCCGTGGCGGGAAACCTTCCCGTAAAGGACTTCAACCGGCTGTTCGACATCGAGATCCCCGAGTCGCCGGACTACGCGACTATCGTCGGGTTCCTGCAAGCCCGGACCGGACGGCTGCTCCAGGAGGGTGAATCGATCCGGTACAAGAAGCTCGCCTTCTCGATCGAGAAGGTGGAGGGATTCAAGGCCGTCTCCGTGCGGGTCCGGTTCCCGCCAGCGAAAACCGCTGATGCGGGCTCACCAGCACAGAAGATGTGAGACCGTCGGCAGGATCTCGTGTGCGGCGGCTTTTCAAGCCGCCGGGGCGTCTTGTGGGGCGGGTTTCAAACCCGCCACCACATGGGCCCCGCGTGTTGACTGGTAGACCTACAAGGCGTCGAAGGCGGACTTGGCGGCGCGAATGGTCTCGTTCACGTCCCTGATCGAGTGGGCAAGGGAAACAAAGCAGGCCTCGAACTGCGATGGCGCGAAGTAGATCCCACGCTCGAGAAGTGAGTGGAAGAACCTGCCGTACCGGGCCGTATCACTCGACTTGGCCGAGGCGAAGTCCCTGACCGGATTCGGGGTGAAGAAGACGGTGAACATCGAGCCCACCCGGTTCACCTGGACCGGAATCCCGCTGGCTGCGGCGGCAGCTGCGAGCCCTTTCACCAGCCTCTCCGTTGTCTGCTCCAGCCTGCGGTAAGTGCCGGGCTTGCGCAGCGCCTCGAGCGCCGCGATCCCGGCCGCCACCGCCAGCGGGTTCCCGGAGAGAGTTCCCGCCTGGTAGACCGGCCCTTCCGGCGCGACCCGGCTCATAATCTCCGCGGTGCCGCCGTATGCCCCGACGGGCAGTCCGCCGCCGATGATCTTCCCAAGACACGTGAGATCGGGTTTTACTCCGTAGAGTTGCTGGGCGCCGCCGCAGGCCACGCGGAACCCTGTCATGACTTCATCGAAAATAAGCAGTGCGCCGTCCTCGCGCGTCAGCTTCCTCAGCCGCTGCAGGAAGCCTCTGGCAGGCGCTACCGTACCCATGTTGCCGGCCACCGGTTCCACGATGACTGCCGCTATTTCAGCGCGATTGCCGGCCAGCGCGCATTCGAAAGTCTCCGGATCGTTGTACGGGACCGACACCGTGAGCGCCGAATACTGAGGTGGAACGCCCGGACTGTCGGGAAGGCCAAGAGTGAGGACGCCGGATCCGGCCTTCACCAGGAGGCCATCGGCGTGACCGTGATAGCAGCCGTCGAACTTGAGAATCTTGTTGCGCCCTGTGAACGCGCGCGCCAGACGGATGGCGCTCATCACCGCCTCTGTCCCCGAGTTGACCAGCCGGACCTTTTCGATCGACGGGACCGCCCTGCAGATCATCTCCGCCAGGACGACCTCCGCCTCCGTGGAAGCGCCGAAGCTCGTGCCGCGCTCGATCTGCTTCCTGAGGGCCATCCTGACCGGGGCGGCCCCGTGTCCCAGGATCAGCGGACCCCAGGAACCGACGTAATCGATGTAGCGCCTGCCGTCCTCGTCAACCATGCGGGAACCGCGCCCGGACTTGATGAAGGGCGGCTCGCCGCCGACACTGCGGAAGGCGCGGACAGGGCTGTTCACGCCCCCGGGAATCCGCTTCAGAGCCCGCGCGAACAGCGCTTTCGAACGTTGTCTCACTGCGCCAACTCCTGTTCCGCCCGGCTACATCTGTCGCCGGGTCTCGCACCTGAGAAAGCCGGGGATGCCCTAAAGCAGCCTGGCGGCCTCCTTGGCAAAGTAAGTGAGGATGATGTCGGCGCCCGCCCGCCGGATTCCGATCAGGCTCTCCATCATGACGCGGGGCAGATCCAGCCAGTGCAGCCTTGCCGCCGCCATCAGGGCCGAGTATTCCCCGCTCACCTGGTAAGCCGCCAGCGGTTGCGGGAACCGGTCGCGCACCATCCTGATTACGTCCAGGTAGGGTCCGGCCGGTTTCACCATCAGGATATCGGCGCCCTCCTCGATGTCGAGTTCGACCTCCCTGATCGCCTCGCGAGCGTTCGCCGGATCCATCTGGTGGCTGCGCCTGTCGCCGAAAGCGGGTGCCGACTCCGCCGCCTCGCGGAACGGACCGTAGAATCCCGAAGCATACTTGACTGCGTAGGAGAGGATCGGCACGTCCTTGTGTCCGCTCCGTTCGAGGAGGGCCCGGATCGCCGCCACGCGACCGTCCATCATGTCCGACGGCGCGACGATGTCCGCCCCCGCTTTGACATGCGACAGTGCGGTCTTGGCAATGATTTCGACCGATGCATCGTTGCGGATCTCGCTGCCGTGCACCAGGCCGCAATGTCCGTGACTTGTGTACTCGCACAGGCACACGTCGGTGATGACCAGCATTTCTTTGACTTCGCGCTTGAGCGCCCGCACAGCCTCCTGGACAATCCCGCGATCGGCATAGGCAGACGTTGCCAGCTCATCCTTCGTCTCCGGGATGCCGAAGAGCATGATCCCGCCGATGCCAAGCGACTTTACCGAGCGCACCTCTTCGACAAGCGTGTCGACGGACCAGTGGTTGTTGCCCGGCATGGACGAGATCTCTTTCTTCATCCCCTCCCCCGGGCAAACGAACATGGGATAGATGAGTTGCTCCGGCGCGAGGCGGGTTTCGCGAACCATGGCGCGGATACCCTCGCTCGAGCGGAGGCGCCTGGGGCGCATTACCGGAAATGACATGTCGACCTCCACATATTGCAGTGCCGCACATAGCACAAATCTGGATATTATATTCCTCGGCAGACAGGGGGTTCAAGGCGCGTCGGGGTGGTGTCTGTGATTCAGACACTGGGGATTGAGGTGATCTCGTCTTGTCGGGTGATCGCTGTCCAACCCCTTCAGGGTTGGGTCGAGCGGCAGATCCGATCCTCCCCGGGGTTTGCACCCCGGGCTGATCTGTTCGACCCCCTTCGGGGTCGAGCCCGACGTACTGCGCCCGGGGGCTGAGCCTGACCATGCCGTTCAGTTCGTTGATTCACTGGTGGCGGCGATGCCTCACGGATGCCAGCCACGATCGACAGCGACGAGGCTGAAAGCGTCGAATAGAACAGCCCGGGGTGCAAACCCCGGGGATCAGGATGATCGGAAGATGTCAACCCTGAATGGGTTGAACAGCGTCCCTGCAGCGCAGGCTGCCTGTCACGCGTCACCAGTACCGTAGTCCTCACTCTCTGAACGACAGGGGGAGGTGGATCGGTATCGGGCGGGGGTGAATCGCGATATAGATTCAGAATCAGCGCGCCACCGCCCCTGAATAGCGGGGTGGTTGCGCGAGTCAGAAACTTGGTGGGGCTTCTGAAGAGGAGAACACGAATCCCGTGTGTCACGGGCTTCAGCCCGTGAGGCCTGCGGTCGCTCCCGCTCGACCGGTACAGGTTCGAGGCTCTTCGTCGACCGTCGCTCCGCGGGCTGAAGCCCGCGGCACGCGAACGGCAAGGTGTGGAGTTTCTGGAGAAGTCAGAAGGTGATGACGGACAAAGACGGATGGGGTGCCAGGCTGCTGCCGCTCGAGCGGAAGGTTTGCAGCACAATCGATAAGCACGGCATGATCCGCCCCGGGGAAAGGATTCTCGTCGGCGTCTCCGGGGGAGCAGACTCCACGGCCCTGCTGCTCTGCCTTCACCGCCTGGCGCCCAGGTTCCGACTCAGCCTCGTGGTGGGCCACCTGAACCATAACCTGCGAGGCCTCGAGGCTGGGCAGGACGAGCAGTTCGTGCGCGATCTCGCCCGGGAGGTCGGGCTCACGTTCGTGGCGGAAGAGGCGGATGTGAGGGGGCTGGCGGCTCTTCGAGGGCTGAACCTCGAGGACGCCGCGCGCAGGGCTCGCTACGACTTCCTGCGCCGGACCGCCGCACGTCTGGGCTGCGGGAAGATAGCTGTAGGACACAACCTCAATGACCAGGCGGAATCGGTGCTGATCCGCTTCCTGCGCGGCAGCGGTCCGGACGGCCTGTCCGGCGTCCATCCCGTAATCGACAGCCTCGTGATTCGGCCACTGCTCGATTGTCCGCGTTCGGAGATCGAGGCCTACCTGCGCAGCCTCGGGAGGAGCTACCGCGAGGACTCGAGCAACACGGAGCTGAAACTCCGGCGAAATCGCGTGCGACGCGAGTTGATCCCCTACCTGCAGGAGCACTTCAACCCGCGGCTGCTCCAAACGCTGGCACGAAGCGCCGCCCAGGCGCGCGACCTCGCGGGATACCTGGACCGTGAAGCGAGGCTCGCCCTGGGGGCGGTCGGCAAGATCTCCGGGCCGGGATTGCTCAGCCTCTCCGCCAGGGGGTTGGACGACCTCCATCCCGCGCTGCGCGGCGCCGTGATCAGGCGGGCAGTCCGCGAATGTCGAGGTTCCCTCACAGGGATCTCGGATCAGCACGTCCGGGAAATCGCCCGGCTCGTGGCATCGAAGCGGAGCGGCCACTCCGTCGATCTCCCGGGCATGATTGCATCCCTGGAGTTCGAAACGCTCACGCTGCGTTGCACCGGACCCGATGCCATCTCCGATTTCTGCTCCGAACTGCCAATCCCGGGGTCGTGCGTCGTGCCTGAACTCGGGCTGGAGTTCCGCGCCACGCCGGGGCCGTGGCCTCCCGCCAAACCGGACCGGTCGGTGAATGCCGTCCTGGACGCCGACAGACTTCCATCCTCACTGCTGATCCGGCGCCGAAAGGTGGGGGACCGGTACGGGGGGCCCGGGCATCGGAAAGTGAAAAACCTGCTTATCAATGCCAGGATTCCTTTATCAACAAGAGGCTCGCAGCCGATGGTTGTTGCAGGGGATGCAGTGGTGTGGATCCCCGGTTTCCTGCCCGCCGGGCCTTTCCGGGCGCGTCCAGGGGCGGATCGCTGCGTCGTGGTCGAGGTCCGGAGGCTCGCAGGCGGACAGGCGGACAACCGAGTGGGCGACCCCCGCGGGGTGCGCCCGGTCCGCGCCGGCGGCGCGGACCCACCTCGCGCTTTGTCTCCGGGTCGTCGAGGGAAATCGACAAAAAGATGACGGCGGATGGAAACTCCCGGCCCTGTCGTGCGTCTAATCATTACGGGTCCGCGGAGAGACGCTGCGAGGTGACAGCGCAGGCATCGAAGCGGCTCCGATCTCGGGAACAGGTTGCGGGTCTGCTATAATTTGAAAGCAGATTGCGTTCCGTTTCGGAGGGTTCTATAGGTGAGAAAGGCGGGAGGGTGAAGGCCCCCGGCCGTGCCGTTGGGAGGTTTGTCATTTGAGCACCAACCTGAAGAATATTCTGGTCTGGCTGGCGGTAGTCGTATCCCTTGTCCTGCTCTGGCAGCTGTTTTACAGCGTGCGGGACGCCAATATCGAAGAGCGGGACTTCACTACCTTCTACCAGGACATGACCGCCAAGAAAATCAAGTCCGTCAAGATCTCAGGAGAGGATCTCGAGGGAGTTGACAACAACGGCAAGAAGTTCAAGACCGTGGTTCCGGGTGATGCGGGATACAACCTTGCGAAAGAACTCGAGGAGAACGGTGTCGCAGTCACGCTTGAAAAGACCTCCAACTCTTCGCTGATGTATGTGTTCCTTTCCTCGTGGCTTCCTTTCATCCTGCTGATCGGTTTCTGGCTGTTCCTGATGCGTCAGATGCAGAGCGGCGGGAACAAGGCACTCTCGTTCGGCAAGAGCCGGGCACGGCTCCTCTCGAGCCAGCAGAAGAAGGTCACCTTCAAAGATGTGGCCGGGGTGGAGGAGGCAAAGGAAGAACTTACCGAAATCATCGAATTCCTCAAGGAGCCCCAGAAGTTCCAGAAGCTGGGGGGGCGTATACCGAAAGGCGTCCTGCTGATGGGGCCGCCGGGCACCGGGAAGACGCTGCTGGCCCGAGCCATTGCAGGCGAGGCAAATGTTCCGTTCTTCTCGATCAGCGGTTCCGATTTCGTCGAGATGTTCGTGGGAGTCGGCGCCAGCCGGGTGAGGGACCTCTTCGAGCAGGGGAAGAAGAACGCCCCGTGCATCATCTTCATTGACGAGATCGATGCCGTAGGCCGGCACCGCGGCGCAGGCCTTGGAGGCGGTCACGACGAGCGCGAGCAGACGCTGAACCAGCTGCTCGTAGAGATGGATGGATTCGAGTCCAACGACGGTGTCATTCTCATCGCCGCCAGCAACCGGCCCGACGTCCTGGATCCCGCACTCCTCCGGCCGGGACGGTTTGACCGGCAGGTCGTCGTGCCCTTGCCTGATATCCGGGGGCGCGAGGGTATTCTGAAGGTTCACACCCGAAAGATCCCGCTCTCCGAAGACGTCAACGTTTCCGTGATCGCGCGCGGGACGCCCGGCTTCTCGGGTGCCGCGCTGGCGAACCTGGTGAACGAAGCGGCGCTCAATGCCGCCCGGTACAGCCGCAAGCTCGTTGCCATGTCGGATTTTGAAGGTGCGAAGGACAAGGTCCTGATGGGCAAAGAGCGGAGATCGATGGTGATCACGGAAGCGGATAAGCGGGTCACCGCCTATCATGAGTCCGGACACGCGCTGGTGGCTTACATGATCCCGGGCAGCGATCCGCTCCACAAGGTCACGATCATTCCGCGCGGCATGGCCCTCGGCCTGACGCAGCAGCTGCCGGAGACCGACAAGCACAACTACACGAAAGAATTCGTCGAAGGGCAGATCTGCATACTCATGGGCGGCCGCTGTGCGGAGAAGATTTTCCTGGACACGGAGACGACCGGCGCGGCAAACGACATCGAGGTCGCGACCGAGCGCGCCCGGAAGATGGTCACCGAATGGGGCATGAGCCCGGCGATGGGACCGCTCACTTTCGGGAAGAAGGAGGAGCAGATATTCCTGGGTCGGGAAATTTCTCAGCACCGTGACTACAGCGAAGCGACGGCGATCCGGATCGACGAAGAGGTCCGCCGCATCGTCGAAGAAGGCTACAAGCGGGCATGGAATGTTCTCGAGTCCAACCGGGACGCCCTCGTGCGGTTGGCGGAGGCCCTGCTCGAGTACGAGACGCTCGACAACTGCGAGATCGAGACGATCATCAAGGGCGAGCCGATCCAGAAGAAGGAGTCCCCGGTCGGAGCGGGCTCGCAAGGCAAGCCGACGGTGGAGCCGGTACCCGACCGTGCTCCGCTGCCTCAGCTGATCAATCCCAGCGGAAAACCGGCGCCCGCGTGATCCCGCACCCTCGTGGTGCGGCGCCTCTCCGGACGTGTGAATTAATCACTCGATCCTGGCGTACCGGCCCTTCGGGCCTCGGTTCTTTTCGCTATCTGCAACCACGCGCTCACGCGCGTGGCTACGTACTTCCGGCGCTTCGCGCCTGGTTTGCATGCTCACCCGATCGAAGCACAAGTTACACAACGATTTCCACGCCAGCCTCGAAGAGGCGGCAGTGCCTAGGCCCGGCCGTAAGGCCGGGATCGAGAACGGCCAAACCCTCCGAGCGCCGAATGTGCGGCACAGAAATAGTTGGAGCTGCGGTTTTTTCACAGCTTCTCCGACCCGCCGCACGTGTTTTGGCGTCATGGTCCGGTCTGACAGACCGGACCTGCCAGTGCCCAAGGCGTGAGGCGCCGACACAAGTCCATGACCTCCATCTGCCCCCGCAGGCACTATCGGCTCCGGGCCCGCGATCATGTGATCGAGTTGGGATCAGAGACCCGGATCATGGGCGTCCTCAACATAACCCCCGATTCCTTTTACGCGGGGAGCCGTTTTCCCGAGCCTTCCGCTGCCGCCGACCGAGTGGCGGAAATGGTCGCCGAGGGGGCCGACATCCTGGACATCGGTGCCGAGTCCACGCGACCGGGCTCGCAGGGCATCAGCGCCGAAGAGGAACTGCGGCGTCTCCTGCCGGTTCTCGACGCGATCCCGGAGGGATGCGGGAAGCCGATCTCGGTCGACACTTCGAAGGCAGAAGTGGCGCAGGCGGCGCTCGAAAAGGGAGCGGCCCTGATCAACGACATCACGTCGCTTCGGAACGATCCGCGACTTGGAGAGGTAGTCGCGTCTTTCGGAGCCGGCCTCATCCTGATGCACATGCGAGGGACACCCGCAACCATGCATCTCCTCCCGCCGAGCCCGGACATCATGGGTGAGCTCGAACACTGGGCCGAGGCCGCGGTTGAAAGAGCTAAGAGATCCGGCGTGTCCTGGGATAGAATAGTACTTGATCCCGGGATCGGATTCGGAAAGAGCGCCGAGCAGAACATCGAGATTCTGAGGAACCTGGATCGCGTGGCTTCCTTCGGTTATCCCGTTCTCGTAGGGACCTCGAGGAAATCCTTCATCGGAGCAATCCTGAAAAAGTCCCCGGCAGACCGGATCTGGGGGAGCGGGGCGGCCGTGGCAGCTTCAATTGTATTCGGAGCCCACATGGTTCGGGTGCACGACGTGGCCGCGATGCGGGACCTCGCCCGGGTCATGGATGCCATTATTGCCGGGAGGCCGGTGGGATGAGCCCCTATGTCGAACCTATTCTGGAGTTCTTCCGGTTCAGCTCATTCTCCGTACGCGATGCGATCGACATCGCGATAGTCGCCTACCTCATCTATCGCTTCCTTCTCTTGCTCAAGGGAACACGCGGTGCCCAGATGACCCTGGGCATCGTTGTCCTCCTGCTCCTCTACTGGATCACCCGGTACTTTCGCCTGGTTGCCGTGCAGTGGCTTTTCACGAACCTCCTGACCTACGTGGTCTTCGGCATCATTGTCCTGTACCAGAACGAAATCCGCCGGGCCCTGGCCGGCATCGGCAGGAACCCGCTGGCGAGCCGGCAATGGCGATCCGGCGGGGCCCAGCATTTCGAAGAAATCGTCCTGGCCGCCACGACCCTGGCGAGCAGGAAGATCGGGGCCCTGATAGTGGTCGAACGGGATATCGGCCTTCGCAACTATGCGGAGAGCGGCATCGCGCTGGATGCTGTGCTTACCTACGATCTGCTGGTGACCATTTTCAGCCCGCACACGCCGATGCACGACGGCGCGGTCATCGTTCAGCGCAACCGGGTCATCGCGGCCGGCTGCTTTCTCCCGCTGACCCTGGACCCGTATCTCAGCAAGGAGCTGGGCACCAGGCACCGCGCCGCCATAGGTGTCACCGAGGAGACGGACGCCGTGGCGGTGATCGTTTCCGAGGAGTCGGGAATCATCTCCGCCTCGCTCGGCGGCAAGATCGTGCGGAACCTTGACGGCACCGCACTCCGCAGCCTGCTCGAGAAGTCCGCCGCGATGCGGCCATCGCAGGTCCAGGAGACGGTGGGCGAGCAGCGGGAGGTCCGATGAGCTTTGCGAAGGACGTGCTGCTGCGGAACTGGGGCGTCAAGCTTACATCCGTCCTGCTCGCATTCCTGCTGTGGCTTGCGGTGCGGGGAGAACCGAGCGCGGAGGTGGTCGTCACCGTTCCCCTCGAGATCATCCTTCCTGCCGACATGCAGATTACGAGCGAGCGGCCCAGCACCGTCGAGGTGACGCTGCGCGGCATGGCCAGCAGCATGTGGTTCGGGCAGCCACTCCCTTCCTGCCGCGTCGATCTCGGACAGGCAGGAGAGGGTGAGCATGACGTGCCCCTGATGCCGGCGGACGTTCGGGTGTCACGCGCGTCGGGCCTGGAAGTCGTCTCCATCAGGCCGGCCCGGGTGAGACTGACGCTCGAAAAGACAATTTCCAGGGAGGTGCCCGTGCGCGTAAATCGGGGGGAACCGCCGCTGGATCTCGAGGTCTACGGGGTCACTGTCGACCCGCCCGTGGTCTCAATTACCGGCCCGCGATCGCACGTACGGGGGATTCGTGATATCCCCACTGAGAATATCTCGCTCTCAGGGCAGCGGGAATCGATCCGGACATATGCCCGGTTGGAGATCGCCGACAGCGCTCTGCACGCTTCCCCGCCCGGCCCGGTCCAGGTGAGTATTCAGTTGGGCGTTCGTCGCCAGATCAGGGTCATAAGGGGCGTCCCGGTCGTGCCCGACGATTCCTCGGTAACCGTTGCCCCACCGCGCATTACGCTGCGCGTCCTGGTGCCGATCTCGTTGGAAAAAACGCTCCTGGCCGCCGACTTCGAGGCGACCGTCAACACCGCGAGCCTGGATCCGGCGCAGAAGACCGCCCGGGTCAAGCCGCAAGTCAGCCTGAGAGAAGCGCCGATTCCGGGAGTCGCAATCGTTGAAGTCAATCCGGCCGAAGTCACGATCCGCAGGGAGGTAAGACAGTGACAGCGACCCTGATACGCGAGACCTGAAAGAGATGCAGGAACGCAATCGTTCGGCCAGGCAATCCGGTGCCAGCGTGCCGCGCGCCCTCGAGTCGGCGTACTGGAACCTCAAGGATCTCTTCACGGAGGGGGTGACGGGGGAAGGCCTGCGCGGACTCTTCGAAAAGGACGCGCGCGAGACCTTTCGCTTCTTCACACGGCATATAGATTTTGCCGCCCTGCGCTCGCAACCCTGGTTCGTGCGGTATCCGCGGACGGCATGGCTCGTCTTCGTGGCGCTCGCCAGCCGCTTGAACCCGCCGCGGCGCGTTGTTTTCGCGATCGCGGTAATGGCTGCGCTCGTTGCCATAGTCCAATCGCTGGCAGCGATCGCCCGGCCGGAGATCCTGGGAGGACTGTTCTACTGGTTCATTGCCGCCACTCTTCTCCTCCTGTTGCTGCTCCTGGAGCTGAGGGACAAGCTTGACCTCAAGAGCGACCTTGAAATCGCGCGCGAGATCCAATTCGGCCTGGTACCGGCAGGACCGTTCGCGCGCGGCGATTTCGAGGTCCACTGCTTCATGCGCCCCGCGAACACGGTTGGCGGGGACTACTACGACATCATCGACCTGGGAGGAGACAACGTTGCGATCGTGACTGGTGACGTGGCGGGGAAGGGAATGCCGGCTGCGCTCCTGATGGCCCTTCTTCAGGGAAGTCTCCGAACCCTCATCACGGCCGGTTTCCGGGGCGGTGACCTGATCGCCAAGCTCAACGACTATTTGTGCGAGAGCATCCCGGCCAACAGCCTGGTCACGCTGTTCTACGGGGAGCTCGACGCCGCAGAGGGATCGTTCCGCTACATCAACGCCGGACACAACGCGCCATTTGTCTTTCGATCGGGAAACCGGTTCGAGCGCCTTCCGGCCACAGGGACTGTTCTGGGTTTTCAGCGCGGATTGGCCTTCGAGAGGAATAAGACGAGGATAGCCCCGGGGGAGGCGATCCTGCTTTTCACGGATGGGATCACAGAGGCGTTCAGCCTTTCCGACGAGGAGTACGGCGAGAGCCGTCTCGAGCTTTTCCTGAGAAAAAACAGGGACCTGCCCCGGGACAAGTTCATCCAGGACCTCATTCGCGACGTTCTGCAGTTTTGCGGCCCGGCCAGACCGGGCGACGACATGACCCTCGTCTTCGTTGACAGGAAGTTCTCTGCCAGCAGAAATCCGATATCCCCGTGACCGCCGTGCGGACCCGCGCCGCCGGCGCGGACACGGCGCGCTGCGGCGCAGCATTCCCACTCCTGATCCCTGGATTCACCCCCCCTGCAGAGACCGGTTTATGTCATCATATTAGCTTTGCGATGCGGCGGGACTCATATGGAGACGCAGAAAATCAAGACACTCGAGGAGATGCTCCGGGTGCGCGCGGGAATGCGCGCGCAGGGACTGAAGCTTGTCTTCACGAACGGGTGTTTCGACCTTCTTCACGTGGGTCACGTACGCTATTTGAACCAGGCGCGCGCTCTCGGGGATGCGCTGGTCGTAGCCATAAACAGCGATCGCTCGGTGCGTGAGAACAAGGGCGAAGGAAGACCCCTGGTTCCCGAGGCCGAAAGGGCGGAGGTTCTGTCCGCGCTTGCCTGCGTCGATTATGTGACCATTTTTGACGAGAGGACACCCCAGTTCGTCATCGATGCCATCGTACCGGACGTGCTGGTCAAAGGGGCTGACTGGGGCCTCTCTGAGATCGTCGGCCGCGAGACCGTGGAAAGGGCCGGGGGCATGGTCTGCAACATAACCCTGGTTCCCGGGAAATCCACGTCGTCGATAGTCGCCAGGGTTCTCGAACGGGCTGAATCACTGCGGGAGGATTCCAGGTAGCCGCCCGCGACTCCGGGTTGATGGGAGCAGGGGCCGGCGCGAAGTATCGTGATCCATCTTCGACGCGCATTTGACGCCGTACTCGAGTGTGACGCGTTCCGGCAGCTGGCAGGACGCATCGCGGAAGGCACCGGTGTCTTCCGCGTCTCCGGTGCGGCAGGTTGCTCCAAGGCGCTGGTCATCGCGCGGGCTTTCCTGGTTGAGAATCGTTCCCTGGCAGTCCTCACCGCCTCGGGCGCGGAAGCAGAGAACCTGTCGCATGAGATCGACTTCTTCCTGCGGCTGTTCGGTCGCGACAAGCCTGCCGTGGTACACCTGCCCGGCCTGGAAGTGGACCCTTACCGCGGACTGTCGCCGCACCCGGAGATTTCCGCCGCACGGGCGCAGGCTCTCTGGCAGCTGCTGCAGGACGGGCCCGCCATTCTCGTCGCCTCGGTGGGTTCGGCTGCGGTTCGCCTCCATCATCCTCAGCGTTTCCTCTCTTATTGCCTCCGGGTGAGCCGGGGCGATTCCTGCTCCCCTGACTCCATGCGCGAGCATCTGATCCGGGTCGGGTATGTGGAAGACGACCCGGTGACCGATCCCGGGGAATTCTCGGTGCGCGGCGGCATCCTCGACGTCTTCCCGCCTCATCTCGAACATCCGGTGCGGATCGAGTTCGTCGGTGACAGCGTGGAGTCGCTGCGGGAATTCGACGTGGAGAGCCAGCGCTCCGTCTTGGCCACAAGCGGACTGACGATTATCCCGATGCGCGAATATTGCGTAACGCGCGCGACGCTGGAACGCTGGGCGGAGGAGGTTCCGGCACAGTGGAGCGAGCCCTTCCTCCCGCACCTCGAGAGCGAATTGGCCCTCGCCCGGCAGGGGGAGTATTTCCCCGCGCTCGAGTTCATGCTCCCTTCAGTCGATCCGCTCGGGGCGTCGATCTTCGATTATGTCGGGGCTGCGCGGCTGGTTCCCTGCGACCGCGAGGTAATGGAAGCCGCGCTGGCCAGGCAGCATGCCGAACTCTACGAACGCTACGTGGATCGAATCGAGGCGTGCAAGCCGGTCCTGGCTCCGGACCGGATCTACATGACCAAGGATGAGCTCGCGGCGTTTCTGGAGCGCCATCCACGCCTGGAGCTCGAGGAACTGGGGATCGAAGAGGAAGGTGTGCCGTCAGTCTTCCTGGCGTCGCAGGCTGCACGCAACTACCACGGCAACATTCGCGAGGTCATCGACGATCTGGGCAGGTTCCGGGAGTCGCGCGAGAGGATAGTTCTCCTGTTTCCGAACCTGGGCCGCGCCGAGAGGATGAGGGACATTCTTACGGAATACGAGATCCCGGCGCACCTGTGCCGCGAGGACGCGACCGTCGACGCGGCCCGGGAGCCATCCGGTCCTGATGTCCTGCTCGGCGTCGGACAGGTCCACTCCGGGTTCGGACTTCCGGCGGCGGGTCTGCGCGTCCTCACGGGGCACGACGTTTTCGGCGAGGCGGAGGCTGGAAGGACGGGCAGGCGTTCCAAGAGCGCACAGCGGCACCTCTTCATCTCCGACTTCCGCGACTTGAAACCGGGAGACTACGTGGTCCACATCGACCACGGGATCGGCCAGTTCCAGGGCCTGAAAAGCATCGATCTCCAGGGCGGGTGCAGGGAGTTCGTGCTTCTGTCCTACCAGGGAGAGGCGAAACTGTATGTGCCGGTCGAGCGCCTCGACCTCATCCAGAAGTACGGCAACCTGGGGGGAGCCAGGCCCGCGCTGGATCGCCTGGGGGGAACGAGCTGGAACAGAACCAAGACCCGCATCAAGAAGTCCATGCGGGATATGGCCGGCGAGCTGTTGAAACTGTACGCCGAAAGGCAGATGTCCGAAGGATACGCGTACGCTCCCGACTCTGCCTGGCAGCAGGAGTTCGAGGACGCCTTCGAGTTCGAACTTACTCCGGACCAGGTAGACGCGATCGATTCGGTCAAGCACGACATGGAGGCCGTGCGTCCGATGGACCGGCTGCTTTGCGGAGATGTGGGGTACGGCAAGACGGAGGTCGCGATGCGCGCGGCTTTCAAGGCCGTTATGGACGGCAAGCAGGTGGCCGTGCTGGCGCCGACGACCATCCTGGCCTTCCAGCACTACAATACTTTCCGGCAGCGCTTCACCTCCTTCCCCGTGCGGATCCAGTTGCTCTCGCGCTTCCGCAGCCCGAAAGAACAGAAGCAGGCCATCGAGGAGCTGGAACTGGGCCGGGTCGACGTCATCATCGGTACGCACCGGCTGCTCTCCAGGGATGTGGCCTTCAAGGACCTCGGGCTCGTCATCGTGGATGAAGAGCAGCGGTTCGGGGTGACGCACAAGGAGCGGCTCAAAGCGCTGAAGACGAGGGTGGATGTCCTGACGATGACCGCGACCCCCATTCCGCGCACGCTGAACATGGCGTTGCTCGGGCTTCGCGACATGTCGATCATCGAGACGCCGCCGAAGAACCGGCTTGCTATTCAGACCTCGGTCCTGAGGTACAGCCCTGACGTCGTTCGATCCGCGATCGAACTCGAGTTGGCCCGCAAAGGCCAGATCTACTTCGTGCACAACCGGGTCGAAACGATCCACACCGCCGCAGTCATGGTCCAGCGATTGGTTCCCGGGGCTCGCATCGCCGTGGCCCACGGGCAGATGTCCGAGAAGGAACTGGAACAGGCCATGCTCCGGTTCGTTCAGGACGAGATCGACGTACTGGTCGCGACCACGATCATCGAGAACGGGCTGGACATCCCGCGGGCCAACACTCTCATCGTGAACCGGGCCGATCTTTACGGGCTTGCGCAGCTCTACCAGCTCAGGGGTCGTGTCGGCCGCAGCGACAGGCGGGCCTATGCGTACCTGCTGGTCCCGTCGGATGAAACTCTCACGGACGTAGCCCGCAAGCGCCTGGCGGCGATCCGCGAGTTCAGTGACCTCGGGACCGGGTTCCGCGTGGCGGCGCTGGATCTGGAGATCCGCGGCGCCGGCAACCTGCTGGGCGGCGAGCAGCATGGCCACATAGAGGCCGTGGGCTTCGATCTCTACTGTCAGCTCCTGGAGCAGACAGTGCAGGAACTCAAGGGGCAGAAGCCCGAGGAGGAAGTCTCCGCCTCGATCAATCTGAACCTGGACATCCGGATTCCGGAGGAATACGTCGCCGACTCGAGCCAGCGGCTGAGGATGTACAAGAGGATTTCCTCGGCGGCGGACCGCGAGCAGCTTGACTCACTGCGCCAGGAGATGACCGACCGCTACGGCCGATACCCGGATACGGTCGAGAATCTGTTCCGGTATGCGGAGTTGCGCCTGGAAGCGTACGCGATGCAGATCTACTCTGTCGAACGAAAGAACAACAGGATTTCGTTCAAGTTCGTCGACCAGTCCCGTGTCAGCGCCCCCAAGCTGCTGGAGCTGGCTCGACGCAGCAGGAAGGCCACCCTCTCGCCCCAGGGGGTCCTGACAATTGATCTGCCGGATGCGCACCCTCAGCCGCTCTTTGAATCCATCCGGGCCGTCCTGAACCAGATCCGCCTCTGAAACGATAGTAGGTCCGGTCTGACAGGCCGGACCTACTTCGCCTCGAGGAGGAGCGTCCAGTCGCCGGCGTCTCCCGCAGGCGGTGAAGACCACCAGGCGGCCGCGGACTGCACCACGTCGGGCAGATCGGTCCAGGCTCCGGTTCTCGGGTTGAACCACCGTGCGAGGTACGAGCCCGGCGCCAGCTGGAATCTTGCCGTGCCGGAAGCAGGCAAGTAGGCCACATATCTCTTCCCCGGTTCCGCCAGAAGCAGCGTTTCCTCTCCCGCCAGTTCCTCGTGCGGCTCCAGCGCCCACCAGGGAAAGCTCGTGAAGAACTGCACCATGTGCCGGTAGCCGATGAGCATGGTCATGTGCTCGTCGCCGCGGCCGTTCACCCAGCCGCCCCCCGTGTCCGGCCCTGCGCCTGTGCCGTCGTTCGCCCGCTCACCGGTCGTCTGATAGCAGCCGGCCATGCTGATCTCCCATGCCAGCCGGCGGCGACTGTCTCCGACTCGGGCGGGCCAGAGCCGCTTCTCTCCCCAGGGGAACGGGTAGTGATCTTCATAACCGTATTCCTCGTTGATCTGCGGCATCAGGCGTCCTGTCGAGGCCTGCTGCCTCCGGTTCTCGAGCATGAACCTGTATCCCCCGTGCTCGTCCCAGCTCTGAAACATCGCGAAGTCAGCCCAGGCAGCCCGTCGGAATGGAAATTCGCCGTGACCATGGACACTCGCAATATGGCGGTAGGGGTCCGATGCCTTGATGATGGAGCCCATGCGGTTCACCCAGGCCTCATCACGGAACAGATGCCACTCATTGGTCACGTCCCACATGATGTTCGCGAAGGCGCTGAAACGGGCCGTCACGTAGCGGTAGTAGCGCTCTTCGTCCGAGCCGCCCATCCGCGGCTTGCCGAACGGGTCGACGCCTTTGTCGGCGCCGTCCAGGTAGAAAATGACCGAGACCACGATGCCGCGCTCCCGCGCAAGGCGAAGCATGCTCTCAGCCTTCTTGAAGAAGGCGACGTTGAAGCGGGTCACGTCATAGCCGGGATCCTCGATGTCCTCCGGCCGGGCCGCCGGCCACGGCTCCATCTTGAAAGCGAACTTCCTGGTGCGCCGGACGAGCGGCTCGTTCCAGCGAGTCCCGTCCTTTGTCCGGCCGCAGAGTGCGACCCGGATCCGGTTGACGCCGAGCTGGGAGAGGCGCTCGAGCGATTGCGCGATCGTATCCTCGTCCCAGGCCAGGAGCTGATACGTGGTCGTCGCATTCCAGAACCAATGCTCGCCGGTCCCCTCGCGGACGAAGTGAAACGGGTGCTCCGGGTCCACCCGCACCGGCCCCGGACGCCGTCCCGCAGAGGCAGTGAAGCGACCTTCGTGCTTGAACGAGAACTTGCCCTGTTGCAGCTGGACGGTGTAGCGGTAGTTCCCGGGTTGGGACGGCATATATCGCACCCGGAAAAGAGTGCCGTCTTCCGCGTCGCAGAATCCATCGACGCGAACCGGCGCACCCCCTTCCCGCGTGAACTCGCCGGTCACCTTGACGTCGGTGAAGGGGTTGGGGGCATCCGGGTGCTGCAGGCCCACGGTCACCTCGACGTAGTCGAAACATTCGATGGAAGGCGCGGACTGGATTGCCTGCGGCGGAGCCGGCTCGGCCGCCAACGGCGATGCGGGCGACAGCAGGCGGGCGCACAACAGGAACAGCAGCGGCATATGGGCAATCGGTCTTACGGTTGTCCCGTCCATGTTTTCATCCCTCCAATGGTGACCCATTCCGTCAAACCGGGCACAGCCCCGACCATGATAATGTCAGGGAGGCATCCGCAACCAGCATCAATTACTCGAATCTGCGAGGCAGGAGGGCTGCCGGGATCGCTATCAGCCCGCAGGTAGGGTCGCAGGTGGGCTTTGCGTCTCCGGAGCGAAACAGATATCATTGGTTATTTTGGATCCTCCGGCCGTTCATGAGACTCGATCGCAGGGTGCGGATTCGAAGGTTTTTTTACCTCCCGGCACTGGGAATCGCGCTGGTTCTGTCGGGCTGCGGCCTGAGCGAGCGGTTGCGGAGTTTTCTGCGAGGAGACAGGGCCAGCGCCACCGTTGTGCGCGTGGGAGACGAGACGTACACGAGATCGCACCTGGAGTACTTCTTCGACAGCCGTCTCAGTGAGTTCCTCGATCCGACCAATGCCGACAGCGTCAAGTCGAACCTGCTCGAGTCGTTCATCGAGGAGAAGCTGCTCCTCCAGGAGGCTGAGAAGAGCGGCGTCAAGCCTGATCCCGCGCTGTTGAAGGCCGCGATGGGGCAGATGGCTGCGCCCCAGGGAGGGGATCGGGAAAAGCAGGCGCAAGCCGGCCGTGAGCTCGAGCGCGCGGTCTCCGAAAGCCTGATGATGGAACGATACCTGCACGATTTCCTGCTCAAGGACCTGGCCGTGAACGATGCCGATTGCGGGGAGTACTACAATCAGCATATGGGAGACTTCGTGACCAAGGACGCAGTGCACGTGCGTGAGATCCTGGTTGACGACCTGTCGCAGGCAGAGAGGATCCTGGGTTCCTTGAAGGCCAACAGGAACAGCAATTTTGCCGAACTTGCCCGCCTCTATTCGAAAGCGGCGACGGCCGAGGACGGCGGGGATATGGGGCGCTTCGAGAGGGGCGAACTGCCCGAGGAGTTCGAGAAGGTCGTTTTCCCGATGGCCCCGGGCACTGTCAGCAAGATCGTGCGGACCAGGTACGGCTATCATGTGTTTCTGGTCGAAGAACGGATCGGGGCGCACCAGCAGAAGCTTTACGAGGTCCGGGATCAGATCCAGGAGAAACTCCTGGCGACTCGGCAGCGGCAGATCATTGAGAAGAAACTGGCCGCTCTCGAAGTACAGATCCCGGTGAGTATCTACCGGGACAACCTGGGTTTCAATTACGTAGGGACGAGGTTTGCCCCGCGAGGTGAGGACAACTGATGAACAGATCCCTGATGTTAATCCTGTCGACCCTGCTCCTGGCTCCGGCGGTAAGCCCGCAGTCCAGGACCGTGGATCGGATCGTCGCGCAGGTAAATGACGACATAATCACGCTCTCCGACCTCAACCGGGAGATGGCCGATGCGCGCCAGGAGCTCGCCACAAAATACGCGGGCGAACAGCTCGAACAGGAAGTCAAGAAAGCGGAGAAGATGGTGCTCGACGATCTGATCCGTCAGAGACTCCTGCTGCAGAAGGCGTCTGAGCTTGGCTTCGGCGCAAACGTGGACTTGCAGGTCACGGCCGCGATTGAGAACATAAGAAAACAAAACAACATCAAAGACATGCAGGAGTTCGAACGTGCCCTGGCGCAGCAGGGCATGACGATGGTGGGCTTCCGCGAACGGTTGCGCAGGCAGATCATCACGCAGAGCCTCGTCCAGGAGATGGTCGGCTCGCGGATCACCCTTCTTTCACAGGAAATCGACAAGTACTACAAGGACCACGCGGCCGACTACACCAGCCAGGAGGAAGTCACTCTCAGCGAAATCATCATCCCGGTTGAAGGGAATCCTGCTGAGGCAGAAGCGAAGGCGAATGAAATACACGCGAGCCTCGGGCGGGGGGAATCCTTTGCCGCACTCGCCACCCAGTATTCAAAGGGGCCTACCGCCAGCAAAGGCGGCAGCATCGGCACTTACCTCACCGCGAAACTCAACCCCGCAATAACGGCCTCGATTGCGAACCTGAAGGAGGGGGAGTTTACGGCAGTCGAAAAGAGCGCAGACGGGTGTGTAATATACCGCGTCGATTCCAGAAAGCCTGCCGTGGTACGCCCGCTGGAGGAAGTGCGCGACGAGATCAGGAACAATCTCTGGAGCCAGAAATTCAATCCGGAATTCGAGCGCTTTATCGCCCAGTTGAAGGACGAAGCCTACATCCAGATCTTCAGCGAGACGAAAGAGCCGTAAGGACTTGCACCACAGAGACACAGAGAACCGCGAAGATTCAGATGATCTTTGTGCACTCTGCGTCCCTGCGGTGTTATGAAACCGGAATGAAGCCCCCACAGGGGACCAAGCTCGGTCCCGGACTGGCGCCACACCGCCTCAGAGATCCCTGGCATCGCGGGAAGGGACCGCGATTAACTCTCAAACGATGTGACTCCAATTCGGGACCCGAACTCGGATCACGGGAAATTACGTCGCTATAAAATGCACGCGGCGTGCCAATGCCCCGCCCCCCGGCCGGAGAGCTGCTAAGCTACTGTCTCTAAAATAATTCTATTCTCTGTCGCAACCGGAGGATTCCGTAGTTATTTGCAGAACAAACAAATTTTTGGATTTTTTGACAGGTTTTTTGGAGAAGTTCTGCCGCCGGCTATCGGGGGAACTCCGACCGGGGTGCCTGGACACCCCGGCCATTCTCTCTTAAGACGTTTGTTTCTAACAGGTTGCTTCAGACAATCTCCCGGCGTCCTTCGTCCCAGTGGACCGTTCGCCCCTGCCGGTACGAGAATACGGCCATTTGGCAGGCGATCGCAGACCGGAAACCTATCTCAAACGGGCAGTTAGGCTCTTTCCGGCTCCTCACGCAATCGATGAAATTCTGCATGTGGACGTTCGTAGTATCCGATCCTCCCACGATATCCGGTGTAGCCTTGGCGTTGGCTTGCGCCGAAGCCTCGCCACCCGCGTCCTCGGCTTCGGACTTGTAGGTAACCCGATCCGATTCGTCGCGGGTGATCGTGCCCTTGTCTCCCAGGATCAGGTCGTTGCCTTCACCGAAATACTTGTTGCCGAACATGGAGTTCCACGTAAACAGCAGCTTCTCCGGCTGGCTCATGGATACATCCATGGTGTCGGGTACCTCCATCTCGGGAGAGAGATAGTTGCCGCCCGTCATGGTCACGCTCTCCGGGATCTTCAGGTTCATCACCTTGAACCAGAACCCGACCTGATGGATCATGTTCTCGAACATGTTGCCGCCGGAATAATCCCAATAGAAGCGCCAGTTGATGACACGATTCGGATCGAACGGCCACTGCTGCGCGTCGCCCTGGAAATCCCTCCAATCTACATGCTGCGGATCGCAGTCTGAAGGTATCTGCCGCTTCCACCCGCCGTATGGGGCGTTGCGGTAATGGTGCGTGTGGATCTGTGTGATCGTGCCCATCCGTTCCGGAGTGAGGAGCCCGCGCACTTTCTCGACCGCCGGGCCGCTCAAGGACTGGATCCCGACCTGGACAATCCTGCCGGAGCCCTGAAAAGCGCGCTGCATCCTCCGGGCGTGGTCCGGATTGAAGGCCATGGTCTTCTCCTGGTACACGTCCTTGGCGGCCTGGATGGCAGGCACGAAACTCAGGGCATGCTGATGCTGCGGCGTGGCGATGAGCACCGCATCGATCTCCTTGTCATCCAGCAGGCGCCGGAAGTCCTGATATGGTTTGATCTGCGGCGCAAACTTCTTCACCTCGTCGAGGCGGCGGGTGTACACGTCCGCCACCGCAACGGCTTCCGTGTTCGTGCAGCGCATGGCGACCTTGAAGATTTCCTGCCCGCGGCCGCCGGCGCCGATCAGCCCGAGGCGAACCCGGTCATTCGCGCCGAGCACTCTGCCGGCAGGGAGTATCGATGATGCCGCCACGGCCGCCGCGCCGCTGGCAACCCTGGTCACAAACGCACGCCTGGTCTCCATGATGATCCTCCTGAAATGCTGGCGCTGAGATTACATCATCTCTCGCGCTCAGGGCCATGAAAATCGGCCCGTCCCGCCATCCAGTCAAGAAATTTGAGGAATCATGCCGGGCAGACGCGAAGCAGGCAGAGCAGGATTGCCATTTGGTATGGGTGCGCACGGGAGTCTCTGCGATTCAGACAATGAGGGCTACGAGACCGGTGACGCGTGACAGGCAGCCTGCGCTGCAGGGACGCTGTTCAACCCCTACAGGGTTGACATCTTCTGATCATCCTGATCCCCGGGGTTTGCACCCCGGGCTGTTCTATTCGACGCTTTCAGCGTCGCCGGGGTCGATCGCGGCTGGCATCTGTGAGGGATCGCCGACACCAGTGAATCAACGGGCTGTTCTATTCGACGCTTTCAGCGTCGCCGGGGTCGATCGCGGCTGGCATCTGTGAGGGATCGCCGACACCAGTGAATCAACGGGCTGTTCTATTCGACGCTTTCAGCGTCGCCGGGGTCGATCGCGGCTGGCATCTGTGAGGGATCGCCGACACCAGTGAATCAACGGGCTGTTCTATTCGACGCTTTCAGCGTCGTCTGGGTCGATCGCGGCTGACATCTGTGAGGGATCGCCGACACCAGTGAATCAACGGGCTGTTCTATTCGACGCTTTCAGCGTCGCCGGGGTCGATCGCGGCTGGCATCTGTGAGGGATCGCCGACACCAGTGAATCAACGGGCTGTTCTATTCGACGCTTTCAGCGTCGTCGGGGTCGATCGCGGCTGGCATCTGTGAGGCGTCACCTTCCCCAGTGAATCAACGGCCTGAACGGCATGGTCACGCTCAGCCCCCGGGCGCAGTACGTCGGACTCGACCCCGAAGGGGGTCGAACAGAACAGCCCGGGGTGCAAACCCCGGGGATGATCGGATTCGCCGCAAGGCCCAACCCTGTAGGGGTTGGACGGCGATCACCTGACGAGACGACGTCACTTCAATCTCCACTGTCTGAATCACAGTTTTTCGCGGAATCGGCTTGCGTCCATGTGAAATCATTTCCTATGCTTATCGGTCTGCTTGATCTGCGAGACCTCAGGAGCTTAACCATGATCTCAGCCTTAGTCTTAGCCTTGCTGATGCAAGGATCGGCCGTTTCTGCCGTCCAATCCGTCCTTCCCGTGGGGACGCGGTACGACTCGAAGATTCCCAAGCTCAAGGATGTCGCGGGACATGATTTCGGTGAGGAGATCACTTCACCGGAGGGGATCACCGCCTACCTCCGGGCGCTCGCGGCCGCGGCACCTGATCGCACCCTGCTGGTCGAATACGCGCGTTCGTGGGAGGGGCGGCCCCTGCATCTCCTGGTGATCGGCGCGCCACAGACGATGACTCAGCTGGATGGTATCAAGAAGAAGATCAAGCGAATCGCAGATCCGAGGGAGCTCTCGAGCACGGAGGCAGACCGGCTCGTCAAAGACCTGCCGGTCGTCACCTGCCTCATGTACGCGGTTCATGGCAACGAGATCTCCGGCCCGAACGCTGCGCTGGCTTTGGCCTACCATCTGCTCGCCGCTCGGGGCGACGCGACCGTGGACACGATTCTGAGCGAGTCGATCGTCCTCATCGATCCCCTCGAAAACCCCGATGGCAGGGCACGATTCCTGAACCAGACGCTCCTGGGCCGCGCGGCGCAATCCGACCCGGAGCCGCGTTCGGCGGAGCACGACGAACCGTGGCCCGGGGGAAGGTCGAATCACTACCTCTTTGACATGAACCGGGATTGGTTCGCACAGACGCAGCCGGAAACACAGGGAAGGACCCGGCTCTACCTCGACTGGTACCCACAGGTGGTTGTCGATCTCCACGAGATGGGGGGTGACTCGAGCTACTACTTCGCCCCTCCTGCGGACCCTCTCAACCCGCACATAACGAAGGATCAGGTGGCGCTCCTCGAACTGGTGGGTCGGGCAAACGCGCGGCTTTTTGATGAAAAGGGATTCGCGTATTTCAACCGCGAAGTATTCGATTCCTTCTATCCGGGTTATGGTGAGTCGTGGCCCATTTTCCAGGGCTCGATCGGCATGACCTATGAAATGGCTTCGACGCGCGGCCTTGTCTACCGCCGGAAGGACGGAACCATGCTGACCTTCGCGGATGGCGTGATCCGGCACTTCACAGCGTCTCTTACCACGGCGGAGGTGGCTGCGAAGAACCGCGAACGCTTCCTGCGGCAATTCCTGGACTATCGCCAAGGGGCTGTGAAGGACGGTGAACAGGGCCCGGTGCGCGCGTACCTGGTACCTCCCGGGGCAGATCCGGCGCGAGCCGATCGCCTGGTACGGCTCCTGGCTTCGCAGGGGATCGACGTGCGCAAATCAGACGAACCGCTCAAGCTCTCCGATCGCACCCTTCCGGCAGGAACGTATATCGTCCCGACCGCACAGCCCGCCGGCAGGTTACTGCGCAACCTGATGGATCAGAACACGCCGCAGCCGGAGCAGTTCGTGAAGGAGCAGGACCGGCGCCGCAAGAAGAGGCTGCCGGACCAGATATACGACATCACGGCATGGAGCCTTCCCCTGGCCTATGACGTCGAGGTCCTGACGTCAGGAGTGCCGGTGAGTGTCCGATCGACGCCTCTGGCGGCGTCCGCGCAGGCGGCGCCTGCGCCACTCGCGGCCGCCAGGGTCGCCTACCTTCTCCCGTGGGGCGTTGGGGCGGCGGAAGCGATCGCGGAGGCGCTCCAGGCAGGGATCCGGGTGCGGACCTCGGACGCGGCGTTCACTATTGGTGAGCGATGCTTCCCGATTGGTACTGCAATTGTCCGGAATTCCGAAAACGGGGCGGATCTGCCGGCCAGGCTTGGTGCGATCGCGGCACGCTGCGGGGCCGAGGTGGTGCCCGTTGATTCGGGCTACGTCGACAGCGGCATCTCACTCGGCAGCGATGAAGTCCTGCCTCTCAAACCGCCGCGCGTCGTACTGGCCTGGGACTCACCGGCGCACAGCACATCGGCGGGCTGGGCGCGCTATACGATCGAACGGCGCTACCGGCAGCCGGTCAGCGCGGTACGCGCGGACGCGCTGGGCCGGCTCGACCTGAGCCGATTTGATGTCGTCGTTCTGCCGGCCGGCGATTACTCGACAGTCCTGAGCGGAGACGCGCTGAGGCGGCTGAAGGACTGGTTGAACGCCGGAGGCACTCTCATCACGCTGGGTGAGGCCTCCCGGTGGGCCGCGCGGGAAAATGTCGGCCTTCTTGCGACGCACACGGAACTCCGTGACGGGCGCAGCGAGATCCAGGCGCCTGAGAAGGATCAGAAGAAAGAAGAGCCGCCGCCGAAGCCCCTGGATCTCGAGAAAGCGATCCAGCCGGAACGCGAGCGGCCGGAATCCACACCCGGAGCGATGTTGCGCGTCGAACTGGACAAGGAACATTGGATCTCTGCCGGAACGGACGGCGAGGTGCAGGCCATCGTGGAAGGCCAGAGGGTATTCACGCCGATCAAGCTCGATCAGGGACGCAACGTCGGTGTCTACGCCGGGAAGGATCGGCTGGTGGCCGGCGGCCTGGTGTGGAACGATGCCCAGGGGCTGCTGGCGCAGAAGGCGTACCTGATCGATCAGCCGCTCGGTCAGGGGAGGGTCATCGCTTTTGCCGAGGATCCCAACTACCGTGCCTTCACGGAGGCCACCCAGCTCCTCTTCATGAACGCAATCCTGCTGGGACCGGCCCACTGAAGGCTGTCTGCCTTGCCTCTGCCATTGATGGGAACCTCTGAGGCGGGCCTTCAGCCCCTCGGTGCCTATTCACACACGGGCCAAATCCCCGGGCGAAGCCCGGGGCTGGTATGAGGACGCGCCTCCGGCGCTTTGTGCCCTTGTCGTAAGGCATGGTTCCAGGAGCCGGAGAACACCCTCACGCCCGATAATATGAGGGCGCGCCTCCGGCGCTTTGTGCCCTTGTCGTAAGGCATGGTTCCAGGAGCCGGAGAACACCCTCACGCCGGATAATATGAGGACGCGCCTCCGGCGCTTTGTGTCTCCATCGGTATCCGGTTGAAGGGCCGGAGGCCCGCCTCATACCAGCCCGGTGCGGAGCGCCGGGTCAAGGAAGCCGGAACAGTCACGAGGGCTGTAAGCCCGATTCATAGCAGGAAGGAAGAAGGCCGGGAACCTATGGGGCGGGCCTTCAGCCCTCGGTGCCTATTCACACACGGGCCAAATCCCCGGGCGAAGCCCGGGGCTGGTATGAGGACGCGCCTCCGGCGCTTTGTGCCCTTGTCGTAAGGCATGGTTCCAGGAGCCGGAGAACACCCTCACGCCCGATAATATGAGGGCGCGCCTCCGGCGCTTTCTTTGCATCTGCGTCGGAAAACGTTTCAAGGGCCGGAGGCCCACATCATGTCAGAATACGAGCCGCGGCGGGTTGTATAATGAGCCGTCGGAGAGAATGAATGAGCGCGCTCGAGACCCTGGGTTTCACCGTCGGGACGGCTTTTGCGTCAGGTTTGAACCTCTACGCCACCATTGCTGTCCTTGGCCTGTTGGAGCGGTTTCGTGCCATTCAACTCCCCGAGTCCCTGCACGTGATCGCCCATCCGGCGGTGATCGCCACGGCAATAGCACTCTATGCGCTCGAGTTTGTCGCCGACAAGGTGCCCTACGTCGACACTATATGGGATGCGGTCCACACGTTCATACGGCCCCCGGCCGCAGGTCTACTGGCCTACGGGGCGTTCGGAAACGTGCCGGAGGTCTGGCGGGTCCTGGGCGGCCTGCTGGCGGGCAGCGTAGCGCTGACTTCGCACGGCACCAAGGCGTCCGCGCGGGCCGCGATCAACGCGAGCCCGGAGCCGTTCAGCAACTGGGTTGCGAGCCTGAGCGAGGACGGTATCGCAGTCTTCCTGGTGTGGATGGCCTCGAAGCATCCCGTTCTGACCATCGTCATAGTCGCAGTGCTGCTCGCTCTGTGCGGCTACCTGCTGCTGAAGCTTGCGAAGTTTCTGAAACAGGTGCTGAGGCGGTTCCTCGCCTGCCCGCAACCGAAGACGGAATAAGAATGCACCTGCCCCGGCTACAGGGTCAGAACCGCCGATCGCATCGCTTCTCCCGGCCATCTGGTCTGGCAGCACTGAGACTTCCGGCCTTTGCGCAAGTCTAATTAGCTGGGAGAGTCATCGGGACATGGGAGTTATGAGGAGCCTGGGGATTCTGATAGGACTGGCAGGCGGGGCGGTTGCCTTCTGCCCGCCCGCCGGTGCGGCAGAAAAAGCCGGCCCGCCCCGCGTCGAGTACCATGCCCAGGCCGAATTCGACCAAATCCTCCGTGAAAACGCGCTCTTTTTCGACATGCTGGTTTCGTTCAGTTTTACTGCAGGAGTCGCGGAACCGGCGTGGAGCTGCGGCGTCGAGAACATCAACATCAACCTTATCACCCGTTCGGTTCGCGACCCCCAGGGCCACCAGATTGTCCGGGTCCGGGTCGCAGGGGTGGTGCGAAGCAACAACAACGTCGAACTCAAACTCCTCGACGAAGAAGGCAATCTCGTCGGCCAGGGATTCTATGGCTACGAATCGGGGCAGCTGAACTTCTATGACTGGAACGGCCGAACCATCATCACCGGCTACATGGATTCGGAGGGCAACTTCTTTCTCTATGATCAGCGGCTTCCGGAGGGGAAGCAGGACCTCGCGCAAGGCTTCGTAGATCCGTGCTTCTATTGCGGCGCCATGGAGTACGGATGGTATGACGGACCCGGGGCCCAGGTCGGTGGGGGTCTGATGTTTCCTTCCTTCTTTCTCGACGATACGAGCCGCGTACGCATGGATTGGTCTTTCGAGGCCGGATCCCTCAGTCCCGGTCAGGAAGCCTACGGCGGCGCCGAGTATGATCTGGAGGATGAGGCAACCGGTGCGATCAACAGCGTGCTCTTCGACACGCCCAGGACCGCCCGGAGCTTTTTTGAGAACCCGTACTCGCTGGTTCCGGAACCGGCCGGGATGGCCACGCTGCCGCGCGTCACCAATTACACCGGGATAGCGGTGACGAATCCCACGGGGGGCTCGATCCAGGTTACTTACGTAGCCAGGCATTACAATGGCGCACTGGTTGCCGGGGACGGCATCGAAAACCCGGTATCCTACCGCTTCAGCCCCGGGCTTCAGCTGGCAGCGTTCCCCGGGGAGATCTTCCGCGGGTTCAGTGGAAGCGACTCCGGTCCGATCTTCGACGAAGGAGAGGTCGGTTGGGTCGAGGTTTTCTCATATGACGGGGATGTCCAGGCGATGTTTCTCGAAGGCGACGTCCGGGCAGCGGACCTGGATGGCAACGTCGGTGGCAAGGGTGGAGACAGTGCTCTCATGTTCCCGGACCTCAGGATCGGCACGGGCGAAAGCACCGAGATCGAGTTGCTGAACCTGTCCTTTGACGACGTCATGGTCCGTCTGCAACTGCTCGACGCTTCGGGCCGCGTCCTGCGGGAAGAACCGGAGGAGTTTGTCTCGGGCTACGGCATCCGCACGTTTGTGCTCGGCCCGGGATCGGCACTTCTGGGCGGGATAGATCCCGGCCAGGTCGCGAGCCTGCGCGTGTCATGCAACAACGACAATTCAATCCAGTCATCGAGCTGTGCAAGGCTGATCGGCCTGGCGACCTGTAGCGACACCTTCCGGTCAATTGCCACCTATTACGCGGTCGCGACCGCGTCAGCCGGCAGCACGCTCGTGGGATCACAATTCGCGGCCGGTCCGGCCGGCTCAGGATCCTGGAGCACATCGATTCAAATCAACAGACTGGATGGCGGACCCGCTTCCGTCTACCTGGACGTTTTCGACCGCAACGGCAATCTGCAGCGCACGATGCAGGAGGATGTGGCGAGCTTCGGGCAGGCTACCTTTGTCATCGATGGTTCAGATCCTGCGTGGCGCGATCGCCTGGTGACCGGGTATGTGAGGGCCAGGAGCGATTCCGGGCGCATCGGGGGCGACGTGTCGGTCCGGTGGTCGGACGCCCGTGGATCGATGTACAGCTCCTATCCGCTGAGCAACCAGCTCTACAGTGAGATCCGTTTCAACCAGGTTGCACAGGGGCGGTCGGACAGGATTGAGTTCTGGACGGGAGTTGCGTTGCTGAACGATCTCGACCGGCGAGTCGAAGTCCTGCTCGAGGTGTTTACGCCGCAGGGCGTGCTGGATCGCGCGGCGACCGTCCCGCTTGAGCCTCATCAGCAATATAACGCGCTGTTGTCCCAGATTCTGAACGATCCCGCATACACGCGGCTGGACGGGTATATGCGGGTCCGCGCCGGCGACCCGGTCTCCGCCATCGTCCTCTACGGTGATTCGACGAATCAGTTTCTCTCCGCCGTACCTGGCGTCTCCCGCTGACATCCGGGTATCACACTTGCCTGCCCGTGCGGCGCCGGCGTCAAACGCCGCGCGAGGTTCTGTCGGGATCGCCGTGCGGTGGATCTCCGGTCGTGTGAATTGATCATTCGATTCGGGTGCACCAGCCCTGCGGGCCTTCGATTCTATTTGTTGTCAGCAACCACGCGCTCACGCGCGCGGCTACGTTCTTCCGGCGCTTCGCGCCTCGTTCTTTGCTCCCTTGATCAAAGCACAAGTCTGCCGATGATTTTCAGACCAGTCTCGAAGAGGCGGCAGTGAACACGCCCGGCCGTGAGGCCGGCACAATTATCCTTGTCCTGTAACGCCGGGGCGCAGCTACAATCTGGCGCATGACCGAGCTCCTGGTGATCGTGAACGGCCGCGTCACACGGCGCCGCCGGTGGGGAAGGGTCGAAGCCCGGCTGCGCACGCACTTTGGCAACAGCGTCGAAATCCGCTACACGAGGGGCCGTGGAGACGCGACGCGCATCGCGCGTGAGGAGCTCGAGAGCGGCGCCGACTGGATTGTCGCAGCCGGCGGGGATGGCACGATCAACGAGGCACTCAACGGCTTTTTCGACGGCGAGCGCAACCTGCGCCCGGAAGCGGCACTGAGCTTCCTCCCTTGCGGCACTGCGAACGATTGGGTTCGAACGATAGGATCGCCCCTGCAATTGCTGGATGCCGTCGACGCCCTGTCCGTGTCGCGCGCAGACACGGTTGATGTCGGCTTGGCGCGTTGTCGGGGCCGGAGCGGAGAGGCGTGCGAGAGGGCCTTCCTGAACTTCGCCGAGGCAGGCGTCGGCTCGGAGGTGATACGGAGGATAGAGCAGACAAGGGGCGCGTATTTGCCGACCGCGATACGGGCCGCTTTCTCCTATTCGCCGCACACGTTCGAAGTGGCACTCGACCGGCAGGAAGGGAGGCGTACGGGGCCGCTCCTGAGCTTCATCGTCGCCGGAGGCCGATATTTCGGTTCCGGCATCAGGGTCGCCCCGATGGCCCGGCCGGACGACGGGCTGCTGGAAGTCATCACGCTGGGCGATTTCAGCCGGGCTGAGATCCTGCGGAAGATCACGAAATTCGTGCGCGGAAGATACTTCGACGAACCCAAGGTGCACCATTACTCGGTGCGCGAGCTGTCAGCGTCGTCGGTTGACCCGGTCCCGCTCATCGTGGACGGGGAAATCGCCGGGGAGCTGCCCGTGACCATCCGTGTAGCTCCCCGGGCGCTGAAAGTCAGGTCCTAGCGCGTCTCCTGCATGGCCTTCAGGATTTCGGGCGCTTCGATCGGCGCTTTTCCCCCGGTCTGCGCCTCGACAACCGCGAGGGCGGTTATGTTCACGATGTCGCTAACCTCGTTGCCGGGTATGAGCAGGTAGACCGGCTTCCGGATGCCGAGCAGGATCGGTCCGATTGCCGTGGCGCCGCCGAGGTGGGTCAGCAGTTTGTACGCGATGTTGGCGGATGTCAGGTCCGGGCAGATCAGGGTATTGGCTCCGCCCTTGAGGCTGCTGAAGGCGTAAAGCTCGTTGATGATCTCGGGTGTGACCGCCGTATCAGCCTGCATCTCGCCATCGATCATCAGACCGGGGGCCTTTGCCCTGGCAATCTCCACGGCGCGCTGAACCTTCTCGGTCACCGGGTGCTTGGTCGATCCGAAGTTGCTGAACGAGAGCATCGCCACCCTGGGTTCGACAGCGAACTGCCGCACCTTCTCGGCCGTCAGGAGCGCGATTTCGGCCAGGTCCTCGGCCGTAGGTTCTATGTTGACAGTAGCGTCGCTGATGAAAACGGTCCGGTTCTTGAAAACCAGCATGTACAGGCCCGCGATCCTGGAGACCCCTTCCTTCTTGCCGATGATCTGGAGCGCCGGCCGCACGGTGTCGGGATAGTGCTGTGTGAGCCCGGAAATGAGACCGTCTGCGTCGCCGTGCCTCACCATGGTCATGCCGAAGATGTTGGGCGTTCGCATCTGCCGTTCGGCGGTGAACAGGGTGACTCCCTTGCGCTGGCGGTCGGCATAGTAGTCGGCGACATAGGCGGCGAAGCGCTCTGCATCCGGAGGATGGATGATCTCGACCCCGGTCAGATCGAGCCCCATGGCTGCGACCTTCTGGTTGATCAGTTCCTTCTTCCCGATCAGGATCGGGTGTGCGATCTTGTCGTCGAGCACGATCTGCGCGGCGTGCAGGATGTGCTCCTCTTCGCCTTCAGGGAAGACGATCCGCTTTGGTTCCTGCTGTGCCCTGTGAATGAAAAAGCGCATGACCTCGCGTGACTTGCCCAGCCTGGCCTCGAGCGAATCCTTGTAGACCTCGATATCGGCGATGGGGTGGCGTGCCACACCGGTCTCCATGGCAGCCCGGGCGACAGCAGGAGCCTCCCAGAGAAGCACTCTCGGGTCGAATGGTTTCGGGATGATGTAGTCCCTGCCGAATTCGATCTTTCTCCCGCCATAGGCGCGGCTGACGGATTCCGGCACGTCTTCCTTGGCAAGCTTGGCCAGCGCGAGGGAGGCCGCGATCTTCATTTCGTCGTTGATGGCGCGCGCGCGGACGTCGAGGGCACCGCGGAAGATGAACGGGAAGCCCAGGACGTTGTTGACCTGGTTGGGATAGTCGGAGCGGCCCGTCGCCATGATGATGTCCTGCCGCGCGGCCGTTGCATCTTCATAAGTGATTTCCGGATCCGGGTTGGCCATGGCAAAGACGATCGGCTGGTCGGCCATCGAGCGGACCATTTCCTTGGTGACCACCCCTTTTGCAGAGACCCCGCAGAAGACGTCGGCGCCCTTCATGGCATCCGCCAGGGTGCGCTTGTCGGTGTCAACGGCGAAGTACTCCTTGTACGGATTCATGCCCTCGGTCCGGCCTTTGTGGACCACTCCCTTCGTGTCGACCAGGACCGTGTTTCCCCTCTTGACCCCCAGGGCCTCATAGAACTTCGCGCAGGCGATCCCCGCGGCCCCTGCACCGCTGAATACGACCTTTACCTGGTCGATCTTCTTGCCCACGACTTCCAGAGCATTCATGAGCGCGGCACCGCTTATGATTGCCGTGCCGTGCTGATCGTCGTGAAACACCGGGATGCTCATCAGGCTCTTGAGCTTCTCCTCGATGTAGAAGCACTCGGGGGCCTTGATGTCCTCCAGGTTGATGCCGCCGAAAGTCGGCTGCAGAAGGAGGACCGCTTTGACGATCTCATCCGGATCGTGCGTGTCCAGCTCAATGTCGAACACGTCCACGTCTGCGAATCGTTTGAAGAGGACCCCTTTTCCTTCCATGACCGGCTTGCCGGCGAGCGCTCCGATATCGCCCAGTCCCAGAACGGCGGTGCCGTTGCTGACGACGGCCACCAGGTTGCCCTTTGCGGTATATTTGTACACATCTTCCGGATTGTTCTTGATCTCGAGGCACGGCTCGGCGACGCCCGGCGTATAAGCCAGGGACAGGTCGCGCTGGGTCTGGCAGGGTTTTGTCGGAACGACTTCGATCTTGCCGCGACGGCCTTGTGCATGATAGTCGAGAGCATCTTGTTTGCGAATCATGGGATCATTCCTTTGGCTGTTTGAACAAGATTAGGTTCCTCGGTGGTGTTCCCGGCCCTTACCCCGGCGAGCAGGAACCAGTGGGAGAGCGGGAGCGGGGGATCGAAAGGCCCTCCTAAGATGCGAGCAATCCTACGATACTCCCGCCGGCACCGAAAAGGCAATCCTGGCGAGACAACCGTCCGGGGTGGACAGCTTCACCCCTATGCGATATCCGCGCGACAGCAGGGCGGTACCGCGCCGCCGGCGCGGAGCGCGCGCTTCGGCCAGGCGCGCCTTTTGGATCCGGGGAGTAGAATTACGGAATCACATCACCCGCAGGCCGGCCTATGCCAATCGATCGCGTTCTGACCCTGCTGACCATAGCAGCCCTCGGCTACCTGGTCGTGCTGGCATGTCACCGCTGGCCCGAGCCACGCCGGGCCTGGTTGGGGAAAGCTCTGGCCCTCTCCCTGGTCGTCTATGCGGCGACAGTCTACCTTCGGATGGCTGCGGCGGGAGAGCTGAGCGTTTCCTATGCTCTGCCCCTCGAACTGTGCCACTGCGTGATGCTGGCCTGCGTCATTTCCATGCTGCGGCCGAACCGGCTTGCGTCCGAGATTGTCTACTTCTGCGGCCTGGCAGGGACGGTGCCGGCAATGATCACTCCGGACATCGGACGTGATTTCCCGAGCTGGGATTATGTCCAGTTCTACTGGGCCCATGGGACGGTCCTGCTCGTGGTTGCCTTCCTGGTTTTCGGCCGGGGATTCAGGCCGCAGCGCGGGAGCATGTGGCGGGTGTTCGCCGCAGTGAATATGTATGCCGGGGTGGTGGGGGCCGTAGATGCGGCGTTCGGGTGGAACTACGGATATCTGTGCGGGAAACCGGCTCATCCCTCGCTCATGGATTACCTCGGGCCCTGGCCCTGGTATATCCTCGCGCTGGAAGCTGTCGCTATCGCGGCGTTCTGGTTGCTCGCCCTTCCCTGGAGTCTCGCCCGCCGCCCCCCCGGAGCGCCATGAGCTTCCTTCGATTCAGAAACGCTGTAGCCGGATGGGTGCCTTCCTCAACAAGCGCGCTGTTCAACCCTTTCAGGGTTGAATCCTTTGGCGGATCCGATCGTCCCCGGGGTTTGCACCCCGGGCTTTTCTATTCGACCCTTTCAGGGTCGTCGGTGGCGGTCACTGCCCCAAACTTTGCAGTCTCGCTCCCACTGCGCTCGTCCAGGTAAAGGGTTGAGCGTCATGGTCGTGCCCAACGCTTAGCAGGAGAGGAACAGATCAGACATAATGGAGTGACCGGTTTCCATCGCGTAGTATGCGTGGGTTGTTACTCGATGAATAACAGAGCCACATACGGGAGGAAACCGGTCATGAAGAATTGTATCACCTGGGTGGGAATGGATGATTCGGCAAATAAGGTCCAAGTAGCGGTTATCCTGGGGAATGCGAACAGTCCGGTGTGCAAACCACGGGGAGCAGGATGACGATGAAATCCCAACCCTGAAGGGGTTGAACAAACCGCTTGCCGGCCACGCGCACTGTTCCGGCGCTTGAGTTGCCCTGGCGGCTGCGTCCGAATCACGGGCTCGCTTGCACGCCTCGTTGACGCCCCGCCTGGCCGGCCGTATGATTGTTTATTTGGCCATACCATGCTGGACAGGATAGTGGTGCGCGGGGCGCGCCAGCACAACCTGAAGAACATCGAGCTGGAGATTCCACGTCACAGGCTCACTGTTGTTACAGGCTTGTCCGGGTCCGGCAAGTCGAGCCTGGCCTTCGACACGATATATGCCGAGGGGCAGCGGCGCTATATCGAATCGCTCTCCGCGTACGCCCGCCAGTTCATGGAGCAGATGGAGAAGCCGGACGTGGACAGCGTCGAAGGGCTCTCTCCTGCGATAAGCATCGAACAGAAAACGACCGGCCGCAGCCCGCGTTCCACGGTAGGGACGGTCACGGAAATCTACGACTACCTGAGACTGTTGTTCGCCTCCGTCGGGAAGCCTCATTGCCCCAACTGCGGCAAGCCGATCGCGCGGCAGAGCCTGGACCAGATCATCGAAGCGATCCTTTCGTACCCCGAGGATACGAGGGTGATGATCCTTGCGCCGGTTGTCCGGAGCCGAAAGGGTGAATTCCGGAAGCTGTTCGACAAGTACCTCAAGCGGGGCTTTCTCCGCGCCCGCGTGGACGGCCGCATCTGCGACCTGGAGGACGACATCCCCCTCGCCAAATCCCGAAACCACACGGTGGAGGTTATTGTCGACCGCCTGCAGGTCAGGGCAGGTATCAGGCGCCGGCTGGGGACGTCGGTGAAGACGGCCCTGGATCTGGCCGAAGGGCTTGTGACCGTGGCGCCGTCGGAAGGCGAGGAGAGGCTTTTCTCGGAGCGACAGGCCTGCGCCGACTGCGGCGTCAGCGTCCCGGCGCTGGAGCCTCGCTCGTTCTCCTTCAACTCGAAGTTCGGGGCCTGTCCGAAATGCGACGGCATGGGAATCGAGATGGCGATAGACCCCGAAAACGTCATCCTCGATCCGCAGCTGCCTATCTCGCAGATGAAGTTCCCCCTGGATAATGCCAGGATCGAACGTTACCTCCACGAATCACTGCTTGCCGTCGCCAGGAACTTCAAGTGTGACGGCGACACACCTTTCGAGCGGCTGCCTGCGCGAGCGAAACGGGTGTACTTCTGCGGCAGCGAGGAGCCGTTCACATACCACCACGGAGATTTCAGCTACACGGCCGAATTCGGGGGCATCGGCCCGTGGCTGCAGGGGATGCTGGAAGACGACGAGGCCGGAGGCCGGGAGGCCGTTGAGCGGCTATTCACGGTGCGGGATTGTCCCGAATGCGGCGGGTCCCGGCTTCGTCCGGAGAGCCGCGCCGTCAAGGTCCACGGCCTGGGAATCGCAGAGCTGACGCGTCTCCCCGTCAAGGATGCGCTCGAGGCTTTCGCAGGTATTTCATTGGACGAGCGCGAAGAGCTGGTGGCCGGCCAGGTCCTGGACGAGATCCGCAATCGCATGGAGTTTCTCCTCAACGTGGGGGTCGGTTATCTCTCGCTGGATCGCTCAGTCACTTCGCTCTCCGGTGGCGAAGGGCAGCGCATACGGCTTGCGACCCAGATCGGCTCCCGGCTGAGGGGCGTCCTTTATGTTCTTGATGAACCGTCGATCGGGCTTCACCCGCGTGACAACCGGAGGTTGCTGGATACCCTGACTGAGCTGAGGGATTTGGGGAACACGATCCTGGTGGTTGAGCACGACGAGGAGACTATCCGCAGCGCCGACCACATCATAGACCTCGGGCCTGGTGCCGGGCGCGACGGGGGCAGAGTAGTGGTGTCGGGTGGAATCGAGGAGGTGCAGGGGCATCCCGAATCCCTTACCGGGAAGTACCTGTCGGGCGAGCTCAGGATCAGCTATCCCCCTGAGCGCCGTGTCGGGAACGGGAAGCGGGTGATCGTGCGCGGCGCGCGCCACCACAACCTCAAGAACATCACCGCCGAGTTCCCGCTCGGGCTCTTCATTTGCGTGACGGGTGTTTCAGGCAGCGGCAAGTCCTCGCTGGTGGAGGATATCCTGTTCAAGACGCTCACTCGCAAGCTGCATCGTGCTCTGACCGATCCCGGTGCGTGCGACGAAATCCTGGGGATCGAATTCCTGGACAAAGTGATCGAGATCGATCAGGCGCCGATCGGCAGAACCCCGCGCTCCAATCCTGCGACCTATACAGGGTTGTTCACTCCCATACGCGAACTGTTCGCGCTGTTGCCCGAGTCCCGAATCCGGGGCTACAAGCCCGGAAGGTTCAGCTTCAACGTCAAAGGCGGCCGGTGCGAAACCTGCGAAGGAGACGGCCTGAGAAAGATCGAGATGAACTTCCTTCCCGACGTCCATGTCCTGTGCGAGACCTGCCAGGGCAAGCGTTATAACCGTGAGACGCTGGCAGTCAAGTACAAGGGACACTCGATCGCCGATCTGCTCGAGATGAACATCAGCGACGCCTGCTCGCTGTTGGGCAGTATCCCCCCGATTGCCCAGAAGCTCCAGACGCTCAACGATGTCGGGCTGGGTTATGTGCAACTGGGACAGCCTGCGACCACGCTGTCCGGAGGAGAGGCACAGAGAGTAAAACTGGCCCGCGAATTGAGCCGGCGGGCCACGGGCAGGACTCTGTACATCCTCGACGAGCCGACGACCGGGCTCCATTTCCACGACGTCAACAAGCTCCTGGACATTCTCAACAGCCTCGTAAACCTGGGCAACACGGTGATAGTGATCGAGCACAACCTGGACGTTGTGAAGGTGGCCGACTGGATCATTGATCTGGGCCCGGAAGGGGGCGATCTCGGCGGCAGGATCGTCGTGGCCGGGACCCCTGAGCAGGTCGCCCGTAAGAGAACGTCCGCAACCGGCCAGGCACTGCGCCACCTTCTCAACTAGCCGGAGCATGACAGCCGTATGGGGCCGGGCGGGCGGTGCGGTCACGCTTGCGCCGGAGCGGGTCTCTGAACTAATGTCCCCCTGGAGGATTCCATGGACCGAAGACGCTTTATCAGCACCGGCGGCGCTGCTTTGGGTTCGGCGCTGACAGCACCACTGCGGCAACCGGGCCGGAGCGCCCCCGGCACTCCCATGCGGTTCAAGTACGCCATCTGCAATGAAATGTTCGAGAGGCTGGACTTCGCCGCGCAGTGCAGGATGATCCGCGCGGCCGGATTCCAGGGAATCGAGATCGCTCCGTTCACTCTGGCCGAAAGTCTCGATGAGCTCAGCGCCGCCAGGAGACGGGAACTGCGGGGGGTCATCCGTTCGGAGGGACTGCAGTTCGCCGGGTTGCACTGGCTCCTGATAACGCCGAAGTGGCTGCACCTGACCACGGCAGACCAGGGAACCCGGCAGAAGTCCTGGGACTACTTCCTCAAGCTGATCGATTTCTGCGCCGATCTCGGAGGTGGTGTCATGGTGCTCGGGTCCCCCAAACAGCGCGCCTCGCAGGGCAACACGAAAGCAGAGGCGATGAGAAACCTCCGGGAAGGGCTGGCACGCGTTGCGCCCCATGCTGCGGAGCGGGGATGCGTGATCGCGATCGAAGACCTTCCAGGCAAGGACACGGATGTCGTCAATACGTTGCAGGAAGCCGTTGAAATCGTGAGGGACCTTCGCTCGCCGGCCATTCAGACGATGTTCGATTTCCACAACACGACTGACGAGCACGAGGCCCTGGACGCGCTGGTCAGGCGCTACTTCCAGTACATCCGCCACGTCCATATCAACGAGATGGACGGGCGCCACCCCGGCACCGGCAACATGGACTTTCTGCCTGTCTTCAAGGTTCTCGCGGAATTGAAATACAGAGGCTGGGTCTCGCTGGAGGTGTTTGATTTCAAACCCGGCCCCGAGCAGATACTCCGCGAGACCATGGCTTACCTGGTCAACCTCGAAAGCGCATTGGGCACCGCGGGCTGAAAGCCGCAGCCGGCCTACCGCGGAGATGTCGGGCGCGCGGATAGCTGCAGAGAGATCTGATCAATCCCCGCATTGTGTGCAGCCCGGCCTCTGCGGCAACGCCTTCGAATTGTCTGTTGGTCAGACAGTGAGGGCTACAGGACTGGTAGCGCGTGACAGGCAGCCTGCGCCGCGGGGGCGCTGTTCAACCCCTACAGGGTTGACATCCTCTGATCATCCTGATCCCCGGGGTTTGCACCCCGGGCTGTTCTATTCGACGCTTTCAGCGTCGTCGGTGTCGATCGCGGCTGCCATCAGTGAGGCATCGCCGCCACCAGTGAATCAATGGACTGAACGGCGTAGTCACGCTCAGCCCCCGGGCGCAGCCCGTCGGACTCGACCCCGAAGGCAGCCTGCGCCGCGGGGGCGCTGTTCAACCCCTACAGGGTTGACATCCTCTGATCATCCTGATTCCCGGGGTTTGCACCCCGGGCTGTTCTATTCGACGCTTTCAGCGTCGTCGGTGTCGATCGCGGCTGGCATCTGTGAGGCATCGCCGCCACCAGTGAATCAATGGACTGAACGGCGTAGTCACGTTCAGCCCCCGGGCGCAGCCGGTCGGACTCGACCCCGAAGGCAGCCTGCGCCGCGGGGGCGCTGTTCAACCCCTACAGGGTTGACATCCTCTGATCATCCTGATTCCCGGGGTTTGCACCCCGGGCTGTTCTATTCGACGCTTTCAGCGTCGTCGGTGTCGATCGCGGCTGCCATCAGTGAGGCATCGCCGCCACCAGTGAATCAATGGACTGAACGGCATGGTTACACTCAGCCCCCGGGCGCAGCCCGTCGGACTCGACCCCGAAGGCAGCCTGCGCCGCGGGGGCCCTGTTCAACCCCAACAGGGTTGACATCCTCTGCTCATCCTGATTCCCGGGGTTTGCACCCCGGGCTGTTCTATCCGACGCTTTCAGCGTCGTCGGTGTCGATCGCGGCTGGCATCTGTGAGGCATCGCCGCCACCAGTGAATCAATGGACTGAACGGCGTAGTCACGCTCAGCCCCCGGGCGCAGCAAATCGGACTCGACCCCAAAGGGGGTCGAACAGATCAGCCCGGGGTGCAAACCCCGGGGAGGATCGGATCTGCCGCAAGGCCCAACCCTGTAAGGGTTGGACAGCGATCACCTGACGAGACGAGGTCACCTCAATCCCCTCTGTGTGAATCACAGTCGAATTGTCATTCCTCTTGACTTGGTCCGGTGGGTGGCCGATCTTTGGTTGCTATGAATCAGCGGATCCGCGAGAGTGTCGAGCAGAGCGTTGCTCTCAAGCTCTCTTTCTTCGGAGCGAACGAAGACCGGGTCGCCGCGCTCGCGCACGAGATCACGAAAGCACTCGAAGATGGCGGCAAGGTTTTGCTGTTCGGCAACGGCGGCAGCGCGGCGGATGCGCAGCATATTGCGGCCGAACTGGTCGGCAGGTTCCGGTGCGAGCGCCGGCCGCTCGCCGCGATCGCACTCACCACGGACACCTCTATCCTGACGGGCGTGGCCAATGACTACGGCTACGAGCAGGTCTTCGCGAGGCAGGTGCGCGCTCTGGGGCGTCCCGCTGACATCGCCATCGGTATTTCAACCAGCGGGAATTCGCCCAACGTGTTGGAGGGCATAGCAACGGCGCGCGAGCTGGGGCTGATGACAGCGGCCTTGACCGGACGCGACGGTGGAAGGCTCGGCACAGCTGTTCAGCTTCACCTCAATGTTCCCCATGAACGCACAGACCGTGTGCAGGAAGTGCACATTATGATCGGTCACATTCTGTGCCAGCTCGTCGAGGAATCACTGAAAGGACCCTGAACGGGAATGTCCAGGTATCGTGTACGGCCCTTTGATTCGAACCGGACGCGCACCTACCCGCTGTCCAGCCGGCCCAGCAAGGTGAGTGTCGAGTCCTTCGGCCGCCCGCACAAACGCGGCGGGACTGTCGCGGAATTCCTGAGCGGGCTGCCGCAGTTACTCGGGGCCCGGAACCTGCGCGACCTCGCCCTCGCGATTGGCAAGGCTCGCGCGGATGGGAAGCCGGTGTTGTGGGGGCTCGGTGCGCATGTCATCAAGACCGGACTTTCCCCCATCCTGATCGATTTGATGGACCGGGGGTTCGTTGCAGGAATTGCGCTGAATGGCGCCGGTGTGATTCATGACTTCGAGATCGCGCTGTCCGGCTCCACGAGCGAGGATGTTGAAAGCCAGCTCGAACGGGGAGATTTCGGTATGGCTGAGGAGACGGGGTTGTGGATCAACACGGCGATCAGCGAAGGGACCGCCGCGGGTCTCGGGATCGGGGAATCCCTGGGCCGTTACCTGGTGCAAGTCCGGCCGGCCTGTGGAGATCACAGCCTGCTCCTGCAGTCCTATCTGCGCAGCATCCCGGTGACTGTGCACGTGACGATCGGGGCCGACATCATACATAACCACCCCGCCTGCTCCCCCGGCGACACGGGAGAGGCATCTCACCTCGACTTTCGCCTTTTCGCCTCGCTGGTTGCGGGGCTGGACGGCGGTGGCGTGTACCTGAACTGCGGGTCCGCCGTGACGCTGCCCGAAGTGTTCCTGAAATGCGTGACCCTGGTGCGCAACAGCGGGCAGACCCTCCGGGATTTCACCACTGCCAACCTCGATTTCATACAACATTACCGGCCGAATGAGAACGTGATCAGGCGGCCCGTGAAGACAGGGGGGCGGGGAATCGCCATCACCGGGCACCACGAAATCCTCATACCCCTGCTCGCTGCCTGGCTGGTGGAGATTTCGGAGGATTCCGGCAACTCCGCCGAATGAAGGTAGAAACCGGAGCGCCCTGGCTGCCGGTATCGGCGCTTGCCCCTCGCCTCTTCGGATGTCCGCAAGCGATCAGTTCTTTGTCATCAGCGTAGCCTGGCGCATGAACGCGATGAACTTCGTGTCTTGCCTGATCTTGTCGAAGTCGGGCTCTTTTCGGATGGCATCGATATCAGTGAATCCTGCACCGAGTGCCTGTTTGAGGCTCTCCACCGCGCGATCGACATCCCCCATCGAGGCATAAACGCGGGCCATAAAATAGTTCTTCTCATTTGAGCTGCCCTTCGACGAGGCCTGGGCCAGGGCCAGGCCTTCGCCTCTCCCGCCGATTCCCGGATCCAGCATCAGTCCCTTGCGAAGCTCTGCCATTCCCTTCTGGTACTTGCCCTTCTCAAAATAGAGCGTGCCCAGGTTGATGTGAAACGATGCGGCGTCGTCCTGCAGGGCGATCGCTTTCTTGAACAACTTCTCCGCCCGCGATTTGTCATCCGTGGCGAAATAGACTGTGCCCAGGTTGTTGTAGGCGTAGGAGAACTTCGGATTGAGGGTGATGGCGCGCTGAAAGGCCGTGCCGGCATCGCTGTAGTACTTGAGCTGGGAATATGCGATGCCGAGCTTGTTCAGGATAGCGTAGCTGTTCGGGTTCAGCCTGGACGCGTCGAGGAACTTGATCAGTGCCGCATAGTAGTCCCTGCGTGCGAAAGCGATGTCGCCCTCCTGGCTCACCTCGTTTGCGCGCAGGATGTTCTCTGCAGGCACTTCCACCCGCACGATCTTCTGCTGCGCGCAGCCGGCGAGAAAAACCGAGAACGGGAGTGAGGCCGTGAGCAGGGCATGGATAAGTACTGTACCGGGGCGGCGTTGCGGGCTCCCCCGGCGGCCGCGGAGGCCGGATCCCGTCCGTGCCAGGAAGAAAGACATTATGAAGCTATGTTAGCCCCGGCAGGTTCAACATGCAAGTTTGCCCCTCGGGGGCATCCGTGGCTCGAAATCACCGGGCGCAGTGCACAGGCGTTCTCTCTCGATTTCCGGACAGTTCGTCACCGGAAGGGAACTGGCAGCAGGGGACGGCAACGCCGGGAACAAGCGGTCCGGTTACAGCCTGCCGATGAAGCTCGAGGCCTTGATGTTGAACTCCATCGTTTTCTCAGTCACGATGAGATCCACCGGGACGCTGTAGCTTACCGTGATGAAGATCTGCCCGGCGAACCGTTCCAGCTTCACGTTCTCCCGTTTCAAGCGGATTTCGTTCCTGCGTGCCAGGTCGAGCACGTTCTTGACTATCGATTCATCGCTCAGGAAATTGGCACCCGCGCGGCTCGCCTCCGTCCGCAGGTCCGCTTCGAGGCTCTTGTTGGCGTAATACGCGGGTCCGATGCGGGCCGCCAGGAAAATGGCGATGGCCGCTACCATGAGGAACAGCAGGCAGCCGGCTGCCCCCTTTCCCTCCTGGTTCCGCAAGTATTGCCGGGACGATGCTCCCTTAACGACTTCCATAGCTCTCTCTATCCGGGGTGCTGCCCTATAACTAATCGGCCGCACAGTCCGATTGCGTTACGGGGTAGCGTGAGCGAACCGCATGGAGTTGCGCAGGCGCGGCCTCCGGATCGCCCGGCGCCGCCTCGTATCGAAGGATCAAGGGGCAGCGGCGTGTTCGCTGAGATCCCGGGGGGAGAAGGGGAGGGGAGTGAATCGCGTTTCACTCTACCTTGAGGACGGCCAGGAAGGCCTCCTGGGGTATTTCAACCTTCCCCAGGCGTTTCATGCGCTTCTTGCCCTCCTTCTGCTTCTCGAGCAGCTTGCGCTTGCGCGTGATATCACCGCCGTAGCACTTCGCCAGCACGTTCTTGCGCATGGCGCGAACCACTTCACGGGCGATGATCTTGCTGCCAATGGCCGCCTGAATAACCACCTCGAACATCTGCCTGGGGATCAGCTCTTTCATCTTCAGCGCAAGGGCGCGCCCTCTTTGTGTGGCGTTGTCCTGGTGGACGATAAGCGACAGGGCGTCCACCGGCTCGCCTCCCACCAGGATGTCCAGCTTGACGAGTCTGGACTCCTGATAGCCCGAAAAGTGGTAGTCCAGCGAAGCGTAGCCGCGCGAGGCTGATTTCAGGCGATCGTAGAAATCCAGGACGATTTCGTTCAGCGGCAACTCGTACGTGATCAGGACGCGGTTGGTGGTGACGTATTCGAAGCCTTTCTGGATTCCTCTCTTTTCCTCCGCCAGTTTGAGGATGGGCCCGACGTATTCGTCGTTCGTCAGGATCATGGCGGTGATCAGCGGTTCTTCGAACTTCACGATGTCGCCGACGGGCGGAAGCTTGGACGGGTTGTGGATCTCGAGGACTTCGCCCTGCCGTGTCGTGACCCGATAGCGCACGCCGGGGGCAGTCGTGATGAGCGAAAGGTTGAACTCACGTTCCAGTCGCTCCTGAACAATTTCCATGTGCAGAAGGCCCAGGAAACCGCACCGGAAGCCGAAGCCGAGCGCCCCCGAGGTATCGGGCTCATAGAAGAACGAAGAATCGTTGAGCGACAGCTTCTCGAGCGCCTCGCGCAGGCCTTCGTATTGTGCGTTGTCGGTCGGATAGAGGCCCGCGAACACCATGGGCTTGATTTCCTGGAAGCCCGGGCACGATTCAGCGGTGGGATTTGCCTCTTCCGTGATCGTGTCGCCGATCTTGGTGTCCGCAACCTTCTTGATCCCGGCCACGACGAACCCAACCTCGCCGACCGAGAGTTCGTCGACCTCCTCGAATTTCGGCGTGATCACGCCCACCTGTTCGACGGTGAAGGTCTGCCGGGTGGCTATGAGGCGTATCTTCACGCCCTTGCGGACGGTGCCGTCGATCACGCGCACCAGCACGATCACGCCCCGGTAGGCATCGAACCATGAATCGAATATCAGGGCTTTGAGCGGCGCCTCGTATTCCCCCCGGGGCGGCGGAAGCCGGTGCGCGATCGCCTCCAGGATCTCCTCGGTGCCGATCCCCTCCTTGGCGCTGGCGAGGATGGCGTCTTTCGCATCGAGCCCGATGATGTTCTCGATCTGGTCCTTGATCCGTTGGGGATCGGCCCCGGGCAGGTCGATCTTGTTGATCACGGGGACGATCTCGAGGTGGTGATCGAGCGCGAGGTATGTGTTGGCAAGCGTCTGCGCTTCCACACCCTGGGAAGCGTCCACCACGAGCAGTGCGCCCTCGCATGCCGAGAGGCTTCTCGAGACCTCGTAGGAAAAGTCCACGTGCCCCGGGGTGTCGATCAGGTTGAAGACGTAGTCCTGACCATCGTTGGAGCGGTAGTTGAGCCGCACCGAGTGTGCCTTGATCGTTATGCCGCGCTCGCGTTCGAGGTCCATGGCGTCAAGCACCTGGGCGGACATCTCGCGGGCGGTGAGCGCACCCGTCAGCTCCAGCAGACGATCGGCCAGGGTCGACTTGCCGTGATCGATGTGGGCGATGATCGAGAAATTGCGTATGCGTGTCTTGTCGGTCAAGGATCGAAACCCGTGCTTGAGAACCAAGCATATTACACGCCCTCCCCGTCCGCTACAACCGGGCTGACAGTTGCATCAGTTCAGGCCTTCGAGCTCTTTGGGCCTTTGAGGTGAGCTGTCAGAAGCACACCCCCAAGGCGCAAAATCCTCTAAGAATCACAAAGCGGAATGAGCGGCTGCAAGCAGTCAGGACGACGGCAGCAGATCACGTACGGCCACCACGGCTGATGGCATGTCCAGAGGCGAGACAGAGCCCACGGATGCTACTCTGACCCGTTCGGCATATGACCAGCCGAACCGGGCCGCCGGGTCAGGTTGAGGTTTTTGGTGGACCTCCAGTTGCAGATCGATGAGGTTGACAATCCAGAATTCCGGGATACCGGCGCGAGCGTACAGGCTTCCTTTCGCGTCGCGATCGTATTCGAGGCTGGAGTCGGAGATCTCGACTACGAGGACCGTATCGCGGGCGGAAGGGTGACTCTCGCTGTAATCGCGCACGTCACCGCGAACAACGGAGATGTCAGGTTCCGGCTCTGAACGCAGATCCGCAACCAGAGGCAACTGCGGGCGAACGTGATAGCCTGCCCCCAATACCCTCCGGAGCTGCTGTTGCACCAGCAGCAAGGCCGTCGCGTGGGCACTTCCCTGCGGGGTCATATTCACAACCTCCCCGTCGATCAGCTCCACGCGCTCGCCCGGGGAGAAGAGACCATGCGCGACCATGCGGTCGTACGCATCTGCGGTCCAGCGATGGCTTTCGAGCTTCTGCATGAGAGCCATTATACCCATACTGTTTGGCTCGACGCGTTCAGATTTCAGGGGTTCTGTGCAGGAATCCGTCGACTTCGGGGCGATTTCAGCGGAACCGTTTCAGGCCGACCTTCTCGCAGTATCGCTCCACCGGGCACCGGCTGCACCAGGGCGAGACCGGCACGCACAGGTTCTGGCCGAAAGTGACGAGAATGTCGTTGTAGGTCTTCCAGTAGCGCCGCGGGAGCTTGCGGCGGAGAGCGGATTCGGTTTCCTCCGGGGTCCTTGTTTTCGCGTATCCCCAGAGATTCGAGATCCGGTGTACATGGGTGTCGACACAGATGCCGTACCCGTCGTAACCGACGGTCACCACGAGGTTGGCCGTCTTCCTTCCGACGCCCGGCAGTTTGAGCAGTTCGTCGATTTCGTCCGGGACCCTGCCGCCGTATTGCGCGCACAGTATCCGGCAGGTCTGCTTCAGGTGAGCGGCCTTCGTCCGGTAGAATCCGACAGGGTAGATGAGCTTCGCGATGCGCGGGGCGGTCAGCGTTGCGAGCGCTGCGGGCGTCGGGGCGACGGACAGAAGACGGTCGGCGGCCTGCGCGGTGACCGCATCCTTCGTGCGCAGGGAAAGTATGGTCGCGACCAGAGTCTCAAAAGGGCGGTCCACCGCCCGCTCGGCGACGTCACCTACCGCCGGGACCTTCCACTTCCGGATCTCCCGGCGCAGGATACGTAAGACGGATTGCAGGGTTGGTGTATCCATGAAAAAAGGAGTGTTATCTGACCGGTCCCTCAAAGAGGTGAGCGCTGTTGACCAGCCTGCTTCCTTCTCCGGTGTTGACGCAGAAACGTGACGGATACAGGGCTGCCCCGCCAAATTCCCCCCGCTTCGTCACCGCATAGAAATTCAGCTGGAAATTCGGACGCCCTTCCTTATTGAGGAGGCGCTTCTCTTTGGTGGTCTTGACGACCCGCTCGAGAGTCTCGACGCAGGCTTGCCCCGGGGGCTTACCCTGGCGCATCAGTTCGATCACCGTGTGCGCGCCGCATACTTTGATGTTCGCCTCGCCTCGACCGGTAGATCCCGCAGCCCCGATTTCGTTGTCGACGTAGAGACCGGCACCTATGATGGGCGAGTCCCCGACGCGCCCGGCGATCTTCCAGGCCAAACCGCTGGTTGTGGTGGTCCCGGCGATGTTGGCGGCCGCGTCGACGGCCAGGCAGTTGATCGTTCCGTAATGCTTGATGACCTGGCCGAAGGGGGTTCCTTCCTGCTCCTCGTTCAGCCAGGCGTCGGTCGCGGAGAGGTTAGCCCTCCATTCAAGCCATTTCTTGCGCGAGTCTTCGGTCAGGAGGTTCTCCTTCTGAAACCCCATTTTCAGCGCAAAGTTCAAGGCTCCGTCCCCGACGAGGAGGATATGGTCGGTGCGTTCCAGCACCAGGCGCGCCACCTGCGACGGGTTCTTGATGAACTTCAGAGCCGCAACCGCGCCGCACCTGCAGGTGATACCGTCCATGACGCTGGCATCCAGCTCGACCTCGCAGTCCTCGTTGGGGAGGCCCCCGTAGCCGACGCTGTTGTCGTTCGGGTCGTCCTCTACGATGTTGACTCCCGCGATGACTGCGTCCAGCGGCGCTCCGCCGCCTTTGAGGATTTCCATCGCCCTCGCCGTCGCTTTCATCCCGTTGGCGCTGGAAATGACGACCGGCACAACCGCCGATGTGACGCTCTGTGCGCGCGCCTTTTCCTGTGTGATGGCTCCACCGGCAAGGCTGACAGAGGCGACCTTCAAGAACTCGCGGCGTTCAAGGCGTGAACTCATGCACCCTCCATACCCTTCTGTGTTTGCCCGGCCCGAAAGGTAATGCCATCATATGTCCGCGACGGGATCGATTCAATGTGGAATGGGGCCGGACCGCGGCAGAGTGAAGGAGACTGAAACATGTGCTTTATTCACGACGATTTTCTGTTGTCCACGCAGGCGGCAAAGCGGCTGTACCACGAATATGCGGAAGACCAGCCCATCCTCGACTATCACAGCCACCTCTCTCCCGGGAACATAGCCGAGGATCGGCAATTTGCCAACCTGTTCGAGATCTGGCTCGAAGGGGACCACTACAAGTGGCGCGCCATGCGCGCAAATGGCGTTCGCGAAGCATATTGCACGGGCGATGCGAGCCCCTTCGACAAGTTCATGGCCTGGGCGCGCACGGTTCCTTTTACCCTCCGCAACCCGCTTTATCACTGGACTCACCTGGAGCTGAAACGATACTTCGGGATTGATGCGCTGCTCGATGAAGCCACGGCGCCGTCTGTCTGGGAAAGAGCCAACGCCCTGCTGGCGACCGACGACCTCAGGGCCCAGGGGATCCTTGACAAGTTCCGTGTCCGGGCGGTGTGCACGACGGACGATCCCGCGGATGACCTTGTCTATCACAGGAGGATGGCTTCCCTTGCGCTCGAGACGCGCATGTACCCGACATTCCGTCCCGACAAGGCGCTGAACGTGCACCTTCCCGGGGTTTTCAACGCATGGGTGGATCGTCTCGCGGCTGCAAGCGACGTGCACATAGCGGTCTATGCCGATTTCCAGCATGCGCTTCGCCGGAGACACGAGTTCTTCCACAGCGTTGGGTGCCGGCTCTCCGACCACGGCCTCAATTTCTGCCATGCGGACCCCTGCCCGGAACAGGAAGCTGCCGCGGTCTTCGACAAGGCGCGGTCAGGCCACGCGGTTGCCTCCGAGGAGCAGTCGCGTTTCGCGTCCAGCATGATGCTCTTCTTCGGCCGGCTGGACGCAGAGAAGGGCTGGACAAAGCAACTTCATCTCACTGCGCGGCGCAACGCGAGTTCGCGCGCATTCGGGACTCTCGGGCCCGACACCGGCTTCGACTCAATCGGGGATTGGCCGCAGGTTGAATCGCTGGGCCGCTACCTTGACCTGCTGGACCGGGAAGGCGTGCTTCCGAAGACGATTGTCTACAACCTGAACCCTGCCGACAACTATGCCGTCGCCACGATGGTCGGGAATTTCCAGGACGGGAGCACTGCGGGCAAAATCCAGTACGGAAGCGGCTGGTGGTACCTTGATCAGAAGGAAGGGATGGAGTGGCAGATCAATGCACTCTCGAACGTCGGCCTGCTATCGAGGTTCGTTGGCATGCTGACCGATTCCCGGTCGTTCATGTCATTTCCGAGGCACGAGTACTTCCGACGCGTGCTGTGCAACCTGATCGGCAAGGACATGGAGAACGGCGAGCTCCCGACCGACTACGGTCTGGTCGGGACGATGATTCGCAACATCTGCTTCAAGAACGCGAAAGACTACCTCGGCCTGCTGTGAAGTAGATCCGGTCTGTTGACGCTGTCTCAAAGCCTACTATGATCCGGGCTTTCAGCCCTCGAGAGTATTGTCGCTCCGGTACCTGGCGCGTTGCGCCAGGCCTGGTATGAATCGGGCCTTCGGCCCTCGAACCCGTATTCAAATCGGCATGTTGAGCGCTGAAAGCGCGCCCTCATACCAGCCTGGGGCGAAGCCCCAGGATTGCGTGCAAACCCAGGAATCAAGGGCTGAAGGCCCGCTCCATAGATTACAGCCTCGTAAGACCGGACAGGGTCACTGCTTCGTGATGGTGACCTTCTTCAGCTCGATACGTTCCCTGGGCGTCTCGTTGTCCACCTCGATCTTCTGAAACTTGTCGAGCACATCCATTCCCTCGACAACCCTGCCGAAGACGGTGTACTGCTCGTCCAGCGTCGGTGCGTCGCCGAGGCAGATGAAGAAGGACGTTTCGGCGCTGTCAGGCTCGTCGTACCGCGCCATGCTCAGGATGCCCTTTACGTGCGGCGTCTTGTTGAACTCCGGTTTCAGCCGCCTGACGAGGTCCTGCATCCGAAAAGCGGGCAGCGGCGGAACACGGGTCGAGAGCAGTCCACCCTGGATGACGAAGTCGGGAACGACACGATGAAATGCCGTGCTGTCGTAGAAGCCGGCCTGGGCGAGCCTGAGAAAGTTGCGGACGTGATTCGGCGCCAGCTCGGGGAAGAAGGCCAGCGTCATGTTGCCCAGCGATGTTTCGAGCGTGGCCCTGTACTTCGCGAGTTCCCCGGGGGGCGTGTCCGAGAAGGCCGGCGGGGGAGCCGGGCGGGCGGACCTCAGCGCTACCTTCCTGATTACCACCGGATTTGCGGCGAGCCCGTTCGCGTCGGCAGGCGATTCCGATATCTTGTCCACTACCTCGATCCCTTCCACCACGGTGCCGAACACGGTGAAGTTGCCATCCAGGGAAGGCTGGGGAGTGACGCAGATGAAGAACTGGTCACCGCCGCTGTCCGGCTTGCCGGGAAGGAGGACAGACGAGACCGCGCCGCGCGTATGCTTCAAGTCCGACGGTTCCGAAGGGATCTTGTTCAATCCCCCGGTGCCCCACACGGGCCGCTTCGAGGGGTCTTTCGTCAGCGGGTCGCCCCCCTGGATGATTCCCCACCGGATGACCCTGTGAAAGAGCGTCCCGTCATAGGCTCCCTCCGCGGCCAGCTTCAGGAACAGCTCAACGTGGCGCGGTGCCTTATCCGGGTAGAACGAAAGGACAAAAGTCCCCTCAGTCGTCGTCACGACCGCCTGCTGATTCAGGTCCTGGCCTGCGGCAGCCGGCACGGTCAGAGCAAGTGCGATCAAGAGCGTTGAAATAACCCCTCGAGTCATCTTTTCACCTCAGGCAAGTCGCGAACCAAGAAGCTATCACCAAGGGATTCCGGCTTGAAGGTATAATTTACTGTTTGGAGGGCCAGGCAGGCGTGGTTGTGCGCGAGACGGCGGTAGCCTGCGGCGGCGGAGTGGGTCCGCGACGCGGACAGCGCGCGCCCCGGCGTAGCGCACCCACCCTGTTTCGGAACGACGGCGGAACGTGATGGCAAAGAAAGCGTCAGGGGACCATGATCTGACCTACTCCCAGGTCTCATACGGGAGGGCTCTGATCCATTCATCGGACTTCAAGCTCAGCACTGCCTTTTCTCCCCGCGGAGATCAGGGCCAGGCGATCGATCTGCTGGTTCGCGGGCTGAGCGACGGTCAGAAGCACCAGGTCCTGCTGGGGGTGACGGGCTCGGGCAAGACCTTCACCATGGCCAAGGTCATAGAGGCGATCCGACGGCCCGCGCTGGTTCTTGCCCACAACAAGACGCTGGCGGCACAGCTTTACCGCGAATTCAAAACTTTCTTTCCCGGGAATGCGGTCGAATACTTCGTGTCGTACTATGACTACTACCAGCCCGAAGCCTATATAGCCGCCACCGACACGTACATCGAAAAGGACGCCCTCATTAACGACGAAATCGATCGGCTGCGCCATTCGGCCACCCGCTCGCTCTTCGAGCGCCGGGACTGCGTAATCGTCGCGAGCGTCTCCTGCATTTACGGTTTGGGTTCCCCGGAGGCCTATTACGGCATGCTTCTCTTCCTCGAGAAGGGGCAGAGGATCTCCCGTGACACGATCCTGCGCCGGCTCGTCGAAATGCAGTACTCCAGGCAGGATTGGGGGCTCGAAAGGGGCTGCTTCCGCGCCAAGGGCGACGTCGTCGAGGTGTTCCCGGCCTACGAGGATTACGGTATCCGGATAGAGATGTTCGGCGACGAGGTGGATTCGATCTCCCAGATTGACCCTGTTACCGGCCGAACGCTGAAGAAGCATGAGCGCATGCCGATCTACCCCAAGTCCCACTATGTGCTGCCCCAGGGCCAGCTGATGGACGCGATCGAGTCGATCCGCGAGGAACTGGAGGAGTGGCGCGGGCAGCTCGAAGCCCAGGGCAGGCAGCTCGAGGCGAGCCGGGTGTACCAGCGCACCATGTTCGACATCGAGATGATGAAGGAGCTGGGATACTGCAGGGGCATCGAAAACTACTCGCGCCACCTGACCGGGCGCAAACCCGGTGAGCCCCCTCCGACGCTGCTCGACTACCTGCCGCACGATGCGGTGCTGTTCATCGATGAGAGCCACGCGACCATCCCCCAGGTGCGCGGCATGTATTTCGGTGATCGATCGCGCAAAGAGAATCTCGTGAAGTACGGCTTCAGGTTGCCGTCGGCGCTGGATAACCGGCCCCTGAATTTCCAGGAGTTCGAGAGACGCCTGAACCAGGTGATCTATGTCTCAGCGACCCCTGGCCCTTATGAACTGACACGAGCCGGCGGCGTCGTTGTCGAGCAGCTGGTGCGCCCGACCGGGCTCACGGATCCGGTGGTCGAAATCCGCCCGGTCGCGGGCCAGGTCGACAGCCTGATGGAAGAGATCCGCGCGCGGGCTGAACGCAACGAGCGGGTGCTGGTCACGACGCTGACCAAGCGGATGGCGGAGGACCTTGCCGAGTACTACACCGAGATGGGACTGCGGGTGCGTTATCTGCACTCGGAGATCGAGACCCTGGAGCGCATAAAGATACTGCGCGCGCTGCGCGCCGGCGAGTTCGACGCGCTGATCGGGATCAACCTGCTGCGTGAAGGACTGGACCTTCCGGAGGTCTCCCTGGTTGCGATACTCGACGCCGACAAGGAGGGCTTTCTGCGCTCCACCACGTCGCTCATCCAGACGATGGGGCGGGCGGCGCGCCACATCAACGGCAAAGCCATCCTGTTCGCAGACACCGGGACGGAATCGATGCGTGCCGCGATCGAAGAGACCGGACGCCGGCGCAAGAATCAGGAAATCTACAACGAGGAGAACGGCATTACGCCGCAGTCCATTCTCAAGCCCCTGGATCCGGACCTGTTGCGGATCTACGAAGGGGATTACTATGAGGCACCGGCTGTTGCCGAGGAAGTGGGACAATACAGTTCCGCGGAGGAGATAGAAGCCGAAATCGGCCGGCTGGAGAAGGAAATGAAGGAAGCCGCGCGGGAATTCGAATTCGAAAGGGCGGCGGCCCTGCGGGACCAGGTCAGAAAGCTGAAGAAGATGGCGATGGAATACACCGAGACACCGGAGAAGTCCTCATGATCCAGCACGTGCACCGAGCTTCGTCTCTGGCAGGCACAGTCCGGCTGCCCGGCGACAAGTCGATCTCCCATCGCTACGCGATGCTTGCGTCGCTGGCGGATGGAAGATCCGAGATCCGGAACTTCGCGTCCAGCAGGGACTGCCAGAGTACGCTGGGTTGCCTCCGCACGCTCGGCGTGGAAATTGCCGGGGCCGGCGACAACGTGGCGGTTAACGGGAGAGGACTGCGGGGCCTGCGCTCGCCGGCCGGAGTGCTCGATGCCGGTAATTCCGGCACGACGATGCGTCTCCTGTCCGGGATTCTCGCAGGGCAGGGCTTCGAATCCACGCTTACGGGTGACGACTCTCTCTGCAAACGGCCGATGGGGAGGGTCATCGATCCGCTGCGACTCATGGGCGCCACGGTCGTGTCACGTGATCGTGGCTTGCCTCCGCTCACAATCCGGGGCGGCAAGTTGAAGGCGGTGAGCTACTCTCTGCCGGTTGCCAGCGCGCAGGTAAAGTCCTGTGTCCTGCTGGCAGGGCTCTACGGGGACGGCACAACCGCCGTTGAGGAGCCCGTGCCGACGCGCGACCATACGGAAATCGCGCTCCGCCAATTCGGGGCTGAGGTGCGCCAGGAAGGTCGCTGGATCCAGATCGAGCCGGGACCGGCGCTCGAAGCCCGGCAACTGGAGGTGCCCGGCGATCTTTCCGGTGCGGCGTTCTTCATAGTCGCTGCTTCTATTCTTCCCGGGTCGCGGATTGTGATGCCGCGGGTAAGCCTGAACCGCAGGAGGCGGGAGCTCCTGGACTACCTTGTCTCCGCCGGGCTGCAGGTAACCGTGGAGAGTGAAGCGGAGGCGGCCGGTGAACCGCGCGGCGACATCACCGTTCGTTCTGCGGACGCGGCTCTCCTGAAAGGGTTGCCCCCGATCCGCGGAGCGCTCGCCGCGGCGCTCATCGACGAAATCCCTGCTCTGTCGATCCTTGGATCGCAGGTCGCGGGTGGGCTGGAGATCGCCGATGCACGCGAGCTTCGTGTCAAGGAGAGCGACCGGATCGCCGCGGTTGCCAGAAACCTGCGCGCGATGGGAGCGGAGGTCGAAGAACGCCCTGACGGCCTGTTGATCGCGGGGGGGCAACGCCTCCGAGGAGCGGACATCGCTACCGAAGGAGATCACAGGATCGCCATGGCTTTCGCGGTTGCCGGGCTGGCGGCCGACGGCGAAACGCGCATCCACGACGCCGAGTGCGCCGACGTCAGTTTCCCGGGATTCTTCGGGATGCTGAAGAATGTGACACGGCCTGGAGCGAAGGCATGACCCCTGAGACCACGACGGTATCCGCACAACCGGCGGGCCGGCGATCTTCGAACGTATACCTTGTCGGCTTCATGGGGACCGGGAAGTCCAGCGTGGGCCTTCGCCTCGCGGAGAGGCTGGGCCGGGCTTTCTGTGACCTCGACTCCGAGATAGAGAGAGTCGCCGGCGAGACCGTCGGCAACATATTCCGGAACCGCGGCGAGACACATTTCAGGCGGCTCGAATCCGACGCACTCAGACGCGTCAGCGCGAGCGCCGGGACGGTCGTCGCGCTCGGCGGAGGTGCCTTTTGCAGTGAGGAGAACCGTCGCGTCACGGCTGAAACCGGGACGAGTGTCTGGCTGGATGCTCCGCTGGAAATCATCATGGCGCGCTGCACTGACGACAGCTCGCGACCGCTCTTCGGCGATCGCCACGCCATGGCGGCCCTGCTCGAATCGCGCCGGCCCGCCTACAAGCTCGCGGACCTGCACGTCGGGATCGCGGGCCTGGGGGTTGAAGAGATCGTGAGTCGCATCCTCGCTCTTCTCCGCCGAAGCGCCTCGCGGAGGCGCTGATCGAGAATCAAGCTGGTTCGCCGTGCGGCGGATCTCCGAAGCTGTGCAAATATCGCAGCGCTGGACCCAGCCCGCATGATTCCCGTGCCGCACCTTCGGCGCTCGAGGTTATGGCCATTCTCTATCCCGGCCTCACGAGGGCCTACTCACTGCCGCCTCTTCGAGGCTGGTGTGGGAATCGCCGCCGATCTTGTGCTTCGACCGGCCGGGCAACAAACCAGGCGCGAAGCGCCGGAAGTATGTAGCCACGCGCGTGAGCGCGTGGTTACCGGCGGCAGATAAAATCCAGGCCCGAAGGGCCGGTACACCGAAACCGAAAGATTAGTTCACACGTTCTCCGACGCGCCGCGGCGTCTCAGAGAGGCGTCGCACGGTGCCGCGCGGGAAAGGCGCCGCGCAAGGCGAGGATCAGCGACGGGCCGCAGCCTTCCTTCGCAGGGCCCTTTCCATCAACTCTTTCAGCCTTGCACGCCCGCGGAAGACCTTCAGGCGCGCTGCCTGCTCAGTCCAGCCGAGGGTCTCCGCCATCTTGTCGTAGGGAATCTCCTCCAGGTCGCGCAGGATGACGGCCGTCCTCTGTTTCTCCGGCAGTTGGTCCAGGAGTGTAAAGAGGAGATCGTGCATCTCCTTCCTTTCGTCATCGGAGCGCGGGGTGACTTCACCCTGGCCGATCAGCCGTTCAATTGTTTCGACTTCGTCCAGGCTGAGATCGGTGAACGTGCGCACCCTGGAACGGCGCACCTGCCTGAGCTCGTCGTAGCACTGGTTCCTAACGATCCGGTAGAGCCAGGGGAAGAAGGGCCTCTTGTTGTCGAACCGCCCGAGGGAAAGGTAGACCTTGATGAATATCTTCTGCGCCACGTCCTCCAGGTCCGCGCGATGACCGAGGTGATGGAACACCAGGTTGAGGACTGTCTGCTGGTATTTCTGAACCAGATCCTCGAACGCCCGCTCATCTCCCGTTCTGCAGCGGGCGATGAGGTCATGGTCCTCTTCGGGATAAGACGATTTCTCCCCCAAAGGCCGGCCCCTATCGAGGTTGACTCAGATCTGGTTGAAGAAGGCCCTGCAGGCGCCGAGCTGCCTCGAGCAGCGTCGTTTCACGCTTGCAGAAACAGAAGCGTATGTAACTGGAACCGTCGGAAGCCAGGTGGAAGAAGCTGCTCCCGGGAACAACGGCCACACCGACGTCACGCACCAGATGCCTGGTGAACTCCAGGTCGTCCAACCCGGTGACGCCGCTGATATCGGCCATTATGTAATAGGCGCCGCTCGGGACGGAGCAGCGCAGGCCGGCCCGCTGGAGGCCGTCGAGCAGCGTGTCCCTGCGATGCTGATAGGCCGAAGCCAGTTCCCTGTAATAGTCATCCGGCAGGCCGAGGGCCGCTGCACCTGCTTCCTGGAGAGGGGCCGCTGCGCCCACCGTGAGGAAGTCGTGGACTTTCCTGATCCCGGCCGTAAGGCCGGCGTTGGCGATCGCATACCCCACGCGCCAACCTGTCACGCTGTATGTCTTGCTCAGACCGTTGATCGTGATGGTCCGATCACGCATCCCGTCCAGCGTCGCCATGGCGCAGTGGCGGGAGCCGTCGTAGAGGATGTGCTCGTAGATCTCGTCCGTTATGGCAATTACGTCCCACCGCATGCAAAGCCCTGCGATGCATTGAAGTTCTTCCCTCGAGAAAACCTTACCCGTGGGATTGTTGGGTGTGTTGATGATGATCGCCCTGGTTCGCTCGTTGAACGCTGCTGCCAGCCGGTCAGGGTCGAACGACCAATCCGGCGGCTGGAGAGGTATGTACCGCGGTGTCGCTCCTGACAGAATCGCGTCCGGGCCGTAATTCTCGTAGAAGGGCTCGAAGACAATCACCTCGTCACCGGGATCGATCACAGCCAGAAGCGAGGCGATCATCGCCTCGGTCGAGCCGCACGTGACCGTTATCTCCCGTTCCGGGTCGATGTCGAGGCCGAGGCAGGCCCTGGTCTTTTCCGCGATGGCATTCCGGAATCGTGGCGCGCCCCAGGTGATGGCGTACTGGTTCACATCGGACATGATCGCGCGACAGGCGATCTCCTTGATCTCCTGCGGAGCGGGGAAATCAGGCATCCCCTGCGCCAGGTTGACCGCCCCGTGGAGGTTCGCAAGCCGGGTCATCTCACGGATGACCGATTCTGTGAACTGCGCAGCCTTGTGAGAAAGCAATTCTCTCTTCATGTGAGGATACTCTGTCCCAACCCCTCGCCGGGCACGCAGAAATTTCGCTTAATTCGGGAATCGTCGGCGATTCTGCTCTGCGCTCTCCAGGCCTCTCCGATGAACAATGCCGGAAACGTTGCCGCCCGCTATCGCCCCAACAGGATCCTGTAGTGCGCACTGTTCGTCAGCACCTTCTTCACGTACTCACGCGTCTCGGCCAGCGGAATGCTCTCCACCAGTTCCGCCATGTCGTCTTCTCCGAAAGCGGCCTGCCAGCGCCGGGCGCGTTGGGGCCCTGCATTGTAACCTGCAAGCGCTAATTCTATCTTGCCGCCGAACAGTTCGAGAAGAGAGGAAAGCTGGCGGGTTCCAAGAGCGATGTTGGTGTCCGGCTGGAAGAGCCCGGAGGTGGCATACCTCCTGATTCCTGCCTGGCGGGCGAGCTGCCGGCCCGTTGCGGGAAGAACCTGCATCAGGCCGCGAGCGTCTGCGCGCGACTTCGCATCCGCCATGAAGGCCGATTCCTGGCGGATCAGGCCGAGCACTATTGCCGGATCGAGGCGGTTGGCAGCCGAGTAGTTACGAACCAGGTCAAGGTAAGGGGCGGGGAACAGCAACTCACTCACCTCCGCCGGGAGGGAAGAGGCGGGCAGCAGCGCATATGTGGGAAAGGCGCGGCCGATTGCCGCGATACTCGCGAGGTAGTTACCTCTGTCTTTCTGAATGCGCGCGGTCAGGAAGGGGATAGCCTTGTCCTGCCGGAAGCGCGTCCCTGCAAAGCGCAGCTCGGAGACCGCCTGCTCAGGGAGATCGGCCGCGAGCAGCTGGCGCGCCCGCTCGACCGCGAGAGCCGCCGGCCCCGCAGGCCGGGGTATCACAACCGGGGCATGCTTCATGTTCTCGAGCAGAGTCAGTGCCTTCTGAATGCCGGCGTCGGAACCGGCATACCTCGTCCCGGCACCCTTCTGTGAGATCGCTTCGGCCGCATCCTGCGCGAGTCGGCCATAGTAGCTGCTATTGGCCAGCTCCCGGGCGCGTTGGTAGAGCCGGAGAGCATTCAGATAGTCACCCAGTTTCTCGTAGCACCGCCCCATCCAGTAAGCGCATCCTGCGGCAGAATCGGAGTCGGGCCAGAATTGAAGGTGCCGTGAAAATCCGGCGAGCGCGCCCTGATAACGTTGCCGGGTCCAGGCGCAGAAGGCCAGTTTCCAGGACACGCGTTCGGCGTACATGCCTCCTGGAAACCGCGAGCTGATCTCGCTGTAGGCCGCTTGAAGCTCATCCGTGCGATTGTCGACGTCGTAGTACGTGGCTACCAGATAGAGCAAACGCTCCGTCCAGGGCGATTGCGGGTACTGACGGACTGCGAGGTCGCGCATCCGCAGAAACGCAGGCTCGTGTTTGAGAGTACGATAACAGGCCCCCTTCAGGTAAGTCGCCCGGGCCTGAGTTTCCGCCTCTCCGCCTGATACGCCGAGAAGAATGTTGAGAGCCTTGGACGTCCTGCCCAGGCGTCGCTCCGCATCGGCGAGCATCACCTTGCGCCACCTGGAAACGCCGGCATCCGGCGCACGCACGCCGCCCAGCCGGGTAAGCAGGACCCGCGCGTCGCTGGTTCGACCTGCCTGAAGCAGGTTCTCTGCGCGCTGCAGTAACGGACGGAGGTTGGCGGGTTCTGTTGCGAAGGACGGTGCGAGTATCCCCAGGCGCTGGAAAGCCAGGTCGGCCTCATCCGAATTCACGTAATCGCTGTAGACCTGCAGGTAGAGCGACTCTGCCTTCCGGCGGCGGCCGCCGGCTTCCTCGGCCAGGCCGCGATGATAGAGGACTGCACTGTCTACCGCGACTCCGGGCCCGTCCAGGAGCGCGAGCGCGCCTGCCGGGTCCTTCATTGCCAGCAGCGCTTCGCATTCACCCAGAAGAGCGTCTCTCACGAGCGGGGAGTCGGGGAACCGGGTACGCGTGCGCCGGAAGGCTGACGCCGCATCCCTGGCACGATCCGCCTTCAGACAGGCCCAACCCCGCCAGAGCGTGGAGTAGTCGATTAGAAGAAAGCCATCGAGTCGCTCCAAGTCGGGCAGCGACTGCAATGCCTGGAGGTACATGCCCTCGGAATACAGATCCATCCCAAGCTTCAGGGCTTTCAGAGCGTCCTGTACGGGTCCGGGATATGCCGGAACCAGTGGTTCCAGAAAGCCCGCAACCTGCCCCGCAGCGACAGGCCGGTCCGGACCGGCGCTGTGGCTCGCCGGGAGAGTCAGCAAGACGATAACCAGAACTGAGACTTGCCGCAGGAGTCCGCTCAAAGCGACTGAGTTCGGGATGGCGGACCTTGGAGGCACTTCGACCGTTCAGCTTTCGACCAGAGGGCCTGGATAGTCGCTCCCGAGATGGGACGGATCGTTGTCGCCGAGGATCCGAATGAGTTCATCGTGAAAATAGTCGACCTTTCGCGAAACGGTGGGCGAGACCCTCTTCTGGTACATCTCGCGGCTGCGATCGATGTCCCGTTTCAGTCGGACGTAAATGTCACGATTCTCCCGGCCTTCGAGGACCCGCTGCTCGTTATAGAGTTTGATTTCGGAAACGAGCAGGCGCGCGAAACGTTTGGCGTCGGAGTGCAGCCGCTCTTCTTCCGCGAACCGCTGCGATTCATCAGCGGCGACGAGTTGGGGCTTGACCGCGGGCTCCACAGGGACCTCGACCAGTCCGGATTCTGCGGGCTGCGATGGCTCGGAAACCGGCTGTTCGACCGCAACCGGTTCTGCGGGTCCGGCAGTCTCGAACGTGGTTGGAAGAACCTCGGGCACCTCTTCCACCACCGGCAGCCACGGGATTTCCTCTTCGGATTGCGCTACGGCCGGGGACGCTGTCTCCATGGTCACGGGAGCTTCGACTTCTGCAGCCACTTGTTCCACCTCAGGCCGGGGTGGAACCTCCTGCAGGGGAGGCGACTCAAGCGGGGGAAGCTCCTCCTGAACTGCGGACACTTCCGCCGTCTCGAGAGCGGGCTGTTCGACCAGCGGCTCCGGGACCGGCACAAAGGGGCGCGGGATCTCAATCCTGGGTGCGGCAGGCGCAGGAGCGGGTACTCTCGGGGCGGCTGCCGTTTCCATCTCTCGAAGAATACGGAGCGCGAGGTTTTCAATCCGCAACCCGACGATCTCCACGATCAGGCTGAGCATTTCCGGGTGGGGACCGGCTTCATCCGTTCCTGCGGCGACCAGGAGTGCCACCGATCGGCCCAGAGTCGTCATCGGGAAGAAGTGCCATGGTCCCTTCGCGCCAGGGGAAAGTAGTTCGACCAGTCCGGGAGCGTCGCACAAGTCGTCGAGAGTTACACGGCCGTGCGACCCCAGCACTTTGGCGAACAGAGGGTTTGACGCGGACGAGGCGTAGGAGCTTATTCCCGCAGCTGTCTCTTCGTCGTAACCTCGGGACGACCAGCCTTGTATGCGTTCCCCGCGCGTGGCAAACAATGCCAGGCGTGAGGCGTGCCGGTGGGCGCGGTCGAGGAGCAAACCCAGGATTTCCTCCTGCGTTTCCAGCCTGCGTACTTCCGAAACGAATTGCTCCAGGTTAGACAGGTTCTCCGCCTGGCGCCCTATTTCAGCTTTGAATGTTTCCGTGAGCACGGAGGCGGCAGGCGTCAAATCGACATCCCGGGCGTCACGCAGCCTCTGCTCGATCTGCCCGAACGTCTGCAGCAGCATGGAGTACAAGCCCCGGATTTCCTTTTCTATTCCTTCAAAACGGGGATCCAGCAGCCGAAACGTCTCTTCCCGAAGCCGGTTTACATGGTCGTGACCGGGGGTCATGAAAGCTCCTAGTCGTTCAAAACATTTGAGATATAGGGCTTCCGGCATGATACCGGATACGCCTTTGGAGTGTCAATCCATTCCGAGGATCGGCTTACCTCAGATCGGCAGGAAGAGCGGAAAAGATCAGTATTCTGAAGCAGCTGCGGCTTTGGGGTAATTCCGGCCCTCAGCGAAACGAGGCGCCGACCCAGGGCGGCCGGCCCCGGAGGCCGGTGCGTCTCCGGAGTGTGCCTCTCAGAACTCTACGACCCCTTGCGTGCGGGCTGGGCAACCACCTTGCTGAGCCGCTCTATACCTTTGGACAGGGAGCTGAAGGATGGTGCGGACAGAGCCTGCACGGATACGGTCGCCGTCGATTTCTGCTCATACAGGTTCCGGATCTGGTGGTTCAGATCCAGTGCCATCTCCCGCATCTGCGTAATCGCTTCCGGTCCCAGCTCCGCGTATTGGGTCCCCCTCAGCAGATCCTTCTCTTTGCGCTGGTCAAAGAAGACTATCGACTGGTCCTGCCGGATCTGCTTTGCGATGTCCCTGATCTCTTCGGTCTTGGCCGCGAGATCGGCCTTGCTGACCTCTTTGCCTGCCTGCTGGGCCTGCACCATTCCCTCCAGCTGATCGATTGACGCAAGCAGCCGGTTGCTGAGATTCAGGGGCTGACTCATCGTCAATCTCGCCAGCTGCGGCGTTATCAGGGGCTCCGTGTTGCGGTAAAAGCGTGAGAAATAATACCTGTCCAGATAGAAGTTGTTGTGCACCCAATAGAAATAGGAGAGCGAATCCCAGTATGAGCGCGAAGAGGTAAAAGAAGTCCGGCGCAAGTCAGGTGTGTAGGAGGCGCTGCTCGCTACCGGCGACGCGGGTGCGACATAGGAGTTCGACGTGGCCGCAGCGGTGCGGGAGGTGCTCGTGGCGGAACTCGTCGGTGCACTGCTCACGACCGCGGTTCGACCGGCACTCGAGCCGGCAGCGGCGGTGCCCCCGCCCTGCTGACGGCCTCCCCTGTCCTGTGCCGACAGAGGAAAAGACAGCAGAAGCGCCAGGAGACACAAGGCGACAAACCCAACCGGCGTTTTCATAACACTACCCTCACAGGCGGAAGAATCCGAAACTCATTATAATAGCACCAACCGGCACTACGGCAAAGTATTACTTGGGCTTGACGACAATTCGTCATTGCTCAATATCATCAGCCATCGGCTCTCAGGTCTCGGCTTCAGGGGTACTGACGGCTGAAAGCTCCCAAAGAACAGGCACTGCCGGAGCACTGCTTCCTCACCTTCAACCTGACTCATTCATTGGATGCAGCGGGAGGGCATATCGGTTCAGGGAGAGCCTGTTGAACGAGTGCCCGCAAGTCCTGGAGGAGCTATCCTGAAAGCCGGGAACTTAGGCACGGCGGGATCGCGATTAACTCCCGCGATCCCACCGTCCTCGAAGGAGGTCAATGAATGGTTAACCAATAAGACGACACACGGTGGCAAAAAGTTGCATTTTAGCGCACACTCGAAGGCTGCCGGAGCGCGCGCCGGCGAGGTGTTCTCCCCTCCGGGCCGCGTACTCTTGCCACTTGCCGGGACATGGCAGCGAGCCAGGCCGTCAAGGAGGTAGTTCTTGCTGCGAATGGTGGGAGACATCCTGGTTGTTTGTGCAACTGCGCTCCTGTTATGGGCTCCCGTGGGGCGGTATTTGCTGGGCAAGGCAGGCCTGGGCCGCCCGGATCAGGGAATCTCCATATCGATCGCCTTCGGGATGGGTGTCTGGGGCTACTTCATTCTGTTTCTGGGTGGCCTCGGCCTGATATACGGATGGTCTCTGTTTGCAGTGGCAGCCGTCTTCCTGCTTCTTACGGGAGCCTATCGGCAGATCCTTCCGCTTGGTGGTCCAATGCCGGTATTGGGAAGCAACTCGCGGATGGACAAAGCTTTCATCATCGCGGCGGCCGTGATTTCCATTGCGTACGTCGCGATCGGTACCGGCTCCGCGCTCGCTCCGGAACTCTCGTTTGACGCTCTCAACGTCCACCTCCCGTACGCGCGCGACTCGGTTGCGGCGCATCGGGCCGGGTTCGTGGCCAACAACTGGAGCAGTGTGATGCCTGCCCTGCCGCTGATGACTTACATCACGGCGTTCGCGTGGTCCGGCGTGACGCTCGCGAAGCTCTTAAACCTCCTCTGCTATATCGTGACAGGCGGTGTGGTCCATTGGTATGCCAGGCGGCAGTGGGGGAATGTGCATGCCGCCGCGGCCACGCTTCTCTTTCTGAGTTCCCCCCTGGCAATCTACGAGGCCACGACCGCGCTGATCGATCTCCCGTTCGCCCTGTATTCGGCGATCTCGGTCTTTTGCCTCCTGGAATGGACCCGCAGCGACGACGCGCCCTTCCTGTGGCTTTCGGCGTCCTCACTCGGACTCGCTTGCGGCTGCAAATACCACGCGGCTTTCTGGTTCCTGCCCGTCTTTCTGGTTCTGATGTGGCATTGCCTCAAGGCGAAGAAGATCGGGCTCGCCCGGGCGTTCTCGTTCTCCGCACGCTACGCGCTCATCGTGGTGTGCCTGATGCTGCCCTGGCTGGCACGTGCATGGTATTTCACCGGCAACCCCGTGTTCCCCCTGGCAAACGGACTGTTCCGAAGCCCCTATTTCCCTCCGGCGATGGACGCGGCGGCGAAGGCGATGTATGCGAACGAGGGAGTGGGCAGGTCCTTGCAGGCCCTGGTGCTCTTACCCTGGACAGTCACGGTCCACCCGGGACCGTTCCGGGGCACGCCGGGAGTTCTCCTGTTGCCCGGTGCGATCCTGGCGATCTTGCGCTTGAGGACGCGGCAAGTCCGGTACGCTCTGATCCTGGTTGGGCTGTACTTTTACAGCTGGGCCATGACCGCCCAGGAGATTCGTTATCTCCTTCCGATTTTTCCGCTGCTTTCGGTCTTGGCCGCCTCAGGAATCCTGGGGCAGGATGCAACCGGCCCACAACCGGCCCGGGGACCGCTGCGACTCCGATCCCTGGCGATGCTGGCGATTCTGCCGGTCTCGCTGACGGCTCTCCCGCCGATCTATGCGAGATGGGTGCACGACTGGACCTACTGGCATGGTTACCGGTCGCCGGTGCGCTTCCTCGCGGGGAAACAAACCGCCCAGGAGTACCTGAGCCGGGATGTGCCGTCTATCTATGTCTATGACTACGTGAATGCCAACCTGCGCGCAGCCGACCGGGTACTGCTCCTCAACGATTCCGCTCAATTCTACTCGCGCGTCCCGACCCTGTATTCTTTTACGGTGGAGGGCGAGCGAATCCTGCAGGAAACCACCGAGGAAGGAGTCATGCGGAGGCTGAAGGAATCCGGGATCTCTCACGTCCTCCTGAATTACAATGGAGTGGCTCCGCTTTCCGGGGTTGAGCCCCGGCTGGGGGTTTATTTTTTCTTGAGCCCGGGTTTCCAGGAGCGGCACCTCGGGGCGATATTCAGCCGAAACAACGTCACCCTCTATCGAGTCGACTATTGATGAGAAGGGTCGCTCTCATACCGGTCTACAACGAAGAATCGACACTGGGCGCGGTCCTGGAATCGGTCAGTCCGAAAGTGGACCTGCTCCTCGTCGTCGATGACGGCTCGGTCGATTCCTCGCTCCAGCTGGCGACTAACTGCGCGCGGGAGCGCCGCAACGTGGAGGTCCTGCGGCTGGAGAAGAACTCCGGGATGTCTGCCGCACTAAGGGAGGGATTCGCTCACCTTGCCGCGCAGGTGCGTGAAGGAAGCCTTGCCCCCGATGATGTGCTGCTGACGCTCGATGCCGACGGACAGCACGATTCGAACGAGATCGAGGCGCTCTGCCTGCACCTGGAGAAGTCCGGTCTGGATGTGGCGCTGACCCGCCGGGACTTTGCCCTCTACCCGGCGTACAAGCGCCTCGGCAACATCCTGATGACGCTCTGGGGAAGCCTTTTGAGCGGGCACCGTTACGAGGATGTGGAGTCAGGCTTTCGGGCCATGCGCCTCAGGGTTCTACCGCTCCTGTTGGATTACTACACCGGATATCGTTACAGCTGCGCTCAGGAGATCGCGATCCTGACCGCGCGCCTGGGATTTCGCGTCGACAACCGGTTCGTGACCGCCATACGGCTTTACCGCTCACAGACCGGCCTCCGCGATGTGCTGTGGAACGCGTGCCTGGGTTTCTGGGCTTTTATGCGTTGGGCACTCGGTTTCAAGGTGGCGGAGAGACCTGCCATGGCGCGACGCGTAGTCCCACTGGAATCCTGCTGATGGCCGCCCCTTTCGAGATTCATGTCCCCTCTTCGCGGCGGCTGGCCGACCACGTCTTATTTCCCGTCAACATGTGGCTCAGCGAGCAGACCTCGCACCGGTTCGGGCTGACACCCATCGATCACGAGCGCATCAGGGTTGCGCTGCCCTATTGCCGCGGGAGGCTGCTGGATGTGGCATGCGGGAACAACCTGCTGGTGCTGACCTATGGGAACGGGATAGGGTGCGACATACACCCTTACCCGCAGGTGTCGGTGCGCTGCGACAGCTCCCGGCTCCCATTCGGGAGCGCGTCATTCGACTCCGTGGCCATGCTCGCCTGCCTCAACCACATCGTACGGAGGCGCGAAACCCTCGAGGAATGTCATCGGGTGTTGCGGGATAGCGGGCGATTGCTCGTGACCATGATCCCGCCCTGGATCGGGTGGTTCAGCCACAGGATCCGGCGACGGCACGATCCTGACCAACTCGAGCGCGGCATCAGCCACGAGGAAGACTGGGGACTGGGCACCGGGGAGATGGTACGGTTGCTCGCCGGCTCCGGGTTCAGGGTCGCCTTGCACCGCAGATTCATGTGGGGATTGAACAACTTCTATCTGGCCCTGAAATCCGATGACGCCGGCTGACCGCGCCGGGCTTGAGTGGTCACCGGTATCCTCGCGATCAGCTATAATCTTGCGGATGCATTCAACCGGGCTGAGTCGAAACAGGTTTGCCGGCGCGCGCGGCATCTGGCTCTGCGCTCTCCTGGCCTTGGCATCGGCGTGCTCACGCAATGAGGTGCAGCGCGTCGGGGCCTGGCAGGATGCCCTGGCCAGGGAACGGCGTGAAAAAGACATCGCGTTTAAGAACGGCCCTGAGTCTCCGCTTCCCGGGAAAGACAAGGCCGGCTTTCGCGGCCTCGACTACTACCCCGTCGATCCAGCCCTCAGCTTTCGGGTAAAGCTTAACCGCTACCCGTCCCCGCGCGAAGTCCGGATCGGAACGAATACGGGGGAAGTGCGATCGGGTTTGCGTTACGGGTACTTCGAGTTCGAGGTGAACGGCAGGCCCTTCCGACTCCAGGCATATCGCATGGATGAAGACCAGGGCGGGAGGGGACCGAGTCTGTTCGTTCCCTTCAGGGATGCCACGACCGGTACCGAGACCTACGCCGCCGGCCGCTACATCGAGCTTCCTGAAAACACAACCGGGATCTACGAGTTGGACTTCAATCGGGCTTACAACCCTTTTTGCGCCTATGGCAGGGACTACAGCTGTCCGGTCCCGCCCGCAGAGAACACGCTTCCGCTGCCTGTCCGTGCGGGCGAAAAGAGGTATCGAGGCGCCTCATGACGTCGGGACGATCCGCTCCTGCGGTCGGGCATGACTGCCGCCGCAGATTACTCTCGTTGATCTCGAATCGAGGTATTCCTCTCCTGGGGTTGTTGCTCCTGGCGGTTTCCTGCCAGCCTCCCGGGAAGGGCGGCGCCGTGACAGGGGGTGCACTGTACCCGGAGGAAATACTTACGGCCGCCGAGAGGCAGCAGGAGGTCGCCGAGAAGGAACACCGGGTTCTGGAATGGCTGCGACGGGAAAAGCTCGTTGCCGTCCTTCTGACTTCTCCCGGCAATTTTGCCTGGATCACGGGCGGGGGATGCGGCCCTCTCGAGCCAAATGCGCCCTGCACCGCGCCCCTCCTGATCCGGGACGACGGCCGCAAATTCTTCTTCGATCATGGCGGGCGAACCCTGCCTGCGGAGATGCGGACACTCGGGTACGAGATCAGGCAGACCCCCTGGTTCGACTGCCGGGGAGGTGCAGAACCAGCCCCGGACCTGCTGAAGGACCTTACGGGAGGGGGAGCATATGCCTCTGACGAACCGCGGCCGGATGCGCGGCCTGCCTGCAGCGAGATCGCAGCTATGCGAGTCCCCCTGACGCAGTGGGAGGTGCGGAAGTACCGCTGGCTGGGAAGAAGCTGTGCCGGCACAGTAGACTCGGTTTCCCGCCGTATCGAACGCTGGTGGACGGACCGGGGTATAGAGGTACTTCTGTACGAGGGTCTGATACAGCGCGCCATCAGCCCGCTGGAAGTGCACGTTGAAGCCGACACCGAAGTGCCGGGCGCGGCGGCCGGAAAGGTTTCCGAATACGCGTTGATAAGCCTGAGTGCTTCACGCTGGGGCCTGGTGGTGGCGATGAAGCGTGCCGTTCACTTCGGACCGTTGCCGCCCGCTCTGAAGCAGCGGCAGGAGGCCGCCGCCAGGGTTTCAGCAGGGCTCTGGGCGCGCACGGTCCCCGGTGCGACGGGCGGTGCGATCCTGGAGGCTGCCGTCGAGGACTATGCACGGGCGGGCCTCCCGGACGAGTGGCGCCGCAGCGCCCCGGGCGGCAGGATCGGTTACCTGGCGCGCGAATGGGTAGCGGCTCCAGGAGCGCAGGATCAGGTGCGCGAGTTTGACGCCTTCGCGTGGAATTCGGCGTCGGGCGATTTTGCGATGGAAGACACCTTGCTCCTCGACGGCGACCGGCTGGTAGTGCTGACCGAGATCCCCGGATGGCCCGTCATCGAGGCAAGGGCGCTCGGCAGAATCTACCGCCTCCCGGCGATCTTGCGGATAGACCGTTAGGCCTGGCGTCACGCGACAAACCCTGCCCCATGGAAGCTGTCAGCCATCAGCTTTCAGCTCTCGGTGCTGCTATTCCCGACACTGTGGCTCAGACAGTGAGGGCTACGAGACTGGTGACGCGTGACCGGGGGCCTACGCTGCAGGGACGCTGTGCAACCCTTTCAGGGTTGACATCTTCCGATCATCCTGATCCCCGGGGTTTGCACCCCGGGCTGTTCTATTCGACGCTTTCAGCGTCGTCGATGTCGATCGCGGCTGGCATCCGTGAGGCATCGCCGCCACCAGTGAATCAATGGACTGACCGGCATGGTCCCGCTCAGCTCCCGGGCGCAGTCCGTCGGACTCGACCCCGAAGGGACTCAACGGCATGGTCACGCCCGGCCCCCGGGCGCAGTACGTCGGACTCGACCCCGAAGGGACTGAACGGCATGGTCACGCCCGGCCCCCGGGCGCAGTACGTCGGACTCGACCCCGAAGGGACTGAACAGATCAGCCCGGGGTGCACAACCCCGGGGAGGATCGGATCTGCCGCAAGGCCCAACCCTGAAGGGGTTGGACAGCGGTCACCCCGACGGACGACGTCACTTCAATCCACACGGCATGGTCACGCTCAGCTCCCGGGCGCAGTACGTCGGACTCGACCCCGAAGGGGGTCGAACAGATCAGCCCGGGGTGCAAACCCCGGGGAGGATCGGATCTGCCGCAAGGCCCAACCCTGAAGGGGTTGGACAGCGATCACCTGACGAGACGACGTCACTTCAATCCCCGCTGTCTGAATCACAGATTCCCGACAGACAACCCTTGCCCCCCGGTTTTCGCTGTGGTACACAGAAGCCAACCAGACCCACAGCAGCGAAATCAGAGAGGGACTCATGCCTGAACTTACACCCGGCCTCAGGAAACAACTCAGCCGCGTCCGGCTGAAAGTGTTACCGGAGGATTACCTCGTCGTGCACCTTCCTCCAAGCGAGAACGCAGTTCCGGCAGAATGGTATCGGCCGGCCACCACCCGGTTTGCCGTGTTCATCCGCGACCCGGAAACGGTCACTCTCATCGTTTCGCGGCGTAAGTGGCTGCGGATGCAGAACCTGTTTCACAAGTTCCGGGTGGTAGACGTAGTGAAAGTCCTGACACTGGGTGTCGGCCGCGCGCGAAAGTTGGAGCCGTGCCTGATGGCCGTCGGCCGTATACTCTCGGAGGCCGGGCTCGGGGCCGCCCCTCTCTCCTCGTTCCACCGCGACCACATTCTCGTTCCCAAGCAGAATCTCCCTCGCGCCGTCCGGCTGTTGCGCCAGTTCCTCGCAGCGAGGCACTGACTGGGGCAGCAGCAGCTCAATTCGAAGACGACTCCTGGATTCGGCACGTAGGAATCCGAGTGCGACATTGCCGGTTTCGAGGTCTGGACCGCAGGGACCTGATTGTTGGCGATTGACTGTGCGGCGGCGGGCGACATAAATTGTAGAGCACTGACATGGGCGTGGAGCGCGGCACAAAACGCCGGCGCGGCCGTACCCGGCTGATTTTGCAGGCATCGGAATCTCTATGCAGATTGCCATCGTGCTGTCGCTGCTCCTGATCGCCCTGGTGGTGATCGCGCTCGAACTCCTGTCCGTAGACGTGGTCGCGCTCAGCGCCGTGCTCCTGCTCATCATTGCCGGCTGCATCGACGCGGAACAGGCCTTCACCAGCTTCGGCACGGACATGATGGTCCTGCTGGCTTCGATCTTTATCATCGCCGGGGCTCTCCTGAAAACCGGCGTCCTCGATTCGGTAGGGGTCTTTCTGTATCGGCACTGTGGCGGGAATTACCGCATTCTCCTGGCGAGCACCGTCCTCGTGGTCGGTGCGGTATCGGCCTTCATGAACAACACCGTGGTCACGGCTGTATTCACCCCGGTCATGCTCGCAGTCGCACGGCGCTCTGACATGCCCCCTTCGAAGCTGCTGATGCCCGTCGCGTTCGGGGCCATGCTCGGCGGCTGCTGCACCCTGGTAGGGACGTCCACGAACATAGCGGCCAGCAACTTCCTGCTGCGCCGCGGCATGCAGCCGTTCAGCCTGTTCGAGTTTCTCCCGGTCGGACTGGCCCTGATCGCGGCCGGCGCCCTTTTCTTTGCATTCTTCGGACGAACACTGCTCCCTGCGCGGGGGAAAGGGGATCTCACTCGCGACTATCATGTGAAGGAGTACCTGACGGAGGTCGCCCTCCGTGAGGGATGCGCGTTCGTCGGCAGGAGGCTCGACGAGGTCGGCGTCGAGGAGATGGCGGACGTCACGGTGCTCGGTATTCACCGGGACAAGAAGGCGCACCTGGCACCCGGAGGGGATGTAGTCCTGCAGGCCGACGACGTCCTCCTTCTGAAGACCCACGTGGAGGGTATCCAGAAGTTGCGGAAGACAACGGGAATAGAGGCGAAAGGGGAAGTCGACCTGCAGGATGCCAACCTGGTATCGGACAAGGTCAAACTCGTTGAGGTGATGATCGGCCCGGTCTCCCGTTTCCTCGGGCGGACCCTGAAGGAGATCGATTTCCGCCGCCGTTACGGCCTGACGGCACTGGCGATACACCGCCAGGGTGGGGAACTGGTTCAGAAAGTGGGGAAGATACCGCTGGCTGTCGGTGACATCCTTCTCGTTCAGGGACCCGACGCGCGGTTGAACGACCTCCGCACTACCGGAAATGTGATCATTCTCAGCGACCTGTCCCATTTCCTGCTGGAGAAAAAGAAGGGGACCTATGTGGTGATTTTCTTTGCCCTGGCTATGCTGACCACAGCGACGGGCCTCTTCCCGCCCGGGCCGTCGGTACTGGCGGCAGCGCTGCTGACCGTGCTTGTCGGGGCCATCCGGAATGAGGAAGCGTATCGTCTCGTGGACTGGAGGCTGCTTGTGCTCATCGGGGGGATGACGGCCTTCGGCCAGGCGATGGTGAACACGGGAACAGACAAGTTCCTTGCCGGGCTTGTCATCGATGCTGCCGGGCAATTCGGCCCCCGGGGCCTCCTGTTGGGGTTCTATCTGCTTACCGTGGCGCTGACGCAGCCGCTCTCAAATGCGGCTGCCGCGCTGACCGTCCTGCCGATCGCGCTCGCGACTGCCGAGAGGACGGGAGCGGACCCCCGGGCCTTCGCCGTTGTCGTGACGCTTGCCGCTTCCGCTTCATTCATGACACCTCTCGAACCTTCATGCGTCATCGTCTATCCGGCCGGACGGTACCGTTTCCTCGACTTCCTCCGGGTGGGCGTCCCCCTGACGCTGGTGACGATGGTCGTTGTCCTCACCATGGTGCCGCTGTTCTGGAAGCTGTAGCACGACCGCGATCCCGCAATGCGGCGCTATCTCAGCTACCTGTGGGGTGGGCTCACAGTCCTTGATTCCCGAGCATGGGCGCAAACCCGGGGCTTCGCACCGGGCTGATACGGGGGCGCGCTTTCAGCGCTCGGGATGTTCGCCGGGATATCGTTCTCGAGGTCGTTGGCCGGCCTCATACGGTTTGGAGCCGCCTTGAAGGGCTGGAGGCCCGCTTCATACCAGCCTGGCGCGAAGCGCCAGGTTACGGCGCCCACAGTGGTCTCGAGGGCTGAAAGCCCGTGCCATAGGTCGTTTTGAGGCAGCCTCGCCGGCACGGACATCGCGCGGCCTCAGGTGGTGCCCCAGCGCTGCAGGAAATCCGCGAGGAAGTTGTCGCCGCCGCCGGCGGTCGCTTTCTGTTCGAGGTACTCGCGTGCCGCGGATACCAGGGACTGGTGGCCTGCCGGATCGATCTTGCCCCGGAGCAATTCCACCCTCAGGAACAGGAAGTAGGTCTGAAGCACGTCCGTGACGCAGTACTGATTGATTTCCTTCTGGCGTCCCTGCCGGAAAAGGTACTCCACGTCTTCGCCCGCGATCGAGTACTTTCCGGGCAGACCGATGAGCTTGGCCAGCATGTCGAGCGAACCACGCCGGTAGACGGCGCCGAAATTCGAGAGGAAGTCGCAGACGTCGAAGTGGTAGGCGTCGCTGTAGCGACTGCCCCGGTATGTGCTCTTCGACGTCCCGGTCCCGAAGTAGCGCCGAAGCGGGATGCCGTGCTTCAACGCGCGCATCTCGAGGACCGGGAGGTCGAAGCCTCGCCCGTTGAATGTGACGAGAGTCTGCGAGGTGTCGAACATCTGCCAGAAGCGCGCGATGAGCTCGGGTTCGGCGTAGCGATCCGCGCCCATGTGCCCGAGCGAGCGGATGCGGTAGTTTTCGTCTGCCTGGAGAGTCGCTATCGCGATCGGGATGTGGAAAGGGATGGGAAAGAAATCGCTCTGCTGCCCGCTCCGCTCGAGCAGGGTGTCCCGCGCGTGATCATAGGCCTGGTCGAGCGTGAGCGTATTCTCCGGGTCGTAGACCTGCTTGACCAATTCCTTGTCGGCACGCGTTTCTATGTCGAAGACCAGGTAGTGAGCCATGAGATTTGGGATCCCCGAATTACCCCTCTAACATTGCCCATCTGTCCTGCCGACTCAAGGGAAATCAGAGCATCAGTGCACGGATGCGCCCTGCCCGGGCGCGCAGTGTGCACTCGGGCAGCGAGGAGCTGCATCGCGGCCGTACGGATCCCGGATCCCGACTCCCGGAGCCGATCCGCCAAATCATTTTGTATCAATGAAGTACGGTCTCTAACCCCAGATATTGTGGTTTTTCGCATTCAGAGGTACAATATGTTGCGTAATTTGCTTGACACTCAGTTTTCCTCTCGTGTAAAAAAAGCAAACCGCGAAGGTGTTGGACGGGGTCGGGACGGCAGTCGGTGAACCTGACCCGAGCAGAAAGAAGTAATCCGAAGCGACACAATCATCCCCAGGGAGGTTGACCGTTCGTCGGCGGTGCGGAGTCGGGCATGGGAGTGTGGTGTCCGCTATGGAAAATAACGGTATCCGGGGCTAGGATCTTAATAGGAATTGAAGGAGGCGCAGAATGAGCAGCAACAAAGTCATGCCGGGTGAGGAGGCGATCCGCATGACACACCCCCCAGCGGCCGAGGGTGAGAAGCAAGGCGGCATAGAGTTCCCCAGACATTTCACAATCAAGGGAGTGTCTCCGTACGATCAGGTAGAGTGGGAAACGCGGACTGCGAGCATCGCGAACGAGAAGGGGGAAATCCTCTTCCAGCAGGAGGGAGTCGAGGTTCCCAAAGCCTGGTCCCAGTCGGCCACCAATATCGTGGTCTCGAAGTATTTCCACGGCCAGGTGGGGACTCCGGATCGGGAACGGAGCATACGCCAACTCATAGAACGTGTTGCGCGCACCATGACGGAATGGGGCGTCCAGGGCCGGTATTTCGCGTCGGACGCCGTTGCGCAAACGTTTCACGACGAGCTCGTCTACCTGCTTCTGCACCAGTACGTGTCCTTCAATTCCCCGGTCTGGTTCAACTGCGGAATAGAGGCCCGGCCGCAGTGTTCGGCCTGCTTCATCAACTCCGTGGACGACACCATGGAGTCCATCCTGGGCCTCGCCCGCACCGAAGGACGGCTGTTCAAGTGGGGGTCCGGAACGGGGACCAACTTCTCGCCTCTCAGGTCCTCGCGCGCGAGGCTGTCGGGTGGAGGAACCGCCTCGGGCCCGGTCAGCTTCATGAAAGGATTTGATGCCTTCGCCGGAGTCATCAAGAGCGGAGGCAAGACCCGCCGGGCGGCCAAAATGGTCATTCTCAACATCGACCATCCCGACATTGTGGAGTTCATCGAATGCAAGGCCAGGGAGGAGAAGAAGGCCTGGAGCCTGATCGATGCCGGCTACGAGGCGTCTGTTGACGGCGAAGCATATGCGAGCATCTTCTTCCAGAACGCGAACAACAGCGTCCGCGTCACGGACGAATTCATGCACGCCGTGGAACAGGACGGATTCTGGCAGACGCGTGAGCGAAACACCGGGGAGGTGGTCAACAACTACCGTGCCCGCGACCTCATGAAGAAGATCGCGGAATCGGCCTATTTCTGCGGCGACCCCGGCATGCAGTTCGACACCACGGTCAACAGGTGGCACACCTGCAGGAGCAGCGGGCCGATCAATGCCTCGAATCCCTGCTCAGAGTACATGTTTCTCGACGATTCGGCCTGCAATCTGGCCTCGTTCAACCTGATGAAGTTCGTGGATGAGAACGGGAGCTTCGATGCCGCCGGTTTCCGCAAGGCCGTGGATATCGTCATATCCGCGCAGGAATTCATAATCGACAGCGCGAGCTACCCCACCGAGAAGATCGCGGCGAACAGCCACAACTATCGTCCCCTGGGGATGGGGTATGCCAACCTCGGCGCGTTGCTGATGTACAACGGCCTCGCGTATGACAGCGATGAGGGGCGCGACTTTGCGGCTGCCCTCACGGCGATCATGACCGGGGAAGCGTACCTGCAATCCGCGCGCATCGCGGCGAACCTCGGGCCTTTCCCGGGCTATGCGATGAACCGCGAGTCTTTCCTGGAGGTGATGCGCATGCATCGTAACGCGCTCCAGCGAATCAATCCCGCAAACGTGCCCAAGGATTTGCTGGAAGCCGCCCAGGAGTGCTGGGACCTGGCTGTGCTCGAGGGGACCGTCCACGGCTACCGGAACGCCCAGGCGACGGTCCTGGCGCCGACCGGCACAATCGGGTTCATGATGGACTGCGACACCACGGGCGTGGAGCCCGACCTGGCGCTGGTCAAGTTCAAGAAACTCGTGGGCGGCGGTGTCATGAAGATCGTCAACAACACCGTGCCGGCCGCTCTTGCCAAACTGGGTTACACCGAGAGCCAGGTCCAGGCAATCACAAAGTACATCGACGAGAACGGAACGATCGAAGGGGCTCCTTTCGTTCACCCGGAGCATCAGCCTGTCTTCGACTGCGCTTTCAAGGCGCAGCGCGGGACGCGCGCCATCCACTACATGGGGCATGTGAGGATGATGGGGGCCGTCCAGCCGTTCATCTCCGGCGCGATATCCAAGACGGTAAACGTGCCCGAGAACGCCACCGCCGACGAAATCATGGAAGTCTTCATGCAGTCCTGGAAGATGGGTGTGAAGGCGATCGCCATCTACCGCGACAATTCAAAGAAGATCCAGCCGCTGAGTGCCGCCAAGGTTTCCAGGAAATCTGCCGAACCCGCGCAGGCGATTGCCGAGGTAACGGGTTTCCGGCCGGTGCGCCGGAAACTGCCCGTCGAGCGCAGGGCTATCACTCACAAGTTCACCATCGGCGGCCACGAAGGCTACATCACGGTGGGCATGTACGATGACGGCCAGCCGGGCGAAATCTTCCTGGTCATGGCCAAGGAAGGGAGCGCAATCTCGGGCCTCATGGACTCCTTCGCCACGGCGATCTCGCTCGCCCTGCAGTATGGGGTCCCGCTTAAGGTCCTCATCGACAAGTTCTCGCACACGCGCTTCGAGCCGTCAGGCCACACCGGCAATCCCGAGGTGCCCTACGCGAAGTCGATCGTCGACTACATCTTCCGCTGGCTCGCTTCGAAGTTCCTGCCGCGCGAAGAACAGGTTCAGGCGGGGGTTCACGTCACCGACAAGCCGCTTTCCTCGACCGTGCAGATCGTCAGCGTCAAGCCGGCCAGCGCGACGCAGTTGAATGACTTGAAATCGATGTACGCTCTGGACGACGCGCCCACCTGCGCCGGTTGCGGCAGCATCATGGTCCGCAACGGTTCCTGCTACAAGTGCATCAACTGCGGCGAGACCAGCGGCTGCTCCTGAAAAAACTGGGGACAGGCACCGAATCAGGTTGCAGTGGCTTTAGACGGCTCATATCCCCCTGCTAATTCGGTGCCTGTCCCCGATTTTCTCTGATACATTTAGGGCATGAATCCCACCCGGTTTGTGCCCCTTGTGTTGTTTCTTCTGTGTCCGCTTCACTCACTGTGGACCGCGGACAAGGTTCCTCCCTACGATCTCTGGAACGGACAGGTGCTGTCGGCGATCCGCGATCGTGCGACTCTCGAGATCGAGGTGGCGCAGCACGCAGGATACGCCGACGTCTTTTTCACCTCCAACCCTTCGGCAGGCTGGTTCGATTCCGACCCGCCCTACGCCAAACATGTCGGCGGCAAAATAAGCATTCACGGATTTCTTGCCGCGCCGATGTCCGGGGGGCCCTATCCGGCGCTTGTCATCGGGCACGGCCACGGCGGCCAGGCAGATCTCAATCTGGCGCTCCAGGTGGCCAGCCTGGGTTATGTCGCGCTGGCGATCGACGGTCCCCGGGCGGGGCAGTCTACCGGAGGGCCCAGGGACGAGGACCAGGCGTGGATTTCGGTTGATGACGGCCCCGAGTACTCCTACCTCTATCATTACGGCTACGCGGGCATGCGCGCGCTGACCCTCCTGGAAGCTCTGGCAGAAAGGCCGGGCAACCCTTACGGAATCGACGCCGGAAGGCTCGGTGTCCTGGGAGCCTCGATGGGCGGCATCTTCACCAGCTACATCAACGGCATCGATGACCGGGTGAAGGCAGCCATCATCATCGCCGCCGCCGGTCAGTGGCAGCATGCCATGCGGTTTCCGAACTCCTGGCTGTACGACGGGCTGTATACCGGCACCCGCGACCATCCCTACAACGGAAGCGATCCTCTCAATTCGATCGAAGACATCGACACCGACCCGACCGCGGTCACCTTCCTGGACTATTTCGACCCCATCCGCTACGCGCCCCGGCAGCATGCCCCGGTGATGGTCGTCATCGGGACACACGACGGATATTTTCCCCTGACGTGCGCCAACCAGATGGCTCTCGGGATCGAGTCCGCCGGCACGCAAACGAACTTCGAGAAGCGACTGTGGTTGATCCCGAACGCACCCCACGGCCTTGACAGCCCGCTGGGGCTCCTGCCGCTCATCCAGGGCATGAGCCAGTGGCTCGACTACGCCTTCGGCCGCAGGGGAAAACCACTGGCCGCCCCGGCAGTCAGCATGAGCGAGGAAGGGGGTGGGCTGCGCTTTGACGTGACCTTGGGGGAATCCGCGGCACGGCTCGCGGGTGCGAGTGCCGTCCTGTACGCGGCGACGAGGGTCGATGCGAACATAACCCCTATCCAGGATTTCAAGTCCTATTCCTGCGCTCTGGAAGGTGATCATTTCGTCGCTCAAATCCGGTCCGGGGAGAGTTCGCCGGCAGGCGATCAGTACAAAGCGGACAACACTATCTACTTCGCCAGCGTCATTGACTCTGCCGGCCTGCCTGTCTCTTCGCTCGCATACGATGCGGGGCGCGTGATCGATCTTTCATCCGGATTCGTCCCCGGGATCGATCCGCAGGATAGTTCAGGGGCGACAATCCCTGTCCCTCCCCCTCACGTGGATGCCCTGTCGACGACTGCCGGCTCGCGCGCCGTCCCGGATGGTCCCGCGTACCAGGGAATGGCGCTGGCGAACTCGACGGCGGCCACGACGGTCGTGCGTATCGAGGCAAGAACGGGCGAGGGTCGCCTCGCGGCAGCCGAGGGTCTGATCAACCCGGTTTTTATGACCCTGGCCCCGCAATCGCAGCGGATCTTCCTCACCGAAGAGTGGATGGGAGCAGGTGCAAGAAATCTCGACGGGAGTCTGCGCTTCGGATGGAGCGACATCAGCGCCTCGTCAGTCGTGTTCAGAGGCACCCTGGGCCCCTCCGAGCTGTCGGAGGCAGGGCCGCTGGCGGTGTCCGCAACCTCGCTCTGGCTTCCGCTCGCCCCCGAGCATGAACCTGCCGCCTCGCGCACGCTGAGGATCTTCTCCGGAGGGTCGCCTGCGAGCGTCACCATCGTTTTCAGATACAGCGACGGCAGCACCCTCCAGACTCGTTCTGTCGAGGTTCCGGAAAACGGGAGCAGCGACGTATTGCTTCCGCCGGCGTCGCAGCTGCAGTGGGCAGCCAGCGCGGAGATCCGGTCCTCCGCCGCAGTGTCTGCGCGACTGGAGATCAGCGGTGCGGGCGATCCCTGGAGCATCGAGGCCCGCCCGGTGCCGGCCAGCGCGAAGTCGTTCCAGCCGCACCTGGAGTGGGCCGGCCTCTTCAAAACCACGATTCTGCTGCTCAACCCTTCCGCGGACCCGGTTGCCGTGACATTGAGACTCAGAACGTCAGCAGGCGCGCAGGCGGCCCGGGACTACGGGCTCACGATGCCGGCATTCTCAACCGTGAGCCGGACCATTGAGGACATTTTCGCCATACCGGCCTCTTCCCCCGGCGCCGGCTGGCTGGAGGTGGAGGGGGACGGAAGCGCGGTTGTGGCGACGGCGCTGGCAATCGATCCCGTGAGCGGTGCGGCCGCTGCGACGGCTATGATGCCGGCAGGAGCGGGGAGTTGGTCCATGCCCTTTTTCATCGAGGACCCCCAGTATTATACCGGGCTGGCGATCCTCAATCCCGGTGATACGCCGGTCAGCATCGAGCTTTCGGCATATGATCCTTCCGGAGGATTGATTTCTACAATCCCGATGGTGCTCGAGAATCGGCACGGAAAGACGCTCCTGGTTTCGCAATGGATTCCCACTCTCCCTGCCGAATCCACCGGCCATATCATGATCCACGCGAGCGGACCGGTCTCTTTGCTGGCCTACTTCGGGACCGACGACGGGGCCGCACTTGCCGCCGTTCCCTTCTCACTGTTGCCGCGCTGAACAGGAACCTGTCATGGACACGACATTCCCCGGATTCCCGAGAGAGGCGCTCAGGTTCCTGCGCGCGCTGAAGCGCAACAACAACCGGGACTGGTTTCTCGCGCACAAAGACGCATACGAGGCGAGCATCAGGGGCCCGATGCTGGAACTGGTTACGGCGCTGGGCGGTGCGATACTAAACTTCGCGCCGGAAATGCTGGTGGATCCTCGACGCAACATTTACCGGATCCATCGGGACATCCGTTTCAGCCCGGATAAATCGCCTTACAAGACGCACGTCGCGGCGCTCTTCTGGCCCCGCGGCCTGGAGAAGAATACCTGCGCAGCGCTCTACTTCCACCTCGAGCCCGCGGAAGTGCTCATCGCCGGAGGCATTTACATGCCTGGTCCGGCGGAAATGAGGGCGATTCGAACTCATATCGCCGCGAATTGGGAGCAGATGAGGAAGATAATCTCAGCCCTGCAATTCAGGAAGCTGTTCGGCGGATTGGAGGGCGAGCAGCTCTCCAGGCCGCCGAGAGATTTTCCCGCGGACCATCCCGCAATAGACCTCCTGCGCTACAAGCAGTTCCTGGTTTCGATCACGTCTCCACCCGCTCTGGCCGAAACCCCGGAGCTGTTTCCGCGTATTGTCACGGCGTTTGCAGGGATGATGCCGCTGATACGCTTTCTCAATTCTCCGCTGGAGAGATCTGTCAAGATCCGATGACATCCCTCAATCTGTCGATAAGGGGCGGCGCCGATTGTAAGGTGAGTGATTGCGATCGCTGGTCGGATGCGGTGACACGAACAGCGCGTATCCGGCGGATAAGCCTTTGATCGGGCACCCTGGAGGTGCTGAGCAGACATTCGCCAGCAAGCATCCGCCTGTGTCCCGGAGGGACACTGTGAGATTAGCTCGGCACGTCAGTGCCGGGATCGTGCGGGCATGCAAGGGACGACTGATTGAGTGAACGCGACGGTACTTCAGACACTGGCTCAGCCGTCCCTACGGGACTTCTGGTGGATGTGCGCTGGGAGTCCCGGCACTGAAGTGCCGGGCTAATTTCTTCGCGTCCCTCACGGGACGCGTTTCCAGCGTACGGCCAGAGCATCGAGCGTCAAGGGTGAGGCAGGAGAGTCGTTTGGTGCCGCCCCTTATCGACGCATTAAGGACAGTAACTGCTGTCCGGACGTATGTAAGCAGGTGGGCGCGCCGGCGTCGCGGACCCACTTTCCCATCCGGTGCCCATCGTGGGATTCCGGCCGCTTGTCGACCGTTTTCCTCCGTTCGCCGGAATTCCATTCCACCTCAAGGCCGGCGTGTACTAGATTCAGTGACGAATACTGATACCGTTTCCAGGGTAAAGAGAGCATGAAATACCTCAGCCTGCTCCTCACGAACCTTCTCAGGAACCGTCGCCGGACGTTCCTGACCATTACCAGCATCGCGGTGTCGCTGTTCCTCGTCGCAACGCTCCTGACCGTCCTGTCGGAGTTCGAGAATCCGCTTCAGACTCCCGCATCCGCCTTGCGGCTCATCTGCCGGCACCGGGTATCGCTGGCGAACATACTGCCCAATTCGTATCGCGCCAGGATCCGGAAGGTTGACGGTGTGCAGGCGGTGGTCGGTTCCATGTGGTTCGGCGGCGTTTACAAGGACCCGAAGAACTTCTTCGCGCAGTTTGCGGTAGACGCCGACCAGTTCTTCGACGTGTACGCGGACATCAAGCTGCCGGAGGATCAGAGGCAGGCGTTCGTGCAGGACCAGACAGGAGCAATTGCGGGCGAAAACCTGGCCAGGCGCTTCGGCTGGAAGGTCGGAGACAGAATCAATCTGCAGGGAGCGCTCTTCGACTTCGACCCGGAGCTTACGCTCCGGGGCATATACAGCGGCGGTGCGGACGAGGCCACCACACTGTACTTCCATTGGAAGTACTTCAACGAAGCGATGAAACATGTTTTCGGTCCGACCGTAGACTTCACGGGATTCTATACGATCCGCGCCGGTTCGGCGGACCAGGTGCCGGCGATCGCAGAGAAGGTCGACGGACTCTTCGCCAACAGCAGTTCCCCGACCAAGACGGAAAGCGAGCGCGCGTTCGTCCTCGGCTTCATCGCCATGATGGGGAATGTGCGTTTTCTGATCACGACCATCTGTTCTGTGGTCATCTTCACGATTGTTCTCGTGGCGGCCAACACGATGGCGATGTCGATCCGCGAGCGGGTGCGCGAGATCGGCATCCTCAAAGCCCTTGGGTTCAGGAGGCGTCAGATCCTGTCCCTCCTCCTCGGCGAATCCACTCTCCTTGCCCTGGGCGGGTCAGCTCTGGGGGCCCTTGGAGCGAGGATCCTCTATGCGGGCGTTCCCATGGCGGTGGTGACAGGAGGATTGTTCCAGCGTTTCCGCGTCACCCCTGCCACCCTGGCCATCTGCTTTGCGATCGGACTCATCGTGGGGATTGTCTCGGCCGGCATCCCGGCATGGCAGGCTGCACGCCGTCGCGTCGTAGATGCAATCCGCGAGGTTGCCTGATATGAAAGATAATGGCAGGGAGGCGCAAGGGTCACGTCGCGGGCTCAACCCGGGATTCCAGCGGTGAGAACACAACATGATACCGATTCGCTATAACATCGGAAGCCTCTGGGTAAGAAAGACGGGTACTTTCATGGCGGTCTTCGGGATCGGGCTGACCGTCTCAATCGTCGTGACCATGATGGCGCTCGTTCAGGGTCTCGAATCCACCTTCGTTGACACCGGAGATGACCTGAACCTGATCGTCATCAGGCAGGGTGGGCTCAACGAAGTCAACAGCTTCTTCCTGAGGGACCTTTTCCCGACCATTCGCTTTCTGCCCGGTGTGGCCAAGGACGCCAACGGTGAGCCGCTTGCAGTCGGCGAGAACGTCGTCGTGATCAATCACACCAGGCTCACAGGAGAATCGTCGAACATCATCGTGCGTGGCACGTCCGACCTGGGGTTCCTGTTGCGCCAGGAGGTAAGAATAGTCGAGGGCCGAAAGCTGAGGCCCGGCCTGAGAGAAATCAACGTCAGCCGCTCGCTCTCGAAGCGGTTCCGGAACCTGGGCCTCGGTGACACAATCCACTTCGCCCGGAGCGACTGGAAAGTGGTCGGCATCTTCGATGCCGGCGGCACGGCCTACGATTCGGAGATCTGGGCGAACTACGAAGAGGTCTGCCAGGATTGGGATCGTCCCAGCTACTCGTCGGTCCTGCTCAGGGCGGAGAATGCCCAGGCGGCGGCCGCGATCCAGAAGAAGGTTGCGGACGACCAGCGGATCAACCTCCAGGCGATTCCGCAGAAGAAGTATTACGCCGACCAGACCTCGAGCTCGGTCGGGATCAAGGCGCTTGGGTATTTCATCGCCATGGTCATGGGGATCGGCGCGAGCTTCGCCGCGATGAACATGATGTACGGTACCGTAATGGCGCGCTCCAGGGAGGTCGGGACACTGAGAGCCATCGGCTTCCGCAGAAGGCACATCCTCTCATCTTTCATAATGGAATCCGTCCTCCTTGGCCTCGCAGGCGGATTGCTGGGTTGCCTCATGGCCCTGCCGATCAACGGGATCTCCACCGGCACCGCCAATTTCATGACCTTCAGCGAGATTCTGTTCAATTTCCGCATTACGCCGGGGATCCTGCTGAATGCGCTGCTCTTTGCGGCGTTGGTCGGCGCACTGGGAGGCTACCTGCCGGCGCGGCGCGCGGCGCATACAAAGCTGATCGACGTGTTGAGGGAATAGGAATTATGAGCGAACTTCTGATCGGAATGAAGAATCTGAGCAAGGTGTTCCGGCGCGACAGCGTTGAGGTCGTGGTCCTGCGCGACATCAACCTCCAGGTTCACGCCGGCGACTTCATCAGCCTGATGGGGCCGTCCGGCTCGGGGAAGAGCACGTTGCTCAATATAGTGGCCGGCATCGATCGGCCAAGCGGGGGCGAACTGAAGGTGTTGGACGTCGACCTGCTGTCAATGAACGAAGATCAGCTCGCCTCCTGGCGCAACCACCACGTCGGGTTCGTGTTCCAGCATTTCAACCTGATCCCCGTTTTGACGGCCTTCGGGAACGTGGAACTGCCCCTGCTCCTGACGTCCCTGTCAAAGAAAGAACGTCGCGAGCACGTCATGACCGCCCTCAAACTGGTCGGACTTACCGACCGCGCCGAGCACTATCCCCGCCAATTGTCCGGCGGCCAGGAACAGCGTGTCGCCATTGCGCGTGCCATCGTGACTGATCCGACCTTCATTCTGGCCGACGAGCCGACCGGAGACCTCGATGCCGATTCTGCCGAGGAGGTCATGAAGGTGCTCGCCGGCCTCAATGAGCAGTTCAGGAAGACGGTTCTTCTCGTCACACACGACCCGCGGGCTGCGGCGTTCGCACACATCTGCCATCATCTGGACAAGGGAGTGTTGGTTCAGAAGGACGTTCAGGCGCCTTCTGTATCCGCCAGCTGACAGTTCGTAAATGTACCAGCAGCCGGCACCTGCTACTTGCAGCTGCGTACCATCACTTGGGAATTACTCCACTCAGGCTGGGGATCATTGCACAGCAGATTTCGAACCCCGTGATATTTCTTGCCGTCGATCTTCTCGACGAAAAGACGGTCCGCACTGATCGTCCTGTAACCCTCGATCTTGACCGTATTCCCTTTCTTCATCAGGCTCGCCAGCTGCTTTGCGTTCGGATTGACGATGAGAAGCTCGCCGGGGGGATCCTCCCCCTGCACGTAATAACCGGCCGATCCCATCTGGGCGATCTTGCCTTTTACGACAATCCGATCCTTTGCCTCGACTTTGTCGGAGCCGGCTTAACGGGCGCCGTCGGCTGCTGCGCGGCGCTGATCGCTGCACTCAGCCCGAGAGCGAGTACCAGCGCCAGCATTGTCACCAGAACCCTCCTCTGCTTTCTCATAGCAATTGACCTCCAGTACCGGCCCTACCTGATTACCGCAGGCGGGACAGCGGACAGGAAATTCATCCCCGTGTCTCCGAACAACTGCTGGGCGATCAACGGCTGTGTGGACCGGACCATGACGTACCCGCGCATCTGGCCCGCAGTCGCGGGCATCCACTCGATCAGGAGGCGCGAGACGCGCATCCCCGGACCGAGCTGAATCGGCGCGGCAAGCTGGCCCGTCTTCACTCCGTTTTCGGAATAGACGTCGATCGTAATGTCGGTACTCAACTGGTTCGGGTTATAGAACGCCAATCCAGTGAAGTAGAAATCGCCGTTGGCAACCTGGCTGAAGACCGCCTCTGTAAAACTCCTGGTCTGCAGCGTGAGGCCTGCCGCGAAATTCATCGCAATTGGATCCCCGAAAATCACGTCGCCGATGACTCCGGGCCCGTCGGCAGTGACATGCAAAGAACCGATCACAGTCGTCCCGTCGGGAAGGCCGAGCACCTGGGCTATTTCCTGTTCGAGCGACTGTCCCGCAGCCAGGTTCACGTTGACTGAGGGAACCAGGTTCGATCCGTCCTCGGCGACCGCACGCAGAGTCAGAGCGCGCGTTCCGTCGCTCGTGTTTATGAGTTTGAGGTTCGTGAAGTACTGGCTTGTGACAGCCAGTTGGGCGGAATAGGAGTCGGTGGCGCTGCTATCCGGCACACCGTTCAATCCTATATCCGTTTCCCTGTCCGGGAACTGGATCAGCTCGAAACCGATGGCACCATCGCCGTCGGTCACCTGGACGTCGACGAATCCTCCGGACACCGTAAGCGCCTGCCCGAAGATTGAGGAAATCGATCCGAAGAGGAAACCCTTGGCAGGAAGGGTCCGCTTCTGGGCTGGTGCCAGCGTCTGGCCTGATTGCAGCCCCATGAGATTGAGCGTCAGCGAAACGGGCCGGCTCGTTGGGTTGGCTATGCTCAGGAAGGTTACCGCTTTCTGACCACGAAACGCGGCCGCACCTTCAAACACGCGGGTGAACCGGAATCGTTTCGATGTTTCGGTAAAGGCCACCGAGCCGTCCAGCTGCCTGGTGCTGCCGAACTGGAAAAAGCTGCCGAGGTCGGCGTTGTCGGTCGCGATCTGAATCCAGCCGGATTGAGCAGCCGAAGAGCCTGTGCCAAATATCTCGCTGCCCAATTTTGCCAGCTGGGTCTGCGCGGGCATCGTGAACGTCGCCGGGTTTTTGGGGAGTGGGAGGAGCCCGCCGTCAGGCCCGAAAGCGCTGAACTCCACCGTGGCGCTCTTGCTCGAATAGTTGGATAACGCGTACCCGGAATATGTGGTCGCACTGGCCTGGTAGAACGGGAAGAGGAAGAAATTGGCAACACTCACCGTGATCGTTCCCAGGTTCGAGTCTGTGGATCCGTCCGAGGCCGCAAAGGTAAATGAGTCGCTCCCCGCGAAGCCCGTTCGCGGGTAGTAGGTCGCGGTCTTTCCCTGGAGGGCGACCGTCCCGTTGCCCGGCTGCGAGACGATGCGCACCACGATCGGGTTCCCGTCCGGGTCGGACGCGCCGAGCGTCATGGTCGTGGGTGTTCCGGCGGCTGCCTTCACTGAAGCGTTGTTTACCACCGGCGGGCGGTTCGAGTTCCCGTTTTCGCTGCCAGGCCCGTTGTGGCAGGTGTAGCAGCCGATCTGGAAACCGCGCCAGAATGTCCGGGTACCAAAACCGGTCGAAATCGTGCGGTTTCCGAGCGAGCGGGACAGGACCGTGCCGCGATAGTCCGCGCCGTGGCAAGTTGCGCACTGTCCGGTGTTGCCCTCGGCTGAATCGCCGTGGCCTCCGACCCACCCCTGGCCGACCGGATGCATCCCGTGCGGTCCGCCTGAGATCGTCCTCGGATCGCCGTTGTGACAGGTGACACAGTCCGAGATCATTCCGACGTGTCCCTGCAGCTGCAGGCTCTGCTGGTTGTCGTTCACATGCGAGCTGGGGAATTCGGCGTGAGTCGAGCCGTGGCACGCGGAACAGACCAGACTCCCGTGTCCCCTGGAGAAGCGGAAGAGGGACATGCCGGTGCCCGGCGTGTTGGGATTGGTCGCGAAGGTTGTGTTCGCGGGAACGCGGTATTGCCCGCCCGAAGTGAGGGCCGACGTAAACCGGATCTGTCCGCTGTTCTGCACCGCCGTGCCGGTGTGACATGCCTGGCAGTTCGGTTCATCGAGCCATCCCCTGCGAGTCGAAGAACCCACCAGGCTCATCGAACCATGACAACTCTGGCACTGCATCGCCATGCTGCCGTCAGGCGCGACCGCGCTGCCCATCGCCCCGCGAAGGCAGCGTGTAGTCGAGCCCGGATGGCAACGATAGCAGGCCGAGCGGTTGCTGGTGCTCTCGAGCGTCAGACCGCTGGTCGGATCGGTGGCGTGAGCGTGGAATCCGTGCACGGACGCAGTCAAAGCGGGAATCCCCGGGAGCCCGGTGCCGGGGAGCGCGTTCGAAGCATGACAGCGCGCGCAGAGGATCGGCGTATTCAGGTTCACTACCGTCGCATACAGCCCGCTTGTGCTGTAGCCGGCGGATTGCAGCGCAGCCACGTAGGTCGAAGACGAAATCATTGTCTCATCATGCCGCAGCAGTATGTTCAGCCTGTAATCCCGCTCCGGGTTGGGGTCGTGCACCCAGCCTGACGGAGGCTGCGCGTCGGGCAGGGAACCTGACGAGTGACAGGCACGGCAGTCCATCTCATCGGATACCGGAAGGACGATACCCGTGAATGCCAGGGTCCGCTGAGAACTGTCCCGGGCCACCAGGTGCATCATGGGATAGGCGTTCTTTTGACCCGCGTCATCGTAAGGAGTCAAGGGGATGCCCTCCGCCACGAAGGCGTTGAGCGAGGAGTCATAGCCCATCGCCTGCGGGACGTTGCCTGCCGACGGCATGTTGTACCCGGCCAGGCCGGCGTCCGGGGCCAGGGCGGCGCCGTAGAGAACCTGCACGAACTGCCAGAAGAGCGTCTTACCGATCGAGGTGGTGTTGATGGAGCCGGAAGGGTCGGTCAGCGCTTCGTATTTGACGGTCACGCCGGTCGGAGTCCTGACCAGGCGGCCGGCGGAGTCGATAAGCTGGGCGTTGATCGTGTTATACGGCGGGAGGATGGAAAATACGGAATAGTCCGAATCCATGCAGTGCATGCCCAGGTTATTCCAGCCGACAAGGGTATATCCGCCGTTAACGGCCATGAGATGCGCGGATATGGCGATGATGGCTGCGATTCCGGACAGCAGAAACGATCCTCTGGGTTTCCCGAACATTATTGCACCCCTTTCAATGAGGCAGAGCCGACGGCAGCGCCACTACTGTCTCCTGTCTTGAAGAGCGTGGCCTCACCGGGCGGTATACATGTGCTTTTGATCACATTCCTATAAGACAGACTGCTTGTAAGCCTTGTTGACCTGGAGCTTCAATGCGTAAGAATACCCATTCTTACATTGGAGGATTGCCTACTTCAACAAACGATCCAGGTATTCTCTGAGTACGCTGTATGGAACCCCCCCGACGATTCTCTGTACGCCCGACCTGGAGTGAAGGAAGAATGTCGGCGTCGACTGAACCTGCCGCGTCTGTGCCAGAGCGATTTCGCTCTCGAGGGCCTGATCGATCGAGGGATCCTTGAGGATGGCTTTGAGCCGGGCGAAATCCGCCGGGGCGAAGACCCTCGCGGCGATTGCGTCAAACTGCCCGCCCTGTGACCATAGCGCCTGGTTTTCGTAGAGCGCCTCGGTCATGCGCAACCAGTACTCGCGCCCGAGCCGCTGCGCGGCCAGGGCGTAGCGTGAGGCCTCGCGGGAGTACTGGTGGTTTGCCAGGGGGAGGTCGTGGTACACGACGCTCACCCTGTTCTGCATGGCATAGTCCGTCAGGACGTATCGCAAGGCGGCCATGTAAAACGTGCGACACGACGGACACTGGTAGTCCGAAAAAACCTCGAGCTTGACGGGAGCGCTCGGAAGCCCTCCCGCATAGAATTCCGCCTGTCCGGCGGCAGCGGATCGGACACAGACTGCAAGGACGATCCCCAGCAGAAAACCGCGGAAACGGGGTCGGACCGAGGCAAATATATTTAACAGAGAGAGATGCGCCATTTTGAGGGCCTCTGAGAGGTGCTTAGCAACGAAAAACGGGCTCGAAATCTCGATACAAGCCGACGGAATCGCGCGTGTGTATGCGAGCACTCGCTTTACTCCTGCCCTCTGCCGTGCTCGGATTGCCCTTAGATTGGAAAAACGTGGGCAAAAAACGACTACAAGGCTCAATTTGGGCGGTTCAATGATACCTAAAGTATTCCAAATCTTCTAGTTACCTCGGTCCGACCCCGTTGCTCCGTTGCCGGACCTCGAAGTTCCACTTCCAGATTTCGTAGATTGCCGGATAAACCAGCAACTCCAACAGGAACGATGTGAAGATCCCTCCGATCACCGGCGCGGCGATGCGCTTCCAGACATCGGCTCCCGTACCGATGGACCACATGATCGGTGCCAGCCCGATGAACGTCGTCGCGACGGTCATGAACTTCGGCCTGATCCGTTGTGCTGCGCCTTCACGGATTGCCAGCTGAAGTTCCCGCAGGCTGTTGAGCCTCCCTTCCTGTTTCGCCCGCTCATATGCGAGGTCCAGGTACAACAGCATGAACACGCCGGTCTCGGCATCCACACCGAGCAGGGCGATGAGCCCGACCCACACGCCTACACTCATGTTGTAGCCAAGCAGGTAGACAAACCAGATTGCGCCGATGGCGGAGAACGGGACAGCGAGCAGCACGATCAGTGTTTTGACATAGGAGCGCGTGTTCAGGTAGAGCAGCAGCACGATCAGGAAAAGGGTGAACGGGATCACGACAATCAGGCGGTCTTTCACCCGCTGCATGGCTTCCCACTGCCCGCTCCAGAGCAACGCGTAGCCCGGCGGGAGCTGAATCTGCTCGTTCAGCAGACGCTGGCCTTCTTCCACGTAGCCGGCGACATCGCGCCCGTCGACGTCGACGTAAACGTATCCGGTAAGCAGGCCGTCCTCGTTGCGGATCATGGCGGGCCCGGATGCGGCCGCGATCGTCGCCAGCTGGCCGATCGGTATCTGGCGCTGCCCATCGCCGACGGGCACCAGCACCCGCGACAACGCACCGATATCGCTGCGGAAGTCACGCATGTACCGGACGTTCACGGGATAGCGCTCGCGGCCCTGGATTGTGACCGTAACATTTTCGCCTCCGATCGCATTCTGCACCGCCGCCTGCGCCTCGTCGATGCTCAACCCGTAGCGGGCGAGTTCGTCCCGGTTCCACCTGAAGTCGAGGAAGTACCCCCCGCCCGCCCGCTCTGCAAACACGTTCCGTGTTCCGCGCACCTGCGGCAGAAGCGACTCGACCTGTGTCCCGATCTCCTCGATAGCCTTCAGATCCGCCCCTGTAATCTTGATTCCGACAGGAGTGCGTATGCCGGTTGTCAGCATGTCGATTCGCGCCTTTATCGGCATCGTCCAGGCGTTTGACACCCCCGGGATCTTGAGAGCCTCGTCCAGCTGGTTGACAAGTTCCTGCTGGGGGATGTGATCGGGCGTAACGTGTCTGAACACTGCCTTCAACCACTCCGGCGCCCACGCGGAGTACCAGGTGTCAGTCTTCCTCCACTGCGATCTGGGCTTGAGTGTGATCACGGTCTCGAGCATCGAAAGCGGCGCCGGGTCGGTTGAGGTCTCGGCCCGGCCGGCCTTGCCCAACACACGGTCGACCTCGGGGAACTGCTTGATGATCCTGTCGGTGACCTGCAGGAGCCTCTGTGCCTCGCCGATTGAAATGCCCGGCATGGTCGAGGGCATGTAGAAGAGAGCCTCCTCGTCCAGCGGCGGCATGAACTCGGAGCCCAGCTGCATGAAAACCGGCACCGTCGCAACTACCATCACCAAAGCGACGCCGATGACGAGCGTCTTGTGGCGCAGGGTCCACGCGACCGCAGGGTCATAGATCCGTATCAGCGTCTGACTGATTGGGTGCTTGTCCTCACTGTGAATCTTCCCCGCCAGGACCGCGTTCGTGGCCCTGCAGAGCCACAGCGGCCTGAAGTTGAAGGTCTTCAGGTGTGTGAAGAGCATCCTCAGCGCGGGATCGAGCGTGATCGCGAGGAGCGCGGCGACGAGCATTGAGAGGTTCTTTGTATACGCCAGGGGCTTGAACAACCGCCCTTCCTGAGCCTCGAGTGTGAGGATCGGGATAAACGAAACCGCGATGACCAGCAGCGCAAAGAAGCTCGGCCCGCCGACTTCCTTGATCGCGCTCAGGACGACATCGCGGTAATGTCCGGGGCGCCCGGCGGTTTCCCACTGCTCGAGCTTCTTGTGCGTCTGCTCGACGACCACGATCGCCGCGTCCGCGAGCTCTCCGATGGCGATCGCCAGCCCCCCGAGCGACATGATGTTTGCCGTGATCCCGAGAGACCGGAAGGGGATGAAGGAGATGAGGACGGCTACGGGGAGCGTGATGAGCGGGATGACCGCGCTCGGGATGTGCCAGAGGAAAAGCAGGATCACGAGCGCGACGGTCATCATGACCTCGATGAGCGTCTCGGTCGTGTTGTCGATCGCTTTGCGGATGAGTTCGGAGCGGTCGTAGATGGGGACGATCCTGATGCCCTTGGGCAGCCCGGGCCCGATCTGTTTGATCTTCTGCTTGACGCGATCGATGACGTCGAGGGCGTTTTCGCCCTGGCGCATCACGATAATTCCGGAGACCGCCTCGCCGGTCCCGTCGAGGTCGGAGGTGCCGCGCCGGATGTCCGGGCCGAGGGCGACCTGGCCGATGTCCTTGACCCGGATCGGCGTGCCGCTTTCGCTCGCGGTCAGGACGATACTTTCGATGTCGCTGACCGTGCGGGCATAGCCGAGGCCGCGCACCATGTATTCAGTCCCGCCGAATTCGATGAGCCGTCCGCCGACGTCGGCGTTCCCGCCGCGCACCGCATCGACGACCCGGCCGATCGGGATGCCGTAAGCCTGGAGGCGGTTCGGGTCGACCTTGACCTGAAACTGCTTGCCGTAACCGCCGATGGGCGCCACCTCGGCGACGCCGGGAACCGCCTTCAGGTAGTAGCGCAGGTACCAGTCCTGGAGGGTGCGCATCTCGGCAAGCGTGTTCTCGCCGGAGTCATCGACCAGAACGTACTGGAATATCCACCCGAGTCCTGTGGCGTCGGGGCCGAGCTCGGTCTGGACCCCTTGCGGCAGCCGGGGCAGGACTCCGGAAAGATATTCGAGCGTACGCGAGCGCGCCCAGTAGATGTCGGTGCCGTCCTCGAAGATGACGTAGACGAAGGAATAACCGAAGTCCGTGAGAGCCCCGGACGGCGCGCACGCGTGGGGCGCCGAGCAGCGCGGCGACGATCGGGTAGGTGACCTGGTCTTCAAGGATGTCGGGGCTGCGGTCCCAGCGCGAGTAGACGATGACTTGCGTGTCGCTCAGGTCGGGGATGGCGTCGAGCGGAACGGTCGTCATCGACCACCACCCAACGGCAGAAAGCCCGAGGGCAAGGAAGACGACGAGCAGCCGGTTGTTGGCGGAGAACTCGATGATGCGGTTGATCATGCGGTGAGTCTCGGGGGTTGAGGACGCTTAAGGAATATAGAATTTAGAATCTAGAATTTAGAATCCTTCACCACGTAGTTCGCGGGATTCTTCTGAAAGCTCTCCTTGCAGGATGGATTACAGAAGTAGTAGGTCCTACCCTGGTACTCGGTCTTCATCACGCCCGGCGCGGTGATATCCACGTCCATCCCGCACACCGGGTCATTGGCCATCTTGCTCGTCAGACTGTCGTGGCACTTTCCGCCTCCGCCTTCCTGCATCTTTGATTCTGAATTCTGAGTTCTGAATTCTGAATTCTTCCCCAGATACATCTCCGGCCCCGCTTCAAACTTGACCTTGCACTCAGGAGCGCAGAAGTAATACGTCTGTCCTCTATAGATACTCTTCCCGCCGGCTTTCTTCGGATCGATGCCCATGCCGCAGACAGGGTCAAGCAGGTAGTCTTCGGGAAGTCCCGCGGCGGCCAGCTTCATGCGGCTTTCGGAATCGACGAGGAAATTGCCTGAAACGACAATCCGCTCGCCGTCCATCAGCCCGCTGCGTGATTTCAACCCGATCGCCAAGGCGCTGGCCGGTTTCAACGCGTCGCGGCTCGAAATATCCGTTTCCCCGGTCGACAAACACGGTTTTTCTGAGTCCCGTATCGAGGACCGCCTCTGCGGGCACGCTTAGAGCCGGAGGGATACTGGATCGGAAGCTCGACATCGACAAACATGTCGGGCCGAAGCGCATACCCGGGATTAGCGGCTTCCAGCCGGAACTTGAGCGTGCGTGTCGCCGGATCGAACTGGGGCAGCACGTTGCTGACGCGCGCCTGAAACGACTTGCCTTGGGCCGCTTGGATGATCCTGGCACTCGCGCCGGGACGGAAGTATCGGGCCTCGCTCTCGACCATGTCGGCGAGGACCCAGACCCGGCTGAGATCTGCGATCCGATAGAGCTCGGTGCCTTTTTCGAAGCGCTGGCCGGGCGAGATATTCCTCTGCAGGACGAACCCCGCTTCGGGGGCGCGGATTTCTATGTTTTCGGGGGTCTGCCGAGTTCGGGAGATCTCGTCCATCTGGTGCTCGGTCATTCCCAGGTTGCGCAGCGAATTACGGTAACTGTCGACACTGGCGTTGGTCAGCTCGAGCTGCTCTTTAGTTTCCTTGCCACTCTTCTCGAACCGGTCGAATGATTTCAGGCCGTAGAGATACGCCTTGATGGCCGAGAAGAACTCCGGCGCAAAAAACGTCGACAGAAGCTCGTCCTTCTTGACCAGGCTGCCCGTTGTGACAGGGAGTATCTTCTTGACCCAGCCGTCGGTAGCGGAGTTGACACGGAAGACGCGGCTCTCGTCGGGGACCACCCTCCCCAATACGCGGATGGGCTGGTTCCAACCCGCCTTCTCCACCTTCGCCAGTCTAACGCCGATCAACTGCTGCCTCTCGGGCCCCACTTGCACAGTCCCGGGAAGCGTATGCGTGCCCTCCGGGTGTGCAGCCTTAGCGTCTTCCCCTTCCGCGTAAACCGGCTCGAGCTGCATGCCGCAGTCGGGGGCAATGCCCGGCTTGTCCGACTTGTAGGCCGGGTGCATCGGGTCGTGCCAGTAAAGAATCTTGCGCCCGGCCGGCACGGACTTCGAGCCGCCGGTGCGGGGGCTGTACCAGGTTCCGGCGAGGAAAGATGCCACTACGATGACAATCAGGCCGGCAATTCTTGCAGGACTCTTCATGTTTCAAGAATATGTGGAGTGCGACGCCTAAGCGCCGAACGCCAAGAGTTTATATGTTCTTTCGGCAGAGTACAGGGGCGACTTATCGAAAAAAAGCCCCGGCGCCGAGGCGCCGGGGCAGTTGGTCTTGACTCTACACTGGAGACGTCCGGGAGGTCAGACTAGGTAACCACCAGAGCGTGCATCATGTCGTGCTCTTCGTGCTCCAGGATATGGCAGTGCCACACGTACTCGGCTGCCGCCGGTCCGTGGGCTGACAGGCGTCGGGATAACCGTCCCGTCCGCTTTCACAATCTGTGCCTGTGACAGGTCGAATTTCATGATGACCCGGGTCACCGTGCCAGGGTACATCGGCACCGTCTCCTTCCAGCCCAGCTCGTTTCGGCTCGGCGGGATGAAGGCGCCGGTGAAGTGTGCACAGGACTCGACGCATCACCGGTCGAACAGTTGCCGATTGATGACCTGGACGTTCACCAGGTGGAAGTGCATCGGGTGAACGTCGCCGGTGATGTTATAGATCTCCCACACTTCCGTGTTGCCGGCAACGACGATCTCCTCCGTGGCCCCTGCGTTCTTAGCCGGTCCCTCGATGTAACTCGCCGATCCGAAGTAGGGCGAGCCGAAGGGTGCTATTCTGCCGGCGTTGCCGAGGATCTGGATGAGCCGCCCATACTCGTCGAAGTACTCGTTCAGGGTCAGGAAGCGCGTACGGACACTAGGCGGGCACGGTCGTCTCAGCCCCACGGAGTGAGCAGGAACGGATCGATGCCGGCTGTCAGGTCCGTACTTGTGCCGATTGTCAGCGGTATGTCCGGAATCCTGCGTCGGCAACCACGTTGAACCGCATGAGGACTCGGGTGTTGGGTCCGAAGCCCTCGGCGTGGTTCGCGTTGACCGGGTTGCCCGCTAAGGTTCAAGCCCGGGAAGTAGTCGTTCCGGTCGTCGCCGCCGGGAACGGGGCAGGTGCGTCGTTGTAAAGGATGATGCTTTGTCCCGGCATAGTCGCTGAAGTCGACGATGACATCGGGCCGCTCCGCCGGCGCCACGAGCAGGGACTTGTCGAGTCTGCGATGGGTCGACCTGGCCAGTTTCCGGATCCAGCACGTCTAGATCGAACGGCGTTGCTGACGGGACCTCGCCGGGTTCGACAGGAAGCCCCCCTCGGTGCCGATCTGCAGCCAGTAGGACGTATCTCCCGTGGCGGCGTTCACGAATGCCTGTTGGTCGGGATGCCGTTGGCATCCAGGGTGATTCCGTTCGGGCTGCCGTCATGCGACGTAGAGCTGCAGGTTGAGGAACCGGGCGTTGCAGGCGTTGAGGAAGCGGAAGCGATAGCGGCGCGCCTGGACCTGACCTCCGGGTAGGCCGTGCCGTTGACCAGCATCGTGTCGCCGAAGAACTCGGGGATGGACGATGGATCCGGCAGAGTGAGGCCGCCTGCGCCCGACGTCCCAGCGGTCCGGTTCGTAGGTGTGGGCATACCAGAGGCTGCCCGGGCTCTGGTCACGCGTCTGCGGAACGATGCTGTTCCAAGTCGGATCTTGCTGCTTGATATCCCGGCCCGACGAAGATCTTGTCCTGGAAGACGAGGGGGAGCTCGTGTGCCGCCGGCTCTCGATGTAGTGGCGGCAGGCCCTGGCTGATGAGACCCGCTTCAAAGCTGTCGCGGATCAGCAGGCCGGAGGCGATGCCGGCATAGGCGTTGAGCCGGGTGATGCCGACGGCGTGGTCGTGATACCAGACGAACCGGGCGCTTTGGTTCAGCGGGATAGTAGTACTCGGCCTCGTTCGGCGGCTGCCGTCGGATTCAGGACCTTGGTTGTTCAGGAAGCTCAGGCCGTGCGTTCCGCTCGGGACGCCACCAGTCGAACGGGCCGCCGTCGCTGATCCAGGGGACCAGGCCGCCGTGGAAGTGGACGGCGGTCCGGTTGATGCGCCTGGTTCGCCCCCGGGATGGTCGTGTCGACAGGGATGATGTGCTGGCCAGCGTCTGAAGAGCTGGTTCTGGAAGTGTGATCTGGATCGGCACTCCCTTCTGCCCCACGATGATCCCGCCGAGGTGCCTCTGCGGTTGCTTGCCTCAGCCCCAAGGGATTGGCCGGGTTGTAGCCCCACAGGGTCGTCCCGGCCCATGGCGACGAAGGAGGCACGATCTGATCCTGATACTGCGCGATATTGATCGTGTAGTGCGTCACGCCTGTTACGGGGGCCGACGATCCGAGATCTGGTGCTGCGACTGGGATGCCCCCGGGGCCGACGCCACGCAGCGCGGTCCTGAAGAGAGGGATTCCCGGGCTCTGGTAGAATGCGTAGGCGCTGCGGATCGACGCTTTATAAGCGGCAATCGCTGCACGTGCCCATCGCCGTGGTTTTCACAAAATCCCTTCTAGTCAGCTTGTTCATGCTTAAACTCTCCTATCGTGCAAAAAGGTTCTTGTGCCTTCAGGCTGCGCGAAGGATTGATCCGCGGACACGGCGCAAGGGGATTCGTGCAAGTCGAGAGACACGTGCCACCCGCAGCTTTCCAACCCTTAATCCCCGCCGATTACCCAGTCGCCGACTCCAGCGGCAGCACAGGCAGACCGGAAGGGGAAACCAATTTCAACATCTGTGACGATTATCACAGAGACAGACCTTTTTGTCTGTCAAGTAGTGGACGCGAAATGTAAAGTAGTTGACACTAAAGCAAAAAAGTTCTTGAACCCGGCGCCCAAGAACCCCGTTGGCGGGATCTTGGGGATCTACTTCCCGGCTTCCTTCACACTGCGAGCGTCATCCGACCATGAAAGTCAGTTTCAGATCAATTCGCGGCATTACCCATTTTGATATAGGTATTAATACCCAGCCTGTGGAAATCCAGATTTCATGTGAAGAGGCGCGATCATGTGACCGCTTTCCTTAACCGGATTGTACCCACAGATTCTGCTGACCAGGCAAAGAAGGAGGGGCTGAAATCGAGACGCGGGGGCTACGATCGCTCTGATCATCCGGCGCCGTGGATCAGGGTGATCCAGCTGCGGTTGCGCTTCAACTTCCCGGCTGCTTCCAGCTCGCCCAGGATTTTCGAGGCCCACTGGCGCGAGCACCCGATCTTGTCTGCCAGCATCTGAACCGTAGAGCGGCACAGGTATGCGCAACCCCGATTCGGCCGGTACGCCGTAGATTCTGCCCAGTTCAATCAACGCGGACATCAGACGATCGCCGGTCGGAACCCTTGCCGAAAGTTGGAGCACGTTCTCCACGAGGCGGATTTCCTGCCGGCAAAGGTGCCCAAGCAATTCCAGCGCAGAAACAGGATGATCCTTCAGATATTCGAGAAACCGGGGTGCTTCCGCCAGATCGAAATCGCATTCGGCGATAGCAGTGATAGCGAATCCATGAGGGAGGCCGGCAAGAGTCCAGGGGACGCCGAAGACGCTTCCAGGTCCCATCAGGTCAGCGAAGGACTTTCCATTCGGCAGCACGGTCGAGACTTGCACAAGGCCCCGCCGCAGGACGTACGCATAGCGCACAGCGTCTCCCTGGCGGACGATCGTGGAGTGGCGCCCATAAGTGTGCCTGGAGGCAATCTCGCGGAATGCCGGATCAGCTACAAACGAAGGGCAGCCGGGCGGGATTTGGTCGGTCGATCGAGGGTCGGGCCGTCCCGGGTGTGCACGTCCCTTGCCCCGAGCCCTCACGTCACCTCCCCTTCGACTTGACCTGCGCAAGCGCCCATCCATCCAATGGTCCCCGGACATTCTCTCGCGCTCCATATCGCCTGCCCGGCTCATGGAGCCTAACTCGGCACATCGGCACAATTGGCGGGTTATTTTAGCAGCGAGAACAGAACATACAAATCCTGTTCGTCCGGTAATCATGCCGGAAGTAGAATCGCTTCATGGCGCGAAGCCGGGTCCTCCTCGTCAATCCGCCCATCCATGACTTCACCGCATACGATTTTTGGCTCCGGCCATACGGCATGCTGAGGGTGGCAGGACGGATAGGGCAACGTGCGACCTGGAAGTATTCGATTTTCTGATTTCCCGAATGACGGATGCCTGGGGGCGGGGGCGATTTCCGGAGGCGCTCATCACCAGGCCGCAGGCGTTTCGCGATATTCCTCGACGGTTCCGACGTTTCGGGAGGCCGCGGCAGGAATTTCACGAATTTCTCCAGAGCCGCAGGTTTGACGTAGTGCTCGTCCAGACAATGATGACCTATTGGTACGGTGGTCTGTGCGAAATCATCGAAGACCTCCGCCGACTCCAGCCCCAGGCTGCGATCGTCCTGGGTGGCGTATACGCGACACTGCTTCCCTCGCACGCGCAGTCGCTCGGCGCGGACCTTGTCGTGCAGGGTTCAGAGTTGGCGCCGCTCTTGCGGCTGCTTGCGATTGTTCCGGCGAATGCACCTCCATACTGGAACGGCTCGCTGCGGCAGGTCGGAGTCATGAAACTGACGGAGGGCTGCCCCTTCCGCTGCACATATTGTGCCGTGCCGCTCACCGCACCCGATTTCAGCTTCAGACCCGTGAACGAATGCCTGGAGGAGGTCCGGGGCCTTGTGCGGTTGGGCGCGCGCGACGTTGCTTTCTACGATGATGCCCTGCTCTTCAAGTCCGGCGATTGCCTGGCACCATTCCTGCGCTCCGTGATCGCCGAGAAGATCGAGCTGTCGTTCCACACTCCCAATGCCCTCAATGCTCGGTTCATCACTCCTGAGATTGCCGCCCTGATGGTTCGGGCCGGGTTCGCCAGCTTTTTCATCGGGCTCGAAAACGGCGCCAACGAGTGGCAGCAGAGCACAGGCGGCAAGCTTACCCGGGAGGAATTCACAGATGCGGTCGCGGTATTGCGTAGCGCTGGCGCGAAGCATGTCTGCGCCTATGTCATGATCGGTCACCCGGATATCGAGCTCGATGAAATTGAAGCGACGATGAGATTCGCCCATAGCCGGCGGGTCCGTGTGCTTCTTTCCGAATTTGCGCCGGTTCCCGGCACCCCGGACGGCGAGCGCTGCCGCCCCTGGGCGGATATCGAAGAACCCTTGTCACACAACAAGACCGCCTTTAATATCAGGCGGTTCGGAGTGCAGCAGGTCAACCGGATGAAAACACTGTGCCGCCAACTCAATTTCCAGATCCAACAGGGAGAATAACCATGCCGACGGAAAACACTCAGAAGCGGCCGCTCCTGGAGATGCTCAGCCAGTCTTTCTCGAGCGGATTGTTGCGGAAGCCTTAGAGATCCTGTCGAAAGTGGGCGTCTTCGTGGAGAACAAGGAGGCCCTCACCCTTCTGGGCGATGCCGGGGCTCGAATTGACAAGAGCCGGAGGGTTCTCCTGTCGGAGGACCTGGTATGGCGCTGTGTCCGGTCGGCACCGTCGCCGATCCAGATCTTCGATCGCCGGGGTGAGCCATCGATGCTGCTGGACGGCCTGAACGTTCATTTCGATCCCGGTTCTGCCGCACTCAAGATCCTCGATCACAGGACCGGCCAAGCGCGTGCGCCGCGGACGGAAGACCTGCTGGCCTTTTCCCGGCTCACCGATGCCCTCGCGCACTATGACGGCCAGAGCACAGGGATCGTCCCGGCGGACGTTCCGGAGCAGATTGCTGACCGTTACAGGCTCTTCATCGCCCTGCTGGGTTCGAAAAAGCCCGTCATCACCGGGACGTTCGCCGTTGAGGCCTTCGCCGTCATGAAGGAGATGCTGTCCGCGGTCGCCGGGGATGAGGAAAGGCTCCGGGCGCGGCCGATGGCGATCTTCGATGCCTGTCCCTCGCCGCCGCTGAAGTGGAGCAATCTCACCACGCAGAGCCTGATAGACTGCGCCAGGTCCGGGTTGCCGGCGGAACTCGTCTCGATGCCGCTGCTGGGCGCGACCGCTCCGGTTTCGATGGCCGGCGCCCTCGTACAGCACACGGCCGAGAACCTGAGCGGCGTGGTCATCCACCAGCTCGCGTGCCCGGGCAGCCCGATAATCTACGGCGGCTCTCCGGGAGCCGTGGACATGCGGAGCGGCACCATCGCCATGGGCTCCATCGAAGCGATGATGCTCATCAGTTCCTATGCGCAGATAGGCAGATTTTTCAAGTTGCCCACCCATGGTTATCTCTGTATGAGCGACACGAAGGTCGTCGACGCCCAGGCCGGGCTCGAATCCGGCATGGGTGCGATGATGGCCGCTCTCTCCGGGGTGAACGTGGTTTCCGGCGCCGGGATGCTGGAGTTCGAGAACTGCCAGAGCCTCGAAAAGCTCGTAATCGACAACGAGATCTGCGGCATGACGAAGCGCCTCGTCAAGGGGATCATCCCGCGCGCGGAGAAGCTGGCCGAGGATCTCTTCGGGGATCTTACAGATGGGCAGCTGTTTCTCACTTCGCCGCGGACGCTCGCGTACATGCGAGAGGAGGTCTCCTCTCCCAGCGCCGCCATCGATCGGCAGCCCAGGGAACTCTGGCAGTCAAAGGGCGGCAGGGACGCCCTGCAGCACGCGCATGAACTGGTGAATGGCCTTCTGGCGAAACACAAACCGGAGGCGCTGCCGGACGACGTTCGTGCCGAGCTTGTCCGCATCATGACGGCAGAGGCTCAGCGATACGGGATGGATCGGCTCCCGGCTGCCGTCGAACAGGACCGACTCTGATGTGGACACTGCCCTGAAGGTCAATTCTGCCCTTACGGTGGGAGCCATCAGCTCTCAGCGATCAGCTTTCAGCTGAAAGCCGAGAGCTGACTGCTGATAGCTAAGGTCGGACCTCGCGGATCCTGATGTTCTTTAACCATATCTCCGATCCGTGATCCTGCAGAACAATGTGCCCGCGCGAGATGGCCCCGAAACCGGCCATGCCGCGGAATTTGCTCCGTTCGATGGCCTGCTCGAGCTGCCTGCTCCCTCGATCGAATTCGAGCACCTTGACTCCGTTCAGGCAGTGTTCGACGTGATTCCCGCTCACCACGAGGCGAACGTGGTTGAATTCTCCTGTCGGCCGCGCGGCTTTCCGTGATGGCGCAAGCAGATCGTAGAGGGCTCCTGTGATGTGGGTTCCGCCCGCTAGGGCATCCTCGTTACCGACGTCGTCGATCAGCTGGAATTCGAATCCGATGGGGAAGCACGCGAAGTCGCCGGGTGTCATCCGGGAGATCTCATTCTCATACCCGGGTTTCGCCTGCCTCCGGAGCTCTGTGATCTCGAACTCCATGGCAACCTTGTCCCAGCCCGCCGGCTTCTTCTCGGGGACGAAGTACTTGATGCCGCTGTTGCCGTCGGACGAGATCTTGTAGTCGAGTTCGAACTCGAAGTTCCCGTACTCGCCTTCGGTCATGATGTCGGTACAATCGGCGTCAGACGCGTTCTTGAGCCGCTTCAGGGCGCCGTCTTCTATCACCCAGCACCGGGCCGGGAACTCTTTCCGGCAAAAACTCCGCCAGCCGGCCGCAGACCTGCCGTCGAAGAGCGCCACCCATTCTCTCGGCGGAGTCTGTGCAGGAGCTGTGGTGACGAGCAGGCCCGTGATTGGGGGAAGCATCGCGACGGTGCATACTGTAATCGCTTTGAAGAGATGACCTTTCACATTCACCTCCCTGTTGGATTTCATTTCTAGCAGATTTCCCTAAAGATGCTCAGTAATCTTTGCGTTCTCGGCGCCTTGGCGGTGAGACGTCTCACTCCGAGGCTTGACAGGACCCGGCTTTCATTATTGAATCGCCCTCACCCTATGCCCTACACCTTTCCGACGAGGTCCGAATCGTGAATCTGACATTCATCGACTGGTCCATCATGCTGCTCTATTTCGTCTTCGTGCTGGGGATCGGATTCGCCCTCAAGCGCTTCATGAAGACGAGCAACGACTTTTTCCTGGCCGGGCGCTCCATCCCGGCCTGGGTGTGCGGGCTTGCGTTCATCTCGGCCAATCTCGGCGCGCAGGAGGTGATCGGGATGGCCGCCTCGGGCGCCAAGTACGGAATCGCGACCAGCCACTTCTACTGGGTGGGCGCGATCCCGGCGATGATCTTCGTAGGCCTGTTCATGATGCCGTTCTACTACGGCTCGCGGGCCCGCTCGGTGCCCGAGTACCTTCGCCTGCGGTTTGACGAGAAGACACGAGGGTTCAACGCGATCTCCTTCGCGCTGATGACCATCTTTTCCTCCGGCATCTCCATGTACGCGATGGCACGCCTGCTGGGAACGCTCCACGTCTTCGACGCGCCGTTTCAGCAGCTTGGCCTGCCCGCCAGTTGGATCTTCCATGTCAGCATTCTCACCGCGGCCATAATCGTTCTCCTGTACATTTTCCTCGGTGGACTGACGAGCGCGATCTACAACGAGGTCCTCCAGTTCTTTCTCATCGTTGCGGGTTTTCTGCCGCTGGTCTGGCTGGGCCTCAGGAATGTCGGAGGCTGGGAAGGGATCAAGCAGAAGCTGCCCGCGGCCTACACTCACTCGTGGGCCGGCATGGGAAGCCCGGACACCAACCTGCTCGGCGTCGAGTGGTTCGGCCTGGTCATGGGGCTCGGCTTCGTCCTTTCGTTCGGGTACTGGTGCACGGACTTTCTCGTGGTCCAGCGGGCGATGGCGGCCGATTCCATGAGTTCCGCGCGCCGCACGCCGCAGATCGCGGCTTTGCCCAAGATGTTCATCCCGTTCCTGGTGATCCTCCCGGGCCTGATTGCGGTCGCCCTTCCACGCACCGACGTCACCCCTGCAGCGGTTATCGACACCGCCCAGCCTGGCGCAGCCGCCGCCATGCAGGCCGGCCAGGGGCTGATCCCTGCCAAGATCGATCCTGCGACGGGGCAGGTGAAGGTGGACAAAGACGGCAGGCCGGAACTCGACTACGACCTCGCCATTCCGCAGATGCTGCTGCACTACTTCCCGACCGGCATCCTCGGCCTCGGCCTTACGGCGCTGCTGGCGAGCTTCATGTCCGGGATGGCCGGCAACGTGACGGCCTTCAATACCGTCTGGACGTACGACATCTACCAGTCCTACATCAAGAAGGGCGCGAGCGACGCGCACTACCTCCGCGTTGGGCGCCTGACCACGATCTTCGGCGTCGCCGCGTCGGTCCTCGCGGCCTACCTCGCGACCAAGTTCAACAACATCATGGACATGCTCCAGCTCGTGTTCGCGTTCGTGAACGCGCCGCTGTTCGCCACTTTCCTGCTGGGGATGTTCTGGAAACGCACCACGGGTCACGGCGCATTCACCGGGCTTCTGTCGGGCACGCTCGCCGCTGCGATGCACCATGGGCTGACGATTTCGAGAGGCGCTTTGCCCGGCATCAAGGGAGGATGGATCGCAATCCTGCACACCTACCCGAGCGAAATGGCCCAGAACTTCTGGACTGCGATCTACGCCTGGGTCACATGTTTCCTGGTTACGATCATCATAAGCGTTGTGACAAAACCCCGGCCGGACGGGGAACTGGTCGGTCTGGTCTACTCGTTGACCGAAAAGACGCAGGAGGGGCACCTTCCCTGGTACAAGAAACCGGCGGTGCTCGCGGTCGTGGTTGCTGTGCTGACTATCCTGCTAAACATTATCTTCTGGTAGGGCGGAGGCCTGATCATGGGAATCGATATCCGTTTGCCGATCGGACTGATGTTCACGATTATCGGTTTGCTGCTGGCGATCTTTGGCCTCCTGAGCGATGCGTCGATCTACCAGCGTTCGCTGGGGATCAACGTCAACCTCATCTGGGGCGTCCTGTTGACCCTGTTTCGGGGTGGTCATGCTGCTGTTGGGCAGAAAGCGTCCGGCCGGGTAGGTCCGGTTGTTAGGCTAAGATCTCGTGCGATGGTCTCAAGCCGTGTGAATCATCGTTCGATTGCTGGCGATGCCTATGGGCCGCTTCGGCCCTGGGTTCTGTTTTTCATCAAGTGACCACGCGCTCACGCCCGTGGCGATTCACTCCGGCGCTTCGCGCCTGAGTATAAGACCGCGCGATCAAGCGCAAGATTTTGCCAATGATTTCCATACCAGCCTCGAAGAGGTTCGGTAGTCAGTAGGCCCCTGTGCCGCAGGGCTCGGGATCTGGAATGGCCAAACCCCGGAGCGCCGTAGGTGCGGGCCAAGGCAATCTGATGATTTGAGTATGGTTTTGAGGGCCGGAGGCCCGTCTCATATCAGCCTGGGGCGAAGCCCCAGGAATTGTGCAAATAGAATAAGGAGGGCTGAAAGCCCGTCTCATAATGAGTTGCGAGGCAACCGGACCTAGTTGAGGGTGAAGGAATACATGCTCAATCTGACAGAACATCCGCATCGACGCCTTAATGCGCTGACCCGCGAGTGGATCCTTGTTTCTCCCCATAGAACCAGCCGCCCGTGGCAGGGACAGATTGAGCCGGCGGAGATCGAGTGTCAGCCGCAGTATGACCCGAAGTGCTACCTCTGTCCCGGCAACCCGCGCGCGGGCGGTGTCAGGAATCCCGACTACGGCCACACGTTCGTTTTCGAAAACGACTTCGCAGCCCTTCTGCCGCGAATCACCCCGGGACGTTCTCTCGTATGGTGACTCCGGCCTGATGCTTGCCCAGGGGGAGAAAGGCATCTGCCGTGTCATCTGTTTCTCGCCCAGGCATGACCTCACGCTCGGGAAGATGAGCGACGAAGAGATCCGCTTCGTGGTGGATGTCTGGATCGAGCAGTACCTTGATCTCGGCGGTCGCCCGGACATCTCACATGTCCAGATCTTCGAGAACCGGGGTGCGATGATGGGAGCGAGCAACGCGCACCCGCACTGCCAGATATGGGCGAGCAGCAGCCTGCCGAACGAGCCGGCAAAAGAACTCGCATCGCAGACGGAATATTTCGCGTCACGAAACGCCTGCCTGCTGTGCGATTACCTGCGCCTGGAACTTGGGGAGAAGGAACGGCTCGTTTGCGAGAACGCTTCTTTCGTTGCTCTCGTTCCTTTTTGGGCGGTTTGGCCGTTTGAAGTCCTGATTCTCAGCAGGCGCCACGTCACCGGTATGGATCAGCTTTCAGCCCGGGAAGCCGATGCCCTGGCCAATATCCTCCGGCGGCTCGCGGCACGGTACGACGCCCTGTTCCGCACGACGTTCCCGTACTCGATGGGATTTCATCAGCGGCCGACGGACGGGCAGCCGCATCCCGAGTGGCATTTCCACGCCCACTTCTACCCCCCGCTTGCTCCGGTCGGCGACGGTGCGCAAATTCATGGTCGGGTTTGAGATGCTGGGGACGCCGCAGCGCGACATCACTCCGGAGAGCGCCGCCGCGCGTTTGCGCGAAATCGCCGAAGTATGATTTCCGGTTGCCCTCTGTCGTGTCGCGCTCGCCGACAGCCTGTCGGTGGGACTGATCCTAAGCATGCAAACGGAGGGGGATATGAATTCTGATTTCCTTCACTCGACGCTCGGCAGGAGCGGCATCCCGGTTTTCCGGCTGGGCCTGTCCGCCAGCTATCGCCCCGGCAGACGAGCCGTGCATGAGGCGTTTGACAATGGCATTGATCTCTTCTTCTGCTACGGATTCGACACTCACATGACCGGCGCGCTGAGGGAGTTAATGAAGGGAAGAAGGGAAAAGGTCGTGGTCGCCACAGGTGCATACAACTTGATCTGGGGCTACCCGAACCTTCGCCGCACGCTCGAGAAGAGGCTCAGGCAGCTGGACACCGACTACATCGACATCTTCCTGTTCCTCGGCGTTATGAAAGAACAGCAGTACCCGCCGAAGGTCAGAGAAGAGCTCGAGCGTTTCCGTGACGAGGGCAAGGTCCGCTGCGTCGGACTCTCCTGCCACGACCGCAAGTTCGTCGGAGGGCTCGCCGCCGACGGGGCGATCGATATCATGATGATGCGCTACAATGCCGCGCACCGCGGGGCTGAGCAGGATATCTTCCCTCACCTTGGGAAGCATGACCCGGGAGTGATCAGTTACACCGCGACGCGATGGAGCTGCCTGCTGAGAAGGCCGCGTGGGTGGCCACGTGAGGGCCGTGTGCCCACCGCGGGAATGTGCTACCGCTTTGTCCTCTCAAACCCGGCTGTCGATGTCTGCCTGACGGCGCCGTCCAATCTGCGGCAACTCCGCGAAAACATCGAGGCAGTCCGCCGCGGTCCTCTGGCTGAGGACGACATGCAGTTCATACGCAACTTCGGCGATGCCGTCCATCAAGCCCGGAAGTGGTTTATGTAAGCGGCCTCCCTCCCCGACCCTCAGGGATTTCACCCGAAAGGGTGCCACGGCAGGCTCCGCACGCCAGAGCATCCATGCGGTCGGACAAGTCGGATGTAGCGCCCGGCGCGCTCCCGAAGCTTCTCTCCCAGACTGCACGGCTCTCCATGCAAAGGTAGACGAAGACGCCCGGTGCCTCCCGTCGGATCCAGCCGAGCATCTTCGAATACATTTCCTCGCGGATCGGCCGGAAGTAGCGGAGCTTGCCGTGGTGTCCGGGGACAAACTCGCCGTACGGGATCTTTGACTTCGGGAACCGTTCCTTGAGCAGGTCCCGGAGGTGGGGCGTGAATCGCAGCGTCCCGAGGCTGATCCAGGCGACCGAGCGCGGTTCGATGGCGGCGAAAAGCTCTCCCACGGTGTGTTCGTAATCCCGTTCCCACCCTTCGTAGTGAACCAGTGGATCGAAGTGGAAACCCAGCCTGTATCCCCATTCCTGACACATGCGCGCGGCAGACAGCCGCTCCCGGAGGGTGGCCGTTTTCAGCTCGTCGCTCCTGATGATGGCGGTCGGGTTCACGGACCAGGAGACAACGGTGCGGCCGCGGTGATCGAGACCTTCGAGATTTCCGACCCGGTCGGACTTGGTTTTCAGCTCCAGGATCCCGTTCGGCAGGCGGCCGAAAAAGGGTACCAGGATCCGGGAATAGCACGTGATGTCATCCAGCGCCAGGGAGTCGGCCATCTCGCCTGTCCCGATGCGGAAGGAGGCGTCAGGCGCCGCTGAAAGCTTTTCTCCCACCTCACGCAGGAGATCTTCGACATTGGTGAAAACAACCACGGCCGGGTTGTTCAGGTAGGTCTGCAGGATGCAGTAGGTGCATTCAAGGTGGCAGTTGCAGGCGAAATTGACCACGTAGTAGTTGCAGCAGATCTCGGCCCCCGACCCCGGGCACTCCTTCATGAAATTTCCGCGGTGGCGAGCCAGGAGCAGCGTCTGCTTGCCGCGACCGCGAGGATCTCCGCCGTCCGGGGTTTCCGGGAGCCTGTCCGCATCAAGAACCGTGGTTACGGGAACGCCGGGAAGCCGGCTCAGGATTTCGCCCGTCAGTGCGTCTCTGCACGATTGTTCCTGGATCAGGATCCTCGAGGGGCGGTAGGGGAGCATAGGGCTGCCTAGCCGATCTGAAAGAGCTTCTCGAGCTCCGGAGACTGCGCCGCTTTGTCGAGCGTTCCCGCGAGCATGCGGAATCGTTCTGCCGAAGCGGCCTGGAATTCCACGCGGATTGCCGGCGTCTCAAAATACCTGTCGTGGCTTACATGCACATCGCCGGGCAGACCGATCTCAGAGGCGGCGGCGGCAAAGCGATCCTCCGCGGCGGAGATCCTCGGGAAGCGCTGCCTGTATAGAAAATCGTACAGCCTCCGGCCCTTTTCATGAGCGGCCAGGCCCGCGTCGCTCGAGATCCCGACGACCTCGGGCCTCTCGAGCACCACTTCCGCAGGGCAGCCGTTCAGGGCCGCCAGCTCCTCCACGAGTTCCAGCACCTGCCGCTGCAGGCTCGCGGTGAGATGGATATCCGCTATGACCGAAGCAAAGGCTCCCTGGAAGGTCGATGGCCTCGAGGCGAGGTATTCCACGGTCGCGAGCGTCAGGCGCCCCTCGTTGAACCGGGCGCGAATCTGCGGATGAAGGGAATGAATACCGAGGTACGTGCGCAGGACATGATGGTGAGAGGCCAGGCGGAGGGCCGGCATATAGCTCTCGAGGATGGATTCCTCCGGCAAACCGCAAGTGTGCCTCAGAACGAACAACGCCCGGGCTGCCTCGAGCGGGCTCAGCTCACGGTGTGACACGTTTTCCCACAGCGCCAGGCGAAAGGCTTCCGGGAGAGGGAGGTCGCCTTCGGGCAGGATTCGAGCCAGAGCCGACGGGCGTCCCAGGCGCCTGAGAGCTCGCAGCCTTCTGAAGCCGCACACGATCATCAGGCCGCCGGAGTTCCTGTCGACGAGCACGACCGGGTTCACCTGCCCGATCTGGCGCAGCGAGTTTTCGAGTTGAGGCGGATCGAGGTCCTCGCTGATGCGGCAAGTCTCGTCGCGATAGTCGACGCTGTCCAATCGAACGTTTTCGACAACCATGGCGCAAGAATATCACGGCAGGCAAATATGAAAGGCTGGACAGGATTTTCGCTTTTGATATATAAGTGCGGCGATGGTTCCTTCCCTATTTTGAAGGAGTTCAGCCATGAGTCCTTTGACCCGCGTTCGCACAAGCGTCAGCAGAAAAGTCTGGGTTTTCGGAATTCTCGCTGTCGTGCTTTCGGGCACGCTCGCCTTCGCCGCCCGTGCCCAGGAGCAGGCCCAATACACCGCCGAGGAATACAAGGCGTACCAGGCGGTCACGGCCGAGACGGACCCTGCGAAGAAGGCTGCGCTAGTGGTCGCTTTTCTCAAGGAGCGTCCCGAGTCGACCCTTCGCCCCCATGTGCTCGGCGACTACCAGAAGATGATGCAGGAGCTCGACAAGAACGGGAATTCGGCCGCGGTCATTGCAGCCGGGGAGCAGTTCATCACCGCGGTCCCCGACGACATTCTCACGATCTCGTTGCTCGCCACGGCCTATCAGAAGACCAAGAACAACGCAAAATTCGTTGTCTACGGCGAGAAGGTCTTCGAGGCGAGCCCCAACGGCAACATCGCGTACTACCTCGCCAAGGCATACCTTGAAATGAAGAACGACGCGAAGTTCGCGGTCTGGGGCGAAAAGACCATCGGGTTCATGCCCGACAACTACGAGATCCTATTTGAATTGACCAAGTACTCTGGCGAGGCGCGCCGCTTTCCGCAGGCGATCAAGTACGGCAGGATGTGCCTCAAGGCATTCCAGTCCGCAACCAAGCCGGAGGCGATGTCCGATAAGGACTGGAAGGCTTTCAGCACCAACCTGTACGCCAGCTGCTATTACATCGTCGGCAGTTCGGCCTTCGAGACGAAGGATTACACGACTACAGTTACGAACCTCGAGAATTCTCTCAAGTACTACTTCAGAAACGAGTTTGCGTATTACAAGCTCGCCCAGGCTTACTGGCAGCAAAACAGGATCGACCTGGCGATGAAGAATTTCGCCAAGGCCTACCTTCTCAACGGCCAGACCTCACGCCCGGCGCGGCAGTACCTGGATCAGCTCTACAAGTCGACCCACCAGCAGTCGCTCGTGGGCATCGAGCGCGTGATCGATAAGGCGAAGGAGGAGCTGAAGGGCTCCTAAACCCCCGCCTGAATGCCCGGCATGGCGCTCCGCGCTCACCCGCTCAGGGCGCTGAGCGCCTTGCGATACAGGGACGAAGTAAGAAGCCGCTCAGCCTCGGCCCGGCTGACCCAGTCGTATCCCGTGCTGGGTTGCGGTAATCCCGCTTTCCCTTTTACTGTCGCGCTGAATACTTGCGCCCTGATGCGGTGGTAGGTGATGGCATGGCTTACGGTGCCCGCTTGACGCAGCGGGACGCTCATGCGCAGCGCGCCTCGGGCAAGGGCTTCTGCGGCCGGACGGGCCATCTCTGCCGAGCCGATCGCCGCCGCAGGCAATGCCCATTCGCCGGGAATGAAGTCCGTCGCCTGCTTCGTGGACAAAAGGACGCGCCCGTCGCGTTCGACCACCGTCAGGACAAGCTGAACCTCTTGAGAAGCGCGTTTGGATCGCGGCGGCGGGATCCGATCCGAGATGCCGAGGCGCCTGGCTTCGCAGAAACCGTTCACCGGGCACTCCGGGCACAAAGGACCGGATGGCAGGCAAACGAGGGCGCCCAGCTCCATGACCGCCTGGTTGAACTGCGAGGCCCGACCCGGCGGAATCCACGCGGTTGCCTGCCGCCAGAAGTAGTCCTCGCTGCGCCGGCGCGTGATTCCGTGGAGACGAGAGATCACGCGGCGGACGTTCCCGTCCACGATCGGTTCAGGTTGATTGAATGCTATGGAGAGAATCGCGCCAGCCGTGTACCGTCCGATCCCGGGCAGGGACAGGAGCTCATCCGGAGTCGCCGGGAATCTCCCATGATGCTTTCGGACAATCGCGGACGCTGCCCGGAGAAGGTTGCGCGCGCGCGCGTAGTAGCCGAGCCCGGCCCAGAGCTCCAGTACTTCCGACTCGGAAGCACGGGCCAGGCTCCTGACGTTCGGGAAACGCTTGAGGAACCGTTTGTAGTAAGGCAGTGCGGCACTGACACGGGTCTGCTGCAGCAGGATCTCGGAGATCCAAACCCGGTACGGCGTAGGCGAGCGGCGCCAGGGGAGGTCACGTCGGTGCCTCGCAAACCAACGGAGCAGCGCTTCCTGGAACTCAGCAATCTCTCGAGCGAGGAGATCCATGCCTGCCCGCCTGACCTTTCCGGTCGTGAGTGGTGAATCCGCGAGAGTGCGGCGCATCAGCTCTCGTTGTAGAGTTTCGCGAAGAGCTCGACGGACCCCGGCGCATATCCCGCGTAATGGTTGTTGAAATAGACATACACGGGCGTTCCGCGGTTCGCAATGTCCCTGATCGGGCCGATCCATGAGCGCATGCTGCCGGTCCGGTCGCGGATCAGGCTCTCCCAGTCACGCTTCCGTTTCCCCTCTTCCCGCGCCTTCTTCACCGCCTCGTCCATCTCGCGGTGATTGCCGAGGAACCGGATATACACGAAGGGCGCGGTGAAGACCTCACTGCGAGGCGCGAGCTTGGGCAGGGGATCCATGGTGTAATAATCGATAAAGACGAGGGAGATGTTCCCGGCGCGCAGGAGATCCAGCAACTCCGGGCGGACCCATTTTGAGTTCCTGATCTCTATCCCCCATTTGAATCCTTCCACCAGGAGAGGCGCGAACTTCTCGAGCCGCCGGAGGAAGTCGTCTCCGGTCGCGTACTCGTGCGGATCCTTGCCTTTGGCCACGTAGGGAAACTGGAGAATCAGGGGCCCGAGTTTTTCCTTCAGCCGCGAAATGACCTTCAGGAACTCCTCCAGGTCCCGCTCGCAGCCTTCCAGGTACTTTTCGTGGCTGATCACCCTCGGGACCTTCGCCGAGAAGACGAATCCTTCCGGCGTCCGCGCAGCCCAGGCGTCAACCATCGCCGGGCCCGGTATGGAATACCAGGTGGAGTCGATCTCGACGGTCGGGAGCTGCCGCGAGTAGTGCGAGATCATCTCGGAGGGTTCGATATCTTCGGGGTAGAAGGAGCCGCACCAGTCACGGGTGCTCCAGCTCGAGGTGCCGACCAAAAGGTTTGGGGGGAATCCAAAGTCCATTCCGATCCGGATTCTAACATGCGGGTCGGTACCGGCCGTGCTGTAAAATGTTCATAGGGGCAAGGCGTCCGGTCAGTGGAGGGCGTGTGGCAAGGCGAGCGAAATCGGTCGTGCGCCGCAAGAGCGATACTCAACGCAAGAAGGTGGCTGCACGAAGGCGATGGACTGCTGCCGAGAAGGCGATTCTCGTGCGCCTTTACCGCACCCGGAGCAACGCCTACATAGCCCAACTGCTGGGCCGCAGCGCCTCAGCCGTCACATTCCAGGGTCACAGACTTGGGCTGTCCAAAGGGATTCGTCGCCTGAAGCATATGGGACGTGAGAATGTACGCAAACGATGGCGCCGCCGCCGCAGGTCCGAATAGTCCGGGCGGTCATCGGTATATCTCGCGTGGGGATCAACCAGCCCCTTGATGGAGGAGTCGATGGAAGAGCGAACGTTTTGGGAAACGATCAAGTCGGGCGGCGACCAGGTGCTGAAGACCGTCGAGAAGGTGGTCCACGAAGGTAACGTCCGCAGGGTAATCGTCAAGCAAGGCGACCGCAGTGTCGCGGAGTTTCCACTTACAGTCGGGGTTGTCGGGACTGTCTTCGCGCCGGTGCTGGCGGCGATCGGCGCGCTGACCGCGCTGCTGACGGACTGCACCATCCTGGTGGAACGTGTCCAGACAACCGCTCCGCCCCCCGAACCGCCTGCCGGCGAGGCGCCGCAGCCACCGCAAAGCTGAAGCTTCCGGGCGCGGGCCAATTTCAGAACCGGGGCTTGATAGCGCAAGTCCGGGCTGATCCGCCAACCCGTGCCCGGAACCCCACAGTGTGCGCGCGCCGCCGGCGCGCGCTACAACCGTCAGCAAGACCGCATGAGCTGTCCGGGCCGGCGGCGCGGAAGCACTCCCCACCCGGATGCCCAATTAGGGATACTGGGCCGCACAGACTGGTATATCATCGGGCTGGCTGATCGGCGTGTGCCCTCGAACGCCCGGCTATGCGCAGGCATATGAAGGATTACTTCGAACTGTCCCGCCACGGCACATCCTACCGGCAGGAATTTCTGGCCGGTGCCACTACTTTCCTCACGATGGCCTACATCATCATCGTGAATCCTGCGATCCTCGAATCTGCCGGGATCCCGCGCGGCCCGTCGATGGTGGCCACGATCGTGGCAGCGGCTGCCGGGACGATCATCATGGGCCTTTACGCCCGGCGCCCTTTTGCCGTCGCCCCCTACATGGGCGAGAACGCATTCATATCGTTTACGGTGGTCAAGGCCCTTGGGTTTTCCTGGGAGGCGGCACTGGGGGCAGTCTTCATCGCCGGAATCCTGTTCACGCTGCTGACCGTGTTCAGGATTCGGCGCTGGCTGGCCGAGTCCCTGCCGGCGACGCTGAAATTCAGCTTCGCGGCAGGCATCGGACTCTTTCTCGCCTTCATCGGGCTCTTTGAAACAGGCCTGGTCCGACCGGGACCGCCCGGTGCCCCCGTGGCTCTTGGCGATCTGACGAAACCCGCTTCGCTGCTTGCACTCTTCTGTTTTTTTCTCACCGTCCTGCTCATCACCTATCGCGTACGAGGCGCGATTATCATCGGCGTCCTCGCCACGACCTTCATATCCTTCGTCCTGGGAACGTCGCAGGCGCCCGCGCGGTGGGTGAGCCTGCCGCCAAGCCTGGGCCCCATCCTTTTTAAGCTCGACATCCCCGGCGCGCTGACCGTCGAGTTCCTGCCGGTGATCCTGACGATCTTCGTGATGGCCTTCGTCGACACCGTCGGAACGCTGATCGGGCTTTCGGCGCGAGCCGGCCTGCTGGACGAGAAGGGAAACCTGCCCCTGATCGAGAAGCCCATGCTGGCGGATGCGGTGGCGACGACGCTGGCGCCGCTGCTCGGGACGACGACGACCGGGGCCTACGTAGAGTCCGCGGCGGGGATCGAAGAGGGAGGGCGGACGGGCTTGACGGCGCTCGTGGTCGCGGTGCTCTTTCTGCTCTCGCTGTTCTTCGCGCCGCTGTTCACAGCGGTGCCTCCTCATGCCTACGGCGCGGTGCTGATCGTGATCGGCATCTTCATGATCAGCCCGATCGCGAAGATACCCTTCAACGATTACACGGAGCTGGTGCCGGCTTTCCTGACCATCGCGGGCATGTGTTTCACTTACAACATCGGTGTGGGGATGACGGCAGGGCTGGTGATCTATCCGCTCTTGAAGACCTTTGCCGGGCGCGGTCGCGAGGTACCGGCCGGGCTCTGGATCCTCGGCGCGATGTCGCTCTCCTACTACATCTTCTATCCTTACAAATAGCCGGTCGAGACAATTCTCCGGCGGATCTTCGATCCCACGCGGCGGCGCATCCGATGGCTCAGCACGCTTGGTCCGGCAGAGGGTCTCAATGATTTCTCCGGTCCAATCGTGCCGACGTTTCAGGCCTGGATGCCATTTTGGCATGGAACCGAGTGCTTACGTGCCTGGCGACCTTCTGCCGGTGCATAAGTCCGGTCTGTTGAGGCTGCCTCGAAACTCTCCATATGATACGGGCTTTCAGCCCTCGGGAGCATTGTCGCTCCTGTACCTGGCGCGTTGCGCCAGGCTGGTATGAATCGCGCCTTCGGCGCTCGGAACCGCACTCCGATGGAGATACAGAGCGCTGAAAGCGCGTTCTCATACCAGCCCGGGGCGAAGCCCCAGGTCGGCATGCGGAATCAGGAATCAAGGGCTGAAGGCCCGCTTCATAGAACTCAGAGTAAGCCTCGTCAGACCGGACCTGCTTGGGGCCGACTCAGTGCGGCACACCTACCAGCCGGGGGCGTGGCGGCTCATGAGTGTGCCCAGCGCGAAATTGAACTTGAACTGCCCCCCCTCGCCCCAACTGCCGCCGACGAAGAGCGGTCCCAGCGGCGATTCCATGAGGAGGCCGCCCGAGGCGTCGACCTTGAAATTGGCGGTATCGAAGGTGTTGAACGCGTCGCCGACTTCGATCCAGCCGCCGAGGTAAATGTTCCCGCCGATGAAATCAGGCAACCGGCCGATCCTGCGCAGGTAACCGGGGCTGACATAAAGCATGTTTCTTCCGCGAAACTCATCCAGATCCCAGGCGCCGAGATGGAACGGCCCGCCCAGCGTAAACTGGTCGATCGCGGAAGGATCCCTGTCAAATGTAGTCCCGCCATAGAAGAGGGCAAAAACCGTGTTCTTCCTGCCCACAGGCTTGAACCCTCCCACTTGCAGCACACCAATCGGGTAGCTCTCGAAAGCGCCCGGGCTTTCCGTAATCCATCGGACGGAGGTGGCCACGAATGCGCCCGACGAAGGGACCATGGGGCTGTTCAGCCGGTTGTACAGCCACTGCAACTCAGCCCCGGTCGTTCTGCCACTCAGGGAGGGCAGGAGGGGACTGCCTGAAACGACTTTCGCATCGACGTAACCGATGCCATACCCGAGAGTGAGTTGGCTGTGCCGGCTCGTCTGAAGACCGAAATCTGCCTGTCCGGCGGCCTGGTGAATCGTGTAGTCGGCTACTCGTGTGCCGAAAGCATAGGCATTCTGGGTTCGTGAGTTGAATCCGGCGCGCGGCATCAGAAAGAAACGGGAGCGGCCGAGGGGATAGAAATACTCGGCGGCGGCGAGCTGCTCTGAGCCGGCGACGAGGTCGAGGCGCAGCTCGGCGTCAGCTTTCCCTGCGTCATAAAAGGTCAAGCGCGTCCCGAACGCGGCGTCCATCGCCCCCTGGCGGTTGTTGTTTATGCGGAGGAGGAAGCGCCCGAAAGGCGGGCCGTAGGATTTTTCTTTGGCGATAATGCGAAGGCCGGTTCGCCCCTGTTCCATCGTGAGTTTGTAGGACATGCTTTCATAGCGCCCCTCGCCCACAATGCCGGTGAGATCTTTCTCAAGTCCGGGAACATCCAGCGGGCGGCCGACGAAGCCGCTGAGTTTGAGCTGTATGTACTCCTGCTCTCTTCGCCCGGTGCCTTCGACGATGACGAACTCGATCTTTTGTGGTTCCCCGCGCGCTCGCTTCCTGCGTTCCTCGAGATGCGCTCTCCAGCTGTCGGGGTCCAGCGTGAGGGTACTGAGAAAACGCTCCCTGGCCTGAGTCGACTCATAGCCCAGGTCCGCAATCATTTCGCTCTTCCGCCAGTCCGTCGATTTCACAGGCTTCAGCTCAGGGGCGATGATGATGTCTGCCTTGCTCAGAATCTCCCGGGTTCTGGAGACCATCATGACCGTGATCGCCTGATCGAGCATTCCGGCGAATGACTGAATATAAGTGCGATCCACCGGTTTGGAACCCACATCGACGGCGATCACCACATCCGCACCCATGCTCCTCACCACGTCAGCGGGCACATTGTCCAGCAACCCGCCATCGCCGAGCAGCTTTCCGTCTATGATGACGGGAGTGAAGACCCCCGGAATCGCCATGGAGGCCCGGATTGCCTGCGGGAGCACTCCTTCTTTAAGCACCACCCGTTCTGCCTTCTCAAGGTCCGTTGCGACTGCGCGGTAGGGAATCGGCAAATCGTCAAAGGTCCCGACGTCGGAATAGCGCAGGGTGAGTCGATCGAGCATCATGCCGAGCAGGTGTCCCGGTTCGAGGCCCTGCGGGAGCCTGAATCCACCCTTGAGGCCGTAGGCAAAGCGAACCGGGTAATCGCGCGCGTCCTGCTCGCGCCGGAAGCTCTTGTCCGCGTAGGGAACGTCACCGATGAAGAACTGGTTCCAGTCCGCTTCTCTCAGGGCCGACGCGATTTCGGAGGAGGTCATACCGGTGGCATACAATCCTCCGATGATCGATCCCATGCTTGTTCCGGCGATGTAGTCGACGGGCACGCGGTGATCCTCCAGCCATCGCAGCACGCCGACATGGGCCAGGCCGCGGGCGCTGCCGCCCCCAAGTGCCAGGCCGACCGTAGGACGGCGTCCCTTGGGAGCCTCCTGGGGAAAGGCCGTCATTACGGCGCACAACCACATGGCGACCGTCGCAAACTTCAGGGATCTGGGCATCTTCTGTCTCCTGGTGCGAGCCCGGAGTTTCGGCGGGAGATTTGCGCGCACCGGCTCCACGGTCTCAGGGGAGTGCCATTATGCCATGGGCGAGCCTGAAACGGATATCCCGGTGTCGGGTAGATGAAGACGTGCGAAGACAATGCGCCCCTGGCGGCAGGGGTTGTGATTCAGACAGCGGAGATTGAAGTGACGTCGTCTCGTCGGGTGATCGCCGTCCAACCCCTTCAGGGTTGGGCCTTGCTGTAGATCCGATCATCCCCGGGGTTTGCACCCCGGGCTGATCTGTTCGACCCCCTTCGGGGTCGAGTCCGACGTACTGCGCCCGGGGGCTGAGCGTGACCATGCCGTGGGGATTGAAGTGACGTCGTCTCGTCGGGTGATCGCCGTCCAACCCCTTCAGGGTTGGGCCTTGCTGCAGATCCGCTCATCCCCGGGGTTTGCACCCCGGGCTGATCTATTCGACCCCCTTCGGGGTCGAGTCCGACGTACTGCGCCCGGGGGCTGAGCGTGACCATGCCGTGGGGATTGAAGCGACGTCGTCTCGTCGGGTGATCGCCGTCCAACCCCTTCAGGGTTGGGCCTTGCTGCAGATCCGATCCTCCCCGGGGTTTGCACCCCGGGCTGATCTATTCGACCCCCTTCGGGGTCGAGTCCGACGTACTGCGCCCGGGGGCTGAGCGTGACCATGCCGTGGGGATTGAAGTGACGTCGTCTCGTCGGGTGATCGCCGTCCAACCCCTTCAGGGTTGGGCCTTGCTGTAGATCCGCTCATCCCCGGGGTTTGCACCCCGGGCTGATCTATTCGACCCCCTTCGGGGTCGAGTCCGACGTACTGCGCCCGGGGGCTGAGCGTGACCATGCCGTGGGGATTGAAGCGACGTCGTCTCGTCGGGTGATCGCCGTCCAACCCCTTCAGGGTTGGGCCTTGCTGCAGATCCGCTCATCCCCGGGGTTTGCACCCCGGGCTGATCTGTTCGACCCCCTTCGGGGTCGAGTCCGACGTACTGCGCCCGGGGGCTGAGCGTGATCACTCCGTTCAGTCCATTGATTCACTGGTGGCGGCAATGCCTCACGGATGCCAGCTGCGATCAACGCTGACGACGCTGAAAGCGTCGAATAGAACAGCCCGGGGTGCAAACCCCGGGATCAGGATGATCAGAAGGTGTCAACCCTGAAGGGGTTGAACAGCGTCCCTGCAGCGCAGGCTGCGTGTCACGCGTCGCCAGTCTCGTATCCCTGACTGTCTGAACCACAGGTGGCAGGGGCGCATTGTCGGCGCACGGACGACTTCGCGCGGCATCCAGGGATGCCGCATGGCCGGAAGGCTTACTTCTCGGATCTGTTCTTTGGTGATTTTTTGTCCAGGAGCGAAAGCAGCTCTTTGGCCGCGGGAGGGGCTTTTGCCGCACCCTCGAGAATGATCTGGGCGGCGCTCAGTTCCTTGCCGTACAGGTTCTTGTTCCCTCCGCCATCGGAACGTAGTGTCGAACCTTCCAGGGAGACCCCGGCGAACACGCCTCGAGATCGCGAGTAGCTGAGAATTTCGGCCTTCATCACGATGTCGGTCTCAGCAGAAGCAGTGCGGCCTTTCGGGCCACCAGCAACGGAGGCATCGGCACCCAGCTTCACCTTGCTGCCGAGAACGGATTTGGCTCCTTTGGAATTCATTATCAGTAGAACAAAATCAGTGGCCTGACCGCCGAGCTGAAGGCCGAAGCTTCCTCCTTCAATGGCGTACATGGCAGGCGCGCCCCACGGCCCCGCATAGTCCTTACCTGAACGGCACGTCATGGCGCCACGGCCGTAGCTCCCTCCGACTCCGAAGGCGAACTTCTTGACTGCAGGGAAGACTACAACACATTCGGCTTTGTCCAACAGGTCCTGAGGAACATCGTCAGGAACGTTCAGAATTTCCTTCATGACCTCGCCGCACTGCTTCAGCCTGTCTTCTTCCTTCTCCTGCGCCCATGCCTGTCCCAGCAAAAGCGCTGCAATCACTGCCGCACAGAAGGCTCTGCTCATGGTATACCCCCACATTTCCTGTTGCCTGTTGAACAACCTCCACCACTACACTCGATGTCGCAGGAATTCTCCCTGTGCCCACCTGTCAATTCAAGAGGCTATTTGCCCAGGAGGGGGTCCGACCCTGAAGATGCGAATCTTGTCGCGTGGCTCTGTCGGTCCGCGCCGGAGGATCTGGCGCCGTGATCAGGCTTCCGAGTACAGGCGCCGGACCTCCGCAGCGCCGTAGATCCTCTCGAGCCTTCGAACCGTAAAATGGCCCCGGGCCATTCCCTGGAAATAGTCGATAAACAGCGTGTTGACCAACGCACCTCCGGCGGCTCCGATTACGGGTACCGCCTGGGCCGCCACCTTCTCCGAGACGACCAGCCCGAACCGCGAAGAGAGAGTGACGATCAATCGCACCAGGGGAGGTGCTCCCTCCTCCGCCAGTCCTCTCTCCGCAATGTACTGCGCCGCTTCCGATACGGTTCGGGCCAGCGCTGCCCGGACTGCGAAATAGCCGGTTTCGGTCGCGTTATCCTTTGACGTCCTCCCTCCCAGGGCGAACACCTCCAGGCAGGCCAGCCTGCTGTCGATCGATCTGACGCTCTCTCCCATGCTTCTGGCGATATCGGCTATCGAGCGCAGCATCACCGTCGTGGTCACCGGCAACTCCACGATCAGCGCAGGCAGCCCGAAGGCTCCGGCCGCGGCTCCATCTGCCGCCGCGATCAGCTTGTGTACCCTGTTGGAAGCGGGCTTCCCCGGGTTGTCCTTCATCGTATTCACCGCGAAATCGAGCGCCTTGCGCATCGACTTCCGGGTTGCGCGCTGTACTGCCTCACTCCACCTGTCCGGCAGCAGGGCGAACCCCTTCTCCACCGGGAGCCCGAGGAGATTCGTGATGCGCGCCGCCAGGCCGGGATTCTCGAGAAGCTCTTTTGCGCGTTTCAGATCGGTGTAATCCGCGGTCTCCATGGGTACGGGTCTCTCGCCATATCATACCGTGACAAGAAGATAGGTGCGGCAGCTTTTCGGTCCGCCGGGGAAAAGAAGACCAGCCTGTGTGTGTCAGTCGCGGGGATTTGCATTTTGCGGGACAGGCCCCTATAGTCATCGAATCCGCTGCATCCATGTGGTCAGCAATTTCGATTGGATGCGCATCCTCAGGAGGGAATCGAGTATGATGTTTTCACACCGCCGCGATTTTCTCAGACAGTCTGCGGCCATGCTTGCATTGGGAGCAGGATCGACCGTGCCTGCCGCGACCGGAACCGAGCAGCAAGCCCCTCCGGGGGAGGATTTCGCATCCTACCAGCGTCGCCGTCGTGCCGACCTGTGGGCGCTCCTTGGCGCGCTGCCCTGGGATCACCGGCCCGCTGCCCCGCGTCTCGTCAAGACCGAGAAGCGCGACGGTTACACTCTCGAGCGGCTGGTACTGGATCCGAACGGTTTCGAACCCGTGCCGGCTTTGCTTCTGCTGCCGGACCGCAGGCCCGCCCGGGCGCCGGGCTTGCTATACATCCACTGGCACGGCGGGATGTATGACCTCGGAAAAGAGCAGTTGGTGATTGGGGACGAGGCGCAGCCTGCCTACGCACCCGTGTGTGCCGAAAAGGGGATCGTTACCCTCGCCATCGACAGCTGGTGCTTCGGCGAGAGGAAGCACGCAGCGGACGGTTACGCAGGCGAGCAGGATGCTTTCAAGCTGATGCTGTGGCGGGGGCGCGTGCTGTTCGGGATGATGATGTTTGACGAATTCAGGGCGCTCGACTACCTGGCGAGCCGCCCTGAAGTCGACCCGGGACGGCTCGGCGCCACCGGCATGTCGATGGGATCAACCAAGGCCTGGTGGCTGGCGGCGCTCGATCCGCGGGTCCGGCTATGTATCGACGTCTGCTGTCTGACTGACTTCGACGAACTGATCCGGATCAACAATCTCAAGGGGCACGGCATCTACTACTACGTTCCCTCGTTGCTGAAGGAGTTCAGCACGGCGCAGATCAACGAGCTCATAGTCCCGCGCCCGCGCCTGAGCGTGAATGGGAGACAGGATGACCTGACTCCTCCGGCAGGCGTTGAGAAGGTCCGGGATTATCTGCTGCCTCTATACCGGAAATACGGTCGGGAGGAGGATTGCCGAATCGAGCTCTTTGACTGCGGGCACGTGGAACTGCCGGAAATGAGGCAGCTCATACTCTCCTGGCTCGATCGCCACCTGGGATAGGCCTTCGCCTTCACAGACAAGACTGTCACGCTCCCGGACATCTCTGTCCGGAGACACGGCCGGCTGAATCCCGCGATCCAGGCACCCCTGCAGGGCTAATACAATTCCTGGATCTTGCGCTTCGGTCGGTCACGCTCTCGTTCGCGCGGACCACGACCCCGGCCGCCGCCACCGCCACCGCCAAACTTGCCGCGATTGCGGTTGAAGCCTTGACCGCCGCCGCCACCGCCGAACTCGCGCCGCTTCTGGGGCCGGGCTTCATTGGCAGTCAGAGCACGGCCGTCCAGGACCTTGCCATTGAGTGCCTGGATAGCCGCTTCCAGATTCCCTTCGGGAGTCAGTTCGACGAAGCCAAAGCCGCGCGACCTGCCGGTGTCCATATCGCGCATGATTTTTACGCTTGCGGTCGCTATGTTCAGCCCGGCAATGAGCTCGCTGAGGTCTGCGTCCGACACGTTATAGGATAAGTTGCCTACGAAGATTTTCCCTGGCATCAGATATTGTCCCGTTCTTGGTGGAGGGGTGAGGGGTGCTGACTGGAACCAACGAGGTTCCGGGCACGCCGGAACCTCCGGCAGGCAGTGGGCTATAGCTTAACCACGTTCTGAGCCTGAAGGCCCTTGGGACCCTTGACGACGTCGAACTCGATCTTGTCGCCCTCGTTGAGCGACTTGAAGCCTTCCGCCTGGATTGCGGAATGATGTACGAAGACGTCACCCCCGGAAGCACGGCTGATAAAACCGTAACCCTTTTCGTTGCTAAACCATTTCACTGTACCTTGTTCTCTCATTGACGTTCCCTGAAATCGTTCCCCCTGTCGGGGAATGATTGTTGTTCGATGTGCTTGTATCCCCGTTTCTGTAACTATCCGCCGGTATCTGGGGGCCTAAACAGAAAGGCCGCAAACCCAATCCAGGAGTTTGCAGCCCAGCTAAACCAACGCAATACTTACAAAAACCTGATCAAGTCGCGGGTATGGTACAGGACTTTCCCCGTTAGACACAAGATAATTCCAATTTGAGCCTGCGGCCTCTGGCGGCGAGATCCCGAAAGGCTCTATCGTGCAGGCAAGCCGCGGGCAACGTGAGACCTGGCTCCAGGTTGACACCGATTCCGATCCCGAGGATATGTGCTGCCCCGCATGGACCCGGCTAAGGTCCTCCTCTCAATAACTCAGGCCGACGCCACGGTCGTCTGCCCATGTGGGGCTGGTTTTCGGTCCGACCCGTCGGCTTGAAAAGCCGCCGCACACGTTTGCTCGTTTGCCGCTCTTTTCGGCTATAATCGGGGGCACAAGCTATGAAGCGTGTCTCTATCATCGGCGCTGGAACCTGGGGAACGGCGCTCGCGATTACGCTGGCCCGCAAGGGTCACGAAGTAGCGCTCTGGGCTTACGAGCCGGAGGTAGTCGAGAGCATCCGTTTGCGGCACGAAAACGAGATCTATTTGCCGGGGATAAAGATCCCTCTCGGTGTCTCGGCCTCGGCAAGCCCTGCCGAAGCTGTCGGGGCGGCTGAGATTGTGCTCTTCGTGACCCCTTCGCATGTCCTGCGCACCCTGCTGGCCGGTTTCCTTCCTCATCTGAAACCGGAGATGTTGTTTGTCAGCGCCACGAAGGGGATCGACACCGAACAGCTCATGCGCATGAGCGAGGTGATCCTCACGACGGTGCGACCGCGTTTCGAGCCGGGCCTCTGCGTGCTGTCAGGGCCGAGCTTCGCCAAGGAAGTGGCGCTCGGGGGACCCGACGGCCGTGGTAGTCGCCTCGGCGGATCGCGAACTGGCAGCAGTCGTCCAGAGGGAATTCTCCTCGGCGACTTTCCGGCTGTACACCTCGACTGACGTGGTTGGAGTGGAGATTGGGGGCGCCGTCAAGAACGTCATTGCCATCGCTGCCGGCGTCGTTGCAGGGCTCGGCCTCGGGCACAATCCCACAGCGGCGCTGATGACGCGCGGGCTGGCCGAGATGACACGCCTTGCCTGCGCGTGTGGTGCCCGGCGCGAGACCCTCTCCGGGCTCGCTGGCCTGGGCGACCTCGCGTTGACCTGCACCGGCGATCTCAGCCGCAACCGGCGGGTGGGGATGGAGCTCGGAAAAGGCCGCAAGCTCGCGGAGATCGTCAACTCGATGCGCATGGTGGCCGAAGGCGTCAAGACCACCCGGGCTACGCTTGCGCTCGCGCAGAGTCACGGCGTCGAAGTGCCGATCACTCTGCAGATCCACCGCCTTCTTGAAGGGGAGATCTCGCCGCGCGAAGCCATCCGCGAGTTGATGGAGAGATCCCTGAGAGAGGAGTGAGCCCGCCCTCGTCAGCGCGTCACGCAGGCGATTAATCGGATACAGGCTCTGCCAGACCTGCCGGCACTTCCGCCACCCCGACACCTGTCCTTCTCCTCTGCCGCATCCGTTTGAGCAATTGCCCTATCCGGTAGGAGAGGCTGTAAATCATGCCTACCCGTATCCCGGGCAGGACGCGGTGGCGATCAACGGCCCCGAGCGCCGCCGAGGCCATGCACCCGCATTGCGAGCAGTCGGGATTGCCTCCAAATTGGCACGGACTCACGGTGTGTTCGAGGTCCGCGGCCACCGTCCGGGTAGTTCTGGCGAACATGCAATCATCGGGGGCCTGAGGCGGCACGCGGTATACGGCAAGAAGTTCTTCAGGCATTTCGAGCTTGGGAAATTCCTCGCGCAACCTGCGAAGCGTGCCGATGACCGACTCGCGGGATGCCGGCGGCAGCATTTCTCTGCTCGTTGCGCCTACCTGGGGTGTGAAGAGGCTCATCCAGATCTTGCGGACCCCGTTGTTCCCGCTCCAGAGCTGGACGAATTCACGCAGGTAGCCTTCCCGCTCGGTCATCTGTCGTGTGACAGTGCAGTGCACGGTTATCCGGTGGCCCTCTATGTTCTTGAGGATACGCTCGTACGTCGCGGGTGCGCGCCTCGAATCGTGTTCGGGTTGAAGGCCATCGATCGAAACCACGATATTGAGTTTCCGAACCTCACGCCATTCCATCGGTATCGGCCGGACGGCGCTGGTCACTATCTGAGTGTGAACACCTCTGGTCTCGAGCATTGGAAGCAGGGCGGACAGTTCACGAAACCGAACGAGCGGCTCACCTCCCACAAGCGAGAGATGGATCGGGCGATGCTCGTCTACAAGTCTCAGTACTCCGTCAACAAGGTCCTGTCCCCTGTAATCCTGGACCTGTCTGGGTTGCAGCAGGCCTCCCAGGTGATCGTCGCCAAAGGCGTAGCAGCCGGGGCACTTGAGAGGGCATTCGCGAGTAATCTCGATGGAAAGGGAGGGCATTCGCCCGGCCAGGATAAGCCTCCAGGCGTGCAGTATGTCTCGGGTTCGCAGTGAGGGCTCCTTTCCCAGCGGTTATCGCAGGAGGATCCATAGCCGCATTACGTTCCGCTTGAGTTTGAACCATACCATGCGCAGCCTGCTTTGTCCGGAAATTGTTGCCGGCCCCAGAGGCCCTGTCATTGCACGTGGATGGATCTCCCCAACGCCGGGCCGGCCAAAGCCACGCCCTATAGGCGTGGTCGATTACAGAGGCAGAAGGGACTCAGCAGCGGATTCCAAAGCTGATATACTTGCAGCTCCTGGGGATCTTCATCCACATTCTCCTTGAAGAAGTCGATGCGCAGATCAGCCATGGAGTCGTTTCGCCCACGCTCGCTTGCCATCAGGCTTTACGTCATCATCATCCCGGTTACGGTATTCGCAATCGGTTTTTACGCATACCTGAACGGACGTGTGACCAGCAGGATGCTGGATGCGCAGGTGGTGGGCGACACTCGCGATGTGGCCCTGAATCTCGCATCCAGTCTGGCGGCGGGCGACTTGGATGTCAGTCCCGGAAATCTGCGCACCCTGCTGGGTTCGGTGCAGGAAGCGAACTCCTTCATTACACGCATCGAGATCTACAGTTTGTCCGGGTCCGTGCTGACGCGGTCGGCGACCACGTCGATGTCCGCTCAAGCGCCGGTGCAGGTGGATGAGTTCCTGGCCGCGCAGAATTCCAGGATCCTGGTCGCTCCGCAGGACGAGGGCAGAGAACGTCGCGTGAAAGTCGTCGTTCCCTTCACAGGCAAGGCCGGGGTAGCAGGTTGTGTCAGCGTGGTCAGCTCGTTGCGCCCTTCCGGGCTCGTGATAGAAGTCCAGAGACGCCTCGCCCTGTTCCTGATACCGGTCTCGGCGCTGGTTCTTCTCCTGTTGCTGCACTATCTCTTCACCCGCGTCATTACGGGGAGGATCGATCGAATAAGCCTTGCGATGGCCGAGACCAGGAGCGGCAACCTTGAAGTCCGCGCGCCCGTAGAACGTGATGACGAGCTCGGTTCCATCGCCCGATGTTTCAACGAGGCGATGGACGAGATTGAAAAGGCTTCGCAGGAGAGAGACCGGCTCCTGGAGGAGCAGAGGAATTTCAACACTCAGCTCCGCGACAGGGTAGACGAGGCCACGCAGGAGTTGTCGGCCTCGAATTCAAGGTTGCGCCAGGTGAACCAGGATCTTTTCGATACGCAGAGACTGCTGACTCAGTACGAGCGCATGGCCATGGCGGGCCAGATGGCGGCGACGGTGGCTCACGAGATCGGCTCGCCGTTGAGCGCCATTTCGACGCAACTTGAACTGATGGCGGAGGACCGCACCATCGACCAGGTTTCCCGGAGCAGGATCCAGCTTGTGCAGGATCAGATCGGACGCATCACGGGGTTCGTCGAAGACATGCTTGCGGAGACACGCGCTTCGGCTCAGGCAAGATCACCGTTGCAGCTGAACCAGGTGTTGAAACAGATCCTGCTTTTCCTTGAACAACACCTTGCCGGTCACAAGGTGCACGTCGAAGCAGATCTCGCCGCTGACCTGCCGGAGATCGAGGCGAACGCGCACCAGCTGCAGCAGGTCTTCCTGAACCTGCTGAACAACGCATGCGACGCGATGCCCGGCGGCGGCACGGTGCGCCTCACGACGCGTGCAGAACGCAGCCCGGGCGACCGGCAGTCCGTGGTCGTTTCAGTCGCGGACACCGGTGTCGGCATCCCGGAAGACAGGCAAGCGCACATTTTCGAACCGTTCTTCACAACCAAGGATCTCAGGCGTGGAACCGGTCTGGGATTGAGCATCACGGCCCGGATCGTCCGGGAGCATGAGGGATCGATCGAACTGAAAAGCGCGCCCGGCGCCGGGACGACCTTCACCGTTCGTTTCCCGGCGGTTTCCCGACAACCCATCGAAACCGGACAGAACGAGGCAGAGAGGCAGTCGCTGTGAGCGTGACCGGCAGGATCCTCGTAGTCGACGATGACCCCGCGTCGCTGGCTTCCCTGGGCGAGGCGATGACACGGGAGGGGCACGAAGTGACGCTCGCGGCGAGCGGCGAAGAGGCGATCGAAGCAGGGAAGAACCGCGAATTTGACGTCGTCCTGACCGATGTGCGGATGAAGGGCATCGACGGGCTTCAAGTGCTCCGCCGTTTCAAGTCCATGCGTCCCGAGACGGTCCTGATCGTGATGACGGGCTTTGCGTCGATGGATACCGTGGTCGACGCGCTTGCCGCCGGTGCCTACGACTACATTTCCAAACCCTTTCGCCTTGACCAGATCCGACTCAAGGTGCGCCAGTCGCTCGAACATTCGTCTTTGCTGCGCGAGAACAGAAACCTGCGTCAGCGGACCCAGGACCTGGAACTTCAGGGAGAGATCATCGGCTCCAGCCCGGCGATGGTCGAGGTGTTCAAGACCCTTGCCAAGGTTGCATCCTCCGACGCCACCGTGCTGGTGCAAGGGGAGAGCGGTACCGGCAAGGAGCTGGCAGCGCGGTCCATCCACCGCCTGGGTGACAGGAAGGCCCACCCCTTTATCGCCGTCAACTGTTCATCGGTCGTCGAGAGCCTGCTGGAAAGCGAGCTCTTCGGCTACGTGAAGGGCGCGTTTACGGGGGCGGTGGGGTCGAAGCGCGGCATCTTTGAAACGGCGAATCGAGGCACGGTCTTTCTCGATGAAATCGGAGACACGAGCCCTGCCATGCAGTCGAAATTGCTGCGGTTCCTCGAGTCGGGGGAAATCCTGCCCGTAGGCAGCGCGGCCGCCACCCATGTCGATGTGCGGGTCATCTCCGCCACTCACCGCGATCTCACCGAACTCGCCCGGCAAGGGAAATTTCGCGAGGACCTTTATTACCGGCTCAAAGTCGTGACCATTCAGCTGCCACCGCTGCGGGAGAGGATCTCGGACCTTCCGCTCCTGTTCGATTTCTTCCTCAGGAGGTATTCCTCGCGCCGGGGGAAGACCCTGGCGGTCCAGTCTGATGTGGTGCCCCTGCTGCAGGGATATTCCTGGCCGGGCAATATCCGGCAGCTGGAAAACGTCGTCGAGCGCGCCGTGGCGCTCAACACGTCGGGTGTCTTTTCTTCAGAGGATCTCCCGGATGAAATCCGGTCGGCGCCGAGGTCATCCCCGAGACTGCACGACGGCTCCTGGCCCACGCTCGCACAGGTGGAGGAGCGCTACATCCAGGAGGTTCTGGATGCCTGCCAGGGCAACGTCTCCCGCGCAGCCGACATCCTGGGTATCGACAGAAGGACCCTGTATAGAAGGCTCGAGAAGCCGCAGTAATTGACCACGACCGCAGGACGCCACAATCGCCTCACCAACACTGGAACCGAATCGAGGCCGTCCGCGGGATCGGAATCGGAATCGCGGTCGCTGCCGGCATCGGCAGGGATCAACCTTGATTGTGAGGTTCATCGCCCAATCGCGACTGCGGGCGGCGATACCGATTACTACCCCGGTGCCGATGCCGATATCGATCGGCGAGTGCAGGAACGTCAACCCCGCCAGAACGCCACACATGGCCTAACCATTGCTACTGCAATAGATAGGCGCCCACCTGAGACTCATCCAGCAAAAATGCGACAACCAGCCTGGGTGGGCCACCGGATGGCGATACGGCCAGGCTCAACTGTAAGTCAAAATTAGTCAACAGGATAGCGCCGAAGCCTGATCGGGAGACTGCATTGGCACAGTTCCTGCACAATCCGGGATCGAGGCGCGCATGCACCGGGCAAGCAGGATGCAGAGCGCCATGGAATCGAGGAGGTAACTGGTATGGCTGACAGAGAAAGCAGGACGAGGTTGGAAAAGGGGTTCGTGCGCGGTTTCGCGCTCGGGCTGGGGATGCTGATAGTGATTCTGGGCGGGGCTTTGGCTTTTCAGGCAGGACTCAAACACGAGCGGCCGGCGACAGGCCCTTCCGCTGTCACGGCGACGTCGGCGGCTTCGCTCAGCAAGGAGTTCGAGGAGGTCGCCAGGAGGGTGGAACCCGCGGTCGTAAACATCAACACCGAGCAGATTGTGCACAACACGGCGGGTCAGATACCGGATGGAATGGACCGGTTCTTCGGAAACAGTCCGTTTGGTTCTTTCTTCAGGAACGAACCGCGTGATTTCAAGCAGCGCAGCCTCGGATCGGGGTTCATTGTCAATTCCGGCGGCTATATCCTCACAAACAATCACGTGGTCGAGAACGCTTCCAGGATACGGGTGAAGCTGAGCGACGGTCGTGAGATGGAGGCAAAGGTAGTAGGGACGGATCCTCAGACGGATTTGGCCGTGCTCAAGATACCCGCATCGAATCTGCCCACGCTGAACATGGCGGATTCCAGGAAAGTGGAGGTGGGCGACTGGGTGCTGGCATTCGGCAGCCCGTTCGGGCTTTCGCAGACCATGACGGCGGGCATAATAAGTGCCAAGGGGAGAGCGATCGGCGCAGGGCCGTACGACAACTTCCTGCAGACCGATGCGGCGATCAATCCGGGAAACAGCGGCGGGCCGCTGGTCGATCTTGATGGGAACGTGGTCGGGATCAACACGATGATTGCCAGCGAGAGCGGCGGTTTTCAGGGAATCGGGTTTGCGATCCCCGCCTCCATGGCGGAGAACGTCTATGGCCAGCTGGTGAAGGATGGCAAGGTCACGCGCGGCTGGCTCGGGGTCCGGATCCAGGACCTTACTCCCGAGTTGGCGAAGGGCTTCGGCGTCAAAGCCGAAGAGGGTGTTCTTGTAGCCGCCGTGGATTCGGACAGTCCGGCCGGCCATGCAGGGCTGAAGTCAGGTGACATCGTGCTCGGCTTCGATGGAAAAGAAGTCCACAGTCCGCAAGATCTCTCCCTGGCCGTTGCGGCGACGAAAGTCGGATCGATATCGAAGGTAGCGGTGCTGCGCGAGGGCGAGCGGCTCTCCCTGGATGTGAAGGTGGGTGAGCGCCCGGGCGAGGTCGCGGAAAAGGCCCGGACTGCCGAACCTGAAGCGCAGGGCAAGCTTGGCATCGGTGTGGAGGATCTTACGCCGCAGGTCGCGCGCGAAATGAAGCTCGATTCCGACAAGGGGGTTCTTGTGACCGAGGTCAAGCCCGGCAGCCCGGCGGATGACGGCGGTGTGCGCCCGGGAGATGTCGTGCGGGAGATCAACCGGGCGCCGGTCAACAAGACGAGTGACCTGGTTGCAGCAGTCCATGAGCTGAAGAGTGGCGCAAACGTTCTGCTGAAGGTCGAACGTCAGGGCCTGCCCCTGTTTCTCGCGTTCGAGCTGTCCTAATGCGGGTTGTACCGAGCCGGTCCGTTATCTGAACGGACCGGGTTCTTTCCGGGATGCCGCGCGATTCCGCGCGGCATCTTTGTCAGCGGGTCCGCGCTGCGGCGGATCCATCGCTGCCCCCCACGCTCTCTGCCTCGCGGCATTGCTGCGAGGAAAACTGTGACACCGGTCACTGCCGCCGGCAGTACAATGCCCCAGTCTAGAATCTGAAGGCGTGCCGCAGCACACCAGGTCTGCCGGTTTATTATCCGACTGTGCTCATGACTTGTTGCGAATGCGTGGCTCATGCGTTACCTTTCGAGTGTTATCCAGGCTTGAAACATTCGACCTGACATTGCGGGATGTTCGACGAGCGTCTTCGAACGCTGGCCGACAGAGCTCCCCAACGCGGGCGACGATTTGGCATGAATCGAAGACATGAGGAGGCACTATGAAAAGAAAGAGCGTTCTGACCGGCTTGCTGCTAGTTGCTCTGGCTCTTTCAGCGGCCTGTTCCAAGGGGCCGGACGACACCGCCATCGCAAATGACATCAAGGCCAAGATCTTCTCGGATCCTGACCTGAAAGCGGCGGCCGTCGACGTCGCGGTGAAAGACGGCGTGGTCACTCTGACCGGCGATCTCTCCAGCGCCGACCTGCAGCTCAGGCTTTACAAGCTTGCGCAGGGTGCCGCGGGTGTCACCAAGGTTGATGATCAGATCAGACTCCAGGGGGCGCAGCCCGCTGAAGCACAATCGGCTCCAGGCGAGCCTTCTCCTGCTCCGCCGCCCCGGACGCCATCGGCTCCGGCAGCCGTGACTCCGCGTGCTTCCGCGCCGGTACAGCCTGCACCCGTTCCCGCAGCGGGGGCCCCTGCCCAGCCGGCGCAGGAGAAAGCTGCTGTTGCGCAGAAGACGGTGACGCCGCCGGCACCGCCACAGCCGGTGACTGTGGTAGTCCCGGCCGGCACCCGCATAGCGGTGCGGATGGCGGATGCGATCGATTCCTCGCAGAACAAGCCGGGCGAGTTGTTCCTGTCGACACTGGATGAGGCGATCCCTCTCGAGGGAGCGGATGCAATACCGAGAGGCACCGACGTGTACATCAAGCTTGCGGACGCCAAGAGCGCAGGCCGGGTCAGCGGCACGAGCGAGCTCGAGTTGCAGCTGAACAAGATGGTCTGGCAGGGGAAGACGTATCCGCTGGTGAGCAATTCCTACGAGCAGAAAGGCAAGTCCAGGACCAAGCAGACTGCCACCCGGGTCGGTATCGGAGCGGGGGTCGGCGCCGCGATCGGGGCGATTGCCGGCGGAGGCAAGGGTGCTGCGATCGGTGCGGCCGTCGGTGGCGGCGGTGCAACGGCGGTACAAGTGTTCACAAAGGGGCAGCAGATCAAGGTGCCGTCCGAGACACAGATCGATTTCAGCCTGCAGGCTCCGGTCTCTGTTACCTACGTGCCCGCGAAGAAGTAGATGCCGATGCCGGGTCTTCGGGTTTCGGTATCTCACCGGCTCGAGCGGGAGGTTTGCCGTCTTTGATAAACCGATACCTGAAGCCTGCCTCGAAAACGCAGTAGCCAGGCAGCTCCGCGCCGCCGGCGCGGGACGCAACACGGTTCGGCCTTGGGTTCACCCGCGCGCATGAGGCACGGGCACCGATCAGCGGCCGCCGCGGCGAGCCTTCTTTCGTCCACCCGTCTGCGCTGCCTCTTTGCGGATGCTTTCGAGGATATGCGACTTGGTGGGGCCGTGGAACTCTTCTGTGAATCGCCGCAGGGCCAGCGAAAGAACGTCGCGGTGATGGATGTCGGCCTCCGGCACTTTCTCAGCGATCTCGAGCCAGAGCCTGTGGGTCAGTTCGATGTCGTCCGGGCTCAGTTCCGGCGCGTGGGCCCCGATCTGGAATCGTTGCGGGCTGCCCGTCTCAGGAACCACCACCAGTTCGAATTGAACCTTGTCCGGGTCGTCTACCTGCTCCCATATTTTCCCCAGGAGCCGGGCCTGGCCGGTCACATGGATCTTCTCCGAGCCGCCCATGTAGACTCGGATGCAGCCCAGGCGGATCGCGACATTGACCGTGGCTGCAAAGGCGTCATTTGAAGGCACCGTGAGCAACTTCACGGGTTTGCCGAGTTTTTCCGCCCGCGCCACTACATTGGTGAACAGCATCTGTTCGTAGTCTGTAAACAGGTGCTCCTCGACAATGTCGCGGTAGCCGGCGCGGGTGCCCTGCATTATGTGGGCCGTCATCACGACGACGTCACGCTCCGTCGTGTCGGTCTCCGACAGTGCGAGCTCCAGGTTGCGCGCTTTCCTGTAATCGCGCAGAGGAACCAACACCGGCGCCGGCCGGACCTCGAGCGACGGCAGGTCCACCTTCTCCTGGCGGATCAGCTGGAATTCGTCCATGCCGTGCGTGTCGCGCTTCTTGTGCGCCGCTCTTTCCGACGCTGTAAACAGGACGAAGAACGCCGCCGTAAAGATCAATCCGCTGATCGTGGCTACTTCCTTGGTTACGAGATTGGTCACGCCGGTCGCCAGGAGAATCAGGAGCACGACCAGGATGCCCAGGGGTAGTTCCTTGTTTCCCAACCGGATATTGAACGGGACCCTCCATTCCCGGGGCCCCGGATTCTTGAAACGCAGCACGAACATCGAGAGGGTGTTGAAGATGAAGCTCCAGATCAGGCCGAACGCGTAGGCCTCACCGAGAAGATAGACCTGGCCGCGACTTGCCACAATCGTGGCGATCTGGAGCATCGCGATCATGTTGATGATGCGGTACGAGGTCCCAAAGCGATCGTGCGGCCTGCGGAACCAGCTTGAGAGCACCCCGTCCTCGGAGACGCGATTGAGGACCCCGTTGGAGCCGATGATAGCAGTGTTGACGGCTCCGGAGAGGATCAGGAAGCCGACGAGAACCACGAAAATGTGGAATGCCATGCGGGCGATGAACGGGCCTTCCAGGTTCATGGCCAGCCCGCCGATGAGGTTCGGATAGAAACGGGGCCGTTCCGAATCCGGGATGATCATCACCGCAAAGAACGACACCAGCGTCGTGAACGTCAGGCTGTATATGAAAACGATGAAGGCCGCCCGCTTCAGGTTCCGGACCTTGGGATAGGCGATCTCGCGGTTGACCTGGGCGAGGGTCTCCTCGCCGCTCATGGCCAGGATCGAGTGCCCGAAAGCGATCAGGATGCCCAGAAAACCGATCTTCTTCACCCAGTCGGTGCCGTTCAGCCAACCGAGCGCGTCCTCGGAGAATCGCAGGTTCTCCAGGTGCGGCAAGGGAGGGAGCGCCGCTCCTCTGCTGGCGATCGTCCAGAAGGACCAGAGGATCATTATGACGACCATGACGGTCGTGATCTGCATGATCCTGAGTGCCTTGTCGCTGCTTTCGTGAATGCCGATGATGTTCTTGCGCCAGAAATAGAGGGTGACGGCGATCGCAATGCAGGCCGATCCCCATCCCTCGGGGATCATCCAGGTGATCCCCCGGGTTTGCAGAATCTCGTTGACCACACCGATCAGGTACTGCCCCGCGGAGACTCCGCTGATAGGTCCGGTCAGAATGTAATCGAACATCAGCGCGGAAACGCTGAGCTTCGCCAGGGTATTGCCCAGGGCACTTTTGACTACCCGGTAGACGCCGCCCCGCACAAACATGACGCAGGCTTCGATATACACTGCGCGGATGGCGTACGAGAAGCACATGACTCCCAGGATCAGCCATGGGGCGGCTTTCCCGATCGCCTGTTCGGAGATTCCTCCCACGTAGAAAGCGGAGGATCCGAGGTCGCACAGGACGATGGCGGCGGCCCGCCAGAAGGAGATGAAGGTGAGCATCACCGTCGTCGCCAGGATCACGGGTACACGTGTGCCCGTGGGGTGTGCGATTTCGGCTCTGCTCGTCTTATGTTCGTCAGGCATGTCGGTCCACAGATGTTCAGTGACGCAGCATTCTACAGCTGAAATGAGGATTTTTCAGGATTTCGTGGAAGTTTCGTGGCACAGGCCGCGGCGTCCCACACGGGTGGGCGGTGCATCGCCTTCGACTGCGGAGGCCACGGACGGGCGACGAGTGAGGTTCGGGTTTTGGAAGGCTCCCTCCCCGCGGTCAAATGAGGAACGAGGATTGATCCGGTCGAAGCCCGGCGCTATGAATGAGGCTCGCCGGCAAGATCCACGGCTCGGACATTGCCGGCGTCTGCGTACTCGAGGATCCTGCGATCGGCGGTGACCAGGCATGCCCCCGCAATTCTGGCCGTCGCCACTATGAACCTGTCTCCGGGATCGGAGTGGAATACCCCGGGCAGCAGGCGCGATTCAAGCGCCACTCGTTCATCGACCGGAAGCGTTGCGACCACGAACTTTTCGCGCGCCTCTCGCAGCCACGCCCGCAAGTCCCCGCCAATCCGGATGCGGCCGGCTTCGCGCAAGAGCAGGGCTTCCCAGATCGATATCGCTGATATGCACAGGCGGTGAGCGTGCTCGCCCTCGTGGATAAGACTGCGGACGCCCGCATCGCCGACCCTGGCGTCTCCGAAGATCCACCAGAGCCAGATGTGAGTGTCGAGCAGGATCAGGTCTCTACTCATGGACCCAACCACCATGCTCCGCTTCCCAATCCTGGGCGGGTGTCTGCGTTATGTCTCCCAGAATGGCGCCCGAGCCTTTCATGCAGCCGAAGGAGTCGTGCGATACGGGAGAGACCGGGCACAGCCGGGCGATGACCTTCCCTCTTTTCGTGATCAACACTTCCTCCCCAAACTCGTGGACCCGATCCATGAGCTCAAGGCACCTTGCTTTGAACCTAGAAGCTGAGATTTGCATTTCTCAATCAATAGTCATATGACCATGTGACTATATCATATGGGAGAATGGCAACGCTACTCTATCCTGTCTGTGTATTAATCTTCATTGATGCCAATAACTTGCAGCTGAAACAGAATAGCGTGGTACGCCCTGGTGCTCTGCCTCCTGGACAACCTGCTCTCACCCCTGCTACCCAAACGCTGACGAAGCGGGTGCCAGGTCTTCGGATTCCGAATTCCGAAGACCTGGCACCTTGGTTGCCTGAAGGCGTGAGTGACTACTTCCGGGTGAGGAGGAAGAGCATGGTGTCCGCCTTCTTGCCGTCCTTGTACCCGGTCCACTCGGCCTCGAGCTGGTTGTCGCTCTTGATCCGGAGGACCAGCCCGTGGATATGGGAATCCCGGGCAGGATCCAGATTCGTTCCTCCGACGAAGTCGAATACGAATTCCGTCGGCGTTGAACTACTCTCGTTCAGACGGAGGTGCGGCTGATTGCCCTGCGAACAGTAGTGGGTCATTACGAGGGCAGGGCCATCCATGTGGTACATGCTCACCATTTCGTAGTCGGTGCCGGGGGCCAGCGTCTCCATGACGGTCTTGCCGGCAGACGTCACTTTGTAGACGACCCTCGCGGGATCTCCGTTCGGAGACTGCATGGTTCCGGTCCATTCTCCGGCGAGCTTGGTCATTTGTTGAAACGCCGCACTGCCGGTGATTCCCGCTGCCGCTGCAACCGGCGTCGAAGCGGCAAGGCCCGCAAGCACGAGCAGAGCGAACAGAGCACAGCCCCGGAAGACACTGAGAAAGTCCTTCATTTCTTCCTCCTTTCCTATGCTACCCCTGCAAGAAATTGTACCTGTCGGACACGACGACGGACAAATCATCGTCGTCGGCTTTGAATCCCGTCGACGGAATTGAGGCGGTATAATGCGCATCCACCCCCATGCAGAGGAGAAAGTGATGAAACGATTCCTGCTCCTGGCTGTACTGCTCGTCCCCACCTGCTCGACGGCGCAAATCTCACCCGCTGTTCCGTTCAAGGTGTGGCAGGCCATCGAGAACGAGATCTCCGGCGACAATTCCTTCGATCTCATCCGGCACCTTACGCTCTATCATTCGCCCAATGGCAGCAACGAGGACTTCGAAGCCCAGGCCAACTGGGTGGCCGCGAAGGCGCGCGAATATGGTCTGGTCGATGTCAAGGTCTTCTGGGTGGGCGGCACGGATCGGCCGTGGAATGTGCAGTCCGGCGAAGCGTGGATCGTCGAGCCGGAGATGACAAAGCTCGGGGACACACTGGAATCGCCCTTGCGCGTGGCCACCAACAGCCGGACCGCCGATGTCACTGCTGAACTCGTCGACGTCGGTACCGGGACTGCAGAAGCCGATTACCAGGGCAAGGATGTGAAGGGCAAGATCGTGCTTGCGAGCGGAGATGCACGGGGGGTGCATGCGCTGGCGGTATGGAAGTTCGAAGCCGCTGGCGTTATCTCCTACGCGCCGCAGCGTCCGTATTTCCCCGACCAGGCAGCCTTCACATCGATCCCATACAAGTCGGATGGCGGGAAGGACGGGACGTTCGCGTTCATCCTCACACAGCGGGAGGGTGACGGCCTGCACACGCAGTTGGAGGAACTGAAGCGTGCCGGGAAGACGGTGCGAGTGCGCGTGAATATCAAGACTTCGTTCAATGAACCGCGGCAGGGAATCGCCGAGGCATGGATCCGGGGCACCGATCCTCATAACGACGATATCGTGCTGACTGCGCACATGCAGGAGGAGAAAACATCGGCAAACGACGACCGGTCAGGGGTCGCCAACCTGCTTGAAATCGGGCGTTGTCTGAACAGGCTTATCGCGGAGGGAAAACTGGAACGGCCGCGCCGCAACATACGATTCTGGTGGGTGGATGAGATCGGCGCCGAGTACCGATATCTGGCCGAGAATCCGGAAGCGGCCGGAACCATGCTGGCGAACCTGAACCAGGACATGGTCGGAGCCAAGCAGAGTGAGGGATCCCGGGTTCAATTCATGAGCCGCACGCCGTTTTCCCGTCCCAGCTTCCTGAACGATCTCGGTGAGAGCGTCGTGAATGCCGTGGTCTGGGGCAACACCGCGGTGCCGCTGCGCGAGGGCGCGAACAGCTCGGACTTCTCCCGACCCATGTTTGCGTTGAAGGGCACGCGCGAGCCGTTTCGCGCCATGGCGGTTCCCTTTTACGATTCGACGGACCATATGGTCTTCAACGACGGGCGTGTCGGAGTACCGGGCATCTCCCTCACCAACTGGCCCGATAACTATATTCACTCAACCGATGACGACCTGTGGCAGGTCGATGCCACTCAGCTCAAGCGCAACGCCTTCGTCGTGGCGACGACCTCGTACGCGCTCGCCTCGGCCGGGGAATCCAACCTGCCGCAGTTGACAGCTCTTGTGCTCGGCGGAGCGCAGCAGCGTCTCGGGCATGACGGCGAGGCGGCACTGGCCCGGATCACGGACGCCTCGGCAGGAACGGCGGCCAGCCGATACAAGGACGCGCTGATGCTGACCGATACGGCGGAGTGGCGCGAGACGCAGGCGGTGGAATCGCTCAAGATCCTTGCCAGGTCTGGAACTGAAGGCGAGCGGCTTGTCGCCGGGGCGCGCGACAGCGTACACAACCTCGCGGGTACGATTCGGAGAAACCTTGATGCTTTCTTCGAACAGGCGACGGGACAAAAAGCCGAGCTGGTACTCACAGATGAGGAAAAGAAGGCGGCCAAACACGTTCCCTCATGGAAGGCGACGCTGCTGGACGTTGTCACGGAAAAAGTGAAGTTCCCCAGGGAGACCGGCGATTTGCATTGGCACTACGCGTATGAGGTCAGCAACCTGATCGACGGTAAGCGCTCGGTACTCGACATCTACCGGGTCGTGCGGGCCGCATCTCTCTCGGCTGGCGAGTGGTACTACGGCAAGGTCGAGTTGCCCGAAGTGAACCGCCTGCTGGAGAGCCTCGAAAAGGCCGGCGCTATCAGCCTTCAGACTCGGTAAGAGGGACCCGCATAACCAGGAAACATGTGCGGCGGCTTTTCAAGCCGCCGGGGCGGGTTCAAAACCCGCCCCACATGGTTCCTGACAGAAGCGTGACAAAGTGCTGACTCGCGGCTGACACCTGCGATTAGAATAGGCACTGATAAGCTTGGTGTCTCTGATGAGCTGGCGCGAGCCTCTCCACACACCCGGGAAACTACTGTGCCTTTTCCTCCTCGTGGTTGCCGTGCCGTTCACGGCCCTGGCATTCCTGGGATGGTATGTAATAAAGCAGGACGCCGCCCTCGAAGAACGTAGAATCCGCGAGCGACTTGACAGCGCCGCAGGCCTGGCCTGCAGTGAACTGGACCGCAGGCTCAGCACCTGGGAAGAATCGTTGCGGTCCTTTGCCGAGGGCGTTTCGGCAAACCTGCCGCCGGGCGCCGCTTGCGTCGCCTTTGATACCGCCGGGGCTACTCGTCGCCAGAACAGTCGCCTGGTTTTTCTTCCGTCCCTGCCGGCACAAGAAGAGTCATTCGCAGGGTTGTTTGCTGCGGGTGAGGCTCACGAATATCGCGACGAGGATCACGATCGCGCAGAGGCTATGTACAGGAAGCTCGCGCTGCGCCAGGACGACCGGATACGAGCCGCCGCGCTGATGAGGCTCGCGCGCTGCCTCCGCAAACAGCAGAGATTGAAGGATGCGCTCACCGTATACGAGGAGCTTGCCACGCTTGGGGGAACGGCCGTTGCGGGCTCACCGGCGGAATTGCTCGCGCGTCACGAACGGATCATCCTGCTGAAGACAATTGGTGATGTAAGCGCATCATTTCGTGAGTCAGAACTACTCGCTGCCGCGCTCTGGGAGGGGAAGTATCCGATCGACGAGGCGACATTCGATTTCTACCGGGAGTCGTTGCCGACCCCGCACCCTGCGACAGACAAAGCGCTCGCGTCGGCAGAGGCGGTCAGGATGTTGTGGGAACGGCTCCGGCAAGTACCGGGCGAGAGGAATCCGGGAGGATGAGCCTGACCAGCCACGGCGTCCTTGTCGTCGGGCTGTGGATTCACTCCGGGCGGCATGCAGTCCTCGTCGCCCCTGCAGATGCGTGCCTGACGGCTTTGCGGACAACTGCGGCGGGTCTCGGTGCGTCCGTCGAACTCGAAGACTCGAATCATCGTCGCGAGGCGGTGAGATCCGATCCTGAGCCAAATACCGTTGTGCTGAAGTATCCCCAGGAGACCGGCCTGCCCTGGGTTGTAGGCGTGGCGAGCACCGATCCCGGCCTCGAAGCCGGCATCTCAGTGAAGCGGCGCAACCTGGTGATAGGCGGTCTCGCTCTGGTTCTCCGGTGATAGTCGGGGCCGGCCTATTTCATCTTCCGGGCCGTAAACCGTGAATTGGGCCTGGCGCGACCTACAGTCCGATTTCGTGGCAGCGGTTTCCCATGAGTTCCGCACGCCACTCACGGCAATGTGCCACCTCACCGAACTCCTGGAGGAAGGCGAGCACACCCGACGATCGGCTTCGTCTCTACTATTCTGCCCTCGGCAAGGAGAGCAGGCGCCTGCGGAGCATGGTCGAGAGCCTGCTGGACTTCGCGCGCATGGAGGCGGGACGGCAGGTGTATCGCATGGAAGACGTCGAAATTGCCGGGCTGGTCGAAAAGGTCGTGAACGAGTTCCGCGAACAAGCATCGGTGGATGGCCGACGCATTGTCTACGTGATGCCTGCCGTGAGCATACCCTGCCCGCGCGGATCGTGAAGCGATCGGGCGGGCTGTGTGGAACCTGCTCGACAATGCGGTGAAATATTCTCCGGATTCTTCTGCTGTTCGCGTGACGGTGAAAGCTGAGGGATCCGAGATTGCGATTGCCGTAGAGGATCAGGGGCCGGGCATCTCGAGGGAGGAGCAGCGCGAGCATCTTCGGCAAGTTCACCCGTGGCGCGGCTTCCCTTGCGTCGAATGTCAAAGGAACGGGCATCGGTCTGGCTATGGTGGATCACATTGTGAAAGGACACGGCGGTCGCATCCGGCTCGAGAGCGAACCGGGACGCGGGAGCCGGTTTACTATTCTCATACCGGGGAGATCGGACCGGCAATGAAGAGAATCCTGGTTGTCGAGGATGAGGGCAGCATCGCTCTGGCGCTGGAGGACGATCTGCGCCGGGAAGGCTACCAGGTCGAAACGGCGACCGACGGCGAGACTGCGAGCCGGAGGGCGCAATCGGAACAGTGGGACTTGATCCTGCTCGATGTGATGCTCCCGCGCAAAGACGGGTTCGAGGTCTGCCGGGAGCTGCGGCACGCAGGCGTCAGGACCCCGATTCTCATGCTGACGGCAAAAACGCACGAGGCGGAAAAGGTGATGGGGTTGGAACTGGGAGCGGACGACTACGTGACCAAACCCTACAGCGCAAGGGAACTGCGCGCCCGCATCAAAGCACTGCTGCGGAGAAGCGATCCGGGAACAGGCGAGGCCTATCGCTTTGGCGATGCGGAGTTGGATTTCGCGCGATGCGAATTGCGCCGAAGCGGCAACGTGGTCGAGCTGACTGCGCTCGAATACAAGCTTCTGGCGACCTTTGTCCGCCGGCGTGGGACGCGTCCTGACACGCCAGCAATTGCTGGATGAAGTGTGGGGACCGGGAACCTTCGTGACCGAGAGAGTGGTGGATAACCAGGTGACCAACCTGCGCAAGAAGATGGAGCCTGACCCTGAGCATCCGCGCTATCTGATAAACCTGCGAGGCCTGGGCTACCGCTTTGATGGCTGAGCCGTGACGCAATCATGACAATGGTCTGAATCGCCTCGGAATCTGCGTGTCTACCCTCTTTTCGAGGAGGGTTGATTATGAACAGGACAACGAGATTCTTCGCAATAGCAATGCTGGCCGCAGGCCTGGCGTTAGCTCAAGGCGAGCGCTCCGCCGAAGTCCAGCTGAAAGCCGCCATGCACAAGGAACAGGTCGAAGGGGATCTGAAGGCGGCCATTGAGCAATATCGGCAAATCATCTCTCACTACGGAAAGAATCGCGCGGTGGCAGCGCAAGCCATCTTCCATATGGCACAGTGCCACGAGAAACTGGGTCAGGCCGAGGCCCGGAAGCTGTTTGAGCAGCTCGTCAAGGACTACGCGGATCAGAAAGAGATCGCCAAACTCGCAAACGCACGCCTCATGGCTCTTATCCGTGGTCTGGTCAGTAATGGGATCGTGGCCCGCCAGGTAATGGTTGATCCTGCCACAGACATCTACTGCAGCCTCTCACCCGATGGCCGTTTCCTTGCCTATGTGGATTGGGCCAGCGATGGCGATGTGGGCGTCTACGACCTCAAAACCGGCGCAGGCACGCAGGCTTACAAAGGAGGCGACGGCCGCAGGCCCGGCTCACTTTGCGGACGGCCTGGCCGTGTCGCCGGATAGTAGGCAGGTTGCCTACGGTTGGTACAATGACGACCAGTTTTATGAGCTGCGTTCGGTAGCGCTGGACGCCGCACCGCCCCGGATTGTGTACCGGGACAAAGACCGCTGGAATATCACGCCTTTCGACTGGTCCAAAGACGGCAAAGACATCCTGGCGCTTCGCTCTCGTGAAGAGAACGATCCCGACCAGATTGTCAGTATCTCAATCCAGAGCTCTTCCTTTCAAGACTATCAGATCCTTCGCGAAGAGCGGGCCCCGCCGCATGGCTTATTCGCCGGACGGGCGCCGAATAGTACACGATGCCGGTGGCGATATCGCGCAGGTTTCATTGGATACGAGGGAGGATACGCCACTGGTCAAGCACCCCGCCAACGACTTCATGCTGGGCTGGGCTCCTGACGGCAAGTCCCTTTTGTTTGCCAGTGATCGCACCGGCGGCTGGGGCATCTGGCTTCTTCGACTTCAAGGCGATAAGGCGGCTGGAGAACCGATTCTGATCAAAAGGGACATGGGTGAAATCACTCCTATCGGTGTTTCACCGGATGGCTGCCTTTTTCTACGGGGTCGGCGGCTGGGTGTTAAACGTCTACAGAGCGACAGTCGATCTGCTTGCAGCGAAGGTCGTTGAGCCGCCCTCACCAGCCGTGCAGCAATTCATGGGTACGAATGGAGTGCCGGATTGGTCCCCCGACGGAACTTATCTCGCTTATGGTTCCGGACGCCGACGGTCGATGAGTCCAGGGCGCCCGAGCCTTCTCTGCACCAGAGATGAAAAAGCGGCGAAGAGCGCGAGTTCGCGCCGGAGTTGTCCGGTTTTGGCCGCGTGCGCTGCCTTGCAGACGGCCGGTCCTTTCTAGTTATGGGGGCGGATCTGGCCGGCCGACGCGGCATCTATCGTTATCGATACTCATCCCCCGGGTATCTCCGCGGTTTACCAGGAAACAGCCGATTTCCCGCTCCGCACTTATGACGTAAGGCCCGAGGGCAAGAGAGTCTACTATTCCGGGATTGGGTCAAAGGCGCTGCAGATCCGGGTTCGCGATCTTCAGACCGGAGATGAGAAGGTGATATACAGCGCCGACGAAAAGGTGCCCGCATTTAACGATCCTTCCGGCGATATTGCTGTCTCTCCTGACGAGCGCTGGCTGGCCTTCGTCGAGGAGCAAGAGACCCCGACCAAGCTGATGGTTATATCGACCCAGGGCGGGGAGGCTCGACAATTGATGAAGAGCGACCCGCCCCAGTGGATCGAAAACCTTGCCTGGACTCCCGACGGTCGGTATCTCCTCTATACAAAGCGAAGCGGGACCTGGCCGCACGGGGAACTCACCGAGGTCTGGCGAATTCCGGCTCAGGGCGGTGAGCCCGTAAGACTCGGAATATCGTATCCGCGAATTGGCCACTTGCGGATTCATCCCGATGGCCGGCGCATTGCGTTTGCAGTGCCTGAGTACCGCGCCGAGATTTGGGTCATGGAGAACATATTCCGCTAGCCCCGAACAGTGCCAGGTCTTCGGAATTCGGTTCTTCGCCTATTTTAGGCCGTGTTCCGCGATGTCGGTTCCGAAACCGAATTCCGAAGACCTGGCACCGGACGTGACATTCCCGTGACATTGGTGCTGCTGAGGCGGGATAGAATGGCACCGCGATCTGACGGCTATTCCGCGAGGATTGACGGTGCCGAGACGGGCAAGCAATCCAGCAGCAACAGCGCTCCCCAGGCGCCAGGTGTGGCTCTTCCTGGTCGCGGTCCTCACTCCCTGCCTGGTGCTCATCGGGCTCAGCCTGCGCACCCTCGAGCAGGAGCGTCAGCTCCAGGAAAAGCGCTCGGCGGATGAGCGCCAGCGGCGCCTCGCCCAGCTGCGCCAGGAGCTGTCGAACCATCTCGATCGCGTCCGCCTCGATCTGGCATCGTCCGCCGGCGTGCCCCCGGAGGAACTGGTCGCTTTTGCCGGCAGTCTGCGCGCAGGCCAGCTGGTTCTTCCATGGGATGAGAGCGCCGAAATCAGGGCCTTTCGCGATGCGGCATCCCGGCCCGACTTTCTCCGGGAATTCCAGAAGGGCGCGCAGGAAGAAGCAGGAGGCTCAGCCGGGAAGGCGGTCGGGGATTACCGGCAGGCCGTGAAAGCGGCCGGACACCCGGCCGCGCAGGCTCTTGCCCGCCTGTCGATGGCCCGCGTCCTGATGAAAACGGGGCGCAGGAAGGATGGCCTCGGCGAGTACGCATCGATCCTCAGGTCATCACCGGACCTCGTGGATGAACAAGGAATCCCGCTCTCACTATATGCGGTGCCGCCCCTGTTGGAAGCCGGCGTCGCGAATGACGAGGTCCTCACGCTGATCCGCACCACGGTGGAGAGCCCCAGGTGGTGGTCGCCGGCGGTCCTTTACATGCTCCGTGATCTGGCCGGAAGTGCGGGCGCCCGCGATCTGGATTCAATGCTCACCGGGCAGGCCCACGAACGTGAACAGGCTGAGGCGCTCCAAAGAGACTTCGCGACCTTGATGCCTGCGGGCCGCGCAGGCCAGCTCTCGTGGGTTCCGTACGGAGATCCACCCTGGCTGGTTGGAATAGTCGCCCACGGTTCCTCGCCGGAATCCCGTGTGATTGCCGTACGCCTGCGCGAGCTGCTGACCCGCACGGTTTCCTACATGGATGGAATCCGTCTGGCATCCGGTCAATCGGGCGAACTGCTGGGCGATCCCTTCACGGGCATACGAGTGATGATCCCGGCCTCAGGAGAATCGAGCGCACATTCCCGGATGGCGCCCTTCATCCTTGCGCTGGTAATCGCGCTGGCCGTGACTCTGTTTGCCGGCTACCTCACCTGGCGCGATGTGCGCCGGGAACTTCGGCTGGCCGCGATGCGGTCTCAGTTCGTCGCCAGTGTTTCGCATGAGCTGAAAACGCCGCTGACTGCGATCCGGATGTTCGCGGAGGCGTCGCGCATGCATGACGGCCTCGACCGGTCCAGCCTGAATCAGAACCTGGACACGATTATCCAGGAGGCCGACCGTTTGCGCAGGCTCGTGGACAATGTCCTCGACTTCGCGCGCATCGAGCAGGGAAGGAAGACCTACCCGATGCGACCGACATCCCTCGCCGATGTGGTGCGGAGCGCCGTCGGCGCCATGCAGTACTCCATGGCCCAGTCCGGATTTCGCCTGGCCCTGGCCGTCGATGACAGCCTGCCTCCGATTCTCGCCGACAGGGATGCTCTTGAGCAGGCGATCCTGAATTTGCTCGACAACGCCATGAAGTACTCAGGCGACTCGCGGGACATGGAACTCCGGCTTTCCCGCGAGGATGAGTATGGTGTCGTCCGCGTCGTGGACCACGGGCCGGGCATACCCGAATTCGAACATTCCCGTATCTTCGAAAGGTTTTATCGCATTTCATCTCCGGAAAACGATCGCCTGCCCGGTGCCGGACTCGGCTTGACTCTAGTCGATCACGTCGTCAGAGCGCATGGCGGCTCTGTGGGAGTCGAGAGCCTGCCGGGGCAGGGAAGCACGTTCACCATCAGGCTGCCGCTGAGGAGCGAAGCGTGACGCGCATTCTGGTCGTAGAAGACGATCCTGCGATCCTGCGAGGTCTTGCCGAGACCCTGCGGCGGGAGTCTTACGATGTCCTTACAGCGGCTGAGGGGGAAACAGGTTACCGGCTCGTTCGTGAGAAACACCCGGACCTGCTGATTCTCGACCTCATGCTGCCAAAACTCAGCGGCTACGAGATCTGCCGCAAGATGAGGTCGGAAGGCCTCCGCACCCCAATTCTGATATTGACCGCGCGCGGAGACGAGGGCGACCGGGTCCTGGGCCTCGATCTGGGTGCCGACGACTATGTGAGCAAGCCCTTCTCCCTCAGAGAACTTCTCGCTCGCGTGCGGGCACTGCTGCGCCGCGTACAGGCTGCCGGCACGCTCCTGAACGAACTGCGCGTCAATGATGTCTTCGTCGACTTCCGGAGCTATGAGGCGCGCAAGGGCGGCGTCCCGCTCGAGATGACGCGGCGTGAGTTTCAGGTTTTGCGCGCGCTGGCTTCGCATCCCGGCGAGGTGATTTCACGTTCCGAATTGCTCGATCAAGTGTGGGGACTGGAGGTTTATCCAACCACGCGGACCGTGGATAATCACATCGCGAGCCTGCGGGCCAAGCTGGAGAGGAACGCAGCAGAGCCGGTGCATATCCTGACCGTCCGCGGCGTCGGGTACAAGTGGGCGCCGTGACATTCCGGTGACAGATCTTTCGTGAAGATTTTGCCTGTGAGGTCTCCGGTCATGACAACCATCGCCGCCGAATCAAATATCCTCCTGCTCCAGGATTTCTTGAGAGGGGCATGATTATGAAAGACACACTCGCGGTGATTCTCGTCGCGGCACTCTTTGGCATGGCCGCGGAGAGCGGCTACGACCTGTTTCAGAAGGCGCTGGTTCTGGAGCGCACGGAAGGCAAGCTGGCGGAGGCCATCAAGGCCTATAAGCAGATTGCTGAGAAGTACGCCGGCGACCGGAAGCTCGCGGCGAAGGCATTGATGCAAATGGCGCAGTGTTACGAGAGGCTGGGCCAGGCCGACGCCCGAAAGACCTACGAGCAGCTGTTGCGTCAATACTCCGATCAGAACGAGCTTGCCGCGGAAGCTCGCACACGGTTGTCAGCTCTGGAGCGGCCCGGGGGCTTGAGCTATCCGCCCGACATCACGCTGCGCAAAGTTTGGGAGAGCAGGGGGGAGTTCGACGGGTCGCCCTCGCCGGATGGCAGGTACTTCTCCTTTCATGATTGGGAAACCGGCGATCTGGCCGTGCGGGACCTGGCAACCGGGCAGAACCGGCGCCTCACCAACAAGGGCGCCTCGAAAGACTCATCCGAATTCGCCGAAGGCTCCGTTATCTCCGGCGACGGCAGGCAGATCGCCTATGCCTGGCACAACAAGGAGAAATACTACGAGCTCCGCGTGATTGGGGTTGATGGTTCCAACCCGAGGACCGTCTACCGCGACAAGGAGTTTGGCCATTGGCTTGAACCATGGCAGTGGACCGCGGATGGCAAACAGATCCTTACCGCCCTTTGGAGGCGTGACCCAGACGAATCGCGCATCGCCCTCATCCCGGCCGCCGGGGGGCCCGAGCGGATTCTCCCAACTCGGGCGAAGTCCCCGTGGGATCCCAGCCTTTCACCCGACGGGCGCTTCCTGGTCTACGATTCCCCCACGCGAGAGGGCGTCGGCGTCAGTGGCTATGAGATCTTCGTGCTTTCCCTCGAGGGAGGCCAGGAGGCGCCCCTTGTCCGGCTGCCGTACGGCGGCTGGTACCCCTTCTGGATGCCGGACGGGAAGAAGGTTCTCTTCATCAGCGACCGCACGGGCGCCAAGGGCTTCTGGGCCATCGACGTGGTTGAGGGCAAACCGGAGGGAATACCGCGGCTCTTGAAAGATGGTGTGGGCCGTGGAGGCCGGCCCAACGGCTTCACCCGGCGAGGGGCTTTCTACTACTCCACGAACACCAGCATCGCGGACGTATACATCACGGAACTGGATTCGGCGGAAGGCAAGATGATGCGGCAGCCGGTGCCGGCCGCTCCGCGGTTGGTTGGCTCCAATTCGGCGCCATCATGGTCGCCGGACGGCCGCCGCCTGGCGTACTATCCGGCGGGACGACCAGGTGGAATCGCCGACGCTGGTGATCCTCTCCGTCGAAACCGGCGAAGCGAGGGACGTTCCGGTCAAACTCGAACCATACCTTGTCCATGTCCACTGGTTCCCGGATGGGAAGTCGATCCTAGTCGGTGCGTGGGAGAGTTCGAGGCACGATTCAATCGGGTTCTACCGGGTGGACCTTCAAACCGGCGACTACCGGCTCGTCCTCAGTTCCCCCGGCCCAGTCATAGGTCATGCAGAGTTGTCCCCGGACGGGAAAACGCTTTTCTTCTTCAGTCTAGGTGAGCCAAAGCTCCGGGGCGGAGTAATCTCACGCGACCTCGAATCCGGCAAGGAGCAGGAACTGGCCAAGGTTCCCTACCTGGCCGGATCAGGCTGGGCCAGACTGGCAAGTTCTCCAGACGGAAAGCAGCTAGCGTTCCGGTCGCCCATCGACGAGCGCCAGTGGACGGCACTCTGGTTGCTGCCGGCGACGGGTGGGGAATTGCGTGAACTGGCTCGTTTCCGGCAGTCTGAAACAGAAGATTTCCGGGAACTTGCGTGGACCCCGGATGGACGCAACGTGCTGATCGCGAGACGTACCGGAAAGGACGAAATGCCGGAGTTGTGGCGCATTCCCATTGCCGGGGGCGAGCCACAGAGGACGGGACTGTCGGTGGAGGGCATAGGTATTGTGGCGCCTCATCCGGACGGGCGCCGCATCGCTTTCGACACCGGCAACCGAGGGGGGTCGCCGAATGAGCTTTGGGTTCTGGAGGACTTCCTGCCGGCGCTCAAATCGGCGCCCTGATACCGAGGCAGCGCCTGACAAAGGCAGGAGACGCTACTGTTCCAGCGGATTGATATGTTTGATCCCCGGGAATCTCTTGAAGTCGTGATCGCTTGAATAGAGCTCGCAGTCGTGTTCCAGGGCCAGCGCGGCCAAATGCGCATCCGAGGTGAGATTCCCGGCGGTCCCGGTGGCGCGAAGCAGGGCGCGAAAGATCAGCCAATGCTTTGCGCCCGGGACAACGGTCCTCACGCAGGGCTGCTGAAGCCAGGAATCGACGTAGTCAAGAGCAACTTCGGGCGCGATGGGCCGGCGCACCACCGCCGGATGCGTGACTATGCGTAGAAACGCAAGGATCACATGCCAGGTCAAGCCGACTTCATCCGACCCCGACAGGGTCTTCTCGAGCCAATTTCGTGCCGCTCGATGGTGAGGTGAGGAGGAATCGATCGCATAGATCAGGAGATTGGCATCTATCAGGATCATTTTCTTAGCCTGAGCTTGCCCGCGATTTCCGTATCTCCCATTTCGTCTGCCAGGCGAAGCGCCTTGTCGAGGTTGATGCCGGGAAGGACCCCGCCAAGAGATACAGGCCTGACCCTGTAGGGCCGGCTTTTGGGCAAGGCCTGTTCAGCCTCGATCCCTTGCCGCAAGGCGCGATTGACCACCTCCTTGAAAGGCCTGCCGGATTCAGATGCGATTCTTCGGAGCTCTCTTGCGAGCTTGTCATCAATCGTCAGCGTTGTTCTCATGATAACATCATAGCATCAAATGAATGATCATCAAAGCATCAACGCTTTAGTTTTGAGGCTGAGTAGCCCGTCCCCAGAATGACTCGACCGAATCGACACACAATCTAGATCGATTCATCATGGAATCGTGCTAGATATTGCTCACTATGCCGCAGTTGCGCCGTTGGTTGCGTCCTCCGCGCGACCTCATGATGCTTTTCCTGCTGGTAATGCTGGCGCCGGCGGCCGCCCTGCTGGCCCTCGGCCTGCGCCTCCTGGAACAGGACCGCTCGATCGAGAGGCAACGGGTCACAGAACTGCGGGAGAGCGCCGCTGATCGTGCTGTCAGGGCCCTGGAGCAGGGAATCTCGAGCACGGAAAAAGACCTCACCAGTCAGCCTCCCGCGGATAAATCGGGTGACGCACTGCGCTTGGTGTTCCATTCCGGCGAAATCGAAGCCAATCCTCCCGGCCGGCTCCTCTACTACCCGGTACTGCCCCAATCCAGGAAATCGCGTGACGGGCCATTCCGGCAGGCGGAGGAACTCGAATTCCGTCAGCAGGACTATCAGAAGGCGATTGAACTTTGCCTGAAGCTCTCATCATCTCCGGATCCTGCCGTGCGGGCCGGCGCGCTGCTGCGCCTGGCAAGGAATCTGCGCAAGGCAGGCCGGCAAGAGGCAGCCCTCGATGCTTACTCACGGCTCGGCCGGATACAGTCCGTTACGCTGGAAGGCATCCCCGCGGACCTGCTGGCCATGCGAGCCCGGTGCGCCGCGCTGGGTGAGTTGGGCCGTACGGCCGAACTGCGTGACGAGGCGACGGCTCTTCAGGCGAAACTCCAAAGTGCATGCTGGCAACTGGACCGCGCGTCGTATCTCTACTTTTCCGGACTTGCTAGTACCTTGTCGGGAACCGTCAGGCAACGGGAGCCAGTGCAGGAGGCGCTTGCCGTCGGCGTGGAATGGTTGTGGCAGAAGTGGACACGCGACCGTCAGGACGAAATCAGGCAGTCTGGCAGGCAATGCCTCTGCCGTGATGGAGTCGCGATCGTCGCCCTGTGGCAAAGCACCCCGAACCGGCTTGTGTCGCTGCTCGCCGGCCCCGCGTACCAGGGTCGGAACTGGTTCCCCGAATTAAGCGGTTCTGGCAAACATCGCGCATCCCTTTTCGACGCGAACAGGAACCTGGTTTTCGGCGATCCGATCGCGGAAGGGTCACCGCAGGCGCTGCGCCTGGCGTCGGACACCGGCCTGCCGTGGACGGTCCGGGTCACTGACGCTGACTCCCGCGTCGCGCTCAAAGAGTTTTCCTCCCGCCGCCGTCTGTTGCTGGCGGGACTCGGGCTGCTCTCGGTACTGGTCGTGGCAGGCAGCTATTTCATCTGGCGCGCCATGTCCCGGGAGCTGGCCGCGGCAAGGCTGCAGTCCGACTTCGTCTCTGCTGTCTCACACGAGTTCCGGACACCGCTCACTTCACTGCGCCAGTTCAACGCACTGCTCGCCGAGGACAGGGATCTACCGGATGAACAGCGCCGCGAGTTCCGCGCCGCCCAGACCCGGGCTACCGACCGGCTGCAGCGGCTGGTGGAGTCTCTCCTGGATTTCGGCCGCATGGAAGCCGGTGCGCGGCCCTATCGGTTCGAGAGAGCCGACGTAGGTGCACTGGTCGAGGGTGTCGTTGAAGACTTTCGGAAGGAGGCCGAAAGCGGCGGATTCACCATCCAATGCGATGCGGCGCCAGCAGTAGTGCACGCAGACACTGAGGCCCTCTCCCGCGCGCTCTGGAACCTGCTGGACAACGCCATGAAGTACTCCGGAGAGAATCGAGCCATCGAAGTAACACTGGAGCGAAGAGACGGATCGATTGCGATCAGGGTGCGGGATCATGGCCCGGGCATCCCGCCTGAAGAGCAGAAGAAGATCTTCCACAAGTTTTTCCGCGGCGCTTACGCTGCAGAGCATCACGTCCGAGGCACCGGAATCGGCCTTGCGATGGTCCGGCACATTGTCGATGCCCATGGCGGAAGAATCGAACTCGCCAGCACACCTGGGGAGGGCAGTACCTTCACAATCCTGATACCTGTTGGAGAATAGAACATGCCGCGCATCCTGATTGTGGAAGATGAGCCCGACATCGCCCTGGGGCTGAAGTCGGACCTCACGAATCAGGGGTATGAGGTTGAGGTCGTCACGGACGGCGCTGCGGCGATCCGCCGAGGGACCGTTGAGGCGTGGGACCTCATCCTGCTCGACATCATGCTTCCGAAGGTCGACGGCTTCGACGTCTGCCGTGAATTGCGGCGCGCGCGGGTCAAGGCTCCTATCATCATGCTGACCGCGAAGACTCACGAAGCCGAGAAGGTGCTGGGACTGGAGCTGGGTGCCGACGACTACGTGACCAAGCCGTTCAGTCCGCACGAGCTGCGCGCGCGGATCAAGGCAGTGCTGCGGCGTTTCAGCGAGGATTCGCTGGGGATATACCGTTTCGGCGAGTGCGAGGTGGATTTCGACCGCGCCGAGTTGCGCCGCAAAGGCGAGCCGGTTGATATCACCGCCCTGGAGTTCCGTTTGCTCTCAGCTTTCATCCGCCGCCGCGGAAAGGTGCTGACGCGCGCGCAGTTGATCGATGCAGCCTGGGAGCCGGGAACGTTTATCAGCGACCGGGTGGTGGATACGCACATCCTTCATTTGCGTAAGAAGATCGAGCCTGCGCCGGCAGAACCCAGATACCTGCTTGGCGTGCGGGGAATCGGATACCGGTTTGACGGCTGAAGACTCGACGTAATCTCTACATGCCCTGGATAATCGCGCGATCGTCGCCAGTTAGAGTGGCCCTCATAAGGAGGTCTACCATGCGATTCCTGGCAGCGATAATCATGACGGCGGCTTTGCTGTTCGCATCTACATCCGTGCAGAAGGACGATCGGGCGGAAGTAGCCCTGCGCGCGGCGATTGACAAGGAGACGGTCGATGGCGACCTGAAAGGCGCCATCGACGAGTATGTAAAGCTTGCCCAAAGCTCGAACCGCGAGGTGGCAGCGAAGGCTCTGCTGCGCCTGGGTCAGTGCTACGAGAAGCTCGGGAACTCAGAGGCACGCAAGGCCTACGAACGGTTGGTCAGGGATTTCTCAGACCAGGGGGACGTGGCAAGAGAAGCTCAGGCACGGCTTGCAGCCCTCAGGGCTCCCGCAGAGGCGCCGAAGTTCACGAAAATCCGGGTACCCACGAAGCTTCCCTTGGAGGGGGGCCCAGCGCTTTCGCCGGACGGCCAGCAACTGGCTTACGTAACCGATGGCGCCCTCTGGTTGTTGCCGGTTCACGGCGCCTCGGACCCGGAGATCGCGGGACCGCCCCGCCGAATCACCGAGCCGATCCCAGCCTGGTTGCAGACGAATGATATCGCCTGGTCCCGCGATGGGAAATGGCTTGTCCTCTTTGTTTTGGAACGCCCGTCTCAGGGGCCTGGGATTGAGACAATCTACCTTGTCCCATCCGCGGGCGGCGAGCCCCGGAAAGCTCCCGTGCCGAAGAAGTGGGACCGCTTCGGGGACTGGGGAATTGGCCTTTCGCCCGATGGGAAATGGCTGGCTTTTACGTCCCGAAAGGAAAACGAAGACTCATCGCAGAATTCAATCTATATCGCCCCAACCTCCGGTGGCGCGGCACAAATGGTGACGCCGCCGATCAGCAACCAGCCCGAGTTTTCGCCGGACGGCAAGAGAATCGCCTATCTCGGACTGCTGCGGAATCCAGACCGAGACCCGGACCTTCCCGTCGGGAGACAAGTGTGGGTGACCAATGTTGCCGGCGTAACGCCGGCGCTCATGTTCGAACTGCCGTCCCCCGGCAGGTTATCCAGGCCGGTGTGGTCACCCGACGGCAAGATGCTGGCCTTCCTAGTCGATACCTCGGTGGATCGGGGGATTAGTTTCGTCTCGGATTGGGGATCATTATTGATCGTTTCTATCGCGCCAGACGGCCGCCCCGCAGGTCCGCCGACAAAGATCGAGTTGCCACACAAGACGAACTACGGTCTGGTGGGTTGGAGCAACGACAACAAGATCGGCTTGGTGCTTCCTGCTCCCGAGGTTGCATCGATCTACACCGTACCTGCCTCGGGCGGAAAGGCTGTTCAGCTTACTCCGAAGGAGGCGATGATGCCGAGTTGGACTCCTGACGGAAAGCGAATCTACTTTGCTGGGAAACACCATGGCAGCATAGACAACATCGAATACGTGCCGGCTTCCGGCGGACAGATTGTAAGAATACCCGTTCGCGGTCCTCACCCGATCCAGCCGATTCCTCCATGGGGCGGCCTTTCGGTTTCGCCCGACGGAAGTAGAATCCTCTTCAGTGGATACTTCTACAGTTCTCCAGTGAGGTTGCTCCCTCACATCTTCATCCTTCCCACGGACGGCGGGGAGGTAACAGAACGAACGACCGGTATCGATGAGTTGTACTCCACCTGCTGGTCCCCTGACGGCAAGCAAATAGCCTTTGTCAGTCAAGAATCGCCTGGAACAGGGGATGGCTCAATTAACAACATCTACACAATGCCCGGGGAAGGTGGGTTGCCGCGGAAGCTGACGTCTGAATCAGACAACGTCGACGAGGCCTACATTGCGTGGTCGCCCGACGGAAAATACCTGGCATTCAAGAGCCGCGATGACAAGATCCGGCTTCTCCCCCTCACCGGCGGCCCTTCCCAAGTGCTGGTCGAAGGTGTGAGGTGCTATTGGTGGGCTTCAGGTCTGGCCTGGTCGCCGGACGGAACAGAACTGGCCTACACAAGAAACAGCCGCATCTGGAAGGTGAACTTGCAGAGCCGGAAAAGCGAAGAGTTGCAGACCGGGCTTGATGCGATTCACATGCAGATGGCATGGTCACCAGACGGCAAGACCATCGCCTTCGGCGCCAGCCAGGGCGGCGACCCGGAACTCTGGCTCATGTCCGACTTCCTGCCTCTCCTCCAGCGGAAGTAGGAACGGTGCCGGGTCTTCGGAATTCGGTTTTTCGGATCCGTCGGGGGCTGCTCTGCAGTATTCGAACAAAACCGAATTCCGAAGACCTGGCACTTTATTCCGTCGACCTATCCTGCGCCGAAGGAATGATATATTAAAAAGATGCGGACGCTATCAGCCGATACCAGTCCCGGCGCAGAGAAGATCCAAATCGAGATCATTCGCCGCATGCCACCATGGAAGAAACTCGCTGTGGTCGACGACTTGAATGAAACCGTCAAAGCGTTTGCCGTCAGCGGTCTCAAACAACGCTATCCAGACGCATCTCCAGAACAGATACGCCGCAAGCTTGCGGAGCTCATCCTGGGAGAAGAACTTGCCAACAAGGTGTACGGTGATGCACGGTGATTCCATCCGCGTGACTTTGCTCGTTGCGCAGACGCTGGAGAAAATCGGCATCCCGTATGCTGTCGGCGGCTCCCTGGCCAGTTCAATGCATGGTGTGATGCGCTCCACACTGGATGTGGACATAATCGCGGATCTGCAGCCGGAACACGTTCGGCCTTTGCTGGAGGCCTTTTCACGAGAGTTCTATGCCGACGAAGAAGCGATACGGCATGCCATCCGACACCGCGGCAGTTTCAATCTCATCCACTTTGAAACGTCCTTCAAAGTCGACATCTTTGTCGCCAAGCTGAGAGCTTTTGACCAAACGCAATTGGCGCGGCGTACAAGATCCGTCGTCACGACCACTCCTGAGCGCGAACTCTATGTAACTAGCCCGGAAGATGTCATCCTGTCGAAACTGGAATGGTTTCGCATGGGTGGGGAAGTATCGGATCGCCAATGGCGAGATGTTCTGGGAGTGATGAAGACAAGATCAGATGCGCTCGACATTGCCTACTTGCGCCATTGGGCAAGTGAACTCAAGGTGAGCGATTTGCTCGAGCGTGCCCTCGAGGAAGTATGACTCGCCACAGCGAATATGGTGGCGGGGCGACAAACACCAGGTATCCCTGATTCCTACTCCTGCACTGCATGCCCGAACATCTCCGTGCTTTTGAGGTGGGTCCGCGCCGCCGGCGCGGACACGGCGCGCTTCGCCAAAGCGTAAGCACTTCCTCCCCCCAATCGTCCTCGAAATTGTTTGACAAGGGAACTGAGAGCGCCGTAGTGTGGTAGATGATCTACTAAAGACTATGGCACCCCGTACGAAAGACGCAGATCGGACCGAGTTGCTGCAGGGCCCCCTGGACATGCTGATCCTCAGAACACTGCTGCTGGGTCCGCTGCATGGCCAGGGGATTGCGAACACGATCGAACACACATCGCAAAACGTGCTGCAGATCGATCACGGCTCGCTGTATCCCGCGCTTCAGCGCCTCCAGATGCGCGGGTGGATCACGGCGAAGTGGGGCACATCCGAGACTAACCGCCGCGCCAAGTACTACCGTCTGACACCTGCCGGCAAGCGCCAGCTGCACGCCGAGATTTCGAAGTGGGAGCGTCTGACTGCGGCAATCGTCCGGATTGTGCGGCCTGCCGAGGGCAAAACGAGCTAGCGAACCTGCGCTCGAAGGAAGGTTCCTATGCGCTGGTGGCATCAGTTCCTCTTCCGTCTCGAGCGCATAGTACACTCCCGTGAAGCGGATCAGGATCTCGAAGAAGAGATCCGCAGCCACATCGAGCTCGAGACTCAAGACAACATCGACCGCGGGATGCCGCCCGAGCAAGCAAGGCGTGCTGCGCGCATCAAGTTCGGCAGCGCTGCCCTGGCAAAGGAAGACAGCCGCGCCGTGTGGGGATTTCTCTGCGCAGAGCAGTTGTGGCAGGATCTGCGTTACGGCGCGCGCATGTTGGCAAAGAGCCCGGGATTCACGACTACAGCAGTCGTCTCACTGGCTCTCGGAATCGGGGCGACCACGGCCGTCTTCAGCATCTTTGACACAGTCTTCCTGCGTCCCCTGCCGTATCCCGAACCAGCTCGCCTGATGGCCATCCCTGAACGGCGTCTCGACATGCCGGAGCCTGACGGCTGGGACTCGCTTCCGCGCCAACCTTTCTGGACTGGAAGAAACAAAGCCAGAGTTTCGAAGAGATCGCTGAGTATGCAGACGCAAGTCATGTTTTCAGTGGGAGGGAGCGTGCCGAGCAGGTCCTTGTCCGGCATGTAAGCGAGGGATATTTTCACATGCTGGGTGCGCGCGCCTGTCAGGGGAGGCTGCTCATTCCAGAAGACTATGCTCAAGGGCAGCCAGCACGCGCCATACTCTCCTATCCGGCCTGGCAACGGCTCTTCGGTTCGGATCCTTCGATCATCGGCAACACCATCAGAGTGGGTGGAGGACTCCTCCAAGTGATTGGGGTGATGAGTCCTGAGTATCGACCCGTCGGGGGAGACAAGGTCGACTTCTGGGTCCGCAACTTTGCGTCCAGGAGGGAAACCGCGCATGTGGTGGGTCATCGGACGTCTGAAGCCGGGAACCAGCATCGAGAAGGCCCAAGCGGAAATGGATGTCGTCGAGGCTCGCCTGGCCCGGCAATACCCTGAGCAGAAAGGTTACGGGGCTCGCATCCACCACTTCAGGTATATCATGTATGGCTGGCGAAAGAACCAGTTCCTGAGCCTTCTTTGGCGCGGTGGTCCTGGTGTTGCTGATCGCGTGCATGAACGTGGCGAATCTGCTCCTGGAGCGGGGGACCTCGCGCGGAAAGGAGATGGCCGTGCGCGCGTCGCTGGGCGCCGGCCGGGCTCGTCTGGTTCGCCAGATGCTGACTGAGAGCCTGCTGCTTTCCTTCCTGGGTGCGGGATTGGGTCTGTTGCTCGCCTACGCTGGGGTACGATTTGCGGTCTATACCAGTCCGCAGTATGCCATACCGCGGGCAGACGAGATTTCCATCAACCTGCGCATGCTCGGTTTCACGTTATTGGTCGCGCTGCTGACCGGTTGGTTGTTTGGTTTGTTTCCCGCTCTTCGCGCCTCAAAGCCCGACTTGACCGAATCTCTGAAGGAGGGGGGACTTGGGCCAGTGGCGCACCTCGGTGGACGAAGGATTCAAAGATGCGCTGGTGATCGGCCAGATTGCGTTGTCACTGGTGCTGCTGGTCGGCGCCGGGCTCATGATTCACAGTGCTCTGGCGCCAATTGCGTGCAGGCCCTGGTTTCAACACAGATCATTTGGCGCAGATCAGCGATTCAGTTGAGCCGGGGCGACTACCGGAAATCTGGGTAACGGTAGCGCGTTCATGCAGATTGAAGCCGAAGGCAGCGTTGACCATCAGGGAAATCACGGAGCGTCTGAGGGCACTCCCGGGCGTGCAGGCAGTCAGTGTGACAGGGTCGGGAGCTTTCTCCAGCTGCAACACGCGGCCGATGAGTGCCGAAGGCCCGCCGCAGCGTCAGGACATCGGGCAAGCGCCGTGCTACGAGCCCGTCAGTCCGGGCTACTTCGGGATGCTCGGGATTCCGGTGCTCAAGGGACGGGTTTTCACCGACCAGGACTGCGGCGGTTCCCCGCCGATCGCCATCATCAGTCAAAGTGCCGCGCAGCGCTTCTTCCCCGGCCAGGACCCGATCGGGAAAATGATCTACCTCGGCATCTGGGAAAGCGACGAATTCGAGCGGCGCCAAGTGGTGGGAGTAGTGGCAGACGTTCGGTGGACTGTGAACGAGCCAACCCATTCCGCTTTGTATTACCCCTACCCACAACTGCCTGCAAAATTCCACTGGCGGTCCGCTGAAGAGCAGCTGTTACTTACGTTCTTGGTTCGGAGTGCGACCGATCCGGCCCCCCTGGTTCGCGTCATGGCTCGGGTAGTGCCGGAGGTGGCCAGGGACGTTTTGATATCGGCGGCTGAGACGGTCGATCACACCCGTTGGTCCAAATCGCAAGATTCGCGTTTCATCACTTGGCTGTTTGTTGCGTTTGCCGGAACTGCTCTGGCGTTGGCGGCAGTCGGGGTGTTTGGGGTGATGTCTTATGACGTAACCCGGCGTACACATGAGATCGGGATACGGATGGCGATAGGCGCTCATCCCGGGGATGTACTCCGCCTTATCCTGCGGACCGGCATCCGCATGACGTTGATCGGCTTGGCAATCGGGCTTGCCGCGCGCTGGGACTGGCGCGGTTCCTGCAGAGCCGGCTTGTCGATCTCCGGCTCAACGAGGTCAAACCGACGGACCCGGCCACTTTGGCGGTCGTGCCCTATTCCTTGCCCTCGTCGCCCTGCTTGCCTGTTACATCCCAGCCCGCCGCGCCGCGCGGATGAATCCCCTCACGTCCCTGAGGTATGAGTGAGAAAGCTGAAGGCGAGAAGGAATCGAGAATTCTGGCCCGATCCTCTTGAACAGCCCGTCCACACCAATTTCACACAATATCCGCACAGCATGCCGATACAGCGGGCGTTAGAATGGGACCACTATGCCGTTTCGGTCCTGGTTTCAGGCTCCGCGCCGGGTGCTGGTCCTGTTTGTAACCATCACCCTGGTTCCGGCGGCGGCTCTGGGCTGCCTGGGATGGTGGACGTTGAAGCAGAACCGGGCGCTCGATAAGCAGCGCGACGTGGAGGGGCTGGAACTGCTGGCCGATCGCGTTTCCGGGGCTCTCGATCGGGCCTTCGCCGATCTTCAGGGACGTCTCGATTCTCCGGCCACCACTCTCCCCGAAGATACGATTCTGCTGAGCGCCGGCCCTGAGGATCTGGAAGTCACACCGGCGGGCCGGCTCGTGTACTATCCCGTGGCTCCCGCCGGAGTGGAACCTCCTTCGGCTCGCTTTGCCGCCGCGGACGAGCTGGAACTACGGCGCCAGGATCCGGCCGCAGCCATTGCCCTGCTGCGCAAACAAGTCGAGAACGCCGACGCGTCCGTTCGCGCCGGCGCGCTGTTGCGCCTGGGACGCAATGAGAAGAAGCTTGGGCATCAGGCGGAGGCTCTGGCGGCCTACTCAGAACTCGAGAGACTGGGGCAGGTGAGAGTCGAAGGACTGCCGGCCGAGATGGCTGCACGCGAGGCGCGGTGTAGGCTTTACGAGCAAGCGGGCCGGGAAAAGGAACTGGCGGCCGAGGCGGCGGCATTGCACGCCGGGTTGCGAGCAGGCCGCTGGCACATCGCGCGCGCCACATGGCAGTTTCATGTCGAGGAGGCCACCCGCTGGATGTCTCCGCCAGAACCGGCGCCCGTAGACGTGGATCAACTGGCTCTTGCGGCGGCGGCGGAGTGGGTCTATCAGCGGTGGCAAGCAGACCCCAATTCGTCGGGCCGCCAGTTTCTGACTCTGGAAGGCCGGCCCGTCATGGTGGTCTGGATGGCCACTGCTGCCAAACTCCGCGCGGCCGCGACCGGCCCGCGCGCAGTTAATGCGGCGCTCAACACTGTGGTACGTGACCCCGGTGTATCCATAGCCTTATCCGACGCCGCAGGCCTGCCGGTGCTTGGCCGCCCACCAATTCATCCCAGAGTGCAGGTGGTGCGAGTGGCCGGGGTTTCCGGCCTGCCCTGGACTCTGTACGTCGCCCGCACAGACCCGGCTTCGCCGTCCGCCCAGAGCCGGTTTCTGGTGGCTGGCGGTGCGATGCTGGCACTCCTGCTGGTTGGCGGCGGCTACTTCGTCTTTCGGGCGATGGCCCGGGAGATGGCAGTGGCGCAACTGCAATCGGATTTCGTTTCGGCGGTCTCACACGAATTCCGCAGCCCGCTCACCTCGATCCGCCAACTCTCCCATCTGTTGGCCTCGGGCAGAGTTCCCGATGACGAGCAGCGCGGCCGTGTCTATGGTGCGCTGGTGAGGGAGAGTGAACGGCTGCACACCCTGGTTGAGGCTCTGCTGGATTTCGGACGCATGGAGGCGGGCAGCCTGCGTTATCGTCTGGCGGTGCTCGACCCGGTGTCGCTGGTAACCGAAGTGACCGAAGCATTCCGGCTGAATCCTGCGGCGCTCGGCTACGACATCCAGTTGCGCGCCGAGCCGGGCCTGCCGCGCGTCGCAGCAGACCGGGAAGCGCTCAGCCGCGCTCTCTGGAACCTGCTGGACAACGCGGTCAAGTACTCGCCCGAGAACAAGGACATCGTGACCGAAGTGGCCGGCGAGGACTCCGGTGTGGTCATTCGAGTGCTGGACCGCGGCATGGGCATCCCCGGCTCCCAACACAGGGAGATCTTCAAGAAGTTTGTCCGCGGCAACCCGGCCTCGGCGGTCAAAGGAACCGGAATCGGCCTGGCGATGGTGGCGCACATCGTACGCGGCCACGGAGGAAGGATTCTGCTCGATAGCGAACCAGGAAAAGGGAGCACGTTTACCATATGGCTGCCCGCGGAGAGACGCCCATGAAACGCATCCTCGTGGTGGAAGACGAGCCCAGCATCGCTCTTGGCCTGGAGATCGATCTTCGGACGGAAGGCTATCATCCCGAATTAGTGGCCGACGGAATCGAGGCTGCCAGGCGCGCCCGCGAGGAATCCTTTGACCTGATTCTGCTCGACGTGATGCTGCCGGGCAAGGATGGCTTCGAGGTGTGCCGCGAACTGCGCCGAGCCGGCGTCGCCACTCCGATCATCCTCCTCACCGCGAAGACCCACGACGCGGAGAAAATCATCGGACTCGAGCTCGGCGCCGACGACTACGTGACGAAGCCGTTCAATCCGATGGAACTCCGCGCGCGGATCAAGGCCGTGCTGCGACGCTCGCCGTCGGGCACGCCGGAGGTTTACCAATTCGGGGATACCGAGGTGGACTTTGCCCGCTGTGAATTGCGCAGGGCGGGACAGGTGGTGGAGATCACGCCGATCGAGTTCAAGCTGCTGAGCCTCTTTGTTCGCAGCCGCGGACGCACCCTCAGCCGCGATCACATCCTGGATGCGGTCTGGGGACCCGGAACCTTCGTCAACCCGCGCGCGGTGGACAACCACATCGTCGGCCTGCGGCGCAAGATCGAGCCGGAGCCTGACGCCCCGCACTACCTGGTGAACGTCCGGGGCATGGGATACCGCTTCGATGGATAGATCGTGCGCAATTCGTACACGTCCCCGGACGATAGCCGGACATTCAGCCGCTAAGCTGTTCATAGGGAGGATATGAACATGCCGATGCGTCGAACAATCCTGATTTCATTCGTGATGGTGGGCCTGGTGGCGGTTCCCATCGTCTTGAGCCAAAAGACCAGTCAGGCCGAGTTGCGATTCCAGGAGGCCCATCGCAAGGAGACCATCGACGGCGACCTGAAGTCCGCCATCGATCTATACCGTCGCACCATCGAGGAAGCGGGCAGCAACCGCGCGATCGCCGCCCAGGCCCTGGTCCGCATGGGCCAGTGTTATGAGAAGCTGGGTGACACGGAAGCCCGCAAGGCCTACGAGCGCGTGGTGCGCGAGTTTGGCGACCAGATGGCCTCCGCGGAAGCGGCTCGTGCCCGACTGGCCATTCTGGGAGGGGCAGGTAAGGAGCCGCGGGCGCGCCGGATCCTGGCCGACGCATCCGGAGTCAGTGGGACTCTGTTCCCGGGTGGCAAGTACATTAGCCGTACAGACCCCAAGACTGGTGATGTACTCCATTTCGAAATCGCCACCGGAGAGACAAAGCGAATCACCAATCGAGGGACATGGACTGAATCTGGCGAGCCGGCCGATGCCGACGAGGCTTTCTCGCGCGACGGAAAGCAAATCGCATACTCATGGCAGGCCAAGGACGGCAGCTACCAGCTGCGCGTGAGAAATCTCGACGGTTCAGGCGTTCGTACCGTTTTCAGCGACAAGGAATATGTCCTGATCGAGCCCCTGGACTGGGCGCCCGACGGGCAGGCTATCCTGGCGTTTCGTACGCGGGACACCACGGAACTGGCACTTTTCCCGACAACGGGGGGCGAGGTTCGTGTCCTGAAGGGCCTCATTTCAGCCTGGCCTGCCTGGCCGCACAGGGCCGCCTTTTCGGCAGACGGGCGATACGTCGCATTGAGTTGCCCGAGCGGAGACGCCGCGCCCCGCGGCGAGCTGTTTCTGATGACCGCGGACGGCCGAAATCAGAGCGTCGTCGCCGGGCACCCTGCTGAGGATGAGTTGCTTGGCTGGACGCCGGATGGGAGGTCGCTCCTCTTTCTGAGCGACCGTTCGGGAACATGGGACATCTGGAGTGTCCGCGTTTCTGAAGGAAAGCAACAAGGAGAAGCGGAACTGCTTCGGAAGGACTTCGGTGGTGGAGAAGTTCTGGGCTTCGCTCCGGACGGTTCCTGTTACTACCGGACGACCTTGAATGTGGGCCACCTCTACACGGGGGAGGTAGACCTCACGACCGGCAGGGTTTTGGCGCCTCCAGTCCGCGTTCCGACGCGGTACCTCGGCTTCATCGATCAGACGCGCTGGTCACCTGACGGCAAGAGCCTCCTATACGTCTCTCAGCGGGGCCCTATCGGCCCCCAATTCAACATCCTCACTATCCGGTCCGCTACCACTGGTGAAGAGCGGTTCCTGACGCCGCGTCTGCGTTTCATCAATCAGACCTCCTGGGCGCCGGATAGCCGTTCCATCCTCGCCGGGGGCATTGCAGCGCTGGAGGACGGGATCTTCCGGATGGACGCTGAATCGGGCGATGCCACCAGATTGGTCGGCGGTGACCGGTTCGTCCCGCGGCTTTGCCCGGACGGGAAGACGCTCTTGTTTGTGGGCAATGGGCCGGTGCTCATGCGACGGAACCTCGATACAGGCGAGGAACTCGAACTCGCCAAGGGAGCCTGGTTCTATGACGTTTCACCGAACGGCCGGGAAGTATCGTTCTCTGCGAAAGGATCGGTGCAAATCACCTCCATCAGCGGAGGCGAGCCGCGCGAGGTGTTCAGGACTTCGGCTGAGCAATGCCGTCCGCGGTGGACCGCGGACAGCCGCTCGGTGATCGTCGAGGTGCACGGGAAGGGGAACGCCGAGATCTGGGAGGTCTCGGCTCAGGGTGGCACACCGCGGAAACTCGAAATTTCTGTCCCAGGGCTGGAATCCTTCACGCTTCATCCCGATAATCGCCGCTTCGCGTTCGCCGTCAATGAACCTGCAAAGAGCGAACTTTGGGTGTTGGAGAACTTCCTCGCGGCCAAGGAGAGCAAGACAGTCGCAGTAGCAAAATAGGGTCGTACGGCCACACGGCCTGGCGATTTCGGATTTCCTTGATAGGCACCGGATCTCCTACACCAACCTGGCAGGCGGGACTTCTGCCATCGAGAAGATCTTTGCTTCCGACCGGCTGTTTGTGCCTTTGTCCATCCTGCTGGACGACCGTGGCACGGTGCTCGAGGTGATGCCGGGTTGGTCAACGGAGACACATCGCAAGTTCATTTCGCTCGCCGGTGGGCAATGAGTGAGGGCTACGAGACTGGTGACGCGTGACAGGCGGCCTGCGCTGCGAGGACGCTGTTCAACCCCTACAGGGTTGACATCTTCTGATCATCCTGATCCCCGGGGTTTGCACCCCGGGCTGTTCTATTCGACGCTTTCAGCGTCGTCTGTGTCGATCGCGGCTGGCATCTGTGAGGTATCCCCGCCACCGGTGAATCAACGGACTGAACGGCAAGGTCACGCCCGCCCCCCGGGCGCAGTACGTCGGACTCGACCCCGAAGGGACTCAACGGCATGGTCACGCTGAGCCCCCGGGCGCGGTACGCCGGGCTCGGCCCCGAAGGGACTGAACGGCATGGTCACGCTGAGCCCCCGGGCGCAGTACGCCGGAGTCGACCCCGAAGGGGTCGAACAGACCAGCCCGGGGTGCAAACCCCGGGGAAGATCGGATCTGCCGCAAGGCCCAACCCTGTAAGGGGTTGGACAGCGATCACCTGAAGAGACGACGTCACTTCGACCCCCACGCTTTCAGCGTCGTCTGTGTCGATCGCGGCTGGCATCTGTGAGGTATCCCCGCCACCGGTGAATCAACGGACTGAACGGCAGTCCGCCCCCCGGCGCAGTACGTCGGATCGACCCAAGGGACTGAACGGCATGGTCACGCTCTGCCCCGGGCGCGGTACGTCGGACTCGACCCCGAAGGGGGTCGAACAGACCAGCCCGGGGTGCAAACCCCGGGGAAGATCGGATCTGCCGCAAGACCCAACCCTGAAAGGGTTGGACAGCGATCACCTGACGAGACGACGTCACTTCGACCCCCACGCTTTCAGCGTCGTCTGTGTCGATCGCGGCTGGCATCTGTGAGGTATCCCCGCCACCGGTGAATCAACGGACTGAACGGCAAGGTCACGCCTGCCCCGGGCGCAGTACGTCGGACTCGACCCCGAAGGGACTGAACGGCATGGTCACGCTCTGGCCCCCGGCGCAGTACGTCGGACTCGACCCCGAAGGGGGTCGAACAGACCAGCCCGGGGTGCAAACCCCGGGGAAGATCGGATCTGCCGCAAGACCCAACCCTGTAAGGGGTTGGACAGCGATCACCTGACGAGACGACGTCACTTCGACCCCCACGCTTTCAGCGTCGTCTGTGTCGATCGCGGCTGGCATCTGTGAGGTATCCCCGCCACCGGTGAATCAACGGACTGAACGGCAAGGTCACGCCTGCCCCCCGGGCGCAGTACGTCGGACTCGACCCCGAAGGGACTGAACGGCATGGTCACGCTCTGCCCCGGGCGCGGTACGTCGGACTCGACCCCGAAGGGGGTCGAACAGACCAGCCCGGGGTGCAAACCCCGGGGAAGATCGGATCTGCCGCAAGACCCAACCCTGAAGGGGTTGGACAGCGATCACCTGAAGAGACGACGTCACTTCGACCCCCACGCTTTCAGCGTCGTCTGTGTCGATCGCGGCTGGCATCTGTGAGGTATCCCCGCCACCGGTGAATCAACGGACTGAACGGCAAGGTCACGCCTGGCCCCCGGGCGCAGTACGTCGGACTCGACCCCGAAGGGACTGAACGGCATGGTCACGCTCTGCCCCGGGCGCGGTACGTCGGACTCGACCCCGAAGGGGGTCGAACAGACCAGCCCGGGGTGCAAACCCCGGGGATGATCGGATCTGCCGCAAGGCCCAACCCTGTAAGGGGTTGGACAGCGATCACCTGACGAGACGAGGTCACTGCAATCCCCACTATCTCAATCGCAGAATCCATCGATACGCGGATGGCGCCGGGATCCGGGACGAGCGACAGTTGAGATTCTTCGAGGCGATCAAGTCTTCCGTCTGTCAACACGGACGCGGAAACCCTTGACAACCGCTGTCGTTACATGAAATACATCGCCTCTCAAAATACATGCCAAGGATCCTTATTGCGGCCGACCATCGTCAGGACAAGGGCGTTGACCGAACTGGACGTCAACGACAGTCCTCGATCCGCTCCGGCCGGTCGTGCCCGCCGCAGCCTGGACCTCCGGTTCGTTGTAAGGGAGTTGCGTCCGGGAGAGCAGCGTGAATCCAGCGGCTCGCCTCGGAGCGATTCGGGGATCAGTTGTTAAGCCGGCTGTAACAATAGTGACGCGAACAGCACAAGCTGGGATTAAGTGGAGGCAGCGATGAAGAAGGTTCTGTTTTGGTCTTTTGCTACTTTCGTGATCCTGCTGTCGATCGCCGGCGTTTGCCTGGCGCAGACGGCCGGCACGGGCGCCATCTCGGGAACGATTACCGATCCCTCGGGGGCGGCGGTGGAAGGCGCGGCGATCAGCGCCACTGACGTCACTACCGGGGAAAAGCGGCCGGCCGTCTCGTCCGGCAACGGCACCTACCTGGTCCCACTTCTGCGGCCCGGCACCTATCGGGTGGAAGTTTCCAGGAGCGGCTTCAAGCTGTCGGTGACAGAAGTCCCCGTGCATGTCACGGAAACAGTCACGGTCAACCTCCAGTTGGCCGTGGGCTCCCCGGCGGAGACAATCACGGTAAGCGCCAATTCCGAGCTGCTGAAGACCGAAGACAGTACCCTGGGTAACGTAGTCGATCAGAGAGCGGTCGGCAGCCTCCCGCTTGTGACCCGGAACTACAGCCAGATACTGGGGCTCTCGCCCGGCGTCTCCGCCGAGACGTTCAACGCCGGTGAGATCGGCCGCGGTGGTGTGGATTCTCAGCTCGTAACAGCCGGTAGTAATTGGAGCGACAACAATTTTCAAATGAACGGCGTGGAAATCAACGACGCGGGCGGCTCAGGACACTACACCGGGGGCGTGGCCACTCCCAATCCCGACACCATTCAGGAATTCAAGGTCCAGACCAGCCAGTACGACGCCTCGTTCGGACGCAATGCCGGCGCCAACGTCAACGTCGTTACAAAGGCCGGCACCAACAACTGGCACGGCAACCTCTGGGAGTACTTCCGGAATGAGGTTTTGAACGCCAACATGTTTTTCCGGAACCAGACCGACCAGCCGCGTCCGATTTTGCGGCAGAACCAGTTCGGATTCACCCTGGGCGGTCCAATCAAGAAGGACAAGCTGCTGGTGTTCGGCTCCTATCAGGGTACCCGCCAGAGGAACGGCCTTGATTCGAATTGCTCCAGCAGCGTGATTCTGCCCGTGCTGACGAATGACCGCTCGGCCGCGGGTTTGGCGGCGGCCGTCGGACCGACGACTGCTTTCACGGGCGTCGATTTTGCGGGCCGTCCTGTAACGGCAGAGACAGTGGGCGCCCAGGCTCTGGCGTTGTTCAATCTCAAGCTGTCCAATGGGGAGTACTTGGTGCCGAATCCCCAGACGACCAGACCGAGCGCGTTGAACGGCCTGCTCGAGGGCTTCTCTACCTTCAGCGTCGCGTGTCCGTATACGGAAGACCAGTTCATGACCAACGTTGACTGGCTGCAGAATTCCAAGAGCAGTTTCCAGGGCCGCTTCTTCTTTGCCAACAGCGAAGCCAACTTCACCATGCCGCTGCCCAACGGAGTGGGTAACACTCTTCCCGGCTCTCCTTTGAACAATCCACAGAATTTCCGTAACTTTTCGCTGTCCCACACCTACGCATTCACCGCCCAGGTCGTCAACCAGGCGGAGTTCGGATACCACCGGACCTACGCGGGCACACAACAGAGCTTCCCCTTCAAGTGGGCCGATATCGGCAGCACCGTTCCTTCCTTTGACGAGTCGGTGCCCGTGATTCAGGCCCTGGGAGGGTTCAATATCGGCGGGAACGGCCAAACGGTGGTCAACGAATTGAACACCTACGTATTCCAGGACACGCTCTCCTGGATTCACGGGCGTCACTCTATCCGCTTCGGCGGCAGCCTGACCCGTGGCCAACAAGTCATGCCGAACTTCAGCTTCCCCTCCATCGCAATCTTCGCCGACTACCCGAGCCTGATCCTGGGGACGGCACTGGTCCCCGGAGGCCCATCCCTGACTCCGTTTATCACCCTCGACCTGGCCGGCATTCTGGATCGGGACTGGCGGTTCTGGGATGGTGGTGTCTACGCTCAGGACGACATCAAGGTTACACCGCGTCTAACCGTCAACGTGGGCCTCCGTTACGATTATCTGGGTGGCTTCGGAGAGGTCAACGGACGCAATTCGAGCGTCGATCCCGCGCTGCTTGATCCGAACCCTCCGGCCGACGGCAGCCTGGCTGGATTCGTGGTGTCCGAGAATTATCCCGGTACACGCCCCGAGGGAGTGGTAAGCAGCGGTAACAACCTGGGGATTTACGGGGAGGGTCAGAACTCCATCAATCCGCGAGTCGGATTTGCCTGGAGCCTGCCGGGGACCAATCGCCTCGTGCTCCGGGGCGGCTACGGCATCTACCGCCAGCGCACGACAGGCCAGCCGAACCTCCAACAGCTCACATCTCAACCATTCGGACTTATCCGGTATCTCCAGCCGAATTACAGTGGTGCCGATTTCGCCAACCCGTTCCCGCCGGATCCGGGTGCGTTCCCGCAGTGGGTCCCCTATAGTCCGTCCACGATCATCTCGCCGTACGTCATCGACGTCCATTTCCGGACTCCGACGTTTCAAAGATACAGTCTGAACCTGCAGGCCCAGATCGCCAGGGATTTCGTGCTGGAGGTCGGCTATGCCGGGATGCACGGCACCCACATGATGCTGACTCGCGGTGTAAATCAGGCTTCCCTGGCCAGTCCGGATCATCCCATTCGCGGGGAGACTACCAACAGCGTGGCGAATCTACAGTTGCGGGTGCCATACCAGGGTTTTACGGCCGGCAGCTTCAACCAGATCCAGTCGAGCGGCTTTGCCTGGTACAACGCGCTGCAAGCCAGCCTGCGGAAGCGCTTCAGCCACGGACTGCAGTTTCTTGCCTCCTATACCTTCACACGCGATCTGGCAAACGTCTACATGAGCACCAACGGCCCTAACGGGGGTATGACCTATGGCGATCAGGTCAATCCGCGGTCCGGCTATGGCCCCGACGCGTTCATTCGTCCGCAACGTTTCGTGTTCAGCGGTGTTTACGAGTTGCCCGGTCCCAAAGATCGCCATTCCCTGGCAGGGCAATTGCTGGGAAACTGGACTTTGGCGGGAGTCGCCACAATCCAGTCCGGGCGCCGGCTCCCTATACTCAATCAAAGCGCCACGAATGTGTATGGCGTTCCCACAGACTTCGGGCAAATCACTCCCGGCTGCAACATCGCAACCAATGGTTCCGTGACAGAACGGATCAATAATTGGATCAACAAGGATTGCATGGCGCCGTATCCGGTGGTGGGGAACGACGGATTGGCGACAGGCTTCGGAAACAGCCCGATGGGTATTCTGCACGGTCCGGGCCAGGCCAACACCGATCTTTCGCTGTTAAAACAGTTCCCGCTGAAGTGGCCGTATGAGGGGACAAACATCGAGTTCCGCGCGGAGTTTTTCAACGCGTTCAACCAGACAACTTTCGCCGACCCGGACATCTACGTCTCAAACACGCTTAGTTTCGGAACCATCGCCAACACGGTCGCGAACCCGCGGATCATCCAATTCGCACTGAAGTTGACTTTCTGATTTGCGCCAGGCTCACGGCTTGCGATGCGTTGTGTGGATGCTGAGTCAGAATCTCCAGTTTTTTGTGCTGTAACGCGCGGCCGGGCGACGAGAACCGCCCGGCCCTCATTCTCCTTCCACATCACGTGAGAAGCGGATTCGTCCGGCGGGACAAAGCCATGACTGCAGACTCCACCCTCCATGACCGCCACCGGGGCACGCGCTCCCCGGCCGGATTTGCATTCCTTTCCCTTCTCGCGGTCTTGTCATGCACCGGGCTGCAGGCGCAGCCTGCTCTTCTGTCGACAGGCGTGCCGCAGACGTCAAATGCGGCTGCGGGTGCCGCCACCGGCCCGGCGAACACGCGCGAAATGACGGCAGTCGACGTCTCTGCTTTTCTCGACGGCATCATGCCGCTGCAGCTCGCACGCGAAGACATCGCCGGCGCCGTAGTCCTCGTAGTCAAAGACGGCAAAGTGCTGTTCGCGAAAGGATACGGATATGCCGACGTTGAAAAGAAGACGCCTGTAACTCCCGATGGCACACTGTTCCGGATCGCTTCGATCTCGAAGCTGTTCACCTGGACGGCGGTGATGCAACTGGTCGAACAGGGCAAGCTGGACCTCAATCGCAACGTGGACGATTATCTCGAATTCAGAATACCGGCGACCTGCACGAAACCGGTCACATTGCGGAACCTCCTGACGCACACCCCGGGGTTCGAGGAAACCGCCAAAGACATGGGGTCGCTCAACGCGAATGATCTCAAGCCACTTGGGGATTACCTCAAAACGCACGTGCCGGCGCGCATTTTTCCGCCCGGGGTGACTCCCGCCTATTCCAACTACGGAGCCGCCCTGGCCGGCCACATTGTCGAGCGGGTTTCCGGGCAGTCATTTGACGACTATATCGAACAGCACCTTTTGTTCCCGCTCGGGATGCGGCACGCGACGTTTCGCCAGCCGCTGCCTGACGCGCTCAAACCGATGCTTTCGAGCGGGTATATCGTAGCGTCCGGGCCGGCGGAACCATTTCAAGCGATCCAGGATGCACCGGCGGGAAGCGCCTCGATGACGGCAGTGGACGTCTCCCGCTTCATGATTGCCCATCTGCAGGACGGCGAATATGAGAATGCCCGGATTCTCCGGCCGGAGACAGCGCGGCTGATGCATGCGCGCCAGTTTGCCAATCATCCGGAAATGAACGCAATGGCGCTCGGTTTCTATGAAGAGGCGCGCAACGGGCGGCGCATCATCGGGCATGGCGGAGACCTGACCTGTTTTCACAGCGATCTGCACCTGATCCTTGACGCCGGAGTAGGATTCTTTGTCTCCTACAACAGCATGGGCAAGGGCGAGAATCGCCCGCGAACGGCCGTCTGGCACGCATTCCTCGACCGGTATTTCCCATATGAATTGTCCGCTGAAACTGCGGTTTCTGATGCCGCGCAGGATGCGAAAACCGTCTCGGGAAGCTACATCTTCAGCCGCCGATTCGAGACCAACCTGCTGGCCGTCATCATGTTGTTCGGTCAGGTGAAGGTCTCACCCGGCAGCAACAACACCATCAGCGTGGACATATTCAAGGACTTAAACGGAAAGCCGAAGCGTTTCCGGGAGGTCGGTCCGCTCCTGTTTCGCGAGGTCGATGGCCAGGACCGTATCGCTTTCACGCGAGATGACTCGGGGCGGCTGGTCGCGGTAATCGACTATCCATTCATGGTTGGGCAACGCGCTTCCTGGCATCAGTCGGTCATGTTCAACCTGGTGGTCATCGGCGGAGCACTGGCCGTGTGCCTGCTGACGCTCGTGCTGTGGCCGATTACCCACTTCATTCGTCGCCACTATGGCCGAACGCTGACACTCAGCCCGAAGCTGCGAAAGTTGCGGATCTGGGCCCGGGTCGTGTGTGCGCTCGACCTCATTTTTGCCATCGGGTTTGCCACGCTCCTTTCCCTTGCCGAGAAACACGAGGAACTTCTCAGCTCGCGGGCGGATCCGTGGCTGCATCTTCTTCAGATCGTCGGAGGGCTCGGCGTCGTCGGCACTGCCATCATTCTGTGGAATGCCATCGAATCCTGGCGCAATCGCGAGTGCGGCATTTTGAGCAGGGTCGGCGATACGCTGATCGTTCTTGCGGCATTGGGTTTCAGCTGGTTCGTGGTGACTTGGAACATGCTGCATTGGAGTTTGAATTACTGACGCGTATCCGTTTGGGAGCCGGCACCTGCGTGCCGCAGCCGCCGGCTCGCGGAAAGTTACGAGAGGTCCCCGATGAAACTCGATCGCGCTTGGGCTGCGCTTGCCCTTTGTCTTCTCTTCACCGTTCCCGCGTTCGCACAGACCCCGGTTCCCGCCGATCTTGACGACTGGGTTGGCCGGTCCATGCGAACCTTCGACGTGCCCGGGCTGTCGCTGGCCGTCGTGAAGGACGGCAAGGTGCTGGCCGCGAAGGGCTACGGCGTCCGCAAACTGGGGGAAGCCACCCAGGTCGACCAGGACACGCTCTTCGGCATCGGCTCGAACACGAAGGCTTTTACCACGGCATGCCTGGCCATGCTGGTGGACGAAGGCAAGGTTGCCTGGGACGGGCCTGTCCGCCAGTACCTTCCCGACTTCCAGATGTACGATCCTTACGTCTCGCATGAGATGACCGTCCGCGACCTGCTCACGCATCGCAGCGGTATGGGTCTGGGGCAGGGCGATTTGCTGTTCTATCCGCCCACTACGTACACGCGCGCGGAGATCATTCACAAGCTGCGCTATATGAAGCCGGCCTCGAGTTTCCGCAGCCGCTTCGCCTACGACAACCTGCTCTACATGGCGGCCGGACAGGTGATCCCGGCGGTAACCGGCACTTCGTGGGACGATTTCGTGCGGCAGCGCATTTTCCTGCCGCTGGGCATGACGAACTCCAACGTCAGCATCGATTCGTTCAAGTCCGGCGACAACATCGCGTATCCCCACTCCAACATCGATGGCAAACTGCAGGTGATCCCGTTCGTGAGCATCGACAATGCGGCGCCGGCGGGTTCCATCAACTCCTCTGCTGCGGATATGGCCAGGTGGATGCTTCTGCAGCTCAACCGCGGCAAGCTGCTCGACCGCGAGGGACGACTGTTCAGTGAAAAACAGTCGCGCGAAATGTGGTCGTCGCAGACCATCCTCCCGGTTTCCGAGCCGCCGCCATCGCTGGCGGCCCTCAAGGCGAACTTCAGCAATTATGCATTGGGCTGGAATGTGCGGGATTATCATGGGCGCAAGCTGGTTGCCCACACCGGCGGGTTGCCGGGATTCGTTTCGCGCGTGATGATGGTGCCGGAGCAGAATCTCGGCGTGGTGATTCTGACCAACGCGGAGCAGGGGGGCGCATTTGACTCGATTCTCTATCACGTGCTCGACCATTACCTGCAGCTGCCGCCCGCGGATTGGATAGCCGCCTTCAAGGCGGCGCGCGGACTTTCAATTGAAGGCCGCCGCCGATGCGGAGCAAAAGCAGCACGAAGAGCGCAACACCGCTTCGCGCCCGTCACTCCCTGAACAGAAATACGCGGGGACATACGAGGATGCCTGGTACGGTACAGCTACGATCAGAATGGAAAACGGGCACCTCGCTCTCGCCTTCGACCACTCGCCCACGATGGCAGGGGAACTGGAACACTGGCAGTACGATACGTTCCGGACGCACTGGCGCGACCGGACTATCGCCGACGCGTTTGTGACATTTTCGCTGAAGCCCGACGGATCGATTGAACGATTTACGATGCAGCCCGTTTCACCCCTGGCGGACTTCAGCTTCGATTACCAGGATCTTGAATTTCATCCGGCGGCCAAGCCGGACACTCCGCCGGCAAAGTGAGAGGTGAGCCGGCTTTTCTCGAGGAGCAGGTGCAATCATGAAGCCATTGAATAGAGGTCAATTCCTGAAGACTCTGGGCATGGGAGCAGTGTCCGGATCCCTCTGGGCCGGACGGGGATATTCTTCGCCGGGGCTGGAAGACGCGAAGGCCGCAGCCAGGTCGCTGAAGATCAAGGACGTCGAAATCTATCTCAACGACATCAAGTTCGTCGCGCCCTTTACGGTCGCACTCGGGACGATCGACAGCACGAACGGGGCCCTCATCCGGATCCTGACAGACGCCGGGATCGTCGGGATCGGTGAGTCCGCTCCCTTTCAGCCGGTCACCGGCGATACGCAGCAGACGAACGTCGCCGTGGCCCAGGATCTTCGGGCCGCACTCAAGGGGAAGGACCCCCTGGCCATCGAAAGCGCGAACACGCTCTTCGGGGCTTACTTCCATTCCAATCCAAGCATTGTCGCCGCGTTCGACATGGCTCTCTACGACATCCTGGGGAAAGTGGCGGGTATGCCGATCTTCCGGCTTCTCGGCGGCGACAAGACGACGTTCGAGACGGACTTCACGATCGGCATCGATACGCCGGGGAATATGGCCATTGCCGCCAGGGAGCACGCGGCCAAGGGGTTTCGAATCCACAAGGTCAAAGTCGGACAGGATCCCGATACGGACGTCGCCCGGCTGCAGGCGATTCGGGAGGCGATCGGCTACGACCACACGATCCGCATCGACGGCAATCAGGGCTACACCGTTCCGCAAGCAATCTATGCCCTGCGGCACATGGAGAAATTCAAGATCCAGTTCTGTGAGCAGCCCGTGCTCTACTCCGACATCGCGGGCCTGAAAAGGGTGCGGGACGCGAGCCCGATCGCGATCATGGCCGACGAGGCCCTGTTCCTTCCCACCGACGCTCTCAAGCTCATCAAGGCGGAGGCTTGCGACTACTTCAACATCAAGCTGATGAAAGCAGGCGGCATCAGCAGCGCGCTCAAAATCTCGGTCATCGCCGAGGCAGCCAATCTCCACTGCATGCTGGGTTGCATGGCAGAGACCCGGATCGCCCTCACGGCCGCGGCGCATGTTCATGGGGCGCGGAAAAACATCCATTACGCCGACCTGGATGGATATCTCTCGCACACCATCGATCCCGTCATCGACGGCATGACCGTCAAGAACGGGACAGTTACGATTCCCGAGAAGCCGGGCCTGGGCGCGGACATCGATCCGGCCTTCCTGAAGACTCTGAAGAAGGTCTGACCATGAATCTCTCTTCTTTACCGCAGAGGCGCAGAGATAACTATTTGTTTCTAAAAACAGATAGCCGTGGTTCTTTGCGTCTCTGCGGTAAGGAGAGTCGAGTCACTGCGTTGCGCCGCGGGCGCGCAAGGCACGCCCGGCCATAGTCCCGGTCATCCTCCCCCGTTCGAACGCCAACTGTCCGTTTACGAGCACGTATTCGACACCCGTCGACTGTCTGTTCGGCTCGTCAAACGTGGCGTTGTCGATAATCCGGCCTGCGTCGAAGACAGCAATATCGGCGTAGAAACCGGCCTTGAGAAGACCGCGGTTGTCCAATAGTTCTCGCTGAGCGGGCAGGGAAGTGATCTTGCGGACCGCCTGTTCGAGGGGCATCAGGTTCAGGTCGCGCGCGTAGCGTCCCAGGAAGCGGGGCATGGAACCCCATGCGCGCGGATGGTTGTGCGGCTCAAACAGCGGGCCATCGGGCGGACTCGCGCTGCAATCCAGTCCGATGCTTGTCCAGGGCTGGCGCAGGCCGGTAATCAGGTCCTCTTCGCTGGCCATGAAATAGAGCGCGCCGGTTTGGGCTTGATCGGCCAGGACGAAATCGAGCAGCGCTTCAAGCTCGGGCTTGCCTTCGGCTTTCGCCATATCCGCCACGCTCATGCCGTCGTATTTCTTGAGGGCAGGACTGGTTACAGATGAGATGATCACTCCCGGGCCCCCTCCGCAATCCAGATACAGGTTCTCCCAATCCGCGTGTGGTTCAGACATCTCCCTGGCAATGCGCTGGCGGGTGGCAGGATCGCGCAGGCGCTCCAGGAGTTTGTCTGAGCCGCCGTCTGCGACCCACGGAGGAAGCGACGAGGCAAGCGCAGTGGCGCCGGCGATGTAGGGATACATGTCGGCAGCGATATCGAGGCCCGAATCGCGCGCCGCCTGGATTCTTGCCACTACCTGCTTCATGTTCCCCCAGCGGCTCTTCCCGCTTACTTTCAGATGGAAGATCTCGACCGGAAGTCCGGCCTCGCGGCCGATTCGGATTGCTTCCTCGAGGGCCTCCGTCTGGCTTTGTCCTTCGCTTCTCATATGGGTGGCGTACAGCCCGCCGTACCGGGCTGCGACTCTGGCGAGTTCGATCAGTTCCTGAGTCCTGGCGTAATGCCCGGGCGGGTAGATGAGGGCTGTGGAGATGCCGAAAGCGCCCTGCTGCATCGCCCGCGCGACGAGCTCCTTCATCTGCTCCAATTCTGCCGGTGTCGGCGCGCGATCCGCATCCCCGATGATGGCCTCGCGCACCTGAGCAGCGCCCACATAGGTTCCGAGATTGATAGGTGTTCCCGTCTTCTCGAGCCTCCGGAAGTAACCGGCCAGGTCGGTCCAGTCGACGGTCAGGTGAAAGAGATCGAGCAGGGGCTTCAGAGCGGCGATTGTGAGTTCATTCTGCGGTGCAACCGATTGGCCCTCGCCGGTGATCTCCGTCGTGATCCCCTGCGAAAGCTTGCTGATCGCGCGGTTATCGACCAGGAGCGATGCCTCCGACTGGCCCAGCATGTCGATGAAGCCGGGCGAGACGACGAGGCCCGAGGCGTCGATGACGCGTTTCGCTTTGATGGAACCGGGTCGCCCGATGGCTGCGATCCTGTCCCCCCGCACCGCAACATCCCCGGAATACCATGGGTTGCCGGTCCCATCCACGATCCGGCCGTTCCGGATGAGAACGTCGCAGGGCTCGGTGGTCGGGGTTTGACCGGGGCTATCGCCGACCGTGAGACAGCAAAGCGCAACTACCCAGAGGCCGAAGGATGTTCTTGTCATGGTTGCCCTCTCCAAAGGCGCCGACTGCATGTTCAGCTCTGCCGGGTGAGCCGGTGGCCGCCAGCCTGCCCTCCAGAGCTCGCTTGCGAAACGCTGAATCTATCAGATTTCTTAGCCGGCCAACCATTCTCTTAGATGCTTTCTTTTCCAGTTGACTGCTCGTCGTCTCCGACCTAAGGTGCTCTATTCACCAGGCACCGCCGCGTCCGCACAAGAACATAGCTCTCATTGTACCGGGCCCGGCACATCGCCAGACCGAAGGGAGAACCATGAAACTCGCATCTCGTCCGGCTCGCATTCCCGGTTTCAATCTTGTGACCATACTCCTCCTCATCGGGGCAGCAGTTGTCCTGGTCGCGCAGTCGCCTGCTCCCCAGACACCCGTTCAGGATGTGCTGAAACAGGAAGCCCCGGCTGCAGGACCGGCGGGCCGCCCCGAGCTCACAGCCAGCGATGTCGGGGCCTTCTTCGACGGACTTGTACCTCTGCAACTGGCCCGTGAAGATGTTGCCGGCGCAGTGGTCGTGGTGGTGAAAGACGATGGGATCCTGTTCTCGAAAGGCTATGGATACGCCGACGTTGAGAAGAAGGCCCCGGTGAGCCCGGGGGGGACTCTCTTCCGGCCTGGTTCGGTATCCAAGCTGTTCACCTGGACGGCGGTCATGCAGCTGGTGGAGCAGGGCAAGCTCGACCTCGATCGCGATGTGAATCAGTACCTGGACTTCAAGTTGAACGCGCCAAAGCCGATTACGCTGCGCAATATCATGACCCACACCCCCGGCTACGAAGAGGTGGTAAAGGACCTGTTTATCGATGAGGAGAAAAACCTCAAATCCCTTCGCGAGTACCTGACCACGCACGAGCCGGAGCAGATCTTCGCCCCGGGAACCACGCCCGCCTACTGCAACTATACAACCGCGCTGGCCGGTTATATCGTGCAGCACATTTCCGGGCAGTCGTTCGACGAGTACATAGAGCAGCACATTTTCCAACCGCTTGACATGCCGCATTGCACCTTCCGGCAGCCGTTGCCGGATGCGCTAAAGCCGATGATGTCGCGCGGCTATGTCCAGGGATCCGATCCCCCAAAGGACTTCGAGATCGTGCAGGCGTGGCCGGCCGGCAGCTCGTCGATGACCGGTGCGGAGATTGCTCATTTCATCATCGCGCACATGCATGATGGCGAATACCAGGGCAGACAGATTCTGAAGCCTGAGACTGCCCGCCTGATGCACTCCCGTGCCTACACGAACCTCCCCGAAATGAACGGCATGGCGCTCGGTTTTTATGAAGAGTCGCGCAACGGACACCGGATCATCGGCCACGGTGGCGACACGATGTACTTCCACAGCGACCTGCACGTCATGCAGGACGCGGGTATCGGTTTCTTTGTTTCCTACAATAGCGCCGGAAAAGGAGAAAACAGTCCCCGCACCTGGTTATGGCAGGAGTTTCTTGACCGGTATTTCCCTTACGAGCCGCCCGCTCCCGCACAGGGTCTCAACCCCAAGGAAGATGCCAGGCAGGTCGCCGGGTCCTACATCGTAAGCCGCCGGTCTGAAAGCAGCTTCATAAAGGTAGGAAACGCTTTCGGCCTGGCGAAGATTGAAGCCGGCGATGACGGCACGATCAGCTGCGACCTCCTGAAGGACCTGAATGGCAAACCGAAGAAATTCAAGGAAGTCGCGCCACTACGCTTCCGGGATGTCAATGGTCAGGACCAGGTCGCGTTCAGGAAGGACGGCGAGTCTTCGCTCCGGCTGATTATCGATTTCCCATTCATGGTTTTTGACAAAGTGCCCTGGTACCAGAAGAGCTGGTTCGTCCTGACGATTGTGATCGGCAGCCTTGCGATTCTTTTGCTCTCCCTGTTGCTCTGGCCTGTGAATTTCTTCCTGCGCCGGCACTACGGCAAACGGCTTGAACTCTCGAAAGGAGAGAGGAGGCTGCGCCTGCTCACCCGTATTGGCGTTGTGCTTAACCTGGCCTTCGCCGTTTCCTTTGCGCTTCTTTTCACCTCGGCGATGAAGAACATCGGGATGTTGACGCCAAAGCTCGATCCGAAGATTCATCTGATCCAGGTCGTCGGTATCCTGGGGGCGTTGGCCACCATCGCTGCAATCCTCAATGCCTGGCGTTCCCGGGCCAATTCATCGGTATGGCTCTGGGGCAGGCTCTGTAATTGGCTGGTCGCCGCGGCTTTTCTCGGCTTCACGTGGTTTGCGGTGCACTTTAACCTGCTGAACATGAATTTGCACTACTAGAATTTCGGGGACAGGCTACTCAACCTCGAAATTAGCCAAGCCTGGGGAGCATTCGACTTAGCGAGATTTCGAGGTCGAGTAGCCTGTCCCCGAAATTGTTCACATCTTCAGCACTTGCTCAATCCGCGACAGGGCCCAGTCGATGGTTTCCCTGGAAATGACCAGGGGAGGGGCAAAGCGAATGATGTGATCATGCGTGTCTTTGCAGAGCAGCCCGTGCTCTTTGAGCTTCAGGCAATATGAGCGGGCCGCGCCTGCTTCCGGGTGGAATTCAAGACCGATCATCAGCCCCCGGCCGCGCACCTCCTTGATCAAAGGATTCTTGAGCTCCTTCAAGCCGCCAAGAAAGTACTCACCCATCCGGGCAGCATTCTCGATCATCCCCTCCTCGATCAATACCTTTATGGCGGCTCTGGAAACCGCACAAGCCAGTGGATTGCCGCCGAAAGTGCTGCCATGTTCACCGGGGCGCAACACGCTCATGACTTCGATGTTGGAAAGGACGGCGGAAACCGGATAGAAGCCCCCGGAAAGAGCCTTTCCGATCAATGTCAGATCGGCTTCGATGCCCTCATGCTCCTCAGCCAGGAGCTTGCCCGTGCGCCCCAAACCAGTTTGGATCTCATCCAGAATCAGCACTATCTTGTTCCGGTCGCAGATTTCCCTGGCTGCCCTCAGATATCCTGCGGGGGGAATGATCACTCCAGCCTCGCCCTGAATCGGTTCGACGAGGAACGCGGCGGTATTGGGGGTGACGGCATCGGCGAGAGCCCCGGCATCCCCATACGGGATGATCTTGAACCCGGGAGTGAACGGGCCGAAACCGGCGCGTGAACCCTCGTCCGTGCTGAAGCCGACGATGGAGATAGTCCGCCCGTGGAAATTGTTGGCGCAGACAATGATTTCCGCCTGATCTTCCGGTATTCCCTTGATGCGATAGGACCATTTCCGGACCGTCTTTATCGCGGTTTCCACCGCCTCGGCCCCGCTATTCATGGGCAGGACACTGTGCGAACGAGTCAATTCACACAGTTCCTCGTAGAAGAGCCCCAACTGATCATTTCGGAAAGCCCGCGAGGTCAAGGTCAGTCTTTGAGCTTGCTCAATCAAGGCTTTCAGTATTTTCGGGTGGCAATGCCCTTGATTGACGGCAGAATAGGCCGAGAGGCAGTCCAGGTACCTGTTGCCATTTACGTCCCAGACCCAAACGCCTTCTCCCCGCGTCAAGACCACGTCTAGAGGCTTGTAGTTGTGGGCGCCGTACTGATCTTCCAATCGAATGTAGTCACTCTGTTCCATGATAACTTCCCCCAGCCCAATTAGTTTCCGGGACAGGCTGCTCAGTCCCGAAGCTCAAGTGTAATCAAAGGGAATCGCTCTGAACAGTAGAGCCTGCGTTTCAGTTTTGCTTGCCGCGCCTTCTACCTGGCTGCGATCGAGGCCGATCCGAAGAAATCCTCCTTTTACGGTGATTCAGACACTGCGCAAGCCACACGGCGTTACACACCTGGTCTTTCGCCCCTCCAGGGCTCGTTAGTGATCGGACCCTCATCCGGGGGCTCGCTCCGCTCACCCCCGGCTACATATCCTCAGCCCCTCCGGGGCCATTGGGTAGTTGGGTGCCCCGCCCCGGAGGGGGCGGCAGACAATAGCCCCGGGTGAGCGAGAGCGAACCCGGGGATTGCGGCGCCAACGTTGACGAGCCCCGGAGGGGCGAAAGAAACCCGGATGACATTGTCACTCCAACCCCCCTACTGTCTGAATCGCAGACTCCTCTTCTTGGGTTCTTGACATTTTCATAACAATCCTGCCCCCTTGCGTGTCTTAGACTAACCCTGACCATTTCGCGGTTAGTGTCACTTATGCGGCGGCATACTCTGCTGTTCCTGGGGGCCGTTGTTTTACCTTCGGTCCTCCTTGTTACACTCGCCATACGCACAATCCGTCAGGAAGAGGAGCTCACCGCCAAACACAGAAGCGAGGAAAAGCTTCGCGTAATCTCGCTTGCGCGGCAGGAACTGCTGACCCGGCTGGAAGGCGTCGCACTCCGTGCCGCAGGCGGGCGGATCACTCCCCGCGACTCCGAAATCGCGCTCGTGGCGCAACTCGAGCGGGGCCGTCTGGTGATGCCGTGGGAAGCTGCCGCTATGAGGTTTCCATCAAACAACCCATTGGATCTCGCGCTGCAACATGCACAACAGCAGCTCCATGGCCTGCATGATCCTGAGGGCGCCGCGGCGCAATTGCGTGCGGTGATTCCCGAGGCCAAGACGCCTGAAGAGCGTGCGCGCGCCGAGCTGCTGCTTGCCGCCTGTCTCTTGGCGAAGGGAGACCGCGAGGAATCGAGGGCAGTAAACGTGAGGCTGCTGCAACTGAGCCCGGCGGTAACCGACGAGTACGGAATTCCCTACCTGCTTTACGCGGCCCGACGGCTCCAAACAGATGTGACCGGAGCGAACGATCGCCAGGTTCTGGATGCCATTTCACGCGTAATAGACACCACATGGCTTTCTCCTGTTGCGACATCCATGGGTGCTGATTTGCTGGCGACGCTTCAGACAAGTTCCCAGATCGGCATCCGTGAACAAGCCACTGCTCTCGAGGGACTTGCCGTGGCACACACGAAGGAGCTCGAGCAGTTGGGGGATGTCGCAGGCGAGTTGCCGCTGATCGAGAAGGCCGGGGAGCCAACCTGGCTGTTGCTTGGAGACTCTTTGTGCTTGCTTGGACTGACGGGCAAGCCGGGGGATGCGGAACGAGTGGTGGTTGTCGCTCGGGCACACGGCGTACTTTCTACCATCAGACTGCCGGAGGGGATGCGTTGGACATCGGCCGGAGAATCGGCAGGAGAGGCACTCGGCGATCGTCTGCCGGGTCTCAAGATCGCCGGCGAACCCGCTTCGTATCCGGATCGGACGAGTTCGCGACGCTTCTTTTACCTCTCCACCCTGCTCGTCGTGCTCTCGGTGGCGGCATTCAGCGCATGGCTATTGAACCGCGACGTCCGACGCGAACGACGCCTGGCAACCTTGCGCTCGCAGTTCGTGTCGAGCGTCTCACATGAACTCAGGACCCCGATTTCGACAATACGCACGTGTGCCGAGCTGCTCGACATGGGCCGCGCCCGGGACGAAAGGCAGCGAGCCGAATACCTAAAAACCATTATCGGCGAAAGCGAGCGTTTGGGCCGGCTGGTCGGCGGCGTGCTCAACTTCTCACGGATGGAGCAGGGTGCGCGTGTCTATCGCATCGAGACTGTGAGTCTTAGCGGGATTCTTGAAGCGGCGGTGAAGGAGCTGGACTACCAGCTAAGCGCAGAAGGGCTTCCAGGTGCGAACCAGCGTCGATGGTGGAAGCCACCAGGTTCGCGCGGATGCCGAGGCGATGCAGGAGGCGATCGTGAATCTCCTGACGAACGCCATGAAGTACTCTCCCGACCGACGCGAGATCGACCTGAGCCTTCGCATGGGAAGGCAACAACGTCGTCATTCGGGTGCGCGACTACGGCATCGGCATCCCGCCGGAGCAACAGTCGCGGATCTTCGAGCGTTTCTATCGTGCTCCGCAGCCCGGAAGCGGCGAGGTGCCGGGCGCCGGGCTGGGCCTGACGATCGTGGAGCAGATCGTGAAAGCCCACGGCGGTCGTGTCGCCGTCGAGAGTCAGCCGGGGCAGGGCAGTACTTTTTCCATCTTCTTGCCTGCTTGCGAGGAGACATGAGCCGAATCCTCATCATCGAAGACGAGACGGCACTGCTTCGCGCGCTCGCGGACAGTTTCCGCTTCGAATCCTATGAGGTCCTGACGGCCGAGGATGGCGAAGCCGGCTCGCGTCTGGCCAGGGACAAGAAACCCGACCTCGTGATCCTGGATCTTATGCTGCCCCGCATGAGCGGCTACGAGGTCTGCCGGAAGCTGCGGGAAGAGGGTGTTGAGATCCCGATCCTGATGCTGACGGCCCGGGGTGAGGAGGCTGACCGGGTGGTGGGACTCGACCTGGGCGCCGACGACTACGTCACCAAGCCTTTCTCGGTCCGCGAACTGGGCGCCCGCGTACGTGCTCTTCTGCGTCGCGCTAAGCGGCTTCACACCCTGCCGGATAGTCTGCGTTTCGGCGACGTAACCGTCGACTTTCGGTCTTACACGGCCAGAAAGGGCGATCGAGTCCTGGACCTCACGCGCAAGGAGTTCCAGCTGCTGCGGATTCTGGTTGCGCGGGCACCGGATGCAGTCACACGGGATGAGCTCCTCGACGAGGTGTGGGGGCAGGACTGCTACCCGACGACGCGCACCGTGGACACGCACGTCGCAAACCTGCGAGTCAAACTTGGGGATAATGTCCAGGAGCCTCACCATCTCGTCACAGTTCATGGGATCGGGTATCGCTGGTCTCCGTAAATTGAAGAACATTTGACAATTGCTGAAGGGTGCCGTGACAACCCGGGAATTCCTCTTCGATATCCTCGATGACGCTGAAACGAGGAGAGGAGGTTCTCAATGAGAACATGGCTGAGAATTTCGATGGTTGTATTAGCCACAGTGGCCATTCTGTGTGCCGCCGAGACCGGACCGAGTCTCTTTCAGAAAGCGCTCACCAAGGAACGGGCTGACGCGGATCCGGCGGGCGCGATCCTGCTTTACGAACGCGTAGTCAAGGAATTTCCCGGCGACCGCAAGCTGGCTGCAGAGGCACTTTTCCGCGTTGGCGAATGCCATCTCGCGCTAGGCCATGCTGAGGCCAGGAAAGCGTTCGAGCGCCTCGTACGCGAGTTCGCGGATCAGGCCGAGCTGGCCTCCAGTGCGCGCGCCAAGCTCGCTACTTTGACCGTACCGGAGAACAAACCCAGGTTCACCAAGATCCGGATTCCGACCAAGCTGCCGGAATCTTCTGCATACGCCCTCTCGCCGGACGGCACCCAACTCGCCTATGTGTCCGAAGGTAGCGTCTGGTCTGTTCCGGTCCACGGCGCGTCAGATCCCACTCTAGCGGGCGCACCTCGACGCGTGACCGAGCAGGTTCAGGGTTGGACCTGGTGCGGCGATATCGCCTGGTCCTATGATGGAAACTGGCTCGCACTGAATGTCGGAGAACAGTCAAAGGAAGGCCAAGACGTTGAGTCCTGCTATCTGGTCCAACTCACAACCGGCGTAATCAGACGGATCCCGCTTGGCCCAATGCTTCAAGGGCTGCTCTGGCTTGACTTCTATCTCAGTTTGTCTCCTGACGCCAAATGGCTGGCGTACCCCACCTGGCAGGAGGGAGAAACCTGGGCGCAGAAATCCGTATACATCGCTCCTACCTCCGGCGGAATCCCAAGGCGATTGACGCAGCGGGCTACCGTCAACCCCAGTTTCTCACCCGATGGGAAAAGGATCGCTTACGTCGGGACCGTCGACGACAAGGCGTGGTCTCACACGTATCCGCGCGGCAGAGAGATCTGGATCGTCCCAGTTTCCGGCGGGACGCCGGTGCTCTTGTATGCGCATCCCGGTCCTGGAAGCCTCCTCAGCCCAACGTGGTCGCCGATGGAAAAATGATCGCCTTCCTCCTCAACCGCGCCAATACCACCGACGATTGCGATGAAATGATGATCGTTCCGCTTCGGGATGATGGGCATGCGGTACGCTCACCGACAGTGATTAAACTCCCGCAGATAACAGGGAGCAAGATATTAGGCTGGGGCCGCGGCAATCACATTGGTCTATTGTTCACCAGTCCAGAGTTGACCGCAGTTTATACGGTGCCTGCTTCGGGAGGAAAGGCTGTACAGCTGACGCCGGAATTCTCCACGATGCCGCAATGGGCGCCGGACCAGAAGAAGATCTATTTCTGCGGAGCGAACCAGGGAGAATATGTCGGTATTGAGCTCGTTCCTGCTGAGGGAGGCAAGGTAACCAGGCTGACCATCCGGGGCCCACATCAGACCACGATTGGTGGACCAGGGGTCTCGATTTCCCCGGACGGGAAAACGATTCTTTTTCAGGGTCGCTTCCTTGCAACGCCGGAGGGGCAGCGGCCACACATGTTCACGATGCCCATTGAAGGTGGTGAGGTAACTGAACTATCCGTGGGCATGGATCGGTTCTTTTATCCCAGCTGGTCGCCGGACGGCAAGTCTTTCGCTTTTGTGGGGCATCAGGTTGAGGCAGAAGCCAAGACGGCTGCAAACATATTCACAATATTGGCGACTGGAGGGAAAGCACGAAAGTTGACGTCTGATTCCGATCAGGTTGCCTACGGACCGGTGGCCTGGTCGCCGGACGGGAGCTCCCTAGCATTTTACTCCGAAGAGGGTACGGAAAACGGCAAGGTCAAACTCCTTCCTGTCAGTGGTGGCGCGGCGAGAGTCCTGGTGGCAGGACTCAAAGGCTACAATGGCGAAACAGGCCTGGCCTGGTCCCCTGACGGCAAAGAACTGGCGTACGTCACCAACGGCAGGATCTGGAGACTATCGCTCGAAGGCGGAAAGAGCCAGGAGCTCAAAACAGGCTTGGATGCAGCGCACCTGGGGATTTCCTGGTCTCCCGACGGTGGTACCATCGCATTCAGCGCAAAACAGGGCGGCGAACCCGAGCTCTGGCTCATGTCCGATTTCCTGCCCCTGCTCCAGCGTTGAGAACGGTGCCAGGTCTTCGGAATTCGGTTTTTGCGGGCGCTACTCCAAAGTATCGCGACAAAACCGAATTCCGAAGACCTGGCACCAAACCGAAACGTGACACAATCTACATCTGCCGCTGACACGGATATCTATAATGGTCGGGGGTATCCGATGGCCTTCCGCGGGAGATTGCCGCCGCCGAGTTACGCTCCGGCAATGTTCGTAATCCTGATGCTCACTCTCGCTGCCGCCCTCTACTGGCTAAGCTGGCGACTGCTGCTGCAAGACCGTGCCCTCGAAAACGAGCGCGTGCGGGAACGCCTGGAACACTCCGTCGACCTGGCGTGCGCCACGCTCCGGCAAAGCATGTCCGAGACCGAGGCCCGGTTGGCCGAACTCGCTGCCTTGACGGATGCGCGGCTGGACGAAGCTGCGGGGCGGTATGGCAACCAGCTGCCCGAGGACACTCTGCTTGTCGTCCTGCGGCCAGACGCGGTTGCGGGTTATCCGAAAGGGAGCCTGCCCTATTACCCGGTTCTGCCCGAGCGCCGAAGGATCCGCCTCCCACGACGTTCGCGGCCGGAGAGGTTCTCGAGTTCCGCCAGAAGGATTATGCTGCCGCGATTGCCTGTTTTCGCAAGCTGGCGCTTTCCCGGGATCCACTAATCCGGGCCGGGGCGTTGGTGCGGCTTGCCCGCAATTTGATCCGAGCCGGTGAACCTGAAGCGGCGCTTGCCGTCTACGACGATCTTGCCAGCCTCGGATCGGCCCGCATCGAAGGCATTCCAGCGGATCTTCTGGCACGGCGTGCCCGCTTGATCGTGCTCGAAGATCTGCATCAGAATGTCTCAACTGCGGCGCGAAGCCGAAACCCTCCTGCAGGACCTCTATAAACACCGTTGGATTCTCTCCAGCTCCGCCTACCACTTTTACGTACAGGAGGCGAGGCAGCGGCTCGGCCCTGACAGCGGGGCTCTGGCCGCGTTGCAGGGAAGCGAGCAGGAGCATCTGGCGCTCGCGGCTGCGGTGGAAACATTGTGGGAGCAATCGCAGGCGGGACGCCGCGAGCATGACAACCCTTCGGGGACGCGCGGCTTCACGAGGGCCGGCCGTCCGATGCTCCTGATGTGGCGTACCGGATCAGACCACATGGTGGCGCTGGTGGCCGGACCGCTCTTCTTTGGTCAGCACTGGCTTGCCCCCTTGCGGCCCTGGTTGGAACGTCAGCGTGTCGAAACTCGCGCTGACGGATGCGGAGGGGCATCGGTTTTCGGGCAGGTAACGGCAAATGCAGGATCCCAGGTCCAGCGCTCGATGGTTGAAACGAAGCTGCCATGGACAGTGCATGCGGCGAGTGCCGATCCCGCGGCCGACCTGGCTCAGATTGCCGTCCGCCGCCGCCTCCTGCTGGCCGGGCTGGGACTGATGGCAGTGGTTGTGTTGGCCGGAGGCTACTTCATCTTCCGTGCGACAACGCGCGAACTGGCGGTTGCCCGCCTGCAATCGGACTTCGTTGCGGCGGTTTCCCATGAATTCCGGACACCACTGACCTCCATGCGGCAAATTGCGGAGTTATTCGCGCGTGGCCGCGTGCCGGATGAGGAGCGGAGGCAGAAGTACTCGGAAATCCTGTTGCGCGAAACCGAGCGCCTGCATCGGCTCGTCGAGAACCTGCTGGATTTCGGGCGAATGGAAGCCAGCGCGCACGAGTATCGCCTCGAGCCGCTGGACGTCGCGGCGCTGGTTCGCGGCGTTGTGAGTGACTTTCAGGAAGAGGTAGCCGCGCGCGGCTATATCGTTGAACTCAGCGAGAAGACCTCCGCGTCGACTGTGCGGGGGGACCCGGAGGCTCTTCGCCGCGCACTGTGGAACCTGCTGGACAACGCAGTCAAGTATTCCCCGGAGTGCCGGACGGTCTGGGTCGAAGTCAGCCGGCGGGACAAACACCTGAGCATCGGAGTACGCGACCGCGGGCTGGGCATCCCGGCCGAGGAACAGAAAGAGGTCTTCAAGAAGTTCGTTCGGGGCGCCAGTTCCAAAGCTGCCGGAGCCAAAGGCACCGGGCTTGGTCTGGCCATGGTAGATCACATTGCCCGCGCCCACCGCGGCAAGGTTCTCGTTCAAAGTGAACCCGGCGCCGGCAGCACCTTCACGCTGCTTCTGCCTTTAGAGGGGTAGGAAATGACGCGCATACTCGTCGTGGAAGACGAATCCGATATAGCCACCGTACTCGAAGGCGACCTGGAGCTGGAAGGCTACGAGGTGAAGGTCGTGGGCGACGGCGAGGCGGCTATCCGGCTGGCCCGCGGGAAACCATTCGACCTGATCCTGCTCGATGTGATGCTGCCGGGCAAGGACGGTTTTGAGGTATGCCGCGAATTGCGCCGCGCGGGCCTGCGCATGCCTATCATCTTATTGACTGCTAAGACGCAGGAAGCGGAAAAGGTGCTGGGGCTGGATCTGGGCGCAGACGACTACGTCACGAAGCCTTTCAGCCCGAAAGAACTGCGCGCCCGCATCCGGGCGGTGCTGCGGCGCGCCGAGGGAGAGGTGCCGAAGGTGTACCGCTTCGGCGATGTGGAAATAGACTTCGCGCGCTGTGAGCTACGCCGGAACGGCAAGCCTGCCGAGTTGACCGCCCTGGAGTTCAAGCTGCTCGCAACGTTCATTCGCTCGCGCGGCCGCGTGCTCAGTCGCAGCCAGTTGCTGGATGAGGTCTGGGAGCGCGGGACATTTGTGACCGACCGTGTGGTGGACAATCACATCAATAACCTGCGGAAGAAGTTAGAACCGCACCCGGCCAGGCCGCGATACCTGGTGAGCGTGCGCGGTTTGGGCTATCGATTCGACGGATGAGGGACTCTGTCGCCATGGCGGAACGCAGGCTCCACACAAACGTGACAATCACCGGAAATTGCCCGGACACATGAGCGCTAACCTGTTCGACATCTGCAGGAGGAGCACATCATGAATCAGATGCGAACAGCCTTTGTTGTTCTGGTGATGCTTTTCGCCGGCGTGCTTTCAGGCACACCCCAAAAGAGCGACCAGGGAGAGGTACTTCTCCAGAAGGCCATCCACAAGGAAACGGTGGAAGGCAAACTGGAAGAGGCGATCCAGATCTATAAAGAGGTCTACACGACCAGCAAGAACAATCGTGCATTGGCTGCCAAGGCACTGGTCCAAATGGGCCAATGCTACGAGAAACTGGGCAACGCCGAAGCACGCAACGCATATGAACAGGTCATCAAGGAGTTCGCGGACCAGGGGGAGCAGGTCCAGGCGGCGCGCACCAAACTCGCGGCCTTGGCCGCGCCCGAGGCGAAGCCCAAGTTCACGAAGATCAGGGTTCCGACGAAGCTGCCGCGCTTTACGGCGTTGACTTTGTCGCCGGACGGGCAGCAGCTCGCCTACGTCGGCGACGGCAGCTTATGGCTCCTGCCGGTCCACGGCCCGTCGCACCCGGAGATTGCCGGGCCTCCACGGAGAATCACAGAACGCATACCAACGTGGATGACGACGCTTGACATCGTGTGGTCCCAGGATGCGAAGTGGATCGCCCTCAACGTGTATGAACGCCTGCCGGATGGCTCTGAAGAGTCGGCGATCTATCATGTCCCATCTGCGGGTGGACAGCCGCGAAAGGTTGCTTTGGAACCCAAGAACCGTGCGGAACACTATATGGATAATGCACTCAGTCTGTCGCCCGATGGCAGTTGGCTTGCATACACAGCCTGGAAGGAAGGGGAAGATGCCTCAAAGCGCTCGATATACCTGGTGCCGACAAAAGGAGGGCACGCCCGGGCCTTAACCGAGCCGGGCACCAGCGAACCTGCATTCTCGCCGGATGGGAAATGGCTCGCCTACTCTGGATGGACCAAGGGTTTTGACAAAGATCCGGATCACTCTTGGCCGCGGCAGGTCCGGATGATGTCGATCCACGGCGGGGATCCCACTCTAGTTTACCAGTCCCCGCCTTCAGATCGTCTGCGCGGCCCCATCTGGTCGCCTGACGGAAAGATGCTGGCTTTCGTTACAGGAAGCAATCTGCACGCCGGTTGCGAGGAAGTCTTGTTCGTGAGGGTAAGCTCCAATGGTCAACCGCTTGGCACCCCCGCAAAGATGAAACTTGCTGAATCCACTTACGACAAGCTGTGTGGCTGGGGCTCCGACAACACAATTGGAGTCGTGATCCCAACCACAGAGCTTGAGGCACTCTATTCCGTACCTGTGTCTGGCGGCAAGGCTGTTCAGCTTACGCCTAAAGACGCGATGATTCCGAGCTGGACACCGGACGGGAAGAGAATCTATTTCGATGGGTGCAACGTGGGGGAATGCGGAGAGATCGAGTATGTCCCGGCCTCCGGGGGCCCCGCCACACGGATTCCTGTCAAGAGCGGGCATCGCTATTATGCATTCTATCCCACGGGGAGCGTGTCCGTTTCCCCTGACGGGAAACTGATCCTGTTTGTCGGCGGCTATATCGGGAAAGGGGCCGACCGTGACGCGCACATCTTCACCGTCCCCGTTGATGGGGGGGAGTTGACTGAAGTCTCCACCGGAATGACCTCCGTGTCCCAGCCCTGTTGGTCGCCGGACGGAAAGTCGATCGGCTTCATCGGCGGTCAAGAAACGGCAAAGAAGGACGTGCTGCTTTACAGGATTTACATCGTGCCGGCTCAAGGAGGGAAGCCGAGGCAGCTTACTTCCGATGGCGACCGTGTGGATGAAACAAAGATCGCTTGGTCACCGGACGGAAAATGCATCGCGTACTATTCGATGGATAATGATTTAAGGTTGGCGCCTCTTGATGGAGGCGCTTCAAGGGTCCTCCTGAAGGATTTGAAGGGTCGTCTGCGATATTTCGGACTTGCCTGGTCGCCGGACGGCAAAGAACTGGCCTATGTATCAGACGAAAGGATCTGGCGGCTGGCGCTTGGGTCGGGGAAAAGTGCAGAGGTACAGACGGGCCTGGATGCTATTCATACTCACATTGCGTGGTCGCCGGAAGGGAGTACGTTAGCCTTCAGCGCGATGCAGGGCGGCGAGCCCGAACTCTGGCTAATGTCCGACTTTTCGCCGCTGGTGAAAACGGCGAGGTGAAAGGGAGGGCAGTATGAAATCTCGAGAGATTTCGAGGTCAAATGCCTTAGCCAAGAGCGCCTCCGGTACATTCACGTTCTGCGTGTCGAACGCCGTACTCACTGGCTGGATCTACGATCCTGCGGCGAACACCCCAACCTGCAAGAGCATCAGTACCCCGTAGAGCGGGGACCAGCCACCAGTGTCCCTCTCCGCACTGTTCATGACGCGGAAGGGGACACTGGTGACGGTCACGCCGATGCTTTGGCGCCACGCGCGACGGGTATTCTTCCTAGAGGCGAATCATATGCGATACTGGTCATGATCTATGTGCTCTGTTGCCCGGCCGGTTTACCTCCCAGGGATTCGAGTCTGGCCCAAGGAAATCACCATGAACAGTAGAGCGTATTCCCACATCGTGCTTGCCCTCACCTGCTGGCTGGCTGTGATTCCGACGACTCTGGCAGCGGAAACCCGGGCCCTGAAACGATCCGACGTGGTGTTCATGTATGACGCAGATCGGCATACATACCTGGACTACGGCGCGACAGTCCTGGCCTGGGGCGGAACGCCGACACAGCAATCGCGCCAGGCGGCCGCAGGCGTGAGATTGTACGGCAGCGTCGGGATGGTCACCGAGTTTGATCAGTACTGCGAGCGGTTTCCGGAGACCTACGAACAGGGACTGTGCCGCGACATTGATGGCCGGCCTGTGAAAGTTCCCTGGCTGACCGATCACCAGCACAAAGGCATTCCATACTGGTGGTGTTGCACCTCACAGCCACTGTTCCGCCAGTACTTGAGCGAGCGAGTCATAGAAACTGTCCGTGCGGGAGCCGACGGCGTGCACATTGACGACCACATGGGAACCGCCGGCGGGCTATGGCTGGGGATCTGTTTCTGCGACCGCTGCGTCGACGGCTTTCGGGACTACTTGCGTTCGCTGGGATCCGATGAGTTGCGGCGGCAGGGCATCGAACGCGTCGAGGAGTTCAACTATCGTGATGAGGTGAAACGCTGGCTCTCAACCGGTGAGACCAAACCAGCCAGGCAGGTGACTCAGCACCCGCTTTGGCCGCAATGGACCATCTATCAGTGCCATGCCGCAGCGAAATGGATGCAGGAGCTGCGCGATCTGGCGGCCAGGACCGCCGGGCGAACGGTTCCATTCGGAGCAAATGCCGGGCTGCTCTGGCCCAGGCACTTGAGCGACTACCAGACGCTCGACCTGTTCAGCGCCGAGACAGATCATCACGCGTCCGATCGAATGCCGACCGATCTGCCGCTGGTGGCTTATCGGATGGCGGATGCGGTCGAGCGGCCATATGCAGCTACGGCCAGTGGCGGGGACTGGGCATTCGTCAAGGAGAAGAATCTTCCCGGCCTGGTCCGATGCTGGATCGCCTTGTCATATGCTGCAGGCCACTGCTTCATGGCTCCGCACCGGCAGTGGTGCTACACGCAGGAAAAGGGCACGCACTGGTACGATGGCCCCAGGGAGAAGTTCGCTCCGCTGTACCAGTTCGTCCGGCGCAACGCCGACCTGCTCGATGAGTATGACGCGTACGCTGACGTGGGCATAGTCCTGCCGTATCGTGCTTTTGCCAGTGATCCGGAGCGCTGGTTTGACATCTGCGGCCAATTGGCAGCTCGCAACATCTCCTATCAACTTCTGCTCGGCGGCGACGAGATCGTTGACCATCCGTTGTCAGCTGAGCGATTGAACGCATGCCGAGCCGTATTGATCCCGGATCGGGAAGGCCTTCAGGTGGCGGATCAGCGACTGGTCGAGCAGCGCGCCGCGAAAGGGGCTTGCTTCAACAAAGTCACGGAGGCGCTGGCTCAGGTCGCACCGGCGGTCCGAATCGAGGCGGAGGGTCAAGTGCGAGCGTTGCCTCGGGTCAAACCGGGCTCGGCCGTCATTCACCTGGTCAACTATCAGTACGATGCGAAGCGCGATGGCGTCCGGCCATTGACCGGCGTGCGGATTCAAATCGATATGCCGGCGCTCGGAGTGCCTGGCGCCAGAACCTGTCGCTGGGTGACTCCGGATGCGGACCCGATCGAATTGCCAGTCAAGAGCAACACCGTACTCGTGCCCAAGCTGAATCTCTGGGGGCTCCTCCTACTCAAATGAGCAGGCAGGTCTTCGGAATTCGGTTTCCCGGCATCTCGAGTTGCGCTGTATGACAGCGAAAACCGAATTCCGAAGACCTGGCATCAAGATCCGGCGGAGGCGCTCCGATGAGAGACCTGCTTTGGGATATACGCTATAGCTTCCGGATGTTTCTGCAACACCCGGGATTCGTCGCGACCGCCGTGCTCTCTCTGGCCCTCGGGATCGGGGCCAACACGACGATCTTCAGTGCGGTCAACGTGCTGATGTTCCGCCCCCTCGCCTTCAAGGAAGCTCACCGGCTGGTGCTGGTGGAAGAGACTAATCCCAAAGAAAATGACCGGAGGGACCCGAAGCTCTCGACGTTGGTGGAATTGCAGCGGCGTGGCGGCTCTTTTGAGCAGGTGGAGGGAGCCGTAATGTATTCTGAGCCCGGCACCATCACGGGCGGAGCTGAGGCGGAACGGATCAGCGCGCAGTTCGTCAGTCCGGGCCTCTTTACGCTGCTGGGCGTCAAGCCTGCCATAGGCCGCACCTTTGCCTCCGAAGATGCTCGATACGATGCAGGAGCCGCGATCGTGATCAGCCATGAGTTCTGGCAGCGACGGTTTGGCGGCAGTGCCTCTGTTCTCGGACAGACGATTACCCTCCAAAGCGCGGTGCGCACGATCATCGGTGTCATGCCGCCCGGTTTCTGGATCTACCCATGGACAAGGGATATGGACATGTGGAGGGTCCTGAATCTCACCAATAACCGCCTTACCCCCGATACGCGATGGCTGAGCGTGTTGGCCCGTCTCAGGCCCGGAGATGAAGCTCGAGCAGGCTCGGGCGGAGATGGACGTATTCATGCGGCAGCTCGAGGAGCAGGATTCCAAGGCGAATCGCGGCTGGCGCGTGAATGTCGAAGAGCTGCGGGAGTATTGCTTCGGAGGATGGAGGGAGGACGTCTACCTTCTGCTCGGAGCAGTGGGATTCATCCTTCTCATCGCCTGTGCCAACGTGGCGAATCTCCTGCTGGCGAGGGCGGCGACACGCGAACGCGAAATTGCCCTTCGTGTTTCGCTTGGCGCCGGCCGGTTCCGCATCGTTCGCCAGCTGCTTACCGAGAGCATACTGCTCGCTCTGCTGGGTGGTGCGCTAGGTATGCTGCTGGCGGTATGGGGAAAGAAGATCTTCCTGGCTCTCGCAGATTGGTTTCCCCGGGGTGAAGAGATCAAGGTCGACGCGGCAGTTCTGGGTTTTACGCTCGGAGTCTCCGTCTTCACAGGGATTCTTTTCGGGCTTGCTCCGGCTCTGAAAGCCTCCAGGGTCAACCTCAACGAATCTTTGAAAGCAGCTGGAAGCCGGCAAGTAGGGGAATCACGCCAGGTTGGCAGGAGTCTGATTGTGATGGTTGAAATTGCTCTTGCCCTGGTGCTGCTCATCGGCGCCGGACTGATGATCAACAGCCTCTTCCGCCTCAAGGCTGTCAACCTTGGCTATAATCCGAGGAACCTGCTGATCGGATCCATCCAGCTGACAAGCTCAAAATACAGGGAGCTTCTTGACGGTGACAAGAAGAGGGTCACGCCCCAGGTGGACTCTTTTTATCAGCAGGTGGTGGACCGTCTTCAAACCGTTCCCGGCGTCATATCCGCCGGCGTGGCGAGTTCCGTGATGGGGCCGGTTCAGTTCAAGATCCTCGGGCGGCCGGCACCACCTGCAGGCGAGGAACTGCAAGCCGCATTCTTTGAAGCGAATCCCGGCTACTTTCGCGCCATGCAGATTCCACTCCTGAAAGGGCGCATTCTGACTGAACAGGATGATGCGCGCGCCCAGTGGGTGGTCGTGGTAAGTGAATCCATGGTGCGCAAGCATTTCCCGGCCGAGGACCCCGTCGGCAAGATGCTGCAGGTGGAGTTCCGTGCCGCGGGACTCAGCGTCCTGGAGGACCAACCTCGCCAGATTGTCGGAGTTGTGGGTGACGTGAGGCACTGGGGTTTGTATGGTGACCCTCCGCCCACGCTGTACGTGCCGGACCTCCAGCACATTTGGGTGTCACCCAGCGGTATCTCCATGCGTCATCTGTTCAGGACCTTCTTTATCCGCACGAATGCCAATCCGATGATTCTAGCGTCATCGCTACGGCAGGTTGTTGCGCAGATCGACAGGGACCAGGCTGTTTTCGACATCATGCCGATGGAGCAGCGTCTGTCCGATTGGCTTGGTTACCAGCGCTTCTACATGCAGCTGTTCGGCATCTTCGCCGCGCTCGCGGTGTTCCTGGCCGTGATCGGGATATACGGAGTGATGTCCTACTCCGTGGCGCGGCGCACGCATGAGATCGGCGTGCGCGTCGCGATCGGGGCCAGTCGTGGAAGAGTGCTCTTCCTTGTGCTCCGGCAGGCTTTGATGCTCACCCTTGCGGGGGTGGCGATCGGGATCGGCGCTGCGATTGGACTGACCCGGCTGATAGCCAATTGGCTTTACGGTGTGAAAGCCGTCGATCCGCTTCACCTTCACAATCGTGTCCCTGGTCTTGATCGGGGTGGGCTTGCTCGCCAGTTACATTCCGGCCCGGCGGGCCTCCAAAGTCGATCCAGTCGTAGCACTCCGCTACGAGTAGGGGGGACAGTCACCAGTGTCCCTCGTTTGTTCTGAAACGTTCACTGCCAATTGCTGAAGAGACACTGGTGACTGTCCCCGCTACCGTTTTTTCGCGAACTTGACGCTCCAATCCACGGGGGCCTTCTGTCCCGGGAAGCTGACCTTCAGCAAGCCATCCGGCCCGGGAACACAGGCGACTGTAGCTCCCGGCGCGAGGGCCTTCTCAAACTCGAACTCCCCCGGCACGTAGAAGAAGAGCGTGTAAGGCGCATCCGGAACGGTATCGGAAGTACCTTGCAGCGTCATGGAGGAGGAGGTCCAACTCTGTTTCAGGATGCCCACGGCCCCCGTGAGGTGGCGGCTGTTCGCGATCAGCTGCGGCCGTCCGAGCTGCGGGTGAACGTGGAACACGGCGGTCCCGTGAGCGGGCAGTTCCGTCCGGAAACCGCGGTCCCCTGCTTCGACCAGCCGCTCCTTCCAGAAGTCAAAAACCACGAAAGGCCGGCCCGCATCCAGCCCGAGATCGTTTTCGAAGGACACTGAGCGCTGTTCGGGCCCAGCCGACCAGTTGGTCGCGGCCACCACGTCGTACCTCCCGGAGGGCATGTTGATCTTCAGATCCAGGATCCGGGGATAGTTTTCCACCGCACGGCCACGCCCGAAGAGATCGATCGGGAAGATGGGCAGAACTGGAATAGCTTTCCTGATCAGCTCCACGCGATCCTTTTCGAGGTTCGGCATATCGTCGCCACTCAGCCACTGGAGGCCCGCGATGCTCAACAGGCTGGCGGCGGTGCGTGCCTCTTCCAGGCTCAGGAACTGGGTATTTCCCTCCTTCGGGTCCACGCGGGTGGGCTTACCCCTCAACACGATGCAATCCGGGTCGCTGTACCAGATGATGTGGTTCTGGTAGGTGTTGTTGCTGATCACCTCGAAGAAGTTGTTCATCTGCCGCCATCCCGGGCCGGGGTCCCGGCCGCAGCCCACCACATCCACGTACCCCATGCGCCCGCCCCAGTTGTCCGGGTGGTTGGTATGCCAGACCTCCGGTCCCATGATCTCGCGAAAGATCTTCAGCGTCTCTACCGAGAGGTCGAAAGGAGTTTTCGATTTATCGTAGAAGCGCGACCTGTTTTTTTCCCACTGAGGCACAGTACTGCCCATGTCGAACTTGTAGTACTCCCATCCCTGCGCCTTCAGGTTCTTCCACAGCGGAATCCAATAATCGCGGATCACTTCGGGACGTGAAAAATCCAGCTCCCCGCCCCCCTGGTAATCCATGGCGATCCTGCCCTGCTCGTCCCGCAGGAACCACTCCGGCTTGCCATGTTCCACGCAATAGGAGTAGGGAACGGTCCAGAGCCCGGGGACGAAGCCTTTCGACTTGATGTAGCGGGCGAGCCATTCGGGGCCATGGGGGAAGGTTTCGGCATCCCAATCCCTGTCCCAGTGGCGGTGGGCGGGGTGGTCGAAGCCGTCGTCGAGCTGGACGTGAAGCATGCCATATTGCTTGAGATTGGCCTCGATCCAGTCGGCGGCCTGCACGATGTCCTGCTCGGTCACATCCCGAAAAAAGGCGAGCCAGTGGTTCCATCCCGTGGGTGCCGTCTTGTGGCAGGTATCGTCGAGCGGAACGTAGCGCGGCATGCCCAGCACCTTCACGTAGTAGTCGGGGATCAGGGAGACGAGTGTCGTGCTGCCCGCGACAGGCAGGGTCACCTGCATGGTCTGCGGATCGCGCGGATCACGCGCCAGCCGGGCGCCGTCGGCAAACCGGATGGCGACATCGGTTGGCCGGTCGAAGAGGCCATGCAGGTTGCGCGCATCGACGGGGCCGAGCGCAAGGTACATCGCGTGCGGGCTGTCGGGCGGAACGTAGGACCTTTCCTCCATGGGTTCGCCCGTGTAGTCGACGTCTTTGCCAACCTCGTGCACGCGCATTTTGCCGATTTCCGCAAGGCGCGCAGGAATCCTCTGCGTGCCCGCGGGTGCGGCCCCCGTCACGACCGTTCCCGAGACGGCGGTTTGCACCTCGATGGAGTTCTCTGTCGTGCGGAACTCCCAGGCGGCCTGCGCAGGCGCTTCTGCTGTTATGGTGAGACCTTCAGTCCCTCGATCGGTGACGGTCCACCCGGCGAGAGGTACAAGGCCCTTGCCTTGCCGGATCTGCAGTCTGATCCCGGTCAGCACAGGGCCAAGCCTGGTGTGGCTGATGGAGAGGATGGCCTTGCTCTCATCCACACCGAGGGACCAGGGGCCTTTCCTGTACTCTTCTGCGTAAGTGGAAGGGGCGAGAAGCAGAAGAAACAACAGTGCGATTCTCACAGATTTCTCCCTAGTTATGAGGGGGACAGTCACCTGTGTCCCTTCAGCAATTGGCAACGAGCGTTTCAAAACGCACGAGGGACACGGGTGACTGTCCCCCTACTGGACCCACTGCTCGATGAAGCCCTTTTCGCGGCCGTGCTCCCGTTGATTTGCGAGCGCCTGGAAGATTGCGCGCAGCTGGATGTAGGGCAGTGTCCCGATGACCATCCGGTTGTTGATGATCATGGTCGGCGTCGAGCGTATACCGTACGGATACTTGTCCGATGTCTTTTCGTATTCCCGCCCGGTTTCGATGATCCTGTGGACCAATTCCTTCGTAGCGGGATCGCTTAGCGCCTTTTCGGCGCCGTATTTCTGCGCCAGGGCCAGGCGCCACTCAGGGCTCTTTCCCGACTCGAAATTGGCGTAGATCTCGTCATGGATGGCGGGGAACCTGGCGGGATCGTAGGCAGCGATGTAACTGAGGTCACAGGCGCCGGGGTGCTTGTCTTTTTCCACCACGTCGTTGCACTTCGCCTCGAGCGGGAAGAACTGAAAGGCGATATTCAGCTTCCCCTTGAACTCCTCCTTGAGCTTCGCGAGTTGCCGGGCGAGATACAGGCAATCCGGGCATCGGAAGTCCGCATATTCGACCACCTGGATCGGCGCGTCCTCGAACCGATCGGTGGCTTTGGCCGTCATGAAAGGCGAGATGAAGCTCGGGTACTTGACCGTCGGCAGGTTGAAATACTCCTTCACCACGCGTGCCGCCACGCCCGACTGCGCTTCGATCTTGGCGTCGTGGAACAGGATCATGCCCCAGGCACCGGCAGCGGTGAGCACGGCATACGCCGCGACGTGCTTCCAGGACGGTTGGAACCATCGTCTCAGCCGGCTTTGCTCATTCCTGTCGATACCATAGGCAAGGAAAAGCCCGAAGCTGACAAGGGAGAAGACGTAGTAGCCTGAGCACAAAAGGCAGAGGCTCTTCAGGTAGAGAACCGAAAACAGGAAAAGGCTGATGACGCCGGCGGCGTTGAAAGCGGATATTGTCTTGTTCGTTCGCTCGAACGCCGGCGAAGGAAACACCGCGGAGAGTGCAACCAGTCCTCCCACGATCAACCCGAAATACCCCAGCGGAACCCCATCGATCTGCGAGATGCTCGAAAAGGCGGAACTGTCGCAGTTGAAGAAGGCGTTGATGTCACAGAAAGACCCCTGGAAGATCGACTGCGGGTAGTTCGCCATGAAGAAGTGACGGATGGTCAGGGTCGATGCGACGACCATCCCCAGCCCCGACACGAAAAGCAGGATCCGCCGCACTACTTTTCCGTTGCAGGTCAACGATACTTCCATAGATCAGGCTCCCAGCCGTCCCGGCAAAGCGAAAAGTATCTCACAAATCAGCTCGCTTTGCGTGCCAACTTCAGGGGCTCCGATCAGTCCTCCACTCACGTCCCTTATGGGACGCGTTGCCGGGATCGCGGATAGCGCGCGCGAATCGTTCGGTGCTGCCCCACTGTCGATCCAGTGAAGAGGGACAAAGGGGTACAGAAGAACGAGCCGTGTCAGGCGATCTCTCTTCTGTCCCCGGGAGAAGAATTGAGCCGGGCATCAAGGGACCAGGAACCTGAGCCGACGATCAACAGGAACAGTGAGCCAAGGAGCATAGCCCAGTCCGTGCGCGCCTCGTGCGCCATGCTCCAGAATCCGTTCCTGATAAGTATCGGGACTTTAGTTGTCGAGACGGCCACCAGCATGTTGATGATCATCGGAACGGCGGCCAGGCGCGTGAGCAGCCCCGCAAGCATCAGCACTCCGCAGACGATCTCGAAGGTCCCATCGAAAGGTGCCATGATCTCAGGAGCCGGAATTCCGATGCGCATGAAACGCCCGACTCCCAGCTCGGCAGGAAACAAAAACTTCTGAATTCCCTCCGACAAGAAGACAGCGCCGACTGCAGCCCGGATCAGAATCACGGCAGCCGGCGCATCTGGAGCGGCAATCCGGTACAGGATCTTCATGGTTCAATTCCTCTATTTTGGTGGCAGGAACAGCACTGACAGCCCCGCTATCCTCGTTGCTGAACCAATCCTTGCAGGCCTCACCGCGCGGGCAAGGCGGGCGCGGTGAACTGCCCGAGGTCGGCCAAGCCGAGGCCGGTCTCGATTTCGGCGATCTGTTTGACCGCATCCTCGAAGCCGTCCTTGCCGAACTGTTCGCGCTCGATGTCCTCGAACCTGTCACCCATCTCGTCGAGTTGCGCGGCAGTGAGCGTTTGCTTCCAGGCAGGGAAGATCACCGTGTCCTCCCTGGCGGCGTGCGGCCGATACATGCGGACGAGGGCATCCATGGCTTGCACCAGTTGCCCCGCGCTGGCCGCGCCCTGCTTTGAAGACTGTGTTGCTGCCAGGATGAAGTCGGTCAAATCCCGTCCGCGCTGGTGCTGCGTGATCAGGACATCCACGCAGTCTGCAGCCTCGCCGCCAGCTTTCCTGACGGCGGGGAAAATATGCGCCTCCTCCAGCTGCTTCTCGTGATAGTCCTCACCGAACGCCCGAAACAGTCTGGCCGTTCTCTGAAGCGAGTCGAGCACGACGGCGGAGGGATCGCCGCGAAGTCTCGCGGCTGCCTCCGTGTAAACGAACAAGGCCCGGCGCAGGACCCCATGCTCGCGCATGAGGTCCTCCACAGCGGTGACCTCGATATCCGTCTTGGTCCCGGCCTTCTCTGAAGGATTCCGATCCTCCGATTTGTTTTCGATTGCGCCTCTGCCGCCGCAGCCGTCGAGAACCAGACCCGTCCCGAGGACCACGGCCGAGCCAAGGAAGTACCGGCGTGTGTTCATGTCCAGACCTTTCATATGGTCTCTCCTTCCGCGTATCCGTTTTGCAGGCGTTTGTCCCTAATTGTAGCAGGACTCGCGGAGAGTCTGCCGGGAGGAAGTGGACGCGCTTCGATGAAGCGCGCGATGTCTGCGCCGGCGGCGCGGGCCTGCCTCCCGGCGGCAGAAACATCCAATGTCGGCCAGCCCCGTGAGGCGACCCAATCCGGTTGTAAGGGCTTTCCTGTGACTGTATGCTAGCGGCGTTGACAGGAATGAACCATTCGTCCATGCCTGGAGAATCTCCGACTCCGCAGACCGACCCGCCACGCCCGGAAATCAGGTGGTGGCATGGGATGTTTCCTGCCGCCTCCTGGCTCAGGTCTTACAGACTCGCCTGGCTGCCGCGTGACGCGGTGGCGGGCGTGACACTGGCTGCATACGCCGTGCCCGTCTCCCTCGCCTATGCGACGCTCGCGGGTATGCCGCCGCAGATCGGCGTTTACGGCTTCATGCTGGGCGGCCTGGGCTACATGTTCTTCGGCTCTTCGCGACACCTGGCGATCGGCCCCACTTCAGCCATCTCGCTCCTGGTCGGCGTAACCGTGTCGGGCATGGCGCGAGGCGACGCGACGCGCTATATAGGGCTTGCGGCCATGACTGCGATCGCAGTTGCCGTTCTCTGCATGGTCTCCTGGCTGTTGAGGCTCAGCGCGCTCATGAACTTCATCGGCGATACTATCCTTCTCGGCTTCAAGGCTGGAGCCGCGCTGAGCATCGCGTCGACGCAACTGCCTGGGCTGCTGGGCGTTCCCGGCGGGGGCGAACATTTCCTGACGCGCATATCCAGAGTCGCAAACCAGCTCGGTCAAATACAGCCGGTGGTCCTGGCGGTAAGCCTCTCCGCGCTCGTGTTGCTGTGGCTGGGGGAACGATACCTGCCGGGGCGGCCGATCGAGCTTTTCGTCGTCGCCCTTTCGATCGTGGCCGTGCCGCTCCTGGGCCTTCGGGAGATGGGTGTTCCGACCGTGGGCCTCGTGCCTGCCGGGCTTCCGGGGCTGGCGCTGCCCAGGCTGAATGCGAACGACCTGATCGGAATCATGCCGCTGGCAGGTGCCTGCCTGCTGCTTTCTTATATCGAGAGCATCTCGGCTGCACGCACATTCGCCGAAAAGCACGACTATCCCATTGATATACGGCAGGAACTTCTGGGTCTGGGTTGTGCAAACCTCGCCGTGGGCATCGGCGGCGGATATCCCGTGGCAGGCGGACTTTCGCAGACTGCAGTAAACGAAAACGCCGGTGCGCGCAGCCCGCTTTCCCTCCTGTTTACGTCGGCGACGCTTGCGCTTTGCCTGATGTACCTGACCGGACTCGTGAGCAACCTGCCCAAAGCGGTGCTCGCCACGATCGTGCTCATGGCGGTCAGGGGACTCATAAAGGTCCGGGAACTGATACGCGTGCGGCGGCTCAGCCGGATCGAGTTCAGGGTCGCCATGGTCGCTCTGCTGGGAGTAGTGGCTCTCGGCATTGAGCAGGGCGTCCTGCTGGCGGCGGTCGTCTCGCTCCTCATGCTGCTGGTCCGGGAGAGCCAGCCTCACGTTGCCTTCCTCGGTCGTATCCCGGGCACGCGCCGGTATTCCGATCTGGCAAGGCATCCCAACAACGAGCGCCTCCCCGGCGTCGTTGCGTTCCGCATCGAAGCCGACCTGCTTTACTTCAACGCGGATCACATCCTGCGCGATATCCTGGCGCACGTGCGCGAGGAGAATCCTCCCCCCGTTTCGTGGTCTGTGATCTGTCGACCTCGCCCTACGTGGATATCGCGGGTGCGCGCATCCTCAGCAGACTGCACGACGAGCTCAGCAAGATCGGCGTGCTCCTGCGTATCGTGGAAGCGCACGCGCTGGTGCGCGACCTGCTGCGGGCGGAGGGGTTGGAGGAAAAGGTCGGGCCGATCAACCGCTATGCTTCGATCGACGACGTCGTCGAAGACTTCGAGCAGCAGGAGGAGTTTGATGCAGGCGATATTTCCTGAGGCGCTGCATTCGCGTGAGAGCGAGGATCAAATCATGAAATACCCGAGACCGGCGTTCGCGATTCTCGCGGCTTTGCTGCTGGCGGGGGCCGCACACGCCGAAGACCAGATCGTCAGGGTGGGACTCATCCAGATGAACGCGCGTCCCTACGACAAAGAATACAACCTCGGGAGGGCCGAGGCGCTGATAAGGGCGGCCGCGTCGCGCGGAGCCAGGATCGTCTGTACTCCCGAGGTTGCAGTCCAGGGCTATCCGAGGGTCTCTCTTCCGGAGGGAAAGTCAGCAGGCGACCCGGAAGTAATCGCGGAAAGAGCCAGGATCCTGGCGGCGGCTGAGCCGATCCCGGGTCCGGCCGTGGCACGCTTCTCCCGTCTGGCCAGGGAACTCGGCCTGTGGATCATCTTCGGTATGGACGAGAACCGCAGCGGAAGGCTCTACAACGTGGCAGTCCTGATGAACCCGGAAGGCACAGTGGTCGGCACGTATGCCAAAGTTCATCTGCAGAACTGGATGCTTGCTTCAGGCGTCAACCACGGTGACGGGTTTCCTGTCTGGGAGGTGACGATCGACGGAGTCAAGACGAAATTGGGCATCGAGATCTGCTATGACATCCAGCACCCCGAATCGACGCGGGAGCTCGCTCTCGGTGGTGCCGAAATCGTTTTCAACCCTTATTGCACATCCGATTTTTCGCGACCGCTGCTCGTGCACCTCTACCAGACCCGTGCCCTGGAGAACTGCCTGTACATCGCGCGGGTCAACTTTGCTGCGCCACGCAACAGCGGCACCAGTTCCATCATCCACTTCGACGGTTATACTCAGGACGAACTCGACCGCGCCGAAGGAATCCTGGTCGTGAGCCTGAACCTTTCGGAGCTCAGGAAGAGTCGGACAGATTGGGACCAAGTGTACGGATCCCGGTACCGGTATCCTCCCGCCTACAAGCGGCTGTCCTCCCCCTAGCCTTCTTCTCAATTCTGAGTTGTGAGTTCTGAATTCCACAGACGCTGATGACCGATGGCTTATAGCACGCCGCCGGATCTATAATCGCCCCCATGTCGAGCCTGGAATACAAGCCGAATTGCTCTGAAGTCCTGGAACGCCTGCGCGCATTCTATGACCGCCGATCGTGTGATCGCATCCTGTCGACGATGCAAGTTCCCAGTCGGGCCATAGAGGAGTTTCAAGCCTCTCATCCTACCAGCCAGTGCGATTATCCCGATCCCGTGGAACGCGCGGAATTCTGGGATCGCTACCTGCAGGAGAGGTTGCTCCTGGAAGACGACTCGATGCCGAACGCGTACCTGAGCGAGTTCGACCAGGGACTTTACGGCGGACTCCTGGGGGGTGAGGTCCGTTTCATGGTTCACCCCGATAACGGCTGGATCTCCTCCATGGTTCCTCCCCTGCTGCATGACTGGAACGGTTTCGAGGGGCTTCGATTCGACGAGGCCAGTCCGTGGTGGCAGCGCTACCTGACGCAGCTCGAGATCTTCGCCGCGCGCAGTCGCGGGAAGTGGGGTGTGAGCCACTTCATTCTCATCGATGCGCTCAACTTCGTGTTTGAACTCGTCGGTGCCACGGCTACGTACCTCGCTGTCGAGGAGGAACCTGAAAGGGTCCGGCGCGCGATCGACCTGGCGTTTGATCTGAATGTGCGCGCTCAACGCGCCTTCTTTGATGCGGTCGGGCTTTTCGAGGGAGGGACGTTCAGCAACTTTGCGCAGTGGATGCCCGGCCGGATAGTCTCGGAGAGCGTTGACCCCTTTCACATGACCTCCGTCGCCTATTTCGAGAAATGGGGTCGGGAGCCGGCAGAGCGGATACTCGCCACCTTCGACGGTGGCGTGATCCACATCCACGGTAACGGCCGTCACCTCCTCTCCGCCGCGACTTCGATCAAAGGGCTGAAGGCGATCCTCCTGTTGGACGACACCGGTTTCCCGGCAGCCTTCGACGTAATCGCCGAGCTGAAGGGCCGCCTGTATGATATGCCGGCGGCCGTTAATGCCGACTACGAACCGTTTGTGGAGCGGCTGTTAAGCCACCAACTGCCGGGGGGAGTGCTGTATAAAGTGAAGGGAGTGCCCGACGTGGACACCGCGAACCGCTTGATGGAGCGTGTCCGCGCCTACCGGGTGTAATCGACTAACCCTCGCTCGGCGGAGCGAGGCTAATCGAAGCAACACTCGTGGTCGGAATCGGGTTCGCTATCGGCAACGGTATCGACCGGGAGTCAGCCTCAATGAGGAAGGCCGTCGGTGGATCATGATTTCGAATCGCGATATCGATTGCGACCCCGATTCGGATCCCGAAGCCGAGGATTATTCGCGCGGACCGGGCAATGAATATTTCGATGGAGGCAGGCATGCTCAGACTCAACCTGATTGTGATCGCTGTGTTCACGTGTCTGACGACCGGATCGGCCGGAGCGGCGGACGTGGTTTCTGCCACAAGTGACGGGTGGACGGTTTCAGCTGACCTCGCGCAGACCCTGATCGTCGTCTCACACGACAGATTAGGCTCGGTGATTAAGGACGCCCGGCTCAATCTGCGAACCGATCACGGCCTGGTGCAGCTGAAGGACTGGACTATCGAAAAGAAAAGCCCGCGTCAGTTGTCAGTCAGAACCGGCCAGCCGGGATCCGCGTGGCTGTTTGAAATGGAATCGAACGTGTTGCGAATTTCAAGCACATCCGCGGACGCCGTCCTGACTGCTGACGTTCCCGCGTCCACCGAACGCGTGCCGGCCCGTCTGATGGACCCCGGCGGGGTCCCGGTCGACTGGGTAGGTACGAACGAAGTTGCGGGCAGCTATGGCGGAAGCGAGACGCACAACCGGTCTTTTCTGCCTGCCAGGAACCCCGAGTGCATGTACTTCGCCCTCGGGCAGGTTGGGGGCACACTCTTTCACAGCCTGTTCGATCGCAAGACGGACACAGCGATCCTCTTTTCAGAGACGACGATCCTGCGGCGCGACAGCCAGGCTCCTGATCTTCTACGCGCCGACATCCCGGTGCCCGGGAACACGCTGATTCGCATCACGCCGGACTACTACACGAAAACGCTGGGCCTTCCGTCCTACGTCCGATTTGACGACTCCTATTTCAGCAGCGCGCCCGCTGTCTGGTGCAGCTGGACCAGCTACTACAGCGAGGTGCGCGAGCAGGATATCGTCCAGAACGCAGATTGGATTGCCGAGAATCTCAGACCGTATGGCTTCGAGTACATCCAACTGGACGATGGCTACGACCGGGGGAAAGCCGGCGAGCATTACTGGATCGAAAACTGGGATCGCGCCAAATTCCCGCACGGCCCCCAGTGGCTCACGGGCCACATCAAATCAAAAGGACTGCGTCCGGGGCTCTGGCTCGTTCCCAACGCATATGCCGGCGCCGTAAAACAGCATCCTGACTGGTATGTGCGGGACAAGGATGGAAAGCTCATACTCGATTACCACACGCCGACTCTCGATTCGACCAACCCGCAGGTTCAGGACTTCCTCAAGAAGTTGTTCACTACCCTGGGCGAGTGGGGCTTCGAATACTACAAGTTCGACGGCGAACACGCATTCCCCAAGTATGTGCCGGCCGTGGACAAAGGCAGGCTGTACGACAAGTCCGTGGACCCGATTGTCGCCTATCACAACAGGCTCAAGCTGATCCGGGAGACTGTCGGTCCGAAGACTTTTATCGAAGGGTGCCCTGCCGGAACACCTCTCAATGGGGTCGGCTACTTCAACTCTGTCTTTGCCGGACACGACGTCTACAACAGCTGGCAGGGGATGTACGCCCTGTTCAGCTCAATCAACGCCAATGCATTCCTCAACCACATGGTCGTTTACCTGATGCCCGGCGAGGGAATCGAAGTCGGACCGACGATGACAGTCGCGGAGGCGGAAAAACGACGGCCTCGCAGCGTCATCGAGACGGCGCGTACACGCGAGGACCCTTTGGTCGGTTTCGGCACCACTTTGCCTGAAGCCCGCACACTTGTCACCTATCTCGCTCTGACCGGTGTTGTTTACCCTGTTGCCAGTATTCTCCCGGAACTGCCGCAGGAACGAGTCAGGCTCCTGAAAATGACGCTGCCCCCGATGCCCATCCTGCCTATCGACCTGTTCAGTCGCGGAACGGACATGCAGTGGAACAGGTTCAAGAGCACACAGCCCGATTACTACATCCACAATTACCCGGAAATCCTGGACCTGAAGGTGAATGCGAAGTCAGGCACCTACGATGTCGTGGGATTCACAAACTGGCGCAGCGCGACGGAAGTGCGGGATGTCTCGCTTGTGAACAAACTGGGACTGAACGCCGGTTCTCCCTATGTTGCGTTTGATTTCTGGGGCCAGAAACTCCTCGGCATCTATAGAGACCGGATGCAGATCGAGATCGAGCCGCATGATACCCGTGTGGTATTGATCCATCCGCTGGAGAACAGGCCACAGCTGATCGGAGATTCCCGGCACGTTTCGGGCGCCTATTCGATCCTCGATCTGGGATGGGATGCCGCGGGCAGGAGACTCCACGGCTCTTCGCGAACCGTTCCAGGGGAGAACTACGCAATCTGCATCTTCCTTCCGGAAGGATGGACCGCCTTTCGGGCCCAGGCCAAGGCAGACGGGGCCGGCGCCGTCTCTGTCAGCCTTGAACAATCCGGCGATTCTCTGAAGGCTGCTTTCAACGGAAAGCAGGAGACGTTGCACTGGGAAATCGAATTCACCAGCAAGTGATCGGGCCCGGCCGCAAGCCGGCATGGGTCCTTTTGAAGTCGAATTACTCTCCCCGGTTCGACCACTGATTCAGTGCGAAATCCGCGGCGGCAGTCAGGGACTCGTCGTCGTTGTCACCCAGATCCTTCAAATGGCGCCGGATGCGGCGCGACGATGATCTGAGGAAGAACTCGGCTGTCGTGCGCCGGGCACCAAAATCCGGATGCCGGCTTTCCCGCTGCTGCAGCTCCGTATCCAACCGGCTGATCACACAGGCGGAGGCGTATGCTTCCATCGCTGCGCCGGCGATGCGCTCCTGGACGTACTGACGATCGAGGATCGCTTCGCGGTTCCGTACGAGAGCTGCGGCCACAGCTCTGTAGAGGCGCCGGATGCACGCTCCCAATGTGCGGGCGGCAGGGAACAGCGACGCGTCGTGGACCGGCACCTCGGGCCTGCATACGGCCGGTCCAAGGCGGTTCCAGCCGACCCGCCAAAGCGTCCCCGGCAGGCTCGCCGGACGATTCAGCGCATTCCTCAGGTCGCGGAGTTCTTCTCCCGGGCCCTTCATCCCGACCAGGGCGATGAAGGACCTCAGGACGTCGTTCGCGCCCTCGCCCACAAGGTTTATCCGGGCATCGCGCAGCATACGCTCCAGGGGCAGGTCGGTGAAGAAGGCGGCACCGCCGTGAATCTGGACCGTGTCATCCACGATGTGCCAGAGGGCCTCGCTGGCAAAGACCTTGAGCATGGCGGTTTCCAGCATGTAGTCCTCGAGGCCACGGTCGATGAGGGACGCCGTAACGGTCGTCATGGCTTCCATGGCATATGCGTACGCCGACATGCGCGCGATCTTGGCCTTGACCATCTCGAACTCGCCCAGGCTTCTGCCGAATTGCCGTCTATTGCCGGCGTGTCTCAATGCCATCTCGAGGCAGTTCCTGGCAGCTCCCGTGCAACAGGCGCCGAATGTAGTCCGGCCGAAATCGAGTACGGTCAGCGCCACCTTAAGGCCCTTTCCCTCCTCGCCCAGTATGTTCCCGGCCGGTACGGCCATGTCCCGGAACGCCAGCCGTGATGTAACCGTGCCGCGGATGCTGAATTTCTCCATTCGGGCTTCAACGACGTGAAAACCGGGCATGTCGGGAGTGACCAGAAAAGCGGTGATCGCCGTCTCCTTGCTGCCGGGTACCGGCGTGCGTGCCATTACTGTCAACACCCGGGCTATCGCGCCGTTGGTGATGTACCGCTTCTCTCCGTTGAGGATGTAGTGGGATCCGTCCGCGCTCGGAACGGCGAGGGTCTGCACGTTGGCGGCATCGGAGCCGGCTTCCGGCTCAGTCAGGGCGAAGGCTGCAAGTTCCTCCCCGGATGCGAGCGGCGGAAGCCAGCGGCGTTTCTGTTCCCCGGTTCCGAAGAGGAGCAGCGCCCTCACCCCTATCGAGTGGTGTGCATTGACGAACACCGATGTCGACGCACAGCGGCTCCCGATCAGTTCCATGACCCGGCAATAGGCGGCGAGAGAGAATCCGCGACCTCCGTATGTTTCCGGGACCGTCATGCCGAGGACGCCGAGGCTTCCCAGCTCCCTGATGGCGTCCTGAGGGATATCGGCCTCACGGTCGATCCGGACTGGATCGAGTTCGGTGTCGACGAAGCGTCGCACCGCCGCCAGCGCTTCGGCGACGCGCGGCAGTTCGTCGGGTGACAGGCGGGGGTAAGGCATAACCCAGGAAGAATTGAACTGGCCGAAGAAAAGGGCCTTGGCGAAGCCGAGGCGTTGAGGGCCGGAGAAGAACAGTTGCTCGGCCTGCTTTATCTGCTGCTCCCGCCTGGCATCCGTGGGCTCCATGCCGTCATCCCCTCTTCTGTACCCATTGCGGTGAGCGCTTCTCGAGAAATGCAGCCAGCCCTTCCCGGGCCTCCGCACTCGAGCGCGCTGTGAGGTGGTATTCGCGCGCCCGCACCAGGCTCTCATCAAGGTTGTTGATGCCGGCCAGTTCCTGCAGGGCCCGCTTGGTGCGCACGACAGCCCCCGGCGCGCCCTGCAGTATCTTTTCCGCCATCGCGAGGGCGTGCTCCAGGCACTCGGCGCGGGGAACGACCCGATTGACGAATCCGATGGCAAGGGCCTGAGACGCATCGATCAGCTCTCCGAGCAGGACCAGTTCGCGTGCTCTCCTGTCGCCAACCTGCCTGATCAGAAACGTCGTGACCAGGGCCGGTACAAGCCCCCGATGCACTTCGGGGTAGCCGATCCTGGCGTCGTTCGCGGCGACGACGAGGTCGCAAACGGAAGCCAGGCCGGCACCGCCGGCCGCGGCGGTCCCGTGCACGCAGGCGATGCTTACCAGGGTCGAGCCGCGGATCGCCCGAAGCATACGTTCGACTCCCTGCGCCAGGCGCTCAGCGCTTTCCGGGGCTGCGGCCTCACGCAAGTCCAGCCCGGAACAAAAAGCCGGCCCTTCTCCCCTGATGATCACGACCCGCTGCAGAAGGTCGGCCTCTACTTCCGCAATTGCACGGCAAAGTGCGTCGATGAGCAGGCTGTTGAGCGCGTTGCGCTTCCCGGGTCGGTTCAGCGAGAGCACGGTAGTTCCGCGCCCTACTTTTTCAACCAGGAGCAGCGCGTCGGATCGATCAGGCATCCTGTCCTCCTCTCTCGTCTGATGCCGCGGCGTGGCGCAGCGCGAAGTCCTCCGGCACCCGGAGCTCGATTTCCAGCAGGGCCTGCCCGAGTGCCTTGCCCTGTGCGTCTATGCGCAGCGACCTGCTGCCGCCGCCGGCCAGCACGCCCTCCAGGACGAAGTTGAGCGCCCCGAGATTGGGCAGCTCGAAGCGGGACACTCTGGGCGCGCCCATCGGTCGGAAGAATTCCGCGACGCGTTCGGCCGTCAGGCTTTCGGCCAGCACGGCGTAGCACTCCGGGGTGTGCGCGATGACGCCGATATTGGCGCTCGAGCCCTTGTCTCCGCTGCGGGCGTAACCGATCTCGCCCAGGCGGATTGTCTTCTGTTTCACCGCACCCTCCCTGTTCGATCAAACCTCCAGGATTTCAGTACGGGGGACGACCGAGTGACGGTCTATGAGGCAGGGCCAGTACCCGACCACTTCATGAATGCGGGGGCGACCCTCGGCGTAACCGGTGATGCCCTGCGGACCGCAGGTGATGAGCGGCATCAGTTCCCGTGTGAAGCGGTCCACGACCTCGCGCCTCTGATCACCGACGCTGAGACGAAGAACAGTCTCGAGGCCGGAGCCGCTCCTGCCTCCTGCGAGGACGCCCGGGACGGCTTCCCCCGTTCCCAGGCATTCCGCATGCCACTGCTCGGGCTCGCAGCCGTCCTGGCGCAACCGCTGCTTTACCACGTGCGCGCAGCGCCTAGCCTTGGACACCGCGTCCCGGCCAAATACAGTCAGAGTCCCGGACGCGCGGTACCCGGCACGATATGTCGCGCTCACTTTGTAGGCGCCTGTTGGCGGCCTGCCCCGGGCGCCCGAGATGCGGACCCGCTCCGGTCCGGTCTCGGCGGCGGTAAGCGTCAGGAAGGAGACCACGACATCGGGGCTGATGTAGTTGTCGGGATCGCCGATTTCATAGAGCAGCTGTTCCTTGACCGTGCGCAACTCAACACGGCCGCCCGTGTTCGCCGGTTTCGTTATCACGCAGCTACCGTCGGCCTCGACTTCCGCCACGGGGTATCCGAGGTTCGCCGGATCCGGCATCTCGAGCCAGTGAGTGGAGATTCCGCCGGTGACCTGCGTCCCGCACTCTATGAGGTGGCCGGCGACGGTGGCTCCCGCAATGCGATCGAAGTCACTCCACGACCAGTCGAAGTGGTGCATGCACGGTCCCACCGTCAGGCTCGGGTCGGCGACGCGCCCCGTGATGACGATGTCGGCGCCTTGCTGCAATGCTTGCAGGATCGCCTCGGCTCCCAGGTAAGCGTTTGCCGTGACCAGTGAATCCCTGATGGTATTCACCGGTTGGCCGGTCTCCAGGTTTACGAAACCGTCCGTGGAGCCTCTACTGTCCCTGATTTGCTCCAGAACGTCATCGCCGCTGACGATTCCGATGCGCATGCCCCGGCAGCCCGCCTGCCGCAAGACGCCCCGGCACGTTTCGGCGCAGCCACGCGGGTTGAGTCCCCCGGCATTCGTCACTATGCGCAGGCGAGGGCCTCTCCGGCGGCAAAGGAAGGGCGAGAGCGTCCTGACGACCTCGACGAAATCGCCGGCGTATCCCGCATCAGGGTTGCGCTCCCGCTGCCGCGCAAGGATCGACATCGACACCTCGGCGAGGTAGTCAAGCGTGATGTAGTCGAGGTCCGGTTCTAGCTTTGCCAGCTCGGCCGCGGCGCCGATGCGGTCGCCCCAGAATGCGCCTGCGTTTCCGATGCGTAAGACTCCGGTCATGGCTGCCCTCGCGCGGCGGGTTCGGAAAAGGCACCGTGGAACGGCCGTCCGTTCCGGCATGCTGTCTCCCGCCGACAACCAAGCAATCCGTCAGACCTGTAGCACCCCGGCACGCAATCCTCCGGGAAGCGGGGGCCTGCTTACCCACTCCATCACCCGGATCAGGACCTCGCGCGTCGTGTGGGGAGCTATGATTGCGTCCACCCAGCCCCGCGCGGCCCCATATCTGATGTCGGCCTGCTCCTCGTAGCGATTCTCGATGGTCTCGCACAACCTCTCGCGGTCCTCGTCGGATAAGGCCCGTCCTTCTCTCCGCGCCTGCCGCTCTTCCAGGGCCAGGAGGGTGCCGGCGGCCTGGGCCGACCCCATCACGGCATACCTGGCCCCGGGCCATGCGAAGATGAAGTGCGGATCAAAAGCCTTTCCGCACAGTGCATAGTTGCCCGCGCCGAAAGATCCGCCGACGATGACCGTGACCTTCGGGACCTCGACATTGCTCACGACGTTCACCAGCTTGGCTCCGCTGCGCAATATGCCTGAGTGCTCGGCGTCGCGCCCCACCATGAACCCCTGCACGTCCTGGAAGAACACGAGCGGCAACCGCGTCTGGTTGCAGTCCATGACGAAACGCGCCGCCTTGTCCGCGCTGTCGGCGTAGAGTACGCCTCCGAGCTGCATCTCGTGCTTTGCGGTTGTGACAGCCTTCCGCTGATTGGCCACGACTCCCACGGGCCGGCCGCCGATATGCCCGTAGGCGGTCACGAGCGTCTGCCCGTACTCCGACTTGTACTCTTCGATCGACCCGGCATCGAGGATGCAGGCCAGGAGTTCGCGCACGTCGTATTGACGCATGCCGTCGGCACCGACCAGTTCATAGAGACCGCCGGGATCATGACCGGCGGGCCCGCCGGCCAGCGGTGCGGCCTGAACCGATTGCGGGAGCAGCCGGATCAGCGCCCGCAGCCGCCGGAGGCAGGATTCATCGTCAGGCTCGCGGAAATCGACCGTACCGCTGACCCCGGCGTGCATTCCTGCGCCTCCGAGTATCTCCTCGTCAACCACCTGCCCGATCGCTGCCTTCACGAGCGAGGGACCCGCGATATAAAGGGCGCTTCCCTCAGTCATCAGGATCTTGTCGCTGAGTACAGGAAGATAGGCGCCTCCCGCGACGCAGTTGCCCATGATCGCCGCATACTGCGGCAAGCCGGCGGCGCTGAACATAGAGTTGTTGCGAAATATCCTGCCGAAATCGTCTTCATCGGGGAAGATCTCGTCCTGAAGGGGCAGGAATACCCCTGAGGAGTCAACCAGGTACACCAGGGGTAATGAGCAACGATAGGCGATGCGCTGCGCGCGCAATACCTTCTTGACGGTCTGGGGGAAGAATGCTCCGGCCTTGACGGTGGCGTCGTTTGCGATGATCATGCACGGTCGCCCGTGTACGACGCCGATTCCGGTTACGATCCCGGCGGCCGGGACTTCTCCCCAGGATCGATACATGCCATAGGCAGCCCAGAGTCCGAGCTCCAGGAAGAATCCTTCGGGATCGATGAGCAGCTGGATCCGTTCCCGGACCGGGAGGCGTCCCAGATTCTTCTGACGTTCGCGTCCCGCCTCGCCGCCACCCTCCCGCAGCACCTCTTCCTGGTGCAACAACTCCTCAGTTATCGACCTGAGTGTCGCAGATTTCTGCGCGCCTGCACGGCCCATTCCAAATGCTCCGAGCTATTGAAAACGCTGCCCGAGTATCCGCAGGTGTCAATGGAATTCTACTGCAATGCGGGGCTCGCGGCGAGAGCCGGATGATTGCGTCGACTGCTCGCACATGAGGCGGCTGTCCTTGAAGTAGAGGCCGATGCCGTGATCGGCGCCTGAGCTACAGGGCTTTGCCAGGCAGATATTCAGTGCTAGGCTCCGTGCATGCGCAAACCGATCATTCTCGTTTTCGTGTCATGCCTGCTTCAGTTTCTACCGGGCCCCGCCGAAGCCGCCGGCAGCGGATCGCGTCCCAACATACTCTGGCTCATTGCCGAGGACCTGGGGCCGCACCTGGGTTCCTACGGCACGCAGGAGGTATGGACTCCCAACCTCGATGGGCTTGCTGCCGCGGGCGTGCGTTACACGAGCTTCTTTACCACCGCGCCGGTCTGCTCTCCCAGCCGGTCAGCCTTCATGACCGGGATGTACCAGACGACCATCGGGGCTCACAACCATCGTTCGCACCGCGACGACGGGTACAGATTGCCTGACGGCGTCCGGGTGCTCAGCGACTGGTTTCGCGATGCGGGATATTTCACAGCAAACATCCGGGACCTGCCCGAGGGCCTCGGCTTCAAGGGAACGGGCAAGACGGATTGGAACTTCACCTATTCGGGGAACCCGTTCGACTCCACCCGCTGGTCGGACCTCAAGCATCACCAGCCGTTCTACGCTCAAGTGAACTTTCAGGAAACGCATCGCGCTTTCCATGCTCCGAGGCGGGCCGATCCGGACCGGGTCAAGCTGCCCCTGTGGACTCCGGATCACCCGGTGGCCCGCGCCGACTGGGCACAGTATCTTGACGCAGCCACAGAGCTGGATCGCAAGGTTGGACTGATCCTTAAGCAACTGGAATCCGATGGCCTCGCAGGCAATACCATTGTTGTCTTTTTCGGCGACAACGGCGAAGCCCATGTGCGCGGAAAGCAGTTCTGCTACGATTCGGGCCTGCATGTCCCGTTGATCATTCGCTGGCCTGCGGATCTCCCGCTGCCCGGCAACTTCCGATCCGGCACGACCGATGATCGCCTCCTCGCAGCGATCGACCTCGCGCCGACAATGCTTGCGCTGGCGGGCGCGCCCACGCCGGCGAAGATGGAAGGCGAGATCTTCCTCGGCGCCCAGGCCGGAAGGCCGCGGCAATACGTCTTCGGTGCCCGGGACCGGTGCGATGAGACGGTATTTCGCTTCCGCACCGTGCGCGATGCCCGCTATCGCTACATCCGCAACTTCACACCGGACCGGCCGTTTCTTCAGTCAAATGAGTACAAGGAGAAGGAGTACCCGGTCTGGAATCTTCTGAAGACCCTGAACGCGGAAGGCAGCCTCACTCCGGTCCAGGCGGCGCTTTGTGCCCCCACGATGCCGGAGGAGGAGCTTTACGATCTCCAGGCCGATCCCGATGAGGTCACGAATCTCGCGAAGTTGCGGGACTACCGGGCCGTGCTCGTGCGTCTGCGAGCAGCGTTGGAGAGATGGATCGAGGACACTGAAGATCAGGGGAGGGAGCCCGAACCGCCCGAGGTAGCCAGGCGTATGGGGCTGACAAAGCCGGAGAGCAATAACCCGAATATCGGGTATGCTCCCGGAGACAAGCAGAAAGAGTGACCGTGCCGTGGGTCGACGACTGCGGCCCTCACAGATGCCCGGCCGGCGCCGAGCGTTGCTTGTGAGTGCCATGACCATCTTTCCTGAATTGGTTCGCGGAGTCTGGCCGGCATGCGCTTGCTGCCATTGATCGGATGTCTGGTTTTCTTCCTCTTCTACCTTGTTTGCGAGCGACTCGTGCTGGAGCGGCGGCGGACTGCCATTCCTTTGCGCATCGCGGTGACAGGGACTCGCGGCAAATCGAGTGTGACGAGAATCATCGCGTCGACACTGCGCGAAAACGGGATGAGGGTGATTGCCAAGACGACAGGGTCGCAGGCGCGGATGGTGATGCCGGATGCCAGTGAAATCGAGGTCCGGCGCCGGGGAATCCCCTCCATCGTCGAGCAGGAGAGCCTGGTCCGGCAGGCGGCGCGGCTCAAAGTGGACTGTCTCGTGGCCGAGATCATGAGCATCCACCCGGAGAACCACTACGTCGAATCGCAGCAGATACTCCAGCCGCACATAGTCGTCGTCACCAACGTCCGATGTGACCACACGGAGGCCATGGGGAAGACCCCGGAGGAGATAGCGGCCGTCTTCTGTCTGGATATTCCTGAAAAGGCGACGGTGTTTGCGCTCGAGGGGGAATGCCGGGCACCGATCGAAGCGAGGGTCCGTGATGCCGCCGGCAAGCTGTTAAGGGTTCCTTCGGGGTTTTCGTCGCGGCTGCAGTGTCTCGCGCCGGAGTCGGCGAGGATGGAGTTCGTGGACAACCTGGATCTGGTCTGCGCGCTCGCGGAACATCTGGGCATCGCGGAATCGACGGTGTGCAATGGCATAGCGAGGAGCAGGCCGGACATCGGGAAGCTGCGGGTATGGAAGTATCAGGACGGGGACGCGGCCAAATCCTGCTACCTGGTGAATGGCTTCGCTGCCAACGATCCCGAGTCGTCGCTGCAGGTCGTCAGAATGGTGAAGAACAGGCTTCCCGACGCCGCGCGCCAATGGGCAGGCCTCCTGAGCCTTCGCGCGGACCGTGCGGACCGGACGGCGCAGTGGATAGAGGCTCTCCGGGGCGGCATGTTTGATTGTCTCAGCAGGATCTATGTGACGGGAGCGCATTCCGGAATTGTCGCGCGAACCGTTCGATCGGCGCATGTCCTGCGCAACGGGCAACCACGCGAAATAATGCGGACGATCTTGACGGGGCTCGAGGATCAATCTGTGGTCGTCGGCCTGGGCAACATGAAAGGCGCAGGAGAACTGCTGGTGAGTCACTGGAGCGCCGAAGGCGAAGAGCATGAGCTATGAGTTGACGTTCCTGGGTCTGCTGCTGTCTCTCCTGTATGTGAGCATCACCGGCCTGTACCCCGGCGGCATCATCGTCCCGGGCTACCTCGTGCTCTTCATCGATCAGCCTGCCCGCATCGCAGGATCCTTGATTGTGGCCGCCCTGACCCTTCTCTGTTTCAAGCTGGCCTCGCAGTACCTGATCATCTTCGGCAGACGTAAGTTCGTCTTCATGGTGCTGATCGGCGGGATCTGGACCCTGCTCTGGATACGGATACTGCCCGTACTGTTTCCACTTTCGCTCGAGTTTCGTGTGATCGGCTGGGTTATCCCCGGACTGATAGCCAATAACTTCGAAAAGCAGGGGGTCATCGTCACGACCGCTTCCCTGGTAACCGTTACCGTGGTTACGTACCTGACGGGAAGGCTGGTCGCCATGGCCCTGCCCTGAAAGAGCGGCACGGTGAGATTCATCTTCAGGAAACGGGATCGTGTCCTGCCGAAAACACGGTTGAACCTCATCGTCACTGCCGCGGGACTGGTGAGCCTTGGCGTTTATGCGCTCGTGCAGGTCTACGCCCCGTCCCGCCGCCTGCACTACTCGCATGAGATGCTCGAAGCGGCGCGGACCATGGCAAAGGCCGTCTCTCTGATCGCCAGCCACTGTGACCGCAGCGGTATTCCGATCGATGAAGCGATCGATCCGAATCACACCGGCCTCGTAGGGCCTGAGCACTCGGAACTTGCCACAACACTGGGCCACCTCGAAGCCAAGAGGACCACGACGAATCCGAACATGGCCGGCCTTGTCGTGCACCTGCTGCAAGAGGCGGGTGTTAGAGCCGGAGATTCTGTTGCCGTCGGTTGTTCGGCGTCATTTCCGGGGCTGATGGTCGCAACCCTGGCGGCGACCAGGGCAATGGACGTGCGCCCGATAGTGATTCTGTCGCTGGGCGCCTCCTCCTTTGGCGGCACGAGGATGGATTTCAACCTGCTCGACATTTATGAATTGCTCCTCCGCGACGGTGTCACCGCGTTTCCGCCTGCAGCCGCATCCCTCGGTGGCGAGCAGGACGTCGCGGCAGAGTTGGAGGAGGATGCCAGGCAACGACTGATCTCGCAGATCAGGGAGATGGGCGTCGCCTTCATCGACGAACCTGATCTGCGGAAGAACGTATCCCGCCGGATGCGGATATACCGGGAGAGTTCAGGCGGCGCCGGAATCTCGGCTTTTGTCAACATCGGGGGAAGCTATGCGAATCTCGGGACCAGTGAACTGGCGCTTGCCCTCCAGCCCGGCTTGAACACGCGTGTTGAGATTCCGGCGAAGCCGGAACGGGGTGTTCTTTTCGAGATGGCAGCGCGCGGCGTTCCCTGCATTCATCTTCTCTTCATACGCGGGCTGGCGGCGAAATACGGCCTTCCCTGGGATCCGATGCCCTTGCCGGCGCCAGAGGGATTTTCTCCCGGGGAGCTGGGAAAGAATCAACCGCAAAGGCGCAGATACGCAGAGTGAAGCCGGCAACTGACTGTGTCCCAGGCAGCTGCCTCTGCGTGCCTGGTGCCTGTGCGGTAAGATTCTTTTATTTGAAGACTCTCAGCTGAAACTTGCGTGCGTGCCTGTAATCGGCTAACTTACCGCCGTCCATGTCGCGTCTTACTCACGCAGGACGGCGGTCGGCATCACGATGCAGCGTCACCTTCTAACTGCCGATCGTTTGTATCCTGCTTGCGATGGATTGAGTCTTTCGTCTGCCGGAATCTGTTCACCTGGAGGAGCAAGTTATGAGACCCGGGCGGGGCTTCTGGATGTCGGTTTCTCTCATTGGGATCGTCTGTCTGCTCTCGATCCAGCCATCGTTCCCGCAGAAATGCGAAATCCGGCACCCCGGTTTTGCCGCGTGTCCGCATGAGCGCTGTACGGTCGTCATGGTGGGGAAGAAGGCATCCACCGACGGCTCGGTGATATCGACCCACACTTCTGATTGCGGTTCCTGCGACTGGACGTGGCGCTACGTCCCGGCTGCGGACCACGAGCAGGGCGCGACACGCAGGATTTACTATTTCGACCAGTTTGCCACGGACCCGCCCAGGAAGGGACTTCGGTGGGACGCGATCGAAGACAATTTCGCCGGGTTCGAAATCCCTGAGGTGAGCCACACGTACGGCTACCTCCACGGGATGTTCGGGTACATGAACGACAACCAGGTGGCGCTTGGCGAATCCACCATCGGCTGCCGTGAACAGATGGAGAACAGCACGTCGGCGCCGAAGTTCGACATCACGATGCTGACGATGATCGCCATGGAGAGGGCCAAGACCGCCAGGGAGGCGATTCAGCTGATGGGAGACCTTGCCGTCAAATACGGCTACGGTCACACCGACTCCGGGGAAATGCTGTCCGTGTCCGACCCCAACGAAGTGTGGATTTTCGAAGTCATGCCGGTCGGGCCGCTCTGGACACCGGAAAGCGGCCAGCCGGGCGCCGTCTGGTGCGCCCAGCGCGTTCCCGACGACCACGTGAGCGTCTGTCCGAATGAATCGAGGATCGGGGAGATCGACCTCAAGAACAAAGACCATTTTATGGCATCACCCAATGTGGTGTCGTTTGCGATCGAACAGAAGTTCTACGATCCCAAGAGCGGCAAGCCGTTCAGCTGGAAGCGCGCATACTGCCCCTCTGAATACAGCGCGCAGAGCTCGTTTGGCTCCAGGGGGCGCCTGTGGCGTTTCTTCGACCTCGTCGCGCCATCGCAGAAGTTCAGCCCCGACACGCCCAACATGGATCTGCCGTTTTCAATCCAGCCGGAGAAGAAGGTTTCGGTGGCCGACGTGATGGTGATTCTGCGCGACAAATATGACGGGACGCCGTTCTACACAGCTCGCGGGTTGCAGGGCGGACCGTTCGAGAATCCGAATCTCCTCCCCTACGGCTTTGAGCTCGACGGCAAGAAGTACGACACAGGCAGGTGCATAGGCGTCAACCGGGCAGAGTATGTTACGGTCACCCAGTCCAGGGCCTGGCTTCCTGATCCGATCGGAGGCATCGTGTGGATCGGTTTTGGTGCTCAGGACACGCACTGCCTGATGCCCTTCTATGAGGGGGTGACACGCATCCCCGAGTCGTTTGAATTCGGCGACCACTGGGAGTTCGATCGCCGGTCTGCTCGTTGGGCTTTCGACTACGTCGATTTCCACACACAGGTCGTCTATTCATATGCCATCAAGGATGTGCGGAAGGCCCAGGAAAAATGGGAGAAGGCCGCTATCGACCGAACCCCTGAGATCGACGCCTGCGCGCTGCAGCTCTTCAAGAAATCCCCCGGGCAGGCCCGGAATTACCTGACGGACTACTGCAACAACAACGCCAACCTGGTGGTCAACGCCTGGTGGAACCTCGGCGACGAATTGATGGTGAAGTACATGCATTTCTGGTACTACGATATCCAGGAGCGGAAACGCGAGCCACTCAAGTATCCTGAGTGGTGGCTGCGCGAGCTGGTCAAGTACAACCAATTGTCTCCGCAGCCGGAGACGAAGAAATAGGAAGCTGCAGGAACCTCGCCGCGGAGGCGCCGATCACGCGGAGGCAAACATCTGAAGAGGCGCGCAACAGGAGGCCTGGCATGAAGCACGTACTGAGAACTGTAGCCCTGTCCTTGCTCGTATTTGGACTTGTCTCCCTTGCGGTGCCGGGTTGGGGACAGGAAAGTGTTCCACGCGGCAGGCTGCCTGTTCTGACGACATCGGCGGGCCAGAGCGCCGACGTGAACACTCTGAACGTGATCATGGATCAGGCCGGCGTGAAGTATGACTACTGCGATGTGCCGACCGCGGCCATGGTAAAGAGCGGCGTCGGCCTCGGTGGTGCCAAGGCCAAGGCGGGCTTCCATGTCGAGCTCACGACGGATATCGCCAGGTTCAAGCCCGGCACTCCATACCAGACCGTCATCTTTGCCGTCGGTGCCAGCCTGAAAGGCATGGGCGCCTCAGGGCTCACTGTCGATGCCGAAGTGAAACGCGTGAGCGAGATCATTCAATACTGCAAGCAGAACAAGATCATGGTGGTCGCGGTTCATCCCGGCGGACAATCGAAGCGGGGCGCTCCCGGGAGCGATAACGAGAGAATGATCGACGCCGTGATGCCGTTCGCCGACTATATCATCGCCGCGAAGGACGGCAACAAAGACGGGCGATTCACCAGGATTTCCAAGGAGAAGGGAATTCCCTTCACCGCTGTCGACTATGCCCTCGGTATCGTGGGACTGATGAAGAAGGCTTTCGAGTAGGACGTGACACCTGTTCAGGACCCGGTGACTGGTTGCGACCCGCGATCGGGACAGCCGGCAACGCTTCGCAAGACCGGCCGGATGGTTAAGCTTGAACGAGTGTCGCGAGCCGCTCTCTCGGCTCGCCGTGCGGCGGGTCTCCGAAGCCGTGAAGAGATCGCGGCCGGCATGTTCTGGTGCCGCACCTTCGGCGCTCGAGCCTATGGTCATTCTCTATCCCGGCCTCACGAGCCGTGGCCTGCTCTACTTACTGCCGCCTCTTCGAGGCTGGCCTGGAAGTGATTGCCAACCTTGTGCTTCGGTCGGGTGGGCAAGCAAACCAGGCGCGAAGCGGCGGCATTCAGTAGCCACGCGCGTGAGCGCGTGGTTACCGGTTGCGAAAAGGATCGAGGCCCGAAGGGCCGGTACACTGGAATCGCATGACAAGTTCACACGTTCTCCGACCCGCCGCGGCGGCTCAGAGAGGAGCCGCACGGCGACGCGAGAAAGAGGCGCCGCATGCCTATTCCTGAAACGCTGCAGAGTTTCTGGTTCGGGCAACCGCCGCGTCATCAAGGGGCGGCAGGCCGCTGGGCTCTCAACCTCTTGTCAACGAGCGGACTTACGCGATGTATCTTCACATAGCTGTCATCGTTGCGGTCATGGGTATCGCCTATGCCGTGGCAAGTTGGAGGAAGCTGTCGGTTGAGATCTGCATGCTTGCCTCGGCGGTAGCCGGAGGGCTCGCCGGTGCCTGCGTGCGGACGCCGCCGCTTACAGACCTGGCTCGACATTTCGTCGAGGGAACCCTCACATACCTCGATGTGATGCTGGTCTTCGTCACGGCGACGATTTTTGTCACGATCGTCGCGGAGGCGGGAGGGGTCAACTACATCGTAAGGGGCATCATCCGCGCCTTCTACGAACGTCGCATCATTGCCCTGCTGCTGCTGATGATCCTGATCCTCATCCCCGGCGCTCTGACCGGCGCGGGGAGCGTGTCCATCCTGACGGTGGGAGCCCCGAGCGCGCTCGCCCTGGGGTACCTGGGAATATCGAAAAAGAGAGTGGCCGCAATTCTCTTCATAATCGCAGGGCTGAGCGCGGCCGCACCGCCGGTCAACATCTGGGCCATGATCATCTGCGCGGGTACCGCCATTCCGTACGTCGGTTTTGCATTCACCCTCGGCATCCCGGTGCTGTTCCTGGGAACGGTCACGACCCTCACCCTGGGATGGAGAAGCGAAGGCCGGATGCCGCGCGATGACGTTCTGCGCGCGATGCCGGCAGTGCCGGATGGAATGCGGTGGTGGAGGGTAGCGCTGCCATTCCTGGTATTCTTCGGCCTGGTTGCCGTGTCCCGCCTGTGGCCGTTCTCCACCCCGATCCTGGGACTCCCCCTGCAGTTCAGCATTGCCGCGATCGTCGCACTGGTGCTGAGCCCCAGACGGGTCGATATCCTGGCGTTGTCGCGAGATACGGTCAGGGTGCTTCTGCCGCTTCTGGCCACGATGGCCATCGTCGGCTCTCTCCAGCAGGTCATGACCGTTACTGGTGTGCGCGGGCTTATCTCCTACGCCGTCATCAGCACGCCCCTCGTGTTTCTCTACCCGCTTTTGGTCGTCCTGATACCTGTCTCTGAAGGGGTCCTGACGTACGGTGCCGCCGCCATCATCGGCATTCCGCTCGTCTGGTTTCTGAACTCCGTCGGCATGCATGCCACGGTCGTCATCGCAGGGTTGAGCCTCTTGTGGCCCTTGGGGGACGGGCTCCCGCCGACGGCGCTCATCGGCAGGCTGACCGTAATGATCACTGGGTATCGGGATTCCTACGGGTCGTTTCTGAAGGAGACCTGGCTGCCCTGGGTTCTCATCACGGCTGCAGGTATTCTGATGGTCATCTTCAGCGCCAAACTGAGTTTCCTGGTCAACTGGAGCATGTAGGGATCGATTTGTCGGAGGTGTGAGGTGGGTTTCATCATGATCGTCTACTACCTCATCAGCGCCTTTGTCGCCGGCATGCTCGTCTGGAACTTCATCCGGGAAAAGGAGGATCGGGAGAGGATGCTCCTGTATCTGATAGTCCTCATTCCCTTCGTCTTGCGGATCTTCCGCATCCGATAGTTATGGAGTTATGGCGACAGGCTACTCAACCTCGAAACTCCCCCGCGTCTGCTCCGGATCAGGAGCGGGTTCGGAGGCGGGAAACATTCTGATCCTGCGGGGTGGTTTCGAGAGGGATTTCGAGGTTGAGTAGCCTGTTACCGAGATCGAGGGTTATGTCGCGCACTGGAATGGCAAAGACACTGTTTGCCCTGATCACAGGCGCCATCACGTTTGTGTCAGGTGTGCAGTTCTATCACCACCGGCATCACCAGCTCCCCATCGTAGCCGGGCCGGGCGTGACCGGGGTGGTCGACCTCAGCAGGTACGGTGCAGGGTTGAAAGGCACGATGGCCGACACGAAGGTCTTTCTTCTCGAGGGCAGGGAGCCGGGAGGGAAAGCCCTGATCATGGCCGACACGCACGCCAATGAGCCTGACGGCATTCTGGCCGCTCTCATCTTCATCGAGAACGCGGTAGTTGAAAAGGGTACGCTCATTGTCATCCCGCAATTCAACAACAGCGCCAGCCGCTACACGCGGCCGGGCGACGGTTATCCGCTGTTTTATGAAATCCCGACAAGGTGGGGGGGCAAGAAGCTCCGGATGGGCGATCGCGGTGCGTCACCGCTGGATCAGTGGCCCGACCCGGATGTCTACGTGCATTACCCTGACAGACAGTTGCTGTCGTTCCTGGATGCCAGGAACACGAATCGAACGTGGCCGGGACGCCCGAACGGCCCGTTGATGGAACAGGTGACCGACGCCGCGATGCGGCTGCTAAAGCAGGAGCGGGTGGATATCGCCATCGACGTTCACGGCGCGGAGACGATGTTCCCGGTGACGAACTGCATCGTGGCGCCGGAAAGATCGATGCGGATCGCTACCATGGCTTCGCTGACGGTCACGGCCATGGAGGGATTTGAAAACCATGTCGAGCCGTCGCCGCAGGGATTCCGCGGCCTCTCCCACAGGGAAATAGGGGACTACTCCGGGACTCTGCCTTTTCTCCTGGAAGCACCTTTCCCTTTTCTCGATCAGCCCACGGGACCGAAGACGACGGACCTGCTGCTAAACGGAAAAGACCCGTTTCTCTTGAGCCTCGCCCGGCAGGGCAAGCTCTTCGTGCCCTATGATGAATCGGGATGGCCTGTCGACAAGCGCGTAGGACAGCACTGTTCCGTGGCGCTGGAAATCATCAACCAGTACTCCATCAAGAATCCTGACCGGGCGATCCGCGTCAGTGGTGTCCCCCGTTACGCCGACGTCGTGCGGGATGGCGTGGGATTCTACTACCACGACCCGGGTAAGGCTCCCCTCGCGCGCATCTACCACGATTGAGCTTCGAGGGATGATCCGGCCCAGGAGGAAGGGGAGCCGTCTTCACCTCATGCCTGGGGCCGATTGTTCGAGGCCTGGAACGCATCGCGCGCAGCCGAGAAAGCCAGTGCCGCATAGCCCCCGCCGAGGGCCAGTTTTTGCGACGTTCAGCCAACGGCCGAGCAGGGAATCGCACCCGACACAACTCCTGCAAACATGGCTGCGACGAACATGGCTGCCGCGGCCGCCCCGAGCCAGGAAGCTGCCCGCGGAGCGGTACGGCTCAAGCCGCGCCATGCTCCCGACCCAAGGAGGAGGATGCCGGAGGCGAGGATGAGCACGTCACCGAGCCGTGCACCCGCCACCAGGTAGCTCCAGCGCTGCAGTATGTCTGCGGCGCTCATCAATCCTGCGAGTGCCCCCAGCAGGATCATCCAGAAGGTCAGATTGTCGTTTCTGGTCATGGCTGGAACCGGCCCTTCCTATCCCTGCCAGCGCGCCACCTGCCCGGACCGAAGGGCCAGGTTGCCGAGATGCGCGGCTGCGGCTGCGCTCACGCCGGCTTCTGCCGGGGCGTTGGGTTGTTTGCGACTGCGGACGCAGTTGATCCAGTTCGCCAGGTGCACGAGCTCTCCGTCGGGATTTCTGTAAAAGTCGGCTCCGCGCGGGCCCGAGCCCAGCACCAGTTCGCTGTATGCGACCGCGTCCCTGCCGCGTTCTGGGTGTATTTCGTACCGCCCGCGGTCGAGGTAGAGCGTCGCATCCGAACCCATGAACTCGAGCATGGCAGCGTTGCGCGCGTTGATGAACGTCCCCTCGAAGTAGACCTGCACCTGCCTGCTGCCGTAGTGCAGCAGCGTCTGCACGGTGTCGGGCGTCTCCCAGCCGCTGTCCGGCGTGAAGCTGTCGCCGATCGTCGCGGCGGCGTCCGGGTGGTCCAGGTCCAGGAACCAGTGGGCCACGTCCAGGTAGTGAACCATCAGGTCTGTCAGGATCCCGCCGCCGAAGTCCCAGAACCAGCGCCATTCGCGGAACCGATAGTCATCGAACGGCTGATCTTTCGCGTTGCCCAGAAATCTCTTCCAATCGACCTTGGCCGGGTCGATTCCGTAGGAAACCTTTCTGGCGTCGGGAGCGTTGCGGTTCCAGGTAAGGTGGACCTTGTGGATGCGGCCGATCCCGCCTGCCTTGATGATCTGGTACGCCTTCTGGAACTGCGGCATGCTCCGCTGCTGCATGCCGACCTGGACTATGCGGCCGTGCCGGTTCTGCGCGTCGATCGCTGCCGCACCCTCGGAAAGGCTATGGGTAAGCGGTTTCTCGACGTACACGTCCTTGCCCGCTGCGCACGCGTCGACGAGTATCGGCACGTGCCAGTGGTCCGGGGTTCCGATCACGACTGCGTCGATATCGCGCCTCTCCAGTACTTCGCGATAGTCGACTGTGACAAAGGCCTGGGGGGCTGCCAGTTTCCTGCCTTGTTCGCGGCTGTCCTCCCATACGTCACATACGGCCCCCAGGCGAATCCCCGGCATCCCTGCGAGCACCTTCATCAGCACGCGGCAGCGCCCGCCGGTTCCGATGCAGCCGATGTTCAGGGTGTCGTTTGCCGAATAGCGGCTTTTGGAGTAACTGTGTCGCGGCAACGTGAAAGCTGCCGCCGTCATGCCGATCTGTTTCAGCACCTGCCGTCGATCGCTTTGTGTCGACATATTGGCTGCTCCGGAAACAACGATAGGTGGAAGTCCCGGCGAACCGCACGCCTGCCCATTCGTGCGACGGCGGGAAATATGAGGCGCATCTCCCGCCCATGTATCGCGTCAACTCGGGATAGGCCATTCCTGTGGGGTGCGGAGTCCGCAGCCTGACCAGCCGCGACTCATTGCTCCTCACCCGGGTCGGATCCCGGAATCCGCTGCCGTCGCATTACTTGGTCCGCAAGTCGACTCTGGCCGCCGTCAATTTGCCCGTGGTCCCGGCTTTTCCCAGGCAGACCACGCGTTGTCCCTCTTTGAGATCATCGACGGACGAGGCGGAGTTGCGATACGTAAACTTGGTGTTCTGGTCGAAGGCAATCTGCCACAGCACCTTGCTCGTGTCAGTCTGCTGAATCGAGAATGTCGACTTGGCTTTATCGACAGACTTCACCAGGCCTTCGACACGGTCGAGTTTGGTCTCTTTGTCCTGCGTAATCTGGGCGAACAGGCCGGCTCCGGGAGCCAGCAACAACACCAGCGTCAACACGATCACGAAAGAGATTCCGCGCTTCATTTACCCTCCTTAAGGAAATTCAAATTCACGGCTGGATTCGATTCTAGACGACTGGAGTCGCGCTATTCTAGCGAAAACTCCGGCGTTTCTGCCTGTCCCAAAAACAAAGGGCGGTCCCGGAGGACCGCCCTTCAGGTGCGGCAATCTTGCTCTTTTTAGAACATGAAAGCCACTTGTATACGGAGTGAACGGGGACTCTGGAAACCATTTGCCAGGTTGTATTGCGGATCAAGCCGCATACCCTGGGCGGTCATCAGGTCCCGGGCATTCCAGCCCTTGAAGAAATCGGAATACGTATCGAACTGAATCTGGCCGTCACTCGGGTGCTGGAGGTTGATGGAATGGTTGGTCACGGTCGATTGGTTGAACAAGTTAAAAATCGACAGCTCGAAACGGATTCTGGCCGACTCGTTGTTCTTGAACGGCATGAAGTCGTGCATGACATTGAAGTCGAAGTTCGAGAAAAAGGGCGTCCGCCCCAGGTCACCACGACCATACGGCATCGCCGTCGTCGACGAAATAACCGCAACTTCTGTCGACAGAGGAGTACCCGAATAGAGCTGGATGTTCGGAGCAAAGGTGGTCGCACCCAGCTTGCTGTTCAACAGATATGCGCCGAAGAATTTGATGGTGTGTGGCCGGTCGGTAGCCAAACGCCCTTCGGCGATCTTGCCCGCCTGATCGGCGTACTGCCAGGGCATGTCGAAATAGCGTTCGCCGCTCGGATCGGCGCGGCCGTTTTCGTCCGAACTGGCCAAGCCGGAGTAGTTGCCATAGAGGCGGCTCCACGTGTAGGAAGCAACAAACTGGTAGTTCCTGGAGAAGCGCTTGTCCACCCGCGCCTCAATCGCGTCATAGTGACGCTTCGGTTTCACCCAGCTTGGTATGCCGGTGTCTCCCTGCCACAGGTCGGTCCAATATGAACCGGTCGTGATACCTTCACCGGGGTTGGCGATGAGATAGGTCTCACCATCCACACCCATGTAGCCGGTGTCCTCGACGGTTCGACTGAGGCGGCGGTTCGTATAACGCGCCGACAAGACCATCGTGGTGGTGAGGGTGTATTCATAGCCGACGTCGAACATCTGTTGCTTTATCGGTTTCAGGTCCGGATCGACCCGGTGCGTGCTGGGATCGTTGGCGGCAATGCGCCAGTTGACCATTTCGTAGAACGTGCCGGGCATTTTGTACGGATCCGCCGGCAGGCCCTGAAGCGTATTCACCAGATTGGGATCGTCCAAAGAGTAGTACCACTCCTGCCAGACGTCTCCGCCGAAGCTGCCGCGGGGCATTGAGTACTTCATGACATCGTAGAACTGGCCCCACGACGCGTAGATCCTCTGCTTGCCATCGCCCTTGGGATCGAATGCGACGCCCAGGCGCGGGGAGAATTTCTGCCCCCAGCTGAACTTGATCGGCGGTGCCGCGGCAGTCGCCTCGGTTCCGAAACTGGGCAGGAACTCGCGCTCAAAGCGGAAGCCGACGTTGACGTTGATGTGCCTGTTTGCGCGCCAGTTGTCCTGGACGAAGATGCCCTGGTTGTTGCTGGAAGCCTTACCAAAAGTACCAAGCATGCGGTACCGGTAGTAGCCGTAGGGACCGGAATTACGGCCTGAGCACTGAGAGGTGATACAGGCGTATTCAAGACCCCAGTAATATCGGTAGTAACCGTTCGGATACGAGAGGGAGCTGACATCATTCGACAGCTGGTTCATCGACCAGCCGCCCTTCAGACTGTGCTGGCCCATCCAGTTGAAAATGTAGGTGGCATCCGCGTTCCAGTTCTTGCGTTGGTAGACATCATAGGGAGTGGAAGCGACCGCCGAGGTGATCCAGCCGTTGGGAGCCTGCAAATCCGGGGGAGGCAGCGTCGTGGAATCACCGGAGTAATAAACGGCGGTTGTGTTCGGTATGCCGTAGTTGGTGTTCGTGTTGTTGCGCTTGATACCACCGCGGAACGAGAAGATCAGCTTGTTGGTGGCAACATAATCCGCCCCGAAGGCGACGGTGGTGGCAGCATGGTAGTTGCCCTCGTCCGCCCAGGGCGCTGAGGAATCATCCGCTGAAGGGTACTCGGCGGTGCCGCGTGCCGGGAGAATGCCCCGGTTATAGTCCGGACTGTATATGAAACTTCCATTGAAGCGCAGCTTCGATGTGGCCACGTAATCAAGCTTGCCGACCGAGTAGTGTTGAAAGGAGTGTTGGGAGAAACTACTCTGCGTTCCGTCCGTGAACGCTACGTCGCGGGTGGTATTGGTCTGAGTAGGCATAAACCCGGCGAAGAAGAACAGCTTGTCCTTCAAAATAGGGCCGCCGACGTCAAACACCGGGTTCCAGGTAGAGTAGTTATCCATCCGATATTGCTGGTATTCCTGAATGTTCTCATCGAAGGGATTCAGGCGCAAGTTGGGACGGTACCGGGCCTGCATGCCGTCGTTGTTGAAGTAAAAGCCGGCCTGGCCATGGTATGCATTGGTTCCGCTCTTGAGGACGGCGTTCACCACGCCGCCCATGGCGCCGCCGTACTGCGCATCCATGACGCCATTCTTGACCTGGACCTGCTCTACCATTTCCACCGGCACGGAGCTGCTTGAACCGAGCGTGCCGCCATAGACGTTCGTCACTTCCATGCCATCGAGGTAGAAGGTGTTCTCAGCGCCGGAAGCGCCGTCCACCTGATACTGGCCGGACTTGGTTTCGCTGCGGACACCGGGAGCCACGTTGACCAGGTCTCCAAAGCTGCGGCCCTTGGGGATGACGTCGAAGAAGCTCTTGTCGACGTTGATCGCCGTCGAAGAGGATGCCGTGTCGACCATCGCTGCATCCGCGCTGATGGTGATGCTTTCCGAAAGCTGACCGACCTCCATCTTGAAGTCTACGCGGCTGTTCTTGCCAAGTACTACCAGGACCGCTGTCTTCTTCGTTACCGAGAAACCCTGTGCCGTGACGGTAACATCGTAGTTGCCCGGGGGCAGCTGGCTGGCCAGGTAGTTGCCTTTTGCATCGGTGTTTGTCTTAGTCGTCAGTGTGACAGTAGTGCCGGTAACCTCAATTTGCGCATTGGGAATCACCGCACCCGTAGCATCGGCGACCGATCCGCCTATGCTTCCTGTGGTTTCCTGGGCTGCCAGCGGCGCGAGGCCGAAGATCAGCACGAACAGGAACAGAACCCCTCCGTAGAGCGGAAGGTGTTCCTTCTTGTATCCATCCATAATAAAGTTCTCCTCCTTCTAGCTAGATACTAGCTAGATAGCTAGACTCTAATTCTTGGCCTCCTTCAAACAAAGCTGAGCACCGGACTTGCAGCCCGAGGACTTGACGCCCTCATATTGCCAGCGCACACAGGCGAGACAAACAGATGCTCCATGCCAGGGGACGGTCATACTAGCCGAAACCCGGTCCACGGGTCAACAATAGTCTTCAGTTGACGTCGTTTTTTTGATCTACCTGATGCCCGATCCGGCCGCAAACATTTGCTAAACAGTTACTAAAGGGATTTCTTGCCGCAGCCCCGGCAGTTGATTTTTTTCACTGCAGAATATGAAATTCAGAATTTTGCAGCGATGGAGAGGGTGAAATTCATAATATTGGAGGGGGGTTCTCCTTATGCGCTTCCAGGCTGAAGCGGGTCCGGCGCGCAGCCGGGCAGATCTATTCAGGTGCCGGATGACCAGTCATCGAAGCGATACCGGAGGCCTCGATGCGCTCGAGTTCGGCCGACTGACTCGCGTCCAGGCAGGGTTCGGGCTCGGTGGCGAGGATTTCGCGCAGTCTCCGTCGCACAGCTTCGCCGTAGGTCTGCGCCCCCTTGGATTCCCACGCCTCCCGCCGTGTGCGGACCGCCAGCAGGGGACGGCTGAGAACCTCCCGGTAATGTGCCAGAGTGTGGGCGGCGGTCATGAAGTCGCCTGAGAGCCCGACCTCACGAATCAGGTCGGGCGCCAGGTGTTCGCCGTCCACCTCGAAGCCCTGTCTCAGGCGCAGGCAGTAGCCCGCGATCTCGTCATCGGTAATGAGTGCTTCAGGCGACATGGCCAGGGTGGACTCCAGATTGCCGGCTCCCCAGATCAGGTTGACTCCCGAAAGGACGTGGGCCATGCCTGTCATCATCTTCTCGAAAGCCGCCTGCAGGTCCGCGGTCATCGCCTCCGTGGACATCCAGGATGCGGAGGGTAGGCCGTGGTAGCGTGCCAGTTCCGCGCCTGCGGCCTGGATCATGGTGTTTTCCGGCGCTCCCGTGAGGGCAATCGCCGAGGCCATGTCCAGCACGTGAGCAAATCCGATGTTATAGAAACAGGGACGGCCGGGTTCGAGCAGTTGGTTGATGACCAGGCCGCTCAGGACGTCGGCGTCGCCGATGACAAGGCAGCCTGCCAGTGTGACGGGTGCCGTGGCGCCAGCCAGGGGCTCGGAGTTGATCATGACGGGCACTCCGAGTCCCGCAGTCTCTTTGAAAACCCCAAGCGCAAGGGCGGACCAGTGCAGCGGGCTGAGAATGCTGAAGCCCGTGCTCACTATCGGACTCTCCCGGAGCGGAACGTCCCCGAGAAGCACCTGGGCCATTTCCATCACCAGGCGGGCGCCTCCGGGCGTATAGATGCACGGACGCAGATGCTTGGATGTGTTCTGCGCCATGATGCGGAAGCCGACAAAATCACGGCACTGCGGTGCGCAATCCGCTATGGCGGTACCCACCATGCCCCGGATGTTCCGGCAGGAATCGACGATGCGGGCGAGTTCCGCGAGGTCAACAGCCCTCAGTTCAGCACGCACGGCCCCCCGGGTAACATAGAGGGCGTTCCCCGTCAGAAAGGCCGATCCACCCTCGGGTCCCAATTCGATCCTGTGGCCGCGGCGATCTGCGATGCGTAAAGTCTTCGGGCACTGCCTGATCGCCCAGTCAATCAAATCACCGGGGATATGGACCCGAATCCCGTTGCCAGGCGTGGCCCCTGCTTCCTGAAGCATTCTTACAACGCCGGCGTCGTCCACCCGGACCCCTACCTCCTGCAACACCTGCCGGGCGTTCAGGTGTATCTGCTCGCAATCCTGGCGGTCCAGCCACATGACGAGCTCTCCTCCTCATGGAATCAACGATACGTTGGTGATCATAATGCGACAGGGAACCAGGGCGAAGCAGCAATTGTTGGGGTATGATAGTCGAGTGATGTCCGTCGATCCGTGCGGGGCGGGATTACCAACGGCAGGAGCCTACTGCCTCGATGCGCTTGTGAAGCAGGCCGGACGGCTTGATGGCGTCCGGAAGACCGATCTGCGAAGCGGAGATTGGGTGCTGGTCAATACCCTCAACTCGCTCTACTCCATCTATGTCCTTGGGGATGGAAACTACCGCGTCTCAGGCGGATGGTTCGACCGGGAAGGCAAGGCCCCGGCGACAATTGCTATAAACGGGTGCACTTGGGGTGGTCGCGCCATCAAATCGGACATGGTTGCGGCCCGCGGCCTCTGCCTCGAATTCGGCAACTGGGTGATCACCACGCGTATCCAGGAAATCCGCGTCATACACTGCTCTGAGCAGGAGGTCCGGATCCAGTAGCCTCCGTCGCCGTGTTCCGATAACATGATGAAAAACATGAAGTTGTAGATACTGAACGCCGGATCTGCATTCCGCAGTTCTGCTCCCGTGAGGCGGGTCGGCGCCGTCGGCGTCGAGACCCGCCCTGCAGGGAAGCGTGCCCTCTACCTCCGGGGCGTATCCCCCGATCAGGGCAAAAGGGCATGTTTTCCATTCACCTCGGGCCGGAAATCCATATAATTTGCCATCCCAAGCTTCAGGTCAGGGTAACAATAGAAAGAAAGGCTTGATCACATGAACAAAGGGCTGGACAGAGAAACCCTCGAAATGACGTTGGCTGCCATCCAGGAGTTCGCCACCGCCAGACTTCCACAGGCCGAACTGCTTGCGCTGGATGCCCGGGACGAGTTCCCGGCCGAGGCTGTGCGCGCGATGTGCGGCTCCGACCTTGGCATCCAGCTCCTGTTTATCCCCGAGGAGTTTGAGGGCATGGGTGGGGGCGCGTTCGATGTTTACCGGGTCTGCGAGGAGATGGGGCGGATCGATCTTGGCGTGGCTACCGGCGTGCTGGCCACCTTTCTGGGCAGCGACCCGATCGTGTTCGGCGGCAGCCATGAGCAGAAGAAACGCTGGCTGACGCGGATCGCGCGCGAGGGCCTCCTGATGGCCTATGGAGCCACCGAGCCCGAGGCCGGCAGCGATCTCGCCGCCCTTCGCACGACCGCCACACCGGTTACGACTGAAGGTAAAGTCGTCGGATACAAACTGAACGGAAACAAGCAGTGGATCAGCAACGGCGGTGTTGCAGACCTCTACAGCATCCTCGCCCTGGCTCCCGGCGGCCCCAGCTGGTTCGTGGTTGAGAGGGGAGTGCCCGGGCTGGGGCATGGAAAGCCGGAGGACAAGCACGGCATTCGCGCCAGCAACACGGCCGCGGTCTCCTTGAACGACGTTTACGTCGACGCGGACTGTCTGGTCGGGGACAAAGAAGGCGAGGGACTCATCCAGGCGCAGCTGGTCTTCGGCTACACGAGGTTGATGGTGGCGGCTTTCGGGCTGGGAGCCGGGTGGGCTGCGCTCGATCGTGTGATCCCTTACTCTGTCGGGCGGATACAGGCCGGCGGGCCTCTTTCCGAGAAGCAGGGGTACACCCACAAACTGGTCGTGCCTCATGCGGTGCGGCTGGAGGCCGGCCGGGCGTTCATCGAGGAGACTGCCGACCGTATTGATGCCAGCGAAGGAAATCTGAACACGGAAGGCGCAATCTCGAAGTACATGGCGACGGAAGCCGGCAACATGGCGGCGGATGCCGCGATCCAGGCGCTGGGCGGGTACGGGTACACGCGCGAGTACGTGGTGGAAAAGATAAAGCGGGACGCGCGCATCACGACCATTTACGAGGGCACGTCGGAGATCATGGAGATGACGATCTGCCGGGACCGCTGGCAGATGCACCTGAAGACGCATGGTGCCTACTACCACGATCTCGCCCGGAGTCTCGAGGAGCTGCATGCCAGGCACCCTAAGGTCGGTGCCGACATCGCCGCGTTGTGCGCGCACGCACTGGCCGAGCTGCTCGAGACCGCCCGCATCCAGCGGCTGACCCGGCACCAGCACATCCTGTTCCGGCTGGGGGAGTTGATCGCTTACACCGAGGCTTCAGGCAGCCTGGCCAGGCGCGCAGCCGCTGCCGTCGAAGAAAGGCTAAGCCCCAAAGCGCAAACCCGTTTCGGCGGCGAAGCACTGGCGGCGATGAGCCGGATCTTCGCCCGCGAGGCATCGATGAAGGTCACGGCAGAGGGCCTGCGCTGGATCGGCGGCGCCTCACAACCCGGGACGAGCGAGCTCGAGAAGAAGCTGGGCGCCCCGGCAATCTTCCGGGCGCAGGCCGGCGTTTTGCAGGACATGGATTATGTCGCGGATGTCCTCTACGGCAGGCCGACGAAGTAGCCTCCGGGAAGCGAGCATTGCGGCAGCTCGGCAGTAGCTTTCAGCTATCAGCCATAAGCTCTCAGCTCGGCAGGAAGCTGAAAGCTGAGAGTTGACTGCTGAAAGGCTTTGACGGGACCAGGAGCGCTACCGAATGACATGAGGTATCCGGACATTGGCCTTGAGAACCACAAGGCTGCTCCTTTTATTGAGAGTGAGGCTGGAGTCTGTCATATTTGTCGGATTTGCATCGCGATAATGGTTACAGGAGAGCAGTATTAATGAGAGATACGGCACATAAGGCTGTTGCAGTTGTTGGCGTGGGCGCGGTCCTCCCGGACGCCCCGGACGCCGCTTCTTTCTGGCGCAATATCAAGACTGGCCGCTACAGCATCACCGACGTCCGACCGGAGCGCTGGGATCCCGAGATCTACTTTGATCCGGACCCGAAAGCCCCCGACAAATCCTACTCCAAGATCGGCGGATGGGTACGGGAATGGGAATGGGATCCGCTGAAGTGGCGCCTGCCGATCCCGCCGCGCGTCAGCGCCTCGATGGACCTGACTCAGAAGTGGGCCGTGATCGTCGCGCGTGAAGCCCTGACCGATTACGGGTACCCTTCGCGCCCGCTGGACGCCGAGCGGACGGCCGTCATACTCGGCAACGCCATGGCCGGGGACAACCATATCTATTCCGCCGCCAGAGTGCTGTTCGCGGAATACGCCGTCGAGTTGTCCAAAGCCGAGAGCTTCAGCGCACTGCCCGCCGAGGCGCGCAAAGCGATACTCTCCCAGCTGCGCGATCGCATCGGAAGACGCCTGCCTGAGATCAACGAGGACACCATGCCCGGTGAGTTGGCCAACATCATAGCCGGGCGCATCGCCGCGCTTTACGATTTCAAAGGTCCCAACTACGTGGCGGATGCCGCCTGCGCCTCCGCGATGGCCGGCATCTCGGCAGCGGTCGAGGGCCTGGTCGAAGGGGACTTCGACGCGGTGCTGACGGGTGGAATCGACGCGAACATGAGCCCGTCAACCTATGTGAAATTCTGCAAAATCGGAGCGCTGTCCGCGACCGGGGCCCGACCTTATGCCGAAGGCGCCGACGGCTTCGTCATGGGCGAAGGAGCTGTGATTTTGCTGCTCAAACGCCTGGCTGATGCCGAACGCGACGGGGACAAGATTTACGCGGTGATTCGGGGGATCGGCGGATCGAGCGACGGCAAGGGGAAAGGAATCACGGCACCAAATCCCGCAGGCCAGAAACTCTGCCTCCGCCGCGCGTGGGAAAACGCCGGTGTCGCTCCCTCCGAGGGAGACCTGATCGAGGGGCACGGCACATCGACGCCCGTCGGCGACATCGCAGAGGTTCAGGGCCTCGTGGAAGTACTATCCCGGTTCGGCCTGGCGACGGGATCGGTTGCCCTTGGTTCCGTGAAATCCAACATCGGCCACCTGAAGGGTGCTGCCGGCGCGGCGGGCATTCTGAAGGCGGTCCTGGCGCTGCACGAGAAAGTGCTGCCGCCCAGCATAAACTTCCAGCGGCCAAATCGCGACATCGATTTCACCCACACCCCGCTCCGAGTCAACACCGAACTGCGGCCCTGGGGAGGAAAGAATGACTCTCCCCGTCGGGCCGGCGTCAGCGCCTTCGGCTTCGGCGGCACGAACTTTCACGTCGTGCTCGAGGAGTACGTACCGGGCCGAATCAGGGCCGAGCGGAAAGTGACGATCGCAGTTCCGGAGACATCCTCGGGCCCGGCCCCTGCAGTGAAGGCGAAGACACCCCTTCGCGGTGCACTCGTGCTTGGTGGCGAATCGGAGGCAGGTCTCATCGGCCGGCTGAAGAGGGTTCTCGAGGATGCGACCGCCGGCCATGCCCCGGCGCCGGCACCCCCCTGGGAATCCGACCTCCGGGCTACTTGCCGTCTGACCATCGACTATGGAGATGCCGCCGAGCTCGCCGACAAGTGCGGCAAGGCGCTGAAGGCTTTTGAGGAAGCACAGACCGGCAGGTGGAAGGCTCTGCGGGCGAAGGGCATTTTCCTGGGCAAAGGCCCGGCCCCCAAGGTCGCCTTCCTGTTCACCGGCCAGGGCTCCCAATATGTGAACATGCTCAAGTCGCTGCGGGACACCGAACCCGTCATCGCCGAAACTTACGCCCGGGCCGATGCGGTCATGCAGCCTTTGCTCGGCCAGGCCCTCAGCGAGTACATATTCCGGGATGAATCGGACGAAGCGGCGATGGCGGAGGCCGAGAAGCACCTGAAGCAAACCGCCGTCACCCAGCCGGCGGTGCTGGCTACGGAGACTGCTCTCGCGCGGCTGCTCGGCACCTTCGGGGTATTTCCGGATATGGCGATGGGGCACAGCCTGGGTGAATACGGCGCGCTGGTTGCGTCGGGCGCGCTTTCTTTCGATGAGGCCTTGCGCGCCGTGAGCGCCCGCGGCGCCGAAATGACGCGCTGCGCCATGGGAGACAACGGCCTCATGGCAGCGGTCTTCGGCCCGATCGATGAGATCGCCAAGGTTCTTGCCACCGTCGATGGGTACGTCGTCATCGCCAACATCAACAGCACCAAGGAAGCCGTGATCGGCGGAGCAACGGCGGCTGTCGAGAAGGCGATGGTGGCGGTCCGGGACGCAGGTTACGTCGCCCGCGGCCTGCAGGTGAGCCACGCCTTTCACACGAACATCGTCGCCCCGGCGAGTGAAGCGCTGGCGAAGATCCTCGGCGGAATGAGCATCCGGCCGCCGAGCCTGCCGATAATCTCCAACGTTACAGGGGAGTTCTACCCGATGGGGCCCGGGGTCGAGCCAGAGATGATTCAGCTCCTGGCCAGGCAGGTCGCCTCGCCCGTCCAGTTCGTGAAAGGGCTCAATTCCCTGTACCGGGCCGGAGCGCGCATATTTGTGGAGCTTGGGCCCAAGCGGGTGCTGTACGGGTTTGTCGAGGACGTCCTTGGGGATCGGGAAGGGGTCGTACCGCTGTTCACCAACCATCCGCGGATCGGCGAGGCCGAATCTGTAAACCTCGCTCTGTGCGGTCTGTATGCGGCAGGACTTGGAGTCGGACAGGCGAAGCCCGAAGTTCGCACAGAACCCGCGATCGTTGTCAGTGCGCCGTCGCAAACTGCGCCAATCCCGATCGGGACCGCCCGGATCGAAGAGCGCAGACCGACGCTCCCACCTGCCCAATTCCCCGCGCCGCAGCCGGTTCTGTCCTCCGCCTCGGCCGGAACGGATCGCTACGTCGAGCTCGGGCGTTTGTTTGCGGAGTTCCTGGAACGTGGAATGAGCCTTTACTCCGGGGTGCCCCGCCCCGCCCCGGGCGTCGCCTCGACGCGGATCTTCGTGACCGGGGCCTCGCTGGGCCTGCCCGGCGTCGATCGCGTGTTCGACGACTCGAACGTGGAACGCATCCTGCGCGGCGATCAGTTCATCGACGCCATACCGATGAGCCTGCGCACCGCCATGGTGGAGAAGAATATCACCCGGCTCGTCAAGACCGGCAGCGGCGAAGGACGCTTCGAAACGATCGAGAATCTTGCGGACGTGATCAAACTCGCCGCCCGCGCGAGGGACCTGGACCTGTGCCGCGACTTCGGTTTTCCGGAGGACAGGCTCGCCGCACTCGACCGGACGACAAGGCTGGCTATCGGTGCCGGGATCGACGCTATGCGCGACGCCGGCATCCCGCTGGTCATGCACTACAAGACCACTACCAAGGGCACAAAGCTTCCCGACCGGTGGATGCTGCCCGAGGAGATGAGGGACGACACCGGCGTGATCTTCACTTCCGCTTTTCCCGGATATGACTCCTTCGAACAGGTCATGACGGGATACTACCGGGATCGCATCAAACGCGAGCGGCTCGAAGAGCTGTCCCGGCTGCGTGCGACCGAACTGCAGGGCGGCACGGACGGCGGGGAGACGGTTGCCCGGATCGATCGGCGCATCTCCGAGCTGCGCGCGGAAATCGACGCGAATCCGTACCACTTTGACAGGCGCTTCCTGTTCCGCGTTCTTTCCATGGGCCACAGCCAGTTCGCCGAGTACATCGGCGCCCGCGGCCCCAACACGGCAACCAACGGGGCTTGCGCCAGCGGGACGCAAGCCGTGGCGCTCGCCACGGATTGGATCCGCATGGGTCGGTGCCGTCGCGTCATCGTCATTTCGGCTGACGACATAACCTCCGACAACCTCATGGGATGGTTCGGCTCGGGATTCCTTGCATCCGGCGCCGCGGCCACCGACGATGTCGTCGAGGAGGCAGCCATTCCATTCGACCGGAGGCGCCACGGCCTGATCATCGGCATGGGCGCGGCTTCGACGGTGATCGAGAGTCTTGAGTCCGCGCAGGAGCGCGGCATTCAACCCATCTGCGAAGTGCTCGGCTCGGTGGTGGCCAACAGCGCCTTCCACGGCAGCCGGCTGGACGTCAATCACATCTGCCAGGTCATGGAGAAACTGGTTGCCCAGGTGGAGTCGGAGTGCGGAATCAACCGTTACGAGATAGCGCCGCAGACCGTCTTCGTGTCGCATGAAACCTACACACCCGCGCGCGGGGGGAGCGCGTCAGCCGAGGTGTTCGCCCTGCGTTACGTGTTCCGGGAGGCAGCGGACCAGATCGTGGTGGCGAATACAAAAGGGGCCACCGGCCACCCGATGGCGGTCGGCATCGAGGACGTGGTGGCCGTCAAGGTGCTGGAAACCGGGGTCGTGCCGCCGGTGGCGAACTTCAGAGAAGTCGACCCTGAACTCGGACCACTGAATCTTTCCAGGGGAGGTTCCTACCCCGTTCAGTACGCGCTGCGGTTGGGTGCGGGGTTCGGTTCCCAGATCTGCATGACGCTGACGCGGTGGGTGCCGAGCCCGGACGGTATTCGCCGCCGGCCCAACGGGCTTGGCTACGCATACCGGGTTGTCGATCCGGGGAGATGGCAGCGTTGGTTGAAGCAGTGCACCGGATACGAGGAACCGGAATTGGAGGTCTTCCAGCGCACCCTGCGTGTCAAGGATCAGGGGCCCGTGGCGATGACTGACAACGGCAGGGCTGCCTCGCAGGCAGTCGTAATCCCACCCGTGGCGGTTCGCCCGGTGGCTGCAACTGCGGCGCCCGCCGCAGGCGCCGCCCGCGAGCCTGCCGTCTCCGCCACGCCCGTCGAGGACCCGGTGAAGGCGCGAGTGATGCAGATCGTAGCCGAAAAGACGGGATATCCGGCCGATATGCTGGCGCTCGACCTGGATCTGGAAGCCGACCTCGGAATCGACACGGTCAAGCAGGCGGAGATGTTCGCAGCCATCCGCGCCGCTTACGATATCCCGCGGGACGACGCGCTGAAGCTTCGGGACTACCCGACGATGGCTCATGCCATACGATTCGTCTACGACCGTCGACCTGACCTGAAGGCACCGGTTGCCCCGTCACCCGCAAAGCCCGCTGCGGCAGAACCTGTTGCTCCGGCACCTGTCCCTGCGACCCAGGCAGGATCCGATGACCCGGTGAAGACGAAAGTCCTGGAGATCGTTGCCGAGAAAACCGGCTATCCGCCGGACATGCTCGACCTGGATCTGGATCTGGAAGCCGACCTGGGAATTGACACGGTCAAGCAGGCAGAAATGTTCGCGGCTATCCGATCCGCCTACGATATCCCGCGGGACGACGCGCTGAAGCTTCGGGACTACCCGACGATGGCTCATGCCATACGATTTGTCTACGACCGTCGGCCGGATCTTGTGGCGCCAGCCGCCCCGTCACCGGCGAAGCCCGCTGCGGCAGAACCTGTTGCTCCGGCACCCGTTCCCGCGACCGCGACCGGATCCGAGGACCCGGTAAAGACGAAGGTCCTCGCGATCATTGCCGAGAAGACCGGCTATCCGCCGGACATGCTGGATCTGGACCTGGACCTTGAAGCTGACCTCGGAATAGACACGGTCAAGCAGGCAGAGATGTTCTCGGCCATTCGGGCCGCATATGACATCCCGCGTGACGATGCGCTGAAACTCCGGGACTACCCGACGCTGGCGCATGCAATACGGTTCGTGCACGATCGCAGGCCCGACCTTGCAGCCCAGGCCGAAACGGTTAAGGAACAACCGGTTGCGGCTAAGATCGTTGCCGCCCCGAAGGGTGAGCACATCGACGGCGACATGGATGCGGCCAACCGTGTCCCGCGCCGTGTTCCAGTCCCGCGCCTGCGCCCGCCCCTTGACCTCTGCAAGCCTACGGGAGTGACGCTCGGCAAAGGAAGCCGCGTGATTGTGGTGGCAGACCGCGGCGGAGTCGGACGGGCCCTCGCCGGAAGGCTGGAGAAGCTGGATGCGGAGGTGCTCCTCATTGACCCACAGCCTGATGCGGACAGCCTCACCAAACGCATCACGGACTGGAAGGCCAGGGGATCCATCCAGGGGGTCTACTGGCTGCCCGCCCTCGATCAGGAGGCAAGTATCTCGGAAATGGACCCGGGAGCCTGGCGCGAAGCCACGCGAACCAGGGTGAAACTCCTGTACGCGACGATGCGTGTCCTGTACGACGACATCGGGCGCCCGGGAACATTCCTCGTCTCGGCGACCCGCATGGGTGGTCTTCATGGCTACGATGCCGCAGGAGCCATGGCCCCGCTGGGTGGCGGGGTGGCCGGATTCACGAAGGCCTTCAAGCGGGAGAAGGGCGAAAGCCTGGTCAAGGTGATCGACTTCGAACCAAGCCGGAAGACCTCGGCGCCGGCCGACCAGCTGATTGATGAGACGCTCCGTGATCCCGGTGCGGTCGAGATCGGCTACAGCCAGGAACGGCGCTGGACAATCGGGCTGATCGAACAAGCCGCAGCCGACGGCCGGCCCGGCATGGTACTCGGAAAGGACACCGTGTTCGTTGTCACGGGGGCGGCCGGCAGCATCGTTTCTGCCATCACCCGCGATCTTGCTGCCGCGTCGGGCGGCACATTCTATCTGCTCGACCTGACTCCCGAACCCGATCCTGCGAACAGGGACCTCGAGCGTCTGGTCACGGACAAGGAAAAACTGAAGCACGATCTTTTTGAGCGGCTCAAAGCACGCGGGGAGCGTGCGACGCCGGCGATGGTGGAGAAGGAGATTGCCTCGCTCGAACGGGGGCGTGCGGCCCTGGCAGCAATCCAGTCGGTAAGGGATGCGGGGGGAACCGTGCGCTACTACAGCGTCAACCTCCTTGATCATGCGGCCGTCGCAGGCGTAATGCGCGATATTGCCGGGACATCAGGGCGGATCGACGTATTGGTGCACGCCGCGGGCGTGGAGATCAGCCATTTCGTGGCGGACAAGAAACCCGCCGAATTCGACCTGGTCTTTGACGTCAAGAGCGACGGCTGGTTCAACCTGCTCTCCAACCTGGGCGAAATGCCGCTCGGTGCGGCGGTGGTTTTCAGCTCGATTGCCGGCCGTTTCGGCAACGGAGGGCAGACCGATTACAGTGCTGCGAACGACCTGCTGTGCAAAAGCATCTCGAATTTCCGGACCAGCCGGCCCGGGACGCGCGGCATCGCGATCGACTGGACCGCCTGGAGCGGGATCGGCATGGCCTCCAGGGGTTCGATCCCGATCATTATGAAGGAGGCCGGTATTGACATGCTTGCGCCGCACGCCGGCATCCCCATCGTTCGTCGAGAACTCACCGCCGGCGGAAGAACCGGCGAACTCGTCATCGCTGAGAGACTTGGGCTTATGACGAGAGAGTTTGATGCGAGCGGGGGCCTGGATACGACGGAGAACGGCAGACTTGCCACCATGCTGCGTAACGCCGGCGTGATGACCGGCAAGGTGACCGGCATGGGGCTATATCAGGGTCTGACCGTCGAGACCACACTGGACCCGGCGCGACAGCCGTTCCTGTCTGACCACCAGATCAGCGGGACACCGGTTCTTCCGGGCGTGATGGGAATTGAAGGGCTGGCGGAAACTGCGAGAATCCTTTTCCCGGAGATGCATCTCGGCAAAATCACGGACGTATGTTTTCACGCGCCCTTCAAGTTTTACCGCGGTCAGGCGCGCACCATTCAGCTCCAAGCTGACCTCGCCGCGGACGGCGACGACATCGTGGCGTATTGCCGCCTGGTCGGGTCACGCACCCTCCACGGGCAAACCGAGCCTGAGATCACGACCCATTTCACGGCGTCCGTGCGGCTGGTGTCGAAGCCGGCGGAACCTGCCAGGGCCGCCAAGGTGGCGCCGTGTCAGACCAGGAAAGTCGATGCGCGCGACATCTATCGCCTGTATTTCCACGGCCCGGCCTACCAGGTCGTTCAGACTTCGTGGCGCGCGGGAGAGGATGTCGTGGGGCTGTACGCCGCGAACCTGCCTGCTGATCACGAGCCGTCGGAACGGCCGACCATCGTATCGCCGCGGTTGATCGAACTCTGCTTCCAGACCGCAGGACTCTGGGAACTGGCGGCGGCGAGCCGCATGGGGCTCCCCTACAGGATCGACGAGGTAATGATTCATCTGCCGAATGCCGATGCGAACAAGGCGCTGTACGCGGTGGTGCGACCGGGCAAGGACGGCGCTTTCGACGCCAGGGTCGTCGATGAGCGTGGCAGCGTCCGTCTCACCCTGCGGGGATATCGGACCATGCAGCTGCCCGATCCGATTGAAACGAAGCTACTCGCACCCTTACAGGCCGCTTTGAGCTAAAATGGGCAGGCGCCGCCGGTCTTTTAAACGGGGGCGTTCACCGCGGAGTTCTTATGTACGCCGCCCGGGTGTATTGGTTCATCCAGGGAACGAGCGACGTGCCCCGGGACAATGACTGGTTGACCGGGGACGAGCGCGCCCGCTACGGGGCGATGGCGGTCGAAAAGAGGCGCGAGGAGTGGCGTCTCGGGCGGTGGACTTCGAAACGCGCCGTCTCCACGTACCTCGCGGGAGCGGCAGAGAAGATGGATCCGGTCAGTCTCGACATCCGGGCCGCCGCCGACGGCGCGCCGCAGGTGCTCATCGGCGGTGAACCGGGCCCGGTGAGTATCTCGATCAGCCATCGGGCCGGATTCTGCCTGTGCGCGGTTGCCGCCTCGGACATCCCGGTGGGGTGCGACCTCGAGGTCATCGAGCCCCACAGTAGCGAGTTCATCGCCGACTACTTCGCGATTGAAGAGCGGAGCCTGCTCCTGCGTGTCCTTCCGGCGGATCACCCCCTGTTTGTCTCGCTGATCTGGAGTGCCAAAGAGAGCGCGCTCAAGGTGGTGCGGAAAGGGTTGCGGAGAGACACGCGCAGCGTGGTCGTGCAGTTGGATCCGGAAAGAACCGGGGCCGGTTGGATGCCGCTGGCGATCCGCTGTGTAGAGACTTCCAGGTGGTTCCACGGGTGGTGGCAGGCGATCGGCGGCTTTGTCCTTACCGTCTCGGCGGCGGTCGCCACCGACAAGCCGATAGACCTTCACAGGTTTCTCGGCGGCACCGGAAGCGCCGCCAGCCTCGGCTGATCTATCTCCGCGCTTCTGCGCTGCGATCCGTCCACACTTCCCGTGATCGCCTTTCTACCATCCGTCGAATTGGTAGGCTATGCCGGCCGTGACATGCCAGTTCTGCAATGTGCCGGATGCTGCGAGGCCGGGGATGTATTGTCCCTGGGAAACCGTGGCGGATGAGGGAAGCCCGTAGTCGGGCATCGTCCCGAGATGGCTGCGAAAATCAACCCTGGCAGCCCAATGATCGTGAAAGAGGTATTTGACGCCGCCGCCCCAGTCAAATAGGAAAGTCCAGCTGTTACCGAGGTTGACGCCGGCGGCTTCGGCATCCGACTTGGCGGATCCGTACGTGTGGAACAGCGAGGTACCGATTCCGGCGATCGCATAGGGCCGAATGCGCTTGTAGGGATTTGTCAAGAAAAAGATGAAGTTGTAGGCAAATGTGTTCACGCCCTGATGCACGCTCAGTGTAGGAAGGCTGGGAGTCAAATTCGTAAACCGAAGCGGCTCGTTGGCGTAGCTGTATTCGAATTCACCGCCCCAATGATCCCCCAGACTTTCGGAGAGGCGGGCTCCGGCTAGCCAGCTGGAGCTGTACTGCACACCGACCGGGACGGTGAACTGCTGCTCTCCACCCACCACCGGCGTGTCAAAGATCTGATCTGCGATAATACTGGTTCCGCCGAAAGCGGAGAATTCCCACCTCCGGTGCGATATCGGGTAGGGTGACTGGGCTCGACCGACCTCGATCAGGCCAACAAACAAAAACAGTAGAGGCAAAAAGAGTCTGCGCATATTCCTCCCTTGACGTGTCACAATTTTACAGCAATTCCCCGGCCTTAAGGAGCAATAGTACCGATGTTGGTGTGTCCTTTTCTCGCAAGTCTGTCGTATCCTATGCGTCCATGACCACACCTACCTACACAGAGAACTTCGAGGAAGTAGCGCGGCGTTTCCCCGATCGGATCGCCTTCCGCTTGAAGACGCCTGAGGGTTACAGCCAGATGCGCTACGGCGAGGTCCACCGCCAGGTACTGGGGGTTGCGCGCGGCCTGGTCGCCATGGGGCTGAAACCAGGTGCCCGGGTTGCCATTCTCTCGGAGAATCGTCCGGAGTGGGTGTTGTCCTACCTCGGGGCCTTCTTTGCCGGCCTGACGACAGTCCCCCTTGATATCCAGATTTCACCGGCCGAGTGGCGGCGTTTGCTCGATGATTCCGAGTCGCAAGTCGTTTTCGTCAGCGGTCATCTGCTGTCCAGGCTGAGAGAGGTGCTCAAGGACTCCTCCCTGCTGCGCAGACTCATCTGCTTCGACACGCTCGAAGGCGAGGAGGATCCGCTCACGCTGCTGAAAGGCTTCGTGGATCAGCACTCCGCGCCCGGTTCGGTTCCGCAGTTGCCGCGCACCTCGATGGAAGACGTTGTATCAATCATCTACACCTCCGGGACGACGGGCAAACCCAAAGGCGTAATGCTCACGATGGGAAACATCATGGCCTCCATGTCGGGGATGCTGACCGCCGTGCGCGTCGATGAAGACGACAACCTGCTCTGTCTTCTGCCGCTGCAACACGTGCTGGCCTCGGTGGTGAACGTGCTGGCTCCTCTGTACCTGGGTGCGCAGGTCACGTTTGCCGATACGCTCAAACGCTCTGAAATCCTGGCGGCCCTGCGCGAGGCAGGCATCACGATCATGGTTGCGGTGCCCCAGTTTTTCTACCTGTTTCACGACCGGATCAAGGATGAACTCTCCCGGAGTCCCGCCGTCGTGAGAAAGGTATTCCGCGCCTCCCTTCTGCTGAATCGGTTCACTCAGCACCGCCTCCATATCAACCTGGGCAGGTTATTCTTCGGGAAGGTTCACCGGAGCTTCGGTGACCGGCTGAGGATCTTTGTCAGCGGCGGATCGGCGTTCGATCCCAAAGTGGCACAGGACTTCCACGACATGGGGTTCACCATCCTCCAGGGATATGGGCTGACCGAGACAACCGGAGCGTGCACGGTCACGCGAATTGAAAACAACGTCATCGGCTCCGTGGGACAGCCTTTGAGCGGTGTCGAAGCGAAGATACTGGAGCCGGACGATTCGGGTGTCGGGGAGGTTCTGATCCGGGGAGCGATAGTCATGAAGGGTTACTACAGGAACCCTTCCGCGACCGAGGAGGCGATGACCGACGGCTGGTTCCGTTCCGGGGACCTTGGCCGCCTGGACACAGGAGGAAGCCTCTTCATCACCGGCCGGAAGAAGGAAATCATCGTCCTGCCGAACGGGAAGAATATCTACCCTGATGAGATCGAGACTCATTACCTGCAGTGCCCCTATATCCAGGAGATCGCGGTGCTCGGCATCGCCGATCCCGAAAGCCACGAGAAGAGCGAGCGGCTGCACGCAGTCGTGGTTCCCGACTTTGAGGCCCTCAAGGCCGCGAAGATCGCGAACGCGCGTGAGATCCTGCTTTACGAAATCGGCCGTCTTTCGGGCCAGCTGCCGAAATACAAGCGGCTCATGAGCTATCAGTTCCAGAAAGAGCCGCTCCCGCGCACGACAACCAGGAAGATCAAGCGCGTGGAGCTCAAGAGGCTGGTTGAGAGCGGAGCGCTGAAGGGAATGGAAGCGGCCGGACCGGCGCACGCCCCGTCGCCTGAAGACCTGAAGTCGATCGAATCCCCCGTCGGACAGGAGGTGCTCCGCTGCCTGCGGCAGACCTTCCACCGGGATTCGATCAGCCCGGACATGAACCTGGAACTCGACCTCGGGTTTGACTCCATGGAGCGGGTCGAAATGCTGGCCAGCCTGGAGCAGACGCTGAATCTGCAGCTCCCGGAGGATATCGGCGCGGAGATATTCACCGTGCGTGACCTCATCACCCGTCTCGAGCAGATGGCCAGTGGCGGTGGCGCCGCCGGCGCGGCGCGGGAGACCTGGAGCACGATTCTCGCTCCCCAGGCGCTGGCCGGGGAGGCCGACTGGCAGGTTCGGTTTGCGGGCACCGGGGCCACGCTGGTCAAATTCGTCGGGCTCAAGATGCTCTTCGTTCTTCTGCAGCTCTTCTGCCGCCTCGAAGTCCGCGGGCGGAAGAACCTGCCCGATGCGGGGCCTTTCATGCTCTGCCCGAACCATACCAGCTATATCGATCCGTTCGTCGTGATCTCGGTATTGCCCTACAGGATGTTCAGGAGGGTTTTCTTCGTAGGAGCCAGCGAGTTCTTCACGACGTGGTACATGAAGATCCTGGGAAGGCTGGCCAACATAGTCCCCGTTGATCCCGACGGCCACCTGCTCCGCGCGATGAAGGTAGGCGCCTGGGGGCTCCATCAGGGTCGCATCCTCTGCATCTTTCCGGAGGGATTGCGTTCCTTCGACGGTGAACTGAAGGAGTTCAAGAAGGGCGCGGCAATTCTTTCGCTGGAGGTCGGGGTCCCCATAGTCCCGGTTGGCCTGAGCGGCACGTTCGAAGTATGGCCGAGAGACACGCTCCGCATCAGGCCGCACAAGGTCAGGCTGGCCTTCGGTGCTCCCATGGAGCCGCCGGAAAGGGGAGCCGCGGCCACTTACCAGTCGATAACCGACCGGCTCCGCAACGAAGTAGCACGGCTCACCGGCCAATCCCGTTAGAACATGTGGGGCCGGGTTTTCAACCCGCCCCGTATCTTCACACGAGGAGAAGAATTGCGCCGGTGACGAAGATGTTGAGCACCGAGACGGGGAGCATGATCTTCCAGCCCAGTCGCATCAGCTGGTCATAGCGGAAGCGCGGCAGTGTCCAGCGGATAAGGAGCAGGAACCAGCAGAAGCAGAAGACCTTCAGCGCGAACGAAGCCACTTGCAGCAGGGTTACTGTCCAGGCACCCATTGCCACGCCCGTTCCCCACGGAAAATGGAACCCGTCCGCCTGAAGATAGGGGACCTGCCATCCTCCGAAAAACAGCGTCGAGATCAGCGCAGCGATCAGGATCGTTTCGATGAAGTCGGTCATAAAGAACGCGCCGAACTTCATGCTGCTGTACTCGAGAAAGTAGCCGATGATCTCCGACTCTCCCTCGGGCAGGTCGAAAGGAATACGTTTCGTTTCCGCCATGCCGGCGGCCAGGAAGAGGATGAAGCCGACAGGCTGAAGGAAAATCCCCCACTTGGGCAGCCAGCCCCAGAGAAGCCCGCCCTGGGCGCGGTTCAGCTGGTTCAGGTCCAGGGTTCCGAAGATCATCAGGAGTCCCACGAGCGTGGCCCCCATCGTAATCTCGTAACTGAGCATCTGGCTGGAAGCGCGCAGACCGCCGATGAACGAAAACTTGTTGTTGGACGAGAACCCTGCGAGGAAGACCCCGTAGATTCCCATCGACATCATCGCAAAAACAAACAGCAGGCCGACATTCAGAGGGAAGATCAACAGTTCAGTCTGGTGGCCGGCGACCGTGACGGTGTCGCCGAAGGGGATGGCGGCGAAGCTCATCAAAGCAAAAAACAGCGCTGCGAACGGCGCGATGGTGTGGAGGAACTTGTCGCCTGTGGCCGGGACGAAATCCTCTTTGAAGAACATCTTCAGAGCGTCGGCGAAAATATGGAAAAGCCCGAAGGCCCTGAAGCCGAAGATCTCGGCGCGATTGGCGCCAAGCCGGTCCTGCATGACCGCGGACTGCTTCCGTTCCTGCCACGTCAGGAAGGACGTGAGCCCGAGGATGGCACTCACGAAGACCAGGGCCTTGATCAACGCGATGAGAACCTCGTACCACATGGTCATGCGCGCTCCGCTGACTTCAGCAATTGCCCCGTGCTTCCCACCGTTTCATATGTCATTCCGGCGAACGCCGCCACGTTTTCGCCGATCTCCCTGAAGATATCCGGGGCTGCGACCGCGCCGGGCTTTAACCCGAGCGCCGATGCCAACGAACCGAGAATCGAGAGATCGGGCAGGGACTCGCCGATCGGAGGAACGGCCGCGTGTATGCGCTGCACCCGGCCATCGATGTTCGTGAAGGTTCCTTCCCTCTCCGCGTACACGGCCGACGGCAGTTGGACGTTCGCCATCCCCGCGGTCGGCTGGTTGAATGACCCCTGGTATGCGACGAAGCCCACTTTCCCGAGCGCGTCGCGCACTTCCCGACCGTCGTGACCCCGCGTCAGGTCGTGATGACAGATGTACAGGAACCTTACCTGTCCCTGCGCACAGTCCCGCAGCAGTTCGCCGCTGCCGCTCCGTCCGAGGTTCATGACCTCAGCCCCACGCGAGTTCGGGTGCTTGTCGGGCGTGATGAGGAAGTCATCAGAAGTAACCGGTCCGGAGGCAGGCACCTTAGACTCGATCCTGTCGACTTTGAGGTGGTCCCGGAACAGGCGGCGCAGTGCGAAAAGCTCTTCGTTGCTCATCTGGGGCGACGCCAGCACCGCCACGGCGTCCGGGCCATGCCGCTGGAGCGTATCGCGCAGCGCGGCGGCGGTTACCTGGATTGCCTCCGCCCACTCTGCCTGCTGCAGGGAACCATCCCGCCTCACCTTCGGGGTCTTCAGGCGGTCCGGCGAATCGATGGCGTGGTAGGCATAACGGCCCTCGTCACAAAGCCAGTAGCCGTTGACTTCCCGGTTAAAGCGCGGCTTCAGCCGGTGCACGCGCTTGTCATGGTAGCGCACGTTGAAGCGTTCGTTGTAATGGATCTCGATGTTGCACCCGCGGCTGCATCCCGGGCAGATCGACGGCGTGCGCCCCAGGAACCAGACTCTGCACTGAAACCGGAAGTCGCGGTCGGTGAGCGCACCCACGGGGCATATGTCGACGACGTTCCCGGAGTAGCGGTTCATCAACTCGATGCCCGGGAAAATATCGATCTCACTCCGGTGCCCCCGGTCGATCACGCCAAGTTCGGCGGTCTTGGAGATCTCTTCCGTGAAACGGACACAGCGCGTGCACAGGATGCAGCGCTCCTGATCCAGGATCACGTAGGGACCGATCGGCTGAGCCTTCTTGCGCTTGGTCTTGTTTTCGTTGAAACGCGGATCGTACCTGCCGTGGGCCATATAGTAGTTCTGCAGTTCGCATTCCCCGGACTGGTCGCAGACCGGGCAATCCAGGGGGTGGTTGAGCAGCAGAAACTCGAGCACGGTCTGCCGGTTGCGCAGGGCCTCGGGAGTCTGCGTGCGGACCACCATGCCTTCGGACACCGGCGTCGCACAGGATGGCTGGAGCTTGGGCATGCGCTCGACTTCGACCAGGCACATGCGGCAGTTCCCGACCACTGACAGGCCCGGGTGATAGCAGTAGTGCGGTATCGATACTCCCATCGACCTGGCGGCCTCGAGAATCATCGTTCCCCTGGGAGCCCGGACCGTCTGCCCGTCGATCGTGAGTGTGACCAGATCCGTTTGTGACACAGGCATCCTCAGTTTTTCGGCCCGATCAAAGGCTGGCGTCTCCTGATCGGGTAATCCTTTCGCAGCGGATGTCCCTGGAATTCCTCATACAGCAGGATGCGCCTCAAATCCGGATGCCCGACGAAGCGGATGCCGAACATGTCCCAGACCTCGCGCTCCAGCCAGTTGGCTGAATCCCACAGCGACACAAGCGAGTCTACTGCCAGGGCGGCGTCGTCCGGCCTCACCTTGATTCGCAAACGGTGCCGCAACGGGATCGAGACCAGGTGGTACACCACGTCGAACCTCGGCTTTCGCCCGAGGTAATCGACTGCCGTGATGTCCGCGAGCATGTTGAACTGCAACCTCGCGTCGTTTTTCAAAAACTCCATCACCTTCAACAAACATCCGGGCTCGATCACGGCAAGCGCATCTCCCTGCGGTTGGCCGGTCTCGAGGACCCCTTCGGGAAACGCCTCGCTCAATATCCCCAGCAGCGGCGATGGATCACGGAGGGGCTTTTCAGCCGGAGTGTCTATTCCCATTCCAGTGCGCCGATCTTCCATGCGTATACGAACCCAACCCCGACCACGATGAAGAATACGAGCATCTCAACGAAGCCGAAGACTCCGAGCTCCCGGAAGACTACGGCCCACGGAAAAAGAAACGCCAGTTCCACGTCGAAGAGTATGAACAACAGCGCCATCAGGTAAAAGCGGACGTTTGCCGGCTTGTGAGCCAGACCTTCCGAAGGGAAGCCGCATTCAAACGGGGCGTCCTTTACCGGGGATCGCTTCCTGGGGCCAAGCAGCGCCGATGCGACTATAAACAGCCCTGCGATCCCACCTGCCAGTAGCGCCATGACCAGCAACGGAGCTATGGTGTTCATGATTCCTCAACGTGCCCAGTTCTTCTTCGAAGGTGCACTACTCTAACATTTGCCCCGACGGGAAATCAAATCAATAATGGCCTTCAAGACACCGCTGCCGTCGCTCTAAAATTTGACAAAGCAATAGGTTAGCCTCACACTTAATACTCGCCTGGCCGGCAGCCCGAGGTGAGTTGTCGTCGCAACGGCCGGGCTCGCTGGTTGTTCCGGGGGGTAATCGATGGGCCGTTTCAGGACCGGTTTTGCGTGGATTGCGGTACTGCTTCTGAGCTTCGCTCTGGGAGGGCGGACGTATGCGCTGAAGCAGGAGGGTGGCCAGGAAGGGCTCCTCAAAGCCGCTGACGAGATCACGCTGCAGGTTGCCAGGATCCGCGGCCTGGAGCCGAAGGCGCCAATCAAGAGAGGGATAGAAACGAGAGAGGAGATTGCCCGATACCTGGACCGTCGTGTCAAGGAAGACTACGACGAGAAGGACCTGCTCGCCGAGGGGAGGCTGCTCGAGAAACTCGGCCTGATCCCGGAGGCGGCAAGATACAAGGATCTCGTCATGAAGCTGCTCACGGAACAGGTGGGTGGCTACTATGATCCTGATGAGAAGACTCTCTTCATCGCCGGCTGGCTTCCCATCGATCAGCAGCGGCCTGTCATGGCTCACGAAATCGCGCACGCCCTGCAGGACCAGTATTTCGACCTCGGGCGAATGATAAAGCTGGATCTCGAGCGGAAGAACGACGACGAGGCTCTGGCGCACAAGGCCCTGGCCGAGGGCGATGGCATGGCGGTCATGCTGGATTACCTCCTCCAGCCGGCGGGCAAGACATTCGTGGAGTTGCCCGACCTGGTGTTTGTGATGCGCTCGCAGCTCACCCTCATGGAATCGCAGTTTCCCGTATTCCGCGAGGCTCCGGTTTATCTCAAAGAGAGCCTGCTGTTTCCTTACGGGTACGGGGCGGCTTTCCTGCAGAAGGCCCGGGCGAACGGGCGGCCGTGGTCCGCGGTGGACAAGATCTACTCCGACCTGCCTGAATCGACGGAGCAGATAATGCACCCTGACAAATACTTCGTTTCACGCGACAAGCCGAAGCAGTTCAAGTCGGAGGAGTTGGTCGGGTCATTCGGGGATCGCTGGCATGAGGGCTACAGCACTGTGCTGGGCGAGTTCTCCATGTTCCTGCTGCTTAAGCTCCATCTTCCGGAAGAACGGGCCAGGAAGGCTTCGGAAGGCTGGGGTGGAGACCGGGTGGTCCTGATAGATGAGGCGCAGGGACAGGGAAGTTTCGTCCTGCTCGACAGCCTCTGGGATACCGATCAGGACGCCGAAGAGTTCCGGCAGGCGCTCGAGGAGTGGTTGCCCGGGCGGTTACCCAATGCCGGCAAGTCCGGCGAACCGGGAAGCGGCTCCACCTACGCCGAGGGGGACCTTCTCAGTTTCGCCCAACGGCGAGGCCTTAAAGTCCGCCTGGTACTCGGGATTCCAAGGGAGACGGTGTCGCGGCTGGGACCGTAATCGACCACTCCCAGGAAATGCGACTCTTGCCTGGCCCGCAAATCGGGCTGAGTCGAAGCTGCTCCAAGGGTAGGAATCGGGATCGCTGTCGGTATCGATCGCAATTCCACGGCAATCTCGAAATCCATTCGTCAATTCCGCTTTCGAATGCCGACACTGACTGCGACCCCGATCGCGACATTGAAGGTTCTTTTGAGCAGCGGTCTGGCGTCTCACATCCGGACGATTTCCGTGCCCGAGATCCGGTCGTGGAGGCACAGGCTCTTCCGGTCGAACACGGCCCAGATCAGACCTAATCCAAGAGCAAGAAAAGAAAAGACGAAGGCCAAGGTCCTGGCTACGATCTGGATGATGTTCGGCCGTTCTCCCCTGGCGCGTACCACTTTCAGATCGGTGACCATCATCCCCATGGTCTGATTTGCGGTGCCGAGCATGAATATCGAATACAGGAGGAATATGGCCAGGAGCAGTTGCGCGTAGTGAAACAGGCTGATGTCGTCCAGGACCTCGATGCCTGAGACGAAATCGGCCGCCAGGATGAATGCCCCGGTGCAGAGAATCACGATCAGAAGGTCCACCAGTCCCGACAGCGTCCGCGAGAGCAGGATCAGCTTTCCTTCCCCGGGATGGTCCGGGACGCCCGGAGGAGGAGCTTTCTGCGGTTCAGCATCGTGCGGGGCGGCCTTGCGCGTCATGATGCTGTCAATCAGATCCTGGATGTTGGCCTGTTTGGGAGTCGCGGCAGTCGCCGGCCGGACTACAGGTTCCACGGGAGGCTCAGGGATCACGGGCTCACCTTGGGACGGCTCTGGCCGGGCCGGGGGTAGCTGGACGTCTGGCACGGGCGAAGGCTTTGATTCGGCTGGAGTTAGCGTGACTGAGGGGGCTGGCCGGGGCCGCGTCGGACGCCGCCGCGGAGGTTCCGGGGCTGACGATTGGAGCTCCGTGGACGGCAGGGGCTCTGCCTCCTGTTTTTCCTTCGGTACAGGCAGCGGCGGCAGATCTTCGCTCAGGCCCGACGGCTGATCTCCGGTCCCGCGCTTACGCTTGATCTCCTGCAGCCTGCGCGAGAGTTCCTGTCTCCAGGCGGGCAGCTCTGTTCCCTGTTCGTCGGAAGGGCCGGTGAAGTCCATCGGGATCAACCCGACATGTGCTGAGTCTCCCTCCACCTGCCGGATAGCTTCCGACTCCGGAGGCCCTGAGGCGACCGCAAATCCACACTCCGGGCATGTCCCGGAATCGTTAACCTCAGCTTTACCGCATTTCGGGCAGAACATAGTGCACGCTCTCGCCATCACCTTCCGCCGGCTACGAGGTCCCGAAGCACGGGGGGCAGCGGATGGCACGAGTATAGCACACGAAATCGCGGCCACGGTGCTGGTATACTGGCGGCGTGTACAGGCTGTCCGGGCTTCCGCCGAAACGAGTTCTGATACTCGGTGTGATGATTGTAATCGCTGTCGGTGCTTACCTGGCCGCCAAACTCTGCGCGGGTTCGATTGTGACCTACGTCGTCGAGGAGACGCTGATTCAGAAGGCGCCACCCGGGGCAGATTCCCGGCTCCTCCGTCTCCGGCTGCAGAGCCGGCTGGCAGCCTGCCCGGACAAGACTTCCAGGCTCCGACGGCTCATGGAGATCGCGCAGACACTTGAGAGAACCCAGAGGCTGACTCCGGATCAGCTCGAAAGCGTGCTGAAGATCTGCCTGGGTGGCACAACAGAGGGTAAACCCTGAAAACTGGAACCTTCCGGGGTTTTCGGGTGTCTAATCAAACAGGGAAATGTTTGTGGGAATTCGGAGCCTCTCGCCACGATCACAACTGAGGGGTGCAATGGGTCCCGAAGAGCTGGCCCTGGCTGATTTTGAGCAAGAAGGCGAAGTTGCGGAGCCGGCAGGCGGGCGGGAGACGAATGCTGCGGAGGCGGGCCTCGGTTTCGAAGCTCTCTTTGATCGCTATCACTCACTGGTCTTCCACCTGGCATACCGGGTGCTTCGTGACCGTGAAGAAGCGCTCGACGTCTGCCAGGAAGTATTCCTCACGGTCTACCGGAAGCTCTCACGGTTCCGGGGCGAGTCGTCGTTGAAGACCTGGATCTACCGGATCGCGATCAATCGCGCTGCCAATCGCTGCCGGTGGTGGAACCGGATTCGCCGGCGGGGTACGGTTTCGCTGGAGGAGCATCTGGGCCACGAGGGCCGGGGAGGATTGGTGGAGAGCCTGGAATCCTGCGAGACATCCCCGGAGGAATCACTCCTGAAACGCGAGGAACGGGATCAACTGGAGCGCTCGCTCGCGAAACTGCCGGTCAAGCAGCGGGTCGCGATCGTTCTCAGGGACATCGAGGGGCTTCCGTACGAAGAGATATCGGTCCTCCTCGAAATATCCCCGGGAACCGTGAAGTCGCGCATAGCACGGGGACGGGAAGAGCTTAAACGCCGTCTGAACGGCGCGCTGGGGTAGTTCCTCCGCAGACGCAGGAGGTGGCAAATGGAATGCGGAAAGGTCATCAGCAGGCTGTCGCTGTTACTCGACGACATGCTTGACAGCGAGCAAAGTCGAGAGGCTCTGCGGCACCTCGACCAATGCAGGGAATGTCGGCGCGAATGGGACCGCCTGGCTACGCTGCAAAGGAAGCTCAGATCGCTCGGTCGGGCGCCTGCGCCTGATTACCTGCATCACCTGGTAATGGCGCGCATAGCGGCCGAACGGCGGAGCACGTTGCGGGCCAGCCTCCGGTCGGCGATCGAGTACAGATGGTCGCGCATTCGCAGCGTCGACGGTCTGTGGTACCTCACCCGCCTGGCCGGCACGGCCGCGACCTGCCTTTTCTTCCTGCTGATATCGGTTGCTGTGACGCCGGAGTATTTCAACATCCAGGCATCGGCTGACAGGGGCACGTTGTCCCCGGAAGCTCGCTATCAGCTCGTCACGGGTGTGTTGAAGAATCTCGGAATGACGCCCGTCGAGGCCCAGAAGAAGCCGATCGGCAAGAGTGACCCGATGATTCACGATCTGTACCTGCTGAACTTCGGACAGAGTGCTTCCCACACGAGCGCAGACGACAGTTTTTCTGTGGTCACGGCCATCGACAGGAGCGGGACCGTGAAGATTTCCAACGTCCTCGAATACCCTTCCGACAAGTCCCTGCTTACGGACTTCAACGCGATGATCACGTCGGCGCGCTGCAGGCCGGCGAGCCAGAACGGCCGGGCGGTGGATTCCCACCTCGTGATGAACTTCAGCAAGATCTCCGTCTACGACTAGAATCGGGCAGGCACGCTAAGTGGGCGCGCCGGCAGCGCGCGCGTCGCAGCCCTCTGGCCGGCGATTTCAAACACATCGCGCGTCACACAGCCCTGTCGCTTCTTTAGCCGTTTGCGGACCTGAAACCGGATTGTGGGGCCTTGCGGAATCCGTTATGTGGGGTAATCCTGATCTCGAACAGCCGACTGCCATGACACGGTCCTGCAACCCACCCCCCTTCTACCCCTCTCGTCTCCCGGGACTTCGCCCGAGACTGATACAGGGCGGGCCTTCGGACCTCAAAACCGTTTTCGAATCAACATCTTGAGCGCTGAAAGCGCGCCCCCGGACTTTCGAGAGGGCCTCGCCTGCGTGGGCAGACACCGCGGCCAAAGAGGAATCGGATTTCGGCCGCTCGTGACTGACGGCGTACTTGTCCCCGGATATTCTGCTTTGTTGAGAGGCAGTTCCAGCATTAAGATGCGATGAGCGGGGGTGGGATAGGTACTTTTGCGCACGCGAATGGGCGTTTCTATGGATTGTCGCGAACTCCATAGTCGAGTTAATAACAGGGAGCCGTGACGGCCGCTGTTGCTCGTTCGCCGCCACCGCAGCCAGTGCTCATGTCGCGCACTCAACAGAGAAGCCCCAATGTATCGAGTTCTTCTGGCCGACGATAGTGAGACGCTGCGGCAAGGCCTGAAGATGATATTGGCGGGCCGGGATGATCTCAGTGTCTGCGGTGAGGCTGAAAACGGCCTCGAACTGCTGCGTCTCCTGACGAAACACCCGCTGCCCGACATCATAATTGTCGACCTCCGCATGCCGCGGCTCGGCGGCATCGATGCGATTCGAAAAATCAGGAAGGCGAACCCGGACATCAGGCTGCTCGTCCTCACAATGCATAAAGAAGAGGGGTTTCTGTGCGAGGCTTTCCTGGCCGGAGCCGACGGATACCTTCTCAAGGAGGACATGGCCAGGGAATTACTGCCGGCGTTGGACGCCCTGCTCTCGGGAACCTGCTACGTATCGCGCGGGTTCGCGACGGAAGCGCCTGATGCATGGCTCAACGTCTTCATCGCCAGGAAGGCGTTCACCTCTCCCCAATCACTCTCGACTGACGATATGGAATTCGCCGGACTTCTCGCACGAGGCGAATCAAGCTCCGATATCGCTTGCCGGATGTCCGTATCAGAACGGATCGTCACTTTTCGCCGCGCGCGGATAATGCACAAGCTGGACCTCAAAGGGGGCCGGCGGTAAGTGCTGCGCAGTCGGATCGAATCTTCATCTCCGGTCGGCGTCTCTCAGCGTTCACCTGTATCCCCGTACCCATTCTCCCGGGCACTTCGTGAATCATTTGGCTCAGCGGGCCGCGCGCGGCGATGCCGCGCGGCTCGATTCTTCAAAACGTCAAGTGACGTAGCCTCTGGTGATAGCGTACCTGGTGAGTTCGGCCGTGCCTTTGAGCTTGAGCTTCTCCATTATCTTAGCGCGATGATGGTCCACGGTCCGCGCACTGAGGAACAGCAGGTCAGCAATCTCCTTGTTTGATTTCCCCTCGGCGATCAGCTTCAGCACCTCCATCTCCCGAGCGGTGAGTATGTCCATGTCCGGAACACCGCGGTTCTCGCGGAAGATCTTGACCCAGGCGTCCTTCAGCTCCATGCCGAGCAGCGGCGACACGTAGATCTCTCCTTTGCGGATAGTATCCGGAGCATCAAACAGCTCCTTTGCGGCATCTTCTTTGAAGGTCGTCGACCTCCTCCAGGTCCGCCTTGATCCGGATGTTGCTGGCCTTCATCGAGTCGCTGACGAGTCGGCGGAGAGCAGCCGTAATCCCGAGATTCTCCAGGGTGGAGGGGCACAGATCACGAGACAGGCGCCGCGTATCTTCAATCAGCCGGTCCACCTGCTCGTCGGCATTCCGGCAGTGTTCCCTGATCGTCTGCTCATCGGGCGGCAGCTCCATCTCGATGAGACCGATCCGCAACTTGATGAGTGTTAATGCCTGTCCGAGTTCGTCGTGGAGCTCATGAGAAATGCGCAGGCGCTCCGTTTCCTGTGCCGTCAGGAGTTCGCTCGAAAGACGCTGGAGTTCCTGCCGGGATTGTCGCAGAGCCTCCTCGGCGCGCTTGCTTCCCGTGATGTCGTGGAGAATCTTGAGCTTCGAGACGCTTCCGTCTTTGTTGAGGAGAGGAGCATCGAGGACGTTATACGACCCTGTTGCTCGTCCGACGGCTTGTGAGCCTGACCCGGTTACTTCCCGGTACCATACTCCAAAGAAGCGATTCTGCGACCAGTCTCTCCGGTCAGGCTTCGTCCGCTTCTTCTTCCAGCCTGGCGGCGCGGATCTGCGCCAGCTCCAACCCGTGCTCGTCCTCCATCTGCTCCTCGGTGAGTTTGCCGTTAAAGAAAGCAGTGTTGATCGGATAGACGCTGGGATTGAAGATCACGAAGTAAAAATGCCAGACGAGGATCGCCAGAGCGGCCAGAATCGCCTCGTAGTAGTGTATCGTCCGGGCGACATCCCAGCCGAGCTTCGTGAGCAGATTGAGGAAATAGTTGTCGAACCAGAGGATGATGCCGGTCGCGGCCATCACTATCGTTCCCCAGATCAAGGCCCAGTACTCCGCTTTCTCGATATAACTGAAGCGCGGGAGCCTCGGCTTTGTCTTCAGGAATCCCAGGTTGAACCGGGTCAGTTCCAGCGCATCGCGCGCGTCCTGCAATGTCGGCACCATGTCCCTGAGGATCCCTTTGCCGCGGGGTGTGCGCAACAGATAGAACACGTGGTAGATACCGAGGCTGACGAGCACGACGCCGGCGATCCGATGGGTGAGGCTCCGCACCTGGAATGCGCTTTCGCTGATCTGGCGAATCGCACTAACCCACCAGGCGTCGGGAAACCTCAGTGCGAACCCCGTCATGACGAGCAGGATGAAGCTGCCGGCAAGGAGGCCGTGCTGGATGCGCTCGTTCAGGCTCATGCGCAGGTATTCCTCCTGACCATGGTGCGGTTCGGGGAGGGTACCCCTCCTGACGGCTATCTGGATTCGTGACTTCCTCAGGAAGTCGAACACATTGTGAACCAGCATGCCGCCGATCGTGATGCCGATCAGGCTGACATAGATTGCCCGGACCCAATAGAGCAAGGGTTCGTCCCGGCTTTCAGTCGCGACGTGAACCATGCCCTTGGTGAAATTCTCTCCCGCCCCGGGGTGGCATCGGCCGCATGTCGTGGCCAGGTTCGCCTTGTTGATCGTGGACGTGGGATCCGACGACTCCTTGATGTTGTGAACCCCGTGACAGCTCGCGCAGTTCGCAACCTCTGCCTCACCTGCGCGCGAAGCGAGCCCGTGGTAGCTGTCCGAAAAGGTTCTGAAACGCTCCATGGGTAGTCCGAACTTCTGGTTCAGAGTAACCGAACTGTGGCAGACGGCGCAGACCTGCGCGGAAACATTCGTCGGAGACACCCGCGCCCGCGGGTCCGATGGTGCGAAGATCTGGTGCTCGCCGTGGCAGTCCGTGCAGGATGGAGACTCCCTGTTTCCTTCTGTCAACGCCTTCCCGTGGACGCTTTCGCCATACGTTTTCGCGATCTCCCCGTGGCATTTGGCGCATGTGTGCGGGATGTTCCACTTGTTGACAAGGGAGGTCGGGTCGTTCCCCCGCTTCATGTCATGCGCCCCGTGGCAGTCGCTGCAACTGGCGGCCTTCGCATCGCCTTTCGCGAGCGCGACGCCATGGACGCTGGTTTCGAATCCGGCGATGAATCCCGCCGACGGGGCTGTCCGCTGGCGTATCTCCGCGTTGTCGAGATGGCACTTGAGGCAGACCTTGGCCTCATTGGTCTTGTAAAGGGGGGATTCCTTGCTCGAAAGGAGTTCGACTTCGTGCGCCGTGTGACAGTCCACGCAAGAAGGAGCGCCTTTCACTCCCTTCGCCAGTGCGACGCCGTGCGCCGAGCGGGAGTAGTGGGACTCGACGTCCTCATGACATTTTCCGCAGAATTGGGCGACGTGGGCCCGGTTCGTCGCCGATTCCGGCGCCTTTGGAGAAAGGATCTCGTGGGTGCCGTGGCAGTCTTTACAGGATGCCGCCGGCGGCGCGCCCTTCTGTCCGGGCGCCTCCCGTCCGCCCACCGGCTGGGCATGGACGCTCTTCAGGTATCCGCTCACGTCGTGGCAGGCGCCGCAGTCCACCGGCTTGATGACCTTGGCGTGCGGGGTCTCGGACGCATTGAAGCCCTGGTGGCAGTCTGTGCAGGCAACCGAGGCGTGAACGGAACGCTGCAGCGACGAGGAATCGACGAAGAGCGAAACCTGCCGCCCCCTTATCTTCGCGGTCAAACCACGATCGCTGTGGCACATCAGGCAGTCTTCGTTCGACTGGGCGAGCGCACACAAGGAAGGGAGGATCAGGGCAAGAATAAAGCCAGGAAGACGGCGAATGATCGGTTGAGTTCGTATTGGCATGGTTCAGTCTTGTTACGAAATCCCGTGGATATTGATCTTCAACGCTCTCTTGCTGGTTTTCCACCTGCGGAGCGGCATGAGTTTGGGGTTATCGATACGCGAAAAGCATGGCGTAAACGATCGCCACTACCATCAGGAATCCTGTCGAAAGCGCAGCCCAGGCGAACAGGCGGATCGTCTTGACGACGATCGGCGGATAGGGTTCTACCAGGTGCTTCTCGAGTTCGCCGCTGGCAACGAGTGCCTCATATTCCTCGGGCTTGTCTCTCTTGAGCTCTTCGACCGGCATGCGACCCGTGAATACCACGATATCCATCGGGAACTTTTCCGGGCGCAGGTGAGTGTTGAAAAAGTGAACCGTGAAAATGAAGCCGGTAGCAAGGAGCGCTTCGTCACTGTGAACGATGGTGGCCACATTGAGTAGCCAGCCGGGCAAAAACCGGGTGAAGAACTCCGAAAACCACAGCGTCAAACCGGTCGACCCGATTACGAAAATTCCCCAGAAAACTGCAAAGTAATCGAATTTTTCCCAATACGTCCAACGCCCGTATTGAGGCCGTGAACCCAGGCCGACAAACCACTTGATCGACCCGATGAAGTCGGACAGGTCCTTCTTCGTCGGGAGCATCGTGTTCGGGCCGAAGAGGACCGACTTCCAGGTCGCACCGGTGGCGCGCTTCCTGTGCACGAGATCATAAATGTGCGTCACGAAAATGCCTATCATGATCCCGGCTGCGAACCTGTGGATATAGCCCGCGGTCTCGTACCCGCCGAGCAGGCGGGATAGCGCCGCCGCCCATCTCGTGTAGGAAAACTTCAGGGTCATCCCGGTGAGGGCAAGGCTGATGAAGCTCAAGATCATGAGGATGTGCAGGATCCGGTTCAGCCGCGAGAACCGCTCATACTCCATGGCATGCGTTGCGACCTGCTCGCCGGCGAGTTGCCTCCTCATCTGCAGCGCGCGGGGGAGCCACATGAGTGTGTGCGCGCCGCTCACCGTGAAGGTGCCCACCAACAGGGCCGTCATTCCCCAGAAGGTCCAGAACAGCCAGGGATACTTTGCGGGATCATGGTGGGTTGCGTGAGTGAGGTAACCCGCAAACCGCCTGGTAGCGCCCGCATGGCATCTCCTGCAGGTTTCGACCACGTTCGCCCGGCTGAGATGTGAAGCGGGATTCGTGACCGGCAGGATGTCGTGGGCGCCGTGGCAGTCGTAGCACTTGGCCGTCTTCGTGTAGCCGAGTTGCGACACCTTCCCGTGATAGGTGTCGAAATACCTCTTGGTGATCTCCTCATGGCACTTGCCGCACTGGTCCATGATCGCCAGCTTGAAGCCGTCATCGTCGGCGCGCCGGATCCTGTGGGCGCTGTGACAGTCTTCGCAGACCGGCAACCGCTTGTCGGTTTTGGTGACCCGCGGCGAGTGGACGCTCTGGGCAAACTGCTCCTGGATTCCGTTGTGGCATGTCCCGCATGTTTCAGGCAGGTTCCACGGGTTGACGCTCGACCTGGTATCGACTTTCGGCAGGACGCGATGCGCCGTATGGCAGCTGGTGCAGGTCGCAGTAACTACGAGTCCCGATTTCAGCAATCCCTTCCCGTGGATGCTCTCCGTGTACCGCTCGACTATCTGCCGTTCGGTACCCTTGTATCGCACCGCCGCTTTCTCACCCTGGCGATGGCATCGGGCGCACAGGTCGGGAACCTTCGTGGGGAATGTCGCGGACTGCGGGTTCCGTTTGCCCAGCACGCCGTGAGTGCCGTGGCATTCCCTGCATGTCGGCCCGTTCGGATCGTTCTTCGCGACCAGCTGCCCGTGGGTGCTCTGCTGGTAGAGCTGCACCGTCTCGGCGTGGCAGGAGCCGCAGTCGACCTTCTGCGTCAGCGTTTCGCACGCGCGCACGCGCGAAGGCGTGACCCCCGAATGGCACTGGCTGCAAGCCTGCTTAAGGTGAACGGAATTGCCGAGCTCGGCTTCGTCGACGTAGAGCGAGCGTCCGTCCTTCGCTTTGATGTCGCGTTTCTCGTGGCATCGCAGGCAATCCTTGCTGGCCATCCCCTGATCGTAGAAGACCCGTCTCGCCTTGTGCGGCTGGTGGCAGTCTACGCACGCGGGCAAAACGTGCTGTTCTTTCTCCCACAAGGCTCCCTTGATGATTTTCTGATGCACCTGTTCGATCAGTACGTGACACCTGGCGCATGTCGACGCGATGTTCCTGCGCGCGATCGAGGACTGGGGGTCGGTGTGCGGCAGTATGTCGTGTGCGGTATGGCACGAGACGCAGGTGGCCGTGACTACCAGCCCCTTCTTCAGCAGACCCTCTCCGTGGATGCTCTCGGAGTAGTTCTCGAGGATGTTCGACTGATGAATATTGCGCTGCATCTGGACCGGTGCGCCCTCACGGTGGCACGCGCCGCAGACGAAGGGTATGCGCTGAGGGGAGACCGCCGAACGGGGATCCTTCACCGGCAGGATGTCATGATAGCCGTGGCAGTTGATGCAGCGGGGTGCCAAAGGGTCCTTGCGGGCCACCGCCTTGCCGTGAAGAGAAGCAGCGTGCTTCTTCTCCTCGGCGCTGTGGCACGTGCCGCACGAAACCGGCGCCAGATCCTCGTCGTGAGGCAGTTCCTTCTTTTCCAGGTCTGCGTGGCAGTCGGTGCAGGACAGTGCGCCATGAACGGAGGCTGTGAAAGCCTTCCGGTCCACGTAGACGGCGATCGTCCTGCCTGCGCGTTTCCCCGTGAGGGTCTTGTCCTCGTGACAGGCAAAGCAATCATCCGGCGACTGCGCCCGGGCGTACGCCGGCAAGAGCAGCGACATAAACAGAAGGCAGCGGAACATCCTCATACGGGTACTTGCGCCCAGCATTCGCGCGCCGCAAGCGGCGCTCTCACGGGCGAGTCGGCGGCGCATGCCGGTCTGAACCCCTTCCACGGACACGCTTTGAACACCACGTCAGGAACCGAACTGCGGGAACCAGCCTCGAGTGCCGCAGGTGTGTCGTTCTACCTGCATGCGGTCAGGTCAAAAACAAGTGTAAAAGTATAGCATACGGCAGGGCAAAAGCTCCGCCAGGGTTTTTCCCTGTCCAGAAATCCTTCCCCACGGCTTATTCAGGCACAATCCCGGCTGTATGGGTTCTGTGTTTGCCTTTGCGTGCCCGGCTTCTCTGCGGTAAACCTTTCTCCGGCACGCGACCATGAAATCAAAAGCATCCATGACCCTGGACAGGGTGCTCTCCCGGTTTGGGATCGCTTCGCGCACGCTCGCGAGGCGGGCGATCGGCGCGGGCCGTCTTAGAGTCAACGGCAGGGTTGTCAGGGATGCCGACCTGTGGATTCATGCCGACACCGATGTCGTCCATCTGGACGGGAAGCGCCTGCGGCAGGCGCGGAAGATCTACCTTCTCTTCTGCAAGCCGAAGGGTGTCATCACGAGCCATGGCGACCCTTCCGCGCGCAGGACCATCTATGACTACCTTGACGGGAATCTGCCCTGGGTTTTCCCCGTAGGCCGCCTGGACAAGGACTCGTCCGGGCTACTGCTGCTGACAAACGACACAGAGTTCGCCAATTTCGTGACCGACCCGGATTCGCACGTGGAGAAGACGTACATAGTGAAACTGAACGGGCTGATCGGTGATGACGGCGTCGCCGCGCTCGCCGGGGGGGTGAGATTGAAACGCGGAGACCTGGCGCAGCCCGTCAGCGTAAAACGCCTGGAAGATCGCGGGAAATACAGCTGGCTGGAAATCGTTCTCACCGAAGGCAAGAACCGCGAGGTGAGACGCATGGTCGAAGCCCTGGGATTCACGGTTCTCAAGCTGGTGCGGACCCGTATCGGCCCCTGGTCGCTGCAAGATCTCGAACCCGGCAAATACCGAGAACTAAGCCCTGCTGAGATCGGGCGCTTCCGTCAACACGTTTACCGCAGAGACGCAAAGACCGCAGAGATAAATCTTTAAAACACAATTAGTTATTGAGGCTTCTTTGCGGTCTTTGCGTCTCTGCGGTGTATTCCCTCTCAAGGGATCTTGACCACGGCCTTCGAGGTTCCCGTGTTGCCGCTGGCGTCGCTGCCGCGCAGGCCGATCACGTGTTCACCCGGGGTGAGGTCGGGGGTCGTAAACTGAAAATCCTCCTGCTGGGAATCGCAGATGCCGTCGACAGGGAAGAGCAGGAACCATTCGCCGCCATCGACCGAGAACTCCCCGCTGTCGACTCTGCCAGCCAGGACCCGCGCGCGGAACTGAATCTCCGCTCTCTTCCCCTGGATCTTCTGTCCGGTGACTTCGATGACCGGGCTCGAGTTGGTGATGACAAAAGGCTTCGAAACGAGTTCGCCGACAAGGAACTTGCCGAACGGATTGGAGGGTTTGTCGCTGGTCAGGACCTTGAGGGTGTAGGCGCCATCGGGCAGCGCCGCGGCGCCAAGAGTGTAGAACGTGTCGCTGACGCCCTTTTCCAGCACCTTCCAGTCCGATTCCCCCTCGCCCCTGAAATAGAGCGAATACTCCAGGGTGTCGTCGTTGTCGTCCGTGGCCTTCCAGGTGAACGACTGGGCTCCTGGCTCGAGGACCTGGCGCGGTGGCAACGCCTGCTTATCCTTTCCCCGCTCGCGGGGTGAGTTCGGGACGCCGGCCTCGCCAGAAGTGCTGCTCAGGCTGAGGGTGCCCGTTTGCAGATAGGGCTGCTTCTGGAGGGCGACACCGGAGGGCAGCACGTTGATGCTCACCACCTGGGGTCGGAGATTCTGCTGGATGTACGCAATCTGCATCCGCTCCAGAAGATCGCCGGCTGCCGCTGCGGTTCCGCGCTTGAAGGTCGCGCGCCATTGCAGGTAGCGCGCCTTCGGGCTCGTGATCTGCTGCCCCGACGAGCTGGTGTAGGCCGCACTCCAATCGCTCCAGGTGCTGTCGGCTTTCTCCGTGTTGCCGGTGCGGGTGGCGATCTCCACACCGCCGGCGGAGCCGGAATAACGCCACATGATTTTGCCCCAGGATGCGACCGCCTTTGCATCCAGCGACTTGGACGCATATGTCCCCTCGGCGGCGCGCTGCGCGGAAAGCTTGTAGACCTTGCCCTGATTGCTCCCGGCCACCCAGACGGTCTCCCCCTCCGAGACAAGGCGCGTAGCCTGCTCCATCGGGGAGTCCGTTATGACGGTCACCTGTTTTGCAGCGTCGATTCCCACCAGTCTCCCCGTGCCGCCGAGACCGGCCAGCAGCGAACCGTCGTTGCGGGCCACCGCGTCGTAGACCATCTGGTCCTTGGTCGTGTAGATCGTTTCCACTCCGCCGTCTTTGGAAATGGCGTAGATCGAAGCCCTGGCTCCCGTGCCATCCTTCTCGCCCCCGGGGGCTGAGACGGTGACGGCCGACTCCTTGGGTTTTTCACCGAGGCCGCTGAGTGCCTGGATGGTGGCGATAGGGAGAACCCCGCCCGTGGTCTCGACGGATATGTCGCCCTTGGCCGGCTGCGCCGCAGGAAGTCCCTTCGAGCTTGCGGCCACGGCGTAGATCGTGCCGAAGCGGTCGACGGCCAATGCGCGCACCTCTTCGAGGGAGGTGTCCAGCAGGGTAAAGGCTTTCCCCTGAGCATTCAGTGAGATCACCATTCCACCCGGGGAGGTTCCCGCCAGCAGGCTGCCGTCGCTGGCACGCGCAAGCGAGACTATATGCGTGTCATCGCTGTCATAGAAGGTCGATTTCTTTCCGCTCGGGTCGACTTTCAGGATAAGACCTCTGCCGCCGGTTCCGATATAAAGGTTCCCGGACTGGTCGAAAAGGAGCGACCAGATGTACTTGTCCTCGGGATCACAGAACTCCGTCGACTGCTTCGCGGCAGTGACCTTGTAGACCTTCCCTTCGGGCGAGGTCCCGACGTAAAGGACACCGGCCGCATCGATCGCCAGCGCGAAGATGTCGAGCTCCTTGGATTCGAAGTAGAGCGATCCGTTCCCCTGCGGGTCGATCTTGAAAACTTTGCCTTCGTGCCCGGTGCCGACGTAAAGGTTCCCCGCCTTGTCTCTCACCATCGAGAAGACATAGGGCTGCTTCGTGTCGTAGACCAGATCATATGCCTGTGCGAGGAAAAGCTTGCCCTCCGCGCTCAGAGAGACCTGTGTGAGCGTGCCCTTCAGCAGCTCCTCCTGCGTGAAGTTTTCCCAGAACAACGGGGTGACGGCCAGGACGGAGCATGAGGTTGCGAGCAGAGCGATGAACAGCGCCGGGCGTTTGTGTCGCATTTTCACAGTTCCTTGTTTTGGACGATGCAGCGTTGCTTCCGGGTTTGCGCCGATCGCAACCGCGATCGGATTGGGGTGGGGCATTCCCTGAAGATCAGGTCACCTCACGATTTGATCCTGAGGTTCAGGATTTTCGCTCCGGAGATCACATAGTCGGATGCAGGCAGCTCGTACTCCATGAATGCTGAAGTCTGGATCGGGTTCATGCCGCCCGCAGTCCGGTCGGATCTGAAGATCGACAGGATCGAAGGAGGAAGGCCCGGGAGCCCCTCGCCTCTCACGACCGCCCCGGGCTCGCGACGGTAGATGCGCGCATAAAGGCGGTTGTTTTTCCGGAGATTGTTGATGAATTCGATCATCTGCGTCAGGTCACGCGGAATCAGGTCGTCGCCCTGCTCACGCGTGTCTGCCGCCATCACGTTCAGGCCGTCGGCTACAAGCAGTGTGATGGGACCGGGTGTAACATCAGGGGGTATCTTCACCGGGTAGCTCTCTTCCACGATCTCACCGTTCGGTTTGCGGGCGGTGATCCGCAAATCTACGGCTTCACCCGCGCGCACCTCGCCGCGGTCGATCCGGATCGAGTCCAGGATCGCGGCCCGATCCTCCTCGGTCGCGGTAATGTCGACCTCCATCTTCTCGAACTCGAGGTTCTTGTAGCCGAAGGCGAGCAGGAAGTTCACGGGCAGCGCGATCGACAGGGATGCGTACGCAGGGGTGTCGCTTTCGCTGGAAAATCGGTTCTCGATCTCGACCGGCTTCTCCCCCTTGATGCTGATCTTGCCTTTGACGGCAAGAGTCGAGAAACCCAGACCGCGCTCCGAGCCCAATATGCTGTTAAAGACAGTGAGATTAACCAGGAACGGCGCGAGGAACTGATCGCGGGCCAGTTCGTACTTCAATTCTTTCTTGAATCCGCGGCTTGTGGTCATCCTCACCGTCATCGGGATCATCCTGGCCTTCTGGCCGAGCAGGCCGTAAATCCCGGAGGCACGATCCTGACGAATCGTGCCGACAGGGTCCAGGGTCTCCAGGATCTTGAAGGAGCTCTGGAGACTGGGGAAGACGGTGATCGCCCGGGCCTTGTGCATCGGAAGTTCCGTGAATCCCAGGCTGAAGAGGAGGTGCCCGAATGCATAGAGCCGGTCACCATCGATATACGTCACGGTACCGCCGGCCGAGGCGTCGAGGTCGCCACGGATGAGAGGGATGGATATGTTGGATCCGGGCTCGATCGCACCCGATTCCATCGCGGCGGGCTTTTTCGCCGCGGCCGCTGCCTGCGGCCCAGCGGAGGCCCCGCTGCCCTGGAGAATCGTAAGGCCCATGGTGCGCAACTGGGGGCCGAAAGCTTCAATGGTCTGAGGTGCGAAGCCCCCCAGCGATAGCGGCGTAGCAATCGGAACCAGGCTGTGACTGCCATACCGCGCCATGACCGGTTGCTGGCGAAGACTCAACGGCACACGCGCGAGGAGAGCGCCGCGTGGCCCGGCGTCAGGGGAGGGAAGCAGGTACTCCCACAGCATGCTCTTCTTGAGCTGGACCCGAGGACCCGACTCAATGCCAGCGCCGCCTTCCGTAAAAGCATCCACCATCTGGGTGATCGGAGTGATTCCGCCGATCGCTTCTTTCGCAAACTCGAACGAGAAGGCCACCGCGCCGAGCAGCTTGCCGTCAATAAAGACAGGGGTTCCGCTCATGCCTTCAAAGACGCCTGTGCGTTCGAGCGGGCCGCCGCTGAAGCGGGCCAGTACGGCGTTGGTGCCGGGGCCGACGCCGCGCATGAGTCCCAGGATCTCGACCTGGAACTCCTCCGGGGTTGTCCCCTGGAAGACGGTCCTGCCCACTCCCTTCATGCCGGGTTTGAGGTCATCCAGGCGGAAGAACTCCGTGCGCGCCCAGAGTGAACCGCTGAGTGATAGCAGTGTGACAGCTGCTACCGCCAGCACGTTGCGTCGCATCATTCGTAAAGCCTCTCTTCTTTCCTGGTCTATCTGTGCCGAACCTGGTTTGCCAGCCTTGCGTCGGAGCGTCAACCGGGGATTCAGTCGAGTAGATCCATATTCGCAAATCCACTAATTATATGGGGATCCCGAAACCAGCGTCAAGGTCGCCCAAACAACCGCTGTGATTCAGACAGTGGAGATTGAAGTGACGTCGTCTCGTCAGGTGATCGCCGTCCAACCCCTTCAGGGTTGGGCCTTGCGGCAGATCAGATCCTCCCCGGGGTTTGCACCCCGGGCTGTTCGCATTCCCCAGGAAAACTGCTACTTGGACCTTATTTGCCGAATCATCCATTCCCACCCAGGTGATACAATTCTTCATGATCGGTTTCCTCCCGTATGTGGCTCTGTTATTCATCGATTAACAACCCACGCATACTACGCGATGGAAACCGGTCACTCCATTATGTCTGATCTGTTCGACCCCCTTCGGAGTCGAGTCCGACGTACTGCGCCCGGGGGCTGAGCGTGACCATGCCGTTCAGTCCGCTGATTCACTGGTGGCGGCGATGCCTCACAGATGCCAGCCGCGATCGACACCGACGACGCTGAAAGCGTCGAATAGAACAGCCCGGGGTGCAAACCCCGGGTATCGGGATGATCAGAAGATGTCAACCCTGAAGGGGTTGAACAGCGTCCTTGCAGCGCAGGCTGCCTGTCACGCGTCGCCAGTCTCGTAGCCCTCACTGTCTGAACCGCAGATGCTGTCCATATCGACTTTAATGCCGTTCTATCTATGTGCTATCTTCGTCGCGAGGTTCTGCGGCACGATCGTGGCGCCGTCAATGAGCGATCCGCCGCTAAACTCAATGGAGGATTAATTGAGAATCCCGCACATAGCACTCTTCGCCCTTTTGGCCCTGGCAGGGATGACCATCGCCAGCTTCACGATGCTGAAGGCTCACTCCGCCGCGCAAGGAGGCGGAGCGGGCCAGGACCCTGCGCTCGCGGCGTTCGCAGCCATTGGGCCGATCGACGCTCACGCACATATATATAAGGACGACCCCGGCATTCAAGGCACTCTTCGAACGCCTCAACCTCCGGATCCTGAATATCTGTGTTTTTGACGATCGCGATCCTCTTGGCGGGCCTTGTACTCCTCGTTGCCTCGCTAGTGCCGGGACAGCACCGACGCTGAGCCTTTTATGTCGGAGGAAGAACCATGAACAGGCAGCTCGTCAACACCACACGCCTGGATGAAGCGGAAGCGCTCCGAGCGGTTATGAGAGATCTCACCCAGGGGCTGGTCGTGGCTGACGAGCACGGCAGGGTCACTTTTTTCAACGCCGAGGCGGAAAGGATCCTGGGCTCAGGCGCCAGAGACGCGGACCCCACAGAGTGGTCATCGGTTTACGGCTGCTACCTTCCTGATCAGGTCACCCTTTGCCCCGCGGAGCAACTCGCTCTCGCACGGGCACTGCGGGGCGAAGAGACACTGAACCAACTCATCTTCATCCGCAACCCAAGCCGACCTGAAGGCCTGTGGATCAGCGCCAGCGGGAAGCCGTTCAGGGACGAGTGCGGCCGGGTGCGAGGCGGCTTCGTCATCTTCCGGGACGTGACGGAGCAGCAGAACGCACTCCGCAAGATGACATTCGAGATCCTGCGGGCGGCCGGGTTCGATGAGACGATGTGCGATCCTGTGCCGGGCACGGAGTGCAAAGGCTGCCTCCAGCGGTGTACCCGGTTTCGCGATTGCTATGAGAGGATCTCCAGGGCGATAGAGCAGACAGCCGATACAGTCGTCATCACCGACAGCCAGGGTGTGATCGAGTATGTAAATCCCGCCTTTGAGAAGACTACGGGCTTTGCCCGGGCGGAGGCGCTCGGCAGCACACCGCGCATCCTCAAGTCCGGCCATCACGATCGAAGATTCTATGCCCGGCTCTGGAAGGGGCTCTTCAGGGGCAAGCCCTTCCTCGGCACGATCGTCAACCGGAAGAAGTCCGGCGAGCTTTATTGGGCCGAGCAGACGATCACCCCGATGAAAGATGATAGCGGGCAGATTACCCACTTCGTGTCCGTGCTCAAAGACATGACCGAGCGGAGGAAGGTGGAGAAACAGGAGTTCTTCCTTGACCTGGCACGTGAGATCCAGAAGCGACTTTACAGCCAGCATGGTTACCTTCCCGGCTTCGACATTGCGGCGGCTGCCATTCCCGCCGAACAGACCGGCGGCGACTACTTCGATTTCCTGCCGCATCCCGAGGGGTGCCTGGACATGGTCATTGGGGACGTAACCGGCCATGGGTTCGGAGCTGCCCTGGTGATGGCGGAAACACGAGCCTATGTGCGCTCGTACTCGAATTTGCATCTGCCGATCAATGCCCTGCTCAATCGCGTAAACCACGCTCTGGCAAGCGATCTCGGTGGAAGGTACTCCGTGACCCTTGTCCTTGCGCGGCTGGACTCACGCAGGCGCACACTGGAGTATGTGAACGCCGGACACGTGACCGGCTACGTACTGAAATCCTCCGGAGAGCTTGCCCACCTGCTGGAGAGCACAGAAGCCCCACTGGGCATGTTCCCCGACAGTGACTACCCCTCCGGCAGAACAATCCCGCTCGAGTGTGGAGATACAATCATCCTGATCACGGACGGAATCACGGAAGCCATGAACGAGAACCAGGACGAGTTCGGCTCTCCGCGGGTGCTGGAGTTTCTTCGCGAGCATCTCAGCGAGCCCGCGCCACGGATTGTCCAGGGCCTTCACGACGTCGTCCGCGGGTTCTCGGGCAACGCGCCACAGCAGGACGACATCACCTCGATCATCTGCAAAGTCGGGAGCGACGCTGGTACCCCTGACCTGTGAGGCTATCGCTCCCCGAATCCATCGGCCCGCCGGCACCATTCCTGCTCAGCGCGCGTCAAGCTTGGCAGCTGACTCCGGGCCGTTTGTCCTGATAGCCGGCTGGATCACAGTCTCAGGGCGCTCCAAATCAGCGAGAGGGGCAGCTGAATCGTCAGCACCATGGCTGGGAATTATCAGGCCCGGAGCGCCGATAATCGAAGGTGTGGACAAGGCCGGGGCTTTGGCGAAGGACAGGCGTCTGAATTGCTGCCCGCTGTACGCCGCGACCTACAGCCGGCCTGACCGCAGGATTCCGATGGCGAGCCAGATGCCCAGGAACGCCGCGAAGAGATACCCGCCAAACCCGAGCGCCGGGTAGCCGAACAGGTGGGGCCCTGCGTTCGCCTGAAAGATGAAGGAAGAGCCGACGATGAGGGCGGCGATGACGACGGCGAAGCTGAGACGGTTGCTGGAGCGGTCCATCTCCTGGACGAAGTGTTCGAGGTTTCGATGGACGAACTGGATCTGCAGGCGATCGGTGCGCGCTTTCCGAACGATCTCCACGAGGTCGCGCGGCACCGCCTGCAGCGCACCGATCGCCTCATGTCCCAGCTCGCTCACGCGCGTCGCAACAGCTGCCGGCGACAGGCGTTCCCTCAGCACCCGTTCGACGAGCGGCCGGGCGTCGTCAACGAGCTTGAAGGAAGGGTCGAGCTGACGCCCGACGCTCTCGATTGTGAGGAACGCCTTGACGAGCAGCAGCAGGTCCGAAGGAAACTGCAGCCGATGCCGGGTCATCGACGCGAACGTATCCCGGAGAAGTTCGCTCATCGAGAGGTCGCGAAGCGTCAAGTCGCCGTAAGCCTCCAGCATCTCGGCGACGTCCTGCCTGAACTCCTGCGTGTCGACTTCACCCAGAGGCCGGCCAAGCGCAAGCAAGCCGTCGGTCAGTCGGTGCGCATCCTGGCGCACGATGGCTTCGACCAGCCCGGCCAGCGCCTCGCGCATTGGCCGTTCGAGCCGTCCGGCGTTGCCGAAGTCGAGGAAGCAGATGACATTGCCCGGAAGTACGAAAACGTTGGCCGGGTGCGGATCGGCGTGAAACAGCCCGTGCAGCAGCACCTGCTTAAGGACGGCGTCGGCGCTCCGCCGCGCGATGAGGGAGACGTCGAACTCGGGTCCCGCCGACGCCGCGTCCGAGATCTTGATTCCCGGCATGTACTCGAGCGTGAGCACCCCGGACTTCGTGTGGCTCCAATGGACCTTCGGGAATCGGACGGTTGGATCTCCCGCGAAGTTCTGCCGGAAGCGGTCGATCGTCCGGCCTTCCCGGGCGAGGTCCAACTCGCGGCGGATGGAGCGGGCGAACTGCCCGACAAGATTCGACGGCCCGTAGATTTCTGCGTCGGCCAGGTAACGCTCGGCCAAACGCGCGATCTGGCCGAGCACGGCGAGGTCGCTCTCGATGACGGCGGCAATGCCCGGCCTGCGGATCTTGACCGCCACCTCCTCACCTCCAACGAGCGTCGCCCGGTGTACCTGGGCGATCGAAGCGGCAGCCAGGGGAACGGGGTCAAAGCGGGAGAAGATCTGCTTCAGCGGTGCACCAAGTTCGGCTTCGACCGCAGCCTCGGCCTGCCCGGGTTCGAGCGGCGGGACCTCGTCCTGCAGACGCGCGAGCTCGGTGACGAGCTCAGGTGACAGCACATCGGCCCGGAGACTGAGCGCCTGGCCGAACTTGATGAAGGTGGGCCCCAGGTCCTGAAAGGCGAGCCGCAGCCGTTGCGGGGGCGTCAGCGGGCCGGCCTCGCCCTCTCGGCTTCGCCAGGGGAACAAAAGCCGCCGCCCGAGCGCCATGTAGGGCGCCAGCCGGAGACGCGTGACGACGTCGACGAAACCAAATCTGACGAATACCGTGACGATTTCGCGCAGGCGCCGGAGCTGCCTGGGTGCCGGCCCAGTGGTCTTGCCCATCTCAGTCGCCTAGCCGGCGTCCGGCTCTCGAGGCACCCGGCGCTCGAGATCGGCGATGCGCGATTCAAGCTTTTCCAAGTCCGCCCGCCGGGACACGCCCAACCTCTCCAGTGCACGGCGGACTGCTTCGTCGACTTGCTGTTGGATCTTCGTCCGATGCTCGCCTGCCCGCTTTGTCCAGTCGGAAATGAGCTCCCGTGCTTCTTTCTCGCTCACCTCGCCTCGGGCAACGAGATCGTCGAAGACCGCCTTGAGCTTCTCCTCCGTCAGATCGAAGGTCCCCAGTCCCGCGAGCAACAACTTGCGCAGTGATTCAAGCATGCTCCCCTCCCCGGGCAATCGTACCACCGTGCTCCTCAAAAAGCCGTGGCTATTGTCAGGCCTGCCCGTCCTACATATTGCGCACAAGGGTCAGGGAGCCGTCCGGGTTGGTTGTCTGGTGACACGCCCACCGCACGGGGTACCGCACCCCTTTGACGTCGAGTTCCGCTTTGAGCTTCAGACCTTCCCACTTCGTCCCTTTGGGCAGAGGGAACCGGGCTTGCCGGATCTTGCCAGGCAAGGGGTAACCGGGGTCGAGCCCGCCTGCGAACTTCACGTCTCCATTCTCTCCTGCAACCGAGACGTGCAACACGCCTGGAACGCCTGCGATTCCGTCATTCGCAAACCCGATGATCAGGCCCGGATCGTCGCCGCCGCAGGTCCAGATGAAGGAGGGACGCACGTTGTATCCGATCTTGCGGCACATCCGGTCGATCATGCGAGGATTCCGGCGGTAGTAGTTCATGATCGCCGCCGCGCTGATCCGGTGACGGCTCCACAACGACCAGTAGTGGGGCCCGATGTCCATGACATGCTGGATCGCGTTGTCGGTGGATGACACGCCCTGGCGGGCGCGTATGGCCTCATCCGATTCTTCAACGATCCCGTCCGCTCCCCCCACCTCAACCGCGGCCGCGATCCACGGCGGACGATTGCTGACCGTCTCGATCTGCTGGTTCTCGATGAAGATGGTGTCCGTGCGCAGCCAGTTGTGCGTCCGGACGGTCTGGTCCACCAGTTCCGAGTTCCCCACCCGGCTGACATCCGGCTGGGTGTTCGTCACCAGGGGCGTCCTGGTCCATTGTTCCAGCTGCAGCTCGAACATGCGGATCCAGGTGCGCTCCGCGGTTGCGTAATCCGGAAACGGGGTGTTTTTGAAGGGCCACGTATGCCCCTCGCCCCAGAAGCCATACATGAACGTGTCGAAGAATTCGACCAGCGGGTTGCCGTTGAATTCCGCGGCCAGCAGTTCGTTGAGTTCGCGAAACGCCTCCTGGAAATACGGGTGATCGTAACGGGGCTCGTCGTAGTACGGGTGATCGTAGCGTGGCTCTGGGACACGCGACGGCCGCTCCGGGCGCCACACGCCTTCAAGCCTGACCATGGGAACCTTTTGCAGTACGAAATCCGGCAGCGCTTCCTCGCGGTAGTCCGGGGCTCGCATCTGGATGCGAAACCCTACCCGCTTGTCGTGTTTCCGGGCGAGGTCGAAGACCAGTTTCCAGTACTCCGGGAAATCGAGCCTTCCGCGGACCTTCTGGATCTCCCGCCAGGTAGGCCGGAGGTACAGCTTCTGGCCCAGCGGAATCCCCACGAGGTCCTCGATGGCCTGGAACTTGTTGTCGTCGACAATTTCGGCCAGGCCCATATTTCCCGTGATGTACGTGATCGGCCCTTTCCCGAAGTTGGGTACAACCTCCTCCGTGGGGATGGTGGTCATCACTACCTCCCCGCCGGGGTACAGATCTTCGGGAGCGTATTCGGGAAACGGTCCCTGGTTCAGCCGATTCTTCACAGGCGGGCCTGAGCCGAAATCGTACTTGTCCCAGTTGTGGGCAGGCACGTACCCTGCGGATTCTCTCAAGGTTGACGGAGCAGCCATTCCGGCCAAAGCCACGGTCTTGAATAGGTCCCTTCGCTTCATAGACGGCGTCCTCCTGTTCTGTAATCCTGACGGCGCGGCTCAGGCGGCCTGCACGGACGGGCGGCCCATTTCGCGCAGGAAGCGGAGATGCGACGCTACCGCAGCGCCCAACGTCGGATGCGCTGCGTAGCGAACGCCGAAGCTGCGGCTGACATCCTCCACGATGACCGCAATCGCCGGATAGTGAACGTGAGAGATCTTCGGGAAGAGGTGATGCTCGACCTGGAAGTTCAGGCCCCCGATGTACCAGGCAAGAAACCTGTTCTTGCGCGCGAAGTCCGCCGTCGTCCGAACCTGATGCACCGCCCATTCCTCGGGAATGTGCGCACTCCCCGTGAGAGCCGGGTGAGCTGCTTCCTGCACGCTGTGCGCCAGCTGGAAAATCACTGCCAGCAGGAAGCCGACGACCAGCATCGTTCCAGTGTAGACGACGAAAACCTTCCAGAAGGGGTGATAGAGGGAAGGAAGCACAAAGGCCAGAAAGAAGAAAACGGCCTTGCCCGCCAGGATTCCAGCCAGATCCCACTTCCGGGGGCGGCGGATCCGTTGGGGGCCTAGCCGGCCTGTGATCAATTGTCGAAAATCGTCGATCAGCTGCCACTTGAGGACGATCGTCGCATAGAGCGGCCACAGATAGAACTGCTGAAACCGGTGGAACCGCCTCAGCACCTGAGCAGGCGAGAGCCGCCCGAGACCGCCGGTGTCGATGTCGTGATCCGCCCCCGCGAGGTTGGTGTAACTGTGGTGGAGCACGTTGTGCTGAAGGCGCCACATGTACGAACTTCCGCCGAGCAGATCAAGCCCGGCCCCCGCCGTCCGGTTGACCCAACGGTATTCGGAGAAAGATCCGTGGTTTCCGTCGTGCTGGATGTTGAAACCGACGGCCGCCATTGCCAGACCGAGGGAGAGCGCGAGCAGAGCGGTCTGCCACCAGGTTTCCGAGCCGAAAACCAGGAGACAGTACGAGGCGGTGAGCCAGACGGTGATGATGATCGCCTTCAGGCCGAGCCAGAATCCACCGTATTGTGAGCGGCCGGTGCGGACGAAATACTCTTCCACCCGCCTCTTAAGCTCGGCGTGAAAACCAGCTGCCGGGCCGAACTTGAAGACCGGCGCCGCCGACGAATTTACAGCGTCCATATGTCTCATCCCCCGAGGGACGGAAGCGGCCCTCTGCCCCATACTTCTATTCCCCTGGGACCTTGGACGCAAGCAGGGCCATCAACCGTTCCAGCTGGATCCGATGCCTCATCGGATGCACCACCGCGTGTTCGAGCATCTGTTCGATGTTGTAGTCCTCGCCCCAACGCGATTTGTAGGTAGTCGGCGCCAGTTCCGCGTCCTCCAGCACGCTGAGGTGCCGGCGCCAGGCCGCGAGAACTTCATTCACAAAGGGGCGGCCCCTGCGGGCGATGCGCATGAGATCGGTGTCTGGATCCAGATCGGTAACCGGTCGCCTGACGCAGTCGCCGATCCAGGTGAGGTAGTTGCGCGCCGCGCGGAAGACGTGGCCGCCGAGGTGGTCCGGGGATTTGTACGAGGGATCGCTCGTCTCCGGGAGCGGCGTGGCGGATGCACGAAACGCCTCCCACACCTCGAAAAATCGGTTGATCTCGATCTCGTGGAGCTCCACGCAATTCCGTACGGCGTTGCTCCTGAACATGGCATCCTCCTCAACTCTACGTCAGCCGAATGTGAAGTATATAGAACTGGCGGAATGATTTGCCAACAGGGTTCACTGGAAGGAGGTGATATCGCTCGCGATCATGACCGCACATCGGCGGGCGGAAAAGCCCCGGGGAAACACACGGAGGAACTTACGCCTGGTTGATGCTCCGGGAGCCGGTGCTGTCGCTACGGCTACTGCTTGACTTTCTTCATCAGCGGTTTGGAGGTCAAAGCCTCCGCCCGGGCGTCACATGCATCGTCGACTACGGAAAAGACGAGATTGTCATGATCCAGTTTCCACGTGTACTTGCCGGCTGAACCCAGGCACGCGAGTTCTCCGTCCGTGTCGAGGATCTCGATCTGGTCACCCGTAACATTGTACGTTCCGGTCACTCCGGCACCGCTCGAATGCACGACTCGAAACGTCCCGCCTTGCTCAAATGTGAACGTGAACGGACCACTCTCGTACGTGCCCGGGGGAAAGTCGCCTGGATGAGCCGCCGATCCGACGCCAGCAGGCAGGAAGAAGACAACTGTCAGAATGAATGCTGCGGAACTTCGAAGACCGTTCATTTTGCCCTCCAGACTTACTTACGAATTGAGGAACGGGAAAGTTCGCCGCGAGAATGCCAGTGTCTCCTGCGACCAGAGAACTCAAAGGCCGAACAGCCTGGACTTCAGTGCCTGAACAACAGACACGGACCATACAGGGTTGTCGAACCATTGCCTTCCGTCGTGTCGGGTTGGTCGGCGGCCAGGTGCCGCTGATTGAGGTATCCGCGGCCAAGCCGGCTGAATATAATGGCGGCAACTTAAGTGTTTCAGACTCGAGAGGAGGCTGTCGTGAGCTCCGTTTTCCACCGGATGCAGCTCGTCGCGCTATACTTCGCCCTGTGCACAGTGGCGGCGGAGGCCGCCACACGGCTGGTCGTGTTTGAGGGCTTCTACCGGGTTACCTGACCGATCTGCCAGGCGGCCGGTCCGGTCGTCGATCGCCTTGCCCGGGACTACGCGTCCAAACCCGTCCTGTTCCTGGAACAGGATGTCGATCATTCCCTCGGCGACCGTCAGGACCGCTGGTGGGCGGCTTACGCAGGCGGCACACCCTATCTGCCATTGGTGATGGCCGACAGCGGGCACCGCATCAGCACCGGCTCCGTCGACTTCTACAATGTGTACAAAGGGATGGTCGACGGAGAGCTGACGCGCGCGCCCGGCGCGGAATTCGAAGCCGTGAGCACACGAGTGGGCGAGCGTGTTCGGCTGACAGGCTGGATGACCAACCGGAGCGACGCCATACTCTCTTCCGCCCGCAACGACGCAACGGTCCACGGCATCGTCTATGAAGAGGTGTCCGGCGGAAGCACGGGCCGGATTGTGCGGGCCGCCGTTTCGTTCCCGATTGCTTCGGACCTGCCGAACGGAGGCTCGGTCGAGTTCGCAATGGAAACGCCGGACCTGACCGGTGTGAACTGGCAGGACATACACACCGTCGTGATGGCGGATTACCGGCCCGGCGGTTCGTCGGGTGCTTACGACATGCTGCAGGCTGCCGTACCCTTCTCGGCGCCTGCCGGCGCCGTCACGACTGCGCTTTTCGCGCAGGTCGCAACCGGCGGTGGATACAGTACCGTGTTCACATTGAGCAACACCGGAGACTCGACCCTGACAGGTCAGCTGATCCTGACCGATAGGAATGGGAACCCCTGGGCCGCCTCTCTCTCCGAACCCAACGAAGCCCTGGAGAGCGCCGACACCCCGGGCAGGATGTCGGCGATCGCGCCATATACCTCCGTGGTAATACCTCCCGGAGGGACGCAGTTCATCACAGCTTCGGCTCCCTCCTCCGAAGCAGGACTAGTGACCGGGTGGGCACGAATAGATAGCTCCGGCGGGTCACTCGGAGGGGTCGCGACTTACTACTACGCGCCTTCCGGCACTCCTCAGACGATCATCGGGGTCCTCTCGGGGCCGCCGCTGACGGCGGTCACGATCCCGCGTGACGACGACGCAGGCCGGGAAAGATATACGGGCTTTGCCGTGGCCAACCCTGCCGATACGGCAATCACGATCCAGGTTTATGAAGTGAGTGCGGACGGGTCCACGGTCGCTCCTCTGACTCCGATTGTGTTGGAGGCGAGGTCCCAGAAGTCTTCCTATTTCATCCAGGATCCGAAGGCCTCTCAGAAGCTGAAAGGGTCGGCCGTGCTGATTGGTAAAGACGGAGCTCTGTTCTCTGCGGTTGCCCTGGTGCAGAACTACGGCATTTACACGGCGATCCCGGTGATCCCCGGCGCGACCGCCAACGTGCCGCGTTAAGTCAATTCGACAAAAGCGGCGCGACGCCGAACCATTCATGGTGGTAGAAAATACTTCACCTGAGACTGACTCTTGTGGAGTCATGCTGGCGAGGATGCTTGCCTTCGTCTTCCCACTTTGTGGATTTGTGCACACCGATGGCACGAATAGGCCGGGTGGTGTGGCTCAATGGCTCCCGGTGACCGCAGCGATGGCTCGGGGCGCGAATCGAGAGGCTGCGGCAATTGCGGATCAGCCGCGGGAAACTCTCCAAACCGGCAATGGAGTTCCGCGATGCGAGGCACCTCCAGGTCGAGTCGGTTGGCCGTCCCTCGCTGTCGGAATCGGGGCTGCAATCGGAGTCGGCATTCGGAGCCATCAGGCAGCGGACTCCGCGAATAGCATTCACTCCTGTCCGATATCGACCGCGCCGCCGGCCAGGACCTTGCCCGCACCGGTGTGCGCCTCGAAAAGCCGAACGTCGGTCTCGAGCATCCGCGGATCGTCGGCCATGAAGACGCCGACGCAGGCGAGGTCCTGCTGCCGCATCTTCGACGCGCAGCAGGCGAAGGCCTCCTCCGGGTCGTTGCGGCCCGCGGCCAGGATCTTGTAGTGGATGACAGGTCGTGAAAGGCCGCGGATCAGGTCGGTCATCGCCTGCCGGTCCTCCTCGCGATACTCCTCGACCGCCCCGTGAACGTGCTCGGGGTCGTTCGCGCGCGGAGTAGGGTTGTAGTAGCAGCACATGTAGTAGTCGACGTCGAGGTGCTTCTCGCACCACTCGAAAACCGCGGGCACGTGGCCTGCGACCCCTGCCTTCATTCCCATGGAGCGGATGAGCTCGACGGCATCAGCCACCTCCCCGGCGCGGCCTTGAGCCACGAGATGATCCATCACGCCCCCGTGGATGTGGCACGCTACGGCGCCGCCGCGCGCGGCGCGGCGCACGCAGGTTTCGGCGTCTCCGACTTCGGGGCAGGTCTGGGCGAGCCAGTTGAGCTTCCCGCCGTCATCGCGGTACTCGAGCAGCGTCCGCATCACGTGGAAATCTGTGCGCGCGACGAGACCTGTGATGCCGAGCCTCTCTGCCTCGAAGAGCGTCTCCTTGATGCGAGCTACGGTGTAGTAGTGAACCATGCGCTCGTCGCGATCGACACCCTGGTGAGAAAATCCGCTGAAGGGGTTGGAGCCGAGCAGTAGCCGCGAGAGTCGCAAGCTGCCAATGGCCGCGAAGTTCATGAATGCCTCCTGGCGATCTTTCAAGTGGTGGTATTGACGCAGACTCGTTACCTCGCAGGGTCAGGCCGAAGGATCGGCACGTCGCCGGGGCCGGACTGTCGAAACGGTATCGCGGCTCGAGGTGCCACAGCCGAGGCAAGAAACGAAAAGAGAAAACTCAGCAACATATATGCTTCTCCGAAAGGATCCAGTGTAAATCCGCAGTTGGCGACCATTCTACACCGGGTGATCGTTAGCACGTTAATACGTCGGACGCAAAACGTCCAGACCGCCGCCGGCTGCGCGGACACTCGGAGGCGTGACACCGACGCTCTCGATCCGGCGCCTCCCAATCCTGCAGCATGCTTCGTCTCAACCTTTGCGGCGACCTGCTCCCGATGAGTCGGTAAACGAGCCTGCGTCACCAGCCGGGCAGAACAGCGCGATGATTTCCTCTGCTCGCGCTGCTATCATGCACCTGCGTGGGGAAACCAGATTACCATCTGTGAAGACAATGTCGGATCGATCGCGGACGTGCCTTGCATTCTTTGTTCTGGCCGCACTCCTCGCACCGCAGGTTGCATGTGATTCTCAGAGCGGCTCGTCCACCACTGAACTGAAGCCCACGACTTTTCGAACCATCCCGCCTGCGCGTCACAAACCCTTCTTTCAGGCTGGCTTCGCGTACTCCCATGTCGGCGGCAGCTATGATACCGACGTCTCCTCCCTTGAACTCCAGAAGATCCGCGCCGCAGGGGGCACCATCATCCAGCTGCTTGTCTTTGCCCGCATCTACCGGCTGGATGCTCCCGAAATCGGTATGCAATCGGGGTATTGGGACCGGATTCTGCGTGGAGGCATTCAACGCGCGAAGGCGGCAGGCTTGCGAACCATGATAAAGCTGCAGGTATGGGGACCCGGATTCAACGAAGGGAAGTTCTCGGCGGACATTCGTATGACCAACGCTGCCGATTGGCGGGCGTTTATCGCCAACTACCGCCCTTACGTGCTGCATTACGCCCGTTTGGCTGCCGAAACAGACGCCGATATTCTCTGTATCGGGACCGAACTGGCCCAGGCGTCTCGAGCCGCGGTCATCGCCGGGGAGTGGAGTGCTTTGCTGGAAGAAACACGCACGATCTACTCCGGCCCGCTCACCTATGCAGCGCATCACACCGAGGTGGTCGAGGTCCCGTTCTGGGACAACCTGGATTACATCGGGGTCGACGGCTACTATCCGATCGCGAAGCTGCCTGCCGCACTGGAAGATCTCGAGCATCTGTCGGTGCGCTGGAACCGGCCGGTGATATTTACCGAAGCGGGCTTTGCATCAAGCTCTTATGCGCTGACGGAGCCCTGGAGGGCGGGCCCCTATAGAGCGCCCGGCGATTCGGTGCGCCTGGACCTCCAGGCGGAAGGGTGGGAGACTCTGCTTGCCGAGCTATGGCGCCGCGATTTCATCTGGGGCGTCTACGTCTGGAAGTGGCATCCCAATCCCACATGGGGCGGCTCGACGAATGCCGATCACACGCCTCAAGGAAAGCCGGCGCTCGATGTGATCCGCCGCTTCTTCACGAAACCGCCGCAGCGGAACCTGAGAGTCGAATAACTGGTTGCACCAAATAACCGCAAGGAACGTCGTTTCCCGGCCCTGGTTGTTTGGCTTGTTTTATCGGCCTCCCGATTTCGCAGGGCCTCAGCAAAAAGTCCATCCGGCTCGCCTGCCAGGCGCACCCTGCCCCGCCAGGTCCAAGGTAACAAAAGCGATGTATTCCAGCAATCGAGGTGCTGAATATCATCACTTGTGCCCGGAAGTTCGAGCCCTTCAGACCGCCCCCGGCAGCCTTCCGGAGCCCTATTTACCTGGCCCCCTTACATTTGTCGTATTAATCAGATTTCTCACACATTCGTAACGGGTATGGTACGAGTATTGCCGATAAGATGGGCGTGCTCCACACAGTGCAGTGGCTAAGTCTTTCGTGTCCTGCGGGACCAGGGCAGCGAACCGGATGTGTCTCAACTCCGCCGCCGGAGCGACCGTGAACGGTAACTATCAAATGCATAGTTGTGATGGACCGAAGCCTCCAGCATCGGTGAGGAACGCTCCCGTGGTCATGATTGTGTTGGCTGCGACGATGATTGGCGCCTCTTCCGGTGTCTTGCTCGCCGATCGGGACGCATTTTGTCTCCTGCAGAAGAACCTCGCTTCACGCCTCGCCGGCGTTCGCAGCTATCTGCTCGCAACCCCCGATACCGCGAGCACCAAGCCGGAAACTCCGAATGTCATTCCGACCGGACTCTCCTCCATCGTCGCCATTCACTATTCCTCCAAACCGGATTCCACCGAAATGGCGTTCGACCTGCAGGCAATGGAACTTGTCCGGACGGGAAAGCTTCGCAACCCGGAACGCATTTACTTCGATCTGCAGGACCGCAGCCGGGAACAGGGCACGTTGAAGCGACCGAAAACGCAGAAGACAGTCGCCATCGCCGCGAACCTGTTGACCGGTGTTCGCATCTCGCAACGGAAGCAAGGCACTACGCGGATCGTGCTGGATCTGAAGTGTTCCTGCGACTTCACATATAAGACTTCGCCCGGCTCCCCCTCTCGCCTCACGGTCGAAATCCGGCCGCGTCCGACCGTTTCCTCTGCTTCCGACTCGCAACGCAGCTCCTCTTAGGCACCGCTTCATTCTTCTTTCTCGAGCCCATCAAGTGCGAGGGTGGCGACGATCGAGCAGACGGGAGCTGTGGTCCGCAAAAATCAGTCCTGCTCCCCTCCGGAGCTGGCGGATCAGCTGCTCTCCGAGATTCGCCTCTGGCAACCGGCTTCCAGCACGCAGCAGGACGACATCACGCTCATCGTCGTCGACGTCATTTGATCGAGCCGGGATGACAAGCGGACCAGCCCGCAGGGCATGGCCTCGCGTGACCCGGAGAACATGCGATGATGGGCAGGCTGTTCCAACATCGACGCGAGGAGACAGGCAGGGAACTGCCTGGTTCCCGGCAGTGCCCTATAGACGCTGTCCAGCATGGCACAATCCTCTGTACGCGAATATCGGCATCGGTCAGGCAACAGAGCTGGGGAGACCGCCGACCGATCGGCGGTCGGCCCTTCGGGGGAATTCGCAGGCGCTTAAGCCGAGAGAATGTCGGACGGGCTCCATGCGGGCTCCGGCAGGACTTGAACGTTGGGTGCCGAAGAGAACTCCGCCCGGACCGCCTCGACTGCCAGCCTATTGCCGGCTCCGTCGATCGCTCCGGCGAGCGTGACCCGCCGCGGCGCAAGGGAAATGGTCAACTCCGGCAGGTCGGTGTGGGCCAGCAGGTTCGGCACGAAATTGCCGAACGGGTATTTATACACTTCCGTTTCGACAATTGACCGGAACGAAATCAGGCCCTCCGCCAGATACAGGCTGCCTATCGCGGGTTCCAAAGCGGCGGCAAACTGGGCCGGCACGGTAAGCTCGCCGCGCGCGGCAAGTATGACAGGCCGGGACAGGAATTCCGGGCGTGCCCGCAGTCCCTGAACTACGGATAGAATATCGGTGACCCGCTGCCCCGCAAGCGGCTTTCCGAGGATGAGGGCGGACCACGCGTAATCCTCCTCGCTGTTATGAGGTCTGGCGTGACGCGCGGCCCCGCGGCTGAACTCGGGGGTCATGTCACCGATGCCGCGCAGGTCCGGCGCGCAGACTATGCAGCCCTCTGCCGCCATTCGGTTGTAGAGTCCGGATTCGTGCCACGCGTTCCGCCCCCCGGGCTCCAGCACGATCACCAGCGGCTTCGAACGGTCAGCGATCTTGGGCTGATACAGCCAGGCCGGCACCCACACTCTCGGTGCGGCAGGGAACTCGACCGCTTCGACCAGGGTCTGGTGGTATGATGCGCGGCCCACCGTTATTGCGCTCGCGCCGGCTCCGGGACGATCGACGCTCAACAGCTGGGCGAGGTCCGCCGGTGTCTTCGACAGGCTTCGCTTCCGGTTGAGCGTGAAGGGTGTCTCGCCGTGAAACGACTGCACGACACTCCCGGTAGCGGAGACGAAAAGCGTCTCTTCCGACTCGGCCGGGACGACAGGCTCCTCGGCTACCGGTTGGGACTCACCCTTCAGCCAACGTGCGAACCAGTTGTACATCTGCATGCGGAGATCGTAACTGAACCCATGAGGAAGCGGCGTGTCGAACCAGGCGAGCCGCTCAATATGGCCGAGCATGCCATAGATGCGCTGCAGTTTTTGAAACTCTTCGATTCCACTGGTGAGATAGTTAGGCGAGTAGGTGCCGAAGAAGTCGCGCTGGCTCACCATGACGAGCAGGGGCTTGGGCGCGATCGGATAGAGCAGGTCCCAGCGGTCGAAGCCGACCGGTGCGGAACCGATCAGGTTTTGTTCTCCATCGTCGGTCGCGCCAGGGGGATTGAAATTCGCACAGGCGACGTTTTCGGTGTTTCCGGAGGAAACCACCGCCGCCGCGAGCCGATCATCGACTGCGGCCAGCAGCATCGTGGTGGTGCCGCCGCCGGATTGTCCGGTCGAGGCGAGCCGTTTGGTATCGACCAGCGGATGCGATGCCAGGTAGTCCAGGCTGCGGACCGCGTCCCAAGTCTGAAGCCAGGTACTGGTGATGCCTTTGAGCAGCATCTGGCGGCCGGGGAACGTATGCTCCTCATCTGCACCGATGCGGCTGCGGGAAGGCACAGGCCCCGGATAGTAAGTGCGTTCACCCTGGCCCATCGGGTCGAAACCGAGCACGAGATAGCCGAGTCCTGCCAGGGTCTGGCAGCAGAGTTGATAGGTGCCGTCGGCCTTCCCGTTTGTGGTGTGGCCCATCTGGTACAGAACTCCCGGAAACGGCGGGTGCCCGGTGGTGGGGATATACAACGTCCCGGAGATGTGGAAGTTCGGCTGGCTCTCGTAGACGATTTTCTCGACGCGATACCCGGACCGTTCAAACGTGCCCACGGTGCGGGCGTTGAGGGGAGTGCGTTCCGGCATCCCGCCCACAAGGGTCCAGAAAGTTTCGGTGACCCACCGCTGCCTTTCGCGGATGGCTGCCGGTGTGGCGAGGCCTGAGATAGCGCGGTTCCGCGACTGATAGGCCCGCTCTGCCAAGTCGCGCAGGTAATCCGGGAGGCAGCGCGAATAGTCGCGATACATGATGGAAGGAGCACCCTGTTGTGCGCCCGCATCTCTGCGCAGAAGGGCGCCCATTGCGGCCATAGCCAGAACTTCTCGCCGACTGATCGTATGCATCAGGGACTCTCCTTCCGGGCCCCGCCCGGCATCACCTCTCCTGCAACCGCTCCGTAGGAGTGATGTACTGCACAGGATGCTGTTCCAGCCATTTCGAGTAGTGCTCAAAACTGGCCAGAGCGGGAACAATGACGTCGGCCGATTTACGGAGCACGTCAACGGCGATGTCTATATCGGAACGCCCATTGAACATGATCCCCGCGTTGCCGTGGTTTCCGTGATTCTTTTCTTCGAAATAGCGCCAGCCAACGGCTCCCCACTTACGCATGGCGTTGACATCGGGGGCGATCTCGGCGGGCTGATCGGCGTCCTTGTCGGTTTTGATTTCCTTGGACCACTTTTCCAGTGGAATCGGCCGCTCCCGACCCAGGATCCTCAAGGCTGCCAGGTCGATCTGCTGCTCCTCGAAACTACCGGGATAGCCGCGCCACAACTCCTGGACCTCGGGAAGGTCGAATGCGCGGCGCGCGGAAACAAAGAAGAAAGGCTTCTCGGTCTCATCAAACAGCTCGCGCGCTGCGATCATGCCCGCCGTGTCCTCCGGATTGGTTCCGCCGACCAGGACCGTACGCCGGAATCCCTGCTTGTTGAGGGTTGATGCAATGCGCTTGAGCACCATGACTTGCTCTTCGTACGTAAACGACACAGTCCCGCGGAAGGTGCGGGTAGCGCCGGCAAAACAACAATGCGTCACCGGAAAGACCAAGCCGTTTGCGCTATCCGCGATGAGCAGGCTGAGGGCGTGTGCCCAATGCCCATGCATGCCAACCGGGATCAGCGCGCCGTGGCCGCTGATCGGACCGAACGGGATCAGAACCAGGTCGCCGCCGGACTTCAGGTAGAACTCAATCTCACGGCTCGTCATCTCGTCCATGCGGCGGCTCGAGAAGGGCGTATTCCCCGAATTCTGCGACGCGGGCCGCGCAGTCTCAGCTGCGCCGACGCCGGCAAGCACGCCTCCAGTTAAGAGGTTCCGGAAGAAACGACGTCGTCCAATCGATTTCATGGATAGCTCCTTCGCCGCAGCATCCGGCAAAACATCAATCCTGATGGAATGAACTCCGATCAGTCCATATAGGAATCTCTATCTGTGAGCAAGCAAAAAGTGGGGAGGCAAGTCGTGCGGCCCCGGAGGAAGTCCGCACAGATTCCGGGTCCGCAACACCATTCCGATGTAAAATCAAAAGTTGTCGCCATCATGGCAGCCCCGGAAGAGACAAGCGCAGCCGGCATCATCCCTGCAATTCGGAAGCTGGCCTGCACCGTGGGAAGGCTGCAATGCAAGACTTCAACTCACTCCGACTACACGCCGATCCAAAGCAGGTCGGCGAGACCTCCGGTATCTTCTCTTCGATACGGCCCGATCGGGCTTGCGTCCAAAACCCGAAGATTCCAGGAAACCGACTCGGGAAGCCGCGCGGCAGAGCCAGGTGGCCGACTGAGTCTGAACTCAGAGCGACGAAAGGAGAGGCTATTCATGATTGAGTCACCCCGTAAGACGACAGGGACCGTAAGCCGGCGGACAATGTTGCGGCAGTTTGCAGGTGGCGCGCTCCTGGCGAAGACCTCGTCAGGCGTTCGCATTGCTTCCGCGTCCGAATCGGCCGCGCTCCCATCCGAACCGTTGATTTCCGTCTGGGAACACAGCGCCAAAGTCGACATCGCCGCAACCGTGAAGGAAGTCGGATTCAACACGGTGTGGACGCATGACAAACCCTACTCGGGACAGAAGCTCGAAGAAACCCTGATGTACACCCATATGCGCACGCCGGGAATCAAGTACGTCATTGCCAAAATCGAAAGGGGCATCTGGGGATGGAAGTTTGATCAGGCAATGGCACATGCGGAGTGGATTGCGAACCTGTCGCTCACGCGCAAGGAAATCATCGGCTTGTACTTGAACGATTTCATCGAGGAGATGGAAAAGATCAAAGAGGGCGGGCATTCAGCCGACGAGTTCCGCCAGATCATCGCCAAGGCCAAATCCATCAATCCCCGGCTGCCCATCTGGGTGCCCTGCTACCCTCCGCATGAGCTGGAAAAGCCCTATGACTTCGACATCGACGCGGTCATCTTCAGCTTCTATAACACGAAGGTGCTTCAGGACCACGCGAAACTGGTGGACCAGGCACTGAAGAAGTTCCCGGGGAAACCGCTCATGGGGTCGGTCTACCTGAATGCCGGCAGCGAAGGCCGCTGGTTGAACGAGCAGGAGTACAAGCAGTTGCTGGACTTCTTCGTTCAGGACATCAACGAGGGTAAGCTGTGCGGCCTGAGGATCTTCCGTGTCGAGAACCTGCAGCAACGCCCTGAATACGCCACATGGGCGAAAGAGGCGCTGGCAAACCTGAAGCGCACATAGAGCCGGGAACGCGGCTCCGGGGCCACAGCCGGCCCGGGCATGCGCCGGGCGGATTTCACAATTCGAGACGTCCTGCCCGCAGACCATCGAGGAAGGGGGAATCAGGCTCGGCAAATCACAGGCACGCCTTGCCCACAACATGCCCGACTCGCGCCCACTCCCCCCGCGAGGCTGCTGCCAGTGACTGAGGCTTTACCAGGTGCAGCGGATTGAACTGTACAGGGACGAGTCGGCCGGCCTATGATGACGGCCCATTCACAGGACACGCGGTTTTGTACACGATGCCTCTGGAACCGGCGCAGGAATTACCTGCTTGCGTCGAAATCATCAAATGGTGAGGGAAGAACATGAATGCCAAAAAAGTGCTCTTATCCTGTCTCTTCTGCAGTCTGGCCTGTCTGCCGCTGTTGCCTGGAGAAGCCCCGAAGAAGGGCCTCGACCCCCTGATGGAGACTGTCGCCAGCGAAATATCAGGCAGCCGGGCCCGCGACTACACGATGCGGTTTTGGCAACACGACAAATGGAACACGCTGCCCGCATGGAAAAGAACGGCCCGCGAGGCGCAGGCGATCATGAGGGAACGGGGTCTCGACGAGGCGGAGATCGTGGAGACACCGGCCGACGGCAAGACTCAGTATGGCACGTGGACCAGCCCGGTGGGGTGGGACGTGAAGCAGGCCACACTCGAGGTGACGGAGCCAGCCGGCCTGCCTGATGAATACCGGCTGCTGTGCAACTACCTCGACAATCCCACGTCGCTGAACATGTTCAGCTGCCCGACTCCCCCCGGGGGCCTCGAGACCGAGCTCGTGCTCCTCGATCGTCCGGATCCGGCCATGCTCGGTCGGGCTGACGCGCGGGGCAAGATCATACTTACATCCTCGGACCCGGGAGGGCTGAAGCGTTATCTCGACAGGTACGGCATACGCGGGGTTGTGAGCGATACCATCGAAGGCAACAACAGGGATATGATCGAGGCCAACAACTGGAACAACACATGGAGCGACGTGCCCGGCGGCTGGCTCATGAACGCTGCCGACAGCAAAGACACCTTTTCTTTCTCTGTTTCACAGAAGAAGGGGAACTATATCAGGAACCTGATCCGGCAGGGAAAGACGGTCAAGGTCAGAGCCATCATCGACAGCCGCTTCTACACCGACGATACGCTGCCTTACGTGACGGGACGTATTCGCGGATCGGGCGGCGAGGGTGAGGAGGTGCTGATCGTGGGGCACATGTACGAATGGGGTGCGAATGACAACTGCACCGGCGCCTCCGCCATACTGGACTCGGTGGGAACTCTCCAGGAGCTCGTCAGTTCAGGTGCCCTGCCGAGGCCGAGGCGCTCGATCCGGGTGTGGCTGGGATTCGAGCTGTACGGCTCCATGGCCTTTACCATGCAGAATTTGGAGCGCCTGAGAACCAAGACCATAGCCAGTGTCTGCTGCGACACACCGGCTGCGGATTATGATCTTTCGACCACTGCCTTCACCATAGGGATGAATTTCAACGCATGTCCTTCATTCACGGACGCAGTCTGGCCGGAAGTTGCCGGCAGGTACTACAACCGTTATAGCCCCCACAAACTCTGGATGACCAGGCCGTTCATGTCCGGCCTGGACAACTTCTTCGGCGAGCCTTCCATCGGCGTTCCCCTGAATTCCGTCACGATGAACAACGGCGGCCATCTCCATCACAACTCGACCGACACCATCGACAAGGTCGATCCCCGCACGCTGCGCGACCTGAGCATTCTCAATGCGGTCTACCTTTACTACATGGCCGACGCGGGATCCGAAGACGTACCTTTCCTCGCCGGCCTGGCATTTGACAAGGCGGCGAAGGTCATCGCCGAGAAGAAGCGTGGATTCAACGCTCGTCTTGCCGCTGCGCATGACGGAGCCGAAGTCGGGAAGATACTGGCAGAAGGAACCAGGGCAATCGAGTACTACACGGGCCTCGAGCAGAAGATGCTGTCGAGCATCCAGAGGATTGTGAGCGCTGACAAACGCCCCGAGACTCGAACCCTGCTTGGGAGGTATATCGGTGACGTCGGCGAATTCGGGAGACGCGTTTCACTGCAGTTTCAGGAGGAAGCCGCGAGCACCGCGAAGTCGAAGTCGATCGACATAGTCCGATATGCCCCGCCGGATGACGCCTGGTCGAAAGAGGCGGCGCTGATCGTTCCCAGGAAGACAAAGGTCGGAACCCTTACCCTGGATGGCATACCGGTCGAGGAGTGGAAAGAGGTCCGGTCGGCTCCGAGTTGGTGGGAGGAGGAAAACTGGGCGGCGGCGTCCTATTTCTGGTGTGACGGCACCCGAAACCTGAAAGAGATCCGGGAACTGGTCGAGCTCGAGGCGGGCGTTCCCGTACGGGACTTTGATCTCATTGCGTATTACAGATTCCTGGAAAAGTACAAGATGGTCGAGTTCGTCAGCGGTAAGTAGGTCGCGCCGACGCATGTGCAGGCATCTCCGGGGCCGATGCCGGTCCCCGCTATTTCAGGTACTTGTCCAGGAAGCGGTGACCGCGGCATCTTTACAGGCCTTGTAGAGGGCCATGTAGAGCTGTTCGCCCTGGTTGTGAGGCACCAACCCGGATAATTCATGAAGCATCCGGGAGAAGGGGATTTGGGACACGGAGGAACGCGGATGAACGCCGATCGAAAATGGTGATCCGATCCGCGTGCGGAGCTGGCACCTTACCTGGGAGCTGGATCGGATCGAGACATCCGCGACAATGTGGCCGGCGGGGTTCAGGCGGACGGCGAGGCCTCCGGCCGTGCGCCAACACGCGCAAAGCCATTACTGCGACTGCAAATGCCACAGTTGTGATCTGCCTGGTCATTGCTCACCCCGTACATGCTTTGACATACTGTGCCTCACCGTCTCCCGCAGAATAGTACCCACCTTGCGACCAAGGCCCTCGCAGCAGGTTTCTTCGCCGTGCACTGAATCGCGGGCGTATTGTGCCCACCGTTCTGGATTCAACGCCACAAACTGCATACTATATTAATGAGGAGGATCTAATGAGAATCTCGTGCATGAAGGTGGTTGCGGCCGGGGGGCTCCTTCTTTCAGTCTCCGGCATCCTTGCCCCCGGTGCCGCCTGCGCCGGTAATGAAGTTCTCGGAGAAGTTCGCTTGATCCCCGCCGGCAATACCGAGAAGGCAGCTGGCGTTTGGGTCGACGGCCAATATGTCGGCTATGTCGGGGAGCTGAAAGGATCCAAGAAGCTACTGCTGATGCCCGGAGACCACCAGCTCAACTGCCGCTATTCAGGATATCGAGAGTTCTCTCAGAAAGTTTTGGTTGAACCCGGCAAGAAACTCGACGTCCGCGTACAACTTATCAGGGAGACTGACCTCCAAAGCTCGCAGGTGACCTCGGAGATCAGGCTCGAGGTAAAACCGGATCGCGCGGCTGTTTTCCTGAATGGCGGCTACGTGGGGCACGTTGACGAATTCAATGGGCCGGGCCAGTCGATGGTAGTCCCCTCAGGTTCCTATGACCTCAAGATTACCCTGCCGGGCTACCTGCCTTTCGAAACGCAAATCACACTGAGGCCCGGGCAGAAGTTCGAAGTGAAAACCGACCTGATTCCGGGAAGCATCAGGGATGCGGGCCCCCTCGTCGACCAGCAGCCGCGTTGATTCCTCAGGCACTACTTCTGCTCGCGGTGGAACCGTTCGGCATGAGCCTCGCCTTAGGAGAGTTGACATCAAATCCTGAAAATCGACGTTTGTCTGGAAGCTGCAACTTCGGCCTTGTTCCGAGCGGGTGCGCTGCGCGAGAATCCGGTGAATCGAAGGGATAATGCTCATGACCAGCTTTTCGTCGCAATTCAGATCAATCGTCCGGAGTAGCCGGGTTGCTCCGATGACTTTGAACAGACGCCCGGCATGTCGCTTGCTTCTGGCGGCTTTGGTGTTCACCTCGCTGTCCCTTCTTGCGGGGACCCGCATGGACTCGGAGATCACTGTCCACAAGAAGACAAGAGTAGAACGCAACGGCGTGTGGGCCGAACAAGTCACCGTCGAGAAATGGCGGCCGGAGGAAACTGCCGTCATTGTCTGCGACGTGTGGGACGCGCACCATTGCCTGAACGCCGTCCGGCGGATTGAGGAGATGGCGCCGCGCATGAACGAGCTGCTGGAGAACGCGCGGAGTCGCGGCGTGCTTGTCATTCATGCACCCAGCGACTGCATGGCCTCCTACGAGAAACACCCGGCACGCCTCCGCGCGAAGCAGGCCCCGGCAGCCCCGAACCTCCCGCCGGACATCAGGAAATGGTGCTACCGGATACCTGCCGAGGAGAAAGGCCGCTACCCACTGGACCAGGAGGATGGCGGCGAGGACGATGACCCGGTCGAACACGTGCAGTGGCATGAGCGCCTGGCCGGCATGGGCAGGGATCCAAAAGCACCGTGGAAGGCGGAGATCGACGTCCTGCGCATCGACGACCGCGACGCCATCAGCGATTCCGGCGTCGAGATCTGGAACCTGCTCGAGCAGCGAGGCATCCGGAACGTGATCCTGCTGGGCGTGCACACGAACATGTGCGTTCTGGGCCGTCCATTCGGGCTGCGCCAGATGGCCAGGAACGGCAAGAACGTAGTGCTCGTGCGCGACCTGACCGACACGATGTACAACCCGCAGCGGTGGCCGTACGTCACTCACTTCGTCGGCACCGATCGGATCGTGGAGCACATCGAGAAGTATGTCTGCCCGACGATCACCAGCGCTGACATGCTGGGCGGGCAGCCGTTCCGGTTTAAGGGCGACCGCCGTTCGATCCTTTTCGTCATCGGCGAGTCGGAATACCAGACCAGTGAAACATTGCCCGAGTTTGCCCGGACCGAACTGGAACGGAGCGGTTTCCGGGTGACGATCGTCCGGGCGGACGAAAAGGCACCTAACGATTTCCCGGGGCTGCTCGAAGCCGTAAAATCAGCCGACCTCATTTTCATCAGCGTCAGGCGCCGCACGCCCACCCGGGCGGAACTCGATGCGGTGCGGGCTCACCTGGCCGCGGGCAAACCCCTGGTCGGGATCCGCACGGCAAGCCACGCTTTCGCGCTTTCGAACAACGAAACTCCAAAGCCCGGGCAAGCCACGTGGCCCGATTTCGACCCGATGGTGCTGGGCGGACACTACGTGGGACACTGGGGAGAGGGGCCCAGGGTCAGCCTGATGTTTGCCCCGGGCGCGAAGGATCACCCTCTCCTGGTGGGGATCGACCCGCTGCGGATCCAGGGAAACGGCTCGCTTTACAGGGTGACGCCGTTGGCAGCCTCCACGACACCGCTGATCACCGGCGAGATCCCCGGCCACCCGGCTGAGCCCGTGGCCTGGACGAACACACCGAGGGCAGGGAAGCCGCGCGTCTTCTACACTTCCCTCGGACACCCGGAGGACTTCCGGAACCCGATGTTCCGGAAGCTCCTGCTTCACGGCCTGTGTTGGGCCCTCGACATCGCCCCGCCCGGAATGCCGCAATAACAGGGGACAGGAGGTGTGTGATGGCTTCGAGTCCTCTATCGATGCTCCTTATGTCACGATGCCTGTATTCGCAGACGAAGATGTCGCCGGGGGGAAGAGACCCGGGAATGGCTGAGGCCCTGCAGGTGCTCTGGAAGAATACACACCCGGGTGGGGATGATCACCAGTAGAGGACGCGAGTGACACCCGGTGCGGGGTGCCCGCGAAACCTGCGCGCGCCCGCCAACTTCCCCCAACGCGTAGCCGGGCTGCAATACGATCGTGGCATTCCCGGAGGCGGCGAACGCCAAGAACGCCCCGGCTGCGAGCAGGATGACGCTGCTCTGGCGAGCGCCGCCTCCCTCAATGCCATGATCGGATTTCATCCCTGCCTCTCCTTTATGAGAACTTGATGCCATTCGTCGCCAGGCAAAGGGCCGGAATGTGTCTGCCGGAGATTGTCGTCAGGCGGTCCGCAGTTCTGCTATGGCTGAAGTAATTATGTCTTCTTTAACTCCGTGCCGTCGCAGGGCCTTTGCCAAATCCTCCAGCCTCGGATTGCTTTGGACTTTCTCGACATCTCGGCGCAGCCCCTGGCCAATGTACGCTCGAATCAAAGGCTGATAGCCTGAAAACCCGAGGAGAGGCGCCATGCGTTTGAGCTCGATCAGCACATCCTCAGGCATTCTGATAGTAATGCTGGTCATGGGACGCTCTTTGCGGAGACGCGCTCGAAGGTCACTGCCTTTCATAAGTTCTTCTTTCGTGGATAGTAACCGGGCGCGCAGAGATGAGGCGGATGCAAGCCGGGCTGAAAACATAGATAACCCTCAGCAATTTCCAGTCAGTCGTCATACCAACAGCAGCCTCACGCTCCTCGCCTCGCACAATGTCCAGCCCGATGAAAGTTATAAAGGGGTCAAAAAAGACCTCGCATGCAGTCTCGAAGGCGATGCCGTGCTTGCGGAAGTTCAGCTCCGCCTTTTCTTGATCCCACCTGAAATCAATACCGCTCAACCGGTATGCAATATCCACGATCAAATATGAACCTGTGTATGTACAAAGTCAATACGCATGGCCACTGGCTTTGCTCTGCCAGGTTCGCAGGGGCGCAGCAAGCCGCACAGGCAAAGGAACTCCGGCACCAGACCTGAATAGTTTCGGAAGGGGCGAGATTATCTCATCAGATTCAGGCAAGTTTCCTGGGACACGACAAGAACGCCGTCCAATCTTCGCTGGAGGGCAATTCAACTATGGCGCTGGTGTCGAACTTGCAGACCGCCTCGCGGGCTGCATGGCCCCAAGGACAGCAGTGCACGCGCGTCTGGCTGATTGGACAGGCAGATGCGTGATAGGTGTGGCCATGGAGCCCTGCCACGCCTCAAAGGCCTAGATAGAAAACAGGAGCACGCGCTGTGACGGCAGCGGCGGCCTGCACCAGTAATACCTTCAGCGCCTGCCTCGGAAAACGCGGCAGCCACCTGATCGCGAAGAGAATCGCAATCGGCGCCTGTGCGACCATAAGCAACTGAAAGGCGTGGGCCGCGGTCCCCTCGTCGGCCTCACGAACGGCGCCGAACATGACAACATGACCGACCACCATGGCGAGCGAGACAAGCGACAGCGCCACTGGGAGAAAGGCGCTCGGCTTTTTCATCAGTTTCAGGAAATCCATGCAGCTTCGCTGGGAATTTCCCATCACGAGCGGGCGCGGGAGATCATGATATCCAGCATCCTGTCGAACAACTTCCCGTAGGGCGGCTTGAGCAGGCCGCCACCATTGAAGCGAGCCTGGTAGAACACCGCCTTTTTCTTCGAGAAGGTTTCGAATCCCTCCTTCCCGTGATAGTGGCCCATGCCGCTGGGCCCCACCCCACCAAACGGAAGGCTGTCCTGCGCGATGTGAAAGATGGTGTCGTTTACGGTTACGCCACCGGAAACGGTCTCCTTCAAGACCTTGTTCACGCGCGAAGGATCGTTGTCGAAAAAGTAAAGAGCCAGTGGTCTCGGGCGCTCGTTCACGTAGCGAATCGCATCGTCAAGGTCGCGATAGGAAACGACGGGAAGGAGCGGACCGAAGATTTCCTCGCGCATTATTTTCATGTCGCCGGTCGCATTCAGGAGAGCGACCGGCGCGATCTTGCGTGATCCCGCGTAAAGAAGGGCTCTCTCCGTGTGAAGGACTTCGATCAGAGCACTGTTGCCCTGACACTCTTCCAGCATCGACTTCAGCCGCTCATAGTGGCGCTGATTGATGATGGAGCTGTAGTCCTGGTTGGACTCGATGGAGGGATAGAGCCGCACAACTTCGTCACGGGCTGCCTCAATGAAGGCTCTCTCTTTGCCCGAAGGGAGCAGAACATAGTCCGGCGCAATGCAGGTCTGTCCCGCGTTCAGGCATTTGCCATAGACGATTCGGGTCGCTGCGATCCGAATTGGAAAGTCGGGGCCTACGATGGCGGGTGATTTTCCGCCGAGCTCCAGCGTGACCGGCGTCAGGTTCCGGCTCGCTGCGTTCATGACGGATCTGCCTACAGCAGTCGAACCGGTAAAGAGCAGATGATCGAACGGCAGGGCGGAGAACGACGGTGCAACATCAGGACCGCCGTTGACCGCCGCGATGAGGTCGTCCGGAAACCGTCGGGCAATGATTGAAGCGAAGAGTTCCCCGAACGCCGGTGCCAGCTCGGACATTTTCAGCATCACCCGGTTTCCCGCGGCAAGGGCTGAAGCCAGAGGACCGACGGCGAGATAGAGGGGATAATTCCAGGGCACGATAACACCGACTACGCCGAGCGGCTGGCAAAAAACCCTGGATCTACCCGGCAGGAACCAGATCGATGTCGGACGCCTTTCCGGCTTCATCCAGCCGCGAAGATGGCGGCGTGCGTGGTGCAGCGCCGCCTGGGACACGAAGACCTCGAGCATGCGTGTCTCGTGCGCAGACCTCTGTCCGAAATCAGCGCATATGGCACGCGCGATCGTGTCTTCGTTTTCGTGCAGGACGTCCTGCAAGAGGCGCAGCCAGCGGCGGCGTTCCCGAAGATCCGGGAAGGGATTCCGCTGAAATGCGGCCTTCTGCCTGTCGAAAATCTCATTCAGATCGATCCGCGCCGTGCCGGCAATTCCTGCGTCTTCCGATGGGTCCATGTGTTTCTCCCTTTTTCGACGTTCTACACGTTTTCGGCACCGGGAGTCCGCGCCGCCGGCGCAGACGTTGCGCGTTTCGGCAGGTTATTGCGCCTGATGGACGACCGGCTGTTGTACCCTTACCTCCCAGCGGCCATAACGCCTTCCTCTTCGGCCAGAAACTCAAGCACCTTCCCTGTCACGAGATCGGGTTTCACCATAGCCAGGTCGTGTCCTGCCCCGGGAATGATTTGCGCCTGAACCTCAGGCGCAACCTGATGCAATCGACGGACGGCTGCCTCAGCCGGGTACATCTTTTCATTCTCACCGACGAGGAACAGGCACGGCACGCGGAAGCTCCGCCACTCATCATCGGTGAAGACCGGCGGCCAGGGAGGCGGAGGCAAAGCAAAAGTTCGCACCACTCTCCGCAGATCTGCGAGGACATCCTCGAAACGGGCCCGACAGGCTTCATCGCCGCGAACCGCATCCTGGAACAGCCAGCGGCACGTTCTGCGGAGCGGGTCCTTGACCAGCCCCGGCAGGGGGAGGCAATGGGCGGTGAAGCGGACGAAGAAAGCAGGGGAGAATCGGAGCACGGTCCCGGCCGGTGCAAGCAGCACCACGCTCTGCAGCCGTGCCGGGAAGCGTAACGCATATTGAGCAGCTATCGAGCCCCCGAGCGAAATCCCCAACAGGCTGAAGGATCCTTCCGGAACCAGCAGCGGCGCCACTTCGTCCAGCCATCTGACGAAAGCTTCCGACTTCTTGATCTCGAAGCGACTGATACTCAATCCGGCATCGCCGATGATGTCCAGGGCATAGGTTCGATGGTGGGCCGACAGGGCCGCGATGCTGTCAGCCCACATCAGCGAACTGACCCTTGCGCCCGGCAGCAGGACGAGGGGAGGATCCGCGGCGCGCCCGCACACGCGGACGAACGTCTGCCCGGAGTCTGTCTCGAGGAGCATGGTCTCGAAAGGGACTGGCCACGCCCTGGCCCTCTCCAGGCTGCGGGCCTCGTAGTCAGCTTTCGCTTCCTCGGATCGGTAGGGATAGAAGGGTGGTCTGGCCATGACGTCGTCTCCCCCCGTCCGGCGCATGTCGGGCGTCGCAAGCAGTATCCGCCGCGCCGGTCTGCCACAGACAATTGTATTGAATCACAGTCGAATGGAGTCGACCATAATCGCGTCAACTCAATTTTCTGCGAAGCCGAAACAAGGAGGTGCGCGGTGGGTACCATCGTCCGGAATACTCTCGCCGACATTGGCGTCATGGAGAAGGTCGTGTTCGTGATGAAGGGTGGCGAAGTCGTGAAGAACACCTCCGTGCGCCGATGATGAATATGCAGATTCCGGCGCTGCACAGCGCGGAGAATTCCTGCTGTCGGAATCGGGCTCGCAATCAAATGGCGCCAACGGCCGCGAGTGGATTCCCCGGCGACGATCTTCTCAATCTGATGGAGCGCAGAAAGCGCGTCCTCATACCAGGCCGGGGCGAAGCCCCGGGTTCGCATACAGCGCTGGAAACCAAGGGCCGAAGGCCCGCTCCATAGTTGCTTGACAGCCTCCCCGGACAAAACCCGGTCGATCTGGGTCAGGTCTGACAGACCAGACCTGCCGCGGCCGAATCCTATGTGACGTCGGAGACTATATGTTGTGGTCACCCAAGGCGGATACCCCGACATCTTGGTATTTTGATTGGAAGTGACAGTTTGCTGTGCTATATTCCCGCTGGCCTTGTCCCCGGGCCTAAAACGATCGCAATAATGTGCGTAAAGTGTCTCAAGCGCTTCAGTTTATGGGCATCGACGGGGGGTGGAGCCGGAACGGCTTGTGGCGCTGCCCGGGTTCTGAAATCATACTATCGCGTCCCGGCTTTTCGAGGCGAAATCCTGGCTTCATCCCAGGATTGATTGGATTCGACGAATCATGCAACAGATTCAGAAGCTAGAGCTGGTGGGTTTCAAGTCCTTCTGTGATCGCACCCAGATCCTCTTCAATGAAGGCGTCACGGCGGTAGTCGGGCCGAATGGTTGCGGCAAAAGCAATATCGCCGATGCCATCGGATGGGTCGTCGGGGAACAGAGCGCGAAGAGTCTCCGCACGGATCGCATGGAAGGAGTGATCTTCAGCGGCACGCAGGCGCGGAAGGCGACCAGCCTCGCCGAGGTCGTGCTGACGATGAGCCTCAGCAAAGATATGGCCGTGCCCGAGGGGCTCAAGATCAATCCGGAGGACTTCACCGTGGGCCGCCGCCTGTACAGGTCGGGCGAGAGCGAGTATTACCTTGACGGCCGCCGCTGCCGCCTGAAAGACGTGCAGGCCCTTTTTGAGGGCACGGGCCTGGGGCCCAACTCGTACGCGCTGATCGAGCAGGGCCGCATCGGGCAGATCCTCAGCTCCAAGCCGGCCGACAGGCGTTCGCTGATCGAGGAAGCGGCGCGCATCACCCTTTTCAAGAGCCGCCGCTACTCCGCGGAAATGAAGCTGGAGATGGCCCAGCAGAACCTGCTGCGTGTCCACGACATCATTCGCGAAGTGGCGCGCCAGTTGAACTCGCTCAGGCGGCAGGCAGCCAAGGCCCGGCGCTACGGGCGACTGCGCGAGGAGCTCCGCAACGTACAGCGGCTCAAGCTGGGAATGGAGTACCGTCAAATGGCAGGCCGGCTGGAGGAGTGCGCCGGCCGCCTGCGCGAAGCACACGAGAGGGAGCAGTCGGTTCTCTCGACACTGGCGCGTGCCGAGGAGGCACGCGGGAGACTGCGGGAGTCCGGGCTCAAGCTGGAGCAGGAGGTCAACGAGCTGCGGGACCGTCTTGCGCACCTGAGGGTCGAGTTGGGGAATGCACAAGGGTTGCGCGAGAGCCTGGATTCACAGCGACTCTCCCTGACGGAACGCTTGAAGGATCTGGAACGGGAGCAGCTTGCGGTCGACGGCCGCCGGCAGCTCGTTGACCATGAACAGGATCGGCTGAAGAACGCCGTGAACATCCTGTCGGAGGAAATTGCCCGGGAACAGGAAAGTCTCGATGCGGAGCAGTCGCGTTCGGAAATGCTGCATCGCGCGCTGGAGCAGGCCGAGGGTGACATCGAAGCGCTGCGTTCTCTCCTCCTCAACGGGGCAGGGCAGCTTTCGGACCTGCGCAACACGGTCACCCGCTGCCAGGAGAACCTGCAGCGTATAGCGGCTCGTTTGAGCCGCCTGGAGGGAGAGAAGGAATCCAAGGGCCGTGAGCGCGCCGAGCTGTCCGCGGAACTTGGCCGGTTCCGCCATGAGGCAGAGGTCAAAACGGGGAGGCAGCAGGACGTGGCGGCGCAGATTGCCGACGGCGAAGCGCGCGCGAACTCTCTTGCGGCGCAGATCGAGTCGGTTGGCGCCGGCCTGACCGCCGTCCAGGAAGAGTGCAGCCTGATGCAGCACCGGCTCGCATCGCTGGAGGAGGTGGAACTGCGGCGCAGCAACTACTCCGAGGGAGTGCAGAAGTTCCTGTCCACGCAGCTCCCGGGCGAAGAGCCGCGGACACGCCAGACGCTCGCGGATCACGTCGACACCGATCCTACCTACGAGTCTGCAGTGGAGGATTATCTCAACGACCCGCTGCAGTACATCCTCGTCGACGACCTCAACAACGCCGTGGAGAACGTGGAGCGGGTCAAACGCATCGGGGCGGGGAAGTGCACTTTCATGACCCTGCGCAACGGACACAACGGTCATTCCGACACAAACCGCCAGGCGATCAGCGGGGAAGGAATCATCGGGTATCTGGACGACCTCCTGCTCATGAAGGAGGACGTAAGACACGCGTTCGAGCGCGCCCTGCCGCAGTACGCTTCGACCGTGATGGTGACCGACCTGCCGACTGCCTTCCGTGTCGCTGAAACGCATCACGAAGCCAGTTTCCTCACGCTTTCCGGTGAGTCCTACGCACCGCGCGGCGTTCTCTCTGCAGTAGGCGAGCGCAAGTCGATGGCCGGTTTTCTCGCGCTCAAGCGCGAGAAGAGGGAGCTCCAGCCCAAGCTCGGCGCCCTCCGTGGAAAGATCGACGCGGCGAAAACGGAACTGGCCCGGCTGAAACAGGAGCGTGACACGGTCGCCGATGAGCTGAAGGCTCTCGCGCTCGAATCGCGCAAGCTCGACGTCGAGATCGTCGTCATCCAGCACCAGATATCCAGGCTCGAAGGAGAGATAGGAAAGCTCGACCAGACGGAATCCGTGACTGCCCTGGAGATGTCCCAGCTCTTTTCGGAGCGGGCGGAATTCGAAGCTCAGATGGCTCAGGCCGACGTTTCCATGCACGACATTGAGGACCGGAGCCGTTCGGGAGACGGGGAGCTGAAGCAGCTCGGAGCGCGCCTGGAATCGCTGAAAGCCGAGATCGCGGTGGTGTCCAGGTCGCTGGCGGAGTTGACCTCCGCCTGCGCGGTAAAGCGGGAGCGCAGGGCCGGGATGGAGATCGAGCTGGAGCGGCTCGCTGCCGAGGCCGAGGCCGTGCGATCCCGGGCGGAAGCGTTCCGGTCGGAGCAATCCGCGGCCGAGATCCGTATCGAAGAATTGATACTGGCCCGGCAGCAGGCGGAGGCTCGGCTCGGCGAGTGCGCGCTCTTGATCAAGATGGCGGACGACAGCCTCGCGTCGAGACAGCAGGACCTCACGCAGCAGCGGGAAGCGATGGCGGGGCTCGAGGAAGACCTGAGCCGGTTCCACGTCGAGCGTGAGCAGGTCATGGAGGCGCGCGGCAGCATCGAGGTCGAGAATGCGCGCATCGAGAACGACCTCCAACACCTGTTGCGGGGATGCCAGGAGGAGTTTCATCAGCCGATTGACGAGCTGCTGCCGCGCATCACGGAGCCCGAGTGGCAGCGGCCGCTCACGGAAGTCGCCGAGCAGTACGAGCAGCTGCGCGGGCGGGTGGAGAACTTCGGGGCCATTAACATGCGGGCGCTCGAGGAGTACCAGGAACTCGACGAGCGGCACCAGTTCCTCAACCACCAGCGGGCGGACATCGAGCAGTCGATCACCGATACGCAGAAGGCGATCGCCGAAATCAACCGCCGTTCCGTGGAGCAGTTCCAGGATGCGTTCACGCGCATCCGGGAGAACTTCATCGAGGTCTACCAGATTCTCTTCCGCGGCGGGCAGTGCGACCTGAGACTCCTGGACGAGGGCGACATCCTCGAAAGCGGCATCGACATCATCGCTCAGCCTCCCGGAAAGAGGCTCCAGAACGTGTTGCTGCTGTCCGGCGGCGAAAAGGCGCTGACCGCTCTGGCCCTCCTGATCGCGATTTTCCGTTACCGGCCGAGCCCGTTCTGCGTGCTCGACGAGGTGGATGCGCCGCTGGACGACGCGAACGTGGTGCGTTTCACGCAGCTGATAACGGAGCTGAGCCGGGACACCCAGTTCATCGTGATCACGCACAACAAGAGGACCATGGAAATCGCCCGGACTCTCTACGGCGTGACGATGGAGGAGCCCGGTGTTTCCAAGCTGGTGAGCGTCGACTTCAGGCCCCAGGCGATGGCCAGCTGACAGTGGGCGCGCTGCGCCGCAGCGCGGCGGACCCGCCTGGCTCAACACACCGTTGAACAAAGCAGAATGAGCAGTACAATGTCCGCGCCGCCGCAACGGCAGGGGTGATCCGTTTCTACGAGGGTGCACCGATGAGTGAATTGAACACAAACCGCGGTGTCTGCATCACGACCGATCTGAAAGGTCTGCGTCTCTGCAGGCGCGGGAAGGTGCGGGACGTGTACGAATACGAGGACAAGCTGCTCATTATCGCGACCGACCGCCTCTCCGCGTTCGATGTCGTGCTGCCCACGCCGATCCCTATGAAAGGGGCGGTGCTCACGCAGCTCTCGCGTTTCTGGTTCGGCATGATGAGCGACATCGTGCCGCACCACATGGTGTCGGCCGACGTCGATGTGTTCCCGCGGCCCCTGCAGGCCTATCGCGACACGCTCGAGCTCCGAAGCATGCTGTCGCTCAAGGCCAGGATGTTCCCTGTCGAGTGCGTGGCACGGGGCTATCTCGCCGGGTCGGGCTGGAAGGAGTACCGGGAGTCCGGCTCGGTCTGCGGCGTTCCGATGCCGGCGGGGATGCGCGAATGCGACCGGCTGCCGGCGCCCATCTTCACGCCCGCCACCAAGGCGGAGAGCGGCCATGACATCAACATCTCTTTCGATCAGACGGTGGAGATGGTAGGCCGCGAGCACGCCGGGATCCTGCGCGACCTGACGCTCAGAATCTACACGAGAGCGGCCGAGTACGCGATTCAGAGAGGCATCATCATCGCGGACGTCAAGTTCGAGTTCGGCATTTACCGGGATCGGATCATCCTGTGCGACGAACTGCTGACGCCGGATTCGTCGCGCTTCTGGCCGCTGTCAGGCTACCAGCCGGGGCGTTCACAGCCCTCCTTCGACAAGCAGTACGTGCGCGACTACCTGGAAGACATACATTTCAACAAGCAGCCGCCCGGGCCGGAGCTGCCCGAACACGTGGTCCGGGGTACGACCGAAAAGTACCTGGACGCATACCGGCTGCTGACGGGACAGCCTCTGGTCTGAACTGGCTCGCCTCTTTTCCGTAGCGCCGGCACACAAGTGGAAAACATCACGCATACCTTTGTCGGAGCGGCGCTGGGCAAGTCCGGCCTCGCACGGAGAGCTCCGCTCGCGGGTCCCGCCCTCCTGATCACCGCCAACGTGGCGGACATCGACGTGTTCGGCTGGCTCATCGGGCAGGGCTATCTCGATTTTCACCGCGGCATCACGCACGCACTCGTCGGGGCCGCTGCGCTGTCGACCGCCGTGGCCTCCGTTTTTTATGTCGTCAACCGGATCCGATCACGCGGGTCGCCCACCCTCCCATCCTTCCTCCAGATATGGGTCATTTGCCTGATCGGCGGCCTGACCCACCCGGGCATCGACTTCCTCAACGATTACGGCATACGCCCGTGGATGCCCTTCGACAACACGTGGCGGTACGGCGATCTCCTCAGCATCGCCGATCCCTGGATCTGGATCATATTGGGGAGCGCTCTCTGCATGCTGTCGACCGCGCGCTTCGGCAAGCTGGCCTGGGGGGCACTCGGCTGCCTGCTCTTCGCGGTCGTCTGCCTTGCCAGGAGCGTGCTGTACGGCGTGATCTGGCTGCTGGTTCTCGGTGCTTCACTGGTGCTCGTACAGGTAGCCAGAAGGCGCGGCATGAATCCGGCGCGGGTTTCGCTGGCGGTGCTTGGGCTCTACATGGCCGGCCTGCTGGCGGCGAGGGAGAGCGTCGCGCATGCCGCGCGAGCGGCAGCGCCGGGCCTGGTCCGGGACCGGATCGAAAAGGTCCACGTTCTCCCGGGACGCCCCACCGCATCGCTGCCATGGACGGTCGTGATCGAAGCGCCCGACAAGTTCTACATCGCCGACGTCGGTTTCCAGGACTGGACCCGCAACCCACCCGCTTTCGCGGCCTTCGAGCGCAACCTCGACAACCGCTGCTACCGTGAGTCGCTCAGCCAGGAACAGATGGCGGTGATGGCGCGCTTTGCGCGCTTCCCGTCGGTCTCCGTGGAGACGACAGGGAATGTCTGTACCGTCTGGCTGAGGGATCTGCGCTATGCCCGCAAGAACGTGGAAGGCTGGGGCGTCGCCCGCGCCGTGGTCCCCCTGCCGCCGTCGCCTTCGCAGTCCGGCCCCTGAACCTTTCTCACCGCAAAGGCGCAGAGACCGCATAGTGACTCTTGTGAGCTTTTCTCTGCGTTCTTTGCGCCTCTGCGGTGAGAAGTTTTTTGTTTCTTCAAGCTCAAGTGTTTCCCTTGCAATGGAATTTTCGGCCAGCGTAGAATGAGCTGCCCTGCAGGCCTTATATCCAGCGAGCTGCGATACTTTTGCGCTGTTGTGGCGGGGTTTTCCCGGGAGCATTCAGGAGTCGGCCGTCTTGGATATGTCGCAGTGGACCATCCTTGATTTTGTCTTCATCGTGATTACGCTGCTCTCGACAGTAATGGCATTCTTCAAAGGCCTCGCGCGTGAACTGATCAGCCTGGCCGCCCTGATCATCGGCTTCATCCTCGCGGCTGTATACTACCCGCGTGTCGGCAGCCGCATCGCGGACCTCACGAGCTCCGAATCCGTGGCAAACCTGGCCGGGTTCATGGTCATCTTTCTCTCCTGCCTGGTGGTCGGTGGACTCATAGCTTACATAGTCAAGCGCACGATCAAGATGGCGTCGCTGGATTGGATCGACCGCACCCTCGGCGGGATCTTCGGCTTCGTCCGCGGGTGGGCCATCTGTTCGATCATCGTTCTGGCACTGATTGCGTTCCCGGCCCGGGAGACCGGCCTTGCTCACAGCCGTCTCGGACCATACGTGCTTGCCGGGGCGCGGGGCGCCGTCTTTCTGGTCCCGCGGGATATGAAGGACAAGTTCTACGAAGGCTATAAGAAAATACTGCAGGCGCTGAACCAGTCTGGTGACCGTTCATGAGCGATACCTCAGGCAAGTCCCAGCCCAGGCTCAAGGATCGTCTCGAGACGCTATGCACCGAGATGATCGACAGAGGCATCTTCTTCCCCGAAGCGATGGAGCAGTTCGAGAAGTGCTTCATCCTGGAAGTCGTCAGCAGGCATGACGGCAATCTGCTGCGTGCCGCCGAGCGTCTGAAGATCCATCGCAACACGCTCGCCAAGCGCCTCGCCCGGTTCAAGGCAAAAAGATAGCTATCAGCAATCAGCGGTCAGCATTCAGCATTCAGCAGAGATGGCTGGCAGCTGAAAGCTGAGAGCTGATGGCTTCTCGCCCCGCGGCAAGGCTCCAGCCTCCCAGCCACGAAAGTCTCCGTCTACCACAGTGGTTCTGCGGGTTGACAACCCGAAAATGAGTCTTATACTATTAGCACTCACTTTGGGTGAGTGCTAACGAATGTCTGTAAATAGTAAACAATAAAACACTTATGTGCGAGAACCGAACATAAGGAAAGGAGACCAGATCCATGCACGTACGACCTTTGCACGATCGCGTTCTCGTGAAGCGCGTCGAGGAAAAGGAAGTAGTCAAGGGCGGCATCATCATTCCTGACACGGCGAAAGAGAAGCCGATGGAAGGCGAGGTTGTGGCCGTCGGAGACGGGAAGATTCTGGAAGACGGGAAGCGGGTGGCCCTGGATGTGAAGCCGGGTAATCGCATCCTGTTCGGCAAGTATGCGGGCACCGAGATCAAGATCGAAGACCAGGATTACGTGATCATGAGGGAAGAGGAGATCCTGGCGATTATCGAGGCGAAGAAGAGTTCCAAGTAGAACGAATACAGAGACATAAAGGAGCGTTCAGGTTATGGCTAAAGAAATAGTACATGGCGAGCAGTCGCGTCAGGCTATCCTGCGCGGCGTAAACCAGCTGGCCGACGTGGTGAAGATCACGCTCGGGCCGAAGGGCCGCAACGTCGTGCTGGACAAGAAGTTCGGCTCTCCCGTGATCACCAAGGACGGCGTGACCGTTGCCAAGGAGATCGAGCTGAAAGAAGGGATCGAAAACATGGGAGCCCAGATGGTGCGCGAAGTGGCTTCCAAGACCTCCGATGTCGCCGGAGATGGGACCACCACGGCGACGGTGCTGGCGCAATCGATTTTCAAGGAAGGCGTCCGGAACGTTGCAGCCGGCGCGAATCCGATGGCCCTCAAGCGCGGGATCGAGAAGGCCGTTGCGGCCGCGGTCGACGAGTTGAGGAAGTTGAGCAAGCCCGTGAAGGGTGAGATGATTTCGCAGGTAGGCTCAGTTTCGGCGAACAACGACAAGACAATCGGCGGGATCATCGCCGAGGCCATGAAGAAGGTCGGTAAAGACGGTGTTATCACCGTAGAGGAAGCCAAGTCGATCGAGACCTCCCTGGAGGTAGTGGAAGGGATGCAGTTCGATCGCGGTTATCTCTCCCCGTATTTCGTGACCGACCCTGAGAGGATGGAGGCCGAACTCAATGATTGCCTCATCCTGCTGCACGAGAAGAAGATCAGCTCCATGAAAGACCTGCTTCCGCTTCTGGAGCAGATTGCCAAGAGCGGACGCCCGCTTCTGATCATCGCTGAGGACGTTGAGGGAGAGGCCCTGGCGACCCTCGTGGTCAACAAGTTGCGCGGCACCCTGGCCGCCGCCGCCGTGAAGGCCCCCGGCTTCGGCGACCGCCGCAAGGCAATGCTCGAGGACATCGGGATCCTGACAGGTGGAAAGGTCATTTCTGAAGACCTGGGGATCAAGCTGGAGAACGTGCGTCTCGAAGACCTCGGCAAGGCCAAGAAGGTCACGATCGACAAGGACAACACCACGATCATCGAGGGAGCCGGCAAGCACGGCGACATCGAGGGCCGCGTGAAGCAGTTGCGCGTTCAGATCGAGGAAACCACATCCGACTACGACCGCGAAAAACTGCAGGAACGCCTGGCCAAGCTGGTGGGCGGCGTGGCCGTGATCAAGGTCGGGGCTGCGACCGAGACCGAGCTCAAGGAGAAGAAGGCCCGTGTCGAGGACGCGATGCATGCGACCCGCGCCGCGGTTGAGGAAGGAATCGTACCCGGCGGCGGCGTGGCTCTTCTCCGCTGCTTCTCCGCCGTCGAGAAGCTGAAGCTCGAGGGAGACGAGGGCGTTGGCTCGACGATCGTCCGCCGTGCCCTCGAGGAGCCCCTGCGCCAGATCGCCTTCAACGCGGGACACGAAGGCGCCGTCGTGGCCGAGAAAGTGCGCCAGAGCAAGGAGCAGAACTACGGCTTCAACGCGGAGACCGAGGAATACGAAGACCTCGTGGCCGCAGGCGTGATCGATCCTACCAAGGTCACCCGCACGGCCCTGCAGAACGCGGCTTCCATCGCCGCCCTGCTCCTCACCACGGAAGCCCTGGTGAGCGAGATCAAGGAAGAGGAAAAGACCCCGCCGATGCCTCCCGGAGGCGGTGGCGGCATGTACTAGAAGCAGGCTCGCCTGCAAGCAAGTGTTCCAGGGGCCCCGGGAAACCGGGGCCCTTTGCATTTGGGCCCCGCGAATGTAAGATCGTTCACCGTTGTGAAAAATCCGGCTCGCAGTACCATCGGCTCCTGCCTCCTGCTCACGGTTCTCGCGGCCGGAACCCTTTTCTATCAGCTCGGCAGGCTTCCCCTGGTCGGGTCGGATGAACCCCGGTACGCGCGCATCGCCGGGGAGATGATGCACGAGAACCGCTGGGTTACGCCGACGCTCGAAGGGCGGCCGTGGCTGGAAAAGCCGCCGCTTTACTACTGGCTCACGATACCGGTCTTTCGCATGGCGGGGCAGAGTGAGACCGCGGCCCGCCTCGGCCCGGCACTGGCCGCTCTCTGGACGGCTCTCGTCCTCTACTGGCTGGGCGGGGCGCTCTGGAGCCGTCTCGCCGGCCTGATTGGCGCCTCGGCCTTGCTCACCATGGTCGGATTCGCCGCCTTCGGTCGCAGCGCTTCGACGGACATGCCGATGACCGCCTGCATGACGACCTTGCTTGCGGTTCTTGCGGTAGCCGCAGTCAGGGACGACGAGCCGCGGTGGCGGGTGCTTGCCGGGTATGCGTTCCTCGGGCTTGCGATCCTCGCCAAGGGACCGGCCGCGCTGGTTCTCGCCGTCGGCATCGGGGCCTGCTACTGGGCGCTCCGGGACCGATGGGACCTCAGGCGCTGGCATCCCCTCGCAGGACTCGTGATCACGCTGGCCGTCGCGCTGCCCTGGTTCTGGTTGGCCTTTCGTCAGAACGGCTTCGGCTTCCTGCTCGTCTTCTTCATTAACCACAATCTGGCCCGCTACGTCACCGACATCCATCACCACACCCAACCGTTCTATTACTATGTCCCGGTCGTACTCGGCCTGATTTTTCCCTGGACCGCCTGGCTGCTCTTCGCGGCCTCCGGCGGCACATGGCGCGCGCTCCGACGCTGGCGCGAATGGAACCCCGCGAGCCTGTTTCTGGGTTGCTGGATTCTCTTGCCGCTGCTCTTCTTTTCGATCTCCAGGTCCAAGCTTCCCGGATATGTCATTCCCGTTCTCCCGGCCATCGCACTGCTGATTGGCGTAAAGTCCGCCGGTTGGATCGAGGGGAGACCGTCACCGCGGCGCCGCGTGGCCCTCGGTCACGCAGTTGTGTCGATCGCGATCGGAATCGGTGTTTTGTTGGTCCTGCGGGGAAGGTATGGCGCGGGCTGGCTGCCGGGCGCACTGATCGGCGTGCTGACGCTGCTTCCGGCGCTCGCCGGCGCCGCGGCCGCCCTGGGCGGCAGGTGGCGCGCGGCAGTCGCAGCAACGACAGTCCAGGGACTGGTTTCGGTCATCGCGTTTGTCGTCATCGCCTCGCCATACCTTGCAGTGACGCTCTCGGCACGTGATATCGCCCTGGCGGCGCTCTCCAACCGGTCGCCCGGGGAGGAGATCGCGACTTACAAGTATTTTCACCACACTCTGGACTATTACACCGCGTACCAGATCGCGTCCGGGCTGGAGGATCCCGCGGCGCTCGAACAGTTCGCCCGACAGCGACCCCGGTTTCTTATTGTGACCCGGGAGCAATGGATCCCGGAGCTGGAGCACATCGAATGCTGCACCATTCAGCGGCTCGCCGGGCAGGGACAGCTCAGGCTCCTGCGCATAACTCGCAAATCACGCGCGCAGTAGTGTGGGCCCGCTTCGCCAAAGCTGTGTCGAGACTTACTATGATGCGGGCTTTCAGCCCGCGAGATCATTGTCGCTCCTATGCCTGGCGCGTTGCGCCAGGCTGGTATGAATCGGGCCTTCGGCCCTCAGAACCGGCTTCGAATCGGCCCGTAGAGCGCTGAGGGCGCGTTCTCATACCAGACATAATGGAGTGACCGGTTTCCATCGCGTAGTATGCGTGGGTTGTTACTCGTTAAATAACAGAGCCACATACGGGAGGAAACCGATCATGAAGAATTGTATCACCTGGGTGGGAATGGATGATTCGGCAAATAAGGTCCAAGTAGCAGTTTTCCTGGGGAATGCGAACAGTCCGGGGCGAAGCCCCGGGTTTGCATGCAGTCGCAGGAGCCAAGGGCTGAAAGCCCGCGTCATATAGTTTTGATAAAGCCTCGTCCCTCGGCACGCCAGGCGATGGGTCTCCGCACGGGACCCGCGCCTTGACTGGTCATAGGTGTGATAGTACGCTGGCCCGGAACCCCAGGAGACGATAAGGTAGACCATGCTCAGACTCCATAACACCCTGACAGGCGCTGATGAAGAACTCCGCACGATCGAAGAGGGAGTGGTGCGGTTGTACACTTGCGGCCCGACCGTCTACGACTACGCGCACATCGGGAACTTCAGGACGTTCGTCTTCCAGGACCTCTTGCGGCGCTACCTCGTCTATCGGGGCTTCAGGGTCATCCACGTCATGAACATCACCGACGTGGACGACAGGATCATCCAGAATGCCCGCGAGCAGGGGATGAGCCTGAAGGACTACACGGAAAAGTACACGGAGGCCTTCTTCCAGGACAGCCGGACGCTCCGGATCGAACTGCCCGAACTGATGCCGCGCGCCACCGCCCACATACCGGAGATGGTTGCGCTGATCAAGCGGCTGGAAGAGAAGGGATTTACCTACCGGAAGGACGGTTCGATCTACTTCAGCATTTCGCGTTTCAAGGACTACGGGAAGCTCAGCAAGGCGGACTTCAGCGGCATCCAGCCCGGCGCCCGCGTCGACACAGACAAGTACGACAAGGAGAACGCGCGCGACTTCGCGCTCTGGAAGGCGCCCAAAGAGGGCGAGGACTTCTGGGAGACCGAAATCGGCCCCGGCAGGCCCGGCTGGCACATCGAGTGCTCGGCGATGAGCATGAAGTACCTCGGTGAGACGTTCGACATCCATTGCGGGGGGGCCGACCTGGTCTTCCCCCATCACGAAAACGAGATCGCCCAGAGCGAGGCCGCGACAGGGAAGCCGTTCGTGCACTACTGGCTTCACCCGGAATTCCTCATCGTCGAAGGCGAGAAGATGTCGAAATCGCTGGGCAATCAGTTCACGCTCCGGGACCTGCTCGCGAAGGGTCCCGCGCCCGAGGCCATCCGCTATCTGCTGCTTTCGGTGCACTACCGCCGCCAGCTCAACTTCACCTGGGACGGGATTCGCCAGGCCGAAGCTTCGCTCCAGCGCCTGGAGGATTTTGTTATGCGGATGGGAGAGATCGCGGACAGTTCTGCGCCGGGTGCGGAGTTCGCAGCCGAAGTTGCGGGCGCGCGGCAACGGTTCACCGAGGCCATGGACGACGACCTCAATACTTCTGCCGCCCTGGCCGTCGTTTACGACTTCGCCCGCTGGGCTAACCAGAAGGTCGAGCAGGGCCAGGTGACTCCCGGCGATGCTCGCGCCGCGGTCGATTTTCTCCGCGAGTTGGACAGTATCTTCGCCGTCTTGCGCGAGCGGACCGGACTGGTGGACGCGGAGATCCTCGAGATGATCGAGCAGCGGGCAGCGGCCCGCAAGCGCCGTGATTTCGCCGAATCCGACCGGATTCGGGACTATCTGCTCGAAAAGGGCATCCAGCTGGAGGACACGCGTGACGCCACGCGCTGGAAGCGCATCCGCTGAGCCGCATCCCTGAAATCCGGATGTGCCCACCTACACATTCCGGTTGTGACCGCACCGCACCAGCTCCTCGGGCGGCTTGGCGAAAGAATCGCCTGCCGTCACCTGCTCAGACTCGGCTATGACGTGCTCGCCCGGCGCTACTGTGCTCGCAGGAACGAGATTGACCTGGTCGCGTTCGAGGGCGAGACGCTCGTTTTCATAGAGGTCAAGACGAGGGGGACAAGCGCATTCGGCGAGCCCTGGGAGTTTGTGGATTGGGAGAAGAGGCAGCGGCTTCGGTCGGCGGCGGACGAGTTCGTTGCCAGGTACGACCTCGGACGTTACACCTGCCGGTTTGACATCGTTTCCGTGGTGGCGCCGGGCACGCCTGCCGAGTCTGTAAGCCTTTTCCGCAACGCCTTCTGAAGAGTGGGTCCGCCGCGCCGCGGCGGGCATTGAGCGTTGCAGCGCAGAGCGCGCGCTCGGGCACCGTCGAATCGGACAACGAGTGTTGACCTGATTTTTCCGGTTTGCTAATATCCCTGCCGATCGAGCGGGAATAACTCAGCGGTAGAGTGCAACCTTGCCAAGGTTGAAGTCGCGGGTTCAAATCCCGTTTCCCGCTCCATTCTCCCCCCTCCTGGTTGAGTAGATTCCGGAACGGGACAGCGGATTCTATCCGTGTAGCCGAGACCTTGCAGAAAGCTACAGTCTCGCATAGAATTAACCGATTAGCCTGAAGCAAAGGGGCGCCGTACCCAAGTGGCTAAGGGAGAGGTCTGCAAAACCTTTATGCAACGGTTCGAGTCCGTTCGGCGCCTCCACAAAATCCATTGAACGCCATCAGCAGCTTTTCGATCCCGTGACGCATCTTCGCACACTCCTCGCATGGCTCGCCCTGTTCCAGTGCTGTATCGGTTCAGCATTTGCCCAGAAGGGGTCGCAGTCGACCCTCCGTCCTTGTCGAGCGACATAAAGTCAGTCGTGTATCCTCCGCCTTCGACAACCGGGCGAAGGTAGATGGGTCCAGTCGCCGGAGGCTGCGTGAGGCCTTGGATCGGCGTCGTCGTGACGCGGGTTTCGCATCTCTTGGGTGATGATCTCCCGCAGCACAACGGGCAGAACAGGCTGGTCGCTCAGGATTTCCAGCGACCCACAGAAACACCTGTCTCTCCGGCGACCCTCCGGATGCGGGCGCCGTCAGCGATGAACAGAGTGCCGGCCGCATCCACCGCGACGGCGCGGGGATTGCTGAGCTGTGCAGAAGTTGTCGGGCTGCCGTCGCCGCCGAACCCGCAGATACCGTTTCCCGCCACGGTGCTGATCACGCCATCACGCGTCACCTTGCGGATGCGGCAGTTCCCGGCATCAGCGATGAACAGGTTGCCCGCCGTATCCACCGCGACGCCCGATGGAGCGGCGAGCTGTGCAGAAGTTGCCGGCCCGCCGTCGTCGTCGGAGTCGAAACCAGGACGTCCGTCCCCCGCCACCGTGCTGATCACATTTTCAGGAGTCACCTTGCGGACCCGGTGGTTGCCCGTGTCCGCGATGAACAGGTTGCCCTCCGCATCCAGTGCTATGCCCTCGGGAATGAAGAGCCGAGCAGAAGTTGCGGGGCCGCCGTCGCCGCTGAAACCGGGATTCCCGTTTCCCGCCACCGTGCTGATCACTCCGCCAGGCGTTACCTTGCGGATACGGTCGGCGAACCAGGAGAGCGTTCCACCGACGGAGGAAGATGCGGTGATGAACAGGTTCCCAGCCGTATCTGCGACGACGCCATTCGGACGACCGAGTTGTGCAGAAGTTGCGGGGCCGCCGTCGCCGCTGAAACCGGGTCTCCCATTCCCTGCCACGGTGCTGATCACGCCGTCAGGCGTCACCTTGCGAACGCGATAGTTCCAACCGTCAGCGATGAACAGGTTGCCCGCCGAGTCCACGGCAACGCCGCGGGGACGATAGAGCTGCGCGGAAGTCGCCGGGCCTCCGTCACCGCTGAAACCACGATTCCCGTTCCCCGCCACCGTGCTGATAACTCCGCCGGGCGTCACCTTGCGGATGCGATTGTTTTCCGCGTCAGCGATGAACAGGTTGCCCGCCGTGTCCACCGCTACACCTGTCGGGTTGGAGAGCCGTGCACGAGTCGCCGGCCCGCCATCGCCTCCGGAACTCGACATATTTTTTCCCGCCACGGTCTTGATCACGCCGTCAGGCGTCACCTTGCGGATGCGGTTGTTCAGTCTGTCACCGATGAACAGGTTGGCTGCCGCATCCACTGCCACACTCTCCGGATGGAAGAGCTGAGCGGAGGTCGCCGGGCCGCCGTCCCCGCTGAATCCTTCTGTTCCATTCCGCGCTACGGTGCTGACCGCGCCGTCGGGCGTCACCTGGATATGCGCAGCGATTTCTACTTCCCGACGGCGAGCTGCCTGCCTTCGTTATCAAAGAAGGTGAGCGTCGCCTCTGATGCCGCGCCTGTGTTGAGCAGGATGAACTCGGTCACGAACCCGTCCCCGTCCGCGATCTGCGGGAAGACGACTGGCGAGGGAGCGGTACGGTCGACATCCGCAATGGGGAACGTGGTCATCAGGAAGTCGTTGCGCTCGTTGTTCAGCGAGCGCAAGGTGAGAGCCGCGAAGGGTGTTGCCGACGTGATGTCGAGTACGCCGGTAAACCCGGCGGGCAATCCTGCGATGAGCTCCGTGGCAAATTTCGCACCGTGCCCGTTGCCCGGTAACTGAAGTGAGTCCTGACTCGTTCCAGCCGCAGTGACGCCGTCGGTCCGGTATGCCTTTATCGTGACACTGGCACTCGTACTTGTCGGATTGGCAATCGCCAGGCCGGTGTCATGGCCGCCCCACAGGTCCACATAGACTCGTGCATGCGTCGTGGAAGCTGCCGCAGGGATTCCGGATTCGCTTACCAGGATCCCGCCGCTGTTGTAGCTGAAGACTCCTGCCCCGACGGGGGTTGAGGTTCCGGCGTCAGGGGTCAAGAGCACCCATCCAGCCCTGGCCGACGCCGGGAATCCATCGGTCTGGAACCGGAAGACTCCGCCTACCGGGATTGAATAGTTAAACGACGAATTGGTCGTCCCGCCGACCTGATTGACTGCGAGGTGAGCGCCGTTATCGCCGAGAATCTGAAGCGTTCCCGTCTCGATATTGTTGGACGTGTTGAGCAGAACCAGTGCTGTCGTGTATCCCCCGCCGTCAACAAACTGGGGAAAGTAGGTGGGGTCGGTCGCGAGAGGTTGCGAGAGGTCCGCTATCGGCGTGGTTGTGAAGAGCGCCTCGTGTCTTTGATTGAGGGTCTCGCGCAGAGCGACGATCGAAACAGGCTGGTCGCTCAGGATTTCGAGAGACCCGAATCCGGTGCCGGTTGGGAAGTCCCGGGGCAGGTCGAAGCCGCTCGCAACCTCCTTCAACTGGTCGATGAACCTGGCGAAATGAGCGCCGGGGGGAAGGGTTCCGTAGCCGAGTGAGATGCGGGCGCCGGCGACGTTGCGCAGGGTATAGATGATGTGGGCAGTCCCCGGGCCACAATTAACGATGGCGACCCCCGTGTCGATATCGACTGTGCCGGCATCACCGTGCCCGGAGACGCCCGAGCGGTAGTCGATGAAGATGCGGGCGTGCGTTGTCGGAGGAGAGGCCGGAACGCCCGCTTCGCTGACGGTCACTCCGTTCTGTCTGAAACTGAAGACCGCCGTGCCATACGGAGCCTCGCCCGACTCTACTTCGACTTTCGCATACCCGGCCTGCATGACTTCGTTGATGCCAGCGGTACGACCCTCGGCAACACTGCCTGCTGCGAGATCGATGCCGGTTGAGGAAATCGGTGGCATCGAGTAGCCCCACACGCCTTCCTGGGTGGAGGCGTAAAGGTTCTTCGGGAACCGCGAGTCGATCGTCAGGGCATTTATACCGGTGGATGCCAGGCCCGTGTTGACAGACTTCCAGGTATTGCCCCCATCCGTGCTCTCGAACACCCCTTTCCCGTCAGTGCCGGCATAGATGGTCTGAGGTGAATTCGGGGCAATCGCCAGCGTTCTCACGGACGTGCTGGTCAGACCCGTATTGACTGCCTTCCAGTTGTTACCCCCATCGGTACTCTTGAAAACGCCACCGCTGGTGCCAACGTAAAGCGCCTGGGACGACGTCGGGTCAATCGCCAGCGCTCTCACGGATGTGCTTGTCAGGCCAGTGCTGAACTGGCTCCAGCTACCGCCCCCATCCGTGCTCTTGAAGACACCCATGTCACTTGTGCCGGCGTAGAGTGTCTGGGGAGTCGCAGGGTCAATTGCCACTGCGGTGACTGAAGAGACGTTTGACACGGTATAGATGGAAGTCCAGCTGCTGCCTCCGTCGGTACTCCTGTAGATCTCCGGCCCCATCCCGGCGTAAAGCGTCTCCGTAGACGCAGGGTCGATGACAAGGACAGATACTGGAAAACCGGACAGGCCTGAGTTGGCGGGGCTCCAGCTGCTGCCCCCGTCGGTGCTCTTGAAAACGCCGCTACTGTCAGTGCCGGCATAGAGAATCTGAGGCGCCGCCGGGTCGATCGCCATGGTCGTCACACCAGTATCGGGCAGGCCGGTATCGGCAGCGGCCCAAGTATGGCCTCCATCAGTGCTCTTGAGCACCCCTTGCGAAGTGCCGGCTAAGAGGGTTTGAGGCGCGGCTGGGTTAATCGCCAGGGCATCAATCCCCGTGCCTTCCAGACCGAGGCTAACCCAACGGCGGCCGGACGGAGTGGCGGGAGCAGTGGGCATCACCCACAGGGTCACGGGAACCGATACCTGGCCGCTACTGGCGCCTGGAGAAGTGACCGTAATTGTCCCCTGGTAGACTCCGACAGGGAGCTTTGCAGAATCGACGGTCAATCTGATGTTCGTCGGAGTGGTTCCGCTCGCAGCGGAAAGCGAAAGCCAGGCAGCGTCGGTTGTGGCCGTCCAGTCCAGGGGAGGCCCAGTCAACCCGGACAGGGAGAGCGTCTGAGTGTCCGGAGGCTGGCCCACGGTACTGGTGAATTCAATCTGCGATTGGGAAGCAGTCAGCGTCGCGATCCCCGAGGACGGCACAAACTCGATGGATTCGATGGCCACCTGGGTATCGGAGGAGCTATAAATCATCAGACGGACGAGATTGATAATCCCCCGCCAGTCGGCGTTATCAGAGAGGTTCAGAGTGTAAGTTTGAGCCGGCCCGGCCTGCGCGAGGAAATGAACAGAGCGCGCGCCGCTCACTCCGGGTTCATCCACTGCGCCCCATTCAAACCATGCGTCCGTGTCCGCCGACACCGCCATTCGGATGGACACCCCGGAATAATCAACAGCACTCAGGTTGAAACCCATCCGAATCATGTCGGGATAACGCTCAGCGCCGCCTTTGATCGTGAATATCCACTTGTTGTCTGAGATCTGAGAATTTGAAATGCCTTGCATCGAATTCCAAAACGGGGGGCCACCTGCAGGCCCATATGGGAGCAAGTCCGCAGGAGATGTGAAGGTCCAGAGCGCGGTGGAAGAGCGGGTTTCGACCAGAGGAAGACCGACGTCCGAGGGGGCCAGATCGGTATGCGGGGAATCGCCGACAAATACATTGCGGATCGCATCAAGGTAGTCGAATCCGCGGCCTAGAGTGGGTTCAACGTATCCGCCTTCCCCGAATTCGTTCCAGGCTTCAACGAGGACAACAGGGAGAGTCTTTCCGGAATCGATCCGGTCTTTGGCAGCCTGGAGCATCTGCTGGAACAGGCCGGCGGTTGAGCCGGTACGCACCATCATCCAGGGATCTTCAAAGGTTCGCCACGGCCTGATGTCCAGGCCGGGAGTTGTCGGTATCAGATAAGGAATGCGGCTGGCGTCGATGACAGAGTCCCAAGTGTCTTGGATCCCGCTCACCGCCTGGCCGTAAGGAGACTCGTCCTGGCTCGATGCTCCGGCACCGCCCAGATTGTAGTCAGAAAGCGCATCGTATCCGTAATCCGCCCATCTGGGATCGCTGCCGCTTGCGATGAAATAGATGCCTCCAAGTCCCGCATTCGCCGCAAGCTGACGCGCAGCACTCAGCGCTCGATTTGTATGCCCGCCCAGGCTGCTATCCAGTTGCCACGGGTCGTAGACGAACACAGCCGGCATCCCATTTATCTTGTAGTATTCCGGTTGAGTGAAGTATTCGTCGATCCAGGTCTGAACTACTTTGAGAAACTCATCGGTGCTCATGGAAGCGACGCTGTTTCCGTAGAGAAAGGAGAATTGGATGGAAGACCTGTATCTTGAAGCGAAGTACGCTTCGAAGAACCTTTTCGCCATCCACTCCCCTTGACTGTCCCAGCTCGTGTCTACGACAAAGAACTTGATTCCGTGCTCCACGGCCCATTTGATCTGCCAGTCGATTACCTGCGGAGTTCCTTCCGCATAATATCCGAGCACGGGCCTGTGGTCCGGGTAGTTACGAATAGGGTCCCAGTGCGAATCGAGACTCCAACCCGGGAAGTAATAGGCGCCTACGTCGTAGTTGGATGACACCGGGATGGGCGGCGGGACATAAGAGGCTGTGGTCGGCTTTATTGCCGCTTTGACGAGAATATCGGCGGAAGCCGTGCTTGTACCGCCGGCTGGAGCTGCGGCAGTCACGGAGATCGGCACAGTCCCGGTTTTGCTCGAGACGAGGGTCCACGTCAATGTCTGCGGGTGACCGTTCTGCACGGTTTTGGGGACTGAAGGCGAAGAAACCACCCGGACGGAGCCGTCAGCTGGAAGATTCAGTTTGACCGACAGCTGCTCGACCGTCTCCGCACCACGGTCCGACACCCTGCAGGAAAGTTGAAACGGGGTCCCGGCACGAACCAGGGACGTAGCGGAACCCAGGGCATCCACGAAAACATCGGCAACCCCCTGCGGAACGTCGGAGATTTGAATCCGCTCAATCGCAACCGTCGTGTTCTCCGATAAGGTAATTGACATACTCGAGGGCGTCCCCCACCACCCGCCGCCACCGACATTCTGGTTGTACATGTGGTTTCGGCCGTCGGGGATAAGCTCTACGCAGTATCTGGTTCCGGCACTCGAGGTCGCGTCGGTGACGTAATTGAATATGAGCCATGGGCTCTCGAGAGTTGATGTGACACTTCCGAAGTGGGAGAACCACTCTGTCTGGTAGTCAACCTGCGCAGGCGGCGCCAAAAGGGTCGTATCGGTGTAAGTCTTGATGCGAAGGCGGCCTTCGGAAACGGTCATATCGAAAACACCGGAGTACGGGACCCACCCCTTGGAATCGCCGTCTTTGTCGAACTGCCACAGGGGTGACACCGGGGGATCAGCGGAAGGGACCAGGGTTACCAGCGTGATGGACCTGATCGCAAGCGTGCCTCCCGGCCGGAAGAGGCCGAGCCTCAGCTGATAGATGGTTTTGGCGGAGGAGGTGTCAATTGGGAGGTAGTAATGATGGAATGCGCCATCTCCCGGGATCGTGAACGGGGGCGGTCCGGTCCAGCTGGTTTGAGTGGGTGGACAGGCTGCGCACGCCCAAGGGTCGTATGACCACAAGAAGTGGCCGATGGCCGCCGTAGCCGAGCTCATCTCGATCTCCACCAGCTGCAAGGGGGCTGCAGGCACCGAGATCTCCGGGCCGAAAAGCACCCCGGCCACTTCTGTGGTCGGGAAAATAAGGGCGCCGTTGTGGATACCGAAGTTGCGCAACGGTCCGTTGTCCGGATACCACCCGAGCGGAGTTGTCGCAGCGGTGAAGTCCCAACTCGCTTCAACTTTGCGTTCATAGCCCTGGGACCACCCCGGCGCAGCGCCGATTGTCAGAAGCGCAACCGTCAAAAATGCAACTTGATGAATCCGTCCGGTGCTTGTCATGACCTCTATCCCCCCGTCTGACGATCTTCTATGGCGCCCATGGGTAGTCTCGGTCTGGCTGAGTCGGCTGGTTGTCAGTGGACATAGTACAGCCGAAATCCTTGACGATAATATCGTGACACCCAATCCCTTCAAACAGGAAGCTCTGCATTTTGGCCATCTTCGGTGCGAATGAGCTAGAGTAACCCGGCTACCTTGTACCTGGCCTCGCACCTCGGCGGGACTCACAGATTGGGGAAGATCTCAGCAGGGTGCTGTTCGTCCCAGATCGCGTCGTCGATGCTCAGGCCTGGATAGCAGCGATTCAACAATACAGATGCACGGCACGCAAATTTGTCGAAGTATTTCAGCATCCTGTCAGACTTTCGCCCGGAACCAGCATCCTCTTCTTCGTGCTCTCCGGCATGAGCACCAATCCGGCAACGCAGCCATCTGTCGCCTGGAGTTGTGCCGCCAATCCTAATCTCATCTCCCGATCCCAGGGGGTGCTTCTCTCCTTGTCAAAAAACTCTCTTCGTTTCTTATAACTGCAGTAAGCTTGACCATGAGACAAGTTTTCTGCAGTCGGCAGGATTCCTCCTGTGCAGCGGCATCGAACACGCGGTCATGCACTTGATTTACGCGCGCTACTGGAACCGCGTGATGCGCGACCTCGGCCTGGTGGAAATTGATGAGCCGGTGGCGCGCGAAGCCTTGGAGGTGTTGATCCGCATGCTGGCGCCATTCGCGCCTCACATCTCTGAAGAGTTGTGGGAGGGCCTTGGCCACAGGGGAAGCCTCGCCCGGGCCGAGTGGCCTCGGTACGATGAGGAACTGGCAGGCGAGGAGAAGATTGGAGTCGCAGTGCAGGTGAATGGCAAGTTGCGCAGCCGTTTCTATGCGGATGCGGAGGTGAGCGACGACGGGCTGCGGCGAACCGCGCTCGCCGACCGGAAAGTGATAGCGGCGATGGGCGGGAAGGATGCTATAAAGATCATCGTAATTCCGCGGGGGCTCGTCAACGTGGTCACCGAATAGTGGATTGCCCCCCAGCCCTGGGAGATCGTCAATGGACTACTACAAAACCGCGAGGCGGCTTATCAAGATCTACGGGGCTATTCCGGGTTGTCTTCCGATGATGAATGGCCGGGCGCTTCCTCCTCTTTTCTTATTCCTGGAAGTCACCTATCGATGCAACCTCAGATGCCCTTACTGTTATGTTCATGGCGCAGGCAGGAGGCCGAGGCCTGGTGAATCGAGCGAATTGACTGCGGCGGAAATCATCGATGCCGTCGATCAGACTCCGCCCTGGACGCTCGTCTTTCTGTCCGGTGGTGAGCTGCTCCTCCGTGATGACATGCAGGAAATACTGCAGGCGATCGCACCGAAACGGCTATGCCATATATACACCAACGGAACTATGATCACTCCTGCCGACGTGGATCAATGGGTCGCCGTTGGCGTCTCTTCCGTCGCTTTCTCGGTAGATGGACCGAAGGAAATTCACGATGCCATCCGCGGGAGGGGGACGTTTTCATCGATCATGTCCGCGGTCGAAATGCTGACCGTTGCCAGGAGACGGAAGAACAAGAGATTCCCATTTGTCAATCTGAGAGCCACCGTCACGGCCCAAAACGTTGGCAGCCTTACCGAAATGATGCATGTGGCTGAGGACGCCGGAGCCGACTACTGCACATTTCAGCTCCAGCTTCCCAGCAGTCGCATTGGTGGCGCAGACCTGCAGGATGATCTAGAATCTGGCCAGGAGCCCCCGCGTTTTGAGGAATTTCCTGCGTCCACACTGGCCGATCAGTTGTACCGGCTTCGCAACGCACCATCCTCCAGGACTCGTCTGAGAATACTGCCCGATCTGCCCATTCCATCGCTCGTCAGCCACTATGAGAACCGGTTGCAGCCGCGCGATCTTTTCTGCGTTTCCCCGTGGACGGTCATGTACGTCACGCCCTCCGGGGAGGTCTATCCATGCCTGAATTATCGCGTCGGCAGTCTGCGTGAGCAGCCAGTTTCGAAAGTATGGAACTGCCTTCGCTACCGTCAGTTTCGGCTTCGAGTATTGCGCCGGGGTTTATTCGAAGACTGTCGTGGCTGTTGCGATCTTCTGCGGCGTCGACCTTTGGGAAAGTCCCGAAAACCCGCCATGCATTGACTTCGCTGATTCTGTAGTTCAGGCAGCCTGTGCTGCGAGATTGCTGTTTCCCCCTCAGGGTTGAACAGCGGTCACCTTACGAGACGAGATCACTTCAATCTCCACTGTTCGAATCGCAGTCTGGGCATGTTCAGCAAAAGCCGGCATCCGGATCTCGTACGGTAGCATGAGCTCCGACTGTCCTACTTCTCGAACCAGCTGACTGGCCGCTCGCCGTAGCTATCGACGTCCCGGGTGACTTCGTACACAGAAATAGTTTCGAGCACGGTATTCGTTGCTGCGAACGAATAGGGCAGCAATCCCCAGCCAGAGCTCCAGAAGCCGGCATGACTGCCGCTGTCGAGGAGGCGGATCGGTATTCGAGGCCTATAGGTGTGGGTGCCCAGGAGGATTGTGGCCGGCACCTGCTCGAGCCACACATTCATCGGGAAAGCCGGCACGTTTCCTTTGGTGTGGTACTGAAACCCGGGAACAGGTGTGATCTGCGCTTCATTCAGATGTTCCCGGAAATCGTATAGAGTCCTTTCCCTGCCGTCAGTCCGGATCGTGATTCTCACGCGCGCAATTGCGAGCCAGTCAGCGTCGGCGTCGCCGCCGGCTCCGACCCGGGCCTCCAGCAGAATCGTTCCACCCTGCCGGGCAGTCTCGGGCAACAGGAGTTCATGAGCCTGCCAACGGCGGCCAGTTTGCGGATCGATCCGTTCATCGGACAATACCTGGTCGGCGTCTCTGGACAGGAAGCGCACAACAAACTGCACCCCGTCGCTTGCCTCGTGGAATGGCATCCCGCTCGTGTAAACCAGGACTCCACCGGACGGAACGGGCGGTATCGGAAAGCCTATCGACGAGGGAGCCACCAGCGCTATGGATGGCAGGCTGAGCTTGTCGCTGTACAGGGTCAGATAGGGCGTCGCCAGGGTTGGGACAACCAGGATATCGCCGGGCCCGGCCCGCGGGTCACGGCGTCCCAGTTCCTGGCCGCCGGCTTGTTCCAAATAGGCACGGAATCCCCACTCGCCGGTGAACCACACTTTCCCGGATTGGCAGAGCAGGGATCGGGAGATCGTATCCGTAAAATCCCTGTAGATCGTTGCGAACTCGTAATCGGCCAGCGACAGGACGGAGGCTATCAGCGCGCAGAGCGCCAGGTTTGCGACTGCAAGACGGCGCGCGAGATGACCCCACCTCTGCTCAATGTGCCGGAACAGAATCAGTACCAGCGCCGGCATCGCCGGGAGAAGGTGGCGGGCTGAACCTGTCATGTGCACTGCAATGCAGAAGATGACTACTCCGAGGACCCACATGCCAAGGAACAGGTTTTCTGCGTTCAGCTCAGACTTACTGCGCAATCCCCCGAATCCCTGGAGCAGCTGGCCAACGACACGAGCCAGCACGCACAATCCGGCCCAGCAGAACAATATGAACAATGCCTTCTGGCCCGCGCTGTAATTGGAGCACTGCGGCAATACCAGCGCACACCAGATTGCGGCTGCCAGGGTGCCAAGGTTGACTTTGTAGCCGTTGGAGAGAGCGGCGAATAAGGGTGAGACCGTAACAGCTCCCAGTGCCAGGATGGCGAACATGGACTTTTCAAACACCAGCTCCGATGCCAGGACGCGCTTTGCAGACAGGTACGCATCCACCAGCATCGCGGGAGTGAAGCGGTGGTAGTGAAGGTAATGTGCCGAGAAGAGGACTGCCAGCGCTCCGACCGGCACGAGGACTATGGCCAGTGCGGCGGTCGGCTTGCGCCGCAGGAGCGCATAGAGCAAGAGCAGTACAACCACGCACAACCCGGAGTACGTAACCGCGCAGGCCAGGGCGGCCACAAGCGAGCCGGCCCACAACGGACCGGCGCTTCCGGATGCGATTCCTCTGCGGAAAAGCACCACGGCCGTGAGCCACAATGCCAGCAGGGGGATATCGGTCATGAGCGTGTGGCTCGACACAACGACGACCGGAAGCATCAGCAATGTGACAGTTGCCAGCGCAGGAAGCCGTGTGAGATCGGCTGAGAGCGAGTACATCCCCCAGGCAAGCAGAACCGGAAAGAGCAGGAATCCCAAATGCAGCCAGGCTTCCTTGTACCCGCCGACAAGTGAAATCAGGGCAGCAATATATGAGGTCAGCGGCCACGCGTGTTCCCCGGAGGCGAGATCTGAAGCGTAAAGGCCTTCGAAGAAGAACGGGAAATCCTGCGGAAACCACGGGTTGTGCTGGACGTTGCGGGCTATCAGGAGGAATACGCCGTCGTCCATGTGGTAGGGCTGGTTGACGAACGGAAGGTTTACGGCAATCGCAAAGAGAATAACCCAGCCAACTATCGGAATACCCAACCAGCGGTTGTGTCCCTGAAGGTCCTGAACGTGAGGACCTCCAGGTTGTGGCAGAGCCGATTTCGACTGCATCCGGGACCTTCGACCTCTTTGAAGCAGATCATAACACCTGCAGAAAACCTGTCCCGTGAACAAATCTACTGCAGTTATGGAAAACGAGGGGTGTCTTCTGACAAGGAGAGAGGCACCCGCCGGGGATCGGAAGATGGGATCGGATTGGCGCCACAACCTCGCCGGGCGACTGATGGTGGATTGCCGGATAAGACGCCAGTGTCCATCATTTGTCCGAGCCTTCAACTCTCCTCCGGGTCGCTCGCGTCTGCAGATGCCTCCCTTACTTTGGATCTTTCCAGGCCACCACGACCAGGCAGTTACCCCACCTGCCTATGAGAGCATTGAGTACGTTGAACAGGAATATGAGCGCGCGCTTTCCGGATTTACTCGTCAGGATTCTGAGGGAGAACGGGTGGTTGATCAGTGGATAAACAAAGCGCTTGAACACAGGGAAGTAAGTCAGGATATCGCTGCCGTAGGGAAGCCAGGCGGTATGAATCTTCCATTTTTCTATAGTCTGGGCAGTGGAAAGTATCTTCTCAATCTCCCTCCGGCTGAAGCGATATATATAACCTCCTGCCGGGTCTTTGCGGTCACCCAGGCCAAGGGCTACCAGCAGACGGACCATGAACGAGTCCTGCCCCTCCATAATCGCAAAGCCTTCCCGCGAGACGCGTTCGAGTTCATAGAGCCCCTTGACCGGGCGCGCAAGATGATGGAGCCCCTCCCGCACGATGGCCCAGTCGAATGCGCCGTCCGGAAATGCAAGCGATTCAGCATCCATGCAATAACAGCGCAGAGTCGCGTTTCGAATTCGGGCCGATTTCAGTGCGGTCTCGCAGAGATCCGTAACGGTCACCTCGGCTCCTTGACTCGAAACATAGTCCGCCTCCTGGCCATCCCCGCCGCAGACAGACAAGACCGGTTTCCCTGCAAGGGGAGTGCCGATCATCTCCAGGGTCTTGCGGAGCCGGTAGGTGTTCAGCCAGGCAACGAGAGGATTGCTGTTGTCAGGTTCACGCGGCGCCAGTCCGGAATAAACGACGCTGTTGTGGTACTCGAGCTGCCGTGTTTTTTGAGATTCCATTTGTGTGTCTCTGGCTTGGCTTCATCCTAAACGCCGCAGGATGGCGAATGCAAGACACAGGTTACGGCCGATGACACATGCCGCCCGTCTTGAAATGCAGGTATGAAGAGGCCAGGCCGTCGACCACTCATGATCGCGATCCCGACTTCGCCCCGCATGGCAAGGAACGTCACCGTACTACTGGCGGTCGGTTGCCTTCACCGCCTGTCGTTCCTGGGTGCGCGTCAACTATGGACCGATGAGCTGATGCAGGCCCGAATAATCAAGTCCGCGTCGGCCGGAGAGATTGTCTCACGCTTGAAGGGGGGAATGGATCTTGCGTCCCCCCTTGATTTCTTCGTGCAAAGGGGAGTGACGGCGCTTCTGGGAAATGAGGCATGGGCTCTGCGTCTGCACGCAGCGATTTTCGGAGTCCTTTCAATCTGGATTTTCCATCGGGTAGCGCGCCTTTTCTTTTCTGACGGGACAGCATTCTACTCGTCAGTCCTTTTTGCGTTCTACCCGTTGGCCTACCACTACAGCCTGGAAGGAAGGCCCTACTCCCTGCTCCTGATGCTCTCGCTCTTGTCCTATGACCTTCTGCTCCGGCAGGTCTACAGCAAGAAACCGAACCGCCTTGGCTGGCTGTTCTTCCTCGTGGTCTCAACACTCCTTCTGTACACCAGTGTTCTTGGCAGCCTGATCCTATGTGCACAAGGCATCGGGCTTGTTCTCGCGACTCTCTGCAAGCCTGCTCCCGTAGCAGACCCGGAAGTGGACGATCTCGAACATGACGATGGCAGTCTGGCCAGGCCTGATCGGCGTCATCTGACGATGTTTCTGGCCACAGCCGTGGCTTCTGCAGTGCTCTTCTGGCCTTGGATCCGATACATGTGGGCTCGCCCGCAGATCTCGCCTGCTTCGGAGATTGCCAATCTCAAACTGATCCCTAGCCTGTTCCGAGGGCTTGGAGACAACAACTATACTGTGGCGGCACTGGTGATACTGGGAGTGGCACTCGGCACACGGGCGCTCGTTCGCCGCAGGCGCCGCGGTGCGATCTGCTGGGTGCTCAGCTGGCTGGTTGTCCCGATGCTCGTTCTGCCACTGGCGGAGATGTGGGCCGGCTACTTTTTCAATGTCCGTCATATGCTCCATGCAACTCCGCCCCTTATTCTGCTCGCCGGCCATGGTGTGTGCCATGTCGACAAATGGTTCGCATGGCGCTGCGGCCTTCCCGCCCGGCCGGCGCTGCTTGCACTCACGTATGCCGGTTTGTTTGTCTGCGCGTCCGTTTGGGTCGATCGGATTCAGGCGCGAAGCGAACCCGCAGACTGGATCGGCGCAGCTGTTTTATTGGACAAGACCGTCGAGCCGGGAGATGTCGTGCTGATGCCGAAGATTAATGCGTTGCTGGAGTACTACGTTCCGCGGTTGGCAGGTTTTCAAGAAGACAATCTCAGCCGGATTTACCCTGCCGGAACCTGTGTTGGACGGCGGATTGTAGTTTGTTACGAGGGCTCGTGGTCCGATCCCTGCAGGGCCGTCCAGGATGCGGCAACCAATGGATCGCCCTGGACTATGCGCCACCTCAATGGCTTCACAATATTTATCAGCGGGAAATAGGCGCAGGGTAATCGCGCCGCAATTCCGAGGCGTTCCAAGGAGAGCAATCCCGACTGAACGAAGCGGCGTCAAGCCTGGCCGCGTCGCTGTCGGGGCCATTAGGCCCGCGGCGCCCTTTCATGAGCCCGGGTCGCATAAAAGCTTTGTATGACTTCAATATTTTGCAGTATTTCAGCGCGGGGGTAGCGTGGGTAGGTGGGGAGAAGAACAAGTTCACGCGCCGCCGCCCGTGCGTTGGTGCAGTCGCGGTAGAGATTCCTGAACTCGGGCAGATCCGCGCAGTTCCTCAGGTGCTGGGCCGCGAAGTCCCTGCGGTTGCGCATCGCGTAGCTGAGCAGAGCGTTTCTCTCGCGGCAGCGGAGCGGGTAGTACATATACGTGTTCGATCCGTCGCAGCTCCACCGAGGTTTGACGAGATGATCCGCCTCATGCAGTCCCTTGTCGTACAAGGAGGCATTCGAGATGCGTGCGTGCGAGGCAACGTCAACTGATTCCATCTGGGCCAGGGCAATCTGCGCTTGTGCTTCAGTCATTCGATAGAGGTAGCCGGGCGGAACTGCGGTCAGACGCGTGGCCCCATACTCCGGATCCAGGTGGCGGTTTACGGTACCGATTCCCTTCAGGTGGCCGTGGCGAATCAGCGGGTAAACGAGTCTGCTGAAAACGGGCGGCCATGTGGCCACATCGGTGAGTGCCCCGCGCAGCACGATGCCGTGCAGTTGCCAATCCGGCAGCTGCGGAAGGGCATCCAAGCGGCAACGAATTCTGCGGATCAAGCCTGGATCCTGCGACACGACCATGCCGCCGCGCCATGCATTCACGTTCTTGTAGAAACCGAAACTGTAGATCCCGAGGTCCCCGATTGTGCCCAAACGGCGGCCGTTTTCCGACGCGCCGAAAGCCTGAGCCGCGTCTTCTATGAGAGGTACGCCGTGACTGCGGCAAATCTCCCGGAACATAAACGCACCGGAGGTTTCGCCGTGCAGGTGGGTAATCAGCACGGCTCCTGTCCGGCTGTCGATCAGAGCTTCCGCACCAGCCGGATCCATACCGCACGACATCCTGCCAGTATCTGCGAAGAGCGGGATGCCGCCGGCCAGCAGAACCATATTCACAACGTCGATGATGGTCAGCGGGGACATAATCACGGTCTGGCCAGGCCGAATCATTTCAAGGAGCCCCATCCACAGGCCGGTGCGAGCCATCGGCACGCAGGCTGCGGCCGCGACCTGGAGGCGGCGACAGACCTCTTCTTCAAGCCGCAGGACAGCCTCACCCGAGCTGTGGGCGCGAAACAGCTGCCGCACCGGCAGGGTATAACTTGCCGTTCGGGTGTAGAGCCTGTAGCGGGGTTGTGGCGACAGCCTGCTCTTCATCAGGGGATAGGAACCTCCGAGGCGATTCGGTGCGCGTTTGCCATCACGGTGAACGCAGTCGGCGAGGCCGGCACGGTCGGCAGCACGCTGGCATCGATGACATGCACGCCCGGTAACGACGGCAATCGTCCCCAGGAGTCCGTCTCGAGCGCCTCGGGGATCCGCCGCATCGGGAGAGTGCCCCCGCTGTGATAGCCTCCTCCCGGCAGATCGAGTTTCAGCTGAGACCGGAGTGTGATCCCCCTGAAGCACACGTGATGCCTCTGCAGTTTTCGGGCAACAGCCATGCAGATCCGTCGAGCGTCGGGATTGGGCTTCCCTTCGAGGATAATGGCGGGATTGACCTCCGAGGACAGACTCAACTGGATGCTGGACGAGACGTCTGAGTGCAGGTAACCGAATATCACCAACAGCCTGCCGCACAAGGATTCCAGCGCCGGTGCGAGTGGTTTCGCCAGAAGACCGATCTTGCCGGCCAGTAGTGTGCGGTACAGTTCGTTGTAACCATAGAATTGCAGGTGCACTCGATGCGCGCATATGGACGCGTCCTCGAGTTCTGCCGTGAGCTGGCACAGAGTGTGCAGTTTTTCGACTTGGATGCCGGGTGAGCGGCGATACCTCAGCAGCGGAACCGTGAAGATGTCGCTGTGGCGGATCCGGAGCGGCTTGCAGTGCGCGCCGAGTGATTCCAGGATGATCCGGGTGCTTTCGAGCAGGCCGGTCGCAAGAAACACGCGTTCTGCAAGGAAAACCCGGACTTCGCCTCGCCGCGACAGGCCCTCGATGCGGACCATGCCGTCCAACGGAGTGAGCCTCCGCACGAGCATATCCGCTTCGTAGGCGGCCTGTCCTGTTCGGACGAGCTCGCCGAGAGTGGTGTCCGCCGTGTACCTGGAGTCGTACGGACATCCGAAGAGACACAGGCCGCAGTACCGGCACCCTTTGGTTCCGTTGCGGTCTGCGGCCCGCACCGCAAGCTGCGGATATTCGAACGAGATTCCGCTCCCGTGCAGCAGGTCCGAGTTTGCAGACAAATCAGCATATAGGGCCTTGGCCTGCGAGCTCGGACGGAGGTGCGGAGCAGAGGAGCAGCCGATGAGTCTGCTGATTGCGGCATAGTGCGGGTTGAGATCCTTTGCGCTAATGGGCCAGCCGCGGATGTCCTCGTCCCTGACAGGCTGAATGACAGCTCCCCACAGGTTGCTGAACCCGCCAACTGCGAACGAACGGAACATGGATGCACAGTCCGCGGCAAGCGATACCGATTGTTCCGCCTCCCGGAAGACAAAGTCCGATCCAAAGTAGAGCTTCTGCGGTATTCCGTTTGCCGCGACGGGCCCTGTTCTTTTGGCCGGAGCCGCCACATCCGTATGCCAATCATCCGGCTCAACCGATCCCAGCCGCATTTTGAGGCTCGTCGCGGCGACAGGCGCTTCGATTCCGACGTCGAGTATGGTTGGGCGTATCCCGCGTGCCGCCAGTGCAGCGGCCGCCGCTATCCCGCTGAGGCCGGAGCCTATGATGCAAATCATGCAACACCTGCCGATCAATCGCGTAGAGCCAGGTCCCGCACATCGATATGGAAGCGGCGCAACAGGTCCACCAATTCCCGGTTAGACAGACGCCGCGTGCGCTGGATGAAGCGCCTCCGGCGCAGCGCATGCGGCAACAGCCTGGCCGCGCTCGCGTACGACCATGCAATGTTGAGGAGAACGCGGCCCCAACCCTGTTCTGCAACGAAACGCCCGGCCGCGCCCTGCCGCCGATGTGCGGCAGATGCATGCCAGTAGAACCGCCGCAACGTCCAGTAAGGGTTCTGCAGCAACAGTGGAAGCGGGAAATTCTTGATCGCCAGAAGAAGCCGGTTGCGCTCCACCAACATGACTTTCAGAGGTGAATAGGCCCCCGCCGTGGCGGAGTGTCGATGGTAGACGACGGCAGTCGGCACATATCGGGCCTTCCATCCGAGCAATCTGGCCCTCATGCCGAGGTCGGCATCGTCGCCGAATGCAAAGAAGGTTTCATCGAAGCCGCCGGTCTCCTCGAATAGCTCGCGGTGATACAGGGCGGCACAGGCATCCGGCCAGAGGATCTCCTCGACCTGTTCGTACTGACCGGTGTCGCGTTCCATCGTGCCGCGCCCTCGGTTCTGGCCGTCCCAGTAAATGAGATGCCCTGCTTTGTCGATCAGGCCCCTCGGTTCAACAAAAAGGATCTTGCCGCCCAGCATGCCGATTCGCGTTTTTTCATCACCATGGCGAACCAGTTCTTCGAGCCAGGAGGGCTCGGCTACGGCATCGTTGTTGAACAGAGCGATCCACTCCCCGCGAGCTTTTGTGAATCCGATGTTGTTCGCCTGACAGAAGCCTGTGTTCCGATCCAGGTAAACGCCTTCAGCGCGGCCCAATCGTCTGATCCAGGCTTCCATACACTCGACGCTGCCGTCTGTAGAGCCGTTGTCTACCAGGATGAATTCGCGCCGCTTCCAGGTCTGACGCTCCAGAGACGCGAGGCAGTCGTCAAGAAGGTGCGCGCCATTCCAGTTCACTACGATTATGCTGACTAACGGGAGTGCGTGCGTCGAGTATTCCATGATGCACGGCGGCTCGGAGAAAGGCCGGAAGCATCCGCTGAGACACGCCGTATCTCGTTACTACCATAGCACGGACGCGGGTGGTATTCCCTCAAATTGCTCGCGACGGCGAGTGTTACAGCACCCTGGGCCCTGGTTGCATCCGGGACGGGGATGCTGCACAATGCGGTCCTCATGATCCCGGGTCGCATAGCGACGCACAGGGCACCGGACTTACGCTGGGAACGGACTCATGCCGCAGGTTCAACCCTCTCCGCTCGGCTACCGAATGAAGCTTCTCGCAAGCTACCTTCACCGATCGCCTCAATGTCCCGGGCCGCCGCCAACCGCGATCATTGCCACCACGCATCGCTGTAACATGAAGTGCCGGATGTGCATCCGGGCCGTCAGGACATTCGATGGCCCCAACATGGGGTTCGACGTCTTCAGGCGGATAATCGACGAGCTCTTCTCCCTATCTCCGGTATCTATCGCTCGATGGTCCCGGGGAAACGACGATGAATCCCGAGTCGTTCCGGATGATCCGGTACGCACGGTCGAAAGGCATCCGGGTCATGTTTTCGACGAACTGCACCCTTCTGGACGATGCGATGGCCGATGCCGTCATTGATTCGGGTGTCGATTTGATCATCTTCTCGGTTAATGGTGCGACTTCGGAAGTATATGAAGCCGTGCACGGTCGCGCGTGCTACGATCAGGTAATCGCGAACATTCACGCATTCCTCGAACGGAAACGCCGGCGGCGAGCCTGCATCCTTGCGGTCGTTCAGATGATTATTCTGGAGGAAACACGCTCACAAGTTGGTGCCTTCTACCGCATGTGGCGCAACACCCCGGGACTGGATCTCGTCCGGGTAAAGAAAGACGTTGTATGTAACTACGGCGTCGGCGCGGCAGGCGAAAGCCGGGCCAGGTTCAGGAAGAATCCATGCGCGCGGTTGTGGCACGGGCCCCCCTTCATCGACACGGATGGTTCGGTCTATGCGTCCCCGGGAGTGCTGTATAAAGCGGGGCCTGTCGGGAATCTGAAGGAGCAATCGCTGGCAGAGATTTGGAATGGAGAGAAGATGCAGACGATGCGACGGAGCCACATAAGCGGTGACATCTCGGACTTTGCCGAGTGCGTCGATTGCGCCTACCTTCAACCTCGCCTGCCGCTGGCGGTGGCGGGTTTTCTCATGGACCCCTTCGCCACCGGGAAGCTCTTGCCGCTGGTCGAAAAACTCGCTCTGTGGTATCGCCTTCCCCTTTTCGAGAGGTTTGACCCCGGTGAATCTTCGTAACATCCTCCCAGGGCTTGGCATTCTCCTGTGCTTCGTCAGTGCAGCTCGGGCCCGGAAGATTGAAGCAAAGGTCATCGTCAGGGAAGTCGTCGAGCAGAGGCTTACTCAGATGTCGGGGAAGAACGCGGAGCGCGAAACGCGCTTGCACCAGTTGTTCACCGAAGCGGGGTGCACCGGGACTGATCTTGCGGAGCAAGAGGTCGGGGGCAGCCGGTTGCCTAATCTGGTCTGCACCCTGCCTGGATCCCCGGACGCCACTATCATAGTCGGGGCTCATTACGATGCGAATTTTGACGATGGTCGAGGCATCGTTGACAACTGGAGTGGCGCCTCTTTTCTCCCGAGCCTTATCGAAAGCGTCAAAGCACATCCGCGCCGGCACACGTTCAACTTTTGTCGGGTTTGTCGGCGAGGAGAAGGGATTGGTGGGATCGAGATATTACGTCCGAAAACTACCGAGGGAACGCAGGAATGCAACCGACGCCATGGTGAATATGGACTGCCTGGGCCTGACCAGCACGAAGGCGGACCTTGGGAAGACCGGTGGGCGTCTTGGGACTGTCTTGAACGGTGTAGCGGATGCTATGAAACTGCCCGTGCCTGTCGTTGATGTCAGCCGGGTCGGTATCTCGGACGCAAACGCATTTGCCGACGCGAAGATCCCCTCCCTTACGAGTCACTCGCTGACTCAGGACAACTTCTCCGTGCTTCATAGCCTCAAAGACAGACTGCAACTTGTGCGCAATGACGGGTATTACGACACATACCGTCTGGTCGCTTTCTACCTGGCCGCGCTGGATTCACTCCTCCCCGAAAAGACGAGTCCCTGAGCTCCGCTGCTCACCCATCCGGCGGACTATTTGGACAGCGTCATGGGCGACACAAATTCAATCGTCACCTTTTCGATGTCGCTATCGCTCTGAGGATACGGCTCGTGGAGATCCACGTACAGGATCAAACCGTGCTTCGTGTATTGGTATCCCCGACGATGAGCAGGCAGCGTCCCGTCGGCTGAATGCGGGTCCCAGGCGGGGAATGGCTTCATCTTCCCTGCCCACATCGCATCTATAGGCCCCAGGACTTGATTGCGAACGCTGTCTGAGTAGGACTCGAAGAGCCGGCGAGTTTCACCCTGAAACCTGCTCACCAGCCAACCGGACCACTCCTCTTTGGACGCATGCCGTATTCGTGCCTCAATTCTAATCTCCTCCAGGATTTCACTTTCACCGTAGATGAGGCTCAACCCGTTGTACCTGCCCCCTTCGGAGACGCTGCACGTCCTTTCCTTCAGACACCCCTGCCCGAGATCGTCATCGAGGCGCAAGCCGGTTCTCATGGCGACCATCAGCGTTTCGCGTCGCGTCATGCCGAGCATCAATCCGAGAACACTGACCTGCATGCTGTTCCAGTTACTGCTACTGAACAGGTCGACCTGAGTAATCTCGAGCGGAGGCCGGGCCAGGCCTTGCGTTGATTGTGCAGGTGCGGAAGCTGGGTAAGAATCTGCCGCTGCGGCGAACAGAGAGACAAATATCCCTGCGCACTTCACCAAAGGCGGGTGCCTCATCGAATTCCTCGGCGTATGTGTATTCTACGACGACGAGGTACGGAGAGACTCGGTTTTTCTTGACCCGACGAATTACCTATTCCGCCTCGGTCACCACATCGTGACGGTAACGCTCAGCATCGGTCTCAGTTTCTCCGCAAGCAGCAATTCTGGTGTGCATTGCAGCCTGTTTTGAGAAGACGTTAACACTGCCGCCCGGCCTTGTCTTCCGTGGCAGCATCAACCGAACGAGCAACGCTTTACCTGAGGCTGCGCGAGAGTGCTGGCTCCGGGAGGTTGTTTGTCTGGTCTGTAAGGTTGCGTCTTTCCCCGCGTGGTTCCTATCGCTTCTTCAGTAGGGATTGGAGGGCTTCGAACGGCTTGAATGTGGAGACAGTCTTCTGTTGTCCGGATGCAGCGGGCCCTTCCGACCAATCGGCGACCGCGTGACGCTCATGTTCGTTGTCGTGGCAGTAGACGCAAAGAAGCTCCCAGTTGCTGCCATCCGGAGGGTTGTTGTCGTGATCGTGATCCTTGTGATGGACGGTAAGCTCCCTGGTTCTCTTGCCTTCGAACTCCCGTCCGCACCGGCCGCAAACATGGGGAAACAGCTTGAGCGCCCGCTCCCGGTAACCCTTCATTCGGAGCTCCCGCTCCCGCCGCAGCTGGGCCATGAATTCGTCCTGTCCAGATCCCATCGCTTCTCACTCCTTATTGATACTGTTGATTATAGCGCACTCCCCTTCCTGTCAGCGCGCATCCGGGCAACGCGTGCAAAATGATGCGGCTCGGAACATGGTCCTGACAGGCCGCAGCAAACAGGGAGCCGAGTAGTGAGGGCAGGGTGGCACCGATCGGAGTGGAATTCTCCCGGAATTGTCCCGGCGCGCACGTTGCGCCGCAGCGCGCGTCGGGCCCGCGCCGCCGGCGCGGAATCACACTGCAGTCGAAGAAGCGTGGGATCTCCGCCACCCGCAACTGACATGGTACCAGGTTGCGCGGTTTTCATTTCGGATGCCGCATCGCCGGTATTAAACTCGATCCCCTTGTCCTGTGAATCCGGCGACACCAGCCGGCGTTGTGAGGGGATCCGCAACATGGAATGTGCGCGAAATGAGGGGAATTCCGGGTATTTCACTGTTGCCCGGCGAAAGAGCGCCTGGGCCGGCCCCGCCGCAATTTATCTTGTCGCCGCCGCGCTGTTCGCGCTCATCGAGGGACTGATCTTCCGTACGGGATTCTACGCGGGCTACGTCGAGCCGCAGTCCTCGACCGGCATACTCGAAGGGATACTGAGGGACGAATTGAAGCGTAAACCGCTCGGTGTGGACGAAGTGCTGGTGATCGGCGACTCCCGGATCGCGGAGGGCTTTTCGGCGCCCCTCGCCAATCGTTCACGCGGCGATCACGGCTACTATTTTGCGAACGCCTCGGCCGCAGGCACGACGCCCCGGTGCTGGTATTACGAACTCCGCGATATCGATCCGGGCCGCACCCGATACAGTGCCGTCGTGCTGCCTGTCGAGAGTTATGAGGACATCGACCCGGCGGAGGACTACGCCAACCGCACTCTCGACATGCACTACGTCGCGGCACGCCTGCGCTACAGCGACGTCATCGATTTCGCTTTTTCCTTCGGCAAGGCGCGCGAGCGATTCGAGGTTTTGCGCGGCAGTCTTTTCAAGGGATTCATCTACCAGCAGGATCTGCTCGCCTTTATAGAAAAACCGGAGAAGCGGCTGTCGGATGTTGAGCAGCGGCGTATTCACGGCCAAGAATGGCGTGACGGATACAGCGGCCATACCACCGATCTCAGCGGGCTAGAGGTGGACTGGGACACGAGAACGGTGCGGTTCCCGGCAAATCTGCCTGCGGATCAGGCGGCCATTCTCAAGACCGCCCTGTTGTCCGAGCCGGGGCCGCGCACGGGAGCGCTCGAGGCCTACCGGAGAAGGTGGTTCGGCAAGATCCTGGACTTGTACGAGGGATCGCGCACGCGGCTTGTATTCCTGGTGCTCCCGCGCGGTCCGGTGGTGCGTCCGGGCGGGCCGCCGAAGGGCCTCAGCCAATCGATCCGCGACTTCGGGAGGAGGCGCGGAGTAATCCTTTTGCCGGAGCTGGCGTTCGAGCCGCTGGAGCGTCCGGAGTTCTATTTTGACGGCGTTCACATGAACTCGCGCGGGCGGGAGCGCTTCAGTGTCATGCTGGCGAATGTGATCCGCGACCAACTGGGACCGAGCCGGAACTGACATGCTGTTCAACACGATCGAGTTTTTCATATTCCTCTGCGTGATCCTGCCGGCATTCTATTGCTCGCCGAAGCCCTGGCGCCGGCCGATACTGCTTGTCTCCAGCTATTACTTCTACATGAGCTGGAATCCGGTCTTCATCCTGCTGCTGATCACGCTGACCGTGATCGACTTCATAGCGGGCATCCTGATCGAAACAGTCCGCCCGTCGCGTCGCAGGCTCGCCCTGATTATGAGCCTGGCCGCGAACCTGGGATTTCTGGGTTTTTTCAAGTACTACAACCTCCTGGCGTCCACGGTCGCGGTGCTGATGGGCAAGCCCGGCAATTCGTTCTTCCTTTCGATCGTGCTTCCGGTGGGAATCAGCTTCCATACGTTCCAGAGCATGTCGTACGTCGTCGACGTCTACCGGGGACAGCAGAAAGCCGTCCGCAATCCGCTCGACTATGCCCTGTTCATCGCTTTCTGGCCGCAACTCGTAGCAGGGCCGATCGTCAGGGCGGGCGAGTTTTTCCGCGACCTGTTCAACTGGAACCCGCCGGTGGAGGAGGATGTTCACCAGGGGGCGCTCCTGATACTGGTAGGATTGACCAAGAAGATGGCTTTCGCCGACCAGTTCGCCAAGGTGTCGGACGCATACTTCAGGAATGTGAGCGCAGCCCCGGGGATGCTGACGGCATGGAGCGGCACGATCGCCTTCGCGATGCAGATTTTTTTCGATTTCTCCGGCTACACCGATATCGCCATCGGATGCGCCCGCCTTCTCGGATTCCACTTTCCCATCAACTTCACGCGCCCTTACCTGGCCGGCAACATCCAGGACTTCTGGCACCGGTGGCACATATCGCTCTCACGCTGGCTTCGCGATTATCTCTACATTCCGCTCGGCGGCAATCGTCACGGGCGATTAGCGACGTACAAGAACCTGATGCTGACGATGCTGCTCGGCGGCCTGTGGCACGGGGCCAGCTGGAATTTCGTGATCTGGGGAGGGTATCACGGCCTGCTGCTCTCGCTGGGCAGAATCGCCCGGGAGATCCGCGGGGACAAAGCGCCGAAGACCAACCCCTGGCTGCACCCGCCGAAGATGGTCGTTACATTCGTCCTCGTCTGCTTCGGCTGGGTTTTCTTTCGCGCGCCGGGATTCAACGACAGCGTTTTTGTCCTGCGGCAGATGTTCAGCCATACTCGGGGAACCTGGCTGCTTGGGCACCGGCATCTGGCGATGATCGTGATATCGCTGGTTGTGGCGATCCTCGAAGAAAGATGGGAGGTCATCGAACGGTTGACCAGGGCGCCGCGCTGGGCGCTCATCACCGCGATCGTCGCCCTGATGCTATGGCTGGAGGTGTTCTCGGTAATCGACGAGAGAATCCCCTTCATCTATTTCCAGTTCTGACCGGAGTCATGGGCAATCGACGATATCCAAAATGCAGCTCGATGAATGCGGCCGGCGTTTTTCATGACTATGTACCCCCACAATGGATCTTCATAGTGGACTTTGAGGCATTTGAAAGCGATGAAGAACTGGTGGACGCCGTGATTCACAACCTGACCGTTATCGGCGAAGCGGCAAATCGCATCCCTCCTGATTTTGCCGGCCGTCATACGGAGATCCCGCAGCGCCGGATGATCGACTTGCGCAACTTGTATTCCGTCAGTCACGGATGATCAAAATCCGATATCGCATCGACAAGAGCGTGGGCCCGCGCCGCCGGGCCGGACACGGCGCGCTTCGGCGAAGCGCGGCTACTTCTTCATTTTGCCCTCTCGCTTATTATGGAAAGGGTGGAGGGAGTGAGGCAGGTCTCGACGAGGGTGAAGCCGGCAGATTCGAGGAGGCTCTGAAGATCGGCCGGGTAGAAATAGCGGATGCGCTCACGGGTGACTGCCGTACGCAAAACCGAGCCGTTCGGTGCCATGAGGGCATAAGTGCGCTCTATGATATTGGTCTGTTTCGAGGGGTTTTTCAGGATTCTCTTTTCCCTTTGAAGGATGGTTCCGTCGGTACGCGTCCTCCGGTAATCCAGATAGACGTAATCGTCGGAGCGCAGAAGCACGTCGGGATCCGGAAGAAACGTGTCCATCACGAACCTGCCCCCGGGCATCAGATGCCTGGAGATACATGCCAGGGCCGATAGCTGCGCACTCTCCTCCACCAGATAGTTGAAGGCGGAAAAAGGGCAGATCACGAGCGGAAACTCGGCACGCAGCTCGAATCCGCTCATGTCGGCGCAGTGCACCCGCAGCCGTGCCCGCTCCCGGGGATCCAGCACCGAGTCGGCCTTCCTGTGCAGTACTTCCAGCATTCGCGGCGAAACGTCGAGGCCGACCACCCGGCATCCCGCCCGGACCAGCGGCAGGGAGACCCGGCCCGTCCCGCATCCGAGTTCGAGCACGGGGCCCGAAGCCGCCACGGCCCGGCTCGCATAGAAGGCGATGTCGGCCCCCGGATTCGTCACTCCCATGTCGTCGTCGTAGAACTCCGAGATGACGTCATAGACCCTGGCGGGGGTGTCGAAGTCCTGCTTCTCCCAGCAGCCTGTCATATTCCTCCACAAATTTCGCTGCGGACGCCCGCCATGAGTGTCTCGCGAGATAGTCGGCAGGCGGCGGCTCGATCGACTTGCGGAACGCGCTGTCCAGCAACAGACGCTCGAGCGGCTCCAGGAAGTCTTGCGTGTGCTCGACGACGATCAACGAAGGCGGGCAGTCGGAGAGAAACCCGCGCGCTCCATCCCTGGTCGATATGCAGACGCGCCCCGCCGCAGCAGACTCCAGGAGCTTCACGCTCGAGCCCCGGATTCCCGAGACCGGGTTTATGGTTAGCGCACACCGCCTCAGGAACGGACGCGGATCCGCGTTGTAGTCGTACACGGTCACACCCGGAATCCGGAATCGGTCGAGTTCCTCTTCTTGGCGTTCGGCCGCGCCGGCGCCGGCCAGGATCCACAACTCCGCCCCGGGTACGCGCCGCCGCAGTTGCGGGAACACGTCCCGCACGAACTCTGAGATTCCCTCGAAGTTGGGCCTGTAGCGGAAAGGTCCCGCGAAGAGAATCCCACGCCCGCCGTTCCCGGAAGGAACGTACTCCATCTCCTCCATACCGTTCGGCACTACCACGGGGCGCAGCTCAGGGAGGAGCGCCGCATCCTCGTCCGAACACACAAACACACGGTCGAACCGCGACAGCTGCCCCGTCTCGCGCGCATCATCGGCATGTGAACCATCCACCCCCAGGCTGACGTCGTGGAGGGTTATGGACCAGGGCCTGTCGCCGCGCCTCATTGCAGCGAGTCCGGCGAGCTCCGAGAACTCTGCCTGCACGGCATCCGGCCGCGCGGTGCCGATCAATCTCAGAAATTCCTGCCGCAGCCGCGGGTGGCAGTGCGCCTCACTCCGCGCGCTCCGCCCCGCCCCCGCCGGCACGGCAGGTCTTCCCCCGATCAGGTGGACAGCCGCCAGGTTCCCGAAACGCTCCCCCGGCCCTCCCGTGAAGGCCTCGGCCTCGTCGCCGAGCAGGACCACGTTGTACCGTTCCGAAAGCGCTTCCACCAGGCGGCACATTCGGATCGCGCCGCCGTGCGCCGGCGGATACATTGCGAAAGGTGAAACCATCAGGACCACCGGACGTGTATTCAGCGACGACGCAGGCCGGAGGAAGTACTTCAGCTGTGCAAACCCGAGACACGAATCATCGAACGGCTGCATTGCGGCGAACAACCGCGTCCGCACTACCCCGGCAACACTGCGCACGGATGTCAGCTGCACGAAAGAAACGTCGTCCGATTCTGCGACGGCCGCATACACCCGTTCCATGGATCCCATCGTATCCAGGTTACGCAGGTGGAAAAGCAATCCATTGCGGCGGAAGACCCGTTCGATCTCGCCGTGGCCGTAATACCTCGAGATCGTTGCCCGCCGGGCATGCCACACTCTGGACGAGGGGCAGAAGAGCGTCTCGTATCCCTGCTTCCACGCGAGAACACCCCACTCGACGTCCTCCCAATAGAACGGCGCGTAGGCGTCGCCCCGCGCGACCATGCGGCGCAAAAGGCGCGACTGAAACAGCGACGATCCGCCGCCCGCATAAACACCCCCGCGCACGCTGATCTCGTCCTCCGGGAGCGTGTCGAGTATCTCGGCGACTCCATGAGGACAGCGCAGCGCGGTCCAACCTGTCTCCTCGCGTCGACGGGAGGGATCCTGCGGCAGGATCTGTGAGGCGATGGAAAACACGTGCGGCGCCCGCCAGGGGAGAAGCTCGGCAAGTGTCCGCCGCTCGACCACGACATCGCTGTTGAGCAGATAGGTCCACGGGTGCCGCGCCGCGCTGATCCCGCGGCGCACGGCCTCGCTGAAAGACAACGGGGCGGGAACAAAGATCCAGCGCACATCCCCGAACCGTCGCGCCTCCTCCCGGTAGTCCTTCGAGTCCGAACCGTTGACAACAACTACGATCTCGAGAGGCTCCTCAATTTCCCTGGCAGCGAGTTCGAGAGATTCGAGGCAGGCGCGAAGAATCCTCGGGCTGCCGCGTTCCGGGATGATCACGGAAATGCCCTGACCGATCGAGGATGGGAACCTGATGCTTCGAGAGCCCCGGCGCGGCCGTATGTATGCGCCGACCCGGTCGCAGAATGCGACGGCACCCTGCAACCGGAACAGCCTCGCCCTTATCGTTGCCGCGGGCAGCGTGCTCATCGGAGGACCTCGATCCCGAACAGCGCAAAGCCGAGTTCGCGGACATCGCCTCCCACGCCTGTGCGCGCGGGGCAATACGTATCGTCGACTCTGAGACCCACGATCATCGGCCCGCTGCCTTCGGTGACCTCCACACACGTGCTGAATCTCAGCAGGCTGCCGGTCGGGTTGAGCACACGGCCGGCCGGTAGGCCGTCGCAGTTGATTTCAAGTCCATTGGGCCGCCCGTCGCCCGAAGGTGGCAGAGCTCCCCTGAGCACAAGACCGCCTCCACGCGGCAGCAGCAAGACGCCCTCACGCTTGCTCCAAAGTGTGCCCGCGCCATCCCTCGGATGCCACCCGCGCAGGAACTGGGCGTTTTCCCAATCGGTGCCCGAGAGCTTGTGCATGGGAGCCGAGGTCAATCCCACCACCTTCCACTCGCAGGAGAGGCATGCCGGATTCAGGCCGGAAACGAACCCGCGCCTGAATTCGCGGTATGCTTCACCCTGCCAGATAGCACGCAGGCTCTTGTCCCGCAGATTACCCAGCACGAGCTTGTCCTGGACCTCACATGGCACGACGTCGCCATTGGACAGGATGTGCACAGTGGTCCAGGGGTCCTGATCGCAGGTCCGGATCCGCGTACCCGCTGCCACGGCTCCCGGAACGGACGCGTCCGCGCACTCCATCTCGCGTCCGCCTCGGATCTCGACGGACGGGAATGCCGCACGTGCCTTAGCCACCGTTTCCCTCAGAGCGGCCCGGAATTCACCTCGCAATAGCCCTCGCTCGTCCCGTTCCGCCGCGAAGGCCGCGGGCGCCAGGTCGCGCGGGATGACGGGGAGCACGGTCACGAGCTTGATCCCTTTGCGCCGTGCGACGGAAACCACCGCCGGGAACTCGCGTAGGTTGGGTTCCATCGCGACGAACGCGATTTCCAGCGCGGGCCGGCCGGTCCCGCACTCCTCCCTCACCGCGAGCAACCGGTCGAGCTTGGAGAACATGCGGTCGAGTGACCCGCCGCCGTAAATCCCGGCCCACTCTGCCGATGACGCCGTGTGCAGCGAGATACCCAGCCGATCCAAGCCGGAGCGGACAACCGCCCGCAGCATCTCGTCGTCAGCAGATGCCAGCGCGGTCACGAGCTCCACAAAGGCGCCCGTCTGCTTCGCCAGCCGGATCGCGTCGGCCAAACGGGGATAGTGCATCGATTCGCCCGAATAGTTCAGCCTGATGCACTCCGGATGTTCCAGCGCGCCGATCAATTCCTCCAGCAGCCCGAAATCCATATCTTCGCCCTTTCCCCTGCGGGCGTGGCGGGAGCAGAACACGCAGGCGAACGGGCACCTGGACGTCAGTTCGATCCAGAGCGTAGTCGGCGCTGAGGCGGCAGCGTAGTCGGCCTCCGGGCAGGCTGTAGTCAGTCTCACGCCCATCATGCGAGGAGCTCCATCTCTGCCCGCCCCGGGATCTCCCCGGACTCGAGCCGGTCCAGAAATGTCAACGCCTGATGGCTGAAAATCGCGCTCCACGTATTCAAGTGACGTGCTCTGCCGTATGGCACTCTCCTGAATACGGGGGCGCCGCTTTCGTCCAGAAGGCCCAGGAGCGTTTCACGCAAACGGGTCATCGCGCCTCGGCCGCCTGTTGGGAGGGGCACCAGGCAACCTGCCCGAAGCGTCTGCGAAAGGACGTCGGAGCGTGCGCAACTTCTGACGCGCCGCAGAATCGAGCGGTACAGAGCGCCGGCGACAGTCAGGCCGCCCGGATCGATTCCGCAGGCGAACCCCAGGATGAGTCCTTCGATGTGATACAGCAGGGGGTGGAGCTCATCGTTCGCAGGGTGTTCCCGGTAGTGATCGCGCCACCTGGAGTACACGCGTGCCATCTCTTCGTGCAAGGGGGCGCCCGCGATCTCGCGCGGGATCCCCAGGATCGCCGCTGCGGGCTTCAGTTGGTAAGGGCCCGGCCGAGTCGACCATCGGGAGGGCAGGCTCCAGGTTTTTGCATTACTGCGGGGGACGACTGGCATCAGGGAACCGTCGCCGGGGCAGAGCCGGGAATACAGCCGCAACAACCGGTCGAGACACTCGTCGGCGAGCGCCCGCGGGACCCAGTCGCGCACTGCGGCAACGCCCCTGGACGCCATCGCCAGGTCGAAGGAAAAGAGTCCCCTGTTGCGCCAGTCCTGCACTGCGCTGTTCAGATGATGGCGTGTCGTCAGTCCATCCCCGGCCCGGTATGAGAGCCAGGTAGCAGCGCGCGACGCTCGTGTGGAGAGGTCAGGGGTGACGCCGCGCATCGAACCCAGGAAGGCGAGCCACGTCAGGAAATAACCTGTCGCTTCGGGGTAGAGGTATTCCGGACCGCGGACGCTGCTCGTGGAGCCGATCACGCCCCCGCAGTCGGGCCCGCGCTCGACTTGGACAGCGCTGAAGAGCCAATCCTCGAGCCTCTGCATCAAAACCCGGCGGCTCGGGGGAAACCGGGAGTGCATAGTAGACAAGCCTCCCCCCAGGGGAAAAAGTCAGCGCCCTCATTTTATCGGATCCGCATGACGTCGGACCCGGAAAATATCGGAAAGCAGGGGACGTCCCCTATTGTTCCGTGCACGCAAACAGACCAATGATTCGATACAACGCACGCTATCCGCTGGCAACCCTCAGCAACAATGCAGGCTGGTCCACGGGGCATTTGGAGCGGAAATCCGTCGTATTGAGGGCTACGCTGGCCGGCGATGGAATGATGGGGTATCTGACACACCGGGATCCAGCGGATCGGACCCGGCAGCCGCGCGCTGCCCTCGAGTGGTGCTCGGTCTCTCTGGACGCTCTGGCCGGAATGCCACAGCGGGGCTGGCTGGCCTACGGTCTGACCGCTTCTTTCCTGATGATCCCGTTTCTCTGGCGAACCCCCGCGAGAATTGGATCATGAAGGCTGACCTCGTCGAGCAGTACGCCATCGCCTCGCTTATCCGCAAAAAAAGGGCGCACGAATCGAGAATAAGGCCCATTTTGAAGGCAATAATTTGGTTAAATCGTTGTGAATAATATGGATGCTTTGGTCCGACCCGTTCTCCGTTCTCGACATCTTGTCCAGTTTGGCAAGTCTATGCAGTTGTATCTCTGTGAGACGATGCCAACGTTCCAGGCCCGGGTAGGTGAAGGGACAAGCAAGGAGTCGCTCGACCGGGCGCAATGGCCTTGATGTCGAGCTACTCATAACCCCGTGCGGTGGTGCATAATGTGCGCAAATTGCCAAGTTCAAGACGCTGCAGATCAGTTACTGAGCGAGGAACCGGCTTGCGCGACGATCCCGATGAAACTCAAAGCCTTCTGGATCGGGCGAAGGATGGCGATCGAGCTGCCTTCGAGGCGCTCTTCCGACGGCACCGGGCCAAGTTGCTCCGGGCGGTCGCGCTGAGAATGGACCGCCGCGTGGCGGCCAGGGTGGATGCCTCCGACGTGATACAGGACACCTATCTGGAAGCATTCAAGCGATTGCCCAAGTATCTGCAGAAACCGCCTATGCCGTTATACCTCTGGCTCTGCTGGATAGCGCGGGAAAAGGTTCTGGCTCTCCACCGCCGTCACCTGGGCGCGGAGAAGCGCGCCGTGACTCATGAGGTCCCGCTGTTGCCCGCGGACAGCTCCGCGACATTCGTGAGCGCCGTGATTGCAGGTCACGAGCCGAGTCCGAGCCAGGCGCTGGCTGAGGCTGAACTGGCCGAGCGTTTGCGCCTGGCATTGGGACAGCTCGACGACGACGAGCGCGATCTGATCCTGTGGCGCCACTTCGAGCAACTCAGCGCGCGGGATATGGCGCAGTTGCTCGGGATATCGGAAGCCGCGGCCAGCAAGCGATACATCCGGGCGGTGGAGCGGCTGCGCACGATCCTGGTGAGCCATGGCATCTCCGGGTCGGGGCCGGGAAGGTGATCCGAAGAACGCCGCCGTGCAGCATAATTGGCACCGTGGCCGGAAACGGAACGGAGGGTTTCAGCGGTGATGGCGGCCCGGCGACGGCCGCGATGCTTCTTAGTGCTGCCGAGAGACGTTTATGGGTTTCCGCGTGAGAGTGCTAGAATGCTCAACTTGTGAAGCGCTGTGCGGCCTGCCTGGCGGATATCCCTGCGGATGCGCCATCCTGTCCTTCCTGTGGAATGGCGCCGTCCGGAGCTTCATCTGACGAGTCTTTACTTCTGGGACGTCTCGCCGATGAGTTTATCCGGGCGGTACGCGAAGGCGGGTCCCCCGACGTGGAAGACTACGCCGGTAAGTATCCTGAAATCGGCGTCAGAATAAGGGAACTGTTCCCAATCCTGCTCGCGCTGGAAGATGCCGCCAAAGTGCAAGGTCGCGGAGGCGGTACAAAGACGGAGGAGGATCCTGCCATCGATCCTCCCGACTCGCCCGGCGCACTTTTCCCGAGCCACTTTGTTGCAGGCACGATCCTTTCCTCCCGATATCGCATCATCGGACTTTTGCGCCGGGGCGGGATGGGAGAGGTCTGGAGGGCTGAGGACCTGAAGCTGGAACAAGAGGTTGCGCTCAAGTTCCTTCCCGAAATCCTGTCGGAAGACGGGGCGGCTCTTGCCCGCTTCCATCGGGAAGTCGCACTGGCCAGGAACGTGTCACACCCCAATGTCTGCCGTGTGTTCGATATCAACGAAGTCGACGGCCGGCACTTTCTGTCCATGGAATACATCGACGGCGAAGATCTTTCGTCGCTGCTCAGACGCATCGGACGCCTGCCTCATGCCAAAGGAGTCGAGGTCGCTCTCCAGCTCTGCAAAGGCCTTGCCGCGGCACATGAGAAGAACGTGCTCCACTGCGATCTGAAGCCGAGCAACGTGATGATTGACGGGAGAGGCAAAGCGAGAATCACTGATTTTGGCCTCGCGATCCTGGGCGATGAGACGAGCCGTCACAGGGTCAGGGCGGGAACTCTGTCGTACGTGGCGCCGGAGCAGATTGCACACAACGAGGTTTCCGCGAAAAGCGATATCTATTCATTGGGTCTGGTGTTCTTTGAAATATTCACAGGAAAACGGGCTTACCAGGCTGAAACCCTATCCGAGCTGACACTCCTGCAGAAGCGTCCCGCCCCCCGGCCCTCGAAGATTGCGCCCGACATCGATCCCACGATCGAAAGACTCATCATGCGCTGTCTGCAAAAGGACCCGGATCTCCGGCCCTCACTCCCTCAGATCTTGAGCGCGCTGTCCGGCGGAGACCCGATCGCTTTTGCCCTGGCTGCCGGAGAAACGCCGTCCCCGGAAATGGTCGCCTCGTCTCCGGGGGCGGACACTATGAAGCCTCATGTTGCCTTCGTCTATCTGGGACTCTTCCTCGCCGGCCTCCTGATTATCATACTCCTGTCCGGGGTGGGACTCCTCCATCGCGAGGTTCCCTTTCAGAAGTCACCGACTGTTCTGGCCGACCGGGCCGCGTCCATTGCCCAGTCCTTCGGGTATTACGACATGCCAAAGGACGTAGCTTACGGGTTCAAGCGTGACGACGAGTATCTCGCGTACGTGATGAGAACCGATGCTTCGCCGGGTCGCTGGAGCAGGCTGTACACGGGCCGGCCGGCCGCGCTCTACTTCTGGTACCGGCAGAGCCCGGAATACCTGGTGGCCAGGAGTCAACCAAAGATTGCTCCCGAAGACCCCCCGCAAGTGAAGCCGGGGATGGCTACAGTCTTCCTTGACACCAAGGGCAGACTGATAGGCTTCACAGGAATCCCGGACAGCTCAGCGGCAAATGGAAAGGAAACGAACTGGCAGGCTCTGTTCGAAAATGCCGGTCTTTCGATGGACGGTTTCAAACAGGTTCCGCCAAAGGAGAGCGCTGTACCTGCCTGCGACGTCCATGTTGCATGGGACGGACATTTTCTCGAGTTACCTGACCTTCCGATTCACATCGAGGCGGCTTCCCTTCGCGGCTCGCCTGTATTCTTCGATATCGGCGGTTGGGAATCCGCCGCCCTGGGACCCTCAATACCGCCGGAGGGTAGAACAGGCTTCCGCCAAGTTGCGGAGAGTCGCGCATTTTTGGCATTCGGTTTCACAGTATTTATGGTAGCCATCGTGAGCGGCGCGCTGCTGGCCCGGCGCAATATCCGGCTGGGGCAGGGAGACAGGAAAGGGGCAACCCGGCTGGGCCTGTACATGGTGGCCGTCCAAATGCTCACATGGCTTTTTCAAACCCATCACGTGCCGACGATGGCCGAATTTAGAGTTTTCTACACGGGGCTGGCCTGGGCCATATTTTACGCGGTAGCCCTGTGGGTTTTCTACATGGGGATCGAGCCGTATGTGCGCCGGCGCTGGCCATATCGCATTATCTCCTGGAGCCGGTTGCTGTCCGGCAGGCTGCACGACGAGATAGTGGGGAAGGATATTCTGATCGGAGCCGCGCTCGGCACGGTGTGTACCGCGATCGCATCCGTTGTGTATCTTGTGGCGAGATCGGCGGGAATATCGCCGGATAGACCTCCAATGGTGGCACTGGACACTTTCCTGGGGGCCCCCAGGATAGTCGCGCAGTTCCTCAGCATACAGAAAGAGTGTGTCACGGATTCACTCTACGTTCTGTTGACGGTGTTGATCCTCTCCGGATTGTTACGAAAGGATTGGCAGGCCTTTGTCGTGGCCTGGATTGGCTTCGCCTTCAGCGCCGGAATGCTATTGGGTATTCAACACCCGGTCCATTGGGTCGTGGTCGGGACCTTCATTGCGGCCTATCTTGCGGTGTTTGCGCGCTTCGGGCTCCTCGCCACGATCACTTTCCAGTTCTGTGCCTTCATGCTGTTGAGGTTTCCGCTGACTGCGAACTTCAAGACCTGGTACGCGGGAACCACGATGTTTGTCGCGCTGGTCACGACGGGTCTGGCCGGCTACGGATTCTTTTCCGCCATCTCCGGCCGGGCGGCGTTCCACAGATCTGGTCCGGGGACTGACGACGCCGACTTGTTGATCTGAGACGGCATGCCTTAAATAGTACCGCTGGAAAGATGCCCCGCCTGCGTTGAGCAGGATGAATTCGGTCAAGATCGAAATCTTCTGGGAAGCCTTTCCTGATGCGCCGGTGACAGGTCCCCTTTCCGCGCCATCCCGAGTTCATGATGCCGTCCTCCTCGCGCTTGGGGCTTGGAGCCCGTCGGGTGTCGTTTACTTTACCCGAACGTAGCTGTCTACCTTTACCCACGAGGTCGGGGAATGATCGCTCGAGTCACGGATTGCGAGGCAGCGGTAGAGCCCGCGAGGTGTTCCCGCAACGACCGCGACCCGCGCCGACTGGTGTTCGTCCAGCCGCCGGTCCAATAGGGGTGGTTGCCGCCGTCCGTCGATTTCATAGAGCAAGTCAATCCCGCCGACATCCAGGCCTCGAACCCGCAACGAGAGTTCGTCCTTGCCGGCAACAACCTCGGCTGGAGAGAACTCGAGCCGCACTTGCGGCGCCTCCTTAAAGCCAAGCACTTCGCAGTCCTCGACATATCCCGTCCCGGCCGTGTGCGCCTGTGCTTCTGTGGGAAGGGGCGTGTGCCCCTCCGTGATCGTAACCGTGTCGAGGAGAACCGGGCTGTCAGGTTGGGCCGGCTGGAGCAGGAGTTCATGCCGGCCCGGTGCAATGTCCCCCAAGGCGACCTCCGCCCAGCTCCAGTTACGGCGATAGACCCGGAGCGGACGGGTAGGCGGCAACATGAAACGGGCAACGGTCCTGCGATCAACCTCGGCGATGTACTCACTGGGTGCCTCAGCCTCGCGGTCGAAGCGGAGGCGCAGGCGCCCGTCCTTTATACCTTGGCCGCAGTCGACTTCGAAGACGACGTCGTCCGCCGCGCCCCTACCCCATAGATCGCCGAGAAAGGCTCCGCGAGAAGCCTCGGCGTCCTTCTCGATTCCGCCGCCGGTGTGCTTCGCATCCTCAGCTTCCCAGCTGCGATAGAATCCCCCTGACCGGACGAGGGCTTGGACCTCCGGAGGCACGACCTCGTAGACAACGTATGCCGGCTCACCGTCGCGCTGTGAAAATACCTGAACCACCCTTGCCACCACCCCTGTTTCACGAACCACGCGCCCAAACAGATCCAGGGCTTGCGGATGTTCGAAGGGCGGATGGTGGAAGACGTAGTAGCTGCCGTCGAGCAGCAACCGCGAACGGAGAGCGGATTCCCGGCCGGCTTCGTCGGGGATCGCCTCCAAAACTGAGGACAGTTCCTCCGTCCGGATGCGGCTGCCCACGAGAACCCGGAGCTGATTCTGGAAGCCCCACTCCATCAGGTTCAACTGCCTCTCAGGGTTCCGAAGCGCGAAGTCCGCCAGCTGATAGATTGCGTCGGACCAATATCCTCGTCCGCCCCCACGCGCAAAAGACCAGAGATATCTCACCGACATCCCCAACTGGGGGCCGATGAACGCCACGATCAGAATGGCGCTGGCCATCCACCGGCCTGCAGATGGGAGCCCCTTCGGGCCTTCGCAGCCGGCGATGTCCGCGAGCACTGATGCAATCAAGAGCTGCGGCAGAGGGTACAGCATAAGAACGTGGTGAAGCCCGGTTGCCTGTGAAGTCACGGCGACCATTACGACGATCAGGAAGGACACCATCAGCACGAACAGTTGCTGCCGTCGACGCCGGCTGCCCTTCCGCCGCAGGCCTATCACGGCAGCAGCGACGGCGACCAGCCATCCGTGCCAGGTCAGGGTACTTGTCGGCAGCAGGCGCCGTGCGAGGACGTCGGGGTCATCCTTCCCGATTTCTCCCCGGTAGAGACCCGTGAACATCCCGAGCGCCTCCGTCCCGTCCAGCGCGCCGCGAATAGCGGCCACTCTTGTCCCGAGTGCTGCCGGTGTCGGAACGGCTGCGATCCTCTGGCCCTCGAAGGAACCTGCGGGAGAGAGCAGGTTGTAGGACAACAACGGGGCAGCCCCGAGCAACAACCCGGCCAGGCCGGCCAGCAAGGATGGCCGGTCCATGTGGTCTCGAACATCCGCCCAGAAGCAGACCGGGAGCGCGATCACGAGGGCGGCAATGAACCAGGCGAACGTTACCTTGTCGAACAACCCGAGGCCGAAAAGAAACCCGGCTCCCATCAGGACCAAAGCCCTGCCGGTTTTGAGCCATTCCAGAACGAGTACCGTCCCCGCGGTCTTCAGCACGAGGGAAAGCGCCAGCGGTCCCCAGTCGAGACGATTGCAGAAGATGAAGGTGGGATCGGTCGCAAGCAGGAGCACAGCAAAGGCCGGTGCCCGCCTGCCGAACAGGCGCCGGGCGATCAACCACGTAAATGCCAGTGTCAGCAATCCGAGCAACACCACCGGCAGGCGCACGGTGACCGGGCTGGTTCCGAAGATTGCGAAGATGGGCGCGTAGAGCCATGCCTTCAGAGCGCCCAGGTAGCGCATCACCATTATGGGAACGCGCAGGCAGCCCAGTCGAACGGCCCATACTATGAACGAGCCGCCACTCTGACCGGTCGCCGCGTTGACAAACAGGACCTCATCATACTGGAGACCCGGCAACCGCAGGACCGGCAAGGCCAGAGAGAGGTAGAGGGCAAAGGCAACTGCCAGCGCTGCGAATGCAGGCTTCATATGAGTTTTCACAGCAGCCCGCTATGGCTTCTTCTTTTCTTGGAGGAGGTCACCCAGGGCGCCCAAGGGATTCCCGGCCTGCTGTTGGCTGCCCGCAGTCGGCGCTCCGGCTGAGACTGCCTGAGACCTGAGAATCTCCAAGGCGAGTCCCTCCACGTCGGGCACGAATTTCGGGTTGGATGTTGTGCCCTTGATCAGAAACGGTATCGTTGTCCCTGCGGTGCTCTTGCCGCCTGTCACCTGGCTCAGGATGCCGGCCAGCATCCCGGCGGTTGACGCGGTTCCGGCCGGCCCTGCGGCAGCAGGAGCTGCGAGCTTTGCGACCATCTTGAAATCGAGGTCGCTCCTCGCGTCGACGGTCCCTGCACCGACCAACGAACCCAGTGCGGGCACCAGGGCACGGAAGTTGTCCATCCGCAGACCGTCAGGCGCGATGTGCAGGTTGGTTGAGAGCTTCTCGATCGTGAGGTCGGATCCGGTGTTTATGCCGGCGAGGGCGCTGACAGCCGACATCCTGGCGCCGAGGTTGAAGCCGGCGAGCTTACCGTTGAATAGGGCCAGGGTGCCGTCGGTAACCAGCCTGTGAGTGGGACCTTTGATGTTCAGATCCGCGTCGAGAGTGCCTGCGGTCAGCTCGGCGCCTTCCGGAAGGCGCACCCCGATGGCCGGAAGAAATTGCTCGACATCATGGGCAGGCATCTCATTCCCTGTGAGGTTCAAGTCCACGATGGCGCTGTCTCCGCGGGACACGTAAGTCCCTTTGAGCCGAGCTGTGGCGTTTCCGCATTTCACAATGGAAGGATTGATAACTCCGGAATTCCCGTGCTGATCGTAATTGGTGCTGAAATCAACACTGACAGGTGCCTTCGCAGGCGCGCCGCCTGCGACGAGAAGTGCATTGGAAACTGTGAGCGTGCCTTGAGTCGCTGTTTTGCCGTTCCGCGAGGTAATTGTGGAATCCATGCCCACGATGCCGCCGAGCCCGAGCGAAGGATCAAGAAAACCCGTGGCGGCCAGATTCAGGGAACTGACGTGGAGTTTTGCGTCGACGGGCGTACGCGCGGCGTCACTCTTGTCCACGGGGCCCGCGTAACCATCGAGTTTCAGCCTTCCGCCGCCCGGCAGGCTTGCCGAGACCGTAACGGGAAACCGGGAGCCCATGGAAAAATCGGTCGCGACGATGTCGACACTCTCGTAAGCGCTGCGCTTGCTTGATGCCGCAGATCCTACGATGACTTTGCCGTTATCGAGTTCGAGGCGCTTGATGAACACATCTCCCGGAATGAGCAAGGAACCGCCCGACTGGAGACCGGCGGGAGCGGGATCCGTCTTGGATGAAGGATTGCCGAGGGAGGAATAGTTCCATCCTCCCGCAGGTGCACGGAGGAGCGTGACCAGCGGTTCCTCGATCGTGATTCCGGTGACCTTCAGGGTCCTGGAGAAAATCAAAGGCACCAACTCGACGCCGACACGGAGCGACTTCGCGGTCAGGAAAGGCGAGGTGCTGAACCCGGGGTCGTCCGCTATGGACAGGTTCTCCGCGGAGAGAGAACCGCGAAGAATGGAGAGCCTCAGATCACCGATCTGTACCCTGCGGCCGAGGGCCACTGAAGCCTGCGACTCGATCAGTGGGCGGAAGCTGTTGACCGGTATCAGAAACGGCAGAATCAGGAGCAGAAGGAGAAGTATCCCCGCCGCAATTGCAATCTTGCGAATAGTCCGATTCATGCCGACCTCCGCCGAATAAGGACACCCGATGCACTTTTTCGCGCTGGATAGATGTTACCAAGAGGGAGGGGGACAGTCACCACTGTCCCCGACGTTGCAGGATCATGAGCAGACTGCCAAAGCTACCAAGGTCAGGGGACAGTGGTGACTGTCCCCGCTACCTACTGCTTGACGAACTCCACGCGGCGGTTCTGGGCGCGGCCCTCCGGGGTGTCGTTCGAGTCGATCGGTTTGGTGGCGCCCAGACCGGCTGTGGTCAGACGCGCCGCGTCCACGGCAAATTGCGATACCAGCACTGCTTTGACAGCTTCAGCACGCCGCTTCGAAAGGTCCAGATTGTGGTCGGCGTTGCCGGTCGAATCCGTGTGCCCTTCGATCTCCAGTTTCAGATTGGGATTCTTTTCCAGGCCCTGCGCTACCAACTTGATCGTCGGGGCCGATTCTGGTTTCAGGCGGTCGCTGTCGGTATCGAACAGAATTCCGTGAGTGATATACCGTCCGGAGGAACTGATTACCTGGCTGAAGTCTGGGGCGGATTCGGCGAAGCGGACTCTGCGAAATCCGATCGCAGGATTCTGGTCCCCGCCAAGCTCAAAGCGTGCTTCGACGGAAATCAGATCGGAGAGGTTTATCTGGTTTACATCGAGAAGCCTCTGGCCGTTTACATAGAATCGCAGCCGGTTGTTCTGCAACCACAATCCGAGAAGAACCGGCTGATTCCAGTCGACCTTGATCTGATTTCGCCCGAATTCCTCGTAAGGGTTACCTCGCTTTATGTAAAAGAAGAATTCGTCATTCTTGGCTGATGACCAAATCAGGAGCTGTTCACTGTCTGCTTTGGAGGCGAATGCCCAGATAATACGCGTATCCTGCGGATTGTCGAACTTGGCCTCTGCCTCCATTGTGAAATTCTTTGGCAGGCTTGTCAGATTTGGAGTCAGAGTCGTTCGGTCCTGGGTGGTAGTAGTGAGCTGGCGAATTCCCGGAGCAGTCCTCAGTTCCATAGATCCGCCGCGCACCTTCCAGTGCGGCGGAGGTTCGTCGCCTGCCATATCGGTAAAGTCGTCGTAGAAGATTGTTTTCTCTCCCGGGACGAAATCGACCTTCACGGCCTTGAGATCCGGCTGGCTGCCCGCCTGGGGTGCGGCCGCGGCTAACGGGGCAGCCGCAGTTCTGGTGGGCGCCGCTGCAGCCGTTTGTGCCTGAGCAGCAGCAGCTGCCGGAGCGGGGGCAGCGTTCGGGGTGAGGCTCGACAATGAAGTTTCGCTGCGGGACGACGCGCTCAGCACCACTCGGCTGCCTGCATTGAAGTGGATGTTCGGCCCTTCGGCTGCGACTTCGATCAGGAAGACAGAAGCCACGGCGCCTGCCGCGGCCCCGATTGCGGCTCCCTTACCTCCTCCCGCGATGCCGCCGATCAATCCGCCGATGCCCGTGCCCGCAAGGGCCTTGGGCACATTGCTGCTCTCGCGGGTCACGCGTCCTTCGTCATCCGTGCCGACCTGGCCTTTTGAATTGGAGATCGACCTGATCTGCGAGGAGATAGGAATTTCCTCGCCGCCGTGTTTCAGCGTCTCGAACGTGAAGCGCAACGTCGACTGGCCCTTCATCTTGCCGCTGGACTTGGAATCGGTGATCTTCCCCTCGACCGTGTCGCCCTGAAGTGCGGCCGGGCTGAGCACCTTAGCCGAAATGAGGTCACCTTTCCGGCTGACATCTGTCCCCACCGGCTTCGTAAGCTCTACCTGAAGCTCGATCTCCTGAGCCCGGGCAGCCCCGGCCAACAGCAACGCAAACGCAATCCACATGCTGCGAAGACGCATAGTCGAATCTCCTGTCACGAAGCTACCATCCTTGCCTTCTTCCGACTTCCTGCTCACGCACCTGGGGAACGATTGACGCGCGATGATATATCACAGTGCCACCTGGAATTACATCGATCGCTGCCTCCAGCAAGGGCGGGACAGTCACCGCTCTTTCCCTTTCCTCAATGTCGGGATCGGAATCTGGGCCGCAATCGGCATCGGCATTCGAATCACGATCGGCCGATGGATCTCGGTGTTGATTCCCGCTTGCGGCCGATCCCGGCACCGAGGTCAGCTTCGCTTCCACAGCCTGTGCGCGGAGGGCCAGGGCCACGCCTCACAGGCGTACTCGATTATTCGATCACAACCGTCCACGGTCGGATCTCCCATTTCGTCACCAGCCCATGGATGACGTAGGGATCGGCCCGGACGAAGTCTTCCACAACGGACTTGTCGGCCGCGCGAAATACGAGCAACGCCGCATCTGCCGGATCGGAGAAAGCTCCGCCCAGGATGATTTCGCCGCGGTCGTGGGCGGCCCGGGCTAGCCTCAGGTGTTCGTCGCGAAACTGACCCCTTCGCGTCATGTAGTCGGGAACGTAGTGGTAGAACACCGCAAAGTAGCTCATTCGTAATCCTTTCTAACTGTGGACGAAATCTTACCGCAGAGACGCAAAGTGCGCAGAGTAAGATTAATCTTTCGGTGTGGTAGCATTTGCAGATCTCAGAGAGGATTCCGGCATGACTCTTAGAAGAGCATCGAGCGTGATGTTTGGGACCGTCCTGTTCTTCATCGCTGCCCTCCAGGCAGCAGGGCAAACCGAAAGTGTGCAGCCTCCCAGGCTGGCAATACAGCAGCACGTTCTCGACAACGGCCTGCGCGTCCTCATGGTCGAGGATCATTCAGCGCCGGTGATCAACCTTCAGGTCTGGTACCACGTGGGGTCGAAGGACGAGCAGGTCGGGCGAACCGGTTTCGCGCACCTGTTCGAACACCTGATGTTCAAAGGATCGGCGCACGTCGGACCGGACGAGCACTCGCGCATCATCGAAGCTGCCGGCGGGTTCGACAACGCCTACACCAGCGACGACGTTACGGTCTACTGGGAGACATTTCCGGCCAACTATCTCGAGCGTGTCACATGGCTCGAGGCGGACCGGATGGGAAGCCTCAGTGTGGACGAGGCCAACTTCAAGTCAGAGCGCGAAGTCGTCAAGGAAGAACGGCGGGTCGGAGTGGAAAACTCTCCGTACGGCCGCCTCTTTGAGGACCTCTACGACGAGGCCTTCAAGGTTCATCCTTACAGGCACACGACGATCGGGAGCATGGAGGACCTGAACAAGGCCACGATCCAGGACGTGCTCGCGTTTCACAGCACCTACTACCGTCCCGACAACGCCACGATGATCATAGTCGGGGACTTCACGCCGTCGCAGGCCGGTTCCTGGGTGGACAGGTTCTTCTCGGGCATTCCCAGACCCGCGACGCCGGTGCCGCGTGTAACCGTGAAAGAACCTCCCCAACAGGCCGAACGCCGCGTCACGAAGTGGTACGACTCGCAATCTCCGCTGCCCGCGGTAGTCGTGGCGTATCACATGTCCGCGGAATTCACGCCCGACTCATATCCGCTCATTCTCGCCTCGAATATCCTTTCGGGAGGCGAGAGCAGCCGGCTTTATCGTAAGCTCGTCTATGAAGAGCAGATCGCCGCGCAAACTGCGGGCATCGGCAACTTCACGGAAGACCCCAATCTCTTCATCCTGTACGCTGTCATGAACCCCGGAAAGAGCGTCGCGGAGGGCGAAAAGGCCCTGGAAGAAGTCCTGGACGGCGTGCGGAGCAAGCCTGTCGAACCCAGGGAACTCGAGAAGGCGAAGAACCAGCAGATCTCGAAGGATGTGCTCGGCCGCCTTACGGATCAGGAGAAGGCGGACGCGATCGGAAGGGCTGCGGTCATAGGTCATGACCCTGACCTCGCAAACACCTCTCTCGGGCGCTTCCTGAAAGTCACCGCCGCAGACATCGAACGAACTGCGAAAGAGTATTTCGAAAAGTCCGAACGCTCGGTATTGCTGATCGAGCCGCCCAAGCCGGCACCAAAGTGAGCTAGAGAGGCAGCTATGAACAGGTACGGATTCTCGTCTATGAACTCGAGGCGATTTCGTGGTGATCCGACAGGCACCGACAAAGCCACGTTACACTGTTCGATCGAGGGCGTGGGCAGGTGCGCAGCTTTTATGATTCTGCTCGTCTTATCGGTTGCGGGAGCGCTGCTTGCGCAGGAACAGGATGCCCGGAAAAAGGGAACCGGGACGGTCCCGCCCGGTGTCAAGCTCGAGTCTCAGATGCCCGCGGCTGCGCCGACGAAGCCTTTCCATTTCCCGGATGCGGTGACGAAAACGCTCGCGAACGGACTGCGCACCTATGTCGTTTCCAGCAAAGAAGAGCCGATGGTTTCGGTCCGTGTCGCGTTGACCGGTGCCGGGTCCGTCAACGATCCCGCCGGCATGCCCGGAGTGGCGAACGTGACCGCGGACATGCTCACGCAGGGTACGGCGACGCGGTCCGCTGAGGATATCGCCCAGGCGATCGACTTTGTGGGCGGCAGGCTCAGTGCCAGCGCAGACGAGGACGGCACCTACATCGCCGTCACCGTCGTGAAGAAGGACTTCGCCCTTGCCATGGACCTGCTTTCGGACGTCCTGCTCCATCCCTCATTCAAGAAAGAGGAGCTGGATCGGCGTCGCCAGCAGGCTCTTTCCGATCTTCTGGTGCGGTACTCAGACCCGGAATATGTCGCCGATGTGGTTCTCAATCGTCTGATTTACGGGAAGCATCCGTATGGCCTCCCTGGCAGCGGGACGCCGGACTCGCTGCGGGCGCTCGATCGAGAGGCGCTCGTGCGTTTCCATGACACGTACTATGTGCCGGGTGGCGCGCTCGTCTCGTTTGCCGGCGACACCGAACCCGTCGAGGCCTTTGCCGCGGCGGAGAAGTATCTCGGCGCTGCCGTGTGGCCCAAGCGCGAATCGCAGTCGGCGGCATTCCCCAGCCCGGCTCCTGCCAGGGGAACGCACATTGTCCTTGTCGACAAGCCCGATGCGAACCAGAGCCAGATCCGGGTCGGCTGTCTTGGTATCCCGCGCAACAGCCCGGACTACATACCGCTGTATGTGACGAACCGGATTTTTGGCGGCGGTTTCAACTCCCGCCTTTCCACCGAAGTCCGGATAAAGAAAGGGTTGACCTACGGCGCCTATTCAGGCTTCGAATGCAACCGGCTGGCCGGCGAGTTCTCCGCCTCGACATTCACCCGTACGGATGCGACCGTGGAGGCCGCCAGGCTCGTCGTTGACCTGATCCGAAAAATGTCCACGGGCGAACTTGGTCCCCAGGAACTCGACTTTGCTCGCGATTACCTGGCCGGCGTGTTCCCGATCCAGACTGAGACGGCAGAGCAGGTGGCTTCGCGCATCCTCACCGCCGTGCAGTACGGGCTGCCCGCTGACTACAATGCCACCTATCAGCAGAAGGTGCTCGCCGTCGGCCCGGCCGACGTGAAGAGAATGGCCGGACGCTACTTTGACGCGGCGGACCTGACTCTGGTTCTGGTCGGCAACGTCAAGGAATTCCGCGACGCGATCCACAAGGCGTTTCCCGCCGCGAAGTACGACGAGTTGGCCTTCGACCAGGTGGATGTCCTCACGCCGGATTTGCGAAAGGCGAAAACCGAGGCCGCGGCAGCTGCTCGCTGACATTTGCAGAATATAGAATCCAGAATCTGGAATTTAGAATGTTCCGCAGAATAGCCAGCTTCGCGGCGACAGCCATCCTTTCAGGTGTGATCGGGCTGCTGCATTCGCAGGCGCCTTCTCCGGGCGCCTATGATCCGATTGTCTTCAAGCTCCTGTTTCCTGATGGCTTGAAGTTCGTCACGGATCCAAGCAAGACGGCCAAGAAACACCAGCCGGAGACGATGGTTTCGGGCGTGGCCCTGTTTGACTACGATAACGACGGACTTCTGGACGTGTACGCTGTGAACGGTGCGTCCATGCCGAGTCTCGAGAAGAATGACGAACGCTACTACAACCGGCTGTTCAGGAATAACGGCGACGGCACATTTCTGGACGTGACCGAGAAGGCAGGGGTCAGAGGCAGCGGGTACAACCTCGGTGTCGTGATCGGCGATTATGACAACGACGGCTGGGCCGACATCTTTGTGGCAGGGCTGCGCGAGAACATCCTCTTGCGCAACAAGGGTGATGGGACCTTTACCGACGTGACCGCCAGGGCGGGGCTCGCGAAACCTGATCCGCAGTACGGCACCTTGTGGGCGGTGAGTGCGGCATGGCTCGATTACGACCGGGACGGCTGGCTGGACTTGTTCGTCTCCAACTATTGTGTATGGGACCCGGTGACCGAACCGATCTGTCCGACGAACGGGCAGCCGGATTACTGCCATCCGAGGCTCTACAAAGGGTTGCCCAACTCGCTCTTTCACAACAACCACGACGGCACCTTCACTGACGTCTCCGCCGCTTCCGGGATAAGGCAGGCAATCGGCAAGGGCATGGGGCTCGGGATCGCGGATTTCGACGATGACGGGTGGGTGGATGTTTTCGTGGCGAACGACACCCTCCCCAACAGCCTGTTCCACAATCAGCGCGACGGCACCTTCAAGGAGATGGGTGAGGCGGGTTTTGTCGCGTACACGGATGCCGGCAGAGCCGTCTCCGGCATGGGGGCCGACGCACGCGACATTGACAACGACGGGCTTCCCGATATTTTCGAGACCGCGCTGGTCGGCGAGACCATGCCCCTCTATCGCAACATGGGCAAGATGGGATTCGAAGAGCGAACCTTCAATTCCGCCCTTGCCTCCATCGCGTTGCGCAAATCGGGTTGGAGCAACGGCATCGTGGATTTCAACAACGACGGCTGGAAGGACCTGTTCGCAGCCTGCGGCGACGTCATGGATGCGGAGGGATATTTCAGTGCACGAGTCCCACAGTCCAATGCAGTCTTCGTGAACATGAAGAATGGCCGGTTCGCGGACGCGAATCCCGGCGCAGGCCAGGACTTCGAGCGAAAAGCGGTACATCGAGGTGCGGCCTTTGGCGACCTGGACAACGACGGTCGCGTCGACGCGGTCGTGACCGCCCTGAACGGGCCCCTGGAGGTCTGGAAGAACGTCAGCCCGACACCGAATCACTGGCTGCGGGTTCGTCTTGTCGGCACGAAGAGCAACCGGGATGGCGCCGGCGCGAGGATCAAGATCGTGACGGCATCAGGTGCCCGGTACGATCATGCGAATACGGCGGTCGGGTACGGCTGCTCGTCCGACATACGCGTCCATTTCGGGCTCGGTCGAGACACCACCGTGAAGGAACTCCAGATCATGTGGCCCAGCGGAAAGAAGCAGCTCTTAAACGACGTTGCGGCGGACCAGGACCTGACGATCAAGGAGGACTGACGCCGGTGCGCGAGGAATGGAAGCAGTGTGGTTTCTTGCCGGCTGACTCAAAAGGCCATGGGCCCCAATGTGCCGCAGTACTACAGCTTTACGCCGCTCTGGGTGGATGTGGACAATGATGGCTGGCCCGACCTTTTTATTGTCAATGGCCATGTATACCCCGAGGCTGACCAGTGGAACATGGACGCCGGATTCAAGCAGCACCCGCAGGTGTTTCGGAACCTGCGGAACGGAAAGTTCAACGACGTGACTGCTTCGCTCGGCGGCGACCTTCTCCGCAAGGACCTGGGACGGGCTGCAGCTTTCGGGGACCTGGACAACGACTGAGACCTGGATGTCGTGATAAGCAATCTGGATTCGACCCCGTGGTTGCTTCGATGCGATTCTCCGAGGGATGCCCAGTGGATCACTGTGGGGCTGGTCGGAACACGCAGCAACCGCGAGGGGCTCGGTGCCAGGGTGATAGTTCACGCCGGGGGTCTGGAACAAATGCAGGAAATGCATCAGAGCGGCGGTTTTTGCTCGAGCAATGATCCGCGCGTGAGTTTTGGATTAGGCGCCAGCACTGTGGTCGACGAGTTGGAAGTCCGCTGGCCCTCAGGAGAGGTGCAGAAGCTCACCAAGGTGAAATCACGGCAGATCCTTACCGTTAAGGAGGGGGAAGGCGGCGCTAATAGAAGAGAGAGTCCCCCATAATGTGGGTCCGCGCCGCCGGCGCGGACATCGCGCCCACTTTCTCCCGCCACGTTTGAGCGCAGACGACCACAAAAAAAGAGCGGGGGACCGTAGTCCCCCGCTCCAACCCCGATGCCTTTCATACCGCGCCAGGCGCGGCAGTCAACGACCTCAGAACAGGAACTTCAAGGCAAACTGGATCTGCCGTGATCCTTGCGTGCCTGTGATCCTACCCATCGTCGGACTCACATAGTTATCCGGAGCATTGAAAACAGGAGTATTGGTAAAGTTGATGAACTCGGACCGGAACTGGATCTTGTAGCGCTCCGTGAAGAGAAAATCCTTGAAAATCCCCAGATCGAAGCTTGTCATGCCCGGCCCATACAACGTTCCATTTCCACAGGTCCCAAAAGTGCCGACGGGAGCTGTGGTAAACGCCGAGGGATCGAAATACTGTAATCCGCCCAGGGGAGAGGTGGTCCCGAGGCCGTGGATGGTGACAGGGCCGATGCAGTTGCCCCGCGCACCTCGCGAGTGAGTACCGCTGGCATCAGGTCCGGCAATGGTGCTCGGGAAACCACCGCGGAGGGTGAGAATGCCGCTGAGTTCCCAGTTGCCCAGGATGCCTTGAGCCACCGGATTCCAGTTAGCGCCAACCGACTTGCCCTTGCCGACCGGCAGCTGATAGACCACATATGAACTCAGATTATTCTTTACATCAAAGAAGCATGGTCCCCACTCGGACTTACGGTCGTACAGGTTCTGGAAGTATGCCGATTGGGTGTTCACCTGGCTTCCCCAGGACCCATAGTAACCAAGGGAGTCACTCATGCATTTGGAGAAAGTATAGGCTACCTGATACTGCAGGCCCTCGCTCATACGCTTGCGCAGCGTGACTTGCAGGGAATCGTATCTCTGGTTGCCGTTGGACTCAGTCCCCGAGATCTGGCTGATATTAGCCAGCGTGGGGTTGCCGGACAGGTAGGGACTCGGGGCGGTAATCGGGCCGTTGGCATCAACCCCGAGCAGCTGCCTCTGGAAGTAAGGCATGGGGACCATCAAGTGCGTCCCATGCTGGCCTATGTAGCCGGCTGTCAGCGTGGTGCTCCTGCCGAACTGCTTTTCCACGATGAGGCTCCACTGCTGGACTATCGCGGGCTTAATGTCCCCGTCCCAGAGGCGGATAGTAGCATTCTTGTAAGGGTCAGTGCTCTGCAGAGCGGTCATTCCCTGGTCTGTGGTTGAGAGTGGATACGTCAGACTGGAGTAATCGCTATTGTACTCAGTCGTAAAGGGAGGGTTGATCGTGAGTCGCAGGTTGGTGCCGGTTCCCTCCAGGTAGCTCGAGATTGTGTACGCGCCCCGAACTACGAAGGAACTGTTCATGAACTTGGGGTTCCAGGCAAAGCCGAAACGAGGCTGGACGTCTCCAAGTCCCCAGTTGTAGTTGTTGTAGAGAGCCCGGCTGTTGCTGTAGAGAGTCTGCTCACCGGGCACCAGGATCTCCCCGGTGAAGGGCGCGAAATTCCTCTGGCGGTCATACACCTCTACCCAGGGTGTATGCGTCTCGTATCGGAGCCCCATGTTAATGGTCAATTCGCTGGAAGCCCGCCATTCGTCGGCAACAAAGGCCGAGATGACAGATGAACGCTGCCCCCAGGTCCCGGTATCGACTCCCCGCTGGACTGTCATTGGAAGTCCCAGGAAGAAATCGGCCTCCGGGGATCCTGAACCGGACCCTGAGACGGCGTTAGGAGACGGACCGGCTGTGTATCTTCCGTCGAAATTAATGTTGCCCGTTCGGCCGTAGTTGCCGGCATAGAAGGGGTTGATGCGGTCACGCATGAACTGGAAGCCGAAATGAAGGGTGTGGGAGCCCTTCATCCACATGAGGGTATCAGAAAACTGAATCACGGTGCTGGGGAACAGCTGCTGAGTCCCGATGTTGGCGCTCCCTATGCCGCTGATAAAACCGCCGCTGAAATTCAAGGCATTCAAGCCCGGGCCACGGGTGTTGACACCCTGGATTCCCAGTTGGTCAGCCACGTTCCCCAAGCCGTTGTCCGTACCGCCGCTGTGCGTTGAGACGTAGTTGACGCCCATCCGGAAATCGTTCACAACGTGTGGGCTGAAAGTCCTCGTCCAGTCGGCCACTGCGCTCCAGACGGGGTTGTAAGAGAAACTGCCGAAAAAGAGAGGGAAGCTATTGGTAACGGGCGAGTTCTGACGGCTCCAGGAGAACCGGCCGGAGAGTTTGTCCTTGTCCGTGACGTTCGCGTCGGTTTTGATATCGTACTGGTCAGCAACGATGTTGTTAATGCTCGTGTTGACCTGATTGTTCTGAAGCTGGTCGTTTGCCGGCGCCGGGTACAGCGACGAACTCGAGAACAGGTTCTGCGCCACAAGGTTGATCCTGCTCACGGGGATCTGGTTGTTGAGGAAAGGAACGCGCTGTCCGTTCACCAGGTTGGAGGGATCATAGAGCTGGATGGATCGCTGCCCCGCACCAGCAGGGTTGCAGATCCCATTGGTAAATCCAGCGGTGCACAACTCAGAGAAATCCCCCAGCCGCTCCTTGGCAGTGAACACCGTGAGAGTGCCGGTCGAAGCCGGGAAGTTAATTCGCCTGCCTGCATAGTCGCCGAAGACGAAAAGCTTATCCTTGATGATGGGTCCGCCTGCCGTGGCGCCAAATTGATTCCAGCGGACTTTTGGTTTCGGCGATCCCGTCCAATTGTTCTCCCATGTATTGGCATTCAGCACGTCGTTCCGCAAAAACTCATAGACACTCCCATGGACTTCATTGGTGCCGGACTTGATGGTGGCACTGATAATTCCGCCCTGGAAGTTTCCGAAATCTGCCGGCGCGTTGTTGGTTATCATGTTGAATTCCGCGATCGCGTCGGGAGCCGGCTGGTAACCCACGAGGTTATCCGACACCTGGTTGTTATCCAGGCCATCCAGAAGGAAGTTGTTGGACTGCTCACGGTTGCCGTTTACGTAGGGCCTCCCGGAACCGAAACCGCCCTGCATTGCTCCCGTGAACCAGTTGGGACTCGGGTGCGTCGATCCAGGCGCCAGCAGTGTCAACTGGATGTAATTCCGTGTTGCCAGAGGCAGGGCCACATTGACCACCGAGTCGATAATGGTGCCCACCTGCATGGTATCGGTGTTGAGAACCGGCGTACTTTCGGTGACTTCTACAGTCTGAGTCACCTCGCCGATCTTCATCGCAAAATCCACACGCGCCGTCTGGTTCAGTTCCAATACGACGCCAGGACGCAACGCAGTCTGAAACCCTGCCATTTCCACGCGGAGATCGTAGGTGCCGATCGGCAGAAGAGGCAGTTTGTACAAACCTTCGGCGTTGGTCTCCGTCGTGTAATCAGTGCCGCGCTCTGCACTTTTCGCGGTCACTTTGGCGCCCGCAATCACTGCGCCAGATGGGTCTACGACCCTGCCCGTAATGACTGCAGTCACCTGCTGGGAAAGGGCCACCTGCTCAAACATTACGAACGTCGCAGCCAGAACGAGGAACAGAATAAATACATTTCTGGCCTGGAACGACTTACAGGTCATACTTCCTCCTATGATTTTAGTGAAAACATTCTCTTGCCCGGAGCTAGACAGACCACGACTTGGCAGCGCCAGTTAGACACGATTGTCCTCTAATGGCTGGATATTTCTTCGCTCTCGGACCCGAGCGCGTACCGCTTCAAGACATCTTCGATGCAGCATTCCGCACTCAGCGAGTGCGGCCCCTTCCCGCTGACCGTAAGTTTAGCGCGGTTACCCCCTGCTATGTCAACTACTCTTTCGCTTCGTGCCTCTGTGGTTCAGACAGTGAGGACTGCGAGACTGGTGACGCGTGACAGGCAGCCTGCGCTGCAAGGACGCTGTTCAACCCCTTCAGGGTTGGCATCTTCTGATCATCCCGATCCCCGGGGTTTGCACCCCGGGCTGTTCTATCCGACGCTTTCAGCGTCGTCGGTGTCGATCGCGGCTGGCATCTGTGAGGCATCGCCGCCACCGGCGAGTCAATGGGCTGAACGGCATGGTCACGCTCAGTCCCCGCGCGCAGTACGTCGGACTCGACCCCGAAGGGGGTCGAACAGATCAGCCCGGGGTGCAAACCCCGGGGAGGATCGGATCTGCCGCAAGGCCCAACCCTGTAAGGGTTGGACAGCGATTACCTGACGAGACAACGTCACTTCGATCCCCACCGTCTGAATCACAGCCGCGTGCCCATTGCGGGTTGACTGGTCCGGTCCGATGCTCTATTGTCACTGGGCAGGTGAGCGATCCGCTGTGACCGCTACTTCAATCGGAGGTTGAGGTAAGCTCTTGAGGACTTCTGTCAAACCCATCGCGCTGGGCTGGGTTCTACTGTTTGCAGCCGGGGGATTCGCCCTGCAGGGAACCTCCAGGCAGACTACTCCCGCGTCGGCTCAGTCGGCCGAAATCGACCGGATCGCCCGGGAGGCACAGGATGCCTTCGGCAAGGGGGATTGGGCGAACGCGATCCGTGCCTACGAGAGCGCGGTGAAGCTTGCCCCGACCGTTGCCGACTACTACCTAAACCTCGGGATCGCCTATCGTTCCGCAGGCCGCCCGCTGGATGCTCTGCGGCCCCTGCGCCAGGCCCTGAAACTGAACCCCGGTCTGACGCAGGCTCGGGTCCACCTCGACATTTCCCTGGGCGAAACCGGGCAGTGCCTGGAGGCGCTTCCCTCTCTCAAGAAGGATCTGTCCCGCGCCGGGGATCGCGAGCTCAGGCGGAGTGTGGGGTTAGCCGGCATAAGATGCGCTGCCGCGCTCATGCGGCTCGATGAGGCTGTCGATTTTGTCCGAGTCCTCAACCGTGACTTCCCCGATGATCCCGAGGTGCTATACCGGACTGTCCATGTTTACTCGGACTTGTCCACGAGGGCGTCGCTGGACCTGATCAACAAGAACCCTTCCTCCTACCAGGTGCGCCTGCTGAGTGCCGAAGCGCTTGAAGCGCAGGGCGACACGGAAGGCGCGGCCAAGGAATACCGGCAGGTTCTCGAGATGAATCCTCATCTGCCGGGCATACATTATCGGCTGGGACGCTTCATCCTGTCGGCCCCAAAGACCGACACCACCATGAAGGACGCCCAAAGAGAATTCGAGGCGGAGCTCAAGATCGATCCGACGAATGCCGGAGCTGAGTTCGTGCTGGGAAGACTGGCCCTCGATCCCTCGACCTTGAACGACGCCATCGCACATTTTTCGCGCGCGGTGAAGCTGGACGCCAGCTTCGCGGAAGCCTACATCGAGCTGGGTAACGCCCTGATCCTGGCGGACAGGGCGGCCGACGCAGTGAAGCCTCTCGAGACTGCGGTGAAGCTGCAACCGGGGAACCCCATGCCGCACTTCCGCTTGTCGAACGCATACAACCGGCTTGGTCGAACAGATGAGTCACAGAGGGAGCTCGCTCTCTACAAAGAGCTGTCCGAGAAGATCCGACAGAACACCGAGAGAGTGCAGAAGGCAGTCTCGGGCGTCACAGACGAGAAACCTCAATGAGACGGCGGAGTGCGGCGGTTCCTGCCTCTCAGCGCTCAAGATCCTGACCGATCAGGGCGCCTTCACTGTCTCCAGGATGACGGTTTCAAAGGCTTTCAGCGTGAACCGAAACGGCCGTCCGGCCTCCGCCTTGATCGGCGGTTTCTGCGCATCCTCAGCCCAGGGACTGATCAACGTGAAGCCGCCCGGTGTCCCTGCCGGAAGTTCGAAAGCGATCCCGACATCGAGCGCGAATTCGTGAGCCCGGTCGTCGGGGTTGCGCAGCATGACGATGCCCTTCCGCGGCGTCCAGGACGCATACCCGTAAACCTCCATCTGAGCCGGGTCTCCACCTATCCAATGCGTGTCGACCAGGACATCTGCGTCGGCCCGCGACCACTTGGCTGCCTCGGCCAATACTTTCCAGTCGTCAACCGTGAGCTTCGCGGGCTGGATGTAAAGCTCCTGCAGACCCGTGCCGCTCCCGAAAAACGCGCGCACATCCGCCTTGAAACCCGCCGAGTTGAACCCCGGATCAGCGGCGTTGCCGCGCCGCGAGTAAGCCACGCCCTGGGTCATGAGCGAGTTCAGAGGATATAACGGTCCTTTCGAGACTATGTTCTTGTAGGTCTCCTGGTCGCGATATGTGATCCATTGCTCCTGGCTGCCGCCCTTGCCCGCAAAGCCCATGTCCTCGCCTTGCCGCCAGAGCGAGTCGGCATAACGCAGCCAGAACGGCGACGGCCACGAACCCGTGGTCAGGTTGATGTAGAGATTGGGATTCTCCCGTCTCAGGGCCAGCATGAGACGGCGCATCGCTTCGGTATCGAGGACGTAGGCGGCGCCCGATCCGTTGGCATACATCCCGGAGGCGATGCCGTCGAACTTGAAATAGTTGACGCCGTACTGCCGGATCATATTGACGCAGGCGTTCCGGAACTCGGCGTAGTACTTCGGTCCTGCCAGAGAGAACCCGGTGTCGTTGATTTCATAGCCCTGTTGGCGGCCGAATTTCAGTCGCTGCTCCTTAGCCTCACCGTAGCCGCCGAACGGCGAGAGCCAAACCCCCAGGCTTGTGTTGTACTTCCTGCAGAGTTCGGCCAGCGGAGTGAAGCCATTCGGGAAACCATCGTGAAAATGCCAGAGGGTTTTCGGGTCATCCCACCCGTCGTCGAAGACTATCGCGTCCACGACAACACCGAAGGGCTTGATGAAGTTCTCGCCGAAGGCGCGGATGGCCTCGAGGCAGTTCGTCTCGTTCAAAGCGAACGGATCCCAGGAGATGTCGTACCAGGAGTTGTAGTGCAGGAAGGGACGGTAAGGGTGAGCTCGCTCGCGCTCGAGATAATACAGGAAGCCGCGCCGCAGCTGGCCTGCCGGAGTGACGCCCACGACGAAGCTCTGGGTCAGGACCTCGCCCGGTTTCAGAACGGCGTTGCGCTCGAGGCGGCAGATCGCCTTTTCGCAAGCGACGGAATTGACCGCCATGGGATCTTCATAGCCGAAGAAAAAGCTGCCTGCGACAATCGGAGAGCCATCGACCTTCCCCGCTGCACGAGCGCCCGGAATAGTGTCGCTCAGCCAGACGATCTCCCTGATCTTCTGGTCCTCCCGCGCCGCTGACAGGTCGATTTCCTGGCGTACGTAGTTGGCGTCATCTCGCGCCACCGCTCGCCATACGACACGCAGGCGCCCGTCGGCAGAGCGAAGCGGAATCTCGACCCTGCGTCCTGCGATCCGCCCCGAGAGGCCTGAAGATCGGGCATCCGGCGCGAGCTCTGTGACGGAAGGCTCTCCGTCGGTCAGCATCGCCGAAGCTGCATAGCGGGTGCCGTCCTGCAGAATGACCTGGAAGGCCTCCCCATGGAAGGCGAGCGACGTCTTCGTCCGCAGGTCACGCACCGAAATCAGCCTGAGCCCCTGCGGCGCCAGGCTCCATTCGGCCGAAACTGCCTGGTTGCCGACGACCACCGTCGACCGGGTTCTCGCGATCGTCATCCGGCCCGGCCGTTGGCCGGGGTACTCCATCTCGCCGCGACTTTGGATCGGAGCGACCGCGAGCAGGAGGATAGCGATGAGCCCTATCCTCCCCATGGAGACGATCTTCGACGATCTGTGATGGCGATCGGACACATTTGAGCGCATGCCAGGACTCCTGCAGGGTGGAGACGCTGGTGGGACGATTCTCACGCCACCGGCGGCGAATGTTATTGGCGGAGGAAGTGAGGCATCTCGACCGGTATCTCCAGTGACAGCTCGACAAAGCCCCGGCACACCCCGTCCTCGAACCAGGGCGATTGATAGATCAGCTTCCTGACTCCATTCTTCTCTATCGTGTATGCATTCCTCTGGCGGGTCTCCAGCAACTTCTTTACCTTGGTGCGCGCCGGCTCCGGGTGGCAGTCGAGCATGTTCGTCCCGATCAGCGCTCTCCCTCCACTGTCCGCATAGCCCGCAGCCGCCCTGTCGTTCATCTCGAGGATTATCCCTGCGAGGTCGGAGATCGTAATCGCCCCCGGGAATTCCTTTGGCCAGGACTGCGTTGTCATCGTTCTGCCTCCTTCAGCAGAGAATGCTATTACAGAGAGCAGCTTTCAGAGGAGCGATTTCCTGCTCCGGCTGTCAGCAGCTGAAGGTTGAGGGCTGATGATGGTTGACAGCTGCATGGAAAATACTGCTGTCGGTTGCCCCATCGATCCCGTACAATCGGCTTCCATGGTACTCCAGGCTCGGGCTGCGGCCCTTATTTTGTCTGCCCTGTTCCTCAGGCCGCTTGCCGCCCAGCAGGAGACGCCCGTCGCCGGCCTCCCGGCCCTGGAACCCGCAAAGCAGGAAAAGCAGTCCGGCTACAATGCAACGGCCGTCAACCCGATTCTCGGTTCGATTCTGCCCAAGGATGTGCCGTGGAGGCCTCTGACCGGGCCCGAGCGCTGGCGGATTTATGTGAATCGAACCTATCTGAGTGTAGGTGCTTACTTCCAGGCAGCATCGTCGGGCGCCTTCGACCAGTACCACAAACAGCCCGAGGAGTGGGGCCAGGGGTTCGACGCCTACCTGAAGCGGGCAGGGGCGTCATATCTCATGATCGTGGCCCAGAATTCCCTCGAGCACACAGGCTACGCTGCGCTTGGCTGGGAGGCGCGGTATGTGAGTTGCCGATGCGAGGGGTCCTTCAGGAGGCTGGGGCATGCGTTGGCGTGGGATTTCGTCACCTTTGGCCGAAAGGGGCAGATCGTTCCCAACATTCCGCGATTCGCCGCAGCCTACGGGGCAGCAGCGCTCCCCCCGCTCTGGAACGAAGATTACAAGTGGACGGCGGAAGGGATCCGCAAGGGTAACCAGTCCATCTTCTTCGCCGCTGTTTTCAACATCATGCGGGAATTTTCCCCCGAGATAAAACGCGTGCTCAGACGGAAGTAGGCGGGTTTCTCAGGATCAGGAACGATAACAGGAGGCGCGGGTGGAGAGATCCGGCACGGGCATGAAATCGATCTCAGCGATGATGTTGGCCGCAGTCCTGGTTGCAGCGGTGGCGGCCGGCGTTTACCTCGCCGAGAAGTTGTACTTCGGCCCGCTTCGAGAGCAGCAACGCCTCGTTGCCAACCTGAAGACCATCGTAGCCGAGCTGACCAGGGATATCCGGGTCGCCGAAGTCAGCGTGACAGACCAGGGAGGGGACCCCCTTCAGACAACCTTCAGGTTCGTCGAGGTGGGCGAGAGGAGGGAGCCGATCGGGGCCCCGAAGGTATTCACGATCAGCGGGGACGTAGCGTACTTCGACACGCTGGTCATAAAGTTCGAGGATTCGTTCATGCCGCTCGAGAAGCTCCCCCTGAGTGACGAAGTCCTCCGATCGCACCTTGCCAGGAAGGCGATCATCTTCTTCCGGCGCGTGTTCAGTGAAAAGCAGAAACCGGAAGCAGGCTTCCCGCTGGACACTCCCGGTGATCCGCCCGGACCCTACAGGCCGGGCACGGCGCTGACGCCGTTCGAGCAGGCATTGTGGAGGGATTTCTGGCTGCTGGCCAGCGATCCGAGACTTGCCGCCGATCGTGGTGTCCGGGCGGCGCATGGGCTCGCCGTCTACACCAGGCTGCAGCCGGGCAAGTATTACGTGCTCGAGCAACGCCTGGCGGGAGACCTGACGATCCGGCCCGTCGACCTTCCCGCTGCTCAGTAGCCGGGCCCGGTGACAACCGAAACCGGACCGAAGCGGACCGCGGCGTCCTCTGTATAGAGCCCGATCCTGTTCCCCAGGGGCCACTCACCCAGGACGCCCAACGAGGCGGTGCCGACCGTTTGCCCGTTCACGATTGCGGTGATCTGACTGCCGGCCTTTACCAGCCGGCACAGGTAGCTTCTGCCGATCCGGTTCTGCGGGGAGGACGCGGTAAGGAGGAACATCTGTTCGCCGGTTTCCTTGTAGGCTCCCAGCTCGACGCCATTCGTCTTCAGGATAAAGTACAGACCCGCCGATCCGTCTTCCACCATGTCGGCGACGAGCCAGGCTACTTCCCAGGGATTTGGTGCCGGCACCTGCTTGTTGCGCATCTTCCTGGTGCGCAACTGCCGGTCTGTCGTCATTGTGACCGACAGGTCCCAGTCCCGGCCAAGCACAATCTCCGAACGCACGAGCGCGGAATGCGTTTCGGAATCCGTGGTGGATGCTTTTGGCCTGAGGGACATCTCGCCGCGTGATACGTATCCCGCTCCATACCCGAGCCAGAGGCAGAGCCAGTTGCCTTCCGCGATGAACTGACCATCATAGAAGTCGTAGGAGCCCCGCCAGAAGTAGGTCGTCCCTGTTGCTTGCGCCGGCGCGCCCGGGGTAAGAGCGCCTGCAAGGCACAGACACGGGAGAAGCATACCGATTCGTGCGGAGACCATGACGTGTCCTCCTGCCGGGGTCCAGAGGCCGCCGATAGAGAGCGTAATTCCAGGTACTGTGAGGGGCCGATCCCCGCAAACGCCGGGACCGGTAAAATGACTTTTTCATTTTGGTTGTCGTGCAAGCACTGTCAAGAAATTTCTTCGGTCCAAAGGTGGTGCGTTGCGCCGCAACGCGCCGCGTCCGCGCCGGCGAAACCGTCTCGAAGATCTATGGAGCGGGCCTACAGCCCTTGGTTCCTGCTGCTGCATGCAAACCTGGGGCTTCGCCCCAGGCTGCTATTAGCACGCGCTTTCAGCGCTCTGCATGCTGATTTGAATGCGGTTGTGAGGGCCGAAGGCCCGCCCCCTATCAGCCTCGGGGGACACCGCAGACTGGTACCATCATGTGCTTTCAGCGCTCTGCATGCTGATTTGAATGCGGTTGTGAGGGCCGAAGGCCCGCCCCCTATCAGCCTCGGGGGACACCGCAGACTGGTACCATCATGTGCTTTCAGCGCTCTGCATGCTGATTTGAATGCGGTTGTGAGGGCCGAAGGCCCGCCCCCTATCAGCCTCGGGGGACACCGCAGACTGGTACCATCATGTGCTTTCAGCGCTCTGCATGCTGATTTGAATGCGGTTGTGAGGGCCGAAGGCCCGCCCCATATCAGCCTGGGGCGAAGCCCCAGGAATTTCAGATCAGGATGATGAAGGGCTGAAAGCCCGTATCATAGAAGGTCTCGAGACTGCCTCGGCGGTACTGACCCCAGGCAGCGGTTGCGGAAGCATCAAGCGGCGCGGTGTGTTACCCTGTGCAGCGGCAGAAGGGAATCCAATGCCGGTCGAGCCGAATCCGACGTCGACACTGGGCCTCCTGGAGCGAATCCGCGCAGGCGACGAAGCCGCCTTCTCGACTCTCTTCCGGAAGTACAGTCCTCGCCTTAGCGTTCTCATCCACTACAAGCTCAGTCCGGAAATGCGCAATCACGTCGAAGTGGACGACGTCCTTCAGGAGGCTTTCCTGGCCGCCAGCCGGCAGCTCGGGAATTTCACATACAGGAATCCGGGGAGCTTCATGAGCTGGATCTCGCGCATAGCGGACCACATCATCGTCGACGCTGCACGCCGCCAGGGGCGGCTGAAGCGCCGCCCGGTAGAACTCGTGCGTTTCAAGACGGAGAGCAATCCGCAAGGCGCGGAGGCGATAGATTCGACGACGCCGAGCCGGATCCTTGCCGGCAAGGAGCGTGTCGGGCAGGTGCTGAAACGACTGGACGGGCTGCCCGAGGACTACCGGCAGGTAGTCCTGCTGGCCAAGATAGAAGGACTTTCCATGGGGGAAATAGCCGAACGGCTGGGAAAGTCGCGCGAGAACGCGGCCGTGCTTCTGCACCGAGCCATCCAGTGCCTGAGGGAAATGGAAAGGCAGGCGGGGCGAGAATGACCCGCAACGAGAATGGCGCATCCGATAGTGTCAGCGACACCGGGCCGGAGGCCGCCGTGCGCGAGCGACAGCTGGCCGACGCCGTGGCGGAGTACGTCGATCTGCACGCCGCAGAGGAGACGGTCGACGCGGACGCTTTCTGCCGGCGCCATCCCGGACTGGAGCCGGACCTTCGCATCGCCATTCAAACCCTCTCGTCATTCGATCTGATTCCGGGTGAAGAGCAGCCCCCCGACCATCAGGCCGTACCGGAACCGATGCCGGAAAGACTCTCCGGCCACAGGATCATCGGCGAGATCGGGGCCGGCGGCATGTCTCGAGTCTTTCTTGCCGAGGACGAGCGTCTGGGGCGGAAGGTCGCGATCAAGGTCCTCAGTTCGCGCTTCAGCGGCAACGAACTCGTGCGAACGAGATTCATGCAGGAAGCCCGCGCGCTCGCCAGGCTCAGTCACCCCAACATCGTACACATATACAATCTCGGGCAGGCCGATGAGCCGCCGCATTTTGTCATGGAGTACCTTGAAGGCGCGCCCCTCACCGACGCGGCCGGCGCGCTCTCCCTGGGGCAAAAAGCAGAGCTGATGTGCAAGGCGGTTTCGGCAGTACACTACCTGCATCAGCATCAGGTGATCCATCGCGATCTCAAACCGGGCAATATCCTTGTGGGGCCTGACCTCGAGCCGAAGATCCTGGATTTTGGCCTCGCCCGTCAATCGGAGGTGTTGGAACGACCGCTGACACGGCATGGCGAGGTACTGGGCACGCCGCAGTATTTCTCGCCGGAACAGGCCCGGGGTGAGGCTCGACTCGATGCCCGCAGCGACATATTCTCGCTTGGTACGATCCTGTATGAAGTCCTCACGGGCACGTTGCCCTTCCGGGCCGACAGCTATGGGGACCAGGTGCGATGCATCTGCGACGACGAACCGGTCCTGCCGCGGAGACTGAACCCGGCCATTCCCGGCGACCTGCAGAATATCTGCATGCAGGCACTCGAGAAGGATCCTGCCGACCGCTATCCCACCGCCGGCGAGATGGCCGATGACCTGGAGCGGTTCGTTGCCGGGGAGCCGGCCCTGGCCGCGCCGGCTTCCTATGCCCAACGCATGACAGGCAAGATCGAGCAGCATCTCCGCGAGCTGGAGGGCTGGAGGCAGGACCGCATCCTTTCCGACTACGAATACGACTCGCTTCGCAGGGGATACGACCGTCTCGTCGAGCGCGAGGACGCGTGGATCATGGAAGTCCGGCGACTCTCGCTGCCGCAGGTCGGGATGTACATGGGTGCCTGGATTCTTGTTGTCGGGGCGGCCCTCGTCTTTCTCTTTCGGTACATGAATCTCGCAGGCACGCCTGCCGTACTGCTGGTGACCGGCGCTACGATCCCGACGGCCTGGTACGGCATGCGCAGTTGGAGGGCAGGACGCATCCGGATCGGGGTCGCGTACCTGCTCGCCGCGTGCCTGCTGTTGCCGGTTGCACTGGTCCTGGCGCTGGGGGAGTACGGTCTCTTCAAGGGCCTGACGAAGGGCCGTGAAGACCTGGAGTTTCTTTTTCAATTTGAGAGCTTCAAGAGGACGACCAATGCCCAGCTCTGGTGGGCGCTTTTCCTGTCCCTGCCCGCCTACCTTTGGCTCAGAAGATTCACGAAATCCTCGGTTTTCTCGCTCGCGCTCGCAGTCATGCTGGCGCTTCTCTGCGGGATGACGCTGCTCAGGATGGGTATGCTGGAGTGGCTGGACAAGGATCCCGGCCGGCTCTACATACGCCTGATCCCAGCCGCGCTGCTGTTCTTCCTGGTTGCGGTTGCTCTCGAGAGGTTCCGGCTCGCTGCCGATTCCCGCTATTTCTATCCGATCGCTGTCTTTTTCACCTATATCTCGCTCAGCGGTATCGCCGCTTTCCACAAGCCCTATGCCGAGTGGTTGGGACGCGTCGCTCCATTCACTCGTTCCAACGTGGACTACCTTTTCATCATCAATGCCGGGGTCTACTTCGTCCTTCAGCTGCTCTGCGAGCAGGAGCGCTCGGCCCGGATGCGCACGGTCGGCAAGGCCTTCCGTTTTGTGATCCCGGGCCACGTCCTCATACCCTTGTTCCTGCTGGGGCTCGAAGCGAGCCGGTTGTGGGACGAATCGCCCGCGAGTCTTTCTCTCCGGCACGAAGCGCGCGCTTTCGAAGTCCTGCTCCCCGTGGCCGCCTGCATTTTCGTTCTCCTGAGTATCCCGAAACAGATGAAAAACTACCTGGCAAGCGGCATGCTCTTTCTCGCCGTAGGCATCATCCGACTCCAGCAGGACTGGCTGAGAGACCACGTGGCGTGGCCTGTGACGCTCGTGCTTACCGGTCTGCTTCTGATGTTCCTGGCCGCGAGGTACTCCTCCATCCGCGCGGCAATCGCGCGGCTCCTCCACCACCGGCCCCGTCCCGGCCAGCCCTCCTGATATTCACCCCGCTGTAATGTTTCGCCGGGAATGACGCTTTATGTAGCGGAGACTGAAAATCCTCCGCGAAGGCGGAGGAGGAGGGTGCCATGAGAACGATCCGTTTTGCTGCCGTGTTGATCCCGTTGCTGGGCCTGTCCGCCTGCGTGCCGCTTCCTTCCGTCAATCCGCTTTGGGATGAGGAAAACGCGGTGTTCGAACCGGCTCTCGTGGGTACCTGGATCTCGGAAGACAACGACGAAATCATCACGATCGTTGAAACCGGCCGGAACGAATACCGCATGGTCTATGTTTCAGGCAACGAAGCGAGCCAGTACGAAGTACACGCCGTGCGCCTGGATGGCCGGCTTTTCCTGGATCTGTGTCCCGACAAGGACTTGCTGGAGGAGCGACTTCAAAGCGAGGCCTACATACCTCTGGTGACGACCCATTTCTTCCTGCGGGCCATCCTCGGGCCTGACGGGCTGGAGCTGGCCGCCCTGGATGACGAAGCAATCGAGAAGAGGCTCGACCGGGGAGAAATTGAGATTCCCAATGTCAAGTCGCCGGACGGCCTGCTGCTGACGGCACAAACGGAAGAACTCCAGGATCTCGTGGCCCGCTGCGCAGACGATCCTGACGTGTGGAGCGAGCTGAGTGTCTACCACCGTTGCCCTGAGAAATAGGGTTACTCCTACCGAACCAACGGTTTACACGGCTTCTTATGACTTCTTTGCAGAAACTCCGCCTGGTTTCCAGCTCGGGCAACCGCATGAGATTCATGTGGGGCGGTTTTCCAACCCGCCCCGGCGGTCTGAAAAGCCGCCGCACATGATCATCGTTCTACTTCCATGTGTTTGAGTGTCCACTTTTAATTTTCACTCTTTTTCCACCTTGCGTCAGTTTTTTCCCATTTGGGGGTTGTCGGGCTGAAGTCTGTTCGCTAGCATTCTTCCCATGAGATTGCAGCACTTGATATCGGAATCATCGGGTTTCCGGACTGCGGTCCTCCCTCTTTCGCTCTTTTTCTGCTGAAGCGCCTGTAACAACTGAATCGGTTCTAGTCTGCACCGGCAAGTTTATGCCCGCTGCAGACCACGTGCTTGAGGAGGTATCTGTATGATTGGAAAGAGGTTTTCGGTTCCCAGCGGACGACGTGGGATTTCCTGGCTACACCGTTGTCTTTTCGTCGCGGCCTTAATCGGCGCCTGGCAGGTCATTGCTCTCGATCGGGCTAATTTATACAAAAATAAAGACTTGACGGTTGATAGGGTATTCGATGAGGCCTCAGAGACGCTACGGCCCCGCTCTGAACCACTGCCGTTCGAGGCCACTGCCTACTGCGACTACGGCATCACCAAGTCCGGGGTGCAAACCGTGCCGGGAGTTGCGGCAGCCGACCCGTCAGTTCTGCCTCTCGGTTCCCTGATCTTTGTAGAAAACTCAAACTACAGGGGTGTTTTCCGCATTCTGGATACAGGCCGGCTTGTAAAGGGTAACATCGTCGATATTTACATGACGCGGTACGACGACGCCGTGAACTTCGGGCGACAACCCGTCAAAGTCGTCGTCCTGCAATACGGTCCCACCCCTTCTCCCGTGCTGCGCGCCTCGAACTGACCCTTCTCCCTCCTTCGCAAGAGGCCCCAAGCCTCAGTTTCCGTCCCCGCTCTGTTCCGGGGCTTTCTCCGCGTCGCGCCTCAACTGGGTGAGCCTGGCGAAAGTCAGGCCCTCGCGGTTCAAGCACCACAGCCCGACAACAAACACAGGCACCATGCACATCACGTAACAGCCGTTGCTGATGCCCGCTGCCTGGGAATGAGGGTCCTGGGCTGACAGGTATCCGGCGAAGAATTGGATAAGCGCCAGGTTCATGAAGAACTGGAAACCGCCCACGCCGCCAGGAGTCGGGATGGCGACGCCGATTACCGTCAGGGCCATGATGAGCAGCGCACCTGCGAAAGGAAAACGGTCCAGGTACGCAAGAACCAGGCACCAGAGTTGGGCGGTGATTACCAGCCAGATGGCGACGGAAAGCACGACCGCTTTGGCAACTGCCGATCCGCTGTGCAGGGCACGGAACCCATCGGCGAAATGGACTACCATGCGCCGGATCGGGCCGGGGATCCAGCCATGCCAGCGACTGCTGCGCAGCAGAAGCATCAGCACCGCGATGCCGATGCTGGCCGCTGCGAAAACGACGATGGCGTGACGGCGGACGGTGAGGATGATCTCCTCGCCGCGTGGAGTGTTCGGGATGTAGCGCGGAGCGAAAAAGGCTATGTAGAACCCGAACAGCGCGATCACGGTCATCATATCGAGCACCCGCTCGAGAAATGAGGCGGCGATCACGGACGCGGCCGGTATCTTTTCCTTCCTTGCGAGCACCAGCGAGGCCGCCACTTCCCCCACCCGAGGCGGAATCACGTTAACCACGTACTTCACGAGGGTCAGCGATACCAGGTTCTTCCGCGAGATGCCGGTTTTCGCAGGTTGTAGCAGGACACCCCAGCGTTCCGCCCTCAGGAACATGTGGATGGCGATGAAGAGCAGCCCCGCGGCAAGCCAGAAGGGATTCGCACGCAGCATCACCTTGAGCGCCGCACCCCAGTCGGGCACTCCCCTGTATACGAGGTACCCAACGATAGTGGTCAGGCCGAGGCTGATGACAAGATGCCAGATTCTGCTCATGGGGGGCCGGCGACAGGCTACGACGTTCTTATGTCAAGAGACAAGGGGATTTGCCTGTCAGTCGCGCGGGGGCAAGGAATTGAGACGCTCCGCTACCGTGTTGAAATCCTTTGCGATTTGGGCGATCTCATCGCTCCGGGAGGTGTCGAGGCGATAGGAGGATCCGCCTTTCGCCATCGCACGGGTCCCTTCCGCCAGGCTGTTCAGCGGGATGGAAACCGAGCGCACGATCAGGAGGGAGATCAGACCGCCGGCGACCGCGACACCGGTCGCCAGCACCCAGGAGACTCGCTCGGTCCGGCGTGCAATCGCGCGCGCCTCTTCAGCCTGCGCTTCAATTGTCATCAGGCTGGCCTGGTACAGCGTCCGTGTCTGAGTCTTGAGCCGGTCCAGGTCTTCAGCCAGGCCAGGGGGAATCTCGCCCGGCTTTGAGACCGTCGGTACGCGTTCCAGGTTTCCCAGGAATTGCTGCCAGAACCCGGAGAGTCGCTCGGCTTCCCTGTTCTCCGATTCCGAGCGGATGTCAGCCCGCAGTTGCTGCAAGTCCGAGTGGAACGTTTCGCGAAGGGAATCGATCTGTTTACGTGCCTCAGGATCACTCTCCCGGAAGTATCGCCCGGCGTTCTCCGCGATCAGCTCTGCGTCCTGCATCAACTCCAGCGAGGTCGTGGCAGCGCTCGTGCCGGATCCTGCCGTGTCTTCGATGAGAACCTGCAGGCGGCGGATGGCATAAACCTGAATCCCTGCGAGGAGGAGAAGGGAGGCGAGGAGAATCCCGTAACCCAGACTGATGCGGCTCGACACCTTCATATGACGGCTCCTGATCTCTGTGCTCTCAAGGCAGCGGGCCGGTGCGGGCACGCGCCGCATCTGGAAGCTCGCGATGATGCTGGCTTTCAGCCCTTCTCGGTCGATAAGCACAATTCCCGGGGCTTCGCACCAGGCGGCTACGGGGCGGGCCTTCGGGAGTCAAAACCATACTCGAATCGGCATGTTGAGCGCTGAAAGCGCGTTCTCATACCAGCCCGGGGCGAAGCCCCGGGTTTGCGTGCACGAGAAGAAACCAAGGGCTGAAGGCCCGTTTCATAAATCCTTGGGCAGCCGCGCCGGTGGCGCGGTGGGCCTACTTTGTCATCGCAGGCTCTGCTGCTGTCACTTTCTGCCCTCAAGGTCCCGGATCACGAATCGAACCATGGCCTCGAGCAGTGCGCTGCGCGGGTAGTGGTTCTTGTCGGCCCCCGCCCCGATTGACTCGTCCGATGTCTCGAAAGGCACGGCCACCGCAAAGTGATCCGCCAGGGCGGCTCCGAGGCGTGTTGAGCCCGGCACCGTCGCATCCTCGACGGTCAGTTGGCCATCCACCTTGTCGGAGTAGGCGGACATTATCTGCCAGGTCTGCGCCAGCAGTTGGGATGTATTGGACTTTCCGGAGATCGCTGCCAGGGAATAGGTGGGCACGACCGGGTCCGGATACTTCGACAGGAAGGCCCGCCGGGTTGACTGGCGCAGGCTCTTGAAGCCTGCAGCCAGGTCGCCCTGGCAGCCCTTCAGATTGTACTTTTGTATCCAGGCCTTCGCCATGTCAGGGACCAGATCTGCGACAGGGGATCCCCCAACCGCACCTGCAACGCTGATGAATGCCGCCACCGCCCTGGCCGCGCTCGGTTCACGTACAAGCGCCTCCTGAACATCAGGTGCACCCTTGCTGTAGCCAATCAAGATGAATTTGCGCGGGTTACCCTGCATCTTTTTCTTCAAGGACTCGGCTATCACGCGAGCATTATCCTCGCAACTGTCGTTGGGCACGGAGAGGAACTCGACGTCCAGCCCGTACTTCTGCCGCAGGTACTCCTGACCCTCCTTGTAGGCCGGGGCTTTGGGGATGCAGGTGTTCAGAAGCCCGCCGACGATCAAGACCCGGTAGGTGTTCGGAATCGCCGGCAGACCCACTTGCTGCGTCGGGGGAGTCTCGAGGTATTCCGAGCAATCCCCCCACTCACCGCCGTCCGGGTTTTCTTCTCTCAGGACGGAACAGAACAGGTCCGAGAAGGCCTGCCTGGAGTCGCCCGCCTCCGGCTTGAGGACGATGACCAGCGTTCTTCCGTCGGAGTAAAAGGTCTCACCGTGCGCAGTCTTGGCTTCCTTCAGCGGGTTGGCTGGAGTCACGTAGTACTTGCCGATGGTGAGCCCTGTTGTTTCGAGCGACTGGCCGATGAATTCGCGCTCCTGGTCGGTGTCGGGATCAATCTTGTGAGTGACTCCGCCCGTGCGCTGGTCGCGATCGAAGCCGATGTCGTGCGTGCCCGCGCCTGCCCAGAGGATCCGCCCGTCGACCTGGAACGGCGCTTTCCAGAGGCGGAAATGGTGCCGGGAGGCGACTACCCTGAGCGGATCTGCGTGGGCATAGCCGAAATCCTGAGGCCTGCCGAAGAGCATAAGCTCGCTCATCGGCAACTGGGTGTAGGCCTGGCGTGACAAGACAGCGATGGCAGCCTGGATCAAGGCATCCTTGGCGCTTCGATTGACAACGACCCAGCCGGCAGCCCTGAGCGCCTCTTTCACCTGGTCCTCGGAGCCGATGATCAGGAAGTTCACCCGATCGCCCGGATTGCCGTCAGCATCGCTGACCCGAGCAGGTACCTGATCGAGCGTCTCCCGGGTGATCTGAGGCAGAGGCTGCTGAGGTGGTGGATTCGCACCTGTGGATTGCTGCACGATCTCCGCTTTGACGCGGAAGCTGCCCTCGGCCTTCTCGCTTTCCGGTTGGTTGATTCCGAGGTAGAGCCGGCCGCCAGTCGCTGCCCTGCTCTCACGCCCCGATCCGATCAGGAACGGTCTTGATTCGGCGCCGTCTCCGATGCGTCCGAGGAGGGCGCCGGCGTTGGCGTCGTTCAGCGGAAAGATGCGCAGAAGGTCCAGCCATTCCCGTACGACTCCGTCAGGCCCGCTGTCGCGGTATTTCGACATGCGAATGGTTCCGGATGCCGAGAAACGGAGCAGGTCGCCTTGCCGGACGTCAATTCCAGTGTCGAGCCATGGCGGGCTTCCGGCAACGTCGAACTCGCGTTGGTTCTTCTGAATCACCGCGGGCGATAGAGTGGAGGAGACCTGCAGACCTGCAAGTGCACCGAGAGCCAGGAACGCCGTCAGTCTGCGTATCCATCCAGGCACGGGCGCGCGGCTCAGTTTCACTTGATCACCGTATGTCACGAATATACAGGGAGGAGAGGACCAAGGCAATCCCTGCCGCGCTTCTCCGTGGTTCAGACAGTGAAGACTACGAGACTGGTGACGCGTGACAGGCAGCCTGCGCTGCAGGGACGCTGTTCAACCCATTCAGGGTTGACACCTTCTGATCATCCTGATCCCCGGGGTTTGCACCCCGGGCTGTTCTATTCGACGCTTTCAGCGTCGTCGGCTTCGATCGCGGCTGGCATCCGTGAGGCATCGGCGCCACCGGTGAATCAATGGACTGAACGGCATGGTCACTCTCAGTCCCCACGCGCAGTACGTCAGTCCCGACCCCGAAGGCAGCCTGCGCCGCGGGGGCGCTGTTCAACCCCTACAGGGTTGACATCCTCTGATCATCCTGATCCCGGGGTTTGCACCCCGGGCTGTTCTATTCGACGCTTTCAGCGTCGTCGGTGTCGATCGCGGCTGGCATCTGTGAGGCATCGGCGCCACCGGCGTGTCAATGGGCTGAACGGCATGGTCACTCTCAGTCCCCGCGCGCAGTACGTCGGACTCGACCCCGAAGGCAGCCTGCGCTGCAAGGGCGCTGTTCAACCCATTCAGGGTTGACATCTTCTGATCATCCTGATCCCCGGGGTTTGCACCCCGGGCTGTTCTATTCGACGCTTTCAGCGTCGTCGGCGTCGATCGCGGCTGGCATCCGTGAGGCATCGGCGCCACCGGCGAGTCAATGGGCTGGACGGCATGGTCACTCTCAGTCCCCACGCGCAGTATGTCGGACTCGACCCCGAAGGGGGTCGAACAGATCAGCCCGGGGTGCAAACCCCGGGGAGGATCGGATCTGCCGCAAGGCCCAACCCTGTAAGGGTTGGACAGCGATCACCTGACGAGACGAGGTGACTTCAATCCCCACGATCCGAATCAAAGGAACTTCTGCCAGTGTCCCGGAGGGGCACGGTGAAAATTGCCCGGCACTTTGGTGCCGGGATCAGGTGAAAATGCGGGGACGATTTCCGTAGGGACGACTGATCGAGGGCAGCGAAGAGCTCAATCCAGTGTAAATCCAGGCGTGTCCTGCTATCCTGTCGGGACAAAAGGATCATGACAGGACTACAGCTGCTGGCACTCGCCGATGATCTGACAGGAGCCATGGAGGCAGGCGCGCAGTTTGCCGCGCGCGGTATCACCTCGATTGTCACGGCCGAAGACAGTCTCCGGCCCGCGGGCTTCGAAGAAACCGTCCGTGTCCTGGTCATCGATACCGGTACCCGCCACCTGTCGGCCTCGCAGGCCAGGCAGAAAGTGCATCGACTTGCCTGCGCGGCGAGAGAGCGAGGCATTCCTTTCATATACAAGAAGACCGACTCGACCCTGCGCGGCAACATCGGCAGTGAACTCGACGCACTGATGGCTGCTTTCCCGGACCTCCCGCTCCTGTATGCTCCTGCCTACCCGCGGATGGGGCGCACGGTGCGCGAGGGTATTCTGTATGTTGACGGGGTGCCCGTGAGCGAGACGGCATTTGGCGCCGACCGCCTGAACCCGGTGAGGACGAGTGCCATCCCGCGTCTGCTTCAGGGGGAGACGCCCGGCCTCCGGGTTGTATCGACGAGGCCTGGCGATGTCGGCCGGATGAGGGCGCCCGCGGCTTATGTCGTTGATGGCCAGACAGAAGACGACATGCGCACAGCGGCGAACGGTTTTGCAGGGTCTGGTGCTTATCGCCTGGCTGCCGGACCCGCAGGCTTTGCCGGCTGCCTGGCAGATCATCTGCCGCTTGAGAGATCGCAGCCCGCTCCATGGCCTTCCATCGGGAGTTGTCTTGTTGTCTGCGGCAGCCTGCACGAAGTGTCGCGCCGGCAGTTTGATGATGCAATGTCAGCGGGATGGCAGCTGTCCAGCCCGGAGCGCGCGGTCGGGGACCTTGCACGCTGGCATTGGGTTCTCACCGCGGCCTCGGATTTTTCCACGCTCGCCGGCGAGCCGTTAGCTGATTGTGTAGGCCGGATCACCGCGGACATAGTGGGACAGTTCGTGCCGGACGCGCTGTTCGTTTTTGGCGGCGACACCGCCGGGGGAATCCTGAGGGCGCTTGGGAAGCCGATGCTGCGGCCCGTGGGCGAGGTCCTGCCCGGAGTTCCACTGGCGGTTGTCGGCGGCGAAGCGGCGGGTCCGGGAATCGAACGAAAAGAACAGGCCCTTATCCTGATTGCGAAGGCGGGTGGTTTCGGGCCTCCGGATATTCTGGCACAGGTTCGCGCCCGCCTTGGTCGGAGCGGAGCGGAGGGATGATGCTTATTGGCGTCACGGCAGGGGACAGCTGCGGTATCGGACCGGAAATCATACTCAGGTCTTTCAGCCGGGGAGAAGTCACCCACGCGGTGGTCGTTTACGGCGATATGGATATCCTCGACTACTACAATAATCTGCTGGGCTGCCAGGTGCCCCTGAAGCAGACAGCTGAACCGCTGCAATATGTTGAAGGGTCTCTGAACGTGATCGATTCCGGGAGCCTGCGCCGCGAACGACTGACCGTCGGCAGGGTGAACCGGGAATCGGGGAAAGCCGCGAGAGAATACGTACTGTCGGCCGCGCGTGACGCACTGGCAGGCCGCATCGATGCCATGGTCACTCTGCCCATCAGCAAGGAAGCGACTCAGTTGTCGGATCCCGCATTCATCGGGCACACCGAACTGATCGGCAATTTGTGCGGCGTGAAGGATGTCACCATCATGCTCGCCTCCGACCAGCTGATTGTGACCCATGTCAGCACGCACGTCTCCCTGTCGAACGCGATCGGGTTGGTCAAGAAGGAGCGCATCTGCACGATCATTCGCCTGACCTGTGAAGCGCTCCGCAAACTCAAAGGGGAGCCGCGTATCGCGGTGGCTGGGCTGAACCCTCACGCCGGTGAGAACGGCTTGTTCGGCGACCAGGAGAGCAGGGAGATCCGGCCTGCCGTCGAATGGGCGCGGGATCAAGGGCTGCCGGTGGAAGGACCTTTCCCACCCGACACCGTATTCTACCTTGCAGTTCATCGGAAGAAATTCGACGCGGTCATATGTATGTATCACGACCAGGGTCACATCCCGCTCAAGCTGCTCGACTTCGAAGGAGGAGTCAACGTGGCGCTGGGACTCCCCATAGTCCGTACATCCGTCGACCACGGCACAGCCTTCGATATCGCCGGGCAGGGAGTCGCGTCGACCCGGAGTTTCGTCCGTGCGCTCGACTTCGCCGCCCGGCTGTCAGCCCTTGGGTAAATCGGGACTGTGCCCGACAGCGACAGCGAGGACCTTTTGCGCTTGACCGCAACGTGTTGTGTAACCAACGCTTCTCTGCGTTAACCCAATCTTAACAAGACCCTAGTCACTTGCTCACACTCCAGTCGCACACTCTAGGGCTAATCGAGGGAGGATCTATGAGCACCAGAGGCTGGATCGTATTGGGAGCGCTGATGGCCGTAACCCTGATTGCCGCAGGTTGCGGCGGCGGATCGGGCACCGGAGCCAAGGCTGTCACTGTCAAGGGATCAGACACGATGGTGATCCTCGGGCAGCGTTGGGCCGAAACCTACATGGGCGAGCATCCGGGAACTCGGATCCAGGTTACTGGTGGAGGGTCCGGCACCGGAATCGCCGCCTTGATCAACGGCGGCACGGACATCTGCGAAGCCTCGCGGCCGATGAAGGACAAGGAGAAGGAGCAGGTGCGCAGCCGTCACGGGAGGGATGTCAAAGAGATCCCGGTTGCCCTGGACGGCGTGGCCATCTACGTGAACGAGTCCTCTCCGATCCAATCTCTCTCGCAGCCGCAGATCAAAGGGATCTATACCGGGAAAATAACCAATTGGCGCGACGTGGGAGGCAGCGATCAGAAGATAGTGGTCTACAGTCGCGAAAACAATTCCGGCACGTACGTCTTCTTCAAGGAGCATGTGCTTGCGAACGAGGATTTTGCCCGTGAGATCCAGACCCTGCCCGGTACGGCGGCGGTCGCCAACGCCGTCGCCAAGGATCCGGCTTCGATCGGGTACGGAGGGATCGCTTACGCCACCGGCATACGAGCGGTTGCGGTGAAGCGCGATGAGAATGCCGAGGCTGTCCACCCCTCGCTTGAGACAGTGCAGAACGGGCAATACCCGCTTTCCCGGAGCCTCTTTTTCTACACAATCGGGGAACCGGAAGGCGAGGTGAAGGCGTTCGTGGAGTGGGTGTTGGGATCCGAAGGTCAGAAGATATGCGAAGCAGTGGGGTACTATCCTCTAGTCCGGAAATGACAGATGTTCGGCTCCCGAGGGCAAGTTTTGCGGGTTCCCTGAGCGACCGCCTGGCGTCGATCGTCATAAGGGGGAGCGCCTTTCTGGCCATTCTCTCCCTCGTTCTGATCTTCATCTTCATAGGCAAGGAGGCGCTGCCGATCCTGACCTCCCCGGAGATTCAGAAGGAGGCCAGCCTCAGCACCCTCTTTTCCCCTCAGCCCGCGAAGCCCGGAGCGCGCCCCGAGTACACGTGGCAGCCGGTATCGGAGGTCCCGAAGTACTCGATCCTGCCGCTCTTTGTGAGCACGTTGAAGGTAACGGTCATAGCGGTTCTATTCGCGATCCCGCTTGCCGTCGCGGCGGCGCTCTACACCGCGGAATTTGCCCATCCATGGGTGCGCGAGGTGGTCAAGCCGGCCATCGAACTTCTGGCGGGCATACCGAGCGTGGTGATCGGTTTCTTCTGCCTGATGGTACTGGCGGGCTGGTTGCAGCAGGCATTCGGCATGACATACCGTCTGAATGCCATCACCGCAGGCATCGGCCTCAGCCTGGCGGTCATACCGATTGTCTACACGGTTGCCGAGGATGCCTTCTCATCTGTCCCGCAGACCTTCCGCGAGGGCTCGCTGGCGATGGGAGCTTCCTCCTGGCAGACCGCCTGGCGCGTGGTTTTGCCGGCCGCGATGCCGGGCGTGCTGGCGGCGTGCGTTCTCGGCTTCGGCCGTGCCATTGGCGAGACCATGATCGTTCTGATGGCATCGGGCAACGCTCCGATCCTCTCCTTTTCGCCGGTGGATTCGATTCGCACCTTCTCTGCGACGATAGCGGCGGAACTTGGTGAAGTGGTCGTGGGGAGCGCGCACTATCATGTGCTGTTCTTCCTCGGGGCCACTCTCTTTGTCCTCACGTTCCTGCTCAATCTCTTTGGGCACTGGTGGGTGGGGCGCCTGCAGAAGAAACTCCAGGGGGCTTCCTGACGCCATGTTCGACAAGACCAGGATCACCGGAGGAATCTTCCAGGGTCTCGCGGCACTGGCATGCGTCATCATCGTCGCCATGGTGGCGATCATCCTGGGGAACATAGTGATCCACGGCCTCGACCGGCTTTCGATCGGGTTCCTCACCAGGGCGCCCGAGAAGGGCATGACCGGCGGTGGAATATTCCCGGCGATCTTCGGCACCTTCGCGCTGGTGTTACTGATGACGATCGCCGTGATCCCGTTGGGCGTAGCGACGGCCGTGTACATGCATGAGTACGCCCCAAAGCGTTCCAGGATGGTGCACGTTGTCCGGCTGGCGATTCAGAACCTGGCCGGCGTTCCCGCCATAGTCTTCGGGTTGTTCGGGCTTGGATTCTTTATCGAGTTCATCGGGCGCGGGGTGGACCGCGCGCTTTTCGGGGGTCGACTGGTTTACGGCCAGCCGGCAATCGTCTGGGCGGCGCTGACGATGGCGCTGCTGACTATGCCGACGGTTGTCGTCGCGACCGAGGAGGCGCTCCGCGCCATCCCCCAGAGCTACCGTGAAGTTGCCTATTCGCTGGGCGCGACGCGCTGGCAGATGATAAGCAGGGTCGTTCTGCCCCAGGCTGTCGGAGGCATCCTCACCGGGGGCATTCTGGCGGTGAGCCGGGGCTCCGGCGAGGTCGCGCCGGTAATGTTCACGGGCGCAGCCTACTTTCTGCCGGAGTTGCCCCGACGGTTGAACGACCAGTTCATGGAACTGGGCTACCACGTTTATGTGATGACCACCCAGTCGCCGGATGTCGAAGCTACCAAGCCGATCCTCTATTCGACAGTTCTCGTCCTGCTGATGTTGACCTTTCTGCTGAACTTCACCGCGATCATGATCCGCGCCCGGATTCGGAAGAGGCTCAGATATGGCCGCTGACGCTGGTATCGCCGAGGCAGCGGCCGCGATCGGAGACGCGGCCCTGGTCCGGACGGAGGACCTCCGTGTGCGTGCCGGCAGGCTGGAGATACTCAAAGGCATTACTCTGGATGCCTCGCGAGGTCAGATACTCTCGATCATAGGGCCGGCCGGCGCCGGTAAGTCGACGTACCTGCGTTGCCTCAACCGGATGGCTGAACTGGACCTGGACATCAGGATTGAAGGCAAGGTGTTGCTGGGAGGGGAATCCATCTACGGTTCCGGTGTGGACGTGGCACTGATCCGGCGCCAGGTCGCGACGGTCTTTTCGGTGCCCATTCCACTCCCCATGACGATTTACGAGAACCTGACGTTCGGCCTGCGTCTCCAGTCGGGTTCGCATGATTCCAACGAGGAAAGGGTTGAGGTCGCGCTGCGCGCGGCCTACCTTTGGGACGAGGTGAAAGACCGGCTCGGCGAGCCTGCACGCAATCTGTCGGGGGGGCAGCAGCAGCGGCTCTGCCTTGCCCGCAGCCTGGTTCTCTCGCCGAAGGTCCTGCTGCTCGACGAGCCGACTTCGGGCCTCGATCCGATTTCGACCGCCAGGATCGAGGAAGCGCTGCAGCAGCTGAAGTCCAACCTGGCGATCATTTTGGTCACGAACAATGTGAAGCAGGCGGCGCGCGCGTCCGATCGCACGGCTTTCTTCCTGTTCGGCGAGCTGATCGAATGCGAAAAGACCGGGAGGCTGTTCACGACCCCGCGGGATGCGCGGACTGCAGACTATATATCAGGCAGGTTCGGTTAACGGGGGGCGACGCATGCGAGACAATACGGCACCCATCCTGGAAACCCGAGCGCTGGATCTTTGGTACGACCGTTTTCAGGCCCTGAAAGGTGTGAACCTCGCCATCCGGCCCCGGGCTATCACGTCAATCATCGGTCCTTCCGGCTGCGGCAAGTCAACGCTGCTGCGCGTGTTCAACCGGATGAACGAGACGATTCCACGGGTGCGCATCGCGGGCGACGCCCTGCTCGACGGCAAGTCGATCTACGGCGATCACATCGACCTGCGCCAGTTGCGCAAGCGTGTCGGCATGGTGTTCCAAAGGCCCAATCCGTTCCCGCTGTCGGTGTTCGAGAATGTGGCATACGGGCCAAAGATCCACAGCCTGGCCAGGCAAGACGACCTGATGGAGCGGGTCGAGATAGGTTTGAGGCAAACAGGATTGTGGGAGGCGCTCAAGGACAGGCTCGAGGCTTCCGCGCTGTCGCTGACGCCGGAGCAGCAGCAGCGTATCTGCATCTCGAGGCTGCTTGCCGTCGAGCCGGAAGTGCTCCTGATGGATGAGCCGTGTTCAGCCCTCGATCCGATCGCCACTGCGAGAATCGAGGAGCTCATGGTTGAGCTCAAGTCCCGTTACACGATCGTCATCGTGACGCACAACATGCAGCAGGCCGCGCGCGTCTCCGATGATGCTGCGTTCATGCTTCTGGGCGAACTGATCGAAACGGGCGAAACGCGAAAGATCTTCACCAATCCCTCGGACTCGAGGACGGAGCAGTACATTTCAGGGAGGTTCGGATAGATGCAGCGTCACTTCGATGAAAAGATGCAGGAGTTGCTTGAGATGCTGCTCCTCATGGGCCGCCTGGCTGAGTCCATGATTCAGGCGGCGATGCGTACGCTCATAGAGCGCAAAGAATCGTGCTGTTCCGAGGTGCATCGCAAGGAGAGGGAGGTCAACAACCTTCAGATTGAGATCGACGACCGCGCGGTCACGCTCACGGCTCTGCAGCAGCCGGTCGCGACCGACGTCCGGTTTCTGTTCATGGCCTCGCGCATAGCCACTGAGCTGGAGCGCATCGGCGACCAGGCTGTCAACATTTGCGAGAACGCCCACCATGTGCTCAAGGCGCCGCCCTTGAAACCGCTGGTGGACCTTCCGCAGATGGGTGAGGTTGCCGAATTGATGATGCGGAATGCCCTGGAGGCGCTGGTCAACAGGGATGTCGCCCTGGCGAACCGCGTGCTGGAAGAAGAAAATAGAGTTGATGCCTTCCGCGACCAGATCTTCCGCGTGCTTCTGACGTACATGATGGCCGATCCGGGAACGATCGAGCGCGCCCTTGCGCTCATCCTGATTTCCCGCAACCTGGAGCGCGTCGGAGATCACGCAACCAACATCGCGGAGGAAGTAATATACTTGGCCGAAGGGCGCGAGGTGCGCCACAGCCATGAGGATGCGAGCGCCACGGCCGAATCCGCCGATTCTAATCCCGTGGCCTGACGTATTGAAGTGATCACGTGACCAAGGGAACCATTCTCGTCATCGACGACGAAAAAGACCTGATCGAACTGGTGCGCTACAATCTGCGGAGCGAGGGCTTCGAGGTCCTCGCGGCGCGCGACGGCGAGTCGGGCGTCAGGGAGGCCCTCGATCGCAGGCCGGACCTGGTCCTGATCGATCTCATGCTTCCGGGTATCGACGGGCTAGAGGTGTGCCAAAGGCTGCGCTCCGACGAGCGGACAAGCCGGATCCCACTGATCATGCTAACCGCCAAGGGTTCGGAGGCGGACCGCGTAGTCGGCCTGGAACTGGGCGCGGACGACTACGTGACCAAGCCGTTCAGCCCGCGCGAGCTGGCAGCGCGTGTGAAGGCTGTATTGCGGCGTGCCGGCGGACAGCAGGAACCGCCTGATGTCATCCGCCGTGGAGCCATGGAGATCGACATGGCCCGGCATGAAGTTCGGTGCGAGGGCGAAAGGGTCGAACTTACTGCCACCGAGTTTCGCCTTCTTCACCTCCTGGCGGCGCGGCCGGGACGCGTGTTTTCGCGGGGCGAGCTCATCGACGGTGCCCTTGGCCGCGATGTCGCGGTCCTGGACCGTACCATCGATGTGCACGTGGTGGCGCTTCGCAAGAAGCTCGGCAAATGCGGCGGGTGGATCGAGACCATCCGCGGCTTCGGGTATCGCTTTCGCGAAGACGAACCGTCAGGCCCCGAATCTCATTAACATCGGCCTCCAGGCAGGTCCGGTCTGGCAGACCGGGCCATTGCTCTCCAGGCCGGGTATTTGCGATTCATCACCGGACAGGAGATAATCAGCCGGTCTTCCTTTTCGTCTACGCAATAGCCGTTTTGCAGGGATGAGGGCGGAGGCTGAGATCCGGGGGCGTAGACGGCGCCGGGAGCAGGCGGCGATATGACGGCACTCGCGATTATTGTGGTAAGCGGTCTCCTCTACTACTCTTCCACCAACCTTGGAACTCTCTGGCCCCTCGCATGGTTTGCTCCCGCCCCGGTACTCTGGTACGCGCTCGGTCCAGCTCCGAGGGTGCGCGTTGTTCTTGTTGCATTTGCGGCCTTTCTTGCGGGAGAGATCAATCTCATCCCGGTGTACTCGAGTGTTGTTCCGGTCGCCGCGCTCGTTGTCGCGGTGGCTATCCCGGCCGCCGCTTTTGCCGCCGTCGTCTTTCTGACAAGCCGCCTGGGGCCAGTTCTTCCGCCCGCTTCAGGCGTGCTCCTGTTTCCTGTGCTATGGACCGCGTGGGAATACCTGTTCAGCCTCGTCTCCCCCAACGGCACGTTCCTCAGCGTTGCCTATTCGCAGGTCCCCTTCCCGGCGGTCATCCAGATCGCGAGCGTCGCGGGGATGGCTGCGATCACATTCCTGGTTTCGCTGCTGCCCTCAGGCCTCGCATTTGCGCTCCGGGTGAAGCCGCTCCGGCCAGGCTACATCCTGGTCCCCGCATTCGTGCTCATTGCCGCGCTCGGATTCGGTATCGCCTCGCTTCTCCGCGTCGAGAATACTCACGAAGTCAGGGTGGGGCTCATCTCCAATAACAGCAACCGGCGCGGATACGGAACCAAAGAGCGGAACGTCGCTTTCGACGTGGCCGCAGCCTACGCCCGGGCCGTGGACTCGATGGCGCCGCGCGGAGCAGAACTGGTGCTCCTGCCCGAGGCCTGCGTGACGCTCCGGCCGGAATGGTCGGCCGATGTGCGCGCATCGTTTGCAGGCGTCGCGAGCAGGAACCGTGTACTCCTGGTCGTCGGATTTGACGAGTACCTGGCGGACGGCACTCACCGAAATGTGGCCGAGGTGATTTCCCGATCGGGGACTTACATCGATCGCTACATCAAGCAACGGCACCTGCCCGGCCAGGACTATCAGACGGGGAAGGAAACTCTCGTGCTGCCCGGCGGCATCGGGGTGTCGATCTGCAAAGACATGGATTTTCCGTCCCTTGGCCGTCGCTACTCGCTGGCCGGCACCGGCCTGATGCTGGTGCCCGCCTGGGACTTCGGAAGAGACGCGCGCCTCCACGCGCAGATGGCATGGCTGCGCGGGGTTGAAGGAGGGTACTCCGTGGTGCGCTGCGCGGAGGACGGCCTGCTGAGCGTCACGGACAGCAAGGGGGTTGCCGCGGCCATGTCGGAGAGCATGGGTAAGAGCGACGCGCTGCTCGCCGCCAGCGTGAAGCACGGCCCCGGAAATACGATTTACGCGCGGACAGGGGACATCTTTGCCGTCGTGTGCGTCCTGTCGTCGGCGGCGATGGTCGGCTTTGGCCTCATCAGTATCAGGGTCTGACCCCGGTTCATGCGGGAACGGCAGGAAGAATGACGGAGAAGGTGGAGCCGCGGCCGATTTCGCTCTGCACCTCGATGTGCCCGCCCTGGGCTTCCGCCAGGTGCTTGGCCACGGAGAGCCCGAGCCCCGTTCCGCCTGACTCGCGCGAGCGGGCGGCGTCGACCCGGTAGAAGCGCTCGAAGATCCTCTCCTGGTCCGCCTTGGGGATTCCGATGCCTGTATCGGAGACGCAGATCACGATCTTCCCATCCTCGGCAGCTGCGTTTACGGTGATCTTGCCGCTCGGGAGGGTGTAGCGCACAGCGTTATCGAGCAGGTTTTGCAGGATCTCCTGCAAGGCGTTGAGATCACCGTTGACCATGAGATTCCGGTCGTAGTCGCCCTCCAGGGCAATCGATTTCGGGGCGGCGCCAAGGCGCGCGGTCTCGAGACAGGGATCGATGATTTCAGACACCCTGACGGGACGGGATTCCAATTGCAGCTGGCCGGCCTCGATCTGGGAGAGTCTGAGAAGATCATCGGTCAGACGGCCGAGCCGGACCGCGTTGCTTCGGATTATTTCCAGGAAACGGTCGCGGTTCTGGGCATCGTCCGCGGCGCCGGCCAGCAAAGTTTCGGCGAATCCCTGGATCGCGGTCAGCGGAGTTTTGAACTCATGCGATATGTTGGCCACGAAGTCCCGCCGGGCCCGCTCGAGACGGCGCAGTTCGCTGATGTCGTACAGCACGAGCACGGCACCGGTGATGTTTCCATTCGACCTCACGGGTGCTGCCGTGACCGCGAAACTCCTGGCGCGCACCGCGCCGACAATCAGCTCGCTCTTCACACTCTCATTGCCGGCGAGGGCGGTCCTGATCGCTTCCAATAGGTCGGACTGCCGGATCACCTCGACGATCGGACGTCCGTCAACGGAGGATCCCTCCATCCCGAGCGCCCGGCTGAAGGCCTCGTTGCAGAATGTGAGGCGTTGATTTGAGCCTATGACGGCCACGCCCTCCGTCATGCTGCGCAGGATCGCCGCCGACTGGTTCCGCTCCCCGGTCAAGGACCGGATCGTACGATCAAGCCGGGTGGCGCTCTCTCCCATCGTTCTGCCGAGGTCGGCCAACTCGTCTCCCCTGCGGTCCGCGGGCAGGGGGCGGAAGTCGCCGTCGGCAACCCTGCGGGAGAACTCCTTGAGCCGGTCTATACGTCGCGCCAGGGTGCCCGAAAAGAGAAGGGACAGACCTCCGGTCAATATAAGGATGACGACCGACACGGCCCAGAGCCGCGATCGAAAGCCGCGAAGCGCCTCGTCGAGACGTTCCAGCGGAAGCGACAGCCGGACTACGATCGGCGGTCCCGCGGCCTGCTGATGCCGCACCGCGAGATAAACGAGGTCGAGAGCAAGTGTGTCGCTGTAGCGGACGGCCCGTCCCTCGCCTTGTGCCAGTGCGGCGCTGATCTCGGGCCGTCCCAGGTGGTTCTCCATCTTCGAGGGGTCCCCCTGCGAGTCTGAGAGCACGGTGCCATTGGAGGCTATTACCGTGACGCGCGCGCCGCTGTGGGCCATCCAGGCGGTCCAGTCTTTCAGCGCATCGGGGTCGTCGGGCTGCGGCGGATGGCTTTGGACGAGGTGTGCGAGCGAATCAAGCTCCGCGAAGCCCGTGTACAGATACTCGCGCCGGAGTGCCTGAACCACGTAGATGTCTATTCCCAAAAGGACCATCAGGAGGAGGAGGACATAGACAATGCCCAGGCGCCAGAATAAGCCAAGCTTGATGCCTTTGATGAAGGTGGCCATAGATCTACCAACCATAGGCCATTCGGCCTGTCGTCGCAAGCTCCGTCCACGCGATCTTAACGTGCCCACGGAAGTCGATTCATCTGGTAGACTGAGCCGAGTTGCGACGAGGAGACAACCGAACACTGATCGCTATGGTGAATGACATGGAACGGAGAGAGTTCGTGAAGATGACGGTGGCCGGAACGCTGGCCGCGGGGAATGCACCCTTGCTCCGGGGCAACAATAGTCGCTGGCAGGGCGCGAACGACCGTGTCCGCATCGGCGTCGTCGGGATACGAGGCATGGGCCAGTCTCACATCAAAGAGTTCTCCAGCATCCCGAATGTCGAAGTCGCCGCCCTGTGCGACGTCGACGAGAATCTCTACCCGGAAATCATAAAGACACACTTCAGTGATCAGGGCAGACCAAAGCCGAAAACCTACCCCGACCTGAGACTCCTGTACGAAGACAAGGAGATCGACGCCGTCACGATCGTCACACCAAATCACTGGCACACACTTGCCGCGATCTGGGCCATGCAGGCAGGCAAGCATGTGACCGTCGAAAAGCCTGTCTCGCACAATTTCTTCGAGGGACAGAAACTGGTCGAGGCGGCTGAGAAATACAAAGTCATCGTCCAGCATGGCCTGGAGCAGAGAAGCAACTCGTGCGCGAAAACGGCCGTCGAATACCTGCGCAGCGGCGCCATGGGCGAGATCTACATGGCAAAGGGCCTCTGCTACAAGTGGCGCGACACGATCGGCCACTATGACGACGAACCCGTGCCTTCCGGTGTTCACTACGACCTCTGGCTGGGCCCTGCTCCTTCACGGCCGTTCAATCGCAACCGCTTCCATTACAACTGGCACTGGAACTGGGACTACGGATGCGGCGACATCGGCAACCAGGGTGTCCACGAACTGGATGTAGCGCGGTGGGGGCTGGGCGTGACGCTGCCCACACGCATCAGCACCAGTGGCGCTCATTTCCTCTTCAACGACGACCAGCAGACGCCCAACGTTCTCATGGCGCTTTTTGAGTTCGACGCCCCCGCGAAAAGCGGTGACAGGAAGAAGATCCTGCAGTTTGAGGTGCGCGGCTGGATCACGAATCGGGAGGCCGGACTCGGTGAGGAGAAAAGCGACAGCTCGCCGGGCGGGTACATGATCAGCGACGAGAATACCGTCGGCAACATCTTCTACGGCTCCAACGGATACATGGTCAAGGACGTGAACGGCTGGCGGACGTACCTGGGGAGGAAGCGTGAGCCGGGCCCGTCCGGACAGGGCCTGGGAAATCACTATCTCAATTTCATCGATGCGATCCGCGCGAACAACCAGGACCTGGCAAACGGAAACATCGTGGAGGGGCATTACAGCGCGGCTCTGGCGCACATGGCAAACATTTCCTACCGCCTGGGCCGCTCGCTCAACTTCGATCCCGCGACCGGGCATTTCGTCGGAGACGAAGAAGCCGACAGGATGCTTCGCCGCCAGTACCGCGCACCCTTCGTCGTGCCGGATAAAGTTTGAGGTCTCAGTCGACGAGCGTTCATGTGCGGCGGCTTTTCAAGCCGCCGGGGCGGGTTGAAAACCCGCTCCACATGATTCTCGGTCTTGCACGCCTGCTCTTCGATCGCGATGATCAGTAGCCTTTCTTCTTGTCGACCACGTTCAGGAGCGGCTCGCCGCGCACGAACCGCGAGACATTTTCCACGATGAGCGCCATGCGCCGAGCCTCGACACCGTCGGATTGACCGGCGATGTGCGGTGTGATGATCACGTTCTCGAGCTTCCAGAGGGGATGGCCTTTCGGCAGGGGCTCCGGGTTCGTCACATCCAGGCCGGCTCCTGCCAGCCGACCTGTCTTGAGGGCCTCGAGAAGCGCATCGCTGTCGTAGGTCCTGCCGCGTGAGACCGCGATAAAGTAGCTCCCCTTCTTCATGAGTCCAAACTGCCTGGGCCCCATCATTCCCTGTGACTGCGATGTCAGGGGGGCCGCCATGAACACGACATCGGCCTCCGGGAGAACCGCTTCGAGCCGGTCCGGGGGCACCGTCCTGCTGACGAAGTAACTGAGCGGTATGTCCTTCGGTTCGACGCCGATCACCTTCATGTCGAAGGCATGGGCTCTCTGGGCGATCTGCATGCCGATGCCGCCGACGCCGACGATGACAGCAGTCTTTCCCCTGAGCTCGATCGGAGAATACTCGCGCCGGTCCCATTCTTCCCTGACACGGTCTGGAATTGTTATGTACAGGTCCCGGGTGAGTGCCAGAAGGAGGCTCATCGCGTGGTCCGCGATGTTGGGACCCTGCAGAATCTTGCAGTTGGTGAGCACGACGCCGCTGTCGGCGAATTCAGGAAAGACGTAGTGCTCGACCCCGGCGCTGTAAACCTGGACCCAGCGCAGTTTCTTTGCTGCATGGAACAACTCGGGATTGATCGTTCCGACGATGGCGTCGGCGTCGGCCACCTGTTTGGTCAGCGTGGCAGCCTCTCCCGCCATGATCGTCGCCCCGGGAGCCGCTTCCCTGATTTGCTGAATTTCGGCAGGCCGGGCGTCGGTCACGACGATCTTGACCTGGGCGAAACCGGCCACGGTCGCCATGGCCATGGCAAAGACAGCAGTTATCAGCCTCTTCATGGATTTAACCCTCCTACTGTAGCTCCGATGTACCGGCCCTTCGGGACTCGGTTCTATTGATCCTGTCCAACCACGCGCTCGGGCGCGTGGCTACTATCTGCCGGTGCTTCGCGCCTCCTCTTTTGCCCACGCGGTTGAAACACTAACCTGCCAACGACTTCCCGATCAGCCTCGAAGAGGCGGCAGTAAGTAGGCCCGGCCGTAAGGCCGGGAGTAAAGAGCGGAATGAAGACCGAGCACCGAAGGCGCGGCACAGCAATCGCGCCGGCAAGTTCGAACTCGGCGGTACTGTCACCCCTTCTGACCGTGTGCGGGTGCCCCGGAATCATTCGGCGCCATCCCAGCAGTAAGTGCAGAGCCTTTTCTTCGGCAGGCCGATGGCCGCCACCAGGTCGTCCAGGTGCTGGTACTGCAACGTCGTGAGCTGGAGCCGCGCCCGTATGTTCTCGACCATCGCCCGATATTTTTCGCTGCTCGTATCGGCGTACTGCTCTACGCGGGCGTCGCTTTGGCCCTCGAGTTCCTTGATCGCCTTGCGACCAGCGAGGTCGAGCACAGAACGGGATCGGGAGAAATTCAGGAACTTGCATCCGAACACGAGCGGTGGGCAGGCGGGCCGCATATGCACCTCGAGCGCGCCGCAGTCATACAGCCGGCGGATGGTGTCCTGGAGCTGGGTGCCCCGCACGATCGAGTCTTCCGCGAAGAGAACTCTCTTGCCGGCGATCAGGTCGGGCACCGGTATAAGCTTCATGCGGGCGACGAGGTCCCGGACCTGCTGGTCAGGCGGCATGAAGCTGCGCGGCCAGGTAGGCGTGTACTTGACGTACGGCCGTGCATACGGGACGCCGGCGGCGTTTGCATAGCCGATGGCGTGCGCCACGCCGGAGTCCGGGATTCCCGCAACGAAGTCCACCTTCACGTGGTCTTTTCTCGCTAGCGCGGCGCCGCACCGGTAGCGGGTTGCCTCCACGTTGATCCCTTCATAGGATGAGGCGGGGTATCCGTAGTAAACCCAGAGAAAGCCGCAGATCTGGAGCCGGTCGCCGGGCGCTTTCTTCTGTTCGATGCCGTCCTCGGTGACCAGGACGACTTCACCAGGCCCCAGATAGCGCTCGGTCTCGTAGCCCAGATTCGGAAAGGCGCAGGTCTCGAACGTGACCGCTCTGGAGCCGCTCTTCCTGCCGACGACCACGGGCGTGCGGCCGAGCCGGTCACGGCCTGCGTAGATGCCGTGATCGGTGAGAAGCAGCAGGGAACACGACCCCTCGATCGCTTCGAGTGCGCGCTCGATCCCGTCCGCGAACGTGGCCTCCTGGTTGATGAGGTTGGCGATGAGTTCGGTCGGGTTGACCTCGCCGCCGCTCATTTCGCTCAGGTGAGCTTTCTTGTGAAGTGCCTGGGACATCAGTCGCTCGGCATTCCTTACCACACCCACCGTGACGATGGCGTACACGCCCAGGTGCGAACCGATGATGAGCGGCTGGTCCTCGTAATCGCTGATGCAGCCGATCCCGCGGCGACCGTGCAACCGCTTGATGTCCTCCTCGAACTTGGAACGGAACTGCGCGTTGGTTATGTCGTGGATGTAGCGCCGGATCCGGCCGCCGTCGATCACCGCCATGCCGCCGCGGCGTGTGCCGAGGTGCGAGTGGTAGTCCGTGCCGAAAAATAGATCCGTTACACAGTCACTTTCAGAGGCGACTCCAAACAACCCGCCCATTTATTGCCTCCCCGGCGATATGAAACCGCCACCTGCGCGTTGCCGGCGACTTCCCAGGGGGAACTCCGGCCAGACCGTAAACCGCAATCTGCAATTTCATTGTATGCCGGCGTGATAATCCTGCAGGGACTGGACGCCGGTCTGCCTGTCTCCGTGGACGGCGATGCCCTTGGCAACCGCCCTGGCCGCTGCGATATTCGTTACATAGGGCACCTTGTGCCTGATCGCCGCCTTGCGGATGTACGAATCGTCGTGGATACTCAGCTTGCCGCTGGGCGTGTTGACGATCAGCTGGATTTCGCCGTTCTTCACCGCGTCCACGATGTTCGGCCTGCCCTCGTGGAGCTTGAGTATCTTTTCGCACTCGATGCCGTTGTTTTCCAGGTACAGGCAGGTGCCTCCCGTGGATCTCAGCTTGAAGCCGAGCCGCTTGAACTCCGCCGCCACCTCGAGCGCGGCTTCCTTGTCCGGATCGGAAACAGAGATCAGCACGACGCCGTCGCGGGGCAGCAACTGCTGCGCGGCTTCCTGAGCTTTGTGAAACGCAAGCCCGAATGAATCGGCCATGCCCAGCACTTCCCCCGTGGAGCGCATTTCGGGGCCGAGCAGCGGATCGACCTCGGGAAACATGTTGAACGGAAAGACCGCCTGCTTGACTCCGTAGTGGGGAATGCTCCGGTGTGTAAGCTTCAGGTCGGCCAGCTTCATGCCGAGCATGAGCCGGGTCGCGATCCGGATCATCGGGATGTCGCACACCTTCGAGACAAGCGGCACGGTGCGGGATGCGCGGGGATTGGCCTCGAGGATGTAGACCTTGTCCCCGGCGATCGCAAACTGGATGTTGATCAGCCCCAGAACCTTCAGCTCGATCGCGATTTTGCGGGTGTATTCCTCGATCGTCCGAAGGTGCTTCTCCGGGATGCTTACCGGAGGCAGGACGCAGGCCGAGTCGCCCGAGTGAATCCCGGCAAGTTCGATGTGCTCCATGATCGCGGGGATATAGGCGTCGGCGCCGTCGGATATGGCGTCGGCCTCGAGTTCGAGCGCGTTTTCCAGGAACTTATCGATGAGGATCGGACGATCCGGCGAAACGTCCACTGCGCGCGTCACATAGAGGGTGAGGTCCTCGCGGTCGTGCACCACTTCCATGCCGCGGCCGCCGAGCACGTAGGAGGGGCGCACCATGAGCGGGTAGCCTATCTTCTCGGCAATCTCGATCGCGTCGCGGAGATTGCTCGCCATACCTGAGTCGGGCTGGGGGATGCCAAGCCTCTGCATCACGTCGCGGAAGCGTTCGCGGTCTTCGGCCAGATCGATCGCGTCCGTCGAGGTGCCCAGGATCTTCACTCCTTCCCGTTCCAGTTGGCGGCAGATGTTGAGCGGTGTCTGCCCGCCGAACTGGACGATCACCCCTTCGGGCTTCTCCTTGCCGTAGACGCTCAGAACATCCTCCACGGTGAGGGGTTCGAAGTACAGCTTGTCCGAGGTGTCGTAATCGGTGGACACCGTCTCGGGATTGCAGTTCACCATGATGGTCTCGTACCCGAGATCACGCAGAGCGAAGGCAGCGTGGACGCAGCAGTAGTCGAACTCGATGCCCTGGCCGATACGGTTCGGGCCGCCGCCCAGGACCATTACCTTTTTGCGGTTGGTCGTCTTCACCCTGTCAGGGGCGTTGTAGGTCGAAAAGTAATAGGCCGCGTTTTCGACGCCGGAGACCGGAACCGGCTCCCACGCCTCGACGACGCCGAGTGCGATGCGACGCCGGCGGATCTCCTCCTCGCGAATACCCAGCAGTTTCGACAGGTATGCATCCGCGAAGCCGTCCTTCTTGGCCCGGATCAGCAACTGGTCCGGAAGCTGCGCACCCTTGCAGGCCAGCATTTCCTCTTCGAGCTCCACCAATTCCTTCATCTCCTGGATGAACCAGTGCTTGATGTGGGTTCTCTGGTAGAGATCCTCGACGCTCGCCCCTTTTCGCAGCGCCTCGTACATGATGAACTGGCGCTCGCTCGTGGCGTGCAGAAGCATCGCCATGAGCTCGGTGAGAGACTTCCTGTTGAAGTCCCTCGCGAATCCCAGGCCGAAGCGGCCGATTTCGAGCGACCGGATGGATTTCTGGAACGCCTCCTTGTAGTTCTTCCCGATGCTCATGACCTCGCCAACGGCTCGCATCTGCGTGCCCAGGCGATCCTCGGCCCCCCTGAATTTCTCGAAGGCCCAGCGCGCGAACTTGATGACGACGTAATCGCCGGAGGGGGTGTATTTCTCGAGTGTGCCCTCGCGCCAGTAAGGTATCTCGTCGAGAGTGAGACCGCCGGCAAGCAGGGATGAAACGAACGCAATCGGGAAACCGGTGGCCTTGGACGCGAGCGCCGACGAGCGTGAGGTGCGGGGGTTGATCTCGATCACGACCACGCGGCCGCTCGCGGGATCGTGCGCGAACTGGATGTTGGTTCCGCCGATGACGCCGATCGCGTCCACGATCGCGTACGAATAATCCTGGAGCTTCTGCTGCAGCTTCGGGTCGATTGTGAGCATGGGGGCCGCGCAGAAAGAGTCGCCGGTGTGGATTCCCATGGCGTCGATGTTCTCGATGAAGCAGACCGTGATCTTTTGCCCCTTCGTGTCCCGAACAACCTCGAGTTCGAGCTCCTCCCAACCTTCCACCGATTCCTCGATGAGGACCTGTCCGACCAGGCTGGCGGCCAGGCCGCGGCTCACTATGGTTCGGAAATCCTCGAGATTGTAGACCAGCCCGCCGCCGGTGCCGCCCAGCGTGTAGGCCGGACGGATCACGCACGGGAGGCCGATCCCCTTGAGGATCTGCTCGGCCTGGTTGAGGCTCAGGGCTATCTCACTGCGCGGCATTTCGATCCCGAGCGATTTCATCGTGTTCTTGAAAGCCTGCCGGTCTTCGCCGCGCTCGATGGCATCTTCCTTGACGCCGATGATCTGCACGCCGTACTTCTCGAGGATGCCTTCCCTGGCGAGTTCGGAGGAGAGATTCAGCCCGGTCTGGCCCCCGAGGTTGGGAAGGAGCGCGTCGGGCCGTTCTCTGGCGATGATCTTCTCGAGCGATTTCACATTCAGGGGCTCGATGTATGTGACATCCGCCGTCCCCGGATCCGTCATGATCGTCGCCGGATTTGAATTCACGAGCACGATCCGGTAGCCGAGTTTGCGCAGCGCCTTGCATGCCTGTGTGCCCGAATAATCGAACTCACAGGCTTGCCCGATGATGATGGGTCCGGATCCTATGATCAGAACTGTGCTGATGTCTTCGCGTTTCGGCATACTGAGGTTCCCTCGAGGCCCCGCATCTTCGTGTGGCCCCTGTCTGGATCGGGATGCAGGTCCGTAGGTTCGGCGCGGAACTGAACTTCTATAAGTCCTTGATTCTTAGGCACTTACAGAAAAGAACGGGAAGCATCGAACGCGGGATTATATCGGGATCAAAGGTCGTTTCATAGCAAAAACACAACTCTCACAGAATTCAGAATTCTGAATTGAGCGACCCACCGCCCCCTAATGACGCGGCGGTTACCCGAGCCAGAAACTCAGCGGAGTTACTGGGGAGACGCTGTGAATTAATCATTCGATTCCGATGTACCGGCCCTTCGGGCCTGGGTTTCTCCTGCAATCCGTAACCACGCGCTTACGCGCGTGGCTACTTGACTTCCGGCGCTTCGCGCCTGGTTTGTTTGCCCACTCGATCGAAGCACAAGGTTGCCGATGATTTCGAGACCAGCCTCGAAGAGGCGGCAGTACGTAGGCCCGGCCGTAAGGCCGGGCTCGAGAATGACCATACCCCCGAGCGCCGAAGGTGCGGCACATCGGTCACGGAGGAATAGGCGGCGGTCACGATTTTTTCACAGCTTCGGAGACCCGCCGCACGGCGAGGCGATGGGCGAGTTTCTGGAGAGAAGATCCTCATGTGCGGCGGCTTTTCAAGCCGCCGGGGCATCACGTGGATCGGGTTTCAAACCCGCCCGCGCATGCCACATGAGACGTTTTCGTATTGATCGCCGGATGGATCACTCGTATCTTCTTCACCGGGCAATCATTCTTATTCAATTATGGGAGGCAACAATGGCAGACCTGTTTTCCTCAGCAAGCCGGCGTCAGTTCCTGCAGGGAGCCGGCCTGATCTCGGTGATCGCATCAGGTGCGACCACGCTCTTTTCACGCAATTCTCTCGCAGCTGTGACGGGAGGATGGCCGTCCAGGTCGATCTACCACCAGCTCGGCATCCGGCCGCTCATCAACGCGGCCGGCACATACACCATGCTCAGTGCGTGCACGATGCCTCGTGAGGTCGTGCTGGCGATGGAAGATGCCGCACGGTACCAGGTATCGATCGATGAGTTGCACCAGGCAGTGGGCAAGAAGATCGCGGCGCTGACAGGCGCGGAGGCGGCCCTCGTGACCGCGGGTGCTGCCAACGCGCTGACGCTGGCGACCGCCGCCTGCATCGCGGGCAAGGATCAGCAGAAGATATCGCGGCTTCCGGACACCGAAGGAATCAAGAACGAGGTTATCATCCAGAAAGCCCACCGGGTGGCCTACGAACACGCCATCCGCTCGGCCGGGGGCAGGCTGATCGAGGTCGAGACGCGGGATCAGATGGTGAGCGCCACCGGTGGGAAGACGGCGATGATGTTCTTCCTCAACTTTGCCGATCCCAAAGGGCAGGTGAAACGTCAGGAGTTCATCGAGATTGCCCGCAAAGCGAAAGTCCCGACGCTCATCGACGCAGCCGCCGACGTACCGCCGCCCGGGAGGCTCTCGGAATACGTGAAGATGGGATTCGACCTGGTCGCTTTCAGCGGAGGCAAGGGCCTGCGCGGCCCGCAGTGCTCAGGGCTGTTGCTGGGACGGAAAGACCTGATCGAAGCGGCCTATCTCAACGGTTCTCCCCATGCCGACTCGGTGGCGCGTGGTGCGAAGGTGGGCAAGGAGGAGATAGTAGGCCTCTGGACCGCGGTCGAGGTCTACATGAAAAAGGACCACAAGGCCGAAGGGAACGAGTGGGAATCCCGCGTCCGCGTGATCCGGAAAGCCGTGGAGGGCCTGCGCAGCGTGACCAGCGAGGTCTACGTGCCGGAGATCGCGAACGAGTCGCCGCACGTGCGGATATCCTGGGACCCGAAGGCGCTGCCGATGAAAAACGATGATGTCCGAAAGCTTCTTCGCGACGGCGATCCGCGGATCGAGATTACGCCGTCGGATGGGACACAGCCGAATCTTGTGGTTGGCGTGTGGATGCTGCAGCCCGGACAGGACCGCATCGTCGCGCGGCGCGTGCGCGAAGTCCTGAGCAAGAACCTCGCCTGAGGCAACAAACCGCAGAGGCGCAAAGATCGCAGAGGCTCTTTGTTTTCTTTGCGTTCTTTGCGTCTCTGCGGTTCACGCCCCCAGTCCCACTATTGGGAGCGGGTGCGCGCTGCGATGAATGATCCGCTCGCGCGAACCTTGTTTTTCTCGTACCCCGAGTTGGGCATCAGGCAGGTACGAACCCCCGGCCCCTTCGAATAGAACTCCGCGTAGAGATCGTTGAACGGCTTGTAGTCGTTGATATTGCGGAGATAGACGTGGCCCGAGACGATGTCCTCGAGTTTCAGGCCGGCCTCGGTGAGGATGTCGATGTCGTTTTGACCCATCTGGCGAACCTGCTTGTCGAGGTCGACCGTGGTGATGCCCTCGACGGGATCGAATCCCGACATGCCCGACATGTAGAGGATGTCCCCCGCCCACACGGCCGGGCTCGCGCTGAGCGCCCTCTCCTCCGGGCCGTACTTCATGGAGGGAGGCCGGACTGCCTTGCGGCCCGCCAGGTCGGTCGTGGCGATGCACGTGATCTCGATATGCGAGTCTCCGGGGATCCAGTCGACGAAGACCGTTGCCCGCGCGGGCTCATTGCCGTACTCGAAGAACTCGCTGTACACCTTGTTCACGATCCCGTAGTTGTCGTAGTTGTCGATATAAACGTTGCTGAACACGACGTGACGGAAATCGAGGCCCGCCTCGTCGAGCACGGACTTCACGTTCCGCATCGCCTGGCGCACCTGCTCCTCGAACGTTGCAGGATGGCTGCCATCCGGCAACTGGTCGCCTTTGCCCGAAATGTACAGGGTATTGCCGGCAAGGATGCCCGAGCTGTAGGGTCTGCCAGGCACCAGCGCGCCGATCTGTTTGACTTCGGCCGGGTCCGCGTATGCGACGGCGGTGATTTCGAGCCTAGACTCTCCCGGGACATTCGGCACCCCGATCGTTGTCCTCGAGGGCGGCCGGTTCGGGAAGAACTCCGCGTACACCTCGTTGAACTTGGCGTAGTTCTCGGGGTCCTCGAGGTAGCAGTGCGCTGCCACCACATGGCTCAGGTCCAACCCGGCCACCTTGAGGCTCTTTTCGACTTCAGCCAGGCAGTTCCTCACCTTGTTGGGGAATTCTTCGTTGGGGCGGTAGTCGCCCTTGCCCGCGATGTAAACGGTCTTTCCGACCATGACCCCGGGAGCGAAAAGGCCGGTTGGTCTGGAGCCGTCCTTGGTCAGGAACTTCTTGAGCGGTGGCTCCGCCGATGACAATTGCAGGGAGACAAAGCAGACCAATACGATTGCTGAGAGGACCAGTCGCGTTCGATTCATGATGATTCTCCGTTGCGCTGAGACGGCGAGGCAGGGCAAAGCCCGACCTATGCCGTCATCACAGTGGAACAGCGTTTTTCTTGATGTAGTCGTCGACCTCAGTTTGTGTTTGTAGAACCCTGTGATCCAGGTAGTAGAACGGCTCCGCATATGAACACCCGTATTGCTCGCCGAGCGTCCGGTATTCGCTGACCAGGAACTGCCGCACATACTCGCGGTCGGCGGTCAGGTCGTCGTCGCCGAGGACGGGGAGGCGTTTCCCATCGCGGGCAAGCCTGGCCCGCAGCAGGGAGCCGCTGTTGCCGCCGCCCTGGGTCTTGCACTCGGTGAGCGCTGCGATCTTAGCATCGATAGTGGAGCTGATGTCGACAATGCGGTTGAAGGGTTGTCCCCGCCTCCCCACGAAATAGTAGCGTTCCTTCACACCGCAGGGCCTGATCCCCGCCTCGACGTGTTCCGGGTAATCATTGCCCATCCCCGACATCCAGCATGCTTCCTCGACGGCTCGCCCTGTCACCCAGTGGTCAGGATTCTCCTCGTCGTGTCCCGACGGGTTGAACGAAAGGATTGTGTCGGCCTTGAGAAGGCGGAAAAGGAACACGAGCCGCGAGCGCAGCTCCTGGGCCGAGATCTCGTTCATGCGATGGTTGCGGTAGTAGAAATCGAACACGCCCGCCACGCCGAGCGTTTTGGCCATCCTGAAATGATCCTGCTCATTGAGCCTGATGTTCTGGTCTTGCGTCCCCGGCCCGCACTTTTCATCGTTCGAGGTCCTGATGATGTACCCGGTATAGCCCTCGCGGATCAGCTTGGCGACTGTCCCGGCGCAGTAATAGGGTATGTCGTCGAGATGAGCGTGTATCGCCACCAGGACTTTCCCCGTATGCGGCTGCCCGAAAACATCCCTTTCGACCGTCACTGCATCATTCTGCGCCATATGATTTCCCTCATCGCCGTCCTTCTTCGTGCGGCGCCTCTCCGAGGCGCCGCGGCGGGTCGGAGAAGCTGTGACTTAATCATTCGATTCCGAGGTACCGGCCCTTCGGTTTCTCCTGTAATCCGTAACCACGCGCTTATGCGCGTGGTTACTGACTTCCCGCGCTTCGCGCCTGGTTCGGATGCTCAATCGATCCAAGCACAAGGCACACAAACATTTCCCGTCCAGCCTCGGAGAGGCGGCAGTGAGTAGGCCCGACCGTAAGGTCGGGAGCAAGAATGGCCGACCCGCACGAGCGCCGAAGGTGCGGCACATCGGCCACGGAGGAATGGGCGACGGTCACGATTTTTCACACCTTCGGAGACCCGCCGCACGAGTTCCTCGGACCTACTGCGAGACTGCGTTCTGACGAATGTACTCCTCCAGGGCGGCATATTCCGCTCCTGGGCCGATATAGTGAAACGCCTCGGCGTACTGCAGCCCATAGTTCTTGCCCAGCGCTCTCTCATCCTGCAACAGGAACTCCTTCACATATTGATAATTTGCCGTATCGTCGTCCCCGCCCAGCAGCGGCAGTCGCTTGCGCTCCCGGGCGAGCCTGTCCCTCAGACGCGCGCCGTTATGCCCGGCGGGTCCCTGGGCCTTGTTGGCGACGTTCGCCCTTATCTTCAGATCGACGACGGAGCTGATGTCGACGACCCGGTTTACGAGCTGGGGGCCGCGTGCATGATAGTACTTTTCCCGGACCGCGTGGGGTTGGATGCCGGCCTTGAAGTGCTCGGGGTAGTCTTTTTCGCCTCCGGCCTGCCAGCATGCAGCCTCAACCGCGCGCGCCGTGATGTAGTGGTCCGGATTCTCCTCGTAAAGCCCCCACGGGTCGTAACCAATAATCGTGTCCACCTTCAGGGCCCTGAACAGGAAGATAAGACGAGCTTTGAGCTCGATGATGTCCATGTCCTCCATGCGGTGGTTGCGGCAGCCAAGGTTGAAAACCTTTGTGAGCCCCAGGATCCTGGCGACCTCGCTGTTGTCGGCTTCATTTGCGACCACCGTGTCGCCCACTGTTCCGGGGCCGGCGTGATCATCGTTGGTGGTCCTGATAAGGATTCCCGTGTAGCCTTCGCGGATCAGTTTTGCGACGGTTCCGGCGGCGAATATCGGGATGTCGTCGGAGTGCGGCTGTATCGCGGCGAGTACCTTCCCTTTGTGCGGCTGGCCGGTGAGGTCGCGCTCAATGAGGAGATCCTTGGTCGGCGTAATGGCGTTTGATTGCGATGCGTAGGCGGCGGGCGGGCCGGCGTGCCCCATCGTGCCGGCAGCGATCGTCCCCCCTGCAATTGTCCTGCCCAGAAACATTCTTCGGTCCATTGCATCACCTCGCGTCATAAGCTACATTATTATGTAAATGTAGCAGGATGTACTTTTCTTCACAAATATCCTGCGTCAGGTGGCTGCGGCCTTGCGGGGAGGTCGTTTGGAGCGAAGGCCCGATGGGTGAGTACGGAATTTCTTTGTCTTCGGACGCAGATTTTATCGGGAGGTAGTGAGTGGAAAGAAGAGATTTTCTCCGGATGGTTGCGGGAAGCGCGGGGGCGCTTGCCGGCTCTGCTTCAACTCTGCTGGCTCGTGAAGCGGCAGCTCCGTCGTATTTTGGTCTGCACCCGTTTATCGAGGCGCACCCCGAAGCGGTGTTCATCCGCATGACCGGCGTCGCTTCGAAGACTGACTCGGATGCCAAGAAATCCGAGGGCCTCGCATTTGCGAATCAGATCTTCAGCCTGCGCAACACACCTGGCATTCCGTTGAGTCACAAGCTCGCGATCAAGCCGAACCTGACTTCGGCCAGCGGCATGGGTACTGCCAATGCCATCGTCACGGACTCTTTCGTGGTTGAGGGTTTCGTCGAAGGAGTGAAGCAGACCGTCGGGCTTCCGGCTGGGCAGATATACCTGAGGGAAGGGCTCATGACGAGCCAGCCCGGTGTAGGCTACGTCGAAGTCGCGCAGCGCACGGGCACGCATTACGGGGATGATGATTCGAGAACTCCCGTGACGAAGGAGTGCCCTGACGGAGTGGTCTTCAAGCGCACCAAGTACCTCGGCCCGTTCAATTATCCCGACAGCTACCTGATCAATTTTGCCAAGTTCAAGTCCCACGCGATGGGGCTGACCCTGTGCGTCAAGAACCTGCAGGGGACAAACATCCGCCCGTACATCAGATTCTGCGGCGGTGTGCAGGAGGCAATCGCGGACGATTTCCAGCCGGATGCGCAGGACCATGTCTCAGACCTGTATCGAAAACATCTCCAGGCCGGCATGCCGAGGTGGGACACGGAAAAGGGCGAATGGATGGAGATGTGGATCCAGCGGACCATCGATCACTACTCTCTCATCAAGCCTAACATCGGCCTGAACATCATTGAGGGTGTGTACAGCCAGAACGGCAACGGCTTCAATCACGGCCCGGGTCCTGAAGCCATGCCGGAGATCTTCATGACCAACATGCTGATTTTCGGCAAGGACGCCTTCAACGTAGACGTCATTGGCCACTGGCTGGGCGGGCATGAACCGGGCAACTTCGGACTTTTCCACATCGGCAGAGAACGAGGCGTGTCGACGGCGCTGAATCCTGCGAACATCCCGGTTTACCTGTGGGAGGACGGCGGGCCCAAGCTCACGCCGATCAGCAAGTTCAAGCGCACTCCGCTCGCGACTCTTTACCTGGCAAAGTCGGGCGAACCTCAATATCACCTTATCAACGAGCCGTTTACATATCCGGTCGAGCCCAGTTCTGCCTGCCTGACCGGCGGCGAAAAACCTGGATTCAAGGTACTGGGCGTGAACAGGCCGGGAAACGGTCCTTCGACGCTTGTGGTCGAATACAATCTTCCGGCCGACGGACACGCTTCCCTGGAACTGTACGACGCGAGCCGCGACCGGGTCGGAGTCCTGGCCCGGGGCCATCAGGCAAGGGGCGTGCACGCGGCTGAGTGGAGCACGCAGCGCGCCGCATCCGGCGTCTACGTGTGCCGGATGAGGGCCAGCAGCTTTGACCAGAGCAGGCGCATAACGCTGGCCGGCTGAGCCGCAGAAGCCTTTAACCCTGTTCCACGCCACGGTCCGGAGTGGTGAAGTCTGCCTGTTCCGTCCTCGAGGAGATACCCATGAAGTCGAGTCGTCGTGCTTTCATACTTGATTCCACGCTTGCCGCCGCGGCCGCGGCCGCATGTCGAGGGGCGATTGCCCTGCCCGGGCCGCTGGCCGCAACCCCGTCGTGGCCGATCGGCTGTTTCAACCGGCCCTGGACCGATTGGAGTTTCGATGAAGCCCTCGACGGCATCAAGGAAGCCGGATACAAACTGACTGGCTTGCTCACACGCACGAAGACAGAGCCGTTCATCGGCACGGGTGCGACCCCGGAATACCTGGAGAACCTCAAGAAGAGAATCGCGGCGCGCGGGCTTGCGGCGAACCTCGGCGCCCTGAGCAGCCGGCATGACATTCCGCTTGAAGAATCCATTGCCGATGTGAACAAGCAGATCGACAACGCCAGGGTGCTCGGCCTGCGTTATGTGATGAGTTTCGGCGTCGACCAGCCTGGTCAGGTCGAACATTACTTTCGCGTCATGGCGGGCGCAGCCGCCCATGGGCAGGACAGGGGCGTGCAGGTCGTCATGAAGCCCCACGGCGGGAGCAGCGGTGCGTCGGATGAGATCCTGCGTTGCATCGACAAGGTAGCCAATCCAAATTTCAAGATCTGGTACGACGCGGGAAACATCATTCATTACACCGGCAAAGATCCTGTTGAGGAGCTCAAGCCCATCGTCAAGTACGTCACCGGCTTTTGCGCCAAGGACTGCGCGCAGTTGAAAGGTGACGTGATGATCCAGTTCGGCGCGGGCAAAGTTGACTTCAGAGGCGTCTTCGAGGGACTGAAGGCCGGTGGATTCAATGGGCCGATCATGGTGGAATGCGCAGCGCCCGGCGACACCGCTGGGCAGGTAACCGCCAACGCCCGCGCCAACCGCGAATTCCTGGAGAAGGTCCTCGCCTCCCTCTGAATCCGGAGTAGGTCCGTTCTGTGGGGTCGGTCTGTTAGACCGGACCACCAGGCGCAGCGGCTCGCCGACCCGCCGCGGCGCCTCTCCAAATCAGCTCAACTCCGCCCGCCCTGGACGGCTATGAGGGTGTAGCTTCCGCTCTGTATTCGAAGGAGGAGGTCAAGCTTGGAACACTGGAGTGGGAATCGCCACGGCCGGCAATCATTACTCTGGCGCCCATTCAGGGCGCGTCTTCTCTCGACGACCAATCCCCCGGGTTCGCTTTGCTCACGCGGGGCTAATATCTGCCGCCCCTCCCGGGGCGCGCCACCTGTGTCACAAATGGCCCCGGAGGGGCCGGAGAGAATAGCCGGGGGTGAGCAGTGCGAACCCCCGGATGAGAGCACCACCAAAGGATGCGCCCTGGAGGGGCGCCAGAAGCCGTTTTCAGGAAGCGACGCGCCCGGCCCGCGCATGTCGGAATATCTGCGCGCACTGACCTACATTGCGTCGAACTCGAAACTGGGATCCCGCGAGCAGGCTACCTCGAACCAATCATAGATCCCGCCGCACATCACGGGCTCCCCATGGCCTATGGGGTGGAGCTGACCGGGTGGGCGATGACGCGGACACTGCGCCGGCTGTCTACGGCCGGTTCGCCTTAGCCTGCAACGGTCAATCCGGAATTCCGGTATCATGGGTCGAGAAGCTTGCGATGCGCGACCTGATCGTCTCGCTTGCGGAGCGCCTTGCAGTCGCCTCCAGGGAGGGGGATGCAGGAACAGATGATAGAGAAACTTCCTTATGATCGCAGCTACTGGGTGGCCCCGGGGAAGCTGCTTGCCGGCTACTATCCAGGCGATCCGGACCACGCCGGCACAGTCGCAAAGCTGGGAGCCCTGCTGGACACGGGCATTCGTGCCTTTGTCGATTTGACTGAGGAGCAGGAACTCAACCGCTGGGGTATCGGCCTTGCCCCGTACGAAGGCGACCTGAGACAAGTTGCCGATGAGAAAGGCATACCAGGCGTTTCTTATCGCCGTATGCCGATCCCTGATCTCGGGGTGAGGAGGAAGGCGGCGATGCGCGAGATTCTCGATACGATCGATCGGGAAATGGACAATGGCCGTCCTGTCTATGTCCACTGCCTGGGAGGAATCGGAAGGACCGGCACGGTCGTCGGATGCTGGCTTGCCCGCCACCGCATCGCCTCGGGAGAGGCGGTATTGGACAGGATCGCGGAACTCAGGTGCAACGATCCGAGTGCTGACGTCCCTTCTCCTGAGACTCGTCAGCAGAGAGACATCGTTCGGAACTGGAAGGCTGGCGAGTAGGAGATGGGCGGACTTACCTTTGTCCGTCACAGTTCAAATGGCTTGTCGCCTGCAGGACCTTTTCTGGTGCGCAGTTCATCGAGGGTTGGAGCAGGACAGCTTGCCAGGAACTTGAGGTAGTCCTCGAAATTGAGCCTGTCGCGCTGCCGGACTTGTCGCAGAGCGACGACATCGGCCGTGCTGGTCGGAAGATCACGACTCAGGTCGAGCAGTCTTGAGGACTTTCTTGATTTCATTGTATCTGTCCAGCAATCCCTGCTTTTCGAAATAGCCTTTTATCTCTTCTTCGTTAATCCCCGGCAGGCGAAGCAGGAACTGGATGTCGGCCATTTCCTGGTATGTGCGTTCAGGATCGTTCTTCATGGCCTGGATCTTCATGGCGGCCAGATGCTCCGCGCGGGGGACCGCCACCGCGACTCCTCCCAGCAGATGCAGCCTCTTGGCAGAACCGAGCAACTGACGGCTGGTATCGCCGCTGACGTAGACAAAATCGAGGCGTCCCATCGCAGGATCTGCGTGCAGGTGATTTGAGTAACCTGAGGAGACATGCAGCGTCGCGTAGCCGAGCTTTTCGAGGAACGGGATGAGTTTCGCCTGGGCATTGAAGTCCGTGACGAAATCCAGATCGGATGTGGCTCGATTCAGTCCGTACGCCTGGAGTCCGAACGCGCCAATGATCGCAAAGGCGATACCCTCGCCCTCGAAGAATTCCGCTACCGCTCGCATGACTCTCGCAAAATCCAATCCGGCCTCCTGGCAGCCTCGCCGATGCACGTGCAGGCACAGGATACAGAAGAAACAGATCCCGGACCACTCCCTTTCCCGAAGCGCTGTGATTCAGACACTGGCAACCGGATGACCGGCGGGCCGGGCAGTCTGTGTGCGCAGCACAGAGGCTGTTCAACCCCTTCAGGGTTGATGCTTCAGGCTGTCCCTCTATCCCGGGGTTTGCACCCCGGGCTTTTCTGCTCCACCCCTTCGGGGTAGCTTTCCGATCACTCCCGCGATGGTTTGGCCGTGACCATGCGGGTCAACTGTGATCGACGCTGGCGACCCTGAAAGGGCCGGACAGAACAGCCCAGGGTGCAAACCCTGGGAAGGATCGAGTTTTTCTCGTGGTTCAACCCTGAAGGGGTTGAACAGCGGTCCTGCTGAGAGTTGCACTCGCTCAACTTATCAGTGTATGAATCACAGCGACAAGCTGGAGAGGTCGAGGCGCTCCCTGAACGAACTTGTACCCCGACAACTGCCTGCGAAACCTGGAAGGAAGGGAAAGAGTTCCCGATTCCCCCGAGTCCTGACAGATACAACCTACTGACCCTCAGGATAGGTGCTCCCGTTCGAGTGCCCCTCCCGTCAGCGTCGCACGCCCCTCTGGATGACGATCTGGGCGTCGCGCGGGGCCACCTCGACGTCGAATTTCACGCCGACCTCAGTGGAAGTGCCCGAGATGTCGAGTCTGGTCGCCTTTGCGGTGCCGGGCAGTTGAACCTGCACTGTCCGGGCCTTGTCGCCCCAGTTGATCAGGAAGAGCGCCACGCCGCCGTCGGTGAGCTTGAGCCACGCGCGCTCGACATCCTCGGAGCCGCACTGCGCCTGTACGTCGAACACACCGCCGATCGCATCAGCCAGCTTCTTGCGGCCCTCTGCGTCGCGCAATACATCCGACGCCTCACCGTCGAAGGAGACGAACCTCGCCGGGATTCCCTCGAATGCCGGCTTCGGGCGGGGATTCCCGTCTTCGTCCATCTGCCCGTGGTGCGCGAACACGATTGCCTTCCTTTCGAGGGGAGGCTCCGATAGCACCGCCGCCGAACGGTTCGAGATGTGCGTGCAGAACGGGACGACAACCACTTTGGCCCGGTTGACATCTTCGGGCCTCAGGTTCTCGGCGAAGTGCATCCGGAACGGGATGCCGAGGCGGACGAGCGCTTGCATTACGGCCTGTGTCGAGCGCAAACCCTGCGAGTGCCCGCCATTCCTGCTGAACTCCCACGCGATACGGCCGGCCGGCTGGGCCCAGCAACCGGATTGGACCATCGCGTCGGTGAGGTCGGCGCGGCTTCCCGCCTTCGGGGCGTGCTTCAGCATCCACTCGTCCTCCGACGTGCGCGAGCAGAGGACGACTACCTCGCCTGGGACGATCGCGCCCGCAAGCGGCTTCTCGAGTTTCTCCATGAGCGTGAAAAGCCTCTTCAGCGCATCCCTCTGCTCGTCCCCGAAGAACATGACGCCCTTTGCCCCGTGCGCGACAGCTGAGAGTGCCGGGAGGATGATCTCCTCGTCGGCGAGCCTGTACGGTGCAAGATCCTTCCGGATCGCATCGAGCACGGGCGTCGGGAGCAGATCCTCGATCTCCTTGCGCCAGTAATAGGCCTCGGTCCAGTCGAATTTCTCCCGGTAGTCGTAAACCGTCGCCGCGAGGCACGGCAGCGCACCGATCCGCGGGCGTGCAGCCAGGAGGCGCTTCGTCGTCAGCGCCGGGGTGAACCGGGTCTCGTCGCCCCGCCGGTCGCACGACGTCTGGAAGCCTGTTGCCATGAGGATGTCCGTCTCGGGCAACATATCGAGCGCGATGCCGGATGGGTAGCGCTCGAGGCTCATGACATCCTTCAGATTGAGACAGTAATAAGAGAGGAAGGACGGGTCGGCCTTCTTCGCCGCGTCGAGCGACGCCTTCATCGCAGCGGCGAACGCCCGGTACCGGTACCGGACGAATCGCCGCGAGGCTTCCGAGTCGTCAAGGAACCGCGACGCTGTGATTTCAGGCAAGCCGCCGGCTCCGGCGGCACAGCGCCGGCAGTCGCAGTAGAATTTTGTTCCGACTGGCTGAGGAACGTTGAAAAGATAAGGCACGATGCCGTTGTTCCACGCGACTTCGTCAGGAGTCACGCAGACGACAGCAGGGAATTTTTTCGCCGCGCCTCGAGCCACGTGCTCAATCCACCATGCACCGAACTCGTTGGACCAGCAGTAGGGCGTCGTCATCCGGACGGGTTTCTTCCCTTCGTACTCGAAGAACTCCTGCTTTACCGGGCCGAGTGAGTTGAGGAGCACGAACTGCTTTGCCCGGGCGAGCTGGTCCCAGGCATCCGGCTTCGGCGGCGCGCCCCAGAGCAGACAGCTGTTTGCGCCGACATACGCGAGCGTCTTCAGGTCGTCGGTCATCACCCCGCGGATGAGCCCCGGCGGTGCGATCCGTGCCGCCCTTGCAGGGAATACGTGGGACAGGTCCGGGGCAGGCGTCTCGTGGGGAGATGCGACCAGGGCGACGAGACCAAGCGCCATGGAGAGCAGAAGTGTGGAGCGCATGGGAACACCTCTTTTCCGTGGTGTACTTTGATTCGGACCTTCACAGCGTTCGTGAGGAGCTGAGCAGGCGGAGAAGAGCCGTGCCCTTGGCCTCTCCGATCCTGAACAGCGAGCTATACCGCGCTGGCTTTGTGTCGTCGTTTCAGCGGACGCGGCAGAGCTACTATCGAACTCGATCCGGCAAACGAAAACCGCACGCGGCTTCGATCGGATGGCTCCCTGAAGGAGCTAAGCCTTCAGGATGCCTTCCCAACCCTTCCGGTACGGACGGCGGAGAAACTCGTCGGCCTCCGGCGCGTTACGGGCGCGCAGATTGACGTAGTCCCACTCGAGCTTCTTCCCGGTCCGGTAGGCCACGTTGCCGAGGTGGTTCGACTCGGTGACCCAGCCTGAATACTGAAAGTTCGAGCCGGGCGCCGGCCCGAGGCCCTTGCACGCCTGGATCCACTCGATGTAGTGGCCCGGTGAGCGTGGGAGAGTCTCCGGCGGCATCTGGTAGTCCTTGAACTTCTCCTCCGGCAAAAGCAGGGGTCCGCCGCGCCCGCCGCTGTAAAGCATGCCCTCGTCGCCGATGAACAGCTGGGCGCGGTCGCCCATCTTGCCTGGATCAAACATCGGCGGCCTGCCCTCGCCCTGGTACCAGACCAGCTTGACCGGCGGTGCCGAACCGCGGGCAGGGAACTCGTACGTGACCGTCATCGATGCCGGTGCCAGTTCCGGGTGGGCCCTGCCTATCGGCGACACGGCCTCGATCGTCAGGGGTTGAGTGAGGTCCAGCACCTGAAACGCGACGTCGTTGTCGTGGCCGCCGAGGTCGCTCATCGTGCCGTTTCCGAAGTCCCACCACCGGTACCAGCGCGGTCCCGGCAGGTAGGTTGCATGGAATGGCCGCATCGGCGCGGGCCCGATCCAGAGATCCCAATCGATGTTCGGCGGTACCGGCATCTCTTCCTTGAAGCGCTCCACTATCTGGATGCCGTTATAGAAGCCGTGCGGCTTGTCATACTTCTCGAGCCGACTCCGCGCTCTGCAGCCCCCAGGCGCGACCGGCCCAGACGTGCACCTCGCGAACCGCTCCGATGGCGCCGGCCATGATCAATTCCTTGATCTGGCGGCGCGCCGGCGAGGCGTGCCCCTGGTTGCCCGTCTGCGTGGCGAGTTTCGGATACCTTGCCGCGGTCTCACGAATGAACCTGGCCTCCCAGACATCGTGGGTGAGCGGCTTCTCGCAATATACGTGCTTGCCGTGCATCAGCGCCAGGTACGTCGCGATGGTATGCGTGTGCTCGGCCGTGCTGACCATGACGGCATCGAAGTCGTTCGGGTGGTCGAAAACCTTGCGGAGGTCTGTGTACTTCCTTGCACTCGGGAACCGCTGGGCGGCGGTGTCCACGGCCTCCTGGTTCACATCGCAGAGCACTGTGATATTCTCGGCCGGGATGCCCGTGGGAGGCCCGGGCGGCGTTGCCTGCGCCGCTTCCCCCGGGGCACGACGACTGCTCGGGCCGTCGCCGTTCATGTTTGCGATCCCGCGGCCGCCGCAGGCGATCATCGCGATGTTCAGCCTGTTGTTCAGGTTCTGGCCCCGCAGAAATGCCGGCGCACCCGTGATCACGCCGGCAGCGGCCAGGGCGCCGCCGACCAATTCGCGCCGTGTCATTTGACGCTCTCGCGTCGCAGTGGTGATTCTCTTCATTGTGTGCTCCCTTGGTTTGCAGGTGAGACGTGAGGCCCTTGGCATCGAGAACCAGCCATGAGGTCTGTTCCAATTCCGGAGCGTGTCGACATGTCCACTTCCCGCGATCGTTCCCCGGATCCATGGTGGAGGCGGACGCGCTATATTACTCCAGGACGGGCCGGAAGATCGAATGCGACCGTCTCGGTGAGGTGGACCGGCAGGAAGCCGATGAATCCGTTCTGCGACGCCGGATTCATGATGCCACAAGGTTGACATTTGTACTGTCAGGGAGGAGTTGAGAAATGAGACGCAGTCACCACAGACTCGCATTGATGGTTTCGTGGCTGGTGACCTTGGTTGTGATCGAGGGGAGCATCAAGTGCCGGGCGGACCGGGGGCCGCGCCAGGTGAAGTTCCGGCTTCCGCATCCCGAGGGTCGGAAAGCGATCTCGGCTGAGGGCGGGTGTTACGTGCCTGAGGAGGAGGCGGTGCTGGTCGAGGATTTCAGCGGTCAGGCGAACATAGAGTTGAGTTTCCAGTTTCAAGGAGTGATAAGTGCCGCCCGCCTCGGTCAATGTCGATGGAAGATGGTTCTCAGGCGTGAGCTTTGCAGCATAGGGTTTGGGCGGCCGTGATACACTGGAGCCGTGAAGATCCGCGAGGTAGTGGCTATGCTCAAGAGCGACGGATGGAAGCTGGTTGTGACGAGAGGCCGCCACCGTCAGTTCAAGCACTCTTTAAAGTCTGGGCGCGTAACCGTAAGCGGCAACCTCGGCGACGACATGCCGAAGGGAACGCTGGCCTCAGTCAGGGAGCAGGCCGGACTTTACCGGGAACAGCTATGAAGAAGCTTCAGTATCTTGTGCGAATCAGCAAGGACCCCGACAGCGACTGGGGTGCGTCTGTGCCGGATCTTCCCGGATGCGTTGCCACGGGCAAGACACTCGACGCGACTCTGCGGCGCATCCAGGCAGGCATTGAACTGCATCTTCAAGGGATGCGGCAGGATGGAATCAAAGCACCGCGACCGCGACATCGTGTGGTGACCCCCAAGCGTACCTCCGGGCAGGTTGACTTCTACGCCACAATAGAAGTCGCATAGCTCATGCAGGGACATCTCCGCATTTCATTTTCTGGGGGACAAGTCGAAAGCGTTCGCGCTAGGCTGTTGAATATTATTGTGCCGGGGTGGCGGAACTGGCAGACGCACAGGACTTAAAATCCTGGGCTCCGCAAGGGGCGTGCGGGTTCGACCCCCGCCCTCGGCACCAATGGAATCAACAACTTAAACCGCATCAACCCCTGCCGGAGAAACCGCAAAAAAGGGCCTGTTGTCCTTGTTTTGTCCTTATTCCAAAAACTTCTCTCGCGGTTCCCTTCTGAAAATCCGGCCGAATAGGGCCGAATAGCGATTGGCGCGGATGGTCTGAAAGCGCTTCGACTATTTCGCCCAATCGGTCCCAATAAGGAGAGGTCGCATGCGTGCCGCTGACGTCACCCTCGAAAGGACGATGCCGAACAGCCTCGAATCCGAGCGCGCCGTCCTCGGTGCTGTGCTGCTCGACGACAGGGCGATCTTCCCGGCGACGGAAGTCCTGACGGCCGACGACTTCTACCTGGAATCCCACCGCGAGATCTTCCGCGCGATGCTCGCGCTCGCCGAAGAGGGAACGTCCATCGACCTCTTCACCGTCCGCGAGGAGCTGCGGCGCCGGAACAAGGAGGAGGCGGCCGGCGGCCCGGCCTACCTGGCTTCCCTTACCGACGGATTGCCGCGCGGGCTCAACGTCGGGCACTACGCGCGGACCGTCCGGGAGAAGGCCACCTCGAGGCAGCTGATCCAGCTGTCCAGCGAAGTGATGAGCCGGTGCTATGAGGGCGAGGAGCGTCCGGCCGAGATCCTCGAGAAGGCCGAGTCGCGGATATTCCGGATCGCGTCGCGGGAAATCAGGGGCGGCTTCCAGGCGGCGCGCGAGCTGCCGGCGCCGCATACAGGGGGATCGAAGAGGCCGCGAAGCGCAAGGCGCCGGTGGCGGGGATCGACACGGGCTTCGCGGACCTGAACCGCATGACCGGAGGATTCCACAACCAGAACCTGGTCGTGGTGGCGGCAAGGCCGGGACTGGGGAAGACCTCGCTCTGTCTCAACATCGCCTGCCACGCGGCATTGAGGAACGGGAAGCGCGTCGGCATCTTCAGCCTGGAGATGTCAAAACCCGAAATCATGAAGCGGATGATCTCGTCCGAGTCGGAGGTCGAGGCGCACAGGATGGATTCGGGCTATTTGAGCAGGGACGACTGGGAAAGGATCGGCCGGGCGACGGCCGGTCTCTCGGAGGCGCCCATCTACATCGACGACTCAGCGAACCTGACGATGCTGCAGGTCCGCGCGAAAGCCCAGAGGCTTGCCCTGGAGCACGGGCTCGATCTCGTGGTCGTCGACTACCTGCAGCTCGTCTCCGGTTCCGGCCGGCGGTACGAGAACTGCACCCAGGAGGTGACGGAGATCAGCCGGGGGCTGAAGAACCTCGCGAAGGAGCTCGACATCCCCGTGATCGCCGTCTCGCAGCTCAACCGCGAGGTCGAGAAACGGTCCGGCAACAGGAGGCCGCAGCTGTCCGACCTCCGGGAAAGCGGTTCGATCGAAGCCGATGCTGACGCGGTGCTCTTCATATCCCGGGAGGGCATGGACGACGGCGAAGGCGGCGATGCCTGCACGGCGGAAATCTCCATAGGCAAACAAAGGAACGGGATGACCGGCACGTTCAAGCTGACCTTTCGCAGGCCGATCACCAGGTTCGAAAACCATCGCAACGAGGTTGATTGACATGGACCGGGCTACGGCCCGGGCGAAACAGGCTGAGGAAAGCATCATGAAGCTGCCCTCCTTTCAGTTCTATCCCGGCGACTGGATGAAGGATCCGTCGCTCCGTTCGGTCTCGCTTGAAGCGCGGGGCCTCTGGATGGACATGCTCTGTCTGCTCTTCGAGAGCGGCCGCAGGGGCTACCTCCAACATCGCACAGGCAAACCCGTTACAGAAGAACAGCTCGCTCGGATGACCGGCTGTTCCGCCGAACAGGTTTCCCGGCTGTTGCGGGAGCTCGAAGACTCCGGCGTTTTCTCCAGGACTGAACACGGCACGGTCTACTCGAGGCGAATGGTCAAGGATGAACAGGTGCGTCAGGCCAGGATCGCCGCCGGCAAGCAGGGCGGCAACCCTCGGCTCAACGGCAGCACGGACGGTTTTTGCTTAAGCAAAAATGAAGCAAAACCCAACCATCACCCCAACCAAAACAGGGGATCTTCATCTTCTTCTTCTGTTTCTTCTTCGTCTTCAGCTTCAGAAGAAAAAGACACCCCCCAACCCCCCGTCGGGGGGCTGGACGCTCAGGGCCTGTTTCTGATTTTCTGGGAATGCTACCCCCTGAAGGCAAAGAAGCCGAAGGCATTGACGGCGTTCCTCAAGCTCAAGCCGGATCGGGGCCTGCTGGATCGTATGCTCGAGGCGATCGAACTCCAGAAGCGGACCAGTGCCTGGTGCAAGAACAACGGGCAATTCATCCCCCACCCTGCGACATGGCTTGCCAACAGGCAATGGGAGGACAGCGTCGTGCCCGACATCGGCGGGGAATCGGTCTGGGACGAGTTTGTCGGGGAAACGGCGAAGGAGGCATCGTGAACGAAAAGGAGTTGGCGAAATGGCTGATGGACCTGGCCGCGTGCTACGACTACGCGCCCCAGAAAGCGGCGATTGCGAGATACATGCGGATCCTGAAGCAGTGGAAGCTCAGCCCGGCGCAATGGGAGAAACTCGGGGACCTTGCGGTGTTGCGCCTGACGCGAAAATTCCCGATGCCCGGGGAGCTCTACGACATCGCCTCGGAGCTTAAGGAGCAGGACCAACTCCGTACGAACACCGAACTCATGGTCCGAATGCGTGAAGAGTGGAAACGGCAGGCCGAAGGGGCGGCTGAATGATCTTCGCCGCTCGATTGAAGGTGAGGCCATGAAACCCGGCGACCGCGTGATCTGGCTCCGCTCCCCTGGGCGGTCCTTCCTTACCGGGTGGAGGGTGAGGGCGATCCCAGGAGAAGTAGTTCGAGTCTGCCGGCGCCGTATCAGGATCAAAGTGCGATTGGCCGGGAGCGAGAAGCTCGTGACTGCAGATCCCGAGAATGTCCTGACTACTGATGAGGCAGGTTGAAACCGGCGACAAAGCGCTCATCCCGCCAAGGATATGTTGGCCGTGACCCCATAGCCTCGGGAGCCGCATTCGAACGACTGCTCCCACAAAGCCTTTCGTTGAAACACATCTATTGAGCTAGAATGCTCTCAACTCTAAAGCATCTGTAGATCCATCGCGTTGGCGGCCCGGCTGGAGGGTGAATTCCTCATGATCGGCAAGACGCTCGGCCATTATCAGATCACTGAAAACCTCGGCGAGGGCGGCATGGGAGTGGCCTACAAAGCCCGTGACACACACCTCGACCGATTCGTCGCCATCAAGGTCCTGCCAGCGGAAAAGGTTGCCGACCCCGAAAGCAAGCGGCGCTTCGTGAAGGGAGCGAAGTCAGCCTCGGCGTTGAATCACCCGAACATCGTCCACGTCTACGACATCGATCCGTCCGGTGGTGTTGACTTCATCATTCCGGGCCGGCCAGGCAGAGGCGGCAGGATTCAGGCTGGAGTTTGGATCCTTCAAACCTGACCCCCTCCGGTCGCCGAAAGGAGGTAAGGATCATCCATGAGAAATAACTCAAAGGCTGGGGAGCTTTTGCGCATTGGTCTGTTGGTTCTTTGCCTCAGTTTCGGCCTGGCGGGAATGGCTTGTGGACAGACGTACAGCGGGTCTCTGACCGGCGTAGTCACTGATCCTTCCGGCGCCGTGATCCTCGGAGCCAAGGTGACTCTGACAGACGTGGGAAAGAACGTCGATTTCCCCGCCGTCACCGATACTGCAGGGCGGTACATCATTCGGGCGCTTCCTCCCAGCACCTACAGGCTGAAGGTGGAAGCCTCCGGATTCAGCACCCACGTTCAGGACGACATCGTGCTGGCAGTCAACCAAAGCTCCAGCATTGATGTGTCGATGCAGGTCGGAGCAACCAGTCAAACCGTCGAGGTAGTTGCCGGGCCGGCGCTGCTTGCCACCCAGGACGCATCGACCGGCCAGGAAATCCAACGGTCCTTCATCAATGAACTCCCTCTGCTGGGTCGCGGGGTTTTCGATTTGTCGACCCTGGCTCCAGGAGTAATAGGGCTTGGGGGTATAGCGAACAATTTCATCTCCAACGGCGGCCGCAATGCGCAGGCCGACATCATCGCCGATGGGGCCACCACCACAAACTTTGAGCAGAACACCGGCATCCAGACCACCATGTATACCCCCTCACTGGACACGGTGCAGGAGTTCAAGCTGCAGCAGTCCAATTTCAGCGCCGAAATCGGTTTCAGCGGCTCAACCGTCATCAACATGGTCACCCGCTCCGGCACGAACGACTTCCACGGCACCGGCTGGTGGTTTGTCCGAAACAACATCCTGACCGCCAACAACTGGTATGGAAATGCCGGTGGCGTACCTCTGGCTCCCCGACATTACAACCTCTTCGGCGCCAACGCAGGTGGACCCATCAGGAAGGAGAAGCTCTTCTTCTTCGTGAACTACGAAGGACTCCGCGACATCAACGCGAGGACCTACCAGGCCGGCGTCCCCAGCCAGGCCATGAAGAAAGGAGACTTCGGAGCACTCTGTCCGGAAGGATTCGATGCCACCGGCCTGTGCCAGGGAGACGGGCAACTCTGGGACCCCTACTCGGGAGTTTACGACCCGAGCGTCGGAGGCCCGGTTCGCAGCCTCTACATCCCTTTCAATCGTATGGACCAGTATCAAAGCCCCGGTAACCCCAGCCTGCCGCCTGCATACCAGCTGGCCCCCGTTGCCGGCAACCTCATCGATCCGGTCTCTTTCAAGATGATGCAGTACTTCCCCGATCCGAACTACAGGGTGGGCCAGGCCGATTACAACCGGTTCAACAACTGGGTCGGATCGGCATCCGATCGGTCCGACAACAACATGATCGATATCAAGATCGATTACGCAATCAATCCCGCAAACCTCCTCGTCGCCAAGTACTCGGACAGCAGCGGTCCGAAGACGTTCGGCAATCCATGGGATAACCCCTACTGTTCGGCGACAAATGGCCCAGCGACCAACCGCAACCAGATCTTTTCGATGAACTATAACCACACATTCGGCCCCAGCACAATTCTTCAAACTACCTTGGGCTGGGCCCGGAACGCCTATAATCGTGCGGACACGATAGCCAACTTCCCGGATTACGACCCCTACACGGATCTGGGATTGCCTGCGTACACAATGGACTCCGGGTTTGCGGCTACACCCAATGCCTATATCGCTAATTACGACCAAGTCTCCGGGGGGGTGGGCAATATCGGTTCACAACCGTGGGGGATCATGCGCCAGGCCACCGAGACTTACCATCTGGTCGGCACATTGAGCAAGATTAAGGGTAAGCACGAGTTGAAGGTTGGCGGCGAAGGCCGCCTGCACCGCCTCAACTATGCCCAGCCCGGTGAGCCGAACGGTGTGTACGACTTCGAGTTCACTGGCACGTCCCGATATCCCTGGTGGGGCGGCGGCGATGCGATGGCCACCTTCCTGACGGGATCTGGGAACTATGGGGGCTGGGGAGGTTACGAGATACCGGTGTTTGGTGCTACGCAAAGCTATCAGTTTGCCGCGTTCATCCAGGATAACTGGAAGGTCACCCCAAAGCTGGCCGTTAATCTCGGTGTGCGCTATGACCTCAACACCCCTCGCACCGAACGATTCAACCGCGGCAGCTATTTCGAGCCCGATGCCGCTTCACCGCTCGCGGGGAAGGTTCCGGGGTTCCCGAACCTCAAGGGGGCAGTTGCCTTCATCGATTCGGAAGACCGGCACTACTTTTCCTGGGACACGAACAACTTCGGTCCACGTTTCGGATTTGCGTACCAGGTCACTCCCAGGACCGTGGTCCGCGGCGGTTACGGGTTGTTCTATTCCATCGTGATCACGGGCGCCTCCGGCGTCAGCAGTGGCTTCCAGGGTTTCTGGCGTATTACGAACTGGACGACCACCTACCAGGGGGATGGAACCACTCCCTGGGGTCGCATGTCGGATCCCTTCCCCGATGGGGGACCACTCTTGCCAGTGGGCTCCGCAGATGGGGCGAGCTCTTTCCTCGGGGACAGCTTTATTATTGCGCCCATGAAGAATGGGTCCAGGTCACCCCCTACGAACAAACCTGGACGCTGGGCTTCCAGCGGGAGTTGCCGGGGAACATCGTTCTGGAGGCCAACTACGTGGGCAAGAAAGGAACCAAGCGCTACTTCGGGCCAGCCGGAAACCTCAACCACCTGGGGCCGGAGATTGAGACGTACACATCAGCTCAGATTGAAGACCTGGTCAGCTACCTGCCCAATCCCTTCTATGGACTGCTGCCTGCGGGAGCGCCCATGAATACTCCCACGATCCAGAAATATCAGTTGATGAGGCCTTACCCCCAGTATGCGGATCTTTCACTGCTGACGCTCCCCGTTGCCAACTCGATCTATCACTCCTTCCAGTTGCGGGTCGAGAAGCGCTTCTCGAAAGGCCTGCAGTTCCTTGCCGCGTATACCAACCAGAAGTCCATCGATGACGCCTCTGTCGGCCACAGCGGATTGACCTGGCTAGGCGGCTCGGAGAGCCTGCAGAATCCCAACAACCGCCGCCTGGAGCGCTCACTCTCTCAGTTTGATACTCCTCAGGTGCTCAGCCTCGCCTACGTGTACCACTTCCCCTTCGGCAGAGGCTACAACGTTGGCGGCAACTGGAACCCGGTGGTGAATGCCCTCCTCGGCGGATGGAAGACCAGCGGAGGCTGGCGATTCTCCAGGGGACAACCTCTGGCGGTTTACCTGAACAGCGAGCAGCATCTGCCGACTTACGGTGCGCAGCGCCCAAATGTGACAGGCACACTCACGAAAAACACCGGATCCAATTGGCGCGACCAGTATTTTGCCAATCCTGAAGTGGTGGAACAGACTCCGTCATATGCGATCGGCAGTGCACCGCGAACCATAGGTACCGTCCGAACACCGGAAACCAACAATGCCGATCTCTCCATTTTGAAAGACTTTTATATGGGTAAGGTCAGGGAGGGCATGCGGCTGGAGTATCGTGCGGAGTTCTTCAATGCCTTCAACCATCCGAGGTTCTGCGGCCCAAACACAGTCCTGGATGGTGGTCAGTTCGGCCAGGTCACGAACACGTGCGCCATGGCCCGCGAAGTTCAGATGGCATTGAAGCTATATTGGTAGCTGCGATTCAAATTGGTGCCGGGCATTTCGTTGGGAGGTTTTTGGATCTTGCTGCCCAGATATCTGTGGCGAAAAAAGGTACCTGGCACTAGTTTCCTGCAGTAGAATTGCACCAGACTCCGATTTTCATTTCGATCGTGGCCCTAGAAGTCCAGGCCCGGGAGCGAGCTCCCCGTGATCGGCCAGACCGTTTCGCACTACAGGATCGTTGAGAAGCTCGGCGGTGGGGGTATCGGTGTCGTCTACAAGGCCGGTTACGCTGCCTAGCACGGGGGATTGATCCGCGGGCCTATGAACCCTGAACGCTGGCAAGAGATCGACAAGCTTCTGAGTGAGGCACTGAAGCGAGAGCCCGGCCAACGCGAGGATTTCCTCAGGCAGGCCTGCACCGGCAATGATGAACTGCGTCGGGAAGTCGACTTGCTTCTCGAAGCTTATGACAGGGCCGGAAGCTTCATGGAAAAGCCTGCCCTGGAAGTATCGGCCTGCTCCTCGCCCCCGTCGCTGATCGGGAGAAAGATCGGGCCCTTTTGAAATCCTCTCCTTGCTGGGCCGTGGCGGGATGGGGGAGGTCTACAAGGTCCGGGACACCCGCCTGGACCGGATCAATGCGCTCAAGATTCTTCCTCCGGAAGTAGCAGGGGACCCTGACCGCCTGCACAGATTCGTCCGGGAGGCCAAAGCGGCATCGGCTCTGAACCATCCCAACATCGCCACAATCTATGAAATCGGTGAATCCGATGGCGTCCACTGGATTGCCATGGAGTTGGTCGAAGGGCAGACACTGGCCGAACGGATCAAGGATCGACCACTGAAAAACGATGAGATCCTGGATATCGGTATCCAGGCGGCGGACGCGCTGGAAGAAGCGCACAGCAAGGGGATCGTCCATCGCGACATCAAGCCGGCCAACCTGATGCTGACGCCCAGGGGCGGTCAAGATGCTGGACTTCGGCCTGGCGAAGAGGGCGCGCCGGAAGGCCAGCAAGGCAACCGCGCGCCAATCACCGAGACCCACACGGTTCCTGGGCTGGTGATAGGGACGGTCCGGTACATGAGCCCGGAGCAGGTGCTGGGGAGGAACTGAATGCGGGGACCGACCTGTTCTCTTTCGGGGTGGTGCTGTATGAAATGGCGACGGGAATGCTGCCTTTCCGCGGGGACACTTCGGCGGCGATCTTCAATGCGATCCTGAACCAGGCGCCCACTGCGCCGGTGCGTCTGAACCCGGACGTGCCCGGCGGTTGGAGCGGATCATCAACAAGGCGCTGGAAAAGGACCGTGAGATGCGCTACCAGTTGGCCTCTGAAATCTGCGTACGACCTGAAGCGGCTGAAGCGCGACACGGACTCGCGCCGGGCTGCGACGATAGGGGCAGGTGAAGCGCCGGCCAAACCGCTTGGGGTCATCCAGGCAAGAGGAGGACGGTGGATTTGGGCCCTGTCAGGGTTACTTGCTTTACTATTGGCCGGGGTTGGCATCACCTGGTTTGGAGTGCATCGCACCGCCCCTCCAACCGAGGCCATCCTCACCGCTGTTCCCTCACCAGTTATCCCGGCAGCGAACGTGATCCTTCCTTTTCGCCCGATGGCAATCATGTGGCTTTTTCCTGGAATGGGGAAACGCAGGACAACTTTGATATCTATGTAAAGGCTATCGGTACTGATTCTCCACAGCGCCTGACCACTAACCCCGCTGATGATTACGATCCTGCCTGGTCACCGGATAACCGCTCGATCGCCTTTTGTCGCGATTTGCCTGAACGCAAGGTCGCCATAATCTTGATTTCCCCGTTTGGCGGCCCGGAACGAATACTGACCGAGACAATTTCACCCTATAGATTTCATGCGGGTCCCCGTCCCGCCTGGTTCCCAGATAGCCATACGCTGGTCATAGCGGGCAGGGAAAGACCCGAAGAAAACCCGGCCCTGTTCCTGTTGTCGATCGAAACCCACAAAAAACGAAAGCTAATATCCCCGCCAGCAATCAGCGGTGGAGATTTCTTCCCTGCCGTCTCGCCGGATGGTCGCAGGTTGGCTTTTTGCCGATTGGCAGCTTATGGCAACAGTGATCTCTACATCGTTGACCTGTCTCAGGACTTCAGGCCAGTTTCGGAACCCAGACAGTTTACGTTTAACAAATGGTTCTTGGTTTGGCCGGCCTGGTCAGCCGACGGTCGCGCGCTGGTTTTTTCTGCTCAACAGGGTGGCAATCCTACCGCCAATCTTTGGAAAATCAGCCTTTCAGATCCGGGTAAGCCGCAACGTATGGCTACACCGGGCCAATTCTGTGTAAGTCCGGCTATCTCAAGCCGCGGCTATCGACTGGTTTACGTTCAAAGGAACTCGGATTCGGATAGTGATATCTTGCGCATGGAGATTCCATCTCCGGGCAACAAAGCTCTTCCGCCAAGAAAGTGCATTTCCAGCACCCATTTGGATTTTCGACCGACATTCTCCCCCGACGGGAAGAGAGTTGCGTTCCTATCGGATCGTTCGGGAACCCTGGAGATCTGGGTTTGCGATCCGGACGGCTCGAATCAGACCCAGCTAACATCGCTGGGTAAGAACGAACTTTCGCTCGGTGTTGTCTGGTGGTCCCCGGACAGCAGTCGATTGACGTTTTCATGGTCTGGGGAAGGGAAGTCTGAGATTTACGTCATCAATGCCAGTGGGGGGCTTCCGCAGCGCCGGACAACAACTCCGGGCGAGAACCCAAAGGGATCAGCAAATCCAAGCTGGTCAAGAGATGGACGATGGATTCTCTTTGATCGAGAGGGCCAAGTATGCAAGGTTCCGGCCGAAGGGGGACCCGTTATCAGGGTTGCTCATGTAGATGGACATAATCCTTTTGAATCTGCAGATGGCAAGTATATTTACTATATGACCTATTTGGAGGATTGGACCAGCAGTATCTACAGAATCCCGGTTGAAGGTGGAAAGGTTGAGCACGTCCTCGATTCGCTTTTTGACGCCATCTGGCCTGCCGATGACGGGATCTACTTCATTCCGAGACCCCAAAATGCCAACGATTACTCCATCCAATTCCTGAACACTGCCAGGGGCAGTATCCAGCGCATTGCCACGTTTGAAAAACAAATCAAGGATCTTACCGTTTCTCCGGATCGCCGCTGGATCCTTTACAGGCAAATGGAAGAAAGAGGCAAAGCAGGCGGTGACCTGATGCTGGTGGAGAACTTCCGATGATCGGCAGACCGTCTCCCATTACAGGGTCACGGGAAACTCGGTCAGCGGCGGGATGGGTGAGGTCTATCGGGCCGAGGACACGAACCTCTCCCGGCAGGTGGCGATCAAGGTCCTGCCCGACGAGTCCCTCCACGACGTCGAGAGGATTACCCGGTTTGAGCATAAAGCGAGTCTGCTCCCATCACTCAATCCCGCTGAACGCCACGGCCATACGCGGGCTGGATAAAACGGGCTCAGGCCTTAGGCGAGGATGAGTCCCCCGAAGTCGCGCGTTGGGTTCCCTTAGGAGTTTCCTTGTGTGGTGGAATCCTGAGCTCCTCGAACGCCGTATCTTGGGATTTGAAACACCTAGTCGCCGCCTTTCTTGCACAGGAATGAAGAAACCTGCAATAATCGGAGTTGTTTGCGAGAGCTTTGGGACTGAGCAAATCAACTTGGACGAACAAAGACGAGTCAACACAATCGAGGAGATTGATGCTCTCCCGCTCAACGTAGAGAGCGTCTTTGTCACACGCTTGACGGATCTCAAGGTCAAAGCACTATCAAGACTCACCCACCTTAGAGTCATTTTTCAGGACGGAAGCCCCCAGCTCACCGACGATGCTCTGTCAATCTTGGGTAAAATGACATCACTGGAAAAGCTTGACCTTGAGTGGAACGATGGGATTACTGATGCAGGTTTGCGACACCTGTACGCTCTTGCTTCACTTCGCTGGTTGGATATCGGCTTTTGCCGTTTGCTAACCTCCCAAGGCGTATCGGCTCTCAGATCAGCACTTCCTATTTGTGAAATCGACGCTGATGGGAGCGGTGAGGGAGGCAAGTAGTCTGAGGCCGTATCCGGGATGGATTACGTTACCACCGAAAAATCGCGACATAGGATATGACCCTGCCGTTCGCCGGCTAACTCTGGCCGGACGCCGTGATCTCCTCGAACGCCGTTTGAACGAAGCCGCTGGGCGGCGGACGCTTCGCGTGCGCAGGTCCGAGATTCACCTGATTTGGGATAAGTTGGGTCACAGAGAAACACAACAGAAAGGAGATCTCTGTGACCCATTTACGCAAAATGATGCTGGAGGAACTCCAGCGCCGTAACTACGCTCAGAGTACTGCAGAAGCCTACATTCTTGCATTAAGAGATTTGGCCCGATACCACCGACTGCCTCCTGATCGGTTGCGTCCGCAACAGATTAGGGAGTATCAAGTTCACCTGCTGAGAGACAGGAAACTATCCCCCCAAACTGTAAAGCAAAGGATGTCAGGCATCCGGTTCTTTTACGTCCGCACGCTGAGGCGGCTGTTTCCGCCCAATGAGTTCCCCTACCCAAAAGTCCGGCGACGACTGCCCGTCATTCTCAGTAGGGATGAGGTGAGACGCCTGATCGATGCAGCCAGCAACCTCCTGCATCGGGCCATGCTGATGACACTTTACTCCACCGGCATCCGGCGGGCAGAACTGGTCCGACTCAAGGTTAGCGACATAGACAGCCCTCGGATGGTAGTCCACATCCGCCACGGCAAGGGAGACAAGGATCGAGATGTACCACTCAGCCCGGTGCTCCTGGAGACGTTACGCGAGTACTGGCGCTGGCGGAAACCACAGACTTACCTCTTCCCGAGCAGACACATTTATCAGAAGAAGGGGGAGCACATTACCTCCAAGGCTGTCTGGCATGCCTGTCGAGGTGCTGCCAAACGTGCAGGAATCCAGAAGGCTGTTGGTCCTCACACGCTCCGGCACTGTTTCGCAACACACCACCTGGAATCGGGGGCCGATCTAAAAACCGTTCAACTGCTGCTCGGGCACGCCGACATGAGGCACACAGAGATTTACCTGCATCTGTCCGAACGTCACATTCGCGCTTGCCCGAATCCGTTGGATCGCCTTGGGATTTCAGATCTGTCCACCGTAAGCCGCTCGTTGAGAAGGCCAACGAAGTGAACAGGCCACCCATCGAGGTGGCCGATATTGTTCGCGCGGCAGGGAAAGACTTCGTCGAGAAACAACGGTCGTGGCTGACCGGACTGCACCGTAAGGTGCTCTCCGCGATCGAACGTTGCCGGACAGCAGCGCTCGGAGGTCACCGGGACCGTTGTTCTCGCTGCGGTCACACTACGGCCAACTTCTCGTTCAACAGCTGCCGCAATCGTCATTGCCCGAAGTGTCTCAACAACGCCCGCAACAAATGGTTGGCGGCGCGTCAGAAGGAACTGTTGCCGGTGCCTTACATCCATCTGGTGTTCACCCTTCCTCACACGCTGGTTCCTTTGTTCCTCCACAATAAGAAGCTTCTCTATGCTCTCCTGCTGCGAACCAGCGCGGCGACTCTCCTGGAGATTGCCGCCGACCCGGAACATCTGGGCGCTGAGATCGGCTTCTTCAGCGTGCTTCACACCTGGGGCCAGAACCTGTTACACCATCCCCATGTTCACTGCGTCATCCCGGCCGGCGGTTTATCACCCGATCACAAGGCCTGGATAAGTCCGCGCTATCGGTTCTTGCTCCCTCGAGGCGTGCTCAGCCGCGTGTTCCGCGGTAAGTTCGTCGACGGCCTCAAGAACGCGTTCCGCAAAGGTGAGCTTTGTCTCCCCGGCGCGCTGCAATCACTCGCTGATGAAAAAGTATTCCGTTCCTTTTTGCGGACGCTGCATCGCCACCTCTGGGTGGTCCACCCGAGGCCCCCGTTTGGTGGCCCGCAGTACCTGTTGAATTATCTGGCACGCTACACCCACCGGGTCGCCATATCCAACCACCGGCTGGTTAACTTTGCAGATGGGAAGGTGACGTTCCGCTGGAAAGACTATGCCCATGGTGGTCAGCAAAAGCTGATGACGCTGACTGCCGACGAGTTCCTGCGGCGGTTTCTATTGCACACGCTTCCTCGTGGTTTCGTCCGTATTCGATTCTTCGGGTTTATGGCCAATCGGCGGCGTGCGGCACTGTTGCCAATTTGCAGGAACCTGCTCGGCCAAAACTTACAACAACAGCCGTCACCATCGGAGGTAACCGAGCCTGACAGCCCCCCTACTTGGCTGTGTCCCTTGTGCGGCGGCCCGATGGTTGTCATCGAGAGATATACCGCTCAGCAGATAATTTGGCAGTCTCTCAAGGAGGAATATCTCACTGACACTTCTTGAGGCCGTGATGAATGTGCAAGCTTCTCCGGATTCCGTGATGCCCCTGCTACCAGTGTGCCTGGACACCGGAGAAACATATCCGATGATTCCCGAATCTCACTCACAGTCCCTTCGTAATCGTGTTTCCCTGACTCGGAGCATCATTCTTCGACGGTTTCCCTCATGTCAAACTCGCTCCGAAACGCGCTGCTGCGGTCCTAGCTCGATTCAAAACGCATAACTCCCCGCGTCCGCCGCAAGCGCCAGCGGCTTCCTTCAAACGGCTCTATCGAAAGTGCCCCGGACAATATTCGCTCTCCGCATCAACTCTGTGCTGCCGGGTCACTTCCGATAGAGATCTAA
>CAVVHG010000002.1:0-279076 GCA_963747985.1 uncultured Acidobacteriota bacterium
ATCGTCAGAAGCAGCAGGATGACGAGAAGCGCGCCGCGGGCCAGAAGGTCAGGCCAGTGAACAAGGCGAATTTTCGCCCCTAGCGAGGTTTCAATTGGTTGAACAGGTAGGACAGATGGATGAAATGGCTTTTTAGGAATGGAGATCTAAAGATATGAAAGCAAGACCTTTGCACGATCGGGTACTTCTGAAGCGGATTGAGGAGAAAGAAACGGTCAAGGGCGGGATCATCATTCCGGACACGGCGAAAGAGAAGCCGATGGAAGGAGAGGTGATCTCGGTCGGGCCGGGAAAAATGATGGAAGACGGCAAGCGGTCACCAATGGATGTGAAGGCAGGAGACCGGGTACTGTTTGGGAAATACGCCGGGACGGAGATCAAGATTGATGACAAGGAGTACGTCATCATGCGGGAGGAAGAGATCCTGGCGGTGCTGCTGAAAGAGAAGTAAGCCGTTCCGGGGACAACGAGGATTCTAATTGCGGGAAGACAAGGGGTGAGAACTCATGGCTAAACAGATCGTACATGGCGAACGGTCGCGTCAGGCTTTGTTGCGCGGGGTGAATCAGCTGGCGGATGCGGTAAAGATCACGTTGGGCCCGAGGGGCCGGAACGTGATATTGGACAAGAAGTTCGGGTCTCCATTGATCACCAAGGACGGCGTGACGGTTGCGAAAGAGATCGAGCTGAAGGACGGCCTGGAGAACATGGGCGCGCAGATGGTGCGCGAAGTGGCGTCGAAGACCTCGGACGTAGCCGGGGACGGGACGACGACCGCGACGGTGCTGGCGCAGGCGATTTTCCGTGAAGGGGTGAAGAACGTGGCGGCGGGTGCGAACCCGATGGGCCTGAAGCGCGGGATTGAGCAGGCGGTGGAAGCGGCGGTTGCGGAGCTCAAGAAACTGAGCAAGCCGGTGAAGGGCGAGATGATCTCGCAGGTCGGGTCGGTATCGGCGAACAACGACAAGACAATCGGTGAGATTATCGCCGAGGCGATGAAGAAGGTCGGCAAAGACGGCGTGATTACGGTTGAAGAAGCGAAGTCGATCGAGACATCAATGGAAGTGGTCGAGGGAATGCAGTTTGACCGCGGGTATTTGTCGCCGTACTTCGTGACCGATCCCGAGCGGATGGAAGCGGAGCTGAACGACTGTTCGATCTTGCTGCAGGAGAAGAAGATCAGCTCGATGAAGGACCTGCTGCCGATGTTGGAGCAGATCGCGAAGAGCGGCCGGCCACTGTTGATCATTGCGGAAGACATCGAAGGCGAGGCGCTGGCTACGCTGGTGGTGAACAAGCTGCGCGGGACATTGTCGGCAGCTGCCGTGAAGGCGCCGGGATTTGGCGATCGGCGCAAGGCGATGCTGGAAGACATCGCGATCGTGACGGGCGGCAAGGTGATTTCGGAAGACCTGGGGATCAAGCTGGAGAACGTGCGCCTGGAGGATCTGGGCCGCGCCAAGAAGATCACGATCGACAAGGACAACACGACGATCATCGAGGGCGCCGGGAAGCATTCGGACATCGAGGGCCGCGTGAAGCAGCTGCGGGTGCAGATCGAGGAGACGACGTCGGATTACGACCGTGAGAAGCTGCAGGAACGGCTGGCGAAACTGGTGGGCGGCGTGGCGGTGATCAAGGTTGGAGCGGCGACGGAGACCGAGCTGAAGGAAAAGAAGGCGCGGGTGGAGGATGCGATGCATGCGACCCGTGCGGCGGTGGAGGAAGGGATCGTGCCGGGAGGCGGCGTGGCATTACTGCGCTGCGTGCCTGCGGTGGAGAAGCTGAAGCTGGAAGGGGATGAGGCGATCGGGCGCAACATCCTGCGCCGTGCCCTGGAGGAGCCGCTGCGGCAGATCGTAAACAACTCCGGGTATGAAGGAGCGGTGGTGGTGGAAAAGGTGCGCCAGAGCAGCGAGGCGAACTTCGGGTTCAACGCCGAGACGGAGAAGTACGAGGATCTGGTGGCCGCAGGGGTTATCGATCCGACGAAGGTGACACGGACAGCGTTGCAGAATGCGGCGTCGATCGCGGCTCTGCTGCTGACGACGGAAGCCCTCGATATCGGAGATCAAGGAAGACAACAAGGCGCCTGCCATGCCTCCGGGCGGCGGCATGGGTGACATGTACTGAAACGCCAGGCTCTCGAACTCGCAAGAAGATGCCATGAGCTTGGCGGGAACAGCTCATAAATGGGGGGCCGATACGGCCAGCGATAAGTTTGAGGGGCTGCAGACGCAAGTGGCCGGCCTGCTGGATTCCAGGCGCTCAGACACACCGCTCAGTGGACACTCTCCAAAGCCCGTTTTTTCAGGTTGACGATACCGGCTGCGGTCTTGCATCGCAGCCGGCCCATTATGCCCCTCCCCGGCTGTCGAGCTATGGGTATCACGTTGACTGCGCCCGCCTGCTCTATAGGACGACAGCAAGATCAGAGTCCGGCTGGGGGGCTTGTCTGCCCCGCCATGGCCAATGACCGGGAGATGTCGGGATATTGACCGTCCACAGATCGTCATTATCCTGCTGAAGTCGCCCTCCGGGCAGTCTCCCGGCGCCGCACAGAGTGCTCACATCCTTGAGCAGGTAGCCCCAAGCGACTGCAATTCGGTCATCGAAAAAGAGGCCCCTGCGTCAATCTGCCTGATTCACGCCACAGAAACGACTTCTGTGTGTAGTGCGTGTGTAGTAACTTATCGAAGTTCAGCGGTGTTTGTTGATATTCGGCTGGTTCTGGAAACGGCGGGAAATGGAGTGGGAGCAGCTGTTTACGCGGCCCCGGCGAACATCGGAGGAACTGGACGAACACCCGGGCCGGGAGTTCGAATTTTCTCGCCCCGACCAGCTTCCTCCCGGCTCCCTCACGGCGCTCGAATGCCTGTTCAGGCAAAACGCATTGTGGTGCGCGGAAGGGTCCAGGGTGTTGGTTTCCGTTTCTTTGTCCGCAACGTCGGAATGCGGCTGGGCCTGACGGGGAACGTGTCCAACCTGCCCGATTCGACCGTGGAGGTCATCGTCGAAGGCGATCCCGGGCGCGTCGTTGAGTTCATAAGGGAAGTGCAGAAGGGACCTTCGCTTGCCCGCGTGGAACGCCTGGAGATCCAGGACCTGCCGGGCGGCGGATCGTATTCTGCATTTCACATCGAGGGATGGTGACCATGGAGCAATTGAAGGCTGCTATTCGAGAGGTTCCGGACTGGCCCAAGAAGGGAATTCTCTTTTACGACGTGACGACGCTCCTCAAGAGAGCTGACAGGTTTCGCGAAACGGTCGACGCACTGATTTCTCCCTACAAGAACAGGAAGGTGGACCTCGTCGCAGGAATCGAGGCGCGCGGCTTTATTTTTGCGCCCACCGTCGCCTATGAGCTCGGTGCCGGCTTCATCCCGGTCCGTAAGCCGGGAAAGCTGCCCGCGGCCACGCACAAGGCCACCTATGACCTGGAATACGGAACCGACAGCCTCGAGATACATCGTGATGCGGTAGAGCAGGGGCAGCGCGTGCTGATTGTGGATGACCTGATTGCCACCGGGGGAACCGCGAAGGCCGTTGCCGAGCTGATAGAGAGAATGGGGGGCGAAATCGTCGGGTTCGCGTTCGTGGTCGAACTCGAGTTCCTCAAGGGCCGCGAGAAGCTCCGGAAATACGAAGTCACCTCCCTCCTCAAGTACTCCTGACGCCGGTGCGCGCCGAAAGAGTCCCACCGCAAAGGCGCTGAGGGCGCAGAGACAGCGAATGAAACACATCGATGTCGCTCTGCGTTCCTGGGCCTCTGCGGTGAGTCTGAGCGCGACTAGACGATTGCCTCCTTTACCGGGTCCCATCGGACCTTGCGCTGACGCTGGTAAGCCTCCAGCGACATGAGCAGCGCGACCGCCTCCTCGAACGCGCGGTCGATCCCGCAGCGCGGAGTCTCGCGCGTGCGCGTGCAGTCGATAAAATTCTGCATGTGTGAAGTGACGCGCAGTTCACCCGGCTTCATCGAATAGACAGGGGGCACGATCGCATCGTTCCGCGAGAGACCCAGCTCCGAGGCCTTGTCACGGGCTTCCGCCTCCCGTGCCCTGAATTCCGGTTTCCACTCGGGCGCGTACGTGCGGCAAAACTCCGGCGAGACCTCGAGAGTCATGTCGCGGCCCAGGTACTGAGCCGATTCCCCGTAGTGCGTATTGTTGAAGGTGCAGTTGAATGTGACGGCCATGTTCTTCTTGGGATAATCGTAAAGAACATGCCACATGTCCGGGACTTCCCGGTCCTGTTTCCAGAAATAGAGCCCGCCCTGTGTCACGGCGGTTTCGGGGATACCCATGCCCGCGACCATGTTGACCGAGTCCCAGAGATGCGACAGCAGGTCGCCCGCGATCCCTGTCCCGTAGTCCCAGTAGCAGCGCCAGGTGAAGAAACGCTCGATATCGAAGGGCCGCTTCGGCGCGTTGGCGATGAAGCGATTCCAGTCGATGGTTTGGGGGCTCGCGTCCGCAGGCGGCGAGGTGACGCTGTAATCGGTGTAGAACTTCCACTCCGGCTTTTCCCCCGTCCTGTCGATGTAGGTGCGGACGACGGGCACCTGCCCCAGTGCTCCCGATTGAAAGATCTCCTTCGCCTTGGTGAAAGTGGGAAGACTGTTGTAGTGGTGTCCCAACTGAAGAACTACTTTATTGTCTTTGACGGCCTTCCGCATCTTCTTGGCGTCCGCCAGCTTCGTGCAGAAACCCTTTTCGACGTAGATGTCCTTCCTGGCCTGCGCTGCGGCGATGACCATCGGCGCGTGCCAGAAATCGGGCGCCGCGATGATGATCGCGTCGATGTCGGGATCCCGGACCGTCTTTTCCCACTCCAGGATGAAGCGGACATTCGGGTTCCTGGTCAGCTTCTTCGCTCGTTGACGGTTGCCCTCATACAGATCGCAGATGACCCGGACCTCCGTGTTGGGTACCGCCTGGACGTATTGCAGCAGGTAGTGCCCCTGGGTCCCGACGCCTATGCAGCCGATTCCGATCACGTCGTTCGGATTGCGTTGACGCAGGATTGCAGGCGCTCCGTAAACGGATGCCGTAAGAGTGGCGCCGGCGGCCGGAATTGTCTTGAGAAATTGCCGCCGTGCCATGCTGGATTCTTGCTTCATGCCACCTCCCGCCTGTTATGTCAGATGTGAAGCGCCGGACATCCGGCGTTCCCTCCATTAGATGCCGCACCATTTTCCACGAAATCCTGCCGTTTGGCACGCCAAGAAATGCATGCGGTTTCGGAACAGGCGGAGCGGGGGGATCGATGTGGGTGCGTGCCGCAGCGGACCCACTTCTCGGCGCATCAATTGCTGGAGCGGGGAACTATGCAGGCCACCTGAATTCAGGTAAGCTTTCTACTAATTTCGAACGCTCCGGCACAGCCCGACTGGGGTTGCAGTATTTCCGGCTGTCCGGCTCATGATGGTTATTGAACGTATGTGTGAGTGACAGAGCAGTGGAAAGAATCATTCTCATTTACCCAAACGCCGGCCAGGATGTGCTCGGCATCAATGTCGGGCTGCCGCTGTCTCTGCTCTATGTCGGAACGGCGCTGAAAGAGGCCGGTTATCACGTTACGATCCTGGATCAGCGTGTGCGGAAGGATTTCGACACGTTGCTGGCCGAGGCAGTTCGCTCAAAACCGGCCTATGTCGGGATCTCGTCCATGACCGGCTACCAGATAGGCTACGGCCTGTCTATCGCGCGTGCGGTTCGGGCCCATGATTCGCAGGTTCCAATCGTCTGGGGCGGAGTGCACCCCACTATCCATCCTGATTCCACGCTGCGGCACCCTCTTGTGGACGTCGTCGTCATCAACGAAGGAGAGGAGACGGCAGTGGACCTGGCCCGGACGATGGCCTCCGGGGGCGATTTGAGCCGGGTCCAGGGGATAGCGTTCAAACAATCGGGCCGTACGATCATGAACGATCCGCGTCCGCCCATGGACCTAACGAAGCTGTCCTGGGCCGACTATTCGCTCGTCGATCTCAACGATTACTTCACCATCGGACACATCTCGCGCCAGAAGCAACTCCAGATCGTGACCAGCCGGGGCTGTCCCTTTCGTTGCGGCTACTGCTACCTGACTCTGCCCCAGCTCCGGGGCTACCGCTGGATCTCCGCGCGTCGTATCTACGATGAGATCAAGTACCTCAGCGAGTCCTACGGCGTCAGATCGATCTTCTTCTACGACGACTATTTCTTCGGCAATCTGAAACGCGTTCAGGAATTTCTCCAGCTTCTGGAGGAAAAGCCGCTGGACGTCCAGTTCGAAGTCAGCTGCCGGATCGATTTCCTGGCGCGGCAGAGCGACGAGTTTCTGGCTCGCCTGGCTCGGGCCGGTTTCACGGAGCTGCTGATCGGCGTCGAATCCGGCTCCGACAGGATTTTGAAACTCATCAAGAAGGACTTCAATCGCGATCAGGTGCTTGCTGCCAATCGCAAGCTGGCGAAGGCCGGGATCGGCTCAAAAATGAGCTGGATGGCAGGATTCCCGGGGGAAACGAAGGATGACTTCTATCAGACCGCAGACTTGATGCTCGAGCTCAAGCGCGAAAATCCCTACTGCAGCCTGACGCCGCTCGGCATCTACACGCCATATCCCGGGACTGAGCTGTACGACCGCTGCCGGGACGATTTCGGTGTCGAGTTTCCCGACACACTCGAAGGATGGTCCGAGTATCAGTGGCAGAAGAACAACAACGTGTTCCTGCAGGACGCGGACCGGCAGCTGCTGACCAGGCTGAACGTGGCATCCAGGTTCTTCGACGAGAAGCTGTTCGAGCGGTTCGGGGAGAAGCGCCTGAAGCACCTGATTATGGCGCTTTACCACCTGTATGGATCACTCATCCGGTTCAGGGTCCGCAGGCGTTTCTTCCGCTTCATGCCTGAGGTGGCTATTCTCAACCGGCTTCAGGACTATTACATCGACTCGACTCACAGGAAATACCTGAAGTCACGCGGCGGGGCCTCCCTCCGTGCAGAAGCGCCCTGCATTCCCGGCACGACAGGCTGAGGCCGGTGTGCCCTGGCTCTCCCGGCTCAACTGATTCTGCCCTTCGCTGCGGGCGGGCTGTTCACAGATCCCGATGCCAGCGGGCGATCGCGTACTTTTCTTCGGGAGCGTACTTGAGCCGCAGTTCACCGCCATAGTCGCGCTGGATGGCCTTGCCGATCCTGGCGGCCAGGTGTTCGGTGGTGACCGCCACGCTGATTTCCCCTCCTGTTTCGTCTATCTTGATGATGCGTTCGAGCGGACGCTCGAGCGCGGTCACCTTCTCGACATTCCGTATCCTGTTCATCAGGTCCTGGCGGTGGTGCGCGGCGAAATTCCCGCTCAACTGCACGACTCCCCCGATCTGGCCGTCGCGCACCAGCAGGCAGGCCGGGCAGGGCTTCGAAGGGAACTGGCCGCCGGCCGTCGGCTCCGGCTTCTTCCAGACACTTCCGCTGAAGACCAGGCCGCAATCCGGGCAGCGTGTCCCCAGGCGGTATTTCTCGGTGCGCCTGAAGGGCGTATTTTCTTCGACCCTCTTGTCCTTTCGATAACTCTCGCCCGCCTTATGCAGTCTGACCATACTTCCTCCCTGGTTCTGTCTTGAGCGGTTGTCTGACCCATGAAGATTGCGCGATCGGCATCATTCCGCTTGCACAACAAACAACGCTTGCAGAATACACGGGCGGCGGTCCGCCTCTCTGATGCTCGGTGCGGAGGCGCATCTCAGTGGCGCAGCTCACCGAAGCTCGCAACCTTCGGCCGCGCAAGACGTTCAAAATCCGCATAGCTCATCTGGATAGTCTCGATGTGCGAGCCCGCATTGAAGACGATCGTGGTATGAGCGTGCAGCGTCTCATCCGCCCACACGTCGAGGTCGTACAGATTTCCGAACGGGGGCATGGCTCCCAGCTCGCAGTCGGGGAAGAGTCCCCGGAATTCTTCCTCGGTAGCCAGGCGAACCGACTTGGCGTTCAGAAGCTCGGCCAGCCGGTCCAGATTCACACGGTGGCTTCCCGGCAAAACGGTCATCACCATTCGGCCGTCGGCGACAACCATCACCACCTTGGCCAGATCCTTGCCGCTCACGTGCTGGACATGAGCGAGCCCCTGGGCCGTATAGGCCGGCGAGTGGGTGCAGAACGTGTAGGCGACCTTGTTCTTGTCGAGGAAATCCCTAACCTGCGCAGGAATTGCCATGGCTGGCTCCTTTCCGACAATAAGAGCAGTATGAGAGATCTGGGCGCACGGGGAATCCGGCGCGAAAGGGAAGAAAGAAGCGAATCTTCATACAGGCGCTCCTTCCCGTTAGGCCTTATGATTCGTATTTTATACCCGTTTCCGCAGCGGCTCCACACCGAACTGCGCTGTCAGTGCTCACAAAGCAGGTCTAATCTGTTGAGCCTGTCTCGAGTCTCATCGTGACATGGGCTTTCAGCCCTCCTTCGTCTTTGGGTGCAAATCCAGGGCTTCGCGCCAGGCCGGTGTGAGGCAGGCCTTCAGCCCTTAGCGGGGATTATTCATGAATCAACGGGAAGGAGGCATTTGTGGACACGGGGAAACGCTGGCCGAGCCTTTGCCGCACCGAAGGTGCCAGCGCTGCGCGCTGGTCCAATCACCATGTTCGATCGACGTTCATCCGCGTTCATCCGTGTCCCAAATCCCCTTCTCCTGGATGCTTCATGAATTATCCGGGCCAGGGCCGCATTCAAATCAGGATGATGGAGCGCCGAAAGCGCGTTCTTATACCAGCCCGGGGCGAAGCCCCGGTTCGCATCCACAAGCAGGAACCAAGATGGGCTGAAGGCCCGCGCCATAGAGTTCTGAGGCAGCCTCGATCCCCGTAATTGTTGCTTTCAGTCCAGTTGTGCGGTCTCGAGGTACTCAGGGATGTGCGTCCTCCAGCCGAGTGTCTTTCGAATTTGTTCCGCAAGCGCGGAACTGGACCCGGGTTCGCCGTGGACAACGAAAGTCATCTTCGGAGGTCGTTTGAAGGCGTCAAGCCACTTGAGAATCTCACCGGCATCCGCGTGGCGAGAAAATGACTCCATACTGAGGATCTTGGCGCGGACCGGCACCGTCTCGCCGTGGATCTTTATCTCCCGCGCCCCGTCCTTCAGCAACCGTCCGCGTGTGCCTGCCGTTTGAAACCCGATGAAGAGCACGGCGTTTCGCGGGTCTGGGAGACGGTTCTTCAAATGGTGCAGCACACGCCCGCCCGTGGCCATGCCGCTGCCCGAGATGATCACACAGGGGAATCGCAGGTCGTTGATCTTCTTGGACTGGTCGGGCGTGCGCACGATGTGCAGGTTCGGACACAACACCGGGCACTGACCCGTTTCATGGAACAGAGCACGAGCCTCATCGTTGAACTCATCGATGTGCCTGCAGAATACCTCCGTGATTTCGACTGCCATCGGGCTGTCGAGGTAAATTGGCAGATCCGGGATGTCCTGCCGGGCTTTGAGCTCGCGGATGATATAGAGCAGTTGTTGGGTGCGCCCCAATGCGAAGGCCGGCACCACGAGCGAACCGCCCCGCGCGGCGGTGCTTCGTATGATGCCCGCAACCTCCTCGGCGGTTTCCTCCGCAGGGTGCATGCGGTCGCCATAGGTGGACTCGAGGATCAGGTAATCCGACTGATCGATGCGCTCCGGGTCCTCCAGGATAATTGAATGGGCGCGGCCGAGGTCCCCCGAAAAGAGCACCCTCACCGTGCTGCTGCGACCTGCGATCTCGGCCTGTACCATCGCCGAACCGAGCACGTGGCCGGCGTTTCGGAACATGATCTTCCCCTGGCCGTTCAGTGCCAGGTCGCGGTCATAAGGCAACGGCTTGAAGTGGGCAAGCGATCGCTCTGCGTCCGCGGTTGTGAAGAGCGGGAGCGCGGGCGTGTGCTTGCTGAACCCCTTCTTGTTCGCGAAGTTCGCGTCTTCTTCCTGGAGATGGGCTGCGTCGTGGAGGTTGATTTCGCACAGCTCAACGGTGGCAGGCGTTGCCCAGACCGGACCGGCAAACCCCTCCCTGACGAAGACGGGGATCATGCCCATGTGATCGATGTGGGCGTGCGTGACAAAAATGTCGCTGACAGACACCGGATTCACCGGCAGCGGTGACCAGTTGAGCAGGCGCAGTTTCTTGGCCCCCTGGAACATACCGCAGTCCACCATGAACCGCCTGGCACCCGTGTCCACGAGAAACTTCGAGCCTGTGACGGTGCCTGCGGCACCCAGGAACTGGATTGTCGCCATTGTGCCGACCTTTCCTGGGAAGTCGTGCCGGGAGCCTTTGTCTCTGCGCGCCAGAGAGCAATCGACTCACCGGGCCCCGCCGTCCCGAGTCGGTTCCAGTCTCTTGGATTTGCGCTGGCCTGTCAACCCGCACCCGTCGCTCTCACCATCCCTTTTCTCTTGATCCTCCGGGGACAGCAGTCCTAACATGCTGATTATCTGGAGCTTTGCTTCCGTGATCCCGCCAGCCGCTTCGGCAAACCGATGTCATGTAAAGAGGAATTCATGAAAGCCAAAACGATCCTCGTCTCTGCAGTCGCCTTTCTCGTCCTCGCCTTAACAACTTACTCTCAGGCACCCCTCCCTCAGACGCCCCAGGAACCGGCTCAGCCCGCGCCGTCCCAGGCACAACAGGCGCCGGTCAGGCTGCCCTGTCTGGGTAAGTTCTCATCATATGAGGAAGCAGAGGAATTCCTGAGAACCGCGAAGATTACGAAGAGCAAGGGAGTCCCGGTCGGCGTCACACTGCCGCAGAAGATGACCCTGGAAAAGGACGGGCGAGAGGAGACCGCCGTTTTCAAGACGATCGACGAAAGAAAACCGGGTGTGACACGGCTGGAGGCGGGCCCTGAGGTCGATTTCAAGGATTCATGGAAATTCGAGATTGCGGCCTACGAATTGAACAAGATGCTGAAGATGGACATGATTCCGCCAGCTGTCGAGCGGACTCATGGAATGCAGAAGGGTTCCCTGCAGCTTTGGATTGACGGCTGCATGACTGAACTCGAGCGCACCAAGAAGAAGATGCAGGCCCCCGGTCCGATGGGCTGGCGCCAGCAGATGTTCAAGGTTCGGGTTTTCGACAATCTGATCTACAACATCGACCGCAACCTGGGCAATCTCCTTATCACGCCGGAGTGGCAGCTGATCATGATCGACCACACCCGCTGCTTCAAGAGCCTGGGTGAGTTGGTGCACCCCAAAGACCTGACGTTCTTCTCGATGTCCCTGATGGCATCCTTGAAGGGGCTGAACAGGAAGGACTGTGAAGAACGTTGCGGCAAGTATCTGACCGGTCCGGAAATCAGCTCGATGCTTGGGCGGCGTGATAAGATTTTGGCACTATTTCAGAAGGCGGCGGATACTCCCGGCGCGGTCTATCCCTAGTCTGTACCGTTCGGACCGACGCCCCGGAGAACGCCGGCAGACCGGAGGTGCAGATCATGAAGGTCATCGCTGATTTGAGTGTCATTCCACTGGGCGTCGGCCTGAGTCTCAGCAGTCACATCGCCCGGTGCGAGAAGGTGCTCAAGGAAGCCGGGCTCAAGACCCAGGTTCATGCCAACGGCACGAGCATCGAGGGCGAGTGGGACACCGTGGTGGCAGCCGTCAAGCGCTGCCACCAGGTGCTGCACGATACGGGCGTCCCGCGCATCAGCACGGTTCTCAAGCTGGGCACCCGCATCGACCGGGACGAGTCCATGGAGGACAAGGTCCGCAGTGTGAACGAAAGGCTGCAGGGTTTGTGAGGATCCTGCAATCAGGCCTTCAGGGTCAGGTTCTCCGCATCCCAGAAGACGCGCTGCTTTTTCTGGTATGAAATGTTTGCCATGTGGCAGGCCACTGCGGTTCCGCAACCGAACTCGACCGCCTCAACCGGCTGTTTGCGTGTGCGGATGCATTCGAAGAAATTCCGGAAGTGATCCTCGGTTCCTTCGGCCTCCTGCTTGAACGTCTCCTTCTGGCGTTGCGGCTGCTGCCGGGCCGTCCCGACGTCGGCGAGCGGGTCGTTCTTGTGCTCCTCGATGAACTTGTCCTTGAGGTCTTTCGGCCAGGACTCCAGCGGGTAGAGGTATTCCTCGTTGGGGTTATAGGGATCGAGAGTCGCCTCCCATTCGGTCAGTTCCACCGTTCCCTTGTCTCCAAAGAACCGTACGATCTCGCCTCCGTCCCAGTTGCACACCAGGTTCGCGTTGACCACGGCCTGGAACTTCCCGTACTCGTACAGCGTGTTGTGAATGTCGGGGACGTCGCGATCGCCGGTCCACTTGTAGATCCCGCCGTTGGCCACGGCGCTCTGCGGGTACTGCACGCCGAGCACGTAGTGCACGCGGGACAGCAGGTGAACGTACTCGTCGCCTGCGATCCCGGACGAGTAATCCCACCAGTTGCGGAACTGGAAGAAGCGGGCCGCATCAAACGGGTGTTTCGGGACATTGGCCTGGAATCGATCCCAATCGACTGTTTTCGGCGATGCATCCGGAGGAACAGGGTAGCGCCAGGCTCCGATTGCGTTCGGGCGGTAGATGGAGCACTGGACCATGGAGACGTTGCCGATCTGCCCCGCCTGTACCCACTCCCTGGCCTTCTGTGTCGAGGTCATGCTCAAGCTCTGACTTCCGACCTGCACGAGGCGTCCTGTGGCCCTGGAGACCTGGATCATCTCGAGTGCTTCGGTAATCGTGTGCGCCATCGGTTTTTCGCAGTAGACGTCCTTGCCCGCTTTCATGGCTGCGATGGCAATGGGGGCGTGCCAGTGGTCCGACGTGGCGATGACGACGGCCTGGATATCCTTGCGCGAAATGACCTCGCGGTACTCCCGGGTTGTCGGGGTGTTGGCCTGTATCTCCTGCGCGCGCCTGAAATGGCCATCATAGAGGTCGCAGACGACCGCGACCTTGCCTCCGACATTGAGAACGTACTGCATGAGTTCCAGGCCGCGAATTCCGGCTCCGATCACGCCGACCGTGACCTCCGTGTTCGCCGCGGCATTCGCGTGGACCGCCGTGGCATCCAGGGCCAGGCCTGTTGCGGCGGCGCCGGCGATTGTGCTTCCCATGAACTCTCGACGTGTTATGCGGGACTCTGACATTGATGTACCTCCTTTGGATTAGCCTGCGCAGTATATTCCAAAAGGAGCGCACACGCGGTCAAAATGGGGGAATCAACTTATGGGATCGGTTGCGAGTGGGCGCGCTTCCAGCGCGCAATTTCAGTAATGACACGTGTGCGAAGATCTTCCATCCGGTAGAATCGTTTCGTCACAGTTTCCGGATTCTTGTTCTGGGGATTGCGCCGGTCACGGTCGTGCCGTCGGGCAGCACGCCACCGGATTTGGCTAGAGATACCTGGAACTGCGGCTGCCGTTGATCGAAAGCGGTGTCTTGTTCGGGACAAGGGTTCCTGACAGTCCGGCACCAAACTGGTGCGACTGTTTGTCGGTTTTCATTGGCGTGAGCCACGCGCGAGGCACAGGACGTCATTCTGCTCGACGTCATGCCGCCGGGTCGGCTGAAATGCCATCAGCCGGATCACCATCTCATAACTCACAGGTCCGATCTGAACACGCGACCCGGCACCCATGAGGACAATCCATGCAGCTAACGATTGAACGTGTCAGCAAGCACTACAAGCGGAAGGCGTGGGCACTGCGCGAGTTCTCGCTTAACCTGGGTCCGGGCGTGGTCGGGCTGATTGGTCCAAATGGGGCGGGCAAGTCCACGTTGATGCGCATCCTCGCCACGGTCTCGAGACCGAGTGAGGGGCGTGTCACATGGAACGGAGTCGATACCGCGGCCGACCCGAATGCAGTCCGCGAGAGCCTGGGGTACTTGCCCCAGGACTTCGGAGTGTATCCGAACCTCACCCCGGTCGAGTTCCTCGGCTATCTGGCCGCCGCCAAGGGCCTTTCGCTTGCCAGGACTCGCCAGCGAATTGATGAGTTGCTGACACTCGTCAATCTCACCGAAGTGCACAACCAGCCCCTCGGCGGGTTCTCGGGAGGGATGCGACAGCGGGTCGGCATAGCGCAAGCCCTGCTCAACGATCCGCGCTTCCTTATTGTCGACGAGCCCACCGCGGGTCTCGATCCCGAAGAACGCGTCCGATTCCGCGACTTGCTCACCACCCTCTCCGGCGACCGCATCGTCCTGCTGTCGACGCACATCGTGTCGGACGTCGAGGCGGTGGCCTCCTCGATTGCCCTGATTGCCGAAGGACAGCTGATCCGTCATGCCACGCCTGAGTCTCTATTGCATAACCTCGACGGACGTGTGTGGGAGTGGGTTGTGGAGAGTAACGAAGTCGAGGCGGTCCGCCGGAAGTGGCTGGTGACTGGTACCGTCCGCCGCGCCGATGGCGTGCATGTGCGGATCGTGTCGGCGGCGCCGCCTTCGATCGATGCGCGCCCGCTGCCTCCCGCCCTGGAAGATGTCTACCTCGAAGCCATCGGCGCACATCGCGAGGCGGTGCACGTATGAACCCGGGGCTCCTCCTCCGCCTGGCATGGCCGGATGTGCTCGAGCGTGTTCGCCGTTCGGGTTTTCTGCTCACCGTTGGGACGACCATCTGGCTCGGATCGCTGGTCTACACGGGGAATATCCAGATGTCGGTGGGCGAATACCGCGGGGTGTTCAATTCGGCCTGGCTTGGCACGCTCATGGCCTTGTCGGCCACGACGTTCGTGTCGCTGGCGGGGTTCTACATGGTGAAGAACGCCGTGGCATTTGACCGCGACGCGGGCGTCGGACAGATCCTCGCAGCGACCCGGGTGTCGACGCGTGCATACCTCCTGGCCAAGTGGCTCTCCAACTTTGCGGTGCTATCGGCGATAGTTCTGACACTGGCGGTGGCGGCGGTGGTGCTGCACTTCGTGCAGGCCGGTGCCGTTCGCCTCGACCTGTCGGCGTTGCTCGCGCCCCTTGTACTGCTGGCACTGCCGGCCATGGCGGTGGTGGCTGCGTTCGCGGTGCTGTTTGAAATAGTCCCCGGATTGTCCGGCGGGACAGGCAACGTCGCGTATTTCTTCGTATGGAACATGGCCCTGTGCGTGCCATTCCTCGCCAAGGCGCGGTGGGCCGATTGGAGCGGCATTACGTTTGTCGAAACCTCGCTTATTGCAGCAGTGCACGCACACACTCCAAGTGCCGTCGCGGGGCTCTCGTTCAGGGGCGGCCCCGCGAGGGACCTGTCGCATTTGATCCTGATTCATTGGAACGGTATCGACTGGACACCTGTCACAATCATAATGCGTCTCTCGTGGATCGCGGTCTCTGCGCTCGTGGTGCTGGGTGCCTCCACCTGGTTCGACCGGTTCGACACGGTCTCCGCCGGCGCAGCATTGTGCAAGAAACCGTTGCATCCGGCCAAGACGCGGCCCTGGAGCCGATTCGCCGGCGTCTTGCCGTCCTTCTCGGATCCAATATGGGTCCTGCTCGGCCGGCTCATCCCGGCACGGACACGTCTTGGCGCCATGGTGGTGGCCGAGCTCCGGCTGGCGCTCAGCGGGGTCAGCCGCTGGTGGACGCTGGTGGCGGCGGGGTTGTGGCTGGCCAGTCTGGCCGCGCCCATAGCCGCCGCACGGTACGCGCATATCGCGGCGTGGCTGTGGCCCCTGCTTCTCTGGTCGGACATGGGTGTGCGCGAATCCCAGCATCGGACTGGGCCGCTGATCTTCTCGTGCCCGCGACCCCTGCGGCGACAATTTGTCGCTCTGTGGCTGTCCGGCGTTCTGATTGCGGCCGCAACCGGGTCTGGGCTCGCAGCGCGATTTATGCTCGAAGGAGACATGATATCGCTGTCGGTATGGGCTGTTGGGGCGCTGTTCGTCCCTTCCCTGGCGCTCGCGCTGGGCGTGTGGACCGAGTCGTCACGGGCGTTCGAAGCTCTCTACACGGCGTGGTGGTACATCGGTCCTGCCAGCAAGTTCACGCCCCTCGACTTCTCCAGCGCGTGGGCGACCGCGCATGGGACTTCCAGGACCCTCATATTTGGAATCCTCACCGCCGTACTGATTCTTGCCGCCGTCCTCGGCCGGCGGGGGCGGATACAGAGTTGACTGCAAACCGCGCCCGGGGTCTCTATTGCGCATACTTCTACAACACCGCTCTTCCATGCGATCGGTCGCAACAACAGGAGCTTATCTGCGAACGACATCAGACGCCCTGAGAACATGAACCCGCTGCCGCCGGAGCAGGGAGACGTGTACCTGATGCCTGTCCTTGCTGAATACCCCGCAAGCTTGTGGAAGGAGGTTGATGACCGACGGAGATAGAGGATTCTGGACGATCACCTCGGCAGGGACAGGCTGTGGCCAGGCCTCAGCGGTGAGAACAGATCGTTGTTGCGGATACTCTTTCATTATGCTTGTGTTGATCGTGAAGCGACCGTTCACGACACGAGGAGAGATAGGGCATGAATACTTCACTGCAATACCCACTGCTTGTTTTCGTGCTTTCTTTCGTCACGTTGTGGCTCTCGGCGGGGATTGGGGCGTCCTTGTTCAGAAAGCGGCGGAAGCTGGAAGACAACGCGCGTGATGCTTTCGGCGTTATCCTGGCCGCATCGCTGACACTGCTCGGCCTCATCATCGGATTCAGCTTTTCGATGGCCGTGAGCCGCTACGATCAGCGCAAGAACTATGAGGAGGCGGAGGCCAACGCGATCGGCACGGAATACGTTCGCGCCGGTCTCCTGCCTGCCGCCGATGCGGCGAGAGTGCGTGCCTTGCTCGGCGAGTACCTCGATCAGCGTGTCTTGTTCTATACGACCCGCGATGAGCAACAGCTTGCGCAGATCAATGTCCGTACCGCCCGATTGCAGACCGACCTGTGGTCCACGATTGAAGCCTCGGCCGGAGCGCAGCCGACACCCGTCATGGCTCTGGCCGTCTCGGGCATGAACGATGTTCTGAACTCGCAGGGATACACGCAGGCTGCATGGTGGAACCGAATCCCGATCGCGGCATGGGGCCTGATGGCGGCGATCGCCGTCTGCTGCAACCTGTTGGTCGGCTATGGCGCGCGAGACGTCAAGGCGGGATCCATCCTACTCCTCGTTCTGCCGCTGGTTGTCTCCATCGCGTGTTTTCTCATAGCGGACATCGACAGCCCGCGCCACGGGGTCATTCGTGTGCACCCGCAGAATATCATGAGTCTCCAGGAATCCCTGCATGCGCACTAGGCCGAACAAGTCACAAATGGCTCTGCCCTTCCTGGAAAAAGAGAAACTGTGTTATGGAAATCAATCCCCGGGCACCTGTGCCTACTGAAAAGTCCATACCGGTTGAAAATGTTGTCCTTGCGACTCGGCGCTGTTAACGTCACGAACCATGTGTTCGGACAGGGCGCAGCCAATCCTGGAACTGCATCGGCTACCCCCGCGGTGCACGGACAAAGCCGATTCGGCTCGGATGACTTTGGGGTGGGGACAGCCGTAATCCCCGTCCGCCTCCCCTACGGAGGGTTGCGGCCAGCGGCATCCGATCTGTTTCCTGAACCCTGAATCCCGAACCCTGACCCCTCGCCCAAGGTCACTGCGCGAGCTTCTGGTAGACCATCAAATCCTCCAGCCGTTGATATGATCCCATACCTTTCTCCTGAACCCCGACCCCTGAACCCTGACCCTTTCAGTTCACGTTCTCACTGGACGAGTTCAATCTCTCCCGGCCGCCAGGTCTTGTCGAACCATTGAATGATGCACAACCGGTTGCATGATGCCCATGCAAAATCCGGGAGTCAGCCATGGAAAGAAGAGCTATCACAGAGTCCGAACGCACGGAGGTGAGACGGAGCCGCTTTGAACTCATTCCAACGGTTGGACAATAACTTGAGATGGGATTCAGCCAACGCGCTCGGCGCGCTTTGACGGCTCCACCGGCCTGTTGATCCGATGCGCCTTCAACTCCGCGTAGAGCGACTGGGCGAGGCCCGACTTCTCAAACCCGATCACTCTTGCCCCCTTGATCCTGAAAAAATTCTCCAGCTCCTTCGAGGTGTAGTGCTGCACTACCGGGTAATGTGCGAAGTCCGAAAGGATTTCCGCCCGGCTGGTTTCGGAGAGGTCGTGGGTGATTAACACGAAGTGCAGCTTGCTTTTGCTTCGCGCCAGCGTGTCGCGTCCCACCATCAGAATGCGGGAGCGCAACACGAACGGGAATAACTGCTCCACCGGCCGGGCCGGATGTTGCTTCTTCATTCCGGCACTTTAACACCGCCAGCCATGTCCCCAAAACCTATTCACCTTCCAGCGCTTTTGCGCTGTCGATAGATGAAGTCTTGAGAAATCCAGCTTGCGCCCGGGTTGAGGGGGTGGCGGAGATGTGCGTGTTCCCTGAGTCATTGGTGGGAACTTCGCGGTAAGAGGCGGGCGCGCTTCCCCGAAGCGCGCAATGTCCGCGCCGGCGGTGTGGACCCACGCAGCGCTCGATGAGCTATCGGATTCCCGCCACCCGTAACTGACGGGATACGAGTAGCTGAGCCCGGTTGTCTATGCGGACTTTCGCGCCTGGTTGAGAACCTCGCGCAGTCGCCGCCCGACGATCAGCTCCTCGCCGGGCATGATGTCGAGCGAGACGATCCGCAGTGTGTTGGCCCGAGCCCTGGGAGGGGCCTTGGGGTCTCCCTCCTGCACAACGGGCAATAGACTTGGGTTGTGCGAAGTCAAAACTTCGATCGGTGGATCGCCGCTCCGCAACCTCCTGGCGCATTCGGCGACTGTCAACTTGAACGCCGCCTCATCCCACTTCACGGTCAAGGTGGGGTAGCGGTTTCCGCCCTGCGGCGTTTGAATCTCGGTCGTTACGCCAGGCACGGTTTCGACCGCCTGCGCGATCCGCTTCACAATCCTGTTCCATCGCTGGTCCAGTTGTGCCAGATCCCGCTTCTTCCAGGCCTCGACCGCAGCCAGGCAGCCCATAATCTCTTCCTTGCCTACCTTCATGGAACGACACACGGCCCCTTCCCACGGACAACTGTTGGCCAGCGCGGCCTCGATCAGGTCCCTTCGCCCAAGCAGGAGCCCTGTACACTGAGGTCCGCACAGTCCCTTGCCTCCGCTGAATGTATAGAGGTCCACGCCCAATTTCGCGGGAAGGGAAAGATTCTCTATCGGGGGAATGCCCGCCGCCCAATCTACCAGCAAAGGGACGCCTGCCTTCTTCGTAATTGGAATCGCCTTTTCCAGTCTCTCACCTCGGGCAGTGGTGTAGACCATGGCGGTCCTCTCGTTGAGCGCTGACTGGAGTTCTTCGTGCGCAAACGCCATCACGAGTTTTCCGCCCGCGGCCCGGATCGCGCTGTCAAAGGAGATCCGGCCGCCAAACATGATCACCTCATCCTTGAGTCCCGTAGTGTCCGGTAGTTGCCAGATCCTGGCCGGGTCGGTGCCCGCAATGCAGGCCGCCGTTGCAGTAGCCATTGCCGCCGCGGCACCGGCGGTGATCATGCCGGATTCTGCACCCGAAAGCTCGGCCAGTCGCCTGCCGACCGCGCGCTGCAGCTCCCACATATCCACAAAGTGCTCGGCGGCTTGCTGCTTGGCGGCCTTCACTTCGGGCAACTCGAGCGAACCGCTGATGTAGGTCCAGGTGCCCCGGGCATTGATCACCGGCCTTACACCGATGCGTGTGTAGATGTTGTCCTTGGGATTGCGCCTCACCGCCGCGACTGCCTTCTCGAGCATGCCTTGACCAGCGAAATAGCCAAGCAACGGGAGCGCGCTCACCCGTTTCATGAAAAGTCGTCGATCAAATGCCTCATGAATCTCCATTCTGTCCTCCGCAACGCCGATCCTCACCGGCGTGGATCACCATTTCTGCGTGTTTGTGTCCGCCCGATAACGTGAGTCTTTCGGAAGATTTTGCCACAGGGGGATGCTCAGACCGTAGGGGTGGTTATACACGATCTGCCCGCCGAACAATGTCATGACACACTGGAGTTTCCTGTCTCCTTAACCTGCCTTAATGCAGGCAGGACGAATTTCCGCATTGATTCGATGGTCACAGGAAACCGCATCTCCGGGACAAAGCGCGGATTATATGCGCATCCGATCCGAAATGGAGCCCGGGCTTGGCGGGCGGCGGGGTGGCGCGACTCGGCCCTTAGGATCGAGCGTCTCAGCGCGAACGCAAGTTCCTCGCCGGTTACCGGTATTAATGAACTCGGTTTCAGTCCCCTTCAGCCTTTTCGGCGCGGAAACCAGGGAATGAATTCGCTCGTCGTCTCGACGTACTCTCTGTAGCCCGGTTTCGTTTCTCTCAGAGTCTTTTCCAGCATCGTCACGCCTGACACACGCATCAGCAATCCCGTCATAATGATTGGAGCGAAGATTGTCCACCATCCGCCGGCCGCGAGCGCCAAAAGGTAGAAACCCCACCATTGTGTCGCATCGCCAAAGTAATTGGGATGGCGCGTGTACCGCCAGACACCCTGGTTCATCAGTCTGCCCTTGTTTACAGGATTCGCTTTGAACCGCGTCAGTTGATAGTCGCCCAAGGCTTCAAAGAAGAAACCGACGAGCCAAATGAGGATCGCGACGAAATCAATCGGTGTGGGTCGATTCGGTGTGGCGCTGATCTGTGCTGCGAGCAGCGGTACGCCGATGATCCACATGAGTACCCCCTGGAGCAGGAACACCTTGAGGTAACTCCGCCACCACCATGCCTTGTCCGCTTCCATGCGCCAGGCCCGATAGCGAAAATCCTCGGGTTTGCCCCGATTGCGCACGGCTATGTGCAGCGAAAGCCGTAAACCCCAGACGGTAACGAGCAGGCTGATGAGCAACTTGCGCATCGGGAATCCAGTGGGCGTCAGAGCGAATGCAGTCCAGGTTGTCACAACGAAACCCGTGCCCCAAAAAACGTCCGCGATGCTTGAGTTCTTCAGCCCGAGACTGACAAGCCACAGCAGCGTCATCAAGACGAGAATTACCAAACCGATCGTCAAGTGCGTATGTATGAAATCCACGGGAATTCTCCGTCCGCAATGTTGCAGGAGCATCGCGGGAGTGATGGCCGATCAAAACAGAAGAAATTCAGAAGCCGTTTCCATTGGGCCACCGATGCATCTTTCATTGCCGGCAGACAGCGTCATGCCGCGTCGAGTGGCGGCAGTATCGCGGCGCGGCGGCACGCGGGTTTGGTCAGCAGAATCTGCACATCTCCGATCACGCGTTCGCGGAACCCTCCTTCGCAGTAGCAGAAGTAGAACATCCAGGTGCGGACGAATTCTTCAGAGAATCCCAGTTTCCTGACTTGGCCAAGATTAGCCTGGAACCGCCTCCTCCAGTGCGCCAGGGTTTCTGCATAGTGCGGAGTAATATCTTCCAGATGGAACAATCTCAGGTCGGTCGCTCGCCCGAGTGATCCGCAGATCGCCCCGATGGAGGGGAGGCAGCCGCCGGGGAATATGTAACGCTGGATGAAATCCACAGACCGTCGGTAACGATCATACCTCTGATCGGGAATGACGATTGCCTGCAGGAGCATCATGCCCTGCGGCTTCAAGAGTTCGGAGCAAGCTCGAAAATAGGCGTCGAAATACTGGTACCCCACGGCTTCGATCATTTCGATGGAAACGAGCTTGTCATACAATCCGCGCAGCCGGCGATAATCCTCCATGCGCACGGTCACGCGCTCGTGCAGTCCGGCCTCTCGAACCCGATTCCGGGCAAACTCATATTGCTTCCTCGAGATTGTTGTGGTCGTCACACGACAGCCGTACTTCCGGGCCGCGTGGAGCGCGAAGCCGCCCCAACCGGTGCCGATTTCCAGCAAATGGTCCTCCGGCTTGAGCTGAAGCTTATCGCAGATGCGGTCGAATTTCGCTTCCGAGGCCTCGAGCAGAGTGCTTGTGCCGGTCGGAAAGATAGCGCAGGAATAGGCCAGCGTCGGATCCAGGAAGAGGGAGAAGAAGTCGTTCCCTAGATCATAGTGGGCGGCGATATTGCGCCGGCTTCCAGAACGTGTGTTGCGCCGTATGCTGTGGGAGACGAGGCGCAGCGGACTCAACATCCGCGCGGCACCTTTTTCCATTCCTGATGACAACTCCGCGTTCCGGCAAAAAAGGCGTACGAGATTGACGAGGTCGTCGCAGGTCCAGAACCCATGGATGTAAGCCTCTGCTGCGCCCAGACTGCCACCGAAAACCAGTCGACGGTAAAAGCGTGGGTCGTGAACCCTTATGGTTGCCGAGATGGAATTCACGCCGGACTCGCCGAACGTACGGCGCTGATCTCCATCTTCTATTTCAAGCCAGCCATGCGACAACGCCTCCAACCGCTGCCACACCAGGCGGCGGAGCAGTCCAGTGGGCATTAGTCTTCCCGGATGCGGGGCTTTGGAATCGCGGGCAGGGAAATCCTTCATGTTCGCCGGGCCTGTGCGCTGCTGCGGTACTCGGGATGGGAATAGAAGGGGCTTTTCTTCAACCAAAGCCGCAGCGCCTGCCAGTATATGGCTCGCGATACGCGGCCGGTCATGCAAGGGTGGCGCAGGAGCGTGCGCGCCATGGCTCCGGGAATCAGTCCCCGGCGTTTCAGTGCCATGCTGACGTCAAAGAACCTGCGGTTTTCCCGAACATTGGCAATGTACACAGCGAGCCGCGTCCCAGGCTCTTTGAGGCGCCATTCATATTCCGCGTCCATATCCATGAAAGGGGATACGTGAAAGGACTTGGGGTGTCGAAACCACAAGCGGCCGGCCGGACCAAAACGATTGCCTTCCCAAAGAACGTACCAGTGCTTTTCCAGCCACGGGGTATTGGTCACCTCGGCTACGACAGCCGTAACCGTTTCGCCGTCGTTTTCGAAGCAGAAATACAGGTTCAGCGGGCTGAAATAGTACCCGAAATTGCGCAGCAGTGTGAGCAGCCTAACCGGACCCGCAGGAGCCAGTCCCGTTCTTCTCTTTATCAGCTCGAGAACCGTCTCCCGAAGTGGAGCACCGGCGTTGCCCAAATGATCCTTGCGGCAGAAAGACGCAGGTGAAAAACGTTCTGCATGCAGGCCGAAGCCGCCCTGCAAGACCGACGGCAGTTCGTCGAGGTCGAGATAGAGCATGTACAATTTATATCTGAACCTGTGTTCAACCGGGCTCAGGCGTCGATGCTCGACGATCCCTTCATAGATGCAACTCAGCATGATTCCAACCGCCTGCCGAAGCGTTCGCCAACCGCCAACGCGCTCTTCACGCCATCTTCGTGAAAGCCATATCCCCAATAGGCACCGCAGAAGTACGTCCGGTTTCTGCCGTTGATCTCGGCGTAGCGTTTCTGAGCCTCCACGGCTGCGCGGCTGTAAGTCGGATGATGGTATTCAATGCGCCGGATGATCTTGTCTTCGTCGAGGGATTGACTTGCGTTGAGCGTCACGCAAATCGGATCGGGAGACCGGTGCCCCTGGAGGCGATTCAGGTTGTAGGTGAGGACTACCGGGCGGCCGTCTTCCCTTGGAATATGGTAGTTCCAGGACGCCCAGGCGCGCCGGCAGCGGGGCAGCAGCGACGAGTCGGTGTGTAAAGTCGTTTCGTTGCGCTGGTAGGGGAGAGCCGACAGCACTTCCCGTTCCGCCGCGTCCGCGTCCGAGAGCATGGCCAGCGACTGGTCGGCGTGCGCAGCGAGGACAGCGCAGTCGAAACGCTCCGCGTCTCCGTCTTGCGTCTTTACCATGAGCCTGTCCTGTTGACGGGCGATCGACACCACCGGGCAATTGAGCCGGATCTTGCCCGCATAGGGCTTGGTCAGTGCTTGCACGTATCTCACGGCGCCGCCTGCCACAGTCTGCCAACGGGGATGGTTGCGCACACTGAGAAGCCCATGGTTGTCAAAGAAACGAACGAGGAAGCACGCCGGAAACTGAAGAAATCGATCGGGGCGCGCGGACCATATGGCAGCGCCCATGGGCACCAGGTAATGATCGATGAACTGCCTGCTGTAACGGCCGCGCGCGAGGTATTCGCCCATTTCAAGGCTTTCGTCATCCTCGCGGAGCAGTTCGGGCGCACTGCGGTTGAAGCGGAGGATATCGACCAGCATGCGATGGAAAGACGGGCGGAAGAGATTGCGCCGCTGTGCAAACAGGCCGTTCAGGGAACTCCCCTGGTACTCCAAACCGGACTTGATGCACCGCACACTGAAGCTCATATCGCTCCACCGGCCGGGAACATCAAGGAGGCGCAGCATGCGTATGAAATTGGGGTACGTACGGTCGTTGAAAACCATGAAGCCGGTGTCCACCGAATACCGGCTTCCGAAAGCCTCAAAGGACACTGTATTGGTGTGCCCGCCCACGTAATTGTTTGCCTCGAATACGTGGAGGTCGTTATCCCGGGCGAGCAGACGCGCCGCGAGCATACCGCTGATCCCAGTTCCGATGACGGCGATCTTCATCTTTCCCTACCCCCGCCAGCCGCCCGAGTGGGTTCTCCAACAAAACCTGGGCGGCAGGCATCTCGGTTAAGCATGAACTGCGATCCGACGACAAGGCTCTCCCCGCCGTTCTGCCGGCGGAATTGCCTGTCCGGCGGTAAAGATCCAAGCACAGGTTCCGCGGCTATGTTACCCCAGCCCTTCAGCCATGTCATTGGCGATGCAGCACTGGCAGTGCCTCCAGGCGTGCTGTAAACTACCGGCTCGGCATGGTACCAGGGGAAAGGTGACTTTCATTCGATTTCGCCGGGCATGCCGGATTGCGATCCCAAAACGAACTGACGGAGTGACATTATCGAAGGAGCCATGCGAATGTCCGAACCAAAAGTAGCGGCAAAGCAGCCGATCTCTGTCAAGCTCGAAGCTGGCAAAACCTATGCCTGGTGCCGGTGCGGCCTCTCTCAGAATCAGCCCTTCTGCAACGGAGCGCACAGGACTACGGACCTGCGGCCGCTGGTGTGGCAGGCCGCGGAAACGGAAGAGGTCTGGTAATGCCAGTGCAAACATACCGGGAATCCCCCCTATTGCGATGGGGACCCATAAGACGCTTTAAGGACAGTCGCCCCTGCAACTCGAGGGCAACAGCGGTCTGACGGAACCCTTCAGACCTCGCCCGAACGTATCGAATTCGATCAAAGAAGGATGAACAAGATATTGCAGTGCGCAGCTTTGCTTTTGTTTTGTGTTGCTGCTTTGGCCGTAGATATCGGCCCGGGTTGTGGATCGGGTCAGGGAGAGGGCAGCATGGGCATCTTTCCGCAATTGCAGGCCGCCAACCTGGAGAAACGATCAATGAGTCTGCCAGGGGATTTTGAAGGTACCCGCAATCTGCTGCTCGTGGCATTTCAGCGCGAACAGCAGGCACAGGTGGATACCTGGCTGCGGGAGATGAAGCGGTTTGAGGAGGTCGATCCGGGCTTCCGCTACTACGAGCTGCCGACGATCCAGAGGCCGAATCGGCTTCTGCGGTGGATCATCGACACAGGGATGCGCAGAGGCATTCCCGACCCGAAGGCGCGCGCCCGGACGATCACGCTCTATATCGACAAGGCGCCCTTCCTAAGGGCGCTCGGAATTACGGACGAAACACAAATCCATTGCTTCCTGGTGGATCGAACCGGACGGGTGCTATGGCACACTGAGGGCGTGTTCGAGGAATCGAAGGGGCTCGGCCTTCGGAATGCCCTTCAGGAGCTGATGCAATCCCAGCTCTGAGGGGATCGTAGCCGGCACACGCTGATGCCGGGATTTTGCCGGAGACCACGGCTGAGATGTCTGGAGAAATGATGAAAATCACCATGGCAAAGACCGTACTCATTTATCTGCTCACGGTTCCTGTTTTCTTCTTGATCGACATGTTTTGGCTCGGTGTCGTGGCAAAGGGCTTTTACAGGCGGCACTTGGGGTATCTCATGAGGGTCCAGTTCAATTGGACGGCCGCGATCTCTTTCTACCTGCTCTTCATTATCGGGATCGTGATATTTGCCGTCAAACCGGCGGTCGAGATGCAGAGCCCCCTGCGCGCGCTGGTATATGGAGCCCTGTTCGGGTTCTTTACCTATGCCACGTACGACCTGACCAATCTGGCGACTATTAGAGACTGGCCTCTGGTTGTTACCGTGGTTGACCTGGCCTGGGGCACTGTTCTCTGTGGCATCGTGGCCACGGCAAGCTATTTCCTGTCGCTCCGTCTCCTATGAACCCGGGCACCCCCTGTCCGCCATGCGTGGGAGCGTGATATCGTCCTGGGGGATGTCGGACGTCATCCGGAAGTCATGTGGCGGCTTCGACGTCCTGACATTCCAACGCCACCGGAGCGTCCTCGCGTGTCTGCCGGCAAAGGATCTGCGGGGCTACGTATGAGCAACGTGATGCGCCCGGAAAATCCTCGAATCTGGCAGCACCGTTGATCTCATAGAAAGTCGGCGGCTCATAGGTCCAGCCCCTGCTGAGACGGGCTTCCTCGCTGCGGATCTTTCGCAAAACGTACGGACCACCCAGAGCCGCAAACAGGCGGGACCTAAAACCAAACTCGTTCTTCATCTCCAGCAGGAGAGACGTCATTTTCGCACGCAGGGCCGGATTGTCCCGGTAATAGCGGTTTGCCGCTCCGGCCACAGCCGAGAACGCAGAAACCATGCCATCAACTTCTGTCGCAAACCGACGGCGGATTCGCGGGTTCGGGTGGTCACGGTATCGCTTCCAGCCTGCCAGAGTGGTCCGAAGGACCCGGAGAATGCTCGGCCCATTGACATCGAAATCCCGCTGGAATGCGCGCACAATCATCTCCGATTCCATCCCGGCCGGGATATGCGGATGCCGGTAGTTGAAACGGAACTGTCCATGGGTATCCGGAATGGGACACTGGGTTTCGTCGAGCAGCAGGCCCCGGGCAGCCATTTCCTCGTGCAGCGGAGTGCCGGGCAACGGCATGTAGAGCATGAATTGGTGGAAGTCCGTATCGTGCCGAACGGCGTAGTCGATTGCCTCGTCGATATTCTCCAGCGTGTGATTCTCCAGGCCGATAATGGTGGATCCCAGGATGCGGATTCCATGTGACTGGAGCTCGCGTACCAGCTGGACAGTGTCTATGCCGTGGAGCTTCTGATACCGGCTGTTTTCACTTTCCAACCCCATCCAGATCCATGAAATCCCCAGCGCAATGAGTTCCTCAATCGAATAGGAGCGGATGGCCGCGGCGGAACTGAAGACATACAGGATCCAGGACTTGTCGTGCTTCTCCATCAATTCGAGCAGCCGCAGCGCCCTGCGGCGGTAGAGTAAAAGGTTTTCGTCCATCACAAAAAAGGAGTGAGCGCCTCGCAACCGCTCCATCTGAGACATAATGTCGAACAGCTCATCGCCCGTGGGATAAAAATCGACGTACTTGCCCTTGCCGCCGAACATGGAAGATGTCGCACAGAAGTTGCACCCTATCGGACAACCGACGGAAGGTATGATGGTTACCGCGACATCGCAAGGTTGATCCTTGACCGGGATGCCCACATTGCGGGTACCGATCCGGGTCGGAATCACGGGGTGGCGGATCGGCTGATGGGGATCTTCCCCCAGGTACTCACGCAGCCAGTGCACACCTTCGCCGCGCACGATCCAATCGGCATCAACTCGCGCGCTCAGATCGGGCAACCTGGCAATGTGACCGCCCACAACAATGGCGCTTTCGGGTTGATATTGGCGCACCAGCTCGCACATGCGCTGGACTTTCAGCAGGTTGGTGGTGATGCTGCTGATTCCTATAATATCGTAGCGGCGTTTCCGGATTTCCTCTACGAAGCGGTCCAGAGTGGGGAAGTCAAGGAGAACGCAGGGCGCGGAGACATTTGCCTGGAGGAGCATCAAGCCCCAGGACCGATGAAACATGCGCAGCGAGAATGGCCCCTGCACACGCGTGACCTGGTTGTGATACAGCTCCATCGGATTGATGGCACGGCTGCCGTAGTCATCATCGCGGGCATAAGGGCCGAACACGCTGGTCAGCAACACCCTTGCCCGGATACCCAGAGGGTGAGGCATCGCCGTTCTTTTGCTGCCGTTCGAAATCCCACCAGGAACCTGTGCTGCTTGCACGAATGAGACTCCTCCAGTGCTCTGGCCCAAAGAGATGTGCAACCGGAAACCCATCGGGCGGAGCTTCCTGAGAATGCCTACCGGTTCATTCTCCAGATGGTAAAATTGAGCGCTGTGGCGAAGCTCACCCAGAGCCAATAGGGCACCAGCAGCGCGCCGGCAAGCGGCGAGATCCTCCAAAAGGCAACCAGAGTCGCCAAAATGGCCGCCCATAAAGGAACGATATCAAACAGCCCGGCCAGCGGATTACGCAGCCCAAAAAACAGTGGCGACCACAAGGCATTGAGTGCAAGTTGCAGGGCAAAAAGCCGCAGGGCGCCTGCCCCGCCATCAAATCCCCGTTTGTGCCAGATGAGCCAGGCTGCCACGGCCATCATGAGGTAGAGAGCTGTCCAGACCGGTCCGAAGATCCAGGCGGGCGGATTCCAGGAAGGCTTGTGCAGCGCCGGATACCAGTCGCGCACCGAACTGTTCGTAAAGATCGCGCCTGCACCGGCGACGACAAAGCAGACCGCCACAAACAACATCAGCATCCAGATCGGATTCATATCTCTCATGACATCCCCGAGCGATGATCCACGGCACGTGCGATGCCGCGCAACATTCCTGCGAAGACAAGCTGATGCAAAGGGTACACCAGATACCAGTACATCAGCCCCGAAAGACCTGCGGGATCGAAGATGGCGGTTTGCCGGATAATCGAACCGCTCGCATCCCCGGCCACATCAAACTCCAGCCATGCGCGTCCCGGCATCTTCATCTCCGCTGCCAGGCGCAATTTCCGGCCCGGCTCGATCGTCTCAACGCGCCAGCAGTCGACGACATCGCCAGGCTGCAGATGTTCCCGTTCCCGCCGGCCGCGGCGCATGCCGACGCCGCCGATCAGCAGATCCATCCAGCCGCGAATTCGCCATAGGAGCCTGCCATAGTACCAGCCGGTTGCACCCCCGATGCGCTCAATCGGGGCGAAAGCAGCGTCCTCGGGCGCCGCCACGCGGACAGTCCGGGAGTCGATGAGCCGGTTGCCGAAGCGCACTCCGCCCCAACGGGGTGCTGGGCCGGCTGAGGAAAGTGCGTCCGACCATCGGGTTTCGGCGCACTCGCGGTCTTCGTTACGCAGTGCGTTGGTAAGGGCCTCAGTCGCCCCGATCGGCCGGACGGCAAAGACGCTCAAGGCCGTGTTATCCCGCACGACCGTTGGATGGCGGATGCTGTCGATGAGCTTGCGGCCGACGCGGGCATACAGCGGAGTGACGAGACCCAGCCACAGGCTCGAGAGCCGCGGCGTCAGGACAGGCACGGCAATCATTAGTCGCCGCAACCCGCGTTGCCGCGCATATTCGCGCATCAATTCGCCGTAGGTCACCTGATCCGGGCCGCCGATCTCGTAGACCGCAGACTTGCCGGCAGGCAGGTCCAGGGCAGCACGCAGGTACTGAAGGGCATCCTGGATGGCGATTGGTTGAGCGCGGATGTTCACCCAACGCGGTGTAATCATGACGGGAAGGCGCTCGACTAATGCGCGGATCATCTCAAACGAGAGGCTGCCCGATCCCAGGACGATGGATGCGCGAAACTCGATTACCGGAACTCCCGATTGCCGCAGGATTTCGCCCACTTCCTGGCGGCTGCGCAGATGCGGCGAGAGAGTGTCCGCGGAATCCCCCAGGCCGCCAAGGTAGATGATCCGCCGAACTCCCTGGGCGCGGGCCGCTGCGCCAAACCGTTCTGCGGCCAGGCGGTCCGTTTCTTCAAATCCACGGGCCGTACCCATGGAGTGCACGAGATAATAAGCACTGTGCACGCCACGCATCGCCCGCTGCAGCGAGTCGGCATCGAGCACATCGCCCGCCAGAATCCCGGTGCCCGGCCCGATGCGTCCCTGAAGGGACTCCGGGCGTCTGGTGATGCAGCATACCGGGAAGCCTTCGGCTTCCAGCAGCTTGAGAAGCCGTCCGCCGATATATCCGGTGGCACCTGTAAGCAGGACTCTTGTTCTCATTCCTGATCTTTCGCGTCTTCACAGGTCACGCGAGGATTCTACTACATCCAAAACGTTGATTATTTCAGGTCCGAACCGCTCTACTCAAATGAAGTTTATTATCCATTCAGCCGCAGGGAGGTTGAACATGATCCTGACGCTCCTGGCCATGGCCTGTGGCGTGCGGACCGAGTCTCTGTCCCATCGCGGACCTCTGTCAAGGCGAATTCGGCAGGTAGCGGGAGGACCGCCATCTTTCTGTCGCGGAGTGTGGCGACGTTCCGTTAAACTAGCCAGGCAACCGTCCGGGAGGGTTGAGAGATGAAGTCGAGCGTCCGTTTGTGGCGTGCCCTTGTCGTTGCAGCCACTGCCGTGCCGATTGCCGTCTGCAGCCCGGCGCTGATCTCTCGCGCCTGCAGCCAGGAAAAAGGCGTGGTCGCGCGGACAGGAGCAGAGCTCTACCAGGCCGCATGCGCGGCCTGCCATGGGGTCCGCGGCACCGGGAGCGAACAGAGCCGCGTGGGCTTCGATCTGCCGCTGCCGGATTTTACGGACTGCAATTTCGCCACGCGCGAAGCGAACGCGGACTGGCTCGCGGTTGCCCACGATGGCGGCCCTGCGCGGGCATTCTCGAAAATCATGCCTGCCTTCGGAGATGCGCTCGGCGATGACGAGCTGGAACGCGTCCTGGATCACATCAGGAGCTTTTGCTCGGACGCGGACTGGCCCCGGGGCGAGCTGAATCTGCCAAGGACAGGAGGTTCAAGCTGCCTCCTCGCAAGTCAGCCTTCTGATCCGGGCGCCGACGCTCCTCCCTGCGTGCCCTCTGTCAGCCGCTGATAACAGATGATATGTCGACTGAAACGTCTGGCCCTCGGCTACGGCAGCATTCTACACCCGAGCCGCATCGCTGGATAAGGCCTTCCGGCGCACCCCTACTGTAACCTGCCTTAATGCAACATCCACAACAACGACATGGTCTGGAATGACGAGGGAGACTACATCCGCTTCGCGCCGGCCGCGCGCGAACCAGCCGCTCGCCGCCTGGAGCGGTTGCTGCGCCAGAAAACGATTTTCACAGGGCCCTTCGACCCGAGCTTGGATCCTGCAAGCACCGAATCGGTCGTTGCCCGGAAGACCGGCGCGCTGGCCTTACTGATGGAGATGAAGACCGGGTATCTCGAAAACCTGGACCGCTGGGCCGGGACAGACATCTTTCTCGATTGCGGCCGCCATCTTGCCCGCGCGGTCTCAGAATTCCTCCGCATGGGGACTGACGACGGTAAAGTATTGCAAAAGAGAGAATAATGTCAGCTCATGTCCACGCCAGAAGGCCTTAGAAAGGATTCCAGGGGCCAATTCTTGTGTCTAAGATGCGGGCGTGGGCTTTGCTCATCGGTTTCGAAGCGCAGGGCCTGGGAGGGGCTGCTTAGACGCGAGAATCGGGACCCTTTTCCAACCCTAAGGGGCGATCAGGTGCCGGCAAAACCGTTTTACTACCTGGGAATCAACATTTTGCCGTCGTCAGCCCCCCGATAGACTCACAGGATGTGAGCTCTTTTGAGTGCTTTGGGGACATCGTATGTCAATATCAAATCATACCTGGCCTGATTGCGGAGCGCGAAATCATTGGAAAACGCCCTGGTGGCATACACGCCGGCGCTGAATTCCCGCCAGAAACTATAGGTGGCAACGATGTAAAGCCGCCTTCCTTTCCCCATGCGGTCTGCATTCAAGCCCCCATACTCTTCGTCGATGTCGGCATACCCTCCCGTCAGAGTCAGGCGCGGGGTTGGACTCTTCTGAGCCGACAACGCACAACCCCAGGCAGGTTGAAAATCCACGCGTTCATAGTTCTCAAACACCAGCGAGTCGAGAAAACGGCTCCTCTTGATATTCACCTTGAGTGCCTGCCGCAGGGTTTCCACCCCGTCCTGAAACGTGTAGTCCGCCGACACTGAGAGCTGTTTGCCGAGCTTCTTGGCGATCAGAAACTGGTGATAATTCATTGAATCAAGGCGATGGAATCTCTGAAAAACCCCGGGCTTTTCAAAATCGCCCAGGTAGGCGCCGGTTGCCGAAATCTCATCGAAGAATAGCTTCTCCGGACACCGGATGCTGAGGCGCTCGCCCATGAGATAGCCGTTGTTGGAGTAGCTCGTTATTTCTGTGGACTCCCCCCGGTTGATGCCAATCCCACCGAACTGGATCTCAATGTGTTTCCAGGGGGAAGCCGAAAGATACAATTCCTTTAGATAGACGTCCCCCTCGAAATCACCCAGTCCGGCAGCCGTGTTGTTCCAGGAAAAAGTGAAGGTGTTGCCTGTGCTGACCCGGAATCCTACGTCATAGCGTCCTTTTTCGTCGATCTTGAGCAGGCCCCGAGCCAGGAATCGGTACTGCAATTGGTAATGCCAGGGGGCGCCCGTCGGCTCTGCATTCTTGTAATCGAGTGCCAGATTTCCCGCCTGCAACTCGAACCATCGGGAGAATCGGCCAGCAGGAGCAGGAGGCGTGGCTCCTGCAGCGGGATCAGCGGCCGCATTCGGCGCGGTCTGGCCACCAGCCAATCCGGCTGCGCCGATCATCTGAAACAGGATGATTACGGGCCAGATCCTTCTCAAGGATATCTCCGCACCATGACACGGAATCTTTATCTGCGACTTTGTGGCTTTAAAGGATAGGAGGTTCAAGCTGCCTCCTCGCAAGTCAGCCTTCTGATCCGGGCGCCGACGCTCCTCCCTGCGTGCCCTCTGTCAGCTGCTGGTAAACAGATGATATGTCGACTGAAACGTCTGGCCCTCGGCTACGGCAGCATTCTACACCCGAGCCGCATCGCTGGATAAGGCCTTCCGGCGCACCCCTACCGTACCTGCCTTAATGCAGATGTCCTGTCTCCGCCGACTTTCCAATGCATTGTGAATCTTTGCGACCGTTCTTCCGCTCAGTGAGAATCGTCGGCAACGGGCGTCAGAATGAAACTTACGTGAAGTCCCATCGTCCAGCTAGGAGGTGACCGCTATCTGTCCGACGTCATTGATTCCGCCGGGGGTCACCAATCTCGGGGTGCCGGAGGGAACCACATCGTTCAGATCAATGATCGTGTCGTCCTGCCAAACGACTGCTGCATCGTCACTCTGTCCCAGAACCTGGCCCCATATGTTGAGGCCGGACCATGCCCAGCTACCACTTCCGCCCGGGAGTGTACCCAGATCTTTCAGCTGACCGAACGTCCAGAGGAATGCACGATCCGAAACGCCGTCCTACATGCCCCCCGCAATCTGGCCGAGATTGTTAATCGCTCCTGGCCACACCTCGTATCCAGAGGTTAGCACCCAGATCCACTCCGACATAGTGGTCACCGCGCGGTATCCAGGTATACATGTGGAACTCGCCGGTGCCCGTAGGGGGCGCAGTACCGTAGTCCACGGTTCCGGCGATCACGCCCAGGTCGTTAATTGCAGCTGCCCATCCGTTAAGCGCGCCCTTGGGCAACGGGAGTTGAGCGATTCTGCCCCGATGCCAGTACACCGGCACCACGACCGAATAGTGGGGCGGCAGATAGACGACGCCGACCACGTCCCCGTTGTTGTTCATTGCCGAGAGGTCATACCATGGCGAACTGGGCAGATTCTCGAGCAAAGTGGGATTGCCGTACTGGTCCCACACCACCGGGCTCGTCAGCAGGTTGCCGTGTTTGTCCAGCTTACTTGCGAGGCCGAACACCTGGTTCTTGTCATTCAGTCCAAAGGCGAACGCACCCGCATATCCGTCTGGAGGGGGTAGCAAAGTCACTCTCCCCCGATGGTCGCCGATGAAGGCACTGGATGTGAGATAAAAGTCAACGCTACTTTCGTCTAATGCACCCTTGTACGAATAACCTGCGACGAAGCCGCCGTTATTAATCGATCCAAGGACGGGCAGATATGATGAGGTGCATCCGGGCAGTACGCCTACCTCCGTAACTGTGTAGCGCACATCTTTTGGTTGGTTAAGCTGGGCGACGGCAATAGCTTGTGCGCCGATGAGTATCATGATCCCCAGCAAGACGACTGCTAAAACAACGGTGTTGCGTTTCATATAGGTCTCCTTCTGGTTTGGCGAAGCACTATCTCCTGCGGGGCAGTCTTTCGCTGCCCTCAACCCCTAAGGCGGGAATTCATTCAGGAAAGGGTAATGGCAGGACGAGAATCGATGGAAGGCATCACATATGGGCGGAGTGGTGTATAATCGTCGACAACTCGCAGTAACGTGCCAATCGGAAGGGGGATGCCATGACGCGTTCCTCCCCGCAGGAAGTCTCGCTGATGCTTCGCGCCTGGCGCGGCGGGGACAAGTCGGCATTAGACGAACTCATGCCGCTGGTCTACAACGAGTTGCGCCGGCTGGCCCACCGTTACATGACCAGGGAAAGGGCCGGCCATACCCTCCAAACCACCGCCCTGGTGAACGAAGCCTACCTCCGGCTCGTGATACTGAAGCGCATCGAGTGGCAGGATCGCGCCCATTTCTTCGCGATCTCCGCCAATCTCATGCGCCGCATCCTGGTGGATTTCGCACGGTCACGCGGATATCAGAAGCGCGGAAGGGACTTAAAGAAGATATCGCTCGATGAGTCGATCCTCGTCTCACCGGAACCGGGAGCGGAGGTTATTCGGATCGACGAGGCTCTGAGCGCCCTGGCCGAGTTCGATGCCAGGAAAGCCAGGGTGGTAGAGCTGCGTTTCTTTGGCGGCATGACGGAGGACGAGGCGGCTGAGGTGCTGCATGTCTCGCCTGAGACCGTTAAGCGCGACTGGAGGTTAGCCAGGAACTGGCTTTTGTGCGAGCTGACCGACGGAGCGGACAGGAATGAATCCCGAACGCTGGCAGCGGATTGAAAGCATCTACAACCGGGTCCTGGAACTCGAACCGGGCCAGAGAACAGCCTTCATCGATGGAGCCTGTGCGGGTGACGAGTCGTTGCGCAAGGAAGTCGAGCGTTTGCTCGCCTGCCAGTCCGAAGCCGAGCACTTCATCGAGTCCCCTGCCATAGAAATCGTTGCTCAGGCGCTGGCTAAAGAGGAGCTCCCCCATGCTGGCGAGGATCCCGCGGAACCTGTTTGGCTCCAGTCAGGAAGCACGCTCCTGCACTACCGCATCGAGGAGAAGATCGGCGAGGGCGGCATGGGTGAGGTCTATCGGGCTCGCGATGAACGATTGTACAGGGACGTGGCAATCAAATCACTTCCCGGGATTTTCGCGCATGATCCCCAGCTCGCGGCCCGCCTCGATCGGGAAGCAAGACTTCTCGCATCGCTCAGCCACCCCAACATTGCCGCAATTCACGGCCTCGAAGAGTCCGATGGGAAACGCTTCATCGTCATGGAGCTGGTCCGCGGCCGGACTCTCGCGCAACGACTCCTGAAGGGGCCGCTTCCGGTCAGCGACGCCTTGGAGGTGTGCCGCCAGATCGCCGAGGGGCTGGAAGCCGCCCACGAGAAAGGTGTTATACATCGCGACCTGAAGCCCGGCAACGTGATGATCACCGCCGATGACAAGGTCAAAATCCTCGACTTCGGTCTCGCCAAGGCTCTGGCTGGTGAATCGCAGCCCGCCGATCCTGCACATTCGCCGACGATCACCGAGGCCAGGAGTCGTCCCGGAGTCATACTGGGAACCGCCGCATACATGAGCCCGGAGCAGGCGCGGGGGAAGCCCGTGGACAGGCGGGCAGACATCTGGGCCTTCGGATGCATCCTTTACGAGTGCTTGACCGGCAAGCGGGCCTTCCCGGGAGAAACGATTACTGAATCCATCGCCAGGATTCTGGGAAGCGAGCCGGACTGGACGCTTCTCCCGGCAGTGACTCCTCTGTTTATCCGGGCCGTGTTGAAGCAGTGCCTTCAAAAAGACCCGAGTCTTCGCCTCCACGACATCGCCGATGCCCGTGTGGAGATGCGGGAAGAACTTGCGGAACCCTCAACCGTCATCCCCGTCGCTCAACGCTTCCCCCTCGGCTGGATCTTGTCAACAGGTGCTGCAACACTCGTGCTTGGGCTTGTGACGGGCTTGGCGGTGATGAAATACTTCAAGCCCGCAGTCTCGCCAGGATCGCAACCGGTGGTGCGCTCCACGGTAAGGTTGGAGCCGGGACAGTGGCTCGATGGAGTCCGATTGAGCCCGCCCGAAGGATTTGACCATCCGACCCGGACGGCAATGGCGATTTCCGGCGATGGTCGCTTCATCGTCTATGTGGCGGTCAAAGAGAATCCGGGCGAACAGGACAAACCTCGCCTGTACCTGCGGAGATTCGACCAACTGGACGCCAAGCCCATCGCTGGAACAGAAGGTGGCATGAGTCCATTTCTTTCGCCCGATGACCGGTGGGTTGGATTCTGGGCAGACGGCAAGCTGAGGAAGGTACCCATCGACGGGGGCGCACCCGTAACCTTGTGTGACGCCGCGTGGTCCCTCGGGGCCAGTTGGGGGATTGACGGCAGGATTGTGTTTTCAGCTCATCCCCTCTATGGCCTCTCCAGCGTTTCTGCTGATGGCGGAAACCCGGAAATTCTGACCACCCCAGACAAGACCAGGGGAGAAGGCAGCCACCGCCTTCCCCATTGGCTCCCTGATCGTAAGAGCGTGCTGTTCACGATCATGAGGGAATGGGTTGACTCACGCCCTCGTGTTGCCTTGCTGGATCTGAAGACACGGAAATGGAGCGTCTTAATTGAAGACGCCGCTGATGCCCGCTACGTTCCGACGGGGCATCTTGTCTTCCTTCGGCAAGGAACCCTCATGGCCGTGCCGTTCGACCTCGAGAAGCTTCAACTCACCGGCCGGTCTGTTCCCACCATCTTCAACGTCGTGCAGGCACTTAACATCCCGTATACTCTACACGGCTCTGCTGCCGGCCAGTTCAGCGTCTCTGATTCCGGCTGTCTGGTCTATGCATCGGGCGGCATTATGCCCGACTGGCAGAACTCGCTTGTGTGGATGGACCGGAAAGGAACCGGGCAACCCGCTGCTTCTTTTGAGGCGCCGTTTTACGCCTCGCGCCTCTCCCCCGATGGGCAGCGGGTCGCCTGCACTGCAATGGGGAGGAAATTTCAGGTGCGGGTTTTTGACCTCAATCGAGGCACAGCGGATCTGCTGACTGACGAAGGTAACACCGTCTTTGTCACCTGGACCCCGGATGGCAAACGGGTAGTCTTCAATTGGCGTAGTGACGGTCAGTTCAATCTCTATTGGCAACCCGCCGATGGAAGCCAGCCGATGGAGAGACTGACGACAGGCGACTACCGCCAGGATCCGGGATCGTTTTCTCCTGACGGAGCCACTCTGGCTTTCCTGGAATTCCGTCCAGAGACCGGCGAGGACATCCTTCTACTGGATCTGCGGAACCGTCGAGTAATGCCGTTCCTGAACTCCCGAGCCAATGAGATACAACCTGAGTTTTCGCCCGACGGGCGTTGGATGGCCTACGTGTCGGATGAGTCGGGCCGCGATGACGTCTACGTTCGGCCTTACCCCGGCCCGGGAGGTAAGTGGCTGATCTCCCAGGAAGGTGGCACAGAACCGGTCTGGGCAAGGAACGGGAAGCAACTCTTTTACCGGCGGCAGGATCAGGTGTGGGAGGTGGATGTTCGGACAGATACGAGCTTCACACCCGGCAAGCCACGCCTCCTGTTCGAAGCACTGCCATTCGCCTGGGGTTGGCCCAGCCGGAGCTGGGACATCTCCCCCGACGGCCAGCGTTTTTTGATGGTGAAGCGGGAAGAGAGAAAGCCCCAGCCGGTGACCGAAATGATCCTCGTCATGAACTGGTTCGAGGAACTCAAGCGCCTCTGCCCCACCACCGGCAAATAACAGGTTGTGCTCCGCAACAACGTTGTGCAAACTCCTTTGACAGCCCCTCAACGCTCAGGCGGCAAGCTTCACGAGTCGATATTCACGATGCAACCCTCAACCCAGATGTCATGCCGCAGTCGGACGCATACTGCCCTTTGTCTCGTTAGGCAAGGCGCATCCCGATCGTCTCCAGAGCATCAGCTCCCTGCGTTCCGCTCTGCCGGGGGAGTTGTGGCGGAAGCTCCCTCAGATCCTTGGCACGAAGAGCTTTTTGCCGCTTTCGGAGGAGTCGCTGCATCAAACGCTGGCTTCGATAACCACGATCGTATGCATGTTGTCCGGAGGGAGTTCCTTGTGGACGAGCCGGGTCGATTGGATACGCACATCCGCCTCGACGGCCGGGCGTCCATGTACGTGTTCTACCATCCGGAATCCCTGACCCGGTGGCACAGTTGCCGGGATCCTTGGGAGGAGGCACGTATTGCGGCCGGCTTTCCCTGGCTGCGGATCCACGACCTCCGGCACGCCTATGGAATCAAACTGGCAGAGAGGGGAGTGCCCATGCATTTCATATCGGAAGTCATGGGTCACCATTCGGTGGATTTCACACGAAAGCAATATGCCCGGTTCAGCCCGGAATCCGCATCGAGGGCCGTGTCGATGGGCTTGGAGGGTGGAAGAATTTCCACAAATCTTCCACTTTCCGTCGTTTAGATAGTGTTGTTATGGGTTGGAATCAGAGGCTAAATCGAATAGAATCAGAATTGTGCGCCTGTAGCTCAGTTGGATAGAGCAACGGTTTCCTAAACCGTAGGTCGCCCGTTCGAGCCGGGCCAGGCGTACCACCTAAACCTGATAAATACAATAACTTACAGATCCACCTCGGAACACACCGATCGGCAAAATCGGGTTCGTGGGTATATGGTGGGTAGATCAGGCGTTTTGAACCGCCTGTCCTTCGCCAAATTCCCATCCAGCGACACCTGCTTTGATGCCAACTTTCACAGCATCTTCCATCGGATCTTTGAAGGGCACCTCGACTCGGAGCAGCCCGTGCTCGTAAGTCGCTTCGGCTTTGTCAGGTTTCACCGGCCGACCTAAAGCCAGTGCTGAAACATGCTCGATGTCCCTTGCTGGATATACAACCAATTGAGGGACTCATCGCCGGAGTCCCCCACCGATTATAACGCGACATCACGGAGGTATTTTGCCGCCTCTTCCGGTGCCGTCGGATTGATATAGAAGCCGGTGGCCCACTCGAAACCGGCCATACGAGTCAGACGAGGCATGCACTCAATGTGCCAATGGAAATCGACCTCAATCGTATCCCAGTAATTCCGGCGCATCGGGCTGGCTTTGACGTTGGGGATGGTGTGAATCAGGAAGTTGTAGGCAGGGTCGTTCAGGCACTTCTTGCTGCGCAGCAGCACCTCCTTTAGAACCGCGGCCAGGCGGCGAATCATGTGGTCGCTGATTTCGGCGAAGCTGTGGTGGTGGGAGCGCGGGGCAATAAAAATCTCGAAAGGAAAACGCGATGCGAAAGGAGTCAACGCCACAAATTCTTCGGTAGCGACGACGATCCTCTCGCCGGATTCAATCTCCTGCTGGATTACGTCGCAAAACAGGCAGCGCTCCTTCTGCATGTAATGTTGCTTGGCGGAAGTGAGTTCCCTTACAAGAATCAGGGGCGTTACGGGGCTGGCGATGATCTGCGTGTGGGGATGTGAAAGCGAGGCCCCGGCCGCAGCGCCGTAGTTGCGGAAGATGAGTATGTATTTGAAGCGATGGTCACGCAGCAGGTCCACCAGCCGTTGGCGGTACATCCGGATCACCTGCTCGATATGCTCAACGCGAGCGTCGGCGAGGTTCAGATTATGCTGGGGCGTTTCGATAATCACCTCGTGCGCGCCGACCCCGTTCATCAGGTCGTATACTCCGATCCCCTTGCGGTCCATGTTGCCTTCGATCCGCAGAGCGGGAAACTTGTTTGGGACAACGCGGATCTGCCAGCCTGGCTGATTAGGGCCGCTGCCCTTCGCGCGGACGGCGGCTATCTCTGGAGGCGTTTTGCCTTCGTTCCCTTCACAAAACGGGCAGAATCCCTCGGGTGGGGGCTCGTTCTTGATCGGGAAATCATCAGGTCTGCGACCTTGCTCCGAGGCGATAATCGCCCAGCGCTTCTGGATCGGGTCGTATCTTAATTCTGGCATAAGCTGAGAACAGAGTAATCGGGAGCCATGGAACAGAAAACTCCCTTAAGGGAGTTACGCTCGCGCTAACATGTTGACACCAAAGCACGTCAGCGTGGCGTTCTCGTCTGGACGGATTAAGAGATTATCGCTGTTTTGAGCTCGACCATGTCGCTCGGTTCAATCCTACATGGCCGTCTCCACCGTTCGCGGGCTTCACCCTCCGCTATGTAGCGCCAAGAGCCCTCGCCGCCTTCCGCACGTCAGTAGGTTTTACCCAGAGCATCGCTCCGTAGCGGCCTTCCCCGGCACATACGGCGTCGCTCGCCGTAACATTGACGTTGACCGCAGCGAGCTTACGCAATATATCGGCAAACGCACCCGGTCGGTCTTCCCCCTGGATCAAGAAGCCCGTCTTCTTGGCGCTGAGCTTCAGTCCAGCCTTCCTCGCAGCGGTCTTAAACGCAACCGCATCCTCCGGGATAAAATCAATCTGAGCCCTCCAACGCCCTCGTGGAAACGCAGTAAAGCCAACAAGGTTTACGCCCGCATCCCGGAGCGTCGCGAGCACCTTGGCCCCCTCCCCTGGTTTATCCGGGGTTTCAATGTAGAAGTAATCGACTTTCCGAACCGTCTCTGCCATTTTTCCCTCCCTTTCAGAATTCAGTTAGGTCATCTTTAGAACCTTCACCACGTCTTGGGCCTGGAGACCTTTCGGGCCGGTTGCCACGGTGAATTCAACCGTGTCTCCTTCACTGAGCGACTTGTAACCGGTGGCCTGTATTGCGGAATGGTGGACGAAGACGTCAGCCCCAGATGCGCGACCGATGAATCCATAGCCCTTTTCATCGTTAAACCACTTCACTGTGCCTTGTTCTTTCATGGTTTTCTCTATATCCGTAATGCTATTCCTGCGCTGGCAGGGGTTTAATCGGATCGCCTACATCCCCTAAACCCCAGTATTGGACTAGGGATTAATCGTGATATGGCTCTCGAGTTCGGACACGCCTGGTGCCGCCCAAGCTGCCAACTCGACTTGTTCTCTTTCTGCCCAGGAGTGCACACTGCCCCTGAGAATCACCTTACCACGGAGAGTTTCTACTCTGATTCGGCGCGCATCAAGCACGGCGTTGCGCTGAAATGCTCTTTCAATTTCCTCCTTTACATCTGCATCCAGCACTTTGCTCTCCTCCGGCTTAATAGTTATCCTGTTGCTGACCGATACTACTCCCATGAGGTGGCGCACGGCGGTCTCGGCGGCGTTCTTCTGGTACCACCAGTCTACCTCGCCACTCAGAGTAACCAACCCGTTCTGCACCTGCACTTTGACGCGCTCATGGGGCACCGAGACATCCCACTCCAGAACATTTGACGCCACCCGGGCGATGCTCTCGTCTGGCCGCTTAAGAGGGTCGGGCAACCTGACCTGGATTTCTTCAACTACCGCTCTAACACCAAAGACTCGCGCCGCGGCATGCTCCGCAGCCCACTTCTTGTGGAAGCTATCGACATAGCCAGTTAGCGTCACAACACCGTCCTTGACGTCGACGCCGAGTGCCGTGTTAACACTCGGGTCCCATTTGAGTTCATCGATGACATCCTGCTGTAGTTGTGCATCGGTTTTCATGGTAACTTTCCCTCCTATTACTCGCTAATTTCCCAGCCCCGTCTATTTAATCCCCTGACTCGTCAAGAAACACTGTTCAGGAAGCGAACACTCCGTCAGACACTGTCCTGCCGCAATGTGAAGCAGCCGTTCGTATTCCAGTTTGGATAGAGCCGGTAAAATTCGATTTTTGATTTGCGGGGTGGTTTCGTAAACCTGCGCCTTTGCCGGGTATCATCCACCCACCTCCTGAGCTGGGTAGCGTCAATGCCCCACTTCGGTAGAAGGTATGAAGGCGCTAGGCAGTTGAAATGACTATACGCTCTTTACGAGTGGGAAAGGGAAATATCCGTTGCGGGCTAGTCGTGCAGGACCACGCTTAGGAGGCCGCTCTGCACAATCAGCCCGCCCTCGGGGCCGTAATCGACAAAGCCAAGCTTCCTGAACTTATTCATGAAGTGACTGACACGCGACCGGGTTGTGCCAACCATTTGTGCCAGGTCATCCTGGCTGACTCGGGGGAGCACAGGCTCCGCTCTGCTTTCCTTGCCGAAATGGGAGAGCAGTAAGAGAATCCGAGCCAGACGCTTTTCGCTTGAGCTGAAAAGCTGGTCCACCAGATCCGCTTCGTAGCGGATGTTCCGCGAAAGCAGATGTGCGACGAACAATTCCGAGATCTCATGCCGCTTGTGGAGCAGGCGGGTCATCAGCGCCCGCTCGATCCGAAGAAGGGTACAATCTGTCACGGCGGTCGCCGTTGCCATGCGCAACTGCTGACCCGCCAGGCAGCCCTCGCCAAAGAACTCACCGGTGTTCAGTATCGCGACGATTGCTTCCTTGCCACCACTGGATGTAACCGAAAGCTTCACCTTGCCTCGCCGGAGATAGAACAAGGAATCCGCAGGTCGTCCCTGGCAGAAGACGTTGCGGCTCGCACCGTACTCAATGACTGTCTTACCGCGTGTGATTCCCGCGAGGAAGGATTCCCAATCGACTGGTTGGTCTTTCTTGTCCGCCAGAATAACCCCCGTCTGCCTGCTAAGGCAAACCGCCGGCATCATTATTTTGTGCCAAGCTCGGCACCGCCCCGCGGGTTGGCGTCACCACCATGCCATCTTACACGGTTTACTTTTTGAGGATAAGATATTCCTCCTACCGAGCCATCGTATTGCAGATGATTGTAGTCCCGATGAAGTACGATCAGACAAAGCAAAGAAGGAGCAGGGAGCACCAGAGCCGCCCGGCAAGATAGTGATCGGCCAGGACGGTCTTCGCGGAAGCTTCAGATTTCATGGAGGCGTATCACAGGCTGTGGAAGCGGGCGGTGAGGAGGTTCCTGTGATGACTGCCGCGCCAAGACAGCCTTCCCCTCCTGCAGGACGAAGGTCTTCTCGTCGCGCCAGTCGATTACACGGAGTCACCGGGATAGTAGGGCGCTTGCTCCTTATAAAACCAAGCTCCGACGATTGTCCCGATCACCACAGCCACCAGAGTTGCTATGGCATCCGTCGCGAACACCGTCGCTGGAATCAGCGTCAACGCCAAGCCCCATGCAATATCTGGGAATACCGCGAACAAGACCCCGACAGCAACGCCTGTCATCGTTGCCGTCGCTGGACCGGGCCCGAATCGCGGACGAATGGCCGCATAGAGCCATATCGCCAGAAGCCCTATGAGGAAGCTCATCACGACCATAACGACGCCCGCCGTGACGGACCCTTGCCCCGGTCGCCCCACGGCTTGTAGCGCGTCGCTCAAGGGGGGTAGTACCAGAAATGTCCAACTTGCATAGAAAAGCAGGTTCATCACCACGCCTGCTACCAATCCCCCGACGAGCAGGCGTCCCCAGTTGATCTTTCCCATAGCCAACCCCCTTCGTTTTCAATGGGCCCCATTTACTGCTGTTGCGTGATCTCTTGCTGGAGCGGCCTGATACAATCGCTCCAATCCGTCCCGTCAAGCAAGAACTCATCTCTGCTGACCTTTTGGAGCGGCCTTGGTCTTGACTCCCTTGCCCGTCGAGGATGTCCACCAAGTACCGTCTTTTTCATGCTCACCCTTTAACGAAAACGACATCCGGTCGGGACTGAAGGTGAACGTATTTCGCACTTTCATGCTCGGCTTGCCCTCAACACTTACGGGCGTGGCGGTGAGCACGAAGATCCCATCCTTGAATGTCGCGGTAGCGGTCCATGTTCCGCCGCTGCTTGAGAAGCCATGGCTTACGTATTGTTTCTTTATTGGATCATACCCGAGAATCTCCAGAGCGGTCGTTTCCCCGCTCCGTGATTTCCACACATGACTGGCCTCCACAAAGAAACCTCCAAGTATCGAACGGCATCGAAGTGTCCACGCCAATTTATATTCAGGCTCGGGCGGACTGTCCTTGGCTTGCTCATCAATAGCCCAGTTTCCGATCCAAGGTTCCAAGCCCTTTAGTTCCGGTGCGGGCTGTGGAGCCTGCGTGTGCGCCGCTACTGCAAATAACAACACGACCAAAGCAACAGCGATGCGTTTCATAGAAGCCTCCGTCTGTTTCTCCGTAGTGTGATGAAGAAGTCCTTCGGTGACTGATTCCGTGTCGATGCCACATCGGTCACCGACCTGCGCGGCAGGGAGTGTTGGGCGGGAGAATGCCCAGCAGAGCCGCCTTAAAGCGTCTCACTGCTGGCACGGGGGACAGGAAGTGGAACACTCACTTGAACGAGGTGCCGCTGGTACTTGATCTTGTGCTGGAGCCTTGTCAGCCTTGGTATGCGGGGGATTGTCAGCCCGTTCAGAGTGGGTTGTCAACGAGAAAGCGGACGGCGGCCCCCATCAGTGTATCCTTCCGTTTCGGCTGAACTTCAGATCGGCTTCAATGCGTTCACGGACGAATGTGCAGGCTTCATCCGTCTTTTCGGTCGCAAGCAGTTCCTGCTTGATGACATCGGCTGTGCCTTCTCGGCCTGCCAGATCAACCGCGTAGCGCGGCACGAGTTCACCTCCTCTTTTCTTGGGGTCTTCCTCTGCAATCCAGAGAAGAAGGATCTTCCCATCTGACATCACGCGCTCGAAATGCGCCGCCGCGTTGTTATGCCAGCTTCGGTCTTCCATCAGGCCGTCAAGTACGAGGTTCAGGACTTGCGGTTCCACCTTGATCGAACTGCCGAACTCCTTCATGTAGTGGAAGACGGCTTCCCGCCCATGCAGGCCGCCGAGTCCCTCGGCCCTCCCAGTCTGATACGAGTACTCCCTGAGGTCCCGCACTAACCCCGAGAACTTGTCTCTTTGAAACAAGGGGAGATCAAACTCGCTGATGGTGCGTTGCAGGAGATCGAAGGCTAGATTCATCTGTTTTGAGAAACGCTCGTAATCGTTCATGGTGTTGTTAGCGCATTATATCGCTGTCCCGAAAGGACGATTTCCCTCCCGCATCCGAGAAGGGGTCCATATCGTGCGTCCCCGAAAAGAGATTTCGTGCGTGCGCTGAGGGCGTATGCCATGATGCCTAAAAGCCCGAAGCGTACTTGTCCCTGAACCCCGCTCTCACCATATAGTCGGAGTCGTGCGGGCTGTATCGCGGAGACGGCATATCCGTAATGGGGCATTCGAGTATTATCTGATCTTGCCTGCGTACCAGAAGCCATGCAGCTTTGCCTTTCGACCTGAGGGCCATCGCTTGAGCAATCTGCTCTGTGCTATTCATCCACCCGCTCAGTCCCACAGTTCCATCCTCGTTCGTAATTCTGATCTGATATTCAATACCGTTGTGCGCCATGTTTTTCCCCCTTACCGCTAGGATGGGCTCCTGGCGGAGGCTTCACAACTTTTCCAAGCCGCGATTACCGGCTCGGGGTCTAGCACACTACGATAGGTGAAGCGCGATGCTCTTGATGGTTGTCGATGTAGAAAATCGCTGTCGGAATTGGATCGCACACCTCCCGTAAGTGTGCTTTGCCAGGTATTCCGTCGGAAAGAGAGTGCTGCGGTCGGTTATCGCGGAGTTGCGCTCTGATTTTCGGCGATAAGGTTTAATGCTTACGTAGGCTACACCCGTCGGATTCCCCGAGCAATAGGGAATTGTCCAGCAGATCCGCAGACGGTAATTCGCTGCGAGCCTTATAGCCGCAACCATCACGAAAGAGGCGTGAGAGACATCAAATCCAACCGACTTTTGACGCCGTAGAAGAACTCATTGCGCGTCCAGAAGAGGGGGCATGCAAGGCGTGGGGGTGCTTCCGAAGGGTGTGGGTCTGGACGATGGGAAGCGGCCGCCCGGAAGAGCAGCCCGTTTCATCTTCCATGTGCACGCCTGATAGCCTGACGGTGACCTCGACCTGAACTCACCCCCCGATATCGCCTTCGCCAGATTCCTCGCTCGGAAAAGATCCTCAGACCCGAGGCCAGCAACAAGCACACTGTCTTCCAATAGCTTTACTCGCCTCGGCCTTTCGGGTCTATAATCGCCTCAACTTCCCCTGGTTGCTGGACGTATCGGGAACAACTGATCAAGAGGGAGGACGGACTCCCATGATCGGCAAGACGCTTGGTCATTACCAGATTACAGAAAAGCTCGGTGAAGGCGGAATGGGCGTGGTCTACAAGGCCCGCGACACCCACCTTGACCGCTTCGCCGCCCTGAAGGTTCTTCCTCCCGAGAAGGTGTCAGACCCCGAGCGGAAGCGCCGTTTCATCCAGGAAGCCAAAGCGGCTTCAGCCCTGAATCACCCCAGCATCATCACGATCTATGACATCGACCAGGCTGATGGCATCGACTATATCGCCATGGAGTATGTCGCCGGGAAGACGCTTGACGAATTGATCCCCCGCAAAGGGATGCGGCTCTCCCTGGCTCTGAAGTACGCCGTGCAGATCGCCGACGCTCTCGCCCGGGCTCATGGCGCGGGGATTATCCACCGCGACCTCAAACCGTCGAACGTGATGGTGGACGAGCACGGCCTGGTGAAGATCCTGGATTTTGGGCTTGCGAAGCTGACGGAGACAGCGGGACCCGAAGCGGAAACCGCTGCGACCCGCACGGGAGCGGGCATGATCCTCGGGACTGCCGCCTACATGTCTCCCGAACAGGCGGAAGGCAAGCACATCGACACGCGCTCGGACATCTTCAGCTTCGGTTCAATGCTCTATGAGATGCTGACGGGACAGCGTGCATTCCGCGGCGACACGCGAGCATCGACGATTGCATCAATCCTGCGTGAAGACCCGAAGCCGATCAGCCAAGTGGCGGAGGGGTTGCCCCGCGAGGTGGAGAGGATTGTCAGGCGCTGTCTGCGAAAGGACCCTGAGCAGCGTTTCCAGACAATGGCGGATCTGAGAGTCGCGCTGGAGGAGCTCAAGGAGGAATCTGACTCCGGTGCGCTGGATGGGCCGGGCGTTTCAGGAGCGGCTGTTCGCTCCAGGCTCTGGTGGGCCGGTGCGGCGGCGGGTTTGGTGGTCATAGTCGTGGCATCGGGGATCGGAGGCTGGCTCTGGATCAACCGGTCGCACCAAAGGCTTCCCGAGGCGCCTATGACTGCCGTTCCTCTTCTCACTTTTCCTGGAGATCTCGGAGGGCCGACTTTCTCACCCGAAGGCGACAGAGTAGCGTTCCACTGGACCGGTGAGAAGCAGGACAATTATGATATCTACGTCAAATTGATCGGGCCGGGGGATCCGTTACGCCTCACGACCGACCCGGCGCCGGATTTCGCTCCCGCCTGGTCTCCGGACGGCAAATTAGTTGCCTTCCTCCGAGGGTTAGAAACCAGTGTTGGTGTATTTGTCGTTCCCGCTTTGGGTGGCCCCGCGCGTCGTTTGGCACAAATTGATGTGCCAGGAGTAGCTGTCTATCTCAACTTAGCCTGGTCCCCAGATAACAAGTGGCTGGTCGCAACAGACCAAAACGACGGGGGACCGACTCATGCCCATGGTTTCCATTTGATATCGGTCGAAACCGGTGAAAAGACCCGGCTCACTTCTCCCCCTGCGAGTTGGGTCGTGTCTGGCGACATCTTGCCTTCTTTCTCGCCTGACGGCCATTCCCTTGCCTTCGTCCGACGTCTTGATGAGGGCATTGCCGATGTCTATCGGATTTCGCTCACCGACGATTATCGGGCCAAAGGTGACCCGGAGCGTCTGACATACGAGAATCGCGACATCTCCAGTCCAGTCTGGACCCGGGACGGCAACCAAATCCTCTATAGCTCAGGCAACTATTTCACCACCGGACGGGTCGTGCGTCGCATCGCACTTTCAGTGCCCAAGGGCAGCGGCGGATATCCCGCCACCCAGGAATCCTTTGGCGAGGACGCGTTAGAGCTAGCCATTTCGCCCGCCGGTCGACGTCTGGCCTATCACCGTGGATACTGGGACATCAACATCTATCGCATCGAATTGCACGACGAGAACGGCCGGGTCGGGGCTCCACAGAAGTTCATTGCCTCCACGCGACCGGATCGGGAACAGGAGTACTCTCCGGACGGCAAGATGATCACCTTCACCTCAGCCCGCTCGGGGAGTCAGGAGATCTGGGTGTGCAATGCGGACGGCTCAAACCCTCGCCAGTTGACTTCGATGGGAGGCCCTTTGACTGGAGACGTCCGCTGGTCTCCGGACAGCAGGATGCTCGTCTTTGACTCCCTCAAGGAAGGATCCTTGGACCTTTACCTGATCAGCGCCGAGGGAGGGTCACCTCGCCGACTGACCTCGGATCTGAAAACCGAAGCCGATGCCAGCTGGTCGCGGGACGGGAAGTGGGTCTATTTCTGGTCTGACCGAAGCGGTGATGACCAAGTGTACAAGGTGCCGTCGGGAGGAGGAGAGGCTATTCAAGTGACCAGAAAAGGCGGACTTTATGCCTCCGAATCACCCGACGGCAAGTGGCTCTATTATTCCAAATCGTCGGCGGGAGGCTGGGCCATCTGGAAGGTCCCGTCCGGGGGCGGCGAAGAAAGCCAATTTCATGAAGGCCCTATAATCGGCGGCACCTACAATTTCGTTGTCGTGGAAGATGGCATCTACTTTACCAAATCCGGCGGCACCCTCGACTTTATCGACTTCAAGAGCGGGAAAACTAGGACACTGTGCCGGATTGAGAAGGGCGTGGAATTCGGACTCTCCATTTCGCCCGATCACCGATGGATCCTCTGCAGCCTGCGAGAAGAAGGCTCCAATGACCTGATGCTGGTGGAGAACTTCCGATGATCGGCGAGACGGTTTCGCACTACAAGATTGTTGAGAAACTCGGCGGCGGAGGGATGGGTGTCGTCTACAAGGCCGAGGACACCAAGCTCCATCGTTTCGTTGCCCTGAAGTTCCTCCCGGAAGAGCTATCGAAACGCCCGAAGGCAACGCAAGGCGATCAGTACGACCGCACTTGCACTGGACACGAAGCTGATGGACCCTGAACGCTGGCAGCAGATCAAGCAGCTCTACAACACGGCCCTCGAACTTGAACCGGGTCAGCGGGAATCGTTCCTCCAGGAAGCCTGCGCCGGTGACCAGTCTCTCTTGAAGGAAATCGAACGCCTGCTCGCGCAGCAGGTGGAAGCGGAAGACCTCCTGGGAAAGCCGGCCTTCGAGGTGGCTGCCCAGGCGCTTGCGCAGGATCACAAGGATGAGCCGCAGCCGAACTATGCCGGCCGGTCTCTTCTGCACTATCGGATCACAGAGAGGATCGGCGAAGGCGGCATGGGCGTCGTCTATAGAGCCCGCGACACTCACCTTGACCGGACAGTCGCCATCAAGGTCTTGCCTGGGGCGGTGGTGGCCGACCCGGAGCGCAAGCGGCGCTTCGTTCAGGAAGCCAAAGCAGCCTCGGCTCTCAATCACCCGAACATCATCGACATTCACGACATCAACTCCGATGCCGGCGTGGACTTCATCGTCATGGAGAACGTCCCTGGCAACACGCTGGACCGTCGCATCGGAGGCAAGGGACTTCGGATGGGCGAGGTGCTGAAATATGCCGTTCAGATCGCCGATGCGATCGCTGCTGCGCACGCGGCTGGAATCGTGCACCGGGATCTGAAACCGGCCAACATCATGGTCACGGAAACGGGGCTGATAAAGGTCCTCGACTTCGGTCTGGCCAAGCTTACCCAACCCTTGGAGAACGAAGTGTCCGCCACCGCATCGGCGATGGAATCCTTGACCGGAGAGGGCCGGATCATGGGCACTGTGGCCTACATGTCGCCGGAGCAAGCGGAGGGGAAGGCAGTTGATGCCCGTTCGGACATCTTTTCATTCGGGTCGGTACTCTACGAGATGATATCGGGCAAGCAGGCGTTTCAGGGCGACAGCACGCTCTCGACCCTGTCGGCCATTCTAAACAAGGAAGTCGCGCCGTTGAGCGCCGACATCCCGCACGACCTCGAGAAGATCGTCACTCGTTGCCTGCGAAAAGACCCGGCGCGGCGTTTCCAAGCCATGGCGGACCTTAAGGTTGAGCTGGAGGAACTGAAGGAGGCGGTGGACCTCCGAGCGGAATTGAAGCGGCTGAAGCGGGACAGCGATTCAAGTAACCCTGCTGTCTATGAGGAGCCTACGTCTCGTGTCGCTCGCAGTTGGAGGGTGAGCTACCCGATTGCAGCAGCGGTACTGTTGCTGCTCGCAATCGCGGTGGGCACTACATGGTGGATCATGCGGTCCAGAATGGCGACTGGTCAGCCTCAGCTAAGGAGACTCACCTGGGACACTGGACTGACTACCGATCCGGCACTCTCTGCCGACGGCAGGTGGCTCGCCTATGCGTCGGATCGGAGTGGAGAAGGAAACCTCGACATCTGGGTACAGCAACTCGCCAAGGGCGAGACTCGCGGAGAACCAGTCCGAATCACCCGCGATCCAGCTGATGATTCCGAACCCAACCTCTCACCGGATGGGAGTCAGATCGTCTTTACTTCTGCTCGCGACGGCGGGGGAATCTACCTGGTATCGACCACAGGTGGCCAGGAAAGATTGCTCGTCAAAGAGGGACATCGCCCTCGCTTCGCTCCGGATGGCAGATCGGTTGCCTACTGGATGGGCGGGGCAAGTTGGTGGCATTCCCCCAAGTCTTTCATACTGCCTCTGTCCGGAGGGACGTCCCGGCAGCTGCAGCCGACCTTTCGAGCAGTTGCCTTTCCGACATGGTCTCCAGATGGAAACCATCTATTGTTTTATGGCTGGAAACAACAAGTGATGGAAGGCGACATAGGAGAAGATGCAGGCTGGTGGGTAACATCTCCGAAGGGAGGCACGGCAGTCCAGACAGGCCTTGGTCAAAACCCGCAAGACAACATCCGGTCCCTCGCTCTGCCCGAATGGATAACCCAAAGCGTGGTCATTTTTCCCAGGACCTGGCAAGACAATGTGGACATCTGGCAGGTTCAGATATCACCGAAAACCTTCAAGGTTGAGGGGGCACCCGAACGTATCACTTCCGGAACCAACCTCCAAATTCGCCCCACATTCGCTTCAGGTTATCTCGCTTTTACCGGATTGGCCGTGAGCGGGAACATCTGCGCCTTGCCTGTCGACCACATCCATGGCAAAGCTCTGGGTGAAATTCAAAGGTTGACCCAGGACACGTCAGTGAACGGGCAGCCCTGCATCTCGGTGGACGGCACAAAGCTCGTGTACACCTCCGAGAGATCAGCAGGCAGGAACGGGTGGATTAAGGATCTGAGAAGCGGACGGGTCACAGCAATTCTACCCGAGTTGCGTGAGGGTCAGCGGTTACATATTCCCAGAATAAGCGGGGACGGGTCGAAGGTAGCCTATATAGCCTATACGGGATCGAAAGTCGGACTATTCGTGGCCGACACAAACGATCTGGTCGCCCGATTGTTGTGTGAAGATTGCGGCAGCCCAGGCGCTTGGTTTCCAGACGGACGCAGGCTCCTGCTTTACTTCCTTCCCGGCGGCTATACACGGATAGAGGCACTCGACATAGATTCCGGGGAACGCACCCTGGTCGTCCAGTATTCGCTTAATCTCATTCAGCCGCACTTCTCACCCGATGGCCGTTGGCTAGCATTGCATACGCATTACAGTGCAGCTGGAAGGCAGATTTTGATTATTCCCCTCCGCAATGGCGTCGCCGCCAAAGAACAAGAATGGGTGACTGTCACGGATGGCTCCAGCTTTGACCTTGATAAAGACTGGTCTCCCGATGGGAATCTGCTCTATTTCTTTTCGGAGCGGGATGGTTTTCGTTGTATCTGGGCGCAACGACTGGAACCGTCGAGCAAGCTACCTACTGGACCGGCTTTCCCCATTTACCACTCGCATGAGCCGAGCCGATCCATCAAAAACATCATACCTGGATACCTGACGATGGCCGTAAGTGGCAATCAAATTGTCTTTCCGATGGGTGAACTCACCGGCAACATCTATATCACCGAATTACGGCATCGGTAGTAAGACTCGAAAAAGTCTGTCAACGGAGATTGAAGACGTTCTCATCATGATCGGCGCATCGCTCTCTCACTACCGCATCACGGAAAAGCTCGGTCAGGGCGGGATGGGCGAGGTTTATCGTGCCGAGGACACGAACCTGTCCCGGCAGGTGGCGATCAAGGTCCTGCCTGACGAGTTCGCCCATGATGCTGAGAGGCTGGCCCGGTTTGAGCGCGAGGCGAAGCTGTTGGCATCGATGAATCATCCTAACATCGCGGCAATCCACGGACTAGAGGAGCACGAAGGGAAGCGGTTCCTCGTTCTGGAACTGGTCGAAGGACGTACGCTGGCGGAGCGGCTGAAGAAAGGCCGCATCCCATTGGACGAAACGCTCGACATCTGCCGCCAGATCGCCGAAGGGCTCGAAGCCGCCGAAGAATTATGCCGATGATACCCTCAGCCACTCTTGATAAACAGCCCTGGCAAAGACATCCGATAACTCAGATCCTCGCCGTCGTCGCTGTCTGTGTACCGCTCTACGCCTTTGCGCTGTGGTCACATCTGAGCCACCAGACAGTCACACTGAGGGCACTGTTTCTCTATCCCCTGCTCCTTGGTGGTGGCAACGTTGTTCTAGCATTGTTGATCTACCGGTTCATCTGCGGGGAGCGTATCGCCAGTCTGAATCTCAAAGCCGGCAAATGGTTCGCAGATGTTCTCGCTGGCATTCTCCTGGCAGCTGTTTTCCTCGGGTTGCTTGTGCTTCAGCAAATGGTGCAGTCAAGATGGCTGGCTCATGCAGCCGGTCCACCGCCGCAGGCGCTCATCACCCTCTTTCAGGGGATTGTGAACAATCCCTTACTGCTTGCGATATGGCTCGGCCCCGTCGCCTGGTTGGGTGTGGCAACGTTCGAAGAGTTGTCTCGCGTATTCATGCTGAACCGCCTCTGGACAGTCTGGTCGCAGCCATTCGCTCGCTGGTTCATTCTCCTGGTATCGGCTTTTCTCTTCGGGCTGGTCCATATCTATCAAGGTCCTGTAAGCGTGGTTGCCATCGCCCTTCAAGGATTTGCTTACGGCTGGTACTACATGCGCTTTGGGCGTGTGTGGCCCATGATCATCGGCCATGCCCTGTACGATTCGTTTCAAGTCATCCAGGTAGTCATAGCCTTCAAAGGCGGATAGGTAAGATCAAGGAAGCCCACGCCTGTGACCGAGATGATCCTCGTCCAGAACTAGTTCGAGAATCTCAAGCGCCTTTGCCCTACCGGGAAGTGATCGCCGCTGAAGTGCTGCTGCCCAGTCCCTCGTGCACCGCACGAACTTCCTCCGTAGTGCAAGTTTATTAGGTGCATGGCTGTCCATCGATCACCGGATTCGTCATTCGTACCGAAGCACTACGATGGGATCCACCTTCGTCGCCCGCCGGGCAGGAAAGTAGCAGGCAGCGAGGCCCACAGCGATCAACAACACGGCGACAATAGCGAGCGTTAGTGGGTCGGCGGCCTCAAGTCCCCAGATCCGGTTTTGGAGAATCTTCGTCAGTCCGATACTCGCCGGCACTCCAAGTCCGATGCCCACCAGCAGCCAGCGAACTCCCGACCTGATCACCAGGCCGCGAACATCCGCAGCTTCGGCCCCCAGCGCCATGCGGATCCCAATCTCGCGCGTCCGCTGAGTGACGGAGTAAGAGAGAACGCCGTAGATCCCTATCAATACCAGCACTACTCCTAATGATGCGAACACTGACATCAAGGTCATCACAAAGCGCGGTTCGGTGAGCCAAAAGCGGTCCAGAAGGACTTCCAAAGGCTCGCCGTCCAGGGGTAACTCCCTGTCCAGGGAGGCGGCCTCCCGCCGCAGCGTATTCAGCAGTAGTGCGGGCGCGGCCGCCGTGCGGACCAGATAGGAAGTCCACTGATTGCCTACCACTGTGTAGGGAATGCACGTCGAGGGCTCTGCCGGTTGCTGGGGACCGGTGTCCCGGATATCGCCAGTGACCCCTACAATCTCGAAGGACGGGAACTTGACCGAGTACGGCAGGTTGGCCATTTCCTTCAGCGTGATCTGCCGGCCCAGGGGATTCTCGCCCCCGAAGTACTTCCTGGCAAACGATTGGTTGATGACAACAACCTTTCGGGCCAGCTTGAAGTCGTCATCGGAAATGGTGCGCCCCGCGAACAAAGGGATCCGCATAGTCTCAAAGAAACCGTCGCTTGCAGTGCGCATCAGGGCGCGCTGGTCTTCCTGGCTCGGTTTCCCTGTAATTTCGATCGCCATGGACTCGCCTCCCCAGACTGGCGGAGGTGCCCCGAGCGCTGCCGATACGACTCCCGGCATTGTCCGCAGTCGTCTCAGAAGCTCGACGCTGAAGATGTTTCTTTGTTCGGCGGTCTTGTACCGCCGTTCCGGCAACGTAACAAACGATACGAGGATGTTGCCCGGGTCATAGCCCGGCTTGACGGAAGCAATCGCAAAGAAGCTGTGCATCAGTACCCCGGCACCGGTCATCAGCACCAGAGAGAGCATTACCTCGCCCACTACCAGCAGGTTCCGCAGCCGGTTTTGGCGGCGACTCTCGCTGGCTCCGTGCCCGCCGGATCTCAGCCCTGCTTGAAAGTCTCTACGCACTGCGTGCAGGGCGGGCGCCAGACCGAACAACAGGGTGCCTGCAAGCGCGACACCGACGGTAAAAAGCAATACCGGGCCGTTGATGCGAATGACCGCTTCTGTCGGAATCTCCCAGGGCGGGATGATTGCCATCAGACTCTCCAACCCCACCCAGGCGAAAAGGCAGCCGAGCAGAACGCCGCCCATCGCCAGCAGAAGACTTTCCACCATGAACTGGCGGACGAGACGCACGCGGCCCGCCCCCAGGGATGCCCGTATCAGGATCTCCGTCTTTCGTGCGGTGGCGCGCGCCAGAAGCAGGTTTCCGACGTTGGTGCAGGCGATGCCCAACAGCAATAAGACCGCCCCCAGCAGAATGTAGAAGATTCGGTGGGGTTCGCGCCCGACGGCAGCATCGGCGATTAGTTCGGCGCTGAAATCTGCTCGTTTCGGATGGATCTTTGGGTAAGCCTCGCCATAGCCTTTGAAAAGCACAGCCGCTTCTGCCGCGGCCTGCTCGACCGAAACGCCGTGCTTCAGACGGCCCACCGTCGAGATCTCCTGCTCGCTCGCGGCCTCACCGCCGGTAAAGCTTTCGGGAAGCCACATCTCCGCACCGCCCAGGCTGAACCGCGGCGGCATCACCCCGATCACGGTCGTAGGCCGGCCATTAAGAACGAGCGTTCGCCCGACGATTCCCGGGTCACCGCCGAACTTGCTTCGCCACGTTTTGTGCCTTAGGACGACCACGGGCGGCGCTCCTGGCTCCGCATCGGCGGGCGTGAACCTACGGCCCATCAAGGGCGGCAGGCCGAGCACCTCGAACGCGTTGCCGGTTGCCTTCACCCCGTCGAAAGCTAGGGCGGCATCAGGGCCGGTCAGCACAATCTGGTCGTGCCTCATACCGATCACACCGTCAAATACGCGGTTCTGTTTTCGGTAGTCGAGAAATTCCTGAACAGGAAACCATCCCCAGTAATATTCCGGCCCATAATCCTGGTATCTAATGACAACTGCGGCCAGGCGATGGCTGTCAACATAGGGGAAGGGATCGAGCACTGCGCCTTCAATTACGCTGAACATCGCCGTAGCCCCGCCGATGCCGAGCGCCAGCGTGACGGTGGCCAGAATGGTAAACGCCGGATTCTTCCTGTACATGCGCAGGCCGAAGCGCAGGTCTTGAACGAGAGCGCTCATCGCAAACCTCGAATTTAGCTGATCTGGAGTCAAGTGCTGTTTGAATCTTCACACAGTTGCATCGCCAATTCAATCAAGGGCTGCCGGCGTCAGCCGCTGGTGAGACACTGCTTTGATAGATGATCCCCGGCCTGCTCTGCTCCAACTTGAGACACGCGATTGGCGTGACCTGGTTCGAGGAGTTCAAGCGCCTCGTGCCGACGGGGAAGAACTGATCCCCTCGCTCCCACTCACGTATGAGTGACTCGACGCACCGCGTGGCAAGTTCCAACATCCAAACCCAGGCCTTGCCGGCGCTATTGCGGGACTCCCATTCCGGGGGGGCCACCCGGGGCCAGTGGACTCCCTATTCATGAACTTCCGTCGTTATTGTCGTCTATGTCGTAGTAGGTTCTGAGTTGATCGGTGCCAGTAGCAGGGCCGTACTGGCAGTCGCCTGCGTTCCTGGCAGGCTGAAGGGCCTGGCATGTTAGGGGTGTCATTCCGGGGGGACGCCCGGGGGTGTTCAGCGGTCAGAAATTTTGTGGGTATATGGTGGGTAATTCAGCGCAAAAAGGCGGTATTAGACGGAAAAGACGGACGACTTGACGATTGCCAGTGAGCCCTTGACTGGCGCGGGTTTCGGAGGAATTTCAGTGTTCTCTGATACTTGCCAAAAACGGGCCCGAAGGGATTCCTAAACCGTGGGCCGCTGGTTCAAGTCCGGCCAGGCGCACCACTTTCAGCCACAGAAAGCGCAGGGCGCGGCTCCGCTTTCTCGCAGTCCCCGCTATCGCAGTAACCCAATCCGGTCTATAATCGATGCAACTTCCCCGCGGTGGCTGGACGCATCGGGAACGACTGATCAAAAGGGAGGGCAAGCTCCCATGATCGGCAAGACGCTGGGTCATTACCAGATCACGGAAAAGCTTGGCGAAGGTGGGATGGGCGAGGTCTACAAGGCATTCGACACCCGCCTCCAAAGAACGGTAGCGATCAAGCGGCTGCTCCCGGAGCTTGCCTCTGACGAAGATTATCGCCGACGTTTCCTCAAGGAAGCCCAGCATGCGGCGAGCCTGACGCATCAGTGCATCGCCGGCATCTACGACATTCTGGAAGAGAACGGTGATTTGCTTCTCGTGATGGAATACGTCGACGGCCGCACGATTCCTGATTGCAGGCTCAACAACGAAAACATGGACGAGTTCCTCAATCTTGCCAGGCAGGCCGTCGAGGCTCTGGTGACTGCGCATCAGCACGGCCTGGTGCACCGGGATCTGAAGCCGAGCAACATCATGCTCACGCCCGGTCACAAGGTGAAGCTCCTTGACTTCGGGCTGGCCAGAAAGATCGACTTTATGTCGCAAGCCAGTACACCCAGCGATGTATCCACGGAAAGCGGGAAGGTTCGGGGGACACCCGCGTATATGGCTCCGGAAGTCCTCAGGGGCAGACCCGCAGATCCCCGGTCAGACATATTTTCTCTGGGAGTAGTGTTTTACGAGGTTCTCGCAGGGCGCCACCCTTTTGCGGATGCGACGCTGGCTGCCATGACCCACCGGATTCTGAGCGAACCGACGCCTTCCATGACCAGGTTCAATCCGGCGGTGCCGGAGGATCTGGAGAGGATCCTGAGCCGAATGCTCGACAAGGATCCGGATTCGAGATACGCGACTGCCGTGGATCTCCTGGCGGATCTACGCCGCTATTTGCGGGACCATTCCTATCCTTCGTTCCCGCTCTCCGGCACGACTCCAGCTCGGAAGCACCGGTTTGGTCTGGTGGCAGCCATCGTCGTGGTTGCGGCTCTACTCGTCGTGCTTGGCCTGCGGTATGGCGAAGATCTGCTGGGCCGGTTGGGGATCCTGTCACTGCCTGAGAACCCCACCGTTGCGGTGCTTCCACTCACGTACCGGGGCGATTCCCAGACCCTCGTCTCATTCTGCGGCGGACTGACAGAGCAGTGGAATCTCCGGCTGTGCAGGCTCGCGGCTACGCATCCGATCAGCATCCTGCCGCAGCAGCTCTTGCTGGCACGTCATGTAACCAAGCTTGACGAGATCGGCCGGGAGGCCGGCGCCAACCTGGCGCTGACCGCGTCGGTGAAAGAAGTGGGCCGTGATCTGCGCCTGGACATCGTCGTCGTAGGGGGGAGGAGCGGGCGGGTGCTGCGCCGGGGCCAGGTCACCGGGACGATCGGTGATCCCATGACGCTTGACCTTCAGCTTGCCGAGACGGGGTGGAAGCTCCTGGGTATGCCGTTCTCGCCCAGGGAAAGACGGGAGCTGGCGGAATTCGGGACCAATGATCCCTTAGCCTACAACCGCTACCTGCAGGGCTTGGGGCTCCTATGGCATTCGTCGGAGCCCAAGCACCATGAGGAAGCACTTCAGACCCTGCAGGAGGCTGCGACGCTGGATCCGAGCTTCTCGCAGGCGCTCGCGGCCATGGGACAGGCCTCGCTGCAGATCTTCCAGGATAACAAAGAGCCGCGCTGGCTGGAAAAGTCGCTCAGCTGCTGCGGCGAGGCGGCAAGGTTGAGGCCGCGCCTTGCCGAGGCTCAGATCTGCCTCGGGGAGGCTTTCCGCGCCAAAGGCGACCTGGAGAGCGCCGTCATGGCGCTGAACCGGGCCCGCTCTTACGACCCGGGGAACATGGCGCTATTGGAGGAACTCGGGGATCTCAACGGCGACCTCGGCCGGAACGGGGAGGCCGAGCAGGCATACAAGATGGTGGTTCAGCAGAAACCTGAATACTGGCGGGGGCACAGCACCATCGGGTATTTCTATTTCACGCACGCGCGCTGGGATGAGGCCGAACGTGCCTACAAGAGGGCGACGGAACTGGCGCCAGACTACTATCGAGCCTTCATGAGCCTCTGCGCGGTCTACGGCGAGTTGTACCGCTGGGAGGATTCACAGCGGGCCTGCGAGCGCTCCCTGGAGATTCATGAACACGGCGGGGCTTACACCAACCTCGCCACGGCATATTTTCAGCGGGGAATGTACGCGCAAGCGGTGAGCGCCGCCAAGAACGCGGTCATCTATCTCGACAAGACAGAGAGCGACAGCTACCAGGAATATGGGAACCTGGCGGACATTCTGTACTGGACGCCCGGCGAGCGGGAGGGCGCATCAGAGTATTTCCGCAAAGCTCTGGATAAGGCACAAGCGTACATGCAGAAGATGCCGCGCGATCCGGCGCCAGCCTCGGCGCGCATAGCGCTCTATCTGGCGATGCTCGGTCAGAAAAGCGCGTCCCTGGATTATCTGGATCGGGCCCTGCGGATGGAAGGCGATAACCCGGAGATTCTCTTCAAGGCTGCGCAGATCCACCATCAGTTCGACGACAGGGAGAAGACCCTCGGGTATCTCCGTGCGGCCTTGGAAAAGGGATTGGATAAGAGGAAGGTCCTCTTCGATCCGCGATTTCGAATCCTGAAGGATCAGCCGGAGTTTCAGAAGATGCTTGGAAACCACTAACAGGTCCCATGGGTGAAACCCGTGGAACATTCAGAAAGGAATATAGCCATGCCCAATGTGACAGTATTTGTAACAGATACTCCGACGGGGAACGGATATGCCATCACCATCGACCCCTACCGCGCCCATGTAACCGCGGCCGATAATGCCATTGTCTGGAACAGCAACTATCCGATCACGATCGAACTGGTCTATCCGGCGCACTTTCCGCAACTCGTAGGTCATGCGTATGGAACTCCTCAGAACAGCGGGGCGGTTGCCGATCGTGCAATTGTTCCCAATGGAACCTATCACTACAAGATCAGCATTTTGGTAGATGACAGGGATCCGGAACGCAAAGGCCGATACAAGAACATCATCTGCATCGATCCGGATTATAAGGTCGATCGCTGAGAAGTTACGAGAATTTTGTGACAGGCGCCTCAACCTCGAAATGCGTTGTCGCTGCCGGGGAGATCTACGGCACCTTGCGTGAGCCATGGCTTCACCCGGCATCTACACATTGAAGAGGCGCCTCTTGGCCTATAATGACGGCAAGTGAAGCGTGCTCAGATCCGCCGCGCTGACGGACCGCGCGGGAGGTGCCCTTTCCATGATCGGCAGGACGCTCGGCCATTATCAGATCACAGAAAGGCTCGGCGCGGGCGGCATGGGCGTGGTCTACAAAGCCCGGGACCTGCACCTGGACCGCTTTGTCGCCCTGAAGATCCTACCGCCGAAGAAGGTCGTCGACCCCGACCGTAAGCGGCGATTCGTCCAGGAAGCCAAGGCCGCATCCGCCCTCAACCATCCGAACATCATTCACGTCTACGACATCGATCAAGCCGACGGCACCGACTACATCGCAATGGAGTATGTCGAGGGCAAGACACTGGATCAGCGGATCGGTCACCGTGGCCTCCGGCTCAATGACGCGCTGAAATATGCGGTGCAGATTGCCGACGCGCTGGCCAAGGCTCATTCCGCCGGCATCGTTCACAGAGATCTGAAGCCCACGAACATCATGGTGAACGAGGACGGTGTGGTGAAGGTCCTCGATTTTGGCCCAGGCGAAGCTCACCGAGTGGGTTCAGGGCGACCAGTTCGCCTCCACGGCCACAATTGACGACGAAGGAAGGCCCATTACGGAAGAGGGTGTCATCGTCGGAACCGTTTCCTGCATGTCGCCGGAGCAGGCCGAGGGCAGGAAGGTAGATGCCCGTTCGGACATCTTCTCGCTGGGATCGGTGCTGTATGAGATGGTGACCGGGCAGAAAGCCTTTCAGGGCACGAGCAAGCTGTCGACGCTGTCGGCGATCCTGCACCAGGAGCCGAAACCGGTCAGCGGCGTCACGCCGACAATTCCGGCTGATCTTGAGAAGCTGATCAACCGGTGCCTGCGGAAAGATCCCGCGAAGCGCTGGCAGACCATGGCGGACTTGAAGGTCGCCCTGGAAGAATTGAAGGAGGACGCCGAGTCGGGACGGTTGCAGGCCGCGCCTGCCGCGGCACAACGGTTCACGCATTTGCGGCTTGTCGCTGCCGTGTTTGCCGTCGCCGTCCTGGTTGCGGCCGGATGGTATTGGATGAGCCGACAGCGCGCTGCCGGGCCGGAGGGGCCACTGACCGCTGTTCCCCTGACGAGCTATCCGGGTTGCGAGATGAATCCCACAAAGGATCCCGAGCCTTCGGTGAGCGACATGTCGTCGTTTGGTCAGATCTTCGGGAAGGCCGGCGGCCCGCGCGTGATCCAGCTCGGCCTTCGCCTCTCGTTTTGAAGGGGACAGTTTCCCTCCGCAAGCTACTCGGCAGGCGGGTAAGGGCAGACGCCGAGCCGCCTCAGCTGCTTGCGGAATCCCCGGTCGAACGTGGCAAGGTATTCATGCCCTCCGGAATCGGCCACAGCCGCGAGGGCCGCATCAGCGCAGGACTCTACCTTGCCGGGCCAGATCTCGAAGAGGCGCGTCCACGGCGTTTCGTCGACGAGGATGACACCGGGCATGTCGATCAAATCCCGGACGGCTGTGGCCACTGCCGCCGGTGCCTGCCTGTAGAGATTCTGCAGCACATAGACCGTCTCGGTGATCACCGCCTGATGGAGTACTACCTCGAGCCGGGCCGAAGCAGCATCCTCGAAGATTTCCGCAGCGATCTTCTGTTGCCTGAGGTCCCGGTCAGTCAGGAAGGAGATCACGACACTGGTGTCTATGACGATGCGCTTCATTTCGATCCCCGACCTCTGGTTGCCCGCGCGCGCGTCACGTCGTTGGTGACGGAGCCCTTGCCGACCGGGATTGTGCCGCGTCGTCTCAGGAAGGCGGGGCTCGCCACGCGAATGCGAACGGCGTCGCGACCCGCCTCCCACAGCAAGACGTCGCCAGTCGAAATCCGCAGTTGTTGCCGGATGTCTCGGGGGATCGTCGTCTGCCCTTTGCTCGTTACGGTCGACTTGATCATGATGCCTCCTCACAGAATAGCAGAATTTATAAGGAACGACGTCACGGGCAAGCTTTGAGTAGATCCGGTCTGTCAACCGGGGCCGCACCCATAGATGTACCTTACAATTTCAAAGCAAGTGTTTGATAATGCTCGGTATGAAAAGATCGTACCAAAGCCTACTCAGGTCGTATCTTGACGGGTTCCCCTGTGTCGCACTGATCGGCGTGCGGCAATGCGGAAAAACCACGATGCTTCAGACATTGCCGGTGGAATGGAAGCGATACGACCTCGAACGGCGTGCCGACTATCAGGTCGTTTCCAGAGACCCGGATACGTTTTTCCGGTTGAATCCACGTAGCGTTGCCATCGATGAGGCGCAGATTCTGCCCGGAGTCTATTCGGCCCTGAGGGCTGCTATCGATGAGCGACGTTCGGAGCGGGGACGGTTCGTGATCATCGGATCGAGTTCGCCCGATCTCTTACGCTCCCTATCCGAGAGCCTTGCCGGCCGGGTAGCAGTAATCGAAATGGCCCCCTTTTCCTGGGAGGAGGTCACAGGGACCCTGAGGCGTGACTCCTTTCTCCGGCGGCTTCAGGATCGGAGGGCAGAGCCGCAGGATCTGATATCGAGGTTGAAGCCGCGGGGAGACCTGGCCCTTGCACACGATTATTGGTTCCGCGGCGGCTACCCGGAACCGTGGCTGCGGAAGGATGAGGGGTTTCGGCGGCAATGGATCGAGCAGTACATACAGAGTTACCTCTACCGGGACGTGAAAAGGCTGTTTCCGGGCTTGGATGAACTGCGGTTTCGGCGGTTTCTGGAAATGCTGGGCGGGTTGTCGGGACGCATTCTTAACTACTCGGAGATCGCGCGTGCGATGGGGATATCCCAGCCCACGGCGCGCGACTATTTCGACATCGCTCATGGCACTTTTCTCTGGCGAGCCGTTCCCGCCTGGACCAGGGACAGCGTGAAACGGACGGTCAAGCACCCACGCGGATATCTCCGGGATACGGGATTGCTGCACGCGCTCATGCGCATCCCGGACGGCGATGCGCTGCTGAGCCACCCGCAGATGGGGGCGTCATGGGAAGGCATGGTCATCGAGGAGATACTGCGTCAGCTGAACTCGCTGGGAGTTGCGTGCCAATACAGCCACTATCGGACAGGTGGTGGTGCGGAGGTGGACCTGGTGCTCGAAGGGGATTTCGGTCTGGTGGCCTGTGAGATCAAACACACGTCTACGGTGCCTGCGCGCGAACTGAGGTCACTGCGCGATTTCGTGGCGGACCAAGGAGCGCGTCTTGGAGTTGTAGTCAATGCCGATGTCATGCCGCGCCTGTATGACGACCGCATCGTCGGCCTGCCGTTCACTCATTTGTGAAGAACGTGCGCAGACTCCCGGCGGTATGTCCGGTCGAGCAGCTAAGAAAACCGAATTCCGAAGACCTGGCACCAGTCGGTTCGCCGACGAATGCCGGGGCAACTGTCGGTGGCTTCGCAGGGCGCCCGAGGCACCAGAGGTTCTTCCGGATGGCTTCCGCGAATGGATCGCTCCGCTGATCAGCCGGCGATCAGCATGTAGTCAAGGCCCGGGAACTGGGAGAATGCTCGATCCAGCGTGATCAGCCTGAAGCCGCCGGTGCACGCGAATGCCGCTAAGTACGCGTCCATGACAACTTTGGGCGACCGCTCGAACGGCCGGCAGAGAATCTCCCATGTCGCTTCGAATTCCGGCGGTTCCAGTGTGAAGGAAAAGCGGCCCGAAGCCAGCATTGCGGCGTACAGGGCCCAAGCCGAGGGCAGTGAGACGGCATCCGCACCCAGCGCGGCCTGGGAACTCATCAGGCGCAGCAGGGCCATCTGCACCGGCCGGCATATGTAGACCGATTCATCGTCCGGCCGTCCCTCCCACCACCGCCGAACCTCCGCGTGCCGCGCGTGGCATTCCGCCGCCAGCGCCAGCAATACATTAACGTCGCTGAGCAGCTTCATATGCCGCCTGCTCCTCGCGCACCAGAATCTCGTGAACTTCGTCCGGCGAAAGCGTGCGTCGCCCCGGCGTGCGACTCGGAATCAGCGGGAACTTCAGAGCGGCGCCCTTGGGCTTTCTACTCCGCGCATCGAGTTCGCGCTCCAAGGCAACGACGATCAGATCTTTCAAACTCATGTTCCGGCGCAGCGCTGCCAGTTTGGCCCGACGCGCCACCGCATCCGGCAAGTCAAGCGTCGTTCTCATGAAAGCATAATGCTGCATTTATGCTGATATCGTCAAGGACCCAAACCGATCGCTTCGGTCTCGATTTTGAGATCGTCAGCACCAGGGCGATCTCTGCAACCAGAGCCGCCGGTCAATGAGAGCCGCAAAGGACGCAGAGATAAATACTTGATTCTAAACTGGATATAAGATCATCTTTGCGGTCTTTGCGCCTCCGCGGTGACTCCGCTATTGCCAGCGAGCAGATTAAACCTGGTCTGGCATATCACGTACGGTGGACGGTATTTGAGTGTCAGGCAGGCGTCCGCATCCTCATCGTTGACGAGCTTCTCCTCGGAAACTCCGCTCCGCATCAATCTTGTGTCGCGGGCGTCAGCACTTGGTCGGTTCTCCATTGCAGAAAAAGCTTGACACATATATTAAGATAGTGTATTAAAACAATAATACAATAGAACGATAAGAAGAGTTGAGAGGTGAGACCTTGGAGTTCAGGATCGATTCTAAGAGCGGCGTTCCGTTCTATCGACAGATCATCGAACAGGTCAAGTTTGCCGTTTCCCGTGGCGAGCTTCAGCCCGGCTCCCAGCTCCCGACGGTAAGGCAACTGGCGGTCGACCTCTCGATCAATCCCAATACGGTAGTCCGCGCCTACAGGGAGATGGAAATCGAGGGTCTGCTGGAGACTCACCAGGGGTCGGGCACATTCGTCAGACAGCAGAAGTTCGAAATCGACGATCTCGAGCGGCAGCGAATGCTTGACCAGATCATCACCGAAATACTCGCCCGCGCCTCGTCATACGGACTGTCGTTTGACGAGGTTCTGGCAGGACTGCAGCAACGAAAGGAGGGATCGTTATGAGATCCACATCGACATCGAAGACAAGCATCGTCGAGAAGGCACTCGCGGCGGAAATCCAGCCTGCTGCCAAGCTGATATCATCGCTGCGTGCCGACTTCCGTTTTGCCCCGCTAAATGCCTTGCTCCTCATCGGGATCTTTGTAGCCGGGCTCGTGCTTCACCTCAACGCATACCCCTTCAACACCGATGCGGTCCTGCTCTTCATGCTTTCCGCGCTTGGCCTGGCGGTGGTCCTGCGGATGGTGCAGGTATGGGAAACCGTCGTGATTCTAGGGGCAGCAGACTGCCTGGCCGGCTATCTCCATCTGCGGCCGAACAGTGACATCCTGCTCGGCACTGTGATCCTGGCGCTTCTTGTCGCCCCCTCTATCCAGATCGCGTACCAGTGGGAGAGGGCTGTGGTGCTCCGGTTCGGCAAATTCCGCGCCCTGCGCAAGCCGGGAGTGTTCGTCGTCATACCCGTCATCGACAAGGTCGCACGCTTCGTCGACCAGCGGATCCGCGTCACGGACTTCAGCGCCGAGATGACGCTCACCTCCGACACGGTCCCGGTGAACGTCGATGCCATAGCCTTCTGGATGGTGTGGGATGCGCAGAAGGCCGTGCTCGAAGTGGAGCAGTTCGAAAGCGCCGTCATCCTCTCGGCGCAGACGGCGCTCCGGAATGCGATCGGCAAGAACGATCTGGCCAACCTGCTCTCCGAACGTGACCGCCTGGGCCACGAGATCCAGAAGGTCCTGGACGAGAAGACCAGCGCCTGGGGTATTACAACTCAGGCGGTGGAGATACGGGACATCATTATCCCGAAGGATCTCGAGGACGCGATGAGCCGGCAGGCACAGGCGGAGCGGGAGCGTCAGAGCCGCATCATCCTCGGCACGGCCGAAACCGAGATCGCCGAGAAGTTCGCGCGCGCTTCGGAACACTACAAGGACAACCCGGTGGCCCTGCATCTCAGGGCGATGAACATGGTCTATGAAGGACTGCGTCAGAAGGGTTCGATGATTATCGTGCCCTCCACGGCCGTTGAGACTATGGGGCTCGGCGCCCTTGGCGGGCTTACCGCCTTCGGCCGCGACGTGCCGCAAAGGGACGCCGGCAGCGAAGCACCCGCCGGGGATTCCACGGCAGGCAAGAGCTGATCAAAGCAGCGGGGCACCCGGCATTCGTGAAGGCCGCAGAAAGGAGGATGGCGTGAGACGAATGATCATCATTCTAATCATCCTCTTCGCATGTCTGTTCTGGCTGGCCGGTCCCGGTACGATCCGTCCAGGGTCGCAACCCCAGGAGTGGCAAGGGCAGGGAAGGGAATCTGTCGTCAGTGTCGTCATTTCCTCATCGAGATTGGCCTTCACCCTGGGCATGCCGGCCGCGCTGATATACGAGTTGCGCGCCCTTCTAAAGTAGACGCCGGACGGGCGTCCGTCACGTTGCCTGTACCGGCGGCGCGCACCTGCCTGGTGCGGTCACTGAGCTGCACGAGCGCGTGTGCGGAAGCGCAGCGCGTAGACAGATGCCGTTCCGTCGTCTCCGTTCTCTCCGAGGATAAGGAGGACCAGGTCGCGCTGCGGGTCATACACCATGGCGCGATTCTGACCGGAGGCGCCGGCCGGAGCCACGATGTCAATCTTTTCCCAACGGTTGACGCCTAACCTGTAAGCCCACAACGCGTCGCCGAGAGTCAGGAATACATCCTCGCCCGGAACGTAGACAGCCTCCCGCATGCAGGCAGGGGGTGATGCCCCTGCTGCAGCCGTAACCTGCGGCTGCATATTTTTCCAGCGCGCTGTCTTCAGGTCGAAGGTCCACAGCTCGTCGCGCCTGATCCCTCCTCCGTGCAGGATTACCTGGCCGCGGGTCGAGTCGAAGGCCAGACTGGTCATTTCATACAGGTTCTGCGGCGATGGCTGTCCTTTGTCCAGTCGCTCCCAGGCAGACCCGCGGAGCAAATAGATCGCGTTGTCTGTCGGCGGTTGCGAGGGGTTCCACGGCAGCAGGTATCCGGCATCGTTGAGCCTCGCGGGCCAATCCACCGTTACGCCCATCACGCCGAGCGGCGTACTGACCAGCGTGTCCAAACCTGCCGGAGCCGGTCCAATCAAGTCCCACGAGGCAGTCTCGGGGCCGTAGGCCCAGGTGGCGTATTTCACATACGACGACGGCGGGAAGACGAGCGCGTCGGCGGCTGACCGCGGCTTGCCGGGGAACGACTTGAGCCATTCCGGCTCGCAGCCCGTTGTGAGCCGGATCGGGTGAACCATGATCATCTTCTGTTGCACGGGATCATAGGCATAGATCCGCCGGCCGTGTTCCGTCCAGGGCCCACCCTGGAAGGTCACGCCGGCCAGCCGCACACCGTGATTCCAGAGTCGTTCCGGATACTCGGGGTTGGTGCCGTCGTGCCAGGCGTCGAGGTCGACATTGAAAGCATCCACATCGTTTCCCTCGTAGCCGCAATGTCCTCCACCCCAATAGAGAATCTCTCCGCGCCCGGTGTCGAACGTCGCGCTCCCCCAGGTCCGGATGGGAGCCGCTTGCCCGCCCTGATTCAGCTTCACCCACTGGTTGATCGGCATGGAAGAGTCCGTGGGCTTTCGCGCGGGCGGACGTGGAGACTCGACGCCAACCTGTCTTTTCGGCATCGGTTCCTGCGACGTGATGCCTGCGTCCGAATGCTCGATGACATCTCCGTCGATCCGGTATCCATAGGTGGTTCGCACCGGGTACAGGATGTTGCAGGCCGTTTGATCACCCTGTGCTCTTGCGCTGGTAATGAGCAGAATAAGACGCTTGTCGGCGGCGATGTCTGCGGAGAGGTAGAAACCCGTCGGGACGTCGCCTTTGAGTCTTATCCACCGATCCGATGCCGGGTCGTATGCCCACATGTCGGTAAGGTCCGTACGGTTGTACCCCCCGCCTATGATGATCCAGCCGGTGACAGGATCGTACACTGTGAAGTGTCCGGCGCGCGGCGCCGGACCACCGGGAGCAGCGGATTTGCGCCAGCGGCGAGCCTTCAAATCGAATACCCAGGTATCGGCGAGATAACGGCTCTGGCCGTCGCCCCCAAACAGCACGAGCTGACGGTTCCTCGTGTCGCAGACCATGCGGCTGTTCATGCGCGGTGGAGGCTGGCTTTCGAGGGACAGTCTCTGCCAATCATTGTGTTTGACGCGATACACCCAGGTTCCTGTGTAACCTGCCAGCTTTCCATCCGGCATCCGCTCGGCGACATGGCCCCCTCCGAACAAGATGACCTCGTCGCCAACAGGGTCGTAGGCCAGCGAGCCGCCGACCACGGGAGGCGGGGAACCGGCTGGTGCGAGGTCCGACCAGCGCCGTCTCGCGATATCGTACGTAGCCGTGAGCCCGCCCGTGAAGTAAAACAGGGAATTCGCAGTCGAATTGTAGGTCACCTGGTCGAACACGATGTTCAGGTCGGGACGCGGGACAGCCTCCTCTTCCTCCGTCATGCTGCGCATCACGGTGCGCTCACTGCCGGTCGTGATTCCCGAATAGGTCCGCGGAACATATGCCAGCGGGAGGCGCTTGCTCCACGCGCCTTCCATCTGAAACGGCAGGCAGCTCCGCCACTGGCCGTCCTCAGGATCAAACGCGACCATGTCATATTCCGGCACTGCCATGAGAGGTTGCTCCTGCAGCAGGTCAGGATCAGCGTTCATGAATCCCCAGAGAAAGAAAGCCTTGGCTTCGGCGGCGTAGCGGACTGCGCTCCCCGGGCGGGCGCCTGTGATGTCTTTTCGCAACTCAGCCCATTGGCCGGTTTGGGCAAGGCATGCTGACGACATGAAGAGGATGCACAAGAGACGCATTTTTGCCTCCTTCGATTTTGGGAACAGGCTACTCAGCCTCGAAACTCGGTCGCTCGTAAATCTGCGTGTGCCGATGCCCTCTGTTTCGAGGTTGAGTAGCCTGTCCCCAAAACTAGCGATCGGCAGCAGTCTAATTCAAGACAGGCCTAACGGGAAGATCGCGAGCATGCCGCCACACGGCAACGGGCAGAGTCACGCAGCGCCGGCGTTGCGATACGCACCCTCTCCTTCTCTCGTGCTATGCTGCGTCCCTCTGTTCCTTGAGTGGCAATCGTGATTGTCCTTCACGAAGTGAGGAGTCATACGCTATGCGGATCATGCGTATTTTCGTCGGGGTGGCTGCGGCTTGCACTTGCGTCCACGCTTCTGAGAGTGCCGTCTTCGACTCACATGGCCGCCTTACCGGGCTGATGTACGGTGGCGATGAACTTGCAGCCACAACCAACCTGGGGGCCCCGCTGCCGGGGTGGGTGAGCTTCACCGGTCTCGAGAAATCAGAGCGGACTGAGGTTACCCGTGACGGAGGTGCGACTACCTGGTCCGGTATCATCGGGCCGGTTGATAACCAGCGCGCCGGTTTCCGTCAGACTGTGCGGGAGAACGGCGGCAAGGTCGGAATCGAAATCGAGGTAAGTGCCGAGGACGCGCTGGAGACTGAAGGAGTCTTCTTCCGGGTCGACCTGCCCCGCGAACAGTTCTCCGGCGGGAAAGTCTCGTTTGCGGGCGGTGCCGGGCCGAAGGAATACCCGATGCCGGCTGTGCGTCCTGCCGGACTCGACTTCGCGAGTGGAGAGGCCGGCAGGCTCGTCTTTACGGACGCCTCCGGCGGCTTGAGGCTCGAACTCGCATTGGATCACGCCTGCCCCGTTTTCATCCGGGACCTCTGGGAGTCCGGCAACCGGCGGTATTCTGCGTTTGTGGCACTGCACAAGGGCTCCTTGCCCGCAGGAGCAGCGACGAAACTGGCGCTCACCCTTTCTTTGGAGGGCCAGCCCGATCATACAGCTGCACATCTGGCGATGGATACGACGCGGAGCCGCTACAAGTTTGACGGCTTCGGCGGCAACTACTGCTTCGAGATCGAATCGCCTGTGACCCAATACACGTTGAACAACCTGCGTGTCTCCTGGGCGCGAACGGAGATGACTCTCAACGAGTGGGAGCCGATCAACGACGACGGATCGCCGGACGAAATCAACTGGGCGTACTTCGAGACTCGCGATACGCCAGAATCCAATCTTCGCCGCGAGTTCCTGCTCGCGAAGCAGATTCAGGACAGGGGCATCCCTTACGCTATATCCGTCTGGCGCATTCCGGAGTGGCTTTTTGAAGATCCGGGCCGCGGCTCCGGCACCGAGAGGCGGCGCCTGGCGCAGGGACGATGGCCGGAGTTGCTCGAGTCGGTGAGCTCCTACCTGCTCTATGCAAAGCGGAAGTACGGAGTCGAGCCTGACCTGTTTTCGTTCAACGAACCGGACTGGGGCGTGGACGTGCGATTTTCACCTGCGGAACATCGGGACGCCATCAGGAACTTCGGTGCTCATTTTCAGAAGCTCGGGCTGAAGACGAAGTGGTTGCTTGCCGACGTGGCGTCCCCGCGTGAGACTTACCTTTTCGCACTACCCGCGGCCAACGACCCGGAGGTACTGCAATACATCGGAGCAGTGAGCTTCCATTCATGGTGGGGTGCCCCTCCTGACCAGTACAAAGCCTGGGGAGACTTGGCCGAGTGGCTGCGACTGCCGCTGCTAGTGGCCGAGTTCGGCGTCGACCCTTCTGCCTGGCAGGGCCAGATGTACGACTCCTTTCACTACGGGATGAGGGAAGTAGGCATGCTCCAGGAACTGCTGCTTTACGCCAGGCCGCAATCCGCGCTGCTTTGGGAATTCACGGACGACTTGGAATTCGCTTGCTGCGCAAACTGGCACGCGGTAAAAATTACGCTTGGTCTTGAGGCAAGGCTTGCTTTGGCAGAACCTTCCGACATCACTTTGCGCAGGGAGATGGAGCTGCGCAACATAGGCACTTTGATACCATGAAACACCAAACCACGACAGGAAACGGCGTCAGCAGGCGCAGATTCATTGGCAACACGGCCGCTGCAGTAGCGGGCTTCAGCTTCGTGCCGCGGCACGTCCTCGGCGGGTCGGGCTACGTCCCGCCCAGCGACAAGGTCAACATCGCGATCATCGGATGCGGCGGCCAGGGACGAACCAACCTTCGCTCTCTCAACCGCTACCAGGACGCACAGGTCATCGCCCTGGCTGACCCGACCGAATCGCTCAGCCTCGACGGTTTCTACTACAAAGGCACCGCAGGCAGGCTCTCCCTTAAGGCTGAGATCGAGAATCGCTACGCTGCCAGCACGCCCGGCTACAAGGTTGCCGATTACGAGGACTTCCGCGTCATGCTGGAGAAGGAGAAGGCAGTTGACGCCATACTCTGCGCCACACCGGATCACGCGCACGCGGTCGTGTGTGTGACGGCGATGCGCATGGGCAAACACGTCTATTGCGAGAAGCCTCTTACGCACAACGTGTGGGAGGCCCGGCAGGTAGCGCGGGTTGCCAGGGAAACCGGCGTAGCCACCCAGATGGGCAACCAGGGGCATTCAGGCGATGGCATTCGTCAGACTTGCGAATGGATCTGGGATGGTGCCATCGGCGACGTCCGGGAAGTCCACGCCTGGACGGGCGCGACTCGTTGGAGCAAGAAATACAGCGGCGGAGTGCCGCCGGAAGAACCGGTCCCGCAAGGCCTCAACTGGGATCTCTGGCTGGGACCCCGCGAGCCTCGCCCTTACAACTCGGTTTATGTGCCTGTCAGCTGGAGGGATTTCTGGGATTTCGGCACGGCGCCGATCGGCGACTTCTTCTGCCACAACTTCGATCCCGCGCTCTGGGCCCTGGACCTGCGGGAGCCGATCAGCATCGAAGCCCATGGTGCCGGGGGCGTGGATTCCTACATGGCACCCGTGGGCGGCTTGTACACCTATCACTTCGGGCCGCGCGGCAAGATGCCTGCCGTCAAGTTCACGTGGTACGACGGCGGATTGATGCCATCCCGTCCGGAGGGCCTGGAAGAGAATGATCAGCTCGGCGCCGGCGGCAACGGCATTCTTTTCGTCGGCGACAAGGGGCTGCTGACCTGTCCCGGTTGGGCAGGCCCGCCCCGCCTCCTGCCCGGCTCCCGGGATGCTGAATACAAGCGTCCCCCGGAAACGCTGCCGCGTTCGAACGGGCACCACCGCGACTGGCTCGATGCCTGCAAAGGAGGAAAGCCCTCGAGCGCCAATTTCGAGTACGGTGCGAACCTGACCGAAATCGGCCTCCTCGGCCTCGTGGCCATGCGCGTGGAGAAAACGATGTACTGGGACGCCAAGGCCATGAAAGCGACGAACGTCCCCGAAGCAGATCAGTACTTGAAGGAGACCTATCGCCCCGGTTGGGAACTCCCCCTCGGGGTCTGACCCTGAAAATGTAATTTTTGAACTTGGGCGGCGACTAATACCTTTTGGAAGTTGCACTCGATTTCGAGGACGAGCACGAGCTAGCCTCGACATCAGGGGCAACGGGGCTGAAAGGCACGGGCGACCGACCAACTGCGCCTGTCTTCATCTCCCGTACTCCTGAGCCGTGCGAAGTGAGCGAACGACCTCCAGACGAGGACAGGAGACCATCATGCCCGGCGACGGTGCAAAGGAGCGTCTGTTCGACGATGTGGTTTCCGCGAACATGCGACGCATCATCGCTATCGCGCGCAGCTACGCCCGTGCAGATGAGCAGGTAGACCTGTGCCAGGAAATCCTGCTGCAGATGTGGAAAGGGCTCGACCACTTTGAAGGCAGGTCCGCTCCGGGTACCTGGGTATACCGCGTCGCGCTGAACACGGCCATCACGTTTCGCAGGAAAAACAGCCGTCGGATCGAGCCATCGGCCCGGCCTTTGGTCGAAACTTACCCGGAGCCCTTGGCACCGCCCAGCCCCGGCAATGAAATCCTCATCCTGGAAGAGTTTCTGCAGTCGCTGGGAAAAGTAGACCGCGCCGTTTTCCTCCTGTACCTCGAGGACCTGAGCTACCGTGAAATCTCCGAGGTCACCGGCCTGACCGAGAGCCATGTCGGTGTGCGCATCAACCGCCTCAAAAAGACGTTCACTCAGCGATACTGCGGAGGTTGAAGATGGAACTCGAAGGATTCAAGTCAGCTTGGCAGAAACAGTCTGTGGAGGGGCATCCCCTCTCCTCCCGGCTGCGGAGCTCGCGGTCCCTTCAGTTCGTTCGCACCAGCGCGATACACGATCTTCAGCGGTCGGAAGAACTCTCGAGACTGGTGTTCAGTCTGCTGTTTGCCCTCGTTGTGGCCGGTGTGTCCGTGGTGCTGATGTCCCCGGGACCGGGGCGCATTGCGGGTTGGATCTTTGCTGCAGCGCTGCTGGTCGACGGCCTGGCCGGCGTAGTGCTCCTTGCTCACCGCTTGAAGGAGCCAGCCACGGCCACGATGCTGGAGTTCATATCGAGGGAACACCGTCACGTCGAGACCCGGCTCCGGGTTGAACGATACTCGCAAAGGCTCATTTTCGCTCTTGGGGCGATCGCCCTCCTGGTGCTGATTCTCAGTCCACAGCCCATGGACTCCCGTGCGGACTCCTTTGATGTGCTCGGCCGGATGGCCATTGTGACCTTATTCCTGGCCTTTGCGTGGCGGCGCGTGAAATCACGCTCGCTGGAGACCCGGAGAGAACTCGAGCGGTACCTCAACGACCTGTCTGATCGATAGCGCAGTCAGGAAGTGCGGCGTGAATCTTATCCACGGCGTCGTGGGGTGGAGCGGTTGCCCTGGCCCTGGGGATCGGTATTCTCCCGGCGCAGCCTGAGCAAGGTGCGGCTTCACTCGCGCCCGGGATCGACAGGCTGGTGCAGCCCGCCAGCCCTGGAACGAGAGCCCGCGCCGGAGCGCTTGGCCGGTGCGCGCGCATGTCCGCCGCGCTACGGCGGACTCAGCTTGCACGGCCGTCGACGGACCGAACAGGCAACAGCGGCGCTGGGGCAAAACTCAGTAGAGCGGTCGCGTCTTAGAGTCGAACCCTGATTTTCCCAGAGACTGCAGCAGTGGGCCGGCCCCCGCGGCCATCATTCCGAGTTCGCTGCTCGCCTGGAAGAACAGGAAGCCCTCGCCGATGTATTGCTGGACCTGCCCGGGACTTGCTGCGGGCCGGCCCAGTGCAATATTGTGCCGGCGCCCGGCTGCGACGACCTTCTCGATCGCGGATTTCAGCCTCGGATCGTCCTGCCTGCCATGCAGACCGTACGAAAACGAGAGGTCGTTTGTCCCGATGAACAGAACATCGATCCCCGGCACGGCGGCGATCTCCTCGATCCGATCGACCGCCTGCGACTGCTCAATGATGACCACGACAGCTACATTCCGGTTGGCGAAGGTGGTATAGCCTTCGGGTGCGGGCCAGCGGAAACTGGCGAGCCCGGGCCCGGCACCACGGACGCCCTCCGGCGGATACTTGCATGCCGCCACGGCCTGCCGCGCAAGCTCCGGCGTCGAGGTGAACGGGAATATGACCCCAAGGCTTCCCTGGTCGAGGGCGCGCTTGGCCGTCCAGATCTCGTTGACCGGCACGCGGATGAATGGGACCGCTTTGAGTCCCCGGGTGGCCAGGATCATGTTTCTGGCCGTCTCGAGCGTGATCGGGCTGTGCTCCATTTCGATCCAGAGGAAGTCAAAGCCCAGGTTAGCTGCCTGGGCGGCGACCTCCGGACTCGGGACCGTGATTGTTGCCCCGACGACCGGCTTGCCCTCCCGTAGAAGCCTCTTGACCGGGTTTTCCCATTCCGCCGGTGACTGCGCCCAGGCAAACGCGGCAGATGCCATGAAAAGGGCGGATAGCAGCGGCAACAGTGAGTCGCTCATGGATTCCCCCATAGCCCGGTTCCGATTCGAGACCGGTCTTACCGATCCTAGCAAATAGGAATGTCCGCGGGAACGGGGAAGTTGGTCGACGGTGCGGGTCCGCGCGGACGGTGCCCGCAGCAATCTTCGGCCTAGGATTGATGCTTGAACTGTGCTATTTTTTCCGGTCCTAAATACCGCAAACAGCTATACCTCTAAGGAAGGGACCTTGGGCACAACAAAGCTGACACGGAAAGAGATACTCGCTGAAGATCCGGTTCATCATGCGATCGTCCGGGTTGTAGAGCTTTTCCGCGAGCAGGGCAGGATGATCGCCGTTGTTGCCGCGGCCGGCCTGCTGGTAATCGCCGGAATATTCCTCGGCATCCAGTATCTGGATGCCCGTGAGGCACGGGCCCAGGACCAGCTTGCCAAGGGGATGGAATTCTTCCATGCGAGAATTGACGCGACGGCGCCGGACGACCCTTACGGGAAGGGCAGCGAGCCGTTGTTCCGAACTGAGGAGGCCAGGTACAAGGCTGCCTACAAGGAATTCTCGTCTGTTGCGTCCTCGTGGGGAGTCTCCAAGCTGTCCATCATAGCCCGTTACTACCAGGGCCTGACCGAGTTGAAGCTCGGCCGGAAGGAGGAGGGCCTCCGCTCTCTTGAGGCGGTCCGCTACAACACCAAGGATCGCACGGTGGCTTTCCTGGCCAGACAGGCGATCGCGGAGTATTACCTCCAGACCGGGAATCCGAAAGGAGCCAGGGAAATACTTGAAGAGATGATCAAAGATCCCCAGTGCACGCTGCCCAAAGCGATGCTTCAACTGGACCTCGCCCGCGCCCTCGAAAGCCTGGGGAAGCGCGACGAGGCGATCAAGATCCTGCGGGAGGCCCGGGATGGCAGCGGCAGGAGCATGCTTGTGTCTTTGATCGTGCAGGAGTTGAACAAGTTGGAGGGAGATGCGCGTCAGTAGCCAGCCGGAACTGCGCCGGGGTCTGCAGCGTAATACTCGTGTGGCAACAGACCATCCACGAAACCTTCTTCGGCTGCCAAGATCCCCCGATTGACGCCGTAAGTCATTGTATTAATTGGTCCTTTTGTTGACAAAGTCTTGCTCGCGGCTATAATTGGCTGCCTTGCGCGAGGCAGGAGACGTCTGTGTTTATCGAGATTGAGGATCTGCGGGACGAACCGCTGCACGTACACCACGTTTACAGGGTGGGTGAGCTGGCCTTCGAACGGCAGGATGCGGCGCTGGCCAAGGTGGTGGCAGCCGATTTCGTACTGAGCCACGAGGACCGGGATCTGCACATAGACGGCAGCGTCGACACGGCCGTTCGCTGCCGGTGTGCCCGCTGTACTTCGGAATTCCTGCGACCTGTCAGCGCGCGTTTCGACCTCTCCTACGTTCCACAACCCAAGGGGAGGAAAGAGAAGGAAGAGATCGAGCTCAAGTACGAGGAAATGGGCGTCGCATTCTATGACGGCATCCGTCTCGATGTGGATCTTATGGTGGCGGAGCAGGTAGAACTCGCGCTGCCGATGAAGTTTGTCTGTCGGGAAGAATGTAAGGGGCTCTGTTATCGATGCGGCAGGGATCTCAACGAGGGGCCCTGCGGTTGTGGCAGCGAGGGACCGGATCCCCGGCTCTCGGCCCTGCTGGAGTTTCGCGAAAAGAAGAAGGATTGAGCCGGCCTTTCGATGCCGGACCGGCTGCCCGTTCCGACGTGAAAATGATCGGTGCAGCGAATAGAAAAGGGAGACACGTTCCATGCCCAATCCAAAACGAAGACACTCGAAGGCACGCCGTGGCAAGCGGCGCGCGCATGATTTCCTTCAGCCTGTGACCCCGGGCCTCTGCCCGCAGTGCCTGGAGCCGAAGCAGCCACACCGGGCCTGCCCCAAGTGCGGGTACTATCGCGGCCGCCCGGTGATGGAAGCCGAGGAAGAGATCTGATCCCGGCGACCTTCTTTTGCTGAGAGGAACTAGCCGATTCCATGACCAAGATCGTCGTTGACGCCATGGGGAGCGACAACTCTCCACGCAGCGAGGTAGATGGCGCGATAGCTGCCGCCAGGGCCTACGGAGTGCACGTGATCCTGGCAGGTGACGAGAGCCGGCTCAAACCGATGTTGAGGGAGAGGTCAGCGGAAGGCCTTTCCGTCGAGATCCGGCATGCTTCGCAGACCATTGCCATGGATGAGAAGCCTGCCGCGGTTCTCCGGAAGAAGAAGGACTCCTCGGTTCATGTCGCTGCCGCCCTGGTGCGTGACGGTCTGGCAAGCGGACTCGTGAGTGCGGGAAACACCGGTGCGGTCATGGCCGTCGCCAAGATGCTCGTGGGTGTGGTCCCCGGCGTCGACCGCCCGGCCCTGGCCACCGTGGTCCCGACTCTGACGGGCCGCGCGGTTCTGCTGGACGTGGGCGCCAACGTGACCTGCAAACCGCATCACCTGGTGCAGTTTGCGCTGATGGGACACCTTTTCAGCAAGCAGATCGTCGGCGTGGCATCGCCGCGCGTGGGTTTGATGTCCGTCGGCGAGGAAGAATCGAAAGGGACCGACCTTACCAAGGGAGTCCACAAGTCGCTCAAGGAACTCCAGATCAACTTCATAGGGAACGTCGAGGGCCGTGACATCTATAACGGCCGGGCGGATGTCATCGTTTGTGACGGTTTTACAGGGAACGTCGCGTTGAAAACCAGCGAAGGGCTTGTCGAGACGATGTTGCAGTTGATGAAGGAAGAACTTTCCAGAAACCTCCGGGCCAAGCTCGGAGCCCTTCTTTCCATGGATTCGTTCAGGCGGCTCAAGAAACGCCTGGACTATTCGGAATACGGCGGTGCACCCCTGATCGGCCTGCGGGGAGTGTGCATTATCTGCCACGGGCGATCCAGCGGCAATGCCATCAAGAATGCGATCCGGGTCGCAAAGGAATTCGTAGAAAACAAGGTCAACGAGAGGCTTCAGGCGGAACTGAGCCAGATCTCGGCTCAGAGCCTCGAGAACGGCGAAGCCTGATACGATGGGGACGCCGCGGCTGTCTCTGCGGTGGCGAGGTCGCCGCGTGCGGGTGTGGTTTGGCCGGCTCGATGATTTCCGGAATCGATTCCCGGTTCGAAGCGCTTGCTTCTGGATCGCCGGGTGCTAAAATGTGGCGCCTTTAACGGCCGCATTCTTTCTTGTAGATTTGTGTAACTGCTAAGGAGAAAACATCATGGCGTCTACTGAGGAAAAGGTGAAATCCATCATCGTGGACCAGCTCGGCGTCAGCGAGAGCGAGGTAACCGATTCTGCGTCCTTCGTGGATGATCTTGGTGCGGATTCGCTCGACACGATCGAACTTGTGATGGCATTTGAGGAAGCTTTCGGGATCGAAATCCCGGACGAGGACGCTGAGAAGATCAAGACGGTCCGCAATGCCATCGATTATGTCGAGTCGCACGTGAGCTAGCGAAAGAGAGCCGAGCGGTGAAACGGCGCGTCGTGGTGACTGGCGTTGGTTTGGTCACAGCCCTTGGCCTCGGGTCTGAAGAGACCTGGCGGTCCCTGGCCGGAGGTGTATCGGGCGTCGGCCCAATCACCCGCTTCGACGCCGCGCAGTTTCCCACGAGGATTGCCGCGGAGGTGAAGAACTTCGACCCTACCGTCTTCATCGAACGCAAGGAAGCGAGGAAGATGGATGCCTTCATCCACTACGCGCTGGCTGCCGCGGAGTTCGCGATGAAGGATGCGGCCATGGCGCGGTTGCAGCCTCCCGAGTCGGAGAGGACCGGCGTCGTCATCGGTTCGGGAATCGGCGGGTTCCGCACGATCGAAACCGAGCACGAAACCCTGCTCAAACAGGGGCCCAAGCGCGTTTCCCCGTTTTTCATACCGTCGAGCATAGTCAACCTCGCGGCTGGGCATGTCTCGATAAGATTCGGCGCCACCGGCCCGAACTCCGCTCCGTGCACCGCCTGTGCGGCTGGAAGCCATGCGATCGGCGACTCCTTCAAGATAATCCAGCGTGGGGATGCCGACGTCATGATCACAGGAGGCAGCGAGGCCGCCATCACGCCGCTCGCGGTCGCCGGTTTCGATGCCCTGAAGGCACTCTCCACCAGGAACGATGAGCCGACCAGGGCGAGCCGGCCCTTTGATCGCGAGCGCGATGGTTTCGTTCTCGGTGAAGGAGCCGGTATCCTCGTCCTCGAGGAGCTCGAGCACGCCACCAGTCGGGGCGCGAGAATCTATGCAGAGGTCGTCGGCTACGGAATGTCGGGCGACGCACATCACATCACTGCGCCGCCGCCGGACGGAGATGGTGCAGTGCGGGCCATGCGAATGACCCTGCGCGATGCGGGGGTCGGACCGGACCAGGTTGATTACGTGAACGCCCATGGGACCTCGACGCCGCCAAACGACCGGACCGAAACCGCAGCGATCCGCACCGTGTTCGGCGAACATGCCTTCAAGCTCGCGGTCAGTTCCACGAAGTCGATGATCGGGCACCTGCTGGGCGCAGCCGGCGCCGTCGAGGCCGGCGTTGTGGCGATGTCCATCCGCGCGCAGAAGATACATCCCACCATAAATCTCGACAATCCGGACCCGGATTGCGATCTCGACTACGTGCCGCACGTCGCGCGCGAGATGAAGATCCGGTATGCTCTGTCCAATAGTTTTGGGTTCGGTGGAACCAACGCCTGCCTGTTGTTCAAGCGGTTTGAATCTTGAGAAGGTGCATCCCGCTCGGAATCCGGATTTCTCCCGGAGACTCGGGACTGCGCTTGGTTGCAGCAAGATTCGGCACGGTATGCGGAATCACCCGCGTTGATTGGGAGTGAAGTTATGAAGATCGCAGTCTGCGTCAAGTACGTCCCGGACACGGCCATCAGGGTCAAGGTTGCTGCCGACGGCAAGTCCGTCGATTTGTCCGACGTTGCCTACGTGGTCAATCCGTACGATGAATTCGCCGTCGAGGAGGCACTCCAGATCAAAGAGAAACTTGGAGGCGAGGTTGTGGTCATCGCGGCCGGGAGTGAGAAGGCCACCGCCGGCCTCCGGACCTGCCTGGCGATGGGCGCGGATAGGGCCATACTCATCCAGGATGACACGTTGGCTACAGCGGATTCACTCGCTGTGGGTTCTGCGCTTGCCCGCGTCTGCCGCGAACTGGCTCCGGACGTCATTATCTTCGGGAAACACGCCATCGGTGTCGACAACGGCCAGGTTCCCGCCGTGGTGGCTGAGATCCTGGACGTGCCGCAGGTGTCGGTTGTCGTCAAGCTGGAGGTGCGGGCTGACGGATTCAGGGCGGAGAGGGAGATCGAAGGGGCGCGAGAAATCGTCGAGGGGAATCTTCCCGCGGTGTTCACCGCCCAGAAGGGGCTCAACAATCCGCGGTACGCCTCCCTGAAGGGAATCATGGCGGCCAAGAAGAAGCCGATTGAAACCCGGGCAACTGCCTCGCTGGGCCTGAGCGCAGATGACCTGGCATCGCGTCTTTCGGTCGAGCAGGTCACGCTGCCGCCACCGCGGCCGCCCGGAAAGATACTGACGGGAGACGCGGCGGAGAGCGCCGGGCAGCTCATCGAGCTGCTGCGCGAAGAAGCCAAGATCATATGAAGTTTGTCCGGCATCGGTCTCACCGGCGGTTGCCGCTTCTGTGAGGCGAACCCGGGGGCGTGCGCAGACAGGGGAGTTCAGACGGAGGAATCATGACGCAGGGAATACTGGTTTTTGTTGAGGAGCGGCAGGGGACGCTGAAGAAGTCTTCACTGGAGGCGCTGTGCGCCGCTCGCGGTCTTGCGGATACCTTGAAAGAGTCTGTGACCGCGTTCTATATCGGAACGGCTGATCCGTCGGCTCAGCTGGGGCAGCACGGTGCTGACCGGGTGATTCTGGCGCGCCATGACCTCCTCGCTGCCTATTCCGCAGAAGCCTTTGCAGCGGCGCTCGTTGAAACCTGCAGCCATGTCAGTCCCCGCATCGTTCTCGGCGCGGCCACCGCGATGGGACGGGATTTTCTCCCCAGGGCCGCCGCACGCCTTCGTGCCGGGCTGGCGCAGGATTGCACCGAGGTCCGGATCGTCGAGGGGAGCCGGTTGGAATGTGTGCGGCCCATTTACGCGGGCAAGGCGCTTGCCCGTGTCAGGCCGCTGTCGGTTCCCGCCATGGCCACTCTGAGACCGAACGTGTTTTCAGTGCGCGCGCCGGATGCGACGCGCGCCGCGACGGTTGAGGAGTTCGCCCCGTCGCTCGAGCCCTCGAAGGTGCGCGCCAGGACTGTCGGGGTGGTGACCGGGGCAGGCCAGAAGATCGAACTGACCGAAGCCTCGATCATTGTATCGGGCGGCAGAGGGATGAAAGGCCCCGAGAACTTCGCGATGCTTCAGGAACTGGCCGACGCTCTGGGAGGCGCAATGGGTGCGTCGCGGGCCGCTGTGGACGCGGGATGGATCGACCACCAGCACCAGGTCGGACAGACCGGGAAAACGGTCTCGCCGACGCTCTACATTGCCTGCGGTATCAGCGGGGCTGTGCAGCACCTTGCGGGCATGTCTTCCTCGAAATACGTGGTGGCTATCAATAAGGACTCCGAGGCGCCGATATTCAAGATCGCCGATTACGGGATTGTCGGGGATCTCTTTGCGGTCGTACCCGAGCTGACCCGGCAGATCAGGAAGCTCAAGTCCCATTAGCCTCTTTTTTTGCGGACAGGTCCCGAGACTGCAAGGAGGCGGGTGCCGCCGGGTGGCAGTGCGTGTATCCCGTGTCTGCCCGGTTCCCCATGATCCCCTCGGACCCTGTGCTATACTTGCCTAAATCCTTGAGTGCATGATGCCTACCCTTTCAAGAGTCGGAAAGCGGGAAGGTCCTTCCAGATCCTGGCTGCGCGATAGTTTCGACAACCTGCGCTGCAGGCTGACCTGGGCAGACGCCCTCGCCGGCGTCGGGTTGTCCCTGCTGATCGCTGTCCTTCTGACGGGCTTCCGGTTCCAACGCATCCCCGATTACCGGGTGGGAACGGTCGCCGCGCACGAGGTCAGGGCGCCGCAGAACATAGTCTACGAAGAGGTGGACGCAACAGAACGGAATCGCGCCGCTGCAATGGCTGCCGTTCCTGCGGTCTATGAGCTGGATTGGCAGATGATCGACGCCAGGGAACAGGACGTGGCGAGATACTTCTCCGCGGCGCGCGCACTGCTGGTCGAGCGCAAGATCCCTGCGACGGGGCCGATTCCCAAGGACAAAGAGGGTGAAGTGCTGGTCGAGTTGGAGACCCTCGGCGGAGGGAGTGTCCCTCCCGCCTCCTTGCCGGTGCTTCTTAAGTACAGGTTCTCCGTCGCGCTGGAAGGCCAGCTCGTCAAGACACTCGATGCCCTTCTGCGCGGCGGGATCGTTGCCGACAAAGCCCTGTTTCTCGAGGATCAGCGGACGGGCGTCGTCCTCCGGGACGGTGTCTCGCCCGTGGAGCGGCCGCTGGCGGAAGGATACAGGGCCCGCGACACCCGGGATGCCCGTGCGCATCTCAGCCAATTCGCACTCGAGTTCTACAGCCTGCCTGCGCAGGACCGCGAGCGAGTGCTCGCCTACCTCCAGGGGCTCCTGGCCCCGACCCTCCTGCCGCGGGAGGAGGAATCCCGCCGCCGCCGGGCGGCTGCTGCGTCGCGGGTCCCGCCTGTCGAGGTGCGCATCAACCAGGGCACCGTGATCGTGCGGAGCGGTGAGGAGGTCACACCGGCCGTCGCCAAGCAGTTGGACGCCCTGCGCAACGCTCAGCGGCCGCGGTCGATTGCCCGGCAGGCGGTCGGCTTTCTGTTCTTCACGCTGGTCCTGGCCTACGCGGTCTGGCGCTACTTTGTCTATTACCAGACGCGCCATCGCCAGATAAGAAACCACACCTTGCTCATCCTGCTGGTCCTGATCAGTGTCCTGCTGGTCGTGAGACTCATGACGGGGCTCGCCGACTTCCTGAGCGATCGGCTTGCCGTCGATGCCTTCCGGGATCCTCTGAACCTGTGTTACGCGATTCCGTTCGCGGCGGGCGCCATGCTGATCACGCTGCTGGTGGACACCGCCTTCGGGTTCTTTTTTTCGATGATGCTCAGCGTGCTTGTCGGACTCTACTACGGCGATGCCCAGATGGCCTCCTACACTCTTCTGGGAAGCCTGACCGCGATTTACAGCGTCCGCCAGTACAAGGATCGGGCAGCGATAGTGAAGGCAGGCTTGACGGTGGGTCTGGTCAACATTGTGAGTGTGCTCGCGATCGAGTTGCTGCGGCAACCCCCGTTGACGCTACCGGATTTTGCGCCCCAGGCCGGTTTCGCCTATCTCGGGGGAATCCTGGCGTCGGCGATGGTTTCCATGATGCTTCCCGCACTGGAATCACTGTTCAAGATTACGACCGACATTCGCCTGCTCGAGTCGTCCAACCTCAACACACCGGTTTTGCGGCGTCTCTCGGTGGAAGCTCCCGGGACCTACCATCACAGCCTGATGGTCGGCACCCTCGCGGAGGCGGCGGCGGAGGCGATCGGGGCCAACCCGCTTGTCGTACGTGTGGGTGCCTACTATCACGACATCGGCAAAATGCTCAGGCCCGAGTATTTCGTCGAGAATCAGGTACATGGTCCCAACGCGCATGAGACCCTCTCGCCGAACATGAGTTCCCTTATCATCGCCAGCCATGTCAAGGACGGTCTGGCCATGGCCAAGGAACTCCGGCTGGCTCAAGTTATCCAGGAGATAATCCCGCAGCACCATGGGACTCGGGTGATGACCTACTTCTATCACAAGGCAAAGGGCTCTGCCGAAGGGAAGAACGGTGAAGTAGTCGAGGCCGACTTCCGGTACCCGGGACCCAAGCCGAAAAGCCGGGAAGCAGCGATCGTCATGATGGCCGACGCCGTCGAAGCGGCTTCGCGCTCCCTGTCGGATCCGACGGCTGCCCAGATACAGGGAATGATCCGGCGTTTGATGGAGGCCATCCTCGAAGACAATCAATTCGATGAGTGTGACATCACCCTGCGCGACATTCGGATCGTGGAGGAGAGCTTTTTCAAAACGCTGACGGGCGTCTACCATCGGCGCCGCGTGGACTACCCGGGATATGACTTCAGAGAATCCGGAAACGGGGCGGAGAGGGCAACGGTTCAGGGTACAGGTGTCCAACCGGCAAAGGCGGTTTAGGATCGGTACGGGTTCCATCAGATCATTCTGTGCCGGCATCCTCGACGCCCTCGGCGCGGAGGCTTGCGAGGTATCTGTCGTCCTGGTGGGCGACAGGACGATGCGGGACCTGAATCGTCGGTTTCGCGGAAGGGACTGCACCACCGACGTCCTGAGCTTCGAGTACGGTGGCACGGGTGAGAGCGGAGTGCCTCTTCCGGGTGAGATCGTAATCTCTCCCGCAACCGCTCTGCGCCAGGCGCTTCGCTGGCGCAGCACCCACGACCGCGAGCTGCGTCGACTGCTGGTACACGGCATGCTTCATCTTCTCGGATACGATCACACCGTCGATAGAGGCGAACATCTCGCCGTGCAGCGGCGACTGCTGCGCCGGCGGTTCGCGTCGTGTGGACCCGCAACCGTGGAAGGGAAGAGGGGCCGATGAATGTCGAGATCCTGGAACTTGCGCTCATCGGGTTCTGCATCGCGTTCGTGTTCCTTCTGTCGCTCGTTGAAACAGCCCTCACGCAGTCCAGCCAACTTACATTGAGAATGGTTCTCGAGCGTGAGGACAAACCTCCGACGCCCTTGATGAACCTGATCATGGAAGATCCGATTCAGGTTTTGATGCCTCTGCACGTCGGAACGCAGTTCGCCACGATCACAATTGCGATAGCGACGACCCATCTTTGCCTGGAGCGGTGGGGGGGCTGGGGAGTGGTTTTTGCGCTCCCGATCGTCATCGCGGTTTCCCTGGCCTTTCGCCAGCTCGTACCGCGGCTTCTTACGCAGAACGACCCGGAGCGGACGGCATTCCGGCTGCTCCGTCTCTACAGCCCGCTCCACGCAGTGCTTGGCTCCATTGCCGGCCCGCTGTCCCGGGTGCTCAGCTGGTTCAAGCAAGAGCCCGAACCGGCGGCTGCGGGATCTGAGCTGGCTGCCGAAGAGACGGCGGGTGAAGAGTTCCAGGCCTACCTCGATATCGGTGAGGACGAGGGTATCATCAAAAGAGATGACAGCAAGCTCATCCAGTCGGTGGTGGAGTTCGGGGGCACGCTCACACGGGAGGTGATGACGCCGAGAACCGAGATCGTCGCCTGCGATGAAAAATCCACTGTCGGCCAGCTGCGCGATATGATGGTGCGCCACAGGCATTCAAGGATACCCATCTACCGGGGGGACCTCGACCATATCGTCGGTGTCGCGCACATTCGCCAGCTCCTGGCGGCCTATGTCCCCGGCAGAGATTCTGACCCCGTTACGGGAGTGATGCATCCCGCATTCTTCGTGCCCGAGACGAAGCCGGTTTCCTCTCTCCTCAAGGAAATGCAGCAGCGGGGTGACCAGGCCGCCGTCGTGATCGATGAATTCGGCGGAGTCTCGGGGATCGCCACGATGAAAGATCTCCTCGAGGAAATCGTAGGGGAGATCCGCGACGAGGATCAGGCGGCTGTGGTGGAGATCGCGGAGGAAGGGCCATCGAGTTTCATTTTCAGGGGTGGCGCGGAATTGGATCGTCTGCGCGAGCTGGCAGGCAGGAAGTTCGAAGGCTATGACAGCTCGACCGTCGCAGGGCTGGTGGTTGCGTTTCTCGGGCGCGTCCCGGCGCCGGGCGAAGAGTTCGATATCGAGGATGTCCGCTTCCGGATTCTGGAGGCTGACCGAAAAAGGGTGCGCCGGATCCGTGTCCGCCTTCCTGCTTCCGCCGCGGAGACGCCGCAGGCGCAGAGCTGATGATATGAATCCAGCCCGGATATCGATCATGCTCCGCGCACGCTGCGCCTCAGCGGTTAGTGGCCTGATCGCCCATGCCTGCTGAAGACCGAAAGTTCATGCTGGAGGCGTTGGAACTCGCGAGGCGTGGAGTGGGCCTCGCTTCGCCTAACCCGACGGTCGGATGCGTGATTGTACGGGAGGGTTCGATCATCGGGCGTGGTTTTCACGAGTACGGGCTCATGGACCACGCGGAGGTGCGCGCCGTCCGCGAAGCGGGTCGCCGGGTGCGGGGAGCCACTGCCTATGTCACGCTCGAGCCTTGCTGTCACCACGGACGGACGCCTCCGTGCGCCGATCTGCTCGTTCGATCGGGCGTCTCACGCGTTGTCGTCGCCGCGCGAGATCCGAACCCGCAGGTTAACGGCCGGGGCATCGATCGGATCCGCGCAGCGGGGATCCCGGTGGATATCGGGATCCTTCGCAGCCGGGCCGAGAGGATCATCGAGCCCTTTGCCTGTCACGTGACAACCGGGCGCCCGCTGGTCGTGGCCAAAGCCGGCATGACTCTGGACGGACGCATCGGCTTGCGCGGCCAGGGGCGCCTGCACATCACCTCGCCCGAGGCGGCACAATTCACGCAGGCCCTGCGCCACGAGCTGGACGCCTTGCTGGTAGGAGTCGGCACCGTACTGGAAGATGACCCGGAGTTGACCTGCCGGGGCACGATGCCGAGAGGCCGCGGCCTGATCCGCGTCATCCTGGACAGCCGGCTGAGGACGCCGCAGACCGCGCGAGTCCTCGCCGACACATCAAACCCTGTGCTCTTCTACTGCGCTGCCGATGCGGGGGTGCAACGCCGGCGCCGCCTCGAGGGACGCGGAGCCGAGGTGGTTGTAGTCCCGCGATCCAGGGGGAGGCTGTCGCTGGGCCATGTACTCGAGGATCTCGGTCGCCGAGATGTTCTCGGCCTCTTGGTGGAGGGGGGGAGCTCGATCCACTGGTCCTTTCTCTCACTGGGAGCCGTGGACAAGTTCTACTTCATCCTCTCGCCATCGCTGCTTGGAGGCCGGAAGGCGGTACCCGTAGTCGGCGGCAGCGGATTCTCCGATCTCGCAACAGCGCCCCGGTTCAACATCGCACGAATCAGCCGCATGGGCGGAGATGTCATACTCGAGGCGTACCCGAGCTGTTCCAGGTCAATCATCTCACCCTGGCTTCGTTCAGGAGCGCACCCATATTCCGGGCGACCATCCCGCCCGCCATCGCCGCGGAAATGACCGCGGCGCTCGTCGCCCCGGCTTCCAGTACCTCGCGAATCTTTCCGGCACCGATACCGCCGATCGCCACGACCGGCCAAACTGCTGCGGCACAGGCGGCCCTCAGCCGGCGCACACCGGCAACCGGGGATGCCGCGTCTTTCGTCGAGGTCGCATAGACAGGGCCAAAGCCGATATAGTCGATCGGGAGCCCCGCTGAAGCATGCACCTGGCGGAGGTTGTGCGTGGAGAGCCCGATGACCCGTTTGCGCCCCATCAATGTCCTGGCCGCCGCGGCGGGCAGGTCGTCCTGGCCCAGGTGAACCGCATGCGCGCCGCAGCAGAGCGCAAGGTCGCACCGGTCGTTCACGATCAGCTCTACACCGCGTGCCACGGCGAACTCGACGCACCGCCGCAGATCGGCGAGAAGTTCGTCGAGCGGGGTTTCTTTGTCGCGGATCTGTACGAGAGTCGCCCCACCCCTCACCAGCTCCTTCAGGATCTCAAGATGGCTGTTCAATCCCGACAGCCGCTTGTCGGTGATCGGGTAGACCGGCGGAAGCTGCAACTTCATGCGTCCTCCAGGCGGACCTGTTCGCAGGTCGGTATTCGCATTGGGAATCGAGATTATCGTTCATCGAGGCAGGCAGAATCCCGCGGGGCGAAGTCCTGCCGATCGGCGCTATCGGGGGAAGAAACGTTCGAGGTAATGGGTGTCGATTCTGCCCTCCCGGAAGCTGGAATCTGCCAGGATCCGCTGATGAAGCGGTATCGTTGTTTTGACTCCTTCAACGATCATCATTTCGAGAGCCCGTTCCATCCGCTTGATCGCCTCGCCGCGGTTGTTCCCGTAGCTGATGACCTTGGCGATAAGTGAGTCGTAATAAGGAGATATGACGCAATCGGTGTGCGCGGCCGTGTCCAGCCTGATGCCGAGGCCGGTCGGCGGGTGAAAAGCGGTGATCTTGCCGGGGCAAGGCATGAATGTCTGGGGGCACTCCGCATTGATCCTGCACTCGATGGCCCAGCCCCTGAACTTGATGTCTTCCTGAGACAGCCCGAGCTTCTGGCGGTCCGCGACCTGGATCTGTTCCTTCACCATGTCCAGCCCGGTCACCAGCTCTGTCACCGGGTGTTCCACCTGGATTCGGGTGTTCATTTCCATGAAGTAGTAGCGTCCCTCTTCATCGAAGAGAAACTCCATGGTTCCGGCACTCGAGTAGTTCACGCTCCGCGCAGCTGCGGCCGCGAGCGATCCGACCTCTTCGCGCAGCTCCGGCGTCAGGTATGTGGAGGGCGCCTCTTCCAGCAGCTTCTGGTGGCGACGCTGGATAGAACATTCCCTCTCTCCAAGGTGTATCACGTTGCCGTGTTGATCGGCGAGGATCTGGAACTCGATATGGCGCGACTTCGAGAGGTATTTCTCGAGATAGACATCCGGGACACCGAAGGCGGCCTGCGCTTCCGTCTGAGCCAGCTCCACGGCAGCCGCCAACTCTTCGGCCGAGCTGACAATCCGCATCCCCTTACCCCCGCCGCCCGCCGCAGCCTTTATGATCAGCGGGTAGCCGACCTGTTCTGCCGCCGGAAGCACGGCGCTGATCGGGCCCTGCAGCTTGTCGGTGCCCGGAATGATGGGAAGCCCCGCTTCATGCATCGTCTTGCGCGCCCTGTCCTTGTCACCCATGAGGCGGATGACCTCCGGCGAGGGCCCGATGAAGGTAAGTCCGCAAGCCTCGCAAACCTCTGCGAAATAGGCGCTTTCTGCCAGGAATCCATACCCGGGATGGATGGCGTCCGCATTGGAGATTTCCGCGGCACTGATGACGGCCGGTATGTTCAGGTAGCTCTCGCTGCTGGCCGGCGGTCCGATGCAGATCGCTTCATCGGCGAACCGGACGTGCAGGGAGTCCCGATCGGCCTCCGAATATACCGCAACCGTGGGAACTCCTAATTCCTTACAGGCGTGAATGATACGAAGCGCGATCTCACCACGGTTGGCTATGAGTATTTTGCGAAACATTATGGCCTTGCCCGGTCTACTTCCGCGGACGGATGCCGAAGAGTCTCTGGCCGTACTCCACAGGGTGGCCATTTTCGACGTAAATCTTTTCAATAACGCCGGCGGTGTCCGACGGGATCTCGTTCATCAGCTTCATCGCTTCGACGATGCACAGAATCTTGCCTTCTTCGACCATGTCTCCGATCTTCACGTAGCTCTCCGCGCCAGGTGAGGGAGCCCGGTAGAAGGTGCCGACGATGGGAGACGTGATGATATGTAATCCGCTTTCAGCCTGCTCCTCCGGCAGCGCGGCGGAGGGGGCGACTCGCTCGGCCGTGACAACCTGCGACTCGAGCGCCGGAGCGTTGGCGATCGGATCATGCCCGGTTGCCCTGACCGCATGCACTCTCTGCCTCCCGCGCCTGATCTTGATCTTGGTTCCGGTCTGCTCCAATTCGAATTCGGAAATATCGCTCAGCAGGATTTCCTGGATCAGGTCCTTCACTTCTTTTATGTTCATTGTATTGCGCGCTCACTCTTGGTGCGGAATCATCAGGGCGGTAACTCCCCAGATCCGTTGGCGACAGCCGCCGGGGATTCAGACCCCCAGATTAGCTGTTTGATCGTCTTTTCGAGCGGCGACAACCACCGAACAAAGAAAAAGCCAAATCAATCTGCGCTTGCCGCCCACTTGCGCCCACACAGCCTGCACAATGGCGCCTATCATAACACCGCGCTTCGGGGTTGTAAAGAAAGGAGGTTGTGGGGCCTCGCTGGTGGCCGGTCGTAGGTTGGCAGGACGGAAGCGGTGGTTGGCATCGGCCGGTGACCGGCTGCACTTGCCGGCCAACGGCCGATGCCGATGATCGCGGGAACTTCTACTTGACGATCCTGGGAGTAATGAAGAACAGGACTTCTTCGGTGGAATGGGAAACCATGTTGCGCTTGAACAGGTAACCGATGACCGGGAGATCGCCCAGCCCCGGGACCTTATCCACCTCGCTCGTCTCGTTGTCCATGAGAATGCCGCCGATGACGGTGGTGCCGCCGTCGCTGACCAGCACGCGTGTCGCAGATTCACTTGTGCGGATGGAGGGGATCCCGTTCACTGCCTGTGAGAAGTCGGGTGTGTTGTTTTCAACCTTCAAGTCCAAAACGATGTTGCCCTCGTAGGTAATCTGAGGGGTAACCGTGAGCGTCAGGGCGGCGTTCTGGAATTGGACCGTGACTGTGTTGTTGGCGACGATCTGGACAGGGAATCTCAATCCCTGGGTGATCGTGGCCGCGCTGTTGTTCTGTGCCGTGACTTTGGGCTGCGAGATCAGTTTCGCCAGGCCCTTGCTCTCGCCGGCGGTGATGGCAGCGTCGAGCATGAAAGTGTCGAAAATATTGCCGACTGACACGCCGAGGCCCCCGAAGGGTGTCAGCGACGGGAGGTTCACATTCCAGTTGCCCGCGTTGTTCGATCCCATTCCGGTGCTGGTGCCGCCCGACTCGGTGGCCTGCGCCTGGGAAGCGCCTCGGCCTGTGAAGGGGTTGCCCCCGGCATAGGTGTTCTTCGGCGTTGCTGACGGCCTTGTCCCGCCGATGGTGCCGAACGTGTTCGGCCCGCCAACGGTCACCCTTTCGAGGTTTCCGGCGACGAACCCGAACTGCACGCCGATATCGCGGGCGAAGTCGCGGGTGGAGGAAACGATGCGCGCCTCGATCTCCACCTGCGGCTGCGGCACATCTAGTTTCTCAATAAGAGCAGTCATCTTGTCCAGGGTGGAGGGCAGGTCCGTCAGCAGCAGGGAATTGGTCCTTTCGTCGATGACGACGATGCCGCGTACCGTCTTCTGGTCGATTACGGTGTTGAGCATCTCGGCCGCTTTCGCGTAGTTGAGGCGTTTTACGCGGGTCTCGACATCGGCGGCCAGCAGGTTGGCCTTCTTGAGGGCCTCCCGCTGCTTAGCCTCTTCCTGCAGGGTGGATTTCCTGGCGATCCTCACCAGGTTGCCTTCAACCTGCTTGTCGAGGCCGTTGTTGGCCAGTGCGGCGTCGAAAATCTGGTCCCACGGGACTTTCACGACCTTGATGGAAATGTTGCCTTTGATCTCCGGGTCCAGGACTATGTTGATTCCGCCTTCCTCTGCCATCAGCCGGAAGAAATCCACCAGGGAGATGTCGATCAGGTCCAGGGTCAAGGGCTGCCCGGCGTAGTTGGACGGTCGCGCCGGGCCGACATTTACGGTCCTGGCAGGGGATGGGTTGGCCGGAGGCGCCGGTAAGGGAGGCGCTGGCGGGGGTGCGACGGGGGTCGGCTGGGGTCTGGCCCCGGCCACGGCGCTGCTTAACGAACTGAGGGGTATCTCGGCGGCGGAGAGATCCCGTATCACCGGAGTTGTGGCCTTCTTCGGGCCGTAAGCCTCGGCAGGTGCCTTCGCTGAAGCCTTAGCCTCCGTGGGTTCCGCCGTCTTGCCGCTTTCAGAAGTTACGGAAGTACTCTTGCCGGTGGCCGGGATGGGCGCCTTGGCCTGAGCCGCAGCGGGTACGTCGGACCCGGGATCCGGGAACACGACACGGACAGATCGGTCGTCCACGACGACCTCGGGCTTCCCATGGTTTTCGTCGAGGTCGACGACCATGCGCGCAATCTTGGGTTCGGAGCTCTGGAACTGCCGCAGCCGGACCTTCTTCACGCCCGAGGCGTCGACCTTCAGGTCAAAGTAGGGGGAGGCCAATTCGGCGTTCCGGAGGTCAACGACAAGCCGCGGGGGATTAGGGATCAGGGATTCCTGATGCGAGATTGGCCCGCTCGCAGCCACCGATATGGTCAGTTTGCCCGCCTCCTGCGCAGAGGTTACGTCGGTAATGGCGACAACTGGTGAGGCGGCCATCTTCTTCGGGAGGCCTGGTGTCGTCTTGGCTCCTGACAGGTTCGCCGGTTCGACGCTGGCCGGAGGCTGAAAAGTCCCCGACGGCTTCTGACCATCTCCCTCGAAACCAAAGGCCAGCACAGCCAAAGATAACGTGGAAACGACCGCAAGAAATCCGAATGGATGAGAGAATCTCAGATCTCTAAGTCCGATAAATCGCATATTCATACCGGGAATCCTATGGAGTCCTTAGCTGTTTGGTGACCTCCTCGGTCACGACTTTTCCGGATCTCAACCTGGTCTCACGGACCAGGAGTACAAAATCGCTCCCGACCTGCTTTACGAAGCCGTCGAAGAGCCGATCCCTTTCCTGGAGAAAGTAGGCTCTCTTGTCGGGACCCTGGAAAACGGCGACCGGGCCATCCTCGCCGAAAGATGTGCCCAGGAGCCTGACCTGCGCGATCGGCATGCCCGAGATGCCGGGAGGCGGCGTGCCCTTCGGCTCCTCCTCGTCCGAGCTGTCGTCTTTCCTGGAGGACAGCGTCGGGTTGAGGAATGGATCGCGCCGGCCATCCGGCTGATAGGCGGACGAACTGTACAGGACCGGAGCCTCGGCCTTCTTCTGCGCCTCGGCAACGGGTTTGGGCGTCTGGGCGAGCAATGCCGGGACAGGCAGCATTGCCAGGCACTGCAGGAACAGGACCAGACGATCGCGGCAGGTCTTCATGGCTGATTGCTCCTAGTTGCTCGCTGCCTGTGCCGCGTCCTCGCGGTAAACGAAGGTGGTGGCAGTACAGGTGGCGGTTACGGTGCGGGCGGGGTCGGTGGACCCGTCAATGCCCTTGAGGCTGATGTTCTGGACGTTGATGATGCGCGTAGCCCGGCCGACCTTCTCGAAGAATTGTCCCAGTGAGTTGTAGGACCCTTCGACCTCCATGCTGATCGGCCAGTCGGTATAGAAGTCCCGCGGAACCAGCGGTTGGGGATCGAACTTGCGGATCTTCAGGTTGCTGGTCGAAGCCATTTCCTGGACGCTCCGCAGTACGATCGGGGTCTCCTTCTGTTCCGGCAGGATGCGTCGCAGTGTGTGCAGACGCTCGGCGAGCTCGGCGACCTCCTGCTTGTAACGGGAGAGCTGGCTCGCGAAAGCGCTGGCCTGGGCGACCGATTTCTCGAGCTTGGTCACCTCGGTTTTGAGGGCATTGCGCTCGCTGAGCAGTCCCTGGAGGTAGACGAAGTAGACTCCGGCTGCCAGCCCGAGGCCGAGGGCAGCTACGATGGTCATCTGTGTCGATCGCGGCAGGTTTTCCAGACGGTATTTCTCGAGGCCCATTTTCCTACTCCGCGGGAGTTGCCCGCTTGGCGGTGCAGACGAGCTGGAACTTCGCGAGGTCCTTCGGATCCTCCATCAGCTCCAGGTCCACGTTCTCGAAGTAGCCTGAAGAGGCTAGGTTTGTTAGCAGGTCCGGGATCACATCACTGTGCCTGGTGTAACCCGTGATCTGAATCCGCTCACCCTTCTGATCCATCGCTGTCAGCCACAGGGAAGAGCTGCGCGGAATACTCTGGATTACGTTGTTCATGAGGAGAACAGGCCCGCTCTGTGACTGCTTGAGCCGTTCAATGACATCGATCCTGCTCTGGTACTGGGCCTTCAGGGCTTCGTACTTCTGTATATCCTTCTTGACTCCCTGGAGGCGGGCGTTCTCGGCACGCAGGCGAGTCCGGCTGGCGCTCAGGCTCCTGACTTCGCCTCTGAGCTCATACCACCAGGCGCCCACGCCGGCGAGCGGAAGCAGGAGCATCACAGCCAGGAGCGCTCCCGTGCGGGCGACAGCCGGCTTCGCGGCTGCCTTGCGAACCTTTTGTGTCTTGTCGCGGAAGAGGTTTACTTTGATCATGGTGCCCTACTCGTCGGCGCTGCGCAGTGCCAGACCGATGGCGATGGCCAGGTCGGGGAGTGTTCCTGGATCATCTTCGATGGGAACTGCTTCGGGTCGAAAGAAACGTTCTTGAACGAATCGAAACATTCCGCGGGGATGCCAAACTTGCGGGCAAGGGTTTCGATCAGATTAATGGTATGGGAGGCGCCGCCGCTGATGAGCATGCGGTCGACGCGCTCTATCGTGGTGGTTGATTTCACGAAATCGAAGGTCTTCTGGATTTCGAGGCAGATGATTTCCGTTACCGAATCGATGATGTGCTGCGCTTCGGCCGGGTCAATGCCGTCCACCGGCTCGCCGTGCTTAAGAGCCTGGGCCTTTTCATAGCCCAGATTGAATTCCTTCTGGAGAAAGTCCGTGTACTGGTTGCCTCCGACTCCAACGTCGCGCGTAAAGAGGAAGTCCGTACCGGAGACGATGTTGATGGTCATGACACTCGCTCCTATGTCAAGGAGCGCGACTGTGTCGCGGGTGCTCGGACGGTAGTTGACCTCGTATGCGTTGAGCAGGGCAAATGCGTCGACGTCGACGACCACCGGCGTCTTGCCTGCCATGGTGATCACGCTGGTGTGATCCGTGATCTTCTCTTTCTTGACCGCGACGAGCAGGACGTCGAGGTTTCCGGAAGTGCTGTTCTCGCCGAGTACCTGGTAGTCCAGGTTCACGTCGCCGATGTCAAACGGGATGTATTGTTCCGCTTCCCAGCGGATCGATTCGGCCAACTCCTCCTCGGACTGTGCCGGGAGGGAGATCTTCTTCACGATGACCGAATGGCCGGAGATGGATGTCGCAACCCGCTTGTTCCTGATGCGCTGCTGGGAGAAGATGCGACCGATCACATCGGAGACCGGCAGCTTGGAGATGATCACCCCGTCGACAATGCAGTCGGGCGAGAGTTCCTCCATCCCCAGGCTCACGAGCTGGTACCCGCCTCTGCGTCTGGGTTTCAGTTCGATGGTTTTGATGCAACTGGAGCCTATGTCGAGGCCCACAACCTGTCGATTTAGATTCGGAAGACTGAGCGCCATGTGGGATCGAATCCTGCTTTCCCGGACCCTGGTCCGAGGGATAACGGGGGCTGATGTCTGCCAGCTACATACTGTTTCCGAAAGCGGCGCCACATTTCAGGTGCTGCCCCGCTATGCAACCATGTTTGTCCTGTCGGGGACCGTGCCGCTCCTGCCTGTTCTTATCGTGCGGAAGGTGCAGAACCTTTGGATTTTTTTTGGCGCGGCCCGAAATAGCCGTCAGGCGGCCCCGACACACCGCCCGTCGGGAGGCCGCGGCGGCTCCCGGGCGACCCCGAAAGCCCGCGAATCGGGCCTCACGGACGGCCAAAAAACCTTGACACTCAGCGGTTGCTCCAGTAGCCTTTTAGGATTCTTTTGCGGATAACTTGGTGATGGAGCGGAAAATGAGGAGTCACATCCCGGCGGAAAAGGAGATGGATAAGAAATGGCACGTGGTGGATGCCGAGGGGAGGATCCTCGGGCGCCTGGCGGCACGTGTGGCGAGGCTGCTGACGGGGAAGGACAAACCGATCTACACTCCGTTCCTCGATACCGGTGACCACGTGATTGTCATCAACGCCGAGAAGGTCCACCTCACGGGGAAGAAACTTACCGACAAGATGTACCGACACCACACCGGCTATCCCGGCGGGCTGCGCCAGATCAGCGCCGGAGACCTTCTGGAAAAGCAGCCGGAGAAGGTGGTCCGCGAGGCTGTGATCGGCATGCTCCCGAAGACCAAACTCGGGCGGGCGATGCGGAAGAAACTGAGGGTATACCGCGGGCCTCACCACCCGCACCAGGCGCAGAAACCGACCGTTCTGGCCGTTTGAGCCGGACGGGACCAATCGGCGTGCGGCACGTCTCAGGCAAAGGAGTCAAGGCTTGGCAACTACGCAAGAATATTACGGAACGGGAAAAAGGAAATCCTCAACCGCGCGCGTGTTTCTCTCTCCTGGCGCAGGCAACATGACCGTAAACAAGCGCGACCTGACCCAATACTTCCCCAACGAAACGCAGCGCACACTGATCCGCTATCCCTTGACCTTGACCGACAACGTCGGCAAGTTCGACGTCCGCATCACGGTGGATGGCGGCGGGATTGTGGGTCAGGCCGGGGCAATCCGCCTGGGCATTACCAAGGCCTTGATTGAGTTCAATGCCGAGTTGCGGGCGCGGCTGAAACGCGCGGGCCTCCTCACGAGGGACTCCAGGATCAAGGAGAGGAAGAAATACGGCCAGAAGGGCGCGCGCAAGCGTTTCCAATTCTCGAAGCGATAATCCAGGAGGTTCTGTTTGGTTTCCATTACGATGAAGCAGTTGCTGGAGGCCGGGGTGCACTTCGGCCACCAGACCAAGCGCTGGAACCCGAAGATGAAGGAGTACATCTTCGGTGAACGCAACGGCATTTACATCATCGATCTGCAGAAGAGCCTCAGGCTCTTCCGGAATGCCATCCAGTTCGTCTTCGAGCTGGGATGCCACGGCAAGGCGATCCTCTTTCTGGGCACGAAACGCCAGGCTCAGGACGTGATCCAGGAGGAAGCGGTCCGCTGCGGCATGTACTACGTCAACCAGCGCTGGCTCGGCGGGCTCCTCACCAATTTCGTGACCATCCAGAAGAGCATCAAGCGGTTCCGCGAGCTGGAAACCATGCGCGCCGGCGGACAGTACGATCTGTTTTCCAAGAAAGAGGTGGCGCGGCTCGAACGGGAGCGCAAGAAACTCGAGAAGAACCTCTCGGGCATCAAGGAAATGGCCAGTTTGCCGGATGCCGTGTTCGTGGTGGACACGAACGCAGAATCCATTGCGATCAAAGAGGCCCGCAAACTCGGTATCCCGGTGATAGGGGTGGCCGACACCAACTGTGATCCGGAGCAGGTCGACTACATCATACCGGGGAATGACGACGCGCTGCGCGCCATCCGCCTGATCGCCAACACCGTCTCCCAGGCGTACCTCGACGGAAGAGCGGTGTTCGAAGCTCAGCAGAAGGAGCTGGCGGAGCAGATGGAGAAACAGAGGCAGATTCAGGCACAGCAGGCTGCCGCCGCACGTGAGGCCGCGGCCAGGGCTGCCGCTGAGGCGGCTGCACGCAGAGCGGCCGAGGGGAAGGTAGCCGCCGAGTCCGGGGCTCAGCCGGCTGAGGCCGGCGCCGCGGGCGAGGCTGCAGGCAGGCCCCGGACCACGATCAAGAGAACGCTGCAGCGCAAGACCAAGCCGAGGAAGACCGAGGCGGACGTGCAGGCTGAACCCGCTGCGGGTCAGGCAGAGGCTGAGGACCAGGTCGAGGCCTCCGGCGCGGGTCCTTCAGAAGTGCAAGCTGAACCCTCCCCGAGCCCGGTTTCCGAGGGCGCTTCAGAGCCGGCCGACGCGCCCGAGAGCGGCGCGGCGGGAGACGAGGGGCAGGAAGTCCAGGGCGACTGAAGAACCGGTTGCCGCGCCCCGTATTTCCATTCAAGAGAGCCGAGCGGCCGTGAGGCCATGAGCCCGTCAGGCACGTTGCGCCGACTGCCTCGCGCCTTGCGCGCCACCATTGCAGAGACGGAACGGCCGATTCATGGAGGATCTGATCAATGAACATTTCAGCCGAACTGGTTAAGGAACTGAGGGAAAAGACCGGAGTCGGCTTCATGGAGTGCAAAGCGGCGCTCCAGGAGGCCCAGGGCAATCTCGAGGAGGCCATCACCGTTCTCCGCAAGAAGGGGCTTTCTGCGGGGGCCAAGAAAGCGCATCGGGAAACCAAGGACGGTCTGATCGGCTCCTACGTCCACAACGGGAAGATCGGTGTTCTGGTGGAAGTCAACTGCGAGAGCGATTTTGTCGCCCGCAACACGGATTTCCAGGCGCTGGCGAAGGACATCGCCATGCACATAGCAGCCAGCGACCCTCGCTTCGTCCGCAAGGAGGACGTCGGGGAAGAAGTCCTCGCCAAGGAGCGCGAAATCCTCATGGCGCAGGCTCGTGCCACCGGCAAGCCGGAGAACGTCCTCGGCAAGATCGTGGAAGGCCGCATGTCCAAGTTCTACTCCGAGACATGCCTGCTCGAACAGCCGTTCGTGAAGGACCCGAGCATCACGGTTCGTGACCACATCGCCATACATATCCAGAAGATCGGCGAGAATATCCAGGTTCGCCGTTTCGTGCGTTTCAGGGTCGGCGAATAGCTACAAATCCCTGCCTTTCCGGCGGAGGGAATATGCAGGAATCCACCCGACGCAAACCCCGCTACAAGAGAGTGTTGTTGAAGTTGAGCGGAGAAGCCCTCATGGGGGGCCAGGGTTTCGGCGTCGACCCTCGCATGGCCGAACGCATCGCGGGTGAAATAGCGGAGATCCACCGGATCGGGCTCCAGGTGGCCGCCACCGTGGGAGGTGGCAACATCGTACGCGGCATCTCCGTGAGTGCCGCCGGCATGGACAGGGTGAGCGGTGACTACATGGGAATGCTGGCCACCGTGATCAATGCGCTCGCGTTGCAGAATGCACTCGAAAAGAAGGGCGTGTTTACCCGGGTCCAGTCGGCGATCGAGATGCGGGAGGTGGCCGAGCCATTCATCCGGCGCCGGGCCATCCGCCATCTGGAGAAGGGCCGGGTGGTGATCTTTGCCGCCGGCACCGGAAATCCATATTTCTCGACCGACACCGCTGCCGCCCTGCGCGCGATCGAGATCGGCGCGGAGGCGATTCTAAAGGCGACAAAAGTCGACGGCATCTACGACTCGGATCCCGCGCTCAACACCTCCGCAAAACTGATAAAGAAGCTCACCTACAGGGAGGTGATTGCGCGGAACCTCAGAGTGATGGACACCACGGCCATCACGCTGTGCATGGAGAACGACCTGCCGATCGTGATATTCAACCTGCTCCACCGTGGTAATATCAAACGAGTTGTGATGGGATCGAAGACCGGCTCCGCAATATGCGCGTGACTCAGTGACGGACGCCGGAGACGGCAAGTTCGTGGCCCTGCGCCAGGAGTGAATATGATCCGACAGACGATGGATTCGGCGAAGAAGCGAATGGAGAAATGCATAGAGGACATGCAGGCGAACCTGGCGTCGATCCGGACCGGGCGGGCATCCATCACGCTGCTGGATCACATCCAGGCGAGCTACTACGGAACGGCGACTCCCCTCAACCAGATGGCGTCCCTGTCAACGCCGGACCCGCAGATGATCGTCATTCAGCCCTGGGATCCTTCGACCATTCCGGCGATCGAGAAGGCGATTCTCGCGTCGGATCTCGGGCTGACGCCGACCAACGACGGGAAGGTCATCCGGCTGCCGATTCCTCCGTTGACCGAGGAGCGTCGCAAGCAGCTCGCCAAGGGCGTCGGGCATGTCGGGGAGCAGCACCGCGTCGCCATCAGGCAGGTCAGGCACGACGCCAACGATGAGATCAAGAAACTGCGGAAGGACAAGGAGATCTCCGAAGACGAAGAGAAGGACAGCCTCAAGAAGATCCAGGATCTCACCAACGACCACATCGCCCGGGTCGATGCCTTGCTGAAGAAGAAAGAGGCCGAGATCCTCGAGATCTAGGAGTCGGCTGCTGGAACGCCGATGCAAACACTTGCACGGCCTTCGGGAAGCCGCTGAAACCAACCCGATTCGGTATGGGCCGGCAGGTGGAAATCAATGCTGGAGTCTCTTAACGATGCCTTCCACACCCTCACGGATGTGGAAGGCTTGATCCGGTGGGGCGGGACCGCGCTCGTATGCCTCATCGTGTTTGTCGAAACCGGCCTGTTCGTCGGTTTCTTCCTGCCCGGCGATTCGCTTCTCGTGACGGCCGGTGTCTTCGCCGCCGCGGGCCACCTGGACCTCGCGGCGCTCCTTACGCTCGTTTCTCTCTGCGCCTTCGCCGGTGACCAGCTGGGGTACCTCATAGGCCACCACGCAGGCGAGGCTCTCTACCGGCGCGATGATTCGTTCCTGTTCAGGAAGAAGCACCTCCAGCGCGCCCATGACTTCTACGACAGATACGGCGGGAAGACAGTCATTTTGGCCCGTTACGTGCCGATCGTGCGCACTTTTGCACCCGCGGTCGCAGGCGCCGCAGCCATGCCCTACCGGCGATACGTGAGCTACAGCGTGATCGGTGGACCGCTCTGGGTGGGCAGTATGGCTCTGACCGGTTACTTCCTGGGTTCCGCCGTCCCTGACATCAACCAGAATATCCACCTCGTCATCATCGCGGTGGTATTCATCTCCTTCCTTCCTGCGATCTTCGAGGTGCTGCGGCACCGCCGGCGAAAACCCCCTGCGGCCGTCCCGGAGGAGAGGGAAATGCGTCCGTCGTGACGCAGCTGCCTCCCGGCCCTGCGCTCGCGGAAGTCGCGTCCGGTTGAGCGCCGCGGATTGATGGGGACGCCCCCTGCGAGTACGATAGATAACTGATCAATGGAATTTCGAGGCACACTGTGATGATAGCTGCAACGCAGATCAAGAGGGGAATGGCCATAAAGCTCAACAGCGAGCTCTATCGCGTCTTTTCTTTTCAGCACATCACGCCGGGTAACTGGCGCGGGATGGTGCAAACCAAGCTCAAGTCCATGAAGACGGGGTCCATCATCGAGCACCGTTTCCGCTCTGAGGATCGCGTCGAGCAGGCCTATCTTGAAACCCACGAGATGGAGTACCTCTATTCCGACGGTACGGACTACCACTTCATGAACACCGAAAGCTTCGAGCAGGTGCATCTGCCGGCGGACCTGCTGGAAGATGCCATCCCGTACATGATCCCCAACATAAAACTCCAGGTGGTTTACTGCGAAGGTAAACCGATCGGCGTCGAACTGCCTGCCTCCGTCGAGATGAAGGTTGTGAGAACGGAGCCTGCACTTCGCGGCGCGACGGTCAGCAATGTGAACAAGCCTGCCACCCTCGAGACCGGCCTGGTAATCCAGGTTCCACCCTTCATCAACGAAGGCGAGCTGATTCGCGTGGACACCAGCGACGGGAAGTACCTCGAGCGCGTCAAGTCCTGAGCGGCCTGGTATTGCACAGCCAGATAGTCTCGAATCGGCCGGAGCCATCAGCTCTCAGCAGTCGGCGATCAGCAAGACGAAGGCGGACTGCTGACGGCTGAAAGCTGCGGGTGGACGGGATACGTCGTTGATTTCCATCTTTCCGTCTGTTACCTTTCGTGCCCGATTGGACCAGAAGGGAGGTGACGGACGGATGAAGGAGTTGACCCAGGCCCTTCGGCTTTCTCCAAGCGAGATTCCCAACCGCATTTACGGCGTCGGCAACTGGGGTGCCGGCTACTTCGGAGTCAGCGAACAGGGCAGTCTCACCGTCCACCCGACACGGAATCCGCTGGTGGGCGTGGAAGTCGTCTCCCTGATACAGATGCTGAATCAGCGGAGGGTCTCACCGCCATTCCTCTTCCGGTTCCCTCAAATCCTGGATGCGCAGATCAAGGAGTTTCACGAGGCGTTCCGCAGTTCCATAGCGGAGTTCGGCTATGCTGCGCGTCATCGGGGCGTGTTCCCGATGAAGGTCAACCAGACCCGGAGCGTCGTCGAGCGGCTCATGGCTGCGGGCTACCGTTACGAGTACGGGCTCGAGGTCGGAACCAAGGCCGAGCTTGCGGCGGCTCTCACCATCTCGCTTCATCCGAACGCACTGCTGATCTGCAATGGCGTAAAGGACCGCATGTTCCTGGAATGGGCGATCCAGTCCTCCAAGATCGGCAAGAACCCGCTGATCGTCCTCGAGGAGGTCTCCGACCTGCTCAAGGTCAACGAGATGGCCACATCGCTCCAGATGCGACCCAACCTCGGGATACGCGTGCGCGTCTTTTCCCGCGGTGCCGGCAAGTGGGAGGAGTCGGGAGGTGAAACCTCGAAGTTCGGCATCAACACGATCCAGCTGCTGGACTGCCTGAGACTGGCGAACGAGAATCAGATGGCCCGGCAGGTCAAGATGCTGCATTTCCACATCGGGTCGCAGATAACCGATATCCGCAGAATCAAGAGTGCGATCAAGGAAGCAGCTCGCGTCTACGCCAAAGTCCAGAAGATGGGGTATCCCGTTGAGTTCCTCAACGTAGGCGGCGGCCTCGGGGTGGACTATGACGGCAGCCGCACCGCATCGGATTTCAGCGTAAATTACAGCGTCCAGGAATTCACGAACGACATCGTCTACACCATCAACGAAATCTGCCAGTCCGAGAATGTCCCGCCCCCCACCATTGTTACGGAGAGCGGCCGCGCCGTGACGGCGCACCACGCGATGATCGTGATGAACGTGATCCGCACGCTCAATCCCGGTCTGGGCGGCACGGAGATCAATCCGTCCAAGGTGGATTCCGAGGTGGTGCTGGAGATGATGGATCTATACAAGGAGATCAACCCCAAGAATTTCCGCGAGTACTATCACGATGCGCTGCAGCATCGCGAAGAACTGCAGTCGCTTTTCAATCTGGGCTACCTGAACCTTCAGAACCGCGCACAGGGAGAGTGGCTTTTCTGGGAAATCTGCCGCAAGGCGATCAAGTTCTCCCGATCGCTTAAGGAGCGCCCGGAAGAATTTGCCGACCTGGAGAACATACTCGCGAGCAAGTACATCTGCAATTTCTCGGTCTTCCAGTCGGTGCCCGACACGTGGGCACTGGATCAGCTGTTCCCCATCATCCCGATCACCCGGTTGAATGAGGAGCCGACCGAGCGGGCCACTCTCTGCGATATCACGTGTGATTCCGATGGGCAGATCGACAAGTTCGTCGACCTGCGCGACGTGAAGCAGGCCCTTGAACTGCACGGCGTCAACTCGGAGCCCTATTACCTTGCCATCCCCCTGGTGGGTGCCTACCAGGAATCCCTGGGGATGAACCATAACCTTCTCGGGTCGTCCAATGAAGCGCATTTTCTCCTGGATGACGCGGGGCGCGCACACCTGGAGAGGGTGGACCGCGGCGATTCCGTTCAGAGTGTGCTCGCTACCGCCGGATACGACGGCCAGGACCTGGCCGAAGGGTTCAGCAAGGCCGTGGAAGCGGCTGAAGGGCAGGGAAAGGTCACTCCTGAAGAAGGGCGGGCCCTGATCAGCGCCTACGAGGGTGCGCTCGAGTCCTACACCTACCTCGAGGACTAGCGTCGCAACAGCCGGCAGCGCGCGTCGCGGAAACGGGTACGCGCCGCTCAGATGGTGTGCCGTCCGCAGGTTCCGCGGTCCCGGGGTCGGCATCGGGGTCGCAATCGGTATCGGTATTCGAGACCAGGATGCGCCGGCAAACCTCGGGGTTGAGCCTGTCCCGCGCTCGCTACCGGTAGCGACCCCAATCCCGACGGCAGGCGCCGTTCACCCCGCCGTGCGGGGCAGGGACGAGCAAGTTCTCCCGGACCTGGCCGTTGACTTCATCCACTGCACTCAAGCACTGATTCTCTTTCGGAAGAGCCGCAGCGCGCGCCGGACCTGGCTCGCCGACGTCCCTCCCGTCTCGGAGCGGCGCGCGACGACCGACTCGGGCTTGAGACACGTGTACAAATCGCGCCGGAACAGCGGCGAAATCCGCCTGTATTCTTCCAGCGGCAGATCCTCGAGCGTGAGGCCCAGGTCGATGGCCCGGCGAACGACGCGTCCCGCAATTCCGTGCGCCTCCCGGAACGGAACCTTGCGCGAGACGAGATAGTCAGCAAGGTCCGTCGCGGCCAGATAACCCTCAGCGGCACAGGCACGCATGCGATCGGGGCGGAAATCGACCGTGTCCAGCACGAGGTTGAGCACACGCAGGCAGGACATCGCGGTCCGGGTTGCGTCGAAAAGACCTTCTTTGTCTTCCTGCAGATCCTTGTTATAGGTCATGGGCAGCCCCTTGAGGACCGTCAACATGGCCACAAGATGCCCGTAAATGCGACCGGTCTTGCCGCGCACCAGTTCCAGCGCGTCTGGGTTCTTCTTCTGGGGCATCAGGCTGCTTCCCGAGGCCACCCTGTCCGACATCCGGACAAACCCGAACTCCGACGAGCCGTAGAGGATAAGGTCTTCCGACAAGCGGCTCATGTGCATCATCAAGATGCTCGCGAAGCACAGGAAGTCGAGCACAAAATCCCGGTCGGAGACCGCATCCATGCTGTTTGCCGAAGCCGCCCGAAAGCCGAGATCGAGGGCCAGCGCCTTCCGGTCGACGTGATAGGCGGTCCCGGCCAGCGCCCCCGAACCCAGCGGGCACACATCCATTCGTCCGACCGACTGCCGCAGCCTCTCACGGTCCCTCAGGAACATTTCTCCGTACGATAGCAGGTAGTGCGCGAGCAGGACCGGCTGCGCTCCCTGGAGGTGCGTATAGCCGGGGAGGATGGCTGCGCCATGGCGCTCCGCCAGTCCGGCGATCGTGGACAGGAGCCGATTCAATGCGTTTTCGAAATCCGCGCACTTCCGCTTCAGGTGAATGCGCAAATCGGTTGCCACCTGGTCGTTGCGGCTGCGCCCCGTGTGCAACTTGAGCGCCAGCCTGCCGACGATTTTCCTCAGCGACGTCTCGACGTAGGTGTGGACATCTTCTGCCCCGCTCGCGATGATACGGCGCGGGTCCCGCTGGTGTTCCAGCAGTACTTCACGGAGAGCCGATGCGAGCCTCCCCTGCTCACGCCGGGTGATCACTCCGGCGCGCGCGAGCGCGCGGGACCAGGCGATGCTTCCCTGGATGTCCGCCTCGATCATTTCCCGGTCGAAGGGGAGGGAATCGTTAAAGGCGGCGAAAAACGGATCTTCCTCCTCTGTAAACCGCCCGCCCCACAGCTTTTTTCGTGTCATACTCATACCATTCCGGGTAGAAACGGAGTTGGAGCGGCACGGTGCCAGGTCACACATGGAACTGGCTCGTACCGCCGGGACTTCAACGTGCCGGCCCTTCGGGATAGCAGCCTCTCTTGGACGGGAGAACCCGGAGCCCTTGCGCTCCGGTCTCAACCCTGATGCCCCTCCACCGGTCGCCGTGCCTCTTCCGGGGGTAGTACCCAGGATGATACTGATTGCGCATCCGATCGGAAGTCGTGCGGCGCATCCTGTCCGGTTCTCTCGGGCTTCGCACGGTAAAGGCTTCCCCCCCGGGCGAATGTGTCAGTTCCCGAAGCAGCGCGCGTGGTTTCACGTCCGCGCTCGTCTTCTGGAAGAATCGACTCCACGCCGACAGCAAAAAGCCCCACCGCCTGCCCCCGCAGTCGCTCGATGGTATCCTCGAGGTGACCGTTTCGATGAGCAGATAACATGGCTGCAAGGCCGGTGCCGGTCGGCCCGGCGTCGCACCAATTCTAACCCAAAGTCACATAGAGATCAGCAGGCGCGGACATCCGGGTGAGCCTCGCCGAGGCGCACGATGTCCACGTGGGCGGCACGACCCGCGTTGCGGCTGCGGAGACAGGGTTACAGCCGGAAATTCAGCTCTCGACGGGCGAAGAAGATGTCGCGTCCGAATCAGCCAGCTCGGTTTCCATGCCCATGCGCTTGAGTTTCTCGACAAACGTTGTTCGTTTCAGACGCAGAAGCGAAGCTGCCTTCTTCTTGTTTCCGCCCGTGGCCTCCAGGCTTCGGAGAATGAGCCGCCGCTCGAGATCGGACACGACCGTGTTGAAGTCGAGACCTTCCTCGGGGATGTCGATCCTTTGCAGGTCCAGACCGTCGGCTCCGGTGTCACCGACGATGGGGAAATCGGCGAGGTCGAGCGACTGCCGGTCTCCGGAAAGTGCAACCGCCATTTCCACCGCGTTCTCAACCTGGCGCACGTTCCCGGGCCAGTCGAACACAGCCAGCTGTTTCATCGCAGCGTGCGACACCTGCTTGAGGGGCTGCTGTTGCTCGACGCAGAACTTCTTCACGAAGTGAGAAACGAGCAGTGGGATGTCCTCGGGCCGCTGCCGCAACGGCGGGATCTGGATGGGTATAACATTCAGGCGATAGTAGAGATCGTCCCGAAACTCCCCCTTTTTCACCTTCTCCTGAAGGTCGACGTTCGTGGCTGCGATGATTCGCACATCGACTTTGACCGTATTCGTCCCGCCGACTTTCTGGAATTCGCGCTCCTGCAGGACGCGCAGCAGCTTCACCTGCAAGTCAGCGGGCATGTTGCCCACTTCATCCAGGAAGAGCGTCCCGTGGTTTGCCTGCTCGAAGCGCCCGATTCTGTGCTGATGCGCGCCGGTGAAAGCGCCCTTGACGTGTCCAAACAGTTCGTCTTCCAGGAGGCTCGAGGGTATCGCCCCGCAATTCACGCACACCATCGGCTGGTTCTTCCTGGATCCGTTGTAGTGGATTGCCCGTGCGACCAGCTCCTTACCTGTTCCTGTCTCGCCGGTGATCAGCACCGTGCTGGTCTTGTCGGCGACCAGGGTGGCCATGCGGTAAATCTGGTGCATCGCCGGGCTGTTGCCCACAAGACTGGACGACTGGTATTTCTCGTGCAGCTCCGAGCGCAGCAGGTTGTTTTCCGATTTGAGTTTCCGTTCCTGCAGCCCTTTCTCGACCCGCATCACGAGTTCGTCGAGCTGAAACGGCTTGGGGAGATAATCGTAGGCTCCGCATCTGATGGCCTCTACCGCTGTCTGGATGTTTCCGAAGCCCGTCATGATGATCACTATGGTTTCAGGGAAGATCGAAAGCGCTTCCTCCAGGATCTTCTCGCCCGGAGAACCAGGCATGCGCAGGTCCGTGACGATCACGTCGTACGGGTACCGCCGGATCATATGGAGCGCCACTTTGCCGTCCGCAGCCTCTTCCACCAGAAAACCGCTGTCCTCGAGGGTCCGTCGGACGATCTCGCGCATGTAGTTCTCATCATCGACAACCAGGATTTTGACATCTTCTCTCGCATCCATCTTTGTGGCAGCTCCTGGAAACAAGGTCTATATATAATGGTGACGGAAAACAGGCACTAAGCGTGGCCGAGCATATCCTGGAAGATTCAAAAAAGTCAACAGAAATGAGATATACGTCACAAAGTTGTCATTTGAAGCGCTCCTCTTTCTCGAAGACCTTGTCTTTGAGTCAAACGTTGATCATAGGTCGAAATGATGACGATAGGGCTAAGGCAATCGATGCTGCCGCCGATATCTGAGCATTATGAGTTCGATCGAGATCAGGATGCTGGTAGTGGACGACGATGAAGACATGAGAGCCACGCTTACCGACTTCATCTCGAAGATGGGGGTCAAGGTCCGACAGGCAGCAAACCTGGAGGAAGCCCGCCGCCTGCTGGGGAATGACGCGGACCCTTATGACATTGTGATCACCGACCTGCGTCTTCCGGACGGGAACGGACTGGAGGTCGTGCGGGCCGCTCATTCCAGGAGGCCCGACACCCTGGTCACGATCGTGACCGGCTATGCCTCACTGGACACCGCCATTGAAGCAATAAGGCTGGGCGCCTACGACTATGTAACGAAGCCCTTCACCCTCGACCAGATAGGTGTCCAGGTCAGAAACATGGTGCAGCGCATCCTGCTCTCCAAGGAGAATGCGCGGCTCTCGGTGCGGCTGCAGGAACTCTACCAGGAGGTGAATCGCCTCCAGTCGGAGAAGGTAGAGGCAGTTGGATTCCACACCGAGATACGCCGCCAGTTGCTGGAGGTGCACCGGAAACTTGACCGGCTCATGGCTTCCAGCATGACGGATACACTCGCTGTGGAGATGTCTCACCAGGACGGCAGGCCCCCGGTCGCGAGGTTTCTCCTGGGTCTGGATGACTCCGACGCGCACGCGGAGACAGAGCGGTCCTGAACTCCTGATCGGCCAACTGCTCCTCTCCCGTTGCTCCCTGACCTTCTGATGCCGAGTGGTCCGCGCCACCGGCGCGGACACCTTTCCCTTCGACAGAGCACTCCGCTGGTGGTTTCTGCTGCCGTGTCCCGCAGCGCCGATCAGGCAGGACGGGCGTCAACGCGTCCGGTCTGGTGTGTCAACCGTTTGACAGATACGTTCGACCGAAGTCACGCCCGGTAATTCGCCTTTCCTCAGCGCTTGTCTTCTCAACCCGAAGAAACACAAATGGATACATCACCCTGCGGAGATGATCGAGCGGCTCTGGAGGGTGTGGCATGCGCCTTGCCTTAGGATCCTCGGACCCTCGTACGGGTCCGTCAGCGACCCTATATGCCAGGAGCAGAGTGATGGAATCTGCCGCAGAGCAAGCGAGAGGATCGGCTGGAAACCAGGGTACCGTCCCTCCTGAGAAATCGATGCCCGGCGGGCCGGCCGAAGCCCACCTGCTGCTCGAGGCCTTCCAGACGTTCACCAAGGCTTCCGGCTCTCTCGAGTCAGCCTTTCAGCAACTGCAGGCCCGGGCCCAGCGTCTCTCGGAGGAACTCGAAGCACGGAATCGCGAACTCAAAAAGAGCCTGCGCGAGAAGGCGGAGGCACAAAAATACCTCAAGACCATTCTCGAGCGTCTGCCCTGCGGGGTCCTGGTGCTCGATTCCAGGGGGAATGTAACCCTGTGCAATCCGGTTGCCGGTGACATCCTCGGGAAACCCGGTGTCGGCACCTCACGTCGGCTTACAAGAGGCCGTCCCCTCAGGAACAGGTCCTTGCGCGACCACCTGGCCGCCCCCGTCGCCAAGGTGCCCGGCAAGGAGACCGAAGTGCCGATCGACTCTGGACATGGCACGAGCATCTGCGCCCTCTCGGGCACCCCGCTGACTAATGCCTCCGGCAAGGTGTGCGGGACGCTGCACATCATCCGCGATATCACCGAGATCAAGGCCCTCGAGGAGCAGAGCAAGCGCAGCGAGCGGCTCTCGGCCATGGGAGAAATGGCCGTGGAACTGGCACATGAGATCCGGAATCCGCTGGGGGGTATTGAGCTGTTCGCCTCACTCCTGGAAAGGGAACTGCCGCCGGGAAGTGATACGGGCCGGTGGGCTGAGAACATCCTGATCGGGAGCCGCTCCCTGAACAACATTGTCTCCAACATGCTGCACTTTGCCAACCCGCTCGCCCCGACCTTCGGGCTGGTGGACCTCCATCAGGTGATCCGGGAGATCATCGGCTTCATGGAGCCGATCATGAGCCAGCGGGAAGTGCGGGTTCTGGAGCGCCTGGACGCGTGCGACCCGAACATCACGGGCGACAGGGAACTGCTCAAACAGATGATCCTCAACCTGGTTCACAACGCCATGCAGGCGATGCCTTCGCGTGGTTCGCTGACTATTTCCAGCCGCGATTTGCCCGCGACCCCGGGCGTTGCTTCCAGCGAGGGCCTGGAGTTCAGCATCCAGGACACGGGGCTGGGGATCCCTGCGGAGAACATCGACCGGATTTTTGATCCGTTCTTCACCACGAACCGGAATGGCACGGGGCTGGGTTTGTCCGTCGTGCATCAAATCGTGGACCGTCACTCGGGCGTCATCGCCGTGACGAGCGAGATCAACAAAGGGACTGCATTTACGGTCGGCTTCCCGAGAACCAGGAAAATATCCGATGCAGCCTGATGAGGGTCGCCATATGGCAGAGGAAATCCTTGTAGTCGACGACGAGCCGCAGATGCTGATCGCCGTCCACGAGACACTTCGCCGCAAGGGCTACTCGGTCACCGCGGCAGCGAGCGGGGTCGAGGCGCTGTGCCGCATGAAAGAGAAGTTCTTTCAGCTGGTCATCACCGACATGCGCATGCCTGAGGTCAGCGGGCTTGACCTTCTCCGCCGGGTCCGCAACGCCACGCCTCACACGCCTGTCATTCTCCTGACCGCCTACGGGACGATCGAGAATGCCGTCGAAGCCATGAAGCAGGGTGCATTCGACTACCTGCTCAAACCCTTCTCTTCCGAATCGCTCGAGCAGGTCGTGAGAAGAGCGCTTACCTCGGGATCCAACCGCGAGGAGAAGGCCTCGCATGACATCGTGACGCAGGACCCGGAAATGTCGCTCGCCCTGGAGAGTGCCTGCAAGTGCGCGCCGAGCAGTGCGACGGTGCTCATAGAGGCGGAGAGCGGCACGGGGAAGGAGCTGTTCGCGCGCCTGATTCACAGCCGGAGTACACGCCGACTCGGACCGTTCGTAGCGGTGAACTGTGCCGCACTTCCGGAGAATCTGCTCGAGAGCGAGCTTTTTGGGTTTGAAAAAGGATCGTTCACGGGGGCCTCGGCTTCCAAGCCCGGAAAGTTCGAACTGGCGCACCGCGGCACTCTCCTTCTGGATGAGATCGGGGAAATGGCTCCCATACTCCAGGCAAAACTGCTGCGGGTGCTTCAGGAAAAGGAGGTTGATCGGATCGGGGGAAAGGATCCGGTCCGGATCGACGTACGGATCATTGCCACGACCAACCGCGACCTGCACTCTCTCGTCCGGGAAGGGGCTTTCCGCGAGGACCTCTACTACAGGCTGAACGTGGTGCGCCTGGTCATTCCGCCTTTGCGGCGGCGCCAGGCGGACATTCCCCTTCTTGCCGATTTCTTCTGCAAACGTTACGGCCGGGAGTTCGGCAAAGAGGGATTGCGTTGCGGCCCGGACGCTGTTGAGGCGCTGGTACGCCACCACTGGCCGGGTAACGTCCGCGAACTGGAGAACGTTATTCAGCGTGCCCTGGCGTTGTCCTCCGGCCCCCTCCTGACAGCCGCCGACCTCCTGCTTTCCGGGGATGCCGTGCATGCCGGTCAGCCGCACGATGCCTCCGGTCCCCTTGCAGTCGGGACGACCGTGAGAGACATGGAGCGTCAGCTTATCCAGAGGACCTTGGATGGGACCGGAGGAAACCGTACCAAGGCGGCGAAGTTGCTGGGCATCAGTCTCCGGACGCTTCGCAACAAATTGAATGAATTCGGCCTCCAGGACAGGCCGGCAAAATTTGCCCAGTCCAGGGCGCAGATTTGACACCGTCGCGCCGGAATCTCGACGGTTGGGGGGAGTCGGACGTGACAGATTCCAGCCAAACCCATGAATCTGCGTGCGATTACACTCTGGCACGACTCTTGCTTTCTTGATCATCGGGCCCGTGTTTTGAGGCCGCGGGCGGAGTGAACGGAATGAAAGCTGGATTGATCCAGGATCCGAACGTCGAAGCAATGGCGAACTTCATGACCCGGCTATCCCGGCGTCAGCAGGTGGTTGCCTCGAACATCGCAAATATCGACACGCCGGGCTACCAGACCAAGGATGTTTCGTTCCACCTGACGATGCAGGAGGTTCTGTCGGGGGACTCGCTGCCGCTCAACACGAGAAAGCCGGAGGGTGAACTCCTCCAGGGGTGGGCCCCGATAGCACCTGAGCCCGAGGTCTTTGAAACCAGCGGCCTGCCGGTGCGGGCCGATCGCAACAACGTGGATATCGATCGCGAAATGCTCAAACTGAGCGAAACATCCTTCACCTACGCGGTCGCCACCCAGTTGCTGCGCTCAAAATTCCGGACGATTTCCAGCGCGATCCAGGAAGGGAGGGCAGGCTGATGAGTCTCATGACCGCGATCGAAGTCAGCGCTTCGGGTCTGACGGCGCAACGGCGCCGGCTGGAAGTACTGATAAGCAACCTTGTCAACGCCAACACGACGAGACCCGCGGGAGCCGAGCCTTACCGCCGCAAGGACGTGGTGTTCACGGCCGCCGAACCGCAGGGGAGTTTCGAAAGCGCATTCGGAGAGGCGATGGGCGCAGTACAGGGCGTCGAGATTGCGCAGGTGGTTGCGGACCAGGGCGACCCCGTAAAACGCTACGAGCCCGGCCATCCACATGCGGACAAGGATGGTTACGTGCTGTATCCCAACATCAATGCGATGGAAGAGATGGTCAACATTCTTTCGGCCACCAGGTCTTACGAGGCAAACGTGCAAGCCACGACTGCTGCCAAGGAAATGGCCGTCAAGACACTCGACATAGCCCGCTAGAGGTGAACCATGAAGGAAGGAATCATCGGCCCCATCAGTCCGCACCTCCAGGTGCCCGAGATTCGCAGGCCGCGGGAGCTCGCAAAAGAGCAGCCTGGGGTGAGCTTCGGGGAAACCCTGAGAGACGCAATCACGACCGTCAACAACGCCCAGAAGCAATCCGACCTGGCTGTGCAGAAGCTCATGACCGGTGAGAGCCAGGACCTCCACGCCACGCTGATCGCAGTGCAGAAGGCGGATCTGTCGTTTCAAATGATGATGCAGGTGCGCAACAAGATAATTCAGGCCTACCAGGAGATCATGCGCACCCAGGTGTAGTGTCAGGTTCGGGCCTGAAATAGCCCATCGACGCCGGAGAACACGACATGGCCAGCAGCCGAAACTTCCCAAGCCAGTTCGCGGAGATCTGGTCGCGGCTCGAGAAATCGCAGCGGGCCACGATCGTGCTGCTTGCCGTCCTCGCCCTCGTTGCCATCGGTTCCTTTGTGTACTACATGAACCGGGTCGAATATGAAGTCCTCTATCGGGATCTGAACCCGGAAGACGCCCAGGCAATTGCAGCCAAGCTGAAGGAGGACAAGAGGGATTATCTGGTTCAGGGCACCTCCATACTCGTGGCGGCCCCGAAGTCCGAGGTGGACAAGCTGCGCCTCGAGGTTGCCGGGGCAGGCCTGGCGCGCAGCGGCAGGGTAGGCTATGAAATCTTCGACAAGAACCAGTTTGGCCTGACCGATTTCACCGAGCAGGTGAACCTCCAGCGCGCCCTCGAAGGAGAGCTCGCCAGGACCATTTCCAGCCTGACCGAGATCAGCGAAGCCCGTGTGCACCTGGTGCTCCCGAAAGACTCCGTTTTCGAAGAGAAGCGCGAAGAAGCCAAGGCGAGTGTGGTGGTCCGGCTGAGGAACGGTGCGGACCTCTCCAAGGCGTCCATTGCAGGGATCAAGGGCGTGGTGGCCGGCGCGGTCCCCGGCCTCCGTACCTACAATGTGTCCGTTGTCGACGACCAGGGAAGGCTGCTGTCCCAGTCCGCCGAAACCGGGGACCAGGCGCGGAGCGAACTGGAGTCGGGCATCAAGGAGCAGATCGAGCACGACATGGTCTCCAAAGTCATCTCGATCCTCGAACCGGTGGTCGGCAAGGGCAAAGTGCACGCAAATTCCTCAGTCGATCTCGACTTCAACACAACGGAGCAGACAGAGGAGACATTCAATCCCAATCCGCAGGCGATCCTGAGCCAGCAAAGGACCGAAGAGAGGGTCGGGTCTGCATCGACTGCGTCTGGCGTGCCGGGGACACAGTCGAACGTTTCGGGAAACACCTCCCAGCAACCCGGCACGGCACCCGACAGGCTCCGGACGAACGAGACTACCAATTACGAAGTGAGCAAGCTGGTGCGACACACAGTGCAGCCCAAGGGCAACGTGCGCCGGATCTCCGTTGCGGTCATTCTTGACCATAAGACCGCCTACTCAAAGAACCCCGATGGTAAGGTTGTGGCGACCAACCAGCCGCGCACGCAGGCGGAGCTGGATGCCTACCGCGAACTCGTGCTTGCCGCAGTCGGCTTCAGCAAGGAACGAGGGGATACGGTCACCCTGGAGAACGTGCCCTTCTACACCGAATCCAGGCCCGTGGAGGAAGCACCTCCCGCCCCGTGGCACGTAAAGTACCAGACGTACATCGTCCCGGGCATGAAGTACGTCTCATTCCTGCTCCTCTTCGTGCTGCTTTATGTATTCCTGTTCAGGCCTGTGCGGGCGCGAGTCTTGCACAGCATTTCCGGGGCACTCCCGGCTGCTGTTCATGAGCCTGCCGGCCAGTTGAGTGCCGAGGAGTCTCAGCAGCACTTGCCTGTGGCTCATCATGCCGAAGAAGCCGTCGCGGCGGGCGCAGAGCACCCGGCCCTGCCGGGTCATGCCGAAGAGAGCGAAATCAAGGAAGAGCCGCTGCCCGATCTCGAGATGCTCGACGATCAGATCGAGCGGGAGCTGTTGAGGGAAGTAAGCATGGTCGATGCAGGCGGCAGGAAGACGGCGATTCTCAGGAAGAAGCTGGTAGACAGGGCCAAACGGGAGCCGGAAATGATCTCGCAGCTCATCCGGAGCTGGATTCAGGAGAGGGCATAGACCGTGTTGGAAGAACCAGTCGCAGGAATCAGGAAGGCCGCGATTCTGACGGTATTGCTGGGCGATGAGGCGAGCGCAGGCGTCTTCCGGTATTTGCAGGAGGACGAGGTCCAGGAGATCAGCCGCGAGATCTCACGCCTCGGGAAGATCGACCCGGAGGTTGCGGACACGGTGCTGGACGAATTCCACCGCATGACCACTGCGCAGACGCTGGTGGCGCGCGGAGGCGCCGAATTCGCGAAAAGGCTGCTCGTCAAGGCGTTCGGCGGCGACGCATCCAAGAAGCTCCTGGACCGCCTGAACATTTCGCTGCAGAACACCCTGGTCGGCTTCGACAGCCTGCAGAAGGCCGATCCGGCGCAACTGTCCAAGTTCATCGCGTCGGAGCAGCCGCAAACCATAGCGCTCGTCCTGGCTCATCTCAACTCATCCCAGGCCGCGGCGCTGCTCAGTTCGCTGCCGGCACCTCTTCGCGCCGACATTGTCATGCGCATGGCCGGCCTGGAACAGATATCGCCGGAAATCATCAGCAAGATCACGACCATCCTTGAACAGAAACTCAGGTCCCTCGGCGACTTCAACCGCGAATCGTACGGGGGCATCCGGGCGGTTGCCGAACTGATCAACCGCATGGAGACAAAGTCAGCGGCCTCCATCCTCGAGAAGATCGAGAACGAGAATCCTGCCCTGGCTCTGAGCATCCGCAACCTCATGTTCGTCTTCGATGACGTTATGCTCATCGACGATCAGGGCATGCGGGAGATTATCCAGCGCATCGACAAGAAGACGCTGACCGTGGCACTCAAGGGATGCAGCGAGGAACTCAAGGTCCAGTTCTTCCGCAACATGTCTTCCAGGGCGGTGGACATGCTGAGGGAGGACATGGATGTGCTCGGCCCCGTCAAGTTGCGCGACGTCGAGGCATCGCAGCAGCAGATTGTGGCGGTAATCCGCAAGCTCGATGAAGACGGCATCATAAATCTCAAGGGTGGCGGCGGCGACGAGTACGTCACCTAGCCCCGGACTCGTATCACATGGCAGTCAGACTCATAAAACAGGGATCACCGGACGCGTCGAAGGTTCAGCCGTTCCTGATCGGGGAGCACCTGGATGGCCCTGCACTCCGGGAATGGGACGCTCAGACTGCATTCGCGGATGCGAGTGCCCCGCCGCATGTCCCTGTGCCCCCGGCGGCTGAACCGGGCATTCAGACCGATACCGTGCCGCCGGTCGATCTTGCCCAGGTCGAGAGGACTGCCTTTGAAGACGGTTTCCACCAGGGCGAGAGGGCGGGCATGGAGATGGCTGAGAAGAAGGCAGAGGCCATCATGCGCCGTTACGGCGACTCCCTGCGCGATCTCGGCCGTTACAGGGCCTTGCTCTACAGCCAGGTGGAGCGCGAGGTCGTCAAGCTTGCCGTCGAAGTAGCCAAGAAGATTGTGCACAGGGAAATACAGGCCGACCCCGAAATCATACAGACCCTGGTCAAGGTTTCACTGGGCCGCGTTTCCGAGCGGTCCTCGGTCACCGTCCGTGTCAACCCGGTCGACTGCAGCTTCCTTCTCGAAAAACATCCGGGCTGGGTCCAGGAGCAGGGCGGGCAGCAGGTCACACTGGTGGCCGACAAGTCGGTGGAGCGCGGAGGATGCCTCGTGCAGACCGAGTGCGGAGATGTGGATGCCAGGATCGAAGAGGAATTCCGCGAGGTGGAGCGGGCGTTCTTCGAAGGCCAGAGGCAGGTCGGATGACAGACCCGGAGACCCTCGACCTGAGCAAGTACCTGCGCAGGCTGCGCCATCTGGATCCGGTCAAGACGGTCGGCGCGGTGCGGCGTGCCGTCGGGGTCGTCATCGAATCGCAGGGCCCGCCGGTATCGGTCGGCGAACTGTGTGAGATTGTCGGCAGCGACCGCGCCGGGAGCATCCCGGCGGAGGTCATCGGTTTTCGCGACAACTACGTGCTTTCGATGCCGCTTTTCAAAGTGCACGGCGTGAAGCTGGGCGACAAGGTAGTTTGTCGCAAGAGGCAGTCGACTGTTCCCGTAACGCCCCGTCTGCTTGGCAGGATCATCGATGCCATGGGTAATCCGATCGACGATCAGGGGCCGATCGATGCCGCAGAGGAGTACCCGCTGCAGTCTTCGGGCACCAACCCCCTGGATCGCAGCGACATCAACGAGGTGCTGGGCACCGGCGTTCGCTCCATCGACGGGTTGTTGACGTGCGGCAAGGGACAACGCATCGGGATCTTCGGCGGCAGCGGTGTCGGCAAGAGCACGCTCCTGGGGATGATGGCCCGCAATACATCCGCGGACATTTCGATCATCAGCCTCGTCGGCGAGCGCGGGAGGGAGGTCCGATCATTCATCCAACGCGACTTGGGCGAGGATGGCCTGAAGCGGTCGGTCGTTGTGGTTTCGACCTCCGACCAACCGCCGCTGCTCCGCATCCGCGCCGCCATGCTGGCCACGACACTGGCCGAGTATTTCCGGGATCAGCGCAAGGACGTCCTGCTCGTAATGGATTCCATCACCCGGTTCGCGATGGCCCAACGCGAGGTGGGCCTCGCCGCCGGCGAGCCGCCGTCATCCAAGGGGTATACCCCTTCCGTGTTCGCGCTTCTGCCGAGACTGGTCGAGAGAGCCGGCAACTTCGTCGGGCGGGGAAGCATCACTGCCTTCTATACCGTCCTGGTCGAGGGCGACGACATGAACGACCCGATCGCGGACGCGGTACGCTCACTGCTGGACGGCCATGTAGTGCTCAGCCGCGACCTGGCTTCCCGAAACCACTATCCATGCATCGATGTGCTGTCAAGCGTCAGCCGTCTGATGCCCGACCTGGTGTCTGAGACACATCTCACGAAGGCCGCCAGAATCCGGGAATGGCTTTCGACCTATCAAAAAGCCGAGGACATGATCAACATCGGGGCCTACGTCAAAGGAAGCAACCCGAAGATCGACATGGCCCTCAAGAAGATCGACCGGGTCAATAACTTCCTGATCCAGCGAAGCAATGAACGGGTGGGCTACCAGGACGCCTTTTCCGCCGTCGACACTCTTACCGGGGATACGATATGAAAAAGTTCGCCTTCAATCTGGAGACGCTGCTGCGCCATCGGAAATACCTCGAGGAGAAAGAACGTCACGAGCTCTCCCGCCTGTTTTTCACCTACCAGTCGGAGCTGAACCAGCGCCAGATCATAGAACGCAAGTACCTCGAAACCCTGGCTGAACTCGCCCGGAAGCGGCAGGGAGACCTGGATCACCAGGAGATGAGCTGGTTCTATCTCTACATGGACCGGTTGCGGCTGGAACTCGAGCAAAGCGCCCAGAGGATTCTGCGGCTCGAAAAGCAGATCCAGACGCAGCAGACGGCCATGCTGGAAGCGTCGAGAAAGAGGAAAGTCGTGGACGCGCTGAAGACCAGGAGGCACCGCCGCCACGTCGAGGCCGCGGACAGGGAAGAGCAAAAAGGAGTCGACGAGCTCGTCATCACGCGGTATGCCCGCGGCACACATTGATCTGCCCGGGCACGGCATTCGGAGTACTCATGAGAATCGAGAGCCCAGTCGGGTGTCCCAATTCAGCCGGAGATCCAGCCGAGGAGAAGGCAGTTCCCGGCGTCCCTACCGGTCTCTTCACAGCCATACTGGATTGCTTCCGCGATCTTGTTTCCGGTCCGCCATCCGAGAACACTGCGGCGAGCGAGACGCCCGTCGCCACCGGGATGTCCGTCGATCGGGGTCGGACAGGGCCGACCGAAATCCCCTCTTTTCCCGCGATGCGCCAGTCAGTTGCCGCACACCGCGATGGAGTCCGAGCGGACGATTCGCGTCTGCGCCCGGGGTCGCAGGAGAACTCAGAGGCTTGTGCGGGCCCGGCTACGACTGCGTCCGCAGGTGCTCCGTTCAACCTTGCGATACCCGGTTTTGTCGGCGGCGGACAGCCGACCTCCGTCACATCCGAGGCTGCCGTGCGCCAGACGGGCGGAGCTGGTCCTGAGGCCTTCGCAGCAACCAAGGCAGGCACGCTTGCAGGTTTGCAGCAGGCTGAAATACCCGGGCCGGGTTTGAGCACGCAGGCCGGAGTCTACTTCGATTTGAACCCCGCGGGCGAGATCGACGGTGAACCTGCCGAGGAAACGACCTTGAGGGTGGATGGGTCCTCCGTGCGCAGGCCCACTTCTGCGAATGTTGAACCGGACGAGGGAGTTACCGGTCCACAGGCGTCCGCGACTGCTGAAAGCAGGACGCTGCAGCCGGCGGTGGTTCAGGCAACTGCGACCGCACTGATGATCGATGCAGGTTTCCTTCGGTCTGATAACCCGTCCACGAGTGATGGCAAGTTGGCAGTTCCTTCCTCCGTTTCGGCCCAATCCGCCTCAGGCATACTCCCGAATGGCGAAGCCGAACCCACGGCCCCCTCAACGGCGGCCTCAGCGACGACATGGATGCCCCGGAGGAGCGACGGCGCGACGAAAGCGAATATGAGCCAGACCGGCGTCCGCATGGCGAAGAGTGTGGCGGCGCCGCAGCCAACGGCCACGCTGGAAGAAAGGTTTGGCTACACACAAGGACGCGCACTGGCTGACGGGACAGGCGCCACCGTCGTTGCGAACCTCGACGAGCGCCAGGAGGGGGCGTCTCTTCCGGCTCAGAAATTGGCGGACAAGGCAGTCTCGTCAGCTCCCAACCAGCAGGCAGATCGGCAGGGGGCCGGCAGCCTGGAGGACTCGCGGCCCAGCGCGACTGATCCGAGAGCCGAGGCTCGCCCCCAATCGCAGTCAGAATCAGCCACGCGACCGGCCGTGCCACCAAAGGCCGCCGCCGTCGATCCTGCGACGCTGGCTGTTGAGATGGAAAAGGTTTCCGCGGGACGTGGGAGATTGCGGACGACCTTTGAAGGGGGCGCGCAGGAGGTATCTGCCGGATCTTCTCTATCCGCCGTGGCCCGGGACACGCAGATCTCGCAGCAGTCGACGCCAGGAGTCAAGGACGTGAAGGCGCCGGCTTTCGTGTTTGAAGTTGCCGAACGCATCTCGGCCGTCGTTACCGGAGGCCGCGGAGAAGTCACCATCCAGCTGAAGCCCGACGAGTTTGGACGCATGAACATCGTCGCCGAATCGGGCGCGAGTGGGATCCTGGCCCGCATCACCACCGAATCCTCCAGCCTGAAGCAGTACCTCGAGAGCAACCTCCCTGCACTCCAACAGGCACTTCAGGACCAGGGATTGAAGGTCGAACGCATCGATGTCCTGGTGCAGGAAGGGCTGTCGCAGCAGCAATCGGCGAACCAGTGGCACCACAACTTCGGCCACGCACCCGGGGGACATGACTCCGAGCGAAGTCCTAGGTTCACAACGATTGGCGCGGCCCAGGCCGGGGAGCCGGCAAACGAGATCACGCTCGACGAGATCGTACTGGGATCCCTGTACCCCAACCGCACTTTCCATACGATCGCCTGACTCCGCCCCTGCCCGTCTTGGGCTCTCACCTCTCGAGCCGCTATTCACCAAGGGAAGGCGATCGCCGTCGGAATCGGTCTCGGGATCGCATCGCCTTCGTCATCGCCCCCGCAGAGTATGCTTGCGCTTACCGCACCGCATAGCCACCCGGATTTCGAGAGCGATTCCGGGATCGATCCCGATGCCGATCCGATACCGATTCCTGCCCCGGGTCGTTACCACCGGAGTGGCTCGCCCGTCCCGTGCACGCCTTGCCTACCCGGCAGGAATTGCCTGATCGTTAGCGCACTTTCGGGGATCAAAGCCGAAATCTCCTATCCTGTATCCATAATAAATGCAATTGGTTATCGAAAATCGTGCTCCTGCTGACAGGGTGGCACGGCACGTGCAGTATCAAGGCCGGCCGGAGTTGAAGCCGAATGGACACTCAGGCCGTTAGCTCAGCACGAGAGTCCGCAGGAAACACAAGTGACGGAGAGCAAGAGATGACAACGATTTCAGCCGCAGGCGCCACTCATCCCTACCTGGCAGTCATTGATTCCGACAGCCAAAGCAAGAAGGGGCAGAGCGATTTCCAGAACATCGGGAAGACTGAATTCCTCGATCTGCTGGTCGCCCAACTCCAGCACCAGGATCCCCTCGATCCCCTCAAGAACGAGCAGTTCGTCGCACAGCTGGCCACCTTCAGCTCTCTGGAGCAGCTCATTGAGATAAACAAGGCCGTCACGAAACTCTCGGGCGGCGATACGAGCAGCACGAGCACGAACTCTTCCGACAGTAATTCGAAGGTGTCTTAACAGGAGAAGCAGATGTCCTTAACTTCCTTTTACACAGCACTGACAGGCCTCAACAGCAACGCGCTTTCTATCAATGTCATCGGCAACAATCTTGCCAATATCAACACCACGGCTTACAAGGCGAGCAAGACCAGTTTTGCCGAGCTGCTGGGTGGTCTCTCGACGACCACTGCAACCAACGGCAATCCCGTGCAGGTCGGATTGGGAAGCATTGCCCAGGGGGTGATCCCGGTATTCAACCAGGGATCGATTGCCTACACAGGCAGAAGTACCGACGCCGCGATCAGCGGCAACGGGTTCTTTGTTGTGTCGACCGGCGACGGGCTCGGCTACTCGCGGGCAGGGTCGTTTGGATTCAACAGCGCAGGTGAGCTGATGAATACCGAGGGCTTCAAGGTTCTGGGCTATCCGGCAATCAACGGCACGGTGAACGAGAGCGGCGAGCTGACGCCTCTTGTTGTGCAGAAGGGCGGAGCTCTCCCTCCCGAAGTGACAACGACTATGGGAATCACAGCCAACCTTGACAGTCAGGCGGCCGACGGCACGGAATTCAAGGCAGGAGTTCAGATCTTCGACTCCCTCGGTGCGTCGCAGATGGTCACCGTGACCTTTGCCAAGACCGGCAGCGGAGCCTGGACCTGGACCGCCACTCTGCCGGCGACGGCGACCGGCGGTGCCGAAACCGATCCGCCCGTTCAAGTGGGAACCGGCGCCCTGGCCTTCGACAGCAACGGAGTGTTGACCTCCCCTGCGACGAATCCGACGGTCTCTATCGCGGGTCTGGCCGACGGCGCGTCGAATATGGACGTCACCCTCGAACTCATCGACTCGGCGGGGCAGCCGCGACTGACCAACTACGCGTCGACCTCCAGCGTCTCCTCTACCAGCCAGAATGGGGCGGCGGCAAGCGGTCTGAGGGATATCAGCATCGACACGAACGGGCTGATACAAGGTATTTACGACAATGGCACTGTGCATGCTTTGGGGCAGCTTGCCCTTGCGACTTTCCCCAATGAGGAAGGCCTTCTGAAATTCAAGGGGAACACATTCGTGGCCTACAGCAACTCGGGCGAGCCATCGATCGGCGCTCCCGGAACCGGGGGCCGCGGGCAGATCAGCGGGAGTTCCCTCGAACAGTCCAACGTGGACATCGCAACAGAGTTCACCAACCTGATCATCTCCCAGAGGGGCTATCAGGCCAATTCGCGCGTCATCACAACTACTGACCAGCTCTACCAGGAAGCGATCAACCTGATTCGCTAATTCTTGAGCTTCTCCTCCGTCCATCTCGTGGCGCGGACCCCGCGGCCCGCGCCACCTCCTTGTCCGTTCAAGCCTCCGGCTCTGCACCCCGCGATCCCACCTCTTCCCTTGCCTCTCATCGTCCTGTCAAGGAATTGTCAACTCTCCTGGAAAGCGTTGACACAGAGGCCTCCCGCAGCACACCCTGATGCCAGTCCACAGCGAAACCTGCCTTGATAGTATCTGCACTTTAAGTCATTTACATACAATATTTAGAGAAACAGAAAAGCGAAGCTCCAGGCTTCGGAGCACTTCGTGCATGAAGGTTTGCCAGCTGCAAACGGTTGGCATGTCAGTTGCTTCATGGCATGCGTCGGTCATTGATCGAGGATCGCGAGGAGCAGATTCAGAATGGCACAAGACGGTGAAGTCCCGGAGAGAAAGAAAGGTTGGCGCGGAAAGCTGTGGATCCTGATCGCTGTCCTGGCACTGATCGCCGCCGGCGAAGTTGGTCGGCGCACTTGGAACTACTTTCAGGCAGCGAACAGTGCCAAGGCGGCGACCGAAACCGGCAAAGCCGGGGCAGGCGCTGTCACTGGCGCCCGCCCGGGCAAGGCGGAAGAGGCGAAAGTCGCGGCCAGCCTTGACCCCTTCCTGGTAAACCTCGCGGACCCTCAGGCGGTGCGCTTCGTAAAGGTGACCTTCCAACTCGGGATGACAGGCGAGAGCGAGGAATTCTCAAAGAACCCGATCGCAATCGCGGCGGCGCGCGACGCCATCATTTCTCTGCTCAGTGCCAAGACATCCGAGCAAATCCTGACCGTGGAAGGCAAGAACAAGCTGAGGGAAGAGGTCCGCGAACGCGTGAACACCTTGCTGAGCGCGTCCAAGACCAGGGTTCAGAATGTTTATATCGTCGAGTTTGTTGTTCAGCTCTGAGAGGACCAACAGATGAGCGAGAGCGCCAAAGTACAAGATACCTCAACCTATCAGGCGATACTGGATGAAATCAGGCACTACGCGGACGTACCTCTCAAGATCTCGGTAATTCTTGGCCAACGGGAGATGAAGGTGCGCGAACTGCTGCAGCTTCGACCGGACTCCCTGCTCGAACTGCCCAAGTCAGCCGGCGAGAACGTCGACATCTTCATAAACGGCCGCCTGGTCGGATACGGCGAAGTCCTCGAAATGGAGGGAAGCGCCGGCATTCGATTGACCGACATTTACACCCAGATCTGAGGACTGAATCCATGTTCGTGACCGGAAGAGCAGTTCTGTTCCTGTTGTGGTTTCCAATTTCCACTCTGTTCCTGGCGGCGGGTCCGTCCCTCCCCGGGGAGGTGCCTGCGGCCTCCGACGCGGGGGCGTCGTCGGCTGCGGCCGCTTCACAGGCGACCGTGATGGACCCGTCCGTTGGTGACGTGGGGCTACAGGCGAAGCCGGATCCGGGCCCACGGGACTCGACAGCCTCAACTCCTCCTGCGACGCGCCCGGAGGATACGGCTCAATCTGCCGCGACAGGCGAGAGCGGCACATACCTGCTGGCTCGGACGGCTGGCGGCCTCGGGCTGGTAATCAGCCTGATCATCCTGGCGTATTTCGCGGTACGACGGTACGGCCCAAAATACTTGCGGAGGCAGGGGGCACAAGGCGCGCTCAAGGTGATTGAGACGCTTCCGATCGGCGAGAAGAGGAGTATTGCGCTAATCCAGGTGGAGGACAAGCGGCTGCTCATCGGGAACACTCAACAGCAGATTACGTTGCTTGCCCAACTCCCGATGATGACCGAGGCAACCGTCGATTCCGGTCGTGAACCCTTGTCGAAGGGCAGTCCGGGCACGGTGAGTTCGTTCCGCAAGCTCTATGAAGTCGAGAAGGGTCAGCCGTCCCTGCCTCAAGCCAAGGCCATCCCGCAGGACCTGCGGGAGAAGATGCGTCAACTGCGTGAAGCCCTGGAGAAATAACGTGGGACTGGCAGGGACGTTAACCTTCCACAGGACAGGGATCTACCGAGTTACGAAAGGCTTGAAGCCTCAGGACTCCAGCCGATGAAACACGCACTTGCCCTGTTGCTGGTCCTCGCGCTCACCCAGGCAGCCGTGGCTGCAGCGCCGGCGGACAATGGTTTCTCGGGGATCGAGCTTCGCATCGGCGGTGGCACGGGCGGCGAAGGGCTTACAGTCCCGATGCAGATACTCGTTCTGCTCACGCTGCTCACTCTCCTGCCCGCGCTCTTCATCTCGGTCACGTCTTTCACACGGCTGATCATCGTCTCCCATTTTCTTCGCCAGGCTCTCGGGACGCAGACCATGCCTCCCAACCAGGTGCTGATCGGCCTCTCGCTGTTCCTTACCTATTTCATCATGCAGCCGGTTGGATCACGCATCAACCAGGAAGCCCTGGAACCAATGATGAAGGGGCAGATCACGCAAATGGAGGCCATGGACCGTGCGAGCGTTCCCCTGCGCGATTTCATGCTCCGTTACACACGCGAGAAAGATCTGTCACTGTTTTTTGGAATCGCCAAGCTGCCCAAGCCCCGGCAGCCGCAGGACGTACCGATGCGCGTCCTGATTCCGAGCTTCATGATTTCGGAGCTGAAGACCGCGTTTCAGATCGGTTTTGTGCTGTTCCTGCCTTTCCTGGTCATCGACATGGTGGTTTCGGCGGTTCTCCTCTCGCTGGGTATGATGCAACTGCCTCCTGTGGTGGTGTCCACGCCGTTCAAGATCCTGCTGTTTGTTATGGTAGACGGGTGGAACCTCGTCATCGGATCGCTGGTTAAGAGTTTTTATTGAAGGGAGTCGGATAATGAACCAGGAGATGGTCCTGCAACTGGCGCGGGAAACCCTGCAGGTGACCCTGATGGTCAGCGGACCGCTGCTGCTCGTATCGCTGGTCGTAGGGATTCTGATCAGCATGGCCCAGGTGGTTACGTCCATTCAGGATATGACGTTGTCATTTGTGCCGAGGACCGTTGCAGTATTCCTGGCCTGTCTCTTCCTGTTTCCCTGGCTCATGAACATAATGATGGCTTTCTCCGTCCGGCTCCTGGGGCATCTCGAGCGTTTCGCTCATTGATCCTAACCGGTGGCACGGGTGGGAACAGCGTGTCACCCGGTTCCATCGAGCACGAGGCGCATGCTCTCACTGGTCTTTTCTCAGAGCGATATAGTGCGATTCGGGATAGTCCTTTTCCGCGTCGCAGGGATAATGACCTTCGCTCCCTTCTTCAGCAGTGGTGCCGTCAACTATCAGGTCCGGATCGCTCTTACCCTCACGGCGACCCTCGCCATGGCCCCGTCGGTATCCTTGGGGCCGCTCTCTACCGAGCTAAACGCGGGCACCCTGCTCGGCCTCGTGATGGGAGAAGTCGCATTCGGAATGATGCTGGGCCTGGTCGCATCGTTCATCTTTGCGGGTTTGCAGTTCGCAGGGCAGGTAGTGGCCTTCCAACTCGGGTTTTCGTTAGCCAACCTGATCGATCCTCAGAGCGAAGTTGAGACCTCGGTCGTCTCGTTCTTGTACTATTACGTGGGAATCCTGCTCTTCCTGCTGATCAACGGCCACCACTGGTTCTTCCTCGCGGTCAGCGATAGTTTCAACTTTCTCCCGGTGCAGGGTGTCAACCTGCATGCAGCCGTGATCAACGACCTGATACGACTCTCCTCCCGGATGTTCTTATCCGGGATGCAGATTGCAGCCCCGGTGCTTGCAGTCACGGTGCTGACGGATATTGTCATGGGGATCCTGGGTCGTGCCGCGCCCCAGATACAGGTCCTGATGGTCAGCCTCCCCCTTAAGAGCCTCGTCGGGTTTGCCGCTCTGAGCATCTCTTTCTATTTCCTGCCTCAGTTGCTCGACAAGTACTACCTTCAGCTCCACCACGACCTGTTTGCGCTACTTCATCGGATGGTCTGACTCGCAATGGACGGCGGTAGAGAGAGCAGGACCGAGAAACCGACCCCCAGAAGGCTGCAGAAAGCCCGGGAGAAAGGGCAGATCGCCCGCAGCAAGGAGGTGGCTCCGGCTCTGGTTCTACTTGGCGGGCTGATTATTCTTTACTACTCCGGACACAAGTTGGTTCTGGCTCTGGCGATTCAGATGCGGGACATGCTGCGGTTGAGTGTCCCGTCTGAGATCACCGTGCCTTTCATCCAGGGTGTTCTCCATACCACCGCGGTCCGCCTCGGTTCGACCGTGGGACTGGTTATGGCTGCGGCCCTGTTCCTGGGCATCACTGCCAACGTGATGCAGGGAGGGCTTGCCCTCTCATGGAACGCGCTGGCCTTCAACTTTGAGAAGCTCAGCCCCAAGAACGGGCTGGCGCGTGTCTTCTCCAAGAATGGTTTGATCGAGCTGGTCAAGGCCATGCTCCTGCTTTCGGTGGTATCGGTCATTGCCTATCGGGTCGTCTGCGACCACCTGCCGATCTACCCGCGGCTGGTCTTGATGGACCCCGGGCAGCTTCTTTATTGGGTCGCCTCCATTTCCTACGAGGTCTTCATCCGGGTTGCTGTCTTTCTCGCCCTCCTTGCCGTCGCCGACTACGGTTTCCAGAAGTACCGATTCCTTGAACAGATGAAAATGACGAAACAGGAAGTGAAGGAGGAATACAAGGAGCTCGAAGGCGACCCGCTGGTCAGGGCCCGCATCCGCAGGATCCAGCGGGAGCTGGCAAGACGCCGCATGATGGCCGAAGTGCCGAAGGCGGACGTTGTCATCACCAACCCCACCCACTACGCCGTCGCGTTGAGCTACAAGATGGATTCCATGGAAGCGCCGCAAGTTGTCGCAAAGGGTGTCGGATTCTTGGCGCTGAAAATTAAAGAATTGGCACAACAGCACGACGTGCCGCTCGTCGAGAACAAACCGCTCGCACAGACGCTCTACAAGTCTGTCGAGATCGGTGAATACATACCCTCCTCGCTCTACAGGGCTGTCGCCGAGATCCTGGCCTACGTCTACAAGGCCAGAAGCGCTTGGAATCAAAAGAGATAAAGCCCCACCCGCATCTCCCTTCCAATCCGATCGCGAAGATGGGGGCTTGTCCGAAACACGTGACCGCATCTCGCGGATTCCCTCATGGCGGCGCGCTGCGTCGGATGGTACGGCAGTTGCATTATTTGATCCCCGAACAGCCGGAATATGTAGCGGAGACCGAATAGAACGATGAGCGTTGTGGAAAAAGCAGTCCAACCGAACTTCTCACGCCTGCTGAACAACATACACCTCGTCGTACCCCTGTCGGTCATGGGGATCCTGCTGGTGATGGTGCTGCCGATGCCGTCCATCATGCTCGATCTCCTCATCAGCCTGAATATCACGCTCTCAATCGTGATCCTGCTGGTCTCGATGTACATCCTGCAGCCGGTCCACTTTTCGGTATTCCCCTCGCTGCTGTTGATCGTGACACTCTTCCGGCTGGCGCTGAACGTTGCCTCTACGCGTCTGATCCTGCTGCGCGGTTCTGAGGGGACGGCGGCGGCCGGCCGCGTCATCGAATCTTTCGGGCAGTTCGTCGTCGGCGGCAACTACCTGGTTGGCATAATCGTTTTCATCGTTCTGATCGGCATCCAGTTCATCGTCATCAACCATGGTGCGGTGCGCATATCTGAGGTGACCGCGCGATTCACCCTGGATGCAATGCCGGGGAAGCAGATGAGCATCGATGCGGACCTGAACGCCGGCCTGATCGACGAGAAGGAAGCGCGGGCGCGCCGCGAGATGATCGCGAAGGAAGCGGAATTCTACGGTGCCATGGACGGTGCGATCAGGTTCACCAGCCGCGACGCGATTGCCAGCCTGCTCATTCTGGGCATCAACATCATCGGCGGTTTTCTGATCGGGGTCCTCCAGTTCGATATGGGCCTGGCCGATGCTGCGAAGAGGTTTACGCTGCTGACCGTCGGTGACGGGCTCGTTACGGCCATCCCCTCCCTGCTGATTTCGGTCGCGGGCGCGATGATCACGACTCGCGCTGCCTCTGATTCCAATCTCGGCGACGATGTCGCAAGGCAGCTCTTCGCCAACCCGATACCGGTCGCCATCGCATCGGGTGTGCTCTTGTTCTTCGGTCTCGTCCCGGGTTTGCCGGGTCCTCCGTTCATGATGCTTTCCGGCGTAGTTGGATTTCTGGCGTTTCAGACACACCGGAGGCGGGAGGGCGAACGGATCGTCGTTGAAAAGGCCCACGCGGAAAAGCTTGAAGCGGAGCGGCCCAAAGAGAAGATCGAGGGACTGCTCAAGGTAGACCCGCTCGGCCTCGAGGTGGGCTATGGGCTGATCCGCTACGTGGATCCCAACCAGGGCGGCGATTTCCTCAACCGGATCAAGTCGATCCGCCGGCAGATCGCGCTCGATATGGGCCTGGTCGTGCCCCCTGTGCACATCACCGACAACCTGCAGCTCAACCCGAGGGAATACTCGATTCTCCTGAAGGGTGTGGAGATCGCGCGGGGCGAGTTGATGCAGGATCATTTGTTGGCCATCAATCCGGGGACGGCACGCGAAGAGATCCAGGGGCTGCCGACGGTGGAGCCGGCCTTCGGCTTGCAGGCGCGCTGGATCAAACCCCCGGAACGCGAACACGCCCAGCTCATCGGCTATACGGTAGTAGACCCCACGACAGTGCTGGCCACCCATATCACCGAAATCATCAAGGCCCATGCTCACGAACTTCTTGGCAGGCAGGAGACGAAGGGCCTCCTGGACACCGTCTCCGAGAGTCATCCGAAGGTCGTCGAGGAACTGGTCCCGAAGATCCTGTCCCTGGGAGAGGTACAGAAGGTCCTGCAGAATCTTCTCAAGGAGCGTGTCAGCATTCGCGACATGGTGAGCATCCTGGAGACCCTTGCGGACTTCGCCTCCCTCACCAAGAACCCCGGCATCCTGACCGAATACTGCCGGCAGGCGCTTGGCAGGTCGCTCTGCAAACCTTACCAGAGCGATCGGAGTGAACTGCACGTGTTTACCGTCAACCCGGAGATCGAGAAGAGCATAAGCGACGGCATCGTTCACACCGAGCAGGGCTCCTACCTGGCCCTGGAGCCGCGTCAGGCCAAGGACATCATGAGCCGGTTCCGGCGGACGCTCGAAGCAACCGGGCCCGGCAGTCCCGTGGTTCTGTGCTCTCCGAACGTGAGGATGTACGTCCGACAGCTGCTGGACCGCTTTCTGCCGAATGCGGCGATCCTTTCGCACAGCGAGATACCGCCCAACGTGCGCGTCGTCTCCATGGGAATGGTGAGCTAGGATGAGGATAAAGACCTTCTACGCAAAAAGCATGCAGGCCGCTCTTCGGCTGATCAAGGACCAGCTCGGCCCTGACGCCTTGATTCTCTCCAGCAGGGAATATCCCCCGGCCGGCCCCGGGCGGGCTTCGAACGGCTTCGAGGTGGTCGCGGCTGTCGACGACGACGGCCTCGTACGGCAGGGGCCGGAAGCGGACAGCCTCCTTTTGAGCGGACACAAGCGGGCCGCCGACCGCGGGGATTCACGGATCCTCCGTCCTGAAGACACATACGCATTCAGCCGCCCGCCCATCCCGAGCGCCCTCGAGACGGGCGAGCCGGATGGTGCGGCATCCCTCGAATTGTCGGCACCCGGTAGTGGTGACGGCCCCGCGGTCGTCGCTCGATGTGCTTCGATACTCCGTGATGCTTCTGTCCAGGAGTTTCACAGGCTCCTGTTGTCCAGGGAAATTGCCGAGCCGCTGGCTTCACAACTGCTCGAGGATGCCTGCAGCTCATTGCGCCCGGAGGACCGGCAGAGCATGCCGGCGTTTCAGCGGGCGGTTGTTTCTGCAGCCTGCAGCAGGATCATGCGATCGGAACCGCCTGACGGCCTGCCGGGGAAGCGAGTCGTGATTTTCGTGGGTCCGACCGGGGTCGGCAAGACCACTTCCATAGCCAAGCTGGCGGCGCGGCTGGCCTTGAAACACCGGAAGAAGGTAGTGCTCCTCAGCCTCGACGGTTACCGCATCGGGGCGGTGGAGCAGCTCAAAACCTATGCGGGATTGATGGGCATGCCTTTCCGGTTTGTCCCGGATGTCGCCGAACTGGCCCAGGCGATAGGGGAGTGTTCACAGCGGGATTACATCCTGGTCGACACCATCGGCCACGGCCCTCGCAATGCCGGACCTGTCTTCGAGCTTGGCCGGTTCCTGGAGAACTTCCGTGCCGCCGAATGCCACCTGGTCATGAGTGCCACGACCAAGCAGAAAGACATTCCGGAGATCACCTCGAGATTCCAGTGCTGCGAACCCGATCACCTTTTGTTCACCAAGCTCGACGAAACCACGAGTCTGGGACCGATTCTGAACGAGCTGGTGCGGACCGGCAAAGCCGCGCGCTACTACAGCGACGGGCAGCGGGTGCCTGAAGACTTTCACGTAGCGCCCCCGGAACGGATTGTTAACCTCGTACTGAACTGAGCGACGGAGCCTCTTGTGCGAAATGCAAAGACCACATCGGCAACAGATCGGATCTTCGGAACCTCCCGGGACCAGGCTTCCACCCTTCGGCGCATCGCCTCCGAAGACAGATCCGGAGGCACGTCACGAGAGCGCTCCACGGGGGCCCGGATCATTGCCGTGACGAGCGGGAAAGGCGGTGTCGGCAAGACCAATGTGGTGGCGAATCTTGCCGCGAGCCTGGCCGAAATGGGCAAGAAGGTCGTCGTGCTCGACGCCGACTTCGGTCTGGCCAACATAGACGTCCTGCTGGGCCTGACCCCGCGGTTCCACCTCGGGCACGTACTGTTCGGCAACAAGTCGCTGACCGATGTCATGATCCAGGGACCGAACGGAATCAGGATCATCCCTGCGAGTTCAGGACTGCAGCGCCTTGCCGAACTCACGTCCGAGCAGCGTGACTACCTGGTCGAGAGCTTTGCCGACCTTCACGCGGACACGGACTACCTGCTCATCGACACGGCCGCCGGGATTTCACGGAACGTCATTCATTTCCTGCTCTCGGCCCAGGAGGTGATCGTGGTGAGTGCGCCTGAGCCGACGGCAATCGTCGACGGGTATGCGGTCATCAAGATAGTCCTGAAAGAGGATCCGGCGAAGCCCGTGCAGGTGATCATCAACTCCGTTCAGCGGGAGGAAGAAGCCCGCGACGTGTTCGGACAGATCAACTCGGTGGTGCGGCGCTTCCTTGGCCGTGACATCAGCTATCTCGGGCACATAGAACGCGATCCCCATGTCACCCAGGCCGTGCGCGGCCAGGTGCTGGTGGCATACCAGTTTCCCGATGCCCCCGCGAGCCGTTGCTTCCGCCGGCTCGCGCGTTCGATCGCGCAACAGGCAGGCGTGGCGCGCATGGCGGACAACATGGTTTGGGAAAAGCTGTTGAATGACTGGATTAACTAGAGCCTTCTCGGATGGCAGTCAAACCGGTTTTCGGGTCCGCAACGCGGCCCTGAGGCCAATCGAATAGCCTGCAGGGAACACGGAAAATGAGCCTGAAACCCTGCGCAGTGAAAGGTGCCAAGATGCTTGAATCCGCACACCAATCCGCAGCCTACGACCACTCGGCCCTCAATCACGTCGAGCAGCGCGAAATGCTGATCCTCGAGCACCTGCCCCAGATCAAGTACATCGCTCAGCGGATTTCCACAAAACTTCCGTCGCATGTCGAGCTCAACGATCTTGTGGGCGCAGGCGTGCTCGGACTGCTGGACGCGATAGAGAAGTTCGACCCTTCGCGTGGCGTGAAGTTCAAGACCTACGCGGAGCTCCGCATCAAGGGGGCGATCCTCGACAGCCTGAGGAACCTCGACTGGGCTCCTCGCTCGCTCAGGAAGAAGAGCAAGGACCTGGAAAAGGTCTACCGCGAACTCGAGCAGCGGCTCGGCCGCCCTGCCTCGGACAAAGAGGTCTGCGACGAGATGGAGATCACGCTCGAGGAGTACTACGAGTTGATCGACCAGATCAAGGGACTCAATCTCGGAAGCTTCCAGGAGCTGGCTCCGCACGACGACGAGAAGAACAGCGAGCCCCTGGTGAAGTACGTGCCGGATGCCCCGCAGATGGACCCCTTCTTCGTTTTCCACAAGTCGGAGGTACGCGGCATCCTCGGCGGAGCCATCGATACCCTTCCCAAGAAGGAGAGGCTGGTCGTTTCACTCTATTACTACGACGAGCTCACCATGAAGGAGATAGGCAAGGTGCTGGGGGTGAACGAATCCCGAGTTTCGCAGTTGCACACCAAGGCCATGCTGAGGCTGCGCACAAAACTGCGTAAGGTGAAGGACCAGGACTAGCCGGAGGTCTGGAGTATGGACAAGATACTCTCGCAGGATGAAATCAGCGCCCTCTTCTCGGCGATGGCGGCCGACGACCTTAGCCTCGGCCAAGCGCAGGAGGCACCCGTGCCGCGCAGGGTTGCCAATTACGATTTCCACCGTGCCGACCGCATTTCGCAGGACCAGATCCGGTCGCTGCACCTTCTCTACGATTACTTCGGCCGCAACTTCGCTTCCTCGCTCTCGGCATACTTGCGAGCCTTCGTGGATGTAAACCTCATTTCAATCGACCAGGTGCCGTATTCGGATTTTCTGAAACTGCTGCCCGATCCCACGCTCTTTTCGAGTCTCGGCATGAGGCCGCTCGAATCCAACGTGGCCCTCGAACTGAATCCCTCTGTCGTGTTCCCGATGATCGACATGCTCCTGGGTGGACCGGGAAACACGCCGCTGGGCGAGCGAAGCCTGACCGAGATCGAGCTCAACATAATCGAGGGAGTCGTAAAACTCGCGATGCGCGATCTCAAGGAAGCCTGGCGCCCCATCATGGACATCGAGTTCTACCTCGACGGAATGGGGAGCAAGCCGCAGATGTTTCAGATCGTTGCGCCCGGGGAGACAGTTGTCGCGGTGGGGCTCGAGATCAAGGTCGGAGAGAGTTCGGGGATGATGAACATCTGCGTCCCTTCGCGGATGCTCAAGACCAATCGCCACCGTTTCGCGCAACAGTGGAACATCCGGCGACAGAAGGCGCTCGGCAGCGACGCCGAGAAGATCCTCGGGCTGATCCAGCCTGCTTCGATCCCGATGAGCGGAGAGTTGCGCGACAGCACTCTCACCGTCGAGGACCTGCTCAAGGTCTCTATCGGCGACGTGATTCAGCTCAACAGGCGGGCAGGCGACCCGGTCCTCCTGTGCGTCGCGGGCGTGGCCAAGTTCCAGGGCCGGATGATTGCGAGACGCGGTAAGAGAGCGTTCGAGATATCCAGGGAATACAACGTGTAGGTCTGAACTATCGTGAGGCCAAGGTGAAAGACAACATCCATTTCGTAAACGTCGAAAGCAGTGAAAAAGTGCTGAAGGCGCTGGCCATCTGCCTCGAACACGGTCTGGAGAGCGCTTTCAAGGCGGTGACGCAGAAGAAAACGTTTACCGCGTGCACCCGGATCGAAAAGACCAGTCTTCAGTCGATCCTCAAGGCGGCAACCAAAGCCACTGCGGCAATGGAAGTGCGGTATACGCGCGGTCTGACGGGGAATGCGCTGCTGCTGGTGCGGACCAATGATTTCTTCCGCCTCGGGGACGTGATACAGGGTGCCGAAGGCAAGATTGACGACGGCATGTCTCCTGAAATCGTGAGCGCCTGCGTACGGTTCTTCGACACTGCGATCACAGAGACGAACCGCCGTTTCGCCGAGCTGCACTTGAACGCGATAGAAAGCACGCCCCTGGAGATCATCAATCCGGACGGCAAGCCCGGCCCGTTGCAGCCATCGGCAGAATCCTATGAGGGGGTGCTTTGCGCCTCTTTTGAATTCATCGTGGAACCCAACCTCGACAGCCGGATCCAACTGCTGGTCCAGGCCGAACTGCTCGGTTCACTGGCTGCCCTGCTGCCGGACTATGAGCCGGAGCCGCATGTCATGAGCGAAGTCGACAAACGCCGCGCCATGCACAGGGACAACGACGAGTCGGAACCTCCGCCGATCGAGACATCGGCGCCTTTTGCCGCCCCCCCCGGCTCCGCGCCGATCCCCCGCAAGGGCGGCGACAAGCCTCCGGGCAACTGGAACATAGACCTGCTGCTTGATGTCGAGCTCCCGATAGTCGTCTCCTTCGGGGAGACCGAGATGCAGCTCAAAGACATCCTGAAGTTCAGCGTGGGCTCGGTCATCGAGCTGGAGAAGTCCGTCAATGACCCGGTGGTCATCAAGGTCAATGACAAGCCCATAGCCAGGGGGGAGGTTGTCATGATCGACGGCAATTACGGTGTGAAGATACTCGAGGTCGAAAGCACGGCCGAACGGCTTCGTTCTCTTGGCTAGGTGTGACGAATGACGATGCGCTTCCGGTTCGGATCGGCACATGAACCGTGAACGCCATCGAAGGGAGCAAAACATGGCGGAGCCCATAGCCGCGCCGGTCAATTCACAGGGAAGCCTGAACCTGCGACTGGTTGCAGCCAGGGCCGGCGACCTGCCCCCGATGCCGGTGCTGGCGGTACAGGCCCTGCAAATGACGAAGGACCCCAAGGTCTCGGCACGCGACCTTCAGTCGGTGATAACGCGGGACCAGGCTCTCACCGCCAGGATCCTCAGGATCGTCAATTCGGCCATGTACGCGCTGAGGGGCGAGGTGTCTACGGTCTCGCACGCCGTTGCCGTTCTGGGTATGGACGCGATCCGCTCCATCATCATGTCGGCGTCGGTTCAACAGATCCTGGTGAATGGTGGACCCAAGGGTCACGATCTTGGGACCCGCCTGCTTTTTGACCATTCGTGGGGCGCGGCGAGTGCAGCCCGGATCCTCGCGGAGACTACGCGCTACCTGAACGCCGAAGAAGCGTTCCTGTGCGGCCTGATGCACGACATCGGCAAACCGATCCTCATGCGAAACTTCCCCGCACGCTATGCCCAGATCATGGCCGACGTGTACGCGGGACGGGCAGGCTTTCACACGCTGGAGCTGCAGGCCCTGGGATTCTCTCACGCGCACGTTGGCGCGCTGGTGGCTGAACGATGGAATTTCCCCTGGCGGTTTTCCGAGGCGATCGCTTTTCATCATGATCCGCTGTCAGCCTCAGAGCACCTGCAACTGGCGTGCATTGTGAATCTGGCCAATTCCATCATGGTTCAGATGGAGATCGGCTTTGAAAAGAGAAAGGACCTTGACGTAGCGGGTGAGCCTGCGGCCGAGTTTCTCAAGCTGACCGGTCAGGCCCTGGATGGCGTCATCGACAAAGTGCGCAGTCTGCTTTCAGATACGGCAAGTTCCCCACGGCTCTGACTGACGGAGCCTGTGACGGAGGAGTCCCATGTCCGAACCCGTAATTGTATTCCTGATGATCGCCGCATGCGGAGCGCTGGCCTCAACCTTTCTCCTGTGGATCAGGTCCGAAAGGCGGGCCCGGGAACTGGAACGGAACTTGCAGCACTGTTCTGAGGCACTGTGCCAAATGGTCGAGATTCAGATGACCGAGCACCAGCAGATAGCACGCAACTTCGGTGACATCGAGGAACGGCTCCTGAGTCTCGTGACTTCAGAAGGCGATTCCACCCGGCCGGTGGATCGCCGGCACCAGGTCCTGACCATGTCACGCAACGGTTTCCCTCTGGATGAAATCGTGAGGCGGCTCAACGTCCCCAAGGGAGAGGCTGAGCTGATCCTGAACCTCAGGAAGTACGTCAGTGCCTCGGGGTCGAAAGCGGACGAGCCGGGCGGAGATCCGAGAAAATATGCCCAAGCATAACTGTCATCGCAAGGGATGCCACAGGATTCGGTCGGAATTCAACCTGTTCCTGAGCCGCCGATGCCCCCCTCGGTTCAGCGATCAACCGTTCTGCAGCGAATCCTGCCTGCTCGCGGAGATCGAGCGGGTGATCGAAGAGAAATGGGACCTCCTGCAGGCACAGACGAAACGAAGGGTGCCGCGCCCGAAGCTGGGCACGATTCTTCTCCTCGGTCACCGCCTTACCCGCGATCAGCTGGACACGGCTCTCGCGATGCAGAGGAAGACATGCGAAGGCCGCCTGGGAGAATGGCTGGTGCGGCTTGGCTTTGTGGAGGAGCACCACATAACCCAGGCTTTGTCCCAGCAGTGGGGAGTGCCGGTGATCGATCTCGCCCACTGCGATATTCCGCCCGGTACCGCGAGGCTCGTGCCCGGGCGCGTCGCGAGGTGTGCCGGCCTGCTCCCCGTCGGTCATGATGACCGCCAACACGCCCTGCTGGTTGCCATGAGCAACCCGATTGACTTTGGCTGCCAGGGAGCATTGCGCCGCATGCTCCGGATGGAAATCGTGCCCTTCGTCGCGGATCAGTCCGCCGTGAGTGCACTGATCGAGCGCTGCTACGCCCCGGCGGAGACGGACATTACCGGATGCAGCAGCTTCGGCTCTCGATCGGAGCTGCTCGCGCTGGTGCGCCGGAGAGTCCGCGAAGCCATCTCCGAGCGGGTCGTGAATTGCGAGTTCGAGATGCTCGAAGATTACACCTGGTTGCGCCTTGATTTTCACGGTTTGTCGAAGCACGAGGTTTATCGGCACACGGCTCCCTGTCTGCCGGATCCGGCCGCCGAGCGCGTGAACCCGGCAAGACTCGCCTACGCGGGTATCAACTAGGGGAGCTGGTCAGTTTTGCCCACTTTACGGGCAAGAATTGCCGCTTTGCTCCGGGCCTCCGAGGCCCCGGGGCGTGCGGAGCACCGAAACAGTCGTGAGCATTGCGGACAAGCCACAGGGTGGATGTGGCGCGGATATTGCATATTAACGGGGTAGTCACCGAAGCGATTTTGATACAGGCGGACAGGAAGGCCGACAGTGAACAGCGGATTGTATACGGCGTTTTCGGGATTGCGGGCTGAGATGACAGCCCTGGATATGGCTTCTCACAACCTGGCCAATGTGAACACGGTTGGCTTCAAGGAGGGACGCGCCTTTTTCACTCTCCTGAATGAGACACTGAACGATCCGGCCTCATCGCAGGTCGGTGCGGTGATCAACAACCAGGTGGTCCTGGCGGAAGGCGCCCTGAATGAGAGCGACGGCTCGCTTGTGGCTACGAGCCGTGATCTGGATATCGCTCTCTCCGGCAACGGGTATCTGACCGTGCAGACGCCGCACGGCACGCGCTATACACGCGACGGTGGCCTGACGATGGGCAAGCGGGATCTCCTGAGCACACGCGACGGATATGCCGTGCTGGGCGAGGATGGCCCCATCCAACTGGGTCAGGGCAAGGTGCGCATAGACGAGCAGGGCGGTGTTTACCTTGATGGAAACCTCGTGGACCGTTTGAAGCTGGTCACGTTTAATGATCCGCGCGCCTTGCAGCGTGAGGGAGCCTCGCTCATGGCTCCGGTCAGCGACAAAATCAAGGGCGCGCCTGCACAACTGCAGGTCCGCCAGGGCTACCTTGAACAATCCAATGTGAATGCGGTTGCCTCCGTCGTCGGGATGGTCGGCATCCTGCGCCATTTCGAGGCGATTCAGAAGAGTGTCAACCTGCTCATGAACGACGTCAACGCCAAGGCCATCGATAGGCTCGGCCGCTAGGAGAAAGTATGTTACGTGCCCTGTATACCGCCGCGAGCGGAATGAATGCGCAGCAGCTCAACATTGACAACATCGCGCACAATCTCGCCAACGTGAATACCATCGGGTTCAAGTCGAGACGCGCGGACTTCCAGGATCTGCTGTATCAGAACCTGCGGCAGGCGGGCGCTGCGAGCACCGCCAACACGGACATCCCGGTTGGGCTGCAGATAGGGCTCGGGACAAAACCTGTCGCCACGGAGATCCTCCTGACGCAGGGCGACTTCTCCGCCACTGAGAATCCGCTCGACATGGTTATCGAGGGGCAGGGCTTCTTCCAGGTGCGGCGCACCGACGGACAGATCGCGTACACGCGAAACGGCAGCTTCCACCTGGACCGCGACGGGAACATGGTGACTGCCGACGGTGATTTTCTTGATCCCCAGATATCGATTCCGCAGGACCAGCTGAGTGTGACCATCGGCGCGGATGGAACCGTCTCCGTCCTTCAGGCCGGGCAGACACAACCGCAGCAGGTCGGCAGGATCGAGATCGCCAACTTTCAAAACGCCGCCGGATTGCAGGCTATCGGCAAGAATCTTTATCTCGCCACCCAGGCTTCGGGCGAGCCGATTGTCGGCACCCCGGGCGAGAACGGCCTCGGCACGCTGCTCGCCGGCTTCGTGGAGCAATCAAACGTCAGCGTCGTCGAAGAAATGGTGAACATGATCGTCAGCCAGCGGGCATACGAAGCAAGTTCGAAGGTGATTCGCACCGCAGACGAGATGTTGACGCAGGCAAACAACGTCGTTCGCTAGAGTAGGAAAATGAAGCGAGCCTCACATTCTCTCCTCACCTCCCACCCTCTCTCCTCAAATGCACGGTTGTCCGTGCGGGCATTTCCTCGAGATTCTGCCCGCCCAGGCAGCCTCCGCCTCACCTCTTGCCAACTTACCCGGAAGAACTGTTTCCGGGTCATGCCACATCTGCTACATCGTTGGTTCTGCCCTGGGTTGGGTGAGGGGAGTATGAGGGGCTCGCTGGCAATAGCTGCAGTGATTCTTTCAGCCGGTCTTCTGTCGGATGCCCACGCCGACATGTCTCTCATCCTGAGGGAGGCGGCGGTGGTCAGCGGGCCCGAGATTCTTCTGGGCGATCTGGCTGACCTGCCGGCAGAGGACGACGGCGAGGCTGCCGGCCTGGCCGGTCTTTCGATAGGCCCGTCCCCGATGCCTGGCGAGACGCGGATCGTCACCCGCGCTGACGTCAGCAGGGTTCTCGAAGGCGCAGACCTCACCGGCGTCGGCGTAGCCGGAGCACCCCAGGTTCGCATCTCGCGGTCGAGCCGGTCCCTTACCGAAGAGGAAGTTGCGCCCGTTCTGAAGAGTCACCTTGCGTCTATCACAGCCTGGGATCCTGAGGAGATCGAGGTTCGGGCAATACGGAACCTGAAGGACGTCCGGGTTCCCGAAGGGGACACTTCCGTTCGCTTCGTCCTTAAGTCGCCTCCATCGAGCTTCAGAAGCCTGCTTCTTCCCCTGGAGGTGACCGTGAATGGCAGGCCCGCGCGCACGGTCTGGATCACGGCAGATGTCCGCATCAACGCGACTGTCATGCAGGCCGCCAGAATGCTTCCCTTCGGAACCGCTCTTACGGGCGACGATATCCGGCCGGTACGCGTTGAGATCACGGATCCGCGCGCGGTCTATGTTCGCAGCGCCGGGGCGGCAGCCGGCAAAGTGCTGCGCCGCAGCCTCAGGACGGGCGAGTTGATCACCCGGGAGGCCCTGTCGGATCCCCTGGTTGTGCGCAGCGGCGACACCGTGCGGCTTCGCCTGGAGAAGCAGAACATCCGCCTGGTCATCCTGGCTCGCGCCGAGCAGGACGGCCGGATGGGGCAATCGATTCGCGTCCGCAACCTGGAATTTGCCCGCGTTATGAAGGCCGTGGTGGTAGGCCCGGGTGAAGTTCGGGTTCAATAACAGGAGTCAACCGTGTCAAACATCCGCACGAGCCTCAGGACTCTGTCCTGCCTTGCGTTGCTGCTGGCCACCGCGACCGGCTGCAAACCCAAATCGGTCAGCACGAGCGAGGCTGCAAACGCCTTGAGCGCTTATGTAACCGAGGCGAAGAACCCGGTTCGTCCCGAAGTGCGCGCGGAGGGATCGCTCTGGGTTGACCACAGCCAGCGATCCGACCTCGTCCGTGACTTCAGGGCCCGTGAGCTGAATGACTCCGTCACTATCCGCGTCGTGGAAACGACCGTAGCTTCGACGAGTGCCGATGCAAAGACTACCAAGGACAGTGCGATGTCGACGCAAGTCAACAACCTGTTCGGCCTCGAGAAGCACATCGATGAACTTCCCAACCTGATCAACGGCAAGTCCACCTCTGCCTTCAAAGGCGCGGGATCGACCAGTCGGACCTCGAGCCTTGTGACCAGCGTCTCCGCGCGTGTTGTCGACGTGCTGCCCAACGGCTACCTGCTTGTCGAAGGCGCCCGCGAGGTCCGCCTGAACAACGAAAACCAGACAATCACGATCACAGGGATTGTGCGCCCCGTCGACATCAGCCAGAGCAACGTAGTCCTTTCCTCGGCCATCTCGCAGATGTCCGTCAGGGTCCAGGGAAAAGGATTGGTGAGTCAGCCTCTAAACCCGGGATGGCTTTTCAAGATTCTCAACGGAATCCTTCCTTTCTGATATGGGTCTGATGATGAAGCGTCTCAGCCTTGCCTTGTTGGTTGCACTCGCACTTCTGCCCTGGGTCCCGCCCGGTAACGCTGCCAGTCGTGTCAAAGATGTGGCGGCCTTCGAGGGAGTTCGTGACAACCAGTTGGTCGGTTACGGACTCGTGGTCGGCTTGAACGGCACAGGCGACCGGAGTCAGACCTTCTTCTCGACCCAGACACTCGCCAATATTCTGGAACGCAGCGGCATCACCATTTCCCCGGACAGGGTGCGCGTCAAGAACATTGCGGCCGTAATGGTTACCGCCAACCTGCCCCCGTTCGTCCGGCAGGGGAGCCGCATAGACGTCACCGTCAGTTCGATCGGCGATGCGCAGACCCTGCAGGGCGGCGTCCTCATAATGACCCCTCTTAAGGCGGCCAACGGTGAGACCTATGCCACGGCCCAGGGTAATGTCGCTCTCGGTGGTTTCAGCGCCGGTGGCCGGGCCAACAACGTCCAGGTGAACCACCCGACCGCAGGCCGGATAACCAACGGTGGGCTTGTCGAACGGGAGGTCCATGTGGAATTGACGGGCAAGTCGCGCCTGAACCTGGTCCTTCACAACAACGATTTCACGACGGCGAGCCGGGCGGTGCAGGCAATCAATCAGGCTGCGGGGATGGGCGTAGCTTCAGCGCTGGACGGCCGCACCATAGCCGTCAACATCCCGGCGGCCTACAACGAGAGGGTTGTTGAATTCATGGCGCTCGTGGAGAACGCGACCATGGAGGTGGACGCGCGGGCCAAAGTTGTGCTGAACGAAAAGACCGGGACGGTTGTCCTCGGAAAGGAAGTCAAGATATCCCAGGTCTCCGTAGTGCACGGCAGCCTCTCGCTTCAGGTTGGAACCATCTACAACGTTTCCCAGCCGGAGCCCTTTTCCATGGGTCAGACCACGGTGGTGCCTGAGAAGACGGTGAACGCGCAGGAGGAAAAGGCGCGGGCCGTGACGCTCAAGGAAGGAGCAACCGTGGAGGATATCGTCCGGGCGCTGAACAGCATCGGTGCAACGCCGCGCGACGTGATTGCCATCCTGCAGGCGATCAAAGCCGAGGGCGCCCTGCAGGCCGATATCGAGGTCATCTAGGCATCCGGAAAGGAACTGTTTGAAATGCAGAACAGCGGCATCATCGGGCTCCCCGCCTCGCCCTATGCGGACAGTTTGAACCGGGCAGGTGACCAGCTCAAGGCGAGGATCAGCGCGGCCGAATCGGCCACAGGCCAGGTCCGTGATGCCGAATTGAAGAAAGTGGCAAGTGAGTTCGAGGCTCTCTTCGTCTCCTACCTCCTCAAGGTAATGAGGGAAACAATCGAGGAATCGGGCCTGACCGATGGAGGCTTCGGCAAGACTGTCTACACGGAACTGTTCGACGAACAAATGTCGCGCACGGTCGCGCAGCAGGGGCCACTCGGACTGTCGGCGCTCATCCTCAAAGGACTGGCCGCGCAAGGGACGGGAACCTCCGGCGACGATGGGTCCAAGGCCGATCCGGTGCAGGAACACACATCCGCGGTAAGACAGGACGCCGTGCAGGGAACAGCTGCAGGGCCGGCGCCTGATACGGAAGTCTCTGACCTCTGCCTTCCGGTTCAGGCGCCGGTCAGCTCGGGGTTCGGCATTCGCAGCGACCCCTTCTCCCACACGAGAAGATTTCACAAGGGCGTCGATCTGGCCGCACCTGCCGGGACCAGCGTCCACGCCGCCATGGGAGGCACCGTTGCCTTCGCCGGCAACGAACGCGGGTACGGCAATACAGTCGTGATCCGGCGCGGCGGGATTGAGACGAGATATGCGCACCTCGACCGCACGGATGTCAAGGCGGGCGACGTCGTGCGCGAGGAGGAAGTAATCGGATCCGTCGGGACTTCGGGCCGCTCGACCGGCCCGCACCTGCACTTCGAGGTGACCCGTCTGGGCGAGGCAGTCAATCCCGTGGCTGCGCTGGCCGACTGAGGGTGCGAATAGCCGGAAGTCCTTTCGCGGCGTATCTTTGCTGGCAGGAAAGGTAAAGTGTTCTCATCTATAGGACGATAAGCTGGATGAGAAGGAAATTTCTCTTGAGGACACTATGGAGATCAACAACAAACAGCCTCTGGCGAGTCTCGACAGCGTGGTGCAGCGGCTCGAAGCGCAACAGAATATGAGTCCAAGAGCCGTCCGGCCCGATGCCGGGAACCGGGGGTTGGACGCGGACCGGGTGGAACTGTCCGTCCGCGGGCTCCAGATTCAAAACCTGGACCAGCTCATCCAATCGACTCCGGACATACGGGAAGGCAGAGTCGAGGAGATCCGGAGCATGATTCAGGCGGGTACCTATAACGTCAAGGGAGAGCAGATCGCTGCGAAGATCATTTCCGGCAGCCTGGTTGACGAAGTCTTCTAGGCCTCCGTTCTCTGGAGGCGGCCATGGCCGACAGCCTGGGTTTCATTCATTCCGTTATCGCGCCAATCTTCCGAAAGGTTGAGCCTGAGGAGAGGCCGGGCTGGGATCGTTCGAAAAAGCGGCAGGACGCCCGTGTCCAGAGACGCAGCGGTGCCGGGTCGGAAACCGCCGCGGAAGAGACGCAGCAGGGCGGGGAGAATAGTGTGACCTCAACCCACATAGACCTCAGGATCTGAACGATGGACAAGTTGCTTGCGGATGTCCTGCGCATCCTGCATGAAGAGATCGATCTCTACCGGAACCTTGCCGACCACGCGCGCCAGAAGACCGCGCTCCTCGTAAGCGGACACATGGACGCGATCCTGGAAAGCAACAAGACTGACGAGACCTACAACCTCAAACTTCGGATTCTCGAGGACGAACTGTCACGATTGTGCGGGGAACTCTGCCAAGCCTTCAAGATACCGTGCGAGGAATTCACTCTCCTGAAACTCGCCGATGGGGTCAACCAGTCCGTTGCGGCGGAAATAAAAGCCCAGACGAACCTGTTCAAGAACCTCATTGCGGAGCTCAAGTCGATCAACCGTCGCAACACGATGCTTATCGAGAGCTCCGTCAGGTATTCAAGAGGGCTGCTGGACTTTCTGAACAGCGCCTCCGGGTCATACCAGCAGAACGGAATGTTCCGGCCGATGGCCGCGCTGCAGACGACCGTCTCGCGCAGGGCGTAGCGCCGGTGCACGGGAGGGGGGTCGCGGCACCTTTGCGGCACCGCCACGTGTCGTGACCGGTCCGGCAAGACCGGGCCAGGGGAAACAGCCGATATGTCGTCGCTTTTTGCAGGTTTGCACATAGGTGAGAGGGCGTTGCAGGCGCAGCAATTTGCCCTCGAAACCACGCAGCGCAACATCACCAATGCGAACACGCCCTACTATTCGCGCCAGCGTGTCAATTTCATTCCCGGGGATCCGATCGGATTCGGCGCAGTCGCCCCCGGCGGCGGTGTGATCTCCGTTTCCGCAGATGCTTTTCGGGACAGGTTCATCGACTATCGCGTGACTCAGGAATTGCAGCCCCAGGGTGAAAACGACGCGGTAGTGGCGGCGCTCGACCAGGTCGACGCACTCCTGAATGAAAACGGCGGTCACGGACTTCAGGAAGCGCTCTCCAGTTTCTTCGCCAGCTTCAGTTCACTCAGCAACGCCCCGGAGGATCAGTCGCTTCGCAGGCAGGTCCTGGCCGGCGGGCAGGAGCTGGCGCACGAATTCAACCGGGTTTACGAGGGTCTCCAGGGCGTCCAGACCTCCAATGACCGCGCCGTGGCAGACACGGTGTCGGAGATCAACTCGACAGCCTCGGCCATCGCCGAACTGAATTCCAGGATAGCTCAGGCGCGCGGACTGGATTCCAACGAGGAGTACGCACTCCGGGATCAGCGGCAGGAGATGCTCGATAAACTGGCCGGGCTCGTCGATGTCTCCTACTGGGAAACGGAGTCAGGCGCTGTAACCCTGACGACGGCAGGCGGGGCCATTCTGGTTGCCGGGGATAGCAGCTACAAGATGACGGCCGCCACGCAGCCGGGCTCATCCTACCTGCAGGTCGTGGTCGGAGGGGAGAACATCACGTCCGACATCAGTTCCGGAAAACTCGGCGGACTCATCAAAGTCAGGGACTCGATGATTCCGGAATATCTCGCCAGGCTGGACGATATGGCTGCCTCGCTGATAGACAGCGTAAACACACAGCACGCTCTGGGGGCTGATTTGACCGGCCAGCAGGGCGGCAACTTCTTCACCTCCTTCACGCCCCTGAATCCGGGTTCCAACTCCGGGGCGGCCCGGTCGATTTCGGTCGCAATCACGGATCCGGCGAAGATCGCAGCTGCCGGGCTGACCGACGGACCCGGCAGCAACGCAAACGCCCGGCTGCTGGCCGGAATCGGCGACAGCAATATTGTCGGGGGCGGCACTGCCACACTCGAGCAGTACTACTCCGATCTCGTTTTCACGGTGGGCTCCCAGGCCAGCACAGCGAAGGCTGCATCCGAGACCCAACGCAATATCCTCCTTCAGCTGCAGAACCAGCGGGATTCGATCTCCGGCGTGAACCTGGACGAAGAGGCTGTGAACATTATCAAGTACCAGAAAGCCTATGAAGCCAGCGCCCGCTACATCACAGTGCTGAACGGCTTGATCGAGGAAGTCCTCGGCATATTGGGTTAGACCATGCGAATCACACAGACGATGATCTATCGCAACCTCCTGGACGGCGCGGCAAACCTCCGGGAAAACATAGAGACCGCAAACCAGCAGATCTCCACGGGCAAGAAGCTCAATAGCCTTGCGGACTCCCCTTCCGGCAGCGCCGAGCTCGTGGACCTCCGGGCGGAGCTTGCGGGAATCGATCAATATCGCGAAAACGCAGGCAGTGGCGGCTTCTTCATCGGCCTCGCAGAATCGGTGCTCTCTTCGGCATACAACACCGTGACCGCGATCTATACGCGGGGAAGCGCAGGCGCTTCCTCCCTGTACGACGCCGCCTCCCGCACCGAGTTGGCAAAAGAAGTTCGTTCGCTGCGTGACGAACTGCTGTCCCTGGCAAACACGGAGGCGCAGGGACGCCATGTCTTCGCGGGGTCCCGGGTGACGACCGTTCCTTTTACCCTTTCCGGCGACACCGTGACCTATGAGGGAGATCTCGTGCAGAACGGGATCGATGTTGCCGATGGACTCCAGGTGCAACAGAACGTGGCCGGTTCGACCGTCTTTACGAAAGCCTTTTCCGTGATCGGGCAACTCCTGACGGCCCTCGAGAGCGGCGACCAGGCCGCGGCGCAGACGGCACTCAGCCAGTTTTCCGATGCCCTCGGGGACATAAGCAAGTCACGAGCGGAGCTGGGAGTGTCGCTCGCGACAATTCAGAACGCAGGGACGGAGCAGGATTCCAGAGAGCTGGCCATCCAGGAGCGGCAGGGCAAAATACAGGATGCGGACCTCGCGGCGGCGATCTCCCAGCTCAAAGCAAACGAGACCACACTGGAAGCGACCTTCACGGCGAGGACAGTCGTGGCTCAGCGCACCCTGTTTGACTACCTGGCGTGATGGCTTTGAATCTCCCGGGCCCGTGCCGACCGCAAGAGGACTAACCGCCCCGTGAGTTCTCCCTTGCTCAAGTGGCAGACCCTGCCTGTATAATCATCGGGAAAGTGCGTCGAGACTGCGATCCTATGGACGAGATTCGAAGCCTGATGGTCCGCACGCTCAGTTTCGGTGAGATCGAAATTCCCGAGACCAAGATCCTCTATTTTAAGGAAGGACTCCCCGGGTTCCCGCAGCATCAACGGTTCGCGGTACTCTCCTTTGAGGACCTTAAACCGTTCGAATACCTGCAGGCGATTGATGAGCCCCCCGTGGCTTTTCCGGTGATCAATCCCTTCCTGGTGCTCGCCGAATTCCACATGGACCTTTCGGATTCCGACCTGGCGGAACTGGCTTCCCCCGACACGGCTGGACTCACGGTCTATGCCGTGGCTACCGTCCCCGAGGACCCCTGGAAGGCAACGGTCAATCTCTTCGCACCGATCGTGGTCAATGAGAAAAACAGATGCGGCAGGCAGTTCTTCCTTCATGACAGCGGTTACTCGGTGAAGCATCCGCTGCTCAAGCGTCAATTGGATGGCGGCGGGTGAGAGGCGGCACCGCTGCCTGCCCGCCGTGTTTGATCACCGGCGGGCAGGACGTGAAACACATGCCATTCGCACTCGCCACAGGATGACGGGCACATGCTGGTTTTTACGCGAAGAAAGGGAGAGAGCCTCGTGATCGGCAACGAGATCGAGGTCACCGTTCTAAGCCTGAGTTCGGGCAACGTGAAACTGGGCATAAGCGCGCCCCGGCACATCTCCGTCCACCGGCAGGAGGTTTACGAGTCTATCAAGAGGGAGAACCTGGCTGCTTCACGCTCCCAGATACCTGCGGCGGATATCCTCAAGAAGATTCTCGGATAACGCACTCGAATTGCACGTCCTGACATTCAACTCCCATCAGCCCTATATTCATCTTCTTGCCTCCGCCCTGGACTGGGACTTCGGCGTCGTCCTGCCGGGCCTGCCGTCCGGAGGTGTCAGGATCTGGGACGACCGGGTGCGCCCCGTCCCTGAGAACGTGCGTCTCTACCGGTCGGTGGAAGAAGCCGAGGGATCGCGGGCGTGGGACTGGATCATGGCTCATAACGTCCACGACCTGCTCGACTGCCGCGATATCCGCCTCCCGAAGCTGTTCGTCGTGCACGGCACACTCAGCGGCCGCCTCCTGGAGGAGAGGAGCCGGCTGGCGCCCGATCTTTACCTCGCTCAGTTCAGGGCTCTGCTGGATTCGATGCGTTGCAGGCTGGTCTACATCTCCGAGCTGAAGCGCCGGGATTGGGGGATTCCCGGCACGGTCATCGTGCCAGCAGTCGAAATCGACGAGTACGGGCCGTATCGCGGGGAAAAGGCTGCCATATTCCGCGTGTGCAACCATCTGCGAGAAAGGGGTGCCATTCTAGGTTCGGACGCGCACGAAGAGATCTGCCGCGGCTTGCCGAGCCTTGTCCTGGGTGTGAACCAGGGTCTTGCGAACAGCAGGATGCCGGCGTCGTGGGAGGATCTGAAGGAGGAATATCGATCCTGCCGGGTCTATTTGCACACCGCCGTCTATCCGTACGAGGACGGATACAACCTGGCGGTGTTGGAGGCCATGGCGAGCGGCATGCCGGTCGCGGCGCTCTCCAATCCGACCCTCCCGGTGCTGGATGGCAGGGAAGGTATCGTGGCAGACACGCCAGCTGAACTGAGGGAGCGAATCATCCGGTTGCTCGAGAATCCCGGGGAGGCCCGCCGGCTGGGTGCTGCGGCACGGGAGCGAGTCAATCGTGATTTCCCGATGTCGGCGTTTCGCCGGGGATGGAACGCTCTCGCGATGGAGCTTCGGGCGAGCGCCCGATAGAGGGCCCGGGCCGCTGGTACCGGGAAAGGTGCAGAGATCCTGGCGCCGGATCCCGCTATGTCTCCGGGTGCCGAAGCGAGGGGTTGAGACTAGCCGTGGGAATCGATGAACTTGGGGTAGTTGGTTTTCGCGGGTCTGGAACTCTGCAGGAAGCGCGCTCCGTTGCGTACATGGCCCAGCTCCCGTTCCAGCCCCACAAGGCTGGCTTCGAGGCGATCCGTAAGCTTCCCGCAGCAGCCGAGCAGACGGGAGGCCTTCACACGGGCTGAGTCTGCCAGCCTGCGGACTTGCTCCCTCTCCTCCCGGGGAATGCAGTCGCCCCTCCGGGACCAGTCAGCGGCTGACTCAGAAAGGCGTCCGCTCGCCTGTTCGAGCAGGGCCAGGAGGTGCCGGCTGCGGGTGACAGCATCGGAAATCGCTGCGGCGTCATTCTTCCCGGAGGTGGAACTTCCGAATAACTCCCCCTCGATTTTGCAGTACAGCCGGTCAAGTTCTTTCAAGGTTGAGAGCATTGTCCCGTCGTTCAGCAGGAAAGATTGACGGTACCGGGCTCGCGGGAGCCTGGAGCGCCGTTCCCCAGGATGCCGGGGCCGTGTTGTTCAGGGAGTGTCGCTGCCGGGGCGGGCTTCAGTCCCGACTCCGCCAGCTCCTGCCAGGCGGACTTCAGCGTCGATAGCAGCGAGATTACCTCCGTGAGGGAAGCATCCTCCTGGGACATATTGGCTGCGATGAGCCTGCCCTTCATGTATGCATACAAGGATTCCAGCAACTGGGCGACCTGCCCGCCTTCCTCAAAGTTCAGCGTTGCCTGCAGCTCGGAGACAATCGCGAGCGTCCGATTGATGGCCTGCGTGCGGCCCTCGATCTCTCCGCGACGAAGGTGCCCTCTTGCCTCCTGGAGGTACTTTACGGCGCTGTCGTAAAGCACAACTACGAGCTGGAGTGGGTTTGCCGTTCGGACCTCAACCTCCAGATAGCGGCTGGCAAAAGGCTCGTTTGCCCTCATCTACGGCTCCTAAGTTTTCTTCACTTCTGTGTGAGATTGGTAAGTGTTCCCAGCTGACTGCTCAGTTGGGATTGTGTCACCGTCAGCATTTTGAGCGCTTCGTCGGCTCTGTAAAACTCCTGAAGCAACTGCTGCCTCCGGACCTCGAGACGATCCTCATACTGACTGATCTGCTTGTCGAGGTTCTTGATGCTGTTGTTCAGACCGTCGGTTGTCCGATGGATCGGGCCGGAAAGCGGATCCGTGACGCTCTTGAGCACGGTACGCAGTTTCGCCAGGATGCCGTCGCTGTCCACAGCCGCAGTCGCTGGGGCAAAGGTGACCGTGCCATAGCTACCGGTCGCGGACTGGGCGACGTTCAGGCTGAGTCCTTCCTCAGGATTTCCACTCGCTCCTGTGAGAGTCAGCCCGCTGCCGACAGCCGCATTTCCGTTGATGGTTCCTGCAATGTCCGTGCCCGAGGCGATCGTTGGCGTGGTGCTGAAGCCGGTGCCCCCCGCGGCGTTGTCCAGGGTGGATGCTACTGTGATGCTCTCGCTGCTGCCGTACCCTGAGGTTGTGACGGCTATCCTCCCCGTCCCGTCGTCGCTCGCGGTGGCTGCCATGCCGGCTGCAGCAAGCGCGGCGTTGATCTTGTCCAGGGCTGCCTGGAGAGAATCTCCGCTGAGCAGGTCGGCCGTGGCCTGAACGCCGCCATAAGTCACTGTGAGAGATTCGTCCTGGGCCAGTGTGTCCACGGCCTGACCGCCGGCGACGGACGCCCGCTGCGCCAGACTGGTAATCTCTATTGAGTAGGTACCCGCCTGCGTGGCCAAGGTCCTGGAGCTATAGGTCACCCTGGAATCGCTTGCCGAGATGCTTTCCGCGGTGGCCGCGGCGCCGTCGCCAAGGAACAGCCCCGCGACGCCTGTCAGGTCGCTTTCGAGCGCGCTTTTCAGCTTGGCTTCATCCAGTGAGAGGCTTCCGTCGGAATTCACCTTGAGGCCCACCTCGCCGACATACTGGAGTCCGCCGGTGAAGTTATTGGCGATCTGGCCGGTGAGGGACTCCTGGATTCGCTGGAGAGTGTTCCTGAGCGTGACGTCCCCGGCCAGGATTCCCGCCTGTTTCTTGTCGGCGTCGTACTTGGCCTGGGAATTGGCGTAGGAGTTCACTTCGTTGTAGGCGGTGATCAGCTCTTTCACGCCGGCAATGGCGGCGTCCGTATCATTCTCCACCGTCACCTCGACCGGCGCTGCGGTAATCGCCTTCAGCGTAAAGGTGACGCCACTGATGACATCAGAAACGGTGTTGGTGCTCTTGGTGAGGCTGATGCCGTTGACGGTGAATCGGGCGTCGACCGCGGCCTGGGTTTCGGTCAGGCCGAGCGACTGACCGCCCGAGAGGCTGTCGGTTATGGTGAAGGCGTTGACAGTGCCGGTAGCCTTTGCCGTAAGCAGCAGGCGATAGGGAGCGGAGGTTCCGTCGTTGAGGATAGTCGCGCTCACCCCTGCATTGGCGTTATTGATGGCCTGGGCCACGCCTTCGAGCGTGTTGTTCGTCTCGTCTACGTTGATGGTGACGGCATCTTTGGTGCCGACCTGGATGACGAGAGTGCCGGTGCCGACGGTCGTTGTATCCGTGTCGGCGAAGTTTCCCGAGGCTTCCGTCCTCGCCTTGGCGAGCGAACTCACCGTGACAGCATAGCTGCCGACGGAGGCGCCCTTCGCGGCCGATGCAAGCACCGCGGATTCGTCGGATGACGCAGCCTTTCGGACCGCGAAAATGCTCTTCGCGAACCGCCGCTCGAACCCGGCAGGAATGTTCAGCGGTGCGGTTTCATCTTTGAACAGGGCATTATTCAACTTGTCCAGCAGCGTAGAGAGCTTGGTGTTCAGTGACTGGAGGGCCTTGATTCTGCTCTGCAGGGTCCCGCTCTGCGTTTCCATCCGCGTGATGGGCGCGCGCTCCACCTGTATGAGCTGGTCTACGATTGTCTGTACGTCGAGCCCTGAGCTGAGCAAGTTTATGGTACTCATGGTCTGCTCCTCGCTCCTGATCTTGCCGGCACGTCGGGTGAACCTGCTCCGTCCGGATATCTGGAAGGTTGACTGGAATCGGGGGGACTGATTGTGAGCAGTTTCATGTCTCTGACGATCTGTCGCCCACAGGGACAAGTCCCTTGGACATGAAACTTATCGGCACGCGGCGCCGTGAGCATCAAGGATTTCCCAGCTCTCACCGGCGGGCAGGGAGTGCCTTGCAGACCAGGGCTGTGGAGAGGTTGAAGTGGAAGAGTCGTAGAGATCCAGAGGCGGGCTCCCCTCTCTTGAAACCCGCCCCCGCGAATACCACGTCTCTGCCTTTATCGCTGGCTCTCAGAGTGCTTACCCGGAGTTAGGATGAGCATCCCGGTGACGAGAGACCCCCTTCGAGGCCCCTATTCCATCCTGATTTCGGCAGGCCTTCAGTGTTCAGGCGCGAATCCTCGAGTGTCGCACCCGGTCGCCGCTTCAGGTCGTCCCGGTCCGCCTACTTCTGTATCAGGGCAAGCACCTGCTGGCTATTCAGGTTAGCCTGGGCCAGCGCAGAGATACCCGACTGGGCGAGAATCTGGTACTTGGTCAGGTTCGCGACCTCTTCGGCCACGTTCGCATCCCGGATCACCGACTCCGCCGCCTGGGTATTGATCGACTGGGCCTGCAATACTGCCACGGCCGACTGCAGGCGGTTCATCCCGCCTCCGATTTCGGCCCGGGCACTTGCAACGGCCCCCAGCGCGTTCTTGATTGAGCCCAGCGCGGTGGCCGCCCCGGCTGCGGTAGTCAGGTCGATGCTGGAGAGATCCTGTCCGCCCAGATCCGTGACCGTATCCCCGGAGGTCGTGATCGTATCAATGTTGACATTGATATAGCTTGCCGTGGAGATGTCACCAACGAAGACGCTCAGCGAACCGCCGAGACCGGAGGTCGTGAAGATACCGACTCCGTTGAAGTTTGTCTGGTTGGCGATGCGGGAGATCTCAGCCTGGATCTGAGTAAACTCAGCGTCGATCGATGACCGGCCAGTGGAGTCGACCGTGGCGGTCGCCGCCTCTTCAGCCAGCGTGACAGCGCGCGTCAGGATGTTGGAAATCTCCTGGAGAGCGCCGTCGGCGATCTGGGCCACGCTGATGCCGTCGTTGGCGTTACGGACGGCCTGGTCGAGGGCACGGACGTTGGCGCGGAGGCTGTCGGCGATCTGGAGGCCGGCTGCGTCGTCGGCGCCGGAATTGATGCGTTTGCCCGAAGAGAGCCGGAGCAATGTCCGCGTGAGGTTGGTGTTGTTGATGTTCAGCTGGCTTTGAGCGTTGAGGCCAGCAATGTTATTGAGAATGCTGAAGGATGCCATCCTCGAATTCCTCCTTGAATTCGTAATCCCTAGATATCCGTATCCGAGGCCAGACACTGTGTCAGACAGCATCGGGCCATGGCTGGCGGCAGCCCCGGGGGTTACATCCCCGGGAGGTTACTGCCGTCACGGAGTGCCATATCGTCCGGAAACCTGTTCCGGATTAGAGCGAAATTTGGCGCTGCCGGACTGCAGCAGGCAGGTCGCCGCCGGAGCGGCGACCTGGCTGCGGGCTGCGGGTAACCACAGAGTCCGCGGAGCCCGAAAGTCCTAACGTCTGATCAGCGCCAGCACCTGCTGACTGTTTACGTTTGCCTGTGCCAGGGCGGAGATGCCCGACTGGGCCAGGATCTGATACTTGGTCAGGTTTGCGACCTCTTCGGCCACGTTCGCGTCCCGGATCACCGATTCCGCCGCCTGTGTATTGATCGACTGGGACTGCAGGACAGCGACTGCGGATTGCAGCCTGTTCATGCCGCCGCCGATCTCGGCCCGGGCGCTTGCCACGGCACCCAGCGCGTCTTTCACGGACGTCAATGCCGATGCCGCGCCCGATGCCGTGGTCATGTCAATCGTGGAGAGATTCTGGCCGCCCAGGTCGGTCACGGTGTCTCCGGCGGTCGTAATCGTGTTGATGGTGACGTCGATTTTGCTCGCCGTGGAGATGTCTCCAACGAAGATGCTCAGCGAGCCGCCGAGACCCGAGGTCGTGAAGATGCCGACACCGTTGAAGTTGGTCTGGTTGGCGATGCGGGCGATCTCGGCCTGGATCTGGGAGAATTCAGCGTTGATCGACGCCCGGCCGGTCGAGTCGACCGTGGCGGTCGCTGCCTCCTCGGCGAGTGTGACGGCGCGCGTCAGGATGTTGGAAATCTCCTGGAGAGCGCCGTCGGCGATCTGGGCCACGCTGATGCCGTCGTTGGCGTTACGGACGGCCTGGTCGAGGGCACGGACGTTGGCGCGGAGGCTGTCGGCGATCTGGAGGCCGGCTGCATCGTCGGCGCCGGAATTGATGCGTTTGCCCGAAGAGAGCCGGAGCAGCGTGCGCGTGAGGCTGGTGTTGTTAATGTTGAGCTGGCTCTGAGCGTTCAGGCCGGCGATATTGTTGAGAATGCTAAATGATCCCATCTCTGGAATTCCTCCTTGAATTCAGATGAACCATCCTTGTTTGCAGCCAGAGAGCATTCCCGCACAGGCAGACGAGAGCATGGCTCGCCGGGCCTCTGCAGAATCGCTCGCAATATGGTTGTTCGATCGAACTCATCGTCCGATCCCGCAGGGACATTAGAGAGATTGTGAAATGCAGTGCTATTCGAGCCTGAAAGCACGCCCTTGGCCCGCGGATTTTTCATGAATGAGCAATAATGAGCCGAAGGGAAGCATTCCCGGACACAAGGCTCGCTCTGGCCCTCGGATTGCATCCCTGTATCCCGGTATGCCAGTCACAGGAGCTGGAATGGAGGATCGAATTCCATGACCAGGATCTATGTCGATGCACGGGAGGTACCCTGTCCGCCGCCGGGCCTTGCCACGCTAGCAGATGTGCTGAAGCACGTGGAACAGAACTACCTTGGGCCAAATTCCGTCGTACGCCAGGTTTGCATCGATGGTGCTCCGCTGGTGGTGGATGACCTTATTCACGACAAGTCGGCGGCCGCGGCCAGAGTTACCTTCCGCGAGAGCATCGAGATCACCACCGGAACCCTCAATGAAGTCGCCGGAGAATCAATCGGGGAGGCAATTGCCTACCTCAGGCGAATCGAGCCCGCCATCGTCGAACTGGCGGCGGGATTCCGGGACTTGCCGGGTCCAGCCGAATTTGACAGCCTCAGGCAGCTATACGAGGGCCTGTATTGGCTCAACCTCCTGCTCGACAGGCTCCAGTCTGCCTTCGGAGTCGACCTTAGCCCGGCAATCTCAAGTGCCGCGGTGCGGGAATACCATCGGCGTTTCTCGGCGATCCTGAAACGCCTGATCGGAGCACAGGAGGGAGAGGACTACTCTGTGATCGCCGGCGTTTTGGAGTCGGAAATCCTGCCGCTCGTGCCGATATGGAAGGCGATGTTCGAAGAGGTGGGGAAGAAATTCAGGACGAGACAGTGAAGAGGGTCAACCTCTCGTCACCGTGATGAAAGCTGTGCCAAATCTTTGACGCCGGCAGGTGCCTGTAATCAGTGGGCTCAGGACGAGATTGAATGAAAGATAAGGAACTAGTCCTTGGAGAACGGGCCATAGGTGCGGGAGGACCGGTCTTCGTCATAGCCGACGTCGGCTTGAGTCACGGGGGGAGCCTCTCTCAGCTCTTTAAGCTCATAGACCTGGCGGCGCAGGCCGGGGCGGATGGAATCGGGATTCATGCCCACAGGGCGGAGAGGCTTTTCGCGGCAGATTCTGCCCGTGGGGATTCATCCGACCGGGAAGTTATTCAACGGCTGCGCAGTGCCGAGATCAGCGCTGAAGGTCTCCGCAGGCTCAAAGAACATGCTGACTCACGTGGCGTCTGCTACCTGCCGACACCCTCGGACGAGGAGACCGTCGATTCACTCGATCAATGGGGCATACCCGGCTACAGGGTTGCCTCGAGCGACCTTACGCACATCCCCCTGTTGCGTCACATCGCATCCAAGGGCAGGCCTGTGTTTCTCTCCACCGGCATGTCCTACCTCAGCGAGGTGGCTGATGCAGTGTGGGCCCTGCGATCGGGAGGAGCTGCGGAGATCGTGCTCATGCATTGCGTGGCGAGTCCGCTGGCGCCGGCGGAATCGTTGAACCTGCGTGCAATCCGGACAATGCGAGATCACTTCGAGCTGCCGGTCGGCTACTCCGACCACTCTGAAGGCGCCCTCTTCCCTCTGATAGCGGCAACGCTGGGCGCGGTGGTGGTGGAGAAGACTCTGACCTTGAGCAAGAGCGCCGAAGACCCGGCTCGAGCCACGGCAATCGAACCCGAGGAGATGTGCGCGATGGTTCGAAGCCTGAGGGCCATGGAGCTCAGCCTCGGCGATGGCAGGAAGCGTCCCGCTTCGTGTGAAGAGATCAGCCGGGTACAGTCTCGCAGAAGCATCGTGGCAGCATGCGATATCCGCGCCTATGAGAGCGTCACCCGCTGGATGCTTGCCTGCAAACGTCCGGGCAGTGGCATCGAGCCAGGCCGTATGGAGCGCCTGGTCGGCATGCAGGCGCGCAGGAACATCGCCAAGGACAAGACTCTCAGGTGGGATGACCTTGTCGCCGCGGCCGGGCGGGATCCGGAGGGCCTGGCCGGCCTGCTTGATCGTGAGATCGACGCGAGCGGCTCTTGCCGGACGGCATTTGAAGATAGTGCCCATGGGACTGAGGATCTCCAGAGCGCCGGAGTCAGTCAGCAGGGAGGGCATCGACGGATCTGATCTGACGCTTCAAACGAGCCCGCAGCGACCGATCAGGTCGGTCGCGGGGCAAGGCGAGAAGAAGGGCGAGGCACAGACGCCAAGTACCTAAGGCCTGCTCTTCGGCATGCCGATATATCCCACGGGCCGAGGCGCACGGACGCTGACTATGATCTTACTGACAAAGATCAACAACAACCTGATCGCCGTGAATTCCGATCTCATCGAGTACATCGAAGAGACGCCGGATACCGTCATCACGCTGACCAACAGCGACCGTGTAGTCGTGCAGGAGAGGATGACTGAGATCATCGAGAAGGTTGTTCAATACAGACGTTTGATCGCCGGGCTCGTGCAGGCGGAGAGCGACAGGCAATTGCGAGGTGTGAAACCTCAGGGCAGGCTGTCAGATGCCAGGTAGGGAGGGAAGGTAGCGGATGGATCTGGCGACAATCATCGGACTCGTACTGGCTTTTGCCGCGATTCTTGGCGGCCAGGCCATTGAAGGCGGCAGCGTAGGGTCCATCCTGCAGGCGACGGCTGCCATCATAGTCTTCGGCGGAACGTTCGGTGCCTGCCTGGTTCAGTTTCCACTTTCGGTCGTCACCCGCAGCTTCAAGGCAGTGGCGAAAGCATTCCTGGAGCCGAAGGCCGACAACCGCGCTGTTATCGCCGAAATCATCCGCTTCGCCAATAAAGCCCGCAAGGAAGGGATCATCTCACTGGAATCCGAAACGCGAGACGCGTCAGACCCTTTCCTGAGACGGGCCCTGACGATGGCGATCGACGGAGTGGAGCCGAAGATCTTGCGGGAAACCATGGAGATGGAAATCTCCAACATGGAGGAAGAGGCCGAGCATCCGGTCAAGTTCTGGGAAGCGGCGGGCGGTTATTCGCCGACCATCGGCATCCTGGGGGCGGTGCTGGGCCTGATCCATGTTATGGAAAACCTCACCGATCCGAGCAAGCTCGGCGGCGGAATCGCGGTCGCCTTCGTCGCCACCGTCTATGGAGTAGGGCTGGCCAACCTCGTCTATCTGCCTCTCTCCGGCAAGCTCAAGATGAAGAACCGGACGCAACTGGTGGCGCACCAGATCATGCTGGTGGGCGTCATTTCGATTCTCGAGGGGGAGAATCCCCGGCTGATAGAAGACAAGCTCAGGAGCTTCCTGAGCCAGAAAGAACAGGAGCAGGAAAGCCCCGGCGCGGTCAGTCAACGCAAAGCCGCCTAGCCCGAGCTGCCGGACGCGTGCCGGGAATCCGGGCCGGCGCCGGCTTGTGACCCTTGGAGTCCCTCTTGGTTACACGGAAGAAGAAGCCCGAAGAACACATAAGCCATGAACGGTGGCTGGTCTCCTACGCCGATTTCATCACCCTCCTGTTCGCCTTCTTCACGACCATGTACGCCATCTCGACCGTTGATGCCCAGAAGATGGGCAGGATGGTCATGTCGATGCGCGCGTCGTTTGATAACTCGCTCTTCAGCGCGGGAAGCAACCGTCTGTCACTGAACCAGGGGTCTGGAGACAGCGGTAGCCTCGCGGCCGGTGAGAAGGCAGTCGAGAGCTTACGCGCCGGAAAAGGAGCAAGCAAACCCGGCGGCTCTCTCCAGGAACTGAAAAACCTCAATGCCAGCTTCGCCATGCACGAGAGTCCGGTAAGTCCCGAGAGGCTCCTGAGCAATCTCCAGCGCAGCGTCGAGTCGCTCGTAGGTCCGGAAGCCCTTGGGACCAAGGTCAGGACCAGGATGGACGAGAGGGGTCTTGTGGTCAGCCTGGGCGAAGGCGGATTCTTCGATTCCGGCTCCGATATACTGAAGCCGGAGGGGCGGGTACTGCTCGACGCCATCGCCTCGGCCCTGGTCACGACCGACAACCAAGTCCGCGTGGAAGGGCATACCGACAACGTTCCCATCAGGAACACACGGTTCCCCTCGAACTGGGAGCTTTCCACTGCGCGCGCCACGACTGTCGTGGCCTACCTGATGGAAAAATTCAGGTTCGCGCCCGAGAGACTGTCTGCGGGCGGCTACGCCGAGTACCGGCCGGTGGAAACAAACGCGACTGTTGAAGGCAGGAGCCGGAACCGAAGAGTGGACATCGTTGTGCTCCACCCCAGGTATGCCCAGGCAGAACCCCGCTGACTTGCCGCACTGAGCTGCCCGCCGGCAATATCCACCAGAAAGGCCTTGCGCAGGTTCAGACACTTCGCGGGTGTCAGGGCCGCTGCCAGACGTAGGCTGCGAATTCCTTTCTCAACCGGAAACCCTCGCGCTGATACCACTCGAGCGCGCGCCGATTTTCGACGGTGACCGTCAGCCCGACTCTCAGGTAGCCCTGGGCTGCCAAAGCAGAGAGGGCGCGCGTCATGAGCGCTTTCCCCAAGCCCCGTCCCTGATGGGATGGCAGGATGCTGATCTGGGGGATCATGGCGCCTGCCGGCGACACCTTTGAAACAGTGATGAAGCCGCAGACCGTCCCCCTGGTGTCGAGCGCACAGTATGATGCCGCCGGCAGAAAAAGGCCGCAGCCCGGGGTTTCTACCAGGCTCCTCAGATAGCCTTCACAGCCCGCTTCGGTGCAATAATCTTCGCAGATGCGCGCGTCGATCTGGTTGCGATAGCCAAGCCACGCCACCCGCGCGGCGCCTGAGATGTGGACCGGCTTCCAGGAGACGATCGCCTCCTCCACTCTCGGTGCGCCCCGGGATGGAAGACGTGCGAGGTCGAGCTCCAAAAAATGCCTCGGGTAACTCTCAAAGCCGTGCTGCAGGAAGCCGTCAGTGAGATTCACGCCGTGGAAGGGCATGAGCTGCGCTTCGATCCGTCTGAGGAAGACATTCTTCCTGAGTGCCGTCACGGCGGCCTCGAGCAGGCCATCCACGACCTGTTGAGTGACCCGGTTCCCGACGCAGTAGATCGTGCCGATGACTCCCTTGGCGGCATGGGACAGGAAGTAGACGTAACCGATAGGATGTTCGCGCTCGGCAGCCAGATAGCCCGGCAGAGCTTTCCGCGCGATAAAGGACTGGAGGATGCGCTGGACGTCCCGATAATCCCAGCCGAGCTCGGATTTCCAGGAGAGCAGTTCGTCGTCGAAGAGAGCTCCGACGAGCTGCGGGTCCGCAGTATCGAGAGGGACCAGTGTTACATCCGACATAGGGCGGTGAAGTCTGCCTGGGCCTGATGGACGCGGTTTACAGATTCATGGATACTGACCCAGCTTTCCGTGTCCACAGTCAGGAAGGCTTCGACCACCAGGGGATCAAACTGGCTGCCGGAGCAGCGACGGATCTCCTCCGTAGCGGCCTGGAACGACTGAGCCCTTCTGTACGGGCGGTTGCTGGTCATAGCATCGAGCGTGTCAGCGACCGCGAAAATGCGCGCCCCGGTCGGGATGTCGGGTCCCCCCAGTCCATTCGGGTAACCCTTACCATCCCAACGTTCCTGGTGGGCCAACACAATCTCCGCGGCCGGGATCAGAAAGTTGATGTTACGGAGGATATCATAGCCGATCTGGGGGTGTTTCTTCATCTCTTCCCACTCGGAGGCTGTGAGCGGACCCGCTTTCAGCAGGATCGAATCCCGCACTCCAATCTTACCGACATCGTGCAGCAACGCGCCACGGCCTACCTGGAGCAGTTCGTCGCCCTCCAGCCCGAGGCGCTCGGCCAGCGTAAGAGCGTACTCGCGGACGCGCTGTGAGTGAGCCTGTGTCTCGTGTTCCCGGATGTCAAGCGAGGCCACCAGCGCCTCGAGGGTGACGCGGTAGCTCTCCTCGATCTCGCGCAGGGCATCGTTGAGTTCAAGCGTGCGCTCCAGGACCTTTTTCTCGAGTTGCTGCTGGTAATAGCGATTCTCGAGCACGAGCCGCCTGTGCTCGAGAGCCCGTTTCACGACGGGCCGGATCGTCCTCAGGTCAAACGGCTTGGTGATGAAATCGAACGCGCCGAGGCGCAAGGAGTCCACGGCAGTATGGACGTCCATCAGACCACTGACAACGATCACCTCGGTATCCGGATCGTGTTTCTTGATGTGGCGCAGCAGCTCGGTGCCGTTCATCCCGGGCATCAACACGTCGGTGATCACCAGCGCAAATCCGTGCTTCTTGATTTTGTTGAGAGCGTCGAAGGCCCCGGGAGCGCCGGTGCATTCCAGCTGTGCGTCCGAGAGGTGCTCCACGAGAACCTCGCGGATGTCCTCCTCGTCATCGACAACCAGGACTCGGGTACTGGTCGCATCTTGGAGCGTTGAGTCATCCTCTGCCATATCCTGCACTCCGCCTACTCGCCCAGCCTGTTTTCGATTTGTCGGATGACGCCAAAATGCTGTTTGCGCATCTGTTCGGCCACGATCTCACGGCCGCCCCGGTCCCCCGGCGAAGCGGAATATCCCGCTCGGGTGGACAGGATGACGCACCCCCCGCAGAAGACCTGCGTTTCTATGCACTGCTCTCGACCGCCCAGGTCTTCGGTCTGGACGTGGAGTTCCTGGCCCATATGGTGAAGGGAATGGTTCAATCCGGTGAGAGGCTGCTCTCTTGAGGGACTATTTGTTCGCTCGTCCATACGGACCCTCCTCCTTATCGACCCGCACACGTCGATCGTTTAGCAGGGGAACTAATTGCTCAAACCGGGCTTTATCGGGACGGCGGACTACTGGCAGAGGGCAGGCACCACCGGGTGGTGCTTGACGCGGGACTCGGGGCGCGAGCACTGGATTACCAGTTTCCCGGGCTTGTCAGGAGGCGAAGTCGACTCAAAGCCAAAGGTATAGAGAGTGCGCATTTGCTGGAGAATGCGGCGCACCACATCCTCCGGATGCTCCCTGGACAGACCCGCGCTGTAAACTTCCCCCGCAGTCGCATCAGTCAACTCCTTCAGCGAAGCATCGCTCATGGCCGGCTGCAGGCCGCTGCGGGTGGACATCCTGGATGTGAAGCTGACTACGAACAACTCGACGTTCGATGAAGCGAGGAGGTTCCTGAGCGGGCGGATCTTGCCGGCGGTATCCAGATCCATCGCCTCGAGGAAGAGAAGCAGGATTCGACGTTTTTCGTTTCGTTCACACAGCTTCTGCACCGCCGAGAACAGGGCGGGATAAAGGAACGACTCGGCCAAACGGCGGGGACCGGTCAGGTTCTGAATCGCCTCCTTCATCAGGAATCCGTCGCCCGTGAAATCGAGCAGGTCCTCGGGGATCTTCTGATAGCTGCCCACGAAGGCCTGCTGGCGCCCGAGGTGCTTGTCGATCAACTGGAACAGTATGTCTTTGGGGAGCGTGGCCCCGGCCATGGCGGACTGCGCGTCCACGTCGGCTTCGGGCATCAAAGCGCGCTCGAGGAGAAGGCCGTACACCGCAGGGAGCTGTTCCATCGCGAGGAACTCGATCTTGCGCGGCTGTCCGTTCTCGAAGATCTGCACCTCGTCAGGAGTCAGGTTCTCGATGAACAGGTGATTCCGGTCGACCAGGCTCGCGGTGACATATACCTGTTTCGTCTGCGCAAGCGCTGTCGAGGCGGCGGGAAGGATGAGAGTGAGGAACAGGCAGCAGAGTCCGAGTCGCCCGCTGCACGACTCGGATCTGCCCGCAATCATGGACTTCACGATGCCTGCGGCTCCGGGAAGAAGAAAGGATACAGGAGCGTGGACTTGAGGAAGCGCCAGACATACCGCGGACGCAGGTGATACGAGACGTAGGCGTACTCACGCAGCCGGTGCAGCTCTTGCGCGCTGATGCACGGGTGGCGAAAGACACTGGTCCAGCCGTTGAAGCGTTCCCAGTCCGTGTCCGACAGGAGATGCTTGACGTTATCGTAGAACTGAGTGCCTGGATAGGGGGTCGTCACGGTGAACTGGATCGCGAAGGTATTCAGCGTCTTTGCGTACCGGATCGTATCCAGGATCCCTTTCACTGTGTCGTTCGGCAGGCCCAGGATGTAGTTGGCGATCACCCTGATGCCCCGGCGGTGGCAGTGCTCGATGATGTACTCCTGGTGAGCCTTCGGAATTGCCCGGCGGCGGTTCCATTTCAGGGTGTTCTCATCGGAAGATTCGACCCCGACCTCGACGCTGCGCAGCCCCGCGCGGTACAGCAAATCCAGCAGTTCCGTGTCCAGCCGGTCCGTGCGGGCCTCCATGCTCCAGCGTACTTGCAGCCCGCGGCTGAGAATCCTCTCGGCGAATTCCCATGTCCTCGCCCGGTCGAAGGTCAGGTTCGGATCGCGGAACGTGATGCCTTTTATGCCGTATTCGCGGACCAGATACCCGATCTCCTCAACCACGTTTTCCGGGGAGCGGGCCCGGAATTTCGAATTCACGAGATACGGGCAGTAATTGCAGGTGTAGGGGCAGCCTCTGCTCCCTTGCATCGGCAGGGTTATCCCCTGGTTGGTGACGATCTGGTACTTGTAGCGCCGGATGCGGAACTGGTCCCACTTCGGGAAAGGGAGCGAATCGAGATCCGGGACGAATCCCGCGGGCGCGATCCCGCCCGGTATCTCGCCGCGTGCCAGGGCGGGCGCGATGTTCTCGATCTCACCCTGCACGGTGAAGTCCGCGACCTCGGCGAAGAAATCGGGTACCGCGGCAGCAAAGGTGCCGAAGTATCCGACCCTGGATCCAAACCGGCGCCTGGCTTCGAAGCCGATTTCGCGCTCGAAGCGGCAGTCCACGATCGACGACGAGATGAGATAGAGGTCGGCAGGCTCGAGCTGGTCGAGGCCGCGCACTTCGAGGACCTTGACCTGGGCGCCGTGGGCCGAAAGGATCGAATCGAGATAGGCAAGCGTGATGTTGGGAACCGCGGCGATCCGCCGCTTCGCAATTTCCAGAAGCTTTGCGAAGGGGGAACTGCCCACCGTGAAAACGGTGCCGAAGCCCCCGGCGACGTCCTTGAGCGTGCAGTTCTTCTGCCGGCTTGCGCTCAGTACTGCAATCTTCATTGCCTATCCTCTCGCTGTGTTTGAGTACCCCGCCGCCACTCATGGTCCCAGGACCAGGCGGAGGGAGTTACCCGGTAGCTTCTCGCGAGGTCTATCTTCCCGGCAGAAGCTGCGAGGACAAGGCCCACATCTGTGCGCTGCCAGAGTAACCGCGAAGTATAGCAACACGGCCGCGTGCGCGACAGGCCAAACTGAATCCTTTCGGGAACGGCTGCCGGTCAGTCCATGGTGTTGGCAGTTGGCTGGCAGCCCTCAGCTTTCCGCCATCAGCAGTCAGCAAATGAAAGCTGAGATCTGGCGGCCGACAGCTTCCGACGCAAGGCCGGACTTCTGCGAGTCCCGATGCGGCACTGCGATTCAGACAGTGAGGGCTACGAGACTGGCGACGCGTGACAGGCAGCCTGCGCTGCAGGGACGCTGTTCAACCCTTTCAGGGTTGACATCTTCTGATCATCCTGATCCCCGGGGTTTGCACCCCGGGCTGTTCTATTCGACGCTTTCAGCGTCGTCGGGGTCGATCGCGGCTGGCATCTGTGAGGCATCGCCGCCACCGGCGAGTCAATGGGCTGAACGGAATGGTCACTCTCAGTCCCCGCGCGCAGTACGTCGGACTCGACCCCGAAGGGGGTCGAACAGATCAGCCCGGGGTGCAAACCCCGGGAATGATCGGATCTGCCGCAAGGACCAACCCTGAAGGGGTTGGACGGCGATCACCCGACGAGACGACGTCACTTCAATCTCCACTGTCTGAATCACAGCCGATGCGGCACAAAGAGGTTGAGTTTCACGGGTCCCTTTGGTACTTTTGCTTTTTGGATCTCAGGTGCGGGTCCGACCCCGATTCCAAGAGCAGCACCACTCGGAGATGGACGAAAGGTTGCCCTCATCAGCCGGAGGCGTAAGCAAAGACCGCGAGTTTCCCTCTTCGACGTCCCGGTGGCTCGGTGAGCTGAAGCCCTGGCTCCGTGACATCCTCCTGGCGTTTTTCTTCGCCGTTCTGATTGTCATCTTCGTAGTTCAGCCCGTCAAGGTAGAAGGGACCAGTATGCAGCCCAGGCTGGTCGACCAGGAGAGGATCTTTGTAAACCGTTTTATTTACAGATTTTCGGAGATCCAAAGGGGCGACGTTGTCGTGTTCTGGTATCCGCGGGACCGGAGCAAGTCGTTTATTAAGCGAGTGCTGGGCGTTCCGGGCGATGAAGTCGAGATACGGCGTGGTTCGGTCTACGTCAATGAGAAAAAGATCGAAGAGCCGTACCTCGATCCTCAATTCCGAGATCAGGATTCCCTCGGCAGGAGAATCGTGCCTTCCGACCGTTATTTCGTCCTGGGCGACCATCGCAGCTCCAGCAACGATAGCCGGAACTGGGGTTTTGTGCCCAGGGAGCTGATCTACGGCAAGGCAGTCTTCTGCTATTGGCCGATCTCGCGCGCAGGACGCGTGGAGTGAAGCGGCGCCGGAGGAGGTGTGACCGCCTTTTCGGCCGGCTGCGCGCCCGTTACGGATAGTCGGCGGGGCACGGGGCCGGACGGGTTCGGCCTGCATTCCTCCGCGACCAGTACGTCGGCCATTTTCTCGAGACACCTATGAAGGCGATACTTGCACTTGAAGACGGTCTTACGTTCACAGGCCGGGCCTTCGGAACCGTGGGGGAGACAGCCGGCGAGGTCGTGTTCAACACCTCGATGGCCGGCTACCAGGAGATTCTTACCGATCCTTCCTATGCGGGCCAGATCGTGGTCATGACGTGCCCGCACATAGGCAACTATGGTACCAATGATGAAGACGAGGAGTCCCGCCGTCCTTTTGTCGAAGGCTTCGCGGCCCGTGAGCTGGGCAGCTTCCCGTCGAACTGGCGGGCGCACGAATCCCTGGATTGCTACCTGTCGCGTCACGGCATAGTGGCTGTCTCTGATATCGACACTCGCGCTCTTGTGCGCCACATCCGGACGCGAGGAGCCTTGCGGGGCGTCATAAGTTCTGTCGACCCGGACCCTCCCAGGCTCATCGAGCGGGCACGTTCGGTGCGAAGCATGCTCGGGTGCGATCTCGCTTCCACCGTGACCTGTGATGCGCCCTATACCTGGCGATCCGGGGGTACGGAAGAGCCGGAGGCCGGCTTCAACGTGGTTGCATACGACTACGGGATCAAGCGCAACATTCTCAATCATCTCCTCCGCATCGGCGGAACGGTGACGGTTGTCCCCTCCACCACACCGGCGGACGACGTGCTCGCCATGAAGCCCGACGGCGTGTTCCTTTCAAACGGGCCGGGGGATCCGGAACCGCTCGAGTATGCGGTCAGGAACATCCGTCAGCTGATGGGGCGCGTGCCGGTTTTCGGAATCTGCCTGGGTCATCAGCTCATGGGGCTGGCTTTCGGCGGAAGGACGTTCAAGCTGAAATTCGGTCATCGAGGCGGGAATCAGCCGGTCAAGAACCTGCTCAACGGCCGCGTGGAGATCACGGCCCAGAATCACGGCTTTGCCGTCGATCCGGATTCGATCGACCAGGCTCGCGTGATCCTCACACACATCAACCTCAACGATCAGACACTGGAAGGAATGCGCCACCGCGAGATTCTCGCGTTCTCGGTCCAGTACCACCCGGAGGCCTCCCCCGGGCCGCACGATTCCCACTACCTCTTCGAAGATTTCAAGCGCCTCATGGTGGAATATAGAAGGTAGGCATGCCAAAACGCACCGACATAAAGAAGATTCTCATCATCGGGTCAGGCCCGATTGTGATCGGGCAGGCATGCGAGTTCGACTATTCCGGGACCCAGGCGTGCAAGGCGTTGCAGAGCGAGGGATTCGAAGTCGTTCTGGTCAACTCCAATCCGGCGACCATCATGACCGATCCCGAACTCGCGGACCGGACATATGTAGAGCCCCTCACGCCGGATTCGGTGGCAGCCATCATCGCCCGGGAACGCCCGGATGCCCTGCTCCCGACGGTCGGCGGACAGACGGGGCTGAACCTCTCCGTGGAACTCGCGCGGAGCGGCGTCCTCGATCGCTTTGGCGTCGAAATGATCGGCGCGAAGCTTCGCGCCGTCGAGGTGGCAGAAGACCGACAACTCTTCAAGGACGCGATGACGGAGATCGGCCTCCAGTCGGCCCGATCCAGCGTCGTGGGAGACCTCGAACGCGCCCGGGAGTTCCTCGGGACGATCGGCCTCCCCGCGATTATCCGCCCGAGTTTTACGCTGGGGGGATCGGGTGGCGGAATCGCGTTCAATAACGAGGAGTACGAGGAGATCGTCACCCGCGGGCTCAACCTCTCGCCGGTCCACGAGGTCCTGGTCGAGCAGTCGCTCCTGGGCTGGAAGGAATACGAGCTCGAGGTGATGCGCGATTTTGCCGACAATGTGGTCATTATCTGCTCGATCGAAAACTTCGATCCGATGGGAGTCCACACCGGGGACTCGATCACGGTCGCTCCGGCGCAGACCCTCACCGACAAGGAGTACCAGACGATGCGGGATGCGGCCATCCGCATCATCCGGAAGGTGGGGGTGGAGACAGGCGGGTCCAACATCCAGTTTGCGATCTCCCCGAAAGACGGATCCCTGGTCGTCATCGAGATGAACCCGCGTGTATCGAGGAGTTCGGCGCTGGCCTCCAAAGCCACGGGATTCCCGATCGCGAAGATTGCTGCCAAGCTGGCCGTCGGGTACACGCTCGACGAGATCCCGAACGACATCACCAGAAAGACGCCGGCGAGTTTCGAGCCCACGATCGACTATGTCGTAGTCAAGATCCCGAAGTGGAACTTCGAGAAATTCGTGGGCGCAGATCCTATCCTCGGCACTCAGATGAAATCCGTCGGGGAAGCCATGGCCATAGGCCGGACCTTCAAGGAGGCGCTTCTGAAGGGCATCCGGTCGCTCGAGAGGGGGAAGAGCCTGGTGTCGGAGAAGGTGGATCCGGACAGGCTCGTGCACAGCCTGCGGAATCCGGTCCCGGAGAGGCTCGCCTACCTGCACTATGCACTGGAGATCGGGTGGTCGCTTGAAGAGATACATCGGCTGACCGGCATCGATCCCTGGTTCCTGAACCAACTGCTCCAGATCGTGGAGATGGAGAAGCAGATACGCGGGTACACCATCGACGGCCTTCCCTCAGAGCTGTTGGCGGAATGCAAACGGGTCGGTCTTTCCGACCAGGCGATCTCCGAACTCCTGCTCAGCGACGGGGACGACCCTGTCACCTCCCTGAGGGTCATGGAACGCCGGCACGCATCAGGAATTCGCCCCGTCTTCAAGCGCGTGGACACCTGTGCAGCCGAGTTCGAATCTTTCACGCCCTATCTCTATTCCACGTATGAGGGTGAGTGTGAGGCCGACCCCACGGGGCGGAAGAAGATCGTCGTCCTCGGCAGCGGCCCGAACAGGATCGGGCAGGGCATCGAGTTCGACTACTGTTGCTGCCACGCTTCGTTCGCCCTCAAGGAGATAGGCTATGAGACCATCATGGTGAACTGCAATCCCGAGACGGTCTCCACAGATTACGATACCTCCGACAGGTTGTACTTCGAGCCGCTCACGTTCGAGGATGTAATGGAGATCCTTCACGTCGAGAAGCCCGATGGAGTAATCGTGCAGTTCGGCGGGCAGACTCCCCTGAATCTGGCGCTGCGCCTCCAGGCGGCGGGCGTTCCCATCGTGGGCACATCGCCGGAGAGCATCGACCTTGCCGAGGATCGAAAACGGTTCGGGAACCTGCTCAACGAGTTGCAGATTCCCCAGCCGCCCAACGGTACGGCGCGCTCACCCGGGGAGGCACGCGCGGTTGCCGACGGGATAGGCTACCCCGTCCTTGTCCGTCCCTCCTATGTACTTGGGGGCAGGGCGATGCAGATTGTCTACGACCGGGAATCTCTCAACCGGTACATGACGACCGCGGTGGAAGCGTCGCCTGAGCACCCGGTGCTCATCGACAAGTTCCTCGAGAGCGCATTCGAGTACGACGTGGACGCAATTTGCGACGGCGAGCAGGTGATCATCGCCGGGGTGATGGAGCACATCGAAGAGGCGGGAATCCACAGCGGGGACAGCACGTGCGTTCTCCCGCCCGTCATGATCGACCTGGAGCTGCTCGAGCGGATGAAAAACTACACGTGCCGCCTCGGCAGCGCATTGAACGTCATCGGCCTCATGAATATTCAGTTCGCCATCCAGGGCAGTACCGTCTTCGTGCTGGAGGTGAATCCGCGGGCCTCGCGGACCGTGCCCTACGTCAGCAAGGCAACCGGCGTCCCGCTGGCCAAGATGGCCGCCAGGGTCATGCTCGGCGAGAAGCTCCGGGATCTCGGCTTCACGGAGGAACTCCGGGTCAAGCACTGTTTCGTCAAGTCTCCTGTTTTCCCGTTTGTCAAGTTTCCCGGTGTCGACACCATCCTGGGCCCCGAGATGAAATCCACCGGGGAGGTGATGGGGGTCTCAGACAGCTTCGGCAGCGCGTTTGCCAAAGCCCAGATGTCCGCCGGCGTGCGCCTGCCGCGCAACGGCGTCGTTTTTCTCAGCGTCAACGACAGGGACAAACCGGGGCTCCCGGCGATCGCCAGGGATTTCGAGGACCTCGGTTTCCGGATCATCGCCACCTCCGGCACCCGGGAGTGGCTCCAGAACAATGGGATCGCTTCGGATCACGTTTTCAAAGTGGGTGAGGGGCGGCCGAACGTGGTCGACCACATCAAGAGCGGCAAGATAGACCTGGTGATCAACACGCCGCTTGGTCGCGCGTCCCGTTATGACGAGAAGGCGATCCGCAGCGCCTCCGTCCAGCATGCAATCCCCTGTGTCACAACGCTCTCCGGGGCCGCCGCTGCAGTAAACGCAGTCCATGCACTGCAGAGGGAGAAGCTCACCGTGCGCAGCCTGCAGGAGTATCACGGGCTGCAGCGCGAGTCGCCTCTTCGAGCCCGCCCGGCATAGGAGCAGCGTGCCTTGAAGCGCGGCACGAACTTTGGTTCTCACCGGCTTTTGCATCAGCTATCATGGCCTGGTGCACGATATGAGAGATGTGCCTGTGAAAACGAAAAGCACGCCTTCAACATCCGGGACGGGCCGGCCTTTTCGGTACACCGCTGTCGCACTGGCCGCACTCCTGCTCCCCCGCATCACGGCCGACGTGTCGGGTGCCAGCCCGGGGGGCGCAGTCGAAGGTACCTACAGGAACTGGACCCTGGACCAGGCCGTCGGCGTGCTCACGAATTCACCGTGGGCGCGCAAGGAAACCTACACGCGTCTCATCGGCGGGATTGGCAGCGGCCTGTCCGGCGAGAAGGAGATCTACAGCACTTTTTTCGTGCGTTTTCTGTCAGCCGCCCCCATACGCGAAGCCTATGCGCGCGTGAGTCAGATCCAGGGCGGCTACGACAGCATGAGCAGGGAGGAGCAGAAGAAGTTCGATTCCGCGATCGAACCCGGACTCAAGCTCGACGTCCGGCAGTGGATCGTGGTCACGTTGACTTTCCGTTCGAACGATCAGGGCCTCGAACACCGCGTCAAGCAGTTCCTCGAGACGCATACGACCGAAACGATGAAGGGCAGAGTCTACCTGTCTACTGCGCGCATACCCCAGCTTCAGATTGCTGCCTATTATCCCCCACGCGAGGAGGTCGTCGGGGCGAAGTTCGTCTTCCCGCGCAGATTGAACGACCGCCCGATCGTGGCACCTGCCGATGATCAGGTAACCTTCGAGCTGGATCTGCCCGGCTTCGACCCGGAACTTCGCGTCGTTTTCCCCACCGCCGAAATGAAGATAGAAGGCAGGCTCACGCTATGAAGTCCCGCGTGACACTCCTTTTCTGTGCCTGCCTGCTGCCCGTGACGGCCGCCGCAAGTACTCTTACCGGATATGTCCTTAACGCGCTCGACCAGGGTATCGCCTCCCTGGAGTTGACGATCGTCGACAGCCGGACTCAAGCCAGGGTGCAGGTCTCCACCGATTCCCGCGGCCTGTTCAGGCGGGAGCTGAACGACGGGGAATACGCCATCATCGAGGAGGGGCCGGGTGGAGATACGGTACTGGCCAACGTGATCCTCGCGCCCGAGGAAAACCGCCTGATCGTTATCAGGGTAACCGAGCCGTCCTCGCCGGACGGGGACACGGGCCAGGTCGAATCGGAGCGCTCACTGGCAGGTATCAGGGACTACCAGATACAACGCGAGACGGGCCAACCGGAAAAGCCTGGTCAGTCGGGTTCAATCGCATCGGTCGTCAATCCCTTCCCGGCGCAGAAGAAGGGACGTTTTCACGGGTCCTTTTACGAATTCCACAGGAACGACAACTTCGATGCCCGCAACTTTTTCGATCCGGTCGGGGAGCCTCTCCCGGAATACAAGCGCAACGAGTTCGGCGCCGTTATCGGCTTCGACCTCTGGAAGAACCTGCAGTTGCTCGGCACCTATGAAGGGCTCCGTATCGTTCAGGGCTCGACTCTGGTTTCCCATGTCCCGACGTCCGCGATGAAGAGCGGGGATTTCAGCGCACTCCCGCTGCAACTGAGAGATCCAATCAGCGGCGAACCACTGGAGGGAAATCGGATACCGCAGAACCGCATCAATCCCGCGGCACTCAACCTGCTGGCCGTAATCCCTGACCCGAACGCCGCCGATCCCGATCGCAACTACATCAACAATCAGCCCTTCGTCCTTTCGCGGGACAGTTACTCTGCCCGGGTGGACTACCAGCTGAACGACGGATCGGCCTTCTTCGCGCGCTATGCCGACTCTGGCGGCGACCACGTGCACGTAGGCCCGTTGCCGGCCTTCGGCGCAACGCACACGGAGGACGAACAGAACGCAGCGGTCTCTTTCACCCGCAAGGTCAATAGCCGCCTGCTCGGCAGTCTCCGCTTCGATTTCACCCGTTCGACGAGCGAGGTCATATCTCCGAATGCCGGCAGGACCGGACTGGTCGAGTCGATCGGCATCGAAGGCGTAAGCGTGGATGATCCCAGCCAGGAAGGATATCCCGATTTCCAGATCTCCGGCTACGCCTCCTTCGGTGACGGCCGGGCGCCGCTGACCGCGGTCAACAACCGTTTTTCCTATGAGGGCGGACTGACATGGACGCCGGAGAACCACACGCTGCAGGTCGGCGCCGGCCTCGTAGGCTACCAGGCAAACAATGCCAGTTCGGACGGCGTGCGCAGGGGACGTTTTTCCTTCAGCGGATACTACAGCGGCGACGCTTTTGCCGACTTTCTGTTCGGGGTGCCCGACGCGGCAACACGCGGGGTAGGTTCAGACCGCTCGGACCTGCGCCGCTTGTCCTTGTACGCCTTCACCCGGGACGACTGGCGGATCAGCGACAGGCTGTCTCTGACTGCGGGTGTCGCCTACAATTACTGGCAGCCGTTCCATTCCGTGCATCAGAATGTTTCCGGTTTCGTGCCCCTGCTCTTCGAACCGCCGCTTGACGGCAAGATCGTCATCGCGGGCACGCCGGAGGCGGAGGCGGCCGGGCTCGGCCCGGCGGGGCCCGGTGGCATGGTTCTCCCCGACCGCGACGATTGGGCTCCTGACCTCGGTTTCGCCTACCGGCCTTTCAGAAGTAATCGCCTGGTAATGCGCGGTTCCTTCGCGCTGCGCTATGGCCCTCCCGGGCGCGACTACTACGTAAGCTACCTCGGGAGGAACTACCCCTTCTATTACACCCAGAGCGCTGTATCACAAGTGGATCAGGCTGAACTGAACCTCTCAGATCCGTTCGAGTCCGCGACTCTCACGCAACTCGGCGTGCGCGGTATCGAATCAACGCTCAGGACAGGATACGTGCAGGACTGGTTTTACCGTATCCAGGGTCAGCTGAATCAACAGTGGTACCTGGAGTCAGGGTACGAAGGAACGAAGGCCGTGCGCATGCCGCGCGTGCTGCCCTCGAACGTTCCGCGCCCCGATGCCGGCATGATAGATCTGCGGCGTCCCAATCCCGACTACGGACAATTCTCGATTCTGACCGGAGGCAGTTCTTACACCACGCATCGCATGGACGTTGCCCTGGAGCACCGCTTTGCGGACGGGCTGGCGCTGAAGTCGGGATTCAACTGGGCCTCTTCCGTCGGCGACCTGTATTACGGGAATCCGTCCAATCCGCGCGATCTTGCCGCCGAGCGCGCGCCATTCGATTGGCTCCTGAGCCGGCGATTCTACCTGAACTACCTTTACGACCTCCCCTTCGGCCGCGGCGGCAAGATAGGGAGCGGAGTCGGCCCGCTGATGGACGGCCTGATCGGCGGGTGGCGGCTCTCCGGCATCACCAGTCTCCAGGACGGGACACGCTACAACCCCCTTCTCTCAGGAGACTACAACAACGACGGGATCTCGGGGGACCGCCCCGACCGGATCGGTTCAGGCGTCCTGGACGACTCCGAGCGCTCGGTGGACCAGTGGTTTGCCACCGGTGATTTTGCTGCTCAGCCTGCTTACTCCTTCGGGAACTGCGGACGAAACGTCCTGATCGGGCCTTCCTATGCGAACTGGGATCTCAGCCTGATCAAGCAGGCGAGGTTCTCTGACGGAAGCCTGGTGGAGTTCCGGGTGGAACTGTTCAACGCCCTCAACCAGGTGAACTTCGAGCTTCCGTACGCGGTCATGGATACATCATCGTTCGGCAAGATCTTCGGCGCGCATAGAGCCAGGGAAATTGAAATCGCCCTTCGTTACTCCTTCTGAGCCTCCTGTTGCCATGGAAGGGACCAAACAACTCGCGCCGGAACTGCGGACGCTTGTGAGAGTGTCGGTGGCCTGGCTCGGCCGCGTGATCTGCCGGGCTGCCGGTGAGGAGCAGTTCATCCGAATCGAGAGAATCCGCAGCAGAATGGCCAGCTTGCGGGGCGCTTCTCGACACGCCAGCGTCGAGACACTTCAGTCGGTCCTGTCTGATCTTCGGGACCTCTCCCCGGGAGAGCGATGTGAGATCGCCCGCGCGTTCACGCTCATGCTCGAGCTGATGAACGCGTGCGAGGCAGCATACCGGAGCTACAGGCTGCGTCGTCGTTCGCCCGTGTCGGGGTTCGTGGCTGAATCAGAAGGCATCGTGTTCGTTCTAACCGCGCACCCCACCGAGGCCCGCAGCCCTGACAACATCGCGCTGTTTCATCGCATCCAGCAAACACTTATGCAATGGCTGGAGGAAGGCGGAGTGACTCCCCCTGGCGCGCACCACCATCTGCCGGAGCACCCGCGATGCACGAGGGAAGAGGAGTTGCTGCACTTCCTGGAGCTGGCATGGCGCACTCCGATAGCACGAGGGCGCAAGCCTGGTGTGGAAGACGAAGCCGAACACCTGTACTCAATCCTGTTGAGGCGGGAGAGCCTGGACACTCTTCTTCAGGCGAACCGGCGAATTGCGCCGGTAATGGTTCGCACCTGGGTCGGTGGAGACAGAGACGGCAATCCTTCCGTAAACGCACGGCGCATGGTGCAGTCCCTTACGCTGGCGCGCCGGCGCCTGGTGTCCGAGGCCGCGGAGTGCCTGCGCGGGGCGGTCGGAGATCTTCTGAGCCTGCCCGGTCCTGAGCGTCCACGCGCGGTCATAGCACAGTTACGCCGGGCGGAGTGGTTGGTAAGGAGGCTTGCCGGTATTCATGCCGGAGACGGTGCCCGGCTGTCCCGGTTCCGGCTTCTGATAGAGCGGACGGCACAAGCCTATACCCGGGCAATCGGAGCGGAAAGCCCCTCGCTTCTCCGGCTGCGGACCATGACGCGGATGTTTCCGGCGCTCGTAGTGCCGCTGGAACTGCGGGAATCCTCTGAGCAGGTCACGAAAGCCATGCGAGGGTCCCATGGCCCGGTCGTATCGATGCTCGAGACGCTGGCACGCCTTTCGCGTGGTGGTGATCCGTTGTGGTATGCGCGCGGTTTCATCATAAGCATGGTCTCGCGGCTCGAAGATGTGAGCGCCGGCATTCGGTTGGTCACGCGTGTTTTCGGGCATCCGGCAATCCCGGTCATCCCTCTTTTCGAGACTGACAGGGCGCTGCGGGATAGCGCCGCCATCGTCAGGGCACTGCTTGCCCGTCCCGGATATCGTGAGGCCATGAGGAGGAAGCTGGGGGGCCAGGTGGAGGTCATGCTGGGCTATTCCGATTCTGCCAAGGAGACGGGCGTGCTGGCGAGCCGTCTGGCGATTGCCCGGGCGGTGGCCGACCTGGACGCGATCATCACCCGGGAACGCCTCAGGCCCGTCTTTTTCCACGGCTCCGGCGGAAGCGTGGATCGCGGCGGCGGCTCCATCGACGAGCAGACGTCCTGGTGGCCGCGCAGCGCTCTCACCCTCTACAAGGCGACGGTTCAGGGCGAAATGGTGGAAAGAACCTTTGCGAGCCCGGAAATTCTGAGTGTTCAGCTCGAGCGTATCGCCAGGCGCGTGGCGGAGGGGGTGTCGGCGCCGGTCCCGGTGCCTGCGCCGTCGCCTGCGTTGAAGCGTCTGGCGCGCCGCGCGAGCCGGACGTACCGGGCTCTGCTGACGGACCCCCGGTTCTTGGACCTGATCGAACAGGCTACCGTCTACCCGTACCTCGACCTGCTGAAGATCGGCTCCCGCCCGACAAGACGCAAACGGGAGTTTTCTGTAGCCGTCCTGCGCGCCATCCCCTGGGTGCTGTGCTGGACGCAGGCCCGTCTCCTGCTGCCTACCTGGTGGGGTATCGGGCAAGCCTGGAACGCGACTCCCCCCGGCGAGAGGCACGAACTGGTCCGCGAGTTCCAGCGGAACGACCTGTTCCGTGCCTTCGTCAAGGCCCTGGGGTTCACCCTTGCCAAGGTCGAGCTGCCGGTATTCGAGATTCAGGCCCGGCGCTGGCTGATGCGGGCGGGCGGCAAGGAAGTTGCCAATCGACGGTCGCTACTGGATGCGCTGGCACGCGAGTATCGCCTGGCCCGTGAGTTCGTGCACACAGTCTCCGGGAACCGGAGCCTGCTATGGTTCAGGCCGTGGCTTGAAACCAGCATCCGCCTGCGGTCACCGATGATTCACCCGCTCAACCTTCTCCAGGTTCTGGCGATGGAAGAACGTGACACCCGCCTGATGAGGGACACCGTCACAGGCATCTCCTGCGGGATGATGACCACAGGCTGATCAGAGGAACACCGTTCGAGGCGGGACAGCTTCCAGCCATTTACCGCAGCCGGACTCTTCGAGGTACACCATTGCGTGACCGGGCCTGCTCAGGCTGAGAGCAGGTTCAGTAACGCCTCTTCTGCTGGCGGAGCAGGGTGAACTTCGCCGTGTCGGCCACTGCCATCACGGCCATGACGCCTGCCTGCACGGGATCTGACACCACGAGGTCTGCCGCATCCGGCACGCTGCCCGCCATGTTCAGGGAGATGACAGGGAGCCCCTTCTGCCGCACCTCCTCAACGGCTTTTGTGATCTCCCCGCCCATCAGGGAGCCGGCCAGCACGAGCAGCCGCACTCGCGGCAGTCGCACCACGGCGCGCACGGCAGCTGCCAGTTCCTTCTCTCCCACGAGGGGGATCGTGTCGACGGAGATCTTCTCGCCCCGGATGTTGTGGCGATCCGCCTCAGATACCGCCCCGACGGCTACCTGGGCGACCTGTGCGCCGCCACCCATGATTATGATGCGCTTACCGTAGATCTTCGAGAACGGGGGCGCCGTTTCGACATGCTCGACGTTCGAAATCTCGCGGAAGCCGGCGGCCACGTCGGCCGAGCCGCCCGCCAGATCATATTCGAAGTAGACCTGAACCTCGGCCGCGGCGCTGTGGATGATATCCACGTAGCTGATGTTTGCCCCGTGCTCGGTAAGTACGCGCACCAGTTGGTAGAATGTTCCCGGCTGGTCCTTCACAGTAATCAAGACAGCATGTTCCATGGCCCTCTGCTCGCTTTATCAGTGAACTCTATGGGGACAGTGGCAAAGGGGTCAAGAGACAATCGGGAAATAGTGTAGGGTTGCCCCCGGGTGGCCCGGATTGCCCTTTCGCAATCCCGGGCAGACAGTGACATCTTCGCGGCCCCCGGCGTGGAGGCTTGCGGCCGGCACTCTGCACGGACTCCCCGCCGTGCAGCGATCTGTCCTCCGCTTGAGGAGGAACGGCTGTTTGTTATTCCTCCCGGGTCTTGGGAGGCCCGTCAAGGCCCTGCCCATCGGAGGAAGCGATCGTGCGGCCGGACGGAGTCTTTTCTTTGCCGGGCATCCCAAGGGCAGGGAAGACGTCGTATACCCGGTCATCTGCGATCAGGTGGGCCCCTTCGGTGCCCAACCGGATGAAGTGAGGGCAGTACTTTCGACTGTCCCCGCCGATGCATCGATCGAGACAGAACAGGTCGGTGTCGGTGCAGTTTGCGCACTGACCGAGCGAGACGCAGACCTTGGGGACCGTTACCCTGCATTCCGAGCAAATCGTGAACAGGTTCTCGCTGACCCGGTAGTGATCACAGCTGGGGAGGGCCGTGTTGTTCTCGAGGAAACCGTAGATACGGCAGCCCATGAAGAGGTGAGGGGAATCCTGCGTGTCGGCCTCGATTTCCTTGAGGCTCTGGTCGACCCAGTGGATGCAGTTACGGCAGTTTATCATCTTCTGACTTCGCTCGCCTGCGGCGCTTTGCCCACTCCGGTTTGATGCTCTGGCGTTCTCTCGCGATCGCCAGCGCTTCGGGCGGGACATCCTGCGTAATGCAGCTCCCGGCCGCGATGTAAGCCCCCCGTCCAACCCGGATCGGGGCCACGAGCTGACAGTCGCTGCCGACGAAAGCACCATCCTCGATAATGGTAGCATGCTTGCGGGTGCCGTCGTAATTGCAGGTGATGACTCCGGCGCCTATGTTGACTGCGCGCCCGACACGTGCATCGCCAAGGTAAGCGTGATGTGCGGCCTTGCTCCCCTCGCCCAGGGTTGACCTCGCCAACTCGACGAAGTTGCCAAGCCGGCAGCGGACGCCCACCGTGGACCCGTCTCTGACGCGGGCAAACGGCCCTATGGTTGCACCCGGCTCCACGTGCGAATCGGTAATGAGACAGGAATCCAGGACCGTGACATCGGTCTCAATGACCGAGTTCTGGATCCTGCTGCCGGAATGGATGGTTGCGCCTTCGCCTACCCTGGTCGTCCCCTGAAGCGTCACCATCGGGTGAAGAGTGACATCCTTGTCCACGACGACATCCAGGTCGATGTAGGTGGACTCAGGGTCGATAAGCGAGACGCCTCTCGCCATCAATTCCTGGTTCTTCCTCATGCGAAGGGTTCGTGAGGTCGCGGCGAGTTCGGCTCGGGTGTTGATTCCCTGGAGCTCGTCGAAGTCATCGTGGAGCAGTGCTTCTAACCGCGCGCCTGCTTCACGCTGGATCGACACGACGTCTGTAAGATAGTACTCACCCTGCGCATTCTTGTCGGATATACGGTCCAGCGCGGCAAGCATGGGCGGGATCCGGAAGCAGTACAGGCCGGGGTTGATCTCCTTGATCGCCCGCTGTTCCGGGGTCGCGTCTTTTTCTTCGATGATAGCCTCGATCCTTCCCGATGCATCCCGCAGGATTCGACCGTACCCGAAAGGGTCCGCTGTCCGCGTCGTGAGAAGCGTCGTTGCGGCTCCGCTTGCGCGGTGGCGCTCGACCAGCCTCTGAAGCGTGTCGTGCCTTATCTTCGGCGTATCGCCGTACAGGACCAGGAGGTCCCCCGATATCCCTTCCAGGAGGTCTCGCGCGACCATTACAGCGTGGCCGGTGCCGCGCTGTTCGACCTGCAGAACGAAGCGCGCGTCGCTCCCCTTCAGGGCTGCGCGGACGAGGTCCGCGTCATGGCCGATGACGACGATTATCCCATCGGGTCGGAGCAGCCTGGCGGCATCGTAGATGAAGCGGATCATGGGCGTGCCGCAAACCGGGTGGAGCACCTTGGCGCGATTGCTCACCATGCGCGTGCCTTTGCCGGCAGCCATAATGAGAACGTTGAGGTCTTTCATAGGGAAGCGGAAATCTGCCGGACCTTTCGATCATCGCGCGAGTCGCGCCAGATGCCGTAAGCCGCACGAATCGCCGCGGTCAGCCGGGTCGGATCGTGCCGGATGACTTTGCCGGGAGCCAGCATTCGGGCCTCGTAGATCTTCAGCCCGAGGTCGTGCAGGCGGGCGTGGTCGCTGATTACGGGGGTGGAGCCCTGAAGCCTGTAGCGTGCCGCCTCGGTCCTCGGTATCGGCGCGTTGTTCAGGACGATCCCATCGAACAACCGCCTTCCGCAGTGGCGGTAGATCACCTCGACATGCTCGGCCGCGCTGAACCCCGTTGTCTCCCCCGGTTGCGTCATCAGGTTTCCGACGAAGATCTTGACGGCCGGCGACTTTCGAAGCTCCCGCGCGATACCGCGAACCAGCAGATTTGGCACAATGCTGGTGAAGAGCGAGCCGGGGCCGACCGTGATGATATCGGCGCCTCGGATCGCTTCAAGGACGGCCCGTACCGGGCGGCAGTCGGCGGGTACGAGATTGACACGTTCGATTCGGAGAGTGCTCTTCGAGATGGCAGATTCCCCATATACCCGGCTGCCGTCCTCGAGTACCGCCTCCAGGCGTACGTCGCGGAGCGTCGATGGATATATCCTGCCCTTGATGGAGAGGACATCGGAGCTTACGCGGATCGCCTCCAGGAAATCCCCGGTAACCCCGATGAGCGCCGAGACGAAGAGATTGCCGAAACTGTGACCGTTGAGGTGGCCCGAGCCCGGGAACCGATACTGGAAGAGCCTTCCGAGCAGCGACTCATCCGTGGACAGGGCGACCATGCAACTCCTGATGTCGCCGGGAGGGAGGATCTGCAGCTCATCCCGCAGTCGACCCGAGCTTCCCCCGTCGTCGGCCACAGTCACGATGGCCGTGAGCCGCGAAATCCACGGGGGCTGCGGAGGAGCTTCGATTACGGGAGGATCCAGCACCCCGTGCTTCAATCCCTTGAGGAGACAGGCTAAACCTGTGCCCCCTCCGATGGAGACGACCTTCGCCAGGCCATTCAAATTCATGACTGTTCAGCTTCGCTTGTTTCCTGCAGAACCACGCCTACAAGATCGGCAAACTCGCGTCGTTCGTGAAGCGAATTAAAGTCCGGATCATTCCTGGCGTAAACGCGATTGGACTCGTTGAGCCCGATCGCCTTGCGCAGATTCGCGAGCGCCTGTTCCACGTCACCTTTGAGGGTGAACGATGCAGCCAGGGCATAGTGAAGGTAATCCGCGTCGGGCTGTTTCGCCAGAAGCTGGTTGAAGACTGAAATAGCGGAGTCGTAATTGCCGCGGTTGTGTTCCACGACGGCGAACGTGTAGAGTTGATCGCCAGTCACGGCCGTCTTGTGCTGCGCAGCTTCCTCCCGGTCACAGATCTGCAGGTAGGAACGTGCCCGCGCCAGGATCTCTTTCTCGCCGGGGTAAGTCTCGAGCAGTGCTTTGAGCTCCGCCCGGGCTCTCCTGAAGTTCTGAGAGAATATGAGCTTGATTGCCTTTTCGAGCAGGGATAGGGCGCCCGTCGTGCTTTTCGTGTCACCGAGAAGGCGAGGCGGATGCTCGGGCGGAGGCGTAGATCTCATCGTCGGTATGCTCTTCCTTGTTTCCCTGGGAACCGCCGGTGATACCGCTGTTTTGCGGGATCTGGGGCCCTTCTTGTTGCTGGCACCGGAGCCCGCTGCGCGCTTATGCTTTTGGGATGAAGCCTTTGCGGCCGTCTTGCTACCGATCCTGGCCCTCTTGGCGGCCGCCGGTTTCTTCCTGCTGGGGCGGGAAGTGCGCTTTCGGTCCGTTGTTTTCCTTCTTGTCTGAGACCTTGCCATGTTTAGCCTCTAAGTCTCTCATTTCTATAAACTTGAGCCAATCCGGACAGCGGTTGAAAATTTGACAGTTATTATTAGGAGAAATCGGCCGATAAGTCAAGCGCGAGATCGGGAGGGCTCTTGGCCCTGCCCTGCATTCGATGATACCAGGCTCGAAGCTGCTGACCGACGCGACCGTGATGAACCTGAGCGAACTGCTCCTCCAGGAATCTGATTATCAGCGGCTGCGGGGTGTCCTCGCAAAAACCCAGAAAGACTTGCGGGCAGCCCTCGTACTGCTGATCGACCGGGGAGGGCACGAAATAGCCAGCGAAGGGAAGGGTCTGGGCGCCGATCACACGGCATTGGCGGCTCTTGCGGCAGCTAACCTCGCGGCAACACAGGAGTTGGCACGGCTGGTCGGGGAGACCGAGTTCTCGATTATCTTCCACCAGGGCCGATGTCGCAGCATTCACGTTTCCGATGTGGCAAAGCGATTCTCGCTCGTGCTGGTATTCGATGACTCTATATCTTTGGGGGTGGTCCGCTGGAAAGTCAAACGCGCGACGGCGTCACTCGAGGAGATCTTCCGGGGTCTGCTGGACAGGCCCAGGAGCGCTACGTCCGCGGCAACAACCGTTGCGGCGTCACCCGCTCATTTCACGGACGCAGAGATAGAAAAGCTGATGAAGCACTTCGCTCCAAAGGCTGACAAAGAGGGGAAGGTTTAACGGTGACTTTCATAAACTACGTTGCCCATGAGATCAACTGCAAGATCGTCTATTACGGTCCGGGTCTGGGTGGCAAGACCACGAACCTGAAGTATGTCTACGGGATCACGAGCCCGGAGAACCGGGGCAAGATGATTTCACTGGCAACCGAGACGGAACGCACTCTGTTCTTTGACTTTCTGCCGATTGACCTCGGCCAGATCAGGAACTACAGCACGCGTTTCCACCTCTACACCGTCCCGGGCCAGGTGTTCTACGACGCCAGTCGCAAACTGATCCTGCGAGGTGTTGACGGCGTGGTCTTTGTAGCGGACTCTCAGGAGGAGAGGCTGGATGCCAACCTCGAGTCGCTCTCCAACCTGGAACAGAATCTGAAGGAGCACGGTTTCGACCTGCACACCATACCGTACGTTCTTCAGTTGAACAAAAGGGATCTACCCAACGTGATGCCGGTGGAGAAACTCCAGAAGCTCCTGCGCGTGAAAGGCGAGCCGGTCTACGAGGCGGTCGCGACGCAGGGGAGCGGTGTTCTGGAGACACTCAAAGCCATCACGCGCCAGGTGCTCGTGGCTCTTCGAAAAAGCGCTTAGGTTCCTGCAGGGTCTGACCCCCAGGCCTTCGGGCCCTTCTGCCAGGCACATCGCACCGGGCCCCGGATGCGGAAGACCTGCCACTGCCTTTCTTACCCGGCCATGCCGGCCCCGATTTTGCTCCGACGCCGGCCATAGGCAAAGTAGACGACCAGGCCGATGACCATCCAGATGGCCAGACGTTCCCATGTTTCGACGGGAAGTCCGTACATCAGCAGGAAGCACGTGACCACGCCCGCGGGCGCAACGAAAGCGATGGCAGGAGCCCGGAACGGTCTCTCTATCTCGGGCCGCGTGTGGCGCAGCACCCACACCCCGGCGCAGACCAGTATGAACGCAAGGAGGGTGCCTATACTGACGAGGTGACCCAGGACTCCGATCGGAAATAGCCCGGCGGCAGTGGCCACGGCAATCCCGGTGAGGATGGTCGTGATGTAAGGGGTCCGGAATCTCGGGTGGACCTTGCTGAAGACTGGAGGCAGGAGTCCGTCGCCCGCCATCGACCAGAAGATCCGCGGCTGCCCCAGCATCATTACCAGTATCACGGAACTCAGCCCCGCGAGCGCTCCTATGTTGACCACATATCTCATCCAGTAGATGCCGGTGGCGTTGATGCCTTCCGTTATCGGTGCCGGAACATTCAGTTTCTGGTAAGGCACGATTCCCGTCAGCACGGCCGACACCAGTATGTAGAGAACAGTGCACAGGACCAGACTTCCCAGGATCCCCCTGGGCATGTCTCTCTGGGGATTCTTTGCCTCCTGGGCGGCCGTTGAGACCGCGTCAAATCCTATGTAAGCAAAGAAAACCACCCCCGCTCCCGTAAGCACGCCGGTCCACCCGAACTGCTCAAATTTCCCGGTGTTCGGCGGAATAAAAGGGGTCCAGTTCGCAGGGTTGATATAGCGGACCCCGGCGATGATGAAGGAGATTACCACGCCGATCTTGATGAAGACGATCGTGGTATTGACGTTGGCCGATTCACGAATGCCGATGACCAGAATCACGGTGATGAGAGCCACGATCAGTATGGCCGGCAGGTTGATCATGCCGAAGCCCTTTGTCCCGTCCGCCAGTGTCACTTGAGTCCAGGGGCCGGCGATGAACTGTGGCGGCAGCTGGATCCCCATGTCATTCAGCATGCTCACGAGCGTACCGGACCAACCCACCGCCACGGTGGAAGCTCCGAGTGAGTATTCCAGGATCAGGTCCCAGCCGATGATCCACGCCAGCAGTTCGCCCATGGTGGCATAGGAATATGTGTAGGCACTGCCGGCAATCGGGATCATGGACGCCATTTCCGCATAGCACAGGCCCGCGAAAACACAGGCGATCGCAGCGGCGACAAACGAGAGCACAACCGCCGGCCCGGCGTGCTGGGCTGCGGCCTGGCCGGTCAGGACGAATATCCCGGCGCCGATGATCGCACCGACGCCCAGCATCGTCAGGTCGACCGCGCTGAGCGCACGCTTGAGCCCGTGACCTGTGTCGACCGATTCATGCATCAACACGTCGAGCGACTTCGTGGCGAAGAGGCGGTTTGCCATTCGTACCTCCAAAGACTTGAATTCGAGGGCGCGATCCCGGCGGCCTGGCGCCTGAGGTTCGCGTTTACCTGTCGATATTTCCCGCCGGCCCGCAAGTTGCGCAAGCTAGCATCTTCCGTCGGAACCTGCAAGCAGCAATTCCGGCGGCACCGGCCTTTGTCAGGCGGGCGAATCATTCCCTGAGAAACCTCAGGGTCTCTTCGATGAAGACCTCCGGCTGATCGTGGTGCACCCAGTGGCCTGCCTCGGCTACGTTGATCAACCGGTAATCCCGGATCGCGCGGATGCGCCCGTCCCTCTCCGGGTCAGGAGCCCACCCGTCGAGCCCGCGTATCAGGAGAGTGGGGCAGGTTATCTGATGCCAGATCTCCTGGGCGTCCTCCATGTTGAATCCGTAGGGGGAGAAGGCGCGGACATAATTGTCGAACTTCCAGGTCAGGCTTCCATCCGGGTTCCAGTTCGATCCGAAGAGCGTGAGGCGGAGGGCCGCCTCGTCCGACAGGTACGGATTCGCCTCCTGCATCCGGGCCGCGGCTGCGCGCAGACTCGGGTACCTCTTCGGAATGCGCACCTCGTAATCGCGCATGTTCTCGATCCATCTCCGGAGGCGTTCATGCGCCGGTCGGGGAACCAGCTTCTCGGGCGCCGGGCCGAATCCTTCGATGGAGACCACACGACGGATTCGTTCCGGATACACGCCCGCATACTGAAGCACGACGGCGCCGCCGAGCGAGTGCCCTGCAAGATAGACAGGCTGCCGTCCGACGATATCGACCAGCACGGAAAGATCAAGGACATACTCCGGGATGCTGTACATCGCACCGGGAGCCCAGCTGCTGTCGCCATGTCCGCGGAGGTCGGGTGCCAGGACCCTGAAATCGGAGAGAAAAGCCCCAACGACGCGATCCCAGCTGCGCCCGTGGTCACGGCTGCCGTGGACAAAGATCAGGTTCGGCTTGCCGTTATCGCCCCAGTCCCAGAAGTGGAGCTTCAGGCGGTGGGAGTAGTAGTACTGTGAAATCGGTTCCATGTGCCCCGGCATTCGTAGCCGAACAGCGGCGCGTCTCCCGCTGTTCCTTTGTCAGATATCCTGGTCGTCGGATGGTAGCAGAGTCTCCTTGGTGATCAAAGGCTTGGCCGCCACGCGGGGCGGCCACAGGAGCGAAGCCGCTATCGACACTCCCAGGACCAGGGCGACAACGCCAAGTGCGACAGAAATATGGATGGGAAAGACGTCCGAGAAGACCATCTTGGCGCCCACGAACATCAACACCACCCCCAGCCCGGTCCCAAGATATGCAAAGCGACTCACGACAGCTGCGAGGAGAAAGTACATCGATCGCAGTCCAAGGATCGCACAGACATTCGAGGTGTAAACAATGAAAGGATCGGTCGTGATGCCAAAGACCGCGGGGATCGAATCAAGCGCAAAGACCACGTCTGTCGTCTCAATCGTTACCAGCACCACGGCCAGGGGTGTGGCGAACCAACGGCTTCCGCTGCGGGTGAAGAAGCTTTCCGATGTATAGGTTGCGACCATCGGGAATATGCGCTGGAACAGTCTCACGATCGGATTCCGCTGCGGTTCCACCTCCGTATCGCCATGTCTCATTACCTTGAACCCGGTGTAGATCAGGAACGCACCGAATACATAGATAATCCAGTGAAAAGCGTGCAGCAGTGCGGTGCCGATCAGTATGAAGGCTCCCCGCATAACCAGCGCGCCGAGGATCCCCCAGAAAAGCGCCCGGTGATGCAGGTGCTTCGGTACCGCAAAGTAAGAAAAAATGATGATGAAGACAAATACGTTGTCGACGCTGAGAGCGTATTCGATCAGGTAACCCGTGAAGAACTCGAGGCTCTTCTGCGAACCGGCGTGGAAATATACCCAGGTACCGAAAGCGCAGGAGAGGGCCACCCACACGAGACTCCAGAGCATGGCCTCCCTCGGTCTGACCTCGTGCGCCTTGCGATGAAAGATTCCGAGGTCCAGCGAAAGCAGGATGCTCACGACCGTCAGAAACAATGTCCAGAAGAGCGGTGTCCCGACACTGCCGTTCATGCCTGCTTCCTGTCCCGCGGCCCGAGGCCGCGCCGGATCCCGATCTGTCCCTTCATACAGTCTCCGCGATCAGAGGACTACCAGTCTAACCAAAGGCCCGGGAAATCACACGAATTTACGGCTGAAGACAGGTGAGGCTCCCTTATTCCCTCACAGCCGCTTACTCTCCCCTCTCGGCGAGTGCGGGCTGTGCGCAGCGACGCAGCCGGTCCATGATAGCGATCCCAAGGCCGATTTCCGGGACGGGCCGCGCTTCCAGGCGATCGAGTCCGCGGGCGTCCAACCTTCGGAGAGCGGCGAAGAGGTTCGCGGCTGCCTCCCGGAGATCCCCCGTGACTGAGAGGACCTCGACTGCGGCATACCGTTCCGGGTCTTCCGGCGGAAGGAGAGAAAGCAGCCCTACTCGCCCGTTTTGCGATGGTTCGCCTGATGCCCGCGGTAAGTTTGAAATCTGTAGCGGGGTCCGTGTGGCATAGTGCCGTGCAAGCTGACCCGGGGAATCAGGCCGTGTGGCCCCTTCCGTCGACCACACCAGGGGGCCCGTCATCTTCTCGAGCTCCTCCGGCGTAACTCCGCCGGACCGCAAGAGGCAGGGCCTCGAGCCTGCCAGCGAAAGGATGGTTGACTCCACGCCGACAGGGCAGCGGCCGCCGTCCAGGATCAGGTCGACACCTGTCAGCTGGTCGGCCACATGGCTGGCCTCCGTGGGACTCACATAGCCGAAAGGATTGGCACTGGGAGCGGCTATTGCCCTGCCGCAAGCACGGATCAGCCTCAAGGCAACAGGGTTCGCCGGCATCCTGATAGCCACTGTGTCAAGTCCCGCGGTGACGACCGGCGGCACAAGATCGGTCCTGGGCACCACCAGTGTAAGAGGGCCGGGCCAGAAAGCACGGATCAGGGCCTGCGCAAGCTCGCCCGCGCAATCGCCGTACAGCAGCGCTGACCCGGGGTCGCCGACGTGCACTATCACAGGGTCAAAAGCGGGTCGGCGCTTGACTTCGAATATGCGCGCGACCGCGACCGGGTTGCAGGCATCTGCGCCCAGGCCGTAGACGGTCTCGGTTGGGAATGCCACCAGGCCGCCGCCGTTGATGATCTGCGCCGCCTCCTCGACGGCGTCGGGATGCGAAGCATCGAGAACTCTGGTTGACACCGGTGCTCCCCCTTGAATCTGCGGGCATAGCCTAAGAACACCAATTCTACCAAGACCGACATGCCAAGTCGCCGATTCCACTGACTTGAATTGAAGTAGTGAGGCGGGGTGACCTTGACAGCCAGGCGGCCGCTCTTTATATTCACACTCGCTCGAATGGTCCGTCATGGACGAAGCGTCCAAAACGTCATCGCATCGCTTCCTGGAGATGATCAGGCGGGCCGAGGATTTTCCGGAACGGACCAGGATATCCGGCTGGGCGGGAGGGGAAGGACGTGACGGTAACAGGGAAGCAGCCTGAGGGTGAGGAATTGTTCACCGGCACATCGCACGACCTGGTACTGCCGGCCGATCCCGGCATCGCGACGCCCCCGACCGACGCCATCATTCCACCCGGGGAATTCGACCGGCTGGTCCACTCCGCCTGGTACGCGCTCTACACCCGCAGCCGGCATGAGAAGAAGCTTCTGAGCGAGCTTACAGACCGGGCCATCGATGTTTTCCTGCCGATGCGCGAAGTTCTCAGCCGCTGGAAGGACCGCAAGAAAAGGATCTGGCTTCCGCTGTTCCCGGGCTATATCTTTCTCCGCCAGGTAGACACGCCGGAGAACAGGTTCAGGGTTCTCAACATGCCCGGGGCTGTCAGGTTCGTCGGCCACGAAGGGCACGCTGACCGCATCCCCGACGACCAGATCGATGCCGTTCGCCGCTTCCTCGAAACGAAGATCGCGATCGACCCCTACCCTTACATTCGAATGGGGCAGCGTGTGGAGATCATAGCCGGACCTCTGAAGGGCATTCAGGGAATCCTGATCCAGAAGAAGGGCCGTTTCCGTTTTGTGCTGCGTGTGGACCTGATCCGGCAGGCGGTATCGATCGAGATCGACGCCTCAGATGTCCGCCCCCTCTGAGCGGTCGCCATCTCCCCGGAAGGAGTGGGCGCGCTGCGCCGCGCGCGACGTCCGCGCCGCCGGCACGGAACCACACCGCGGTCCGCGAGACTCCAGATCCCGACGACCCGTAGCTGACTCGAGATTCCTCCGCCCTCAATTCACTTCCAGTTGATCCCGGGCAGGTAGCTTCGGGAATGCCGCGTGCGGTTCGCTCTGGTACCAGAAGACCGTTGAGGCCAGATCGTCCCGGAGAGGGAGATAGCGGCCGCCCGATTTCCAGCCCAGCGCCTGGATTGTCACCTTCAGGGCGGACTCGAACCGGATCGGATCCATGATGTGCCACCGGTACATCCCGAATCTCATTTGCGACTGGTACTCGCCGTCCGGTCTCAAAACCTGCGCGAGTCCCGAGTAGGGCGTTGTGAACTCCTGGTATTGGTGAGTCGTCTGGTTCTCGAAGTTATAGGAACCGCAGAAATAGTCCTCTGTCCCGGTGCCGCAAATGGTGGGGAACTCCGTATCGCCGTCCATGAAGAACTTGATCTCCCCCTCGCCCCACCATCCCGAGTTGCGGCTTCCCCAGGCGAGGTAGGTCCCAACGTACTGCCCCTGCCCGTGCACCCCTTCGAGCAGCACGTGATCGGTCTTCTCGGGAAGGGGATTGGACCTGCGGAACTGGGTGTGGAGGTAGGCAGCGTCGGCCGGAATGCCCGTGAGCGCGTAAGAAATCTGGTAGTACAGAGTCATTTGCCTGTCGTCGAGGTTTTCCATCGTGATCTTGCAGGATTTCCGGAAGGGCATGACCCAGTAGCAGTTGAATGCGCTACCCGGGTTGACCGCCACGGGGAGCGAGCTGATCTGAGCGTATTTGCCCCACCCCATCGCGAAGAAATCACCTGCCGGGCACTCGATGGACGGGGTTTCCTCCCCATCCCAGTAGAATCGGATGATTGAGAACCGCCAGTTGCCGGTCGGCGTCATCCAGATATGCTGGATGGCTCCCGGTCCCTGGATCGACGCCATCGTGAAGACCTGCTTCGGCTGAATGTTCACGGAGGGTGACAGCTTCCACTTCTGGCCCAGGTCTCTTGCCGCGAGCTTTCCAGTGCCGTCGGTCGCCATCCCTCCACGCCCGGGTTCACCGGCGAAGTTCTCCGGGCTGATCGAGCGCGTCTTGGCAGCTGAGAGCCGGAAGAGATTACCCAGGTTCATGTAAAGGCCGTCAAAGCCGTCCTGCTGGGCGCCGATGTTCATCGCGGCAAAGACGCACACGGCGAGCAAGAAGCCCGCAACCCTTGACAATGATGCTTTCATGATCAGTCTCCTCTGCCTTCGATCTTGTTTTCCAGTGCGGTTCCTGTAACGTTCATGGACCGGGAGCGGGCTCTCGCCGTACGCTATCCGCGGGCGCCGGCGATCGTGATTGCGGGAATGAGCCCTGCCCAGACCTGTTCCCAGCCCTCCCCGGAGACGAGGTGCCGGGGGGCAAGTGTAGCACCGATTTCGATGAATCAGCGCGTGCGAATCGCGTAGAATGCACTCTCGCCTGGCAGCTTGAACACTATCCGCGTCGGGGGATTCGCGAAAGTTTTTCTGATCATGGCCCGGTCGTCGCTGCTGTCATACCTGGACAATTTCGAAAAGTTCGGATCGGAGACCGCGTATGTCTTCAGGCGCGGATACCGGGTCGAGCGGTGGTCCTACGGACACGTTGCCGAGGGCGTGTACAAGTTTGCCCGCGACCTCGAGGCCCGTGGAATCGGCAGGGGTGAAAGAGTCCTGCTCTGGGGCGACAACTGCGCCGAGTGGGTGGTCGCTTTTTTCGGCATCATCCTTCGCGGCGCCGTTGTCGTGCCGATGGACCGGATTGCCTCGCCGGAATTCGCGGCGAAGGTCGGGAGGCAGACAAACGCGCGGCTGAGCGTATGCTCGCGCGACCTCGCCTCGTCGGCCCCCACAGTCACCGTCATCGCGCTCGAGGATTTGGCGCTGCAACTTTCGGGATCGTCGGGTGCACGATACCGACCTGTTGACGCGGATCGGGAAGACCCCGTCGAGATCGTCTTCACCTCCGGGACGACGGCCGACCCGAAAGGGGTGGTCATAACGCATCGGAACGTGCTCGCGAACATCGAACCGCTCGAGGCGGAGATCAACAAGTATCTCAAGTATGAACGCATCATTCATCCTCTGCGGTTCCTGAACCTCCTCCCTCTGAGCCACGTCTTCGGGCAATTCCTCGGGGTTTTCATACCGCAACTCTTTGGCGCCACGGTTGTTTTTCATGACAGCCTGAACCCTTCCGAGGTCATCCAAACCATCAAGCAGGAGAGAGTGTCGGTTCTCGTGGGCGTGCCCCGCATCCTGGAAACCCTTCAGGGCAAAGTGGAACGGGATCACGAATCGGCGGGCAGGCTCTACTGGCTCAGCAGGGAACTCGAGGCGACGCAGGGCAGGCATTTTCTCCGTCGATGGTGGACATTCCGCAGCATTCACAGGCAATTCGGATGGAAGTTCTGGGCATTCATCTCCGGCGGGGCCGCGTTGGACCAGAAGACCGAGCAGTTCTGGAGCCGGCTCGGCTACGTGGTCATACAGGGCTACGGGCTTACGGAAACCACTTCCATCATCAGTGTCAACCATCCTTTCAGGCTCGGCAGGGGGTCGATTGGACAAGTGCTCCCCGGGCGTGAGTTGAAGCTCGGCGCAAATGGGGAAATCCTCGTGCGCGGTGCCAGCGTCGCCTCAGGATACGTCTCAGGCGAGGGCCTTCAACCGGTCGCGGGCGAAGAAGGATGGTTCCGGACTGGTGATATAGGCGAGCTGGACAGGAACGGGAACCTCTACTTCAAGGGGCGCAGGAAGAACGTCATCGTCAATCCGGAAGGTATGAACATATTCCCGGAAGACCTGGAAGGGGTCCTTCGCCGCCAGCCGGAGGTGCGGGATTGCGTGGTCTTCGGCTTCGAGCGCGAAGGAAACGCGGAGCCCTGCGCGGTCCTGATCCTTCGTGACCGATCCTCCGATCCTGAGGGCATCATCCGTCGTGCGAACACATCGCTTGCCCAGTACCAGCACATCCGACGCTGGTTTCTGTGGCCGGAGGAGGATTTTCCGCGTACCCCCACGCAGAAACCGAAGGCAGCAGAAATTCGGGACTTCGTCCAAATGCGGCTGCGCGGAGCGGAACGCGCCGAGGTGCGAGCAGGCAGCCTCGCTGACCTCATTTCGAGGATCACGGGGAGACCGGTCGGCGAGCTTTCGCCGGAAACCAACCTCGCCACGGATCTCGACCTGAGCTCCCTGGACCGCGTGGAGCTCTTGAGCGCTCTCGAAGACCGCTACCAGGTGGATCTGAACGAGTCGCGTTTCTCGACTGCGACGACGGTTCGGGAGCTGGAACACATGCTCAGCGAGCCCGTATCGAAGCGGTCGGATTACCACTATCCCCGCTGGGCCCAGAGCCTTCCGATCGCTGCCGTCCGCTTCTTCGTTTACTACGTTTTGACCTGGCCTGCGACAATGCTCATGGCGCGCCCGCGTGTCCAGGGACGTGACAGGCTCACAGGGCTGCATGGACCGGTCTTGTTCATAGCGAACCATGTGACCCAGGTCGACATCGGGTTTGTGCTGGCGGCACTGCCGTTCCGCTACCGCCACCGGATAGCGGTGGCGATGCTTGGCGAAATGCTGCAGCAGATGAGGCATCCGCCGCGCACCGTTGGGATCTTCAGACGTCTGATCGAACAATCGTCCTACTTCCTGGTTGTGTCCCTTTTCAACGTCTTCCCGCTCCCGCAGCAGACCGGCTTCCGGGAGAGTTTTGCTTTTGCCGGGGGATCAGCTGACAGGGGCTACTCGATAGTCGTTTTCCCGGAAGGACGGCGAACGCAGGACGGCAGCATGTCGCCGTTCCAGGCTGGCGTAGGGTTGCTGACCAGGAACCTTCAACTGCCCGTCGTGCCCGTCAGAATCGACGGGTTGTTCGAGCTGAAGCAGGAAGGCAGAATGTTCTCCCGTCCCGGTACGGTGAGGGTCAGCGTCGGGCAACCGCTTCGTTTCGATCCTCAGACCGATCCTGCGACGATCGCCCGTAAGCTGGAGTTGCGCATGCACGAGCTGAGTGAAGACTTTCACGCCCGGGGGAGTGCTTGATTCCCGCTCGATTGAATGGCAAAGGATCCTGCAAAGATGAAGAAAGTTGTTGAAAGAGAGAGCAACAAGACCTACTACCGCGTGCTGCATGTCCCAATCTGGCTCTGGGTGTTCTTCATTCTTCCCGGGAATCTGACTTACGACCTCTACCTCCACGGTCCGGACAGGAGGCATGCCATATGGTTTGCCATCGTTTTCGTCGTATGCGCATGGCGTGGACTTCTCGGCAGACTCCCCGGGGTGGAACCAAGACCTTACGTCACGCACTACGGCGTGGACCAGCCGAACCTGCCCTACCGCGTCGTCTGTTACACGGCTGCCTGGATCGATCTCCTGGTTCCATTCGTTCTGAACCTGGCAGGCATCCTTTACGCGAACCTCACCGGCACCTATATACTGGGGGGCCTGTACAGGTGGTTGTACTACCCCTTGGCCCTGGTTGTGGTTGCCGGGACGTTGCTTGACGTCACGCCCAGGGCGAGACGTTCTACCGCCGGCGAGGGCGCTGAAAAAGGCTGGTTCTATGTTGCGATCTACACGGTAGTCCCGACCCAGGTAGCCAGTTGGGCGGCGTGGCGCCTCGGAGGTGCGGTGGGGTTGGAAAAAGCGACTCTCGCCGGACTGCGGCTCCTGGTCTTTCTGGTAGTCGGTGCATGGTTCTTCTATCTTTCGCTGAAGGGCAGGCTCCCCCGTGCGCAACGATACCGGTTTGACGGCGTCACCGAAGGTGACGCCGCTGCTCAGAAATCGGACTAACCAGGCAACGCCGGCGCCGGTGTCCGCCGGCGCACTCGCGGGAATCGTTGCCTGAGAACGGAGTGATCTATGCGACTGTCAATCGTGCTTTTCCTGATTGCGTCCGGGGCCTTGCTCGCCACGGCTTCGGCTGACCGTGCGCCGAATACCCTTACACCTGAGGAGGTGAAGGAGGGATGGATCCTGCTCTGGGATGGCAACTCGACCTTCGGCTGGGAACCGATGATGCGCACCGACTGGAAGTTCTCGGAAGATGCGCTGAGCCTGTCCACAGGAAGTTACGTATGGATGCGCAACCAGTGCCCGTTTGCCGATTTCGTGCTCAAGGCGGAATTCCGGATCCGGAGCGCAGATGCGGACAGCGGCATCTTCATCCGCGCGGCGAGAGAGGGTGATCCGTCCAGAACGGGCTACCAGGTGAACATCAACAATGTGAATCAAGAGTGGGGAACCGGCAGCCTCGTCTTCCGCGTCAAAGCCGATCCGGGAATAGGGAAGGTGAGCGTCGACGACTGGCACAGCTACGTAATCACAGCCGAGGGGGACCACATTACCGCTTACCTGGACGGCAAGAAGGCCGTCGATGCCCACGATACCTCGGCGAAGATCGGATACATCGGACTTCAATTCCTGAAGCCCGATGAGGTCGAATTCCGAAATGTGAAGCTGCGCCCGCTCGGGCTCCAGCCCATCTTCAACGGCAAGAACCTGGAAGGGTGGGAGAAGGTGGATCGCCCGAATGTTCAGGCGCCCCCGGAATGGTCGGTCAGAGATGCCGCGATCCACGTCGAGAAAGGGCCCGGCCAGTTGGAGACGACCTCTGTCTATTCGGATTTCGTGCTCCAGCTGGGCATCAGGACCAACGCGCAAAACGAAAAGCACCACCCGAACAGTGGCGTTTTCTGGCGGGGGGATCGCGGCGGGTTCTGGACCGGGTATGAGTCTCAGGTTCGCAACGAGTACAAGGATTCAGACCGCTCGCAGCCGGTAGATTTCGGCACCGGGGGGATCTATAACAGGCAGGAAGCCCGGCAGGTCGTGAGCAGCGACAACGAATTCTTCACCATGACCATTGTCGCCTGCGGGAGGCACATGGCCACATGGATAAACGGCATCCAGGCGGCCAGCTTTGACGATATCCGGGAACAAGGCATGGACGCCCGGAAGCAGGCACGGCTTGCAGAAGGGCCGATTTCCCTCCAGGCTCACGATCCCACGACCAACCTGGACTTCAAGGATATCCGGATCTCACCGTTGCCGCAGAGATGACGGACGCCCGAAGAACGCCCATGAAAGGGCATGCCCTGCCCGCAAGATGCGTGCGACCCATCTGGATATTGGTGACCTGTGCCGTCCTGTATGCGCTCGAGGACCTGGCGCGGTCAAAAGGCAACGAGGCATTTGTGACCAAGGTTCGGCACAGAAATCGCACGGACAGGGCCGGGCGCCGCGATTTTTCGGAGTCTCTCAGTTACTGAAGGGAACCTGGCGGGCGGGAGCGGGCTCACTCCGCTGAAGGGCGCACTTCCCGCGATGTGAAGATAGAAACGGGAGCGAACCCTGTCGGTGCCGCAGGCGCTCCCAGGCGACAAGGAGTCTGCTATGAGTAGTGTTTTCGTCTTATTGATCTCTTGCCTTGCGAACACCTGTACGGGCAACAATTCCACCTGGATTTTGCTCGACTCCATCGAAGCCTGGCGAGGGAACACAGGCGACTGGGTGTTTGTCGGCGACGCGACCCCCAATCCTGACGATCCAACCAAGCTCGTCACAAAGCCGGGGGCGGGAGTTCTGGTCAATGGCCCGATCGGAAGGACCTCCAATCTCATTTCGGAGGCTGAATCAGGAGACGTCGAGGCTCACATAGAGTTCATGGTGCCCAGGGGGTCGAATTCCGGCGTCTATTTCCAGGGGCGCTACGAAATACAGGTGTTCGACAGCTGGGGAGTGGGTGAACTGAAGTTCTCCGACTGCGGCGGCATCTACCAGCGCTATGATGAACACCAGAAGCGAGGGTGGGAGGGTCAGGCCCCCCGAGTCAACGCCAGCAAGGCTCCGGGAGAGTGGCAGACATTTGACGTCGTGTTTCGCGCTCCTCGCTTTGATGCCTCGGGAAAGAAGACCGCCAACGCAGTCTTCGTGAAGGTGGTCCAGAACGGCATCGTGATCCACGAGAACGTCGAAGTTACAGGCCCAACCCGTGCGGCGTCTTTCCAGGACGAAAAACCCCGCGGGCCGCTAATGCTGCAAGGGGACCACGGGCCAGTCGCTTACCGCAATATCAGGATCCGACCCATTGATTGATCAATTCTCCTGCAAGGCGTGCGAATCAAAGCTCAGGCGGATGGCTTGTTGAAAACGACCCGCTCGATTGCCGCTTTGGTGAGGCGGACGGCCTTACACTCGTCATCCCGGATCTGATCGGGTGTCAGGCTCTGTGGTGCGGAGCCGTCGTCGCGGGCCATGCTTGACGCAATGCCCCGGAATCCGTGATAGCCTGACTCCACGCAGATCTTGGCGTTGATCCTGCCCCTCGCTTCTGGCATCGTTTCACGGCTTCCAGGAGGAACTGGGGGATCCCGGAGGCTTTGCAGATCCCCGGAACGATTTCAGTGGAGGACGATATGCCGAAGAAGGCCAAGACCGGAGAAACACAGCAGAATCCTGTTGTCGCCAAGGCATCCGTGCCAGGCACCACTTCAGGCCGGACGCGGAGGCCTGCTCAGAGCCCAAGTTCTACAAAGAGAAAGGCAATCCCGGGCCTCGAGTCCCGATCGTCCCGCACAAGCGCAAGCTTCCCCGCAGGCTCACCCGCGGAGCCGACGGAGTACCGTGCCTCGGCGGATGCACCCGCCGCGAAGAGAGTGACAGAATCGACGCCGCGGGGAGTTCAGCCGGCAAGGAAGGGTGGAGCCAGGAAGAAGACCACCGCCACTGCCGGGATTGGCGGTCGATCATCCGCGGCAAAGGCTCGATCGGCTCAAGAGCATGCGAAGGCGGCTGATCTGACACTGCAACCTGGAGGCGGTGAGGCAATTCACACGGAAGAGACCGCCGCGGTCGATGGAAATGGTCATTTCGACCACGCTGAAGTTGCACGCCTCGCTTATTCCTATTGGGAAGCCCGCGGTCACCAGGGCGGGTCGTCGGAAGATGACTGGTATCGAGCTCAGGCCGAACTGAGCCGGCGCAGAAAGCAGCCGAAAGAGGCCAAGCCCCGCAGGCGCACCAGCAGAGCATAGTTCGCGCAGTCAGCCTTCAGTTCCATTGCAGTAACTCCGCCGGGTTTCTGGTTCGGGCAACCGCCGTGTCATTGAGGGGTGGTGGCGTGCTGAATCCTGGTTTCTGAGATCTGAGAGGTTCGGTTTCACTGCTGTTCTGCTACACTGGGCGCACGGTATTCCAGGAGGTGCGCCATGGAAGCAACGTCCCGCCGGAGTTTTCTGAAGGCAGTGGGTACGGCCGCTGCTGTTTCCCCGGTACAGGACTCGTCCGCGTGGCAGGATTCCAGGTCAGCCGCAGCGACAAGACGCCGATCGGTGTTCAGCCCCTCCGCGGAAATCTCGCGACTCTCAGAGAACCTTTACCTGCTCGAGGATACGTGCAATGTCTATCTGGTCCGCGACGGCAACCACGGGCTGCTGATAGACCTCGGTTCGGGCAGGATCCTGGAGTTACTCCCGCAGCTCGGAATCACTCAAATCGATTGGGTGCTTCACACGCACCACCACCGGGATCAATGCCAGGGCGATTTCAAAGCGGTCGAGCGTTCGATACCCATTGCGGTCCCTGCGCACGAAAGACACCTCTTTGCCGATGCCGAGAATTTCTGGCGCAACCGCCGCGTCTTCCACCTCTACTACGTCAGGAACGATTTCAACACGATCACCGAAAACATCCCGGTGGCTGCGGTCCTGCAGGACTACGGAACGTTCAAGTGGGGGAGCCGGGACATCTTCGTTCTCCCGAGTCCCGGCCATACGCTCGGCTCGGTGACCCTCCTCACTGACGTTGACGGCAAGCGCGCGGCCTTTACCGGCGACCTGTTGCACTCTCCCGGGAAGATACTGAACCTGTGGGACACTCAGGTGACATACGGGGGCGCGGAAGGAATCGACCTGGGTGCATACTCCCTGGCCCGTCTCCGGGAACAGAAACCCGCGCTCCTCTGCCCGTCTCATGGAGCTCCGATCCCTGATCCGGACAAGGCGATCGAGCAGACCGTGGACCGGCTTGTGGAGTACTACAGGTTCCAGACGGGCAGCAATCCCAGCCTCTCGTTCCGCGGATACGCCATCAGCCCCCATCTCATCGCACACCACCTGACGACCTCGAGCTTCTATGCGATCCTCAGCCGCACCGGAAGAGCGATGTTCATCGATTACGGCTCTGCCTCAGGACTCCATTTTGCGAGCTTCGAGCGCGCCACGAGCGTCAGCGACCGGATTCGGTTTGTAGAGCACAACATCGATGACCTGAAGACGCGTTTCGGAATGCAGTCGATCGACGTGGCTATGCCGAGTCACATGCACGACGACCATCTGAACGGGTTCCCGCATCTTGCACGCCGCTACGGTACGCAGATCTGGTGCTATGAAAACATGGTCGACATTCTCGAAAATCCCCGTGGCATGAACCTGGGCTGCATCCTCGGCGAGCCCATCAAGGTTTCCCGCTCGTTCCGGACGGGTGAGCATTTCAAATGGGAGGAGTACGATTTCGAAGTCACACACTCGCCGGGTCACACCGAGTACCAGATGGCGCTTTTCGTTACGATTGACGGTGCCCGCGTCGCCTTCTCCGGCGACGCTTTCTTCCAGCCCTCCGATCCGACGCAGGGAGTGCTGAGACACAACCTGATTTTCCGGAATCATGTCGAGAGTGACAGCCACATCAAGTCCATCCGTAATCTCATAGAACATGAACCCGCGGTGATCGCCCCCGGGCACGGGAAGCCGTTCCTGGTCAGCAGGGAAGAACTGCTGGCCACGGAACAAAAGATGCGACAGCAGGAACGGCTGTTCGGCGGCGTGATTGCCGACCCCGACACCAATTTCGGTCTGGATCCAAGCTGGTGCAGCATCTATCCATACCAGATGCTCATAAAGCCCGGCGACGTCGCTGCAGCCGAAATCCGGGTGCGGAATTACCGCAAGGAAGCCATCAGGATCGAGGTCGCCCTGGTCGCACCACCGGAGTGGCGGATTGAGCCTGACGTCCTTCGATTCGAGGTGCCGGGAGGTTCTATGAAGGCGCAGGCTTTTGGACTGCAGGTCCCGCGCGATTGGCACCCGTCTTCCCCGCGTTTCGCCATCGCGGCGGACGTGGTGTGTGATGGCAGGTATCTCGGGCAAATTACAGAGGCCGTCGTCGATCTTTCGATTTAGCAGTCAACTGAAGGAACGCACTCAAGGAGGATCTCGCTCATGAAATGGTCGCTACCGATGTTGCTCCTGACCGGACTCGTTGCTGCCGGTGCAGGCCATCAGGGACCGCCTGCCTCGAAGAAGACCATACTGGCTGTCGGTGCCCATGCCGGAGACATGGAACTCACCTGCGGCGCCCTTCTCGCGAAGCAGGGGAAGATAGGAGACCGGACCGTGATCCTCCACTTGACGCTTGGTGAGGGCGGCAATCCAAAGCTGAGCCCCGAGGCCTACGGAGCGCAGAAGAGGCGCGAGGCAGAGGCGGCCGACCGCATTCTCGGCGCCGAGGCGATATTTGCCCCTTTCAGGGATGGCGAACTCGTGAATGACGAGAAGACTCGTGCTTACGTCATAGATGTCATCCGTCAGGTCAAACCGACGCACATCATCACGCACTGGAAGAACAGCTTCCACCCGGACCACAAGGCCGCCTATGCGATCACCGTCGATGCGGTTTTGCCTGCGTCGCTTCCCGGAGTGAAGGGTGCGCACCCGGCCTATGGCGGGGTTCGCCAGGTTCTATACGCCGAAAACTGGGAAGACATGGAGGGGTTTGAGCCTTACGTCTACCTGGATGTGGCAGACGCTTTCGAGATGTGGGACAAGAGCGTGACGCAGTATGAGTTCGTTCGCGGCGGAATCTCGACCTATCCGTACCTCGAGTACTACAGGGCGCTCTTCCGGGTGCGGGGAGCTGAAGGTGGTTTCACGCACGCCGAGGCCCTCGACATCGACCCGATGGGCAAGAAGCAGGTCTGGCGTTCGTTACCCTGAAGGCAAGAGTGCCATCGGGGTCATTCCCAACGCCGGGCACGATCTGCGTGTTCCGTCTGAAAAGGGGGTGCCATGGGACTTGCCCCGGCTCGCTCCAGGCTAACTGGGTTTGCCTGGCTCCCGGGTTCGGAGTGTGAGCATAAGGATGCCTGAGCAAAGCAATAGGCCGGCGAGGGACAGATAGGCAGCCTGGAATGAGCCCGTAGCGTCCCTGATCGCGCCGGTGAAATATGGACCCACATAGCCGCCGACATTGCCGCAGGAGTTAATCAGGCCCACAGCGCCGGCTGCCGCCGCGCCCGAAAGGAAGGAAGTGGGGTACGACCACCAGACCCCGAAGGCGCTGTAAACCCCGATGGCGGTAATGCACACCAGGAGGAGGTTCGCTCCGGGGAGATCGACGAAGGGGCCGATGCCCATGCCTGCGGCGGCAAGGAACATCGGTACCGCGCCATGCCACCGTTTCTCGCCCGTGCGCGAGGAGGAGTGGCCGACGAAAAGCATGCCGGCGAGGGACAACGCCATCGGGATCACAAGAGCCCAGCCGATGCTGAGCGCGGACCAGCCGGAAACCTCCCGGAGGACCGTGGGCATCCAGTAGTTGAAGCCCCAGAAGCCGGTAATCCATAGAAAATAGATCGCGCACAATCTCAAAACAGCCGGCGAGCGAAGAGCCTGCCCCACGGTATAGGAACGAGCCGCTCGCCTTCTCTCCTCGTCGCGTGTGCATTCTTCGGCAAGGCTCTCCTTTTCCGCGTCGGTCAGCCAGGATGCCTGTGCCGGCCAGTCTGCCAGCCAGAAGTAGACCAGAATGCCGAAGAGGAAAGCCGGAATCGCCTCCAGGATGAAAAGCACCTGCCACCCCTTCAGGCCAAAGGGGCTGACTCCAAGCAGCCATCCGGCCAGTGGCGCGCCGACCATGGCCGATAGCTGCAGCGAAGACAGCATCGCCGCTATCGCACGAGGGCGCTCTCCCGGACTGAACCACCTGGGAATGACGCTCGCGTACGCCACCGGGTAGTAACTGGCTTCAGCAGCGCCGAGCAGAAAGCGAACCAGGTAAAACTGCCACGGAGTCCGGATGAAAGCCATCAGCGCCGACACCATACCCCACGTGACCATTATCCGGGCCAGCCAGATACGAGGGCTCCAACGCTCGGCTATGAGGGCGCCGGGGATCTCGAAAAGCACATATCCCGCGAAGAAGATGCCTGCGCCCATTCCGAACTGCCCCCGCGTCAGTCCCAGGTCCGCGTTCATTGTGAGCGCGGCGTAGGCGATATTCACCCGATCGAGATAGGCAAGGACCGAGCCGATGAAGAGGGGCAGCAGGATGTGGAGCCGGCGTCTTTGTTCGAAACTGCGAACCATGACTGCTCTCCCTGCTGCTTCGGGAACAGAGTGCGCGCGCTGCGCCGCGGCGCGGACTCCCGCTATCGTTTCAGAACAAAGACCAGTGTCGGATCCAGCGGATAGCGTCCGAAGCGTTCCCCGTAAAGGGCCAGGCCTCCGGGAAGCGACGAATCCACCTCGAAACGGACGACGATCTCTCCAGCGCCGGCGGCGGCGCGGAGCGATTCCGGAGGGACAGGGGCAGTGACCAGGTAGCCATAGGAGCCAGCCTCATGCAGCTTCCTGTCCCTCTTCTGGGAATGCCAGGACAGGATGCCTCTATGGTCTGCGGGGTCGTCCGGAAGATCGAACTGCCCGATGGACTTACCTGCGACGCGCACGCGGACAGCACTGGGAAAGTTGACGGTGTCGGTCATCGGGTAGGCATTGGGATTGAGGCTTGGATCGTGAGTCCCTTTCCCCAGCATGAAATCGCCGTCCTGTTTCGCCGCCCCCTCCCTGTCTTTGCCGAAGAGCTGTTTTGCCGAGGCTTCAAAAACGAGCGAGGCACCGGCGATATTCTCCGCGTCGAGTCCTGCGGGCCACGGGAGCCGGAATTCGAAATACCCCGCTCCGGCGCCGTTCACCTTGAGGCCGTCGAGCACGTTCCACTGCTTCAGAGACCATTGGGCGGAACGGAAGCTGGCCGGAGCAAAGCGTATCAGCCGGGCGGAAGCCCCATCGATATCGAGGCGTTCATCGCGCGGCGCCGGCCCGCCGGAAACGAGAAAAGTCGTGAAGTTCCGGTGCAATACATTTCCGGCTTCGTCTTCCAGGATCAACCGCAGTAATGCCAGCGCCGGCGTTGAGGGCATGCGGAGGCGTATCGGCTCGAGCTCCTTGGAGAGCCAGGGCTGAAACTCGATGGCCAGTTCCGACCGGGAGTACTGCTGCCACCGGCCCAGCGTGTCCCACCCGGCGAGGAGCACGCGCAGGTGCAGCTTCGAGCCCGGTGCGAGGTCCGTGAGGAACGATGCCCACAACGGAACGCTCACTTCCTCGCCCGGCCTGACATCCCGGCAGAGGTCGCTGCCCGTGGAGATGTAGTACGGCCCGTGCAGATCGCGCAGGCTCATTCCCGGCACCAGCTGGTCAAACCCGGTGATCTTGTTGCTCCGGTCGAAACGGTAATAGCCGTTCCACTCGTTGATCACGTCGTGGTGCTCCGTATACAGCCAGCCGCCTATCTTTGGGTGACGCCGGAATTCGTTCAGCGCTATGTGGTAGTCCCAGCTCCAGTCGCAATCACCGGTGCTCCCTCCGTAGCCCCAGACGTTTCCGAACTCGCTGTTGAGGAGGGGCTGGTTCGCCTGCTTCCGGTCGCCGATGAAATTCCAGGACGAACCAGGGTAGGTCCGGCGGGTTACGTTGTCGAGTTCCTCCCGCCACGCGTAGCCGGGGAGGTAAGCGTGCCAGGAATTGATGTCGGTCTCGACGTGGTCGAAGTTGCAGGCCGAGTTGTCCTCGACGAGCCGGGTCGGGTCCAGTTGTTTGGCCAGCCGGTAGATGGAGCCGACCCAGTTCTGAGTCTCTGGAAGATACTTGCGATTCTTGTCCTTTCCGGTGAACAGACCCCAGGTTTCGTTGAAGGGAACCCAGGCGAAGATCGCAGGATGGTTGAAATCCCGGCGGATCATGCTACGCAGCGTGCTTTCGATTTCGGCGCGCATATCGGCGTCAGGCTCTCCCCAACTGTTGGGCACGTCATCCATGAGAAGGAGGCCGAGACGGTCAGCCCAGTAAAGCTTGCGCGGAATATCCACCTTGACGTGAAGTCGGTTGACATTGATTCCGAGGCGGCGCGAACGCAGGATTTCGTCGCGCATAAAGGCATCGCTCGGGAAGGTGTAGAAGCCCTCCGGGTGGTAAGACTGGTCGAGCGTCATCTGAAGGTAGATGGGCCTGTTGTTCAACGCCACATAGGGAAAGTCCAGGCCCGGGAGGTTGACGACGCTGATCTTCCTCATTCCGAAATACGTGGAGACTCGGTCCTCCGAGCTGCCGTTGCGCAGGGAGACTTCGACTTCGTAGAGGAATGGGTCTTCAAGCGACCAGAGGTGGGCGTCGGGAATCTGCAGCTCGGACTGCAGCTCTTTGGAGCCGGGCGCTATCGGCCGGACGGCGTCAGGAAGGCCGCCGGTCTTGAATGTAACCCGGAACTCGGCACCGGCGGACGCGGGGCCGCTGAAGGCTGCCTTCACTCTGACCCTGCCGTTATCGATGTCAGGCGCGAATTGCACGTATTCGAGGAACGTCCGGGGTCTGCCTTCGAGATAGACCGTCTGCCAGATGCCGCGCGCGTTTCCGTAACCCTGCTTGCCCTCCAATTTGAACGGGCGGGGCGTATCATCCACGCGCAGAACGAGGCGCTGGTCCTGACCCGGCTTGAGGAATGGCGTCAAATCGAACTCGAACGGCGTGTAACCGCCCCTGTGAGACCCGACCGGCTGCCCGTCGAACCATGCTTGTGTCTCCCAGTCACACGCGCCTGCGACGAGGAAAACCCGCTGGCCACGCCATGCTTCAGGTGCGCGGACGGTGCGCGCATACCATGCGATAGTTGCGTTGTCTGTCACCCGGGAAAGCTGTGATCCCCAGGGGAAGGGCACCATGATCGTGTCGGGAAAGCCTGCCGCGCCGGCAAACCACTTCTCTTTGAGGCCGGCGTCTTCAGCGTCGAACCTGAATTGCCACTCCCCGTTCAGGTTGATCCAGGCTGCGCGCTGAAAATCGGGACGTGGGTGTTCAGGAAGCGGAATAGCCTCTCCACCGGCAAAAGCGGTAAAGTTCCAGCAGTTGAAGGAAAGAATGACGAGTAACACCGGGATCGATCGGTTTTTCATAGGACCCCGATGGTATCAACAGATGCAGATATTGAAAAGCATTCCGGGGGAACATGGGCCCGCGCCGCCGGCGCGGACAACTACCTGCTTCAGCGAAGCGCTTCCACTCAGTTTTCGAAACAGAAGACGCGATAGTGGAAATCGGTGAAGGCTCCGGAATCAGGACCGTTTACCACGACAAGTTTCAACGCGAGCAGTCCCTTGCCGCGCGTCAGCTTCGCCGGCAGGTCGAAATCGGAATCAAACCAGCGCAGGTGCTCGTTCTGACAGGCATAGCGCCACGTCCCGGCGAATGCCCCGTCGACATAGACATCAGCCGTCTGCGGGAGACCTGCCTGATCCAGGCGGCGGCGAATTCTGACACCGCTGTTCTTCGGATCCACGGCGACGTCGAAGGCAATCTCGCCGCGCTGGTGGCGGCGTCCGTCCTGATCTTCGGAGGTCTCGAAGTAGTCGCCCTCGGGCCGGGCGTTGACGATGCCCGTCGGCTCAGAGTCGACCGCGGCGTAGCGATGCAGCCGCTCGCTCGCTGCGCTGCCGACGTCGAGGAAATCGGTCTCGCGCATGGATGGCCGCCGGCGCAGGTAGCAGAATGCCAGGCTTCGGTAGCTGGAGCGGATATCGCTCATACCCCCGTGCTGAATGCGCGCATCCATCGAGCGGAAGAACGGGATCGGTGCCTCGAGGTGAAACCTGGCATACGACGATGGAATCGCATAGGCGCCCTTCTGCTCTCCGCCGCCCTCGGCCATTATGTCGCCGGCGCACGTTGCGAAGGGGCTGCTGTATTGCCGGTTCGGCCAGAAGCAGCCGAGATAGTAATCTTCGGATCCCGTGCCGTTGATCTGGGGCGAGATCGAGCCGTCGACATAGAAGTGCTCGTTGCCTTCGCAGTAGTGTCCATACTGCATCGATTGCACTACTCCCACAAACCATCCGGTGCCGGGGCTGTCGTACAGTGGCCAGTCGCGGCCGTAAGTGGTCTCGCCTTTGTGATAGAGCGTCGTGAAGTAAAGGCCGCGCGCCTCGGGCGATGCATCGGATCCGACCGCCACGCTGGCATCGATTTTGCCGAGCGGTTTCCCGGAAAGGTTTCTCAATGCTATCCGGGCAGCTGTCCAGAAGGGCATCGGGAAACTGCAGTGAAACCGGGCTCGCCCGGCCGGCAACTTCTGAACGGTCACCGGCAGCGAAGCTACGTCGCAGGCGCGATTGGCACTGCCGAAAAACATCCCGATCGGGGCTCGAACGTCATCGCGCGCATGCCCATCCCAACGCATCACGATCTCCGTGTTCAGGAGGACGGCTTCAGATGCGTCGGCCTCGATAGTGATTCCGCGGACGACACCGGAAGAACCCGTGCGTTCGAACAGGGCGGCTTCCCCTTGCTGTCCGATCTCGTCGAGGCTGAGTGTGTGTGCCTTGTCACCTTTTGCCGGCCCGGTCGCACGGCCGGCCTGCTGAAAGCACTCAATCAATGCCGCGCGGTCCTCCTTGCCCGTGAACGTCTCCACAGGCGTCCCATAGGGATAGACCTCGTACAGGAGGTGAAAGAACCTTGATTTGCCGGTTACGGATATCTTCAGGGATCTGGAAAAGGGAATAGGGACGAAGCAGTTGCCCGCGTATGGCTCCTTGCCGTAGTACCCGCGCAGTTCATAGGAGGCCAGCGGCGGCGGAAAATCGGGATGTCTTCCGGAAAAGAATTCGATTTCGTTGACACGATAGCGGGGTTTCTCCTCACCATCGAAATAGAAGTTGAGGACGGCGTCACGGTCGAGCCAGGTCCCCCAGATGCTTCTCACGCAGCCGGGGCCGGCGGCGTCGAAGATCACGTCGTCGCCTTTGGCGTCCCTGTACAGAGGCTTGTCGGCATCGCCGTTGCGTCCTTGCTTGTTGTGACTGGAATTCTGAAGGACCTGAAACTGTCCGGGGATTTGCAGAAGACGGTCCAGCAGGTCCTGCGCGACTGCCGGTGCCGATCCCCGGCCGGACCGGGCCGGGACGTCGAATGAAACAAGGGCGATCCCGGCGGTGCTGGCAATGACTGCGATCAACGGTGCTTGTCTAAGTCTGACCATAATCACTCCTCCCGGTCACGGGGACATCGGCGTTGTATCAACCGGCGGTACGAACTTCGTCACGCCACGGCTCCTGCGCGAGAGTTGCTCGAGCTCCCTCTTTTCTGTGACCCCGGCAGCCCGTCGGGCGAGCCCAAAGATGCCGTGTGGAACCGGGATGGTCCGCCCATCAGTCTTCCGTAGTATCATAGCGCAGTCCTTTACGCGCTGGCATGCAGCCAGCACTGCAGCCAGCACTCTCAACTTTAGCGGGGTGCCAGATGGAAAATAACTCGGCAGTGCCGGAGAAGCTCTCATCATGGTGGAAGCATGCGGCTATCCTGATCGTGGTCTTCGGATTTACCGTGCTGATCTGGCTGGCGGCCAGAAGCTACCGGGACGCTCCGCCTATCCCGGACAGAGTCGTTTCCCTGGCGGGCGAACCGATTTTCACGGGCCAGGACATCCTGGCCGGCCAGCAGGTTTTTCTCCGGTACGGTTTGATGGACAACGGCAGCATATGGGGGCATGGAGCCTATCTTGGGCCGGACTACTCGGCCAAATACCTTCATACGCTCTCCACCGATGCCAGACAGTGGATTGCAGAGGAGCGCTACGGGCGGGCGTATGCTTCGCTCGCGGGGCCGGAGCGTGATCGAGTCGACGTCGAGGCACAACGAGCCCTGAAGCAGAATCGTTACGATTCCGGTTCAGGGACATTGTCCTTCATCCCACCTGAGATCGATTCCTATCGGAAGCAGATCGGGGAGTGGACCGGTTATTTTGACCGCCCGGAGAAAAGCGCCGGACTGCCGGGACGGTACATCGGTGACTCGGAGGAGTTGCGACAGCTTACGGCATTCTTCGCCTGGACGGCCTGGGCAAGCGTGGCGATCCGGCCCGGGGCAACGTGCTCATACACGAACAACTTCCCTTATGACCCGGGCGTAGGCAATACGCCGACCTCGCAAGCGTTTCTGTGGAGCGCTCTCAGCCTCATTGCCCTGCTCGGCGGGACCGCTGCCGTTCTGTTCGCCTTCGGCAAGTTCGACTACCTGGGCTGGAAGAGCAGAGGGAAGCACGTCCACCCTCAGATGCTGCCTGGAGTCACTACCGACAGCCAGAGGGCGACCATCAAGTACTTCGCTATCGCGGCAATTCTGTTCCTGGTTCAGGTACTGGTGGGTGCTGCGACCGCGCATTACAGGGCCGATCCCGGGGGATTCTACGGCATCGATCTTTCGAGCTGGCTGCCGAGCAACATCCTGCGCACATGGCATCTGCAGCTTGCGATCTTCTGGATCGCGACCGCTTACATCGCAGGCGGCCTGCTCCTTGCTCCTGCCGTCGGAGGAGAGGAACCCAGAGGGCAGGCGCGCGGCGTTCATCTGCTCTTCGGCGCACTGCTCATCGTTGTCCTGGGGAGCACCCTGGGTGAGATTTTGGGAGTCAACCAGCTTCTGGGGAAGTTGTGGTTCTGGTTCGGACACCAGGGATGGGAATATTTGGAGTTGGGGCGGGCGTGGCAGGTGCTTCTTGCGCTCGGCCTTGCGTTCTGGATGATTCTGCTGTTCCGGGCACTCGCCCCGGCTCGGAATCATCCGGAAAAGCGCGAAATCTCTTCTCTGTTCCTTTACGCGGCATTCGCCATCCCTCTCTTTTACATCCCGGCAATGTTCTTCAACAGCACCAGCAATTTCACGGTGGTCGACACCTGGAGATTCTGGATCATCCACCTGTGGGTCGAAGGGTTCTTCGAGCTTTTCGTGACCGTCATGGTTGCGACTATTTTCTTCCAGCTGGGCGTCGTATCTCATGTGACTGCGGCTCGGGTTGTGTATCTCGACGCAATTCTCTACCTGGGGAGCGGCATAGTCGGCACGGGACACCACTGGTACTGGACTGGCCAGTCCCAAATCACCATGGCACTTGCGGCGGTATTCTCGGCGATGGAAGTCGTACCGCTGACGCTGCTCACACTGGACGCCTGGGATTTCATCAAACTGTCGCAGAGCAGGTGCGATGTGTGCGGGAAGGAGATCTCAATTCCGCACCGCTGGACTTTCTACTTCCTTATCTCCGTCGGCTTCTGGAACTTTCTCGGCGCCGGCATATTCGGTTTTCTGATCAACCTCCCGATTGTCAGTTACTTCGAGGTTGGCACGGTTTTGACGCCAAACCATGGCCATGCGGCGATGATGGGTGTGTTCGGCATGCTTGCGATGGCTCTCATGGTTTTCGCGCTCAGGCAGGTGACGCCGGATAACGCGTGGGAGAGCCGCGCCAGGCTGATCCGGCTCTCCTTCTGGGGCCTCAACGGCGGCCTTGCCCTCATGGTAGCCTGCAGCCTGTTCCCGGGCGGCGTTCTTCAACTCATCGACGTATTGAACAACGGCTATTGGCACGCCAGGGGCCCGGAGTTTCTGAACCAGGGGATGATTCGCACGATTGAGTGGCTCAGGATGCCGGGTGATCTGATCTTCATCGGCCTGGGGGTCTTGCCGGCCGTAGTTGCGGCGGTTGCCACCTGTCTGCAGATGAACAGGAGACTCTCCTCGCGACCGGATGTTCAATGATGAGGAACCTCCGCCGGGCGCGCAGGAGCCTCGGCGGAAGGCACTCGGTGGGGAAGTGTGCGTCCTCGGATCCCCGCGTATGCAGTGAGCGATGGTTTCGACCGCGAGGGCTTGTCGCGCCGCGCCGCGTGACGTCAGAAGCGGCGGTAGCCGACCGCCGCTACGAGCCAGACGAGCGACAGGATGGTGAAGCCGAGGATGGCGGGCACCATCGCCTCGCCGATGCCGCTGGTGTAGAGGGCTACGCGCAGATCCGGGCTGCTCGTGAATTCCGGCAGTTGGGGCACGCGCTTCATGACGGTCCCGAGATCGGCTGCGATCGCACTCAGGATGGAGAAGACCGTGGCCAGAGACAAAGGCCGGAGTATGTTGAGCTTGCGCTCGACGGGCCGCACCGCGAAAGAAACGGCCAGCCCCAGCGACAGGAGCCCGAGGACGAGGATGAGCCACATCGAATAGCCGCCTTCCTGCATGAATCCAACCATGGTATCGCCTCCTTTTTTCCCAGGTACAACGCGCGGGGCCGGAATCTGTGACAATAAATCCGTCACATCGTGCGGATTCGCGCGTTGATAATGTCATGGACAGGGCGCATGAGCTGTCTCTAATCCAGCGGCTGAAGGAGCGTGACGTCGCAGCTTTCGACGAAATCTATGACGCGTTTCGAGCGAGACTCTATTCGTTCCTTGTGCGCCTGACACGACGTCGCGACCTTGCAGAAGAGCTGCTGCAGGAAACCTGGATGCGTCTTGCCACGCGAAGCCATCTGCTGCGCGACGACACTCGCCTGTCTGCCTGGCTGTTCACAGTGGCCCGCAATCTGTTCGCCACCTATTGCAGGAACCGGTCGCTCGACGCTGAGCGCATCGGGGAACTCTGCCGGATGGATCCACCCGCGGCACCGTCGCCTTTCGAATTGGCAGCCTCCACGGAGACTGAGCAAAGGCTGGAGCGCGCCATTGCTGCTTTGCCTGCGCGCTATCGCGAAGCCCTGTTGCTCGCAGCCGAAGGATTCGCGCACGACGAGGCGGCTCTGATTTGCGAAGTGCGCCCTGACGCCTTCCGCAAGCGGCTTTCACGGGCACGGGAGAAGATATCCGCTGCACTGAATCAAGCAGGAGGCTATTATGACGTCGGAGACTGATGACTTCCTTGCGCTGCTGAAGTGCCATGATGTTGATCCTGAAGCGGCATGCCGGATCGGCGGGGAAGCGCGTGCACGATTCGGCCGAAGGCCATCCGTGATCCGCCGGACCTACGATCGGGTTCTGGAACCGGCACTGGTACTCGGCACGATCGCAGCGTCTCTCTCCTGGGCCCTCATCCGGATCAATCTCCTCTACCGCTGATGGCATCGGCGTTCGGGACCATGAGACGACAGTGCTCGCGATTGATCTCCATTCCCGGTCGAAATCGACAGCGATTCCGGCGCCGATCGCGATACCGACCCGGACGGCTGCGTGCGGGTCCACCCTGATGGTTGAACAGCACCGTCGTCACTCAAGCTGATGCTGGCACTGCACCAGTATCCTTGCTGCCGCCGTCTGAGTCATAATCCTGGGCGTGCCCCGGGCCGGTCGCCAGACCTGATGAGGCATAGTTTTGTTCGGCTGGAACAACAGGATCGATTCCCGAGCTCGGGAGGGATAACCAGCCTGGCGGTGGACAGGACATAGCATGTCAGGCGATGGGGAATATCTCCTCGAGTTTCCGCCGCCTGAATGCAAAAATCCTGCCGACGTCACGCCCGACGAAAATCTTCTGCACGAGCACTCCGCCGGGAACAGCATACTGCACATGATCACGCACCAGGGTGCTGTCCCTTCTACGCTCGAATGTGTGTTCGTGGATCCAGAGCCGGTACGGCCCCCGCCTCTGTTCGTCGACGAATCTGCGCGGCGGGTCCCAGGTTGTGATCTCGCTCCGCCAACGGAGCGGGATCCTGTGAACGCGCAGGCGGTAATCGATCAGCAAGCCCTTGCGCATTTGGCCGTCACTTAGTCCCAGGACTTCGAAGTCAAGCCAGGGCGGTGTGATCCGCTGCAGGTTGTGCGGATTGGAGAAAAAGGCGAAGACCTCCTCGAGCGGCCGCGGCACCATCTGCTCAGAATCGTAGTCAAATCGCTTCACTCCGACCCCCTTGTCGAGTCAGGCAGGTTCATGATGAGAGACTCCGCCTTCTGGAGGATATCTCTCTCGGTGCGGTAGCTGGCGCGACGGATGGCCTCGGCGATCGGAAACCAGGAGACGAGTTCTGTTTCCTGGTCGTGCTGACCGGTGTCTCCGCCGGTCCATCGCATCAGGTAAAAGGTGACAATCTTGAAAATGCGCGCAGGAGGGTCCTCCCACGCTGCAGTGTAGACATACTTTATCGTGCCGATCCTGGCGACGATCTGCCCGAGGAGGCCGGACTCTTCGGTCGCTTCCCTCATGGCAGCTTCTTCGGGCGCCTCGCCCGGCTCGATGAGTCCCTTGGGGAGCGCCCAGGCTGCGCGACCTGTCGGCTTTATCAGGGCGACCTCTGTCGTATGTTCGGTCTGCCTGAAGATCACACATCCGGCGGAGATTTCCCGTCTGCTCATGTGCCCTGTCACCTCGTGGGCTTCTGCTTCCCGCGCTGCTGCAGCGCGGCCGGATCGGGCCAGCGATGCTTCGGGTAACGCCGCATCAGCTCGCGCCTGATGCCAGGGTAGTGATTGGTCCAGAAACCCTTCAAGTCCTGCGTGACCTGAACGGGGCGGCCGTTAGGAGCCAGGAGGCGGAGTTGCAGCGGCTGACGTCCGCGGCAGATTACCGGGGTCGAATGAAGTCCGAAAAAGTCCTGGATGCGTGCTTCGATCCAGGGCGCCGATTCCTCCGCATAATGGATCTTCACCTTCCGGCCGCCCAACTCGATCCGCTCCGGCGTTTCACGATCCAGAAGCGATCGTACTTGCGCGTTCAGACGGCGCAACACCGACTCCGCCAGGGAAAAGCCAGCCAGCTCCCGCAGGCTTCGCTTTCCGGCGCAGGCTTCGGCCACGATCGTTCGCATGTCTCCGCTTTCATCCTGAGGCGACTCCGCAATTGAATATCCGGCGAGCAGGGAAATACGAACCTGGAGCTCCCTGGCGCGGCCATAATCCCCGAAGACAGATTCAACCCTCGCCAGCGCTGCGTCTGCGAGCAGCCGGGATGCCTCGCTCGACGGGGAAGCTGTCCTGGTCTTTTCTTCCAGGATGATCTGTCCGAACCGGATCCTCGTTATTTCGTCTACCCTGCCGGCGCGGTCATTCCAGGTCAGGCAGGCCTCGCGGGAGATTTCTGCAGGGAACCGGGTTTCAATCCATTCACGCTTTATCCCGGAAACGAGCCTCAGCAGCACGGCAGCCTGCCGGCCTTCACCGCTGATGCCTGAACGCTCTTCGGCGTCGACCGCGACTACCAGTGCGGCGTTGCGAACAACGCTGGCGGGGGACTGTCTGGCAGCCCTTCCGCCGGCGAGCAGGAAATCGTCGGACCCGGGGGCCCGTCGCACTGCCACACGGTCCGGGAACGCCATGAGAATCGATTCAAGCAAGACCGCGTCCTTGTCGCCGCTGGCAGGAGCCTGCGGGCCGGAAGGGAGGGACTTCTCAATCTGTCGCGCGGCACGTTCTACGTTCTCCAGGGCGCGCAGATCGAGCCCGAGCTGAGTCACACGCGACGAGCGGAATCCGGCTGCCTCGGCTTCACGGTATCGATCCCGCATCTCGAGGAGATCCGATTCGGAGGCAGCGGCATCCTTCTGCCTCAGAAGTTTCGAGAGCGAGCCTCGAGCCTCCAGTCGGATGTCCCTCTCAGATACCAGTGCAGCCACCAGAGCGGCCTCGCGCCGGACTCCTGCGTTTGCTCCTTCCACGAGGAGCCTCGCGAGTCGTGGGTGGACCGGGAGGCGGAGCATCCGTTTTCCCGTGGGAGTGATGCCTGCGCCGGCATCAAGAGCCCCGAGTCTCGCGAGGAGGACTTCCGCGGAGTCGATCGCGGCTTCCCGTGGTTTCTCGAACCAGCCGAATCCCCGCACATCGGCGACTCCTGCCCCGTGCAATGCGAGCACAGGCTCGGCCAGATCCGCCCGCTTTATCTCGGGGATGTCGGACGGCGGCCTGGTCTCGAAGTCGTGGCGAGTATAGAGGCGGAGCACCAGGCCGCTGCCGGTCCTGCCCGCCCGCCCGGCGCGCTGGCGTGCGGATGCCTGGCTCACCTTCGCGATCTGCGTGGCCGGCAGTCCGCTCCAGGGTGAGAATCCCGCCCTGCGGGCAAGTCCCGAGTCGATCACGACTGTCACACCCGGGATCGTGACTGAAGTCTCCGCTACATTTGTCGCGAGAATTACTTTCGGTTTCCGGGAGGGGCTGAAGGCGCGCAGCTGTTCGCTCACCGGAAGGTCGCCGTGCAAAACACACAGCTCGATGCTGCCTTTCTCAACCAGCGGGGACATCGATTCAGCAGTACGTCGGATCTCGGCGATCCCTGGCAGAAAAACCAGCATGTCGCCGCCCGTTCCGCAACGCAGTGTCTGCGAGACCGTTGAGGATACCTTCTCATGCAAAGGCCTCGTATCCGGCTTCGTCTCGTGTTCGATTGCGACTTCAAAGGGGGTCCCACCGCCGGCAAAGACACGGGCATCTCCCAGAAAAGCCGCGACAGGGTCCGGATCGAGCGTGGCTGACATCACCACGAGCCCAAGGTCGGGGCGTTCATTCAACTGCAGCCGGCGCAAGAAAGCGAGTGCGAGGTCGGTCGTGATATGCCTTTCGTGGAACTCATCGAGGATGACAACGGTGGTTCTTCGCAGCAGCGGGTCGTCGACCATCCTGCGCGTGAAGACGCCTTCGGTCACAAAACGGATCCTGGTGTGCGGGCTGTCAACGGACTCGAATCGTATCGAATAGCCAGCCGTGGCTCCGACCTCCTGCCCCATCTCCTCGGCGACGCGGGCCGCGGCCAGGCGCGCTGCCAGCCGCCTGGGTTCGAGGACGAGAATCTCGCCGCGATTATCCCTGTCTGATTCGTAGACGGCCCGCGGGACGCGGGTCGTCTTACCCGCACCGGGAGCAGCCGTCAGGATCACGTTGCACCCGTCCCGCAGGCTCGCGACAACGTCGGGCAACAGCGGGTCTATAGGGAGCGCTTTCATCGACTCTGGTCATCTCCCCGGGCCGGCGGACGTCTGATTGCGCGGCTCCTTTTCACTACGCTTCCGGCCCAGCCGCAATCCTGCCAGCCATTCGGGAGCAGCCTCGAAAAGGCGGTACAGTAGTGGCCCCGCGCGTCAGCGCGGGGTTTGGGCGGCCTGCAGACGGAGCGCTGAAGGCGAGGCGCGGCAGGTAGCCGGAAAGACCGGTGACCGCGATTCCTTCACAGCTTCTGATGCGATGCGCGGACAATCTCCCTTTCCTCAGCGAGCAGCTTCCGCGGGAGACGGCGAAATGGCTCGCACGACTGCCTCGACAACCGCCTGGTTGACCTGGTCGATGCGTGTGTTATCGCGAGTGGGATGCACGCGATTCGTCAGCAATATGACGAACAGCTGCTTCTGCGGATCGATCCAGATGGATGTTCCGGTGAACCCGGTATGTTTATAGGCCTGGGGGGAGAGAGTCTTGCCTGTCCAGTCGGAATCCGAGGGCTTTCCCCACCCGAGCGCCCGATCATCGGATTGACGGGTCGTGAAACGCCTGATGGTTTCTGCGCTCAGGTAGCGATGATGATCGTAGATGCCGCCGTTGAGGAGCATCTGGGCAAGAACGGCGAGATCGTGCGTGGTGCTGAACAGGCCCGCGTGCCCCGCCACACCTCCCATGGCGAAGGCGTTCTCGTCATGTACTTCACCCCTGACGACTCGCTTGCGCCAGGGGTCATCCTCAGTCGGGGCGATACGGTTCAGGAAGGCCTTGCCGGGCCGGTAAAAGGTAGATTTCATACCGAGCGGTGTGAACAGATTCTGCGCGACATACTGATCCAGAGGGTGGCCTGAGGTGCGCCGGATGATCTCGCCCACAAGTATCATCCCGAGGTCGCTGTATTGGACCCTTGCGCCGGGTTCGAACTCCAGGGGCGCCGCGCACACCCTGGCCAGCATCTGGTCGTAGCCCTGCGCTTCCTTGTACAGCGGCACGAATGCGGGCAGTCCGGATGAGTGAGTCAGGAGATGCTGCACGAGAACCTTCTCCTTGTTCGGGCCTTCGAATTCCGGAACGTAATCCTGAACGCGCGCGCTCAACAGGAGACGGCCCGACTCCGCCAGCATCATGGCGGCTGACGTCGTGGAGGCGGCCTTCGAAACCGAAGCCAGGTCGTAAATCGTGTCACCTGTCACCTTCGGCGAGCCCGGCCGGTAGTCCAGCGAGCCGGCAGCCGTGTCGAGAACGATACTGCCGCGGTAGCCGACGATCAGAGCCGCGCCCGGGAATGCTTTGGATTCGACAGCTCGTGCCAGCAGGCCTTCAACCTCCCGGAACGCATCCTGCGCCAGTCCGAGCGCTTCCGGCGCAGCGTTGTGCAGCGTCATATCAAGCCTGGGAACCTGTACGCCGTCCCCGGCCTTGCACAGGCCCGGTATGGAAACCGGCATCTTCCCGGATATGGCGATTTCGCCCGAGATCGCTCTGGCAGCAGCCAGCTGGGATACGTCCGAGTAACTGAACGCACATACGCACGCTTGGGCCTGCGGGAAGGCTCTCAGAATGTAAGGGCTTCCGAGGGTAACCCAGATGACGGGCTTGCCCGAGGCAAGCAGTCCTTCGATAGTGAACCTTTGCTCGTCCTTGAGCACGAAGTTCCCCTTGCCTGACATCATCCGCACCAGACTGACTATCACCAGCACATCCGATTCGGAAGCAGCGTTCGAGATGCCCTCTATCAGTTCTTCGGAAATCCGGGGGTCCATCGACATGGTCCTGCAGGATGGGAAGCGTCGCTTCATCTCAGCCTGAAAGACAGCCGCGGGGGCGGTATCAAGGTCGGAGGCAACAGCGAGGCTGAGGACTTTCGGCGGACTTACCGGGTTCAGCGGCAGCAGGTGCTTTTCGTCCTTCACCAGCGTGATCGACCTGTCTGCGATCTGCCGGGAGATCCTTTGGCTCTCCGGTGACGCAACAACCTCCTGGATACGGGCGAGCGACACGGTCCGGTTGCGGTGCAACCCGAGGCTGGTCTTCGCCTCGAGGATCTTTGTGACGGACCTGTCGATCCGGCTCTCCTGGATCTCGCCCCGATGAACCGCTCTCACCACCTCGTTGAGGGCGACGTCAGAATCAGGGGAGAGCAGAAGCATGTCGGCCCCCGCTTTCAGTGCCCTGATTGCGGCGAGTCCCGTCCAGTAGCGGGTCGTGATCCCCCCCATTTCGAGCGCATCAGTCACGACCAGCCCGTTAAAGTGCAGCGTGTTGCGCAGCAGGTCGGTCAGGACATTCCGGGACAGGGTAGCTGGAACGCCGGGATCGCCCGTCAGTTGCGGGACCGCGATGTGGGCGGTCATGATCGAATCGACTCCCGCCTCGATCGCGCGGCGGAAGGGAACCAGCTCCACCTCATCCAGCCTCTGCCGGTTCGAGGGAATGACAGCCAGTCCGATATGGGAATCTGTCGCTGTATCGCCGTGTCCGGGGAAGTGCTTGGCTGTGGTCATCACGCCGTTTTCGCGCGCGCCGCGGATGAATGCGGCGCCCAGGCGGGCCACGAGCTCCGGGTCCTCGCCGTAAGAGCGGATGTTGATTACCGGATTGTCGGGATTGTTGTTGACATCCACCACGGGTGCGTAAATCCAGTGGACTCCCAGGGCACGGGCTTCTCTCGCTGTGATCGCCCCTTCCTGGTAGGCGAATTCCTCGGACCCGGTCGCACCGACTGCCATGGTCCAGGGAAACGAGGTCGTATCTTCGATGCGGAACGACGCTCCGCGCTCAAAGTCGGCGGAGACGATGAGCGGCAGCCGGGAAATTCCCTGGAGTTCGTTGAGCAGCACCGACGATTCGTACACGTTGCCGGCAAAAAGGACGGCTCCGCCTACCCGGTTCTCACGGATCTCCTGCATGAGAGCCTGATATTCCGCGCTTCCACGATTGAGGAAGCGGCCCGTCACGCGGATCTGCAGCAGCTGGCCGACCTTGTCACGGAGTGACATTGCCTGCAGTGTCTTCCTGACCCAGGCCTTGTCCGGCGGCGCCAGTTTCCGGGGAATCTCGGTGACTCCCGCGGCGGGCTTTTGTTGAGTTGATGCGGGCGCGACGATGCATAGCAGGCACGCCGCGACTGCCAGGGCGATCGAGGATGCTCTCATGAGGTGTTTCATAGGGTATCAAGAATACAATGCCTGGGTTCAACCGGCATAACCGAATTCACGATCCCTGCCTGCATTTAGTAGTTTGCTCCAACGGGCAGTTGATGCAGACTGAAAGCCATGTCAACCGGTCATCCTGCCGAATCCGGGCTTTCAGCGGCGCAGACAGGTCCTGTCCGCGGTGCCTCGGGATCACAGACGGTTCTCGTCGTGCTGCCGGCTTACAACGAAGCCGTGAGTCTCGCTGCCGTCCTCCAGGCCCTGGACCGGGCCGGCCAGGAGTCGGGTATGAAGTTGCGGCTGATCGTTGTGAACGACGGCAGCAGCGATTCGACAGGCGAGGTTGCGCGCAGCTACCGGGGATCCGTCCCCCTCACGCTCATCGATCACCCGCGCAATCTGGGCCTGGGAGCAGCGATCCGCAGCGGCTTGCTGATGGCAGTCGATCTTGCCTCCGACCAGGACATCGTCGTGACCATGGACGCTGACGATACGCACACGCCCCTGGCCATTGCCCAGATGGTCACACGCATCAACGATGGGTTCGACGTGCTGATTGCCTCACGCTATCGGACGGGTTCGTCCGTCATCGGCGTCCCCGTCCATCGCCGATTCCTGAGCTACGCGGCTTCGTTGCTGTTTCAGTCGATCTTCCCGATCCCGGGCGTGCGCGATTTCACGTGCGGCTACCGCGCGTATCGGGCATCTGTTCTGCGCCAGGCCTTCACCCGCTATCGCGAGGAGTTCATCAATGAGGAAGGATTCCAATGCATGGTGGACATCCTCCTGAAGCTGCGCCGCATGAACCTGAGGTTCAGCGAGGTTCCCCTGGTGCTTCGATACGATCGTAAAGGAGGCAAGAGCAAGATGAAGGTCCTCAGGACATCGCTCAGGACCCTGAGGCTGATGGCCCGGCGCAGGCTCGAGTCCTGACCGGCGATTGCCGGTCGCGTTGGCGTCCCAGCAACTGCCTTAACGGGGATTATTCATGAATCAGCGGCAAGGAGGCATTTGTGGACACGGGGAAACGCTGGCCGAGCTTTTGCCGCACCGAAGGTGCCAGCGCTGCGCGCTGGTCATCCTTGCCACAAGCAGGCTGTGAACGCCCTGCATGTCTCGTGCAAGAGTTCTGTCATCGACGGTCGGGCGCTCACAACCTGCTTGTGGCAAGGATGGCGGCAAAAGCTCCGCACGCGGATCGAATCACCATTTTCGATCGGCGCTCATCCGCGTTCATCCGTGTCCCAAATCCCTTTCTCCTGGATGCTTCATGAATTATCCGGGTTAATATGGCCGCGATTACGCCATGGCGTTTGATCGTTCCTATTTCGAGACCCAATACGCGAGCTACGAGCGTCAGAATCCGCCTCGCAAGATGGCGTTCTACAGACGCCTGGCGGAAGCTGCAGCCGCGGAGTGTGAGCACCCGCGGATCCTGGATATAGGATGCGCTTTCGGGTTTTTCCTTTCCTCGCTGGGTTCCCGCTGGGAAAGATTCGGGATCGATGCCAGCGAGTATGCGATCACACGGGCCAGGGAACGTGTGCCAGGTGTCAGGTTCGCCGTCACCACGTCGCCGGAGCTCGTGTTCCCCGGGCCCTTTGATGTGATCACCGCTTTCGATGTGCTCGAGCATGTGCCTGCTCCGGATGAAACCATGGAGCGAATCGCGGTGGCGCTTCAGCCCCGTGCGGGTTTTGCATTTGTCGTCCCGGTGTATGACGGCCTGACCGGGCCTGCCATACGGTTCCTGGATCGTGACCCGACGCACCTGCACAAGAGAGAGCGGGATTTCTGGCTCGAAATGGCGGGCACCCGTTTTCATATAGTCGACTGGTGGGGGATTTGCAGGTACCTGTTGCCGGGCGGCTTCTATTGCCACCTGGTGACGAAATCCTTCAGACGACACGCCCCGGCGATCGCATGTCTTGCCCGACTTCCGTAGAGGCAAAGTAATGCTGTCGGAGATACTTGAGCGGAGCCGGAGACCGGCCGCGGCTGTGCTGCTGGCCTGGGCAGTGCTGCTGAACCTTCGTTTCTTCGCCTCCGCCGGACCGCTGTGGCGCGATGAGGCCAACAGTATCCATCAGGCATGCCTGCCCGGATGGAACTCGGTGCTCGGCTCCCTCCAATACGATTCGTTTCCCGTCCTGTATCCTGCCATCCTCAGGGTGTGGTCGTCGATCCCCGCCCTGGGCAGCGATCTTGCTCTGCGGGCGATGGGCTTGCTCACGGGTCTGACCCTTTTGATCTCGATCTGCCTCGTGTGCCGCCTGTCCGGCTCACGGGTGCCCATCGTTGCGCTCGTTCTTCTCGCAGTCGATCCCGTTCTCATTTCGGAGGCATGCAGCATCCGGCCGTACGGCCTGACGCTGATTGCCCTGCTTTGGGCCTTCGCCGCGCATGGCATGTGCCTGACGCGACCTTCGAGGCGTTGGTTCCTTGCGGCCTCCATCTCTTCGATTCTCGCCGCGCAGCTCAGTTACAGCAGCGCCTTCCCCATCGCCGCCTTCGGCCTGGCGGCTGCGGGGATGGCGCTGTGGCGAAGAGAAAGGCGGCTGGCTCTCTCACTGCTCGTTCCCGGCGCCGTGGCAGCGTTGACCCTGCTGCCGTACCTGCCCACGATCGGGCGCGCCAGTAGCTGGGTGGCGTTGCTGCACTACCGTGTGGACTGGACGCAGTTCTTCGCGTCGTATGCAAGACAGCATACATTTGTGCCGGCTTTGGTCTGGATCATGTTTCCGGCACTTGCGTTTGTCACATTCCTCCTCCGCAAGCGCAGCGGCATGGGTTCCTCATCCGAAACTGCGATCACGCGTTACGCCGTCGGCGTGGCAGTGCTGGTTCTCGTGTCGCAGGTAGTTTTCGTCGAGTTCATGAAGGTGCCGCCGTTCCCCGCGCTATTTTCTGCCGGTACTTCTGTTCATCGGGATCGCGCTGCAACTGCTGCTCGAGCGACCACCACGCTCGAGCCATGCCGTGCTTGCGGCCGTAGCACTATTGCTGTCCGCCGGGCCTGCCTGGTCCTGGCTGGGTCTGCGGCGAACCAACGTGGACCGTGTTGCCGGGGTGTTGGGTCGCGAGGCTCGCGCGGAAGACCTGGTGATTCTGTCGCCGTGGTTTCTCCACCCGAGTTTTCAGCGCTACTACAGAGGGCCGGCCGATTGGATCACCGTCCCTGAATTGCCTGCCTCCCCCATTACCAGATACGACCTGTTCATGAAGTCGATGTCCCGGGGTGACTCGGCCGGCGGCCTGTCTTCACATCTCGCGAAAACGCTGGACAGGGGCGGAAGGCTGTGGCTTGTCTACCAGGAGATCGGATACGTGCCTGACGTGGACCATCAACCGGGAATACCTTCTCCGCCGTCGATGGTGAGCGGCGAGGACTACGTCCGGTACCGGAGCTACTGGGAGCGTGAGATCTGGTTCTTGTTGAGATCCTGCTGCGGTCCGCAGCAGATACCCGTTTCGGCCTCTCGCCGCGTGTGGGAAGAGGAGCGGTTGCTGCTGGCGTTGTGGAGTCCCGGGGATCGGGAGAGTGAGGGCTGGTTGAAGATTCAGACAAAATGATCATTGCTTTTTGCCGGAATATCCGCAAAATGGCATTGGTATTGCCGCCTTGGATTTGGATCCGGAAGAATATGAAACGCTACATTTGACTATGGGGGATTTATGGCAGGGAAAGTGATGACTAAGAGCGCGCTCGTTGGCCACATCGCGGAGAAGACTGGTTTAACGAAGGTAGTGGTAAACTCGTTTCTCGATGTGCTGGTCGCCACCGCTTGCAGCGAAGCCAAGAAGAGCGGACAGTTTCCGTTGCCAGGTCTCGGGAAACTGGTGAAGGTTCAACGCAAGGCGCGCATGGGACGCAATCCTCAGACCGGCCAAGCGATCAAGATACCGGCTAAGACTGTGGTGAAGTTCCGCGTCGCCAAGGCCTGCAAGGACGCCATCGTTCCCCCGAAGAAGTAGCCTGGCGCGGGCATCTCGAATTTGAGCAGAGGGGATTCGGCACCCGGAGAGGTCCCGAATCCCTTGTGCGGTGCAGCCGTGTTACTGTGCTGCCTCCGACCGCCAGTAGCGCATCAGGAACGAAGCCAGGGGTTCCTTTGATAGCGTCCTGCTAAGCGTTATCTTGCCCTCTTCAGCAGTGATGTTTACGTCCTGAAGCAGGAATGCGGCATCGCTCTGTGCCGCAGCGATACCAACCAGCATCAGTGTGCCCTGAATCCGCTTCAAGATGTCTTCCTTCGCCCCCTGGTCCCGGGGCGTGCAGGTAAGCCTTATCTCCACGTCCTCGCCCGTGCGAATCAGCAGGGCCACATGGTTGAATCCTCGGAAGATCCAGGAGAACCGGTATTTCTCCACAAGCCCGACGATCTCCAAGAGCAGGTGATCGATGGAGGGCACGCCGGACGAGACTTCGATCCGCCTGTGGACCGGTCTTCCCGCATCGTCCGTCTCGAATCCAACCTGGACGCTGCCCTTCTCGAAGAGCCTGCTCAGGTCCAGGACCTTGGCGTCCACGTCGCGCACAATCTCGCGCGTGAAGATCTCCTCGATCTCGCGGTTGTCGGCAGCAAACTCCTGCAGCTGCGGATCCAGGCGGAGCAGGAGTCTTGGATCCGGCGTCGCGAGTGGCGTGTCCAAAGGTTTGGGCCTTGTCTTTCGGGCACCGTGCGGTGCTCCGTCGGCCGCGGGATTTCCGACTCTTGACCCCAACCTGGGTGTGACGAGCAGTACCCGATACCTTCCCAATTCTCTGCTCAAGTCCGATGCGAGCCGATCATAGGAATGATGCAGAGTGTCGACCTCCCATAGCGCGGCCACGGCGCACAGGAGACTCGCATTGACGGCGAGGCCGGCAATGAAGCTCCCAAGCCTTGATGCTGGGGTCCGGTGGTCACGGATGAGGTCAAAAATACACCTACCTCCCGGCGCCGGCGGGGATGATCGGGTGGCGAGGACTTGAGGTTGCAGACCAGCCGGGCGCCTGACAGTAGCTTAAGCCAGCAGGCACGCCCGGTCAAACAGCTGCGAGGAGCCCGTGACCTGGACACGGCCATGTCATGTGGGGCGGGTTTTCAACCCGCCCCGGCGGCTCGCAAAGCCGCCGCACCTGTTTCTTCCTCAGTAAGGGCGTGTGATCTCTCTCTTGCCGAGACCCCCGGCCAGGAGATTCAGGGAAAGCATGGTCAGGAAGACCAGCCCCATCGGAGCGAGGTTCCACCAGAAGTCGGTCATCACTCTCGGATCTCTGAGGCTCCGCAGCATGGTTCCCCACGATTCGGCTGAATCCTGAAATCCGACGTCGAGAAAAGACAAAATGACTTCACCGAGCAAGAACACGGGTGCCGCAAGGACGGCCTGCGTGACTACCAGCGCCGGAAGCGCGGGAAGCATGTGCTTCGAAAACACCTGCCAGCGTGTGCTGCCGAATGAGACGGCGGCCTCGATGAACCCGGCACTTGAGAACTGCAATATCTGGCCGCGAACGGCGCGCGCCAGGGGAGGCCAGGCCACTGCCGCGATCGTTCCCGAAACCACAAGCACAGTTTGCGCGAACGACATCCGGGCGGGCAGCACGGCACGCAAAGCGAGGATAAGGTAGAGAGCGGGAAGCGCAAGCACAAACTCCGAAACTCGCATCAGCGCTGCATCGAGCCACCCGCCCGCAAAGCCTGCGACAGCCCCGACGCCGAGCCCGAGGATCGCATAAATGGATATGCCCGAAAGCACGATCATCAGGGACGTCCTGGCGCCGGCGAGCGTGCGGGCCAGAACGTCTCTTCCGAGTTCGTCCGCACCGAACAGGTAGAATGCCGCACCAGGCGCGCTCACCAGGTGCAGGGAGCAAGGAATGATCCCGAGGAGTCGATACCGGTATCCCTCTCCGAAAAACCGCAATGCGTACCGCTGGTCGGCCTGTTCGCTGTACGCAGTATTGAGAGGATCGACGAGTGTGTAGCTGTAAACGAAAGGCCATAGGTGGAATCGGCCCTCCGCGTCGATGAAATGGATGCGGGTGGGCGGTGCGTAAAACATACGGAGGTTCTGGTCCTCCGCTGGATTGCAGGACAGGAAATCACCCAGCAGCGCAGCCAGCACCAGCAATACCGACAATCCCAGCGCCAGCTTTGCCGTCAGGCTCATCCCGTTCATCGCATGACCCCGCCGCCGACAGACCTCGTCCTGGGATCGAGGCGCCACAAAGCAATATCAGCCGCCAGGTTGGCAAGGACCAGGAGTACGCCGCTTGCGACTACAGACCCGAGTAGCAGGGAGACATCCCGGCTGAACAGGGCGTCGTACGTGATCCTTCCCAGACCCGGCCACGAGAAAATCACTTCGAGCACGAGGCTTCCGCTCAGTACGGCTCCGAAAAGAGGTCCCGAAGTGGAGATCACGGCGTTCAGGGAAGGCCGAAGCAGGTGCCTGGCGAACACACGCCATGCCTGAAGCCCGCGGGCGCGCGCTGATCGCACATACGCCTGGTCAAGCGCGTCGCGCACGGCGGTGTGCTGAATGCGTTCGATGGTGGCGAAAACAGGGATCGACAGGCAGAGAACCGGCAGGATGAGGTGATGAAGCCTGTCGATGAGCCATGCGTGAGCACTTGTAGCTTCGATCGTGGGCGCATTCATGCTGCCGAGAGGGAACCATCCGGTGCGGGCCGCAATCAATATGGCGCCGAGCCCCAGCAGCAGCGACGGAAGCGACAGGATGACTGTCGAAAGCACATCCAGGATGAAGCCGGCAGGTCGGCCATTCCAGGTCGCGTGGAGCGTGCCCAGCAGAACTCCTCCGATGGTGCCGATCAGCAAGGCAGGAATGGCAATCCACAGCGTTTTGCCCAGTGCTGAAAGCAGAACATCTGTCACGGGTGCTCGATAGAAAAGGGAGTATCCCAGATCGAGCCTGAGCATGTTCCTCAGCCAACCGGCATACTGGGTCAGCGCCGGTTGGTCAAGCCCGTGCTGTCGACGCAACTGCTGGATGGTCTCCCTGCTGATCGTGGGATCCAGCTCCTGGGTAGCGAAAAAGTCGCCTGGGATCAGGGATGACAGCAGACTCGTAGCCGCGGTCAAGAGCAGCAACAGAAGCACGAGCTGGGCAATGCGTTTCAGGATGAGATGGACGGTAGGCAAAGCGTGCTGTACCCCTCGGGCTAATTGGTCTTCTTGGTGAGCTCCTCTGCGTTCCAAAGCAGGTGCGGCGGCAGGACCGACGGGAGCAGGTTGCCCAGCCGGTTGCTCCATCCTGCGAGTACGTCCGGCGCGACCGTCGGGATCGCCGGCAGTTCACGGTTCCAGATCTTCTGAACCTCGAAGAAACTCCGTCTCCGTTCCGCCGGGTCCAGGCTTCTCACCAGCCTGGCGATGAGCTGATCCACGTCCGCTTCCCATACGGTCTGGGGCTTTTCCTGCTCGGGCGCCCAGGCATGGTTCTTCCCGCTGCTATACCAGAAGTCCGTCTGCAGGTCGGGAGCGACATCCGTCGGCGTGAACGCGAACAGAATCGCCTCGTAATCCAGGCTGTTTAGCAGGTGTGCCACCAACTCGTTGGGCAAGAGGAGCTGAATGTCGACGCGAATGCCGATCTTTGCCAGATTGTCCCGGATGATTTGAGCGGTCTTTCCGCGCGCGGTATTGCCGCGGGCCGTCAGCAGGGAAATGACGAGTGGGCGTCTGGCCGGTCCGTATTCGAAAGTTCCATCACCATCCGAATCCATGAGCCCGATCCCGGCCAGGAGGGCACGCGCACGCGCTGGATCGTAGGCTGTTGCCTCGAGGCTGTGATCGTACCATTTCGAGTTGCCCGAGCTGATCGGACCGAACTGCGGTGCTGCCAGGCCCAAAAACACGGACCTCGCAATCCCCTCACGGTCCAGCGCGCATGATATGGCCTGTCTGAATTCCCGGCGCGAGAACAGCGATAGGTTCGGCCCGTCCTGCTCTGACTTGATTGGACGCCTGTTCAGCGGGTTCATGTTGAACCAGAGAAAATCCATGGCCAGTCCGGGGCCCAAGTTCTTTATGGTGAAGTTGCCCCGGCCTTGTGCCCGCTGAAGTGGAGCATAGTTCTCAGGATTGAAAGAGTCCAGGAGATCGATTTCGCCTGCCTGAAACCTCATCACTTCGGAGTTGCGATCCGGGACGATCAGAAAGGTGATGGTATCGAGGTAGGGCAGCGCCTGGCCGGCTTTGTCCTTTTTCCAGTAGTATGGATTTCGTTCCAGGATGATTCGCTCGCCCCTGAGATACTGTCTCAATCGGAAGGGACCCAGGCCGGCGATCTGGCCGGGCGGGGTCTCGGGTCCCCAGGCCGAACTGAGCGTGCCCGCGGCGAATGCTGACGCCAACCTGCTCCGAGGGAGCATGGGCACCGAGTCCAGCGAACGGAGGCCCATCCCGACGGGCCGCTGGTAAACGAACCGGACCGTGTATTGATCGATCTTCGTAACCTGTGGAAAACTCCCGTCGACCTCGACCTGGCCGGCCAGGTAGGCGCCGGTCTTCGGGTCCTGCAACACCTGGAATGTGAACAGCACATCGTCGGCGGTGAAAGGACTGCCGTCGGAAAAGCGCAAACCCTGCCTCAAATGGACGGTATAGCTGCGTCCGTCAGGACCGGCTTCCCATGACTTGGCCAAGGCCGGTTCCAGCTCCATCGTCGCCCTGTTGATGTGCACCAGGTCAGCGGAGATGCGATCCGTGACAGTGGTGTGGGCGAACATGGCCGTGAGCATGCGGTTAAAGCTGGATGGATCGGCATTCACGGCGACGACCAGGTTTCCGCCGCGAGTACCTGACAGCCTGCTGATCTGCAGGTATTCCGGCGCTTTGGATCGGTAAGCAGGATGAACCGGAGGTTCCAGGACTGCGGCCAGCAGGAAAGGAATCCAAAGGGCCAGTCGGCGCGAGAGTTTTGCCATGTTGCGAAGTTTCGGGGAATTTGCGGTTGGTGTCAAGCGGCAGCCTGGCGTGGTATCGAGTCGAGTTGCCGTGCCCGAAGACAGGTGCGGTGCGACTGGCGTGTGTCGGTCTATCGCCATGTTTGTTTGATGCGGACCGGCACTATTTGTATAATCGCCACATCCTCGTTCTCCCTCAGCCTCCGGTAGACCGGGTTCGTTGCGAAGCCCGGTCCGGCGAGGAGTGGCGGTAGTCTGCGGCATGTGCCACCGCCCGCACCTGCCGCGTGAATCTCGAACGGACGTTTCTGTGCTGTTAACGTGAATGCGCGAGGTCAATCATGCCGATCCACGACATCCAAACAGGTGCAGTTGTTGGCCACCGGTATCGCATCGAGAAGACGCTGGGGCGTGGGCCCTCCGGGACGGTGTATGCGTCCCGCGACCTGGTGAATGGGGAGGGAACCGTTGCCATCAAAGTGATCCGCCTGAAGGACGGGAGCGAGCACCAGGCATCCCTCCTGCACCGGCAGTTGTCCGTTCTCACCCGGCTGCGGCACCCGAACCTGGTGCGGATTCTCGATTGTGGAACGCTCAGAGAAAAAGGTGAGCCTTTCCTCGTTGAAGAGTACGTTGAAGGTAGGAGCGTGCTCGAGGCTACACGAGGTTGGGAGAGCAGGGAGATCATCAACCTGTTGGTTGAGCTCTGCCGCGCAATTCGATATCTCCACGGCCGGGACGTTCTTCACTCGAACCTGAAGCCGGGTAACGTGATGCTGACTTCGGACAACGGAGGCGGCCCCGGGCTTAAGCTGTTGGACTTTGGCCTGGCAGGATGTTTGCGCGGGTACAAGCCGGCTTCAATACACGGCGGGCTTGTCTACACGGCACCCGAGGTTATTCTCGGCCAGCAACCCAGCGTCAAGTCAGATCTCTACTCGGTGGGTGTGATAGCCTACCAGCTTCTCACCGGGCGGCTTCCATTCGAAGATGAGGACCAGGAGTACCTGATTCAGAAGCACTTGCAGGGCAGTGCCGATCTACGGCCAGTCGAGCGGCTTGAATCCGGCCCCGGTCTGGCCCAGATCCTGCGCGGTTTGCTCGAAAAGGATCCCGACCGACGACCATCATCAACTGACGAAGTCATAAGACTTTTCAGCGTCGCCAGCGGTCGTGATTTCAGCTCTGTAGTCGAACCTTCCCGGGAGGGTTATTTCTCGGCCCCGAGGTTCGTGGGCCGTGAGGCAGAGATCGTGTACGCTGCAGGGGAGGGCCACTGAGATCCTGCAGAGCAGCCGTGGCGGTGCGTTCTTCATCATCGGGGAAGCCGGGCTTGGGAAGTCGCGGCTACTCGATGAGCTGAGAACCTGGGCTCTCATGGACGGCTGGCGGGTGATTGAAGCCCGATGTCTGCAGGGGGAAGGCGAATCGTATGAGGTTTACCGCAACATCCTGCACGGATTCGACCGGGCAGGTTCTGCAGCGCAGGGATCGGCCGTGGATGAGATCTTCCGCTTTGAGAACCTGCCTCGCCCGGCGGATGCAGGACTGCTCCAGCCTTCGGCGGAATCGGCGGCGAGCCGTTTTCGCGACCAGTTGACGCGTGAGCTTGTCAAGCGTTTGTCGGATGTCCCGACGGTTCTCCTGCTGAATGATTTCCACTGGGCCGACGATGCCGACACGGCGGTGCTGGATTACCTGCTATCGGATATATCGGTTCATCCGGTTCTGATTTGTGTGAGCATGCGCCCTCTCAAGGACGAGCAGGCTCCGCTTGCTCGCATGATGAGGCAGGCTGCGCGGAATCAAAGGGCCGTGGTGCTGACGCTCGAACCGCTTTCGGAGGACTCGGTCACGCAGATGATCGTAAGCATGACCGGCTCGCAGGAGCTGGGGAAGTCCATCGGCAATTGGCTTTATACCTCCAGCGGCGGGAATCCCTACTTCGTCGAAGAGACCCTGAAACACCTTGTGGACCGTGGAGTGCTCCGGCAGGAGGCAGATCGCTGGTTTCTGGAGCAGAGCAAGTTGCAGGGTCTGGAGGTCCCGGCGGGTGCCGCGGTGGTGCTTCGGCATCGGGTGGAGCAGCTATCGCCCGCGGCGCGTGAGGTTGCCGAGTGGATGTCGGTGATCAAGCGGCCGGTTGCCCTGGACCTGCTTGCGAGGTTGCTTTCGCGGGAGGCAGGGCTGGTGAGTCATGCGCTCGGCGAGTTGATGACTCGGCAGTTGACGCGCGTGTTCCTGGAGGACGGGACCGAGTTGTACGATTTCCGGCATTCGCTCATTGCGGAGGTTCTGTATGCGAGGATCTCCAGAGCGCGACGGCGGAGGATGCATGGGAGCATAGCCGAGGTGATGGAGTCTCTTTATGGATCGGAGGGAAGGCTCCAGGAACTGGCTATTCACCACGTGGAGGGACGGGGAGGGGAGAAGGCGGTTGAGTATGCCATGAAGGCGGCCTCGCTCTGCAGGGCGGAATTTGCCTATGAAGCAGCGCTACGTTTCTATGAGTACGTGCTGGCGAATCCTGGGGGGCTGTCCCGCGAGGTTCAGTGCCAGGTTGCCATCGACGCCGCAGACGTTTACTGTGCCCTCGGCATCCCCAAGCGCGCCATCCGCCTCCTCGAAAACCAACGGCTCAGTGCTCGGACCGCAAGGAGTACCGGGATCCGGGCGGACCTCGCCCTTTGCTTGGCTAGATGTTTCCAGTTTGTGGGGGATATGTCCGCGTCGCGGGAAGAGGCCCTAAGGGGTTTGAAAGTGCGTTGGGTCGTCAGAGTCCGATGCGGCTACAGGTAGACGACAGTCTGCCCTGCTTGCTCAATTGGCGTTCTGCAGGCTAGCGAGGTCAGATACAAACAGTGGCCTGGCGCTCGCGAGGCGGGCTCTCGGCCTCATCAAAGAGGCCACAGACCCAATACTTGTTTGGGCATTTGCAGATCTTGATATCAGGTCTCTCATGCGTAGCCTGTGATTTCCGTTCTGGAAGACGCTCCGCCTTAGTTGCAATAGATACTCTGCGGTCTGTCAATGCCATCCATTTACTCCCGATAGCATATTCTCACCTCGGAATCAACTTGGCTGGCATGGGTAAGTTCTCCCTCGCTGCAGAGTATCATGAACAAGCGGTAGGCCTTTCCGAGACTACTCCGATCCTTGGTGCTACAAGCCCAAGCCATGTGTAACTTGGCGGAATGCTACCATCGGAGTGGCAGGTTTCTGGATGCAAGTCACATACTTTATAGTATGCGGTGTGTTACCGCGTCGATCGAGAACCCCCAACTGGCAATAGCTGGTCAATTATGCTTTGCGGAGAAGTGCCTAAACTCTGAAGATTATGGTGAAGCGTCGGAGAACCTATTGCCGTCGGGCTCTCGGGAATACTCGAAGTTGCCGGAGTATTCCCGATCCCATGCTGCTCTTCTCGAGGCATGGCTTGAACTAGAGACCGGACTAATCCAAGAATCAATCAAATCGCTGTCCAAACTCACCCGACCAAGGACAAAGGAAGCCAGACCATTCGAGGCAGCCTTAGGTGAGATTCTCTATGCTCGTGCCCTTGCTGCCCAAGGTCGGACTCAGGAGAGCAACAGGGCACTGGAGCGGCTATCTAGGATCATGCTTCACAGAGGTTGGGCTTATCACCTCTGCCTGGCGAAGATCTGGTTGGCTGAGAGCTATCTCCTCGGCGGGAATCAAGAGTCGGCGATGAAACACGCAATGGCAGCCTCGAAGCTAGCCACGGCCATGCCAGCCCTGCATCTGCAGGCCTTGTCCCACCTGCTCTTGGGGAGGGCCAGAATCTCCTTCTTAGCACTTGATGTTTCCTCCGTTGAATTCCGCATCTCAATGTGCCGACAGGCCCAAACGGACCTCGATATCGCAAATGCGATCGCGCGTAAGCTCGGACTTGAAGGAATTGTGTGGCGTACGCAACTCCAGCTGGCACTGCTGAGCGAGATACAGGAATGCCCTGAAGCGGCCCTTGAGAATGCCAACTCTGCCTTAGAGCATCTCAAACGGTCGGAGGGCAAGGTGCCACATGAACGCATCGAGAGATATCGACGGTTGCCGGACGTAATGGATGTCCGGTCCGAAAAAGAACGACTGCAAAACAAGTACCAGGGTTCAGTCGCGGCAGAGAATGGCAGATTAGTAGCCATTGAAAGCGATCAACTCAGAGCATTGCTCAAGACAAGCGTGCGTTCTGAATACTGTCTGGGACCTTGATGCTCTGGCACGGCTTGTCACTGGTATGGCGATTGAACTCACTGGCTATGAGCGTGCCATGCTCTTTGTACGGCAAGAGAACGACGATGCGGTCAAGGTCACTCATAGTCTAAGGAATGATGGAGCAAGCTGGGAAGAAATTGACTCCGAGGTCCTATCCATCGTGGCCGAAGTCTTCCAGCAGAACCGGCCTTTTCTAGTTGCGGATTCGCGGATGGAGTCAAAATGGCCTGAGCGTCGGCTGCCTTTGCCAAAATCAGTCGCCTCGCTACTGTGCGGGCCCATGAGGTCAAGAGGTAGAGCTCTAGGGGTCGTATATGTCGATACTCCCACTGTGACAAGAGAGTTCCCTGAGTCTCTCATCAGCCTATTCGCTGCGTTTTGCAGCCTTGCCGCAACTGCAATCGACAACTCGATGGCGCACTGCCAGCTGAATAGAGACAAGGCCGAGTTGGAGCAGAATCTTCGTCATGCCAAGGACGGATTTGTCGAATTTCTAGGAGAAAGCGCAGCCGTTCGTGAATTGCGGGAACGCGTTCGGAGCATAGGCGGTTCTCCACTGGATGTGCTGATCTGCGGGGAGACCGGTACGGGGAAGGAACTCATTGCACGTGCCTTGCATCGAAACAGCTCTCGCGCTTCAGCTGTTTTTGTAGCTCTCGACTGTGGGTCGTTATCGGACACTCTGTTTGAGAGCGAACTGTTCGGATATAGGAAAGGTGCCTTCACAGGGGCCACCGAAAACCGACCGGGCCTGATAGAGTCTGCTGACGGCGGAGTCTTGTTTCTGGACGAAATATCCAATCTGCCTCTTAGACTGCAACCCAAACTCCTACGGGTTCTGCAGGAGAGGGAGGTGCGCCGGATCGGCGAGGTCGTACCGCGGAAACTGGACATTAGAGTCATCGCCGCTACCAACAAGGACTTACAGAAGGAGATACAGAAGGGAAAATTCCGCGGCGATCTCTACTATCGTCTCAGAGTGGCGGAGATTAGAGTCCCGCCGCTCAGAGAACGAAGGGAAGACATACCTCTCTTGATCGATTGGTTCCTCGCTCGGATAGTTCAAGGCCAAGGCCAAACGAAGCACTTCTCCGGAGAGGCATTTCAACGACTGATCAACTACGGGTACCCCGGAAACGTGCGTCAACTGATGTACCTTGTAGAAGGTGCCTATTATGCCTCTCGGGGGAGGTTGATCGAAGTGACGCACCTTCATCCTGAAGTGCTTGATGATATAGATAAGGGGCTTCTTGAGCCTTCTGAAACGGCGAGGAAGGTCTTTGATCTACTGCGAAACGGCGAGTCCACGTTCGAGCAAGCTGTGAAAAGGCCATTCCTCAAAAGGTTGCTCACTTCTCAGGCCGTCCGCCAAATAGTAAGTCTGGCCCTGCGGGAGACAGGCGGCAGGTACAGAAGCGCATTTAGAATTTTGCGAATACCGGACAAAGACTATGCGGTGATGATGCTCTTCCTCAAACGTCACCAATGCTTTGTTGACTTTCGGCCCTTTCGTCGCGGCTATCGTGATGAATCGGAAGGCGACGTGCCTAATCGGTCCTCTTCATCCTGAGCTAGGTGTCGTGACGGGATTGAATCCTGGGTGGGAATTCTAGAACGTTCCTGTCAGTCTCATCGTCTTCAGGACTCGCAGGGCGCTCCTCCTGACTCTAGGGCCCGGTGTGCGCACTCAAGCAATGCATACACATTCGTCCCATCAGACGGAAAACTCGCTACTGAAGCACGGCAGGCTACTGGAACTCCTTGACCCACTCCGCTACCGATATTGCTCTTCCTGACTTGCTGAATTAGGCGTTGGCCATAGCGCGACGCTTGGTCGCCTCGCATGCCTGGCAACAAAGCGATAAATCCGCGGTATCCGTATCGGACAAGAACATCGATTTGCCTTAATTCCGCTCTCAAGGTGTCCGCAATCCGCTTGAACGTAGCATCAGAAACCGCCGCGCCATAGAGGCTCACGATCTGGGGGAAATTAGTAACCTCAAGCAAGAGCATCGAAAGGGCGGATCGTTCTTTCTCAGCGGCAGCAACAAGTTGAGGTCCAGCAACTGATAGGTAGGCCATCTTGTACGCTTGGCTAACGTCATCCAAAATGTCGACCTTACCGGTTTGCTCCTTCTTATTTCGCCCTATAGGAATGAGTGGTGCAACAAGACCCGCGATCTTCTGAAGAAGATCAAGGTGTGGCTGAGAGAAAGATAGCGGTGATTCAGCATACAGCGATATCGCACCGACACACGTCTCTTCTACTATCAACGGCACGGAAAGGACATCATTGAACGCGATGAGATTGGCTTCCGGCAGTTCTTGAAAGTCAAACCCTGGCCCCGTATTGATCATCGGTTTTCCGTAAGCGCTAACCCAACCGCTGACACCTTTGCCCAGGCCGATCCGAATACCGGACAGACGTTCACAGAATTTTCCACTGGTGTGGCTTGCTCTGATGGTACCCGTCTCCGTTTTCCAGAAAGAAAATGCACGTCGTGAACGGGATGATGCGCTCGATTCTGCGAGCGAGTATTGGCATCACTTCGGATAATTCAAGGTAGCGAGCCAAGGAACTGCAGAATTCGGTCAGTTGGACAAGGTCTTCCGTGGCAGATGCTGAAAGCGGGGGTAGATTTACCGTAGGACTTCGTCAGCGGTACAGAACTCTCAAGCCTTTCGAAATACTTCCTGAACGACAACTCAGGTATGTTTTTCGCCGACTCTTGTGCAGATGCATCAAGCTCACGGATGTGCTGTTCGAAGATCTCCACCAGGTGCGGGTCATACAGAGTGCCCGCCTGTGAACGCAGTAGTTCGATGGAGTCAGACAATCCAAACGAGACTTTATAGGGACGTGAGGAACGAATCGCATCGAAGGCATCAGCGATCGCTAAGATCCTTGCTCCGAGGGGTATTTGTTCGCCTCGAAGCCCATCTGGATAGCCGAGACCATCCCATCTTTCATGATGGGAGCGTACATACGTGGCCACTGGGAAGGGAAACTGTACCTGCTTTAAGATTTCATCTCCCGCCTCCGAATGAATCTTCATCTTCTCGAATTCTTGCTTGGTCAATCTCCCGGGTTTGTTGAGGATGTAGTCGTCAATGGCTAGTTTCCCGATGTCATGCAACAAAGACCCCGTTTCAACAGCCATCAATTGGCTGGGATCGCGAATTCCACAGAGCTTCGCAAGTCCCATGGCATATGCCCTTACGCGGCGGATGTGGCCATAGGTTGTCTGGTCTTTTGCATCCACTGCCAATGCGAGGGATTCAACCGTTCTGAAATAAAGTTGCTCCTGTTCCTTGAGGTGCCTCTCGGCCTCCATTGCCTTGGCTTTATTCAGTTTGTTCCAGCCCCAGACGACCCCGATGAGCGGTGCAGCAGCCAACGGCACCCAAGGATTCAGCGAATATAGGGTCACGATGATTCCAGCCGAAACTGCCGAGACTGAGAATTCAACCCCCAAGGACAGGTAGTTCTGACTCCAGAACTTCAATACACTCTGACCCGTTGCCAAGGATATCGCTGTCGCTGTGGAGATCGAATTCAAAAGGAAGAACGTAATTGTGAGTGCGACGATCGGCAGCAGGATCTCCGATACCTGTTTGTTTAGGGCGGGGTTAAGGAAGGCATAGACGTTGCTGTATATCCAGGCGCAGGTTACGGTGCTTGCGACGTTAAAAACAACACGGTGAGGATAGACCTTGGGCCGATTGGGTACTAGGAGTGATCCTGCAAGAGTGTGGCAGAGCGTGGCAGCGATACAGGGTGAAGTGCCGTAGAGCATGGCTACTGCCATGACATAAGCGTCTCCGATTCCCACTATCGTACTTACTGAGGGCAATAGAAGATAAAAGGGAACGGTTAGGACAGTGAGGATTGCAAGTACAATCCAACCCTTTTCGTAAGGATGGTGAAAGAGGTCATACCCAGCATAGAGAATAATTGGTATAGCTACGCTGGTCAGGAGCGCTATATAGGTCTTTAGCTTTGGAGGAAGGTTTTGCGATTTCATGGCAAGGCCGCTCGGTGCCTAATCATACATTAGACACCACATCGGCGGAACATGATCGGTACATTAGAGGCTTTACCGATTGCCTTGCCTTTGCGATCCTCAGGGAGCGTACAATTCCACCCACAAGGAAGAGCACATAGACTCCCAAGTAGGCTGGGTGCCGTACCAGCCGATAGCGCTAATGGCTACATCCAGAGCACGCTAGGATTCTCGCGTTCTTCCAACTCCAGTATGTCCGTTGACATGAACCTAACTCCGAATCAATGTTAGATTCAGCCTATGAATTGTCCGCGCTGCGCAAGACCCCACTACATCCAGAGAACACTCGGGGTTTTCGCGGGTCTCGAGGATTTCGATTTCAGTCTGCATTTAGATCTCCAAAATTGCGCCGGCTCCGATCGTCAGCCGGTTTAAGTTTTTTCAAGACGACTCTTACAGCCAAAGAATCGCGCCTGGATTTTGCATTTCGTCCTCCACTTTTCCGGCAACGGACCGACTTTCCCGGCTCACCTGTTTCTGAGTTCGGAATCAGGTCCCCGTTTCCTCACTGAATGAATACCATTCAGAAAGTTCGAAAGCCAATCTGCCTGAGGTGCCACCACGACAACCCCAGCGTCACATCAGCTCCTGCTCAGATTGACACGGGCCCCGGTGCCGGATCTTTCAAAGACCTCAGCAACCAGCGGCGTATCAAGGTGAGAGAGCCATTCGAGAAACGCTGAGACCGGAAAATCCCACTCCGAGATCTTCCAGCCGCTAACAACTCGGCACTCTCCAGCCACCGGCGAAACAAACTATTCAAAGACACCGGCAGCCCATTACCGCCAAAAGTATTCACAGACTAAACATTGGTAAATCCAATGTCAAGAGATTTTTTTGACACCGCGGGCGATATCCCTCAATTCGTCTTAGGTTTGGGTGATACTTGCAGGCTGATTCACCCTGTCCGCTTCTCCAGGGGAGTCTTTGATTCCGGGACGCGATGCACCCGATTTGCGGACGGCAGGGCCTGGAATCCAGGTTCGTCCAATGAAAAAACAATCGCAGGTCAGGGGAGGTATTCCCAGAACTCGGTTCTGAGCCAACGGACGGCACGCCGGGTCAGCAGCTCGCCGATCAGCCTCTTGCCGCAAAGTATCTTTCCGACGCCTGACATGCCAGCCCGGAGCGTTCCATCACGATTCGCCAACTCGCCCTGGACGACGACCTTCCGCTCCAGCCCTTCCGTGACCGCGATCGGCGATATGGACTTGACCTGTGCCTCGAACGTCAGGCGCGGATACCCCCGGACCTTCAGAACGATCGGGAACCCCGGCTTGACATCGGCTATCTCTTTCTCTGGAACCGGCATGTCGATTATGACCGACCCGGCACTCACGACATCGCAAAATACGCTTCCCTCGACCAGGTACTCGCCGATGCGGTTCTTCAGATAAGGCGTCGCCACAATTCCATCCATGGGGCTGCGGATCGTCAGCTGACCTATCTGCTGCGAAAGAATCTTGAGCTTTTCCTCGAGCTTGAGAACCTCAGCCTCGACTCCCTTTATGGCTTCCTTCCTGGATCCCGCCAGCAGTATCTGGAGTTCAGACTGCGCCTGTGCGAGTTCCTTGCGCTTGACATCGCGCTCACGGTCCGTCCGCTCCTCAAGCATTTTGAGCTGCCCCCGAGCTTCGGACAGCTCCTTCTGCCGGACAGCGTACGCAGTCTGATCACGCTCCACTTCGTTCCGGGCGATCAGTCCGTCTTCAAGCAGCTTTCTGCTGCGCTCATAGGTCTTCGCCGCGTTGTCGAGCTCGGCCTCCCTCCGTGCAACCGCTTCCTGCAGCACGGCTCGTTCCTGCTGCACACGAGAGGTATTGGCCACCTCGGCGCGCTTGGTCTCTATCTGCCGCTCCGCCCGAACAATCTCCTCAGGGCGGGACCCCGCGCGCAGGAGCTCGAGCTCCGCTGCCTTCGATGCCAGTTCACCTTTGGTTTCCTCGTAGCTGTTCTGGAGGTCCAGGTTCTGGATCACCGCAAGCACATCGCCCGCCTTGACGCGCGACCCCTCGTTCACATTGATCACCTGGAGTGTGCCGTTGATCTCCGGGTTGACGGAAACCTGCTGGTTCGGACGAATAGTGAAATCTCCCGACACCTTCAGCTCCCAGGGCAGGAACGCCGTCACCCCAATCAGGATCAAGGACAGGATCACCCAAGGTGTCTTGCCCAGTCTCACAGCCAATCGGACCGTCAGGTGCCCCTTCGGCTTCGGCTCCTCCTTCCTCCCCGCGGGGATTGCCATCAGCGCAACCCCTAAGATAAAGACCAGCCCCCAAGCCTGGTACTCGTGCACCAGCCAGCCGCCCAGCCGGCTGACCATGACCCAGATAAGAGCAGCCGAGAACAGGAAGGACGAGATGCCGTACAGCACGTAGATGCGCCTCTCTCTCATGGTCGCCAACGGAACGGGTTGACGGCCACCACGGACCATCAATCCCAACCTGGACCTCAGGTAGCCGAACGCCCTTGGCCGCAGGTTTGGGATCTCAAGCCAATCGCTCAGCAGGTAGTACCCGTCGAGCCTGATCAGCGGCATGAAATTGAACAACGTCTGGATGCCGGAGAAGGCGATCGTGACGACACAGAGCCTGCTCAAAAACGTCTCCGGGGAAAGGAACCTCCAGGCAATCGTAGCCCATGCCCAGATGCAGATCTGGATGTATCCCCCTGCCAGCGTTACCCAGACTCGCGCGCGCTTGGGAAGCATCCAGGCATCGTTCACGTTGCAGTAGAACGCGGGGATGAAATAGAGCACCATGAATCCCATCTCCTCCACCTTGCCGCCAAAGTGCTTGAGCGCGACTGCGTGCGCAAATTCGTGAACCGTCATGACACCGAACATCACGAATAGCACGAGCGGCAGGGAATAGAGGGAAAACAACGACGCGATCCCGAGGGCGAGCGATTCCCAGTTCAGAATGGTGAGGCAGATCGCGGAGAAAACCGAAATCCCGGCAACGAGTCCAAACCCGGTGCTGAAACAGAAACGGAACTTCCGCTCCAGTCCGGCAAGCAGGATGTCGGGATTGAACGCATGAATCTTGATCGAGAGGATGCTGCTCAGCAAGCGGTTCTTTGGCTTCTGCACGCTCTGAAGCCTGGCCCAGCAGGCCGGGTGGTCCAGAAGCAAGAGTCCGCGCAACTTACCCGCGAACTCTTCCAATTGCGACACCTCAACGGCTGTCTGGCATCTGGCAGATACCTCTCGCGCAACCGTATCCAGGTCGCGACTGCCGTCGAGCGCCTCGAGGACAGCCGCCTGGACGCTGGTAAACCGGTAAAACCGGCGTGTCACCGGATCTTTGACAATTACCGGGGAGGCGGGGCCCGCGGACTCAGGACGGATCTGCAGATCGGTTCGTATCTTTACGCTCGTCTCTGACATGCCGGAGCCTCGGTGAGGGGTCACGGGCCAGCACAGTGTCCAAGTACCGCGGACGTCCGCGATGATAACGGCACTGAGGCGCCCTTTGCAATAGCGTTGGGAGCGCACCTGCCTCAGGGAGTGGATTTTGCGCGCGGAAACGACGCGACTCACATTGGATGTTGGTCCCGGATCAACGGCGTTGAAACCGGTCATCTGTCGGCGGCGAAGTTCCAGCACCGGTCCGGCGGCCGCATGGTCGGCTCCAGCGAAGCGCGCAACCTCCTCGCCGGCGGCGCAGACGGACATCGCAACCGCGGAAATACTGAGTATGGACCATTCGCGACTGTCATGATACCCGGTGCTGTGCTGTGATTCAGACAGTCGGGATTGAAGTGACCTCGTCTCGTCAGGTGATCGCTGTCCAACCCTTTCAGGGTTGGGCCTTGCGGCAGACCCGATCATCCCCGGGGTTTGCACCCGGGCTGATCTGTTCGACCCCCTACGGGTCGAGTCCGAATACCCCCGGGGGCTGAGCGTGACCATGCCGTTGAGTCCGTTGAGTCACCGGTTACGGCGATGCCTCACAGATGCCGGCCGCGATCGACGCAGAGCGTCGTAGAAGCCCGTAGGGTGCAAACCCCGGGAATCAGGATGATCAGAAGGTGTCAACCCTGAAAGGGTTGAACAGCGTCCTTGCAGCGCAGGCTGCCTGTAACGGTCGCCAGCCTTCGGGGTCGAGTCCGAAGTACTGCGCCCGGGGGCTGAGCGTGACCATGCCGTTGAGTCCGTTGAGTCACCGGTTACGGCGATGCCTCACAGATGCCGGCCGCGATCGACGCCGACGACGCTGAAAGCGTCGGATAGAACAGCCCGGGGTGCAAACCCCGGGGATCAGGATGATCAGAAGGTGTCAACCCTGAAAGGGTTGAACAGCGTCCTTGCAGCGCAGGCTGCCTGTAACGGTCGCCAGCCTTCGGGGTCGAGTCCGAAGTACTGCGCCCGGGGGCTGAGCGTGACCATGCCGTTGAGTCCGTTGAGTCACCGGTTACGGCGATGCCTCACAGATGCCAGCCGCGATCGACGCCGACGACGCTGAAAGCGTCGGATAGAACAGCCCGGGGTGCAAACCCCGGGGATCAGGATGATCAGAAGGTGTCAACCCTGAAAGGGTTGAACAGCGTCCTTGCAGCGCAGGCTGCCTGTAACGCGTCGCCAGCCTTCGGGGTCGAGTCCGAAGTACTGCGCCCGGGGGCTGAGCGTGACCATGCCGTTGATGCCACGGGTCGCCAGCCTTCGGGGTCGAGTCCGACGTACTGCGTCCGGGGGCGGCGATGCCTCACAGATGCCGGCCGCGATCGACGCCGACGACGCTGAAAGCGTCGGATAGAACAGCCCGGGGTGCAAACCCCGGGGATCAGGATGATCAGAAGGTGTCAACCCTGAAAGGGTTGAACAGCGTCCTTGCAGCGCAGGCTGCCTGTAACGGTCGCCAGCCTTCGGGGTCGAGTCCGAAGTACTGCGCCCGGGGGCTGAGCGTGACCATGCCGTTGAGTCCATTGAGTCGCTGGTGACGGCGATGCCTCACAGATGCCAGCCGCGATCGACGCCGACGACGCTGAAAGCGTCGGATAGAACAGCCCGGGGTGCAAACCCCGGGGATCAGGATGATCAGAAGGTGTCAACCCTGAAAGGGTTGAACAGCGTCCTTGCAGCGCAGGCTGCCTGTCACGCGTCGCCAGTCTCGTAGCCCTCACTGTCTGAACCACAGCGGCGCTCTGCAGGACGCTTCATTATCCGTCTGCTGTCTGATATGATGCGCAATCTGTGCATTTGACTGACATGTATCCCATATATATAATCGCGCTGCTTTTTGCTCAGCTAAACATTAGAACCTGAAGGAGATGCCATGTCGATGAAAGTTCTTTCCGCTCTTCTTTGCGTATTATTACTGCTTCTGATCGGCGGGTGTGCCAAGAAGGAAGAACCTGCCGCCACAGAAACAGCCGCGCCCGCAACTGCAGAGCCTGTCATTACCCCCGGAGAGATGGTCTTGATTCCGGCTGGTGAGTTCATCCTGGGAGCGAACGACAAAGAAACCGCTGCGTTCCCGGAACAGAAGATGAACCTGCCGGCGTTCTGGATTGACAAGTATGAAGTGACCAACGCCGAGTTCCTTGATTTCGCCATAAAGACCGGTTATCAGGGAGAAGGCGCGAAGGAAGGGAAGGATTGGCGCCAGTTTTTCACTCCGGACAAGGCGAAGTATCCCGTCCTTTTCATCACATGGAACGACGCGGCAACCTACTGCAAGTCCCTTGGCAAGCGTCTGCCGACAGAACCGGAATGGGAAAAGGCAGCCCGTGGGCCGAACGGCTTCAGGTATCCCTGGGGCGACAAGTGGGAAGCCGGAAAGAGCAACACCTATGAATCGGGCCTGCGGGAGCCCACAGCCATCGGCCAGTATGAGGATGTGAGCCCGTTCGGGGCCCACGACATGCTTGGCAATGTCCAGGAATGGACAGACAGCTGGTACAAGGCTTACAAAGGGAATTCGAAGTCAGACACCAATTTCGGCGAGAGATTCCGGGTCGTGCGCGGCGCTTCGTCCCGAATCTACGGCAGTCGTGCCCACCTGTGGGACCGCTCTGCCTACCTGCCAAAATCGCTTTACGACTTTGGCTGCAGATGCGCCAAGGACGCGACACCCGAAGAGGCCGCCAAGGCTGCTCCGGCAGCCAAGTAGCGCGTTTCTGCGCACCCGGGAGAACAAGTTCGGGATGGAAGTGAGCACGCTTCGCCGAAGCGCGCCGTTTCCGCACCGCCGGCGCGGACCTGCTACTAGAGGGTCCGCAGGATGAAGCACTTGAGGTAGTGCGTCTCGGGCATGCCGAGCAGCACGGGGTGATCCCGTGACTGCCCGCGCCGCTCGATCACCTGCACGTAGCGGTGCGCATCGTGGGCTGCCTGGTGGAGCAAGGTCAAGAAGGCCGACTCCGAAAGATGAAATGAGCAGCTCGATGTGATGAGAACGCCCCCGGGGTTGAGCAGTTTCATGGCCCGGAGATTCAGCTCCTTGTAGCCGCCCTTTGCCGCAGCCAGCGCGGCCCGGTTCTTTGCGAAAGCAGGCGGGTCGAGGCAGATCAAGTCGAACCTTCTGCCCGCCTGTTCCAGTTCCCGCAGCAGATCGAAAACGTTCGCCTCGACGAAGTCGACATTCGTGATCCCGTTCAGCGCGGCGTTCGCGCGCCCCTGCGCGAGCGAATCGGCTGATGTGTCGACGGCAGTCACACTGCTGCACCCTGCTGCGAAGTGCAGGGCAAACGCGCCGGTGTTCGTGAAGCAGTCGAGCGCCGCCCCCGACGCATACCCGGCCGCGGCTACGCGGTTGTCCCGCTGATCCAGGAAGAAGCCGGTCTTCTGGCCTCCCAGCAGATCGACGTGGAACCTCAAGCCCGCTTCGGTTATCTCGACCTTCTCGGGGACAGTTCCTGCCAGCAGCCCTTTTCTCGGTTCGAGGCCCTCGAGCCGTCGGGCCTTGACGTCGTTTCGCTCGACCACACCTGCCGGCCGCAATTCCTCCTCGAGCCACGCCACGATCTCCGGCCGCAGGGCGTCGGCTCCATATGAGAGCGTCTGGAGAACGAGGAAATCGCCGTACCGATCCACGACAATCGAGGGAAGCAGGTCTGCCTCACCAAAGACCAGCCTGCACGCGGTCCCCGGATCGACCATGCCTGTGCGGCGTCGGATGCTGGCCCTCAATCTGTCCCGGAACAGTTGTGCGGTCGGCGGGTTGGAGTCTCGAGAAAGGAAGCGGAGCCGGATTTGCGACTGCCGGCTGTAGAGCGCATACCCCTGGATGTTCGCCGCCGGGTCGACCACCCTGACGATAGGAGCCGCGGCATCCTCGGGTTCGCGCACCACGTCCGCGGCGTAAATCCACAGGTGCCCCCAACGCAGCCGGCGAGCTCCTGCGTCCGACACGACAGCCTCTGCCTTGATCTCCAGTTTGTCCAATGAGACTCCTCCGTCTCTCAGGTGGCTTTCGTCAGTGGGAATAGCTGCCGGATCTGCTCCAACGCTTCCTCTTTGGTCCGGATCGTTCCCTCGAGCCGCATGTCCTCGACGGTCCTCAGGATCTGCTTGAAGAGCGGCCCGGGTTTGTAACCGAGGGCAATCAGGGCATCGCCGCGGACGAGCGGTTCCTGCGGCGGGGGTTCCCGTTCGAGTTCCCTGAGCTTCTCCAGGCAGAAGCGATAGCCCTCCAGGTCGCGGTGGCTGCTGAGGCAGTCGACTCTGTGCAGTTCGAGGTGGTCGCGGAAATTCTGCTTGCTCAGAAAGCGCTTCAGAGTACTTTGCCGCATTTCCTTGACGTGCATGAAACGGAGATGATGGAGCACAAGGTCCACTACCCGCTCCGTCCGGTCGTTCGATAGCTTCAGGCGCCGGCAGATATCGGCGGCCATGCGCGCCCCGAGTTCGACGTGACCGTCGAATCGGATGCGCTCCTCCAGGCTGAAGGTCGGCGGCTTGCCTACATCGTGGAGCAGCGTCGCCAGAGCCAGCTCGGGTGATGGACGGCGAAGCAGGCCCAAGGCGAGCTTCGTGTGCACATAAACATCACCCTCGGGATGGTATTCCGGTGGTTGAGCTACCCCTCGCATCGCCTCGACCTCCGGCATTATCCACCTGAGCAGACCGCTTTCCTGCAGCAGGTCCAACCCCCTCGAAGGATCCGGCCCGGTCAGGAGTTTGAGTGTCTCATCCCGAATCCTCTCCCAGCTCACGAGCTTGATTTCGTCCGCATGTTGCCGGATGGCCTGCCAGGTGACAGGCTCGATGGTGAAATCCATGCTGCACGCGAAGCGCACGGCGCGCAGCATCCTCAACTTGTCTTCGGCGAAGCGATCCTCCGGCCTGCCGATCGTCCGGATAATCTTCTTCAGGATGTCGGCCTTGCCGCGGACATAATCGATAATCCGTTTCGCGGTCGGATCATAGAAGAGACCGTTGACCGTGAAATCCCGCCGCCGGGCGTCCTGTTCCGGCGAGGAGAAGGTCACGCTCGACGGGCGCCTCCCGTCGAGATACGGTCCCTCGGTGCGGAAGGTGGTGACTTCGTAGGCATGGCCGTAGAGTCGGACTTGGACTACGCCATAGCGGGCGCCGATCAGGCAGGTGCGGGAGAAGAGCCGGCGGACCTGTTCCGGGACGGCACTGGTCGCAATGTCGATATCCCGGGGCTTCCTGCGCAGAAGCATGTCACGGACGCATCCCCCTGCAAAGAACGCCTCGTGTCCGTGGCGCCGCAACTTGTCCACAATCCGGCGGGCAGCCCGTTCCATGGAAGACCTGTACTGTAAGGACGACGGCGACGGCCCTGGAATTGGAGCCCGGGTCAGGGGAGTCCCGTCAGTTTGTCCAGGTACTTGTTCCAGCCATCGGCAGGGAATTGCTTTCGGCAGATCTCACGGTACTTCGCGAACGACTTGGCGTCCCCGAGCTTGTGATAGCTCAAAGCCATCCGGAAATAGAACAGATTGTCGTTCGTAAAGTGCCTGGAAAGTCGCAGCGTCTTTTCTCCTTCCTGGACCGCTTCCAGGAAACGACCGAGTTCGTAGTAATTGGCCGTGAGATAGCTGCGCACCTCGGCCTTTTCCTTCTTGTTCCTGGGGCGCCGCCTCAGTGCCTCCAGGGTCACCAGCAGGGACTTTTCGTATTGCTCGAGGCGGAAGTAGCTGTGGGCAAGCTTGAGATACAACCAGCACAGGTTCTCTCGCTTGCCGCTGATCTGTTTGAGCTCCAGGATCTTCTGGTAGGACTCGAGGGCCAGTTTGTCGTTGGTCAGCTGCTGGTAGCAATCGGCGATGCTGAGGTAGATGTCGTCGCGCCGCTCGAATTCAGGGTCCAACTCCACGACCTTGGAGAAGTACTTTATTGCTTCACGGTACTGTCCCAGGCTCAGGTAGTTGTTCCCCATGCTTTCATACAGGTACGAGAGGCCGGGATCGTTGTCGCTCAGAACCTGAATCGCTTTCTGGGAGTACCTGATGGCTTCATCGTGCCTGTGCAGAGCCTCGTAGTTTCGGCTCATCCCCGCAAATAACATCCACTGCGTGTCCTTCTCCTGGTCGACGGCATACTGCTCGCATATCCGCCGTGCCTCGAGCGCCTTCGGGGTTTGCCCGTGATACTCGTAGAGCGAGCCCAGGTGAAAATGCACGAAGCCGTACATGTCAGGCATGAATTCAGATTGGTCCGGCTGGAACAGACGCGCCGATCGGAGCAGGAAGGCCAGGGCTTCCTTGTCCTGTCCCAGGTTGAAGTGGCAGATCCCCACCTGGCCCATGAAATAGGCGCGGGCATTGGGCTGCTTCTCCATGGAGAGCGCCTGCCCATAGCATTCGAGGGCTTCGCGGAATCTGCCTTTATGAAACAGCTCGCCACCCTGCTCGTCCAGCAACGCGATCTTTTCTTCCTTGGAGCTGCAGGCGTTCAACTTGGTGTTGCGTTCCTTCTTGTTCATCGGGATCACCGGAGATTGGATCGAAAGGACAAAAACATACTACCGGAAAACAGTACGGGATAATCAACTTTTCGGCACCCCCGATCCGGGGCAGGCCCGCGGCCTGACCCCGGTCAGGGGCCTTCTACTGATACACTGTGATGAAGCCCTGACCCATTTCCACTTTCCGGATGTCATAAGGCATTTTCGACGGCTGCATCGGGTCAAAGGGCGGTTTCTGCCTCTTACCGACCGTGGAGATGATTTCCTCCACGAGCAGGTTCGGGAGGCTGGTGTCATCAAACAGCGATCGCTCGAGCTGGAAACTTGCCAGTCCGCCGTCGGCGATGAGTTTGCCGTAGGCAGTGAGCGTATGCTTGCCTGTCAAGAGACTGGCCAGCATCCTCGTAACAGAGTTCTTCGAGCTCATTCCCAACTGATCAAAATCCACGGTTGCGACGCCCTGAAGGCGGGTGGGCTCCAGCCGCACCGTGAGGCTTTTCAGGCTCGCATGGTATTTCGGGCTCAGCTCGTATGCCAGGAATGAGTTCAATTCCGCTTCCGATATGCGGGTAGTCTGCGTGCCGCGGTTGCCCGTTCGGGCCGAGAAGCTCTCGAGCGCCTTCACCTTCTTTGCACACTCGTCGGCCGCAGCCCTGGAGATTCCCTGGCCGGTCACCGTCTCGAGTGCAGAGTGAGCGAGCGGGGAGGCCGCAAGACCGGCCATGAGCAGCGCAGGCACGCACAAGGCAATCCGGGAGACACGCAGGGTGCCGGCGCGGCGTGCGGCGTGATCTCGATCCGTCGTCATCGGATGATCTTCAGGGTCCGGCGCCACCGGGTCTTGGTGAAGAAATTGAGGAAGACGTCCCCGAACTGCTTCGCCTTGTCCGAAACGCTCGTCTGAAGGTACTCGTCGCGCGGCGTTTCGTAGGACCAGTAGATTACCAGGGCCTTGCCGATAATGTGGTCGCGGGGGACAAAGCCCCAGAAACGACTGTCCTGGCTGTTGTCCCGATTGTCCCCCATGGCGAAATAATTGCCCTCGGGCACCTGGTAGGGGCCGTAGCGCTCAAAAGCGCTTCCGGGATCGATGTACTGCGTGTAGTTCTCATTGAGCGGCTGGCCGTTGATGTAAACCGTGTGTCCGACCATTTCGACCTTCTCGCCGGGCAGGCCGATCAGCCTCTTTACATAGGCTACTTCCGGGTTGTGAGGGTACTTGAAGACTATCACGTCCCCTCGCTTGAGATCCTTGTAGGGCAGGAGCTTCGAAAGCCAGCCGGAATGATAGCCGTAAACGAACTTGTTCACGAGAAGGTGGTCGCCGATCAGGAGATTGGACTCCATCGATCCGGTGGGGATCTTGAAGGCCTGAACGACGAAAGTAGTCGCGAACAGGGCGATGATGGCCGTGATCACAATGGATTCGAAATACTCGCGTGTGGTCGACTTCTTGAATTCCACCTGGACTGCCTCCCGTCGTTACGGCCCCTGATAGATCGCATCCGGGGAGAGAAAGAGTAGCACATTTCCCCGGGTCCGGAAACGCCGCATGCATCATCACCGGGGCTCAGACGCTGAGGCTGGGAGACTTCTGAGGCGGGACACGCAGCCGACGGCGCCCTGTTCAACCCCTGCAGGGTTGACACCTGGTAATTATCCTGTTCCCCGGGGTTTGCACCCCGGGCTGTTCTATTCGACGCTTTCAGCGTCGTCCAGGTCGACGGCGACTGTCATCTGCGGGGTCCCGCCGCAACGTATGAGTTGTGGGCGCGGAGATGCGGCCGTGATCAACACCCGGGAGCGGCATCCCGGAAGCGACGCCGACAGGATCGGACAGATCATTCGACGCTTTCAGCGTCGTCCGGGTCGACGGCGACTGTCATCTGCGGGGTCCCGCCGCAACGTATGAGTTGTGGGCGCGGAGATGCGGCCGTGATCAACACCCGGGAGCGGCATCCCGGAAGCGACGCCGACAGGATCGGACAGATCATTCGACGCTTTCAGCGTCGTCCGGGTCGACGGCGACTGTCATCTGCGGGGTCCCGCCGCAACGTATGAGTTGTGGGCTGGGAGATGCGGCCGTGATCAACACCCGGGAGCGGCATCCCGGAAGCGACGCCGACAGGATCGGACAGATCATTCGACGCTCTCATCGTCGTCCGGGTCGATCGCGGCTGGCATCTGTCAGGTGTCGCCGCTACCAGCGGATCAATCGACTCAACGGCGTGGTAACGCTCATCCACCGGGCACAGCACGCCGGACTCGACCCCGAAGGGGGTCGGACAGATCAGCCCGGGGTGCAAACCCCGGGAACGAGAGTGTCATCAACAGGATTCAACCCTGAAAGGGTTGAACTTTGCACTGCCTGGGCCACGGGCCTGCACAAGGCGATATTTGACACGGAGCGGATGGGGATGATAATAACTCCTGCCCCTTGAAGGTATGTGCACGTGGGCGGTTAGCTCAGCGGCAGAGCATCGGTTTTACACACCGGGGGCCATAGGTTCAAATCCTATACCGCCCACCACTCTCCGAAGGCCGTCTCAGGGACGGTCTGCTCCCAGCGCCTCAGAGATGCCGGTCGCTCCCTGCCGCGATGGTTTCCCGCCGGCCAGGGTTTCGGTCGGATGCGTCCAGAGCCGCAGGGTCAGGAGAGACCTGGGTCCGGGATTCAATCGATACGAGTACTCGCAGCTGCGCTTGAGGTCCACGACGACGCGGACGGATCCGGATTCCCAACGCACGACGCGGACTCCAGCCACCCGGTCATCGCGCATCCGTACCTCCCGGCGCGACTTCAGCCTCCCCTTCGGTCTCTGCGTTCGACCGCTGTCCGCGAGGTCGAAGTACACCCGCTCGGGGTTGTGGAGCCGTGCGGCAAGCAGGAGGTCCGCAGCCCGCAACTCGATCCCGATTTCCGTGTAGTCCGGCTGAACCGAGTGATGGATTGCGCGGACCGAGGGAAGCCCGAGCGGTGTGACTTCAGTATCAGACCGCTTCACAGTCGCCTTCGAGACTTGAGCGACCGGCAGATCCACCTTGGGGAGTCCTGACACTGTGCTCTTCGCCCGGCTGCCGGGCTGAGGCGAGGGTTGCGGGGAGGCAGCTTCCTGCCGCTCCGTCGACCGCCCGCGCTCCGCAAGCCAGATCCCGCCGGCCGCTCCGACCAGTGTCGCAGCAATCACGACGAAAAGGGTGAGTAAGAACTCGCTCAGCGGCATGCTCTTGTGAGCGGGCGAGGAGTGCTTTGTTGGTGCGAAGACATGTGACCCGATGGCCATGGCGACAACCTATTCCAGCGGCAGGATTGTCTGGGTCCCTCAAGCAAGGCAGAACCGGGATCGATCCTGGCCAGTCAAACACTCATTAAGTGAATGAAGCGTTGTCACAGAATACATGGTTCTCCCCGGAAAAGTCAACTGTCATGGTGACTTAATCTGTGGTTCAGACAGTGAGGACTACGAGACTGGTGACGCGTGACAGGCAGCCTGCGCTGCAAGGACGCTGTTCAACCCCTTCAGGGTTGACACCTTCCGATCATCCTGATCCCCGGGGTTTGCACCCCGGGCTGTTCTATTCGACGCTTTCAGCGTCGTCGGTGTCGATCGCGGCCGGCATCTGTGAGGCATTACCGCCACCAGTGAGTCAATGGGCTGAACGGCATGGTCACCCTCAGTCCCCGCGCACAGTACGTCGGACTCGACCCCGAAGGGGGTCGAACAGATCAGCCCGGGGTGCAAACCCCGGGGAGGATCGGATCTGCCGCAAGGCCCAACCCTGAAAGGGTTGGACAGCGATCACCTAACGAGACGAGGTCACTTCAATTCCCACTGTCTGAATCACAGGTGACTTAATCCCAATTCCGGCGGCAAAGCATGAAAAGTGCCTCCCTGGCCTGCCGCTGACAGCCGGAGAATGAGAGCTCGCGGAAGCACTCCGATCCCGATGCGTGCATCGCCGGCAGAGAGATAAACCTTGGCAAAAATGAGGATGCGGCCGATAATGAAAACGTAGGCGCTGTATCCACTTTTGTTCAGCAATTGCTCGAGGGTGACCCATGCGCAGGATGAAAGCTTTCCTCAGATGCCTCTGTTTTGTCGTTTGCCTGCCGTTGATCGTGTCCGCGAATCCTCAGGAGACGAAGAAGTCGGACTGCAAGTCCCGCATCAGTCACTCCGGATTCGCCGAGTTCGCCATGTCCAGGGAGGGCGGCACGCACAAGCTCGTGATCAGGACGGACCCCTCGGTGAAGTGGAAGGTGCGGAACGACGCCTACGTCGACTGGATTACGATCGTGGACGGAGATGCCGGTACGGGCCCTGGTACCTTGACCATTCAGCTGGAACCCAATCCCGGAAGATTCTGCAGGGTGGGCGAGCTGACAATATCAGGCATAACGCCCATCTACGGTCTGCCCATACGGATACTCCAGGAGGGTAGCGGGACTGCCGGAGAGGTCAAGCCGAAAGAGTCATACCCCTCCGTCATCGATCTGGCACCTTTTTCAGCCGACAGGGCTTCATCGAAGCCCGTGTATCAACCCACAAAGAAGAAGCCCTAAGATCCGCAGTTCCGCACCGCAGCCGGCGCCTGCCTCTCAGGCCGGCTCGAAGTCGACATCGCAGTTCAGCGCGTCGCACGCCGACTGCAGCCTGGCGCGCAGCTCCTTGATCGGGACACTTGGAGGGACGGTCAGCCTCATCTCCATCAGGAAGAGCGAGGTTCCCATGAAGGCGGCCGACTCCTGGCGAGCCGAAAGATCTTCGATGTTCACGCGGTATGCCCGCAGCACGTCGCTTACCCCGTAAAGGATACCCGGCTGGTCCATCGAGTAGGTCTTGAGCCGAAACGGGATCCCGGGCACTGACTCCACCGGCGCTTCAGGGCTGCTGAGCGTGAGCCGCATCCCGATTTCCTTCGCCAGTGCCGGGAGCGACCGACGCAGGCTCTCCGCCGCGACCTCCTCGGCTTCGAACAATGCGATAATCGCAAATTGCCCCCTGAGGTTTACCATTCGGGATTCCAGCACGTTGGCGCCACCTTCGTGCAGATGCCCCGTGAACTGCCCTACGATCCCGGGTCGATCCGGGCCAATCGCATTCACGATCAACTGTTGCACGCGATCCTCCTTGTGCCGGCCTCGAGCCCGGCCTTCACCTATTTTTAGCGCGTTGCGATGGGAGGGGCAAACGAAATTCAGGAAGGTCATGACCGGCAGCCTGAAGCCGGATCAGGCAAAGCAGAAAAGGGCCGCCCGGGAGGACGGCCCTTCCGCTGGAGGGCGGCGAGACGCTCCGCTGCGCTAGCGGAGCGCATCGCTCTGCTGCACGATCAGCCTTGGCCGTTGGGGCAGCCGGGGCCTGTCACTCGTCCCGGCCTGGTTCAGCTTTACAGCCATCAGCACCGTGTCTTGCGGCAGCCTGGTCTGAGCCCTGTATTCTCTCTCTGCCTTGGTCGCTCTCAAAGCGGCCCCGGACTGGGGCCCCTCGATTTTGAAAAGAAAGTAGACAGAGCCGTAGCGCTTGAAGTGCAGGTGACCGTCGTTGGAACGTGAATCATACCCGGTGGGCATCGAGGGGGTCAGGCAGGCAAAGTTCCCATCCGGTCGGTAAATCGCCACCGCCGAAGAAGAGGATGAACCAAAACCGAGGGCGCGCATCTCGAAGATGTAGTGGCCCGCGGGGAGCTGTTGATCGCCGGCAAAAAAGTCGAAAGGAATGTTCGCCCGAATCCTGGTGGCGGGGCCGGCCGGCGCCACGGTGGCAAACATTAACAGCGCGATGATCGAAGTTACCAGTACGATTGTTCGTTTCATAGGACCCTCCGCGTTATTCATCGGCGGCCCCTTCGTCCCACCCGGGAAGCAGGTTCCGCCTCGTTTCGTCAGTTAAGACGGGCAAAAGGGATTAGGGGTTCCTGAGGGTTCTCTGAGGTTTTGATTGCCGGGCGGACTACTGCTGCCTTTCCGGCAGATGTTTTGTCATCCGGGCAGGAATCCTAATCCCGGCGGCGAATCGACCGATCAGCTTAATGTTGGAGGGAGGTGAGGAATTGACTATCCACAACCGAGTTACCCAAGACCGCAGGATGCTTTCGCGAATCCCGGCGCTCCTGCCCTGTGAATTCACCTACGACAAGGTCACCCGCCAGGCGGTCATCGTCGACCTGTCGCTCAACGGCGCGTTCCTCTCGTCCAAGTCACTTCCGCCGAAGGATGCCCCCGTCACGGTCTCAATCTTCTCGACGCACCTGAGGAAGCCGCTGCTGCTGGACGGCAAGATCGCGCGCCGCGGGTGGGGCACCTCCGAGGAAGGCGACATCGGCAGGTTTGGCGTCCGGTTTGACAGGGTTTCGCCGGAGCTCATCAGCCTCCTGAGGGCGCTGATTTCCAAGGGAGAGGGACGCAATCCATCCCAGCCTGCATCCTCCAAATAGTCTCTGTCCCCCACCTGGCTGACTACTCTCGGCAATCCTTGACCTAATCATGTTTGATCAGCGTCTGTCCGTGTTCTTCCGCGTCCCCAAAACCATTCTCCTGGATTCTGCACGAATCGTCGGGGCTGGGTGCGTGACGCTGTAAAAAGGCGAGACCCTGGACTAAGATTATTGCGGAGCGGATTTATGGCGACGCTGGAAGAGGTGTTGCGAGCCAATACTCGCGAGGGCGAGCTCTACGGGAAGCTCGACGGGAACCGCGTGCGTTGCCTTGCCTGCGGCCACCGCTGCCCGATACCTGACGGTGCCCTGGGCGTCTGCAAGGTGCGCTTCAACGAAGGCGGGGTGCTGAAGGTACCCTGGGGCTACGTCGCCGGGGTTCAATGTGATCCCATCGAAAAGAAGCCGTTCTTTCACGTGCGCCCCGGCGCGCTGGCTTTCAGCTTCGGGATGCTCGGCTGTGACCTGCACTGCAGTTACTGCCAGAACTGGGTGACTTCGCAGGCGCTGCGGAATCCGGAAGCGGCCTCCGCACCGATGCGCGCGACTCCCGAGCGGCTGATCCGGATGGCGGTCGATCAGCATGCCGAAGTCGTGGTGAGCACCTACAACGAACCTCTCATCACGAGTGAGTGGGCAGTCGCGATTTTCAGGGAGGCAAAAGCCGCAGGCCTCATGACCGCCTACGTCTCCAACGGCAACGGCACGCCGGAGGTCCTCGAATACCTCAGGCCGTGGCTCGACCTCTGCAAGGTTGACCTGAAGAGTTTTGATGATCATTGTTATCGCAAGCTCGGCGGGCGGTTGCAGCCGATCCTTGACACCATCCGCTCCCTCCACGACATGGGCATATGGGTCGAAATCGTGACGCTCCTGGTCCCCGGTTTCAACGACTCCGACGAGGAACTCACGCGGCTGGCGGAATTCATCTCTTCCGTTTCCCCGGAGATTCCGTGGCATGTAACCGCGTTTCATCGCGACTATAAGATGGTTGGTCCGCGGGACACGGGTGTCGCGGACCTCCTGCGTGCCGCCGGGATTGGCCGGCGATCGGGGCTGCGCTACGTGTACGCCGGAAACCTGCCGGGGATGGCAGGCGACCTCGAGAACACGAAATGCGCCGGGTGTGGTGAGACGGTCGTGGAGAGGCTGGGATACCGTATTCTGAAATACCGGCTGGACGGTGAGGGGCACTGCCCGGCCTGTGCAGCGACTATACCCGGGAGGTGGCTCGAAAGCGACCGCCCCCAGATCACAAGCCATCCTTTTGCGCCGCGATACAGGCGAGCCTGAAGCGTCGGCAGGAGCCCACCCTTGATACTAGCAGCCGGCTTGACCCCCGCCTGGCAACAGATACTGTCGTTCGATGCCGTGAAGCTTGGCCAGGTGAACCGCGCGCGGGAAGCTTACTGGACCGCTTCGGGCAAGGTTCTCAACGTCGGCCTGGCTCTGCATCATCTGGGCGGACCCAGTGTCACGCTTGCGCTGATCGGCGGGTTTCCCGGAAAGAGCATCGAAGAGCAGTTCGCGTCGCTCGGAGCCAATTGCCGCTGGGTATGGTCCGACAAACCCACCAGGGTATGCACTACGCTTCTCGACCGCCCGAACCGTGTCACGACCGAGGTCGTGGAAAACGCGGCCACGGTTTCGCCCGGCGACCTCGAGACCTTCAGGAGTGCTTACGAGGAGTGCGTGAGCAAAGCACGCTACGTCGTTCTCAGCGGCTCTCTCCCTCCGGGCACGCCGCGGGCCTTTTATCGTGATCTGATCGGCAGGACGCCCGGCCGCGTCGTGCTTGACGCCTCGGGAGCGGAACTGCTGGAGGCGCTGACCTGCAGGCCTCTGTGTGTAAAACCGAACCGCGAAGAACTCGCCAGGACGCTGGGGCAGGATCTGAGCTCGGATGAGCGGCTCAAGGATGCGATGAACGAGCTCAATTGCCGCGGGGCGGAGTGGGTGCTGATCAGCCACGGTGCAGACGCGCTCTGGGCATCCTCGAACGGAAGCTTCTATACCTTCTTACCCGCAAAAGTACCGGTCGTCAATCCGATCGCGTCGGGCGATTGCCTGGCGGCGGGTGTGGCCTGGGCCTTGCGGGCCGGCTCCGAAATGCCGGAAGCGATCCGGTTCGGCATGGCAGCCGCGGCCGAGAATACCACCATGCTGCTGCCGGCAAGGCTCGACCTCGAACGCGTCCGCATGCGAACGGCCCAGATCCTCCGCCAGCCGGTCTCCTAGCCCGGATCGAATCATAATTTTCGATCGGCGTTCGTCCGCGTTGATCCGCGTCCCCAAACCCGTCCTCATGGATGCTTCATGAACCATCCGGGCCAGGACCTATTCCGGCGGCACGGAGAAGCTCCTGCTCGGCGGCTCTCGTCCACTGCCCGGCTTCCAGCTTTTCCCCCACAGTGGGAAATTGCCGGGCGAGCTCTGTCAACGGCATCAGCCCCAGGTCGCGCAGCATGGGATACACGATGATTTTTCCGGCGAGCCTTCGGTCCTCCACAGCTGCCAGGCCATCCCGAGCACCGGCCATGCCTGAGACCGCATCGACAGAGCTGTTGGTGTCCAGTTGCCCGCGCTCGACCTTCTCGAGGACGATCTTCATGTCCCGGATGACTGAACCGCTGGTGCCGAACATGAAGCAGCGATTGGCGATGTAAGTGTCCAGGTCGAGCTTCTCGCGGACAGGAGCCGGAATCCCTGCGAAGACGTTGATGAGGCAGCCGTCGAGGCTGTTTGCGATCGCGTCCGCGACGAGCTTCCCGATCGGAGCCAGCAGGGCATAATAGCTGAACCTGCCGGACAGTCCCTGCTTTGCGGTGTTGACGAGTTCCATTGGTACGCGGTTCGTCCGCGCCAGCGGATCGGCTTTGACTGCGAGCGCCTGGAGGCGTGAATCGTCGACATCGGTGCCCACGATCGTCACGCCCGGTATCCCCTGGCAGATGTTTCGAATCACGTGCATCTGCCCCATCGGCCCGCCTGCTCCGACGACCGCGATCCTTTCTCCCGGCCTGATCTCTCCGCAGGAAGGGATGGAGCGATACGCCTCGATCGCATGCTTTCCCGTGGTGCCGATCCAGCGCGTCATCCCGTAGTGGACGCGGCCGATTCCGATTGATACCGGCTCACCGATGCTGCGGCCGCCGGCGACGATGTTTGCAATTCCGCCCGGCGCCAGCTTGTCGTTCAACGTCTCGATGACGCGCGCGTCGACGCCGAAGTAGATGATGTCGTCAAACGACTCTGCCGGCAGGGAGGGAAGATCATCCGCAGTGTCCGTGCGAATGCCGGGTTCGCGCAGAGCGGCGAGATCGGCGGCGTTCGCACGGACCACGACTGCCAGGCCAGGCCTGCCCGTTTCGAGTGCCTCCACCAACCCTTCGATCCTGTTCCCTTCGTCGAAGACCACCAGGAGGCGACCGCCGGGTTTGATTCCCCGCCGTTCCGGATTGGCGTAGGAATCCTCGACGCATGCCCACGGCTCGACGAGAGCCACGGCCGAAGCGCTCAGGTCTTCGCGCACCGGGATCAGAAAACGCTCGCCGCTCAGAGGGTCGATGATCACCCTCTCATCCATGAGCACGTACTCCTGGAGGCCGCCCTCGAAGTTGTATCCGAACGCGGCGTTGGAATTTGCGGTGCGGAGAGTGCGGTAATCCGTCTGAACCAGGCATCTCTCGTTGAGGCTGTGATGGCGGACGCCGTCGCCCACGGCGACGATCCGGCATACCACTTCGTGGCCCGGCACCGTCGGCCGGTCGCCGGGAACATAGCTCGGGATTTCGTTGAGGACTTCCCGCGGCAGGCCTTCCAGGATCTCGCCCTTGCGCGCATGCTGCGAGAACTGTTTCAGGAGCTTGAGATCCGAGAAACAGAGGCCGACCGCTTCGACGCGCGCCAGAACCTGATGCGGCCCGGGAGCCGGGACCTCTTTCGCGTCGACCAGTCTCAATTCACCAGGGCCGACAAGCTGGATCGCACGCTGCGTGGCTGGCAGTTTCATAGTGATTACAGGGACAGGCTGCTCGACCTCGAATTTATCAGTGGCCATCCTTCAGAAGAGAGCCCTGCTGAATTTCGAGGTCGAGCAGCCTGTCCCCATAGCTCCCTCAATTCAGCATGACCTGGCCGCCGGTTACCGGCAACGCCTGTCCGGTCTCGTATTTTTGTTCCACGAGATAGTAGACGGCCTTCATTATGTCGGCCGTCGTGCATCCCCGGCCCATCGGGACCTTGGCTTCGTAGGCACGCCTGACGTCCGCGATCGTCTTTGCCCCGGGCACCTTCCCGGTCCTCAAATACTGAACAAAGAGCCCGGTCTCAGGGTCCGACCAGAGCGGCCCCTCGAAGTAGTTCCCGGGACAGATGGCGTTCACCTTGATTCCATCCTCGATCAGCTCCAGGGCGAAGGATTGTGTCAGGCCGATGCTCCCGAACTTGCTTCCTGCGTATGCGCTGTTGCGGTTCGATCCCACGAGACCCGACTTCGAGTTGATCTGGATGATGTCGCTCCAGTAGCCGGGTTTGGCGCGCCGCTGCAGGGCCATTATCGGCGCCGCATTCTGAACGCAGACGAAATACCCCTTGTAATTCACGCTCGTCACCAGGTCAAACTCGCCCGCAGACTGCGTCTTCACGCTGCCGGCGCGCAAGACGCCTGCGTTGGAGACGAGCAGATCCAGGCCGCCATAGAGCCTCACGACACCGCCGAGCGCTTCTGCGACCGAACGTCCCTCAGTCACGTCGATCCCGATCGCGAATGCCCGGCCCGGGCCGTGGAGCGCGACCAACCCGTCGGCAACCTTCAGCGCGGCATCGAGGTTTATATCGGCAAGGACGACATGCGCGCCCGCTGCGGCGAGCGCCTCTGCGATTTCCCTGCCGAATCCCTGCGCTGCACCGGTCACCACGGCGACCTTGTCCTGCATGCGGCCCGCGCTCGCACCGCCCGCCGCGACCTTGCGGCGGTAAGCCTCGACCTCCCAGAACTCGATGAACTGCCGGTCGCGGGTGGACAGGGCCTGGGCGCCGCCGAGGCGCCGCGCGCCTCCCGCGATCCTGATCGCGTCGGTGTAACTCTGGCGGACCGTATCGGCCGCCGCCCAGCTGCTTCCGACCGTGAACATCCCCAACCCTTCGACCAGGACCACCAGCGGAGGCGATCCCGTAGCCGTTTCATGCTCTCTGATCGCCGCTGAGAGCCGGCCGACACGAGACTGCGTGTCCTCCTCTTCCTTCGGTTCAAACCACAGCGGGAATGAGTAGCAGTAGACGATCTGATCCGGCGTCAGCGGCCCCCGTGCGGCAACCTGGCGTCCGGCCCCGCTGCCGACGTAACCCATGACTGTCGCCGAGTCGTCGAAGGCGACGACCTTGAGTGCCTCGCCGTCAGCCAGCAGCCCGCGCAGCAGCGGGCCCAGAGTGGTTATCTCCCGGCGTGCGCGCTCCGGGTCGAGGCGCTGAACGGGGCCGAACGCGGCTGCGTCGTCAAAGTTCCCGACGCGGTCGCGGATCGACTCCACGATGCGGTCGGTACTTGCTCGAATTTCCCCGGGAGTGTCCCCACAAACGATCAGTCCATGATTCTGCATCAGGAGGGCCTGCGGGCAGTCACGCCCGGTGCGGCGGGAGTAGTCCTTGAGGGCCCGGTTGATCGACTGGGCCAGTACGAACCCGGGATCGACGTAAGGGATCCAGAGGATGTCGTCGCCGAAGAGTTCGTTGGTGGTTCGCGCTCCGCTGCTCGAGCAGGCGAGCCAGTTCGCGAGTGTCGAGTGGGTGTGTACGACGAAGCGACGGGGCAGGATGTTGTGCAGCACGCATTCGACGGAAGGGCGCTGCCCCCTTTCGGGATGCATGCGTGCGGCGAGAATCGATTCCTTGAACCGTTTCTCGCGCAGGTCAGGATCGGAGCCGAGGTCGGCGGACAGAAGGGCGTCCAGTTGCCTCCGGTCCATCTCTACGAAGCCCCCGGCCTCGATCGTGGCCAGATACGTGCCGCTCCCCTTCACGAACAGCCGGTCTTCCGTCTTGAACGATGTGTTTCCGCCGCCTGCAATCACGAAGTCGATATCTGAGCCATAGAAATGCGACAGCTTGATGAGCTGAGCCATCGGGGTATCAGGCTCACTGAAATCGGGCCAGGGTATCCTCGTAACCATGGAGAGTGAGACTCCTCAATTGCGGTTCCCGGCCTGATGCCGGGCAACCACCGCCGCCCCGATGCGCCTGAAGTGATCGATGCGCTCCTCGGGGCCGGAAAATGCCGCGTTCGGATTGCCCTCGTTGTCGACATAGCCGGGGCAGCCGCGCGCGGTCAAGAACTGGTGCGCGATGACGACGTAGGCGCCCTCGAGGAAGATCTCCTTCACGGCCGCCGGGACCGGCGAACCGGCGCGGCAGGCCGGCTCCATCGGCAGCAGGTCGAGCGTGTTGTGCTCGGTCCCGGCCGTCACGGCGAACCCGGCGCGCCGGAAAGCGGTGACGTACCTTTCCAGGACCTTCGGGTCGTTGCGCAGCGGTATGAATTCGGCGCAGAAGATGTGTTTCTCCCGCAGGGCCCCGATCAGCTTCTCGGGCGGATCTTCGTAGCCGCAGACCGGCGACGCGCCGTCAGCCAGCGTGGGGTAGCAGGGTATGCCCCCCAACGCCAGAATCAAACGGCAGGCCTGGTCGAAATTCACGAAAGACTCCTCGACAAAGGCCGGCTTGCCGACCTTCATGAGATTGGAACGGATTTCATTCTGAACCTTCACGCCGTTCCCGGGATCGCCCTCGAAGGGACGGCCAAAAATGCGGCCCAGCGCCTGGGCGCGTTTCGGCGCCGGCACCGTCCCGAAGAGCTCCTCCTGGAACGCCTGCGCCACGTGACGTTCCTGCAGCGTGACCATGGATCGACTGACGCCGTAGCGGGCCACGATTCTGTCGATGATCCGATCTTCATCGAGTGCCGAATCCAGGCCGCCCGAGGCGAAAACATCGGCCATCAGGCGGACCATCCTTCTCATCCGTTCCTCGTCGCTGCGCCGGATGCGATCGAGCAGTTGCCGGGCTTCCGCTGCCGGATTCTCGAACTTCGTGATGCCCTTGCCGCAGAGATACATCCTGCCCGGATTGCCGGGATCGTTGATCAGGATGCCGGCGCGTTTCACGTCGTCCAACAGCGCGATGACCTCCAGCCCGAATAACGGATAGACACCCCTGGCGAGCGACCGTTCGGAGAAGGACCCGTATATCGAAAAGTCGTAGTAGTTGCTCGCTCCCAGGATCCGGACGCCTTGCGAAGCCGCCAGGTCGACCGCCTGTGCCACGCTTTCAAAGGCGGAGAAATTCGGCGGCAGGTGCACGTGTGCGTTTGACCTGGGTGGGACAGCGGGCGCAACGCGACGATCGGCGTCGGCGCTTATTGCCTCGAGCGGGTAATCGATGAGAACGTTCGAACAAATCATGCGATTCGGTGTGCCGGCCTTTCAGGCCTCGATGGCTATGCGTGATTTCATCCCGGCCTTACGGCCGGGCCTACTTACTGCCGCCTCTTCGAGGCTCCGGATGTCATTCCCTCGGCGAACGTACTGATACAATCGCGCTGAAATCAGGCCCGAAAGGGACGATCGTCAGGGCCGCGACGGAGGCCCGCAAGGGCCGACAATGACGGACCGGAAATGATGCCCGAAGGAGCCAATGGTGAGAGATCGGAAACGAGCCCCCAAAGGGCCGGTGGTAACAGATCGGAAACGAGGCCCTCTAGGAGACACTGCCGCTCCCAGACCTGGCGCGCTGCGCCAGGCTGGTATGGATCGGGCCAATGGCCCTCGAGAAGGGGCGAAAGATTGGTAACGACCTCCAAGGGTGAATGAGGCCCGCAAGGGCCGACAGTGAGTAGCCCCGGCCGAAAGGCGGGGCAGCGCCCCCGGATATACCCCGAGCGCCGAAGGCGCGGTACATCGGCTTTGTATGTCCGGTCCGCCATCTTCTTCATTTCGTTCGCAGGATGTCTCGCGGCACACCGTCCAATCACCCAACCGCCGCCGGCGCCAGCAGTGTGTCAGGCGCCTCGAGGACTTCCTTCAGCCGCTTCAGAAACCTCGCAGCCATCAACCCGTCGATCAGGCGGTGATCCGCACTGAGCACCATCGTCATTATCCATGCCGGCCGTAGTCCGCCGTCCTTCACGATCACAGCCTCCCGCATGGCACCGACGGCGAGAATCGCCGCCTCCGGCGGATTGATAATAGCCGAAAACTCCTCCACGCCGAATCCGCCCAGGTTTGTGATCGTGAAAACCCCCTGGCCCATCGCCACCACTTTCCCGTGGCGCGCGGCCTCGACTATCCGCTGGGTTTCCGCGGCGAGCTCCTCGAGCGACATGCCCTCTGCTCCGACCACCACGGGGACAACGAGACCCTCGTCCATCCCGACGGCGACCCCGATGCTGGCGGCAGGGAACTCCACTACTTCCTCATTGTCTTCGAGCCTGCTCCGGAACGCCGGGAACTCGCGTATCACGCGTGCGCAGGCCAGGGTCATGATGTCGTTGATGGTGCACGGGTACTTCTGCTTTTCAGCCCGATAAAACTTGTTCAGCGGCCCGGCGTCGATCGTCAGCTTGACGTAAAAATGCGGAATAGCCTGTTTGGATGCCTGCATGGTCCTTGCTATGGCCTTGCGCATGCCGGTCAGAGGCCGGCGGGGCGCACCCTTCGGAACTGCGGCCGCCTCGGCCGCCGCGCGCGCAACATCGGTCGTAAGGATCCGGCCTTCCGGACCGCTGCCCGGACCGGCAGACTGGAGATCTGCCTGGAGGTTCTGCGCCATCTTCCTGGCTGCCGGTGAAGCCTTCGTCCTTCCGGGTTCTGCGGGAGGGGGCTTCGGCGCAACCGGCTTGCCCGCAGGTTGTCTGCCTGCGGCGGGTTTGCCCGCCTTTGCCTGTTCGACGGACGCCGGTCTCGACGGCGCTTCCTCCGGCGCCGGCTTGACCTCGCCCTTCAGGAACGAGTCCAACTCCGCCCGGGCCTCGGACAATTCGGCCGAGATGTCGTCGTCCGCGCCCGCGATGATGGCGATCGGGGCGAGGACCGGCACGGTGGTTCCTGCTGCGCAAAGGATCTTGCGCAGGACGCCGCCCTGTGGCGACTCAACTTCGATGGCCGCCTTGTCCGTGTCTATCTCCAGAAGAATTTCGCCCTCGGCTACCGTGTCGCCTTCCTGCCTGTGCCACTTGAGGATAGAGCCTTCTTCCATCGATTGACCGGCTTTGGGCATCGCAATCTTGCTCATCGACAGCGTCTCCTGAAATGGAATGCAGACCAACACTACTTATCCCGCCATTTCTTTGCAAGCATAAATTATAACGAGATCAATCAACATATTACGATCTTTTCTGTTGATTTTGTGATTGATCTTGCGCAATGCTATGGTTTCTTCGAGGGTCAAGCTGATGAGCCTGACGACCAAGCAACGTGGCGACCTTATCTTGCGGAGGATTCTGGAGCATGGGCACGTCGAGGTGAAGGCTCTGGCGCAGGAAATGTCCGTTTCGGAAGCGACCGTCCGCCGGGACCTGCGCCCTCTGGCCGACACCGGCCAGGTCGAACTTGTCTATGGCGGGGCGACTCTCCCGCGGGCTACCGATTTCTCTTTCCGCACCAAGGCGACGCGCAACATAGAAGCCAAGAGGGTCATCGGAGGGCTTGCTGCCGCGCTGGTGGGTGATAACGAGCAGGTCTTCATAGATTCGGGCACGACCTGTTTCGAGATGAGTCATCACCTGAAGCGCCGCCGGGGATTGCACGTGATCGTGAACTCTGCGCGGCTGGCGGTCGAACTGGGAGGCAATTCCGAGAGCGGCGTCATCCTCATCGGCGGCCACTATCGCCCCGAGCGGATGGACTCGGTCGGCCCGCTGGCCACGGCTGCGATGGAGCAGTTGAGAGGGTATCTGGCGTTCATCGGGGCGGACGGCCTCAGCCGCGATTTCGGGGTGAGCGCCAGCGATATCGAGAGCGCGCACCTCTATCGCCAGGCCATCCGGAACGCGCGCGAGACGATCCTGCTCGTCGATCACACGAAATTCCTGACGCCGTCGCTGTTCAAGATATGCGAGTTCGACGAGATCTCGCGCGTCGTTACCGACCAGGAGCCGCTGCCGGAGTGGCGGGACTTCCTGAACGCCCGCGGGATCGAGCTCACGTACCCGCCTGCGGATGAGAAATGACACGGTAATGCGGGAGCGGGTCCGCACCGCCGGTGCGGACACGGGGCGGTTCAGCGAAACGCGCCCACTCTCCTGCCGTTCACTGTTGATGGAGAAGCAATCATGCCGAAGAAACTGATGGTTACCCCCGAACAGATGAGAGCACGGGGACAGATCGAATTCTCACCGATTCCCGTGAACCAATACGACCGCCCTCTCGGCGAAGAGCTCGAGAGGTACGGAGCGCCCGGATTGCTCGGGATCTATCGCGACATGCAGATCATCCGCGTCTTCGAAACGATGCTCAGCGAGGTGAAGCTGCAGGGGAAGTACAAGGGGATCGAGTACAGTCACCGCGGGCCCGGGCATCTTTCAATCGGGCAGGAGGCGGCGGCAGTCGGGGAGGCTTTCCTCCTCGGCGTCGATGACCACATATACGGCAGTCACCGGAGCCACGGCGAAGTCCTTGCCAAGGGACTATCGGCGATCGAGAAGCTTGATGATTCCGCGCTGATGGAGATCATGCGGAGCTATTTCGCGGGCAAGACCCTCCGGGTGGTCGACGACGGCACCCACGCGTCCGTCAAGGAACTGGCAGTCGATTATCTTCTCTACGGGACTCTGGCCGAGATCTTCGGCCGCGAAGCGGGCTTCAACAAGGGGTTCGGCGGTTCGATGCACGTTTTCTTCCCTCCCTTCGGCATCTACCCCAACAATGCGATCGTAGGGGGTTCAGGCGACATCTCCGTCGGGGCGGCCCTTTACAAGCACGTGAACCGCGCGCCTGGGATCGTCGTGACCAACATCGGGGACGCTTCCTCGGCCTGCGGCCCGGTCTGGGAAGGGCTCTGCTTTGCGACCATGGACCAGTTCAAGACGCTCTGGGACGGCGAGTACCGGCACGGCCTCCCGCTGATCGTGAATTTCGTCAACAACTTTTACGGCATGGGAGGGCAACCCGTCGGCGAGACCATGGGCCACAAGATCCTGGCCCGAATCGGCGCCGGCCTGAACCCGGAGCAGATGCACGCGGAGCGCGTCGACGGCTACAACCCGCTTGCCGTGGTCGACGCCATCGCGCGCAAGAAGGAGATCATCGCCCGGGGCGACGGCCCGGTCCTGCTCGACACCGTGACCTACCGTTACAGCGGCCACTCCCCCTCCGACGCGAGTTCCTACAGGGAAAAATCGGAGATCGAGATGTGGCAGCAGGCGGATTCGATCCAGGGGTACGCCGCCGAACTGGTGAAAGCGAAGGTCGCTGCAAAGCGCGATCTGGATCGCATCGCGAAGCGCGTCGACGAGACTATCCTGCGGACATACCGCAAGGCCATCGATCTCGAGGTCTCTCCTCGCATCGACCTGAAGGGGACGGCATGCGAGCTTGAAAAGGCCATGCTATCCAACCGCCGTGTCGAGCGCATGGCGGAACGCGCTCCTGAAGTGCTGCTCCCCAGGGCCGAAAACCCCAGGGTGCAACAGCTCGCGAAGCGCAGCCGGTCCGCGTTTGACGGTGACGGCCAACGTCTGCCGAAAGGGAAGTGCGTCGGGATCCGCGACGCCATCTTCGAGGCGATCCTCGATCGCTTCTATGCCGATCCCACCCTCGTGGCCTACGGCGAAGAGAACCGCGACTGGGGCGGCGCGTTCGGGGTCTATCGCGGCCTCACTGAGGCGCTGCCGTATCACCGGCTCTTCAACGCCCCCATCGCAGAGGGCGCCATCGCCGGCACGGCGGTCGGATACGCGCTGGAAGGCGGGCGGCCCCTGGTCGAGCTCATGTACTGCGACTTCATGGGTCGCGCAGGCGACGAGATCTTCAACCAGCTTTCGAAGTGGCAATCGATGTCCGGCGGCGGATTGCGGATGCCCGTCGTTATGCGCGTCTCGGTAGGCTCGAAGTACGGAGCCCAGCACAGCCAGGACTGGACGGCGATGTGCGCCCACGTACCGGGTTTGAAAGTCGTCTTCCCGGCGACCCCTTATGATGCCAAGGGGCTGATGTATTCAGCGCTGCTCGGCACCGACCCGGTGGTCTTTTTCGAAAGTCAGCGCATCTACGACACCCCCGAGGAGTTCGTGAGGGGGGGCGTACCGGAAGGCGCCTACGAAATTCCGATCGGCGAGCCCGATATCAAGAAGAAGGGAAAGGACCTCACCATCCTGACCGTCGGCGCGACGCTCTATCGGGCGCTCGACGCCGTCGCCGAGCTGGAAGGCCGGTTCGGGCTGGAATGCGAGCTGATCGACGCGCGCTCGATCGTGCCTTTCAACTATGAAAAGGTCCTCGAGTCGGTCCGCAAGACGCGCAAGATCCTGCTGGCTTCGGACGCCTGCGTGCGCGGCAGCGCGCTTCAGACCGTGGCTGCGACCATCACGCTGCTGGCTTTTGACGAGCTCGACGCGCCGCCGGTGGTCGTCGGCGCCCGTAACTGGATCACGCCGGCGGACGAAGTCGAAGATGCGTTCTTCCCGTTCCCGGCCGACCTGATTGACGCCGTGCACGAGCACATCCTGCCGCTGAAGGGATACGAGGTGCAGCGCGCCTGCGGCCGCGGGGAACTGCTGCGCCGCTCGGCGCTGGGAGTGTGACTTGCTCCCGGACACGCCGCGGCGGGTCGGAGAAGCCGTGAAGAATTCACCGCAGAGGCGCAAAGACCGCAGAGAGTGATTTCTATCTGATTTGGAATCAACTAGATATCTCTGCGAACTCTGCGCCTCTGCGGTTAGACAAATCAGCCTGCGATGAAAGCCTCGAGCTTCTCGCGGCAGATGTTGTCGGGATACTGTTCCGGCGGAGACTTCATGAAGTAGGACGACGGAGCGAGCAGCGGCCCGCCCACCCCGCGATCAAGCGCCAGCTTGCAGCAGCGGATCGCATCGAGCACGACACCGGCTGAATTCGGGCTGTCCCAGACCTCGAGCTTCACTTCGACGTTGAGCGGCACGTTGCCGAATGTCGTGCCTTCCATCCGGATGTGACAGAACTTGCGGTCCTTGAGCCAGGGCACGTAGTCGGATGGCCCCACATGGACGTCCTCGGCCGGAAGCTGGTAGTCGAGCTGCGAAGTGACCGCCGAGGTCTTCGAGATCTTCTTCGATTCGAGCCTCTCGCGCTCGAGCATGTTCAGGAAGTCGGTGTTGCCGCCGAAGTTCAGCTGGTAGGTGCGGTCCAGGCGAACGCCGCGATCGACGAACAGCCGCGTGAGCACGCGATGCACGATCGTGGCCCCGACCTGCGACTTGATGTCGTCGCCGACAATCGGCAGCCCGGCCTCCTTGAAGCGACGCGGCCAGTAGTTGTACTGGTCGCGGGCGATGAATACCGGGATGCAGTTGATGAATCCGCACCCGGCGGCGAGCACCTGTTCGACGTACCACTTGGTGGCTTCCTCGGATCCCACGGGCAGGTAATTCACGACGACGTCGGTCTTTGTCTCCTTGAGCAACCGGACGATGTCGTCGGTGCCGCCCTTCGACTTCTTGATGATCTGCGACAGGTACTTGCCGAGCCCGTCGTGCGTCATGCCGCGGGCCACCTTCACACCCTGGTAGGGGACCTCGGAAAACTTGTAGGTGTTGTTCGGGTAGGTGAAGATCGCTTCCGACAGGTCGTGACCGACCTTGTTGGCATCAATGTCGATCGCCGCGACGAAGTTGATGTCGCGGATGTGGTACCCGCCCAGGTTGACGTGCATCAGGCCGGGAATGAACTGGTCCTCCGGGGCGTCCTGGTAGAAGTAGCGGCCCTGCACCAGCGACGAGGAGCAATTGCCCACCCCGATAATTGCCACGTTGATCTTCCCCTTGCCCCCCTTGGCTTCCCTGGGGGCAGGTCCCTGCGCCACAACCTTCCTGGTTGTCTTCTTTGCCATGATTGCCTTCTCTCCTTTGGCTTGAAACAGAACACTCTCCGGCATTCCCAGCACCTCGCACGCGGCCTCGATGAAGCGGCGGCCGGGCTGCTTGATTCCGGACTTGATCTGCGAAAGATAGCTTTCGCTGATCCTGCAACCGCGACGCCTGAGCTCGGTGAGCAGCCATCGCTGCTTCTGTCCCCGATCCTCCAGCACGTCGAAAACCTTTGTATAAGTTATCTTGACCATTTCTTCCTTACGGTTAAATTTTCTGTACATTAGTCCCGCGTCACAAAACCGTCAAGTTCAGATAACTTTACCAAAAACGGGAGAGGAAAATGGAATTCGAAATTCCGTTAGCGGGGATGATTCATGAATCAGCGGCAAAAGCTCCGCACACGGATCGAATCACCATTTTCGATCGGTCGTTCATCCGCGTTCATCCGTGTCCCGAATCCCCTTCTCCCGGATGCTTCATGAATTGTCCGGGTCAGGACGGACCTCTGCTTTGCCGGTTTCACTCCATGGTCATCGAACGGATGTGCGCTGTTTCTTGATTTCCCGGAGTCGGGCTGCTTCGGGAGATTTGCGATAGCACTCGTCGAGCGGGTAGCAGCCGGAGGGGAGGCCGTGACGGGGGGCGGTGGTGCAGTCGCTGAAGGTGCGGCAGAGCAATGGCGTCCGGAGCGGGCGGCCCGCAAGCAGGTCGGCAGGAAGTTCCGGGTACGAAAGCGCAACGCGGCCCAGCCCGACAAAGTCGGTCCAGCCGCGCCGGACGGCCGCCTGCGCGACATGGGGCAGATACTCCTGCAGGTAACTGTAGGCGGATCCGGCCACCAGGACCCCATCCTGCGCCCGCTTGAGCTCGGCCGTTGCCTGTATTTGGCGGGCCACACCGGCGAGCGGATCTTCCGGCGGGTCGTAGCCGTCGGATGGAGGGAAGAGCGCGGGGCGCTGGACATGAGGATTGTAGTAGGGGCTGCCCGCCGAGACGCAGACGAGACCGACTCCCAGCCCGGCAAGCATCGCCAGGAGCTTTTTGGCTTCGGTCAAATCCGGCTTCAGAGGGTCCTCTCCATTGCAGCCAAAGCCGAACGGATAGAGCCCCTCCCAGGATTCGGGGACGCCGCGGCCGCCGGCGTCCTTGCGGTATGGTATGAGGTCGAATGCGCTGAAACGGACCGCGACCTCGATGCCCGGGATCGAGGTCTGGATATCCTCCACCACTTCGCGCATAAATCGGGTGCGGTTCTCGAAAGACCCGCCGTACGGGCCCGGGCGATCGAATGCGCTGAGAAACTCGTGTCCCAGGTAGCCGTGGCAGTGCTTGATGTCCACGAACGCGAATCCCGCGTCGCGAGCGAGCCTGGCTGCATCGACGAACCGGTTGCGGATCTCCCGGATTTCGTTGTCGCCGAGAACCGGCTGTGCCGGAGGGATACCGAGGCGGCGGTCGAGGATCGGGTGGTGGTAGAGGATTTTCGGCTCGGGCCGGTCGTAGCTGTGCGGCCGGCTGAACCGGCCCGAGTGTGTGAGCTGAAGTCCGACGACCAGATCGGCTGTCGTTCCGAAACGCTCACGGTGGCCGTCGACGAGCACGGCGCGCAGGCGCTCGAACTCCTTTATGTTTCCCCTGTGGATGCACAATTGCCGCGGGTTGGCGCGACCGTCGGGGCATACGGCCGTTGCCTCGCCGCCCCAGATGAGCTTGGCCCCGCTCTGGCCGAAGCGGAGCCATCGGCGGAAGGTCATCTCGCCCGGGCCGCCGTCGGCCGTGCCGTCCCAGCCTTCCATCGGCAGGATGCAGAAACGGTTTCCGATGAGGTGCCCGTGCCACGTCGCCGGCTGGCCCAGCGGAGAAGTGGGCGCCGCTTCGATGGCCTGGTCGATTGGCAGGTCCAGCCCGAGCGAATGGAGGTGCGCCAGAAAGCTCTGAACGCTCTTGAACGAAGCTATCCGCGGATACCGGATCGGTTCCATCTAGGTCAGAACTCCGAGGGCTTCCAGCAGCATCCTGACCGTCGTGCAATAGTCGGAGATCCTGGGCGCCGTGGTCCTGTCCAGGCGCCTTGGCCTGGGGAGGTCGATCTCGATGACACGTTCGATACGGCCCTGCGGGGCAACGACCGCGATAAGGTCGGCCGTCTGGACCGCCTCCGGGATGCCGGGCGAAGCCATGACGACGGTCGGGCGGCTCTCGAAGTGGAACCGCTGCAGGTCGCGGACAAGTTGTTCCCGCTCGAGCGGATTCAGCGGGCGGAAAGGGTCGTCCATCAGTAGCAGTTCGGGGTCGAGGAGCAGCGCGCGGCAGATCGCAACCCGCTGCGTGATGGCCTCCGGCAGATCCCGCGGATACCTGTCCAGGTACTCTCCGGCCCCGATCAGCGACAGGAGTTCGCGGGCACGGAGTTCTTTGGAACCGGGCTCGAGGCCGCGCAGTTCAGCCTGCAGAAGCACGTTACCGAGCGCGGTTCTCGACGCCAGCAGGGAGGGTTCGGAAAACACGAAGCCCGCCTCGGGCCGGGGTGAGGTCACTTTTTCGCCGCGCACCAGGATCTCGCCCGATGCCGGGCGGGCAAGGCCCGCGAAAAGGCGCAGCAGCGCGCCCGCTCCGCTGGAGGGCGGACCGACAAGCGCCACAAATACATTGGGGGGGATATCGATTGTGAAAGGGCCGGCGAGTGATTCTTCACCTGCGTCGGTCCGAATTGCGGCACAGGCTTCCTTTGCTTGAAGGTGCGGACGCGGTTCGGGCTTGCCTGTCATGACCGGTCAACTCTATGATGCTCGGGCCCGCTATGACAAGACCGAGAATCAACAAGGACGCCAAACGGCTGTTGTCCGGTTCTAACAGACCGCGGATGTTGTCGCTCTGGCGCCCCTGCCGGGGCGCGATAGATTTTGCGATCCCGTTCCCGGGGTTCGCTGCGCTCACCCCGGGCTATTTTCTTCCGCCCCTGCCGGGGCGCGTCCATTTTATGTCGTCGATCCCCGGGTTCGCTTCGCTCACCCGGCGCTACTCTCCTTCGCCCCTGCCGGGGCGCGTCCATTTTATGTCGTCGATCCCCGGGTTCGCTTCGCTCACCCGGCGCTACTCTCCTTCGCCCCTGCCGGGGCGCGATAGATTTTGCGATCCCGTTCCCGGGGTTCGCTGCGCTCACCCCGGGCTATTTTCTTCCGCCCCTGCCGGGGCGCGTCCATCTTATGTCGTCGATCCCCGGGTTCGCTTCGCTCACCGGGGGCTACTCTCCTTCGCCCCTGCCGGGGCGCGTCCATTTTATGTCGTCGATCCCCGGGTTCGTTTCGCTCACCCGGGGCTACTCTCCTTCGCCCCTGCCGGGGCGCGTCCATTTTATGTCGTCGATCCCCGGGTTCGCTTCGCTCACCCGGCGCTACTCTCCTTCGCCCCTGCCGGGGCGCGTCCATTTTATGTCTATCCCTTCGTCGATCCCCGGGTTCGCTTCGCTCACCCGGCGCTACTCTCCTTCGCCCCTGCCGGGGCGCGGCGGCCGCGCTACAATTGGCCCCGGAGGGGCCGAAGAGACGTAGCCGGGGGTGAGCAGGGCGAACCCCCGGGAAGAGGATGTTAATAAACAACGCGCCCCGGCAGGGGCGCCGGAAGAGTGAGTTACGAGTCGGCCCGGACAATCCAGGCGGGATGCGTATCTATCGTCTCGCCGCGACACCTAATGGCAACCTCGGATCTGACAGGATTCGGCAGATGAGGTATGCGGCCCAGTATGCCTTGAGGAAAATTTCATGGCGGAAAACAAGCCTTCCATGACCACGGCCACTGATCAGGATCCCTCCGGTCGCTCTGCGGCAGGGGAGAACCCGTCCACCGGGGCGCAAGTCCACGTTGTGGCCACCGGCTTCCTGGCCCTGTTTTCGATCGTCGGATTCGCACTCTATGGCCTGCCGTTCTTTTACGACTTCATGGTGCGTGAGTTCGGTTGGACGCGCGCCCAGGTGACTTCCGGGAATGCCCTCAGCAAGCTCGTCATCGGGCCGGTCTTCGGTTTCATCGCGGGCTGGATCGTCGACCGCTTCGGCCCGCGCAGGCTGATGCTGGCCGGCATCCTCATGGCCGGACTCGCCCTGGTCGGCCTGGGCAGCATCTCCACGCTCGGGATGTTTTACTTCTTCTACCTCTTCAATGCTCTCGGTTACGTGTGCGGCGGACCGCTTCCGAACCAGGTGCTCCTCTCGCGCTGGTTCGACAAGGCCCGCGGCAAGGCGATGGGGATCGCCTACCTGGGGATCGGGATCGGCGGGGCCATCGTGCCGCTGCTCGCCAACCGCCTGACACAATCGCTGGGCTGGCAGAAAGCGCTCATTACTCTCGGCGTCCTGATGGTTGTGATCGCTTTTCCCGCAGCCTTTTTTGTCCGCGAGGGGCCGGCGGCCCGTTCGCAGAGCGGGTCCGCCGGCCAGGTGCCGGTGGGCCGGGTGTTCAGGAGCGGTGCCTTCTACCTGCTCGCCGTCGGCAGCATGTGTTCCATCGGTGCCGTCGGCGGTACGATGCAGAATCTCAAGCTGTTTCTCAGCCTGGACCAGAAGCTGCCGCAAGGGGAAATCGCCAGCGTGCTTTCGCTGATCCTCGTGAGCAGCATCGCCGGCCGGCTTCTGATGGGCTGGCTCGCGGACCGGTTTCCGAAGAAGTACGTGATGCTCCTGATCTACTCGATCGTGGCGAGCGCCATTCCTCTTCTGTTCTACGCGTCCTCGCCGGCGGTGCTTTATGTATTCGCGCTGATCTTCGGTCTCGGCCTCGGCGGCGACTACATGATTATTCCCCTGATGGCCGCCGACATTTTCGGTGTGCGGGTTCTGGGCCGGTTGATGGGCGTAGTCCTGACTGCCGACGGTGTTGCCGAGGCACTCGCCCCGATGCTCGTGGCTTCCATCAGGGACCGAACCACGAGCTATGCCGCCGGGTTCGCCGTCCTGATCTGCCTCGCCGTCGTAGGTGCCGCAGCCGTATCCCTTCTCCCGAAGAAGGGCAAAACTCGGTAGGTTCGATCCGATGAGGCTGTCCCGGAATTTCCTATGATACGGGCTTTCAGCCCTTCTTCGTCTATTATGGGCACCATTCCTGGGGCTTCGCCCCAGGCTGGTATGGGCCGGGCCTTCGGCCCTAAGAACAGTATTCAAACCAACTCGTGGAGCGCTGAAGGCGCGCTCTCATACCAGCCCGAGGCGAAGCCCCGGGTTTACATGGAGGACCAGGAAACAAGGGCTGAAGGCCCGCGCCATAGAGTCCTGAGCCAGCCTCGTCAGACCGGGTCCACTTTGGATCGGAGGCACATCCTACCTATCTAAGGTGGACCAGGGAGCGAGCGCGCGTTGCAGCAGGAAGATCGCACCCTGGAATGTCAGGAGCAGCGCCGCGATTATCGCCAAACAGGCAAACAGAAGCGGAAGGTCCATGCCTGTGCTGGACGCCAGCAGCAGATAACCCAATCCGCGGTCTGCCACGATAAACTCCGCGGCGATCGCCCCCGCAAGCGCAGACGCCACGCAGGCTCTCAAGCCTGCGAGAATATCCGGAATGGCCTCCGGCACGCGGATCTTCCGGAAGATTACCCATGAGGGAGTCCCGGCCAGCCGAGCCAACTGCAATGAACCATCCGGTGCGGCGCGACACGCCTTCAGGACATGTTTGAGCATGGGCAGAAATCCCAGCAACGAGGTTACGGCGATCTTTCCGGCTGTCCCGAAACCGAACCAGACCGACAGGAGGGGGGCTGCAGCGATCAACGGCGCCACCGGCGTCGCGGCAACCAGCCTCTCCAGTTTTCCCTCGCTTTGGCGGGTCGACACATACGCGATTCCGATGGAGAGCGCCAGCAGCAGTGCGATTACGACACCCGCACCGAGCTCGCACAAGGTCGCCAGCGTGTGGCCTTGCAGCTGGTGCCCTTCGCGATAGACCTCCAGTATGACTCTCGAAGGAGCCGGGAACAGGCCGGTGGGAGATTCAAGCAGCCTCCCGACGACTTCCCATGCCAGGAGAAGTGCCGCCAGGACGGTCAGCCAACCGCTGTTCCCCCGCGATGTTTTGACTTGCGTGTGCTGAGGGTGCACGTTGTCCTCTGCAGTCACTCCAGCCGATGGTATTGACGCGCTCCGGGCTGATCCTGGTCGCCTGCATCGGCCGTCCCGAAGAGTCTACGCGTCCACGGTAATCGATGAAAGGGCAAAGCTCCGACACGCCCAGCGCGACATCGGTCTGTCCTTCGCACCACGGGCGGCCGAACGTGTCGGAGACGATGACCGCCACCCGGGCCAGAAACTCGGCTGGGACCTGACAATCCAGGAAGCATCCGGGGGAAGGGGATTTTGGACACGGATGAACGCGGATGAACGCAGATTGAAAATGGTGCTTCGATCCGCGCGCAGCGCTCTTGACCGTTCAGGGGTGCTTATTCCAAATTCTATATTCTAAATTCTATGTTCTGTTTTCCTTTCGGAGGAGAACCAAGGAGCACAACTATGCGAAGACACCGAACCCGGACCCTGTTGCTGACATTCATCCTCCTGTCCCTCCTGCTGCCGGTGAGTGGGGCGCAGGCACCGCGGGCGGCGGGCAAACCGGATCCGGACGCAGGGAAGACCGTGGTCTATCGCGACGAGTACGGCGTGCCGCACATCTTCGCTCCCACCGCGGAGGCCGGGCTGTACGCCATGGGATACTGCCAGGCGCAGGACCGTCTGGAAGAGCTTCTCAGGAATTACATGCGCGGCATGGGGGAGGTCTGCGCCGCAGTCGGTCAGGGCGAATTCATGGGCGATCTTCAGTCCCGGGTGTGGCGGCACTATGAGATTGCGAAGAAGAACTACGGGCGCATCCGTCCGGAGGTGCGACGCCACATCGAAGCTTTCGTGGCCGGCGTCAATGACTATCTCGCGAGCCATCAGGCCGAAGTCCCATCCTGGTGGGGAGGCCGCAAGGTCGATGTCTTCATGCCGGTCGCGCACTCCCGATACTTTATGTGGGGCTGGCCGGTCGGCCAGGCGCTGGGCGAACTTCAGAAGGCGGGCGTGTACCCGAACCTGGCGGCCGACATGCGCAGCTCGAACGAGATGGCGATCGCTCCCGGGCGCACCTCGGTCAAGGCCCCGATACTGATCATCGACCCGCACCTTTCCTTCTGGGGGCCGCAGCGGTTCTGGGAGTTCAGGATTCAGGCCGGCACCCTGCGCGGTTCCGGCTTCACCCTGCCGGGGAGCCTCTATATCGGGCTCGGCCACAACGAAAATGTCGCCTGGGCGATGACGACAGGCGGTCCTGACACCGCCGACATTTATCGCCTGGCGCTGAATCCGGAGAACGCTTCCCAGTACCGCTACGAGGGCGAGTGGCGCCCCCTGGTGCCGCGCACGGTTACCATCGCGGTGAAGGGGGAAGCGAGGCCGCGCGAGCTCACTGTCTACGATTCCCACTACGGGCCGATCGTGGCGAAAAAAGGGAACGAGGCGTTCGCGGCGAAGCTCTCCTATGCCGAAGAGGTCCGGTTCGCGGAGGCCTTTTACCTGTTCAACATCGCAAAGAACGTCGCCGATTTTCGCAAGGGCCTGGACCTCAACCAGATCATGCCTCAGAACGTCATGGCGGCCGACACGAGCGGGAACATCTACTACCAGCGGACGGGCCGTGTTCCGATCCGGCCCGATGGCTACGACTTCGCACAGCCCGTGGACGGATCGACCAAAAAGACCGAGTGGCTCGGCATTCATCCTGCGAGCGATTTGATCTCCATCGAGAATCCGCCTCAGGGATATATGCAGAACTGCAACGTGCCTCCCGACGTGATGATGGTCGGGTCGCCGATGACGCCCGACAAATACAGGAGCTATCTCTTCAATGAGCGGGCGGAAAGAACGCACCAGCGGGGGGCGCAGGCGGTCAACCTGCTCAAGAACGACGATTCGGTCAGCCCGGAGAAGGCGATCGCCATAGCGCTGGATATGTACTGCTGCCAGTCCGACCGTTGGACCCGGGTGCTGGAGCAGGCGGACCGACGTTTCGGGTCGTCCTTTGGTGACGACGCCGACTACCGGGCCGGCCTGCGCGACCTGCTCGCGTGGGACGGGTACTCGCGAGCCGGATCGACGGGGGCTTTGAAGTTCTACTACTGGCGCCAGGCGCTCCGGGGGAGGCTTGGTGCCGGCTACCGTGATCTCACTTCGAAACTGACCGACTACATGGCAGCCCTGGAAAAGCCGAGGGAGGCGGCATCCCCGCCCGTGGATTCCGAACTGCAGGCCATGACCGCGTCGCTTGCCGAGGCGATGAAGACGCTGCGCCGGGACACCGGTTCGGTGGACGCTGCGTATGGTCAGGTGTTCCGCGTCGGCCGGGACCAGAAGTCCTGGCCGGTGGGGGGAGGGAGCCTGGGAGAAGAAGGGATGGCGACCGTCCGCGCGGTCGATTTTGCCCAGCCGAAACCGGATCACACACGTTGGGCCCGGGCGGGGCAGACTTCGACACAGGTTGTCGTTCTCACCAAGCCGGTGAGGAGCTGGACCCAGCCGCCCATCGGGCAAAGTGACCGCCCGGATTCGCCGTATTACTCCGACCAGGCGGAAAAGCTGTTCAGCCCGGCCCGGATGAAGCCGTCCTGGTACGAGAAGTCCGAGCTGCTGCAGCACGTGCGCAGCCGCACCGAGCTGAAATTCCTCCCGCGGAAATGAGTGCGCGGACGGGCGGTCGTTGTGCCGCACCTTCGGCGCTCGCCTCCTTGTCTTGTTTTTCCTCCCGGCCTTACGGCCGGGCCTACTCACTGCCGCCTCTTCGAGGCTGGTTTGCGGTTTGTTGACGTCCTTGTGCCTCGACCGAATGGCCGATGAAATGAGGCGTTAGGCGCGGGCAGCGGGGTGCCCTGACATTTTCTCCGGCCCCGCTGAGCCAGATGATGGATTGAGGCGCGAAGCGCCGGCAGTGAGAAGCCGCGCGCGTGAGCGCGTGGTTGTGGACGAGAAATATAACCAAGGCCCGAAGGGCCGGCACAATGGTTTGTCTGCCTTGGCGGGCGTTTTTGTATATAATACCGAGCTTAGCCCATGGAACTGAGCTCTAAGCGCGTCTTTATCGAATCCGCTGCCAGGGACTTCAAACGAACCGGTGCCCTTGTGCCCAGTTCGAAAGCCCTGGCCCAGGCGATGACGGCAGAGCTGGCCCGTCATTATGCCCGGGGCGCCAGTGTCCTCGAGGTCGGCGCCGGCACCGGCAGCGTCACCGAGGAGATTGTTCGCCACCTCGGCGACGGCGACCGCCTCGATGTCTGCGAGATAGACCGGAAGTTCGCCGGCATCATCAGGAACCGGCTGAGGCAGGACCCTTGCTTCAGGGCGGTCGAGGCGGAGGTCCGTGTGATCAACCGGCCGGTGGAGGCTTTCGCGCGGCGGCCGCACTACGACTTCATCCTCTCCTGTCTCCCGTTCACCAATTTCGAACCGCACGCGGTGCGCGATATATTCGAACTGTATCGGTCACTTTTGCTGCCCGGCGGCATCTGCAGCTTCTATGAATACATACTCGTGCGCAAGGCGGCTCGGCTCATGAGTGGAAGGTCGGCGGGACGCAGGCGGGTCGGCGAGGTCGGGCGGGTGGTGCGCGAGTATATCAACAAGTACGCGTACAAGCACCAAATGGTGCTGCTCAACTTCCCGCCCGCCATGGTCCACCACATTCGTTTCCCGGAGGTTTGAGTGAGAAGACTGGTGAGGTTGCTGGGGGTCGGTTTTGTCTGTTTGATGGCGATCCCGCTGCCGGGTTTTCAGTCCGATGTGACCGGCAACTGGGATCTGACTGTCCAGACGCAGCAGGGAACCGCCACTCCGTCGCTCGCACTTCAGCAGTCAGGGGAGCAACTTTCAGGTACCTACCACGGGCGGATGGGCGATTCGAAGGTTGAAGGGACCGTGCGCGGCAAAGACATTCAGTTCACGGTGACTCTCCGCTTCCGGGACCAGGATCATGTCATCAGCTATGCCGGGACGGTGGATACGGACACCATGAAAGGGACGGTCCAGTTCGGAGACCGCGGATCCGGCACCTGGTCAGGCAAGCGCCGCTAGCAGGCCCGGAGTAGGTCCGGTTTGTCAGACCGGACGCGATCCCCCGCCGCGTCGCATCGCCCTCCGGCCCGGAAAGGATCTATCATGCCAAAATCAAAATCCGCCAGTACCATCAGCCTTCTCCACCATCTCGTCGATCAGGCGTATAGCAGGCCCGCATGGCACGGCCCCAACCTCCGCAATTCGCTTCGGGGACTCACGGCGGCGCAGGCTTCCTGGCGGCCCGCTGCGGGAAGGCACAACGTCTGGGAGATCATGTTGCACGCGGCCTACTGGAAATACATCGGATGCAGGAGGCTGCGAGGCGGTGACGTGGCGCCGTTCCCGCGCAAGGGCTCAGACTGGTTTGTCTCTCCCGAAGTTGCTGACGCGAAGGCATGGCGGCAGGATCTCAAGCTGCTCAACCTGACCCACCGGGAGTTCTGCGAGGCGCTCAAGGAAGTGCGGGATCGCGATTTGAACAAGTCGGCGCGTGGCAGCAAGCAGAGCAACCTGGAGATCATCATGGGAGTAGCGACGCACGACCTCTACCATGCAGGCCAGATCCGCATGCTCCGCCGCCTGCTCCCCGCCCGCTGAACTCCCCTCGCCCCACAGTCCCAGGATTGAGCCATGCGAACGACACTGACTCTCGATGATGATGTTGCGGCCAAGCTGCGCGCGGAGGTGCGCAAATCGGGACATTCGTTCAGGGAGACGGTAAACCGTGTCCTGAGACTGGGACTGAATGCAACCCGAGTCCCTGTCCGGACCAGGAAGTTTGTCGTGCGCTCGCGGCCTCTATGTGCAAAGCCGGGTGTAAACCTTGACGATGTCGCGGAGTTGGTAGAGCGACTGGAAGGGCCCTCTCACCGATGATCCTTGCAGATGCCAACCTCCTTCTCTGCGCCAATGATGAGGCGTCGCCGCATCATGCGGTGGAGCACCTTGCCGTGCTGTGCGCAACTGACCGTGACTTCATGCGATCCCCCGCGCTGAAGATCCTCGATCCCCTGAAATCGAAGACCCACCGGCTGAACCGCAAGGCTGCCAATGACTTCCAGACCAGCCTCGAAGAGGCGGTACAATAGTAGCCACGCGCGTGAGCGCGTGGTTAGAGACGACAAAGAGAATCAAGGCCCGAAGGGCCGGTACACCAGAATCGAACGATTGACTCACAGGTTCTGGCGCCATACGACGCCGACAGCAACACCCTTGTTGCGATCCTCTTCGCCGCCTATACTGGCAGCACAGTCAGCAGCGGCTTTTTTGTGAGGGTGTTTCAGTGAGCATGAAACTTGGGCGACGCGAGCGCGCAGTTCCTTCCGCTGTTCTGGAGAAACTGCACGAGGAGCGCATCGAGGCCTTGAAAGAGATGGATCCTGGCCAGCGAATGGAGATCGCGTTCGCTCTAAGTCTTGAAGCGCAGAAGCTCTTTGTGGCCGGTCTGAAGGCTCAAGGTTTCTCGGACGGCGAAATCGCCGCAGCGCTGAGTGCAAGCCGCAAATGGAGGACCTGATTCCACCTGTTGCCTGCCTGGACCTTGCGCTTCTTCGGGATCTTTGCCCCCCAAACCTAAGAGCTACTCTCGACTCGCTCCTTTGCAGTTGACGGATTTTGAACGCTCGCATTCGGGCCATGCACGTCCAATGAAGAAACGCCGTGCGGCGGGTCTCCGACCCGCCGCGGCACCTCAGCGAGGCGCCGCACGCGATTTATCTCTGGTCCTTATTTCTGGGAGACGTTCGGGCATCTGACGGGACGTGTACGCTTTACTTGATGGAGATCGCTTTACCAAATATAATATGTAAAGAATTGACCGGATTGGGGGGTCCCATGTCAGTAGCCAGGGTTTCATCGAAAGGCCAGATTACACTGCCTGTCGAATCGCGCAAGGCAATCGGCATCAAGCCAGGGGATCGCGTCCTGATCGAAGTGGAGAACGCCGGGATCGTAGTAAAGCCCCTCGGTGATTTCTTCGAACTGAAAGGCTTTCTTGGCAAAGCCATGCCGCGTCGCGAGGAGAGAATAAAGGCGATGCTCGCGGCTGCATCCGGATCAACGAGGAAAGCCTGATGCGCGTGTTCGTCGACGCCAACGTGTTTCTCCGCTATTTCACGCTGGATGATGCTGGACAGCATGGACGGGCCGCCCGCCTCTTCGGGGAAGCCTCGCAGGGCGATGTTGATCTGGTGACAGGCCCGCCGGTCTTTTTCGAGGTCGCATGGACCCTCCAGGCGGCTTACGGGATTCCTCGCGAGAGGGTTCTTGATGTCCTCTCCCGGATCCTTGCCCTTTCGGGACTTACATTGACCGATTCGCAACTGGTGGAGCGGGCCTTGCAGCTTGCTCGCTCCGCGAACCGGGACTTCGCGGATGCCTACATTGCCGCGAGTGCGGAAGCCGCCGGCGTTGACGCCGTCGCCACTTTCAACCGCAAAGACCTCCAGCGGCTCGGTTCGGTGATCTACGATTTCTAGCCCCGAGCCGATTTGTCCGCCGCTGCCGATGCGACCGCTGCGTGGGCGTGTGGAGGCTAATCGGGGGCCGAAGTGCCTTTCAAGAGTCTATCGTAGTCAGCATGCGTCCCGATCCAGAACCAGAGCAGGCCGTCCGGAATCCGGACGGCGAGTGCCCGGTAGTGCAGGCCGACTCTTACTGACTTGTATTTCCCGACCGTCTTGAGATGCAAGGAGGGATGGCGAGGGTTCTTCTTAAGCAGCTCGAAACAATCATCTGCCAACTGTCGGGCTGGGAGCGGAAGCTGGGCATAGCAGTCCCAGAAACGCGGTGCGGCAAAATGTCTCAAATCTCCTTGATCCTTCCGGTCCTGTAAGCTGAGACAGCCTCTTCGGCCAGCGAGTCAAGCTTCCCGGTTCGGGCGTCCTCTTCGATTTGCCGGTCCCATTCGTCCGAGTCGTATTTGCGGAACCAGGCTCGGAAGGCAACCATTTCAGCGTGGCTGAGCCTTTGGACTTCGCGTTCAAGCTTCTCTAGTTTGGTCATTTTTTGCGACCTCCACTCCAACTCCTGCAATGGTTGCTTGGAGCGTTTCACACTGCATTCTAATTATACAGAATGAGGCCAGTTGCCGCATCGGTTCAACATGGCGTTTGTCTTGCCGGCATTCAACCGATCGCACTTGCCCGGCCGATCCGCTCTCACCCTGCAGGCTTGGTAGATCCGGTCTGTCGAGCTTGCCTCAAAACCCACGCATCGTGGGCGGTTGCTTGTCGTCGGCCCTGAAGGGGGCTGGGCAGGACAGCCCGGCGCGTGAGCCCCGGGGAAATTGGCCAATCTTTGCGAGAGAGCCCTGTATGGTCGATGCAGGCTTCTGTTCCAACCTTGATTAACGTGGACTTCCTCTTGTGTGAGCCAGGCGGCGTCGCGGTATTTCATTGCAGCGCTACGATAGACTCCAGCCAGAGGGGAGAATTCTCGGTGTCCTGTTTGAGAGCGGCGGGAATGGGCCGGCCGAGGTGTCGATATGCCTCCAGAAGGGCAGCCAGTGCGTCAGTCACGTTGCGGAGGGCTTCCTGTACCGTGTTGCCATCTGTGATGAGCTCTGGCAACAGGGGGCAAGTCACCGTATACCCCCCTTCGGGCGCCGGTTGAAGCACCAGTGGCAATTTGTAGAGAGTCTCGTGTTTCTTGATGATTCTTTTGCCTGTCATCTTGCTCTCCATCCAGCTCTCGCATCGCTTACAGGGAAGCCCGCCGGGGTAGTCGACCGTGGAGCCCGTGCGGCGGGTTTTCAAGCCGCCGCACATGAGATCTTGCCAGGAGAGGCTGACCACAGGATTCTCCCAGGTCTGGTCTCTACCACCTGTCACTTAACGTGGACTTCCTCTTGTGCGAGCCAGGCGGCGTATTCCAACGCCTGACGAATGTCCTCGGCTTCCAGGTCGGGATAGTCTGCCAGGATCTCTTTCTCCGTGGCGCCGTGCGCAAACTGACCCACGATCACAGAAACAGGAATCCTCATGCCCCGGATGCAGGCGCGGCCTCCCATCATGTTTCGCTCAAATGTGATCCGATCGAACATCCTCGACACCTCCGCGGACGACCTGTGCAACACGCTGCCTATATTGTATCTCATACCTCCTGAATTCACGCCGGGCATCTCTGACCCGCCGGAATCAACAGTCGGCGGAGTGTGCCCGGGCCTTACAATGAAGACATGTGGGGCGGGTTTCCAACCCGCCCCGGCGCCGCAGCGAGGCGCCGCATTGGATTTGCCTGCCTCCCCGATAATCCTGTTGATCCCGCAATCCCCTCAGTGTGATCATGTCGCTTCGCTTATCGTGCCGAAACCGGGAGGTGTTCCATGTCCAGCCTGCGTCGCTTCAATCGTCGGGAGTTCCTGGGTGCCACAGCCGCAGCAGCGGGAGCAAGCACCGGCGGCCTTGTCCAGATCGGAGTAGCCCAGCAGAAGACCGCTGCGAAGGCTCAATACACTTCCGCTGCCGGTAATGCGATCCCGTTTTCCAGGAACGAGTTGTATGCCCCGGGTCCCGCGCGGGTCTTCGAAGGACCGCATCTGACCGAGATTGCCTTCCCGCTCGGCGGCATCGGCACGGGGACGGTGAGCCTCGGCGGCCGCGGCAATCTGCGCGACTGGGAGATTTTCAATCGCCCCAACAAAGGCGGGACGCTTCCGTTTTCTTTCGTGGCGCTCTGGGTGAAGGAGGGGGAAGGGAAGCCGGCGGCAAAGGTCGTCGAGGCGCCCATCCCGCCGCCGTATCGCGGCGGGTTCGGGATTCCTCGGGAATCGGCTGAAGGCCTGCCGCGATTCCGCGGCGCGCGGTTCATCGGCTCCTATCCGATGGCCAGGATTGAGTTCGCCGATCCGGCGCTGCCGCTGGACGTGTCGCTGGATGCCTTCACACCGTTCATACCGCTCGAAGCGGACGATTCGGGCCTTCCCGTGGCCATCCTGCGATACACCCTGAAATCACGGTCGAAGCAGCCGATTCGGGCTTCCCTGGCATTCTCCCTGGAAAACCCGGTCGGGTATGACGGAGTCGCACGCATCCCGACCAAGAACGATCCGGCTTTCGGGAAGAACCTCAGCGAGTTTGTGCAGGGCTCCGGGTTCCGGGGACTGAAGCTGACCTCCTCAAAGTATCCCGCGGATGACCCCCGCTTCGGCAGCATGGCCCTGGTCACATCGGCCGGGACCACAAGCCACCTGCTGCGTTGGTCGGGCGGCGAGTGGTGGGATGATTTCCACGCCTGGTGGGACGAGTTCTCGGAAACGGGCGCATTCGCGAACCCCGGGACTCCAAGGCCTTCAGCCGACGGCGCCACGGATATCTCGACACTGGTTGCGGAGGTCGAGATCAAACCCGGCAGCAGTCAGGATGTGACCTTCTTCCTCGCCTGGCATTTCCCGGTCAGGGAGAACTACTGGCAGGACGAACGGGCGTACAGAGGAAAACGATTCCGGAATCAATACGCCGAACGATTCGGCGATGCATGGAGCGTGGCCGAATATGCAGCCGCAAACCTGGGACGTCTCGAGCAGGACACCCGGGCGTTCCGCGAATCCTTCTTCCAGTCGACCCTGCCGGCCCCCGTTTTGGACGCCGCATCGAGCCAGATGTCGATCATCCGGACCAACACATGCATGTTCATCAAGGGCCGCCAATTCTTCGCTTTCGAGGGCTGCGGCGACAACAGCGGATGCTGCCCGATGAACTGTACGCACGTGTGGAACTACGAGCAGGCGCTTGCGCATCTGTTCCCGGAGCTCGAGCGCAGCATGCGCAACACCGACTTCAAGCACAACCTCCGGCCTGACGGCGCGATGATGTTCCGCTCCATGATCCCGCTGGACACGGAGCTCTGGAACCATGCCCCCGCCGCCGATGGCCAGATGGGGTGCGTGATGAAGATGTACCGCGAGTGGCAGCTCTCCGGCGACGACGCCTGGCTGCGCGACATGTGGCCGCAGGTGAAGAAGGCGCTCGATTACGCCTGGGTCCAGTGGGACGCCAACCGGGACGGCGTGATGGAGGGGGAGCAGCACAATACCTATGACATCGAGTTCTATGGCCCCAACTCGATGATGGGGACGCTGTATCTTGGCGCCCTGCGCGCCGGGGAGATTATGGCTCGGGCAGTTGGGGATCAGGCAGCGGCCGAGCAGTATCGGACGGTTCGTGAAAGCGGGACGAAAAAGCTCGACGCGGAGCTATTTAACGGCGATTACTTCATTCAGCGCTATAACGAATCGGAGCACGCGAAATACCAGTTTGGGGAGGGGTGCCTTTCGGACCAGTTGCTCGGGGAGTGGTTCGCGGCGGTGGTGGGGCTTGGGCCGCTATTGCCCCAGGAGCATGTCCGCAAGACGCTGCATTCGATTTACAGGAACAACTTCCGCCACGACTTCACGGATTTTGCGAACCCGCAGCGGATCTATGCGCTGAACGACGAGAAGGGCCTGCTTCTTTGCAGTTGGCCCAAAGGGAAGCGGCCTGCGCTGCCGTTTGTCTATTCCGACGAGGTATGGACGGGGATCGAGTACCAGGTCGCGGCGCACCTGATGTACGAAGGGATGGTGGACGAGGGCCTGGCGATTGTGCGGGCCTGCCGGGATCGCTATGACGGTCTGCGGCGAAATCCCTGGAACGAGGTGGAGTGCGGCTCGCATTATGCGAGGGCCATGTCGAGCTGGTCGCTGATATTGGCGCTGTCCGGTTACCACTATTCCGCGACGGGGAAGTGGATCTCCTTCGCGCCCCTTGTGAACGCGCAGGATTTCCGCTGCTTTTTCACGACAGGCAGCGCCTGGGGCGTGTTCTCCCAGAAGGCGGGCGAGAAATCCCTCACCGCCACCCTGGAGCTGAAAAAGGGCACCCTCGAGCTCTCCGAACTCCGCCTCAAGCCGTCATTCGAGCCCAAGTCCGTGACCGCCACCCTCGCCGGCCAGACAGTGGAAGCAAGCATCGCCATTCTTTCTGGCCAAGCCCGCGCCCAATTCGTCAAAGCAATCGACCTCAAGTCGAATCAGGCGATTCGTCTCAACTTTGCGGCTTAAGGTTCTGGGCCAATCCGACCGAGATGAGGTGTGGAGAGGGCGGTGGACACAATTGAGAAGAATGAGGCACTGCTGAGCAAGTATTGAGAGTTATTGAGTTTGGATCCGCCCCATTGCCTGGAGTTCTGATCCTCAGCCCCTGTTTCGATCACCAACTTGAGATGCTGGGTCTGGTTTGAAGCCCGCAAATAGTGTCAATAGCGCTGGAAGAAAGAGCGGTTCTGATGAACAAAAGTAACACCCGGTCGATACCCTCCAAGTTGTTGAGGTTGCTGTGCGTGGGCATTGCAGCCAACGTTCTTCTTTCTTGTTTGTTGGTTCTTTCTCACTATCCCTATAGTTATGACAAAGCGCCGTCCGCAGAGGAGGTCAAACAGGCACAGGCTTACTACAACCAGATCTACGCCGGCGCAGCGGGAACGCCATCCACGGCGGAAGAGGAGCGCTATGTTCAAGTCGCTGAAAGAGCTGCCACTACCTATCGGATCAAGGAGGGCCTCGCCTCGTTCGTAGCTCAGTATGGGCTTGAGAAGAAAAGAGCCCTCGATGTCGGTGCAGGTCGGGGGTACCTGCAGGATGTTGTCGAAGATTACACCGGGCTGGACATTTCTGCCACCGCGAGGCGCTATTTTCATAAACCCTTTGTTCTGGGCTCCGCAACGGCTATGCCGTTCCCGGACCGCGAGTTTGACGTCGTCTGGTCGATATGGACTCTGGAACATATTCCGAATCCCGAACAGGCTCTGCGTGAGATTCGTCGTGTCCTGAAGGATGAGGGCTTGATCTACCTGCGCCCCGCATGGAACTGCAGCCCGTATGCGGCGCAGGGCTATTCAGTACGTCCTTATTCTGACCTGGACTTGCACGGGCGCCTTATCAAAGCGAGCATACCCGTGCGGTCTGTGCTCTGGGGGCTGAGCCTGCCCCTAGGTGCGCCTCATCCGGTACCTTCAGTGGCGGTGGTCAAAGACGCCGAGCCTACTTCGATACTGGCGACTCGCACCTAACTATGAGATGTACTGGGAACCTGACAGCGATGCGGTGAACTCGCTGGACAGTCAAGAGGCGGCGATCTGGTTCGTCAGTCGAGGCGACGAGTGCCTGAACTGCGATAGCTTCCTATTCGGACTCGCCGGCGCTCAGATCGAACTGATTATACGTGTTAACAAGAATGTGGCAG
>CAVVHG010000003.1:0-418012 GCA_963747985.1 uncultured Acidobacteriota bacterium
GGGAGGCTCGAGAAGTCGGAGAATGGATGATCCGTAAGCCGCACGACATCTTCCAGAGCCTGAAGAGCGTCCGCCTGCCCCATGGTGGCTACCTGCAGATGCACGCCGAGGCGTTCGGCGATCTGCCTGGCAAACGGGAATTCGGGGTCCTCCGTGCCAAATGCGCAGTAGAAGCCCTCAGGCTGCTCATGGCCCGCCTGATCCAGGTAGCATCCGTACAGGCTCGAGTCGATGCCGCCGCTCAACAGCATTGCCATCGGGGTGCGGCTGAGAAAATCTGCCGACCGCTTCAGCGCATCCCTGACGGGCTGGAGCATCGCCGCATCGTCGCCCTGCGCCGGATAAGTCTCGGCCGGGAAATCAAATCGGAAATAGGGGTGCAGGCGAGTCCCGCCCGCCAGAGGATGTCATATTCCAGATAATGCCCCGCAGGCACTGCGGAGGCAGTCCTGCTGATAGTCAGCGGCTCGGGAACCATTCCGTATTTCAGGATGGAGTAGATCGCCAGCCTGTTGACATCAAAGGGGACAAGGCTCAACAGGAAGCGCAGGTCGGAGGAAAAAACGATGCCGGACTCCAGTTTGTGATAGATAGATCCGGCCCGCGCCGGCGCGGTTGGATGCCAGATACAGCGTCCGGCTGTCCCCGGCTATCGAAACCACTGCCATGCGGAAATCGTTCTGGATCGAGTCAAATGCCCCGGGTCCATGCCTCAGGAAGCGGTCCTGGAAATCCTCCTCGGAGGTCGATCTCGACGTATCCGCCGGCGGCTTCCCGGATAATGAGCATGTCCTCACTGACGCATGCGAGATCCGGTGAGCGGCGCAGAGGCTCCGTTCGCTCTGGAACGGATTGGTGAAAAAAAGGAAACCATTCTCCCAGACAGGGATCAGTTGGCAGGAAGGAGGAAGCCGGTCCTGGAGGCGCCTTCTGCATCCCGGCGTCTTCCCTGGAATAGATGTATCCTCCGATCATTGCCTGCCTCGCCCGGTGACGAGCCTAACATGCCGAATGGGGATCGAGCCGGGAAAATCTAAGAATTCAGAACGCCACCGCCCCTGGGTAACGGGGTGGTTGCCCGAGCCAGAAACTCGGTCTAAGGAGTACCGAGAGAGGATTCAGAGTTCCCAGCGTGACGCCGTGCGACGCGGCTCCGACGCGTCGCGGCGGGTCGGAGACCCGCCGCACGGCGATCGTACTTCGGACATGAAAATCTCCAGTGTCACGAGTTTCAGCTCGTGAAGTCGCGGCCAAATCACCTGGAGCCTGAAATCAGGAGCCTGGGATTGAAACTACCTGTGTCGGAATCTCCAGAACGACCTGCGCGGTTCACCGCCAAGAGGCAACCGATCAGAATTGCCTGCAGGTCGCCTCTTGAATCATTACTGGTATAGTGTTACCAATATGACGTCGATCCTGCGTCTTTCGTACGAAATCAGCGTCCAGGATCGCTATTTGGTTGGAGTCCAGATCTTTGAGGTGCCGAGAACGGAGGCTTATCCTTTCGGATATCGCTATCGGTTGCTTTGCATGGATCCGATTACGGGGGCGAGAGTACTGATGGACAATCATTATCCGAAGGGCCCGCATGTTCATATCAACGGCCGAGAGTTTGGATACACCTTCATGACGCCGGAGAAGCTCGTTTCCGATTTCAAGGAAATCGTCGTGCAAAGAATGGGAATCGTGCTGTGAAAAAGCTGATCGTGAGCGTCAAAACACCAGGCGAGGCTCTCGATGATTTTGTAAGGGTCTGCAAATCGGTGCAGGAGAGAAAGGCTAGAGGGGTCCATCGGGAACTCGCGTTTGACAGTCGCAAGGCTTTCGAGAGGTTTGTGAGTAATCTGCTCGTCTTATCTCACAAATAGCCGCCCTGAAGCCCAAGTCGATATACGAATTGGCCAAGGCAACTGGAACAGACGTCTCCAACCTGAACAAGGTGGTGATTTTCCTCGAAGAGGTTGGCGTCATTCGAGTCAAGAAGTCGATCGCAAACGGGAGGCCGATCAAGACTCCAATCGTTGACTATGACCGTATCGAGTTCCGTTTGCGGGACGATTCACAGTGATTGGACAATCTCCAATGTCACGGCTTCGCGGGGGGGCACAAACCCGACGCACGGGAATGAGCGGGGCGGTGTTGCGCAGGGAAGGACAGGGTTTGACGGTTGGCCTTCCGAGTGTTAGGCTTGCAGACCATGGGTGACGGACAGAACCGCTTCGATTTCACCGGTGCACTATACAAGGAAGGGAAGTGGTTCGTCTCGCTGTGTCTGGACGTGGACGTCGCTTCCCAGGGTCGCACGGCGCGGGAGGCGCGACGCATGCTGGCGGAGGCAGTGGCGCTTTACCTCGAGGGATGCTTCGAGAGCAACATCCCGTACCTGCGCCCAGTACCCAAGGACCAGGATCCGCGTTTCAATCAACCGGAAAACTTCGTCGGCCTCTTCCCGCTCAGGGTCGCTTTCAAGGTACGCGCTGTTGCCTGATCTGCCCGTCACTACGCCGCGTAGACTCGTCGCTGCTCTCAAACGCCTCGGCTTCCACGAAGTACGCCAGCAAGGGAGCCATCTTCGCATGAAACGAGGTAATCTCCTGGTCACAGTTCCCATGCATCCGGGCGACCTGAGTTCCGGCGTCTTGCGTTCGATCCTGCGACAGGCTCGCGTGAAGGAAAATGAACTGCATGACAACCTTTGAGCGCCGGCTACGCGCAGAGATTTGCGTCAAGACATGTGCGGCGGCTTTTCAAGCCGCCGGGCGGGTTGAAAACCCGCCCCACCTGTTCCTATGTTGAACGTACTCACTGTTGACGTCGAGGAACACTTCCACGTCGCTGCGTTTTACTCGTCCGTGTCGCCCGAGAGCTGGGGCGAACAGCCCTCGAGGGTCGACAGGAACGTCAACCTCGTGCTCGAGATCCTGGACAGCCACGGCGTCAAAGCGACGTTCTTCGTCCTGGGATGGCTTGCCGAACGACGCCCCGACCTCGTTCGGCGAATCGCCTCAGCCGGCCACGAAATCGGCTGTCACACCTTCGCTCACCAGATGGTGTACAGCCAGACGCCGGAACAATTCCGCGCGGACCTCCGACGGGCGCGACAGGTCCTGATGGACGAGTTCAGGCGCCGGTCACCTGCTTTCGCGCCGCCAACTTCTCAGTCGTGCACAGCACACCATGGGCGATCGATATCATCGCCGAAGAGGGATTCCTGATCGACTCGTCCATCTTCCCGATCAGACACGACATCTACGGCATGCCCGACGCCCGCGATTCCCGCACTGGCGGCGCCGCACGGCGCAGTGTTCGAATTCCCGGCATCCACGATCCGGAGATTCGGCAACAACTGGGGTGTCGGAGGCGGAGGCTGGATGAGATTTGCGCCCTACCCGTTCACACGATGGGCCCTGCGGCAGATCAACGAGAAGGAACAGATGCCGGCGATGGTCTACTTCCACCCCTGGGAGCTTGACCCCGATCAGCCGAGGATCCCCGCGCCGCTGCGTTCGCGAGTCCGGCACTATACGAACCTGTCGACCGTCGAGGGGAAACTCAATCGACTGCTCACGGATTTCCGATTCTCGACACTCACGGATGTTTCCAGGGAATTGGAGGTCTATCGGTCAGGGGAGAAGAATCCGGAATTCAAAACTCAGAATTCAGGATACGGGGGGAGTGCGAGAACACCGTGACCTCGTGAGTCGATGCGTCCGGCAAGAACTCATGTGCGGCGGCTTTCCAAGCCGCCGGGGCGGGTCGGAAACCCGCCCCACGGGATCCTGCGCTGACGCACCCAAGCTGCTGATTGGTGGAGATATCCCGAGCGGCCGATGGAGCGTCAGCCAGACGCACTCCTTGATTTCAGCCAGTGCTGAAGAGAGGGTTGAGATTCTCCTGAGGCACGACCAGCCAGCAGATCCTCCACGCTTATGTCTTCGTCGAGGTCAGGCCAATGGATTCCCTCACCCTTTCCGATGAGGCGCCAGTTGGATCGCTCCGCGTTCGTTCCGCATTCCAGACGAGGGTACCAGGCTATCGGGACCGTAACAGTTCGACCATCAGAGAGATCGACTACCAGTGAGTCTTCTGTCACGCGCACGTTTTCGGCTTGGGCGGCTCGGAGTTCTGTCGGCATCGATGCTTACTATACCCCGCGCTCCGAGGCGACTCCAGTGGGACCACACGTTGGAGTCCTCCGCCGGGAGACTTTGTTGCGTGGAGTGTTTCGGCTCGAGCGCTCACTTGGCTTCCTTCCCCAATAAACTCATTTGTCACAGGCTTCATCCCGTGAGCTTGCCGAGATAGTAGGCGAAAGCTTTGAGCCAAGTTGGCGATTTGGTGTATCGTATTGCTATCATACTTTACATTTGGTATGACGATATGTATATTATGACTGCATGATCGACAGACCATTCTGGAGGCAACGGATCGAAGATGCGTGGCGCGACGCCTCGATCGCCTGGCTCTGTGGAGTCCGTCGCTGCGGCAAGACTACCCTGGCGCAGAGCCTCGGGGCTGATCGGATTACGTACATCAACTGTGATCTGCCTTCTGTCGAAGAGCAGGTGCGGGATCCGCTGCTGTTCTTCCGTTCCTGCGAAGCAAGATCGTAGTGTTCGATGAAATTCATCAGCTCCGCGATCCCACGCGGGTGCTGAAGATCGGCGCGGACCTCTTCCCGAAGCTGAAAATACTCGCCACCGGTTCCTCGACTCTCGCAGCCAGCAGGAAGTTTCGCGACACCCTGACTGGCACGGAAACGGGTGGTGCATCTGATGCCGGTGCTGTGGGATGAACTGCCGGCATTCGGTGTGCCTTTACACCGAAGGCTGTTTCACGGCGGCCTGCCGTCCGCGCTGCTGGCAGAAACAAAGCAACCCGCATTCTATCGGGAGTGGTTGGATTCGTTCTTCGCGCGCGACATCCAGCGACTCTTCGGCTTCCGAGACATAAACCGCTTTAACGCGCTCTTCGAATACGTCCTGCGCCAAAGCGGCGGGCAGTTCGAGATCACCAAGGCGGCCAGCGCATTGGGAATCACGCGACCGACGGTGGAGAGTCACGTACGTGCGCTGGAAATTACACACGCCATCACACTGGTGCGGCCCTTTCACGGCGGCGGCCAGAATGAGATCGTCAAACAGCCGAAAATCTATGCGTTCGACACGGGTTTTGCGAGTTTCGCCCGGGGCTGGGATCCGTTGCGCCCTGATGACCTCGGCGCACTCTGGGAACACCTGGTTCTGGAGCATCTGCAGGCTCATCTTCCCGATACACCCATCTCCTTCTGGCGGGACAAGCCGGGGCATGAGGTTGACTTTGTGATCGCGCGCCATCGCGATGAGGTGGACGCCATCGAGTGCAAGTGGGATCGGAGCGCCTTCGACAGCTCTGCCATGACATTGTTCCGCAGGTACTATCCCAAGGGCCGCAATTACCTCGTAACTCCCGGTGCCGATTCAGCGTATGACGCCCGGTACCGGACCCTTGAAGTGAGAGTCTGCTCGCCTGCAGAAGTCCGGCGGTAACCAAACGAAGGGTGTCTGGAATGACTCCTGCGTTACGGAGTTCAGTCCGTGGGCTGGCCAACTGCGGCGGCCTGAGGTATCTTTCCAGGCAATTGCTCGGGGGTGACGACATGGAAAAGAAGACTGCAAAGGATTTTGATCAGGAACTACTGAACTTGTTCGACCAATATGTGCACGGCGGGATCGACCGCCGCGCTTTTCTCGATCGGGCCACCAAGTTCGCCGTGGGGGGCATGACGGCAGCGATGCTGCTCGACGCGCTCTCTCCGAAGTTCGCGGAGGCGCGGGTGGTCGCGAAAGACGACCCCAGGCTGAAGGCGGAGATGCTCGAATACCCTTCGCCGCAAGGCTCAGGCACGATGAAAGGCTACCTGGTGAAGCCGGCCAAGATCGAAGGGAAGCTGCCGGGTATCGTGGTCGTCCACGAGAATCGCGGGCTCAACCCGCACATCGAGGATGTCGCGCGCCGGCTGGCGCTCGAGAATTTCGTAACCTTCGCGCCCGACGCCCTGACGCCGCTCGGCGGATATCCCACCGCGGGTGAAGACGACGCACGGGAGCTCTTCGCCAAACTGGACCAGGCGAAGACGCGCGAAGACATGGTTGCCGCGCTCGAGTGGCTCAAGACCCGACCGGAGTGCACCGGCAAACTCGGTGCCGTGGGATTCTGCTGGGGCGGAGGCATCGTGAACTTCCTTGCGACCCGTGTCCCGGATCTCGCCGCGGCCGTGCCGTTCTACGGCAACGCTCCGGCAACCGACGACGTCCCGAAGATCAAAGCGCCGCTGCTGATCCACTTCGCCGAGAACGATCCCCGCATCAACGCGATGTGGCCGGCCTACGAGGCGGCATTGAAGGCCGCGCACGTACCGTACATGATGTACATGTATCCCGGCACGCAGCACGGGTTCAACAACAACACGACCCCGCGCTACGACGAGGCGGCCGCCAGGCTGGCGTGGCAGCGCACAATCGACTTCTTCAACCAGCATCTCCGCTGAGGCACGGATCTTGAGCATGACCGATTGAAATGCGATCCAGTCGGTTCTGGAGTATGACTGTGCAGACCACGCGCTACATTTATTGGCAGGACGTGGACATGTGGCTTGGTTACTTGGAAGAGTATCCGGACTACATGACCCAGGGGGAAACGCTGGATGAGCTTCAGCTCAACCTCAGGGATATTTACCAGGAACTGAGCAGTGGGAATATCCCGGGCGTTCGCCGGGTGGGGGACCTTCAGATCGCGTGAAGCGAGCAGATCCCATAGGACAAATCGAACAGGGCGGCTGCATCCTCCTCCGTCACGGAAGTCGCCACGATTGGTACCAGAACCAGGGAACGGGTGTTTGTCAGCCTGTCCCACGCCACCGTGAAATCAAGGACCGGCTGGCACAGCATATTCTCAGGAAGCTTAGATCCGGACGCAATGTGGCGGCCGTCCTTGCATCCGAGGTATGCGCATACGTGTCAAGGACATTCTCGACCTTCTGGCTGCCGGAGCCGCACAGGAAACTATCCTCAAGGACTATCCATACCTTGAGCCTGAGGATATCCAGGCCGCCCTCGAGTATGCGGCAGTCCAAGCAGACCATCCGGTACTGCAAAGCGCGTGAACCTTGAACTTCCTTGTGGACGCACAACTGCCTCCGGCACTGTGTGCCTTCCTTAGCGGGCAGGGTCACACCGCCCCTCCGTAACGGAGTGGCGTTGCGTAGTCCAGGGGGCGCACGACAGGATTGTGAGAGACGGCTGGCTCCCGGGCGCATCCCTCGCCATAGGGAAGTCAGCATGATCCCGCCTCGGCCCGCCGCTCCCAGAAGTCCTCGAAACGACCGCTGAGTTTGCAGCAGCGGAGGGCGATGATGGCGTCAGCGCCCGCAACAGTCCAGTGCATGCCGGCTCGTTTGAGCCGAGTACCGATGGCCACCTTGCAGCCGGCCTCAACCACCCCTGTGGACGTACACAGGCCCCGAGCGCGGAACTCGGGGTAGCGCATGCGTCGACGGTTGCGGGTGATGTAATCGACGCACTTGCGTGCCTCCTCGGTCGTACCTGTATGCGGGCGCAACGCCGCCAGCACCCCTTCGAGCTTGCCTTCATCCAGATCGTCGTGTCGCTGTTTGGCCCAGTGCGCCGCGAGATCAGTGCCGGCACCATAGATGGCTTTTGCCACCTTCGAGAGGTACTCCTTGGCGTGGAAGCGGTCCACGATCTGGATGGCCCCGGGAAAGAACTCGTCTGCCAGATTCCAGATCCAGGGAGCCCCGTCGCCGAGGACCACACGACGCATCGCTCGATCAAATCCTCGCCGGGTTGCCTCACGCTCCACGCGCTGTGCAAAGTCCGATGGCACGGCGTCGGTGTCGCAGCTGGCCGCGCTCTCGATGGCGGCCGAGTAAGTCACCGAACCCCTGTCACGAACCGGCGTGCCTTCCTTGTCACGTCTCTCGGCGCTCCATACCGTCACCAGCTTGACCTCGCGCGTCTTGGAACTACCATCGGGTTGTTTGCCCGGACGTCCCTCCACTTCCTCGGCACGCATGGGCACGCCGGTTCCATCCATACCAAGGTAGATGGTCGGCGCAGAGGGCGAGGACGGCTCGACCCTGGTCCGTTCATCCTGTGCGATCTCGCAGCCGAGTGCCTCGGCCGTACGCTCGACCTGCCTGGCACCCACCGGCACGCCAGCCAAATCGCGCATCAGCTCGTCGGCCTCCTGGAAGCTGACCATCGCCGCAGCCAACCCAACCATGCGGGTGACTGCAGGCGAGAGCGACGAGTCCTTCATCCCGAGCGTGCGGTCACGCGGACAAAAGCCACTCCGGCATCTGGCACAGTGGTAGTAGGCACGCGCGAGCGTCATATCCCCCAGGGCCGTCTGGAAGGTCTTCGATCGCCGACCCGCATAACGGGCCACCTTTCCGCAGGGGCACGGAAAGGTCGGCCCGCTGTAGTCGGACGTATCGGCATTTAGCCGATGCTCGACCGCCCGGGCCGCCACCTGAAGTGCCTGACGACGTGCCGCAATCTCAACGGCTTCGAAATCAACGCGATCGATTCCTGCTGGCCCGATCAGCGCTTCGATCTCGCCGATGACTTCCGCCTGAAACGTCGCTTTGAGCCCCCTTTTTCAGCCTCCTTTGTGGAGATGGCCTCACTGGCCTCAAGCTCGGCGTCTGCCCAACGTTCGCAGGCTACCCAAAATGCATCGACCTGCCTGCGAAACTTCTGACCGGCCTCGATCTGGACGCGAGCGAGCAATGCCTGCTCCTCGGATAGGTATCTCGACCGCGTGGTGCCGCCCGCGCCACGCGTAAGGCTGAAGTACGGCCCATGTCGGGCCTCAGGATCGTGCTGACATCGGCAGTTGATCTGCCCGCACTTCATGTACCGCTCCGAAAAAGAGCCGCGACGCATCGGGCGAGCCTGGGCCAGGTCCACGGCCAGCTGCCGGGCGGCCTCAGGGGGTGGATAGTGATCGCTCATGGGATCCTCCTACGGCTATTATAGCCGTAGGGAAGCATCCATGCAATGCCGATGCTCGGCCCGACCTCACAATCCTGTCGTGCGCCCTAGTCCAGGACAAGGTTTGACGGTGGATCACCAGAGTGCTAGGCTACGTTGCATATGGGCGATGGACAGAACCGCTTCGATTTTGTCGGTGCGCTGTACAAGGAAGGAAAGTGGTTCGTAGCGCTGTGTCTGGACCTGGACGTCGCCTCGCAGGGTCGTACGGCGCGGGAGGCACGACGCATGCTGGCGGAGGCAGTGGCGCTCTACCTTGAGGGATGCTTCGAGAGCAATATCCCTTACTTGCGCCCAGTGCCCAAGGACCAGGATCCACGTTTCAATCAACCGGAAGAGTTCGTGCGTCTCTTCCCGCTCCGGGTTGCTTTCAAGGTGCGCGCCGTTGCCTGATTTGCCAATCACAACGCCTCGTAGACTCGTCGCAGGTTTCAAGCGCCTTGGCTTCCACGAAGTGCGCCAGCAAGCGACGCAGCCCAATCAGCAGAAATCATGTGCGGCGGCTTTTCAAGCCGCCGGGGCGGGTTGAAAACCCGCCCCACATGAGTCGCATTGGAGAGCCGGACTCTTGCTGAACGTACTCACTGTTGACGTCGAGGAACACTTCCACGTCGCTGCGTTTTACTCGTCCGTGTCGCCCGAGAGCTGGGGCGAACAGCCCTCGAGGGTCGACAGGAACGTCAACCGCGTGCTCGAGATCCTGGACAGGCACGGCGTCAAAGCGACGTTCTTCGTTCTGGGATGGCTTGCCGAGCGACGCCCTGACCTCGTGCGGCGAATCGCCGCCGGCCGGCCACGAAATCGGCTGCCACACCTTCGCTCACCAGATGGTCTACAGTCAGACGCCGGAGCAATTCCGCTCGGACCTCCGCCGGGCGCGGCAAGTCCTCCTGGATGCAGTTCAGGCGCCCGTCACCTGCTTTCGCGCCGCCAACTTCTCAATCGTGCACAGCACTCCCTGGGCGATCGATATCATCGCCGAAGAGGGATTCCTGATCGACTCCTCGATCTTCCCGATAAGACATGACATCTACGGCATGCCAGACGCCCCGCGATTCCCGCACTGGCGCGGCGGAGTGTTCGAGTTCCCGGCTTCCACGATACGGAGATTCGGCAACAACTGGGGCGTCGGAGGCGGAGGCTGGATGAGATTCGCACCCTACCCGTTCACGCGCTGGGCGCTGCGGCAGATCAACGAGAAGGAACAGATGCCGGCGATGGTTTACTTCCACCCGTGGGAGCTTGATCCTGATCAGCCCCGGATCCCCGCTCCGCTACGTTCGCGAGTCCGCCACTATACGAACCTGTCCACCGTCGAAGGCAAGCTCAATCGCCTGCTCACGGATTTCCGATTCTCGACACTGACGGAGGTTTCCAGGGGATTGGAGGTCTATCGATCTGGGGAAAAGAATTCAGATCAGAAATAAGCCTCCCACCAAAGACACTTCCTCTACCGAGGATCTCACACATCGAGCCGTTGCTTTGTCTCCAGAGAGAACCGGCTGGATGTGATATCAGTAATGTGATATATAAGTGGTGTGAGCAAGTCGAGAAGTATGACTATTCGAACCATAGTGACAATTCCGGTGGATGATAAGAAGTGGCTCGAGAGTTACAGCCGCCGCCGGGGAGTATCGAGCGCCGAGATTGTCCGCCTGGCGATTAAGGAATACCGCGGGAGAGTGAGCCAGGGTGGCCTCCAGCATGTCCTGCGGGAGACAGCCGGGAAATGGACATCGTGGTCGGGCGATAGCCAGCAGTGCATCGACGCCCTGAGGTCCGACTGGGAGCGCCCTTTGTGAGACCGGTGTATCTGCTGGACTCTGCGATCCTGATAGACCACCTCCGAGGGATCAGACCGGCCACGACGTGGCTTCGGACCCTGCGCGAAGGAGAGGCCGTGATCTCCGCAATCACCCGGGCAGAAGTGATGGCAGGGGGATCGAGCGATGAGAGGGCCGCGGCGTTTGAGCTTTGCGAGGAGTTTGCTTGTCTGGCTCTGACCAAAGAGAACGCAGATCGCGCCGCAGAATTGCGGCGTGCCCACCGGTGGAAACTACCCGATGCCTTTCAGGCCGCAATTGCCATCGAGCATGGGCTTCGATTGGTCACACGTAACTCCCGGGATTTCGACGAACACGCACACCCCTTTGTTTTCATCCCCTATCGCGTTCGATAAACACAGTGCCCAGATCTCCTGGCACCGGCGTCAGGGGCTTCAGCCCATGAGTGACAGAGTTCGGAACTCCGAATCCGGAAGGTTGAACCAGGTGGTCACGGGACTGTGGTTGGCGTATCTTGGTGTGCGATGGTTCGGGAGTGACGACATGGAAAAGAAGACTGCCAAGGATTTCGATCAGGAACTGCTGTACTTGTTCGACCAGTATGTGCACGGCGGGATCGACCGTCGCGCTTTTCTCGACCGGGCCGCGAAGTTCGCCGTGGGCGGCGTGACGGCCGCGATGCTGCTCGATGCGCTCTCACCGAAGTTCGCGGAGGCTCAGGTCGTCGCGAAAGACGATCCGAGGCTGAAGGCGGAGATGCTCGAATATCCCTCGCCGCAAGGCTCGGGCACGATGAAAGGCTACCTGGTGCGGCCGGCCAAGGCTCGAAGGGAAGCTGCCGGGTATCCTGGTCGTGCACGAGAATCGCGGGCTCAACCCGCACATCGAGGACGTCGCGCGCCGCCTGGCGCTCGAGAATTTCGTGACCTTCGCGCCCGATGCCCTGACGCCGCTCGGCGGATATCCCGCCGCGGGCGAAGACGCCGCGCGGGAGCTCTTCGCCAAACTGGACCAGGCGAAGACGCGCGAAGACATGCTGGCGGCGGCGAGCCTGGCTGAAGGCCCGTCCCGAGTGCACCGGCAAGGTCGGCGCCGTGGGCTTCTGCTGGGGCGGCGGCATCGTGAATTTCCTTGCGACCCGTGTCCCGGACCTCGCCGCGGCCGTGCCGTTCTACGGCAACACCCCTCCGACCGACGACGTCCCGAAGATCAAAGCGCCGCTGCTGATTCACTATGCGGAGAACGATCCGCGCATCAACGCGATGTGGCCCGCCTATGAGGCGGCATTGAAGGCCGCCAACGTGCCGTACACGATGTACATGTATCCCGGCACGCAGCACGGGTTCAACAACAACACAACCCCGCGTTACGACGAGGCGGCCGCCAAGCTGGCCTGGCAGCGCACGATAGAATTCTTCAACCAGCACGTCCGCTGAAGCCGGTATGATCTCATGTGCGGCGGCTTTTCAAGCCGCCGGGATTAGAGAGATGCCAAAGCTGATGTTGCAGGCCGGGATACATGATTGAAACACGATCCAGTCGGTTCTAGAGTATGAATATGCAGACTACGCGCTACGTTTATTGGCAGGACGGGGACATGTGGCTTGGTTACCTGGAAGAATATCCGGACTACATGACCCAGGGGGAAACGCTGGATGAGCTTCAGCTCAACCTTAGGGACATCTACCAGGACCTGACCAGTGGAAACATCCCGGGCGTTCGCCGGGTGGCGGACCTTCAGATCGCATGAAGCGAGCGGACCTCAGAATACGACAGGGATTATGACCTTCCATGTAACGATGCAGCATGCCGAGGACGGCTGGATTGTCGTTGAATGCCCTGCGCTTCCCGGTTGTGTCAGCCAAGGCAGAGACCAAAAGGAGGCCCTGGAAAACATCAAGGAAGCCATCAAGGCATGGCTCTGGGTCGAGGATCAGAACGCCGTCTCCAAACTGAAGGGCGATGGAGATGCCCTTTCCATCGTGGTAGCCCTATAGATCGATGGGGAAGCTCGCGAACATCTCGGGCAGGGACGGTCAAGGCGTTCTTCAGGGGCGAGTTATGATCCCCGCTGCCGCACGCCGGAAACTCGGCATACTTATCAACTGGCGGGTTGAAATGATCGTCAAGAAGGGGGAGATCACTATCCGCCCCCTTAAGCGGGTGAACGAATTTGCGGGGGTCTTGAGCCGATATGCCCGGCAGGGCGGCACCGAGCACTGGGACACCATTCGCGAACAGACCGAAGCGGCGATCGCAGAGGAGGTAGTCGATGACGACACCCCTCGAGGAGGAGTGGGATAGCAAGCTAATCATGTGCGGCGGCTTTTCAAGCCGCCGGGGCGGGTTGAAAACCCGCCCCGCATGTGGCGACCGAATAACTCTACCGCTCACGCCAGATTCCGAAATTCGTTCTCGGTGATTCCTAGCTGGGACAGGATTTCGTAGAAGAGCCAACCACCAACCTCGGCTGACGGGTGTATGGGAATTGTGGTTGCACGACCGTCGGGATGCTTCCAGCGCGCGTGGCTGCCCCGCTGACGAGTCTTCACAAAACCTAACTTCCGGGCAACGCGCTCCAGGTCCGATGCTCTAGCCGAGATTCGCTACCTTGAGCGGTACGTCTGGGGGGAGCCGACGATTTTCCTCTTCATACTCCTCCGCAATCATCGCGAAGACATCGGCAAGGGCGGATTGAGCCTCTTCCGAGGTCTTTCCCATAGCATGGCAACCCGGAATCGCCGGGACATAAGCTACGTAAGTCCCATTGTCGTCGGGCTTAATCACTATGGTGTAGCTGTGAATATCGGCCATGCGCAAATTATACGGGAGAAACTGGTATCAGGAAGCGTTTTTCACAGCGCTGGGACCTCGGACAGGATTCTGTGTCAATCCGCCGCACATGAGTTACTTGAGTGTCGAGGTCAGGAAGGGAATCCGCAAGAATCCGAAATCCCCTCATTGTCCGTATAGGTCCTCGTCATGCCCGGCCGGCGTCCGTCCCTTGTCGGAGGTGCCCACCGGCTTGGCATGGTACAAGGCGTCGGCCTCGATGGGCAAAATACGTTCTTTTATCATTTCGGCACCGCAGGCCAGGCAAGCCTGTATGTCCTCCCTGGCCAGCGAAGGATAGGCGGCGAGGATGCTGTCGGTGCTGTCACCGTTGGCCAGGTATTGCAGGACCAGCCAAACCATGACCCTTGTTCCTTTAACACACGGCTGGCCGTTGCAGATCTTCGGATCTATTGAGATGCGGCTCAGCAGGTCAGGCATATAGAATTCCTCTACTTCAACCTATCGTTCCGACGAACTCGGCATCAAATCGCGGCTCGCCATCTTCGAGCAACATCTCAATGACTTCCTGAAGATTTGAGTTCAGTTCATCGAGAGAAGACGCTTGGGTATGGGCTCCAGGAAAACCCGGAACATATCCGACGTACAGTCCGGTTTCCGATCCAACTGGATCACAGCTGTGAAACTCCTCCGCATGTTTGATACTCCTTAGGCGAGAAGGCACTGTGATTATACCTTCGCGCCAAGGACAGGGCTATAGCCTCTGGGACAGAACCTGTGGTTCAGACACTGGATCTGGCACACAGTCATCCGCTCACGCCCGTCTGGCGCCCCTGCCGGGGCGCGGTGTCTTCCTTGCGCATTCATCCGGGGGCTCGCTGCGCTCACCCCCGGCTACGTCTCTTCGGCCCCTCCGGGGCCTTGTGCCTCGCCCACAATGCATCTCGGACCATCGGGAGCCTGGCGCCCCGGAGGGGCCACAGAAAATAGCCGGCACATAGTCATCCGCTCACGCCCGTCTGGCGCCCCTGCCGGGGCGCGGTGTCTTCCTTGCGCATTCATCCGGGGGCTCGCTGCGCTCACCCCCGGCTACGTCTCTTCGGCCCCTCCGGGGCCTTGTGCCTCGCCCACAATGCATCTCGGACCATCGGGAGCCTGGCGCCCCGGAGGGGCCACAGAAAATAGCCGGCACATAGTCATCCGCTCACGCCCGTCTGGCGCCCCTGCCGGGGCGCGGTGTCTTCCTTGCGCATTCATCCGGGGGCTCGCTGCGCTCACCCCCGGCTACGTCTCTTCGGCCCCTCCGGGGCCTTGTGCCTCGCCCACAATGCATCTCGGACCATCGGGAGCCTGGCGCCCCGGAGGGGCCACAGAAAATAGCCGGCACATAGCGCATCCGCTCACGCCCGTCTGGCGCCCCTGCCGGGGCGCGGTGTCTTCCTTGCGCATTCATCCGGGGGCTCGCTGCGCTCACCCCCGGCTACGTCTCTTCGGCCCCTCCGGGGCCTTGTGCCTCGCCCACAATGCATCTCGGACCATCGGGAGCCTGGCGCCCCGGAGGGGCCACAGAAAATAGCCGGCACATAGTCATCCGCTCACGCCCGTCTGGCGCCCCTGCCGGGGCGCGGTGTCTTCCTTGCGCATTCATCCGGGGGCTCGCTGCGCTCACCCCCGGCTACGTCTCTTCGGCCCCTCCGGGGCCTTGTGCCTCGCCCACAATGCATCTCGGACCATCGGGAGCCTGGCGCCCCGGAGGGGCCACAGAAAATAGACCGGGGTGAGCAGAGCGAACCCCGGGATCAAAATGACAAAATGCACCGCGCCCCGGCAGGGGCGCCAGAGAGCGGCCTTGGGTGAGCGACGCGATGCCATGCATAGCCACGCCCATACCGCTGGGCCCTTGGGACGACTGAGACTTGGACGAGCGTATCGGATTGTGACTGCTACTGTCTGAATCACAGGGGACAGAACCCAGTGGGAGCCCAGATCGCGTGCGGCGCGTCTCTGACGCGCCGGCGCGTGATGTGAGGCGGGTAGGCGGGTTGGAAACCCGCCCCACGTGGTGCTTAGCGAGGTCGTGACACCGCGGCGGGGTAGAGGAGGAGAAGCCTGTAGAGGAAGTACTTCCGGAGTTCCCTCAGCAACTCGGAGCGCGACTCCGGCTGCTCATCAGGAACAGCCGTGAAAACCAGCCTTGTCCCCGACCCGCGGAAGGCACGACCAAACGCCAGCGCCACCCGCCGCAGGTGAAACCCTGAAGAAACCACCATCAGAGAGCGATACTCGCCTTCCCGCAGCAGGCTCGCCGCCGCCAGAGCCTCCGTCAGCGTCCCGTACCTGCCCTTCGCCACTGCCAGACTCTCCGCCCTGTCCTTCCATTCCCTGATAAAGAAGTGGCGCTCCACCGGCGGGACCGCGTCTACCAGCTTCTGAAGGCCGCCGTCACGGGACAACCCCAGCTCATAGAACCGGCGCCACTCGAAGCGCGCGACGCTCAGGATCAGCTCGGGAGCGTATCCGACGCGCCACAAGTCGACGCCGTGGACCTTGCGCTCCTGCCTTCCGGCAAGCACGAAGATGGCGTCACAGGGCTCGGGCTTTGACGAAATGTCCAGGTAATCGTGAAGCCGATCGTCAAACGACATGCGGAAAGGATATAGAATATCGAACGGAGAATACAGAATTCAGAATAAAACGACAATCATGTGGGGCGGGTTTCCAACCCGCCCCGGCGGCTTGAAAAGCCGCTGCACATGACCGGTGCTTGTGATTCACTTCACGTGGGATGGGGAACGCGGACATTTTATTGGATCATCCCCGAACGAAGTGGTATATTCCGCGCCAAAGCCCGTCGGCCAGGCATGCCAGAGGCATGCCTCACCGGGGGTTGTCGCATTTTTAGGTCTGTAAGAGTTGAGGAGGAACAGCAAAGCTATGCATCGACCATTCAAGTACGTGGAGAAGGCACTGACCGTCACCTCAGGATTGGTGTTCGACGCCATCCAGACATTTAACAAATACCGGCCCAACCCTTCCTTCACCCCTAAATGGTCCGACAAACCGCTGAAGAAATCCTGGCAGAAATCCAAACCCCCACTGGGCTGGCCCCGGCAGACCGACTCCCTGTGCCCGAAGTGCGTCATCGAAGCCCGAAAGAAGATCATGGACGGCGAGGTCGACTACCGCGTCCTCATGACCGAAAAGGTGGGTGAAATCCCGGCCACCATCCTCGAACGCGACGGCCAGATCTGGATGGTCAAGGACTGCCCGAAACACGGCCACTTCGAAGACATCCTGGCCGAGGACAAGAAGTTCCTCGAACACATCGAGTCCGTCTACCCGGGCCGCGACATCGACTCCCACAACGACGAGACACTGCGCAAGCACGGTTCCAGCACCATCCGCTACGGCCGCGGCTCCGTTCTTACCATCGACCTCACCAACCGCTGCAACATGATGTGCGACCCGTGCTTCACGGACGCCAACCAGGTGGGGTTCGTCCACGAATTGAGCTGGGACGAAATCAGGCAGATCCTCGACAACGCGATTTCCATCAAGCCGCAGAGGCAGATGTCGGTCCAGTTCTCGGGCGGCGAGCCGACCCTGTCGCCCTACTTCTTCGACGCGATCGCCTACGCCCGCAAAGTCGGGTACAACAGCGTCCAGGCGGCAACGAACGGCATCGAGTTCGCCAAGGATCCGAGCTTCGCCAGGCGCGCCTACGAGGCCGGCCTGCGCTACGTCTACCTGCAGTTCGACGGCATCGGCAACGACGCCAATTCTCACCGCAAGATCGCGAACCTGTTCGACGTCAAACTCCATGCCATCACCAACCTGCATGCCGCCGGCGTCGAAATCGTCCTCGTCACGACGCTGATCAACGGCATCAACAACGACCAGGTCGGGCCGATCGTCGAGTTCGCGGTCAACAACCCGAAGCGGATCTCCTTCATCTCGTTCCAGCCGGTCTCCTTCACAGGCCGCGACGAGGAGGTCACGGACGAGCGGCGCCGCCGCCAGCGCTACACCCTGTGCCACATGGCCCAGGACGTGAAGGATCAGGTAGGCATCTCCGAGCCGACGCGCGACTGGTTCCCGATCTCCCTCATGGGGGTCTTCGCGGACTTTGCCGACCTGGTTCACGGGCCCCAGGCCGATTGGGGGCACCTGAACTGCGGCTGCCACCCGAACTGCGGCGTGGGCACGGCGTTCATGATCAACAAGGAGACCAGGGAAAAAGCGATGGTCCCCGAGTTCATGAACATCCCCCAGCTGGTGAAAGACACGCAGAAGATAACCGACGCCGCCCGGTCCAAGAAATTTTCGAACTTCATGATGGCCCTCGCACTGCTGAAGTGCTACGACCCGTTCAGGTCGCCGAAGAGCATGAAGCTGAGCGACATCCTCAAGAAGTTCGACAAGTCCCTGAACGCAACCGGCCGCAGCTACGGCAAGGGGCTCGAACGCAGGAAGGATCCGTGGAACTTCCTCTTCGTCGCCGGCATGTGGTTCCAGGACCTGTTCACCTATGATTTCCGCCGCACCGAAATGTGCATCATCCCCTACGGCACACAGGAAGGGGAGATCTCCTTCTGCGCCTACAACACCGGCATCGGCTGGCGCAACATCATCGAGAGGATGCACATGGTCGCGACCGTGGCCGACTGGTACAAGACGCACGGCAAGCACAAGGTCTATGCCAGCGGAAAGCCACTGGATCTGGATAGTTACGCCCACGACCTCTGGGTCGACCCGGTGGCCGCCGCGCGCGTCCGGGGCGGGAACGGGGACGGCGGTCCCAAGACTGCCCGCGAGGAGGATCTGATGCTCCGGCGGATGTACAACGAGATCATGCAGGCAAAGCAGGAGGAGGAACTCGTCAACATCCGGTAGCCGGGTTTTTCGAATAGCGACGCCGTCTGGAAGGACCGGATTGCGTCGCTATTTTTTTGCCCGGAAGAATGGTGCGGGTGGTCACGGACCGGTCGATAAGGAAGGAATGTGACGAGGACTGATGTGCGGCGGCTTTTCAAGCCGCCGGGGCGGGTTGAAAACCCGCCCCACATGAGCCGCACATGAGGCCGGTGGTGAGAGCTGCGGAGGATTATCAATGCGACGAGCGGCCATATGCCTGGGACCAGTCATCATAGCGGCAATCACGGGGGTGTGGCTGCACGCGCCGGAAAGACTCGCCGCCGCCCCGCCGGCCTCCGTCATTGGACGCCTTCCGCTGCACTTCGTCCCCAACCGCGGACAGGCGGATCCCGGGGTCCGGTTCCTTGCCAATTCGCCCGGGCTTCCGCTCGCATTCCGCGACCGCGGCGTCGACGTGGCCGGCGTCCGTCTTCGCTTTGAGGGGCGGCGCGTCCATAGCCATGCCGCCGAACGCATGCCGCTGCGGGGCCAGGTGAATTACCTTCTCGGCAACGACCCCCGCAAATGGGTCACCGGCGTCCCGACATACGCAGAACTGGTCTACAGGGATCTCTACCCCGGCATCGACGTCGTCTACTCGGGACGCGGCCCATCGGTTGAGTCGACTTTTGTCATCAATCCCGGCGCGCGTCCGAAGGATGTCCGCGTGAAATGCGAAGGAGCGGCCTCGGTCTCGGTCGACTCCGCCGGCAACCTGGTCCTGGAAGCTCGCACCGGCCGGATCACCCAGTCGAAGCCTCGCGCCTTTCAGGTCGTGCAGGGCACAGAGAGGGAAGTCGCGGCCTGCTTCAGGACGGATCACCTGTCATACGGGTTCGACGTCACCGGCTGGTACGATCCGGCGCTGCCGCTGTACATCGACCCGATCCTGGCCTTCTCGAGCTATCTCGGCGGAAGCGGCGAGGACGCTGCGCACGCCGTCGCGGCCGACTCCAGCGGCCAGGTCTACGTCACCGGCTACACCGATTCCTCCGACTTTCCGACGCAGTCCGCGCTTCAGCCCTACACCAAGGGAGGCGGAGACGCCTTTGTCACAAAGATCTCGTCGGACGGCAAGACGCTGATGTATTCGACCTACCTGGGAGGAAGCCTTTACGACGTCGCAAGTGCGATCGCGGTTGACTCCGCCGGCGCGGCCTACGTCACCGGGCAGACCTTCTCCACCGACTTCCCGCTGGCCGCGTCGTTCCGCAATTTCAACTCGGGCATGGGCGACGCGTTCGTGACCAAGCTTTCGGCGACGGGGACGCTTGTCTATTCGACTTATCTCGGCGGGATGGGCTCCGACGTCGCGACCGGGATCGCGGTCGACGCATCCGGCTATGCGTACGTAACCGGTCAGACCTATTCGGTCAACTTCCCGCTGGCACTGTCCTACCAGTCTTTGCTGAAGGGCACGGCCGATGCCTTTGTCACCAAGTTCAACCAGGCGGGAAACAGCCTGGTGTATTCGACCTATCTCGGAGGTTACGGCATAGACGGCGCAAACGCGATTGCGGTCGATTCCTCCGGGCAGGCGCACATTACGGGCGTAACCGGGTCCGTCGATTTTCCGCGGCAGAACCCGCTGCAGTCGCGGCTGCTCGGGATCAACGACGCCTTCGTGACGAAACTTTCTGCGCAGGGCTACACGCTGATCTATTCCACTTACCTCGGCGGCAGCCAGGATGAGGCGGGGGACGCAATCGCAGTCGACTCCTCCGGCGCCGCCGTGACCGGGTTTACGAGTTCCCAGGACTTTCCGACTTCGAGCGCGTACCAGAGCTCGATGAAGGGCGTGACTGACGCCTTCCTGACGCTGCTGACGCCGGAAGGGGCGCCGGGAGCCTTCTCGACCTACCTCGGCGGCTCCGGCCAGGATGAAGGAACCGGCGTCGGCCGCAACGCCAACGGGGACTGCTTCGTGGCCGGTCTCACCTACTCCACCGATTTTCCGGTGGTGAATCCGCTCCAGTACAGCCTGAGCGGGGACGTGGACGCTTTCGTGACCCAGTTCAGTTCAGGAGGGGCCGTCGTTCCTTTCTCGACCTACTTCGGCGGGCAGGACTCCGACGAAGCGCTCGGCATGGCGCTCGACAGCTCGGGAAGGATCTACGTCGCCGGTCTGACCAACTCATCGGATTTCCCGACCAGGGATGCGCAGCAGCAGTTCGCCGGCGGCGGGACCTCGGATGGTTTCTACATGAGGCTCGATCCCACGGAGATCACCTCGCTGGTCACGCTCTTCTTCCCGAGGCTCGTCACGCACCAGGGATCCTCGCCGCAATCGAGCGATTACACCGGCGTGGCCGTCGCCAACCTGGGCAAGACAAACGCCAGGCTGACGTTTACCGCCTACGACACGACGGGCAGGCTGATCAGCGGGTCGGGCATCACGAACCCGGTGGTCGAGCAGCTGGCACCCGGCGCGCAGCTCGCGTCACTCGATACGGAGGTTTTCGGGAACGGCCTCGCCGCGCGCGACACGGTGGGATGGTTCAAACTCGAGAGCACTTCGGCGCAAACGGTCGGATTCTTCCTGGCCTTCAACGGCAGTCTCGACGTCCAGGACGGGGCGGATGCCTCCGTGAGGACAATGACCGATTTCATCCTGCCGGAGGTCGAGGCAGCACCCGGATTCACGCAGGTCTTCCTGGCGAACCCGGGCGCGTCCCCCGCCACCATCGGGATCGAACTGGTGAACGCGGACGGGAGCGGTGCTGCGACGGCCACGCGGCTCCTGGGCGGTTCCGGAGTGCTTGCCGAGTCTGTCACCTCGCTGTTCCCGAGCGCATCGATTACCGGGGATCAATACCTGCGCGTGACGTCAAACCAGGGGCTCGTGCCTTTCGAGTTCATGGGAAGGAACGGACAGTATGTTCAGGGACTGAACGGACAGGATTTGTCCGGTGGTGCGTCGACGGTCTACTCGCCGCAGTATGTGATCGGCGGGGACTGGTGGACGGCGCTGAGCGTCGTCAACCTGCAGAACGTGCGAGCGAACGCGACCGCGAGGTTCGTCAAAGAGGACGGCAGCCTCCTCGGGAACGAAGACGCTCGATTTGCCGCCGAACGGCAAGGTGCACATTACGGCTCAGGACTTCTTCGTAGCGCCGCCCTCGAGCGGGCTTCTGCAGGGGTACGTCGAGATCGCGGCTGTCGGGGTGAGAGTGAGCGGGTCGGCGGTCTTCGGCGATCCTGCGCGGGCCGTGTTCTCGAGCGCGCTGCCGCTGATGTCGCAGGGGCTGACGTCGGCCGTATTCAGCCAGGTTGCGAGCGATCCGACGTATTACACCGGGCTGGCGATCGTGAACCCGAGCCTCGTGCCGGCCGTGGCGCAGCTGCAGGTCTTCGACGACCAGGGGCGCCTGGTGAAATCCGGGCCGGTCACGATAGAAGCCAGGGGCCGCAGTTCCAAACTCCTGACGCAGTATTTCGCGGATCTGCCGGGCATGAGCGCCGGGTATTTCACGCTGAAGTCGGAAAGCAGCCTGATGAGCTTCGCGATGTTCGGCACCAACACCCTCTCGACACTGTCGGCAGTCCCTGCCCAGATTGGGCCGTAGTGCCGAGGTCACGATAAAGAATTCAGAAATCAGAATTCAGCGTTCCACCGCCCCTTGATGATGCGGCGGTTACCCGAGCCGGAAACCCGGCGCAGTTTCTGGAGAGACGCCGTGAATTAATCATTCGATTCCGATGTACCGGCCCTTCGGGCCTGGGTTTCTCCTGTAATCCGTAACCACGCGCTTACGCGCGTGGCTACTTGACTTCCGGCGCTTCGCGCCTGGTTTGTTTGCCCACTCGATCGAAGCACAAGGTTGCCGATGATTTCGAGACCAGCCTCGAAGAGGCGGCAGTACGTAGGCCCGGCCGTAAGGCCGGGATCGAGAATGACCATACCCCCGAGGTCACGATAAAGAATTCAGAAATCAGAATTCAGCGTTCCACCGCCCCTTGATGATGCGGCGGTTACCCGAGCCGGAAACCCGGCGCAGTTTCTGGAGAGACGCCGTGAATTAATCATTCGATTCCGATGTACCGGCCCTTCGGGCCTGGGTTTCTCCTACTATCCGTAACCACGCGCTTACGCGCGTGGCTACTTGACTTCCGGCGCTTCGCGCCTGGTTTGTTTGCCCACTCGATCGAAGCACAAGGTTGCCGATGATTTCGAGACCAGCCTCGAAGAGGCGGCAGTACGTAGGCCCGGCCGTAAGGCCGGGATCGAGAATGACCATACCCCCGAGGTCACGATAAAGAATTCAGAAATCAGAATTCAGCGTTCCACCGCCCCTTGATGGTGCGGCGTTTACCCGAGCCGGAAACCCGGCGCAGTTTCTGGAGAGACGCCGTGAATTAATCATTCGATTCCGATGTACCGGCCCTTCGGGCCTGGGTTTCTCCTACTATCCGTAACCACGCGCTTACGCGCGTGGCTACTTGACTTCCGGCGCTTCGCGCCTGGTTTGTTTGCCCACTCGATCGAAGCACAAGGTTGCCGATGATTTCGAGACCAGCCTCGAAGAGGCGGCAGTACGTAGGCCCGGCCGTAAGGCCGGGATCGAGAATGACCATACCCCCGAGCACCGAAGGTGCGGCACATCGGTCACGGAGGAATAGGCGGCGGTCACGATTTTTTCACGGTTTCGGAGACCCGCGGCACGGCGAGGCGATGGGCGAGTTTCTGGAGAGAAGACTTGTGCTCCGGCTGCTGCGAATGACTACTTCTGAATTCTTCGTGCGGATGGCACGTAACGAACAGCCTGAAACAGAACCAGCGCAAGCGCCAGGCCGATCAATGGAATGACATACAACGCATGATGGAGGCCGATAGCTCTCGAGGCTTCCGTCCGCGCTCCGCCGCCCGCGAAATAGTCGCTCAACCACCCCATCGCCACGGGCCCCAGCGACGCTCCCAGAACATACATGGCGAACAGGTAGATCGCCATCGTCGTGCCCCTCAGCTCAGGCTGGACGATGTCCTGGATCGTTGCGTACACGACCCCATAGTACGAATACAGCAGGAAGCATGCCGCCGCGAGAAGCAGCAGGAATCGGCCGACCGCACCGCCGGGTTGCTCCAGCGCCAGAAACATCGCCGGCGCGCTGAGAAGAACTGCGGACGCCGCCACGATCAGGCGGTTCCCGGGCCGGTTTTTGAAAACGCGATCGGCCAGCCAGCCCGCACTCAGCATCCCGCACCCGCCGACAATCCCGATCGCGATGCCGGCGACAAAGCCTGCCCTCTGCACCGATATGCCGTGATATCTCATCATGAACGCCGGCAGAAAGGCCGTGAGAGCGTACATCGCGAAGTTGTGCAGCGCGCCGGAGAGAATGATCCACCGCATTGCAGGCTGCGAAAGCACCGCACGGAGCGACGCCGCCTGCCCGGGCTCTTTCGTGCTTCGAGCCGGCTCATGTACGGACAGAACCGCCATGGCCAGGATAAACCCGGGAACTCCGGCGACAAAGAACGCAGCCTGCCAGCCGAACCGCTGCGCGATCGCTCCACTCACGATGTAGCTGAGCGCGACACCAGCCGGCAAGCCGAGCATGAATAGCGACATCGCGCGTGCACGCCTCTCGGGCGGGAAGATGTCCCCGATCAGGGATGTTGATGCCGGCGCGCAGACGGCCTCGCCGACGCCGACGCCGATGCGCGCGGCAAAGAGTTGCCAGAAGCCGCGGGTAAGGCCGGAGAGGAAAGTCAATCCGCTCCACACTGCCACACCGGCTGCGAGCAGTTTCTTGCGGCTGCGGAGGTCGGCGAGGCGGCCCAGGGGAAGGCCGGCCAGGGCGTAGAGAAGCGTGAAAGCTGTTCCGAGCCAGCCGATCTGCGTGTCGGTCAGGTTCCACTCGCGCCGGATGGGCTCGGTCACGGCGGCCAGTATCTGGCGGTCGAAGAAGTTGGCGGTGTTGATGAACAGCAGGATCAGCAAGGAGGATCTCATGTGCGGCGGCTTTTCAAGCCGCCGGGGCGGGTTGAAAACCCGCCCCACATGAGGCTCACAACCGCATGGGGGCCTACTTCGAGTGAGCCTGCTCATACCGGGCGATGCGGTCAGCTTGAGCGAGCAGGTAGCCGAGGTCGTCGACGCCTTCCAGCAGGCACTTCTTCGAAAACGGATCGATCAGGAACTCTGCCGACGTGCCGTCAGGAAGCAGGAGCGATTGCGACGCCAGGTCGATGGTAACCCGGGCTGCGGGATCCGCACCGACCATCTCGAACAGTCTCGCGTGGACCGGCTTCCCGACCAGGACCGTCAGGAGCCCGTTCTTCAACGCGTTGCTGCGGAAAATATCGGCGAACGAGGTACTTATGACCGCGCGAAATCCGAAATCGGCGAGCGCCCAGGGGGCGTGCTCCCTCGAGCTGCCGCAACCGAAGTTGTTTCCGGCAAGCAGTACGGCCACGCCCGAGTATTCCGCCTTGTTCAGAATGAACTCAGGCTTCGGTTGGCCGGCGGCGTCGTAGCGCCAGTCGTAGAACAGGAACTTGCCCATCCCGGCTTTGACCGTTGTCTTCAGAAAACGGGCGGGGAAGATCTGGTCGGTGTCGACGTTCTCGCTGGGAAGCGGAACGAGCCGGCTTGTCAGTCGATCGAATTTCATTCTCAGATCCCTTAATGTGGGCGAGGTGAAGGGAGGGCGGGTTGAAAACCCGCCTCACATGTCGTCTCACAGATACCTGCGAGGGTCGGCGACGGCGCCGGCCACGGCCGACGCGGCCGCGGTGAGCGGGCTGGCCAGGAAGGTGCGCCCGCCTTTGCCCTGGCGTCCCTCGAAATTCCGGTTGCTGGTGGCGACACAGTATTGTCCCGGCTGAAGTTCGTCGCCGTTCATGGCTATGCACATGCTGCATCCCGGCTCCCGCCACTCCGCCCCCGCCGCGCGAAAGATACGGTCGAGCCCTTCGGCCTCGGCCTGCCTCTTGATCGCCTGGGACCCGGGAACGACCAGAGTTCGCACTCCCTCGTGCACCCTGCAGCCGTTCAGAAGCCGGGCGGCCTCTCGCAAATCCGTGATGCGCGAGTTCGTGCAGCTGCCGATGAAGACCGTATCGATCGGCTGGCCGAGGATCGGCTGGCCCGGCTTCAGCCCCATGTAATCAAGCGCCTTGACGAGCGCGTTGCGTTGCGACGCGTCTGTCAGGGAGGCAGGCTCCGGGATACGGCCGGTCACGGGAAATCCCATCCCGGGATTCGTGCCGTAGGTGATCATCGGCTCGAGAGAAGCGGCATCGATCGAGATACTGCGATCGAAGGATGCGCCGTCTTCGGTGCGAAGTTCGCGCCACCCGGCGAGCGCGGCGTCCCAGGCCGGGCCGGCAGGGGCGAATCGTCGTCCCGCCACGTAATCGAACGTCGTGTCGTCGGGCGCGATCATGCCGGCGCGCGCGCCGCCCTCGATCGACATGTTGCAGACCGTCATCCGTTCGTCCATGTTCAGCGCGCGGATCGCACTGCCCCTGTATTCGAAGACGTGGCCGGTTCCGCCGTCGACCCCGATCCTGGCGAGCAGCGCCAGGATGATGTCCTTGGCGGAGACACCGGGCTTGAGCGTGCCGTCGACCAGGACTTCGAACGTCCGCGGACGCCGCTGCAGAAGGCACTGCGTGGCGAGGACGTGCTCGATCTCGCTCGTGCCGATGCCGAAAGCGAGCGCGCCGAAGGCGCCGTGCGTCGCGGTATGACTGTCACCGCACACAATGGTCATGCCGGGCATGGTCATACCAAGTTCCGGCCCGATGACATGCACGATCCCCTGGTCCGGATGGCCGATCCCGTACAGGCGTATGCCGAATTCCAGGCAGCTGTTCTCGAGCGCCGATACCATTTCGGCGGCCAGCAGGTCCGACAGGGGGGCGGACTGGTTCACCGTCGGCACGATGTGATCCATCGTCGCGATGGTACGGTCCGGACGGCGGACCTTCAGACCGCGCGTCCGGAGCCCCTGAAATGCCTGCGGCGACGTGACCTCGTGGATCAGGTGCAGGTCGATGTAGAGCACGGAAGGACAGTCGGGTTCCGAAACCACGACGTGCCTGTCCCAGATCTTTTCAAAGAGGGTTTTGTTTTTCATAGCGCTTGAGAATTCTGCCATCAGTCGCGCGATGATCAAAGCCCATTCCGTGGTATACTGCACTCCCGCGTGACCATGCTCTCTTACGAGGACACATCAAATTGCCACACAAAAAGAAAATCTCCCCCAAGACGATCAAGATGATCGACAAGTCGCTCGAGGCGATCATCGATCAGTGGTACCTCAGCGTAAGTGATTACTACGTAACGTTGGAGAAGCTGGCCGAGACACCGCCCCCGGAAGGCCCCGAGGAACTGAAACGGTTCCACGACGACGGGAGCCACCGCATTAAGTTCGACAAGGGCGAACTGGACTTCACCTACGGGTTGGCCGTGGAGTCGGATGCCGGCGGGTGCAGGCTCGAGGCGAGTGTCAACAACAAGGTGCCGAACTTCAATTACGGCGAGCTCGTGCGGCGCCTTTCGTCGCATTACGAGACGGCGAAGAACCAGCCGGTCCAGGGCTTCAAGAAGCTGAAGAAGGTGCGCTGCTGCGACGTCTTCTCTCTGCCTGAGGACCTGCACAACTCCGTTGCGGTCGAGCACCGGGACGGGAAGGCGGACATCGTCCGGCTCTCGTTCGATATCCTTGACGACTACCTGGAAGATCTCGTCACGGAGCCTGCCGTCTTCATGGACCTGATACACGTCTACTGTGTGGCGCCGCTGCGGCGCATCTACGCGGACGTGTACCGGACCCGGAAGTAAGACCATGTGGGGCGGGTCTCATGCGGCGGCTTGACAAGCCGCCGCGGGTGAGCTGCAAATGCGCCGCACATGAGCCTTTCTCTCACCCTGTCTCCCCACGCATCAGATGAGGTATCATCGAAACCAGGAGAAAAGCGATGAACCAGAGACGACTGGGACGCACAGGTTTCATGGTTTCCGAGATAGGTTACGGTGCCTGGGGAATCGGCCGCACCCAGTGGATCGGTGCCGAAGACAGCGAGTCGCTGCGCGCACTGCATCGTGCCGTCGACCTGGGATTGAATTTCATCGACACCGCGCTCGCCTACGGAAACGGCCATAGCGAGCAGGTCGTGGGCAGGTTCCTCAAGGAGCGCCGCGAGACGATCCACGTCTCCACGAAGATCCCTCCCAGGAACAACGAGTGGCCGGCCCCGGAGGATGCGCATCTGAAGGAAGTCTTCCCCATGGATCACATGGTTCGATCCACGGAGACCAGCCTCAAGAACCTCGGCGTCGAATGCATCGACTTGCAGCAGTTCCACGTCTGGAACGATCGCTGGGCGAGCCACGACGAGTGGCGGACGACGGTGGAAAAGCTGAAGCGGGAAGGGAAGGTCCGGTACTTCGGGATCTCGATCAACGACTTTCAGCCCGAGAACGGGATCGCTGCCGCCGAGACGGGGCTCATCGACTGTTTCCAGGTCATCTTCAATATTTTCGAGCAGGAGCCGCAGAACAGGCTGTTCCCGTATTGCCGGGAGAAGGAGATCGGCGTCATCGCACGCTGCCCGCTGGACGAAGGATCGCTCACGGGGCACATCACGCCATCAACCACGTTCCCGGCCGGAGACTTTCGCAACGAATATTTCCGGGGCAACCGGAAACGCGAAGTCATCGAGCACGTCGAGCCGCTGCGGTTTCTGCTGCACGACGGCGTGAAGACGTTGACCGAGGCGGCGCTGCGGTTCTGCCTCTCGGATCCGCGCGTTTCGACGGCGATCGTCGGGATGCGCAAGACGGCGCATGTCGAGGCCAACTGCGCGGTTTCCGACGGACGCGGTCTGCCCGAGGACGACCTGAAGGCGCTGCGCTCCCACGCCTGGCCGCATAATTACTACTTCTGATGCCTGACCCCGCTCCGGCGCCCCTGCCGGGGCGCGGTTCATTTAATGGTTCCGATCCCGGGGTTCGCTACGCTCACCCCGGGCTATTTTCAGTGGCCCCTCCGGGGCCAAAGCACGCCTAATCTCCGCGCGTCGTGGCCCCTCCGGGGCCAAAGCGCCCCTAATCTCTCCGCGTCGCGGCCCCGGAGGGGGACGAGACTCCTAACGGCCGGAGGGCCGGAGTGAGCGACAGATTCTCTGCGCGCCGCCGCGATCGGGACAAATGCACGGCCCCGGAGGGCAGGGGGCAGGAATAGAATTTCTGCGCGCGCATCTCCGGCGGGCAACCACAAGGCCCCGGAGGGGCCGAGGAGACATAGCCGGGGGTGAGCGGAGCGAGCCCCCGGATGCACCCCGGCAATTTACGCGCCCCGGCAGGGGCGCCGGAGCCATCTCAGGTACTCACCAGAGATACCTGCTATCGAATTCAATTCCCTCCTCCTGCAACATGTTCACGTACTCCTCCTGAAATGTGAGATGGCGGTGGTGTTCGACCTGATTCCTGATGTATCTCCTTGCCGCATCAACCTGCGACCGGGATACGCTGAAGGCCCCGTAGCCCTCCTGCCAGCCGAATTGCCTGCATCCGACATCCCGGTGCACCCATTGAGAGGAAGAAGATTTCACACTCTTCAATACAGCTGCGATCGTGTGTGTCGCAGCCAGACTAACCAACATGTGGACGTGGTCCTGGGGCCCACCGACCTCGAGGGCCATGCCTCCAATGCTTCGAACGATGCCACCCAGGTATGCATGGAGGCGATTCCGCCAGGGATCGAGGATAGATCTGGTGCGGTTTTTGGTGCTGAAGACGAGTTGATAGAACAGGCTCACGTGAGTCGAGGGCATGGCAACCTCCGGCGCCCCTGCCGGGGCGCGGTTCATTTTATGGTTCCGATCCCGGGGTTCGCTACGCTCACCCCGGGCTATTTTCCGTGGCCCCTCCGGGGCCAAAGCACGCCTAATCTCCGCGCGTCGTGGCCCCGGAGGGGGACAAGACTCCTAACGGCCGGAGGGCCGGAGTGAGCGACAGATTCTTTGCGCGCCGCCCCGATCGGGACAAATGCACGGCCCCGGAGGGGGACAAGACTCCTAACGGCCGGAGGGCCGGAGTGAGCGACAAGATTCTTTGCGCGCCACCCCGATCGGGACAAATGCACGGCCCCGGAGGGGGACAAGACTCCTAACGGCCGGAGGGCCGGAGTGAGCGAAAGATTCTCTGCGCGCCGCCCCGGCGGGCAACCGCAAGGCCCCGGAGGGGGACAAGACTCCTAACGGCCGGAGGGCCGGAGTGAGCGACAGATTCTTTGCGCGCCGCCCCGATCGGGACAAATGCACGGCCCCGGAGGGGCCGGGGAGATATAGCCGGGGGTGAGCGGAGCGAACCCCCGGATGGATCCCGGCAATTTACGCGCCCCGGCAGGGGCGCCGGAGGTCTCAGTCAGAACAAACCATGAGGCACGGGTTGCCGGGCTGGGATATACTGGACCTATCGTTCCGGAGCCATCGCCCTCATGCAGACATTCATGGGACGCTACACCGTCGACGCCGAGATCGGCAAAGGCGGCATGGGTGTCGTCTACCGCGCCCGGGACGGGCGGCTCGGCAAGACCGTCGCGATCAAGGTCCTGTCGCAAACCTCCTCGCTGTCCCCGGAAAGCAAGGCCAGGTTCCGCCAGGAAGCGCGCGCGGCCGCGATTCTCAACCATCCGTCGATCGTCAACGTCTTCGATTTCGCCGAGCAGGACGGCGTGCCGTTCATCGTCTACGAGTACGTCGAAGGGACCCGGCTCGACGCGCTGATTGCCGGCCGCAACCTGAGCGAATCGAGAGTCATCGACATCGGCAGCCAGCTCGCAGGCGCCCTCGCCTACGCCCACGAGCGCGGCATCCTCCACCGCGACATCAAGCCCCAGAACGTGATCGTCACGCCCGAGGGCAGGGCGAAAATCCTCGATTTCGGGCTGGCCAAGAAGACTCGGCTGGAATTCGTCCCGGAGGTTTCGGGGTCGGTCGACACCAACTCCGAGAACCTCTCTTTCGAAACCGCGCGCGGCACGGTCGTGGGCACCGTGCAGTACATGTCGCCGGAGCAGATCGGAGGGGAGCAGCTTGACGGCCGCTCCGACGTCTTCTCGCTCGGCATCGTGCTCTACGAAATGATCGCCGGCTCCAACCCGTTTCGGGGCGAATCGTTCGCGTCGACGATCGGCAAAATCGTCTCGCCGGAAGCGCCCCCGATTCCCTCGACAGCGATTCGCGTCTCCCCCGACCTGCAGGAGATCGTCAGGAAGGCGCTCGCGAAGCGGCGTGAAGACCGCTATCCCAGCGCGCGGATGCTTGCCGACGAACTGGAACGGCTCCGCACCTCCGGGTCCGACTGGCTCAGGTCTCAGCCGCTGGAACCGCCCGACGTCCTCCTGATCCCGAAGACGATGTCGCGCGTCTGCATGATCCTCCTGCAAGTAATGTACCTGTTGATTTACGGCGTCGCCCTCTTCTACCTGGCGGACTTTGTCAACGCAGTCCTCGGCCTAGTGCGCGAATATGTCACCGGGGACTATGCGGCGGCCCGCACAATCGCCCGCTGGGTGACGACGATCCTGATGATAACCGGCTGCTGCGGCATCGCCTTGCGGCTGTACCTGATTGCGTCGGTGGGATTCGACGATCCGGAGACCGGCATCCAGTTCCGCAAGGTGTTCCCGTTTCTGTTCGCAATCGACGAAATATGGGCCCTGACGCCGCTGCTGCTTTTCACGCGATGGCGCCCCGGGGTGACGATACTTTGCCTGGCGTTCCTCGCATATGTCCCGATCACTCAGCGCAACCTTGTTCGGAGCGCCTATCCTTCACGCCGGTCCGGCAGGCTCGTAACGTCGACCGGCAAGGTGGTATAACAGGACCCGACTTTCAGAACCCTTTGGAGAGACAAACATGCACAAGTTCATCGTTGGCCTGACACTCGTAATCCTCTCGGTGATAGTCGTCTCGATGGCGGCAGCCCCGCCCACAGTCACATTCCAGAAGGCTGAAGGAAGAGTCGACGTCGAGGTGGGCGGCAAACCGTTCACGAGCTTTTACCATGCGACCGACCTGCCCCGGCCCTTCTTCCACCCGCTGCGCGCCGCCGACGGCCGCGTCATGACGCGCGCCTACCCGATGGACCAGAACGCCCCCGGAGAGGAAAACGACCGGGACCATCCGCACCATCGCTCCTGCTGGTTCACGCACGGGGAGGTCAACGGCGTGGATTACTGGTCCGAGGGAGCCAAGCGACAGGGCAGGATCGTCGTGACCGGCGTGGACAAGCTTCAGGACGGCCCTGTCGGGGTCCTGTCCACGACCGCAGCCTGGATCGACGACACGGGGCACAAGGTCCTCGACCAGAAGGAGGAAGTGCGGATCAAGGGAGACGACAAGCGTCGCATCATGGACTTCACGATCACCCTGACGCCTACCGACAAGGACGTGACGTTCGGAGACACCAAGGAAGGTTCGTTTTCGGTCCGATTGGCCACGCCGCTAAAAGAGACAAATGGGGGCGTGATCATCAACTCCGAGGGCGCGACGGGGATGAAAGGCTGCTGGGGCAAGAAGGCCAAGTGGGTGGACTATTCCGGTACCCTGGCCGGCTCCAAAGTGGGCCTGACGATGATGGACCACCCGGGCAACCTGCGCTACCCCACGACCTGGCACGTCAGGGACTACGGCCTCTTCGCCGCCAACCCGTTTGGTTTGCACGACTTCCTGAACGATCCGAAGATCAATGCGAGCCATACGGTCAAGTTGGGCCAGAAGCTCGTTTTCAGGTACAGGATTCTCATTCATCCTGGGGACAGCCAGGAAGCTAAGATCCCGGAGGAATATCAGGAATATCTCGCAGGAAGTGCGTTAGCGATTATTCCCAGCACTTTGTGGACACGGATGAGCGCGGATCGAATCACCATTTTCGATCGGCGTTAATCCGCGTTCATGTCGCGTCCCAAACACCGTCGTCATTAAGCCAATCCGTCATCATATCCGTCAATCAATCGGCACAGTCTGAGCCTTGCAGGCAGCAGACATGCCAGAGAAACTGCACAGCTGTCGACCGAAATCTGTCAAAAATGCAGAAATTGTTTGACGGTCAATTGTCTTTCCGCTATATTCTCGCTTCCACGCTGGCAGGTGAAGCTCCATGAAGATGATCAATGCGATTATCAGGCCGCACCGGTTGCAGGATGTCAAGGAGGCGCTTGCAGATATAGGCGTCGTCGGGTTGACGGTGACCGACGTGCGGGGGGCGGGACGGCAGAGGGGGCAGGTCGAACGCTACCGGGGCTCCGAATACAGCATCGACCTCCTGGCGAAGATCAAACTGGAGGTCGCCGTCCTCGACGACCAGGCGGAGGAGGTAGTGCAGGCAATTCGCACGGCCGCGTACACGGGTGAAATCGGCGACGGCAAGATCTTTATCCTGCCGCTCGAGGATTCCGTCCGGGTCAGGACGGGCGAGCGGGGCGAGGATTCACTTTAACAACAGGTCAAAAAACCAGGGAGAGAATGGATGGGGCTGACAGCGAAGGATGTGGTCAAGCTGGTGAAGGACAGGGACATCAAGATGATCGACTTCAAGTTCGTCGACATGCCCGGCGTCTGGCAGCATTACTCGATACCGGCGTATCGTCTCGACGAATCCCTTTTCGAGGACGGGATAGGCTTCGACGGATCGAGTATCCGCGGGTTTGCGCAGATCCAGGAGAGCGACATGCTCGTTTTCCCCGATCCGGACACGGCGTTCGTCGATCCGATGCTCGAAGTGCCGACGCTCAGCCTCACGTGCAACGTGCGCGACCCGCTGACGCTCGAGCCGTTCTCGCGCGACCCGCGCTACATCGCGCAGAAGGCGGAGAAGTACCTGCTTTCCGCCGGCCTCGGCGAGCTCTCCTACTGGGGGCCGGAGGCGGAGTTCTACATCTTCAACGACATCCGCTTCGACCAGGGGCCCAACTTCGGTTACTACTACGTCGATTCCCGGGAAGGGATCTGGAATTCGGGTAAGGACGAGAAGCCCAACCTCGGCTACCGGCCGCGGCACAAGGAAGGCTACTTCCCGGTTCCTCCCATGGATACCTTCCAGGACCTGCGCAGCACGATCATGCTCACGATGGAGCAGGTCGGCATCCGCGCTGAAGTCCATCATCACGAGGTGGCGACCGCGGGCCAGGCCGAAATCGACATGAAGTACGACACGCTGGTCCGCATGGCAGACAAGGTGATGCTCTTCAAGTACGTGGTGAAGAACGTCTGCCGCCGCGCCGGGCTTTCGGCGAGCTTCATGCCCAAGCCGATCTTCCAGGACAACGGTTCGGGAATGCACGTCCACCAGTCGATCTGGAAGGGCGGGACGAACCTCTTCTACGACGAACGCGGCTACGCCGGGCTGAGCCCGATGGCGCGCTACTACATCGGAGGCCTGCTGAAGCACGCGCCCGCGCTGCTGGCGTTCGCCGCGCCGAGCACGAACAGCTACCGGCGGCTTGTCCCGGGATTCGAAGCGCCCGTGAATCTGGTCTACTCGCAGAGCAACCGCAGCGCCGCCGTCCGGATACCGATGTACTCCAAGACGCCGGCCTCGAAGCGCATCGAGTTCCGCTGCCCCGATCCGTCGTGCAATCCCTACCTGACCTTCGCCGCCCTCCTGATGGCCGGCCTCGACGGGATCCAGAACAAGATCGACCCGGGAGAGCCGATCGACAAGAACCTCTACGACCTTCCCCCCGAGGAAAAGGCCCAGGTCATGTCGACGCCGGCGTCCCTCGAGGAGGTGCTCGAGGAACTCGAGGCGGATCACGAGTTCCTGCTGCAAGGAGACGTCTTCACCCGTGACGTCATCGACACCTGGATTCACTACAAGACCGAGCACGAGCTCGACCCGGTGCGGCTGAGGCCGCACCCGTACGAGTTTTTTCTATACTATGACATTTGATCCCCGGACTGAGCGGGAGAGCGATACAGGGAATTCAGCAGATCAGGGACAAACGGCAGTCATGTACGGCGGCTTTTCAAGCCGCCGGGGCGGGTTGAAAACCCGCCCCACATGGCGCCCCACATGATCTTCATATACGGAGGACTGGGAACTCGGAAGGCTGGTGACTGAAGCCCTCTGCGGTGGTAGGTTTCACTCATGCAGAATGAAGTCGGGCGGCTGCGGAACATGCTTCGCGAAGGTAGAGCGGAGCTCTTCGCGGCCGCCTCCCGGACCGCCCCCTGGTCCGACCTTCTCGAAAAGCACACCGCCCTCGTCGACAGGCTGGTCGCTGAGATCTACGATTACTCCTGCCGCTTCGCCGACAAACAGGCACCCCGGACATTGCGCTCGGGTCTTGCCATCGCGGCCACCGGCGGATACGGCCGCCGCGAACTGAATCCCTTCTCCGACATCGACATCGCTTTCATTCCCTCGGAGGAGGAAGACCCGTGGGTCGAAGCGGTGGTCCACGTGGCTTTCCGCCTGGTCATGGACGCCTTCCTTTCACTCCGCGAGATACGGGTCGGCTACTCCTATCGCCCGGTCTCCGAAGTGTCGACCTGGGATCTTGCGACGCGCACCTCGCTGATCGATCTGCGCCACCTCTGTGGCGACCGGGAGCTGACGCACCGGCTCGAGGAGAGCCTAAGACAGAATCTCTCTGTTCTTGACCTCCTGCTGGAGCTCGAGGCCGGGGCGGTGAAGCAGTCCGGGCCGGCGACGGTTTCGCTTTATGCGGTGGAGCCCAACCTGAAGCAGGGACCGGGATCCCTGCGCGATCTGCACCGCGCACGCTGGATTTTCCGCCTGCTGCTCGGCGTTGGCAACAACGATCTGCCCGGCGCCCTCGTTTCACGCGGATACGTTTCGGGAAAGCAGCTGAAAGAAATAGATGCGGCAGTCGCATGGTTCATGACCGCTCGCAACTGGCTGCACATCGTCGCAGGGAAACACTCGGACGTCCTGTTCAACAACTACCAGGACCGGATCGCTTCCGAGCTCGGAGGGCAGACGGCGCAGCAGTGGCTGGCGGACCACTACCGCCATGCAGAAGTCCTGGCCTCGTTTCAGGATTCGGCGGTGCGCGCGGTACTCGCGGGCCCTGTCCGCCTCGACGGAATCCTGCTCGACCAGGGCTGCTTGCAGCTGGACCGCGGCGCCCGGGGGCGTGGGCCCGGCAGCGTGATCCGGTTGCTCCAGCTGTCGCAACGATATGGCATCCCGGTCAGCCTGGAAGACACGAAGGAACTCCAGGGCAGGAGGGCTGAAGCGCTCCAGGCGGGCTCCGCCTCGCAGGAAGAATCGTGGGCGCTGCTGGCCGTCCTCGGGGGCGGGCGGCGGGTGGCCGCCACGATCAGGACGATGGCGCAGCTCGGGCTCATGGACCGTTTCATCCCCGGGTTTTCGGGCCTGATGCGATTCGTGCCGCCCGATCCGGCGCATCGATACACGGTGGGCGAGCACTCGATCCGGATCATCGAGCACCTCGAAGGGCTCCGGGAAAAACGGGATCCCGTTGGCCAGCGTTTCTCGGAACTGCTTTCGGGCTGCGAACACTTCGACATGCTGTGCCTGGCGGCTCTGCTTCACGACGCGGGCAAACTCGTCGCCGGCCAGGACCATAGCGAGGCGGGAATAGCGCCGGCTCTCAACGCCGCTGCCCGGCTTCGTCTGCCGCAGGAGAAGCAGGAAATCCTGGAGATCCTGGTGCGGCACCATCTGCTGCTTGTCCGGACCGCGAGGCTGCAGGACCTCAAGTCGCCGGCGGTCATACAGCAGGTCGCCGGGAAGTGCCGCACGACCGACGCGCTGCGCCACCTGTACGTTTTCACGTACGTCGACACCTGTGCGGTTGCCGAGCGGAACTGGACGTCGATGGACTACCGCGACCTGGAGGACCTCTACAGGAAAGTCCGGGAAGTGCTCCAGGGGGAGGGGCAGGAACCTCCGACAGCGGCTTCGATCGAAAGCCGGATCGTGCAGATCCGCAGAAGACTGGGCTCCGGCGACCGGCCTGTGGACGAGGAGGCGATCCGGCTGCACTGCGACTCGCTGCCGGCGTCCTACGTCCTCAACACGCCGCTGGAGGAGATCGAATCCCACCTGGAGCTTCTGCAGCGGCTCGAGACGGAAGGGATCGTGGTCGACGTGTACAATCGCCCGGGAGAGGACTTCTCCGAGCTCACGGTCTGCACCTACGACGATCCCCGGCCGGGGATGCTGGCGAGGATCACGGGTGTGCTCTACGGATGCAACGTCGGCATTCACCGGGCGCAGGTCTATACGATGAGACGCGCCCGCCCGGTCGTGCTCGACACGCTCTCGGTGCGATCGGGCGCGTACCCGATCTCCGAAAACCGCGCGCGGCGGATCCGGGCGGCGCTCAAGGAAGTCCTGGGCGGCGGGACAACCGTTGACCGATTCCTCGAGAGCGTGGGGAAGAGGCCGCCGGAGGCGGTGCCGGTGGAAGACGTGGAACTGCGCAACGACCTTTCGGAGGAGCACACGGTGGTGCACGTCCTCGCGCGCGACCTGCAGGGATTGCTCTACCTGATGACGCGCGCGCTGTCACGCAACGGGCTTCACATTCACTCGGCGAAAGTCGCCACGTGGAACGCGCGGGCGGAGAACAACTTCTATGTCACCGCTCTGACAGGGGGACAGATACCGGACGGCGAGCTCGAGCAGTGGAGGAAGCAGATCCTCAGGTCTCTCGCGGGCGGGTGAGGCAAACGGCCGAAATCATGTGGGGCGGGTTTTCAACCCGACCCGGCGGCTTGAAAAGGCGCCGCTTCGTTCAAACATATGATGTGCGAGTCGAGGTTACCTCCTGAGGCAAGGGATCGCATCCTGGAACAACTTGCGCAGTCCTCGGCCGATGCAGGTCCCGCGCTGAAAGCCTGCGATCCCGCGCTGGCGGCGCAACTGGCCGACCTCTGCATCATCTCGCCTCCGATGCTAAGTTCCCTTATCGCTCACCCCGACTGGCTGCCCTGGCTGATCGGCCAGGCTGTGAATACCGCACTCCGCGGGGAACAGGATTGGAGCCGCCTGTGGAGAGAACGCGCGGCACCCCTTGCGCCGGGCGCGCCCGGATTTCTCGAGCAGCTGCGCGCCTTCAAACGCCGCGAGTACCTGCGCATCGCGCTCGCCGACACGGCGGGCTGCTGGCCCTTCGAAACGACGGTGCGCAGTCTTTCAACCCTGGCCGACCTTGTCATCGCCGAAACCCTGATTCACTGCCGCCGGGCTCTCGAGGGCGAACTGCCCGGCGGCGGCGCGACGCCGCACGAAGGATTTGCCGTCTTTGCGCTGGGCAAGCTGGGGGGAAGAGAGCTCAACTACAGCTCGGACGTCGACCTGATCTTCTGCCGGGAATCGTCCGACGCGCCCGAGGAGCTTCGCTTCTGCACGAAGCTCGGCGAGCGGGTGGTGCAGGCACTGTCGCACGCCGGCCCGGACGGCTTCCTCTTCCGCGTGGACATGCGCCTGAGGCCGCACGGCGAGACCGGGCCGCTCGTACCCACCGTCGACAGCATGATCAACTACTACGAGTCCTGGGGCGAGGCGTGGGAGCGGCAGGCGTTGATCAAGGCGCGCCACGTCGCAGGCGACCGCGCCTCAGGGCGGCGCTTCATCGACTTCGTTCGCAGTTACGCCTTCGCGCGCCAGATGGACGATTGGGCGCTGGAGGAGCTCAAGCGCGTCAAGCACCGCTCCGAGAAAGAGCACGCCGCCGGCACCCGGGTCAACCTGAAGCAGGGACCCGGTGGAATCAGGGACATCGAGTTCTATACCCAATATCATCAGCTCATCGCAGGCAGCCGTTTCCCGGCCGCACGGTCCGGCTCGACGCTGAAGGCGCTGCTGGGGCTGGCCGAGGCACGGGTGCTGCTCGAAGGCGAGGAGACGCAACTCGCGCTCGCCTATCTGCTGCTTCGCACCGTCGAGCACCGCCTGCAGCTGAAATCGCTGACGCCTCAGTCCGTCGTGCCGGTGGTCCCCGCGGAGGTTGAGCTTTTGGCACGGGGTTTGGGCTTCGGCGCCGCAGGCGCGTCACCGGCTCAGGATTTCGAGGCCGTGCTGAACGGTCATCGCAGCAGGGTCAGGAAGATCCTGGAGCGCATCTACCTTACGCCCGGCTACCTGCGACTGACCGAACGGGAAGAGGAGTTCGCGCAGCTGCTGAGCGAACGCACGCCGAAGGCGCGAATTCGCGAACTGCTCGCCGGCTACGGCTTCCAGGATCCCGACAAGGCCTGGCAGAACCTGCGCCTGCTCGCGCTCGGTCCCGAGGGACGGCATCTTCCTCCGGGGGAACGCAGGGTCTTTCTGGAATTTGTTTTCCCGCTGCTCGAGGTGCTGCGCGACTCGATCGATCCGGATCTTGCGCTGCATCATCTGGAGAGTTTCGCCGCCTCGAGCGGCAACCGGATCTCTTTCCTGAGGGCCCTGGCGTCGCGCAGGCCGCATCTCGCCCGGCTGACGAACCTGCTGGCGTTCAGCAGGCTCAGCCACCGCATCCTTTCGCGTCATCCGGAATTCTTCGACAGCCTTGCCCGGGGGATTCACCTGCACGAAGGCCGCAGCGCCGGCGAGATGATGCGGGAGTTGCGCGAGCGGTTCGGCGCGGCCCCGAAGCGGGAGCCAAGGGACCTGCTGCTTCGTCGCTATCGGCAGCGGGAAACGGTGCGCGTGGCGTACCGCGACATGGCTGGCCTTGCGGGCGCGCTGGAGATCAGCAGGGAACTGAGCGACCTCGCGGAAGCATGCGTGCTGACCGCGCTCGATGTGACCCGACCCGCGCCCGATGACGTTTTCCGGGAGCCCAAAGATGCCCTGGCCGCCGTAGCCGGCGGGAAGCTGGGAAGCCGTCAGATGCACTATGCCTCGGACCTGGACCTGCTGTTTTTTTACACGGCTCCGGCGGAATCGGCGTCGTCCGCCGGCGAGAGGGCCCGGCTTCAGCTGAGCCTCGATGCAAGGATCGAGCGCGTGGTCGAGTTTCTGACGGCAGTCACGCCGGAGGGTGTCGCGTATCCGGTCGACCTTCGGCTGCGTCCCGAAGGCGCGACCGGCCTGCTGGCGCGTTCGTGGGAGAGCTTCGAGGAACACTCGCGGCGGTTCATGCAGCCGTGGGAACGGATGGCGATGGTGCGCTGCCGTGTCCTGAGCGGATCGGAAGAGGCGCGCAAACGGTGGAATCGCATCGCGGCGCAGGCGGTTTACGAACATGACTGGAACGGTGATGCCCTGGAATCGATCAGGCATCTCAAGCGCAGGGCGGAGACGGAGAAGAACAGGGAAACACGGACGCACCTGGACTTCAAGAACGGCAAGGGCGGTGTGACGGATCTCGAGTACCTTGTACAATTCCTGCAGTTGTTGCACGGCGGCCGCCACGAAAGTGTGCGCGTGCCGGGAGTCGTCGAAGCGCTTCCCGTATTGAAAGAGGTGGGGGCGCTGACGGCGGAGGAGGCCTCTCTGCTTTTGCAGGTGCACGCCTTCCAGCGCCACGTGGAGAATCACTTTCAGCTGCAGGAGGAGTGGGCGTTGAGGGAGGTGTCCAGGGAGTCGCCGTCGATCTCGCGGCTGGCCCGGAGCATGGGATACCCGCCCGGGGCCGCGTCCGACGTGCGCAGGAAGTTTCTCTCGGACTGGGATGATCGCGCCCGTGAAGTCCGGCGGCTGGTGGACAAGTACTTCTACGGGTCGGTTTGAGCTTGGCCCTGGTCGCCGTGCGGCGCGTCTCCGAAGCGTCGCGGCGGGTCGAAGATGGTGTGAAAGAATCGTTCGGCATCAATGTGCCGGCCTTTCAGGCCTCGATTCTGTTTGTCTCGCGAAACCACGCGCTTACGCGCGTGGCTACGTACTTCCGGCGCTTCGCGCCTGGTTTGTTTGTTCACTCGACCGGAGCACAAGATTGACAGTGGCTTCCAGACCAGCCTCGAAGAGGCGGCAGTGAGTAGGCCCGGCCGTGAGGCCGGGATAGAGAATGGCCATAACCCCGAGCGCCGAAGGTGCGGCACAGGAATCATGTGGGCCGGGTCGAAGATGGTGTGAAAGAATCGTTCGGCATCAATGTGCCGGCCTTTCAGGCCTCGATTCTGTTTGTCTCGCGAAACCACGCGCTTACGCGCGTGGCTACGTACTTCCGGCGCTTCGCGCCTGGTTTGTTTGTTCACTCGACCGGAGCACAAGATTGACAGTGGCTTCCAGACCAGCCTCGAAGAGGCGGCAGTGAGTAGGCCCGGCCGTGAGGCCGGGATAGAGAATAGCCATAACCCCGAGCGCCGAAGGTGCGGCACAGGAATCATGTGGGCCGGGTCGAAGATGGTGTGAAAGAATCGTTCGGCATCAATGTGCCGGCCTTTCAGGCCTCGATTCTGTTTGTCTCGCGAGACCACGCGCTTACGCGCGTGGCTACGTACTTCCGGCGCTTCGCGCCTGGTTTGTTTGTTCACTCGACCGGAGCACAAGATTGACAGTGGCTTCCAGACCAGCCTCGAAGAGGCGGCAGTGAGTAGGCCCGGCCGTGAGGCCGGGATAGAGAATAGCCATAACCCCGAGCGCCGAAGGTGCGGCACAGGAATCATGTGGGCCGGGTCGAGCGCTGCGATATCTTCACAGCTTCGGAGACCCGCCGTGCGGCGCGATGAGGAGGAGGTGAAATGGAAGAAACAAGCGGCATGGGACAGGTGCTCGAACAGGCGAAACAGGAGCGGGTGCGTTTCATGCGCCTGCAATTCACGGACATCCTGGGATCGATCAAGAACGTCGAGATCCCGGAACCGCAATTCCGGCGCGCGCTGGAAGGGCAGGTAGTCTTCGACGGCTCGTCGATCCTGGGGTTCTCGCGCGAGCGCGAATCGGACATGATCCTGTTGCCTGATCCGGCCACTTTCCGCGTTTTCCCCTGGGAGGATCGCCGCGGCAAGGTCGCGCGCATGATCTGCGACGTCCGCCTGCCCGACGGCCTGCCGTTTACCGGTTGCCCGCGCACGGCGCTCAAGCGGGTCGGAAAGAGCGCCGCCGATTCCGGTTTCCAGCTGATGGTGGGAACCGAGGTGGAGTTCTTCCTCTTCCAGCGCAGCGCCGACGGCAAGGCGACAAGCGTGACGCACGACGTCGGCGGGTATTTCGACCTCGCCCCGGTCGACCGCGGCGAGGAGGCGCGCCGCGACATGGTGAGCACGCTCGAACGCATGGGATTCAACGTCGAAGCCGCGCACCATGAGGTGGCCCCCGGGCAGCACGAGATTGATTTCAAACTGGCCGACGCGGTGGAAGCCGCCGACAACATCAGCACCTGCCGCTTCGTCGTCAGGAAGATCGCACTGGATCACGGCCTGCACGCGACCTTCATGCCCAAGCCGCTGTTCGGGCAGAGCGGCAGCGGCCTGCACATGTTCCAGGCGCTCTTTCGCGAGGGTAACAACGCGTTCCTGGAGGCGAAAGCGCCGCAGCGCCTGAGCAGCGTCGGGCGGCATTACATCGCCGGGCTGCTCGAGCACGCGCGCGGCATGCTGGTGATCACAAATCCGCTGGTGAATTCGTACAAGCGACTCGTCCCGGGCTACGAGGCGCCGACGCATGTGGCGTGGTCGGAGACCAACCGCAGTCCGTTGATCCGGATCTCTTCGCGGCGCGGGGAGGGGACCCTGTGCGAGTTCCGCCTGCCGGACCCGGCGTGCAACCCTTACCTGGCGCTGGCAGCGATTCTGAGCAGCGGGCTCGAGGGCATCCGTCAGAAGATGGATCCGGGGCCCCCGGTCAACAAGGACATCTTCAACATGAGCCAGCGTGAAAAGGGACGCCTCCGGGTCCAGGACCTGCCCGGGGATCTCAGCGAGGCGGTCAGGACCTTCGAGAAGGATCGGTTCCTGCAGGCGGCGCTGGGTGCACACATTTCAAGCAACATCATCGAGGCAAAGCGGGCGGAATGGCAGGAGTATATCGGCCAGGTTCACCCGTGGGAGCTCGACCGCTACCTGTCCTATTACTGAAGACCGTTCACTTGCCCTTGCGCTCTTCGACGCGCGGGATTCCCGGATCCAGGGGAATCTCGAACGGCCCGATGGGCTTGCGGGTCGAATCGTTCAGGATCTCGGGGATCACGATCCTGGATCCAGCAAGCGCCACCCCTTTCGCCTGCGGAATGTAGAAGAACAGGAAGCCGTCGATCACTCCTTTGGGATCGACCCTCCCGCCCGACAACTCCTTGGCCGAGAAATCACTGAACGGAGAGCCGCGCTTGTACGAGAGGTTTCCCTTGAACAGGTCGCTGACCAGGACGGCGGCCGAAGTCGCGTACAGGTCCATGCCGCCCGCGTTGACGAGAACGATGTTGCGGGTGCGGATCGTGACGTAGTCCTGCGTAGAGTTTTGAATGATCAGGTGAACGGGATGGTACCCGCGCGTGTTCAGGTTCTTGAAATCGAAAGCCGTGTAGGATTTCTCGTCCGTGGCGTAAGGGTCGGCGGCGACGGTTACGTCTCCTACGGTGACGCGGGCAGGATAGGTGTCGACAGGCTGAACCTTGATTGTTTTGACCACATAGTCGGCAGCCAGTCCGGTGAGCACGCCGGCAAACAGAAGCAGCACTGACATCGTCGAACGCATCGCGGCGTATGATAGCACAACTTCAGAATTCAGAACTCAGAATGCCCGCCACTATGAGTCGGGCCTTCAGCCCTCTACCCCCTAGTGCCTGTGCATCCCTGGCGCCTTGCGCCAGGCTGGTATGAACCGGGCCTCCGGCCCTGAGGAAACATCGCCGGCAGTTGATCTCCTGTCAAAATGCAAGTAGGCGCTACTGAAGCCGAACGCAGGCCTCTGTCTGAAAGCACGGACCAAAGCGCCGTAGGCGCGGTTCATAACAGCCTGGGGCAACGCCCCAGGAATCATCCGAACAAAAAGGGAACAAGGGCTGAAAGCCCGCTTCATAGTGGCAGACTGGAGATCCGGGTGCGGGTTAGAAGCCTTCTTCGCAGGATCGGCCGTACATTCCCAGCTCAAATAAAGTTGACAATAATAGACTCAAATCCTATATATCTTCTGTGCCGATATGGAATCGGTAGTCGGCACACTGCAATTATTGACCTTATGAGGTTTAAAGTCGAACTGGGAGGAGACAAATGGGTAAGATCATTGGCATAGACCTGGGTACCACGAACTCCGTGGTCGCGGTGATGGAAGGCGGCGAGCCGAAGGTTATAACCAACCCTGAGGGAAGCCGTTTGACACCGTCGGTTGTGGCCCTGGGGAAGAACAGCGAGCGTTTCGTGGGCCAGGTGGCGAAGCGTCAAGCGGTTACGAACCCGGAGAACACGATATTCTCGATCAAGCGGTTCATGGGGCGGAAGCTCACCGAGATCCCGGATGAGGTGAAGCTGGTGCCCTACAAGGTGGTGGCGGGGCCCAACGGCGACGCGCACGTGAAGATGGGGGACAAGAACTACACGCCGCCTGAGATTTCGGCGATGATCCTGCAGAAGATGCGGACCGCCGCGGAAGAGTATCTGGGGGAGAAAGTCGAGAAGGCGGTAGTGACAGTTCCGGCGTATTTCAACGACAGCCAGCGCCAGGCGACGAAAGACGCGGGGAAGATTGCCGGCCTCGATGTCGTCCGGATTGTCAACGAGCCGACCGCCGCGGCGCTGGCCTACGGGCTTGACAAGAAGAAAGACGAAACGATCGCTGTCTACGACTTCGGCGGCGGCACCTTCGACATTTCGATCCTCGAGGTTGGAGAGGGTGTGGTCGAGGTGAAATCGACCAACGGCGACACGCACCTGGGCGGTGACAACATCGACCTCCGCATCATGGACTGGATCATAGAGGAGTTCAAGAAAGACCAGGGAATTGACCTTTCCAAGGACAAGATGGCCGTGCAGCGGCTGCGCGAGGCTGCTGAGAAAGCCAAGATGGAGCTTTCCACGCTCATGGAGACGGAGATCAATCTCCCGTTCATCACGGCTGACGCCACAGGCCCGAAGCACCTGAACATGAAGCTCACGCGGGCGCGTTTCGAGCAGATGGTGGAAGACATCCTGCAGCGCAGCGTCGCGCCGGTCCGCCAGGCGCTCCAGGACGCGAGTGTGAAGCCGACCGAAGTCGACGAGGTGGTCCTGGTCGGCGGGTCGACGCGCATCCCGCGCGTGCAGCAGATCGTGCGTGAGATATTCGGCAAGGAGCCGCACAAGGGCGTCAACCCGGATGAGGTCGTAGCGGTGGGCGCGGCGGTGCAGGCGGGCGTTCTGGGCGGCGAAGTCAAGGACCTGCTGCTTCTGGACGTCACGCCGCTTTCGCTCGGCATCGAGACCCTGGGAGGGGTGTCTACCAAGCTGATTGAGCGGAACACGACGATCCCCACGCGCAAGTCCGAGATCTTCTCGACCGCAGCCGACAACCAGACATCGGTGGAGATACACGTCCTGCAGGGGGAGCGCGCCATGGCGCGTGATAACCGCACGCTGGGCAAGTTCCACCTGGTCGGGATCCCGGCGGCGCCGCGGGGGCTTCCGCAGATCGAAGTCACATTCGACATCGACGCGAACGGGATCGTGAACGTCTCGGCGAAGGACTTGGGAACGAACAAGGAGCAGAAGATAACCATCACCGCGTCCAGCGGCTTGAGCAAGGACGAGATCAGCCGGATGACGGGCGAGGCGCAGTCCCATGCCGACGAGGACAAGACGAACCGCGAGAAGGTCGAGGCGCACAACAAGCTCGACAGCCTGGTGTATCAGACGGACAAGATCCTGAAAGAGAACCGGGACAAAGTGTCGGAGGCAGACGCTTCGTCCCTGGACTCCGCGCTCTCCCAGGCCAAAAAGACCCTGGAGAATTCATCGGCCGACTTGAGCGAGCTCAACTCGTCGACGGAGGAGCTCACGCGGGCGTCGCACAAGCTGGCCGAGGCCATGTACCAGAAGGCTTCCGCGGGGCACGCTCCGCATGGAGGTGAAGCCGCAGGCCCCGGGGCCGGGCCGGCTTCGGAGGGCAAGGCATCAGGGAAGAAGGAGGATGAGGTCATCGACGCGGAATACGTCGATATGGACGACAAGAAGTAAGGACAAGAGTGGGTCCGCGCCGCCGGCGCAGACGCAGGGCGCTATGGAGCGGGCCTTCAGCCCTTGGTTCTTTTTGCCCGGTAAGGACCTGGGGCTTCGCCCCAGGCTGGTATCAGGGCGCGCTTTCAGCGCTTCCATCTCAAAATAGTGAGGTGGAGCGGTTTTGATGGCCGAGAGGCCCGCCTCATTACTGATATCGGGAGGCGCGGTCGGGGCTCGAAATGGTGAGGTGGACGCGGTTTTGAGGGCCGAAAGGCCCGCGTCTCATTACCTCGATATCGGGAGGCGCGGTCGGGGCTCGAAATGGTGAGGTGGACGCGGTTTTGATGGCCGAAAGGCCCGCCTCATAACTGATATCGGGAGGCGCGGTCGGGGCTCGAAATGGTGAGGTGGACGCGGTTTTGAGGGCCGAGAGGTCCGCCTCATACCTGATATCGGGAGGCGTAGTCGGGGCTCGAAATGGTGAGGTGGACGCGGTTTTGAGGGCCGAAAGGCCGGTCTCATACCTGATATCGGGAGGCGCGGTCGGGGCTCGAAATGGTGAGGTGGACGCGGTTTTGAGGGCCGAAAGGCCTGCCTCATATCAGCCTGGGGCGAAGCCCCAGGAACCGAGTCCGTAGACAGAGAAGGGCTGAAAGCCCGTGTCAAGTGAAGGTATTTGGTGATGTATCACTAGTAAGTCTCGATAAATAAAATGAAATGAACCAGAGACAAAAGAGGAATCCCGGGGCTGGAAGCGCTGATACGGTATCCTGGATCCCGCCGGTCGACATCTACGAGACGGGCGATTCGTACTATCTGACAGCTGAACTGCCCGGTGTCGAGCAGGCGGATATCAGGATCGAGGTGACAGGGTCGGAGCTCACGATCAGGGGCGAGCGCCGCTTTTTGCCGCCCTGTGCTGAGGAGAACTACCACCGCCTGGAAACGGTTCGGGGCAGGTTTCTCAGAACGTTTACGCTGCCCGACAAGCTTGACAGCGAGGCGATCACGGCCAACCTCAAAGACGGAGTCCTCGAGGTTCGCCTGCCCAAGGTAGGCTCCGGGCGGTCGATAGCGATCCAGTCCACCACTCCGGCCAACCGGTAACTCATGGCCAAGGAAGATTATTACCAGATCCTCGGCGTCCGCCGCGACGCCAAGGCAGCCGAGATCAAGAAAGCCTACCGTCGCCTTGCCCGCAAGAACCACCCCGACGTAAATCCGGGGGACAAGTCTGCCGAGGAAAGGTTCAAGAAGATCCAGGTAGCGTACGACGTTCTGAGCGACGCGAAGAAACGGTCGATGTACGACAGGTACGGCTTCTACTCGGAGAACTTCAAAGAGCCTCCGGGAGGAGGAACGTGGGCCGGCGCGGGTGACTCCAGAGGCGGTCCGGGCTTCGATTTTTCAGGGTTTGACTTTGAAGGAGCCGCCGGGGACGGGAGTAGTTTCAGCGAGATCTTCTCGGGCCTGTTTGGGGGGGGCAGCGCGGTCGTGCCGCCGGCCCTGCCAAGGGCGAGGATATCGAGCATCACATGAACATATCGTTCATGGAGTCGATCCAGGGACTTTCGCCCCGGCTTGCGATCAACCGGACCGAAGCCTGCGGCACCTGCCAGGGAACGGGGGTGGATCGGAACAGAGGCCTGCGCGTCTGCTCCAACTGCCATGGGACCGGGAAGGAGTCGAAGGCGCGCGGCACAATGCGCTTCTCGTCCCCTTGCCATGTTTGCGGCGGATCCGGACAGGTCGGCCTGCCGTGCGCTGTCTGCGGAGGGGCCGGGAGGGTCCAGGTGCAGGACACCATTACGGTGCGGATTGCGCCCGGCGTGGACAATGGCTTCCGGATGAGAGTCCCGGGCAAGGGGCACGCAGGCCATGGAGGCGGTCCGCCGGGGGATCTTTACCTGGTTATTTCGGTGCGGCCGCACGAGTTCTTCACGCGACAGGGGACCGACATCCATTGCCTGCTTCCGATAACCGTTACGGAAGCGGCGCTTGGCACGAAAGTCGAAGTCCCGACCGTCGACGGCAGGACGCTGCTCAGGATCCCGCCGGGAACGCAGAGCGGCCAGAAGTTCCGGCTCAGGGGCAAGGGCGCCCCGTCGCTGCGGGGGCAAGTGCGCGGTAACCAGATTGTCGAAGTGCGCGTCGTCGTGCCGCGCGCTGCCGATGAGCGGTCCAGGGAGATTCTGCGCGAGCTGGCGCGGCTGAATCCTGAGGACCCGCGCGCGAATCTGATCTCCTGAGGCAGGTTCAGGCGCTTCGGCGCGCTGCGGTGCCGGGAGGGGGATACGGGAGGGAGGGCTTGCCTCTCCCTATCGGGGTGAACTGTGAGTCCGCGAAAAAAAACCGGTTACGTTATCGGAACGGTCGCCGAATCCTACGCGATTCATCCGCAAACGCTGCGGCTCTATGAACGGCTGGGTCTTCTGAAGCCGTCACGCAGCCTGGGGAATACTAGGTACTACACCGACCGGGACCTCAAGCGGCTCGAGGTGATCCTCAACCTGACGCGCGAACTGGGAGTCAACCTGGCGGGCGTCGAAGTGGTGCTCAACATGCGCGAGAAGATGGAGCGCATGCAGACGGAGATCGAGGAACTGGTTGCCTTCGTCCGGGAGCACGTCGGCGGCGTGTCAAATTCGCCGGTCCGGGATGCGCTTGTGCGGGTTCCCGGGCTGAAGATTGTTCGCAGCCGGACATCGACAAAGGAATGAGAAGATGGTCGGATTGAGTGCCTTTTGGATGGCCCTGCTTCTGCAGGCGGTACCGGCGCCGGCCGGGGCGCCCTCGTATACCCAAACCTATGAGGTGATATTGCGCGGCCAGCCTGCAGGGACCGAGACCGTATCGGAGAGGATGGACAGGAACGGCAACCTCGTTTCGAGTTCCGAGCACGACATCCTTGTCAGCGACGGGCTCGAAACCAAGCGGGTGGCATTCACCACGGAACTGGTCCTCGCGAAGAAGTCACAGACGCCCGTTCGTTACGAACTCCGATACACCTCGGGTGAGACCCACGATTCCTGCCTGGTCACGGTTGCGGGGAATCAGTTGGTCCGGACGCTGATTCGTGGCAGCCGGAAGAGTGAAACGGCGACCCCGCTGCATCCCTCGACGGTCATCCTCGAGTCGAACGTATACCATCTCTACGAGCAGCTTGTGCGGAAGTACGACGCGAAGAAGGGGGGCCGGCAGCTGTTCCAGGCCTATCTTCCGCCGGTCGGATCCGACATCCCGGCCGCTCTCACCCTGCTGAGCGACGACGATGTCACGACGCCCGCAGGCGTGATCCAGGCACGCAATTTCAAGTTCGAGTTCGTCGGCCTTACGAACGCGCTTCTCAGCGTGGACAGGTCGGGGCGGCTCGTCCGCTTCTACAATCCCGACCAGCAACTCGAGGTCCTCCGCAAGTAGAAACCCTTCACGCAGGAGCCCAGGACTCAACTCTGTGCCGCGGGCTTCGGCACGCGGAGGAACAGTCCTCGATGGGGCTCGAGTCAATACCGGTTGAGCGGGAGCGATGGCAGGTCTCACGGGCTCGAAGCTCACGACACAAGATCCGTCTTTCAATCTGCCACGTTCGGTTCAGAAATTGGAATTTCAGGGTCAGACCCCGGTTTGGGAAGTTTGAGGCGGGAGCGGAGGCGGGCAAAGACTTGCTGGAGGACGTAGATCCGCGCCTTCCTGTTTCCCGGAAAGAGCGCGGACACACCTGCTTTGAGCCTCGCCAGGCTGCTCTCGAGGGAAGGCAGCAATCCGGCAGTCACCGTCGGATCGTACGGCAGTTTTATGCTGTGACAGCCTATTTCAGTGAAGACCACCAGGTAGCGTGCCGTCACCCTGTCGGGGCAGTGCACTCTCTTGTATCCCGCCTGCACCTCGTATCCCAGCAGCGTTTCGATGATCCTGGGGGAACTCTTTCTGCCGAGCAGGTGAATCGTGCGCGTCTTGACGGGAAGCACTCGCGATCGATAAACCTCCACCAGGCTGCCGGCCTCTTCGCCCGACCCGTCGAGCGCGGCAAGTATCTTCGAGTGCGGGATCCTGCTCCCCTTCATCCGAATCGTTTTGCCGCCTGCCTGCAACTCCGTCAAGCCCGGAAGATGCAGTTGCCTCGAACTCCTTTTCGGTCTGGCCATAGCGGCTCCTGGTTACATGACTTCCCTGGAGGCGGCGCGCTGTTTCAGCATCCGCTCGGCACTGCGCCTCACGATCTCGGAAATGCCGCGATCACGCATCAGAAGTGTGAGATCCCTCGCGGTGAGTCGCGGCAGCATGCGCTGGGCGATCATCGGGGGAGTCTTTGGATTCTTCACCAGCGCGTGTACGACGCCGTATTTCCGGGTGAATCCCTTGCTGTTCCCGATCTGACGCAGCACCTCTTCGGAAACGTTGCGCATGCTGGCATAGCCCTCGACTTCACCGTCGGAGAGCTTGGGGCTTTCGAGAACGCTCAGTGAGATCATCCTGTTCGGGTCGCGGATCAGCAAAGCCCGCGCTTCACGCGTTCCCATCAGCGCGAGCTCGATCTTCTGGCGCGGGGTGAGCCTGGCGATGCGTTCGTTCAGGGCGGCCTCGCGCGCATCCGGATCCACGGGGAGGCCTTCCAGCGACAGGTCCTCGGGCACCTGCGCCTCTTGCACGGCTTCAACGGGTGCCTCCGCTTCTATCGGTTCCGGCGGGCCCGAGAGGCCGACCGAGTACTCCTGCCTCTTGCCGCTGAAGAATTCCTGTTCGATTTCGCGCACCTGCCGCAGGATCTCAGGGGTAGCGGAACGGTTGCTCCTGACACCCTCCAGGATGGCGGGCGCCTCGAGCAGGCGGACGCGGTTGTCGAGGATCCTGTCGAGCAGGCCGGCAGGAACCACGGAGGCGAGTCTCGCGATGACTTCCGCAGGCGTCGCCCTGTTGGCCACGATTGCGGCCCGGATGGCATCCGATGAACGTTCCCGGGCGAAGTAGTCGAGCACTTCGGGGGCGCAGGCACGCTCCTGCAACTGCGGCGCGGCCTCCTCATCCGACCAGCCGGAAAGCGTCATCCTGGCCTGCAACGAGACCGCAGCGTCTTCGTCTTTGCAGAGCAGCACCAGGATGTGCAGCATTTCGCCGGGCAGCACGGGCGCCAGGCCGCGCGCGGCGATCATGCGGACATTACGCGGTGCCTTGCCGGCGAGAAACGCTTGGAGAAAGTCACTGGCGGGCATTTCGGGGGGTGTCCGGCTGCTCCAGGAGTTCGTTCACGTTTTGTGCATTGATTGAGACTTTGACTACCTCGCCGTCTTTACCGAAGGGCCGGGCCGGCTTCCCGTTGATTGTTGCGCGGACACCGCCCGCATTCCCCAGGATGAGGTAGAGACTTTCGATGGCGTCGAACGTCTGCGAATCCCCAGGCTCGAGGAGCTTCACCAGGACCCGGTTCCCGTCGCTCGTCACGGAAACCCAACAGCGCTGGGTTATTTGCAGGTGAAGACGGACCGTGCCCGGCAACTGCGGCGGCAACGGCGTTTCCGCCCCGGGTGAGGCCGCCGCGGCGGTCTCGCCGCCGGCGGCGGGGCTGGGCGCGGCCGGCGCAGGCGCCTGTGGTTCGGGTTTCGTCAGAGTCTGCGCCGGGGCGGGCCGGTGCGTGAAGTAGGGCGAGAAGACGTCGGAGATCCACCTGCGGCTGAAAAACAGCGCGACGACTGAAACAAGGAGCATCACGCTCCAGACCATCACAGGATGCGGCGCGAACGAGGGCTCCAAACGGCGGGCATTGGCGCCGGCGGTCTTTGCAGCCTTCTCCGTCGGAGTCGACGTCTCGGCGTGGTACCTGTCGAGCATTGCCTGGGGATCGAGGCCGAGGTACTCGCAATACATGCGGAGGAACGCCCGGTTATAGACTCCTCCCGGCAAGGATTGGTATCGCCCCGTCTCGAAGCTCTCGAGGTAGTTGGCGCTTATGCGCGTATCATGCGCAGCCTGGGAGACAGAAACGTGTTTCTGTTCGCGCGCCGCCTTGAGCTGGGCACCGAGAGATTCCATATCCAGGGACTCAGAATTCCGCGGGCGTACAGCGGAAGGGTATTTGTCCGGGATTTCGCACCGCCGCAGGGCATTCTACTAGCACGACTTAGTAGTGTCAATTTTGGCGGATCAGATCCGTGGTTCAGACAGTGAAGACTACGAGACTGGTGACGCGTGACAGGCAGCCTGCGCTGCAGGGACGCTGTTCAACCCATTCAGGGTTGACACCTTCTGATCATCCTGATCCCCGGGGTTTGCACCCCGGGCTGTTCTATTCGACGCTTTCAGCGTCGTCGGTGTCGATCGCGGCTGGCATCCGTGAGGCATCGGCGCCACCGGCGAGTCAATGGGCTGGACGGCATGGTCACTCTCAGTCCCCACGCGCAGTATGTCGGACTCGACCCCGAAGACGTCTGACGTCTGCTGATCATGCTGGTCCCCGGGGTTTGCACCCCGGGCTGTTCTATTCGACGCTTTCAGCGTCGTCGGTGTCGATCGCGGCTGGCATCCGCGAGGCATCGCCGCCACCGGCGAGTCAATGGGCTGGACGGCATGGTCACTCTCAGTCCCCACGCGCAGTATGTCGGACTCGACCCCGAAGACGTCTGACGTCTGCTGATCATGCTGGTCCCCGGGGTTTGCACCCCGGGCTGTTCTATTCGACGCTTTCAGCGTCGTCGGTGTCGATCGCGGCTGGCATCCGCGAGGCATCGGCGCCACCGGCGAGTCAATGGGCTGGACGGCATGGTCACGCTCAGCTCCCAGGCGCAGTACGTCGGAGTCGACCCCGAAGGGGGTCGAACAGATCAGCCCGGGGTGCAAACCCCGGGGAGGATCGGATCTGCCGCAAGGCCCAACCCTGTAAGGGTTGGACATCGATCACCTGACGAGACGAGGTGACTTCAATCCCCACTGTCCGAATCACAGGATCAGATGCAGCTCCAGCATCCCATGTGGGGCACATGTGGGGCGGGTTTGAAACCCGCCCCCACATGAGCGGCGGCTTGAAAAGCCGCCACACATGTTACTGGCGGGCTGTCGACGAGGCGCGTCGCCTGAAATCTCCCCTCCACGATCGTCGCGCACTCAAGTATAGTATCGTCCGCCCGAAACGGACCGATGACGATGCTGGATAAACTGACGCATGTGTTGCAGGGTCTCGTGACCGCTCTGGACGGTCCCGGCCTTTTTCTCGTAGCGATACTTGACTCCTCCTTTCTCAGTATCCCGGAAGGGAACGACATCCTGATCGTCATACTGTCGATCGGTGCGACATGGGGACGGATGGCCTACTACGTCGCGATGACGACTCTCGGGTCCATTCTCGGCTGCGTCGCGCTTTACACCGTCGGCCGCAAGGGGGGAAGTCCTCTGCTGAAGCGGAGGTTTTCGCCCGAGACGGTCGCGTGGGCGGAAAAGCAGTACGAGCGATTCGGCGTCCTGACGGTAGTCGTGCCCAGCATCCTGCCGCCTCCGACCCCCTTCAAGATCTTCGTCCTGAGTGCCGGCGTATTCGAACTGCCTCTCTGGGAATTCATCGGTGCTGTGGCGATCGGCCGGACTATTCGCTATGCGATGTGGGGCGTTCTGGCGGTCCTCTACGGCCCGGCCGTCAAGGATTACATGCAGCAGAACCTGACCCGCGTGGGGATAGTCCTGTTCGCCGTTCTCCTCGTCACGCTTCTGATTATCGGCGGCTTCTATATCCGCAAGGTGCGGGCGCGCCGGCGCGCGCCATAGTGTGCAGATTTTGCCACCAATCGTCGAGTGACTGTGCGCCCGGAGCTGGTCTGAGGCGCCGGCAAGGGCCCACTGGGCTGCGTCGACCGGGGCACGGCGCGAGAAACGAAATGCGCGACCGCCTGCGGCGTGGTGAGGGGATTTGGGTTGTTAAATCGTGCGCTGTCTGTTAGATTCAGCCCCGCACTGAGGTCGATGCGGTTGGGCTTTTGATGAGGATCACGGGAGAAAGAGGCCGGCAGCGCATCATCCGGGCAAGTTTGGCCACGCTTTTGCTGGGTCTGGTGAGCATGGGATCCGGTTGTGTGAAGCGGACGGTCACCGTCCCGGTGTCAGCCAGGATTCGTGAGGCGAAGACGGCAAGCCTGGAAGAGTTGCTGTCCCGGCTGGACCGGTACACGAAGAAGATTGTTACGCTTTCTTCGGCTTCAGTCCGGGTTACCTTCACTTCCGGGAGGCTCGACGCAGGGAAATTGCAGGAGTACCGCAGCGCACCTGCGTACATCCTGCTCAAGCGCCCGGACATGATCAGGCTGAATGTCCAGAATCCGCTGACAAAGACTACGATAGTTGAACTCGTGTCGCGCGGGGAGGAGTTCTACGTCTGGTACCCGCGCGAAAACAAATTCTTTACGGGCAGGAATGACGTCAAGGAGTTCGAGGTCGAGGGTCAGCCGGCCTTCTCGGCCCGCCCGATTCATCTTTTTGAGGCGATCCTCCCCCGGAACGTCGCCCCCGAGGCGCCGGGCGAAAGAATCGCCATGACAGAGGAGCAGGACGCGAACACGAAGTATTATGCACTCATGCTTTTTCACGAAGCCGGCGGCTCGCGGATGGCCCCGGTGCGGAGGCTTTGGATCGACCGCTCCAACCTCGCGGTGGCCAGGATGGAGACTTTTGCCGAAGACGGCGCAAAGACCAGTATCGTCGACTATTCCGATTTCGTGGAAACGGAGGGGTTTGATCTCCCGCTCACAGTTCGTATCGAACGTCCGGCCGACAGGTACATGTTGAGCATGCAGATCAAGGCCTGGCGCGTGAACCCGGATCTGCCGGATACCGCTTTCGTGCTGACGCCTCCGGAGGGGGCGCAGCGCGTCGCGTTGAAAGAGCGGGGAAGGAGCCGGAACAATTGACTCATAGCCTGGTCGCCGCCAATATCCTGTCGCGCCCGACCCGCACGCTGATCAGCATCCTGGCGGTGGGCACGGGTGTAATCCTGATGCTGATCATCGGCGGTATCACCACCGGCACGCTCAATGACTACCTCAACCGGACGATGAGCGTCGGTGCGGATTTCATATTGCAGCCCAGCGGGTCGACGGTGTTCTATGCCTTTTCGAGCGCGGCCCTGCCGATCAAGCTGGCCGGCAAGCTCAGTCAGATGCCGGGCGTAGGGGCCGTGGCGCCGGTGCTGGCGAAGTTCAGCTCCTCCGACTTCGGCCTCGTTTTCGGGATCGACCTGGCCACGTATGACCGTTTTCCCGGGCGGCTGGAGATCCTGGATGGCCGGCATTCGCTCCAGGACAGCGAGGTCATCGTCGATGACCTGTATGCCATGTCACACAAGGTCTCCCCGGGGATGACCGTGGAGATCCTCGGGAGGAAATTCACGATCAGCGCGATCTGCAGACGCGGTTCCGTGGTGCGGGTCTTCGTGCCGCTCACGACCCTCCAGCAGATGAACGGCACCGAGGACAAGGTGACCATAATGTTCATCAAGGCCGCCCAGGGCGCCGACGTCGACAGTGTTTTCAGGGAACTGCGGCGCGCCTATCCGGGGCTCGCCCTGGTTAGAACCAACGATCCCTCGATGCTTCTTGCGGATACGAGGATGCCCGGACTGAAGGAGTTCCGGCTGACGGTCGTGACGGTTTCGATGCTGATCAGCTTCATGGTGATCCTGCTGGCGATGTACACGACGATATTCGAGCGCACCCGGGAGATCGGGATCCTGAAGGCCATGGGGGCCTCAAAGGCTTTTATCGTTGGCTTGATTTTAAGGGAATCTGTTATCATATCTTTCTTGGGGATAGCCTTTGGTATTGGAGCGAGCCTGATCATACGCAAGCTCATCACAACGGCGTTCCCGACGCTGCAGGTGGATATGACGTTTTTGGAGGTGCTCCGCGGCAGCCTCCTGGGCCTCCTGGGAGGTACTCTGGGTGCGTTATATCCGGCCTATAAGGCCGCCAGGATGGATCCCGTGCAGGCACTGAGTTACGAATAGGAATATGACGGAGATGGGAGAAGCACTGCGCGGAAGCATCGAGACCACCGACCTCACGATGGTTTACAGGTCGGGCAAGGTCGAGGTGCCTGCCATTCGCGAGGTCAACCTGACGGTGGAACCGGGGGAATTCGTCGCGATCATGGGGCCTTCGGGCTGCGGCAAATCGACCCTGCTGCACCTGCTCGGGGGGCTGGTCCGGCCGACAAGAGGGCAGGTCCTGATCGACGGCACCGACATCGCCAGGCTCACGGATACGGAGCGTACGGCGGTGCGGCGCGAGAAGGTCGGCTATATCTTCCAGCGTTTCAACCTGCTTCCGAATATCTCCGCCCGCGCCAACATCGAACTCGCCAAGCGGATCCACGGGAACGGGCACGCGAATCTCTACAAAGACGACCACATCCTCTCGCTGCTGGGTATCAAGGAGAAGATTGGTTTTCGCCCCACGGAGCTCTCGGGCGGCGAGCAGCAACGCGTGGCGATCGCCAGGGCGGTCATCAACCAGCCTTCGATTCTGCTTGCCGACGAGCCGACCGGGAATCTCGACTCGCACAATTCCCGTCTCGTCCTCACGCTGCTGCAGGACCTCAACCAGCGGCTCGGCCAGACGATCGTCATGATCACTCATGATTCGGAAGCGGCGTCGATGGCCAACCACGTGATCGAAATGAGGGACGGCCGGATACTGGCGCGCACGCATCATTTCGTCTACGAACCCGAGTTCGAGGGATTGTTTTGACTGCATCGGCGCGCCTGAGGAACGGGCGGTGCGGAGTGCAGCGACAACATTCCCCGGCGCCCCACCGGCGGGCGATGCCGCGCTCGAAAGAAGCGTGTGACCGGTCACGCTTTCTGAAGTGCTGACGCAAATGGCCAAGCTGGGCGGCACGCTGCGAAACGTTTTCACCTGGACATACTTCCGGGGCACCATACCTTACGACATCATCTGCGCGCTCATCATCCTGTTCATCTTTTTGACCCCGCGCGGTTGCTTCGTCAGGAAACCCGGCGTCCCCGACCAACATGCCCGCGTGCACCAGGAGAGTGCCGGCACCGCCCGGGCGGCGATTCCCCCTGCGGCCGGTGCGCCTGCTCAAAAATAGAGCAACTACAGCACCGGTTCCGCGTCTACCCTGTTGAGACCATTCAGGCTGCCTATGAGACGATTCCGGAATGTATCGGCGTTGATCCTGCTTCTTGCTGCCGGCCTTTGCGCGCAAGGCAAACCCCAGACCGAACTCGACCAGGCGCTCTCGAAAATGGAAACGGCGGGGAAGACATTCCGGAGTTTCAGTGCCGGCTTCACGCAGAAGAAATACACGGCCGTGCTGGAGGAGTTCGACACGCCTGAGAGCGGCGAATTTCTTTACGCGCGTGCCCGGGACGGTTCGGCCCTGCTGCGGCAGGAGGTGCAGAAGCCGGCGTCACGAATTCTCACGATCTCCGGCGGCGTGGCGACCATCTACCAGCCCGGGGTCAAACAGGCCCAGATTGTCAGCCTGGGTAAGAACAAGGACAAGGCCGAGTACCTGGCGCTGGGCGTCGGGCAGTCTCCCGGCAAGCTGCGGGAGTCGTTCACCATCGAATACCAGAAGACGGAAAGCCTGAACGGCGCTCCCTGCTGGATCCTGCTCTTCAGACCGAAGAGCCAGGCCGCAGCAGCCTACTTCTCGGGGATCACGCTCTGGGTCAAGAAGGCGAGCGGAGTGCCCATCCAGGAGAAGCTGCAGGAACCCAACGGCGACTACCTGCTCGTGACGTTCTCGGGCGAAAAGCTCAACACTCCTATCCCGGAATCGAAGTTCGAGCAGAAGCTGCCGCCCGGTACGGACATTCAGCGGTTGCAGTGACAAGCAACATACAGAATTCAGAATGCAGAATTCAGCGGGGAGCCGCCCCTCAATGACGCGGCGGTTGCCCGAGCCAGAAACTCGGCGCAGTTTCTGGAGAGACGCTGTGAATTAATCATCCGATTCCGATGTACCGGCCCTTCGGGCCTGGGTTTCTCCTGTAATCCGTAACCACGCGCTTACGCGCGTGGCTACTTGACTTCCGGCGCTTCGCGCCTGGTTTGTTTGCCCACTCGATCGAAGCACAAGGTTGCCAATGATTTCGAGACCAGCCTCGAAGAGGCGGCAGTACGTAGGCCCGGCCGTGAGGCCGGGATCGAGAATGACCATACCCCCGAGCGCCGAAGGTGCGGCACATCGGTCACGGAGGAATAGGCGACGGTCACGATTTTTTCACGGCTTCGGAGACCCGCCGCACGGCGAGGCGATGGGCGAGTTTCTGGAGGGAACTCAGAATTCAGAATTACTGGACCGTGTGGCCTTGCTTGTCCTGCATTGAACCCGCAACCACATATTCTGAATTCTGAATACTGAATTCTGAATTCTTCTCCGGCTTGGGAAGTTCCTTCCACGTGTAGTAAATCCGGCTGAATACCGTCCAGTTGCCGACGACCGCCAGCACCCAGAGCGCGGCATCCATCCTGTTTCCCAGAGCGCCCAGGATCAGCACGACGATCCGCTCGGGGCGCTCCATGAAACCTACCTTGCACGACGGGATCAGCGATTCCGCCCTCGCACGCGCATAGCTCGTCATGACCGCGCCCATAAATGCGACGCCGACGAGGACGACATATCCGAGTCTTTCGTTTCGCGCATACCAGACCAGCAAACCCTGAAGGATGATGATGTCCGAGTACCGGTCGATGACCGAGTCGTAGAAGGCGCCGAAGCGCGTCACCGAGCGGGTGACGCGGGCGACGCCGCCGTCGAGCATGTCGAACAGGCCGGCGAGAATCAGGATCAAGCCGCCCCTGAAGAAACGTCCGTGGCCGAAGTCGAAGGCCACGAAGAAGCTGATCACGACACCGGTGAAGGTGATGAGGTTGGGGTTGATATGAAAATAGGTCAGCGCGCGTACGATCAGGTCGAGTAGGAACTTGCCGCCCCGGCCGATGAGCCTGCTGATCATTGCGCTAGGCTAGACACAATGCCGGTGTCTGTCAAGGTCAAAACAACTTCACCCGGATCGTCAGGTACTTCTTCGGGTCCTGCCGTAAGTCATAGATAAGTTTGGTGATCTCGGCTGTCGACTGGTTGAGGTTATTGTAGAGGGACGGGTCCTTGAGCAGCCGTCCCATCGTTCCCTCGCCCTTGTCGATCTGGTCGATGAGGGAGGCAAACCTGGCCATGACGTTCTTCGTTTCCTGGTAGAGGGCGTCGTCCTTGGAGAGCTTCCCGAAGGTGCCTTCGCCCTTCTCGATGCGGTCCATCATGACGTCGGCTTTGTGAAGCATGTCTCTCGCGTTATCGTAGATCGCCGGATCGTTAATCAGCTTGGCCATCGTGCCGTTTCCGCTCTGAATCTGCTCGAGTGTCTTGTTGAACTTCTCGAGTGCCTCGGTGAGCCGCCGGTAGAGCGTGGGATCGGCCACGAACCTTCCGAAACTGCCCTCGCCCTGGCGCATATCCTCCATCAGGGTCGATGCGCGCGCAAATGTGTTCCTGGCTTCGTGGACGGTGTCCTGCATCTCCTTCATCGTGGAGGTGACGCCGCCCGCGATCTTGTCCGAGTTGAGCTTCAACGCGATGTCCTTGACCTGCTCCGAGAGTACGCCGAAGTTCGCCATGACGTCGTTTGCCCCGGTGATGATCTCGCGGAATCCCGTCGTACGGACGCCTTCCAGGACGTAATAGTCACCTCTCTTTTCCGGGGGCACGCCGTAGCTGCCAGGTGAGATTTCTATGAACGAGTCGCCGATGAGGCCTCTCGATTCGATGCTCACTTCCGAGTCCTTGCTGATGCGGTTCATGAACTGGGGGCGGATTTCGAGCGTGACTTGCACGAACCGGATCTGGGACTTGAGCGTGCGCATCTGGTCCAAAAGGTCCGCGGCGGTTTCCTTTCCCTTCGGGGCGGTCATGTCGATGCTATCCAGCTTCTGGTGGAGTTCGCTCAACTGCCGCAGCAAGGCTTCGTTCCCTGCGTAGATCTCCGGCGGCACGATCGTCACGCGGCGTACCTTGCCGATTTCGATGCCGGCCAGCCACACGGGCGCTCCCGGCTTCAAGCCGCCGACATCGGGGAGGTAGGTTACGACCTTGACTGTCTTCGCGAACCACTCCACGCCCCAGCTCTGCTGCAGTATCAGCGCTGCGAGCATCAGGAGCGCCACGGTGACAACGATCCCGAGCTTGATCTCCGCCAGGGCCACTTGTCGTTTGCGTTCCATCGAGATTCTCCTTCCGCCCGGCAGATCGCCGGGGTAGTGTCACGCCACGAAAGTCGTGATAAAGGGTATTCGCGACGCCATCAGGTCTTCGTAGCGGCCCTCAAAACTGATGTGGCCGTCCTCGAGCATTATGAACTGGACGTTCACGAGGCAGAGATTATCCCCGCCTTTCCTGAAGACGATCCTGCCGCCGGGGTCTGTCTCCGCGTATTCGGAGGCCACGGTGGCCGCGGCCTGCAGATCGTGGGTCACGAAGACGGTGGTGACACCCTCCACGTCGCGCAGCTTGATCATCAGGTCCACGATCGTGCGTTTCGTGATCGGATCCAGGCCGGCCGTCGGTTCGTCGTAGAGCACGACACGCGGCGTGCCCACGAGCGCCCTCGCGATGCCGACGCGGCGTTTCATGCCGCCCGAGAGTTCGGCCGGCATCTTGTCGATCGCGTCCTCGAGGCCCACGAAGCTGAGCAGGCGCAGAACGACCTGCTCGATCTCGGCGTCGTCCATGCTGCCATCCTCGAAGAGGCGGTATCCCACGTTTTCGCGCACGTCCAGCGAGTCGAAGAGCGCGCCTTCCTGGAAGACCATCCCGATCTTTTTGCGCACGCCGACAAGCTCCTGCTCGGTCAGGTGCGTAATATCCTGGTCTTCGATTATGATCTGCCCCGAGTCCGGGCGGATCAGGCCGAGTATCAGTTTCAGGATCGTGGATTTGCCGGAGCCGCTTATGCCCAGGATGATCTTCGTCTCGCCGCGCCGGATCCTGAAACTCACGTTTCTGAGGACGACCTCGTCTTCGAACGACTTGGTTACGTTGCGGAATTCGATCATCGATTGATAAAGGGCGTCAGGTAAATGATCAGGTTGTTGAGAAAGAAATCCACGGTGATCACGAGGATCGACGCGCTGACGACTGCCTGGGTCGTGGACCTTCCCACGCCCTCGGTTCCGCCGTAAGTGCGCAGCCCGACGTAGCATCCGGTCATGGATATGATGAAGCCGAACACGACGGGCTTCAGCAACGTGCCGAAGACGTCCGACAATTCAAGGGCATTGAGGCTGTCGGACCAGTACTGGCTCGAGCTCAGGAGCAGCTTGAAGCGCGCGATGATCCAGCCGCCGATCATGCCGACGGCGTTACACAAAATGGTCAGGATCGGCAACATCATGACCGTAGCGATCATGCGCGGCGTCACGAGGCGGCGCGTCGGGTCGGTCCCGAGCGCCCGCATGGCGTTGATCTGTTCCGAAACCACCATGGAGCCCAATTCGGATGCGATGCCCGAACCGATCCGCCCGGCCATCATCAGCGCGGAGAGCACAGGGCCAAGCTCGCGCACGAGCGTGATCGCGACGAGCTGCCCGGTGATGCTCACGGCGCCGTACCTGCGCAACGCGCTTTCCGACTGTATTCCGAGGACCGCCCCGGTGAAGAAACCGGTCAGCAGGATGATGGTGAGCGATCCGATCCCGATGCGCTCCATCTGGAGAATGACTTCCCGCATGTAGATCGGTCTCGTGAACAGATTGGCGATGGCCCGGCCGCATAGAACAGTGTAGGATTGTATCTCCCAAACAGCGAGCAGCAGAAAGCGGTGAGGAGCCGCAAATAACGATCTGATGGAAGTTTCCATGGGTTCCGGTCTCGCTGAAGTGTATTTGGGGCAACTCGCCCAAGTCAAGGGGAAGGCAATCGAATTCGCCGCTAAGTTGCTGACAGGCGATGCTTTCATACCCAGGCCGCTCGGGAGCTGAGGAGCGCCGGGTCCGGGAGGGTGCCAGATGCTGCGCTTCATTACGGCGGGTGAGTCGCACGGCAAGTGCCTGACGGGGATCCTCGAGGGGCTCCCGGCGGGGCTGGCGGTCGACAAGGGCTTCATCGACTTACAGTTGCAGAGACGCCAGGTCGGCTACGGCCGCGGTGCCCGGATGAAGATCGAAAAGGACGAGATCGACATTACCGCCGGAGTGCGGTTCGGCCGCACATTGGGAAGTCCTGTCTGTTTCACTATCCACAACCGGGATTGGCAGAACTGGGAGAAGATCATGTCGTCCTCTCCCGTGATCGAGGGAGCCGACAAACGCGCAGTCACGCGTCCGCGGCCGGGCCACGTCGACCTGCCCGGCGCCCTGAAATACCACACCTATGACGCCCGAGACGTGCTGGAGCGCGCCAGCGCGCGCGAAACCGCCGCAAGGGTCTCCGGCGGGTCATTCTGTCAACTCTTCCTGAGATCGTTCGGCATCCGGATCGGAAGTCATGTCATCGCGGTCGGCAGCGAGCGTGTGTCTGAAGATTTCGTGAAGCTCGACGCGCAGAGGATTCTCGAAATAGATCCGTTGGCGCCGGTGCGTTGTGCCGATCCGGCCGCGGAGGAGCGCATGAAGTCGCTCATCGACGGTGCGAAGCAGGCGGGTGACACTCTGGGCGGCGTAGTCGAGGCCGTTGCCTGTTCTGTCCCGCCGGGACTCGGGACCCACACCCAATGGGACAGGCGGCTCGACGGGCGCCTGGCGCAGGCGATGATGAGCATACCGGCTGCCAAGGGCGTCGAGATCGGCGAGGGCGTCGAGGGAGCGTCAAAGGCTGGCTCGGCGGTCCACGACGAGATTTTTTACGACCAGGAAGGCCGACGCTTCTATCGCGACACCAATCGTGCCGGCGGCATCGAGGCGGGCATCACCAACGGATCCGATATCCGCGTCCGTGTCTACATGAAGCCGATCCCGACGCTGCGGAAGGCGCTCATGTCCGTTGACCTGCGCACGAAAGAAGCGTTCAAAGCCCAGTTCGAGCGCAGCGACACGTGCGTCGTGCCGGCGGCGGCGGTGATTGCTGAAGCGATGCTCGCGATCGTGCTCTCGGAAGCGTTCCTGGAGAAGTTCGGCGGAGACACGGTTGAAGAGACCGGCGCGAATCTCTCCGGCTATCTGAAGGGGCTCTGCGAGTACTGAGATCGTGCAAGCATCCAGGAGAAGGGGATTCGGGACACGGATGGACGCGGATGAACGCCGATCGAAAACGGTGATTCGATCCGCGTGCGGAGCTTTTGCCGCCTTCGGTGCGGCAAAAGCTCGGCCAGCGTTTCCCCGTGTCCACAAATTCTGAATTCCGAGCTCTGAATTCTTCTCTCGAAATGCCGCCGATCACACTATCCGGTGACGCTCTGCCGACGTGGTAGACATTACCCTGCCGGTAAAGTAACATTTGCTCTATGTTGCTGCCGATACTCAAGTATGGGGCGCCCGAACTCAAGAAGGTGAGTTCGCCGGTGGAAGCCTTCGATGCCGAACTGCAGAGAATCGCGCGCAACATGATCGAGACGATGTATGCCGCGCCGGGGATCGGGCTCGCCGCCAACCAGGTTGGCATCAACCTGCAACTGGCAACGGTGGATCTCTCGGTAGGCGAGGATCCGAAACAGCTGATCATCATCTGCAACCCCGAGATTGTATCCGTCGAGGGAGAGCAGAAGAGTGAAGAAGGCTGCCTGAGCGTCCCCGAATTCTCCGATGTGGTCATGCGTCCGCGCCACCTGGTCCTCCGCGCACAGGATGTCCACGGCGAGGAGTTCCGGATGGAGGCGGACGGCCTCCTGGCGCGCTGCTTCAGCCACGAAATCGATCACCTCAACGGAGTCTTGTTCATCGATCGCCTGACGCCCCTCAAGAGAAATCTCATCCGCAGCAGGATCAGGAAGCTTAACCGCGCCGGCGAATGGTGATGAATGCGCGTCATTTTCCTGGGCACGCCCGACTTCGCGATTCCGTCGCTGCGCGCGATGATCGATAGCGCCTACGAAGTGGTTGCGGTCTTCACCCAGCCGGATCGCCCGGCCGGACGCGGGCAGCGTCTGCACGCTTCGCCTGTGAAGGTGCTGGCCGCGGCCGCCGGGATACCGGTCTTCACACCTGAGCGGCTTCGCAACGAAGAGAATCGGCGGATTGCCGAGAGCCTCGCAGCCGATTTCATCGTCGTCGTCGCGTACGGCCAGATCCTCCCAAAATGGTTTCTGGATGCGGCGCGGATCGCCCCGGTAAACGTTCACGGGTCGCTGCTCCCGTGCTACCGCGGTGCGGCTCCCGTGATCTGGACTCTGCTCAACGGCGACCCGCTCACGGGCGTGACGACCATGTGGATGGACGAGCACCTGGACACCGGCGACATACTGCTCCGCGAGGAGTTGCCGGTGCCGGACACCATGACCGCCGGCGAGCTTGCGGAGGAACTGGCGCGGCGCGGGGCGGGGCTTGTCGTGCCGACCCTGGACGGTCTGCGCTCAGGGAGCATCGTGCGCACGCCGCAGGACCACAGCCGGGCAACCATGGCGCCCCGGATCGACAAGGCCATGGGACGGATCGACTGGCCGCGGGCCGCGCGTGAAATCCACAACCTGGTGCGCGCATTCAATCCCTGGCCCCTGGCATACACGGAGTTCAGGGGTTCGAAGTTGCAGGTTATTCGCAGCCATCCCGCGCCTGACATGGAAGTGGTCGGGCAGCCCCCGGGCACCTTTCTGGGAGTGTGCGGCGACGCACTCCGGATTTCGTGCGGGGGCGGAACTGCGCTCGATCTGCTCCGGGTGCAATTGGCGGGCCGCAGCGCCGTCTCAGGGCGCGAATTTGTCAGCGGAGCACACCTGCGGCCTGGAACAATCCTGTAATCGCACACCGAGAGGTGTCCCGTGACATCACCTGCCCGCCGGGCCGCGTTCGAGGTTCTCTGCCGGGTCGAACTCCAGGACGCTCACAGCGACGACGCTCTGCGTGTCCCGTCCGTTCAGGCTCTTGAACAGCGGGACAGGAACCTGGTCACGAGTATCGTGTACGGCACGCTGCGCCGGAGGGCGCAGCTGGATTGGGTCCTGGCGGCTGCGAGCACCAGGCCATGGCAGGACGTGGATGAGGAGGCGAAGGTCGTCCTGCGGATGAGCCTCCTCCAGATGTGGCGATTGGATCGTGTGCCCGACTATGCCGTCGTCAGCGACGCGGTCGACCTGATCAGATCTCGAGGGCTGCACAGGGCCGCGGGCTTTGCCAACGCCGTGTTGAGGAATGCCGGCCGGCGCCGTTGGTGGGCCGACCCGGGCTTCGAGGCGTCGCTGCCGGCTGCGTGCCGTGCCTGCCTGCCGGATTGGCTCTGGGTTCGCTGGGCCGGGCGATACGGGGAAGAGACGGCGATGCAATACGCAATGTCGCTCAATGAGCCGCCCCGGCCGGCTCTCAGGATCCCCGGCGGGCCCGGCGCCCGTGCGATCCCGCCGGACGCGGTCCCTTCGGAGTTTGTCCCGGGGGCGTTTTTCGCGGCCCGGGAGTCGAGTCCGGGCCTGCAGGTGATGGATGAAGCTTCTCAGCTGATACCGTACCTGCTGGGAGTCGAGCCCGGGTGGCGGGCCTGGGACGCATGCGCGGCGCCGGGGGGGAAGTCATCCATTTTGTTGGAGCTGGTTGGGGAAACCGGTTCGGTGGTTTCGAGCGACGCGAATGTCGACCGCGCACATTTCATGAAGACGGTCCTCAGGGCGGCGCGGCCGGGAGGGGAGGGGAATGACCGGATCCTCGTGGCCGATGCCCGGCGCCCCCCTTTCCGGAGGCTGTTCGACGCGGTGCTTGTCGACGCTCCCTGCTCAGGGCTGGGAACGCTGCGCCGGAACCCGGAGATCAGGTGGCGCATGTCGGAAGAACGATTGCCGAAATACCAGGCGCTGCAACTGGAGATCCTGGGCTCGGCTGCAACAAGCGTGGCCCCCGGCGGCCGCCTCTTGTACTCGACCTGCTCGACGGAGCCCGAGGAAAACGAGGAGGTAGTCGCGCGCTTCCTCGCTTCAAGCCCGGCATTTGCGTTGCTGACGCCGGCTTCTCCTACTGGCGCGGAGACTTTCGTTGACGGGAGCGGCCTTTTGCGGACCTTCCCCGGCACCCGGGCCTGGGACGGCTTTTTCGCTGCGCTCTTCGAGAGGCGGCGGTCGACTTAAGTCATGTGGGGCGCATGTGGGGGCGGGTTTGAAACCCGGCCCCGTGACGCCCCGGCGGGCTGAAAAGCCGCCGCACATGAGATCCCGGAGCGGGGAGGTATCAGGCTCACAAGCATCGTTGATGCAAGGCGTTGGTGCCGGCTGGGGGGCGGCCGCTTTTCTTGAATCGAATCATTCGCTATGCTAACCTTCCCGCGGCCATAGGAAACTGATTTGGAACATCGCATTGCTATTGCGCCGTCGATACTCGCGGCTGACTTCGCACGGCTGGCTGACGAGATTCAGGCGGTCGAGCGGGCAGGGGCCACGATGCTCCACATCGACGTGATGGACGGGCATTTCGTGCCCAATATCACGATCGGGCCTCCGGTAGTCGAATGCATCCGGAAGGTGACGTCACTGCCGCTTGATGCCCACCTGATGATCGAGGAGCCCGGCCGGTACGTGGATAATTTCATCTCGGCTGGTGTGAACCGGCTTTCCGTTCATATCGAGGCGGACTATCATATTAACCGGACCCTTTCGCATATCAGGGAAAGGGGAGTCCTCCCGGGGGTGGCGTTCAATCCTGCAACCCCGGTCAGCATGCTGGAAGAAGTACTCCCGGAAGTGGATTATGTTCTGCTGATGACAGTTAATCCGGGCTTTGGAGGGCAGCGATTCCTGCCCTCGTCCCTGGAGAAGATTAGAAAACTCAGGGAGTGGATAGCGTCAAATGGATTTCGGGCCCGAATCGAAGTGGATGGAGGAATCGGCCCCGAAAACCTTGCCGAGATTCTGGAGGCAGGCGCTGAGATCATTGTGGCCGGGTCGGCGATTTTCCGCTCGACAAAGAGCACGGGCGATTCATTCAGCGAGATGAACGCAATCGCCGAACGTCACCGGAAAGCGTCGCAGGTGGTCTGACCAGGGAAGGCGGCAGCACCCGGCATCCCGAGCAAGGAGGCTGACTGATGCGAACATTTGCCCGATATGTGGCATTCCTGCTGATCCTCGCGGGAATGTCCGGCTGCGGCGAGAAGGGCGCCAAGCTCCAGAAGAGCGTGGTACCCCCGGACAAGTCGCTATTCGAGACCGGAAGCGACTACCTGAAGAAGAGCCAGTACATCAAGGCCAGGCTGGCATTCCAGACTCTCATCAACACGTACCCTGACAGCGACCTGGCGGCCGACTCTTACCTCGCGATCGCAGACTCGTTCTACGACGAGGCCGGCCTGGACAACCTGCTCCAGGCGGAAGATCAGTACAAGAACTTCATCATCTTCTTCCCGACCAGTCCGAAAACAGTCGATGCGCAGATGAAGATCATCTCGCTCAACATGAAGATGATGAGATCGCCCGACAGGGACAAGACCTACTCATACAAGGCAGAAGCGGCCATCCAGAAGTTCCTGACCGACTACCCGGACAGCGAGTATGCGGCCGTAGCCAGGCAGTATCTCAGGGAAGTGCAGGAGAACCTGGCCCAGGGCGATTACGGCGTAGGGATGTTTTACAGCACCAAGGGCAACCACATCGCAGCCAAGTCGCGCTTCAAGGAGATCACGGATAATTACAAAGAATTCAGCTTGATGGACGAGGCCCTGTTCCATCTGGCGCGAGTCGCTCGAGAAGACCGAGAACCCCGACGAGGCGGCGATTTACTACGGGAAGATCGCGTCGGAGTACCCGTTCAGCTCCCGGTTCGACCAGGCAAAAGAGAAACTGCAGGCCATGGGGAAGGCGATACCGGAGGTGAACACGCAGTTGGCCGCCGCGAACCAGGCGCGGGTCAAGCCCCCCGAGGGCTTTTCTCCTCTCAAGCCCTTCGTCGATTTTGCTTCCGCCCTCGGATTGAAGGGCACGCCCGACCCTTACGAAAGCGCCAGGAAGACGGTTGAGGCGCAGAAGACGGCAGCGGAGGCGGCAGCCGCGAGTCAGGGGGAACGGACTTCGGATGGCATCCTCATTGAAACGACGATCACGAAGGACGCTTCAGGCAAGACGTCGGACACGACCACGCTGGCAGGAGTGAATGCTAACGCAGCGCAGGCGGGCACCGATAAGAATGGAGATAGCAAGAAGCCGGATTCAAAGGACAGCAAGAAGAAAAAGAAGGACGAGAAGAAGCCCTCCTGAAACCTGGGACGCGTCGCAATGACCAAGAAACTGCTGGTTGCGGATGATAGCCCGACTATCCGGAAGGTCGTCAAACTGGCCTTTGCGGGCGAGGATTTCGTCGTCGAAGGAGCCGAGCGCGGGGACGAAGCGCTGGAGAAGGTCAGGGCTTTGAGTCCGGACCTGGTTCTTGCCGACGTCTCGATGCCGGGCCTCAACGGATACGAGCTTTGCAGCCGGATCAAGTCCGACCCTGGACTCGCAGCGACGCCGGTGGTGCTCATGACGGGCATAATGGAGCCGCTGGATGAGGAAGATGCCAGGCGCGCCGGTTTCAACGCGCATCTGACCAAGCCTTTTGGGACGGAGGTGCTTATCAAGACGGTGCGCGACCTCATCGGGCCCGCCGGGGACGGCGCAGCGGATCCGGCTGAACTTGTGAGCGCCCGCACCCGGGAGTCGTTTCTCGGTTCCGGGAGCATTCTTGACGTATTCGGGCCGGCCCTTGCCCAATCGCAGCCCGTTCGACCATCCCTGGTCGAGACTCCTCCGCCGGGACCGCAAGTCGAAGCGACAGTCGCCGCAGCCCTGGAACTGCCCGCCCCCCCGCCCGAGCAGGTCGTGCGCGAGATGACGCAGGCGGCTCCGCACGCGGCACGCCAGGTCATACCTTTTCCGGGACCGAAGAGCAACGACGTCCAGGCGGCGGCAGTGGAACTGCCGGACGAGATCATCGACGCCATCGCCCAGCGGGTCATACGACAGATGTCGCCTGACGTAGTCCGTGAGGTAGCCTGGGAGGTGGTCCCGGACCTGGCTGAAATCATCATCCGGCAGTACCTCGACGAGCACGGGTTGGAGAAGAGCTGACCCCCCCGCCTGAATGACTGCCCTGCCAGGGACGGTGAAGCCCGGCAGTCCCATGACTATCCGGATCCGCGGCAGGGGCTTTGTTCAACCCTTTCAGGGTTGATCCCTCGCGCTCATGCCGGGTCCCCGGGGTTTGCACCCCGGGCTGTTCTATTCGACGCTTTCAGCGTCGTCGGTATCGATCGTGGCTGGCATCTGTGAGGCATCGCCGTCACCAGTGAATCAGCGGACTGAACGGCATGATCACGCTCGGACCCCGAGCTGTTATCTTCGACGCTTTCCGCGTCGGTGTCGATCGCGGCTGGCATCTGTGAGGCATCGCCGCCGCCAGTGAATCAGTGAACTGAACGGCATGATCACGCTCGGCCCCCGCGCTGTTATCTTCGACGCTTTCCGCGTCGGTGTCGATCGCGGCTCGCATCTGTGAGGCATCGCCGCCGCCAGTGAATCAGTGAACTGAACGGCATGATCACGCTCGGCTCCCGGGCGCAGTACGTCGGACTCGACCCCGAAGGGGGTCGAACAGATCAGCCCGGGGTGCAAACCCCGGGGATGATCGGATCTGCCGCAATTCCCAACCCTGAAGGGGTTGGACAGCGATCGCCCGACGAGACGACGTCACGTCAACCCCCATGCTTTCAGCGTCGTCGGTGTCGATCGCGGTTGGCATCTGTGAGGCATCGCCGTCGCCAGTGAATCAGCGAACTGAACGGCATGATCACGCTCGGCCCCCGGGCGCAGTACGTCGGACTCGACCCCGAAGGGGGTCGAACAGATCAGCCCGGGGTGCAAACCCCGGGGATGATCGGATCTGCCGCAATTCCCAACCCTGAAGGGGTTGGACAGCGATCGCCCGACGAGACGACGTCACGTCAACCCCCACGCTTTCAGCGTCGTCGGTGTCGATCGCGGCTGGCATCTGCGAGGCATCGCCGCCGCCAGTGAATCAGTGAACTGAACGGCATGATCACGCTCGGCTCCCGGGCGCAGTACGTCGGACTCGACCCCGAAGGGGGTCGAACAGATCAGCCCGGGGTGCAAACCCCGGGGATGATCGGATCTGCCGCAATTCCCAACCCTGAAGGGGTTGGACAGCGATCGCCCGACGAGACGACGTCACGTCAACCCCCATGCTTTCAGCGTCGTCGGTGTCGATCGCGGCTGGCATCTGTGAGGCATCGCCGTCGCCAGTGAATCAGCGGACTGAACGGCATGATCACGCTCGGCCTCCGGGCGCAGTACGTCGGACTCGACCCCGAAGGGGGTCGAACAGATCAGCCCGGGGTGCAAACCCCGGGGATGATCGGATCTGCCGCAATTCCCAACCCTGAAGGGGTTGGACACGATCACCTGACGAGACGAGGTCACTCCGATCCCCACTGCCTGAATGGCGGCCTCCGCAAATAGCCGCTCGACATTCAAGAATCCTCGACTAAAATTAGCCGTTTCGGCATGTCACAGACAATTCGATTGGGGGCCTATGCTCGATAAGGCGTATCAGCCGCAGGAAGTGGAACGCAAGTGGTACCCGTTCTGGGAAAAGAACGGCTACTTCACCGCCGACGTGCATTCGGCGAAGCCGAGGTTTTCGATTGTCATACCTCCCCCCAACGTCACCGGCTCGCTGCACATGGGCCATGCCCTTCAGCACACGCTGCACGATATCCTGGTGCGCTGGAAGCGGATGTCCGGCTTCAATACGCTGTGGCTGCCCGGGACCGACCATGCCAGCATCGCGGTTCACTACGTGCTGGACAAGCAGCTGGAAGCCAAGAACCAGACTCGTTTCGACCTGGGCCGCGACCGCTTCCTCGAACTCGCCTGGAAGTGGAAGGAGACCAGCGGCGGCACCATCCTCAACCAGATGCGACGCCTGGGTGTCTCCTGTGACTGGACGCGCGAGAGGTTCACGATGGACGCGGGCCTCAGCCGCGCCGTGCAGGAGGTCTTCGTAAGGCTCTACGAGGAGGGCCTGATTTACCGCGGCGAGTACGTCGTCAACTGGTGCCCGCGCTGCATGACTGCCATCTCGGACCTGGAGGTCGTCTACCACCCGACACGGGGAAAACTCTACTACATCAAGTATCCGGTCACCGGGAGCAGCGACTACATGGTCGTGGCGACGACACGGCCCGAGACGATGCTGGGTGATACGGCGGTCGCCGTTCACCCGGAAGACGACCGCTACAGACGGCTCGTCGGCAAGACCTGCCTCCTTCCGGTCATGAACCGACTGATACCGATCATCGCGGATGATTTCGTGGATCGCGAATTCGGCACCGGGGCAGTGAAAGTGACGCCGGCCCACGATGCTCACGATTACGAGGCCGGCCTCAGGCACAATCTGCAGAAGGTCACGGTGATCGACGAGCACGGCAAGATGACCGCCCAGGCCGGCGATTACGCAGGCATGGACAGGTTTGCGTGCAGGAAGGAGCTCCTTGCCCAACTCTCGGCTGAGGGCCACCTCCTCAAAGTCGAAGACTATGAGCACAACGTAGGGCAGTGCCAGCGATGCTCCACCGTGGTGGAGCCGAAGATCTCCCTTCAATGGTTTCTGAAGGTGGAGTCGTTCGCCAAGCCCGCCATAGAAGTCGTCGAAACCGGCCGGATCCAGTTCGTGCCGGACACTTTCAAGAAGCGCTACTTCGAATGGATGTACAACATCCACGACTGGTGCATTTCGCGCCAGCTGTGGTGGGGGCACCGCATACCCGTCTGGTACTGCGATGCCTGCAACGAGATCATCGTGTCGCGTACGACCCCCGAGGCCTGCACGAAGTGCGGCGGACCGTTGCGACAGGAGACTGACATCCTCGACACCTGGTTCAGCTCGGCGCTGTGGCCTTTCTCCACGCTGGGCTGGCCCGAACAGACGGACGACCTGCGCGTTTACTACCCCACAGACGTCCTGATTACCGGGCCCGACATCATCTTTTTCTGGGTGGCCCGGATGATCATGATGGGCCTCAAGTTCATGGGGGACGTACCGTTCTACGAGGTGCACATCAACGGCATCGTGCGCGACGCCGCGCGCAAAAAGATGAGCAAGACCAGCGGCAATGTGATCGAACCGCTGCAGCTGGTCGAGGAATACGGCGCCGACGCCGTCCGCTTCACGCTCTCCTCCATGGCTGTTCCGGGAACCGACATCCCGTTCTCGACCGACAGGATGAAGGGCTACAGCGCGTTCGCAAACAAGGTTTGGAACGCGGCACGATTCCTGCTCCTGTACCTGAAAGAGAACGACCGGGCCGTCGAGCCGGGCCGCATCGACCAGCGGCTTCAATCCGGCCGTGAGCAGCTGGCGATCGAGGATCGATGGATCCTTCACAGGATGAACCAGGTCGCTTCGGAGGTTTCGGAGGCACTCGCCAGGTATCCGTTTCCATGACGCCTCGAGCGCGATCTACCAGTTTATCTGGCATGAACTGTGCGACTGGTACATCGAGCTGGTCAAGCCGGTGCTTGCCGGGACCGTCGCCCCGGACGAGCGGGCCGGGCGAGTGGAGATACTGGTGCACGTCCTGGATTACACACTCAGGATCCTTCACCCCTTCATGCCGTTCATCACGGAGGAGATCTGGCAGAAGATGCCGCACGAGGGGGAGTCCATCATGGTGCAGGACTTTCCGGTGGCCCGGCAGGTGCGCGAAGATCCCGCGGCGGCTCTGGTCATGGCAGACATAATGGAGCTTGTCTCGACGTTCCGCTCACTGCGCAGCGAGCTGAACATCGACCCCAGGAAAGCCCTGGACGGATTCCTGGTGGTTTCGGATCCTGACTGCCGGCGGCTGCTGGAGTCGAACAAGGCGAAGGTGTGCCTGCTGGCTCGACTGAACAGCCTCGGGTTCGCCCCGTCACTGCCCGGGGACAGGATGCTGCTCAAAGGCGTGTGGCGCCTCGGCGAATACGCGCTCGACATCCGTGGTGCAATCGATTTTGCGGCGGAGCGCACGCGGCTTCGGAAGGAGATGGAGCGCACCGGGGGTGAGATCGAGAAGCTTCTGAAAAAGATAAACAGCCACGAGTTTGCCGAACGTGCACCGGCGGAGGTCGTGGCGGAGATCCGGGCCCGCCACGCCGAACTGCTCGAGAAGCACCGCAAACTCGAGTCGACCCTGAACCAGCTTCCGCCGTTGTGATCCCCGATGAACGATTCGAGCCGGTCGATGGAAGCAGGAAAAGACGATGATCGGCTCGAGCCGGCGTGGATAGAGACGGAGACTCCCGCGCTTGCCTGGGACCGGCTCGCCGTGGTCGGGTTCTCCGAGATCGGGTCGACCAACGACGAGGCGCTCCGGCGTGCCCGGGAAGGTGCGCCGACTGGGCTCCTCGTTGTAGCCGAACACCAGACGGCGGGCAGGGGCAGGAAGGGCCGCACATGGACCTCGCCCTCCGGGTCGGGCCTCTGCTTCAGCCTGGTTGTTCACCCGGCCTCTCCGCGGCGGCACTGGCCGCTGCTTTCGCTCCTGACCTCCGTGGCCGTGGCCCGCTCCATCGAGGACATGTTGGTGAGTGTGCAGGGGGGCCGCCCAGGACTTCGAGTCGACCTCAAGTGGCCGAACGATGTGTTGCTGTCGGGAAGAAAAGCGGCCGGGATCCTGATCGAGACGGCCGACCTGCCGGGAGGCTCGGGTGCCGTTGTCATAGGCGTCGGCGTGAATGTCGGTCTCGACTCTATCCCGCGAGGGCTGGAGAGCCTGGCCGCCTCGGTGAGCCATGAGGCCGGGGTGAAAGTGCCCCGGCGGCCGTTGCTGGTGTCGTTTTTGCGGCGTTTCCAGGAGGAGTACATCCTGTTTGAACGCGGGGCAAGAAAGGCGATCCTGGACCATTGGAAGGCCTGCTCGTCGATGTGGGACGGAGTGCGCGTTCGCGTCGGCGAGGGGGGCACCTGGCGGGAGGCGACGACTTGCGGCCTTTCGGATTCCGGGGCGATCCGCGTCCGCCTGCCTGACGGAAGCGAGCAGACGCTCATGGCTGCCGACGTGAGCGTGACAGTAGACAACCCGGGACTAACAGGAACGGAGCGCGAATGATGTTCTTCAAACGGTCCACGCCGGAAGCGGGGGCGCAGAAGCCCGGCCTGTTTGCCAGGCTGAGGAATGCCCTTGGCGCCACAAAGGACAACCTCGTCGCCAGGATTGAAACGGTGCTGTCCGCGCACCCTGCCATCGATGAATCTCTCCTGGAGGAGTTGGAGGGGGTGCTCCTCGGCGCGGATCTCGGCGTTACGGCGACGTCCCGGATCATGGACGGTATCCACGACCTCAGGAAGAAGCAGGCCGTCAAGACGCCTGAAGATGTCCGCGCGGCGATCCGGCGGCAGCTCCTGGCCATGCTCGACACCGGCAAAGGCGCGACGCCTGCGACGGCGCCGGAAGGACAGCAGGTGTGGATGCTCGTCGGCGTCAACGGCACGGGCAAGACGACAACCGTGGGCAAGCTGGCTGCGCGCCTGGCACAGGAGGGCAACAAGATCCTGATCTGCGCCGCCGACACTTTCCGCGCCGCAGCCATTGAGCAACTGGCTGTCTGGGCTGAGCGCTCGGGTGCGGAAATGGTGAAGAGCAAGAGTGGTGCCGACCCCTCGGCAGTCCTCCACGACGCTCTCTCGGCCGCGGCTTCCCGGGGAATCGACATAACGATTGTTGACACGGCCGGCCGTCTGCACACGCGCAGCAACCTGATGCAGGAGCTCGAGAAGATGCGGAGAGTGGCGGCGCGCAAGGTGGCAGGAGCGCCCCATGAGGTACTGCTCGTCATCGATGCGACGACAGGTCAGAACGGGCTGGTTCAGGCCAGGGAGTTCATGAAGGCCACCGGCGTCACGGGCCTGATCGTGACCAAGCTCGACGGCACAGCCAAGGGTGGGGTGCTTTTCGGCATCGTGCAGGAATTGAAGATACCGGTGCGCTTCATCGGCATCGGGGAGGGGATCGACGACCTGCTGGAATTCGTGCCCGAGGATTTCGTGGAATCGCTGTTCTCGGAGGCGCCGCGGAGTGCTGCGCCGGAAGTGCGGATCTGAGTCTGGGGAAGAATTCAGAACTCAGCGCTTCAACACACTTCTCACACTTCTCATGTGCGGCGGCTTTTCAAGCCGCCGGGGCGGGTTGAAAACCAGCCCCACATGTCATGCAAGGACTAGGGTATCGATCGCGCCTGGATCGTTCGCGCTTTCCGGCGATCGCAGCCGTCACGGCGAGGCGGACATCAGGGCGCGAGGGTCCAGGAGGACGATTCGCCTGTTTTCCATCTGGATGACCCCGCTCCTCTGAAGGCGGGCGAGTGTCCTGGTGACGGTTTCGCGCGAGGTCCCGACCATCTCGGCGATTTCCTGGTGGGTTATTTTCAGGTCTATGATTATTCCGCGGGAATCGGCCACGCCGTGCTTGAGGCCAAGCTGCCGGATTCCCCCCCGGATCCTGGCTTCGGCCGTGCTGTAGCTCAGGCTTTGAACCTGGGCCCAGACATGGCGAAGCCGCGAGCACAGAACCTGGATGATTTGCAGAACCACTTTCTCGCTCGTCATGAGATAGCGGTGAAAGTCCGCGGCGTTGATGGCTGCGATCCTGCAGTCTTCCATGGCGGCGACAGTCGCGGGAGAGCTCTTGCCGTCGAGGAGCGACATCTCGCCGAAGAAATCCCCTTGCCGGTGAATCGCCAGGATGCTTTCCTTGCCGCCCAGCGTCGACTTCGTCACCTTTACCTTGCCGGCCAGGACGATGTACATGTACGTGCCGGCCTCTTCCTCGAGGAAGATTACCTGGTTCTTCTGGTAGGAATGGACGTGGAACACCCGTTCCAGGTTGCGGAATTCGCTATCTGTAAGGGTCGCGAAAAGCGGTACGCGGCGGAGCAGGTCAGTTCTCATCGAGCTTGAGCCGAATTACCTCTGTTCGCTCCGGACGGTCAAGGGGATTGCCTGGCGCATAGGTGCGCAGCAGGATCCTGAAGACTGCCATGCCGAGTCCCAAAAAAATTGACGCCACGCACAACAGCGCCACGAGCACGAGGGACCGAACCACCGTCCCCAGCAGGCCGACCGGGACACCCCATACCGTCGCAGAGCTTCGGTTATTCTTGTCATAGATCCAACGGATTGAATACTGAAATTCAAGTGATCCGAGAATCTTATCGGCCTGCCCGGGCTCGAAGGTTCCTTCTAAAATCGCCACCAGCGGTCCCGCCCTTTTTGCGTAGGTCCTGACGGTTGTCTTGCTCCCGGCCCGTCGAGCGGGCACGGACAGGGTGTCGAAGTACTCCTGGGCGACCTGGTTGGTTGGAAAGCCGACGAGAAAGAGTGTGCCGGATCTGCCTGTCTCCTGGTACCGTGCCTGGACTATCTCGAGGTCGCGGGTCGGGACGAGTTGGAAGCCGCCGGGCAGCTCGCCGTAGGCCCGGTACGACTCCGGACCCAGGAAATACCGAAGAGATCCGGCTTCGAGCCCCTCGGGCGGCACGCGTTTGATAATGCCGGGAAGCGAAGATTCGCGGGGTCCGATCCGGTTGCTTACGGAAACGGCTATCCTCTCGCCGAGCCCGGCATCGGGGCTCTTTATCCGGACCCACATGTTTCCCTGGGCGAAGAGGATCTCACCGGGTGCGGACGCATGGAACTGGCCGGGCGGTCCTTCTTCCACCGGGGACGACCGCAGGAGTGTCAGCACGGAATAGGAAGCCTTCGGATCCTTGAGGGTCGCGACCTCGATCGACAGGAGGCCTCCTCCTATGACCTCGTATTCACGCAGCGCATAGCGTCGACATCCGGCTTCGACGAGAATTGCGCCGCCCGCGATCCCGTCCGGCGATGTGAGGTTCTCCAGGGCGCGGTCCGACTTCGCAGCGCCGAGTTCCCTGAATTCCATTTCGGCGGGGAAGAAATCGCCGCGCACGAATTCGGTCTGAGCCGTGGCGACGCGGTGCCAGGAGAGCAGCGCGAGGGCAAGGGTCAGAGGCAATGTCCCGAAGCGAAAGATCCCGGACTCTCGTCTCATCATCATGGGTCCTCTGTGATTATTCTACTGCAGGCGGCGCGCGATGCCTCGGGAGAGTTTACTGAGGTGCCATGAGACTAGTTTGAGCCGGGGTGATTGTCAGCCATGTAGCTCGCGAGCGATTTCAGATAACCCTCTATCCCAGTCAAGAGAGCCTGCGCGAGCACCTGGTGGTTGTTCTCTTTCTTGAGAAGTTTCTCGTCGCGGGGATTGCTGATGAATGCGACCTCGACCAGCACGGCGGGCATTTCGGCGCCGATGAGCACGACAAATGGGGCGCTTCTCACGCCGCGATTGCGGGATTTCGGGAAGATGACGCGGCTGCCGCTGTAAAGGGAGCGCTGCATGAGCCCGGCGAGTTCTCGCGACTCGGTGGATTTGTCTGCCATCGCTATCTTGCGCACGAGGTCCTGCAATTCGCCGATGCTCATCAGCGTGGTCGCGTTTTCCCGGGCGGCGATCTCGCGGTCCGCAGCGGTCCTGGCAAAATTCAGGTAGTACGTCTCAACCCCGCTCGTGGAACGGCTGGTGCTCGCGTTCGCATGGATGGAGACGAACAGGTCGCCTTTATGCCGGTTGGCGATGGCGGTACGCTCTTCCAGGGATACGAACCGGTCATCGGACCGCGTCATGAGCACCTGGGCGCCGAGTCTGTCCTCGAGCGACTTCTTGAGGGTGAGCGCGACGTCAAGGACGAGGTTCTTCTCCATCAGGCCGTTGCGGCCAACGGTGCCCGTATCATGCCCGCCGTGACCGGGGTCGATCACGATGCGCCCCACCTTCAGCCCGAGCACCCGGGTCATCGTCATATCCCCCTTGCTCGTCGGGGAAGCGCGCCTGGCAGGCGGGGACGTATCGCGGGTGCCGTCTGATCCGGAGGATGGTTCGGCCGCCGCAGTCCTGTCAGTCGCGCTCTTCTTCAGGGACGCATCCGCGGCCGGCACGGGGAGGACCCGGGCCGTCTGCAGCGACTTTGCCGCCGGGTCCGTGGGAGAGGGCGTCAGTACGCCCGCCGTGGATCCGTTCGTCACGGGCGATGCGGCGGGTCTGGGAACGGGCCCTGTCTCGACAGGCTTCTGCGCGACTGAGGGGGGCTGTACCTTCTCGGACATTCCCGTATCTGCACGCAAGGACGCTGTCTCTTTGCCATCTCCATTGGGGCGCGGCGGTGCCTGCACCGGAATCTGCGCAGACGGCGGCGGGGAACTTTTCTGAGTTGCGGCTGCGTCCGCCTGCCTGGCCGGTGCGGGGAACAGGGGTGTCGCGTCGATTACGACCTTCTCACCGGGTTTAGGTCCCGCAGGGACCTGCAGCGGCTGGTCCTTCCCGGAGGCGGCAGGATCCGTCCGGGCCGCGAGGGACTCGATCTTCTCGGGCCGAGCAGCCTGCTTCGCGGGTGGTTCCGACGCCGGTGCCGGCTTTGCAGATGCGCTCTGCGCGGGAGCCGCCGGCGTTCCTGGAGTACGGATGTCAATGACGATGCGGAAAGGATTCTCGAGCTGGGAGATCGAGACCTCAGACGCCTGACCGAGATCCAGCACCACTCGTGCAACACCGGGCTTGTTTCGTCCTGTGCGGATCTGTTTCAAGAACGTGTCGCCGACCGCGATGGTCTTTCCCGTCAGCTCACGGCTCAGCTCCGTGTTGCTCAGGTCGAAAAAGAGACGGTCGGGGTTCTCGACCTTCCCGCTCTGGAATCGAACCGGGCCGTCCACGTCGATCATGACCCGCGTACGGTCACCCGAGGACCAATGGCGAATGTTCTGCACCACGGCCGGGCCGTTGCGTGGTGCGGAGACTGCAGTCGCACCGTCGGCAGGACTTGCCGCAGGCGGCGGCACCGGCTGGGCGCGAGGGGGCGGGGCCTGCGGGGCCGTTCCGGCAGCGGCGGGCGGCTCCGTCGCGGCCTGAGCGGTTGCGGGTTGGGCCGAATCCGGAGGGCGTCCCTCCAGGGCCGCGAGGCGGGTGCGGGCATCCCGGCGGAACGGGCTGACGGTGTAATCCCTGACGAGGAAACGCAGAAGGTCGGCGCTTTCCTGCAGGTATTCGGGAGCCTTGAATTTCTCGCTCATCTCCTGGTACAGCAGCGCCGCCTCGTAGATGGCGTCGTCGCAGCCGGAATAGTGCGGATCATTCAGCCAGACACGCTTGTAGGCCCTGATGCATCGCAGGTAATCGCTCTTGTTCAGCGACTGAGTGTCGGCGAGCTGGCTGCGGAATTCCCGTGCCTGCGTCAGGGCACTCTCAGCCCCTTCCCGGTCCCATTGCGCGGCAAATGTATGCCCCGCAAGGGTGAAAACGAGCAGACAAATCAAGGGTATCCCGCCAGGCATTTTGCCTTCCCACAAGCGAGGAAAGCCGTAGCTCATAAGCGCCATGCTAAACCGCATGAAGACCTGTGTCAAGTAAGATATTGATACTTAAGGTCTTGCGGGAAACGTCCAGCGGCATCAGGGCTGGGACTGCGCCAGCGCGTCCTCGTCCGGGGCAGCGTGCTGCACAGGAGGGATGTTCGTCAGGTGAAGAATGCCGTTCTCATCCAGGTAGCGGAACGTCATTGGACCTGCGTTCGACGCCTGGGAATCCGTGGTCATCGCGCTCTTGCCATAACGCTCTTTGATGCTGCGGACGTAGTCGTGTGTCTCCTTGAAATCAGGGATGCGGCCCAGTCTCTGCACCAGGTTTTCCCCGGCATTATAGGCCGCGAGACTCAGGTTCAGGTCGTTGCCGAAAGTGTCGAGCAGGAACCGCATGTGCTTCGTGCCGCCGCGGATGTTCTGTTCGGGATCGAACGCATCCCGGACTCCGATCCGGGCTGCCGTCGACGGCATCAGTTGCATGAGGCCCTGCGCGCCTTTACTGGAAACGGCTTTGGGGTTGAAAGACGACTCCGTGGCAATCATGGAACGGATAAGCGCCGGGTCGATGCGGTACTCCCCGGCATACTTGTCGATAATCACATCGTAATTGGCATCGGCCTTCCTGCTGCCCGCGCCGGCTCCGCTGTCGGCCTGCGCCGGGACGGGGTGCCCGCTCATCTTCAGGTCCTGAACCGGTCCCTTGGGCGCGATGTTGGTGAAAATCCGGACGCCGTTCTCGTCCACGTAGGAGAAAAGGGTCTCGGCCCGGCTTGTGCCGCTTCCGGCAATTACCAAGGTCGCGAATACAAAAAGCCACAAGAGCAGGCCGGACTTCTTCATCAAACCCTCCGATAGACAGGAAAGCAACCCATCAGTGAGATACCGGGAGGCTGGAAAAAGTCTAAGTGAATTCATGCACATGAGCATGAATCGGCTCCTGTCTGCTGCCACGGATCGACGCATAATTGGCCCGGCATTGCGCTCAATCGGCCAGCAATGCCTCAACAATCGCGTAAGTCCTTTCTATAGCATCGGCTAGTCTGGACGAATCTTTACCACCAGCTTCCGCCAATTCCGGTTTGCCGCCTCCTGAACCGCCCACGAGAGGGGCGATCTCTTTGATGATCTTGCCGGCTGGTGCCCGTTTGGCGAGGTCCTCGGTAACCATCGCTATCAGGGCGACTTTACCCTCCTGGGATGTCCCCAACACGATGATACCAGAACCGAGCCGGCCCTTCAGATCGTCGGCGATTTCCCTCAGCGCGGTGCGGTCCGCTCCGGGCAAGACGAATGCCAGGACCTTCACGCCTTTCACCTGGCGGGCCTGGGCAAGGACATCGCCAAGGTTTGCACGCGCAACCTGTACCTTGAGCTGACCGATCTGGCGCTGCAGCTCGCGGATCTGGGCCTGCATCTTTTCCAGAAGCGCCGGAATCTCCGGCCGGCCGATCCGGAACTCTTCCTGGATGGTGTCCAGGAGTTGCTCGTCAGAGCGGAATCGGAACAGGGCGCCCGCCCCGGTCACAGCCTCGAGGCGCCTGACGCCTGCGGCGATCCCGGCCTCAGACACTATCTTGAACAGCCCGATCGTTCCGGTCGCCGGAACATGGGTTCCGCCGCAGAGCTCCTTGCTGAAGCCCGGCACTTCTACGACCCGGACGTTCTCCTGGTACTTCTCTCCGAAAAGTGCGATCGCGCCCGAACCCATCGCCTGGTCGAGCGGCATCACCGTCGTAACCACCCCGGCGTTTCTCCAGATCTGGGCATTGACTTCGTCTTCGACGCGCTCGATCTCGGCCGGGCTCAGCGGTGCGAAATGGGTGAAGTCAAATCTCAGGCGGTCCGGGGCCACCAGCGATCCTGCCTGCTTTATGTGCGGCCCGAGCACCTTCCTCAGGGCTGCCTGGAGCAGGTGGGTCGCGGTGTGGTTCTTCATGGTCGACCGTCGTCTGTCGAGATCGACCTGGACCTCCACCTCGTCCCCGACCTGGAAACTGCCGTCGATCACCTCTATGACCTGAGAAATGCTCGACCCGCGGTATATAGTGTCGATTACCCGGGCTTTATTTTGCCCTGCGGAGATTATCCCGGTGTCGCCGATCTGCCCGCCCGCCTCTGCGTAGAACGGCGTCGGCTCGATTACGATCTCGCCCTTCCGGTCCTGGCCTATCTCGTCGGCGCGCTCGCCGTCAACCAGAATGGCACGCACCTTGGCCCGGACGGGTTCCTGGTATCCGTACCCGACAAAGGTCGAAGCACCCTCGAACACCGTCTCGGCGACCTCCTGCCTCACTTTGCCCGAAAGGTAGTCCTGGCGCGCCCTCTCACGTTGGGCTTCGAGGGCCGAGTTGAAGCCGGCCTCGTCGACCGCAAGCCCGATCTCCCCGGCCAGGTCCTCGATTATTTCCAGCGGCAGGCCCCGCGTGTCATAGAGGTAGAATGCCTCGTCGCCGGGAAGCACCCTGGAACCCTCCGCCTTGATTCGTTTTGCGCGGTCGTTGAAATCCCGCAGACCCAGTGCGAGGGTGTTGGCGAAGGCTTCCTCTTCCTGTTTGATGACGCGTGCCACGGTGTCGCGCGCCGCGGCGAGCTCGGGATAGGCATCCTTCATCATGTCCCCGACAACGCCTGCCACCCGGTAGAAGAATGAGTCCTCGATGCCCAGCTTCTTGCCGTGCACGACCGCACGCCGCATTATCTTCCTGATGACGTAGCCCCTCTTATCGTTCCCGGGATATTGGCCGTCTGCTATCGCGAAGGCCGATGCACGCGCGTGGTCGGCGATGATACGCATGGAAACGTCGTCGGTCGGGCTGGATCCGTAAGCGGTGTTGGAGATCCGCGAGACCTCCTCCAGGAGCGGCTGAAACAGGTCGGTGTCGTAGTTTGTGATCTTGCCCTGCAGGATGGCCGTGATTCTCTCGAACCCCATCCCGGTGTCGATCGAGGGGGAGGGAAGCGGCGCCATGTTGCCGTCGGCGTCGCGGTTGTACTGCATGAAAACCAGGTTCCAGATTTCGACCCAGCGGCCGCACGGGCAATTCAGGTCGCACTCACCGTGCCCCGGCAACGGGCTCTTACCGAAATCGTAGTGCAGTTCGGAACAGGGACCGCATGGACCGGTGTCTCCCATGGCCCAGAAGTTGTCTTTTTCTCCGAGCCGCAGAATCTTCTCAGCCGGCACCTTTATCTCACGGTTCCAGATATTCCATGCGTCGTCGTCATCCCGATAGACGGTCACCCAGAGGCGGGCAGGGTCGAGAGCGAAGTCCCTGGTCACCAGGTCCCAGGCAAAGCGGATGGCGTCCTCCTTGAAGTAGTCTCCGAAGGAGAAATTGCCCAACATCTCGAAAAAGGTGTGGTGCCTGGTGGAGTGGCCGACGTCTTTGAAATCGTTGTGTTTGCCGCTGACGCGCATGCACTTTTGGCTGGTAGTGGCGCGACGGTAAGGGCGCTCCTCCTTACCCAGAAAGACGTCCTTGAACTGGTTCATTCCGGCGTTGGTGAATAGCAGCGTCGGATCGTTGTAGGGGATGAGCGACGAACTGGGAACGATCCTGTGGCCGTTTCGTTCGAAGAACTTGAGGAAAGAGTCGCGGATCAGGCTGCTGCTGGGCAAGTTGATCTCCTGTCGGGATGTTTCGATCGGGCGTATACGGTTGGAGTTCGATTCTGCGGCTCAGCCGGCGTCGAATGTACGCCAGACATCGTCCGGGATTCTGTGCCGAAGGATATCGAGGATAGCATCTTCATGGAATCCACGCTGTCGCAGGTGGACGACAAGCTTCCCGATATCCTTCCGGTTCCGCGGCATGTGCCTCGTCCGCCAGTATTTCTCGAGGTAGCCTTCGAGCCAGATGCGCTCACCCGCTTCTTCCCGGACTCTTTCGAGGGCGGACTCGGCGATGGCGGGTGACACCTGCCGGCGGAGCAGGGCATGGTGCACCTTCACCGGGCCCCATCCCTTCTGAGTTATCCGGTTGGAGGCGAAATTATACGCGTAGTCCGAGTCGTTGAGAAGATGCAGATCCTCGAGGCGCTGCAGCGTCTCCTCGATTTCCTCGCGGCTCCCCAGCCCGGAGAGTTTGTCCCGCAACTCTCCACGACTGTAGGCGCGGCGGGCGACGAGCCTGCCGGCCCTTCGGAAGAGGGTTCGGGCTGGAGTGTCTTCCGTCACGGTTCGCGCCCGGCAAGCTCCTGTTCCATGGCCTCGATCGCTGCCTCCTTGGTGCTGTAGATGCCCTGGACCCTGAGCTTGAACTCGTCGGGGTTGGAGGCGTAAGCGAGCGCTTCGTCGTAGGTGATCCTGCCCGCCTTGTAGTGTTCGTACAGGGACTGGTCGAAGGTCTGCATCCCGTACTGCGAGGTGCCCTGGGAAATGGCGGCCCGGACCAACCGTGTCTTCTCGGGTTCGGTGATGCAATTGCGGATGTACTCGGTGACGACCATGATTTCGATGGCGGGCAGACGGCCCGCCACGTCGGAGCGTTTTATGAGGCGCATGGAGATGACGCCTCTCAGCACCTGGGCCAGCTGGAGCCGGATCTGCCGCTGCTGGTGGGACGGGAAAACGGCGATGATGCGGTTGATGGTTTCGACCGCGTCAAGCGTGTGCAGTGTGCTGAAGACGAGGTGCCCCGTCTCAGCCGCGAGCAGCGCGGTCTCGATGGTCTCGAGGTCGCGCATCTCGCCGACGAGGATTACGTCGGGATCCTGCCGCATGGCGCTGCGAAGAGCGGCGCTGAAGCTCGCTGCGTCGACCGAGACTTCCCGCTGGCTGACCAGGCTCATCCTATCGACGTGGAGGAACTCGATCGGGTCCTCGATCGTGATGATGTGGCGCGTCATACGCTCGTTGATGTAGTTGATCATCGAAGCGATGGTCGTCGACTTGCCGCTGCCGGTGGTACCGGTGACCAGGACCAGGCCGCGCGGTTCCTCCGCGATCTTGGAGAGGACCTTTGGCAGCAGGAGATCGTCAAAGGTCAGGATCTTGCTCGGGATGGCTCGGATCGCGACGGAAACGCTGCCTCGTTGCTGGAAGACGTTGATACGGAAGCGACCCAGGCCCTTGATCCCGTAACCGATATCGGCTTCGGCATGATCGCGGAACTTCTGTTTCTGGCGATTGTTCATGATGGAGAAAGCCATCATGAGCGGATCCTCCGGGCCCAGCTTTCCGTATTCAGCCAGAGGCGTAAGATCGCCGTGCACACGGATGTGCGGGAATGCGTTCGCCTTCAGATGGAGGTCGGAGGCGCCACGGGAAACCATGAGGCGCATGAGCGTTTCCAGATTCATGTGCGATCCTTGCTGCGGGGCATGTTATTGGCCGCTACGGAGGGAGTCAAGGCGTATCCCTTGCACGCAAAGGCTTTCGCCTTGACTGCCCCTATCCCTTACCGTAACATTTCCGGCCTATGGAGACAGATGCAGTACAGCAGGAGGTCAGCGCTCCCGGCATCGAGCTCAGTGCTCCGCAAACGGCGTTTGCCTGCGTGGCGGCCGCGCTGGTCCCGGGCCTCGGGCATGCGGTCATGAAGAAGTGGGACCGCGCTATTATCTTTTTTGCCTCGATAACTCTCATGTTCTTCATCGGCGTCGGGTTGCAGGGCCGTGTCTTCGGGCCTGATTTCAGCGATCTGTTTTCGAGTCTCAAGTTCATCGCCGATGCAGGCGCCGGCCTGCTCTACTGGATGGCTCGCGTGAGGGGATTGGGTGTGGGCGAACCAACCGCGTACGGATACGATTTCGGCAACGTGTTCATCTACGTTGCAGGCTTGCTGAACATGCTGGTCGTCGTGGATGCATTCGACATCGCCAGGGGCAGGAAGTCATGACCAACCATTTCACCATCATGGTCGTTTTCAGCCTTCTGGTCTCGCTGGTCTTCACTTTCATCGCGAAGACGGGAGCAAGCGAGAGGGCCAAGTACTTCCTCTACCTGTTCGGGTCGTTCATCCTGATTTCGATCGCGGTTGGCTGGCTCATGTATCCCTTTCCTTTCTGAGAGTTCGCCAGCCGTGCCGGAGCGTCGGGCGGCGGGAGGCACACGCGGCCTTATCTTCCCGACCGACGTATCTCATATCGTCCTCTCCTCCCCAAAAGTTAAAATCGCAAAACCGGGGTCCGACACTGAACTGGCCTGTTCCACCATCGGGGCGGCTGCGCGCGAATCCGTCGGGGTCGGTATCGGTATCGCATCGATATCGACCAGGCAAGACCTCAATCGCGGCGTCGTTCATCAAATGCTTTCGAATCCCGACGCCGATTGCGACCCCGATTCCGATCCCGACAGTGAGGACTACGAGACTGGTGACGCGTGACAGGCAGTCTGCGCTGCAGGGACGCTGTTCAACCCCTTCAGGGTTGACACCTTCTGATCATGCTGATCCCCGGGGTTTGCACCCCGGGCTGTTCTATCCGACGCTTTCAGCGTCGTCGGTGTCGATCGCGGCTGGCATCTGCGAGGCATCGCCGCCACCAGTGAATCAAGGGACCAAGGGGATGGTCACGCTCAGCCCCCGGGCGCAGTACGTCGGACTCGACCCCGAAGGGGGTCGAACAGATCAGCCCGGGGTGCAAACCCCGGGATGACCGAATCTGCCGCAAGGTCCAACCCTGAAAGGGTTGGACAGCGATCACCTGAAGAGACGGCGTCACTTCAATCCGCAGTGTCTGAATCACAGTCCGGGACCGAAGATCCTTGCGCGCCGGAGGACCAAAGGTTATGGTCTTTTCGTGAGGTGCAGTCAGGAATATAGGCTCGAACTCACGTTCAGGAGCGGGCGATCATGAGTGCCACTACGATTCTCGAGCAGATACAGGCTGCGAACGCCGGGTATCGAGCCGGCCATGCCGAGCCGATCGAGTCGTCGGGTGCGACCTTCGTAGTCCTCGCGTGCATCGATTCGCGCTTGACCGGCTTTCTCGAACCCGCGCTCGGACTGCCGCGTAACCGTGCCATCGTGGTCCGCACGGCCGGTAACCAGGCGGGACCGGCCAACCACGATGTCATCAGGTCGATCGCCGAGGCGATATATGTACGGCAGGCCGGGGAGGTATTCGTCACCGGGCACACCGACTGCGCGATGGCGAGCTTCTCTTCGACGCAGGTAATCGAGGCGTTCCGCAACGCGGGCGTCCCGCGCACCGCGTTTGGCGAGGGCGACCTGCGGGAGTGGTTCGGTGCCTTCCCCGACGTGAAGGGGAACGTGACCAGTGCAGTGGAGTACCTCCGGAAGTGCGCGTGTATTCCCCGCGGCGTGAAAATACATGGTCTCATCCTCAGCCTCGCAGATGCCTCGGTCGAGGTGGTCGTGAATGGTGACCTGGCGCAGGTCGCTGCACCTGCAGCGGTCCCGGCTCCCGAGAAAGAGGTTCAGATTTCCGCCCCGGTGAAGGGAGCATCCGGGGAACGCCGGCATGACGAAGGGTCGCAGCCCGTTCCAGCTGCGCCGGCCGTTCCGGCATCGAGGGGGAGACCGGTCGTCATTCCGGAAATGAAAGCGCCGCCCGGGCGCCGGGCCGAAGCGATACCTGCGCCTCAAACCATGATGGACGCGGTGATCGCGTTGCGCGAGATACTCGTCGCAGAGAGGCACGATCCCCATGTGAGGAGCCAGCTCGGCGAGTTTTCGTCGCTGGTGCGGCACGAGAGGAACCCGGCGCGGATTTTCGCCGCACTCGAGTCGGTGCTGAACGACGCGCAGGGACGCCACCCTCAGCTGCCGGGCATCCTGGCCTTCCTGAGGGCGTCGCTGGAAGCTCCCGGTGCAGGGTCGAAATTCAGCGAGTTCATGAGGCGAATCGGGGAGTAGGAGCGGAGATGACCTTCGAAGGCCGCACTGCGATTGTCACGGGCGCAGCCCGGGGAATCGGTCGCGCCATCTGCCTGGAGCTGGCGCGCCGGGGATGCAACATCGCGTTGAACTACTCACGCAGCGCCGATCAGGCAGCGACGCTCGTCTCCGAGATTGCCGGCCTTGGGCGCAAAGCGAAGGCCGTCGCAGGGAGCGTCGCCGATCCTGTGGCCGCCGAGTCCATGGTCGCGGAGGTAAAGGCGGAGTTCGGCGGCGTCGATTACCTGGTCAACAACGCCGGGATCACCCGGGACAAACTCATCCTGCGCATGACGGAGAAGGACTGGGATGAGGTCCTCGACACGAATCTGAAAGGAGCGTTCGTCTTTTCGAAAGCGGTTGTCCCGCTGATGCTGAAGGCACGCTTCGGCTCGATCCTCAACATCTCCTCGATCAGCGGGCTGACCGGCATTGCAGGCCAGGCAAACTACTCGGCTTCAAAGGCGGGGCTGATCGGTCTGACCAAGGCCCTGGCGAAGGAGGTGGCATCCAGGAATGTTACCGTCAACGCGCTGGCGCTCGGCATGATAGCCACCGACATGACAGACGCGCTTCCGGAGGAATACCGTGCGAAGGTCAGAGCGTCCGTACCCCTGGGTCGTCTCGGTAACGTCGCTGAGGTCGCTTCCATAGCCGCATTTCTGCTCTCTGATCATGCCCGCTACATCACCGGGCAGGTCATCCAGGTGGACGGCGGACTGGCGATGTAAGAGTATAGGCCGCCAGGACTGCAACCCCGATTCCGATACCGCTCCCGATAAGCCCCGGGCTCAGATCGCGAAGAAAAAGGTTGGCAATTATGCAGCTGGCGCAGTTAGAAGGGCGGGGGGAGCCTTCTTGCAGACCTTCGCCGAAGCCACCCTGGGAATTTGTCTCGAGGCGCACGACACCATCCGTCCCGCGGATGACGGCATTGCGAATCTCGTAGCGACGCTGCTGGGCCGGGGAACATCCAGCGCCTCCACGTACGCAGCCTCGGAGCGGCTCCTGAAGTACTTTGGCTCTGCAGCGGCGATCGCCCAGGCCTCCCGCGAGGAGATCCGCCGGCATGGCGGCATTTCCGACCGGCAGGCATCTTTGCTGGTCGCAGCGCTGGCGCTCGGGCGGCAGCTCTGGGCGTCGCCTCTGCGCCCCGGCCAGCAATTCTCGAACAGCCGGGATCTCTTCGAGCGCTATCGCGCCCGTTTCCTTGCCGCCAGCAAGGAGTATTTTCTCTCCCTGCATTTGAACTCGAAAAACCGCCTGATCCGTGAGGTCCTCGTCTCGATCGGCAGCCTGACCTGCTCGGTGGTGCATCCCAGGGAGGTCTTTGCCCCGGCTGTTCGTGACAGTTCCGCCGCCCTGCTGTTCCTGCACAACCACCCGTCGGGAGACCCGCAGCCCAGCCGTGAAGACCGCGATTGCACGCAGCGGTTACTGAAGGCGGGCAAGATCATCGGGATCCGCATTCTCGATCACGTGATCTTGGGCCACGAGGACTACTTCAGCTTCGCCGATTCCGGCCTTCTCAGGGAAATGGAATAGAAAGAAGGGACTGCTCTGGTAGAATCACGCTTCCCGCGCGCGGCGACGGTCCGGTGCGGGCGGGGCAAGAGGAAACAGGTCATCGCAGCCGACTCTCCGCCATGAGAATAAAGAAACTCGACACTGAATCCGGCACATTCGACATCGACTTTTCCGCGCCCAGGCTCTTTGACGTCGTCGGCTTCGGCCTGAACGCGGTGGACCACTTGTGCGTCGTCCCACAGTACCCGCGATTCGACAGCAAGACGGAGATCGTTCACTACGAGAAGCTCGGAGGCGGGCAGACCGCCACGGCGGTTGTGTTCGCCGCACGAATGGGGCTCAAAGGGAAGTACATCGGAAAGGTCGGAAGCGACGACATCGGTGTTTACGCGCTGGAGAGCCTGCGCGCCGAGAACATCGACACCTCCTCGGTGCTGGTGGAGAAGGGTGCCAGGAACCAGTACGCTTTCATCATCATCGACAAGGGCAGCGGAGAACGGACGATCCTGTGGGAGCGCGACCGCAGGCTGAGCTTTCGCCAGGAAGAACTCTGCCGGGCCGATATCTGTTCCGGCCGCGTGCTGCACCTGGACGGACACGACTACGAGGCGGCGATACAGGCTGCGCGCTGGGCGCGTGAGGAGGGGATCCCGGTCGTCATCGATCTCGACAAGGCCGTGCCCCGGAGTGCCGAGCTGATCGCGAATGTCGATTTTCTCATCACGAGTGCCAACTTCCCCCCCGAGTTCACGGGCATCGATGATCCCATCGAGTCCCTGCTGGCTCTTCGCAAACACTGCGATGGGTTCCTCGCGGTCACCCTCGGTGCACAGGGGGCGATGGCAGTCATAGGCGACAGGTGCGAGCGCTTCCCGGCATTCAAGGTTCATGCGGTCGACACCACGGGAGCGGGGGACATCTTCCATGGGGCTTTCATCTATGGTCTGCTGCAGAATTGGCCTCTGGAACGGATTATGACGTTCGCCAACGCCGCCGCTGCGCTCAATTGCACGCATCTGGGAGCACGCGGCGGCATACCCGCTCTCCCGGAGATACTCGCGCTGGTGGACTCGGGAACCCATCATTCCGGCTGACCGCTCGCAACGGCGATACGTGCGCAGGAGCAGATAAATGGGCGGCACCTGCGGCGCTGGCTCCCTGATTGCGTTGTCCTCCCGGCCTTGCGGCCGGGCTTACTCACTGCCGCCTCTTCGAGGCCGGTTTGGGAATTGTCGCGAGATTCGTAATTCGACCGAATGCGTCGAGAGCCGCCACGCGCATAAGCGCGTGGTGCAGGCGAAAAATGGAGTCAAGACCTGAAATGAAAGGCCGGCACATCTTCCTCCTGCGGGGCGATACGATCCCTGGCCTATGGTAAACTTCGATTCAGGTGGCAAAGGAATGAAGTCGCTATTTTTCATGGATGTAGACACGCAGAGGGACTTCATGTTACCGGACGGTGCCCTCTACGTCGCGGGAGCGGAGCGAATCATACCCAGGCTGCGGCGGCTGTTCGACTTCGCGCGCAAGCACGGCATCACGATCATTTCGTCGACGGACGCCCACACGTCCGACGATCCCGAATTCCGGGAGTTTCCGCCCCACTGCGTCCAGGGAACCGAAGGGCAGCGCAAGATTGACGAAACCCTTCTGCCAAGACCGGTTACGATCGAGAACAGGCTCGTGGATCGCAACCTGCTGGAACTTTTCCAGAAGAATCAGCAGGTGATCGTGCAGAAGCAGGCGCTGGACGTCTTCACGAATCCGATGACCGAGAGACTGCTTCGGGCCCTGCCGCAACGTGCCGTCGTATTTGGCGTCACTACCGAGTATTGCGTAAAACGCGCGTGTGCCGGGCTGAGACGCCTGGGCGTCAAGACGGTGCTTGTGACGGATGCCGTTTACGCCCTTTCTCCCGCTGCCGGGAACAGCGCTCTTGCAGAAATGCAGCGCGCGGGGGTTGAGTTTGTCACCGCGGAAACGCTTCTCACCTCGCAGGCGGAGCGCTGACGGTCTCCGACGAGGACGGGGAAGTCACACAACCCGGGTCGAAGCTGCAGGCCGGTCCCGGCGCCGTCCGCGTCGTCCCCCCCAGGCAGTTCTGTTCGCCTGGGACGGCTGCCTTGGTTGATCCCGACATGAGCCTCGGAATATACGTTCACATCCCTTTCTGCAGCTCCCGCTGCAACTATTGTCACTTCGTAACAGGCGCTTTCTCGGAGGCGACGGCCGAGCGCTATGCCACGGCACTCCTGCACGAGATCGGGAGTTACAGCCGGGACGGGGAGCGCGATGCGGTGGATTCGATCTATTTCGGAGGCGGAACGCCGAGCCTCGTGTCCGAGGAGCTGATCAAGGGTGCGGTCTCGGCCATCAGAGACGCCTTCACGGTGACGCGGGACTGCGAGATCTCGCTCGAAGCGAATCCGGAGACGATAAGCGCCCGGAAGGCGGAGGCGTACAGCCTCATCGGCGTCAACCGGATCTCCGTAGGCGCCCAGTCGTTCGTGGACGGTGAATTGAAGGGCATCGAGCGATGCCATGATGCATCAGCCCCCGGCCGGTCCCTGAGGATCCTGCGGGAGGCCGGCTTCGCAAACCTGAACCTCGACCTGATTCTGGGCCTGCCTGGCCAGACGGCGGACAGCTGGCGGTTCACACTCGCCAGGACGGTCGAAGCTTCGCCGGCACATGTTTCCGTGTATATGCTCGATCTGGACGACGCGCACGCGCCGCTGCATCACGCGGTTGCGGCCGGCAAGTGCAGCCTGCCCGATGACGACGACCAGGCGGATTGGTACCTGGAGACCATCGACCTCCTGCAGCGGCACGGGATCGTGCAGTACGAGATCAGCAACTTCGCCTCGGCCGGGATGGTCTGCCGGCACAATCTGAAGTATTGGAGGCGTGAGCCCGTCCTCGGTTTCGGCGTCGGCAGCCACTCCTATGACGGCCGCGTGCGCTACGCAAACGTGTCGAGCCTGAGCCGGTACCTCGAGCTGGCGACGCGGGGATCGCCCGTCGAATGGAGCTATCCCCTCGACGAGATTTGCATCATCGAAGAGAGCTTCTTTCTCGGCCTTCGTCTGAACCAGGGTGTCGACCTGGAGTCGATGCGTAACCGCTTCGGACGAGAGAAGCTCGCCGCGATTGAAAGCTCCCTCGCAGGAATGCTGGAATCCGGCCTGGTCGAACGGGAGGGCTGCTTCGTGAAGCTCACTTCGCGGGGAAGGCTTCTGGCCAACGAGGTGTTTTCGGCCTTGCTTCAATAGTCGACCACGTCTATAAGTTGGGGCTTTGGACTGCCGTCGACCGATAGCCGGTGGTGAGCGTAGGGCTCGTGAATTGCCAGGATGATTCCGACGTACCGGCGCTTCGCGCCCGGTCTATCTGTGCGCTCGATCGAAGCACAAGGCAGGCAATGGCATCCGGACCAGCCTCGAAGAGGCGGCACGCAGGTCCGGTCTGTCAGACCTGTCGTACCTTGGGGATGAATAGTTAAACTACTACTTGAGGTATTAGTCAAATGGGTCTGACTGATTATACCGATTTGCGAAGCGATACTGTGACCAGACCGACGGAGGAGATGCGCGTCGCCATGGCGACGGCCCAGGTCGGAGACGACGTCTACGGGGAGGATCCGACGGTCAACCGGCTCCAGGAGCGGGCGGCCGAAATGATGGGCAAGGAAGCTGCCCTGTTCGTGCCGTCGGGCACAATGGGAAATCAGATCGCCATCCGGCTGCATACTCGGCCGGGACAGGAGGTCATCACCGAGGCTGCGAGCCACGTCTACAATTACGAGCTTGCGGCGATGTCCGCCCTGTCAGGCGTGATGGCACGGCCGGTCGCCGCGCCGGACGGCATACTGGGCTGGCAGCAGATAGAATCCGCGATTCGCGCCAGGATCTACTACGTCGCGCAGACCGGCCTGATAGTGCTCGAAAACACGCACAACATGGCCGGTGGTACCGTTTACACCGCCGATGAGACCGCCGCGATATGCGAAAATGCGCACGCGGCAGGCCTCCCTGTCCACCTGGACGGGGCGCGAATCTTCAACGCAGCCACGGCCCTGGGCGTGGAAGCAGCCGCGCTGGCGCGGCACTGCGATTCGGTGATGTTCTGCCTCTCGAAGGGCCTGGGGGCTCCCGTGGGCTCGATGCTGGCAGGGTCAAAGGACTTCATCGATCGGGCCCGGAGCGTACGCAAGCTGTTCGGGGGCGGAATGCGGCAGGTCGGGGTTCTGGCGGCAGCGGGCTTGATCGCTCTGGAGAAGATGCCGCGGCGTCTCGGTGAGGATCATGAGCATGCGGGGTTGCTTGCGCGGTTGCTGAAGCGAATCGAGGTTCTGGACGTGGATCCTGAACGCGTGCGAACCAACGTGGTTATCGTGGGGCTCACTCGCACGGGTCTCACCAGCAGCCGCCTTGCAGGTATGCTGCGAACGGAGGGTGTCCTTGTCGGGACCGTTGACGACCGTACGATCCGGCTGCTGACCCACCTGGACATCTCCAGGAACCAGGTCGAGCAGGCGGCTGATGTTTTCAGGCAGGTGCTCCGGGTTGCCGGCCGATCGTAACCAGGTTTGCTCCGCGCCGGCCTCGGGCCGGTCTCGAAGATATGGGAGACGAACTCAATATCACAGGCGATTCACCCACCGCCCCGGGAAGGCGATTCGGCGAGGGGCTGGTCCAGGGTGTCCTGAAAGGTGACTTCCGGGCCGTGGCGCGTCTGATCACGATGGTGGAGGACGGCGGACCTGGAAGCTCGACGCTCTTGCGTGAGCTTTTCCCGCACACCGGGCGCTGCTTCACGATCGGCGTGACCGGCTCTCCCGGATCCGGCAAGAGCACCCTGGTAGACTGCCTGGCGAGCCACTACCGCGGCCTGGGACTCAGGGTCGGTGTCATTGCGGTGGATCCGACGAGTCCTTTTTCAGGCGGTGCGATCCTGGGCGACAGGATCCGGATGCAGTCCCGGAGCCTTGACTCCGGAACCTTCATCCGCAGCATGGCGACCCGCGGCCACCTCGGCGGGCTCTCGCGTGCGACGGCCGATGCGCTGATCGTGCTCGACTCTGCCGGCTTCGATATCGTTTTGGTAGAGACCGTCGGTGTGGGACAGGATGAGGTGGAGGTGGCGCGTGCGGCTCACGCCACGCTGGTGCTGGTAGTCCCCGGGATGGGGGACGACATCCAGGCGATGAAGGCCGGCATCATGGAGATCGGCGATGTGTTTGTGATAAACAAGGCCGACCACGCGGGCGCTGACCGCGTTGAAACGGAGATCCGCGCCCTGGTTTCCATCAGCAACCGGTCTGACGGGTGGAAGCCGGATGTGGTCCGGACGGTGGCGTCGGAGGGGCTCGGCATCGGTTTGTGCGCGGATGCGATTGTGCGCTTTCGCAGTTTTGCGAGCACCTCGGCGCAGGGCAGGGACCGGGCACTGCAGATCCAGCGGGAAAAGCTCCTCGAGCTCGTGCGATCGAGGGTTCTGGTTGATCTCATGAGCCGCCCCGGCTGTGCGGGACTGGTGGACGAGTTGGCGCGACGGGTAGTGAGCCGCGAGATGGATCCGTATTCGGCGGCGGATGAGCTGCTCGCTTGCGCCTGCGGCTCGTCGGGAGGCAACCGAGAGGCGAAGTGAAGACGGCCGCTGCGACAGCCGCTGGACTCGCCCCGGCGCAGAGCGGCCAAAGGAGGCACTTTGTACCTCAAGGTAGATCATATCGGCGTTGCGGTTCGATCGCTGGAAGACGCCATCCGCGTTTACACCGAGGGACTCGGGTTGTGTGCCACGGCGGTGGAGGACGTGCCGGAGCAGAAGACCCGGGTGGCACTCATCCCGGTCGGGGAATCTCGCGTCGAGCTGCTGGAGGCGACCGGGGCCGACTCCCCGGTGGCCCGATTTATCGCCAGGCGCGGGGAAGGGATTCATCACTTCTGCCTCGAGGTAGACGACCTGGCCGCTACCATGTCGAGGCTGAAGAGTGCCGGCATAAGGATGGTAGATCCTGAGCCGCGAAAGGGCGCCGGGGGCTGTCTGGTGGCATTTGTGCACCCCTCCGCGCTGGGCGGAGTTCTGCTCGAGTTGTCGCAGTCGATATCATCCTCGGAATAGGTGCTTATGGAACAGGTTAAGATCGGGATTATCGGAGGCAGCGGCCTCTACGAAATGTCGGAGCTCACGGAGCGAACCGGGATCACGCTGGAAACGCCGTTTGGTCCTCCATCCGACGATCTCGTCGTCGGAACGGTCAGGGGCAGGCGGGTAGTCTTCCTCGCCCGCCACGGGCGCGGCCATCGCATCCTTCCGGGTGAGCTCAACTTCAGGGCGAATATCTACGCGATGAAAATGCTCGGCGTGGAAAGGATACTTTCCGCCAGCGCTGTCGGCTCGTTGCGCGAAGAACTCGCCCCGCAGCAGGTCGTGCTCCCGGACCAGTTCGTCGACCGCACATACAGCAGGGTCTCGACATTCTTCGGCGACGGGCTGGCGGCGCACATCGCCTTCGCCGACCCGATATGCCCGGACCTGCTGGATCAGGTGTTCCTGGCTTCGCGCAAGGCCGGGATCAACGCGGTCAAAGGCGGCACATACGTCTGCATGGAAGGCCCGGCGTTTTCCACGAAGGCTGAATCGAATCTGTATCGGAAGTGGGGCATGGATGTCATCGGCATGACCAACCTCCAGGAAGCCAAACTGGCCCGCGAAGCGGAGATCTGCTATGTGACGATGGCACTGGTCACTGACTATGACTGCTGGCACGATTCGCACGAGTCCGTGACGGTAGACATGATCGTCGGCAATTTGATGCAGAACAGCAGGAACGCTCAGGCACTGATTGTGCAGACCATCGAGGATCTGGCAGACCAGAGACGATGCGGTTGCGGTGAGGCACTCAAGAACGCGTTGATTACCGACAGGAATGCCATCCCGGCCGGCACGGTCGCGCGGCTCCGGCACATCGTCGGAAAGTACCTGTCGCAACCGAAGGCATGAGGGATCGACTTGTTTGGAGATGGGTGTGGGCGCGCTGCGGCGCAGCGCCGTGTCCGCGCCGGCGGCGCGGAGCCACTCAAGTGAGACGATAGGAGCTGTGGATGGGAATACTGGTGGTTGGGTCTGTCGCATTGGATTCAGTGCGCACGCCGGCCGGGTATGCCGAGGAGGTCCTGGGCGGAACGGCCGTCTATGCCAGCGTTGCTGCAAGCTACTTCACTGACGTCAGTGTCGTGGCCGTCGTCGGCGACGATTTTCCGGAGGGGCATGTCGCGTTCCTGCAAAGGAAGGGAATCGATACGTCGGGCCTCTGGCGACAGCCGGGTAGAACCTTCCGGTGGAAAGGGGAGTACACGGGCGATCTGAACGTCGCGCGGACATTGGATACGCAGCTCAATGTGTTCCAGGACTTCAATCCCCGGCTCTCCGCGGAACATCGCCGCAGCAGGTATCTTTTCCTGGGCAACATCGATCCGGATCTGCAGCGGGGGGTACTCGAGCAAATGGAGCGGCCCAAGATCGTGGCGTGCGACACGATGAACTACTGGATCGACAACAAGCTCGAATCCCTCAAGCGGACGTTGTCCCTGGTCGACATCGTCCTGATCAACGATGCGGAGACACGCCACCTGGCCGGCGAGCAAAACCTGTTTGCGGCTGCCCGCCGGATTCTTTCCTGGGGACCGAACGTGATCGTGGTCAAGCGCGGCGAATACGGCGCCGTCATGATAGGGCCCAAGACGGTCTTCATGGTTCCGGCTTACCCTCTCGAAGAAGTTGTCGATCCGACAGGTGCGGGCGATTCCTTCGCAGGCGGTTTCATGGGATATCTCGCGGCAAAGGGCAATGCAGACGATGCCGCGTTGCGGCAGGCGCTGGTCTTTGGCTCGGTGATGGGCTCTTTCAACGTGACGGAATTCGGCCCGCGCCGGCTGGGGTCTCTGACCTTTCCCGAGATCCTGGGAAGGTTCCGTGAATTCGGGCAGATGACCGATTTCGGCGATGTCTGACGCGGCTGATCGCTGGAAAAGCGGGAGAATAGCATGACTCGTCGTTTCTCATACCTGGCGGCCCTTTGCGCGGCTTGCGCGCTGGTGCCGTCTCTCTCTCCCTGTTCACCCGCCCAGGAAAAGAAGCTCCCGACCATGTCGGACGCCAGGATCTATAACGAAGCGATGGCGTGGTTCAAGAAGGGTGAAGCGATGATTGGGACTCCCAAGGAGAACACGGATGAGCAGGCCGGGATGTTCCTTCAGGCGCTGCAGATCAAGCCCGACTTCCTGGAGGCCCATTACAACCTCGGTCTCATTTACGCCAACCAGAAGAAGATGAAGGAGGCGGCGGCCGAGTTCGAGGAGGTGCTGAAGATCGAGCCGAGATTCGAGGGAATCCACTTCCTGCTTGCCGTCGCCTACCGGGAATCCGGCGACCTCGAATCGGCGATCAAGGCTCTGGAGGCAGCGCTGCAGGCCAAGCCGAAGGATCTTCAGATGCTGAAGGCCCTGGCCTATCTCCAGATCAAGACGGGAAAGGACCCGGCCGCGGAGAAGACGCTGCAGGCCATCCTCGATATCATGCCGACCGATGCGGACATGAGGATGGAGCTCGCATTGCTGCAGCATCGCATGAATAAGCCGGCTGAAGCTTCCGCCAGTTACCTGGATGTGCTGCAGGTGGAGCCGAAAAATTTCGCGGCGCATTACAATCTGGCCCTGATACTTCTCCAGCAGAAGAAGAACGAGGAAGCGATCCAGGAGCTGCGCACGGCGTCGAGCCTTGCGCCCGGGAACGTGGAAATCCTCGAGAAGCTTGGCGACACCCTGGCACTCGAGGGCCGGTACGACAAGGCCATAATCGCCTACCAGGACGCTGCGGCGAAGGCGCCGGACCGGGGCGGGCTTTCCGCGAAGCTCGGCTTCGCCCTGGCCAAGATGAATCGGCCGTCCGAGGCTGTCATCGCCCTGGAGAATGCGGTGCGCGCCGATCCGAAGAACGCAGACGCCTATTACCTGCTCGGCGACATGTACTCCGAACTCAAGCGATACGACGAGAGTGTCAACGCCTACAGGACATCGATCAGGCTCGACCCGAAACAGAAGGATGTGCACTACAACCTGGGGACGCTGTACGCCGAGAGGGAGCAGTTGCAGGATGCGGCATTCGAACTCAAGGCCGCCGCGCAGATCGATCCTGCCTACGCTCCTGCATGGGCGAACCTGGCCCTGGTGAACGAGCGGCTCGGGCTCGACAACGAAGCGGTCCTGGCCTACGAAAAGGTGGTCAGCCTGGGAGAGGCAAAGGCGCCGACCTATTTCCGGCTCGGCGTGCTTTACGCCAAGACGAACCAGCCGGATCCTGCCATCGCGAATTTCACCAAGGCCATCGACCTCGAACCTGACAAGTACCGCGCGATCCTGAGAGACGAGCTCAAGAAGGTCCACTCCGTCCTGGACAGCGTGCGTTACTCGGCGACCTTTGCGCGCCTCCTGACCGGACCTCCGCCGACTCCCGATAAACCCTGATCGGGCGCCAGGCTTCTCCGGCGCCCCTTCCGGGGCGCGTTCCTCTTCTGCATGCTGATCCGGGGCTTCGCCCTGGTCACCTCCGGCTGCATCTCTTCGGCCCCTGCCGGGGCCTTCCGCACCGACAGCGCTCCGCCCTTTTGCGGCGCCCATCGGAAGCCCGTCGTCGGGCGCGTGCCCCGTCCCGGCAGAGGCGGGAGACAACAGCCGCGGGTGAACGGAGCGAACCCGGGGGCAGGGAGCGACATTATTGCTGAGCCCTGGAAGGGCGAAGGACATCTCGCCCTTGCGCGTTGACCTTCGAGAGGAAGCGATCGAGCTCTGCGGGGGAGAGGGAATAGGGATCGGGGCTTCCGGGCAGCTGATTCTTCCACCTCTTGTGCCCCCACAGCCAGGAATCAGGGTGTTCCCGGACGATTGCCTCGAGGGCCCTGTTGAAGATCTGCGTGTTCACCTCGACGTCGCGGTCCTCGTTTCCCGTCCGGACCAGGTCGAGGTGGGGAAGGAACTTCATTTTGTAGCGCCCGTTCCTCATGGGAGTGAGGAAGACGGGGACGACCGCCGCGTCCGTGTGCAGCGCGAAGCGTGCCACGGACGAGGAAGTGGCGGCAGGTACACCGAAGAAATCGGCAAAAACACCCTCCTGCAGGGTGGTGTTCTGATCCATCAGGATCCCTACGTCGCCGCCGGAATTCAGCGCCTTGAGCGTTTGGCGGGCCGCGTTCTTTTTCGATATCACCCTGTTGCCGGGCAGTTCGCGCATGCGAAGCAGGTACGCTTCAAGCGCGCGATTGTCGAGCGGCCGCGTCACGAAGCTCAACGGGTAGCCGTACACGCAATGCGCTGCGGGCAGCAGTTCCCAGGCGCTGAAATGCCCCGTGAGATAGAGCACTCCCTTGCCACGTGAATGAGCCGCGAGGTAGTTGCCGAGGCCGTTTTGAGGGTCGTATTCGACGAGCGAAGGTATCGTGTCGCGCCTCAGAAGTGGCATCCGGCTTATCTCCAGCAGGTTCCGTCCCGTGTGCTGGAAACTGCGGCGGGCGATGCGGCGGCGTTCGGCGGGGCTGAGTTCAGGGAAGGCGATCCTCAAGTTGACGTCGGCTATCCTGCGGTGATACCCGTCGAGGTAGTACACCAGGCATGCCAGCAGGTCCAGAAACGGGTGGGCAATTATCCGGGGAACGATGCGAAACAACAGCAGCGCCGCGCGACAGATGAGGTAGACGAAGTAGGATTCCAATGTGCTGCTTCCCGGTGCGATGCTATACTTCAGCTCTCAAATCCCTGCTTCGAGCCATACGATGATCTCGCCGGCAACCCGCTGCGAACCGCCTCGCCTCCGCTCCCGGTCCCCGGTGGTGGCCCTGCTCCTCGTCGGGCTGGCCTCTACACTCCTGGCAGGCTACAAAGCCCGTTCGTGGCAGATCCGGGGAGCCGACAGTTACGCTTCCAGGCTGGTCAGCGAAGGAGTGACGATCGCCGTGGAACCGCTGTTTCGAGACGACCTCGCCGCCGTTGTGTTTGACAAGAACGACATCGTGACCCGGGGGATTATCCCCCTCGCAGCGGTTATTTTCAACGGCAACGACTTCCCGGTGAGGGTCGATGCGGAAAGCATCGAGTTGATAAACGGAGACGACCGCCTTCACACTCTCCAGCCCGGGGAAGTGGTGGCGCGTGTCTTCAAGAAGGGCAGCAAAGGTAACTGGATCCCGAATCCGATCCCGAAGGTGCCCACCGGCGACGGCCAGAACGAGGAAGCACTCATGGACTTCGAACATAAGTTCCTCGGCGGCAAGATAATCCCGGCGCGTGCCACCGGGGGTGGTTTTCTTTATTTTTCTCTTCCTTCGAATGATCCGGGTGGTTACCTTCTCGCCTCCCGCGTGTACATCCCCGAGGTCTATCGCGACGACACGGGGAGCCAGATGATCTTCTTCGAGATCGATCTCAAGCCCGCCATAGAAGCAGCACCCCCGCGTCCCCGCAAGTAAGTCCCGGGCTCACCCTGGAGATACGATGAACGATGGGTGAGGCGGCTTTTCAAGCCGCCGGGGCGTCACGTGGGGCGGGTTTTGAACCCGCCCATGATCGTTGATTGTGTCCGTGTACCCTCCTGCCGATAAAGGAAGCCATGAGTGCTCGTCATGGCGTCCAGGCAAAAGGGGAAGCTGTTGCCCCCACTCTGCGGCCGGAATCGGCCGGCGGCGCCAGGAAGCTCTCGCACTGGATCGATAGCATCCAGGCTTCGGGCCGGCTGGACGACCTGGCACATCTGGAGATCTGGTTGAGGGCGCTGGCCGCGTTCTTCAATCCGGAACACATTCCCCTTACGGTCACAGAGCGTGCCGACATCACTGACCGCAGTTTCGCTGCTGAGGCGTATATCGCACGGCGAGCCATCCAGGCGGCGGAGCTCCGTGCGGCGAACCTGCTGACGCCGGTTCCTGACAGCCGGGAACGAACGGCAGACGGGGCCGGCGTATCCGGCCCGCGCCGCGCCCGCGGCAGATCAGACGCGCTGCCGGCACCGGAGCATCAGGCGCCTGTCGACAGCCTGATGCGGCTGCTCGAAATACTGAATGACCTGCGAGTCCTCCTTGACGCCTTTCCGGCCCCTCGCCACTTCCCGTACCAGCACTACCTTGCTCTCGGGAGACTCTACCTGCACAGCCTCAAGGACTGCCGCTATGTCGACATGCTGCTGGAGCAGAAATTCAAAGCGCAGTGCGACGTAGTCGAAAATGCGGCACTGAACACGCTCCTGCGGCGTATCGGGGAGGACCGGCTTCGACAGAACGTGGCCACGGTCCTGCTTCACCTGTTCCAGCTCCAGAGGCTTCTGCAATTGCCCGGTGCCGCATTCGGCGGCGAGGCGCCTTTGCGCCACTATCTCGCGGTCTTCGCCTTGCTGCATGGAGAGATGCAGTGCCTCAGCGCCTTCATCCGATCCCGATTCGGCAAGAAAGCCGATCTCACAACCCAGTTGCGTTCCACGATGGGATGGATATGCGAGTCGCTCAGGATCGGCGCCCGGAGGGCTGTTGAGCACGAGCTTGCACTGGTTGCCGTCGAGCCCAGTGCGCCCGTGATCGCGTCGAAGATGGCCCGCTCATACGACCTCCTGCGGAGTTGCTTCCAGGGGTGCATCGTTTCGCTGGCGCAGACCTTTGAACCCTGGTTGGGATGGAATGACCTTTTCGCCGATTTGCCGGCGTCTGTGATCGCAGCACACAAGGTGCATCGCGATCTCTGGGATCTGCGTCTCTATGTGAAGTTTCTGATCGGCCGGAGCGATGTCTCCGATCTCGAGGGCCTGATGGAGAGACTGGTGTCTTTCCGGGAGACGTGGCTTCAGTCTTTTGCCGACAGCGATTGGGGCGAATTCGAGCGCTTGTCCGGGGTGCTGATGCACGCCCGCAGCGAAAGGGAATTCCACGAAATGCTGTGCGGATTCCTGTCTTTTCTCGAAGCGCTTGCAGAGTGGGGGACTGCCCAGCCTGTGCAGGCAGTAGCAGGGCGGCAGGCGCAGCGCTGATCGCAGCCGGATGCGGCTTTGAATCGAACGCCGTGGCTGGTCGATGTTAATATATTGTACGAGGTAACAGGGGGCGCGCTGCACCGGTGGGTAATGTCCATACCGGCGGCACGAACCCACATCGCTTTCAGAACCGTATGCGTTCCAGATGGGCAAAAGCATTCATTTGGTCGACCCTCGGGGGTGCTGCCGTAGGCGCAGCCGCCGTGCTGGCGGGCACACGCAGGCGGAAGCAGACGCCGGCGCTGAGATGCCAGCGAATCCCGGAGGAGTGCAGCCGCGTCGTACTCTGGACCGAAGCGTTCCAGGTGAAGGAGGAGGGCGCTGTTTACGCCTGTCATGACACGTACGTCCTGCAGGTCACGCCTTTCAGGGCATGGAGCGTGCTGGAACTCCCTTCGGAAGCGGGCCGGTCCGGTGCCGAAGGTTTGACCGTCTTCCACGTTACCCATCTGCGCGGTTGTGACGTGATCGACACGCAGGCACCCGTCGAGAGAGTGCTCGACCGTTACTACGGCACTATCGCACTGATCGATCCGAACGGGGAGCCCTGCGGACGAAACTGCCTTGCACGCGGTGGTGTGCTGCAAGTGGCAGAGTGCCTCGTGGGCGGTTCTGCCAACGGGGTCGAGACTGGAAATGTACGGCGTTCGGCAGCACCGATCCTCAATTTCCGCTTCGAATACGCACCTGCCGGCATGCAAGCCCGGGAGTCGCCTGTCAAAGCGTCTTAGTCCTGCGTCCGGATTTCTGTTAAACTCTCTGCCTGTTTGAGATAACTCACCTGGCGGTCGTCGCCGGGCATGGCTGCGCGGAAACTGCGCAGGAACCGTAAAGGTGCACTCGGATCATGACACAGGAGACGCTGCTGTACACCCTCCCGGGAACCCGGGACCTGCTGCCGGACGAGATTGGCCGCTGGCAGTTCACAGAACAGGCCGCTCGCGATGTCTTCGGAAGGTACGGCTTCAGGGAGATACGGACTCCGCTGATCGAAGCCACCGAGTTGTTTGCGCGCAGCATAGGCCAGGACACGGATATCGTCGGGAAGGAAATGTACACGTTCCGCGACCAGAGCGGCAAATCGATCACGTTGCGCCCCGAGGCAACCGCTTCGGTGGTCCGTGCCTATGCGCAACATGCGATGTACCGCGCCGCCGGCACGTCGAAGCTTTATTATCTCGGCCCGATGTTCCGCCACGAGAAGAAACAAAAGGGGCGGTGGCGGCAGTTCTTTCAGATTGGCGCCGAGGTTCTCGGTTCCGATCACCCGGCGATCGAGGTCGAGACCATTGAGATGGTGATATCGCTCCTCGAAATGCTCGAGGTCAAGGTACAGCTGCTTGTGAACTCGGTGGGTTGCAGTCGGTGCAGGCCGCAGTATATCGAGCTCCTTCGTGCCGAGCTGCAGCGCGTGGCCGGCCAACTGTGCGAGGATTGCCGCCGCAGATCCGTGACCAACGCGCTGCGTGTCCTGGACTGCAAGGTCGAGTCGTGCCAGCCGTATATCGAGAAGCTTCCCCGAATCACCGACCATCTCTGCGAGGAATGCAGTCGGCACTTCAACCTTTTCCGCAAGTACTTGACGATGGCGGCGATCCCATTCGAGGTGACACCCCGCCTGGTGCGCGGGCTGGACTATTACGTGAGGACGGCGTTCGAGATCGTCAGCGCCGGCCTGGGCGCGCAGAACGCCCTGGTGGGCGGCGGAAGGTACGACGGGCTCTCGGAAGTCCTCGGAGGCCCGCCCGTGAGCGGTTTCGGATTTGCGATGGGGCTGGATCGGCTTGTTATGCTCCTTCCCGAGAGCCTCTCGTCCAGGTGGGCTGAGACGACGGATCTGTTCCTGGCGTACATGGGAGACCAGGCATTTGAGCGGGCGCTCGAGTTGGCGCGCTCCTTCAGGCGCGAGGGCGTCCGCTGTGGCCTGGATTATGCCGGCGGCAGCCTGAAGAGCCAGCTTCGCCTGGCAAACCGGCTGAACGCGCGCCACGTCCTGATCATCGGCGAGGATGAGCTGACCAGCGGCCGATACCTGCTGAAGGATCTATCCGACTCTTCCCAGCGCCGGCTTGAACCTGCGGAGGTCATCCGGCACATGAGAGCGCCCCGGACCGGTTTGCAGCAGGTCGCACCAGTCGACGGGGCGTAAACAGCGGTCATGGGTGCTGCCGGTACGAGCCTCCGATGAGCAAGATACGGGTTCTGCCCGAGATTCTCGCCAACAAGATAGCGGCCGGAGAAATTGTCGAAAGACCGGCCTCGATTGCGAAGGAACTGCTCGAAAACTCCATCGACGCAGGCGCGCGGTCGATATACGTGTCGGTGGAGTCGGGCGGCAAGAAGCTGGTCGTGGTGCGCGACGACGGGCAGGGGATGAGCGAAGACGACGCGCTCCTGGCCTTCGAACATCACGCGACCAGCAAGATCCAGACGGCCGACGACCTCGCCGCCATATCCACGCTCGGCTTCCGCGGCGAGGCGCTGCCGTCGATCGCGGCCGTGTCGCGCCTGAGCCTCAAGACCCGCGTGGGGAGCGATCCTTCGGTGCTGGCCGGCACGGAAGTTCTGATCCAGGGCGGGACGGTGCGCTCGGTCAAGCCGATTTCGTGGGACATCGGGACGGAAGTGACCGTGCGGGACATATTCTTCAACGTACCCGCGCGGCGCAAGTTTCTCAAATCGAACGAAACCGAGTTGGCGCACATCACCCGGCTGGTAACGCACTACGCCCTGGCATACCCGGAGGTGCGCTGCAAGCTCGAGAGCGAGGGCCGGACACTGCTGGACGTCGTGTCCGTCTCGACTACCCGGGAGCGGGTATTTCAGCTTTTCGGCGAGGAATTCCTGGCGAATCTTGTCGAGCTCGATGGGAGTGCCGGGCATATATCCGTGCGCGGACTGGTCTCGAGACCCCACGAGCAGCGTACAAACCCGTATTCGCAGTTCTTCTACGTGAACCGGCGCATGGTTCGGGACAAGGTCATTACGAGCGCCTTGCGGCAGGCTTACAGAAATGTCATCCCGGCCTCGGCTTACCCGGTGGCCCTGCTTTTCCTCGAGCTCCCTTTCGAGGAAGTGGATGTGAACGCGCATCCGGCAAAGATCGAGATTCGCTTCCGCCAGCAGGGGCTGGTGCACGACCTGGTGCGCGACACGATCCAGAAGGCTCTCGTGGGGGTCCACGCGATTCCGGCCTACGAGCATCGCGGCGGTGTGCCGCCCGGGGAAGTGTGGGATCGGCGCGCGCCCGAGGCGCCGGCCGCTGCTTTGACCGGTGCGGGACAGCCTTTTGAGCTCTCGGCGCCTTCTCGCGCAACAGAGTTGTTCCAGCGGGCCTTCAGCTACCCGTTCCGCGAGGTTCCCTCGAGCGTGCCTCTTTACGGTCCGGACCACCACGCCCTCAAGCTTCGCCCCGACCTCCTCGTAGGTTCGCCGCTGGAGCAGGAAGGGACTGTCTTCGACAGCGGCCGCGTGAGGATTCTCGGCCAGATGCGCGAGAGCTACATCATTGCCTGCGACAGCGAAGGGCTTCTCATCGTTGATCAGCACGTCGCGCACGAGAGGATCCTGTACGAGAGGCTGGCGGGTGCACGGCTCGAAAACGCCGTTGAGACCCAGGGACTGCTGGTTCCGCAGACGATCGAGCTCGCGCCGCATCAGTTGGCAATCGTGGACGCGGTGTTGCCTGAACTGGGCCGGAATGGGTTCCAGGTCGAGCATTTCGGTGGAAGCGCGGTGCTGGTCCGCGCCGTTCCGGCCATCGCGCGCAACTCGGACTGCGACAAACTGCTCAATGAGATCATCGACGGGCTGGAAGCCGAGGACAGGACGGTCGATATGGAACGGGTGCGCGACAGGATCGCCGTCAGCACGGCCTGTCATGCCGCCATCAAGGTAAACATGGCTCTCTCGCCGGAGAAGATGCAGTGGCTGCTCGATGAACTGGGCCGCACCAGGATTCCCACCAACTGCCCTCACGGCCGGCCGATTGTTCTTCGCTTCAGCCTGTACGAGATCGAGCGGAACTTCGGGCGTGTCTGATAGTGGGCGCGCTATGACGCGGGCCTTCAGCCCTTCCATGGTCCCCGTCAATGGATGCAAACCCGGGGCTTCGCCCCAGGCTGTTATAAGAACGCGCTTTCAGCGCTCAATACACTGTCTGAATACGGTGATGAGGGCCAAAGGCCCGCCCCATATCAGCCTGGGGCGGAGCCCCAGGAATTGCAGGCATAGACGAAGGAGGGCTGAAAGCCCGTATCATTGGAAGTCTTGAGACAGCGCCGGCGCCGCGCACACAAACGTTCAGGTTGTCAGGGGTTCGACGGCACCCATACGTCGGAATTTCTGATACCGTGCCTCACGCAACTCCTCGCCTGACATGCCCATCAACCGTTCGAGGGCCGGCTTGAGGCAGGCATCCAGCAGCTGTGCCGCGGCATCGTGGTTCAGGTGGGCCCCTCCCGGAGGCTCGTCGACGATCTCGTCGATTACGCCGAGCGCCAGTAGATCCCGCGCCGTGATCCTGAGCGCGTTGGCCATCGCTTCGACGTGTTCCTGGTCCTTCCACAGGATTGCGGAGCACCCTTCGGGGGATATGACGCTGTAAATAGCGTTTTCGAGCATGAGGACGTGGTTGCCGACCGCGATCCCGAGTGCGCCGCCGCTCCCGCCCTCGCCGATGATGGTAACGACCACCGGTACGGTGAGCTTCGACATTTCCCGCAGGTTGTAGGCTATGGCCTCGGCCTGGCCGCGCTCTTCGGCCCCGATGCTGGGGTACGCCCCGGGAGTGTCCACCATTGTGAGGATCGGCCGCCTGAACTTCTCCGCCAGTCTCATCACCCTGAGTGCTTTGCGATACCCTTCGGGTTGAGCGCAGCCGAAGTTGCGGTACTGCCGCTGCTTAAGGTCGCGTCCCTTCTGCTGACCGATGACCATCACCTTGTGCCCGTGGTAGTCGGCCATGCCCGCGACGATAGCCGGGTCGTCGGAAAACCGCCGGTCGCCGTGAACTTCAGAGAAGTTCCTGAAGAGCCGCTCTATGTAGTCGAGAGAATAGGGGCGTTGTTCGTGACGAGCCAGCAGTGTGCGCTGCCATGCCGAGCCGACCTGCTCATTCTCATCCCGGAGTCGCTGGACTTCGGCGCGCAACCGGTCGAGTTCTGACTGCGGGGTCCCCTGATCAGGCAAGTGCGTTTTCCTCGCGGACGCTTAGTTCATCAACTGAACTGATCCCGCTCCGCAAAGGGTCTCGATCTGGCGGATCAGCTCGGGACTCGACTTCACCTTTACAAAGTCGGCGGACTGGATGGTAACACGAAAATCGTGGGGCTGGTACAACTCGACGTTGACTCCGGTCTCGCCGCGGTTCTTCGCGAAGAGCCGGTAGAGCTGGATGGCCGTGTCGGGCGCGACGTCGACCAGGGCGAGCCGCACCTGCATTACCCGGGCGTTGCGCTCCGCAAACCCCTGCAGCGGCTGGATGTCGGACGCGATGATCTTGAACGAATTCTCCTCCTCGGCTTCGAACCGGCCGGAGACCAATATGGGAGTGTCTGCTGTGAGGTAGGGTTCGAAACGTGCGTAATCCTTCGGGAATACCACGGTTTCGACCGCGCCCGTCAGGTCCTCCAGGACGAACACCGCCATGAGTTCGCCCTTCTTTGTGCGCCGGGTCCGGAAATCGGTGACGATCCCGGCCAGCTTGCATTCCACACTCCGGCCGTCGCCGGCGAGCTCGGCAAGGTTCTTCTTTGTATGACGGGAGAGATCCTGCACGTAACGGTCGAGCGGATGGCCGGAGACGTAATACCCCAGGGTTTCCTTTTCGCATGCCAGGAGCTGGTCGTGCGGCCATTCGTCCAGAGGCGGCGCCACCGGGTCCTGCACCGCCGCTTCGCCCGAGGGCAGATCGATGAAGAGCCCCTTCTGTCCGCTCTGGCGGTCGCGCTGGAACTTCTGGCCGTGCTCTATCGCGCTGTCGGCGATGGACATCAATTGCGCGCGGTTCCAGCCGAAGGAGTCGAAAGCGCCGCTCTTTATCAGGCTCTCGATCACGCGCTTGTTGACGGCCCTCGAGTCCACCTCTTCGCAGAACTGGTACAGATCTCTGAACCGTCCCTTCTCCTGGCGGAACTGGAGCATGGAGCGGATCGCCCCGCCGCCGACGTTGCGAATCGCAAGCAGCCCGAACCGGATGCTGCCGCCGACGGATCGGAAGTTCAGGTCGCTCTCGTTGATGTCCGGCGGCAGGACCGGGATGCCCATGTCCTTGCATTCGGCAATGTACATGACGATCTTGTCGGTCTTGCCGATTTCGCTCGATAGCAGGGCAGCCATGAACTGTACGGGGTAATGGACCTTCAAGTAGGCGGTCTGGTAGGCAAGCAGCGCGTAGGCCGTGCTGTGCGACTTGTTGAAACCGTACTGCGCGAACTGCTCCATGAGCTCGAAGACCTGGGTCGCGGTCTTTTCGGCGACCTTGTTCCGCCTGGCGCCTGCGAGGAACTTGTCCCTCATCGACATCATGGCGCTGGCGATCTTCTTGCCCATCGCCTTGCGCAGGATGTCAGCCTCTCCCAGCGAGAAGCCGGCCATCCGGCTGGCAATCTGCATCACCTGCTCCTGGTACACGATGACGCCGTACGTCTCTCTCAGGATCTCCTCCAGGACCGGGTGCGGATAGCGCACCTCGACCAGCCCGTGCTTGCGCCTGATGAAGTCCGGGATCATGTTCATCGGCCCGGGTCTGTAAAGCGCATTGAGCGCGATCAGGTCCTCGAACCGCTCTGGTTTCAGGCGTCTCAGCTCCGCCTTCATGCCGCCGCTCTCAAATTGGAAGATGCCGTTCGTACGGCCGTCGGCGAACAACTGGTACACCTGCGGGTCGTTCAAAGGGATGTCGGAGAGGTCGAGGTTAACCTGCTTTTCCTCACGAACCCGCGTCTCGGCGTCACTGAGAACCGTCAAGGTGGCCAATGCCAGGAAGTCCATCTTCAGCAACCCGATCGACTCGAGATCGGTCATGCTGTACTGCGTCGTGATTTCCTCCTTGGCCGTCTTGTAGAGAGGGACCAGCTCTATCAGCGGTCTGGGCGCGATCACGACTCCCGCGGCGTGTGTGGATGAATGCCGGGACACGCCCTCGAGCCTGCGAGCGATTTCGATCAGTTTGGCCACCTGCTCGTTCTTCTTCACCTCTTCCCGCAGGCGTGGTTCCTGGTCGAGCGCCTTGTCGATGGTCGCGTTCAGTTCGTTCGGAATCAGCTTGGCGATGCGGTCGACTTCGGCGTACGGGATGTCGAGGACCCGGCCGACATCGCGAATCACACCCTTGGCGGCCATGGTGCCGAAGGTGATGATCTGGCAGACGTTGTCCCTGCCGTACTTGTTTGCCACGTACTCGATTACCTCGGCACGGCGGTTCATGCAGAAATCCATGTCGATATCGGGCGGCGCGATGCGTTCCGGGTTCAGGAAGCGCTCGAAAAAGAGGCTGTACTGGAGAGGGTCGATGTCTGTGATCCGCAGGCAGTAGGCCACCAGGCTTCCTACCACGGATCCTCGTCCCGGCCCGACCGGGATGGAACGGTCGCGCGCTGCCTTGATCAGGTCCCAGACGATGAGAAAGTAGCTCGAGAACTTCGTCCGCCGGATCATCTCGATTTCGGCATCAAGCCTCTCCCCGTAAGCGTCGAGGGAGTTCTTGAGCAGGCCGTCCGACGACAGGGTCTCGAGGTGTTTCCTGCGCTCGGCGAACCCGTTTCGCACCACCTTCTCGAAATAGCTGTCGGAGGTCTCCCCCTCCGGCACTTCGAACGGCGGAAGAGCCTCGGAGGTTTCGATCTTCAGGTTGCAGCGCTCGGCGATCTCGAGGCTGTTGCGCAGCGCCTCCGGGGTGTGGCTCCACAGCTTCTCCATCTCCTCAGCGGATTTGAAGTAGAACTGATCGGTGGCGTACCTGATTCGCTCGGTGTCGTGGATTGTCTTCCCGGTGCCGATGCACAGCAGGACGTCATGGGCCTCGTAGTCTTCCCGGCCGAGGTAATGCGAGTCGTTGGTGCAGACGACCGGAATGCCGCTGCGTTCGGAAATCTGCAGCAGAAGGGAATTGACGCGCTGCTGCGCCGGCAGGCCGTGGTCCTGCAGTTCCAGGTAGAAGTTGCCGCTCCCGAAGATGTCGCGCAGCGTGTGAGCTTCCTCCTCGGCCGCCGCGAACTCTTCCATCTGCAGCAGCTGGGGAACCAGCCCCTTGAGGCAACTCGAAAGGGCAATGAGGCCCTCGCTGTGCGATGCGAGCAGTTCCTTGTCCACCCGCGGCTTGTAGTAGAAACCCTCGAGGTAGCCGAGCGAGGCGAGTCTGCTCAGGTTTCGATAGCCTGTGGAATCGCGTGCCAGCAATATCAGGTGATTGGATTGGTCTCCGCCGCCGGACTTCTTGTGCCTGCTCTCTTTGGCAACATAGATTTCGGAGCCGATGATGGGTTTCAATCCTTTTTTCAGCGCCGTGTTGTAGAACTCAATGGCGCCGAAGAGGTTGCCATGATCGGTGATCGCCATGGCGGGCATGCCGAATGCAACCGCCCGTTCGACGAGGCGGTCGATCCTGGACGCCCCGTCCAGGAGGCTGTAATCGGAGTGGTTGTGGAGATGGACAAACGTCATAGAGCTCTTGCGGCTACTCCCATTCGATGGTACCCGGCGGTTTGGACGTCACGTCATAGACCACACGGTTGATGCCGCGGACCTCGTTTACGATCCGGCTGGAAATTCTCTCGAGCACGGGATAGGGAAGCCTCGCCCAATCCGCCGTCATGCCGTCCATACTCGTGACGACACGCAACGCGGCAACATTTTCGTATGTGCGGTCGTCTCCCATGACTCCCACGCTGCGTACCGGCAGCAGGACGGCAAACGCCTGCCAGGTTTCACGCTCGAGGCCCGCCCGCTCGATCTCTTCCCGTACGATCGCGTCGGCATCGCGCAACAAATCGAGACGCCCGGCGGTAACCGGGCCCAGGATGCGGACGGCGAGCCCCGGACCGGGAAAAGGCTGGCGCTGGACGAAATGAGGATCCATCCCCAGCTCTTGGCCGACCTTTCGGACCTCGTCCTTGAAAAGCTCCCGCAGCGGCTCGACGAGTTCGAGTTGCATGTCGTCAGGCAGGCCGCCGACATTGTGATGCGACTTGATCACCGCCGAGGGCCCACGCACGGACGTCGATTCGATGACGTCGGGGTAGAGTGTTCCCTGGACCAGAAACCGCAGGTTTCCCAGCCGGCGTGCCTGGTCCTCGAAGACCCGTATGAACTCTTCGCCGATGATCTTGCGTTTGACCTCCGGGTCTTCGACGCCGGCGAGGCGGTCCAGGAATCTACGGCTGGCGTCCACGCCGATTATCTTCAGCTGGAGGCGCTGCCGGAAGCTCTCCAGCACTGACTCGTATTCATTCTTTCGCAACAGACCGTTGTCGACAAAAATGCAGGTGAGGCGATCTCCGATGGCCTGATGCACGAGCAGGGCGGCCACCGCCGAGTCGACACCGCCACTCAAGGCGCACAGCGCGTGCGCTTCCCCGACTTGCTCGGCGATCTCCTGGACGGCGGTGTGAATGAAGGCGGCCATCGTCCAATCGCGGCTGCAGCCGCAGACCTGCACCAGGAAATTCTCGAGAATCCGGGTGCCGTGGTGCGTGTGAATGACCTCGGGATGAAACTGAAGCCCCCATGCGCCGCGGGCGCTGCTCCCCATGGCGGATACGATTTCACCGGAACGGGCGAGGATACGGAAACCTTCCGGTAGAGCCTCGACGCGGTCCCCATGGCTCATCCAGACCTGGAAAACGTCGGGAAGCCCGGCAAAGAGGCCACCTGGCTCCAGGACCTCGTTTGTGGCCTTTCCGAATTCCCGCTGATCGCCCGGCACGACCCGTCCGCCCAGCTTCTTGGAGAGCAACTGCATCCCGTAGCAGATACCCAGAATCGGGACGCCGAGTTGAAAGAACTCTTCGGGAAGATCGGGGCTGCCGGGCCGGCAAACTGAGTCAGGGCCTCCGGAGAGAATCACGCCGCGCGGCTGCAGTGCCTCGACCTTCTCCATCGCCGAGGAGTAGGGAGCTATCTCGCAGTACACGGAAAGCTCGCGCACCCGTCGCGCAATGAGCTGGGTATACTGAGAACCAAAGTCGAGGATCAGGACGGATTCGCGATGAATGGGCGTGCTCCTGGCAAGGGTTGATCGATTCTTGCGGCAACATTAAGGTAGCCCAGCACCCTGCCTTTTGCAACGGAGAGAAATTTCCCTGATCGGTCATCGGTGGGCGCTCACCGCTGTGATTCAGACAGCAGGGATTGAAGTGACCTCGTCCCGTCAGGGAGTCGCTGTCCAACCCTTTCAGGGTTGGGCCTTGCGGCAGACCCGATCCTCCCCGGGGTTTGCACCCCGGGCTGATCTGTTCGACCCCCTTCGGGGTCGAGTCAGACGTACTGCGCGCGGGGACTGAGCGTGACCATGCCGTTCAGCCCATTGACTCGCCGGTGGCGGCGATGCCTCACAGATGCGAGCCGCGATCGACACCGACGACGCTGAAAGCGTGGGGGTTGACGTGACGTCGTCTCGTCGGGCGATCGCTGTCCAACCCCTTCAGGGTTGGAAATTGCGGCAGATCCGATCATCCCCGGGGTTTGCACCCCGGGCTGATCTGTTCGACCCCCTTCGGGGTCGAGTCCGACGTACTGCGCCCGGGAGCCGAGCGTGATCATGCCGTTCAGTTCACTGATTCACTGGCGGCGGCGATGCCTCACAGATGCGAGCCGCGATCGACACCGACGACGCTGAAAGCGTCGGATAGAACAGCCCGGGGTGCAAACCCCGGGTATCGGGATGATCAGAAGGTGTCAACCCTGAATGGGTTGAACAGCGTCCCTGCAGCGCAGGCTGTCTGTCAGGTGTCACCAGTCTCGCAGTCCTCACTGTCTGAGCCACAGGCGCTCACCGGACAGAAGTGGCCGCGTAGCGCCGCAGCATGCGGATGTCCGGGCCGGCGGCGCCATAAACAACAACCCCGGTTGAGTGAAATGGACGCGGGTTGGAGCGAGCGGCATGAAGTGCGCGCCCGGGAGGGGATCAGGAGCACAGTCAGCCTGGCAATGCAGCGTCGGGCAAGGCCCCGGGAACAGAAAAAGCGAAATGCGAAGAAGGGCTGCAGGCCCGTTTCATCTCACTGGAAGACGCGTCCACCGCGGACCGAGGCAATCAAAATCGCTGGTGCGGGAGCGCCGATCAACCGATCTATTTCGTGATGCAACCAGGTGAGTGGCTGTACCAACCCGGACTCTATTTGGTGGCACTGCCTGTGATTGCCCTCCTGCTTCTGGCCTGGGTTCGCGGCGATGCCGGGCAGGCCGCAGTCCCGCTGCCGGATCTGAAATGGCTGGTGCCCGGCGCCGTCCACAGCAGGCTCCAGGCTCGCGTGTGCATCAGCCTGAGGACGTTGGCGCTGATGGCACTGATCCCTCTCGTTATCGGTCCTGTGCAGGAGGCCGGCGGGAAGAAGGGTGAGGCCGCTGCGGCACTTGTGGTTGTACTCGACAACTCGAGTTCGATGACCGCGGCTGATTTTCAACCTGACAGGCTGGATGCAGCAAAGCGGTCGCTCAAATCGTTCCTCGCGCGGCTCCCGAAGACCGGAATCGGACTGGTGGCGCTCGCCGGTTCCGCGCAGACGGCAGCGCCGGTCACAGAGGATCGCAGGTTCGTGTTGGCGGCCCTGGACAAAATCAACTCGACCTCCCAGGAGGACGACGGTACAGCGATCGGCAGCGGCGTCGCGACTGCAGTCAACCGGCTCAAGTGCAGGAGCATCGGACCAAAGCGGCTTCTACTGATCACCGACGGTGTGAGCAACCGCGGTAACGTTTCGCCCGCCGACGCCGCCGAGGTCGCACGCATGATGGGTGTCCGGGTTGACGCGATCGGAATCGGCACGGACACGGTCAGCCGCTTTACGGTTCCGACGGCCGAGGGTCTGCTGCAGGAGGTGGAGGCAAGAATCGAGATCGACGACCGGGCGCTCGACGGGCTGGCCAGGAGAACCGGCGGCAGTTATTCGCGCGTCCGTGACAGCGCAGACCTCGAGAACGCGTTAGCCGGCCTCGAAGAGTCGTATAAGCAGCCGGGAAACAGGCGCGAGACGCTGGACTGGGCCCTGCTCCTGGCGCTGGCAGCGTCAAGCCTGGTCGGGATGGAAATCCTGTTTCGCCATTTCGTCGTCAGGGAGATACCCCAGTGACTGAGAGCGCGGCGCTTCACCCGCCACATCTCGTCTGCGTGACCGCCGCTATCATGTTTCTTGCGGCGTGGATCGCAACCCACGCCCTGCACGATCGCCGGCTGAAGAGGTTTGCCAATCCGCAGCTTCTGGGCTTTGCCGGCATGTGGCCCCGACGAATCTGCTCGGGCGTTCTTCTGGCCGGGGCCACCGGAGCGTTGGCCGCGCTGCTGGCGATCGCCGGTGACCGCTCGCCGGTGCCGGGCAAGGGACTCGGTGCAGTCTTGTTTCTGGTCGACCCGCCGGAGCGATCGCCGGGGATGCCCTACCTGGAGGGGGCGTGGGGAGACTATAGCCGCGATTTGAGGTGTGCGGTCGAAAGCGTAGAACCCGAGCTGATTTCGTTTTATCTGACCGGCTCGGTCCCCAGGCTGGTGGTGCCTTACACGGAGGACGTGCCTGGGGCTTTGCTGCTCCTGGAAGCCGGAAGCTTCGACTTTGAGGCCTCGAGTGCGAGTGTGGTCGAGGCATCTGTCGGTGCCATCCGCCTGATCTCGTCCGGTGCAACGGCAGCGGCTGCCTCCACGGTCATCGTCTTCAGCTCGAAGGCCGAGCCGGAGATCGATGCAATTGCGAATTCCCTCCAGGGCGGACCTCCCGTGATCTTCGTGCGATCGGCCCCCGGAAGGGGAGAACCGGGATACAGGCGCGAAGGGCCCGGCGCGCAGTGGATGCGCCTGGACGACCCGGAGTCACTGCGGTCCTTTGCCATGAACGTCGGACACGCGGGCGAGCGGAGAGGATGGCAGGATACGCAGGTGCTCGCGTTGGCTGCATTTCTGCTGCTCTACCTGGAGTGGTCGTTCCGTCTTTCCCGGCCGGCGGGCAGGGTAGCCGGACGCCGCGTGGCGCCACTCCCGTATCTGCATGGCAACGCCGGCGGGGGAGGATCCGGTCCGGGAGTCCTCAGGTGTCTGCCTGTCATGATGATTTGTCTGGTGGCGCGGCAAGCTCTCCCTTCAGAATCGGGCGATCCGGGTAGAGCCTCGCACCGCGTCTCGGTCGAGGCCATAGGCCCCCATGCGGCGATCGTAACCGAAATAAGCGACGAGGAGCCCTGCGTCGGCCAGCAGTTCAGTGTCATCTACAGGCTGCGGTGTTCAATCCCCCCGGTGGCTGTGGACGTCGATCCGCAGGATTTCGCGGGTTTCTGGAGCGTGACCGCTCCGACGACCGGCCAGGCCCGGCCCGAGTCCGTCACTTTGAACGGAAAGGCCGCCACCGATTTCCTGCTGCGGCAGGTGATCGTCTTTCCCCTCAAGCCGGGGAAGCAGGTGCTTCCTTCTCTGCGACTGAAGATCAAACAGGACGTGAGTTCACGCGATGATTGGGACCTGACCAGGCAGACGGGCCCGGTCGTGATCAATGTGAAACCTGTTTCCGTGGCAGGGGAAAGGGAGGATGCTTTCTTCATGGTGGGCAGTCTCGAGGCTGCAGTCTCCGGCGGAGATTCGGGCAGCGCGCACGAAGCAGTCCTGGCGGTCGAAGGCACAGCGAACCTCGACTTCTTCAGGCCCGAGCGGTTGTTGAAGGGGCGCGACGGGCAACCCTTGCTGGTCCGCCTGAGGGATGTGGAAAGCCTGGTTCAGACGCGCGACTATGAGGGCAGGCGTCGTCTGACGCTCCTGCAGCGGCGGCGTTGGGTCGTGAGCGCGCCGGCCGGGGATACCACCGACGTCGCGGTGAATTCTCTGAGCATCCCCGTGTTCGACCCGGAGGCGTCGAGGTGGCGATCTGTCCGGATTCCCGCCTTCGGATTTGGCCCGGGCGATTCCCGGGCAGCGCAGGTGCCGCATCCCTCCGCGGGATCGCCGCAACTGCAGCGCGGCATTGGCGTCCGATGCATGACTCCCGGCACTGTCGCTTTCGGCGTCTCCTGCCTGGCGCTCCTGGTGGTTGTGATCTCCAGTCGCAGGAAGCCGAACGCGTGATGCGGATGGTGCCCTTGCCGGCATCTCCCTGTAACCGGATTTGTCCAGGCCGCGGTTGCATGTTACAGTCCGTACTTTCTTTGTGACGATTTCGTTATCGGAAGAAACAGGCGGTATTGCGAGGCAGGAGTTGAACGAGATCATTGCAGCAGGGCTTCTTGGTGTATTGCAGGGGCTGACCGAGTTCCTGCCCGTCAGCAGTTCGGCTCATTTGCTGCTGGTTCCCTGGATCTTCGGGTGGAAGCCCGAGGGGATTGCATTCGATGTCGCTCTGCACGTGGGAACGGCTGTGGCGGTGCTCGCCTACTTCTGGAAGGAATGGCTGCTGCTCGCCGCGGAGGTTATCAAGGGGATCCGGACAGGGGATCCGTGCGGGAACGCGGAGCGCAGGCTCGCGTGGTACCTGCTTGCCGGCACCCTGCCGGCGATCATCGTGGGATTGCTCTTCGAACACACCGTTGAGCGGGTGCTGCGCTCGCCGCTGGTGACGGTTGTGACTCTGACATTGTTCGGGCTGATCCTTTACGCCGCGGAGAGAAGAAGCAGGCAGACGCGTTCGATGGCGGACCTCAAGCTCGCCGATTCACTCTGGATCGGGCTCAGCCAGGCTGTCGCCGTGATTCCGGGGGTGTCCCGCAGCGGCATCACGATTTCCACCGCTCTGTTCAGGGACACGGATCGCGCATCTGCGGCCAGGTTTTCGTTCCTGCTGTCTACACCTGTAATCGTGGGGGCAGGACTGCTCGAAGGAGCTCGCCTGTTTCGCGGTACCGCGCAGAGTGCGGGAAGCGGAGCGGCCGGCCCCACGTGGGCTGTCCTGGTCGTAGGAATCGGGGCTGCGTCCGTGACGGGCTTTCTCTGCATCAGGTACTTCCTGCGTTACCTTCAGACACGAACTTTTGTTCCCTTCGTCATTTACCGGTGTGCCCTCGCCATAGCCGTGCTGGCCTTTTACCTGCGGAGCAGGCCGTAGGGGACAGGCCCGGAGCGAGAGTGATCCCGATTCCGATCCCGACAACAGGTGCCCGGCTACGATTCCGGGGGCTTGCCGGACTGGCGTTTCCTGCGTTCCTGAATCCGCGCAAGGATTTCCTTGATCTGGCGCTCCGTGCCCTGCTCAGTCGGATGGTAATACTTCCGACCGCTCAGGCTTGCCGGGAGACAGGTCATGTCGGCGACCTTTTCCTCGAAGTCGTGGGCGTACTGATAATCCCTGCCGTAACCCAGTTCACGCATGAGCCGAGTGGGTGCATTGCGGATGTGAAGCGGGGGAGGCTCATTGAAGGTGTCCTGCACGTCGGAGGCTACCTCTGAGTAAGCCCGATAGAGCGCGTTGGACTTGGGGGCCACGGAGAGGTAGACCGCTGCCTGCGCCAACGCGAGCTTGCACTCGGGCAGGCCCACGAGGCGTACCGCCTCGGTCGCATTCAGTGCGATCGCGAGAGCCCGGTTATCGGCAAGCCCGACGTCCTCTGAAGCGAACCGGACCATCCTGCGGGCGATGTAGACCGGGTCTTCGCCGCCCTCGAGCATCCTCCCGAGCCAGTACAGGGCCGCGTCGGGATCGCTGTTGCGCATCGACTTGTGCAGCGCGGAGATCAGGTTGAAGTGTTCTTCGCCGGCCTTGTCATAGAGAGGCACCTTGCGCTGCAGCGCTTCCTCGAGGTGAGTGATCTCGACTACGGCAGGGGCGCCGGGGCCGCCGCGTGTCGCTGCCAGCTTCACTGCCATTTCCAGCGCGTTGAGCGCGATGCGCGCATCCCCATTCGCGAAAATCGCCAGGCGCTTCATCACTCCGTCGCCCAGCACGACGTTGGTTTTTCCCAGGCCGTGTTCAGCGTCTCCGAGCGCCCGCACGATGATGGCTTCTATCTCTGACGGTTCGAGCGGCTCCAGGACATAGACCTTGGCCCTGGACAAGAGCGCGCTGATGACCTCGAACGAGGGGTTCTCGGTCGTGGCGCCGATGAGGATGATCACTCCGGATTCAACATAGGGCAGGAACGCATCCTGCTGGGCCTTGTTAAAGCGATGGATTTCGTCGACGAAGAGAATGGTCTTCCTGCCATGCGCGCGGTAGACCCGCTGCGCGTCGGCCATGACCGACTTGATCTCCTTGATGCCTGACAGCACGGCACTGTAGGAGAGGAACGCCGACCGGGTCTCCCTGGCGACGATGCGCGCGAGCGTCGTTTTGCCGGTCCCCGGCGGACCCCACAGGATCATGGACATCAGCTGGTCATTGCGGATCATCTCGCTCAGGACCTTTCCGGGACCGATGAGATGATCCTGCCCGACGACCTCCTCGAGCATCCTGGGGCGCATCCGCTCGGCGAGCGGTGCATCCGCGGTGACCTCCGGTTCATGTTCGGGAAACAGAGAATTCATGTCCTGACTCCGCCCTGCGATCAGCCGTCGAGGCATCTCCCGCTGAATCCTAATTGCCCGCAGTCGCGCATCGCTGCCGGAGCGCCTCGAAGAGAATTATGGCTCCCGCCGCCGCCACGTTGAGAGATTCTACTCCCGGGACCATCGGGATCCGGAGAGGCGGGAGTCCGGCCCATACGTCCGCCTCGAAGCCGTGGGCCTCGTTGCCGAGGAGCAGCGCAAAGGGGGAGCGCAGGTCAGCCCTGAAGCACTCCTGACCCAGGTGAGCGTCGGTTCGATAGACCTGCAACCGGTGCTCCCGACCGAAGGCGAGAACCTCCGCAGCCGTGACATTCTCGGCCACGGCAAGCCTGAAGAACGCGCCCGCGCTGGCGCGAACCGCTTTCGGATTTCTCGGCGAGACAGTACCGGGGGTCGTGCAGAGGAGCGAACAGCCGGCCGCCGCCGCGGTGCGAATCAGCGTACCGAGATTCCCGGGGTCCTGCAGTCCGCACGCGCACAGGACGGCGACCTGGGGGGCGCGGGCATAGTCCGGCAACCTGTTGGCCGGAACACGCACCAGCGCCATCGCACCCTGCGGTTCCAGCACAGAAGAGACGGAACGGAGCGCTCTCGGTCCGGCGCGGTACATCCTTACGCCGGCCGTCGACCAGGCTTCGATCAGAGCCCGTTCCCGCGGTGTCGCCCCGAATCCCCCGGCCAGTATGGCGGCAGTGATCGTGTGCCCGGAAGCGGTTGCTTCCTCGAGAACACGCAGACCCTCGGCAAGCACGAGGTCCGGGGGGGCTCTGCGCGACCGCGAGGCGACCAGGCGCGCAATTTTCAGCAGGGGATTCTGCACGCTGGACAGGTCGATCACGGCCATTGGTGCCTATTGGGTATATGCGTTTGCGGAGGCTGCTCTGGACGAATGAAGACTGCCCCAGACGACGCGCTCGACCCGGAAAGTTCCGCACGTCAAGAGCGCATGAGCCAGCTCTTGCGCCTGCGCGTCCGAGGCAGGTGTATCGGCCTTGTTGATGAAAGGGATGATGCGTACGCCCGGCGGGCAGTCCTTGCAGACACCCTGCCGATGCAGCAGGAGGCGTGCCGCAAGCTCCGGGGTGATCATCTCACCGGCTTTCAGAGAAAACCTGGTCTCGGCCATCGCCCAGCGAAACAGGCTTTCGGGCCCCAACGGCTGACCGATGCAGTCCAGCCCGATGACAGGGACCAGGTAGCGCGCTCCTTCCATCAAAACCGGCTCTCCGTCGCGGGGCATCTTGAGCGACATGCTGCGCGCCCCGTCCGCCTCGTTCAAGATCAGCGGATAGATGTCGCGGTCGAGCCTCGTGGCGAAAGCCGGCGTGACACCCTGCAGGAGGTCCGGGCGAAGCCCGCGCCGCGTGACGACCAGGTTGAAGTGCTCGGGCCTCGGCATCTTTCCGATGCGATCCACGATCAGCGCGAGCGTCTCCATGTCGTCGCATGCGATCGTCATCATCCCGGGGAACGGATCCGGCGGGTGGATCCGGGTAGTGGTAGTGTAGACAACGGGTATCGATCCGGTGTATTCGCGCAGGAGGGCGAGAATGAGGCCGGTCTTGCCTCCGCCCCCGACAAAATTTATGACCGCCGGCAGTTCGAAGCCGAATCGTTCTCTGAACAACTTCAAACCTCCTGGTTCACCTGCCGGAACCATCCCTGCCGTTCCGTTCACGATCGTGGCAGTTCCAGGTCCGGCGAACGACGTACGGGGTCTTGCCCTGTGATTCGAAGTAGGTCCTGACCAGGAGCTCGGCGACCAGGCCCATGAGAATGAACTGGATCCCGAGCAGGAAGAGGAACACCGCCAGCAGCAACAGCGGGTTCCGGTTCGCTTTGACGCCGCCGATGAACTTGTCGAACAGCGTCCAGCCCGCGAAGAAGACACCGGCCAGGCATGACAGGAGGCCGGCGCCGCCGAAAAGGTACATCGGTTTGGTGGAGTAACTTTCCATCAACTTGAGAGTGAGGAGGTCCAGCAATACTTTGAACGTCCGGCTCAGGCCGTACTTGCTCGTGCCGCGGGTGCGTGGGTGGTGCTTTACCGGGATTTCGACGACCCTCGCGCCGACCCATGCGGCATGAATCGGGATCAGACGATGCATCTCGCCGTACAGTCGGAAGTGATCGAACAGCTCGCGCCGGTACCCCTTCAGGGTGCAACCGTAATCGTGAAGGGGGACCCCGCTTATGATCGATATCAGACGGTTCGCGAGCGCAGACGGCATCCGGCGTGTCAACCAGGGATCCTTCCTGTCCTTTCGCCAGCAACTCACCACGTCGTATCCGTCACGCAGCTTCGACAGGACAGCAGGTATGTCCGACGGGTCGTTCTGGTTGTCTGCATCGATCGCTATCACGATGTCGCCGGTCGCGTAATCGAACCCCGCGGCCATGGCAGCCGTCTGGCCGAAATTCCTCCGAAACTGGACGAGCTTCAGGCGCGGGCGATCGCCTGCGAGTGACGCGAGAAAATCTCCGCTGCCATCCAGGCTCCCGTCGTCGACAAAGACCAGCTCGTAGTCGGCACCGGCTGGATCAAGCACTTCCGTCAGGGTGGAAATGAGCACATCGAGGTTCTCTCGCTCGTTGTAGACGGGAATGATGACGGAGATCGTCTCGCTCATGAAAGATCCGTCTCGAGCCTGGCCATCTGTTCGAGGTCCGCCCGGCTGCGGAAGAAGATGTATACCACGCCGCCCGGGATGGCAGACAGCACTGTGATGGCCGACGAAACGAGGCCGAGGGCAATGCTTGATTCGCGATCGACTCCAACGGCGCTGAACAGGGCGACATTGGCGAACTCCCGCAGGCCCATGCCGTTCAGGCTGATAGGAATCATCGAGATCAGCGTGATCACCGGCACGAAGACCAGGAAGTATACGAAAGGGACACGGATCCGGAGTCCGATCGCGGTGATCCACACGACCCCGATCACGAATAGCTGGTTTGCGAGCGAAATCGCGAGCGACATCGCCAGCACACCGGGATGCCTGGCGATGGTCTGGAACACACCCGAGATTGTGTCGACCTTGCCGGCAAGACCGTTGAATCGCAGGCGGTGGAGAAAGTCCACGAAGACTCTGTGGAGCCGCGGTGCGAAGATAATGACATTCGCGACCACAAAAGCCAGGAAGGCGCTCCAGATGATGAGGGACACCGGCATGCCATCCAGCCTTACGGGATGGACCATGGTCGCTGTCACGGCTATGAGCATCATCGCCAGCATGCCCGTGTCCCGATCGAGGAAGGTCGCCGCGAAGCTCTGCGCGAATTGCCGCGACGGCTTGCCCGCGTAGTACATCTTCACCACGTCGCCGCCGACCACGGTGGGGAAAGTGAGATTGAAGAAAAGTCCTATGCAGTAGATCCCGAGCAGTCTCGCAAGCGAAGGCACGGGCATCAGCGGCCGCATGAGCATACGCCAGCGGAATATGCACATGTAGTGGCCGATCCAGAGAATACAGAAACTGAAGATCAGGATATCGTAACGTGCGTGCTTCAGCGTGGCCGCAAACTCCGGGAAGTCCACCTTGCGGAAGAGGAGATAGAAGAGGCAAGCGGTTACGACAGTCTTGAGAATTGCAGCCAGAGTGTTCTTCATGGCGCCTCACGCCGGTCGGCACCTGCCTTGAAATTCACGGGCCGGTTGCAGACAAGCACCAGCTCACGTTCCAGCCGGCCCTTCTCATCCATGAAATCGCGGAACCGCGAGGCGAGCTGGGAGCGGCGTTCCAGCACGTAGAGGGCAAGGCTATGCGCGCCGACGAAACGGCTGTGTTCCGACTCGCTCATGAGGCAGAAGACTCGTCTGGGTGACTGAAATCTCCGGACCATTTCTTCAGGTTCCAGTTCCTCAAATATAGGCCGCCGAAGGTAAAAGACCATGCTCGGAGCGGCGGCGCGATAGTACCCCACTTCGTCGTCCGGAGAAAGCAGTGGCTGAAGATCCGCACACAGACTGCGCACCGGTCGCGACGGTTCGGCCGCGGGCAGATAGACCACAGTCACAGACAAAAGAAGTGCCCACCAGGACAAAGCCAGCCCGGCGACGCAATGCGACAAGCGCCGGTTGCGAATATTCCAGAACAGGGCTGCCGCGCACATCAGCAGGACAGCCGAGGGCCCGTACCGCAGCGCCGCAGTCGTCTCCGGTATCGCGACTTCGATCAGAGACGGGAGTGCTATCGCGCCGGCGACGAGAAGAACTGCGATGATGATGAGCGCGGGTTTCCACACCCGCCGCCACAGCCGGGCGGCCGCCTCATCGCTGAGAGCCAGACTGCCCGGGTCGAGAACCGCCGCCAGTACCAGGGCCATCATCGGGTACATGGGCGCGATGTAGTATTCCTGTTTATTCCTGGAGAGGGTAAAAAAGGTCAGGGTGAGCACCGACCAGGCCAGCGGAAAACCCCAGGCCAGGCTGCGCCATGACCGGAACGAGCGGCGCATCCGCCAAAGGCAGGCACATGCCGCGATGCTGAGAATGGACCACGGGAAGAACTCGGCCAGATATATGCCCGCGTAATAAAGTGGTCCGCGGCTGGGTCCCATCACATCCGTGAAAAACCTGCCGAAGTTTTCCCTGACCAGGAAGGTGGCGATGTATGTCCAACCGGAATCCAGGTAGACGAGTATGTACCAGGGAAGCGCGATGACGGAAAAGACCAGAGCGCCCCGCATCACTCTCATTTCCCTTAAGCTGAGACTGCGCGACCACGCAGCCCAGACAACGATTGTTCCGAACGGGATGATGACTGCGATCGGTCCTTTGGTGAGAAGGCCCAAGGCAGAGAAACCATACGCCAACAGCCAGCTCGAGGTTGAGTTCCGTACGACGCCCCGGATCAGAAAATAAGCGGTGCCGGCAAGAAAAAAGAGAAGAAGGATGTCGATCGGCAGTTTCCTTGCCAGCAGCATGACCCGGGTGGTCGTGCCGGTGAACATGAGCGAAACAAGTGCAACGCGGGGAGAGAAGAGCAGCCGTCCGGCCAGGTAAACGAAAATCATCAGCCCTGTGGCGGCGAAGGCGCCTGGCAGGCGCACCGACGATTCCCGGACGCCAAGAAGCTTGTAGCAGAGCGCAATCGGCCAGTAGGTCAGGGGCGGCTTTTTGACGCGCGGCTGAAAGTTGAAGGTAGGCGCCAGGAAATGCCCGCTCTCGATCATCTCTCGAGGGGTCTCGGCATAGAAAGCCTCGTTGGAATCCCAGAGCGACGAAGCGCCAAGGTTAGTGAAGTAGGGAAGCGCGACGACCGCGAACACCGCAAGATGAATCAGCGGGATTCCGGCAACTGCGCGAGGCAAGCCAAAGCTTCTTGCAGCTGGCGCAGCCGGCTGCTGCGGCTCGCAGGAAACGGCCGCACCGGTCTTCTCAGAAAAGGGACTTCTGAATCTCATCGAGGACTGCCTCGGAAGGACGCGTCTTCGGCCGCCCCGCCAGGTCGAGCTCCTTCCGCTCCAAACGCTCCAGGATCTGGCTCGCGCGGGTGATCACTTCCCCGGGCAACCCTGCCAGCCGCGCCACCTCTATGCCGTAGCTCCTGTCAGCGACTCCGGGGGTGACCCTGCGCAGGAAGACGATCTCTTTACCGGCTTCCTGGATCGCCATGCAGTAGTTCTTCACACCCGGATGGGAATTGGCAAGCTTGGTCAGCTCGTGGTAATGCGTCGCAAACAGGGTCTTGGCACGGTGCCGGGCATTCACGACAAGGTATTCGGCGACCGCCCATGCGATCGACAGGCCGTCGAACGTGGCGGTACCGCGCCCGACCTCGTCCAGCAGGATCAGGCTCCTGTTGGTGGCTGTATTGAGGATGTTCGCGGTTTCGATCATCTCCACCATGAACGTGGAGCGCCCGCGCGCCAGGTTATCGGACGCGCCGACGCGCGTGTATATCCGGTCGACCATGCCGAGACGCGCCTCTCGCGCAGGCACGAATGAACCCATCTGAGCCAGGATCACGATCAGGGCTGTCTGGCGCAGGTAGGTCGATTTGCCGCCCATGTTGGGCCCGGTGAGAAGGATCAACTGGTTGTCGCCGGTGTCGACATAAAGGTCGTTCGGAATGAAGGGTCGGCTCTGGAACTCGACCGTCGGATGGCGGCCCTGCTTGATATAGATCCCGTCTCCGTCGCTCAGCTGCGGGCGAACGTAGTCGTTCCTCCTGGCGACCTCGGCGAGCGCTGCATAGACATCCAGTTCCGCGAGCAGACGTGCTGTGGCCTGGATCCGCCCCGCGTGCGCGGCGATCGATCCGCGCACGGAGGAAAAAAGCTCCTTCTCGAGAACCGCGATCCGCTCTTCGGCACCCAGGACTTTTTCCTCGTAGCCCTGAAGTTCCTCCGTCACGAAGCGCTCGGAGTTGACGAGCGTCTGCTTCCGGAGGTAGTCCGGCGGGACCAGCGGCAGGTTTGGCTTGGTGACTTCAATAAAATAGCCGAAGACCTGGTTGAACCTCACCTTCAGCGACTGGATCCCCGTGCGTTGCCGTTCGCGCGCCTCGAGGGACGCGATATAGCCCTTGCCGCTGTGCCTGATGAGGCGGAGTTCGTCAAGTTCGGCGGAGTAGCCGGGCCGGATGATACCCGGTTCGGCGGTCGATGCCGGAGGGTCCTCGGCGATTGCCTCGCTGACAAGCCGGACGATATCTTCGTGGGGATCCAGGAGGTCGCGGAGTTCGGCAATCCGGGCTGCCTGCAGTCCGGCCAGGGTGGCCTTGATCCCGGGGACTTCCAGGAATGAGTCCCGCAGCGCCAGCAGTTCACGCGGGTTCGCAACCCCCACGAGCACCCTGCTTGTCAGGCGCTCGAGATCATGAACGGCAGAAAGGGTCTTCCGAATTCCCCCGAGCTTCTGTATGTCGTTGCCGCACGACTGGACGGAGTCCAGGCGCCGTTCGAGATCGGTGATGCTCATCAGCGGCGCAAGCAGCCACGACTTGAGCAGCCTGCCTCCCATGCCGGTGCTGGTCTGATCGAGAAGAGAGATGAGGGACCCCTTCCGGCTCCCGTCGAATCCCTGCACCAGCTCCAGGTTCACGATCGTCGAAGCGTCCAGTTTCATGAACTCGGAGGGTTCGAAGAAACGCAAAGATGCGGCCTGTCCAAGTTGGGAGAGGCGCATTTCGCGCAGGTAGTGCACGAGAGCTCCGGCAGCGGAGACCGCATGGGGGCGGTCCTCACACCCGAAGCCGGCAAGGCTGCCGGCGCCGAGGTGTTCCAGGAGCAGACGCTGCGCGTAGTCCAGGTTGAAGGCCCAACCTTCCACCTGGCTCAGCACCACATCCTCCGGCCAGTCGGATCGCAGTCTTCGCTCCGCGTCCTGGCCCGGTGTATCGGGCAGTATCAGCTCCCTCGGCCGGAAGCGGCTCAATTCGTCCAGCGCTCTGGTCCAGGCATCTTCACCTCGAAACTCGGTCGCGAGAAAATCGCTCGTGGAAAGGTCCATGAGGGCCAGGCCGACACCCTCAGCCGCGACGCACACGCTCGCCAGAAAGTTATGGTCCTTGGGTTCCAGGAGCATCTCCTCTACGACGGTCCCCGGAGTCAGAATCCTCGTGACCTCGCGATGCACAAGCTTTCGGGCGGTCCTGGGATCCTCGACCTGCTCACACACAGCGATCTTGAAACCTTTCTTGAGCAACCGGGCCACGTAGCCGTCCACCGAGTGATAGGGGACTCCGCACATCGGTATCGGGTTCCCGGCCTTGTCCTTGTTGCGCGACGTAAGGGTTATCTCGAGCTCCCGCGACGCGACAATCGCGTCTTCATAGAAAAGCTCGTAGAAATCACCCAGGCGGAAGAAGACCAGCTTGCCCGGGAAGCGGCGCTTGGCCTCGTGATACTGTTTCATCATGGGTGTGAGATCTTCCATGGTCCTCGTGCCGCTGGCCGAAAATCTCCACCCTCCGGATCGGGCGCGTTCTTCAAGACCCGCGGGGAATCCCGGATGGCGAGCGGAAGAAGTGGCTGGAAGTACCTATAAATATTGCACTTAAAGAACCGGCAGTATATAATCCGATTCCGGTGTTGTCAATGACCATGATACCAGCGAACCTCAGAACACTCGCCGTGGACACATCCACGGCGCGCGGCAGCCTTGCCCTGCTGGAGGGACTTGATCTTGTTGCCGAACTGCGTCTTCACTCCCTCGAAACGCACTCGGCGCGTCTCCTGCGTTCGATCGACTTTCTGCTTGGGAGCGTCAGCTGGGACCTTGCCGGGATTGGCCTGATCGCAGTCGGCATCGGGCCCGGGAGTTTCACAGGCATTCGAATCGGTGTTTCCACGGCTCTCGGTCTGGCGCAGGTGCTTTCGCTCCCGTTTGCAGGTATTTCCGGACTCGACGCCATGGCGTCGCAGAAGGGACTGCCGGACGGCAGGATCGGGGTCGTCATGGATGCCCAGCGGTCGCAGGTGTACTGCGGAGAGTACTGCAGGAGCCTGCGCAACCTGCGCAGGTCCGGCAGGCCCCTGCTATGCTATCCGGAGGAGCTAAGGCAACATTTCGCCCCGGGGAACCTGTACCTCGTCGGTGATGGCGCGCTTCGATACAGAAGAGAACTGGGCGCGTCTGACACCGGTTGGCCTCGCCTGGTCGAAACCGACCTGTTCCTGTCGGCGAGCATCGCGCGTCTCGCTCTGAGGCGCAGGCGCTGGTGGCGCCGTGGTGAATTCCTTCAGTCGGAGCCTTTGTATATCCGGCCGCCCGACGCAAAACGGGCCGGAAAGCGTATAGCATGAGCGTGGCGTTACGGACCTATCTATCCCGGCTGACCGTCGACGATATCGTCGGCCTCGAGCTTCTCGAGCAGGAGGCAGGCCTGAACTTCTGGGGCGAGCAGCATTACCGGCGATTCCTGGAGGAATTTACGGAATATTTCGGGTGCAAGATCACGGTCCTGCCGGCTCAGGGCCTGGACGGCCATCTGAGCGGATTTTTTTTTGCGCGGTCCATCTATGAGCACCTGGAAATACTGAAGGTCGGGGTCATGCCGCGCTACCAGAACCAGGGGATCGGCACCCAGTTGATGGAGGCCGCCTATGCCGAAGGCATCCGGCGTGGCTGTCTTCGCTGTTTCCTGGAAGTCCGGAAGTCCAACGAGACCGCGATCCGCTTCTACCTCGGGCAGAAATTCAAGATCGCCGGCTCGCGGCAGAATTACTACACCGACCCGGTGGAGGACGCCTGGGTAATGGAGCGCATGCTCTGAGCAATTGGTGCGCTGCTTGAGTCATCTGTATAATTGGTGTTAGTATCTGCCTCCCCTTGCAGGCGGGGCGTTCAGAATCAGGCAAAGCGGGAAAAGGAGTTGTGCCGTTCATGAAGAAGAAGGCTGAGAAGCGCGCTCTTCCGGAGGTCGTCACGCCGGTGCAGCACGAGGCCTGGCCGTCCTACACTATGGTCGAAGGGCGGATGAAGAAGATTTACTTCGACTTCTACCAGGAGACCTACAAGAAGACCCTGGTTGACAGGAAGACCAAGGAGTTGATAGCGATAGCCGCTTCCCTCGGATTCAAGTGCCAGGGGTGCCTCGAGGGTCACATCAAGAAGGCCAAGAAGTTCGGTGCGACACCGGAGGAGATCAGCGAGACCATTTCGATCGCGATGGGTGTCGCCGCCGCATCGGTCGTTGACCTGACGGACATCGCCGCGGCTCACATGCGTCTGAAGCATTTCCAATAGACAGCCGACCTGATGACTTCAAGATCACGCCAAGGAGCGACTGTCATCGCGTGCCTTTTCCTCGTGCTCTTCCTCGGCGTGGCTGACAGCCAGGTCATAAGCCCGCTCCTGCCGGGAATCCGATCCCAGTTTTCAAAGACCTCCGCGGAGCTCGGCCTCCTTTTCACCGGTTACTCGCTGGCTGCGGGCATCTCGGTCCTGTTTTGGGGTCCGTTGTCGGACCGGTTCGGTTGCCGGAATGGATTGTTGACCGGACTGCTGATTTTCGGTGCGGGGGCATCTATTTCCTGGCAGTCGCCCGGCTTCCCGGAGCTGCTGCTCGGGAGGGTGGTGACCGGCATGGGCGCCAGCATGCTCAGCCTGAACTCCATTTCATACGCCGCCGGGTTCTTTCCCTACCAGAGCCGCGGATGGGCGATGGGATCGATCGTGTCCTCGTATTTCGCCGCTCTGATCCTCGGGGTTCCGCTCGGATCCTGGGCTGGTGATCGCCTGGGATGGCATGCCGTCTTCGGACTGGCCGGCGTTTTATCCTTGGCACTCGCCGTGCTGGTTTACGCCCTTCTTCGTCCGCTTGGGGGCACGATGGGCGGGCAGGCTGGCCTGGGAATGCCGCTGTTTTCCACCCGGGCGACGGTGTACGGCCAGTTCCTGCGCGGAAAGGAGACTGCAGGAGGACTGTACGCATCGTTCTTCGCTTCAGGAGGGGCGATGGGGTTTCTGGCGTTCCTCGGTGTCTGGCTCCATGACGCCTTTGGGGTTTCCGGCCGCCAGATCGGCCTGGTCTTCCTTGCATCGGGGTGCGCGGCCCTGCTGGCCTCGCCCATCGCCGGTGCCGTGTCGGATCGCATCGGGAAGAGACTGCAGTTCGTTTTGAGCAGCGGAACTTTCGCGTTCCTTCTACTGGCGCTTCCGGGGCTGCGCTGGGGAGCGTTTCTTTTTGTCGTGTTCGGGGCGATAAGCATGGCGGCGGCATTCCGGCAGGGGCCGATGGAGGCGCTTGTCACGGAGCTTGTGCCTCCTGAATCGCGCGGATCCTACATCGCACTGCGCAACGCCTTTTCGCAGCTGGGCATAGCCCTTGCCGCCTCGCTGTCGGGGGTTCTGTTCCAGCACTGGGGGTACGCAGCGGTGTGCGTTCTCGGCTGCCTCGCTAACCTTGCGGCTGCGGGACTGATGCTGATTGCGGTGCGCAGGAGGGACCTCTAGGGTTTGCGCCGCCGTTCGTCCGGTGACGGCAGTGAATGTGGGTTCGGGTCGCCGGCGCGGACATTGCGCCCTTCGGCGCAGGGTGACCGCCTCCATAGCACGCTATCTGCAAATTTGTTTTCCAACACGTTTCAATTTGGCTAGAATGTCTCCGCGTAAGGATTTAGTTGGTCATATATTGCTCTCTGACGACCGGAGGAGGACTCCCTTGCGGATCCCTGGATTTGTGCTCGCAATATGTCTCTTGATTTCGGCTGTATTCCTGGTTGGGTGCGGCGGCAACAAGGAAGGTCCGGATGCGGCTGCGGCGATGAAGAAAAACAAGATGGTACGCATCGCGACGGATGCCGTGAACCTCCCTTTCGAGTTTGGTGCCGGCACGGGCGTGCAGGGATTTGACGTGGATATCGGCAGCGAAATCGGGAAGGATCTCGGATACGAGGTGAAGTGGGTGAAGATCCCCTTCGAGCGTATCTTCGATATTCTGAAGAAGGGGGAGGCCGAACTCATACTCTCGGCCATCTCGATCACCCCGGAACGGAAGAAGGAATTCGCTTTCTCTGAACCCTACTTCAACAGCGGCAACACGATCGCCAAGAGGCGCGACAAGGCGGAAATCAGAGACCTCGCCAGCCTGGCGCGCAAGAAGGTCGGCGTGCAGTCCGGGTCGACTGGTGCGATGTTTATGGAAACCCAGAAGGTCGCAGCCGGCGTCATCTTGAGCAAGTATCCCGCCCTGGATGATGCCCTGGGCGCCCTGAACAGGACGGAGATCGACGCGGTTGTCGGCGATGAGCCGATTCTGACCTACAGCATCTACAAGAGTTTCAACAACCTGGTGACGCTGGGCATCCATCTCACTGACGAGCAGTACGGCGTCGTCGCGAGAAAGTCGGACGTGGAACTCCTGGCATCGGTCAACAGGACTCTCGAGCGCCTCCGGAAATCCGGCGAGCTCGAAGCGCTGCGAAAGAAGTGGTTCCAGAATGTGATCGAGGAAGTGGGCAAGGAGCGTCAGCAGATGCAGCGGGATGAGGCGCTGAAGGATGCCCCGAAAGACATCGTGTTCAACTTCGTGAAGACCAGCGGCTCATTTAACATGGACCGCCTCGACGGCTTCCAGATCGTCCTGGCAGGCGCACAGTCCTATCAATCGACGCCGATCCTGACCAGCGGCAACCGCGGCAGCTGCAAGCTGAGCAGTGTCCCGCCCGGGGAATACCGCCTCTCGATGTCGATTTTCAGGCTCAACACGACGGTGAACGTGCCCAAGATTTCAGCCCGCCTGATCACGTTCGATATGAACATCGGAGCGGGCATTACGATCACGCAGAAATAAGGCGGCACGGATGGCCCTATCATGATGGCCGGCGACACGAATCACGACAGGCGGCGCTGGATCCGGCCCATCCTGGTCACGGCGCTCCTGTCGAGTGCCGCCACTGTGCTGCTCATCCGTTGGGATCTGGGATTCCGGGGCGACGGCATCACCCCGGGTCCCAGGCCCGAATCGGCGATTGCGTCGGCTCCGTCGTCCCAGCCTCCTCTCAGTCCTGAAGAGGAAGTCAACATCCGCGTCTACAACGGTGTGAGTCCGGGCGTGGTCAACATCACCACGACGGTAGTGGAGTACCCCTTTTTCTGGGCGCCTGTTGCAGAAGAGGGGACCGGGAGTGGGGTCGTCCTCGATAAGGAAGGCAACATAGTCACCAACTACCACGTCGTCGAAGACGCCCAGAGCCTCGAGGTTACGCTGCCGGATCAGTCGAACTACCGGGCTCGCCTGGTGGGTATCGACAAGGCAAATGATCTGGCGGTCATCCGCCTCGTAGGGGCCCCGGCGAGCCGGCTGCATCCGGTCCCGATCGGCGATTCGACCCTGCTCAAGGTTGGGCAGAAAGTGCTGGCGATAGGGAACCCGTTCCGGCTCCAGAATACACTAACCGTGGGCGTGGTGAGTTCGGTCGGCCGGAGGATACGGACCGAGGATGGCGGATTGATCGAGGACGTGATTCAGACTGACGCTGCCATCAATCCGGGCAACTCCGGGGGACCGCTTCTCAACACCGCCGGCGAGATGATCGGCATCAATACGTCGATCATAGGCAAGGGGAATCTCGGCATCGGCTTTGCCGTCCCGTCAAGTACCGTCCGGCGAGTGGTCGGCGACCTGATCAGAGAGGGACGGGTCATCCGCCCGTCGTTGGGCATCGACGGATACTCTATCACCGACGAGTTGGCTTCGGCCCTCGATCTGCCGGTGAACCAGGGTATCCTGGTTGCGAAGGTTCTGAGCGGCGGCTCGGCTGACAAGGCGGGACTGCGCGGCGCTGACCGGATGCTCATCCTTTACAATGAGCGAATCCTCATCGGCGGGGACATCATTACCCAGATTGACGGCAAGACGGTCAACTCGATGGACGAGCTCAGGCTGGTGTTGGAGAAGTACCGGCCGGGCCAGACCGTGCAGGTCACCTTCTACCGGGGCAGGACGAAGACGCAGAAGGCAGTCCTGCTCCTGGAGCAACCGCCCTCCCGAGGCTGGCGCTTCTAGGTCGGAACGGACCCTGGGACCGCTCCCGGTGGCTTGGAATCACCGCGCTGCCTCCGGATAGTCCCGCGGCGGAGCCGATGCCTTCCTGGACGTGAACACAATACGGATGCTGCCCGCCCGAGGCGGACGTTCGGGGAGCAAGCCTGATCGATGCGTCGGGCGTGTCGACTTTCGCAGGTGATGGGATGAAATCGGCGCTGAGAGTGGTTCTTTTCGCTTCGTGGCTGGTGCCGGGCGCGGCGGCCGGCGCTGAGAGCGACCTGACGAAGCTGGCTGACGGTGTGTATGCGCGCATCGTGGAGCCCGACAGCAACGCGGTCGGCAACTCCGGCGTCATTGTGCTCGAGCACGGAGTGCTGGTTTTCGATACTCACTTCACACCGGAGGCGGGGCAGCAGCTCCGTAAAGCGATTGAATCGGTCACGACGAAGCCGATTCTCTACCTCGTCAATAGCCACTTCCATCCCGATCACACCCATGGAAACCAGGCGTTTCAGGGCGTGCCCTACAGCATCTGCAGCAATAGCACGCGAAGGGACATCCTCCAGCGGGACCTGCCGGCATTCAACCGAACCGTAACGGTGGCTGCGGCCCAGGTTGAAAAGATGCAGAAGGCGATGCTGCAGGAAAAGGATGCCGGAAGGAAGGAATCCATCCAAGCGCAGATTGCGGCGCGGCAGCAACTGCTGGCACGCGCGACAAGGCTCAGGATCTTCGCTCCCTATATTACGTTCGACGAGACGCTGAGCATCATAGACGGAGGGCGGGAGGTGCCCTTGCGGTGGATGGGAAGCGGGCACACGGACGGAGACATCGTGCTCCTCCTGCCGGGGGACAGGATCGTATTCACCGGTGATCTCTTCTTCAATCGAGCGCTCCCGAATTCGCAGGACGCCAGCCTGCTGGAATGGACAAAGGCACTGGAACTTCTTCTCAAGCTCGACGCGGACAGGTTTGTCCCCGGCCACGGGCCCGTGGGCACAAGGCGCGACGTCGAGGACTTCCACGGCTACCTCCGGGAGTTGCGCAGCATGCTCGAACCCGCCGTCACGCGGGGGGATACGCTGGAGCAGGTGCTTGCGGAAGTATCCCTTCCGGGCAGGTATTCAGGATACCGGTTCCAGGAGTTTTTCCCGGCAAACGTCCAGCGCATGTACGCTGAGCTGAAGGCTCTTCAGCTGGCGGAAAACGAGGCCGAAAAGCCCGCAGACCGGAAGAAGCCAAAGCCGTGAAGAGGTGTGTATAATCAACCAGGCCTGCGGAGAGCGGGATTGAGCTGACAGGGAACAGGCCGGAGGCCAGCCGACAGATCACGATTTCGAATGTCGATGCCGGCTGCGACCCTGACTCCGATCCCGGCACCGGGGATCGTTCGCGAACAGTCTGACGCGGGCGGGAAGCTGCGATCATGAACACGGATATCCTGAAAGCTGATGGCTCGTGCCCGGTCTGCGGAGGCACGGGTTGGGAGCGAAGCCAAAACGGGAGCATGCGTCGCTGCCGTTGCCTTGACGCCGGACGCATCGAGCGCCTCGTGGAGGATGCTCGCATCCCGAAGCGGTACGAACACTGCGACCTGGAATCCTACCTGCCGAACGATCCCAGTCAGAAGAAGGCCAAGGCCGATGCGGTCCGTTTCCTCGAGAAGTATCCCCTGATCGACATGGGGCTCCTGTTCCTCGGTCCCTGCGGCGTGGGCAAGACGCATCTCGCCGTTTCGATCCTCAAACGGGTTATTGCCGAGAAAGGCGACAGCTGCCTCTTCTATGACTTTCGAGACCTGCTGCGCGAGATCCAGTTGAGCTGGGATTCGGTGTCTCAGGTATCCGAGTGGGAAATACTCAGGCCGGTCCTGGAAGCCAAGGTCCTGATCCTCGACGAACTGGGGTCCAACAAGCCGACCGACTGGGTACGCGACACGATGGCGCATATCATCAACTGCCGGTACAACGACCGCAGGATAACAATTTTCACCTCTAATTACCTCGACACGCCGATGAGATCCGGCGAAGAGACCCTGACGGACCGGATTGGCATCCGGCTCCGGTCCCGGCTGTACGAGATGTGCAAGTTGATCGAAATCCGGGGTAAGGATTTTCGCCGCGAGATAAAGCAGGCAGACTACCGTTTCTGATCTCATGGGCCCGTCCACAGACAACCTGACGCCTCTGGTCAAGGAAGAGACGTTCTATCTCGAAAGAGTCCAGCAGGAGGTCCGCAAGAGGATCGTCGGGCAGCAGCATCTTCTCGATTCGATGATGATCGGCCTCCTGACCGGGGGGCACCTGCTGCTCGAAGGCGTGCCGGGACTCGCCAAGACGCTTGCCGTCAAGAGCCTGGCCGAGGTTATCGAGGTGAGCTTCCGTCGCATCCAGTTCACGCCGGACCTCCTGCCTGCGGATCTGATCGGCACAATGGTCTACGATCAGAAGACGGGTGACTTCGTTGCTCGACACGGGCCGATTTTCACGCACCTGCTGCTCGCGGACGAGATCAACCGTGCGCCCGCCAAGGTCCAGAGTGCGCTCCTCGAATGCATGCAGGAGCAGCAGGTCACGCTGGGGAAAGAAACCTTCCGCCTCCAGGAACCGTTCATGGTGATCGCGACTCAGAACCCGATCGAGCACGAGGGCACCTACCCGTTGCCCGAAGCCCAGATGGATCGGTTCCTGATGAAGATCACGATCGGCTATCCGACGAGGAAAGATGAGCGGGAGATCCTGAACCGCGCCGGCGGGCCGGACGGCACGGCTGCGGGTGTGGCCGGAGGCGCCGCCGTTTCTGTGAACAAGGTGCTGGTCCCGGAGCGTATCCGGCGCATGCGTCAGTTGACCGACCGGATCCACGTGGACGAGAGGGTGAAGACCTACATCCTCGACATCGTCTTCGCCACCCGCCAGCCGCAGGAATACAAGCTCGATTTCGGAAGACTGATCCGCCTGGGTGCGTCGCCCCGGGCGAGCGTGGGAATCCTGTGCGCGGCACGCGCGCAGGCGTTCCTCAAGGGCAGGGGCTACGTGATGCCGGAAGACGTCAAGAAGGTTGCACCGGATGTTCTGCGCCACAGGTTCCTGCTCTCGTACGAAGGGGAAGCGGAAGGCGCGCGCGCGGACGACATCATCGCCCGGATCCTGCAGACCGTGCCGGCACCGTAGGGCGCGATGGAAATCAATGACCTGATGGCGCGCGCGCAGCGCCTCGAGATCCGGAGCAGGTACCTGGTGCGCTCCCGTTACGGGGGACTCTACCGCGCCGCGTTCCGGGGCCAGGGCGTCGAATTCGCGGAGGTCAGGGAATACAGCGAAGGCGACGATGTCCGCCTCATCGACTGGAACGTGTCTGCCCGGAGTCAATCCCTCTACGTGAAGCGCATGGAGGAGGAGCGTGAGCGGAGTGTCCTGCTCGCGCTCGACACGTCGGCCTCGCTGGACTTCGGCAGCGAGTCGCGTACTAAGTTCAACCTCCTGGTTGAGGTCGCAGCTCTTCTGGCGCTTTCGGGCTCCTACGCCAGGGACAGGGTGAGCCTGGCACTGCTGCGTGACCGGGTCTACCTGTATATCGCGCCGGCCAAGGGCCCGAATCATGCTGCACGCCTCGTGCGTGAGATGCTCGCCTCCCGGCCCGAGGGTGGGGGCGACAACGTGGACCAGGTGTGGAGTTTCCTCAATTCGGCCGGCGTTCCTCGAAGCCTCGTGTTTCTTCTGACTGACTTCCAGTGCCCGATTTCTGCCGGGGCGGGCTTTGCGAGCGCCTGCCGCAAGCACGAGCTGGTGGCCGTCGTGGCATCGGACCCGCGCGAGTGGAGCCTGCCGGATGTCGGGCGCATCAGGATGCGGGACGCGGAAACCGGTGAGGTCCGGGCGATAAACACTCACGACCGGCAGCTCCGCCGCGGCTATGAACAGAATGCGCGGAAGAGGCGCGAAACCATGCTCGGCGCGCTCAGGGGGTTCGGAGCAGACTGGGTCGAGATTTCAACCGCCGGAGAGTTCGAGCCCACGCTGCGGCATTTTTTCGAGGCGAGGACGATCAGAAGGGGAGATCGTCGTCCGTGATCCCGCCCTCTTCGATGGCGGGTTCGGGCTCGCTGTAACCCGCGGAGGGCTGGGGGGCGGCAGCCGGGGCGTGTTCCGCCGCCTCGGTGCGGGAGCCCAGCAGGACCATTTGCGAGGCTATGATCTCGGTCGTCCGGCGCTTATTGCCGTCCCGGTCGGTCCACTCCCGTGTCCTCAAGCGGCCCTCGACGTAGACCTGCCTCCCCTTGGTGAGGAACCTCTTGCTCAGATCGGCCAGGCGGGTCCAGGCAACGATGTTGTGCCACTCCGTTCGTTCCTGTCGCGTGCCGCTCTTGTCCTTCCAGAAGTCGGTCGTCGCCAGGCTGAAGTTCGCCACCGGCGATCCGTCCGGCGTATACCGTATTTCGGGATCGCGTCCCAGGTTCCCGATGAGCATGACCTTGTTCAATGAAGCCATAGTGCGTCCTCGCGCTGTTTTCGCCGCACAGGGCTGAGCCCGGCAGGTGCGTATCCCGGCTCCGGGCCCCGGCCTCGTCAGGGTTTGCGGCGCGGTTTAGCCGGTTTGGCCTGGCGGGACAGGTTGACGCCCAGGTTTTCCAGCTCGGTTTTTGCCAGGCTCGCTTCCGCGGCGGTCGGGTACTTCTGCACGATGAGCTTGAAATCCTCTATCGCGTTCTCGTTCTCACCCAGCGCGACTTCCGCCTTCCCACGCTTGAAGTAAGCGCTGGCGACCTTGTCCGCGTTCGGGTAATCGTCGATAACCCGGGTGAACGCGGCAATCGCCTGCTGCAGCTTCCTGGAGTTGTAGTAGGCTTCGCCGATATTGTATTGGGCATCGTCGGCCCTTTCGTTCGAGGGGAAATTCTTGATGAAGGCATTGAATCCTTCAATGGCCAGATCGAAGTTGCCCTGAACGAGGTCGCTGTAGGCTTCGTTGAAGATCGTGTCCGCGGACAGTGAGAGGGCTGCGGGATCGCCGGATGCAGACTGGTAGGCTCTCTCATTCATGGCCTTGGACTGCACCTTCATCTCCGAGACCTGCAGCGCCAGCGCCGACAGCGTCGTCGTCGTGTCGTCCAGCTTGGTCTTGAGACTCCGGATCTCCTGGAGAAGCGCCTGGTTGTCGCTCTTCTGCCCCTGCGCCCCGCCCTCCAGAGACGTTGCCATCCTCCCCAGCAGCTTGCCGGAGACTCCGACCTGGTCGTTGAGCTGGACCACCAGGCTCTTCAGTCCCTGGATCTGCTCATTGAAGCTGTTCTCCAGAAGTCTCAGCTGGTTCTGCAGGGTCAGAACGTCATTCTGGAGCCTGACCAGTTCTTCCTTGGTGCCGGCGAGCGACGGCATTGCGGCCAGGACCACGATTGCTATTATCGACCAGGACTTTTTAAGACACATCGGGGGACTCTCCGGCAAAATTTGCAGAGATTATTTCACACCGATCGGCAGCCTTCAACCGGACGGTAGAGTTAGAGACGTTACGCTCCGGCCTTAACTCGGGAAAGCAGGCGCGTTCTACTTCGCCACGAAGTGGGCGCGGCGATTCTGTGCCCAGGCTGCCTCATCGTGGCCAGTAGCAAACGGGCGCTCCTCGCCGTAGCTGATCGTCTCGAGCCGATCAGGAGATATGCCCTGTGAAACGAGAAACTCCTTCGCCACGTTGGCACGCTTGTCGCCCAACGCCAGGTTGTAGCTTTCCGATCCCCGCTCGTCACAATGACCTTCGATCACGACCTGGATCTTCGGACGTTCTGCGAGGGCGCGCGCATCTTCACGCAAGACCTGCCGCGCGTCTTCTTTCAGATCGAAGCTGTCGAAATCGTAGAAGACGTCCTTGATGTAGGTCGAGAAAAACTCCGTATCGGTAATCGTCAGCGTCACGGGCGTCGAACCGCCGGCCGGAGGGGTCACGGTGACCCGTGCTTCGGCGCTGGCCGATCCCCCGGGGCCGGTCGCCTTGGCGCTGTAAGTCGTGGAAGCCGCCGGGCTGACTGTCCTGCTCCCGGCCGCCTCCACCGTTCCGATCCCTCCATCAATGGAGACCGTGGTCGCGTCTGTGGAGTCCCAGGTGATGGTCGATGACTGTCCACGTTCTATGGTGGACGGCGATGCCGACAAGCTGATGGTCGGAGCCGGTTTTGCGCCCGGCGCCGTCGTTGCCGGCTCGGTCTTGCCCGTGGCCGGCGGCGGGGTAACCTTCTTCTTCGAGCAGTTGGCCCCGAAGACAGCGATTGCGATGAGAAGAGTACCCAGGATTGCGGACTTGTAGAGCGGGGATTTCACGAAAAACTCCTCCTTCGGATCGACTGACTTGTTGAACACCAAATCACCTCCGGCGCCAATGGCTCACGCGCGTGCCGGTGACGCGGAGGCAAACCTAATATAGCACAGCATCGGATATCGCACCGCTTGCAGAATCACTCGTGCGAAATGTAGTAGCCCCCCCATGACGGACTCGTGTTGCTGCCCTGGCTGGTGACTTTGCGCAACTCAGAACCGTCGGCCAGCATGATATAGATCTGCGAACTCCCGTCACGATTCGACTGAAACGCGAGATGCCTGCTGTCGGGAGCCCAGGACGGGCTCTCGTTGCTGCCGCTGTCACTGGTGAGCTGGTAAATACGCCCGCTCGAGACCTCGGCCCCGTAGATGTCAAACTCCGCGGCCTGACGCGGCATCCAGTGGAAAGCGATCCAGCGCCCGTCCGGCGACCACGCGGGCATGTCGGCAATGCCACCCTCCTTGACTATCCTGCGCACGTTCGCGCCGTCGCTGTCGCATATGTGAATCTGTCCGCCGGCCCCTTCACGGCTGGAGACAAAGGCAATCTGCCTGCCGGACGGTGACCAGGCAGGGGAGGTGTCGATGGCAGGGTTGTTGGTGATGTTCTGACGATTGGACCCATCGAGCCTGGATACGAATATGTCGGTGTCGCCGCGGGACGTCCGCAGTGAAAAAACCAATTGGGTGCCGTCGGGCGAAATGGAAGGGTTCGAAGCGAAACTATTGAACATGGGAAACGGCAGCCGTGATCCGTCCACGATGGAGTGGATGTTGACTTCCCATTTCCCGGTTCGGGCGCTGATGAAAGTTATCATCGAGTTATCGGGCGACCACCTGGGGAAGAGATTCGTGGATCCATTGCGGGTAAAGGCCCGCTGGTCGAAGCCGTCGTAGTCCATCAGGTAGATTTCCTTCGCCGCGCCGTGGCGGGAAGTATAGGCGATCCTGGTGGAGGCTATCCCCTTCGATTGACCGGCCGTAAGCCTGTAGACAATCTCGTCGGCCCAGCGATGCGCGATCTGGCGTGCCTGTTCCGGACCGCCCGAGAGGCGCTGGCCGATGACCCGGGTGTGCTGCTTCATGTCCACGACATACGGTTCTGCCCGGAGCACTCCGCCCACCAGGTCGAGGGTGCCCGCGGTCATGAAACTCACCTTGAACGGCAGGCTGTCCCAGGCTTCGTAATTGATGTCTTCGAGTTTGCCCACGGGTTGAGGAGGATAGAAACTCTTGCCGGCGAGCGTGAAATGCCCGGAAAACTTGAGGTCATCCCAAAGCACCTGGTTGAAGGTCCTTACCGCTTCTGCCAGCTGTGGAGGGACTTCCTGTCGGGCGGGCTGCGCGTCCGGTACGGCCAGGATTATCTCCTCCTGCGGCCTGGGACGAATCGTAATTGGCCTGTCCTGCGTGTAAAGCCATGCCAGCGCCCATAGCAGGACCGGAGTAGCTGGAATCAGTCGTTTGGCCGTCATGTAACTCCCTGAGATTGCTCATTGGTTGGGTGGATAGACAAACTCGGCGATGAATTGCAGCGGTCGTCCCCGCAGATGAGGTGGCGGCGCTGCGAGAGGATTGGAGGCGCGAATGGCACGCTCCGCCGTCAGGTCGAGCGCATCGATCCCGGAGGACTTTTCTTTCTTGACGTCAAAAATGGAACCGTCCGAAGCGATGTAGAAACTGAACACGATCTCCACGCGGATACCCGGAGATGGCCTTATCCAGTTGGAGCTGATCCGTGACTCCACGACCCTGGCGTACCAGGAGTCTCCAAAGCCGCCCGAGCCCGTGCCGATGGACACGCCGTTGCCGCCGCCGCGCCCCCCCCCGGAGCCCGCGCTCACGCCGCCGATTCCTCCCGCGCCGGGCTGGGCCTGGGTCGGAACGACCATGGAACTCGGAGGAGCCTTCTTCTCGATTTCTTTGGCGGCCTTCTTCGGCGCCGGGGGAGTCTTCTTTTCGCGCGCAGTATCGGGGAGCGCGATTGCCTCTTTCCCGGCAACCTCAGGTGCCTTCTGCTCCTCCACGAGGGCCGGAGGCTGCGGGATTATCGAAGGTTTTGTCATGCCGGCACCGCCGCTCACCTCATCCACCACGCCGACGGCATAGGATTCCCCGCCGATTCCACCTCCGGGACCGGACCCGATCAGCAGCGGCTCAGGGCGGGGCAGAAATCGCGGCAGCAGCAGCATCGCAGCGGCGAAGACCGCGTGGAGGCCCAGCGACGCCAGGAAGGAGCGACCGAAGCGTTCCTCGAGCAACGGTATGTTCAGCATCGTCACGGGTGAGGTCCCCGCCATCGTGTCTTCTTCCTATCTGCCGCGCCGCGGCGGCACGAAGGGTCTCGTAACCAGTTTTATCTGGTCGAAGCCGGCACCGCGAATGGCATCCATCACCGAAACGATCGAACCCCACTTCACGTCCTTGTCGGCACGAAGGAATATTTCTTCCTTGGGCCCGCTGGCGTCCTTCTTCAGGCGTTCGCCGATCGTGTAGAAATTGATCGCCTCGGAACCGTAGTAGATCAGGCCTTCGCGGCTGATGGAAAGCACTATCCTCTCGGCCGGGTTGGCCTCGGTGACGTTCCTGGTTTCCGGCAGCTGGACATCTATGCCGGTCTGGAGAATCGGCGCCGTCACCATGAAAATGATGAGCAGGACGAGCATCACATCCACGAGCGGAGTGACATTGATGTCGGAAAGCGAGGTGGCCGTGCGGCCCTGCTGCGTGGTAAATGCCATCAGGAAAAGCTCCGCTCGACGAGGCTCATGAATTCCGCCGAGAAATCGTCCATCTCCGCGGCAACTTCCTTGATGCGATGCACGAACTGGTTGTAGGCCAGCACCGCGGGAATGGCAGCGAAAAGCCCGGCCGCCGTGGCGACCAGCGCCTCGGCGATACCGGGGGCGACGGCCTGGATCGAGGCGGTCTTCTCCATTCCCAGCCCCTGAAAGGCATTGATGATGCCAACTACAGTTCCGAGCAGGCCGATGAAGGGCGTCACCGTAGCCGTGCTGGCCAGCCAGCTCATGCTGCGTTCGAGAATTGATGTCTCGGCCGCCGACGCACGCTGAAGCGCGCGTTGTATCGCCTCCAGGCCGCGTTCGTTCAGGACAGGATGGCCCGGATTGGCACCGCCATGCTTTTCGCCGAGTGACTGCAGCTGAGCGTTGAGCTCCTGGTAGCCGGCGGCGAAAAGACCCGTCAGGGGAGTATGGCGATAATGCTCACAGTAGGTGTTAACCTCACTGAGACGCGGGCTCTTGCGAAAAAACGCGACGAAGGCCCGGCTCTGGGACTCTATTTCACGGAGCGTCAGATACTTACGAAGAATTATGGTCCATGAAAGAAGAGAGAACCCCAGCAGTATGACCAGAATCGTCATGGCGAACGCGCCCATCCGCGCGACCAGCCCCATGTATCCTCCCGGGACAGGTCCCGCCAACGGCGTCTCCGCCTGCATTGCGAGCGTGATGAAGTAGATTATTTCGAGTCCTCCTATCGTGGGTTGATTTTATAGAATAACCCTTGAAAATAGCCTCGCTTAGCGGCGATGTCAACCCGAAAAACCAAGGTTGTGGTTCAGACCCCGGCATCCTGAGGTCGTGTGAATCCGCCACAGGCCCGAGGGTATCTGAAGAGCCCTGCGCAATGTGCCGCGAGTCCCCGGCAAGCGACGATTTCAGAGCGGGAAGCGCCGCGTCAAAGGAAGCCCGTGTCGGAGAAGCGCTATGGTAGACTGACCGCCGTGGCCTCAGGATGCGGTGTCTGTCTGAGAGGTTTCTGATGCTGCGACTGCTGAAGATTCGGGATTTCGCCCTGGTCCGCGGCCTCGAAGTCGAATTCGGGCCAGGTCTGAACCTCCTGACGGGAGAAACCGGTTCGGGGAAGTCGATCGTGGTCGATGCGCTCGGCCTCCTGGCCGGCGACCGTCCGTCCCCGGAGATGATACGCCGCGGATGTGAATCGGCTGTTCTTGAAGGCGAGTTTGAAATCGCGGGCTCGGACCCTGACATTCCTGTTTTGCTTGGTGAGGCCGGAATCCCGGGCGGTGAGGCCACAGTACTGCTGCGCAGGGAGATAACGTCGGCCGGGAGAAGCCGCAACTTCATCAACAATGCGCTGGCCACGCAGGCTCTGCTCAGGACCGTTGGCGAGCGTCTCGTGGAGATACACGGCCAGCACGATCGCCAGGCGCTGCTGGATCTGCCGAGCCACCTCGAGTGGGTCGATCGCTTCGGAGGCAACGCGGCCGAGGTCGCGGCAATTCGCGAACGCTACCGGAGGCTGCGCGACATTCTCCGGCGCCTCGACGCAATGAAGATGGACGAACAGGAACGTCTGCGGCGGGTGGACGTCCTCCAGTTTCAGCTGGACGAGATCCGGCGCGTGGACCCGAAAGGCGGCGAGAAAGAGAGCCTGGAGACCGAGCGGCGGCTGCTCTCAAACCGTGAAAAGATCTTTTCACTGGCGTCCGAGACCTACGCCCTGATCTATGAAGACGAATCGTCGGTCCTGGCGCAGGCAAACCGGTTGCTTCGGCTCCTGCAGGAACTCGAGTCGTTTGATCCCCGGTGGACGACGCATCGCGAAGCCCTCAAGGAAAGTCTCTTCCGGTTCGAGGATCTCGCCTACTCCGTGCGCGACTACAGCGCCGACCTCGAATTTTCCCCGGCGCGGCTCGACGAAATCGAACGCAGGTTGTCCGACATCGATCGCCTGTGCCGGAAATACGGAGACAGCGCGGACGAGGTCCTGCAGTACGCAGCGAGAACGGATCTCGAGCTCCAGGGCCTGCTGTCCCATGCCGAGTCCTCCCGCGAACTTGAGGAACAGTTCGGCAGAGAGCTGCGCGAATATGCATCGGCGAGCGAGCCGCTTTCGAAGAAACGCCGCGCGGACGCAAACCGCCTGGAGCGAGAGCTGCGCAAGGAGTTCCGTAACCTCGCGATGGAAAGGATGGATTTGCGCGTTCAGTTCCGTCCACGTGACACGGAAATCGAAGGCCGCCTCCCAGGCCACTATGGACCCACGGGAGTCGACCGTGTAGAGTTTCTCGTGTCGCCGAACAAGGGTGAAGATTTCAAACCGCTGGCAAAGATCGCTTCCGGGGGTGAGCTCTCCCGGATCATGCTGTCGATCAGGACCGTTTGCGGCAGCGTCGACCCGGGGAGGGTGCTGGTTTTCGACGAGGTCGATGCGGGCATCGGCGGCCGCGCCGCGGAGGCTGTGGGTCGGCGGCTTGCGGAGATCGCACGGACGAACCAGGTGCTCTGCGTCACCCACCTGCCGCAAATCGCGGCGTTCGCGGACCAGCATTTCAGGGTGCAGAAAGAGGCGGTCGGATCCAGGACCGAGTCGTCGGTGAGCAGGCTTGAGGAACAGGGCCGTCTGGAAGAGCTGGCGAGGATGCTCGGGGGCGAGGTCATCACCGGGACCACGCGCCGTCACGCCCTGGAGATGCGAAATCACTCGCGCGCGATGAGCACGAGGGCAGGGGAGGTTCTGAAAAACCGGGCATGAAGAGGAGATTCTTCATCGAGACTTTCGGCTGCCAGATGAACGATCTGGATTCCGAGAAGATCGCCGGGAGCCTCCAGGACGAGGGCATGCTCCCCGCCGGGGACGCCTCCGAGGCGGATCTGATACTTCTCAACACGTGCAGCGTACGCGAGAAGGCGGTCCAGAAGGTTTATGCCCGCCTGGGCGAGATCAGGCACCAGAAGCGGCAGCGCAGCGACCTTCTCGTGGGGGTGGTCGGGTGCATGGCACAGCTCGAAGCCCGGCAGCTCATGCGCAGAGCCCCCTTCGTCAGCATCGTCGCCGGGCCCCAGAAATCCCGGATCCTCCCGAGCCTCGTGCGGCGTGCGGGCACGGAGAGATCGCCGGTCGTGGACCTCAGGATGGACGATGAGGCCGGGGCCCTCGAAGTTCCACACGTGTCGCGTAACAGCCCATGGCAGGCAGGCGTGACGATCAGCGAGGGCTGCAACCGCGCGTGCTCGTTCTGTGTTGTGCCGTTCACCAGGGGAAAAGAGCGCAACCGCGCGGCTGCCGCGGTTGTCCGCGAAGTCGAGGAACTGGCAGCGGGGAACTACGTCGAGGTTCTTCTGCTCGGACAGACGGTGAACTCGTATCGCGATCCCGAATCCGGGCTCAGTTTCGCAGGCCTGCTGCGCCGGCTCGCAGGCATCCCCGGGCTGGCGCGGATCCGGTTTACGTCCCCGCACCCCGGTGATTTTACGGATGAGCTGCTGGAGGTCATGGTCTCCTGCGGGCAAGTGTGCAACCAGATTCACTTGCCGGTACAGTCGGGGTCGACCGCGATACTGCGGTCCATGCGACGGGGGTACACACGCGAGAGGTACCTGGAGACGATTCGCAAAATCAAGGCGGCGCCGCGGCCGATTGCCATATCCACCGACCTGATCGTCGGGTTTCCGGGAGAGTCGGAGGCGGACTTTCGGGATACATTGACCTTGCTCGATGAGGTACTATTCGACAGCGCGTTCTCATTCAAGTACTCTCCGCGTCCAAACACGAAGGCGCTGGAATTGCCGGGTGAGGTTCCGGAGGCTGAGAAGGGTAGACGGCTGATGATCCTTCAGGAACAGCAGAGGGTCATCCAGTACAACAAGAACGCCGCCTACCAGGGACGCGTCGCGGATGTCCTGGTGGATGGCCGGCCGAAGTCAAGGTTCTCGCTCGCAGGGCGGACGACCGAAAACAAGATCGTCAACTTCGACGGGCCGGATTCTCTGATGGGGCGTATCGTGCCCGTGCTCATAACCGGTTTCAGCGCCAACAGCCTGAAGGGCATCCGGGTGGGAGAGGGACAGGAGGGTCAGTGAAGGAGATAGAATTCAAGATCAAGGGTCTGATGATGGACCCGCTGACGAACTCGCCGATCGTGGTTCTCCAGGACGTCGGCAGCGACACCCTTTTGCCGATCTGGGTCGGCATCTTCGAGGCCAATGCGATCGCCCTCCAGATAGAGAAGATCGACACGCCCAGGCCGATGACGCACGACCTGATCAAGGGGGTGTTGAATCAGCTGAACGCCAAGGTAACCAAGATCGTCGTTACTGAACTTAAGGACAATACGTTCTACGCCCTGATCTTCCTGAGCGTGGCCGGCAAAGTGATCACCATTGACTCGCGGCCGTCGGACGCGATCGCCCTCGCCCTGCGGACCGATTCACCCATATTTGTAACCGAGGAGGTCATCTCCAAGTCCGCAGCCGCCAACGCCGCCGCGCCGAACGCCGAGCGCAGCTCTCCCGAGGATATCAGGCGCTGGCTCGAAAACCTCAATCCCGAGGACCTCGGGAAGTACAAGATGTAGTTTCCGCCTTATCGCTGTCGGCATCGCAATCGACCGATAGAAGACCCCAGGCAATGTGTGGGTCGGCTGACTGATTCGAATGCCGATACCGATCCGATTCCGATATCGAGGCAGATCCCGGAAGCCCGAGACCACCTCACGACCATTTGGCAACCTTCAGGATGTCGCCCAGCACGCCGGCGGCTGTCACTCCCGCTCCCGCTCCGGGCCCCTGTATCACGAGCGGATAGTTGTTATAGCGTTCCGTCCTGAAGACGAGGATGTTGTCGGGTCCCGCGAGGCGTCCGATCGGGCTCTCGCGCGGCAGGCGGCGCAGGCCGACGCGGCACCCGCGGCCGTCGATGTCGACGACATACCGCAGCACTTCGCCGCGCGCTTTTGCCTGGCGCACGCGCGCAGCCATGGCCTGATCAACCCGGGTCACCCGCTCGAGGAATCTCGCCACGGTGCCGCCACCGAGCTGTGATGCGGCCAGCATCGGCTCCAATGAGATCTGTCTCATCTCCAGCAGCAACCCGATCTCGCGTGCGATGATCAGTGCCTTGCGGGCAACGTCTGTGCCGCTCAGATCGTCCCTCGGATCCGGCTCCGTGTAACCCAGCGACATCGCCTCGCGGATCGCGGCAGAGAAGGGCACTCCCTCATCCATCCTTGTGCATATGAACCCGAGAGTACCGCTCAGGCAACCCTGGATCTGAAGAATCCGGTCTCCTGTCTCGATGAGATCCTGAAGGGTCGACAGCAGCGGCAGGCCGGCGCCGAAGGTGGCCTCGTAACGGTAGCTCAGGCCTCGCTCCTGGCGAACCTCCTGGATCTTGCGGTAGTCCGCGAGGCTGTTTGCCAGCGGCCTCTTGTTGGCAGTAACGCAGTGAAAGCCACGGCGCAGACCCTCGAGGTGGGCCCCCGAGAAGTCCGCAGCCGTGGCATCAACGAGGACCACGTCCGACTTGAAGGCCCGACTGATCTGGTCCAGGATCGCTTCATTGGAGGGCCGGGCCTGGCAGGCTGGCAGGTTGCTCAGCGCAGTACCGGAGGCAAGCGACTGGAGCACTGCATCCGAAAGCCCACGTGAATCGAAAACCAGGTTCCGCGAATTACATACTCCAAGAACTTTGAGTCTTACTTTAAGTATTTTGTTGACCTGCTTTCGGCTGCTGCAAATCTGGCCGAGAAGCGTTCTGCCGATGTTGCCGCACCCGAAAACGAAGATGTTCAGGTCACGCGTCAGGCCGAAGGCGCTGTGGATGGCTTGGACGGCGTGGCGGTAATCGGCCTCTGCGATTGCCGCGGAGATGTTCAACTCGGAGGAGCCCTGTGCTATTGCGAGCACGTTGATGCGGCCCCGGCGCAGGGCATCGAAGAACTTGCCCGCGATCCCCGGCGTGCCCCTCATGCCTGCGCCTATGATGGAGACGATCGCAACTGCCCTGGTGACAGCGACTCGCTCGATGAGGTGCCGGTCCAGTTCGACTCCGAATTCCCGCTCAAGTGCGGTCCGGGCGGTGTCGGCGTCGGCCGACCGGACGACCAGGCAAATGCTGTGTTCGGATGAGGACTGCGAGATCATCATGATGTTGATGTTCTCGCGCGCCAGCACTTCGAAGACGCGGGACGCGACGCCCGGGATGCCCACCATGCCGTTCCCCTCGATGTTCAGCAGGGCAAGGTCGCGAACCGAGGTTACGGTCTTGATGAGTGGTTGGCGGCCGCTGCGGCTCCCGATGAGGGTTCCCGGAGCATGCGGGCTGAAAGTATTCTTGATTCGGATCGGAATCTGGTGGACCACCGCCGGGATCATCGTTTTGGGATGAACGACTTTCGCCCCGAAATAGGACATCTCCGCGGCTTCCTGGTAGCTGATCCTCGGCAGCACGCGTGCCTCGGCGACGAGATTCGGGTCAGCCGTCATGATGCCGTCGACATCCGTATATATCCATATCTCACTGGCATTTAGAGCCGCACCGAGTATCGAAGCCGAATAATCCGACCCGTTTCTTCCCAAGGTCGCAGGCCGCCCGTCCGTTGTGCGACATATGAATCCCGGGACAACAGGGCTTTTGCCGCGCCCGAGCAGCGGCGCTATCTTCGCCCGGGTACGGGTTTCAGTCTCGCCGTGGTCGACCACCGGTCCCTCGCGGGTCATTTCGACGACAACAGCGTCGCGGGCGTCGAAATGACAGAACCTCGCATCGCGATCGGCCAACGCCCGAGCCAGCAGGTTCGACGAGAGGATCTCCCCGAATGCGAGCAGCTTGTCGCTGGTTCCGGAAGTGAATTCTCCAAGCAGCGCGATCCCGTGCGCCAGATTGCCGGCCTCAACCAGCTGACGCCGGGTGAAGTCAGCCATCCATTGCTTCGAATCTTCGTCTTTGGCCAGTGGGCAGAACGCGGCAACGTGCAATGCCTCCAGGTGCGCGAGCGCCTCGTCGACAACCTGTTCTTTGCGCTCCAGCGCCGCATGCCCCAGGGCCAACAGGGAATCCGTGACCCCCGACATCGCCGAAACAACCGTCAGCACGTGGCCCTTCCTGGCCTGACCGACGAGGATGGACATGACGCGTTCCACCGCATCCCGGTTTCCCATAGAGGTTCCGCCGAATTTCAGTACTGTCAGTTTTGTCGAGGCCAAGATCCTGTTCCTCCTTCACAGCTCAAGGGAATCGGCGGAGCATAATATCACACCTGCAGAACGCGGCGTTTGTTGCCGTTCGAGCCCGGCCCGATACGCGGTGCCGCCGAAACCCGGGCAGCCATCCCGGCAGGGAGGGAGGTACGAGGAGCGGTCACTTCGAGCTGGCCGGACCGGTTTCCGTCGCTATCGATTAGTTGACATAAGATATCTTATCGGAAGTAGTGTCAAAAGGCGGTTTTATCACACCTGAACCAGGCCGACGAACCCGCACGCCACACGCACGCTCTACCCGGTGTCCCCTGTGCCTTACTCGCTCGCACCTCTTCTCGTTGCCTCCCCGGATGTGCTAGCCTTACCGGACGCGATGAGAAGAATCGATAAGCTCCTGATCAAGGCGGTAATTGGCCCGTTTGTCATTGCCGTGGTGGTGTTGACGTTCGTCGTGTTCGCGCACGACATGGGACGACTTTCCGAGCTTTTGATCACGCGCAACGCCTCGCTCGAATCGGTGTTCATGATTTGCGCTTCGATTCTCCCCGGCATCCTGATCTTTTCGCTGCCTCTGTCATATGTCATCGGGCTCCTGATCGGCTTGAGCGGCCTGTCCAGTGAAAGCCAGATCATCGCGCTGCGTGCTTGCGGCGTTCCCCTTCGCAGGCTGCTTGTTCCGGTTATGTTTCTCGGTGCGCTGGTGGGAGTGGCGACGGGCGTCCTGTCCATCTATGTGCTTCCCAGATCGATGGACCTGCTGCGCATCCTCAAGGAAAAGGTGAGCGTGCGCCAGGCGACCGCTCAGGTCGAACCACGGGTTTTCAATGAGGATTTCCCGAATATCGTCTTCTATCTGGACGACCTGTCGGTCGACCGGCAAAGGTGGGATCGCGTTTTTCTGGCCGACAACTCGGACCCCAGGCGGCCGCGCATCATCCTGGCGCGTGAGGGGACCTGGGTGACCGACCAGGAGGCGGCGCGGCTTCAGCTGCACCTGCGCAACGGAACCATTTATCAGATCGACCCGCAGGACTCGAGTCGCGACAACGTCAGTACATTCTCCGCAACGGACATACCCGTAGACCTCCGCCTCCGGGCCGGTCTGAACACCGACAGCGGATCCGCCGACGCGCCCCGGAAAGCGCCGGAGTTGAGCACGGTGGAGCTGTGGAGGGGCACGGGACCCGGGACATCCGCGGAGGAGCGCCTGGAGCAGCTGATCCAGCTGCACCGGCGTCTCGCGATTCCCTTCTCTGTTGTTCCCTTCGGGCTACTCGGGCTCACTTTCGGAACCAGCATGAAGAAGGGCGGCCGTACGTCAGGATTCGTGCTCAGCCTTGCCCTCGTCCTGACCTTTTTTGTGCTCTTCATGAACGGCCTGCGTCTCGCTTCAGTCGGATCGGTGCCTCCCTGGCTGGGTGCCTGGGGAGCGAACATCATCCTATCGATACTCGGCTTCAGCCTGCTGGCGAACGCTGAACGCGCATCATCGCTCCTGCATGGGCTCTCGGGGTGGCACTGGAGACCCTGGCTCATCAGCATCGGGAGCTCCCTTCACTTCGACGCGATCCGCGAGAAGATCCGCCGGGCCGACGACGCGGTGATCGCGTCGACAAGCCGGATTGCGCGCATCCGTTTCCCGAGGATCATAGACACCTACGTAAGCCGTAGTTTCATCATGTATTTCCTCTGGTCCGCAATCGCCTGCGGGACGCTTTTCATCGTTCTGACGCTCTTCGACCTCCTTGACGACATAATCCGGAACCGGATTCCTGTGTTCTACGTCATCCAGTACTTGTTCTTCCTGACTCCGCAAGTCCTGATGCTGGTGGTTCCGATGTCCGTCCTGCTGGCCATCCTGATCAGTTTCGGAATACTCGAGAAACATTCGGAAGTGACGGCGCTCAAGGCCGGAGGCTGGAGCCTGTACCGGATCGCAGTGCCTGTCGTTTTCATCACTATGGCCGTGTGCGCAGGCCTGTATTTTCTGCAGGACCAGATCCTGCCCCATGCGAATGTGCGCCAGGACGCAATCCGGCACGTGATCAAGGGACGGCCGGCGCAGACATTCATGCGGCCGCAGCGGAAATGGATATTCGGCGAGAACGGCCGCATTTTCAACTACGAGTACTTCGACGCGGGGCGCAGCCTCTTCGTAGGTCTCAACGTCTTTGAGATCGACCTCAACGGGCTGAGCATGCTGCGCCGCATGCACGCCTCACGCGCCATGATCGGAGCAGACGGAAACTGGACACTGGAAGGTGGCTGGGTCCGGGATTTCAAAAGCCAGACGAACGGGTTCAGGTCGTTCCAAGGGGAATCCGGCACATTCCCTGAAAAAGCGTCCTATTTCCAGAAAGAGATTTTCGAACCCGAGGAATCGTCAAAACTAACCTACTCAGAGCTAAGCAGTTACATAAACTATCTTCACAAGTCAGGCTATAATGCTACCGAATTACAGGTCGAACTCAACAAGAAGATCTCCTTCCCGCTGAGTTGCATGGTGATGGCACTGATCGGGCTTCCCTTCTCATTTTCGATGGGGAAGAAGGGAGCGTTTGTCGGGATCACTGTGAGCGTTGTGATCGCGATATCCTACTGGGGCATATTCAGCGTGTTCGAGCAGATGGGAGCGTACGGGATGTTGATTCCCCTGCTCGCGGCCTGGGCTCCCAATATTCTCTTCTCTGCCGCCGGCCTGTTTCTGCTCCTGCTGGTCCGCACGTGAAAGCCATTTTCGATCGGCGTTCCTCCGTGTCCCCAATCCCCTTCTCCCGGATGCTTCATGAATTTCCGGGCTAGGTTCCCTCGCTCCAACTGCTGAGGTAGGCCTGCTGTTCCGCGGTCAGGGTGTCGATCTGCGTGTTCATCGCCTTCAGCTTGAGCCGGGCGACCTCTTTGTCGATCTCAGCCGGGACCGGGTAAACCTGCTTCAGGAGCTGTTTGTGATTCCGGGCCAGGTACTCTACCGAAAGGGCCTGGTTGGCGAAAGACATGTCCATGACCGATGCGGGATGGCCTTCGGCGCTTGCCAGATTGATCAGTCGCCCTTCCCCCAGGAGAAAGAGCTTGCGGCCGTCCGCGAGGGTATATTCGTCCACGAATTCGCGCACCCTTCGCCGTCCGGTGCTCAAGGATTCCAGTGCAGGTATGTCGATCTCGACGTTGAAGTGACCCGAGTTGGCGAGGATGGCGCCGTTCTGCATGGTCTGGAAGTGTTCTGTACGGATAATCGACTTGTTGCCGGTGACCGTGATGAAGAGTTGCCCGATCGCAGCGGCCTGCTGCATCGGCATGACACGGTAACCGTCCATCAACGCCTCGAGAGCCCGCACCGGGTTTATCTCGGTCACGATTACGTCCGCGCCGAGGCCTTTGGCGCGCATGGCGACCCCGCGTCCGCACCAGCCGTAGCCGCTGATGACCACGCGCATCCCCGCCATGAGCACGTTGGTAGCCCTGAGGACTCCGTCAACAGTGGATTGACCCGTCCCGTAACGGTTGTCGAACAGGTGCTTCGTGTCCGCGTCGTTTACCGAGATAACCGGGTAAGCCAGTACCCCGTCCCTGGCCATGCTTCGAAGCCGTACCACGCCCGTCGTTGTCTCTTCGGTGCCGCCGATGACTTCCGGGATCAGGTCCTTCCGTTCCGTCAGGACCATCGTCACCAGATCCGCGCCGTCGTCCATCGTCACGTGGGGGCGATGAGCCAGGGTTGAAACAATGTGCCTGTAATAAGTCTGATTGTCTTCGCCCTTTATGGCGAAGGACGGGATGCCGTATTCCCGGACCAGGGCCGCAGCCACGTCGTCCTGAGTGCTCAAGGGGTTCGATGCACAGACGCGCACTTCGGCTCCCCCGTCCCGGAGAGTGACCGCCAGGTTTGCCGTTTCGGTGGTCACGTGCAGGCAGGCGGCGATGCGCAAACCTGAAAGCGGCTTTTCGGCTTCAAACCTGTCCCTGATCAGCCCGAGCACCGGCATCGACTGGCGTGCCCATTGGATCCTGTCCTTCCCCTTCTGTGCCAGTTCGAGATCCTTCACGTCGTAGTCCATCAGTCACCTCGGTGTCAGGCAAACGATTCGATTACGCGGGTGCCGGCACGATCTGCCAACTCAGGCGCCCGGTCGGTGTGCTCCCAGCTGAACTCCGGCTCCGAACGCCCGAAATGGCCGTACGAAGCCGTCTTCCTGTAAATCGGCCTTCGGAGATCCAGGCATTCAATGATGCCGCGCGGTGTCAGGTCGAAGGTCTTCCTGAGAATCTCCTCGATCCGGTCGTCGGGGATCCTGCCGGTGCCGAAGGAATCGGCCATCAGGGAAACCGGTTCGGCGACACCGATGGCGTAGGCAATCTGGATTTCGACTCGGTCGGCGATCCCCGCCGCCACGACGTTCTTGGCAAGGTAGCGTGCCATGTAGGAGGCGCTGCGGTCCACTTTGGACGGGTCCTTGCCGGAGAAGGCACCGCCGCCGTGGTGGGCATATCCACCGTAGGTGTCGACGATGATCTTCCTCCCGGTAAGGCCGCAATCGCCCTGCGGGCCGCCGACAGCGAAGCGTCCTGTCGGGTTTATGTGGTACACGGTCCCCGGGTCGCGCAGCCGTTCGGGAATCACCGGATGAATCACGTGCTCGAGCACGTCCCGGCGCACTTTCTCGATGTCCACGTCCGGGCTGTGCTGCGTCGAAACGACCACCGTCTCCACGCGAACAGGCCGATAGTCTTCGTAGCGCACGGTAACCTGCGACTTGCCGTCCGGCCTGACCCAGTCCAGAGTCTTCCGCTTGCGCACTTCCGCGAGCCGCTGCGTAAGCTTGTGCGCCATCATGATAGGCATGGGCATGAGCTCTTCGGTTTCGTTGGTCGCGTATCCGAACATGAGCCCCTGGTCACCCGCACCGCCGGTGTCGACGCCCATTGCGATATCGGGCGACTGCTCGTCTATGGTGGATATCACCCCGCAGGTATTGCCGTCGAAGCCGTAATCCGGGCGGTTGTAGCCGACGTCCAGGATGGTCTGCCGGGCGATCTTCGCGTAATCTACGCTGCCTTTGGTCGTTATTTCACCTGCGATGAGAGTCAATCCCGTGGTGACGAGCACCTCGCAGGCCACACGCCCCTTCGGGTCCTGCCTCATGATCTCATCGAGAACTGCGTCCGAAATCTGGTCGGCCACCTTGTCCGGATGACCCTCTGTTACAGACTCCGATGTAAATAGGTACCTGCCGTGACCTGCCACTGATGCCTCCTCCGAATGGGTAACACTCTGGCCGCAGCCAAAAGCGGTTTTTTTTATCACAGCGGCGCCTGCCAGTCAAACCAGATCTCCCCCTGACTGTGATTCAGACCGTGAGGACTGCGAGACTGGTGACGCGTGACAGGCAGCCTGCGCTGCAAGGACGCTGTTCAACCCCTTCAGGGTTGACATCTTCTGATCATCCTGATCCCCGGGGTTTGCACCCCGGGCTGTTCTATTCTACGCTTTCAGCGTCGTCGCTGTCGATCGCGCCTGGCATCTGTGAGGCATCGCCGTCACCAGTGACTCAATGGACTCAACGGCATGGTTACGTTCAGCCCCCGGGCGCAGCACGTCGGACTCGACCCCGAAGGGGGTCGGACAGATCAGCCCGGGGTGCAAACCCCGGGGATGATCGGGTCTGCCGCAAGGCCCAACCCTGAAGGGGTTGGACAGCGATCACATGACGAGACGACGTCACTTCGACCCCCACTGTCTGAATCACAGTCCCCCTGAAATGCTGAGACTCGCGGGCGGCCAGGCTTCGACTCTTCGATGTCGGAATCGGGGTCGCAGTCGGTATCAGGATCTGAACTCAGGGTCGGTCGACGACCCGGGGATCCAACCTTGACTCCTGGTCGAGGCCGATTCCGATTCCGACCCCGTGGGACCGGGGCGCCTCGTCCTTAGCTCAGGCCCTCGGGTGATACTTCCCGTAGATTCTCTTCAGCCGTTCGCGCGTGACGTGAGTGTAAATCTGAGTCGTAGAGATGTCGGAATGCCCGAGCATCAGCTGCACCGACCGCAGGTCGGCGCCATTCGCGAGCAGATGAGTCGCGAACGAGTGCCGCAGCATGTGCGGTGAAAGGGACTTGCGAATTCCTGCACGGCGTCCGTAGGCGCGAATGATCTTCCAGAAACCCTGGCGGGTCATCCGTGTGCCCCGCCGGGTCACGAAGAGGTAGTTGCTCGATCTCCGCCCCAGCAGCTGCGAGCGGTGTTGCTCGAGGTGCGCAGTCACAGCTTCTGTCGCTGCACGACCGATCGGGACGATTCTCTCCTTGCTCCCTTTCCCCATGCAGGAAACGACGCCCAGGTCCTTGTGCAGTTGCGCCAGGGTCAGGCCCACGAGTTCGCTGACCCGCAGGCCGGTAGCGTAGAGGACTTCGAGCATGGCCCTGTCGCGGGAACCGAGCGTCGTTTTCGGGTCGGGGGCCTTCAGCAGGCGCTCCACCTCGTCGCCGTGCAGGTATCGCGGAAGCGAACGCAGGGACCGCGGCGCTTCGAGATTGCCGGTCGGGTCCGCCGTCAGGACGCGGTCCCCGGCGAGGAAGCGGAAAAAGCCGCGGGCGGCGGCCAGCGCGCGCGCGGCGGACCGCGGCGACAGTCCGCTCTCTCGCAGGTGCCTGAGCCAGGCGCGCAACTCATCCTGGCTCAGCGCGGTCAGATCGGTTTTCAGGTTGCCGGCGAATTCCTGGAGCTTTCTGATATCGGAGAGATACGCGGCAGTCGAGTTCTGCGCGAGCCCTTTTTCGACACGCAGGTAATCGCCGAATTCCGAAACCCAGTCACGGGTCATTGGCTATCTCTGCAGCAATTTCCTCTTCAGGAGCACCGAGAGCTCACGGGCTTCCTCGACCTTGAAGAGCCCGAGCAGGGGCACCAGCAGCGCCATCGCACCGAACATTGCGAAAGCCAGATGGACTGCGAGCCGGAACGTGCCACCGCCCGGCAGGACCCATTGGGCAACGCGGTAAATCAGATCCGCGGCTCCCCCCATGAGGACCGATGCCGCCGCGATGCGCGCGTATGCGGCGATCGTTTGCCATCCCATTTCGCCACCTGTGACGCGGTTGAGCTTCCTGAGCAGCAGCAGGAAGTTGAGCCAGGAGGCGACCGAGGTGGCCAGCGCCAGGCCGAGGAACTTCATCGGGAGGATGAGCAGGAAGTTGATCGCGACCTTGACCGCCACGGTGATTACGCTGGTCCGAACCGGCGTGCGCGTGTCGCCGAGGGCATAGAAGGACGGTACCAGGATCTTCACCGCGGAATATCCAAAAAGCGCAAGGGAGTACAGCATTACCGCATTGCCCGTCTGCACCGTATCCCCCGGCAGGAACGAGCCGCGCTGATACAGGAGCCTCACGATTTCCTCCCGGAACACGATGAGGCCCACAGTGGCGGGGAATGTAAGGCAGGCTGTAAGCCGAAGGCTCGAGTGGACGGTATCCCTGAGCTTGTCGGTTGCGTTGTCGGCAGCGTGGTGCGAAACGAGCGTGGTGGTAGCAGTCGCGATCGCCACACCGAAAAGCCCAATGGGCAGCTGGATGAGGCGAAATGCATAATTGAGCCAGGAGACCGGGCCGTTTCCATAGTGAGATGCCAGCTGGCTGTCGACCGTGATGTTGATCTGCGTGGCGGACAGGCCGATTACCGCCGGGAGCATCAAACTCGCTATGCGGCGCAGGCCGGGATCCGAGAAGTCGAGTATAAAGTGAAACCTCCATCCCAGCCGTCGCGCAGAAGGCACCTGGACAAGGAACTGGCTCGCGCCGCCGGCGATCGCGCCTATCGCCATGGAAACCACCGGCGCCATACCGAAGCGCGGCATAAACGGTGACAGGAAGATCCCCGCCAGGATGCAGCAGAGATTCAAGGCGGCGGGTGCGGCGGCCGGGACGAAGAACGAACCGAATGCGTTCAGCATCCCCATCGCCACGGCGGCCAGCGCGATGAACAACAGGAAGGGCGACAGGATCCGCGTCATCTGGACCGTGAGTTCCATCTTGCCGGGCGTGTCGGCGTAACCTGCAGCCAGCAGGTAGTCAAATCCCTCGGCGAAGAAGAGAAAGACCAGTGTCAGCACCCCGAGCACGAGCAGGAGTGCACTGACCAGGCGGTTGGCCAGAGACCACGCCTTTTCGGCTCCGCCGTGGTTCAATTCCCGGATGAAGGTGGGGATGAAGGCCGAACTGAGGGCTCCCTCGGCGAAGAGATCCCGGAACAGGTTAGGCACCCGGTAGGCGATGTTGAATGCATCAGTGAAGAATCCCGCTCCGAAGTACTTCGCCATCACCATTTCCCGGCCGACGCCGAGGATCCGGCTGATCATCGTAGCCAGCGTGACGGCTCCGGCCGCTCGGGCGACGCTCCGTCGCCTCACGGGTCGGTTGTCTCTAGAATCGCCTGCCGGGAAATCGTTCATGTGGTAAAGCAGTCATTACGCAGGGCCGGACCATCCTGAACAGGTGGCCGGAATTCGAAGCCTATCCGACCGGAGGTGCGTCCGCGCCGGCGGTGTGGGCACCTTTGCGTTGCGGGTCAGCGCCCCCACTCCCTCTCGCAAACCTCTGACCAGTGACCGAAGCAATGCCGCAGGCCCCGTCTCCTTGACTGCCATGGAGGCCTATACTACCATAGGCCGCGGATGCGGCAAAATATTGATCTATATGACCTTTCCCGATCGGATCGCCCGCTATGAAGCTTTCTGAAATTGCGCAGAGAATCCAGTGCCGAATGGTTTCGAACCAGGATATCGACATCATCCGCGTGGCCGGGATAGAGGAAGCTCGTCCCGGGGATTTGACCTTCGTCGCAAACCGCAAGTACATCAAACACATCAAGGACACGCAGGCCTCCGCCATAATCCTCGGGGAGGCGATGCCGGAGGTCCCGCTGCCCAGCCTGCGGAGCTCGAACCCCTATCTGGCGTTTGCGTACGCCCTGGAGCTCTTCCATGAGCCGCCCGTCCTGCAGAAGGGCATCCATTCTACTGCGGCGGTCGCCACAGATGCCACGGTGGGACCGGATGCCAGTATTGGGGCATTCGCGGTTGTCGGGGCGGGATGCCGGTTGGGAACCAGGGTTGTTCTCCATCCCCATGCTGTGCTCTACCCCGGCGTCGTCCTCGGGGATGATGTGGTCATTCACTCCCACGCGGTAATCCGGGAGTCGTGCATTCTCGGCGACCGGGTGATCATCCAGAACGGTGCGGTCATCGGCGGGGACGGCTTCGGGTTCGCACCCAGGGAAGACGGAACCTACTACAAGATAATGCAGGCGGGGAGCGTCATGATCGAGGACGATGTCGAGATAGGGGCCAACGCCGCGATAGATCGGGCCGCAGTTGGCAATACCGTCATCGGGCGCGGTTCCAAGATCGACAACCTTGTTCAGATAGGTCACGGCAGCCGGGTAGGCGAGAATTGCGTGCTTGCTGCCCAGACAGGGCTCGCCGGCTCCAGCCGCCTGGGGCGCGCAGTTCGCGCCGGCGGCCAGGTAGGTTTTGCCGGCCACCTCGAAGTCGGCGACGGGGCGACATTCACGGCCCAGACAGGCGTGCCGCATGACGTACCGGCGGGCGCCCTGATGTCAGGCTACCCGGCGGTGGAGAATACTACCTGGCTTCGGTGCTCGGCCGCCATCCTGAAACTGCCCGACCTGATCCGAAAAGTGCGCGACTTGGAGAAGACCCTGGCGGCGGCAAAGCCTGGCGCGATACCGGACACAGGAAAAAAGTGATCTTTCCGGCCGGGCTGCCGATAAGGTCGTCAGGCTATTCGAGAAGCTGACTCTTGGTCCGGGCGCTCTTCGGGCTCGCCAGCCCTGCCTGCGATCCCGGCGGGACCCGGACCGAGAGGTGTATGACTCCCTCCTTCCGTTCAGACTCCGACTGCTGCTCTCTTGATGTCAGGCGCTCCGGGAGACGTTCCGCACTGCGCACGGCCCTGCAGTTTCGACACCGGGACTGTCCATCCCGCGGCCGGAAAAAGACACGCCGCTGATCCACGGACCTGAAGTGCGATCCGCGGCGAAGCTCTTTCCCGCTTCTTTCGTCGCCGAGGCGCCATGCGTCCTGTGTCCGAATCACAGCACAGGCCCAAAGTGGCTTGATGCGCAGGGCGACCTCTAGTACGATATCTGGTTTTAATCGTTGAGCTTTCTCATTTCAGACACACTCTGCTTCGGAGGACCATTGATGGCCAAATATGTTTATTTCTTCGGCGGCGGAAGAGCCGACGGCAATGAATCCATGAAGGAACTTCTCGGCGGGAAGGGTGCCAATTTGGCCGAGATGGCGGGACACCCGGGCTTGCGGCTGCCGGTGCCGCCGGGCTTCACCATTACCACCGAGGTCTGCACCCATTACTACAAGCACCACCGCTCGTATCCGAGAGAGCTGCGGGCGGAGGTGAATGCGGCCATGGCGCAGGTCGAAAAGCTGATGAACAAGAAGTTCGGTGATGCGGCCAATCCGCTACTGGTGTCGGTGCGTTCGGGCGCCCGTCGTTCGATGCCCGGCATGATGGAGACAGTGCTGAACGTCGGGCTGAACGAGCAGACCATCCACGGCCTGATCGAGAAAGCCGGCAGCTCCCGGTTTGCGTGGGACGCCTACCGCAGGCTGATTATGATGTACGCCGACGTAGTGATGGAGAAGGCGGCCGGGATCGAGCCGACCGGAGAGGGAATCCGGAAGATCCTCGACAAGCGTCTGGACGAGTACAAGAAAGGCAAAGGGTACAAGAGCGATACGGATCTGACGACGGAAGACCTGCAAGTCATTGTGAAGGAATTCAAGCAGATCGTCCAGAAGGTCCTCGGGAAGCCGTTTCCCGACGATCCCCAGGAGCAGCTGTGGGGCGGCATGGGAGCCGTGTTCCAGAGTTGGAACGGAAAACGCGCGGTCGAGTACCGCCGCATCGAGAGGATCCCGGATGAATGGGGCACCGCCGTCACGGTCCAGTCCATGGTCTTCGGCAACATGGGAGAAACCTCGGCGACCGGAGTCGCCTTCACGCGCAATCCCGGCACAGGGGAGAACCAGTTTTACGGGGAGTACCTGATCAACGCGCAGGGTGAGGATGTTGTGGCAGGAATCCGCACGCCGGCGCCGATCAACGAATACTCCAAGAACGACCAGAGCAAGCACCTGCCGACGCTCGAACAGACCATGCCCGCGCTCTACCAGCAGCTCTACGGGTTCCAGAAGCGCCTCGAACGGCACTACAAGGACATGCAGGACATCGAGTTCACCATCGAGGAGGGCGTCCTGTACATGCTCCAGTGCCGCGTCGGCAAGCGCAACGGCGTGGCCGCCGTGCGCATGGCGACCGAAATGCACCGCGAAGGCCTGATCGACGCCAGGACGGCGGTCATGCGCGTAGGCCCGAACCAGCTCGTGGAACTGCTGCTGCCGATGCTGGACCCCAAGGCGGAGTTGAGTACGACTCCGATCGCGAAGGGCCTGCCCGCCGGACCCGGAGGTGCAAAGGGGCGCGTGGTGTTCACATCGCAGTCTGCGGTCGAATGGGCTTCGCGCGGCGAGAAGGTGATCCTCGTGCGTGAAGAGACTTCGCCGGAAGACGTCGACGGCATGCACAAGTCGCAGGCAATCCTGACCTCGAAGGGCGGCATGACTTCTCACGCGGCCCTGGTGGCACGCGGCTGGGGCAAGTGCTGCGTCGTGGGCTGCTCGGACGTGGAGGTCGAGGGCGACCACTTCAGAACGAAGAGCGGAAAAGTCGTCCGCGAGGGTGACTGGATCTCCCTGAACGGCACCAAGGGCGTCGTCTACGAGGGGAGCATGCCCCTGGTGGATGTCGATGTCGAACACAACCAGTCCTACAGGGACCTCATGGTCCTGTGCGACAAGCTCCGCAAGCTGAAGATCCGGACGAATGCAGATACCCCGAAGGACACGCGGCGCGCCGTGCAGTTTGGTGCCGAAGGCATCGGGTTGTTCAGGACCGAGCACATGTTCTACGGCGAGGGGAGCGACAAGCCGCTCTTCCTCCTGCGCAAGATGATCCTGAGCAAGACCCTGGATGAGAGAAAAGTGGCGCTCGCCGAGCTTTCAGGCTATGTCAAGAACGACGTGAAGGCAACGATGGAGGTGCTCAACGGCCTGCCGATCACCATCCGGCTGCTCGATCCTCCGCTTCACGAGTTCGTGCCGCACAACCCCGACAGGATGGCCGCCCTGGCCGCCGAACTCAACATACCGGTTGAGGAGGCAAAAAAGCGCGGCGAGAGCCTCAACGAAACGAACCCCATGCTCGGTCACCGCGGGGTGCGGCTGGGAGTCACCTACCCGGAGGTGTCGGAGATGCAGATCCGTGCCATCCTGGAGGCAGCCGGCGAACTGCTCAAGGCGGGAAAGAAGGCTTTTCCCGAAATCATGATCCCGGTAACGGCCGCGACGAGCGAGCTGGTTCACCAGAAGGCGATTGTCGACCGGGTCTACGCCGAGGTCTGCAGCAAGCTCGGACTGAAGTCGATTCCCCACCTCTACGGCACGATGATCGAGATTCCGCGCGCAGCGCTGACGGCCGGACGGATGGCGGAGGTCGCCGAGTTCTTCAGCTACGGCACCAACGACCTTACTCAGATGGGATTTGGTTTCTCCCGCGACGACATCGGGAGTTTCCTGCCCGATTACCTCGCGAACAAGATCCTGCCTGACGACCCGTTCCAGACGATCGACCAGGAGGGAATCGGCGAACTCATCAAGATCGGCATCGAGCGAGGGCGCGCCACGCGGCCGAAGCTCAAAGTCGGCATTTGCGGCGAGCACGGAGGCGATGCCACCTCGGTGAAGTTCTGCCACCGGGTCGGCATGGACTACGTCTCCTGCTCCCCCTTCCGTGTACCGATCTCGCGTCTCGCCGCTGCCCAGGTGGCGGTTGAAGAAGCGGCCGCGGCAAAGAAGCCGGCCGCGCGGAAACCGGCTGCGAAGGCGGCGGTGAAGACCGCGGCCAGGACAGCCCCGAAGACCGTGAAAAAGGCGAAAAAGGCAGCGAAACCTGCGAAGAAAACGGTGAAGAAGGGCAAGACGCGGAAGTAGGCGGGCCCTGCGGGCACGCTGTGTAACGTGAATCTTCAAGAGGCGGGCCATGGCCGGTGAGGCCGGGACCCGCCTTTTGTTTTGGATCGCTTCCCTGCCCATGGTGTGCTTCGGGGTCGGGATCGCTATCGGGATCGGCATCGGAATCGATGTCGAGCGGCGAACTTTCCGACTTGGGTGGGGTAGCCGGCCCTCTCGGCGACGAGCAGGCGAAGGACGATGTCGATTGCGATGCCGAATCCGAACCCGGGAAGAAACGCCTCAGAGCTGAGCCGGCGGATCAAGTTAGTGCTTGTGACGCAGCCCCCCGGCTCGGCCGGGGGCCCACAAGGTTTAAAAGTTCCGGGAGTCCAGGCCCCCGGATGCAGGCGGACTCAACCGACCTGCGCGCCGTCTTCCCGCCACGTCTGCCGGAGAGGAGGATAGGACTTGAGTGTTTTCTCGAGGCTGCATTCGATGAGCCTGAGCGTGAGTTTCTCGAGATCGGAAGCCGCCGCCGCATTGCCCGGAGCTCCGATGAACTCGAGCGGCGACATGCGTTGATATGACTGCAGGAGCCTCGCTGCCGCCGGCCTGATCCTGAGGCCCCCGCTGCCCGCACACTCCTCACAGTGGCCTTCCCCGCCCTGCGCTGCGGCGTAGAAGCCGGTCTGCACGAGAGACCTCCCGCAACTCGAACAGGACCGATAGTCGGGCAACAGACCGCACAGCTTCAGGAGCCACAGCTCGAAATAGCGCACGAGTGCTTCACTGCAGCCGCACTGTTCGCCAGCCGCGAGGGTCGAGAGAAGAAGCCGGAAAAGCGGTGGATTCGGATTGTGGTCCTCGAGGTACTCATGGACGAGCTCCGCAAGATAGCTGAACCCGTAGAATTGCCGGAGTGAGATGTTCGATCCCAGATAGGAATGTATGCCCTCGCACTGGCGGAGGCGCCAGAGTTCCGCGCCTTCGCGAAGAAAAAACTTCGCGCGGATATGCGTCAGTGGTTCCAGGCACCCTGCCATGCGGCTCCTCGGTTTCTTGACTCCCTGTCCCACGACCCGCACTCTTCCATATTCCCGGGTGGCGAGCACGACGATGCGATCGGCGTCCGACAGCGAATAACTCCGCAGGACGACCGCTTCCGCTTCAAGGATGGGCATAAAGGGGCAATTCCATGTCCAGCTTCCGCTTGCCGCCGAGTTTGATCCCTTTCGCCATCAGCCTGGCGTCGCGGTTCCACGAGGGCGGTGCTGAGCCGTCGGTGCGGAAAAAGACAAAACCTTCTGCCGAGGTGCCGGGGGCAAGTTCTCCACGCTGAAGGCTGAGCTCTCGCAACCTGTCCCGGGCCCGCTCGTCGGCCTGGACGATGTAGAGGCGAATCCCGCGCTCGCGATAGTAGCGATCCACCATTTCGTTCGAAGGCATGACCGGACAGCGACGGCTCGCGGCCAGCATGTACCACCGCTTCGGATCGACGGCAACCGGCTGCTTGCTGTGGTTCTCCAGCGTCACCCAAACCGCGATGATGCCGACCTGCGGAAGGTCATCGTCGAACAACTCGTTGTAACTCTCCTTCCCTGCGATCGGGCTGGCTCTGAGTGTGATGCCGTCTGTCTCTGCCTGGACGGATTCCCCTATTCTGAAACTCGGCCTGACCGCGGGCACGTGCAGCGTGGAACACCCGATCACCGCAAGAGAGGAAGCAGTGAGAAGGCCAGCCAGGATGAACCGCTCGGGACCTCGATGCTCAGTGCCACGGAACGCGCACAAGAATACTTTCGATGTGCGACTGCATTCCATTCTCACTGAATTTCCGGGGTTGGTTCTACCGAAATCTGCCCACCGGATCATCGGTGCCCCAGCTCCACGACCGGGGCTTCGCTCCCTGGCTTCCGGCGGCGCAGCAGGCTGAACAGCCTGCCGCCGATGCCGGATACGGTATAGGCGATCGCAATTGCCAGCAGCGTCCACCGGGAGTAGTTGTACACGAGCGCAACGAGGAGCGCGATCAGCAGGATCGTGAGGTGGGATTTGCGCCCGAGAGTCAGCTGCTTCAGACTCGGGTATCGGATCGTGCTGACCATCAGGAATGCAAGCAGGAAGACTACCCCGACCATCGCCGTGCCCGCGATGCTGTCATCGATCGGGATCTGGAAGAAGTGCACGGTGGCGGCGACCACCCCGCCCGCAGCCGGTATCGGCATACCGACGAAGTGCTTGAGGTTTCCCGCCTGAACGTTAAAGCGAGCCAGGCGCATGGCCCCGCAGATCACGAACGTAAACCCGGCGATCCAGCCCAGGCGTTGATTGACCGGGTGGAATCCCCAGACAAACGCCAGCACCGAAGGCGCAATTCCGAAAGAGACCAGGTCGGCGAGCGAATCCAATTGAAGGCCGAATCCGCTGGTCGCGTTTGCCATCCTGGCAATCCGCCCGTCCAGCATGTCCAGAATGATGGCGATGCCTATGGCCTGCGCGGCCGCATCATAATGGCCGTTCATCGTGGCCATGATCGCGTAGTAGCCGCAGAAGATGTTGCCGACGGTGAAGAGGCTCGGAAGTATGTAGATGCTCCGCCCCAGCCGGCGCCGGGGAGAACCCTGGGCCTTGTCCTGCAGACTGTCAGAACCGTCGATCATTTGAGCTCCGCAATCACAGAACTGCCGCCCCTGACTCGATCGCCCACGCGCACGATCACGTTTGCATCTTCGGGAAGCAGCAGGTCCACGCGCGACCCGAACCGGATCAGTCCGATGACTTCGCCGCGCTGCATTCTCTGGCCCGCCTCTTTCCAGCATACCACGCGTCGCGCAATCAACCCAGCAATCTGCTTCATGACGAGCGTGGCATCGGGCCCGCGAATGGTCAGGATATTCTGCTCGTTCACCCGGCTCGTATCTTCGTTGGACGCCACCTTGAATCGGCCGCGGCGGTACTCCAGTTTTTCCAACTCGCCTTCGATCGGCGCCCTGTTTACGTGTACGTCAAAGATATTAAGAAAGATGCTCACCTGGCTTCGACTCTCCGCTCCCTCCCCCGCAGGGGCCACCTTGATGATCTTGCCGTCGGCCGGAGAAACCACGAGCCTTGCCCCGGGCGGAATCGCGCGCGGCGGGTTACGGAAAAAATAAGAGACAAAAGCAGCGAGCAAGATCGGCAGACACGCCGCCCAGGGTCCGCTGACAGCGTAAAGCGCAAGCCCGATAATCAACAGGGGAATGATGAATCTGTAGGCGTCGCTGACCATGAACCGTCACCGCCAAATCAGTAAGCGTCCTTGAAGTGCACTACGCGCGGCCTCCCTGGCTCTTTGCGGCCGGCATCAGGGCCGGCCCTCGAGCTCGCGACGGTACTTCTGAACCATCGAGTACATCTGGTCCTTGAGCAGAAGCTTCTTCTTCTTGAGGGTGATCTCCTGCAGCTTCTCTTCTTCGGTCAGGTAGACCCTGGACGTGAGCTTGTCCAGTTGGTCTGCGTACATCTTGTGCTCCGCGGCCAGCTTGCGGAATTGTTCATTTGCGCGCATCAATTGTTCGCGAAGCTCGGCTTCGCCCAACAGAACACTCATGGTTCTTCCTCCCCAAGGTAGAGTAGTCAAACGCGGAATGATCCCGGCAGCCCGCGGGTCCTTCCGCAACCATTTGGTTCTCCGTCAACTCCCTTCCACAACAGGGCACACCGCGTCAGCCGGAGACGCGGAATGCCGTTCTTTCGGCATGCCTTTCCAAACCAAGCCGCACCAGGCTTCGAATGAGGTCCGGGAACCTCACTCCGGCGGCGGCCCACAGCTTCGCGTACATGCTGATCGGCGTGAAGCCCGGCATGGTGTTGATCTCGTTCAGCCAGATCGTGCCTGTCTCCCTTTCCATGAAGAAATCGACCCGTGCCAGGCCGGATCCGTCTATTAGTTCGAAGGCCCTGACGGCGATTCTCCGAATCTCCCCGGCCTTGTCGGCAGGTATGGGCGCCGGAATCTCCAGACGGCTGTTGGGATCCGCGTACTTGGCCTGATAGTCGTAGTACTCTCGAGCCGGGATGATTTCACCCACGATCGAGGCCTGCGGACTATCATTGCCGAGTATAGCGCATTCGAGCTCGCGCGCATCGATTCCCTTCTCAATGACGACCTTGCGATCAAATTGCGCGGAGAACGCCAGGGCATCCGCCAGTTCCCGCCTCGAATGAACCTTGCAGACCCCCACCGACGACCCGAGGTTCGCCGGTTTGCTGAACATCGGGTATCCCAGATCGCGTTCCAGATCGATTGCAAGGCGGTCGGCGTTTCCCGGAATCTCATGCGAGCGGACGACGCTGAATGGGAGCACAGGCAGCCCGGCCTGCATGAAGAGTCTCTTCATTACATCCTTGTCCATTCCCACGGCCGATGCGAGGACGCCGCAACCGACATAAGGCAGTCCGGCGATCTCGAGCAGACCCTGGATGGTGCCGTCTTCCCCGTAGGGCCCGTGCAGAAGCGGGAAGATGATCTCGGGCTGGTCCTCGTGCATCGCCTCCGCCAGGGGTACGCCGGGCAGAAGCTGCACGTGGTGACCATTGCCTGCCGTGATGTCACACAGCGTGACCCGCTCCCGGGCCGCCGGAGGCAGCATGCCTCCGGTCTCGGCAGCGGTGGCCAGGCGGCCGGATTTGGTGATCCCGATGACCTTGACGTCGTATTCCGACGGATCCAGCGCCTCGATGACCGAGGCCGCTGAACGCACCGAGATCTCGTGCTCCCCCGATTTTCCGCCGAAGAGGATTCCCAGCCTAATCCTTCGCGCTCTTTCCATCACCGTTCCCTTCCGGCCGGCTTCCGCTCGCTGCATGCTCTTCATAGGCCTTTATGATCAGGCGCACCAGGCGGTGACGGACTACGTCGCTCTCATTGAAGTAGCAGAAGGCCAGACCCTCGACCTCCCCGAGGATGTTCCGGGCCTCCACAAGCCCGGAACTGCGGCCAAAGGGCAGATCGATCTGGGTCACATCCCCGGTGATCACCGCCTTTGACTGTATCCCGAGGCGCGTGAGGAACATCTTCATCTGTTCGGAAGTAGTGTTCTGGGCCTCGTCGAGGATGATGAAGGCGTCGTTCAGAGTTCTGCCGCGCATGAATGCCAGCGGTGCTATTTCTATGGTCCCGTTTTCCAGGTATCGCTGGATCTTGTCGGCCTCGAGCAGAATGTACAGCGCGTCGTACAGGGGGCGCAGGTAAGGGTTGATCTTCTGCTCGATGTCGCCCGGGAGAAAACCCAGGCGCTCGCCGGCTTCAACGGCCGGGCGGGTCAGGATGATGCGGGACAGCTGTTTTTCGAACAGGTACGTCAGCGCCATGGCGACGGCGAGGAAAGTCTTGCCTGTTCCGCCGGGGCCGACGCCGAAGACGATGTCGTTCTTGCGGATAGCTTCGATGTAGCGTCTCTGGTTCAGGCTCTTGGGAGTGACCTGCCTCTTGCCGGTGGTCAGCAGCTGCATTTTCGGGAAAAAATCGTGCAGCGACAGCGCGGCGTCCTCCGCGATCTGCTTGAAAGCGGACTTGAGATCGCCGTTCGTCATAGAGTGGCCACGGTCCACCAGCCCGGCAAAATCAACAAGGATCTTCTCCAGCGCCACGACATCCTCTTCCTCACCGTCGATGGTGAGCGTGGAATCTCTGGCCTGGATCGTGACCCCAAAAAGGTTCTCAAGGAACCGGATATTCTCGTCGAGCGGGCCGAACAACAGCTGCAGACTTCGATCCGAAAGGAGGACTTTTTTCATCTATCGATTGGTCGAGCCTCGCCGACAGGATTCAGGGGGAGTCCGCGGTCTCATGGCTCCCCGCAAGGAGGAGATATTCAAGCAGGAGTTCATGCCTCTTCCTGATCATAGGATCCAAGTGCTTGCAAGTCAACGGCTAATTAGGATTTGACTTGTCGGGCGCCGATCGGTACACTTTGGCGTTTTTGACACGCCTGCAGCCGGTCTCAGGACCTGCTCTGTGGCAATAACGGGAGTTATGGAAGATGGCCAATCATGCTTCGGCACTCAAAGCCGACAGACAGAACGAGAAGCGAAGAAGCGCTAACCGCAGCAATCGCAGCCAGCTGCGATCCGGCTTGAGGAAGTTCGAGTCCCTTCTGGAAGAACAGAAGACCGAACAGGCGCGGGCTGCGCTTCCGGTCCTGTATGCCATGGTCGACAAGGCCGTGCGCAAGAAGGCCCTGAGCAGTAACGCCGGCGATCGGCAGAAGTCCCGCTTGACGAAACGGTTGAACTCGATCAGCGCCGGGGCGACATCGTCGTAGCTTCCTCACTACCGCACCTCGACAGCACGCCACAAGTATTAGAAGGCCTGACGCCTCCGATGTCCGGGTGTGTGCCGATCAGAGCGTGCAGATCAGGGTCTCCAGCACCATCCTGTTGTCTGCATTCGTGGACTTGAACCGCCGGTCGGTCTCCGCCAGCTTCATGTACATCGCGCGTGCGGACTCCCTGTCAATGGATCGCGCCTGCCGGACGAACTCTTCGAAGATGAAACCGGGCACCTGAGCCGTCTCCGAGATTTCGGACGGCTTCCGGCGATTTTCCAGCATCTCCTTTACGATGAGTATCTGCCGGTAGTGGCGGGCCATCATCGTCACGATCATCAGGGGCGACTCCCCCGAATCCAGCAGGCTCGCAAGAATACGCAGTGCCGCCCTGGTATCGCGCTTTCCCAACACATCGATCAGCTCGAATATCCCGCGCTGCCGGCTGGCCCCCGCCAATTCATCGACCGCCTCCTGTGTAATGACCCTGGAGGTACCTGCGAACAGAGCCAGCTTTTCGATCTCGTTCACCAGCGTCTGCAGATCTGTTCCGACCGTTTCCAGCAACCGCTTCAACGCTCCCGGCGCGGCCGTGTATCCGTTCGATCGCATGTAATTCGCCGCCCACCTCTCGAGTGTCGCACTCTTGAGCTTCGGGTACTCCAGGATCTGTGCTTTCTCCTTGAGCTTTCTGAAAAACGCGGTCCGCCGGTCGAGGTCGAGCGCCGTCATTATGAGCACGCAGCGTTCTGCGGGAGCAGAAAGGTATTCCAGCAGCGCACCCCGTTCTGTTTCCGGCAGGGAGTGAAGAGCCTTTACCAGGACGAGGCGGCGTTGAGACATCATCGGCACCGTTCTCGCCGCGCTCAGGATCTCAGCCATGACCGATGTGGAGGCGTCGAATTCCGATTCGTTGAATGCGGCCAGGTCCGCGCTGACGATTCCCCGTCTGAGGGTCTCGACAGCCTGGTGCGCGAGATAGGTTTCCGGACCGAGAACGAGGTACGCCGGACTCAAGCGACCGCGGGCTAATTCCTGCTCCAGGTTGGATGGAAGGACGATGTCCAAGTGGAAGTTCACCTGCTCAGGACTGTGCTTGCCAGGCTCGCCGCAAAATCGCGGGAGAGGCGATCCAGTGCCGGACCTTCCTGCGAGAAGTAGTCGGTGACTTTGCTCGCGAGAATGTACCTTTCGGTGAAGAGGAAGTCCGGATTCTCCCATAGAACCGCCGAGTCGCTGGTCCGCACCAGCTTGACGGCGACCTGGACCGTCACAACAAAGGCGGAACCATATGCGTCTACTGCATATGTGACAGGACTTTGGCTGATCAGGCGGATCTCCCCCTGCAGCACCGCGTCAACGCCGGCGCTCTTTGAATTGACGGGGATGCTGGTCCGTTCGGAGAACTCCTTCAGCACCGCGCTCGTAATCCTCTGCTCAATGCGGTATTGCGATGTGGAGTTGCTGAAGGTTGGAATCCCGAGTGACTGGATGCCGGACGGCAGCTTCTTTACGGAACTCTGTACTTTGTAGCCACAAGCGGTCAGCAGCGCCATCAGGCAGAGCGCCAGGCTCCGATTCGCATATGCAGGAATTCTCCGCATGACTCTGTTCCTCAAGCAGCCGGTCTGCACCTGTCCCCGGCAGACTGCTTCAGGTACACCACCGCCGGGTGATCGGTCGTTGACGCCCGCCGCAAAACGCCTGGTTCGGAAGTGCGGTGACCGCCCACCATTTCCTCATCACCCGGTCTCCGTCGCGTTGCGCCGCAAAGTCTAGCATCCGCCCCGGGAGTCCGCAAACAGAAATGGCTTGACAGCATCGGGACCCACAAATAATATCTTTGCATATACTTATGGAGGGTTGCGTGATCAAACAAGACATCGTCAACCGCGTGGCTCAGCAGATGAACATAACAAAGGTCAAGGCGGAGATTGCGGTGGAGGCTGTCTTCAACTCGCTCAAGAACGCCTTGCAGCAGGGCGAAAGGATTGAATTGCGGGGATTCGGGGTGTTTATTGTCAAGCCGCGCAAGAGCGGTGTCGGGCGCAATCCGCGCACTGGTGAAGAGGTCGCAATCCCTCCCGGGAAAACCATCCGCTTCAAGCCTGGCAAGGAGATCCGAGCTGACAGGATCGTCTGATGGGCCTTGTGAGTTCTGCTCGCCCCCGTCGAGAAAGCTGTAACTGTCTGTGAACGGCAGCCTTCCCTCCAGCCCCTTGGATCCTCCACAGCCGATCGGAGGGGAGCCCCGGGTCTATCCGGGCGGTGTACGCAGGTATTCTGCGACGCGGGAATGGTTCCTGCCGGGGATCTTGTTTGCCGCAACGCTTCTAAGCACGACGTTTGCCGGGCTTTTCTTTGCGCGCAGCGATGTGAATCCGCTGGCTGTGATTTTCGTCGCGGCAGCCCACCCGTCGATACTGTTGTTGGGATTGCCCTTCTCCCTGACTCTGATCACCATCCTGCTCGCTCATGAGATGGGTCATTTTCTGGCCTGCCGATACTATGGTATCAAGTGCACCCCACCCTTCTTCATCCCATTTCCTTTTACGTTTGCGGGCACGCTCGGAGCCTTCATCAGGATCAAATCCCCATTTCGCGACCGCAGGGCGCTGTTCGACGTCGGCGTCGCCGGGCCCATTGCCGGATTCGTCTTCGTCCTTCCAGCACTGGTGGTCGGGATTTCCTACTCCCGCCTGATACCGAAAGGGAGCTTTTCAGGTCTCAGTTTTGGTGAGCCGCTTCTCTTCCGATGGGTCGGGAGACTGGTTCTGGGCTACTCACCGGCATCGCAGGACATGATGGCACACCCGATCGCCATCGCAGCATGGTTTGGGCTTCTGGTAACCTGCCTTAATCTCTTCCCGATCTGGCAACTGGATGGAGGGCACATCGCCTACGCGATACTGGGTCGGGAGCGCCACCGCCGTCTGTCCATTGTCGCCGCATTGGCCCTCATGGCGGTGAGTTTTCTCGGATGGCCGCCCTCGTATCTGTTCTTCGCCGTGCTCCTGCTGGCTTTCGGATACCGATCCCGCTTCTATCATCCCTCCACACTTTATGATGAACGCAGTCTCGGTTCAGGCAGGGTTGCCGTCGGGGTCCTGGCTCTTCTTATACTGCTCGTCTGTTTCACGCCTGTGCCGGTTTCCATCACCTGACGACTGAATCTCGGTTTGACAGAGCCGGATCCTTCGGTGATAATTTCCAATCGCTCAGGACCTGGAGAGAGTGGGCGGTTAGCTCAGCTGGGAGAGCGCCGCGTTCGCAATGCGGAGGCCGGGGGTTCGATCCCCCCACCGTCCACCAAGCCCCTCAATGGTTTAGCGAAATCACCTGTCAGGCTGGATGGCATGGCAACGGCACGGTAACGGCAAGGCAGGGATGTGCCGCCTCTCTTACATTCTTGCCCTGCTCGCGTGCTGGAGATATGCCAACGCGAGGGTGAGTACCAACAACAGCAGCGTCGCACTGCACAGAAACCATATTCGCAGGAAGCGGCGGCGCCGCAGTCGGCGCCACTCCTTCCTGGCGTATTTGGCTTGCATGAGTTTGTGGAACTCGACGGCGTCCATACCGTCATCTGAAATGCTTTGTCGCGTCACGAATCACTTATCGGCCCCGGCCGCCACAAGGTGAAGCGATCTGTCACCTAAGCGCGTACCACAGGTTTCATGGCAGTTCACTTTTCCTGCTCAGATCGACTCGCTTCCACGAAATCAGAGACTCAGGCAGCTTGGCAGCTTTGTCCTATTGTCTGTTTTGGCTTTGACGATATCTTCCCGAGTCAGTCCGCTTGAAAGTACCAGGTCCGCTCCCCGGAGGTTTGCCTCCGACAGGTCCGCCTTCCGGAGATTGGCCCCCCAGAGGTTCGCGTTCTCGAGGTTTGCCCCCTGGAGGTTCGCTTTCTGGAGATTAGCGCCGCAGAGGCTCGCACGCTCGAGGTCCGCTCCCTGGAGATTCGCTGCCCACAGGTCCGCTCCCTCGAGGTTCGCCCCCTGGAGGTTTGCTTTCTCGAGATTAGCGACGCAGAGGTTCGCATTTTCGAGGTCCGCTCCCCGGAGGTTCGCTGCCGATAGGTTCGCCCCCTGGAGGTTCGCTTTCCCAAGGTCCGCTGCAGTCAGATTTGCCCCAGTGAGGATTGCCGACCGGAGGTCCGCTTCCTGGAGGTTCGCATTCTCGAGGTCCACCCCGTCGAGGAGCGGTACGATGTGATTCTCCTTCCTCCATTTGTTCCAGAAGGCGATGGGTTCTCTCAATCTGTTGTGCTGTTCTTCGTTTGCCATGAGCGCCTATGACGGTGGATTTCAGCTTCTTGCGTTTACCTGTTTTTCTATTTCATTCCCTCCGGCCCAGACTCATGGAAAGCCCCCGATGAAGCAGGTCTGAGGCGTGTATGCTCGCAGTGCGCTGACTGGGCCTGGACATCCGGTAAGGATGATAGCCGGCAATGCCGCTCAACAGCATCGAGATCCACGCCAGGTTTGTGAGAATCCACAGGAGATACAGATCTCCGTTCGGCTGCGTTGTCACTCCTGCTGCTCGTTCACCTCGATCAGATCGCGTTCCTGACCATACCACTGGCCCATGGTAGAGCCTGTCCGGGTATTGACATTCTTATCGGCAAGATCTGTGCCGGTGATATCAACCTCAGGATCTCAGCAGGCAGCCATGATTGCCGGGCGCCGTGGCGGCTGGTCAGCCCAAAACAGCAGCGCGAAGCTTCGGCACTAGAGAATAGGTGCGCGGAAAACCACGACGGCATAAACACGGGATGGACGCTTGTCGCCGGACGCATCTCGCGCGGGCGAGAATCGCCACTGCTGAACCGCCTGTAATCCCGCCTGCGTGAAGGCGCCCAGGTCTTTTACCACGCCCACCTTGCCGATGATTCCGCCGGCATCGAGATCCACTGCCAGGACAACGCTGCCCTGCCCTGCCCCGTTCGGCGGGTATTGCGGGTCCAGGACCGTTCTGGGGTAGGGGCCCGAAGATTCCTCGCGGGGTGCTGCCACACGCCGCTTCGCCGATCCGACCGCATACATGCCGGGCTGCGCGAAATCCACGACTACCGTGACGTGTTCCGTGTCCGGGGACGGAGGAAACTGCCAGGCAGCCAGCGCCGCCCGCGCCGATCCGGCAAACGGTTCTGCGCCGCTGATCACATTCACGCGGGTCACCGAGCCGTTCGCTACATCGAGCGTCGCAACCACGGTTCCCCCGCCCACAGCATTGGGAGGAAACACCGGGTCGATGGTTGAGACAGGATCCGAGGCACCGGCTGCGAACAAGGCTACGAAGGCCAGGACGATCATGAGTCTGACTCCTTCACGTTAGATCTCCGCGAGTATCTTATCAAGCTCCTTGCGGTCCGGCTGTGCAAATCCACTCCGACGCCGGCAGCAGCATTGCGCTCCAGGCGAAAACGAGGCCCCAGTCGGACGCCAGGCAAATCTCACGAGAGAACGACGGTCCGATTCCGAGTGCGATGTGATATCAGGTGAAGCTTCCCGGTAGACACATCCCTTATTGCCGCCACGTCGTATACCCGCGCATGGCGCCTGCCCTCGCATGACACGAGCCTGAATAGCATCAGCCTTCTACTTTCGTCAAATCGCACATGCGAGATGAGCTCGACGGGAATCCTGCGAAACACTGCTATCAGGCTGGCCTTCCCCGGGGCAATCCCTTTGGCTGCCCGCGCTTCGTTCAGATGGCTTTCGATTTCCCCTTCTCCGATTTGACGCGGTGCCAAACCCTTTCTTGTGTGCGGAAAGCGGCTTATGGTGTTCGTGCCGTCAAGAGCCTTGGGCATGGGCACAGCAATCGTGCCATCGCCTGCTGACTTTTCCGAAGAGCCTGCCCGGTAGTACGACGAGGTCGACGGCTCCCGGGGTAGTACTGCAGTCTTGGAGCAAGAACGCACCGCAGCTTGTGAAAGCGTCCAATCGGGCTGTTTCGCCGAAATCGCCGGCCGTAGGATTGAAAGCCCGCGAGCGAGCGGTTCGCACAGCATCTCGATGCTTTCGACGCCCGGTGTCGGGACTGCAATCTCCGTAGCAGCGTAAGACCGCCGGGGAGTAGCCGAATCAGCGCACGAGCCGCTCGCTCGTGCCTGCAGATCCTCGATCGGGACGCGACGCACGCGGGGCTTGTCTTTGGGCAGCCGTGGCCTGGTGGGCTTTACCATGGGCGTTCATCCGGAGGCACGTCTCCCGGTGCCTCATCCAGGGCTCGCGGAATGGGCGCACACGCTGCGCGGGAGCGTCTAACGTCTTCTCTCGTCGCCGACGAGCATTCTGAGCGCGGCCCTGATCCGCTCCAGAGGCTCGAGAAGGTCCATCGTGCGCGAGAGGCCTTGCAGCCAGGCGACCATCTCCTGCTGCGCCGCTTCGTCGGATGTAGAGAAGGCGGCTCTCAAGCCAGGCCCCTCGTCGGTCACGATCAAGGCTTCGCGATCCCGGCTGCGTACAAGAGGTCCGCCCGGCTCGGAAGAAGCCGAACGGATACCCTGAACCGCGATCATTTCCCTGCCTGCGAAGGTGCGCAGGTATTCCTTCTCTTCGAAACCTGTGACGATGTACCTGGGGTCCGAGTTCAGGCCTCGAGCGAGCGGATCGCGGGTCACGGTCTCGTGCAGGTACCGTTCGAGCGCTGCACCGTACAGGGTCCTCTGAAGCCGGTTCAGCGTGACCGGCTCCGTGTACTTGAATTCCAGCGGCACGCCGATGCCGTTTGTCACGAGGATCCCTCCCAGGTACTTCCCTTCCGCCGCAAGATGACAGAAATAGCCCACTTGCTGAGTGAGGGTGGTCTTCACCTCGAGCTCTGGAGTCGGCATGCACTGGTACCCCATAGAATTATCGGCGGGCTTGAGGGCATCCTTTATCTGTAGGTGAAGTGGGAGGATCCTGAAGGGAAGGCAAGGCCTGCCGCAGGCCGGGCTCGTGATGCCGACGGCAATTGCTCTGCTTCGCCCGGCCGGGGAGGGCCCGGCTGTCGCAGGACTAAGGATAACTATGCCCGGCGGTGCCGGCGTCTGGCTGTCGCCGGGCCTGCACGGACCGGTCTGCATCCTCGGCTGTGGACCAGCAGTGGCGTCTACTGCCCCATCTGGGCCTGGGCCTGCTTCAGAAGCTTGTCCAGACCGATGAGACTCCCGCTATTCTGAGACCTGTAGACGAACTCCAGGAACTCCCTCGCCTTGCGCGAGGCGCTGTTCTTGCTGACCGCGCACTTGGCCAGCGCGGTCATGGCTTCGGGATAGCGTTGCAGGTTCTTCAGTGCTGCCCCGTAAAAATAGTAAGTCTCTCCCACTTTGGGGCGCAGCTTGATCAAACGCTCGGCAAGAGTAATGACCTGAGGGTACTTCTCGGCCTTCGACAGGCTCTCCAGCACGAGCAGGTAGTTGCCCTGAGCGTAGTCGAATACCTTTGAGTTCGGTCGATCCTTCATAAAGTCATACAGCAAATCGGCGCGTTTGAGCGGGTCCGAAACACCTACTGCCTTCTGGAGTCGCTCATAGTCTTCCCGATATTGCTTGGTTTCCGCAGACTCCTCTTCCTCCTGGGCGAAAACAACCGGCAGGCCGGAAGACAGGAGAATTCCAATCAGCGCGAAAAGCTTAAGAACGTTGCATCTCGAGCAGCGCATAAGTTCGCCTCCTGGTATAATGCCTGTTTACAAGCAATCGCTGAGATGTTAAAAATTCTCCCCGGCGGGCGCCTAGCTCAGCTGGTAGAGCACTGCGATCACACCGCAGGGGTCACAGGTTCGAGTCCTGTGGCGCCCACCAAATCCTGCGAGACTTCCCCGGGCACTCGGAAAAGCGTCGCGTAGCCGCGGCCAATGGGCTTTGCGGCTCAATGGCCAGTCTGCCACTTTTGCACAGATGACGCAAGCCAAACCCTTGTAGCCACTTCACGGATTGGGACGCCAGACCGGTTGTCTCAGCGTCTCATCAGCGACACTGAAGAAGCCTTCATCGCTGAGCCTGTGGAAGCGATGACAATCAGGGCAGAACACACCCCCTCCTTCATAGATATCGCTGCTCAGGACCTCCCTGCCCGAGGTCCTGAGACCCGTGTCGATATCGTGGCACGAGACCGGGCAGCGGATCATGACCTTGTACATGTCACCCCCTTCATCCCCCTGGTCGATGGGTACTCGATCGGGCTGCTGAAACTGCGTTGTCCTTGCCACTCGCTCCCGTGAGTTCATTTCATGTACCCCTCTGGGATAGCGGTTGCGGTTACCCGGCAGGAGCAGAATAACACCGGTTCGGATCAGGAACCTCCCGGAATCGTCGTGCGCGGCAAATGAGTTGTCGTTCGCCAAATCTCCGGCCCCGTTGATATCGTCAACTTTCCGTGCCTGGGGACCTGACAGTCCCCGGCCCTGATCCCGGAGGATCCGGCGGCTGCTTTCGCTGATTCCAGCGCCGCTCAGGCCCCGCTCTGAGCCGGCACCTGAGAACCTCGCCCTCCGCCAACGTCGGCGGTCTTCACCATCCTACGAAAGGCGCGCAGTGCAGTCTGATATTGACGCTCGATTCCGGTGAGTCTAGGATGCTGACGATCTTGCTGACCCGGTGGCGGTTTACTGGAAATACAGTCAAGGGCGCTGTCGCCAACCGGTGGCCCAGCATCGGGGTCGGATTGGCCAGAACTCATTTTCCGGCAAGGAGGCAGACAGAGATGAATTCAGAATCCAAAGCCATCCTATCAGGCGAGAATTCCCGGCGCGGTTTCCTGCAGAAAATCGGGGTCCTCGCCGCAGCGTCAGGTTTGACGGCACGCGCCGAGCCTCCGCAGCCTGCAACGCAGCCACCCCCAATGCCGATGGTTCGTTTCGGCACGCATATGGTCTCTCGCTTGATCATGGGAACCAACCCCTCGGTCGGCATGTCGCACCTGTCACAAATGATCGATGCGGAGATGGCTGCCTGGCACACTCCTGAACGGCTGGTGAAGATCTGGAAGCACTGTGAAGAGTTGGGCATCAATTGTATGGAACAAGCCGAGGATCGGGTTGCCAAGTACAACGCCGATCACGGCGGCAAGATGCTCTTTTCCTGTACCAGCGAGGTGGAATTGGACAAGAACGGGAGTTGGCTTGATCCCCGACCGTCCGTCAAGGCCACGGCGGCGCTCGGACCCATAGCCATTCACTACCCCGGCTGGGGCGAGTCCGGCTCAGATGCCATGTGGCGGAAGGGCCAACTCAACAAGGTTCGAGAGTGGTGCAAAATCGTGCGCGATACCGGTGTGCTGGTCGCCGTCAACAGCCACCGGCCGGAAGTCTTCGAGGAAATCGAGTCCCGGGACTGGGACGTGGATTTCTACCAGACCTGCCTGTACAAGTTCGGCCGCACCAGGGGCGAATGGGAAAAGGCATTCGCCTCCAACCCGGAAATGGTACCCGCGGAGTTCGGCCACTCGAGGGAGGGCAGCTCGCCGCACTACGGCGGCGAAATGTCCTTCGTTCGCGGCGATCCGCCCGATATGTACAAAGTGATCAAGCAGACCAGAAAACCGTGCTGGGTGTACAAGATCCTGGCGTCCGGCCGGCTTTGCGAGACCCAGGAGTTTGTGGAGGCAGCTTTCAAGGAGGTTTTCGCGAACATCAAGCCGACCGATGCCGTCGTGGTCGGGATGTTCGACAAGCACATCGACCAGTATGCGATGAACGCCGAGTACGTGCGTCGCTACGGGTCGAACACCGGAGTGTCGTGAAGTCGCAACTCATGAGGCACGATATGGTCAACCGCAGGGAGTTTCTTATCAGTTCAGCGGCAGCAGTCAGCGCTGCCACAGCGTGGGGGCTGCCCACAGATCAAGCCAAATTAGATCGCATCGCGGTGATGAGTTACAGTTTCGACTCAATCGTCAAGTTCGGTGCGCATGCGGACGATCCGGGCCGCACCATCGACATCCTGGATTTCCCCGCTATGATCGCCCAACGCTACGGTATCCATCATGTGGAAATCCAGCACGCGCACTTTCGGTCGACCGAGCCCGACTACCTGGAGGAGTTCCGAAACCGGCTGAAGGAAGCAAAATCACAGATGATTCAACTCGTCCTGGAGTTCGACGAGCTGAACATTTCGTCTCCGGATCCGGTGCTCCGGGTGGAGACGATTGACTTGACGAAACGATGGATTGACCACGCGGTGAGCCTCGGCTGTCCGCGGGTGATGGTGAATCAGGGCACGCTTGCGCCCGGGGTGCGTCAGACGGCGATCGACACTTTGAAGAAGATCAACGCCTACGCCAAATCCAGGAACGTCCGGGTGACCATTGAGAACCGCGACGATCCGCCCGGAGAAGGCGGTCGTGCGGCCGCAGGCGCAGCGCCGGCAGATTGGCATGACGAGTACGAGTTGATAAGGGCCGCCGGGATTTGGTCCAATCCCGACCCCGGTGGATTCCCGGACGACCAGGCGCGGATGGCCGGATTGCGCGCGCTGTATCCCCTGTCCTCAGGCAGCAGCCATCTGCAATACAATCCAAAGCGCTGGGACGAGGCCAAAGTAATCCGGATTTCGAAAGAGGTTGGATACAAAGGGCTGTTTTCAATCGAAGCCATACCTGAAGCTGATGGCCGCGATCCGTACAACGCGGTGCAAAGCGTTCTGGACGAGTGTCTCCGGGATATCTAGCTTGATGCGCCATCGAGCTGCTTCGCGAGGCCGAGACCACTCAGACTCGGCCGGCCTTCCTCATGCTCCCGGGTGCCTTGGCGCTCCCGCTTCTGATCGCCTGCGTCAACGTGGCGAACCTTCTGATCGCCCAGGCCACAGCGCGCGGAGGCGAACCGGCCATCCGCGCCGCGCCGGGGGCGGACCGTCGCCGACTATTACAGCAGTTCCCCACCGAAGCGCTGGTCCTCTCCGGAGGCGGCAGCACACGCTCCTCCACTCGTCGATTGGGTGCTCTCGAGATTCTGCTCTTGAGGTAGACTGCCTTGACCGTATTCAATCCGGAGGATTGCCGATGCGCCGAGCGCTTGTCCTGGTTTGTGTTGCAGCTGGTCTGTGCCTGATCGCCCTGAGCGCGCCTCGCGCCGCCGCGGACGAGATTGTCGAGCGCGCGAAGACCATCCATTTCTCGTCCGTCGTCCTCGACACCCACGACGACACCACGCAACGTTTCTTCTCGAAGGGTTTTGACATCGGCAAACGCAATCCCGACGGTCACATCGACATCCCGCGAATGCGCGAAGGCGGCTTGAACGGCATCTTCTTTTCGGTCTGGATCGACGGCCGCACCATGGGCCCTCTCGCCGTGCAGGAGGCGCTCGACCAGATCGACGCCGTTCACGAAAACGTCCGCAGGAATTCGAAGGACCTGGTTCTTTGCCGCACCGCGGAAGAGGTTCGCCGCGCCCGCGCTCAGGGCAGAATCGCAGCGCTAATAGGAGTCGAAGGCGGCCACATGATCGGGAACGATATTCGCGTGCTGCGCATTTTTGCCCTGCTTGGCGTACGCTACATGACCCTCACGCATTTCTACAACGACGAGTGGGCGGACTCCTCCACCGACAAGCCCGCACACAACGGTCTCACCGGCTTCGGCAAGGACATCGTCCGCGAAATGAACCGCCTGGGCATGATGGTGGACATCTCCCACGTCAGCGACAAAACCTTCTACGACGCGCTGGAGATCAGCAGGGCGCCCCTGATTGCGTCGCACTCCTCGTGCCGCGCCCTGTGCAATCACGCCCGCAACATGTCCGACGATATGATCAGGGCTCTCGCCGAAAAAGGCGGTGTCATCCAGATCAACTACGAGCGCAGCTTCATCGACCAGGTCTACCGGGACGCTTATGACGAGGTCCAGGGTGGCGTCGTCGAAAACGAACAGAAGGTGATCGCGCTCTGCGGGGACGACCTCGAGTGTCAGTCGAAGAAGGCGAGGGAGCTTACGGACCAACTGACCAGGGAGGGCAAGCTCCCGCATGTCAGCTGGGAACGCATCATTGATCACATAGACCACGTTGTAAGGCTCGTGGGAGCAGATCACGTAGGCCTGGGATCGGATTTCGATGGTGCGGACATGCCCGAGGGGATGGAGGATTGCAGCAAACTCCCTCGTGTCACCGAGGCTCTCCTGCGCAAAGGCTACAAAGAAGAGGACATCCGGAAAATTCTCGGCGGGAACACGCTCCGCGTAATGGAGCAGGTCGAAAAAGTCGGAAAAGAACTCCAGGCGCACCCGTGATCCAAGAACAGGAGGTTTTGGCTGCCTCTTCGCAGGTCAGGCGGCGGGCTGAACCTCCGCTCAGGGCTCGTTCAGACACAACCTGGCATTTTGCGGCGCACCTCCAACACTATCGTGATTCTTTCTCTGTCCGGGCTGGTCGGATACTCGAGGATCTCCGTGGCGTTCCTCCAATGATCCGAAATCGTCGCCCTGCGGGGCGCGTCCGCGGGCAGGCATCCGCTGCGTTGCCGCGCCTCGAGGACGTCAGTCTATCGTCTGCGTCGCGGCGCCTGACATCTGCTCGCCCGTCTCCCGCGCCAAAATGCCAATTGATCCCGAGCGGACCCTCAGTGAATGCGGACTACATGACCCTGCTTCTCAGAGTCACCATCGTCCCAGTGTCTGAATCGCCGGGCCGGCATGGACAACGCCGCCCGTGACGCCTATCATAGCATCATGCCCGACGCATCCGAGTCTCCGCAGATGCCCGGCGAATGGCTTGCGGAATTCGAGGCGGCAGCGCGCCGGCCCCTGCCCCTCCGCTGGAGGTATGCCTTCATCCGCACTTATAAGCCCGTGCTCGACGATGCGACCTACCGGTCCTTCGATTCCATGGAAGAGTATCGTCGCTGGTGCAACGAAAACCTTCCAACATGGCTGGGTTATGCCACTGTTTGAGTATCGCCAGGCCGAGGAGGTCCGGGATGCTTTGCGCAGCCACGGTGTTCGGTATCTGTTCATCGGCAAGTCAGGAGCGATCCTCCTCGGCTTCCCGGACACGACTCAGGATGCTGACCTCTTCGTGGCGAAAGGCCCTGCCAACGGACGCGCCCTGGTCGAAGCCCTCTGCGAGCTTGGATTCATGCTCACCGCCGAGCAGAAATCCGAGATCGTCCGCGGAAAGGACTTCGTGCAGTTGAAAAACGGTCCCTTCGACCTGGATCTGGTCTTCGCCCCCGACGGCATCGAGCGATTCGACGATGCCTACTCACGGCACATCGACGTCGAGGGCTTCCCTGTGTGCCACATTGACGACATCATCGCAAGCAAGGAAGCCTCGGGCCGCGCCAAGGACCGCGAATCCCTCCCCAGGCTGAGGGCGTTCCGGCAGTACTGGATGGCTCGAGAGCGCTGAGGATACGCCGTCAGGCTATTGGGTGAGATCTGAGGCAATCGTTAAGCGCGCCGCGGGCCGTCCTGACCGAGGCGACGGTCGGGACGCCCACCAGGTTGACGCACATGTCCGGTTTTCCACCTTGCGCCCTGTTCCCTTCCGCGACATGATCACGGATGTCGGCGGCTAATACACCCGCAAAGGGCTGCGATTTCCCCGGCCGTAAATGGAGGGCCTTCACGCTGAGAGCGATTGCGGGGATCACACGCGGGAGGTCGGTTACGAAAAGCTCAGCCACCGGGGCGAAGCGCATGCTGACCATTCTCGTCGTTTCGGATGCAACCGGGGAAACGGCAGAGCGGATGGTGCGTTCGGCGCTCGTCCAGTTCGAGACCAGAGAGACCGAGGTCCTCAGGCACGGGCAGATCCGCACACGCGCGCAGGTGCGCGCCGTCGTCAAAGAGGCGGCGGCGCGCAAAGCGATCATCCTGCACACGCTCGTTTCCGACGAGTTGCGGGCCTTGATGCTGGCGCAAGCACGCCTCCGCAACGTGGACTCCATGGATTTGATGGGCCCCGTGCTCGATCGGCTTGCCCATCACCTCAAGCTGACACCGAAAGAAAAGCCGGGCCTTTTCAAACAGCTGGTCGATGCCAAATCGCGGACCATCGAAGCCGTCGAGTTTGCGTTCCGCCACGACGACGGCGCCCGCATGGACGACCTGGACCGCGCCGAAGCCGTGCTGGTGGGGGTTTCGCGGACGATGAAGACGCCGACCGCGCTATACATGGGATACAATGGGTGGTTCGTGGCGAACGTGCCGATCGTCCCGGAACTGGAAACGCCGTTGCAGCTTCTTGCGCTGCCCGCGGAACGGGTCTTCTGTTTCACCATGAGCCCGAGCCGGCTCGTGGAGTTGCGGGAAGTCCGCGCCGAGGCCACCCGGATCCCGCGACAGCCCTATGCTTCGCTCGAGCACGTCCGCCGCGAGCTGCAGTACGCGCTGCGCCTGAGCACCGAGCGGGGCTGGCGCACCATCGACGTGACGGGCAAGTCGGTGGAAGAAGCGGCGCGGGAGATTATCGCGCTGCTCGCACAAATCCTCAGCGGGCAACGGCGCGAAAAGTAGAGGCGGCCTCCCACCCTCCGGGCGCTTCCTCCCCTGAAATTACGTACGGTGCCTCCGCTCTTGAGCTGGGGTGAGACTTCTTCCCAGGATTTTCCCCCATCATGACTCAATTCGAATTTGAACCTGGCTGTTCCGGGATCCCTGAATAACAGGGAACGATCTTGACTGCTCATGACTCCGCTGGAAAAGAATCGCGGCCCGCTGCGAACTGCAAGATTGCGATGACCCAGAGTACTACACTGGTTTGCTCGCAATGCTTTCCAATCAGGTGCGGTGCGCATCTCGGACCCTGCATCGTCGCGTCCACGCCGACGGCAATCGGCCCGCGTCTTCAAATCGAGTATGAATCCACGCATCCGGGTGCGCCCCCTGCGCCGCTGGGCAACACTCGACAGGGCCCGAAAGGACTCTACGCCAATAGCTTCATCCGGGAACACCGTTCAGGTATAACATACGGCTCCAGTCGAGTCGGAGCAGTTGCAGCCGACATCTTCCATCCCATCAGCGGGTGTGGGGAAGGCACTTGCCGGTGGAGGGCCAAGGCAAGCGGCGGCTAAAGGGACCATTTCTGGTTCTTCGACTCTGGAGGCGCAAAGGGATGCACAAGGATCCGACTCATCTTTCCAGCGCCCAGCCTGTGAGATCGTTCGTTTGCCTGTTTTTGACAGGAGATATCCGATGAATGGCAAAAAGCACATCAACTGCCGTGCAAGGACGACGCCCGGAGGTTTTCGGCCGACCGCTACAGGTTCGCCTCTCATGCTTTTCGTGACTGTTGTCTTGCTGTCCTGCGCGGCGCTTCAGGTCGCAGCCATTCCTGGCGCAAGCGCGGGCGGACGCATCGAGTTTGCCGGCGTGCGCTCGTCTGCTTACGGCATCAGGCCGTTTCCAACGGCAGAAGGCTGGCGGAAGGCATTGAAAACGATGTCCGGATACTTTCCGGGCTCGACTCCTGTCGGCATCTGGATCGTGGGGAGACTGCACGGCGCCTCTACGGGCATCTCCCTCGAGTTTCCGCACCCCGGCGACGGAACGGACTACGGGCCGCTATACAACTTCGCGGAAGTCGACAAACATGAGCCATACCTGAGCCTCTTTGACGCCAACGGGATCAAGGTCTTTCTTCAAATCGAGCCCGGCTTCGCCGATGTGGGAAAATGCATAGACCTGGTCCTCAGGCAGTACAAGCACCATCCGTGCGTGCTCGGCTGGGGGATCGATGTCGAGTGGTTCAGGAACGCCAGGACCGGCATGGACAACGCCGTTGCCACGGACGATCTCGTGAAAGCGTGGGATGCCAGGGTGAAATCGTACAATCCGAAGTATCGGATCTTCGTCAAGCACTTTCGCACCGCGGACCTTCCCCCCACCTATCGTGGGGATGTCGTGTTTGTCGACGACAGCCAGCAATTCACCGGGTTGGACGGCTTCCTGAAGGAGTTCAAGGAATTCGCCGATTTTTTCTATCCGAACACCGTGCTCTACCAGATTGGGTATCGAGCCGACAAGAAGTGGTGGGGAGAGCTGGAAGCCCCGATTCCCAAGACTCTTGGAGAGAGACTGGCCGCCGGTACCCGACAGGAGTGCGGGATCGTGTGGGTGGATTTTTCATTGAGAGACGTCTTACCCACCGAATAGCAGTCTTCCTTTCTGGTTTGTTCTCTGCCGATGTTTGCAGGAGAGCGAGGTTGGAGTATGAAAGTGATGAGCAGGTCCTGCATCTTTCTCCTTGCGTGTCTCTCATTCGCGGGTTTCAACCTGGCGGCCGGGGGCGGGAAATTCATGGTCGGTGCGAAGATCTACGACAACAAGGGGGACTTTTCACCCCTCGTCGCGGCATGGAAGAGAGCCGGAATCAATACCGCGTTCCTCAGCGCCGATCTGGCGGGGAAACCGGAACTGATGGATCTGGCGCGGAAGAACGGGATCGCGACTTTCATCATATTCCCGGTTTTCCAGAATCCCGAGTGGCTGGCTGCCAATCCCGAAGGATGGGCCATCACGGGGCGCGGGAAGCGCGCCGAGGACGACTGGGTCAAGTTCGTCTGCCCGAACCGTGATGACTACCGGGCCGAGAGGCTTGAATACGTCAGGCGTCTGCTGGCAACGTGCCAGGCCGACGGCTTGAGCATCGACTTTATTCGCTATTTTGTCTTCTGGGAGAAGATCTATCCGAACGCGCGACCGGATCCTCTCGACTATGCATGCTTCTGCTCCCACTGCCTGCGCAAGTTCCAATCGGATGCCGGCCTGGTGATTCCGCCGGAACTGGATACGGTCAGCCGCAAGGCGGAGTGGATTCTGAGCAATCACAAGGCAGCCTGGGTTTCGTGGAAATGCAGCAACATCACTTCGATGGTCCGCTCCATCGCGGCCGAGGCGCGGAGAATCAAGCCCGGCATTCTTCTCAACGTCCACCTGGTACCGTGGAGGGAGGATGATTTCAACCAGGGTGTGCGGACCATTGCCGGTCAGAAGGTCGAGGACATTGCTCCGCTCGTCGATTATCTCTCTCCTATGTGCTATGCCCACATGGTCAGACAAGACGCCCCCTGGATCAGCTCAGTCGTCCGGGATGTCGGAAGGCAAGTCAAAAAGCCCGTCATTCCCAGTGTCCAGGTGAAGGAGGCGTATCTGAAGGAAAAACTCGGCACGGGAGAATTTGCCCGCTACCTGGAGGAAGTTCGCAAGCCGCCCTCCGCCGGCGTGATCTTCTGGAACTGGCCGATGCTCGCCGAGGACGCAGACAAGGCCAATCTGGTTTCTACGCTGAGGCCCCGCTGAGCCGAAGGCTTCGGCGCAGTGACGCGCCTTTCCCGTCATCCGCAGCCTGCCATCTGCGTCCTTCTTGGTCTTCCCACCGAAGCCACCCGAGCCGTCCTTTCCTGCTGCAATCCCTTCTTGCCGTGATCGATCTGAAAAACGCGTCAGGAGGAAAGGCTCATGAGACATTTCGCGGCTTTCCTGAAGATGCAGGATCCTGCGCCGGCCGTGTTCGATGACGAAGAAACCGTATGAGACTCGGAACCTCAGGCCCGGCACGTTGAAGAGGTCCATGGCTGCGATGACTTCGCGGTGATCGCGAAGGGAGGCAGCCCGCAGCATGCCGCCCTGGTCACGAGGACACAGGCACCGGGGATATCGAGTAAACAACTGCCGCGAAAACGTCTACACGAGGACGTCGCTCGAGCGCCGCCGCGAAGCGGTTAACAAGCTCAAGTCGGCACTCAGAATAATGTAAATGGAGCCAGATTGGAGCCAACCGGTCGGGGAACGTCCCTAAGTGATTGGAAAGACTGGAGCGGGAGACGGGGATCGAACCCGCGACGTCCAGCTTGGGAAGCTGGCATTCTACCGCTGAATTACTCCCGCTCGTCGCGTAAACCGGATGGATAGTAGCGAATCCTGCGCCCTCAAGTCAATCAGATCGACCGGTCGCCCGCGGCGCGAGGGCGCCGCGGCTCTAGAACATCTGCGTGCGCCACAGATCGTGGATGTGCACAACCCCCAGGATCGTGCCGACCGCATCTACCACGACCAGGCTCGTGATCTTCAGCTCCTCCATCCTGGCGATCGCAGCCGTCGCCAGTTCCCTGCCGGAGATCGATTTGGGCGCCCTGGTCATGCAGTCGCCGGCCACCAGTTTGAGAGGCGCGGGAGATTTCTCCAGCAGCCTGCGCAGGTCGCCGTCTGATATGACGCCGAGAAGCTTGTCATCCTGGCTGGCGACCGTCGTCATCCCGAGCCCCTTCCGGGACATCTCATAGATCACTTCGGACATCGGGGTCGTTTCGAGCACCCTGGGAATGGCCTCGCCCCTGTGCATCAGCTCTTCCACCCTGAGGAGCTTCTTCCCGATGGCTCCCGCCGGGTGGACAGAAGCGAAGTCCTCTATCCGGTATCCCTTCCTTTCCATGAGGGCGATCGCAAGCGCGTCTCCCATGGCAAGGGTTGCGGTTGTGCTCGTGGTCGGTGCGAGGCCCAGCGGGCATGCCTCTTCCGGAACGCTCACGTCAAGGTTGACGTCGGCGTGCCGCGCCAGAGTTGAGGCGGGATCCCCCGACATGGAAATTACGGGAAGTCCCAGCCGCTTGGCCACGTTGAGGATCTGCAGAATCTCCTCGGTCTCCCCGCTCTTGGAAAGCGCGAGCACCACATCATGCGGGCCCAGGAGCCCCAGGTCGCCGTGCATGGCCTCCGCGGCGTGCAGGAAAATTGCCGGTGATCCCGTGCTGCTGAGCGTCGCGGCGATCTTCTTGCAGATGATGCCGGACTTCCCCATCCCGGCGACAGCGATCTTGCCCGTGCAGGAGGCTGCGATCTCGACCGCGCGCGGGAAGGAATCATTCAGACGCCGGGCGAGATCTCCCACCGCCTCCGCCTCCGACTCGAGGACGCGGATGGCTGTCGCCAGTACCTTGTCCGAATCAGCAGTCATGCCAGTCTCCTGACGCACGCTGAAATCTCCAGTATCTCGGCAAGAACCTTTTGCAGCAGCGACAATCGGAGCGAGTTCGGCCCGTCGGAGAGAGCCCGTTCGGGGTCATCATGGACTTCCAGGAAAAAGCCGTCGACGCCGGCCGCCGCACCGGCACGCGCGAGATGCGGGATGAAGCGCGCATCGCCGCCCGAGCGGTCGCCCTGCCCCCCGGGCGACTGAACGCTGTGAGTGACGTCGAACACGACCGGACAACCGAACTCGCGCAGGACTGCGAAGGATCGGAAATCCACGACCAGGTTGTTGTAGCCGAAGCACGTACCTCGCTCGGTCAGAAGTGCACCACGCGCGCCGGCCTCCAGGGCCTTCCCGAGCACTTTTCCCATTTCGGCCGGCGACAGGAACTGTCCCTTCTTCAGGTTGACGACCTTGCCCGTACGCGCCGCCGCCTGGATCAGGTCTGTCTGCCTGCACAGGAAGGCCGGTATCTGCAGCACATCGAGTACTGCTGCCGCCGCTGCGACCTGGTTGGTTTCGTGAACATCGCTCAATACCGGCAGCCCGCTCAACGACCGCACCTTCTCAAGTATTCGCAATCCTTCGTCGGCGCCGGGACCTCGGAAGGAGGAGGAAGATGTGCGATTAGCCTTGTCGTAGGAGGCCTTGAAGATCAGCTGGATGTCGAGACGGGTGGCGATTGCGGCGAGTTCCTCGGCCATCCTGAGGCAGTGGCGCTCGCTTTCGATCACGCAGGGGCCTGCGATGAAGAACGGCTTGTCACGGCGCGCCTTCAGGATCTCCGCATCGAATCTGGCGTTCACGAGAGTGATACCTGTTGCTGAGCCACGGCTTGAGTCTCCGCGACGCCGGCTTCCGCGGGTCGCTCTTCCCGTACCACGCCTGCCTTCCTCCGATACGAAGCGCCGATGAAGCCGGCAAACAGAGGATGGGGCAGAAACGGTTTTGACTTGAATTCGGGGTGGAACTGGCAGCCCAGAAACCAGGGGTGCCCGGGGAGCTCGACCATTTCAACGAATTTCCGGTCGGGGGAGTTGCCGCTGAACTTCAGCCCGTGGCTCGCGAGTCTCTGCTCGTACTCCCGGTTGAACTCGTATCGGTGGCGGTGCCGTTCCGAAATTTCCCGCTGCCGGTACACCTGGTAGGCCAGGGAGTCGGCATCGAGTTCGCAAGGGAACGAGCCCAGCCTCATGTTGCCGCCCATGATGTCGCTGCCCAGCAGATCGCGCAGCATGTAAAACACCCGGTGTTCGGCGGACGGGTCGAATTCCGAGCTGTTCGCCGCGCTCAGACCGCACACGTTGCGCGCGAATTCGATCACCGCGCACTCCATGCCGAGGCAGATGCCGAAAAACGGGACGTGCCGCGTCCGCGCGTACTCGACGGCGCACAGCATCCCTTCGATGCCGCGCTTCCCGAATCCGCCGGGAACCAGCACGCCGTGAAACGATTCGAGCCGTCGCTCGGCGCGCCCGTCGAGGAGGTCCTCGGACTCGACCCACTCGAGTTCGACTCTGACCTGGTTTGCCAGGCCGCCGTGGTAAAGGGCTTCGTTGAGACTCTTGTAGGAATCCTCGTACTCGACGTACTTGCCGACGATGGCGATCCGGACCGAGTCTCTCGGGTTCTTGTCGCGCCGCAGCAAGTCCTCCCACAGCCTGAGATCCGGGTCCCGGGCAGGGAGACCGAGCTGGCGGACAATCGTGCCGTCCAGACCCTCGCTATGGAGCACGAGCGGCACCTCGTAGATGTTCCGCACGTCGAGCGCGGTGATGACTTCCTTTTCCGAAACGTTGCAGAAGAGCGCGATCTTGGCCTTGATATCGCGCGGGAGGAATCTATCGGTACGGCAGAGCAGGACATCCGGCTGGATACCGATCTCCCTTAGTTCTTTCACGCTGTGCTGCGTCGGTTTGGTCTTAAGCTCGCTCGAAGTCGCGATGTATGGGACGAGCGTCAGGTGGACAAAAATGGAGTTTTCCCTGCCGACTTCGTTTCGCATCTGGCGGATCGACTCGAGGAAGGGCAGGCTCTCGATGTCCCCCACGGTTCCCCCTATCTCCACGATAGCGACATCGACGTCCTGTGCCACTCTCTTGATCGTGTTCTTGATTTCGTTTGTGATGTGGGGAATGACCTGGACCGTCTTGCCGAGGAACTCCCCTTTTCTCTCCTTTTCGATCACGGTGAGGTAGATCTTGCCCGTGGTGGAGTTGTTGTTCCTGGAGAGCCGGACGTTGGTAAATCGCTCGTAGTGCCCGAGGTCCAGATCCGTTTCGGTTCCATCGTCAGTGACGTACACCTCGCCGTGCTGGAACGGGCTCATCGTGCCCGGATCCACGTTGATGTAAGGGTCGAGCTTGAGGAAGCTGAGGCTTATCCCGCGGGCTTCGAGCAGCGCACCGATGGAGGCGCTGGCAAGACCCTTGCCGAGCGACGAAAGAACTCCGCCCGTAATAAAGATGTATTTCATCACAAGTACCTCGAGCTAGATTTCACGGAAGAGAATAAGTATGAAGTACTCGGCAGATTAACAGCGAGTCGCCGCCGGATCAAGTGATTTGAACGCGCGGATCGCATCGGTAACTTTGAAGAATGCGCACCGACCGCCGAGTTCGCAGAGACAATCCTTTGTACCCAATCCGGATAGCAGTCATTCCCGGCTCTGCGGTGACTTCCTCACGAGCTCTCAGCCAGTATCCGCTCCACGATACGGAGGTCCTCGGGCGTGTCTACGCTTATCGAATCCTCGGCGACAGCCACCATGTACACCGGGTAGCCGTGCTCCAAGACCCGAAGCTGCTCCAGCGACTCGGCCATTTCCAGAGGGGTAGGGGGCAGATTCACGAAGCGGAGCAGAAAATCGCGGCGGTAGAGGTAGATGCCCACATGCTTGAAATGGGCCGGCGCCACGACGCCCGCTGCGCGTTCGGCGGGAATCCCGGGAGAAGCCTGCTTCACATAGGGAATCGGGTGCCGCGAGAAATACAGCGCACGGCCGTCCCTTGCAGCGACAACCTTGACGATGTTCGGGTTGAGGATGTCCGCCTCTTCGCGGAGAGTCACCATAGGAGTGGCGATCGTGAGCTCCGGGCATCTGCTCCCGAACTCGACCATGGCGTCGAGGGTCGACAAGGGGACGAGCGGTTCATCCCCCTGGAGATTCAGAATGAACTCCTCCCCGAGTCTCGACGCCACCTCCGCGACGCGGTCCGAACCGGTCTTGTGGCGCGGCGAAGTCAACCAGGCTTCACCGCCCGCCGCGCGAACCACGGAAACGATCTCTTCGCTGTCGGTGGCTACGATCACGCGGCTGAGCGCGGCGCAAGCCCTTGCCCGCTCGAGCACCCGGAGGATCATGGGGACGCCGGCGATCTTCAGGAGCGGCTTGCCCGGCAACCGCGTGGAGTGCATCCGCGCAGGTATTACAGCGGCTGTCCCCATTTGCCGGCTCTCCCCCGGGGGCGCGGCGCCCCCGTGTTGCTTGCGTCCGCAGAATCTCGTCAGAAGTTGATGACCCGGGCCTCGTTCTCGTCTCCTTCGAGGGCGCCGTCGACCTGCGGGTAGCGGTACTCCCTGCCCTCGAAGTTCCGCATCACCACCTCGTTTTCACCCAGCGTCAGCACGTACTCCGGAAGCAGCGGGATCTTGCCGCCGCCGCCGGGGGCGTCGATGGCGAACTGGGGCACGGCGAATCCGGTCGTATGACCGCGCAGGGCCCTGATTATGTCGAGGCCCACTTCGACCCGTGTCCGGAAGTGGTTCGTGCCCCGCGTGAGATCAGCCTGGTAGAGATAATAGGGGCGGACGCGCATCAGCAGCAGCTTGTGCATCAGCTCCTTCATCGTCCCCGGGTTGTCGTTCACCCCCTTCATGAGCACGGTCTGGCATCCCAGTGGTATGCCCGCATTGGCGAGCCGCTCGCAGGCCGCGCGGGATGCGGGCGTGATTTCGCGGGGGTGGTTGAAGTGCGTGTTCAGAAAGATCGGATGATACCTCCGGAGCATGTCGCAGAGGTCGTCGGTGATCCTGCTCGGCAGCACGCACGGAATCCGTGTCCCGATGCGGACTATCTCCACGCTCGGGATCGCGCGCAGGCTCGAGATGATCTGCTCGAGCCTGCGGTCGCTGAGCATCAGCGGGTCCCCGCCCGAAAGCAGAACGTCGCGGACTTCCGGGTGGCTGCGAATGTACTCGATGCCCAGGGCAATCGTCTTCTCGCTGATCCCCCCGGCGCGGCCGACCATCCGTTTTCTGGTGCAGAACCTGCAGTACATCGGGCACCGGTCGGTGACCAGGAGCAGGACACGGTCCGGATAGCGGTGCGTCAGGCGCGGGACCGGGCTGTCCTCGTCTTCGTGGAGCGGATCCTCCTCGGCTGCCTCGTCGTGCAATTCCTCGATGGAAGGCACGCTCTGCATCCAGATGGGGTCGCCCTTCTCGCGGATGAGATTGTAGTAGTAACGCGGTATCCGCATGGGATACTCGGCGCACACTTCATCGATCTCGGCGCCATCGACTCCATAGTCCTGGCTCAGTGTGATTCCCTTTGTGACGCTGTCGCGCAGATCTGACATCCACTGTTCCATACTTCTCGACTCCTAATGCGGTAACAGGCTCGGTGCGCGCGCCCCGGTCCTCGAACGCAGGCGGAGAACACAGGGGCACGGACGAGCAGAAAAAGTTCCTCGGGAGCACCGTCGGCGTGCGTCGGTGCGCGGCATGAGCCGGAGGATAGCGGATGTGGGGTCTTCCTCAGAGCGCATACGCCGTTGCGGCGACCCTTGCTCCCCTCGCCAGCGCCATCTCGGAGATGCGCAGGACCATTTCCGTGTAGGAATAGCCGGCGGCGCGGGCCGCCCTGACGAAGCCTGCCTCGGGTCCGATATCCGGGTTCGGATTTACCTCGAGGACATAGAGATTCCCCAACGCGTCACTCCGCATGTCGACGCGGCCGTAGTCGCGGCATCCAAGAGCGTGGAAACTCCGCAGGGCCACATCCTTCACTCTCTCCTCGTAGCGCGCGGGCAGGTCGGCCGGGCAGATCGGAACCGTTCCCCGGTACATCGGGCTTTCCTCATCCCATTTGGCACGGTAGCAGACTATCCTGGGAATGTCCTGCGGCATGCCGCTGAAGTCAATCTCAGATACCGCCAGCACCCTGGTCTGGCCGTCGCCCATGATGGACACGTTGAATTCCCGCCCATCGAGGTACTCTTCGACCAGTGCACCCTGCCGGTACGTGTCGTGGATAAAGGCCACCTGCTCGTCCAGGTGAACCGTGTCATAACAGACGGAGGTCGACCGGATGCCGAGGCTGCCGTCCTCGCTCACGGGCTTGACGATCACGGGGAAGCGGACGCGCCGGTTCCTGGGCCTATGGCCGGGCAGGTGCAGGTAGCCCCGGGCCGTGGGGATCTTGACCGTTCTCAGGAGCTGTTTGACCCGGAACTTGTTGAGTGCAAGTCCGAGCGCCAGCGGGCCCGAGCCCGTGTACGGGATTCCCATGAGGTCCAGCAGTCCCGCCACGCACATCTCCAGCTCGCACCTGCGGTTGATCTCTTCGCAGAGATTGAAGACGAACCGCGGGCCGATGCGTGCGAGCGTGTTGACGACATCCCTGGAGAAATAGTCGACGGCCAGCACGTACGGGTTGAAGCCTCCCTCACGCAGGCTCTCCTCCACGGCCCCGACTTCGTCGCGGATGATCGAAGAGGGGTAGATCGGATCCTGAGAGTCAAGTGCCTCGGCTAACGCAACCGAGTTGTGCAGGACAACGCAGTCGTATCGACCCATCACATCATCCCGTATCGCTGGAGTGCCGTGTCCAGCACAGTGTTGATGAGCTGGTTGTAGCTCATGCCCGCGGCGCGGGCGGCTTTCGGAAAACAGGAGTTGTTTTCAGGCCTGGGAAGGATCCCCGGCAGCGGGTTCAGCTCGATGATGTGCGGCCGCTCCATGCTGTCGAGCCGGACGTCGACGCGGCACCAGTCGCGGCAACGCAGGACCCGGTAGGCGTGCAGGCAGGTGCGCTCGATCTCTTCCCTGAGCTCCGGCCGCAACCGCGCCGGGCATTCGAATATCTCGAGCGGGTGACTGCAGTCGTCCCAGATCCACTTGGCTTCGTACGAATAGATCGGGTTCACGCCCGGCGGCAGCGAGTCGAATTTGATCTCGACTATGGGCAGGGCTCTCGCCTGATCACCGTTTCCAAGTATCGCAACCGTGAATTCCCTGCCCGGCAGATACTCTTCCACCAGGGCCGGCTCACGGTAGCTGTCGAGCAGCCAGGACACGCGCTCCTTCATCTCCTGGCGCGTGCGCACCAGCGAGTCGTTGCGGATCCCGATGCTCGAGCCTTCGTAGAGCGGCTTCACGACCAGCGGATAGTGCAGGCTGTTGAACGAGAAGTTCTTGTAAGAGACGACGCGGAAACGCGCTGTGGGCAGCCCGTTGTACGCGAGGATCTCCTTCGCCCGTGCCTTGTCCAGGCACAGGTTGAGCGTCAGCGGATCGCTTGCGGTGTACGGAAGCCCGAGGTATTCCAGCATCGCCGGGATGTGACCTTCGCGGCACGGGCCGGTAGTCCCCTCGGCCATGTTGAACACAATGTCAGGCCGGGTATCCCGAAGTGTTTCGTAAGCGTGATCGGCCGCATCCACCGCGATGACTTGATGGCGCTCGCTCAGCGCGTCGACTACGGCCTGCACTGTTTCGGCGTCGTCCCATTCAGCCTGGGATTCCGCCGTACTACCAGGAGGGTCTTGCGTCTCTTCGGAGTCCCCCCTCTTCATGTTGTACGTATAAGCAACTTTCATCCACCCCTTACCTTTCTCGTATGTTCATATACGGGAATCCTGAATTGGTGTCAAGCGATTTTTGGGTCGACGGCACAAGATAATGGGCCCGAAACCTCACAGGGCACCAAATCTTGTATAGGAAGGATGTTGAAATTGCGCCGGCATTCATCAAGCAACAATTGTGCCATTTCCATGACAAATGTCCCTGCCCGGCCGCCCAACCGCTCCCCGGCTGCGGCCGCGAGTGCCGTTCCAGTGCCGGAATTCAGCCTTTGAATAACCGTCCTGCGATCAGGCAATCCGCAGTGCCGGTTGCGTCGGCACACCGCGGTTTTTCTAGACCGGCAGCCGACTTTGCGTATAATGACGGGCGTCGTCATTGCCGAATGCCCGCATGGCCAACAATCATCGATTCCTGACCTTGCCTGACTGCAGCGCCAGATTCGCGCTGGTTCTTCTCTGGGGTGCGCTCGCATCTGCCGCGGTCGCGGCGCCGCTTCTGGCGTCGCGCTCCGATTCATTGCTCGCCGCGGCGCTCTACATGTTGCTATCGCCCGCGTGTCATCAGGATCCGGCCCGTTCGTTTTTCCTGCTTGGGCATCCCTGGGCTGCATGTCATCGCTGTTCGGGGATCTATATCGGGCTTTTCGTGTCGACCTTGTTTGCGTCACGAGCGCCTTCGGCTCTTGTCAGCTGTCGTCAGCGGCGAATCCGCGTGGCGCTGGGGGCGCTTCCGCTGCTGGTCGATGCCCTGCTGCCCTTCACAGGGCTCTGGACAAACACGCCCTGGAGCCGCTTCGCCACGGGCCTCGTCTTCGGCGCGATGCTCTCAACGCTGCTCGTCCCGGGTGTCTCGGAGTTGTTTCCGCAAATCTCCCGCCGGCTGCTGCGCGCTCACGTGCGCCATTTTCATGGAGACCTCGCATGAACCAGGATAGTTTCTTGAAGTCCGCCCTGATCGGCGGAGTCGCACTCGGAGTGCTCTCGGCGCTCCCGGTGCTCGGTGCCGTGAACTGTCTCTGCTGCGCCTGGGTTATCGGTGGAGGCATGCTGGCCGCCCACCTGTATGTGAAGGACTCACCGATGCCGGTTACGCTGGGTACGGGCGTTCTGCTTGGATTGCTCGCAGGCGTCATCGGCGCCGTGGTCGACACATTGTTCACGATCCCCCTTCACATGGCACTCAGAGGCAGCGCCGTGATGACCGAGCAGTTGAGGGAATGGGCCGATGAGTTGCCCAACCTGCCGGGTGAGTATCGGGATATGCTGCGCTCGGTGGCAAGCGGCGGTCCGGCGATAGGCAGCTTCCTGTTCATCGTCACCGCCTTCTTCAAGCTGGTCGTGTACGGGATCGTCGCGATGATCGGAGGCGCACTTGGCGTGGCCGTATTTGAGAAGAGGAAAATCGGAGCACCGGGCCCGGATGTAACGCCACCCTACGAGCCGCCCTCCGTTGGCCCTGTTTCGCCGCCTCCGCCGCCTCCGCCGCCTGAGAGCCCCGGCGGCGGGATCTGAGCGCGTCAGGCCTTGATCCAGTCGTAGGGAAGGTCGACCACCTCTCCCGGGGCTTTGGCCGACTCGATCAATGTGAGCGCATCCTTGAGCACACGCGAGTGCATCGGCGTGTCCATGGCGGCGCCGAAGGGGTTTCCCAGCGGGAAGCGAAGCGCGACAGCCCGGGGCACCTGGAGCTGGTACGTGATGTCCCGGCAAACCGATACCCCGACAGTCGGGATGCCGGCTGTCTCGATCTCCCGCTGGAGCAGCCCGGCCGATTGATGGCTGAGCTCGCAGCCGCCGCTCACCACCGCCACATCAACTTCGTGGGCGCGCAGCCCGGCTATGACCTGCTGCGTCGCAGCGCGGATGATCCGCTTTGCTTCGGGGACATAACCCATCAGTGAGTAATGCACCGGGGCGCACTCACCGATGTACCCCTCGACCTCCAACTCCCATAGTCGAGCCAGAGGAAAGACGCAGTTGATGTCTTCGTCCGCGTCCGAGTGATCGTAGTGAGCGTGGGCGATCAGGAGGTCCGAGGGCTCGCAATCCACCGGGATCTCTCTCACCGACCAGTCTCCCTGGTCACGGAATCTCATGGCGCGGAGTTCGGGCGGAACAACCCCCGGAGAGGTGACGAACGGTTTCTGACCTTTGAGATACACGCCGGCGAGGCTCACCAGGCAGACCCGGCTCGCGGCCAGACTCTTCGCGGGGAGGGCGAACGGGAATCCGTCCACCTGGCTCAGGTGCCAGCCCGGGTGGCGGCTCTCGATGGCCTTCACCCACGAGTATCCCTCCCTCAGCGTACCGAGCAACTGCACGGCCGGTTCAGCACCCTTTCCGCGATCGCCTGCGTCGTCATCCGGCATACGCCGGAGACCGGCAGCCCTTCCCTCCTCTTTCTCAACCATTATCCTCTCCCCGGACACTTCGCGAACCGGCCAGCGCGCCCGGACCCGGCGCGCTGACTCGCATCGCACAAGTGAATGCAGGAATAGACGCCGCGACGGGCGCACTGGGTTTTGACTCGAACATCGGCTAGACGGGCAGACTCATCATAGGGAACAATAGACGCGAGCGGTATAAGGAGAGATCAACCATGATGAAGTCTTGATACTCGATTTATGATAGCCGCCCGCCCGAAAATTGCAACAAAAAATCCAACCCGGATGTCCGCCCAGGGCCGTGTCCCATCTACTGAATGCGTGTAGGGCGCACAAGCCACCCTTCCTTTTCGATCTGTATGGTGGTGTGTTCGATGCCGTGATTTTCACGCAGCGCCCGGCCCAGATCCGTCAGGACGGCGGCAGGGTCCGCATCGCTCCTGAGAACCACGTGGCAGCTCATCGCGGGCATCCCGGAGGTGATCGACCAGACGTGCAGGTCATGTACCGACAGGACGCCCTCCGTTGCCCCCAGGTCCGCCAGGATGCTGGCGACGTCCAGGTGGCGCGGTGTCCCCTCGAGCAGAACGTCCACGCTCTCGCGCAGCAATTCCCAGGAGCTGTACATGATCAGCACGGAGACGAGGGCGGATACCAGCGGGTCCGCCAGGTACCACTGCCTCAGCACCATGGCGGTCCCGGCGACGATGGCACCGATAGAACCCAGTGCGTCACCGAGCACGTGGAGGAAAGCCCCGCGCACGTTCAGGCATTCATGCTGCGAACGGTAGAGGAGGCTCAGGGTAATCAGGTTTACTGCGAGGCCCAGGGAGGCGACGATCAGCATGGCACCTCCCCTGACCGCGGGAGGTTCGAGCAGCCTGTGGTACGCCTCGTAGAGAACCCAGAGGGCCAGGAGGACGAGGAGAACGCCGTTGGCGAGGGACGCCAGGATCTCGGCGCGCAGGTAGCCGTAGGTCTTCCTGTGGGTGGCAGGGCGAGATGCAATCTTCAGCGCGAACATGCTGAGCGAAAGGGCCGCCACGTCGGTCAGCATGTGAGCCGCATCGGCTATCAAAGCGAGGCTGTTTGTGTAGAAGCCGGCCGCCAGTTCGACAATGAACCAGGCTGCCGTCGCCCCGAGCGCAAGCGAGAGGCTTCTCCGGCTTCCCGCCCGTATACGCGCGTGAGAATTAGCGTGCATCATCGTTTCCGGTGCAATCGGCTGGACCCGCAAGCCCGGGCTCACATGAGCGAGAGCGGGTCCACGTCGACCTCCACGTATTTCATCGCGAGCTTCTGCCTGCTCAGCTCATCAAACGCATCGGCAAGCAGCGGGATCACATCAGCCCCGATCGGCATCTTTATGAGAACCTGGACACGGAAATTGCCTCTGATCTTCTCAAATGGCGCTGCTGCGGGGCCGAGGACGTGCGGGCGCGAATCGGTGCCTGACCTGCTTCCATGCGATTTGAGTGCCGCGGCGACCTTCTCACCGATCTTGTAGGCTTTCGAGGGATCAGGGTGTGAGACAAGGATCTGGACAAGGTTGACGAACGGCGGGTAACCCATGAGCTGCCGGAACTCGACCTCACGTTCCCAGAACCCGCGATAATCCTGGTTGCGCGCAAAACGCAGCGCGTAGTGCTCCGGATAGTACGATTGGATGATCACCTTGCCGGCCGATTCACCGCGCCCCGCCCTGCCCGCTACCTGGGTCAGCAGCTGGAAGGTGCGCTCCGCGGTCCGAAAATCGGGGAAGCCAAGATCGGCATCGGCGGACACGACACCGACCAGGGTCACCTTCGGAAAGTCGTGTCCTTTGGCGACCATCTGGGTGCCGACGAGAAGGTCTATACGCCCCTCGGCAAAGTCCAGCAGCACCTTCCTGAGCGACCCGCGCCTGCGCACACTGTCTCGATCCACCCGGGCGATGCGGGCTGAGGGCAGGGATTCGCGCAGGATCTCTTCCAGCTGCTCCGTCCCGACCCCCACGAAATAGACATATTGCCCTCCGCACGCGCTGCATTTCTCAGGCACCTGCCTCTCGTCGCCGCAGTAGTGACATATCAGCAGCCGTTCCTCCTGGTGATAGGTCATCGAAATGCTGCAGCTGGAACAAGTGACGACGTGCCCACAGCTGCGACACAGCATGGTGCGCGCGTAGCCGCGCCGGTTCAGTAACACGATTGCCTGCTGGTGCCGACGCAGGCACGAAGCGAGTTCTCCGCGCAGAGCGCCCGAGATCACCGCCTTTCGCCCGTGTCGCTGGAGCTCGAGGCCCATGTCCACGATGTCCACCTGCGCCAGCGGCCTGGCTTCGATTCGCTCGGGGAGGGAGAGGTAATTGAGTTCTTTTCTTTCGATCGCCGCATAATAGGTCTCCACCGAGGGCGTAGCCGATCCCATCAGGAGCACGCCTCCGGATCGTTGAAGCCTGTGCCACGCCACCTCCCTCGCATGGTAGTAGGGCGATTCGTCCTGCTTGTAGGACGGATCCTGTTCTTCGTCGATGATGACAAGCCGGAGCTTCTTGAGCGGTGAGAAGATCGCGGACCTGGTCCCTACCACCACCGGGGCTTCCCCGCGCCGGACGCGGTTCCACTGGTCGAATCTCTCACCCTGGGACATGCCGCTGTGCAGGAGCGCGACCTGTCCGGGAAACCTCGATACCATGAGTCGGCTCAGCAGCGGGGTGAGTCCGATCTCGGGCACAAGCAGAAGTGCCTCCTCGCCGCGGCTCAGCGCTTCGGCGATGAGCCGGATGTAGACTTCGGTCTTGCCGCTCCCGGTTACTCCGTGCAGCAGGCAACGTGTCGGACTGCCGGTCGACAGCATCGCCTTCAATTGCTCGAAGACCCTGCCTTGCGCTTCCGTGAGGACCGGGATTCCGGCGAGAACGTTTCCCTCCAGTTCAATCGGATTCCTGCTGACGGTCAACGGGGCGATTTCGATCGATCCGCGCAGAGCCAGGCCCCTGGCAACCTGGCTGGAAACTTCGGCCCTGCGGAGCGCTTCCTGCAGAAGATCCCATCGTCCGTCCGGGTCGAGAAAAGCAAGCAGTCGTCGCTGCGCCTTGGTAAGGGGCTTGTCCGCGTTTGCCTCCGCAGTGCGGACGCGCACTCCAAGCTGCTGTTTCTCCTTCACACGCGGCCCGGCAACCTGTGTCGTCATCCGTATGTGACCGCGCCGGGCCAGCTCGTCCAGATGGGCCGAAAGGCCTCTCACGCCAGTCTTCGCAGCCAGCTGCGAGGCATCCAGAGTCTCTCGCCCGGTCAGGGCGTCGAGGATCTTTTCCTGGTCCCGGCTCAGGCCTGACGGCCTGAGGCCGCCGGTCAGCAAATTGCGCGTGCCGGGCTCGAGTTCGACGGCCTGGGTGCCCGACGCAAGTGTTCCGGCCGGCAGCAACGCCTGAAGGACCGCTCCGGGGGCGGTGAAGTACCTGCGCGCGACCCACATCGCCGTCTCCACCAGATCCTGCGGAAGGGGTGCGTCGGGATCGATGATGTCCTGTACCGCGCGAACGCGGAACTTTCCTCCCGGCGGTGACTTCGTGACCCCGACCACGAATCCCGTCACGAGCTTGCGCCCGAAGGGGACCAACACCCTGACACCAGGGATCATTTTTTCGCGCAGACCGGCAGGAACCTGGTAGGTGAATGTGCGCCGGACGCCAACGGGAATGGCAACGTCTGCAAATTCCAACATGGGATAAAGAGCCCGGACGGTCCCCGGATGCTTCGTTCTGCGACTATCGTCCGCCGGGCACGCGCGCGGGCCGTACTCTCAGAGGCGCGGATCCTTTGCCCTAGCGGAGCGAACGCAGATAATCCCGGATCTTCTGTACATCCTCCCAGACCTTGCGCTTTTCTCCCGGATTACGTAGCAGGTAGGCGGGATGAAAAGTCGCCATCAATCTGGATCCCTGATACTCGATGAACTGGCCGCGCAACCTGGAGATGGGTTCCTTCGTGCGCAGCAGCGTCTGCGCGCCGAACGTCCCGAGGGCGCAGATGACCCTGGGCCGGATGGCGGCGATCTGGCGCATAAGGAAGGGTTCACACGAAGCGATCTCATCCGACTCGGGGTTGCGGTTTCCCGGCGGACGGCATTTGAGGATGTTGCAGATATACACATCCTCTCTGCGCATCTCTATCGCTTCAATGATCTTGGTGAGGAGTTGCCCTGCCCTCCCGACGAACGGCAGCCCCTGCTCGTCCTCGTCTGCGCCCGGGGCCTCGCCAACGAACATGAGCTCCGCATGGGGATTCCCCGAGCCAAACACGATATTCCTGCGCGCCGGGGCCAGCTTGCAGCGGTGACAATCCCCGAGGTCTTCACGGATCTGCTCGAGAGTTTCGTTCACCCGGGGCACCGCATCGAACATGCTCCGTGTCGCGGGAAAGATCCTGGCAACGCCTGAGGCGACGGCTCCGACAGCGGAGGTCGTGTTCCTGGAGACGGCCGTCGTGCCTGTTGCCGCTCCCGCAGCGGCATGCGAGTCCGCGGCCCGGCCGCGGGCGACCCACCGAACGCCCAGATCCCCGTAGAACTTCAGGTGGTGGGCAATCTGGTCCGCGATGGCCTTGCGTTCGCTCATCTGCCTATTTCCAGCTGATCCAGAACCGGTTCGTTGTCACGCCATTTGTGAACGGTCCTCACGGTCAGGCCCAGGTGCACCCTGCACCCCAGCAGCTTCTCGACGTCAATCCGCGCCGCTGTTCCGATCTCGCGCAACCGCATGCCTCCGGTTCCAAGGATGATACCCTGCTGGGACTCCTTTTCAACCAGAATGTCCGCTTCAATGATCACGAGGTTCGATTTCTCCCTGCGGGCTTCATCGAAGCGTTTCACGAGGACTGCCGTGGCATACGGCAGTTCTTCCTGCGTGCGGCGCAGGATCTTCTCGCGCACGAACTCAGCCGCGAGGAACCGCTCACTGCGGTCCGTGAACTGGTCGGCGCCAAAGAGCGGTTCGCCCTCCGGCAGGTGATGGAAGATCCGCGACAACAGGAGAGGCAGGCTCTCGCCGGTCAGCGCCGAGAGCGGCACCAGTTCAAGATACTCATAGCCGGTGCTGTACCATTGCATCAACGGCAGCAGCTTCGGCTTGGAGATGCGGTCAATCTTGTTTACGGCAAGGATGGCTCGAGGGTGAGCCTCGCAGACCATCTTCAGGGCGAATTTCTCCCCGGCACCGGTCGCGATCGACCCATCTACCGCGTGAATCACCAGATCGACGTTCCGGAGCGAGTCGTGGATGATTTCCTGCATGCGCTGGTTCATCCGGAAGATCGGCCGGTGGATTCCAGGCGTATCGACAAACACGGCCTGTCCACGGGCCTCGGTCAGGATTCCCAGTATCCGATGCCTCGTTGTCTGAGGCTTGTCGGACACGATGGAGATCTTCTCGCCCACCAGCGCGTTCAACAATGTTGATTTGCCGGAGTTGGGCCGCCCGATGATTGCTACGGTTCCGGATTTCATATTGCGGAAGGAAATGACAGGACCGGCGTCGAGCCGGATGTGCGGGAATTCATTCTTTCACCGTCGCAGGGCCCCGGGCTGCAACCAGTTCCCGGGCGATGTCGAGGATGCGGTTGGCGATCGCCACCTTGGGCTGCTCGCGCAGGATCTCATCCTCGCCCGAGCGGTTCACGATCTGAACCGTCGCCGAGTCTCTCCCGAAAACACCTTCGGAAACGTCGTTGGCTACAATGAGGTCCAGGTTCTTTCGAATCATCTTTTCTTTGGCGTTTTCGACGACACGGCCCGTCTCCGCGGCAAAGCCGATCAGGATCTGACGGGTCTTGCGGCTGCCGAGCAGGGCCAATATGTCGTCGTTCGGCACGAGAGTGAGGGTGGTGTCTCCCGGCCCCCGTTTAATCTTTCGGGCAGCCGGGGACGCCGGGCGATAGTCGGAGACGGCAGCAGCCTTAACAACGATATCCGCAGCGGGATAGAGTCGAAGCACCGCTTCCTTCATCTCAGCCGCAGACCGGACCCGGACCACCTCCACCCCCGAGGGTGCCGGCAACCCGGTCGGTCCCGAAACCAAAGCGACCTCGGCCCCTCGCAGCCTGGCTGCCGCGGCCACCGCGTAACCCATCTTGCCCGAGCTCCGATTGGAGAGAAAGCGGACAGGATCGATATCCTCAACGGTGGGGCCGGCGGTCACCAGCACCTTGAGTCCCTCGAGTCGGCCCTCGCATTTCAGCAATGCAAGGACGCGTGCGACGATGACATCTACGTCTGCAAGTCTCCCCTCGCCTTCCATGCCGCATGCCAGCGTCCCGGCTTCCGGCTCAACAATCTGGTGTCCCCGCTTTCGCATGATATCCACATTGTCCCGGACGGCCTGGTTGTTCCACATCTCGACGTTCATGGCCGGCGCCAGCAGCACAGGGGCGCTGCAGGAAAGGTAGGAGGTTGAAAGCAGATCGTCGGCGATGCCGTGGGCGAATTTTCCCAGGATGTCCGCGGTTGCGGGAACCACGGCGAGCAGCTGCGCATCCTGCACGATACGAATATGGGGAAAATCGGCGTCGGGACGCCGCGGAAACATCTCTGTGAGGACGTTATTGCCCGAAAGGGCCTGAAAGGTTAGCGGCGCGACAAATTCCTGCGCGGCGCGTGTAAGGATCACATGCACGGATGCCCCTGCCTTCTGCAGCCCGCGCATGACCTCGATCGCCTTGTAGGCCGCAATGCATCCGGTGACTCCCAACACGACTTTCACGAGTCCCTCGACGAGCTTCAGTTCTGCTCGATGGGCAGAACCTCGTATTTGACCATCCCCTCCTCCAGCTCGCGCATCGCGATGAAGGCCGGCTTGGTCGACCGGGTTTTCACTTTCGGCTTCGCATTGTTTTGCAGCTGCTTGGCGCGTTCGGCTGCAATGATAATGAACCTGTATTTGGACCCGATGTCTTCAGGGATCTTGAGCATTCACCCCTCCAAAGGTGGCCACAATCGCCTGCGCATCCTCGGTTCTGCGTTCCATGCGGCAGCGTGATCCTGTGACGATTGCCTTAAGCTCCTCGATGGCCTTGCCGAGGTCGCTGTTGATAATGAGGTAGTCGTAGTCCGCGAATTGCCTGATCTCTTCGTACGCGACGCGCAGGCGCTGTTCTATGACGTACACCTTGTCGAGCTTCCGTTGTTCCAGGCGCTCCTTGAGCATTCCGTAGGAAGGAGGCATGATGAACACACTGATCGCTCCCGGCCGTTTCCGGCAGATCGTGCGCGCTCCCTGTACATCGACGTCGAGGAGAATATCGTCGCCTCCAGCCAGGGCTTCATCGATCATTTTCCTCGAAGTCCCGTAAAAGTTTCCGTAGACCCGCGCCCACTCGAGCATCTCGCCCGTCTGAACCAGGCCGTCGAATTCCTCCCGGCTCACGAAGTTGTAGTGCACACCGTTCTGCTCGCTCCCGCGGGGCGTGCGTGTCGTGTACGAAACGGAAAACCTCACTTTCGGCAACTGCTCGAGGACCCCCGCAGAGATGGCAGACTTGCCTGCACCCGACGGTCCCGAGACGATAATCAGGTTCCCCGGCACGGTCATACTATTCGACGTTCTGCACTTGCTCTCGCAACTTCTCGATCTCCGCCTTCAGAGCGATCCCTATACGCGCGACCTCGAGGCCGGCTGACTTCGAGAGTATCGTATTGGCCTCCCGCTGCATCTCCTGGAGCAGAAAATCCATCTGCTTGCCGACCTCATCGCCATCCGCCAGATTGCGGAACTGGTCGATGTGACTCCCGAGACGCGCCGCCTCCTCGGAGATGTCCGACTTCTCCGCCATGATCGCCACTTCCTGTGCAAGCCGCTGCTGGTCGACGACGCCCTGGCCGAGCAGGATATTCAGCCTGCTTTCAAGCCTCTTCCTGTATTCCTGGACTACCGTGTCGGAAGCGGCACGGACTCCGTCGGCCTTCTCCCTGGCGCTCTCGAGGTGCTGCAACATTTCCGTCCTGAGCGCGATCCCTTCCTGCACGCGCATTCGCTCGACGCCTCTCAGCGCCTCGCGGACGCAGTCGACCACTTCGGACGTCAACTCACGAGGCGCGTTCCCAGGATCGGCGTCGGAATCCAGGGGCTGTATCACCCCCGGCAGGCCGAGCAGCGTGCGCAGATCCAACGCTTCCTGCAAGCTGAGTTCTCTGCCCAGGTTCCCGACTGACTCGAAGTATGCCCGCGCGACAGGCAGGTTCAAAGTGTACGCCGGCACTTGCGGAGCCTGGATGGCGATGGTCACGTCGACCCGGCCGCGGCGCACGGCAGAGCGCACGACCTGCTGCACATCTCCCTCCATTCGGAGATACTCGCGCGGCAGACGGACGTGCAGATCCAGGAAGCGATGGTTCACCGTGCGAACTTCCACCGCCACGCTCGTGTCCCCGCTGCGCCTGGATCCGGTGCCGTACCCCGTCATGCTAAGCATGCGATGCGTGTACCCCAAAAATAATCTATAATACGGGAGCCCTCGTTGCATGTCAATGCGATTTCAACACTTAGGGCAGCAGGCCCGGCTCCGGAACCACGATGCCCGGTTGGGGATCACATTTTCGAATGGCGAGGTCGACCGCGACCCTGATTCCGATCCCGGCAACGAGGATTCGTTGCGAAGGTCTTCGTGCCAGGTTGGGGGAAGGCTGAGGGAGCACCCTGACTGTCGGGCCCATTCGGGCATCCACTCAAGGCAACCCATCCGCGGGCACGGTCTCCGGAAGTATGCCGTCTTCGGTCTGGAGACGGTAGAGGCGCGCGTAGAGGCCGCCTTTCCCGATCAGCGCATCATGGGTCCCCATCTCTTCCACACGACCGTCACCCAACACGACAATGACGTCGGCGTTCCTTACCGTCGAAAAGCGGTGTGCAATTATGAAAGTCGTACGTTCCAGCATCAGGTTCGACAGCGCCTGCTGGACGAGCTTCTCCGACTCGGAATCCAGGGCCGAAGTGGCCTCGTCCAGAATGAGGATAGGAGCGTTTCTCAGGATTGCTCTGGCAATTGAAATCCGCTGTCTTTCACCGCCTGAGAGGCGCTGGCCGCGTTCTCCGATCCTCGTGTCGTACTTCTCGGGCAACTGCATGATGAAATCGTGCGCGAGTGCAGCGCGCGCAGCCTCGATCACTTCGCCGTCGCCGGCATGTGCCCTGCCGTAGGCAATGTTGTTGCGCACCGTGTCATTGAAGAGAAAGGTCTCCTGAGTGACCACGGCGATGTTTCGCCGGAGAGAGGCCTGCGTATATTCCCTGAGATCCACGTTATCGATGAGGACGCTGCCCTCGGAAACGTCGTAAAACCTGGGCAGAAGGTTCAACATGGTGGACTTGCCGGACCCGCTGCTCCCGACCAATGCCACAACGCGCCTCGGCGGGACCTTGAGATTGATGTTCCGCAGAACCCGGGTTGAACCCGTGGCGTCGCTGTAATCAAAACAGACATCCCTGAATTCGATTGACTCCTTCACCCCGTCCAGTTCGCGGGCGCCAGGTCGATCCTGGATCTCCACATGTGTCTGGAACAAATCCATGATGCGGGATATGGAAGCGAAGGCCCGCTGAAACTGCACGTGGAGCCGGCTCAGTTTCCGGATCGGGTCATACATGCGGAAGAGCGAAAAGAGAGATCCTCCGAACAACCCCATTGTCAGCGTGCCCGCCGCGATCCTGGCGTGTGCATAGAAGAGCAGCGGGATGAACGACAGGACTCCCAGGAGCTCCATGATGGGGGAATTGAGGAAGATGATCCGTGCCGCGTGCAGATTTGCCTGCAGCAACTGCCCGGCGCTCTGGTGAAACCGGGTTTGTTCGTGAGCTTCGGTTCCGAAGGCTTTGATGACCCGCATCCCGGTGATGGCCTGCTGCAGCGAGTCGTTGAGGCCGGCTACGGTTTCGCGGCTCCTGAGGCTCACGTGCCGGATTCTGCGTCCCATCGTGAGGGTCAGGAGCAGTGCCGCAGGCGCCACCACCAGCGCGAGGCTGGCCAGCCGCCAGTCGATATAGAAGATCCAGCACACGAGAGCCAGAAGCAGCACCGATTCGCGAAATAACTCGGCGAGCGAAGTCGAAACGGCTTCCTGCACCTGTTCCACGTCGCTGTTCATGCATGACATGAGCCTGCCTGTCGAATTCAAGGAGAAGAAACCGACAGACTGGCCGAGGACGTGGCCGAACAGCCGGGTGCGCAGATTCATCACCACACTCTGGCCCACGTAGCCCATCAGGTAGTTGGAGAAGTAAAGGCAGAGGCCCTTGGCGGCCGTGAGAGTGACCAGTGCGATGGACAGTTGCCACAGGATGCCGCCCGGAAGAACCTTGAGGTAGCCGAGCACAAAGTCCAGCTTGCTGGACGGGCCACCCGGCACGGGTTTGGTGACCGACAGAACGTCGTCGAAGAGGGGGATTGCCAGGGCGGTGGTCAGCACCTCGAATATCCCGGCAAAGAAAAGAAGGATCAGCGATGCCGAAAGAGGCAGCCGGAAGGGGCGAACGAAAGTCGAGAGTCTGCGGAAATCACCCATGAGATCCCTGTAAGCGCCGAAATTCTAGGGCTCCGGCGGCGTTTCAGTCAACGCAATATCCTGGTCGGGGCTACGGCATCACTCATCGATGGGAATCAGCGGGGCAGGAGCGGCCGCTGTTTTGCCTGGGCGCGCAAGATGCAAACCGGCGGTGCGGACCCCCGGAACTGCTTTAGAGTCCTGTCCCGCCGGCATCCTGCGCAGTGCTTCAATCAATGATTCTTTGCGCGAGCAGCAGCAGCGCCTCCGCTGAAAGAAGGGGCGCTTCTGGCAGGGGCGGAGAATCCGGGGCTGGCCGACGGCTGCGACCCGCTTCGACCCCAGGACGGTGCCTGCCATCCCGAGGGTGCGCTCGGCCTTACTGCCTGCGGGCGCGCTCCACCCCAGGAAGGCGCGGGTGCCGCCGCACTGCTGCCAGCGGGAGCCTGCCAGCGGCCGGGCGCATAGCTGCGCGCTCCGAAACTCGAGTCGGTTCTCGAAGCCGGCGGCAGATAAGCCGGGGCTCTCTCAGGCGCGGCAAACGTGGGTGCGATGGGCTGATCGCTCTGTTGCATAGCGGAACCCGACGGACGACGGTTATCGGGCCTCTGCGAAGCAGGGGGAGGTGCCGGTGCCTGCGGAGCCGGACGGACTTCGATTCTCGGCGCTTGCTGAGGTCTGCTATCCGGCACGCTGCGGCTCCCGGTGATCTGACCGCCGGTGCCTCGTTCGATGACCATCGGTCTAGGCGCCTCGTAAGTCCTCGTCGCGGGGGCTCCAGCACCGCGACCGGTCTCAGCCTGGCCACCGATCTCACGGCCGGCGGAACGGGGATTCGCCGCACCGGTGGCCGGTTGCCCAGGCTGCCCCGTCCGGTTGTTTACGGATCCCGTTGCGGGTTCATCCACCCGGTTCCAGATCCGAACCTGTCGATCGGTGGAGTTCTGCGCGGCGCCGCCGCTCAACGGGTAAGTGCCTGGCCTGACAACACCGGTACCCTCGGGACTTCTGGTGCCTGATACGTTGCCCGGAGCAGTCCGCTCCACCCCGCGCGAGCTTTCTGCGACAGGTGGGGCTGGGGTTTCTTCCCGCGCAGCCGTGGATCCCGTGAGCGCTTGATTTCGCCCAAGACTCCGTGCCGCTGGCGCTTGCACAGTGGTTGCCGGGCCAGTACCTGTCCGGCCGGGGATAGCCGGATCATAACTCCTCGCCGTGGGCTTCACGTCGAGCCGGTCTTTCACCAGCCTGCCGCTTCTCCAGGGTTGGCTCACCTCGACCACCGGCGTCACTCCCGCACCGCCACGCGCAGGAGCCCCGTTGACAAACTGATCCATGGGCTCGGTGCGGAAAGCTCCAGGAACATGCCGGTTAACCAGATCGTCCGGGTCACGACGTTGGACCGATCGCATGTCGTTCAGGTAGTGCCTGTATCTCGGGGCGTACCAATAGTTATTGGAACTGTAGTAGTCACCCGGTCCCAGCGGGGTCCAAGACACCCAACCGGGGCCGTCATAGAAGCGGACCAGGCCCGGGGACCAGAAACGGAACCCGAAAGACGGACCGGGCAGCCAGCACCAGCCAAACGAACTGAAGTACCAGCTCCCGTAGTGATAGGGTAGCCATCCCCAGGGCTCGTAGGACACCCACGTCCAGCCCCAGTTCGGGCGGTAGCACCAGCGGCCGTCATAGTAAGGGCTCCAGCCAGCGCCCATATAAGACGGCACCCAGCCGTAGCCGTAGACGCCAACGTCAACCCATTGCCCATAGCGATCCAGATCGTTCACACCCATGTAGACATAGTCCGGGACGTACCGAGTGCTTACGTAAGCAGCCTCGTCGGCCGTGCGGCGATCGGTCCACTCGTCCCAACCGTCGCGCCCTTCGTAACGTGAAATCACAGGGGTCGACTGGTCGCCTGCTTCCACGTGAATCAGCTCATTTTTGCCCACCTCTTTGGAGAAGTTGCCGCCCAAGGCCTGCATGCTTCCCTTGCGGACAATGCCATCGCTGTCACCGGTCTGTGTCACATCGAAGCGGTAGACACCCTGGTGAAGCGTGTGAAACAAGGCGGCAGGCGTGCTGACGTCGAAGGGGATCTTGTCGTGCCGCGTCAGGGTACACAGCCCGACCAATACCCGCAGCTGCACCAGGTTCTCGTCCATCGAAACAAGCTCAACATCGGTGTTTTCGGCGAGCCTGAGCACCGATCCTTCGTCGAATTCGATCTCCGCCCTGCCGTCGTTTCCGGTGTAGACGCGGTCTCCGGGCTGCAACGCCAGGTTTATGGAAGCAGCGGCCCAATCCACCTCGCTCGGGTGCTGGAAGCTGACGTGTCCCTCGGTGAAGGAGAGACGTGCAATCCGGGCATAGTCATCCGAACGGGCCGACGTGGAAAGACACATCACTGCGAACAGTGCCACGACGAAATCGAATCTCCACCTCATAACCGCCCCCGCTGCGGAACCCTTCTTTCGGTCCCACAATAAACTAGATGCGTTCGAGGACTCAAAGTGTCAACCAATGGGCGCATTTACCACCTGTTTTCCCGCCCCGCGAAAGTCGATCCCGAGCACCTCGCGCACATAAGGGGACAGGTCGCCCGTCACCAGGCGCCCGACCTCGGCAAGGAGGAATTCCGCAGTCTCGCCCGCGGTCTGGAACTCCAAGGCGCGCCTCGCTATTTCGGCAGCGGAAGTCATTGTGATCTCACGAATTACCCTGCGAATGTGGGCGATGGACATGCAGTTCATGCTCAGTTCGGTGAATCCCATGCCCAGTAAGAGGACTGCGAAAACCGGGTTCGCCGACATCTCACCACAGATGCGCACCGGCTTGTTCTGAGCAGCCGCGACGGAGGCAATTCGACCGAGAGAATGGAGCATCGCCGGGTGGAGAGGCTGAAAGAGGTGGGCGACCCTGGGATTCCCGCGATCGACAGCCAGCAGGTACTGGATAAGATCGTTCGTCCCGACGCACAGGAAGTCGACCTCGCGCGCCAGCACCTCCAGCGAGATGACCGCCGCGGGCACCTCGACCATCACGCCGATGGGAACAGCGCCGACTGCCGGTCCGCATGAATCGAGCAATCCTTCGCGGATCCTCTGGATGATCGCCTTTGCTGCACGCACCTCCTCGACTGATGCGATCATGGGGAGGACGATCTCAACCCTGCCGAAGCAGCTGGCACGCAGGATCGCCTCGACTTGTGCAGCAAACAGTTCCTCCTTGACGAGGCTGAGCCGAATACCCCGGAGCCCCATGCTCGGATTGTTCTGACCGGCGAGGTCGACTCCCGACCAGCCGTTCTCAGCACCGAGATCCAGCGTCCGCACCGCCACCGGATGCGGCGACATTTCACGCGCCAGCATGCTGTAGGTTTCAAGCTGATCGTGCATCGTGGGAGCATGCCCCGCGTTTTTGAGGAACAGCAATTCGGAGCGGAACAACCCGATCCCCTCCGCCGCACTCCTGTGCGCGACAAGAACCTCGAGCGGCAGCTCGGTATTGGCTTTCAGTACCACTTTGACACCGTCTCTGGTCAAGGTCGTGGTGCCTGCAGGCGCCGGGGGTTGTGCCATTACCAGGAACTCCTCGAGCCGGGTCCGGACCGAGCCGAGGCGTTCAGGGCCGGGATGAAGAATCACCTTCCCTTCATCCCCGTCCAGCAGGAGCGTGTCTCCCGTCGAGACTTCCGGGATGAAATCGTGTATCTCCATCACAGCCGGGAGGCCGAGGCTGCGCGCCAGTATGGCGGTGTGAGACGTCCGCCCCCCGCCCTCCAGCGCCAGGCCGCGCACGCGCTCCAGGTCGATCGTGGTGAAGAACGCGGGGCTGAAAGCCTGTGACACGATGATAACGTCGTGCGGCAGCGTCTCCCAGCGCACGGGCTTGGCACCGGAGAGGTTGAGGATCAGGCGCTCGAGAACGCTCTCGATGTCGCTGACCCGCTCTCTGAAGTACTGGTCGTCAAGCGACAGGTAAGCGCGACGGATACGATCCTCGACCCGCCGCACCGCCCACTCGGCGTTGGCCTGCTCCTGCCTGATGATTCCCGCCATCTCGGCAATCAGGCTACGGTCGTCGAGCATCAGGAGATGCGCCTCGAGAATGTAACTCTGCTCGAATCCGACCTCTTTTTCCAGGCGAGCCTTCAGTGTCTCCAGCTGTTCTCTGGACGCCGCTATGGCTGTCTCCAGCCTGCTTACTTCTTCGTCGATCAGGTGCGCAGGGACACTCGTTCTGAGCACGACGCGATGCTGGCTGTCCAGCTTGAGCGCCTGTCCAAGCACAATTCCGGGGGATACTCCGTTCCCGCAGAAGACGGATTCTCGTTTCCCTGTCATCAACCTTCTTCCCCAAAACGGCCGGCAAAGAGCCCTCGGATCGCCTCGCCGACCTGGATCTCATCCTGTCCGTCTATCGAGAAAACCAGCCGCGTTCCCCTGGCTGCGGCGAGCATGAGGACCCCCAGGATACTCGCCGCCTCCACCACCTCGGTCGTCCCCTCCCGCGAGACGTGGACACGGCTGCTGAAAGACGAGACAAGCCTCACGAGCTTCGCGGCAGCCCGGGCGTGCAGCCCCAGCCTGTTCTCAACTTCGACCACCTGTCGGATCATGCGCGCAGGAATTCGCTTGCCACACGGATGCTGGACTGCCCCTGCTCCAGAACCGATCGTGCCAGCGAGTCAAGGTCCTCGTTTTCTTTCTGGTGCGCAATCTTGATGATCATCGGCAGGTTGACGCCCGTGACGATATCGACCTTGCCAGGCTCGTGGAACGCGAACGCGATGTTCGATGGCGTCCCCCCGAACATGTCCGTCAGCAGCAGGATGCCGGAACCCCGATCGACTTCCGAGATCTTCTTCTCGATCTCTTTCCGGGCGTCATTAACATCGTCATGCCATCCGATGGATACTGCCTGGATGTGCGATATGTCACCGACGATCATCTCGGCCGCAGCCACGAGTTCCTGGGCCAGGTGCCCGTGCGTCACGACCAGCGCTCCAATCATCGCTCAGCTCCTTGCCCGCTACTTTCCGGCCACTCCGTTCAAGTACGTCAGGCCATCACTTGTCCGCGTCGCGATGCCGGACTCGCAACGCCAGGCTCTTTGACTCCAATCTCCTCGCGAGTTCCTCGACGACGAACACCGAGCGGTGCCGTCCCCCCGTGCAGCCGACCGATACCGTGAGATAGCTCTTACCCTCACGAATGTAGAAAGGAACCAGGTAGCTGATAAAATCAGCGAGCCTCTGCACGAACTGCCGCGTTTCCGGAAACGAAAGAAGATATTTCGACACTCTGCGATTCCTGCCGGATAGCGACCTCAGCCCCCGCACGAAATAGGGATTGGGCAGAAACCGCGCATCAAACACCAGGTCCGCCTCGAGGGGAACCCCGAGTTTGTAGCCGAAGCTCAGAAGGTGCACCTGGAGGCCCCGGGACCGTGGACGCGAGCGAAAGCGATCCATGATCACGGCTTTGACTTCGTGGACCGAGTAATTCGAAGTGTCGATTGCCTCGTCCGCAAACTCCCTTATGTTACGGAGCCGCCTCCTCTCGAGGCGGATGGCCTCCGGTACAGGGCGATCACCCGCGAGCGGATGGGGTCTCCGCGTCTCGCTGAACCTGCGCACCAGTACTTCGTCGCGGGCCTCGAGGTAAAGGAGAGTGACGCGGAACTGCAGTTGGCGAAGGCTGGCGGTGATCTTTGCTATGTCACGCAGGCCTTCGCCCGCTCGTATATCGATGCCGAGCGCGGCACGCTCGACCTCGCCACCGCTTGTGTTGATGCCCTCGATGAACCTGCTGACGAGGGAAACGGGAAGGTTATCGATGCAGAAGAAGCCCAGATCTTCAAAGGCCCTGAGAACAGTCCCCTTCCCTGAGCCACTCATGCCGGTGACAATCACCAGATCGGTCAGGCTCATCGATTGGTCTCTCAGTCGGCTCCACCTTCCCGGCACCGCATCACGGGTTCACGCCGCGGTCCCGTCCGGGGGAGCCTGGGCGATCCGGATCCGCCACCGGCAATCCTTCAGGCTCACGTTCACAATCTGATATCCCGGAGCACTCCCCGCATCCGTCCGGCTGCACCGGGCTTCGCGCATCCGCATCACGTGTAAATCAAGCCGAGCGACCCATCCTTCTTCCGGTAAAGCACATTGACGTCGCCGGAATCCGCGTTACGGAATACGACAAAGGGGTACTTTGACTGGCCGAGTTCCAGGACTGCCTCTTCCACGGCCATAGGTTTCTTGCGCGCGTGCTCTTCTTCTATGCCGTTGGAACGTCGAACCGGCCTGGGCTCGGACGCGGCGCCGATCTTTCCGGGCACGGTTCCCGTTTTGGGGCGCTGCCTCTTGGTCTCGATGATCTTGCCTTTGTGCTTCAGTGCCTGTTTCTCGAGCTTGTCAACCGCCCTCAGAATGGAAGCGTACATATCCGGCGTTTCGCCCTTGCCGGTCACGGTAAGGATCTTCGACCTGAGCAGGATCTCCGCCGTGTGCCGGGTCTTGGCGACATCGATGACGACGTGGCAGCTCAAGTCATCCCCGAAGATCTTCGAAAACTTGCGCAGTCTCCTGAGCAAGTACGTTCTGAGCGCGGGGGTAACGACGAGGTGTCTTCCCGTGATCTCCACATTCATAGATAGGTCCCTTCCAGCGATTGTGACAGCATAGCAGCATTTCGGGCACGAGCCGGCACCTGCTTCTCATGCCGCGAATCCACGACGGTAGTGTCCGTCAAAAGAGATACCCGATCCGGCGTTCGCGGGAGCCAGGGATTTGCATCTGCTCCCTGTACTTGGCCACGGTACGCCGGGTGATAAAGATGTTGTCCCGTCGAAGGAGCTGCCCGAGCTGGTTGTCCGAGTAGGGCTTGTTCCGATCTTCACTCTCGATCAGCTTCCTGATCTTCAGCTTCACCTGGACGATGGAGAGTTCTTCGCCATCGGAGTTTTCGACACCCATGGTGAAGAACTTGCGGAGTTCCATGACTCCCTGAGGCGTATCGACATACTTGTTGGTCACTACGCGGCTTATTGTGGAGCTGTGAACGCCGAGTTCACTGGCGACGTCCTTGATCAGCATGGGGTGAAGCGCCGAGGGGCCAAGCTCGAGGAAATCCTTTTGGCGGCTCACAATGCAGGCACAGACCTTGTATATCGTCTGGCGGCGCTGGTTTACGTTTCTCAGCAGATCGACGGCGGATCGGAACTTCTCTCGCAGAAACGCCTTGGTATCGCCGGGAACGCCGTTCGCTTTGAGCAAATCGCGATAGCCCGCATTCAGGCGAAGCTGTGGCATGCCCTCGTCATTCTGCAGGATGACAAACTCCCCGTTCACCTTCGCGATCGTTACCTCCGGCTGCACGTAAGTAGCCTTCTCGGGATTGTATTTCTGACCCGGTTTCGGGATGAGCCGCTTGATAGCTTCGACCGCCTTCAGGACCTCCTCCTGCGTGGATCCGGTCTTGCTCGCGATCTCCTTGAACTTGTGGCCCTCGAGAAGCGGCAGGTGGTCCTGGATGATTCTCCACGCGAGGGTATCTTTGAGCCCCAATGCCGACAGCTGCAGAAGCAGGCACTCGCGCAAGTCCCGCGCACCTACCCCGACCGGGTCCAGCGATTGCACGAACCTGAGCGCGGTCTCGGCCTCCTCCGCCGTGCACCCCCCCGTCAGGCTCTGCAGCTCTTCCACACTCAGGAGCAGGTAGCCATCCTCGTCCAGGTTGCCTATGATTTCTCTAGCCACCTCGGCAATCCTCGGCTCCACAAAGGAAAGGCCAAGCTGCCAGTTCAGGTGGTCTGAGAGTGAAGGCGGCCTGACAAGGTAGGCTTCGAAGGACGGCTTATCCTCCGATTCCTCGACCTCACGGTTGCGGTATCCCGTGTCAAGGTACTCATCGAAGAAGTAGCGGAAGTCGATTTCATCGAAAGAGTCACGTTCCGCGCCCTCAGGCGGATTCTCAGGAGGAGGCGGCTCGACATCGGCTGCATCCTCCAACCCCAGGTCCCTGGGCGCTTCGGGCTCCACCACCTCTTCGAGCAGGGGGTTCGCCAGCATCTCCTCGTTCAGCATGTCCTGGAGCTCCAGCCTGTTCAGCTGGAGGAGCTCGATCTTCTGCAGAAGCGACGGAGTCAGGGCAAGCCTCTGGGTCAGGCGTAAGTCCAGCGATTGTCGCAAGTTCTGTCTGTGGACGGTCATAGGATCAGATCAGCCGGAAGTTCTCACCCAGATATACTTTCCTGACCTCTTCATCGTTGGTCAGCTCTTGCGGTCGGCCCCCGCGCAATATTTTCCCTTCGTTTATTATATAGGCGCGATCCGTTATATTCAAAGTCTCCCTGACATTGTGATCGGTAATCAGGATCCCGATGTTGCGGGATTTCAGCTGCACAATGATCCTCTGGATGTCGGCCACCGCCAGCGGATCAATGCCCGCAAACGGTTCGTCCAGAAGCACAAAACGGGGTGTGAGCACCAGTGCACGCGCGATCTCGAGACGTCGCCTTTCGCCGCCGGATAGCGTGTAGGCCCCCTGGCGCCTGACTTTCTCGATTCCGAACTCCTCCAGCAGGTTCGTCACGACGGTGTATTGCTCATCCGCAGTGAGGTCGAGCGTCTCCGAGATACTGAGCAGGTTCTCCTCGACAGTCAACTTACGGAAAACCGAGGGCTCCTGGGGCAGGTAACTGATTCCCGCGCGGGCCCGCTGATACATCGGCAAGCCGGTGATATCACGCCCATCAAGGCAGACTCTGCCGGAGTCCGGCGCGATCAGGCCGACGATCATGTAGAAGGTAGTCGTCTTGCCGGCACCGTTCGGACCGAGCAGGCCAACAACCTCTCCCTGAGCGACCTCGAGGTCGACCTGGTCCGCTACTCTTCTGCCGCGGTACGCCTTGCTGAGAGCCAGGACTTGGAGAGTGCTAGTGGTCATCAGAAGCCATTTGAATACAGTCCTTTACGGCCCCAACGATTCAGCTGTTTTCGAGGATGATCCTATCATCCGAGGTGTAGAAAGTCAATCGACGGGCGGCCGACTTGCCCCGCACCGGATCCCTGATTTCGGCGGGATTTCCAAGCACTACGAACTTGCCGGGCGCAAATAGGTAGTCCGCCTGGTTGCCCCGCGCCAGCCTGCCCTGCTGCTGGATGCGCAGGTGCCCGATTGCCCTGGCCCACTCGATCTGCTTCCCCTCCGCGTCCAGCATAACGTCGAGGGTATCGGACCACATCTGGATGTCGCCTGAATCCAGAACCACGTCGCCCGAATAATGGATCGTGTTGCCGGCCTTGTCATATCGCAGCTGACTGCTCCTGATGAGGATCGGAGGCTTGTCGCTGCCCTCCTTCGTCTTCGACGTGCCTGGCTTTGCAGACGGCCCGGCAGCTGCGGAATCGGGACGTCGCAGTATGGTGTGCCTGACTTGTCCCTCGGCCGTCAGTTCCTGTCCGGAGTTGAGAATCTCGATCGTGCGGGCCTGGAGTTGGCCCTGCTCCGAGAGCATCTGGACCCCATCCTCGTATCGGGCCCTGCCTTTCTCGGTCCAGTACCTCATCACCTTCGCCGTCACGATGGTTGGGGCCGAAGACCGGGTCGCAGCTGGCACCGGTGATGCTCCCTCCAGCTGCTTCGGGCGGGTGACAGAACGCACGTCGCCGCGCACTGTGATTTCCTTCCCTTCCAGGTTATAAGTCAGCTCCTCTCCCGTGGTAGTGCTGTCCTGATCGGTTACTTTCGGCGACTCTTTCAGAACCAGCTGATCGCTGCCGGCATCATAGTCTGCTCTACCGGCTGTCGCAGTCCTGGCGCCGTCCTGGTATGTGAAGCCGCCCCACTGCGAAACCTTGTCTGCCTGACCGTCGCTCTCGCGAAATGTCGCACGCAGTTTCTCGCTGGTCGTCCTGACTTCCTCCGCCGATGTCCCCTGGCCCTGCGCCGGTTTGGTGCTTTGATAGGTGACGTGCACGTCACCCTCTCCGTCGAGATCTCTCATCCGGTTTCCCGCGGGGTAGAATCCGAAGCGGACGCGCTCGGCCTCCAGCTTACGGATGGGCGATCCCTGCGTTCCTGAAACCGGAATCACAGTAACAGAAACGCCGCCGGAGGCATTTCCCTTGTCGAGCGAGTCGCCCGACTCGGAATAGGCCATCTCCAGTTTCGCCGCGGTGAGGATCCTTCCGGGCTCCGCCTTGCGCCCGGCGGCGGCCTTCCGCGCCGCCGAAGTCCAGCGCACCGAACCGTCGGCCTGAAGGTTGCGGGGTTTGTTCTGTCCGGCCCCCTCAGCGAATTCGATACGGATCTCACGTGCGGCAAGTTCGTCAGCCTCGCCCTCCTTGCCCGAGCGCATGGTCAGGGTCGCCTTTTCCCGCACCAGCAGCCGCCGCACGGAGCTGGTTCCCGGGGAGAATTCCGCCACAAAGTCCTCGCCGGCGATCGTCGTTTCGGCCTCGCCCTGCCTGCTGCTGAACCGGACACCGGATCTGCTCAGGATTTTCCGCAGTGAGCCGTCGAGCGGATTCAACTCGAGGAAGATCTCTCTGCCCCTCAGTCCGACACCTCCCTCTTTCGACTCGGAAGCAAAAGCCGCGCTGCCCGTGACGCGTATCCTCTCGACAGCCTTGCCCTCGGGGCTGAGGTCGAAATCTATCCGGTCTCCACGCAAATCCTGTGCCTCCCCCGGCTTCAGGGACTTGTATTCGGCATTCCCCCAGCACGCGAGCGACTGGATGCGGCGCCCGTCGGGGCTCAGCCTGGCCTCGATGTCAGAACCCGAGAGGGTGGCATCCGGCATCATCAGATGGGAGCCTCCCATGAACCGGATCACCTGATCCATTTCCGAATAGAACAAGCTGCTCGAAATGACGCGACTCTTCTCCGCTGAAGCGGGGGTCGCCGGTCCTGGGGCCATGCGCGTGACCTCAAGATCGACATCACTCTTCAGCTGGAGGACGCGCTTGACGTTGTCGAACCGGATACCCCGCGCACTCCCCTTTGCCTGGGGCGCGATGAGCTGCATCGCGTCGTCTGTGGTTCCGACATTGTTCTTCATGTCGTAGAAGAGTGATTCGCAGCGCAACTCGACGTCCTTGCCCATCTGGATGCGGACATTGCCTGCAAAATAGGCCCGCCCGTGCTCCTGATCGTACTCGGCTCGCATGCTGCGGATGTAATTCCGCGGGGACCCGTCCGGGTTGAAGTCGAACGCCTCTATTCCCTCGAGGAGGTTCTTCCCTGCCCGGGTTTCGAGAAGCTTCTGGGCGTGGATCTTGAAGCGGACCTTCCCGTTCTCGTTCTCCGAATACTCGATGCTGTCGGCTGACCGGATCAGGTCCGTCCCCAGGATTCTGGCTGCCTGCTTTATGCTGCCGACACGGCTCCGCCAGATCCGTATGTAGTCATACGCCACCCAGGCCAGGACGACTGCAATCAGCAGCGCCAGCCCGCGGCGAAAAAGACGGATGCCAAAACTGTGCAAGCAGAATCTCCGACTCGGAGGTGTGGTTCCGGGAAACCCCTCTTTGTCCGGAATGATCGATCGCTACTGAGAGCCCTGGCTTCATCCCTCGCAGCGTGAACGACTGACAACACCGCCGGAGCCGCACCGCGCCGGGTTTGGCCGTCAGGCGGTCTCGCTCTCGAGGCATATGGGCCGGTCTCTGTTTCGAACCCTGATACCGACAACGGTCCCGACTCCGATCCCGGCACCGGGGTTCCCTCGCAGGCTGAAGGGCGTCAGCGAGGCAGCGGCGCTACTGCTCCGCGAGTGCCCTTGCGAGAGCACTGAGCGGCGTCACACGCCCGGAGGAAAGGGCCACCTGCCAGATATAGTGAGCCTCCGCGCCGTTTGAGCCCGACTTGAGTGTCAGGTCGACCCAGTAGGTGTCATCGTCCCGCCTGGCCGCGGCCCATTTGACGAAGCGCAAGGAAGGGTCTTTCCCCTGCACCAGGCCCGCGATCGATTCGCTCGATTTCAGGACGATCTCGTAGGCTTTGCGCTCCGTATCTCCCTGCTGATACGTAAGGGGCGCCTCGCCCGTGCCCGATTCCGATTGCTCCGGTGCCTCCTCGGTCCGGGCATTGGGGGCTTCCTGCGCGGAACCTGCCTGTCCTCCGGCGCGGAAGACAGGCGTCTGGATCTCGAATGTGCCCGGGCCCTTGCCCCAGGTCTGCAACGGTATTTCGTATTCCTTCGGGAGCGGTTCCGCGTTCTCGCCGACTTTTGCCACGATCGGTGGAACGGCTGATCTGCCGGTCCCCCACCACGCTTCCCTCAAGATCGTGATGCGGGTCGCGAGGCGGTGGCGCAAGGAACGAATACCGATCACGGGAAGCCCGGCCACAACCACGAACAGCAGCAGTCCAAAGTAAACCCGGTACAGCAAAGCGTGGTAGCGGTTCAACCCCTGGCGCCGGGGCAGACCTTCATGCCGGAAGTAGGCGGCCTGCTCCCTCAGACCCGGCGAGCCACTTGACTGCTCGTTCATAGCTGGCATCCGCTACCCGGCTGCGGCCACGCGCTTTCTCGTGCCGCGAAAAACCATGTATTGGTAGATGAAGTCATCTATATCCCCATCCAGGACCCGGTCGGTGTTCGAGGTTTCGTACTTGGTTCGATGATCTTTGACCATGCGGTACGGATGGAGGACATACGAACGAATCTGGCTTCCCCAGGCAATATCGAGCTTCGAGTCTTCGACAGCCTGGAGTTCCTTGCGCTTCTTTTCCATCTCGACCTCGTAGAGCCTCGCGCGCAGTATCTTGCGGGCCATGTCCCGGTTTCTGATCTGCGACCGCTCGTTCTGACACGAGGCTACGATGCCGGTCGGAATGTGGGTGATGCGGACAGCTGAGTAGGTGGTATTGACGGATTGCCCTCCCGGGCCGGAGGAGCAGAAGGTATCTATCCGCAGATCCTTCTCGTCGATCTGAATATCGATCCTGTCGTCTATTTCCGGGTAGACGAAGACGGACGCGAAGCTCGTGTGTCGCCGTGCGGCGGAATCGAACGGGGAAATTCGAACCAGACGGTGAACTCCGCTTTCGCAGGCCAGATAGCCGTAGGCGAAGTCACCCTTGACGATGAACGTCGCCGACTTGATGCCTGCCTCCTCCCCATACTGGTAGTCAAGCATCTCAGTGGCATAGCCCGACCGCTCGCACCATCGGATGTACATGCGGACGAGCATTTCGGCCCAGTCCTGGGACTCAGTGCCGCCCGCACCGGGGTGAATGGTCACGATCGCGTTCGCGCCGTCATGCTCGCCGGAGAGCAGCATACGGATCTCGGTGTGCTGCGCTTCCGTCTCGAGTCTCTCGACTTCCTTCTTCAGGTCATCGAGAACATCCTCGCCCTCCGTGGCCAGCTCCAGCAGCGCATGCAGGTCGGCACTCTCGCGCGCGAGCCTGTCATCCAGCTCCATGTCCTGCTCGAGGCGATGCCGTTCCTGGAGCGTCGCCTGAGCCTCCTCCATGCGATCCCAGAAGCCTGGCTCGGCGATTCTGTGTTCGAGCTTCTGAAGATCGGCGCGCTTTCGGGCGCCATCAAAGATAACCTCGAACCTGTCCTACTTTTTCCTCGACGGCCGCCACTCTCTCGCGCAATTCGTCTAACATCACATCGCTCCGTGAAATCCGGTTATGGTTCTCCGCGCGCAGGCCGGACCCTTCCGCCACCCCATCCGGGTTCGGCATCGGGACTACCCGCGACCTCGCTTGCCCACTGACACCCTGCTTCGCACGCAGGACCAAGCCAGTGCCAGACAGCCAATAATAACACAGAGCACGGCGGCCAGATCGCCGCGGCGGGTGTAGAAGCTGCGATAGGAAACGAAGTCGAAGCGGCCAACGCAGATGTCTTTCTGGAGCAGGCGGGTGGAGGCCGTCACCCTCCCGGCGGGATCGATGATCGCCGAGATACCCGAATTGGCGGCCCGCAACAGGTACCTGCGGTTTTCCACCGCTCTCCACCTGGCCATCGCCAGGTGCTGATAAGGGGCCGCGCTGTCACCGTACCAGCCGTCATTGGTCAAATTGACGATAAGCTGGCTGCCCTGTGCTGCGAACTTGCGCACCAATTCCGGGAATACGGCCTCGAAGCAGATGATGACGCTCATCCTGCCCGCCGGAGTATCCACCATAAGAAACCCGCTTCCGGGACTGAAGTCGCTCACCTCCCGCGTTATGCTCTGCATGAAGAAAAACATGGATTTGAGCGGCACATATTCCCCAAACGGTACGAGGTGGATCTTGTCGTACCGGCCGCGTACGCTTCCGTCCTGGCCGAGAAAGTACGCGCTGTTGAAGTAGCGCTGGTCCCCCGGAGCCTCGGAAAAAGCTATGTTGCTGAAAACGACTCCCAGTCGATAGTGGCGCGCCAGGTCCTGCAGCAGCCGTCGATACTCCGGGTCGGATTGCAGGGACACGGGAGCAGGCGACTCAGGCAGCGCGAGCAGGTCCACCGCGGGCTCCTTGATCCCGGCCGCCATCACCGAGTAGCCCTGCCCGAACTTGTACCGCATAGCGCCATCCGGATCGTCCGCGGAAATATTGCCCTGCAGCAGCGCGGTGGTATAGCGCGGCGAGGAGCCTTCCCAGCGTTGAAGTGACTGGTTCCCGTAGGCCAGGCACACGGTCAGCAGGCCGGCCGACCCGAGAGCCGGCAGATAGTTACGCGGGTCTCGGGCTCCTCTGTCGATGAGCCACGCAATTCCCACATTGCAGCACACTATGACGAAGGAGACTCCGTAGACGCCCGTTACGTCCGAAATCTGGATGATGCGAAGATTGTCCGTTTGGGAGTAGCCGGCGAGCAGCCACGGAAAGCCGCCGAAAGGAGTGTAGCTTCGCAGCAATTCGGTGGCCACCCAGACAAAGGGGAAGAACAGCGCCAGATTCCTGCCCGCCCGCCGCACCGAAATGCCGGTCACCGCGCACGCAAGGCCCGGGTAGAGGCCCAGTGTGATCATGAGCAGAAAGAACAGAAGCCACGCCACAGGCGCAGGGAGGTTGCCGTAGCGGACCAGCACCGCGGGAATCCAGACAAGCACGAGCGAAAACTGGACAAATCCTGCGACAATGCCACCGAAGAAGGCCTGCGAGCCGCTCTGCGAGCGGAGGACAAAAAGAATCAGAGGGACTTGCGCGATCCAGGCAAGATAGGCCTGGCCCGCCGCCGGAAGCGAGGCAAAGCTCAGCAATCCGCTGAGCACCGGCAGAAAGACGAGCTTCAGGTCAAGGGTGCGCACCGGCGTCAGCGGGTGGTCTTGATAAAGCAGTTGTATCCGGCCTTATTCAAGCGGGTCTGCATCGCCACGGCTTCCGCGCGGGTGGCAAATCGCCCTACCTTCAGGAGGTACAATCCTCCGGCAGACGCAGGCGGATCGATCGCCGGATCGTATCCCCTGCCCCTCAGTTCGTCGGCCTTGATCTGCGCCTCCTTCTGCTGGCGAAATGCACCCACCTGGCATGCGTAGAAGGTGGCTCCTCCCGGCCTGGCGGGAGCGGCGGCCGGCTCGGGGCGGGGCTTGGCCGGCGCCGGGGCCGGGGCCGCGGCCGCTCCGACGGGTTTTGCGGTGGTGTCGGATTGTGGTTGCGGTCTTGACTGCCGCCCCGGGGTGTTTACCTTGTCGTACCACGTCTGTTGATCCGTCGCCGGCTTGGCAGTGTCAGTCCCCGGCACCGCATGCGCGGGCGGAGTCGTCGCCGGCTCCGTCTTGGGGATGGCGGGCTCGGTTGCAGTTGCGGGAGGAACGCCCCGCTCAGTCAATGTCACCTCGAGGATCTGGCGTTTGCCTTCAACAAACCCGAGGACAAAAAAGACCCCGCATACGAATATGACGAGTGCGCACGCAATGATGAGACGACGGGCATCAAGAACCAGCTCGTAACCGGGCTGAGCCGGATATCGTTCCATTGGCCCCTCCTGTCGCAAGAGCGTTTGAGTTCGGATCGGCGCGCTTCACCATCGAGCCGGAATATCCTGACGGGCAGCGACCTGCCGCAATGCCGTCGTCTTCCGACGTCCGGCCGCGGAGAGTCCGGGACTAGGGCTTCGTGCCCATCCATTGACGGATGATGTCGATCGGAACCGGAAAGACTACGGTCGTGTTCTTCTCAACCCCGATTTCCGTCAAAGTCTGAAGGTAGCGCAACTGAAGGGCCATCGGCTCGCGCCCGATCACCGAGGCGGCCTCTGCCAGCTTTGCCGCCGCCTGGAATTCGCCGTCGGCATGGATGATTTTGGCCCTCTTCTCGCGCTCGGCCTCTGCCTGCTTGGCCATGGCGCGCTGCATCTCCTGAGGCAGGTCAACCTGCTTGACCTCGACCAGGCTGACCTTGATACCCCAGGCGTCGGTGTGCTGGTCGAGGATCTCCTGGAGTTTCACGTTCAGCTTTTCACGGCGGCTCAAAAGATCATCCAGTTCGACCTCCCCGAGGACACTCCGGAGCGTCGTCTGGGCCAGCTGAGAGGTTGCATACAGGTAGTTCTCGACCTCCACTATGGCGCGCGGCGCGTTCATGACGCGAAAGTAGACAATTGCGTTGACCTTCACCGAGACGTTGTCCCTGCTGATGATGTCCTGCGGCGGCACTTCCAGCGTGATCGTCCGGAGGCTGACGCGCACCATCTTGTACACGGGCCACCAGATGAACACGAGCCCCGGCCCCTTCGCCTCGGGCAGCAGGCGTCCCAGGCGAAATACCACGCCTCGCTCGTACTCGCGCAGGATGTTGATTGTGCTCCAGCAGTACAGGATCACGATCGCCAGCCCGAAAAGCAACGGTACATTTGCTCCTTCCATGATGATCCTCCGCGTTATTCGCTCACTTCCTCGACTTTGAGAGTCAGGTTATCGATGCCGGTCACCCGGACAGAGCTGCCCGCTTTGATGGGGGCATCGGAACGGGCAGCCCAGTACTCCCCGCGGACCCTGACACGCCCGCCCTTGTGAACATCGCTGTCGGCGACGCCGACTAGGCCGACCATGCCCTTGTCTCCGGTGACGACTCTCTGACTCAGGGACTTCAAGAGCGCCACGAGCAGAATCAGGAAGATGACGGCGAAAGGCAGGGAGACGCCGATCGCCGTGGCCAGACCTATGCGCACCGCAGGATCCGGTGTGTTTATGAGGATAAGGGTGCCGATGACCATGGACACGACCCCTCCGAACCCGAGGATCCCAAAGCCTTGAACCTTGACCTCGGCGATGAAGAGCCCGATCGCGAGCAGGATCAGGAGTACGCCAACATAGTTAATGGGCAGAAACGAGAATCCGAGGATCGAGAGCAAGAGACAGATCCCGCCGATCACGCCCGGAGCAACGAACCCGGGATTTGAGAACTCGAAATACAGCAGGATCAGTCCGCCAACCCCCAGGAGCAGGGCCAGGTTGGGCTGAGATATCAGGGAAAGGAATTTCTCCCGGGTCGTCATCTCGTAATCTGTGATCGGCTCGCCCCGGGTCTTCAGCGCCTTCTCTTCACCCGAAAACATCCGGACCTTATATCCGTCCAGGCGCTGCATGAGTTCCGCTTCGTCCCGCGCCACAAAGTCGATCAGGTGTTTCTCGAGGGCTTCGCCGTCGGTGAAAGACTTGCTCTCGACCACGCCCTTTTCAGCCTCTTCGATGTTCCGATTCCGCTTGCTTGCGATGCTGCGCAGAAATGCCTTGGCGTTGCTCGTCACCTTTTCGGTCAACGTCTTCCCGGCTTCGCCACCCTCGATCGGGAAACCGCCGATGGCCATCAACGGGTGTGCGGCACCGGTGTTTGTTCCGGGAGCCATGACCGCCACGTCAGCTGCAAGCAAGATGAAGAAACCCGCCGATGCCGCCTTCGCGCCGCTCGGCGCAACGTAGACGATGATGGGGACCCTGCTCGCCAGCATCCTGGAGATGATGTCCTCCATAGAAGAGGCGAAGCCTCCCGGAGTGTTCAGGCGGACGAGCAGAAACCCGGCCTTTTCAACCTCGGCCCTATCGATGCTGCGAACCAGGAATTCCGCCGTGATCGGATCGATCGCGCCGTTGATGTCCACGCGCGCCCCGCCGGCCCATGCGGACAGGGGCGTTGACATCACCAGGGCACACAACAGCACGGGCAGCAAATGTTTTGACATATGGTTGTTGCAGCAGATCATAGCACAGGATACGGTCCGTTCCGTTCAACAGAAGGCAGGGCTCCCGCGGGCCGGCACGAGCCGGGGGGATCTTACCGGGACCCGGATCCGGGCAAGCCCTTCAGACGAGCATCGCTGCCTGCTTTTCGGCATGGTAGGACGACCGGACAAGCGGCCCCGCTTCCACGTGCCGGAAACCCAGCGAAAAGGCATATTCCCTGAGTTCGGCAAATTCTTCCGGGGTGTAGTAGCGCTCGACCGGAAGATGCTCGCGGGTGGGTTGCAGATACTGGCCCAGCGTAACGATGTCGACGCCGCAGGAACGCAGATCATCGAGCGACTCGAGAATCTCCTCCCTGCGTTCACCCAATCCCACCATGAGGCTCGACTTGGTCACGATCCCTATGCCGAAAGACTTTGCATCACGCAGAAGCCCGAGCGACCTGGCGTATCGGGACCCGATCCTTGCCAGGGGGTAGAGCCGTGGAACCGTTTCGACATTGTGGGCCAGCACATCGGGCTTGGCCTCCACAACCTGCCGGAGAGCCGGCAGGCTCCCCCTGAAATCAGGTATCAGCACTTCGATGCGGGCGGCGGCGCTTGCCGCGCGCGTCCTGCGTATGGTCTCCGCAAAGATCGAGGCTCCCCCGTCCTCGAGGTCGTCGCGGTCGACCGAGGTAATGACGGCGTAACGGATGTTGAGTTCCCGGATCGCTTCCGCGACGCGGCGCGGCTCGTCGAGGTCAGCGGCAGGCGGTCGACCGGTCTTGACTGCGCAGAACCTGCAGGCCCTGGTGCATACCTCGCCGAGGATCATCAAGGTGGCTGTCCCGGCGCCCCAGCATTCCCCGATGTTCGGGCAGCGGGCATCTTCACAGACCGTGTTGAGCCTGTGCTCACGTATCAAACCCCGCAATCGGACGTAGTTCTCCCCGGACGGCATCCTTACCCTGAGCCAGGGCGGGCGTGGTCCCCGTTGTGCTTGATCGATTGTCACGAGGGGTTTGGATAGCTTTCTCATCACCGAATTTCTACCACATATCCTGCCGGCGTGGACAGGATCGCCTGTCACGGGCATCCAGTCTGGATCAGCGACCTATGGCCGCGAGAGTATCGAGTGCTGCGCCGTTCCGGTGATCCCCACGGGCACTCCGCCGCCGAGCGCGAAGCGAAATCGATGTCGGGACCGGAATCGGCCCCGGTGTCGGCTGGGGGGCTACCTGAGCCCCGAGTTCCGTGGGCTCGTCATTATTTCGAATGGCGATATCGATTGCGATCCCGACCCCGGAAACCACTTCGACTCACCCTGCTGTGCGAGGCACTCCTCTCAATATGTCGGGTAGGATCCAAGGACCTTGAAATAGGCTGTCATCTCCTGCAGATGTCTCAACGCGTTGACACACTGGCGGCTCCTGATATCGCTCTGCAGGTCCACGTAGAAGAGATACTCCCATTTCCTGCCACGGATGGGGCGGGATTCGATCTTGGTGAGGTTGATGTCGCGTAATGCAAAAACCGACAGGGCTTTGAAAAGCGCTCCAGGTTCGTTCCTGAGGCTGAAGACCAGGCTGGTCTTTTCCCCGCCGTGGGCGACACGGCCGCGTCGCGCAAGAGCGAGAAACCGGGTGAAGTTCTCCCGGTCGTCCTCGATGTTGCGTTTCAGGATGTTCATCCCGTACATCTTCGCCGCGTCAGCGGACGCGACGGCGGCCGCGTTTGCCAGGTTTCTGTCGCGGATGAACTTTACGCTCCCCGCCGTGTCGTAGAAGGAGACCTTCTCGGCCGAACGAAGAGATCGCAGGAACGTGCGACATTGCGCAAGGGCTACGGGATGCGAGTAGATCTGCCTGATGTCGCCCATGCGCACGCCGGGATTGGCAATCAGGTGATGCTCGATCCGTACGTAGGTCTCGCCAATAGACTCGAGCGAATGCTTCGCGAGCAGGTCAAAGTTCTGGTGGATGCTCCCGGCGAGAGAATTCTCGATCGGGATAACCGCGAAATCCGCTTTCCCCCGGACGAGGCGGCTGAAGACGTCCTCGAAGGCCAAGCAAGGCAGCGGTTGCAGGTCCGGTCCGAAAATCCGATGCGCAGCCTGCTGGCTGAACGCGCCCAGTTCGCCTTGAAATGCAACACCGGCGCGCTTGGGCAGGCGCGCCTTCCCCGGGTGCTTCATGCCACCTCCCGTGCGATCCTGCGGCGAGGATCGAAAGCGGCGAATTTGTCGCACTTCCGCCTGCCGAGGACAGCGCGATGCCGCGGCGGATACAGGCGGTTTGTCAGACTACCTCCGTACCCAGCTTGCCTTCCTTGTGCTCGGCCACGGCCATCTGGTAGTGGACCATTTTGTTGATGGCGTTGAGGTAAGCCCGCGTGCTGGCGTCGACGATGTCCGTGCTGGCAGCCTTTCCGATGAATGAGATGTTGCCGAAATCGACCTTCATGAACACCTCGCCCACCGCATCCGTACCCCGGGTGACACTGCGTACGGAGTAATCCATCAGCCGGCCCGGCATACCCGTGATGCGATCGATAGCCCGGAGAGCCGCGTCCACGGGCCCGTCTCCGACGGCGGAATCCCGCATGAGCTCCCCCTCCTTCTCCAGCATCACGGCGGCGGTGGCGATGATCTGGTTGCCGCCGCTGGACTGCACGTACTTCAGCCTGTATGCCTCGGGGAAGATCCTGAGGCCGTCACGCACGATCACGATGAGGTCCTCGTCGAAAACCTCTTTCTTCCTGTCGGCAACCTTCTTGAAGAGCACATAGGCCTTTTCGAGAGCGGCCTGAGACAGATCGAACCCGAGCTCCTCGTATTTTCGCTTCAGCGCATGCCTGCCCGAGTGCTTCCCCATGATGAGCTTGCTGTCCTTGATGCCGACTGTCTCCGGCGTCATGATCTCATAGGTCAATTTCTCCTTGATGACGCCGTCCTGGTGGATGCCTGCCTCGTGGGCGAAAGCGTTTCTCCCGACGATCGCCTTGTTCGCCTGGACTGCCAGCCCGGTGAGGTTGGTGAGCAGTCCGCTCGACGGGTAGATCTCCCTGGTATTCACGCCACACTCGAGGCCAAGCAGATCCTTGCGGGTGTGCAAAGCCATCACGATTTCTTCGAGCGACGCGTTGCCCGCCCGCTCGCCGATGCCGTTGATGGTGCATTCAACCTGGCGGGCACCGTTCTGCACGGCGACCAGAGAGTTGGCAACAGCCAGCCCGAGGTCGTTATGGCAGTGTACGGACAGCATAGCCTTGCCGATGTTCGGCACATGCGCCAGGATATAGCGGATGCTTTCACCAAACTCCGACGGGATCGCGTATCCCACCGTGTCAGGTATGTTGATGACAGCCGCTCCTTCCTCGATGACCGCCTCGATTACACGGCACAGGTAGTCCAGATCCGAGCGCGCCGCATCCTCGGCGGAGAACTCCACATCCTGACAAAGGCTTCTTGCGTAGCGAACCGCCTGCCGTGCATCCTCAAGCACAGTCTCACGACTTTTCTTCAACTTATACTTTAGGTGTATATCGGAAGTGGCGATAAATGTGTGAATTCTCGGCTTGGCCGCTGGTCGTACGGCCTCCCAGCACCGGTCGATATCGATCTTGGCAGCGCGCGCGAGACCGGCGATGGAGACTGTTCGGATTTCTTCGGCGATCCTTTTGACGGACTCGAAGTCACCATCAGAAGAAATCGGGAACCCGCCTTCGATCACGTCTACGCGCAACTTCTCCAGCTGCCTTGCGAGGAGGAGTTTCTCCTCGATGTTCATGCTTGCGCCGGGAGACTGCTCACCGTCCCGAAGGGTCGTATCGAAAATATACACGCGTTCTGTCATGCCGCCTTCCTTTCCCGTGTCCCGACATCCGCCCGTGACCCTACCGCCGGCCAACCATATGGCGAGGCCGGTTCACAGGCCTATGGACACTGTTCCATTAGCCGCCTGGCGCGGAAAGCAGAGTCCGGATACCGGGACAGAGCCCCGCTTCCGCAGGCTCACCGCCGCCACGGCGATGACACGACTTCGCTGTATCTTATGTTGGCTCTTGGAATTGTCAAGCCCTTATAGAGCAGGCTCGCCTAGCTCATGTAGCCCGCGTTGATGTCGATGTACTCCCTGCTCATGTCGCAGGTCCAAATCTTCGCGGACCTGTCCCCGAGTCCGAGTGCGATGGAAATCTCGATATCCCGGGGGGTCATCAGCTCGCGTGCCTGGCGTTTCGTTAACGTGACCGGTTCGCCCCCCTGGAAAACAGGTACGCCCCCGAGTGAGACCGTAATCAGGTCGGGATTGAAGGCAACCCCGCTGTTGCCCGCCGCGCAGACGATGCGTCCCCAATTCAATTCTTCCCCGAAGAGCGCGGTCTTGACCAGCGGCGAGTTGGCGACGCTCATCCCCACCTTGCGCGCATCCCGCACGCTTGCCGCCCCGCTGACCCTGATTTCCACGAATTTCGTCGCACCTTCGCCGTCCTTCGCGATGCTTCTTGCGAGCTCTTCGCACACACGAGTCAAACCGTTTTCGAAGTGCGCCAGCCAGCGCCCATCGACTTTGACGTCCGAAGCACCATTGGCGAACAGGACCACCGTGTCGTTGGTGGACGTGTCCCCGTCGACGGTCAGGCAATTGAAGGTGCTGTCGACTGCACGCCGCAGGATCCGATCGAGACGCAGGGGCGGGATGTGGGCGTCTGTGGTGATAACGGCAATCATGGTCGCCATGTCCGGGTGGATCATGCCGGCGCCTTTCGCCATGCCGCCGATCCGCACCGGCTTGCCCTTGATCCTGCTTTCCAATGCGTACACCTTCTCGTGAGTGTCGGTCGTCATGATCGCGCGCGCGGCTGCTTCGCCTCCGCGCGTGCTGAGGGCCGAAACGGCCGTAGACACCCCCTTGAGAACCCTGGTCAGCGGCAGCGGGGCGCCGATTACGCCCGTGCTGGCTACTATCACCCGGCACTTCTCCAGTTCGAGCTGCGAGGCAAGGCTCCCGGCACAGATATCCGCATCCTTGAGGCCCTTCCTGCCTGTGCAGGCATTCGCGCAGCCTGAGTTCACCAGCAGAGCCTGGGCACGGCCGCGGGAAAGTCGCAGGTGTTTCCTGCTGAGAATGACCGGTGCAGCCTGCGCCGCGTTTTGGGTAAAAACGGCTGCCGCGCTGGTCGGCCGCGCCGAAAAGAGGACCGCCAGATCGAGCGCCGCTTTCTTGATGCCCGCGGCCACGCCGGAAGCCAGGTATCCCTGTGGTGCCGTGACTCCGCCCCGGACGACCCTCCACCTCCGATCCTTAGGCTTGCGTAACTTGAGCTTCTTTTTCCCTTCCGTCATAAGTGCAGGACCATGGCCAGCTCATCGCAGGTATTGAATTTGGGACAATGGAAGCACTCGTTGAACACCTTGAGCGGCATTGACCGATGTTCCACCTGGACGAACCCGAAACGGCTGAAAAATGCGGGAACGTACGTGAAAACAAAAATCTGCTCCAGCCCGTAGGATCTACCTTCCTCGATCAGGGCTTCGACGACGCGCGACCCGATACCCTTGTGCGCAATCCCCGGCAGGACTGCGACCGCGCGGATCTCCGCGAGATCCTCCCAGTAGAGATGCAGCGATCCGCAGCCCAGCACCTTCGAGTCGTCTCGGGAGTCGACTGCGACGCTGTAATCGCGCAGCGTCTCGTACAGCTGCAGGTGTGCCTTCGGCAGCATCAGCTGTTTTTCGGCATAGTGATTTATCATCGAGTGCATGGCAGAGACGTCGGACATCCTCGCCTTGCGGACACGAGCCTCCTGCTCCTGGCGAGCGCGGTCGCCCCGTTTCCGGGATATTCCCGCCTCGTCGATCCCACGCTCTTCGAGTACCCTGCTCAACCGACTTCGCCCTCCATGTCGCTTAGTATGCCATCCAGCGCGGCGAGAAACCCGTCAATCTGCTCGGGGCGTATAATGAACGGCGGAAGCAGGCGCAGCACCGTGTCGTGAGCCGCGTTGGCTATGAATCCCTTCCGAAGCAGGCGGGCCACGACTTCCCTGGCGGCAGCGCCGAGCTCTGCACCGATCATCAAGCCGAGGCCTCGCACCTCGCCGAGGGCATGATGGCGCTCCGCCAGCGAACACAGACCTGCCGAAAGTTGGCGGCCGAGGTCAGTCACGTCCCGGAGAAGCCCGTCTTCCTCAATAATATCCATTACCTCCAGCGCCAGCCTGCAGGCGAGGGGGCCTCCCCCGAATGTCGTGCCGTGTTCCCCTGACTTCAGGCTGCCGGCGACGCGCGAATTGCCCAGAACCACTCCGAGAGGGTAGCCGGCAGCGATCGACTTGGCGAGCGCCAGCAGGTCGGGTTCCACGCCGTAGTGCTGAAAGGCGAACCACTTTCCCGTTCTGCCCATGCCGGACTGGATTTCATCGAAAACCAGAAGCGCCTGGTGCCGATCGCACAGCTCGCGCGCCGCTTTGAGAAAGGGGGCAGGGATCGGCACGATACCACCCTCTCCCTGTATCGGCTCGAGCACCATCGCGCAGACCTGGTCGCTGAATGCGGCCTCAAGGGAACCGGCGGTCAATTCCCGGACCACGTCGACATCCGGGAGGAGCGGACGGAAGGGCGCCTGGTATTTTTCCTGTGAAGTGATGCTCAAGGCGCCGTAGGTTCTGCCGTGAAACGAGTTCTTCAGCGACAGGATGCGCGACTTCTCCGGGCCTCCGTGGATGTGTCCGTGGGCCCGTGCTATCTTCAGCGCCGCCTCGATCGCCTCGGTGCCGCTGTTGGTGAAGAAAGCGCGGGACATGCCCGAGACCCGGCAGAGGCGCTCTGCCAGTTGTCCCTGGAACGGATGGTAGAAGAGGTTCGAGCAGTGGATGATCCTCTTTCCCTGCTCGTTCAGTACCCGGGCTATCCGGGGGTGGCTGTACCCGAGCGAGTTCACAGCGATGCCGCCGAGCATGTCCAGGTATCGCTTCCCGTTCAGATCATAAATGTAGACCCCCGCCCCGTGTGATATGAACAGCTCGTACCGGCTGTAAGTGGGAAACAAGAACCTCGCTTCGAGGTCCCGTATGCCGGAACTCCCGATGCTCGAATATCGATCTGCGCCTTCAGTCATCGCCATGTATGCACGTCCCCTTGATCTCGCCCCCCTCAAGCGCCGCCGAGAGGGCGCCTGGTGATTTGCCCGGCAGGATATAGACAGAGCGAACGCCATTGCGAAGAGCTTCGAGGCAGGAAGCGGTCTTGGGCAACATTCCGCCTTTCACCACTCCCTCGCGCCGCAATCCCGCGATTGCCCGGGCGTCGAGGCTGGCAATCACCTCTCCCCGCGCATCCATCACACCCGCCACATCCGTCAGATATATCAGGGCGTCGCAACCGGTTCCAGAAGCGCAGACAGAGGCCATCTGATCCGCATTGACGTTGTATAAATGCCGGTCCGATCCCAGCGCGATACTGGCCACCACCGGCGTGAGACCGGTTTCGAACATCCGATCGAAAAAGCCGCGGTCAACTTCGGTGGGCTGCCCGACGAAGCCAAGTTCGTCGCCGGTTCCACCGGGGTCTTTGAGTCGTTCACAGCGGACGCACGACGCGTCGGCCCCGCATATTCCTATCGCGCCGACTTTCGAGGCCCCCAGGGCAACAACAAGGTTCTTGTTCACCTCTCCCGCAAGAACCATCAGCGCAACCTCCAGCGTCGCCTCGTCGGTCACTCTTAATCCCGCCACGAACCGCGACTCCATGCCCAGGGCCTCGAGACGGCGATTGAGGCGTTTGCCCCCGCCGTGCACGATCAGAACCTCCGTGCCGCGTGCCACCGCGGCCGCGACCTCACGGACAATCCGGGCCCTTGTCGGTTCATCCTCCAGGATGCTTCCTCCCAGCTTAACCGCGACTCTCCGCATTCCGTGTCTCCTGCAGTCCCATCGACTCCGCAAAGCCATGCATGATGTTGAAGTTCTGCACCGCCTGCCCCGCCGCCCCCTTGACCAGGTTGTCGAGCGCCGAAAAAATCACCGCCATCCGTCCGCCGGCTGCGAGGCGCCAGCCGATATCGCAGAAGTTGGAGTAGTTGACGGCGCTCAACTCCGGGAGTCGTGACGGGCCGAGGAGTCGCACAAACGGGCAGCCGTGATAACTCTCGCGGTAAAGATCGTCCAGCTCGGCGGGAGTCCGGGGGTGCTCGAAGCGAGCGTAAATCGTCGAAAGGATCCCCCTCTTGACCGGCAAAAGGTGGGGGACGAAGCTGAACCTGTCAAATTCCCAGCCGAGCTCCTGACAGATCTCGGGTGCATGACGGTGCATGATCGGATTGTAGGCACGGAAGTTTTCCGTGACTTCGCCAAACAGCAGATCCGTGCGCAGGGACCGTCCGGCGCCTGTCACGCCTGACTTCGAATCGCAGATTATCTGCGAGCCCTGCGCCAGGACGCCGGCCCGGACGAGGGGAAGTAGCGCCAGGAGTGCCGAAGTCGGGTAACAACCCGGATTGGCGACGAGGCGCGCGCGGCGTATGGAATCACCGTACCACTCCGGCAAGCCGTAAGCAGCCTCCAGCAGAAGCGCGGGAGACCCGTGCGCAAACCCGTACCACGAACTGTACAGGGAGGCATCGCGCAGCCGGAAAGATCCGCTCAGGTCGATGACCTTCATCTTCCGGTCGAGAATCTCAGGCACCAGCGAGTGAGAAACTTCGTTCGGAGTGCACAGGAAAACGGTCTGGCACCCCGCATCCGCCAGTTGGCCCGTGTCCGGGGCCTGGCAGGTCAACCCCGACAGGCCCCGCAGCTGAGGGTGAATGTCCGCCAACGGCTGCCCGGCCTTGCCCTCCGATGCCACCACCGCCGTGCAATCGACGGTCGGGTGCCGGAGGAGGATCTTCACCAGTTCGAGGCCGGAGTAGCCCGAGATTCCCACGATAGCGACACGGATCTTCACGTCAGGTACTCCCGGATCCGCTTCATGACTCTCCCTCCCAGACGCGCGTTCCTCAACAGCAGGAAAACAGTATCGTCTCCAGCCACGCTTCCGAGGACTTCGGGCCACTCGGCCGCATCGAGGACGACCCCGAGTGAATGCGCATTCCCCGGGGGTGTTTTCAGCATCATGATGTTGCCCGAGACCGCGCTCTTAGCCACCAGGTCCCGGATCGTTCGTCGCAGCGAACTCTCTCCCGGCATCCGGTTCACCTCGGAAGGCAACCGGTATCTGCCCCTCGCCTTGACGAGTCCCACCTCGCGAATATCCCGGGAGAGGGTCGACTGCGTAGCCGGGAATCCTTCGCGGAGCAGAAGGTACGCCAGCTCCTGCTGGCTGGACACAGCTCTTCGGTGCACAAGATCCAGGATCTTCGCATGCCGCGGAATTCTCTTGCCCATGGCTCTCGATAAATATGCAAACAAAATCCTAATTATACGAATTCTATTCCGCTCCGCAACCTTCTTGCGAGTCTGTTCTGTGATCCGGAGGCCGGCCCTGGCACGCAGGGCGGAGGAAAGATCTCACAGCAGAAGCGCGGAGGGCGCGGCGGCACACCTTCGAGGCTACACCTTCACGAAGGCGACACGGCGTACCGCGGGCAGGGAGCGCAGGCGTTCGAGCACGGCGGCTGCTACTTCCGAGTCCACGTTGACGATGCCGACCGCCTCGGTCGAAACCTCTCCCCGACCCAGCGCGAAACTGGCGATGTTCACGCCACTGTCGCCCAGAATCGTGCCGACGCGCCCGATGACGCCGGGCGTATCCTCGTTGCAGAGAATGAGCATGTGGCCCCCCAGAGGCGCGTCAACATCGATGCCCTGGAGCGAAACGACGTGGAGGTGTTTCCGGTGGTGAACCGCTCCCTCGACCCGCCACTGGTCCCGGTCGGTGGTCACCTTGACCGAGATCAGGTGGTTGAAGCTCCTTTCGCGGGAGCTCCTGGACTCCAGGAAATGGATCCCGCGTTCCCTTGCGGTTTCCAGCGCATTGACCAGTGTGATCCGCTCCGTCAGGACGGGTTTGAGCGCCCCGACGAGAATCGAGCTGCACACGAGGTGCGTGTTGATCCCGGTCAGCTCGCCGTAGTACCGGACCGAGATTTCATGAATGCGGCCCTCCGCCAGCTGGCCGGCAAAGCTGCCGAGTTTCTCGCCGAGCTCGAGGAAGGGTGCGATGCTGCGATACTCGGCAAGGGACACCGACGGGAAATTCACCGCGTTGCGCACGATGCCATCGACGAAGTAGTCGCGCACCTGCAGCGCGATTTCGTATCCGACCTTCTCCTGTGCCTCCACGGTCGAAGCCCCGAGGTGAGGGGTCGCGACGACATTCGGCAGTCGGATCAGCTCGGCGTTCGGCTCGGGTTCGTTGACAAACACATCCACTGCCGCACCTGCGAGTTTCCCGGACTTCAGCGCTGCCATGAGCGCTTCTTCAACCACCAGGTCGCCCCGGGCCGCATTCACCAGGAACGCTCCGTTTTTCATCTTGGCGATGGCTTCGGCATTGATCAGGTTGCGCGTCGCGGCGGTCACCGGCGCGTGCAAGGTGACGATGTCGGACTCCTTCAGCAGGTCGTCGAGATCCACGAGCCGGATGCTTTGCTCCCGCGCGAGGCTCTCAGAGACAAAGGGATCAAAGACGAGCACCTCGGCCTTGAAACAAAGAGCGCGCTTCGCCACCTCCGTCCCGATTTTCCCATACCCTATGATTCCGAGCTTCTTGCCGTTGAGTTCTGTGCCCGTGAACAGCTGGCGTTCCCACCTGGCCTGCCTGAGTGAGCTGTTTGCCTGGGGTATCTTTCTCAGAAGCGCGAGCAGAAGACCCATTGTGTGTTCCGCGGCGCTGACGCTGTTGCCGGCGGGCGTGTTCATGACAACGACACCTCGGCGCGTGGCCGCCGCGAGGTCGATGTTGTCCACCCCTGTGCCGGGGCGGCCTATCACTTTGAGTGCCGGAGCCTGATCGAGAAGATCGGCGGTGACCCTGGTCTTGCTCCTCACCAGGAGGGCATCGGCATCCGCCAACGCCTCCCGGATGCGCGCGGGGTCAGCGTCGTACGATTCCAGGACCTCGAAGCCGGGAACCGAACGCAAAGCGTCCAGGCCGGCCGCGGAGACCGGCTCAAGCGCCACGATGCGTGTCATCGGTTTACCCCGGACTCGCCGTAATACTCGAGCGCCGCACGGCAGCCCGACCCCGTCTCGAGCGACGCCCCGGCCTCGGTCAGGGAAATCTCGAGACATCCGACCATGCCGAGTGTCTCCAGAAAGTCGAAGTAGCCCAAATGCCCGATGCGAAGGATCTTGCCCTTCATGCTGCCCTGACCGCCGCTGATGAGGACGCCGAACCTGTCGCGCATCATCTTCATCACCCTTGAGGGATCGACTCCCGCCGGGGGAACGAAGGCCGTCACGGCATTGCCCGAAACGCGGGGAAAGATCTGCATGCCCCAACGCCGGATCGCTGCCCTCGTTGCGCCGGCCTGCAGGGCCGCGTTCGCGACCAGATTGTCCACACCCATCTTCAGTATCAGGTCGAGCGCCGACTTCAGCCCCTGAATTATCGATATTGCGGGAGTGTATGCACTCTGCCCCTGGGCCTGCGCCTTCCGTTCACGCCTCAGGTCCAGATAATAACGGGGCCGTCCGCACTTTTCGATCCGGCGCCACGCGCGCTCGCTGATCGAAAGCATGGCGACGCCGGGTGGCAACATGAAGGCTTTCTGCGACCCGCCAATGACGATGTCGATTCCCCACGCATCCGTGTCGATCGGCGTGGTCCCCAAGCCGGTGATGGCATCTGTGACCAGGATAAGATCGCCCCGCTTTCGCACCTGTGCGGCGATCCCCTCGAGATCCATCATCGCACCGGTTGAAGTCTCGGTCGCCTGGAGGAAAACAGCCGAAATTTCAGGATGGGCATCCAAAGCCGCGGCGATTTGTGCCGGTTCCACCGAGTCGCCGTAGGGCACCTGAATGGTCACCTTTTCAATGCCGAAAGTGTCTGCGAGTTCGACCCATCGCTCCCCGAACTTACCGGCCACGGCAAGCAGCGCCTTCTCCCCGGGGGCCATGGTATTGACCATCGCGGCTTCCATCCCTCCACTACCAGAGCATGAAAGGATCAGAACCTCGTTGCCGGTCTTGAAGACCTGCTGCAAGCCTGCCTGAACCTCGCGGAAGAGGGCCTTGAAGTCGTCCTTGCGATGATGCATAGGAGTGACCAGGGCCTGTACCATCGCCTCAGGCAGATAGGGGGTAGGGCCCGGCATGAACATCCTGGTCTTCGAGATAAGGTTCATAGTCATCTCTCCCTTTGGTGGTGACGGGTAAGTGCCTCTGCAAAAGGCCGCAGTATAACATATCAGCAGCAGCCGGCCCGGCCCTGCCCGATGTGAAATACTCCCTGTCTTTTCCAGCGTTCGCCACGGTGGGGAGTGCTTGAACTGGCGGCGGACTTGCCGTAACGTTCTCTGTTTGTTGGCGATTGCTATCTTCGTGCCGGGCACACGGCGACGCTCTGCCCATCCGGATACGGGACGCGATGTACTTCATCTATTCCATACTACTTGGGTTCGGCGCCGCACTCAGCATCCCGTACTGGCTTGTCAGAGGCATCCGGGAACGCAAGTACCTGGCAAACTTCGGCCATCGCTTGGGTTTCCCTTTACCCGTAAGGCGACCGGGGCCCAAGCCTCTTTGGATACATGCGGTTTCGGTGGGTGAGGTCCTGGCGGCAAAGCCCCTTATAAAAAGCCTGAAGTCGCGGTACCCTTCGGTCCCTCTTGTCGTCTCGACGGTGACTGCCACGGGTCAGAACCTCGCCAGGAAGGAATTCGGGGATACCACTTCGGTCTTCTACTTCCCGTTCGATTGGGATTTTTGTGTCAGGCGGTTCCTGGAACGAATCCGGCCCGTCGCAGTATTGCTACTCGAAACGGAGCTGTGGCCCAACTTCCTCAAGAACTGCACGCAGGTCGGCATACCCGTTTTCCTTTTCAATGGGCGGATCTCCGACAAGTCCATCGGGCGCTATCGCAGAATCCGGTGGCTTGTCTCCCGCATGATCCGTGCCCTGAAGAGTATCGGCGCCCAAACTGAAGAGGACCGGCGCAGGTTGATCGAGCTGGGCGCATCGGAGGAGAGTGTCATCGTCACCGGCAACCTCAAGTACGACCTGGCAGCCCCGCCGATCGACCCTGAAGATGAACTGCTGCGGCTGATAAGGGCTACCCTTGGCTTGACATCTTCCTCCCCGGTAATCGTCGTGGGCAGCAGCATGAAGGGGGAAGAAGCGATTCTTCTGGATGCGTTCAGAGAAACCCGGCGCCGCGTGCCGGATGCCAGGCTGATTCTGGCGCCGCGGCACCCGGAGAGGTTCGACGAGGTAGCCGGACTGCTGGCCTCCGGCAGCTTCACGTTTTGCCGTAGATCTCTGATAGGAAGCGCCGACCAGTCGCACGGCGAGATTCTGCTGCTCGATACCATAGGAGAGCTGCGCAGGGTGTACAGCCTTGCCACAGTAGCTGTCATCGGAGGAAGTTTCTTGCCCTACGGTGGACATAATCCACTGGAGCCCGCCAGCCTGGGAAAGGCCATCGTTTTTGGCCATGAAATGAATAACTTCCGCGAGATAGCTCGCCTTTTTGTTGAGGACAAGGCAGCGCGGCAATGCCCGACGGGAGCCCTGGCAGCAGTTCTGGTTGAGCTGCTGACGGACGAGCAGGCTCGCACCGCGCTTGGCCGCAGCGCGCTTGCCGAGTTCCGGAGGAACCAGGGGGCGACAGAAAGCACGCTTCGCATTCTGCAGCCGCACCTCGCCTGACAAACATGTACATGCCGCCGCGTTGGATATCCCCTTTGCTGTTTGTTCCCGGCGTCATTTGGGAAGCCGCGCTGCGTGCCAGGAATTCCCTGTTCGAGTCCGGAACGCTGACGGCACGGACGCTGCCGCGCCCCGTTATCAGCATCGGCAATCTGACGCTCGGCGGCGCCGGCAAGACGCCTCTGGCCATTTACGTAGCCCGGCTTCTGGTGCAGATCGCCGCGACACCGGTGCTCCTCAGCCGCGGATATGCAAGGCATTCGGGCCATCGATGCAGCATCGTCCCCCCTGACCTGCCAATCGCCCTGCCCGCGCGTGAACTGGGTGACGAGCCCGCGCTGGTGCGACGGAGTGTCCCCGAGGCCTGGCTGGGCATCTCGGCGGACCGGTATGAAGCCGGAGGGCACATCGCGCAGAAGGTGCCAGGCGCGGTGTTCATCCTCGACGATGGCTTCCAGCATCGCAAGCTCAGGCGCGATTTGGACCTGCTGATAGTGGATTCCACCCAGCTTCTGGAGAAGAACCGGATTTTCCCGCGCGGCAGTCTCCGGGAGCCCATTGAGGGGATGCGGCGCTGTCATGCTGTTCTCATCAACGGTGCCGGCGGTACTACGGAAGCGTCGCTGGAGGAGATTGTCAGGGGTATCCATCCGCGGGCGACAGTATTTCACTGCCGGCAGCGGATCGAGACCGTTCTCCCTTACGCAGAATGGCTCGGAACGAGCCCGGCTCCCGTTTCTGCCCCCACGCCGGCATTCCTCGTGGCTGCCATAGGCAATCCGCACAGGTTTGAACGTGACGTGGCAGCCCTCGCGATAGAAATCCGCGGATCGCGCTTCTACAGGGACCATTTCGCCCCCCGCATTGATGATTGGCGCGCCTGTTGGGCAGAAGCGCGTGCAACCGGCGCGCAGTGCCTGTTGACCACCGAGAAGGATGCGATCAAAATTCCGGGGAATCCCGGGGTGCCGCTGATGGTGGCGGTCCAGTCGACGCACGTTTCTGAGACCGATGCTTTCCGCGAGATGATCCGCCATGCGGCAACGGGATGAGGCTGAGATGGAGATCGATGCCGCCGGCATTAAGAGAATCCTGATTCGCGGCACTAACTGGGTCGGCGATGCGGTGATGTCAGTCCCGGCGATGAGGGAGATCCGCCGGTGCTTCCCTGAAAGCCGCATTTCCCTGCTGGTCCGCCCCTGGGTCAGCGATGTCTACAGCGGCGCCGAGTTCCTGGACGAAATCATCGCCTTCGATAGAGACGGCTCGCACCGGGGGTTGTCCGGCCGCCGCCGGCTCGTCGCGGAACTGCGCGCCCGGGAGTTTGACCTGGCCATCCTGTTTCAGAATGCTTTCGAGGCGGCCTTTCTTGCATGGTGGGCCCGGATCCCCGTGCGGATCGGATATGCGCGCGACGGCAGGAGCCTGCTGCTTTCGCAGGCGGTTCCGATCGATCCGGAGGTACGGCAGTTCCATCAGGTCTATTACTACCTGGGATTGCTGGCGGGAGCCGGGCTCGTCGAGCCGCGGCCGTGGAGAGGCCTCAAGCCAATGCCCGCCTGCGATCTTGCAGTGGGGGGATCCGACCGCACGGCGGCACGCAGTCTCCTGCGAAAGCACGGGATCGAGGCTGGCGAAGTCTTGATCGGCCTGAACCCGGGGGCTTCCTACGGAGGAGCAAAGCGCTGGCTTCCCGAACGGTTTGCGGAAGTCGCAGATCATCTGGCCGGCAAGTACTCGGCGCGCATCGTCCTGTTCGGCTCCAGTGCCGAATTGCCGATCTCAAAGTACGTGGCCGAAAGAATGGCACGCCCCGGCGTGAACCTGGCCGGGCAGACAACACTCGGTCAGCTGATGGGCCTGATCAAGGAGTGCGCCCTTCTCGTCACAAATGATTCGGGTCCGATGCATCTGGCTGCAGCTTTGGGGGTTCCCCAGGTTGCCATATTCGGATCCACGAGCGACATTGCGACGGGTCCGTTGAACAGCCTCGCCGAAGTGGTGAGGGTCCCCGCGGAGTGCAGCCCGTGCTTCCTGAGAGAGTGTCCGACCGACTTTCGTTGTATGACCGGCATTACCGTCAGCCAGGTCATCGCGGCCGCGGAGAGAAAGTTGCGCTGAGCGAAGAGAGGGGTTGCGGCACAGGCGGGCCGTAAAGACTCGCGGGCCGGGTGGCGAAAGCTGAGCTCGGTAGCATCCCCCCGGACAACCGATCTCCCCCGCCCTCCGGCCCGCGATATTCTCCTGAGTCGCGCCAAGCATAGACTTCCCGGCGATCCCCTACTGTGATGCCAGTCACCAAATCAAGGCATGCGTTTTTCGGCTGGCAAATCCCGGGCCGCCGCGACCGCGAGGCGGCGGACGGACTTTTTAATTGAGGGACCCCGCATTCTTTGTTAGATTCAACAACCCTGCGGAGCAGCCATGAAGGGCGCGGTATTCCTGGATCGTGACGGCACTGTGAGCGAAGAGGTCGGATACATCAACCATATAGACCGGTTCGAGGTCTATCCGTGGACGGCAGACGCGGTCCGGAAGCTCAACGACGCGGGAACGCCGGTTTTCCTGGTCACCAACCAGAGCGGCGTTGCACGCGGCTACTTTCCTGAAGATCTTGTGAATGAAGTGCACCGGAGACTGAACGAGACGCTGGCCTTGGCCGGGGCGCACCTGGACGGGGTTTACTATTGCCCGCACCACCCGGAAGGACGGAAGGCCGCCTACCGGATGTTCTGCGACTGCAGGAAGCCGGCACCCGGCATGCTCTTGCGGGCTTCGAGGGACCACGGAATAGACCTGACCCGCAGCTGCATGATTGGCGACCGGTATCTTGATCTCGAGACCGGCTTCAGGGTAGGTGCGCGAGGCGTTCTCGTGCTCTCCGGCTACGGGAAGGGAGAGTACGAGTATCTGAGAGATCAGTGGCCACGCCCGCCGGACCATGTCGCACGAAACCTTGCCGACGCGGTCGACTACGTGCTCCCATGGCTCAGTGCAGAACAGGCTCCGGGGGGACTGTGCTTACCCTGACGGGGAACAGGCAGGCGTTACTCACCCTTTCGCTTCATCGAAGAGTATGACACAGACAGGCACGAGACTCCTCGCAATCCTGAGCCGCTTCAGGGACCGGAGAATCCTGGTTGCCGGAGACCTGATAGCAGACGAGTTTCTCTACGGTCAGATAGCCCGCGTCTCCAGGGAAGCCCCGGTTCTGGTGCTGGAATACGGCGAAACGCTCCGGCTCCCCGGAGGGGCGGCAAACGCTGCCAACAACCTGCTGGATCTCGGCTGCCGCGTCAGCTTCATCTCCGCGATCGGCCCCGATGAGTCAGGCAGGCAACTGGTCGCCGGCCTTTCCGCCAAGGGCGCCGACGTTCGTCGCGTCATGGAAGTGCGGTCCTTTTCCACGCCGGTCAAAACGAGAATACTTGCCGGCGCCCATCACTCCTCTTCCCCGCAACAGGTCGTCCGGATTGACCGGGTCCCTGCCTGCAGTGCCGAGAGTGAGAAGCTCCGGGACTCCATCGTGAGCCGGGCGCCTTTCCATGACGGGATCATCTTGAGTGATTACGGCTACGGAACCGTGAATCCGGGTCTCGCTGCCCGCGTTGCAGCCTCGGTAAAGCCCCGAGGCACGCCGGTCGTCGTCGACTCGCGCTTCCGCATGGGCGAGTATTCCGGCGTTACAGCGATCACCCCCAACATAACCGAACTTGAAGCGGCGACCGCCCTGTCGATCGGCAGGAACGCTGCGCTGTTGCATAGGGCCGGACGAAAGGTGCTTTCGCGGCAGAGACTGGGCTGCCTGCTGGTCACCCAGGGGCGATACGGGATGTCGCTCTTCCGGCCGCGCGGGGCCGTGGTCCACATCCCGATCTTTGGCACGGATGAAGTGGCCGACGTCACGGGCGCCGGAGACACCGTGATCGCGGTCTTCACTCTCGCGCTCGCCTGCGGCGCCGATCCCGAGGATGCTGCCCGCCTGGCCAATTACGCCGGTGGCGTGGTTGTCATGAAGAGGGGAACCGCCACCGTCAGCCGGGCGGAGCTGGCAGCCGCGATCGAGGGAGATCTCGCTGCAGGCACGGGCCAGGCGGACAGAAAGTGCAGGTAGCCTGTGGCTGGAACCGCTCACCCTCTGGATAAGATCAAGGGCCTTGCCGAGATCAGCAGCATCGTCGCGGACGCACGGGCCGTGGGAAAGCGGGTTGCACTCGCCAACGGCTGCTTCGATCTGCTTCATGTGGGGCACGTACGTTACCTGCAGGCAGCGAAGGCCCTTGCCGACACCCTGATAGTAGCGATCAACGACGATTCTTCGGTCCGCCTCTTGAAAGGAGATGCGCGCCCCCTGCAGAACCAGTCTGACCGGGCAGAGATCCTGGCCTCGTTCGCGTGCGTGGATTTCGTCCTCATTTTCGACACGCCTACCGTGGCCCCGGTGCTCGAGGCGCTCCACCCGGATTTTCATGCCAAGGGCACCGACTACTCGGAAGAGACAGTCCCCGAACGGCAGACGGTTGCGTCCTATGGCGGCCGCACTGTGATTGTCGGTGACCGGAAGTCCCACTCTTCCCGGGATCTCATCGCGCGCATAACATCCGCGGCGCGGCAGCGCTGACTCGGCTTCGCACATGCCCTCCCAGCCGCTTCTGCAGGCCCGAAACAATTCTACCCTGGCCCGGATACGGCAGTAGAATATCTCGTGATGCGAACGCCGCAGAAGATCCTGATCATCCGTCTCAGTTCACTCGGGGACATTATCCACGCCCTTCCTGCGTTCCAGTCCTTGAGGCGGTCCTTCCCCGAAGCCAGTATCGACTGGCTGGTCGAGGAAAAGACGAAATTCATCCTGACGGCCGTACCCGGGCTGAGCCGCGTGATCGCGATCGACACCGTCGCGCCCCGAAGAGAAACCTTCTCGCGTCCGTCATGGTCGAGCATCGTGAGCGCGGTGCGCACCATGCGCAGAACCCGGTATGACATCTCCATCGACTTCCAGGGATTGCTCAAGACCGGGCTGCTGGGTCTTCTGAGCGGAACGCGCAGGAGAATCGGGTTCGGGCATGCGTTGGTATGGGAAAAACCGGCCCACTGGTTCTACACCGAAACGGTTGATCAGGCCGGCCAGGCATCCCACGTAGTGGCCTTGAACGGGCTGCTGGCGGCTGCTGCAGGGGCGAGACCGGTTGACGGGCCCGTCGAGCTGAAGGTGCCTGAAGACGTGACGCAGGCTGTGGAGGCCCGGCTCGAACGGCAGAACCTCAGGAACTTCGCGATCATCAACCCGGGCGGGGGATGGCCGACAAAAAGGTGGGGACTGCGCAAGTACGGCGAATTGGCGGACAGGATGGCGGGTCAATTGGGAATCGGGGTCGTGGTAACCACAGGGCCGGGGGAGGAAGGCCTTTACGAGGGTATCTCGGCCGCCTGTCCGATCAGACTCCCTCATTTCCAGGTTCCTTTTCTTGGACTCGTCCCGCTCGTGCAGCGTGCGCGCCTGTTCATCTCCGGGGACACCGGACCGTTTCATCTTGCCTGTGCACTCGGCGTGCCTGTCGTCGGCATCTTCGGGCCTACTTCCCCAATGAGAAACGGGCCGTGGTCGGCCCGGGACGCGGCGGTAGTGCATCCCTTGCCATGCAGTTACTGTCACGGACGGAGCTGCCCCACCGGGAATGAATGCATGGACATATCGGTCGATGAGGTCTATGCGGCCGTGCTCAGGCGCCTGGAGGAAGCGTGAAGGCGCTGTCTAATGTCAGGAGACGGATAGCAGCAGCGCTCACGGTAAGAGGCCATATCCTGCTGCCTGTCCGGGTTGTGATTCTGGCAGCGGCACTGGCTTTCTCCGTCCCGGGCCCCGGGTTCTACCCGGGCGCCGCGGCCTGCCAGGATTCGGATGCGCCGTCCCCGTTTTCACCCGGAGAAACCCTGCGCTACAAAGTCGTATGGGATCCACCCTGGTACCTGTTCTTCCTGCCCGAGATGGAGGCCGGCGAACTTCGGCTGAGCCTGGGCAGGACGACCATGTACGGGCAGAAACCCGCAGCGCCAATCACCTTCGAGGCGCGTTCCAGCGGAACCCTGGCGAGCCTCACCGGAGTCAAGGTTGAGGATACCTTCGAGTCGCTGGCCGATCCGGAGACTCTGTGCACCTACACGGTCAGGAAGCGCGTGCGCGAGGGAAAAAGGAAACGCGACATAGACGTCACCTACTACCCCGAATCCCGCCGGCTTCACATCCTGGACACCGACATCGCCAAGTCGCCGCCGCATGTAAACAAAGACAAGTTCGTGGATGACGTCCCGGACTGCGTCCACGATGTCTTTGCTGCCGTTTACGCGCTCAGAAGGGTAAACCTGAGTGTAGGCTCCCGGGAGCAGTGGGTGTTGGGAGACGACGACAACATAAAGCGCGTCGAGACACGGGTAGTGAAGAGCGAGGTCATCCAGGGGCATGCAGGGCCTGTGCGGAGCTTGCGCATCGAAACCGTCGCGCTGCTGGGCGGGCTTTTCAGGGAGGGCGGTCAGTTCAGAATCTGGCTGAGCGAAGATGCGCGCAAGCTGCCGGTGATGTTTGAAATCCAGGTAAAGCTCGGGAGGGCTTACGGAAGGCTGGTCTCTGTAGATCCCTGAGAACAGGTGCGGAGTCGGCCGTAAGCCGAATTCTGTTCCTTCGCGGTTGCGAAGGCGGCAATCATTCATCTTGCCGCCGGATCACTCCAGCGATCATGCGGTCTACCCGGAAGCATCGGGCGGGCCACCCTTGATCCCTTTCGGGAACGCTTCCCTATTCGACCTTGCTCCATGTGGGGTTTGCCGTGCCGTCACTGTTGCCAGTGACGCGGTGCGCTCTTACCGCACCTTTTCACCCTTACCGCCGCTCACGCGGCGGCGGTGTCTTTTCTGTGGCACTTTCCGTAGGGTCACCCCTCCCTCGCGTTACGAGGCACACTGCCCTGTGGAGTTCGGACTTTCCTCGATCCTGCCGTGCAGGACCGCGATTGCCCGGCCGGCTCCGCAGGAGCATTCTATCGCAAGGAGGCAGAAGGAGCAAACACGCAGGCTCGGGTCGCCGAGCCACGATTCAGGCTTTCGTCTTGGCGCCTGCGGCGGCCGGAGCCGGTTTGACGAGCCCCAGTATCTCACGCAACTTCGCGGACAGCTCCTTCGCTATGTCGGGGTGCTCGCGCAGAAAGACCTTCGCGTTCTCACGTCCCTGGCCGAGGCGCTCCCCCTTGTAGGAGAACCACGCGCCGCTCTTCTCTATGAGCTTCCGGTCGACACCCAGATCGACCAGGTCTCCCTCCCACGAGATACCCTGGTTGTACAGGATGTCGAACTCGGCGTCCCGGAAGGGCGGTGCGAGCTTGTTCTTGACGATCTTGACCCGCGTTCGGTTTCCGACAACCTGTTCGCCTTCCTTGATGGATCCGATTCTCCGTATGTCCACCCTGATGGACGAATAGAACTTCAGCGCCCGTCCACCGGTCGTCGTCTCAGGGTTTCCGAACATGACGCCGATTTTCTCGCGCATCTGGTTGATGAATACCAGGCAGGTGTTTGATTTGGCGACGATGGCCGTCAGCTTTCGGAGGGCCTGGGACATGAGCCGCGCCTGAAGCCCCGGGAGGGAATCACCCATCTCGCCCTCGAGCTCGGCCTTGGGCACCAGCGCGGCAACGGAGTCGACGACAAGGATGTCGACCGCCCCGCTTCGAACGAGCACTTCGGCGATTTCCAGCGCCTGTTCCCCGCTGTCGGGTTGCGACACGAGCAGTTCATCCGTGTTGACGCCAAGCATCTTGGCGTATTTGGCATCCATCGCGTGCTCCGCGTCGATGAACGCCGCGGTTCCGCCCGCCTTCTGCGCCTGCGAGATCGCGTGGAGCGCGATGGTCGTCTTCCCGCTCGACTCAGGCCCGAATATCTCCACGACACGCCCGCGCGGAAACCCGCCTACACCCAGCGCGGCGTCGAACGACAGCGAGCCGGTCGAAATCGCCTCGACCCCCGCGATTTCCCCCCGGTCGCCGAGCCGCATGATCGACCCCTTGCCGAACTGCTTTTCGATCTGGGTGAGTGCCATCTCGATTGCTCTGCTCTTGTTTGCTCGATCCTCAGCCATCAGCATTTCCCTTCCGGTGTGCGATAATCATAGAATCCACGTCCTGATTTCCTTCCCAGCAAACCCGCGTCTACCATCCGAACCAGGAGCGGGCAGGGACGGTACTTGGGATCCCCGAATCCCTCCTGCAGAACACGCAGTATGTTCAGGCAGACGTCGAGCCCGATCAAATCGGCAAGCGTCAAGGGCCCCATGGGATGGTTCATCCCCAGCCGCATGACCGTGTCGATTGACTCCCTCGATCCCACACCCTCCATCAGCGCGAAGATCGCCTCGTTGATCATGGGCACGAGTATCCGGTTGGAGACAAAGCCCGGGTAATCCAGAACCTCCACCGGCGTCTTGTCGAGATCGCGGGCCACGTCCATTGCAGCGCGGCACGTGTCGTCCGATGTTTCCTGTCCCCGGATGACTTCGACCAGTTGCATGATCGGCACCGGATTCATGAAATGCAACCCTATCAATTGCGCCGGGCGGCCGGTCACGGCTGCCAGCCGGGTGATCGAGATGGATGACGTGTTACTGGCGAACATCGCTTCCGGCTTGCAGGTCCGGTCCATGTCCTTGAGCACGGCGGACTTCGCCTGGAGATCCTCAAAAACCGCCTCGACGACAAGATCGCAGTCCCGAACCTCGCCAATCCCGGTTGACACCGAGATGTTCTTGAGGGCGTCGTCCCGGTCCGCTGCCGTTAGCTTGCCTTTTTGCACGAACCTGTCCAGGCTCCCGCGAATCGTATCGAGGCCCCTGTCCAGCAGGGCCTGGCTCACATCGATCATTCGGACCCGATATCCGTGCTGGGCAAACACCTGGGCGATGCCGCTGCCCATGGTGCCCGATCCTATTATTCCGACCGACTTGATCTTTCGATTTTGCATTGACGGATGCGTCCTACAGAGAATCTAACGTGAATCCGCGGAAATGAGCAAGGAAACTGTTCCGGAATCGGAGTCTGCTGTCCGTGGCCGGCCGGCGCGACGGAAGCCTCCCTGACAGGGCCGCCCGAACCGTTCAACGCCTCGAAATGCTCTTGAATGCGTCGATGTCCTCGTCGAGCCCCACCACGACAAGCACGTGATCTTCGCGGATCCGGAACTCGGCTCTGGGCAGTATGGTGTGCATCTCCCCGCGCGGGGTCGGCTCCCGGATAGCGATCAGGTTCACCTTGTACTGGTCTCGAAGCCGAAGGTCCTTGAGAGTCTTGCCCACGAGCTCTGCCGGCGCAAGTACCTCGAGCACCGACAGGTCATCGGCCAATGCTATCTGGTCGTATATGTTGGGGGCGCTGAGCCTCCGCGCCACGCGCTGCGCCATCTGCTTTTCCGGGAATATCACTTCCGTGGCGCCGATCAGCTTGAGAATCTTTCCATGCTCAGCGGTGGTGGCTTTGACCACGATCTCGGGCACACCCATCTCTTTGAGGTGGAGAGTAACCAGCGTGCTCAGGTCGATTCGTTCTCCGAGGCTGACCACGGCGCAATCCACGTCGTTTATGCCCAGTGTCCTCAGGGTCTCCATATCCGTAGCATCTGCCTGGATGGCTTGCGTGGCCGAACCCTGCATGTCCTGAACCCTTGCCGAGTCGATATCGATAAGGATGACCTCGTTGTTCTCCTCGTAGAGCGTCTCGGCCATGGCAGCCCCGAAGGTACCGGCACCGATTACCGCGAAACGTCTCATGAGTTCCGCCTCCAGTCTCTCGAAAGTGAGACTATCCGACCATCACGTTTTCCTCTGCGTACCGGTACCCGGCAGTACCCTTCCGTTGGCCTACCAATGCGGCGATCGACAGCGGGCCGACCCGACCGACAAACATTACCAAAACGAGAACAAACTTACCAAGACCGCTGAGTCGCGGTGTCAGGCCCGTGCTCAAGCCGACCGTTCCGAACGCCGACACGACCTCGAACATAACTTCGACGAAATGTGTCTCGCTGCGCAGGTAGGGTTCGTGCCCGGCCTCGGTTGCAGCCATCACGAGGGTAGCGGCGGTGATCAGCACGAAGGCCAGGATGAGAATGAAGATAGCTTTGGAGACAGTCTCATCAGGCACGGTGCGCTTGAAAACGGAAACGCCATCTTCACCCCGGTAGCGGCTCTTGGCCATCGCCAGAAGGATGCCGAAAGTCGTGGTCTTGATGCCACCTCCCGTCGAGCCGGGAGAGGCGCCGATAAACATCAGCAGGATGATCCAGAACAGCGTCGCACTTGCCAGGTGCCCGAAATCGACCGTGTTGAATCCCGCGGTCCTCGCCGTGACCGACTGGAAAAGCGAAGCGAGCAGAACGCCACCCAAGTCGTCGCCGGCGAGAACATTCCCCGCCTCGAATAGGTAAAAGCCGAATGCTCCCACCGCGATCAGCGAGGCCGTCACACTCAGCACAAGCCGGCTGTGCGCACTCAGCCTCTTTGTCTTGCGTCGGCCGAGCCTCCTGGCCAGATCTATGTGCGTGAAGAAACCCAGCCCTCCAAGCACAATCAGGGCGCATATTGTCAGATTGACCCCCGCGTTGTACCGATATGCCATCAGGTTCGTGGACTTGAGCGCAAAGCCTGCATTGCAGAAGGCCGATACCGCATGGAAGACGGACGGGAAGACCGCCCTGTCCGGGGTGAAAAGGTAGAGCGCAGCCGCACCCAGTCCTTCGATGGCGAGGGTGGAGAGGAAAAGCCGCCTCACGAGAGAGCGGACCTCAACAACCGGCGCAGGCACGAAGGCGTCCTGCAGGATCATCTTGTCCCGCAGCGACAATCTGCGGCCCGTGATGATCAGCAGGATTATGGAGAAGGTCATGATGCCGAGTCCGCCCAGCTGGATCAGGCACATGATGATGAACTGGCCGCTGCGCGTGAAATAGGTGGCCGTGTCCACCACCGTCAGGCCTGTCACACAAACCGCGGACGTCGAGGTGAAAAGGGCGTCGATGAAGCTGATGTTGCCCGAGACTGTGCTGCCAGGCAGCATGAGAGCAAGTGCACCGAGAACGATGGCCACAGCGAAGCTGAACACGAACACTTCGGTGGCACCCAGAAAACGGTAGGGGATGAGACCGTAGCCAACGCCTTTGAGCATAATGATCGTCAGACCCGGAGCGCGGAGCACCTGCCCCGGCGGCGCATTATATACCTGGACGCGGGACCCGCGGGAAGCTTTTGGTTCGCTTTCGGCCGCACGTGTCCTCCCCTCCGCTCAGGACTTCGTCCTCCCCGCTGCCTGCTCTTGAAGGAATCGAACGCTTCCCCGATTGAAGAGCATCGCCGGATTCAATAGAATGGCGGGCGCGGTCTACAAGGAGGTGAGTTTGGGGGTATCACCGGAGTCTCGTCAAAGATGGGCACTGATCCTGGGGGCATCCAGCGGGTTTGGTGCCGCGGCATGCAGGGCCCTGGCACGCAACGGTTTCGATATAGCCGGAGTGCACCTTGACCGGAGGGCTACCCTGCCCAATGCGGAGAAGGTCGTGCAAGAGATCGAGCAGGCCGGTCGTCAGGCACTGTTCTTCAACGTCAATGCGGCAGACCCCGAGAGACGGGCAGAGGTGGTTCTGGCATGCAAGCGTCAGACGGCAGATCATCCGGGGTCGCCGGGGATAAGCGTCCTGCTTCACTCGCTCGCTTTCGGGAGTTTGAAGCCCTATTTCGCCTCGGACCGCGAAACCGCAATCAAGGCTGCCGACATGGCGATGACGCTCGATGTCATGGCGAACAGCCTTGTTTACTGGACCCAGGACCTGTTTGCTGCGGGGCTTCTCCGGAAGGGCGCGAAGATTTTCGGCATGACCAGCGCGGGAGGCCATCGGGTCTGGCCCACGTACGGGGCCGTGTCAGCCGCGAAGGCGGCTCTCGAATCCCACATCCGGCAAATCGCGTTCGAATTGGCCCCGCACGGAATCAGTGCCAACGCGATCCGCGCAGGGGTAACCGACACGCCGGCGGCGCGGAAGATACCGGGCAGCGACCGGATGTTCGAGCGCGCGGCGGCGTACAACCCCGGCGGGCGCCTGACCACTCCCGAAGATGTCGCCGAGGCGCTGGTCTCGTTGACCCGCTGCGATTCGGCCTGGCTGACCGGCAACGTCATCGGCGTCGACGGGGGGAGGATTTGACCGGGTAGCCGGCGGGGCGGGTTCCCCGGAATGCTATCGCCCAGACGAGGCGCACGCAGCATCCGGCGAGGAGAATTCTGTCGGCCGCGATTTCCCCGGGTCCTTATGTCCCCCCGCGGCGGTATTTGCCGGTTTGAGTCTTCTATGTTGTTGAAAAGCAGGGTGGGGACTGGTATCTTTACCCGCTTTGCGACAGGAGTGCACCATGCCAATGGAATGCTATGTCTGCCACAAGGCTCCGGTCTTCGGGCACACCATCTCACACGCGCATAACGTCAGGTCGAGGAAGTTCTATCCCAACCTTCAGAGCGTACGGATCCTGGAAAAGGGCTCGGTCAAGCGGGTGCAGGTCTGCACGCGCTGCCTGCGGTCAGGGAAAGTCCAGAAGGCGATCTAGGCGAGCGCAACCGCCTCGATCTCGACCTTGGTATCTCTGGGAAGGCGAGACACCTCCACCGTCGCTCTCGCCGGCTTGACATTTCCAAGACACTCCGCGTAAACCCTGTTCACCTCGGAGAAATCGTCCAGACTGGTGAGGTAGATCGTCGTCTTCACCAGTTTTGGAAGGCCGCTCCCCGCGGATTCAAGAATGGCGGCGAGATTCCTCATGACCTGTCGCGTCTGCTCTCCTGCTTTACCCGTTACCATCGTCCCGGTCGCAGGATCCATGGGGATCTGTCCCGAAACAAAGATGAAGCCGTTGGCCCTGACCGCCTGAGAATATGGGCCGATGGGCAGGGGCGCATTTTCAGTCTCGATCTGCTCGTACATTGCCTGCTCCTCAGTTGCCTGCGTCTGTGGATACCTGCATGGGGAGGCCTGGGACAGCGATCGGCCTCTCACCCGCGGTGCCGCGGCTTTGTTCACATCGCCGTGCTCACGCGGTCCACGTCCTGAATGCCACGAATCGATTTGAGGACCTGGACAACCTTCTGAAGGTGCTTCGTGTCGTGTATCTCGATCGTGACCTCGACCAGACCCTTCCCCCCGTCAGTCGAAGACCTGGACTCGCGTATGTTTGTCTTGAGGTTCGAGATCGCGGAGGTTATCTCCGCCAGGATACCCTGCCGGTCCTCGACCGATATCGCGAGCCTGACGGAGAATAGCTCGTCACCCGGCACGTTGATCCACTCGACGTCCGTCAGCCTCTCTGAGCCCAGGAAATGGGAGACGTTCGGACAGGCGGTCGTGTGAACCGAAATACCCTTTCCCCGTGTTATGTAGCCCACCACTTCGTCGCCCCGGATCGGGTTGCAGCACTTTGCCCGGTAAACCAGCAGGCCGTCCTGGCCCTTGACGGTGATAGGCGACTCACCCAGGCCCAGCACCTTCTGGACCACGGCTGCGATCGGAGACGGTTTGGCCTTTTCTTCGGACAGTGGTGAAACATCCGGAAAGAGCGCGGCAAGGATCTGCCTCGGCGCTATCTTGCCGAATCCCACCTCCGGATACAGGTCCTCGGTCCTGGGAATTCCCTGGTCGGAGAGCACACGCGGCAGGGCGGCGGCGTTGAGAACCTGCTTCCAGGAGGTCTTGAACTTGCGGGCCTCCTTCTCGAGCAGCTTCCTTCCCAATTCGGCGGCGTCTTCCCTCTCCTTCTGATTGACCCACTTCTTGATCTTGCTGCGCGCCCGCGGGGTCTTGACGAAGGCGAGCCAGTCGCGACTCGGGCTGGCGTCCTTCGATGTGATGATCTCAACCACTTCGCCGTTCTTCAGCTTGTGCCTGAGCGGGACGATGCGGCTGTTTACCTTCGCGCCCGCGCACCGGTGACCGACTTCGCTGTGAATGGCGTACGCGAAGTCTATCGGAGTCGCGTCCCTCGGCAGTGTGATCACTTCGCCCTTTGGCGTGAAACAGTAGACTTCATCCGGATAAAGATCCACCTTGAGGCTGGTGAGGAATTCCCTGGCATCCTTGATCTCACTCTGCGCATCGATCAGTTGCCGCAGCCAGCGGAACTGTTCCTCGCCTTCTACCGCACCGGTCTTACCCTCTTTGTATTTCCAGTGGGCCGCGATGCCCTCTTCTGCCACGCGGTGCATCTCCTGCGTGCGGATCTGGATTTCGAAAGGCTGACCGCTCTTTCCTATGACGGAGGTGTGGAGAGACTGGTAGAGGTTCGGCCGCGGAATGGCGATGTAGTCCTTGATCCGGCCGGGGACCGGCTTCCAGAGGTTGTGCAGGATCCCCAGGATCGTGTAGCAGTTCCTCACCGTATCCGTGATCACCCTGATAGCGATGAAGTCGTAGACTTCATCTATTGTGATCTTCTGCCTTCGCATCTTATTGTAAACACCGTAGATCCGCTTGATCCGGCTTTCGAGGCGGGCGGGAATCTTGTGCTCCACCAATTCTGCCGTGATGGTTTCCTTGGCCTCGCGGATGAAATCCTCGCTTACTGCCCGCCGGGCTTCGATGAGCGCAACGGTGTTCTGGTATGCCGCCGGATCCAGAAAGCTGAACGCAAGATCTTCGAGTTCTCCTCGAATGCGCGCCATTCCGAGCCGGTGCGCCAGCGGGGCATAGATTTCAAGGGTCTCCCGGGAGATGCGCTCCCGGCTTTCAGGCGCCAGGTACTGAAGGGTGCGCATGTTATGGAGCCGGTCCGCAAGCTTGAGAAAAAGGACCCGGATATCGCCCACCATGGCAAGCAGCATCTTCCGGAAATTCTCGGCCTGTTTTTCCTGGCGCGATGTGAACTGCACCTGGGAGATCTTCGTCACCCCGTCGACGATCTGGTAAACCTCCTCGCCGAACTGCTTCCGCAGTTCCTCTGGAGACATCAGGGTATCTTCGAGAACATCGTGGAGGAGCCCGGCCGTGACTGTAACGGCGTCGAGCTTGAGTTCGGCCAGAATGTTTGCTACTTCAATGGGATGAGTGAGATACGGCTCTCCGTTCATCCGGAGTTGGCCCTTGTGGTACTTGGCGGAAACCACGTAGCCCCGCTGGACCATTTCCATTGGGGCCTCAGGGTGATTGGCCAGAACTTTCTCTGCCAGATCCTCGTAGCGAATCATGCCGTTATCAAGCGCTCAATGGCTTGATTATAGAGGAGGAACTAATGCGAAGAAAGGCTGCAGAAGGAGGAGAGAAGAGCCGGGGACAGGAATCCCCCGGCTCCTGCAAATCGTTCGTGGGTCTTATTTTGCTCCCAGCTTTTTCGGCTTCTTTGCTTCTTCTTCCTGGGCCTTCAGACGGAGAGCCAGGGCCTTCTGGGCCACCATATCCGCCTGCCGGAGCAGTTCATTCTTGACCTTCTCATCCTTCTCGAACTTTGCCTTTTCGCGCCACAGGAGGTTCTGGTACTCCATCGCGTCGAAATAGTCCGGGCGGATCTTCAGCGCCTGATCAAGGGCGGTCAAGCCTTCCTGGATGTCGCCCTGCGTGTGGGCCCTCTCCTCGCTGTTTAGAAATTCGACGTTTTCACCCTGCAGCCCTGTCTTCTTGAGCGAATCGTCGAAGTCGATGACCGCTATCCGATAGAGGGCCTCGGCATTAGTCGGATCCGTTTCCAGGATCTTCCGGCACCAGGTCTTCGACTGGTCGTAGTCCTTCAGCTGGTAATAAAGGCTGGCGATGCTGACCATCGAGTTGACGTCCGGATTCTCCTTATCCATCTCCAGGACGTCCTTAAAGGTCTGGATCGCCTTCTGTGCCATCTCGTTGCTCTTGGGATCGGGAGAACCGGGCACGAACTGGGACGTATACGTGGTCGCGAGATACGTGCGGGGGATCTTGAAAGCGGGATCCAGCCGGATAGCTTCCTCGAAAAACTTCGCGGCAACGTCATATTTCTGCTCGGTAAATGCCCTGACTCCCTTGTTAAGGGCGTCCCGCGATCGCAGTTTCTGTATGAAACCGCATCCGGCCAGGGGTAACATCAATACGAGGAGAAGGATTACCAGCCACTTCCCTTGCAGCTTCATAACTAGGGCCTCCAATGCGTAGGTATGCTGGGCATCCAGGAAGAGCTTTACTGGATAGCCTCGATAATCAAACCGATATCACCTACACCAGCCCCTTTCGCGATATCGATGACCTTGACGACGTCGCCGTAAGGTAGTTTGGGGCTGGCGCTGATGAACATGTTCTTATTCGCGCGAGCGCTGTAGATTTCCTGTAGTTTGGGGCCCAAAGCGCTGATATCCACCGGCTCCTGGTTAACCGCGATCTGCGCGGCATCCCCGACTGAAACCACTATCACGCTGGGATCAACCGGAAGATTCGTCTGATCCGGCGGAGGCGGCTGCGGAACCTTTACATCGAGATCCATCTGCCGGACGGGAGTGATAACCATGAAGATAATCAGGAGTACGAGCAGAATATCGATATAGGGCGTGATGTTTATATCGGACTTGGGACCCCCCTTGGTGCCGACTGCCATTGACATGGGAAGAAACCCTACCTTTCTGTAACGGACAAATCAGTCCGCCTGTCAAAACACGGGTACCTGCATCCTGGCTGACCCGCTATATTGCATTGCCATCACTCGAACCGTCTCGCTCATCGCCTCTGCACGGCAACCGGCAACGAAGGCGGCCGGACTCCGTCCAACCTGCAGACGCGCCAGAGGGCCGCACAGACGGCAAATGACAAGCCCACACATCGCATCCCAGCCGCCGCTGGCACGCGGCGACCGCCGCCGTCGTCTGCCGCGGCAGGCGCCCCCTGCTACCGGGGCGCCCCGCGGCACAACTCAGCCGGATGCACCTGCTGCCGTGTCTACTTTTCCTTCTCGGCCATCAGACCGATGCGCTCCACCCCGGCCCTGCGGCAACTGTCAACGATCTGAACCACGCGACCGTAAGCCACCGCCGAGTCCGCTTTCAGGAAGATGGTCTTGTTGATCTCTCCCCCTGAAAACTTCTTTGCCAACGCATCGAGCAGCTCGCTCTCGCTCACCATGTTCTTGGCCATGTAAATCCTGCCTTCGCGGTTGAGCGCCACGATAACTGCATCCTTGCTGTCGGCTTCCGGGGCATCGAGCGGGTTCTTGGCCTTGGGAAGGTTGACAGTGATACCTGTCTGCAGCAGCGGAGTGGTAATCATGAAGATAATCAGCAACACCAGCATAATGTCCGCCATGGGCGTGACATTAATTTCGGCGTTGACACCGCTCATTCCCAAGCCACGTCGTCTAGACACTGCCCTGGCTCCGTTTCTTAATGAAGTAGTCGATCAGTTCCGAGGAGGAATTGTCCATTTCGACCGTGAACGTCTCGATCTTGTTCGTGAACGTGTTGAACGCCCAGACGGCCGGAACCGCCACGAACAGCCCGAACGCGGTGGTCACCAGCGCTTCCGCAATCCCGCCCGCGACCGCGGCGATGCCTGCGGTCTCTTCGGTCTTCATGCCCTGGAAGGCGTTGATGATACCGATCGTCGTTCCGAACAGCCCCACGAAGGGAGCGGTCGAGCCGATGGTAGCCAGGCCGCCCAGGCCGCGCTTCAGGTCCTCGATACCGATTGCCGTCGCGCGGTCGAGAGCTCGCTTGGCAGCCTCGATCGTTTCACCGGGGATATCCTTGCTCTTGGAATGCGCCTGCAACTCGTGCAATCCCGGAATCAGGACTTTCGCCAGGTGGCTCTTGCTGTTCTGTTCGCCCAACGCGATGGCTTCATCAATCTTGCCTTCCTTGAGGCATTCGGCCACTGCGGGGGTGAAGACTCGGGACTGCTTGCGCGCCTGTCGATAGGTGATGGCTCGCTCAATCATCACGCTGATCGAATAGGCCGACATTATGCCCAGGACCACGACGACGCCCTTGGCAATCCCGCCCATTGAGTTCCACAACTCGACTATATTGATCTGTCCCATGAATTTACTCTGACCTCCGACTAGAGTTAGGTGAACTTATTATCTTAAGTTGAAGATTACTGTGACGGTCGCAATGACTGGAACCGGCTCTCCGTTGAGGAGCGTCGGCGAGTACTTCCATTGCCTCACGGCTCGGATGGCTTCCTCATCCAGGAGCGGATGCCCTTTGAGGACGCGGATGTCGGAAACACTACCCTCCTCGTCAACGGTCACCTGGAGGATAACGACTCCCGATACGCGCGCTCTCTTCGCGAGTTCCGGGTAAACCGGCTCGATTCTCTTGATGAGCTTGGATTCCTGGACATTGCCACCGACGCGGATCGGCTCGCGCTTCACCGGCTTCGGGGGCGGCGGGGGTGGGGGTGGGGGAGGAACTCCGCCCAGAACGCCACCCACGACTCCGCCCGGGACACCACCGACTACTCCTCCGGCCACGCCTCCAGGTATGCCACCCACAACACCGCTCACACCTACGACCGGGGGTTCGTCAACCGGCGGCGGAATTTCCTTGGGGATTTCCGTCGGGGCAACAAACCTGGTGGGGTCCACCGTCACCCTCTGGGTCGGCATGGCCCTGGCTGTCGGTGGAGGCGGCGGCGGTGGAGGCGGGGGCGGCGGCGGAGGTGGCGCGATCAGGAACGTGAGGAGTTCCCCTTCCGGAAGGACGTTGAAAAACACAAGCGGCATAATCACGATGACGATGATCGCCACGAAGTGCAGTACAATCGAAATCAGGAGCGTCAGGAGACGCTTTCCCAGATCCGAGCGACTCGTTTCTTCTAAGGTCTCAAACATTTGTTCCCCTCGTAGACTGCCCGTGGGGGCGGATTAAGTGCGGTGTCTGCGGTTTCCAAATTGAAGGCGCGATGTTAATATCGAGCCTCAAAACTGTCAAGCAGTTTTCTCCGCATGCCCGTGAATTTTATATGCTTTCGGGCGTCTATCGTGCACGCCCATGCTCCTTCCTGCCAGAACCGATGCGGCACGGGCTAGGCCGACTTCCGCTTCGGCTGCTTCAGGTTGTATTTGTACCACCACTCCACGATCGGCCCGGAAATCCCGACGGTCGAATATGTGCCGATCAAAACTCCGAAAGTCATGGCGAACGCAAACCCGTTCAGGACTTCGCCTCCCAGCACGAGCAACGAGGCCGTGGCGAGAAACGTGGTCCCCGATGTCAGGATGGTTCGTGTCAGCGTCTGATTGATCGAAATGTTGATTATCTGCGGGAGGGTCTCTTTCCTCAGAATCCGAAGGTTCTCACGCACCCGGTCCCAGATCACGATCGTGTCGTTCATGGAATAACCGATGAGCGTCAGCAGCGCGGCGATGACGTTGAGCGAAATCTCCTTCTGGGTGAGCGCAAACAATCCCAACGTGATCGTTACATCGTGGAAGAGCCCTACTATGGCAGCAACGCCGTAGATCGGCTTGAACCTGAAACCGATATATACCAGCATGCCCAGGAACGAAAGCCCCACGGCCAGGGCGGCGCGACGCCGCAGGTCGGAGCCGACAACCGCACCTACGCTCTCAACACCCTTGATTGCAAACGGCCCCGCGTAGAAGTTCTTCTTCAGGATCTCCACGGCGCCCGCCGACACTCCGCCGGCTTGCTTCAGGTCATCCAGGCTCTTCACGAGACCGTCTTTGGCGTTGTTGCGGTAATCCAACACAGCACCGGCAACCTGGCGGTAGTGCGCGTCGTACTCCTGGGAAGTCTTGCTCTGGCTTCTCCAGTTGTCGGGGTCATTGTCCTGCAGGTACTTCACCACGGCATCCAGGCCGACATTGTTGAAGTCGACCAGCGGGCTGTTCACGTGCTCGCGATCGAATGCCTCCCGAAGCAGTTTCAACACCTGCTTCTGACCGGAGTCAGCGCTTTCTCCGGAACCGAAGACCGTCTGCATGCGCACGAGCACCGTGTCTTTCGAGGGCTCATCGTACCTCTGGATCGACGTGGTGCCGACCGCTTCGGGTCGAAGCGAAGTGCGAATCAGGTCGAGATCCGGCGTGGCATTGAACTTGAGGTAGATGATCGTCCCGCCTGTGAAGTCGATGCCGTACGCAAGTCCGCCTCTGGTGTAATACGCGACGATTCCGATCAGGAGCAGCGCCCAGCTGGTGAGGAAGAAGAACCACTTCTTGCTCAACCAGTCGATGTTCACATCCTTGAGTATTTCCACCACGAACTCCCAGAATTGGTCCTCGGGAGCTGCCGGAACCGTCGGTCCCGGGCCACATTCCATGACCCAGAATCTTCGACCCCGTCAGGCAACCCCCGGTTCCATCAAATTGACAGCTTCTCGATCCTGTGCGTACCCAGCCTGATATCAAAAAAGCGGTGCGAAACGTAAATGGCGGTGAACATGTTTGCCAGCAACCCGACGCTCAGGGTCACCGCAAACCCGCGAATTGGCCCGGTGCCGAACTGCCACAAAAATGCCGCAGATATCAGCGTCGCCATGTGGGTATCGAAAATGGTCACAAAGACCCGCGAGAAACCTGCGTCGATCGCCGCGCGCACCGTCTTGCCGCCCCGGAGTTCTTCTCGAATCCGCTCGAATATGAGGATGTTGGAATCGACTGCCATGCCGACTGTGAGCGCGATCCCCGCAATGCCCGGCAAGGTCAGGGTCGACCCGACGGCGCCCATGAATCCGATCAGGATCAGCAGGTTTCCGATCAGGCACCAGATCGCATTGACACCCGACGCTTTGTAGTAGAAGACCATCAGGATTACGACGAGCACGAATCCCGTGAGCGCCGCAATAATCCCCGAGCGGATGGAATCGTTCCCCAACGATGCACCGACGGTTCGCTCTTCCAGCACGCGCAAGGAAGCAGGGAGCGCGCCGGATCTCAGAAGCAGCGCTTGATCCTCGGCCTGCTGAACGGTAAAGCTCCCGTGGATGATGTTCTCCGCGCCCAGGCGCTCGTTGATCACGGGTGCCGAGGTAATCTGCCGGTCAAGGACGATCGCCAGGCGATCCCCGATGTGCTGCTCGCTCGCGCGCGAGATCAGGTCCGCCCCTTCGGCGTTCAGGTAGAAGCCGACCGCCGGACCACCGTTCGAGTCCGTGCTCCGCCTGGCACTCTTCAGGTGCTTGCCTGTGATCGTCGGCGTGCTGCTCACGACCATGTATTCGACCTTGCCCTGTTCCTGGCGGTCGTCGCGGTAAGGCAGAATCTCGTAGCCGTCGGGGATCTTCCCGCCATTGGCCTGAACCGCTGACTCCACGCTCGTGAATGGACCGCCCTGCTCCCTCTTGACCAGGCGCAATTCCAGCTGAGCCGTGTTCTGGATGAGTTCCTTGACTCTCTCGGGATCGTCAATACCCGGGAGTTCTACTATGATCTGGTCCTGGACCTCCTTGCCGCTCCCGCCGTAGATCTGCAAGGTAGGCTCGGTCACGCCAAGCGCATCTACGCGTCGTCTCACGGTCTCCAGAGCCTGCCTGACCGTCGAGTCCTGCAAGTCCCGCAGGTACGATCCAACGAAGCTGAGGGAATAACTTGTCTTCCCTTCTGCGACGCTGCTCCGGACTGTATACTTGCGGCTGAAGTTTGACGAGAGAAAGTCCCTCACATCCTTGTCGCGCGCCGAATCCACCTGCCGGACTTCGATTGTTTCCCCGTTCCCCTTCTTCGCGTCGGCGAAGCTGATGCTCTTGGTCTTCAGGTCCTGGGAGATCCGGTCGGCATCCTGCACCAGTTCCTGGTTCAGCGCATCCTCCGTGACCACCTGAAGCACGAGGTGGATGCCTCCCTTGAGATCGAGCCCCAGGTTGATCCTGGAGAAGAACGGGGCCCCCTTTTCCCGCGGGCTGATGGCGTAATAGAGGCATACCGCGACGACGGCGGCAATCAGCAGAAGCTTCCATTTCAGGTTTCTTTGCATGACAGTACCTTAGCTGCGAGTTCCCGTTCTCTCGATCCTTCGATGAGTCATCTTCGATTTGGAAACGCGATTAGGGCTAGCTACCTTGGGATTCGTCCGGAGACTGAAGTCCGGCGATGGCATTCTTGGAGATCTCGATCTTGACCTGGTCGGCGATTTTGAGGATGAGGGTCTTCTCCTTGACGCCGGCTACCACGCCGTAGATGCCGGAGTTGGTGATCACCTTGTCGCCGCTCTTGAGAACGCTGATCATCGTATCCAGCTTCTTCTGTTTCTTGCGCATGGGCATGAAAATAAGGACATAGAATATGACACCGATGATGATGATCGGCGCGAACTGCATGAGTATGTCAGGCGCCCCCGCCTGCTGCGCAAGAATCGTCTGAAGCAAAATCGTCTTCACTGGAATTGCCCCGCTACTGCCCGCCCGATCCTGCACCCGGCAAGCAACCCGGCGCCGAGGTGCACAGGGACCCGTGACCCAACATCACTCGGGCCATTTCTCCATGTCTGCCAGCAACTTACCATACGAATTAGAGGCGATAGCCTCCCTTATTTTGCGCATCATGTCAAGATAAAAGGATATGTTGTGCATCGTGTTCAGGATCGCCGAAAGGTGCTCGCCCGACATGTACAGGTGCCGCAGGTAGGCGCGCGAGTAGCGCCGGCAGGTGAGGCACGAGCAGGCCGGGTCAGGGGGCCGTTCATCATCGGCGTAGGCCGCATTCTTTATCAATATCCTGCCCTCGCTCGTGAACAGGCAGCCGTTTCGCGCATTGCGGGTGGGCAGCACGCAATCAAACATGTCCACTCCCAACGCCACGGCGCGGATGATGTCCCTCGGCGTTCCAACTCCCATGAGGTACCTTGGCCGATCCGCCGGCAGCAGAGGCATCGTGGCCTCGAGGACCTCCCACATCGCGCTCTTGGGCTCGCCTACGCTCAGGCCACCGACCGCGAAACCATCCGGGCGGAGCGTCGCCAGCGCCGAGACCGAGCGGGCGCGCAGGTCCGGGTAGACACCCCCCTGCACGATCCCGAATAACGCATTCGATCCTGCGTTTCCACCCCGCCAGCGGGTGACACAGCGACCGGCCCAGCGCATCGAGAGCTCCATGGACTTCTCTGCGTCGGGACGGCTGCAGGGATAGGGAGTGCAGTCGTCCAGGACCATTGCGATGTCGCTCCCGAGCACGCGCTGGATGTCAATCACCTTCTCCGGAGTGAGAAAGTGGGAACTGCCGTCGAGGTGAGACTGAAAACTCACTCCCTCCTCCGAAATCTTCCTCAGATCGCGATGGCTGAAGACCTGGTACCCGCCGCTATCCGTCAATATCGCGCGCCGCCATGACATGAACCGGTGCAGTCCGCCGAGCCGTTCGATCCGTTCCGGCCCGGGGCGCAGGTACAGATGGTAAGTGTTCGCCAGTATGACCCCGGCATCGAGCGCCTCCAGCCACTCGTGGGGCAGCGCTTTGACAGTGCCGGCGGTCCCCACCGGCATGAAGACCGGCGTCGGGACCTCTTCATGGCTGGTGCGCAAGGTTCCGAGACGTGCGGACGTGGCGGCATCCAATGCCGTCACTTCGAAAGAGAAGTCAGTCGGCATATCGCTCCAGCGCAAAACATCGCACCCGCGCCTCGCCCGGTCCTGCCGCCGGCCGACACGATCCCCGCCGGCTGACGCCCCGACGCTGATCAGGTATAGTGACGCTCATGCGATTCGGTATCATCGGCTCACGCCTCGCGGGCGCCTATCTCGGGCTTCTCTTGAGACAGGCCGGACACGAAGTCCTGCTATTCGACAATTCCGCCGGCCGGGAGAAACCATGCGGCGGAGGCGTCACCGCCAAAGCCCTGCGCACAATCCCCTGGCTCACCGAACGCGGCCTGCCGCACACGGTCGTGGACACTCTTCGACTGATCACGCACCGGGGCGGCAGGGCGGACATGCGGCTGATCAACCCGATTCACATTTTCTCCCGCTCTACGCTGGACGCTGCCCTGCGCGCCGACGCCATCGGCGCCGGCGCACGCTTCTTCCCCCTGAGGGCCTCGCGCTTCGTTTCGGCCAATCGGAAATGGACCATCTTCGCCGAAGGCCGCGAATTCGAGGTGGACTTCCTCGCGGGCGCCGACGGCGCCACCAGTTCGGTGCGAGCCGCCGTGGCATCGAAGTTCGCCGCTTCTGATCTCTCCCTCGCGCTGGGATACTACCTCCCCGGCATACACCATCAGAACTCCCTGATCGTGGTCTTCCAGGAGCCCGGATTCCAAGGATACCTCTGGTCGTTTCCGCGTGTCGATCATTCCTCGGTGGGAATTGTGAGATGGCTCCCCGACGCCGAGGCAGCGGATCTCCGCGATCGCGTCACGCGCCATATCGATTCGCACTACCACGACGCTTCACCCGCAAAGGCATTCTATGCCGCGACGATCCCCTCTCTGAGTGTCGGCAGCCTGCGCTCCCAGAGGGTGTGCGGACCCGGTTGGGCCCTCCTGGGAGACGCAGCCGGTTTCGCCGACGCTATCACGGGCGAGGGGATCTTCTTCGCCCTCCGCTCGGCTGAGTTGCTGGCCCGGGCCATAAAAGACGGCCGCCCTGCGGACTATGAACAAGCCTGGAGAAGGGATTTCGGTAGTCTCCTGGTACGCGCAGCGGCGTTGCGGGAACGCTTCTTCGGAGCGTGGTACCGCGGTGGCAGCGTGGTGGAACAGGCCGTCCGGCTGACCGGGCGCAGCCGGACAGTGGCTCAGCTCGCCGACGCGCTGATTTCCGGGAAAGTGAATTATGATCGGTTCCTCACCCTGCTGCTCTGGAAGAGCCCCCGGATCTTTCGCGACTTCCTGCAAGGGGGGTGACGGCTAGACAGGCCTGGCTGGCATCGACAGGGACGGTATCCAGAAGAGAGACTCGCTATCTGTCAGGAAGAGATCGTCCCCGGACAACGCCACGCCGACCAATGTGGGCCCCGCCGCGTAGTGTTCAATTTCGGCCGTTACCGGCGAGAACCTGAACAGGCCTTTTCTGCCTCTGTAAGATGAAGCGATCAGCAGGTCGCCGCCGGGCGTCACAGTCATCCCTTGAGGCCGTGCCAGGCCCCCCAAAACCGCCTCTACCGCTCCGTCGGACGAAATTCTGTAGAGCGTGTCCCTGACCGCGAGTGTCGGGCCCGTCACATAAACCGAATCATTCGAGTCAATGGCGAGATGATACGCGGAAACGCTCGGCTCGAGGCGGGCGAACTCTGCCTTCTCGCCCGAAGTCCCGATGCGGACAATCCGCCCGCTCCTGTCACCGACGTAGAGGTTCCCCCTCGAATCGAAGGCAATCCCGCAGGCAACTCCGAGGTCATCCGCCACCACGTCAAGCTTCTCGAAGTCAGTGTAACGATAGACGACACCATCGTGCCGGCTGGATATGTAGAGCTGTCGGTCGGGACCGAAGGCCAGGCCGGTAGGGTTCATGACCTCGCAGGAGAACGCCGCCTTCTCTCCCCCGCGGGTCACACGGACCAGGGGCTCTGCGACCTGCTGTCCCCTGCTGCCGCTGATGGTCGTGATGATGCTGCCGTCGGGGGCGACCACGGGATTCGTTACCGGATGCAGCCCTGATGCCAGCGTGAGCGCAACAGCAAATGGGAAAGCGGAGGAACTCTCCCCATCCGCCAGAAGGCGCACGCCCGGGCCCCGTGCCTCCCGTGGGATCCTGGCAATGACGAGATCATCTGACGCCGAGATTATGCCCGCCGGAGCGTCCCCGAATATCACCTTCGAATAGAAGGGGAGGTTCGGTCTGAAGTCGCGACAACGGATCGCAACTTCACCGCCGGGTGCTCCCAGGCGGGGGGTCACGTCGACAATCACGGGATTCTTCGATGACATTGGTGCGAATTATCTCATCGCCCCGGCACGGTTACAAGGAGACCGGACAGGTCTTCCTCCGTCGATCGGGGCGCCGCCGCTTCCTGCCAACGGGCCAGGGTTGCGACGGGGCGGATTGACACAGGATGCACCCGAAAATATGATTAGTAGTTTTGCAGGAAGCGCCGGAGACCGGCAGGGAGGAACGGCAATTGGGAATGGAATCCCAGGACGCGATCACCGTGATCGGGGCTCGCGTGCACAACCTGAGGAACATTACTGTTGCCCTGCCCCTGAACGCGCTGACTGTCATCACCGGCGTTTCGGGAAGCGGCAAGAGCAGCCTGGCATTTGACACCCTGTACGCGGAGGGTCAGCGACGCTACGTCGCGTCCCTCTCGGCCTACGCCCGCCAATTCCTCGAACGCATCGACCGGCCGGATGTGGATGACATTGTCGGGATCTGCCCGGCGCTCGCCATCCGCCAGAAGACGTACACCAGGAACCCGCGGTCCACGGTCGGGACTGTGACCGAGATCAGTGACTATCTGAGGCTGCTGTACGCGCGCATCGGGATCACGCGGTGCCACACATGCGGCCGGATCGTGAGCAAGGACACACCGGAAAAAGTCGCCGATTTCGTGCTTTCCCTGCCCGAAGGCACGCGCTTGTACCTCTGCATCCCGCTCCGGCTCGAAGACGGGGCAGGAGAGGCCCGGCACGCGCGGACGCGCTCCGCCGGCGGCCGCAGGGCTGCCCCAGCATCCCGCGCCGGTCATTCGGCCGCCGAAAGGCTCGGGATGATCCTCCCCGGCCTTCAGCAACAGGGCTTCGTCCGGTTGCTCGTGCACGAGAAGCTGGTCGAACTCGCGGAGGCGGTTGCAGCCGTCCGGGAGAAAGGCTGCGAGGAGGTGCAGGTAGTCGTCGACCGCCTGGCTGTGAGGGCTGACATCCGCCAACGCCTGGTGGACTCGCTTGAGGTCTGCGCCCGGGAATCCGACGGCAGGATCGAGATCGTCCTCCTGTCAGACGATCCTCCCGAAACTCGAAGACTTCTGGAAACCAGGTATCCGGAGGTCGGGTTCGCCGATCATCCGGCCGGAATCCTGGTCAGGTTCAGCGAGAAATTCGAGTGCCAGCTGTGCCATGTCTCCTACGAGGAACCGGAGCCGCGGCTGTTCTCATTCAACAACCCTTACGGTGCCTGTTCCGAGTGCCAGGGGTTCGGCAATACCATCAACCTTGACCTCGGCCTGGTTATCCCCGACGAATCCCTGAGCCTCGCGGAGGGCGCGGTTCATCCCTGGACAAAGCCCCGGTACCGGAGCTACCAAAACCGCCTTCTGCATTTTGCCGAAAGGAACGGTATCCCCGCAGATCAGCCGTGGTCGGCCCTGCCGGACAAAGCCAAGGACTGGATTATCCAGGGCAAGGACCAGTTCCCCGGGATCATCGGCTTCTTCGACTACCTGGAACAGAAGAAGTACAAGATGCATGTCCGCATATTCATAAGCCGCTATCGCGGGTACACCACCTGCAGGAGCTGCAACGGGGAGCGGTTGCGCCGCGAGGCGCGCGATGTTTTCGTGGGCAACAAGCGAATCACCGAAATCACCGCAATGACGACACTGGAGGCATCGCGCTTCTTTTGGAGTCTCCAGCTATCCCCCTCCGAGGCCTCGATCGCAGCCAAGATTCTGGAGGAGATAAGGCATCGGCTGGATCTCCTGGTCCGGGTCGGCCTGGAATACATCACCCTGGATCGACTCTCGTCGACCCTTTCCGGCGGGGAATCACAGCGGATCCAGCTGGCCACCTCGTTGGGGTCCATGCTCGCCGGGGCGCTGTATGTTCTGGACGAACCGAGCGTCGGGCTGCACCCCCGCGACAGCCGGCGCCTGGTGGAGACACTTCAGAGTCTCAAGGCGCTGGGGAATACCGTGGTCGTCGTGGAGCACGATCCGGAAATAATGCGCAGCGCCGACCACATAATCGACCTGGGACCGCGGGCCGGCGAATACGGAGGCAGGCTGGTGTTTGAAGGTGATTATCCCGCCCTAGCAAGAGACCAGAACTCCCTGACGGGCAAGTATCTGGGGGGCGAACTGAGAATCCCCGTGCCTGTTTTCAGGCGCCGGAACAACGGGCGTTCGCTCGAGATCCTCAATGCCCGAAAGCACAACCTGAAGGGCCTGAACCTCAAGATCCCGCTGGACGTGCTGGTCTGCATCACGGGCGTCAGCGGCAGCGGGAAGTCGACGCTGGTACACGATGTGCTCTACGTGGCGTTGAAGAAGGCAAAGGGCGAACTGAAAGACGCGGTCCCGGGATGCGACGCCGTCCGCGGTGCGGAACGAATCGGCGATGTGATACTCGTCGACCAGTCCCCGATCGGCCGGACCCCGCGCTCGAATCCCGTGACCTACATCAAGGCTTTCGACGACATCCGTAACATCTTTGCCGAAACCAGGGAGGCGTACGCGCGCAATCTCAACGCCGGCCACTTCTCATTCAACCTCAGCGGGGGCCGGTGCGAGGCATGCCAGGGGAACGGCACCATCGCAGTCGAAATGCAGTTCCTGGCCGACGTGGAGCTCACGTGCGAGGACTGTAAGGGGAAGAGATTCAAGCCCGCCGTCCTCGAGGTCCACTACAAAGGAAAGAATATCGCGGAAGCGCTGGACATGACGGTTCACGAAGCCGTCGACTTCTTCGCCGGCCACAGCCGGCTGGTCCGTAAACTCCGGTTGCTCGAGGAAATCGGGCTGGGCTATCTGAGGCTCGGTCAATCGGCGACAACACTGTCGGGGGGCGAGGCCCAGCGGATGAAGCTCGCGTCCTTCATCGCACGCAAGGATGCCGGCCGCAACCTCTTCATTTTCGATGAGCCCACGACCGGCCTGCATTTCGACGACATCCGGAAGCTCCTGGCTGCCCTCGATAGGCTCATCAGCGCAGGCAACTCGGTGATCGTGATCGAACACAACCTGGACGTGATAAAAACCGCCGATTGGGTTATCGACCTTGGGCCCGAGGGGGGCGATGCGGGCGGACGGGTCGTCTTCGAGGGCCTCCCGGACGAAATCACGAAGTGCGATCGGTCCTACACCGGGCAATACCTGAAGACCCATCTTTCAGCCGGCTCCTCCCATACCTCTCGAACGGTCAACGTCTCGTAGGAAACCGAGTACGGGCGGGCACGAAGCGTTGAAGCGAGCAATGGCCGCACCGACAGCGTATCGGAACATGTGTGGCGGCTCTTCAAACCGCCGGGGCGTCATGTGGGGCGGGTTTCAAAATCGCCCCCGCATGCGGCCCCACATGGTGTGTCGGCTCGGCCCTTTCTCTCTTCGCCCCGGGTTTGGTTGACCTTGGCAGTCAGGGTTGAGTATTATGAATGCGGCCCCTGCAACGTTGGTGATGGCACCATTCGTTTGAGCCAACATCTATTTGAGCGGGCGCCTGGGTCGTTTCGCGGTGTGCGAGCTTTTCCCTCCGGGAACTAGCTTGCCTGAAGTGATTCGCAGGGTGCCCCCTTGGCCCACAAGGTTCAAATAGAAACTGCCACACGGCGGCGCGGGGGCTTTTTTGTGGCTGGGAATCGTGGTTGGCCCCGAGCCGCAGCGGGCGTCTGATGAGAGTCCTCTTCGTAGGAGATGTATTTGGCAAAGCCGGGCGAAGGGTCCTGGATCAGGCCCTGCGCTCTGTCGTCCTGGAACAGAGGATCGATTTCTGCATTGCCAACGCGGAAAATGCGGCCGGCGGGTTCGGCATCACTCCACCCATCGCAGACGAGCTGCTCTCGCTGAACATAGACCTGCTCACGAGCGGCAACCACATCTGGGACAAGCGCGCCATCGTTTCCTACCTGTCAAACCAGTCACGCCTGCTGCGCCCGCACAACTACCCGCCTGACACACCGGGAACGGGGGTCTTCGTCGGGGATACAGCCTGCGGAGTACGTATCGGGGTTGTCAACCTTCAGGGCCGTGTCTACATGCCTCCGTTGAATTGCCCTTTCGTCACGGGCAAGGCCGCAATAGAACAGATTCGCCGTCAGACACCTGTCATCCTGGTCGACTTCCATGCCGAGGCCAGTTCCGAAAAGCAGGCTTTTGCATGGTACGTGGATGGTCAGGCGAGCGCGGTCATCGGCACGCACACGCATGTTCAGACCGCGGACGAGAGGATCCTGCCGAAGGGCACGGCATATATCACGGACGTGGGAATGACCGGGCCCTACGACTCGGTGATCGGATCGATCCCGGACCTGGCGCTGGAAAGGTTCCTGACTCAGATTCCCGTTCGCCTCGAACCTGCCAGCGGGAACGCGCGCCTGTGTGCAGTCGTGATTGAGATCGAGGAATCGACCGGACGAGCGCTGTCCATCAATCGCCTGAACCTGCAGGTAGCCTGAGCGTGAGGCGGGGCGACGCGGGGCCCCGATTCCAGCCTCCCCCTCCCCTCAATGCAAAAAGCGGTCGAGCAGGGAGACGCATTCCAGGGACCGCCGACCCAGGGTCTCATCCAGCTTTTGCATCTCTTCCGTCGCGCGGTGAAGATCGTCCAGGAGACTCAGGGCAGCAAGCACCGCCACCTTCAGCGTGTCGACCGCACCGGTGGCTTCCGCCACCTCGCGCATCCGCCTGTCGAGGAGTACGCACAGGCGATGAAGCTGCTCGGGATCCCCGCTCGTCCTGAGCACGTACTCGCGATCATATATCTTCACACGGACGGATTCGGCCAGCGCTTCTCCCATTGCGGTTCCCCGTTACGACGAACCTGTCCAGGCTGCGGGCTACTTCGTCTCGAGCGTAGCCAGCAGGCTCAGAGCTTTCTCCACGCGCTCGCGGAGTTCCTCGCGCTCCTTCTGGAAGGCGGCCATGTTCTCGCTGAAGGAGTCTTCCTGAACCTGGCGCGCTTCCAGGTCCGCCTTCAGCCTGGAATTCTCCGCCCTGAGGGTTTCGTTCTCCTTGCGGATGGTCTTGAAGGCCTCAACCACACGGTAGATCTTATCCTCGAGGTGACTGAACCTCTCGATTCCCGAAGGTTCCCGCTGCGTCTTGATTTCCGCCATAGCCGCCTACCTGAGTTGAGCGCCAAACGAATTCTGTAGGAACGCTAGAACATTATCGCCGAACGACTGTATCCGGTCAATCGTGAGCGTTCTCTCGCGATCGAGGAATACGAGACGCAGCGTGATGCTGATCTTGTCCGCCGGAATACCGGCGCCTTCGTAGACGTCGATCAGGTCTATCTCCGTCAACTGACCGAGTCCCAGGCCCAGAATCCCCGCCTTGACATCTTCGTACCGGACACCTCGGTCGAGCACCACGCAAAGGTCTCTCTCGACCCGGGGGAACTTCGGCATGGGCTCATAGCGCACGGGAGAGAACAGATGGGAACAGAGTCCCTCGAAGTCGATCTCCGCCAGATATACGGCTTGCCGGAGCTTGTAGTCCTCCTGCAGCGCCGGGTGCAGCGAGCCGAGCGCACCGACCTGCTGCCCCGCGACAATGAGAGACGCGGACTCCGCGGGATTCAGCCAGGACAATTCGGTGCCGGGGACAACAAGGGATTCCTCGCTGCGCAAAACGGAAAGCATGCCTGAAACCGCCCCCTTCAGGTGGAAGAAATCGTACCCTTCCGAGGGATGGTGCCAGTTGAACCCCGCGAATCCTCCGGTGCCGACGATGCCAAGGGCGCGCCTTTCGACTGGCAGACCGTCTGCGCCCTTCCTGAATACCTTCCCGATCTCGAAGAGCCGAACGCGGTACGTATCGTAATTGAAGTTCCTCCTCACCGATGCCACCAGCCCGGGAGCGAGAGTGGTCCGAAGGAACTGGGTATCCTCGGTAAGCGGGTTGCTGATCTCGGGGGCGTCGACGCCGGGAGCGCGGAACTGACTCAGCTCGCGGCTGCCTGCAAAGCTGAGATGGACCGCCTCGCTGTATCCGAGTCCCATGAGGGATCTGCGTGCCGCTGTCTCGTACGCAGACTCGGGCGAAGGAGTTCCGGCGATCCTGGCAGCCGGCATCGTCGTCGGGATATTCTGGTATCCGAAGAATCGTGCCAGCTCTTCGATCAGATCGGCCTCCAGCTCCATGTCGGCCCGGTAGGTCGGGCATGTCACCGACCATCGTCCCTTCCCTCTCCGCTGCAGCCTGAAGTTGAGCCGTTTCAGCGTCGCCTCGACGAACTCATCCTCCAGGCGAACACCGAGGAGCTTCTCCGCACGATCTTTTCTGAGTTCGATCCGGACGGGGTCCAGCTTTCCGGGATGCACGTCCTGAAGGCTTCCTGCCAGGCGCCCGCCGGCATGTTCGCAGATCAACCGGGCCGTCCTCCCTATCGCCGCCACCGTACCATCCCAGTCGACACCGCGCTCGAACCTGTAGCTCGCCTCGGTCGACAGCCCAAGCCGCTTCGAGGTCCGCCGGATGGAAGGGGGCGAGAAGTATGCGCACTCCAGGAGCACCCGCTCGGTCTTCAGCGAAATCTCGGAATGAAGCCCTCCCATGACGCCGGCGATCGCCACAGGGCCCGCCCCATCACTGATGAGCAGCATCTCCGCATCGAGCGGCCTTTCCAGCCCGTCCAGCGTGACGATCTTCTGCCCGTCAGCTGCCCTGGCAACGATGATTCTGCCGCCGTTGAGAAGGTCAAAATCAAACGCATGCAGCGGATGGCCGATCTCCAGCAGTACGTAGTTCGTGATGTCGACGATGTTGTTGATCGGCCGCATACCGCAGGCTTCGAGGCGCTTCTGCATCCAGCCGGGGGACGACCCCACCCTGACCCCGTCAAGGACCAGTCCGCAGTAGCGCGGGCAGAGCTGCGGGTCGCGGACTTCGATGGAGTACGGGACCTTCTCGACCCGGAGCCGCATACTTGAACGCGCAGGAGGCAAGCGGAGGGGTCGCTTGTACAGGGCCGCCAGTTCCCGGGCGACGCCGAAATGATTCAGGCAATCCGGCCGGTTGGCCGTGACCTCGATCTCCAGGACGGCGTCTCCGTCGCAGCCGGAAATCGCCTCAACAACGAGGCCTGCCGAAGTCAGGTCATCCCGGAGCTTCTGCGCGCTCTCCGGGAGTTCGATGTAATCCTTCAGCCAATCGATGCTGATCTTCATTGCACAGGTGCTCCATTCAGAACTGACGGAGGAACCGCAGGTCGTTCTCGAAGAAGAGGCGTATGTCCTCCACGCCGTACTTGAGCATCGCGACCCGGTCGATGCCCATTCCCCAGGCGAACCCGGAATAGCGGCTGTCGTCAATCCCGGACATCCTGAGCACCTTCGGGTGAACCATCCCCGCGCCGAGAATCTCGATCCAGCCGGTCTGCTTGCAGATGCGGCAGCCCTTGCCGAAACAGAAAATGCAGCTGATGTCGACCTCGGCGCCCGGTTCGACGAAAGGAAAGTACCCTGGGCGCAGCCTCATTTGCGTGTCGGGGTGGAAGATGCGTTTGAGGAACACTTCCAGAGTTCCCTTCAGGTCCCCCATCGTGATCCCTTCGTCGACCGCGAGAACATCCACCTGGAAGAACATCGGGGAGTGCGTCGCGTCGAAGGGATCGCGGCGATACACCCTGCCCGCGCTGACGGCGCGCACCGGAGGCTCCATGGTTTCCATTGCATGGACCTGCACGGTGGAGCAGTGTGCGCGCAGCAGCCTCAGCTCCGCCTCGTCGAAATAGAAGGTGTCCTGGGCGTCGCGAGCCGGATGCGAGCGCGGCATATTGAGCGCCTCGAATTGGTAGTATTCGGTCTCCACTTCCGGGCAGTCGAAAATGCGAAAACCCATACTGACAAATATCTGCTCAATCTCTGCCTGAAGCCGCCGGATCGGATGCTCCCAGCCGAGCGGATACGGGAATCCGGGCCGGGTCACATCGACCGATTTCCCGGCTATCTCCCGCTCACGGGCCGCGAGTTTCAGACCGTCGAGCACCTTCGCCAGGCCCTCCTCAACGCGGACCCGGAGTTCATTCATCGCCTGGCCGAAGGCAGGGCGCTCCTCCTTCGGCATGTCGCGCAGCCGCTTCATGCTCGTCGTGATCAGCCCTGTTTCACGGGCCAGCCACGTGTTGCGCACCGCCGCCCAGGTATCCGTGTCCCGGACGGATGCCAGGTCCTTCTCAAATTGATCCGTGAGGTCTCTGATCTGGTCGATCATGCGAGATATCCATCAACAAAAAAGCCCGGCGCGCGAGGCACCGGGCGTTCATGCCCCTGAACTTCTGAAGGATTCCTCAGGCCGCCGCAAGCGCCGCCTTGGCCGTATCTGCAAGGCGCGCGAAAGTCTCAGGATCCTTGGCGGCGATGTCGGCGAGCACCTTGCGGTCGAGCAGGACCCCCGCCTTCTTGAGCCCGCTGATGAAACGGTTATAGGAGAGACTGTGTTGCCGTGCGGCCGCTCCCACGCGGATGATCCACAGACTGCGGAAGCTCCTCTTCTTCGTTCGGCGGTCCCTGTACGCGAAGCGCAGCGCGCGATCCACGGACTCTTTGGCGGAACGGTGAAGCTTGCTCTTTGTCAGCCGGTAACCCTTTGCCAGGGTAAGGATCTTCTTCCTCCGCTGAACCCTCTTGCTCCCTCTCTTGACTCTCGGCATCGCGAACTCCTGTCTGTAATTGCCTGCGACCGGCAATCTCCCGGGTCTTCACTCCGGGACGCGCCGTTCCCGGTCACCCTGTGTTGCCTTACCTAAATGTTGAGCATCCGCTTCACGCGGGCCCGGTCCGCCTTGCTGACCGTGGCCGAAGTTGTGAGTTTGCGCACCCTCTTGCGCGGCTTCTTGGTCAGGATGTGTCTTGCATGGCTCCGGCGGCGCATCAGCTTCCCGGTGCCGGTGACTTTGAATCGCTTTGCGGCGCTCTTACTGGTCTTCCTCTTGTTCACGCAGATTACTCCTTCGCTATTGTGCCTGCTCCCAAAACCTGTCTGTCCCCGGGTCCGGTTACTTCTTCTTCGGCGCCAGAATCGCTACCAGCGCGTAACCTTCCATCTTCGGAGGTCGCTCGATCTCGACCAGATCCTTGATCTCATCGACCAGTCTGGCCAGGAGCCTCTGGCCCAGGTCCTGGTGCGTCATCTCGCGTCCGCGGAATACCACCGAGGCTTTGGCCTTATTACCCTCACTGAGGAACCGAAGTATGTTGTTCTTCTTGAACTCATAGTCGTGGTCATCGGTCCGCGGCCTGAATTTCACTTCCTTTATGATGACCTGCCTCTGGTGTTTCTTGGCCTCGTGCGCACGCTTGCTCTTCTGGTACTGAAACTTGCCGTAATTCATGATCCGGCATACGGGCGGATTGGCCTCCGGAGCGACCTCTACGAGGTCCAGTTCACGCGCCCGGGCCTGGACCATGCCCTCCTCGGGAGTCATAACCCCCAGGTTCCCGAGTTCATCATCGACGACGCGAACCTGCTTGGCCCGAATCATCTCGTTCACGCGAACCCGCACTTGCTGTCTCGTTGTGATTGTCATCCTCCTTGTTACATTGGGGATCGCCGCGGGATGGGCCGGTCAATCAGGGCTTGACCGATCTCGCCTCGATGTACCCCGTGATTGCCGCGATGAAGCTCTCTACGGATTGGGCCCCCTTGTCCCCCTCTGAACGGCTTCGAACCGACACCTGGCCGGACTGCGCCTCCTTGTCGCCCACAACGAGCATGAAAGGAATCTTCCTCGTCTGGGCTTCCCGAATCTTGTACCCCATCTTTTCGTTTCTGTCATCCAGTTCGACGCGCAGCCCGGCGCTCGTGAGCTGGTCGAGGACCTGCGAGGCGTAGGCCTGATGCCTCACGGCAATCGGTATGACCGTCGCCTGAACAGGCGCCAGCCATATCGGAAACGCCCCTGCGAAGTGCTCGATGAGGACTCCCATGAATCGCTCTACCGACCCGAGCAGGGCTCGGTGAAGCATGACCGGCTGGTGCGGCTGGCCGTCCGGACCGATGTACGCCAGGCCAAACCGCTTGGGCAGCGTGAAATCGAACTGAACCGTCGAGAGCTGCCAGGGCCGGCCAATCGCGTCGATCAGCTTGACATCGATCTTGGGCCCGTAGAACACGGCCTCGCCCTCCATCCGCTTCCATTGCATCCCCTTGGCAGTCATCGCCTGGACCAGGGCGTTCTCAGCCATCTGCCAGTCTTCTTCGATCCCGGCATAATCCTGTTTCCTGGACTCGTCCCTGACCGAAAGTTCCACCTGGTACTTGTCGAAGGCGAAGGCCTGCATGACGAAGAGGACAAGATCGAGCAGGTCCGAAATCTCCCCGTAGACCTGTTCCCTGGTGCAGAAGATGTGCGCGTCATCCTGTGTGAAACCACGCACGCGGAGCATGCCGTGCAGGACTCCGCTCTTCTCATGACGGTAGACGGTCCCGAACTCGGCGAACCGAAGCGGGAGATCCCGGTAGCTGCGCATCGCGGACTTGTAGATCTGGATGTGCCCGGGGCAGTTCATCGGCTTGATGACGAACTCCTCGTCCTCGATGTCGAAAACGTACATGTTCTCGCGGTAATAGTCGTAATGCCCGGACGTCTTCCATAGCGCACCGCGGGCGATGTGCGGCGTGGTTACGAACTCGTATCCGCGGCTCAGCAGCACCTGCCGCAGAAAATCCTCCACTACCAGCCGCACCCGCGTACCCTTCGGATGCCAGAAAATCAGGCCAGGCCCGGCTTCCTCGGAGATGCTGAACAAATCCAGCTCGCGTCCGAGCTTCCGGTGATCACGCTTCTTCGCTTCCTCGAGCTGCGTCAGGTGTGCCTGCAATTCATCCGGCGTGAGGAAGGCGGTGCCGTAGATTCGCTGCAGGCGCCGGTTGCTTTCGTCTCCCTTCCAGTATGAACCCGCCAGGCTCATGATCCGGAACGAGTCAGGATGTATCCGCCCGGTCGAACAGACGTGCGGGCCGAGACAGAAGTCCACGAGGTCGCCCAGTTGATAGCAGGAGAGCCGCTGACCCGCCCTGTCCTCGATCAGCTCAACTTTCAGGTCTTCGCCTTTGCCGGCGAAAAGATCGACAGCCTCTTCCCTGCCGATTATGCGGGGCTGGTACTCCAGGTCGCGCGACGCCAACTCCCGCATCTTCGCCTCGATCTTCGGCAAATCGTCCTCGGTGAAGTTCACAGGGCGATCGAAATCGTAGAAAAACCCATCGCTGACAGCCGGCCCGATACCCAGGTGCGTGTCAGGATAGAGGCTGCAGACCGCGGCCGCCATCAGGTGCGACGTACTGTGGCGGTAGATTTCCAGGGCTTCCGCCGGATCGGTTACTTCGCCGATCTTTCCGTCTGAGTATCTGACTTTCAAACCCATCGCCATAAACCGCCCTCTACTGCCGCCGCTCCATGGCTCAAGCGCCGGATTCAGCGTCCACGCTGATATTAAAATGTGAATCGGACAAGAGGAGTTGATCCGGTCATCAAGGCGGACATCATTTCGACTTTCCCGGATGGGACTGCTTTCCCTTTGGGGATTAATGGTAGGCGCGAGCGGATTTGAACCGCTGACCCCTTCCGCGTCAAGGAAGTGCTCTCCCCCTGAGCTACGCGCCTGAAAACGAAGCGGTTAGCCTAGCAGATCACCACCGGGGTGTCAACCGCTTCCAGGTCCGTCGAGGGCATGAACAGGCAGCCGCCCTCCCCGCCCTCTGTTCATGCGGCTTTCTTCAACGGAACAGCTCCCCTGGTAAGCACCTCGATGGCCCGATCCATCTGGTCTCTCTGGATCTTTTCCTGAAGCTCCCGGTACTTGGCGACGTCCTCCTTCGCATCGTAGATCGCCTCGACCAACAGGTCCTGCTGGGTCTCGTCGTCAGGAGCCTCGATATCAGGCTTGATGCCTGCATTGCGGATCGTCTCGTCCTGAATCATCTTGCCGTCAGGGGTGAAGATCTTCGAAGTGGAAAGGAACAGCACGGCGCCGCTCCTGAGCGCGATCTGGTCCTGGATGGATCCGATCCCGAAGGACTTCTCCCCCACAAGCACGGCGCGTTTGTGTGCCTTGAGCGCCCCAGCCGCCACTTCGGCAGCGCCTGCAGTCGATTCGTTGAGAAGCACCACCATAGGCATTTCAGTCAGGAACCCCTGGGCGGCAGCCGACACTTCCTTTGTCCGCTCTCCCCGCCGGTTCTGGCAGTAGTAAATCATCCCGTCCTTGAGGAAGAAGTTTGCGAGTTCCGCACCGCTGCGAGCCTCTCCCTCGGCGCAATCCCTCAGGTCGACGATGAGTTTTTGCGCTCCGGCGGACATCAAAGTCTTGAGCCTCACCCGAACATCACTCACGCTTGAGCCTGCAAGCGACGGCACTTGAAGCACGCCGATGCCTCCATCGAGCATGCGCGACGCCGGGGCGGCGGGCATGTCCGGCTTGCGCGTGATCTCGACGTCGAGCGGTTTGGTGCGAGCGCCACGGAAAACCGACACTTTCAGTTTCGAATCGGGCGCACCTCGCAGCAGGCTCTCAGCCTCGAGGATGCTCTTGTCCTCAACCCCCGAGCCATCGAGCGCCATGACATAATCACCCGGCCTGATCCCTGCGGCTTCGGCGGGGCCTCCCTTCTGCACGGAAACCACGAATATCACACTGGCGCGCTTGGACAGCACCATTCCCGCACCGGCCGCGGCCTCGGCGCGGCGCTTCTGAAGTGTTTCATACTGCGCCTTGGTGAAAAAGCTGCTGTAGGGATCGAGTGCGTCGATCATCCCGCGCATCGCGCCATCCTGAACCTTGCTCATGTCGGGGGACTCGACGTAATCCTCGTTGATCTTCTTCAGGGCATCCATGAACACGGCGAGTTCCTTGTATGCCTCGTCCTTGGCGACGACACGTCCATAGAAAGCCGCCATCAGGCCGTATGCAACCACCACGGCCGACAAGAAAAACACAAACGTCCTTCCCTTTTGCAGCATTACACCTCCAGAATCGAACCCTATCATTATATAGAAGAGCCCGGACAGCGACAACGGCGATTTGGCTCTAATCACAAAAGTTTCATACACTTCCGTTTGAGGGTGGCAAGTGCCCCGGGCAGCGGATTCCGCGTCTCGCGCCTGCCTGAGGCAGGACTTGGCGGCTTGAACTGCCTGGGGCCTTATGGTCCAATGGCCCTATGAAGTGCGGGCGGCTGCTTGCTTTGGATTACGGCGCGCGCAGGATCGGAATAGCTCTCTGCGACGAAACGGGGATTGCCGTACGGCCGGCCCCGGCGATCGTCAACAAAGGCCGCAGGGATCTCGTGACCCGGATCCGCCATCTCGTCGAGCAGTACAGTATCGACGGACTGGTGATCGGCTTGCCTCTCAACATGGACGGCACGGCCGGCGCATCGGCAGCCGAAGCGAGGAAGTTCATGCAGGCTCTCGAGGCTGAGCTGAAGCTTCCGCTGACAGCGGTCGACGAGCGGTTGACGACCGTCGAAGCTGCCGAAATCTGGAAAAACATGAGTCCGCGCCGACAGAAGAAATATCGCAGCGTCGACTCGCTTGCGGCCGCCCTGATTCTTCGGAGATTCCTGGAAGAGCGATGAGCCTCGCTATGCGCGTGACAGTCTGGTCCGTATCGGCTCTGGTTCTGGTCATCGTGGCCATCCTGGCCTGGGTGCAGGCGGAAATGACCACCCCGTACTACGGTGCGAATTCCCCCGAGGTCTTCGTGGAAGTAACCGGCGGCGCCGGTGCCCATTCCGTCGCCAAACAGCTCGCAGACGCAGGCGTGATCAGAAGCCGGCTGCCCTTTGAGATCTACGTGCGTTGGACCGGCATGGACAGGCGGCTCAAAGCGGGCGAGTATCGCTTCGCTGTCCCGGCCGCGCCCGCCGAAGTCGCGAGACGCATCGTGGAGGGGGACATCTTCTTCCACTCGGTGACGGTCCCGGAGGGACTGACGGCGCGAGAGACGGTCTCACTGATCGTACAGGCCGGTATCGGCAACCGCCGGGAACTGGAGCAGGCGCTACAGAGAGTGGACTGGATTGCGGACCTCGACCCCGCAGCGCCCTCCCTCGAAGGATACCTGTTCCCTGAGACGTATCGCTTTCCACGCAGCGCCGATGCCGTGCAGGTCGTCCGCACGATGATCCGCGCTTTTCGAGATCGGTACTCCGGGCTTCCGGCCGCTCGCCCGCTGCCAAAGGGTTGGACGCTGCGCAGGATCGTCACCCTGGCTTCCATGATCGAAAAGGAAACCGGCTCCGCCCCGGAACGACCCCTGGTGGCATCCGTGCTGGTAAACCGGCTGGAGCGAGGCATGCCGCTTGCCTGCGATCCCACGGTCATCTATGCACTGAAACTGGCAGGGACCTACGACGGAAACATCCGCAAGAGGGATCTCGCTCTTGACTCTCCCTACAACACGTACACTCACGCGGGGCTGCCGCCCGGCCCGATCTGCAATCCGGGTGAAGACTCCCTTCGTGCTGCGCTGGCCCCGCCCAAAACCGATTACCTTTACTTCGTATCCCGCAACGACGGCACCCATCAGTTCTCGAAGGATTTCACCTCCCACTCGCTTGCGGTTGCGCGCTACCAGAAGAACCACTTACAGCCGTCTTCACGTCGCCCCTGAGCGCACGGGCGTCCGGGTTGACTTGTAGGATAGCCGATGCTAGGATAGTGCTCGTGAGCCAGAAGCCCGTCTGTTATCAATACGTTAAGTCCGGACCTGCCTTCGCCGCTGCGATAGTCGCTCTTCTCGCTTTGGCCGTCCCGGTGGTATCCGGTCAAACCCCCAAGCCTTCGCAGCCCGACCCGGTCAAGTTCCTGAACAAGTACGAAGTCGTTTTCAACGTGGTCCGCAGCGTTCTTATCGATTCGGGATACAGCATCGAACTCGAGGACCGCAAGGGCGGAAGGATCGTCACGAAGCCCTATGAGTTCATAACGGGATCGCTGACCTCCTCGGAGGTTGACAAGGTAGCGCTCAAGAAAGACACGATCACTGGTGACTGGATTCGAGCCCGCTATGTCCTGGAGGCCCTGATCGAGATCGTTACACCGACTCAAACGATGCTGACCGTCAGAACCAGGTTCGAAGGACTCAATAGAGACATTGACGGTACGGAGAAATGGGTGCCTCTCGAATCGCTCGGCGTAATTGAGAAGCGGATCATGGGGAAAGTCAGCATGAAGCTGCTGGGTAATGAGTTGCAGTACAACGATAAGAAGGGCTTCTGGGACAAATCGCCGTCGTCTCCCGACGCCAAGAAACCGAATCCATACCCGACGCGTCCACCGCTATAGCACCCTGCGGAATCAACCTTGAAGGATCTGCGCCTAGTCCTGACCGTTGTCGTTCTGGCAGGAGCTGTCCTGGCTCTGGTGGTATTCTCGATCAATCGCCTCAGGACCAGGAGCCGAAAGTCGCCGCTGCCGGCGGCGGTCGCCGCCAGCCCGGCGTCCTCCCCCGGTGGGAAGGTCGTACCCGATCCGGGTGAAACCGATTCGCTGTTCGAGGTTCAGGGCGACTCCGTTCTTTCCCGCGTTCTGAGGACCGGACTCGCGGTACTGGCGTTCGTTGTGGCCGGGGGATTTGTCCTGATCCTGCTCCCCCAGGGCGCAGTTGACTGGATGGCACAGGCGGTCCGGTCGCGTGGAGCCGTAGCGCCTGTTCAGGAGCAGATCGCGTTCCTGTACCTCGGTGACGAGATCAAGGACGGTGAGTTCCACCTCCGCGGTGTCGTGCGCAACATAACCACTCTTCCGATCGAGAAGCTGGACGCGACTGTACGCTTTTACTCGCGAACGGGTCAGCTGCTGGAAACCAGGTCGGTGCGCATGGATACGGAGTTGATCCAGCCTGACGCCACGGCCCAGTTTCACCTGGTCTATCCGGGCTACGCCGGTCAGTTTGGAAGCTATTCGGTCGAATTCGTTTCGCGACAGGGCGAGATCGTGCCTTACAAGGACATGCGCGGCGCTCGGGGCCGCAGCTGAATCCCGGCCCCCCCGGACCGGACATGACGATGAAACGCAAAAACAGCCTGTACTGCCTGCTTCCCTACCTTGCCCGTTACCGTCCCAAGATGGCCGTCGGAGCGCTGATGGTTGTCCTGACCGTGGCGACCGGGATGCTTTCACCCTGGGTCTGGAAATACGTCGTCGACGACATTCAGGCTTCGTTCGCGCGGGAGAAGCTCGCTTTCTATGGAAGCCTGATTATCGGGATCGCGCTCGTCGAAGGATTCTTCAGGTTCTGGATGCGGAAGATTCTGATCGGGGCGAGTCGCGATATCGAATACGACTTGCGCAACGATTTGTTTTCGCACCTGCAGGGGATGCCGCTCTCCTTTTTCCAGACCCGCAGCACCGGGGACATCATGTCCCGCGCCACGAACGACATGAACGCCGTTCGATCGGTTCTCGGGCCGGGGATCATGTACTCGATGAACACGATCGTCACGGTCCTGGTCGCGACTGCCATACTGCTGCGCATCAGCTGGAAGCTCACACTCCTGGCCTATCTCCCGCTGGTAGTGGCCTCCCTGACCGTGAAGAAGATGGGCCAGCAGATCCATGACCGATTCGAGAAGATACAGGAACAGTTCTCCACGATCAGCACCAGGGCGCAGGAGAACCTGTCGGGCATCCGAGTGATCAAGGCGTTCGCACGCGAGGAAGCCGAGATCGAAGATTTCAGGAGGTTGAACCAGGACTACGTCCGCAGGAGCGTGTCCCTGATCCGGCTCTGGGGTATTTTTTATCCGTTGATGTCCACGCTCTTCGGCCTGTCTTCCGCGGTGCTCCTGTGGTGGGGCGGCCGGGCCGTCATCAGGGGGCAACTCAGCCTCGGTGAGTTTGTCGCCTTCATGGGTTACCTTGCCATGCTGATATGGCCCACGATTGCGACCGGCTGGGTCATCAATATCTTCCAGCGCGGCGCCGCCTCGATGGAACGCATCCTGGATATCCTGGAGGCAGAGCCCGGCATCAAGGAAGAAGCAGGCGCGGCCTGCCCGCCGGAGACAGGCGGGGCCCTGGAAATCCGGAGCCTGACATTTCGATATCCGAACTCCGATCGGCCGGTGCTTCACGAAATCGATTTTGTCCTGCCTGCGGGCAGGACGCTCGCCATTGTGGGTGCGACCGGGAGCGGCAAGTCGACGCTGGTGAACCTGCTGCCTAGACTGTTCGATCCCCCTCACGGCACGGTTTTCATCGACGGGCTCGACGTGCGCAAATGGCCCCTGCACAACTTGCGGCGCATGATCGGATATGTGCCCCAGGAGACCTTCCTGTTTTCCGACACCATCCGCGAGAACATCGCCTTCGGGAGAGACGATCCGATGCCGGATGAGGAAATACGGCTGGTTGCCGGTATTTCCCAGGTCTCGGGTGACATTCAGACTTTTCCCAAGCAGTACGACACTTTTGTCGGGGAGCGCGGCATCACGCTCTCAGGCGGGCAGAAGCAACGCGTTGCGATCAGCCGAGCGCTGGCCGTTTCCCCGAAGATCCTGATCCTGGACGACTCGCTGTCGAACGTAGACACCGACACGGAGGAGAAGATACTCCAGGGTCTCGCACAGGTCAGATCGGGTCGAACTGTCATCATCGTCTCCCACAGGATCTCAACCGTGCGAAGCGCGGATCACATCCTCGTCCTCGAAGACGGGCGGATCGCGGAACAGGGAACACACGAATCGCTGATGGCCCGGGACGGCATCTATGCCGGCCTGTACCAGAAACAGCTTCTCGAAGAAGAACTGGCAACGGCCTGAGCGGGGATATTTGTGGAAGTACACGGCCACGAAGAGCAAGTCCTGGGCAAGGCCTATGACGCCCGCCTGATGAGGCGGCTCCTTACCTACATACGGCCCTACGGGCGCTCGGCAGCCTTGGCGCTTCTGCTCATTGTCTCAGCCTCGGCCCTGTCTGTCCTGCCGCCGTACCTGACCAAGGTGGCGATCGACCGCTACATCAGCCGCGGAAACGTGGCCGGTTTGAACCTGGTCGCCGTGATCTATGTCGCCACGCTTGCCGGAACGTTCGTCCTCAGCTTCGGCCAGACCTGGGTGATGAACGTCATGGGCCAGAAGATCATGTTCGATCTTCGAATGGAGATTTTCCGCCACCTGCAGAAGCTCGACGTCGCGTTTTTCGATCGCAACCCGGTCGGCCGCCTCATGACAAGGGTTACAACCGACGTGGATGCCCTCAACGAGTTGTTCACGGCGGGCGTGATCTCGATCTTCGGAGATGTCTGTACCCTCCTGGGAATCGTGGTGATTCTCTTCGTGATGAACTACAAGCTGGCGCTCGTAATTTTCTCCGTCCTGCCGCTGCTCTTCCTCGTAACCTTCGTATTCAAAATCAAGGTGCGCGATTCGTTCCGCAGGGTCCGGACCGCGATCGCGCGCATCAACACCTTTCTCCAGGAGAATCTTACCGGGACAGCGGTCATACAGATCTTCGGACAGGAGCGAAAACGCTACTCGCGGTTCGATAAGATCAATCGCGAACACCTGGACGCGAACCTTCAGTCGATCTTTTATTACGCGGTCTTCTATCCCCTGTTGGAGCTGGTTGGTGCCCTGGCGATAGCGCTCATCGTCTGGTACGGCGGGTTACAGGTGTTCGCCGGAAGCCTGACACTGGGAGCCCTGGTCGCCTTCATCCAATATTCGGACCGGTTCTTCCGACCGATCTCGGACCTGAGCGAGAAATACACCATTTTGCAGGCTGCGATGGCCTCCTCGGAACGGATTTTCAGGCTGCTGGACACCGACGCATCCGTCGCCCCCGCGCCGGGCTCCCAGGCTGCTGAGATCCACCGTGGCGAGATCGAGTTTCGGGATGTGAGTTTTGAATACAATCCGGGAGAGCCTGTCCTGCGCAATGTATCTTTCCGTGCCAGGCCGGGCGAGCGTATCGCGCTGGTAGGGGCCACGGGTGCCGGCAAGTCGACGATCATCTCCCTGCTCAGCCGCTTCTATGACGTCACCCAGGGTGCGATCCTGGTCGACGGGACGGATGTGCGTGAGTTTGACCCGCAGGGGCTCCGCCGGGGCATCGGTGTCGTGCTTCAGGATGTGTTTCTTTTCTCGGGCAGCGTCGCGGAGAACATCAGCCTTGGAGATGCCGGGATCCCGGAGGAGCAGATCAGGCGAGCCGCTCAGATCGTGCACGCAGACCATTTCATCAGCCGGCTGGGCCAGGGTTACGCCACCCGCGTGGGCGAGCGTGGATCCTCCCTTTCGGTCGGACAGAAACAGCTGCTTGCATTCGCCCGGGCGCTGGTGCGAGATCCCAGGATCCTGGTCCTCGACGAGGCGACGTCGAGCATAGACACCGATACGGAGCTCCTCATCCGTGATGCGCTGGAACGGCTCTTGCGGGGCAGGACGTCGATCGTCATCGCGCACCGCCTCTCGACGGTTCAGAATGCAGACCGCATCCTCGTCCTGCATCGCGGCAGGGTTCGGGAGTCGGGGACGCATCAGGAGCTTTTGCGGCTGAAGGGGATTTACTGGCGGCTGTTCCAGCTCCAGTACAAGGACCAGCTGCTGACGTCACCCGTCGTCGCCCAGCCCGGGATACCTGCCCAGCCGTAGACAGGCCGATGATCGCCTGTGAATCCCGCGCCGCTCTCTCCAGGTTATTGCGCCTCGAGCTATCGCAGACTCCTACCGGAAGCGGCTGTTGCTCTGCGCGCGCGTGAAGGCAAGAAGGTCCGGCACCTCAGGAACCCCGCGCATGCAGAAGGCCTCGCCTTTCGGCCTGCCGATCAGCGTACCGTAGAAGGAGTGGATGTTCTCGAGGTGAGTCAGGAAATCCGGGCGGCTGAGGTAGGTGGCCGGTTCCCGATTCACCGGATCAAAAAGCTGGGACCTGTGCGCTCTGATGGCGGCGCTCCGTTTCTCGGAAAAGTCGGATACATCCACAACCAGCGTCGGCGTTGTGTGCGACGGGAGCATGTAGTAAAGGATCAGGTTCGGGCGGAAACGTTCCCGGCCGGTCTTCAGGCGCGCCAGCCCGGCGTGGTGACATGCCTCGGTCACTAATCGGCTGGCGTTCACATGGTCGGGGTGGCGGTCATCCCAGTGATGGGCCAGGACCAGCGACGGCCGGCATTTCCTCAGAACACGTATTACTTCGAGCCGCGCGTCGGCGGTCACGCGAACATCCCCGTCCGGGAATCCGAGGTTCTCCCGGAACCTGAGCCCGAGGATCCGGGCCGCCTCACGCGCCTCACGTGCGCGCACGGCGGGGGTCCCCCGACTGCTCAGCTCGCCGCGGGTCATGTCAATGATGGCCGTCGAATACCCCTGGGCAGCAAGTTTGGCCAGAGTTCCGGCGGCATAGAGCTCCACATCATCAGGGTGAGCACCGAACGCAATTACATCGATCCGCATGTTTCTCAGTCCAATCCAATGATGAGTTGGTGCTTGAGGTCCCAGACATCGATCTTGCGATTCAGCGTCTGGAGTATCGATCCGGGGTGCATCGATAGATACCGCGTCGCGCTCAACCTCCGCTCCTGCAACTCTCCGCCGGGGACGACGCGACTGCAAAGCCCCTCAAACTGCCGCACGGCAATGTCGCGATGTGCGTCTGCGAACTGCCGGGAACGCACGGCCAACTTGCGCAGCTGATAGAGCATTTTCGAGCCTGAAGTCCGAATCCTCCTGACCGCCCTCGGATCACGCGCTGCTCTCGCGCAGATCTCATCGATGCGACGGCCGATATTCCCTGCAAGCCCCTCCAGCCGTACCGCCACGTCCCAGGCAGAGCGATCGAAGCCGAGTCTGCCAGACAGCGCGACGCTGCCCTGCAGCAGATCAGGCAACTCCAGTTTGAACTTCTCCATCGTCCTACGACTGCGACGGTCGATGATAGTCGCGCTGACCCTGGGCCAGAGGAGCGGTTTCGTGCTTCCTGCCGAACCGACAAGATTGCCGACAAGCACGGCTTGGTCGTAATCCTCAGGTCCGACCACTTCCGCGCCTGCCGGCACGGCAAGCCTCAGGAAAATTGCGTCGCAGACAGGGTCGCACCCGGACCCATAATCCACCGTCCGCCCTCCGGACTCCCGCTCCCAAACGCTGATCACCCTCCGCCACAGATCGCCAAGTTCCGGCCTGTGCTTCAACGCCAAAACGATGGATTCCGAGTCGACAAGGACGAGGCCAAATTCATCGACGAGTCGCGTCAGAATGTCGTGACCATCATTCGAATTTAAGTCTCTATTTACTGATGTTTCATTCGTTTTATTAAAGCATTCTGTTAGGTTTTCTCCCGTTATGCCGGCCCGAGGCCTCGCGGCTTGCTGCGGCTCGATCCTGCCGTGGTTCTTCTCGCCGTTGACTCTGGCGCAGGCCGGGGTATCGAGCCAAAGGAGAGGAACGGCAGGAACGCCGTCATGGCTTAACTCGGCGGCAAGTTTGACAACGGTCAGGCACTTGAACAGCGGCACGAGCGAGGCGCTGAAATCAGCGGCATGCGCAGACGCTCCGACGACCACTCCAGAACGGCTCTCGAGTTTTTCGATATTGTCTGACCACAGACGGCCGCCAGAGGTTGTCAGCGCTTCCTTCCACTCCAGCACGGACGCCGCTGCGGCGGTGGGTGCCCGGCTCAAGGCAGATCTGCACCTCGACACGAGCAGTCCCCTGTCGGGCCGGTCCGGCGGAATATGGCCCGGTTCGGGCATCCCTTCCAGGAATTCGAGATAGGAAGAGGAAAATCCGGGCAGGTCCCTGAAGCTTGGGTTCACCATAAGTTTGTATCGGGCAGCGTTACTTTGGATACACGTCGAGGCGGACAGGCATTACTGGCGCTGACACCCATTCGAAACCGATACGGACCGCGATCCCGATTCCGACCCCGAAGGAAACTTCGATCTACCATTCCTCCCATCCGGTCTGCAGGGCGCCTGCTGCCTTGAATATCGCGGCAAGGTCCGCGCTCTGCTCTGCATCGAGCGACTGCAAGGGCACCTGCGGATACCCTCCGAGTACCCCATCAGCCAGGCGGTCGGTCAGGAGCCGGCCGTCGGCGTCGAAAGGCGTGGTGACAGGTGGAAAGACGCCGTTGAGATTCTTGCTCATATCCCGTCATCTGGTCCGCTGCCGCAATCGAAGCCACGCAGCAGGTCCGACAATCCGTGCGAGGCCGTGATGCGCAGTTTCCGGATATCGTCCCCTTCGTCGCTCAGCTCCACGACGACGGCCGGCCCGGCAGACATCTGAAGCCTCTCGCCCCACTCCACGATTGTGACTCCGCGGCTGCCCAGGAATTCTTCCAGCCCGACCGTGTCAAAATCACGTTTTCCCGCCAGGCGGTAAAGATCGACATGGTAGATCGGGCAGGCCCCCTGGTAAATATTGATCAGCGCAAAAGACGGGCTGGAAACCAGGGAGGGGTCACGCAGGCCCAATCCCTCCGCAAGACCGCGTGTGAGCGTTGTCTTTCCCGATCCCAGGGGGCCGAGCAGCAATACGACGCTCGGGATCGGCAGACCACGGCCAAGACAAACACCAGCCGCCTGAGTCTCCGCAGGACTGCGCGTGACCAGGGTGGTGACGCTCTGTCTCTCACCCCTGGATTTCGTCCTGGCCTGATGAGCAGTCCGATGCCGTGGCATGCCGCCCTACTTGCGATCCATTTCGCGCCCGGCCTCCAATTCTGCTTCGTAGAGGGATACTGTCCGGGCGCCCGGCTCTCCGGGGTAGACACTCTTGAACGCGGGTGGGAGTGAACCAATCAGGTCGGTTGCGGTCAGTGGCTCCTCACCCATTTCGACTGCCGCGATATCTCCGGCCATCCCGTGGAGATATACGGCAGCTGCCAGGGCATCTCCCAGGGCCCGGAGGTCGGCGTTGTGGTATTTCCTGTTCCAGCCTGCCACGAACCGGCCTGCCATGCCCGCGAGTATGTCCCCGCTGCCCCCGGTCGCCATACCGGGATTTCCGGTGCTGTTGATCAGCGTACGGCCGTCGGGCGTGGCAACGATGGTCTGAAAACCCTTCAAGACCGTGAAAAGCCCATGCTCCCTGGCGCAGCTGACGGCTGTTTCGAGGCGGCGGGATTGGACCTCGGAGATCGAACACCCAAGCAAACGAGCCATTTCCCCCGGATGCGGCGTGATGGCTATTGCCTGCCCTCCTTCGTTCCTGAGTGTCTCCGGCTTCGGGGCAAATGCGTTGATGCCGTCGGCATCCAGCACCACGGGCACCGGCGCAAAGCGGACAATCCCCCGGACGAGTCGCTTTGTCGAAGGATGTGTCGTGAGCCCGGGCCCTACTACGACCGCATCTGCCTGTTTGAGGTGATCGAGCACGGGGCCGAGTGCGGTTTCATCCAACGTGCCCGCCCTGGTCTCGGGCAGGGACTCACTCATCAGTTCGGGCACCCGCGCAATGATGTCCCGCTGAAGCCCGGAAGGCAGGAGGAGCGTTACCAGCCCGGCCCCGGAGCGCAAGGCGGCCTGCCCGGTCATGATGGCCGCACCGCTCTTCCCTGCCGAGCCGGCAACGACGAATACATGGCCATACGCCCCCTTGTGGCTGTCACGGGGGCGGGGAGGCAGGACGCCCCTGACCATGTGCCGATCGATCAACTCGGTACGATACTCCGGATTCTCCAGCAGGGCCGGTGGCGAACCGATCGGCGCCACGGTCACTCTTCCGGCCCATTCCGATGCAGGCGCCAGCACCAGGGCCGGTTTCGGGGCGGTGAATGTCACGGTCAGGCGGGCCCTGACGACCGGGCCCGAAACCAGTGATGAATCGGCGAATAGCCCGGACGGGATGTCTACCGATACGACCGATGAATCGGGGCAAGCTCCGTTAATCCAGGACACAACCGGACGGTAATCGGGACCGATCGGTTTTGAGAGTCCGGTGCCGAACAGGGCGTCAACGATGACCGGCGCAGGCCTGAGGCTCCTGAGCACCCTGCGCGTTTCGACGACTGTTCCGAGAGTGCGCACCGGGATCCCCATAGAATGGACTATTTCCCAGTTGGCGAGCGCGTCACCTCGATAGGAGGCCGGGTCGGAGAGCAGGAAGACCTGCGGCCTTCCGCCTCTGACCGCGAGGTGGCGGGCCGCAGCCAGGCCATCGCCACCGTTGTTCCCTCTGCCGCAGAAGATCTGCACCGGGCGGTCCACCGCCCCCGGTGAAGTCCGAATAACCCCATCGACGACCGCCCGGCCTGCATTCTCCATGAGCAGCAGGGACGGGATCTTGAAGAGTTCGGTCGACAGGCGATCGACCTCTGCCATTTGACCCGCAGTCAGTATCTTCATGGTGACCCCGATCCTGGGCACCTGGCACAGGTCAGTCCCGGTTCTGTGCCTGAGACCCTGGTTCGACCCCCGGCAGCCCGACAGCGATTCCTGCTCCCGGGAATCAGCAGCCCGCCAATCACCAGAGCAGTTTGACACCCCCCGGTCCCAGGGCCTAGAATTTGGCTGAAACATTCGGGCGCCGCGAACGTCTTATTTTCTGTTCAGGAGTCGGCGAGCGAAGTATTGTATGCACAGGAGTTGAAGCATACCGATCCTGGGCGGTGAAAACAACATCTCCTGAAGGGGGCGGCATGAGGAAGGTTGCGATGTCGCGTTTGATGACGGCGATTGCCTTGACGTGTGCTGTCAGCACTTCGGCTTGGGTGTACGGTTCCGACTGCACGAAGCACGGGGACATCCAAGACATCGGAAACCGGAGCGTGTCGGGCAAGATCTGGGGAATCCTGCCTAATTTTGTTTCGTTCGAGCGGGAGATCGCGCTTGGGGCCCAGGTTGCAGCCCAGTTCGAGCAGACGGCACGCCTGATCGACGACCCGGTGGTCAGCGATTACGTGGATCGGGTCGGCCAGAATATCGTAAAACACTCCGACGCCAAGGTTCCCTTTCACATCAAGGTTGTTGATACGGATGAGGTGAATGCGTTCGCCTTCCCCGGCGGATATTTCTACGTAAACAAGGGCCTGCTGCTCGCCGCGGACAACGAAGCCGAGCTCGCCGGTGTCATGTGTCACGAAATAGCGCACGTCACCGCACGCCACGCCACGGAGCGAATGTCCAAGGCCCAGTACCTGCAGCTTGCCGCCATACCGGCCCTCTTCATCGGAGGATACTGGGCCCAGATGGCAATCCAGAACGGCCTCGGGCTCGGCATAAACCTTGAGTTGCTCGGCGTCACACGCGACTCCGAGCGCGAAGCGGACGAATTGGGGATCCAGTACCTCTGGAACAGCGGTTACGATCCCAACGCGTTCGTGAGCTTTTTCGAGAAACTGCAGGAGCAGGAGAAGTCAAAGCCCGGCAAGCTGGCAGGCTTCTTCAGGACCCACCCATACACCGTGAACCGGATTGCCTCGGCACTGGACGAACAGCGATGCCTGCCCGAGAAAGACAATTACGTTCTCGACACGTCTGAATTCAACCGTGTGAAGACGCGGCTGCAGGCTATCGACAATGCGCAGAGGGCAGAGGCGACGTCTGCCGGGACGACCGACCAGAAGAAGCCGACCCTGAAACGCCGGACCAACACCGACGATGGATCGGAGGGCGGGGACACTTCCGGCACGTCTACCGGCGACGATGGGCAGCAGGAAAAGAAACGGCCTACCCTCAAACGGCCTGGCGACACTCCGCCGGCTCCGCCTCCGCAAGACTGATAACCGGGCACAGGGCGGCGCGGCAGGCGAGCCTCAGAGCCGGTTTCGGCACGTTCCGAAACCGGCTCTTTCCTTTTGATCTCCGCTGCAACGACACGTATCATGCAGGGCCCGGGCCGTGCCGCTGCAAGCTGCCAAATCTGAAACATTTTGGGCGCGGTTATCGTATTCTGTTGGTGTATTTTTGCCAAATCCTTGGCAACAGCGTATCAGAGGAGCAAAACATGATCTTTTCATCCGCTTCGGGCCTGCGGGCGTACTCGGGAAGAACCGCATTCGGACTGGCGTTGCTTTGTCTCACAGTCAATCTGAATGGTGCCCCCCAGGCAGCGTCGCAGACCCAGGAGTCTGCAACAACTCAGGCGACTTCAGATCTGCCCCCTCTCCCCTTGAGTCCGACCGAGGCAGCGGAGAAAAACGGGACGGCGTTGCGCATGTCCTTGAAGGATGTGACCAAGCTTGCGCTGCAGAGCAACCTGAACATAGCCATCTCGGACACAAACGAGGAACTCTACGAACTGCGCGTGCGCCAGGCGTTCGGGCCCTACGATCCGGTGTTTTCGTTCACGCTGGGCGCGCAAAACAGCAGGTCGCCCAACACGAACCTCGCGACGGCGGCCAGCGCCCCCTACAACGAGGTGGGCTCGGCCCGGTGGAATGCGTCGTATCAACAGAGCTTTCGCACCGGCGGTACCTTTTCGGCATATATCAACGCCAACCGCGCGCAGACCAACCAGGCCTTCGCCCTGTTCAGCCCCCAGTACAACTCCAGCGCCGCGGTGCAGTTCACGCAGCCGCTGTTCCGTAATTTCCGCATCGATGCGAACCGGGCGACCATCAAGCTGGCGAACCTCGACCTGAAGCTCAACGACAGCACCTTCAGGCAGAACGTATCAACTACGATCGCGAACATACAGACGCTCTACTGGAACCTGGTAGGCGCAATCCGGAACTACGAGATCAACCGGGAATCCGTCAGACTCGCCCAGATAAGCCTTCGGGACAACAGGAAGAAGGTCGAAATCGGAACCCTGGCCCCGATCAGCATCACCGAGGCGCAGGCGGAGCTGGCCAACCGCGAAGTCGACCTGATTTCCTCCGAAGAGACGATTATCAATGCGGAGAATAGCCTGCGTAACCTCATATCCAGCGACCGTACCGCCGAAATCTGGCAGCAGGTGATCGTCCCCACCGACCAGCCGGAGTTCAAGGAATACAAAGTCGACCTTCAGCAGTCTATCGACGCTGCGCTCGCCAACCGCCCGGAACTCGAGCAACTGAGCCTGAGGATGCAGGAAAACGACATCAACTATGCAATGTACAAGAGCCAGCGCAAGTGGCAGATAGACCTCGTGGGGCAATTCGGGTCCGTCGGCGTGGCCGGTCCTCAGACGTTTGGTCCCGGCGGTGAGCCGACAATCCCCACCTACCTGGTCGGGGGCCCCTGGCATTCCTACAAGGTACTGTTTTCAGAGGGCTACATAAACTGGTTCGCAGGCTTCAATATCCAGATCCCGCTTCGCAACACGGCCCTCGACTCGCAGCTCGCCCAGGTCAAGATCCAGAACCGGCAGGTGATGATGAACCGCCGGGTCACCGAGCAGCAGATACAGACCGATATCCGCAACGCCGTGCAGGCTATCGAGACGAACAAGAAGCGAGTCGACACCGCGCGCATCGCACGCGAGCTTGCGCAGGAACAGCTCATAGGTGAGGAAAAGCGTTTCCAGGCCGGCCTGAGCGAGAACTTCCGCGTACTCGATCGCCAGCGAGGCCTCTCGCAGGCGAAGGGCGTGGAATTGCAGGCGCTGATCGCCTACCAGCAGTCGATCATCGGGCTTCAGAGAGCGATGTATACACTTCTGGAGGCCAATGATTTCGAAATCGCAAAGACCAGCTCGCAGAACGTAGCCAATCTCAAATAACCCGCCCAAAGCCTGAGGGCCAGGGGGCTCGTCCGCACTCCGCGTTCGTCAGCGAGCGGAGTGCGGACTTGCCTGTCCGGCGCGATTCCCATAGAGTAGGGCCATGTCAATCTTGCAGGGGTTCTACTTCGCGTTCGGGTTGGTCGTCGGCAGCTTTCTGAATGTCTGCATTTACAGGATACCCAGGGGCGAATCGGTTGTGCTCCCGCGATCGCACTGCACGGGCTGCGGTGCGGCCATCCGCCCGTATGACAACGTCCCGCTGTTGTCCTACCTGCTGCTCCGCGGCCGGTGCCGCGCGTGCGGCGACCGCATCTCCCTCCAGTACCCGGTGGTCGAACTTGTCACAGGCCTCCTGTTCTATGCCTGCGCCGCCGAATGGGTCTTCACGCCGCCCACTTTCGTGTATTCGTTGTTTCTCGCGTTGCTGGTCATCCTGGTGTTTGTCGATTACCAGCACCAGATCCTTCCGAACATTGTGACCATCCCCGGAATGATCGCGGGGATCCTGCTGAGCCCGCTGCAACCCGAAGGCTCATTTCGCGATATTCTCTCGGTGGCCTCGGCATCGGCGCTGAACCCCGACAGATATGAGGCGCTGCTGCCCTGGGTCGGATCGGTCCTCGGGGCTGTGATAGGCGGCGGTATCCTGCTCGTTGTCGGGTCCGCGTACCAGTTGGTTCGCAGGCGCGCCGGGCTGGGGATGGGCGATGTAAAAATGATGGCGATGGTAGGGGCATTCCTCGGCTGGCGATCAGCCCTGCTCACAATTTTCGCCGGTTCTTTTGCGGGAAGCATCATCGGGCTCTTCCTCATCATCTTCAAGGGCAAGAACCTCCAGCACAAGCTCGCCTTCGGCACCTTCCTCGGGATAGGGGCTGCCGCCGTGCTCTTCTTCGGCGCATCTTTCCTCGGCTGGTACGCCGGTCCGCACTGAACCCGGCACCGCCCGCAGATTTTTCCGCTCACAATCGACCCGGCTCCGTTAGATAGTCGGGAGGATCGTCATCGCCCGAGGCGGACGGGACGAAAAAACAACATTGCCTGAAACCGCGGCGGAACAGCGACGCACACGAAGGAACCTGTCATCTGCTTGCGGCGGCTTCAGCCTGATCGAATGCGCGGTCGCCATCACATGCGCCGCGGCCGTGCTTGTGGCCGCTGTCCCGGCTGTAGAAAATCTCCACCAGGCCTGGGCCCTCTGGACGGGTACTTGCCTTATGGAGACGACCCTTCAGTGGGGACGCTTCCACTCCATCTCGGCGAACGCGTCTCTGATGCTGGAAGTCGACGCCGAGGGGACCTTCGCCGGCTGGCGGGACCCGGAGACCGGGAGCATGTACAGCGAAGGTGTGTGTTACCTGCCGAGGGGGGTGCGCATCACCAGCGCGCCCTCGAAGCCGCTGCGCTTCTTTCCTCGCGGGAATGCGGCTCCGGCAGGCAGTTATGTAATGAAGAACGGCGCCGGTTCGTTTCGAGTTGTAGTAAGCCCGGCAGGCCGGATCAGGGTGGAGAAGCTATAGCCGGTCCTATGCGTCAAGGAGCGAGCGGAGAGCATTTCTGAGCACGAAAGAACGCGGGCGGAGCTCCGCACGCGGTTCGAATATTCATCCCTGGTCGGTGCCGGTCAGCGCTCATCCGCATCCTGCCTGGAGGGGCTCAGATCCCGGGTCAGGCACACCAATTGTTCGAGCCTTCTGAGGGCTTCACCCGAGTCGATGGAAGCGCGCGCCAGAACGATGGCCTGGCGCATGCTTTCGGACTTGCCGCCGACGACGAGGCCGGCCGATGCGTTTAGCAGAACGACGTCCCTTGTGGCGCCGGGCGCGCCGGAAAGCAGATCCCTGATGATCTCGGCGTTCCGGGCCGCGTCCCCGCCCCGGATCTGCGCAAGCGGGGCGCGCTGCAGACCGAAATCCTCCGGCGTCACATAGTATGTGCGGATTTTGCCGTCCCGAACCTCGGAGATCTTGCTTTCGCCGGTGATGGTGATCTCGTCGAGCCCGTCCGATCCGTGGACGACGAGAGCCCGACGGGTGCCCAGATCGCAAAGCACCTGGGCCATCGTTTCGGTCAGGCGCTCGCCGTAGACGCCAAGAACCTGGGCATTTGCGCCGGCGGGATTGCATAAGGGTCCGAGGAGATTGAAAACAGTGCGGATCTTCATCTCGCGGCGCGCGAGCATCACATAGCGCATGGCATCGTGAAGCAACGGGGCGTAAAGGAATCCGATGCCGGCCTCGTCGATGCAGCGCGCCACGGACTCGGCGGACAGGTCTACGCGGATGCCCAGCGCTTCCACCACGTCAGCGCTTCCACACAGGCTCGAGACACTGCGGTTGCCGTGCTTTGCCACCCTGATGCCGGCACCGGCGATCACGAATGCCGTAGCAGTCGAGATGTTGAAGCTGCCGGTTGTATCGCCTCCGGTGCCGCAGGTGTCGACGAGCATTTCACGCTCTGTGCCGGAAAGAGCCGCGGCAACATCCGCCCGGGGACGAACACGGGCTGCTTTTTCCCTCATGACCAGGGCAAAGCCGGTCAGCTCTTCGACTGTTTCTCCTTTCATTCTCAAGGCAGTCAGGAACGAGGCGATCTGCGCGTCCGTAGCGGCGCCGCTCATTATCCCGCGCATCACCGACTCGGACTCATCGCGCGACAGATGCCGGCCCTCGACTACCCTTCGGATTGCGTCTGCTGTCTCCATGGCACCCGGTCCCGTACCGAACGAGCGAAGATGAAGGAGGAGAAGAAGTTGAAAGGTAAGTCAAGAAACCTGCCAAATCAAGATTCAAGTCCCCCGGTGCAGGAATCTGTCGATAAGTCAAACGGGCCCGGGTTCGTTTTTCCGCCGCGTTGCCGGCAAGGCTGGCCGCCCGGCGTGGGTACCTGTGCACACCGTTTCGGGATCTGCTAATCCCTGGCGATCAGCAAGCCGATATGGACAAGGCGGGAGTCCGCACTAATCACCATCCAGCGGAGATCGACCGAAGGTTTGATTATGAGTCACCGAAAAACAGCGAGGAATAACAAGCGCAAGGCCCGAACGCGGTTCGCGACTTCTGCGGCGGGCTTCACGCTTATTGAAATGCTGATTGCCCTGGTCATCATGACCGCCGGCCTGCTCTCAGCCGGTCAGCTGATGTATGTGGCCATGGCATCAGCTTCGCTGGCGCGGTCCAAGGGGACCGCCGCCACGGTCGCCTCGGACAAGCTGGAGTTTCTCGCTGACGTTTACCGGCGAAATCGTCTGGATGCGAGCCTCACAGACGGCGACCACGGTCCGGAAGTGGTGCAGGTCACGAATCCCAACACAGGCGCCGCCCTGAATCGATTCAGGGTCCAGTGGACGGTGAGCACCGTGCCGGACCCGAGAGCCGGGAAGGTGCTCCAGGCAAAACTGGTGCGCGTCACCATCACGCCTGTCCGCGGAGCCGATACGACCAACAATCGGATCGGCCTGAACAAAGTCATGAGCATCTCGTCCATCTTCGGTCCCCGCGCGCAATGAGCATTCGGTCAATGCCTATGAAACAGAATCGCAGCTTATCCGGCCACCTGGCAAACCAGGAACCCGGCTTCAGTCTAGTGGAGTTCCTGCTGTCCACCATGATCCTGCTTGTCGTGGCAAGCGCGGTCTTCGCCATGTTGTCTCAAACTCAGCGCGCCGCAAGCTACCAGGCAGAGGTGCAGGCTGTGATGGATAACGCGCGCACAGCCATGGACACCGTTGAGCGCGTCATCAGGCAGGCGGGCAACGACCCTCATCAGACAGGTGTCGTAGGGCTCGAGGTCACCAGTTCTACCCGGTTGCGGGTTCGAGCGGACCTGACCGGTTCCGCTGCGGGAAGCGGAAACCCGGACAAAGGCGACCCCGACGGAGATATCGGCGATGCCGGCGAGGATGTGGAGATCCGCTACAACGCAACCGACAGGTCCGTTGAGCTTGCGCCGAACGCCGGCACGGGGCAGGCAATCGCCAACTACATTTCTGCGTTCAGCATGCAGTACTTCGATGCCAACGGATCGGCAACCAACGTCGGCGCGAATGTACGCAAGGTCAGGGTTACGCTGACCGCAAGCTCACTGCTGCGGGACCCGCAGACCCGGCAGATATTCGGGATGCAGCAGTCCAGCGACATCCAGCTCGTGAACCGTCAATAGGCGCCCCGGTCCCTGACCAGGTTCGCACCGGACAGCAAGACCTGGCGTCCGCCAGACATGAGGATCGAGTATGAAAAGGTTACTTATCGCACTGACGTTTGCTTTCACCATGGCTGTGGCGGCACAACTCTCAGCCCAATCCCTGGCGGACCTGGCCAAGCAGGAAAAGGAGCGCAGGGCCAAAGTCACCACAGATACCAAGGTCATCACAAATAACGCCGGGGCCAAGGACGCCGGGACGGCGGAAGCCGAACCCGCTGCCGGGAAGCAGCCCGACAAGGCGGTTGATCCCGCGGGCGGGAAGCCCAAGCCGGACAAGCAGGCGGACGATGAACCGAAGGACCTCTTCGGGAGGACGGAGAGTTTCTGGCGGCAGACCTTCAGCGACGCGCGCAAGAGAGTCAAAGACCTCGAAGATGAATCGCGGGTGCTTCAGCTGAAGATCAACGACCTGCAGAACAAGTTCTACGCGGAGGCCAGCGGCTTCAAGCAGCAGGACATTCAGCGCGAGATTCAGAAGAGTTTCTACGAGCAGGATCAGAACAAGCAAAGCCTGGCCAAGGCCAAAACAGAACTTCAACAGCTCGAGGTGGAAGCGCGCAAGAGCGGCGCCCTGCCCGGCTGGATTGACGGCCGCACGCCCTGACGCGGCGGAGCGTGCGCTCAGCGCAGTTCCAAAGCACAGCCGTTCATCACTCCGCGGTTCCCAACAGCAGTACCGCCACACCTCCCGTGAGCAGCCGGTATTCCACGGATGTGAATCCGGCGCATTCCATCTGCCTGCTCAGCTCGGCCGGCCCGGAAAAGCTGCCGACGCTTTCGGGCAGATAGCGGTACGGGCCGTCCACCCCGGAGATCACCTTGCCCAGTCGGGGCAGGACTCGAAGAAAATAGAAGCGATAGACTGCACCCAGAATCGGAGCCGCCGGCATCGAGAAGTCGAGGACGCCGATGATTCCCCCGGGATGCAGGACGCGCCGCATCTCGGCAAGCCCCTGTTCCCTGCTCGCCAGATTGCGGAGTACGAACGCGGAGACGACCGCATCGAAGCAACTATCCGCAAAGGGAAGCATCAGGGCGTCGGCGGCCAGGAACGCTATTTGCCCCGATCGGCCGGCATTTCTGATCTTGTCACGGCCGATTTCGAGCATCGGCCGGCAGAAGTCACAACCGGCAACCCGGGCCGCGCTGCGGAATGCCAGGGCCAGGTCCCCCGTGCCGCACCCTACATCCAGGATCCTGGGATCCATGCGGCCAAGGCGCTTGCCGACTTCAATAGCACACGCCTTCCGCCATCGCCGGTCAATGCCCCCCGACAGAAGGTGGTTCAGCAGGTCGTAGCGCGCGGCGATCGCGGCGAACATATCACGCACCTGGCGCGCCTTGATTCTTTGTTCGTCGGTCTGAATACGCTTCGGCACCGGTGCGCTCCAGCGCGATGTCCGGAATCGGGCTAGAATTGCAGCTGTCCGCGACGCTGGAGGAATCGCCGCAGGAATCCCCTCAGATGAACAGGATCGATGTCCGAGCGGAGAACGGTTTCGCCCAACCGGCTCAGAAGCACCATGCGAATGCGGCCGTCGCGGAACTTCTTGTCGCGGACCAGCGCCTTCCACACTTCCCCGATCCCGATGCCCTCGAGCGACGGCAATCGCGTCACCGAATGCGTCAATGCCACCAGCCTTGAGGCCTCGCCGTCGGACAACAGGCCCACCTCCCTCCCGAAGCCGACAGCTGCGATCATCCCCCAACCCACCGCCTCACCGTGCCGGAACCAGCGGTACCGTGTCGCTGCCTCGAGGGCGTGACCGACCGTGTGGCCGTAGTTCAGGACCATCCGCAGTTCCTCTTCCGTCTCGTCACCGGAAACCACCTCGGCTTTGATGCGCGAGCACTCCACTACGATATGCTCGAGCGCCGACGGGCGGCATTCAAGGCAGGCTTCAAGCCGTTTCTCGAGGTAAGTCAGCAGCGGCTCGGAGCGGATCGCACCGGACTTCACTACCTCGAACATGCCTGAAGCGATCTCTCTCGCAGGCATGGTGCCGAGCGTGCTTGTGTCCGAGATGACCGCGCTCGGCTGGTGGAATGCACCGATCAGGTTCTTGCCCTGCGGAACGTTGATGCCTACCTTTCCACCGATCGAACTGTCTACCTGCGCAAGGAGAGTCGTCGGGATGCTCGCGTAAGGGATGCCTCTCATGAAACTGGCGGCGGCGAAACCGGCGATGTCGCCGACAACCCCGCCTCCCAGAGCAAGTATCCAGGAACGCCGGTCCGCGCGGCAGCGGAAGAGTCCGTTGTATATCCTGAGCAGAGTTGCGTGATTCTTGAATCGTTCGCCGTCGCCGATGAGAATCACCGGTGACGGCCCGAACTCCCGGCGCAGCGATCGCAGAAGCCGTTTCCCGTGCAACTGGAAGACGGCAGAATTGGAGATGACGACCGGTGGCGAGCTGAAACCCATGCGCGCCAGTGTTCTTCCGGCCGCGTCGAGCAACCCCTCGCCGACCATGATCGGATAGCTGCGGTCACCGAGATCCACCGTCAGGGTCTTCACTCAGGAAAACCTCCCAAAAGGATCGCAAATGGCGGGCTGGGAGCCCGCTCCGTTCGCCTCGCACGACGCGTTCAACGCGAGATACCCTCGAGCGGGCTGCTCGCGGAGGCGTAGAGCTTCTTTGCGATGCGCCCGGCCTTGAACGCCAGTCGGCCGGCTTCGACCGCCCTCTTCATGGCTTCGGCCATGGCTGCCGGATCCCGGGCGCCCGCGATCCCCGTGTTCATGAGCACCGCATCACAACCCAGTTCCATGGCTACGGCAGCATCCGAAGCCGTCCCGACCCCCGCGTCAACGATCACCGGCACGGAGACACTCTCCATGATTATTCTGAGATTCGCAGGATTCTGGATCCCCATCCCGGATCCGATCGGCGCGCCCAGCGGCATAACCGCGGCGGCTCCAGCGTCCTCGAGCTTGCGGGCCATGATCGGGTCATCGTTGCTGTACGGCAGGACAACAAATCCGTCCTTCACAAGAACCCTGGTTGCCGCAAGCAGGGCCTCCGTGTCGGGAAAGAGCGTTTTCTCGTCGCCGATAACCTCCAGCTTCACCCAGTCCGAAAGACCAGCCTCGCGCCCGAGACACGCGGCGCGCACAGCTTCCTCTGCCGTGTAGCACCCGGCCGTGTTGGGCAACAACATGTGCCGGTTGGTGTCGATATAGTCCAGGAGCGATTCCTTCGAGCGGTCGGTCAGGTTAACGCGCCGCACAGCGACCGTCACAATCTCCGATCCCGAGCTTGCCAGGGCCTCCCGCATCAAGGCAAAGCTCGAGTATTTTCCGGTCCCGACTATGAGCCGTGACCGGAAGGTCTTTCCACCGAGGACCAACGGATCATCTGCAAGAGAATATGCCATTGCGACATCCTTCCGGAGGGATTCCCGGACTTTCCGGCTCGGAACGACTCAGCCCCCGCCCACGAACTGGACAATCTCGAGCCGGTCCTGGTCGGCGACCGGCGTCGATTCCCAGTCTTTTCGCTTTGCGATCCGGCCGTTCACCTCGACGGCAACCCGGTCCTGGCCGATGCCGAGATGCAGGATCAGGTCACGGACGTTTACCACGGCGGGAAAAGTCCTGGTTTCCCCGTTGATTACCAGCGTCATGAATACCCTCACACCACGGCTATCATACTGGCTGGTTTCAAGCCAAATCAAGTGCGATCCGGCCCGCCGGCATGGCCAGAAAAACCTTGACACCGCGAGAAGCCGTCCACTAATATCAAGCCTTCTTTGGCGGTTTGAGAGCGGCCTCAAATAATTGATTCAGCGATGTTTGTGCGGCCCGTAACGTTCGCCGGGCCGATGCCGGAGCTCAACATCGATCCCCACATGCTTTCGGAGACAACCAGACGGAAAATCGAGTCGCTTGCCGGCAAGTATCCGCACCGCCGGTCTGCGCTCATTCCTTCCCTGCAACTCGCCCAGGAGGAAGTCGGGTTTCTTCCGCCCGAGGTCATCAGCGAGCTCGCCGGCATTTTCGAATTGACTCCCAACCAGGTGTATGAGGTTGCCTCTTTCTACACCATGCTATACAAGAAGCCGGTCGGGAGGTACGTCATACAGGTATGCACGAACATATCCTGCATGCTCTGCAACTCAGAGGCAATTCTTGCGCACCTCGAGAAGAGGCTCGGCATCAAGCCGGGTGAGACAACGCCGGACAAGAAGTTTACTCTGATGGAAGTGGAATGCCTCGCTTCGTGCGACACCGCACCGGTGGCCCAGATTAACGAGGATTACCACGAAAACCTGACCACGGAGAAGATCGATCAGATCCTCGAGCTCCTGAAGTGATGGAAACGGCACTCTTCTATACACTCGCAGCCATTGCGTTGCTGGCAGCGGTCAACGTGCTTGCGCAGCGGCGCGTTTTCTATTCGGCCCTCTCGCTGATCGTCTGTCTCACGGCGCTCTCCGGCATTTACCTGCTGCTCGATTCCCCTTTCATCGCAGCAGTCCAGGTTATCGTGTATGCCGGCGCGATCATGGTCTTGTTCCTGTTCGTCATCATGCTGCTCGACCCTTTCTCGGCCGACGCCCTGCGCGACAAGCGAAAGTATCTGGGCTATGTTGCAGCAATCGGGGGCACCCTGGTCTTCGTCATGCTGGTTCCCCTTCTGGACGCCTATAACCTGGCCCGGGTCCCGCGCACCCCGGACGGAGTCGCCGGCGACGTGAGCTCGGTTCATAAACTGGCCCACGTCCTCTTCACCGACTATCTGCTTCCGTTCGAGCTGACGTCGATCCTGATTCTGATCGGAATCATCGGTGCGGTTGTTTTGGCAAAGAGGCAGACATAGGCGATCAATGGGACCACACCATTACCTCATACTGAGTGCGTTGCTTTTCGCCCTGGGTGCGACTGGCGTAATCCTGAAGAAGAACATCATCTCGATCTTCCTTTGCATCGAGCTGATGTTGAATGCTGCGAACCTGAGCTTCATCGCGTTCTCGCGCTACCTGAACCAGGTCGACGGACAGGTCGTCGTCTTTTTCGTGATGGTCGTTGCGGCCGCCGAGGCCGCCGTCGGCCTTGCGATCACGGTGGTTGTCCATCGCAATCGCAAGAGTCTGAACGTGGACGATGCCGATCTCATGAAGTGGTAGGGGCCCGGCTGATGATGGATTATATCTGGCTCATTCCGCTGCTACCGCTGGCAGGCTCCGCGATGAACGGGCTCGCCGGAAGGCGCTTGGGCAAGAAGTTCGTTTCCTGGGTTGCTTGCGGCAGCGCCGGTCTGTCGTTCGCACTGGCAATCGGCGCAGTCCTGGGCCTCTTTCAGCTCGGGCCGGCCGAGCGCGAGGTAACCCGGGCGTACTTTACATGGATCGCTTCCGGCGACTTCATCGCCCGAGCGGAATTCCTCCTCGATCCGCTCTCTGCCGTGATGCTGCTTGTTGTCACGGGGGTCGGATTCCTCATCCATGTCTACTCCATCGGGTACATGCACGCCGAGGACGGCTACTACAGGTTTTTCTCCTATCTGAACCTTTTCCTGTTCTCGATGCTGGTGCTGATCCTGGCCGGCAACTTCCTGCTCATGTTCATCGGATGGGAAGGCGTCGGACTCTGCTCCTACCTGCTGATCGGCTATTATTTCGATCGCAAGAGTGCGGGCGACGCCGGCAAGAAGGCTTTCATCGTCAACCGGATCGGAGACGTCGGTTTCATACTCGGCATATTCCTGACCTTCGCCACATTCGGCAGCCTCAATTTCGGTGAAGTATTCCGTCAGATCGCCTCGGTACCGGCTCGCTTCCCGCTGGAGACGGGCTTCGGGCTGTTGACTGCGATATCCCTGCTCCTGTTCGTCGGTGCCACCGGAAAGAGCGCCCAGCTACCCCTTTATGTCTGGCTTCCCGACGCGATGGAGGGCCCGACGCCTGTGAGCGCCCTCATCCACGCCGCCACGATGGTGACGGCAGGCGTTTACATGGTCGTGCGCTGCTCGCCGATCTTCAGCAGGTCGGAGATCGGGCTGGCTGTTGTTTCGTTTGTCGGCATTCTCACCGCCTGGTTCGCGGCCACGATCGGGCTTACGCAGACCGACATCAAGCGGGTCCTGGCGTATTCGACCATAAGCCAGCTCGGATACATGTTCGTGGGCGCAGGAGTCATGGCCTACTCGGCCGGCATCTTCCATCTCATGACACACGCCTTTTTCAAGGCGCTCCTTTTCCTCGGGGCCGGCAGCGTCATACATGCCATGGGCGGCGAGCAGGACCTCATGCGGATGGGTGGGCTGCGGAAGTATGTCCCGACGACCTACCGCACTATGTTCATCGCCGCCCTGGCAATCAGCGGCATCTTCCCGTTCGCCGGCTTTTTCAGCAAAGATGAGATCCTCTGGTCGGCCTGGGCCAACGGCCACCCGGTTATTTACGTCGTCGGTCTTGCAACGGCGGGGCTGACGGCGTTCTACATGTTCCGCCTGACATTCCTCACTTTCCACGGCAGGGAGCGCTTTGCAGCCGAGGTCCGACACCATCTGCACGAGTCACCGGCCAGCATGACGATCCCGCTGACGGTTTTGGCCGTCCTCTCAACTGTCGGCGGGTTTGTCGGCCTGCCTGCCTGGATGGGACTGGGGGAAAATCGTTTCGGTGAGTTCCTCGAACCCGCTCTGAAACACACCCGCCTTGCGGAGGTTCACGATCTTCCTCACAGCATGGAACTGGGCTTTGCGGCCGTCTCGGTGCTTGCGGCTCTGACGGGCATCTACGTGGCCTACCGGCTCTACGTGCAAAATCCCGGCTCGGCTGATGCGATCGCGGAACGCCTGCGGCTCCTCTACAGGCTCCCGTTCCGGAAATACTTCGTCGACGAGATCTACGACAGCGCATTTGTCCGCCCCATCCGGGACGGTTCGAGGGAGATCCTCTGGAAGGGAGTGGATGCGGGTTTGGTCGACGGGTTGGTCAACGGCGTCGGCAGGTCCGTCCGTGGCTGGGGTGCCATCATGAAGCACATCCAGAACGGGCTGGTCCGGAGCTACGCTACATGGATTCTCCTGGGCACCGCCGTACTGCTGTACTACGTGGCGAGGCTGCGCGGTTGAGGTAGAGAGCATGCAAGTGAGTAACATCCTGAGCTGGATCACCTACCTGCCCGCGGCCGCGGCGGCGTTGCTGCTGCTCTTCCCGCGCGAGTCGTTGCGTGCCATGAAGTGGTTCGCTTTCGCGAGTTCCGTGATCGTATTCCTGCTCGCGCTGTACCCGATCTATCACATGGATCCGGGCCTGCCGGGGATGCAGTTCGAGGAATCGGTGCCATGGATCCGGGCCGGCGGGTACTCCATAGATCATCACCTGGGAGTCGACGGCATCAGCCTGTTCCTGGTCGCGCTAACGGCATTCCTGACCCCGCTCGCGCTTCTGGCTTCGTGGAATTCCATCTCCAGACGCCTCAAACCGTTCCTCATCTGCATGCTGCTCCTGGAAACCGGCATGGTCGGTGTTTTTTGCGCACTGGACCTGGTCCTCTTCTACGTTTTCTGGGAAGTGATGCTGATCCCGATGTATTTCCTCATCGGGATCTGGGGCGGCGAGCGCCGGGTTTACGCGGCGGTGAAGTTCATCCTGTACACGATGGTCGGGTCGCTGCTCATGCTGGTTGCCATCATCTACCTCTGCCTTGCGAACGGGGGAACGACTTTCGATCTGCAGGCTATCCACCAGAATCTCGTGTCGGGTGCGCTTCAGCTGACTCACCGCGAGGAGATGTGGCTCTTCCTGGCGTTTCTGCTCGCGTTCGCCATCAAGGTCCCTATGTTCCCCCTGCACACGTGGCTCCCCGACGCGCACGTGGAGGCACCGACGGCCGGTTCCGTGATCCTGGCCGGTGTCCTTCTGAAAATGGGAACTTACGGTATGCTTCGCTTCTGCCTGCCGCTGTTCCCCACTGCCTCGCTGACGGCTGCGCCTTACCTCATCGTCCTGGGACTGATCGGGATCGTCTACGGGGCGCTTGTCGCCATGGTGCAACCCGACCTCAAGAAGCTGGTGGCGTACTCGTCCGTGAGTCATATGGGGTTGATCATTGTCGGGATCTTCGCGTTCACGATACAGGGGTTGCAGGGCGCGACGATGCAGATGCTCAATCATGGTCTCTCCACCGGTGCGCTCTTCCTGCTGGTCGGTATGATCTACGATCGAAGACACACCCGGATGATCGCCGATTTCGGCGGCCTGGCCCACGGGAGTCCTGCCCTGGCTGCGTTCTTCATGATCGTCACCCTTTCGTCGATCGGCCTGCCGGGACTCAACGGGTTTGTCGGGGAGGTGCTGGTCCTCGCGGGCACATTCCTGAGGAACCGCGCCTATGCAGCCATAGCAGCGACAGGGATGATCCTCGGCGCGGTCTACATGCTCTGGATGTATCAGCGGGTCTTCCTGGGTGTGGCCGCCGCTCCTGCCAACCGGGAAATGGGTGACATCAGCCGGCGCGAGAAGTGCGTGCTCATCCCCGTGGTCGTCATGATGGTTTGGATGGGTGTTTACCCCGCTCCGTTCCTGAAGCGCATGGAGGGGAGCCTCCATGCCCTTCAGCAGCGGGTGCATGACGCGCGCGGACCGGAAGGCGGATATCACGTCCGCAACGTCACCGGGCAGACGGCGGCGGAAGGAGCAGGCAGATGATCGTGACCTACTTCCCGCTTCTGCCGCTCTTGATCCTGCTGGTCGCCGGCATGCTGATCATGCTTCTGGAACCTTTCACGGCGCCGGAGCGCAAGGCCCGCCTGGGCCAGATGGCGGTCGTCGCTACTGCCCTTGCTGCTTACAGTCTCGCGTTTCAATGGAATGCGCCGCCGCGAACGCTTTTCCGCGGGATGTTCGTTGTCGACAACTTCAGTGTCTTTTTCCAGTGGTTGTTTCTCGTCATCACCGGCATCTCCGCGCTGGTTTCGATCAGGTTCAACGAGCGCGAATCGATCTCGAGGGGCGAATACTACGCTCTGCTGCTGTTTGCGTGTGCGGGCATGTCGTTGATGGCGGCCAGCGACGACCTCCTGCTGACCTTCCTGGCGCTGGAGATCCTGTCGATTTCGACCTACGTTCTTGCAGGGTTCAAGAGAAACGACGCGCACTCGAACGAGTCGGCCCTCAAGTATTTCCTGCTGGGATCGTTTGCCACTGCCTTCCTGCTTTACGGTGTTGCGCTCATTTACGGCAGCACGGGCAGTACCAATTACCAGTCGATCAGGACCGTCATACATCTTCAAGGATCGGCGCAGATTACGGCGGTCGCGGGGCTTGTCCTTCTCCTCGTCGGTTTCGGTTTCAAGGCCGCCCTGGTCCCGTTTCACGCCTGGGCACCGGACGTGTACGAGGGCGCCCCCACGACTGTCACAGCCTTCATGACGGTCGGGCCCAAGGCCGCGGCTTTCGCGGCGCTGGCGAGGGCCCTGGCTGAAGCATTCCCGTCCCTTGCGGGCGACTGGACTTCCCTGCTGTGGGCCGTGAGCATATTGACGATGACGCTTGGCAACGTCGTCGCCGTCCAGCAGACCAACATCAAGCGCATGCTGGCCTACTCGGCCATCGCGCACGCCGGATACATACTGATCGGGCTGGTGGCCAACACGCGCAGCGGCTACGGTGCGGTCCTCTTCTACCTCGTCATCTATGCCATCATGAACCTTGGCGCGCTCACCATCGTCCTGTCGTTGAGCCGCCAGGGAGACAAGAGGGTAAACCTCGACGACTACGCGGGGTTGGGACAAAAGGCGCCGCTTGCCGCTGCGGCGTTGTCGGTCTTCCTCATTTCGCTGGCCGGGATCCCTTTGACAGGCGGATTCATCGGCAAGTTCTATCTGTTCAGCTCGGCGCTCCCCCATTATCTCGGGCTCGTGATCATCGGTGTGCTCAATAGCGTGATTTCGGTCTACTACTATTTCCGCGTCATGGTGTTCATGTACATGAGGGAGCCATCACAGGGCGAGCCCGAGCCTGAGCCGATCAACCACTCCGTGATGGCGATCATCGCAGTATGTGTGGTTGGCGTTTTCTGGCTGGGGATCCAGCCTACCGGGCTTCTGCACCTTGCCAGCAACTCGGTTCTGACCTTAAAATAGGCTCCGTGACCTTCCGACGCAGGAGCAACCATCAAAATGATAGACGTGCGCAAGCGTTTGCAGGGCGATCTGACGGCAATCGAGCGCGAGCTGCGCGTTGAGCTGCCCAGGGAAATTCTCCGGGCTCGCGAGCATGGCGATCTGAGCGAGAACGCCGAGTACAAGGCGGCGAAGGAGCGACAGCACTTCCTGGAGCAGCGGAAGGCGCAGATTCAGAAGCGGCTCGCCTCGCTGTCGCTGGTGAATCTCGACAAGATCCCCTCGGACAGGGCGGCCTACGGTTCAAAGGTCGTGCTCTACGATTACGAGAGCGAGAAGGAAATCGAGTACAGGCTGGTGAGCCCCGAGGAGTCAGACGTAGCCGCAGGTTTGATCTCCATCACGTCACCCATCGGCCGCAGCCTGCTCGGAAAGCAGTTGGGCGAGGTCGTCGAAATCGTCACACCGTCGGGGAGGAAGGATTTCGAACTGCGCCGGCTCACCACGATCCACGAGATGGAAGACTAGCCACGAATTCCCGCCGCAGGTAAGCCCTGCCGCGACCGCCGGGGCCCTGGCGGGCACCCGGCGGCCTGTGCACTTCCGTGGCGGCCGGTCGAAGCACGGCCCGCTTCGATCAGCGATACAACAGAAGCATGATGACGACGAACGTCAGCAGGGCGAGGAACTCGATGAAGGCCAGTCCGAGGAACGTGAAAATGCGGATCGTATCGGTGGCACCCGGATTGCGCGACACGCCTTCACACGCGGCCGTCAGCGCCCGGCTCTGCGCGTAGCCGCAACCGGCGGCAGCCAGCGCCATGCTGAATCCGGAGGTGATCAGCAGCCACTGACTGGTACCCCCTCCGCCCGCCGGAGCCGCCGCGGTATCGCCCTGCGCAAAAAGCGGCGCCGCGATCAGCAGTGCCGCCGTCCCAAGAAGAAATATCATCGCGAACCTTCTGCTCATTGCCAATCTCCTTTTCTTCGGCCGGCAGCGGCAAAGCTGCAATTTGCGCCTCAGGCCGCCTCCGCTTGTTGCCGGCCGTGGACTATAGCTTCTTTGTGTTCATCCGAGTGGGACTCGTCATGAGACTCCTCGACGGCCCCTGAAATATACACACCTGTCAGAAGGACAAATATGAATGCCTGAATCGTGCTTGCAAACAGACCGAGAAACATCACCGGGAGCGAAACAAGGAACGGGAAGATGTACTTGTTGAGCGACCCGATGATCAGCTCCTCGGCGAAGATGTTGCCGAAAAGACGCATGCTGAGTGAGAACGGTCGCGCCATGTGGCTGACGATCTCAACCGGAAAGAGCAGCCACGCCAGCCACCAGACCGGCCCGGCAAAGTGCTTGAGGTAGCCCAGGACACCGTGCATCCGGATTCCCTGGTAGTTGTAGTACACGAAAACGCAGATCGCACAGGAGACGGTGATGTTCAGGTTGCTGGTGGGGGAGATGAAGCCCGGGACCTGCCCGATGACGTTACCGACAAAAATGTAGAACGCCAGCGAGAATATCAGCGGCATGTACGGACGGGGATCCCGGCCGATCACCTCCTTCATCAGGCCGTGGATGGCCTCCAGCAGAACCTCTACGATATGCTGCATCCGGCCCGGCTTCTCCACGCTCAGCCTGCCGCGAAGCCAGATAGCGAACCCGATGATCCCCATCGCGACCAGCAGGGCCATCACGATCTGGTCGGGGACAGCATGGTGCCCTTCGGCGACGTGAAAGCCCAGTGCACGCGCAATCGGGTCGAAAACGCGTTCGTTCAATAGGAGGCCGAGTTCACTCTGCTCGTGCATTGCTGTCGGGTCGTCCGCCTGCCGCTTCGAGGATGCCCTCGATCAAAGCCGCGAAAGTGAAGGCCGCAAACCCTCCCACCACCGCGGGGATGCTGAAAAAATGAAGGCGCAGCATAGCATAGAGGCATATGGGAATCAACATGAGCCGAAGCACGTAACCCAGCAAAACGGAGCGTTTAGAGGCCTTCGGATGAGGGGCGACGACCGCCGAAATAGTCCGGCTCAGCCAATGCATGCTGGTCGCAGCCAGCGCTCCGCCGACGACGCACGAAACGGCGGCTGCGAGGCCGGACCAGATGAACGCGCCTGCCGAGGCTGCCGCCGTCAGGATCAGTCCGATCCGGAACAGCCGCCGCTCGATCGGATTCTTGCGCGCGCTAGCCACTTGAGTCCTGCCGATCGATTGCGAGGACTTGGATGATCTCGTAGAAGCCCGCGCCTGCTCCAAGGAGAGTCGCCACAACCGCACCCCAGGGAAAGGTCCCGAACAGCTTGTCGACGAGATAGTATCCCAGGACCCAGCCCGCGGCCATGGATGCCGGCAGTATCGTGACTATGGCCGACAGCTTTCCCATTCTCGTATACACGGACTGTCCTGGCATTTCAGAGTCCCCCACCTCATTCTATCACTCCGAATACCGGCAGGGACGGTCACATAGTTCTGCAACCGCGGCGCGGGACCGCACGGCCGGCGCGGACATTACGCCCTGCGGCGAAGTGCGCTTGCTCTATCCCGCATCTGTCCCGACAACGACCGAGGCACCACTTCCCTTCCCAGATTGGGTTTGGCTAACTCCGGGATTTTTGGTAGATTCATGCGCCGGAGAGGTACCGAAGAGGTCGTAACGGGTCCGACTCGAAATCGGATTACGGCCCAAAAGGCTGTACGTGGGTTCGAATCCCACCCTCTCCGCCACTCAATGCAGACGCCCCGAGAGGGCTCACTGCCCGAGCAGCTTCTCGATATCTCCGGTCACTTCCGGCGAATCCGGCTTCACGGCCGGCTCGAATCGCTGCACGACGTTGCCGCTGCGATCCACGAGAAACTTGGTGAAGTTCCACTTGATCTCACCGGCGAGGGCTGGATTGGCGTCCTTCGTGATGTACCGATAGAGCGGCGTCGCGTCCTCACCCTTGACGGAGACCTTGGCAAAGACCGGGAACGTTACCTGGTACCTGGTCGAGCAGAAAGTCTTGATTTCCTCGTTCGTGCCCGGCTCCTGAGCCCCGAAATTGTTGGCCGGAAAACCCAGGACAACAAACCCGCGATCCTTGTATTTCTCATAGATGGCTTCGAGCGCGGTGTATTGCGGCGTGTAACCGCACTTGCTCGCGACATTCACCATCAGAACGACCTTGCCCTTGAAATTCGACAACGGCATCGGTTTCCCGTCGATCGACGGCAAAGCAAAATCGTAGATGCTGACTGCGGCAAATATCGACCCCACGACTATGAGAATCCCGCCTGCCGTGAGCATCATCCGGAAAGCGTTACCCGCAACGGTTGTCATCGCCCCTCCTCCATGGAATATCCGACCCGGTAAAATATACCATCAGGAATGAGACCTGGAAAATAGCGGGCCGGGATGGAGACGTTCTGGAATAGGATGAACAACGAGGGTTCGGTATACTGGTGCTGTCCGCGAGCAGGGTTCTGGTGCGGCCGTGACGTCAAGGGCATAGCTGATCTGTCGCCGTGCCTGAGACCGCAGCCGCGCGGGCCCAGCACGCCCGCAGGGCGACGCGCCGAACCAGCGGGGAGGAACCATGACAGAACCTGAAAAGAAGATGTGCTCCGCCTGTGGTGGTACCGGTAAATGCACCAAGTGCGGGGGTGCCGGCCACGTGCTCCATAACCCGCCGACCCCGATCACTGTCGTTTCGGGAACCATTCGCCCCGATCATCAGACGGGTGCGAGCCGCATGTGCTCCAGGTGTTACGGAAGCGGTTCCTGTCAGAGGTGCAAAGGCACCGGGAAGGAAGCCTGATCCCGATCGAACCGGCCGCGGGCTTTCAGGCTGCACCTCAGTCTGCGGGCAAGTCCTGCCTGCCTGGACGAACGCGTCCCAGGACGGGCGGCGCGATTTCGGCCATCTCATTCATTCACCTTCTGCGTGGAAATGATGAAGAAGAAGCTGACCCTTTCCGTGTCTTCACCCATGAACAGAAGGCGGTTCCTGAGCACCGGCATCTCCGCGGGCGCCGTGTTGATACCCGCCCGCTCCGGCGCTTACGGATCGGCGTCGGCAGCCGGGGTGATTCCCGAGGAGGCAACAATTCCCCAACTGCAGGATATGATGGAGAACGGCGGGTGGACTTCGCGGAAGCTGGTCGAGTATTACCTGGAGCGAATCGACGGGATCGATCGCCAGGGTCCCCGCATAAACAGCGTGATCGAACTCAACCCGGACGCGCCGGCGATCGCGGCCTCCCTCGACGAAGAACGAAAATCGAAAGGGCCTCGCGGTCCTCTTCACGGCGTACCGATCCTGATCAAAGACAACATCGATACTGCGGATCGCATGAAGACCACGGCCGGTTCGCTGGCGCTCGCCGAGTCCACTGCGATGCAGGACTCGCACGTGGCCCGGAAGCTGCGCGAAGCAGGCGCGGTCCTGCTGGGAAAGACCAACCTCAGCGAGTGGGCCAATTTCAGGTCAACACACTCCACGAGCGGCTGGAGCGCAAGAGGAGGCCTGACAAGAAACCCGTACGCCCTGGACCGCAATCCCTGTGGCTCGAGCTCGGGGTCGGGCGCAGCGGTGTCAGCCAATTTGTGTGCTGCTGCCGTCGGCACCGAGACCGATGGGTCGATCGTCTGTCCCTCTTCGACTAACGGGATCGTAGGGATCAAACCGACGCTTGGACTGGTCAGCCGCGCGGGCATCGTGCCGATTGCACACAGCCAGGACACGGCCGGACCGATGGCTCGGACGGTCGGTGACGCTGCGATCATCCTGGGGGCCCTGTCCGGACCGGACCCCAACGATAAAGCCACAAGCGCGAGACCGTCCACACTCCCCCGGGACTACACTCAGTTTCTGGATGCGCACGGTCTCAAAGGCTCACGGATCGGCGTTGCCCGCGAATTCTTCGGGTTCAGCGACAAGGTGGACAAGATCATGGAGGCGGCCATCCAGGAGATGCGGAGCGCAGGGGCCGTGCTGGTTGATCTCCCACCCGTGCTGCGGGCCGGCAGGTATGAAGAGACGGAACTGGAGGTGATGCTCTGCGAGTTCAAGGCCGATCTCACAGCCTACCTCGCTCGAGTCGGGCCCGGTGTCCGGCACCGGACACTCAAAGACCTGATCGATTTCAACGAGCGCAACCGCGAGCAGGAAATGCCCTACTTCGGGCAGGAGCTCTTCATCCGCGCCGAGGCCAGGGGACCGCTGACCAGTGCGGCCTACCGTGCCGCGCTGAGCAGGAATCGACGCCTGTCACGAGTCGAGGGCATAGATGCCGCGCTCTCCAGGCATCGCCTGGATGCCCTGGTCGCGCCCAGCGGCGGGCCTGCCTGTGTCACGGACCTCGTAAACGGCGATCATTTCTCCGGCGGCTGTTCGACCCCGGCTGCCGTTGCCGGGTATCCGCACATCACGGTGCCGGCCGGATTCGTATTCGGGCTTCCGGTTGGGATTTCCTTCTTCGGTGGGGCTTATTCAGAGCCTGCGCTGATCCGGATATCCTATGCTTTCACGCAGGCAACACGTCAGCGCAAGTCGCCGCGATTCCTGCCGTCTGCCGAGTTGGTATGATCGAGCGTTACCCGCGTCCGGCTCGGGGTCACTCATGGTCCCCCGCAATACGGCGGAGCGGTGAGGGGCGCTCCGCGTGACAAGCGGCTGCCTCCGCTCCGCTACTGGGCACCCAGTGCCTCGGGCTTGAGCACGTACAGCACCTCGCGCCGCTTGGGCCCTTTGACCGCCAGGACTCCGATTTTCCTCAGGGCGCTCAACTGCCGGTTCAACGTTTCACGAGTCGAGCCGATCATCTGCGCCAGCTGGCTTTGATTGAGCGCGATACGGACACCTTCGCTGGTCTTCACTCCGATGCGGCGAGTCAGCCACGAGAGCACGGCCCTCACCTTGTCCTCGGCCCTCGTGCATCCCATCGCTTCAATCTGCGCCCAGGCGTCGTCACAGCGGTGAGCGAGTGCCTCGAGCAACCCCCGGCAGGTATCCGGATTGTCCAGGAGAAGCCGGAACCGCTGGTGCGACAACATGAGAAGGGTTGTCTGCTGCAGGGAGTACGCGTTGAACGTCGCGGTCATGCCATTGAGCAGTGCCGTCTCTCCGAAAAACTCCCCGGGACCCAGGACTGCCAGAACAGCCTCTCTCCCGTCGGGTGACAATCGGGTCAGGAGGACCTCGCCCTGCTTGACAAGGTAGAGGCAGCCGAGCGCCTCACCCTGGCTGCAAATAAGTTCATCCCTCTTGACACTCTTGACCCCGAGGCAGAGGCTGGCCAGCCGATCCGCAAACGGGCCGCGGGTCAACATGCCGTGGTCGGACGGCGCCCGCATCTGAGGGATACCCTGAATTGTGCTCTCCGCCAGCGCTGATCTGCTCTTCACGTGATCTCCCTCTCCCTGGTTAGGTCGTTAGTCGCGTGGGGGTCTGACGCATACATCCCCCCTCCCCAGTTCCAGAAGCAGTTATGCAACGGGCGTGCCACCCGCGGATCAATCTGTAAGATATTTGTATGCAATGTTTATAGAGACTACGAGTTCGCGGACGATGAAAGCGGTCGCCCTGGAAACAGGAAGATTTGCCGACTTCAGGGAAAATTTCCCTGTATTTTCTGGCGGTCTCGGGAGCCGAATCTACAACCTGTTCAATCCAAACATGATCGCGATTGGCACGTGCATTGCAGTACCCACAAGCGGAGTCAGCCATCATCGAGTGCGTACTTCAGTGGAGACAAGGGCTGAACACAGAGCAGACGATGGGTCAGTTTGGCACGAGGATGTCAGGATTAACCGGGCACTTACTTTAAGGAGGTTTCTCTTATGAGACGCAACATAATCAGCGCAGGTTTGATTGTTTGGGTAGCCGCAATCGCCCTGGTTGTAGCGTGTCCCCTGATTGCGCAGGAAGCGAATCAGAGCACGCCCGGGCAGCAGGTCAGCAAAAGCAGCACGGTGACCGTCCCTGCAGGCCGGGAGACGAAAGTCGACGGGCTCATCGCAGAGCGAACGGGAGACGGTTTTCTGCTCAGTACCGGGCAGGATTCGAAGACCGCCGTGGTGGTGACAAATCAAACGAGAATTAAGGAGCGGAAGAGCAACCCGTTCCGCTCGGCCAAGAACTACAACGCCGGTGATCTGCTCCGCGGACTGAGCGTCGAAGTGAAGGGGCACGGCAATAATGCGGGTGCCCTGGTCGCAGACGAGGTCGGAGTAAGGTCGGATGATCTCCAGGTGGCCAAGTCAATCCAAACCAACGTGGTTCCCGTAGAAGGCCGGCTGAGCGAGGCAGAAGGCCGGCTGGGCCTCTCTGAACAGAACGCCAAGCACCTGGCTGGTCAGGTCGAGGAATTGTCGGCGGTCTCAAATGCGGCCCGCGGAGGAGCAAAGGCGGCTCAGGAAACAGCGGATGCGGCGGTCGAGGCTGCGAAGCAGGCAGGCACCGCTGCCGAGACTGCAAACTCGGGAGTCCGAAGCACCAACGAACGTATCACGTCGCTGGACGACTACGAGGTGCAGAACACCGCCACCGTACAGTTCAAGGTGGCCAGTTCCACTCTCTCCGACGATGCCAAGGCGGCTCTGGATAAGCTCGCGTCAGACGCGAAGAACGCAAAAGGGTGGGTGATTGAGGTTACCGGTTTCGCTTCCTCTGACGGGAACGAGACATTCAACCGGCAACTCAGCACACGCCGTGCCGACGCCGTGGTGCGCTACCTCCTGGAACAGCAGGGTATTCCTCTGCGGCGGATCGTCACCCCTTATGGTTACGGGGAGAATCAGCCGGTGGCCGATAACTCATCGCGGACAGGCAGGCAGCAGAACCGTCGTGTCGAGGTACGGGTCCTTGTCAGCAAGGGTCTGGCAGGCGAGGTGCCCGTGACCGCGTCAGCGAAAACGACAGCACAGTAAATCGAACCCGGGCAGATCGGAGCGCAGCCAGCGGCCCTTTCTGCCCGGGTTCTGCTATGGAGCGCGTTCGACATGCGAGCCGTCACAGGATTTCTGCCCCAGGCACTGATGCTTCTGGCCGCTATCCATGTCTGCAGCCAGGCGGGCTTCGGTGAAGGGGCCGACGACCCTGTGCCGGCCGCCGCCGGCGCGGGCCAGGATTACGCCCAAGCCGGCAGTGCGGCCGCCGCGCAGGACGCGTTCATTCGAGTCAGCTCCAACCTCGTCATGGTGCCGGTTTCGGTCACTTCGGCCGACGGCGAACTCGTTCAGAACCTCGAGGCACAAGATTTCGCAATCGAGGAGAACGGCCGTAAACAGCCTATTGCGAGGATGGGCGAGCCCGGCCAGATGTCCATGGAACTGGTGCTTCTGTTTGATGTCTCGGGCAGTGTGAATCACCGTTTCCTTTTCGAACAGAGAGCCGCCTCCGATTTTCTGAAGCTCCTTGTCCGGCCCGGAGACAGGGTTACCCTGTTTTCGATAGGCGCGGAGCCTCAACGCCTCCAGGCCCAAACTCCGGACCTGCAGGCAGCGCTCGCGAGCCTGATGGCCTTGGTGCCGACTGAAAGTCCGACCGCTTTTTACGATGCGGTCGTCCTCGCGGCGCGATCCTCCGCTGCCTCTGCGGGGTTCGAGAAACGTCGTGTTGCCGTAGTTCTTTCTGACGGAGAAGATAACAACAGCGAACATTTCGGGTTGCCGGATGCGCTGCGCGCGGTGCAGCAGGCAGACTGCATTTTCTATGCCATCAACCCGATGGGCGCCACCGTGGGAATAAATAAGGTGAGCATCGAGGGCCAGCGCGCGATGGAGGCCATCGCGCGACAGACGGGAGGCATGGCGTTCCTGCCGGATACGGCCGAGCAGCTCCCGGCCATTTTCGGCCGGATCGCGGCTGAACTCCGCGCTCAGTACCTGCTTGAGTATTATTCGACGGACGCCAGCGATGACGGGAATTTCCGAAGCATTCTGGTGCGCGTTCCGGATCGGCCCGATTTGCGCATCCGAGCCCGTCAGGGCTACTATGCGCCAAGGTCAGAACCAAGGCCGGGGGCGGCGGTAATTCAGGTGCCGGCCATTACCCGTGCGGAAGCCCCGACCGCGCACCGATGAGGCCGCGGCAGACCTGAAACTCCCTGCCGCACCCCGTCGTGGACCGTCTCCGGCGCAAGGACGACGTCCCGGTTTGTGCCGCGCGATGCGTGGGGCACGAAGTCAACCCGACCCACCCGTCCCGGAAACCTTGCAGTAACCACTATCACATGTTCTACAGCCAGGTATACTCTCATGTATGCGATGGAAAGCATCCGCAGATCTCTGGGCCTGGAGACAGGTCGCGAAGAAGAGCCTCTTGGGGAGATGAAGCCCTTGACGGGCCGCAAGCTGAAGATACTGGTGGTGGATGACGAGGACGCCATGCGCGAGGTGCTCCAGATGCGCCTCGAGCAGTGGGGGTATCAGGTGCGCCTCGCAGAGGATGGTACCGAGGGAGAGAAGACCGCGGCCTCTTTCCAGCCGGACATCGTAATCTCGGACGTCATCATGCCGCGGATCTCCGGCATCGACCTGCTCCGCCTGCTCAAGTCCGGCGATCCCGCCAGACCGGTGATCCTGGTGACGGCGCAAGGCAGCATCGACCTTGCCGTGGAGGCCATGAAACAGGGCGCCCAGGATTTCATCACCAAACCCCTGGACTACACCAAGCTCAAAGCCATCCTGGAGGCCGCGGAGCGCGATCTCGGCCTCAGGCGGGAGTCCAGGGGGCTGGACCAACAGCTGGAGCGGGGAGCCGGATTCGGGGAATTCGTGGGCACCAGCCGGCCCATGCAGGAGGTCTATGAATTGCTGGCGACGATCGGTGCCAACGACGCTGCCGTGCTGGTTACCGGCGAGAGCGGCACCGGCAAGGAACTCGCAGCCCGCACCATCCACAATCTGAGCACGCGCTCCCGCGGGCCCTTCGTGGCGATCAATGCGGCCGCGATTCCGGAAAACCTGATGGAGAGCGAGATCTTCGGCCACGAGAAAGGGGCGTTCACCGGGGCGGCCGGGGCGCGTGCGGGCTGCTTCGAGATGGCTCACCGTGGCACACTCATGCTCGACGAAATCGCCGAGATGCCTTTGCAGCTGCAGCCCAAGCTCCTGAGGGTGCTCGAAGATCAGAAAGTGCGCAGGGTGGGAGGGAGCCAGGAGGTGGTGGTGGACGTTCGTGTCATCGCGGCCACCAACCAGGATCCGCGCAAGGCCGTCGCGGACGGACGCCTGCGCGAGGATCTCTACTATCGGCTCAACGTCTTCACTCTCCCCCTGCCCCCGCTGCGTGATCGGAAACCGGACATTCCGCTGCTTGCACAGCATTTCATCCACTTGTGCAACGCGAAACATCATGCGGAGGTCGAAGGCTTGCGAGACGGGACGCTCGAGCTGCTCATGCGCTACCCGTGGCCGGGGAACGTGCGCGAGCTCAAGAACACGATCGAGCGTGCGGTCGTTCTGGCAAAGGGCAAATGGATCGAACTCGCGCACCTTCCTGTATACTTCCTGGAATCCGCTGCGGGCCCGTCCGCTGCGGTATCGGTGACGCCAGGGGCAACAATAGCCGAGATCGAGAAGCAGATGATCCTCAAGACCCTCGAGGCGACCGGAAACAACAAGGCTGAGGCCGCCCGGCAACTCGGTCTGGACGTGAAGACCATACGCAACAAGCTCAAGGCGTACGGAATCGGTTAGCGAGAAGCGAACGCGCAGCGGGGAAACCGCAGCATGAAAGTCTCAACCCGTGTCGTTTCCGGATACGCAGTCCTCCTCGCGCTGCTGTCGGCCGTGCTCGCTTACCAGACGATCGTAATCCACCAGATGCGGACCATCAACCGGGAACTCTCGGGGGTCAGCTTCCAGGCGGCTTTGAGTTCCCTCCAGCTGATGCGCGACCGGGATCTGGTCGAGGAATACAGCAAGAAGTTCTTCGTCCGCCGCGATCCCGACTACCTGGCGCGCCTGCGCGAATACCAGCGGGATTTCGCGGCGACGCTCGAGACCATGCGTTCGAGGGCCAGTTCCCGGAACGAGCAGGCGGCGATCTCGAGCCTGACCCTGATCTGGCAACGATTTAATTCGGAACTCGACAGCCAGTTGACAGACCCGGAGCCGGCGCACGGGGCTCCCTTTCCGGCGAACCTTGACGCCGAGCTGGATCAGTTGACCACGCAGGCTGCCGGGGTCCACCAGGCGACGCTCCAGGCGATCGAAGCGGAAGTGGAACGATCCCGGATGACCGGAAGGTATTCCGGCTGGGTCACGTGGTCGGCTGCCCTGGGTGCGCTCATCATGAGCTGCCTCGTATCATTTTTCATCGTGCGGTCGGTGCTGATGCCGCTGAGCCAACTCGCGCGGGGAACCCGGGCGATCGCAGAGGGCGATTTTTCCTACCGTCTCGACGTCTCAAAGAAGGACGAGTTCGCCCAGCTGGCATCTGATTTCAACACCATGGCCCGCCGGCTCGAGGCACTGGACCAGATGAAGCGCGATTTTGTTTCGCACGTCTCGCACGAGATCAAGAGCCCGCTGGCGTCCATGCGGGAGACAACCGAGCTGCTTCTCGACGGGATCCCGGGCGTTCTCACCGAAAGGCAGAAGAGACTGCTCGAGCTGAATCTCAAGAGCAATCAGCGCCTCTCCTCCATGATCGGAAATCTCCTGGATCTGTCGAGAATGGAAGCCGGAGTCATGGAGTATGAACTCAGGAGCCAGGACCTGCTGCCGTTGCTCCGAGCCGCAATCGCCGAGTTTGAGGTCCAGGCGCGTGAAAAGCGGATCGAGATCAAGTGCTCGCTGCCCCAGCCGCCCCTGCTGGTGCAGTGCGACGAGGATCGCATCGTTCAGGTCTTCGCGAATCTCATCGGCAACGCCATCAAGTTCTCTCCCTCCTCCTCCGCCATCGAGGTTGACGCAGAATCCACGATGGACATCCCTTCGAGTGCACCGTCAGGATTCCGGCGCCCCCGGTTTGCCTCGTCAGAGAACGGCGCCTATGCCGTGGTCAGCATCCGGGACTCAGGCCCCGGCGTGCCTGATGCGGACAAAAAAAAGATCTTCGAGAAGTTCCATCAGGTTAAACTGGGGGTGAAGCTGCCCGGACAGGGAGTGGGCCTTGGCTTGGCGATCTGCCGCACGATCGTGGACGCACATCACGGTGCCGTCTGGGTGGAAGATAATCCAAGCGGCGGAAGCGTCTTCCGCCTGCTGCTGGCATTGGGGACGAGCGATGAAGCCGTCCGCCGAGGAGAGTCTTTGCCTATCTGAAGGATAGCGGCTGGTCCAAATGACAAAAAGGTGCCTGTGCTTGTTGCTGGTGGGATCCCTGCTCCTTCTCTGTGGATGCCACAAGAAGGCGGCCGTTCGCCCCGCCTTGCCGGTGCCGCCGCCCTCCCCCGCCAAATCGGCACCGGAATTTCCGCCCATTGCGGTTCCGCCTCCCCCTTCGCTGCCTTCGCCGACTCCACCGCCGGCGCCACCACCCTCTCCTACGGCCTACTTCAGCGACGGCGAGCGTGAGTTTTCCGCTGGCAAGTACCTGGAGGCCGCGGAGTCCTACCAGAAGTACATCAACCTTGCATCGGTCGACATGAACAGAGACCGAGCCTTGTTCCGCCTGGCTATGTCATACGCGCTGTCGAGCACATCCTCGCTCGCTTTCCAGCTCGCTCAGACCCACTTCGAGAACGTGATCGAGCGCTACCCCACAAGCCCCTACGCGGCTGAAGCAAAGTTCGTCGTCGGGCTGATGCAGGAACTGCTGAAGCTCCGGGCCGATTCCAAGGAGAAAGACGAGCGCCTCAGGCGTCTGGCAACCGAGCTTGACCAACTCAAGAAGATCGATATGGAGAGGCGCCCCCCGCGCCCGTAATCCGGGACGCACGGAAGGCGCAGCTTCGGCCCCCGCAGAACGAGGAGACGTGTGAGATCAACCCCGAAGGCGACCGGATGGCGGTCCACCTCACCGTGGCTGGCGGGACGCTGCAACTCTCGCGCCCTGATCTGCCGCATCTCGGCAGTATCCGGTTTGAGGCAGAACAGGAGATGCACGAGGGAGAGGAAGCACGCTTCACTGTGTCGAAGGCATCATCCCGGGTGCCGCATCACTTCGGAGCATGATACCAGCCCAGGATCTTTGTAGCGGCTGAACCTCCGCTATAACCCAGAACCACCTCGACCGGCAGCGCCCACCCGCCGTCACGGCGGTTGGATTGGATCAGTAGCCTCTGGGAAGGACTCCGGCCGTACCGGTCCGGTTCGTCAAATCCCAGCTTTCGCGGCGCCGTGGATGAAATCGCCGCTCCCCATCGTCGAGCCGAACCGGTGCACTTCTGCCTCCGTGACGATCCGCCCGCCCTGTACGGAGGACTCCTTTTCCTGCTCCTGAGCTGCCGCGTGGGGAAGGGCTGCCGAAGCAGTCAACGCGGACAGCAATGCTGCAAGGAAGATTCTGCCCATGGCGTCTCGGTCGGCGAGGCTGTCTAAAAGGCAAGTTCCTCTTTTGATCTGACGGTAGCATACTACGCAAGGTCATACAGCGCGTCAAAAAAAGGCATCGGCGGTCCGCGAAGCGACAGCTGTTGAATCCTGGCTTCGACCGGTGTTGCGTCAGCCGGCAAACGGAGGCCCATGGAACTGCAGGATGAGGGACCCAGCCGGGGGAATCCGACGCCGCTCGAAGACATCGAGACTGAATTTGCGGTGATCTTCGGCCGGCCGGAACGTGTGGCAGCCGCCTGCGAACGACTGCGGGGCGACCTCTCACGCCAATCGCCTGATGCGCGTCTCGACGTCCTGTCAAAGCTGCTGCCGTTCCTTCGCACGCACTCGGGAGCGCTCGCGACGCCCGTCTTCACTCTCCTCGAATACGAGGCCGGGCGATGCCCGGACCCGCTTGCCCTGATCGAGGGTATGCTCGCGGCGCGTGATCCGGTCCTGCAACAACGCACACTCACCCTGACAGCACAGCTGGTAGCGGAAGGCGTCATCGCCGCCGACACCCGCCTGGCTATGTGCTTTGCCGAGCGGATTGAGCCCGAAGGGTCTCGCCTGCGCAAGCCGGAAATCCTCACGCAGGTCGCAGCCATTCTTCGTCAGCCGGCGAAAATGTCCGGGCAGGCGTCAGACCCTCTGCTTGCCATGTACACAGACGGGCAGAGTGAGAGCCTGCGGCGGCTCGCTTCTCGCCTTCTCGACCTCGCGGACCGGATTCCGAGCGCCGAGCTGTGCGCCCGACTGCTGGGCCCCAAGCACCACGCGTTCCTGCGAAGATACCTCGAATACACCCGAGCCGGCCACTTCGACCTGCTCCAGCTCACGCTTGATCCTCCCTTGCTGCCGCTCTTCGTCGCCTCGTTGCGCCGGGCCGAGGCAATCTGCGGCGAAGCCCTGCTCAAGAAGGCAATAGCCGAGCTCGGTTGGGAGCGCCTGAACCTTGGGATGCAATGCAGGAGCTGCATCGCGCTGAGCTCAGGAAAAGCCTTTCCGCTCATGCTGTCGCCCGCGGAAAGCGCGTTTGTCAAACAACACGGCCAAACCCAGCTTGCACCTGCCGTCTATATGTTCGTCGCTCATGGCGGATCGCCTGCTTCACGATCGGATCAGCGTCAGTCGGACGATCCGGTCGCCAGGTTCCGCAGCTACAATCTGGCGCACGCGGCCGTGCTGGCCGACATCCTCGATGTGTCGCCTCTTACGCACGAGAAGGTAGAGCGCATCCTGACGACGATGGACCGGCTCGTGGAAGATTTCGTTCTGCTCTTCCGTTCCTGTTCGGATGAATGTTCAATCCTGCCGGGACTCTATGGTGATCTCCGCGGAAGAATCCGGTCCGAATTGTGCCGGGAGGCACCGGGCCCGCAACTCTCGGCCGAACTGACCCGCCTCGTCCAGATGTTCGAGGACCCGCGGTCGCTGGGCGGCGTTCGAACGCTCCACGGTCTGAAACGTTACCTGCACCAGCAAGGACTTCGACTGGGAATGCGCCTGGTGGGCGCCGGTCACGGCACAAATCGCACCGTTGACCTGCTCGTGACCTCGCGGCGCGGAGAAGGCCAGGCGCTCCGGAGGATCGCCTATGTGGATTTCGAACCCGAGGAGTCGGATCCATCGTCGGAAGCCCCCATCCCTTACCCGGTAGCAGCGATCGTCGACGGCTTTGCCCGTCAGATACTCGTCGGGGAGCGTCGTCTCCCCGATGTCAAAGTCTTCTGTTATGGAAACGAGATCCACTATTACCTGTCCTTCGGCAACCATCCGGCATTCCTCCGGATCAATTACGCCCCGCCGCTGCAGGGCGGCATGATAGACCTCGAGTACTATGGTGTCAGCAAGTACGAAATGTCGGCTCACCCGAACTTGTCGCTCGACGCGATAGTGCTTTTCTTCCGCCGGCTGGAGTTCGATGTCTCGATTGAGAACACCCGGGTTCATGCGCGCTACGACAAGGAGCGCGCACTGGACCTGGCGGACATCTGCGCGAAGGCCGAGGCGTTTTTCCGGCTGGCGCCCTATTTGATGGATCTGGATTGGATCATCGGCTCCCTCGACCTTCCGGTCGAGGCGCGACGAATCGTCGGCGGAGCCTGGGCGGATTTCTTTGTGCGATGGGGCGTGTTGCCGGTCAGCCGCTTCCTGTCATCTGACCGCAAGGCCATCCTCGAGGCCATCGAGATGGGGCCGGAGGGAGAGCAGGAGGCAGTCTGGCCCGGGACAGCGCCGTACCGTGGCCGGTATGCCCCGTCGCTGCCGCCCGGCATGATATCAGGGCCGCGCGCATCGTTGAGAGAGCTCGGGCTCGATACGGATCCCGCGCTTGAAGAGAGCCTCCACCTGGCATCCGGGCAGATGGAGTTCGAGCGGCTTGTCCTGCTTCCGCTGCGCCAGGCGGTTGCGCACGGCGAGCTTGTCGAAACTGCCGACGGCTTCGGGCGCGAATCCCCGGTGTTATTCCAGCGCGAACACGAGGCGGAGGTATTTGCCCGGATCCTCGGATCGGAAGACGCCGCGATACTCGCAGCCTCCCAGGTCGCGTTGCTGGTGGAACCGCTTCAGAGGGCGCTCCGGTTCCGCACGACAGGCGCGCTGAACGGCTGTGAGGTGCAGCGCGCTTCCCTTCCCCTTCCCGGTGACGCTGTTGCGCTGTACCTGTTGCGCGATGCCGAAGGAATCATTCGCCAGGCGCTGTTCGCGAGGGACAGTAGCCTGTGCAGGAGACGGGCCGGAGAGAGCGAGCCCTGGATGCCGAATTACAGCTGTGACGCGGCTGCACTGGCAGTACTCCTCCGCCGTGCGAGCTATCTCACGGGCCGCGAGCCCGCAGGACTCGGGCAACCGATCGAGACGCCCCGGGACATCCGGGAGCGCTTCGCGCAGGCGCATCAGCCGTGGCGTACCGGTCCTTTGCCGGGAGAGCGCAAGCTGGCTGGTCTCGTGGCGTCGCCCGGCCGCACCGTGGGCCGAGCCCTCCTCGGCACCCGAGGCAGGCTGCCGGAGGATTTTGACGGTGCGGTGCTTTTCGCAGCGTTCCTGCGCCCGGACGACACCGCCTTCCTGTACCACGCTGCCGGGATTGTCTCGACCGGCGGCGGGATCCTGAGCCACGCCGGGCTGATCGCGAACCAGTTCCGAAAGCCGGCCATCATTATCGCCGGCCAGTGGAGTCAAGGCGGGGCTGATTCTCCATTCCTCACCTATCGCACCCTGGAATATCGCGAGGAGACGCGAACAGTCTGCGGGATGAGCGTCTCCATCATGTGCGACACGCGGGAACGGGAGCACACCCTGCGAGACGGCGACATCGTGGTACTGGACGCGGATGCGGGTACTCTGCGCGTACTCGGGCAGGAACGCGAGGTCCTGGCGTTCCACGAAGAATCGCGAGACCTCGGTTTGGCTGCTGCCCGTCTCGAAAGAGCACGCGAAGAAAGGGAGATCCTGGGACGCCGGGGGGAGCGGCTCCGGGCACGCCATCAGCTGGAAAAAATCCTGTCCCGTCTGACCGACCCCGTTCTGGCAAGTCATGCGGTTGACGAGATTCTCCGGGGCGATGCATTCGCAGATGCCGATACATCGGCCGACCGGGCCCTCCTTCTCCAGGTCATTCTTCGCAACCACTGTGTCGGCCCGGTCGCAGTGGAGCATCTCGGGAACGCCCTGGCGGAGCTGCAGCGACGCAGCCGCAACCTGAGTCGCAAAGCCCTCCAACTGATCCCGACCTCCGGCTCTGCCTGCGAAGTCCTGCTGCTCAGGCTGGAAGTCCTCAGGCTTTGCAGGACACTCGACGAGGCTTCCCGTTGGCTCGGCACCTGCCCCGCAGTCGCAATTCCCGAAGCCGTCGATGACCTGGCTGCGATAGACCTGTCTGCCAGACGACGATTACGGGGGCTGAGCGAGGCTCATGACGAGGCGGTCCGCAGTGCAGGCGCCGGGGAGGGTTGTGACGCGGCCTCCCGGCACCTGGTACGCACACTGGAACGGCTGCAGCGACTGGTCGGCGCCTCCGCAGCACAGCAGGAAGCCCGGCGTGCACTGGCTGACCGCATCGCTCTCGGGGACGCACAAACACTTGAAGCGCGCGCCGGCCGCAGAGTGCTCTTCCCGGATGAATGCGGTCACGCGCTGGCTTCCCTCACGGGATGGAAGGCGGCCAACCTGGCCGAAGTGCAGATGATGCGGGCGGGAGCCGCCATACCGCCCTGGTTCGTAGTGACTCACCTGGCCTTCGAAGAGATGCTCGATGTGGCCGTCGATTCTTCGGTCGGTGCGGTCAAAGGCAGTCTGCCCGGGAAGCGCACGCTCAGGGAAGCTATCGATGCCGTGCTCGCCCGCCAGGATCTGGATCACCGTCAGAAATCGAATTGCATCCGGGCTCTGTGGGACAACACGACCATGCCGGAACGGCTGGCGGCCGAAGTCCGAGCTGCCTGCAGGAAGCTGCAGGAAGCAGGGCCACCCGCCGCCGATTCGGAAGCGGGAAACTCGACGCACTACCTGGCTGTTCGTTCCTCGACGCGCGAGGAGGATGCCGAAATCGCTGCCAGGGCCGGCGAGTTCGAAACTTTCCTGTTCATCCGCGGCGAAGACCTCGTCCTCGACTACCTGAAGCGTGCCTGGAGCGGGCTTTGGACCGAACGCGCAATCCATAACCGCTCTGTCCTTTCCGTGGGCCCGGGAGGGATAGGAGGCGGCGTGATCGTCCAGAGGATCGTGTGGTCGCGCGTTTCGGGAGTGCTTCAGACCTCCAACCTGGCCGGTCACGAAACGCGCGAGATGGTCATAAATGCAGTCCTTGGCCTGGGAGAGGGAGTCGTCTCCGGCACAGTCGCAGCCGACCATATCGTAGTCATGAAAGAGGGGGACCTGGAAAAGGGACCGCTTCGTTTTCGATACGTGACCGCCGACAAGCGGGACCGGGTCGTTTTCAACAAGCGCGCGGGCGTCGGTACCCTCCACGCAGAGACTCTCTACCACCAGCGGCTCCGCCCTGCGCTCGAGTACGTGGAACTTTGCGAACTGGTCGCGGTTGCCGCCCGCCTCGAGGCAGCTTACGGCTACCCGCTGGACATCGAGTTCGGGATCGAAGACGCACAGCTCTGGATCCTGCAGGTCCGGCCCGTGACCGCTTTCCTGGCGGCCTACGAGGAGACAATCAGGAATCACCCCCTGTCCGGGAACGACGGACCCGGACCACGCTTGAACGGAATTCAGGAGAGGCCGCTATGATTCGACGCGAGGATTCACTGGAACACCATGCACTCGGCCGCCCCGGCAAGATCGAAGTGCGCCCGAGCAAGCCGTGCTTGACACCCCGTGACATGCGGCTTGCCTACCTGCCCGGCGCGGGCTTCCCTTCCAGGGAGATCGCGCTCGATAAGTCCGCGGTCTTTCGGTACACGGCCCGCGGAAACCTGGTCGGTGTGATTACAAACGGGACAGCCGTCCCGGGCGTCGGCAACGTCGGCCCCGAGGCCGCCAAGCCGATGCAGGAAGGGATGTCGGTTCTCTTCAAGCGTCTTGCCGACATCGACGTCTTCGACCTCGAGCTGAATACCGAAGATCCCGACAAGTTCGTCGAGACCGTGCAACTGCTGGAACCAACTTTCGGCGGCGTGAACCTGAAGGATATCCGGGCGCCGGAGGGCCTTTATGTGTATGACCGGCTCAGCCGAAGTCTCAACATCCCGGTATTCCATGAGAACCTGTACAGCACTGCGGTCGTGGCGACAGCTGCGCTCATCAACGCTCTCGAACTCGTCGAGAAGCAGGTGGCCTCGATCAGAGTCGTGATTTGCGGGGCGGGCACAGTGGGCACCGGGTGCGCGCGCCTTTTGCTCTGCCTCGGCGTTCCCCCGGAAAACCTCTTTGTCTACGACGTCAACGGGCTGATCCACCCGGAGCGGGACGATTTGCACGACTACCAGAGGGCTTTCGCACAGACCGGCACCGCCAGGCTGTTGCACGAGGGGTTGCGCGGCGCCGACGTATTCATCGGCGCGTCTGCAGGCCGCGTGTTGTCTCAGGAGATGATCCGCTCGATGAACCGATTCCCCGTCGTCTTTGCCTTGGCCACGCCTGAGCCGGAAATCGCCTACGAGGAGGCCATCGGATGCCGCCAGGACGTGATTGTCGCCACGGCACTCGATCAGCACCCGAATGCGGTGCTGGACCTCCTCAGTTTCCCCTACATATTTCGCGGGGCACTCGACGTGCAGGCGACTCGCATCACCGAAGGGATGTTGCTGGCGGCCGCCCGGGCTCTTGCCGAGTTGGCGCGCGAGGATGTCGTTGAGGAAGTCGAGAGAGCCTACGGTCGGGAACATTTCAGCTTCGGCCCGGAGTACCTGCTGCCCAAGCCGATTGATCCACGCATTCTCGTGCGCGAGTCCGCTGCGGTGGCCGCCCGCGCCATCGAAGAAGGCGTCGCACTCCGTCGCTGCGAGACTGAAGCCTACCAGGAGAGCCTGACGGTCCGCCTGGGCACGGGACGCGAGACGATGCGAAACCTGATCCTGGGCGCGCGTCAGACAAGACCGCGTGTCGTCTTTTCGGAAGGGGCGAATGAAACCATCCTGCGTGCCTGTTCCATCATCGTCGACGAGGGGATCGCCCGGCCGATACTGCTCGGGCGGGAAACCGAGGTGCGACAGGCAATCGAACGGCTCCGCTTCGACCTGGGCGGCGTACCCGTGATCGACCCCTCCCGCAGCGCACGATTCGCCGCCTACGCCGACGCATACTTCCGATTGCGGGGGCGCCGCGGCGTCATGCGGGATGCCGCCGCCCAGCGTCTGCACCAGCCCGACTACTTCGCCGCCATGATGCTGCACAGCGGGGACGCCGACATGATGATCGCCGGCGTTTCCCACCATTATGTGGAATCATTGCGAATCATCCTCGAGGTTATCGGCCCCGAGTCGGGAATCCGCAGGATCTCCAGTCACTACCTCGTGTTGCTGCAAAAGGGGGTGATCCTGATGGCGGACTGCGCGGTCAACATCGAGCCCGGTGCCGAGGACCTCGCCGAGACTGCCCTGCTGGCGGCCAGGATGGCGCACTCTCTGGGCATCGAACCGCGGGTCGCCATGCTCTCGTTTTCGAACTTCGGCAGCGTCGACCACCCTTTCGCCCGAAAGGTCCGGCGGGCAACTGCGCTGGCGAAGGAACAGGCCCCGGAGCTGGTGATTGACGGCGAGATGCAGCTCGCAACCGCACTGAGCAGTTCGCTGAGGCAGGAGCACTTCCCTTTCTCCAACCTGGACAGGGATGCGAATGTGCTCATCTTTCCGGACCTCCAGTCCGGAAACCTGGCGCTCCACCTGCTCGAGACGGTCGGCGCGGCGGTTCCCATCGGGCCGATCCTGATGGGGACGCGATTGCCCGCGCACCTGCTGCAATACGGTGCCAGCGCGACTGACGTCGTCAACCTCACTGCGGCCGGCATCGTCGAGGCCGTTGCACTGAAGAGGTGACCTCCGCATTTAGCTCAGTTTAGTGAATATTTCTATCTAATACATCATCCGCAAGGTGAGCTTTCCCTCAGCCTCGGCAGTCTGTGCGGTACGGCTTGCGGCACGAATCCTATTTTGATCGCGGGCGCGCGAAATAACAGGCCGTCCTCAGACACTACTGCACTGCAAGACTTCAAAGGAGACCCATATGAAAGCAGTGCACGGTTTCTCACTCGTCGAGGTGTTAATTGTCGTTGCCATTATCGCGATACTGGCCGCGATAGCCATTCCCAGTCTCTTGACCTCCAAGCAGGCCGCAAACGAGGCTGCTGCCATCGAGGGTTGCCGCACGATCGGTTCCGCCGAAATCAGCTATGCGGCAACGAACAACCAGCAGTACACGACTCTCGAGTCGCTGGTCAGCGGCCAGTATCTCGATTCGAGGTTCAGCACAACGGGAGCCATCAACGGGTACTCATACCAGGCCGGGGATGTTGTGGGCACGGCCATCGATAGCGACCCACCCGCTTCATTCGGGTTCGTCGCAACTCCGACAACCGGAAACGGCCGTTTCCTCTTCGCGGTTGCCCCGGACCAGGTCGTCCGGTATCAGGGTGTCGCCGGAGACGCGACACTGCCGCCGGGCGTGACCGCGGGCGATCCCATCGGGAAGGCGAACTGACATGTCCTGACGGGGATAGATCTATGGTTCGGGCTTACAGCCCTCGGTGGTTTTCGCAAATCTATCCCTGGCGCGCTGCGCCAGGCTGGTATGACCCGGGCCTTCGGCCCTCCGGGAACGGTGCCAGGAGTTAATGCAGCCCCGAAGCGCGAACGTAAGCGCCGAAGGCGCGGGCGTGCCAGGCGTGCAACCGCCGTCGTCTCGCCCGCCAACAAGAATGAGCGCCGAAGGCGCGAACCATACCAGCCCGGGGCAACGCCCCGGGAATCGCCAAAACGAAACAAAAACAAGGGCTGTAGGCCCGTCTCACGGAGGCCAGCGACACCGATATGGGGTCCGGCGGAGATCTCCTGCAGGCGGGTCTATCTGCGCAGTTGGAGGAATCGCAGGTACCTATCTCGATACCACGACCGCGGGCGGGGTCGGGACCTGGACCTGCGCTTCACGGAAGTACTCGGGCCGAACGCGCTTGACTATGGCATCGACAGGCTCATTCAGGTACTTGGTGAAGAAGGCCGGATAGAGGCCGATCCAGAAGGCAAGAACGATCAGCGGAACGAAAGTCGCCAGTTCCCTCAGGTTCAGGTCCTGCAGGCCCTGGTTCGCGGGATTCTCCAACTTGCCGAACATCACCCGCTGATAGAGCCAAAGCATGTAAGCCGCCCCCAGGATGATGCCCAGGACCGCGACGGCCGCGTAGATCCAAAGGTTCGGCGCCGCGAACGTACCCTGCAGGATGAAGAACTCGCCGATAAAGCCGTTAAGGCCCGGCATCCCGATCGAGCTCAAGGTCATGATCAGGAAGACCGTAGCATAAACCGGCATGATGTGGCTCAATCCCCCGAACTCCGAAATCATGCGGCTGTGCCTGCGCTCGTATATGATCCCGACGATCAGGAACAGAGCTCCGGTCGAGATCCCGTGGTTGATCATCTGCAGCACGCCGCCCTGCAGGGCCACGGGTGTCGCGGCGAAAACGCCGAGCATCACGAACCCCAGGTGGCTCACGGACGAATAGGCGACCAGCGACTTCATGTCCTTCTGCATCATCGCCACGAGCGCGCCGTAGATAATGCCGATCAGTGAAATGATCAGCATGGGCTTGATGAAATGCATCGTCGCCCAGGGAAACATGGGCAGCGAGAAGCGGACGAATCCGTAGGTCCCCATCTTCAAAAGCACGCCGGCCAGAATGACCGATCCCGCGGTGGGTGCTTCCACGTGGGCGTCGGGCAACCAGGTGTGGAAAGGAAACATCGGGACTTTGATCGCGAAGCCGATGAAAAAGGCGAGGAACACCCAATACTGAAGCCCGGTCGGAAAACCGAGTCTCTGGTATTCGATGATGTCGAAGGAAGAGAGGCCGGTCACGGAATGATAGTGGAAGTACAGCGCGAGGATGCCGACCAGCATCAGAACCGATCCTGCCAATGTGTAGAGGAAGAACTTGATCGCCGCGTAAAGCTTTCTCGGTCCGCCCCAGACGCCGATGAGGAAGTACATCGGGACCAGCATCACTTCCCAGAAGACGTAGAAAACCAGAAAATCCAGCGCCATGAAGACGCCCAGCATCCCCGTCTGGAGGAGAAGCATGAAGGCGTAGTATTCCTTGACCCGTTCCCTGATTGCCGTCCAGGAGGAGAGGATGGCGATGAATCCGAGGAGTGTGGTCAGGAGGACCAGCAGCATGCTGATACCGTCGATCCCGAACTTGTATTTCGCACCGATGAGCTGGATCCACGGTTTCTCGTAGACGAACCTGAATCCGGTGGCCGGATCGATATAGCGCGCGTCGAAGAATTTCGTCAGAAGCGGGATCGAAACAAGAAAGCCGACAAACCCCGTGATGTTGGCGATCCACCTGATCGCGTCCTGCTTATCCTTCCTTGTGAACATGATCAGCACTATCCCCACCAGGGGGACGTAGCAGACTATGTTCAGTATGTTGCCCATGAAGAGGTCCATCAGCGTTCACTCCCGATTCTTGCGACGAAACCACCCGGACTATAGCTTCAGAAAATCGTTGTAGTAGATCAGGATAAAAACCAGTATGCCGAAAACGGCACCCAGCGCGTAACGTTGCACCAGCCCCGTCTGGAGTGAGGTGGCGACCCTGTTGAACGCCATGTTGATCCATCCGACGAAATTGACCAGTCCGTCCACAACATAGGTGTCAAACAGCTTCGACAGCGTCGCGGTACCGCGCGTCGCGGCCGCGGTGCCGTTGACTGTGCCATCCACAAACTTCGAATCCACAAAAAAGCACGCATCGGCGAGGTTCTTGGTGCGATTCACGAAAGCGGCATCGTAGATCTCGTCCACGTAGTACTTGCGGAAGACCAGTGTGTACAGCCCCTTGATCTTCGCTACGACCCGGTCGGCGGTACCGGGCCTCGAAACGTAAACGTGATGCGCGCACCAGATACCCGCGAGAGCGATTGCGATTGAGAGTCCCGTGAACAGCAGCTCGGTGGAGTGGCCGGCTTCGGGGGCGTGCGACGCGGGAACGCGAAGCACGGGTTCGAGGAAGTGCTCGAAACTGTTCGGCGCCCCGGTCCACGCGGGCAGACCCACGTAGCCGCCGATCACAGAAAGGACAGCCAGGGCCACGAGGGGATATATCACCCTCTTCGGGGGTTCGTGCAGGTGATGCTTGACGTGCTCGCCCATGCGCTCTTCGCCCCAGAAGGTCATGAAGACGAGGCGAAACATGTAAAAAGCAGTCAGGCCGGCGTTGATCCAGAGCACCGCCCAGATGAACGGGTGGTCTCCGCTCCAGGCTCGCCAGAGGATCTCGTCCTTGCTGAAGAATCCCGACAGCCCGGGGACTCCCGAGATGGCCAGGGCTCCGATGAGCATGGTCCAGTAGGTTCGCGGCAGGTACTTGCGCAACCCACCCATCCTGGTCATGTCCTGCTCATGGTGCATGGCCATTATGACCGCACCCGAACCGAGGAATAACAGGGCCTTGAAGAACGCGTGGGTCATCAGGTGGAAGATTCCGCCTGCGAACGCCCCCACGCCCAGCGCTGCGAACATGTATCCCAGCTGGCTGACCGTGGAGTACGCAAGAACCCGCTTGATGTCGGTCTGCGCAAACCCGATTGTGGCGGCAAAAAGCGCGGTCAGCGTGCCGACGAACGCGATGATGGCCATGGTCTCGGGGGCACGGCTGAAGAGCGCATTGCACCTTGCAACCATGTAGACGCCGGCCGTGACCATCGTGGCGGCGTGAATCAAGCGCTGAGACCGGCGTGGGGCCCTCCATGGCGTCCGGCAGCCAGACATAGAGCGGGATCTGCGCGCTCTTGCCGACGGCTCCGATGAAGAGGCAGAGCGTAGCCCAGAAAAGGAATCCATGTCCCTCCTGGACCTGCATCACGGCAGCCTTGCTGAAGACCTCCTCGAACCCCAGGGAACCGAAGTGCACGAAGATCAGCATGATGCCGAGAAGGAATCCCGCATCGCCGATCCTGTTCACGACGAAAGCCTTCTTGCCGGCATCGCCGGCGCTCTTCTTTTCAAAATAGAAGCCGATGAGCAAATAAGAGCAGAGGCCCACCCCTTCCCACCCTACAAACATCAGGACGAAATTGTTCGCCAGCACCAGGGTCAGCATCGCGAACATGAAAAGATTGAGGTAGGAGAAAAAGCGATAGTAGCCGCTGTCGTCCCACATATACCCGGTCGAATACACGTGGATCAGGAAACCAACGCCGGTGACGACCAGAATCATTACGGCCGAGAGCGGATCCAGCTGCAGCCCCATGGGCACTTTGAAGGATTCGAGTCCTCCACCGGCGAGCGGCAGGCGGCCGGCGTCGAGCCAGGTGTAATAGTTCGCAACGAACGACTCGCGGTGCTCCAGCACGAAAGCCTGCACGGTTACGGCAGCGGCAAGCAGAAACGAAAGCCCCACGACGGTGAGCGCCACCGCCGAGACAATTCTCTTGCTCAGCTTCCTGCCCCTGAGCCGAAGGGTGGCGAGGCCGGATATGCCGAGGACGGCACTCCCTGCGAGGGGAAGAACAGGAATCAACCAGATATAGTCGAGCATGGACCCGGGCTCATAAAGCCCCCAAGGCACCAGAGACGCCACTCAATGCCCGGCCTCAGGGGAAAGGCGCTAACCTAAAACAATTCAATCAGTAGCGAAAACGAAAACCGGATTGAATACCATAGCGGGAATGGGACGTCAATGGAAATGCCGGGGCGCCAGCGGCTGGATCCGTGCGGCCACACTGTTCACTCCTCCCCCGTGACGAAAGTCGAGACGGGAAAGCAAATCCACGCCGCCGGTGCGGACACCGCGCGCTTCGGCGTAGCGCGCCCGCCCCCTCTCGCCAGGCTCGCCCCATGGCAGGGGCGGTGACAGAGGATCACCTGGCGTCCCCTGCTCCCCGACGTGCCGACTCGTACAGGACCAGGTCCCGGTAGACCGCTTCGATCTGTCCCCGTGTCTGGCTGAAAGTGCCGGACGTGTCGATCCGGTAGTCAGCCGCTTTGAGCTTCTCCTCAACGGGCATTTGTGAGTCGATCCGGGACTTCGCTTCCTGCAAGGTCAGTCCGCCCCTCCGCAGGAGCCTGTCGAGCTGCAGCGCAGGTTCGCAGTACACCACCACGAGTTTGTCGTAGCTGCGGTACGAACCGGTCTCGACCATCAGGGCCGCATCGATGATGATAATCCCTGCGGAGTGCGTGCTCTCCAGGTCGGCAATTCTGCGCTGGACCTCGGCTCGCACCCCGGGATGCACCAGAGAGTTCAGCAATTTCCTCTTCTCGCAGTCGCCGAAAACGACGGATCCCAGCCTCCTCCGGTTGATGGTTCCGTCCTCGTCCACGATGCCTTCGCCGAAGTTCCGGACAACCTGCCGGTAAACCTCCCCCATGGGGGATAGCAGGTCGTGTGCGATTTCATCGGCATCGATCGCGTGAGCCCCGAATTCGGTAAACACACGCCTGGCATTGGTCTTTCCCGACGCAATGTTCCCCGTGAGACCGACGTGCAGCATTGTGCGCCGATGATAGCACAGCGTCACCGCAATTGACGGCCGAATGAAGATCGGCTACTTTGGAATGTTCCGGTCATTGTCGCCGGGAAACACGTACTCACATCCTCCAGGCACGGAGTTCGGAATGAGCATATTGATCACCGGCGGCGCGGGTTTTATCGGCAGCCATGTTGCGTCCAGCCTTCTGGACCGGGGCGAGCAGGTGGTCATTGTCGACAACTTCAACGACTTTTACGATCCTGCAATCAAGAGAAAGAACATCCTCGAGTTGCGGTCACACGGAAAGCCGGAGATTCATGAGACCGACATTCTTGACATGGAGGGGCTCCGCCGGGTCTTTGCACATGCCGGGCCGCAGGTCGTCATCCACCTGGCAGCCTGGGCCGGCGTGCGGCCGTCGCTGGAGCGACCCGCGCTTTATTCGAACGTGAACGTCACGGGGACAGTTCATCTGCTGGAACTGGCCAGGGAGTTCCGGGTACCCTGTTTCATCTTCGGATCCTCTTCGTCCGTGTATGGAGGAAGCCGAAGGGTGCCCTTTGGCGAGGATGATCCGGCAGACAACCCGGTCTCACCTTACGCGGCAACCAAACGGGCCGGCGAACTGCTCTGCAGAACCTATTCCCACAACTTCGGATTGAACATCACCTGCCTCCGCTTCTTCACGGTGTATGGGCCGCGACAAAGGCCCGAGATGGCGATCCACAAGTTCGCCCGCTTGATCTGGGAGGGTCGTGACGTGCCGGTGTTTGGAGATGGATCCAGCCGGCGGGATTACACCTATGTCGACGATATCGTGCAGGGGATTCTGAACTCGGTTCGCGTCAACCCGGGCTTTGCCGTGATCAACCTGGGCGAATCGCAGACCGTGTCACTGCTCGACCTGATCCGGTTGATCGAAGAAGCATTGGGAAGGAAGGCCCGTCTGCAGTTTCTGCCTGACCAGGCAGGGGACATGGCTATCACATTTGCCGACATAAGCCGGGCCAGGCAAATGCTCGGCTATGATCCTTCAACCCCCGTCCGGGAAGGGATCCGGAAGTTTGCCGAATGGTTTGTGCAATCGCAGCGCCCGCAGGGCACGTGAGGCGCTGCCGCTCCCAGCGTGACGACACAATGACAGTCAACCTTCAGTTCCTTCTCGTGTTTGCCCTGGCCATGACCCAAGCCGACAGTAAGTTCGCACAATTCCTCGAGCATACGATCGCCACCGACCTGACCGGTGGCTACCAGGTAGTCGCTGCCGACATCAACCGGGATGGCAAACCCGACCTGGTGGCACTCGCAAGCGGCATGCCGGAACTCGTCTGGTTTGAAAATCCGGGGTGGCAGCGGCACGTGATCGCGTCGAACCTCTCGCAGATGATCAACCTGGCAGTCCTGGATGCCCGGCCGCACCCTGTGATGGTTTTGGCGAGCGGCTTCTCCAGTGAAGCCAGGAACAGCCCGGGGATAGTATCCGTCCTCGAGCCCGAAGGGGACCCGCGTGCCACGTGGAGGATCAGGGAGATCGATCGCCTCCCTACCGCGCACCGACTCAGGACCGCCGACATTGACGGCAGCGGCGTCAGAGTCGTCGTCAACGCCCCGTTGACCGGTGCCGACACCGGCGGTCCCGACTATCGCGGGCACACCCCGCTCGTCTATTACCGGCCTGGTGAATGGAAGCGCCGCCTCATCGGGGACGAGAACGAAGGGGTCATGCACGGGATCGCGATCGTCGACTGGGACGGGGACGGGCGCGATGAGATACTGACGGCGAGTTTCAGCGGAATCCATCTCTACAAACTGATGCGGGATGGGAAGTGGACGCGAACCGAGGTTGCGAAGGGAGATCCATCCCCTTGCCCCAGGTGCGGTGCGAGCGACGTGGCCGTAGGCAGGATAGGCCTCCGCCGGTTCCTCTGCTCGATCGAACCCTGGCACGGGAACCAGTTGGTGACATACCTGGAAGAGAATGGCGGGTGGACGCGCCAGGTCATCGACGATTCATTCGTCGACGGCCACACAATCCATGCAGTCGACCTCAACGGCGACGGGCGGGACGAAATCATCGCCGGCTACCGGGGGGCGGGCGGGGCGGTTTACGTTTACTACACGGAAGACGGCTCGGGCAGGCACTGGCAACGGAAGACGCTGGACAAGGGCGGCGTAGCCGCTGCCTCGTGCGTCGCTGTCGATCTCAATGGCGACGGCAGGCTCGATATCGCGTGTATCGGCTCAGCCAGCGCAAACCTGAAGTGGTACGAGAGCCGGTGAACCGGGCGCGAAGCCTGCTCACGGCACGTCGAGCACCTGGAGCGAGTTGGTCTGCTCACTGACCACGATTACGGTGCGATTGTCGGCTGCAACCTTTATGTCTCTCGGCCCCTTGTCGAGCCTGTAGCTTGTCAGCTCCAGGTTGGACAGGTCGCACGGCAGAACCGAGAAGGTACGGTCCTCCGAGTTGACGACGAAGGCCCGCTTGCCATCCGGGCTCACTGCCACCCCGAACGGACCCTTACCGACGGGGACGCTCACCAGGAGCTTTCCCAACTGTGTGTCTATCACCGAAAGATCATTGGAGCGGTTGTTGGGCACAAACGCGCGTTTGCCGTCGGGAGTGAGGGCAATCCCGATGGGCGCGTCTCCGACGGTGATCCGGTTCAGCACACGCTGCCTCTCCGGATCTATGACCCAGACCTGGCCGATACCGCCGTTGACGACATAGCACTGCTCGGAAACCGGCAGCACCGCGATGGCGATCGGGTTCATGCCCACCTTCATGGTCGCAACCAGGGAATGTTCCCGCACGTCGATGATGTGCAGTTGGCCGCCCTCCTTTGTGCGACCGAAGTTCGTGACGTATGCGCGGTAGCCTTTCGCTCCTATCGCAACGGCACAGGGCGAACCCGGGACTTTTATGTTCTCGGCGACCCGGAGCGAGGCCAAATCGACGATCGCTACCGTGCCCGATTGCCGGCAGGCCACGAACGCCGTCTTGCCTCCATCGGCCAGCGCGACGCCCAGGGGCTCCGATCCTACCGCGACCGAGCCCTTCACCGCCTTCTTCTCGAGATCGACGACCAGGAGTTCACCGGTGCCGAATGAGGTCACATATGCCGTCCTGCCATCAGCACTCAGAGCCATGAAGTTCGGGTATTCCCCGACCTTCTTGATGCGGTAGCCCTTGCCTGATTGCGCCGACAGGGACACCGCCAGCAATAGCGCAAACGAACCTGCGAATGCTCTTCTCATTTGATATCACCAACCCTGCCATGGAACTCACCGGCAGCGTGCTGCAGCGCAGCCGCCTTGACCGTGTTGGCCATGAGCATGGCGATTGTGAGGGGGCCGACCCCGCCGGGTACAGGTGTGAGCAGCGAGCACCTGGGCAAGACCTTGCCCGGATTTACATCTCCAACCACCGTGTAGCCTTTCTTCTGATAGTCGGCGCGACGTTGCGGGTCGTCCCCATATATCTCATGGATGCGCTCTAAGGAGTCGACGCGGCTCGTGCCCACGTCGATCACGACAGCGCCGGGCTTCACGAAGTCGTCGCTGACAAACGCCGGCCTGCCCATGGCGACGATCAGGATGTCAGCCTCACGGGCCACCGACGGCAGGTCCGGAGTCTTGGAGTGACAGATCGTCACGGTGACATCCTCGTGCATGAGCATGAGCGCAACGGGCTTTCCCACAATGTCGCTTCTCCCGATGACGACTGCCCGGCGACCTCGCAGCTGTGTTCCTGTCCTCTTGAGGATCTCGATGATGCCTGCCGGCGTGCAAGGCTTCAGCGTCGCCGTCCCCGCGACGAGTCGCCCGACGTTGACGGGATGAATCCCGTCTACGTCTTTCTCGGGGAGGATGGAATCCAGCACCTCGCGCGCGTCCACCTGGCGCGGAAGGGGCAACTGCACGAGAATGCCATGAATATCGGCGCTCCTGTTGTACCGTTCGACTACCGGGAGGATCTCACCGGAGGTAGATTCGGCCGGCAGTTCGACTTTCTCCGATCGCATTCCCAGCGTTTCACAGGTCTTGACCTTTGACCTGACATACATGTGCGACGCCGGGTTATCGCCCACCAGAACCACGGCAAGCCCCGGACGGATCCCCCCCTCCGCCATGCGCTGAACCTGCTGCGCCACCTCCGCCTGGATTTCCTGTGCCAGCGCTTTCCCGTCTATCAATTCGCCCACTGCAGCCTCTCAACCGGCCCGGGATCGGTCTCGGGATCACAGGCCGTCACAAGGAGGGTTATCGTGTGGCCGCGATCAGGCTGAAGATGCCTTCATGCGGCGAGGACGGTACTTTCAAACCCTGAATGATAATCTGCCTGAAACCTGCGCCGAATATGAGATCAATCATCTCCTCCCGGTCACAGTAATTCCCTTCCGCCTCGGCAGGATTCTTCTGGATATACCTCAGGTGCATGCGCTTGAGGAGATTCTGCCATTTGTTTCGCGCCGACCGGGGCTCGAGAACCTCCGCCAGTATGAGATGCCCGTCCGGGCAGAGCACCCGCACCGATTCGGCCATGAACTGCTCCGCCGGGTGGCGGTGGAAGTCGAAAAAGGAGACCAGGACCTCCGCAAACCCGTCCGGCAACGGACATCGCGGCTCCGCTACCTGGCGAAACTCCACGACCTGGTCCTGGCCCATGTGACGCGCCCGCTGCCGTGCGCGTTCCAGGAGAGTGATGTTGGAATCAAACGAATACAGTTTCCCGACGAACCCCTTGCGACCGATTAACCGCACGGCGAAGGAGCCCGTGTCGGTGAGCATGTCCACAACCCGCGTCCGGCGGGTGTTGATTACAAAATCGACCACCTGGTCGATCGCCCAGTGATAGTCCAGGCCCGTGCGCCAGCGGAAGAACCGCGCCACTCCCTCGTCGTATGTGTCGATTCCGGCAGGAAGATTTGACAGGAAGGGGCGTGGACGAGGTGGGGTGAAGTCAAACTTCTTCTGGACGAAGTCTTTGCGGATCTCGCTTTTCACTCGAATCGCCTGGCCGGGGGCGAGCCTCCCTGTTGAGTTTCCTGCAACCGATACAAGCGGTAACTGTCCGTCTGTACGGCAAGAGCATACATATCCGTCCAACGGGGGTCAACCTGCTGCAGGTTGCAGAGTTCATCCCCCTTTTCCATGACGATCCAGCCTGCTTCCTGCCGGGGATGCTGCAGCGCCGCAACCCATTCTTTCTGCTGCCCCTCGTTGTAGATGAACTTCCGGACGGGGATGCCGGAGTCGTACACCAGCGGCGCAAGGCGACCCATGTCGACCAGGATTCTCCTGCCGTCGTAGTTGGCGCGAAGGTAGCTCAAGACCGCCTGCCTTTCGGACTCGATATAGTCATGCTCACGGGTCTCGACCAGTATCGGTCGATACTCAGCGTAAAGGACCGGGAGCTGCATCCCCAGGATGCACAGCACGATTGATTCCCACACCCAGCTCGACCGTGACCGGGCGACCAGAAACAACAGGACCGCGAGCAGCGGGAGGATAACGACGCCCGGGGCGGCGGAGAACATGTGAAATCGCCAGACGTGCGGCAGCAGCCAGGGAAGAGCGGGCAGGGACGAAACGACCAGCACGGTCACGGTGAATGCACGTTGCAGCGCCTTCCGCGACGAGCAGAGCAGGCTCGCGAAGACCGCCACCGCCGGCACTACGAGGCACGAGTAACGCACGCGGTAGATCAGCCCCCAGTAGAGGGCCGCTACGTTCAGAACCGACGGCAGCCAGAGCAGAAACAGGGGGAGCCAGCGGATCAGCCGCTCCCTGCGCATGAAGCTGAAAATTATGCCGCCGGCAGCCAACATGAGCGGAACCAGTGCCGACACCTGCACCAGTTCCGCGAGGTGATAGACGACCGAGAGGAACGGACGCCGGTACGTTACGTACGGAGCCGGATAGCCTCTGGCCACACGATGAAAAAAGGTCTCCCCGGTCCAGATATAGACATAACCGAAGTGAGCGGCAAGCGGAGCCGCGAAAACGCAGGCAATTACCAGCCCTGCCCTGACCGCTGTCCGCCGCGGCATGCTCCCCCTGTGCCAGTCGAGAGCCAGGACCATGAGAACACCGGCTACAAGAAACCAGCCCTCATAGCGACACAGGGAGGCAAGCGAGGCCCAGATTGCAGTCGCCCACGGCAGACGGGCACCGCGGTCGTCTCGCCAGGCCAGGAAGCGATCCATTGCCGCAAGATTCAGGAACATGAAGAGCGGTTCGGTGAGCGGACAAGCCTGCAGGTACTGCCAGTTGGCGTTTCCCAACAGGATAGAGCCCGCAAACACACCGGACTGCCAGGACCCCGTGCAGCGCGAGGCTATCCTGTACAGGAGCCATCCCGAGAGAGCGAATGCGCAGACCGAGACCAGGCTCGGGAGAAGTCCCGTCCGGTACTGGCTTTCGAAGATGACGAGCGGCAGATAGAGAATGTGCAGCAGGGGCAGCCAGTGCGCACCCAACTGGAGGTATCCCGGTGAAGTGGAATCGAGCAGGCGGCGTGCAACCAGGAGGTGCGCTTTGGCGTCGTAATGGGCGGTGGTCAGTCCGAGAGCATAGAAATGGACGAACCAGACGGTCCCCAGAAGGAGCCCTGCCAGGAGCACGAGTCGCGGAGCCCACCTCGCTGCCGTTCGGTCCATCGTCTCTTCGCCCCGGAAGCTCAAGGATAGATCCTGTAAAGCATCCTCGGGAACGCGATCGCTTCTCGCAGATGGTCAAGCTTGCAGATCCAGGCCACCACGCGCTCGATCCCCATTCCGAAACCGGCGTGCGGGACCGTGCCGTACTTGCGGAGGTCCAGATACCACTGGAAAGGTTCGGTCGGGAGGCCGTGTTCCTTGAGCCTCTGCAGCAGCAGGTCATGGTCGTGAATTCGCTGACCACCGCCGATAATCTCCCCGTAACCTTCGGGCGCCAGAACGTCGACGCACAGGGCCACCTCGGGCCGCTCCTGATCGGGCTGCATGTAGAATGCCTTCACCGCCGAGGGATAGCGATGGATCATGACCGGCGAGGGAAACTGCCCGGACAGGATGGTCTCGTCTCCGCCCCCAAGGTCGCCTCCCCACTTTATCTCCGATCCTGCCGCCTGAAGCCTGCGGACAGCCTCGTCGTAGGAGATCCTCGGAAAGGGCCGGGAGATCTGCTCCAGCGGAGCCAGGTCCCGCTCGAGCACCGCCAACTCGGGCTTCCGTCGCGCCAGCACCCGCTCCACAATGAAGGAGATCAGCCCCTCGGCGAGATTCATCGCGTCTTCCAGGGTCGCAAACGCCACCTCGGGCTCGATCATCCAGAACTCCATGAGATGCCGGCGCGTCTTTGATTTCTCTGCGCGGAACGTCGGGCCGAAGCAATAAACCTTGCCGTGAGCGGCAGCGGTGGCTTCGTTGTAGAGCTGGCCACTCTGAGTCAGGTACGCCTTCTGGTCGAAATACTCGGTCTCGAAGAGCGTGGTTGTACCTTCGCACGCGTTCGGTGTGAAGATCGGGGTGTCCACCAGGGTGAATCCCTGGTCATCGAAGTAGTCGCGACAGGCCTTTATGATTTCGTGGCGGACCTTTATTATCGCGTGCTGCCGGGAGCTCCTCAACCACAAGTGCCGGTTTTCCATCAGAAAAGCGGTGCCGTGCTCCTTGGGGGTGATCGGGTAGCTTTCCGCGATCTGGAAAATCCTGAAGGCCGTTACGTCGAGCTCGTAACCGCCCGGGGCACGCTGGTCTTTCCGGACCCGGCCCCGGACCTCGACGCTGGACTCCTGCGTCAGCCTGTCGAGCTCAGCAAATTGCTCCGGAGTGAGACCGCTCTTCGATGCGACGCACTGAATCACCCCTGTCCCGTCACGAAGCAGAATGAAGTGTATTTTCCCGCTGCTCCTCTTGTTATAGACCCAGCCGCGGAGAACGGCTTCTGCGCCTTCATGCTCTGCAATGTCCCTGATGTAAACGAAGTCCATGAATGCCCTCACTCATTTCGCATCTTGCAGCTTGTGTTCGGGAAAGATCATGTCGCCGGGGGTGATTCCCCTGTTCCGGCAGTCCAGGATGTAAAGGTAGTAGTAGCTGTCGCGGATGAACTCCGACGTGTCCACTTCGAGCCGCGATGCGGTCCAGAGGATGTCCTCCTCGAGTCCCTCGATTTCCGCGTATTCTCCGATCGGCGTTTCGTCCAGCGCGACGTGCAATACCCGCGCCCCGTCGGGCGCGTCGAGCGTGTACTCCTCGCGTCGCTTCTGGTATCGAAACCAGACAGTCATCCCCGACTCCTCGAGAATCCTGAGGAGTACGGACCCGTCCGCCACCGATGTTTCCCATTCGTCGCGTTTCTTGAAGAGATCAGCCGGAATCGGCGGTCCCTTGAAGGTAATCCAGGCGGAGCCGCCAGCCATCCGCACGCGCATCAGGCACTTCCGCGCACGGAGCCTCGCGTCCGGGAAATCGAGGACATGGTTGTCTTCAAAATGACAAGGGGACAGCAGGGCGGCACCCGATCGCTTCAACCGATCCCGAAAGCCGGGCAGGCCGGAAAGCCTGATCTTCACCTCAGTTTCGACAGGCATGGTTCTCACCGTGAGCACAAGAAGCTAATTGCTGCTCAGGCCGCATTTCAAGTGGAAAAAGCCAGTCCGCGTTTCCTGTCGGATAAGTGCGGCCGGGATCCGACAAGCCATCGGCCGCGACGCGAGTACGCTTCGGCGAAGTGCGCACACTCCCTCCCGATCCAGGCAAAAGGTGCCCGAACAGCAAATATTTCGACTTTTTCGTGTTCGCCTGCGTCAAAATTAGCGTAACAGGAAACGGATTCCAGGTTAAGGCGAACGGCAGGCTTCAATCGATGAGTCAGGATTCCAAACCGATGCTCCTCGATCAGGGATTGAGAGGATCCGTGTCCCCGGACCGGGAGATGGAATCGGCTTGGGTCGGCGCCAGCCAGCGCGGAGACAACCGGGCTTTCAACCAGTTGGTCCTGAAATGGGAAAAACCGATATACAACCTGACCCTCCGGATGCTTCACGACCCCGGCGAGGCGGAGGACACCACCCAGGAAGTCTTTCTGGCCGCCTTCAGGAATATCCGGCGCTTCCGCAAGGACGCGAAATTCTCCACCTGGCTGTACCGAATCGCCGTGAATCACTGCCTCTCAAGACTGCGGAGGCGCCCGCAGGGAGTTCACATTTCGTTGGACACAGACCGGCCCGGGGAGCGTGTCGCGAGCCGGCTGCCCTCGCGGGAGTCGCACGAGGGCGAGATCCTCAGCGGGGAAAGGCAAAGCCGGGTAAGGGCAGCGCTGCAGTTTCTCCAGCCCGACCACAAAGCGGTGCTCGAGCTCAAGTTTTTCCAGGATTTGACTTTCGAGGAGATCGCAGCAGTCATCGAGGCCCCTGTCAGCACGATCAAATCGCGGTTGTACGCGGGCCTGGAGGTAATGAGATACCGCCTGGGGGCATTTGAGCCAGATATCTGACCGAGGTAGAGAGATGGCCGCCACTTGCAGTGAGTACAGAAACCGCATCCCGAGAGCGCTACTGGGAGATCTGAGCCGGGAAGAGCAGAAAGCACTGGATCAGCATCTTGCCGAGTGCTCACCCTGCAACCGCGAGCACCGGATGTACAGCGACACCGTCCGGCAGCTGGGCGGCGGACTGGATGTGCCTGCCCCGAGACACTTTTTTGTCTATCCCGAGGAATCGCACGGCACGCCCTGGCACGCCTTCCTCCGGATGTCCCGTGCGTGGCAGGCAGCCACCGCCACGGTACTGGTTATTCTCGGATTCGCATCGCTCGTGGCCATTTCGCGGCTGCAGGTTCGCGCCGAAGAGGGAGCGCTGGTGATCGGTTTCGGCAGGCTCCCTGAAAAGAGACCAGCCGCACCGCAGGCTGCACAGGTGGACACCTCGGCACTCGAGGCGAAGATATTGAAAGCGGCGGCCGAACGAAGCCGCCTGGACAATCTCGCGTTCCTGCGCACGCTGCGTGCCGAGATGGCCCGTTCTAACAAGGCAATCGGCCGCGAGCAGCGCGCTCTCCTGGAACAGGCGATAAACAACGCCGAGCTTCGCATGGGGCAGTTGATGAGTTCGACGGCCTACGACCTCGAGAGGAAGACAGACAGGTCGGTCCAGGATGTTTATCGGAAGGTTTCACTGGAGAGAGCCCGCGATATGGCAGCAGTCGACAACCGAATCAAACTGCTGGCGATCAATGGAGAGGTCAAGAACACACAAACCGATGCCATCCTGGCGACCCTGCTCCAGGTTGCAGAACTGAGAATGCGGTAGATTCTACCGGAGGTAATCATGAAACGATTCTTTGCTGTGTTGATACTGGTCCTGAACGTCGGGCTGCTCTCCTGGAGCCTGGCCCAAGGCACGCGAAACGATCTGTTCGATCAGAAGAAAGTCGACCAGGAGCTGGAAATCATGAAGGGGATACTGGGTACGACCCTGGACTTCGCAGTCCGGGACCTCCAGGTGTCAGGCGCCGGCGAGTCAAGGGATCAGAGGCACCTTGAGCATGTATGGGGATGGAACAATATCTCAGGCTTCTACCTCTACGGCCAGGGAGCTACCTTTGTCATCCCGACCTCCGAACTGGCCATCCCGTCGCAAAGGCTGGGAGGAATGGCCATGGCCATGAACCTTGGCCACCTTAGTACCGTAGAGGTCGGTGCATATTCCGAGGCGATGGCAGCCTCGCAGGAGGCCATGCAGCAGGCACAGGAGGAACTCGCTGACGTTCAGGAAGAGCTGCGCGACCAGATGGAAGAGACTGCCGAGGCCGAGCGTGAGGCCCAGGAGGCAGGCGATACCGTTGTCATCGCGCCCCCCGTACAGGCTCCCGCGCCCGCAGTTGCGCCTGCCGCGCCGGCGAGACCGGCCAGGCCGGCGGCGAGGGTACAGCCCACACCGCCGCCGAAACCGGACCAGGAAACTATCCGCAAGAGACTGGCCGCAGCCCAGGAAAAGGTGAAGAAGCGGCAGGAAATGATCGAACAACGGCGGCAGAAGTTTCAGGAAGCCCTGGCGCAGCTGAAGGTTCACCTCGTCGAGGCCCTGGCCAATCATGGCGACTCCCTCACCTTTGTGAAGCCGAATGAATACATCAACCTGGTGCTTTCGACCGACGCCGGTGAGGCAATGGTCCTCGGTGGAGGTGCCGGTTCGCAGCGTGACATCGTTTCGGTTCAAAAGTCGGTCGTATCCGATTACAAGGCTGGCAGGCTTACTCTTGAGGCGTTCAAGCAGAAGGTGCTGCAGTATTCCAACTGAAAAAAGAATGCAGAATGCAGAACTCAGAAGAAGATGTCTAGATCATTCTCCAGAAACTCCGCCTGGTTTTCGGTTCGCGCATTCGCCCCGTCAATGAGGGGCGGTGGTGAGCTGATTTCGGAATTCCGAGTTCCCAGTCCTCCCTATATGAGAATCACGTGGGGCGGATTTTCAACCCGTCCCGTCGGCTTGGAAAGCCGCCGCACATGACTGCCGTTTGTCCCTCTCTCCACCGCGACCCAGACCCTCTGAATTCTTCCCCCTGAGTGGATCTCACTTCCCTGCTCGCACCGCACGATCGGTGCCGGTGAGCTAGATCCGGATCTGCCGCAGCTGAATGTGGCATTCGGCCAGCAGCGCGAGAGCCCGGTCATTGAGCGGATAGTCCTTGTTGTAGATAACCTCTACGATCCCGCTGTTGATGATCATCTTGGTGCAGAGAAGGCAGGGCGCAAAGGTCGTATACAGGGTGGCTCCCTTGAGGCTCGTGCCGTGGTATGCCGCCTGCGTGATCGCATTCTCCTCGCCGTGGCAGCAGAGGCACTCCTCCAGGGCGGTTCCGCTTGGCGCCATGCTGTTGCATCGCGGGCAGCCCCCTTCGTTGCAGTTGCGCGCCCCCCGGGGCGTTCCGTTGTAGCCGGTCGAAACGACGCGCTTGTCCTTGACGATGATCGCGGCGACCTTCCTCTTGATGCAGTTGCTCCGCGAAGCCACGACCTTCGCGATGTTCATGAAGTACTCGTCCCAATCGGGCCGGCGGAAATTGCTCATGATCTCGGGCAGAAGCTTGTCGAGCTGCGTGCGCAGATCTTCGATAGAGCCGTCGTTTTGAACCGTAATGTCCGCAAGCCGCCGGGTGGCGATCAGCTGCTGATTCGCGGGGTCGCGGCTGTCGAGCTCCCTGGCCTCTTCCGCGACAAACTGCTCGAGGGTTTGCGCCGCCCGCTCCCTGCCCCTCTCGCGGGTCCTGCTGAAACGCAGTCGGACGTCCGCGTCTACGCACAGCAGCCGGAAGTCGCCCCGGCTCCTGAGCACCTCGACCTCGGACGGGTTCCTGATGGAATCCACAACATAGTTGTGGTTGCGGTCCAGGCGTCGCAGGACACGCTCGGCCAGGACACCAGGGCCATGCCTCGATCGAAGCTCGTTGCCGACCGAAATCAGGACCTCGCGTGTTATCTCCTGCCCGCGCTTTCTGATTTCAGCCCTGATTTCATCCGATAGAGAGTGATACTCGAAGCCTCGGCTGCGCAGGTAATCGGCAACCTCGGTCTTGCCCGCTCCGTTTGTTCCCGTCAGTCCGATGATCATGGTCAGGGATTGTCAGCCATATCCGCAGCGCATGTCAATCGCGCAGGATCGATCGCACTGGCCGGGACGCTTGATATCGCGCGTCTGTTCCATTACCTTTCAGCTTCATCACCCCAGCCGGACGCAAGGAGCAGACGATGATCACACGCGGTTCCGCATTGGAGTTGCTTCAGCAGTACACCAAATCGGAGAGCCTCAGGAAACACGCCCTGGCGGTCGAGATCCTGATGCGGGCCTATGCCGGGAAGTTCGGCGAGGATCAGGAGCTTTGGGGCGTCGTCGGCGTTCTCCACGATTTCGATTACGAGATGTACCCCGAGTTTCCCGATCACCCGACCAGGGGATCTGAGATTCTGAAGCAATTGGGCTACCCGGAGGAAGTCATCTACGCAATCTCATCGCATGTGGATGCGATGAAGCTGCCGCGAAACAACATGCTGTGCAAGACGCTCTTCGCCTGTGATGAACTTGCGGGGTTCCTCGTGGCCGCGGCCCTCGTGCGACCGGGGAAGTCAATCATCGGTATGGAAGCCAGGTCGGTCAGAAAGAAACTCAAGGACAAGGCTTTCGCCCGCTCAGTCAACCGGGAGGATATCTACCACGGTGCAGAGCAGCTGGGCGTGGATCTTGACGAACATATATCCTTCTGCATCCAGGCCCTGCAGCAGGAGGCCGGAGCCCTCGGCCTTGACGGAACCCCGGCTCCGGAGAACACTGCCTCATGAGGAATCAGCTCTCAGCATTCAGCTATCAGTGTCTGATTTCTGCATTTGGCTGAGAACTGAAAGCTGATTGCTGAAGGCTGGCATCGGCAGGCCTCTCTCAGTCCTCATACAGCAAGTATGACGCGCGCCGTTTCCTGAAAGAAGCCACATCCTCCCTCCAGCTCTCCCGGATCTCCGCAGGACTTGCCCCGCGTTCGATCAGGTCGGGGACCTTCCTCCCCCCGCAAAGTATTTCGATCGGGAGTCTCTCGTACTCGTACTCGTAGGGCGGTTGCCGCCATGCGAATGAATCAGGGTACAGGGCCTTGATCGAGGTGATTACCGTGACTCCCGTCAGGTAGGGCTCGAAGGAGTCCCGGTCCAGGACGTGAAGCTGAACGCCCCCACACATGAAGCCGCCCCATTTCTGGAATGTCGGCTCGAAATAGGCCGGCCTGAAGCTTACTCCCGGGAGGCCGAATGAGTTGAGCCTGGACGCCAGTTCCCCGGAGCAAATAAACGGGGCTCCCACATACTCAAACGGCCGGGTGGTACCCCTCCCTTCCGACAGCGTCGTACCCTCGACCAGCACCATCCCCGGGTAGACCACCGCCGATTCGAGGGTGGGCAGGTTCGGGGAAGGCTGTATCCAGGGCAAGCCGGTCTGGTCAAACCACATCGACCTCCGCCATCCCCGCATCGGCACAACCGTGAGGTCGCAGCCGATGCCGAACTCCCCGTTGAGGAACCGGGCGAGTTCGCCGACTGTCATTCCGTGCCGCATGGGAATGGGGTACAGACCGACAAATGAACTGTAGGACGGGTCCAGCAGATCGCCCTCAACCAGGACACCGCCAATGGGATTGGGCCGGTCCGCGACCACCAAGCGCTTCCGGAATTGTGCGCAGGCCTGCATGCAGCAGGCCATCGTGTGAATAAACGTATACACCCGGGTGCCGACATCCTGCAGGTCGTAAACCAGGACATCAAGGTCCTCGAGCATCCCCTTCTCCGGGCGACGCGTCGAACCATACAGGCTGTAGACGGGGAGGCCCGAGCCCGGGTCGCGATAAGAGTCGGACTCGATCATGTTGTCCTGTTTCTCTCCCCTTGCCCCATGCTGCGGCCCGAACAGCGACACCAGCTCGAATCGCCCGTCCGCGGCCAGCACATCCACGGTGTGACGCATGTCGGGGAGCACAGAGGCAGGATGGACGACGGCTCCCACGCGCGCACCGCTGAGCAGCCCGCTCTCATCCCCAGGCAGGAGTTCAATTCCGGGTTCGACCCTCATGGCATCCGTCCTTTCGGCCTTCACATGCTAGCCCGAGGAATCCCTCGTCGACAACGACATTGGTCCGGCGGGCGCGCTTCGCCGAGCCGCGCGATCTCCGCGCCTGCCTCACAAACCCACATTGGCCTTGACTTGCTTCTGCCCCTATAATTGAATAATGGGATCTCGCAGGATATGAATACAGAGGACCACAGTAGACCCGCCTCAACACAATTGTTCCGGTCCTGTCGTCGAGCGAACCCGCTCCATGCTCCAGGCACAGATTTGACCCGCGCTCGCGGCTTTAGAGGCGCAGCAGCGGCGCGGGATCAGGGCAGCAACAGATGGAACAAACCCTCGTTTTGAATGCAACTTACGAACCGCTGAACGTCGTCTCCTGGAAAAAGGCGCTCACTCTTCTCTTCCAGGGAAAGGTCGAGGTCATCGCAGAATACGACCGGGAGATAAGCAGCGTCAGCTTCACGATCAGGATGCCGAGCATCCTGCGCCTGCTCAGGTATGTGAAGGTCCGCAACCGATTCCGCCACGTGAAGTTCTGCCGGGCGAACATCTACGCGAGGGATCACAACACCTGCCAGTATTGCGGCCGCCGGCACGGCACCGAAGACCTCACCTTCGACCATGTGGTCCCTATCGTCAAAGGGGGAGGAAAGACCTGGGACAACATCGTCACCTGCTGCCTCGAGTGCAACCACGAGAAGGGCGGCCGGACACCCGAGGAGGCGGGCATGCGCCTCATCCGCCAACCCCGCGAGCCCTCATGGGTTCCAACGATGCTGCATATTACCATCGGACTCAGGACGGCCCCGGAAGCCTGGCGGGATTATCTCTACTGGAACGTCGAGCTCGAGTGATCCGGGTTGCGGCCTCCGAGGAAGCGCAGTTGCGGTGCAACCGAGACCAGCCCTCCCTCCTCAGCCAGCCGGTAGAACTGGCTGAGGCCCTCCAGATGCCGGTCTGACAGGTCGTAGTCAACGTTACGGAAGAGGTAATCCTCCAGGTCGGCCGCCGGCAGGTTCAAGCGGCGCGAGTAAATCTCCGCGATCTGGCGACGCATCCCGAGTCCCCAGGCCTTGGCTTCCTGGATCAGGGGCACGAGGCCGTCTGCTTCCGCATTCCCTGCCCGGCAGGCCCAGAGGGCGAAAACGAACGGCTTTTCCTGCCATCGGACCCAGGCTTCGGCCATGTCCTGAATTTCGTACCGTCCGGCAGGAAGCGAGAGCGCGGAATCACCTATCAACAGAGCGGCATCGCATCGGTCGAGCATGCGCAGGAGGTCCGGTTCGTGCGGGACGAACTCCGGGACCAGGTTCAATACGGAGCGCAGCCAGAGATTCAGCAGGACGATCGACGTCCGCGAGCAGGTATCCACAGCGACCGTGCGTATTTCCCGTTCCCGATGAGCAACGAGGAGAACGCTGCGTACCGGGCCACGGGCTGCAACCGCGATGTCCGGAACGATCACGAGGCCCGGGATCCGGAGGTATTCGACGCTGGGAATCAGTGCGATGTCAGCCCGGCTCTGTGCCAACAAGTCCGCACACCGCGCAGGTGAGGATTCGACCACCTCAAACTGATCTTTCAACGGCCCGTGGAGAAACGACCACCCCAGCGGAGCGGAGTTCAGGTAGCCGGAAAACGCAACTCTGAGCTTCAATCGGTATCCTTTATTCGGCTGGAGAAGAAATCAGACTCACCCGGGTGAAACATTAGACGGTGGATTATATTAATCGGAGCCGCCGATAGGAATGTCTAATTACGAAACGCAGGCTGCAGAGGCGATCGAACTCACCCTGGTGCCCGGCATCGGCAGCCTGATCCAGAGGAGACTGCTCGAGAACTGCGGGGCGGTGTCGGAGATTTATCCTCTGGGAGTAAGCGCCCTGGTAGGCCTGGGCGCTCCCCCGGAAAGCGCAGAAGCCGTTGCGGCAAGGCACTACCGTTCCATGTCGGAAGAGATCCTGGACTGGTGCCGTCGGGAGAAGTGCCGGGTAATTCTCCGAGGCAGCCACGAGTACCCACCTGTTCTCGAAGAAATCTACGACCCTCCCCTGGTTCTGTACAGCCGAGGCGACCCGGAGGCGCTCGGCGCTGCCGCCGTGGCAATCGTCGGAACGCGCAAGCCGACGCCATACGGGCTGCAGATGGCCGAGGGCCTTGCCGGCGACCTGGCCTGCAGGGGAGTTGCCGTCATAAGCGGCCTCGCACGCGGAATCGATGCCGCAGCGCACCGGGGCTGTCTCGACGAAAACGGCCGCACCATCGCCATTCTGGGATGCGGTATCGACGTGACCTACCCGCGCGAACACCGTCAACTGACCGAACGGATCCTGGAGAAGGGCCTGCTCCTGTCCGAGTTCCCGCCGGGGACATCCCCTGCGCCGCAGAACTTCCCCGTGCGCAACAGGATCATCAGCGGTCTGTCCCTGGGTACGTTGATCGTTGAGGCGAGCGAGTACAGCGGTTCGCTGATCACCGCCAGATTGGCAATGGAGCAGAATCGGGAGGTGTTCGCGGTCCCGGGGAACCTCACATCGCCCAGGAGCTTCGGCCCGAATTTTCTCATCAAGCAGGGTGCCAAGCTGGTTCAGTCGTGGCGTGATATCATCGAGGAGTTCCCACCGGAGATCAGGCAGGCCATCCTGGCAAAAGAAGACCGGCAGGCCGGTCCTGTGCCCTCTCTCGAGCTACTGACCGAAGAGGAAAGGCGGATTCTCGACCTGCTGGATACCGACCGGGCGACGCAGTTCGACAAGATCCTTGCTCAAAGCCAGTATGGGATTTCCCGCCTCAGCGATCTCATATTCAACCTGGAAATGAGAGGCTGGATCCGGCAGGTTCCGGGCAACCTCTTTGTGAGGGTTTCGAGGCCCCCCAAGTAATTACTCTTGGAATTTCTGCAAAGCTTGGTATATTCCACCGCCGCTATGAGCAACTCACTCGTTATCGTCGAATCACCCGCCAAGGCCAAGACTCTGAGTCGATACCTCGGGAAGAACTTCACCGTCAAAGCCTCCGTGGGACACATCAAAGATCTCCCCAAGAGCAAGCTCGGCGTGGACGTCGAGCACGACTTTGCCCCTAATTACCACATCATTCCGGGCAAGGAGAAGATCGTCCGCGAACTTCGCGCGGCGGCGAAGAACTCGGATGCGATATATCTGGCGGCTGACCCGGACCGCGAGGGAGAGGCCATCTGCCAGCACCTGGCAGAGGAACTGGGAGGCACGAAGAAGAAGCCGGTCTATCGGGTGCTGTTTCACGAGATCACGAAAAACGCAATCCAGGAGGCCTTCAAGAAGCCGGGTAAGATCAATGCGCATAAGGTCGATGCGCAGTTGACACGCCGGATCCTGGACCGACTCGTGGGCTACAAGATAAGCCCGCTTCTTTGGGAAAAAGTGCGCAGGGGCCTGTCGGCGGGACGCGTTCAGACAGTCGCGCTGCGGCTTATCGTCGAACGCGAGCATGAGATCCGCGCCTTCAAGACGGAGGAGTATTGGAACCTCACCGCCAGGCTGGCCGGCGAAAACCCGCCGGAATTCCTTGCGCGGGCAAAGAGCATCGACGACCGAAAATGGAACGTCACTGACGGTCCGACCGCCCAGGCCATCGTGGAGGAAATCCGCGAAGCGCCCTTCATCGTGCGCGAGATCCACCGACGGGAGAAGAAACGCTATCCGGTCCCGCCCTTCATCACCAGCAAGCTTCAGCAGGATGCCGCGCGCAAGTTCAATTTCCCGGTCAAGAAGACAATGATGCTCGCGCAGCGGCTCTACGAAGGCGTGGAGTTGGGCAAGGAGGGATCCGTCGGCTTGATCACTTATATGCGGACGGACTCCACGCGCGTCTCCGAGTCTGCGCTGCACGAGGTTCGGACGCTCGTCCGGCAGAACTACGGTGACGCCTACCTGCCCCACCACCCGATCTACTACAAGTCCAAGAAGACTGCCCAGGAAGCGCACGAAGCCATTCGACCTACATCGGTTGAGCTTTCTCCGGAACAAATGAAGGGTCATCTCGACACGGACCTCTGGAAGCTCTATTCGCTCATCTGGAACCGTTTTGTCGCTTCGCAAATGAATCCCGCGATCTTCGACCAGACCGATGTCAAGATCCAGGCCGGAAGGGTGGAATTCCGGGCCACAGGATCGGTGGTCAAGTTCGACGGGTTCCTCGCCGTCTATCAGGAGGCAAAGGTCGAGGACGCCAAAGAGGAAGACAAGGAAGAGGGGATTCTCCCCGAGCTGCGCGAGGGGGAAAGGCTCGAGGTCAGGGAACTGCTGCCGACTCAGCACTTCACGCAGCCTCCACCGCGCTACACGGAGGCGAGCCTGGTCAAGGCGCTGGAGGCGCGAGGCATCGGCCGCCCCAGCACATACGCCAGTATTCTCACAACCATTCAGGACCGCGAGTACGTGCTGAAACAAGCCGGGAAATTCTACCCGACTGACACAGGAGAAGTCGTAGAGGAGCTTCTCGTGGAGAGCTTCCAGGATATCTTCGACTACGAGTACACGGCGCGGATGGAAGACCACCTCGACCGCATCGAATCGGGCCGGGAGTTGTGGACGGACTCGATGAGGGATTTCTACGACCGCTTCTCCAAGAGGCTGGAAGTGGCGGGAAGGGAGATGCGGGACGTCAAGGGTGAAGAGATACCCACGGACGAAGTCTGCGACAAGTGCGGCAGCAAGATGGTCATAAAGTGGGGAAAATTCGGGCGATTCCTCGCCTGCTCGAGCTACCCGGAATGCAAGAACACGCGTGAAATCCCGAGGGTTTGCAGCCTGGAACCGGACGAGAATCAGTCTGACGAGGCGCTCGAGTGCGAGAAGTGCGGCAAGCCCATGGTTTTGAAGCGGGGGAGGTTCGGCGAGTTCATGGCCTGCTCGGGCTACCCTGAATGCCGAAACACCAAGAAGCTGGCGGGAACCGCCGATGCACCGAAGGTCAGGCAGGACATCCCCCTTGACGAACTCTGCCCTGTCTGCGGCAAGAACCTGGCAATCAAGCACGGCCGGTACGGGGAGTACACCGCATGCAGCGACTACCCCACGTGCAGATACATCAAGCTGAAAACGACGGGAGTGGCTTGTCCAAAGGACTGTGGCGGGGAGATTGTCGAGAGGAAGTCACGACGCGGGAAGACGTTCTTCGGCTGCTCGAACTATCCCAAGTGCGACTTCGTAGTTTGGGACCGTCCTGTGCCCCAGCCTTGCCCCAAGTGCAAGGCGGCGTTCACCGTGGTGAAGACTACCAAGCGCTGGGGGTCCGTGCGGAAGTGCTACAAGGAAGACTGCGACTTCAAAGAAGCCGTCAAAGCATCCGCCTGACCTGAGGCGATACGAACGGGGAGCGCCTGCCCCGCGGAGTGGCTATCTCGGCGATCCTGACCGCAGTTGCAGTTCCTTCAGCACGGCAAGAACCAGCCTGCCGACCTTTTCCATGCTCTCGGGGCTCACTTTGTCGATCGAGTCGGCTGTCGTATGGTGGAAGGAGTTCCCCGGACCGTAATTCAGATCGATGATGTCCACACAAGGAATGCCGACTGCCAGGAATGGCAGGTGGTCATCCTCCACCGCCCCCGCATACTGCGAGAGAATCCCCTGAAGACCGATCCTGGCTGCCGTCTCCCAGACAAGGTCGCTCAACCACCGGGTTGAGTAGGTCTCCTTCATAATATCCAGGTTCCTGTCCCCGATCATGTCGAGGAGAATGAACGCCCGGACTCTCCCGGCGGTCCCGTCCTGCTGCCAGCGCTTCGCCAGGTGGCGGCTGCCATAGGTGCTGTCGAAACTGCTCCAGTCCACGAACGCTTCTTCCCCGTCCAGGAAAACAAACCGATAGTCCAGGGAGCTCTTCTCGTCTGCCAGAACCCGTGCCAGTTCCAGCAGAAGCCCCACGCTGCTCCCGGGGTCGTTGGCGCCGACGAATTCGATCCCCTCCATCAGCTTGGTGTCGTAGTGGCTCGCGAGCACAACCAGGGCGCGGTCCGACGTCCCGTTCCCGGCGATCAGGTTCTTCATGACCTTCCTGCCATACGGCGTCTCGGTCTCGAATTCGTCCACCTGGACCTGGTATCCGTACCCACGCAGTTGACCCGTGATGTACTCCCGGCACTTCTCGAGCGCAGCAGAACCGGGGGGATGGGGGCCGAGAGCCACCTGCGCACGCACGTGCTCCATCGCCCTCTCCCCGCTCAGGGGCGGTGCGGCCGCCTTCGGGGACAGCGAACAACCGCCGCAAAACAGGCACAGCAGGGCAAGGAGGTCCAGAAGTTCACGCATAGTCTCTCCGTGAGTACGCCGTCCCGTTGGATACCGCAGGGCCGGCGGCTCAAACTTGACTACCAATTAGCAGTCATCAGCTGTCAGCCTTCAGCGTTGAGCTCCCGCTCGGCAGACAGCTGTGATTCAGACAGTGAGGACTACGAGACTGGTATCGCGTCACGGCAGCCTGCGCTGCAGGGACGCTGTTCAACCCCTTCAGGGTTGACATCCTCTGATCATCCCGATACCCGGGGTTTGCACCCCGGGCTGTTCTATTCGACGCTTTCAGCGTCGTCAGCGTTGATCGCAGCTGGCATCCGTGAGGCATTGCCGCCACCAGTGAATCAATGGGCTGAACGGAATGGTCACGCTCAGCCCCCGGGCGCAGTACGTCGGACTCGACCCCGAAGGGGGCGAACAGATCAGCCCGGGGTGCAAACCCCGGAGGATCGGCGCAAGGCCCAACCCTGAAGGGGTTGGACAGCGATCACCCGACGGACGACGTCACTTCAATCCCGCGTGGTCACGCTCAGCCTCGGCGCAGTACGTCTGACTCGACCCCGAAGGGGGTCGAAAGATCAGCCGGGGTGAAACCGGAGGATCGGATCTGCCGCAAGGCCCAACCCTGAAGGGGTTGGACAGCGATCACCCGACGAGACGACGTCACTTCAATCCCCACTGCGTGGTCACGCTCAGCCCTCGGGCGCAGTACGTCGGACTCGACCCCGAAGGGGGTCGAACAGATCAGCCCGGGGTGCAAACCCCGGGAGGATCGGATCTGCCGCAAGGCCCAACCCTGAAGGGGTTGGACAGCGATCACCCGACGAGACGACGTCACTTCAATCCCCACTGCGTGGTCACGCTCAGCCCCCGCGCGCAGTACGTCGGACTCGACCCCGAAGGGGGTCGAACAGATCAGCCCGGGGTGCAAACCCCGGGAGGATCGGATCTGCCGCAAGGCCCAACCCTGAAGGGGTTGGACAGCGATCACCCGACGAGACGACGTCACTTCAATCCCCACTGCGTGGTCACGCTCAGCCCCGCGCAGTACGTCTGACTCGACCCCGAAGGGGGTCGAAGATCAGCCCGGGGTGCAAACCCCGGGAGGATCGGATCTGCCGCAAGGCCCAACCCTGAAGGGGTTGGACAGCGATCACCCGACGAGACGACGTCACTTCAATCCCCACTGCGTGGTCACGCTCAGCCCCCGCGGCGCAGTATGTCGAACAGATCAGCCCGGGTGCAAACCCCGGAGGATCGATCTGCCGCAAGGCCCAACCCTGAAGGGGTTGGACAGCGATCACCCGACGAGACGACGTCACTCAATCCCCTCTGGTCAGCTCAGCCCCGGCGCAGTACGTCTGACTCGACCCCGAAGGGGGCGAACAGATCAGCCCGGGGTGCAAACCCCGGAGGATCGGATCTGCCGCAAGGCCCAACCCTGAAGGGGTTGGACAGCGATCACCCGACGAGACGACGTCACTTCAATCTCCACTGTCTGAATCACAGATTGAGTTTAGCATGACGACTGACTTCGGCAGGGGCCCTATGGTAGTATTACCTCTTTTTGCAGACGCCCCGATAACACCCTTCAGAGGAGAGCTTTGGATGCGGGTTTACGAGAGTGACGCCATTCGTAATGTAGGAATCGTCGGGCACGGTGCCGCAGGCAAGACCTCGCTCGCAGCCGCCATGCTGTTTGACTCGGGCGCCATCAACCGACTGGCGCGTGTGGAGGACGGCAATACCGTCACCGACTGGGAAGAAGAAGAGATCGAACGCAAGATCAGTATCGGCTCCAGCCTCGCGCACTGCGAGTGGAACAAAATCAAGATCAACATCCTTGACACGCCCGGCTACCGGCCGTTCCTCGGTGACACGAAGCTGGCGCTCCGGGCGGCAGACGCGGCGATCATCGTCGTCGATTCCGTCGCCGGGGTCGAGGTCCAGACCGAGAAGGTCTGGGAATTTGCGGACGAGTTCGGCCAGCCAAGGATCGTTGTAATCAACAAGATGGACCGGGACAACGCCAGCTTCGAGAGGGCCCTGGCCTCCGTGGAGGAAACCTTCGGCCGGGCTATCGTGCCTATCCAGATCCCCATCGGTACTGAGAAGGAATTTACGGGCGTGATCAGCCTGGTCACCAGTAAAGCCTACGTGTTTCCGCGCGACGGTTCCGGCAAGTTCCAGGAGGTGGAAATACCGGACAAGTACAAGGACGAGGCTGAGACAGCCCGCGGCAGACTCATCGAGATGGTGGCCGAGGGCAGCGACGAACTGATGGAGAAGTTTTTCGCAGAGGGAACGCTGGAGACGGCCGACATCGTTGCCGGTCTCAAGGAGAGCATCTTCAAACGGACGCTCGTGCCCGTTCTGTGCGCGAGCTCAACCCTGAACGTCGGCGTGCCCCAGGTGCTCAACGCAATAGCCGACCTTCTCCCCTCCCCTGCCCGCATCGGGGTCGTGGCCGGACTCGACCCCAGGACCAAAGAGCCCGTCGAGCGCAAGATCAGCTCACAGGAACCCTACGCCGCGCACGTTTTCAAGACCATCGCCGACCCGTTCGCCGGGCGCATCAGTCTCGTCCGCATCTACTCCGGCGTCATGCGCTCCGATACCACGTACAACAACCAGACGAAGGAAAAGGCGGAGAAGTTCGGCCCACTCCAGATGATACAGGGGAAGGCGATGACCCCGGTGGGAGAGGTCCACGCCGGTGATTTCTTCGCGGTTACCAAGCTCAGGGAAACAACGACCGGCGATGCCATCTGTGATCCCGCCCGCCCCATAATCTTCTCCCGGGTGGAGATCCCGGAACCTTCAATGACCTTCGCAATCGAACCCAAGAGCCGGGGGGACGAGGACAAGATAAGTAACGCGCTGTCGCGGATCGCAGAGGAGGATCCCGGCATTCGTTACACGCGCGATCCTCAGACCAAACAGCTCCTGCTCTCCGGTTCCGGGCAGCTTCACGTCGAGGTGACTGTCGCAAAGCTGCGAAAGCGCTACAGCGTCGAGGTAATCCTCAAGACTCCCAAGATCCCCTACCGTGAAACGATCCGGGGCCGGGCTGACGTCCAGGGAAGGTACAAGAAGCAGACCGGCGGCCACGGGCAGTACGGGGATTGCTGGATCAAAATGGAGCCTCTGGGGCGGGGCGGGAAATTCGAGTTCGTCGACGAGATTTACGGCGGTTCGATCCCCCGCAACTTCATTCCCGCGGTGGAAAAGGGGATCATCGAAGCTGCAGCCAAGGGTTTCCTTGCCGGATACCCCGTGGTGGACTTCAGGGTGATACTCTATGACGGAAGTTACCATCCGGTGGACTCGTCGGAGATGGCCTTCAAGGTTGCCGGAAGCCTGGCCTTCAAGAAGGCTATGGAAGGGGCAAATGCCGTCCTTCTCGAACCCATCATGAACGTCGAGATCTATGCGCCGCAGGAGTACGCCGGCTCCCTGACCGGGGACCTCACGTCCAGGCGCGGGCGACTTCAGGGAATGGACATGAAACGCGACATGCAGATCATCAAGGCCCAGGTTCCCATGGCGGAGATGGTCAGCTACACCCCGGTATTGACCTCGATGACCGGAGGCCGGGGGACCTACCACATGGAGTTTTCGCACTACGACGAGGTCCCTGCACACATCGCGCAGAAAATCATCGAAGAGGCGAGCAAAGAAGGAAAGAAGGAGGAGGAAGAATAGACACCTCCCGTCGCTATGCATCCAAAGATCATTGACATCGGACCAGTCACGATTCACTCCTACGGGCTGCTGTTGGCGCTGGCCTTCATCGCAGGGATCTGGCTCACGAGCCGAAACGCCCGTAAGGCTGGAATAGATCCCGATTCGATGTGGAACATGGGGCTCATCATCATCTTTGCCGCCCTGGTCGGCGCGAAGATCCTCCTGCTCCTGTCGGACTTCAGCTACTACTCGCAGAATCCGCGGGAGATCTTCTCCCTCTCGACCCTGCGTTCAACCGGGGTCTATTTCGGCGGCCTGCTCCTGGCCCTGGCAGCTTCGGTCTGGTACCTGAAGCGGGCAAGGCTCCCGGCCTGGAAGGTCTCCGATCTGGCGGCCCCGGGGATCGCCCTCGGGCAGGCAATCGGCCGCCTCGGCTGCCTTTCCGCAGGCTGCTGCTTCGGCAAACCGACGCAATTACCATGGGGTATCACCTTCACGGATCGCTACGCCTATGACAACATCGGCGTGCCGTTGAATATCCCGCTGCACCCCACACAGCTGTACGAGGCTGGCGCCACGTTTCTTCTCTTCCTCTACCTGCAGTGGCGTCTCTCCCGGAAACACTTCACCGGTCAGATCATCCTCGAGTACATTTTCCTGTACTCAGTTGCCAGGTTCGTGATCGAGTTCTTCCGCGACGACGATCGGGGATTCCTCTTTCACGGGTTGCTCTCGACCTCACAGTTCATAGGGCTGATCGCTGTTATCGTTTCCGTCGCGCTGTTTTTCCACCTCCGGCGCCGGCCGGCTGAGGCTGAACAGGTTTGATGGCAGTTGCCCGCCGCTGGGTTGTCACCGCAACAGGTGCCCGTCTGCGCCTGGACCGGTTCCTGGCGCTCGAACTCCCCGGGCACAGCCGTTCGCAGGTTCAGGCCTGGATCCGAAACGGGGATGTCCTGCTGAACGGCAGCCGCTCGAAGACGGGCCAGGTCCTGCGCCCCGGGGATGAAATAGTCGCGTGCGAACCTTCACGCGCTGCGGATCTTCCGGAACCGGAGCCGATTCCACTTCAGGTGCTGTACGAGGATGATGACCTTGCGGTCATCGACAAACCCGCCGGCCTGGTCTGTCATGCCGGCGCAGGAAGAAGATCGGGGACGCTGGTGAACGCTATTCTCCATCGATGGGGCCGGCTGGAAGCAGGAGACCCGATGCGCCCGGGCATCGTTCACAGGCTGGACAAACAGACCAGCGGAGTGATGGTGGTCGCCCGCACCGAGTCCGCCCTCCGCGCGCTCGGTCGGCAGTTCAAGGACAGGCAGGTACGGAAAGAGTACCTCGCGCTTGTGTACGGGAGGGTCACGCCGCCCGAAGGGACTGTCGACGCTCCGCTTGGCCGGGATCCCGTCGACCGGAAGAAGATCTCCGTACGGGCCCGGAAACGCCGTGCCGCCGTTACGAGGTACAAGTCCCTGGAGTGCTTTGGCCCCTGTTCACTTCTGAGCGTCCACCCGGAGACCGGGCGGACGCACCAGATCAGGGTGCACCTCGCATCGTTGGGGCATCCCGTGGTCGGCGATCCGGTATACGGCGGGGCGAGAAGCTCTTCGAAGGAACTTCAGCCGATCGCATCCGGCCTGGGCAGGTTCTTCCTGCATGCCCAGCGGCTCGAGTTCCGACACCCGCGGACTGGCGTGGAAATGGAATTCTCAGCCCCGCTGCCGGCCGAATTGGTGCGGTTTCTGGACGAAGTTCGCCGCCGCTGTACCGGCCGGCGATGATTTCGAAGCCCGATGCCGGCCGCGGCCCCGATGCCGACAACGACGCCCCTTGTGGTGCCACCCTTGACTCGGGTGCATTGTAACCCTAGAATTTTCGCGATGCGCGAGCGATCCGCCGATCGGGCTTGCGACGGGACTACTCGATGAAAAACAGTACTTTGAACCATACAGCAGGACTCCTGGTCATACTCATCCTGGGTGCCTTGTCGCTGGCGCTGTCCAGCCAGGAGCAGGCCAGGCAGACGCCGAAGGCGGGTCAGAAGCCGGTTCCGCCCGGATATTCCGATGAAACCTATCGCGTGAACGTCGACCTGATCAACGTCTTCTGCTCCGTGTGGGACAAGGACACAGGTGCCTTCGTGACCAACCTGACGCGCGATGACTTCGCCGTCTACGAAGATGAGAAGAAGCAGGAAATCAAGAACTTCGCGCGCGAAACAAATCTCCCGCTCACGATCGCGTTCCTCATCGACACGAGCCAGAGCGTAGCACCGAAACTGAAATTCGAGCAGGAAGCCGCCATCAGCTTTTTCCACAGCGTCATGCGGGAGAGGGACCGCGCGGCGCTGGTCGAGTTCGACTCCGGAGTCACCCTGATCCAGGACTTCACCAGCGATCCCAACAAGATGGCGAAGCAGATCAAGACCCTGAGAGCCGCAGGAGGCACGTCGCTGTACGACGCCATCTATCTCTCTTGCGATGAGAAGCTCATCAGGGAGATGGGGCGCAAGGCTATCGTCATCCTGTCCGACGGCGAGGACCAGTCCAGTTCGCGCACCTTTGAGCAGGCGCTCGAGATAGCCCTGAAGGCCGAGGCGATAATCTACTCGATAAGCGTCAACCGGGGCGGATTCTTCGGCGTCGGCGACACAAAGAACGGGGACCGGGTCATGAAGGACTTCTCCGAGCAGACCGGAGGACGGGCTTTCTTCCCGTTCAAGGTGGAGGATCTTGACGAAGCCTTCCGCCGTATCAACCAGGAACTCCGAAGCCAGTACAATATCGGCTACGTGTCGACCAACCCTTCCCGGGATGGCGGCTATCGCAAGATTGATCTCCGGATCGCAGAGAAGGGACTGAAACTCTCTTTTCGCAAAGGGTACTACGCTCCGGCTTCCTAAAGTATTTTCTTAGCTTTCTGGTCCAGTTCAAGCCATGCAGATCGGGGTCGGGATCGGGGTCTGTGTCGATCGCAGGCAACCTCAGTTCTGAGATCTGTCGTCTATGAGGATTTCGGACCCCCCGATTCCGATTGCGGAACTCAGGACTTGTCCTCGTCCACCTTGATATCAGCCATCAGGGCTCTGAGCTGCACGGCGAGGGTCTCGCTGGCGGGATCGCGCGTCATCAGCCGGATCCTGTCCGGGCCGGACACGCCGAGCCCCAGTTCAACGGCGCGCTTTATCTGCTCCTGCTCGAACACATCCTTGAGCTTGCCGGGGAAAACCGCGTTGTAGAGGCGCAGCAGCGCGATTCCGACGCTATCGAGGGCAATCCTGTCGCTGGACGCCGCAATCACCCCGGGGCCAGCCAGTTCTCCCCTTTCCGGGCCCTCGCTCACGAAGACCTGCATGGCATCCATGACGGAAACAGTCGGGGAGAAAGCCTGGCATGCCTCGGCTATCATCAATCGCTGGTCAGGTGAGCCGTGCAGTTCGGCCATGTAATTGCGTTCCTCCCCGGAGTGGGAGTACTTGGCCAACACGCCGAGCGCGTTCTTCATGCTGGCACTGAAATGGCCGCCGAACCGGTGTGTCTTCAGGTTGCACAGCTGCACAACAGGGCTCTCCTCTTCGAGGAAACGCGGCACTTCAAAGCCCTGTTTCCAGTGCGACCCGGCAAAAACACGCTTGCTCCATTGCCCCGCCGGCAACTCGTCCAGAGCTATCGTTTGAAGATCCAGCTCCCGGGCGAGCGACGGGACTCCGAGAGACTGCCAAACATCCCGGGTGGCGCCCATCCCGCTGCGTTCAATGAGCGTGATCCTGCCGCACCCGCCCTCCCGGAGGAGGGCCACGAGTGTGCGAAGCGCATCCGGGTGGGTAGTGGCGGGAAACTGGTGCGCGCTATTGTAGCTGGCCTTGACATAGACGTCCTTGCCTTGAAGTCCCTGAGCTGCCAGCATTCCCCATGCCACGCGGATCGCGTCCACTCGACTCGAGCCCTGGACGAGCGCAACGGGCACCCCGGCTTCGATTTCCGCCTCCTGCCGGGCGTAAGCGGTGAGCGCAGCGCCGATCAGGGGGGCGCAAAGTACGAAGCCCCTCCGGTCGAGTGAGCGGGTTGCGGAGAATTCTCTGGCTGAACGCATTGCAGTCATGTTATGCAGAAGCGGGAGGCATCATGCAAGAAAAAGTGCTGATTTTCGGCAAGGACACGTGACCGTACACCTCTGAGGCCCGTGAGGACTTCAAGCGCAAGGGGATCCCGTTCGAATACATCAACGTCTTGCAGAGCCATGAAGGGATGGAGCAGATGCTCCGTTACTCCGGCGGGGAAAGGATGGTTCCGACCATCGTAGAGAAAGGCAAGGTCCGGACCGGATGGGCCGGCGGTTCCTGACATGTCTAGCGCCCGCAGTTGCGGGCCTATGATACGGGCTTTCAGCCCTCCTGCATCTGTCGGTACAATCCCTGGGGCTCCGCCCCAGGCTGTTATGGGGCGGGCCTTCGGCCCTCAAAGCCGGTTTCTATTCAGCATGTGGAGTGCTGTAAGCGCATCTATGGGCACCAAATCCCGGAGCTTCGTGCAGGCTCGGACGGGGCGGGCCTTCGGCCCTCAAAGCCGGTTTCTATTCAGCATGTGGAGTGCTGTAAGCGCATCTATGGTACAAATCCCGGAGCTTCGTGCAGGCTCGGACGGGGCGGGCCTTCGGCCCTCAAAGCCGGTTTCTATTCAGCATGTGGAGTGCTGTAAGCGCATCTATGGGCACCAAATCCCGGAGCTTCGTGCAGGCTCGGACGGGGCGGGCCTTCGGCCCTCAAAGCCGGTTTCTATTCAGCATGTGGAGTGCTGTAAGCGCATCTATGGGTACAAATCCCGGAGCTTCGTGCAGGCTCGGACGGGGCGGGCCTTCGGCCCTCAAAGCCGGTTTCTATTCAGCATGTGGAGTGCTGTAAGCGCATCTATGGGTACAAATCCCGGAGCTTCGTGCAGGCTCGGACGGGGCGGGCCTTCGGCCCTCAAAGCCGGTTTCTATTCAACATATAGAGCGCTGAAAGCGCGTGCTTATACCAGCCCGGGGCAAGGCCCCGGGTTTGAATGCAGCAGTAGGGACCCAGGGCTGAAGGCCCGCTCCATAGTTTTGGGATAATATCCGCGCCGGCGGCGCGGACCCACACTGCAGTCGAAGGAAATTCTGTTGCGGCGAGCGATTCTGATCCACTACCACGAGATCAGCCTCAAGGGAAACAACCGCGGATGGTTTGAAACCCGTCTCCACCAGCACGTCAGGGCGCTGCTCCAGGATCTCCCGCACGGGGGGATAGAGCGGCTGACCGGCCGCATGTTCGTGCGGCTGGAACCCGCCTCGCCGATCGAAGAAATCGAGATCCGCCTGCGGCGCGTTTTCGGCGTCGCCAACTTCGCTTCCGCCTGGGAGGTCCCGGCCGACATGGAGTCGATCCGTGCGGCTTTGGCCGACCTCGTCAGAGAGCGCTCGTTCCGCTCCTTCAAGATCGCCGCCCGCCGCGGCACCAAGAATTTTCCGCTGACCTCGCAGCAGATCAACGAGGACCTCGGCCACATGGTCCAGGGGCTCACCGGCGCCGCCGTGCGTCTGGAAGCGCCGGAGCAGGTCTGCTATGTCGAGATCGCCGGAGCATCCGCATACCTGTATTTCGAGCGGATACCCGGCAGCGGAGGGCTGCCGACCAGGACCGGCGGTAACGTCCTTTGCCTGCTGTCCGGGGGCATCGACTCGCCCGTGGCCGCGTTCCGGATGATGCGGCGCGGATGCAACGTGCTCTTCGTACACTTTCACAGCTTCCCGCACACGACACCCGAATCGCAGCAGAAGGTCCGCCGCCTGGTCAGCATCCTGGCCCGGTACCAGTTGACGGGCAGGCTGCTGCTCGTTCCTTTTGCCGACGTGCAGCGCGAGATCGTCGCCTACTCCCCGCCGCCGACTGAGAGTGATCCTCTACCGGCGTTTCATGGTCCGCATCGCCGAGGCTCTGGCCGCAAGGGAAAGCGCACTGGCGCTCGTTACCGGAGACAGCCTGGGCCAGGTTGCGAGCCAGACCCTGGAGAACCTCAGTGTCGTCTCCGCCGCCGCCGATCTGCCGATATTCCGGCCGTTGATCGGGTCCGACAAGGAGGAGATCATGCAGACGGCGCGTGAGATCGGGACCTACGGGATCAGCATCCAGCCGGACGTAGACTGCTGCACGCTGTTTGTGCCGAAGCACCCCGAAACAATGGCCCGCCTGGAGCGAGTCGAGCAGGCCGAGGCTGGGCTGGATGTCAGCCGCCTTGCAGGCTCGTGCGTGTCTGCAGCCACACGGGAGACGCTGGCCCCGGATTTCTCGTCTGAAGTGCATCCCGATCGTGTGGATATCGGAACGGACGCAGGATCGGACTGACACACCGCCGGACCGCGGAGTGGCCACCCGACAGGGCGTCAGGAGGCAAGGCAGCTTCCCGATCGCCCGAATCCGCGATCAGACGGGGAATCAGTGAAAATCGGATGCCTTTCAGGCAAAATGTGACTCTAAGGATGATTCGGAGCCGCGGCGCGGCTTTTTTGACGTGCTGCCGGAACCATGCGCAAGGACCTCGTGCCACGGAGCGATTCGAACATGTCCCTGAAAATCAGGAATGCGCTGAACCGCGACATGCCGGCCATCGTACAGATGATCGGCGAGTTCCAACTCGATTACGAAAACCTTCAGCCGCAACAGTTCATTGTAGTCGAGGATGGCGACGTGATGGTGGGATTCGGCAGGCTGCAGACCTACCCGGACGCGACCGACCTGGGGTGCGTCGGGGTTCTCCATGAACGCCGCCGGCAGGGGATCGGCAAGATGATCGTCGACGAGCTGATCAGGCGCGGGCCGAGCGAACTCTGGATCACGACGGACATGCCTGAATACTTCCGCCCGATAGGCTTTGTCGAAGCCGGCGACGCACCACTTTCGATCCGGCACAAATTGGAGCGCTTGCGCGACTTTGCCCGGGGCAGGACCGTCGCGATGCGCCTGGTCAGAGAGTAGCTTTCAGCCCTCAGCAATCAGCTCTCAGCCGGCTGCCAGTTTTCGGCAATCAGTTCTCAGCACTGAAAGCCGACAGCTGATGGCTGACAGCTGTGATATTGTGGCGCTTCTGCCGCAGGCCGATCGAAGAACCTGAAACAGGAGGAAACCACACCTTTGAGCACACCAGCGACTACACAGGCCGGCGAAGCCAGGCTCAAGCGCACACTCACGCTCTGGAACCTGGTCTTCTGCGGGATAATAATGGTTCAGCCCACAGCCCCGATGCCGCCGTTCGGCGTCATCAGCCAGGAAGCACGGGGACACGTCGTTACCACGATCCTGATCGCGATGGTGGCGATGCTCTTCACCGCCATCAGCTACGGTCGCATGGCACGTGCCTACCCCGCCGCGGGATCCGCCTTCACTTACGTCGGACGCGAGATCAACCCGGCGCTCGGATACGTGACCGGATGGAGCATGGCGATGGATTACATGCTCAACCCGCTCATCTGCGTGATCTGGGCGAGCAAGGCGGCAATGAACGTCATCCCCGAGATTCCGTATGTGGCATGGGCGATCTTCTTTGCGGTGCTCTTCACGGTCATGAATCTCAGGGGTGTGCGCGCCAGCGCACACACGAACGAGGCCCTGGCCGTCGGCATGGGAGCGGTGATATTGATCGTTTTCGGCGCTATCGTCCGCTACGTCTGGAGAATGCCGGGGTTGAGCAGTCAGACGTTCACCACGCCGTTCTATGACCCCGCCACCTTCTCGTGGCCCCTCATATTTACCGGCACCTCGGTCGCCGCGCTCACATACATAGGGTTCGACGGGATCTCCACGCTCTCGGAAGAGGTTGAGAATCCCCGTCGTAACGTGCTGCTGGCCACGGTGCTGACGTGCCTCATCACCGGTGTCCTCGCCTCGCTCGAGGTCTACGGTGCGCAGTTGGTCTGGCCCGACTTCAAGAGCTATCCCGATGTCGACACCGCATACGTGTACGTGGCAGGGCGCGCCGGCGGCCAGTGGCTTCTCCAGCTCGTGAATTTCACCCTCCTCGTGGCAACCATCGGGTCCGGATCGGGCGCGCACCTCGCGGCTGCCCGGCTGCTTTACGGCATGGGGCGCGACGACGCGCTTCCGCGCAAGTTTTTTGGCGCAATCGAGCCGAAGCGCGGCATCCCGAGAAATAACGTCATCTTCGTCGGGGCCCTGGCGCTCATCGGGGCTTTCACGCTGAGCTATCAGCTCGGGGCGGAGCTGCTGAACTTCGGTGCCTTCATAGCTTTCATGGGAGTCAATGCCGCCGCTTTCCTGCGCTACTGGGTTCGTGCCGAGAAGAGGCGCTGGATCAACTTCGTGCCCCCGGTCCTGGGTTTCGCGATCTGCTTTTACATCTGGTTGAGCTTGCGCACTCCTGCGAAGGTCGCAGGCTCGGCCTGGGTGGTTTTCGGCATGATCTACGGGGCGATAAAGACCCGGGGATTTCGAAAGAACCTCATCAGCTTCGAACTCCCGCCCGAATAGAGGACCGTGCCTGCAAGGCGTTGCCTGGGCCTGCTCCCCAAATCGGGGCGGATCGCAAACGACCCCGGGGTCGGAACCGGGGTCGATATCGCTGTCGAGATCAATCATGGTTTTGCGCCGCCGCCCTGTTCGCAGCGCAATCATGATTCCGAACGCCGATCCCCATCCCGATATCGATAATTCCCCGCCCTTCGCCGCACAGACCGGCCCCACCTGCGGGTTGCCGGAACAGCATGGCCTTTCACTGTGGTTCAGACAGGGAGGACTACGAGACTGGTGACGCGTCACAGGCAGCCTGCGCTGCAGGGACGCTGTTCAACCCATCCAGGGTTGACATCTTCCGATCATACTCCTCCCCGGGGTTTGCACCCCGGGCTGTTCTATTCGACGCTTTCAGCGTCGTCGGTGTCGATCGCGGCCGGCATCTGTGAGGCATCGCCGCCACCAGCGACTCAATGGACTCAACGGCATGGTCACGCTCAGCCCCCGGACGCAGTATGCCGGACTCGACCCCGAAGGGGGTCGAACAGATCAGCCCGGGGTGCAAACCCCGGGGAGGATCGGATCTGCCGCAAGGCCCAACCCTGTAAGGGTTGGACAGCGATCACCTGACGAGACAAGGTCACTTCAATCCCCACTGTCTGAATCACAGGGGCCTTTCAGAGCCGCATGGCCAAAGGCCCCCGTCTCGGGCTAGAATGGCCTGAACCGGGGGATATCACGCTATGGTCCACCAACGAATCAAGCTGATCGAAGGCGACATCACCGTCCAGAAAGTCGACGCCGTCGTCAACGCCGCCAACAGTTCCCTGCTTGGCGGAGGCGGCGTCGACGGCGCCATCCACCGCGCCGCGGGCCCGGGGTTGCTGGCCGAGTGCCGCAGCCTTCACGGCTGCGCTACCGGCGAGGCCAGGATCACCGGCGGTTACAGGTTACCCGCCCGCTGGGTCATACACACGGTGGGACCGGTCTGGAAAGGCGGAGGACACTCCGAGGAAGACCTCCTTGCGGCCTGTTACCGGAACGCACTCGCGCTCGCCAGGGACAACGGAGTTCGCTCGATCGCGTTTCCCGCGATCAGCACCGGCGCCTACGGTTTCCCCATCGAACGCGCCTGCGCCATCGCCCTTCGCGAGGTGAGGCAGTTTCTGCGGGCGAATCTTCTGCCCGAGGAGGTGCGCCTGGTCTGCTTCGACCGGCGTACTGCCGAGATCTTCAGCAATCTGTTCCTGACCTGATATCTCAGCCGCGGTGTCGCGGTCGGCATCGGGATCGCAGCCGCCGCCGGCATTCGACATCCCGATTGAACGAACCTCCTGTGGGATCGGGATTCGTCCCCGCTCGATTCCGACACCGACCCCGGTTACGATCCCGACGCCGCTGAAAGGCTAGGGGCTGGAGCCTGTGACGCCAGGGGGCAGTATCGCCGCAATCATCGGCGGCTGGCCTCCGGGAGAGAGTGGGCGCACTTACCGGGGCGCGCAACGCCCGCGCCGGCGGCGCGCACCCGCGCAGCGGTCGAAGGGCTATCGGATTTCTTGCCTGCAGCCGGCGGGACACGGTTTTCAGCTTGACAATCGGCGGTGTGATATTATAATAGTTTCGAAATTTCGAAACTATTGTCCCGGAGACGAACATGAAGCAGCTCCAGAGCAGGCAGGCACTCAAGCGCATATTCGAGCTGCAGTGCCAGATCTGCAAGGCGATGAGCCACCCCCTGCGCCTCGAGATCGTGGAATTGATGAGCCGGGACGAAATCCCGGCCACCCGTCTCCTGGCCAGGCTGGGCACCTCCAAGGCAAACCTGTCGAAGCACATGAACCAGCTGGTCCGCACGGGGATCGCAGAGCAGAGGCGCGCGGGGCGCCAGGTTTACTACCGGTTGACGCACCCTGAGATCCATGAAGCCTGCACGATCATGCGCAACATCATGATCCGTCGCATCCGGAGGGAGGAACAGCTGGCGTTCTCCGCCGCCTCTCCCAGGAAGCGATAGCACCCGGAACTTAACTGTTTCCATTCTTAATACTATGAGACTACTAACCGCTGGTATCGTCACCATTGCTCTCCTGGCCGGCCCCTGGTCCGCCGGTGTCGCAGCCCAGTCCTCCCAGCCGCTCAGCCTGCACGACGCGGTTGCCCGGGCCCTGGCCCACAACCCCGAGCTGGCCCAGGAGCAGCCGGGGCTGGAAGCGGCCCGTCTGGAGGCGCGCGCCGCACGCGCCGGGTACTACCCCCGGCTGGATTTCGAGCAGGCCTACATGGGCGGCAACAACCCGGTATTCGTTTTCGGGACGCTGCTCACCCAGAGGGCCTTCACCGAGGCCAACTTCAATATCTCTTCGCTCAACGAGCCGGCCGCGATCGACAACCTCCAGACCCGTCTTACGGTGCAGCAGAATATCTGGGACTTCGGCAGGACGCGCAGCCAGGCTGACGCGATGAAACTGGGAGTGGAGGTTGCGGATCGCAGCTACGAAGACCACCAGCGACAGGTCATCCTCGGCGCGCTGGACGCCTACTACTCCCTTTCCCTTGCGCGCGACGCCGCCGAGTCGGCACGCGTCGCGCTCGAGTCCGCCGAGGCAATCGAGAAGCAGGCAGGCGCCCGGGTGGAAAGCGGTCTTGCCACGGAAGCCGATCTCCTGCGGAGCCGGTCTTATCTGGCGGGCGCACGGCAAAACCTGATCGAAGCACGCGGCAGGGTCGACCTGGCCAAAGCGAGCCTCAACCGGCTCATGGGTGATCCGCTCGACGCCGAGCCCGGCGAGACTGCGCCGCTCAAACCCGCCACTCTGGCGCTCCAGCCCGAGGAGACGCTGCTTGCCGGCTTCCGGCAAAAACGCCCGGACTACCAGCGCCTGCTGGCGGAACTGCGCCAGGCCGAGACGGAGGCCGGGGCCAGGAAGACGGCCTTCCTTCCCACGCTGGGCGCATACGGCACCTGGGAAGCCGACAATCCCTCGTTCTCGAATGCCGGCGGCACGAACTGGGTCGCGGCCTTGAGCCTGCGATGGAACATTTACGCGGGCGGGGCCGACGAGGCACGGCTGCAGGCATCACGGCAGCGCCTGGAACAGAAGCGGCGCCAGATCACCGCCATGGACTCCGCGATGGCGCTTGAAATCCGCCGCGCCATGATCCAGTGCAGGTCGATGGAGCAGCAGGTGGAGGTCACGCTGGCCTCCGAAGCCCAGAGCCAGGAAAGCCTGCGCATTCTCAGGAACCGCTACGAAGCCGGGCTTGCGACCATGACCGATCTCCTGGCTGCCGAAACGGAACGCTCGGCGGCCCACACAACTCTCGCAGGGGCGGTTTACAGGCATCGCCTGAGTTACGCGCAACTCGAATACGCAGCCGGCGCACTCAGCGAATCATCACCGGCTGTCAATCCCTGAAGGTGATACAACCATGCATACACGACCCTTGGCGTTGACGGCGATCTTCGCCGGACTCATATTGACTGCGGCCTGCGGGGAGAAACCGGTGGCCCACCCTACGGTGACCCCGGTACAGGCTGGAGCCATCACGGCAAACATGGAGTCTGTACCCGCGGAACTGGAAGTGCCCGGCTCTGTGGCGCCGCGCGACCGCGTCGTCCTCTCCTCCCAGATCAACGGGTTCGTGCGAAGCGTCCTCGTGCAGCCCGGCGACGTGGTGGCCGCCGGAAAGGTGCTGGCCACCCTCGATGCACGCGACGCGGACAGTCAGAAGGCGGCCGCCCAGGCCGGCATAACCGAGGTCCAACAGGCGCTCGTCGAGGCGCGGCAGGGTGAGCAGATCGCCATCAGCCAGCGCGATGCGGCCCGTGCCAATGCCCGGCTGGCCGAAGGCACCTTCGACCGTTACAGGAAATTGTCCGAGGCACACTCGGCCACACCCCAGGAGCTGGACGAGGTGCGCGCCCGCCGCGACGCCGCCGCAGCCGAGCTTGCGGCTCGCGAGACAGCCGCGGCAGCTGCCACCACCCGCATCGCTCAAATAGAGGCGCGCATCGCCCAGGCGAACGCCGGCCTGCAACGTGCGGAGGTGCTCGTCGGCTGGACCGTGATCAAGGCGCCTGCCGGCGGCAGGGTCGTCGAGCGTCCCGTCGACCCGGGCAGTGCTATATTCCCGGGCACACCCCTCCTCATTCTCGAGTCGCTGACTGCTCCACAAGTGGTTGCCGAAATACCATCGAAGCAGGCAGACTGGATCAAACCCGGGCTCGAGGTTCGAGTTTCCACTGAATCCGAGGCCCCGGTTCGCGGGCGGGTGACCGAGCTTGTGCCCCTATCCAGCCCCGGCACCCATACCGTCAGGTTCAAAGTGGATCTGCCGGCGAATGCGGCAGCCCGTTCGGGCAGCTTCGCTCGCGTCCTGATCCCGACCGGCGAGCGGCAGACGATGCTGCTGCCGCGTTCAGCGATCCGCGAAAGCGGCCAGCTGACGGGCATTTTCGTTGTCGATAGCGGATCGAAAGCGCGCTTCCGGCTTGTGAAGATTGCACCCTTTGACCCCGCGCGCGTGGAAGTGTTGGCCGGCATCGAGCCAGGCGAACGCGTGATAGCGGAACCCGCAGTCCAGATCGAGGATGGCGTTCCCGTGGAGATCCGGTCATGAGCACACCACAACTCGCCGGAAAGCTGGCGCATGCGTTCATCAATTCCAAGCTGACGCCGCTGATCCTGATCGCTTCGATCGCCATGGGAACCGCGGCCGTGGTCCTTCTACCCCGCGAGGAGGAACCACAGATCATCGTCCCGATGATCGACATCTTCGTGGTCATGCCCGGCGCCTCCGCGAAGGAGGTCGAGACGCGCGTGACCAAACCCATGGAGCGGCTGCTGTGGGAAATCCCCGGTGTCGAGTACATCTACAGCACCTCGAGCCCCGGGATGTCCATGGCGATAGTCCGGTTCTACGTCGGGGAAGACGAAGAAAAGAGCATCGTACGCCTCAACCAGAAGATGTTGGCCAACTTCGATCTGATCCCCCCGGGAGCATCGCAGCCGCTCATAAAGCCGCGTTCCATCGACGACGTTCCCTTCATGTCGCTCACCCTCTGGAGCACGGAGATGGACGGCTTCCAGATCCGCCGGGCCGCGGCCGAGTTGCGCAACAAATTGCAGGAGATCCCCGATATTTCCGCGACCGAGCTCATCGGCGGGCAGCGACGCGAGCTCCGGGTGGAGCTTGATCCTCTGCGTCTCGCATCTTACGGCCTCAGCACGGCGCAGATCCGGGGCATGCTCCAGATGGAAAACCGGGAGGCGGAGGCGGGCACTTACGCTGCCGGCAACCAGTCGGTTGCCGTCAGACTCAACGGCTTCCTCAGGTCTTCGGATGACCTGGCGCGACTGGTTGTAGGCGTGCGCAACGGCGCTCCCGTATACCTGCGCGACGTCGCCGCCGTCATCGACGGGCCGGAGGAGCCCAAGGACTACGTCTTCTTCGAACCGGGGCCTTCGGCGGCGATCAAAGGGATAAAGCTGGAGGGCGGTGCCGCCCTGCCGAAGACGTCCATACCGGCAGTCACCATCTCACTCGCCAAGCGGAAGGGCAAGAACGCGGTCGTGCTGGCAGAGGAGGCCGAGAAGCGTGCCGAGGCTTTCCGGGCCCTGCATCTTCCCTCTTCGCTCGAGATGACCGTCACCCGCAACTACGGTGAGACCGCGGCCGAAAAATCCAACGAGCTGCTGCTGCACATGATGCTGGCCGTGCTTTCGGTGACCCTGCTCATCTGGCTCGTGCTCGGCTTCAGGGAATCGGGTGTGGTCGCGGTCGCAATACCCGTGACGCTCGCGCTCACGCTCGTGGTCTTTCTTCTCTACGGCTACACGTTGAACCGAATCACGCTGTTCGCCCTGATCTTCTCGATCGGAATCCTGGTCGACGACGCCATCGTCGTCGTCGAGAACGTCGTCCGGCACAAGCGCATGCCTCAGAACCGCGACCGGGACTTTGCCGAAGTGGCCGTGGAGGCGGTGGACGAGGTTGGAAACCCGACGATTCTGGCCACCTTTACCGTCATCGCGGCGATTCTCCCGATGGCCATGGTCCGCGGCCTCATGGGACCCTACATGCGCCCGATCCCGATCGGCGCCTCCGCCGCCATGGTCTTCTCGCTCCTGGTGGCGTTCGTGATTACACCCTGGGCCTCGTTACGATTCCTCAAAAAGGTCGGCCACGGCCATGAGACCGAGCAGGAGGACCGCAGCACGCGATTTTATCGGCTGTTCATGGGAAAGCTGCTCTCCCGGGGAACCTATCAGTGGGGATTCCTGGGCCTCGTCTGCGTGCTGCTGCTCCTGGCGATGAGCATGGTCTATTTCCAGGCCGTAGTGGTCAAAATGCTTCCCTTCGACAACAAGAGCGAGTTCCAGGTCATTATCGACATGCCCGAGGGAACAAGCCTTGAGGAAACGGCGGCGGTAACGCACGAGCTGGCGGCCTCGTTGCACCAGATCGACGAAATCACCGATCTCGAGACCTACGTCGGAACCGCGTCGCCGTTCAATTTCAACGGGCTTGTCCGTCACTACTACATGCGCCGTGGTGACAACGTTGCCGACATCCAGGTCAATCTCACGCCGAAGGGGGACCGTTCCGACCAGAGCCATGCGATTGCGAAAAGGGCCCGGGGCCTTCTCACGCCGATAGCGGAGAAACACGGGGCCCGCATCAAGGTAGCGGAAGTGCCGCCGGGGCCACCGGTCCTTCAGACACTGGTGGCCGAGGTCTATGGCCCTGACTATAAGCGCCAGATCGAGCTGGCAAAGGAGATTCGCACGTCGCTCGAGAAAACCCCGGGCGTGGTGGATGTCGACTGGTATGTTGAAGATCCGCAACGCGAGATGCGCTTTCGCATTGACCGGCTGAAGACCTCCATGGCGGGGGTCTCGATCGCCGATATCCAGCAGACGGTCGAGCTCGGCCTGCGCGGAGCCGGCGCCGGCATCGCCCACCTGCCGCAGGAGGCCGAGGACGTTCCGGTTTTCATCCGGCTTCCCCTGGCGGCTCGCGCAAGTGTCGACGCCTTGAACAGGTTGCGCGTGGTCTCTGCATCCGGGCAGGCGGTGCCCCTCGTCGAGCTCGGTTCCTGGGAGAAGTCGACCCGGGAATACAGCATCTATCACAAGAATCTCATGCCGGTCGTTTATGTGACCGCCGACGTCGCGGGGCGTGAAGAAAGCCCGGTCTACCCGATTCTGAAGCTGGACCAGGAACTGCGCAGCAAGACGCTTCGCGAGGGCTATCATCTGGAGACTTATACGGCCCAGCAGCCCTCGAGCAACGACCGCCTGGCAATGAAGTGGGACGGCGAATGGCACATCACTTACGAAGTCTTTCGCGACCTCGGCCTGGCATTCGCAGCAGTGCTCGTTTTGATTTACATCCTGGTCGTTGCGTGGTTCCAGAGTTTCAAGACTCCGCTGGTCATCATGGCGGCAATACCGTTCTCACTGGTTGGGATTCTGCCCGGCCACTGGGCGTTGGGAGCGTTCTTCACGGCCACCTCGATGATCGGTTTCATAGCAGGAGCGGGCATCGTGGTGAGAAACTCCATCATCCTGGTGGACTTCATCGAACTCAGGCTGAAGATGGGCGAACCGCTTGCCCAGGCCGTGGTCGATGCCGGCGCGGTCCGATTCCGCCCGATGATGCTCACTGCGGCGGCTGTCGTCGTCGGATCGGCCGTGATTCTCTTCGATCCGATCTTCCAGGGGCTGGCGATCTCACTGATGGCGGGAGAGGTTGCTTCCCTGCTGCTCAGCCGGATGACGGTGCCGGTGCTTTTCTACATCATGCGGGGACGCGAACTGCGGCGTGCGCAGGCCTGAGCGCCGATACTTGTTGTCCCCAGAGTGGTGTAATATTCGATCAGCATTCTCGGGAGGGTGGTTATGAAGATGGAACGATGGATCCGGCTCATCGCCGGCAGCTTTGTCCTCGTCAGCCTGGGCCTCGCCCACTGGGTCAACCCCAACTGGCTTTGGTTTACTGCGTTCGTGGGCGCGAACCTTTTCCAGTCGGCGCTCACACGCTGGTGCCTCATGGAGAAGATTCTCGCCAGGCTCGGCATCGCAGAAAATTAGATCCGTCGACAGAGTGCCACCGCCGAGGCGCGAAGTGGGCTGTGGTCTGGAAATACACACAGATGAGGCGGGCCTTCAGCCCTTGCATGGATTTCGTTTGCGCTATTCCTGGGGCGTTGCCCCAGGCTGTTATGATCCGCGCCTTCGGCGCTCTTGTTCGCTCTTCTGTATGGGCATTGACAATCTGCACCATTCAAAGAGGGCCGGAGGCCCGACCCATAGCAGCCTGGGGCGAAGCCCCAGGAGACTAAACGAGCGGGACAAGAAAGGGCTGTAAGCCCGTACCATAGGAGTGCGTGATCTGAGAGATTGATTGACCACCCGGGGGCCGCAAGCATCCGCGTTTACATCCGGAAGGAGTTGGGGTAGCTTTACTTCTTGCCACAAAACACACACCTGACGGATGCAAAATGACTACACAACTGAACCTGGATGAGCTCTGCGTCAATACGATTCGAACCCTGGCAATGGACGGTGTCCAGAAGGCAAAATCCGGGCATCCCGGCATGCCGATGGGGATGGCGGCCGCTGCCTTCGTGCTGTGGACCCGCATCCTTCGCCACAATCCTCGAGACCCGAAGTGGATAAACCGGGACCGGTTCATACTCTCGGCAGGGCATGGGTCCATGCTCCTGTATTCCCTGCTCCATTTGACCGGATATGATCTCGCGCTAGACGACCTGCGGCGGTTCCGCCAATGGGGGAGCAAGACCCCCGGTCACCCGGAATACGGAGAAGTTCCCGGCGTCGAGGTGACGACCGGACCGCTCGGCCAGGGATTCGGTAACGGCGTCGGCATGGCGATCGCAGCGCGCCACCTCGCCGCCCGCATCAACGCGCCGGGCTTCCCCGTGATCGATCACCGCATCTATGCCATCGTCTCCGACGGAGACCTGATGGAAGGGGTGGCTTCCGAAGCCGCGTCCCTCGCCGGGCACCTGCGCCTCGGCAATCTGATCTACCTCTACGATGACAACCGCATCACGATTGAGGGCTCTACGAGCCTGGCCTTCACCGAGAGCGTGCCGCAGCGGTTCGAGGCTTACGGGTGGCACGTACAGGAGGTCTCGGGTGATGACCTGCCGGGTATCGAAGCGGCGATCCGGAGTGCGGTGGCTGTATCGGACCGGCCTTCGCTGATCCGCACGCGAACCCACATCGGATACGGCAGTCCGCACAAGCAGGACACCGCCGCAGCCCATGGAGCTGCCCTCGGGGAAGAAGAAGTTCGGCTGACCAAGAAGAACCTGGGGTGGCCTGAGAACGAAACCTTCCTTGTCCCGCCCGAAGCCCTTGCGGTGTTCAGGCAGGCCGTGCCGCTCGGCGAGCGCATGGAATCCGAGTGGCGTCAGATGTTGAACGGTTTCGCAGTGGCTCATCCGGATCGCCACCAGCTCTGCCGGACTCTGATGAACGGCGGGCTGGAAGAAGGATGGGAAGGCAGCCTGCCTTCATTCAGCGGCGAAAGCAAACCCATGGCCACGAGAGAGGCTTCAGGCAAATGCCTGGCATCCCTCTTCCCGCACGCTCCCGGACTGGTGGGCGGGTCTGCGGACCTCTCCCCTTCGACCAATACCTACGTAGAGGGATTCGGGGACTTCAGCGCGGAGAGCTACGAGGCGCGGAATTTTCATTTCGGCGTCCGGGAACACGCCATGGGCTCACTCCTGAACGGCATGGCGCTGCACGGGGGGCTCATTCCCTACGGGGGCACTTTCCTCGTATTTTCGGATTACATGCGGCCCAGCGTCCGCCTGGCGGCGATGATGAAGGCTCATGTGGTGTATGTCTGGACGCACGACAGCATAGGCCTGGGAGAGGACGGTCCGACTCATCAGCCTGTCGAACACGCGGCTGCCTTGCGGGCGATCCCCGGCCTGGCGTGCATCCGCCCTGCCGACGCGGCCGAAACCGCGGAGGCGTGGCGGGCGGCCCTGCTCCACAAGTCCGGTCCCGTGGCCCTGCTCCTGTCGCGCCAGAAGTTGCCCCTCATCGACCATAGTTCCTTTGGTCCCGCCGGCGGTTTGCACCGCGGCGCCTATGTGCTGGCCGAGGCCCGGGACGGGAGCCCGGACGCAGTTCTGATCGCGACCGGCTCCGAGGTTGCTGTCGCTCTCCAGGCCCGGGATCTCCTGCAGGCAAGGCAGGTGAAGACCCGCGTCGTCAGCATGCCCTGCTGGGAGTTTTTCGAAGCACAGGATCAGGCATACCGCCAGACCGTCATCCCGCCCGGCGCGAGGTTGCGTGTCTCCATCGAAGCAGGAGTCTCATTCGGATGGGAGCGCTGGGTCGGTGAAGATGGTCTGATGATCAGCCTCAATCACTTTGGCGCGTCCGCACCCTATGAGACACTTATGAAGGAGTTCGGGTTCACGGGGGAAAACGTGGCACAGAAGGTCCTGGAACGCTTGAGATAACGCTGTTGTGCAGACCGGGTTCCTCGGCCGGGGTTGAAACCATGGACGCGACAAATCCACTCAGGCACGGTGAGCGCATGACCCGCTTGCCGGATCCCTGCGCGATGGTCATCTTTGGCGGTTCCGGAGACCTTACGCGGCGCAAGCTCATCCCCGCGCTTTACGACCTTTTCCGGAAGCGGCTGGTACCACAGGGGTTCACCGTTCTCAGCCTGTCGCGCACCCCTATGAGCGACGACCAGTATCGCGAAATTCTTCGCGACTGGGTCGCCAGGTCTGAGGGAAGCGCGCAGCCCGACCAGAACACATGGGCATCTTTCGCGCGCGGCATTCATTACCTTCCCGCGGACTTCCACCAGCCCGCCAGCTTCGAAAAGGTCCGCGACCTGCTGTCATCCTTCGATGCGGAGCGCGGCACAGGCGGCAACCGGGTCTTCTATCTTGCGACTGCTCCGGGGGACTACATCGACATTATCCGCTCGCTGAACGCCGCCCGCCTGTCGCGGCCGCAGGCTGATTCCTCCGGGTGGATTCGAATCATCATCGAGAAACCCTACGGGAGGGACCTCGCGTCGGCGATGGCGCTGGATGCGGAGGTGCACGCCGCCTTCCAGGAGGAGCAGGTCTACCGTATCGACCACTACCTCGGAAAGGAAACGGTACAGAACCTTCTGGTCCTCCGTTTTGCGAACGGCATCTTCGAGCCTCTCTGGAACCGCCAGTACGTGGACAATGTCCAGATCACGGCCGCGGAGAACATCGGCGTCGGGACGCGAGGCGGTTACTACGAACAGGCCGGGGCGCTTCGCGACATGATCCAGAACCACATGATGCAGCTGCTGGCACTCACGGCGATGGAACCGCCGGCCGATTTCGAACCCAACTCCGTTCGCGACGAGAAGGCCAAAGTGCTGCGCTCCATTCGGCCCTGCACGCCCGCCGAGGCTGCACGGGTGGCGGTTCGGGCGCAATACGCCAGCGGGCTCGCCGGGGGAAAACAGACGCCCGGATACCGGCAGGAGAAAGGGGTGTCCCCGGACTCTCTCACCGAGACCTTCGCGGCGCTGCGCCTCACGGTGGACAACTGGCGCTGGGCCGGCGTGCCCTTCTATCTCAGGACCGGCAAGAACCTGGCAAGGCAAATCACCGAGATCGCGGTCACCTTTCGCGGCGCCCCGCACCTGATATTCGGCCATGACGGCGCCCAGCCGCCGGGGTCCAACGCTCTGGCACTGCGCATACAGCCTGATGAAGGAATCACGCTGAAGTTCTTCGCCAAACTGCCCGGGCAGTCGATGAACATCCGTCCCGTGAACATGGATTTCCGCTACGGGACCACATTTGGTCTCCAGATGGCGAGCGCGTACGAGCGTCTGCTGCTGGATTGCACGCTGGGGGATAACACGCTCTTCGATCGAGCGGATTCGATGGAGATGGCCTGGAAGATCGTCCAGCCGTTCCTCGATTCCTGGTCGCGTCCGGACGCCCAGCCGCCTTCAGCATACGCATCCGGGTCATGGGGACCGCCGGAGGCGGATGAATTGCCTGCGAGGGAGAACCGGAAGTGGCGGCTCCTGTGAGCATCAGAAGCCGCATGAGTTAGTCCCGTCGGAGCAAAGGGCACGGGGCGAGGCAGTCAATGGACAGCGCATTCAATCCCGGAACACCGGTTGCCGCGGACGCCTCAGCGATCGAGCAGGAACTCAGGTCGCTGTGGAAGTCAGCCCCGCAGGACGAGGCCAATGCGCCCATGATAAGGGCGTGCGCCGGAAACATCATCACACTGGCGGCCGGGCGCATCGCCGCCGGGCATCTCCTCAATTTACTTCCCGGCGTCGCACAGCAGCATCCCCTCCGTTCGCTTGTGGCGTACTGGGGAAAGGCGGAGGACCTGCCTGAAATTTCCGGTGACATCCCGCTCGGAGCCTGGATCAGCGCGCAGTGTTCCATCCCGGTGGCCGGCGGTCCTCAGGTCTGCTCGGAGGTGATCACCCTGGCCGCAGCCGAGGGGATCGAAGACACGGTGACGAACCTCCTGGCCTCGATTTTGATCCCGGATCTGCCGGTCTACATATACCTGCCCTGCTTCACACCCGCTCTCGCAGGTGTTGCGGCCCGGCTGGCAAACTGGGCGAACCTGCTCATACTTGACTCGCGCAACTCGGGCTATGGCCCCGTCGGTAAGGCCGGTATTGCGCAGCTGCTCGCTTCCCCGCCCGCGGGCGTCCCCGTGCGCGACCTGCAATGGGCCCGGCTCACCGCCTGGCGAGACCTTGTCTCCCAGTTCTTCGATGCCCCCGACAGGCGGTCCTTGCCGTACCAGATTTCGAGAGTCGAGATCGCGGCGGATCGACCGGCCGCGGCTGCGATATCCTCAGCCGCACTCCTCCTTGCCGGATGGCTCGCAGGCAGGCTGGGCTGGGTCGCGCGTTCCGCCGGACGGGATAACGGCCGGCTCCTCATGCGCTTTGACAGCGACAACGGGGAAGTATTGACCAGTTTCCTGGCAGTTCCTGAACATGCCGGCAATCCTTCCCTCGAATCGATTGCGCTTCACACCCGGACAGGCCGGACATTCACGGTCAAGCTTGACAGACCTTCCTCTTGCCTGGCTTCTGCGGCCGGGGACGACAGTGCCACAGAGGTCCTCCATGCCATCCCCGATGAGGAGTTGAACGAGGCGAATCTCCTGGTCAAGGAGCTGTCTATCGCCGGTGAAGATCCGGGCTTTCATGAGGCGCTCGAGCAGGTAATGGCGATTACCGGGATGCTCGGGTAGGCAGGATGCCTGGCCTGGGTTTGCGCTGCAAAGCGGGGCGGATCGAGGTTGCCCTCGGTATCGGAATCGGGGTCGTAACCGGTATCGGCATTCGAAATCATGATTTGCCGACGGACGACTGGATTTGGCGATTCCCGGTCGATACCGATTCCGATTCAGACCCCGACATCGATAATCCTTTGCGTCGAACCGCGAGTATTCTTATCACGCGGTACTTGGAGCCATTCGGACGCGCACTGCCAATGGCCGTGGCTTTAGGCTGGAACGATGAGACATCCGAACTTGCGGAGCTTTCTCGAAACTCTCAGGCGGGAAGGCGAGCTCCATGTCGTGGATGAAGAAGTCGATCCGCACCTGGATCTGGCGGAAATCCAGCGCCGGGTGGTGGCACGGAAAGGCCCCGCACTCTTGTTCACGCGCGTTGCCGGGACCCGGTTCCCTGTCGTCACAAACCTGTTCGGCACGCGGAAACGCATCGACCTGGCCTTCGGGGAGGACCCGATCCGCTTTTTCAGGAGGATCGCGGAGGCAGCCGATGTCCTGCTGCCGCCTGCTCCGGGCACCCTGTGGAACCTTCGTGATGTGATCGCGAAGGCCTGGCGTGCCGGCACGCACCGCTGTCGCAGCGGGCCTGTCCTCGAGTGCTCCGTCGATCCGCCGGCGCTGAAATCACTGCCCCAGATCGTGGCATGGCCGATGGACGGCGGCCCGTTTCTCACACTGCCTCTCGTCTACACCGAACATCCGGTCACGGGCAGGGGCAACCTGGGGATGTACCGCAGCCAGATCTACGACGACTCAACTGCCGGCATGCACTTCCAGATACATCGCGGCGGCGGCTTCCACTATTTCGAGGCAAGCAGCCTCGGCAGACCCTTGCCCGTAAACCTCTTCCTTGGGGGTCCGCCGGCTCTGATCCTGGCTGCTGTTGCTCCTCTTCCTGAGAATGTGCCCGAGCTCGTCCTCGCTTCCCTGATGATGGGAGGCCGGCTTCCGGTTGTGCGCGACCGAGCCCGCAGCCCGCTGCCGATCGTTGCCGAGGCTGACTTCCTGCTGGTGGGCAGGGTTCCCCCGGGGCTGAGGCGAACGGAAGGCCCGTTCGGCGATCATTACGGCTATTACTCACTTGCCCACGAGTACCCGGTCTTCGAGGTGGAGAGGATGTACCACCGCCGCAATGCCGTGTTCCCTGCCACCGTGGTCGGAAGGCCGCGGCAGGAGGATCACTACATCGGCGAGTACCTGCAGGAACTCTTCTCGCCCCTCTACCCCCTGGTCATGAATGGCGTCGCCGCCGTCTGGGCATACAACGACGCCGGGATGCATCCGCTGGCCTCGGCAATTGTGCGCGAGCGGTATCACCGGGAGGCCTTCATGGCGGCGATGCGCATCCTCGGAGAGGGGCAGCTGTCGCTCACCAAGTTCCTGCTGGTGACCGACGCGCTCCTGCCGCTGCAGGACTTCCGCCGGCTCCTGGTGCACGTCCTGGAGCGGGCGGACTTCTCCAGTGACCTGTACGTGTTCTCCAACGTCGCGCAGGACACGCTCGATTACACGACCCGCACCGTGAACGAGGGAAGCAAGGCGATACTGATGGGGCTCGGGGAAAAGCGGTTCGACCTGGCCGCGCGAACCGCGGCCGACTTGAGGAGCGCGAAGTTCGGCACGCAGAAAGTTTTTGCGCCGGGCGTCCTCGTCGTGGACGGGCCAACCTGGCGTGAGGGGGACGGCTTGGCAAGGGAACTGTGCGAGGAGGCGGCGGCGAAAGCTTTCCGTCTCGTCTGCCTGGTGGACGACGTCGAAGACTGCACGAGGGACGATGCCTCCTTCCTCTGGACTGTCTTTACGCGGATGGAACCGGCGTCCGACATTCATGCGGCAGACTCGTCGCTCCGGCGCTTCCATGTCAGCTTGTCGTCCCCGCTGGTCCTGGATTGCCGCATCAAGCCGTGGTACCCGCCGGTGCTGGAACCGCTCCCCGAGACTGTGCAGAAGGTGGACGCTTTGTGGCCGAAGATATTCCCCGGGAGGCATTCACCGCCCGCGGGGTCGGGATCGGCATCGGGGTCGTAATCGCAACCGAGCCGGCGTCTGCCGATGATGTTTCGAAAGCCGGCACCGATTGCACCCCTATTCCGATCCCGGTGGTTGAGAATTGCGCGGATGGGAGACCGATATGCGAAACGAACGAAGGCCGGATGAGTTCGGCGACATGAACGACGAAAACTTCAGGAAAGCACTGGAACTGGTCGGCGACTGGGCTGCCCGGTACCGGCACACTGCAAGCGGGCTGCCGGTCCTCTCGCGAATCACGCCGGGACAGATCAGGAACAGGCTGCCAGCCGAGGCGCCGGCAACCGGAGACTCGATCGAACAGTGGTTGCGGGACCTGGACGAGATCATCCTCCCGGGGATCACCCACTGGAACCATCCTGGTTTCATGGCCTATTTCAGCCTCACTCCCTCGGCCGCCGGGATCCTGGCAGAGCTGGTGAGCAGCAGCATCAACGTAAATGGGATGCTCTGGAAGACCTCGCCCGCGTGCACCGAACTCGAGCAGGTGGTGATGCAGTGGTATGCCCGGGCTATGGGGCTTCCAGCAGATTGGTTCGGCATGATTACGGATACCGCCTCGACGTCGACCCTCGTGGCGCTCGCCGCCGCGCGCGAGTCCACCGGGCTCAATATCCGCGAGGAAGGTCTCTCATCGAAGCCCCAGCTGGTGCTGTATTGCTCGCAGGAAGCCCATTCATCCGTGGACAAGGCCGGCCTTGTTCTCGGCATCGGCTCCCGGGCAATACGCAGGATACCGAGCGACGATAGCTACCGGATGAGGGTCGACCTGCTCGAAGAGGCCGTGAAACGCGATATGTCGGAAGGGCGAAGGCCGTTTGCGGTGGTCGCCACGGTTGGGACGACGTCTGCGACGGCAGTGGATCCGGTGCCGGCCATCGCCGATCTCTGCGGAAGACATGGGCTCTGGCTCCATGTCGACGCCGCCTATGCCGGAACGGCAGCCATCGCGCCCGAGTTCCGATGGGCGATTGAGGGCTGTGACCGCGCGGATTCGCTCGTAACCAACCCGCACAAGTGGATGTTCACCCCGATCGATTGCTCGGCCCTGTTTTGCCGGCACCCGGAAGTTTTGCGCAACGCGTTTTCGCTCGTGCCGGAATATCTGAGGACCGACGCCCACGGGGTGACGGACCTGATGGACTACTCCTTTCAGCTCGGCAGGAGGTTCCGGTCGCTGAAACTGTGGTTCGTTTTCCGCTACTTTGGGACCGAGGGCATCGCCGCCAGAATACGACGGCACGTCGAAATGGCTCAGTCGTTCGCGGGTTGGGTGGATGCACACCCGGAATTGGAACGACTCGCGCCGGTGCCGTTCTCGGTCATTTGCTTCAGGGCTCGCCCCGGGGAAATCACGGATGAAGTTCAGCTCGAGCAGTTGAATTCCGGGGTGCTCTCGCGCGTGAACGCCGGCGGCGAGGTCTTCCTTTCGCACACCAAGCTGAAGGACAGGTATTGTCTGCGGCTCGCCGTCGGGAATCTCGGGACCAACCCTGGTCACCTGAGGCGTGCCCTGGAACTCGTCTGCCGCGAGGCAGGCGTCGCAGCGCCGGTGTTTACGTAATCTGAAATACCGCACGGTCGTCCGACGACCCCGAGGCCTTCAATTGAGGGTGCCGCACCTTCGGCGCTCTCGGTGAGGGGCGTGGACTGCTTCCCGGCCTTACGGCCGGGTCCTCCCGCTACTCACTGTCGGCCCTTCGGGCCTCATCTTCCACCCGTCACCTCTGCCGGCCCTCCCGGGACTGCGGCTCTGTTCCCGCGACACCATCCAATCGGCATGGCTCTGCAAAGCAGGTGAAGGCGCAACCGGCATTCAGGCAAATGCCCTTTAATCGGATCGGCGATGAAAGGGACCGAGTAGGTGGCAGCCGAGTGGCGATGACCGATGAATCGCACCACTGCGCAGCGGAGCACGAGCGAGCCTCGAAGAGGCAGGAGGCAGCACACGATGACCGATGAGTCGCACCACTGCGCAGCGGAGCACAAGCGAGCCTCGAAGAGGGCGCACAGATGACCGATGGATCGCACCATACGCGGCGGAAGCACGAGCGAGCCTCGAAGAGGCAGGAGGAGCACGCGATGACCGATGATCGCACCACTACGCAGCGGAGCACGAGCGAGCCTCGAAGAGGCAGGAGGCAGCACGCGATGACCGATGAATCGCACCACTGCGCAGCAGAGCACGAGCGAGCCTCGAAGAGGCGGGAGGCAGGAGGCAGCACGCGATGACCGATGAATCGCACCACTGCGCAGCGGAGCACGAGCGAGCCTCGAAGAGGCAGGAGGCAGGAGACGGCACGCGATGACCGATGAGTCGCACCACTGCGCAGCGGAGCACGAGCGAGCCTCGAAGAGGCAGGAGGCAGCACGCGATGACCGATGAATCGCACCACTGCGCAGCGGAGCACGAGCGAGCCTCGAAGAGGCAGGAGGCAGCACGCGATGACCGATGAATCGCACCACTGCGCAGCGGAGCACGAGCGAGCCTCGAAGAGGCAGGAGGCAGGAGACGGCACGCGATGCCCGATGAGTCGCACCACTGCGCAGCGGAGCACGAGCGAGCCTCGAAGAGGCGAGAGTGAGTAGGCCCGGCCGTAAGGCCGGGATACGAACACTCTGGGATCCGAGCGCCGAAGGCGCGGTACTCCGTGTAGAGATTTTCTCGACCGGCATGCCGACGATCCAGTTATATAGGGTATGGCAGGGAAATTTCTTTGTGTAGACATCCATTTCGTCTGGAGTACCAAAGGCCGCAGATCCCTCATTGAACCGGAATGGCGAGGCCGTCTCCAAGCCTACCTGGGCTCCGTTGCACATTTTAAGAATGCCAAGCTCATAGAAGCCAACAGCCAACCCGATCACGTTCATCTGTACGCCTCCATGCCATCGACGGTATCCATTGCCGAGTTAGTGAACGCCTTCAAGGCCAATTCGACTCGCTGGATTCGCCGGACTTTCCCGAATCGCAAATGGTTCTCCTGGCAGGAGGGGTATGCGGCGTTCAGCGTCAGCAGGGCATCGCAGCACGCGGTGATTGAATACATCCGCAATCAGGATGAACATCACAGACGAGTGGATTTTCGAGAGGAACTGCTCGGGCTGCTTGATCTACACGGAATTGAATATGACCCGCGATATGTCTTTGACTGAGTGCCGCACCTTCGGCGCTCGGTGAGGGGCGTGGACTCTTTCCCGGCCTTACGGCCGGGCCTACTCACTGTCGGCCCTTCGGGCCTCATCTTCTACCCGTCACCTCTGCCGGCCCTCCCGGGACTGCGGCTCTGTTCCCGCGACACCATGCAATCGGCATGGCTCTGCGAAGCAGGTGAAGGCGCAACCGGCATTCAGGCAAATGCCCTTTAGTCGGATCGGCGATGAAAGGGACCGAGTAGGTGGCAGCCAAGTGGCGATGACCGATGAATCGCACCACTGCGCAGCGGAGCACGAGCGAGCCTCGAAGAGGCGGGAGGCAGAGCAGCACACGATGACCGATGGATCGCACCACTGCGCAGCGGAGCACGAGCGAGCCTCGAAGAGGCGGGAGGCAGCACAGCGATGACCGATGAATCGCACCACTACGCAGCGGAGCACGAGCGAGCCTCGAAGAGGCGGGAGTGAGTAGGCCCGGCCGTAAGGCCGGGATACGGACATCTTGGGATCCGAGCGCCGAAGGCGCGGTACTCCGTGTAGAGATTTTCTCGACCGGCATGCCGACGATCCAGTTATATAGGGTATGGCAGGGAAATTTCTTTGTGTAGACATCCATTTCGTCTGGAGTACCAAAGGCCGCAGATCCCTCATTGAACCGGAATGGCGAGGCCGTCTCCAAGCCTACCTGGGCTCCTCCGCCGCGGTGCTGCGGATCACGGCCGGCCTGCCTGCAACAGCGAGACAGCGTGGCGGAGCAGAGCGGTGTTCTTGTCGATCGCTTCCTGCAGAAGTTGAGCCTGTTGGCGTGCGGTCGTCCAATCCTCCTTCTCGACTGCCTCGGTCAGGCCCGGCAATTCGAGGTGCGCGTAAGTATACCTGGCTGCATACAAGAGGTGTTTGAACCACGGCCGCCCGGGTATGCCATCGGGATGCATCCAGTTGCTTTCGACGTCCATGACGCTGCGATTTACGGCGGCAAACCCCTGACCGCCCGCGGAGCTTGAAGCCAGGGTCCGGTTCGCCGCCTGGCGGAATTCCAGGCCTGCAGCATGAAACCGGTCATTCGCTGCTTGCAGGCCGCTGAGTTCGAGGTGAGATGCGACACCCTTCTTCGCGCCGACTTCCCCGATGAATTGGCCAACACAATCCGCGTAATAGGCAAAATCAAACGGAAGTATCTCCGCGTTGGCGAGCCGCAGCGCCAGCACTCCCCACATCTGCGCAAGCACCACGTGGTATCGGTAGCCGGGATCTCCGAAGTGGTTCATCCAGTAAAAGTCGTCATAGACCGAATGATACACACCGTAGGGTCCCGTGAAGGTCAATCCGACTGTCGGGCGGCCAAGGTGGTTCAGGAAGACAGTGTGATCGGAACCGCTTCCGATCCGGACATCGACGAGGTCGTTGTCGGCGGACGGCCGCCTCCGCCCGGAAGTCAGTTTCGGGCGCTTCTCCGTCCAGGCGCGATAAAGAGTGCCTCCCGACGGGTGCGGTATCGCGCGCGTGACTTCGACGATCAGGGGCGCGAGCGAGGCGACGGCACTGGGTTCGAATTCAGGCCCCGAGGTCGAGGAGTCGACGTTCAGGTAAGCAACGAGCTTCGACTGCAGTTCCTCCGCAAACTGCTCACCCCACTCGGTGGATCCTGTCAGGCCGATCTCTTCGCCATCCCAGCTGCACGCAATGATCGTCCGCTTCGGCCGTACGCCCTGTCGTTTGAGCTCACCGAGCGCCCTGGTCACCTCCATCATGGAAGCCGTGCCGCTGGCCGGATCCACGCCGCCATACTCCCAGGCGTCCCGGTGATTGCCGATCAGCACCCACTCATCAGGCGACTGTTCTCCCCGGATGCGGGCTTCGACGACGTAGTTTGGCGCCAGCCGGGTATTCATGTCGACTTTCACATGCAGGCTCGCCGCCTCGCCCCCGAGGCGGTACTGTATCTTCAGCCCGCCTTGCCACGCCGGCGGGGCCGGCGGCCCACCCATGTTTTCAAGGATAGGCTTCGCATCGCGCCACGACATCGGTACAGCCATGATGCCCGGCAGCGATTTGGCTTCTTCCGGCTTCAGGTGCCGGGCTCCGGGCAGCGACGGCCACCCCGGCGTCAGCGGATCACCGGCAACCAGGAAATCGTAGGTGATGGCGCCCCGCTGGACGTGACTTTCGGGGCCCCAGGGCCCGTCCGGGAAAACCTTCCCGCGCACGTAGCCGTCCTCGGCGGGATCGGAATAGATCAGGATCGCCGCAGCCCCCTGCTGCTGGGCGGTGAGGGCCTTGAATCCGCGATAGCTGTACGGATTCGAATAGCGCACGAGGACTATCTTCCCTCCTGGGTCGATGCCGTGCTTTCTCAGCAGCGCGTAGTCCTCGGGATTCCCGCTGTGGGCGTAGATGACCGGAGCCGTAACCTCTCCCGAAGCCGACAACGACGCATACCCGCGGCTCACGCGCGGATTGCTCGTGTCAGGATCCACGTCGTATGCGTCCTCGCGCAGACTGGCGACATAGTGCACGGGCTTGAGCAATTCGACCGTGACCTCCCGCGGATCGGAGACCAGCACGTCGTAACGGTGCAGCTTCACCTCCTCCCACCCCTGCTCCTCGAACTGCTTCGCGAGGTCGCGCGCAAGCTCGTTGTTGCGTTCCGACCCGGCCGGGTGCGGCTCGGCCGTGAGAAGGCGATGAAGTGCACGTGCCTTCTCGGGAGACGGGATCCGCAGGAACTTTTCCTCGATGTCGCGTTGCCTGGCCGTGGCGGCCTTTGAATACCCGGTCATGCGGGCGCCACCAGCCTGGCCGAAAGCGAGTCCGCCCAGGATGAGTGCGACCGGCACACAATCCCACTTGCCGATGGTTCTCACAGTTCAACCCCCTTCCTGATCGGGATCAGGCGCTCGCACACCGCCCACCGTCGACGGGTGCTCAGGACCACGGCCAAAACAGGAGTAGAATGAGCCCCGCCGCAGCCACAATCCCGTACACCGCGGTGACCCGCAGCAACAGCCTGCGTTGCCCAAGAACCGCGATCGTCGAGGCCTTGAAGACGAGGTTCGCGAGGGTGGCAGTCACGATGATCCTCCAACCCTGGCCGCCATCGAGCCGCCCGGCGGCGACCAGTTGCGAACTGGACAGGGTGATCGCATCCACGTCGGTCAGGCCGGACAAGGCCGCAACCACGTACAATGCCCGGTCGCCGAAGAAATGCTTCGCTGCGGCCACGGCCAGAAGCGCCAACGCATACAGCGCACCGAACAGGATGGCAGGCTTCAGCTCGGAAGGGTTTTCCTGTTCGACCATTTCGGTCGGTCCTTCGCGCCAGATAAACCAGAAATACAGGGCGATGACACCCATGAGGGCCAGCAGGATAAGCATCGGCCCGGCCGCGATCCTGAGGAACGGGGGGGCGACGACAGCGATCTCGAGCAGCAGCCTCCCATAGACCACGGTCGAGGCAACCAGGATCACGACAGTTGGGAGGCGGGAGGCACCCTCTCCTGCTTTGCTCAGCTTCGCATAGCTGACGGTTGTCGCCGTGCTCGAGATCAAGCCCCCAAGCAGACCGGCGAGCAGCGAGCCCGCCTTCTGGCCGAAGAACTTGTAGACGATATAGCCACCGAGGCTGATCCCGACTATCAGTACAACCATCCACCAGGTCTGGCGCGGGTTCAGGACATCGAACGGGCCATACGTCCGGTTCGGAAGCACGGGAAGGATCACCAGGGAGATCAGCACGAACTGCATGATCGCCTTGAGATCCTTGTCACCCAGGCGGGCCACGAAGCCGTGGAGCTGCCCCTTCATGTGGAGGAGGACCGCGATGCCGCCGCCGACCGCGATTGCCTCCGCGTCATGACCGTACGCAAGGTAAGCGCCGACGCCGTACATCAGCAGCATGGCCACCTCGGTGGTCACCCCGGGGTCGGTGGCGCGTTGTCTTGCCTCCAACACCTGGGCGGCGACGATCAACCCGGCAAGCCCGAGGATTCCTCCCCCGAGCATCCAGCCTCCGGAAGCCTGGGCGAGGAGAGCACAAACGGTTCCGAAGACCGTAACGAGCGGGAAGGTTCGTATGCCCGCGATCTTCGAGTGGACGCGCTCGCGCTGCATCCCGACAATCAGCCCGAGACCGAGGGCAATTCCCAGTTGCTGGAATACTTGGGATAAGTTCATATTCAGCCGGCGCCCCAGTATAACAGACAACCTCCGTGCAGCGACTTACAGGTGCAGGTATAATCGAGAATCGAGGAGGCCGGAATGAAAGCAATCCGAGTGCATGAGACAGGCGGGATTGAGAAGCTGCAGTACGAGGATCTACCTGTGCCAAATCCCGGCCCGGGACAGGCCCGTGTCACCCTCCGGGCCATCGGCGTCAACTTCATCGACACCTATCACCGGAGGGGCTGGTACAAGCTCCCGCTCCCTTTCACCCCAGGCATGGAGGGTGCCGGGGTGGTAGACGCGGTTGGAGATGGCGTGACTGCCGTTCGTCCCGGCGACCGCGTCGCATGGGCGATGAGCATGGGCAGCTACGCCGAGTGCGCCCTCGTCAACGCTAACGTCCTGGTTCACCTGCCCGAGGGAGCGGATTTCCTGGCCGGTGCAGCCGTCATGCTGCAGGGAATGACCGCACATTACCTGGCGTATTCCACCTTCCCACTGCGAAGCGGTGAGACCGCGCTCGTCCATGCGGGTGCAGGAGGTGTCGGGCTGCTCCTCACGCAGATCGCCAGGATGATCGGGGCTCGGATCATCGCGACGGTGTCGACACCGCACAAGGCGGAATTGGCGAGAAATGCCGGTGCGGATCACGTCATTCTCTACGACGAGACCGATTTCGAGGCGGAGGTGCAGCGCATCACCGAAGGGCGCGGCGTGGACGTCGTATACGACTCTGTAGGCAAGACCACGTTCGAAAAAGGCCTGAAGTGCCTGAGGCCACGAGGCATGATGGTTCTGTTCGGACAGTCCAGCGGCGTCGTTCCTCCGCTGGATCCCGGGCTGCTCGCCACCAGGGGATCGCTCTACCTGACGCGGCCGACACTGGGCCACTATACGCTCGACAGGGAGGAACTGGAGTGGCGTGCGTCGGATGTTCTCGGCTGGGTGACCGACGGCAGGCTCAAACTGCGCATTGAAAGGACCTATCCCCTGAGCGCAGCAGCGGACGCACACCGTGACCTGGAAGCGCGACAGACAACCGGAAAACTCCTGCTGCTGCCGTAACCCAACGATGCAAGGGAAACTCACCTTATGAAAGCACGAAGACTGCGACGAAGAGGCAGGTCTGCCGCGCCGCGGCGGACGATTGCGCGCTTCGGCGAAGCGCGCCCATTTGGCGCCGTGCTTGCCGTCGTTTTGCTGGCGTCATTGACAGTTGCGGCCGCTGTTGCAGAAAATATGGGTCAAGGGCCGGCGGCGGCGCAAAGCCGCCTCCTTTTCGACGGCAAGACGTTGAAGGGCTGGAAAGCCGCGAACTTCGGCGGTGAGGGGCCGGTTACGGTCCGCAACGGCGAGATCCTCCTCCAGAGAGGCGACCCGCTGACAGGCATCACGTGGGACGGCGGTGCGATCCCGCGCATGAACTACGAAATCAGCCTGGAAGCCATGAAGCTCGATGGCAGCGATTTCTTCTGCGGACTCACGTTCCCTGTGGGGGATTCCTTCTGCAGCCTGATACTGGGAGGCTGGGGCGGGACTGTCGTGGGGCTTTCCAGCCTCGATGGTATGGACGCCTCAGACAACGAAACCAGCACCTCGATGGACTTCGCCCCAGACAGGTGGTACAGGATCCGGCTGCGAGTCGTCCCGGGAAAGATCACGGCCTGGCTCGACGACAAGATAATTGTCGAAGCCAACACCCGGGGCCGCCGTATTTCGATACGGCCGGAAGTGAACCTCTCCACACCGCTCGGAGTCGCGTCCTACAGGACCGAGGCCGCCCTGCGCAACATCAGCATCCGCGGCATCGAGTAGGTCCGTTCTGCTGACACTGTCTCACGACTTCCTATGATACGGGCTTTCAGCCCTTCGCTATCTATGACTGCAAATCCTGGGGCGTAGCCCCAGATGCTATGGGTCGGGCCTTCGGCCCTCAGAGCCCATACCCGAATCAGCACTGGAGCGCTGAAAGCGCGTTCTTATACCAGCCAGGGGCGAAGCCCACAGAGTTGTACACAAGTCCTTACTGACCAGTGAAGTGCAGAAGTATCAGGCTCTCGCTCTCAGAAATCGGCTCCGGAGGCGTCCCGGTAGGGACGCGTTGATGTTAGCCCGGCACTTCAGTGCCGGGGCAGTCGTGATTAATGCGGTGCAAGTCCCGTAGGGACGACTGAATCTGACTCGATGCATCAGTCGTCCCTACGGGACTCGTCAATGCGTCGATGAACGGTTCACGGCACTGAAGTGCCGTGCTACATTCAGCGCGTCCCTCCGGGACGCCAACTGGCGTTGCTCCAGCTTGTCCGGGCTGAAGGCCGGACCCACCGAGAGTCGGAATATGGTGCGCTGCAAGCGTGTCCTACAACGAGCCTGGGCCGAAGGCCCAGGTCTGCGCGCGATACAGGAATAGAGGGCTGAAGGCCCGCTCCATAGAGCCTTGAGAGAGTCTCGTTACACCGTGTCTCGGTCTATGGGCCAGGTCAGGTCTAGCAGACGTGACCTACTCACCGAATACACGCCGGAACCGGGCGACCGCCCAATCGATTTCCTCGCGGGTAATGACAAGGGGCGGTGCTATGCGTATCACGCGGTCGTGGGTCTCCTTGCAGAGCACACCCAGTTCTTTGAGCCGCTCGCAATAGGGCCGCGCAGGCCAGCGGATTGCCGCCGAAGGTGCTGCCGTGGTCGCCGGGCTCGAAGACACCAGGGATCTCAGACGATGCAAGAACCGCAGAGACAGGATAGAAACCACCCGACAGAGCCTCACGCTCTTTGACATTCGCTTCCATTTTGATTTCCCGGGTTTCCCACGGATGGTGAATCGGAGCTTTACTGGTCCAGCACCATCGTGAGGAGGGCCATGCGGACATACAGTCCGTTCATGGTTTGTTGAAAATAGAAGGCCCGCGGATCGTCGTCCACGGCCTTATCGAGTTCGAACGTCCGAGGCAGCGGATGCAGGATCATGGCATTCGGCCTCATCTTTTGCAGGGTAGCGGCATCGATGGAGAACTTGCCTTTGCCTTTCTCGTCAGCGAGCCTGCCCGTCCGGATCTGGGTGAGGTATACGACGTCAACCGCGTCGATGACCTGGTTCATCTCCGACTCGAGCGAATACCAGACACCGCGCGTCTCCAGGCATTCGAGGATGTCGTCCTTCATCTGCAATTCAGGAGGACTGACGAAGAAGATCTTCACGCGGTCGAACTTGCTCAGCAGTTGGGCCAGCGAACGCGCCGTTCTGCCACGGTCCAGTTCCCCGATCATCGCGATGGTCAGACCGTCGAGAGTTCGCCGCTCACGGAAGATCGTGTACAGGTCAAGCAGGGCCTGGGTCGGGTGTTGCCCGCCGTTCCCGTCGCCGGCATTAATGATCGGAGCCCTGGAAACCGCCGCCGCACGTGCGGCTCCGCCGACCTCGGAGTGGCGCAGAACAATCACGTCCGTGTAGCCCGAGATGATCCGGATCGTGTCCTCGAGCTGCTCTCCCTGAACCTCCGACGAGAAGATTCGCGCCTGCTCGGTCGAAAACACACGACCGCCGAGGCGGAACATCGCCGCTTCGAAGGAACAGCGGGTCCGGGTGGACGGCTGGTAGAACAGCGACGCCATGACCTTGTTCTGGTAATCCAGCGTCCCTCCCCGTGCGGCGATCCGTTCCATGGAACGGCTGCGCTCGAACAGCTCCATCAGCATCGGGACCGTGAACTGCTGTGCATCGATGATGTGACGCAACTTCATATTTCACTCCGTCACAATTCCTCTTGAGGAATTCAGACCTCGGAATCCGGCACCACGTGAGTGCCGTACGCGCCGCGGACCGCGTCCACCAGGTGGTCGTCCGAGGTGACGATTACCCTCTTCCCGCCCCCTTCCAGGAATCGTATTGCCGCCTCGACCTTGGGGCCCATGCTGCCCGGCGGAAATTGGCCGGACTCGAAATAATCCCTCAGTTCCGAGACCCCCACGCGGATCAGGGCGCGCTGGTCCGGCTTGCGAAAGTTCAAATAGACATAGTCCGCACCGGTGGAAAACACCAGCAGGTCGACCGGGAGCCGCAGCGCGAGCAGCACCGAGGCCCGGTCTTTGTCTATCACCGCGTCGACGCCTCTCAGCTCGCCGTCGCGCCTGACGACCGGGATGCCGCCACCGCCGACCGCGATCGCCAGGATCTCCTGGCTCAGGATGCGCCGGATCAGCTCCTCTTCGACGATCTCCCGGGGCTCAGGCGACGGAACCACGCGACGATAGCCGCGTGAGGCGTCTTCAACCATCACCCAGCCGAGCAGACGCGTCTTCTCGTCGGCCGTCGAGCGCGAGAAGAACGGTCCCACCGGTTTCGTGGGATTCGCGAACGCGGGGTCCTCCCGATCGACGACGACCTGCGTCAGCACGGTTGCCACCTGGTTAGACAGGCCGGCATCATGGATCTCCTGCTCGAGCGCCTGCTGCAGGAGATAGCCTATCTCTCCCTGCGTGGAGGCGACGCACACGTCCAGGCCCTGCTCGTACACCTGGCCCGCCGCGCGTTCCGACCGCAGAAGCGCCGCCCCCACCTGGGGTCCGTTTCCGTGAGTGATCACGACGCGGAGGCCCTGCGCCAGCAGGCCGGCGATGGCCTTGCTCACCCGGCGCGCGTTCGCCGTCTGCTCGGTGATCGAACCTTTCTCACCGGCGCGGATCAACGAGTTACCACCAATGGCAATCAGGGCAGAACCGGGCATTTTACATCCTCACTGCATCAGATCGACCATCACAGCCTTCTGGGCATGGAGGCGATTCTCCGCCTGCCGGAAGACAACCGAACGGGGTGAATCGATCACTTCCGCCGTCACCTCGTCACCCCTGTGGGCCGGCAGGCAATGCATGAAGATCGCATCCGGCGCCGCGTGGCCGAACAGTTCCCTGTTCACCTGGTAGGGCTGGAAGATCTTCTTGCGGGCGGCCGCTTCGGCTTCCTGTCCCATGCTTGCCCAAACGTCGGTGTAGATGACATCCGCCTGCCGCGCGGCTGCGACCGCGTCCTGCGTGACCTCCAGTTTGCATCCCTTGCTGCCGATGGCGCCGCGCGCCCACTCGACAACGCCCGGCTTCGGCTCGTACCCGGCCGGCGTCGCAATCGAGATATTCACGTCAAGCAGAGCCGCGGCGTAAATGAGCGAATGTGCCACATTGTTGCCGTCGCCCACGTACGCCAGTTTCAGCCCCTGCAGATGCCCTTTGACTTCGAGAATGGTCATGTAATCGGCGAGCGCCTGGCACGGATGACTGAAATCGGTCAGGCCGTTGATCACCGGGATCGCCGCATGCCGGGCCATCTCCTCGACGATGTCGTGGCCGAAGGTGCGAATCATGATCCCCTGCACCATGCGCTCGAGATTCTTCGCCACGTCGTGGATCGACTCGCGCTTGCCCAGGTTGATTTCGCCCGGTGTGAGGTTGATCGAGAACCCCCCGAGCTGGTGTATCCCGACGTCAAAGCTCACCCGGGTGCGCAGGGATGGCTTCTCGAAAATCATCGCCAGGGCTTTGCCTCGGAGCGCGTCACGATAGCGTTCCGGGTGTGCCTTTATCTCGATTGCCTTCTGCAGCAATCCGCCGATCTCGTCGCTCGACAAATCGCGCATCGAAAGAAAATCTTCCCTCGCCATGATCACGTCGCTCCTTCACTTGCTGTCACTCTTCCGAAAACAGGCCCGCTCTGCGGCAAATCACGAGAGTCCGCGGTGGCGGGCCTGTCTCGAGACTCTATGAAACGGGCCTTCAGCCCTCGGTTCCTTGTGCTGCATCCAAACCCGGGGCTTCGCCCCGGGCTGCTATGAGAACGCGCTTCCAGCGCTCTGCCCCTTGACTCTAATATGATCCTAAGGGCCGAAGGCCCGCCCCATTGTGAGAACGCGCTTCCAGCGCTCTGCACCCTGACTCTAATATGGCCCCAAGGGCCGAAGGCCCGCCCCTTTGTGAGAACGCGCTTCCAGCGCTCTGCACCTTGACTCTAATATGGCCCCAAGGGCCGAAGGCCCGCCCCATTGTGAGAACGCGCTTCCAGCGCTCTGCACCTTGACTCTAATATGATCGCTGAAGGGCCAAACAGGCCACGCTCCCATATCAGCCTATGGGGCGAAGCCCCAGGAATTGTACCCATAGACGAAGGAGGGCTGAAAGCCCGCCTCATAGTAAGTTCCGAAACAGCCTCAAGGCGGCGGACCCACATCCTTACGCGCCGGGGCGTTCCGCCTGAGCCAGGAAACTGTCGAGTATGCCCTCCAACTCCGATGCCGCCCGCGGATCGAGACTGTAGGTCACGCGCATAACCGGATGACTGGTGCGGACGAGCCGCGTCAGGTCGAACGGCGTGCCGATGAGGACGAGATCGCACGGGACGGCGTTGATCGTCTCCTCCAGTTCCCTGGTCTGCTTCTCGCTGTACCCCATCGCCGGGAGCACGTCCACCAGGTGCTGGTACTTCGCGAAAACTTCGCGGATCGAGCCCACCGCGAACGGCCGCGGATCAACTATCTCCGCCGCGCCAAACCGCTTCGCCGCAACATGGGCCGCCCCGTAGGCCATGCCGCCGTGCGTCAGCGTCGGGCCGTCTTCCACCACGAGCACGCGCTTGCCGCGGATCAAGCCCGCGTCTTCGACGCTTACGACCGAATCTGCCCGGATCAGCCGCGCGCCGGGGTTGACCTTCCGGGTATTCGCGGTCACCTCGTCGATGCCCGCAGGCCGGGCGCTGTCGGACTTGCTGACGATGACCACGTGCGCCATCCGGAGGTTGGTCTCGCCCGGATGATACGCAATCTCATGCCCGGGCCTGTGCGGATCGACCAGCACGATGTGCAGGTCGGAACGGTAGAACGGGATGTCGTTGTTCCCCCCGTCCCACAGGATGATATCGGCTTCCTTCTCCGCACTCCGGAGTATCTCCTCGTAGTCCACACCCGCATACACGACGTGCCCCAGACGGATGTGCGATTCGTACTCCTCCCGCTCCTCGATCGTGCACTGGTGCCGATCCAGGTCTTCCAGGGTGACGAAGCGCTGGCAGCGTTGGCGATTGAGGTCGGACGCATACGGCATCGGGTGACGCACGACTACGACCGACTTGCCGCGCCGACGAAGAATGTCCGCGACACATCGCGAGGTCTGGCTCTTCCCGCAGCCGGTCCGGACGGCGCAAACCGACACGACCGGCCTGGAGGATGAGATCGTCGTCGACCCGGCCCCCAGCAGGCGGAAATCCGCCCCGAGAGCATTGACCAGCGACGCACGGTGCATGACCTCCAGGTGGGATACGTCGCTGTAGGAGAAGACCACATCGTCGGCCGAGAATCGCCGGATCAGCTCCGGCAGCTGGGATTCGCTGAATATCGGAATCCCGCCGGGATACATGGGGCCCGCAAGTTCCGGCGGATACATCCTCCCTTCGATGTTGGGGATTTGAAACGCGGTGAAGGCAACAACTTCAAATGCGGAGTTATTGCGGAAGCAGACGTTGAAGTTGTGGAAATCCCGCCCGGCAGCACCCATTATGATGACTTTTCTGACGGCTTGCATCCTCACCTCGCTATCGCCTGAACAATCCTCAGCCTGCCTGGTAGAGGAAATACTATTCCTATATGTTACAACTATTTAGCCCAACAGGCTACCTGAAAACCCATCCCGAAGCCGGGCAGAAAACCGCGCAGGCAACGACTCACAATAGGGACCCGTGCGGCGGCTTTTCAAGCCGCCGGGGCGGGTTGAAAACCCGCCCCACATGATCCCGCGGAGCCTGTCTTTTGAGCGATCGGGGTAGTATCCTTCCCACTCATGGATAGCAGGACCTTCGAGGCGCTGGAACTGAGCTCTCTCATCGAACTCCTGGCGCGGCATGTCCAGACGCCGCTCGGGCGTAAGCGCGTCATGGAGTTGCAGCCCTCAACGGATAAGGATCAAATCCTCGAGGCGCTGGGGATCACCACCGAAGCCGCGGAGTACCTGAAGGCCGGAGGGGGTTTCGGCCTGGGCGGGATAGAGGATCCTGAGCCCGCGCTCGCGCAACTGGCGATCGAAGGCACCACTCTCGATCCCATGCAGGTGCTTCTGCTCGAAAGGCTGATTTCCGTGAGCCTCGGCCTGCGCGGGATCTTCAGGCCGGCGGAGACCCGTGCGCAGTCTCCCCGCTTGAGCCGACTCGCGGATCGCGTTCCCGACCTCGGCCGCCTGTTGTCGGGCATCAGCGGCAAGGTCCTGCCGGGAGGCGAGATCAGCGACGACGCCAGCCCCGAGCTGCGTAAGATCCGCAGAGAAATCCAGGACTCCCGGTCAAGGATTCATCGCCATCTCGAGGCCATCATCCGCAGCGAGAGTCGCGCCATCCAGGAAGAAATCGTGACTTTCCGCAACGGCAGATTCGTCATCCCGATACGCACGGACTCGCGGAACCTCGTGCCCGGCGTGGTTCACGGGCTCTCCGGGAGCGGGCAGACCACGTTCGTCGAACCGCTTTCAGTGATCGACCAGAACAACGAGATCGTGCGCCTCCGCGAGCGGGAGGAGGTCGAGATCGCACACATCCTGCGCTCCATCACCGACGCCCTGCGCGCCGGTCTGCCCGCGATCAGGAGTGCGGCACGCGTCATCGCCGATTTCGACCTGGCGCAGGCAAAGGGGAGGTTCTCGCTCGAGTTTCGATGCGTGCCGCCGCAGCTGTCGGAAGACGGCGGGCTGCTGCTCCTGGACGCCCGGCATATTCTCCTGGAGCACTCGCTGCGGAATTCCGGCGTCCGGGTGGTCCCGATTTCGCTCGAGCTGGACAGCCAGTACAAGGTTCTGGCCATCAGCGGCCCGAACGCAGGCGGCAAGACGGTAGTGCTCAAGACCGTCGGGTTGGCGGCTCTTGCCGCGCAGATGGGGCTCCACGTTCCGGCCCGCGAGGCCAGGCTTCCGGTTTACGACCAGATTCTCGCGGATATCGGGGACCAGCAGTCCATCGCGGCGAATCTCTCCACGTTCACAGCGCACATGCGTAACGTGGCGGAGATGGCCAGGGTGGTGCGGCCTCCGGCCCTGCTTCTGATCGACGAGGTAGGTACGGGCACGGACCCGGACGAGGGGACGGCCCTGGCGGTGGCGATCGTCGACCACTTCCGACAGACGGGAGCGACAACGATCGTCACCACTCACTACAACGGCCTGAAAATCTGGGCGTCCCAGGCAGAGGGCGTCCGAAACGCAAGCGTGGAGTTCGATGAGCGGACCCTCCGGCCAACCTACCGGTTGCTCATGGGAGTGGCGGGCGCGTCGGCGGGCCTGGAAATCGCGCGGCGGATGGATGTGCCGGAATCGATCCTGGAATCGGCGCGCGGCCTGATCGACAAGGACCAGCTTCAGGCGGGCGAGTACCTGAAACGGCTGAAGGCAGCGGCCGACGAACACGCGACCCTGATCTCCGCATTGCAGGAGGAACGTGAGGCGGCGGCCGCGAAATTCAGTGCGCTCGATCGTGATTTTTCGAGTCGCGAGGAAACCCGCCGTGCGCAGTTCGATGAAGCACTCGCGCGCGCTCTCGAGGAGTTCAAAGCGGAGAGCGACCGGCTGCTGAAAAGTATCAAGGAGCGTGCCGAGGCGGAGCGCGTCAGGAGGGTCGCCGCAACCAGGTCAGCCGAACTGCGCCGCGTCTCAGAGCGGATCCGGAAGGAGGCGCAGGGCGCAGGCGTCGTGCGTCCAGGCGCTTCGGAACGCGGCCGCGCACCGGCGACAGCTGCAGGAACCGCGGCCGAGATCGCAGAAGGCGACAGGGTGAGGGTTCTCTCCGTCGACCGCGAAGGGACCGTGGAATCGATCCACGGAAACGACCTCACCGTGGCCATGGGCCCCCTGCGCTTCCACGCGGATCGTGAGGACGTGCAGTTGCTCGCTCCCTCGAGCGCCCCCCCGCACGTCAAGATCCAGGTGGCGGCGTCCGGTATGGATGTCGACGCGGTCGTTGCCACCGAAGTCAACCTGATCGGCATGACCGCCGACGAGGCTCGCGACCGGGTTGACAAGGTTCTGGACGACGCGTTTCTGGCGGGGGCGGAAAGTGTCCGAATCATCCACGGCCATGGCAAGGGCATACTTCGGAAGGCAATTGCCGACCTGCTGAAAGGACACCCGCAGGTTGAGAGGTTCTCGCTCGCGCCGCCTGCACAGGGCGGCGGCGGCGCGACCATCGCCGAGCTGAAGAAGTAGGCCCTGCAGACGCGAACTTCTTTTCCCTCTCTGGCGCCCCTCCAGGGCGCGTTTGCATTCGTGAATCCTCATCCGGGAGTTCGCTACGCTCACTCCCGGCTATATCTCTCCGGCCCCTCCGGGGCCAAATGTCCCGCATTCGCACGCCCTCCCCTCGCGTTCAGCCGGGGCCAACTGTTCCCCTGTCGTGGGCCTTCCCCTCCCATCCAACCACGGCGGCACGTGTCGCCGAAGCGCGAACTTGATTGTCGTGCGGAAGTTCCGCCCCGGTAGGGGCGGGCAGAGAATAGCCCCGGGTGAGCGTAGCGAACCCGGGGTATCGGCAACAAACAAACGCCGCGCCCTGGAGGGGCGCCGGAGGAATCAGGCCTGGCCTACTCCTTCCGGGTCTCACAGCAGACGGAGTAGAGGGCGGGCAGCACAACCAGCGTCAACAGCGTGGAGGTGACCAGCCCGCCGATCACAACCGTCGCCAGCGGTCTCTGAACCTCCGCACCCGCCGATGTCGCCACAGCCATCGGCACGAACCCGAGGCTGGCCACCAGTGCCGTCATGAGTACAGGCCGAAGCCGCACCGCCGCCCCTTTCGCGACCGCCTCGTTCATCGGCAACCGCTCCTCCACGAGCCGGTTGATGTAGGATACGAGCACAACGCCGTTGAGCACCGCCACGCCGAAAAGAGCAATGAATCCGACCGCGGCCGAGAGGTTCAGGTTCAGGTGACGGAGCCAGAGGGCCGCAATCCCGCCGACGCATGCAAAAGGGACATTCAGCAGGATCAGAAGCGCCTGCTTGACCGAATTGAAGGTCGAGAAAGAGGAGCGCGAAAATGATGAGGATGGACCCGGGAATGACCAGGGCAAGCCGCGTCATGGCTCGCTGCTGGTTTTCGAACTGCCCTCCCCACTCGATGTAGTAGCCCGGAGGCATCGAGATCCGGTCTGCGATCTGGCGCTGTGCTTCGGCGACGAAGCTGCCCAGGTCACGCCCCCGGACGTTGGATTGGACGACGATGCGGCGCTGGCCGTCCTCGCGCTGGATGATCTCGGGCGCCTGCAGCTGGACGATCCGGGCGACCTGATCGAGCGAGATCAGTTCGCCGCCCGGCGCGATGATCTGCAGGCTTCCCATGGCCTCGCGGCTCTGCCGGTAGGACGCCGGAAGCCGGACCACGATGTCGAATCGTTTCTGTCCCTCTATGATCTCACCCACCATGTGCCCGCTCACAGCACTCTCCAACACGTCCCGGACATCGGACACGTTCAGCCCGTAACGGGCCATTTCGGCACGGTCGAGATCGATCTGCCACTCGGCGGCCCCGGTGAAGAGCTCGCGCTGCGCGTCGGCGGCGCCCGGTACGCGCGCCAGGACACGAAGCGCCTCGTCGGCCTTCTGCTCCAGCATCCGCTCGTCCTCCCCGAAGATCTTGATCGCAACGTCTGCTTTGACCCCCGAGACAACCTCGTCCAGGCGCATCGCCATCGGTTGCGTGAAGTTGTAGCTCACTCCCGGGAACTTGCCCAACGCCTCGGACATTGCCTGGATGAGCGCTTCCTTGTCGCGGCCCGGCGTCCATTTTTCCCGCGGCTGCAACCGGACGTAGACGTCCCCCTGATAGATGCCCATAGCCTCGGTAGCCAGATCCGGGCGCCCCAGCTTCGTCACGACGCTCTCAACTTCGGGGAAACCCTTGAGAATCTTCTCGACTTCGGTGCTCAGCGCGACCGATTCGGGAAGCGACACGCTCGGCAGTTTGCGGGTTTCGATCAGAATCGAGCCCTCGTCGAGCCTGGGCATGAACTCCGTACCGATAATCAGGAGCGAACTTAGTGCAGCCGCCACAAACACCAGGGCAACCCCAATGGTCTTGAGACGGTTGGCGAGCACCCAATAAACAAGCCGGGTGTACCAGTCACGCAGTCTGCCGAAGTATTTCTCCCGATGTTCGGGCAGCGGCCGCCGGAAAACCATGGCAGAAGCGGCCGGAACCACCGTAAGAGCGAGCACCAGGGACCCGAGTAACGCCGAGCAGACGGTGATCGCCATGGGCCGGAACATCCGTCCCTCGAGCCCCTGCAGCGTGAAGATCGGCAGGTATACCGCGATGATGATGGCGATCCCGGAAACGATCGGGCGGGCGACCTCGTGGGAGGCCGCGCGGATTTCTTCCACCGGCGCGAGCATTCCCTCGCGATGGTGCAGGCGCCTGACGAAGTTTTCCATCATCACGACCGCGCCGTCGACAATCAGCCCGAAGTCCACCGCGCCGAGGCTCATCAGGTTCGCGGAGATGCCGAAGGCCTGCATGCCGATGAAACTGACCAGCATGGAAATCGGGATGACGGCCGCGACGATGAGCGCGGCGCGGATGTTGCCGAGGAATAAAAAGAGGATGACGATGACCAGGACGCCGCCCTCGATCAGGTTGCTGCGCACCGTGTGGATCGTCCGGTCTATCACTTCGGACTGGTCGTAGAAGGGGTTCAGCGCCACGCCTTTCGGAAGCGACTTCGCGATCCTTGCCAGCTGTGCCTTGGCCACCTGGATTACGTTCTTGCCGTTTTCCCCTTTGAGCATGATGATCATGCCCGAGACAGTCTCGCCCTTCCCGTCGCGGGTGACCGCGCCCTGGCGAGGCATCGCCCCGACCGTGACCTCGGCCACGTCCCGCAGGAAGACCGGCGTTCCCGCCTGGCTGGTGAGAACGATCTGCCCCAACTCGTCGGCGCCCCGGGCCCTCCCGAGCCCTCTGACGGTGTATTGCTCCGATCCGTGCTCTATGAACCCGCCGCCGAAGTTCTCGTTGTTGTCCCTTACCCTTTCGAACACGTCGCGCATCGTGAGCCCGTAACTGCGCAGCCGGGAAGCGTCCACGACAATCTGGTACTGCCGCGTTTCCCCTCCCCAGGTGTTGATCTCGCTCACGCCCGGGACTGCGCGCAGCTGGTACTTGATCTGCCAGTCGTGCAGCGTCTTGAGATCCATGCTGGAGCGGCCTTCGCCGTCGATCGTGTACTGGTAGATCTCGCCGAAGGCGGTGGCCACAGGCCCGAGAGTCGGTTCCAGGCCGGCCGGGATCCGGCCGCGCACCTCGAGCAGCCGCTCGTTCACGAGCTGGCGGGCGAAATAGACATCAACCGAGTCTTCGAAAACGATCGTTACGATCGAAAGGCCGAGCTTGGAGATCGAGCGGACCTGCTCCTTGCGGGGCAGCCCCATCATCGCCGCCTCGATGGGGAAGGTCACCAGCTGTTCCACCTCGGCCGGCGCCATGCCGGGAGCTTCCGTGATGACGACAACCTGGTTGTTCGTGAGGTCGGGGAAAGCGTCGACTGGAATCCTGGCGAGGGCCCACAAGCCGAGTGCCACCAGGAGCGACAATCCCACCAGAACGAACAGTCGATGCTCGAGATGAAAGTCGATCAGTTTGTTCAGGAACATGACTATTCTGCCGTTGTATTCGCTTTGAGGAGCTCTGATTTCAGAAGGAAACTTCCGGCTGACACCACAACTTCTCCCGGGCTCAGCCCCTCCAGCACCTCGGACTGGGAGCCTGCCTGCCTCCCGATTCTGACCTTGCGCACGCGGAAGCGCGTGTCGCTTTCGCGGATGAAAACGGTGCTCTGCCCTTCGACATCCTGGATGGCGACAGTCGGAATCAGCAGAGCATTGGTCACCTCCCCCACGCCGAACCCTATCGTCGCGTACATCTCAGGCTTGAGCCTGCCCTCGCGGTTCCGGGTCTCGCACCGCACCTCCACCGTGCGGGTGGCCGGATTCAGCGTATCGCCTATGTAGGTGATACGCCCCGGGAAAACCTGTTCTCCGTACGCCTGGACAGTGATGCCCACCGACCTTCCCACTTTGAGCGCGGGGAGATACTTCTCGGGCACTTCAGCGTTTACCCAGAGGACGGTCAGGTCGCTGATCACCATGAGGTCGCTCGAAGGCGTCACCACCGTTCCGGGGCTGACGAGGCGTTTCAGAACGGTCCCGTCGAGCGGCGCGAGGACCGGCACGAGTTCATCCGCCTCGTATTCACCTGCATGGGCCGGCCCTTCCGATATGGTCGCCTTCGTGTATTCGTCTTCCGCACCTTCCGTGGACAGGCCGAGGTGCCTGATCTGTTCCGCCACGCGGTTGACCTCGACTCTGGCCACGGTGAGGGCCGACTCGGCGGTCTGAACGTCGGCCTGGGCCTTCTGGACCTGCTCGAGCGAGGCCGCCTTCAACTCGTACAGGCGTGAGGCGCGCCTGGCCGCATTGCGAGCAAACTCCAGGTCAGCCTGACACTGCCCGAGCTCGGCGCGCGCTTTCGCGTATTCCGCCCGCGCGTCGTGGACCTGGTGGCTCACCAGGCGCGCCAGTTGCTGCCCCTTCTTGACCTGGTCCCCTACGTTCGCAAAGACATCCGCAACACGGCCATCGACAATGGAGCCCACGCGCGAAGTCATGTTCTCGTTCACCCCGATCCTTCCGGTCACGCGGATGAGCTCGGGCATCGACGAGACCTTCGCCGCTTCCCACTGCACCCGCCCTCCCTGCAGGGCTTCAGGCGCGAGATCGACGAGGCCCTGTTCCGCCTTCTGCGCGGGTGGTGCGGAAGCCGGCGCAGGCGCCTGCGACGTGCACCCCGACAGGAGAACCAAACCGGACACAAGGCACGCCAGCAACCTTCGCTTCTCTCTGATAGCTAAGGGCTGATTGCTGAAAGCTTCTTCCGAATTCCGAATTCCGAATTCTGAATTCTTCATGCTGTCCATATCCACATTCCCGTTGAAGCTCAAGAACAGCGCCGATTCACGGCGCCCCTCGCAAGAGTTCCTCTGACAAGACGATGTTCTCTTCCCCTACCGCGCTCTCGAGTTCGGCCATGCTGATGCGGTATTCCATCTGGGTCGTCGTGAGCAGGAGCCGGGCTTCGTTCTTCACCCGCTGCGCATCCAGCAGCCGAAGCAGGTCGGCTCCGCCCTCCTGGTAGGCAGCCAAAGAGATGCGCCAGAACTCCTCCGCCCTCTGAACCATTCCCTTCTCCAGGTCCTGTATCATCGCATGGCGCCTTCGAACCGCAGCGAGAGCCGACAGAACGTCGGACTCGACGGCTGCCACGGCCACTTGTTTCGTGCTTCGAAAGGTCTCCACCTCGGCCTCGCTCGAGAGGATGTTGCCCTGGTTTCGATTCAGGAGAGGCAGCGGTACCAGGAATCCCCCGATGAGCGTATTGAAGCCCGCAGTCCGCTTGTAGCCGAACGTGACTGCCCAATCGGGTTTCGCCTCCGACACCCGGAGCGCAAGCTGGGCCCTGGCCCTCTCGATGCCGGCATCCGCGCGTGTCAGATCGGGATTGTTGGTCCGCGCGCGCTCGATGAGCGACTGCCGGCTCAGAGGCGCGGACTGCGCGGGCGGCGACGGGTTATCGAGGAGCTGAAAATCAGTCCGGTGGCCTGCAACCCCCATGGCCTTCACCAGCATGATGCGGCCGCGTTCGGCGTCCGCCGCGGCCGCCCGCTCGGCCACGGTGATCCTCTCCCGCTCGAGCTGGCTCCGGATCAGGTCAGCCTCAGGCATGGCTCCCTGCTCGACGCGCGCGCGGTGGTATTCGACCACCTGGTCAAAGTAGCGACCGTTCTCCTGGATCAGCTCCAGCTGCTTTTGAGCCAGGAGTGCGTGCAGGAATGCCTGGCGCACATCCTGGCGGATTCTCCACTGCACGCCTTTCAGTTCGATTTCAGAAATTCTGACGTCCTGCGCGGCGACATCGAGCCGGCGGGCCTTCTTGCCCCGCCACTCCAGTGGCTGCGAGAAATACGCGTATATGTCCAGATCCTGAGACGCGTCGATTTCCGGACTTCCCCAGAACCGGATGTTCTCGGTGTTGAAGACAAAGCTCGGGTTCGGCCTCAAATCCGCTTGCCGCTCCAGGCCGAGCGCACCGCGCGTCCGGGCGGAAGCCGCCTGCAGCGCCGGGTTACTGCTGAGCGCGATTTCGACTGCCCGGCCGATATCGAGCTTCTCGAGTTCCTGCGGATAGGCGGTAACCAGGGATAACGCAGCCAGAACAGCTGTGACTTGAAGCTTGATCAACATGCCCACCTCGAGCCTCCTTGAATGCGAGACCTCTGCTTTCGCCGGACCCCACGAGAGCATAAACCGGAGGGATCCCCGGTGTCACGGGCTTTAGCCCATGGGACGTGCGGCGCGTCTCTCCCGTCTCGCCGTGAGGCGCGTTGGAGACCCGCCGCACGGCGATCTGAGAGCCTGAGCCGCCGCATGTAGGCATCGCTGTGATTCACACACTCGGCTTGGCACGCTGCCATCCGCTCGCCCCCAATCTGGCGCCCCTGCCGGGGCGCGGTGTCTTTCTTGCTCGGTCATCCGGGGGCTCGCTGCGCTCACCCCCGGCTACGTCTCTCCGGCCCCTCCGGGGCCATGTGCCTCGCCCACAAAGTATCTGCGATTATTGGGAGTTTTGGGCCCCGGAGGGGCCACGGAAAATAGCCCGGGGTGAGCAGAGCGAACCCCGGGATTGCGATGACAAAATGCACCGCGCCCCGGCAGGGGCGCCGGAGAGCAGCCCGAGGCGAGCGAAGCGATACCACGAGACCTCTGCTTTCGCCGGACTCCACGAGAGCATAAACCGGAGGGATCCCCGGTGTCACGGGCTTTAGCCCATGGGACGTGCGGCGCGTCTCTCCCGTCTCGCCGTGAGGCGCGTTGGAGACCCGCCGCACGGCGATCTGAGAGCCTGAGCCGCCGCATGTAGGCATCGCTGTGATTCACACACTCGGCTTGGCACGCTGCCATCCGCTCGCCCCCAATCTGGCGCCCCTGCCGGGGCGCGGTGTCTTTCTTGCTCGGTCATCCGGGGGCTCGCTGCGCTCACCCCCGGCTACGTCTCTCCGGCCCCTCCGGGGCCATGTGCCTCGCCCACAAAGTATCTGCGATTATTGGGAGTTTTGGGCCCCGGAGGGGCCACGGAAAATAGCCCGGGGTGAGCAGAGCGAACCCCGGGATTGCGATGACAAAATGCACCGCGCCCCGGCAGGGGCGCCGGAGAGCAGCCCGAGGCGAGCGAAGCGATACCACGAGACCTCTGCTTTCGCCGGACCCCACGAGAGCATAAACCGGAGGGATCCCCGGTGTCACGGGCTTTAGCCCATGGGACGTGCGGCGCGTCTCTCCCGTCTCGCCGTGAGGCGCGTTGGAGACCCGCCGCACGGCGATCTGAGAGCCTGAGCCGCCGCATGTAGGCATCGCTGTGATTCACACACTCGGCTTGGCACGCTGCCATCCGCTCGCCCCCAATCTGGCGCCCCTGCCGGGGCGCGGTGTCTTTCTTGCTCGGTCATCCGGGGGCTCGCTGCGCTCACCCCCGGCTACGTCTCTCCGGCCCCTCCGGGGCCATGTGCCTCGCCCACAAAGTATCTGCGATTATTGGGAGTTTTGGGCCCCGGAGGGGCCACGGAAAATAGCCCGGGGTGAGCAGAGCGAACCCCGGGATTGCGATGACAAAATGCACCGCGCCCCGGCAGGGGCGCCGGAGAGCAGCCCGAGGCGAGCGAAGCGATACCACGTGTAGCTGCACCAATGCCGGTGAGCCCTCGCAACGACTGGAACATGGATAAACGTATCACATTGAGACTCCTACTGTCTGAATCGTAGGTAGGTACCGCTGAAAGGTTGAAATGACGGGCCAGAAAGGGCTATGTTGCTCGTTTCCATTGATCTCTCCGGAGGAACAATGAAATCCATTCGCCTCGCCCTTCTGCTGACTTGCTGCCTCCTGGCCATACCGGTCCTCGCCTTCTTCCAGGAGAAACCGGCAGACGAAAGCAAGCCGAAAGAAAGCGCCGGCCCGCCCGACCCGATGTCTTCCGGGACCTTCTCGGGGCTCAAGCTCCGCTCTATCGGGCCCGCACTGACCGCCGGGAGAATCGCGGACTTCGCCGTGGATCCCAACAACCGGAGCCGCTATTTCGTGGCGGTGGCATCCGGCGGCGTCTGGAAGACCGTTAACTCCGGCACGACCTGGACTCCGGTTTTCGATGCGGAGGGATCGTACTCCATCGGCGTGGTCGCCCTCGATCCGAAGAATCCTTCCGTCGTCTGGGTCGGCACGGGCGAGAACAACAGCCAGCGAAGCGTCGGCTACGGCGACGGGGTGTACCGGTCCGACGACGGCGGAAAGACCTGGAAGAACACAGGCCTCAAGAAATCCGAACACATCGGCCGCATCGTCATCGATCCGCGCAACACCGACGTCGTCTACGTGGCGGCCCAGGGCCCGCTGTGGTCCCCGGGAGGCGACCGCGGGGTCTACAAGACCGCGGATGGCGGAAAGACATGGAAGAACGTCCTCTCCATCAGCGAGAACACCGGGGCGACCGACCTCGCCATGGATCCGAGAGACTCCAACGTGCTCTACGCCGCATCCTATCAGCGCCGGCGGCACGTCTGGACGCTGATCGACGGCGGCCCGGAAAGTGCGATCTACAAGACCACGGACGGCGGCGTGACCTGGAACAAGCTCAGCACCGGGCTTCCCACCGAGGAGATGGGACGGATCGGGCTCGCTGTCTCGCCTGCTAATCCTGATGTCGTCTACGCGACCATCGAGGCGGCGAACAAGGCGGGAGGCATCTTCCGCTCGAAAGACCGGGGCGCCACCTGGGAACGCAGGAACGAGTTCGACGTCGGCGCGATGTACTACGCCCGGATCTTCGCAGATCCAAGGAATGTCGACCGTGTCTACGTGATGAACGTCCTGATCAGGGTATCGGACGACGGCGGCAAGACGCTGCATGAGCAGCGCGACACCCACAAGCACGTGGACAACCACTCCATGTGGATCGATCCCGTCGACACCGATTACTATCTCGTGGGGTGCGACGGCGGCATTTACGAGAGCTTCGACCGGGGCGCCACCTGGAATTTCAAGGCCAACCTGCCGGTCACCCAGTTCTACGATGTCGCCGTCGACAACGCCAAACCGTTCTACAACATCTACGCGGGGACGCAGGACAACTACAGTCTCGGCGGCCCATCCCGCACACGCAGCGCCTCGGGGATCATCAATACCGACTGGTTCGTGACCGAGGGAGGCGACGGATTCCGTTCCGTGATAGATCCCGACGACCCGAACACGGTTTACGCCGAGAGCCAGTACGGGGGCCTGGTGCGGTTCGACAAGCGGACGGGGGAACGAATCGGCATACAGCCGCAGCCCGGGAAAGGCGAAGAGCCTTTCCGTTGGAACTGGGACTCTCCGCTGATTATCAGTCCGCACTCGCACACACGCCTCTACTTCGCCGCCAATATCCTGTTCCGCAGCGACGACCGGGGAGACACCTGGAAGGCGGTCAGCGGAGACCTGACCAGGAAGATCGACCGGAACTCCCTGCCTGTCATGGGCAAGGTCTGGGGGCCGGACGCGGTCGCGAAGAACGAGTCGACGTCGTTTTACGGCAATATCGTGGCCCTGGCCGAGTCGCCCGTGAAGGAAGGTGTCATTTTCGTCGGCACCGACGACGGGCTCATTCAGGTCACTGAAAATGCGGGCGGGGCATGGCGCAAGTCGGAGTCATTCCCCGGCATCCCGGATCGGACCTATGTGAGCCGGATCGTGGCTTCCGGCTTCGACGCCTCGACCGTCTACGCCGCCTTCGACAATCACAAGAATGGGGACTTCGCTCCCTACGTTCTGAAGAGCGTCGATACCGGCCGGACGTGGACTTCCATCAAGGGGAATCTGCCGGAGAACGGCCCCGTCCTCGCGCTGGCCGAGGACCCGGTAAACCGCAACCTTCTCTTCGCGGGCACGGAATTCGGGCTTTTCTTTACCGTCGACGGGGGTGGCAAGTGGATCCAGTTGAAGGGCGATATCCCCACGATCGCCGTTCGAGATCTGGCAATCCAGAAGCGGGAGGGCGACCTGGTCGCCGCTACCTTCGGACGCGGAATCTATGTCCTCGACGATTACACTCCATTGAGAAGCATCGGGGCCGACACTCTCACCCGGGAGGCAATCCTTTTTCAGCCCAGGGATGCCCTGATGTACATCGAATCGCAGCCGCTCGGAGGCCGCGGCAAGGCATATCTCGGTGATTCATTTTATGCCGCTCCGAACGTGCCTTTCGGAACAACGTTTACGTATTACATGAAAGAATCTCTCAAGACGAAAAAGGAAAAGCGGCAGGAGGCTGAGAAGGAGGCGGGGAAAAAGGGCACGACCGTGCCCTATCCCGGCAGGGATGAACTCCGGGCCGAGGCGGAAGAGGAGCCCCCGGCGGTCATACTGACAATCACTGACGAGTCGGGAAACGTCGTACGGCGCCTTACGGGGCCGACAAAGGCCGGCATGCAGCGCGTCTCATGGGACCTGCGCTACCCGGAGTCCTATCTGCAGATTGGCAAGAAGGCTGAAGAAGAGGAGGAAGGCGAGGACGGCCGCACTCCATCCGGACCGCTTGTCATGCCGGGAAAATTCTCCGTCAGGATGGCCCGGAGAGTGGGCGGGCTTGAATCGCCCCTGGCGGCTCAGCAGTCCTTCGAAGTCAAGGTCGACGGCGTCTCTTCGATGACACCCTCCGATGGGGCCGCACTGACTCAGTTCCAGCGGAAGGTTTCCCGCCTCCAGGGTGCCGTGATCGGCGCCCTGCGGACAGCGGAGGAAGTGAAGACCAGGCTGGGGCTGATACAGAAAGCCCTGCTCGAAACACCGGCGGCAGACGCGCGGCTCCGGCAGGAGGCTTTGGCGCTGGAGAAACAACTGAACGATATCCTGCGCAACCTGCGCGGCGACACCGCCCTCCAGGCGAGAAACGAGAACGTGCCGGTCTCCATAAGCGAACGGGTTTCGCAGATTGTCGGAGATCAACGCATGTCGACGTCACGGCCGACGCGGACACACCAGGAGCAGTATCAAATTGCGGCCGACGATTTCGCTGCTGAGCTCAGGAAACTGCGCACCCTGGTGCAGGTCGACTTGGCGAAGCTGGAAAAGGCCATGGAGGCTGCAGGCGCGCCCTGGACGCCGGGTCGCATTCCCGAGTGGAGGTAAGTCAAACAGAATTCAGAATGCAGAGACTTGGATAGTTAATCAGGCGTCGTGGAGCATAGATTTCAGGACGCAGAAAAACGCTGACCTACGCAGATCAAACTTAGTCATTGAATCCGCGTGCGGAGCTGTTGCCGTACCCAAGGCAACAGCTCTGCCAGCGTTGTTCCGCGTCCCAAAATGCTTGAGTTTCTGGCTCGGGCAACCGCCGCGTCATTAAGGGGCGGTGGAACGCTGAATTCTTTAATCTGGTTCCCCCCTACCCAGCCCGGCCGACACACCCGGCCATCGCCAGCTTCGCTATCTGTATGTCCTGTACCGCCACGCCGGTCAGGTCACAGATCGTGATCTGATCGCTGGCCGTCCTGCCGAGTTCCGGCTTGCGGATGAGAGTCCCCAACTCGACAAGCTGTTCCTGTTTGATGAATCCGGCTTTCAGCGCAAAGGAGGAATCGCCGGATTCCCTGCACTGCCGCCGGCTGTCGACGACGAAGACAGTGGCCTTCCTGAAAAGCTCGGCGTCCAGTTCCTGTTTGCCGCCCCCGTCCGCACCGACGGCCGTAATGTGGGTGCCCGGGCGGACCTGCCTCGGCCCGATCAGCGGCGACCGGCTGGGCGTAGTCGTCACGATAAGGTTGCAGGCGGCGCACAGGTCCTGGATCCGCACCGCTATCTCGACGGCGAATCCGAGCGGCTCCACATCCCGCTTGTAGGCCTCGGCCCGCGCGGCATTCCGTCCCCAGACCATGAGGTCGCGGCACGGCGTGACTTCCCTGAGGAGCTGCGGCTGCAGTCGTGCCTGAGTGCCCGTGCCGACGATCCCGATTTTCGTGATCGGCCGCGGCGCCAGGTACTTGGCAGCGATCGCGCCGGCAGCGGCGGTGCGCATGTCGGTGAGGTAGCCTTCGTCCAGCAGGACGGCAGCCGGGATGCCGGTTTTGCGATCGAAGACAAGCATCATGCCGTTACTGGAAGGCAGTCCCAGCATCCGGGTTACGATAGAACCCGCTGGCGATCTTGACGACGTAATAGGCGTCGTCGATCAGGTATCCGAACTTGATGTGACAATCGCCGGGCGGGTCGTCGAAAAAGAGGCTGCCCGGAGGAGGGACGACGACCTGCCCCTCGGAGTAGGCGATGAAGCCCTCCTCCTGGCACTGGATCAAGTGAACGGGATCGATGGCCCGCTTGATCTCCTCGAGGCTGTAAATCCTGACCACAGGTATTTCCTTTGCGCCCTTTGCGTCTCCGCGGTGCCTACTTTATCTCCGAAAAGGGCAGCGGCGTCATGAACTGGTTGGAGATGCGGCAGACAAGTTCACGGTCGGTCATGCCCGGCGCCGTTGACATCTTCTTCCACTCGGGGCTCTGGCCGAACGCGGACCAGGACTGTGCTCGCGCCTGCTCGGATGGGAAGCTGACCATGTAAGCCAGGTTGGGCATATTGGGTCCGAACAGCGTGGACCCGAAGAAGACGGGGCTGATTCCGGAGCGCCGGAACAGATCGATCTCCCCCTCGTCGAACATGGCGACCTTCTTGATGTGGCCCTGGAGGTTGCGCGATTCGTAAATCCTCAGTTCGAATAGATTTGTTTTGCCGGGCTCAACCTTTGGGACCTCGATCCCCGGGGTGGTCCTGAAGGCGCGCAGAAGCCAGCATTCGATGCGGTCATAGGCGAGCTCCCACTTGTCGTCGAATGCCTTCTGATCCGCGACGTAGCTCGTGTCCGCGGCGAGTTTCGCATAGCAATCCTGCAGCGATGCGAGTGACGGGTAGCCGGTGACCACCAGGAAGGAGGGGCTGTCGGGACCGACCTGAAGGCTGGAAGACGCCGACAGGTTTGACTCCGGCACGCGAGTAGGCAGGTACGGCACTGTTGGCCAGGAAGTCGCGCAGTCGTTGAACGTCCTGGTCACGCCTGCAGCGATACCACTCCATGGCGATGAAGCCCGGTCCGCCCTGTGCTGCAGCAGAACCGGACACTGCGCCGACGACGCTGCCGGCGACCGCAGCTTGCATGAATTCTCTCCGCTTCATAGGTTTCCTCCATCAGGATGTTGGACAGGATGACGTCCGACAGAATAGCAGGATTTGCTGGTGTTTGATATCTCCAATCGAACCGCAAGACGAAACCGCGGGGAAGGGCCCCCTTGGGAGATATTTGGCAGTTGCATGTGATTTCCGGCGCCCCTCCAGGGCGCGTCGCTTGTTGCTATGCTGACCCGGGGGCTCGCTCCGCTCACCCCCGGCTATGTCTCTTCAGCCCCTCCGGGGCTTTGGGTTTCTCACATGTCGCAGCGCATCAAGTGACGGCCGGGCGTGCACCTGCAAAGAATTCTTTCCTCACTTGCGCCCCCGGCGATCAGAGTCTTGGACCTTGGCGCCTTGGTTTGGCCTACCTTGCGGCACATCCCCGTCCATCGGGAATCCATGGGCCCCGGAGGGGCCACGGAGAATAGCCCGGGGTGAGCGTAGCGAACCCCGGGGATGGGGCCCATTAAACCCGACCCGCCCTGGAGGGGCGCCGGAGCGATGACAAGTCTCTGAGTTCTCAATTCTCAATCAGGTATGATCATGCCATGGACTACGAACATGACCTTGACGCTGCGCTATCGTTCGCCCGTAGCGCGGGTAAACTGACGCTAAAGTATTACGCGCAGGAGATTACGGCCGATGAGAAAGATGATCAGTCGCCCGTGACGATCGCCGATCGCGAGAGCGAGGCGCTGCTGCGCGGGCTGATCTCCGAGCGGTTTCCCGGCGACGGCATCCTGGGCGAGGAGGGGACGTCCATTCCGTCGCGCACAGGCCGGCGATGGATAATCGATCCTGTCGATGGGACGCGCGATTTCATCCGGCGACTTCCCTTCTGGTCAATCCAGGTTGCGCTCGAGGTCGAAGGACAGGTCGTCGTGGGGGTTATCCATTTCCCCTGCCTGGATGACACCTGTTACGCCGCCGAAGGCGCAGGCTGTTATTGGAACAGCGAGCGGATCAGGGCATCAGGGATCTCGAGTGTCGAAAAGTCGATCCTGATGATCAGCGGTTTCCAGGACGTCTGGCAATCCTGGCCGCCGGACGGGGTGCGGTACCTGACGGAGAACTGCTGGACGGTGCGCGGGTACAGCGGCTGCTACGACGTGGCGATGCTGGCCCGCGGCAAGGCGGATATCTGGCTGAGTGGGAACGGCATGGAATGGGACTACGCCCCTGCGGAAATAATCTCCCGCGAATGCGGCGCGCGATTCATAACCCGTGCAGGCGACGGCCGCATCGACGCGCGCCATTGCCTGATCTGCGTTCCTCCGCTTGAGGCCGAGCTGAGGAGAATCCTCGGCATCGGCTGAATCCGGTAGTCGTCTCGAATAAATGCTTACATGCTGCATATCCTATGCTGAGTCAATATGAACAAGATCTCGCTCCAGAACGTCCGCAAGACGTTTAATTCGAAGGTTGCGGTTGCAGGCGCGACCTTCGACATTTCGGAGGGCACGGTCTTCGGGCTGCTTGGCCCGAACGGAGCCGGCAAGACGACCCTGATCCGCATGATCATGGACATCATCAAGCCGGACTCCGGCATGATTCTCTACGAAGGCCATGTTCTGACGGACTCGGACAAGGATCGCATCACGTACCTCCCGGAAGAGCGGGGGTTGTACAAGAAGGAGTCCGTCCGGAGCATGCTCGAGTATTTCGCCCGCCTGAAGGGTATGCGGCAGATGGCGGCGCGCGACCGCGTGATGCTCTACCTCGAGAAGCTCGGCATGGAGGAGGAAGCCGACCGGAAGATCGAGGAGCTGTCCAAGGGGAACCAGCAGAAGATCCAGATCGCTGCGACGCTTGTCAGCGATCCGGAGGTGATCATCCTGGACGAGCCTTTCACGGGCCTCGACCCGCTCAACGTCCGCCTCACGAAGACGCTCCTGGCAGAGGCAAAGGAGCAGGGCAAGACAGTCGTCCTCTCGACGCACCAGATCAACCAGGTGGAGGAGCTGTGTGACCACCTGTTCATGATAAATGACGGGAACCAGGTTCTTTACGGGGGGATGGCAGAGATCCTGGGGCGGTATTCGGAGCCTGCCCTCCTGCTCGAGTGTTCGCCTATAGAGGGGACTCTGCCGGAAATCGATCGGATTGCAGAAAACGGCCGGTTCCTGAAAGTGTATCCGGCCCAGGGGGTCCAGCCGACTGAAGTGCTCAAGGCACTGCTCGCCCGGGGAGTACAGATCGAGCATTTTCAGAAAGCCACGACGCCCCTGGAGGAGATTTTCGTGAAGGTTGCACGTGAAACCAGCCGGGAGGGAGCATGAAGAAGATCCTGATTGTGGCTCGCCGCGAATACGTAGCCACGATTCGCCGCAAGGCCTTCATCATCCTGACAATCGGCATGCCGGTCTTCTTCCTGGTCCTCTTCGGTCTGAGCGCGGTCGGCAGTATGCTGGCGGCTCGCTCGGAAGCCAAGTCTTCCCTTCCGGTGGGGATTGTGGACGAGGCCGGTGTCGTCGACATGGCGCTCCTGGAGAAAGTCCGGGCGTCATTTCCCGCGCCCAAAGCACTGGCGAAGGGTAACAGCAGCTTTGAGATGCTGAAGGACCTGCAGGATTTCGACAGCAAGATGGCGCTCATGCGCAGCCAGATCGAGATCAGGAAGTTCGACAGTCGGGAGGGCGCTAAGAGCGCGTTCCTGAACAAGGAGATACGCGGCTACTATGTCGTCCCGCCCGACTTCCTTAAGGACGGCGAGATTCGGCTGGTGATCCGCAAGGCAGGGTTTCTTTCCGAGAGCAGGCCTGCCTGGAGCGCGATATCCCGGCTGCTGCAGGCCAGCATCCTGGAAGGCAAGGTGAACGACGATCTGGGTCGCAGGATATGGATTCCACCCAAGGTTGAGTCGACCCAGATGTCGGAGACAGGAGAGGTCTCCGGATCCGGCACTGCAGAGGAATTTGCGGATTTTGCTGTTCCATATTTTGCGGCCCTGTTTTTCATGATTTCGATTATCGGGACGTCGGGGTATCTGCTCCAGGGCGTCGCTGAGGAAAAGGAGAACCGGGTAATCGAGGTTCTCATCTCGTCCGTGACGACCGACCAGCTTCTGGCGGGCAAGGTCCTGGGACTGTGCGGCGCGGGCCTGACGCAACTGCTGATCTGGATTACGGTTGGGGTGACTCCGGCTGCGATGACGTTTCCGTATCTTGGCCTCCGATGGAGCCAGCTCGTCGTGGCGCTCGTATTTTTCCTGCTGGGATTCCTGCTCTTCGGAACTCTGATGGCGGGGTGTGGCGCGTTGGGGAACAACTACAGGGAAAGCCAGCAGATGTCCATGATCTGGACAATGTCCGCCGTGAGTCCCTTGTTCGTGATGACCGTCCTGATGCAGCAGCCGAATGGAACGCTGGCGCGCGTGCTGTCCTATATCCCTTTGACGGCGCCGGTCACGATGATGTTGAGGACTTCTTCAGCTGCCGTGCCCGCGTGGGACATCGCGCTGTCTGCGATGATATTGGCAGCCAGCCTGCTCTTCTTTGTCCGCCTGGGAGGCAAGCTCTTCCGCGTCGGAGTGTTGATGTACGGGAAGCGACCCTCCCTCGTCGAGATCGTCCGCTGGCTGAAGGCCGCGTGATCTGCCCCAGGGAGTTCCGATCTGAACTGGGCTCGGTCTGTTAGGCGGGCCCCCATCGGCTTCAGCAATGCACGACGCCGCGGTGGATCGCAGTCCCGCAGCACCGCGTCCTCTCTCAACCCGCGTGTCATGGGCTTCAGCCCGCGAGACCTGCTATCGCCAAAGTTGACCGAACCTATCGAGGTGGTGCGGATCAAAGTGCCTCAAGCACGTGCGCAGCAACGGCAACGCAGCGGGTCTGCTTCCGGGGGCGCATCATAACCTGGGCCGCCCAACCAGACAACAGGACAGAGATCTCATCGTGACCTCACACCCCAGTGTGACGCTCCTGCTGAGACTCTTGACTCGATGCTTAAGGACGATCCAGCGCCTGACTCGCCGTTACGGCCTGTAACCCAGAAGGCTCGACGTATCATTGAATACTTGTATGATCGCCTGCGTCAAACTCGGGCTGGCAAGCAGCACAGCCAGCGCTATCAGAACGATGATCAGGGCATATTCCACGATTGTCTGGCCTTCTTCCTCCTTGTGAAGCTGGGCCAGCTTCGCCTTGAACCATGTAATCACTTTCCATCCTCCTTTTCGCTGATTCCCATTCTTGTGACGCTCACGTTGAGTTCAGGGCCAAGGGAGAAAGCCTTGACCGGTAGGAAGCCCATGTCAGCCCTATCGCTGCCGGACGCTGTGCGTACGGGATCGCCCACTTGAATTGGCTGTCACCCGTTTCTTCTAGGCGCGCTAAGGTCACGACCACGTGCGCAGGAACCTGGCGGGTGAAGCTGCTGCCCGTCCTGTTAGTATGATGGTGAATCATTTCCAGTCCATTCCATCATGATCAGAGAAATCATGCTGGCTTCGCAAGTGAGGCGGTTTCTGCAGGACCCCCTGAGGATCCAAGGATACGGGATGCTGCGTCAGTTTTGTGTGACACAGCTCACCACGATCAACGATATCGGAACGGCATGTGCGATCTGTGTAGAACCTACGGCGGTTAGACTTACGGGGAAGCGCAAAGCAGGCGCAGAACTGCGCGGAGATCCCGACGCACCCAACGTCTGCGCTGGCAGCGCGGAACTACTCCCGTCGGCCATCAAACCATAAAAAAAGCCCTGTGGGGGAGGCACAGGCTGCTGCTCCACCCCCACAGGGCTGTCAGGAATCGCGGCGGGCCAAAGACCCGCCACGCGGGATTCCAGTTAATTGACCTCTATATATATCCTGTTCGACGTCCCTCCGGCGTCCGGATTCGTCACACTGACCGGCCGCTTACCCGCATCCTTGACCAGATACGCCGGCACTTCGGCCCGCAACTCAGTGCTGGAGACAAACGTCGTCACCAGATTCGATCGATGAGAAATTGATCTGGCTTCCAGACTTGAAATTCACTCCGAAGACGCTGAGAGTAAACGACGGCCCACCCGCACTAACGCTCGAGGGACTGATCGTCAGAATGAACGGATTCTGAACGAAATTCCCCTGGCTGAGGATGAAGGCCATCTGCTCAGATACGCCGCCACCCGGCTCGGGATTCTTGATCTGGACATACCATGCCCCGATCGAATTTGGAGTCACATCCCAATTCACATAGAGCTGCGTCGGTCCGACGAAGACAGCACCCTGGCTGAAGGGCGGAGCAGTCGCGACCGACCTGAAAATGCGGTACTCCGTCTGGGGCGTGATGTTGGTACCGTTCACCACAACAGGCATGGTCATTCTGTACACTACTTCCGTACACGTCGGGTCGTCCGGCGGGCATGGTTTGATTGAAGGAGGCACAGGCATAATCGTTGCCGATCCGGGTATCACCTCGGTAATCGTGGGCTGAATCCCGTCGATGCGGAGGAACATGACTTCGGATGTCTTGAGGAACGGGACCGGGTTCTGCACCGTTATCTTCGCAAATCCCGAATACTGCAGGTATCCAGCCGGTATCCTGGCGGTCAAGTGCTCTGCCAAGGCATGCCGGCGTCGTTTCGCAGTATAGCGTCGGAAGTGGCGGCGTTCTGACGTGGTCGGACTCGAACATAACAACGGCGCCACGGCGGAACTGGTACCCGTACACATCCAGTTGCGGCATCCGGCTGTCTTCAGTCTGAACATGCGTAAACACAGGATCGATGCGCTGGACTCCTGGCGTCGGAAAGTAGACAGTCATGAGCTGGACGTTCGATTCCGCGTTCAGTGACGGGAACGGATTCACTACCGTGACAGGGTATATACCGCCGATCGCCAAGTAAGACGCGGCACTCTTGCGACTGCCTGGGTATCGCTGACGAAGGTCGACATCAATACCATCACTCTGGCCGTTGACCTTGACCTTCAAACCCGGAAGGAATCCGGTGCCCGTCAGGTTGAGCACGGCACCCGACTCCCTTCCATCACGTCACCGGCGGTCGTAGCCGATGATAGGTGTGGCCTGTCCAGGAAAACTACGACAGGGTACGTGCTGTGACCCGCGGAGTAGATCCCGATCCATCGGTCACAACGTAGATCTCGTACGTCGACGCCTTTTCGGCCATCCACGCAGGTATCACGATCTCCAGCCGGTTCGGATCCACGTAGGTCGTCTGCAGGCGGACAGCCTCCTTCACGAAGGCCTGTGAAGTCTCGTTGAAGTCGGCGCCAAGAACTTCTGCAGTGAGGTCTGCGCTTGCAACAGGTATCGAAGCCGGCACCACCAGGATGGAGTTGGGCTGGGTGAATCCAACAAAATCCTGCCTGACGCCGAACCTGGCGATCTCGAAGTTTGCAACTGCCGGAACAAACTGGAAGCCGTACTGATCCACTGCCACGGAGTATCTTCCCGGGGGAAGTCCCGTGAATCCGTAGGAGCCATCCTCCGCGGTAGCGGTCACCATCCCGACCGGGCCGGAAATGACGACTCGTGCGCCTTCCACGGGGGCGTTGTTCACCAGAACAGTACCGATGACGGCAGCAGTCTGGGGAGGCGCCGGTTCATACGCGGAGAGTTGGGTCACGGCGGGGATGTTGCTGACCGTCCTGCCCGATGTTGTCCAGACAGAAGAGCTAGCGAATACAGGCACTGTCGCTACGACCGACACCAGACCCTGGTACGCTTCCGGCATGACCTGATCCAGGCGAATGACGTCCTCTCGCCTGCCATCAGGTGAATCCGGTTCGCGGCCAGCGTCGAACCGTCGGCATCCACGACATAGACGTCAGCATCGCCGGCATCCGGTCCGGGGTTTACCACGCTGAGTTCCGTGAAGTATCCTTCGCCGCGTATCGCCTGGGGAAAGACAAGGCGGTATTGCGGGGCGGCCTGCAATGGAAGTGCCGACAGGGCGCCTCCGTCGCTGCGCCCA
>CAVVHG010000004.1:0-310571 GCA_963747985.1 uncultured Acidobacteriota bacterium
AACGCCGTTTCGTGGGCTTTGACAGCTCTGGAAGCTCTCGGGACCACGGCAAGTCCTGCGGATTCAGCTATCCGGGGCCGCACAAGCCGATTATAATGGCTTCGTCTCAGAGCGCCCCTGATTGCACCGCGTGCGTCGCTGACCGAGACAGCCTCCATGATCGGCAAGACCGTCTCACACTACCGGATCATCGAAAAGATCGGCCAGGGAGGGATGGGAGAGGTGTTTCTGGCCGACGACACGTCGCTTCACCGCAAGGTCGCCCTGAAATTTCTCCCCCCTGAAATGCAGCAGGACTCTGCCGCCCACAAGCGGTTCCTGCGCGAAGCCCGTTCGGCAGCGGCGCTGGATCATCCTTTCATCTGCCACATCAACGAAGTCGCCGAATCCGACGGACGGGACTTCATCGTCATGGAGTACGTCGAAGGCCAGTCGGTCAAGGACAGGCTCGAGAAGGGTCCGTTGTCACCCGACGAGGCGCTGCCGATCGCAATCGAGGTCGCCGAAGGGCTCGAGGCCGCACACGGCAAGGGGATCATCCACCGGGACATCAAGCCCGCGAATATCATGCTGACGCAGACGGGCCACGCCAAGGTAATGGACTTCGGGTTGGCGAAGCAGCTGGATTCCTCTGGAGCAATGGGAACCGCGGCGGAGACGGTCACGGCTCTGACCTCGGACGGGAGCACGGTGGGGACGCTGGCTTACATGTCGCCGGAGCAACTGCGCGGCCAGGCAGTCGACGGCCGCAGCGACATCTGGGCGTTGGGGGTGACGCTGTACGAAATGGCTTCAGGCGATGCGGCCGTTTCATGGCCAGAGCGGAGTCGATTTGACGTCGGCGATTCTGAACGAGGCGCCACGGCCGCTGCCGTCGCAGGTTCCGGCGGAAATGGCGGCCTTGATCGGGCGATGCCTGGAGAAGGATCCGGAGAAACGATACCAGCAGGCGGGCGAGCTGCGGGAGGCGCTGGTTGCGGTGCAGGCGGGGACGGTGTCGCCGTGGGTGGGGTGGCGTTACCGGCTGACACACAGTCGCTGGCCGATTATTGCGGCTGCGGCGCTCGCCCTGCCGATCGTCGCAGGAATCCTGGTGGGGCTGGACATGGGCGGGCTGCGGGACAGGATAGCGGGGAGGATGGGAATCCCGGCGCGCGTGGTCCGGCTGGCCGTGCTGCCGTTTGCGAACGTCAGTGGCGACGCGGAGCAGGAATACCTGAGCGACGGGCTGACGACGGAGATGATCGCCGTGCTCGGCCGGCTCCACCCGGAGACCTTGCGCGTCATCGCGCGCACGACGGCAATGAGGTACAAGAAGACGGACAAGGCCATCGACCGGATCGGCCGCGAGCTGGGGGTGGACTACGTCCTGGAAGGTAGCGCGCAGCGCGAGGCGGACCGAATCCGGATCACGGCGGATCTGATCAAGGTGGAGAACCAGACGCAACTCTGGGCCGACCGCTACGAGCGCGAACTGGCGGGGATCCTCGCGCTGCAGAACGACGTGGCGCAGAAGGTCGCCGGGGCATTGGCGCTCAAGCTGCTGCCGGCGGAGCAGGCGCGGCTTGCCAATGTGCGCACCGTCAATCCGGAAGCGTACGAAGCTTATCTCAAAGGCCTCCAACACTGGTACAAGCTGTTGCCGTCCGAGATCGATGCTGCCCAACAATATTTTGAGCTGGCGCTGAAGAAAGACCCGAACTACGCGCTCGCCTATGCAGGGATTGCCTTGGTTTGGGCGGGACGCCAGCAGTTTGGACTGACACCCTACAGTGAGGCTGGGCCGAAGGCTAGGGCGGCAGCTCTCAGGGCGGTAGATTTGGATGAAACAGCGGCGGAAGCGCATTACGCGTTGGCCGTCGTTAGAACATGGTCCGACTGGGATTTCGAGGGAGCGGAGTCGGAGTTCAAGCGTGCGATTGACCTCAATCCCGGTTTTCCGGATGCCCGGATTTACTACTCGCATTTATTGAGCAATCTGCGGCGTCAGGAGGAAGCGCTCGCGCAGGGAGGGAAAGCCGTGGAACTTGACCCTCTCAATTCCCTTTTCCGAGGCCTTTGGGCAGTTGATCTCATATGCGCTCGACGATATGACGACGCCATTGCTGAAGGACGTCAGGCATTGCGATTGTCGTCGCCGGACGATCTGTTCTCCCAGAATGTACTTTTGTTCGCTTATCACTTGAAAGGAATGCACAAAGAAGCTCTAGCCGCAGCGAAGACATGCTTGAACGCAAACTATGCCGATGCGGATGTCAACAAAGCATTTGACGGCGTCGATGCGCAGGACGGCTATCAAGGTGCGATGCGGGCCGCGGCGGAGGCTTTAACGGCGCGCTTTCACAGGAGTTACGCCAATCCCACCGATGTCGCCATGATGTATCTCTTCGCCGGCGAGAAAAGCCGCGCGCTCGATTGGCTGGAAAAGGGTTACGAACTCCACGACCCTAACATGCCCTATATTGCTGCACTGCCCTATTATGACAGCCTTCGCACAGACCCGCGCTACCAGGCCCTGCTGCGGAAGATGAACCTGGTCCCGAACAGCCCTCCCCCGACGAGCAAACAGTAAGCGCGCGCGGTCCCAATTTGATTCAAGGCCGCAGTCACATTTTCACATTCCAGAGCGGAATCAAGGGATTCATCCCCCGAAGTCGCGTTACGGGAAACCTGGACCGACCAACTGTTGCCGAGGTCACATCTCCTCGAAGCCCATTTCCTGCCAACGTGCCGGTTCACGAGAACTCGATCTTCCAGTGAGCGCTGCGGATTACACTGCCCAGAGTGACACCAGCCGGCTGGAATGGCGGCAAATTGTGGTTCTGGGTGACTTCCATTTGCTGGAAAGCCCGATGGACGAGGTTAGAGGAACCCGGATCTTGATTAGCCTTGTGCTCACTGACAATTGACACCGGTCAGTCCAGGTCTCCGCGAATTCCATACCCGAAGGGCTATCCCGGTGTAAAATGCAGATTAAAGGCCGCTATGGGTCAGGAACAGAAGTGATCAGTGAGATGGTCGTCTACCTCAAAGTCGGGGCATAGCGTATAGGCTGCCAGTCGTTAGACTGCGGATTGATTTGAATTTGTCAACCGGATGCCGGGGGGACTGGTAGAGAGCCACCGAAAGAGAATGAAATGAGGTCATGGGCCTTCAATTGCGCTTTGTCGGCCGTAGTCGCCGCGATAGTGAGCTTCAGCCTCGGGCTGGCAGGCACTCCAGGCTATGATCAGGTGCGGCCGGTCATTCTCGCCGGTGGTTGGGTGAACAAGAAGCTCGTGCTCAACAACCGCGGAACGATACTCATCAGCGGTGGATCACCATCCAGCCTCCCAGACGGCCTCGTGCTCATTACCCCGAGTCATTTAGTGAAATTCGCGTCACTGGGGGATAGAGTTCCGGAATCTGTGGACTGGCACTTTGTCGGTTTCGAGGAAAGTGCTCTCAACGAACGCGACGAGGTCGTGTTTTCGGCCACACTTGCGCCCTGCGACGTCTCGGATCCGTCCTGCGGCGCTTCACAGTCCCGGGGACACGGAGTGTTCCTCTATTCGCGGGGAGAAATTCACACAATCGCGCTATCGGCGGACGGAGCTCCGGGCGCGAGTGGCGAGGTGTTCTACTCGGTCCCATCAGTCCAGATCAATAACTCCGGCAGTCTGGCTTTTGCCGCGGATCCCTCTTCCAACCCGGCCATATATCAGTATTCGGAGGCACAACTCCGCCTCGTCGCCAAAGGGCAAAGTATCCGTTTCCTGGGGCTGACCGAAGCAGGCGAGGTGATATTCAGGGACGGCGCAAATGGTGGTCGGATTTGTCGATACTCCAGTGGTGAGATCTCCACGCTAATTGCCCCGGGGGATCCTCGCTTTCCGCCTACGGGTTTTTCGGCCGTGTCAGCATGGGCCGCCAACTCGCGGGGCGACGTCCTGATTATCGCCATCAACGGGGTATGGGGTCTGGATCTTCCCAGTCCCGGGCTGTTTCTTCTGACAAGTAATGCCGAACTGGTGACAATTGCTCTGGGACATGAACACGCTTCGGGATTCGGAGTTCTTCTTGGAGCAAAGACATTCCTGGATCGCTCGGGAAATGTCCTGTTTCTTTCCGACTTGAACGGCTCCCCCTCACGCGCGTTGTTCCTCTTTTCGCCCGCCGGAATATCGCAGATCGCCGCAAATGATCAGCAGACACCTTGGGGACAGCTCGACGTCTGGAGCATTTCCAGTGGTATCCAGTCGACGTTCGTTGTCAATGCGGAGCCAACTGTGGCTTTCACTTCCGGCATTGCGGAGGCCGGCTCGCATAGGGAGGGTCTCTTCCTCAACTCTGTGTCAGGATTGGCGCTGGTTGCCGCGACCGGCGATCCTGCTCCAGGAAGTGAGCCGGGATTGTATGATAGCTTCACCCCGCTAATATCGCTGAACGACGCGGGAGAGATGTTCTTCCAAGCCTCCCTTCGCGGCAGCCGCTTCGGCTGGGGCCTCTTCGCCGCGGGGCCGTCCCGTCTTCACATTGCGAACGGAGGATTTGAACTTCCGGGCTCAAGATCCCTCCCCGCCGGGTGGGAAACCTCCTGGAGCAACTTCGGCGACACGGGAGCATGGGCGTACGACGCAGGAGGCAAATCTTCATTCCTGGGAGATCACGTCTTACGGCTTCATGTCGGTTCCGGAGGAGGCGCTCGATTCGTGCTGTCCGATCCCCGGGACGTCTTGGCCGATGCCGACTACGTTGTTACGGTTCCCGTACGGTTCTACTTTCAGTCGCAGGATGAGAACGGGTTTGTCTCGCTGATTCAGTACGACCGCAACGGGCACGAGATCGCGCTCGACGAAATCCGGCTGACCAGGGGACAGAGCCTGTGGACGTGGGAATCTCAGATACTGTCGATTCATACCCGGCCTGACACAGCTTTTGTCCGGATGCGGCTCGGCCTCTCGGCCCCAATCGAAGCCTACCTGGACGTGGATGGCATCCAATGACAATGCGCGTGGCTATCGGCCGTCGCGAATGCACGCGAAAGGAAGACCGCTGTGTGCTCTATCCGCCGCAGACATATGAGTGCAGGAACACTTCACCATCGGTTCCGGGCCACCGGTCGCGTTGTGTCTCCCTGCAAATCTCCTCTTGCGCTGGAATCCTGATCTCCCCGAACGCCGTTTGAAAGAGTTTGAGATGCCTGCAAGTGCTGCCGATTCAACTATTCACATCCGAGCGAACCATACGGTGGTCAAGAGTGATTCGCTGTCATTCTGGTTGCATTACTAAAGGCGGCCGTGGAGGACTTACCAGGAGCGTCTCTTGGAGCGGACGTTGCTTGCCGCGACCCACAGCCACCATTAAAGGCCATCCCCCGCTCTAGCGCCCCGGTTTCTCCGTTACCTGGCGCACTACTCGCAACAGGTTCCCGCCTAGAAATTTGCGAATTCTTTCCTCCGAATAGCCGCGGCGCAGCATGGCTTCGGTGATCATGGGCAGGTCCCGGATGTCTCTCATTCCCCGCGGCAACGTCGGTCCACCGTCAAAATCGCTGCCCAGAGCCACGTGGTCTTCTCCCACCAGTTGAATGGCGCGATCCACCACCGCCACCCAGTCGTCCGGTGTCATCAGCAGCTCCTCCGGGGCGGGCACGCCGACCATGGGGAACTGCGGCGCCACCTTCCGGTCAATCTCCTCGATCGACATCGGAGCTCCTATACGGGCGATGTCGCTGGTGTCCCAAAAGGGCTTGCCCGCATGTTTCGCGCGCCAGTCGAATACCTTCACGTTGTGGAATTCATTCCCGATCTGGAAACCGATCACTCCTCCCTTGGCAGCCAGCTTCTTCACCAGGTCATCAGGCATGTTGCGGGGAATGTTGTTGAAACTGCGCAAACCATGGTGCGTGGCGAGGATCGGGTCCGAACTCAATTCGATCGTCTGCTCGATGGTTTCATCGGAACCATGTGAAACGTTGATGACCATCCCCAGGCGGTTCATCTCCCGGACGACCGCCCGGCCCCGCTCATTCAGGCCATGCCACTTCGGCGGGGCGCAACAGGAGTCGGCGTAGTTGTTGGCCCAGTTGTGGGCCGGAAGCTGGGCAGACCGCAATCCCAGGCGATACATGTCCCGCAGGACCCCCAGGTCGCCGTCCAGATCGAAGCATCCCTCGAAATCCAGGAACGCCGCCATCTTCCCTCTCCGGTTGATGCGTTCGATGTCCGACGCGTTCAGCGCCAGCTCAATGGTCTGCTGATTCCTGGCAAGCTGGTCGAGGGCCAGGTCGATCAGGCGAAGAGCTTGCTTTGTTTCAAAGCGCGGGGGATAGTACTCCTCAGTGACAAAGACCGAGAAAAACATGGCGTCGATGCCGCCTTCCCGGGCGCGGGGCAAATCGAACTGGCCGTCGGCGACGCGCTGTCCGATGTCGCCCCCCAGATAGAATTGGCGGTTGATCACATGGATATGGCCGTCGAAAACGAACGCCTGTTCGTGAAGCTTTTTCGCCCGCTCGGAGAGCTGCGCCTGCGTCGCGGGCACCGCCTGCAAGCAGGCGACGAGGATAAACAGCAGCCGATTCCATTTCATAGAAGAGACCTCCCCATATCCGAAAGAATAGCGGCGTCAGGAATTGTATCTCCTGCCGTAATTGTCCATACTGGAAAATCCTGAAAGGATCCCGGCACCATGAACATTTCCCGCAGACAGTTACTGGTCGGCATGGGGGCGGTTCCGCTACTCGCCCGCGCTCAGAAGGGTCAGAGGCGCCCCCGAATCGCGGCTGTGGTCACCGTTTATTTCAAGTACTCGCATGCTCAGCATATCGTCGATCGGTTCCTCGAAGGGTATGGCTGGAACAGCACGCATCACAGGCCTCCGATGGATCTGGTTTCCCTCTCTGTAGACCAGGTCGGCGGCAACGACCTGAGCCGTGACCGCGCGGCCCGATTCCCCACCATGAAGATCTATCCGACCATCGCGGAGGCCCTGACGTGCGGCGGCAGCAAGCTCGCCGTTGACGGAGTGGTCCTGGTGGGCGAGCACGGCAAGTACCCGCGCAACGAAAAGGGCCAGACCCGCTATCCTCGCTACGAGTTCTTTCAGCAAATCGTCGAGGTGTTTCGCTCGAGCGACCGCGCCGTGCCGCTGTTCAACGACAAGCACCTCTCGTGGAACTGGGACTACGCCAGGGAAATGTACGACACGGCGCGGCGAATGAAGTTCCCCTTCATGGCCGGCTCCAGCCTGCCGGTCACCTGGCGAACTCCCTCGCTCGAGATGCCTTTGGGCTCTCGCATCCGCGAGGCCATGTGTGTCGGATACGGCGGCGTGGACAGTTACGATTTCCACGCCCTGGAAACGATACAGTGCATGGTGGAACGGCGCAAAGGGGGCGAGACCGGAGTGAAGTGGCTGCAGGCCTACCGCGGGGAGAAGTTCTGGCAGGCGTACCAGGAAGGGGTCTGGCCGAAGGATCTGGTCGAAGCCGCGCTGTGCCGGAGCCACACCCTGACGCCGTCACGAAAGGGATTCAACAACGATTTCCCTTCGTTCGACGACATGCGCCGCCTGGTCAAGAATCCCGTGGCATACCGGTACGAGCACGCGGACGGCCTGATGTCGACCATGCTGCTGATGAGCGGCCTGGTGGAGGACTTTAACTTCGCCGCGAGCCTGGAAGGCCGTTCCGAGCCGTTCTCCACGCAAATGTATCTGCCCATGCCGCCCCGGCGCACCAGCCTGGCCAATTTCTTCAGCCCTCTGGTTAATAACATGGAAGCCATGTTTCTCACGGGAAAGCCCACTTATCCGGTGGAGCGCACGCTCCTGACCACCGGACTGACTGCGGCGGGCGTGGAGAGCCTCTATCGAGACCAGGTCCGCTACGATACGCCGCACCTGGCCGTGCGTTACCAGCCTACCGAAGAATCAACATTCTGGAGAACCTGAGCACATGAGACCACCTCAGAGCGCCCCGCCAAAGCGAATCGCGGTTGTGACCACGGTCTATCGCTACCTCTCTCACGCGCAGCATATCGCCGACCGTTTCCTGATCGGGTATCCGCTCAACGGAAAATGGCACCGGCCCAACATGAAGATCGTTTCCCTGTACGTCGATCAAAAGCCGGAGGGGGACCAGAGCGCCGAACGGGCGCAGGAATTCGCGTTCCAGGTCTATTCGACAATTGCCGAGGCCCTGCGCTGCGGCGGTGAAAAGCTGGCCGTGGATGCCGTGTTGATTATCGGCGAGCACGGTGACTACCCCGTGAACGACAAAGGGCAGATCCTCTACCCGCGCTTCGAATTCTTCAAACAGTGCGTCGAGGTCTTCGAGAAGGATGGTCACGCCGTGCCCATCTACAACGACAAACACCTCTCCTACAGTTTCGAGAAAGCCAAGTGGATGGTGGACGCCTCCAAACGGCTGAATTTTCCGATGCTGGCGGGTTCATCACTTCCCGTCACCTGGCGGCTGCCCGACGTCGACCTCCCTCTCAATTGCGAGATCCAAAGCGCCCTCATGGTCGGAGTGGGCGGCTCGGACGCCATGGACTTCCATGCCCTGGAAGGCCTGCAATGCATGATCGAGCGGCGCAGGGGCGGCGAGACCGGCGTGAAAGCCGTGCAGATGATCGAAGGCGATGCCGTCTGGAAAGCCGGCGAGGAAGGGCGCTGGTCGAAAGAACTGCTGACCGCCGCGCTCTCGCGCAGCGATTCCCCGCAGGGCTGGACTGTCGCCGACGGGCGAACGCAAGACCTGGTCGGCAACAACGAGCTCCCGAAGCTGGTGAAGAATCCGGCCGCTTACTTCATCGAACACCGGGACGGGCTGCGGACTACGCTGCTCATGCTGAACGGAGCAGTGCAGGATTTCACCTTCGCCGCGCGGGTGAAGGGGATAACGGGCATTCAGTCCACGCAGTTCTTCCTGACCCCGACCCCCAACGTGACCTACTCTGCGTGCCTGGTAAGCAAGATCGAGGAAATGTTTGAGTCCGGCCGGGCGCCCTACCCGGTCGAGCGAACCCTGCTTGTCAGCGGGGTCCTGGAGAGCATCCTCACCTCCCGGATCCAGGAGCACGAGCGCTTGGAAACCCCTCACCTCGGCGTCCAATATCAAGCCCCGAGCCGGTCGCAATACCCTCGTGCCTGAAGCGGGACCGTGTGCTCGCTTGACCTCCGGACAGCACCGCTGACGGCCGACTGCCGGAGAGAGCCCTGCGGCAAGACCTGGTCCCCACAGTACACTCCCGAACTCCCATGTGTCACCTAGGGCGTCCGCCTCGGCCGCGAGCTCTGGTGCGAAGTCATGCGGCTTGCCCTGCGAACAATGTGCTAGGGCTATTAAACGCTCCCGGGCCTTGAGCGTCTGAAGATTTTCCCAATGATCGAGTGGCTCGCCTTGGATTGGGGCCGCTTTATGGCCATCGAGGCATACTGCTTCGCCACCTTAAGAATCTCGCCATCCCGTTCGTATTCCTCCAGCGGCCGTGAACAGTCAGCGGCATTGCCCTCCCAGACATAGCACCACGCCATGAGATCTTTTGGATGACCCATGGGAGTCATTACGAGCCTGTGTATTTTGTCGGCCGCTTCTCGTGGCGGCACCTCTCCGGCGACGACCGCGGTCGCCACTTCGCAGACATACCACCTCGCGGTTGTATCCAAGTCAGGACGCCTAAGCCCCATTTCTTGGAAGGCGGCGTTCACTAATTGAAAGGCCTCCTCCGTCGTCGGCTGAGCGTCGAGGTCCAGACCGGCAAGAACGCGCAGGGAGGGGGAGTCGTATCCTTCGCCGAGGGTAGAAATGGCCCAGTCGACTGCTATTTGCCCGACACGTTCACCGGTGTCGAGACACAACAACAGCTCGAAGGTGCCTTTGGGGTATTGTTCGCTAGACTTCATCGCTGATCGATATCTATATATTGCCTCGATGTCTGCACCCTCAAATGCAGCTGAATTCTACATCCGAAGGACGTCGCTGGACATGGCTTCAAGGTCTTCCTATCCTTGGCCTGGCGGGTTTCGGCATTCCGGCATTGACGTTAATCTCCTCTGAAGTCGCATCCCGTGAAGTTGGCAGGTTCGGGCCGAGCGGGGTCAAGAGTACCGGACTACGGAGCGGTAGATATGCTGACGAAGAAGCAGGAGCGGATGTGCTCGGCGATGGCCTTCATAAAGAGCGGCGGGACGCTGTTCCCAACCCGCGCCCCCCGCGGTTGCCAACTTCCCGGATTGCCGTTATCAGGACAATTGACCTTTCTTCGAGCTCTTGAAACTCCGACAAGTGCTGTGATTCATCTGCCTTGGACCACGCGGGCCGATTATAATGGCGGCAACTTCAGGTGCTTCTGTTTGCAGCGCGCAAATTGCCAGTGGAGGAGTCCTCCATGACCGGCAAAGACGATTTACCGCTACAAGATCATGGAGAAGCTCGGGGTCACGTCTGAATAGCTATTACCGCGACTTTCACACCTGAGGTGCGCCATGGACTCAAGGCTCTTGCTGATCCTGACCCGCGTCGTCGTCCTCGGCATTCTCGTCGCCGGGTGGCTCGTGGGCGCAGTCATCCACAACAACTACATCGTCCGGACCGGCCACGGGGACATCACCCCCGGCTTGATAGCCCTCGGGCTCGTCCTCTTCGTCTGGGGCGGCGCGACCGTCCGAACTCTCTTCCCGGCCGAGCGCCGGGCCCGCTTCGGGGCACTCGGCGGCGCACTCGTGATGGTCGCGATCTTCCTCGGCGAGCTTGCGCTCATGTTCCTCAACCGCGACCGGACGGCGGGCGGCGGCGGTGAGACGTGGTTCTCGTTCCTCCTCGAGGCATGGTTCTGGATCGGCGTCCCGCTCGCGATCAGCTCGGCGCTCGGGGCTGTCGGCTGGTACGCGGCGGACCGCGTCGCTGATGCCTCGGGAAGATGGTCGCACAGCTCTTGACACAGATCCCGGGAGGAGTCATACCGACCGGCGGATCCTTGGCAAGACACGGGTCGATCATCCAGCGCAGCGGACCCAGGAAGGAGCGCTCGATCGGCGGCGGACAGTCGTCGGAAGCGTGGCTGACCGCCCGACAAGCGATGCAAGACTGCGGGCGGCCGGGGGGAACTCCTCGGCAAGGGACGTTCCGACAACCCCAGCCGTGAGCAAGCCGGCGGAAGACGGCGACAGCCGGGTGAAACAAAGCGGACCTGATCCTCCGGCTCGGTGCTTCAGGCGCCTGCGCGGGCCGGGCGCGTCTCGACGAGATGGAGGACAAGCAAGGTCGTATCGTCGTACCGCGGCGCAGTGCCGACAAACTCGTCGACAGACTCAAGAATTCGATTCAGCTCCCCCTGTGCACTCAGGCCCGCTGTCGCGCGCACGAGTCCAAGGAGGCGCTCCTCGCCGTATTCCTCCTCGCGCCGGTTCTGCGATTCCACAACGCCGTCACTGAATACCACGAGGCGGTCGCCGGCGTGAAGCGACGCTTTGCCGGACTCGTAAAGCGTCACTGGATCGATGCCGAGAGGCACGCCGCCGGTCACGAGCCGTTCGATGTCACCGCCCGTTCTCATCAAGAACGGAGCGTTGTGACCGGCGTTCACATAGGTGAGGGTCCGTGTGTCCAGCTCGAGCTCCGCCATGAAGGCTGTGGTGAAACGCAACCCGCCGAAGCTGTGCGCCGAGGCGTAGCGGTTCAACCGCACGATCAGCTCGGGGAGAGGCCGTTCGTCTGCCGCCAGGCTGTGAAGACTGGCCTGGAAAGTCGCCATCAGCAGTGCCGCCGGAACGCTCTTTCCGGCGACGTCCGCGACGACGATCAGCAGGTGTTGTCCTGTCGAGGATCCACGTCGGGCAGGCCGCAGGAAGGCGTCGTAGTAGTCGCCGGAGACGGTGTTGGCTGGCCGCGTAATAAACGCCATGTCCAGCCCCTGTACGCGCGGGGGCGTCTTCGGCACGAGCCACCCCTGGATCTCACGAGCGATCTCGAGATCCCGTTTCATGGTCAGGCGGTCCGCGAGTTCCAACCCGAGAAGGAGCAGAAGCAGCAGCGATCCGATCACGATCTGCCCCTCTTCGCGCCTCCCAGCGCCGTCGAACACGACGAGCAGGGCCACAAGCAGCGCGATGCGCCGGGGTGCTGAGAGCTGCCAGAACAGGGCGATAGCGATCCTGCCCACCTTGCGCCAGCCGGGCAGGCTCCGGAAGGATTCCGAATCCATGCGCTTCGCATAGAGGCCGTAACTGGCTCGCGTCTCGCTCCTGAAACGCGACCAGAGTTCGCCGAGCGCCAGGCCGTCCGTCATTCTCTGCCAGAGGCTGGGTCCTTTGCCGAACCATCCCATGGCGCCCTCCGTTTCGTCGCACCATTGTCTATACTATGGTACTGCCACGGCCACTATTCGAACAATTTACTCGCCGTCGCAAGGCGAGCGGTCACAGCTTCCGGATTCACGCGTCAGGCCGGGCGACGCCTCATTCAGACCTGCCGCACGGGCGGCGGCGAGTTAGAGCGCTCCAGGACCGCGAATCCGAACCTGAGGACTCCGGGTCCTGCACGTCTGCGGATAGAATCTTTATCTATGGCCTCCTTGCGTTTGACAAAGCAAAATCATGCGGTGATCGTGGAATAATCCTTGGAAAAGTCATGATCGCGGAGGTAGAGCACCGTTCCCATGAATCGGCGTCCGTAAGGGGTCACTCGCCAGCTCCACTCCGACTGGCCGTGCAACGGGCTTATTGCAGAAGTGAAATCCCCGACATGCCCCCGAGGTCGCGATCTGGGAACCTTATCGCTCGGGACATTTTCCGTGCTGGACCCTATTAACCATTTTCCCTATCGGTCTTCAATGCCTTTGGGTATAGAAAGGTTCCATGATATCTGAGCTACCTGCTTCTGGTGCTCCTCTGGGCCGCTTATTGCGCGGTCCACAGCACATTGATTTCGATTCCGGTAACAAGCTGGCTCAAGGCGGTGCTCGCGAGCAGGTATCGTTTCTACAGGCTTTTCTTCAACATCTTCTCGATAGCCACCCTCATACCCCTGGTCATGTATTCGCATTCGGCACGGTTCAGAACTGAACCGCTTTTTACCTGGAGCGGCTATTGGAGGATTCTGCAGTACTGTCTCATCGGTTTGGGCCTGGTACTTGTCGTGGCCGGCGCCCGACACTACAGCATGCTCCAGTTCCTCGGAATTCAGCAGATCCGCAAGGAGTCGGCCCGCAGTGCGATGACCGCCAGCGGCGATCTTGATGACACGGGAGTGTTGGGCTTGGTGCGGCATCCCTGGTATGTCGCGGTCTTCATTCTCCTCTGGACGAGTGATCTGAATAGGGCTGCGATCACGGTCAACCTCGTCCTCTCTGCTTATCTGATCGTGGGAACTCTCCTGGAGGAACGCAAACTGGTGATCGAATTCGGCGAGGAGTACAGACGCTATCAGGACCGGGTGTCCATGTTCATACCGCTCAAGTGGCTGACTAACAGACGAACTCACTGAGACGGGGTGAGCTGTGGTTAGTCAGTGGCGGTAAGCACCAAACGCGACTTGCCGCGCCCTCCATTTTCAGAGGATCTGAGCGGAATGGATCAGTCTCCAGAAGTCGTGTCACAGGAGACCATGGCCGGCACTTATTCCTCTGCACCGGGTATCCATCGAGGATCCGACCGCAATTCACCTCGCAGGCACGGGCTCCGACGCTCTCAGACTAACGAAAATCGCCACCGCATGACCAACGCAGCCGATTGGCGGGCGTTTATGGCCAACTACCGCCCTTACGTGCTTCATTACGCCCGTTTGGCTGCCGACACAGACGCGGATATTCTCTGCATCGGAACCGAACTGGACCAGGCCTCTCGCGCTTCAATTCTCTCCGGCGAGTGGCGCGCTTTGGCCGAAGAGGTCCGCTCGATCTACTCCGGCCCGCTTACCTATGCAGCGCATCACACCGAGGTGCAGGAGGTTCCGTTCTGGGACAGCCTGGGTTACATCGGGATCAACGGCTACTATCCGGTCGCAGAACTGCCTGCCGCGTTGGAATATCCTGAGCAACTGTCTTTGCGTTGGAACCGGCCGGTGATTCTCACTGAAGCGGGATTCGCATCGAGCTCTTATGCACTGACGGAACCCTGGAGACCAGGCCCCTACCAGGCGCCTCACGATTCGGTGCGCCTCGACCTCCAGGCGGAAGGGTGGGAGACTTTGCTCGCCGAACTGTGGCGCCGCGATTTCATCTGGGGCGTCTATGTATGGAAGTGGCACCCCAATTCGACATGGGGCGGCCCGACCAATGCCGATCACACGCCTCAAGAAAAGCCGGCGCTCGATGTGATCCGCCGCTTCTTCACGCAGCCGCCGCAGCGGAAGCTACAAGTTGAGTGACTTGTCGCCTCGAACGACCGTGGGGCTCATCGCTGCCGGTGCTGGTATTGCCCTTTCGGCCGGCTGCGACTAAAGTCATGTGTGCCCGGACCGGTGAGTGAGACCCGGGCAAGAACTCGATGGAGGATGAAAGTGAGAATTCCGCACACAGTGCTTCTCGTATTCATGACTGTCGCGGCGATAGCCGTTGCAGGCTCCGCGATGTGGATTACCTTCTCGGCTCCGCAAGGAGCCGAGAAGGGCCAGGATCCCGCCCTCGCGGCGTTCGCAGCTATTGGGCCGATCGATGCTCACGCACATATTTATAAGGACGACCCGGCATTCAAGGCGCTTTTCGATCGCCTCAACCTCCGGATTCTGAACATCTGCGTGCTTGACGACCGCGATCCTTACTACAAGAGCCTGAAATCGCAGCGTGACGACCTCCTGAAGGTCAGGCGGGCGACGGACGGCCGGGCCGTCCTGTGCACCAGCTTCAGCCCCTACGAGTTTGAGAGCGCCGGCTATGCGGACCGCACTATCCGTGAGCTCGCACAGGATTTCGACAACGGGGCGGTCGCAGTGAAGATCTACAAAGTCATGGGCATGGAGATGAAGTCGAAAGCAGGGAAGTGGGTCATGGCGGACGACCCCGCATTCGAACCCATCTACAAGTATATTGCGTCGCGCAACCGCACGCTGGTTGCGCACCTGGCGGAACCCGATTCGTGCTGGCAGCCGCCCAATCCGGCCAGCCCCGACTACGACTACTACAAGGAACACCCCGAAGAGTACGCCTACATGCACCCTGAATGGCCTTCGAAAGCCGCGATCCTGGCGGCTCGCGACCACGTCGTTTCCAAAAACCCGAAGTTACGGGTTGTGGGCGCGCACCTGGGAAGCATGGAGTCGGACGTGGACCAGATGGCCCAGCGGTTTGATCGCTATCCCAACTTCGCGGTCGATACCGCGGCGCGGGTACCCTACTTCATGCTGCAGCCGCGCGACAAGGTACGGGCCTTCCTCGTCAAGTACCAGGACCGCATTCTGTATGCCACAGACCAGGTAGTTATGCCCACAGACAACACGGAAGCGAGGATCAAGGACTGGACCGACACGCTCGCGCGCGAGTGGACGTTTCTGGCCACGAACGAGACGGTCGAGTACATGGGACATACGTACCAGGGCATTGAGCTGCCGGCTCCGGTTGTGAGGAAGATCTTCCACGCGAATGCGCTGCACTGGTTTCCTGGACTTGAGGGCGTCCGACGCTGAGTGCGCGGTGTCTCAAAGCACTTGCGTCAACGCGGCTCTACCGCCTCAGATGCTGGAATCATGATCGTCGGGATAGACCTGGGCACCACCAATAGCCTCATTGCCGTCTGGAAGGATGGAAGGCCGCAACTCATCCCGAACGCGCTGGGCCAGGTTCTCACTCCTTCAGTAATTGGATTGGACGACAACGGGGAGATCCTCGTTGGCCAGCCGGCCCTGGAAAGAATGCTCGTACACCCGGAATTGACGGCATCGGTGTTTAAGCGATACATGGGAAGCGGCAAGGCAATTTCCGTCGGCAACCATGCATTTCGTCCCGAGGAATTGTCCTCTCTCGTGCTGCGCCGACTGAGGGAAGACGCCGAACACTGGCTCGCGCAGCCTCTGGAGGAGGCGGTAATCAGCGTTCCCGCTTATTTCAACGATACCCAGCGAAAAGCGACGAAAATCGCGGGACAATTGGCAGGGTTCCGCGTCGACCGCCTCATAAACGAACCAACCGCCGCAGCACTCGCCTACGGTTTGCAGAACCAGAATCCCGAGAGCCGCTTCCTGGTTTTTGACCTGGGCGGGGGTACCTTCGATGTAACCATCCTGGAATTGTTTGAGGGCGTCATGGAGGTGCGTGCCAGCGGCGGAGACAATTTCCTGGGAGGCGAGGACTTTGTTTCCATCCTGGTCGATCGTTTCATCGAAAAGGCTGCGGTGCCGGCGGGCTTGGATCCAGTGCAACTGAAGAGCGGCAGCCTGTACCAGCTGATCCGGCGTGCGGCGGAGCGAGCCAAACGCCAGCTGACAGATAGCAGGAGCGCCGTCATGGATCTGTCATGGCACGGGAAGAGCGTCCGGCTGGAGATTTCCGAAGAAGAATTCAAGTCCTGGAGTGATTCCTTATTCACGCGGCTGCGCAAACCCGTGGAGCGGGCATTGCGGGATGCCGGCATCCGCCCCTCAGAACTGAACGAAATACTCCTGGTGGGCGGGGCCACAAGGATGCCCCTGGTTAGGAGCCTGGTCGCAAGAATGTTCGGCCGGTTCCCCACCACCCACATCAATCCTGACGAGGCCATCGCCTTGGGCGCGGCGGTTCAAGCCGGCTTGAAGGAGCGGGACGCGGCTCTTCGGGAAGTTGTGCTCACGGATACGTGCCCTTACACCCTTGGCGTCGAGGTATGCGAGGAGATTGAGGGGACCGAGAGATTTCAGACGGGGCTCTACCTTCCGATACTTGAGCGCAATACAGTTGTCCCTGCCAGTCGCGTCCGAGTCTTGAGCCCGATACGGGATAACCAGTCTGCAATCGACATCCGGGTGTTTCAAGGCGAGAGCAGACGGGTAGCCGAAAACATCTTCCTTGGTGCCTTCCATGTCGGGGTGCCCCCAGGGCCTCGAGGCCAGGAGCATGTCGAGATCCGTTTTACATACGATATCAACGGCCTGCTGGAGGTCGAAGCCCGCGTGCTGAGTACAGGAGTACGAAAATCGATTGTCATTGAAGAAAATCCTGGGGTCATGACCGGGGATGAAATCAAAGCGCGCCTGGAGAGTCTGGCGCGTCTGAAACTGCATCCGCGGGATCAAACAGAGAACCGATCATTATTGGCTCGCGCCGAACGGCTGTACGAAGAAAACCTGCGCGAGACCCGCATGCAGATCGGCAAATGGACAGCGGCGTTCTCAGATGCTCTCGACAGCCAGGACCCCCGTAAGATAGCCAAAGCACGGGATCAGCTGACGACATTCCTGGATCAGATCGAAGACAAGGGACCGGTTATTGAATGACCTCGCCCCGGGGCAATTGATGTGTGGAACGTCTGGAGACAACTGGGAATCGATCCGACCTCGGATGGACGAACGATACGGCGCGCCTATGCCCAAAGGCTAAAGCTGGTCCACCCCGAGGATGATCCTGAGGGATTTCAAAGACTGCGCGCCGCTTATGAAGCCGCTATGAATTCGGCGCGCCGGGGTGAATTACTCCTTGAAGAGGATCTCGCGGATCCGGATACGACGGCCGATCAATTCGACACGGAACAGGAAGATCGGGACCCGGTCGAGGAGGCCCAGAATTCCTCCGTTTTCGACAATCCCATTCCCCCGCTTGAGAGCCTGTATATACCTGATGCAGGCAGGTTAGTGGAGCAGCTCCTTTCCGTCCATCAAGGGCAAGGTGAGCAAGCGGCCATAGACCGCCTGCTCCAGATCATGGCCTCGCCTGAAATGGAGAATCTGGAAGCTCGTGACGATTTTGAGGTGCTGCTGGCGAAAGCAGTCAGCCAGATGGAGCGAAAGCCGTACATGCTGCTGGCAAAGGTCGTGGACCTGTTCAATATCGAGGGCAGATCCGGCCTGATCAATTCAAAATTGACCTACTGGCATTCCAGCCTGCTCATCCACCTGGAGACGGCGCGCTGCTACGCCAGGCTGCTGCAGACGGCCGCAACAAAACGTCAATCGCCGGGCAAAGCTTCCGCAAGGTTCACGATCCTTCCACTGGATGCCCCTACAGAGGATCAGATCTTCGCCGCTCAAATCCTCACCGGCCCATTTGACCAGCACAAGTTCCGCAGCATCGCGCGCAGGCGACGGAAGAGGAAATTGGTCCTGGGCCTATTGAAGCGTCTGAAGACCAATTATCCCGACGCAGTTCGGCACGCGCTTGATCCTCAGGTCGTCAGCTGGTGGGAGGCTCTCACAGCCGTGAGGATAAGGCGCGCCGACAACACGCTGATGAGGTTATTCAGGGAAGCCCCTCCAATTGTGATTATCAGTTGGCTGATAGCAATGCTGGTATACGAGTTTACCAGCGAGCGCTTGTATCCACCGCTTCTCATGGCAGGCGCAGTGCTCATTACGATTGCCGGGAGGTTAGGCTGGGAGTTTTACCTGAAGAAGACCAGGGTCGCGCATCGGCTATCACGGATTTGGAAGTCACTCCTTTTCGGCAGGAGTCGCTGATTGAGCCGGTGATCGGCCTGATCTACGCCTGATCGCAGAGGCATGGTGTCAATCTCGCATTGCGGACTCAGGGTAGCATGCGAGAGCAGGGATGTATCGGGGCTCAACGGGCAACGCGCTTCTCCCATGGTCAATGCTCCAACTCACGGCAACACACACGGGGTGTTCCTGTTATATTGCTGTCTTCGTGCGGCAAATGGCTGTCGAAGGAGGCGAACGCAATGTCTGACAAAATACAGCAGGCCCAATCACTCTTCACGGGGGCCGGCATGAACCGTCGGTCTTTTCTAACCGGCATTTCGTTCGCGGCCGGCACTGTTGCGGCTCCCGCGATCTTCACGACAAAGGCCCGCGCCCAGGCTGACTCGAGCGCCCCCATAGGCAGAACCACTTGCGGCCAGGTTCGCGGCGCCGTCAAGGAAGGAGTCAGCGTCTTCAAAGGCATCCCTTATGCCGGCCCGCCCGAGGGTGAAGGCCGGTTTAAACCCGCCCCCGGGCTGAAGCCGTGGACAGGCGTCCGGGACGCTCTCCTTTACGGCCCTCAATCCATGCAGGCCCCCGATCCGATGTGGCCGAAGTCGTGGAAACCCGCGATCTCCAGCGAAGACTGCCTCTTTCTGAATGTCTGGACCCGGGGCATCAATGACGGCAAGCGGCGGCCGGTTATGTTCTACTCCCACGGCGGGGGATTCGCCACCGGCAATGGCGGCGCCGACGTCCCGCCCCAGGATACGTCTCATGACGGCCAGGCCCTCGCGCGCGATTACGACGTCGTTGTGGTCACTCACAACCATCGCCTGAACATCTTCGGATATCTCTATCTCGGTGAACTGCTGGGCCAGGAATACGCGGCCTCCGGCGCAGTCGGCATGCTGGATATAGCCATGGCCCTCGAGTGGGTCAGCAAGAACATCGAAAACTTCGGCGGCGATCCCGGCAACGTGATGATTTGGGGCGAATCCGGCGGCGGGGCAAAGACAAGCACCCTCACTGCCATGCCGCAGGTGGCGGGCAAATTCCACAAGGTCAGCATAGAAAGCGGATCCGCGCTCCGGATGCGCACGAAAGAGTCGGCTGCGGAAACCGCGCGTGCTGTCATTCAGATTCTCGGGCTCGAGCCCGGCCAGGCTCGTGAGCTTCTTAAAATACCTGCCGAACGGCTCATCGAAGCATCGCAGAAGCTCCCCCGCCGTCCCGCGACTGGGGGCGGCGGTTCGGTATCGAGTGCCATCGCCGGAGGGCTTGGATTCAGCCCCGTGGTGGACGGGCAAATTCTTCCGGCGCATCCTTATGATCCTGTCGCTCCCGCCATTTCGGCCAGGGTTCCGCTGATTACCGGCATCAACAAAGACGAGACGATGTTCCTGTACCGGCCCACACCGGAAATTCTTTCCATGGACAACGCCGCCCTGCAGAACCGTCTGCAGCCGATGCTCGGCGACAATGTCGAAAAAGTGCTTGCGGTCTACCGCAAGAGCCGCCCGAATGCTTCCGCGACGGAGCTGTTTTACGCCATCACGACTGCGCAATTCATGGGCTCAGATGCGATCACGATGGCGGAACGCAAGGCGGAACAGAAGGCAGCTCCGGTCTATATGTACGTCTTTGCCTACGCGACGCCTTCCCCGGGTGGAGCATATACGGGTACTCCGCACGCGGCCGAGATCCCATTCAAGTTTGATCACATCACGGGAAACCCGAAGACCGATCCGCGCGCCAGGGCAGCCAGGAATTTCAGCCGCGCGTGGGCGACCTTCGCGCGCACCGGCAACCCGAGCCATGATGAAATCCCCGACTGGCCCGTCTACACGCTGGACCGGCGAGCCACTATGTTCATCAACTCGGAGTGCAAAGTCGTCAATGACCCTTATCCTGAAGAGAGGCTGATCTGGAAAAGCCTGGCGTGAAGGGTTTGGGAAGCGGATCTGCAACCAGGTGCGGTCACCTCGCCGGCAGGATGAACTGTCCACCGTCCTGTGCGTGGAGGCACTCCAGCGCTTTGCGCACCTTCTGCTGGTCCTCGAGCGACAGGCGCCACAGCCTGAAGAGCGTGACGGTGGATAGCACATCGACACCCATCCTCTGCAGTACGCCGAGGGCATCGGGATGGATGGGGTCGGGACGGTCGGCGGGCGGCGTCGCGGGGTGGTTGTTGACTACGAGCACGACGCGGTCGTTCGTCCCGGCGAACTGCACTGCCTGAAACGAGCGGGTGAGCTCCTCGTTCGTCTTCTGGATCGGACTGCCGGCTCCTGACACGACGAGGAGCAGGCGGCGGGACCCGCCAAGACCGACGGCGATCGCACCCCTGTCGCCGGGCGCCGGTTCGACCTCGAACTTGAGGGCCGCGAACAGGGTGCCGACAGCGTCCCTGAGCGCCTCGCCTGTCTCCCAGAGGACGCCCCCGATTCCGTCCATCGCCTGAAGGTCAGCCGACAGGCGCTCGATTTCGAGTAGACGCGTTTGGTATCCCGGCGGCATCTCCCCAGCCATCCAGGCGGGGGCTCCGGCAACAGCCGTGTCGGTGCATACAGTCATCGTGACCTCCCACGGGGGCGCGAAGCGCGGCCCGAACATTCACGGAACAGTTGAGGGGAATCAGGGTCGTCAGCCTATATCGTCCTTCCCGCCAATGCGTATTATTCCTTTCTTTGTGATTGCTACCGGCAGAGAGGGCGACTTCATTATGGCGTTTACGTTTCCATCCGGGGTGACACCTCCGGGGGCCGCCCTCGCGGGTGCCTGGTCGTGAGTTGTCCCACAATGCCGATTCAGGAGAATCTACCAGCCTACATGCCGTCCAGGTCCAGCGAAGCTGACGGCTGAATGCTGAGGACTATGCTAGAATCGCCTCCATCGGTCATCGGCGAGGTTCATTCAACGGGGAGCAGTTTTGCTCAAAATGCCCTTTTCCCGGCACCAACGGGCCACGCCCCAGCGGTCATTTTCCAATAAGGCAGGAACATATGCGCAGAGCAGCCTGGATTCTCTTAATCGGCGCGATAGCAGGCGCCTGCACGCAGACTCCGCCGGAACATAAGGAACCGCCCTCATGGCAATGGAGCTGAAAAAAGATACAGGCAGCCTATCGTACATAACTCGTTTAGGAGTCAGGGCTACCGATCCGGGCGAAACTCTGGAGGATGTGAGTAGGAGGGCACTTCCCATGAGGCCATTGTTTCGAATCGGTTTGTTTTTCTTATTGAGCTTGCGGCTGGACTCGGCTGGCTTTGCCCAGTCCGATGTCATCACAACCTATGCCGGTCCCGCGGTGCCTGTAAGTGGCGAGTCGGCGACTTCCCTGGCCATTGCCAAGCCCACTTCGGTAGCTCCGGATGGCGCCGGAGGTTTCTACTTCGCCAGCCAGCAGCAACACAGTGTCTATCGTGTTTCGTTGGACGGCAAGCTCAGTGTAGTTGCGGGAGATGGAGCCCCCGGTTTCAGCGGCGATGGTGGCCCGGCGACTTCTGCACAACTCAACTATCCATTTGGCGTTGCCGCAGACGCGGCTGGCAGCCTTTTCATCGCCGATGCCTGGAACAACCGGATCCGCAAGGTGACACCCGCAGGTGTGATCAGCACGGTGGCGGGAGACGGAACCCCCTTTTTCAGCGGCGACGGTGGCCCGGCGACCTCCGCGGGACTCAGTCATCCACACGAAGTTGCGGATGGGGGAGGTTAATCGCTGACACTGAAAACAGCCGCATCCGCAAGGTGACGCCTGACGGCGTGATCAGCACCGTGGCCGGAAGTGCCTGGGGATACGGTGGCGACGGCGGCCCTGCAACTTCTGCACGGCTCTATCTTCCGGATGGGGTCACGGTAGATGCAGCGGGCAACCTGTTTATCGCTGACTCAGCTGGCTGCCGCATCCGCAGGGTGACCCCTGCGGGGATTATCAGCACCGTGGCGGGAAAAGGAGTCTTGGGTTCCAGCGGCGACGGCGGCCCCGCAACTTCCGCACAACTCGCCTATCCAGGCGGAATCGCCGTGGATACGGCGGGCAACCTTTTCATCGCAGACTACTACAATGATCGCATCCGCAGGGTGACGCCCTGGGGAGCGATCAGCACCATCGCGGGAAATGGAACAGAGGGATTCAGCGGCGACGGCGGCCCGGCAACCTCTGCACAGCTCCGAATGCCGGGCGGAGTCGCCGTAGATGTGACGGGCAACTTGTTCATCACTGACTCGGGGAACAACCGCATCCGCAGGGTTACCCGAGGTCCAAGCGCCTCGGTCGATCTCCCTTTGATTGCCGGATGCGCTGCGAGTTCCATTACGGTTGGGCAAGGTGAAGCCTTCCAGTCCGGGTATGCCATACTCACCGTGAACTCAGGCACCGTTCCATACGGAACTGCGGTGTTCAGCTTCAAACAGAACGGAGTGACCGTCAGCGAAGCCGGCGTTCCCGCATCTCCTCCCACAACCTCGGCGCGTATCTTCATCGACTACCGCTCTGCCGTCCCTGCTGTTCCGGGGCGGATTGAGGCCGGCACTATCGACATCAATACAGGGATCGCTGTTGTCAACGGCGGCTCTATCACCGCCAATGTCAGCTACATCCTGCGCGATGTTCTGGGTGCCACCCTGTCGGAGGGACACGGCACCATCGATGCAGGCGCCCACGTCGCAAAATTCGTCAACCAGCTGAAAGACGTCGCCCCCGACTTTGAGCTTCCTTCGGATTTTCCAGGCACCGTTCAGTTCGGGTCCCTTGAAATTTCGAGCGACCAGCCTCTTTCGACGGTTGCACTGCGCACAATTGCCAATCAAAGAAACGATGTTCTATATACGACTTCGCCGGCGGCGGAGGGAGTACGACACTCAATTTCTATGGCGAGACCGGCGCCCCGCTGGCCGTCGGCAAATGGTAAGACACGACAACGGCTCGCACGGACCGCCGTATCCTGGGCCTATGAAGTCCTTCGACCACTCACAATCCGCACAATTTGAGTGCTTTCAGCTGTCCGCAGCCAATCCAGCCCGACTATAATGGCGGCGCCTTCGAGTGGTTTGAGTTCGCAGTGCGCAATTACCTGTGGAGCCCTTCTCCAGTGATTGGCAAGACCCTTGGGCACTACCGAATCACCGAAAAATTGGGCGAAGGAGGCATGGGCGAGGTGTTCCTCGCAGACGACACATCGCTTCACCGCAAGGTCGCATTGAAATTCCTCCCGCCCGGGATGCAGAAGGACGACACCGCCCACAAGCGCTTCCTGCGCGAGGCCCGTTCCGCTGCGGCGCTCGATCATCCCTACATCTGCCACATCAACGAAGTCGCCGAGACCGACGGACGGGACTTCATTGTCATGTAGTACGTCGAAGGTGAGTCGGTCAAGGACAGGCTCGAGAAGGCCCCGCTGTCACCCGACGAGGTGCTGCCGATCGCAATCGAGGTCGCCGAAGCGCTCGAGGCCGCCCACGGCAAGGGGATCATCCACCGGGACATCAAGCCTGCCAACATCATGCTGACGCAGGCGGGCCACGGCAAGGTGATGGACTTCGGGCTGGCGAAGCAACTGACTCCCTCCGGAGCGATGCAAACTGCAGCGTAGACGGTCACGGCTCTGACGTCGGACGGGAGCACGGTGGGGACGCTGGCTTACATGTCTCCGGAACAGCTGCGCGGCCAGGAGGTGGACGGGCGCAGCGACATCTGGGCACTGGGCGTGACGCTCTACGAGATGGTATCGGGCGCGCGGCCGTTTCAGGGTCAGAGCGGATGTGATTTGACGACGGCAATCGTCAACCGGGCACCACGGCCGTTGCCGGCTCACGTGCCCGCCGAGTTGGGTGCGGTGATCCAGCGCTGCCTGGAGAAGGTCCCGGGGAAGCGATACTGACGAGGCAGTTCTTCGGTGAGCTGAGCGGCTAATCCGCACTGAAATAGCACAGACGTGCCTGGGGCGAGCAAAAAGCCGCCTGCGGCAACTCGGTTCCGATGTAAGCTTGGGTTGCATCCCAAGGCGCGCGAGTTGGAACAACATGTCATCGCTTATCAGCGCCTGAGAGAGGGAACGCCGGAAGGGACGTTGCCGCCCCGATCAGAAGACTGACTTGCTGAGAGGCAGCTCAAACCCCTTTCGATTTCGTTTGGTTTCGAGACTCGCTGTCCATAAATGTCCCCAACGGGGAATCTACAGGATCGAATGGATCAATCCGACCTCAGGCAGCTGATCAACGCAGGTTCCCCGGAGTGCGAGGGAGGCGAGTGCCTGCTTCAAACACCCCGTTATTATTTGGATATCGCTCTGAGAATGCGGCAAGTGCCGTCTTCCACGTAACTTGAACCCAGCCAGCGGTATTGTTAAGAAGGAGCGACTCTCCAGAGAGAGAATACGTACTATGAGGGAAAAAGGGATGGACAAAACTCCAAAATCTCTGGTTGTTGTGCTTATCACATTTCTGGCATGCACAAGCATGGTGATAATGATTTCAGGAGTAGCCGGTGCAACTGGAGCGATCATCACCATCAACGGTGCGACCACCTATCAAATCATCGATGGGTTCGGAGTCAACGTCAACACCACCTGGTGGTACAAAGGTGCCTATGGGAACACCGACACATTGAAACCAGCCATTGACATGCTCGTCAATGATCTAGGCGCGACTATTTTTCGTGCCGTTATCGAAGAGATGGACTGGGAAGCGGCCAATGACGACCCCGATCCCCACCACTTCAACTGGTCATATTTTAATGAAGTGTTCACATCTGTCAGGTTCCAAGGCGTCTGGAATACTTTGCGCTACCTGAACCAGAAAGGTATCAGAGACCAGTTGGTGATCGGCTTCATGGGGACGCCCCCCAGCTGGATGGGTGCCAATCACGCCATCAGCACAGCCATGGAAGATGAATTCGTCGAGACAATTGCCGCATTGCTCTATTATGCCCGGCACACGGCAGGCATCCAATTTGCCCTGGTGTCTCCGATGAATGAAACGGAGCAGGTTCTAAAGGGATGGTATGAAGGTCCGAATATGACAGATGCGGTTCAGTTCGTCCGGGTGTTGACAAAGCTCGCTACAAAGCTTGACGCGATCGGCATGAACGACATCCGTTTTGTAGCACCCGACGCTGCTTCGGAAAGCTTTTTCCAATCGTTACTATCGGAGATGGTGAAAGATCCTCTGATCATGTCCAAATTATACCGCTGGGGGGTACACAATTACGGTAAGGATTCCGGGGGATATGACAACTTCATCACTGGCTCTGCGAGTCGGAGCAAGTCTTTCTGGGTGACTGAGACATGTGGTATCGCAAACATGTTTGGCCAGCTCGACGACAACGCCAGGGGATATATATTTTGGGATGGCTTTGACAGCGTCTACCAGCATGCCATTCGCCACGATAGCCGTTGGACCATCCCACCCAATGACTGGTGCTATTGGATGAAAACAGACGAGGGCAAACCACTCATTGCCTATAATTGGTCGACGAACAGCTGGACGCCGCGTAAGCAGTTCTATGAACATGCCCAACTCTTCAAATATATCGCCCCCGGTGCCGTGCGGATTGGCGCAACTGCCGATAACAGGAAGTTGGCCGTATATGCCTTTCGCAATCCGGATGGAAGGGTAGTGATCGTTGGCCGCAATATCGGCCGCGGCGCGGTTGCGGTAAATGGGACTCTTTCATCTGTCAATGCCTCCCCCAGACTCGGTTTCACCTATACCACACCCGCACATAGCATGATGAAAGGTGCATCCGTGGCGGTGAATGACAGCGGAGCCTTCTCGGTGACTGTACCGGCCAACTGCGTCTTCACGCTCTCGAGTGGTCAAGATTGATATGAAGGACGTGCTGTTTTGCGCAGGGCAGGTGGAAAACGCAATAGCCCATTGATTGTTCACCTCTCTTGAGGGGTCCGTCGTGGCACTCATCCAGGACCTGAAAGTGACGTTCCGAACGCTCGTCTCCAAGCCTATGTTCAGCCTGACGGTGATCGGGATGCTGGCTGTCGGGATTGCCGGCAACTCGGCAATTTTCAGCATCTTCAACGGGCTGTTCCTCCGGCCGGCATCTTCGGGGTTGTTTCGTACGCGGTATCCCAGCGCACGCGTGAGATCGGGATCCGGATGGCCCTGGGCGCCCGCCCAGATCAGGTTCAGCGGCAGGTGCCCGGCCAGGGGATGGCGCTGGTCGCGTCAGGCGTGGTGTGCGGGCTTGCGGGCACATTGTGGGCGACGAATCTCCTGCGCTCCCTGCTCTTCGGCGTGATCAATTCTTGCGCGAACGCTTATTGCAGCTCGGACTCATCGCTCATTTGCGTTGGCGGCGCGGGTTGGGATAAGATCCGGCACGGCATGAAATCAGGCAGACTCCAGCGAAAGTCGTTCTCTGTGAATACCGCACTCAACCAGAAACGGGGCATATGACCAATACAGATCAGCTGAATCGGGAACAGGATCGGGTACTTTCGATCGACTTCTTCCGCGGGTTCACCATGTTCATGCTGGTAACCGGAATTGCCAGTCTGTTTCGCGATCTCGTCGCGCATGGCAAGGGCGGTTTCATCATCGCAGCAATCGATGCGCAACTCGAACATGCCCCGTGGAGCGGCCTGAACGCCTGGGACCTTATCCAGCCGTTCTTCATGTTTATCGTCGGAGTTTCCATGCCCTTCTCCCTGGCAAAACGGCTGGCCAAGGGAGATACCTGGATCCAGGCGTTCAAGCACGCTCTGACCCGCTGCTTCTGGCTGCTGGTTCTGGGCTTCATGCTGGGGGCCGGGGAGAAATCCTACGATCTGACGAATGTCCTGGCCCAGCTCTCGGTAACCTACCTGATTACCTTCCTGCTCCTCCGGGCGGGGGTCAAATGGCAACTACTGGCCTCGTTCGCCCTGATTCTTCTGAACGACATGCTCTATCGTTACTGGAACGTGCCGGGATTCAATCAGCCGTTTACGCCGGACCACAATTTCGGCACCTGGGTCGACCTGACAACCACGGGATATTTCAATTCCGATCACTGGGTGTCTTTCAACGCCATACCGACAACCGCTCATACCATCTGGGGTGCCGTCGTCGGGGGCCTCCTCCTGAAGGACTGGCCTCAGAGGAAGAAGATCGTCGTCCTGCTCGTCACCGGATTGATCGGCATGATGGTCGGGTATGCGATGAATCCCTACATCCCGATCATCAAAAGGACCTGCACCAGTTCCTTCATCATTGTCAGCGGCGGATGGTGCCTGGTGGCGATGGCTTTTTCGTACTGGCTGATTGATGTGATGGGATTCCGAAAAGTCGCGCTGTTTTTTGCCATCGTCGGAATGAATCCCATCTTCATCTACCTCTTCTCGAACCTCGGCGGCAAAAGAATGCTTGGCCGCATGGTCCATCCGTTCACCACCCGGATCTTCGCCTGGAGCGGCGAGATTGCCATCAGCATGATTACCATCGTGATCGTTGCCGCCTTCGTCTGGTACATCTGTTATTTCCTCTACAAGCGGAGGATCTTCATCAAGCTGTAGTATCTCCCCGGCGGCACTCCGACAAACCGGCCGGCGCCCGGCGTGCCTGCGGCGCGTCTCGATTATGGCAATTCGGTCGCGTACGTATCGGTACCGTCTTCCTCCTCCTCCGACTCGATCTACCTCCGCATGTGTCATCAGCGGCTTAAAAGGAGACCATTTCCTGCGGGATAAAAGGAAGTAATCCCGCGGTCCGCTTGAGCTTTAGATCCTCGGCCTTGTAGACGACCCCCATGCCCCCGGCCCCGACTTCCTCGACGATCCGATACTTGCCGGCGATGAGCGTCCCCGGCCTCAAGACACGAACCGGGGTCTCGAGGGTCTTGGTCAGGGAGGCCGCTCCCGGGCCCAGCGGCGCGGCGCAGTTGCCGCAGTATTTCGAGTCGTCCCTATTCTCTGCGTGGCACTTCGGGCACCCGACTATCACGCTCTTCTCCTGAATGCCTGTTTCATTCCCTATTCTGGAAGCGGAAGCTTCATCATTGGATTCAGCGGGTCAAGGCTCAGCGCCAGCTCATTCTGGGCCAACGCCTCATCTTTCCTGTGCAGGATCAACAAGAGATGCGCATAGAGTCCCCTGGAAAGGGCATCGTTGGGGTTGATGGCCAGGGCCCTCAAGAACTCCTTTTCGCTCTTCTCCCAGTCCCAATCCACGAGATGTGCGATGATGGCGCTGAGATAATGAGCTTCAGCAAAATCCGGGTCCAAGGCCAGCGCCTTGTTCAGGTTCTCGATGATCTGGGGAGCGGCGACGGACGGCTGTTCGTACGCGTTTTGTTGCATCCACAGCCAGGCTTCCGCCAGACCGGCGTAGAGAGGCGCCCAGCCGGGGCTTTTCGCGACGCCGCTGGTCAGGAATTCCAGGGCTTTGGTCATAACTTCCCTTCGCCCATCAACAATGTAAGAGCGGGCCTTCAGGTATTCGTCATAAACGGCGAGGTCCGCGACCGGCATCTTCTCAATGAGCTTTTTCTCTTCAGGGGATATGACCGCCCGGAGCTCCTCGGCTATGGATTTGGCGATCTTCTGTTGGAAGGAATCGCCCCAGATGTGGGTTTCCCGCTCGGCCTTGATCAGCTGGGCCCGCAGGCGGAAGGCGTTGCCGAATTTCTGCGCGCTGCCCTCCACGATGTAGTTCACGCCCAGCTCTTCGGCGATCTCGCGGACGGACTTCTTCCTGTCCCGGTATTGTTCGACCGACGTGCGGGAGATGACCCGGAGCGCCTTGATCTTCTGGAGGTTGCCCAGGATCTCCTCCATCACCCCGTTGATAAAATAGGTGTTCTCCTGGTCGGGGCTATCGTTGATGAACGGGAGCACGGCGATGGACCTCTCGGGCTCGGAGGGCCTGGCCTTGGCCTTGAGCGGCTTGAGGCCTTCGGCTACGGCGGCGAGATCGTCCCGCAACTCCTCCATCGTCCGGTAGCGGTCGGCCGCCTTCTTGGTCAGGGCCTGGAAGACGATGTGCTCCAATTCGGGTGCAACCGACGGGCGTATCTTGACGAGCGATTCGGGTTCCTTCTGGAGGATCGAATAGATCAAGGTCTGGTCGTGGTCGCCTTGGAAGGGAAGCTTGCCCGACAGCAGCTCGGTTCCGATGTAAGCTTGGGTTGCATCCCAAGGCGCGCGAGAGGGATCAACATGTCATCGCTTATCAGCGCCTGAGAGAGGGAACGCCGGAAGGGACGTTGCCGCCCCGATCAGAAGACTGACTTGCTGAGAAATAGAGAGTAAGCGTCATGTGAGACCGCAACGGCCGACTCGCCATCCCCAATGCCTCGCCACAGGACGTCGTGTCCGGCGGGGAGACACTGGTGTGACTGGCCACCTCGGCGCGCCTGCACTTCTGTACGATTTGACTACGTGCGCTCTCTCTTCTGACTTACAATCGCCCTGGCAATCGGCTCGAGTTTCCGGCGCCTGCGGCAGAAGCGGAGAGTCAACTTTGCACTCCCGCCAAAGATAGGGCTCCCGTATAGGCACCCCTCCGCGCAGGCAATCCACCCAGGAAACGGTTCGGTTTTACCCGTCGCCATTCGAAGGAGGTTGCCGGATGCGTGAGCTCTGCCACCAGCATGGCGAGGGCCGGTAGTGGTATCTGAACGCCAGGAACTATGCGGGGGATAGTATGCCGCTGGCCAGCAAGTCGTCTTCTGCATAACAGGGAGTCCATATGAAACTGCCGTCAATCCGTCAGGTCTATTTGGAGGCAAGGCGGGCAGCCCGCCGCTTTCCCTTTGTGCTGTTCTGCGCGCTCGCAGGATCAATTACAGCATTCATCCTCATCGAATCCGAACCGAAGCAGAGCGTGGGATTCCCGATAATATTCGCCGCCGGGCTCGGCCTTCCCCTTTTAACCGCACTGGCGCTTTGCGCCGAGGAACGAAAATGGAGCGCGAGCCTAGCAATGAGCAGTCAGCTTTCGGGCGTGCTGCTGCTGGTTGGATATGGTTTCTCCGCACCGACGTCCCTCGAGCACGAACCGGCCGCTTTCTTCATACGATTTGGACTGCTGGCAGTCGGACTGGTTTTCCTGGTGATGATCGGGCCGTATCTGAAGAAGGGGGAACTGAATGGATTCTGGCAATACAACAAAACGCTTTTCTTCCGCCTTTTTGTAACTGCCATTTTCACCACTGTGCTGTTTGCAGGATTGGCGATCGCATTGGCGGCGCTGGATAAATTGTTTGGCGTTCTTGTTCCCGACAAGCGATATGGGGAACTCTGGGTGCTGGTGGCTGGGCTGTTCGCCCCCTGGTTCTTCCTGGCGGGAGTTCCTGAAGATCTGGAAGGCCTGGATAAGATTGAGGAATATCCAATAGGCCTGAAGATCTTTGCGCAATATATCCTGCTATCGCTGGTGATTGTATATCTGTTGATTTTGTACGCGTATCTTTTGAAAATCCTGATGCAATGGAACTGGCCGAAGGGATGGGTCAGCAGCCTTATCCTTGGGTTTTCGGGGACATCGATCTTGTCGTTGCTCCTGATGCATCCGATTCGGGATCGGTCCGAGAACGCTTGGATTCGAGCGGCAGGCAAATGGCTGTACATTGTGCTTATCCCCCTTATTCTGGTTCTATTTCTTGCGGTGACGGAACGGATTGGCGACTATGGAATTACCGAAAGCCGCTATGCCGGGATCGCTCTCGGAATCTGGCTTGCAGCTCAGGTGCTCTATTTCCTGTTCAGCAAATCCAAGAGCATTAAGTTTACGATCGGTTCCCTGTGCCTGCTTGCATTCGCGGTGAGTTTCGGGCCGTGGGGAATGCTCAGCGTTTCCCAGCGCAGCCAGGTTGAACGTTTGAGCAGGCTGCTGACCAGGAATGGCGTCCTTATCAACGGCATGGTGCATAAAGAGCACGGCAAGGTATCGCAAGAAGATGCTCAGGAGATGAGCTCGATTGTCAGCTACCTGAACGGGATTCACGGTTATAAAGCGATCCAGCCATGGTTTGCGGATCGACTCAAGGAAGACACGGGGTCCGGATATGCTGTCAATCTGGCTCCGCCCAAGGTGCTCGACAGAATGGGCGTCGAGTTTATCGCCCGGCGACGCGGCACAGGCGGCCCGACATTCAGCCTCCTGGCAGCCAGGGAGGCGATCGACATATCCGGCTATGACCGCATGCTCAGGCAGCAGGTCGTAAGTGGAGAAAGCCGCTTCGATGGGGAAGGTATCACCTATGGAGTGAGCAAAGACCTGGGTTCCATGGACATAATGATCGGCAGCCCGCAGACCGGACTCAAAACAGTCAAGGTCGATATCGCAACCTTCGCCGACGGGATGCTGCGCGACTATGGCAATACTGACGCCGCCCGCAACATGAAATCGGAACTCATGGCGATAGCGGCAGAACAGGACGGACAAAAGGTCAAGGTCTTCTTCCGGAATCTTAGCGTGATTCGCCGCGACGGGAAGGCAGTTGTCACTTCATTCACCGCCGACATCGCATATACGGTGAGGAAATAGGGGCCCGCGGCCAATGGGAAATCAGATGGTTACATAATGCATGTTGTCGGATGTGAAGGAGTGGATCACACCGAGGTATCAGGACAATTAACCAGTATGCATGCCATCGAAACCCTTACAGGCGCTGCGGATTCAGCTCGACTCTCGTGGGATGAATTTGCCGAAGGCTGCGAAGCAATGGGCGGAGACGCTCTATCGGCGAGCGGCAGGTTTTAGTCATCAGCTCTACGCATTTCTGGCGACACACACCGGGGATAGGCGACGATGACTGTGTGCAGAATGATCATGAGGATGGCTCCCACGACTGGCACCATGAGACCTGAACGCAATTCCCCATACCAGTTAGAGACCAGCCCAACGGCCCATGGAAGAGCAGCAGCCCCCAAATAGGCGATGACGAAGACAACACCCGCCATCTGCGCTGTCAGTGATCCAAAGCGCTGTGAGAATAGCGCGAAAGTTGTAGGGAAAACGGGCCCCAGACCGAAGCCGGCCAGCCTGGGCGTCATTCAGCTGCCATTGCATCGAAAGCGTGGGGAGCAGTGCTCCCAGGAATGTGTTGACCGTCCCGACAATTACGAAACCGGCGTGCACAAGGACGGAAAGATGCAACTGGCTCCTGTCTGTTGAAGTTTCTCGTTCTGCCTCTTGCATATGCCGGCAGTTCCCCCTTTAGCGGTTGCGGTGTGATTGACGATCGGGAGTACTTTCTGATCGCCTACTTTCTGGCAGACGGATAAAATCGCCTTTCCGTATCGCGGGAAAAGAGGTCGAATATGTTCAAGAAGGTGCTGCCCGTCTTGCTCGCCCTGATCTCCCTCTTTTACATGCTCCACGCAACTGATGTCTATCGCAAAAATATCGGTTTGACTCATGACACGCTTTGGGATTTCTCGCCTGCAGTCGGCATTCTCAACGGTGACTCGCTGATGAGGGCCTACGAAATCAGGATATTGGGCTATCCGCTGCCCCTGGTGAGCGGCCCGTACTCGGGAGCGCTCAAGATCTGGATTTTGGCTCCGCTGCTGGCGCTATGCGGAACGTCAGCACTCATGGACCTTGTTCTCAACGTTATCTTTGGCTTTGCCTATTTGCTGGCTCTATATTGGGCACTGCTGCCCGCCGCAGGAGGGAAATGGGCCTCGTTGGTCTTTCTCATCCCTCTGGTCGACACAAACTATTTGCTTACTGTGCCGATGGATAGCGGCATCTTTCTTTTCCAGTACATCTTCATCAGCCTGACAATTGGAGCAATCTTCCGCTATCTCTCGACCTCGCAGCTAAAGTACTATTGGCTGGCGTGGTTCTTCAATGGATGCTTGCTGGCTCAGAAGCTCACCGCAATTCCCATTGTGATCAGTATCGCCGGCATTTCCGGGATTCTGTCGCTCCGTCAGTTTCTGAGGGTCGCCCGGACAGAATCGCAGGCACGGGCACTGACCGGCTTCATCGCGATTCCTGCTGCGGTGTTTCTCATCCCGCTGGTGCCACACCTCTATTACTTTTCCCAATCCGGAATCGGCGATTTGTTTGCGAAGACCGCGGAGGGCCGGCGCCTGCCCTACTTCATAGCTTTGAAGATGCTTTTCAAGTTTTCTACGAGCATGTTTGACGGGGCCGATTGGTATCGGAGGATCACCCTGGATTACGCGTCCTATAAGCCGGCGCCTTCTCTCCTGGCGATATTGGGTCTGGCGGCGATCGCGGCTTCGTTGCTGGTTCGCATCGTCTCAGGCCGCAAGGAAATCTCCGGGAAATATCTCATGGCCTGTTTGTGCATGGGTGCGGGAAGCATTCTCCTTTATCCCGCGTTTCCAGGCTTGGAGAGGCCCTGGCATTACTACGTGCTCGGTTCCATATTCTTCCCCTGCGTCGTGCTCGCGACAAGACATCTAGTTTCGAATCTCGCGTTGAGAAGTGGACGATACGCAACGAGCGTCCCTGCCGCATTTGTCGTTTTCATGACATGGGGCGGCATTTCTGGTGTAGCACACGGTATCCGTTTTCTGCGACGAATTGAAGCGGTGAAGGGTACCTGTGTCACTTCTCCAGCTCTCAACGACGCCTATGCCGACATCGTGTCATCGAAAACCAGAGTCGTTTACGCAATCAACTACTCGCTGGCAAATCCCATTTACGTCTTTTCCAAGGGGTCTGTTCATACCGAGGACCTTGCCTGGACGGACTTGACGACGGAGAAGATCGAGGGGTTGCTGGAGAAGGTCAAAAGAAATCCTGAAGCTGCCATTGCCTATCGATTCTGCAGTGATAAGACCGTTGAATCCGCTTGGATCGGATGGTTGAACCGCGAACCGCAGATATTCGATCTGATCAAGAGATTGAAGCTGGAGGGCGACAAGGTGAGCGAGACTCGCCATTACGACAACCGGCAAACGGAGTTTGTTCTGGTTCGGCACAGGTAGGCAATTGGTGTCAGGCCAGAATTCCGCCATTTCCGACGGCGCCGCCCTCGGCTTGCACCCTATCTTTCAGGTCCCTTCGAGATAGTCTCGGCCCCTTCGGATGTGCCCCTCCGGTGCGCCGGGCGGCGAAATGCGCCGCTGCGAACCTGGCCACGGCATCAGTAATGGTTTCTCGCTGTCTCCGGCACTTCATCAGTGCGGTCCCTCGCAGGTTTCGTGCGAACAGTGACTAATGGACCTTACAGGATCCCTGATGAATTTCGATGGCCTCACGGTGGGCTCAGGATCCGACTCCGGGCTGGTCACCGGGCGCCGGGGCCCTGAATGACAGTGCCGGGCGGCATGATTCGCCGAAGTAGCGATACGGGAAGTAGCCCGGATCTTAGGGTTCAGCTCATGGCCTCGCCGGTTTATCTCCGTTCCCGTTGCCGCTTGAATAGCCGCTTGAAAGTCGAGCTCTGAGTAGATGAACAAGCATACCAGTTGCAGCTGCCAGCTTGCGCCAGGACAACCCCGCTTGACGCAGTGCCGCTGCCTCTACCACATCAAACTCCTTCGCCGGTCTCCCGCAGTGTTCCCCCCGGCGGCGTGCTTCCTTCATGCCAGCGACACCACGCTCCCTGATCAGCTCACGCTGGTTACTTGCCTGCGGAGCGTTTGGCGACGAGGTCGGTCCCCCAATCTCCGTCCTTTGTATCCACGCGAAGCTGCATCTCGTCACCGGAAACTTTTCCCTTGAAGACCAGCGTAATGGGGTCGCCCTGCCACTCAGATTCGACCGAAAAGGAGATGTTGTCTCCTTCCAGCTTGCCTTCGTTGATGGGACGGTCCTTGCCATCGTGGCCTTGCATCGTGCCGGTCACCTTGCCGCCGTCAGATTTCAGGTTGAAAACCCAGGCCGGACCGTCCTCCGAATCGGCGGTCCATTTCCCGGTGACATCCGCCGCCCAGAGCAGCGAAGTCAGGCACCCGAACAGTGTGAGAAAGAATATGAGACGTGACACGCGCATAATGTCCTCCCTTCAAGTTCCGACCTGTGGGCATCGCCCCACCCCGCATGGGTTATCCCCCTTGGGTCTCCCCTTTCGCCATGGCTTCTTGCGGGGCGGGCCAATAGAAACGCAGAGTTCTCCCGGCAACCGAAGGTTCGCCGCTCTTCATGGCGGGCGACTCCATGCCGTGAGTTTCAGGAAGCGACAGGTAAGAAGCTCGACAGGATAAGCCCATTCCGAATCTCCTTCCTATGGCTTTCTGAGTTCTTCATAGAACTATCCCGGGCCCCGTCGCACTTTCGACAGGCGGGCGATGTGTATTATAGCAGCCATAATCCAGTACTCAGGGTGGCTCGAATTTCGGGGGTACGCCAGCACGATCTCCCTCGCGAGTTCCGAATTCGTTCTCAGTGGATGATCTTGGCGACTGGTACGTCCCCCGAGGAGTCTGGGGCACGGGCCGTTGCTGCCTGCCCCCATCCCCTCGAATGCCGTATCCGGGGACTTTGGGTCCGTCCACTTGTCCGGATAGCCGACATAACCGTCCAGATGAAGGGACTCCGACTTGGGCTCAGCTTTCTCGAAAACGCACACCTCTTGCTGCTGATCGGCACGCACCTTTGTGAGAACGAAATGCGGCGCCCATGCCCTGCCTTCAGAGGCTCGACACGGCGCGAATATTCATAAGCTTCCGGTTGTGATTGCGCCTGCACGGTCGTAATTCACGACAATGACGCCATTCGAGGTGACTTTGCTTTCCGTCACCTTGAACGCCGCCGGAATCGTGCCATCTGCAAACAACCGTTTTCCACCGACCAACGTAATCGGATATATCTTCAGCCAGAACGCATCGACCCAATCGTGCTTGATGAGCGTCTGAATGAGATTTGCGCTTCCGTAAACGTGCAAATCCGGCCCTTGCTGTTGCTTGATTGTGGTGACTTTTTCCGCAATATCTCCGTTTAATAACACGGACGGCTGCCATTCGTGAGAAGTCATGGTATTCGAGGCGACGTACTTTGTCGCCGTGTTGACGCCCGGCCATGCGTCAGCACGTTTCGGCCAGTACTGCGCCCAAATTTCGAAGGTTCTGCGGCCTAACAGATATGTACACCGGTGAAGAGGCGCAGGTAGCGCAGGTCATTTCCCAGTGGGCAGACAGCCTCAGTTCCGTTCAACAATGAGAAGGGAGATCAACTGCTCGATGGCTCTCGCGTGACGAGTCCGACTCGCAGTTGAGTCAGGAGATGGGATCAATCCGAGGAGGTCGAGACGTCGGAAATCTTCCTGACCGGGAAGAGTCGACGGATCCCTGAATCTCTCTTGACTCAGGCAGCGCTCAATTGCAGTATGGGCTCCTCGGCAACGACGGATGCTCCCATGCATTCTCGTATCCTGCTGTCCCACGGTAGGCTCTTGATGATCAGGTCGCCCGCACAACGGTCGAGGACCCGCAAGGAACCGCACCATGAGCAGACTCCTTTTCACTACCCTGCCTTCGAATGATCTCGGGTTGCTCACCCGTTCGCTTCCGATTGCCCGGGAACTGAAAATCCGAGGCCACGAAGTCGCCTACTGCCATCCGGCCAGTAGCCCGCAGATTCTCATCGCCGAGGGAGGTTTTCAGAATCTGCTGCCGGATGATCCCCTGTATCACATGTTTACGGTCACGAGCCTCGGAGGCCTCGTTCGTCTGCTGGCAAGAGGAAGGCCCCTGCGAACGCTGAAGGTCCTGGCGGGAAGCATAAGGGCTTTCGATCGGTTGAGCGCTGCCGAGATGTGGAACATCGACCAGTTCAGTGCGACTGTCAATGCAGATTCGCTCCGTGCCGATGTTGCCTCGCTGGTCCAGGTAATACGATCTTTCCGCGCCGACGCGGTCGTGGATTTCTGGGACCTGCGTGCCTGCATCGCGGCGAGGATCCTCGGCAAACCCCTGATCACCGTCATTCAGTCGCATCAGCATCCGCAGAGCCCGGGATTCATCTGGTGGAAGGATCCCCCAGCAGTCATCCCGTCAGCCGTGCCCGTCATAAACGGCGTTTTGAGGGAATATGGGCTGGCGGCAATCAAGACTGTGGGGGATCTTTTCATCGGGGATTTGACCCTGGTGCTCGGCATACCGGAACTCGATCCACTTCCCGACACCGCGAAGGTCACCTACATCGGGCCGGTGCTCTGGCAGAAACCGCAAGCTGGCGCGCCCCCATGGTTGGCCGAGTTGAAGACCGACAAGCCCGTGGTGTGGATCTATCCCGGAAAGCTGCGTTACGCCGGCAAACGCCCCACGGCGTTCGACTCTGAGGTCGTGCTGAAAACGTCTATCGGGGCGCTCGCAACCGAAGATGTTGAGGTCGTACTCACAACCGGACACCACGACCTCCCGCGGTCATTCTTGCCCCTGCCGGCGAATTTTCGGTTCGAGCCCTTTGTCCCCGGTCTGGCAATGGCAGCCAACAGCGACGTTATGATTCACCACGGGGGGTATGGCTCCTGCCAGACCGGAGCGTATGTAGGTACCCCGGCTGTAATCATTCCTACTTTCTCCGAACGGGAAAGCAATGCGCGCAGGATCGTGTCGCAGGGAGCCGGGGAAATGGTCCTGCCCGTCTGCGACATCTGGGGAAAGAACAAGAAGGCAGATCCCACGGAGCTGGCTGCCAAGGTTCGAAAGGTACTTTCCACCGCTTCTTACAAGGAGAACGCCACTCGTCTGCGTGCAAGATTTCTCGAATACGGCGGCGCCCCGGAAGCAGCGCGGCTCATCGAACGCTATCTTGAGTCCTGCATCGACGGATAGCAGGGGTTGGCTGCCGTGGGGCAGTCGTTCTTTCGCCAAGTCCCAGCCTTGCGCTTGCTGGCAAAACTATAGCGGGCTACTCGGAAAGCTGAGATCTCCGCCGGCTCCCCTGCGCCAAAAACACAGTCATTGGAGTGCCAAACTCTTTCAGAAAACTGTTCGTCTGTAGGGATTTGAAGTGGCTCCTCAGGTAGGACTCGAACCTACAACCCTTCGGTTAACAGCCGAATGCTCTACCATTGAGCTACTGAGGAGCAATGGCGCGCGGCCTTATTCAGAATACGATGCAGAGGCTAACAAATGTTGCGCATCCGTGTCAATCCGGGCGTGCGGCAGAGTCGCCGGGAAGAACGCGATCCGGGCCGGGCTGCAAAGGGAGCGGTCCGGTCCAAACTAACAGCCCGGACCTGCTCGTTCTAGAGCACCTCGGCGCCACGCCCCTGCGCGATCAATGGAACGTAGGTCTCCAGCGCCTTCACTGTCGCAGGATCAGTCAAATCAACCGTTTTGCGAGTCTCGGCCGCCATGTAAGACGCGATCACGAGACGCGTGATCTCCAGGCCGTAACTCCACGGTAGCTGCCCGTCCCTCCCCTGACTGAACGCCGCCAGGGCGTCTTCGTTCTCGTCGGTGTATCCATACAGATCGGCCTCGTTGGGCTGCACGGCAAGCAGTCCGCGCGTCGCCGTGGCCTTCTCCAACGCCGTCTCCGCATCCTTGATCGCTTCTGCGGCCGCATCCCCGATGAAGATACTCAGCGACGACACGAGCGTGTTGACCTCGAAGGCGTAACCCGGCCCCATCCCGTCCATGAACAGGCGCAATCCCTGCTTGTCAAACATCCATGAGTTCGTGAACTGGGCCTTGACCTTCTGGCCGGTCTCCGGGTTCTTGTAGGTGATCATGCCAGTCGCGAAATCCTCAGCCGGAACCTTCGAGTAGTCTACGCCCCGGTCCTTGAGCAGCTTCGCCCTCCAGTGGGGCTGGCCCCATTTCAGGAGCGCAACCTCCGCCGAGACGCTCTGAGGCTGGAGAAAAGTGAGGCCTTTGCCGCCCGGCGTCAGGGTGTACCACCCGACCGCGATGCTGTGGCATCCCATGTCGTTGAGCACGCCGCCGCCCTGCTTCGTCGGGTCCCAGAACCAGCCTTCGTGCGGCCCGCCGTGCTCCTCGGATGAGCGAGTCAGGCTCAGCGGGCCCATGGCCTTCTGAACCGGCTCGAGCTGCGCCAGAGCCGCGCGGACCGGTTTCATGAAGATCTGATTCTCGAAGTACGCAGTCCGGAGTCGTGCAGAAGCCGCGAGCTCAACCAGTCGTCGCGCCTCGGCCACTGTGCGCCCCAGCGGCTTCTCGCAAATGACGCCCTTCAGGACCGCGCCGGCCTTCACAGCGGCGACCAGCTCCTCCATCATGGCGACACGCACGAAGTTGGGAGCGAAAAGGGCGACCACATCGACTTCCCTGGCCATCTCGGTGATGTTGGGATAGACGACCGGCTCCCCAAGCCCCCATTCTTTGGCGGACTGAGCCAGCGCCTCCGCACCCTTCAGCGCGGTTATGCCGGCGACTTCCACGCCGCGCACCTGTTTCAACCCGATGCAGTGAAAACGCGCCACAAAGCCCGCGCCCACCAGTCCCAGTTTCAGCGGTTTCGGCATTGAATTCCTCCTCATACGAGAGTCTGTTATCGATCTCGGCCAGAATCAGCCAACGATTGCACGATGATCATAGCCGAATCCTCCGGATAAGACACGTGCTGCGTCGGCCTGCCATGGAGAGGCGGAGTGTGCCGCACGTTCGGCGCTTCATTTCTTCCTCATTCCTCATTCCGGCCTATCGGCCGGTACTCACTCGCCGCCACTTCGAGGCTAATCCGGAAGCGGTCGTCAGCCATTTGCCTGGAACAATGAGACGACGTGTGAAGCTCGCACGGTGAAAAGGCGGCTTGAAAACGGCGTGAGGATGACTAAGAATCAAATGGCCTGCGCTGACGCGCTTCATGTTATGGATCGGGTGTGATGATGAGCTTTGTCATGCTACTGATTCTTGCCGCCTTCTTGCCGCTGTGTTCCGCGACATTGCCGGAGGATGGGGAAACGAGCCTGCAGGGGAAACTGCAGATATCGGACGGTAAAGCCGCAGTCGTGGTCGAGCAGGGAAAGGTCGTAAGCCTGGACAGCGACGTCGCAGACGTGGCCGCCACGCTCAGCGATGAGCGCATCTCGGGCCGCCCCGTCAAAGTGCTGGGGCGGTTCCGTCAGGACAGTGTCTTCTCAGTGCGTGAATTCTTCGTAGTACGGCCCGAGTCTCTCTATCGCATTATATATTTCTGCGATACCTGCCACATCACTACCTTTGCCCCGGGCGACTGCGCCTGCTGCCAGCAACCGACAATACCGATAGAGGTGCTCCCAACCGACCCGCGCATCTATCACGAGGAAGTCAAAGATCCGCCCAAGCGCTGACAGGCGCCTCCCTTTGTCGCGACTGCGTCCGCCCTGTCAGTTTTCCCTGAGGATCTCCAATGGACGGTGGCGCAGCACGCCACGGCTCGCCATCCAGCCGGTGGCAATCGCGAGCGCGGCGGTCGCCAGGGTCGATACCAGGACAGGCACCCACTGGAAACGGAACTCGGTATCCAGCAGCGTGCCGAGCAGGATGTGTGCTGCCGTCGAAGCGATCATGCTCCCGATGAAGCCCGCCATCAGGCCGACTGTGAGGAACTCCGCTGCCTGGATCCGGCCGACCTGGGCACGGGTGGCGCCGAGCGTCTTGAGCAGAACGGCGTCGCGTACGCGCTGATAGCGGGTGGACGCCACGCTTGTGGCAAGCATGACGATGCCGCAGAGTATCGCGAAGCCGGCGATAAACCTGATCACCCCGGCCACCTTGTCCAGGAGACTCTGCACACGAGCGATGATGTGCCCCGGGTCTATCGAGGTCACATTGGGGAAACGCGCGAAGAGGGCACGCTGCAGTGCGGCCGTCCCGCCCGGAGCGACGCGGACGGCCCCGACATAGGATGTCGGCAGACCGTCGAGCGATCCTGGCGAAAAGAGGAACTGGTTGCTGCTGCCGGGTCGGGCAAACTCCGCTTCGCGGATATTGGCCACGCGTCCGCGGACCAGCTTGCCGGATGACTCGAACTCGAGAACACTGCCCACGTGGAGAGGCAGATGGTGTGTCGCTCCCAGACCGACCGAAATCTGAGGCATGTCGGCTCTTGCGTCCCACCACCGCCCCTCAACCAGCTTCGTGTCAGGCGGCAATCTGTCACTCCACGAGAGAATGAACTCGATCTGGAAGAAATGTCTGTTGTCGTGATCCAAACCGAGTTGGTCTGCCGTCTTGCCCTCGATCCGTTTGAGGCGGGCGGGAACTGCCGGGATAGGGCTGCCAGGGTCTGTAACTTCAGACTGACTGGACAGAAACCTCCAGAGTGGGTCCCGGTCCTTTTCGGTGATTCCCAGCAGGAAAAGGTTGGGAAAATCGGCAGGGGCGCCTTGGATGATCTGGGGTAGAAGGGAAGTCTGCACGAAATAGACGGTCAAAACAAAGCCGACGCCCAGCCCCAGCGCAACCAGCACTGATGCCACATGCGCGCCAGGGCGGCTGAGGTTCTTGAGACCATGGCGGAGGGCCAGATATCGGGAGCGAGGCACTCGTTTCACCGCTGCCAGCAGCAGCTTTGCCGCCGACGCCAGGACCACGATGGCGGCGATCAGCCCGGCGGAGAAATACCAGCCCCGCTTCCAGGACCCTGCGGCCCAACTGGTCAGCGAGCCGATGCCAATCAGCAGGACCGCGGTGGCAAGGGCGGGCACAGGGTCGCCGCGCAGCCTCCGCAGGGTCGAGTATCGCGTCTCAGGCATTTCTCTCAGGAAGATTCGGGTCGGGCGCACGTTCCTGATCGCGAGAAGCGGAGGAAACAGGAAGAGCAGAGTTGTAGCCAGGCCGATCAGGAAACCCTGAATTGCCGCTGCGGGCGCCAGGTCAAGCTCCGTCGTGAGGTCCAGAAGTCCCCTCAGGACCGTCGGGAAAACAAGCTGGACAAAATATCCCAAAACGACACCGAGTGCGCTGCCTGCCAGCCCGAGCAGCGCACCCTGGATCATGTAGATCCGGATTATCTGCGAAGATCTGCCTCCGAGGCACTTAATCACCGCTATGCTGTCGAGCTTCTGCCGCAGGTAGCTGTGGATCGTCGTCGCCACACCCAGGCCGCCGATCAGGAGAGACAGCATGCCTATGAGACTCAGGAACTCCGTCATTCTCTCGAGTGCCCGGGAGACAGACTGATTCGGTGTGTGGTAGTCCGAGATCCGCGCCGTCCGCTCCAATCCTGCTTTCAGGATCCGCCGCGCTTCCTCGACCGTGAGCCCGGGCGGCAGCCGGTAGAGGAACGATTCCGTGGCCCGGCTGCCGAACTGAATCAGGCCTGCCTTCTCGAGCCCAGCCCGGGTCATCAGGATGCGAGGGCCCCAGTCGAAACCGGATGCGAGCCGGTCCGGCTCGGTCTTGAGAACCGCCGCAACCCGGAATTTTGCCGAGCCGATCGTCACGCTCGATCCGACGGATGTCCCGGTCCGGACGAGCAGCTCCTGCGTCGCCACGACGGCGTCGTCGCTCAGGACGTCTCGCAAGCGCCCTGCGGGTTCGAGTTCCACCGTGCCGTAATACGGATACTGTTGTGGATCGACAGCCTTGACGCTGCACAAAACGGGAGCCGGCGAACTGTCAGAGGACGCCATGGAAAACGTTTCCGTGACGCGGGTGAGGCCGGCCCCGTGGCTGCTCAAGGACCGGAGAACATCGAGATCCTTCTTGCTCAGAGTGCCCGTCATGGACACCGACAGGTCTGCTGCGATCAGTTCGCGTGCCGACCGCGACATTGCCCGCTGGAGGGCATGGCTGAAGCCCTTTATGCCGGTGAGTGAGCCGACGCCCAGCGCGATGATCGAGACGAGGAAAACAAAGCGTTTGAGAGCCGGGCGTGTCTCTCGCCAGGCCATCCGCAGCTCGAAGCGGACAGGAACTTGCACCCTCATTGCGAGCCTTCATGCAAAGGAATGATTGTGACTCTCATCCGGTTGTTCCCAGCCGGGTTCTGAATCGGGGCCGCAATCGGTATCGGAATTCGACATCATGACTGCCTGACGGATCTCCGCCTCGCGTTGACTGACCATTGATCCCGATTCCGACCCCGACAGCATCAGGCGTCCTGCGGCCGTGCGGGACAGGCCAGAACTACGCCCCACAGGCATGTCCGATTATCCTCTCTGCTTCAGGCGAACCTCGTCCACGATGCGGCCGTCGCGCAACCGGACGATGCGGTCGGCCACCTGGCTGAGCTCGGGGTCGTGCGTAACCAGGACAAGCGTCGCACCCTCCCGGCGGTTCAGCTCCAACAGCAGGTCGAGCACTACCTTACCGGTGGCGCTGTCCAGGTTGCCCGTCGGTTCATCGGCGAAGAGGATCGAGGGACGGCCTGCGAAGGCCCGCGCCAGCGCCACGCGTTGCTGCTCTCCGCCGGAAAGCTGCGCCGGATAGTGCGAGCAACGCCCGGCCAATCCGACCGCCTCCAGCAGCAACCTGGCTCTCGACGGGGCTTCCGGAGACTCGCCCCTCAACTCGATCGGAAGCATGACATTCTCTTCCGCCGTGAGTGTCGGAATAAGGTTGTAGGACTGAAAAACGAAACCCAGCTTCCTCCCGCGCAGCAGGGCGAGTTCGTCCTCGCCCATCTGCGCGATCTCCTGCCCGTCGATGCGGATTGATCCGGCGGTCGGAAAATCGAAGCCCGCCATGAGACCCAGCAGGGTGCTCTTTCCGCTTCCCGACGGCCCTTCGATGGCAAGCACCTCCCGGTCCTCGATCCTGAGATCGATCCCGCGGAGTATGTCGACCTGCTGAGAACCCGATGTCAGTGTCTTGGTGAGGTTCTGAACCTCGAGCATGCATCCCCTCTCGTCAGTATCCGCGGCTTGCTGCAGCGGCCTCGGGCCGCAAATGAACCGGAAAGTTTCCCCGGAATGAGGAATAATATCATCCGACGTGCGGTGTTCAGTAGAATCGAGGTTCCCGCCCGGGACGGGAGGCGTAGCCGCGCATTTGAGGTGGCCTGTGTACATGGAGAATTGCGCTGAAAGGACTCCCTGGATGAGGCGGGGCGGGCCGGCGCTGTTGGGAGCGTTGCTCTGGTTCGGCGCCGCCGGCTGCAGCCGGCAGGAGCCCGGTCAGCCGGCATCTCCCGTTATCACAGGATCGGAACATGAATCGTCAACCGGTCGGCCCGACCTTCCCGATGACCGCCCCGTTATCGCGGCATTCGGGGACAGTCTGACTGCAGGGCGTGGCGTTGATACAGAGCAGAGCTATCCGGCGCAGCTGCAGCGGAAGCTGGACGCGGAGGGATACCGCTATCGGGTGGTCAACGCCGGTGTGAGCGGCGACACATCGGCACAGGGCCTCAGTCGCATCGCATCCATCCGCGAACTTCGGCCCTCGATAGTGATCGTAGAACTGGGCGCAAACGACGGTCTGCGAGGCCTTCCTGTTGAGGCTACCCGGCAGAATCTGGAAGCCATCATCACCCGGCTCGCGGCCGATGGCGCGGATGTGATCCTCGCCGGAATGGTGCTGCCGCCGAACTACGGTTTTTCCTATACTAGTGACTTCAGGAGGTTGTTCCCGGACCTCGCCGGGATTCACAAGGTCGCACTGATCCCCTTCTTCCTGCAGGGAGTGGCCGGCCATCCGGAATTAAACCAGGAGGATGGCATCCACCCCACAGCGCAGGGATACGGCATCGTTGTCGAGAACGTCTGGGCTGTTCTCAAGCCGATGATAGTGCGGAACACCCGTTCCAGGCGATAATCAAACGGTCTGCGCGATTCTTCAGTCTTTCTTCTTGCCGGGGCTGGCCTTCGTCAATTCATCGACAAATATCCTGGCATCACGCGGCAGCGTATCGGTTGCAAACAGCAGCAGGCTGCGCGCGGTTACGTTCTTGCCGTAAAGAATCTCGTTGGCCTTGTTGTCGGGACGCAGCACACCGCCCTTGACCGAGATCCCCCCGAAGAGACCCTTGCTGCGGGAGTAGGCGAGGATCTCAGCCGACATCCAGGCGTCGGTCTCCGCCGATGCGGTTCTGCCTACCGGACCGGCTGCAACCGATGCGTCGCCGCCCAGCGTGATCTTGCTGTCGAGCAGGCTCATGGCCCCCCGCATGTTCATCACAAGCAGGACGAGGTCTACGGCCTGGCCGCCGATTTGAAGCCCGAAGCTGCCGCCGCCCATCAGGGTCATCGAAGGTGCGCTCCACGGGCCCTCGCCTTGCTCCAGCCTGCATGACATCACGCCCCGGCCGTAGTTACCTCCGCCGATAAAGCCGCCTTTGAGCATGTTCGGTATCACGATGACGCATGCGCACTTGTTGAGGAGGTCCGAAGGGATGCCCTTTTCTTTCATGCCCATGATTTCCCGCAGAACCAGCGCCGAATGGACAACCCTGTCCTCCACCTCACCTGCGAACGCGGTAGACAGTAAGAAGGCGAAGATAGTCGTCAGCAGCAAGCTTTTCCTGGCCATGTGGCGTCTCCCTGGGTCGCAAACTGTTAAGGACAGGGGAAGGATATCACAGGGTGTTGACCTGAGGTTGACGCAAAGCGTGAGCCCGTTCCGGAGGGTGAGAGGGTTGTGAGGGTCTTGGGGACGCGGGGGCAAGGAATATAGAATCCGGAATGCAGAATTCAGTATGCGGAAGAATTCACTTGGTCGCAGACTTCGCGACCGGGGAATGTGCCTGTCCTGCCTTCACGTACTGCCGGATGGTCGAAAGCACCGATTCGAGTGATTCCCGCGGCGTGGCGCGAATGTAAGAGGTGACCCCCGGGATCATGGTGACGATCCACGGGATATCCCGGCTGAGACTTGCCGATTCGCACTCCACAATAACGCCCTTACCTGTCTGTTCGAACCGCCACCAGCTGACCAATCGCGAGAGGTAGCCCCGATCGTCGGCCGGGGACTTCTCGCGCTCGTCAGGCGTTCCGGGATCGGCCAGTTCACAGATCTTCGTCGCGACGCTTCGACTCCAGACACGCCCCTTTCCCTTGGGGTAGTAAGTACACTCCTGCCAGGTGTTGTAGTACACGGTGACGAAGGCCTTCGTCCTGCGCAGCCTGAAGAAGAATTCGAAGTGATCGTCTTGCTTCTTGAGCAGGCGGGACTGTTCGACGTCAGCAAAGCGCCCGGCCTGATGGTCGTAGTCTTTTACGAAGGCCATCACATCCTGGATCTTCACATCAGGAATGAGTACAGCACCCCACCAGTGGTGAATCTCGCCATGCGGGACATGAAACTTGACCCCGGACGGGATACACCCGGTCATCCGCCGCACCACGATGCTTCCTGAGTCGAGTTCCTGCCGGACAGATGCCTGCTCATCCGGAGGCATGAAGTCCTCGATGAGGAATCGCGTGGGATCGGCCATCTCCCGTTCCACCCTCTGGTTGGCCCAGGTATAGTATTGGTTCCACGCCTTTACGGTGTCGGGTCCCGGTGCGGCCCCAAAGGCAGCGGCCGCGAGCATGAGCGGGGCAATCCGCGTCAGCGCCAGCAATCCGGGGCATCCCGGACGAGCTGATCCCGAGCGTCGTCTCATGGCTACCTCCCCGGAGGGATTTTCAGCGACCGTTCCGCACTCTCGCAATAATCCTTGAGTTCGTTCAAGACGGCGTTCCAGCCTTTGTCCAGGAGGGTGTAAGTCTCGTCGTCCGACGGGGCAGAGTCCTGATCCTCCACGACGACCTCGCACGCGTTCTTCTTCCGGGCGATCGTGTAAACGAGGCAGTGAGTCGCGCGTGCCGGATCCGCTCCGCGGCCGTCGTCTACCCAGAGGAGGTCGACGAGGGCGTCCGGGACCAGTTGCCTGTAAACCGCCAGCCCTCTCATGCCGGTTTTGCCGGCTCTCCAGTAAGCGGTGAGTTCCCCGTCCACGCGGGGGTCGGAGGTGGCTTTGTCGCAGAACCAGTGACTGAGCGCCTTCGCTTCAGTGAGCGCCCGATAGATCGTGGCCGCACTGGCCTGGATGAAGACCCGTTTGCGAATGCTGCCGTCCCTCGGCTGCATGCTGTCAACCATGTGACCTACAATAACACATGCGCGTGCATTTGTTTCCTACCCGCCAGATCCGGCCTGGGAAGGTCCGGTCTGGAGGACCGGAGCCCTGATTCCCCGGCGGATGTTGATCCGGGCGGTTTTCTTGATTTATCGGAGCGCTGATGTCATCCTGCGTGCTTACCTTTGACTCGTGAGGGCAATCATGCGCAAGAGATACTCCCTGATCGTTTTGGCGGTGGTTCTGTTTCTGCTGTTGGGAGGGTTGTCGTTCGCCGTCGACCTGTATTTTGACTTCCTGTGGTTCCAGGAACTCGGGAAGTCGATAGTCTTTACCACGGCTCTGGTTGCCCAAAGCATCCTCTCATCTCTGACGTTACTGGCTGCCTTCATCTTCCTGTTCCTGAATCTGCTCCACGCCAACCGTGGGCCCGGTGAGATCCAGTTGGGGATTCCGACACCGACGGGTCAAATCACGGCCTATGTCGTCACACGGCAAATGGTGCGGAGGATCGCGGGGCTGGCGGCCCTGGTCGTCTCCGTTTTCCTTGGTCTGCGTGAAGCCCAGCAGTGGGAAACGAGTCTGGCGCTGGTTGAACAAGGTCGAGTTCGGGTCCACCGATCCCATATTCGGTCGTGACATCTCCTTCTTCGTTTTTTCGCTCCCCCTGATGGGCGAGGTTGTGAGCCTGGCCATGGTCGTGTGCCTGCTGGCCGGCGCCGGAACGCTCATCCTGTACTACTTCAAAGGCGCCCTTTCGATTCAGAGCCTCAGCAAGCGCGGTCACATCCGTGTGCACATTTCTCTGCTGCTTGCCCTCTTTTTTCTTCTGCTCTCCGCCAATGGCTTCCTGGACCGCTTCCAGGTCCTGTATTCTTCAGGCGGACCGATGTTCGGAGCCACCTATGCCGACCTGCACGGGCGCCTGCCGCTTTTGAACCTTCAGGTTGTAGCGGCGATTGTTAGCGCGCTGCTGCTGGCCTACAACGCGTTCGCGGTCCGAAACGTGGCTGCTATCGGAGGCATCGGCTTGTACTTTGCGGTGGCGCTGCTCGGCGGTGTGTACCCCGCGCTTCTCCAGAAATTCGTCGTGGCGCCCAACGAACTGGGCAGGGAAACGCCCCAGATTGAGCACAACATCCGGGCTACCCTTCACGCCTTCGGTCTGCAGCGGGTCGAAGAACGGAACCTCTCAGGCGACAAGGCGCTTTCCCGCCAGGATATCCAGGACAACGCTGCTACCATCCAGAGCATTCGGCTGTGGGACCATGAACCCCTTCTTGACGCCTTCAGCCAGATCCAGGAGATCCGCACCTACTATGATTTTGCCACCGTAGACAACGATCGCTACATGCTGAACGGCATGGCGCAGCAGATGATGATTTCCCCGCGCGAGCTCAATTCCGCGAGCCTGCCGGAACGCAACTGGATCAACGAGCACCTCAGCTATACGCACGGTTACGGCGTGACCCTTGGCCCGGTGAACCGTGTCACGCGTGAGGGGCTTCCGGTGCTGCTTGTCCAGGACATCCCTCCGCGCGCGCTGGAACCCTCGCTGGCGATCACTCGGCCTGAGATTTATTACGGCGAGTTGACGAAGGGATACGTCATCGTCAAGACCAGCGAGAAGGAATTCGATTACCCGGCAGGGGAAGAGAACGTGTATGCCATATACAAAGGGGAAGGGGGCGTCCCGGTCCGGTCCTTCCTGAGGAAGCTTCTGTTCGCCATCTACTTCAAGGACCCCAACATCGTCCTCTCCCCTATGCTGAAGGCTGATAGCCGTTTCCTTTACTTCCGTGACATTCGCACCAGGGTCCAGAAGGTTGCCCCCTTCCTGACTCTTGACCAGGACCCTTACATCGTCGTCTCGGGCGGCAAACTCTACTGGATCCAGGATGGGTACACGACGAGCGACCGGTACCCCTATTCAACGCCGCTGAAGGGAATCGGCAACTACATCCGCAATTCTGTCAAGGCGGTCGTTGATGCTTACAGCGGTAGGGTGGACTTGTACGTTGCCGACGCGACAGACCCGTTGATCCAGGTGTACCAGCGCATCTTTCCGGGCGTTTTCCGACCGATCGCGGAGATGCCGCCGGATCTTCAGCGCCACGTGCGCTACCCGGAGGACATCTTCCGTTTCCAGACGTTCATCTATTCCATGTACCACATGACCAATCCGCAGATTTTCTATAACAAGGAAGATTTGTGGGAGGTCCCGGTCTTGAGTTCAGGCCAGGCCGAAAGCCCCATGGCGCCATACTACACAATAATGCGGCTGCCGCAGGAGAAGAAGGAAGAAGAGTTCATCCTCATGCTGCCGTTCACGCCCAACAGGAAGGACAACCTCTCCGCGTGGATGGTGGCGCGCAGCGACGCGCCCAACTACGGGCAACTCGTGGTGTACCGGTTCCCGAAGCAGAAACTGGTGTACGGCCCAAAGCAGATTGTGGCACGCATCAATCAGGATGCGGAAATCTCCCGCCAGGTCTCACTGTGGGACCAGCGGGGATCGCAGGTGATCCAGGGGACGCTGCTGGTGATTCCCATCGAGGAAGGCCTGATCTACGTGCGCCCGTTGTACCTGCGTGCTGAAACCGGGAAGATCCCGGAGCTCAAGCGGGTGATTGTCGCCTACGAGAACAGGATCGCGATGGAGGAAACCCTGGAGGCATCGATCGCCCGGATTTTCGGCGACCAGATCCCGATACCCGGCGAGCAGACCAGCGCGCCCGTTGCGGCGACCGGCACGGTGGCTGCGGCACCCGGTGAGAGGGCCGACCTGATTGTCAAGGCGCGCGATGCGTACGGACGGGCGATCGAGGCACAGCGAGCAGGAGACTGGGCCAGGTACGGTGAGGAGGTGAAGAGCCTCGGCACAATTCTCAACGAGTTGGCGAAGTCGGAGCGGGCCGCCCCCAGGTAGACGTCAGCCTGAAAAAGTAGGCGCGCTGCGACGCGCGCCGCTGACGGTCAAGGGACGCTGAATTCCGCGATGACCGGCGCGTGATCACTCGTCCCGATGTCGGCCAATACGGCGGAACTCCGCAGCCGGTTTCTCAGAGAGACGCTGGCGAGGATGTAGTCGATGCGCCAGCCGATGTTTCGCTGACGCATGCTGCGCCAGGGGGGCCACCAGGTGAAGAGGGCGTCGTTGTCGGGATCGAGCGTCCGGCTGACGTCGAGCAGACCTTCGGCGATGATGCCGTCCAGTAGTTCCCGCTCATCGGGCCTCTGGCCGATGACCTTCGGACTCCTCTCCTTCGGATGCACATCCTGGTCGGTACGGGCTACATTCATGTCTCCGCACAGGATCAATTCCAGGCCGCCGGCATGCGAGTCGCGCACGTACTCCTTCATCGCCTGCAGAAAACGGATCTTGGCCTCGAAATTTTTTCCGCCGTTGGGGACGTAAATGGAAGCGATCACCAACCTGTCCAACCGGGCTGCAACGACACGCGTCTCATGATCGTAAGGCGGGTGACTGTATTCCGGTACTGGGGCGAACAGGTCGCGGCGGATGTGCAGGCTGACACCCGAGTAGGCTCGTTGTCCGTGCCAGTAATTCCAGTATCCCTCGATCTCCTTCAGGGAAGCCGGGACCTGCTCGACCGCGGCCTTGATCTCCTGCAGGCACACGACATCGGGCCGGTCCCGTGCGATCCATTCCACGAGCTGGGCTTCCCGCGCACGGACGCCGTTGACATTCCACGTCGCGATCTTCAATGGCGAACCTCCGGTGATGATCGACCGCGAGCACGGTCCGGCAAGCACGAGGTCGGAGAGCCGATCGCGGGCGAATCCCGCGTTTCACGCTGCCGGTTCACAGGCTGTCCAGCGCCGAGCGGAATTCATGCAGCAAATCCCGCCAATCTTCGATCCCGATCGAAATGCGGACAAGCGCCTCCGAAATACCTGACTCACGTTTGGCTTCATCGGAGAACTCGGAGTGGGTCGTGGTCCATGGATGGCAGGCCAGCGTCTCCACGCCCCCCAGGCTGACAGCGTTCTTGGCGATCTTGAGTCTCCGCAGAAACTCGTAGGCGGCACCCTTACCTCCCTCGAGCTCGAACGCAAAGAGCGACCCGGGGAAGCTGCACTGCGCATCCCGGATCCGGATCTGTTCCGGATCGGTGAATAGCGTCGGATAGCGCATCCTCTTGAGCTTCGGGTGGCGGGCCAGATTCTCCGCGATCCGCTGCGCATTCTTGCTCTGACGATTCATACGGATCGACACCGTCGGCAGGCGGCCATTGAGCATCCAGCATTCATCAGCCTGAAGAATGTTACCCAGAATTGCCCGCGTGCCGCGCAATTCGGATATCACCTCCGCGTCCCGGCCGAGTATCATGCCGGCAAGGAGGTCGCTGAAGCCTGACAGGAATTTCGTTGCCGAGTAGACCACCAGGTCCACTCCAAGGGTCAGCGGATGCTGGAAGGTTGGCCCCATGAAAGTGTTGTCCACTGCCACCACAGGGTGGCTCGGCAGTTTCTTCGCTTGCGAGGCGGCTGAGGCAATATCCGTCATGGTCAGCGTCGGGTTGGCGGGCGTTTCGATGAGCACGACCCGCAAATTCTGCGACTTCGAGATAGCGTCCTTCAGACCCGCCGTGTCCCCGGCACGAACCGGGATCCCGATCATTCCCAGCGGTTCCAGCACCTGGTGGATCAGGTGAATGGTTCCGCCGTACAGCGGGGTCGTGTAGATGAACTGACTCCCCGGTGAGCAGAATGTCAGGAAGAGCGTCGAGATGGCCGCCATCCCGGAATTGAACACGGCGGCCGCGCTTGCGCCATTTTCCAGGGGTACAATCTGGTCCTCGAGGATCTCGGCGTTCGGATGCGACAGCCTCGCGTAAATCAGGTCGACGCTCTCATCTTCCGTCGGATGCGTCTTCCCCAGCGCGATGGCGAAGGCACGTTCCGCCGACTCGGGTGAAGAAAAGACATATGTGGAGGAGCGGAAGACCGCCGGCCGTGCCGAACCGACTGACAGGCGGGGGTCGAAGCCCCGAGTCAGGACAGCGGTCGGGGGACGTACGATGTAAGATGGCTTTCGGGACACTCTGCGCATGTTCTCTTCTCCAGGTTGCCGATCATAAAAAAGAGGTCGCCCTGATGAATGAAGTATAAACAACCCGGCGGCGCCTACTCCAAGGAATTCTTGTCGAGGCCGAAGTAGGCCGCCCACTCCTCCAGTCGAACTTTCTCTTCCTTCCTCTCGTTACCGGCCGTGTCTTTCAGGGCGCTTCCGAGTCTGGCTGAGAATTCCTGCCAGGTGACTGATGATGCTCCCTCCGATCTGCAGCGCGCACCGAGGTCCCGGTCGTTGGTGACGACGATGATCTCCGCGGGCGAATGCTTGCCCCTGAGATCCCGCAGCATGGCCTCGTCCGCAGAGAGCGGCGCACAGTATCGCACTTCCACGCGCGGCGGCTGAGCCGACCGGTCCCGGTCGTCGCCATCGAAATACACTGAAACCCTGGTTCTTCGAGCCCGGGCGTATTCGGAAAGTGCTGCGAGGAAAGCGCGGCGGGTGCCGCGCTCTCGTGCGGACAGGGCCGCAGGCTGACCGATCAGGTTATTGCCATCGAACCAGTAAGGCACGGTCGGATTTTGCCACAATCGCCCGGGTCTTTCATCGCAAAGTCGGTGCGCTCGGCCGGAGCGCGCAAGATGTCCGCATCAGCGCCGCTGGCCCGCCTGGCTCCGAAATCCTGTTTTCCGGATCTCACTTCATGATATTTTGCATGCATGTCCGATCTTGAAAAATCTCTTGGTAACGCACAGACACTCTGGACTGAGCTTTCAGCGCTGGAGTTCGAGGCGCTGGAGCAGGCTGCGGGGTTCGCGACCGTCATTCGCTTCAGGCTCCATAACGAGAAGATCCGGCCGGGCGATGTCCTTGTCGTCCTTGAGGGCCCGGAGATCCGATTCCATGGCATGATTACCGCCGTGGATGATGAAGGATGGGCGGCTGCAGCCGACCGCCGTGGATCGACAATTCCGGCCCTGGTCCACTGAGCCGATGACCCGGTGAGCCGATCCCGCGCCCCTCTGCTGACGATCTGCCTGCTTCTGAAAGGCAAGTATGCCCTCCAATTATATCGATCTGAGGGTTCGTGCTGCTTTCGACGTCGAGGAACTCGCGGGCGAACTGGCCGGGACAGGATTGCTCGGTGCGTCTGAGGCAGATGGCCTGGCGCATTTCTACTGGCCCTCTGAATCCTGGGACCCCGCCATTCTTGATTCTTTCCGGCATTTGCTGCAGGAACGAGGTATAGCGGTCGAGGCCGCTGACCTCTCCCCGGAGGTCGTGCCGGACCAGGACTGGAATGCAGTCTGGGCGCAGTCCGTCAAGCCCGTCAGGATCGGGCGGAGGTTCTTAATCTGTCAGAGCTGGAATCCGGTTGATGCTCAGCCCGGCGTGATAGAGCTCATCATAGATCCCAAGCGGGCCTTCGGCACCGGTTTCCACGCTACGACTCAACTTCTTCTGGAATGGCTCGAGGATGTGGTCCGGGAAAATGATCGCGTCCTTGATGCCGGCACCGGCAGCGGTGTCCTGGCGATGGCCGCAGTTCGGCTCGGTGCAGCTTCCGCCCTCGGGATCGATTGTGACCCGGAGGCCATAGAATGCGCGCTCGAAAACGCCGCCGCCAACGGCTTCGGTGCCGAGCTCCAGTTTCGCCTGAAAGGCATCGTCGGGCTCGAGGCAACCGGCTTTGACATCGTGGTTGCCAACCTCGACCGCAACACGCTTTTGCGCTCCGCCCGAGAATTGGCACACGCTGTCGGCCGCCACGGGAAACTCTGCGTGTCCGGCATTCAACCGCAGGATCTGGCAGATATCCTGTCGGCTTTTGCCGGGCACGGCGGCCGGAACTCCGGGCGATGGGAGCGGGAAGATTGGCTCGCCCTGGAGATCAGCTTTCAAACTACGCGCTGACTGTGCAATTGGCGAGGATTTTTGCACCTCGCCGGCGGGATCCCGCCTCAGATAAGCCGCTATCTTATTGATAAGAAATTGTTTCCCTCTTCGACGGGCAGTCGCTCCCATGGTATGCCGTTTGCACTCTGATCCGGTCGTGCACGAAGTTATCGTGCGGCGGATTACCAAGCCGATGATTCAGGCCGACGAGGTCGCACCTATGCGCCGGATCCAGGAAAGTGTGCTTGCCCCGATGGAGCGGAGGGCTCTTCTTTGGCTTGCCGGGAGGCTCCCGGGATGGGTTCACCCGGATCATCTTACGATTCTGGGATTTGGGTCGATGTTGCTGGCCGGACTGTTCTACTTCTGCTGCCGCTGGAACCCGTGGTGCTTGTTTGCGGTAAACCTTTGCATCGTTGCCAATTGGTTTGGTGACAGCCTTGACGGGACTCTCGCGAGATACCGCAAGCGGCAAAGGCCGCGCTACGGCTACTATGTGGACCACATTACGGACAGCCTCGGCACTCTCTGCCTGTTCGTGGGGCTCGGTCTCTCGGGATACATGAGTGAGCGACCCGCGTTCGCGCTGCTGACAGCGTACCTGTTGCTTTCGATCGAGAGCTACCTGGTTGCCTGCACGCTCGACGAGTTCAGGATCTCATTCTGGAAATTCAGCCCCACCGAACTGCGCCTCTTTATCATTGTCGGCAATACTTGCCTTTTCATAAGCCCGAGAGTCATGTTTTTCGGCCAGCGGTATCTGCTCTTTGATATTGGGGGAACCATTGCGGTGATCCTGATGGCCTCAGTCCTGTTAGTCTCGATGATCCGGCACACGCGACGCCTCCATTCCCTGGAGAAGATTTGAGAATCCTCGGATGCTGGGCGAGATTCAATTTGGTCGGTTGGATTGGGGTGTTGGTCCAGCTTGCTGTCCTGACCCTGCTGGTGAGATTCTTGCAGCTCAACTACCTTCTGGCCACCTCTTTGGCGGTTGAAGCTACCGTCTTGCACAACTTTGCCTGGCATGAACGCTGGACCTGGGCCGGCGCGGGCCCCTCGGGCTCCGTCGCCCTTCTGAACCGGCTCATGCGCTTCCACCTGGCGAACGGACTTATATCTCTAGCCGGAAACCTGGTGCTGATGGGCCTGCTGGTGGGGTGTGCGCATCTTCACCCGGTGACAGCCAACCTCTGCGCAATCCTGGCCTGTTCCAGCCTGAATTTCTTCCTCTCGCATTTCTGGGTATTCCGCCAGAAGCCCGCGCGGTGACACCGCGTTCCGATGGCACGCGCAGCTTCAGCCGGGAAGAACGGAACGGGTTGCTGCAGGATGGTGCCGGGTGGAGAAGCGCGCACGGCAAGGGGATGGTCCTGCCGGGGCCCGACTGCCGCTGCTACACTTTGGCCTGGTGAACGAACGCGAAAATCGCGACGATGGTCCCAACTACGATACCGAGCACGAGGACTGCCTTGTTGGCGGACCAGGAAGACCCGAACTTAGACACGTCGGTGTACAGGACGCTCTTTTTCTCGCCGTTCGGTACGAGCGAGAGATCGAAAGAATCTTCCTGAATGCTGGTGATGTGTCCCTTCAGCCTGGTGCCGTCCTTGAGCCTGACTTCAACCACCTTCTCCGAACTGACGCCCGCCACGGCAACTTTGGATCGTACCTCCTCGACATGGCTTGGCTTCGATGCGGTCTGGGTATTGGCTTGCAGAGGCGCGACTGCGTACGTATGAACAAGAATAACGGAGAGTGTGAGAGCGAGGAACTTCCTCAGCATGGTCGATTTATGGTCTGATGACCACCTCCAGGAAACCTTAATGGCGGGGTCGACGAGATTCGAACTCGCGACCTCCGGCGTGACAGGCCGGCGTTCTAACCAGCTGAACTACGACCCCGCAAAGGGCAAAGGCAGCAAATAATAGCTCCGGATCCACCATGGCGCAAGTCTTTTGAATCCTCTCCGCCAGCGCTGATAGAATAGGCCGGTCCTGACGGGAGCTTGCATGCGCCGAGCGCTTCTACTGCTTTCCTTCGCTGTCATCCTCCTCGTGGCGGTAGCACACGTCTACCGCGATCCCAGGGTACAGGACCTGTTTCGTTCCGTCCCGAAGGCTGGTTCTTCGAAGAGATTGCCTGCGCGAACCGCAACGCCCTCTGCCCCTGAACCGCCGGCGCGCGCCGCGCGTGCTCCTGCCGCGACGACGGTGTCAAAGAACGGCGTGTTGCCTGAAGAGCGCAATGTCGCGTCCGCAGCCGCAAACCGGATCCCAAACGAGACAGTCGGCCGTGTGCTTTTGCAGATTCTTGCAGCGAAGGGACTGTCACGCGGTATCTCGCTGGAAGTATCCGACGGTTCGATCAAGGTCCTCGGAGAGGTGGATTCGAACGAGAAGCGACAGGCAATCATCAGTCTGATCGAGAAGGGCAGGGAAAGCCGTCGCCTGGATGCAGCCGGACTGGTCGTGCAGCGCTGAGGCAATGAGCAGAAATGGGCGCGGGCAGGAAAGAACCGGGCAACGCAGGCCGGGCTGCACGGTGCCCGAAACGCCGGCGCGGCGCCTGCGGCAGCCGCAAAGGCATCGAATCTCCGCCGAGTCTATGCTCTAGCCAACCCATCCTTCAGCGGTTATCATGAGGTGCCTCGCGTCGGGATCCGGAGTGGCTGCCTCCCGCGGCGTGGCTGCGACGCAGGAGTCCACATGCGCTTAGGCATCGATTTCGGCACCACCCACACGGTAGTCGCCGTGGCGGACCGGGGCAACTACCCCGTCGTGAGTTTCCTCACGGATGCCGGGGATGCGCAGCACTGGTATCCGGCGCTGATCGGCGTGCGTGCCGACGAGGTCGTCTACGGCCTCGAGGCCCAGGAACGCCAGCCGGAGGAAGGATGGGCGTTCGCCCGCTCCCTCAAGCGCCTGCTCGCGCGCCATGGCCCGGAGTCGCTTGTACGGATCGGGGAAAGGCAGTTGCCGCTGCTCGAGCTGCTGACCGGCTACCTGTCGCAGCTGCACCGTGATCTCCGCGACCGATCGAACCTGGAGATTTCAGCCCGCGACGCGATGGAGGTGATCACCGCCGCCCCCGCGAATGCGAACAGCAACCAGCGTTTCCTCACCATGGAAGGATTCCGGCGCGCCGGGTTTCACGTTCTCGGGATGATCAACGAACCGTCGGCGGCCGGGATCGAGTTCGCAGAGCGCTTTGCCGGCAGGGGCGTCATCGGGAGGAAGGTCTTCCTCGTGGTCTACGATCTCGGCGGCGGCACCTTCGACGCGTCGGTCATCGGTATGAAGGAACAGCAGCACGAGGTCATCACCGACGAAGGGATAAGCGAACTGGGTGGAGACGACTTCGATGAGCTGCTGCTGGAGCTGGCGCTGCACCGGGCACCGGATATCGGCGAACTGACAGCCGGCGCGCGGTTCCTGTTACTGGAGGAGTGTCGGCGCCAGAAGGAGGCTCTGCACCCCAACAAGCGCAAGATCACGATTGATTTGGGGCGGGGAGTCGAAGGTGCGGGCGAGGTCGTCGTACCCGTGGACGAGTTCTACGAGAAGTGTGTCCCGCTCATAGATCGGACGGTGGAGGCCATGGAAAGCGCGATGGCGCGGGCTTTCCGGCAGTCCGGACTGGGATGGGGCGATGTTGCTGCCATTTACCTCGCCGGCGGATCGAGCGATCTGCCTGTGGTTGCGCGCGTCCTCCGGGACCGGCATGGCCGGCGCGTGCGTCGTTCCCCGTTCCCGTATTCAGCGACAGCCATCGGTCTGGCCATCGCCGCCGACGCAGAGCGGGAACAGATCCTGCACGAACGATTCACTCGCTGTTTCGGCGTGTGGAGGGAAGGGGAGTCCGGCAGCCAGGTAGTATTCGATCCCGTCTTCATGAAGGACACTCCAGTGCCGCGGCCGACAGAGCCGGCCATGGAACGGACGCGCACCTACCACCCTGCCCACAACATAGGACATTACCGTTTCCTGGAATGCAGCCGTCTGACGCCGGACGGCGAGCCCGACGGCGATATCGTGCCCTGGAATGAGATTTTCTTCGGCCTGGACTCCAGTCTGGGTACAGCCTCACACCTGAGCGAGTCGGAGGTGCGCAGAGCCAGTCGGCCCGCGCGGGACTTAATCCGGGAAACCTATACCTGCGATTCGCACGGAATCATCAAGATCACGCTTGCGAATCTGACGGCCGGGTACGAACGGACCTACAATCTCAAACCCTCCACCCGGCTCGAAGCCTCGTCCACGCGAAGTCCCAGGCGCAGAGGGTAGCACTGACGACGCGGCTCAACCCCTTCAGGATCGGTATTGCATCACTCTCCCACCACCCGGTTTGCCACAGGGTACGGTACTGAAGTGGTCGCGCAGCAACCCACGTCGCTGTCTCAGGTCAGTTCGCTGATAGTGGCCCGGATATCTTCCAGCGCGGCCCGCATGCGGTCATAGTGGGTCCTGAAAGAAAGGACGCAGATCCGTATCACGAACCTGCCGCGCAGCACGGTGCCGGTGAGATAGACGCGCTTGCGCTCGTTGACTCCCCGCATCAAGCGCTGGTTGAGTTCATTTGTGGCCTCCAGATCCCATCCGGGACGTGCCACGCGGAAGGCCACGAGTGACAATTGAGGCTCGGCTGCGATCTCAACCGAGGGGATAGAGCGCAATTCATCCGCAGCCCATGCCGCCAGCTCGAGTTTCTCCTCCAGGTTCCGACGGAAAGGCTCGATCCCATGCATCTTGATGGGCAGCCAGACGCGCAAGCCCCGAAAATCACGGGACAGCTCGGGAGAGTAAAGGCAGAAGTCGACAAGCTCGGTGTCCTGCTGCATCGGGGGCAAGTAGGTCGCATCGACGGAGTGTGCACGCCTGAGCGCGTCCCCGTCCCGGACCAGAAGGGAGCCGGTTCCATAGGGCAGGAAGAGGCCCTTGTGCGGATCCAGCGTGATCGACTGCGCCCGCCCGATCCCCCGCATGGCCTCCCGGCCCTTCCGGGTGAGCATGAAGAACCCTCCATAGGCTGCGTCGACGTGGAGCCAGACGTTCTCCCGCGCCGCCAGGTTCGCCAGGCCATCGAGGTCGTCGACCGCACCGGTGTTGGTGGTTCCTGCATTGCCGACTACCAGGAAAGGACGCAGTCCCTCGCGCCTGTCGGATTCGATTGACCTCTCCAGGTGGTCGAGCCTGATCCGACAGGCGTCGTCCGTAGCGATTTCGCGCACGTTTCCAGCGGGAAAGCCGGCCAGCATTGCCGCCTTGACCACGGAGTGGTGGACCTGGTCGGAAGCGTACAAGGTGCCGGAGAGGAAGTTGTCCGGGAGCAGGTTCCGGCGGGCAGTCACCAGTGCGGTAAAGTTCGCGAGTGACCCGCCGGTGGTGAGTACGCCGCGCGCTTCGGCGGGGTACCCGACGATCGCCGAAAACCAGCGGATGACGTTCGCTTCCAGCTGCGCCAGGCCCGGGGCTGCAATCCACACTCCGACGTAGCGATTCACCGCATCCGAAATCAGGTCAGCCACCGCGGAATGAAACAGCCCGCCGCCGGGGATATAAGCAAGGTAGCCCGGCCCGGCAGTATTGAAACTCTTCGGCACGAGATCCTTGAACAGCAGGTCAAGGAGAGCCGCGTATTCCGTCGGTTGCTCGGGTAGAGGTTCCACCAAAGAGCGCGCAAGAGCCTCGCATCCCGCGACATCGGCAGACGGCTGCGTTTCCAGAGATGAGATGTGGTCCACGATGCGCTCCAGCGCCTTGTCGACCAGTTCCCGCATTCTGGCTGCCGGAAGCTCCAGATCGAGATCGGACCTGATGGGGTGGCTTTGCAGTCCTTGCGCCATGTTCGTGCCTCGCCAGCAAAAACCGGGTGCACGCGGCTGTAACTGTCTCCCGGTTGTGCTAATAATGCTTGTGAATCGTGCCCTCGGATATGGCCGGGGTCAAGGTGATTCAGGGCCGGGCAGGGGTGCCTGAGGCGCACGCGCACTTGGGTTCTGAAGCTATGCGGCGGAAACCTTTTTGGGGACGGCTGGGCAGGGCGCTCCTCTGTATTGCGCTGGCAGTCGCAGGCTACATCGGTTACGAGTGGGCGACCTGGCCGGACGTCGCACGCCTTGCGACGGAGAATCCGACTACGACAGCCTGGATGGAAATGCGCGCTGCGGAGGCGAAGGCGAAGGGATTGCGGCCGCGCCGCGCACAAATCTGGGTCCCGCTTACATCGATTTCACCAAGCCTCAAGAATGCGGTACTGATCGCCGAAGACGCCGCGTTCTTCCAGCACGAAGGGCTCGACTACAACGAGATCCGTGAGGCGATCAAGACAGACACGGAGAAACTCGAGTTCGCCCGCGGGGCAAGCACGATCACACAGCAGCTTGCGAAGAATCTTTATCTGTCTCCTTCGCGAAACCCGATCCGCAAGATCATGGAGCTGCTGCTCACGTTCTCGCTGGAGCGCCATCTGAGCAAGCCGCGCATATTTGAGCTCTACCTGAACCTGATCGAGTGGGGTGACGGGATCTACGGTGCGGAGGCTGCCGCACGCGCGTATTTCTCCACGTCGTCGGCTGATCTGTCCCGCGAACAGGCGGCAGCTCTCGCGGCGGTGATCATCAATCCCCGCCGATACAGCCCGATTGCGCCAAGCCGGCGCATCAGGAATCGCATCGCGCTCATCCTGGAACGCATGCAGCAATATCAGCACTATAAGGAATGAGGGGGGGCAGGCGTGCGAGCCGCCGAACCCTACTTCCTGTCGGCGACGCCGGCAACCGGCGGGCGGACGTGGCTCTTCACGAAGGTGACTATCTCTTCGAGCGATGATCCGGGCGGGAAGATCTCTGCGATTCCCATCTCCTTCAGCTTGGAGATGTCCTGATCCGGGATGATCCCGCCGGCGAACACCAGGACGTCCTCCAGCTTCTGTGCGCGTTTCAGCTCCATGATGCGCGGAAAGAGGTACATATGGGCTCCGGACAGAATGGAGAGCCCGATTGCGTCAACATCCTCCTGGAGTGCCGCCGCGACGATCTGCTCGGGCGTCTGTCTGAGTCCGGTGTAGATGACCTCCATGCCCGCATCCCGCAGTGCGCGGGCGATGACCTTTGCCCCCCGGTCGTGGCCGTCGAGGCCCGGCTTTGCAAGCAGTACTCTAATTCGACGATCGTCCATAATTCTCTGCACCTCGTCTCGCGGCGATCAAGGCTTTTGCTTTCTCAATAGAGGGGCGGTTCGCGGTACTCGCCGAACACCGATCTGAGTATATCGCACATCTCGCCCAGTGTGGCGTAGGCGCGGACGCACTCGAGGATCGGAAGCATCAGGTTGTCCTTGCCTCGGGCGGAGCGTTCCAGCTCAGCGAGGGTTTCCCGGACTGCCTTGCTGTTACGGCGTTCACGCAGGATCTTGAGTTTTGCGCACTGCTGCTCCTGCGCGCGCTCGCCGATGACCAGCGTATCTACGGGCTTCGGTTCCTCGATGCTGTACTCGTTCACCCCGACGATGACCTTATCCTTGCTTTCCAGCTCTTTGGCGTATCGGTAAGAGGCCTCCTGGATCTCCCGCTGAGGATATCCGTTTTCGATTGCGACGATCATGCCTCCCATCCGGTCGATCCTGTCGATGAATTCCAGCGCCGCCTGCTCCATCTCGCCTGTCAGCGTCTCGAGGAAAAACGAGCCGGCCAGCGGATCAATGGTCTGCGGGACGCCGCTCTCGTGCGCGATGATCTGCTGGGTGCGCAGTGCGATGGTCACGGCTTTTTCTGTCGGAAGTGCGAGCGTTTCGTCGAGCGAGTTGGTGTGCAGCGACTGCGTTCCTCCGAGGACGGCGGCCAGCGCCTGGAGGGCAACCCGGATGACGTTGTTGTATGGCTGCTGAGCGGTCAGCGAGACGCCTGCGGTCTGGGAGTGGATGCGGCAGAGCAGGGAACGGGGGTTTTGTGCGCCGAAACGTTCCCTCATAGTCCGGGCCCAGATCCTCCGGGCCGCGCGCAGCTTGGCGATCTCCTCGAAGAAATCGTTATGGATGTCGAAGAAGAAGCTGAGCCGCGGCGCAAAGTCGTCCACCGCAAGCCCGGCCCGGACCGCGTGTTCCACATACTCGATGCCGTCGCGCAGGGTGAAAGCGAGTTCCTGCACGGCGGTCGACCCGGCCTCGCGGATGTGGTACCCGCTGATCGAAATCGTGTTCCAGCGAGGCACCTGCTCCGTCGCAAAGGCGATGATGTCGGTGATGAGGCGCATCGAGGGGCGCGGCGGGAAAATGTAGGTCTTCTGTGCGATGTATTCCTTCAGGATGTCGTTCTGGATCGTGCCCGAAAGGTCGGCCCATTTCGTGCCCCGCCGTTCGGCCGCGACCAGGTACATCGCCCAGATCATGGCTGCCGGAGAGTTCGTCGTCATCGACGTCGTTACCTGATCCATCCTGATCCCGTCGAACAGAGCTTCCATGTCGGCGAGCGAGTCGATCGCGACCCCGCAGCGGCCGACTTCCCCGACTGAAAACGGATGGTCGGAGTCGTAGCCGAACAGGGTGGGGTAGTCGAAAGCGACAGAAAGGCCCGTTTGGCCCTGGCCGAGCAGGTACTTGAAGCGGCGATTGGTCTCTTCAGCCGTTCCGAAACCGGCAAACTGGCGCATCGTCCAGAGCCTGCCCAGATACATGTCGCGGTAGACGCCGCGCGTGAAAGGGTACTCACCGGGGGCGCCGAGATCTCGGGCGGGATCGAATCCGGTCAGGTCCTCCCGGGTGTAGAGTTCTCTGACAGGATGGCCTGAGACAGTTGTCTTCATAGGGCCCGGGTCCGGCAAAGGACGTGCTGACTCCCTGGGCGCTCCGGCGACGTGGGCTCGAGCAGCAGCCGGACTTGGGCTGTCGGCGGGCCCTGTTGGTTATTGTCGGGGCACATTTCCCGCCTCGAGTTCCTTGGCCTGGCGGAAGCAGTCGAGTGCCTTGTCGTCGTGTCCCAGCTTCTTGTGAAGGTACCCCGACTCTTTAAGTATCGAAACCCGGCTTTCCACGATCCGGAAGAACTTCAGGTTCCGTTCCAGGAGCAACAGACCGCTCGGTACCTGTCCGGCGCGGACCAGCAGGCCGGAGAGAGACAACAGCTCTTTGAGCAGAACAGGTTCCTGGTCCACGGGCCATTTCATCTCAAAAATCCTGCCGGCCTCATCGACTGCCTTGGCGTATTCCTGTTTCTTGAGCAACAGCATGAAAATCTCATGCTGCGACTCGGCCACGCTCCTCATCTTTTCGAGGCTGGAATCCGTGGCCGCCGGCTTCTGGGATGCGCACGGCACGGCCTGCAGGACCAGCCCGGGGAAAAGCAGGACTACGGTGAGCAACGTTCCACAGGCCACTTGCTTTGTTGAAGACGTCATCTCCGTATCATTGTCGAAAAGGGTTGCCCTCGGTGGTCTGGCGAACCGGCAGAAACGGATTCTCGACGTCACCCGCTTCCGGATTCACGGAGCCCATGAAAGTCTTCCGCTCCTGGGCCTCACGCACCTGGACGTACTGTATCATGTAACGCTCGAGGGCCCTTCGGGATTCCATGTGCCGCTGGTAGCTCCAAAGCCCGACCGCCAGTCCGAACCCTGTCAATGCAATCGCCACGGGCTGCCAGTGAGCGAATCCGAACCCCAGCCAACCGTGCCAGGAGGTCTTTCCGGTGTCTTCCAGCTCGACCAGCACCTTGCTCCACCCGGCCGGATGAAGGGCGAGCTGGCGATGGTGCGCGCTCACAAGGTCGACCGCTGCGCGAAAATCGGCCAGTTCCCGGGTGCATGCAGGGCAGGAGTCGATGTGCGACCGGACCTCGCAGACCCGGGACTGGGACAGCTCGTCGTCGAGGAAAGCCGTCATCTCTCGGCTGCATTCTTTACATTCCATACAATCAAACCCTCAGGTAATCCTTAACCTGCCTGCGCACCGCGAGCCGTGCCCGGTGGATGTCGGTCTTGACACTCGCCAGGCTCCGCCCCACGATGTCGGCTATCTCCTGGTAACTCAAGTTCTGGATGGCAGATAGCACAAACACCTCTTTGTATTTCCCGGGCAGACTGCCAATCGCTCCCTCGACGACGTCCTCCAACTCTCGCGCCTCGAGCGATTCCATGGGGCCCTTCCGGGTTTCAGCAATCTGGGTCACCGGCTGCCCCTCTTCGTCCAGTTCCTCTACCGGGACCAGGTTCGGTTCGCGCGCCCGGTACTTCTGGTAAACGAAATTCCGGGCGATTCTAAACAGCCACGCCTCGAATCTGTCGTTCTTCTTCAGGGTGTTCAATTTCCGGAAAACCGCCACGAAGGTCTCCTGGGTCAGGTCCTCGGCTTCTTCCGGGGAGTTGACCATCCTGTAGATGAAGTTCAAGACCCGGCGGGCGAATCTGTCATAGAGTCTCTGATATGAATCGAGATCTCCTCTCTTGGCTCGCTTGACCCAATCGGCAATAAGCGCCCGATCATCGATCGGGGCGCCGGTTCCATCGCCTGTGCCTGTCAATGCAAACTCACTTGAAGAGATTCCGGCGGATGCCGAAAGTTTCGAGAAGGTTCAAAAAAACGCAAGGATCAGCTGTTCCTGTCCTCCTGCGAAGCATCCTCGAGAACCACCGCCGTCCCATAGGCCATGATCTCGGCCGCCCCCTGGGTGATGTGGCTGGTCTCGAACCGGATACCGACGATTGCGTTGGCTTCCAGGGTGCGTGCTTCGTCCGTCATCCGGTCCATCGCCTGTTCGCGCGACTTGGCGATAACCTCTGTATACTCCGCCATCTCGCCACCGACAAGGTTCTTGAGAAATGCCATCAGGTCATCGCCGATGTGGCAAGCCCGGACCGTGTTGCCCTTCACGATTCCGAGCGTGCGGAGAGTCCTTCGGCCCGGCACGGATTCTGTTGTCACGAGGATCATCGCTTTATCCTTTCGTATTTGTCCATCCTGGCCATGAAGATGCGCTCGCGGAGCACCGAAATCAGGAGCGTGCAAAACCCGACAACGAGGGCCACGATCCCGAGGCGTACGAGAAGCGGAATGTCGCTGCGAAGAAGGAACTTCGCCACCAGGCTGTAAACGCCGTACGAAGTAACCAGGATCGCGCCGACCGACATGAAGATCCATCCAATTCTTCGCTCCAGCCGGTTGTAAACGTGAGACCAGTATTCTTCCCAAGATCGGGCATCGGGCGTCACGACTCGCATGTTCTGCGTAACCTCCTTCAGCTTGCGAAACTGCTCGAGTTCTCTCCTGCATTCGGGACACTGTTCCAGGTGCTGTTCCATCCGGAGGGCCTCGATTGCAGTAAGTTCTGAATCAAGATAGCCCATCAAGAGAGGTTTATATGTGTCTTCAGGCATGGCTGTTGCCGCCTACTTTACCCCCAACCGCTCCAGTTCGCGCCGCAGCGCCTGCCGGGCTCCGTAAAGCCTGGACATCACCGTGCCGATCGGTATGCCCAGCAGGTCCGCGATTTCCTGGTACGAATAGTCCTGGAAGTGCTGGAGGATGATGATCTCCCTGTCCTTGGGGCGCAGGCGCTGCAGCGCCTGGCCAACCCTTGCCTCGAGGTCCCTTCGAAGTGCGTTCTGCTCCGGATCAACCGTCTCGACCGGGATCGGGACCGGACCCTCCTCGGCCATCTGGTCGATCGAGGATTCCTGCCGCCGTCGGGTCCTGGCGATGTGGTTCATACACAGGTTCTTGAGGATACTGTAGAACCACGGGAAAAACTTCCGCGAAGAGTCGAACCGCTTGATGTGCCGGAAAGCATTGACGAAGGCGTCCTGCGAGAGATCGAGGGCGTCATCCGGTCTCCCGACGTAGCCCAGCGCCACGTAATAGGCTGGCCTCATATATTGCCGCACTATCGAGGCGAACGCTTCGCGGTCGCCCTTCTTGCAGCGCTCGATGATGGACCCTTCGTCTGTGAGGTTCATCGCTGACCCGCCGCGGATTATAACCTCGGACCAGTTGCCTTATTCATTGAGAGTCTATCAAAGCCGGGCAGTCGATTGAAAAGCGCTATTTTTGGAACGCTTGCCCCGGTGCCTCGTGTATATGCCTGGGAATCGGAAGAAAGAAAGGGGACAAAGGCGCACATGAGAGCCTACCAATCTGGCATGATCGCAGCAATTGCCATAGCAGCGCTATCACTTGCAGTTCCGCGGGGAATTCCCTCGGCGGCGGCACAGCAGGTCTACTCCGTCGAAAAGAATGTCCAGATCGAGTTCGATGGAGCATATCTCGGGATCGAGATGGAGGACGTAACCGCCGACAGCATGGCCTCCTACAAACTGCCGGGTGAACGCGGAGTCATTGTGCACAGTGTGATGGAAGGAAGTCCCGCGGAGGCCGCCGGCCTGCAGGAAAAGGATGTGATCCTGGAGTTCGCCGGAACTATGGTTCAGTCCGTGCAGCAGATGCGACGGTTGGTGCGCGAGACTCCCGTCGGCCGCAAGGTGGATCTTGTCGTGATCCGCGCGGGCATGAAGATCAATCTCACTGCCAGGATCGGCAAGAGGGAAGCAGGTTCCGGCGCGGCCGAGAGCGAGCCGGGAGTAATGATGTTCGGTGCACCCGGCGGTCGAACCTTCCACTTCCGCACGCCTGACGGGGGCGACTGGCAAGAGATGCCGGGCATGCCGGGCATGGTACCGTTCGGGAGGGAGGAATCGTCCAAGCCGCGGCTGGGCGTAACACTCCAGCCCCTGACCGACCAGATGGCGGACTTTCTGGGTGTGCCGGGCAGGAAAGGTGCCCTGGTGACCTCGGTCATCGAGGGGTCGCCGGCAGTGGGCAAACTGAAGGCAGGCGACGTGATCGTTCGGGCCGACAATCAACCGATCGGGGACCTGGGGGACTTGACCAGGATCGTACGCGGGAGGTCTGAAGGCGGGAAACTCGACCTCAAGGTAGTCCGCGACAAGAGGGAGATCGAGGTCACGGTGGACCTGGCAGGCACCGGAACAAAGCCGCAGAACCAGGGGTTCAAGCTCTAGCACGAACCCGGCGCGAAGAGAGAAGACCGTGGATTGATGCTCGACTACGGGCCCCGGCGATCCGGCCGGGCCCTGCCGCAACTGCCCCGATCGGCCCGAGGTGCATTCGCACCGCTCATGCCTCCCTCTCGAGACAAGCTTGTATCAGCCTGAAACCGCGGCTGTCCGTGCGACCGTTCAAGGTCTGCCGCTCAGGAATGCCAAGTGCGACGTGGGGCGTCGCGGGCAAGGGAGACGAGTCCCCGGTGTCGGCATCGGCGTCACGGGTCGCAATCGGTATCGACATTCGGTATTTGGAATTGCGGCGTAGCCTCGCGATTGAGTTTGGCAATCGGTGGATACCGATACCGATTGTGATCCCGATAACGATCCCGACCCCGGTTTCGATCTGCCAATCTGTCCGGCGCCGATCAGGGCCCGGCCGGGCCTTCCACTTTTCTCTTGACCTTCACCATTTGTTCACCTATTATCCACAGTGGAAAAAGGGTGAAACCATGAAATTAACCAGGCGGCAGAAAGAGATACTGGATTTCGTCAGCGAGTTCATCGATCGCGAAGGATACTCACCCAGTATGGAGGAGATTGCCGGTCATTTCAAATTTGCCTCCCTGAATTCCGTTTTCAAGCACCTCGGATCTCTGGAAGCGCGCGGTCACCTGCATCGCGATCCGAACCGCGCCCGATCGATTGAACTTGCGAGGCGGGAAGAAGAGGCAACCCGGAGCCTGCCTCTTTTCGGATATGTGGCAGCCGGACGTCCGATCGAAGCAGTTGCGAACGAGGAGAGTGTCGCCATCCCGGCGGAATTCCTTCCAGGGCGCGGCTCCTACTATGTGCTCAGGGTGAAGGGCGAGTCGATGATAGGCGATCACATCGAGGACGGCGACTTCGTCGTCGTGGAGTCGAGGAAGGAAGCGGCACAGGGCGAGATGGTTGTGGCACTCGTCGATGGCGAGAGTGTGACCCTCAAGAGGCTATATCAGGAGGGTGATCAGGTTCGACTTCAGCCGGCTAACCCGGAACTTCAACCGATCGTTATTGATGCCGGCCGGGTCCAAATCCAGGGGGTTGTCGTCGGGCTCCTGCGTCGGTATCGCTGATACCGGGAGGGTGTGGGAATGAACCAGATCTATCGTGTAACCATTCATGGAAGGGTACTGGAAAGCAAGAATCTGAAGCAACTTCTCTCGCGGGCTGTTGCCGAGAAGCGGGACATGGACACGCGGTGCCGCGTGGTGCAGCGCGATCGGGCGTCATGGGTGCCGGGCCTGCTCGGGCTGCCGACCGCGGGTCCCGGCGCCTGTCAGCAGGGAACTCTCTAGGCAAAGGTCGAGGTCGAGGACGCTGATGCAGGGCAACTTGAAATCCACGTGGCGCCCGTCGCCACCGCCGGTATGCCGTGACGACTGCTCGATTTGCCAGGGGACCGGCTGGGAACTGTTTTCCGAGCCCGGCATCTCTCTGGCGCGACCCTGCTCCTGTCGGAGGCTCGACCGTATCATCCGGATGAGAGACAGGGTTCGCATCCCTCAGCGCTATGAGCACTGCACCCTCGATAACTTCACACCACTGAATTTCTCGCAGACGCGCGCATTGGCTGAAACACGCAGGCTGCTTGCACGGTACCCCACGCCCGGGCGGGACTTGTTCTTCGCCGGAGGACCCGGGATCGGGAAGACTCACCTCGCCACCGCAGCTCTCCGGGAGCTGATGCCACGACTCGCAGAAGATGCTCTCTTCGTCGATTTCCCTGACATGGTGCGGTCGAACAGACACGCAGTCTCAGGGGTGGGGCTCGGACAGGAAGACTGGGATCGCCTTGGCTGCTGCCCGATGCTGGTGCTCGACAACTTTGGGGCGGCGGCACCAACGAGGGAGGGCATGGATCAGGTAGTGCGATTGCTCCGCTGTCGTTGGCGACTGCGTCGGCCGACCATCTTCACGGGGGAGCGGGTAAGATTGGGTCTCCTGACCTCGGGGGCAGCCGTGGATGGCTGCTCGTCCACCCAGGCGTTTCTGTTGGCGCTGCCACCCGGTTTCCTTCTGACCTTCCTGGCGCAGGTCAAATTCCTCTCTCTTGTAGGGGAAGACTATCGCAAGAAGGACCCCACGGTTCCTGAGCTGTTTTGAATCTGCAAGTGACCCGCCGCCCGACGCACTGTGGGTGCACTCGTTTTAAGCAAACAGGTCATAAGTCTATTTCAACCATAGATTTATGCTTTTGGAAATCACGATTTCCACACGGTTTTCCACAGTTTCTGTGAAAATCCGCTCCGCAATCGTCGTGATATGAGAGGCTCCGCCGGTCCGCCGAGGTGCAGCCGATGCACGACTTTGCAGTCAAGCGCGAAGAGAGGAATGTTGGGTGGGGTGGGCGTGCTCCTGCGCAACGCGTCATGCCCACGCGCCCGTTGATCACAGAGGAGGGATGCGTGCAGGAGGACCTGCTTCCTGCTCAGGGAGCTGGATTGACTGTCTCGGAATCGTCTGTTCCCTGACGTCTTCTCTGCAGGCGAGCGTCGCCAGGCTCTCAGCCGTGCCCACGAGGACATCCGGATTCTCGACCTCCAGTTGCCATTGCTTTGGGATTGCATCGGTACCCGAGTACGCCCCAACCATACTGCCCGCCAGTGCGGCAATGGAATCACTGGCATCGCCAGCGTTCACGGCCGCGAGCACAGCGTGCTGGAAGTTACGCGGATACTTGAGGAAGCAATAAGTAGCCGCCGGGATGGCTTCGATCGCGTCTGAACTCGCGCCGATCTCAAACAGCGCCTCATCCGGGTTCAGGTGCAGCATCTGGGTGACCCAGCGCAGCATGGCGGCCATGTCCTGGTCCAGATCGGCAACCTTGTCTGCGGTCTCGAGCACTTGGTCTCCTGGCGAGGACTTCGAAGTGGCCTGAACCAGCCTGGCGATGAGATACGCGACTGCGACGGAGGCCGCCTTCGCCCGCGGATCGGTGTGAGTCATTACGCAGGCGTCAATTGCCGCACGAAACAGAGCCTCGGGACAGCGGTGGAAGAAGAGCCCGATGGGCGGCATCCGCACTGCCGCCCCGCAGCCGCCGCTGAAAACGCCGCTTCGGGTCCATGCCCGGCCCATACTCAGGTGCTTGCAGGCACGGATGTTCGCCCTCATAGGGGTTCGGTGGGGCGCGCCGTTCACGTACCATGAAAGAAGCGCCTCGGCCTGCTTGGCCGCATCCATGCCCCGGCACTCAACAAGGCATTCGGCGGTAGCCAGCATCATCTGGGTATCGTCCGTATATGAGCCCTGGGGCAGGGAGTCGCTCGCGTGCCCGGGATGTGCTTTCAGGAACCCTGTGACCGGTTTGCCGTAATACCTGCGGATCTGATCGCGTGTCAGGAACTGGGTGGGCATCCCCAGCGCGTCCCCGACCGCGAAGCCGACGATAGAGCCGATGAACCTGCCGGTCAGTTCCTTCTGATCCATAGGGCTCCTGTCTCATGCACAGCTACGAAAGTTTACGCGCGTAGTAGCTGAGCGGTGTTGATGTGCGGGTCGGAAGGTTCACCCTCCAGATGTATTGGACCGGAGTGCCGGTAGCCTTGTCCACGATATTGAACACTACATTATATTCATCCGTGTTGACCGGATCGGCCTGCCAGCCCTTATTCTCAGGACCGACAAGGAGAGCCAGAAGCGCAGGGTTGCTCTCCAGCACGATGTCGCGCGCCAGTTGCCGACGCGTCTGCTCGAGCTCGGATATCACCGGCTGCGGCGGCGCTGCGGGCGTCCTGGATTCCGCTGTTTCCCGTTTGACCGGTTTGCCGGCCGCGATCTGTGCCGTCTGCTTCTCCCGCACGAGCCTCGGCCCGGCCTGTCTTGCCGGCGCTTGGTCTGTCGCCGTCGCAGGGGGAGCGACCGGCTCGGGCCGCGTCTTCGCGGCCAGAGGCGGAGGAGTCGGGGCAGGCGGTTGCACGGGCACCGGCTTCGTCACTGCGGGCTCTGCCGACCTGGCCGGCACCGCTGCCTGGGGAGTTGGCCCGGCAGGCTGAGGTCGTGCAGGCTCGGCCGGTGCGGACTGCGCGACCGGTTCCTGCAGCAATTCGGGAGGCGGCGCCTCCTTGACCACCGTCGGCGGAGTCATCGCTGCCTTGATCGGGTCCGTGCGCCGGGAAAACCCGCCGAACATCTGCACAACAATCAGTGCCAGGACCACAATCGCGAGCGACGCATACATAATCCTGTTGACCGAGAGAGTCTCGGAAGTTCGGATGTTCTTGACATCGTCGCGCTGTCTGTAAAGGTCTGATGCCTGTCGTTTCAGATCTACTGACATCTTCAGCCCGGCCTCTTCATAATGCCCGCGAATCGATTATATCACGTCACCGCACGAATATGAGACGGAGCGAATGGCGGGCCTCTGACGGTGATTCAGATCCTGGTCGGTTCCCCCCCGAAGGCTGCGCGAAGCTGACAGGCTGAGCCGTCCAGGCGCCATGGGTGAACCGGGACTTCGTAGTCAAGCGTGAAGAAGCATCGATGACGAGGACGGAATCGGGGTGGCAATCTGTATCGACATTCGGAATCGTGATGGGCCAGCGAACGTCAGGTCAGGGTCGATTTGCGCTGGATATCGATAGCGACGCCGACCCCGATTCCGATCCCGGGGCGGGGCAACTCCGATTCTCCCGACAGCCGCAGAACCCGTGCCGCCGGAGCGCCGTGGCCCGATTCCAAACTCACGGGAGAGGTTCTGCGGATTCACCCCGGATGAGGTCTCGAAAGGTTTCGCGTTTCCGTATGATCTTGAATCTGTCTCCGCGCACGAGGATTTCGGCAGCGCGGGGACGGGAGTTGTAATTGGATGCAAGCGCGAACCCGTAGGCGCCTGCACTCATGACGGCGAGCAGATCGCCCGCACTCACCCTGGGAACCACGCGGTCCCGCGCGAGGAAATCACCGGTTTCGCACACCGGACCCACGACATCCGCCTTCCATGTCCGCCGGTTGCGCAGGATCACAGGCTGGATGCGGTGGTAGGCACCATACAGACTTGGCCGGATGAGGTCGTTCATGGCGGCATCCACAACGACGAAGTTGCGCGCCCGCCCCTTCTTGCTGAGGAGCACGCCGGTGACCAGGATTCCAGCGTTCCCTACCATGGCCCTGCCCGGTTCCAGGATCACCGTACAGCCCAGGCCTTTGACGAACCTCTTGATCGCGCCTGCGTACTCGGCCGGTCCCGGTGGAGACTCATCTCCGTACGTGATACCCAGCCCGCCTCCCAGATCGAGGAAGCGTAATTCAATGCCGGACGCTCTCAGCGTCTCGACGAGCTCCGCCAGGCGCTTCGCTGCCTGAACGAATGGCGCCGTGCTGACGATCTGAGACCCGATGTGTGACCCGATACCGGTGAGCAGGAGGTGCCGGGAACGCGACGCCCGGCGACACAGCGGCAGGACAGAGTGCGCCGAGACGCCGAACTTGTTCTCGGCGCGGCCTGTCGCGATGTACGGATGTGTCTTCGCGTCCACGTCGGGATTTACCCGTATCGCTACTGGTGCAGTCTTCCCGGCTGCAGCAGCCCTTGCCTCCAGAACCCCCAGTTCGGCCTCGGACTCCACGTTGAACTGCAGAATGCCGGAATGGAGTGCGAGATCAATTTCGTCGGTGGTTTTGCCCACGCCGGAGAAGACGATCTTCCGGGGATCGGAACGGACACGCAGTGCCCTCATGAGCTCGCCACCTGAAACGATGTCGAAGCCGGCTCCAAGCCTTTGAAACAACGAAAGGATCGACAGGTTCGGGTTTGCCTTAACGGCATAGCAGACCAGGTGAGGCGTGTCGTCAAAGGCGCTGTCGAAGGAGCGAAACTGTTGTTCGAGCTCGGCCTGGCTGTAAACGTAGAAGGGAGTTTTGACCTGCCTTGCCAAGGCCGCCAGTTGAACCCCTTCGCAATACAGCGATTTCCCCCGGTAGTGAAACCGACCTGCAACAGATGCTTCTTTTTTCGTCATACCATCAGTCTGGTCAGCTCTCGTTCGGGCCGCTCACCGCAGGCCCTCAGGGCTTCGAATTTTCCGCGACCGCAGCTCGTGTCCGCGCCGCGGACAAAAGCCTTCGGCGAAGCGCGTGCTCGTGGCTTGCGGGGGCTGCAAGGGAACCGTCCGGTCTAACAGACCGGACCTGCTTTGCTGCCCCGCCGGTAAGCCTCATCGAGCAGTTCCACCGGGTGCACTACCCTGACGGCGAGCTTCCGCGCCCTCAGGCCGGCCTCTATCTGAAGCAGGCACCCGGGATTGCCGGTGGCGACCACGCTTGCACCGGTCCGCTCGATGTTCGCGATCTTCTCTCCAAGGATCTGACTCGCCAGCGCCGGCTGCATGATGTTGTAGATCCCTGCACTGCCGCAGCACCGTTCGGAGTCTCGCATTTCGACGAATTCGATACCGGGGATGCGCCGCAGCAGGTTGCGCGGGGCGGAACGGACCCCCTGCGCGTGCAGGAGGTGGCATGGGTCGTCGTATGTGACCTTCAGTTCCAGCCTGCCCATCCCCGCGCCGATCTCGAGCATGTCCAGGAATTCAGAGATATCCTTGACGCGATGGCTGAAGGCTGAGGCCCGCTCCGCATACACCGGGTCGCCCTTCAGCAGTTGGCCGTACTCCTTGAGCATCGCGCCGCATCCGGCCGCGTTCGTCACGATGAAGTCGGCGCCGTCGGTCTCGAATGCATCGATGTTTCTCCGCGCCAGGACCAGGGCTTTTGCGATTTCCCCCTCGTGGATGTGGAGGGCGCCGCAGCAGGTCTGGCGGCGCGGGAGGCAAATGGCGACCCCGTTTCTCTCGAGTACGCGGATCGTCGCCTCGTGAGTCGGCCCGAACAGCTCCGGCATGATGCAGCCCTCGAAGAACGCGACGCTGAGTCGGCCGGTCCCTGTTACGCGCACGGGCAGGGAATAGGAGGCCCGTTTCGGGATGGCCGGCAGCAGGGCCTCCATGGTCCCCGTCTTCGCGGGTAACAGCTTGAGGATTCCTGATGCACGGACCAGTCGCTGGAGCCCGGCCAACTGGTAGATGCGGAGCGCCGCGAAGCCGAGGCGCAGGATTAGGCGGCTCGACATTGCCCTGTCGAATACGATTCGTCGTACCATGCGTTCCATCGTCGAGAATCTGCGACGATCGAGGATCACGGCGCGGGCGTCGTTCATCATGACGGAAAATCGAACTCCTGAAGGGCATGCAGTCTCACAGGCGCGGCACTCCAGGCAGAGAAGCATGTGCTTGTGGAAATTCTCGCTGGAGGGCTCGACGCGGCCTTCCTTGAGTGCGTCGATCAGATAGATGCGGCCGCGCGGCGAGTCGGCCTCGTTCCCCAACTGGAGGTAGGTGGGACATGCCGCAAGACAGAGTCCGCAGTGGATGCAGTCGAGATTGCCGGCCTCAGATCCGGCCTTCCCGGTAACCGCCTCCGTCTTCATCAATCGCTCTCCTCCTGGCCGGGCATGACCCCGTGCTTCAGATCCCGCCGACGAAGCGGCCGGGGTTCAGGAGCCCGTTCGGGTCGAATTCGCGCTTGATCCCGCGCATGATTTCCAGCGCCGGCGCCTCGTAGCCCCAGACGTCAATCCCTTCCTTGACGGCCTGGCTGGCTCGTTCGATGACAGCGTGTCCGCCGGCCGAGACACAGTACTTGCGCAAGTCCTCGAGTTCGCGCCGCAATTCGAGCGGCTGGGGGCGTGCCTCGTTCCACACGAACCGGCCGTAAAGCACGCAGGCACCGGCATGGCAATAAACCGAGAGTCGAGCCCCGAGCCGGTCCGCAAGCCGAGCCATCCGCAGTGCCGCCTCACTGGTGGACCTGTGAAGGACGGAGCACTTTATCACTGCGGTCTCCGTTCCCTCGGAGGTTTCCCTCAGTGAGGACGCGCTCTGCCAGAATCTCTCGCTTGCTTCGTTCTCCAGCCACTCAAGGGTCTGGCCTTCGGTGCGTGCGACGATCTCGCGCAGTCTCGACCCCTGCCACTCGACGGCAGGCCTGACGTCGCCGAAACGAACCATCAGGAGCCAGGGTGCCGGCGGCGCGGCCGTTCCGAGAGGCGCGAACGCCGATGAACTCCAGCCTTCGACGGCGTCGGGCAGCAGGCCTGCTGTGAGGCAATCCTGCTTGGCCTGCAGCAGGGAGTCGAGATCCCGGTAAGAGGCCAGCAATGTCGCATTTGTCTCGGGAAGCGGGCTGACCTTGAAAGTGAGCTCCGTGAAGATGCCGAGCGTTCCGAGCGATCCCGCGTAGAGCCTGCACATGTCGTAACCGGTGACGTTCTTTACCAGCTTACCGCCTGCCTTTGTCCTGGTCCCATCGGCGTGCAGGATCCTGACGCCGAGCAGCGTATCCTTGACCGTCCCGTAGCGGAATCTCAGTGGGCCGCTGGTGTTGCATGCCAGGAGACCGCCGAGGGTCGCGGCCTCTGCGGCAGGCGGATCCAGCGGGAGAAACTGCCTCCGCGCCCGGAGTACCTTCTGAAGTTCGCCCAGCGGCGTACCCGCCAGCGCAGACACCGTCATGTTGTCCGGTTCGTATTCGACGACGCCGGAGAGTGCGCCGATGTGAATTACGACCGGCGCGGAGCGCAAAAGGTTCCCGATGTGCAGTTTGGTGCCACCGCCTGTCGCCGACATCGGTTCTTTCGACGCGGCCGCGCGCTTAACGGCCTCTGCAAGCTCATCGACGGAGGAGGGAAACTCCTCGCGAAGGACCGAAAGCCCGTCGAACAGAGCCGCGGATGAGGTCACCGGTCGCTCCTCACTTGTAGAGGCAATGCCGAATGGGGAAAATCTTCCCCGGATTGCACAGTTCGTCGGGATTGAAGACCGCCCTCAGATGCTTCATTGCACCCAGGTCTTCGTCCGAGTAGACAAGTCCCATGAACTCGTTCTTCTCGCTGCCGATTCCGTGTTCGCCGCTCAGGGTGCCGCCGGCCGCGACGCAGACCCGGAGCATCTCGTGGGCGGCTTGAAGGACGCGCTGCTCCTCGCCTTCCCGGCTGCGATCGAACAGGAGGATCGGATGCAGGTTCCCGTCTCCCGCGTGGAACAGGCTCGCCAGGGGGATGCCGGCGCGGTCGGCGATCTCGTAGAGTCGCACGACCACATCGCTCAGGCGGTTGCGAGGAACCACCACATCCTGGAGATACATGTCCCGCGACATGCGGCCGGCCGCGCCGAATGCGTGTTTGCGCCCTTTCCAGATGGTCGCCCTCTCCCCCTCGTCCCTGGCAACGCGCAACTCGCCACAGTTGTGCGCCCGACAGATTCTCCCGATCTCTTCCGCCTGTGTGTCGAGGGCTGCCGCCAGCCCGTCCAACTCGATGATCATGACCGCTGCCGCATCCAGCGGCATACCGGCCCGGTTGACCGAGGCCTCCACGGCGGCCACCATGCGGTGGTCCATCATTTCCAGTGCCGCCGGTATGATTCCTCCGGCGATTATGCTCGAGACCGCGTCGCATGCATCCTTCATGGCAGGGAAAGAAGTGAGCAGCGTCTTGACAGCCTGGGGGTTGCGGGACAGCTTCACGGTCGCCCTGGTGGCAACACCGAATGTGCCTTCGGAACCGACAAAGACGCCGACAAGATCGTAGCCCGGGCAGTCTGCGGCACGGCTGCCAAATTCCATCACCTCGCCGGACGGGAGGACAACTTCCAGTGCCTGGATGTGATTCGTGGTCATCCCGTACTTGAAGCAATGAGGCCCGCCCGCGTTCTCGGCGAGATTGCCGCCGATCGTGCTGACCATCTGGCTGGAGGGGTCCGGCGCAAAATGGTAGCCGCGGGTTTCGGTTGACCGGGACAAGTCCAGGTTGACGACACCCGGCTCCACATCCGCCAGGCGATTCTCCGGATCGATTTCGAGGATCGCCTTCATTCGGGACAAGCCGATAATCAGCCCGCCAAAGCGGGGAAGGGCTCCTCCGCTGAGTCCCGTGCCGGCGCCTCTGGGGACGAACGGCAGACGGTGGCGAACCGCAGCCTTGACGGCCCGGACCACATCCTCGCGGCTGCGCGCGAGGAGAACGGCCTCCGGTGTATGACGATGGAACGCAAAACCGTCGCATTCATAGGTAATCGTCTGCTCGGGATCGACGAGCAGATTTTCAGGGCCGGCAATTGCGCACAGTTCTTCGAGCGCCTCGGGCTTCAACTTTTGCGCCTCGGTTATGTTGGTCTCTCGCTGCGGCAGCATCCCTGAAGCGTGAACGAACCGAATTCGTTCTGAAACGCATCCATACCGCCGCAACCGGGATTATATCCTACATTGTAAAGATCCCCCGCCTGGCGCCGTGAAATACAAATCCTGATGTATAATCGGGGCCGTTCAAAAGATGCGGATGCCGGAATGCAGGACGGGTGGACCAGTCCGCCCGCTTGCTGCGATGTCCGGGATCATGTGGAGGAGGCACAATGGCTCAGGGTACGCGGAGGAAGAGACGGGACGAGATCAAGCTCACAATCGCGCCATTTCAGAGCCAGACTGATTATAAGGCCGCCGTCGATATTCAGCGTGAAGTGTGGAAGTTCGAGGACATCGACATCATTCCGCCTTCGATGCTGCTGGCTTCCGATCATAGCGGTGGCATCAGCCTCGGCGCCTACAACACGATCGGTGAGATGGTCGGCTTCGTGTCCAGCATCCTCGGAACAGAGGACGGCATCCTCACCCAGCATTCGCACATGCTGGCGGTGCGTCAGGCGTACCGCAACTTCGGCGTAGGCTACCGGCTGAAGCTCGCGCAGCGCAAGGAAGCTTTGAAGCGCAAGATCCGGCGGGTCACCTGGACGTTCGACCCGGTGCAGCCGCTGAATGCCTATTTCAACTTTGGAAAGCTCGGGGCCTGGTCGAATGTGTACGCCGAGAACTTCTACGGAGAGAGCAGCAGCGTGCTGCACCGGGGCCTTCCGACCGACCGGCTCCTGGCCCGATGGGATCTGGATTCCGCCTCCACGGTGAAGAGGCTCGAAACGGGGGCGCCCAGGCACGAGCTGCGCAAGGAACTCAAGAAGCTGGAAGCAATCAACCGCCTGGAGGATGTGTCTCCGGGGATGACAACCTCGTCACCTGTGAAGCTGACCGCGACGGCCGGTCAGCTGCTTTTCGAAGTGCCCTACAACCTCCCCACCATCAAGGCAAGAGATCTTGGCGTGGCCCTGGAGTGGCAGGGGAAGATGCGCCAGGTCTTCCGGGCCTACTTCAAGAAGGGCTACATTGCCTCCGATTTCTGGGTCGGTGAAGAGGAAGGTCATTTGCGCGCGTTCTATTTTCTGGAAAAGGGACGCCGGTAAGCGCAGACGACCCCTTCAGGTCTCGCCGCATTTCCCTTCGGATGGCCATCAAGGAGAGTGATCCATGAAACGGCTGATGCTCATCGCATGCCTTCTGACCCCGTTCTCGATATTGGATCTCCGGGCGCAGCAGAACAGGGCTGAAATCTCCATCACACCCGTCGCAGGTCCGGTCTACATGATCCAGGGTGGAGGAGGCAACATCGGTGTCGTGGCTGACCCGCTTGGAGTCTTGATGATCGATGCCATGGAAACGCCCTCCTCCGACCAGATCCGTGCTGCGATCAAGTCCCTGCCGGGCGGTGAGCGAGTGCGAGTCCTGGTAGACACGCACTGGCATTCCGATCACACGGACGGCAATAAGAGCCTGGGCCTCGGCGCGACCATCATCGCCCACGAGAATGTGCGGTCTCTCCTCAGCAGGGTACAGGGCCAGCCGGACCAGAAGACCGGGGCGGAGTTTGAAGCGGCTTTGCCCAACGTCACCTACTCGGACAAACTTACGGTACATGCCGGCGGCGAGGAGATCAGGCTGGTCCACTACGGCCACGCCCACACTGACGGAGACACCGTCGTCTTCCTCGACAAGTCGAAGGTGGTCCACATGGGCGACATGTTTTTTAACGGCAGGTTCCCGTTTCTTGACGTCGAAAACGGCGGCGACATCGACAACTGGGTGCGGCAGCTCGACGCCATCCTGGCCGTTCTGCCTGCGGACTCGAAGATCATTCCCGGCCACGGGCCGCTGGCCACCGCCGCCGACCTGAAAGCCTTCCGCCAGATGCTGTCTGACTCAGCCGGGATAGTGCGGAATGAGATGAAGGAAGGGAAGACTCTGGAGCAGGTCAAAGCGGCGGGCCTGCCTGAGCGTTTCGCCTCCTGGTCCAAAGGATTTATGTCGACACCCAGGTGGCTGGAACTCGTCTACCGCAGCCTGGAGAAGCAGAACGCCAGGTAGCCCGCTGGCACACCAGCATCGCACGTGCGAGAATGGTGCTACTCACTGTCGTCCCTTCGGGCCTGCTCTTCCGTGTGCCGCAGGATACGGTCCAAAGCAGTAGGTCAGGCCCGTCAGGCCTGACCTCGATCGAGCGCGGCCCGGTCTAACCAGACCAGTCTCAAGAATCTATGGAGCGGGCCTTCAGCCCTTGCTTCCTGCTCGTGGATGCAGACCCGGGGCTTCGCCCCGGGCTGGTATAAGGACGCGCTTTCAGCGCTCCATATGCTTGATGGAAGACGGTTCTAAGGGCCGAAGGCCCGCCTCATACCAGCACGGGGCGAAGCCCCGGGATTTGCACCCATAGGCGCTTTCAGCGCTCCATGTGCTTGATGGAAGACGGTTCTAAGGGCCGAAGGCCCGCCTCATACCAGCCCGGGGCGAAGCCCCGGGATTTGCACCCATAGAAGAAGCAGGGCTGAAAGCCCTTATCATAGTGAGTCCTGAGATTTCCCAGGAAGCAAGGACAGTCCTTGAACTTTCCGTTTCCTCCTTTCGTTCCCTCGCGATAATCTAGTGGGTCGGGTTTGCTGCCGGCCGGGGTCTGTTGCCCCGCGGGGAAAGCCCGACAGACAGTATTTATCTTGGAGATCCACTTGGAACCAGGCTCACCCGTAATCTGTGCGCAGTTCAGGCCGGGACGTGCAGGCGTCGCAAGCTTGTGCTTCGCTGCTGTTTTCATCCTCTCTTCCTGCTCATCCGATCCCGACGCCCGTTCCGGAAGCAGGACGGGCGGCCCGGTCTCCGTACGGCTTTTCACCGTCGAGGAACAGGTCGTAAGGCGCCGCGTCCAGGCGGTCGGTTCACTCTACCCGATCGATCAGAGCACGATCAGCTCTGAGGTTGAAGCACGGGTGGAGAAGATCCTGGCCGATGTCGGCGATCCCGTTCGCCAGGGGCAGGTACTTGTCGAGCTTTCACCCACCGAGTTGCAGTATGAGGTGGACCGCCAGCGCGCCGCTGTCGCCGAAGTACGGGCACGGCTCGGCATCGGCCCCGAAGACCCGCTGCCTCGCCGCCCTGACGAAGTTGCGTTCGTCCAACGGGCCGCCGCCGATCTCTTTGATGCCGAGCAGAAGTACAAGCGTGCCGACCAATTGTTCCGCGACAGGCTCATCTCTCAGGAACAGCTGGATGAAGCTGCTTCGCGTTACAAGTCCTCCCGCGCGGCACTCGACCTGGCGGAGCAGGAGGTGAGCCAGTTAAAGGCGCAACTTCAGTCCAATGAAGTGGCGCGCCGGCTGGCGGAGAAGAAACTCACGGATGCCACTATTCGCTCTCCGTTCCCCGGCTTTGTTCAGGCACGGCGCGTGAGCCCCGGCGAGTATCTCCGCCTCCAGAGCCCGGTAATGGTGATCGTCCGCACCGACACGCTCCGCGCGCGGTTGTCCGTTCCGGAGCGCTGGGCCGGCGCCATCAAGCCGGGTGCGACCGTCGAGTTGCGCGTCGAAGCCTATCCGGGAGAAACCTTTCGAGGGCGCCTCGAGCGAATCAATCCCTCGGTCAGCTCCGAGACCCGGACCTTTGAGATCGAGGCGCTTGTCCCGAATTCGGGCGGCCGCCTCAAGCCGGGCTTTTTCGTCGAAGGGTCACTGCCCAGCGAAGTCCAGGAACGCGCTCTTACGATTCCGCCGGAGGCCCTCAACTATCGCTACGGCGTGTACAAGGTTTTCGTGGTAGACGGGGATAAGGTCGAGGAGCGCGAGATCAAGCCCGGCCAGCAGCAGGAAAGCCGGGTCGAAATCCTGGAAGGGCTTCGGGCAGGGGATCGGGTGGCAGTCCCTGTCCGCGGGCAGCTCTCTACCGGCGATATTATCCGCGAGCAGGTGCCGGGCGCGGCCACCGGAGAATAGGTGTCGGAATAGGATCATGCGACTAGCTAATACCTGCGTCGACCGGCCGGTCTTTGCGGTCATGCTCATCTCGTTCGTCGTTGTTCTCGGGATCTTCTCTTACCGCGAGCTCGGCGTGGACCTTTTCCCCAAAGCCGACCCGGCGACGGTCTCGGTCATGGTTGCACTCCCCGGGGCCAGCCCCGAGGAGCTGGTGACGAGTGTCGTCCTGCCGCTCGAGGACGCGATATCGGCTGTGAGCGGGCTCGACGAATTGAATGCCTGGGTCTACGAGGGCTCGGTCAGGATCTCGTGCACGTTTGTTCTCGAAAAGGATATCGAGGGCGCGGCCCAGGACGTCCGGGAAAAAGTGGCCGGAGCCATCAACCGCCTTCCACCCCAGATCCTGCCTCCGGTTATTCGCAAGGTCGATCCTGATGCCGACCCTATTCTGACCGTACTCGTCGCGGGGGCGATGAGCCGCCGCGAGTTGACCGAGATTGCGGACAAGCAGGTGCGCCGGGCCATCCAGACCATTGATGGGGTCGGGGAGGCAAGCCTCACGGGCGGCCAGGGTCGACAGATCCGCATCTTCATGGATGCCGAGCGACTGACCGCCCAGAATCTGACGGTGCTCGACGTCCGCAACGCCATCCGGAATGAAAACATCGAAACACCCGGCGGCCGGATGCAGACCGGGACGCAGGAACTCGGTCTGCGAACCCTGGGGCGGGTGACCTCCGCAGCGCAATTTTCCGATATCATCATCGATAACCGGCGGGGTACTCCCATCCGCGTGCGCGACGTAGCGACGGTGGAGGACGGGGCGGAGGAACTGCGTTCCTATGCCTCCCTTCGTGGCAAGGATGTGGTCAGCGTGGAAGTTCGACGGCAGTCAGGCACCAATACTGTCGCCGTTGCGGACGCGGTCAGGGCCCGGGTTGAGAGCCTCAAGCGTGAAGTGCCCCCGGGCGTGGAAATCGAGATCGTCCGCGATACGTCAGCGTTTATCAAGGCCTCGGTTCACTCGCTGCTGGAACATCTCATCCTTGGAGCCGTCCTTGCCTCGGCGATCGTGCTCCTTTTCATGCGCAACTGGCGCGCGGTTCTCATCGCCGGTCTTGCCATCCCCACCTCTGTGATCGCCACCTTCACGTTGATGCGCTACATGAACTTCACGCTCAACAACATGACGTTGCTGGCGCTCACACTTGCCGTCGGGATTGTCATTGACGACGCCATCATTGTCCTCGAGAACATCTTCCGCTTCATGGAAGAGAAGGGCATGGAGCCGAAGCAGGCCGCGAAGGAGGCGACCGGAGAAATCGCGCTCGCGGTCATGGCCACCACACTCTCGCTCGTGATCATCTTCCTCCCTATTGCCTTCATGAGCGGATACGCCCGCCGCTACGTGAACGAATTCGGCTGGACGATGGCGATGGCCATCATGGTGTCTCTCCTGGTGAGCTTCACGCTCACTCCGATGCTGAGTTCGCGGTTTCTCAAGGTGCGCAGGCACGAGGGTCACGTCGATTCGCGCGAGCTGAGGCTTTTCCGATGGCTTGACGCCGCTTACCTCAGATCGCTGAACTGGGCTCTGGATCACCGTCGTTCGATCCTGCTGATCTGCGCAATCACGCTGGCTTCCACTTTCGGACTCTACCGAATGGTCGGTCGCGACTGGATCCCCGCCGACGATCAGAGCGAGCTCAACGGCTCTGTAGACCTGCCGCAGGGAACTGCCCTTCCTGTCACGATCGCTGCGCTCAACGACATGGCACGCGCCATGGAGAAGCTCCCGGAGGTCGAGTTCGTGCAGACGTACACGCACAGCACGTCCAACCACGGCCACTTCTACATCCGGCTGGTTGAACCGGGCCGTCGTAAGAAGACACACGAGCAGATGGCGAGCGAGATCCGCGACATTCTCGCAAGCTACCACAATGTCCAGTACAACGTCCGCCTGCCTTCCACCCTCGGGGGAGAACAGTTCTTCCCGATTCGCGTGATCCTGCGCGGGCCGGACCTGGCTCGCCTGGCTGAGCTGTCGAAACAGGTGACGTCCAGGATGGAGCAGTTCCCCGGTCTCGTCGACGTGAATCCCATGATCAACCTGGATACGCCGGAACTCCAGGTGCATGTCGACAGGCAGCGGGCAGCCGATCTCGGCGTGCGCATGACGGACATTGCTTCGACAATGCGTCTCTTCTACTCAGGTGAGGACGAAATCTCAACCTACAAGGAGGGTTCGGAGCAGTACCCGGTGACCATGATGTTGCTGCCCGGTCAGCGCGACAATCCCGAGGTGCTGTCCCGCCTGATGGTGCCATCTGCCAAGGCCGGGCAGGTCCGGCTGGTAAGCCTGGGCAGGGTCGAGCGGGGAGGAGGCCCGGCGATGCTGCAGCGCTACAATCGTCAGTACCAGATTTCGGTCGGTGCGAACCTCGCCCCGGGTACACCGCTCGACGCCGCCGCCAGCTTCACGCGGGAATCGGTTGCGGCCGTCGGCCTGCCGCCGGGCTACGATTATGTGTTTTCCGGGCAGGTGAAGCTGCTCGAAGAGACCACCTGGAACATGCTCCTGGCCTTCCTCCTGGCGTCCATATTCATGTACATGGTTCTGGGCGCTCAGTTCGAGAGCTTCTCCTACCCGTTTATCATCATGCTGACGCTGCCGCTCAGCATTCCGTTTGCGCTTTTCTCGCTCTGGATTACGCACCGATCGCTGAGCCTGTGGAGCGCCCTGGGAGTCTTCCTTCTTCTTGGCATCGTAAAGAAGAACGGCATTCTCCAGGTGGATTACACGAATCGCCTGCGCTCTCAGGGAAAGCCGCTCCGGGAGGCCATTCTTGAAGCCAATCGCGTCCGACTGCGCCCGATTCTGATGACGACCCTTTCCATCATTGCCGGTCTCGTACCGGTTGCGGTCGGCATCGGCGCCGGTTCCGAGCAGCGTGCTTCGATTGCCGTGACCATCATCGGAGGCCAGTCGCTGTGCCTGCTCCTGACGCTCCTCGTGGTCCCGGTTGCCTATTCTTACCTGGCGGAGTTCCAGCTCGCTGCGCGCAGCATCATCCGGAGAGTGCCGCGTCTTCAGGATTCGTAACAAATGGTGCCAGGTCTTCGGAATTCGGTTTTTGCGCCTCAAACGGCCACCACCCGGAGAGCCCGGCAAAAACCGAATTCCGGAGACCTGGCACCTTCATAGGCTGAACTATATGCTCTGGTGGAAGCTGCACCGCCTCAAGTCGAAGAGTCGAAGCGCCCGCGTCGCGGCCGCCGGAAAACTGGGCGAATCGCGGGCCAGGCGGGCCGTTCCGGCGCTGCTCAAAGCCCTCGACGATGATGATGCACTGGTGAGGACCGGGGTTGCCAGGGCTCTTGCTTCGATCCCCCACACATCCGCCGTTGATCCTCTGGCCGCGGCACTCGAGCGTGCGGCCGGGACAAGACTCGGCAAGACCGAGACAGGGCAGGAGGAGTACAAGGCACTGGCTGAGGCGCTCGTTGCGCAGGGGAGAGAAGCGGTGCCGGCTGTGAGCGGGCTGCTGTCATCGTCGCACCACAACACGCGACTCTGGGCCGCATGGGCGTTGGGCCGCATGGGCGGCCCGGAGGCAACCACCGCGCTTGCGGGAGTATTGGACGACCGGCGTTCGGATGTGCGCCAACAGGCTGCCGCCGCGCTGGGAGAGATTGCCGATCCGGCGATCGCGGATGCCCTCATCAAGGCCCTTTCCCACCGCGATCCCGACACGCGGCGGGCCGCAGCCGCGGCTCTTGGCAGGTTCAAGGACGCGCATGTGCTTTCTGCGCTGGAAGGTGCGACGAAAGACATCGACGAGGGGGTTCAGCGCGCCGCGATTGAGGCGCTTGCGGGCATAGGCAGCGTCGCTGCGGCCCTGAGGTTGAGAGCCGCCGTCGAGTCCGAACGCAAGGGAGTTCGCGAAGCTGCCCTCGGCGTCGTAATGTCGCCTTCCTTGAAGCCGCAGGATGCGCAAGAGGCGGTGGCATTGGCCGCCGTGCGCGGAGACTACGCAGCAGCGGCGGCCGAGGGTGAGGTCGCGTTGCCGGTGCTGCTGGATGCACTGCAGTCGAAGGACGTGGAACGCCGCGTCGGCGCTGTGCGCGCCTTGGAGAGGCTGCGCGCAGTCGGCGCGATTTCACCCCTTGTGCATGCGCTGCGCGATCCCGTCCGCGCGGTCCGGGAATGCGCCGAAAATGCGCTTGTTGCCATCGGCCGGAATTCGGTGCCCGCGCTTTCCGAGGCTTTGTCCTCAGAGGACCTGGGCGTGCAAAGCCATGCCGCCGCAGCGCTTGGGCGAATCGGCGATCGACGCGCTCTGATGGCTCTGCCTGATATCATACACAGGAACAGGCGATCACCTTCCGGGTACGACGGGCCCGCGGAGGCGGCACGAGCGGCCGCAGAAGCCCTGAAAATCATACTTCAGCGGGAGGCAGCCTCGCTTTCCGAGGAGGAACTGCGCGCCCTGTGCGAGGTGCCCGACGCCGTTGTTGAGACGGTGTCGTCCGAGGATCCGTCCGACTCACGCGACGAGACTGCGGTGGATTGCTCGCCCGTGCGGAATCTCGCGCAACGGGAGTTGTCGCGCCGCCTCGGCTGGTCCTGATTCGCCGCGCAGGCTGGTCCACCGCAACATCGCAGGAGGACCCGTGAACAGATACCCTCTGGCACTGATCTCCGCCCTTTTTGCGGGGTTGGTCTGTCTCCAATTCCAGCAGGGGTCCGTAGGCGCCCCACGCCTCCAGGTACCGGTCGCGCGCGGGCAGGACGTCAAGACGGTCGACGGCATCGTTCAGGCGCTCTACGAGGTCATTTCAGGCCCCGCCGGACAGAAACGGGATTGGGATCGATTCCGCTCACTGTTCGCTCCGGGAGCGCGCCTGATTCCGGCGCTGACGCGGCCGGGGGAAAAACCGGTGGTTCGTGTCTTCGACGTGGAGGCCTACATTCGCCGCACCGATGCCATTCTTGAAACAGAGGATTTCTGGGAGCGCGAAAAGGAGCGAAAGGTGGACACCTCCGGCAACCTCGTCCACGTATTCAGCATGTATGAATCGCGCCGCGCGCAGACGGGACAACCTTTCCAGACGGGAGTCAATAGCATACAGCTCTTCGACGACGGGACCCGCTGGTGGATCGTGACCGTAATGTGGAACAGCACGAGATGACGCGTGCGCTGTCGCTGGCAGGAAACGTCTCGGTCCGGGTGGGATGGTTTTAACGTTCGGCTCTGGCAGGGAGGATTCGAATCGTCCCCAGAGGGTAGCGCATCTGGCTGTCCTCGCCCTCGACCGCCAGGCGAACCACGGGCTTTCCGCTGCCAGGATCAGTTATGGCCATGCGCAGCTCATACGTGCCCGGTTGGAGTTTTTCCGGCACCCGTACCAAGGTTGTGACCGGATATTCCTTTCCTGCCACCCAGTCCACAGGTGTGAAAGCCCGGTCAGGCGCGCTTGACTTCTCGATCCCTTCGGTGTCTGTGAGATAAATCCGCAGGGGGTGCTGAGCATATAGCCTACCCGTGTTTCTGTTCACCCAGCTGGATTCGATCATGAGCAGGTCACCGGCATGCAACTCCTCGGGCCAGCTCGCAGTGAGCGGCAGAAGGCGGTAGCCGATCCCGCCGCTGCGAAGGCCGTTTTCGAAGGCTTCGCGATCCTCGCGCATCGCCCGCTTGTAGCTATCCGCATCCATGTAGAAATGGCCGAAATTCGAATGCCACCGTGCCATCACGGCAATGTTCTCCTCCAGGGTTCCGTGCGTGCCATGATTTTTCACGTCCAGGTAGGACCAGTCACCCTCGGCCAGCATCGCGGCCTGCGGCCAGTACTTTTCCATGGTCAGGTAATCATAGAGCAGCAGTCCGTCGATGAAACCGTGCCGAGCCAGTGCGAAGCGTCTCGATAGGGCAACATCGAGCGCCTGGCGGTAGTGGAAATCCTCGAGGCTCGTGACCTGCCTCTGGTCGTCATCGAAGCAATAGGAGATCATTACGGGCCGCACCTTGAAGATTTCGGAATACATGTCGACTATCTTCTTCAGAACGGCGTGCTTCACGCCCTTGTCGGGCCACGGGTAATGGGACCACATCGTGTGCCACTCGCCCCACTGGCCGTACCCCATGGCACCCCATAGGATCACCGGGCTGTCCTTACTGTCGTAGCGCGCGGCCAGCGCAGTCAGGAAGCGCCGGGCCTTGGGGAGGTAGGTTCCTTCGTAGGAAGGGTCGAGGTAATCGGGCTCCCGCTTCTTCGAGTTGGATTCGCCGATGTAGGCGCGGAATTTCACTCCCGCGGCCCACAACCACTCCGGGCAGACTTCGTTGCCGGGAGCGCCGTTCCACCCGGGATCGTCCGTGATCCAGACCCGCAGGTAAACCTGTTTGCCCCGGCTTCCCCAGTAGTTGAGGATGGCGTCCAGGTCTTTCCAGTAATAGCGGCCTTCCTGCGGTTCGAGGTCGGACCACATCCAGTCGATCAGCACCCACTTGAAAAGCGGCGCGTCATCCCCGAAGCCGGTAGTGTTGTACTCAACGGTGAAGGGGCGTCCGTCGTAGTAGCGCGGCCCCGCCCAGAGCCCCCACCCCATGTACGGGTTCACGAGCGGGCGGTTATGCTCACTGAAGGAGACGGTCTTTCTTGTTTGTGCGCCTGCGCCCGGAACGACCGAAACCGCACTCAATGCGAACACGAGTGCAATCAGCCATCTTTCTCGCATGGTGAACATACCTCGCGGAACAGAACCGGTCCTGCGCCCATCGGCTATTCAGATGCAGGCGTTCAGGGCGGCTTGAGCCCTGATTCGGTCACTTACGCCGGCTCGATCACGGCTCCGTTTTCGTCCCCCTCAACCGCCCGCACAAATGCCTTGGCGACAGTCGCTGCCGGCAATCCATTCGAAGGGTCCATTCCCAGCGCGCGCAGTGTTTCTTCAACCCAGGGAGGGCTGACGACGTTCACCCGGATTCGCCGGGGTGCTTCTATCGCGGCGGCTCGTGCAAAACCCTCGAGGCCCGCGTTCACGAGGCTGATCGCGGCACTGCCGGGCATTGGTGAACGGGCGAGAATACCGCTCGTCAAGACGAAGCGACCGTTATCCCTCACGTGATCGAAACCGATACGGACCAGGTTGACCTGGCCCATGAGCTTGTTCGAGAGGCTGAACGCGAAGTCGTCGTCACTGAGTTTCGCCAACGGACCGAACTTGGCAAGCCCGGCGGCACTGATGACGCCATCAACCATCCCGGTCGCCTTGTACATCGCCTTTATTGAATCCGGACTGGCGAGGTCAACCGTTGTCCGGGTACTCTTGTGACTTACCGGAATGACCTCGTGGCGGGATGCGAGTGCCTCGACCACCGCGCGCCCGATTGTGCCGGTTGCACCGATTACGATGATTCTCATAGTCTGGCTCCCTGTCATTGATGGAAGAGTAGTATCCCAGCCGCACATCTGCCATACCTGAATCATTGACTCGCGAGTTTGCCGCGAAGGACGATAATCGAGGCCTTGGGAAGCTGGTAGATGGTTTCCGCTCCACCGGCGGTCACGGTTGACTTAGATGGCGGACCGTCCGGGTCTGCATGACCAGTGCCGCCGCGGCCGCCCCTGTCGGCGGAGGCCTCACCACCCGCCGGAATCGGGTCAGGGTACCACTGATATTCGGCCGCACCGAAGATCACTCGATCCACCGACCCGGAGAAGAAACGATTCCTGCCGTCGACAGGATCGGCGAAAGTTATTCTCACATTGTGGCCGTTGTCTCGGTCCTTATTGATCAGCATCACGGACCACTGCCCGTCAGGCCGCTCGACGGCATAGGCTGTGACCAGGATATGTCCATCCCTGTCCTTCACGTCGCTCGAGACCCTGAAGAGCCTGTGCGTCGCATCAGCGGGCTGCACCCATTCCCTGGTAATCACCTGCGTGGCCAGGTACTGGGGCGTATAGCTGGTGACGTGATTGTTTTCGTCTATCGGCAGGAAACCGCCGCTGCCGCGGTTTTGCGCTGCCATGTAGTGGAAATAGTAGGTGCCGCCTGCGCCGGCCGTCATCATGGAACCTACGTAGTCGGCCAGCCAGAGGGCAGCCTTGACGGTGCCCGCGCCACCGTCGCGCAGGTCGTTGCCTTCTGTCATGAAGAACGGCACGCCAGGCGGCAGACCGTTGTCTTTCCAGGCTTGAATCACATGGTTCACATTTTCCGGCTCGTCGTACAGTGAGCTCCAATCAGCACAGCTCCTGTTGAAGCAGGGATAATGTTCGAACGAAAAGAACGTGAAGTCCTGCAAGTGGCCGTGTGCCTTGAGGTAGTCCAGGAACCGGCCCGTAAAGGAGACCCTCCCGTCGGCATCCGCCCATGAATCGACGTCAGCTGGAGTCCCTTCGTAGGACGGTCCGCCCAGGGGCGCGCCAGGCACAAGTTTGTGGATGGCCTTTGCGAACTGTATGTAGAGCGTGGCGTAATCCTCGGGGAGTACACGCTGCCCGTCCGCTTCCTCGCCCATCTCGATATGCGAGATCGGGTATCCTCTCTTGTAGAGGTAAGCGATTTCGTTCGCTGCATCCTCGGGTATCGTGTAAAGAAGGGCCACCGGGATCATGGTGGGAAGACCGCGTGTCACGCCGCAGTTGAAGAAGAAGTCGAGTCCGATCTGGTCCCCTCGTCCGTAGTCCAGGTCGGAGGCGGAGTGCCATGGATCGACCGACGAAGGCCAGGTGATGGTCTGCTCCCGGCTCGGCAGGTGCTTGACGATATCGGTGAACTGACCGTCGGACGACACGGTCCCGACATACAGTTCGTTGATGGCGTATCCTGCGCAATTGCGAACGTCCTCCGAACCGTGCGTATCGCATGTGTTGGACGATTCCGTCATCCAGATGCGCAGGTACTGCACCGGGACCTTCCAGCTGATCAGCTTGAGAATGGGAGATCCGCCCTTGCCCTCGGGGACGGTGCCCATCGGGAAGGTTTGCCAGGTGCCCTTGTTTATCCCCTCATAGAAGGGTTCCTGCTCACCGGTCCAGAACTGTACGTAGTACCGCCGGGCATATGGATTCGCCCATGCGATCTTGATGGCGTTGACGTCCATTTTGGCGCCCAGGTCAATCATCACCCACTGCGGGTGAAGGGAGTCGTCCTCACCCGTAAAGGTCCTGGTCAGGTATGGATTGCTCTTCCAGTATGAATCGAGGTTCCCGTCGGTCAGGCGCGACCAGCCGTTACCGTCGCCCAGGGTGGCGCCGCGGTGGGGCAACGGGTACGCCCAGGAGTGGCGGATCTGCTCGCCGGTCGGCTCCGCGCTGCCCGTGAAATAGCCCTCCTGCCTGGCCGCGTTACTCCATGTGCCGCGGGGATTCCAATGCCAGGCCTCGATCATCAGTTCGGTGTTCTGTCGATACGAAACCGTCTGCCATCCCGCGCCCAGAAGTTCTTTCAGGACTGGATCGGTCAGCATCCTTTCCGTGTGCTTCTCGTTGTCCTCTCTGGTGGCGCCGCCACGGAGGCGGTCGATACCCCCGCCGAGGGCGCGGAACGGGCTGAATGAATTCACCGCGTGGGATGGGGCTGCGTCCACAACGATGTTCTGTGCCAGGGCCTCCACGGCAGGCAGGAAGTACATGCTGGCCCCAAGCAGGATTCCAGGAACGCGCCATTTCATTCCCGCTGTCATGACTGTCTCCTTGATCAGTTCCGGAGGTGAGGGAGTTCTTCGAACCAGTTTTGCACGAGGACCATTTCGTTTACAGGCTGGGGTGTTCTTTCGTCGAGCTTCACCATCAGGAACCGCCGGCCGTCGGGTGAGATGTCCCAGGAGCGCACAGGAAAACCCCATCCGTACCCGGGCTGCTCGAACAGGAGTCGGGGTTTGCCGGCAGTAAGGCGGGGCCCGTCCTGAACATCGGTGGCCCAAACCTGGTCCCGCTGGCGGTAGAAGATCTGTCTGCCGTTCCGTGACCACATGGGTTCGGTGCCGCCTTCACTGGAAATCTGCTGCCGTCCTCCCGGACCCGGGAAAGCCTGGACGTATACTTCATCGCGTCCCGATTCGTTGGAGGTATAGGCTATCCACCGACCGTCGGGAGAGAATTCCGGGTACGTTTCCTGGAATCGGGAACTGAGGCAGGGAGTCACCTTGCGGTCGCGTATACCGAGGAACAGGATGTCGTTGCGGTTTTCCGGGTGGTTTTGCACGAAGGCCAGCGTTTGCCCGTCAGGCGACCACGATGCGGGATATTGATCGTACTCGCTCTCAGTCACCCGCTCCATCGGCGCGCTGCCGTCGGCGAGTTCCCAGAAGATGTTCGCCAGGCCACTCTTCGACCAGCCAAAGGCGAGTCGCCGGGCGTCGGGAGTCCAAGCCACCCAGCTCGCCATGCCTTCCGATGTCAGCCTGGTGGCCGTGCCCCTCGGCAGATCATAGATCCAGACCTGCCTCTCCTTACCCAGCATCGAATAGGCGATGTGCTGACCATCGGGCGAGACACGGGGCGCAAAAAAAGGCGCCCTGAAAGCGGTAATCGGCTGGACCTTCCCATCGCTGTCGACCCAGACGAGTGAATTCTCCCTGTCCGGCAAGATACCCCCCGGCACATAGATCAACGATCCCGAGACCGAGATGCTGAACTGGCCTGCAGCGGTGTCATACCCGGTGTTTCCGGTGTTGAGCGCCTGCGCGACGTTTGCGACCGTGGCGACCGGTTGGGCCGTGATCACCAGCTTGTCGGGATCGAATGGGGCAATCATCATCGTCCCCTGCCGGAGGAACGCCAGGTGGCCGGTAGGGACGTATCTCGCGTCCGAGGCATCTTCGAGCAAGGTCCGCCATTTTCGGGTCCCAAGCTCCAGCACTGCGACACGCGGCTGCACATCCCAACCGTGTCGCATGATAGTGAAGAGGATGCCCTTCCCCCCGGGGAGACAATGCGGCAGGCGATGACTGTATTCTTCCTTCGATTTGTCAGGCACTGTCAGCATCTCCGGTTTGCCGCCGTCTGCCGACAGCCTGAGAAGGCCGGCGTCCTCCTGTTGGGCAAAGACAATTTGGTTGTCGGGTCCCCAACTGAAGCCGTAAGGCCAGGGAACGGCACAGAGGGCTGTGGGTACGCCGCCTTCTGCCGGAACTTTCAGGAGTCTGCCGTCCGCCCAGAATCCGATCCAGCGATCGTCCGGGGAGAGGAAAGGACTCATCGCGCCTTCGGTTTCCGCGATGACCTTGGCATCCAACTGATCTGTTCGCCGGATGTAGAGACGGGAGACTGCCTGCAGGCTTGGACTGCCTTCGATTGCACAATAGACGATGAAGCGCCCGTCGCTGGAGATAGTGATAGCGGTCCGGCTTGGTCGCCAGAAGTCCGCCTGACGTGCCCTCCCTGCGAGCCATTGCCCCGGGTCGATCCTGATGATCGCTCTGGTAACGGGCGCGGGTGGAGCAGTCTGGAAATGCTTCATCAGCGCAAACAAAGCAAGGATTGCGGCCACGGCCCCGACGGCGGCCGATCCTGCAATCCACCAGGTTCGAGACCGCCTGGGAGGTATGACCGGCTCTGATGTCTCCATGCCGGGTACGTCGATGCCGATGAATGCGTCGGCAATGTCGTGCAGTCGACGGCCCGGGTCCTTCTGCAGGCACTGCTTGAGCACAGTCCGCACGGAGCGCGGGGTCTCTGACGGGAGGAGATCCCAGGCCGGCTCGGTCTTCAGGACCGAGGCAATTGCCTCGGCGACGCTTTCACCCTGAAACGCTCTCTCCCCGGCCAGGCACTCGTACAGAACGCAACCGAAGGCCCAGATATCCGCGCGCCTGTCGGCCATCTTCATCTTGGCCTGCTCGGGGCTCATGTAAGCCGCGGTGCCGAGGATGACGCCGGAGCGGGTCATCTCGCTCGAGATGGTCGGTGACACCGAGAGATCCACGGTCGCCGCCTGATCCTGGAGAGCGCGGGCCAGTCCGAAGTCGAGGATCTTGACCTTGCCTTCCTGTGTGAACTTCACATTCGCGGGTTTGAGATCGCGGTGAATAATCCCTTTCTCATGCGCTGCCTCGAGCCCTTCGGCGACCTGGCGGCAGATGTCCAGCGTCTCGTCCAGTGGGATGCGGCCCTCTCTCAGCCGCTCGGCAAGAGTCGGGCCTTCGACCAGTTCCATAACGAGGAACGGCTTGCCGTCAGCCTGTTCCAGTCCATAGATGGACGCGATGTTGGGATGATTCAAAGCAGCGAGCAGCCTTGCCTCACGCTCGAATCGGGCGAGCCTTTCGGCGTCTTGCGCGAAGGCGTCGGGGAGTGCCTTGATTGCCACGTTTCGGGAAAGCCTTATGTCCTCGGCGCGATAGACCTCGCCCATGCCACCTGCGCCGATCTGTTCTTTGATCTTGTAGTTGCCAAAAGTCCTTCCGATCATACGAGGCGCTCCCGTGCTGACTCTTCGCCTTTGATCGATACTTACCCGGGCAATTGAAAGGATTATAGCCCTGCCGGATTGACGCTTACAGCGAAAAGGTGGGAGCCTGGCGTGGAAGGTGGCGCGCTGCTGGCGCGGGCTTTCCGCGCTATTATCCCGGGTTCTGCGACGCCGGTCAGGGTGAGGAACTCGCCCGTGCTCGAACTCTCTGACGCGGCCTCATCTTTCTGTCAGGAGATGTCGGCCGCTGCTACGAGCAGCGCATCCTGCCAACCGGACGGCCTCGTGAATGTCCGGGGATTGCGGACAGGGTACTTGCCGAAGACCTGCTGAGAGCCGGTGGCCGGATCGACCCATTTCACGGACGCCGAGTCGGCGGCAGTGATTTCAGCCAGCTTGATGGTGACATCTGGTTGGTTGGCGATATAGGCGATGACCCATTTGCCCTCGTTGGACCGGGCGCCAAGGTTGAGCACATCACCCTCCGTATTGCCGCCTGCGCTCAAGACAGTCTGGTCAGGCACCAACGTCCACCAGTCCGGCAGGGAAGTGAGGATATGCTTCGCCTCGCTGAACGAATAACGACGCAACAGCTCCCATTGCGTGTCAGCAAGAAGATAGAAGGGCTTGCCGTTTGCAGCGACGAAGAACCGACCGTCCTGACTGACGCCGATGGGACCGGCCGATTCCCCGGCACCGGAGATGAAGGACATCGATAGGGCAAAATCCACAACCAGGCTCAGGACACTGCGCCATATCATGGCAGGTTTTTCCCCGTGGCTTGACCTGCACCCGCGATGGGCTTCTGAGGCACAAAAGTCGGAACACTACCATGATACTATTCCCCATCCGAGACTGATGGGGAGTACATGATGCGGAGGGGGTGATGAAGCTCCAACGAAATGGTCGGCGCATCGCTTGTGCGATTCTGACTGCAGTGATGTCGATCAGGCTGTGCGCCGCGCTTGGCGCGAAGGGGTCGAGCGAATTGAAACCGGCCTACGTAAAGACGGCAAATGGTGAATTGGAGGGAGCGGTCAGTGACGATGGAAAGGTCCGGACTTTTCGGGGCATTCCCTTTGCCGCTCCTCCGGTCGGAGCGTTGCGCTGGAAAGCACCGCAGCCGGCCGCCGCATGGGCCGGCGTCCGCAAAGCCGTCGAGTATGGGGCGCGCTGTATGCAGAATCGCGTCTATGACGACATGGTTTTCCGCGACAGCGGCCCGAGCGAGGATTGCCTTTACCTCAACGTCTGGGCGCCTGTGACTGCCCGTCCGGAGAAGCTCCCCGTGATGGTCTGGATTTATGGCGGCGGCTTTGTCGCGGGATCGACTTCGGAACCGCGCCAGGAGGGCGAAAACCTTTCGAAGAAAGGAGTGGTCGTCGTCAGCTGCAACTACAGGCTTGACGTGTTCGGATTCTTCTCGCACCCCGAACTCGCGGAGGAATCCGGACGCAATGCCGCGGGAAACTATGGTCTCATGGACCAGGTCGCCGCTCTCCAGTGGGTGCGCAGGAACATCGCGGCGTTTGGCGGCGACCCGGAAAACGTCACCATCTTCGGCGAGTCGGCGGGCTCTTTTTCCGTCAGTGGATTGGTGGCATCCCCTCTCGCCAGGGGGCTGTTCCATCGCGCCATCGGTGAAAGCGGTGCGTTCTTCGGCACGACACTCCAGTTAAAGCCCCTGGCTGAGACCGAAAGGGCCGATCTGGAATTTGCCAGGTCCTCATTAGGTACCACATCGATCGATGCACTCCGTGCCAAGCCTGCAGATGAAATCCTGAAAGCCTCAGCGAAGGAGAGGATGCTGCGCTTCAGCCCCAATATCGACGGCTATTTCCTGCCTCAGAATGTCGGCGCGATTTATGCCGAGGGGCGGCAGAATCCCGTTTCTCTCCTGGCCGGGTGGAACGCCGATGAAGGAGAATACGAGTCGATCTTCGGGAAGGATCCGCCTACCGCAGAGAACTTCCGGGCATACGCCCGCAAGCTGTTAGGCGGAAACGCTGAAGCCTTCCTGAAACTTTACCCGGCGGCGACCGATGCGGAGGCGAGACGGTCGGCACAGGACTTTTCCGGAGACCAGTTCATCGCCTACCCAACCTGGAAGTGGCTCGAGATGCAGTACAAGACGGGGAAGTCCCCGGTGTATCGGTACCGGTTTGATCAGACTCTCCCCTGGGGCGCGGACTACAGGCCCAAACCGGGAGAGGAGCCGACTGCACCCCACGCCGCTGAGATCGAGTATGTTTTCGGGATGTTGTCGTCAAGAAAACTTCCCTGGCGTCCGGAAGACGGGAAGGTGTCGGATCTCATGGGGTCCTACTGGGCCAACTTTGCCAGGGCCGGCGATCCGAACGGCCCGGGGTTGCCGCACTGGCCTGTGTATGGCAGTAAGGACGGATATCAGGTTATGCATCTCAACGCCGCATCCCGAGCCTTGCCGGATCAGCACAGAGCCCGGTACCTGCTCCTGGACAGCCTGGCGCCTCTCAGATGAATCCGCACTGAATGTGCACGGTTGGATGTTCGCCCGGAAGGTCGGCCTCGAGGACGGTATCCAGCGTCAATACTCTGCCGGCCTGGACTGAGTTTTCCGGGACTCCGTGATCTCGGCAGATTATTGATTTCATCCGGCTACTGCATGACCCATGCCGTACCGGGGCCTATAATGCCTCCCGTGTCGCGGGGTGGAGCAGTCAGGTAGCTCATCGGCTCATAGGATAAGCACATACATCGGGGTCATCTTAGTCCAATGACGGGACGTCTCGAAGAAATCTCACGAGTACTTCTAATGCTATAATCATTCGCACAGGAGGCCAATGATGGCAAAATCCAGAGACGCCAGGAAAGATGTCAAGAAGAAACCGGCAAGAACCATCAAAGAAAAAAGGAAGGCTAAGCTGGAGAGGAAATCGAAATAGGCGAGTTTCCCTCCTGCCTGTTGTCCGGTTTTATCCCCTGTTTGGGCCATTCTGTGGTAGGAATGTGGCAGGAACTTTCATCCTCCAGGCCCCGGATGGAACGATCCAGCTCACGTCCGACTCGAGATGCTTGCATTCGCTCATGGCAATGGGTCCCATCTCAGCATTCGGCATGGGTCCCGAAAGAGAGATTTTCTAATTTTGGAACGGGGTAGGGATTATGCAGATCTATGACGTTCCACAATTAGTCGAGATGCTCAAAGTATTGAAGAAAGCCGTCAGGTCATACCTCATCTCAGACCGGCTGAAAGGACGAAAGGCGAGCAAGCGCTGGCTCATGCACGAGGACGCAGTGAAAGAAATCTTGATGAATATCGAGCGCATTGCGACTGAATAGTCGTTGAGATGATTACTGACCCGCCCGGGATAAGGCCGGAATCAACACGCCACCCGGAACCGAACCGTCAGTTCTCTCCCGTCGGCACGAGGCGCTTGAGTTCCTCGAACCAGTTAAGGACGAGGATCATTTCGGTCACCGGCTGGGGTTTTCTCTCTTCCCGCTTCACCATCAAAAAACGCTGGCCGTCGGGGGAGATGTCCCAGCTCCGGCTGGGCCAACCCCAAGCGAATCGCAGTGCTTCGAACAGGAGGCGTGGCTTGCCGGGTGCGAAGCTCGTATCTGTCCGAACATCCACCTCCCACACCTGATCCTGCCGCCGGTAAAAGAGTTGCTTCCCGTTCCTTGCCCAGACCGGTTCTGTGCCTCCTTCCTGGGAGATTAGCCACCTACCTCCCAGGCCGGGGTAAGGCCGAACGTAGACGTCGTCGCGGCCCGACTCATCCGACACATAGGCCATCCACCGCCCGTCGGGCGAAAACTCAGGTTGTATCTCATTGGCTCGGGAGTTCAGGAACGGCATTACTCGACGGTTCCGCAGATCCAGTAGAAGGATGTCCTCGCCGGTCTCTGGACGGAATTCCAGGAAAGCCAGAGTGGCTCCGTCAGGAGAAAACGATCCCGGATCTTGGCGGTAGTCGCCTGTCGTCAGTCTCTCCATCGGCTGGCTTCCATCGGCGGGTTGCCAATAGAGATTGAACTGACCGTCACTACGCCAATTGAAGACTACCCGTTTGCCATCCGGGGTCCAGGTGACAAAGACGGTGTTACCTTCGTCAGTTAGCAGATCCGCTGTGCCTCGATTGAGGTCAAAAACCAGCACCTGAAATCTTCTCCCCACCGCAGTGCAGGCGATCCGCTGCCCATCGGGAGAGAGGCGCGAGGCGTAAAAGGGAGCCTTAGATGAAGCAACCGGTTGCTCAGTTCCTTTCCGGTCCATCCACACAAGCGAGTTCTCCCAATCCGGCTCAATGCTGCCTGATGCATAAACCAGGCAGCCGGAATCGGAAACGCTGAATTGGCCAGCCGCAGAGCCGTGTGTAGTATACGGGATGTTAAGTGCCTGCATGACGTTGGAGATGGTGGGAACAGGCTGGCCGGTGAGTTGAAGCTTCTTGAGGTCGAACGGCACGGCCATGAGGGTTCCTTGCCGAAGGAAGACAAGATGCCCCGTCGGAACGTAGCGGGCATCAGCGGCGTCTTCAATTAAGACGCTCCAATTCCGCGTCTTCAGATCCAGCAAGGCAACACGAGGGCGTGAGTCAACCCATTCCCTCATGATCGTGAACAGCACGCTCTTACTATCAGGGAGCCAATGGGGAAGGCGGTGACTGCCTTCTCCCCTGGTCTTGTCTGGGGTGGTCAGAATTTCCGGGTCTCCGCCATCAGCGGAAACACTGGAGAGGCCAGAGATGGGATGAGCTGAAAACACAATTCTGCCGTCAATCCCCCAACTGGCCCCGAGGGACCACGCGGCGTCACACAAGGTTACGGGTGCGCCCCCGTCGATGGGTACCTTCCTCAGCTTGCCGTCTGCCCAGAATCCAACCCACCGGTCATCGGGCGAAAGAAATGGACTCATGCCACCTTCTGTTCCAGCGATGGGCTTGGCGTCCAGTTGGTCGAATCTCCGCAGGTACAGGCGAGGTTTGTCCTGTTCGCCCGGATTCTCTTTGACCGCCACATAGACGATGAAGCGACCATCGCCGGAAATCGCCATTGCCGTCCGGGTCGGATGGTCAAATCCTTCGGGCGGGCTCAATCGGACTCCATCGAGCCACTGTCCCGGCTCCAACCTTACCGTGGAGCGCACCACCGGTTGCGATCCTGGCGAGGCTGGGGGCTTGAGGTATTTCATCACCGCCAAGCCCGTCACAAGCCCAAGCACGAGTGTTGCAGCACATGTTGACAAGATCCAGCCGAGGGGGAAGCGTTGAGCGACGGGGATGACGGTTGAGGGTTCCGCAAGTTCTTCCCGCATCTCCACACGGGCATCGGCGATGTCGTGGAGGCGAAGACTCGGGTCTTTCTGAAGGCACTGCTTCAACACGGCCCGGATAAACAGAGGAGTCACTGCCGGGAGAAGCGTCCAGTCCGGGTCGCTTCCCAGAATCCCGGCGATGGATTCAGTAATCGTTTCTCCCGGGAAGGCCCTCTTCCCGGTCAAGCACTCGTAAAGGATGCATCCGAAGGCCCAGATGTCTGCCCGCCTGTCCACGGGCTTCCCCCGCGCCTGCTCAGGACTCATGTACGCAGCCGTCCCAAGGATCACTCCGGGAGCGTTCATCTGATCCGTGATCGCCGGGGATCTGGAGGGATCGACTGGTGCTGCCTGATCGTAGAACGCCTTCGCCAACCCAAAGTCCAGAACCTTGACCTTACCCTCGGGCGTGACCTTCACGTTGGAGGGTTTCAGGTCGCGGTGGATGATGCCCTTGTGGTGAGCTGCTTCCAGTCCTTCGGCGATCTGGCGGCAGATGTCGAGCGTTTCGTCGAGCGGGATGCGGCCCTTCTTCAGCCGATCCGCCAGCGTCTGACCTTCGACAAGCTCCAGAACGAGGAAGGGTTTGCCGTCGGTCTGTTCCAGCCCATAGATGGAAGCGACGTTGGGGTGATTCAGCGAAGCCAGAAGCTTGGCCTCACGCTCAAACCGGGCGAGCCTTTCCGCTTCACGGGCAAATTCGTCAGGCAGGACTTTGATCGCAACCTGTCGTGAGAGGTTCGTGTCCTCAGCACGATAGACCCGGCCCATGCCCCCTTCGCCGATCTTCTCCTGGATGCGATAGTGCAGTAGGGTATGGCCGGCAAGGTCCTGTTGCAGCTCGCGCGGCTGATCCAGCGCCAGCTTTTTGGCGAGGACATCCAGTGCCGGCGACTCAAGAAAGCTTCCCGCGTTCTCCCCCGAAGCGAGCCACGCTGCAACTTCGTTGTAGAGAGACTCGTCGGCGGCGCGGGCTTCCTTAAGGAATTGCTCTCGCGCTCCCGGCTCGAGCTTGAGAGCTGAGTCGTAGAGTCGCTCAATCTTCTGCCAGCGTTCAGGGTCCATCGGCTTCATATTCAGTTTCAGTGCGATTCCGGTCGTACTAATGGCCTTGCGTTGCGCTCGAAACAATCCAACCCTTCGGCGTCGTAGGCGAGTTCGTCGGGCAGGACCTTGATCGTCACCTGCCTCGACAGGTTCGTGTCCTCGGCGCGATAGACCTCTCCCATCCCGCCCTGGCCGAGTTTTTCCGTGACGCGGTAGTGACTCAGTGTGCTGCCGATCATCGGAGCCCTCAGAAGCCCTCCAGCATCCACACGTTGCTTTCCGTTGTCCAGCATCGCAGCGCGAGATAGCGTCCATTGGGAGCGGGTATGCCCCTGGTGTCGGTAAGAACAGAACCTTTCTGCTGCCAGAGGACTTCAGTGCGACCTTGCATGTCACAAGTGAAGAGCGTGGGGTCCGCCATGCTATAGCTGCTGACAAAGAAGCCCTTTCCGTCGGTTGTCCAGTCCAGCGACGCAAGCCCGATCCTTCCCTTGACAGTGACCTCGTGAACCTCGCCGCCCGTCAGCGGCAGCAGTTGGATGCGACTCTCGCGGTTGTCGAACTCCGTAAAGGCGATGCGAGACCCATCGGGGGACAGACGCCACAAGAATTGCTCGACCGGTTGTCTGAGATTGACCCTGGTGAGTTCGCGTCCTCTTCCTCCCACCGGGTCGAACGCCGTGAAAACCAGTTGCGTTCGGTCCCCGGTCACTTCACCCAGGACGCACAGAGCCGCTGGAGAACGGGCACAGGACAGGTCGTCGACGCCTCGCCCCTCGAGCACCAATTGCGGCGGCCCGGCCGACACAGGCACTCGCATGATCCGGGTGGTCCCGTCGCTGGCATCTTGCAGGTAAAGAATCCATGAGCCATCCGTGCTCATCACAGGATTGCGCCTGTTTCCAGGACCGGCGACGATAGGTTCCGCGGAGTTCTGATCCAGCGCCTGTTTGAATATGTCCCATTTGCCATTGCGATCAGAATAGAAGAGAACCGACCTGCTATCCGGCGTCCACGCGCTCGGAAAATCATTGCGGTCGTCCAGCGTCAGACGATGCAGGTTTCGAAAAGGGCGGCCGGTTGCTTCAAGTTCTGCCAGATAAACATCCGCCTGGAAGTTGCGTCTCATAATTGCGATCTGCTTCCCGTCACTCGTCCCGCTGACAATCCCCGCCTCACATCCGGCCCATGTGGTGATTCGCCTGGGTCTATCGATGGGCTTGCCGTTCTCTGAGTCAACCCGGATTTCCCAGAGGCCGGAGTTACCCAGATTAGGCTCCGGTTCCTGCGTCGTAAAAAGCATGCGGCCATCCGGCAACCACCAGGGATTGGGAATCCCGGACAACTTCGGGTTAGAAACGACGAGGGTCGGTTGGCCACCTTTCAGATCACAGCTCTCAATGGACCCTTCCCATTTGCCCGGCAGAACGTGGAATCGCAAATAGGCGATCCGCTGGCCGTCCGGCGACCAGATTGGCCACCAAAACCAGTCATTCTCCGGAGCCGTCGCCAATTTCCTCGGATCTTCGCCTTGAGCACCCATGACCCAGATTTCCTGCGCCAACAGCGCGAACTTAGTGCCAGCCAAAAACAGAACCTGTGAGCCATCAGGAGAGGGGGAACCAACATCGGCGTCATCGCGCAGCTTGCGCGGCGGTCCACCGAGGACCGACATTACCCAGGCGCTCGTGCGGCCCCCCGCCGCATATAGAGTGGCATAGATCACAGTCCCGTCAGGAGACCAGCGGACCGGAGCCCACGAGCCCCCAGGTGGGAGCCCTTCCGGCAGCGGCGCGGCCCGCGTCTCGCCGGTTTCTATCACCTTCAGGTAAATTCCCGTCTGATCTCCGTAGACCAGGTACTTTCCGTCCGGCGAAATGCTGCCGCCCAGCACGGCGTTGTCGGTCGGATTGGCGGTTAGTTTCTTTTGTTTCAGTTCAGGTTGGGGGGCTGGCTGGACTTGATGTCTGGCAAACCAAGTGACACCTGCGCCGCCCGCAAGCAGCAGGAGCAATCCTGCTACTGCCCATTTCCGGCGGGTGTGTGGCTGAAGTGCCTCGACTGATCTGCCCGATATTTCAGTGGCCGCCGGCATTCCGGGTGTTCGGCCTGAATCCGCGTCCCGCTTCAGGCGCTTCAATTCGGCCCGGAGATCGGCGGCGTGCTGGTAGCGGAGATCCCGGTCTTTCTCCAGAAGGCGGTTGATGATTTGCTCTAACCCGGCAGGACATTCCGGATTTAGACGCGCTGGCGCGGTTGGCATCTTGTGAAGAATCGCATCGAAGGTTGCGACTGACGTGTCCCCCTTGAAGGGCAGGATCCCGGTGGCCATTTCGTAAAGGACCACGCCCAGCGAGAAGAGGTCAGATCTGGCATCAAGCTCCTTACCCAGCGCCTGCTCTGGCGACATGTAGGCGACGGTGCCGATGATCCGGCCCTCTCCGGTCAGGGACTTTATTGACGACACGGTGCCGGAAACCTTGCTCTGTGCGGGTTGGGTCAACTTGGCCAGACCGAAATCGAGGACCTTTACCAGCCCCGTTTCCGTGACCATGATATTGGCTGGTTTCAGATCGCGGTGCACGATTCCCGCCGCGTGTGCAGTGGCGAGCGCATCGGCGATCTGCACGGCATATTTCAGCGCCTCGCCGATCCCAAGTCCCTTGCGCCCGATGCGCCGGTCGAGCGTCTTGCCGGGGACGTGCTCCATTACAATGAAGTCCACGCCGGCATCCGAGTTGATGTCGTGAATATCAATGATGTTCGGGTGGTTGAGAGCGGAGGCGGCCTTGGCCTCCTGAATGAAGCGCCGCTTGCGCTCCGGGTCGGCGACCGCCGCTGCAGGCAGCATCTTGATAGCGACGTTGCGGTCCAGGTGAGTGTCGCGGGCTTTGTAAACGACACCCATACCTCCTTCGCCGATCTTCTCTGTGATCCGGTAGTGAAGCAGGGACCGGCCGACGTAGTTCGGCTGCGGTTCATCCTTCCGATCCTGTGCTAGTGCCCTGGCAGCCACCTCGAGGGCCGGCTTTCCCAGGAGGTCTTCCGCTTCCGCCTGCTGCGCGAGCAGGTGTTTGATCTCTTTCCGAAGTGACTCGTCGCCGGCGCAGGCTTCCTGGAGGAACGCTTCCCGCCGGTCCGGTTCAAGCTCCAGGGCCGAGTTGTACAGCCTCTTGATCTGCTGCCAGCGTTCACCGTCCATGGTTGTCACATCCGCTGCAATTTCTCACGCAGCAGGAGCATTACTCTGTGCTCGAAACAATTAAACCGTCTGGCGTCGTGAGCAGACTTGTCGGGCAGGAGCTTGATCGCCACCCGTCGGGACAGGTTCGTGTCCTCGGCTCGGTCCCATGCCGCCCTGACCGAACTTTTCCGTGATGCGGTAGTGAGAGAGGGTCGTGCCGTTCATCGGAAGTTCTCCACCAGCATCAGGTCCGATTCTTGAAGAGGGGGATTGTCGTCGTACACGAGCCACTCACCATCCGGGGATGTTGTGAGAGATTGCCGAAAATTAGGAGTCCCCTCCCGATAGAGGTTAGTGATCTGCCCCGTCTGGAAATCCAGGAACACAATCGCGTACTCGCCGTCCATAATAGAGAAGTAGATGCCCTCAGGCCTTAACGCCCAGGCCACCCACTGAATCTCGCCAGCCAGAACCATGGTCTCCTCGCCTTCAACCGGCGCGAGACACCTCCTGCCAAGGCCAGAAAAGCAGCGGACTTGCCTGATTCACTGTCCCGCTTCAGCCTCTTTAGGTCGGGATTGATGCGAACAGGCGGTGTGGGTGCAGAATTCAAGATAGCATTGAAAGTCGCTGCCGAGGTTGTTCCCCGAAACGGCAGCAGTCCCGTTGCCATTTCGTAAAGCACCGCACCGAAAGAAAACAGATCGGTTCGAGTATCCAGGTCTTTGCCCAGAGCCTGTTCGGGCGACATATAAGCGACGGTTCCCACAGCGGTGCCTGGGCTGGTCAGCATTGCTTCGGCTGTCTCAGTAGTGGCCGTAGCGGAGGCAGGCTCGCTGCCCTGAATCGTCGCGGGCGGGAGCTTAGCCATCCCGAAGTCCAGGATCTTTGCGTTGCCGCGATCCGTGATGAATATGTTCGCCGGTTTGATGTCGCGATGAATGATCCCTTTTGAGTGTGCGGCATCGAGGCCATCCGCGATCTGTATCGCCAGATCGAGGATCTCATCCGTGCCGAGCGGCTTTCCCTGAATCCGGTGCTTGAGCGGGTTGCCCTCGAGGAACTCCATCGCAATGAAGTGCCGGCCTTCATGCTCGTCGATGTCGTAGACGGTGCAGATATTGGGATGATTCAGTGCTGAGGCTGCCTGCGCCTCGCGCTCAAATCTCTCAAGGGCATGCTTGTCTCTGGACAGCTCTTCGGGTAGGAACTTCAGGGCGACAAAACGGTGGAGCTTGGTGTCCCCGGCCTTGTAGACCACGCCCATGCCGCCTTCGCCGAGTTTCTGCGCGATCTGGTAATGACCGATCGTCTTGCCGATCATGGCGGTCACTCCTCGGGTCAAGAGTGAACAGGCATCTGACTTCTTTCGGAGCAATGCGAGTTATGCTGCGATTATAGCCCCGAGAGACGGCGCAACGCTATTTGATAACGGTCATCCGATCACTGGCCTCAGAGCTGAGGATGCCGGCAGAGGAATGGAACTGGCGAAGGCGGCATCAGGGGTGAGGGTCGGGTCGAGGCTACCGTCAGGCTCACCGGCGTGCATATGGAGGACGAGAAGGGCCGCTCCAAAGAGTGGCCCTTGGGCATTTCACTCGCCGACAGTGGTTCTGATGGCCTGCTGGCGAGGTTCATGCGGCGTAGGGCGCTCGGGAGCGCCCTTTCACCGGCGGCCTCCCACGCTCCTCACTACTGAGTAAGTTATCACCCGATACACACTTGCGCAGTGCTCGTGCTGGAGATCTTGACCGCCTCATGTTTTAATGATTGTCATGTTGCCAGGTTCCAGTTTTGGGTGTCACGCAGGGGTTCGTCGGGGGACACAGGGTCCACCCAACTCGAGATCAAGTGACCGCTGATGCCGGCATTCACCACGCTTCTGCGCCAGAACAAGAATTACCGCTACACCTGGATGGGCCAGGTAGTCAGCGAGATCGGTGATCATTTCAACAACATCGCCGTGTTCAGCCTGGCGCTGGCGGTTACGCATTCGGGCCTGGTTGTCAGCGGCGTCATGTTGGCCCGCGCCGTGTCGGCGGTAACGGCTGGGCCGTTGGCGGGTGTGCTGCTCGACCGGATGGACCGCAAGCGCGTCATGATCGCCAGCGACCTGGTCCGCGCGGTGCTTGCGGCCGGTTTCATCCTCGCGGTCCGATACCCGTCACCCTGGCTTCTCTACCTGTTCAGCGGGCTGCTGATGTTCGCCTCGCCGTTCTTCACCAGCGGCCGTGCAGCGATCCTGCCCACGATCGCAAATAAGAAGGAACTGCACACTGCGAATTCACTGACACAAACGACGCAATGGACTACGCTGACCATCGGAACCTTGCTGGCCGGCACCAGCGTAATGCAGTTTGGCTACAACTGGGCGTTTTTCCTGAATTCGCTCTCGTTCCTGTTCTCGGCGTGGTCCATTTCACATTTGCGTGCCTCAAAAGGCGAGTTCCGGGCCGAGCGTCGGGCTCTCACCGAAGCCGAGGTGGTGCGCCCGTGGCGGGACTACGCCGAAGGGCTGGCCTATATGCGGGCGACGCCTCTGATATTCGGCATCGCAGTGATCCACATAGGTTGGGCCACCGGAGGTGGGGCTGCCCAAATCCTGTTCAGCCTGTTCGGCGAGATCGTTTTCAATCGCGGCGCAGCTGGCATCGGCCAAGTCTGGGGTTGTGCCGGCGTCGGGCTGCTGATTGGCGGCGCGTTCGGCCACTGGTTTGGGAAACGTGCCAGTTTCAAGGCCTACAAGCGTACGAATGCCGTCTGTTACATCATCCATGGCGGCGCCTACGTGATGTTCAGTCAGATGCGGCAATACTGGCTGGCGCTGGTGTTCATCGGGCTGTCACGCTCGGCCGTGGCTGTCAGCTCCGTGCTGAACATGACACAACTGCTTCGACACGTCCCTGATGGCTATCGCGGCCGTGTATTCTCGACGATCGAGTCGATCACCTGGTCCGTGATGATGCTTTCGATGATGGCGGCGGGCGTTGCTTCGCAACATTTCGATCTGCGGATCATCGGCGCCTGGTCGGGTGTGCTCAGTTCCACGACTGCGCTGGCCTGGGGTCTACTCGACGTGACGGGCAGGCTGCCGGAGCCGAAGCCCGAAGGTGTCGAGCCTGAGGAAATCGAGGTGCACGGCGAGCCGACCGTGTAGGGTTCAAACGGAACGGACCCAATCAGACTTTCTCCTCACGGCTCAGATTCGGCCTCGTGCTGAATTGGATCTTCCAGTGACCCTGGCTCTCTTGTCTCACGGTGAGATTCGGCTCGCCCAGGTGCATGGAGCTGATCGTGCGGCCTTGCGCGTTCATGCTGCGACCCGTCGAGAACGCGGCCTTCGATCCCTGGCAGGAGCTGCCCTGCGAATGGAGTTGGTAGGGTTCGGTCGGTTCAGCTGAACCAGGAGCGAACGCGTGTTGAATCACTGCCGCGCACGCCTTCGATGACGTGGCAGGCAAGACTGGCGTTCTCGGCGACCTGCCAATCGAACATGCCGACGAGGATGAAATCCGCTCCACTGTTGAAGGCGTACCGGAAGGCATCCTTGGGCGGAATTGCCCCGGCCGCTAGAATCTTGAACGCGATCCAGGGCTTTCTTGTCCTGGCCATCACGTCGGCAACTGCCTGCGGGTCGTTGCACCACGAATTGTCGTGCGCGCCCATAGGCTCTTTCTCATCTGGCCGCGGGGCCGTGTAATAGTCGAGGCTGTGGAACGTCTTCTGGTAAAAGTCCGGGGTCAGGCCGCGCCTCTCGCATTCGACAATCACCTGGAGATCGTGGGCGCAAACACCCGCAATCCGCTTCTTGGACTGGATAAGCTCGACCGTCTCGCCCACCTTATCGAACTTGCCCTGCGCCAATAGCTTTTCGGCGGTATCCCCGGTGATGTGTACTCCCGTCGCCCCTTCGTCAATGGCCCTGTAGATCTGTGAATAGCCGCCGTCCTCGTCGAGCCGCACCTGGGAGAACCACTTGATTCTGCCGCCGTTCTTCCAGTGGTCGAAGAGCGCCTGGTTTTCCTGCATGACCCACGAATTGAAGGCGGTTATGCCGTGGTTTTCCGCCAGTTCGAAGGTTTCCCGAATTTTGGCCGGCGTGTTGTAGCGGCGCATCAAGCTCGAGACATAGGTCAGCTCGCGGGAGTGGGAGTATCCGCCGAAGAGGTTGCCTCCCAGGAACAACCGGCTGAACTCCTGGTTGCCGATCTTGCCCATCGGCATCACCTGCTTTGCCTGGGCCGGGCCCGGTTCTGCCGCTGGGGCTGTTCCGCCCGGTTGTGCCACCAACGCCAGGGGAAGTGCTGAGGAAGCGAGCAGTGAAGATTTGACGAAATCACGCCTGGAGTGTTGCTTATTCATGTCGGCCATGACGCCATTATCGGCAAGAGACTTCGAGAAGCAAGGCATTTCCCCAGCCCTCTTTTCTCGCGTTTTGGACGTGCTTGAAGGGCCAAACCAGAAGAAGGAAGCTACTCTGTTGGCGATATTACCTGGAGCCGCGGCTGATCAGTTCGCCGGACCCGCTGACGTGCTTGGTCAGCTTGGGATCACCATAGTACTCCACATCCCCGGAACCGCTGACATGCACTGTGAGAGCGTCAGTGACCCAGAGTTTCGAGTCGCCTGACCCGCTCACGATAACTTCAGCTGTGCGGCTCTGGAGATCCTCCCCATCGTAGTCGCCTGACCCGGATATATGGACCTCCTCGGCCTCGACTCTCCCAGACACCTTTATCTTTCCGGAGCCGCTGATTTTTGCGGAGACCTGTTTCCCTGTCAGCTCATCGAATGTTATATCGCCCGAGCCCGATACGTGTGCCTTCATCGTGTCGGTCCTGAGCGCCGCGGTGCTGATCGTTCCCGAACCGGAGAGGCCCACTTCATCAAGCTGCCGCACGACGAGCGCATACCGGATCGGGACTGAGGGGTGTACCGAGAAACCGCGCTCGATCCCTATCGTCAATTTTCCGCCCTTCACCTCGGTCCTGATGTGGGGGAGGATATTGTCGTCAGCGTCTATCCTGAGCGACTCCTGGTTTCCCACCTCAATCCTAAGGTCGCCAACCCCCGATAACGTCACGGCATCTATGCCCGAGACGGGCCGCTGCTCGGTCGCGGGCTTGCCCGAGCCGCGGAGTTGCTCAGATGCCAGATCGAATCCCTCGCAACCGCAAAACAGAACGGCAATGAGAGGCAGAAGAAGCCGAATGCGGTTTACCATGGTCACCCCTCCTTTGACCGGGCTATACGAGAAGCCACCACCAGAAAGTTCGATTTTTCTCGTGCATTCCGGGGCATGGTTTATCGTGTTCTAAATGGCACAGTGTTTAGCACGTCACATGCAGGATGGCGTAGGCGTCCTTGCTCTTGAGTTTGCGTAGTAGGCGGCAGGCATCCTCGGTCGGCAGGACGACGATCTCGGTTCCGCGCCGCTTGGCCTCCTCATGCACCTCAGGCATTATGGGCAGGCTGCCATACATGCCTGTACCGATAATCAGGTGGTTTCCACCCCAAGGGATTTCCTCTTCGACGGAGAGCGGGGTGTGGCCGTACTCACTCCGAAAGGACTTCGATGCTTTCTTGAGCCGTTTGCTCACCTTTCCTGCCTCGATCACCACATCGTAATCGTACCGCTCACCATCGATCTCAATTTCTCCGAAAGCAATGAGCTTGGCTTCCATTGCGCGACCTCTCCCGAGAGGACTGTGGTGCTCCTGCAGCGAGGCTGAGTTGGGGCGATTATAGACCTGAATGGGTCAGCTTGATAGCAGGGAGTGCGGACCTCAGCAGACGGTCCGTGGTCTCGGAGCTGCGGCTACTGGGGGAACAGATGAAGGCGCTCAACCAGGCGGAAGTGTGGCCTGCGATGCGTTCCTCATTCTCCCTCTGGAAGAGCCCAATGGCGCTATAATAGCTCCACCACAAAGCATCACAACCTGACTTGCCGTAGCGGAGGGCCACATGCCCGAGTCCGGCCAGACCACGCTGTCGAGCAATTCCAACCACCATCTCAACGGGAGATGAAACCATGAAAGCCACATATGCCGTGATCCTCTGTGTCCTGCTGTTGCTGTTCTCTGCCTGCGCCCAGAAGTTCAACGACCCTGCCGACGTGCAGGCGATTAAGAAGACAGTGGATGATTACGCCAAAGCCTTTAATGCGGGGGATGCCGACCAGGCTGTTGCCTTGATGACCGACAAGGCGATCTATGCAGATATCAATGTTCCCGTGGCAGTTGGCAAGGAGGCAATCCGATCGCTACACCAGGCTTTTCTCAGCCAGTTCAAGGCTGACTTCAGCATGACGGCCGAAAATGTGCGCGTGGCAGGCGACCTTGCAGTGGCGAGGGGGATTTGGACGGCGAAACTTACGCCAAAAGCGCAAGGGATAGCCCCTGCTGGCGACGGTGGGAGTTGGATTCTGGTTTGCGCTCGTCAGAACGACAGGTCCTGGAAATGGGATTGGCTGACAGCAAACAGCAATCAGCCTCTGCCAGGCAGCACGGCAAGCGGCGAGGATGAGCAGGCCCTGCTGCAAATCGAACGGGATATGGCGGAGGCACTCGTTAAGAAGGACGCGGCAGCGATGGACAAGATGCTGGCCAACGAGTTCCAGGCGAACTACGGCGGCTGGGTCGGCAACAAGAAACAGTATCTCTCTGTTCTGAAAAGCGACACGACCAAGTTCGAGTCGATGACCAACAGCGAAATGAAGGCTCTCGTGCTTGGTGACACTGCTATCGTGCATGGACTGGCGACGGTGAGGAGTTCGATGGCGGGCAAGGACACAAGTGGCCAGGAGCGTTACACTGACGTGTTCGTGAAACGCGAAGGCCGGTGGCAGTGCGTAACCGGATACGGCACCAAAGTGCAGTAGCCCTGCATAGAGTCTGGGAAGTTCTGGGTGGGAGGCTGTTGGTGAAAGGGCGGTTCCGAGCGCCCTACGCCGCATGAACCTCATTCAGAAGTCCATCAGAACCACGGTCGGTGAGTGAAATGCTCAAGGGCCGCTCTTCGGGGCGGCCCGTTGCTTTCAGCGGCAATCTCCGATTCTTCTTGACCTCCGCTCCTGAGCGGGCTGAGAATGCCCGCATACGAGGCTGATAAGCTCCAGCGAAAGCTCAACGGCGTGTGCTGTTCCAGTTCCCATTCCAGCCCCAATTCCCCAGATGAGTGAAAAAGTGCCGTAAGGCGGCTCTGCTGGGCATTCCCCACCCGACACTCGCAGCCACACTGATTGATGATGTGATAGCTCTCAACCTTGAACGGGTGCGAATCACAACGATCTCAACCAGATTGGATTCTCAGTAGTGGAGATTGCTTTCCGGAAGGAGTAAGTCGATGAAGAAATCGTTTGAGTATGGCTTCGGCATCCTGCTTGCTGTTGCCGGGTTCCTGGCGACCGGAATAGCACAGACCGAGACCAAGACCCCGGTGGTGTTTTTCCCAGGCTATGTCTCGACCAAGCTCGTGGTAACGGTGGAGAACCAGACGGTGGCACCCGAGTGCCCCGCAAGTGGAACGTTCGAAAGCTGGATTTTTAGCGACCAGTCTGGCGACTTCAGCCCGGCCTGCCGTGACAAGCTCATGACACTGGCATACAACCGGCAACCATTTGTGCCGATGTCCCAGAGGTTCTCAGAGCAGCCTGGCGTGACTGTCACTGTCAAGGACTACGGCAGGCTTGACAGCTCGCCATTTTACGAGGATCTGTACGCCTTTCTCGAAGCGAACGGATACACCCGAAATCTGAATATTCGGGTCGCGGGCTACGATTGGCGCCTGACGCCGGACATGGGTGGCTTCATGCAGCGGACGATCGACCTGATCGAGCAGACGTACACAGACAACGGGAACACACCGGTCCACCTGGTGGCCCACTCCAATGGGCCTCTCTACGCCCAATACCTGCTGACACATACCCCGCAGGCCTGGAAGAACAAGTATATCCATGGGTTCACGCCGATCGCGGGGAACTGGCCGGGCCAAGGAATGCTTTACTATTTGTTATTCACCGGCTTCAACATAAACGACGTCAGCATGCCGACGGACACTACGTACGCGACAATCAGTGCCATGATGTTTCAAAGCCAGCCGGCAACTTACATGAGCGCCTCTGATCCGGCCGTGTTCAAGAACCAAGAAGTGGTGTTTCAAGGCGGGTCTGCCATCTACACTCCGCAGCACTATCGCAAATTGTTCCGCGACGCCGGGCTTTCGCTGGCAGAGGAACTGGGCCCGTACTACATCGGCTTCGTCCGATTTCAGCAGCCCCCGTACTTTCCAAATGTGGATGTGTATGCGGAAAAAGGATCGGGTCTCGACACGTTGGTTGGCATAGGCCTGCCGAACTTGACCATCGGGCAGTTGATCGACGATTACACACAGTATTTCTTTCGACCGGGCGATGGCAATCAGGAGGACATCACAAACGATTCCGTCGTGGCGTGGAAGAAGATGGACTGCTTCCGGTTCGAGCTCAACGACAACCCGGGAGTCGAACATAGCAGTCTCCCGAGCGACCCTGGTGTGCTCGGACGGCTGTTGGTAAACCTGCAACGGCCGAAGTCGGTCTGCGCTGACCATTAATCCCGGCTGTGCCTCTCGACACGCTGGCGGCTCAGAGGGGATCGGCTGACACAAGCAAGATGCAGCCAACGACTGCATTCGCTGAGTCTCACTCTTCTTTGCCTGTCGCACATACGGGCCGCTTTTCGGGGCGGCCCGTGTTCTTTGTGGGCGATCCCAGCCGCAGAGGACGATGCGGCCCAACGCATGCGCATTGGATCTCCGCTCTGGCTTCTAATCTCAGCAGGGCCATTTGGATACATCCCACCCACTCACCGTTCCTTGGGAACGGGGGCAAAGACCCTCTGATCCTGTTAGCGTTCTTAAGCCCTGATACTATCTCGCCATCCGAAACCCATGAGGGAAACATGCTGTGGAGGTGGTAATGAAACTTTAACGTAATGGCCGTCGCGCCGCTTGCGCAGCGCTGGCCGCAATGACGTGGATCGGGTTGTGCGCCGCGGCTGCCGCGAAGGGGTCGAGAGAGTTGAAACCAGCTTACGCAAAGACGACGAATGGCCAACTGGAGGGCGTTGTCAGCAACGATGGCAATGTCCGGGTTTTCAAAGGCGTTCCCTACGCTGCCCCTCCGCTAGGAGCCTTGCGGTGGAAAGCGCCGCAGCCGGCCGCCTTATGGACCGGCGTCCGAAAAGCCGTCGAGTATGGGACGCGCTGCATGCAAAACCGAGTGTATGACGACATGATCTTCCGCGACAATGGCCCGAGCGAGGATTGCCTCTACCTCAACATCTGGGCGCCCGCGGATCCCCGCCGGGAGAAGCTCCCCGTCATGGCCTGGATTTACGACGGCGGTTTTGTCGCAGGATCGACTTCGGAGCCGCGCCAGGACGGCGGAAACCTCTCGAAAAGAGGAGTGATTGTCGTCAGCTTCAATTACAGGCTCGACGTGTTCGGGTTTTTCTCGCACCCCGAACTCGTGAAAGAATCCGGGCATAATGCCGCGTGAAACTACGGCCTCCTGGACCAGGTCGCCGCCCTTCGGTGGGTCAGGGAGAACATTGCCTCATTCGGCGGCGATCCGAACGGCCCAGGTTTACCGCACTGGCCTGTGTATGACGGCGAGGACGGATACCAGGTCATGCATCTCACTGCTGCATGCAAGGCTTTGCCGGATTATCAGAGAGCCCGATACGTCTTCCTGGACGGCCTGCCCCCTCTCAGGTGAATCCGGATCGAAGCCGCGGAGCTGAAGCCACGGCTGAGATGCTTCTAAATCAGCGATCTCGGCAGATTATTGATTTCATTAAGCTATTGCTTGACCCGTGCCACGGCGAAGCCTATACTTCCTGCCGTGTCGCGGGGTGGAGCAGTCAGGTAGCTCGTTGGGCTCATAACCCAAAGGTCGAAGGTTCAAATCCTTCCCCCGCAACCAGCAATCATAAATCAGCCGCCTGCAAGGCGGCTTTTTTATTGCACTTAGGGTTACGAGCTCTGCTTCGTTCATTTTTCTAATTCATCGAAAAGCTGTTCCCAATTCCGGTTTTGGGAACAACTGGGAACAGATTCCCCCAAATCGCTTTTCCCAATACCTCGGAAGTCCTCCGCTCAGGTTCGGGCACATTGCGCGCACAGCCATCAATCAAATCGCAGAGTGTCTGAGACTCGGCTTGCCGACGCTGCCGTATCCAGAAGCTTCGGAAGCACGCTGGATCCGGTCGAGGTTTCAGCAGCCGGAGACTTCGCATACCCCCGGGGCATCAACCGCTTGACCGGATCCAGTCCGGACAGACCTGTTAAACGAGCTGCGACGTTCGTCACGATCCACAGGAAGGCTGCCGGATAATGGAAGGCGGTTGTGGACATCGGCGCAGCAGATAGACCATCGCCGTCGAGGTAGCCGCGTCCTGACGCTGAACGGGGCGGATGGAGGGAAGTACCTTCCAGCTGAGGCAAAGCCGGCAGTTGGCACAACAACAACGACGTCAAGCACTTCGAGCGGCAGCGGATCTGAGCGGATCTCCGGCTTAGCCGAACGGCGGAAGGCAAGGTGCATTGATGGGCGGCAACCCGCTGCGCCGTCCGCGTTCTCGTTGACAACACATTCTGTCGGGCTGACGATCCCCGCCTGCGAGGCTGACAAGCACGAGCACAAATTCAAACACCGGTAGCGTGTCCTGTTTCAGTCCCTGTCTCGGCCTCGATTCCGTAGCTCAGTGGACGGGCGCGGCAGGGTGCCCTGTCGGTTATCATCCCGATGCGAACCTGCTGAAGCCGCGATACAATCGCGCGGTTGGGGGGCATCGCACTTACCCGACACTCCGGATGACGAGAATGCATGAATTCATGTCAGGAGGGATACGATGCCATTGCCTGCTGTTTTCCCGAGGTGCAAAGTGATCCTGGTGCTGCTCTTTCTGTTGTTGTTCCCCGCCTGGAGCCTTGCTCAGTTGACTCCCGAACAGTCGCTCAACATACGGCGCTTGTCGGATTTGCGATTTTCGCCTGACGGTAAATACCTGGCCTTCGTGGTTGCGGAGCCGCCCGAAGGAAGCGAGCGCAACCTCGACCTCTGGACGCTCGAGATCTCATCGCGCCAACTGCATCAACTCACCTTTTCCCGTAAATCCGACAACTCGCCGCGCTGGAGCCCGGATGGGCGTCAACTGGCTTTCCTCTCCAACCGGGACGACACAACGCAGATCTACCTCCTGCCCATGGAAGGCGGTGAGGCCGTCCGGTTGACCGAGGGCAAGAATGGAGTTCAGTCTTTTGACTGGTCTCCCGACGGCCGGCATATCGCGTTTCTGGCTGAAGAACCGAAGTCGGAGACAGATGAGCAGAAGGAGAAAGACAAGGATGACGTGCGGGTCGTCGATCGGGGCGACCGCCTCTCACGCCTCTGGGTCATCGAACTGGCATCGAGGAAGGTCCGAAAACTCACAAGCGACAAGTGGAGGGTAGGAACGGCGAAGTGGTTCCCGAACGGCGAGCGAATCCTCGTTTCAGCAACCGACCGTCCGGAATCAGACGACGAAACGGATCGAATATACGCAGTGGCCGTTTCAGACGGCACGATGACCCTGCTGGAGGCGCCGCGCGGCCCTTTCGAAATGCCGGAGATATCGAAGGACGGGAAGCAGGTCGCGTATCTTGCAGCCCGCCACGACGGGCCCGACCCTCACGATCTCTATCTCAAGACAATCGACGGGGGTGCAGCAATGAACCTGACGGGAGAAACAATCGACCGCCCCATCGGGCCCTACGTCTGGCTGAAAGATGGCACCTTCCTGGCGGCGGTCAGCTCTGGATTCAAGAACAAGTTCATGTGGATTACCCCCGACGACCAGGTTCGGGCTGCGCCGGGCTGGAGTGTCAACCCGTCGCACTTTTCGGTGGCGGATGACGGCAAGGTTGCGTTTGTGGGCGAGAGCGCAACTCAGTTGCCCGAGCTCTGGCTGTGGAACGGGAGTTCCCCTCCTGAAAAGGTCACCCGGTTCCAGGAGAGCTGGTCGGGCATAGCCCTGATCCAGCCCGAACTGATCCAGTATTCGAGTTTCGACGGCACGAAGATCGAAGCTTCCCTGCTCAAGCCGGTCGCCTACCGTGAAAACACTCGCGTGCCCCTCGTGGTTCTGGTTCACGGTGGGCCGACAGGCAATTGGAGCGACCGGTTCGATGCATGGGGGCAGATGCTGGCGTCTCGCGGTTTTATCGTGTTCAGCCCTAACATTCGTGGCTCCACCGGCTATGGGCACGGCTTCCTCGAAGCCAACCGGGCTGATTGGGGCGGAGGCGATTTCAGGGACATCATGGCTGGGGTGGACTATCTGATCGAGCGCGGAATCGCAGACCCGGACCGGCTCGGCATCGGCGGATGGTCGTACGGCGGCTACATGGCTGCCTGGGCCATCACGCAAACGAACCGATTCAAGGCGGCGGTTGCGGGCGCCGGAATGTCGGACCTGGCCAGCGAGTTCGGAACCGAGGCGAGCCCCGCCTATGATCGTTGGTTCTACGGATTGCCCTATGAAGGACCGGAGAAGTTCTTCAAGAGCTCGCCGATCGCCTACATCAAGAATGCCCGGACTCCCACCCTGATTCTGCAGGGCGAAGCAGACACGACGGATCCAGTGGGCCAGAGTCAGCAGCTGTACCGCGGCCTGAAGTACTATGGGGTGACGTCAGACTTCGTCATCTATCCGCGCGAAGGTCACGGGATACGGGAGGAAAAGCATCAGCTCGATATGTACCGCCGGATCATCGCCTGGTTCGAGACTTATCTCAAATAGGGCACTGCAGATGATTCGGCCCAGACCTGCTTCGCCGCGAGTAATACCACACCCATGAGTGCCACAAGTTGGGGAGGCGGGCGTTCAGGGAAGTGTGCTCTGACAAATGTGCATCGAAGTCAGAGAAGACCTCCCCGGAGCGCAGCCTTCACACGCGAGATTCAGCGATGAGCCGTGCATATCCCAGCCCGCGGCATCTGCGGCAGATCAGTCTGGCATCACCCGGGCCTACTTCCACTTCAGCTGTTTATTGATGTGCTTCACCACCTGCTTCACGACAGCTTCTTCTGGTGACCAGCTGAATTCGGCGGATCGCGTAACCGACTTCCGGCAGGTGAGTATGATTCCGCGCCCTGGTGCTTCAACTGTGACCGACAGCTCCGCGGTGCGATCCGTATAGTCCATCGCCTGCCTGTCAGTCTGCTCTCGAGGGTCACCGTCCCCCGCGGATCCCCGCTGATCACGACCGCTTTCGGACTGCGGCCCTTCGCTCTCGTCCTCGGACTCCTGCCACTCGCGCCCGCCTCCGGAAGCACGGCCCGCGCCTGAAAGTATGTAATCCGCAGCCGCCCTGTCGTCGACGGTTTCAACCGACTTCAGCTTAGCCAGTTCCCGGACAAGGAGCAGGCGGTACTTCTGATCAGGTTTGCCTGTGTCTGACTTTTCGATCTTGCCGACAAAAACCTTGACCCGCGATTCAGAACCCGCAGCAGGGAGCAGCAGCAACAGGAACATGATGGGCAGACTGAGTCGCATGTCGAGCTCCGCCTGAAAGCGGAATGTCCGGCGCAAGTTGCTCCAAAGCTTCAAGCTGGAAGAGTGAAAGTGGTGGCCGGCATGTGCTCCGCAATGGCATGGAGCTGCTGTGTGATCCTGCGCTGCCATTCTGTCAACGTTGATGTGCCGGAATTATCGAACCGCTGAGAAGCGCGCGTCAAGGAGAACCTCTACCACCGCCCGCCCCAAAAGGGCCAGCTTGAAGACGCGGCGTGAGCAGGCTTGTTCCCCCCGGCCCGGAGCGACCGTTCGAAGCTCGCGCGCGAAGGCCGATGCTTGAAGAAGAACAGATGCGAGTCGCAATCGCAATCCGACGCTCCGAATCCAGGCAAGGGTGCCGACGCGCCCGGGGCCGTTTCCAATGCCCGGGCCCAGTGATGCTCCAGGTGCGTCGACTTGCAGCAGTACCAGAGTTGATCGACACGCAGGTGTTGACGAAGGTAATCAATGTGCCAGTGCGCCCGCTTGGCTCGCCGCACGTGGCGCGCAATCCTGGCACGCAGGCCTCCCGGACCGAGCGCGCTGCCGATGTACGCATAGAATCCCGGCCGAAGCTGCATCTTTCCGAGTCGCCCCACCCGGATGGAGCGTTCCGTCGTGCAGCGCAGGACGAGCACATATGTTCCTGGTTCGGGCGGAAGATTGGGTGCAGCTGTGCGATCGACCACTGGTATAAACGGTACGTTTAGCAAATTCTCATGTATCGGCGCACGCCAATTCCGTTATGAGCCGACCCTTAACCTCCGCAGAAAGACGAAGGATCCCAAGGGGCAGGCGACCGAAGTCATTCGACACGCCCTACCCCTGTCTTCTCCACCAGATCTTTGAGTCCGGTGATAGCCTCTGCCATCCTTGCCCGGTATGCGATGTAATCGCCAGGGTTGGTGTCATACGCGCCTGTCTCTTTGACTATCTCATCAATCGACAGGAGTCTCCGGGCCCCATCGATCGCGGAGCCTGCCATTCCGGCTGCTTCGGCTTTCGCCAGGAGGTCGTTGAGGGCCCCCTCACCCAGCCACGTCAGCGTTCTCAGGTGGGTCTGGTCAGTCAGGCTGAAATCCCACACCTTCAGGCTCAGGGGAATAACGGTCGATCTAAAGCCATCGGGCACGATAGTGACCCTTCCTCTGTATTCCCCGGCCGGACATTCCCTGGGTGTTTTCAGCGTGATCCACACCGGCACGCGCGAGAGCTTGTCAACCGCGAACTTCCCGGCGGGCACGAGCGGGTCGGGGTATCTCCCGAGACCGCGCAGGGCAGGGTACGGTGGCTTGACAGTCGTCTCGATGTAATCGACCCGCTCCCACCGAATGGCCGAGGCAGGGATGGAAGCATTACCAGGTCCGGTCAGATCAGTGCATCTGACGTCCTTTATTGTCACCGGCCGCCAGGGGGCCTCGATAACTACCTGTGCTGACTCGTACTCGTTGCGGGCCGCGGCCAGGTCGATCTTGTCCGCCTTGACGGTCGGTGCATAGTCATCGTCCTGGAATATCTTTTCCAGCGGCGAGACAACGTTGACCCTGTATCCGATCGAGCCTTCCGGCTCGGCAATGGGCTTGGGTCTTCTCGGCGTCTGGGCGGGGACCCCGATTTCGCCGGCCAATGCCATAGCAAGTAAAATCCCGGCATAGAACTGGAGTCTGTCCATCTCTATCCCTCTTTCGAAACATGCCGTGACCTCGCCCCGTGCTAGTTTTTGTTCAAGAGCGCGGCGTGGCAGCGGCGAACGCGAGGGCGACCAATCAGCCTCAGGCCCGCTTGGGCGGCGAGTGCCAGCTGCTGCTCGAATTTCGAGCCACGCACGTGACCCGTCGGTTCCGCAAGAAAAAGGCCGCCACCCGGTTTCAGGGTTCGGGCAGCCTCGACAAAGAAACGATCCGGCGCAGTCAATTCGTGCACCACGGCGAACGCCAGCACGAAATCAATCTTACCGGTCAGATCCGCCAGCCCCATGGAATCAGCTCCTGCCAACCGGGCGTCCACGCGTTCCAGAATACCGGCCTTGGCCAGGCGCCGTTTGAGGTGCGAAATCATCTCAGGCTGGATGTCTACCGCGACGACGCGCCCGGGGGCGCCGACCATGCGGGCCAAATCGAGCGTGAAGAAGCCCATGCCCGGTCCCACCTCCAGAACCGTCATGCCATGGCGCACATGTGGACCCAATACTCTTTCAGGATCCTGCACCAGACGCCGCAGTGGGCAGGCCAGCAGGTAACCCAACCACCAGGGGCAGATTCTGTGCTCAGCCATTCCTCCTCCGCGTACAGGTTTGCCTTCAGTTCATCGGGTCGTCGGCATCAACAATACACCGTCGGCTGCCTCGAAGTACCCACGAATGCACGAGCAGGAGCATGATTCCCGTGGCACCTTCTGACTTTACGCCGTGTCGTGGTTTGGCTATGATCCGGGGGACGAGAGCTGAAAAGGAACACAAATCACATCATTGCTCGGAACCAATCTATGAACATGAAAATTGATCGGCGGCAATTCATTCGGGCGAGCGGCGTTCTGATGGCCGGCGCCGCTGTTCCGGCGGTGGCCGGATACTCCCCGGCGCGACAATCCGGCGGGCGCATCAGGAAGGCGGTCGGCTGGGGCATGATCGACCGCAGTCTCTCGGTCGAGGACAGGTTCCGCCTGGCCAAGGATGTCGGGTTTGAGGGCGTGGAGGTCTCCAGGCACATGAAAGAGCCGGACCCGGAACCGAAGGTCCTTGCTCGTGCCAGCGAAAAGGTGGGGATCCCGATCCACGGGGTGGTGAACGGCACGCATCCGGATCTCGACTCGGCCATTGACGACGCCGCGGTTTACGGCGCCACCTCGGTCCTGCACGTTGCACGCACGGACCCTGAGGCCCCGTACATGGAGAACTACCGCCGCACCCAGGAACTGATTCGGGGAGCTATTCCCCAGGCTGAGAAGAAGAAGGTCAAGATCCTCGTCGAAAACGTCTGGGCGACCTTCCTGATAGAACCGTTGACCATGGCCAGGTACATCGACGAGATCGGCAGCCCCTGGGTCATGGCCTACTTCGATGTCGGAAACGTTATGCGCTGGGGCTATCCGCAACACTGGATCGAGGTGCTTGGCAGGCGAATCGACAAGATCCACCTCAAGGAGTACAGCCTGAAGGTCGCCATGAGGGATGGGATGGGCAAGGGCTTCGATTTTCCCATCGGTCAAGGCGATATCGACTGGGCCCGGGTGCGCGAGGAGTTAAAGAAGATCGGCTTCGAGGGTTGGGCTACTGCAGAAGTGCCCGGCGGGGGACGCCAACAGCTGGCGGACATCTCCTCCCAGATGGACCGCGTTCTTTACGCATAACCGGGGGAGCCGTACACACTCCGTCTGGCGGCATCTCCGCGCGGTCAGTCAGGCACAGGCAGGCCAGGAGTGACGACGGAGGCGGCGCCGGATTGAGGGCCGGAGCGCCTGGGATATTTCAGTGCCGGAGCTTCTATAGATTGCACGCCGCGGATGCTGACGGCTGCGGAGGTGCCGAAGGCAAGCCAAGCCGCTCATACCTTCCTGAACTCTGCCGCTGGCCGTGATCTGCTTCGGTTCCCGCCCCGAACGTGCTCGGGGAGAGGGACAGTCACCAGTGTCCCCTCCGGCAAACTGAGCGGCATCCTGGCGTCCCAGCGATACCGTCCGACATCGCCGGTACAAATGCGGCGCCGGGCCTCACTGCACGTGACGTCCGGATTCGCATAGGGATGGCGCGGGCGCCCTCAGAAGAGGAGATCGATCTGTGCTGCACTCTGCTACTATGTGATTCCGATTCCAGGGGACACTGGTGACTGTCCCCCCCCACGAGAAGATGAAGAAATCAACTGCACCAGCCGACAGCGTCTCGTCGCGGACCAAATCGGTTCTGGCGCTGCTGGCGCTCGCGGCAGTGATTGCCTTGGGGGTTAGTACCGTTTACCGCGCGGCGTTTGCACGGATCGAACGCACGGACTTCACCGTCTATCGGGCCGCCGGCCGCGCCGTGCTCGAGGGCAGCGACATATACCAGGCCCACAACTCCCGCGGCTGGGCCTATGTGTATCCGCCCCCGTTCGCGGTCATGATGGTGCCGTTCGCGAAGATACCGGTGTTCTGGGGTGCGCTCATCTGGTTCGCCATCTCCGTGTCGCTCACCGCCTGGGCCGTCGCTATGGCCGTCGACCTGGTGGGACGAACGACCGTCTCCGAACGGAGCCGGTGGCTGCTTTACATGGTGCCGATGCTGTCAATCGCGGGATGGTTTGTCTCAGGTGTCACACGAGGCCAGGCGTCAATCGTGCTTTCGTGGTTGGTCATCGCCGCTTTTTACTACCACTTTCGTGAACGAAACGTGCTCGGCGGCCTGTGCTTCGCCGGGGCGATTCTGCTCAAGGCATTCCCGGTACTTCTGCTGGCATATTTCGTGTGGCGGAGACGCTGGCAGTTTACGGCCGTGACGCTGATCGCCCTGGCGACAGGTTCGCTGGTGTTGCCGGCAACGGTCTTCGGCTGGCAGAGGAACATTGCCTACATCCGTGAATGGGCCGCCGTGGTTGCCAGGCCGGCTCTGTCCGACGGGGAGACGCGCGCGCAGAGCTATCTCAATGAACAACTGCTCGATCCGCACAAGCCGCGAAACCAGTCTCTGGTGGCCGTGATCTGGCGCCTCACACGCAGCAATCACGCTCGCGAGATAGCGGCGCTGCTGGCTGCGCTGCTGGCGTTCGCCACCGCGTGGGTCGCCCGACGTTCCCCGGCCGACGCGGAATTGCTGGTTGCGTCCGCCGCCATCGCCTGGATGCTCCTGGTGCCGCCGGTTTCGGAGTCACACTATTTCGTTATGCTGCTACTGCCGCTGGCAGTGTTGACGGGCGAGGCCCTCGTGCTGGCCAATCCTGCTGCGGGGAAATTAGCGCGCTGGACCCTGATTTTTTTTGGTGCAGCCAGTCTCGTCGCGGTGAGTGTTGGATGGGCCCAGCTCTCTGGGCTCCTGTGCTGGGCGACGGCGGGGTTGTGGGCTGTTCTCGTGACGCTGACGGCCTGGAGAACCAGGATTGCCGCGGGCCAGCCGGCCTGATCTCAAAGGGCCGCTCCTGCTCCGCGGGTCAGGCGAAGCCCGGGTGCCGGGCTGCGCGGCCTTTCTGTGCGCAAGACTTAACATCCGGAAACGTGAGATCCAGCATGCAGTCGTGGCTTACCGGCACCCGCCCGGTGAATTCCACAGGACTGCGAATCGGGGGCCGGTAGGGCACCGCGGTCTTTGTCTGTTCCCGGCCCATCGAACTTGTCCACAAACTGCCCCCGAGCGTTCAGGCACGACAACAGCACAGCTGCGATAGCCGCCACAGTCGGGTGACCTCAATTCACGCCGGATCTTTTTCGCGCGCTCGTTGTTCCGCCGGCACGGCGAGGCTCGTCTCGGCCAGTGGCTTGTTTCCCACCAGCAGGCCAAAGCTCGCGGCACCCGCCAGGCATGCGATTCCTGCGCACACAAATGCCATCTCAAACGTCCCCGTGCGCTGCACAATCCAGCCGGTGAAAACGGGGCTGACGATGCCGGCCAGGTTACCGCACGCGTTCTGCAATCCAGTCCAACGGCCCGCCGCGCCCGCACCGGCGAGGGCCTGGGTCAGCGCAAACAAATTGGATGCGTAAATTCCGAATGTGAAACACGCAGTCATCAACGAGACGATGGCAAGTTCACCTCGCGGCGAAAGGACGCCCAGCATGAAGACCGCAGTCAACAGGAGGCCGGTTACCAGGAACCCCTTTCTCACCCTGACAGCCGAACCGCCCCTGGAGATCAGTCTGTCCGCGAGAATGCCGCAACCCAGAGACGAGACGACCATCAGCAGGAACGGCAGTGTCCCCAGGAATGCCAGGGAACCATAGGAAGCCTGGCGCTCCTTCACCAGATAGGTCGGCAGCCACGTCAGGAGGAAGTACCAGGAGTAGTTGGCACCGCAAAGCCCGCCACAGGTTCCCCAGACCGATCGCGAGCGCAGGAGCCGGCTCCACCCCAGGCCGTCCTGCTTCGGCTGCGGGAACCGGGAGGCAGTCGCGAGTTTCCTGGGTGCAACAATCAGCCATGGAATCAGCCATAGCAGGCCGAGGGTGCCGGTGAGGAAGAAGATGGCGCGCCAGCCGCGGCCCGTCGTCAGCAGCGTGGCTCCGAGTAGAATGCCGGCTGCCGGCCCCACCCTTGCCCCCAGGTCGACAAGAGAGTTCGCCAACCCGCGCCGGTTCTCAGGCACGACCGCGGCCAGGATCCGGCTCGTTGCCGGATAGGTTACCGATTCCCCGATGCCCAGCAAAAGCCGCAGCAGCAGAAACAGGGCGAAGGTTGAAGCCAGGCCGGTGGAGAAAGTCGCCACGGTCCAGACCAGGAAACCCACCGAGTAAACCCAGCGGACCTCGAATCGGTCTGCGAGCCAGCCCGATACGATCTGGAATACCGCATACGTCCAGAAGAAAGCCGAGAGCAACAGACCCAACGCCCAGGGTGAGAGATTCAGCTCCCCGACCATGGCAGGCGCCGCAACGGACAGATTGCCGCGGTCAATAAAGCTGATGGTCATAACGATGACCAGCAAAGCCAACAGGCCCCAGGGTGTGCGCATCAGTGCTTTCCTTTCGCCTGCTATCTGCCGTTCCGATGGTTTTGAGACACCACCGGCAGGGGACTGCTTCAGACGTGGCTACCGGGGTCATTTCCACATAAGTACTTAGCGTACAGTCGGATAGCGCGCGTGGAGCGGCCGCAGAATATCAGATCGATCGGCAGCCCTCAAGGTTTGACATCATATTGTGTCTGGCATATCGTTGTCGCGCAGTGTCAGGGCTGCCTCCTCCCGAGTCGCGGCCCCGGTCGAGATGATTCTTTTGGGGCCGGCCCAACCGGGTCCGCCACGGGAATAGCGAGCCCACGATGAATATCACGTCCGAGGAAATGCTCGAATGCCTGCAGGGCTTCGACTCAGCGACGCTGTTTGAAGCCGCGGGTCAGAAAGGCATGGTCGACCCGACGATCCGCGCCGCCTGGCCCGGAGCGCGACTTTGCGGAACGGCACTCACCGTGGAGTGCCCTCCTTCCGACAACCTGATGCTGCACCACGCGGTGGCCACGGCCTCGCCCGGAGTCGTGATCGTCGCAAACATCGGCGGCTACGTCGCCGCGGGCGCATGGGGCGAGATACTGACGGTTGCGGCGCAGTGCCGCGGTGTGGCGGGGCTGGCTGTCGACGGAGCCGTTCGCGATATCGACGCGATCGCGCGGCGACGTTTCCCCGTGTTCAGCCGGGGCCTGGCGATCGGCGCTTGCACCAAGGAACGATTTGGAACGCTGAACCGCCCTATCATCTTCGGCGGCGTCATCGTGCGTCCGGGCGATGTTGTCTTCGGCGACGGCGACGGCCTGGTCGTGATCGAGCGGGAACGCCTCGATGTTGTGGCCGCCGGAGCTGCGGAGCGTCAGCGCAAAGAGGAAGACATCGTCGAACAATTGAAGGCCGGCCGCATCACCGTCGACCTGCTGAACCTCCCGCCGCTGCCTGCGGAAAAGGGGAGAGAAGGCCACGAGCCTGCGCCGCGGCCGCGCGCACGCAAGTGAGCGGGTGCGCTTCGCCGGATCGCACAGTGACCGTGCGGGCGGCGCGGACCGCCACTGCGATACGTGGAGATCGTATCTACCATGAGAGTGAACATCGGACAGACATTCAACTTCCTGCCAATTCCCACTGACATTCATTTCGGTTGCGGCACCGTGAAGATGCTGCCGGACCGCATCCGCGCGCTTGGTGCATCGAAGGCTTTCCTGGTTACTGATCCCGGTGTCAGGGATGCCGGCATCCTCGCCGAGGCGGAACGTCACCTGCAGGCTGCTTCGATTGAGTTTGCGGTTTGCGACCGTGTCAAGCCGGATTCGGGATCCGTGCTCATTGACGAAACCGCCACGGAATTGAAGAGGAGCGGGTGTGATGTCGTCGTGGGAATCGGGGGTGGCAGCTCGCTCGACACCGCCAAGGCGGTGGCGGCGCTGGCCACCAATCCTGGCTCAGCTCTCGAGTACGTTGGTTTGCACAAGGTTCGCAACCGCCCCCTGCCGACTGTTGCCGTACCCACTACGGCGGGAACAGGAAGCGAAGTGACGCTCTGGAGCGTATTCACGGACGAGACGCGAGCCGTCAAGGTGGCGATCGGCGGTGTCATGGTCTATCCGTCGACAGCAATCTGCGACCCGGAATTGACACTCGGCCTTCCGCCTGCCTTGACCGCGGCGACAGGCATGGACGCACTTGCACATGCCATCGAGAGCCTCACAAACAACGCCTGCCAGCCTATTTCCTCGGCACTCGCACTCAAGGCCGTTGAGCTCATCGGTGCAAATTTGCGCAGTGCGGTTTTGAACGGGCGCAATCTCGAGGCGCGCTACGCGATGATGCTGGCTTCGACGATGGCGGGCATCGCGATGAACTCGACGCGTCTGGGCCTGGCTCATGCGCTGGCCATGCCGCTGGGCAGTTGGGATTTGCGTGTGCCGCACGGCGTGGTGCTGGCGGTCCTGCTGCCTTTCGTGATGGAATTCAACTACCTTGCGGAACCGACCCGCTTTGTCGAGGTGGCACGGGCGTTGGGTGTCCCGGTCGATGGCCTGCCGGTGATGGAGGCAGCACGCCGGTCGCTGGAGGCGGTGAGGGAGATGTCGCGCGACGTCGGCATCCCCGAAGGGCTGTCGGGATTCGGCGTCCGGGAGGAGCACGTCGCGAAAGTCGTGGAAGAGGCAATGAAAAGCGGCAACGTCCCGGTCAATCCGCGCCGGGCCAACGCCGAAGACCTGGCTCTCATCCTGCACCGGGCTCTTTAAGAGGTTTGACCGGCAGTCTCGCAGGCGGACGTGGAGCTCCCTGCTTTGCTGATGAGCAGCCACGGGTTGCTCCTGCGGTTGGATCCTGAGAGGTGGCTACAGTGATCAATGAACCTGAGCGGCACTCGAACTACATCGGGGGCCGATGGATGCCGCCGCGAACCGGCGAGTATTACGGAATCCGCAACCCCGCGCGCCCCCATCAGTTGCTGGGCGAGTTTCCGGGCTCCGGCGTGCCGGATGCCGAGGCCGCAGTTGCCGCCGCAGTGGCAGCTCGTGATGCCTGGGCCTCGACGCCCGGCCCGCAACGCGGCGCATTGCTATACCGTTTTGCTCAACTGCTCGATGAATCGAAGGCCGAATTGGGGAAAATCGTCACGCTCGAGCAGGGCAAGACCATTGGCGAGGCGGCGGGTGAGGTGGGACGTGCGGCCGTCGAGGCACGCTATATGGCAGGCGAGGCGAGCCGCCCCATCGGGCAAACTTTTCCCAGCGAACGAGCCGGTTATACATGCCAGACAATTCGAGAGCCGATCGGCGTCGTCGCAACCGTCTGTCCCTGGAATTTCCCTGTTGTTACACCGGTGCGAAAGATCGCCCCGGCCCTCGCCTACGGCAACACGGTGGTCCACAAGCCGGCGTCTCTTACGCCCTGGACCTCGATCTACATGATGCGGCTCTTTGAAAAGGCGGGCGTGCCGCCGGGCGTTGTGAACCTGGTGTGCGGCACGGGATCGATTGTTGGTAACAGTCTCGTGTCCAACGCCAACGTGCGCGGCATCAGTTTTACCGGATCGAGCGATATCGGGACCAGGATCTATGAGGCAGCTGCCCGCCGCCTGGCCGGTGTCCAACTGGAATTGGGCGGAAAGAACCCGGCGATCGTGATCGATTACGACGACCTCGACGGTGCGGCCCGTGAGATCGTCAGCGCGGCGTTTCTTTGCAGCGGGCAGCGATGCACGGCGCTCAGCCGCGTGATCGTCGGTGCGGCGCAGGCTGATGAACTGGTTCAGTGCCTGCTCGATTGCATCGGCAGGATCCGCGTCGGCGACGGCATGCTTGAGACGACAACGATGGGGCCCCTGATCAGTCTTGCGCAGCTTCGAACCGTGGACGGCTATGTGCAAGAGGGCCTGTCGTCGGGCGGCACGCTGCTGTGCGGTGGCAGGGCGCTTTCGGCAGACCCCGAATCCGAAGGCTACTTTTACGCCCCGACTCTCTTCGATCATGTCAGATCAGATTCGCCCCTCGCCAGGGAAGAAATCTTCGGCCCGGTCCTGCCGGTGATCAGGGTCCCCGATGCGGAGACGGCCATTCGTGTGGCAAACGACACTCGCTACGGCCTGGCCGCCGCCGTTTTCACATCGCGCATGAATCTGGCCCATGAGTTCGCGCGCCGTCTCGAAACCGGCATGGTGCACATCAACCACGGTACCGCCAGCCACGCGCACGTGCCCTTCGGTGGAAGAAAGGATTCCGGTCAGGGAGCGTTTTCCATCGGACCCACCGCCCAGGATTTCTTCACCACCGTCAAAACCGTCTACGTCCGGGGTTGAAAGCGAGGTGCCAGGTCTTCGGTCTTCGTTTCTTGGCTTCTGCCGTCTTGCTTCCAGGATGAGGATTCCCAAGTTCGAAGACCTGGCACGAGACGCGAGACTCACCGGATTCAAAAGGAGAGGAAGATGAGAAACCCACTCGTGGCCGCATTGGCTATGGCGCTCCCGGTCTTCGCCGCGAGCACCGTCGGTGCCGGGCAGGCACAGACAACGCCCGTGGTTGAACTGCGCCGCATGGAACCCCAGGTCGGCACGACCGGCGGGGGCGGCGCAAAGACAGGCAGGGGCATAGTCTGGTCGGAATCGAGCGGGCCGGCGGTGGCGGAGTTCGCCAGGACCTGCGACACGGCCGTCATCCCGGTCGGCTGCGTGGAGATGCACGGGCCGCATAATCCGACCGGAACCGACTCGATCAACGTCGAGCGGATATGCCGGCTCGCCGCGCTGCAGGAGCCGTTCATCATACTCCCCACGATCTACTACAACATCAACGATCAGATGATGGATTATCCGGGCACGATCGCGATCCCCCACCGGGTGCTGATCGACATGTGGAGGGCGATCTTCAGGGAGTGCGCGCGCAACGGGTTCAAGCGAATCGTACCCGTGTGCGGGCATGGCGGATCGGAGGAACCCCTTATCATTGCGCAGGCCGAAATCCTGCAGGAGGCTTCCGAGGGCGCAGCCATCGACTACCAGGTGTTCCGTGTGCAGGATATGGGGTTGAAGATGACTCCCGAACTCGAGGGTCACGGCGGTGGAGCTGAAACCGCGCGGGCCATGGACTCGCTGCCGGGATTGGTGGATCTATCGAAGTCAACGGGGGAAGGGCCCTATCTGACACCGGTAGCAGATCCAGCAGTGTATCGGGTCCCCTGGATCAGGAACGTGCCGAAAGGGTATGAGGGACACCCGGAAGTCGCCACGCGGGAGCTGGGTGAAAAGCTGAACCGTGAGATCGCCGCGAGGCTCGTGGAAATCATCCGAAAGATCAAGTCGGTCGACTTGAAAAAGAGCCCCTGACGGGAACCGGGACGCACATCACTGAGATTGCCCCTCTGACCCAAAGGTTGAAATCGACTTTGCTCCGGGCCTGGTGATTCGCGTTGGCTGGATCCCTTTTGCCCGACACGGATCGGCAACGCCGCTGAATGGTGCAGCCGGAGGCCCCTTTCCTGCAGGGCCGCCAGTTCGACTGGCTGCCCCAGTGTTCGTTTCCACGATCAGCTGGATTGCCGCACCATTGGCCCGGTTAATCAGACCGCGGATCCGGTTGGGGGCTGCACTGAAATCCAGCCGGCAGACCGGATCTCGATCGCTGCTGAAATCCCCGCAGGCAAGATTGCCGCCCGGATTCGTGCATTGCGGACCAGTCAAACCATCCTGCACAATCCAGGTGGAGGCCGCCTGCGAACCGTTCTGCCACGCCTCGAAGAGTACGAAGTGCCGGCAATCGAGTGGAAGTGAAGAGTCCTGCCTGATTCGTCGGCCGGTCCTTTCCCCTGGCCGGCAGGCTACTTGGATAGGCGGAAGCCCCTGCTGGCTGCAAGAGCCGGTCACAATGGGCCGAGGCGTCTAAACGTCGCAGATGGACATCATCTCGTCCAGGGTCTTGACCGGGTCGCTGCCCTTCCTGGGCCCGTACTCGTGGACGAGGTAGCCCTTGTATCCGAGGTCGACGATCGCGCTGCAGATCCCGCGGTAGTCGAGTTCCTGTGTGTCATCGAACTGGTGCCGCCCCGGATTGCCCGCCGTGTGAAAGTGCCCGATCCACTGGATGTTCTCACGGATGGTGCGGATGATGTCACCCTCCATGATCTGCATGTGGTAGATGTCATACAGGAGCTTGACGCGGGATGAGTTGACCCGTTTGCACACCTCCGCGCCCCAGGACGTGTGATCGCACATATACGCGGGATGGTCTACCTTGCTGTTGAGTAGCTCCAGGCACAGGGTGACCCCCTTGTCCTCGGCGTGACGCTTGATGCGATTGAGGAAAGTGACCGCGTTCTCCATCCCCTGGGCGTCGCTCATGGCAACGGCATCGGCCTTGCGTTTGCGCTCTCCTGCCAGGACGATGACGTTGGGTGAGCCTGCCGAAGCCGCGGCGTCGATGTCGGCGAGCATCTTCACGGCCATCATGTCGTGGAGTTCCTTGTGAATGATGCCGTTGCTGATGCCGCTGGCGCTCGGCATCATGCTCGGTACCAGACCGTGTTTTTTCAAAATCGGAAATCTGTCGGGCCCGACGAGATCGATTCCCTGAACCCCGAGCCGTGCCGCCTCGCGGCACAGGTCCTCGAAAGGATAATCGCGTCCAAGGCAACCCGGGGCGATGCCCTGCTTTAAGCGGCCTTTTCTTTGCACTGTTTGAGCGCTTGCACGAACAGCCGCAGTCCCTATTGCCAAACCGCCTGCCAGAGAAGAGAAGAAGTATCGACGTTCCATGGCGCTGATCATACCAGCACCCGGCGAATCTGTGCGACGAATTAGTCATTCAGCCGTGGCTTTTCAGTTGGCGATTGTCGGTAGCGCGGGAAAGTCATAGAATTCCGGCACCGATGGGAAAAGCGATGAAGATTACCAGGTTCATGGCTGTCTCTATAGCTATCGCGGCGATCTGGCTGTTTTTTGGATACGCGATCTCCGAGTCCGGTTATCAGGTGCTGAGCAGATGGTCTTCCATAGGCACCGCATATGCGGCCATAGGATCCCTGTGGCTTCTGACCGGTCCGGCGATGTTTGGTGCCGGCTTGTGGCTGCTCGGATCGCTTGGGCGCCATAAAATTCCCCTCTGGCTGGGCGGTGCGGCTGGAATCCTGGCCGGAGCCTCGCTGGTCGTGGGAGTGCTTACATACGTCGTCCCTTGTTCGGGTCCTGACTGAATGCGAAGCAACCTTGTCTCCGGCGGAGGCATGGTCCTGATTGGCCTGTTCGCAGCGAAGCGCGCGAGAACAGAGATAGCTTCCTGATCTCCAGACACTGGAAAGAGGAGAGACCGCAGCCGGCAAAGGATCGCTATACACGCCGGCTACTGCGGCTCTCTCGCGGGCACTGCCTGAATCACGGGTTGAAAAAACGCCGAGACGGCACGGGTCAGGTTGCGGCCGTGCATGAGAAAAGTGTCCGTTCCGGCCCAGCGGTCGAGGTTGTCCAGGTACCCGGTTTTCATCTCCATCAGGAAAGCAAGGGCGCCCGTCTCCGCGGCTACGACCGATTCGGTGCTCGCCGGATCCTGGCTTGGGTCAAACGGCCCCGTAAAAATGGTCTCCTCCCGCAGCAGCTTCTCCAGTCGACGAGCGGCCGCTTCGTGCGCGGCCGGCGCAAAGCGGATGTAATCTCCCTCATCATTCCAGACCATGTCATTGTTGTGAATGTTTACCCAGAGGTCGAGCCGGTCGGTCTTGCTGAAGCGCACGATCGCCTGCTTGACCAGGGCGATTTCCGGGGCGGCCGAAGTGTCGTGAGATAGGCGGTCGCTGCTCTGCCAGTGCCGGTTGAGATCCACGCCGCGCGCGTTAAAGCGCGTCCCGCCGCGAACCACGCCATCGGGGTTCAGCATCGGACACAGCCTGAATCGCAGTTGCCTGCGAATGACCTGCGCTTCCGGATCCGCTGAGACGAGAAAGCGCAGCATGCCTTCCAACGCCCACGACCCTCCCGCTTCGAAAGCGTGTTGCCGCGCCACGAACCACACGACCGGGCGCCCGCTTTTCTCGAGTCCCGGTTCATCTACATCAACCACGTACAGAGGACGCCCCTCGACCGATTTCCCGAGTGAACCGACCTTCACCGCAGGGTGCGCGCGGACTTCTGCGAGGAGTGATTCCAGCCGCGAGAAAGTGTAGGGAGGGATGTACGCGATCCAGACAGGATCGCGGCTGAAGATGTGGCGGATGCGCAGCGATCCTGTCTGAGAGTCGAAGGAACAATCGCTGAACCTCTCCCAGCACTCCCCATCATACGAGAAGACCGGAACCGTGTTGCGCTCGAATGGAAGAATGTTGCCCGTGCGCCCGTTGTAGACGGTGTAGTCGCGTGCCTCGATCACGATGGTGACTTCACGATGCAGCACGTTCGAAAGTCTGCCGTAAAACCACGTGATTGCCGAGTTGACCTTGTCCTGGTCCTGCTCCATGCGTGGAACAAAGATCAGCCGGGTGCCGTTTTCGACGCGCCACTCGCCGAGGCTGCCGGACTCGTAACTGTCGCTGACCTGGATGGGCCCGGGGCCCGCTGCCGTCTGCAGGCAGGTGAAGATCAGAAAAGGGATGAACAGGTTCATTCCTCGAGGATCCGTGAAACCGCGCTGTCCGTCAAAGGAAATCTGATAAAGGCCGCCGCGAGGCGAAACAAGCCCGGTCAGGAGCCCGGCCTGCCCGCGGAAGATGCGGGAATTGTTGCGACGGCTGTCCCGGCCGACGGATGGCCGATGTGAAGCGGCAATCTCGTTTTTTTCTCGGATCAGTCAAACTCGGGCTGGGGACCGGATCGAGCTGCAGCGCAGTCTATTCTGCAATTGGAACTCAGGAGGGTTAGGGAGCGCGGCCGGGATGAGGCCGGACAAAAAAATGGCCGCTGTTGATTCCGTTTCCTTGACCCGACCCTTTCAGCATCCTCTTCCCCGTTGCCCGGGGTCGAGTGTCAGCCAGAAGGCGCTACCGGTTGCCGGATCTCTCATCCGGCAACGCCGCCCGGTGATTGGCTTCTGCCGGTCGGCTCTGGCTTCCTAGTGCAACGAACAAACCTGTTAAGCCCGTCCGTCACTCATCTGCCGGTGTTCAAGGTCACGCTAATCACAGCGGCCAATACAAAATTTGCCAGAGTGCTCAGAGAGCGTCAACATCTGTTTTTTCGCAAGAAGTTTTCCACAGGATATCCGTCCGCGGCGACGCGAGATACGGCCACAAAGAATTTGCGGATAGTTTCCGTCGGTAGAAACTATTTTTTGCGCTGTGCATCGGATAAGCATAAAGCGTTTACTATTAATAAGATACAATGGCAGATAGGAGTGGATGCGCGGGCGTGCCCCGAAGCGACGCAGGTTCCTTCCTGCAAATCACCGCGCGGCGCGCACGCCTTTGCGGTTTCTGAGTCGCGCTGCCCGACCCCTGTTGATGCATGCAAGACGGCGAAGTCTCTTGTTGGCAATTGGTGCTACAATCCGCTTTCTGAAAAAAACAACATTCAACGGTCTGATCATTTTCAGGAGGCGTGATGACACCCAAGGATGACTTGAACCGTCGACAGTTCTTGAACTCTGCGGCCGTTCCGCTTGCTTTCACCATCGTTCCCAGACATGTAATCGGTGGACCGGGGCATGTCGCCCCCAGTGACAAGGTCACCCTGGCTTACATCGGATGCGGCACACAGGGCCTGAGGGAACTTATGAGGCTGGTGGCGAACCCGGAGGTGCAGATAGTGTCCGTCTGCGATCCGGAAACGGACAACACAAACTATGTGGACTGGGACAAGGATGGCATCCGGGACGGCATCCGCAAACTCCTCGAAAACCCCACCTGGGGGAAAGGAGTCAGAGGCATCCGGGCGGGGCGTGAAGTGGCGCGCGAGGTCATCGAGACCTACTATGCGAAGACCCGGTCATCAGAGAACTATAAAGGATGTTCTTCCTATGCCGATTTCCGGGAGTTGCTGGAAAAGGAGAAAGACCTCGACGGGGTCAAGATCATGACCCCGGATCATCTGCACGCGACGATCTCCATCGCTGCCATGAAGAAAGGCAAACATGTCGTAGTGCACAAGCCGATCGCGAACCGGGTGGCTGAAACCAGGCTGGTGGTCGAGACCGCGCGCAAGACAGGGGTTGCCACGCACCTCGCTGCCTTCCGAAGGCCGATAGACAGCGTCAGGGACATGATCAACGATGGTGCGATCGGAACTCTGCGGGAAATACACAACTGGACTGACCGGCCGTACTGGCCCCAATACCAGAGCCTTCCGGCCGATCGGCCCCCGATTCCGGAAGGATTCGACTGGGATCTCTGGCTCGGGCCTGCGCTTGACCGCCCCTACCATCCTCACTATACGCATGCCGTTTTCCGGGGGTGGTACGACTTCGGCGCCGGCAGCATAGCAGACATGGGCACCTACAGCCTCCTGCCGATGTTTCTCGCACTCGGCCTGCAGGTCCCGACCAGCGTCGAAGCTCTCGTGAGCTCAACAGCCGGGATCGTGGACCAGGTGAGCGAAATCAGCGCGAACGACTTTTCCTTCCCGTACGCCTGCCAGGTCCGTTTCAAGTTCCCGGCCCAGGGCGACAAGCCTCCTCTCACTCTTTACTGGTACGACGGCGGCATGCGGCCGTATACGCTCGCCGAGCTTGAAGTCGACAAGAAGCAGATGCCGGCGACCGGGATCATGTATGTCGGGGACAAGGGAATCATTCTCGGGCAGGAACTGATCCCCGAAAAGAAGATGCGGGACTACAGGGAAGCGAAGGGGATCCCTCAGCCTCAGCCCGGAGGCGAGGGGGGAGACGCGCCGGCGGGCCCGGGAACGCGGACAGCATCTGGATAGAAGCATTCAAGGGAGGGAAGCCGTCGCCGGGAAACTTCATCGATGCGGCAGCCTGCACAGAGACCATCTGCCTGGCGGGTGCTGCGATTCGTTACAGCCGCAAGAACTTCAGAGCGGAGCACACGACTCCGCCTTTGGAATACGATGTGCAGAACATGAAGTTCACGAATATGCCCGAGGCGAACCAATACCTGGTTCGGGAGTACAGACCGGGCTGGGAACTCTGAGTCCCGGCCTGCATCGGCCTCGGCCCGGATGTTGTCGCTTTTTACATTGTCGATCTCGGCAGCCTAAATACAAGTATCAGTGTGGCTTGAACTGCGCGACCGCACTTCATTCAGTCGCTGAATGTCGGCCTGGTTGACAACGAAAGTGTAAGTGAGTCCCTGTCAGGTCGCCGTCTCGAGAGATCGGGTGTGAATCTATTCCTTTGATTTAGAAAAGCTTACATCGTTCCTGCCGGAAGTTTCGGAGACGGAGGGCAAAATGGCCCCCATTTTGCCTGTATCAAGGGTACCCTTCAACTTCGTTTCCGGGCGCTGTTCACAACTGTCGCTTCAAGAGAGCATCCCTCACCGATCGGGTTTCAGTCTGTCCGGTCGATTGCCAGTGGCGCCTGACCGCCCGTCGTCCCCCTCAAGGAATCGGCACTTCCTTGACTGGCGGCGTCGCTGTCGGATTGGAGGGCAAGTTCTCCATGATCGGCAAGCCGATCTCCCAGCACCGAGTCGCAAATAGAACGGGCCAGCCTCTTGACGGCAGTCTCCAGTTTGGACCTGTCGCCTCCGGAGATCCATTGACCGGGCTCTGCCCCGTGACATCGAAAGATGCAGCAGCCAACCGTCGCGGGGGTCCCGGCAGGTGGAGAGCTTGTCTGATTCTGTATGCCACTTTGCTCACGATGGCCGGCGCCGCTTCAGAACTGGGACGCGGCGAGTCCGTTCCTCCCCGCATATTGCACCGGGAACATGCCGGATCTTCAGAGGTGGGAGTGGCAAGCTGGTACGGCCATCCCTATCACGGGAGGAAGGCAGCAAACGGCGAAAGATACGATATGAACCGGCTCACAGCAGCACATCGGTTACTGCCCTTCGGCACCCGCGTTCGGATTCATAACCTCCGCAATGCCAGGATAGTCGAGGTGAGAATCACGGACCGCGGCCCTTTTGTCGAAGGGAGACTGATTGACCTGTCACGTGCCGCCGCGCGTGTTCTGGGATTCCAGCGAGCGGGGCTTGAGCGGGTCCGACTCGAAGTGCTGTCGGGAACCGCAATATCCGGCACATCTGAGTAATAGACGCACCGGTCAACCTATCGCCCGTGCGGCGCCCTGAGGCGCTGCGGTGCATCGGAGTAACTTCAAACAACAACCGAGCCGCAGAGACGCCGGGTGCGCAGAGATAATCATGCGCATGCAAACCAGGCAGCAGCCCTACTCGGCGTCTCCGCGGTATGATCCCTCCATATCTTCGGAGACCGGCCGCACGTGGTTCCAGCGCCATGGACTGGTCTGACAGACCGGAAGTGTGGCGAAACGAAATTGAATTCCCGCTTCACAAAGCTCCGCACGGGTGTATATTCTATTGAAAACGGGTGTACGGAACTGTAGTGGGATTGGGTGGCTTCGCGCCATCTTCGCCAAGGGGGAACCTATGTCCGGAGTGTCCAAAGACCAGCTTGGAAATCGTGTTCGTGGGCAGATCATCCAGCCCTCCGACGACGCATATGATTCAGCCCGCCGAGTCTACAACGCGATGATCGACAGGCGGCCTGACCTTATCGTCATGTGCACTGACGTGGCAGACGTTATCGCGGCGGTCGATTATGCCCGCGAAAACCGGATGCTTGCCGCGATCCGCGGCGGCGGCCACAATGGTGGGGGCCTGGGTACATGTGACGGGGGCATCGTCATCGACCTGTCCAGGATGAAAGGGGTCCGTGTTGATCCGACGGCGCACACCGCGCGTGTCGGAGGGGGATGCACATGGGGGGACGTGGATCATGCCACGCACGCCTTCGGCATGGCGGTCCCGAGCGGTATCATTTCCACGACCGGAGTCGGAGGCTTGACGCTGGGCGGCGGCATCGGCCATCTGAGCCGCAAGCACGGGCTGACCATCGATAATCTTCTCTCTGCGGATGTGGTCCTGGCCGACGGCCGCCTCGTGGTTGCCAGCGGCGATCGCAACGACGACCTCTACTGGGCCTTGCGCGGCGGAGGCGGCAACTTCGGGGTTGTGACCTCCTTCCTGTTCCGTCTCCAGCCGGTCAAGACAGTTTACGCCGGCCCGACGTTCTGGCCGCTCGAGCAGGCCGAGGGGGTCATGAAACTCTATCGTGAATTCATCTCCGGTGCACCGGAGGATGTCAACGGTTTCTTCGCTTTCCTCACCGTCCCGCCCGCGCCGATGTTTCCGGGGCAACTGCACGGCAAGAAGGTGTGCGGCATCGTATGGTGCTGTACCGGGGCCGTCGGCGAGGCAGAGAAGATACTCAAACCGGTGAGGCAATTCGGGAAGCCGGTCTTCGACCATGTCGGTACGATGCCCTTTCCCGCGCTGCAAACCATCTTCGACCCGCTCTATCCGCCGGGCCTGCAATGGTACTGGAGAGCTGATTTTGTCAAGGAGATCAGCGACAAGGCCGTTGAGCTGCACACACAGCATGCGTCCCGGCTGCCCACCATGCATTCCACGATGCACCTCTACCCGGTCAACGGGGCCGTGCAACGGGTCGGCAAGAGCGAGACCGCCTTCAGCTACCGGGACGTAACCTGGGCGGAGGTCATCGTGGGAGTGGATCCGGATCCTGCGAACAAAGACAAGATCACTTCCTGGACGAAAGAGTACTGGGATGCGCTGCACCCGTACTCCGCCGGCGGTGCCTACGTGAACTTCATGATGGAGGAAGGCCAGGACCGTATCCGGACCACGTACCGCGACAACTACCAGCGCCTGGCGATAGTAAAGAAGAAGTACGACCCGACGAACTTCTTCCGGGTGAACCAGAACATTCAACCAGCCTCCTAGCAGGAGGCTGGTTGCGGGCGCTTGCGTGCGCTGCACGGGATCGCCGCCGGGGGGAATCTTGCAGGAACGGGCCGGCTGAGGAAGGGCCGCGATTCCTCAGTGGTACTTGATGACGACGAGTGTGAGATCGTCGGTCTGCTCGGCCATGTTGCGCCGGTCGAGAAGGATCGCCTCGCAAATTTCCCTCGCCGTCCCGTCCCTGGCGCGGGAAACGCTTCGCTCCAGCTCCTGCTGACTGTAAGGAGAAAGTTGGTCGAGGAGTCCGTCGGTGTACAGGAGCAGCACGTCACCATGACCCAGCAGGTTGAGGTTATTTACCGTGTACCGCTTCTTGTACCCCAGGGCTCGCTGGTAACGCTTGGCGTCCGCCTGGTCCTCGCCCGGCTGGAGCCCGATGGGCGGAAAGCTGACGAGCCTGTCCTCACTGATGTCGACGAAGCGGTCGAACTCCCGCGAGAACACGAGCGGCGAAGGGTGGCCTGCGCTGACGAAGCTGAACCTGCCCGTGTTCGAGATCTCCCCATAAATCAACGTGATGAAACTCGCCGCGTCACGATCTGCTGCCAGGTTGCGCAGGGTAGCAGACTTGCAGAACCGGGTGTTTATCTGCTCGAAGAGGCGGGTGGTGATCTGCCCGTGCATGTCCATTTCGTACAGCGCGCCGGTGTGAAACGCCTGATGCAGCATCAGAGCGCGGGCGGCATCGGTAAAGTCGTGCCCTGCGACGTCGGCAACCAGCACGCCGGCCTTGCGTTTCAGCCGCTGGAGAGACTGCGCGACGCCTGTCTGCCCTTGAGAGAGCGCGCGCCGGATGCGCGCGTCCAGATCAAATCGGTCCTGGAAGTTGATGTAGGTGATGAGGTCTCCACCCGCGAGGCCATTCAGAGGTACCGTGACGCCATATATGTCGATGCCCGGTATGTGGGGGATAGCTCCCGCCGCGGGCCTCAGGCGCTGGGAGAGGTAATGCGCGCCCCGTCGCAGTTCTTCAGCAAGATCGAAGGAACGATCACCCATTGTCGTATATCCTCTACTGGCTCAGAACGAGGGATAGCGGCAGGCGAACAGTCAGATTCCTGCCGGGAGCTTCCTCATCAGTCACCTCTCAATTCAACGTAATGCCTGATAGAGCGTGTCCAGCAGTGAGCCCGTGGGATCGGCATAGTATTCCCAGAACATGACGCCCCCGAGTTTGTGGCCGCGGATGTAACTGCACTTGAGGCGCAGCGATTCCGGATCTTCGTAGGAAATGAAGACTCTCTTCGACGCATTCCATAGGTACGGCGCCCGGGACTTTTTGTCCCAGAAGCGGACGTAACCGTTCTTCCCGATCAACTGCGCGACCAGGTTCCCGTAAGAAGCGTCGATTCTCTCCTGCGGGGGCTTGCCCGGCTGGTAGAGCCCGTTTCCAACCGGTTTCACCTCGGCCCAGACGTGGCCGTAGAACGGCACGCCCATGACAACCTTGGCCGGCGGCACGCCGGCGGCCAGGTAGTCGCGCACCGCGCGGTCGGCAGACAACTTCTTGTCGTCCGCCGGGTTGCCGTACAGGTTGGAGTGGTGGCCGGCGAGCGAATCAGATTCTGCTTCACGAAAGTCGTATGTCATGAGATTCACGAAATCCACCACCGCCTGGACCTTGTCTATCTCGATGTGATCGAGGCACTCGGGCACGTTTGCTCCCGCAGCAAAGGTGAGCCAATACCGCCGCTTTTGCGCCTCCCCCTCCTTGTCGAGAGCTGTGCGCAACTCGGCCATCAGGGCCGTGAAATTCTGCTTGTCCTCCGGGCGATACGGGTTCCCGATGCCGGGCAGGCCGGGGTATTCCCAGTCGATGTCCACGCCGTCGAGGTTGTGGCGTCGCACGAACTCCACGGCACTGTCGACGAATCGCCCGCGGCTCTCACCTGTCAGCGACATGTCGGAGAAACCACCCGACCATGTCCAGCCTCCCACCGAGATGAGGATCTTCAAATGCGGATGTCCGGCGCGCAGGCCGGACAGAATCTCGAAGTTCTTTGCGTCGTTCGCGAAGCCCTCGATGATCTTCCCGTCGGCGATGTTGGCGAACGCATAGTTGATGTGGGTGAGTTTGCCGGCTGCGATCCCTGCCGGGTCGATAACCTTGTTGCGTGAGAATACGTAAGCGATGATGGCCGGGCTGCCCTTGCCGCCGTGTGGAGTGATTGTTTGAGCTGCGCCGTAAGCGGTGGCTTTACCTCCCGACAGCGTAATCACACCAACAGAAATCAGCAGGATGAGTCGCGCAAATTTGATCGTCACGGCATTTCTCCCTGGCACGGGCGTGCCTGAACCGATGATCATACAGCGCAGGCAGCCTTCGGGCTAGAACTACGATCTCCGATTCCGATTGCGGGGGTACGGACCTGCCGCGATGTGCAGTGCGGGCTTGAACCAATTGGTGCCGTCATGGTCGTGCACAGCGAAATCCCTTCTCTGTGGAGGGGCTCCGTGATATTCAAGTGCGTCTATTCCAGACTGGCCGTTGTTCGCACTCGAGCCGGGCATGTATCTGGAGAAGGAAGGAGGACGAGCCCGATGAAAGTTACCCTGGTACTGCAATTCCTCGCTGTTCTGCCTGTAACCTGTTTCATGGCCCCCGGCGGTATTTTCGGCCAGGAAATCTGCAAGGTCGCGCAGCCGACGGCGTCACTTTCCATACCCTATGAAAAGGATTCGCCGACCCTGAACACGGACCCGAAGTCGGCAGCCTGGAAGCGCGCTGCGTCGGCATGGATCGTCAAGGACTGCACGCGGACGATCGACTACCCGAAGCTGAAGACGGAAGTGCGCGCCTTCTGGACGGACGAGCACCTGTACCTCCTGTTTGTCTGTCCTTACGAGTCATTGAATCTCTTCCTCCCCGCTCAGAATGACAAACCCCGGCCTGGATTGTGGGACCGGGATGTGGTGGAAGTATTCCTGGGCGCGGACTGGGAAAACATCGGATTGTACAAAGAATATGAAGTGGCTCCGACCGGCGATTGGATCGACCTGGACATCAAACTCGATCTCAAGACCCACAATACCAAGGGCAACCGGGATTGGCGATCGGGGTGGAACACGGCGGCCCGGATCGACGACAAGGCACACGTCTGGTATGCAGCCGCCCGGATACCGCTGAAATCGGTGACGGCGGAGGCAGTGAAACCCGGCACGCGGTGGCGTGCGAACCTGTACCGGATTGCGGGACAGGGACCCGACTCCCAACGCCAGTTCCTTTGCTGGCAGCCCACGTGCGCGCCGGGCCTGGACCCTAATCACGTCCCCGAAAATTTCGGCACCCTGGTGTTCGAGGGAACGAGCCGGAACAAGTGAGCCGTTGGAGTGTCAGCACCTCAGGGTTACGTGTTCTGCCTGGTACATCCGGGGATTCAATGTGATCCGCCTTTGCACGGAAGAGGCAGTGTGAGCACATCCCGGAGGCGCCGCGGTCTCGTCTGTGCAGTCGTCTTGTCGTTTCTCTGCCTGTTGCTTCCCGCCTCCTCACGGGCCCAACTGCATCACTACGAATACAGTGCCGATGCCATGGGCGGCGCTTTCTCAGTCTCTCTGTATTCCGCCAGTCGCGACACCGCCGACACGGCCGCGGCCGCCTCGTTTGCCGAACTGCGCCGCCTGGATCGGATGCTTTCGAACTACCGGCCGGAGAGTGAATGGAGCGAAGTGAACCGGAAGGCGGCAGATCGGGCCGTTGAGGTTTCACAGGAACTGTTTGATCTTCTGTCGGAATCCGTCAACTACAGCCGGAGCAGCGAAGGCGCCTTTGATATCACGGTGGGCCCCCTCGTCAAAGCCTGGGGTTTTCGCGACGGATCCGGAAGGCTCACTGATGACTCTGCCGTGCATGAAGCGCTGGCACGGGTCGGCTATGCGAATATCCTGCTCGATCCGGCAAGGAGGACCGTCCGCTTTGCACGGGCCGGAGTGGAAATGGATCCCGGCGGAATCGGGAAGGGCTACGCCGTCGATCGCGTGATCGAGGTGCTCAAGCATAACGGAATCGAGCGGGCCCTGGTATCGGCTGCGGGAAGCAGCATCTATGCGTTGGGATCTCCTCCCGACCGGGATGGATGGACGGTCAACATCCGCACCCCCGGGGGAACAGGGAGTCGTACAGAAACGGTGGTGCTCAAGGACCGATCGATCTCGACCTCGGGCACTTCGGAGAAGTCCTTCAAGGCGGGCGGGAAGGTTTACGGTCACATCTTCGATCCCCGGACCGGCTACCCCGTGCAGGGAGTCTTCCAGGTTTCGGTCGCAGCACCGCGCGCTATCGACAGCGAGGCGTGGACAAAAGCCTTTTTTGTCAACGGTCGCGATTGGTCTGCCGGTCACCTCCCGCCCGGCTTCCGCGCCTTCTTCTGTGAGGACCAGGCGGGCCGACCCCTCTGCTCCTGGTTGCCATAGGGTCGAGGAATACCCGCTGTCGGAATCGGAATCGGGGTCGCAATCGTAATCGGCATTCGAAGCCAGGACAGTTGCCATTTCCAAGATTGGCGCGGGCTTCTCTCGACACCGATGGCGACTACGATCCCGATTCCCATCCCGATCCCGACTGCATTTTCGATTGGCTCGGCGGTACGGGGCATGCCATAGGTGCCCCTTCAAGGCGTCGTCCCCTGTTTCCGCGTCATCAGCTGAACAACCTGGCGGCGCATGCGCTCAGCCTGTTCCGGCGTAAAAGCCAGCGTCAAGCATTGAGCCTTCTTGAAATCTTCGGGCTGCATGCGGGGACGCATGATCCCGGCATCGGAGTGCGACTTGGGGCCCAGCAGGGCATGACCCAATTCGTGTGCAATGGCGATTGCCAGGATTTCAGGATGAGTGACCTCAGCGTTGAATGCAATATGCTCTGTTCTTTTGTTGAAGATGGTGACCTGGCGATCCCGCGGCAAATCCGAAAACCAGTTCCTGTAGTGTCCGTCGCTCCTCGGGAAACTGGGGACAATCTTTAGCACGAAATCAAATGGATCCGGATTCCAGACAGGTCCAGCAGGACGCGATCCATGGCGGACGGCAAAGGGGTGTCCGCCCACTTCAATCGGATTCCTGCCCCGAGGAAGAATCCTTCGACTCTTTTCTGAGTCCTTGCCAGCCTGAGACCGGAATGTGTGCGTAGTTGTATACATGTATCGTAATGAGTCGGATAGTCCTGGCTGGATTCCTGAGCCGCTTCCAGCGAGATGCCTGCCAGGTCTATTGCACATGAAAGGATCAGCGACGCGGCCTGTACGAGGGACCGGCTCATGGGTTCGACCTCCTTGAATCCCGGCGTCTGAGGATTCAGGCCGACCCGCGTTCACCATCCCCGATTCATGCTGAACGTTTCTCTCCTGCGTTCCTGGCGGGATCGAGGCCTTTCTGTCCTCACCCTCCTCATTCGAAACGCGATCCCGGAAAGGCTCATCCCTGTGTTAGAATGTGGCCAATCGACATGGGCTCATTCATTTACAGGGAGGGCCTGTGGCGCGACCGATTTCCCCGGATGTAACTGGATTGCTTGCATCCTGGAGTGAAGGTGACTCCAGGGCCCTGGAGCAGTTGATTCCGCTTGTGAGCGGGGAGCTCCATCGCCTGGCTCACGCTTACATGCGAAGGCAGCGTCCCGGCCACCTGCTCCAGACTACGGCGCTGGTGCATGAAGCCTACATACGACTGGTCGATGCCAGGTCGCTGAACTGGCAGAGCCGTGCCCACTTCTACGGCATCTCCGCCAAACTCATGCGCGAAATCCTGGTGGAATTTGCCCGCGCCGGGCACGCGCAGAAAAGGGGAGGCGGCGCCATCCTGCTTCCGCTGGACGAGGGAGAGATGGTAGCCAAGACGCCGGGCCTCGATCTGGTGGCCTTGGATGATGCTTTGAACGACCTGGCACAGTTCGACCAGCGCAAGGCGAAGATCGTGGAGTTGCGCTTCTTCGGTGGCCTCAGCATCGAGGAGACCGCCGAAGTCCTGCAAGTTGCCCCGGTTACCGTGAAGCGCGAGTGGAACAAAGCCAAGGGCTGGTTGTATCACGCAATCAGCGCAGAGGGACACAAAGCCGCTGATCTGAAGAGTGACTGATCGCCGCAAATCGATACGGACCCGAAACGCTGGAAACAGATCGACAAACTGTTGGAACGAGCCCCCACAGCCACGGTCACTACCGAGAGCCACACTATTCCGGGAACGGTGATGGGGACGGCGCGTTACATGAGCCCGGAACAGGTGCTTCGGCAGCCGTTGATCATCGGACGGACATATTCAGCCTGGGGGCGGTGCTTTACGAGATGGCGATGGGCCGGCCGCCGTTCACGGGAACGATCCAGAAGATCGCAACGCTGGATAACTGGATCAACATGCTCACAGTTTGCCCGGATGGCCGGTCGATCGTCTGGTGCTGGGGCGACTTCGACAGCGACCTGATGCTGGTTGAGAACTTCCGCTAATTCGTAAGATTCCAGCCTGGCACTATTTGTTCAAATCATGCTGCCCGCGGGCGCACGGTGGCGGCAATGCGTTTGGCCTGCGCGAGTTCGGCGACCCGGAGATCGTAGATGGACTGCAGATTCATCCACGAACGGGCATCCGTTCCCAAATAGCGCGCAAGACGCAGCGCCGTGTCAGCCGTGACGGCGCGCCGCCCGCGCACTATGTCGTTGACGCGCGCGGGTGTCACTCCCAATGCCCGAGCCAGCGCATTGGCAGACAGGCCAAGAGGGAGCATATACTCCTCGCGAAGTATCTCCCCTGGGTGAATCGGCCTCATTCTGTTCTTTACCACGTTTGTATCTCCCCCTCAGTGATAGTCGACTATCTCAACGTCCCGGGCGTCACCGTCTCCCCAGCGGAAGCAAACCCGCCACTGGTCGTTGACGCGAATGCTCCACTGTCCGGCGCGGTCTCCCGCCAGCTTCTCCAACCGGTTACCCGGCGGCGCACTCAAGAAGTCCAGGCTGGCTGCCGCATCCTGGAGCAAGAGTTTCCGTTCTGCCTGGGCTCGGATCGCGCTCCACCGCCGGGGGCACCGTCCGAAGAACAGGCTGAGCGTCTCCCGGTCACGAAACGACTTGATCACTGTTATATTGTATATCGGTAAGCGATATGATTCAAGACAGGATGGTATCAGGCTGGATTTTTCCCAATCACTCCAGCACGGTCGCGGATTCGGCCGGCGTTCGTCAGCGTTTGTCCGCGTCCGAATGACTATTCTTTCGGATGATTCGCGAATTATCCGGGCGAGGCTATTCTGAAGTCGATGTAGCCGCGCTCCACGTCCGTGAAAACGAGCTGGACGCGGAGCCTGTGGCCGACGTCGACGCCTTCGTGCCCGCGGACGAGCCTGCCTTCCGCAGGCGGGTGGAAGATGCGCACCCACGTCCCTTTCTCCGAAGCGCCGGTGACAATCGCGTCGAAACGTTCGCCGATCCTCGACTCGAGGAGCATCGCCGCTGCCGACTTGCCGACCTGCCGTTCCACCTTGTTGGCGTCGTCTTCCTTCTCTGTGCAGTGCTGAGCCAGTTCCTCCAATTCATCCCTGCCATACGGCAATTGGGATCCTGAGAGCGAGGCTTTGAGCAGGCGCTGCGTGATCAAATCCGGGAAGCGGCGATTGGGAGCGGTCGAGTGGGCGTAGTCCCTGACCGCGAGGCCGAAGTGGCCGAGCCCTTCTTCGCCCGGCATCTCGACGACATACTCCCCGGCTCCCATCAACTTGACGATGGTCAGCGAGAGGTCGGGAAAACGGAGCGGATCAGCAGATTTTCGGATCGCCAGGAACCGTGCCAGCGCCTTCGGGTCAGGTGTCGGCGGCAAGCGGAAGCCGAGGTGAGCGGCTACATCTACGATCCTTTCCCATCGCTTCGGAGATCGGACGACGCGCCGAAGGGAAGGGAGACGCTTTTCCATGAGATAGCGTGCGGTCACGCCGTTTGCCAGGATCATGAAATCCTCGATGAGCTCCCGCGCGCGGTTCTTCTTGTCCTCTTTCAGATCCTGGATCACGTCGTTGTCGAACACCGGCCGCGCCTGGATCGTCTCCAGGTCGAGAGCGCCGTGCTCGTATCTGGACTCCTTGAGTTTCTGCGCCACGAAGTCCTGGGTCCGCAGGTTCGCGTCGAGCCCCTCAACCTCCTTGATGGGTTCTGGCATCGGGCCGGTCCCATCGAGCCAGGCGGCGACGCTGTTGTAGGCAAGCTTCGCCTTGTTGCGCACGACGGCCTGGTAGATTCCCGAGTCCTGGAGTGAACCGTCGGCATCCACCACCATTTCAATAACGATGGCAAGACGGTCTTCTTGAAAGCCCAGCGACGTGAGATCCGTCGACAATCTCTCAGGGAGCATCGGGAAGATCTCAGCGGCGGTGTAAACCGAGGTGGTGTTCTGCCGCGCGTGCCCGTCGATTGCGGATCCCTTCTTCACGAGCGCGTCCACATCGGCAACGGCGACACGGAGCTTCACTGCGCCGCTCGGGACGTTCTCCGCGACGGTGAGCTGGTCCAGATCCCGGGAATCATCGTTGTCGATGGAAGCCCAAAGGAGTCCCCGAAGGTCTCGGGACGATTTGCCGGCCAGGGCGGATGGATCCGGCATCCGGTCGAGCTCTGCCAGGGTCTCGGGAGAAAAATCCGGCAACAGGCCCCGGTCGAGCATCGCCTGGTGGGCTATCCGTTGCAGCGTAGCACGTTGTCGTTGGGCGCTCATATGCAGTGATCCTCCTGTTATCCGACCATCGTTCCGCTCTTCCGGGAAAAGGTCGATTCAACGCTTCGAGTCGGACGTCCCGGCGCCCGCGCGCTTCATGTCTTCGAGCAGGGCGTGTGTCGAAGGCGGCCTGCCAAGATACTCCGCAATCACATCGTGTGAAGGCTTCTCCAATCCGTACCTGAACAGGCGGGCGGCGACCCACGGATACCAGGTGCTGTCGTCCGCGAAGATTGCTCTTCCCCTCAGTTCCGCGGTCCGGGCTCGAAGCTCAGCCGCGACTACAGCGCCCAGAGCATAATTCATCATGTACGCAGGCGAATCAACCAGCTGGCCGCGGATGGCCCACCACGAGATTTCGGGATGCGGCCGGATTCCCAGGTACCGGTGCGTGATCTCCGTCCATACCTGGTTGGGATTCAACTGCGGCAGCTCGTGAAGGCGCATTTCGAAAAGCGCCCAGGCAACGTCCATCACGATCGAGGAGTATTTGGCCCGCAGCGAGTCTCGCAACGGGACGGATGTGCCCAGGTAACGTTTCTGCCAACCGGGTTCGTATACTTCGAGACCGGCAAGATCAGCCAGTGCCTCGGTGAAAGTGTCGCTGTCGGGCCAGTCCTCGAAGGCCGGCCTTGTGCGTATGCCGCCCAGGTGAATACCGTGGCCGGTCTCGTGAAGAAGCTCTGCGAGGTTGTCCAGGCCTCCCGTCCGGTAGGAGGTGAACACCCAGAATTCTCCCTGCACCCAGCGGCCCTGCTCGAGGCGGTTGCGCATGCCGAAAGTCGTATACGACACCGGGTCTTTGCCGGGCTTCGGCTGGAGGTCGAAGTGAATACCCAGCCGCGCAGGCGCCGCACCGAGCTGTCTGAAATAGCCGTCGTTGAGCGGTTCGAGGCTCCTCCTTGGTATGCGGGGACTCAATATGCGGCTGGCCTTGCCTGTCGCATAAGCGAAGTCCCACGGTTCCAGCTCCTGCCCGGCTGCGTTGTCCCTCCAGGCATCGAGTATCGACGTGAGCCAGTTCTCCATCACGCCCGGCTCGATGCCGAATTCTCTCGCCTTGGCGAGAAACGGATTTCCGCCGTCCTCTTTCCACTCCGCCAGTCTCAGTGACACCATCTTTGCGTACGGGCTCTCAGCGCCATCGCTGCCGTTTACCGAATCCCATATTCCCCTCATCGAGAAGAACAGCTTCTTTCTCATCTGAGGGTCCGCGGTGCGGGGCAGCAGACCCAGGATTGTGAGCCGGTCGAGTATCTTCCCTTCGAACTCGATCCGCTGAGCCGCCTCTCCAAAACGTCTATAGACTTGCCGGGTCAGGGCTGCGAGAGCGCTCTCGCCGGCAACCGGTTCCCGGATCGGCTCGGCCTCCCAGGAGCGCCTGATGGCGTCGAATGCGCGGCGGTCCTCGACAGCGGCAGGCGGTGACATGGAGCCCAGCAGCGAATCGAGCCTGGCCCGCGCCAACCTGTAACGCTCCAACAGTTCCGTAAGCGCCGCGCCATTGCGGTTCTTCGCCGGGTGTCTGGCCTTTGTCGCCTCAATCTGGTCGAGGTAGCAGCGTGCCTCCTGATGAGCGGCTTCGAGGGTTTCTATCGCGCCAGGCTGGCGCGGAGGAACCGGAAAGGCGGTCAGCGCTGCGCAAATCACCGCGGAGACGCTGAGCGCGCAGAGATGAGAATATACCGCTGAAGAGACAAGAGAAGCTGGTCTGCGCACTTTGCGCCTCCGCGGTCTATCCACTGCTGAGCCGGAGTCGGCTGTCGTCAGTCGTCGAGGCGCTGGACAAACGCTGGACCAAGCCTCCCACTCTCCTCCGCGCGAATCTGCAGCGCGACTGTCCGTGCATCCTCCGGGCTGCGATATCTGCCTGTCACGACACGCCACAACACGGGATTGCCCTCGCGCGGCACGATGACCGCAAACCCGTAGCGCCGTTCCATCTCGGCGCGAAGCCGTTCAGCGTTCGAACGGATTCTGAAGGCTCCCACCTGTACGGCGAAAGCGTCGCCCGAGGTCATGGCCGACACGTACAGCATCTCGAGACGGACACGACCAAGGCCCGAGCGCTGCATCCCGAGGGCCCGCGCGGCTGCGTATGACAAGTCGATCAGCCGCCCGTCGACAAATGGTCCGCGGTCGGTGATCTCCACCTCGACCGTCCTGTCGTTCTCGAGGTTGTGGACGCGAACGCGAGTTCCGAAAGGCAGGGTGCGGTGCGCAGCCGTCAACTTGCGCATGTCATAGATCTCGCCGTTGGCGGCCTTCCGGCCATGGTAGGGGTTTCCGTACCAGCTTGCCAGCCCGACTTCTTCACGCGGGACGGAGGCCGCCTCCGACGCATAGACCCGAGCCCATCCGCCGCAGCCGGGGATGCAGAGCGCGGCGCACAGCGACACGAGCGCTATTGCCGGAACCAGACGCCCTTTCCACGGGAGATCGCGAGGGGACATGTTCATTTGGGCGAGCCATTCTAACTCGACTCAGTCTCATATCGGTAACTTTTGCTTTCAACAGGAGAAGCCGGCCAGTCACGGATCGTCAGAATCGGATGCCTTCTCGACCACACTGCGGGTTCGCGTCGCCGGGACGAGCCATGCCGGCCCCCCCTTTTGTCCGCATGCGCTCCTCACAATGATCAGCTTCTTCTGGCCAGGCGAGAAAAGAGGATTGAGATCAAGCCTGCCAGCATCACATAGCCGGCAGCGGCCTCTGCGGTCACCCACGCGGCGGCCTCCGGTGTCGCAGGGGCGATGCCGGAGTATCCGACAGACGCGAAGGTCGCCATGCTGTAGTAGAAAGTCGTCGTCCAGCTCCATTCAGTCAGGTAGGGGTGGTCGAAGGCGTCCGGTCCCATACTCAGGTATTTCCATGCAAAACCGCAGATGGCGGCGACAAACCACAGAGTCCACAGCAGCAGGGATCTCCCGCAGTCCGCGACGACCAGCCACGTCCAATAGACAGGCTTTCTGTACCAGGAACTCCTGCACTCCTCGATAAACTCCTGGTCCTCGGCAAACCGCTTGAAACGCGGGCTGCCATGGCAGGTTGCGACCCTGATGCCGCGGTACTCGGTCCAGCGATTGAAGCGGACCTCGGCGACGTCGGCTGATTCCAGGTTTGCTTCGCTCAGACCGGTGGGAGGAAAAGGCTCGAGGCGTGGCAGTGCCAGCTTCCCGACCCGGGTCATTTTCCAGGCAAGGTTCAGCCAGTGCCCCCTCAGGTCCGCCTTCCTGAGGCTTGCCCCGCTGAGGTCGGCCCGGAAGAAGCTCGCTCCTGACAGCTTCGCCTCCCCCAGATCCGCGTTCCTGATGTTTGCCTCCCAGAGCTTTGCCTTCCTGAGGTCCGCTTCCCGCAGGTCCGCGCCGCTCAGGTCCGCGCCGCTCAGGTCGGCTTCGCTGAGGTCGGCTCCTCCGAGGTCGGCCCCGGCGAGCTTCGCTTGCCTGAGTTCGGCTTGGAAGAGGTCCGCACCTTTCAATCCGGCGCCGCTGAGGTCGGCGCCGGTGAGGTCTGACTGGAAGAGGCCGGCGCCACTGAGGTCGGCCTTGCTGAGGTCAACCCCGAACAGAGTTGCTCCGCTGAGTTCAGCCCCCCTGAGGTCCGTCTTTCCGAGGTCAGCCTCGATGAGGTTGGCTCCGCTGAGGTCAGCCTCGAAGAGCTTCGCGTCCCCCAGTCTGGCCTGCCTGAGGTTTGCCCTCCGGAGATCCGCCCGGCTGAGATTTGCGCCGCTCAGGTTCGCTCCGCTGAGATCGGCCTCGAAGAGATTTGTTCCGCTGAGGTTGGCACCGCTCAGATCAGTCTCGTAGAGCCTGGTGCCCCGAAGGCTTGCCTGTCTGAGGTCGGCCCCGCTGAGGTCTGCGTCGCGGAGGTTTGCTCCGCCGAAGTCCGCTCCGCTGAGTCTGGCCCCGGAAAGTTTGGCATCCCGGAGATTGGCTGTTCTGAAATCCTTTCCCCTGAGGTCCGCACCGCGGCACCCGGGCTGAGGGCTCTCGGTCATCATCGCGACTGTAACTTCGACGCCCTGGGGTTGGATGCCGGGGTCCTTATTCCTCCCCATGTATCAGCCTCGCCTGAGGGGAAATACTACTCTAGACTAATCATATCCCGGATTCCGCGCAAGCAGGACTTGATTGTGATTCGCTTGACGCAGATTCGCGACGGGTAGTAGGCTCCACTTTCCGGGGCTCCTGCCCTGGATGTATCCGGCTCAGTACCTCACCCGACTTCCAGCGAATTCAGGAGAGCCGTATGAGCAGCAGCCAACCTGCCCGAACCCATCCGGCCCTCTGGGTGCCGACGCTTTACTTCGCCGAAGGCCTGCCTTTCTTCGCGGTCTCACTGCTTGCCGGCATTCTCTACAAGCGTCTTGGCGTTGCGAATGATGTCATCGCCCTGTACACCAGCTGGCTGCTGCTGCCCTGGTCTCTAAAGCCGCTCTGGAGCCCGCTGCTGGAGATGTTCAAGACCAAGAAGTTCTTCGTGATCCTGATGGAGTTCGCCGGCGGGCTCAGTCTCGCGCTGGTAGCCTTGTGCCTGCCGCTTCCGGGCTTCTTTCGATACACGCTTGCATTCTTCAGCGTGGCGGCATTCTGCTCCTCCACGCATGACATCGCCGCCGACGGCCTTTACATCGCGAGTCTCTCGTCCAGGGAACAGGCGGCGTACGCCGGCTGGCAGGGCGGGTTCTACAATGTGGCGCGCTTTTGCTCCCAGGGCGCCCTGGTTATCCTCGCCGGATACCTCGAGGCGCGCACGGATGTGGCGCACGCCTGGACCGTGATTTTCTTCGCCCTGGGTGCGATTTTGGTCTTGCTGAGCCTCTATCATGCCCGCGTACTCCCCAAGGGCGGAGCCGAGCGGCACTCGGAGAGCCTGCGGGAAATGTACGGGACTTTCCGGGACGTGGTAGTCACCTTCTTCAGGAAGCCGAACATCCTCCTCCTTCTCGTCTTCATTCTCCTCTACCGTGCCGGCGAGGGACAGGTGGTAAGGATAGGACCTCTCTTTCTCGTGGATCAGAGAGGCGCAGGCGGCCTCGGTCTCACAACGGACCAGTTCGGAACGATCTACGGGACCTTCGGCACGGTGGCCTTCATAGCGGGGAGCGTGCTCGGCGGCTACTTCACCTCCTGGCTGGGCCTGCGACGGGCGTTGCTGCCCCTGATATGCGTGATGAACCTGCCCAACCTGGCGTATGTCTACCTGAGTACGGCACTGCCGGCCAGCCACGTGCTGGTCACGCTCGCCATGAGTTGCGAAATGTTCGGCTACGGTTTCGGGTTCGTGGGCGTCATCCTTCTGATGATGCAGGAAATTGCCCCAGGGGAATACCAGACCGCGCATTACGCTTTTGCCACTGCGCTGATGAACCTGGGCCTGATGCTGCCGGGCACAGTGAGCGGCAAGATACAGATGGCGCTCGGGTATCAGAATTTCTTCATCTGGGTTCTAATCTCGGCGATTCCTGCGGTGATACTCTCGCGCTTTGTCCCGATCCGGGGCGGAGCCCCACCGGTCCCGGGACCGGAAGCGACCGGATCAACCGGATCCTGAGCGTGACGAGTAGTCTGCAGACTTATCTTTCGATCCGGGTGTCGCGACCTCAGCCGTCCCTCCGGGACTTGTCCCTGTCTTTGTCACGCAATCCCGGCACTGAAGTGCCGGGCTATTTTCATGGTGTCCCTGACGGGACACCTCTCCCCGCGGTTGGTCGCAGTCGATCAGTTACCGCACCGCCGCAATCACCTGGCCAGGAGACCGGGGAAGTATCTTTTGAGTCTTGATGTATCCCGACCGCCCGGCTTCAGCCCATTACGACGAGGACTTCGTTGACCGAACCGGCCGGCTGAGGCGGTATCGCTCCCTGGACGAGCTTGCCGTTCAGTGCCACGCTCCTGACGCCTTTCTCGATCCGGCTGGGATTGCGGACGGTGATGTCGAATGTCGCTCCGCGCCACCGGCGGGTAACCTGGAACTCCTTCCAGTCGGCCGGTATGCATGGGTCGATGACCATGCCTTCGAAGCTCAACCGCACTCCGAGAATCCAGCGCGTGACGGCGGTGTAATTCCACCCGCCGCTTCCGGTCAGCCAAGGATGTCGCGCGCGGCCGAAGGCAGTGTGATCCCTTCCCATTACGAACTGGCAATAGGAATACGGTTCCGCCTCGCGGATTTCGATCATGTCGTTCTGGTTGCAGGGCAGGAGCGAATCGTAAAACTTCATCGCCCTGCTGCCGCGGCCGAGTTTGCATTCGGCGATGACTGCCCAGGGATTGGGATGGCTGAAGATCGCTGCGTTCTCCTTGATGCCTTTGTATACACGACCGACGAACCCGATGTCGTCGTTCGGTTTTGAGAATGCGGGCCACAGCAAATGAATTCCATACCTGGAATAGAGATGCTTGTCCACGGCATCCATGCACAACCTGCCGCGTTCAGTCGATGCCGTATCAGAAACTACGGCCCAGGTGTTGCTCTCTATAAAGACCTTGCCTTCCTCGCTTTCGCGCGTACCGACTTTGAGACCCTTGGCCGTAATGCCCCGGATGTACCACTCGCCGTCCCAGAGCTCTCTTTCACAGGCTGCGCGGACCTTCTCGGCGAGCGCGCTGTAGGCGGCGACATCCCTGTCGCGGCCGAGGTGACGGGCCGCCTCGACGAACGCGCGCAGCGCCCAGTGGTGCATGAAAGACACCATGGCGCTTTCCCCGCCGCCCAGGTTGAGGCAATCGTTCCAATCCGCTCTGAGGCCCTTGCAGATACCGGTCTGACCGACCTGCCTGGCCGAGAAGTCGAGCGCGCGCTTCAGATGCTCGTAGACCGTCGCCTCGCCCTCGTCGGCGAAGGAGACTACCTCGTCGAACAGCGCAACCTCACCTGTCTCTTTCACGTACTCGCAGACAGATACGATCAGCCACAGCACGTCGTCAGAGCAAACGTGTTCGATGCCGTGGATGAGGCTTCTCCGATCGGGTGGATGCGCGATCGTCGGCGACTTGAACTTCGGCGCCTTCTGCTTATCGGCGTCGAACCAGTCCGGGTCAAAAAGGTGAAGCCCGTAGCCCTCGCTCACCTGCCCTTTCAGCAACTCGATGATGCGCTGGCGGCATTTCCCCGGATTGGTGTGCACGACGCTCATCACATCCTGGGAGGTGTCACGGTAACCCAACCCGGTTCGGCCGCCGACCTCGATGAACGACGCGAAGCGTGACCAGACCACGCAGGTTTCCGCCTGGTAGAGTGTCCAGGTGTTGACCATTGTATCCAGACCCTCGTGCGGAGTCTTGCACTGGAACACCGCGAGCTTCTTCTGCCAGTAAGACTTGAGTCCTTCGAACGCCCTGTCGACGACGGAAGGTGTGGAATATTTCCGCCTGATTTCCTGCCCCTTTGCCCGCGGGCCGACGCCAAGCATGAAGACAACTCGCGCTTCTTCTCCGGGAGCCAGGGTCAATCTTTTGTGTAGCGCTCCGCAATGGTTGCCCCCCAGCTCGTGACTGCCGCGGCAGCGTCCCTGCTCGACTGCGATGGGATTCGACTCGGTCCGATAGTTGCCGAGGAAACTGTCTCTCATGCTGTCGAAGCTGTCGGGTTCAAAGTCGGCGGTGAAGTAATGAAATGTCCACGGCTCATAGAAGAAGTCGTACTCGATTACGCCGTCCCCGTAGCTTGATCCGCTTGCATACAGGCTCATCTGGAGATTCTGGTTGTCGATCTCGATGTGGTGAAAAGAGAACTCCAGGTAGGAGAACACGCTCAGGTCGCGCCGCCTGGAGCCCCTGTTCTTGATCCGGACGTCCCAGAGTTCCACGTCGTCTTCCACCGGGATAAACAGAACCTGCTCGGCGTGGAGATCCTGATAGTCACACGAGAACCTGGAATACGAAAGGCCGTGACGGCATTGATACCTCGCCTTTTCGAGGTCTTTCCCGACCGGCTGCCATGAAACAGACCAGTACTCGCCCGTCTCGTCATCCCGCAGGTAGACGTAATGCCCGGGCCGATCCAGGGGCACGCCGTTGGCCCGGAAACGCGTGATGCGATGATGCTCGGCGTTTCGGTAAAACGAGTAACCTCCGGCGTTGTGGGAGATGACGGTGCACAGATCCCTGACGCCGAGATAGTTTGTCCAGGAGACCGGCACATCGGGACGCTCGATGACGTACTCTCGATTCTCATTATCAAAATAGCCGTAACGCACAAATCACCTCCTGACGGATACATCAGCGGCCGCGGAGTGGGTCCGCTCCGTCGGCGCGGAGGACACGTGATTCCTTGATGCCATGGAGGTTCCTAACCCGGAAAATTCATGGAGCATCCAGGAGAAGGGGATTGGGGACACGGATGAACGCGGATGAACGCCGATCGAAAACAATGATTTGATCCGCGTGCGGAGCGCTGGCACCTTCGGTGCGGCAAAAGCTCGGCCAGCGTTTCCCCGTGTCCACAAATGCTTCCTTCCCGCCGATTCATGAGTAATCCCCGCTAATGCTTCCTCTGGATCCGGCACCAGTCTCGCAACCACTGCAGCAGTTCGACGGCCTTCTGCGGACTGTCAGCCTCGACGGAAAGGCGGAGCACAGGCTCGGTGCCGGAGAAACGCAGCAAGGCCCAGTTGTCGTTCTCCAAATACAGTTTCGTGCCGTCAACCTGCGAAACCCTGAGCACACGGTCGTCGCCGATGCGGCTGCTGGGGGCTTCTTTCAACCTCTGCGGTATGACGACCCGCATCTCCGGTGTGGCCGGCATGCTCTCGTCGATGCCATAGAGCCGGCCGGTGATGCCGTACACGTGCTCCAGCAACTGAGGAATCCGCTTACGCGTCCGCGCCAGCATCTCCACGACCAGTGCTGACGCAAAGATACCGTCCTTGCCCAGGATGTGTCCCCGGATCGTGAGGCCGCCGGATGACTCTCCCCCAAGAAGCGCGTTGTGTTGCACCATGGCGGAGACGACATGTTTGAATCCGACCGGCACCTCGTAACACTCCTCCCCGAGACGGTTTGCCAGCCGGTCCAGCAGGTGAGTCGTCGACAGATTGCGAACGACGCCGCCCCGCTCGCCTCGGACTTCGTGCAGGTACCAATAGAGCAGAAGCAGAACATCATTAATGGATATGTACTCGCCCCGCTCATCCACGATGGCGATCCGGTCGGCGTCGCCATCCATGGCCAGGCCGACGTCGTAGCGCTGATCCTTCATGTGAGAGCTCAGCAGACGGAGCGCCTCGAGATTCGGAGCCGGTGACCGGCCGCCGAATAATGGGTTATGCCGCTCGTTTATGAAGGTTACCCGGCAACGCGCCTCGGTCAGCACGGTACCCAGCGTCAGCTGCCCGACCCCGTACATCGGGTCGACGATGACTCTGAGCCCGGCATTCCGAATTGCCTCGAGATCGATCAGGGCCTCGACGGCATCGACATACTCGTTGGTAAAGTCCCGCCGCTGAACAATCCCGGCCTCCAGTGCCACATCCAGTTCCAGCTTGATTACGTCTTTGGAGCTGAGCGCGTTCGTCTCGGCCTCTATCTGGCGTGTTTCGTCATCCAGGAGTAACGATCCGTCGCCGTGAAACACCTTGAGCCCGTTCCACTCCGGCGGGTTGTGGCTGGCGGTAAAAGCCAGCCCGAACGCCGCGCCCCGAATCGCCGTTGCATAGGTGATCAGCGGCGTCGGGGCATCTTCCGGCAGCAGGACGGCCGGAATGTCGTTGCCGGCAAATACCTCCGCTGACGCCTCGGCGGCCTGCTTGGAGAGAAAGCGGCGGTCGAATCCCACGATCACGCCGCGTTTCTCCCAACCTCGGCGGGTGATCTCGTTGGCCAGCGCCTGTGTGAGCCTGCGCACGTTATGGAGCGTGAAGCCTTCGCCGATGAGGGCTCTCCAACCGCCGGTGCCAAAAGCGATCAGGTTCTGTTCCTCCTGCCTGCGCGGACGATAGAGCCGCTTCTGCAGGATGAACTCCGCCTGGGCCAGGTCCTCCGCGGTATTGATCCCCTGAACCTCATCCTGGTCATACAGCTGGTAGCTCTCCACCCGCAGTCCGGACCGGATGAGCTGATGGACGCAGTCAGTCAACCGGTATTCTCCGTCGAGGGGAGAAGGGGAGAGGTTTCTCAGGGCGGAGGAGATGGCGGTCGCATCGACGGCATAGGCTCCCACGTTTAACTCCCGGATCTCGCGTACCTCCGGCGAGGCTTCGGTTTCCTCGATGATGTCTATGATCTGGCCGCCGGCATCACGGATGACGCGTCCATAGGGCAGATGGCGATCGACGATCGCCGCGAGCAGGGTCAGGTGCGCCTTTCGCAGTCGATGCCGGTTCAGCAGTCCGCGGATGGAGACTGGACGAAAGAGCGGGGTGTCGCCATATAGAATCAGGAGATTGCCGCGGAAATCGCCGAGCAGGGAAGTGACCTGGAGGACGGCATGGCCGGTCCCGAGCGGTTCTTCCTGCAATACATATTTGAAGTTCGGCCCCAGGTGTGCCCTGACCTCTTCCTGCCGGTACCCCACGACCACATAGATACTCTCAGGCAGCGCCACCTGAAGCGCGTTTTCCAGGACACAATCCAGAATGCTCCGATCTCCCAGGGTCTGGAGCACGGTCGGCCGCCCGTCTGCTGTGATTGACTCTTTCCCCGCAGCGAGGATGACGGCTTTCAGCTCCGTGCCCTCGACAGGGGCCGCGCTTCCTTTTGTCGGCGCCATCAGAGTGCCTCCATTGGCATGCAGGCATTTCTATCCCGAGAGTGACTGATGGGCAAGCGAATTTCAGGCGAGGTGAGGCTTTGCGCACTGCACCAGGTCAGTTGGCGCTCTGGGCCGCCACGCTCGCCAGCTGCGTGAGCTGTTCGGTGAAGAACAATTCAAAACCGAGCAGTGGGTAGTCTGAGGTGACCTCCACGTGACCGCTCGCAAGCGAAATAGACTGCGTAAAGAAGCCGACGCCCGCAACGGGATGACTCAGCAGCCTGGCGACCTTGGCATGAGGCCCCAGCGAAAAGGTCCCGTCCGCGACCAGGGTACCGGTGCCATCGAACACCCGCATCCTGTACGAGACCGGAGCTCCTGACGGATTCAGTAGCGCGATCCCCGTCTGGTAGGTGCCGCCGGATCCCGCGGGGACCTGGTGGGCCACGTGCGAAAACAGAAGGTCCTGTTCCGGGACACTGGCAGCGGGGACGTTGGCCACGGAGTGCACGGCGCCGTTGTCGTAGTCAAACTCGCAGAAACCGGCGATGCCGGGCTGATCACTGTCAGCTATTACATAGCCCGTGACCAGGTTTCCCGATGTCAGTCCGAACATGCTCGCCGCCGGTTCAAGCAGTTGCGCATTTCCGTCCACGAATCGTGTTACCGGTGTGCCTATTTCATTTCCGCCGCTGTCGTAAGGGGTCAACCTGACGGTTGCGGGAGCGGGCGATGTATTCAGGATGCCGATCAGGCTCGAGTAGCCCTGATTCACGGCGATGTGCGGGAAGAAGAGCCGTGCCTCCGATCCAGCCGTGACCGCACGCAATGCTGCGATCTCCGATGTATCTCCGTAGATCTCGAGCCCGGAGACCGGGCGGTCGGACAGGACGCGGACATACCCACTCGTGGTCGTGACGGCGTCGAAGGTAAACGAGAACTGCCCCTTGGGCGGGACAAGGCTATTCCGGGGGATCCCGACCTGTCCTCCTGAAGCATCCACGAGTGTGGCGGTGACGCTTGCAGGATTGATGCCGGGATTGAAAAGTGAGTAGAAAGTTTTTGCAGACGCGTCATTTATGTGGCGTGCAAAAAACAGGTCGGTGCCGGTTTCCGCGTTGACACCCGCACCATCAGCCATGTGGCTGAAAGCCTGGTCGAGAACCAGGAAGAACCCCGCGAGCCTCTGAGTTGATGAAGCCAGTACAGCCCCCACTTCGGGCGCCTCGAATGGAAAACCGAAGAGTTGAAACCCGATGATGGGAAGCTGGGCTTCGGGAGCAAGGACCCGCATGGAGGGATTACTCTGGCCCTCAAGAAGCGTGCCGACAGGAGTGTACGCGGCGAACTCCGCCGTCGCGGCTGTGCCGGCCGAGGGGTTCAGCACAGCAACGCCGGTAGTGAAGCTGGTTCCTATCTCCGCGTTGGGGCCGTTGATCAGCAGGGGGTAGATGAGGGGATAACCCGACGACGCTTCCACTGCGCCCATATCCACTCTTCCATCACCCGGCATACTCCCCGTGCCGGCTACCCTGAGTTGCCGGCCGTAGTCCAGGAAGGGCAGGTTAGTCACGGAGTTGGATCCGGCATCCAGCGCAGGCGAGGCCGGACTGAGGCTGAAGTCGTCCGTCTGGGGACTGACAAACTTCGGATCGCCGGAAATGTTGCCGTTGCCGGGGGTGAGGGTCCCGTCTCCCACAAGGGAAAATACGACATCTCCGGCGCCGAACCCGTCGAGATCACCCCGCGCATTTTGACTGATGATTGAGTCGGCGACCGGGACGGAAGCGCTGCCGGAACGTGCGATCCCATTGTGTTGGTTGCCGAAAACAGTGTTGTTGACGATACGGACCACACTCGAATCTGCTGCCGTGATTCCGTCACCGACGGAGGCGTCGGTAGAGCGCACGATGATATTGTTGGTCAGGAGCGCGGTCGTCGACCCGGAAACCTGCACCCCCTGGACGTTGTCCTCGACGAGATTCCCGTCGAGCCCCAGGTTCTGCCCCTGGTCGATCAGAACGCCGTAACCATTCGACTTCATCGTATTCCCGGCCAGGGTCGCAGATGGCCCCGGGCCTGCCAGGGTACCGGCAAAGAGAGAGATACCGGCGCCGGAGTTCGAGCTGAACGTATTGCCAATGACCGTGAGGTTCCCGTCCATGATCTGGAGCCCGTCCCCGAAGGTACCCGAGTTGCCGGCGAAACTGCTGCGCGCAACGGTGCCGGAGCAATTTGCGAGGAACACGCCGGCGCCGATATTGTCCAGGATCGTGCTGTCCATCAGGTGGACGTTTGAGTCAACGGCATCGAGCCCGTCGCTCCCGTTGCCCCGGATAGTGGAATTGCCGACCGTGAGCTGTGTCCCGCTCGCGGCGAACACCCCGCTGCTCGAGGCTCCGGAGACGGTGGAGTAAGTAAGGTCCACGTCACCGCCGTTCTCGATCACGATTCCCGAAGAGGTTGTGCTTGCTGCCTGGTTGGCAATGGTGCAGTGATCAATCGTCACCGACAGCGGCACCGATGAAGAAGGCTGCAGGATATCGACTCCCGTCTCCCCTCCGTTGATGGTGAGCCCCTGCAGCAGGACGTTCTGAACTCCTATGATCTGCAGATCGGCCAGGGCCGCGCTCGTCGAACCATCCAGGACGGGGTTCTGCCCGCGTGCTGCCCGGATCGTGATTCCGTGCAGAGGAAGTCCTTCTCCATTGGTGCTGACCATGAGGCCTGTGTCGCCCACGTCATATGTCCGGCTGTCAGCGATTTCTATTACATTCCCCGGGCGCGCGGCGGCGAGTGCATCGGCGAGGCTGCTGAATGCTCCCGCGGCTCCCGGGCTCTGGGTCACCGTCAAGACACGCCCAGGGTCCGGAACGTAGATGCCGGCCCAGTAGGGCACGGCGTAGGATGTGGACGTCCGACTACTCTGAACGGCGATGAAGCCCTGGAAGCCTCCCGAAGCGGGGGCCGTGGCACGGATCGTCACGTCGACACCCGTGCTTCCACCGGGGGAGATCTGACCGGTAATCGTGGTTCCCAGGCTTACCGTCGCGCCGGAGACCACGGGCTTAACCGAGAGTGCGTACTGATCGCTGTTTCCCGAGACGTTTGTGATGACCAGCCTCTGTGTCAGCGACAGGGAGCTCGAGTATGCGTGTACTCCAAAGCCGAGGCTTGTCGGGGAAAAGACTGCAGCGGCATTCGAGCCCCTCCCCATGTCCAGAAGGCCGCTTCCGGCCTGCAGGATATTCGCCGGCTCGGTGCCGTCGATCGTGACGCCCTGGTTGGTCGTGTTGACGAGAACAGACTTGATCCCCGCAGGTGTGAAGGCAGGGAACAACTGCCTCATCACCGCCGCCGCACCGCTCGTCATGGCGGTCGAGAAGCTTGTGCCGTCTGCGACAGTGAATTGAGTGGAGTCAAAAAGAGCCCCGGCCGGATTGTTATCCTGGGCGGCCGAGTAAACGTTTACCCCGACGGCGACGAAGTCCGGTTTGAGTCTGAAATCGGGAGACGGGCCTCGCGAGCTGAAGCCGGCAATTACATCCGGAGCTGTGGGAACGGCAGACAGGCTTGTGCTCGGATCGATGCTGACGGTTGTGCCCGGGGTGGCCGCAAGGAAGCCTTGCAGGGCGAGGCCGTCTGCGTTGGAGATCATCACCGCCGGGATATTGGTAGTGCCAAGACCCCCCATGGTGATTGCTTCCCCGCCGGGAACGTTGTTGTAGACGATCACTGCGCTCGCGCCCGCACTCGCGGCGTTGTCCACCTTGACGGCGAAGGTGCACTGGCCACGCGCGATGAACGCGATCTTCGCATTCAGGCTGCCGGCCGGCAGCGCTGAGCAGGCGAGTCCGGTGCCGTCCAGTGCGGCCGCGTCAACCGCCTCGGTCGACGGGATGCGCGTCAGGATTTCCGGACCAGTCCCCGGCATGTAAGCCACGGACTGGAGGCCGGAGGGCACGGCGCCGGGCCCGGTCACGTGCAGCTCCGCCGCGAAGGCGCGTGCATTCGTGACCGCACCGACGGAAATCGCGTCCGGGGCGGAGCCCGGTGTGTCGATGGTATGTGTAGAGGGGCCTTCGTTTCCCGCTGCGAGGACCACAACCACCCCGGCGGCTATCGCGTTGCTGATAGCGGCGACCTCGGGATCCTCCGATGACGGGACGTAGTCCAGGGAGCCGAGGCTGAGATTCAAGACATCCATGCCATCCCTGACTGCATCGTTGATCGCCGCCAGGACGGCCGCGGTGGTCGTCGTGTCGTTGATTCCAGGTGTTCCGAAAACCTTGTAGCTGCCCAGAAAGGCACCAGGCGCCATTCCCGAGATGGCAGCGAGAGGAGCGGTAACGAGCTTGCCGGCCGCGCAGCCGGCCACAAAGCTGCCATGCCCGTCTTCGTCGACAGCCGTGTGGATGCGCTGCGGACTACTCAGGAGGTTGATGTAGTTGCGGGCCACGATCACCTTGTGGTTCGTGAAAGCCGATTCGCCCTTCGGGAAACCGGCCGGCAGCGGCGTGCTGCTGTCCACGAACATCGGATTGGTGATGTCTATGCCGCTGTCGACCAGGCCGATCATCACATTCCGGCCGGAGGTGGCACGTCCGCCGGCACGGTTCCACGACGCCGGCGCGTTGAGCAGATCCGCCGAAGTATTGAGGTTCTTTCGCAGCGGACGGGAGAAGTAGACTCTCTTCACCCCCGGCATCCGGCGAACGGCGAAGTACTGCTCTATGGGGACTCGCGCGATGATGCTGTTCGTGACGGTGTCCGTGGAGCTTTGAATTTCGACTCCATCGAGGCTGCGCAGCCGGTCCATTACCGCCGCCTGCGTGCGGGCGAGCTGAGAGCGATACGCCAGTGCCCGGGACGATTTGAGGTCGATCCGGCTTCGGGATTCCGCCCCCGCCGTCGTGAGCGCTCGACCGCCTGGTGACGCAGCCCGCATCGCTTCGACCAGGGGGGGACCTGCCAATTCGATTATCAACTGCAGGCTTCTCGTGCCGGGGATCGCGTGCCGCAGAAGGGATCGCATGGGCACGGGCCCTTCAGCCCTCCGCTGCGGCTGACCTGCCTGCTGTTGTCCTGACGCGTAGATGATGCAAGCCAAAAAGGCCGGCAGTGCGAGATGCAGGGCCGCGCGCACGGTACGACTTCTCATACTCTGCCCCTCCGCGAGCAAGTATCCCGAGCAAATCAATGCAGGAGATGTTATCTCCGTTCTCCGGCAGGGACAATAAACTCATGCGGGACGGCGAGCCCGTCAGTGACTGCAGCGATTCTGCTCAGGCCTCGTCCGGCTTGCTCTTGATCGTATCTGTCTGATCGGCGCCGGTCAGGTTGGCAAACTTCAAGTTCGCACCGATCAGGATCGCGAAACTCAGGTTGGTGTTCGTCAGGTTTGCGTTCCCCAGATCGGCCCGGGTCAGGTTCGCGCCGGTCAGATCGGCGTTCGTCAGTTCTGCGCTGCACAGGCTGGCCTGAGTCAGATCCGCGTGGGTGAGGTTTGCACCGATGAGGCTGGCACGGGTCAGATCCGTTCCGCAGAGCTTGACACCCGACAGATCCGCACCGTAAAGGTCCGCCCCGCACAGATCCGCGTGGGAAAGATCCACGCCGAACCATGTTGCGCCGTACAGTTTCGCGCCGTACAGCTTTGCGCCCGTCAACGCCGCGTCCGACAAGTCCGCGCCGGAAAGCCTTGCGGCGTACAGGTTCGCTCGCGAGAGCATGGCGCCGCACAGCCTGGCATTGGACAGGTCCGCGTAGCAGAGGTCCGCTCCGTGCAGTTTCGTGCCATACAACCTCGCGCCTCCCAGGTCCGCGCCGATCAAAGTGCAGTAATGGAGTCTCGCGCCGGAAAGGTCGGCGCCGCAGAGCTTCGTCCCTGAAAGCCTCGCTCCAGGCAACTCTCCCTGCGAGGACGTGTCGCCGGACCACGCCGGCCCATACAGGTCTGCGCCGGACAAGTCCGCGCCGGTCAGATCGGCTCCCGACAGGTTCGCGCCTGAAAGATCCGCGCGGAACAGGTTTGCGGCGGACAGATCGACGCGAATGAGGTTGGCGCCTCTAAGGTTCAACCCGGACAATTCTGCGCCACGCAGGTCGACCTCGACATCGCGGTGTTCCGCACACCACACGTTCCAGACGGTCATATCCTGCTTTTCCAGGGCCTCCTTCAATCTGGCGAAATGCTCTTCGTTCGACATCGGGAACTCACGGACCGGCGTCGGTCGACTGCCTGCGGCGCAAATCTTGAAACTCGCTACCTACATTCTTTTCATACGGGATACCTTCGAGTAAAGCAATATCAGCATCCTGCCGCTTGCCCCTTCGGTTGCTGCCGCGATACAAATAACAGTCGGACGGCATCTTTTTGGCCAAGATGGTCCTGAATGAGTGAGAGGAAAGCATTTCCGGAATCGGATGAACATAGGCGGCAAAGGCTGCGCACGCGGAGCAAAGAAGCCTGTTCGATCATTTCGTATCCATGTTCATCCGCGCCCGAAAGTCCATCGCGTTCTTTGTTTGCGAGGTGTTCATGAAGACCCTGGCGGTGTTGACACAAGTGACTTTGCCGTTCCTGCTTGCCGCGTGGCTCAGTGCGGCCCCAAGCCCTCGCGCGTCGGAAAGCGCGAGTCCCGCGGGACGTCTCTCGCTCAGCGAGGGGTGGACGCTCCAGTCATCGCGCAAGGTGAACGGCAGTGGTGATGTCATCTCTTCAGCGGTGTTCAGGCCCGAGGGTTGGTACGGCGCCACCATCCCGGCGACGGTAGTGGCCGCGCAGGTGGCGTCGGGAGAGTACAGGGATCCATATTTCGGGATGAACCTGAGAAATATGCCCGGCATGACGTATCCCATCGGTCTCAATTCTTTCTCGAATGTCCCGATGGACAAGGGAAGCCCGTACGCCGCCTCCTGGTGGTACCGCACCGAGTTCCGGGTTCCCCCGGCTTACGCCGGCAGGAATGTGTGCCTGCATTTCCAGGGCATCAACTACCGTGCCAACATCTGGCTGAATGGCCGCAAGCTGGCAGATTCCAGGGATGTGCAGGGCGCGTATCGGATCTACGAGTTCGACGTCACCTCTTACGTGCGTGCTCAATCGCCCAACGTGCTGGCCGTCGAGGTTTTTGCACCGACCGAAAAGGAGCTCGGCATCAACCTGGTTGATTGGTCGCCGATGCCTCCGGATAAGAACATGGGGATCTGGGGTGACGTGTTCATCACCACGAGCGGCCCCGTGACGGTGCGTCACCCGCACGTAATTACTCGTTTCCCGGATGGCTCGATGGAGCGGGCCGAACTTAGCGTTTTCGCGCAGGTCCATAACGCCTCAGCGAAGACGGTCAGCGGTGTGGTGGAGGGAGTAGTCGATCTGGTCTCCATCCGGCAAGACGCTACCTTGCAGCCAGGGGAGACGCGCACCGTCCGGTTCGATCCGGACAAATATCCCGAACTGAGGATCAAGAACCCGAAGCTGTGGTGGCCGGCCGAAATGGGAGTCCCGAACCTTCACAATCTCACCGTGAGATTCTCCGCCGGTGGCCGTCTTTCGGACGAGGCTCATGCCCGCTTCGGGATCCGGGAAGTTACCTCAGAACTCACGGATCAGGGCTATCGCCTGTTCCGCGTCAATGGCAGGAGAATCCTCATCCGTGGTGCGGGGTGGGCCCAGGACATGATGATGCGCCATCCCGCAGGTCAACTCGAGGCGCAGATCCAATATGTGCTGGATATGCGTCTGAACACGATCCGGCTCGAAGCCATGTTTGAAGTCGACAAGTTCTTCGACCTGTGCGACGAGAAAGGGATCCTCGTCATGGCTGGCTGGTGCTGCTGTGACATCTGGGAACGCTGGGAGGAATGGGTGCCCGGTACTGTGGACGTCGCGACCGCGCAACTGCGCGCCCGGATTCTCAATATGCGCAGCCATCCATGCATGCTGGCCTGGCTCAATGGAAGCGACGGGCCGCCTCCGGCAAATGTGGAGGGCGCATATGTCCGGGTTCTGGAGGAGACTTCCTGGCCCAATCCCGTGATCAATTCGGCATCTGATGCGACCAGCGAGATCACAGGGCCGTCCGGTGTCAAAATGACAGGGCCGTACGACTACGAGCCGCCCTGCTACTGGCTGGCGGACCAGGACCGGAAATGGGGTGGAGCATACGGTTTCAACACGGAAACAGGCCCCGGCCCCGCCATTCCGCCGCTGCAGAGCCTCAGGAAGATGCTCCCCGCGGAGCACCTCTGGCCGATCGACGAGTTCTGGAATTATCACAGCGCCGGCGAGCGGTTCCAGACCATGGATCGCTACCACGAAGCCATGGAGAAGACCTACGGCAAACCCGCAGGGCTCGAGGATTACCTGAGGAAATCTCAGGCGATGGCATACGATGGCGAGCGCGCCATGTTTGAGGCTTACAGCCGCAACAAGTACACGTCGACCGGCGTGATCCAGTGGATGCTGAACAATCCCTGGCCCTCCACCTACTGGCACCTGTATGACTACTTCCTTTATCCCGCCGGCGGCTACTTCGGGACCAAGAAGGCGTGCGAACCGCTCCACGTCCAGTATTCCTATGACGACCGCAGTGTCGTGGTTGTCAGCAGCCTGAGGAGACCGGTCTCAGGACTGACCGTTTCAGCGCGAGCCTTCAACCTGAAGCTGGAGGAACTGTACGCCAGGGAGGCGAAGGTTGACATGGAATCGGACAGCACAAGGCAAGTGCTGGTGATTCCTCCTTTCCCGGCGGAGCAAGACGCGGCCGTATACTTCGTGAGGCTCTCTCTGCGGGACGCGAGGGGGAAGGAGATCAGCTCCAACTTTTACTGGCTCCCGGCCAGGCTCTCCACGCTGGCCTGGGACAAGACTCCGGATACCGCTTTCACTCCTATCGCCACCTTCGAAAATCTGACGGCGTTGAACGGCCTTTCCCCTGTCAAGCTCCAGGCAGCCGCGACGTCGGAGAGCTCGGGGGGCAGTGACGTGGTGCGCGTGACCGTAAAAAACCCCGGCAAGGGCCTGGCGTTCATGGTTCATCTCGGAATCCGCGCAGCGCGTTCAGAGTACGAGATCCTGCCGGTCATTTGGGACGACAATTACGTCTCGTTGTTGCCGGGCGAGTCAAAGGAGCTCAGTGCGCGCTACCCGCGAGCCGGAGTGGTGGAGTCGGGCGCATCGGTGCGCGTCGATGGCTGGAATGTCCAGCCGGTCGAGGCTGCGGTGGAGAGAGGCGGTGGGAAGAGGCGGTGACGTGGCATCAGGGTCGAGGCCTGCTGTGACGGGCAGCGCATGACGCGTCAGTCGAGCAGGTCGAAGATCGAACCGATGTTCCTTTTGGCGAGGAGCGTACCCATCATGGTTGTGTATCTGCCTTCGACCGCCTGGCACTGTTCTTCGAGGTAACCGAATCGGAGCGGCGAAAAGGATTCCATATGTTTCAGGTACTCGGCGGTGTAGAAACGGCGGCTTTGCGCCAACCCCCGGAGCATCAGGTACAGGCAGTTCCTCCTCAGCAGATCCGTCAGAACACAGCGACGGGATGACAAACCGCGGACCGATGGAGTAAGAACGCGTTCCATGTACCAGTAAAGACGACTGGTCGTCGTATCGAGAGGATCCTGGCAGGCGCGGTTGGAGAAGATCGTCCAGCGCATGGCTGCGAGGTCCGACTCGAGATCCTGGAGATCGTCGAACAGTTGCAACAGGACGCCGAGGCCAAAGCAGAAGGCGGCATCTCCCTTTTGAAGCCGGCCGGCAACCAGGTATCCGTCCGCCAAAACCGACGCGCCACCCTTCTCAATGCTGACTCGCAACGTCTGGCCGGGGCTCAGGGTCGGAGACATGCCTTGCTGCATCAAACTCTTGATCTGGCCCGCATGAATGGCGAGCAGGCTCGCATAGACCTCCGGAAACTCGCCTCGCGGATATTCGCCCTCAATCATAGCGATCAGGTTGAATATGGCCCGGTCATGGGGACCGCGGGCCTGAATCTCATTGCCGGTGAGGCGAAGATTCAGGTCACGGTTCAGGGCGGCTTTGTCCCCGGAAGGTATATCGGATCGATCGAGAAAGTTGTCGGTGTAGGGGTAAAGCAGGCTGTATGCAAATACGGACGGAGACACGGACGGTGCCTGCCCCAGAAACATCTGGATCCAGTTCATGACCCAGACATTGCGTAACGCCTGAGACAGCGCCTCGGGAGAAATGGCGCGATCGAACGACCTCGCCTCGTGAACGAACGCCCTGGTGACACTGAAATATGCCGGGGAAAAGATGATACTCAGATGACTTTGGGGATACCCCAGACGCTCACCGGCGACCTTCCGCAATTCCCGCAGCAGCCTTTCGCGCCAGGCTTCCCGCTTGAACGCATCGTCGGGACAGTCGGGCAACGTTTTTTCCATGAGCCCGATGAGCCTGTCCACCTCACGCTCGTTCCGATTCTGCTGCTCGGGGCTGAATATGCGGTCCGGCGTCGGGGGGCCGCAATGGGCGCAGGCCCAGAGATCCGCATGGTGGGCGACGTAACCTGCCAGATCCTCCTGGAAGCCCGCCATACGCGGCTGCGGTTGATTCCCCTGTGATTCAAGGAGGACGGCACGAGCAGCCATATGATCTCTTTCCGGGCACTCCCACGAGAGCTGCGGAACCCGCATTCGGGTCCTCCGCTGCGAGTTATCCTGCCCTCATGTATAAGAGTACAGCCCTGGAACGGATATATTCCCGATCAATCGGATCGGGATCGGAATCGGGGTCGCAATCGTCATCGGCATTCGAAATAGACAGGCGTTGGACCTCGAGATTGGGATCTTCTTCCGGCCGATACCGATGGCGATGCCGACCCCGAGGGTGACAGCGATTCGCTGCACTGTGCAGAAGTCACAGAGCAAGGTTTGCCCTCGAGGCATAGGGCGTGGGATCGGCAATTCCTGACTCGACGAAAGCCTCGATCCGCTCCCGGCACTTGCCGCAAGTGCCGCAGTGAAGGCCGCTCTCCGGCCGGGCGCAACTCAAAGTGAGTTCCAGGGGCAGGGAACTGCCCATGCGGATAACGTCTGATTTGCTCATTCCTGCCAACGGGCGCAGGATTTCGATCGGTGAGGCCAGGCCCTGGGAGAGCGCTGCCTGCATCTGATCGAAGAATTCGAGTGTGGCATCGGGAAAAGGGTTGCCTGAAAGGATCCCTATCGAGATACGGTTCACCGAGTGGAGTCTGGCCCAGACGGCGGTTTTCGCCAGGAGCAGGATGTTTCTTCCCGGAATCTCCCATGCCTCGTCCGGATCCCTGTACCCCGGGATATCCTCTCCGCTCGAGTACCATGCTTCGCCGTAGACTTCGTCCATCGGGAGGCTGAGTTCCTTCACCTCCCTGATCCTCTGATCCCCGAGCCGGGCAAGGAACCGTTTTAGAAACACCGTCTCCGCCGTTTCCCAGGTGAGACCGCATCGGATGTATACCGGATAGACGGCGTCGTGGCTGTGCGCGAGGTGGGCGAGGCATACGCAGCTGTCCAGACCGCCGCTGGTGAGCGCTGCCACAGCACTATGTGCCAAGTCGTTCCTCCCTGTATTCCGCCATGGAGGATTCTGTTTCCCAGAATCGAACCGCGACAACCGGAAGACTTCGCGATGAGGCTTGCCGGTAGATCAACCTTGCGAGGTTCTCCGCGGTCGGGTTCTCTTCCATCACGTAAGCAGGTTCGCCGACCGCGCGGAGTGCCTCGACCAGGGGGTCGTCCTCCCGCAGAATCATCCGGTGATCGAGTTCTTTGTCGATGAATTCCATCAGGCGTGCCTTGAGTTCACCGAAGTCGTAGACCATGCCCTTGCTGTCCAGCGCCTCGGCGGAGAGTTCCACCTCCGCGATCCCGTTGTGACCGTGAGGGTGAGCGCACCGCCCGTCGTAGTCCATCAGGCGGTGCCCGTAGCACAGGTGAACTCGTTTCACGATGCCATGCATAGGATCACCAGGTCCTTTCGGGTACCCCAGGGTCCCCTCAGAAAGTGCGAAGCCCGGACCCCCCATCGGTCAGAAGAATCGATCCCGTCTTTGAGTCGGATCGAACCAGGTACAGAACGTCCTCAGCGATCTCCGCCGTGCCGACGGCGTGGCCCACGGGTATCTTCCTCAGGATCTTCGCCGTCTCTTCGCCGGAGAAATCAGGCGGGGGGACAACGAGTCCGGGCGCAATCGCATTCACCAGAACCTCAGGCGCCAGCTCCTGCGCCAGCACCTGGTTAACTCCGTAAATACCATATTTAGTGACGAGGTACAGGCTCCAGCCGCTGTAAGCCTGGCCTCTCGCAACGACGCGGTCGGCAATGTTTACTATGCGGCCCCAGCCGTTCTTCTTCATCTCGAGTCCCAGCTGCATTCCTAGATACAGAGGCGACCGCATATGAATCGCGGCGAGGTGCTGAAAACTCCGCTGGTAACTCTCGCGGTCCCGCGCCATGTCGCTCAAGGCCGTTCTCGGGAATTCGGAGGCGTTGTTGACCAGGATGTCCACCCTGCCTGAGATCCCCGAGGCCTCTGTGATAACGGTATCGCACGCCGCCAGGTCGACGAGGTCGGCCCTGATGGACACGGCCCTGACATTCCTGGATTCGATCTCCCGTCTGGTTTCCTCTGCCTCGGTCGCGCTTTTCAGGTATGTGAAGGCGACGTTGATTCCTGCATCGGCAAGGCGGAGACAAATCGCTTTCCCAACCCTTTTGGCTCCGCCGGTTATGAGCGCCGTCCTGCCTCTGAGATCTGTGGGCATCCTAGGTGACCCTCCCCGGTCTTCTTTCGGCCCTGCACCTAATAGTCTCCTGGGCCAGTCATGACTTGTACCTGAAGTATGCGCCGCCCGGCGTCCCTGCGCCATTCATATCAGATTGCCCTCGGGTCGGGCTTCCCTTGTCAGAGTGCAAAACACGGCCGGTTGGTGTAAATTTAGTCCATCGGGGGCTTGGGTGTATTTGAACAGCAGGTGGACGTCATATTAAGATTGTAGCGGTTTATGCCGCTTGCGGCCCGAGGCGACAATGGGCCACGACTGTGAAGGATCATCCCAAGCAGGTTCAATGCTTGTGGGGGGAGGCAGACCGATTGAGAAGATCGACAGTCTCCATACTAAGGACAAGCCCCGGGAGGGTGCTGGAGGACATCCAGACCCTCATGCAACTTGCCGGGGTCAGGGAAGCGCTGGATCCCCGGGCCTCGACCATACTGAAGGACAATATCTCGTGGCACAAACCCTTCCTGTCGGCAAACACGACGCCTTGGCAGCTGGAAGGCGTGATTCGCGCCCTCAAGGCGGCTGGGTTCGACGATCTCGTGGCCGTGCACAACGAAACAGTCGTCACGGATCCCTACAAGGGCGGCCGGCTGAACAAGCTGGAGCCCGTGTACGGTCGCTATGGGATCCCTGAGAAGTACAACTTCCTTGATCGGGACATGACCTGGGATGTCTTCCGGCCAAAGTCCAGAATGCGGGTGCTGAATGATATCTATCCCGAGGGGATCCGGATCCCATCCTTTCTGCCCGGGAAGAACATCGTGCACCTGCCCACGGCAAAGTGCCACATCTACACCACCATCACCGGGTCCATGAAGAACGCTTTCGGCGGTCTCCTTGCGACGCGTCGCCATTACACGCACAGCTTCATCCACGAGACGCTGGTGGATCTCCTGGCAATCCAGCGCGAAATTCATCCCGGGATCTTCACCGTTACGGACGCGACCATCTGCGGCAACGGGCCCGGCCCGCGGACTATGATCCCGGTGGAAAAGGGACTCATCCTCGCGAGCGCTGATCCGGTTGCGATCGACGCAGTGGTCGCGAGAATCCTGGGATTTGATCCCATGAGCATCGACTTCATCCGGCTGGCCCATGAGGATGGTCTGGGAGCCGGACGGACCGAGGAAATCGAGCTGCTGGGTGAAGATATCTCCGGGACGGACTTTCATTTCTCCGTCGGCGACAATCTGGCCAGTCGGGTAGGCGACACGATCTGGTACGGACCATTGAAAGGACTGCAGAAACTCTTCTTCCGCACGCCATTGGTGCACCTCTTCGTCATGGGATCATACGTTTTTCATGATTGGATCTGGTGGCCCATGGTGGGGAAACGCCGGATGCAGGAGCTGCAATCGAGCACGGAATGGGGCAGGTTTTTCAAGGAGTTACCGGACGCATGATGGCAAGAACCCTCGCCCCCGACTTGACCTGTCAGGCTGAACCGCAATCGGTCTCGGCGCCCCCTCCTCTTGTCGTGGACCTTGACGGGACGCTGGTAAGGACGGATCTGCTCATAGAATCCGCCTTCGTCCTGCTGAAGCGCAACTCGCTGTACTTCTTCCTTTTCCCGCTCTGGTTGCTGAAGGGGATTGCCTTTTTCAAACGGCAGATCAGCATTCGGGTGACCCTGGACGCTCCCGCCCTGCCCTACCACGAGGAACTGGTGGAACATCTCAAGGCCGAGCACAACCGGGGGAGGCGACTGGTTCTGGCGACCGCTGCCGATGAGCGGATTGCACGACAGGTTGCGGATTACCTGGGACTATTCGACCTGGTCCTGGCCAGCGATGGCAAGCTCAACCTCTCGGGGCGAGCGAAGAGCGAGCAACTCGTCTCCCGGTTCGGCATCAAAGGGTTCGACTATGTCGGGAATGGCAGGCGCGATCTTGCTGTCTGGTCCACGGCGCGCAAAGCTATCGTGGTCAGTTCATCGTCGCACCTGAGACACCGTGCAGCCCGGGTGGCCGAAATCGAGCGGTTTTTCCGCGGCCCGCACGGGCACATCCTTGCCTGCCTACGTGCCATGCGCCCGGAGCAGTGGCTTAAGAACCTGCTGGTATTTGTGCCGTTGGCAACGGTAAACGACCGCCCGGAGGTTGAAGTGATAGTCAGAGCCCTGCTGGCTTTCCTGGCTTTCACCCTCTGTGCCTCTTGTGTTTACCTGGTCAATGACCTGGCCGATCTCGACGCTGACCGCCGTCACCCTCACAAGCGACACAGGCCTCTCGCCGCGGGCGAACTCCCCCTGCTATGGGGGTTGCTCTCGGTTCCGCTCTTGCTGGGTTTGGCCATTCTGGTCGCCCTTCCGCTGCCTCGCTCCTTCGAGATGACGCTGGTCGTGTACTACCTGATGAACCTCGGGTACTCATTTACGCTGAAACGGATCGTGCTTCTCGACGTGATCGTGCTGGCCGGACTCTACACCATGCGCATCATGGCCGGATCGGCCTCGGTAAATGTCTGGCCCTCATCCTGGCTCCTGGCTTTCTTCACATTTCTCTTTCTCAGCCTGGCGCTGGTGAAAAGATATGCCGAACTGGAGATGGTGCGGGTGGCGAGCGGAGACACCGCGCAGGTCCGCGGGTATCGGGTAATCGACATGGAACTCCTGGCCTCGCTGGGAAGCGGAAGCGGTTACGTGGCTGTACTGGTGCTCGCGATCTACATCTCCAGTGGGGCAGCACAACTCGTATACGCGAGGCACATGCTCATGTGGCTGCTCTGTCCTTTACTGCTCTACTGGATAAGCTATGTCTGGCTGATCGCTCACCGCGGCAGGATGAGGGACGACCCTCTTGTGTTCACGATACGAGATCGACCGAGCCAGGCAGTTGGATTGTTGTCGGCAATCGTCTTCTTAATTTCAAAATGAGGGCTTCGCAAGATGGCTTGCGATGACCGCCGCTCCCGGGTGCGGGACCGCAATGTCATGAAAACAGGTCCCGGTCATCCCCATCCTCGGCCCGCACGGTTGCGAATGCTGCTGGCTGCGTGCCTCGGGGCCTCTTTCCTCCTGGGCCCGCGTATCCTTACCTCGAGGGAGAGCGGGCCGGAAGCTCAGTCGAGCGGCAATCAGTCCGGGCGCACACCCGGGGTTCCGATGACCATCGTGGACCTGCAGACTTTTCGCCAGACGAACTCCATCCAGATCAGAACCGGGCACGGTGAACCAGGTCGCGCCTGGCTCACCAACCTGAATATCAACGCAAACAGCTGGTACCTGCTCGAGCTGCAGTGGCCGGGTGTTGCGACGAATGCCGTTTATCACCTCGAGAACGTTGATCCCCGATCGCAGCGGATATTGCTGGACAACAGCCATCCCGACGGTCTGGTCATCGTCAAGGGTAGCGAGAGGTCTCTCTGCGAGCTTTGGAAGAGCGATTCCCGAGAGCGCCTCGATGCGGCCAGGCGGTCCGGCGCTCCCTATGTCTCTCTTTGCGATGGGAGGATTTACCTTCGCAACCCGACAGAGGGACGCCGCACCAGGATTGAGACCGTCACCGATCTCCTGCGCGACAAGGTCCCGGGCGGCGAGACGATTGTTGATATCGTGCGTGACACGGTCTTCACCGATTCCTATCGGGAGATGGCCAAGGTTCTCCCGGGGTCGGCGGTTACTGGTGCCGGAGGGGCGCAGGGAACGGCCGACAGCCCGGCGCCCGCGCTACTGGACCCGGCACAGAAGGATCGGCTTGTCGAGCCTGCCAACCTGGGTATCCAGGTTCAGTCTTCCGGTTCAGGCGACCTGACGCTTGGCAGTTGGTACCCGGCCAGGGGTATTCCCGGCGTCCATGTCAGTCTTGTCGATGCCCGTGCCGTTGCCCCTGAAATCCTGGGCAGCTATCCGAAAGTGGTGGCCCCGCTCGACAGCCTTGAAGCCGGGGCGCTCGTGTACCTCGTGGCTTTCGATCTGGCGCAGTTCGATCTGAAGTTTGCCCTCGGAACAGAACATCCCCGCTTGGGGTGGTCGGAGCACATGCCTGACCGGATGCGGGACGAGTCCCGCCCGGGGCCCGACGGGATCGACCGTGCTGCTCCGCTGATTCTAAACGGCCTCATCAACCCAAGGGATGCCACGCATACCGTCGCCACGTTTGCCGGGGGCTTCAAGCGTGCGCACGGTGCTTTCATGTACGGGCCTCTCGCATACAAGAACTATGGCACCCACTATGGCTTCATAGAGGACGGCGTCACGTTCAGCAAACTCCAACCTGACCTGTCGACCATCTATGTGCCCGATGACGGCCGGGTGGAACTCCGGAGCTGGACGGAAGGGGACAACCGCCTGCTGCCGAACATCAGGTACGCGCGGCAGAACGGCGTCCCGGTCATCACCGGTTTTGATGCCTCGAAGATCATGTCTGTCCCGGGACCGCTGGTATCGCGCTGGGGGGAGGGGAACTGGTCGGGCTCCGTGGACAGGAAACTCCGGACGCTGCGGGCGGGAGCGGCCCTGCAACAAGTCGGGGGCAAACGATTCCTCATCTATGCCATTTTCACCAGCGCGACACCGTCTGCCATGGCGCGCGTTTTCCAGGCATATCGGTGCCTGTACGCCATGCACCTGGACATGAATGCGCTGGAACACACTTATCTGGCGGTGTACCAGAGACGGGGCTCCAGCTTTGACGTCGAATATCTGATCAAGGGGATGCGCGTAGTCGACGAGATGCCAAAAGGACAGTACGTCCCACGCTTCATCGGGTATGCCGATAACCGTGACTTTTTCTACGTGCTGCGAAAGGAGGGAAAATGAAGACGTGCCGGGAAATGATGATATGTGCCTTCGTATTTCTGGTCCCCGCAGCCTGCCCTCCTGGTCCTGCGGGCGCCCAGACACTAAAGGAAGAGAATGACCGTCTGTTTGAAGACATACAGTCGGTGCATGGCCTGTCGGATAGCCGGATGGAATCCATCCGCGGGATCTTCCACGGTTCCGGCTTCATCGGCCAGGGAAATCCTGCGGTTACCCGGCACCCGATGACGCCCCGGGACTGCAGGGAAAAGCTGGCGCGCCTGGCAGTTCGTTATGAGAACGACCGGTTCGAGAAGATCTGCGGCGCGAAGTACATGGCTCCTCTCTATGATCCCAGCACGCAGAAGGCGGAAAATGCGACCGCCTGCATCGATCAGTTCGAGTTTCCCGATATCCCTTGCGTGTACCCCGTTGTGTGGGTTCGGGCCCGCGAAGCTGCCGAGATCTGCTGGGCCATGGGCAAACGCCTCTGTGATGCCCACGAATGGGAGGGGGCGTGCGCGGGCAAGCTCGAGCCGCCGGATTACCAGTTCGAGCTCGCCAGGAACGTCAGCCCCAATGTGGCGGTTGAAAGAATGCGGGAAGTTCACAACAGGAAATTCTCTGCGAGCAAGACCTGGGCATATGGAAGCCGGTACGAGAGGGGCGTATGTGCCTGTTCCAGCTCCAAGACGCAGGGCTGCAACGGGGGAAGTTGGACCGGGTGCGGCTCAAACACGTTCCCCGCGGGTTCCTTTCCCGACTGCCGAAGCAGCCTGGGAGTCTATGATCTGCACGGAAACGCGGCCGAACACATGAACCTCCCTCTCGCCGAGGACCAGATGTCCAGCCGGGGAAGCACCAGCCTCGGCTACACCGAGATGAAAGGCAGCTGGTTCATCTTTGATACCTACTATGCCCATCAGGATTGGTGCCGCTGGCGGGCGCCATTCTGGCACGGCAGCAGAGTGATGGATGTCAGCAGCCATCACAACTACCATCTGGGCTTCCGTTGCTGCAAGACAGTCAATGACAAACAGACGGCGGGGCCCGAGAGGCTCAGGTGAATAGGATGGGGGTCGGCCGTAATGTGAGGCGGCGATTCACTTCCCGGCTGACGGACGCGGCATCAAGGCAAAAACGACATTGTTGCCCGGATCATTTCCTGGCGCCGCATGAAGACATGTCATCAACCGTCGGGCTTCGCGGATGACTCCCTCGTTGCTCAGAAGCGATGCGAGCGTGCCGTTTCCCAGGATGGAATAGATGGAACATGGCTTCCCATCGAGCAGCACCGTGTCGCTGACCAGTCGGATCCCGTGGCTGTAGTCGGCATAATCCGCGCCATGAATGGTGCTCAGGGGCTGAATGGGTGCGCCGGCGCCTCGATGCCAGCCGTAGATCGCGACTTTTCTTGCGCAGCGGCTCAACCGGTCGCTGAGGACCACATCCTTCTTGTGCCCGGAGACCAGCGTCCCCGGCTGGAAGCCGCAGGCCGAGCACTGCTTGTTGATCAGACGGTTGTGTTCCCGGTAGTATGCCGTCGTCCTCATCTGCGGGCCCGCCGACATCGGTTCCGGCGAGAGCCGTAACTCAGACTGCTCGAAAATCGCATCTACCATCTTCGTCGTGGGAAGTACGAATCCGAACCTGGCCGCCACCTCGACCGCTGTGGGCAGGGCCATAGGGATGCGGAGGAAGTCGTCGTCAGAGCCGATTGCCAGGTAGTCAGGCGTCACGAAGATGGTGGCCGTGGCGACCTTCCCGCTCTCCAGGGTGTGCTGAAGCGTGACCGGCTTCAGTCTCCTCAGGAACGCGGGCATGTTGCCACTCTCGAGCTCGTTCAGGATTGCCTGCTCTCGCTCGAAGCGATCCATGGACGAGACCAGGGTGGCAAACTCCGACCCGGTCATCGCGGAGGGGGATCGCGGCGGAATGTCTCTTGCCAGAACGCCTGTGAAGTCCGCCCTGTTGGCGGCACCTATGTCCGGATCCTGCAGGCTTCCGGCGAATGCAAAAAGGAGTAGGAGGGTTCTGACTCTCATCCCGCTCTTCGGAAAAAGGGATGCCTTACTTCCTCAGCAGCCCGGGGTTGTCAATTACAGGTGCTGATACTACACGACTGACTGGTGCTGCGCCACACATTAGTTTGTCAATAATTTGTATCGGCCGAAGGCAGGTTTCGGGTTAGATGGGAAGTCGATGCTGCCCCCTGTCGCAGTCATGCAGGCGGGCAAACTCTACTGGTTCAATGTCTTGTGGACGAGGTGCTGCGGTTACGCCTGGCGGTCTTTCGTGCTCGGAATGGGATTCGGGGTCGTAGTCGGAATCGGAGTTCGAAATCAGGACTTTCCGACGGCCCTCGGGCTCAACGCTGACGAGTTGTCGAAACCGGGGGCGATTGCGATCCCGATATCGGAAACGATTGCCGCAGCCTTGAGAGGTGCGGCGAAGCTGGATGTCTGCAGCCTGGCCGACTATTCCTGCAGGTTTTCACCCTCCACGATGCGCCCATCGAAGAGGTGGATGGTTCTGTCGGCGTGCCGTGCATAGCGGGGATCGTGTGTGACCATGCAGATCGTGGATCCTTCGCGGTTGAGGTTCCTCAGCAGTTCCATTACCGATTCGCCGTTGCTGGAGTCGAGGTTTCCCGTGGGCTCATCTGCCAGCAGGATCAGCGGATTCCCGGCCAGGGCACGGGCGACTGCGACCCGCTGCTGCTGACCTCCTGAAAGCTGGCTGGGCAGGTGCTTGGCTCGCTGGGACATTCCGACCTTCTCCAATGCCTCTGCCGAGCGCTGCTTCCGCTCCGCGGATTTCATGCCGCGATAAGTGAGCGGCAGCTCCACGTTCTCGAAGACCGTCAGGTCACCGATGAGGTTGAAGCTCTGGAATATGAATCCGATCTCACGGTTACGGATGCGCGCCCGCTCGGACAAGGTGAGCTTGTCCACAGGCTTGCCGTCGAGCAGGTATGAACCTTCGGTAGGGGAATCGAGCAGGCCCAGTATGGACAGAAGCGTCGACTTGCCACAGCCGGAGGGTCCGTTGACCGAGACATACTCTCCTTTTGCGATCTCCAGTTGAATGTCTGAAAGCGCATGAGTCTCCACTTCGTCGGTGTAGAAAACCCTGCTGACGCCCTTGAGCTGAATGATGTTGTGGTTTGACGCTGTCATGTGCCCTCCTTTAAGGCAGCCTGCCCCCGATTCCCTCGCAGCGCCGCATGGCGTCTGCAGGCTTTCATCTCAAGCGTATCCGGTTAAAACCATCCTGCGCCGACATATCCGAGAGAATCACCTGGTCTCCCGGTTTCAGTCCCTCGCGCACTTCGATTGCGTTGACCGAACTTCTGCCCAACTTGACCTGCACGCGATTCGCCTCGCCCGTCTCGGGTTCGAGCCTGAAAAGCGTGATGAGGCTCTCAGCCTGGCCCTGGACCGGACGACCGACGTAGATAACATCAGTCAACCGTTCGAGCTCGATCGTTCCATCCACGCTGAGGTCGGGCACCGCGCCCTTGGGAAGCTCGCCCAGGAGCGCCACGTCGACGGTTCTGGTTCCGCTGATGACAGAAGGGTCCACGCGAATCACGCGAGCCGGGATGATGCCGTTTCGCGTATCGACGGACGCCGACTGCCCGATCTGAATATCCTTAGCCTGTGTTTCGGGAATTTTGAGCTCGGCCTTGAGCTTGGTCGGGTCGGCAACCCGCGCCAGATTCGTTCCCGGTGTCACCCGTTGTCCGACCTCGACCGGGAGGAGCTGCAGCACTCCCGAGACGCCCGCCCGCACTTTCAACTGGTCGAACTGGCTCTTCTTCAGTTCGTACACGGCTTTCAGCTGCTCGACTTTGACCCGCTGAACTTCGAGTTGCGCCCTGATCGAGTCCTTGTTGGCTTCAAGCCGTCTCTTCTCTATGTCAAGCCGGTTTCCGAGTTCCTGGGCCGTTACCTTGTCAAGCTTGAGCGTCAGATCAGGTATCAAACCCAGCTTGTTAAGGTTCTCATCCGCCTCGGCGCGCAGGGTCGCCTGGGAATGATCGGACCGGATCCTGGCTGCTTCCGCCTCCTGGGCGAGCTGCTGGTTCTCCAGCTTGACCTTGAGGTCCACGTAGGCGCTTTCCGCCGCTTTCCAGTCCCACTCAGCGTTCACCTTCTCCAACTCCAGCTGCGGGTTACTGAGGACAAGCAGCACAGTGTCGGCACTCACGCGCACCCCTGGCAAGACCGGCTTCTGTTCGACCCGCCCGTCCGTGACGGCCGGCACCCAGCGGATTTCCAGGGGCACCAACGTGCCGATTCCCCTGACCTGGCGGATCATTTCGCCTCGCTTCACCGTATCGATCCAGACCGTTGCGCGATCGACGCTCGGCGCCGCAGGCTGCAGGCGCTGCAGGTACCAGCTGATTCCGCCGATGGCGCCGAGCAGGACTGCACCGACCAACGTACGACGTATGAGGCGTTTCCGAGCTTGAGACTTGCGAGGTATATCCATTCGTATCCCGTCAGCTATGGGTTGACTGCCACCAATAGCTGAGTACGTATCGATGAGCCATTTGGTTCCAAAGTGCGGGCATTTCGCGCCCTGCTTCCGACTGTCCTCCGCGATCAGACGCTCTTCCCGACGGGCTTACGCCAACCACATCCCACTATTCTACACGCATTGTCGCGTCACCGCGGGCCATCTCTTGCCGTCTGCCCCAAGTCCATCCGAACGGTCACGTCCACTACGAGCAAAGCCGTGCCTCATCGATACCCTGTTCCTTCAGCTGCTCGGATTCCAGCTGATTGTGAGCCTCGATTTCCTCGTTGAAACCGTCCTGGCGGCGCTTCCGTCGGAACACGAAGCTAGCCCTCCCCTGTCTCCTGTCCCAGAATTCTTGCGATTGCCGTTGCCAGCCGTCGCCACTTCGCGGTGTCGTCGACCAGTCTTTTACGACCGGCCCGCGTGAGCGTGTAGAATCGCGCCCTGCGGTTGTTGGCGGAGGTACCCCACTCAGCGGCGATCAAACCCCGTTCTTCGAGGCGCTGGAGCGCGGGATAGAGCGCGCCGTGCTCGACCAGCAGCTCATCCTCCGAAGTCAGCTGAATCGCACGCGCGATGCCCTGCCCGTGCTGAGGGCCGAAGATCAGGGTTCTGAGGATGAGCAGATCCAGCGTGCCCTGCAGCAATCCAAGACGGTCCGCATTTCCTCGGGTAGACATGTAACCCAAACTACGACCCTTCGGGTAAGATGTCAACCCCAAAATACGGTTCTCGAACGGGATGTCCTGTGTCCCCTATTCGCACCGGAGTGCGTCCGTCGGATTCGCAGCCGCTCGGCGGGCTGGTAGGAACACGGCGAGCAGTGCAACCAGCAGGCACACCAATGAAATGACCGCATACGTGCCCGTATCGAAAGGATCCATTCCATGCAATCGGCTTGCGATGTAGCGTGTCAAGCCGTAACTGCACGGCAAGGACACGCTCAACCCGATCAGCGCCAAAGTGACACCTTGGAGACATACGGACAGAATAATGTCCGATGGACGTGCACCGATTGCGATGCGGATTCCGAATTCACGTGTGCGCTGGCTGGAGAGGAAGGACATCGCTCCGTACAGACCGACTGCTGTCACCAATAGGCCGGCCAATCCGAAAATCCCAAGGAGTGTGGCAATGGATTGTTCCTGGGAGAGCGAGGATCCTATGAGATCCGAGACCAGGCGAGGCGCGCCCATTTGCACTCCCGGTTCCACGGAGTCGAGCGTCTTCAGGATGGGATCGAACAGGGCCCTGGGATTCCCCTGGGTACGCACATGAAGGACACCATGCCAACCGTACTGCGACCCGATAAAATACGCGAACGGTTTCGAAGCCTCCCACAAAGTCCCATATTTGGCATCGCGTGCCACTCCTATGACCTCGAAGGACAGTGAACCTCGGTCGGGATCCTCGACTTGGAGCTGCCTGCCTAAAGGGCTCCGTTCCGGCCAATACCGGTGTGCCAGAGACTCGTTGACGATGATCACCGGAGCGGATGATACATTGTCGTGCTCGCTGAAATCCCTACCCTGCAGAACGGGGATCCCCATCGTCTTGAGATATTCCGGCGTTACGTAATTGCAGTCGGTCGACCTGTATGCGGTATCACCGGTGTCTCCGCGAGTGTCCGCCATATAACCGTTGTCGAGGGGCAGAGCGGCTCCCCACGAGGCACTGGATACCCCTGGAAGGGCACGGATATACTCGAGACTTCGGTAACAGAATCTGATGTCCCTGGCCGGATCGTAGCCGTACTTGTTCAGCAGACTAGTAGGTACGAGCACTACGTTGCTGCAGAGGAACCCCGGATCCACCGACTGGAAATGCAGCATGGCTCGCGTGATCATGCCAGCCGCGATTAGCAAGACAGCCGACAGCATTACCTGAATCACAACCAAGGCGCCCAACCAATGCGTCCCTGCGATCCTGAATTGGAATAATTCCTGCCTCCTCAGCGCATTGGTCAGTCCCCGGCAGGAGCCGAAGAGAGCAGGTGCAAGACCCGACGCCAAGCCTGCGAATGTGGAGGTGCCGGCGGCAAGGACCAGGATTCTTGTGTCGAGGTAAAGCGGGACGTCGAGTGCAGGATCCAGTAGTTGCGCGAAATATGGCAGGAGCCGGATCAAGAAACGATAGACCCCCAGACTGGCGAGGAGTGCGAGAGCCGAGAGCATCACGCCTTCGGTGAGTAACTGGCGCGCCAGCCTCGCCCGCGTCGCGCCCACGGACATACGAACCGCCAGCTCGCGCTGACGAGTCCATGCTCGAACGGAAATCAGGGTCGCCACGTTCGTACACGCAACAAGTAGAAAGCACACTGCTGCTGTGATGAGGATTCCAGCGAGAAGGCGGGGTTCAACCCTGGTCAATCGTCTGTGCCCGACGGGATTCAGGGTGGGGCGCCAATCCTTGTTGGTCTGGGGGTACTCCCTCCTGAGCCGCCCGCTGATAAGATCGAGACGCACCATTGCCTGCTGGAACGTCACGCCGGGCCTGAGTCTGCCGAATACCTCAATCCAGCGATCCTGCCTTCGTAACTGGATGTTGTGCACGGGAGGGAATCTCTCCAGGTGCTTCACCCGCTCGATCATCGATATCGGTATCCATATATCTGTCGGGGCAACCCCGAGGTCCAGCCCTCGAAAACCGGGGGGAGCGACGCCGACAATCGCCATTGGTTCCCCGTCGAGTTTCAATGTCCTGCCGATGACCGTGGGGTCAGATCCCAGAGTTCGCCGCCAGAAACGATAGCTGATTACAGCGACCGCGTGAGACCCGGGGTACTCGTCCTCGCCCTTCAGGAAACCACGCCCCAGGGACATCTTGAGCCCCAACACGTCGAAATAGTTGGCTGTGACTCCCTCTCCCGGTGCGTATGCATCCGGGCGATCAACTGAAAAACCCTCTGGCCCGTCAGGCACGTGCAGCATGGCAGCCATGTCTGTGAATGCGACGCGGTCGCTCCTGTAATCGAGGAAGTCAGGATAGCTGCACCGCTGCGATACCCCCACGAGCCTGTCCTGCTCGAGCACCGGAAAGGGTCGAAGGATGAAACAGTCGAGGATGCTGACGGCAGCCGTAGTCGATCCAATCCCGAGCGCCAGGGTGAAGAGGGCCGTGAGGGTGAGAACAGGATTCCTCCGCAATATTCGGCAGCCATAGTTCAGGTCCTGCTCCAACTCGCTCAAGCATCGAAAACCGTTGACTTCCCGGCACTCCTCAACCAATTGACCGCGGCCTCCAAGCGCAATGCTCGCTTGGCGGCGTGCCTCATCGCCCGACAAACCCTGACGCATCAACTCTTCAGTCAGGAGATCCAAATGAAACTGCCACTCTTCGTTCATGCGTTTGTCGAGCCGACCACCGTGAAACAGAGACAGGGTGCGTGACAATAGAGATCTCAGTCGTACCAACATGACGGCTCCACGCCTCAAAAAGCGCCATCCAGCACGCGGTTGATGACCTCTGCCCTTTGCTGCCAGTTCTCGGCCTCCACTTCCAGACGCCTGCGCCCTGACTTAGTGATCGAGTAGTAGCGTGCCCTGCGGCCGTTCTCGCTGGTACCCCAGTCAGAGCTGATCCAACCGTTGTGCTCCAGACGCAGCAGGGCCGGGTAAAGCGTTCCCTGGTTCAACTGGAGCAGTTCTTGGGAAACCTGATGGAGGCGCCGCGCGATCGCATACCCGTGCAGCGGCCCAAGCGCCTCAAGTGTTTTCAAAACGAGCAGGTCCAGTGTGCCGTAGATGACATCCAGTTTTTTTGGAGGCATTTTGTTTCTCCATTAGACAAACTAGTGGAGAGGATCATATGTCATCTCCTGTTGACTGTCAAATGGAAATCACTCCTCTTGATGATGTGCCAGCGGCGGGCTGCGCGAGGCCATTCATATGATGAATATCGAGAAGAAGGCCTGAACCTCATCACTCGATTCAGAACAGCCCCCATTTGAATCCGTGTCTGTTCTGCTGTATTGCTTCTGTCTGGCCGCCGGGAATAGTCGAGAACTTCGATGGGGATTTGCCATAGCTGTTCACGCCCAGAGTATTTTACGCAGCAAAGACTCCCGCGCTCTGATCCGTGACGGCGCACAGTTGATGGGTTTCTTCGCAAGGAGACCACAGCGGATGAGTGACGAGGAAATGATCACACCGTCAGACAGGATCGAAGAGAGCGCCGACGCGATGGGAGCGACCTTTTCGATCGTCCTCTACGGGCAGGACGGGGCGTGCATGGAGGCAGCCGTCAGATCGGCGTTCGAGGAGGTCGGGCGCATCGAAAGGTTGCTGTCCGTCTATCGTCCGGACAGCGAGTTGAGCGATGTAAACCGTATTGCTGGACAGAAGGCGGTGAGAGTTTCCCCTGAACTGTACCGGCTCCTCACCGACTGTCTCGAATGCAGCCGGCAGAGCGAAGGAGCCTTCGACATTACCGTCGGTCCGTTGCTGAAGGCCTGGGGGTTTTTTCAGGACAAGGGCCGTATGCCGGAAGAGGCTGAGTTGGCGGAAGCGTTCTCCAGGGTCGGATACCGGCACCTGCATCTCGATCCCGAGGCGCAGACGGTACGGTTTGGAAAGCCCGGCATGCAGATCAACGCGGGCGGATTCGGCAAGGGGTACGCTGTCGACCGGGCAGTCGACACCCTGCGGGCGCATGGCTTCGATACCGGCCTTGTTGCGGGAGCGGGAAGCAGCATTTACGGGCTGGGGGCACCGCCATCGGAACCGAGGGGGTGGAGAGTCGATATCCCCGATCCGAAAGAGCCGGGGCAACCCGTCGAAACTGTCTTTCTCAGAGACATGTCCATCTCGACCTCCGGCAGCCGCGAGAAGTCCTTCTGGTCAGGCGGGCGGATCTACTCGCACATCATGGACCCTCGAAACGGCTTCCCAGCGTCGGGCATCTCACTTGTCTCGGTTGTCGCTCCACGGACGTTGGACAGCGAAGCCTGGACCAAGCCCTGCTTCATTCTCGGACGTGAATGGGCTGCGAAGAACAAGCCCCCTGGCTTAAGCGTCTTCCTATGCGAGGACCACCCGGGAGGTTGCAGGTGGATCTGATCCCATTCTAAATTCCAGATTCTAAATTCTCCCAGTTCCTCTGCATGCAGAGGGCTGATAGCTGACGGCTATTGACCGTAAGAGCACAGTATGATCGGATTGGGTGGATAAGTGGACGGGGGTATGGACGCAGAATGGACTCCGATGCGCTGGCCTGCCGAATGGAGGGATCCTTCGGCACTGGACGCGCTGAGGAGCACGGCAATCAACTGCTTGCTGGTGGAAAGTGACGCGGCTTTAGACCCCGTGGTCGCGAGGGCCCGGCAGGAAGGCATCCGTGTCGTCCAACCGGCGACCCCGCCGGCCGGTGTGAAGATCATCGAAGGAGAATGGCCGGGGCTGAAGCTGTCTGAATCCGGCGTCTTCGACCACGCCGCTGCCGGTCCGACCGGTGTGCCGTGGATCGATTCCAACGGCTGGAAGGTCCGCCTGACGGCGGCGCTGAACCCGGATTCCCAGGTATGGGTGGACGCAGCTCCCCGCAAGCCGCGTTTGTCGGCCGAATCCTATGCTACGGCCGTGGCCGACGCTGCGGCGCACGGCGGCCGCTGGATCATTTCGCTGGACAGCCAGCTCGCCAAGGGGATCGCGGCACGCACTCCGGAAGCACTTGAAAGGTGGAAGAAGCTGACCGGCGCTGCGGGATACTTTGCGGGCCGGGGTGAGTGGTTGAACTATGTACCCGAAGCAGTCATCGGGATCGTCTCTGACTTTGCCGGCCTGAACGAATTCATGAACCAGGAGCTTCTGAACCTGATCGCCCGCACCAACGAGCAATACCGGATCCTGGTCAAATCCAGGCTCTCCCGGTCATCCTGCGACGGCCTCAGGGCAGTGCTCTATGCAGACGAAGTGGCGCCGGATCCGGATCTCAGGAGGCATGTCCTCGATTTCGTCGAGGCAGGAGGCATGCTCATCACCGGGCCCAGGTGGGGTGAGCTGCCGGGCAAATCCACGACGGAGGAGAGTCATCCGCGCTACTCGCTGCGGTCATTCGGGAAGGGCAGGATCGCAGTGGCTACGCCCGACTTTGAAGACCCCTACGTCGTCGCCAGCGATTCCGTTGTGCTGATCAGCCACCGCTACGAGCTGTTGCGCTTCTGGAATGGAGGGGCCGTTGGCTCCTACTTCACGGCGGCCCCGGACCGAAAGCGAGCCGTGGTGCACATGCTCTTCTACGCGTTCATCCTCGGCGACAACAGGCCGACGGTGAGAGTTGCAGGGCGGTACAGGACGGCCAGGCTATGGACGCTCGACCAGCCCGCCCCTCGCATCCTGGATCTGGAGCTCAAGCAAGATGCCGTGGAGTTGCATTTACCTCCGGTGAGGGGATACGCGGCCGCGGAGTTGGAGGTCTAGCGGCAATCCGGGGCCGACGCCTCGCGGGACACAGACGTAATGCATAACAATCACACGCGCAGAGAGTGGTTGATCAAGACAACGTCGGCGATGGCCGGTGCCTGCCTGACAGGGTCGCGCTTCGCCTCGGCAGCGTCTGCACCGACTGCCCGGGTAGCGGTGGCCCGGTGCAGCAGCTATGGGTCCGAACTGCTGACCACGCTCACCCGCCTGTTCGATCAACTCGGCGGTCTGGGGAGCATTGTCAAAGGGAAGACCGTCGCCATCAAGATCAACCTCACCGGCATGCCCTCCTATCGCGTGGGGTACCTGCCTCTCGGGGAGACGCACTACACGAGTCCTCGTGTGATAGCTGCCACCGTGCACCTGATGGGGCAAGCGGGGGCCCGGCGGATTCGGCTGCTGGAGAGTCCCTGGTCCACGGCGGATCCCGTCGAGGAGTACCTCTTTCAGGCGGACTGGGAACCGCGCGACATCCTGGGCGCCGCCCCCAATGTTGAATTCGAGAATACCAACTGGCTCGGCAGCGGAAAGAAGTACTCGAGGCTGGCAGTGCCGTACGGCGGTTATATCTTTCCCGCCTATGATCTGAACCACTCGTACGAGGACTGCGATGTCTTCGTCAGCCTGACCAAGATGAAGGAACACGCCACGGCCGGGATCACGCTTTCCATGAAGAACTGCTTCGGCATAACGCCTGCCACGATATACGGCAGCGGCGCAGGCGAGGATGAACCTTCCGCACTGCCCAAAGGCGGCCGCCTCTTCATTCACACGGGGTACCGGCAGCCTCCGAAGAGCGCCCCTTCGGAAAAGGATCCGGCGTCTCCGAGGCAGGACGGGTACCGTGTGCCCCGTGTCGTGGTTGATCTCGTCGCGGCCCGCCCGATCGATCTTGCCATTGTCGAGGGTGTCAGGACCATAACGGGTGGCGAAGGCCCGTGGATCCGCGGCGTGGCCCCGGCGAGCCCCGGCGTGATCGTTGCCGGAACGAATCCGGTGACGACTGATACCGTCTGCATGGCTGTCATGGGATTCGATCCCATGGCGGATCGCGGCAAACCGCCGTTTGAAACCTGCGACAGCACCCTGCGCCTGGCCGAGGATGTTGGGATCGGCACGCGCGACCTGAGCCGCATCGAGGTCGTCGGCACACCGATCAGGGAAGCGCTTTTTGACTTTGGCGCCGCCCGGCGGCGCAAGCGCTCCTGACCGGGAATCTGGTCGGCAAAGAGGCGGCGTCCGGCAAGGCTCGAAAGAGGCTCGCGGCACGCTGTTCAACCTACCTGGAGACAGGAGAACTCAGATGAAGAGAATTGCATGCGTCGGCTCTATGGTGATGATGCTGGCCTTTCTGACTCATGTATCGGCAGCCGGGCCGGACGCGAAGGCACGGTTCAAGATTGACTCGCACTACCACTACGAAGATGAGCCGGGGTTTCTCGACAAGACGATCCAGGCTTACCGCAAGTTCAACACCATGGTCTGCATCCTGACCCCCGTTTCAGCCCTGGAGGCGGTCCGGGAGGCTGCGAGAGAGAATCCCGATGTCCTCATACCCTACGGGACGGTTGACCTGGACGACGTCGGAGCGATCGAGAAGATCGACCTGTTCCACGCGGCCGGGTTCAAGGGCATCGGCGAGTTGACGACGCCGGCGCGCGACTACAACGACCCGTCCTATTTCATGATCTACGAGAGGATCCAGCAGCATGGCATGGTCGCGCTCTTTCACACAGGCATCGTGGCCCGCCAGAGTCCCGACAAGCCTGGGACTACAGGCATGGCCAAGATGCGCCCGGCGTTCCTGGACGAGGTCGCGAGGCGGTTCCCGAAGATGACCATCCAGGGGGCACACCTTGGGAATCCCTGGTACGACGAGGCTGCCGAGGCGTCGCGCTGGAATCCCAACCTGCTTTTCGACCTCACCGGCTCATCGCTGATAAAGAAGAAGGACCGCCCCGAGTACTGGAGCGAGGTGCTGTGGTGGCGCCCCTCGCTCAAGACTATGCACTCGCCGAGCGCGGGCGACCACGCCTTCGATAAGATCGTCTTCGGCACGGATGAAGGCCCCGACGGACTGGAGGCCAACATCGAGCGGTTCGACGCCTTCCTCCAGGCCAACAAGATCCCGGAGGATGTGCAGGCGAAATGCTGGTCCGGCACGATGGCGCGCATCCTGGGTGTCGCAGTGAAACAGTAGGAACACCAGTCCCTCAGATATGCAGCCGCGGACGCCGTTGCGAATGAACCCGGGAATGCGTTCTGCGTTTCCGGAAAACTGACGACTCGCCTGCTTTCAATCGAAGAGGAGCACATGCAAGCCCTGCATGCCGGAGGTGCAGTTCCTGCAAGTGCCCGGCAACAGCAAGGTGGACGTCCGGTTTCTGCTGGCCGGAAAAGGGGAAGCAACGTTCAGTTACGAATCCCGAGAGGCAGGGAAGATCTCGAAATCCGTGACACTTCAATAACTCAGCGGTTCATTCGGGAAAACCAGGGTAATTGGGCGCGTGCCGGAGTCTTCGACAGCTGCGTGAAGTAAGAGCTCGGCCGCTATGTCCCCGGTGCCTGAGCTTTCTCTTTGCCCTCCGCTTTCTCGAGCCAGCGGTTGAACAGCCACATCGACAGCGCCGACACGAGGCCGACAGCCATCAGGATGATCCACCCGACGGCGTTCATGACGGGCACAAGGTCGAGGAGACCGTCCGGTCGCCTGGCCGCCCCCCGGGCCATTATCTCGTTGAAGATCAGCGCCCCAACAGGTCCCCCTGCAAGGGAGCCGAAAGCAAGAGGCAGGTTGGCGTAGCCGAGGAAAAGCCCCTCCTGACCCTTCGGTGCCATGGCCCCCACATATTCATACATGCGGGCGGATGTGAACAACTCGGCGAAAGCGCCCAGGGCGATTGAAGCCACAACGATGAAAGATCCCACCGGCAACCAGCCGGCCAAAGTTGCCCGGAGATCGCCGCCGACGATGATCGGGATCACATTGAGAGCCATCGCCGCTCCGATAATCACAGTGCCCACGATCATTGAACGGATCGGCCGCATCCGCCCGAACAGCTTCGTTACCAGCAGCTGGAAGCAGACGATCACCAGCGGGTTTGCCATGGTGTAGATGTCCATCGCCGGTTTGGACTCGACGACAGTCTTCAGGTAGAGCGGCAGGACGACATAAACCTGGTTGTAGAGGAAAAAGAAGCCGCACGACACGAGAAGGAAGAGGAAGAACCGCAGGTTGAGAATAACAGTGACCATCCCGACGACGATTTCGCGCACCGACTTGCGCGCCCTGCCCGGCGTGCCCACCCGCGGTTCCGTCTCCGGCCCCCGGTACAAGCCTGCCACTACGATGAATGCAAGGACTGCCATCGTCGAGGCTACTGAAAAAATGGCTGAGAGAGCCGCCCCGGGACGGGTGCGCACGTAGAAGGCCACCGCGCGTCCGAAAAGAGAGCCCATGTTGACCACGACGTAGAAGATGGCGAACGCCATGGTGGCTCGAGCGCCTGCGGTCTTTTGAGTCGTCCCGAGAATACACGGTTTCACGATCGAACCGCCGAAGCCGATCAGCAGGATGCCGACAACGGCCGGCAAAACGACATTGGTGCCCGCCGTGACCGTCCGTTCGATGGTGGGGGCGAGGACGGCGCCCCCACGCCATACCGGGTATCCCATGAGGAAGTAGCCGATCGCCAGCAGCACGAAGGCCCCAAGCAGAGCCCGTCGAAAACCGATCTGATCGGCAATGGTGCCGGAGAGGATGGGCAGGAAGTAGATCAGGAACCAGAGCAGCGTGTTGATCATGGCCGGCCAGTAGGTACCAAGTCCGAGCTGGCCGAGGTAGATCACCACGAAGCTGGCCATGGAGTAATAGGCGGCCCGCTCAAAAAGCTCTGTCAGGTTGGCATACCAGAAGACGGCGGGAAACCTGGTTCGGGCTTGTTCGCTCATGGCACCTCTCGGGAGACAGAGAATCTGTGCATCGAGTCCTGCAGGCGAGCCGGACGATTTTTACCGTGGGATGATCCGGGTGGCAAGCGCAATCATTCCAAGGGGGCGCGCACTGCAGGCGCAGGCCAACATCGTGGCCGCAGAGGTCTCGGTTTCCGCTTGATTCAAGGACGAGGCGGGGATACAAATGCCCGCCGGCGTTCCGCGCCGCGAAGGAATCCACCGATGTCAAAAAGGCCTGTTGCCTCACCTGAATCAGTCATGAAAGCTGTTACCGCAGACATTGTCCGGAGGGCGATCCTGTTGGGCAGGAGGAAGCGTCGCTCTATTTACATCAGCAAGACATCCAGGGGCAGAGCCAAGCCGGTCGAGAGCCTGAATCCAGACACTCCGGAAGGAAGACAGGCTTTCGATGCCTATGTGACCTCCACGGCGCGACACTACACCATCTCGGGGTTGGGTGCGCCTGAAGAGAGGAACGCAATCAATTGGCGGGCCGTCAACCTGCCGCTGGGGCGGAGGGTTTTGCTTCAGGTCCTGGTTGCCGTTTCGTTCGTGATGAAGGGAACGCCCCTGAAGAACAGGTTGTACAGGTTGATGGGAGTGCACATCGGCAGGAATGTCGAGATCATGCAGTTGGCATGGCTGGACCACTTTCGCCCGGAACTGATTTTCGTCGGCGACAACACCTTGATCGGGGCCTACACGCGCATCACCGTGCATGTGTATGAGGGGGCCGGCAGATTTCGCTATGGCCTGGTGGAGATCGGACAGAATTGCGTTATAGGCGCTGGAACCGGCATGGGTCCTATCCAGATCGAAAGCGGCGTGCGCACCCTCCCGGGGACGACACTCTCGCCCTACCTGCCCCGGATCCGGACAGGCTCCGTGGTTGGGTACAATCCTCCGCCGGTAAGGCGGAACTCAGGCGCGAATGCGGGTACAGAGGATAGTGCAGCCGGGTGATTTCAGCCTTTGGATCGGCTAACCGGCGACCGGACCGACCAGGCGTTGAGGTGCGCGCACGATCGGGCACAGGGACCCGCCCCGTAACAAGCGCTCTGGCAGCCCTGCCCTGAACAAGCCTACGGCTGGGGCATCCGTCTTCTCTTCTGCAAGCGGAGCCGAGGATTTCTGCCTTTGCTGAGGCTGGAATCCGGCAGGTGCGGGCCAGCTGCCAGCAGGCCCGCGCCGGTTCGATTAGACGGTGGTGACGTTCGCTGCCTGCAGACCCTTCGGGCCCGTCGTGACCTCGAATTCAACCGCCTGGCCTTCGTTGAGCGTTCTGTAACCCTCCGCCTGGATGGCTGAGAAGTGGACGAACACGTCCTCACCGGACTGGCGCTGTATGAACCCGAAGCCCTTGCTGGCATTAAACCACTTTACTGTACCTTGTTCTTTCACTGTCATTCCTTCCTTCTCTTGAGCAGTTCGCTGTCTCTCGCCCCCTCCAAGTGCAAAATTTAAGGGCTGCAAGCTCACACTTGCAGCCCTCCTGGCATAATTTAGGTGGTACAAGAGCAACAAACTCGGGTGCATCCTAGCACGGACTTTTCGTGGAATCCAGCGAACATTTTGATTTTAGTTCGTTTACCCCTGTCTGGGTCGCCGGTCGGCTGAAGGTTCGAGGCCGTTCCAATGTTTCTCGATAAGCGCTATGGTAAACAGCGGGAAACAGGACGCACGGCAGCAGATCTGGCGGAAAGGGGAATTTCCATGGAATCGCTCGTAAACCTTGGCGGAACGGATATCTGTATCTCTCCCCTGGGCCTGGGGACCTGGCAGTGGGGTGATCGCCTGGTGTGGAACTATGGTACTACGCATACCGACCGTGACCTTCATGACGCCCTCGAGGCAAGCCTGGAGGCAGGCGTGAACTTCCTGGACACGGCTGAGGTCTATGGCAGGGGACGTTCCGAGCGCCTGTTGGGAGCGTACCTGCAGGAAGGGAGAGAGCGAGCGGGAAGTATTCGGCCGGTCGTTGCCACGAAGTTCATGCCTTATCCCTACAGGCTGTGGAAGGGTAAGCTGCTGTCGGCGCTAGAGGCCAGCCTCGATCGCCTCAGGCTGGACAGGGTTGACCTCTACCAGATCCACTGGCCAATGCCGCCCGTGCCAATCGAGGTCTGGGCTGATGCCTTGGCCGAAGCAGTTGAAAAAGGACTCGCCCGCTCCGTGGGTGTTTCAAACTACAACGCCGCACAAATGTCCAGGGTGCATTCTGTTTTGTCCAGGCGCGGTATACCGCTGGCTTCCAACCAGGTGGAATATCACCTGCTCAATAGGCGGATTGAACGGAACGGGGTGATGGAGCTCTGCAGGACGTCGGGCACCAGCGTGATCGCCTACAGCCCGCTTGCCAAGGGATTGCTGACGGGCAAGTACGGGCCTGACAATCCGCCCCCGGGGTTGCGCGGTCGCTGGACAAGGCTTGCACGGCTCCGCGAAATCCAGCCCCTGATCGACCTGATGCGCAGGATCGGTCAAAATCACGATGGCAAATCTCCTGCCCAGGTGGCCCTGAACTGGGTCATGGCCAAGGGCGCCGTCCCCATTCCCGGGGCCAAGAACGGTCGACAGGCCAGAGAGAACACGGCTGCGATGGGCTGGCGCCTCACCGACTCCGAGCTTGCATCCCTCGACCTGGCAAGTGGGGTCGGACCGATATAAGACGTTTATTTTCAATATCTTGTTTGAAAATATGGCCCCAAAATCGGCCTTATCCTCGATTCTTGTGGCTGTTTTCGCCTTGTAAGGTCAATCGCGAGCACTGCAAGGCTAGGCAAGTGCCAGTGTGGCGTAGAAAACGGCCTCTAAAATCGCTTCTAAGCCCCTCCAAACTAAATCGATTTCTTACAAGATACTGTTTTTAATCGGCTTAGATCGGTCCGACCCCGATATCGGATATCCCGATATCCGTCAGGCGATGAGGCGGGCGATCGTAAAGGCCGCCGCAGCTGCAAGGCTTCCGATCAATAATGTCTGGAAGGCGCTTCGCAGAGGACCGGCACCGGTGAAGTGACCTTTCACGGAACCGAACGCGGCGAGCGCTGCCATGGTGACTACCGCCGAAATAGCAAATCCCAGTTGCAGGCTCGAAACAAGGAGATAGGGCGCCAGCGGAATGAGGCCACCGGCTACGTAGGCGCCCCCGATCGTGAGTGCGCTTTTCAACGCCCGGCTGGGGTCGGGCTTTTCCAGCCCGAGCTCGTACCGCATCATGAAATCGACCCAGGCCCTGGGACGATCTCGAAAAGCCCGGATGATCGGCGCGATCTCGGTTGCTTCAAGACCGTATGCGGCGAAGATCGCCTCGACCTCGGCTACCTCATCCTGCGTTTTTTCCACGATTTCCCGCTGTTCGCGCGACTGTTCGCTGGCGTAATGTTCTGCGTCGCTTTTTGCCGCGAGATATCCACCCAACCCCATGGCAATCGCCCCGGCGGCAATCTCGGCGAAACCCGCGGTCACCACGATGCGGGTGGCCGTCACCGCTCCCGACAGACCTGCTGCCAGGGCAAAGGGCACGGTCAATCCATCTGACATGCCGATCACGACGTCTCTCACGCTATCCGATGCGGTGAAGTGCTGCTCGATGTGTGCTGTTTGTGGCATATTCGCCTCCGTGGCGTGATCAGATCAGGTCGCTGCGCCTCTCAATTCCATGGATCTGGGGCACGGGATCAAAGGGTTCAAGGAACGGGAGAGGCAGAGGACGTCCGCAGGTGGCGGTCGGCAAAGTTCAAATACTGCTCCCAGTCGAACTCGGTCACGTCGTGCTTACCGGAGCGGATGTGATAACCGATGGTGCCTGCCGCCGGGTGATCAACAGCGGGCATGTCATCTGCGGGAAGGCCCTCTTTACCCAGCAGACGGTATACCGGTCCCGCATGCCTGGCAGCGAGGAACTCGCCGCGAGGATCAGCCCAGAGGTCCTCGGCGGCGCTGGCCACATAGACCGGGCGCGGCGCGATCAAGGCGATCAGCATGTGCTGATCAAAGGGCAGGGCGTCCTCGTTGTCGTCGTATTGCCTGAAATTCGCACAGAACCAATGCGGGAACGCGGAATTGATCATCGCGACCGTCTCGCCAAAACGGCGGCGGCTCAGCGCCGCGCCGCCACAACCTGAGTCGTTTGAGATGACCAGGGCAAAGCGCTCGTCCTGTGCTCCTGCCCAGAGTGCGGTCTTGCCCAACCTCGAGTGCCCCATCACCGCTACACGGCGGGCATCGATTCCGCTGTCGGTCTCGAGGTAATCCAAGGCCCGGCTCAATCCCCAGGCCCACGCGGCGATCGAACCCCACTCGTCCGGCGCCGGCCTGGTCTGGCCCGGCCCGTAGGATAGAGGATGCACGCCGTTCTGAAACCCGTCATCGTAGTCCGGGTCGATGTCCCCGTAGTAGGCGGTGGCCAGAGCGTAGCCACGGGCGATGATTCGCTCGACCTGCCACTGGCGTGCGCTCCTGCCTCGGGACGACTCTGTAGCATGGTTATCGACAACAGTTCCGTCGTTTGCGGGGCGCATCCATGACCGGGACATGGTTATGCCCGGGTCCGCGTGGACGGACTGGTTGCCGCCGAAATTGAGTCCGATGAATGCAGGGACTGCTCCTGATGCAGCGCGCGGCCTGTAGATCAGGAGCGTCATGCCCGGTCCGCCGGCAGTCCCGGCAAAGCGGATTACCACCTCCTTGCGCACAGCCTTGCCGTCGAGGGCGGGCTGATCTGCGGACGCAACCTCGAAACTCATGGCTTGCGGGCGTCCCGGGCTGCGGCCAAACATCCGGGATTCGAACATCTTCAGGATCGCGGGACGGCGCTGAGTCTGCCACATCGCCGCCGTGGCAACCCTCTCGCCGCTCTCCATTGTCAAAGGGTCGGGGAGGGTGTACGCGGGTACCTTGGATTCGTCGTAATTGACTTCGCGCTTCTGAGCGAAGACCGAAAGGACCGCCGACAAGCCGATGGCGACCAGCCTGAAGGTGAATGCGCCGGGTGTCTTCATGTGCCGTCTTCTCCTGTGTCTGCCGCACCGTTGCGGCCGGCAACCCGGCGAAAGTGCCGGGTACGCTGCTTCATTCTCGCGCACTTGCCCGGACCTTGGCAGCGAAAAATCCGGCGTCAGCGGATCCTTTCTCGTAACCCGGGCCCGGCTCAGACGTACCGCCCCTCCGGTCTGGCCGCGGCGAACTTCTCGGTCCAGCGGATCCTCCCGGTCATCTGCATTACAGCAAACAGGGTCACGATCGCCCCGGCCGTAATGGAGAGGCCGGTGTAACCTTCAAAGAAGAATGCGTACGAGAACAGGACCAGGAAGCAGAACTGCGTGAGGCCCGCCTCCACGGCTGCGAAACGCATCCCGACTGCCAGGCGCAGGTAGCTGACTACGAGAAAGATCGATACGACCGTCGAAAGCGCGAACGCAACATGGATGGAAATATGATCCACGAGGTATGCCAGCAGCAGGTGGAAGGCGAAGAACGCTGCCGCGAGAAAGAAATAGTTCATCGGGTGCAGGTCGATGCCCCGAAGCGTGGTGATGATGAACATGAGAAAGAAAAAGAAGAAGAGCGACACCGGTGCGAAGAAGCTGATCCGGGCTGCAAGCGGGCCGGGCTGGAGTCTTTCGGGCATGGTGATGCCGATCTGAAAACCGGATAGGAGATTGCTATACGCCCAGGTGAGGTCCCACCCGTCCCCGGTGCGGCGCTTTTCGGTTGGTGAGAGGGTATTGTCGGGGAAGTCCACATTCTCGAAGTTGGTAGCCACCCGCAGCCGTAAATTCGGGACCTGGGTGACGTCAGCACCGAAGCTGTAGCGCCAGCTTTCGACGCCCTGAGAACGATAGCGCACATGAAGCACCCCGGTCTGTCCGGGTTCCAGCGAGGAATAGCCGGCAGCCTTGCTGTCGGCGACTTTCACCCCCAGCGGCCTCCCATTGAGCTGCATCGTCATGCCGTCGTAGACGGCGCTTGCGGCCGGAAGTTCGAACGTGAACCTCACATCCTGCCGCATTCCCGTGTCGTTGCGAAAGGTGTAGTCGCCTGCGAAGCCGACCCGGTAGGTGCTGTACCAGAGGAGTCCTTTCTGACGGTACTCCATCTGCAGGTTCACCTGGATGTCGCTCGCCACCGCCGTCAGGGGCCGGGAGATCTTTTCGGTGACGGTGCGCGTCACCTTCCTGCCGTCTTCGACGCTTTCAACCTTCTTCAAAACCTGCTCGGTCCAGCAGGCCGCCGGCGGTCGCTGCACCTGCGGCGCACCCCACGTTGAATGGACGCGCCCTCTGAGAGACCCGTCGGCAGAATAGGTTCGTGCGAAGATCGTCGCGCCCAGGATTCCCCAGGCTGCCGTCGTGCAGAAGAATATGAACAGTATTGCCGCTACGCGCTTTCCCATGTTTGCATCTCCTGTCAATGTCAAGTACTTTATATCATAAAGTATATCTCCGTGAGTTGTCAACAAGTGAATGTGAAGGAGGGAAAGGCCCCATCGCACAGCGCCGCTGTTGCGACCGGGGGGCAACTGTCTATACAATCGCCGGGACATGACCGGGATCATCATCTGGCTTCGGGCGGCCGGGGCCTTCCACACAAGGTGGCAGCTATGAAGTGCCTCAAGAGCGCTGTTCTTCTTTATTTTCTTGGAATGGCCTTTGACACCGGCGTTGTGCCCCGGGTTTTCGCGCAGAGCGAGGACCTCACCGTGCTGGGAGGCTGGATCCGGTGGTCTGACGCCGCCAGCCTGCTGCAGCACCGGCTGAATGACACGGCTCTGGCAATGCTGGAAAAGCGGGCGAAGCTTACTGCGAATCTGAAGACCGCTGACGACTGGCGGAAAAGGATGACTGAGGTGCGGTCGGCACTCAACGCGGTTTTGGGCCCTTTCCCGGAGCGGACTCCCCTCAATCCCAGAACTTTGGGCACGGTTCGGAAGGACGGCTTCACGATAGAGAAGATCGTGTTCGAGTCAATGCCCGGCTTCTACGTCACAAGCTGCCTGTTCGTCCCGGAGCGTCGGGATGCCAGAGCGCCTGCCATCCTTTTCGTGAGCGGTCACACAGAGGAGGCATTCCGGCATCCAAGATACCAGCAGGTTGTTCTGAATCTCGTTGCCAAGGGCTTCGTCGTCCTCGCCATGGACCCGGTGGGTCAGGGCGAGAGGGTGCAGTACTACGATCCGGGCATCAGGAGGTCGTTGGTCGGGGGCCCGACCGCGGAGCATTCCTACTTCGGCACACAATGCTTCCTGACAGGGGCATCGGCCGCGCGCTACTTCACATGGGACGGCATCCGTGCCATCGATTACCTGGTCTCCAGACCTGAGGTCGACCCGGGCCGTATCGGCGTGACCGGCACCTCAGGCGGCGGCACACAGACGGGTTATATAGCCGCAATGGACAACAGGGTCGCAGCCGCCGCACCGAGCTGCTATATCACGAGCCTCCGCCGGCTCCTCGAATCGATCGGACCCCAGGACGCCGAGCAGAACCTCAACCTCGGCCTGCTGCACAGGATCGACTACGCAGACCTGCTCGAGGTGCGTGCACCCCGCGCCACCCTCATCGTTTCTACTACTCGCGATTTCTTCAGCATCCAGGGAGCGAGGGAGACGTTCAGCGAGGCGAAGACCGCATTCGAGGCGCTGGGGGCCGGGGACAAGCTCGGCATGGTCGAAGCCGACTTCGAACACGGGTATACCAGAAAGACACGCGAAGCGATCTACGGCTTCTTCCAGAAGTCACTTGCCTGTTCCGGCTCTCCCGCAGAAGCGGAGGTGCGGTTTCTGTCCCCCGAGGATATCACGGTAACGCAGACCGGACAGGTGAGCGACTCTCTCGGCGGTGAGTCTGTCTTCTCGATCAACCGGGCCGAAGCCAACGGGCTGATCACTCGCCTGGAGGAATCCAGGGCTCGCGTCGCCGACCATATCGCGCGCGTGAAGCAGGAGGCCAGGCGCCTGCCAGGATTCACGGTTCCCAACGATCCCTCTGAACCTGTCTTTCGCGGAAGGTACGCCCGCTCCGGCTACCACGTTGAGATGTACGTGCTTCAAAGCGGGGCGGAGAGCCCGTTGCCGTTGCTTTTCATGCTGCCTGACCGGACGACCAGGCGGACCGCTGTCCTGTGCCTGCATCCGCAGGGGAAGTCTGCCGTCAGCGCGCCGGGAGGCGACGTCGAGCAGCTGGTGAAACAAGGTTACGCAGTTCTCGCCCCGGATCTGTCAGGTACGGGCGAACTGGGACGGGCGACAGATGCGATCGCATTCCTGGGAGTGCAGACCGGACGCACCGTCGTCGGCATTCGTGCGGAGGAGATCATCAGGTGCGTGCGTTTCCTGGCAGATCATCGTGACGCGGCCGGCGCGGGAATATGCGCCCTGGCTTTCGGCGAAATGTCGATTCCGCTGCTGCACGCAGCTGTCGTGGACGACGCAATCGCCAGGATTGCTCTGGTCGAACCGCTGCTTTCGTTTCAATCCGTGGTGACCAGCAGATTCTACAACCTGGATCCGGCTTCGGTGATCGGCAACGTACTCACCGCCTATGACCTTCCGGACCTGGCGGCCTGCCTGGCGCCGCGGAACCTTCTCATGACAAACCCGGTAGACGCGCTCGGCAGTCCGGCACCGGAGGCGCTGGTGACCGACAGCAGCAGGATTATCCACCGCGCCTACTCCGATCGGAACGCAGCCAGGAGGGTGCTGATCAGAACCGGTGTCATGGGGAGCCCGATAACAGAGACCCTCATTCCGTGGTTGGATTCACCGGAGTGATCCGAAGGCAGTCCGGCTGAGCCTGCGTGCAGCGGAATGGTCCGCGGCCGGACGTATTTCTTGCGGGAGAAGTCAAGTCGTCGACTCCCGCAAAACATTCGAACGGCGGCGCAGCGGATTTCCGCGCGCCCCCACTGAGACAGGCCCCATGGACAACAGCGAAAAGCCACAACAGATTCCCGGCCTCCCCGAAAATGCATACCGCCCACTCAATCCCGGCGAGAAATATCAGCCGCTCGTGCCGCCCGAGAGGATCATGACCGAGGTCTCAGGCCGGTCGATCGCCCTCGGCCTGGCTATGACGATCCTCTTCTCAGCCGCTGCCGCATTTATCGCACTGAAGCTGGGGCAGGGTATTGAAACGGCCATCCCGATTGCCATTCTGGCCGTCGGCTTTTCGACGGTTGCCCGCCGTTCGTCCACTCTCCTGGAGAACCTGCAGGTGATCTCGCTGGGTGCGACGGCGGGGATCATCGTTGGCGGCTCCGTCTTCGTGATGCCGGCCATTTTCGTTCTTGGCATCGAGAAGCAATCCGGCTTCCTGCAGCTGTTTCTCGTGCCGTTCCTTGGGGCTGTGCTCGGCGTCTGCCTGCTTATCCCCTTCAGACGTTATTTCGTGGCGGACATGCACGGCAAGCTCCCGTTTCCCGAGGCGACGGCGACTACGGAGATCCTGGTTACCGGCGAGAAGGGCGGGCGGGCGGCAGAGGTCCTCCTTGCGTCGATGGGAGTCGGGCTGGTGCTCGATTACCTTGCCCTCGCGATGAAGACCTGGAGGGATATCTTCACGACGCGGCTTCTGCCTTCGCTGACGATGCTGACGACGGACCTGAAGGCGGTCTTTACTTTGAATACGTCATGCGCAGTCATGGGCCTGGGCTACATCATTGGCCTGCGTTACTCCGCCATCATATGTGCGGGCTCGGTCATGTCCTACTGGGTGCTGGTGCCGCTGCTCGCCCGCGCCGGAGCCCAGGCTGCACAGGGAATTCTCCCTGGCCTGCCGCCGATCTCGACGCTCGGCGCCGAGGACATCTTCTTCCGGTATGTGCGCTCCATCGGCATCGGCGGAATTTTCGCGGCCGGCGTCCTGTCCATCCTCAAGATGAGCCCGGTCATATGGCAGGCCTTGAACCAGGTCGTTCGCGAACTCTGGAGGCTGCGCTCGGGAGGGTTGCGCCCCGTTCAGACGCGCACCGACAGCGACATACCGATGATCCATGTCGCAGGCATCCTGACTGCGACTGCGTTTGCGATCGGCCTTTATTTCCGCTTTGTCGTCCTTGCGGGCCAGCCGGCCGCGACGGGAAAGGCCATTGCCGCACTGATCCTCACCCTCGTGATCTCGGCCCTTTTTGCGGCCGTTTCAGCCTGGGCCGTGGCCATTATCTCGATAACACCCGTGTCAGGTATGACACTCACCACGCTGATCATCTCTTCCGTTATCCTGGGACGCTACTTTGGGCTGACCGGTTCCGAGGGAATGCTCTCGGCACTCCTGATCGGCGGGGTCGTCTGCTCGGCACTCGCCATGACGGGATCCATGATAACGCTGATGAAGATCGGGTACTGGATCGGGGGTACGCCGAGGAAATCGCAGTGGGCCTTGATTGGCGGGGCCGCCGTGGCGTCTTTGACCGTGACGGCGGTAATGCTGCTTTTTGCCCACACGCAAGGCTATGTCGTGACCCCGGGACACCCGAACCCGATGCCGGCTCCGCAGGCAAACGCCATGGCAGCCGTAGTCCGTTCTACCATGGGAACTGCCGAAGCCCCCTGGTTTCTCTACGGGCTCGGTGCGGTCATTACCCTGCTGGTGGAGATGACCGGCGTGTCGCCGCTCGCATTTGCGTTGGGAATGTACCTGCCCATGGAATTGAACACACCGCTGCTTGCCGGTGCGATCGTGGCCTGGTGCGTCCGCCGCTCCGCCGGCCGCGATCAGGTTCTGGAAAAGGCAAGGCATGACCGCGGCACACTCGTAGCATCCGGTCTGATTGCCGGCGGTGCGCTTGCCGGCGTTCTGCAGGGGATTACCGATGTGCTCCAGGAATGGCTCGGCGGGAAGCTCTATTCGTTCAACAACGACGGATGGGGCGGCAACTGGCTTGGCTTCGCTGTATTTGTGGCCCTGGGGTTGGGCGTCTTCCTCGATGCCCGTGCCCACGGCCGGGCCACACCCGCGTCATGAGACCTGTCGAAGCGCAAGTCAGGCAATGGGAGCACGACGAAGAGGCGAAGGACAATCGCAACACGCGTCGGGGATTCTGTTCGACCCCTTCAGGGTTGCCATTTCATGCAAACGCTGCCACCCGGGGTTTGCACCCCGGCTTCTCTGTTCCACCTTCGGGGTGGCTTCGCAAGCGGCGATCGGGTCCAGTATCGGAATCGGCCTCGGCATCGATATCGATAGCGACGGGGAAGAAGCCTCAATCGCGGAGTCAGCCGCGTAATGGATACGAATGCCGATACCGATCGCGGCCCCGATTCCGATCCCGACCTCGAGGACTCCGCGCGATTGACCGCGAAGCCTCTGCGGGTCTGACCGAGATCCGCGCTGACGACCCTGGAGGGGTCGGACAGAACAGCCCGGGGTGCAAACCCCGGGAATCGCCGGTCTGCCGCAGGGATCAACCCTGTAAGGGTTGAACAGCGGCCCTACCGCAAAAGCAAGCGGTCTCGCCCGCCGGCGTCTGCGTTGCTGCGGCAGGAGGATTACCGCAGGCAGAAACGTCACGTTTCGACGCGTCCTGCGTGATCAGGACAGCCTGGTCCCGATCATCCTGGCCGCTTCTACTTGATCTTCTTTGCCCTGTTTGTATCGCCGCCCATGTAGAAGTCGAGGCTCTCGACCGTACCCTGGTCATTCACCTGGAATGTAACAGTGCTGTCGACCTCTTTCGCGAAAAACTTCATCCTGGATTCCGCGAACAGGGCGTGCTCGTGCGCACTGCCGGGGCTTATGAGCTTCATGTACGCCTGGCCGCCTTTGCGCAGGATCTCAATCGACAGGAGCGGTGTGACACGGTAAAGACCGACATAGCGGTCCAGCAATTGATTCGAATACGTAAACTCCTTCTGCTTCGCGTCGGCACCGAGTTCCCGGGCCCAGATGTTTCTATACCGCACCGGGTTTCCGTGATCCTGGAGCGAGAGCGGGAGCTTGTCAGCCTGAGAGGCATAGGGTTCATGCACCATCCAGTTGGTCGGACCAATCAAGTCAACGTCGTTTTGAGCGAGCACACCGTTGTAAAGAAGCGTGAGCCGTGCAGGCGACACAAGCTGGCCCTTCGGATCGAACCGGGGACGAGCAAAAACGATGTCGTAGGTCTGCCACTGCCCGGGTGGACGTGCCGGATTCACCAGCGGCGGGAACTCACCGTAGACGCTGCCTGCATACCCGTCGGCGTAAGTCTCGTTCTGAAAATTGTCCAGCACCTGTATCTCAAAGAGGCCCATCAGGAAAACGCCGCTGTTGCCACGTCCCTGGCTCTTTCCCATCGGAGGGACGGGAGCTGCCCATTCGACGTGCAACTGACAGTCACCGAAGTTCTGGAAGGTGCGAATCATTCCGCTCCCTGCGACACACTCCATGATCCCGTCCTTGATCACCCACTTGGTCGGACTGCCGTCCATGGCGCACCACTGAGCCAAGTCCTTGCCGTCGAACAAGACCGTCGCGTCTGAAGGAGCCTTGCCCGGCATCTCCTGAGTGCCGGCTGTCCCGGGATCGACCACCGGAGGTCTCGGGCGATTCCAATCGTGCATTTTGTATACGGAGTCGGACTGGGCGAGGCCTGCTCCGGACGACGCGACCGCCAAAACGACTAAGCTGAATGCCGGCAAGAACATACCCGAAATGGCACTGCGGGTTCGATTTTTCATAGTACTGATCTCATGGTTGAAAGATGTGGATGGGATTTCTCTTCAGGCTGTGGAGTCTATCTGAACACCGTGCCGGCTAGAAATACAAAAATGGCAGTGACCTTTGCGGGGCTGTAAGGAAGGTTGGACGTATCAGCGCTGGATGATGGAGTTTGAGACACGAAGGCCGCCCAGTCAGGCGGCCGCTAGCGGGAAGGTGAGTCGGTCCGGCAGACAATGCCCAGATCGCCGTCTTGCTCAAACCTCACGGATTCGCTCATAAAGCTTAATGCGGCGCCAGGCCGCCCTCTGCCCGATAGCAAACCCGAAAACAAACATCATCACACCCGATACCACAGCGGTGATCAGCGGCGAACCTAGCAGTTCCATTGTCGATCTCCTCCTTGCGCTCTGCGCAAGAAGCCCCTGACGTTTCGCCGAGGGGAGAGACGGCCTGGGACTGCGACCAGTATCAAAGCCATCCCTGAATCTTCCGGGCGAGCGAGGGGAGACGATCGCACGGACTCCAGGGGCTCGGTCCGGGGCTTTGCTCTGGCACGGTCCCGAATTCCGCGGCTCTCTTCCTGTGCAGCCGCGAAATTACCCCTCATAACACGTACACTACAATGCTCTTAGTGAAAAAAGCAACAAATATGCGTCAATTCACTTGCGGGCGGCCGAATGGTGAAGCAGGACCGGGACGCGGTGAACCCCGGAGGCGCGTTTTGCGTACATGAGCAGGAAGGAGCTGCTATGTCGAGTTACAGGCCTTTCGCGATGTCGGTCCTCTGGTTCGTGCTGACGGGTGGCTTCCCCTTTGCCCAGACCCGGACAACCGAGCCGGTCGAATCGATTATGGCGCGGGTTGCGGAGAACCAGGACCGCGCCCTTGAGCTGCGCTCCGCCTACATTTACAACCAGAATGTTCTAATCAGGTTTTTCAGAGGGAATGGAAAACTGGCACGCGAGGAGTACAGGGAGTACACGGTGACGCCGGGTCCCAAAGACACCTCCAAAACTCTCCTGAGCTTCCGGGGAAAGTACGAGAGGGGAGGCAAATACATCGAATACACGCAACCCGGATATGAGTACCGGGACGTAGACATCGACGGCGCTCTGATAGGGAGCCTGGCCGACGACCTGACCCATGACAAAGGGTCCCGCGACGGGATATCGGTCGACTTGTTCCCGTTGACGAGCAAGTCGCAATCAGGGTACCGCTTCGCGCTGGAAGGGAAGGAGGAGTATCGGGGCAGGGAAGTGTTCCGAATAGGCTTCAAGCCGGCTTCGATGGATGATGAACACGTGTTCGAGGATACCCCCTGGGCCGGATCGATCCTCGTGGATGCGCAGGACTACCAGCCCGTCATGGTCGCGACCCACCTGGCAAAAGGGCTTCCTTTGTTTGTGAAGACTGTTCTCGGCACAAACCTGCGGGGACTGGGGTTCAAGATCTCCTATGAAAAGCAGGATGATGGCCTTTGGTTTCCCGTGAGCTACGGGGGTGAGTTCGAGGTCAAGGCTGTTTTTTTCTACAAGCGTAAAATGGCGATCGCTCTTCGAAATTCCGCCTTCCAGCATGTGCGGGTGAATACTCGTGTGACCTTTGAGGATTCCCCGGGCGGCGAGGAGGCAAAACAGACCCCGTAGTCGCTTCGATACGTCCGGCTGCAACACCCTCCCGTCACTTCTTTGGCCCGATTCCTGATTCCCTGATATTATTGTCGGCACCGCCGGTCACTCACGGGGCGGGTGTCAGATATCTTCGGGCTCAAGGGCCACGCCATGGCCCGGTGGAGGAAAGAATATGAAGGCTACCACTCGTCTTCCGGTTTCACTGTTTGTTCTGCTCTGCCTCCTGTTGCCCGCGCTCGTCATCAGCGCGGAAGAGGTTGCCGTTCTGAGCGGCGACGAACTGAACAAAGTCGTTCCGACTGGTTTCTACTACGAAGGGCTCGCCGCGCCGACGCAGATGCGCAATGCTGCAGCCGTCAGGTTCGGGACCAAGCGCTTTGTGATCGTGGCTCTGGTGGATACCTCGGGATACGCGACGAGCGTGCGCGAGCGGTACGAGGGCTTCTTCATAACGGATTCCAGGATCCAGGTGGGTCGCGCCGAAGTAGCCCCCGGGGCCTATGGATTCGGATTTACCGCCGACAACAAAATGAACATTTTTGACGTCGGCGGTAACCAGCTGCATTCCGTCGTCGCGGTGAAGGACAGCCAGTTGTCCGCACCGCGACCTCTTGCCTTTGTGAAAACCGGCGAAGAGCTGCGGCTGTATCGCGGGCGCAACTACGTTGAGATCAAGGCCAAGTAGCTGAGGCAGGCGGCGACCTGTTACGACAATGCCTTCGTCAGGTGTCAAGCCGGTGGCCTGTCCCAAGGGGCGTTCCAGGCTCCTCCGCGGCCTTTGAGCCTCCGCGGTGAGATTTTCTCGTCTTTTTCGGCGGAAAACCGGACCGCGTCAGGTTCCCGTTGCGGATAGGCTCGCAACTGGCACAGAATCCCGCCTTCGAACAAAACTGAAACTGATGGGGGAGAACATGACGACCCGGATCTTCCGCGGCATTATCGCTGCAGTGCTGATGTTGCCTGTTGCCGGCACCCTTGTGATTTCCATCGCGCAGGAGAAGCCCGCTGCCGAAAGCGGGCAATTCAAGAACCTGAAGTATCGGCTGATCGGCCCCGCCGCGGGCGGGCGTGTTTCCAGGTCGGCCGGGGTCGCGGGTGACCCGCGTGTCTACTACGCCGGGACCGCATCGGGAGGCGTCTGGAAATCTTCCGACGGCGGGTATCGCTGGAAGCCGGTTCTCGACGAGCAACCGGTCTCCTCGATCGGGTCCCTGGCCGTGGCTCCGTCGGACTCGAACGTGATCTACGTCGGGACCGGGGAGGCGAACATTCGGGGAGATGTTGCTCCCGGCAACGGTATCTACAAGTCAATCGACGCCGGCAAGACATGGACCCGTGTCTGGAAGCAGGAAGGTCAGATAGGTACCATCGTTGTCCATCCGTCCAACCCGGATATGGCTTTTGCCGCCGTGCTCGGCCACGCATTCGGCCCGAATCCTGAGCGCGGTGTTTACCGAACCGCGGACGGCGGGAAAACATGGGATCGAGTCCTTTCCAAAGATGTCGACACGGGCGCCTCCGACATCTGTTTCGATACGAAGAATCCCAACGTTCTGTTTGCCGGGATGTGGCAGGCGCGCCGCTTTCCATGGGGGATGACCAGCGGCGGTCCGGGCAGCGGGCTTTACGTGTCACGCGACGGCGGATCGACCTGGAAGCAACTCACCCGGGAAAACGGCCTCCCCGAAGGCACGTTGGGCAAAATCGGGGTTGCCGTCGCACCGTCGGATTCCAGGCGCGTGTATGCTCTGATCGAGGCCGAGAAGGGCGGCCTCTACCGGTCCGACGACGGTGGTGACAGCTGGACGCTGGTGCACAGCGGCCACGGTATCCGCCAGCGAGCCTTTTACTACACCACATTGACTGTCGATCCCAACAACCCGGACGTCATCTGGTTCCCACAGGTGCCGATGCTGCGGAGTATCGACGGCGGTTACACTGTCAAGAAGGTCAAGGGATTCCAGCACGGCGACCACCATGACATCTGGATCGATCCGGCAGACTCCAGGCGCCTGATCGACAGCAACGACGGCGGTGTCGAGATTTCTCTGGACGGCGGAGAAACCTGGTATGCCCCGCCGCTACCCATATCCCAGTTCTACCATGTAGCCGCGGACACCCGTAAACCTTACTACGTGTCGGGAGCTATGCAGGACCTCGGGACGGCGTGCGGTCCCAGCAACAGCCTCGGCGCCGGAGGCATCGGCCTGTGCGACTGGTACTCGGTCGGCGGAGGAGAAGCCGGGTACACCGCCCATGACCCGTCCGATCCCAACATCGTGTATGCCGGAGAATACGGCGGGTACATTTCCCGGTACGACCACCGGACGAGGCAGGTTACGAACGTGGGTGTCTATCCGGATGTCATCTCAGGCCACGGCGCTGCCGATCAGCGCTACCGGTTCCAGTGGACGGCACCTATCCTGATCTCGCCGCACGATCCGAAGACCATCTATCATGGCGGCAACGTCCTGTTCAAAACGACGGACGGCGGGATGAGCTGGACGGCCATCAGCCCGGACCTGACGCGAAACGACAAGTCGAAGCAGCAATGGTCCGGAGGCCCCATTACCGGTGACAATTCCGGAGCCGAGTATTACTGCACGATTTTTGCGCTTGCGGAATCGCCGCTGCAAAAAGGGGTCATATGGGCCGGAAGCGACGACGGCCTTGTTCACATCTCGCGCGACAGCGCCAGGACTTGGACCAATGTCACGGCGAATATCGCGGGGCTTCCCGAATGGGGGACTGTGAGCATAATAGAGGCCTCCCCGTTCGACGCCGCCACGGCATACGTGGTTGTCGACGCACACCGGCTCGACAACATGAAGCCCTATGTCTGGAAGACCACTGACTTCGGCGCGACTTGGAAGAGCCTGGCCGCGGGTCTGCCGCAGGATGTCTACCTCCACTCGCTGCGGGAAGATCCCAGGCGGCGCGGGATGCTCTACGCCGGCTCCGAGCACGGCGTTTTCTTCTCGATTGACGACGGTTCCACCTGGCGGCCCCTCAAGTTGAACCTCCCGGACGTGGCGGTCCACGACCTGATTGTCAAGGGGGACGACCTGGTCTTGGCAACCCATGGGCGATCGGCCTGGATCCTCGATGACCTGACGCCCATCCGCGCGATGTCCAAACAAATCGAAGCCGAGGACGCCCATTTCTTCGATCCGCCGGCAGCGGTCCGCTACCGGCAATACTATTCGTCCAGGTCCGCGGGCTCATTTGATAACCCGCCCCCCGGTGCGATCTTGAACTACTTCCTGAAGGGGAAGGCCAAAGAGGAGGTGAAGATCGAAGTGCTCGACGCGAGTGGGGCCGTGATACGCACGCTGTCGAGCAAGCCCGAGGAAAAGCAGAGTTCGGAATTCGAATATGAGGATGAAGAGGAATCAAAGGATGTCCTCGGAACGGAGCCTGGGGTCAATCGCGCCTTTTGGGACTTGATGTATGCAGGTCCGGCTCGCATCAAGAACGCGAGGCTTGACGAGGGAAGCCTGAAGCAGGGCCCAATGGCACTCCCGGGTACCTACACGCTCCGCCTCAACGCAGACGGAAAGGCTCAGACTGTTCGATTGACTGTCGAACCCGATCCCCGTGTAGCCGTGAGTCAGGCAGATCTGGAGAGCCAATTCAAGCTTTCACTCGCGATCAGTGACGCCGTTTCCAGCCTGGCCGAAGTCGTCAACCGCATCCGCTCCATCCGACAGCAGCTCAACTCGCTTTCTGATCTGCTCAAAGACAACCCGCAGGCTGCCAGGCTGATGAACTCGTCGAAAGAGTTAACCGGGAAACTGGACGACCTCGAGGCGAAGCTGCACAACCCGAAGGCGGAGATCTCTTACGACATCATGGCTCAGCCAGGGGGTGCCATGCTCTACTCGAAATTCTCCTCGCTGCTTTCGACGGTGCAGTCGTCCGACAGCAGGCCGACGCAGGGAATGACGGAGATGTACGGAGAATACCGCCGTCAGTTGGATGCGCTGACGAAGGATTTCCAGGCGCTCGTGGCGGGCCCGGTCGCCGACATCAATCAGTCGGCCCGCGATCTCAAGCTTCCCCACATTCTCGTTCAAGAGATGCCCGCGAAGCATTGAAGGCAGACACGCCGTGCGGCCGGGTCATGCTTTCCGGAGCATCCGGCCGGGCCGTGCGCCGGTGTGGTTTCCGTCCTCGACCACCGGCACACCGTTGACGAGAACGTGCCGGATCCCCGCCGGGTATCGATGCGGGTTGTCGAAGGTGGCTTCGTCTTTGATTGTGGCCGCGTCGAAGACCACGATGTCCGCCTTGCGGCCCCGGGCTATCCTGCCGCGGTCCCCGATCCCCGCCTGGTCCGCGGGCATACTGGTCATCTTCTTGACCGCTGTCGGAAGATCGAACAGTCGTTTCTCGACCGTGTAGTAGGCCAGCACGCGCGCATGTGAGCCATAGGAGCGTGGGTGGGGACGCGAGGCCGCCGTTTTGCCTGTCGGTGCCATGCTCTCGCCATCCGAGCCGATCATCACAAGCGGGTTGCTCAGGACCATTTCGACATTCTGCGGGGACATTCCGTACCCGATGAAGGGCACATCACCGTCTTCCTCCTCGAGCAGGCGCAGCAGGGCGTCGATCGGCCGGATCTTCCACAGCGCACTGATCTGTGCCATGTTCATGCCCACCAGCGCGCCGTTTTGCGCCTTGCGCGCCCGGCTGATGACGATGAGGTCGTAGTCGCCAGGGTCGGCGGCGATGCGGGATGCCACTTCCTCCCGGATGCGCTGCCGGCTTCCCGCGTCCCTCAGCCGCTCCAGGGTAGCCTGGGTACCACCCTCCAGCGCCCAGTCCGGGAGGAAGATGGACAGCCCGGTCGAGTACGCGATGTAGGGGTAGGCATCGGCCATCACCTCAACGCCCTGCCTGCGCGCGGACTCGATCAGATCCAGCGCCGGCCGCTGCTTTCCCCAGTTCTGACGGCCCGCGGCTTTGAGGTGCGATATCTCCACTCTGGCCCCCGTGAGCCGGCCGATATCGATGGCTTCATTCACGGCGTCGAGCAGCAGGGCTTCCTCGTCGCGGATGTGGGACGCATACAGCCCGCCCCGGCGGGCGACGATTCGCGCCATCTCCACGATCTCCGCGGCAGGCGTGTAACGACCGGGTGTGTATTCCAATCCGGTAGAAAGTCCGAATGCGCCCTGGTCCATCCCTTCCTCGACCGCCCTCAGAACCCCCTTCATTTCGTCCTGGGCCAGCGGACGATTCACCTCGCCCACCTGGGCCGCCCGGATTGTCCCCTGGCCCAGCAGCAGGGCATGGTTCACGCTGATCCCGGTGCGCTCAATGCGCGAACAGTAGGAAGCAACGTCAGTCCAGTCCGCTTCTATGCCTTCATTCGCCAGCCAGTTCTTCCGGATTTCATCTGAGCCGATGCCGCGCAGCGGCGCGGCCGAGGAGCCGCAGTTGCCGGTCACTTCCGTCGTGATTCCCTGGCGTACCCTGCTGTCGGCTGTGGGGCAGGAAAGGATCCCCTCGTCGGAATGGGTGTGAATATCGATGAAGCCGGGACAGACCTGAAGACCCGTCACATCGATCACCCGTTTGACCCGTTCGGGAGCGATCGTGCCGACTGCTTCGATGGTGTCTCCCGTGATTCCCAGGTCAGCCTGCCAGGCAGCGCCCCCTGTCCCATCGAGCAGCGTACCTCCCTTGAGCAGCAGATCGAAAGGAGTCGCGGCTGACAGCCTCAACGGCAGGGTCGATCCCAATGCGAAAACCAGCTTTCCTCCGTCGGCAATAAACTCGCGTCGATTCATTCGTTTCGACATCATTCAGCCCCCGGTTTCATTGGTGGTTCGAGGATTTTGCCCGCACTTCAGGCTTCATGCGCTTCTCAGCGACCTCAGTTGGTCCAGGTAGGTCGACCGGATTTCCGCCAGCTCTCTATCATACCGTCCGTCGCGAAAGTCGGGAAAAGTCCATTCGAAGGGTTGGTATTTCCCGGCGCGGTAGCGCGCGATCATGTCGGCATAGATGCCGTCGCCCAGATGGATCTTCTGTCCGGCATACTTGGCGCTTGCGAGCACCACCTTGTTGTGATCGATGTAGCCGATGTCCAGGTTTACCCTGCGCCCGCCGCCAGCCGCAAGATCCTCTTCGATCTCATTGCATACCAGCTTGGCTTCGCGGATCGATTCCGGAGGCACCAGCCGGTTGAATGAGATGATGCGCCGGCGGAGCCCCGGACCCATCTCGCCGTCGTAATAATGCGTGGCGTCGAAGATATGGTCGCCGCCCGAAAAATCGAGCGAACCCCAGCGCTCCTCCAGTCGGACGAGAGCCAGTTCGAGAGCCGGGGCATCGGACCAGAGCACCGCGACGATCAGCTTAACAGGATCAGCGCTCTGTGGCCTGGTCATTGAGGCTTCCCCTGCGCTGAAGGATAGAGATGGCGCGCGCGGCAACCGTCGACGATATCCCGAAATCGCGCGTGATGCGACCGACAAGCAAATCCCGGGATATCCGCTCGCTCCGCACTCCATCGAAGCCGCGCACCTGATATCGGTCTGCACGAAGATAAATCCGGCGATCACCGTCGATGCGAGTGAGAAGCGGGTATCTCATCATGTCCCACTCGAAGGAGTCGTCCCACACACGGAGGAACTCAGATGCGTCCACCGGCTCGATCTTGTAGGTCAGGCGCAGCGAGCGTGACTTGCTCTCAACGGTGTGCAGTTCGAATCTCCTGCTCCCCGCCCGTGGTAACAGCAGCAGGCTATTGAAGGCGTTCTGAACGCTGCACGGCGCCTCCGACGACAGCGGGACAGGCGCGAGGATCAGGTAACCGGGGTCGAGAAGGTGTGGCCTTTTCCCGATCCACAACAGGAGTGCGCAATGCGTATTCGCGCCATAGCTTCGATCGGCCAGGATCGGCTCGGTTTCGTAGCCGAGGGCGCGCAGCAGGTGCATGAGGGCCGCGGTCAGGGAAAAGCAGGTTCCACCGGCGCCGAGAGTGTAGTGGTCAGACAGAACCTGAGCCGGGTGCCGTCGCGCACGTTCCGGGATTCCTGCTTCTTCGTCGCTGATGATCTTGGTCAGGTTTTCGTACGGGATCGTGGCAAATGCCCGCACCAATCGGCGGAGAAGCTCGCCGGGGGGCAGGTTCTCGCTCAGGCGGAAATGCTCCAGGAAACGGAGCAATTCCTCCCGGGAAGGAGGCGGCGCCAAAGGATGGAGGCTCATAGCAGCGTAATTATAGCCTCCGGGGGGCCCCGGCGCTCTCCCGTGTCGCGCCGAGCGACAATTGACAGGCAGGGCCCTGTGGTTCGGACAGTGAGGACTACGAGAGTGGTGACGCGTGACAGGCAGCCTGCGCTGCAGGGACGCTGTTCAACCCCTCCAGGGTTGACATCTTCTGATCATCCCGATGCCCGGGGTTTGCACCCCGGGCTGTTCTATTCGACGCTTTCAGCGTCGCCCATGTCGATCGCGGCTCCCATCTGCAAGGCATCTCCGCCACCGGCGAGTCAATGGGCTGGACGGCTTTGCACCCCGGGTTGTTCTATTCGACGCTTTCAGCGTCGCCCATGTCGATCGCGGCTCCCATCTGCAAGGCATCTCCGCCACCGGCGAGTCAATGGGCTGAACGGCTTTGCACCCCGGTTGTTCTATTCGACGCTTTCAGCGTCGCCCATGTCGATCGCGGCTGGCATCTGTGAGGCATCGCCGCCACCGGCGAGTCAATGGGCTGGACGGCTTTGCACCCCGGGTTGTTCTATTCGACGCTTTCAGCGTCGCCCATGTCGATCGCGGCTGGCATCTGTGAGGCATCGCCGCCACCGGCGAGTCAATTGGCTGGACGGCTTTGCACCCCGGGCTGTTCTATTCGACGCTTTCGGCGTCGCCCATGTCGATCGCGGCTCCCATCTGCAAGGCATCGCCGCCACCGGCGAGTCAATGGGCTGAACGGCTTTGCATCCCGGGTTGTTCTATTCGACGCTTTCGGCGTCGTCGGTGTCGATCGCGGCTGGCATCTGTGAGGCATCGCCGCCATCGGCGAGTCAATGGGCTGAACGGCTTTGCACCCCGGGTTGTTCTATTCGACGCTTTCAGCGTCGCCCATGTCGATCGCGGCTCCCATCTGCAAGGCATCGCCGCCATCGGCGTGTCAATGGGCTGAACGGCTTTGCACCCCGGTTGTTCTATTCGACGCTTTCAGCGTCGCCCATGTCGATCGCGGCTCCCATCTGCAAGGCATCTCCGCCACCGGCGAGTCAATGGGCTGGACGGCTTTGCACCCCGGGTTGTTCTATTCGACGCTTTCAGCGTCGCCCATGTCGATCGCGGCTCCCATCTGCAAGGCATCTCCGCCACCGGCGAGTCAATGGGCTGAACGGCTTTGCACCCCGGTTGTTCTATTCGACGCTTTCAGCGTCGCCCATGTCGATCGCGGCTCCCATCTGCAAGGCATCGCCGCCATCGGCGAGTCAATGGGCTGAACGGCTTTGCACCCCGGTTGTTCTATTCGACGCTTTCAGCGTCGCCCATGTCGATCGCGGCTCCCATCTGCAAGGCATCGCCGCCATCGGCGAGTCAATGGGCTGGACGGCTTTGCACCCCGGGCTGTTCTATTCGACGCTTTCAGCGTCGCCCATGTCGATCGCGGCTCCCATCTGCAAGGCATCGCCGCCATCGGCGAGTCAATGGGCTGAACGGCATGGTCACTCTCAGTCCCCACGCGCAGCACGTCGGACTCGACCCCGAAGGGGGTCGGACAGATCAGCCCGGGGTGCAAACCCCGGGGAGGATCGGATCTGCCGCAAGGCCCAACCCTGAAAGGGTTGGACAGCGATCACCTGACGAGACGAGGTCACTTCAATTCGCACAGTCTGAATCACAGAGGCAGGGCGCACGGCTCTTCATTGGGCCGCAGTGAAACCGATGAGATCACTTCGTGCCGTTCTTACTAAGCCCAGAAGATACCGGGTGTCTGCGTCGGTCCGTCGAGATGACCGACCAGCCTCTTTTCCATCTGGTCGCGCAGGCGGCCCATGCTGTCACGCATCCGGTTCATTTCCCCTTCCGGGAGCGGTTCGAATGTCCTCGCAACCTCGATATTGCGATCAAGGAAGGCCAGCTGAGGCATTCCCACTACAGCTGCGGTCACCGGAAGGCTCATCGAATAGCGGAGCAGTTGAGCCGGATCCGCGTTCGCGGCCTTCGGGTCGAGGAGGAATTCCTGACCCATCACTTTCATCGCGATGATGCCGAGGTTCTTCTTCTTTGCGGCTGGCAGAGCCGTCTGCTCGAACTGGCCGTTTTGCGTCGGGTTGAGTGCCATCTGGACGCAATCCAGGTCGTGGCGCTCAATCGCCCGGGCAAGCACGGCGCCTTCGGTGTGGCTGGTCATGCCGATGAATCGGGTCATCTTCTGCTCACGTGCTTCCAGCAGGCCCTTCAGCGCGCCGTTCGGTGCTTCGATCTTCTCCAAATCTTCCGCATGTCCCAGGCTGTGGATGTGGCACAGGTCCACCTGGCTCACCTGCAGCCGCTTGAGGCTGCCTTCGAGACGGCGCATGAAATCGTCGCGCGTACGGTCGGGGATCTTGGTCGCGATCCAGACATCCTTTCTGCGGGTCGCGAGGAATCGGCCGACGCGAGTCTCGCTCTTGCCGTCCCCGTAAGAGTAGGCGCTGTCCAGGTAAGTGATGCCGTGATCGACGGCACGGTTCAGGACGGAAAGTGCCTCATCCTCGTCCTCGTACATCAGGAACCGGCTCCCGCACCCGAAAGCCAGTATGGACACCTGCGCGCCGGTTCTTCCCAATGTCCGTTTGGGAAGCGTCTGCGCCGCGGCAGGAGCCGCCGTGCCGATGTTGCTGAGAACCGTCATGCCGGCTCCGACTGCGGTAGTGCCGGCCAGGCGCTCCAGGAACTCTCTGCGAGACTCATCCTTGCTCATCTGAATCCTCCTGTCTGTAGCAATATGATTCACCCGTGGGGCCGCACCGTCAATTCCTACCTCTCAGGTTTCTTCGGCACCGGCGTTGTTGCAGCTCCGACAAACATGGACGCAACAGTCAGAAAATCCTTCAGCGCCATCATCGGAGACCTCCTCCGTGACAGTCGCCTAAACGATCGTCAGGGAATATGAGGGCGATACGACACTCCCGGACGATGCAAAATATTCTACCCATCCTGCGCTGGCCGTGACCGGTCCCAGGACAGCCTCGAAGGTCTTCCCGCCGATGAGCCTGGCCGTTGTCCGTGCCCAGTCCTGACTGCCTGCCACCCGGTAATTCAGCGCCACAGGGCCCGCCTCGAGGGCGACGATCGTGACACGAACGCTCTCGCCCCTCGGAAGCAGTGTCGGTCTTGTCGGGACGAAAACGCGCCCTTGTGCTTCTCCGTCCGGACGCGTTGCCTCGGAGAACGCTCGCTCGATTTCCGGCGGGGACTCGCCCAGGTACTCCTTGATCGACAGGGGAAGCCTGTAAAGAGCGAGGCGCACGAACTTGTTGTGCATGGAAGCCAGTGTCCCGAGATCGTTCCGGGTGCAAGCGACTCTCTGGAAAGACAGCACGGCTGTCCGAACCTGCGGAGCGAGCCTGAGCCAGAGCGGGACGGCGTCCGATCGGACCTTCTCCTTTGCCTGCTCACGGTTGCCGCCCTTCCTGAGCTGGCCGGCTTCCTGCAGGATGCGGTGGATCCGGTGCGCGAGAATCCATGCTTCCGAGTAGGGCACGAGAAATTCAACATGATGCGCCAGGTAGTCCAGACGCTCGCGCTCGGAAGGCGCGGCAGCGTTCCCGGCAATTGACCGGAGGGATTCCGCGACTTCTTTTTGGGATCGGAGGGTGGCGGGATCCGGCTCATAATCGTTCCAGAAGGTGAACGCTTCGCTGTAGTCCCCGGAGAACTCGCGGGTAACCGCGTGCCCGTCCTGTGTCTCTCCTGTCCAGGTGCACAGGAGCTTTCGGTCGCGATCGGCACTGTTGAGCACATCTGCGAGCTTCGAAGAGCGATCCGCGACCGCCTGAGTGCGAGCATAGGCCTGATAATAGTCCGCCGGCTTCAGTCCGCGGTCCCAGCTGAACCTCGCCTGGAAAGCCGCCGTGGGGTCCACGATCCGGTGCCTCCAGTGGATGCCGATCAGGCCCTGGCATCCGTAGCTTTCGGCGAGGTTCATGTCGCGCTCGAAGCGGTGAACGTGAAACTGCGGCAACCACATGGAAGGGTCGTCCTCCAACCAGGGAATGGGCCAGCGCTCGCGGCCCTCGAGCCTTCCGAAAACCTCGCTGACGGGATCCCAGCCGAGCGAGTCGCTGAGGCAGGCAAAGACGATATCCATCGGCAGGCGCTTGTGGAAGGACTCGAAGTGACGTGAGACGCCTCCCCAGCCTGAGACGACGAGTTTCTTGTCCGATGCGTGACGCCGCAGGAAGTCGTGAGCCTGAACGAATGGCGTAACCGACAGGGGTTCGTTGGTCTTGCGGCTGTCCCAGTTCATCTGCTCGTCTTCCCACAGCCACACGTACTGCACATCGGGATATGCCTCGAGCAGCTGCCCCAACCTGGTTTCGAGCATGTCTCGCGCCGTTACGCTCTCCATGTCAAACCTTGGCCCTGCCTGAGGGCGATCAGACTGCCCGGCGGGCTTTGCTTCCGGCGGGAGGGCGCGCAGGATCTCGTCCGGAATCTGGTAAGGCTCGAACCCTATCCCGGTCCTTATGCCGAGTTTTGTCGCATAGGCGAATGCTTTCCGGAGCAGCGCGCGCGTCAGCTCAGCCGTTTCCCACGGGTCACGCCCGAACCGGGTTGCGTCGGAGCCGAACACCTCGCGGTCATAGAAGTCGGCAGCACCCATGGTGAAGCGCGATGTCCTCTCCGGCAGGTACCCCCAGCGATTGGTGGCGGTTGTATCCAGAAAAGCCAGGTGGCCGGCGCCCGCGAACTCGAACGATAGGTAGGATTCAGCCCACTGATTCGCACCCGTATAAACATGCATCCCGAACGTATTGAACCGCATCCTCAGCATCGCTTCGAAATAGGCGCGGAAGTCCTCGTCGTTGTAGACGCTGATGCAGTTCAGGAAATCCGGCCATGGCAGCAAGCCGCGGGCCGCAAAGCGGGGCGCCGCTTCCCATGGGTGATTCGCGGGGGGAAGCGTGAGCTGTCGCGCGGCGTCGAACGGGTAACTCTCCCCATCGATCCCGAAGAACACACCCTGACGCTCGAGGAAATCATAGACGGCATACAACAGCGCCTGCTCGCTCGCTGCGGAAAAAACGAGCGCATCGGGGCGCAATGAAATGGCATAGCTCTCGGAGGTCCGATACTTGTCGGGTTCCAAGACCATCAGGATCTTCTTAACCCCGGCGATCGTGCCTTGACCGCCAGCCAGGCGTTCCAGGCCGCGACGAAGTTCGGAGAGGGCAAGGCGCCGCTTGAAGCTCTCCTCTCCATCCGACCTTATCTCGATGCCGACCGGTGAATACGCCTGCACCGCCGCCGCTGCCATCGAACCCATGAATTCCCGCCGGTTCATTCAATCCCCCCCCTTGTTCTCTGCTGCTCACGCATCCCCGCGCTCAAACGGCCGTTCAACCGCCGGAAGAGGCAGACTCTCCGGGTGACTCAGGACTGTTCCCGATCAAACCGGATTGTCGTATGATGGCCCCGCCACAATCTAACCCAATTGGCAGAGGACCTCAATGAGGCACAAAGAACGAATTCTGGCGGCACTTCGGCACCAGGAGCCGGACGCGGTGCCGATTGATTTCGGCGCGACCGCAGTCACCGGAATCCACGTGTCCTGCGTCGCGGCCCTGCGCGACTATTACGGATTGGAGAGACGGCCCGTAAAGGTCCATGAGCCTTACCAGATGCTGGGCTGGATCGATGACGACCTCAAGGAGGCGATGGGGATTGACGCGGAGGCCTCCACGCCGCCCAGAACGATGTTCGGATTTGCCAATGACCGGTGGAAGCCCTGGCGGACTCCTCAAGGCCTGGAAGTGCTCGTCTCGGAAGGGTTCGTCACGACCACCGACCGGAACGGCGACGTCCTGATCTATCCTGAAGGTGATGCCACGGTCCCGCCGAGCGGCAGGATGCCGAAGGGTGGATACTTTTTCGACACGATCATACGGCAGGAGCCGATCGACGAAGATCGCCTCGATCCGAAGGACAACCTCGAGGAGTTCGGCCCCATTTCGGAACAGGACCTTTCCTGGATCGCGGGGGAAGTCGCGCGCGCCGCCACCACGTGCAGGACCGTGGTAGGAACCTTTGGCGGCACGGCTTTCGGGGACATCGCCCTTGTTCCGGGCCCGTTCATGAAGCACCCGAAGGGGATTCGTGACGTTGCCGAGTGGTATGTATCGACGGCTGCCCGCCGGGATTATGTGCACAACATCTTTTCCGCACAGTGCGAATTCGCTCTCGCCAACCTTGCCAGGATCCACTCAATGGTCGGGGATGCTGTAGACGTGGTTTTTGTCTGCGGCACCGACTTCGGTACACAGTCGTCGTCGTTTTGCTCGGTGCAGACATTTCGCGAGCTGTACTTTCCCTACTACAGGCAGGTCAACGACTGGATCCATCGCCACACGAGCTGGCGTACGTTCAAACACTCGTGCGGGTCGGTTGAGAAGTTCATCCCTTCCTTCATAGAAGCCGGCTTCGACATCCTGAACCCCGTGCAGTGCTCGGCGGCGGGCATGGGAGCCGAGCATCTCAAGTCCACTTTTGGCGACAGGATCGTGTTTTGGGGTGGCGGAGTCGACACCCAGAAGGTGCTTCCGTTCGGAACGCCCGATGAGGTTCGGACCCAGGTTCTGGAGCGCTGCAGGGTGTTCGCGCGTGGCGGGGGATTTGTGTTCAACACGATCCACAACGTCCAGGCACGCACGCCTGTGGAGAACATAGTTGCCATGATCAACGCCGTCCGCGAATTCAGCGGACAACCGCCCGTTCGCACATGAGGATTGCCGGATCCGTCTCCTCGCCTGTTTCGTGATCCGGCAGAACCACTGGAGGAACCGATGTCTATGAGTGGTGTATTCACGGGATCTCGTTTGTCGGGGCGGCCAGGCATTTCTCGCCGCCGTTTTGCGGCATCTGCGCTGGCCGCAATGCCGGCTGCAAAGAGTGCCTTCGCAGGGCTCGCGGCAGATGCTTCGGCTTCCTATGCGGGGCCGGCGAAGAAGATCATGGTCGGCGCTCATCTCTGGGTGTACGCGTCCACCCAACCGGGCTACGACCCGACCCCGGTTCTGGACGACGTCTTTGCGGACGTGAGCTCTGCGGGACTTGACTGCCTGGAATTGATGCATGTCGCCCTCCGCCACGAGGACGCGGTGGACCGAATCGGGGCCTTGATCCGGAAGTACAAGCTCCCCGTCATAGGCACGTCCTTCGAGGGAGCCATGTGGAACAGGGAGAAGCATGCCGCGATCTATGCGGATGCCGAGACCGTGATTTCACGCCTCGCGGCGTTGGGCGGGAGGACGCTCGGAGTCAGCGTCGGCGCGGCCCCAAAGCCAAAAACCGACGCTCAACTGGATGCCCAGGCGGACCTTTTGCGCCGGATCATGGCGTTGTGCAGCAGGCACAAGGTGGTGCTCAACCTCCATAACCATACATACGAAGTTGAGAACGGCGAGCACGACCTCAAGGGAACACTGGCCCGCATTCCCGGCATCAAACTTGGGCCGGATTTGAACTGGCTGGTGCGCGCGAAGGTGGATCCGGTCGACTTCATCCTTCGCAACGGCAAGGCGATCGTATTTCTCCACCTCCGCGACCAGCGAGCCGACGGCAAATGGTCCGAGGCGATGGGAGAAGGGAGCATGGATTACGTCGCCATCGGCGATGCTCTTCGCAAAGTCAATTTTGCGGGCGACGCGATGATCGAACTCGCCTTTGAAAGTGAGTTCAAGCCGACACGCCCCCTGCGCGAAACTCTCCGCATGAGCAGGGAGTATGTCCGCAAGACACTCGGCTTCTAGTCACGCGGCGGAGCAGGAGCGATGTAGAACAAGGAATATAGAATATAGAATCCGGAATGTAGAATTTGGAATAATTGCCAACTGGAAATTTCGGATTCCAAATTCTAAATTCTGGATTCTGAATTCCATCTCCACCCAAGCGAGCGTCGTGAGGTTTTGCGAAATGTCGAAAGCAATGTCGGTTTGTATTAGGACCTGGCTGGTCGTGATCTTCGGCGTCCTCTGCGTTGTCTCGTCACTTGCTCAAGCGTCCCCGTTCAAGGCCTTCGTTGTGGTCAATCGCGCAGAGGACCATGCTGCCATGATCGCCGCTGCCAGGCCCTTCCTGGAACGGTTGGGGGCCGAGCACAACTTTACGACCACCTTCACGCAGGATGCTTCACAGATAAATGACGCAGTTCTGCCAGGATACCAGGTCCTTATTCAACTGCAACTGGCTCCGTTTGAAGTACCGCCGGCGCAGCAAGGCGCTTTTCAACGGTTCGTCGAACGAGGAGGAGGATGGGTTGGGATCCACGCCGCCGGATTGACCGGCAAGCAGTTCCTTGATTCGAAGACATCGTATTGGAAGTGGTTTGAGGACTTCTTCGGCGGTGTCGTTTACTCGCCCCATCCTGCTTTTCAGAAGGCCAGGGTGGTGGTAGAGGACAGGGGTCACCCCGCGATGAAGAATCTGCCCGCGACATTCGAGATATCAGACGAATGGTACGAGTTCGACAGGAGTCCCCGCCCGAACGTCCGGGTTCTTGCTTTTGTCGATGAGGAAAGTTACAGGCAGACACGGCCGATGGGGGATCACCCGATCATCTGGTCCAACGAGAAGTACGGGAGAATGATATATATCGGCATAGGTCATTCGCCGGAAGATTGGGTGGACCGAAACTACGCTGCTCTTGTCCGTGACGCCATCCTCTGGGCCGCATCAAAGTCCGATAGGTCGAATGCCAGGTGACAGGGGGCCGGGGCAGAAAAGCAACGCGGGAGGGGCAGATGTTCACTTGCAGAATTGCGGTCCTGATGCTGGCCGTCTCCGCATGCGCCGAAGCCGGCAGGACGCCTGCCTTCAGGGCACTTGTCCTGGCCGAGCATGACACGAATCATGGCTCGATGGTCGACGCGGCGACACCCTTCCTCAATCGATTGGCTGAAGAGAACAACTTCGCGGTCGACTTCATCGAGAACATCGAGAAAATCGATGATGCCTTCCTGTCCCCCTATCAGCTGTTGATTCAGCTGAACTGGACTCCCATCGGTTGGAGCAAGCCGCAGCAGAAGGCCTTCCGGAACTACATCGAGCAGGGCAAAGGCTGGGTCGGCCTTCATCACGCGGGGCTCACGGGTGAACGGGTGCTCGGAGCGGGCCAGGAAAACTGGACCTGGTACCAGGATCGGTTTTTTGGCGGTGCCCGGTATCGTGACTACATCACTCCTCCGGTGAAGGCCACAGTAATCATCGAGGACCGCAAACATCCTGCGACGAGGAACCTGCCTGCGTCATTCGAGGTACTGAATGACGAGTGGTACGAATTCGATAGAAGCCCGAGACCTGATGTTCACGTCCTGGCGACTGTCGACGAATCCACTTACACACCGAAAATACCCATGGGCGACCATCCGGTTGTCTGGTCGAACGAGAACTACGGGAGAGTGATATACATACTTATGGGCCACGATGCCGGTATATTCCAGAATCGCGGCTTCACCACGCTTCTGCGTGACGCTATTCTATGGGCTGGCGCCGGCGGCGGACGGTAATCTGTAACGGCTTGGCCTGAGCAGGCGCTGGATAAATATGGAATATAGTATATGGAATACAGAATCTGGAATTCGGGACTTTTTATCGCCAGATCCTATATTCTAAATTCTAAGTTCCTCACTCCGCCTTCTCGTCCGCTGATCTCCCTAGACATCGTCGGGCAACGTGCGGTTCAGAAAAGACTGGTACGCGGTCAGGTCGAAATGCCCGTGCCCCGACAGGTTGAAAAGGATCACTTTCTTCTCGCCTGCCTCGCGCGCAGCCAGCGCATGCCGGATCGTGCTGTGAATCGCGTGCGCGGACTCCGGTGCCGGTATGGTTCCCTCGCATTGTGCGAACTTGACCGCACTCTCGAACACATCGAGCTGATGGTACGCCTCCGCCTCGATCACGCCATGGGCCAGGAGGTGGCTGACAAGCGGCGCGGACCCGTGGTAACGGAGGCCGCCGGAATGGACCGGCGGCGGCACGAACTTGTGTCCCAGCGTGTGCATCATCATGAGCGGTGTTGTCCCGGCGACGTCGCCGAAGTCGTACTCGCGTCTTCCGGCCGTGAGCGTCGGGCACGCCGAGGGTTCTACGGCTATGGCGCGCAGGTTCTTCCTGTCTCCTTTGAGCTTGTCCCGGAGAAACGGGAAGGCGAGACCCGCAAAGTTGCTCCCTCCGCCGTGACACGCGATCAGGATGTCAGGATAGTCCCCCACGATTTCCATCTGCTTCTTGGCCTCGAGGCCGATGATCGTCTGATGCAGGAGGACGTGGTTCAGGACGCTCCCCAGGGAGTACTTGGTGTCGTCGCGCTTGACGGCGTCCTCGATTGCCTCTGAAATCGCGATGCCCAGGCTGCCGGGTGAGTCGGGATCTTCGGCCAGGATCGATCTCCCTGCTGCGGTCAGGCTGGAGGGGCTGGCTACCACGTCGGCGCCGTATGTATTCATCATGATGCGGCGGTACGGCTTCTGGTCGTAGCTGATCCGCACCATGTAAACCATGCACTGCAGCCCCATGAGCCGGCAGGCGCACGCGAGTGCGCTCCCCCACTGTCCTGCGCCGGTTTCGGTGGCGAGGCGCTTCACCCGCTCCTGCTTGTTGAAATAGGCCTGTGCCAGTGCGGTGTTCAGCTTGTGACTGCCGACGGGGCTGACATGCTCGGACTTGTAGTAGATTCTTGCCGGAGTATCGAGCATTTCCTCGAACGCGCGCGCGCGGTACACCGGGGTGGGACGATAGAGGCGATAGATATCCCTGACCTGATCCGGGATCTCTACCCGCGGTTCCTGGGAGACTTCCTGCATGATCAGTCCCATCGGGAAGATGGGAGCCAGCATCTCAGGGCCGATCGGCTGTTTGGTTCCGGGATGGAGGGGCGGCGGAAGCGGCGTTGGCAGGTCCGGCGCGATGTTGTAGTAATGGGTCGGAATTTCTGATTCGGGTAACGCGATCTTGGTGTCGGTCATCGATATCTTCCTCTTACTGGGTGGCTTTGTTTCAACTCAGGCCGCGCACCTCCTTGCCTCTTGGATCGAGGCGCGACCCGGAGGCGGTCGGTCCGGGCCTGCGTAGCCTACTACCAGCGCTGATGGACTCTATCACGAATCCGGGCGTCGTATAACGTTCGGATGCGGGCCATCGCGTCTGCCGAAAGCGGTGCCAGATCAGATGCCGCTGCATTCTGGGTCGCTTGGGCCGCATTCTTCGCGCCCGGGATGGCGCAGCTGACGGCATCGAACATCAGGATCCACCGAAGAGCGAACTGCGCAAGCGTTGCACCGGGCGGCACCAGGGGCCGCAATTGTTCGACGGCTTCCAGTCCCTCACGAAAGTCGACCCCCGAGAAGGTCTCGCCCACATCGAAGGCCTCGCCATGAATATTGAAATTCCTGTGATCGTCGGGCGGAAAGGAAGTCGCCGCCGTCATCCGTCCGCTGAGCAGGCCGCTCGCCAGGGGAACGCGGGCGAGAATACCGACCTTGCGACGTTTGGCCTGTTCGAAAAACAACTCAGCCGGCCGCTGGCGGAAGATGTTGAAGATGATCTGGACGCTTTGAACGTTCGGGAACTCCATCGCCTTGAGGCCTTCCTCGACCTTCTCGACACTGACCCCGTAGAAGCGCAGCTTGCCGGCCTGAACCAGGTCGTCAAGGGTTCCGAACAGCTCGGGCATGTAGTAACACTCGTACGGCGGGCAGTGCAGCTGAAGAAGGTCCAGAGCATCGACCTCGAGATTGCGCAGGCTGCGATCGACAAAGGCCGTCAGGTTCGAGCGGTTGTATCCGGACGCATTGTGCGGGTTCAGCCGCCGCCCTGCCTTGGTTGCGACGTGGACCTTTTCGGATCGTTCTTTCAAGACCCTGGCTACCAGCTGCTCGCTGCGACCGTCACCGTACACGTCCGCCGTGTCGATGAAATTTACGCCACGATCGATCGAGGCATGCAGGGCTGCCAGCGCGTCGTCGTCGCTGACGGAGCCCCACGCGTTGCCGATCGGCCAGGCTCCGAAACTGATCTCAGAAACCTGCCATCCGGTCCTTCCGAACTGCCTGTAATGCATCGAGCACCTCCTCCCACAAGTTTACGGCCCGTGGTAGAAAAGCCGAGCCGAGATCTTCCTGCGGATCATGGATCCGGATCAACCGCAAAATGCAGTTTCCAACCTGGGGGCGGGACGAAAACCCGCCTCTCACATGGTATGCGATGCTCGCAATGATCTGCGGGGTTAGAGCAGCAGGAGGCATACGAGCGAGACCGGCACCATCAGCAGCGCGGCAATATCAAGACCGCCGTAGGGTACGAGCAGGAGGCTTGCCGCAAGAGAGCCCAGGCAACCGCCCGCCAGGTCTGCAGCATACAGGGGGCCGATGACCCTCTTTTGATCCGAGGCGTCGCACGCGCCTGCATACGCAAACACACCGGAAACCAGCATGCCGGCTGCCGCCTGGAGAAGAGCCGACTCTGCCAGGCTCGCCGCCCCCTCCGTTCGGATGCGCCACCCGATCCACCCGCTCAGAAGAACCGCACCCAGGATCAGCGCACTGCCGGCCAGGCGTGATGCCTTCGGCCCGCGGTCCATTGATCTCATCCAGCGCTCCACGATCACCGCGCCTAATGCCAAACCCGCCATGAAGCTCATCAGCAGCAGCCCGATATCCTGGTACAGCACACCCATCTTGACCTGAAAATGGAGCAGGAGAACCGTTTCCAGGATCATCCCGACAAATCCCACGGCGGCCATGAGTGTGACGCGGCGCAGCCTGGCATGTCTGCGCGCCAGGACCAGCAGCGTTGTCGCCCCCGAGGCTCCAAAGCACCAGAACAGGACGGCGGTTGCTCCCCGGGGGATCAGCTCCGCGGCATCCAGCGTGGCGAGGCGAGGGAAGAACTTGGAAAGCCAGATGAGGACGGCGTACCGATAGCAGACAGGCTTGATATCCGAATTGGCGGGGGCCGTGCCCGCGGCGAGAGTCTGCGCGATCTGTTCGAACCGATCGTTCAGGAAGAGGTACCTGATGTAGGGAACCGACACCATCCTTGCCTTTATCCGCCGTTCAACGAATCTGCCCGCGAGTGTGTCAGGATCCCGGGCCAACGGCTGACTGGCCGCGACTACAACGTTCGTTGCCCCTGGCAGCACCAGGACCGAGGGGAACGCTGCTTCCAGTGCACGATAGATGCTCACCATCTGCTGTGTAAGCTGCGGGGTCCAGAAGTTCTCGGACGACCGGATGCGGAACGCAAAGACGCCCCCCGGTGCCAGGCGCCCCGAGCACTGCTGAAAGAATTCCCGTGTGTAGAAACGGTTCGCCTGGCCGCTGACCGGTTCCGCCATCGCCATGAGAATCAGGTCATATTGGCCACAGCCGAGCAGGTAACTGCGCGGATCCGCCTGAATGGTGCGCACGGTGGCGGCCCCGAGTGACTCGCGCACGCCGGGCGGGAGAAGCGGCGGCAGCACGCGGAGCATAGCCGGATTCAACTCGACATAGTCGACGCTCTCCGGTGAGTGTTTCAGGATTTCCCGCACCGTCCCCTCGACTCCTCCTCCGAGCAGAAGAACGCGGTTGGGGTGCGGGTGCTCGAGGGCCGCCAGGTGGACGAATTCCTCCGCGGTCGTCCCCTCCGTCTCGAAGGCCAGGGCGTCGTTCTCGAACACGACCACTTGCGCTTCCCGCGCGCTGACCGCGAGCCTGCCATAGGGAGTATCGGTCACGTTCACCAGGTCCGGGTGGCTCCATCCCGTGGTGAGGCGGTCCAGGGCGGTGCTGTTCAGAATTGCAGCGATGAGCACTCCGGCGACAGCACCGGCGACGATGCGATCCCTGCGCGATCCACGGTGTGAACCCGCCGTTAGCCGGCCAGGCATCATGCATGCCCCGGCCGCAGCCAGCCCGCACACGAGCGAAGTCGTCAGGTTCTGGATGCCGAGCACGAGGAGCGCCGTAGACACCAGGCCGCCCGCCAGCCCCCCGGCGCTTTCGACCGCGTATGCTTCAGGCAGGGACCTGCCCTGTTCCAGGAAAAAGCCGGCGGCCCGCCGGAAACCCAGCCCGAGCAGCAGGCCGATCGGGAGCAGCGCTATCGTCAGCGCCAGCAGCTGCCGGTCAAACGGAAGGTAGGCGCCGGGCACACCGGAGAAGACCGGCCGGATCGCCCTGATGAAGACGACGTCGAGTGGCAGAATGAGGGCAAAGGTCAACAGGAGAACCTGGACCTGGCCCGGGAAAGGCTCGCGATCCCGCCGGCTGATGAGCGCCCCGGCCGCGGTACAGAGGAGCCACACTCCGATGGCGAGGGTGTAGATGAGCTCGATGCCGTAGAAAGCGACACTCAGTTCGCGCAGCAGCACGACCTGCCCGAGGATCGAAATGAATCCGATGATCAGGAGCAGTATGATTCCGTGCGCCCGCATGCCGCTGATCCGCGTCAGAACCCGCCCTCGTGGAAGACCTGCGCCTGGAAGACGTAGAGCTGGGCTCCGCTTTTCCACGCGTCGACAGGGAGGCCGGCCTTGCGGCATAGGTTGTCAAGCAGCTCCGGGGTCTTCCAGCCCTGCTCCGTGGCCACCTGCGGAAGGAATACGGCAGATCTGCCGGCCTTGGCGAGGACCACACCGTCAGTGCCGATTACGATCTCGTCGGCGCTGGCGATGGGCTTGAACGGGGTCAGGACCGAGACCTCGAACTCCAGGTCATTCAGCTCAGAAAGAGTCACCGGAGTAAAACGCGAATCGTTGAACGCCGCCTGCATGGCCATCAGGCCGGTGGTTCGCGCCAACGGCATGTCCTCGGCCATGTGGCCGATGCAGCCACGAAGCTCTCCGTGCTTCTTGAGGGTGACGAAAGCACCTTGCCGGTATTCGAGTTGGGGTGGGAAGGCCCGCGGTAGCGGGACGGTCTCCGTGGTCAGGTAACGGCGCACGGTCTCGCGCGCGAATGACAGGAGCCACTTCTTCTCGGCATCCTGCAGCGGTCTGGCCGCCGCAGGGACCGGAGGGTAGGCAAACCGTCCCAGGACCTGCTCATTGACCCGGCCGGTCGTGTATACAACAGCACCGTATCCGACAACACGGGACCTATCGCCGACCAGACCGTCGCCCGAGTTTGCATAGCTCACCACCACCCCCCGGGTCGCCCCCAGTCCCCTGGCGGCGGCAGCCGCTGTCATGATGGGGGCTTCACCACAAGCGCTCGTTTCGACACCGGCCGTAGCTGCCCGCTCCTGGCTGCGGATCACCGCTTCCAGTTCCTTGGGATCGAGCAGCGCGATCGCGTCCAGGGTCTTACGGTCGACGGAGACGGCTGTGTTGTATTCCGGGTAATGTGAAAGATCCGAACTGGCGACGATCAGGGCGTCCCGGTTCCTGAGGACCCTGGCGAGCGCTCCACCGAGACGGGCGCACATCGCAGAGTCGGGAATTCCGACGACAACAGGAACGATCCTGGCGTCCGGAAATAATACCTGCACGAACGGAACCTGCACCTCGACCGAATGCTCACGCTTCTGGGATTCGAGGTCGGTGGTGCAATCGCTGTCATTTGCCAGGAGCGCCGCCGCCACCTCCTCGTCCACCCGTACGGTCCCCAGGGGGGTCCGGTAGGCTCCCTTCGCCTGTACCGACACGCGGTCGAAGCCGGCAGTGGTATGGTTTGTCCCCAGAATGACCACGACCTTGTACCGGTGATTGCTGGCCTGGCGAAAGGCGTCAGCGGTTATCTGGCCGGAGAAGACGTAGCCCGCGTGAGGTACGACTATCGCTGTCGGCTTCTCCGTGGCGGGAGGGACCGCGGACTTCATGAATTCCTGGATGGCCGACCTCAGTCGTCCAGGGTCCGACGGGTAGAACTGACCGGCAACGGCCGGCGGACGGACATACTCCTGGGCCCGCTCGCCTGCGAAACACCCCTGCCCCAGAATGGTGCTCATGATGATACCCGCTTTGAGAAACTCGATGCGTTTCATGATAACCTTTGTCGAACGACGTATCCGGGCGGCCGCGCACTGCGTCACCCGGTCGTTCTGATGCAAGTGAAGCCTGGTAGCCCGGACAATTCACCAGGCATCCAGGGGAATAATTGTTGGGACGCGGATCAACGCTGACACCCGCTGACCAAAGATGAAGATCCGAGCCGCGCGCAGCGCTGGCACCTTCGGTACGGCAAGAGCTCCGCCAGCGTTATTCCGTGTCCAGAAATACTGACTTTCCGATCCTTCATGAATAATTCCCGCTAGAGCCAGATACCCGCGATCGCAGCGCCGCAGAACTTGCAGTGCCCGTTCTTGAGGTTGTTCTCCACCAGGAAGATGGCGCTTCTCCGGATCACCACCTTGCCACAGCTCGGGCAGTAGGTGTGGTTCCCGGGATGGTCAGGGACGTTGCCCACGAAAGCGTAGTGCAGACCGCGGGCCATGGCCAGCTCGCGGGCGCGTTCCAGGGTCGAGACCGGTGTCGGCGGCAGGTTGAGAAGCTGATAGTCAGGATGGAAACGTGTGAAGTGGATCGGAATGTCCGGCCCCAACTCGCCTGCCACCCAGTCAACCAGGCTTCCGAGCATCTTCTCCGAGTCGTTGAGCGTCGGTACGACGAGGTTGACGATCTCGAGATGGATACCGCTTGCAGCTATTTGCTTTATGCTCCTGAGCACGGGTCGCAACTCCGCGCTGCAAACCGAGCGATAGAATTCCTCGTCGAACCCTTTCAGATCGATCTTGATCGCGGCCAGCACCTCACACATTTCCTTGAGGGGTTCCGGGTTCATGAAACCGCAGCTGATCATCACGCAGCGGGTGCCTTGTTTGCGCGCCGCGCGGGATATGTCCGTCAGGTATTCCGTGAAAACCGTCGGTTCGTTGTAGGTGAAGGCAATGACCGGAACCTTGCGTGAAGCGGCCGCGCCGGCCACGTCGCCGGGCTGCACAAACCGGCTCCCGTAGTCCTCGGGGCTGGCCTGCGAGATCTCCCAGTTCTGGCAGAACTTGCAGCTCAGAGGGCATCCCGTAGTGGCGAGGGAGTACGCGGTTGAGCCCGGCAGGAAGTGATAGAACGGCTTCTTCTCGATCGGATCGACGTGCACCGTGACGGGGTGACCGTAGGAAAGGGTCCGCAACTCGCCGTTGACGTTGATCCGCTGGCGGCATTTTCCACGCTGATCCAAACGGATCGTGCAACCCTGGGCGCACAGTTGACACTTGATCATCGGAGGAACGCCTTTGTGAGGCGTCCCCGTCAGGCGCTCCTTCGGGTCATGGCATTTCCGGCAATCGTTGTCGGCTGTGGAAACCCAGTATCGAGCCCGGGGTGCTGTGCGGATCAGATCCCCAAGCGCGTCCTTCCCGCCGGCGGGCATGCCGGAGGCGGAAATGCATCGGAGGGCAGGGCCTGCGAGCATCCCGCCGGTGCAACCCGCGACCGGGATGGCCCGCACAATGTCAGACAGCAGTCTACGCCTGGAGATCATCACAGCTAACCCAGCCAAACGGTAATCCCCTGCCGGCGCCGCTGTCAATGTGCGGAATTTGCCGCTGTGGTTCAGACGCTGAGAAGAGACACGATGCGCGGCATTTGCCTTGCCGGGATGGTCGAGGTGTCCGAGCGTCTGAAAATGAAACAGGGCGGAACAACCCGGGGTAAGAAAATCGGGCCGTTCCGCCCCGACTGGTCTGGCGGATATCGGGTCAGGCGCTCTTGGACTTCTTTTGTTCCATAACGGACTTGTAGATGAGATAGGCGCCGGCAAGGATAATTGCCGCCGGCCACCACCTCTCTATCCAGTGCAGCGACATCCCGAACCTGGTATGCGCGAACAACAAGGCCCCCAGGAGGATCAGGCCGGCACCGCCGGCCAGCGAACCCTGGCGGGCAGGGAACTGCATACTGTCCGGCAGCGGCATCGGCCGCAGACCAACCACCGCCTCGTTGTAGAAAGTGGCGCGCCGTGCTGCGTCAACGATGTTGAATAGCCAGAAAAAAGCGAGGAAAAAACCGAGCAGCGGCTCGAGTGGCTCGATGTTCTGATGCAGTACTGCAATCAGAGAGGCGACTACGAAAATGTTGATGAAGCCCTGCTGGTAATATCCCACGTAGCACTGGCCAAGCCCGGGTATCGCGGACATGACCGCGGCGAGCGCAACAGACTTCAGCCTGGGATCGGCGTACGTGCCGCCCCGCCGCAGCGGTGCAGCCCGGGGACTGTACTCACCGGCGGGTGCTTGAGACGCAGCTGATGGCTGTGATTCTTCGCTTTGGGCGCGCATTTCTTCTTGGATGTTCATTCTGTTCTCCTCGTCAGGTTTCAGGGTCCGTGCTCCCAACAGCGAAAACGCACGCCTCACGAAAAAGTTCGGTTGAACCCCAGACTCTTCCAGAAATCCCGGACTGCTTGCAGCATTCCGGCGCCCCAGTCCCTGATGCGCGCAGAGTCGAGCTCGCCCAGGGCCGCCACCCATCGGTTTCCCTTCTGCCACAGGTGGGCAGCCGAGTCTCCGGCCCGAAGGGGATTCGTGGGGACCTTCTGAGACAGGCGCCCTGCGGCTTCTGCGGCGCCTTTGGCCGCAGCGGCAGACAATCCTGTGAGCTCCTCGGTCGCTGCGCTCCAGGCTTGTCGGGTTCTACCGCGCACCTCGTCGAGCGGCGCTGAAACGGCCGTGGTGACAAATGTGGGGCTTCCGATGGCGAGCGCAAACACGAGCGCCCCGGCGTATGCCGCCTCCCAGGCGAATCTCGGGCGCCTGACAACGGACCTCCACCAGCCGGCGAGCAGGTCCCGTCTCCGTGGCTGGGAGAACTCCCCGCGGCCGGTTGCAGCCAGCACCTGACGCGTGAAAGATGCGCCGGGATCCAGTTCCGCCATACCGGGCAGAACAGCACTCAATTCCCTGATGGTGCTGGCAAGTTCGGAGCAGACGCGGCAATTATCGATATGGATCGCCAGGACCTGCGCGTCGTCACGGTGCAGCGTGCCGTCGACAAAATCGCAGATCTGCTCCCGGACACGCCCGCAACCGGGTCCGCTGGTCTTGCGGAGGATTTCGCGCACGAGTGACTGGCCGGAGCCGGCGGGCGAGATGTCCCTTTCCCCGGCTGCAACTTCAAGCAGCAGCCGGCAGCGCCGGCATTCAGCCAGATGGTCGACGGCAGCCTGCAGGGCTTCACGCGGCAGTGAATTCGCCAGTATATCGCCGAGCCGGTCCTCAAAATCGCTGCATGTTGTCTTCATGGTCATTTCAGTGGGGCCGGTTCGCCCGTGTTCGCGGCCAGCGCCCTCACCCGGTCCGCAAGCTCAATACGCGCCCGGTTGATCCTCGATTTCACGGTCCCCAGAGGGATCTTCAGCATCGATGCGATCTCTTCCAGCGGAAGCCCCAGGATCTCCCGCAGGAGGATCGCTTCGCGATTCAGGGCGGTGAGCTTCCGGAACGCAAGGTGGATTACCTGCTTTCGGGCATCCGCCATCCGGTGCTCCTCGGGATTCAGCCCCGGTGCCTTCAAATGGACCATCTCTTCCACAGTGACGTTCGACTGGGCCGGGCGTACCTTCTTCCTGCGCAAGTGATCGATGCAGGCGTTCCTGGAAATGCGGATCATCCATGGCAGGAACATGCCCTCATCCCGGCACAAATCGAGATGCCGGTAAATCCTGATGAAAATCTCCTGGGCCAGGTCGCGCGCATCTTCGGCATTGCCGGTGTAGTGAAAAGCGATGCCAAATACGCGTGCCTGGAATTGACGGACGAGCGCCTCCCAGGCGAGTTCATCGCCTGCCTTGCAGCGCTCGAGGAGCATCGCCAGGTCCATTCTCGCTCCCGGTGCCCGGATCGAAGGAGACCCTCACCTCCGAATCCGCCTGATCCGGACCCTCGTCAACCCAGGTAAACGCAAGAGACGGCCGGAAGGTTCGGTCTCCTGATGTCGGGATCGGCATCGGGATCGCCATCGGTTCGCCTGGTATCGAGAATCATATCGTGGCGCTCCGCCATGGATTCCTCCTCGTGACAAGAGAAAATGCGGTCATCGTAGTATTTGGTCTTTCTCCAAAAGTCTAACGCCTGAGGACTCGTTTGCGGGGGATCACTGCTGCAGATCCGGGGTCTCGACTCCCGACTCGCGGGCCAGCGCCTTCAGGCGCTCCCATGTAACGCCATCGACCGGGATGCCGTTTGCCCGGCGGCCTTCCTCTGACCGCCACTCGGGATCTCCGGCCACCAGCACTTCATCATATCCGGGCGCGGGTTGCGCGGACTTTATAGTCCTGATCAGCCGCTCCATGCGCGACTGAAACTCCTGCAGCGGGACAAAGCGTGCGACGTCGATTGCCAGGAACAACTGGCTGGTGTTCATTGGCCGGTCCAGGTTATGCAGGCCGCCCACTTCGGTGCTCATCGCACCACCGCTCAGCACGGCGCAAAGTACCTCGATCATCAGGCCCAACCCGCTCCCCTTATAGCCGCCGAGGGGCATGAGCAGTCCCCGGAGCGCTACCTGTGTGTCGGTCGTCGGCACCCCTTTGGAATCCGTTGCCCACCCCGCAGGTATGTGAGGTTCCCCGTTTGCGGCTGCCTTGACGATCTTGTTCAGGGCCACCGTCGTGGTCGCCATGTCCAGCAGCCAGCCTCCCGCGCCTGTGCTGGGCAAGGAAACGCAGAGCGGGTTCGTTCCGATCCTGCCCTCGCGGCCCTGCCAGGGGGGGACGGAGGGCGAGGCGTTGCACATCACAATTCCTGCCATGCCCTCAGCGGAGATGCGCTGTGCCCAGAACGCCGCAGCGCCGAAGTGGTTCGAATTGCGCGCGACGACCAGCCCCGTCCCGTGACCGCGCGCCAGCCGCACGGCGTGCCCGCAGCAGGCCTCTGACACGCATTGTCCGAGCCCGTGTTCGCCGTCGTAGAGCAAGCAACCGCCCGATTCCGAGATGATGCTACCATCGGTGCCGGGATCGATGTTTCGCTTTCTGATCTGGCTTATATAGTGGGGGAGAAGGTGGACTCCATGCGAGTCGACACCCCTGAGACTGGCCGAGACCAGCGAATCGGACACGAGCCCCGCGCGGGTCGGCGACAGTCCTGCGGCCTGAAGAATGCTCCTTGCGAGCCGGTTCAACGATGCGTGGTCGATAATCACCGGTGAATTCATGACCAGGCAGATTACACCAGCCGGCCGTGTGCGATGCAGCTATTTTCCGGGCCACATTACCTGACTCATTAGTCGCAGATACTGCCCCCGCCATTGGTGGCAGCCCGGCGGGAGGGAACGCGCGCACTCCGAACCGCGGAACAATGCCGGACTGAACCTGTTCTGTATGTGACGGCGGCGCGGATCCACACCGCCCTGGATGTGCGATCGGGTTTCAGCCGGCTCTTGCCGGAAGGTTACGGTTGCAGCGCCGCTCTAATTGACAATCGCCGGACCGTCAGATACCTTCCTCCCTGGCGCACGCGCCCCAGCAAAGGAGAGAGCCGTGGAGAATCAGGAGATTACGATCAAAGGGGATCCAACATCGAACCCGGCAACCTGCAGGTTTACCGTCGATCGAAGTGTCTACCCCGGCGGATCGGCTTACTTCGGGAGCCGCGAATCGGCCGCTCTCTCTCCGTTGGCACTCAAGGTTTTCGAGATTCCGGAGGTCGAAAACATCCTCATTGTCGAAAACATGATCACCGTGACCAAGTCAGGCTTCGAAGCCTGGCCGGTCATCGGCAAGCGGATCGGCGCCAAGATACGTGAGCACGTTGCCACCGGCGAACCTGCCGTTACCGAAGCCTATGCACGCGCGCTCCCTCCGGAACAGGAAATCCGAAAGAGAGTCCAGAATCTCCTGGACCGTGAGGTCAATCCGGCCGTGGGAATGCACGGGGGATGGGTGGAGCTCATCGACGTCAAGAAGAATGCCGTCTATCTCCGCCTGGGCGGTGGCTGCCAGGGATGCGGAGCCGCGGACGCGACATTGCGGCAGGGCATCGAGAAATCCATCCGGGAGACGATCCCCGAGGTGGGCGAGATCCTGGACACCACCGACCATGCCGCCGGACGGAATCCCTACTATCAGCCCCGAAGGTGATGCCCGTTTCCCGGACAGCCTCGGAGCAGCACGCGTATCCTTACTCGCGTGCGGTTGTGCCCTGCCTCGATTGAATCCATACAGGGATAGATCATGCTGATGAACACGATGGCGAAGTCCGTGCTCGCGTCACTCCTCGCTCTGACCGCAATGCCGCAGAGCGGAACCCCGGAGCAATATGTCGGGCGATGGCAGGTAGTCGTCACGTCGACTGCCGGTGCGGCCCTGACGCCCGGGGTCGTTGAGATCACAGCCCCCGGCGGAAAACTGGCTGCGACTGTGATCGCCAGTCCCCTGCCGGGTTATGCCGTCAAGGAAGTCGCGCTCGCGGATGGCCAGATTGTCCTGACATGGGCGTCCACCGGGGGCCCGACCGTGACGATGAAGGGCAGGCGCATAGGCGACAGGCTCGAAGGCACAATCGGGGAGAAAGGCGGCGATGGCTCATGGGCGGCGACGATCACGGCGGCCGATACGCCTCAACCCCCCCGGGAGACAGAGGATCAGAAGGCGTTTGCTGCAGCGATGGGAGTCCCGCGGAGCGAGAGGGCGGCAGCACTCGAGAAGTTCCTTGAGGAGTTTCCACGAAGCCCGCTCAGGGAATCGGCTCGGTATCAGGCAGCCACAGGCATTCGCGACTCGAAAGAACGCCAGGCGGCGCTCACCAGGTTCCTGGCAGATTTCCCTGACTCCCGATTCAGGGATGACGCTTCCTACAGGTTAACCGACCTGATCGCCGATCCGCAGGCGCGAGTCGCAGCCCAGGAAAAGTATCTTGCGGATTTTCCCAACGGCAGCATGAGGGAGAACGTCTATCGCAACCTCCTGGACGCTTACCTTCGGAACAAACCCCCTGACGAGGCGAAGATCAGCGCTCTCATAGAGGCCTACCTGAAATCGGTTCCCGCGAGAGCGATTCAATCGGGACAGTACACCGTCAACCGGCACAGCGATGCCTGCAACACGGTGGCCCGGAGGCTCGTGCAAAACGGCGTGATGCTTGACAAGGCACTCGAGCTTTCCAGGGAGGCGGCCGCATCCGCAGGCGGCAAGAGCGACCCGCGTGCCAGGTCGATGTACCTGACAACCCTCGGAGAGGTGCTCTATGCGAAGAAGGAGCTCGACAGGGCGGAGCAGATCATGGCCATGGCCATCGTGGCGAGTGGCGGTGCGCCGAATGCCGAAGCGAGCCTTTGCCTCGGCAGGATCTACGAAACCAGGAACAACGATGCCGCTGCGCTGGCCGCGTACCTTCAGGCGGCATCATTCAGCGGGAACGCGGACATTAAAGAGTCTCTGGAGCGGGTGTACATTAAGCATCACGGCAGCCTGGCAGGCCTGCACGACAAGCTGGACGCTATCATGCTTGCGCGGCCGAAGCCTTTCGATCCGGGGCATTACGAACGCAGGCCGGCCGACAGCGGCCGGGTGGTGTTGGCGGAGCTCTTCACCGGTGCGGAGTGCCCGCCCTGTTTTGCTGCCGACCTGGCATTTGACGGGGTCATCGACCGCTATGACCGGACCACCGTGGCAGTGCTCGAGTGGCACCTGGACATCCCCGGCCCGGATCCGATGACCAACCCGGATTCGGAGTTCCGCGTGTACCAATGCAACGTGGCGGGCACGCCTGGCGTCGTGATCGACGGCATCGACAGGCATTTTGAAAATCGAAGGGCAAACACGGCGGAGGAAAACTTCAAGGTTCTTGAGGCCATGATCGAGCTACGGCTGGCCGAGGCACCGGGTGCAACGTTCTCCGGCCTGAGCCTGAAGAAGCAAACAGGCAAGGTCACCGTCTCAGGTGAAGTCAGGCAGCCTGCCGCCGGTGCGCGGAATCCCGGACAGCTCAGGCTGAGGATCGCACTGGTCGAGGAGACAGTCCACTATACGGGCTCCAACGGGATCCATTTTCACCACATGGTAGTCCGCAAAACGCTTGGTCCGGTTGACGGCATCTCCCTCTCGCGCAAAACCGGCAAGGCCGCATTCTCCGAATCCGTCAGCCTCGCGGACCTGGAGACAGGCCTGAAAGCTTACCTGGACAGGAACGAGAGGGAGTATGCGGCACAGAAGGGCGACTTCCGCTATGCCGAAAAGCCTTACCGGATCAACCCCGGCTTGCTCCATGCCGTGGTCTTTGTTCAGGATGACACAACGATGCAGGTGTTGCAGGCCGGGTATATCGATTGAGGCTGTGCGGAATGCCCTCTCGGCTCCGTCTTCGAACAGGGCCATGGAAGCGGGATTCGGTCCCCGGTCAGGGATTTATAGGTTGCGGCGGAACCGCCGCCAGAAAATCGAGCGTCTGATCTCCAAAGAGTTCAAAGGCCACGATCGGACCTCCGCTGGAAGTCAACCTGATGTAGCCCCGAGCCTGGTTCGCTATCGCGGGCACGAGTTCCGGCAGCGTCTTCGAGACCCGGTTCCCGCCGCCAAGCCGCAGCGGCGCGCTGCCGGTCTTGTTGCCCTGCTCTGAGAAGACATCGATGGTGACCACCACTCCAGCCGGGTTGGGATTATATATCGCCACACCGGTGAAGTAGGGCTTGGTGCCGCCAACAGCACCCTGCGCGACCTGCGAGAGCACGATGTTTGCCGACGGGCCGGTTTCGTATGGCAGGCTGGCGACGAAACTTCCACTCACCGGATCTCCGAAGGTCACGTTCCCTACCACACCCGCGCCATCGCAGGCAATTGACAATGACCCTTGCACCAGGCTGTCCGTGAATGCCGCGTCCGCCAGTCCGAAGGCCGCCTCTCCCCTCGCCCTGTACTGGTTCCCGGGGTCGAGAGTGATTCTGAAGGGATTCGTCCCCGTTGAAACCGGGATCCCGTCGTTTCCCACGAGAGTTACTTCCAGCGTCCTTACCTGGGCGGAAGTGTTGACGAAGTTCAATTCGGTGTAATAGCGGATCGCCCCGGCGCGCCCGGACGCGAACTGGGCAGAGTAGAGCCTGGTGGCTTCGGAGGGAGACTGGCCCGGCAGCGAAGATAGCGACCCCGTGCCCTCGATGGACAGGTATCCGACTATGCCTGTGTTACCGGTGACTTTCACGTAGCCGTCAGTGCCGATATGTGTGACCCCGGGAAACAGGGTGGGCAGTTCTTCGGCAAGGCGGCCGTGCGCGTTCAGTGTCCGCGAAACAGTCTCGAGAACATTCGCCTTCGCATCCTGGAGAGTCAACGTCAGTTGCGCGCCTGAATCAGCCGGATTGACGATGTCGATGAGAGTCCGGAAGCCCGGATCGGAATCCAGTCGCGTGAAGTAGAGCACCTTCTGGGGATTGTCAGACGCGACAGCCCCATCGAGCAGAGTCTGGCTTACATCGCCGTCGAGGAAAAACCCTGTCACCTGGCTGCTGGTCGAGTTCGCCTGGATCCATCCGTTCCGCGCATCCTGCAAAGAGATGCCGTGGATCTGCTCGGCGAGCATGGCGATCTGCGCAGATGGAGCGATGGCGATCACCCGCGGGTTGATGATGTTGGAAGGTGTCGCGAGCGGCTTCCCATCGTTGCCGTAGGCCGTGAACGTGACGTCTGCGGGAGCTGTGCCCCAGTTTGCGAAGGCGACGCCGGTGTACCGCTCGCTGCTTCCCTGGAAATAGGGGATCAGGATCCTCGCCGGTGTTGTCCGGGGTGAATCCTGCAGGTCCGTGATCAACCACCCGCGTCCGCCTGTCTGCGCATTGAAAAACTTAACCCATTCGTCGCGGATCTTCTGGACCTTGGCGATCCGATCCTGCGTGGCCGGCAGGCCTTGCTTCGAGACCAGGATGAAAGCCTGGCGAAACACTTTCGGGGAATCATTGACCGCGGGAACGCGTGTCCCATTGGCCGCGATGATGCTGTCGATCGTGATGTCGCGCCGATTCCCGCCAAAGGTGACGCCGACCTCGGGAGGGCTCGAGGGGGTCAACACCGTGCCGTACTTGTTCTCGACGAGCATCATCGGCGAGACGTATTCCTTGCCGACAAGCCCCATGATGTACTGATCGAGCTTGCTGTATGTGTAGGTCGCCCCGACGGTCTTGAACTCCTGGATTCCCAATCCCGGGCCGCGGTCTTCGATGTCGTTGCCCTCCATGACCGAACCGTCGGAGTCGAAGAAGAAGCTCCAGTGAGCGTCGTCACGACCGAGAATGGTGTAGGACCGGATCGAACCGTCCTGAAATGGCGTGAACGCAAGCCACCGGTGCCCGGATTCCTGGCCCATGATCGTGATCGTGCTGTTGGTGCCGAGAAATTTTTGATTCGGGTCCGCGGGATAGCGCCCCGGGCCGGAAAGCGTTCCCATGTTCAGAAAGCTGCGGAGCCGGCCGTTGCTCCCGTAGTCCGCGGAGGAATCGTCGATGGGCAAGTTGATGCCCGTGATCTCGTTCTTGATGTTGAGTTCGTATGCATAGGCGTTGCCGCCGAGATCGAAGTCGAAGTTCAGAAATACCGTCAGGTGATCAAAGACATCCGGATGGTTTTCGAAAAACTTCTTCGCAATTCCGGTTTCGGAAACCGAGGATGTACTGCTGAAAACTTCCGCGATCGTGCCGCCGAGGGCTGTCGTCGGGAGATCCTGAGAAAAATCGACGGCGCTGACTCCGCCCTGGAAGGATCCCGGAGATATGCCGGTAATCGCGTCAGGGATCGAGAGCGTCGTCCCGAACAGGAACTCGATGCTCCCGTTCCTCGAGATCTTCACGCTGAAGCTGTTGTATTGCTGTGTGCCGTAAGCCGGCACCGAATCCCAGATGAAGACAATCCCGTCGCTCTCCGTGCGGATGGATACGCGGCCCCCTCGCGGGTCAAGGTCGGTGAAGAAGGGGCCGATGCGCGGCGGTCCCGAAGAGAATCGGCCGAGGTCTCTTGCGGTGCTGGCCACATCGGAGACACCGAACGTGAGATTTCCGTCCGAGTTCAGGTAAACGGTGTTGTACTCCCGCCCGAAAAAAGGGAAGAAAAAGCCCAGGGCTTCGAGACGACTGTCGTCATCGTTCAGATTCAAAACCTGGGTGCCGCCCGTCGGATCGAAAACTCTGGCAGAGGTGGCAACCGTATAGGTCGAGTTTCCGGCAGGATCGAAGCGGAAGGACTTCTGCTTCAGGTCCAGCTGGTTCGCGGCCGTTACCAGGGTGCCGTCATCGTCGATGACCGCGACATCGCCGACGTCCCGCTGCAGCGCGACCGGTTCGGCAGCGAGACGCATCCTGTCTTCTGCGCCGATGCGCGATGACAGAAGCCTGCTTTCGCGGTAGCGCCCACGGGCAACTGCGTCACGCGTTCGTTCCGGGCTGGTCCCGCAGATGAAAACACTATCGCTCTTCTGAGGTCTGTCTTCTCTGGGTATGGCTATGCCTGGCGTAATAGCCACGATGGATAAAGCCAAGGCAAGCCTTTTGCGGGCGATAGCGCACATGTGTCAACCTTTCCTTTCCGGCCTGTCCCAGGCCCGGCCGAGCACCGAATGCTCCCCTCGGACCCGCGACCCAAAAACTCTATAGATGCTTCGCTGTGACTTCAAGGCTCACCAGACTTGGGGACAGCAGCTGCGATGCTGTCTTCCTGCGCATTCCGGCTGTCGTTCGCGGAGAACAATTCGGACAGGGAGAAGATCAAGACCCGGCAAGCGCTCTCGAGATGCAGATGTATTTGTGAATGCAGACACATGAGGAGCAAACGCCTTCGGGGGGATTCTTTCACGGCAGGCTGCATTACATTGCAACCTGATGAATCTTTTTGACTTGCCAGTAAGTCAAATGCTATACTGCCCGCCGTTTATCAGATGTGCGAGATCCGTGACTTTTGTGCAGGCTATTTTTGTAATCTGGCCACGATCTCTGGCTTGCAGCTTGGCCTGTCCTTCCACAGGCCGGGCTAATTTATTTCGGAGAGGATGATCCCATGAATAGTAAGTTTCTGCGAGTTCTAGTTGCTCTTGTTGTGGTCGCTCTGCTCGCTCTTCCTGCGGTTGCTCAGAATCCGCAGGACAAGAAGCTAAAGGCCGCGACCCTCGATGGCACAACTGGATTGTTCAAGAGCTATGATGCCGAGACCCTGTTGCGGGGTGAGATGAATTTCAGCCTCGGGATAGATTCCTACAACCGTGACACCAATGATCTCGAGATCAGGGACCTGCCGGCTGCGTTCTCCGTCGGGTTACATGACCGGATCGAGTTTTACGGTTCCTGGATTTATCAGAGGCATATCGAGAGCGATGCGATTGCCTACTATCGTCTGCTTCCGGGGCAGGCGCCCAGACCTGCCCAGACGTTGACGGGTGTTACGAGCTTTACGCAAGCGGCGCCCTTCATCGACGTCCCGAAGGCAAACGGGATGGGTGATCTGATGCTCGGTGTGAAGTTCAACTTCCTGTCTGAACGCGCGGGAGCGCCGCTGGGGTTGGGCATTGCGGTTTTTACGACGCTACCGACCTCGAACAGCAACATAAGCATGAACCGGGGGCTGACATCAGGCGCGAACTCGGGCGGCGTCGTGCTGCTGCTCTCAAAGAGAGCCGCAAGGGTTGCCCAGGTTCATTTCAATACGGGTGTCAATTGGGTAGCCAACCCGGATTGGAACGGTCAAAGACTGGCCGATCTCCAGCATGAGTGGATCTGGAGAGGCGGCGCAGCGATTTCCCGCTTACGGCCGTGTCCAGATCATAGGCGAGGTGAGCGGTACGACTTATTGGGGCACCCGGACCCTCGGGGCGAACCCGAGAGCCGCAGTCGATGTCATCGGCGGCTTGCGTTTCTATCCGACGAAGTGGATGACTCTCGGCGCCGGATACCAGGCGACAATCAACCACGTGAAAGAGGATCCCGGAGCGGGGATTACCCCGGCGGGTTACAACGGTTTCGTGGCCCAGTTCACCATGGGGCGGCGCATCAACCGGCCGCCGACGGTGACGTGCCAGGTCCCGAATCCGACGATCAAGCAGGCTGACACGACTGCCGTCCGGGCAAGCGGCACAGATCCCGACAGGGACGCGCTTACCTATACCTGGAGTGCCAGCGGTGGGAAGATCACCGGTACCGGCGACTCGGCGACGTTTGATGCCACCGGTGTCGCGCCCGGCAAATACACTGTCACTGCGACCGTTTCCGACGGCGAAAAGACCGCCACGTGTTCCAGCGAGATCACGGTTCTGAAGAGGAACGAGGCTCCGACGGTCACCTGCGAGCCGACCTCCACATCTGCGACCGTGGGTGACAGCGTGACGATCAAGGCGAACGCCTCTGATCCCAACAACGACAATCTTACCTACACCTGGACTGTCAACGGCCAGAAACTCGCCGCGGACACTCCCACCATCACGTTCGGGACCGCCGGACGCGATCCGGGTGACTACACGGTCAAGGTCGAGGTGAGCGACGGCGAGTTCACCGCCACCTGCTCCACGGTGGTGACTGTCCGCCCGGCTCCCAAGGTCAACCGGCCGCCCGTGATCGAAGTTGAGAATGCGGTCGTAGACGTTCCGTGCGGAGAGTCCGCAGTCCTTCGCATCAAGACATCTGACCCGGACGGCGATACGGTCCAGGTGAAGTGGGCGGCCGCTTGCGGCACCGTTCAGGTGACAGACAGCGGAGCAACCTTCAGCGCAGGCGGAGGCAGGGCGGGTAGGTGCGCGATCACCGCGACTGCCGACGACGGCAACGGCGGCACCGCTTCTGCAACAATAACCGCCAATATCCATGAATGCCTCAGCGTCGGGTTTGGCCCCGGCAGTTTCCGGCTGGATAACGTGGCCAAGGCGCTGTTGGATGACGTGGCGACACGGATGAACAACGATCCGAATCTGGTTGCCAATATCACAGGCTATACCGACGGCTCGAAGCGTGAAGCGTCCATGAAGACCCTGGGCGCGAAGCGCGCGAAAGCAGTCGCGGACTATCTGGCGAAGAAGGGTGTGGATAAGTCCAGGTTGACCCAGAACGACGGCGGCGACAGCAAGCCCATCGGCGATGTCAAGACGGAGGCCGGGCGCAAGCTTAACCGTCGTGCCGTGATCGAACTGCAGGTTAGGTAGGCCCGCTTTTCCCGGGGCCCTGGTTCGGTGATGAGTTCAGACCGGGGCCCCGGTGTCGGGTTCGTCCATCTCCGGGCCATCCTCTGGGCCCGGCGGAGACTGGTTGCAGGTGAAGCCAGGAACCGCCGGGTTCAGGGGATGCCGTGTTTCTAACGCTTTGTCGGGTGTACAGCGATTGAGTTCCGTTTTGTACCGCAGTGTGCCGTTCGTAGCCTGCCTCCTGCTTCTTCTGGCGCCGGCTGCTCTCCTTTCAGCAGCCCCTGATTCTGATCTGGCCGGCATTTCTTTCGAACGCGTCGGGCCTTTCGGCGGGGACGTTCGAGCCCTCCTGATCGACGCCCGCGATTCAAAGGTCGTTTTCCTCGGCTCGAGCGACGGTCAGATCTTCAAGTCGGCCGATGGCGGGGCGTCGTGGGCTCCTCTGGTTCCCGGAATCGGGCGCCGGGGACTGGTAGTAGATACCCTCGTCCAGCATCCGTCAGAGCTGAACCGGTTCTTCGCGGGTGCGTGGGACCAGCTTTCCAAAGGCGGCGGACTCTTCGAATCTTCGGACGGCGGCGAGACGTGGAAAGAGGTGCGCCTTCCCGGCGCAAAGAACGCCGTGCGCGGAATTGCCATCAGCCCTACGGACAGCGCCAGGATGATCGTAGGCACGCTGGAAGGCGTTTTCGCCAGCGAAAACGCGGGGCGCAAGTGGGTAAAGGTCTTTTCGAGCGGCGGTGAAATCCCGTCCATTGAATCGGTGGCGATAGATCCGGTTCATCCCAAAAACCTTTACGTCGGCACCTGGCACCTGGGCTACCGCTCCAGGGACTTCGGCAAGACCTGGGTGCAGGCCAACCGGGGCATGGTGGGAGATTCCGACATTTTCTCTATTGCCGTCAACCCGCGGAATCCCGAGGTTGTTTACGCGAGCGCATGCAGCGGAGTCTACCGATCAGGCAACCGGGCAGAATCCTGGGTGCGCTTGAGGCCGCGCCTGGGCCGACCCGATGTTCGTGCCCACATCGTTGCGATCGATCCGACTCAGCCGGATCGGGTCTATGTGGGGTCGACAGAAGGTCTCTTCGTCAGCAACGACGACGGGCGCACCTGGGCGAGGAAGACCGGCAGCAGCATTATTGTAAACGCCATCCAGATCGACCCTCGCGACAACCGGAGGATTTTTCTGGGCACGGAGGATCGTGGCATCCTGGTGAGCGAAGACGCCGGCCGCAGCTGGAGGCCTTCGCATGACGGTTTCTCACAGCTTTATATCGCGAGCATCATGCCCGACCCCTCGGCCAGTGGCGTCTTCATTGCGGGCGTGCGTTCGGCAGGCGACGGGGGCGGAGTCTACTCGTTCAGCAATCACCGCAACGCCTGGAAGCAGTTGAGCCCGGGGGGCGCAGCCGACGGAGACGTATTGTCGGTTCTACCCACCCATGGCGGCGAGTCACTTCTGGCCGGCACGACCCGCGGTATCTTCCATCGGGTTGCAGGCTCTTCCGGATGGACGCGTCTGGCGGGACCGATTGCGGCGCTGAAGGTCAACGACCTCGCCACAGGACCGGAGGGTGACTGGGTCTTTGCCGGCACAGACGAAGGTGTCTACCGTGCGCGTACCGCAGATCTCAAGTTCGAGAAACCCGATAAACGTCCTTATGGCCCCGCGGTGAAATGCCTGTCGGTCCTGCGGCGTGATCCGGCAGTTGTTTTCGCAGGCGGGAGCATGGGAGTGCTCCGCTCAGTCGATAATGGCATGACGTGGGTCGCTTCGGCAGCCGGGTTGCCCATGCGCGCATCTGTGCAGTGCCTCGCAGTCTCCCCGGGCGACAGCAGGCACATGTTTGCGGGGACCATGGGGGGATTGTACGAATCGCAGGACGGCGGCTCGAACTGGCAAAAGGCGGTCGACGGGCGACTGGTCGAGGATATCGGGGCCGTAGCTTTCCTGGATCGCGAAGGCAGGAAGATCATGGCTGCGGACCACGCCAACGGCGGAGTCTATCTCTCGCAGGATGCCGGCGCGACCTGGACCAGAATTGTCTCCCCCGGATTTGACGCCCCCGTCTGCGCCCTGGCTCAGGACCCTGCCCGGCCTTCCTGGGTTTATCTGGGCACCAGCTCCGAAGGCGTGTATCGTTTGAGACTTCCCGAAGCGCTCTTTACAGCCCTGTCCCGCTGAGATGCATCCTTCCTCCTCAACAATGGCCTGCTTGCACACAACTTGCCGAAACGCAGCCCCGGTGACTTACGTATTGACCAGCGGCGTTACCGGAAGGTGGGGCGGGTGCGGCCGCGCGGTACCGTCGTTTGAAGGCACGCCAGTCCCTGTGCCCGCGAGCAGGACGCCGGAAAGTGGGATGGTCTTGGAATGCCCTTTCTGATGGGGTCGCGGAAGATCCCGGCCGCGCATGAGAACCAAAGCAGGCAGCGTCGGTCGAGGTGCTCCCGCACTCCGGGCTGTGCCTGTCCGAACCGCTGTATAATCTCATCATACATGGATGCGACCATCAGATTCGTTGCGTGGTTCATGCTCGTCCTGGCGGCATCGGCGCCCTGTTTTCCCCAGGCGCGGAGAGGCAGCAGGACCCAGCCCCGGAAGCCATCCCAGCCGGCCCCGGCCTATCTGCAGCAGCTCAAGTCTCTCGAAGAGACGACCTACGTGACGAAGGCAGTATTGAAGAACGGTTTGACGGTATTGGTGCGGGAATTCAGGTCGTATCCGCTGGTCGACGTCACCACCTGCGTCCGTGGCGGCTCGTGCGGCGCATCCTCCGACCCGGAAGGCCTTGAACGCATCCTGGAGGCGCTATATTTCGAGGCCACCACGACGCACACCTCCGGCGTCATCGCAGGCGAGATCCGTGCCATGGGAGGAATACCGGCGACTGCCGGCTCTTACGGGCTCGTCTTCCACGACCTCGTGACCCCCGCGGGGCAATGGAAGAAGGCGCTGGAGATTCAAGCCGATGCGCTGCTGAACCTCGCGCTCGATCCTGAAGAAATCAGGTTGAGCACGGAATTCGTCGCTACCGCCGATCGCCTTGCCCTGGAATCCCCGGCCGCACTCGCCCGCAGGGAGTTGATGCAGCTTGCGTTCGATCAGCAGAGGCCCGCCTCCCCGGTCCCACCGGCCGGGGACGCCAGTGCCGGCCAGAGCAGAGAAAAACTGCTGAGTCTCTATCACGCTGCCTATGACACATCCCGTGTGATCGTGGTGATCTCGGGCGCGGTCAACTCCGGCGAAGTCCTCAACGAAGCCGTCCGTCTGTACAACCGGCCGAGGGCGGCGGGGACCGCGGCTCCGACCCCTGCAGCCGCGGCGCCCGAGCGGCGTGGATTCAGATACGGCGCCGTGAGTCGCCCCGGCTCTACCGCCCGGGTGCAGATCGGCTTCCATGTCGCGCCCGCCTCATCGCCGGACTATCCGGCTCTGGCGCTCCTGACCGCAATCCTCGGCTCGGGGGAGTCTTCCGTGCTCACAGGCCGGGTTCGGGATGAGAAGAAGGTCATCCTGGCAGGCTCGGCGCAATTGCAGGCGGACAAGGACGGAGGGTTCCTGGAAATCGAACTGCAGACCGAGCCCTCCGACCTGGATCGCTGCGAAATCGCGGTCATGACCGAGATCGAAATCCTGAAGCTGGCGGAGCCTGACGAGGAGGATATCGCACGCGCCAGGGCGCAACTCGAGCGCGAATTCTGGGACCGGCAGCAGACTGTCACGCAGAAAGCCCATGAACTCGCCCGTTTCGAAGCGCTCGGCGACTGGAAGAACCTGAATCAGTTTGTCGCCGGCATCCAGAAGGTAAGACCGTCGGATATCTCCCGCGTGGCCAGGCGCTATTTGGAGCCGGAGAACTGCTCGCTGGTCGAGTCGCTCCCGCCGGGGCTGGAGAGCAGGAACATGAGTGCCCGGACCATGCTGGCAACGCTGCAGGCGCTTCTGCCGGCCTCCGCCGAGCAGGCGGCAGACGAGAGGGAAAGAGAGACCAGGCCCGCAATTACGCCGCCCGAAGGGCCCGGTGTCTTCAAGTACAGCGAGATCCAGTATCCCATGACGAAGGCATCGGTGCTGCGCGGCCCGGAGCTCTTCATCCAGGAGGACCATACCCTGCCGCTGATACATGTGGGTTTCTTCTATCCGGGGGGCAGGCTGCTCGAAAACCAGGACAACAGCGGGATATCGGCGTTGCTGCTTCGCACCCTCCTGCTTGCCTCCAGGGATGGGCAGGCCGTCCGGCTGCGCCGGCAATTGGCCATCAACGGTGCACAGGTTGAACCGTATGTCGGTGATGACTATTTCGGGTTCGTGCTTACCGGCCTTTCCAGCTGTGCGGAGGGTGACCTGCAGGTTCTCGACAAATTCATCGAGTTTCCGACACTGACCGGGGAAGAGCTCGAACGCATCAAACGGATTCAATTGAGCCTGGCGGAAGACGATGCGGAATCGCCCCTCGAACGCGCGATCGACAGGCTGAACCAGGCAATGTTCCAGGCCCAGCCGTATGGGCGCCCGTTGGCGGGCACACCGGCCAGCATCAATTCGATCAGTGCCGGGGCGCTGCGTGCCTGGTACGACGCTTCGATTCACAACCGCAGGCCGACTGTGCTGATCGTCGGAGACACGCAAGGCACTAGCTTGGCGGGAATTTTTGTGCGACGCTACAGCGGCGCGCGTTTCCAGGACGTCAAAATACCGGAGGCATTAGCCGGTGCGGCGGAACGGAAAAAGTCCAACATCGAGGAAAAACCTTCAGGCTCCGCGAGCGTTGCGCTTGTCGGTTTTCTGGCGCCTCCTGCGGGCGACGAAGATTCGTACGCGATGATGGTGCTCCAGGCGCATCTGTCCGGATCCGTAGGTCTGCTCAACGAGAACCTTCGGAGCCGGCGCGTGCCGGGCTTCGCCTCCTCAATATACGTCCCGAGGGCGCGGGGAGGCAGTGAAGTCCTTTACGCCGTCGCCGGGCCCGGGATGGAGGGCAAGCTGGCCGATACGCTCGAAGCGGATGTCCGCGGGCTGCTGGAGCAGCCGATGCTGTATAAAGACTACAGGTCCGCCGTGAACGGTGCGGTCGGCCGCCACTGGGTGGGCCAGCAGGACCGCACGGATCGGATCCAGGGCCTCGCGACCGCGATCATCTCCGGCCAGCCTTTCGACGAGATTCTTGATTGTGTGGTGCGGCTCCAGCAGGTTGGGGAGGATGACCTTCAGGACGTGACGCACCGCATACTGAACCTGGATAAGGCAGTGGTCGTGCGGGTGCCTGCAAGCCCGCAGCATTAGGGGAAGCGGTGCGAAGGCGCGCGGGGCAGGCGATGACAGCATTGACGGCTCTCGCCGGGCTGCAGGCGCGCGCCGCGACAGGATGACTTGATGGCGAGCCGGCTGATACCGAAGACCAGGATGGGGATTTTCACGGCTGTCCTGGCCGGGTTGTGGCTGCTGAAGCACCTGTTGCTGACGCCTGCAATTCAGGGCTCCCTTTCCGCGGGTCATCAGTTCACGCTCGGCCTGCTCGACCTCCTGCTTGCGGTGCCGATTGTCTATTACATCTGGCGGCTTTTCCTGCTCGTCCGGGGCAAGCTCCTGTGGAAGATCCGCAGGCGGTTGATTCTGGCGCACGTTTTCATCGGCGCGATCCCCGTGCTGCTGATCATTTTCATCACCTACGTATCGCTGCTGCTGTTTTACTATCAGCTGACGTATTACCTGATCTCGAACCAGATCGGGATCCATACAGCCCAGGTCCACGCCTTCGATTATTCGCTTCGCAGCACCATCCAACAGGCACTGGCGGACTACCCGGACCGTCCTTCAGAGTGGAGGAATGCGCTGGATCGGGACAGCAAGTATCTGCTCGGCGCCTATCCGTCGGCCAGTGTCATCCTGCACGTCCAGGTCCCTTCGGGCGAAAAGGGAATAACCCTTGGTTTCGGCGCGGTGCACCGGGAGCGGCTGGACAACTACCAGGTGGCTCGATGGCTTGGTGACCGGGAGTTCAGCCGGCTCGTGGTGGAAGACCTCCAGCCTGCCATTTACCGGCGCGCCGGCGCCGGGCAGTTGTTTATACGTAGCGTCCTGTTCAGCGATTCCCGTCCCGAGTTGCCTTTCAGCATCGAGGTGTCGGTGCCATTTGACCGGCATCTGCTCGAACAGCTGAAGGCGGCGATAGGGCAGGACCTGCTGATGGCGAATGACGTCGGGCTCGCCGGCCCCAGCATAATCATGCAAAGCACGGGGCTGCTCAAGGAACACATCTCCGACTCGACTTTCGAACTTGGGAACATCGGCCCGTCGCTGGAACGCTCCGTGTGGTCGATCGTACTCTTCCCGGTTTCGTGGGCGTCGGGTGTTGAAACCAGCAACCAAACGTCCCAGGTCCTTTTCGTGGACCTCTCCACGTCCAGGTTGATCCAGAACGTGTTCCGTTCCGAGACAAACGTGAGCAGCCGGATACTCGGTGTGCTCCAGATCGTCGTGGGATTCTTCCTCGTGGTCGAGATCGTCTCTCTCATCATCGGAGTGATGCTCACCAAGTCGATCACGTCCGCCGTCTACAATCTCTACCGCGGAACGGAATTTGTCCGGCGGGGAGATTTCAGCCACCGCATCATCGTCCGATCCGACGACCAGTTGGGAGCGCTGGCGAGATCATTCAACCAGATGACTGAATATGTGCAGACCCTGGTCAAGGAACGGGTCCAGAAGGAACGTCTGGAGCGCGAACTCGAGATCGCGAAGGAGGTCCAGGAGCAACTCTTTCCACGCTCGGCCCCGAAGATGAACAGGCTGGAATTGACCGGGCTTTGCCTCCCGGCCCGCGTGGTCAGCGGCGATTACTATGATTTTCTGAAGCTCGACGCCGTCAGGGTCGGGCTGGCCCTGGCGGACATATGCGGCAAGGGGATCTCCGCGGCGCTGCTGATGGCCAACCTGCAGGCGAGCCTGCGCAGCAACGCTTTCTTCCTCGAGCGTGAAACCGCCGGTGCACTCCAGGGCCACCCGCATGCGACCGACACAGTTGCAGGCCTTGTCCGCGTACTGAACGAGCACATCTGCAACCACACCTCGGCGAACAAGTTCGCCTCTTTCTTCTATGCGGTCTACGACGAGACTCTCCTCAACCTCACCTACTGCAACGCGGGGCACAACCCGCCGATTTACTTCTCGGGAGAGGGGTACCGGCGCCTGACCGCGGGGGGCACGGTGGTCGGCATCTTCCCCGATGCGGACTTCGACCAGGAGACGATTCAGCTCCGGCCGACCGACATCTTCCTCGCTTACACCGACGGCATCGTGGAGAGTGTCAACGAGTACGGTGAGGAGTTCGGCGAGGAACGCCTGATAGACCTGATCCGGGCCAATCATCAGCTCAGCGCTGATGACCTGCAGAAGATAATCGTCGAAAACGTGCTCGATTGGGCGTTCGAAGAAGAACGCGACGACGACATGACGCTGATCGTGGCCAAGATCCGGTAGGTGCCAGCGCTGAATTGACAGCCCCACGAACATTCTGCAAGAATGGCCCTCGGCAGGTACCGGCGCCCAATGACAGAACATCACATCTATATCGTTTCCGACGGGACGGGCGAGACCGCGACGAAGATCTCCAAGGCAGCCCTGCTTCAGTTCAGGCCCGCCAATCCCGTAATCACCCGCCACGGCAATGTCCGCTCGGCTGAATCCATCCGTGAGATCGTAAGGGCTGCGGAAGACCAGCGCGCCCTGGTCATCCACACGTTCGCCTCCCGCGTTCTCCGCAGGGAAATGGAGCAGCAATGCCAGCACCGCAACGTGCCGAGCCAGGATCTTCTCGGCCTGCTGATGGACCGGCTCCAGGAGTTCATGGGTGTGCCGCCATCGGAACAGCCCGGCCTGCTTCACCAGGTGGACGACAACTACTTTGAGCGCATGGATACCCTTTCCTACACCGTGCGCAACGACGACAACCCTTATCCTGAAAACCTTCAAGAGGCCGACATCGTCCTGGTCGGAGCTTCCCGCACCTCGAAGACGCCCCTGAGCATCTACCTTGCCCAGGAGGGGTGGCGGGTTGCGAACATACCTCTGGTAGCAGGCGAGCAGCCCTGCGCTGAACTGGCCAGGGTTGATCCCATGCGGGTCGTGGGATTGATGATCACTCCGGAACGCCTCGCCGAAACCCGGCGGGCCCGGTTGTCGCGGCTCGGTGTCACTGACTCCAGCTACGCGGACCCCGCGCACGTCAGAGAAGAGCTGGAATTCTGCCGCAAGGTGTTCGCGGCCCATCCCGACTGGATGGTGGTCGATGTCACAGGGAAGTCCGTCGAAGAGACTGCGGCGGAAATCACCGAACGGCTTTTCGGCAAGGAAAGACACCTTTGAAAATCGAGTTTGCCAAGCTGCACTCGCTGGGGAATGACTTCCTGATCGTGCGATCCGGCGAAGCGGGGGAGCCGCAAACATCGCTGGCCGCGCTGGCTGTGGGGCTATGTGACCGTCACCGCGGAGTCGGTGCAGACGGCGTCATTTTCTATCAGCCCACGATATCTGACAGCGAGGCAGACACCTCCGCGATCATAATCAACGCGGACGGAAGCAAGGCGGAGGTGTCGGGAAACGGGCTGCGGTGCCTTGCGGCCTTCCTCAACGCCAGCGGCGTCCACGCCGGCGAAAGGTTGCGGATCCGGACTGTGGCGGGAATCAGAACCTACCGTCTAAACGGAGTGAAAAACGGCACGTACAGTTACGAGAGTCGTATGGGCAGGCCGATCCTCGATCCGGCACTTGTACCGGCCCACGTAGGCGAATCGCCGGGACCGGTACTTGACTACCCGCTGGAAATCGCAACCGGCGTAGTCCCTGTATCAATCTGCTCGCTCGGCAATCCGCACTGTACGACTTTCTGGCCCGGGCTGGCAGACGCCCCGGTTGAGTCTGTCGGTCCCCTCCTGGAGTGCCACCAGGCCTTCCCACGGAGAACCAACGTCGAGTTCGTGCAGGTCCTCGACGCGCATTCCCTGCGCGCACGGTTTTGGGAAAGGGGCGTCGGCCTGACGCTGGCCTCAGGGACAGGTACTTCGGCTGCGGCGGTCGCCTCGATCCTCCGGGGAGCAGCCGAGAGCCCGGTGTGCGTCTACACCGAGTTGGGATCGATGTCGGTAGACTGGCGGCCGGGCGAGGATCTCCTGTTGACCGGCCCTGCCGAGTTTATCTGCAGGGGCGTGTATCACGCAGGTTCGAACGCGCTGGAATCGGCATGAGTGCAGCAGACATCCTGAGTTATTTCCAGGCATTGATTCCCGAGTCGATCTCCCGGCTCAGGCAGCTGGTCGAGATGGAGTCCGGTTCCTCGGAAAAAGGAGCGGTGGACGCAATCGCGGCCCACCTGGCGGCATTGTTCGAGAACGAAGGGTGCAGTGCCGAGATCCTTTCCTGTTCCTCGCACGGAAACTCACTTCGAGCGGGCTGGCGGACAGGGAGCAAAGTCGATGCCCGGCCCGTTCTTGTTCTCGGCCACCTCGACACCGTGTGGCCCGCGGGAACTATCTCGGCACGCCCCTTCCGCGTCGAAGGCTCAAGGGCCTTTGGCCCCGGAGTCTACGACATGAAGGCAGGGCTTTTGCTATCGTTGCTGGCAAGCCGCGCCCTGAAGGAGGGAAAGTCATCCCCCGGCCGTGACGTCGTGTTCCTGTTTACCGGCGATGAGGAGATCGGCACGGCGGAAGGGCTGCCTCACCTCAAGCAGACCGCCCGGGAGTGCGCAGCGGTGCTCTGCCTGGAACCACCGCTCGCAGGCGGCAAGGCAAAGACCTTCCGCAAAGGCGTCGGGTGCTTCACGATTCGCGTCGCCGGACTGTCGGCACATGCGGGAGTGGAGCCCGAAAAAGGTGCGAACGCCATCCTCGAACTCAGCCGGCAGGTACTTCTGCTCCATGGATTGAACGACCAGGAGCGGGGAACGACGGTTACTACCGGCGTCATGAAAGGGGGTACCGCTTCCAACGTGGTCCCTGCCGAAGCGGAGGCCCAAGTCGACGTCCGTGTCTCCAGCCTGGAGGCAGGCGCTGCGATCGAAACGACAATCCGCGGCCTTCGGGCTTTCGACTCACGCTGCAGGCTGACAGTGGAGGGAGGGTTGAACCGCCCGCCGCTGGAACGAACGCCTGCGGTGGTCGCGCTTTACCAGAAGGCCAGGAGTGCGGCCCTGGAGTTGGGAATGGATCTTGGTGAAGGGAGCACGGGAGGCGGCAGCGACGGGTCTTTCACCGCCGCCATGGGGATCCCGACCCTTGACGGCCTCGGAGTCGAGGGCGGGGGCGCCCACGCCCCGGACGAGTACGTCGAGATCGGCGACATAAAGAGGCGGGCTGCGCTTCTCTGCAGACTCCTCGAGACTATAGACTGAGAGTGCCATGAATCAGAAGACCAAAACTGGTTACCGCCGGTCTCGCCGACTGCGTCGGCCGGGCTGGCTGTGCTGCCTTGCTGTAATGATCTTCCTCGTGACGCCGTGCTTCCCGCAAGCTGCTGCGCCGAAATCATGGGCTTATGTCGGACCACAGTACATCATCACCGCGGAACCGGCGGGAACCTACAGCTTCGTTCTCAATTTCATAAACCTCACTGACTTCGTGATCGTCGTCCAGCCCAACGAGTTCATCTACAAGGGCAATTCGGGCCGGTTCTACATCGGTCAGGTCTTTGACCGCGAGTCGAAGGACAACCGCGGCGAGACTTTCAAGTATTCGGCGTCGATTCTCCTGAAGGGGCATTCCTTTACCGGGCTGACCGCCCTGGGCGCTTTCCACGAACAGGACGCGATTGACGAACTCAGCGTCCGGATCGGCGCAAAGCGCTTCTACCTCGTACCGCTCGAGAAAGTGGAATTCGAGCAGCTCGCCGCCAGGATCGGAGAGCTGGATCTCGAAAGCGCCAGCCCGCGGACGGCACTTCAGGGCGCGGATCTGAATGACATGGGAACCGTCAAGGCGACGGATGGGACCTCGGACTGGGACAAAGACTGGCAGGGATTGCTTCAGCCCGACGGCCTGAACCTCCCCAAGATCGTCGCGAGGCCGCCGGTTCAGCCGACCGAAGAGGCGCGAAAGACGCGCACCTACGGCAAGGTCAAGCTATCCGCACTCATCACCAGGAACGGGGGAATCGAGGATCTCAGGGTCGAGAGAGGACTGGGACGCGGCCTCGACGAACGCGCGATGGAGTCGGTAAGGAACAGCTGGGTCTTTCTCCCTGCCACCAAGAACGGCGAGGTGTTGGAGGGTCGCGTAGCATTCGAAGTCGATTTTCCCGCCCCGCCCAAGCAGTGACCCGCCGGAACGACATGTTTTACAGAGGGCCGAAGGCCCGCCCCATATCAGCCTGGGGCAGCGCCCCAGGATTCAGGCAGTCCCCGGTCAACAAGGGCTGAAAGCCCGATTCATATTGGATTACGGGACGGTCTTTCAGCCCTTTGTCATACGCACTCCCCCCTCCTGGGGCGCTGCCCCAGCGTGGTATCGCCTCGCGCCTTCGGCGCTCAGGCGAGGGAACTGACGAAAGTCCTATGCCTCAGGAACGTTGCCTATGACGAGGACGGGACTGTCCTCCAGGGGAGCTGTAGAACCGGCGGATGGCATCCAGTAACGAAGCGATCGTGTTTGCCTCCGGCAGTATGTCCGCCTTCCTCCCGCAGGAGAGCACCGCGGCGGCTGTAACCGGCCCGAGCGCCGCCACCGCGGATGATGCCAGCATTGCTTTTCCCGTCGTCTCGCCCCAGGCGTCAACGAAGTTCCTTACATTCGAGGGGCTGGTGAAAACCAGCAGGTCCGGGGGCCGGTCCGCGATCTTCTTCATTGTGCCTTCGTCCGGTTGAGCCGGCACGCTCTCGTAGCAGGGAACCACGTCCACGAGCGCGCCCGCTGCTGCGAGCTCACGGGGCAGCAGCTCGCGCCCCTCCCTCGCCCTCGGCAGGAGTATGCGGACCCCTTGCAGGTGTTCCGAGCCTCCATGCACTTCGGCCAGCGCGCGCAGTATCCCTTCTGAAACGAACTCATCCGGAACGAGGCTGACCCTGAAGCCCAGGCCGGCAAGCCTGGCGGCAGTTGCCGGGCCGATGGCGCAGATGCTCTGCAGTTCCGTCCTGAGATGTGCGAGGCCGAGGTCGCTCAAGCGCTGGCAGAAGAACCGGACGGCGTGGACACTCGTGAACAGGATCCAACGGTATTGATCCAGGCCCCGCAACGCAGCGTCGAGCGAAGCAGTATCCTCCAGGGCCCGAATCAGGCTCACCTGAGCTTGAAGCACCGTGGCGCCGAGTCGTTCGAGCCCGTCCTTCAGCGTTTCGGCCTTTTCAGGACTCGCCGCCACAACGACCGTTCGGTTTCTGAGCGGCAGGTCGTCGACGCGCGAATAGGACATGGGAGATGCCTTGCCTCAGCGAGCGCTTTCGAGAATGGCCCTGCCGCCCCGCGCCAGGAGCCTGTCGGCCAGAACACCGGCAGCATCCTCGGCGTATCCCGGGAGGTGGGAGATCGAGTCGCGGATGACGCGGGACCCGTCGGGCGCCGCAACCAGGCCTTCGATCCTGATGTAGTCGCCGTCCGCGGCGGCGTGAACGGCCACAGGGCTGTTGCATCCCCCGCCAATCTGCCTCAGAAAGGCCCGCTCGGCAAGTACCGCCGTAGCGGTCGGCTCATGATGCAGCGGCGTGACGAAAGACGACACGTCCCGGTCACCTTTCCGGGATTGGAGCGCCAGTGCCCCCTGGCCCGGGGCGGGCAGCATCCGGTCGAACTCCAGGGGACAGGTGATCTTCGCCTGCAGGCCGAGCCGGTTCAATCCCGCGCAGGCCAGTATGATGGCGTCGTACTGGCGGTCCGCGAGTTTCTGCAGCCTTGTGTCCACGTTTCCCCGTATGTCCCTCACCACGAAATCCGGCCGGAGAGCCAGGAGCTGCGACTGGCGCCTGATGCTGCCCGTGCCGATGATCGCGGCCCGGGGCAGTTCGGTCAGGTCCCGGATCCCGCTGCCGGCAACGAAGGCGTCACGAGGATCCTCACGCGACGGGATAGCCGATATCTGGAGGGAGTCGGGGATCGTGCCCGGCAGGTCCTTCATGCTGTGGACCGCCAGGTCGATCTCGCGGCGTTCAAGAGCGTCTTCGAGTTCCTTGACGAAAACACCGACCGAGGACGCGGATCGGATAGACAACTGGGGGGCCTTGTCGGCGGAGGTCCTGATGACCTTGATCGTGATGACGGCATCCGGAAAGCGCTCGAGTATCCTGTCCTTGACCCACCCTGTCTGTGCCAGGGCCAGCGCGCTGCCACGGCTGCCGATCGTCAGCATGACTATTCCTCGTGCATTCAGCTAAGCAGGGTCCTTGTGAAACCTGAAAAGCCTCGAGACTACGGTCAGAAGTGCCCTCTCGTTCGTCGGGTCCTCGTGGGCGCTCTTTATCTGCGTCACGAGCGGGTGAGACATCTTGCCCGCGATGCGGGACACCAATATCTCGAGTTCCTTCAGCTCCTTCGGGTCCCGAGGGCCGTTCCTTTTCAGGTAACGGTCGAGTTCCAAATGGCAGACCTCCTCGATGCGGCGCCTGACTTCGACCACCATGGGCGCGACGTCCATCGATTTCATCCGGGCCCAGAAAGCTTCGGCTTCCTGGTGCACCAGCTTTTCGGCCAGCGCCGCCGCACCGCGGCGCTCCTCGAGGTTGGCCTCGACCACCGCTCCCAGGTCATCGATGTCATAGCAGAAGGCGTTGTCGATGTTGCTGACGGCCGGGTCGACGTTGCGTGGAACCGACATGTCGATGAACACGATCGGCCGGTTCCTGCGGTTGTGAAGTGCTGACGTCACCATGCTTCGTTCGATGATGATGTTCGGCGCCGCCGTCGAAATGATCACGATGTCGACGTGGGCAAGCCAGTACCGCAGCTGGTCGAACGGCACCGCGATGCCGCCGAAGCGTGAGGCCAGGCCGGCTGCCGCCTCGGCGCTTCTGTTCGTCACGTAAATCGAACCCGCTCCGTCGTCGGCAAGGTGCCGGGCGGTACTCTCTCCCATCTCTCCGGCGCCTACGATCAGGATCGTCTTGCGGCCGAGATTTCCGAGGACCTTGCGCGCCAGCTCGACCGCGGCCGAGCTGACCGAGACCGAATATTCCCCGATGCTTGTCTCGGTGCGGACGCGTTTCGCGACGCGGAATGCCGTCTGAAACAGGTTGTTGAGTATGGTGCCGGACGACCCGGCTTCGACCGCGAGGCTGTAGGCGGACTTGACCTGTCCGAGGATCTGCGGCTCACCCAGGATCATCGAATCCAGGGATGACGTAACTCGAAAGACGTGCTGGACCGCCTGGTTCCCTGCGTACCGATACAGGCTTTCGGACAGCTCGTTCCGGGGCAGCCCGCTGACCTCGGCAAGGAACGATGCCAGGACCTCGAAAGCCGGATCGGCCCCGTCCACGCGCGAAACGATTTCAACCCGGTTGCAGGTGGAGAGGATCAGCGCTTCCTGGATCCCCGGACGTGCCGTGAGTTCCGTCAGGGCGCCCGGCACGTCGGCTGAAGGCAGAGCTGCCCGTTCGCGCCTGTCCACCTCGGCTGTCCGGTGGTTCAGCCCTATGAGTACGAGGTCCGACATCTGGTATTCAGCTCACTCCTTGATGCACTGCGCATCCGCACATGCGCCTCGCTTGCGCGCAAGGCGCAGACGCCTGCCTACAGATAGGCATGCAACCCTGCGTTCACTCCGAAGGTAACGAGCATGGAGGCAAAGCCCGCGATGCTGACATAGGCGGCCCGCCGGGCGCGCCAGCCCCCCGAGAGGCGGTAATGGACCAACAGGAGATAGATGCTCCACGTGACGAGCGAGGCGGTCTCCTTGGGGTCCCAGCTCCAGAACCGGCCCCAGGCCTGCTGAGCCCAGAACGCGCCGGTCACTATGGTCAGGCTCATCATGACAAAACCCACAAACAGGGAATTGCGCATCAACTCGTCGCAGGCCTGGAGCGCAGGCAGGCGGAAATAGAGAAACCGGAAACGCTTGGACTTGAGTTCCTTCTCCTGCATCAGATACAGCAAGGCCGCGATAAACATCAGGAAGAATCCGGCATACGCCAGGAAGGCCACGCTGACGTGGAAATAAAGCCACCGGCTGCGAAGCAGCGGAGGTATGGCGCGATTTTCCTCCCAGGCGACCTCGGAGAGAATCATGAGCAGCGAGACGAGCGGAAGCACGAATGCCCCGAGAACGTTATACCTGTAGCGGATATTTGCGGCGATGAAGGTGAGGGTTATGGACCATGCAAAGAATGAAAGCGACTCGGGCAGGTCCGTGATGGGAAAATGATGTCTCCCGAGCCCGAGCCCGACCAGAAAAATCGTGTGAAAGACGAAGCCGACGGCGACCATGCCCAGCGCCAGGCTGACGAAAATCTGCCTCTTCTTGTAGAAGCCGAGACACGAGTGCAGCAGCCCCAGCGCGTAAAACACGATTGTGACGAGCAGTGCCCAGCCCATAGCGCCTGTCCAAAAGAGTCAAAGTTTATCACCCGTGCCGAAACACATACAGCGTCAAAATGGTGTTCCCACGACCCCCACGGTGCGTTAGACTTTGATCTTTTGCGATGGACTCGAGGAAGGCTGAGTGTCGCCCCGCCGGGGCCCGCCGGACTCGAGTGGCTTACCGGGGGGTGATACCGGGATTCTGCACGGAACAGGAGCATATAAATCGTGGATTTCCTGCAGCGCATCGATCTTGGCAGCATCCTGATCCAGTACGCCGTGCTCCTTTTCTCGCTGAGCCTGCACGAAGCCTCGCACGCCTGGATGGCCGACCGTTGCGGAGACTACACGGCCCGGTACATGGGGAGGGTCACGCTCAATCCCGTGGCACACATGGATCTGATAGGTACGCTCGTTTTTCCGCTGCTGCAGTTTTTCACGCGGCTGCCCCTGATCGGCTGGGCGAAACCGGTGCCGGTGAACCCCGTCCACCTGAGGAACCCGCGGCGTGACCAGATGCTGGTCTCGCTGGCAGGGCCGGGTTCGAACCTGCTGGCGGCCGCGGCTGCGTTTGTCATCCTGGCCGCCCTCAAAGTAGGGTTCCCGCAGGCAGGTGCAATGATACTCAACATGGCCATAAACATGGGCGTGCCGCACGAGCGGACACTCCTGGCGCCGATCCTGGGCGTGATCTTCTTCCTGTTCATCATCAACATGGCCCTGGCCCTGTTCAACCTGATCCCGATCCCGCCGCTGGACGGGCACTGGCTGCTGTACGGCGTGTTGCCGTATAATTCTGCCCGCGCGCTGGCGCGCATCGGATCCTACGGTACGATCCTGCTTTATGGCCTTATGATTCTCGGCGTTTTCAGATACGTATTCATACCTGTACACTGGGCGCTCTTTTTGTTGATCACTCTGTGACGGTTTGATTTCCCGGCGCAGGCGCACGTCGCCTCGAGGCCGATTCCGGAGCCGCCAGCAGGGTATCCGGTCGATGGCAGTCATGAACGGAAGCGAAGACCTGAACCCGGAACCGGCTGCCCGGGAGGAGCCGGGCATCACCATCCGGCTCGACTCCTTCGAGGGCCCGCTCGATCTGCTTCTGCATCTGATCAAGCGGGAAGAGATCGACATCTGGAACATCCCGATTGCGCGCATCACCGAGCAGTACCTCGAATACATCGATCTCATGAAGGACCTCAACATCAACGTGGCCGGCGAGTGGCTCGTGATGGCCGCGACGCTCATCTACATCAAGTCCAGGTTGCTGCTGCCTCCTGATCCGGCCTCGGCCGCGGAGGAGACGCGCGAGGACCCGCGTGCCGAGTTGGTCTATCAGCTCCTCGAACACCAGAAGTTCAAGAACGCAGCACAGATGCTCCATGTCCGCGAGGAGGTCGAAAACGCAGTCTGGAACAGCCCGCCGGGCGAGGTCATCGAGGAAGGGAAGGACATGGTATCCGTCTCCCTTTTTGACCTGCTCAAGGCGTTTCACGAGGTGGTCAAACGATTCGAAGCACTGCAACAGACCATGGAGCTCCGGCAGGAGGAGGTGACGATCGAACAGAAGGTCGCGGACGTCAGGCACCTGCTGATGGTCCACGACACGATCCACTTCTCGACGCTGTTCACGAGAATGCCGTCGAAAATGCACATCATCGTGACCTTCCTCGCGCTGCTCGAGCTGGTCCGGCTTCACGAAATCTGGCTCTATCAGAAGAAAGTGTTCGACGAGATTTACATCACCAAGGGCAAGTCATTCGCAGAGGCGACCTAGAGAACATGGAACCCTTTGAATTGCGTCCGATCCTCGAGGCTATCATCTACGTCGCCGAGGACCCCGTGAAACCCGAGAAACTGCAGGAACTCCTCCCCGAATTCAGCCTGGAGCAGGTCGAGTCGGCGCTGGCGGAATTGTCCGATGAGTTCAACTCGAGGCCGGGCGGCATGCTGATCCGGAACGTGGCCGGAGGTTACCGGATGACGACGCGGCCCGAGCACCACGAGTACATCCGGGCCTACCTCAAGTCCAGGCCCAGCGCGAAGCTCTCGCTCGCGGCCCTGGAAACCCTTGCAGTGATCGCCTATCGGCAACCGGTTACGCTCGCCGAGATCCTGGCGATCCGCGGCAAGAAGTCGACAACCGCCCTGCAGACCCTTCTGGAGAAGAAACTCGTGTCCATAGTCGGCCGCAAGCCGGTTGTCGGACGGCCCATTCTCTACGGCACGTCAAGAGAGTTCCTGCTTCACTTCGGCCTGAAGGATCTGTCGGAACTCCCTACCCTCGAGGAGTTTGCGCAGATGGCAGGCGACCAGCTGTAGCTACCATGGCAACTGAAGAGAGACTCCAGAAGCTGATCGCGGCCGCCGGAATCAGCTCCCGCAGAGGCGCTGAAACGCTCATCACGCAGGGCCGCGTAACGGTCAACGGCCAGGTCGTGACGCAACTCGGCACCAGGGCCGACCCGGAACGTGACAGCATCAAGGTGGATGGACGGCCGGTACGACAGCCCCAATCCAGGGTTTACATCCTATTGAACAAACCCCGAGGTGTTATCTGCACGCTCTCCGATCCGCAGGGACGCACCAGGATAACGGACCTTGTTCAAGTGAGGGGCAAAGTGTACCCGGTGGGGAGGCTTGACTACAACACGGAGGGATTGATACTCCTTACCAACGACGGGACTTTCGCACGGATAATGAGCAGTGCCGGGGAGCATGTGCCAAAAGTCTACGAGGTCAAGGTCAAGTCGACCCCGGTCGAAGACGATCTCGACCGGTTGCGGCAGGGCCTCCGTCTGCGGGACGGAACGCGGTACGGCGCATGCCGGATCACAAGGCTCCGGGAGGGAAACAATACCTGGGTCGAGGTGACGCTGACCCAGGGTAAGAACCTTCAGATCCGGCGGATGTTCGAGGCGATCGGGTGCCCGGTTCTTAAACTCCGGCGACGGCGTATCGGGTTTCTCACCGACGAGGGTCTGCCGGCGGGACGCTACCGGATGCTGAGCAGCGAGGAGGTGGACAGGCTGCTTCATTCCGGACAGCCTGCTCGTGGGCGTGCGAGCCGGCCATCCTCGTCGGCAAACAGCCGCAGACTATCTAATGTTAAACACAAAAAACACGTCGAAAGCAGCGATTAAATCGGATAATTCCTGAGGGGCTGACTTGTTTACGGGGATCGTTGAAGAGGTCGGGAAGGTTCGCTACCTGCAACGGCGGGGGGAGAGTGCCGTTTTCGGTGTTGAGGCCCCTGTGGTTGCGGCTGAGATGAGGCCCGGCGATTCCATCGCCGTCAACGGCGCCTGCCTGACTGTAACGGAACGTGAGGGTGAAGGTTTTTCCTGTGACCTGTCGCCTGAGACGCTGCAGCTGACGACCCTGGGCAAAGCGCGCAAGGGAATGGCGGTGAATCTCGAGCGGCCCCTTTCACTGGGGAGCCGCCTGGGCGGCCACTTTGTCCAGGGGCATGTCGACGGCATAGGGAAGCTGGTATCCCGCGAGCCTGGAGGGGAAGGCTCGATCGTGACCATGGAATACCCCGCGGAGCTCGAACGGTACCTGGTGCATAAGGGTTCAGTCGCGATTGACGGCATAAGCCTGACGATCGCTGCGCTGAAAGGGACAGCGTTTTCGGTTGCGGTGATACCGTTCACCTTGAAGATGACGAATCTCGGAGGTCTCCGGATTGGCAGTCCCGTCAATCTGGAAGTGGACATTCTGGGCAAATACGTCGAACGGTTCTACCAACTTGGACTGGGATCGGACAGGAAATCCGGCCTGGGTGCCGCCTATCTCAAGGAGCAGGGATTCTAAGGACATGGCGATTCCTGTCAGGGCGATCTCGCTTTGTTTTGCGGTGCTTTCCGCCTTGTTCCTGCAGGAGCCCCGGCCGGTTTCCCAGTCGTCGATCCCGGAATTCGGTCGCGACACGGTTCTGGTCTGGCAGTCCGAGAACCAGGGCGATACGCACAAGTTCGTCGTCCGAATCGCCGAGTTCCTGCCGAGCCGTTACCTGGAATGGGAGAATGAGACGACCCAGGGGACGGTTTTCATGTCGCAGAAGGCAGTGACGGCAGGGCGGATATTTCTGAATTCGCGGCTTTTCGAGGGGGGCGTGGAGGCAAAGGGGAAGGATGCGACCACGCTTTGGCTGAGCCGGAAGGCCTTTTCAGAGCTGAAGGAACACGGGAGGCTCAAGCTTGCCATCGATTCCATCGATTGCTGGGTTTCCGTTGAAGGGGAGGACTCTCTCTCTGTCGAAGTGAATCGGGCGGTCAGATCCCTGCCTGTTCTCAAGACCCGTGACGAGCGCGGCGCTGAGCGATGGGTGCTGAACAGCGTCGATAACCCGCTGGTGGTCAGGACTGTGGTCCGCAAGTACACCGACACTCTTATCAGCATAACGACCGATCGCGCCAACACGCTGCGCTGGATCAAAGGGAAGAAGCTCGAAACCCCAAAGTGAACCGGCCTGCACGGGGTGGCATCGCCCCCGGCAGGGAGAGCTGCAATTCCCGTGTGCAGGCGCCCGGGAAAACAACTGATGCAGGTTGAAAGCCAGTATGCCGACAGAAAACAGACCGGAATTTGATCCCGTCGAAGAGGCCATCGAGGAGATCCGGCAGGGCAGGATCGTCATCGTGGTCGACGACGAGGACCGGGAGAACGAGGGTGACCTCACGGCGGCTGCCGAGAAGGTGACGCCGGAGATCATCAATTTCATGGCTCGCTACGGCCGCGGCCTGATATGCCTGCCGATGACGGGTGAGCGGCTCGACCAGCTGCAGCTGCCTCCCATGGTTGACGAGAACACGAGCCGCTATGGCACAGCTTTCACCGTGTCGATCGAAGCGCGGCGGGGCGTCACGACCGGGATCTCCGCAGCCGACCGGGCCACGACGATCCTGGCCGCGATCAATCCCGCCACACAGCCCTCGGATCTGGTACGGCCGGGCCACGTTTTTCCTCTCCGCGCCCGGACCGGCGGAGTGCTCGAGCGTGCGGGCCAGACCGAGGCCGCCGTCGACCTGGCGCGTCTCGCGGGCCTTTACCCGGCAGGTATTGTCTGCGAAATCATGAGCGAAGACGGCACGATGGCGCGTGTGCCGGAGTTGCGATCGGTTGCGCGGACCCACGGCCTGAAGATGATCACGGTGGCCGACCTGATTGCCTTCCGGCTCCGCACCGACACGCTCGTGCGGCAACTTGGTGAAGCTGACTTCCCGACCCGGTTCGGCGACTTCCGGGTGCATGTCTTTGAGAACATCCTCGACGGTGAGCACCATGTCGCTCTGGTGAAGGGAAGGATAGATCCCGAGGCCCCTGCGCTTGTGAGGGTTCAATCGCAGTCCACGCTTGCTGATGTCTTTCACGGGTGCTGGAACGAAAGCGGAGAAGCACTGAGAGAGGCGATGCGCAGGATCCAGGAATCACGCTGCGGCGTTCTGGTCTACCTCCGCCAGGAGGGGCACGGGGCAAGCCTGGCAGACGAGGTCAGAGCTCATTCCTGTGACGCCGGACAGCAAGAACCCGGGAAACAGACGGATCTGCAAGCCGACCTGCGTCTGCACGGCATCGGCGCCCAGATCCTGCGCCAGCTCGGCGTCCGCTACATCAAGGTCCTTACCGACCATCCGAAGCGACTGAGCGCCCTGCACGGGTTCGGTCTTACTGTAATGGAACATGTTCCCCTGATCAGCTCTGTGCCGAATATCAGGGCCCGGGATTCATAACAGGTATAGCTGCGGGCCGGGATCCCCGGCGATGGGATTTCTCCCGGGCTCCCAACTACCCTGAAGGTGAGGTCGAGTATGAATTGTGTCAGATCGAGTCTGGCTGCTGTTTTTCTAATCGTCTGGCTCGCCGCATCCGGACGGCCGGCTGATCCTCAGTCCGGTTCCCCATCGTTCCAGGGTGTGGCCAAGCCGCTGGCATCGGGCGAACCGGTGGGCGCTCCCCCCTACGAAATGGTGAAGGCTGGTCGCAAGCAGCCCCAACCGCCGCTGGTCAACTTCGATTCACTCGAAGGTTGGAGGATCCTTGGTTTCGATGGCGCGACCGGCGACCTCTCCGTTTCTCAGCGCCAGCGGCTGTGGGAATCCCCGGTGGCCCGCCTGGTATACAAGGGCACGTCCGGGAGCAGCGCGCTCACTCTCCTGCCCCCGGCGCCGATCCCTGTTCCCGAGCCGGTGTCGGCAGTTACGATCTGGATCTATGGCAACAACTGGGGATGGGAACCCGACCCGAAGACGCCCAGGGTTGAGGTCTCTCTGCTGATCAAGGACCGGGCCGGCGCGACCCACTCTCTGAAGCTGGACGACGTCCGATGGAGAGAGTGGTGGCTTGTGCACCGGTTGATCCCGCCTCAGTTGCTCGACCTCAAACCGCTTGCTTTTGCCGGCATCAAGATCGCCGGCTGTGCGAACACAGAGGATCGGGAACTCTACCTGGAAGACCTGGCGTGCTTTCAGCAGACCGCACGACCGCTTACGTTCCAGACCCGTCCCAAGCGGGGCATCGAGCCTTTTCCGGGCCAGGACCAGGGCGCAAATACCGGGCCCGAGCGCCTTCCGTTCCCCACGAGGGTGGAGACCATCCTGCCCGACAACTATGTGGACGATTTCAGGATCGAATCGATCCGGGCCTCGCAGCGTTACATCCTGAAATACCAGGGAGAGGACGGCACACTTCAGTACACGCTGTCGCAGGGCAAACCGTTCTTTCGCGATATCGAGGTTCGTCTGAATGGAAATCTGATTGCGACTGCCTGGGTGGACGGCGGACCGGATTTCGGCGAGGAGGCGCTGGGGATTGAGCCCATCAATTTCGCCGAGAGATCAGGCGCCATTGAAGGCGAGTGGAGAGTGAGACTGCGCGGCCGGGAGGCGCGGGTCGCGATGACCGCGCGTCTCTGGCAGAAGTCCCTCGTGATCGACACCATCTGCCGCGAAGGCCTCGCGCGAGAGCTTTCGTACGGCACGATTCGCGGCGTGGCAAAACCCGAGCTGATTCTCCTCCCGTACCTGAACTACGGCAGCCAACACCTGAACGTCCTCATGTCCCGCGGCACGACGCCGTTCTTTGCGAGCGTTTGGATGGACTGGTACAGGTCGAGCGCGTCGGAGCCCTATGCCGTGGACAAGATCACCGGAGACCAGGTGAGACTGAACGGCGGCGTGCGCTACCTGCCGCGCACGGACGGGAAACGGAACGGCATGTTCGAGAGGGCATTCGTCACTTTTTCGCCCAGGTTTGAGGAGACACTGCCGACGATTCCCAACCCTCCGGCCGCACGCGGCAAGGAGGCAGGATCCCGGCTCTGGCAGGAAACGTGGGGCCCGGAGAACTACAAGGTCGAGATGGAGCGTTCCAGGAAGCTCCGCGCATACGGGATCGAGATGCTGACGCAGCTGAACCACGAGATCACGTGGCGCGACGGCGGGGAGAGCTTCACGTTCCGCACCATGGCGGCGCCTGGAAAAGGCGGGGATGATGCGCTGCGGGATTATGTGGCGGCTCAGCGTTCCCTTGGCTGGCGGTCGGGACTCTACACCAACTACACCGACTACGCCCCGGTGAACGCTTTCTGGGACCCGGATATGGTCATGCTCGATCCCGAGGGGGAAATGATCCGAGCCTGGCCGCGATGTTACGCTCCCAAGGCGCTCTTTGCCGTCGAGATGGACCGCAAGCTCGCCCCGGCGATCGTGCGGAAGTACGGGTCCAACGCAGCTTACACGGACGTCCATACGTCCGTCAGCCCCTGGGAGAGGTGTGACTACGACGCGCGCGTTCCCGGCGCAGGAACCTTCGCGGCCACGTTCTACGCATTCGGCGAGCTGCTGCTCCACGACCAGGGTGTCTACGACGGCCACTGCTGGTCGGAAGGGAACCACCAGTGGCTGTATGCCGGCCTCGCCACCGGCAACTATGGTCTCACCTACAGCGAGTTGAAACTCTGGCAGTATCCGTACCTGCCGCATTTCGACCTGCTGAAGATGCACCCGCTTACCGTCGACATCGGCGTTCCCTGGACGGCACAGTTCTTCCACGGGAAAGAAGGCTGGGACCGGTCTGAGAATATCGTGCGCAGCATCGACCAGTTCGTGGCTGCGACGATCGCCTACGGCCACATCGGGTGGCTCGTGGAAGAGCAGCACGGGATCCGGCAGACCTGCCGGTCCTATTACATGCTTCAGCAACTCCAGAGCCGGTATGCCATGGAGCGGCCGGTCGCGATCCGGTACGGACGGGGCGATTCTCTCATCAGCTCCTCGGCGGCATTTCTGGACGGCAGTTGGAAGAAGGGCCGCCTGAACGTCAAGTATGCGAACGGGCTCGAGGTCTGGGTCAATGGCGACGAGAGCGGCAACTGGATTGTGCAACACAAGAAGGAGAAGTACGTCCTGCCTGCCTACGGATGGCTTGCTGTCCAGGGGGATGAATTCCTTTCGGGCTCGCTGCTGGTTGATGGCAACCGGGTGGACCGGGTGAGTTCGCCTGACTACATCTTCGTGGATGGCCGCGGTACGTTCACCTCCTTCGGCGGTATCGGCACCTCGGGGAGCGTTGCAGTGCGCGTGCGGCCGGCACACGACGGGCTCTCGATCATCGCGGTCGACGGCGTGGACCGGCTGGTGATCAGCCCGACGGAGACCGCGCTCGGTCCGGGCGATGTGCGAGGCGCGCTTGCCTGGATCGCGAAGGCCCAGGCTCTGAGCATCAACGGATACGACGTGAACGGGAAGCAGGTCGGCATTCAGAACCTTGTCCGCCAGCCCGGAGGCCAGCAGGCCGGCTGGGAGCTTCTGGTCATGCCGAGGGCCGTGCGCTACGAGGTCGAAAAGGTCCAATAGTTGAAGCAGGACCAGTCCTGTGGGGCGGGTTTTCAACCCGCTCCGGCGGCTTGAAAAGCCGCCGCACACGAAGCTCTTCTCAGAGTCTCCGGACGGGATTATGCGTCAGGAACAGCCGCCTTGAGTTTCGCGATCTGAACCCCGATTACGTCCGCCTCGATCTTCCCGAAAAGAATCTCGCGCGGGCCGAGCGGATGGCCATCGGAAAGGCGGAGATTCCCTGCCTCGTGCCACCTTCTGTCCCGGTGAGAGCCGGGCGCGTTGAGCATTCCCCACAGGCGCTCAGCCGAAAACGGCAGCATGGGTTCCATCAGGATCGCCAGCGACAGATCGAGCTGCAGCGTCGTGTTCAGGGTGGTGGCGCAGCGCGAGCGATCGGTCTTGATCGTCGACCACGGCGCGGAGTCGTTGAAGTACTTGTTGCCTGCCCGCGCCAGATCCATCAGTTCGGATGCCGCCCTTCGCACCTGGAAGGTGTCGAGCGATTGCCCGATGCGCGTCGCCGCAGCCGTTATCTCCGCCAACAACGCCCGGTCCTCGTTCCTGAGCTCCCCTGTCGCAGGGACGCGGCCCTCGAAATGCATCTCGACGAACGAAAGGCCGCGGTTGACGAGGTTGCCGAGGATGTCGGCCAGCTCGCCGTTGTTGCGCGCCTGGAAGTCCTTCCAGGCGAAGTCCGCGTCCCTGGTCTCGGGCGCGTTCGCCGCAAGGTAGTAGCGGAGGGGATCCGGCGGAAAGACTTCCAGGTAGTCGTCGAGCCAGACCGCCCAGTTCCGGCTCGTCGACAGTTTTTCGCCCTCGATGGTCAGAAACTCGTTGGCGGGGATCTGGTCAGGCAGAATAAAGCCTTCGTGTGCCATGAGCACGGCCGGCCATACGATCGCGTGAAAGACGATGTTGTCCTTGCCGATGAAGTGAATCAGGCGCGTCCGGGAATCGCACCAGTAGTCCCGCCATCGATCCGGCCTGCCCTGGAGCTGTGCCCACTCGACGGTGGAGGAAATGTAACCGATGGGTGCGTCAAACCAGACGTAGAGGACTTTTCCCTCGGCTCCCTCGAGCGGCACGGGGATGCCCCAGTCGATGTCGCGCGTGATCGGCCGGTCGCTGAGCCCTTCCTTGAACCAGCCCGAGCAGAACTCGCGCACGTTACTCTTCCATTCCGGCTTGGAATCCTGCCAGTCCTCGAGCTTCTTCTGGAACTCGGAGAGGCGGAAGTACCAGTGCCGGGTCGTGCGCAATTCGGGCTTCGACCCGCAGACCTTGCACCGGGGCTCGATCAGCTGTTCGGGTTCCAGCCAGCGGCCGCAGGACTCGCACTGGTCGCCGCGGGCGCCCGGACGGTGACAATGCGGGCACTCACCCTCGATGTAGCGATCGGGCAGGAAGCGCCGGCAGGAGACGCAGTAGTATTGCTGGATCTCCTGCTCGTAGATGTAGCCTTTGTGATAGAGCTTCAGAAAGAAATCCTGCGAAATCCGGTGATGCAGGGGCAGGGAAGTCCGGGAGTAGTTGTCAAACAGGATGCCGGCCCGCCTGAAGCTCTCTTTCATCATGACGTGGTAGCGGTCGACGACCTCCTGCGGTGAGATGTTTTCCCTGTCGGCCCGAATCGTGATTGGAACGCCGTGTTCGTCGGAACCGCAAATGAATACAACGTCGGATCCTTTCATCCTCTGGTAGCGGACGTAAATGTCGGCCGGGATGTAGGCTCCCGCGAGGTGCCCCAGGTGCAACGGGCCGTTGGCGTAAGGCAGCGCAGCTGTCACGAGTATCTTCTCAGTCACCGCATCCTCCGAGTCGCAAAAGATACTACCATACGGCGTATTGCCGCACCCTGCGTCTGATATGCTGTTCGGGTCTATGACCCCGGATCCGGCTTCGTTCACAATCCGCCCGTACCTGAAGGCGGATCTCGCTCAACTGCACGAGATCGACCAGACCTGTTTTCCCCCGACGATCGCTTACTCGCTCACCGAGCTGCGCTTCTACCTGTCGGGCAGGAAAGCGATCGGGCTGGTCGCGGAGGTTTCACATCTGATTGCAGGTTTCGCCGTCGGCAGGACGGAAGAGAACGGTCTGGCGCACGTGATCACCCTGGATGTCCTGCCCGGGGCGCGCCGGCAGGGAATCGGCAGGGCACTGATGGAGGAGTTGCATGCGGAGTTCAGTCGCCGGGGAGCGGCGTATATGATCCTGGAAGTCAGCGTGGATAACCCCGGGGCAAGACGATTCTACGAGAAGCTTGGCTATCGTTTCGTGGAGACCCTTCCGGGCTACTACAACGGCGAGACCGATGCCTGCCTGATGATCCGTCCGGCGACCGGCGCCCCCGCCAGGGGTTCGACCGCTAGCGCTCCTTTGCCAGGTACCCGCTGCGGGTGGTGACCTTTACCTTGTCGGGCTTGCCGTCGTGGTTGTAATCGGCAGTGACGTCGACGCGGATCTTGCGGAACTTCCCGTCCTTCTTGGTGTTGGACGATGCATACGAGATGCTGTACTGGTTCCGGAGCAGCGTCGAGATGTTGCCGAAGATCGACGGGAACTCGGTGGTGAACCTGGGGTAGAACGCGGCCCCGCCGGTGTACTCGGCGAAGTACCTCAAGCGGTTATCCGACATGAGCAGCTCCAGGTTGCCCTCCGGGCTGATCATGCCCGCCGCCTCAGCCCGAATGCGGAAGTTCTGCCCGAGACTGATCGCGTAGACGGATGCGTTGGAGGCCTTGCACTTCTTCAGCGCCTCGTCGTAGGTAGCCCTGCTGAACGTGTCCAGGCCGGTGCTGACCAGGAGAATCGCGACCTTGCCCTCGATCTCCTCGACGCGGTCCAGCGCAAAGATCAGGGCGTCTGACAGGTTGCTTTCAAGGAAAGCCGGGTAGTTGAAGCGCCGGAGAGTGTCGTTCAGTTTCTGCTTGTCTTGCGTGAAATCCGCAAGGATCGTGGGCCGCATATCGTAACCGATCACCGCGACCCAGTCGCCCGGCTTGAGAGAACCCGCGAAGCCGTATATGGCGTCCCACACCTCGTAGATAAAGCGCGAAACCTGCCTGCTGTACTCCACCAGCATCACGACGGTGATGTTGGCGTCCACCGATGCGAAGTGCGTGATCTGCTGCTCCACGTTGTCTTCGTAGATCTTGAAGTTCTCGGGCTTGAGTCCCATGATGACGCCCCCCTTGGGGTCGGTCACCAGGACCTGCAATGTGACCAGGTCCACCGCGACACTGATGGCGGTCTGCCCCTCGGGTCGGTCCTTTTCCTCCTCCTGCGTCTGTGCGGGAGGCTGCTGCTGCCGCGGGGGACGTGTCGGTGGCTTTGAGGGCTGCTCCTGTGCGAGCGAAATGGCAGGGAAGGGAAGCATTGTGCCGCAGAGCAGGGCACCTGCCACGAGCAGGCTCAGGACGGACCGCAGCGTACCCGGGAACTTACGGGAACACATATTGAACCTCCAGGCTGGAGGAAGAGTCCAGCCGTTTCACCCACGAATCGTAGCACACGCGTGCCAGCGCCAAAAGGCCGGTTTGGCCGCACGACGGGCTGCTGTTTTCGGCCTGCAGACCGCGTGAAGCATGGCTTGGACAGCAGGGGACAAATGATTTGACCTTCATTTTATCGGGTGCTAATAATTTCATCGGTTCCGATCCACGAATCACTGGTTGGGGAGGTCGACTGTGAGCTACTGTCCCGAGTGTGAGGCAGAGATCGATGATGATTTCGAAGAGGTCGGTGAGGTAATCACCTGTCCCGAGTGCGGTGTGGAGCTGGAGGTCATATCGCTGGATCCGCCGGAGTTCGATCTCGCGCCTCTCGATGATGAGGAAGAGGACAATTTCCATCTTGACGAGGACGAAGAGGACGACTGGGACGAGGAAGAGCACGACGACGAGGAAGATGACGAAGACGAGGACTACCACCGCAGGGATGACTACTGAGATCACTCTCCGCTGAAACAGGACTCTCACATATAACAGAAGCCGCTGCTGTACCTGGCGCCCGCAGCCTGAAACTGCAATGCGCAGGCGACGTGCGGTGGCTTCGGAACAGAACTCACATGAATCTGGAAGAAAAAGAAGTCAGGCTTGAGTCTCTTCTGCGCGACATGAAAGGCGTTATCGTCGCCTACAGCGGGGGAGTCGACAGCACTTATCTTGCCTGGAAAGCGCACCGGGTCCTGGGCGATGATGCCCTGGCGGTGACCGCCGACAGCCCTTCGGTCCCTTCGACGCAGCGCAGGACCGCACTGGAAGTGGCGGCCCGGTTCGGTTTCCGCCACGAGATCATCCGGACCGACGAGGTGGAGCTCTCCGAATACAGGGAGAATCCTCCCAACCGCTGTTTTTTCTGCAAAGACGTGCTCTTCTCACGCCTGACCGAGCTGGCCCTGGCAAGGGGGTATCCCTTCATCCTGGATGGCCTTAATACGGACGACCTGGGCGATTACCGGCCCGGTCGTGACGCGGCAGAGAAGCACAGCGTGCGCAGCCCGCTCGTCGAGGCTGGCTTGAACAAGCAGGAAATCCGGGAGCTCTCGCGGAAGGCGGGCCTGCCGACAGCCGACCAGCCTGCCTCGGCCTGCCTCGCCTCACGCTTCCCGTACGGTGTGAAGATCACCGACGAGAAGCTCCGTATGGTGGACCGCGGCGAGGAAGCTCTCAGGGATATGGGCTTCCGGGTCTTCCGCGTGCGTCACCACGACGACATGGCACGGCTGGAATTCGGGCGCGAGGATCTCGCGAAGGCCCTCAGCCTGGAAGTCGCCTCGAAGCTCGTGGCCCTGTTCAAGGGGCTCGGGTACAAGTACGTGACGTTGGACCTGGAGGGTTACCGTTCGCGGATCTTTGAACGAAGTCCTTGTGCAGCTCCCCCCGGGCAAGTGATCGCAGGCTGCCCTCCCCGCAACAACCGGATTTTTCAGGACCTGATGACCCGGAGGCGGTTCCATGAGCAACAACGCACCAAGCCGCTGGATGTTGTCCTTCCTTTCTCTGGCCCTTCTCATCCTGCCGGCTTCCGCCGCCTCGAAGGCTCCTGTCCGCGGTGCGCGGGCGATGGTCGTCACAGCGGAGCCGCGCGCGACACAGGTCGGCCTCAACGTGTTGAAACGCGGCGGTAACGCGGTCGATGCGGCGGTGGCCGTGGGGTTCGCGCTCGCGGTGACTCACCCTTCCGCCGGAAACCTGGGCGGAGGCGGTTTCATGCTTGTCCGGCAGGCGCGAACGGGCGAGACGGTCGTCATCGACTATCGCGAGAAGGCGCCCACAGGCGCGCGGCGGGACATGTACCTCGACACGCAGGGAAACGTGATCAAGGATGCCTCCACGATCGGGTACCGGGCGGCCGGGGTTCCCGGGACAGTTGCGGGCTTTGAGCTGGCGCTGCAGCGCTACGGGACGATGAAGCTCGCAGACGTAACCGCACCGGCCATTGCGCTGGCCAGGGACGGCGTCGACCTCAGCTACTACGAGAGCGAATCGCTTCGTGAAGATTCTGAACTGCTGGGGAAGTTTCCCGAAAGCAGGAGGATATTCCTGCGCGACGGCAGGTTCTACTCGGCCGGGGAGCGCTTCGTCCAGCCGGAGCTGGCCGTCAGCCTGGAATCCCTGGCCCGGGGCGGGGCGAAAGAGTTCTACGAAGGATCCATCGCACGCCGTATCGCCTCCGAGATGAGCTCTCACGGCGGGCTGATCACGCTCGACGATCTCAGGAATTATCGGGCCATAGTCCGCCAGCCGATCAAAGGCACCTACCGGGGCTACGAAATATACTCCACGCCGCCACCCAGTTCCGGCGGCACGGCCCTGGTCGAAATGTTGAACATCCTCGAGTCGTTCCGGCTCGAGCGCTACGGGCAGGGATCGAGCCAGTCGCTCCATCTCGTCGCGGAAGCCATGAAGCTTGCCTTCGCGGACCGTGCGGAGTACCTGGGCGACGCGGACTTCGTGCGCGTGCCGGTGGCCGGGCTGACGTCGAAACGGTATGCAAGAGGCCGTTTCGAAACGATCGATCCGTACCTGGCATCGGATGCCTCGCGCCTGGGGCATGGAACCCCCCTGACGTTCGAAAGCGAACAGACCACGCACTATTCGATTGTCGACAAGGACGGGAACGCCGTGGCGAACACCTACACCTTGAACGGCGGCTACGGATCGGGTGTGACCATCGCGGGGACCGGCATCCTGATGAACAACGAGATGGATGATTTCAGCGCGAAACCCGGTTCGCCGAACGCCTACGGACTGGTTCATGGTGAAGCCAACGCCATCGCCCCGGGGAAGCGGCCTCTGAGCGCCATGACTCCGACGGTCGTGCTCAAAGACGGGCAGCTGTTTCTCGTTCTCGGCAGCCCGGGCGGCCCGACCATCATCAACACGGTTCTGCAGACTATCCTCAACGTGATCGACTACAGGATGACGATCCAGGAAGCAGTCGACGCCCCGCGCATGCATCACCAGTGGATTCCCGACAAGCTCACGCTGGAGAGAACCGGCTTCGCGCAGGACGTCCAGGAGGGATTGAAGGCTCGCGGCCACACACTGACCCTGCGCGGGACGATCGGCGATTGCCAGGCGATCATGATCGAGCCGAAGACAGGTGTCCGGCTCGGCGCCGCGGACCCGCGCAACGACGGCCTCGCCCTCGGCTATTGACCCGCCTCCGGCGCGGATCCACACTGGCTATCGGTGCAGTTCCTCGTCGATCACCTTGGCGATTTCCGCGTAGGGTTGGGCGCCGGTGAGCAGACGGCCGTTGACGAACAACGCCGGCGTGCCGGATACTCCCGCGCGCGAACCGTCCCGCACGTCCTGCCTGATACGGTCGGCAGAATTGCCGGACTGCAGGCAGGTATTGAAGGCAGCAGCGTCCAACTGCAGCTTGGCGGCCCTGGCCTTCAAGGCCTCCTCTTTCAGGCCACCCGGTTCGTTGAACAGCAGGTCATGCATCTCCCAGAAGCGCCCCTGCGCGCCCGCGCAAAGCGAGGCCTCCGAGGCCTTGAAAGCGTCCGGGTGTATGGCCGGGATCGGATACTGGCGATAGACCAGACGGACTTGCGTCGGATAGTTCTTCAGTATCTCCCGGAGCGTGCCCTCCACTGCCTTGCAGTAGGTGCACTGAAAGTCGGAGAATTCCACGATTGTGACGGGGGCGCCTTCGGGCCCCCTGGACGGGTGGCCTGCTGTATCTATTTGAAGGCGAAATGTATCCAGGTTCGACTTCGTCCCGTAACGAACATTCAATCGTTGAATGAATTCTGACTTGGCCTTTTGATGGGCCTCGCGTTGCAGATACTGGCTGATCTGCGGGAGTACCCGGTCCCTGGGTTGATTGATCCTCCCCTTGTTTGCCTCGTAGAACGCCTCCACCTCTGCCTGCGTGGGCTGTTTGACCTTGCTGTCTACTTCCGTCTCGAGCAGCTGTTTTTGGCTGATTCCCAATCTGGCTGCCTCGGCGGCCAGCAGCCTTTCTTCGATCAGGCGATCGAGGCTGTTTTCGAGTACCTGGTGGCGTTCCCGGGCGTAGTTGGCTTCGTTTTGGAGCCTCTGCATCTCCAGACTCTCGAGTTCCGCAGTGGCGGCCCTGTTCAGGTCATCTTCCGTGATGGATTTGCCGTCCACCGTCGCCACTACCTTGGATGCGGCCGGCTTCTTGTCCTGGGCCTGCAGCGGCAACAGCATCGCCAACGCGGCGGCGCACAGGGCCACAACTCCCGGGAATACGGATGATTTACGCGACATATCCATGTTTCTCCGCCCTTTTATTTTGGGTGTGCGGGCTGCCGTTCAAGGGCGGGCGGCCTCGAGGGTCTGCTGGACCACCTCTCGGACCTCTTCGATCCTGAACGGCTTTGCCAGATATCGGTTGGCTGTGGTTTCGAAAAACGAGCGGGTCTCGGGACTCACGGTATCACCCGTTACAAACACGATACGCGAGGCGAGATGCGGCCGATACTCCTTGATCCATTCAAAGAGCTCGCGGCCACTCATCTGGGGCATCTTGAAGTCGGTGATGATCAGGTCGTATTCATGGAGCTGCATCTTGTCCATCGCGGCGCGACCGTCGCACGCAGTGTCCACCTCCACCGGGTACATCTGGAGGACCTCGACGAAGAAGTCGAGGATGTACTTTTCGTCGTCGACTACCAGGATCCTCTTGCCCCTGACGAGGTTTTCGAAGTGCAGGCCCTGCGGCGCCAGCTCCTCAGCCAGGCTCGCGACTTCATGCAGTGTGCCGATCACGGGCAGTTCGATCACGAAGGTCGAACCCTCCCCGATCTTGCTGCGGGCATAGATGTTGCCGGCATGTTCCTTGATGATGCCATAGGCGAGACTCAGGCCGAGGCCGGTGCCTTTGCCGACTTCCTTCGTCGTGAAGAACGGGTCGAAGATCTTCGTGAGGTGTTGCTCGGGTATTCCCGGGCCGTCGTCTGCAATCTCGACGACAATGCGCCCGCCTGCGACATCGTTCCTGGTCCGGATAGTGAGCCTGCCCCGGCCCCTTGCCTCCAGCATGGCCTGCTCCGCATTGGTGATGACGTTGAGAAAGACCTGCTGCAGCTGATGCGCGTCGGCGATCGTCCTGGGCAATTGCGGGTCAAGCTCGAGCACCAGCTCGATGTTGTTTACCTGGAGTTCGTAGCTGCGCAGCTCAACGGTCCGCCCGAGAATCTCGTTTACGCTTGTGAGGATTCGTTCGGGTTTCTGCTTGCGCGCGAACGAGAGAAGGTTCTGCACGATTCTCTGGCAGCGCGTCGCGAGGTTGTTGATCTTGACCAGGCTGTCTTTGGCGCGCTCGTCGAGGTCGCCGCGCATCTGGAGCAGCTGCGAATAGCCCATCACCCCGGTCAGCGGGTTGTTGAGCTCGTGAGCGATGCCGGATATCAGTTCGCCGATCGCCGACAGCTTCTCCGACTGTATCAGTTGCTGCTGGAGCAGCTTCTCGTTGCTGATGTCCTTCGCCACGTGGATCGAACCGGCCAGGCGATTGTTCTTGTCGTACCAGGGCCCGACCGAAACCTGGAACGCGCCGCCCATTTCAGGAAGCTCTACTTCTTCGACGATCAACCCTTCGGATTGCAGCGAACCGGTGTGACCGCAGCGCGGCCCGTCGGAGCCCGCAGCGCAGTAGAGTTCGGAACAGTACTTGCCGATCACCTTCTGAGGAATAGTCTTCAATCGACGCGCCAGCGCCACGTTGGCCCGGACCACCTTGCCGCTCGTATCATGGACCGAGACGCAGTCCTGCATGGCATCGAAGGTTGTTTCCCACTCCTTCTGGCTGCGCGACACTACCTGGAAAAGCCGCGCGTTTTCCAGGGCGATCGCGGCCTGGTGCGCCAGAGTCTCGGCCCGCGAGATCTCCTCCTGCGAGAAACGGCGCTCGCGCGAGTCGTCACTGCAGATCAGGACCCCGATCGCCTGCTCCTTCGTGATCAGGGGAGCGAATATGGCCGCGCTCCACCCCATGCTCTCCATGAGCGCCTGGAGGGGCCCCTCGACGGGCGGTACACCGTCGACGGCGATCGTGCGTTTTTCCGTGAGTGCGGTGACCGCAGTCGAAGGCTCCGACAGGGGTATCATCACGTGGCGGATATCGAGGTTTTCCGCCTGCGTGGATGCGGACCCGACCAGGCGCTCCAGCCTGTCGTCGAGCAGGAACAGGTGGCACTGGCTCGTCTTGACCAGGCGCTTGCCTTCCACGACGATCCTGCGGATGATGTCTTCAAGGTCGAAGCCACGCGAGATGATCTTGTTGACCTCCTGGAGAGCGACAAGATCCTCGGAGAGCTTGGCTGCCTGCTCCTGCAAGCGCATGTTGACGATCGCGACGCCGAGTATCTCCGCGGCCGCCGAGATGAGAGCTTCCTGCCATTCCGCCTGCGCCTTGGCCCGATGGCTTCCCAGTCCGATGCTGCCTACCATCCGGTTCCCGAACCTGACCGGGTAGAGCGCAAAAGACTTGAATTTTTCGCTGCGCAAAGCCTGCCTCAGCAGATCCGTGTTCGAATCCTCGGCGAGGTTCTGGATTACCAGCAAAGCGGCTGGTCCTTCACCCTCCGGGGCGGGAGTGCATTGTTCCCCGCCATCGAGCGCCGAGACCGTTTCCGTTCCGAATCCGCGATGCACGAGAGTCCGGGCGCCGCCGTCGCGTCCCGGCAGGAGACGGATGAAGGCGGCTTCCATCCCCAGGAGTCCGCTCAACTCCTCCAGTACCTTTCCCAGGATCGTCGGGAGGTCGAGGGAGCGATTGACCATCGAGGCGATCCTCTGGAGCACGCCAAGGTCCTGCTGCCTCCCTCTTGACGGCGCCCGCCGGACGGTTGCCGCCAGCCCGATGAACAGGAGGGCAGAGATCCAGGCTCCCGCGACGGCAGTGTGCGAGGCCGAACAGATGAGAGCGACGAAGTAGGGCATTGATGAAACCACCTCACCTGAAATGAAGAGCTACAGAGGGAAGATTATAGGTGCCTTGGACGTCGTTTCCCAGAGCAAAACGGTCTTTCGTGTTACGGTGCGGCGGGTCTTCCTGCGCGGCGCACTCCCCTCATTCTCGCCGTGAGGCGCGTCTCCGACGCGCCTCGGCGCCTCAGAGAAGCTGTGAAAAAATCATGGCAGGCATGATCTCTGTGCCGCACTTCGGCGCTCGAAGGATTTGCTTCTTCATCCCGGCCTTAGCCGCCGCTCGCAGAATCTTGCTTCTGCAAGCTGTTATCGACAAGTGGCCACGCCGGTTTTCGGTGTGGCGGGCCGCTACTCACTGCCGCCTCTTCGAGGCTGGTCTCGAAATGATTGGGTACCTTGTGCTTCGATCGGTTGGGCAAGCAAACCAGGCGCGAAGCGCCGGAAGTTGGTAGCCACGCGCTGAGCGCGTGGTTGCAGATTCCAAAAATAACGGAGGCCCGAAAGGCCGGTACACCGGAATCGAATGATTGATTCACACGTCAAGAGGGGCGCAGGGAGTAGGGAGAGGCGCCGCACGAGGTGTCGAGGAGTGATCGTGCGCGCTAGTTCGTGCCGGGTTTTGTGGCGGTGTATCCGCGGCGGTACCTGACCAGGCGGCCGGCCGCTTTGGCCGGATCCAGCTCGACTTTGATCCTTCGGTAAGCGCCGTCCCGCGAGCTGTTGGTGGAGATGTAGCCGATGCTGTACTGGTTGCGGAGCTCGTATGCGACCTCGGAAACGATCTGGCCGATATCGGATACCTTCTGAGGGAAGAACGCCTTTGCTCCCGTGTCTTCCGAGATGAGTTGCAGCGCGTCATGCGCTTTTTCAGGCACCGACTTGGACCAGCGGCCGAAGAGCCCCTTCTCGGGCACGGCATTCAGAAATCCGACCGAATAGACCTGCACGTCGGATTCCTGCACCTTGGCCACCATCTCCTCGAGCTTGTAGTAGCTGTCGCGGTCTTCACCGTCGGTAATCAGGACGATCGCCTTCTTTGGCTTGATGCCTTTCTGGGCCTTCTCTACGGCGAGGTGGATCGCGTCGTAGAGGGCTGTTCCTCCGGACACGATGATGTTGTCCAGGGCATCGGCGATCTCCTCCAGGTCGCTCGTGTAGTCCTCGAGTAGTTCCACCTGATCGTTGAAGCCGATCAGAAATACCTCATCCTGGGGATTGCTCGCCCGGATGAAAGCAAGCGCGGCCTTGTTTACGTTGTCGATCTTGTTGCGCATGCTGCCGCTGGTGTCGAGCACAATCCCGAGGCTGACCGGGACATCCTCCTGTGAGAACAGGTTGACTGTCTGACCGATACCGTCTTCGTACAGGCGGAAGTCCTCTTTCTTCAATCCGCTGATGAAGTGGCCGCTCTTGTCCAGGACAGTCGTGTGGACCACCACCTGGTCCACGTTGACGCCGATCGTATATCCTTGCTGGCTCTCGCGAGGCTGCTGGGGCGATCCGGATTCCAACTCCGGCTTGACCGGCTTCTTCCTCTCCTCCTGCTGGGACTTGTCCTGGGAAAATGACACCGTGGGGAAATACATTCCGGCGCCGGGAGCCATCGCCGCGATTATGCATGTGCAAAGGCCGACCCGCGCGCCGAGGTCAGCTCTTGGGCGCATAGTAACCCTCTTTGGCGTGGACCAGCAGCTTTGGCAGGCCTTCCGGCGGTTCCAGCTTTACCCTGATCTTGCGCCACTTCCCGTCGTGCGTCTTGTTTGTCGGAACGTATCCCAGCACATACTGGTTGCGGAGCTCGGCGTGGATGAGATCGATGTAGTAATCCAACTCGCTGAAGTTGTTGGGAAAGAACGCCCGGCCTCCGGTGAGGCTGACGATGTTCTGGATCTCGGCCCGACCGTATCCGAGCTTGCCTTCCTCACCGATCGCGTAGATCTGAACGTCGGATTCCTTGGCGAACTCGCGGACCTCCGCCGACGTATAGCGGCTGCTGTTGTCCTCGCCGTCAGTGATGAGGATAATGGCTTTCTTTTCGTTCTTCCCGCCACGGATCTGGTTCAGCCCGAGGTAGACCGCGTCGTAAAGGGCAGTTCGACCGCCGGGATTCCTGATGGCGACTTCATTCTGGATGGCGGAGCTTTCACGGGTGAAGCCCTGAACCAGGGTCGTCCTCTGGTTGAAGGTAATGAGGAGGTACTCGTCCTCAGGATTCCCTGACTGGAGGAACCGGACGAGCGAATTGCGCGCGGTATGGATGTTGTCCTTCATGCTGCCGCTCACGTCGAAAATGATGCCGATGCTGATGGGAGCGGACTGCTGTGTGAAATGGATGATGTCCTGCTCGACCTTGTCCTCGAAGACTTTGAAGTGGTTCTTCTCGAGGCCGGTCACGTAGCGGTTCAGAGGGTCCGTGACCGACGCTTTTACGAAGACGGTGTCCACACCGACTCGGAAGACGGGCCTCTCGTCCTTCTTTTTCGCATCTTGACCGCGGGTTGCGGGGGCGGACCAGCAGAGCGCAAACAGGACCGGCAGACACGCATACCGGATCGACAGTCTCATCACGCGCCCTCTTGCCGTTCCTGGCGGGAAGTCACCTGCTATCTATGTTACCCCCACTTCGCAGTTTAGCAGAGCGAGGGGCCAAGTCAAGAAAGCGCCCCGGGAGGCGTCTACGGCACAGCGTGGGTCTGCTCCGCCGGCGCGGACGCGGTGCGCTGCGGCGCATCGCACCCGCTCATGCTGCGGCGGCGCGGTCACTGGAGGCGTTCGAGGAAATCGAGGCCGACAAGCACTTCCCGCGGCTTGGACCCTTCCGCCGGCCCCACAAGGCCGTTGCCGTACATCATGTCGATCAGCTTGGCCGCGCGCCCGTACCCGATGCTGAGGCGCCGCTGCAGAAGTGAAGTGGAGGCTCGTCCTTCGCAGACTACGATCCGGACCGCGTCGTTGTAAAGGTCGTCCTGAGCGCTCAGGTCGACCGGGTTGCCTTCCTCGTCCACCTCTTCCTCTCCGAAGGTCAACACCGATTCGTCATAGGAAGGCCGTCCCTGCTTCCGCAGGTGTTCCACGATGGCCACGGTCTCCTTCTCGCTCACGTAGGCGCCGTGAATCCTGGTGAGGCGGGAAGTCCCGGGTGGAATGAACAGCATGTCGCCGTTGCCCAGAAGCTGCTCCGCGCCGTTTGCGTCGATGATTGTCCTGGAATCGACCTTCGACGCAACCTTGAAGGCGACACGGCAGGGAAAGTTGGCTTTGATGACGCCCGTGATCACATCGACTGAAGGCCGCTGCGTCGCCAGGATGAGATGGATGCCGACTGCGCGGGCCATGGCCGCCAGCCGTGAAATCGACTCTTCGACCTCACGTGACGAAACCACCATCAGGTCCGCCAGTTCGTCGATTACGATGACAATATAGGGAAGCGGTTTTTCGAGTTCGCCAGCGTCGTCGTTGCTCTCCAGCAGCGACAGTTGCCGGCCGGTGCTGCGGATCAGGGCATTGTACTGGTCGATGTTTCGCACGCTGCGGAGCGCGAGCTTCTTGTACCTGGATTCCATCTCGCTCGTCGCCCAGCGAAGCGCGTTTGCCGCCTCCTTCGGGTCGGTCACGATCGGCGTCAACAGATACGGGATGTCGGCGTACACCCCCAGTTCGAGCCGCTTCGGGTCGATGAAAATAAACTTGACCTCGTCCGGCGTAGCCTTGAACAGTATCGAAGTGATCATGCAGTTGATCGCGACGCTCTTTCCAGCACCCGTGGCGCCTGCGATCAGCAGGTGCGGCATCTTGCCCAGGTCCGTGACAAAGACGTTGCCGTTGATGACCTTGCCCAGTGCGAGGGTCAGCCTGGAGCCTGACTTCCGGAAGACATCCGACTCGATCACTTCGCGCAGCATGATGATCTCGCGCTGCGGGTTGGGAACCTCGATTCCGACCGTCGCCTTGCCGGGAATCCTGTCGATCCGGAGTGATTCCGCCTTGATCCCCAGGCACAAATCATCGACGAGGCTCGTGATCCTCGAGTACTTGATGCCCGCGTCGGGTTTGAATTCGAAGGTCGTTACCACGGGGCCGGGGTGGATGTGCGTAATGCTGCCGTGCACATCGAACTCCGCGCACTTCTCCTGAAGGATCCGGGCGCGCTCCATCAGCTCGGATTCCTCTATGTTGAATCTTTCCTCTGCGGCGGACAGCAGGTCAGCTCGACGGCAGGAGGAACTTGCGGACCGAAGGCGACTTCTGGCGCTCGGCAGCCGGATTCGCGCGAGCCGTTTCGGGTTCGGGAGGCCTGGGCACCTGGATCCGGGGCTCGGCGGCCGGATGGAGCGGAATGCTCTTCAGCGGGGCGGGCCTCGGGCTCGGTTCGACCGTGGGGCTTGCTGCAGGCTTGATGTTCACTACCGCGCGCACAGGTTTCCGGCTCTGCCGCCAGGCACGAAACCTCTGCCAGAGCGAGGGGCGATCGCTTTCCTCCTCTCCCCCGAACCGCTTGAAAGCCCTTTCCAGCGAAAGCGACGTGCACGCAAGGAGGCCGAGGACGAGGGCGCCGATCGTCACGATCCAGGAGCCCATAACATTCAGATACGACACCAGTGCTCCGGAGATGAGGGCCCCGGTGGCGCCGCCCGGCTGGAAACCACGACCTGTCTTCGAGAACGGCGAGAGTTGCAGCGCCGTGCTTGCCGCCGCGACCAGCACGACGATTCCGATGATCCTCGTCCAATACGATTCCAGCTCCCTGCCGAGTATCAATTTCCAGCCGAAAACCAGGAGCGGCGGGATCAAGACGTAGGCGGCAAATCCGAACGCCTGAAACAGAACGTCGCTCGTGTTTGCTCCCAGCCTGCCTATCCTGTTGTCCGTCGTCTCCTTGTGCGTCGCACTGTTCAGGCTGACATCCGTGGCGTCGTACGTGACGAGGCAGGCAAACAGCAGAATGGCGGCGGTCAGGACGATGATCCCGATGAACTCGTGGCGTTTTGCGCGCAGCGGCTTCGACATCCCGGCTCTCTTGTTTCAGATCTCCAGAATCAGCGGCACGATCACCGGCCTGGTTCCGGCCTGCTTGCGGAAGAATCTCTTCAGATCCGCCCGGAGAACCTCGGTCAGAATCAATGCGTCCCCCCGCTCTTCGGCCGAGCATTCCCCCAGGCTCTTCATCACGACCTGCCTTGCCTCCTCCATGAGCAGGTTGCCCCCGGATTCGAGGACGTGCCCGCGGCTCACGAGTTCGGGCGAACCGCTGAGCTGGCCTGTGGACTTGTTGATGGGCACGACCGCCAGCACGATTCCGTCTTCCGAGATCTGCTGTCGGTCCTTGACAACCATCTCGCCGACCTCGGCCGTCCGCGACTCGTCGATGTAGCGCCTCCCGGAAGGCGCTTTCGCCGTGACTTCCGCCGAGTCCGGAGTCAGCTGGATGATATCACCGCTTTCGACCAGCAGGATGCGCTCCGGAGGCATGCCCAGGTCCCGGGCCAGCAACATGTGGCTGTACAGCTGGCGGTACTCGCCGTGCACCGGGATGAAGAAGCGCGGCCTCGTCATGTTGAGCATCAGCTTCAGCTCTTCCTGGCTTGCATGCCCCGAAACGTGCACGCTCCAGTGCCTCTCATCGTAGACCCGGGCGCCGTGGCGGCAGAAGTGATTGACCAGGTGAGAGATACGGGTTTCGTTGCCGGGGATCGTGCGGGCGCTGATGATCACCGAGTCTCCCGGCTCAATTTCGAAGTCCCTGTGCTTGCCGAGCGCCAGCCGCGTGAGGGCCGACATGGGTTCCCCCTGGCTGCCCGTCGTCAGAAGGACGAGCTGATCCTCGGCCAGGCGGGACGCCTCGGCGGCTTCTATCAGGACACCGACGTCGTCGCGCAGATAGCCCAGCTCCCGCGCGATGGCGATGTTCTCGCGCAGGCTCCGGCCGACGGGCACGACCTTCCGGCCGAACTCGCGGGCCAGATCGACGACGATCTGAATCCGGTGGATGCTGGACGCAAAACAGGTGACGAAAATCTTCCGCCGGCTCGTGTGAAAAACCTGTTCCAGCGGCTTGCGCAGGGAGTCCTCGGAGGGAGTGTATCCCGGATTCTCGCTGTTGGTGCTGTCGGAGAGGAGCGCCAGCACGCCTCTTTCACCATGGTCCGTGAAGCGCGCGTAGTCACTGGTTCGCAGGTCAGGCGGCGACTGATCGAACTTGAAGTCGCCCGAGTGGATAATGGTTCCGCGCGGCGTCATGATGGCCACGCCGATGCTGTCCGGGATGCTGTGCGTGACGTGCAGGAACTCCAGGCGAAACCTGTCGATTTCGAGAGTGTCGCGCGGGCGGATCGTGTTGAGATCGGCTCTCTCGAGAAGACCATGCTCCGCCAGCCGTCCGCGCGCAAAGCCGATGGTCAGCGCTGTGCCGTAGACAGGAGCGTCTACCTCCGAAAGCAGGTGAGGCAGCGCCCCGATATGGTCCTCGTGACCATGTGTGAGGACTATCGCGCGGATCTCGTCTTTGCGTTCGACGAGATAGGTCATGTCCGGGATGACGATGTCCACGCCAAGCAGGTCCGCGCGCGGGAACATCAGTCCGGCGTCAATGACTACGATGCTGCCGCGGTAGCGGACGGCCGTCATGTTCATTCCAAACTCGCCGATGCCACCCAGCGGCACTATCTCGATCGGATCATCGTGTGTCACGCCGGTCTCCATTCAGAAGCGGCTGAGTATAACATAGCCCGGCACCCCGGTGCTTTCAGCGCCACAGAGGGTTACGGCCCCGCGGACGCGGATGAACTGACAAACGCCGATCCGCCGCGATAACCGGATCCCTGTGCGAGTCTTAGCCGCCCGCATCTTTCAGCGTCTCAAAATGATTCATTCTCGCTCATTCATCAACGATTCCGTCAAGACTGGCGGAAACCATCGCCAGGTGCTCATATTCCCGGACGCTCAGCTCCTCCGCGCGCCTCGCGCCGTCGATCCCCGCCCTCTCGAGGAGCTCTTCCGCGGCCGGTCCCATCCGCGGGTGCCGGCGGAGGGAATTCACAATCGTTTTGCGCCGGTACCCGAACGCGGCACCCAGGACCTCCCGGAAACGATCCTCCCGGCGCGAGCCCCACCTCTTCTCCAGGGGACGGAATACCACGATCGCCGAGGTCACGCGCGGACGCGGCACGAAACAGGCCGGGGATACGGTAAAGGCGAGCCTGACCTCGGCGCGGTGTTGGCAGGTGACTGAAAGCAGCCCGTACTCGCGGCTTGCCGGCATGGCGGTGACACGCCGTGCGACCTCGCGCTGAAGCATGAATGTCATGTCGCTCACCGCGAGATCCAGCGCAAGCAGGTTTTCTATTATGGTTGTCGCGATGTTGTAGGGAAGGTTCCCCGCGACCCGGATGGCGCGCGTGCCGGCATCAGAAGCCAGCAGGGCCCCGACGTCCATCTTCAGGATGTCGCTCTCCACGACAACCGCAGAGGGGAACGGCCGCAGGGCGCTCTCCAGCATCGGAATGCACTCAGCATCCTTCTCCACGGCAAGCAGGCGCGAGACCAGCGGTGCCAGCCGGGCGGAGAGAGCCCCGTCCCCTGCTCCTATTTCCAGGAAGGTTTCCTGCGCCGACGGGGCGATTAACCTGACAATCCGGTCCAAAACTCCCGTATCCCTAAGGAAATGTTGGCCAAATCGTTTCTTGTAAGCGAATCCTGCGGGGCTTGACATGCCTGAAAAGCGTCCCCATAATGACTGTTTGCACTTTCCTTCAAACGATTCTCTGATAGCAATAATAACCTTGGAGGTGAGGTAATGGCTGGAAAAATACTGGAAGTGGGGGACCAGAACTTCGAGACGGAAGTGCTGAACTCGGAGGTCCCGGTTCTCGTCGATTTTTGGGCCGCCTGGTGTGCGCCGTGCCGCATGCTCGCGCCGGTCGTCGATGCGATCGCGACCAAGTACGAGGGCAAGGCCAAGGTCGTGAAGCTGAACGTGGATGACAACATCTCGACCGCCGGCAAATACAACATCAAAGGGATTCCCACGCTCCTCCTTTTCAGGAACGGCGTGATCAAGGAACAGATCGTCGGCAACACCACCAAAGACACCATCAGCAAGATGATTGACAACCACCTGGGCTGAAGTCGGCAACCATCTTTCAATGGCAAACATCATCGTCGTCGGCGCCCAGTGGGGTGATGAAGGCAAAGGCAAGATCGTCGACCTGCTGACCGGTCATTTCGACATCGTGGCCCGCTACCAGGGGGGCCACAATGCCGGCCACACCGTCATCATCCAGGGCAGGAAGTATGTCCTCCACCTTATCCCGTCGGGGATACTGCGCCCGGACAAGGTGTGCGTGATCGGGAACGGCGTGGTCATCGATCTCACCGCCCTCAAGCACGAGATCGAGCACCTCGAGTCGGTAGGGATTCAGTGCCGCGGGCGGCTGTTCATCAGCGACCGTGCCCACGTGATACTGGACTACCACCGGGCTCTCGAGGCGGTCGACGAGGAACGGCGCGGAGACGATCGGATCGGCACCACGAACCGCGGCATCGGTCCGGCGTATGAAGACAAGGCGGGGCGCAGGGGCCTGCGCATCGGTGATCTGATCAATCCGCCGTCCGCGCGCCGGATACTCGAAGCCAACCTGGCTGCCAGGCGCAGCCTCGTGGGTGCGGCCGTGCCTGACCTCGACGGGATTTGCGAACGTACGCTCGCGCTTGGCAGCGAACTCTCAGAATACTTCGCCGACGTTGCGCAGTATCTGAACCGTGCGATGGACGAAGGGAAGTGGGTGCTGTTCGAGGGCGCGCAGGGGACCCTGCTGGACGTCGATCACGGCACCTACCCGTTCGTAACGGCTTCGAACGCGACGGCCGGTGGCGCCTGCACAGGCACTGGAGTCGGTCCTACCCGTATCGACGGCGTAGTCGGTATCGCAAAGGCCTACACCACGCGTGTCGGCAAGGGTCCGTTTCCCACGGAGCTTCTCGACGCATTCGGCGAGGAGATCCGGGCCAGGGGAGTCGAGTTCGGGGCCTCCACAGGCAGACCGCGCCGCTGCGGCTGGTTCGATTCGGTCGTCGTCCGTTATTCGTGTCTTGTCAACAATCTCGATACACTCGCCATAACAAAACTCGACGTGCTGGACGGATTCAGCGAGATCCGGATCTGCACCGGGTACCGCTACAAAGGGCGTCTGCTGGATTCATTCCCTCCCGACCTGCAGGTGCTCATGGAATGCCAGCCCGAATACGAGACCATGCCGGGCTGGGACAAGCCGACCGCCGGCATTTGCGATATCGGCGAGCTGCCTGTGCGTGCGCGCAATTACCTGGATCGACTGTCGGAGCTGGTCCGGACCGATATCTCGCTCGTTTCGACCGGCCCGGACCGCGCACAGACTATCGTCACCTCTCCTCATTCCATGCTCACCTCGCTGATCGCAACCGGACGGTGAAACATGTGCGGCGGCTTTTCAAGCCGCCGGGGCGGGTCGAAAACCCGCCCCGCATGTGAGCAGACACAGATTTCTGCAACCAATCCGACATTTCTGTCACTTACTTATCGAAGGGGCAGTAACAGACACCTTCACAAGGGAGTGGAAGATGCGGAAGAGCTCGGCTAAATCGTTATGTTGGTTGATGTTCGGTCTGGGCCTGCTGATGTCCACGGCGGCCGGGGCGGACTTTGAGAAGAGCTATGCGATCGCTGCAGGCGGGCGGATCAGGGTCCAGAATGTCTCCGGCAACATTGTCGTTACCGGGTACGACGGCAACAGCATCATGGTGACGGCCACCAAGGAGGGCAGGGATCGCGACCAGGTGACAATTGAGGATCGCAGCACCGGCGATACGGTGGATCTCTCGGTCGAGTACCCGCACAAGGGCAACGTCAGCGCCAGTGTCGATTTTGACATCCGGGTCCCGAGGGCAGTCGAGTACAACTTCGGGCGGTTGGTGTCGGTCAGCGGGAACGTACAGGTGTCGGACGTCATGGGCAACCTGCAGGTGGAGTGCGTCAGCGGCGACGTGGACGTGAGTGGCGTATCAGGTGTTGTCAGCGCCTCCGCCGTCAGCGGGAACGTGACCGTGGACCTCAAGAAAGCCGGGTCGGGAAACATGAAGTTCTCGTCCGTGAGCGGGGATGTCGATGTTCGGGCGCCTTCGAATCTGGACGCAGATGTCGAGATGTCGACTATCAGCGGATCGCTCAAGACCGACTTTCAGATCGAGGTGCACGAGCCGCGATACGGTCCGGGCAGGTCTGCGCGGGGTCGCCTCGGAGCCGGCGAGCACAGCCTGCGCATCACGACCGTTTCCGGGCGCGTCAGCCTGACCCGAACGTGACGAGGTGCGTCCGCCGCAGGGTATGCAAACCAGGATACAAGCGCTGAAAGCGCGTTCTCATACCAGCCCGGGGCGAAGCCCCGGGTTTTCATCAATAAAAAGGAACCAAGGGCTGAAGGCCCGCTCCACAGAGCTTTGAGACAGCCTCAGCGGCGCGGACCGGTGTGTTTGTCGAACAAATATGGATCTGGGCTGCCCGGGGAGCCGATGATCTTGCAATTAGTCCGAGTTGAAGCCTATGCTGGATTTGAACGCGATCAGGCTCGCGGTGCTGGCGTTCAAGCCCTGGACATGGCCCACGAAGACAGCAGAGGTCGGACAGAAGCACTCCCCGAGGGGTTCCGCACCGGAGATGCGGACGCCTTCCGGCTGGCATTCGAGCGTTTCTGCCGGCCGGTATTCTGCTTCATACTGGGACTGGTTGGAGATCGGGCCCTCGCCGAAGACCTCACACAAGAAACTTTCGTGCGGGCTTTTCGAGGGCTGAACTCTTTGCGGCATGAAACGCGCATTTCGACGTGGGTGTTCGGTATTGCGCGCAACGTCGCGCGCGAGGCCTTGCGGCAGAGGAAGGCTCGCGGAGTCAAACTGGAGTTGGACGAACCGGGGCTGGGAGAATTGGCCGACACCAGGGCGACGCAGGACAGGAGCATGATCGACGCCGAACTGCATGGAAGGGTCCATCAGGCCGTGGCCGGGCTTCCGGAAGATCAGAGGCTGGTCTTCGTGCTGAAGATCGTCAGCCAGATGCGCTACGAAGAGATCGCCAGTATCACCGGCGCTTCGATCCCGAAACTCAAGACCGACATGCACCGGGCCCGCCTGGCGGTGCGCCGCAGGCTCGCTCCTTACCTTGAAGGTCGGACAGCCGGGACGAGAGGTGAGCAATGAAATGCGAGGATGTGAGGCTGCTCATCGAGGATTACCACGACGGTGAGCTGACTGGTGACCTGGCTGCGCAGGTCACCGCTCATGTGCATGATTGTCGCGCGTGTGGCCGCGAGCTGGAATTGCTGCGGGCTGAGGATCGTCTTTACCGTGGTTACGCCGCAGATCTGGCGGGCCAGCTGTCCAACGAAACGGCCATCTGGGGACGGGTGGATGACGCTGCCCGGCTTCGCCCGACGAGTTGGCCCGGCTGGATCGAGGCCATCCGGTCTGCGCTCACACCCCGCAGGTTAATTCTCGCTTCGCTCCTGGTGGTTCTGTCTGTTGCCGGGACTCTCTTCACCGTACGGTTTGTCAACGAGCACCAGGCCGAATCCCTGCTGGTATCCGGCGAGGGTCGCGACTTGGACAGTGCCATGCGCTCGATCGCACGGGCTGAGAAAGAATATGAGAAGGCGATCGGCCTGCTGACCGATATCGTGGAGAAACGGAAGGCATCGCTCGATCCCCAGCTCGTCGCCGAACTGGAGAAGAACCTCAAGGTGATAGACGAGAACATTGCTGCGACCCGCAAAGCATTCCGGGAGCATCCGTCCGATCCCGAGTACGCGCTATACATGCTGGCCGCATATGCCAGGAAGGTGGATCTGCTCCAGGAGGTCGCGTCCTGAGTTGGAGGAAGTGGTCGCGCGCCGCCGGCGTGCGCAGCACGCGGCTGACCAGGACCGGACGTATCGTGCCGTGTCCGCGCCGGTGACGCGGACCCACTCCAATGCCGCCCAGAAGGGTCTTTAAGTCTTCTCCCGCCTCGTGCTAATCTCTTTTCCGCTTCTCATCAGGGTGGGCCGTTAGCTCAGTCGGCAGAGCATCTGCCTTTTAAGCAGAGGGTCGCTGGTTCGAGTCCAGCACGGCTCACCACTTAATGCCCACCAGTTGATACACTTACAGCGACCCTCGAGATCTGTCCCGCGGTCCATGGGTGCCAGGTTGCGTCTGGGTTGCGGCCCCAGGAGGGTAGGGAAGTTCACCTCATTGCCGCAGAAAGAAAAAGGGCCGCCCCGAAGAGCGGCCTATGGGATCAATCTCGACATTCACCGGGCAGAGATCGACTTCTTTCTGATGGCGGCGCTATTTGCTGATGGCTGCAGCGTCGAGGTAATGCCACCAATATGGCGGATCCGGTAATTGTAATAGTATGTGGTCAAAGTATAGGTCCTTAGAAGTCGCTCACTGTTTGGTCACAATACGCTCGAGATTCATTCCTCGACCGGGATGGCATCAGGAGGTTCATGGCTCTCGCCGTCGTTTTCTCCGCTGACTTCATGAGCAGTGTCGATAAGCGTGAGATTTCTCTCGACGGCAAGGCATGGATGCCGTTTTGGGAGATAAAGTGCACGAAGACCAAGCTCTCGCCCAAGTAGAATACCGAGACAGATGATCGGACTGGATGGGGCTGGTCAGCGGCCCGACGTGTCTGCGGGGGGAAGACCTCCCTCCGGGGCGGCCTTCCTCCTTCTGCTGTGTTCCAGCAATGGGTAGTCGGGGAGAATCCTCCCCGCCACAGACAAAGAGGTCTGACGGACCGGCCACCCATCAAGCTTGCTGACTTAATCCTCGCGTGTGGGCTAGAATGGCCCCACGTCTTAAGGCATCCGTAGTCCCACACGCAGGCAGTCTGGCTGCAGGAGGATCGGATCCTCATGATCGGCAAGACACTCGGTCATTATCAGATCACGGAGAAACTTGGTGAAGGCGGCATGGGAGTGGTCTACAAGGCCCGCGACACGCACCTTGACCGCACCGTGGCCATCAAGGTCCTGCCTGACGAATTCGCACATGATGCCGAGAGGCTGGCGCGGTTTGAGCGTGAGGCGAAGCTGCTCGCATCGTTGAATCATCCCAACATCGCCGCCATCCACGGGCTGGAGGAACACGAAGGAAAGCGGTTCCTTGTCCTCGAGCTGGTCGAAGGGCAGACGCTCGCTGAGCGATTGGAAAAGGGCCGCATCCCGCTCGACGAGACGCTCGACATCTGCCGCCAGATCGCCGACGGACTGGAAGCCGCCCACGAGAAGGGCATCATCCACCGCGACCTCAAGCCCGCCAACGTGAAGGTCACGCCCGAAGGCAAAGTCAAGATACTGGACTTCGGGCTGGCGAAAGCGTTTCAGGGGGAAACCGCTGCGCCTGATGTCTCCAAATCTCCGACATTGACCAGTCAGATGACCCGTGCAGGGGTCATTCTGGGCACGGCAGCCTACATGAGCCCGGAGCAGGCCAAGGGAAAGCCCGTGGACAAGCGTGCCGACATCTGGGCATTTGGCTGCATCCTCTACGAGTGCTTGACCGGCAAGAGAGCGTTTCAGGGCGACACGAGTTCCGAGACGATGGCTGCGATCCTGAAAGAAGAGCCGGATTGGACGCTGCTCCCCGCGGCGACTCCTGGTGTTGTACGGTCATTGCTGCGCCGATGCCTCCAGAAAGACCCAGCCCGCCGCCTTCACGACATCGTCGACGCCCGTGTAGAAATGCTGGAGGGACTCTCCGAGCCGGGAGAGGCAGTCCCTGTCGCTCACGGCCTCCCCCTCGGATGGGTTCTTTCTGTAGTCACAGCCGCGCTGGTGATCGGACTTCTGATTGGCTTGGTCGCGATGAAGCATGCTCGACCGGTCCCATCCGCTTCCGTCGTGAGATCGATCATCAAGGTCGAGCCGGGACAGTGGCTTTCCGGCATGGGGAGAATGGTGGAATTCTGGCGACCCAGCCGGACCGCCATGGTCATTTCCAGCGATGGGCAATTCATCGTCTACAGCGCAATGGAAGGGAGTCCCAGCCCTCAGGCAGTGCCCCGACTCTACCTCCGGCGAACTGACCAGATGGAAGCCAAGCCCATCGCAGGAACAGAAGGAGGCATCAACCCGTTCCTGTCACCCGATGACCGATGGGTTGGATTCTGGGCAGATGGCAAGTTGATGAAGGTTTCGATTGAGGGTGGGGTTCCGGCAGCCTTGTGCGACGTTGCCTTGCCCTTCGGTTTCAGTTGGGGATCCGATAACCGAATCGTCTTCGCCCCATCAGGGGATTCCGGGCTCTCAATCGTTTCGGCCGACGGCGGCAAGCCGGGGGGGTTAACCATCCCCGATAAGTCGAAAGGCGAATACGGTCATCGCCTGCCCCATTGCCTCCCTGCCGGAAATGCGATCGTGTTCACCATCGTGGAGGATTATCTTGACGTGCGGCCCCGTCTTGCCGCGCTGGACCTCGCCACTCGAAAATGGCGTGTCCTGCTTGAGGATGCTGCGGACGCCCGATATGTCGCCGGCGGCCATCTGGCTTTCCTCCGGCAGGGTTCGCTGATGATTGTGCCTTTTAACCCGGACAGACTTGAGGTCATAGGCCAGCCTGTTCCCGCCGTCGTGAATGTCATGCAGGCGCTCAACGTTATCAACATGGGTTATAACACCGGATCCGGCCAATTCAGCGTTTCCGCCTCAGGATCGTTGGCATATGCGCCGGGAGGATCCCTCCCGGACGCGCAGGACTCGCTTGTCTGGATGAACAGCAAAGGAGAGAGCGCACCGATCGCCTCATTCGAGGCTCCGTTCTTCGCTCCGCGTTTTTCGCCTGACGGTCAGCGGATCGCTTACAGAACCGCGGGAAAGGGGAACCAGGTCTGGGTCTATGACTTGAACCGGGGCACGCACACCAAGCTGACTTCCGAGGGTTATGCCAACTGGGTGACATGGACTCCGGATGGGCAACGGCTGGTCTTTGGCTGGTCCAAGGCAGGCATCAGAAATCTCTTTTGGCAGGCCGCTGACGGAAGCTCGCCGATGCAGCGGCTCACACACAGCGAGTACAACCAATATCCCGGATCATGGTCTCCTGATGGAGAAACGCTGGCATTTGTCCAGGGCCACCCCGTCAGCGGTTCGGACATCCTCCTGTTTCAAATGCATGACCGCAAGGTTAGTCCGTTCCTGAATTCCGAATTCGAGGAGATGTCTCCCGAGTTTTCCCCCGACGGACGATGGATGCTCTACGTATCCAACGAGTCCGGACGCAATGAAGTATACGTTCGGCAATTTCCCGGTCCCGGAGGCAGGTGGCAGATTTCGAGCGAGGGGGGTACGGAACCCCTGTGGTCACGCAACGGCAGACAGATGTTTTTTCGGCGTGGCAATCAAGTCTTGGTCGTTGACGTTAAGGCCGGAACCGGCTTCTCTGCCGGCAAGCCGCGTCTCGTTTTCGAGCAACCGGGATTCTGGGACAGCCTTCCGATCCGTTGCTGGGACATCTCCCCCGACGGCCTGCGATTCGTGATGGTGAAGCTTGGGGAAAGGAAGCCCCAGCCCGTAACCAAAATGATCCTCGTCCAGAACTGGTTCGAGGAACTCAAGCGCCTCTCCCCCACGGGGAAGAAGTGACCCTTCGTGTGACTATCCAGTCACGATAGGCTCGGCATTCATCAGGAATTCTCTCACTGCGTCCTCATGAACAAGCCAGCGCTTGCCTACCTTGCGGCCCTTGAGACGGCCTGCGATCAGGTACGACCTGACGGCCTTCTGCGATACCTTGAGCATTTCAGATAGCTGGGGAACGTCGTAGATCTGCATTGCCACTACCCCTCTCCAAAATCAGGAAATTTCTAATTCGGGTCCCATGCGGAATCCTGAGGTGGGCCCCATTTCCGCGAGAATGATCGCGTCCGCACGAGGATGAATAGGGTGGTACTGGACGCCCGAGGAGCATGATTCCCATGCCTCTGGTGCCTCGCATTCCTGGTTGCGCCTGGGTTGCGGAAGTTGCGGGATTTTGCCGCGCTATGCACGGTGGTGCAGGGCGGAATCCCACAAATTCAGCGAGCTCAACAGCCAGGGACGAACTTTTAAGCAGAGGGTCGCTGGTTCGAGTCCAGCACGGCTCACCAAGCCTTCCAATGGAATTCCCCAAATCCAGTTGACATTGATTCCTGCGCAGTTCTAGAGTCAAAAAGGGCAAAACAGATTCCGGCCAAAGAGCATGTGCATGGTGGCATCTTCCTCCAGTGAGTGTCCAATCTCCCGCAGACGAGTTGCGGACCCAGTTCGGCGGAACGTGGTTCTATAGCGACTTATCCACATCGCAGCCAGGAGTACGCGGGAGCAGGGTTTGATCGTGACCTCCTCCGGCGCAGGATTGCGACCTTGAGACTCCGATACAGGAGAGCGGGTTTCTCTTTCGATGCCCGCATCGATCATCACCGCGGGCGACTTGGACTGAGACGGAAAAGGGGATATCCCAGGCCTTTGACCCGATGACGGGGTTTGAGTGAATTACCCTTTCTCCGGCAATCAGGAACATCTCAGTCCCCCAGCCGACCGCGTTGCCATCGGCAGGACGCGCCGGATTGCGTCAATCGCTGAGATTGAGAAGGCAGGAACGGGTGCGATAGTCCCCGCTTTCTCTGGAATGTCATTTTGCCGCGGACGCAACTGGCTTCATCCCCTCCTGCCCACAGGCCTTGAAGGTCATCCTTTGAGGTTACGGATCGCATGATCGCGGAAGAAAATGGAGAGGTGAAGCCCGAAATAGTCTCTCTCCTCTGTTGACGAAAATATGCAATTTTTGATCGGCCGACTGTCACGGCACGCCTTCCTGTTCTTCATACGGGTCCTTCTGCCTGCCACCTGGCTTGTGGCTCAGCCGGCCGTCGCCCGCCAGGGCGAGTCTGACCAGGGCGAGGCACAATACGAGCGGGCGTGCCTGCTGCTTGCCGCCGGGGACTTTGCGGGATCGGCCCGGGCGGCCGAGGAGGGCTTGAGGGCAGCTCCGAAGTCTGCCCCCTTGCACCTGATCAAAGCGGAGGCCGAGCAGAAACAGGGACAATGGTATCTGGCGCGCCGGACCCTGGAGCAGGCGACCCGCACATTGAGGGATGAGTCCTTGTTGCGAAAGGCGGCGGAAGTCGAAGACACGTTCGGTCCAAGTGCAGGAAAGGCGTACGCCGACTGGATTGAGTTTCTGGAAGAGACGCAGCCTCAGGCGGCCGAATACTCTCGGGCGTTAGAGCGCGGTCTGCTGGTCTCGCTGCGCGAAGGTCAAACGGATCGGGCCGAGTGGTTTGCCGACAGGCTGCGCCGAGCCGGGCGTCCCGATTTCGTCTCGTGGCTGGGACGGAGCGCGCCCGACCATACGCACGGAATATGGGTCCCCGGCGGACTGCCTGCGCTGATGTACGTGGCGCGCGGGAAGGAAGACGTACCCCCGTCACAGTTCCTCGTGGAGTACGCCCGAACCATCCTGCTCTACGTGGAGGCGGCAAACCAGGAGACAGGCAAATCCTACCGGGAGCGACTGTCACGATATTTCCGGGATGTGCTGGCACTCGAGCGATTCGGAAAGCGCACCGGAGGCCGCGTGACCGTAAGCCTGTCTGCAAACAACCAGGAATCGCGGGTGATGACGGAAGCAGTTTTGAAACTGCTTGGATGGGAATTACGCGACAGGAACGGGCAACCGGTTGTCGAAGCCGCCGAGGGTGAATCGGCCTCCGAGCGGCAGATTACGGCCTCTGCGCTACGTGTCGACCAGGTCGCCATGCAGCGGGCTTTGCAGGCCGGCCGACCGTTCGTCATTGAGCTGACCGACGGATGGGCGCCGGTTTTGCTGGATGAGTCGGCATTGCGCGGAGAATTATTCTCTCAACGATGGCCTGCCGGGGGGTTGCCGGAAGCACTGACCCGCCTTCCGGCCCTTGCCCGGTTTTACATCGCTTTGCATGCGATGGATGAGCGGAGCGCATCTGTGCTCCTGGCGGGGATCAGTCTGAAGAGGTTGGTGCGGGAATACGCCGACCTGCTCTTTCTCTGCTCCTCGGCTCTTAAGGTTTCCGACGACAACGCCATCGTACCGGGGGGAGCTGCGGCCGAACCGATCTGGCAGCAACTGGTGGGCGCAAATCCCGCCCAGCCACCTTTGTTTTTCCGCGCCCTGCTGGAGAAGGACAAAGGCAAAGCTCTCGTTTTTCTTTACCTCCTGGCCCAGCTGCGCCCGATGCACCAGCGATTCTTCACCCAAAGCGCCTCGCGATTGAGGCAATTCTACGAACTCTTCCGGGATTCCCCTGATGTGCAATTTGGCATACCGGGCAGATGGAGATTAGCTCCATTTGTCGATTTCCTGGCCGCTGCTCCTCTCGATTCCGGGGGACACGTCAGACTGCCCGGCAGCCCGGGGGTGTGGATGCTTGCCAAGGGTCAATCCACGTCGGCGGATCAAACGACCAGGCTTCTGGACAGGCTCTCAGAGGCAAACCTGGCGGGCTCCGAGGAGCAGGTCTTGCTCCGCCTGGCCGGCACCCGGTACACAGTCGATGCCCAGCCGGCCCTGGAACTGGAAAACTACATGGCAGTCGTCCGGCTGGAAGCGCATCGCCGGCAACCGCTGGACGAACGCTCAGCGCTCCTGCTCGCACAGCAGTATGTCCGCTTCATGGATGCGTGGCCGCACTTTGCCGTTCTGACAGGCCTCGGATACGCGGAGTTCGAAAGTCTCTTCGCCCTGCTGGAGAATATGGGGGGGTACGAACATGTCACCTTGAATCAGCGGATGGGTCAGATCTATGCGCTGATTGAGTTGCTCTGCCTCGCCGCGCAATCCGGCAAGCTCGATGAAAAGGAAAGCACGGCGATTTTCGGGAGGCTCTGCGAGCGGTTCGCCGCCGCTCAGACGGCCGCGGATCTCACCGGGACGTCGCTGGATATTGTCCGGGAAATATTGAACCGCTCCGCCGGGGTTGCCCCTCAGGCGGATCCGGACGAGGCAATGCGGTGCCTCCTGCTGGACCCGCCGTCGCCGGTTGCCGTCGACCTTTCAGGAGCGAACATCAGGGTCGACGCCGGAAAGGAGCGCCACGAAGACTACAAGCGTGTATTGGAACTCCAGCGAGTGACGCCTCTTTCCGCCCTGTTTGCAATGTCCGATGCCTGCCGGAATCTCGCAGCGGGCAGGGGTGCCGCCGCGGAACAGATCGAAATCCTGGAGAAGAACCAATCGAGGTTACTGGCGGTGGCGGTGCCCGATTCATTCCAATCCAGGGGCCTGGAAAAGAAGAACCTGACGATCTTCCGGGCGGAGGAGGTTGCGGCAACCATCAGGGATCTGGGCCTTGCGCTCAGACAGGGGACCGGGAAGAAAGTGAGTGAGCTCGCGCGCGACCTGCTGGCGCGCATCAATCCACAAGTCACGGTGGCGCTTGCAGGCATTGTCTATGCCTATTACTTGCGCTCCTATGATCTCCTCGTATCTGAAGATCCCCTGTTCCTGCGCAAGCATCAGTACATCGACCTGAGCTCACAAGCTGAAGAACCGAAGCCTTTTCCCGCTCCTGGCCTGGAGAAGGGCGAGCCCACCGGGACCACCCTGATCGGATGCTTCGCCGGCTTCAGCACTGTCGCCGGCATGGTCGCCGAAACCGGGGTGCGAAGCGCGGACGCCTGCAGCGAGGAGTTTGTTCTCCACCAGCTGGGAGCCATTCGAGCGACCCGCTGGGGACAGGTGAAGGACGATGACCTGCGCCTGGTTGGACTGAGGGTCAGGGCAGCCCGCGAGTGGATTGTTCTATCAGCCGGCTTTGCCGAGCCGCGAGCGGAACTCGCCGATGCCACGATCGGGCTGCTGTCGCTCGCCCGGCGTTCAGATTTGCTCGCTGCGCTGGATCGCCGGGACTGGAAGGTTGTATGGTCCGCGGTCACTTTAAGCGATCTCATCTCTCTCGCGGATGAGTATCTCGAGAGATTCAAGCTCGACCCGCACCCCTCGCCGGTCTTCTCAGCATTGCGACGGTGCGTCGCCGGCAAGGATGGGTCGCGCCTGCACTGGCTCGGCCCCACACTCGGCCCAATCAACAATTGCAGCGAGCCACACTTGATGAGACTTGCTCCCTATGAGCACTTCGAAGGATTCCTGCAACCTGCCAGGATTGCGGCGCGCTCGAGTGAGTTCAAGTTGTACCTGGCCGAGTTTTTTGATCGCAACGGGTTGCCGGCCAACCTCATGGCCGCGGTAGCGGAGCCCCTTGCACTGCAACTGTTTCGAGGGCTTCGCATCACGGACCTGCGTGACTGGTATTCTGTTCAAGTGGCATTTTCCCGGCTGGATGCAGCAATGCTCCAGGATGCTCTGCAGGCTGCCTACCGGCCGGAACGGTAAGCTCCCACCGGGAAATGCAGCACAGGAACTTGCTGCGATTCAGACACTGGGGATTGAGGTGACCTCGTCTCGTCAGGTGATCGCTGTCCAACCCTTACAGGGTTGGGCCTTGCGGCAGATCCGATCCTCCCCGGGGTTTGCACCCCGGGCTGTTCTGTTCGACCCCCTTCGGGGTCGAGTCCGACGTACTGCGCGCGGGGACTGAAAGTGACCATGGCGTATAGTCTCTTCGGGGTCGAGGCTGACGTACTGCGCGCGGGGACTGAAAGTGACCATGGCGTACAGTCTCTTCGGGGTCGAGGCTGACGTACTGCGCGCGGGGACTGAAAGTGACCATGGCGTACAGTCTCTTCGGGGTCGAGGCTGACGTACTGCGCGCGGGGACTGAAAGTGACCATGGCGTACAGTCTCTTCGGGGTCGAGTCCGACGTACTGCGCCCGGGGACTGAAAGTGACCATGGCGTATAGTCTCTTCGGGGTCGAGGCTGACGTACTGCGCCCGGGGACTGAAAGTGACCATGGCGTACAGTCTCTTCGGGGTCGAGTCTGACGTACTGCGCGCGGGGACTGAAAGTGACCATGGCGTACAGTCTCTTCGGGGTCGAGGCTGACGTACTGCGCGCGGGGACTGAAAGTGACCATGGCGTACAGTCTCTTCGGGGTCGAGGTGACGTACTCGCGCGGGGACTGAAAGTGACCATGGCGTACAGTCTCTTCGGGGTCGAGTCCGACGTACTGCGCCCGGGGACTGAAAGTGACCATGCCGTTCAGTTCATTGATTCGCTGGTGTCGGGGATCCCTCACAGATGCCAGCCGCGATCGACACCGACGACGCTGAAAGCGTCGAATAGAACAGCCCGGGGTGCAAACCCCGGGGATCAGTATGATTGGAAGATGTCAACCCTGAATGGGTTGAACAGCGTCCTTGCAGCGCAGGCTGCCTGTCACGCGTCACCAGTCGCGTAGTCCTCACTGTCTGAACCACAGCAGGAACTTGGAGGAATGTAGTAAACTCTCAATGCGAGCAGACGCCAGAATTCTCTGATGCACGGCGCTCGGGAAAGGGCTCCTTCCGTCATGAAACATGGGATGCCAAGCATCTCGGGAGAAGTCCGTTCTTCTCAGGTTCCTCGTTTCGCGCGTACACGCAGGCCCTTGCGCTCTCTTCGATCCGGCAGGCCATGATTGCTTCGGTTCACCGCTTGATGTTTTTTGCCGCTATTGCTCAAACCCTCCTCGTTTGGACCTGCGTTTCCCGGGCCGCGCCTCAGCAGGAGATTCCCCAGGTGACCATTCGCGCTGATGTCGGACTGGTCGAGGTGTATGCAGCTGTTTTCGACGGCAAAGGGCATTACGTAACCGGACTGACCCAGGAACAGTTCGAAGTCCGGGACAATGAAAGGCCGCAGCCGCTGGTGCTTTTTGAGACTACAGACGCCGGCCTGTCTTTGGGGATTCTGCTGGACACAACAGGCAGTATGCAGGGAGCCCTTCCGATCGTGAAAAACGCCACCCTGCGTCTGATCGATCAGCTTCGGCCGAATGACTCCGTAGCCGTTTACGGCTTCAGTACCACCTTGCATGTTTTGCAGGGATTTACCAGCGACAAAGATGCGGCGAAGAGGGCCGTCCTGAACATCAGGAGCGGCGGACAGACGGCGCTATTCGATGCCGTCTCCAGGGCTCTGTCTGACCTCACGCCGCGCAAGGGGAAGAAGGCGCTGGTGGCCTTTACCGATGGTCAGGACAACGCGAGCTACCTCGAGCCGGACGCCGCTTCCACACGGGCCAGGAAGGTCGGGGTGCCCCTCTACACGGTCGCACAGGGAGAGGCTCTCGAGAACCTGCAATTGGTAGGCATTTTGCACAACTTGTCTCTGAGGACAGGGGGAATCTCCTTCACGGCCAGGAACGCAGGTCGGATGGACGAAATCTTCTCCCGGATCTCGGAAGACCTGCAACACTGTTATCTGCTCGCCTACGTCGCCCCGCCGGCCGAAAACGATACGTGGCGCTCGATCCAGGTTTCCGTGAAGGGCGTAAAGAATGCCAAGATCCGCGCCAAGCAGGGATACTTTCCCAAATAGCACTTTTTCGACTGTCCCTTCCGAAAACTCCATCCGCGCGTCATTCAGTACAGCCAGGCGAGGTGCTGTGGACTACCGGGATCACAGGACCACCCGGATTGCCGAGAATGGGGGGACAAAGCTCGGAACGGGTAAGGGTCACCTGGCGGTGCGCCGGCGCAGGAGGGGCTTTACGCCCGGGTCCGCCTCGATTACCGAGGCAGCCTGCATGGCGTCCGATTGCCCGGAGAAGGGACCTGCATATACCCTATACCATCCGTCGCGAGGGCTGCTGTTGTGGTGATCGAAGAAACTCGGAATACCTCTCGCCCTGAGTCCCTCGGATGCCGCGCGGGCGCTTTCGAGCTCACGGAAGGCGGCTGTCTGCAGGATGTATTCCTTCCGGCCAGGCTCCACCCTCGTGCTTGCAGCGACGCTGGCCGGAGGCTTTTCGGCGACGGCCGGGCTCTGCGCGGGGGGAGCCGGGGCGAGTTGAGCTGCAGGAGTGACCGACAGCGCGGACGCATCCCCGTTCCGGGCAGCGACGGTCGAGCTGCCGGGACCAGGCTCCCGTGCGGGCACGGTTTCCGTGCTGGGAATGACATTCTTTGATATCAGCAAAAGGATGACCAGCAGGACGAGTATCAGCGCTCCGGCAACCGGGAGTACCCTTCGAATCCAGACCGAAGTGCGGCCCGGATGCAGTTCCTTGATGGACCTGAAACCGCGACGCACCATCTTCGGAGTCACGATATAAGATTCCTGCCGGAACGCGAACGCCAAAGCGCGGTCGCAGAGCATGTTGATCAGCCGCGGGTAGCCCCCTGACAGGCGGTAGATGGCATCGAACGCCCTCTTCTTGAATTGCAGGCGCGGGATAGCCCACGCGATGCGCAGCCGGTGGCGGATGTACTCCCTGGTCTCTTTGCGGTCAAGAGGCTTGGTTACGAAACGGACGGAGATTCTCTGGTTCAGCTGCCTCAGTTCAGGCTTCTCGAGCATCTCCTCGAGCTCTATCTGTCCGACAAAAATGATCTGGAGCAACTTCTGGTTTGCCGTCTCGAGATTCGACAGGAGACGCAGCTGCTCCAGCGTCTCCATCGACAGCCTCTGGGCTTCGTCGATGATCACGACCGTAAAGAGGCCTTTGCGCGCCATCTGAATCAGAAAGGTATTCAGGCGCTCGATCAGCTCCATCTGACCCATTTCTGCCATCCAGCCGGTGTCGAACAGATGCGAAGGATCCATGCGCTCGCCCTCGGCAGCATCCGGGCGCACCCCGAGGTCGTGCAGGATCAGCTTCAGGACATCGGTGGCGGAAACCATGGGGTTCTGGACGAGCGCCGTGCGCACGTTCATCTTGTCGAGTCTCTCGAGCAGCGCCCAGCAGAGAGTTGTCTTGCCCGTCCCAACATCGCCGCAAACAACGGCGAATCCCTCCCGGCGGCGAATGCCGTATTCGATTTCCTTCAGACCCTCCCGGCAGCGCTCGTTGACGAAGAAGAAGGCGGGATTGGGGGTGAGGGTGAAAGGGGGCTCCCTCATCCCGTAGAAATTCTCGTACGACTCAAATTCCGTTTCCTCGGCGAGGTATTGTTCATCGGCTTCCGTTTGGGGACCGTACCCCGGTGCCGCCGTGGGGTCGGCCTCCGAAGGGGCGGCGGACTGAGTCTCCATCAGGACGGGTTTCTCCACACCCTGTCCCGCGCCGGCGTCCCCCGCCTCGACCGATTGCTGCTCCGGGTGGGTGGAACGGTCGCCGGAAATCTCGGGTTGGTCGGATCCCGGCTGGCCGGGATACTTGCCGATCGGACTGGACATGGGCTTCGCTCGGACGCAGACACAAACTAAGGCCGTCCGATACCGCTGGTCAAGCACCAAAGATCCCATTGTCGGGGCCGCGCGTCAAGGCTGCGCGGAACAACTCAGGAAGGGACAGGCTGTGGGAGACAGGAAAAGGGCCGCCCCGCAGGGCGACCCTTTTGGTGAGGCCGGTTGAGGGGGGATTGGTGCACTCGTTAAACCCTTCGGTTCCGGCGCCTCAGGACAAGCCAGCCAAGCCCGGTGCCAAGCAGCAGGAGCGAGGCTGGCTCAGGAACCGGTTGAGTACCGGTCGCGTCCTGACCGGGCGCTGTACCGAAGGAGAAAATCACCTCGTTGATTCGAGTTCCCTGCGATATCGGCACGTTGAGAATGAACGTGGCCGTCTGATCGATGAACGGATTGTGGGGGCGGTTTCCCGCCAGCGAGCCGTTGGAGGAATCGTACAACCCATCCGTGCCGGGGGGGCCGATGATGGTGTGCGCCGGCACGACATCGGATCCCAGCAGGTTGAGTTTCAGCCCTCCCGAGAAATCTGTGAGCAAGTCCCATCCGGTACTGCCTGTGCCGTCCGCAGTAACGGAATGCTGTTTGCCGATCTTGATGAAGTCTGCTGTGCTGGACACAAGCGTGCCCGTCGTTTCACCAGTTGTAAAGGTGAAGAAGAGGCCGCTTATGTTCTGACTGACCGAAATCGGGTCAGCTTCGAGATTGGTAAGGGTTATCGTCAGGGTTGTGCCGTCAGCGGCGAAGGTCGCGCCGGCGTTCACCGGATTGCCGTCCTTGGGATTGACCGCTCCCGGCTGTGTCTGAAAGCAGGATATGAAATCCGCTCTGCACGGCACCGCAGCGGCAGATAGCAGCGCAACACAGAGTGTAATCGCGCTCGGCTGCAGCGCCGGGAATGCACGCCTCCGCTTTTTCGCATTCCCGGCGCTCAAAGCAAGTCCTGTTTGCACGATAGATGGAGAGGAAAGCCGCATTCACGATCGGGGGATCGTGAACCGGGCTCGGCAGAAAACGATGAAGGGCAACCGGGATCTAGGCAACAAGTGCACCAGCCCGCCTGTCACCCAAAGTGCAGATGGCTGGAGGGGCTGTAAAGTATTGGCGGATATTCTCTTATTGCAGCTCCCGGGGCGGAGTGGCCGAAGGCGACAGTGCTGAGGGACGGCACGGGCTGTAAATCAGATCGACATTCAGCGACCGAGCAAAGTCGGTAGCCTCGATTCAACCATCGATTTTGCAGACGCTTAGCTGGATGTGGAGGAAGCTGTAAGAACTTCCGACACATCTGCGGCACGGCGGCAGAGGACGCGCGCCTGGGGCCCAATCCCGCACGGAGCGCGCAGTTCTTGCATTCCGACCGATGAAATGACAGAATAATCGCCCGCGTCCCCATCGTCTAGTCGGCCTAGGACACCGCGCTTTCAATGCGGCAACACGGGTTCGAATCCCGTTGGGGACGCCACGTTTTTTCCGCCCTTGGCCTGCAAATCCATCTAGCGCTATAATCTCCAATAAGGAGAAGCACTCGTGAAACGCGAATATGAGGTTCTTTACCGGCCAATCGAAGACGGATGGATCATGGCAACCGTACCTGAACTTCCGGGTGCCGTCACGCAAGGGAAGAACTTGTCGGAAGCGAGAAGCATGATCAAGGAGGCCGTCGAATTGCTCCTGCTGAGTTATCGGGAGAACGCAGCCAAAGACGCCCCCGGCAACGCTATTTGGGAAACGCTCACAATTGATGTTCCCGCCGCATGAAGCGCCGCGACCTTGTCCGCCATCTGGAGCAGGAACGGATGTTATTTGGATCGTGAAGGCGCAAATCACTCGATTTATCGGAATCCTGCAAACGGCCGGTGTGTTGCTGTCCCCAGACACCGTGAGATCAAAGACACGACGGCGCGAACCATTTGCGAACAATTGGGATCGCCCGTCCGTAAAGTTCGGGCCGGCAAGCATTGCCCAGTTGCGGAAATCGTCCACTATGGGACGCCACCCCTCTATCGCCCTCTGCTTCATTCATCCATGTACGGCATCGGAGGCTTGAGCCCCAGCAGGCGCTGGTACACCGTCAGGGCCCCCCGATGATGCGCCGTGTGGTCCGTCACGGCCCCGAGGATCGAGAAGCGCGGGGCTTCTCCCATGATGGGATTCGGCGGGAACAGGCTTGCCCACTCTTCCTCGCTATGGGCGCTCACCTCCTGGAGCGCCTTTTCGACGGCGCGCTCAAACCAGGCGCGAGCCTGCGCGAGGCTTGTTACCGAGCGTACCTCCTTGTCCATGCCCTCGAAATCCATGTTCCAGTCCTTCGCAAAGGCCGCATCGAAGAACCACTCGACCGTCTGGGCGACGTGGGCCACGATGCCGGCCACCGTGTAAAGGCCCTCCTGCGGGGCAAAGCCGGAGTGTTCTTCGCTGAGCGGCCTCGTCGAACGGTTGAAATACTCCCGCATGCTGCGAAGCGTCTCTTTCAAGTTTTCGCGTATCATCCGATTCTCCCTTCAAACGTTGCACCCCGCATGGTGGCACCATGAGCGTCTTGCGGTCAATGTATCACAACGATGCGATCCTACCCTGCCAAATCGGAGGCAGGCCCAGCTTCGGTCAGGCTTGGCGGCGCTTTCGGAACGATCCGCCCGTGTGCAGAGTCCTTGATTTGCGGCAGCGCGAAGAATTAATGTGGTGTCAGCAGCGATCAGGTTCCAGGGAGCCGGCCGGCTATGGAGTGTCCGGAATGCCACGCGCCCACGCCAATTGGCGCACTTCGGTGCCAGAAGTGCAATACTCCTCTCGACCCTGGAGATGAAACCCCGACCACCGTCGACGGTGAAGCCTGGGACGGCCGCACACCGCCGACCGGGCCGACCATAGGCGCCACTTCCGCGCAGCACGCACTGCAACCAGGACACATTCTCGGCGGGCGCTATGAGATCCTGCAATTGCTCGGCCAGGGCGGCATGGGGGCTGTCTACAAAGCCCTGGACCGCGAGGTCGAGAGACTGGTTGCATTAAAAGTCATTCGGCCCGATCTGGCAGACCATCCGGATGTCGTCCGTCGATTCAAGCACGAGCTGATCCTCGCACGGCAGGTGACCCACAAGAACGTGATTCGCATCTTCGACCTTGGGGAAGCCGAGGGCGCGAAGTTCATTTCCATGGAGTTCATCGACGGCCGCGACCTGAAGAGCATTCAGGACGAGCGGGGAAAGCTGCCGCCGGAAGACGCTGCGGCGATCATCGAGCAGGTTTGCCGCGGCCTCGAGGCTGCCCACCTGGAGGGCGTTATCCACCGTGACCTGAAGCCCCAGAACATTATGGTGGATAAACACGGCAGGGTCGCAGTCATGGACTTCGGAATAGCCCATTCGATCGAGGTGACCGGCCTGACGCAGACCGGTGCACTGATAGGCACTCCGAGATACATGTCACCCGAGCAGGCCAGAGGTGAGGAAATCGATTCGAGGTCCGATCTGTTCTCGCTCGGCCTTATTTTCTACGAGTTGCTGACGGGGAAGTCCCCGTATGAAGCCTCAACCTCCTTCGGATCACTGCTCAAACGCACCCAGGAACATGCGCGTCCTCCGATCGAGCTGGAGCACTCAATCCCGAAATACCTGAATGACATCGTGGTCCGGTGCCTCGAGATCGACCCGCGGCGCCGTTACGCGCGCGCGCAGGAAATTGTGCGCGACCTCGAAGCGAGGCACGGTCCGCGCACGGGGATCGGATCTCTTCACCTGCCTCAGTTCCTGATGGTGCCGGAATCCCGGATGAAATGGCTCGCTCCGGGATTGGCGGCGATCCTGCTCCTGGTTGTCGGCTTGGTGCTGTGGATAGTTGGCCCGAGCGCGCCGGTCAAACCGAAACCCCCGGGGCCCGTCGTCTCCCTGGCGATCCTGCCTTTCCGCAATGCTTCCGGAGACCCTTCGCTGGACTGGCTCGGACCGAGCCTGGCCGAGTGGCTTAGCACAGATGTGGGGCAGTCGTCGTCACTTCGGATGGTCTCTTCCGAGCGGCTGCGCCAGATCCTCCAGGATCTCCGCATCACGGCAGACACAAATCTCGATCCCAACACCTTGCGCCGCTTGGCCGAATTCACCAATGCGCAGACGTTGGTCTGGGGACAGTACGCGAAGCTGGGGGCACAGATACGTATTGATGCTACTTTCCGCGATTTGAAACAGGAGCGCACGACAACGTTGAAGGCAGAGGCGCCGAACCAGGAAGCGTTGACCCAAGCGGTAGATCGGCTTGCACAGGCGATTCGCGAGAGCCTGTCGCTGTCGGAATCTGCGAGAAAAGAACTGCAGGCTCAGGCGTTCATACCTTCGTCTAAGTCTGTCGAGGCTCTCCGTAGCTATAACGAGGGCCTTCAGCTATCGCGCCAGGGGAAGAACCTCGAAGCGCGCGACCGGTTTGAGGCCGCCACGAAAGAGGACCCGGAGTTCGCATTGGCTTACGCCAAACTTGGGCAGACGCTCGCCAACCTTGGATATGACAGCGAGGCGGAGCAAGCGGGCCGTAAAGCGGTGGACCTCAGCGACCAGCTCCCACAACAGGTGAAGGTCCGGATTCTTGCCGGCTTCGCCCAGCTCAAGATGGACTATGAAAAAGCGATCGAGTTCTATGAGCGACTGGCCAGGTCTATCCCGGAGGATCCGGAGATACAGTTCAACCTGGGGAAGCTGTATGAACAGACAGGATCGTTTGACAAGGCTCGCGAGCGATTGAATAACGTATTGGAGCGCGATCCGAAATCGGTCGACGTTCTCCTCGCCATGGGTCGAGTTGAGATCAAGGGCGGCAGCCCCCAGGCCGGCTTGGATTACTTGAATCGAGGCCTGACGCTGGCCATCCAACTCGAGAACGAGGAAGCGAAAGCCGCAGTTCTTCAGGGCATAGCCGTCGGCTACAGTCGCCTCAACAGGCAGGATGCGGCCCTGCACAATTACCAGGAATCCTTGGCAATCAAACGTCACCTCGGGGACCGACGGGGCATGGCTGCGAGCCTCGACGCGATCGCTCAAATTCAGGAGCGCATGGGAAAGCCGGATGAGGCCTTGAAGAGCTACGAGGAAGCGTTGAAGCTGGAGAGAGACATAGGGGATAGGGTAGGACTGGGCGACACGCTGACCAACCTGGGGGCCTTCTACCACGATCGTGGTCGGCATGATCAGGCGTTGGTCATGAACAAGGAGGCGCTCAAGATCCAGCGGGAATTGGGCAGCGAAGATGGACAGGGTTTGTGCCTCCACAACATCGGGAGTAGCTATTTCTACAGAGGGCAGTACGAAGACGCAGCCACCTACTTTCAGCAGGCTCTTCAACTGCGGGAAAAAGCCGGGCGCCCTGAGGATGTCGCGGAAACGGTACACAACTTGGCAGAGACCAACGTAAGTATGGGCGAGTATGATCGCGCACTATCCTTCTATTTCCGGGCCCTGGAACTCTACCGCAGCGTCGGAGACAAGCGTGGAGCTGCCATCGAATCGTCCGGCATCGGGACACTTTTCATTTACCAGGGGCGGTATGGCGCGGCCGTCGCCTCGAAGCAGGATGCACTGAAAGCCTTTCGGGAGCTCGGCGATCGCAGCTTCTGGATGGCGGAGATCCTGAGCAGCTGCGGAGACGCACTGATACAGGCGGGACGGAGTGAGGAGGCCGAGAAGACCCTGGAAGAAGGAATGAACCTAGCCCGCGAACTCAAGAACGAAGCCCTTGTCGCCCAGATCCTCAATTTCCAGGGCGATCTTCCGTTTATCCGGGGCGATTACGAGTCGGCGCGGGATCTCTACCAGCGTGCTCTCCAGATCGCCTTGCGGGCAGGGGATCAGGGCAAGATCCTGGATTCCCGGTTCGATTTGGCGAGGCTGGCTGTGAAGGAAGGTCGATACCAGGCGGCCATAAAGGAACTTGCAGCGTTGTCGCGCGAATCGGATTCCCTGGGATGGAAGTATCTCGCAGTCGAGTGCTCAGTCTCTACGGCCGAAGCGCTAGTCAATTCCGGGCATTATGCCCGTGCGCGGCAGGAACTCGCCCGTGCGATGGCCAGCAGCGAGAAGCTGGGGCTGCGGGGAGCCCTGCTCAGGAGTCACTACCTGTTAGCCACCCAACTGCGCCTTACGGGCAGCGTCTCGGAAGCCGCCCCCCATTACCGGGAGACGGTCCGCCTCCTGGAAGAAACCCGCAAGGAACCGGGAGCGACCAACCTCTTGCATCGCGCCGACTTCAACTCAATGTATGCGGAGTCGATCCGGTGGTCCCAGGCTGGTAGAGGATAGCGAGAGTACTCAAACCGGGCACAGTCTGCGTTCAGTAAAATCGGTCCATGCCTGCCTTCCAGCAGCCCTCCATTGCCTGGCTCGCGGCACTCCAGTTCCGCACCCACCGGTTTCTACGCCGAAGCGGTCCCTCAGAATGGGCCCCGGCGGTAAGCCGAGGCCCCTGTTTCGTCTGGCTGCTACTTTACCTTGAACGACACCGAACGCGTGGCCGTGTATCCCGGACCAGTGCTGATATCGAATGTCAGGGTCCAGGTCCCGGCCGTAATCTCCTTAGGCTTCGTGCTCAAGGAGTAGATGTATCCGCCTCCGTTCCCCAGCGTGCGGTCGAAGCGGAACCTATTGCCTGGATTGGCATATCCGGGGTCGGGAACTGGCGTGACCTTCACGGAGCCTTTCTCCACTCGTACAGCTGTGAGTACCATACTCGGATTGGATAGGTTGTGACCGTCGCCATCCATGACCATCAGTTTGATCGGGACAACGGATCCTCTCCTGATTGCCTTGTTCGGGTCATAGAGCAGGGAGGTACCGTACGATGAGGGATCGACAACCAGGTACTCCACCTTCACATCGGCGGTCGGCCCGGCCGACACAGTTGCATTGACCTCAAATGTCCTGGAACCCAATGACGAAGTATCGATAGCCTCGCCTTTAGGCACCGTCCCCAGGCAAACGGAGACGACGGAATAGGGATCGGTGCACGAATAATCAGCCAGGACAGGCTGGTTCAGCGCGTAGACTGCCCCACCCGGCGGCGCGACGACGGCTATGCCGGGGGCTGTTCCGGTCACGTTGTGGACAGGCACGAAGTCTGAAAATCGGCAACAGGTGCGGCCGGCGCCGGTAGGATCAGGCGGATCGAGCCTCTTTTGTGAGAAGAAGGTCAGGATATTCTCCCAGTCGTTTGTTCCCAGCGGAGCCTTCAGCAGTCCGGGACTGGTAATAGTCTCCAGGGTGTTCCAGTTGATCGTGACCGTATAAGGGTTAGGATTCTCAGGGCAGTCAACCGTGCTTCCGTTCAATATATTCTCGCAATTCAATCGAAACACCTCGCAGTAACCGCCCGTCCCGTCGAAAATGGAGCAGGTTGTGCCCTCGAAGGCAGTGCCGGTGACGCGTCGCTGATACTCTGCAAGTGTTGTGTCCAGGGAGTCGACCCTCAGCCGAAGGCCCTCATACCCGGGATAGCCGATGTAATCAACTACGTAGTTGTAAGGGCCGAAGTCATAGGTCAAGTGGTCCGGTTCAACAACTGTCTGCAGGTCCAGCGGCGGGGGTGAATACGAGCCCTCCGGCAAGCTCGAGCTGCTCGGAGCAACGGCAACGCCAACCGCGGGGGGCAGCGATGAGCAAGGCGGATAACCTGATTCACCGCAGAGGCCAGTCAACGGACTCATTACGGCCTCCAGCTCGGGAGTGAAGAAAACTCTCCACACTTTTCCTCCGTCCAGGCCGTCACCGCTGCTCCCCTGGGACGTTGCTATGTAGAGGACTCCTGTCGCATCCAGTGCAATATAACTGGGGCGGCTCCCCGCCTCCAAACCCTTGGGGCCGACGACGACCGCCGGGCCCAGGAAGCCGCCGCTTGAGGAATACCGGTTTACGCCCGCCGAAAAATCAGAGGTACCAAAGCTGGCCACGAGGATATCTCCAGAGGCCTTGTCCACGGCGATCCCGATCGGCAGATCCAGGTTGGTCGTGATCAGCGGTGCGGTCGATGTGTAGGAGGGGGCACTCGATATCAACACTCTGTTGTTGGATGTGTCCACGATCAACAGATTGCCAACCCAATCGAAAGTCGTTCCCCCGCCAAGAGTACTGCCCGTGCAGAAAGAACCTGGCCCGCAATCAGCCGGAACGACGTTTATCGGAGTAGCCGGCAGTGATCTCAGTTGGGCGGCCGTAATCTTCCATACACCTGTGTGTGGGCTCTTGGTATTGAAGTAGAGGTCGCCAAGACTGTTGAAACCGAGTCCCGTCGGCGCCTGGACCGCCCCGCCCATGACGGTTTCCTGCTGTGTCCCATCAAGGTTCATCCGGAGAATCTGGTGGTTGTCAGGGTCGGCCACATAGATTCTTCCATCCGGCCCAACGATCATGCTATCGGGGTAAGCGGACATGCCCCCCTTGACGACCGTTGATATTCCGTCCGGTGCGTTGCCACCTTGTTGCCTTGATCCGAACCGACCATCCACGCCAAGAACGGAATTACTCGTGTAGGTGGAATAGTAGACGAACGGCTGAGCCGGGATTCGCCAGGCGACTATGCCCCATTGCCTGCTCATGGGGATTATTCCCCCCGGGAAATGGGAGCCACGGGTCTGTCCCCGTGAGCGGATCGGCCAGCAGACCGGAAGGACCTACCGCATCGAATGTGCTGAAATCGCCTGCGCGCTCAGCCGCCGTGGGGACATATGCCATCACCCTCAGGCCGGGAGCGATCTCAACGGGAGCGCAAAACTGCTGGTCAGTCATGGCGTTGGGAAGCGGGACGCCGACGAACGGGTCGCCGGTCGTCGGATCCATTGCGCCTACGATCAGCCGGTCTCCGGCTAGATTGGTACCGGTCATGTAGGTGAGAGAATCAAACGCAATAAAACCGCCGGGCAACGATGAGGTTGGCATGCAGGGCGGCCCCTTCACTACGAACAGAGTGGCGGGCCCGACTTCCTCGGCAGCATAGCGGGGAACCGGAGCCAGGATCACACCTCCGAGATCAAACGCCGGGCCGATAGGGGCCAGTGATGCCGTATAGGAGACTGTCACCGGGGAGAGTGGCAACGCTGAGCTGGACACGGTTATGCCAATCGGCACTGACAGCGTCTCTACACTCGTCGGATCAGTACCGGTATACCCGTCCTCTATGCCGGGAATGGCCTGGTAATAAACATCCAGGTTACTGCCGCTGATGTTCACTGGTGTGTTCAGATTGTTGCCGGATGAATTTGCGGTCTGCCAGACGCTTGTGCCCCCCCAACTGGGGCTCGCAAGAGCCTGGGCAGGAAATGTGACCGTGACGCCGGCAGGAGGTGCCTGATCCACGTGGAACCGAACCATGACGGAGGTAGTATTGCCATTGAGGTTCCAGTCAAAAGCATTCAAATAACCTTCCCTGGCACCCACGATTGGTGATGTCGTTACCACCCCTGTCGTGGACGCGATCTCGCCAGCAACTCCACTCAGAGAGGCGATGCCGCGGACTATGGAATTAATCACCGCTATTGAGGTCTGTCCCGCCAGAATCGCGTTGCCCGTACTGGAAATGGTCGCAGAGACGCTGGTCAAGGCTGTGCCGGCAACTGCCAGACGCACGCCGGCGATTCTGATGTAGTCCGAGGCAACCCCGCCCGCCGGTACGCTAACTGCCAGTGTGCCGGCGAGATTGTTCAGGGTGGCAAGTGCAGCTGTGCTAAGTCCTCCCGTCCCGGTCACCTCAACTACTGTTGCAGGACAGCTGATAGGGACCCCATAGCTGATGGTGATGGTACCTGCCACTGAAGTCAACGATCCCGGGATCTCCGTGAGAAGAATCTCGCCGGCGCGCGCCGTGTTGTCATTGCGGCTGACAGCGGTTATCGGAGTGCTGGCGACGGAGAATGTCGCCTGGGCGAAAGCGCCGGTCGTGAGGCCGAGTAAGACGGCGCCAGCGAATACTAGACTACCAATCCTCTTCTTCGACGGAAACAGGAAGGCTCTGGTCTTGCACATACTCATTACCTCCGTATGTCCGGATACGGCAGCGTATGTCGGGTGAGGGGTGCCCAGCAGAGCCGCCTTCCAGCAGTCCTCTACTGAAATGGGGCACAGAGGCTGTAGTGTTCGCGTTCTTCTCGGTACGCCGTCAGAACTTGAACCGGTTCTGGAGCTTTTCAGCCTCGTCTGCAGCGATTGTCGGTCCGCTTGCGCCGGAATGTCAACAGCAGATTCCGGGGAACCATCGAGCTGAACACGGTCATGCCCTCCCCGCAAGCGACATAACACGGTCTGCGGATTCGGTTCCACGACGTCGCTCTGAGGCGAACAGGCATTGACCACGGCTCCGGCCGGCGACTTATCATATGCAGGGGCGACGGCGGAGCTTGAACACTCGTGCCCCTGTTCCTAATGTGAGGGAGGAGTACCGATGCGAGCTGTGACATGTGCGATCTTTTTGTTCGTGGTCGGCCTGGCCTGCGGGCAGGGGGCGACAGAGAGAGGTGGGATGCTTCCTCAAGCCCCAGCATCCGCGAATACCGGCACATGGGCCGCTCTGGCTTCACTCGTCGGGAAATGGTCGGGGGAAGGAACCGGGGACCCCGGCCACGGGACGGGAGGCTTCTCCTTCGCCTGGGATCTGCAGCAAAAGATCCTCGTCCGCAATAGTCACGCCGACTACCCGGCAACTAAAGACCGCCCGGCCTTCTCTCACCAGGACCTGATGATCGTCTACCAGCAGCCCGATACCCTGCTGCCAAGAGCTGTCTATTTCGACAATGAAGGTCATGTCATCAATTATGCCGTCAGCGTCTCTCCGGACGCGAAGTCGATCGCGTTCCTCAGCGAACTCGCGCCCTCCAGCCCGAGGTATCGCCTGACCTACATCCTGACCGGCAGGGAAGAGTCGAGATGACCTTCGAAATCGCGCCTGCAGACAAACCCGATTCATTCAACACCTACATCAAGGCAGGCGCCCGACGGCAATGATCCCTGTCGGTCTGGCGTGAGGGCACTGTCAACAATTTGTCCTCTATTCGAGATACTCTGACTGCATCCCGAGGCCCCCGCCGGTCAGTTTCGGGCAATCTGATTCCATAAGACATTGAATTGGATAGGTTTAAAGGAGTAGTCCGCCGCCTCCCCGAGCTCAGCAACGACCCGCC
>CAVVHG010000005.1:0-628624 GCA_963747985.1 uncultured Acidobacteriota bacterium
CCATCTCTCGTTGGGGGGCCTCTTCTTTGTCCAGCCGGAACGCCTCGACGACAGCGGCTTGGGCCAGATCATCCAGTTGCTTGGAGAACGCAACCATTCCAAAGGCCGGCTGGTAGAAGTAACGGAAGAGGTTGAACGAGTACTGCGCGTCTTCCCAGCGGGCTATGACTTTCTGACTGTCGTTATAGACCTGCGATGAAGAGAAGAGAACGATCGTCGCAACAGGCCTGGCTGCGATACCGTACTTCGCGGAAATAGCTTCGACCATGTCCTCATCCGCAAGCCCTTCGGTCCTGTCCTGATCATAGTTGATGACCATTCGAAAAAGCTCGCCGTTATAAAAGCTGAAAATGACCTCTCTAACAGGGTCCGTTGCGAGCGAAGAGCTCCCGAGCGGGGGGTACCACCACAGTTCCTGAATCATCGCCGGACGTTGGTGGAGCAGTTTTGCCTCAGAGGGTTTCATATCCGTCTGCTTTGCCACTGCGACCAGGTTCGTGCCGAATTGAAATCCCCGGTAGCCGCACAGGTCCTGCGCATGAATCAACGACGCCGACAACGCGGCCCAAAAGATAAAGATTGCCAGACTGCGAATCCTGGTCATTGGAGTCCTCCTTTAGGGAGCTCTGTAGCGGACTGGCGTTTCACGATTTGCTCCAGCCGCATTCAATGCAGCGTGGGCTTGTGACCCGATAATGCTTTCTCTTGACTGGCTTGGCACTCATTGTCCTTAGTTCTTGTCTTCCTCGCCTTCTTTCCCGATCCCGGTACCTTCCGCAATAATCGAGTGCCCTTCAGGCGGATGGATTTTGTCTTTATCCTTAGAGGCCTCGGTTCGAATAACTTACAATAGTTCATTTTCATATAGTAATGGCTCAATATGCAGAAGTGATTAACTAGAATGACTTAATTCACTTGAATAAGTCAAGCTTAATGTGATAAAAATATGATAGGAGGAATTCAATACACTGAATAGAGTGAACCAAGGAGTGCCACGGTGGACGTTTCTTTGGTGATAAGGCGCCGGCTGGAGGAGTTGGGTTTTGAGCAACGAGATCTGGCAAACGCTGCCCAAGTTACTCAGTCCTATATTTCCCAGTTGTTGACCCGCAAGAAGGCACCCCCTGCCACCGACCGAACGGATCTTTACGCCAAGATGGAGGTGTTCCTGAAGCTGCCGAGTGGTGAGCTCGCGAGGCTGGCCGACCTCCAGCGCCAGGAGGAATTGAAGAGAAAACTGGCAGACCCGCCTACGCCCCTGTTCAAAGAGGTGCGAGAGTTGGTTCTTCGCAAGTGCAAACAGGACAAACAGAGAGAGATACGGGGGATTTTTGAGAAGCAGCCCTTCGGCGAACTCGAGCGCCTGATAACGCAGAAGCTTTGGACGTGGTCAAGGGTGTTGCCAAGGAGGAATTGGAGAGCGAAGACTGGCTCCGCCCGGTGGCCAAACTCAGCAACCGGAGCTATGAGGAGATGCGGGTCGCAATCCTCGAGTTCCTGGATACGGATGTCTTCAACGTGTCGATTGAAAACTGCGTGTCTTTTCTGGATCCGCTGATTGAATCCTGGGACATCGACCTTGCGACTTTTGTCATCGAAATTACTTTGAATCACGGAGTGGCTTCGCGGCACCCCAGGAGGTTTGAGTTTGTTGAAAGCGAAACGGAACCGGCCTTCGAAGAAGAGCCGGGGCTCAGGGAATTCCTCGAGAACGCTTCTCTCAGCGGCGATGCCACTCAGGATGAAATCGAGTTTCTAAGGAAGCTGAGGTTCAAGGGGAAACGTCCTACTCCATTCTATTACTACCGTGAATTGCAGAACCTCCGAGATCCTCTGCATTTTTGCGTCCCGTAAATCGGCTACGATAAGGAGGCCTTGAAATGATCTATTTGCGTGAAGAAGAAGGGCAATACGTAGGGCCGTTCAAGAGTCGCAAACACGCCAAGCGCTTCATTGAACTGATGGAGTTGTGCGGTGAAAACTGGGCAGGCACTGAAGTAGTGGTGGAGGAGGAAGCTGGATTTGATCCGACGGTACCGCCGACAGATCGCATCCAATGATCGGGAGTCAGCGACCTGGCTCTTCTCGCAAGTGATTGAAGAGCACGCACGAGCTGGAGATGCCAGGGAGGGACCATGAGGATAGCGAAGGTTCTCAGGGAGACTCTGACCATGATCCTTGCCGGCGGACAGGGGGAGCGGCTCTATCCACTTACCAGGGATCGCGCGAAACCTGCAGTTCCCTTCGCCGGGCACTATCGCATTATCGACTTCACCCTGTCAAACTGCATCAACTCGGGGCTCAAGCGGATCTACGTTCTCACCCAGTACAAGAGCCAGTCGCTGGACGACCATCTCAGGCTGGGCTGGAACATTTTTGCCACCGCCTTCGACGAGTTCTTGTTTTCGGTCCCTCCCCAGCTCAGGACGGGAGACTCATGGTATCTGGGGACAGCGGATGCAGTCTTCCAAAACATCTACATCCTGCAGGAACGATCCCCCCAGCGCGTGCTAATCCTTTCCGGCGACCACATCTACAAGATGGATTACAGCGAGATGATCGAGTCACACATCCGTTCGGGCGCCATGGTCACGGTAGCTGCGGTGGAGTGCGACGTGAACTCGGCTCGCCGCCTGGGCGTCCTCGAGATCGACGGAGATAATCGCGTCCTGAGCGTTTGAGGAAAAGCCGGACAACCCCAAAACCATCCCCGGACGCCCCGGCTTTGCCTGGGTTAACATGGGAGTTTACCTGTTCGAGAGCTGCCGCTTTGGCCGAAGGGATCTCTGCGAATCCCAACAGCGAGACTAGCAGAGACTTTGGACGAGACATCCTGCCTCGACTCGCCCAGAGCGAATCTGTTTTCGCCTATCGCTTCCGTGACGAGAAGGAGAATTACTGGCGCGACATCGGGACGTTGGATTCCTATTACGAAGCCAGCATGGATCTGATCAAGGTCGATCCGCCGTTCAACCTTTATGATACCTCCTTCCCTATCCACTCCTCCACCCGGCCGCGTCCACCGGCAAAGATGGTCTTTGCAGGTGGAGAGGCGGGTCGCATGGGTGTCGCGCTGGATTCGTTCATCTGCAATGGCTGCGTTGTCAGCGGAGGGCGAGTGGAGCGTTCCATCCTCTCTCCAGACGTGCGCATAAACTCCTACTCCCTGGTGGAAGATTCGATCCTTTTCGACCGGGTGGAAGTGGGCCGATCTGCAAGGATCCGTCGGGCCATCATCGACAAAGACGTCCGGATCCCTCCTGGACTCTCCGTCGGTTATAACCTTGAGGAGGATGCGAAGCGATTCACAGTGACCGAGTCAGGAGTGGTAGTGATCCCAAAAGGAGAGCCGATCTAGGAACCCTCCACACCCATCCTTCCTTGGGGTTATCCTCGGACTGGTCCGCTACGGCAATGCAGAGGTGCGATATCTCCTGAGGAAACTGCCCATCCGCTGACGTGCAGGAATGGAGTCCTCAGGTTCGGATTCAGGGTCTTGGAGCGCTGTAACTGCGTATTCCGGGGCATGTTGGGCAGGGATTCCGATCGAAGTTGGCCACCGATTCCGGGCTGATGTTGGCCACCTGTTCCGGCCGGAAGTTGGCCACTTTTTCCATGACTCCGGAATGGGTGGCCAAGATGGCTCCGGAATGAGCGGCCAAATGCCGGAATCCGATTTGAGAGTGTCGTAAAGCGGCGCTGGGCAACCGCTGGTAAGGTTCCCTCCGACAGAGGAGGAACCTGATGCCAGCACGGAGGTTGTCCATGCGCAAGATTCGAGAAGTTCTGCGTCTGAAGTTCGGTCTCGGGTTGAAAGACCGCGAGATCGCCCGCAGTTGTTCCATCCCCCGCAGCAGTGTCGGCAACTATGTTTTCAGGGCCAGGCAGGCCGGGCTTTGCACCTGGCCTCTGGAGCCGGACCTGGGTGACGAGGCCCTGGAAGCGCTTTTGTTTCCCCCGGCAGCCGCGAAACCGACCGCTCTGAAGGCGAGCGGTGCCGGACTTCGCCTGGATGCACGAGCAGCTTCGCAGGTGCAAGCACCTCACCCTGCAGCTGCTCTGGGAGGAATACAAGCAGGCTCACCCCGACGGTTACCAATACAGCCAGTTCTGCGAGCTGTACCGCCGCTGGGTGCGCAAGATCGATGTCGTACTGCGCCAGGAGCACCGCGCCGGCGAGAAGATGTTCGTCGATCATGCCGGGCAGACCGTGCCGATTATCGACAAAGAAACCGGCGAGGTCCGCAAGGCGTTCATCTTCGTCGCCGTTTTGGGAGCCAGCAATTACACCTATGCCGAGGCGACCTGGAAGCGGGATCTGCCCTCCTGGATCGGCTCCCACAGCCGGGCCGTCGAGTTCTATGGCGGCGTTCCGGCCGTGACCGTTCCGGACAACTGGAAGACGGGAATCAAGGATCCGAGCTATTACGAACCGGATCTCAACCCGACCTACCGCGACTGGGCGGATCACTACGGCACGGTCGTCATTCCGGCCCGGGTCCGCAAACCCCGGGACAAGGCCAAGGTGGAAGCCGGAGTACTGATCGTCGAGCGCTGGATCCTGGCGGCGCTTCGTCATCGGACATTCTTCAGCCTTGCCGAGTTGAACGACTCAATCCGCGAACTGCTGGTCCGGCTGAACAAGCGAAAGTTCCGGAAACTGGAGACTACCCGCGCCAGGCTGTTTGAGACACTGGAGAAGCCCGTACTCAAGCCGCTGCCTGCCGAGCCCTTCCGGTTCGCCGAGTGGAAGACCGTCAAGGTAAACATCGATTACCATGTCGAGATCAACCGGCATTACTACAGCGTGCCCGTACCAGTACGTTCACGAAGAGGTCGAGGCCCATATCTCGGAGACGAGCATCGAGATCATCCGGAAAGGACAGACGAATCGCGACCCATGTCCGGAGCGATATCGTCGGGCAAGCACACGACCCTGCCCGAACACCGGCCGAAAAAGCACCAGGACCTGGAATGGACGGTCTCCCGCTTTGTGGAAAAGGGCCGCGCCATCGGCCCCTCCACGGCGGCGCTGCTGGAACGCATCCTGCAATCCCGCAAGCATCCCGAGCTTGGATACCGGTCCTGCCTGGGCATCCTCCGTCTCGGGAACCGCTACACGAAGGAACGCCTCGAAGCCGCCTGCCTCCGCGCCGTAGCCCTGAATACTTGCTCCTATCGAAGCATCCAGTCGATGCTGGCGACCGGGTTCGACCGGCAGCCGCTGGAGCAGCCCGACACGCCCGCCGTTCACCGGGAGATCCACGCCAATGTCCGCGGCGCCGGCTACTACGGAAAGGAGGCGCAGGTCTGATGCGAGAACAAACCTTTGAAAAACTCTACAGCCTGAAGCTGCATGGCATGGCCCAGGCGCTCGAGGAGCAACTGAAGGATCCGGCCGCAGCCTCGCTCGGCTTCGAAGAACGCCTTGCCAGGCTGGTCGATGCCCAATGGCTCTGGCGCGAGAATCGCGCCGTGGCCACGCGGCTGCGCAAGGCCCGGCTGAAAGTGCCGGCTTCGATGGAGGAGATCAACTACCGTCATCAGCGGCAGCTGGATCGCTCTCTGATGCGCAGCCTGGCTTCCTGCGACTGGGTGAAGCAGCATCACAACGTCACCATCAGCGGAGCTTCCGGTATCGGAAAAACCTATCTCTGCTGTGCGCTGCTTGGAGCAGGCCTGCCGGAAAGGCTATACGGCCTATTACGCTTCGGCCCCGAAGTTCTTCCGCCAGCTCGCCATCGGTTATGCGGACGGCAGCTTTGACCGGATTCTCTCCAAACTGGCCAGAATCGATGTCCTCGGGATCGATGACTGGGGGCTCACACCCCTGAGCGAAATGGAAAGACGCCACTTCCTGGAAGTCATGGACGATCGCGGCGGCAGCCGCTCAACCGTGATCACCAGCCAGTTCCGGGTCGAGTCCTGGCATGACCTGATTGGCAGCCCCACGCTGGCCGACGCCGTCATGGAACGGATCCTCTCCAACAGCTACAGACTGGGGCTTGTCGGCGAGACGATGCGGCCGGTCAAGAAAGCCGCTCCAGGCCTCGGGAAAGGAGGAGCCGTGAACAAGGAATCATTGGTGCTGAAAAACCCGCGTGGCTGGTTTGCTGCCGGCACCGAAGTGCAAAAGGCCATGAACCTCCTGACCGATGGGGCCTTCAAGCTCTTCGTCTACCTCTGTCTGAACGCCCGTCGTGATACGGGGAGACTCGAGGGCACCCTCACGCAGCTCGCCAGGAATGTCAAAAAGCAGCAGCATACGGTGAGGGTCTATCTCAGGGAGATGGAAAAAGCCGGCATCTGCCGTTTTCAGTTTCATCACGGCCCCTCAGGGCATGGGTTTGTAGAAGTCGCTGAGGAGTTCTGGCCGTATCAGAAATCCGTCGAGGAACCTCCGGCTGACGGTTGTCCCGAGTTTGTCGCTGAGATCCGAAAGATGCTGCAGGCTCGTGCCTGCGTAAAAACATCAGCATCCACGGCAGACGAGATTCTCGCCCGGCGAGTGGTTCGAAAGCGGCATCAGCCTCCAAAGGATCGAACAGGCGATTCTGACGGGGTGCATCCGCAAATATGTGTCCTGGCGCAATAACCAGACGAGGGCCCTGATCGGCAGCCTGCAGTACTTCGTTCCTGTGCTGCAGGAGGTCCTGGAGACGAAGGCCGATCCGGAATACTGGGGGTACCTTCGTTACCGCCTCATCCGGATGGAGAACGAATGGAAGCAAAGTTACGGCGAATCCTCGGAAAAGGAAGACAGCGTTCCACACGATCTCATCTGACTGGACCTGATGCGCCCGAAAAGAACAAACACTGCTATTTAGTCGATCATCGACTAAGTAACCGAGATTCTTTGAAAGGAGATGATGATGGGGTGCTACCCTATCGTTCGAGTTTATTGACCCAAGTTGGCCATGTAAGTGAGGATTAAAACAACCCAGCGTCGCTTCGCTCCGATGGGTGGCCAACATCGCCGGAATCAGTGGCCAACTTCACCGGAATACGCAGTGAACCGCTCCCGGATCCAGATTCGGCCTGTTTCCCTTCACACCCGCAATGAATTCTCGTAAGTCCGGTTTGCGGAACTTTGTGGCTGAGGCATAGCGCAGCATTCTCATCCGAAGGCTGCGGTTGCGCAGCCATCCGTCCTCCCCTCTTTGTTCCGAAACTCGACCGCACTCCCTTTGCGAGAAATGTAGCGACGGTCGCGCCGTCACCGTTATTCATTAGTGAGCAGGCAGAGAAACCGGCTTGATCTGCGAGGCTTCCGTGCAGAGAAAATGCAGAAACGGGGTCTGACCCTGAAATTCCAGTTTTCAGACCGGAAATTGCATTTTCAGGATCAGACCCCGGATTTTGAATCTTCTATTTCTCCCAGCCGTAGGCGGCCATCATGATGTGGAACAGGTCAGTATTGGAAATGAAGCCGTGCAGACGCTCCGCGCCCGGCCCTTGTGCGGCTACCAGGACCTGCTCCCCGGTATGCGCGTCATTGACGCGAACATTGCCCCGGCTCTTACTGGCGGCAGTGCCGTTCTGGCCGTCGTTCGGCAGGAGCGGTTCCCCCTTCTTCCCGTCGATGAGACGGATATCGAACGAGTGATCGGCAGCGAAGATTATCAGCGTGTCGTTCGAGACACTCTGGGCAGTCTTGCGAATCGTGTCATCGAGGGCGATCGCCTGGTCGAGGCCGCGCTTTAGAGCGTCCGTGTGCGCATCCCACTCGGTCATCAGGAAATATCCCTTCTCGTTCCTCGACAGGATCCGGATCGCATCCTCGACAGCTTGAGAAAGGCTGAAATCGTGTGTGTTGAGCAGCGCGATGACTCGGCTGTCGCTGCCGGAGATGGCCTCCAGGGAGCCACAGAACGCATATCCTTTCTCGCGCGCCGCGGCTTCGACATTGACTCCGATCTTAGCCGTCGCGGCGAGTACCGCATCCCTGCCGGCTCCGATGATCACATCGACACCATCACCGAAGCGAGGTGTAAAAACCTGCGCAAATATCCGGCCTGATGCACCGCGGTCATTTGAGTGTGAATAGCATGCGGCCGTTGTAGCGTCGGTGATGTTCATGTTGCTGATCACGCCCGTGGACAGCCCCTGTTGCTCGGCATATTCGAGGATGGTCTGCAGGATTTCCCCGTCCTTCTTTCCCCGAATGGCGCTGGCTGATTGGGAAATGACGCCGTTCTTTGTCTTCTGGCCGGTCACTATCGCCGACATGCCGTTTGCGGAGTCGGTAACCCATTCGTCTGCCGCCGAGGTTTCCATGAGCGCGATATAGGGCATCTGCTGGATAAAGAGCTTACTGGGGTGATCATACTTGTAGATGCTTGCGATGTTCAGCGTCGGAATACCCGCCGCGTCGCCGAGGAAGAGAATTATGTTCTTGGCCTCTCCCCGCGCCGCCTGGCTCGCCAGCGCGAAAAAGGTGAACAACCACAGACTGCGTCGCATTTCATCGCCTCCAAAAAGAAACTGATTCGCTAATCAAATACCGCACCTGCTCCCCAACGGCAGCATCCGCCGTGGCATCTTGCGCCGGGAAACATTCTATTTCAAGGCAAAGACCAGGAAATACTGGTAGGGCAGAAACGTGTGCTCCCTGACCAACTGGAATCCGTTGGATTCCATCTGCCGCAGCAGGTCCTCGCGCGCGATCTTCATCTCAATCGGCGGCCCGATGGGCAGGGGCCTTTTTTGAAAGTCAACCATTGCCACACTCCCTCCCTGCCTCAGCATCCGTTTCATCAGCGCCAGGTAGTCGGTCTGCCGTTCGATGTGATGCCACGTGTCGCACAGAAAGAAAAGGTCAATCGACGCGTCTGGTAGAAGGGGGTTGTCAGGCTCTGCCAAAATTGTCACGACGTTTCTCAGGTTCAGATCGCGGATGCGCCTGTTCAGGTAGCGGATCATGTCGGGATTAATGTCGACCGCGTACACCCGTCCCCGTTCTCCCACGTGGTGCGCGAATCGCAGTGAGAAATATCCGGAACCCGCCCCGATATCGGCGATCACCTCTCCTTCCTTCAGGTCGAGTGCCGCAACTACCTCCTGCGGCTTTTGATATGCGTCCCGCTGCGGATCCTCGAGGAAGGCGATGTAGGCCTTACTGTCCTGGTGGAGGCCATGCAGTTCCTCAGGGGTGCGCTTGACGGAGTCCTGCGCAGCAAGGAAGGGCCCCGCGAGAACCAGGACAAACGGCATGTATTTCGCTTTCATTATCAGTCCCCCCCTCACTGGGAGCACAAGTCAGGCGGATTACGCGGGGATCGAAGACCAGTCCAGCTTGCCCGTTGCCGGGCTTGCCACGACTTTCCTGAAGACCTCTTTCGACCACTTGAGCACCCCGTCGACCATGAGCAGGTCATGACGTACGGAGATGCCGAACAAATCCTGGTTGGTCAGAAGGTATGGCAGGATAACGTGAAAATCGGCCTGTTTGAAAGGAACAAAGCTCGCCCCGTTCAGCTGAGATTCGCTTACCGTCTTGTAGGGATCGTTGAGATAACACGCCCCTCCTGAGGCCAGGGAAAACAGGTTGTTCCCCGGGTACTTGGTCTCCAACCCGATGACCTCCCCACGCTCATCAAAGGCAAGACCGTTGATGATTACAAACCCGCCGCCCAGTTGTTCCCCGGCCATGAAGCTTTCGGCGCAGTAGTCCAGGCAGGTTCCGTTGATGACGGCACGGATGCCGCCAACCGCGTTGATGAGGGGTCTCCCGGCGGCCGAGCCCATGACGTATGCCTCGCCGCCCTTCGCACCATAAAGAAACGTCTGACCGACATCGCCGAAAATCGCGATCCGGCCGGACTTCAGGATCTGTCCTACCTGATCCTGCGCATTCCCGTGGATGTAAATTTGTGCGCCGTCCATGCCCGAGCCGAGATAGTCGCCGCTGGAGCCGTAAACATCGATCCGCACATCAGCAGTATCGGGGCCCATCCCGCAACCGAGAAAACGATCGCCCCGCGCGCGGTACACGATGAACCGCTTCCACCCTCTGCGATGTGCCTCAACAAGCAAGCGGGAAACACACTCCTGCCCCTCAGGCGCAAAACCTCTCGAATCGACGGCCAGGAACGCCTCCGAGCCGGGTGCGAGCGGCACCGGGTGAACCCATGCCGATCCGTGGTCCAGCCGTAAGACAGGAATGCCGTCCGACAGCCCTGATGCCGGCAGAGAGTCGAGGAGCCGATGGATAGCCTCGTCGATGGCTGCGAGGTGCACCGACCGCTTTTCGATCCCTGGATGCCAACGGCGGTCACGGAGGAAGGTGAGGGAACCGAGCGCGGTTTTCCATCCCGAATCCCGACGAAGGCACTCCACACCCTTCGCGAAAGCCTCAAAGTCGGCCCGCTGCAGATCCTTGCGCAACGTACCCGCAGCCTCCTGTTCCAAAAACGGGTGGCGTGCCGACGCCGGGATGGAGGCACTTCCCGTAAGTGCGCGATCGTCCGCGCCGGCGGCGCGGATCCACGTCGCGCCCTCAGGATCGCTGTCTTCATGCTCAGCTGTCAGAGCGAGCAGCCTCTCCGGCCCGGCGAGGAAGGATCGATGAAGTTCCGGCGATTCCTGCGTGTCCTTGATGGCCGGCCCGACCGCACGGATGGTGACTTCGTTGCCGAACTTGTCGCGGACATCGATAGTCGCCTTCCCATTGCTCTTCTTCAGAGTGTAGATGAACGCGCCGCCGTCGGTACAACTGCCTCCTCGCGCATTCCAGTAGCGGTCCGCAACAGGCGGAACGCTTCTGTCGTCGGCCGACACCTCCTCGAAGAAAGCATCGATCGCCTGTTTCTCGGAAGCAATTGCTCCGTAGCTCTTGTCGCCCGCCTGCAGGGCAAAGACCTGGGGGCGGAGCATGGAAACATCCGTGATGCCGATGAGCTGGGGAGCGCCGGTGCGCGGCTCGGCACGCGCGACGATGAAAAACCAGGGGCCATCCGGGGACCCGTGCATGTGGGCGGTCTGGATCGCCCGGTAGATGCGCTGGCGCCGCTTGGACAGCCGCTCAAAGTCCCCTTCCGGCGTAGGCCCCAGAGCCTCGATGACAAACTCCAGCGGGTAGCCCAGGACACGTGCATAGAGGTCGAACAGAAGGACGGAGACTTCGGTGTCGGTGACGAACAAAGGCATGATGCCGCGCTGTCGCAAGTACTCCGTGACGGCGTAGTAGTTTGCGAAGTCGCCGTTGTGAACCAGTGCCTCGTGCAGCCCGGCAAACGGATGCGCCCCGCCCGGATGCCATACCCGGCCGCGGGTGGGATAGCGCTGGTGCCCGATCCAGACATGCGCCTTGCATTCTTCGAGCCGGTAGAAACGCGAAACCTGCTCTGCGAAACCGACCGCCTTCAGGATCATGATGTCGCGGCCGTGAGAGAGCACGAAGGCCCTGGGAGGCTGGCATTTCGCGTAATACTTGAAGTTCAGGCGGAAGCTGTTCTGATAGACAAACTCGTCCTCGGCAGCCCCTTCATCCCGGATGCCGGTAGATTCGGCAAAAGCATCCAGCAGCCCGCGACGGACACGCGCGAAATAGCGCCAGACGGTCGGTGGCCGGACTTCGAGGCCGGCATCGCGGTGGTCGTCGAGGCTCTGCTGTTTCTCGGCGTGCGCGATATCGAACTTGTCCAGCAAAAACTCCTCCTCCACCTGCCCGCGTGCAGATTCTACGAGATAGGCAACATGGATGGCGTAATAGTCCCTGTACCCGCCAAAGAGCCCGACGGCCGCGACGCCCCCGCCCTTGCCGTTCCCGCGGTTCCGCATTTGCTCGCAGGAGCGGATGATGTAGTGACCGTCGAGGGGTTCAGTGCCGATGATTCCGATTACCCCGCACCCGCCCTCCAGCGTCCGCCGCTCCGGGAGCGGTAGCGCGGCGACGAGGTTCATGCGTGAACGGGTGATGGCGTCGGCGATCCGCATCTGGGTCTTCACGCTGTGGTCGGCTCCGTGAAACGCAACAGGTCTCGGCGACCTCTGAGCTCGGCGATGCTGCTCAGGCCAAGGCCGCGCAATCGTGTCTGCATGTAACAGGACCAACTTGCATACAAGTTCACGATGCGGTCCCGGACCCACTCAGCCGCGAGTTGTGGCGCCAGGTCCGGGTCGGTGGTGGCGATCCCGATGGGGCAACCCCGGTCGCGCTCGCAGTTGCCGCAGCGAACACAGTCGATGGCTACAAGTTCCGCCGTCCCGATTACGACTCCGTCCGCACCGAGGGCAACGGACTTCAGGACGTCTTCGGCGGTCCGGATGCCGCCACTTACCATGAGCACCACTTCATCCCGGATGCCTTCGCCCACAAGGAAGTCGTGAACCTGGGCCGTCGCGTACTCGATTGGCTGTGCGATGTTCTTCTTGGCGATGTCGGGAGCAGCCCCGGTGCCGCCATAGGCGCCGTCCAGGTGGATGATGTTCGCGCCCGCATGGTAACTGCCGACCGCGACCATATCTACATCGGCCGGCGTCGATACCTTGACGGACACAAGCAAATCCGGGTGAATTGCCCGCAGCCAATCGACATGCTTCTTGTGGTCCTCGACGGAGTAAACGCTGTGAAACGGAAAGGGCGAGAAGAGTCCCGTCCCGGGAACCGCCTCGCGCATGGCAGCCACTTGCGGAGTGTTCTTCTCCGCGAGCAGGTGGCCGCCCAGTCCCGGCTTGGCACCCTGCGCGTACTTGAATTCCACAAGCCGGGCGCGCTGAATCGTCTCCTCGCGGACGCCGAACAAGCCGGTTGCGACCTGCGTGATGACGTGCGGGGCATAGGGGGCCAGTTCTTCCGGATATCCACCCTCGCCCGTCGAGGTGAACGTGCCGATGCGCTGGGCAGCCATGGCACGCCCCAGCATTACCTGGAGCGAAACGGAACCAAACGACATTCCGCCGCCATAGATCGGTATCGGGATGGTGATGCGGGGGCCATCGGGCCGCCTGTTGAGCGGGATGGATAGATCCATCTGCCCGTCAGTTGCGGTTGATCCTGCGCCCTCCGCCAGTACCATCGCGTCAAAACCTCCGCCGGAGGCCCCCCTGTTTCCCGCATCGGTCCCCGACGGCGGTATCCCGGTAAGCGCCTGCCGCCAGGTCTCGCGCAATAAGGTCGCCGTCCACCGGCGGTCGCCCAGGACCTTCTCGACCGGGTCTTCTTCGATCCGCAGCGCTTCCCATGGGCAAACACGCACGCAGCACCAGTCGTTCTTCAGGCAGTCGGGCCCGATGCACCGGGCGTGAAGCGGTTCGTCCAGCATGGCCTTCCCGTCCTTCCGGCGGTGCACCTTGTAGCGGCAGGTGTCGGCGCAGATCCCGCAGTCGGTGCAACGCGAGCGATCGACGATGACTCGATGAAAGCCAATGCGGTAAGGGAAGCGGACTCCAGCCTCCGCCCGCTCCTGTTCCAGGAACAAAGCGGGCGCGCTGCGGCGCAGCGCGCCGTCAGCGCCGCTGGTGAGGACTGACATCGTGGCAGCAGCCGGCGGGCATTCAGGGGATTTCAGCCCGATGCGTTCCATGAAATCCTTGCGCGCCGCATCGGCAAAGACCGCGCGGCCGGTCTCGCCCCGGAGCCTGCGCACGTCACGGATGCCCATGGCTCCAAGGACCTCGAGAAGCTGATCCCGCCAGGACAGCATCAGGTTGATGACCCGCGCCGCACCCCAGCGCGGGTCCGCGGTCTCGATGCCGCGCGGACACGGACTGCCCTCATTGCACTTGCCGCAAACCGTGCATTCCATGGCAACAAGGAGAGGGACATCGACCACAACCGCATCTGCGCCGAGGATGATCGTCTTGGGAACGTGCTCCGCAGCCGCCACGCCCCCCGAAGCAAGAAGTGTGACGCGGTCACGCACGCCTTGCTCCACCAGCAGCCTGTGGGATGCCCTGAGGCAGTCCAGCATCCGAACTCCACCCTCGCCGCGACCGTGTATGTCGGCGCTAAGGTGGATCGCCTCTGCGCCCTGCCTGGAGAGCCGGAGTATCTCGTGCTCGACCTCGTGCCTGGCGGGGACCCGCAGAATTGTGAGGAGGTGCGGATTGATCTTGTGCGCGCTTTCAACCGCGCCGATCGGGTCGCCGTTCGGCTCGATCTCGATCATCGTCGCCCACTCCAGGGTCTCCCGTTTCGACTCCAGATCTCCCGGATTCAAGCGAACCACCAGGTGGTTGTAGTACTCCGAGTAACGACCGGGATTCTGATCGGATCGAAGAGTCAGGTAGGTCGTGAGTTGGCTTGCTGCAAGGGCCAGCGCGGAGATGACACCCTCTCCGGGTGTGAAAGGGAGCGAACCGAACAGGATCGGGATCGGGATCTCCCGGCTCGGTGGGATGAGCGACTTGAGGTTCCAATGTGCATCGAACTGCATGTCGCACAGGTCGCTCACCGTGCGCCCAAGGTGAACCGTGGTGGAGATGTGCTCCCGTCCGTGGATGCCGTCGCGCGTCGGGCGCACGATTTCGGACATGTCGGTCCAGATGTTGTCGTAGCCGTCACCGTCGAACGGGCCGCCGTAACCGGCCCCGCTCACCGGTATCTTCCCGGCAGAGGCCTGCTCCTGCAGGGAAGAGATGATTGCCGGGGTATAGACCTGGTCGCCGAGCCTCAGGTACTCCTCGCATGGATGCATGCTCAGCGCCCCGCGCGGGCACTGCAGAATACAGGCAAAGCAGTTCCTGCAGCACGCCGGCTTGGGATCGGCCATCTTGCGTGGATCGGTCCCGGAGCGTTCGTGGCAGCCGTAGATACAGGCCCAGATGCACGTCCCGCAGTTGATGCAGCGATCGCTTCTCTCGATCCGGTGGGGACGCAGGATCGGATGGCGCGCGGGGGCTGGACGCGGCCCGAGGCGTTTCCCGTTCATGCCCGCACCTCCATTGTGCGCTGGACGTCCCGGAGCCCCGGAGGGATCTTACCGGGTGACCACTCCGGAATATCGAGCCCGAAAGTGACCCGGATCAGCTCGCGGTCCGCATCGAGCCTCCTTACGAAGCCCTGGACCAGCTCACGAGGATAGCCGTGCTTCTTTTCGATCCATCGCTCCAGGATCTGATAGCAGTCGCGAAGTGGAAGCCTGGTTTGGCAGACTTCCTCGCACAAACCGCAATGCAGGCACTGGAACGGCCTGTGGCTCTCGTCCTTTTGGATCTCCCTGCTGCCCAGCCATACATCGGCCATGCGAAGCTTGGACCGGCCGGTGACAAGCTCGTCGCCGGTCAGGAGGTATGCGGGGCAGGCAGAGACGCAGGAACCGCAGGAAGTACACCGCAGAGAGGTCTGGGCAAGCAGGCTGCTGCCGTCGCCCTCTTCCGGGGACGGGACGACCCAACGGTGCGACGAAGAGAGACCACCGTTTCCGGCAGTGGCACGCAGTATCGGTGCAAATGCGGATGCGATACAAAGACACAACCGGAAGACGGTCGGCCGGAAGAACAGGCCGGGGATGTTGAAGAAGCGGGTGCGCACGGCGAAGAATTTGTTGGGATTGAGGAGATGCCGAGGGTCCAGCTCCTCCTTCCGGCGCAGGAGCCGGTGTCTCTCTGCAGGCGAATACGAGCCGGCGATGAAGGGCGCATTCCAGGTGCCCAGGCCATACGCCCTCCCGCGCATGCTCAGGCCGTCGCGCATCAGGATCTGCACCAGTAAAAGGCGGAGAAGGTAGTTCCAGCCCCGGCCGGGGTCACAGGGGAACGACGCGATGACCACACATGTGTCCGTGCCGTCGTCGGCACGCGAAACGATTGCTTCGATCGCAGGCTTGATCCCAAGACGCCGCGCCCGCCTCCGGGCGCGCTCGATGAAGGCCGGCACGGATTTCCTCGGCAGCACGACTTCGCTCGCCAGCAGGCCGGGGCCAAGGCGCTGTGCCTTGAGCGGGAAGAACCTTTCCGTCCAGAAATACCTGGCGGCCGGGCTGTTGGAAGCGGATCCGAACGCGGTCTCCCCCTCGGACTCCAGGAATTCGCGTTCCGCCCCGGCGTCGTCGAAGTGCACCAGGACCGCGTCATTCTCCTCGACGATCGGGAGATTGTGGCCGGTCCGGTCGGCAAAGAGGCTGTTCTCCTCCGCCATCCGCTGCCGGTCGTAGAACACGACGTGAGACGGCCGGTGCCCGCAGGCAACCAGGCGGCCCAGGGAATCGAAAGCATCCGCCACATCTCTGAAATACGCAAGCCTGGGACTGCTGGTCAGGGGCTTTGGCTTCACCCGCAGCGTGATCTCGGTGAAGATTCCCAACTGCCCCTCGGTGCCCAGGAAATCCGGCAGGTCACTCTCCGGGCCGCTCAGATCCATCGCCCTGCCATCCATGAGGACGATGCGCGCTCCCGCTACCGCGCGCGAAAAATGGCCGTAACCAAAACCGTCGATCCCGAGCCCCCCGGTCGATGCCCATCCCCCTACAGTGGAGAAGCGGCTCGATGGTGTGGTGATTGGCGCAAGACCTTGCCCCTCCAGGCGCGAGGCGAGATCGGCCCATCGCACGCCGGGCTGCAACCGGACTGTGAGACATGCGGGATCAACAGCCAGGATCTCCCTCATGGAGGAGAAATCCAGGACCATTCCGTTGCGAGTGGGCACTGAAGCGCCGAAGGCGGAGGAGGAGACGCCCCGGGGATAGACTGCGATCCTGTGTTTTGCGGCGAAGCCGAGCGCAGCCACCACATCGCTCTCCTGCCTGGGCTGCACCACCAGGAGGGGACGCGTTCTGTGCAGCGATTTCTCCAGGAAACGCGGGACCCGCGCCATGTCCCGGCTGTAGTTCCGGCGTTCGAAAGCGCCTGTTGCTACGCGACAGCGGTCCGAAAGCCGGGCGCGCAGTTCCGTTGCGAGCGATTCGATCTTCCGGTCCTGCGCCGGGGTGTCGAGATCGGCGAGGCGGCGCCAGTAGATCCGGAGGCCGCCGCGGAGGAACCCGAAAAATACGAACGCCAGGACGTGCAGCGACGCGGCCAGCCCCAGCCGCGGTCTCTCACGATCCAGCAGACTGTTCAGCGAGCGCGGGACCTCCAGGCCATAGACCAGCCGTTGGTGTTCGGCCGATTTCCTGGCGCGTTCGACCCAGTAATCCGACCAGCTCACGTCTCAGTCTCCGCAGTGATGAAGGCGACCGGTGATGCGAGCTCAAGGCTCAATTCCACCCCACCAACACGCTCACCGGCTTTCCGGCCGCGACGAAGATATGCGGAGGCGGCGGGAGTTGCAATCGTTTTCCTTCGACCAGGATATGGCCCCGAAACACGTTGGTAGATCTGACCGCAGAGGCATAAAACGCACGGAGATCAACAACCTTCTTGAAACTCGTCCAGCTTCGTCTAGAATGTGCGACGGCGCGCAACGTGCCGTGGAAAGCGGGCCGCGCCAACCATTCGGATCCACGAAGCAGAAAGGGACTTTGCTCCGTTCCCGCCCTGCCGGGCTGGGGATGGATGGGCCGAAGCCGGTCTGCCTGATGATCATGGGTCGCAGTCTGGTGTTGGTAGGTCTGGTATCTTTACCAATCTAATCGGGAGGCAACGTTATGGCAGCTTTGAAGATCGGCTTTTATGGTCATGTCCGCCAGTACCACAACCTGAAGGCGGAAATCGACAAGGCCATCAGTGATGTCCTCGAGAGCGGCAGTTACGTCATGGGACCCCAATTGGGGGTGTTCGAGAAAGAACTGGCCGTCTACTGCAAGAAGAAGGAGGCTGTCGGAGTCAACTCGGGGACCGACGCCCTGTGGCTGGCCCTGATAGCCTGGGGCATTGGAGCCGGAGACGAAGTGATCACCACCTCCAATACTTTCTTTGCCACCGCAGAGGCAATCTGGCTTGCCGGGGCGACCCCCGTTTTCGTCGACATCAATCCGGCGACCTGCAACATCGACGTAAACCTGATCGAGGCCGCCATCACCCCGCGCACCAGGGCGATTATCCCCGTCCACCTGTACGGCCAGTGCGCCGAGATGCGAGCCGTGGCTAAAATTGCCAAAGCGCACAACCTGCGTGTTCTGGAGGACAATGCACAGGCACTGGGCGCCCGCGGCAACGATTTCGAAATCGGCGAACTGGGCGACGCGGTTGCCACCAGCTTCATCATCCAGAAGAACCTGGGATGCTTCGGGGATGGCGGCGCGCTCGTTACCGACGATCCTGACCTGGCCACGAACATCCGGAGGCTGCGAAACCATGGATCCCTCAAGCGCTCGTTTCACAGCATCGGGTACAACAGCCGTTTGGACGACATCCATGCTGCCGTGCTGCGCGTCAAGCTGAGGGAACTCGACAAGTGGAACGACCAGCGACGGTCCCTCGCCAAGCTCTACGACGAGGGGTTGAAGGGCACCTCCCTGAAGCTCCCCACTGCACTCCAGGGATACAGGCACATCTATCATCTCTATGTCGTGGAGACGCCGCACCGCGATGCGCTGCAGCAGTATCTGCAGGAGCGGGGCATTACGGCCCTCACTCACTACCCGATCGCGATCCATCAGCAGGAAGGGTATCCGTGGGGACACGATGCGCGGATTTCCGGCTCACTGAAACACACGGAGCGATCTGCAGCCCAGGTCCTCTCTCTGCCGATGTATCCGGAACTGACTGTCGAGGAAGCTCAGGCCACGATCGATGCCATCCGGGCCTGGGACAAATCCCGGAAGTAAACGAGCAGCCCTCAACTCAGAGCAGGGTGTTTGGCCAATGTTCGATCGCGGGGGAAGCCCAATTCCCCCGCGATGCCGCTTCACGAATCACATCGGAGAGGCCCGATTATGACACCGAGCAGGAAATACACCGTCGTCGTTGCGGGTTGCGGCAAACGCGGGATGCATCACGCGGATGCCTTCGTAAAAAACGGGCGCTTCGAACTGGTCGGGCTCTGTGACATCAATCCCGAACGCCTGGAGGCAGCAGCCCGTCAGTTCGGCAATCCCGCCACCAGCACAGACGCGGGGGTTCTGCTCCGCGACACACGCCCTGACGTTTTCTGTTTCTGCACCCTCCCCAACCTTCGGCTCGATCTGATACGCGAGGGCGTGGAGCACGGCGCCCGGCTCATCGCTTTCGAGAAACCGGTCGCCATTTCCACCAACGAAGCGCTGGAAATCATGAAGATGGTCCGCGACGCCGGGGTGAAGACCGTCGTCAGCCACCAGCACCGCTACGGCGAACACTACAAGAAGGTCAAGGAAATCATCGCCAGCGGAGCCATCGGCCGCGTCCACACCCTCTACGGGACTGCCACGGGCTGGATGCTGCACATGCTGACCCACATGATCGACTACACCCGCTGGTTCAACGACGACGCGGAGGCGGAATGGGTCGTGGGCCAGGCGTCCGGCAAAGGTAAGTTTTCCGACAACCACCCTTCCCCCGACTATATCGCCGGACTCGTGCAGTACTCCAACGGCGTGCGCGGCATCGTAGAGACTGGAGATGGAGCTCCGGACGTGCCCGAGGTAGAGGCCTGGTGGCGCAAGTGCCGCATAGGCGCCCAGGGCACCGAGGGTTTCGCGGAGGTTCTGACCGGAGGCGGCTGGCGGGCCATAACACGCAATTCCGGCGGTGTGATTTCCGGGCCGGGCAACATGGACTACGCCCACGACATGCCCCCGTATGTTCAGGAAATTGTCGAATGGCTCGACGATCCCGCCAGGATACATCCATGTAACGGCGAGAATGCCTACAAGGGGTTTGAAATCGCGATGGCGATTTGCCGCTCGGCGGTGGAGCGCGGCAAGATCAAGCTGCCCCTCGGCCCCGGCGAGCCCGAACTCGACGCCCTCGCCCGCGTCCTTCCCGACTAGACCGGCCGTTCCTGGTCCAGGCGCTTCCTGATCCACGCCGGTTTCGGGCGAGCAATTCCGGGAGCCGAGAAACGAGGCGCGTTCCTATTCTCACTTCGAGCCGCAATATCGGCGGATGAGGTTCAACATCACTTCCCCGTACTGCTCGAGCCTTATGTCACCTACTCCTGAGATGTTAAGAAACTCGGACGGCGTGCACGGACGCTTCCGGGCCGTGTCACGCAGGGCAGCGTCGCTGAAGACGATATAGTCAGGCATGGACCTCTCCTGCGCCAGTTTTCGCCGCAACTTCCGGAGTTCTTCGAACAGGTCCCGGTTGACACCTTCCCACGAATCCAGATTTTTCGATGCCCATGCCGAAAGCGACGGTTGCCGCCTGGACCGGGCCGTGCCTAATTCCTGCTATTTCATGCGCGCCGTTGGTGCAACCAGCGACGACACATGGAAACAAGAGAATTTTCGTTGCAGTGCCGCTGCCGGACCATAGGCTCGATCAGGTACAAAACCTGAACATGGCAGATGGGGGGGCTAATGCTCAGAATCAGAGCTGACAGAAAATCGTTGGGAGCTTCAGACTAGCTTCATCCATTGCCACATCTTACTACGTTCCGAGAATTCTCATGCCGGGCCCGGCGCGCATGCCGACATATTGATGGATCACTTCGAAGTAATCGCGTCCTCCTCGGGCGCGCCGCCGTGCGACAAAATAAATCACCCCCAGGATTTTGACAATCATTTGGTCGGAGAGATCGCCAAGATCATTATGAATAGCGGACAAGACCAGATCGTACCCTCGGAGCAACGGTTTCTCGAGGGTTTGCACTGTATCGTCCTTGAAAGGGTATTTGTCCAGCAACCGTTCGAGCACCGTCAGAGCGGAATTGTCGCTCAATGCGCAGTCCATGGAACAATCCCAGAGGCACAGCGCTGACTCGATTGTGTTGGCATAAGACTGCAATTCCAGATCGGCCCTCATTCTCTCAGGGGAAAAATGAGGGATCGAACGATAATCGCGGACTGATTCCATCGGTGCTTTTTCCCGGTAATAGATGCAGCCCTCGCAAGCCTCTTTCCGCCGATGCCGGCCGCAACATGAACTGCAGACGAAGTCTCCCGCCATCTGGCATTCCCGCTCGCCCTTCCTGGCCCTGCAAAGCGTGCACTTTGCCATGTTTCACCTCTTGAAGCCCAAGCATGGTCCCAACATCGGCTGACGCTTGCATGTTCAGCGCCCACAGGTTTCTCCGAGCGCGAACACCGCCCCTTCCGCGCTGCCAATTTGAAGTTCACAATGCACACAAGTGGGTGCCCGAGCCGATTCTATGGCCAGAGTTTGTCGGCAGCCAACATTTGCGCGAAAAATCCGGCTGGCCAGATCTCGATGCCGTCCTCGGTTTTCATCTCGCGATGGCCGTTATAAATCAGGATTCTGCGCCTCACGCCGGCAAGCTCATGGCGCTGCACTCCAATGCGATGCCCGCATGATGCTCGGCTGATTGCACGTTTCATGCCCGGCTGTTTGAAGGGTTGGCGGCCGGCCGATTGAAACGATTTCCGCAGGCTAATCGAAAGGACCACCGGTCTTCTTGGCCTTGGATGCAGTCAGGGCTGCCGGTTGTGGAGAGACACATGAAAAAGAGTCCTGCATTCTTGTTCATCTTCCCTCCTTGATTGGTAGATAGTAGTTGCTTTTCGCAGTCGGCCCACTACCTGATTCTGGGGAAACCGACGGGATTGTGCCAGTCAAGACCGGGAAAGCGGGCAAAGTCGGAGTCGGTGGACCACAACTCGCAGTTATGTTCGACCGCAAGGGCGGCCAGGTGCGCATCCGAGACTAGATTCGCCGTCGCGTTCCCTTCCTGAAGCATTCTCTGCAGGATTTGCCAATGCTCCTCCGTCGGTTGGATCAGCCGCACGCACGGTTGCTCGAGCCAGCTTTGCACACACCCCACTGCCTCTCCCAACGTCAACGGCCGCTGATGCAGGCGGGCATTGGTGGCAATGCGAATGAAAGCCGTGAGTACTGGCCAGCACAGACACACCGGCGCAGATCCGCTCAGCTGCGCGTCCCACCAGGTGCGAGCTGATTCGTGATGCGCCGAAAGGCTGTCTTCTGCGTAGAGCAGCAGGTTGGCGTCGACCAATATCACAGGTGATCTTCCCCTTCGGCGCGTGCGAGCAACTCGGCTATGTTGTCGTAACTGAATCCCTGGCGCAATCCCATCGGCCTCGGTTCGGTGCGGTAAGGCCTGGCCGCCGGCGGATTCAAGACCGGATCGAGGCCGATCCGCAAGGCGGCATTGATAACCTCCTTGAGCGGCTTGCCAAGCTTCTTCGCGCCCCGTTTAGCTTTAGCGGCTACATCCGGATCGAGCGTCAATGTGGTTCTCATATGGGCATTATGATGCTTCCTCAATGCATGTCAAGATGCTTATCGATACGTCAGAGGTCTTGGAAGGGCCATCGCCGGCGGCGCGGACCCACCATGCAATCCAATACCACCGCCTTTTCAAGGAGGGATTAGAAAACTGACTCGGTGCTACAATGTGGTTACACATAGTCCAGTAACCTGAGTCGCCCGAGGGCAGATGGTCGGGAAACAGTGGCTTCAACCGCCGCGTCGCGTCCTGACGAGTTTTCTCGCCGTAGTAATCGCATGTCTCGGCGCCCTGGCATGGTTGGCCTACCGGATTCTGGACCAGGATCGGGCTCTGGAGTCTCAGCAAATCCAGGAGCAGCTGGAGCTCGCTGCGGATCTCACGGCCGCCACGCTGGAGCAGAAGCTGGGCAACCTGGAAAAGGCCCTCGACGCCGCACCGGGCGATGCCCGGCTCCCGGAAGGAGCAATCCTGATCGTTGCCGATGCGCGGAAGCTCGACGCCTACGGCCGCCGGCAGCTGCTGTTTTACCCGGTCCTCCCCGTGGCGCGGGAGGTATCCAGCGAGACACTGCGCAGGGCCGAACTCATCGAGTTTCAGCAGAACGACCCCGTTGCGGCTGCAGCGCTCTTCCGGGAAGAATCACGTTCCCGTGATCCAGCACTGCGCGCCGCCGCGCTCGTCCGGCTGGGCCGTAGCCTTCGAAAGGCCGGACAGATCCGGGAGGCCCTCGCTGCCTACTCAGAACTGGCCACACTCGATTCGACACCCGTTTCCGGGCTCCCTGCGGAGCTGGTGGCCCGGGAGGCACGGTGCAGCCTCTTTGAGGCCTCCGCGAGGCACGATGATCTGCGGCGTGAGTCGGAGGCACTCCTGGGTGATCTCGAAAACGGCCGCTGGCGCCTCACGCGCAGTGCCTATGAATTCCGTTCCGCTGAAGCGCGGCGGTGGCTCGGCAACGGTGCAGCGCCGCCGCAACCTGCCGGCGCATTGGCGATTTCCGACGCGGTGGAGAACCTGACGGAACAGTGGCTGAGAAATCCGGAAGACTCCACTGGACGACGGGTTCACATGGCACAATCGGATCCGGTACTTCTGGCATGGCGGGCGACACCGGACAGTTTCCTGGCAGTGGCGGCAGGTCCACGTTATCTCTCTTCTCTTTGGAGCGGAGCACTCCCAGACAAGAGGATTCGGTTCGCGATCACCGATACCCAGGGACGCACGATCTTCGGCCTCCATCCGGAGCCTTCCGCCCGCACTGCACTGAGGGCTGCCGCCGTCACAGGGTTGCCCTGGACCATTCATGTTGCGAGCGCCGATCTCACGGAGGTCGTTGCGGGCTTTGCTGCGCGCCGCCGCCTCCTGCTGGGCAGCCTCCTCGTTCTCGCCGTGCTCTTGATGACAAGCAGTTACTTCATCGTTCGAGCGATGACCAGAGAGCTGGCCGTGGCCCGGTTGCAGTCGGACTTTGTTGCTTCCGTCTCGCACGAGTTCCGCAGCCCGCTCACTTCGATACGGCAGTTGTCCAGTATGCTGGTCCAGGGCCGCCTCGCGTCGGAAGAACAACGCCAGCGCTCCTATGAACTCCTCGCAGGCGAGAGCGAGCGCCTCGAACGGCTTGTTGAGGGGCTCCTGGATTTCGGACTCATGGAGGCGGGCGAAACCCGCTACCGCCTCGAAAGTGTTGAAGCGGGAGACCTCGTCCGGGATATCGTCGCGGCATTTCAGCGCACCGTTTCCGCAAAGGGCTACAGCGTGGAATTGGCTCTGCCGGCGGGGCACCTTCGAATCCGAGCCGATCGCGACGCGCTCGGCAGGGCGCTATGGAACCTGCTCGACAATGCCGTCAAGTACTCACTGGATAACCGGACGGTCTGGGTCGAGATGGAAGTGCAGGGAGATCGACTCGCGATCGGCGTGAGAGATCAGGGGATGGGCATTCCGGCCGTCGATCAGAAATCCATTTTCCATAAGTTTGTCCGGGGAGAGAACTCCCGCCAGGCCGGCATCAAGGGTGCCGGACTCGGCCTCGCCATGGTGCAGCACATCGTTGCGGCACATGGCGGCGAGATCCGTTTGGAGAGCGCCCAGGGCAAGGGGAGCTGTTTCACGATCCTGATTTCCCTGGAGAAGGGAGCATGATGCGAATCCTGGTGGTTGAGGACGAGCCTGCCATCGCGTTCGGGCTGGAAGCGGACCTGAAGACCGAGGGATATGACGTTGAGGTCGTAGGGGATGGGGAAACGGCGGCTCGACGGGCGCGTGAGGGCAAGTTCGATCTCATTCTCCTCGATGTGATGCTCCCGCGAAAAGACGGGTTCGAAGTCTGCCGCGAATTGCGCCGGGCAGGATTCAAAACGCCGATCATCCTTCTCACCGCCCGCAGCCAGGAGGTAGAGAAGGTTATGGGACTGGAATGGGGCGCCGACGACTACGTCACCAAGCCCTTCAGCCCCCCAGAGCTCCGGGCGCGAATCAAGGCGGTTCTGCGGCGGACCACAGCCGAGGAGGAGCCCGTCTATCGCTTCGGCGATGCGGAAGTCGACTCTGTACGCTGCGAGCTGCGCCGCGCCGGCGAGACAATAGAGACAACGTCATTGGAGTTCAAGCTGCTCACAGCCTTCATCCGCAATCGTGGCCGTGTTCTCAGCCGTCAGAGACTGCTCGACGAAGTCTGGGGCCCAGGCACGTTCATTACGGATCGCGTCGTGGACAATCACATCGTGACGCTGCGGAAGAAGATCGAGCCGGAGCCTCACACCCCGCGATATCTCGTCAATGTCCGCGGCCTCGGATACCGTTTCGACGGGTGAGTCTTACACAATCCTGACAATTGCCCCGACAAAGGCCGTACATTCAGAGCCTAACCTGATCGCCGGGAGGAAAGAGAAATGAAAGACTCGTTCCGATGGCGATTGACTTTCGGTTTGTCGCTCTGCGCCGTGTTTGTTCTGCTGCCCGCTTTTGCAGTTGTGCAAAAGGAGCAACAGTCAAAGCTCCTGCTGGAACAAGCCGCGAAGAAAGAGCTGATCGACGGCGACCTGAAGGGCGCCATCGAGACCTACCAGCAGATCCTGAATCTCCAGGGTGTGCCCCGCGAGGTGACGGCCAAGACACTGCTCCACCTCGGCCAGTGCTACGAGAAACTGGGCAATGTCGAGGCCCGCAAGGCCTACGAACGACTCGTGCGCGAGTTCGCTGACCAGGTAGCCGAGTCAAAGCTGGCACGCGCGCGGTTAGCGGCCCTGGGCACACGCGATAGTGCCATGAGGGTGCGGCAGGTCTGGGCTGGCCCCGACGAGGGTTTGCTCGGCGCTCCAACTCACGACGGCCGCTATGTGACTCTGCAGGATTGGCCGCGCGAGGATTTGGCGGTCCGTGACCTTTCCACGGGCCGGAAACACCGGCTTACAAACAAAGATCCGAGGTCCCTCGAGTTCGCCATGCTCTCCATACCGTCGCCTGACGACAAGGAAGTGGCCTATACCTGGTACAACAAGGACAACTTCTATGACCTGCGCATCGTTGGATTGGACGCCTCCAACCCTCGCGTTCTCTATGCCGATGCAGGCTTGGCGGAGCTGTATCCGGTCGACTGGTCCCCGGGCGGTAAGAGCATACTGGCGATTTTTTACTTGAAGGACAAAGGGAGTCAGATCGCCCTGGTTTCCGCAACGGACGGCACCGCGCGCATCCTGAAGACATTCGAACGGGAAGCACCCGCTCGGGCACGCTTTTCGCCGGACGGCCGCTATATTGCATACGATCTCCCGCAACAGGAGGGCTCCTCGAGTCGTGACATTTTTCTGCTCGCCACAGAAGGGGAGCGCGAGACCCCGTTGATCCAGCATGCGGCCAATGATGTGGTTTTTGACTGGACACCGGACGGCAAGAGACTCCTGTTCGGCAGCGACCGAAGCGGGACCATGGGCGCCTGGTGGATCCCGGTTGTTGATGGCAAGCCCGATGGAACACCCGAGCTCGTGAAGCCGGATCTCGGGCAGGATGTCTGGCCGATGGGCTTCACGCGCGACGGCTCTTACTACTACCAGGTGCGGACTGGGATGAGCGACGTGTACATCGCTGAGGCGGATCTTGCGTCCGGCAGAGTCCTGGCCCAGCCCTTTCTGGCCACCCAGCGCTTCGCGGGCTCCAACAGCAGACCTGACTGGTCGTCTGACGGGCGGCGGCTTGTCTTTTTATCGCAGCGCGGGCCCGGGGCGTGGGGAGCCAGGGCGATCTGTGTCCGGGATACAGCAAGTGGAGAGGTGCGGGAAATCCGCTCCAAGCTCGACCGTGTAGTCGGCGTTTACTGGTACCCTGACGGTCAATCTCTGCTGGTAGCGGCACAGCACCCGACCGGCAAGTTCGGCGCATTCCGCATCGATATCAACACTGGTGACTTCGAGGGGCTCGACCTGACAAGTCCCCTCGGTTTTGGAGCCGCCCTGTCCCCCGATGGGAGGGTGCTCTTTTATCATCAGTGGAGTGATGCCACCAATGCGGCTTCCATCGTTGCTCGCGAACTCTCGTCCGGGCAGGAGAAGATACTCTTCAGCATCGGCGCGCTCTCCTACCATTTTTGTGCGGGCGTGGCTCTTTCCCACGACGGGCGGCAGCTCGCCCTGGCGGTAAGCGACGCTAAGAGCCGATCGAAGTCCGTCAAGATCCTGCCGGCTGCAGGAGGAGAAGCGCGTGACTTGCTGCGCGAAGCGCAGATGCCGTTTCCCGGCTCGATTGCATGGACACCTGACGGCCGCAGTCTGCTCTTTGTGAAGCAACCCAATCCAAGAGATCAGAAAAATGAGCTGTGGTTGATTCCTGTCCAAGGCGGCGATCCTCAGAAACTGGATCTCACGGCGAAGAACATGCTCGACCTCAGAGTCCACCCGGACGGCCGTCACTTGGCCTATACAAGCAAGGGCGACAGGTCTGAAGTCTGGGCGATCGAGAACTTCCTGCCGGCTGCGAAATAGGCAAGGTCAAACTGCCACCCGGCAACGGTGAGCCTGAACTCGAAGCGCTCGCCCGTGTCCTTCCCGATTAGACCGGACGCCCCGGGCAGCTCCGGCCTGTCAGACCGGACCGCAGGTCCCGGCGGCATTACTGCCGGCTGGTCTCGCAGGGCAATCTTGCGATGACCAGCCAAGTCCCCCGCGTCTCGCCGGCGGATCTTTGCTATGATTACCTGGTTTGGAAAGGGACGACCCTGTCCGCAAGGGTGTAGGGATCCGCAAAAACCGGGATGGAAATGGTCTTCATCGTCCATGCAGAAGAGGACTGTGACAGGGCAATCCAGCTGGAAGAAGTCCTGAATCAGCGCGGATGCACTACGTCGCGACCGTCGGCGGACCTCGAAAAGGATGTGCAGTGGCCTGCCGCCCTGGGCAGACAGGTCTCCGGAAGCGACCTACTCGTCCTGCTCTGGTCCCGAGGCTCCAGTGAGTCACCATCCGTCGCGCTCGCGTGGACCACGGCACTGGCTCTCCACAAAGCCATCGTAACTTGCGTTCTGGACCAAACAGCGCTGCTGCCCGCCCTGCAGCTCTACCCGATCCGTTCGTTTGAACCTCTCGACGATGCGGTCGCCACAATCCTCGAAGTCGCGAACAGGTCCTTAGCCGACAGAATCAATCCCGCGACCGACCTGGATGAAACAGGCGCAATCGCGGTGCCCTCACCGCCGGCGACCGGTCAGCAATCCCTGTCGGACCGGGGATCTGAGCCGCCGACGGCAGGCTACGTACCTCCCGTCTCCTCAGGCGCGCCGCCCCGCCCGGTCGCGCAGGGACAGGCAGTGGACACGCAAGCCGCGACGATGCCGGCCTCGCAACCATGGCCGCAAGCGGCTGCATTTGATAGCTCTTCCGGCGCCGATTCGCTGTCGCTGCAACAGCAGCAGATTGGCGCACGTTACCGCCTGGTGCGCCTGCTCGGGCGCGGCGGGATGGGCGAGGTCTACCAGGCCCACGATAACGAGTTGCGGCGTCCGGTGGCCCTCAAGGTCCTGCTTCCCGACGTGGCAGCAAACGAGGCGATGCTGGAACGGTTCAAACGAGAGATCCATATCTCCAGCACCGTAACACACCGCAATGTCCTGCGCGTGTTCGACCTGGGGGAGGGGCCGGGAACGAAGTTCCTCACGATGGAGTTCGTGGAGGGCGAAAACCTGGCGGAGATGATGAAGCGCGAGGGCCGCCTCCCCACCGAGCTCATCATCCGGATCCTGCGCCAGGTCTGCCAGGGCCTTGGGGCCGCCCACGAGCGGGGCGTGCTCCACCGGGATTTGAAGCCTGCCAATGTGATGATCAGTCGTGACGACCGGGTACTGCTCACCGATTTCGGCATCGCGAAATCGCTGCAGCAGACCGGGATGACTCAGGCGGGCGAGATCATGGGAACTCCCCACTACATGTCACCGGAGCAGGTAAAGGGAGAGCCGGTTGACATCCGTTCCGACATCTACTCGCTCGGCGTCATGCTTTATGAGATGGCTACGGGCCAGGTTCCCTACAGCGGGCACACCATCTACGAGGTGATGATTCAGAGGGTTCAGAAAGATCCCCGGCCGGCGGTGGAGCTCAACCCGGATATTCCTCCTTTTCTCCAGCACATCATCCGGCGCTCGATGGCCATGCAGAAGGAGGATCGATACGCCTCCACTGACGAGTTGCTCGCCGATCTGGATCAGTCGCAGATTACCGGCGTGGCGCCGCTGATGCCCAGGCCGTCGATTCGACGCCGGCTCCAGGAACTCAGTCCTGTTCCGGTGAAAACCATCGTGCTGGTTCTGGCCGCCGCCCTGCTGCTGACCGGTGCCTGGTGGCTCTGGCGCGGCGCAGGCGTTTCGCCGGCCGGTGGTCCTGCCGGCCAGGCGCAACAAGCCCCGGTTTCGGTACTGATCGCGGATTTCCAGAATCGCACCGGCGATCCGATGTTCGAGGGCACACTCGAAGAAACCCTCGGGATCGGGCTCGAGGGAGCGTCATTCATCACCACGTACAATCGTGGGCAGGCGCGCAAGATCGCGGGCCAGATACAGGAAGGAACGCGCGACCTGAACCTGCAGACAGCCCGCCTTGTCGCGCAGCGCGAGGGTATTGCGGTCGTCGTGGACGGGAAGGTCGCGAAGAACGGGGACGCCTACGAGATCTCCGCGACCGCCGTCGACGCACTCACCGGGCAGGCGCTGGCATCCGAGGCAGTAAAAGCACCCGGCAGGACGGAGGTGCTGGTTTCCGCTGCAAAGCTCTCCGCCAGCCTTCGCCACACCCTTGGAGACAAGACGCCGGAATCGGCACAACTCGCGGCAGGGGAGACTTTCACCGCATCGACTCTCGAGGCCGCGCACGATTACGCGCAGGCCCAGGAGCTCCAGGGGCTGGGCAAATGGGAGGAAGCGATACCCAGGTACGAAAGATCAATCCGGGTCGATCCCGACCTCGGGAGGGCTTATGCCGGGGTGGCGGTGATGTACCGCAACCTGGGTCGGCGCGAGGATGCCGAGAAATACTACAAGATGGCCATGGTCCGCCTCGACCGTATGAGCGAACGCGAGAGGCACAGGACTCGCGGGGGCTATTTCGTGACGGTCGGTGACCACCAGAAAGCGATCGAGGAATTCACTGCCCTGGTGTCGGAGTATCCGGCCGATTTCGTCGGGCACAGTAATCTTGCGCTCGCCTACTTCCTTGCGGGCGACATGGCGAAGGCGCTCGCGGAAGGCCGCCGCGCCGTTGCGATCTATCCCAGAAACATCGTAATGCGGACGAACCTGGCGCTGTACGCACTCTATGCAGGGGATTTCGCTGCCGCGGAGAAGGAAGCGCGCGGCATCCTGGCCGTCAATCGATCGTACGGCAGCGTGTACGTTTGCCTCGCACTGGCCCTGCTCGCTCAGGGTCACGGAGAGGAAGCGGTCCAGACCTACAAGCAGCTGCAGATCCTGGACGCGGCCGGCGCGTCAATCGCCGCCATGGGGCTCGCAGACGAGGCCATGTATGAAGGCCGCCTGACCGACGCGGTCTCCATCCTCGAGGCAGGGATCCGCTCCGACCAGGCGAATCAGGATCCCTCCGCCGCAGAGCGTAAAGGAGCCGCTCTCGCGATGGCGCATCTCAGGCTCGGGAACTCACGGCAGGCGCTCGCGAGGGCCGATTTCACGGCCGCAGCCACGCGGCAGCCGGCGGTCCTGTTCGAACTGGCGCTGGTTTACCTGGACGCCGGCAGGGAAGACAGGGCGCGCGAGCTGGCATCGGGCCTGGCGAAGCGCCTCCAGCCCGAACCCCAGGCCTGCGCAAAACACATCGAGGGAGAGGCAAGCCTGCGGAAACACAACACATTCGAGGCGCTGCGCCACTTCCAGGAGGCTCAGAAACTGGCGGACACCTGGCTCGGGCGGCTCGCCCTGGGAAGGGCATACCTGGAAGCCGAGGGCTACGCGGAAGCCTCGGCGGAATTCGAGCAGTGCATGAAGCGGCGTGGCGAGGCGACCTCTGTCTTTCTGGATGACATCCCGACGCTGCACTACTATCCGCAGCTACTCTACTATACCGGTCGCGCACAGCAGGGGCTGGGCAGCTCTGCAGCCACGAACTCGTACCGAGCCTTCCTGGATATCAAGAAGAAGAGCGATCCTGACCCTCAGGTCGAAGACGCAAAACGTCGCCTGTCCTCGTTCTGACCTTCGCTCCGCATCCTGTAATTGGCGGGCATAGAGGTGCGCGCACCGTGGCGCAGCGCGGCTCCGGTCCGCGCCGGCTGCGCGGACCCACTCTACTGCGTCAGCACATTCACCTTGTACTTCTTGCCGTCGGCTAGCTGCAGGACCAGAGTGTAGGCTCCGGCCGGGGTCTTGGTCACGTCCCAGTTGAACAGGTACTGGTTCTTCCCCGACGTGGCATCGTAGCGCAACTGCGTGGACCCGGTAGCATTCTGGGTCGGGTCATAGAGAGTCACCGTCCCTGAGGATCCTTGAGCGATCAGCGAGCTGATCATCGCCAGATCGCCGACATAGTTCCCGAAGTAATCCTGGAGTTGCCACTTGATCGTTATGTTGCTCGTCACATTGAACGGCCCGTAGACTATGCCTGAAGGCGGGTCGGAAGCGGGACCAAGCGGGCTCGCAAAACCGGTGAAAGCGAGATAAAGCTGGACACTGTGCGGCTCGCCAGCAGCGGTCTGGCTGGCCCTGAAGTTGGTGTCGCCCCCATAGGCAGCCGTCAACGTCCTCGCACCCGCAGTAGTCAGCACGAGTGCGCAGCTTCCTGCCCCTGCCGTCAGTGTGCCCGAGCAACTTGCCATGCCGTCACTGACGGTGACCGCCCCAGTCGGGTAGAGACCACTCGCGGTCAATGACGGGATCACCTTGAAATTCACGGTCACCGGTTGTCCCACCCACGAGGGATCCGGCAGATCGGAGATGATCGTCGTTGCAGTGTCAGCCTGGTTGACCTGGTGGGTAAAGGCCGTGGAGGTGCTGGCAGCAAAGTTCGAGCCGGGTGATGGCTGGTATGTCGCCGTCAAAGTCCTTGATCCCGTGGAGGTCCAGACGAGCACGCAACTGCCAGCGCCGGACGTGAGCGCGCCCGTGCACGAGGCAACGCCGTCACTGACCGTGACGGATCCGGTCGGCGTGCCGATGCCAGCGGGTACAGACTGCACAGTAAAGCTCACGGCAACCGGTTGTCCTGTCACCGACGGCTCCGGCACCACCGAGGTGATACTGGTGGTCGAGCCGGCCGGCAGTACTGTGAGGGACTTGCTGGTGTCCGGGCCGGTGCCGTTGAAATTCGCGCTCCCCGGGTAGTAGTAGGAAATGGGATAGGGGGAGCCCTGAACCCCGAGGGTGGCCGTTGCGAACGATGTCGAGAAACTACCTGTGGCCCCGATCGTTGCGCCAAGTGTCGCACCTGCGAGGGCGACCGAGACACTCTCCCCTGCAGGGACTGTCGCACCAGCCTGGATAAGACCGCCCAGGGTGGCTGGGGTCTGGCCGTACGTTATCGTCGGAGCCGCAAGGTTGGAGAACAACGGACTGGCCTTCCGGATCGTAAGGGTCAGGCTCGCCGACGTGCCCGGCTTGAAGGTTCCCTCACCGGCATAGTCTGCTGTAATCGTATGGGATCCGGCGTTCAGGTTCGTGACGTCGATAGTAGCCACGCCTCCGCTCAACGCGACCGTCCCGAGCGCGCTGCCACCATCCTTGAGGACCACATTTCCTGTGGGATTCCCGCCGGCAGAAAGGACCTTCACCGTGAAGGTCACTTTGTCTCCGTAGACGGGTGCGGCCGGTGTATAGCTGAGGTAGGCAATGGTGGCGTACTTGTCGCTCGTGTTTGCGGCTTGTGCAAGGGCCTGCGCGGACAACAGGGCAGGTTTGATCCCGTCCGGGCCCACTTGCCCGTCGGGATCCAGGAACCGCATAGTCACATAGAGCTCATCGTCGGGCGCAAGACTGAAGCTCACGGCCGCATTCAGGTCTGCCGGTTTCAACAGATCGGGGCGCAGAATATTCGCAAGGAATTCGTAGTGCAGCCCGTCCTCCTTCAGACTGCAATCCGCGCCGGCCAGAGGCGTCTTGTAGGTCCGGTATATGATGATCTGCGCCGGCTTCTGTTCGAGCGCCGAGAACCAGGTGAAGAAGTAGCTTGAGGCGTCGTTGCCGACATTTCTGATCTTCCAGGTGACATCCGTGAGCGTGGTCGGAGTCTGCCGCGGATCAAGGGCCGTCCCCTGGATGAGGGAGCTGTTGTATGCAACCTGGTTCAGATCGGCGCCGGAGGGCGCCGGGTTCAGCAGCGCCGGGTTCAGCAGTGCCGGGTTTAGCAGCGCTGGATTGAGCAATGCAGGATTGAGCAACGCAGGATTCAGAATGGCGTTGTTCAGCAATGCGGGATTCAGGAGCGCAGGATTGAGCAACGCGGGGTTGAGCAGCGCCGGGTTCAGCAGCGCCGGATTCAGCAGCGCAGGATTGAGCAGCGCCGGGTTCAGCAGCGCCGGATTCAGCAGCGCAGGGTTCAGCAGCGCCGGGTTCAACAGCGCTGGATTCAGCAGCGCAGGGTTGAGCAATGCCGGATTCAACAGGGCAGGATTTGTGGGATTGAACAGGCTCGGCCACTGAATTGTGAGCGGCGCCACGGCCGCGCTCCCCTGGCAGTTGCTTATGATCTCGGACGGCAACGCGGCGAAATCAGTGCAGGAGAAAGGAACAACGTAAGGATCGTGTGTTTCCGCACTCGCCAGCTGGTTGCTGCGCATGTCGACGTTGAGCGGTGCAGGGTTCGTCGGGTCGGGATTCAGGATCAGCGTGCTCTCGAGCCCGCCGGTCTTGACGGTCTTGTCCGGGTTCAGTTCCTGGGTCCTCACCTGCAGAGAAGTGTTGTAGGCGGTGCCGGACTTGAGAGCCGCGAAGACTGTCACTGCAACCTTCGTGAGGTTGTTAACCTCCACGTCTTTCTGCGTCACTGCCGGAGGTTGCGACAACGTCTGAAAAGACGCGTTGACGTTGGCAGGAGCAATGATGGTCAGGCGGAAAAGCCTGGCCGAGGGCGAGAACGTCGTGCCGGGTGCGGGCGCACTCTCCTGGTTCGTGTTCTCGACGAATACCGAGAAGGCGCGCTCGATGTTCAGGGGCTTGAAATTCCCGTACGAGCCCAGGATGAGCCCCTGGGACAGCCGTGACGTGTAGATATCCTGGTTCCGCATCCCGGGATAGGTGTTGTTGCAGGTGCCGGGCGGACTGTAGTCAGTCCAGTCCACTCTGAGCAGACCACTTCCGGTATCCTGGGGAGGGGGCGGCATGACGTTACGGTTGTCCGCCCAGACCGCGTGAAAAACGGGTGACTTCTCGCCGGTGTTGTAAAGCCACTTTCCCGCTGTCGCGGTATCAGGCACAAACTGCGGGGCCGCGGCAAGGTCAATATAGTCGCCGAGAAACGGGGTCGTGCCGCCTGCGAATATCGGAACGTTGACCGGATTCGACTGAAGCGGGACGGAGACATAGTCTGAGCCTGCGGTCGGCACGATGACGTTCATGTACTTGGATACACTGGTGGTCGGCCCTCCGGCGGAAACCGGGAGCGGCGCTACCTGTGCGGCTCGCACCTCAACCGTGTGTCGGACGGGGAGAGGCTCGAAGGCAACGGGGTCCGCGAGAGGCCAGGACGGATCCTGGGGGTAGAGCCCTGAGGTAGTAGCTCCGTTCTTTTCGAGCAGAAGATCGTAAAGGTCAGGGTAGAGGTCGTTCCGGAAGTCATAGTAGAGCAGGAGCAGTTTCCCACCCTGAAATGCGAAGGACGGCATGACCTGGCTCCCCTTCGGGTTGTCGGTATCGTCGACAACCGAGCGCGCCGACCAGGTGGTGCCTCCGTCTGAGGACTTCACATAGACAACGCGGTTTCCGTCGGCGATGCCGTCCGTGGGCTGAATGGTGTCGCTTCCCCAGTACCCCCTCTCGGACCAGGCAACATACAAGGTCCCCTGGCCGTCGACGGCCATGGTTGGATACGCGTTGGTCCTGAACTCGCGGAAAGGATCGTCACCGTTCCCCGGGCGTGAGTCCTGGTCAAAAGGCGTGATCTTCGCGACGATAGCAGCCTTGGTGAACTTGCCTCCAAAGTCCGTGGACTTGGCCATGACGATGGCGTCGGGATCGCTCGAAGTCTTGAACTGCCGCCAGGCGACATAAACCTCGCCCTTGGGACCGATTGCGATGTTTGTCCCCTGGCTGATATGAAAGCTCTGATCAATCATGATCGACTTGGACCAGGTCGCGCCGCAGTCGGTCGACCTTGTGAAAAGCACCTTGCTGCTCTTCACATTCTTGGTGAGATCGCCGGTAAAATCCGCGTAAGCCAGGTAAACGTTGCCGCACGGGATGTTCTGCGTGACGGTGATGGGATTGCCGGCTGCGTCTGCGTCGCTGACCTGAAGCGTGGTTGTGAGAGCGCCGCTTCTGGGTATGTCCACGGCAAGCCACTCCTTGTCCAGGAACTGCCCCGAGGTACCGGTCTCGATGACCGTAGTACCCAGGTACTTGATCGGGTCTTGATTCTTCGGGACGTTGAAATGCGCCCCTTCGCGGTTGTTCAGGTCAATGAATCGGGCAACGAACATGGAGCTCTGGGCGTTTGTCCCGCGGTTGAACGCTACTCCGCTGTAATAAAACATCCCGTTCGTTCCTGCCCGGACGGTGGGGTCGGCCGCAGCCGCGTAGCCGTAGATCGGTGAATTCACCCCTTCCTGCGACGTCCTGGCCTGCGGGTATCCCGGCAGCAGGGTGCTTTGCCAGCTTTGACCGCCGTCGAAGGACTTGAAAATACCAAGCCAGGCGTCCCCTGTGGCCTTGTCGTCCGGGAGCCCTGGAAGGTTGACCGTGCGGTAGTCGTTTGCTCCCGCCAGGAGGTGCATCGGATTTCGCGTGGAGACGGCGATCGAGGGCTCGTTCTGGCGCTGCAGGAACGGGTCCCCGCCCAGGGCAACCCGCTGGCCGGTTTCGTTCAACAGCGCGGTGCCCGAGACCATGTTTATGTTGCGGCCGGCGATGAGTGGGGGCGAAGAGATCTGAGCTACCCCGACGACTCCTCCCGGCACCAGGGAAGCGACAACCACCGCAAGAAGCATCAACGTCGCCAAAGAAGAGTTCCTCATCGTTCCTCACCTCGTATCCTGCCGGGAAGACAGGTCTCTGAGCAGGCTGGTCTCCGCCTGCGGGATGCACAAGGCATCCCACAACCGATGTCTGGATCCACGTTGTTTGCGGGAGGCTGCGGCCGGGACGCATGCAGCCGATCCTGGCCTTGCTACCCTTCCTACACCCGAGATTCGTGTAACGCCAAGATTTTACAATAAGTACATCTAATTCCAAGTATAAAATGTCCTAATTGGAACAGGTCCTGGCGGAGCGGGAAGGAAATGCAGTCGTTTCGGTTGGCAGGGCCGGAGGCCCGTCTCATACCAGCCTGGCGCAACGCGCCAGGTGCGCAGGAACCAAGTGGAAAATAAGGGCGGTGAGCCCGTGTCATAGCCCGAACCAGGGCAAGCCCCTAAGCATCCCCGGCGGAGCGATCCTGCCCGGCCACCCGTCAGACTACGCCCTGATCACGAAGGTCGGCGATTTCCTCTCTGGAATATCCCAATCCCTCGAGGATCTCGTCCGTATCGGCCGAGAGCCTGGGCGGCGCGGCGACCACATCACCGGGAGTCTTCTCAAACTGAGCGGTCAGCGAGAAGAGCTTGAGATCGCCGATTCCCTTTTCCCGGACTGTCCTGATGGTCTCCCGGTGCCGGATCTGGGGGGCGTCCAGCGCAGCCTCCAGCGACAGGATCTCACCGGAAGGGACTCCTTTGGCGTTGAGTGCCCCCACCCAATAAGCGGTGGGTTTCTCCCTCAATTTCGCCTCGAGCAGCGGTGTCAGCTCCCTGCGGTTCTTCTTGCGGGTGTCCCGCTCCTGGAAGCGCGGATCCGTCTTCAGCTCCGGCACTCCGAGGATGTCGCAGACTGCCTCCCACTGGTCCTGCTGGTTGGCGGCGATGTTGATGTATCCATCCCGGGTGACGAAGGTCCCGGACGGGGCCGCGGTGAAGTTGTCGTTGCCGAGCAATTGGGGCTGCTGCTTGCCGATCAGGAGGTTGGCCGCCACCCAGCCCATGAGAGGCATGATCGAATCCAGCAAAGCCACATCGATGAACTGTCCCTCGCCCGTGCGCTCACGGTGGTACAGCGCGGCCATGATCGCGAAGGCCGCGTTCAGGCCGCCCACCGTGTCGCACACCGGGAAACCGCAGCGTAACGGATTCAGCCGCTCGTCACCGTTGACGGCCATCACCCCGCTCAGGCCCTGGATGATCTGATCGTAGGCAGGCTTGTACGCGTCGGGCCCGGTCTGCCCGAAGCCCGAGATTGCGCAGTAGATCAGCTTCGGGTTCAGCTCGCGCAGCTTCTGATAGGAAAATCCGAGACGCTCCATGACCCCGGGGCGGAAATTCTCCACCAGCACGTCGGCCGTCGGAACGAGCTTGCGGAATATCTCCGCACCCCGTTCCTCCTTCAGGTTCAGTGTCAGGGATTTCTTGTTCGCGTTCTGTGCGAGGAAGCTCGTACCCATAAGCTGCTTGTTCAATGCCGGGACGCAGCCCAGTTTCCGGGCGAGGTCGCCTCCGACCGGGTTTTCGATCTTGAGGACCTCTGCCCCCAGCAGGGCGAGATGCATGGTCGCAAACGGTCCGGCGAGGACGTTCGTCATGTCCAGCACGCGAATCCCCGACATCAGCTTCATAATTGCGTACTCCTCTCGATTACCGAAGTCATGAACACGAACCCATGACGGGCGCCGGTGTCCAGGGCTGAGCCGGGGTCAGTCACTGGCTGCCTGCGCTTCCCTCCCGACTTCGCGCATCGGGCCGCTACGATGCACGGCCCCGGGCAGCGGCCGCTGAAGGAACTGCCCGGCCTCGGAGGAGACCGTGATCATCTTGTCCAGCTGGATGTCGCGCCGCCGGCCCATTCTCTGCAGAAGATGCACGAAGTCCTCCGTGCAGAGGTTGCCTGCGGCGACGGCGGTGAAGGGGCATCCTCCCAGGCCGGCAAACGCCGCTTCGAAGTACTTCACGCCGCATTTCAGCGCGGCGCATGCATTGGCCATCGCCAGGCCGTAGGTGTCATGAAAATGGCAAGCACACTCGGCCGTGGGATCGATCTCCAGGATGGCACCAAACAGCCGCTCCACCTGGTCCGGAATCGCGTGCCCCGCCGTGTCCGCCAGGCTGATCGTCCTGAGACCCGCATCGAGGTAATGCCGGACGATCTCCAGCACCCTTCCCTGGGAAACGATTCCTTCGTATCCGCAGCCGAACGCCGATTGAACGGAAGCCTGGACCGGCTTTCCGGCGGCCACGGCCCGGCGTGCCATGGCGATGATGCGCTCCGTTGCTTCCTGGGTGCCCATTCCCGTATTCTTCCGGCTGTGGGTGTCGCTTGCGGAAACTCCCATGCAGAACTGCTCAACGCCGCAGGCCATTCCGCGCTCCAGTCCTTTCTCGTTCAGCACCAGCCCCGACAGCGTAACGGACCGGGCCTTCCGGCCCGGTTGCGTAAAGTGATTGAAGAGCTGATCCGTGTCGGCCATCTGAGGGACCTTTGCGGGATGCACAAACGAGCCCAGCTGGATGATGTCCACGCCTGACAGGATCAGCGTCTCGATCCACCGGATCTTCTGATCGGTCGGAACGACCGCCTTTTCCACCTGCAGCCCGTCCCGCATTCCAACTTCGTGGATGATTGTCTCCATTATTGCTTCTCTCCAGTGTGCGCAAGGGTCACTGTCACAGAACGCGGAGGCTGCGCAATTCGTCTTCCAGCTCTTGAGGCGACTTGAAATGGATTGTCCTGAATCCCAACTGATCCGCGCTGATTACGTTGATCAGGGAGTCATCGATGAAAAGGCACTCGTGAGGTTTCCGGTCAATCCGCTCGAGGAGCACGGCATAGATACGGGGATCAGGCTTGATCAGCTTAACCTCCCCTGAAACCAGGATCGTGTCAAACCAGCTGAAGAACTCGTACCTGGGGCGAGTGAGCTCATATTTCTCCACGGACCAGTTGCTCAGCCCGTGCAAACGGTAGCCGGCCTGCTTCAGCCGGCGCAGAATAGCCACGGTGGGCTGAATGAGACCCCCGATTGACTCTTCCCAGCGCTCGTCGTATGCCTTGATCAGCCCTGCATAGGCAGGGAAGCGCTCGCACAATTCGGCGACACCTTCGGCGAAGGGGCGTCCAATGTCCTGTTGCAGGTTCCACTCGATGAACCCGACTTCTGTGAGGAAGCGCTCCATCGATGCGGCATCTCCGTCGAAGAACTTGCGGTAGAGATAGCGCGGGTTCCAGTCAATGAGGACACCCCCAAAATCGAAGATGATGTCCGCGTATCGACGGTTGACTCCTTCCATGCATTGTTCTCGCACTATCTCAGCGTCTCCCCGGAACGGGGATGAATTCTACCATGCGAGTCTGATCGTTGGGGCTCTGCGGAGAACCGGGCAAGTCGGGCTTCATGCACCGGAGCGGCTTCAGCTGGTTATCGCGTTCGCCTCGCTGACAAAAGCCCGGATGTTCCCGGTCGTCACACCTGGGGGCATGCCGCCGGCGCATGAAAGAATCAGTCGCGATCTGTCCGGAGTCCGCTCGAGCAGGTCCCGGACTGCGGAGCGGACCTCTTCCGGAGATCCCTGCGCGAGCACATCCCTTGGAGGGATCGTGCCGAGGATCGACAATCGATTCGCAGATAGCGCCCTCAGCTCCGCGAGGGGTGTCTGAATCCCCGGATTGAAGAGGTTTATGCCGATCTCAGGGTAACAGCGTAGCGAGGATGCACAAGGCGCATCGAGGTATTCGGCGATCTCGACTCCTTACCAGCCGGCAGCCAGGGGGAATCGACGATGAAACCGCACGGAACCGGGCGGCTCACCCGGCCCTCGAGCACCTCCAGCAACCTCCGCCGCCGTTCGTCGTTCACGGGGTCTGACCCTGAAAATGCAATCTCAGGCGGAATTCGATCCCGGAAATTGCATTTTCAGGGTCAGACCCCGATTTGTCTATTTTCCTCTGCTCTCCAGCAGCTCCCTCCAAACCTCCGCTTCGGCCATTTCGGCCGGCCCTTCTATCTCGTTCATGAGAGACTGGATCCTCCGCAGATATTGCCACTCCTGTTCGTTCAAAGCCGTGCCATGTGATGCACGGCGACGGGACGTTTCGAACCCCTCAGCCTCTGCGTTCAACTCCTCGAGCAGGCGTCTATGGTTCTGATCACCGAGCGTCCAAACGGCATGGGCCAGCTCGTGTCCAAGGATCTCCGCATAGCGCTCCTTCTTGCGCAGTCCCTTGAATCGAACGAAGCCGTCAGGATCTCTGACCCCCTCCCCAACCAACGCCTCATCAATGACCGGGAGACAGAGCCGGATCACCGCTGTGGGCTTCTGTCCGTCCAGACCGGGTTTCTCAATCAGAAACTTCCCTGCCTCGCGATCACGGAGAGCCTTGGGGGCCGGCATCTCCACTTGAACCACATTCCCGCTGGTTTCGACCCACCGCCATAGGCTATGTAATTCAGGATGTTTGAGCCGACCGGAGGCGTCCTTCGAGAAGACCATCGCCTTGATTGCCTCCCACGCTCGAAGCTGTTTTTGTGATAGACGATCGGTCCGGATGCCGGGGGGCGTTGGAGCTGTCAGATCGTCAGGATTGGATGCCTCGAGCAACCTTTGCTCTGGTTTCATCCCTGGCACCGCCGCCACCCACATTGCGAGGAGCATCGCGCTACATGAAATCGATCCGCTTGCCATGGGGCGCCATTTCCAGCGGCTGTGTCGAGCCGCGTTCGGCCCCTAATGCGCAGACTGGCAGGAAATGCGGAAATTCCCGGTGTATAATCGCAGTCAAATCGGAAACGGCTTCTCCCCCGACAAGGGGTGTCTATGAGCGGACACCGGCCACGGGAAATAACTCTGCTGCTTCAGGATTGGTGCCGCGGCGACCAGTCAGCCCTGGACAGGCTCGTCCCCCTCGTCTATGACGAGCTGCACCGCCTGGCGCACATCTACATGGTGCGCGAGCGGTCGGATCACACCCTGCAGACAAGCGCACTGGTCAACGAGGCCTATCTCCGCCTGATCGATGCGGACCGCATCGCATGGAAGGACCGCGTCCATTTCTTTGCCATCTCCGCCAACGTGATGCGCCGGATCCTGGTGGAATTTGCCCGGGCACGCGGTTCTCAGAAGCGTGGCGGAGGCGCCGTGAAAGTGGATTTTGACGAGGCTTTGGTTCCCGCAGTTGGACATGATCGCCTCCTGATCGCACTCGATGACGCGCTGAAGGATCTGGCGAGAATCGATCCCCGGGAGGCACAAGTGGTGGAATTGCGTTTTTTCGGCGGGCTGAGTGAGAAGGAGACGGCGGAAGTGGTAGGAGTAACGGATAGGACGGTGAGGCAGGACTGGAATCACGCGAAGGCCTGGCTGATGGATGAGTTGAACCGGGGAATGCGGCAATGAATGCCGAGCGCTGGCAGCGGATCAAGCAGCTCTACAACTCTGCCCTCGATCTTGAACCGGACCGCCAGGAAGCGTTTCTCGATGAAGCCTGCGCCGATGACGAGGCTCTCCGAAAAGAAATCGAGCGTCTGCTCGCGCAACATTCGGCGGCAGAAAGGCTGATGGGGACGCCGGCCCTCGACGCTGCCGCCCGAGCACTGGCGCAGGATCGTAAGGAGGAGCCGCTGCCGGAATATGTCGGCCGGTCTCTTCTGCACTATCGGATCACGGAGAAGATCGGCGAGGGCGGCATGGGTGTTGTCTACAAAGCCCTCGACACTCACCTGGACCGCACGGTCGCCATCAAGATCCTGCCTGCGGCGGCGGTCGCCGACCCGGAGCGCAAGCGGCGCTTCATCCATGAGGCCAAGGCCGCCTCGGCGCTCAATCACCCAAGCATCATAGACATTCACGACATCAACTCGGATGCCGGCGTGGACTTCATCGTCATGGAGCACGTCCCCGGCAAGACGCTCGACCGGCGCATCGGGCGCAAGGGACTTCGGATCGGCGAGGCGCTGAAATATGCCGTGCAGATCGCCGACGCGCTTGCCACGGCACACGCGGCGGGGATCGTGCACCGGGATCTGAAACCGGCCAACATCATGGTCACGGAGACAGGCCGGGTAAAGGTCCTCGACTTCGGCCTGGCTAAGCTGACTCGCCCCCTGCAAAGCGACGGCTCCGGCACCGTCGCATCGATCGAGTCCCTGAGCGGAGAAGGCCGGATCATCGGCACCGTCGCCTACATGTCGCCGGAGCAGGCGGAGGGAAAGTCCGTCGACGCACGGTCGGACATCTTCTCGTTCGGATCTGTGCTCTACGAGATGCTGACGGGCAGGCAGGCGTTTCACGGCGACAGCACAATCTCGACGCTGTCCGCCATCATCGGGAACGATCCGCCCCCCTTGGGTGCCGACATCCCGGCCGACCTTGAGAGAATCATCACCCGTTGCCTGCGCAAAGACCCGGCGCGGCGCTTTCAGGCGATGGCAGACGTGAGGGTCGAGCTGGGGGAATTGAAGGAGGCGGCGGAATCAGGACGGCCGGGTGATGTACCTGCCGCAAGAACGCGCGTCTCGCCGATGCGGTTCGCTCTCGTCATTGCTGCAATTGTCGCTCTCGTTGCAGCCGGATGGTACTGGCGGAGCCAGCGACGGTCCGCCGAGCAGGAGGTCGTGCTGACCCCAGTCCCCCTGACCAGCTATCCAGGCTGCGAGTGGTTCCCCAGTTTTTCTCCCGATGGCATGCAGGTGGCCTTCGAATGGTGTGCGGGGGGGCCCGGACGTGACTGCGACATCTACATCAAGCAGATCGGAGTAGAGCCTCCCTTCCGGTTGACCAGCGATCCTGCCGAGGAATGTTGTGCAGCCTGGTCCCCTGATGGCAACCATATCGCCTTCCTGCGTGACGTTTCTCCCACCAGAGCGGCACTGCTGATCACGCCCCAACGGGGCGGGCAGGAACGAGTTTTGTCGGAGACAGACGTGAGCCATATGGATGGCCCCTACCTGGCATGGACCCCGGATTCGAAGTGGCTCGCCTTCCCTGACCGGGCAGGCCCTGGATTGTTTCTGCTCTCTATCCAGACCGGAGAAAAACGGCGGCTGACCGACCGCCATCATGGTCATCCCGCCTTTTCCGCGGACGGCAGAACGCTTGCATTTACCGAAGGGGGTACGGACATCTACCTGCTGCGGCTCGCCGCGGGCTATGTCCCGCAGGGAAAGCCCGAACGGATCGCGTCGGTTGGTGATACCTGGGTGGGGATAGACTGGACGCCGGACGGAGGGGATCTCATTTTCACTGCGGGTACGTGGGCCAGCAGCGAGCTCTGGCGGATGGCGGCGACAGCCTCTTCTACTCCCCGCAGACTTCCTTTCGCGTCTGAAAACTGCTGCTATCCGAGCGTTTCACGGCACGGAAACCGCCTCGCATATGCAGTGCGAAAGAACGATTCCAACATTTGGCGCACCGATCTGACGGAACACGGCCCCAAGCCGGCTGTCGCGTTACCACTCATCGCCTCGACACGGCAGGAAGCGTGCCCGGCATACTCCCCGGACGGTGGCAGGATCGCATTCTTCTCCGATAGGTCAGGCGCCTACGAACTCTGGGTGTGCAACAGCGACGGTTCGAATCCCGTGCAGCTGACTTCATGCGGAGGCGTGGACAACGGGCCGAGATGGTCCCCCGATGGCCGGACGATTGCCTTTACTGTGTTCGATGGAAGGTACCAGTCCATCTATGTCATCAGCGCGAACGGAGGAATCCCGCGTCGCGTGACAAGCGATACGGCTGTTGAGGACAAGTGGCCATCCTGGTCCCGGGATGGCCAATCGATTTACTTCGATTCATGGCGCGACGGTGCGAATCAGATCTGGCAGGTGCCTGCCGCCGGCGGAAAGGCGGTTCAAATAACCCCGAAAGGAGTCTGGCGGGGCTTGCCACAAGAATCGCCCGACGGGGAATTCTTATATTACGTGAAGTACAACGAGGCACGTGATGCGTACGACAGCGTTTGGCGGATGCCTGTCGAGGGCGGCGAGGAGACGAGGGTGATCGACTCTATCCTCGCGCAGGGAGGCTATAGAGTCCGGGAGCAGGGTGTCTACTTCCTCTCGCCACCCGATCGGCATGGTCGCTCCGATATCAGCCTCTACAACCTCGCCACCGGCAAGACCAGCAAGCTTGCCGCAATCGAAGGAGTCATCGGCTTTTACCTGGATGTTTCTCCCGACGGCAGATCGATCGTCTACCCGCACCTGGATCAATTCGACAGCGACCTGATGCTGGTCGAAAACTTCCGCTGAATTTCCGCTTTTCGGGGGCTGACCCCGAAATTTCAATTTTGCATTCTCAGGGTCAGACCCCGATTCTTATGACAGCGCGACGATAGGAGTACAGCGGGGGGATACCGTCATCACGCAACTGCAGGATCACGTGGATCGTCTCCGGTTTCGTAACCGCCGGTGCCGCGAACGATGTCGTTTCTCCACTCTGCGATGACAGCTGCACGGGCCGGCGATACGAGCCGGCTTCCGGGTACACGAACCAGGTCCGTTCGAGGCTGTTCCCATCCGGGTCCCTGGATCCGGCGGACGAAAGCGTTACCGTGGCGCCCGGTTTCGCGTTGATTTCGAGCACGCTCTTCGATGCGTCTCCATTCAAAACCGCTACCGGGTTGTGATTGGCTTTCCCGTACAACTCCGCAACGCACCAGTCCATGCGGGCAGCGAAGTCATGCTGGAAATGCTCGCGCCAGCGCCAGATCGTCGCCTGTTCCGACGTGAAAGTGCCGCGCCCTTCGATCGAGACCGTGTCGCGGCTGTCCTCGTTATTCGTCCAGATCGGTCGGCTTTCCCCGTGGCCCTGATACAGCGCGTAACGGCCTCCCCAGCCTCCGTATGACGGGCTGATGATCCAGCCCAGGCCGTTATCGATGAGGCCCAGAATCGACGGCGTGTCCCCTTCCATGATGTAGGCCAGCCTCGGATACAGCGCCCCGAGCGGGCCATGGTTCCGAATCACGTTTTCTTCGAGCCAGGGATTATCGACGAGCTCGAACGCATGCATCGGCCCGGTCCCATAACGCCGGTCGCCCGAGATCCCATTCCAGGTCCCGCGGTAGTACTCCTTCTCGTTTTGCGTGCTCGGGCTGACGACGTAGAAAAGCCCGGGGAAACGTCTCCCTCAGCCAGGAGCCTGAGTCATCCTGGTCGGCAATCGCATAAACCCGCAACTTTGAGACGAACTTCTCTGCTTCGTCGCGGCTGCGCGAGGCCTTCACATCCCACAGAGCTTGAGCCAGCGTGTTCGGGCCGCCCCAGACGGCTACCCATACGGGACGGTCGTCCGCACGGTCGACGACGCTGATGATGTGCCGGCTCCCTTCCGTACCTTGGCCTTCCCCGACCACCGCCATCCCATAGGCCTGCTGCCCGGTCTTGATCACCTCCAGCAACTTCTCGGGCGATGGAAATCCAGGCGCATGCCTTAGCAGGTTATCCCGCACCTGTCCGTATGCCTCGACATCCCGACGGATGAGATCCGGCCGTGGTCTGGTTCGGAGCCAGGCAGACGTCGTGGCAATCAGACCCTCGATTTGGTACTCATTCGAGTAAACCAGCAGCCTTACCAGGGATTCCTCATCATCGGGTTCGTTCGAGACGTCGGTGAGCACGATCAGACGAGGCTTGTCCGTGGCGATGCACTGCGCCGCAACCATCCATAGCGCCACTGCAATCAATTTACGCAGCATGTGGTCTCTCCGAAGGATCAGAGCGCATTCAAAGGCGCCGTGCCATCGACCCGAACCAAGTATCCCACGATGCATGGCAGGATTGAATCGCGACGAGAGACTTACTGTCGTTCCGGTGCATTCTTGGCTACAATCGCCAGGGAGGGTCACGATGACCGAACTTCGACTCGCAATAATTGCCGTTTTCCTGGTAACTCTCTTCCGGGCACCGCTGACCGCAACGACTATTACGTCGACTGTTCTTCCGGGAAGCGATCGAAGTCCGGGTCTGTCCGTCGAAGAGGCCTGGCGTTCGCTGGACAAGGTCAACGCGACTACTTTCGCTCCCGGGAGATTCAATTCTGCTGAAGAGAGGCTGCCGCTCACGAGGGAATCCTGTGGCCCAAAGGGAGCGGGCAGGAGGGCCGGCCGATCCGTATCGGCGCCTGCGGCGAAGGCGCACTGCCGGTAATCAATGGATCCGGCCATGAGGCTGCCCTCAAGCTCTTCAACCAGGAATACTGGCACATCGAAAACCTCGAGACGACAGGCGGCGATCCCTACGGTGTCTTTGTCTCCGGGGACCGGGGGACACTGCGTCATTTCCGGCTGACGAATCTCGTGGTCCACGACGTGACAGGCCAGGCGAAAACGAAAAGCTCCGGCCTTGTGATCTTCAAATCAGGAGGGGGTTCTCAGACCTTCGACGACATCGTGATCGACGGCGTCACCGCGTATAACACGACACAATGGAGCGGCATCATGGTCCTCGGCGCCGCAGGCCGGGACCTTTCGGACTGGAGCAGCAGGGCGAGTAATGTGACTATCCGCAATTCCATCGTTCACGATGTCTTCGGCGACGGGATCGTGATGTTCCAGGTCCGCAAAGGAAAGATCGAGAAAAGCGTCGCGTGGCGGACAGGGCTGCAGCCGACCCAGACCATCGGAACCCCGAACGGCATCTGGTACTGGAGCTGCTCAGATTGCGTCATCGAGTGGACGGAGGGCTTTTCCATCGATTCACCGGGAGTGGATGGCGGCGTCTACGATATCGACTGGGGGTGCGACAACTCAGTCATTCAACATAACTTCGGCCACGACTCAATGGGATACTGCGCGTCCGTCTTCGGAGCCGGCAAATACACCACCACCAACAGCGTCGTCCGCTACAACGTGTGCGTGAACAACGGCCGCAGTCCCAAGCTGGCCCGGCGCCAGGGCGACATGTACATCTCGACATGGGAAGGCGGGTCCCTGGACGGGGTCGAGATCTACAACAATACCTTCTACTGGAATCCTCCGATCAACGCTCCCGTCCTGCTCATCGATCAAGCCGATTTCACAGGAAGCCGGCCCAACTTCTTCCGCAACAACCTCGTCTTCTCAGCCGTTCCGGCCATGGCGCAGAGCCTTACGCACCTCGCGTCGGACAACAACCTCTACTGGTACACGGGGCGCCACGTGCCAAGCTGGACCGTCGACAAGCGGTTGCACGAGGGTCTGGATGCCTATCGGACGGCTACCGGCCAGGATGGGAAGAGTTTCTTTGCGGACCCGAAGTTGACAGCAACGATGTTGCCGCTTCCCGGGTCGCCCGTGATCGGGGCGGCTGCCGCAATCACCAACCGCGGGAATACTGATGCTTTTGGTCACCTCCTTCCGGTCAGTGCCGCCATCGGCGCTCTGGAACCGGCTCCCCGAAGCACACCCGACCTGAGCATCGACCTGCCGGAATACAGGGGCAAATGGGTCCTGCTGTCTTTCCTCCAGCCGGACGATGCCTCGAGAACACAAGTCGTCTTTCTGCAGGGTGCCCGCGAACAGTATGGGGAAAAGGGGCTGGAAGTTCTGGTAGGGCTGCCTCCGCAGGCACCGGCCGACCTTGCCTACGACTGGAACCTGGGCGAAATTCGGCCGCTTGCCGGGATAAACGCCCGCGCAAAGTCATTACCCACGACAGTCATTGTGTCCCCTGACGGGAAGACAGTCTCCCAGTGGGAAGGCTTTGTCCCCCCGGCAGATCTCGGTTTGACTCTGCGCAGGCTTGTCGGACCGCCCGCGGGATCTCCGGCAGTCGCGCTGCCTCCCGAGTAGAGCTCTCCGCTTTCAGCTGTCAGCGAACGCCGTTGGAGGAAGGGAATGAAGAAACGACTTGTGCTTCTCATGCTGTGCCTCGTTGCGGTGTCGTGCGGCGGAGAGAGACACGCCGCGACGACAGTCAACCTGATCCCGGACACTCCTGGAAAGACCCCCAGCTACTGGTGCACCTGGGGAGTGCAGAACTATGCCGCGGATGCCAGAGCGCTGGCCGCCGCGACCGGTCTCGGCGGACACAGCATTGCCGCCGATAACCTAACCGAGCAAAACATGTTCGGCCCTACCGGTTGGGCGACGAGCGCCTTCGACAAAGTGCGGCCGGATCTCTACGCGGTACTCGACGTGGGATGGGACGTTGAAAAGGGCATCCGGTTCGATGATGAACGGTGGCGACTGGGCTCGCTCGAGCTGGCAACGAGCAAGTTCCCATCTGCGGCCGGGAGTCCGGCGGAACGACTGCGAAAGCTCAACCAGATGACGAAAAGGGCCGGCTGGCGTGGTGCCGGGCTCTGGGTCGCGGCCCACCCGTATGGCGACGGCAAAGACGGAAAGGCTCTCAGTGACGCCGGGACAGAGGCGTTTTATCGGGAGCGTCTCCGCTGGACCAGGGAAGCCGGAATTGAGTACTGGAAGATCGACTACGGAAGCCGAAACAACCCTGAGTTTCGCCGGGTGGTTACTGGCCTTGCAAAGGAGGAAGCACCCGGCCTTTGGATCGAGAATTCGCGGGGGGGAGGCCCTCTCAATGACGAGGAATGCCCGTGGGATGTAAAGGAGTATACGGGTAAAGGAAGATTTGCTGCCTGGGGCAACGGATCTGTGCTCAGGCGTTCCGCGGAACTTATATCGTTCAGCCAGGTGTTTCGCACATACGACGTCACGCCGCACTTGTCGATACCCACCACGCTCGACCGCGTCGCCCAGCTGCTGGCCGAGTTCTCCGGCAAGAGCGGCGCCACCGGGCTCCTCAATTGCGAAGACGAGGTATATATCGGGGCTGCGCTGGGCACTGCTTTCGGTATCATGCGCCATCCCGGTTGGAAGGATCCTCAGCTGACGGGGTACGACCCGCTCGAACTCCGGGACCGATCCGACGAAGTGATCCGCGCGGTGCGCTGGCAGAGAATAGCGCCGGCCTTCGGAGTCGGGGTGACCCCGACGACGCTTGACCAGGCAAGACTCGAGGACACATGGACCTTCCGCGCAGGAGACACCTGGGCCCGCTGGGTCGTCGGCAGAGAAGTCGTGCAGGGCGCGCCGGCGCGCGTGGCGCGCAACATGCCGCTTCCGGAGGTAGACGGGGACGAGCGCCCATACGTGGTCGCCTGCCGGAACCCGAATGGCGCGGTATCGGTGGCTGCACTTCCGCGGATTTCCTCCAAAAGGGGTTTCTATCGTCCGCTGGCGAAAGTGAATCTCGAAGTACACAGTCTCCAGGCGCCCATCGGTATCTTCGGCAGTTATCGAACCCTCGTGTTGCGCTTCCCCGGCGATGCGTCGGGCCTTCGCATCCTTGCCCAGGACCTCGCAGGTGACCAGGCCTTTGATATTACCGGGCAGGTGACGTGCGACGGAATGAACATCACGATCGACGGCAAGCTGATCGACCGGGTCGGACGCTCGAATGCCAGCCCCGGCGATCTCTCAGAACCGGGTCTCGTGCTGAAGCTTGTACCGGAAAAACAGACCGCGGCGCCGTTCCTCGAGGCTCCGGTGGTCGCCGCACTCGAGTGGACTGGGGAACGTGTCGGTTATCCTCCGGCACGACCGGACCAGGCAAAGGAAGTCGGCCCGATCGTCGAGTACTTCGCTTCCGCCGGAGCGCAGATCCACGGCGACACCTACCCGATGACATGGGCGGATGACGATGAGATCTACGCCGGATCCGGAGATCCGAACTGGGGCGGAAAGCCCGACGGTTTGGACGTGGAGAAGCTATCCGGAAATCCGCCGCACTACATCATCACACGGGTCAATCCCATGAGTGATTATCGCGGCAACGGCGGCGAGGGACAGAAGCCCTCAGGCATGATTTCCATCGACGGGGTGCTGTTCCTGGCCTTTCAGAATCTCGAAGGCAAGAAGCCGACGCCGCATCTTTCGACGAGTCAGCACGGCAGCGACGCGGCCATCACGGCATCGCGGGATCACGGCAAGACCTGGTCACCGGCGATCAAGGATATGAAGGCACCGATGTTCCCCGGCCCCATGTTTGGGGGGCCTGCCTTCGTTAACTTCGGTCGGGATAATGCCGGCGCCCGTGATGGATACGTGTACGCCGTTTCGACCGACCAGTGGGACAACGGCAGTCATCTCCGCCTTGGCCGCGTTTCGACAGACAGGATACTTGAAGCAGGCGCGTGGGAATGGGTGTCCGACTTTGCGGCAGACGGGATGCCTCTCTGGACTGATGACCTGACCCGTGCCGTTCCTGTCCTTTCCCGGCACCGTCAGATCGGTCTGCCCGATATGGTCTATGCGGCACCCCTGAAGCGTTACCTTCTCCTCACGTGGAGCCTGAATCGGGATTTTGACCCCGACCAGGGCAGCCAGCTCTTCATTTATGAAGCGCCGGAGCCGTGGGGGCCTTTCACTCTTGTGCATCACGAAGACCCGTGGGAGGAAGCCGGCGTCACACCCTATTGCCCGCGGCTGCCTCTCAAGTGGATTCGTGCTACGGACGACGGGCTCACCGGCTGGCTTCAGTTCTCGGGAAGCTGGCGCAAGAACAGCCTCGAGTACCGTTCTCACATCCGGCCCTTCCGGATCCGGATACGACCCGGAGGGACAGCCATTACTGCCCGCTGAGAGTGGGAATCTTCGTAACTGCGACCGATGGAAAGGCCGCGATCAAACGATAACTGGCCTCGATTGGATCAACGCCCCAGCTTGACCGGCTCGCCGAACTGTTGTTCAAAAAGCCGCAGCATCCATTGCCGGTGTTTTTCCATAAAGGATTCGAATCCATCCGGCTTGGCCGGGTCAAAGGTCGGGCCCTCCCATTCAAGCCTCGGTGTTTCCGCGGTTTCGGCCACAGAGCCCGTCCTGTCTTCCGGCCGGTCGATGTTGGAGCCGGTGTATCGGTTTCCTTCGAAGACGATACCTTTGGCAGGCCCCCACCCCGGGCCGATTTCGTAGTCGCCCTTGCTGCGCGACACCTGGTGGCCGTAGCGCGCCTTCCCTTCGACCAGGAAGGAGTTTCCGCGGAACACGGCGTCGTTGGCCCACCCCGCCCATTCGGTGACGAGCACCATCTGGACATCCAGTCCGGCACCCACATAAATCGCATTGTCGTGGATCCTGGTCTGTTCGACCTCACCGGCCAGATGGAAAATCCGGGTGCGATCATTGCGGCTGATGTTGTGATGGGCTTCTGTGCCCGTGTTGCCGAGGTTCTCCTTGGGGTTGCGCTTACCGGGAGTGCAAATCAGCAGGAAACCCCCTTCGTTGTCGTGACTGTAATTGTATTGAATGAGTGTGCGTCGCGAGTTGAAATCGGAATCAAAACCCTCTCCATCCAGCGTGGTGTGCGTCAAGTAAGCCTCATTCAGCTGGAAGAGGGAGTTGTCGGTGGACCAGGGCCATATACCGGCGTTGTAACTACCTGCCCGATGGTTGCAGTCCCGCGCAATGTTGTGCTCCACCAGGACACCGTCCGTTGCCCACGGCACGATCCCGTCCCCGCCGATGTCGGCCACGTAGTTGTCGCGGATGACCACGTTGATGCTGGGGAACCAGCGGGTGCGTGACGCGTGGTAGCTCTGTGCAACTATGCCGGAGCGGTCCACTTTCCAGACGATGTTGCGCTCGATGAGCAGGCCGTCGAACCGGCTGGGCACCTTGTCCCCGACGGTGCGAAAAACGATTCCCCCGTTGTCCTTGTGGCTGTGCTCGATCCCGTTGGTGCCGTTTACATCATGGATGTACAGGTCGGAGACCACGACGTGCCTGGCTGTGCCGTAATTGTCCAGGAAGATGTGCACGCCGCGCCTGACTGCCGGCTTGGGACCCAGGTTGGTCACTTCGAAGTTTCGCACTTCGACCTGCTGTAGGTTGTACAGGCGGATGGCATCCTCCACTTGCCCGTCGCCATCGATCCTGGGTCTGGGCCCCGTCCCGTACCGGTCGAAAACGATCGGCGCTCCTTCGGCACCGGAACTCCTGGGAGCCAGCTGCCCCTTCCAGGCTGATCCGCTCTTGAACAGGATTCGGTCGCCCGGCAGAAAATCGGAGCTATTCACCCTGGCAAGCGTCTTCCACGGCGCCTCGGGAGTTACGCCCGGCCCGGCGTCGTTTCCCTCGGCCGAATCGACGTAGAATGTGCGCGCCTTGGAGATAAGTGCCGACGGAACTATCAGCGAAACGAAAAGGGCCGCAACAGAGAACCTGATCCTGGAACCCCGCATAGGATTTTCCTCATAAGGGATCAAACCCCGCTTGTGCAATTCTTAGAGACGGGAGGCGATTAATTTGCCCAGAGCGGTAAGCTGGTCGACTGTCAGGTAGACCTTCTGCTTGACGAAGTCCGCGAACGCCGTCAGGACCACGCAATGAGTCCCCTTCTTGAACGCGAGCAGGTTTTCCGCCATGCCGGGCATGATCGCGCCCAGGATCGCCTCGTCGCCGACAGCGGCGGCAGCACCCCTGGCATACTTGGCTTTGAAGCCGGCGTAGTTCCTTGCATCCGTGAACTGCACCATCAGGATGAGTTCACCTGAAGAATCGGTGAAATTCAGATCGCCGCCGGCGCCTGCGACGGACCCGCGCGGAACCAGATTGACCCCCTTCATCCCGGCGGCCTTCTCGATGTCAGCCGCAGTCAGATACTTTTCGTTTGGATCCTGTGCCCTGGCGTTTACAGCCGAGCCAAGAATCAAACACAGGTAAGCCCCGAACACGAAGGAAGATCTCCGCATTGTCCGCCCCTCTCTTAAGGCTACCGGGAAAGGTACGACGAACCACTCTCCTGAGTCAACGAGCGGCCGTGCGCGTGTGGGATAAGGAACCGATTCTGCAGTCCAGCACATTATCCGGAAAGTTCCGTCCTCAAACGGAGAGGGGGCTTGCCCGAAACGGCCGCCTTCAGTTTGGGGTCACTATCGATCACCTGAAGCAACTCGCGCGTCACACGATCGTCGATTTCCGATGCGTGCACAAGGTCGACCGGGTAGCGGATAACCACCTCGAGGCCGGAAGGTGTCAGATGTAACCGGCTCGTCGGCTCCAGCGCTCCGGTAGGCGCAGTGGTGAGTGTCTTTTCCATGTGGCGATACTGCCTCTGCATCTCGTCCCGGTACTGAGAGAAGATGCCCGCGACGACTCCGCGCAAGCGCTCTTCCGCAAGGCGGTAGTCGCTCTCGGCGGCCACCGTAAGGGTGACCTCATGCCAGCCGAAGCTGGTGCCGGGGATCTGCTTGAACAGGCCTGCGTTCGGTTGAAAGACGACCGAATTCGAGAAAGCTACGACGCGTCCGGTCGCCGTCTTCTCCCCGCCGCTGACCAATTCCAGCATGTGGAAACGCACGAGTCCGATGTCCAGCACGTCGCCGGTGATTCCAGCCACCTGCACACGGTCGCCCACGCGGATGCCGTATCTGCCGATCAGGAAGAAGTACGCCACAACTGAGAGGATGACGTTCTGGAGCGCCACGGCAACACCCGCCGTGAGAAGCCCGGCAAAGGTCGCCACTGAGCTGAGTTCGCTCGCGAACGAGAAGACGAGCACAACGAAGATCACGCTCCAAAAGATAATCTTGCGCAGCAGAAGGTACTGGTATCTGCGACGGGTGTCGCGCACATGGTTGAATATTGCCCGCCTCCACAGTTCAGCACCCCCGATGATCACTGCCAGCACCAGGATGAGAGTCGCCAGCCTGGCGAGGAGGTTCCTCAACTCCGTCGCGTATCTCGTCTCGAGGGTGTCCTGCCAATTCGTGAGGTTCTTCTTGTACAAGCCCAGCAGGATCCCTTGCTTGCTCAGAGGCAACACGGACGCCGCTGTGCGTTTGAACTGTGCGGTCAGGGCGTCCAGCATCGCTTTCTCCTGGACGAGCACGATTTCGTCCGTGGTGTCGCTCTGGCCGGCCAGCTCGTCGCCTCGTTTCGACAGCTCTCTGAGAGTGCTCACAAGCGGCGTTCGCAAGTCTCTCGATGTCTGGTTCAGCGAATCTGTTGCTTGAATGGCGTTCCGAACCGTGCGGATTCTTCCTGAAAGGGCGAAGATGTCGGCCGTCAGTGCCCAAACACCGGATGGTGCGCTTTTCGGCGTCGAGCCTGCCGGGACCGAATAGGCCTGCTCAGTGGCCGTCGCAGCGCCCTCCTGCTTCGTTGAAGGATTCGCCAGGGCGCCCGGAACCGACCTCGCCAGCGCTTCGATCTTTTCCCGAACCCCGGTGGCCCCCAATCCTCCTGCGCTCGACCCGCTGACAAACTCCGCGATAGTCCGGATCGAGTCTCTTCGGACTTGTGCAAGTTCGAGTTCGCTCTGGGTTTGGGCAATCCGGGCTTGAAGTGATACTCGCTGTCCGCCGGCTGTTTCGGCCAGTTTCTGCCGAAGCGTCTGGAGTGCCTGCTGGTTGTTCCGAATCTGCTGGTCCAGCCTGGCCACCATCCGGCGCAGAGCCTGATATCGAGATGAGCCCGTCTCGCCCCGACTCCCCGCCTCCCCTTTTTCAATGGTCTCCGCCTCGGTTCTGGCGAACTCGAAGGAGAGAGAGACTACCTGGTTGGCGATCCGAAGGTTGTCATTTGCGACCAGCCCCTCCTCGGGCTCAGTCACCATTTGTCGCTGAAGGTCGAGCAGCCGATACCAGCTGACTGTCTGATTGAGGTACTGGAGAAGGGACTCCGCTCTCTGGTCAGGGCTCGACGGCGTTTGCGCTTGGGAAAATGAGACGCACACGTTTGCAGCCAGGATCACGGGTATGAGTCCAAGCACCTTTCTCGACACGGAACAGTTCATCAGAAGACCATGACCTCGATGTCTTGGCTTCATAGTGTAAACGATTCGCTCCCCGGATTCCAATCAATCGGGGGTCGGACCGACGCAAACAGTTTCAATTCAGTAGCTTATGGGAGTCTTTGCCCCACGATAAGCGGTTAGAATGCGTTTTGGCACCCATTTTCAGCGTCTAGGCGGGTGGTGTCGAGACGATCCGGACCTCAAACAGCGCGAGCCGTGCCCGCACGGGTATGATCCCAGATCAGGGAGGGCCCCATTTGATGGTAACGCAGTGAGATTGCTGTCCAGCCGGCTGCAAGAAGAAAGCCCTCAGACCTCAGATCGAGAAAATGCCACCGAAAAAAGGAAATAAGGCATTGTTCCGGAGGTCAAGATTCAGTAAGTGATTAACAGGAATCGACTTCCGTCGGTCCGACCCCCTGCTCGGTGGGTCCGATATCAGGGCTTTGCCTGCTTGACTGCCGCTCGAGCGGCCTCGAGAAGCAGCAGGCAATCCGTGGCAACGCAGACCAGGGAGAAACCTGCCGCGAAGGCCCTGGATGCCGTGTCGCTGTCACGCGCGAAGATGCCGGCGGGGATACCCCGCGCGGCACAGGCGTCACGGACCCTGCCGATCGTCTCCGCAACCTCAGGATCAGTGACTCTTCCCGGCTTCCTCAGGCTGGCGGAGAGATCATAGGGTCCGACCAGAATCGCATCCACACCCGGCACGGCGAGAATGGATTCGATGTTCTTCGCTGCCTCGGTGTGCTCGGCCTGGGCAACCAGTATGGTCTCCAGGTTTGCGTTGTCGACGCACTCCTGAAGCCGGCTCCCGTATCCCTGTGCCCGTGCGACGGCAATACTGCGGATCCCCTGGGGCGGGTACTTGGCTGCGAGCACGGCCGACCTGGCGTCATCTGCATTGTTGATGTGCGGGAAGATGATGCCCGCCGCGCCGGTGTCCAGGGCCTTGCAGACCCAAACGGCCTCGTTCGAGGGAACACGGACGACGCAGGGACAACAACGGCCTGCGGCCTGAATCATGCGCTGGACGTCCGCGAAATCGAGCAACCCGTGCTCCATGTCGATGAACAGCCAGTCAAAGCCGGCAGCGGCACAAGCTTCGGCCACTTCCGGGGAGGGAAGCGAAAGGAGCGTGCCGAGCAGCCGCTCGCCCTTCTTCAGCTGCTCGCGAAAGCGCACCGCAACAGGGTCGGACATGGCATAGCCTCCCACGCGGATTTTGCATTTTCAGGGTCAGACCCTGAATTTCCAATTTCCGATATACTACTTCGTTGTGATGAGCACCGGGGAGGCGAGCGCGGCGATCTGGCTCACGTCGAACTGCCTGTAGAGATCCAGGCAGAACAGCTCCGGGGCCTCCTCGAACTCCACCGGTTTCTCAAGGAGATATCCCAGGCTGGGCATCCCGTCACTGATCGACACTGTGGAATAGAGTTCGGGCTGCAGCGCTGCGGCCACCAGGGCGGCTACCTGGCTGCGCGGACCGGCGGCCTCGATCCTGACCTTCCCTCCCCCGGAGAACTTCCGGACCCAGCCCGTGAGTGCATGCAACTGGGCGACCTGCATGCCGAGGGCACGGTCGCCCATCCCATGCAGGATCTCGACGTATAGAGATGCATCCAGACCCTTCCAGGAATCTCCGATGAAAAGAAGGTCGGCCGCGAGCACCTGCTCCCCTCGATTCACCCGGTCGGAAACCGTCGATGCTGCCTCTCCCTTGCCCTTGTCGTGCAACACGATGGTCGCCGGTGCGTCGGCCGGACAAGTTATGGACTTGAGCAGGACTCCGGTTGCAGAGAGCCCATTGGACATCAAGAACTGGTACGAGAGAGTCTCGACCCCTTTGTGCTTGCTGTTCATCACGTTCCAGACGCTGGATATGTCGACGGGTTTCAGGCGGACAACAGCCCTGAGGCTTTCCCGCCCCGAGCTCGCCCAGCGATTGCGCTGCCCCGGATCGGACGGGACCGGCGCAACCGGATTGGATGCGGCGACCTTGCGCGCCAGTCCGACGATCGTCAGGTTATCCTGCGGCAGACCGACTTCCAATTCTTTGTAACTCTTGATCTCCGCGTCGATCGGCAATTCGCCGTCGACGGGCTGCAGTCCGAAGTACTTGCTGAAAAACCGGTAGGCCGCAATTCGATTGTCGAGTTGGTAGTTATGGTCTCCCGGGTCCCTGTTCTCATGCCACTGGAGCGCGTCTTCCTTCCCATAGAGCCGGTAAATGGGCCGGATGGCATCATAAATGTAGGGCTTGGCCATGGGCCCGCGGAAGCAGCAGTCATCTTCCGCGTTGTAAGAGAGCAGCGTGGGCCGCGGAGCGCGCAGGGCAACCAGATGCGGATAGTCAATCTTGACGAAGAAGTCCGTGGCATTTTGCTCGATGTCTCCGAGATCGCCATGCTCTCGTGCCTCGACGCGGGTGCGCGTGGAGGCGAACCCGGCCACCGGCGCCGATGCCGTGACACGCTCATCGAGGGAGCTCAGCGTGATGGTCTGCCAGCCGCCGCCCGAAAGTCCCGTGACACCGACCCGTTGACGATCCGCATTGGGATGCTCCCAGAGGAAGTCCAGTCCTCTCCGCATCGCCAGGTAGAAGAGCCCCACCTCGTTCATCCCCACGAGGTCCAGATGAGCTCCGAACCAATGCTGGTTCTCCTTGTTCTGGAGCTCGCCGAAGGCCAGCCACTCCAGGTTGAGTGCCAGGATGCCCATCTTCGCGAACTGGATGCATCTCTTCTGCTTGTACTCAACCGCTTTGCCGATCGGGCCGACGTGCCCGTTCACGTTCAGGATGACGGGCACTTTGCCGGTCAGCTTCTCCGGCTCATAGAGGATGGCCGTCGAGTAGAATCCCGGCACGATTTCGTAGCGCAGCTTGCGCATGCGATAGCCGGGGCCGGCCTCGATTGTGCCGACATCTTCAAAGTGCGGAGCTGCATTTACCCAGTCCTTTGGCCAGCCGTGAAAGACGACATCATTGAGGAGGCTCTCCCGGATCCGCTTCGACTCAGCCGTCCATTGATCGGCAGAGACGGCGTTCGGAGGCGCGGGGACCCTTTGCAGCAAATGCTGCTTCAACTGGAAAAGGGCCGCCGGCGGCGAGAGGATCTCCTCCCGCAGGATCGGCTGGATCTGGGCTACTTCGCTCTGGGCCAACCCGGATGGGGCCGGCAAAACGGACGCGATGAGCAGTAAAGCTGCAATGGGAAGCAGAGAAGTGATCCGGCGCATGGGCAAACCTCCTGTTTGTCTGTCCCATCATCCACAAAAACGACACGATCTGCATGACTTTTCGCTTGGGAAATCTCGTGGTTTCGTGGCAGAACGTTAGCGGAGGAAGAGACTATGGACGGTACACTCTCGAGACGCGAGTTTCTGTCAACCACCACGGCGGCCGTGGCTGCCTGTTCAACATCAGCGGCCGGTTGGGCCCTTACGCCTTCCGGAGCCGGCGACATCAACCTCCCGATCACCCGGATCCGCAAAGTCTACCTGGCCAAGCCTGTGCCAACCTGGCCCAAGCCCGACCTGGACGTCGCTGCCGAGATGCGCCGCATCGACAGTCACCTGTCGACGCTAGCGACATCCATGCCGGGCATTCGCTTGGAGGGAGGAGAGCTCTATCGCGTCCCCGACGAGGTTCCGTCGTCGCTGGACACGCTCGGCAAGCCCGACGGCCTGCTCGTCTTCAACCTTACATCCACGCTGAGCGCGCACATCGAAAAACTGGCCTCCAGCGGATTACCCACGATCCTCTTCTCCCAACCCTACAGCGGGCACGACTGGTCCTCGATCCCCGAGATGCGCAAGCGCGGGCTCCGCATCGTCTGCCTGGCGACCAGTGATTTCGGCGAAATCCCCGACGCCCTGCGACTGATCCGGGCGGCCCACCTCATGAAAAAGACCCGAATACTCTACGTGAACACGTCCGCCCCTTCGCCGGAAACGAGCGCCCGTATTCGCCAACGTCTCGGCACGGAGGTAATCCATGTAACGCCGGAAAGGGTGAATGCTGCGTTTGCATCTGTCGCCGACGACGCTGCGGGCGCCGAGGCGAAGGAGTGGATTTCCGGGGCGTTCCGTGTGGTCGAACCGTCGCAACAGGACATCGCCAGTTCCGGCCGGCTCTACCTCACGCTGCGCAGGATCATGGAAGAGGAGCGAGCACAGGCAGTGACGATCAACTGCCTCGGACTCTTCACGCAGAAGAGACTCCCGGCATACCCCTGCCTGGCATTCTGCAAACTGAACGACCTCGGCTTCGCCGGTGTCTGTGAAGGGGACCTCGACTCGACCCTCACCCAGCTGATGTACACCTACGCTTTCGGAGTGCCCGGGTATGTGAGCGACCCCGTCATCGATACTTCGAACAACACGGTGATCCACGCCCACTGCGTCTCGGCGACGCGAATGGATGGCCCGTCCGGCGAAAGGGCTCCGTACATCATCCGGAGCCACATGGAAGACAACAAGGGCGCATCGCTGCAGGTAAAGATGCGGGTCGGCCAGGTGATCACCATGGCGAAGCTGATCAACCAGGACACGATGTTGATTTCCACGGGCACCATTATTGACAATCCCGACTCGGATCGCGGCTGCCGTACTAAGATAACCACAAAGGTCGCGAACGCGCGCAGACTGCTGGAAGGCTACGAGGGAGGCCTGCACCGGGTCATATTCTACGGCGACCGGGTCGCGGCGGTCCGGGACCTGGCCGGGTTGATGGAGTTCACAGTCGTCGAGGAAGGTTAGAAAAGGGGACAGTCACCAGTGTCCCTGACCTTGGAGGTCGCCTCAAGACCGGCAGTTTACCGAGGCGGCATTGGCAAACGCAACCAATGAGGGGGGAACCACCGACAGAACCAAAGTGCCTGGACGGTCTTTTGATTTTGGGACACTGGTGACTGTCCCCCTAAACCGGAGAAGACGAACATGGGAAAACTGGCGATTACAGGCGGCAAACCTCTCAGGCGAAAGTCCTTTTCCGCGTGGCCTGCATATACAGGACGGGAACTGGCTGCACTGAAACAGGTCCTGGCGTCCCGCAACTGGGGCGGCTACCCCTTCCCCAACGCGAAGGCGGCTGGATTTGCGCAGAAGTTCGCCCGCTTCCACGGAGCGAAATACGGCATCGCCCTGGCCAACGGGACAGTCGCCATCGAGGTGGCTCTGAAGGCCATCGGCATCAGGCCGGGTGACGAGGTGATTGTCCCCGCCTACACGTGGGAGGGTTCCGTCGGGCCTATTTTGCTCCTGAATGCGGTGCCGGTCTTTGTAGACATACATCCGGATACCTACTGCCTGGACCACAGACTGATCAAACAGGCCATCACTCCGAAGACCCGCGCCATCCTGCCGGTTCACCTCGCGATGCGCTTCGCGAACATGGATGAAATCATGCGCATCGCAGCCGACAGGAAGATAGCGGTCATCGAGGATTGCGCGCACGCGCACGGCGGCAAATGGCGCAACAAGGGTGCCGGGGCGTCGGGCGACGCCGGCTGCTTCAGTTTTCAATCGAGCAAGCTGATGACTGCCGGTGAGGGCGGCGCGTTCATCACCAGCAACCTGGAATACTATGAGCGCGCACAGTCCTATGTGAACTGCGGCCGTGCCAGCATTACAGATAACTACCGGCACCGTCTGATCGGGTTCAATTACAGGATCACGGAGTTCCAGGCAGCCATCCTGGAGGCCCAGCTCGAGCGCCTGCCGCAGCAGGCCAAGACGCGTCAGGCCAACATGAATCATTTTGAGAAGCGCCTCGACGGGACACCCGGACTCGGCTTCCTGAAACGCGACAAGAGGAACACCCGCATCGCCGCCTACCAGTATGTTTTCAAGTATGAGCCGGAACACTTCGGCGGGACTCCACGCGCGGCTTTTCTGGGAGCGCTCGAGATGGAGGGCGTTCCCTGCGACGGCCTTTTCTACGAGCCGGTCTATCGCAGCGCCCTGTTCCCGGTCGACGCGGCAGAATTCCCGGCATTGAGCTGGGGGCGAACCGAGCCGCTGGACCTGAAGAGCCTCTACCATTGTCCGGTTTCGGAGCGCGCAGCCTATGAAGAGTCAGTCTGGCTGCCACACCACATTTTCCTGGGCGCCCGAAAAGATACTGACGACATCGCCGATGCAGTCCTCAAGGTATGTGAGAACATGGACGAGCTGCGCGGATTCAGGCACCCGGCCATAGACCGCAAGAATATGAGCCGGGCAGAGCGTCCTCGCGTCGAAAAGCGCCAGTGGTGACCCCGGGGAATGAGGGGCTGCGGCACGAGGCGGATCCGCCGCGCCGCCGGCGCGGACAATTGCGCGCTTCGGCGAAGCGCGCCCACTTGAGGCCCAAGGAGGAAGGGATGCAGACGATTACCGGTAACAACCCGCTCGCAGCGACAGCCGGCGGCGCGCCGTCGGCAACGGTGCGCAACACGGCCGTCGACGCATACCGCGGCTTCGTGATGCTTCTGATGATGGCTGAAGTGCTGCGATTGGCGATGGTCGCGCGCGGGTTTCCGGGCAGCTGGTTCTGGGGGTTCCTCGCGTTCAATCAAAGCCACGTCGAATGGGCCGGCTGTTCCCTTCACGACACGATCCAACCGTCCTTTTCGTTTCTGGTCGGTGTGGCGCTGCCATACTCGATCGCCAGCCGGATGGCCAAGGGCTCGTCCTTTGGCAAGATGTTGGCGCACACGCTCCGGCGATCCCTGCTGCTGGTGTGGCTGGGCATCTTCCTGCGTTCCCAGCGGGGCCCGATACCTAACTATACATTCGAGGACACACTCACGCAGATCGGGCTGGGGTACACGTTTCTGTTTCTGCTCGGATTCGTGAAGGAGCGCTGGCAGTGGGTTGCATTCAGTGCGATCCTGACGGGCTACTGGCTTGCGTGGGCCTTGTATCCGCTGCCAGGTCCCGGCTTCGACTACCAGGCCGTGGGCGTGCCGCCGGACTGGACGCACAACTATTCCGGTTTCGCCGCACATTGGAACAAGAACGCGAACCTGGGAACCGCGGTTGATCAATGGTTCCTGAATCTTTTCCCGCGCACGAAGCCCTTCGTATTCAACGGCGGCGGTTACCTGACTCTCAGCTTCATCCCAACCCTGGGCACAATGATTCTCGGCTTGATCGCGGGCCGCTGGCTGCGTGCCGAAGCGCCGCGCATTCCCATCGGGAAATTCCTCGTTGCCGCAGCCGCGGGTTTCGCGTCGAGCATTTTCCTCCACTATGCCGGCATCTGCCCGATCGTCAAGCGCATCTGGACACCCTCCTGGACACTGTTCAGCGGCGCCATCTGTTTCCTCTTTCTGGCGGCCTTTTGCTGGGTCATGGAGGTCAAGAAATACAAGAAGTGGGCTTTCCCCCTCATCGTGATCGGCATGAATTCGATCGCCGCCTACTTCCTGGCAGACTACTTCGGCCGCCAGATTGCGGAAGCCTTTCGCATCCATCTCGGCACCGCTCCCTTCCAGATCTTCGGGGCAAGGCTCGAGCTTCTGATGCGCGGGGCGTTGCAGCTCCTTACGTATTGGCTGATTCTGTTCTGGATGTACCGGCGCAAGATCTTCTTGCGCATATGAGGAGGCTCAGATGTTTCGACTCTCAAACGAAAAAGGCAGACGCGGGTTTATACAGGGCATCCTTGCCGGCACCGGCCTGGTTGTTGCCTCGCCCTCGGGCGCACGTGCACAGTCGACACCGGGCTCGCCCGGCGGCGATTTCCTCCCGCCATATGCGCGCGCACACAACTACCGCTCCCTGAAACAATCGAGCCACGACCCAAGTGGCGGGAACAGGGATTTCTGGCCGATCAAGGCGGGAGCGACCCAGGAACTGTTCAACCAGAATGGCCCGGGAGTCATCACGCACATATGGTTCACGATTGCCGCCCAGAGCCCGACGCACCTGAAGGAACTCGTTCTTCGCGCGTACTGGGACGGCAGTGACAAACCGAGCGTCGAGGCTCCCGTGGGCGATTTCTTCGGGTTGAACCTGGGAGATTACACCATCTACGAGAACGAGTATCTCGCCTGCTCGCCCGGCCGTTCCCTCAACTCTTACTTTGCCATGCCGTTCCACGGATCAGCCCGGCTCACGGTGGCAAACGAGGGCACGCGCGACGTTGGCGCATTCTATTCCAATATCGATTTCCTGCGCGTCGACGCTCTACCCTCCGACGCCCTCTACTTTCATGCGCAATACCGCCAGGCGGTCCCGAACCATCCGGTTCGGGATGCCGAGGGACACTCGATCAACAATCCCGAAGGGAAACAGAATTACGTTTACTGCGAGACGCGCGGCCGCGGCCACCTGATGGGCGTCACGCTGGGCGTCATCCAGAACGCCGAGGGCTGGATGGGCGAGGGCGACGACATGATTTTTGTCGACGATGAGACGAAGCCCGTAATCATCGGCACCGGTTCCGAAGACTATTTCCTCGGGAGCTGGAACTTCGGCGGCCGCGAAGGGGCCCGTCCCTTCTCGCACCATCAGTACGGCGCGCCATTAATCCAGAGCCCCGAGCGTACCGGCGGGCGGTACTGTTGCTACCGTTTCCATGGCGACAACCCTGTCACCTTCTACTCATACCTGAAGCACACGATGGAGCACGGGCACGCCAACGACCGCGGGGACAACTTCTATTCCTGTGCCTTCTGGTACCAGGACAGGCCTTTCACCGACCTGATCCCGCTCCCGCCGGTTGAACAGAGGTTGCCGACTGTCAAGCCTCTGCAAACCTGAGCCGGAACTCGTCGGGAAGCTTCGGCGTGGCGCCGGGCTGTGAGCACACATATGCGGCGACCTCGTTCGCGTGACAGTTGATCCGTTCCAGCGGCCAGCCTGCGAGCAGGCCGAGCGTCATGGCAGCGGTAAACGCATCGCCCGCCCCGACAGTGTCAGCGACTTTAGCCCGCAGCCCGGGATGCTCCGACCAGGCGCCGTCGGAAATCAGCATTGACCCGCCGGCGCCGCGGGTCAATGCTACCGTATCCAACCCGAAGCGCAGTGCCAAAGCGCTTGCCTGCTCACGCGTGTTGCCGCCCAGATCGAAAATCGACGCAAGAAGCCCCAACTCCTGGTCGTTCAATTTCAGCACGTTCGCCAGACGGAGTGAGTCCCCGATCAACTCCGGAGAATAGAAATGCTGGCGAATGTTGATGTCGAAAACTCGCAAGGCTTTCGCAGGAGTGGCGGCGACGAGGCGGCGGATGCTGTCTCGCGCCGGCTCTCGCCGCTGCGCGAGGCTGCCGAAACATACGGCCTGGACGCGTCCGGCCAGTTCCAAAAGACCTTCGTCGGCCGGGATCCGATCCCATGCAACGTTCTCGTGGATGGTGAATCGAGGCTGGCCATCTTCTGACAGCTCTACCGACACCGTACCCGTGGGCGCGACCGGGTCCGTCGCGATAAGCCGGGTGGAGAGACCGAGCGCGTGCAGCCGGTCAAGGATCTCGAGCCCCAGCGGATCGCTGCCGACCCGCGAGACGAGATGGACGCGGCCGCCCAGAGCATGTGCGTGGTAGGCGAAGTTGGCAGGCGCGCCGCCGAGCTGCCTGCCGGCAGGCAGCAAGTCCCAGAGGATTTCGCCCACAGCCAGTATTTCGCAGCCCGTCCCGCCTCGTGCAGCGTTCATCGCGCCTCCGGAAGCCCGGAACCTCTCACTCGATTCCGAGCTGGTGCTGTATCTTCTCGAGCGAGATCCCCTTGGTTTCCGGCATGACGGCGATCACCCAGACGAGTTGGCCTACGCAGCAGAGAGCGTAGAATGCGAAGGTCATCCAGCCGGACACGGCCGCAATCATGGGAAATGTCCAGGATATTGCCGCAGCCATCACCCAGTGAGTGAAGCTGCCGAGCGCCTGGCCCCGCGCCCGGATGCGATTCGGGAAGATCTCACTGATGAACACCCATATTACCGCGCCCTGGCCGAAGGCGTGGGACGCTATGAACACAAGCAGGCTGCCGAGCAGGAGCCTGCCTCCGGCGCCCGTGTAAAAAGAGTAGGCCGCGGCGCTCAGGCTGAGAATGTAACCGACCGAGCCCACCAGCATGAGCTTCCTGCGCCCGAAATGGTCGATGACCGCAAGCGCGGCCATGGTAAAGACGAGATTCGTGAATCCCACGATGACCGACTGCAACAGGGCGGACTCCGCGCCGGCGCCGGCCATTTCGAAAATATGCCTGGTGTAGTAAATCAGGGCGTTGATGCCGGACAGCTGGTTGAACATGGCAATCGCGACCGCAAGCAGGACCGGTTTCTTGTACCGTCTGCTGAAAAGCGGCTCTGCGAGCTTGTGGTGCCGCAGGTCCAGCGAAGCCTGGATCTCCCGTATTTCCTGCTCCACATCATCCGTATCGGTGCCGCATTTCTCCAGCACGGTGTGGGCTTCGCCTGCCCTCCCGCGAGCGATCAGCCAGCGCGGGCTTTGCGGCGTGAAGAACAGCAGGAAGAAGAAGGCCACCGCAGGGAACATCATCACACCGAACATCCAGCGGCACTCGCTGTCTCCGAGATGCAGGCTCCCTATCAGGTAGTTCGAGAGGTAGGCGAGCAGGATGCCGAACACGATATTGAATTGCGTGACGGCCACGAGCCGACCCCGGTAGCGTGCCGGCGAGATCTCAGCGATGTACATCGGCGACACGACCGACGCTCCGCCTACGGCAAGGCCGCCGAGAAAACGGAAGGCCATGAACGACCACCAGTCCCACGCGAGCGCGCAGCCGACTGCCGACAGCGCAAAAAGGATCGCGATGATGGAGAGTATTCCGCGCCGCCCGATCGCATCTGCCGGCCGCCCGACGGCGATTGAGCCGATGATCGTCCCGATCAGCGCACTGGCCACGGTAAACCCCAGCGTGAAGTCGCTCAGCCCGAATTCCCTCCTGAGCCAGTCCGTCGTGCCTGAGATCACGGCGGTGTCGAAGCCGAAAAGCAGGCCGCCCAACGCGGCAACCAGAGTGCAGCCGAGGAGATAGAGGGTCATCTTCATAGGAACTGTCCTTGCGCGGTTGCGAGTGTGTGTCGCGGGATCTCAATCGGGTTGCTTCACCCCGCTCTGTTTGGTTCTTCGGGAACGGCCAGGCTTCGGCTCTTCGACCGCCCCTTCGGGAAGCGAACCCCCATCCCATTTGTGACCCGGGTCCGGATAGAAAACCAGGCCGCCGCCGCAGTCGGGGTCCAGATGAACGTAGATCAACCAGCCTCCCGGAACCCGAGCACGATACACGTGGAATGAGAGCCCTCCGTGCGTACGAGTGCTCTGAAGGCCCTCCCATTCAATCGTCGGAGGCTTGGGTACCAGCCTCCACTCCGTTTCAGCCATGTTCCGCCTCCACCGCAACGGGCAATCGGAGATCCGACTCCCGCTCAGGGACAGAGTCTACACATACTGCTAGGGAAACATTCACTGATTTTCATCACCCGATTCGCGAAAGTAGCGGCAAGCACAGCCGCGCGTGGGGGACTGCAGGCTAATTCCAAACTTGAAGAGGTTTGCAGAGGGCCCAGCGGCTCGAGGGAGCCGCTGGGTGGTTCTCGTCTGCGCGATCGCGCAGATCCGGTTTAAGCGATGGTGCGTTGACCATCAGGCGGGGACGTCTCTATGAAGCGCCGCAAGGAAAGGTTCGACGTTACCGTTGGGTTTGACCTTACCCATAAGCAGGATATCCTGCCCGGTCACTCGCTCGCCGTACGCCTGCCGGTCTGCGTGGTCGTCGATGCTCAGAACTGCCCCGTCCAGGGCGATTCCGGCAAACGCACCTTTGCTCCTCGAGTAGCTGTAAATAGCCGCTTTCATCGTGACGTCCGTTCCGGCTTCTGCACTCCTTCCCACGGGACCGGCAGCGACTGTCGCGTCCGCTCCCAACTTCACCTTACCTTTGAGCAGAGGCTTGACCCCGTCCGAGTTGGTGAAGACCAGCACGACATCCGTTGCCGCGGCGCCGATCTGCAACCCGAAACTGCCCCCGGTCAGATCGACGTAGGCCGGAGCACTCCACGTGCCGTCACTTCTCCTTTGAGAAACCAGGCCCTTGCCGTGCTCTCCGCCGAACATGAAGGCTCCCTTGACCACGTGTGGAATCACCGCGATCGCCTGGGCTTCCTTGAGCATGTCCCTCGGTATGGTCTTGTCCGGCGCCTCGAGGATCTGCGCCAGGACATGAGCCGCGTTAACAGCCCGGTCCCTCTCATCGGAAGCAATGGGTGCCGCCCCTGCTGTGGCAAGGGGCGACAGCATGCAGAACACCGCAGCTATCATCATCACAACGCTGAGTTTCCTGATCATTTTCTTCCTCCTTTCAAGCCAAACATCAACCCCTCGCCCCGCTCTGCGCAGGACGAGACACCTAAAACGTTTGATGCAAGGCCGGTGCCATCCGAGCAGAAAACAATGCAGAGCTGAGCCAGTAGGCAATTAAATACTGAGATTAGATTAGCTTATGACTCGCGTGGTCGAATCGCGGACCGTCCTCACGACGTGCAGGCAGTATTGTGAAGTATTCCCTTTGAGGGAGAATTTCCCCGATCTCCTCGTGAATGGATGCACTTTTTGATTGCCTTCAATGTATCAAGACGGTTCCGCGCTGCGCGATATTCCGTCTGCGGGAAGCAGTGGGTGCTTCGGCGAAGCGCGCGCCGGCGGCGCGGACCCACACCGTTGTCGATGGATACACGGTCTTGGCCACCCTTGACAGGTTAAGAACGGACATCGATCGCGCGGGACCGCCTTGCCTTTCACTTCCACACTGCGATAACTTTCGAACGAGAGAGGTCACATTTCAGCCACTCGTTTCTTTTCGGAGGGAAGTCATGAAGAACAGTTCGCTGGTATTGATGCTCCTGGTGGCTCTGGGGGCAAGCGCTGTGACCCTGCTGCTCGAACACATGGTTTTCCATCCGCCCGCGGCGCACGCCCAGGCGGCGCCGGCGTTGGAGGGCCTTCAATTCACGCCGCAACACCGCAAAGATGACCACGTGGATGAAAGCTTCTTCTTCTACAATCCCAAGACCGGTGACATCTGGGTGTACCAGGAGGACAAGCCCAAGGAGCACTACCGGGTCGTTGCCATAGGCGAAAAACTTCAGAAACTCAACTGAAGGTTTACCGGGCAAGATTGTCCGAAGCAGGGGACTGCCGGCGCCGCGGCAGCCTCCTATTTGATATCCGAGGGTTTGATGCCCGTGCGATGCTTCCCGAAGCCGAAATTCAGGGGATTGTAGGTGCCGACAATGTCGACGTCAGTTCTCGGCGGAATCCTGTCTTCGAGGCCCAGTCCCCAGTAACAGGCATTGACCAGGAGTCGCCGGAAACCTTCGTTCTGGAGGTCGACAGCCGCACCCATCGTAGTGCAAAAGATGCGGGAGGCCCTTCCCCGTGATCCGGTGAAGGACCTTGTCCACGCCAGCGGCATCAAGGGATCGTTCTTCGGGCCGGAGACGGGCCTGTCCGTCGGCTTCATCCCCTCCAAAACCTGACCATGAACAAGCACGCAGGACTCAGCCGTCAGGTGGATAACGGTGTAAACGTCCGTCGGCCCCCAGATGTCCTCAACACCGCGCAAGATCGGGTGATTCGTGAATGCGGGATTGATTACCCCCCGGGTGCTCTCGACACCGTGATCGCCGTGGTGGCTGACCCATGTCTCCCCGAGCACCTGGCGTCCGAAACCGCCGGGCCACTCGGTGCTCCGCCAATCGTATTTCACAAACGGACCCGCAGCGCCTTTCGGGTAGGCGAATGCATGTGTTGCCGTGCGCAGGCCGGCGATCGGTTTGCCGGAGTTCACGAACTCGTCGACATACCTCATCTGTCGGTCCGGCAGGGCGCGGAAGCGTGTGGCGATCACCATCATGTCGGCTGCCGCCAGAGCTTCCAGGCCCGGGATATTCGACGTCACGGACGGGTCGATCGTACCGTCGGCCGGGTTGATGGCAAACAGGACCGTGCACTTGAATCCGTGCCGGGAAGAGAGAATCCGGGCAAGTTGCGGGAGAGCCTCTTCGGAGCGGTACTCCTCGTCCCCGGAGATCAGGACAACGTGCTTCCCCTTGCCGGGGCCTTCCCCGCCTTCGTACACGATCCATGGATCGCCGGCCCGGGCTGCCGACAGACCCCACGGCAATAAGGCCATGGCCAGAAAGAAGGCCCGGGCAGAGCAATCATTGAACTCAATCATGGCGACCTCACAGCGGGCGATGCGGCAGTCGTTATGAAGAGAGGCACGCGCGGCTCTGCCGGGGACTACAGCGAGCCGGCCGATTCCTGCGCCCGCGTGGCCATCACCCGGAAAGACCCGGGCAGGTCGGACCGGCGCAACAGGGCCCCGTACAGGGAGAGAGCCGCCTCCTTGTTGCCTTGCGACAGGAGTCTCTCGGCGCATTCGAGGCAGGCGCCAGCCACACTCCTGGTGTAGTCAAGGGCCTTCCCGAGCTGCGTCGCACACTCAGGGGTACCTATGCGCCCCAGCGCGGCCGCAGCCGCCGCGGCGACCCCCTCATCGGAATCTTCGATGAGCCCGGCGAGGGCCTCCACCGCCTTGGTGTCCCCGCGCTTCCCGATTGAGTTGATTACGCCAACCAGCAGTTGGCCCTTCAACTGTACCAGAGCCCGGCGCAGGGCTTCATCGACCGAAGCATCTGGAATCGGTTCGAGCCCGAAACGGGCGTAGTGTGCCATCTTCGGATCAGCCAGCAACGCCGATAGCGCCGGCACCGCATCTTTCGTGCCGATCACCGCGAGGCGCTGGCAAGCCTTGGCTTTGTCAAAATCCGCGGATTTGGAGCTCTTGAGGATCTTGATGAGCTTCTTCTGGTCCAGCGCCATGATCTTCATGGCCTCGTCCCGGGCTGTCTCCACTTTCGCGCTATCAGCAACCGACATAGTGCCCTCCAGGTTTGTTTGCGCAGGTGACCCTCAGAAGCTGTGAAGAAATGAAGCACCACCACAGAGACGCAGACTCCGCAAAGATAAATATTTGATTCTAAATCAGATAGAAATCGCTCGCTGCGTTCTTTGCGCCTCCGCGGTGAGTTTTTCACGCCTTCTCAGAGGCGCCACGGCTCGCGCATCGCCCGCGATCGCATCCTGTTGGCCTCGTCGTCGCCTATGAACTCATTCCTGGCGGGGTCGAACTGAAGCTTGCGGCCAAGTTGCCAGGCGATGTACGCGGCGTGGCAGGCAATGTGGCTCTGACCTGCAGCCATCGCATTCGATTGCGTGGCGGCACGCGATTTGACACAGTTGAGAAAATCCCGCACATGCCACTTCGGGTCGGTTCCGCGCTCGTTGAATGTCTTCGACAGGGTCGCGAGGTTGTCGGAGAGGCGGATCCTGGCGTAGTCACCAGCCTCAATCCAGCCCTCATCTCCCTCAAAGCGCACACAGCAGGTTCCCAGTTTCGGCTCCCAACCGGTGTCACGCATCACCAGGTTGACACCGTTCGCATAGCGGCAGTGCACCTGCTTGCCTTGCGGCTCATATTCCACCGGCGCGGTCGCGTCGGCCTTGTTGGCCCACTGGCAGAGATCGACCGTGTGCGATCCCCATTCGAGAATGCCCCCCCCGTGAAAATCGAAGTAGCCGCGCCACTTCCCCTGCACGTACTCTGTGTTGAAAGGCCGCCAGGGACATGGACCCAGCCAGCGATCCCAGTCCACCTCATCCGTGGGTGGCGCGGGCTGGGCCGGCAGCCAGTCATGGGTTACCTTCGGATCCAGCGTGTTCGCGTGCACGGCCCGGATCTTTCCGAGCTTCCCGCTGTGGGCGAGTTCGATCGCGTACACGAAATTGGCGATGTTCCGCCGTTGCGTGCCGGCCTGGTAGATCCTCCCGTAACGGCGCATCGTGTCGGCGAGGGCGCGGCTTTCCGCAATCGTCATGGAGCACGGTTTTTCGCAATAGATGTCTTTGCCTGCCCGTGCCGCCAGGACCGAGGCCATGGTATGCCAGCGATCACCCGTGGCGATCAGCACGGCATCGATGTCGCTGCGCGCCAGGATTTCGTGCAGATCACGATATTTCACGCAGTCGTTGTTTTCGTATCGCTCATCCGCCATCTTCTTGACGGCATCGCGCCGTTCCGCCCTGGTGTCGCAGACGGCGACGAACTGCACGTCGTCCTGGCCGAGAAACGCAAGCAGGTCCTCGCGTCCGCGTGGACCAATCCCGATCCCACCCAACACGATACGATCACTGGGCGGCACCGCGCCGTCCTTCCCCAGTGCGGCGCCCGGGATGAACTGCGGCGCCGCAACCAGCGCCCCTGCCTGAACCGAAGTGCTGATAAATGCCCGCCGTGAAACCGGTCTCGTGTTCACTGGCACCTCCTCGCGCTGTGGCATGCCGCAGGGCAGTATATCCCTGCCGCCGCAATTCAGTCATCAAGAAGACAGCAGACAACGCGGGCTCACGTGACTCTTCACCGGTTATCCAGTGCCGGGAAGGGGAAATCCTTCGAAGGGGTGTGCTGTTCCTTCATTATCTTCATCATCCTTGTCACGGTATCGGGGTGCTTTTCGGACAGGTCGCGAGTCTCCGACGGATCGTCCCGCAGGTTGTAAAGCTCGATGTGGATTTTCGGTTTCGCTTCCCTGGTGTCCGCCTGCAGGTTTTGGCGCACGCCCTTCCAATCCCCGATGCGGACATACTGTTGACAGCCGTAACCGGGAAACTCCCGGTAAAGAAACTGCCGGGCTGCCTGTCGGCCGCCGCGGAGGGTGGGTGCAAAGCTGACGCCATCGATCTTGTCCGGAATGGCCTGGGGCGCGCCGGCCAGTTCCAGCAGTGTCGGCATCCAGTCTTCGAATCCCGTCACGCGGTCCGAGGCGCTGCCGGAGGCGATGTGGCCGCTCCAGCGAACGATGCATGGGACACGGTTTCCACCCTCATAGAGCGATCCCTTCAGACCCCGGAAAGGTCCGGCCGAGCGGAAGAACTCCGAGTCGCTGCCTCCGGTACGATCGTAAGTCGGGCCGTTGTCGGACGTGACGACAAAAATCGTGTCCTCCTCCAGCCCCAATTCCCTGACGAGGGTCACCATCCGTCCGACCTCTCGATCCATGCGTGTGATCATGGCAGCGTAAGCCGCGCGCGGCGCGAATTGCGGCAGATAGCCGTTCGTTCCCGTGTACGGGGGATCGTCCCACCTCCCCAGATACTCCCGGAGGGAATCTGCAGGCACCTGGAGGGCAAGGTGAGGTACCGTGGTCGGATAGTAGAGAAAGAACGGGCGACCCTTGTTTTCACGGATGAACCGCAGGGCCTGCTCCGTGATCAGGTCAGGAGCGTAGTCGATGCCCACATACGCGGCATAGCTCGCGGGATCCGTCGGATCCGCATTCCGGGGAGACTCTGGTGGGCGCTGAACTCCGGGTTATTCAGTCTTACACGCCGGTCGTTGTCCCACAAATGGGCCGGGTAGTAGTTGTGCGCCTCACGCTGACAGTTGTATCCGTAGAAACGGTCGATGCCCTGCTGGAGAGGATCACCGCTCGAACCCGGCCCGCCGAGGCCCCACTTGCCGAAGGCGCCTGTCCGGTAACCCCTGGACTTCAGAAGCGCGCCGATCGTCACGGTGCCGGATGGGATCGGCCACTGACCTTCGGGCTGCACCTCGCGGTTGTCGCGGATGAAGGCATGTCCGGGGTGCATGCCGGTCAGCAGTACGCAGCGGGATGGGGCGCAGACCGCGTTCCCGGAGTAGTGCTGGGTGAACCGCATCCCTTCTGCCGCGAGACGGTCGATGTTCGGAGTACGAATCTTCTGCTGGCCGTAACAACCCAGCTCCGAGTATCCCAGGTCATCGCCGAGGATGAAGATGATGTTCGGCCGCCTCGCCCCTGCCGGAATGGCGCTCGCCGGCAACAGAAAAACAAGCAGCATGACACGTCCGAGTTTTGTCATCAGTCCTCCCGGCAGGCCAAGAGCCGCACCGCAGATACACCGGGTGCGCAGAGATAGCCATATGCACTAAAACCAGACAGCGATCTTGCTCTGCTCGCTCTGCGTCTCCGCGATATGATTCCTTCACATCTTCGGAGACCCGTCGCGCAGCGTCCAGGTATCATCACTCTAATCGCAGATGAGGCCGGTGAGGCGCTTCATCAGCGGCGCAGTGGCCTCGTACAGGTTACGGTAGATTTCGTAATAGCCTTTGTAAGCCCGGCCCGCCTCCGCATTGGGCCGGACCACTGAACCGGTCCTGACCCAGCGGCTCACTTCGTCGATGCCGGAGAACAATCCGATTCCCACGCCGGCGAGGAAGGCGTCGCCATAGGCAGCGCCGATCCGCTGCTCGGGGACGTGTTGCTCGATGCCCGCGATGTCGCTCACGATCTGCATCCAGAGCGCGTTGCGCGTTCCGCCTCCGACGGCCATTATGCGTTCCGGGGCAGCTCCCTCCTCGCGCATCTTGTCGATGTTGTGCCGGATGCCGAAGCCGACGGATTCGAGGAGTGCGCGATACACGTCCGCGCGGGTGTGGTTGAGTGATAGCCCGAATATCACACCCTTGGCGTCCGGATCCGGAACAGGAGTGCGCTCGCCGGCGAAGTAGGGGAGCATCACTATGCCGTTGGCTCCCACCCGCGATCTCGCGGCAAGATCCGCCAGTGCTGCAAACGCATCCTGCCCTCCGGCTCCTTCGCACTCGACCTCCTGCCGGGCGAATTGATCGCGGAACCAGCGGGTCAGGCTGCCGGATGTCGACATCCCGCCGGTGAGCACATACGTCCCCTTTTCAAGGAAGGGGGCACACCAGAAACGTGAACTGGTGCAAAGCCGCCTCGTGCGAAGAATGAAGAAAGCGCTGCTGCCGTACATCACCATCATATCGCCCGGTTGCGTCACTCCCGCACTGACGGCCTCGGCGGCGGCATCGGCTGTCCCGGCGATGATGGGAGTGCCCTCGGCCAACCCCGTCAGTCTTGCCCCTTCGGCCGAAACCCGCCCTGCCATATCGCAAGTCCACGTGATGCGCGGCAACTTTTCCGGAGGACACACATGTTCGGTGGTGTCCGCAGTCCAGCGACAGCCTTCCAAGTCCACAAAAGGACCAAACCCGGCCGCATCGTAGACATCCAGCGCGGCATCTCCGGTCAGACGGTAAAGCACGAACCCGCTGCCGTTTACCACCAGGTGCGTCCTGTCCCACACTTCCGGTTCGTGCATCCGGATCCACAGCACCTTCGGAGCGGCCGACTGCGAAGAGAGCCGTACACCCGAACTGCGGAGCGGCGCACTGCCGTCTATGACACGCTGGAGCTGGCGGACTTCCTCCGCGGCTCGCGTGTCGATGCCATATAGGATCGCTTTGCGCAAGGGCCGGCCCGCCCGATCGATCGGCAGAATCGCGGGGGAGATTGCGCTGAGACCGATCGCGCCGACCTGCCCGGGCGAAGTCTTCCCCGAAGACATGAGCGAGTTCGTGATGCTGACGAAGTCATGCCACCAGGCTCGCTCGGCATCATGCTCGGCCCAGCCTGGGCGGGGGATTTCCAGCGCGTGTTCCTCGACAGCACTGGCTACTACTTCGCCGTCCTCCCGCACGAGCACGCCTTTGGAGGCGGAGGTCCCGATGTCTATGCCAAGCAGGTAGCGGGTTGTCACGAGCGTTTCCTCTTGTCTCGCAACTCTATGGGGCGGGCCTACAGCCCTTGGTGCCTGATCCTGCACTTAAACCCGGGGCTTCGCCCCGGGCTGTCATGACAATGCGCCTTCAGCGCTCTTCATGTTGATTGGAATTCGGTTCCCAGGGCCGAAGGCCCGCCTAATACCAGCCTGGGGCGAAGCCCCAGGATTTGTGCCGATAGAAACGACAAGGGCCGAAGGCCCGCCCCATATATTTTCGACATAGCCAACCCCTGGCGGACACCGCCGCGCTGCGGCGCAGCGCGTCCACCTCAGCTTACAGCAGGAACACACCGTCGCGCAGCACGGGGATACCATCAGCCAAAACGGTGGCGTTGCGCCGTGTGTCCTTGATTATGTCCCAGTGGACGGCGGATTGATTCGTCCCTCCGCATTCAGGGTACGCGCGGCCCAGCGCTATGTGAACTGTGCCGCCGATCTTCTCGTCAAACAGGATGTCCTTGCAGAACAGGGTCACTCCCGGGTTGGTCCCGAAGGCAAACTCGCCGATCACGCTTGCACCGGGGTCCGACTTGACGATCGCATCGAGAAAATCCTGGTTCGTGGAAGAATAAGCCTCCACAAGCTGTCCCTTGTTCCAGCGCAGCCGCATGTCACGCATCAGGCGGCCACTCAGGACGCCCGGAAACTCAAACGAGATCTGACCGTCCACGGTCTCGGCGACCGGCGATGTGAGTATTTCGCCGTCGGGCATGTTGTTCTTCCCATCCGCGACGATCCACTTTCGCCCTCCCACCGAAAAGCGCAGATCCGTCCCCCGGCCCACGATGTGAATCTCCGAAGAACGGTTCAGCCGGTCGGCCCACCGGCGCCATATGCCGCTCTCAGCCACCCAGTCCCTCAGGCAGGCGCCGAAAAACATGTCTGTAAGGGTCTCAAGGTCCGTTTCCGCCTGCTGAGCCAGGTCTGCATCGGGGACCCGGACAAGGCACCAGCGCGTCTTGGCCCAACGCAGGGTGGACACTTTACCCATCGCCGCCTGGTTCTCGGAAAGCCTGTCGCCGGGGATGTCCCATTGTTCGTGAAGATTGTGTCCGCCGCGGAGTCCGAAGTACACGTCGGCCCATTGGATACCGTAGGCTTCGATCTCCGGGACCCATCGGATCTGCTCGTCGGTGCCGTATTTGAGCACGGAGCGGCGCAGGACCTCGGAAAGGAACTGCACCTGGGGGAAAGCTCCCGCTTTTACGGCTGCTTCATAGACCGCACGGACAAGCGGAAAAGATTCGAGCTCCCCCATCGCGATCATGACCCGCTCACCTGATTTGACCTCTGCGGAATAGTGCACGAGCACTTCCGCGAGTTGCTGCCAGCGCTTGTCTGTGGAGTACATTTTCAGCCTCTCAGCGACACTTTCGGGCGATAGACATGAATTCCCGCACCCGCTTGCTGTCAACTTCGTTCCAGATATAACCGTCGCGCTTGAACGCCGTGCCTGTGATGGCACCGTCCGCGATCCCCAGCTGCTCCTTGAGATTCTCCGGGCGCACTCCGGTGTTGGCCAGGACGGGGGTGTTCGGAACGGCCTCTTTCACGCGGCGCAAGGTCTCCGCGGAAGAGGCAACGCCCGCGGTCAACCCGGAAACGCAAATCGCATCCGGCTTCGTGTTGAACACGGTCGAACGCGCGATCTCGGCGACGTCGCGGCGTCCGAGGTAGACGGCGGCCTCGGGCACTATGTTGAACAGCAGCTTGACGTGCTGCGCGTGGATGGCATGCTGATGGCGCACTACCTCCCCGCAGTTCGTGTTCCACATCCCGAAATCGCTCGCATATACCCCGGTAAATATCTCGCGCACAAAAAGCGCGCCTGTCGCCATCGCGAGGTCGATGGATGCTTTCGGGTCCCAGAGAACGTTGACTCCGAAAGGCACTTTGATCTCGGTTCGAAGCTCACCGATCAACCGGGCCATGGTCACATACGTGATCGGTTCCACTCTTGTCAGATAGGGCAGGCTCGCCTCGTTGGAGAACATCACAGCATCCACCCCGCCGTCCTGCAGGGCGCGCAGATCCCGGCGGGCGCACTGGAGGACCCAATCCGGGCCTTTCTCCGCGTCGTAACCGGGATCTCCCGGCAGGGCGAGCATGTGGCACATTGCGATAATAGGCTTGTTCACCCCGAACATTTCATTCAGCCAGCTCATTGTCCGCCCCTCCTTTGCCGGAAAAAGCGGCCCAGCTGCATCGGACCGATGTCAATACGCGCGAACACCATTACAAAAAGAAGCAGGAATCCCCATGCGAAGTCCCGGAAAAAATTGCTGCCGCTGTACCGTGACAGGAGCATGTTGAAGCCCGTCGACAGCATCTGCAGCGACAGGAGCGCGAGCGCCACTCCCGCGAGATGCCCATGCCCCCCGTTGACCGAGATCCCGCCGAGTACCGCAACGAGGATCGCCATCAGCAGGTACGAACTGCCGTACTCCGCATTCGCGGAATTGGTGCGTGCCACGCTCACGAGGCCGGCGATCGCCGAAAGCAGTCCGCTGATCATGTGCGCCCGCAGGGTGACCCCCGGGTTGTCGATGCCGGAGAACTGAGCAGCAACCGCATTCGAGCCGAGCATGTAGACTTTGAAACCAAAACTCGTCCGGCCAAGAAGCGCGGAGGAGGCGCCGGCCACGACGACGAAAACGATCAACGGAACCGGTACTCCAAAGACTGTCCCGATGCCAAGAAACAGAAAGGCGTCCGGCACTCCGTGTACCGCCCTGCCCTTCGTAATTGCATAACCAAGGCCTGAGTAAAGCGTCAGCGTGCCGAGCGTCACGAGTATTGCAGGAACGCCGGCACGGCCGATCAGAAACCCGTTTACGACGCCGCACAACAACCCTACGCCCAGCGAGACCAGGATTGCGAGCGTTACTGCGACTGCGACCTGCCACGCTGATGCCCCGGTGCCAGCCGGGCGCCCCATTACCAGAGCCGCCGCAATGGCGGAGAGATTTGCCATCGCCGTCACGGAGAGATCTATGCCCCCGATCAGCAGCGCAAGCGTCATGGCCACGCTCAGGATGCCCAGCTCCGCCATCTGGAAGGCCATCGACTGCAGGTTTGCTGTCGTGGGGAACTGGGCCGGCATGGCCAGGGACATCAAGACGAAGATCAGGATGACGGTCGTGGTGAGGAACCTTATGTGCCCGTCCTGCATGAGCTGCGACAGTCCGCTTCCGGTCTTCAGGGTATCTCTCATGCTTCAGATCTCATCGCCCGCGGCAACTCGCTGTTGCCGGCGCAGCCGCATCACCGGAACCGTAATCCCGATCAGGAGCACGCTTCCGATGGCCACCTTTTGCCATTCCGAAGGGATGCCGACGAGAACCAGGCCGCTCTTCAGGATCGTGATCATCGACAGGCCCAGCAGGGTACCGGTCACGGTGCCCCGGCCGCCTGTGATGGAAGCACCTCCCAGCACGACGGCCGCGATCACCTCCAGTTCGGCCCCCATGAGCGCGGCCGGATTCGCATTACGAAACAAGGCCACCTGTGTAACCCCGGCGACGGCGGCCAGCACGCCGGCAAGGCAGTATATTCCGTATTCAATCAAGTGGACGTTGAAGCCGGATCGAACGGCTGCTTCGCGATTGCCGCCGAGGGCGAAAACGCCCCGGCCGGCCATTGTGTACCTGAGCAGCAACCCGACGGCTGCGGCCGCTCCGACGAGCAGCAGGACCGACGGGTGCAACGCGGAGGTCCCGGCCGCGGCATCCTCGACCGTCGCGAGACTTGCCGTGCCGTACTTCACCAACCCGGAGGGCAGGTTGTACAGAACCAGGTTCCCTACGAAAAACAAAACGAAGCCGTAGATCATCCCGGCAGTGCCCAGTGTGACTATCAGGGCAGGCAGCCGGAAACGCGAGATGAATGTGGCATTCAACAAACCCAAAGCAAAGCCGAAAGGTATCGCCAGCACGTAAACAACCCAGGCGGATCCCTGAAAGCCGGATGAGATCAGGATCTTTACCGCGATGTACGAGGAAGCCGCCGCAATAGCAGGGAAGGAGACGTCCACTCCGCCTGAAATGAGGACGACGAGCACTCCCATTGCAAGGATGCCGTAAGTCGTAGCATTGCGCAGCAGATCAAAGAGATTGCCGAGTGTAAAGAATGCCGGGTTGATCAGGCCGACGACGATGGAGAGAACCAGCACGCACCCGGCGACTACGAATTCATGAGTCCGCACCATCTGCCTCAGTAAGCCAAAGAATCTCACCGCAGAGGCGCAAAGAGCGCGGAGCAGAATCTCTATTCGATTCATAATCAAGTGCTCATCTCTGCGGTCTCAGCGTCTCTGCGGTCAAGGGCGCATCTCATGTCGAAACCAGGGCTTCGTTAAGCTGCGATTCGCTGGTGTCGCGGGTGCCGAACTCGTCATGAATGCGCCCGCTCTTCATGACGAGGATGCGGCTGCACAGCTCCATCAGTTCCGGGATGTCGTCGGATATGATCAGGACGCCCATTCCCCGCTGCGCCAGGTTGGAAATAATCCCGTGGATCGCCTCCTTGGCGCCGATATCCACACCCACCGTGGGGCCGTTCAGGATCAGGATCCGGGGGTTTCTTGCCAGCCATTTGGCCAGCACCACGCGTTGCTGATTACCTCCCGAAAGGCTGGCCGCCGGCAAGTCCGCAGACGGCGTGCGAATGTCGAGACGTCGCACCCAGTCGCGGATCGTGCCCTGCCGGAGTCGCACGTCGATCATACCGAACCTTCCGCGCAACCGGTCGATGACGCCGGCCACGACGTTGCTGCCGATGGACTGATCCAGGAACAGGCCTTCCCGCAGTCGATCCTCCGGGATGTAGGCGATGCCATCTTCCAGGGCATCTCGCACTTCCCGGAGATCAACCGGTCTCCCGTCGATCCGGACCCGACCGGATTCAGCCGGCATCAATCCAAACAGCGAAAGCGCCAGTGCGGTGCGCCCGGACCCAAGCAGGCCGGTGATGCCCAGGATCTCGCCTGCGCGCAGCTCAAACGAGATGTCGCTGAAGCACCGATTCAACGAGAGCCTCTCGACCTGGAGCAGAAGAGGGGCGTTCGGAGGCGGCCCTTCGGCCACCGGCGACTTTCGTTCGGCGCTGCGTCCCGTCACGGCCTCGAAGATGGTCCGGCGATCCATGCCCGGGCCCCTCTTATCGAGCACCATCTCCCCATTTCGCAGCACGATCACGCGGTCTGCGATTTCCTGCACTTCGTCGAGCTTGTGACTGACAAAAAGGGTGGCGATACCCGCGCTCTTGAGATTCCCGATAACGTGGAACAGGGACCTGATTTCCTTTTGAGTGAGTGCGGCGGTGGGCTCATCCATGACGATCAGCCGTGCGTCCCCCAGGAGCGCCCGCGATATCGCCACGAGCTGGCGGGCGGCAACGGGCAGATCTCCAACCTGCGCGTCCGGGTCCAGTTTCGCATTTATGTTTTCGAGCGCCTGGCGCGCAACCCTGTCGACTTCGCTTCGGCGCACCCATCGGCGGTTCCTCGATATCTGCCAGTTGAGCGCGATGTTCTCGGCGACGGTCAGGTTGGGAAAAAGCGACAGTTCCTGGTAGATGATCCGGATACCGTGCCTGATCGAATCGATGGGATGAAGGCGGCTGTAAACGGCTCCGTCGAGGACAAGCTCTCCCGAATCCGGGGCATGCACCCCGGCGATGACCTTGATCAGAGTGGACTTGCCGGATCCGTTTTCCCCGACCAGGCATAGATTTTCGCCGGCGTCGATGCTCAAGCTGACGTCCCGGAGCGCCTGAACGCCCGCGAATCTCTTGCAGATATTCTGAAGCCGCAGGTACTCGCGCGTCATGCTCTCACCCACGGAGTGCCCCCGCTGTCGGGATCGGAATCGGGGTCGATATCGACCGGCCATCAGTACGAATGCCGGTGCCGATTGCGACCGCGATTCCGATACCGACCCCGATGATTCGGTCTAAAACGGGTACTGATCCATGTTTTCGCCGGTGATATCGATCCACGCGCTGCCATAGATCACGCGGCCGACCAGCCGGATCCTGTTGTAGCCTGCGATCCCAAGATCCATCCCATCCCGGATTGTCCCACCCTCGAGCAGGATCCGGGCAACCTTGTTCATCACGTAGCCGGCGGTCGCCGGATCCCAGCAGTTGATGACGCTTATGGCCCTGGATCTGAGCAGTTCGCCCGCATAGGAAGGAAGGCTGGTTCCGACCACGGTAATTTTCCCGGAGAGGCCGGCGTCCTGGATTGCCTGGGCTGCTCCGACCACGTCCGTGGCTGCCGATCCCTGGACTCCTCTTATGCCGGGGTAGGTCCTCAGCAGGTCCTTCATGATCTGGTAGACCTTCTGCGGATCGTCGCTCGTCTCGTTCCTGGTACCTACGAGCTGCATTTTCGGGTACTTCTCCTTCTGATGAGCGACCGCGGCATCCACCCACTCGTTGTGGGACTTGGAGGTGAGGCTGCCGACAAAAACGACGTAATTGCCCTCCCCGCCCATCCCCGAGGCAAGCTCGTCCATGATATGCCGGCCATATGCGGCGTTGTCGAAAGCCTCGACGTCGTACGCCGCGCTTTCAGCCCTGATGTTGGAAGCCTCGTGTGTCACGACGACTATGCCCTGGTCTCGCGCCTTCCTGAGGACCGGCTCGACTGTTTCCACCTGGAAAGGGACCACAAGCAGGGCCTGGGGCCTCTGCGCGATCGCATCTTCGATCACCTGCACCTGCAGCGCGGCATCGGCTTTCGAAGGACCCTGCTGCAGCGCCTGGATACCCGTGTCGTGCGCGAACTGCCGGACACCCGTTTCCATGCGTCGGAACCAGTTGAAGCCGGTTGATTTCACGATGGTGATGAACTTCAGGTCGCCCGTCCCCGCTTGTTGCCCGGAGGGCCTGCTGCAGGCAGCAAGAAGCGGCATCATCAGAAGGACTGCTGGCGCAAAACGACGACCCATGAACGCCTCCGTACCGGCCAGGCAGATGGCCGGCAGGTGGCATTATAGCCGCAGAGCGCCGGGCCCGCGGCCGAAAACCAAGTGGGTCCACTCCCTCCTGCCAAGGGCTCAACGCCCCTTTCCCATTGCAGCACGGTCGGCCAGCACCAGCGCGTGTTCCTGGCGCACTCGGCCCGCGGGGATAGTTGCATCGGATGCAAGCAGGCGGGTCAGCATCACGGCCTTTTCCTCCCCGGTCACCAGCCACAATATCCGCCGCGAGCGATTGATGATCCGGCAGGTCAACGTAATGCGGCGTCTCCCCTGGTAGACCCCTGTCACTGCGACGTCCCTGTCGTCTATATCGAGTACGGCGTCGCCAGGGACGAGTGAGGCGGTGTGGCCGTCCGCCCCCAGACCCAGATGGATGAGGTCGATCACCGCCGGAAAACCGGCGATCCCCTGGAGAATCGTGCCGTAGCTCGCGGCGGCCGCTTCAAGGTCCTTCTCCTCCACCGGCATGGCATGGAGCCGCCCGGGAGGCAGCGGAGAATGAGCGAGCAGGCTTTCGCGCAAATGGGTCAGGTTCCTGTCAGGGTGGCCCTGCGGCGCCACTCGCTCGTCCACCTGGACTACATGCACACACTCCCAGGGGACCTCTTCGCCAGCCAGGGCACGCAGCATCTTCCATGGGGTTTTGCCTCCGCTTACGGCCAGGATGAAACTGCCCCGCGCGGCCACGGCCGCCCGGGCCTCCGCAGCGATGATCGCAGCGGCTCTTTGGGCGACCGCGTCCGCATCATCAAGCACTTTTACCATCATGGTATCCACTCCTGTTCTGGCGGCGCGGCGCGTCGCCTCGCGCTGCGGCGCAAGAAAGCGTGACCCCGCCCCAGCCAAGCGCCGCTCACTTGTTTTCCCGAGTCTCTGGCTGGATTATACTCACATCCCGAAACAGGAGATTACTTCCATGCCCGATATCAATCGTCGCAAGTTCCTGTCCGGCGTTGCAGCGGGAATATCGGCATCCGGCTTTCTCTCCGGCGAGACAACTGCGAGCCAGGCGGGGGAACCATCCCAGGCAGCACCGTCTTCCGGGGGCGGGCAAGCTCGAGGTCTGGCGGCGCCGGCCTTCCGCCCTTTTCCCATTGGTTCTATCCGCCCCACGGGCTGGCTCTTGCGCCAGTTGCGTATCCAGGCGGATGGATTGAGCGGCCACCTGGACGAGTTCTGGCCGGACGTAGGTCAAAGCAAATGGTTCGGCGGACAGGCCGAGGGCTGGGAACGCGCGCCGTATTGGCTCGATGGCGTCATCCCGCTGGCCTGGATACTGCGCGACGAACCGCTGCAGAAGCGTGTATCGGGGTATGTCGACTGCATCGTCACGCACCAGCGTCCCGACGGGTGGTTCAGCCCCTACCCTGAAGATGCTGTCGCCAAACGCTATGATCTCTGGGCCATCCTGCTGGCCGACAAGGTCCTCGCGCAGTATCACGAGGCGACCGGCGATGAGCGCGCCCTGAAAGCCATGGAGCGAAGCCTGCGCGCCATGCTTGCCGGCCTGGATCGCACACCCCTTTATGACTGGGGCAGATACCGCTGGTTCGAGGGTTTGATACCCGCGTTCTATCTATACGAGAAGACGGGAGAGAGCTGGCTGCTCGACCTGGCACGCAAACTGCGCCGCCAGGGATTCGACTACGCGGAATTCTACCGGGGCGAAGACATAACCGTGCCGACGCCGCGCCGCGGGCTCTGGAAGTGGGCCAAGCATGTCGTGAACACAGGGATGGCTCCCAAGGCCGCCGCATTGAGCTGGCGCCTGGATCAGCGGGCGGAGGATCGGGCATTTGCCACACGGATGATCGAAATACTCGACCGTTACCACGGCCAGGTTACCGGTATGTTCACGGGAGACGAATGCCTGGCAGGCAAGAATCCCCTTCAGGGCACCGAGTTGTGCTCCGTGGTGGAGTTTCTCTTCTCCCTCGAGCACCTGGTGTCCGTGTTCGGTGACCCGGGCTTTGCCGACAGGCTGGAACGCGTCGCTTACAATGCCCTGCCCGCCACGTTCACGCCCGACATGTGGGCGCATCAATACGATCAACAGGTAAACCAGGTTCAGTGCACGACAAACCCGGATCATCTGTGGACGACGAACGGGCCCGAATCCAATATCTTCGGGCTGGAACCGAACTTCGGCTGCTGCACTTCGAACATGCATCAGGGCTGGCCGAAGTTCGCCGCGCACCTATGGATGTCGACTCCCGACGGCGGTGCCGCGTTGATTGCCTATGCACCGAATACCGTGGAATTCCAGTCGAGCGGAATACCGGTGTCCCTGGCAGTCGATACCGACTACCCATTCAGAGAAAACGTCGAAGTCAGGGTAGGAACCGGAAAACCAGTGCGATTCCCTCTCCTGCTGCGGGTCCCTGCCTGGGCCGAAGGCGCATCGTTGAAGATCGAGGCCGGCGCCGAACAGGCGTTGAAGCCCGGCACCTTCCATCGTATCGAGCAGGTGTGGAACGGCAGTGTTCGTATGAAGCTGCGACTGCCGATGAAAGCAAGGGTCTCGATTCGATACAACGAAGCGGTCGCCCTTGAACGTGGTCCGCTGGTCTACTCCCTCAAGATCGGCGAAAGCCGGACGAGGGTCAATGCCGGGAAACCGTACCGCGAGTTACCGCACGGCGACTTCGAGGTTCGACCAACCACCCCGTGGAATTACGGTTTGCTGGTAGATGAAAAACAGCCGGAAAATGGCGTGCAATTCGAAGAGCGCCCGATTGGAGAGCGGCCATTTTCGCCGGATGGTGCCGGGATCATCGCGAAGGTGAAGGGACGCCGGCTCGAAAACTGGAAGATCGCCCATGGATGGGCCGGCGAGATCGTGCCCGGGTTGCAGGAGTCGGATGCGCCGCTCGAGGAGCTGACCCTGATTCCATACGGCTGCACCAACATTCGCGTGACGGAGTTCCCCCGCGTCAAGCGTTGACCAGGTGCGAATGAATCGTTCGGCCTGACTGTGCCGGCCTTTGAAGCCTCAATTCTGTTGATCGCATGTGACTGCCGCTTACGCGCGTGTCTGCTCACTGCCGGCGAAATGCGCCTGATTCTTTGCCCATCCGATCGCAGCACAAGCCTGCCAGATACTTCCAGACCAGCCTCGAAGAGGCGGCACAGTAGTAGCCCCGCGCGTCAGCGCGGGGTTTTGCCGACCTGCAGACCGAGTGCTGAAGGCGCGGCACAACGGTCGCGCGGGAATGATTGATGACCGAATCAGGTGCCTTCCCAGTATTGCCTTGCCATGTCCCGTGGCTCGCACTCTTCAAAAAAACGGGAGTACTCTTTTGCCGTAACGGTGACCTCGTCGCCCCAGATGGATTGAATGACGACGGCCTGCCCATATTCCCGGGACAGAATCGCCTTCACGCGGCCCGAGGTTCGCCTTGGACTGCGAAGCAGGGAAGCCTTACACCGCACCACGGCTCCGATCTGCGGTAAGTTTACGGGCTCTTCACGGCTGGCGGCCTTCGCCTCAACCTGGGACTCCCCGGCTGAAGCACGGCGGTAATCGGAACGGAGCTCTCTTGCCTCGGATGCGCTGCCTTGATGCGGCGGATGGCCCGAATCCGGCGTTCCATCGACAGACGGATGCACATCAGGGATTTCGGTGTCCCCGGTGCGTTCCACCCTCTGCAGCAGGGAGAATCCTTCAGCGGCTTCGCCCTTCGTCTGCGATTCGCGTACGTCTGCCAAGAGCTCCTTCATGTATGTTCACCTGCACCTGTTTGCAGCACTCGACTCTACTACAAAAATACAGCAGGAGGACAACAGAGAACAGACCAATATTCTTCAGGTGGGGGACAGTCACCAGTGTCCCCCGGATCCAGGCCAGGAGCGGCCGCGCAAGTGTGGCATCTGAGAGCGTGTCCTGCTCCGGGGACACGGGTGACTGTCCCCTACTGATTACTGCTGGACCGGTCGGTACCCGGAGTTCTGGATCGCCACCGTGATGTTCTTGGCCTTGGCCTCCAGCGTCGTCTGGCCGGCATAGATCGCGCCGTCGGGCAACGAGCTCATCTGCACCGCCAGCGTAACCACATCTTCAGGCTTGTCCAGATACGTGTTGACGCCCAGGCCGAGCACTTTGTTGGTGGCGGGGTCCATGTCGATCGTCATGGCGTCCCCTTGCAGAAGGTACTGCGAGATCACGAGGCGCACCTTCCCGCCGGCCTGCGGGTTCACCACGATCCGTCCGCCGTCCTTCGCCGCCTGGATCTGCTGCGGATTCGGCGGAACATACTGATGAATCAGGGCCGCGGCCTTTTCCATGTAGTCCTTCATCTCGTCCTTCTTCTTCTCGACGACCTGCGCCTTGACCCGCCCGCCCCTGCGGCCGCCTCGCCCGCCTTCCTGTTCCTGGGATGCCTGTGCGGGCTGGTCGAGGGAGATCTTCTCTACCTTGCCGTCGGCTCCGTAGTAGCAGCGGTTCTGCTTCCTGCCTTTCTCTTCACCCTTCAGGCTGATAATGGTTGTTTCAACCCACTCGTACTTCCGGGCGAGGGCCATGCCCTGCTGCATCGTCTGCTTGAGGGCGGCGACGTGGTCCTGTGTGCCACCGCCGGAGGCCTGTGCGGGCGGCTGCTGCGCCATCAGGGGCGCACCGACACCGAAGGTTGCCGCCACGATGACCGCTGCAAAGATCTGTTTCCATGTCATGATGATCTGTTCTCCTTCCTCATTACTGGTCTTGTTAGTGCGGCGCTTCCCTCTACTGATGCGGGGGAACAGTTTTCTCCGGGCGAATGACACCACCCGTATTGAATGCCAGGTCGTCGAAGTAGAAGCCGTTCCTGGGCATGCGGAACGTGGTCGGCGCGCCGTCGGTGTCGAGGAGCACCCAGTCGCCGTCGACTTCCTCGCCGATGCGCGTGCCTGGAGGCATCAGCACATCGGTGCCGTCGAACAGCCTTTTATGAATCCAATCTTGGTCGCATCCCGCGAGGCTGTGCACCGTCGAGAGATCCAGCGGTACAACATCGACGTGAAACCGGAAGATGAAATCCTGCTCGACATCGGCGATCATGAAACGCGGGTCCTGCACGCGGGTGAGCCCTTCGATCCCCAGGCGCTTACGGACGCGGTCAAACGCCACGGCGGCAATGCCCGAAGCCTTGATTTCCCCCAGGTCGATCGGTACGCGATCAGGCTGCTGGAACTGATTTGTGGTTGCCACTCGCTCCGTGAGTTCATTGCATGGCCCCCCGTAGGACACGCGAACCACTTCGGACGGCACGAAAACAGATTGCTGCGACGGCTGCAGTGATCCGGCACCTTGCCGTTTAGACAGCGGTTCTGTTAAAGGCGCAACTCCGCATTCTGACTCGCGAGCAGTTTCTGAAGCGCTTTCACGTCCAGCTTTCGCGGCGGCACGCCAGTTGTGGCGGCCAACGCCGCCGCGCAACCAGAGGCGTGACCGATTGCCATTGCGGGCGCCATTGAGCGTGCTGATTGGAACGGGGCCTGTTCACAGGAAATGCAGCGTCCTGATAGAACCAAGCCTTCCACCTTCAGCGGCAGCAACGAGCGATACGGAATGTCAAAACCCTCGTGCTGGAAGAAATACCGCCTGCCGTGATAATCGGGCATCGGATTGGAGCTGATGGCGATTACATCCGGAAATCGTTTCCCCCCGATCGCATCTCTTTCAGTCACAACATACTCGCCAAGGATCCTGCGCGTCTCCCTCACCCCGATGCACGTGGCAGTTTTCGAGAGATATAGTGAGGACCACCCAGGCTTTTTCCGCAATTTCTGGACATCGTCCCAGAGTTTCAAGCGTGCGTCAACCTCGGCACGTGTCAGCGTCTCGACATCGAGGCCATCGCCGCTCTCACGAGGTCCCCACCTCACAACATGATCACCGATGCGGATCCCGTCGAACGGGCCTCGGATCGTCGGCGGCAATCCGCCGAGGCCGTACATCAGGCTCATTCCCATGCGATCGCCGGTTGCCGCAGGGCCCATGAAAGGCGCACCGGCAGCTGCGGCGATATCACCGTCACCGGTGCAGTCGATCACAATATCCGCCACGATGGCTTGCCGGCCTGATTTGGAATGCACGATAACGCCTCCGACACGAGAGCCATCGAGCATCGGTGCGACTACCCAGCTATGCAGGCGCAGTTTGACCCCCTCCTTCTTGATCAGGTTGAAACACGCGACTTTGGCAGCCTCTGCATCAAAAGGGACTGTGTAGGGGAGGTCGCCCTTGTTGACAGCGTGCGGCACCGTTCTTTCGTAGTTGTCCATATCCGCCACGCCGCCCAGCCTGACAAGCTCTGCGATGTACTCTGCGGGAATGCCCTTTACCGTTTGCAGCGCTTCAGGCGGCCTCTGATTGCGGAAACCGTTGTAGCAGGTCATCAAGCCCGCCGTGCCGTTGCCGCCCAGGAAGGCGTATCGTTCCAGCAACAATGTGTCCGCACCGCTGCGCGCCGAGGCGACCGCCGCAATCACACCGCTGGGGCCTCCGCCGGCAACAACGACTTGGTGCCGGGCTACAATCGGCGTCTCGAGAGTTTCACGATGGATCGATCCGCTTCGTTCTTGTCCGGCGGCTGCCCCTCCAGGTGCCGAGCTCACCCCCGCAGCCGCCGCTCCCAGAGCGGCTTCGACGAACGCCCGGCGTCCTACTTTCCGCGGTGCATACCGATTCTGCCCGTTGTCTTCCATTGCGATTCTCCGATACGTGTGAAGCCAACCTCATTTTCGCATCTTCTGCCCCCCAGTCCACGAAGTTTGTTGCTGCCGTCACAATGGAGCCTCACTGTAGCGCTCGCGGGGCAAACTGACGAGCAAGGAGGCGCCCGTGCTGCAGAATGAGTGTTTCGGAAACCTCCGATGCACTTCTCGGGACGTTCAGAGCGAGAATGGGGACAATGAAATCGTTCATTGCGGAAATGGATGGTGTTTGATCATGTTCCCCAGGTCGAGCGACACCTCGGAAGATGACAATATCCAAGCGAACCGCCGGGGCGGGATAGGCCGCTGCGGCCGCATGCGGCCTGGCTGAGTATTCTCGCCGGTCTTCTTCTGACGCCAACAGAATACCCAACCTTTCCGTCCGGGCATGTGAGCGTTGGCACAGATGTCGTCACCTGCCGCCTGGACTGGGGTTTACAGGTCAGGGGTGCCGTCGACCATCATGCGGGCAAGCCTGAACGGGGCGCGGATTTTCAGCGTACCGATCTGGGTCGAAAAGACAATCTCTTCGTCGGCGGGCTCGACCGTCGGCTTTCCATCGAGCTCGCGCGGAAACATGAACAGCGCGAAGCTTCCCCCCTGTGCGGCGGGAGGACTGTACGCCTTCAACCCGACCTTTTTCTCTTTGTTCTTCTTGGAGGTAAGGAATGTGCGCGGCAATAGCGCCTCGAAGGTGGCCGCTTCGAATGGGGCCATGGTCTGGCAGCTGATGGCGATAGTATGGTCCGGCATCGGCTGCGCGATGTATCGCTGCATCTCGGGCTCTGATAGGATGCCCTGCAGCTGGCTGTACCGGGCCAGCGCCTGGCGGATCTTCAACGATGAATGCCACCTCACATACATTGAAACCGAGTCCGATCCTCCCAACCCGCCCGTAGTCTGGGTCGCGCGTGCGCCGCCACCCATCATCGTAGGAACGGAACTGCCCCCGTAGTTTCCCGGTATGCTGGTCGTCCATGACCATGGGGAGTTTCTCAGGAGCGTCAGGACCTCCTGCTCGTTCCAGGCTGCATACGGCTTTGAGATCCAGAAGTCTGCGCCGAACAGCATCATGGCGGAGGCCGCCGCGATCGTGCAGAGAAGTAAGCCACTAGCGGCTGGTTGTACCGGCTTCTGCATGTGTCCTCCTTGCTGACTGCAGTCGTGTCGATGAATTCGGTCGTTTAGATTGCCATCCCGTGACTCCGGATAGCGATCCGGCTCGCGTGGCGCCTCGACACTTATAGTAAGTTGCATACAGCGTTGTCGGATCGCGTTGGCCGCGCGTATTTGCATACAACGATGCCGACATCGTCGTTCAACGCGCCGGAACGCAGGCGAACCAGAGAGAGCAGGCGTTTCGGCAGCGCCGCGAAGTCTTCGCAGGGGATGATCTTCACTAGTTCTGCCTGTTTTACGCAGTTATAGAATCCGTCGGTTGCAGCAATCAGCAAGCCGTCGGGTCTGTCATGCGAGAAACCAACGGAACCGCCCCCCTGAGCCAAGCACAGGTTTTCGGCGCTGGCCAGCGGTTAGGTTGGCAATGTCCGCTCCTTTCACCACCCAGGCTTGGCTATCTTCGACGCTTGCGCCGCAGATTCCGGCACGCTGCACATCTACGACAACGGCCGAAAATTCGCCAAGGCCGATTCGTCCGTCGCCCTGGCACAGCAAACTGCTCCATGCCTCGGTCGATTCTGTACTGGCATAGGTACTACGAACTTGCTCCACGATGGCCGCGGCAGCTTGGCCACCCGAACTCATGCCTCCCACCCCGTCGGCCACGGCGATCACGCACCGTTCAGGCTCTGAGAAGACAGCGACCATGTCTTGGCAATCGTGCTCGTAGGCTTCGGCCGTCCACGCGGCATGAAACATGACTGTTGTGGGCGCCCATTGGCGGCCGTACCGAGAAGTAAAATAGGCGCCTGTTTTTGAGAATGGGTTCACGCCCGCCAGTCCCCGACTTGTGGTGTCATCTCGACTGCGCGCGTCTTCCCCGGCAGTTTCCCGCCACGCCGCGTATTCTAGCACGGATTCTTGGGGCCCCGCTTCCGAGGAGGCGTCCGTCCCAGCACACTAGAGAGTTCGGGGGATCTTCGCCAGATCCCCGATAAGTCATATCCACTCAGAAGGTTACCCTTTGGCACGGTTCTTGGCACGGCCAAGTGGAGTGAGCCCCCTGGTGAAACAATCGGAGTCGGTACACGTGCTTGCTTTATGCCTGAGTTGTGCCGGACTACGCCCTCCACCACTTGCCATCGCGGGCGGATCCTGACGTGCCGGTGGATGAACGGTACCGGGCGGGAGGTCACCAGGTCGGGACGTTTTTCCATCCGGCGAAGGGGCCGATCTCGAGCTTCCAGCCGGTGGCCGCGGTCTTGTCCTCGACCACCTGCAGGTTCGTCAGCGCCCGTAGCTTCGCCAGCAGCTCGTCGTGCGGCAGCGTATGAGAGTGGCGGTTTCGTAACGTCGGGCATGGGCCAGAGGTGGATGCATTGTCGCTCGACCGAGGCGATCCAGCGCCCGTCCGGGGAAACTGCCAAGAGCGATCCCACGCGCTGGTCTGACCGAGCAGAAGATGCGGCTCTTCGCCAGTGGCGGGCCCGGCGCGTACCGATGCCGTCGATGTCGCCGCTGACGATGATGCGGCCGGACGGGTCGAGGGCCGCACTGCTCAGGCGCCGGCCGTGCGTCGTGATCCGTCGGGAAGTGTGCGTCGCGAGATCGAACAGGAAGAAGTTCATCTGCGCCGTCCGATACGCGCTTCGACTTGTGCGAGTCCCCCAAACGAGCAGGTATCGCCCGTCGCGGCTCAGGTCGAATCCGGGCCAAGCTCATGCCGGCGTAGACAGTCTCCGCCGAGACGGTCCCATTCAGGATCGGCGGGGAGTACCACCGAAGAACACCGCCCGATCCCCGACGAAGACGGCCCCGTCCGGAGCGAAGGACGCCTCGCAGAACGCCCAGGAGGCGTCAGTGTAAGATGCGAACGAGAAGACTGCGTCCTGCCCCGATTTCGGGTCCCAGACCCTCAGGACGCGCTGCTTCGGGTCTTTGAAGCTCCCCTCGCAGGTACCACGGGCGGCGACTGCCCGTTTCCCCTGCGCGTCGATGCCAGCCCGCGGTAGATTCCGGTGCCTTCCTGCCATCGGTCGAGCAGTTGCGGCGGCGGCCTCCCTCGATCGGAACGAGAAGGAGTTTCGCGGTCGGTATGCAACCAGCACGCGTTCCCGCAGGATGGAACGCGATTCTCGAGTAGAGCGCCAGCGGCGAGCGCATGGCCTTGCCGGCCGCAGGGCTCATCGGCCATAGCGCGTGCAGCGTTCGCTGAACCGCCGGAAGCCAGGAAACGCCCGTCGGCCGTAACGGACTGAAGTCCAGATGCTACAACTCGCATTTCGATACCATGCAGCGCGCGTTTCGGAAGGGCCGGCGATCGGCCAGAACGCGACCGTCCGGCCGTTGCTCTCGACGAGCCATCGTCCGCTCGGGTCGAATCCACGCGGCTGACTGGTGACCTCGTCGGGGACGTTCAGGCCACTTGAGGATGACGGCTCGGCGTCGGGAGGATCGCGGAGGTCCCACACGTGCAGGTAACTGGCGATGCCGGGCATGGCCAAAAGCGTGCCGTCGCCATTGATCGCGAACAAGAAATTAAAGAGTTGCTTCGGCCCCTGCAGGACGCGCGAAGCGGCGGCTCGCGCAGCCCACGGTAGGGACCAGAGCCGTATCTCGCCCGATTTGTCGAGGGAAGCCAGGCGGTCGCCCTTGGGGGCAAAGGTAATGTCCAGATAACTTCGTCCCGGAGCGCTCCCCAGGACCCTCCGGCGCCGGGGGCGAGGCATCGAGCGGACGGACGTTGACCTTCCGGTCCAGGACATAGGCGAAGCGCAGGTGCCGCTGGCATCGATGCCGTATCAAGTCCGCACCTACGGGGCTGAAGTTGAATATCCCCAGAGACTTTCGGCTCCCCGTCGGGCAGAGGCCAGGACTCGCAAGCAGAATCTCGCGTTTTGCCTCGTTGATCATGGTGAGCGTGAACAGCCTCCCGCCTCGAACCACGCCACGAGAGAACAATCCCTCTTCCAGCTCCACACTGCGTATCTCCCGCAGGTCCGGCAGAGACCAGAAACGCAGAGCTCTCGCCCGTATCCTCCTGTGATGAGGAGGTCGCCATGCGGACCGAAGTCGAAGCACGGTCGTATTGCCATCGGGCGGACGCGGCAGGACCAGCGGAGGCCCGCCATCCTGCGGGAAGAGCAGGATCTGCCGATCGCCGACCGCCCTGCCCGTCGCGAGCCACCGGCCGTCGGGGCTCAGGCGACGATCGTACATCTGGCCCTTGTCCCCAAGGCCGAGTTCCTTCCCGATCTGCGCCGCCGGCAGGAAGCGGGCCACGGGGCCTCGCCACAGACGCTCGAGGGCGAACTTCCGCGCCTCAGGCGTGTCGGCAAGCTCCAGGCTCTTGCGTGCGTAAGCCAGCGCCGCCGTGGGGTAGGTATCCAGGTCCAGGCGGCCCAGGGCCAGAAGCTTGCTCGCCTCGGCGCGGAGAGCCTCGGATACCGCTCGCTCGCGCGCTGCCTCGCTCTTCCTCCATAGCACTCCCGTGACAGCGGCGACGAGCAGATGCCGCGGCGACGACCGCGCCGACAGCCAGCCGCCGGCGGCGTCTTTGCCGTTGCGCCCGCTCCGCCATGGACCGTGCGAAGTCCTCCTCGAGCGCCGTCAGCGTCCCCGGGTACCGCTCGCGCCACAGCTCGTACTCCCGGAACGACGTCCCGCTCCACAGCAGGTCCGCCGGGCGCCCCCTCTCCTCCCACAGATGCGCCGCCTGCTTGAGCTGGTCCCGAAGGACCGCCCCTTCCTCGTCCTGCGCCTGCCACCGCACCAGCCGCGGCCACGCCTTCAACAGAGACTCGTGCACCACCTCCACCCGGTGGTGGCTCGCCTCCCCCTCCCGACCTTCCACCTCGTAGCTCGTCACCAGACGCGCGTCGATCAGCTCCCGCAGCACCCCCTCCGCCACACCCTTCTCCGGAAAAGCCGACAGCAGCTCGTCGCGATCCACGACCGCGCGCGTCCCCTGCGCCGTCACCAGGTTGCGGAAGATCTCACGGACTACATCCTGCCCCACCCCGATCCGGTCCATCACAGCTTCCGCGTGCTGCGCCAGCGCTCCCGCCACACCCCCGATCTCCTCATACGCCGCCCGCGTCAGGAGCTTCCTCTCCCGCTCCCGCTTCTCCCACAATCGCGAGACGGCAAACGCCAGCAGCGGCAGCGCCGCCCGCGCACCTTCCACCGCCCCGACCATCTCGTCGACCAGGGCGTCGTCCTCGAACCGGTAGCCGAGCTTCTTCGCCGGCTCCACCAGCGCCCGCCGCAGAGCCTCCGCCGAGAGCGGCAGCAGAGGCGTCAGCTCGCCGAGGATCGGGCGCAGCGGCAGGCTGCTCCTGCGAGCGCATCAGGAAGTCGTCCCGCAGCGAGATGAGAACGTGCACGTCGGCCTCGGAGGAGAGGCGTCCCAGAAGCGCGGCAAAGCGCGCCTGCACCTCGACAGGGTTCAGCGTGAACAGCTCCTCGAACTGGTCCACCACCAGGAGCGCCTCGCCGTGGCGTCGCCGCCACACACCGAGCGCCGCCGTCATCTCGTCACCCGTCTCCGCCCCCACCAGCCGCTGCAGCGTTTCAGAATCGTTCGACAGCTCCGGCACGAGCGCCCGCACAACCGCCGCGAAGGGCCGGTTGCCCGGCGTGACCCACACGCAGCGCCATCCTTCCGGAGCGGCCGGAATGACACCCGCGCGCACGAACGAAGTCTTGCCCGCCCCCGACGGGCCAATGACGGCAAGCAACTTGCTCTTCTGCAGACGCTGCCACAGCGCCTTGACCTCCTCCTCCCGCCCGAAAAAGTGCGCCGCGTCCTTCTCCGTGAAGCTCGACAGCCCGGGATAGGGGCTCCGCTCCTCGATCCCCGCAGCCGGCGGCAGCCGAGACTCCCGCCGCGACCGCCTCCAGCGCCACCACCAGGTCGTGCCCCGAGGCAAAGCGCTCCTCACGCGCCTTCTCCAGGCACCGCGCCACGATCGCCGCCACCTGCGGCGACACCTGCCGCACCGTCACCGACAGCTCCGGCGGCGTCTCGTTCAGGATCGCACTCGACGTGTCCGCGCGCGTCTCCTTCCGGAACGGGTGCCTGCCGCTCAGCAGCTCGTACAGCACCACCCCGAACGAGAAGACGTCACGTCCGCGCGTCCAGCGGCAGCCCGCGCACCTGCTCCGGCGACATGTAGGCCACCGTCCCCAACACCATGCCGGGCTTCGTCGGGCTCGTCGCCGTAGCCTTCTCGCCGTCGAACGCCGCCAGGTCCAACTGCTTCGCCAGACCGAAGTCGAGGATCTTGATCCGCCCGTCCGTGGTGACAAACAGGTTCTCCGGCTTGATGTCGCGGTGAATGATCCCCTTCGAGTGAGCCGCCTCCAGGCCGCGCGCCGCCTGGACGGCAAAGGAGAGAATCTGGCGCGAGGTGGGGGAGTGGCGGGCGACGAAGGCTCGCAGCGTCTCGCCTTCGAGGAGTTCCGTGACGACGTAGGGGGCGCCGTCGTGCGTGCCCACGTCGAAGACGGTCAGGATGTTCGGGTGGTTCAACGCGGCGACGGCGCGGGCTTCGCGCTCGAACCGCTGCAGGCTCTCAGGGCTGTCGGCCACCTCCCCGGGCAGGACCTTGATCGCTACGTCGCGGCCAAGGCGAGGGTCTCGCGCACGGTACACCACGCCCATCCCGCCTTCGCCGATCTTCTTCTCGATGCGATAGTGCGACACGGTGTGGCCGACCAGATCCGTTGCCGGCTCTTGCGCTCTGTCTTCCGCAAGCTCCTTGGCCACGACCTGCAGGGCAGGCGATTCAAAGAACCCTTCCGAATTCCCCTCCTGCGCTAACAGGGACATCACTTCCTTGAAGAGCGCCTCGTCGCCGGCGCAGGCTTCCTTGAGAAACGCTTCCCGTTGTCCAGGCTCGAGCTCCAGCGCCGAGTGATAAATCTGCTTTATCCGCTCCCAGCGCTCCGGAGTCATGCCTCTCCTCCGGACCTCATCTCACGCAGCAGCCACGCCTTCGCCAAAGCCCAGTCACGCTGCACCGTCCTGAGCGAGGTCCCAAGCGCTTCCGCTGTCTCCTCTTCGCTCAACCCGCCGAAGAAGCGGAGCTCGACTACCTTTGCTTCCCGCTCATCAAAGGCCGCAAGGGCATTCAAGGCGTCGTCGAGTGCAACCACATCGGCCCGCCGATTGGGTGCGGGAATGCGGCCATCCTCGAACTCCACCTTCACGATATTGGCGCCCCGTTTCTGATACCCGCGGGAACGTGCGAAATCCACCAGGATGCGGCGCATCAGGTTGGCTGAGATGGCGAAGAAGTGCGTGCGGTTCTCAAAAGGCACCTGATTCGCATCAACCAGGCGCATGAACGCCTCATTCACCAATGCGGTGGTTTGAAGAGTATGACCCTTGCGTTCGCGCACCATGTAGATATGCGCCAAACGGTGCAGCTCGTCATGGATCAAGGGGATGAGCTTGTTCAGGGCCGCCTGATCACCGCCGCGCCAGGCATTCAGAAGCTGAGTGACTTCCTTGGGCGACTGGCCGCTCATGAAGCAATCCTTGCCTGAAGAGAAGCCGCAAGTTTGGCCGATTATACACCTCCACTCCTGAATCCGTTCCTGCGGGGGGACAGTCGCTTCGCCGGTCCGCTGGCTGCCTAGCGGATGGCGCAAAAGGGGCTGTCCCATTCGCTCATGGCGGGTTTCCCCGATCCCGCAATAGGGGCCGTGCGCGGCAATACCAGGCCGCCGAAAGAGAGGCCCCATGGCAAACCGGGCGATACAATGGACAGGCAAGGCAATCCTCGCTTTCTCATTGACGATCCCTGTCATCGGAGCGCAACAGCCTCCGGTGCCGGCGGTCTTGAGAATCAGGGTCCTGGTCTGCGATCAGGCGGGCCTTCCCAGGGAGACGCTGATCGAAGCTCAGAGGCTGGCTTCATTGGTGTTTCAAGAAGCCGCCATAGAGCTCTTCTGGCTGGACGGGGGGCAATCGTCCGTAGCGGAGGCTGATTATGTCCTCCGTATTCACTGCTGCTTCGACAAGCTGAACACCCGGCTTCACCGACGCACTGTCGCCTTTGCGCCGGCACAGGGCCGTCACATCACGGTCTTCTGGGACAGAATCCGGACCGAGGCAGCTGCAGGGAGCCATCCGGAAGCATTGATGCTCGGGTACGTCGTGGCCCACGAGCTCGGGCACCTGCTTCTACCCCCGGCCTACCATTCGCCTTACGGCATCATGCAGAACAGGCTGAATTACGACGACTGGAGCCGGGCGCGGAGGGTGGGCAGTCTCTTCTTCTCCGAAAAAGAGGCGGATCAGATGCGGGCTGCCCTGATTGGAAGATCCAGGTAGGCCGGTCTGACAGACCTGACCGAGCTTTTCGCTGATCTGGTGATGATCAGCGTCTCGCCGATTATCCGAGTTTCCACCGGCATAAGCCGCTTAAGCATGAATGTCAACGTAAGACTGAACGATCCTTGCCTTGAATGCGACGGGATTCAACCGTCCCGGACGGGGACGCTCCAAGTGACTATCCCCTGGCTAGAAGATGAATTTCAGGCCGAACTGGATCTGGCGCGCGTCAAATGACTGGAGCCCGAAGAGCGCATTGAGTCCATTCACGGGCTGACCGAAGTTCACTCTGTTGAACGCGTTGAAAATCTCGAATCGCAGCTGGAGCCTCGACTCTTCATTGATGGCTCTTACTTTGAAGTTCTTAAAGAGCGAAAAATCCAGGTTGGCAAATCCCGGCCCTTCGTAGGTGTTGCGCCCCAGGGTGCCGTTGGTACCAGGCTCGGGCTGCCCGAAGAAAGCCACCGTCTCGGCCGTGCTTGGAATTCCCTCGGGCTCGGTCGTCGGAATCTTGAATGGTCCGGCCCCCGGATTCACCCAATCACTCCGGACTGAGCTCACCGTGTTGCCGATCGAAGGAGTATTGGGCCGGTCGCTTCCGATCCCGTCCGCATTGTAGTCGCCCCCCACGGAGAACGCGCGCCCATCATAGGGCGTAAATGGCTGGCCCGACTGCAGCGCCAGGATGCCGTTGATCTGCCATCCGCCGAACAGGTTCTGAAGCAACGCCCGGCTGTTGGCAAATACCGGCAGTTCCCAGATCCCGTTCAACACGAACCGATGGCGGGCATCGAAAATAGAGCGTCCGCGATCCAGGTAGATTTTCGAGGCATCCGTGGAGTAGCCTTCCTGAGGCCCGTTGCTGGTCGTCAGACCGGAGTGCCATGTGGACCTCAGGTCGATGCTCTTGGCCCAGGTGTAGTTGCCGGTCAAGGCCCACCCCTTCGAGAACCGCTTCGACACCTGCGCCTGCAGGGCGTTGTAGGACGAAGTTACCGAATTCTCCCAGAACCGCATCTGCCCGTAAGTCTGGTTAATCCGGTTCAAGCTCGTGTCGCCGGCCCATTCGTCCGTCGGAGATTCGGCGCCGGTCCGGTCACCCGTGAACCTGTTCCAGTTCTCAGCCCGGATCAGCTTCCTCCCTGCCGTCCCGACATAGTTCACATCAGCGACCAGATCTCGCCTGATTTCGCGTTGGACGCCCAAGAACCAGCTCATCACATACGGGTCGCGCATGCGCGGGTTCGGGATGCCGGTCAGGCTGGTCGTATTCGGGTTGTCCGGCCAGTAGGCCGATGATGTTGCCTTCCAGCGAGTGCGCGCCGACATTCGGATTGGGCCCGGTCGCGGTCACGTCCTGCCCTGGAGTCTGCGGGCCGTAAAGGACGACTTCTCCCGGACGACCACCCCACTCAGGCTTGGCGATGCCGTTGACGCTGTAATAGGGAGGGTTCCAGCGGGAATTGGCCAGAGGGTTGAAGATTCCGGCCTGGTAGGCGATCCCAAAGCCGCCGCGGACTGACATCCTCCCGTTTCTGAACGGATCCCATGCGAACCCGAAGCGGGGAGCGAGGTTGTTGTGGTCCCCTTCCGACAGTGCCGTGGCTTGTGCGAAATCACCGTCCCGTAGGCGGTACCAGAGGTTCTCTCCGTGGGTCATGTCGAATTTCGTGGCGCGATCCTGGACCTCGGTCAGGCGGGTGTACAGGTCGTACCGGATACCGAGGTTCAGAGTCAGGCCGGCCGTGACCTTCCAGTCGTCGTTGAAGAACGCGCCGAACTCCGTGTTGCGCCAGCCTCGGAAATTGCTCGCAAGTTCGGCTTTGTGCGTGCCGTCCAGGATATGGGGATCGACGCCGCCAGACTCGTAGTACGGATCGTCCAGGGCGAGATAAACAAGGCCGTAGAAGTAGTAGCTCGGCACCGCCCCAGGTTGAACTCGCTGTTCTCCTGGTTGCGGCGGAACTCGACGCCGGCCTTCATGCTGTGCGGGCCCTTGCTGAGATTGACCACGTCGCTGTAAGCGAATACGTTCTCCGTGAAGGGCTGCTCGGTATGGCCGCCAAAGCCCGCAGCCGCTCTGTCCGCATGTGTCAAACACGCCGGGAACGCCGGGAAGGACGGCAGCTTGATCGAAATGCGAACGGTTCAGACCGAACCGGAATTCGTTCACAACCGTGGGGCTGAACACATGCGTCTCGGCGAGGGAAGGCTGGTTGGCCTCCTGCTCCCAGGGCCCGATCGAAGGCGGGGCGCGACGGCAGATTGATCGACTTGGTCCTGTCCCAATAGTAGCGGCCGAACAACTTGTCCTTGCCGCCACGGAATTCATGGTCGATACGAACCGACCATTGATCTGTATCCGCCCAGTCCGGCTGAAAGTAACTGGTTTCACCGATCATCGGCGCATCCGCGCCCAGGGCTCCCGCCGGGGAACCGAAAGTGCCCATCAGAAAACCGTCAACATCGGCCTGGGTCGGCTCCGCGATCCAGCCCTGATTCGGCGAGATAGCTGCCGACGGTATCCGTGACTGTCGTTATGGGTTTGGGATCGGGGTAGTTCTTGTAGAGGAAGCTGGCGACGGGTGCACCATACTGCTGGACGTAATTTGCCCACGGAGCACTCTCAAAGACATCCACAGCCGATTGGCCTGTGCGCACGCGCAGGCTCTCCCAGGAACCGAAGAAGAAAGTCGAATTCCTCCGGATGGGGCCTCCGAGAGACGCCCCGAACTGGTTGCGTTTGAATTCCGGCTCGTCCTTTTCCCCCGTCGCCGGGTCGTATGCGTCGAAGAAGTTGGCGGCATCCAGGGCGTCGTTGCGCAGGAACTCGAACGCGCTCCCGTGAAAGGCTATTGGTGCCGGATTTTGATACGACATTGACGACCGAGCCGGCGGAGTCTCCGAATTCTGCAGAGAAGTTTATGCTCTCCATGCGGAATTCCTGGATAGAATCGACACCAGGTGTGAGGTTGGTCCCCCCGCTCAATCCCTTGTTGGTGACACCGTCGAGCCAGAAGCCGTTGGAGCTGACCCTCCCGCCGTTGATCGAGGTTGTGGACAGATTATATAGTCCGGTGCCCACTTCATACACGGTTGCGTTGGTATTCACGGCACCCGGTGCCAGCTGCATCAGGTCATACACATTGCGGCCGTTCAGAGGCATGTCGAGAATGCGCTTGCCGTCGACCAGGGTGGACACGCGCCCCTGCTCGACGTCAACGGTCGTAGCCTCGCCGCTGATGGTCACCGTTTCGGAAATGTTCCCCACCTCCAAAATGACATCGACGTGTACTATCTCCCCCACCGTTACAGTGATTCCGTCGTAGGCGGCAGTCTTGAATCCGTCCAGCGACGCCTTCAGGTTGTAGGAGCCCGGCTGCAGAAACGGTATGCGATAGAGGCCGTTCACCTCTGAGAGGCCGTTGCGCGAAACGCCGGTCGCCACGTTCGTGGCGATCACTTCCACTCCTGGAACTACCGCCTTCGTGGCGTCCATCACGGTGCCCGTGATTTCACCCGAGGTAACCTGCGCCCATGAAGCGCTCGCGTGTAAGCTAATCATTGCACTGGCCAACAGGATCCAGAAGGGCGCGGATCGAGATCCGCACAAGAGCTTTGCTCCTTTGGCACGTTTCTGCATGATCTCGCAATGACCGACCGTCGTAGCGATCACGGGAGCCTGTTCTCCCTTCTGGTCAGTTCAGTTCGATGCGTCCGGCAACTGGGGCAAGGTGAAGTGATTATAGGCTGGAACGGAATAATGCGATAGCGGGGAATGAAGGCACGCGTCGGCTCGCAGCTCGATCAATTACCGACGGTTTCCCACGGAGATCCGCGGCTCGCAAACCTGTCCGAAAACACGGGTGGAATGGCACGAACTCGCAAGTTGCCTGGGATGGCGACTGGCGTTATACTTTATTGCCAAATGGTATAACGGCAAAGGAGCAAGCACCATGACCGTCACCGTCTCTCAGAAGGGCTGGGTTGTCATCCCGGCAGAACTTCGCAGGAAACATGATCTGCGCCCCGGCACGGAGGTCCAGGTCGTGGATTACGGAGGTGTGTTGGCCCTCGTGCCAAAGCTGCGCGATCCGGTTCGTCAGGCTGCCGGAATGCTCAAGGGCCCTAAGTCACTCCGGAATTCCTTGCTGGCCGAACGCCGGGCTGAACGACGCAGAGAGAAATCCCGTGGCCGCTAATCCATCCGCGTATGTGCTCGACAGTTATGCCATGCTGGCTTACCTGGAGGGCGAACCGGGGAGAAGCCGTGTGGAAGGGCTGCTCTTGGCTGCACAAGGCAGGAAAGTCTCCCTGTACCTTTCGCTCATCAACCTGGGGGAGGTCCTTTACATAATAGAGCGTGAACGCGGCCTCGTCCTGGCGCATCGAACCATGGCCGCGATTGACCAGCTGCCACTGCAGATTGTGCCGGTCTCGCGCCCAACGGTACTTGCAGCGGCGCACGTCAAGGCGCATCACCCGATTTCATATGCGGACGCCTTCGCAGTGGTCACGGCGCGCGATCATCATTGTGTTCTTCTCACAGGAGATCCGGAGTTTCGTTCGGTGGCGAACGCCGGCCTCATAGCCGTGGAATGGTTGCCAGCCCGCTGAAATGCTGTCCACTGCTACCGCCCTCCTTCTTTCACCTTACTGCCGCGGCATTTGCCTCGGTTCTGGAAACCGAGCGGAAGAAGGAGTGTTTGGCGCGGATTTTGGCACGCGGCGGGGAGCAGCGAGTCACAGCAGCCGCAAGTTATTGATTATAATGGTGCGCCCGGCACGACTCGAACGTGCGACCTTTTGATTCGTAGTCAAACGCTCTATCCAACTGAGCTACGGGCGCATCTCTTTTGGCTCAATAAGTTACTGCACCGAATCGAATTCCGCAATCGTCAATTTCGGCCGCTTCGACGCGAGGGGAATGGATCCAAGCGCTGCGGAGAAGCGCCCCCCGGACTCGGGGAACGCTTCGTCTCGCGCTTTTCAGGTCCTACTTTCTGCCGATAATCACCGGCGAGTGGAATTCGATGTCGCGCGCTTCCACGCTGCGGAACCCGGCTCCGGTCAACCACTCCCTGTACTCTTCGAGAGTGTAGGTGCCCCCCTGCTCGGTATTCACCAGCATGTTCAACGCGAAAATCAGCGGGAACACCGGGCCGGTGCGCTCCTTATCGGGCACCATGTCGATGATGGCCACATGCCCATCCCTGCGCAGCGCCCGGTGGATGCGCCAAAACAGGTCGCGGGAGGACTCGACGCCCTCACTGTGCACAATGTTGCCCAGGATAGCCAGATCGAACCGGTCCTTGCCGAAGTCGACGGTCCTGAGGTCTCCGGGCAGATAATCGTACTGCCCCGCGACCCGGTGGCGTTCTACGTATGACCTCGTCACCGGGATCATGCCGGGGAAGTCCTGCGCAGTGACGCGGGTTTGCGGGTCCGCCTCGGCGAAAGCTATTCCCCACACGCCGGACCCTGCCGCCACATCAAGGATCTGCGCATTCGGTGGGATTGTCCCTGCAAACGCTCGCGCAAGATTCTGTGCAGGCTGCCGGTTGACAATGTGCAGACCCCGAACGAGCTTGGGAAAGAACTCTTCGGCTTCCCTTTGATGCTCGACGGTGCGGAATGGCTTGCCGGTGCGCACGCTTTCCGTCAGCCCACCCCAAGCCTGCCAGATCGTATCGATGTTGAGGAAGTCCCCGAGATAGTCCGGGCTCTCGCGCACCAGGAACTGGGCGACAAACGCGGGCAGAGAATAGTGTCCCCCCCGCGTCTTATCCAGGATGCGCAGCGAAGCCAGGGCATCGAGCAGCATCCGCATGCCGCGATCCGAGGCTCCGCAGCCTCTCGCGATCTGCTCCGCGGTCTTGTGTCCCTCGTAGATCTTCGAAAACACGTTCAGATCAAGCGCCGCCATCAGGGTTCGCGACGGGGCGAACCCGAGGTGCATCTCGATCAATCCATCCATATTGAATTCCTGCAACTGATTGACAGACTTCTCCTGTTCTTTCGGACGCATGCGAAATACCTCCTTATTGGCACCGCACCCTGGAACGTGAGTGAGTCTGCACCCAACACCCGAGTGGTTGGGGCAGCCCACACCTAAGGATAGCAAAAGCCATGAGAACCCGGAAAGGCCCTAGCCTTTTGCTGGTCGTCGAGGACGGGATGGCACTGAAGGCGGGCGCGAGTGCCAATGGAGTCTGCGGCCCGGCGCCGGACGGGCCGGATTGAGGAGATCGCTGCAGACTCCGCTCCCCGACAGGTCGGTATCGAGCGCGGCCATGCGGCGCCAGGTCTTCATTTGCCGCAGCGCTTCAAACCGCGGGAAACCCTTCAGAGGAGCGGAATTGGGGTCGGTCCGGAGCCAAGCGGGAGAAATCTACACCTCCATCAGTTGAAACCGGTCCTCCGTAGGCTCCAAACCTGTCTATTTGCGCGGCTGCGGTCTAGGACTTGATATCCCGTGTCAAGGTGAGTACTCCGCCAACCGCGGAAGCTTCCCTGAAGCCGGCCTTCATCCAGAAGTTCAACGCCGGACTCTCCTGCATCACATCCACGGCAAGCCGCTCCACGAGCCTGCACTTCTGCAGGTGCTGCACGATAAGTTCCAGGGCTCTCGTGCCGTACCCGCAGTTTCTGCACGTCTCATCAAATATCGCAAGGCTCATCAAGGCAGATTTGCCGGGGCGCAGGCGGTACAGCCCCAGGAAGCCGATTCTACGTGCTTTCAACTCGATGCAGAAGGCTAACGGGTAGGTTCTTCTTATCCACCAGATGAGGGAAAACCATGATGCTGCCGGCGGGCCTGGCATCCCGCATGCCTGAAGGATTGCCTCATCCGCCAGGCCGGCAGCGATAAAACGTCCATCAGCTATCCGCAGTGGCCTGAGGCACAGGTTGCTATCGCGCAGGGAGCGCGGAAAGACAAAATAGATCATAGCTGCTTCCGCCGGTAGTTACCCTCGACTCATTGCAGGGGCAGATCTTCGCCACATGAACAGCCGCCCGGTCGCCATCCCGAAAACAAACCCTCCTACATGGGCCATGTACGCAACGCCGCCGCCCTGATGCTCGGCAAGAGAGCCGACCTCGCTGAATAATTGCAGCAGAAACCATAATCCCACCAGCAGGATTGACGGTACCAGGGCCACCGTGACGAACAAGCCCAGGAAAACGATAGTGCGGATCCGATCAAACGGAAAGGATACAAGGAACGCCCCCATCACTGCGGCGATGGCACCGCTGGCTCCGAGGTTGGGCACGTTCGATTCCGGGATCATCATGATCTGCGCCAGCGATGCCACAAGACCGCCCACCAGATAGAACACAAGAAAGCGGAAGCGCCCCATTGCATCTTCAATCTCAGGTGCAAATGCCCACAGAAATATCATGTTGCCGGCTATATGCAGGAGCCCCGCGTGCATAAACATGGCGGTCAGAAGGGTAATCAGATCCTCCCCTGCGGTAATTTCTGCCGGGATGTAGGACCAGCGGAAAATAAAAGGGGCGCCGAACAGAAACTCGAGCACAAAAGCATACAGGTTGAGCGCGATGATCGCACCGGTAACAATCGGGGGCCGCAGGAGCTTTCGGTCAATATCGCCAAGGGGAATCATGTTCTGCCGGTTCTCTTATACAACAATACTTCTATGGGCCAATGTCAACTCCCACGGCGATGAAAGCCGGGCGCAGCCCGATCTGCCAAGCTGACCAGGAAGTTATCAAAGCGGCAGCCGAACGGGCGCCCGGGAACTCCCGGGCTTCCGAACCGGTCAGCGGCGTTTCTGTTCGTCGGGGCTATGACTCTGGTAATCTCTCTGTCACACAAAGTTCCGGCAGTTGATGACCAAAGGCAGGAAGAGCGATCGATGACAAGAAGAACAGGTGCCTGGCTTCTCGTGCTCATGCTGATCCCGGCGGGCGGCCTCTTCGCCCAGAAGCGCGCCTTCACCATCGAAGACCTGTACCGCGTGAAGGGCGTCTCCGACATCCAGGTTTCCCCGGACGGCAAGTCCGTGATGTACACGCTCACGACGTCGGACCTGGCGCGTGCCAAGCGCGTGAGTCACATCTGGGTGATGGACATCGACGGTCGCCACGCCCGGCAAATCACCCAGAGCGAAAAAGGCGAGAGTTCCGCCCGATTTTCTCCGGATGGCACAACGGTCCTGTTCGTGAGCGCGCGGGAGGGACACTCGAACCTCTACCTCATGCCTCTGCGAGGCGGGGAGGCGCGCAGGCTTACCGACATTTCGACGGGTGTTTCCGACCCTCTCTGGTCGTCGGACGGCAAGTCCATCGCATTCGCGTCCGAGGTATATCCCGAGTGCGGAGCCGATGAGAGCTGTAACAAGAGGACCTCCGAGCGCTGGCAGGACGGCCCGCTGCATGCTCACACGGCAGACCGCCTTCTGTACCGGCACTGGACAAGCTGGAAGGACGGCACCAGGACACACCTGTTTCTCGTGGCCGTCGCCACAGGCAAGATCACGGACCTGACTCCGGGCGACCTTGACTCGCCGGGTTTCCAGCTGGGCGGCCCTCTCCAGTACGATTTCTCCCCCGACGGAAAAGAAATCGTCTGCATGTCCAATCATGACGAGGATGCCGCTTCCTCGACGAACAGCGATCTTTGGGTGCTGCCGCTTTCAGACGCGGAGTCACGCCCGCGCAACATTACTTCATCAAACCCGGCCTACGACGGAAGCCCGAAATACTCGCCCGACGGGCGGTACATCGCCTATCGGACACAGAAGCAGCCCGGCTACGAATCGGACCTGTTCCGACTGGCCCTGTACGACCGGGAGAGGAACGAAACGCGGGTACTGACGGAATCCTATCGGAACTGGGTCAACAGCTTTGCCTGGACATCGGATTCGAAGACCATTTACTTCACGGGGCCTGACAAGGGCCGGGATCCAGTGCGCCGGCTCGACATCGCGAACGGAAGGATTGAGGAGGTCCTGGCGGACAGTGCCATCGACGAATTCGCTCTCACTGGCGACGAGAGGACGCTCGTCTACGTGAGGCGCTCCGTCGCTGATCCGGCCGAGATATACAGTGCCGCGATGACGGGAGGCAGCACGTCGGGAAAGGTTCAGCTCACACATGCCAACGAGGTCCTGGTGAGCGAGGTGGACATTCGCCCTGCCGAGACCATGTGGGTCGAGGGAAACAGCCGGGCCCAGGTAGAGGTGTTCCTGGTAAAACCGCACGACTTCAATCCAGGCCGGAAATACCCCATGATCCTGAACGTCCACGGTGGCCCGCAGGACCAGTGGGAGGACGCGTTCCGGGGCGACTGGCAGGTCTATCCCGGCGCCGGGTATGTCGTCGCGTTCGCCAACCCCCACGGCTCAACGGGGTACGGCCAGGATTTCACCGCGGAGATATCGGGAGACTGGGGCGGCGAAGTCTACCAGGACCTGATGAAAGTCACGGATTCGCTCGAGAGATTGCCGTATGTAGACAGCAACCGCATCGGGGTCATGGGATGGTCATACGGCGGCTACATGATGATGTGGATGGAAGGCCACACCGAGCGTTTCAAAGCGATCGCGTCCATGATGGGCCTCTACGATTTGCGGTCTTTCTACGGGGCGACGGAAGAACTATGGTTTCCGGAATGGGACCTGAAGGGACAACCCTGGAATTCGAATCTCTACGAGAAATGGTCCCCGTCGAACTTCGTGCGCAATTTCAAGACGCCTTGCCTGGTGATCACCGGCGAGCGGGATTACCGGATCCCCTACACACAGTCGCTGCAGTTCTTCACTGCGCTCCAGAAGATGAATGTCCCCTCCAAACTGATTGTCTACTCGGATGCCGGCCACTGGCCCAGCTGGTACGAAATGGCCCTTTACTACACCGCTCACCTGGAATGGTTCCAGAAATACCTCGGTGGTGATGCGCCGCCGTGGACGACGGAGCAGTTTCTCCGCAACGCGGTGTTCGACCAGAAGACGGGTCGTCGGATCACGGACAAGCCCGCCTCGAAGTGATATCGGGAAGAGGTGGGCGCTTTGCGCCGCAATGCGCATCGGGTCCGCGCCGGCGGCACGAACCCACATCATCGCTGAAGGCCGATAGCTCTTAGAAGATCGCGCTGTACGCCAGATAGAATAAGGCGGCGAGGAGCCCGGAAACCGGGATCGTGAGAATCCAGGCCCATAAAATGCGGGCGGCGACGAGCCATCGTACGGTTTTGTAGCCGCTGGTCAAGCCGACACCGGCGATCGCCCCGGTGATAGTGTGAGTCGTAGACACGGGAATCCCAAGATGCGACACCGCCAGGATCGTAACGCCGCCACCGGTCTCGGCGCAGAATCCGTGCATGGGGTCCAGCTTTGTCAGCTTGCTTCCCATGGTCCGGATGATTCGCACGCCGCCACCCAGCGTACCGGCCGCTATGACGGCATAACTCAGAAAGATGATCCAATACGGGATGTGCTTGGCATCCGGCGGAAGTTGCCCCCCGGCAACAAGTAACGCGAACAGGATCCCTATAGTCTTCTGGGCGTCGTTTGTGCCGTGGGAAATCGAGTAGACGGCAGCTGAAATGAGCTGCAGGCGCCTGAAGAGTCTGTTAACCGTGCGGGGCGCCCTATTTCTCACCAGCAGGAAAACCACCGCCTGGTTAATCATTCCCAGCAGCATCCCGATCAGGGGAGAAATGACGATGAAGGATGCGATGAAGATGATCGTCCGGATGTTCAGTAACTGGGGTCCCCTGAAGGCGATTACGGCACCGGCAAGGCCGCCGATGAGTGCGTGAGACGAGCTCGAAGGCAGCCCGAACCTCCAGGTGAGGATGTTCCAGATTATGGCGCCGACGAGCGCGGAAAAGATGACGGGAACCGTAATGCTCTCGGGGTTGACCACCCCTTTGCCCACGGTCATCGCCACACCGGTGCCGAGAACAAAAACGGCAACGAAATTGAAAAAAGCTGCCCAGGCGACCGCCAGTCGCGGCGAGAGAACGCGCGTCGTGACTACTGTAGCGATCGAGTTGGCCGCATCGTGAAAGCCGTTGACATAGTCGAAACCGAGCGCGGCGACGAAGGTCACGACTATGAGGGGCTCCATCTAGCTGTGCTCCAGGTAGAGGCCCTCGATGATGTTGATCGCATCCTCGCAACGGTCGATCGCAAGCTCGACAGTCTCCAGGATTTCCTTGAGCTTGATAACCGCCAGCGGATCGGCGGCCGAATCCCGGAACAGTTGGCTGAGACCCGTGGCGAGCAGGACGTCCCCCTCGTTCTCGAGCTTGTGGATTTCCCCGGCGATGTGGCGCATCTCCTCGGTGTGGTTGAACCCCTTGATGATCTCAACCGCGTCCTTTGTCTTCTCCGCGGAATAGAGGAGCACCTTGCCCATATCCTTCAGATACTGCGGCGTGAAGGGAATCTCGTAGATTTTGATACGCTTGGCGGTGTAGTGGATGGCATCCATGATGTCATCCAGCCTCGAGATGAGTCTGACTATTTCGTCCCGGTCGAGGGGTGTGATGAAGGTCTTGTGGAGCAGGTCGACGGTCTGATGCGTGATCGCATCGCAGTGCTGCTCCAACTCTTCCAAGCGCTCCTGGTGGGCATCCGCTTTGGGATACTCCTCGAGCAATTGAGTGAGAACTCTGGCGCCCTCATAGGTTGCCGCAGCGTGGTGATTGAAAAGATCGAAAAAACCGACATCCTTCTTAAACAGCTTTCCCAGCATCGTTTAGATCCATGGATCGGGCAACCCGGCTAGTCCGACTACGAACAAGCCCATATTTATAGGCCATTTCGTTCAGGAGACGCAAGCCAGAAGTGGTGTAGACAGAGTCGCCGTCCCCGTATTTGGTGGATTATCAACGAGATAGCGAAGGCGTGCAAACGCAGGGCATCCGCAATCCGGCGCAGGTCCGAGCTGCCTGCGAGGACAGGACGCTTCGGTGGAGCGCGCCCGCTTACTTCGGTGCGGGTGCTGATCCGGGCAGGGTATATCGCAGGTTCAGCATGACCATGTTCATGTGCGTGTCACTTGCAGCGCCGGGAGCGACGAACCATGGATTGCGGGTGAAGTAGGAATACTGGGCCATGAAAGCCAGCCCTCCGTACTTTGCGTCCTTCCAGAACGTGTCCGTGAACCCGATCGTGCCTTCCTGGACACTTCGGTTCTGGCTGTTGGCACTGCCGTCGAAGCCATAGCCGACCAGCCCGCCGTTGCCGGGAGCAGAGATGGCGTTGCGTTGGATGTAGACTCCGCCGTAGTAGGCGTAGAAGAGGATGTTCTTGCGGGTGAATTCAAAACCGTCGACGGTGGATCCGGAGTGGACGAGGGAAAGACTCCCGTCGTTGCGGGCCACAAGGTCAGGGGACTGCCCGAAGATGTACCGGCCGCCGCCGTCGCTCCAGTAGTTGTTAGTGACAGCGCGGAAGCCCTTGAAGAGCTCGATGTTCAGGTTGGCCTGCGTGCCCCAGCCGGTGGCTGTGAAATGCGTAGCAGTAAGCGGATTGTAGACCCTGAAGGTGCGCGCGAGGGCACCGGCTTCGAAGTGTAAGGCGCGGCCGTTGGGCAGGGTCGGATCAAACGCGATCTTGGCGATGATGTCCGGGTGCAGGTTGGGTACCGCGAGCGTCGTGGTTCCGTTATTCAGCTGGGCAGAATAAGGAGTCCCCAGGTTTGTGGGCAGCACGGTAACGCCGGCGCCGCCTGATCCGCCGATGTACTGTTCCGGGTTATCCAGCGCAACGGCCATCGTCACCTTGTCGCTCGGGTGATAGACAAAGCGAAACTCCGGGATGCGCCCCCAAACCAGGCCCAGCTGGTAGTTCACGTCGATCACTTGCGTATAGAAAAGGTCGGCCGGCAGTGGGGAAATTCCCTTCCGGCCGGGCGTTGCCAGGCTCCAGGTCTGGCCGCCAAGGAACTCGAACTTGCCTCTTCGCACATCCACCCAGTAAAGCCGCAGCCGGAACGGGAAGGAGCTGCTCGTGACAGCAAGGTTCCCGACCGACTGGTTACCGGTGCCGCCGAGAAAATCCGACTCCCAGTAGCCAAGCACCTTCGTGCCCTTGAACTGGGTGTCGATACGCATGCCCAGGCGCGAATTCTGCGGGCTGAAGCGGAACTCGGTCAGGTTGCCTCCAACGCTGGTTGCAGTCCGGTAAGGGAAGTTGCCAAAGTTAGTCCCGATACCGGTCCCGGTGGCCACGTCGCGAAAAACGGCTGTGAAGTCCATGAAACCGATGGGCGTGAGGTAGGCATTTCCTATCTGGAACTGAAGAGGTGCGGCCGGCTGGCCTGCTTCCTTTCTCTCCGGCTGTCGCGGAGCCGGCTGCGGCGTCACAACGGAGGCCGATGGGACCGCGGGCGCCAGACTGGCTACTTCTCCGACCACTCGCGCGGCAGATGCCGCCGGCGGCCTCCGCGCCGGACTGACCGTGCCGCTGGGGTTGTCGGCAGGTCCCGCCTGTGCGAGCAGCATGCGGCGAAGTTCGTCGATCTGCCTCTGCTGCTCGGCCAACTGGCGTTTCAGCTCGTCGATTTCGTGCTGATTGCCTGCGGCGGGATTTACCGACTGCTCTGACTGCGTTGGGCTGGCGACAGACGCTTTGACGTCTTGGCCAAATACGGCAGTCACCGATGCAGAGAGAAAGAGACAGATCGCAAGAATCATATTCCCATATTCCCGGCGTGCCATTTCACCCATCATTCGCTCCAGCCATCGCAATGGACCGTTTTCGCCATGCCAGGACCGCTGCAGAGACGGTGCCGTCTTCCTTAGCCTTTGCAGGACGTCTTTGATCGCCTTCAGTTCTGAGCAGGCCTGGCGCTCAACTGACGAACCAGCGGCTGACATGGCAGGACAAGGCCGACCAAGAAACAGAATCCTAGCGATCCCCTGTTAGAGAAGTGTTAACGATGCGCTAATTCCAGGTTGTTTCTACCCTTGAGAGGAAAATTGGGGGGCAAGAAGCGCGTTTAAGGGGCTGGTGCGAGGGTCAGATTCTGGCTAAATACCTTAGAATAAATCGGTTACCTCGGTCCGACCCCGATTGGAGGCGCGGTGCGAACCGGGTAGGTGAGGCCGGCGAGTTTGGCCACGGTCGCTGCTACCTGAGATGAGGTCACCAACGGGACGGAGGACCGTTCGCCGAGCGACGCCACCTGAGGCCCCATCATCGCAATCCAGACATTCTCTGCACCGTCGATCTTCTCGCCGTGATCCTTCCACTCCGGCCCGTCACCGCGCCCGTGGTCCGTGGTGAACAGGAGGGAAACGCGGCCGGGACTGATCTGCTGGGCCGCTTCCCACAGAGTGCGGACAAAGCGGTCGGTGCGCTGCGTTGCCAGAAGGTACTGCCGGTAATTGCCTTCGTGCGCCCATTCGTCGGTCTCTCCGAGCATCACGTAAAGCAGACGGGGATGGTGGAGCCTGAGATGTTCCAGGGCGGCCTGGAATGAAAAGCTGTCGAACGGGTTGCCAAACCACGGGTCAGGCGTGTCGCGCTTCAGGTCATTGATGGCAGCCTGCCGCTCCGTGAGAATTCTGTCCGGGATCGGTTCTTCTCCGGCCACGATGTAGAGCCCGCTGCGCTCGCGGTTGAGGATGTAAGGCAGCCTGTCCCAGGTGCCGAAGGCGGCCACCCGTCCTTCGAAGGACGGTTGCCGGTTGATCCATTCGAGCACGTTCAGATTCGGGTTGGGGATCTTGCCGTTGCTGTTGATGCGGGGATCGGGCGCACCGGTCAGGAATTCGTTGTAGCCCGGATACGAGAACTTCTTCCCGTTCGTGACCTGGGCGTCGCTTCCCTTCTCCCGGTTGCCAAATATCTGACCCTGCCTGGCTATGACGGTCCAGAGAAAGGGCATCAGCGCTTCACGCCGGGCTTCGGCTGTGTCGCGGAGAAACTCCTGCCGCGTTTGGCCGTCCTTGCTGTCGATAAGCGCTTCCTGCGCGCCGCCGAAGACTTCCTGCCAGCGCACACCATCCTGCGTCACGAGAAGGACGATGGAGTCCGGCTGAGACGTGTGGCAGGCAACCAGGAAACAAACAAGAAGCGACAGCAAAACGTATCGTTTCATCACTCATCCTCCGCTCGAGTCCGGCGGCCATTCTATCCTGTCACACCGGCTGAACCAACGATTGCCATTGAAAGCTGTCAGCCCCAAGCTCACCAATAACTGATGCCATAAGGGAGAGGGGGATAGTATGCTTTCCGGAATATGGCAATATCCAAACCACAGGAGAACGGCTTATGAAACGGTCATACGGAGTCCTTTTTGCCACTCTGGCATTTTCGGTGTTCATGCTCGCTGCGGCCGGCAGTCTGCCGGCACAGCAGTCCGCCACGTCGCCGGCCGGATTCCCGGTCAAATGGGAAGAGCTGACAGCGCCGAACTTCGTCAAGGCGGCCGAGCTCTCAGGTGGAACGTGCATCATTCCGCTGGGGGTGATTGAGAAACACGGTCCTCACCTTCCGCTGGGAACGGACCTGATCGACGTCCGGGCAACGGTATTGCGGGCAGCCCAGAAGGAATACTCGATCATCTTTCCGGAATATTACTTCAGCCAGATCTTCGAGGCGAAACACCAGCCCGGGACCATCGCTTACGGTGAACGGCTGCTCTGGGACATGCTCCAGGCGACATGCGACGAAATCTCCCGCAACGGCATCAAGAAGATAATCCTGGTGAGCGGCCACGGCGGCAACAACAGCTTCCTGCCGTTTTTCTGCCAGGCACAACTGGCCAACCGGAAGGACTACGCCGTGTACCTGTTCCAGCCTCCGAGCGATCCGGCGTTCGAGGCAGAGGTAGCCAGGATGCGCAAATCCAAGATGGAGGCGCATGCGGGAGAGGGGGAGACCTCCGCGATCCTGGCGGTCCGTCCCGACCTGGCACATCAGGAAGTTGCGACGACCCAATCGGGCGAGGACCTGAAGCGGCTCGAGTCGCTGAAGGGCGTCTACACGGGCATATGGTGGTACGCAAGCTTCCCCAACCACTACGCCGGGGAGGGAAAGTACGGCAGCCGCGAAATCGGGGAAAAGGAGCTGAACCACCAGGCGGAGCAACTGGTCAAGGTGATACGCGAGGTCAAAGCCGACAAGACGGTGCTCGAACTGCAGAAGCAGTTCTACGATGAATCGGCGCAGCCGCTGAAAACCAAACAATAGTGCTCCCTGCGACGGCGCGGGCAGCGAGCCCGCGCCGCCCGTTCTCGCCTGATCCACATGATCGATTACTCTGAAATAGGATTGATCGCCGGTCTCGAAGTCCACCAGCAGCTTCTCACGCCTACCAAGATGTTCTGCCGCTGCCCGGCCGGCCATTACACCGGCACGCACGACGGCGCCGTCCTGCGCCACATGCGCCCCACCCTCTCGGAACTCGGCGAGTACGATGGCTGCGCGTTGATGGAGTTCAAGACCAGAAAGAACATCATCTATCTCCTGCACGAGGAAAACGTCTGCACCTATGAGATGGACGACACGCCTCCCTTCCTCGTGAACCAGGAGGCTGTGAGCATCGCCGTTGAACAGTGCCTGATGCTTGGATGCGACATCGTCGACGAGGTGCACATCGCCCGCAAGCAGTACCTCGACGGCTCGATCCCGACCGGCTTCCAGAGGACAGCCATCGTCGGCGTCAACGGCCGGCTTCCGTTCCGCGGTCGCGAACTGACGATCACTCAGGTCAGCGTGGAAGAAGACTCCTGCCGCGAGGTGTCCGACAAGGGCCACCTGATCGTCTGGCGCACAGACCGCCTCGGCATGCCCCTGATAGAAACGGTGACAGGAGCTGAGCTCCGGGCACCCGATGAGGTAGAGGAGGCCATCCTGCTCATCGGGCGTGTCTGCCGGTCCACAAGGCACGTCCGCACAGGTCTGGGTGCATCCCGGCAGGACGTGAACGTATCGGTCCGCGGCGGGCGGCGCGTCGAAATCAAAGGCGTCCCGAAAGCAGGATGGGCCCCGAGGCTCGTGCACGGCGAGGCGGTGCGGCAGGTGAACCTGCTGAAACTGCGGGACGAACTGCTCGCGCGCGGCTTTGGAGAGCCGGGCAGCATCGGGGTCGAAAGCGCCGATGTCACAGATGTTTTTGCCACCTCGGAACTCTCCTTCCTCCGGCGGGAAAAGTGGGAGAGATGGATCAAGGAACAGGGGCGGCGTCCCGGCTTCGAATCGGGCGCAGGGCCGTTCTGCGTCCGGGCGGTGCGCCTGCGTGGCCTCGCAGGGACTCTCTCCTGGCCCACGCAACCCGAGCAGACGTTCGCCGCCGAACTCGCCGGCCGCGTGCGGGTCATAGCAGGCCTGGACCAGAGGCCGATCATGCTGCAGAACGAAAAATGGCCGGATTACCGTGGCGCGATCCAGGAACTGCGCAAGGTCCGGGCTCGTCTCCACTGTGAATCGGCAGACGCGGTCGTGGTCGTCTGGGGCCCGGAGGAAGACACCGTCACCGCGGCAGACGAGGTCCGCCTGCGCTACGTCGACGCGATCCGGGGCGTCCCCAATGAAACGCGCCAGCCTTTCCCGGACGGGACCACCGATTTCGAACGAATCCTGCCGGGGCCGGATCGCATGTACCCGGACACGGATTCCCCCCCGACACGGATCACCCGGGAGCGCGTCGAAGGGCTGCGCGCCGGGCTGCCGGAGCCGCCGTGGGCGCGCGAAAAGCGTTACGCAGCAGCGGGAGTCTCCGTCCCGGTGATCCACTACCTGATCCGCCGTGGCGGCGCGGACACGGTCGACCGACTCGCGCGCGATGCCGGAGCCGACCTCAAAAAGGCCTGCTTCCTGTTCGGAGAAAAACTGGTCTACCTGCGGCGCGCCGGAGTGCCGGTAGACGCCATTCCGTTCGAGCGTTGGGCGGAATTAGCCCGCCTCTTTGCGAAAACGCCCCTCCTCTGGGAGGCATGGGAATCGATCGTGCGCGGCGTGGCCTCGACGCCCACCAGGAACGTTTCTGACGTCGTAACAGCGCAGGGGCTCGGTCTCGAACCCTCCGGTTGGCGTGCTCGCATACCGGATTTCATCGAACGGGCGGAGGATCGGGCCTATTCAAAAGATCGCGGCCGCGTCTTCAGGATCGCGCTCGGCGACGCCATGGATACTCTGCGTGGCAAGGTACCGGCAGCGGAGGTGAGCGCCGGTCTCCGCAGGGCGCTCGAAGGAAAGGAGCAGATCCCTTGCAGGACGAAATGAAGGGCTACCGGGGTCTCGCCCGCGCCAAGCTCGAAGAGCATGGAGTGAAAGTCTGGAGCGAGGTGCAGGCCGTCAACGACGCCGGGAGCGTTTTCGAGGGAGTGATTCTCCCCCGGTCGGAGACCCTGGATGACGAGCACGTCGTCATCAAGATGCGGAACGGCTACAACGTCGGGATCCATGTCAGCCGCGTCGCAAGCATAACCAGCCTGGGCTACAAAGAGGCGATCTACAAGATCCCGGAGCGGGAGTTCCCCGCCCGGCCTGACCTGCCGAAAGTAACCCTGCTCGGAACCGGCGGTACGATAGCCTCCCGCCTGGATTACCGGACGGGCGCCGTCATTCCCGCGTTCACCCCCGGCGAACTCTACGGCGCCGTACCCGAGCTCGCGGACATCTGCAACCTGACCACGAAGAAGCTGTTCGGGGTCTTCTCGGAGAATATGGCGAAGGAGCAGTATATCGGGCTGGCGCGGGCCATCGGCAACGAGATCGAAGCGGGTGCAGACGGCATCGTCATCGGTCATGGAACCGACACGATGGGACACACGGCGGCGATCCTTTCCTTCATGGTCCAGCAGTCGCCGGTTCCCATCGTCCTGGTCGGGTCGCAACGCTCGAGCGATCGCCCTTCGTCCGACGCCGCTCTGAATCTCATCCACGCAGTGCGCTTCGCGGCTTTTGGCGACATCGCCGAGGTCATGATCTGCATGTTTGGCCCGACATCGGACCGGTACGGGCTGCTGCACCGCGGAACCCGCTGCCGCAAGATGCACAGCTCGTACCGCAGCACATTTCGCAGCATCGGAGACATTCCGCTCGCCATCGTGAGTCGCGAGAGCCTCAACTGCCTGCACAAGGACTACACGAAGCGCGACCGCTCCCGGCGCGTCAAGGTGGACGCGGTCTACGACGACCGGGTGACGATCCTCTATTACTACCCCGGGATGCGCGCAGACCTGGTTGAGGCGCTGGTCGAGAAAGGATACCGCGGGATCGTCATCGCGGGCACCGGGCTGGGTCACGTAAACAAGCCTCTCTACCCCGCGCTGAAGCGGGCCGTCGAGTCGGGAGTTCACGTGGTCATGACGGTTCAGACTCTTTGGGGCTACGCCCAGATGTATGTCTATGACACCGGGCGCGACCTCATGGACCTGGGCATCGTGCCGCTGGACAACATGCTGCCGGAAACGGCGTTGATGAAGCTCTCCTGGGTCCTGGCTCACACGGACGACCATGAGGAGGTCATGCGAATCATGCGCGACCCGATCGCGCATGAGATCACCGCCCGCGAGCCGCACAACGGTTACCTCATCATGCAGGGCGGCTTGCCCGAAACCGAGGAGTACATCGCGACCCACTGGAAATAGCGCGAGCCTTCGGGATCGGTATCGGACCCGGTCCCGCAATCGCGATCGACTGCGAGCAAGGAATCGAGGAATATGAACGACTCCGCAAGAACGAGGCACGGTCGCCCGGTTCTTTCCGCGCGGATCCGGCCCTGGCCGCGCTTCATGGTGATCGGGGCTGGAGTGCTCGGGCTGTGCCTTGCCGCATTCGCGGCCGCGCCGGTTCAGGGGGGCTCACTGCCATCTCCGCTGTTTCCTGCGGACAATTGGTGGAACCTGGACATAAGCGCCGCTCCTGTCGATACGAATTCTGCGGCCTTCATCAATTTCATAAACAGCGGCTCGGTAAAGAGAATGCATCCCGACTGCGGCGGTGATGCGTCGCCGGGCAGTGCCGAAATCTATGGCTTCCCGTACATCGTGGTGGACGGCACGCAATCGAAGAAGAGCGTGAGCTTTCTTTACGCGGACGAGAGTGACGGCGTCGACCACGCCACAGGCCAGAGCTATCCTTTCTACCCGATTCCGGACGAAGCCATCACGCAGCCTCATTGGATTGAGGGCGGATGGCCCGGAAATGTCGACCGTCGCGATACTGACCGTCATATGCTCGTCGTCGATCGGGATAACCAGTACCTTTACGAACTGTGGAACGTCTTCTATGACGGCAGTCGCTGGCAGGCAGGCTCCGGAGCGTTCTTCGACATGAAGACGAACAACCGCCGCCCCGATGGCTGGACCTCGGCGGATGCCGCGGGGCTTGCGGTCCTCCCGGGACTCATGCGTTACGACGAGGTCTACGGAACGGATGAGATCCGCCACGCCTTCCGCGTGACGGTGCGCGCGACAAACGGTTATGTCTACCCGGCATCGCACCGCGCCGGAACCAATCCGCTCGCTCTGCCCATGGGTGCCCGGCTCCGGCTCAAAGCGGGGACGGACATCTCCAAGTACGCACCCGAGGTCCAGAAGATTCTCAGGGCAATGAAGAAGTACGGCCTGATCGTGGCTGACAACGGCACGGATATGTACGTGAGCGGTACTTACGATACCCGGTGGAGCAACGACATCTTGAATCCGGCGTTCTTTTCAATCACTGCAAGCGATTTCGAGATCATCAAGCTTGGCTATCAGCCTGCCGTGCAACCTTCGGATGCAACGTACTTTCCACATATCGCCGTGGGCGGCGGTTACACGACCGTGTTCGCGCTGGCTAATACGGGCGCGACCCCGGCATCGGGCAGCCTTGCCCTTATGGATCAGCATGGAGCCCCCTTCGCGGTATCCATGGCCGGAGCCATCGGACCGGATCTCTCGCTGACGATCCCGTCCGGCGGAGTAACGATATTGACGGCCGCGGCGGTCAGTGCCGCTGACCCGACAAAGGCAGGATGGGCGGTGCTGCGAAGCTCCGGTGGCAGTCTCGACGGTGTCGCCACCTTCCGCTATGCGACGGGCGGCTCACTGGCGGCCGCTGCGGGCGTGCTGGCCTCCCAGCCCACCGCTTCCGCCACCATCCCCGTGGACAACGACGACAGCCTGGAACGCTTTACCGGGGTCGCACTCGCCAACCCCGGCGACCAGGAGATTCGCGTACGGATCGACATCCTTGACTCAAACGGCAACGTGACTGAAACGGTCTCACCGGAAGCCCTCAATCCGCTGGGTGCCCGGATGCAGGTGGCCACGTTCCTCCATCAGCTGGCTCCGGCTACTCTGCGGTTTAGGGGCTCCATGGCGCTCACAACGGGAGGAAGCGGGCAATTTGTCGCGACGGCCCTCCTGCAGGATCGCGGCATGCTGTCGGCCATTCCCGTGGTCAGATAAGTGCGCGCGTTTGTCCCAATCATCACCGCCGACTGGAAAGCAAGCAACGGCAATACCTGGACCGTACCTCTCGGCGGCGGCTTTGGCAGGGTGATGAAACTGGGCTTCCAGCCCGTGAATGTCACGGCGCAGTTCTACGGCAAGGTGGTACGTCTCCCTGGTCCCATCGGCAGCCTGTCACGCGTCACCGATCTCGTAGTCCCCATTGTTTGAACCACACGAAGAAAACCTCGGCGCCGGGGGAGTCAGTCGTCAGGTACTGCCGAGGTAGGCGCCCTGCGGCGGACATGCCTCGCGGCTGTCGCGGTGATTCTCACTGGTGTTTCCTGTTGCTCTGGCGGTACGTTGGATAAAGAATGGCCGGTATATCGACTGGATAGGGAGATCTAGCATGGCCAACAAAGTCACGGGAAGTTTGATGAAGGCCGGCGTTCTCGTTGCGGCCTGCATCATCGTCGTACGAATCATCCTGGAACAGTTCGGCGCACCTGAATCGGTCAACAATGTCTTCGGTGTTGCCTGGCTCTACCTTATCTTCCCGGTGCTCTTTGCACTGCGCATCGCCGCGAGCGGAGAGTCGAGGCCTTTCAAGACACTGTTTCAGACCCTGCTGCTTTTCGGCGTGTACACCCGCCTCATGGTCATGGCCACGTACATGCTGGCCTACCTGCTCAAGTGGCAGGCGCCGCGATTCGGCGCGAAAATGGGCGGAAATGTCGGACCAGATGTGAGCGCACTCCAGGGCATTCTGGTCATTCCAGCGCGCAATGCCGTCATCTGGATCGTGATGGCCACGGCGGTGGGGATGATAATCGGCGGAATCGTTCTGTTTGCGAAGAGGAAATCGGCACCGCCCGCCCAGGCGTAGGACTTTCGGGACCCGAGTCCCTATCGAGATTCAAACAGGCATGGGTCCGGTCTGACACTAGCAGACCGGACCTACATGAGGTCGGGCAGGTCGTAGTCGCCGAGTTGAAGCGGATAGCGGCCGAACTCGCGCACAAGGTTCACCACGTAGTCGTAGTTCCCGCCTGAGATGTTGCCGGGGAAAGAGTGGTCCGATTGGAAGATGTAGCCGCCACCCTTGGCCGCGTTGAGCTTGGTGAGCACGATCCGTTTGAGCTCGTCCCTGCCCGCATCGGCCCAGGCCATTACATCCATATTGCCGCAGAAAGCGATGCGGTGTCCGAACTGCCGGCGTAGTTCGACGACATCGAGCCCCGCCTTGGCCTCGAGCGGGTTGTAGGCATCGACGCCGACTTCGATGAAATCCTCGAAGATACTCCGCACATTCCCGCAGCCGTGGTAAATGACCGGCACGCGGTCTGCCTCCTGGTGTCGAAGGGTCTTGTTCATCCTCTCGAGCTTGCGCAGGCAGTTCGCCGTTCTTTCCACGGTAAGCTCCTGGGGGACAGTCACCAGTGTCCCCGCGGACGGTGCGGCACAGCCTGATCAGATAGCCTGAGGGCCGGTGCGACGGGACACTGGTGACTGTCCCCCTCAGTCGGTGTGGAAGACCTCCTCCATCCTTGTCCACCACTCGCCCCGGGCGCGGGACTCGAGCGGCGTCTGCATGGGGTTCATGATGGTCCACCACTCCTGCGTTTTGGGATCTGCGGCCATCTTCGCCATGTCCGCTGCGAAATCGTTACCCACGTACTCGAAATAGGCAAAGAGGAGGTCCCCCTGGAGGAAGATGGAATAGTTGCGGATGTTGCAGTCCCGTATCGTCGCCAGTACCTCCGGCCAGACGCGGGCATGATAGACCTTGTACTCTTCGATCCTCTCCGGTTTGACCCCGATCAGCTGGCCATATCTCTTCATGGCATTTGGCCCTCCTGAACCGTCTGTCGCTGTGCCACAGGGTAGCTGATTATACAGAACAAGGATAGGGCGGTCAGCCGGGTGTTGCCAGTGTGTTCCGGTTGCCATAGAATACCCGCCTGCTGAACGCGCAGCGATCAGTCAACAGCAAGGAACGGAGGCGTATGACTTCCCCGAGGCAGGCAGTGCACATCCTATTCGCGGTTTTCCTGGTAATGGCAGGTACTATGCTCACATCCGGCTTTTCCGAGAAGGCATCCGGCAATCCTGTAGTCGTCGTCAAGACCAGCGTGGGCGACATAACGGTGGAACTCTTCAAGGACAAGGCTCCCAAGAGCGTGGAGAACTTCCTGGCCTATGCGCAGTCGGGCTACTACAACGGGACGATCTTCCACCGCGTGATCAAGGGATTCATGATTCAGGGAGGAGGTCTCACCCCCGACATGAATCGGAAGCCCACAAAAGCGCCGATCGAAAACGAGGCGAATAACGGTCTGAAGAATACGCGAGGCACGCTCGCGATGGCGCGGACCTCCGATGTCAACAGCGCGACATCGCAGTTCTTCATCAACACGGTGGACAATGCCGCGCTGGATTACAAAGGCAGCAAGCCTGAGACTTTTGGCTACGCAGTGTTCGCCAAAGTCATCGACGGCATGGACGTCGTGGACAAGATCGAGAGGACGGCCACGGGCACGAAGGGCTCCTATCGCGATGTGCCGGTGCAAACGGTTGTGATCCAATCCGTGACTGTGAAATAAGTCCCGGTTGAAGGAAACGGCTGTCCATGCGGAAGCGTCGTGTCCGCGCGCCCGCGTCGGAGGCGCGGACATCACGCATCCGGCTGATATCGTCCGCATTCGTGCGCGGCATCGAACATCGCAAGGACGTTCGCAGGCGGGACGTCCGCCTGGATATTGTGGACGTTGGCGAAGACGTAACCGCCGCCAGGCTTGAAGATCCCCAGGTTGTGACGCACATGCTCGCTGACTTCGTCCGGTGAGGCGTGCGGCAGCACGTGCTGGGAATCGATCCCGCCGCCCCAGAAGCAGATCTTTTCACCGAAAACCTTCTTCAGCTCGCCAGGATCCATCCCGCGGGCGGAGAGCTGAACCGGGTTCAGGGCATCGACTCCGTTGTCGATGAGTTCGGGGATGTACTGCAGGACCGAGCCGCAGGAGTGGTACCAGATCTTCGCCTTCGTGCGGCTCTTGATGTACCGGACGAGCCTCTTCTGCCGCGGCTTCACAATCGAACGATAGATCGCCGGCGAGAACAGGGGCCCTTTCTGTCCTGCCAGATCGTCGCCGATCATGATCACATCCACAATGTCCCCTGCCTCATCCAGAAAAAGCCGGAACCAATCGAGCCAGAACTGCAGCGTGCGGTCGATGATGGTCTCAAGGACCTCGGGGCGCTCGATCATGTCGACGAACAGGTTTTCCAGTCCCCTCATGTACCAGCAGATCTCGTAGACCACACCGGAAATTCCGCTGATCACCGGGTAGGGGGTGTCCCGCCTGATGCGAAGGGCTTCCTCGCGAAGACTCGCAAACCGGGTCGGATCATCACCGCGGGGGAAGGGATACCCTTTGATCTCATCCAGGGAGAGTCCCGCCAGGGGGGAGCGGGTGATGTCAAAGTAGCGCGGCGAGTCCTCAGGCATGGACCAGGTGACGCCGAACTCGTCCGTGAAATCGTGCCAGGTCCGGCCTTCCCGTTCGTGCCTCAAGATTCTCGCATCAAAGCCTGCGGCGCCCTTCGCCCACACATAGCGCGTATCGACATGCAGCCGCTCCAGGACTGCCTCCGACGGCAGGGCAAGCTGCTGGACGAGGTCCATGATGACCATCTCCTCCCTCAAGCCGAGAAGATCGACGAGCCGCTGGTAGGCGAACTTGTGGATTCCGGACTGGTTTCCGCCAAAGTCGACCGGCACGCGGTCCGGTTCATGGTGATTCAGCGTCGCCAGAAGCCTTTCCCTGGATGTCATCATAGGACGCAACCCGTCCTCTCCCGCTTTATCTACGACAGCTTGCGTGCAATCACACCCCTTATTCCCGATCGACCGGTCATACGCTCGAGCAGCTGGAAGCCGAAAAGCGCGGGCTTCAATGCGTAGTATCGCGCCCGGCCCTGACGCCTCTCAGTGCACCAGTTCAGAAGACTGTGCTTCAGCGCGTGGAAGTTGACGTTCCGGGAAAACATGAGCTGGCGACGCACGGTGAAACCGGTCCTGGTCAGCAACATGACCAGAGACTTGCCGGAAAAGTGGTGAAGGTGGCGTGGAACGTCGTCAAACCCGTACCAGCAACCCCGAAACAGAAGCGCCTGGAGGCTGTCCATGCACGGCAGGGAGACAAGGATCCAGCCGCCGGGACGAAGAAGCATCGCGGCCCGGGCGAGCGCCGCTTCAGGATCCGGCAGGTGCTCCAGCACGTGCCAGAAAGTCAGGGCGTCAAACATGCCGGGGGTCAGTTCCGCCGAGTGCATGTCTCCGGCGACGAGATTCAGTCCCGGCATCCTCTGCCGCAGGAGGGTCACGGCCTCCACTGAGCGTTCAACGCCGAACCTTTCCCACCGCTCGGGAGCCAGCGCCCACAGGAACTTCCCGTCGCCGCAGCCGACGTCGAGGATGCGGCCGCCTGGAACGTAACGCTCTACCAGGTGCACCTTCTCGACCTCACCTTTCCATGAACGGCTGCGCTGGAGGCGGCCTGAGAGGTACTCATCGATTCGCCGCTCGACTTCGCCGAGATAATGTCCGGGGTAGTATGCCCCCAGTTCGTCGGCGCTGAGCAACGGTTCGGTCCACCCGAAACCGCACTTCCGGCACCGGACTATCTGCCACGTCTCTCCGGGTCTCTCCTGCACCCGATCAACAGCGGCGCAGAATGACTCCCGTTCATCGCCGCCGCAGATGAGGCAGCGGGAGCGACGCCGCGTTGGGGAAAAATCCGGGAAATCGCTCACGTCCTGCCGCCGTGCCGATACAGTTATTTTGTCCTTTCGTATTCGACGACCCTGCCCAGGATCGCGTCGACATCGCAGGTGTTCCGATAGGCCACCAGCCGCCGGATCTTGGCGATGTCGGGAACACGGCGCTCCATGTCTTCGAAGCCCTCCTGGTAAGCCTCTGAATACGGTATGTGCTCGATGCGGGATGAACTGCCGGTGACCGCCTTCACTCTCGAAGCAAGGTTGTCGATCGTAATCTCTTCCTCGCCGCCGATGTTGAAGATCTCTCCTACCGCTCGTGGTTCATCAATCAGCGCGACGACTCCCTTCACCACGTCTCCCACGTAGGTGAACGTGCGCGTCTGACTTCCATCCCCGTACACGGTGATGGGTTCGTTCCGCAAGGCCTGGCCCACAAATCTGGGAATGACCATGCCATACCGCCCGGTCTGCCGGGGGCCCACGGTGTTGAAAAAGCGCGTGATGATGACGGGGAGCTGCTTTGTGCGGTAATAAGCGAGAGCGAGAAATTCATCCATGGCTTTGGTGGCGGCGTAGCTCCAGCGCGCCAGCACTGTCGATCCGTATATTCGCTGGTCGTCTTCGTTCAGAGGAACCTTCGAGTTTCTGCCGTAGACCTCGGAGGTGGAGGCGATGAATGTCTTCTTGCGGAACTTATTGGCCATTTCCAGGACCAGCTCCGTCCCCACGACGTTTGTGTGGATGGACTTGAGCGGCTCCTCAATGATCAGCCGCACTCCTACCGCGGCCGCCAGGTGCACGATCACATCGCAGGTGCCTGTCAACTCCAGCAACACTTCCCGGTTGAGGATGGTGTCGTTGACGAAGTGAAACCGCGGGTGGTGGAGGAGCGCAGCGATGTTATCCAGGCTGCCGGTGGAGAGATCGTCTATGGCCCAAACCTCTTCCCCCCGCTCGATATAAGCCTCCGACAGATACGACCCGATGAACCCTGCCCCGCCGGTGATGAGTATTCTCACGGTCGTCCCTCCTCCGGAAAGCCGACTTTAGTATGCGCTTTCTGTGCGCGTCAATCTCGAACCGAAATGCTAGTGGGGCGGATTGAAAAGCCGCCGCACATGTTTCCGACTGAACCAGGAACAGTCTCCGGAACCGGTTCCCGGGCCCTGCCCGCTGGCATATAATAGGATGTTTGGGGCTTTCGGCCACCACATGACGAACCTATCGGGCTTCACCAGAAAACCGGGGAAGAACGGCTCCAGGACCCGCCGCTACGTCCTGGCGACGATCGCATTCCTTTTCCTCGGACTGATCGCAACGCAGCTCTTCCTGCGGCAGACGTCCGTCGGCAGTCCGAGGTTCGTCCGCATGACCTTCTTCCTGTGGGCCGCAACCGTCGCCGTAATCCTTGCCCTGCTGATGCTCGCCACCGTGCTCGGCCGGAATCTCATCAAGCTCTACTTCGAGCGCCGGAGCGGCCAGGTCGGCAGCCGGTTCAAGACGATGGTGGTCACCACGTTCGTCGTCCTTTCGTTTCTCCCGGCGGTGCTGCTTTTTCTGCTCGCATACGGTCTCATCAACTTTTCCATCGAACAGTGGTTCAGCGCTCCTGCCGCGCAGATGCTGGAGAACAGCCGTGCCATCGCCCTGGAGTACTACGACGAGTTGCGGCTGGACGCTCAGCGCTATGGGAGCGTTATAGCGTCGAGTCTCACGGACGAGCAGGCGCTGTATCCCCAGCTCAACCCGGGGCTGGAAGAGTCGCTGACCAGGCAGAGGTCCGGCTACGGCATTCAGTACCTGGGCATCTTCGCCTCGAACGGGGCCCTCGTGGCGCAGTCGGGCAAGAAAGTCCAGGGAACGGAAGACGCGGCCCACGTCAAGGCGCTGGTCGCGCGGGCCCTGGGCGGCAGCAGCGACACGGGGATTGAAAGGGTCAGGCCGGACGATCCGATCCGGGAGGTGATCAGGGCTGCAGCTCCGATCCGCAACCAGACGGGCAGGATCATAGGTGCGGTTCTCACGGAGCGGGCGATCACGGAAGGTGTGAATTTCAAGGCCTACTCGGTGATGGAAGCCTACCGGGCCTACGACGAGCTCCAGATGGAGAAGGCCCGCTTGCGCTTCAACTTCCTGTTGATCCTTGCGCTCTCGACCCTGTTGATCGTGTTTGCGTTCTCCTGGTTCGCGATGTACCTGACCAAGAGGATCACCGTCCCGATTCAGGCACTGGCGGAAGGGGCCGCCGCCGTGGCAGCAGGCGACCTGGATCATCGCGTGGACTGCGAGGCGTTCGCGGAGCTGGAGAACCTCGTGCAGGCCTTCAACGGCATGACCGGCGACCTGAAGGAGAACAAGACGCGCATCGAGGCCGCCCAGAACAGCCTGCGGCAGACGAACGTCGAACTGGACGACCGCCGGCGCTACATCGAGACTATCCTGCAGACCATCGCGACGGGCGTCATATCACTCGACATCAACTATCGCGTCAGGACGATGAACCGGGCCGCCCTCCAGATGCTGCAGGTACAGGGAGGTCCGGGAGACGCGAGTCTGGAGGAGGTCCTCAGGGGACCCTCTCTGGAAACCATGCGGATTCTTCTGCACAAGTCGACCATTCTTGGCCCCGTTGTGCGCAATATACGGCTGGACCTGCCCGACAAGTCAATCCACCTCGCGGCAACCGTGACTCCTCTCATGGACAGCGCCGGCCAGCGTACGGGCTGGGTCGTCGTGCTGGATGACATCACGGAATTGCTCCGGATCGAAAAGATGACGGCCTGGCAGGAGGTCGCACGGCGCATGGCACACGAGATCAAGAATCCCCTTACGCCGATCCAGCTTTCCGCCGAACGCCTGCTGCGTCGATACAGGCAGATTTCCCCGGACGATCGAGTGGCGGATAGCCCGCCGGTCGCCTGGCCGGGTGATCTCGACTCGTTCGGAGCTCTCCTCGAGGAATGCGTGCGCACCATCACCCAGGAGGCAGCATCCCTGAAGAACCTGGTCGACGAGTTCTCGCGTTTTGCCCGCCTGCCTGCTGTTCGGCCCGAGGAAGTGGACCTGCACCGCGTTCTGGAACACACGCTCGCGCTCTACGACGGCCGGATCCAGGACGTGCAGGTGATCAAGTCCCTGGCTGGCGACGTCCCGATCCTCCGCCTTGATCCCGAGCAGATGAAGCGCGTTTTCATAAACATCTTCGACAACGCGCTGGAAGCCATGGCCGGCAGCAGGCATCCCAAGGTGCTCGAGATCCGCACATCCTGCAGGCCGCAGCAGAGGACGGTACGCGTCGAAATCGGCGACACAGGACGCGGATTCCCAAAGGAATACCAGGACAGCCTGTTCCTGCCTTACTTCTCGACCCGCAAGGGCGGTACCGGATTGGGCCTGGCGATCGTTCGCCAGATCATCACCGACCATTTCGGGCATGTTCACGTCGAACCCCGGTTGCCCCTCGGAACCAGGATCATCATCGATTTGCCCTTGGCGCCGGCCTGAAGGCGTATGACAATTAGCCGCTATGACCCGACCTGCGATCCTGATAGTTGACGACGAAAGCGGCGTGCGATCCTCGCTCGAGGGCATACTGCAGGATGATGGCTTCGAGACCGAGGGTGTGAGCAGCGGAGAGGATTGCATGGCGCTCCTGTCCCGCCGCGAATTCGCCGTCATCATGCTCGATGTCTGGCTTCCCGGCATGGACGGGCTCCAGGCCCTCGAGCAGATCCGGAGACTGTCACCCAGCACCTGTGTCGTCATGATCTCCGGCCATGGATCGATCGAAACGGCGGTGCGCGCCACCAAGCTGGGCGCCTTCGATTTCATCGAGAAGCCCCTGTCGCTGGAAAAGACGATCGTTGTAGTCAAGAACGCGCTGCATCAGCACAGGCTCGAAGAGGAAAACCGCCTGCTGCGTGAACAGATCGGGCAGAAGTACGTGATGATCGGTGACTCGGTCCCCATGCAGGCGCTGCGCCAGCAGATTGCCTTCGCTGCCCCGACCAACAGCCGGGTGCTGATCTATGGCGAGAACGGCACCGGTAAAGAGCTTGTCGCGCATATAGTCCACCTGCAGAGCCAGCGCAGGGACGGCCCGTTCATTGAGATGAACTGCGCTGCGATACCCGAAGACCTGATTGAGAGCGAACTCTTCGGGCACGTGAAAGGTTCCTTTACCGGGGCCTCGGAAGACAAGGAAGGCAAGTTCTCCCAGGCGGACGGGGGGACTCTCTTCCTGGACGAGGTCGGTGACATGAGTCCGAAGACTCAGGCCAAAGTACTCCGCGTCCTGGAGGAGCAGCGTTTCACGCCCGTCGGGGGCAGCTCCGCCATGACCGTCGATGTGCGGGTCATCGCGTCGACAAACAAGATCCTGGAAAGGGAAATCGAGCTGGGCAATTTCCGTGAGGATCTGTACTATCGGCTGAACGTTATCCCGTTTCAACTTCCCCCGCTGCGCGAGCGCAGAGAGGACATCGCGGACCTGACCCGGTATTTTCTCGACGATTTCGCGAAGCGCTATGGGCGCAAACCTTCGGTGTTGACCCGCAAAGCCCTCGAAGTACTGGAGACCTATCCCTGGCCCGGCAACGTCAGGGAGCTCAAGAACATCATGGAGCGCCTGGTGATCATGAAATCCCGGGACAAGCTCGACGTCTTCGATTTGCCGGAATCGATCCTGATCCGCACGGTTCGCGCCAGTGCCGCTCGTGAAGAACCGGTTTCGCTGCAGGGGGCACGAGAGAAGTTCGAGCGGGAGTTCATCCTGCAGAAACTCATGGAGTTGAAGGGCTCCGTAAGCCGCGCCGCGCAGGCGATGCAGATCGAACGCAGCAACCTGTACCGGAAGATGAGACAGCTGGGGATTCCCTATTCGGGCCGCGAGGAATCCGAAACCGAGTGACGCAGCGCGTGCGCCTCCCCACGTAAGTACCCCTCGCGTGATCTCCAGCTCCGCCAGCGAGGCTCAGCCTGCAATGCCTTCTATGGGTCGGGCCTTCAGCCCTTGAAGTCATTGTCCTTTACCCACCTGGCGCGTTGCGCCAGGATGGTATGAGTCGGGCCTCCGGCCCCCTGGAGAGCGTGCAAGTTGTCAATTGCATCTCGAGGAGAGACCAAGAGTGCCGAAGGCGCGACCCATATCAGCCTGGGGCGAAGCCCCAGGAAACGCCACAGCCCATGAAGAACAAGGGCTGTAGGCCCGCTCCATATTCCTGGACGCGTGAACGCAGGCTTACCGCGTGAGTGCGCGGGCACGGTCGACAAACAGGGCAGACGACACGGAACCCCGCCCCTGAATCGCGCTCTCCAGGGCCCGCAAAACCTCCGAAATTCGCTGGCTTCCTTTTCGACTCTGTTGTACTTTCAGGCGGTTGTCCCAGGAGTCCCATTCGCTCCGCGAAAATTCAACCGTAAGGGTGAAGCAATGAGCCTCAGTCAACTCGCAAGATCCATCAAAGAATCACCGACGCTGAAACTGAACGAAACCGCGGCGATACTGCGCGACAAGGGGGAACCCGTCATCCACCTGGGTGGCGGTGAACCGAAAAGCAAGGCTCCCATCGACGCGGTGGTGAACTGCGCGACGCAGTTGAACACCGGTGACATCAAGTACGCCCCGGCTGATGGCCTGCCGGCACTGAAGAAGGCAGTCATACGATACACCGAGGAACACTACAACAAGCTGATCGGGCCGGACAACGTCGTCTGTTCCAGCGGTGCAAAGCAGTCGATCATGAACGCCCTCTACGCCATCCTCGATCCGAAGGACGAGGTTATATTCCCGGCTCCCTACTGGGTGAGCTACCCGGAGATGGTGAAGCTCGCCGGAGGCGTCCCGGTAATAGTGACGCCCGAAGACGGCACGTTCCACCCGACGATAAAAGAGATCGCCGACATGATCGGCTCCTATACCAAGGCTGTCATCATCAACAGCCCCAACAACCCCTGCGGCGTGATGTACTCCAGGGATTTCATCGCGGAGCTGGTCCAGCTCTGCGAAAAGAAGAGCATCTACCTGATCATGGACGACCTCTACAACCGGCTTGTCTTCGAGGGCAAGACCGCGCCGAATTGCTTCGAGTTCGTCACCGATCAGACAGACCGCTCCAAACTGGTCCTGGTCCAGGGAGTCTCGAAGATGTATGCGATGACCGGGTTCCGCATCGGGTGGGCGGTTACCAACCCGGAGCTGGCCGAGGCGATGGGTAACATCCAGTCGCACCAGACCTCCGGTCCCGCCACACCCTCGCAGTGGGCGGCGGTCGGGGCGCTCAACGGAGTTCAGTCCAGCGTCGAAACGCTGAAGCTGACGCTGGAAAACAACCGCAACGTGATGGTGGAGAGGTTGCGGACCTTCGACGGGGTCAAGGTCACCAAGCCGGACGGAACCTTCTACTGCTTCCCGGACTTCAGCGCCTATATGAAGGAGTCCCAGAAGCTCGCCCAGTTCCTGCTCGAGAAGGTCCGCGTGGTGACCGTGCCCGGGAAGGAATTCGGCATGGAAGGGCACCTGCGACTCAGCTTCTGTGGCACCATCAAGGACACCATGGACGCGCTCGAGAGGGTGAAGTGGGCGCTGGATCCCAATTCACCGAACGAACTCTACCTCGCTGAGCGACGGCTTGTGAGGGACTGGCTATGAATATCTACCTGGACGTCCAATCCCCGGCGGTTAAAGAAGCCTCCGAATACGCGAGCATGTATGGGCTGCAGAATCACGGCCTGTTCAACATGCGGCGCGTCTACTGGAACCTGCCCGCGGCGGCGCTTTACGAGGAAGCGATTCATCGCTCAGAAGCGAGGGTCAGTCACCTCGGGCCGCTGGTGGTAGGCACGGGCAAGCACACCGCGCGCGCCGCTGCCGACAAGTTCGTCGTGCGCGAGCATACGACGGAAAACGATATCTGGTGGGGCCAGTACAACCGGCCGTTCAACCCCGAGAGCTTCAGCATGCTCCACTCCCGCCTGCAGGGTTACCTGCAGGGGAGGGATGTCTTCGTGCAGGACTGCTATGCCGGCTCCGATCCGGAGTACAGGCTCCCCATCCGCGTCGTCGCTCAAAAAGCCTGGCACAGCCTGTTCGCGCGCATCATGTTCATCAAGCCGAAGACGCTCGACGCGATGAAGAGACATGTGCCGGAGTTCACCATAGTCGCCGTACCGAATTTCCTGGCGTCCCCGCTCATCGACGGCACCCGGACCGACACGTTCATCATCATCAATTTCCGCGAGAAGATGGCACTGATCGGGGGATCGGCCTACGGGGGCGAGATCAAGAAGACGATATTCACGGTCCTGAACTTCCTGCTCCCCTTCGAGTCGGTGCTGCCTATGCACTGCTCCGCAAACGTGGGCAAGGACGGGGACGTCGCGATCTTCTTCGGCCTCTCCGGCACGGGAAAGACGACGTTGTCCGCGGATCCGACCCGCCGGCTGATCGGCGACGACGAGCACGGGTGGAGCGACAACGGGGTTTTCAATTTCGAAGACGGTTGCTACGCGAAGGTGATACGGCTGTCGCCGGATGCCGAACCCCAGATCTACGCCTGCACAAGGAGGTTCGGAACGATACTGGAAAACGTCGTGTTCGATCCCTGCTCCCGCATGCTCGATCTCAACGACGATTCCGTGACGGAAAACACGCGTGGGGCATACCCCCTCGACTACATCGACAACTACCTGCCGGAGAAGATGGCGGGGCATCCCCGGAATGTGATCTTCCTGACCTGTGACGCCTCGGGTGTCATGCCCCCGATTTCGAAGCTCACGCCTGACCAGGCGATTTACCACTTCATTTCCGGGTACACGAGCAAGATAGCCGGGACTGAAATCGGGCTCGGGATCGAACCGGAGATCACCTTCAGCACCTGTTTCGGCGGGCCATTCATGGTTCATCACCCCTACGACTACGCGGAACTTCTCAAGAAGAAGATCATCCGCTACGGAGCGCACTGCTGGCTGGTCAATACCGGCTGGACAGGCGGGCCGTTCGGCGTCGGCAAGCGGATCAGCATCCAGCACACACGGGGGTTGCTCAATGCCGCCCTGAGCGGCAGCCTGGTCGGCGTCGAGTACCACCCGGATCCGGTTTTCGGCTTCGCCGTACCGAAGACCTGTGAGGGTGTCCCCTCGGAAATACTTGATCCCGCCAATACATGGCCGAGCCGGGACGAATACTTCAGGAAATATGATGCGCTCGCTGCTCGCTTCCTCGAGAACTTCAAGCTTATGGCTGCAGGCTGCCCGCCTCATGTCATCGAGGCCGGCCCGAAGCGCCTCACGAGCGTTCCCGCCAAGACTTGATCTCTACGCCAGAAGATGGGGCACGCCGGGAGGAACACTCTCTGCGTGCCCCTGATCCGCGTGGTGCAGTACAATCGTCCGACGGAGGGATACGTGACGATGACCCGGACTTTTCTGGCACTGCTGCTGACAGCCGGTTGCCTTCTGCCGACCTATCCACAGGATGTTACGTCTTCCGGACAGGTGAGGACGCAGTTCACCCGCCCGCCTCGCGGCAGCAGCACCGCGCCATTCCTGGTCTGGAACGATTGGATGACCGAAGACCGGGTCGTCGCAAACATGCGCGACCTGGCCGGGCAGGGAGTGCGGCAGATCATCGTCCACCCCCGACCGGGGCTCATGACGCCCTATCTTTCCGATGACTGGTTCAGGATGTGGAAGGCAGCGCTCAAGGAAGCCGAACGCCTGGACATGAACGTCTGGATCTACGACGAGAACTCCTATCCATCCGGTTTTGCGGGCGGCCTGGTGCCTGATGCGATGCCCGAGTCCCAGGGGCGCGGCCTCCAGCTCAGGGAGGAGGACTCAGCTCCCACATGGTCGGAGAATACGATCGCGGTCTTTCAGGTGGGAGAAAAAGGGTACGAAGACGTCACAGGCAAAGTACGCGGCGGAGCGACTCTGCCGGAGGGTCGATACCTCCGGGCCTCGGTTCTGAGGGCTAAACCTGCTCCCTGGTACGGCGGCCGGACTTATGTCGACCTGCTCTATCCGGGTGTCACAGAGAAATTCCTCTCGATCACCCTCGACGCCTACCGGCGCGAACTCGGCGGCTTCTTCGGCAACCGGATCCCCGGCGTGTTCACTGACGAACCACAGCTCCGCCCGGCCGGCGGTCTGCCGTGGACCGATGATCTTGACGCAGTTTTCGAAAAGCGCTGGGGATACAAGCTGGCAGAACATCTTCCGGCCCTGGCCCTGCCGGTCGGAGACTGGAAGAAGGTCAGGCACGATTACTACCAGGTCCTGCTTGACCAGTTCATCGAGCGCTGGGCAAAACCCTATTACGACTACTGCGAGCGAAACCGCCTCGAGTTCACCGGACACTACTGGGAACACGAATGGCCGAACTGCACCAGCGTTCCGGACAACATGGCGATGTCCGCCTGGCAGCAGCGCCCGGGTATTGACATTCTGATGAACCAGTACCACGAGGACGTGCACGCCCAGTTCGGAAACGTGCGCGCAGTCCGGGAAATTGCGAGCGTCGCAAACCAGTTGGGACGAACGCGGACGCTGTGCGAAATCTACGGGGCCGGGGGGTGGGACCTGCGTTTCGAGGACATGAAACGGATCGGCGACTGGAACTGTGTCCTGGGCATCAACACGATGAACGAGCACCTCTCGTACACCACCATCCGCGGCGCGCGCAAACGCGACCACCCGCAGTCGTTCTCCTACCACGAGCCCTGGTGGGAGGCGTATCACGTCATGGAGAGCTACTTCACCAGACTGCAGCTCGCCGTTGCGAGCGGCCGACAGGTCAACGATGTGCTCGTGCTCGAACCGACGACCGCCGCCTGGCTGTATAACTCGGCAGGGAAGACCGCGCCGGAGCTGACGGCGATAGGCGACAGCTTCCAGCGCCTGTTGAACGATCTCGAGAGGAACCAGGTAGAGTACGACATCGGCTGCGAGGACATCATGGCGCGAAACGGATCAGTCGAAGCCGGAACTATGCGTGTCGGCAAGGCCCGTTATCGCACCGTCGTGCTGCCTCCGCTCACGGAGAACTTGAACGCGACGACCGTGAGCCTGCTGGAAAAATTCGTGGCAGGCGGCGGTGCAATTCTCGCATGCGGCCCGGCACCGGGACGGGTCGACGGCGCCAGTTCGAACCGCGCCGCGGCGCTGTCCAGGGCGGCCGGTTGGAAGAAAGCGGATGCGGAAGCGCTGCCCGCAATACTACAATCTTCGAGCCGGGATGGCTTCGTTATCCGGCGGAGCGCAAACGATCGCGGCATCCTCTTCCATCAACGCCGCACTCTCGATGACGGGCAGCTTCTGCTTCCTCGTAAATACCAGTGCTGAGGCACCGTCAAGGGGCGTGGTGGAATGCCCGGCGCGGTGGAATCGAAAAATGGAACCTGGAGAACGGGAGTATCGAACCTTATCCTTTCAGAAAGGTGGCGAAGGGAACAGAGGCAGATTTCGAGCTGTCACCCTCCGGTTCGCTGCTCCTGTTCCTGGCAAAAGAAAAGCGGGAGCCCATGCCCGTCAAGACCGGACAGCTCATGCGCATCGAACCTGCAGGTCCGCCGGCGATCGAAGCGGTCGGACCGAATGCCCTCACCCTGGATTACGTGGACATCACGGCAGGCGGAGAGACGCTCGAGCGGGCCTACGTCTACCAGGCCAACCAGTTCGCCTTCAAACAAAACGGGATGCCGCGCGATCCCTGGGACAGCGCGGTGCAGTTCAAGGATGAAATCATAAGGCAAGAGCTTCCCGGCAGATAGCGGGTTCGAGGCGAGCTACAGGTTCACGGTCGAACAGCAGGTTCCTCGTTCCCTGATGGCTGTCGTTGAGAGACCCGATCTGTATTCGATTACCTGCAACGGCCGGCCTGTCCGGGCTGTCAGGGGCTCGTGGTGGCTGGACAGGTCGTTCGGGAAGATCGATATCGCGGCCGCGGCGCAGGTCGGCGAGAACAGGCTCACGCTGAAGGCGTCGCCGTTTACGATCTACCACGAACTCGAATCCGTGTACCTGCTGGGCGATTTCGCCCTGAAACCCTCAGAAAAGGGCTTTATCATAGCCCCGGCGCAAGAACTCCACCTCGGGGCATGGAACCAACAGGGCCGTCCCTTCTATGCCGAGGGAGTCTCCTACGCTGAACGGTTTGCGCTCGGTGCCCCTTCGGGCCGCTATCGCGTATCTTTGGCGCGGTGGTACGGAAGCGTGGCGCGAGTGGCGGTGAACGGAACGACCGCCGGCTACGTTGCGTACCCGCCCTGGGAGATCGACGTTACTGAGTTGCTGAAGGCAGGAGAAAACACGGTTGAGGTGGTGGTGATCGGGACGTTGAAGAATACGCTCGGCCCTCACCATGGGGATCCTGCGCTGGGCACAGCCTGGCCGGCGATGTTCCAGAAAGCGCCCTCACCGGGCCCTCCGCCCGGCGGCAGCTATTCCACCGTCGGCTATGGTCTGATGGAGCCTTTTGTGCTGGTTAACATGACGAAATGACCCACTACGCCGAGGGGACGAGCCGGGGCTGTCCGCGGGATCGGTATCGGAATCGGGGTCGCAATCGGTTTCGATATCGAGCGGGAATCAGGCCCCGTCCCTGCCCGATAGGACCGGTCATGAATTCGATTGGCGATTCGATTGCGATTCCGATGCCGGCACCGAGGGTTGCTCAGAAGCTCTCTACAATCTGGAAATAACAGGAATCACCGTTTCAGGGATCGAAACATGAAAGCGCTCCTACTCAAGGAATACCTGCACTTGGAGTTGGTTGAGATGCCGCAGCCTGGAATCGGTCCTGACGATGTCCTGGTCAGGGTCAGGGCGTGCGGTATCTGCGGCAGCGATGTACACGGATTCGACGGCAGCACCGGGAGGCGCATACCCCCGCTTGTAATGGGTCACGAAGCCGCCGGCACTGTCGCTGCAATGGGCGCCCGCGTGGAGGGGCTGCGCATCGGTGACCGGGTGACCTTCGACTCGACTGTCTACTGCGGGGAGTGCAGGTTCTGCCGTAAAGGGAAAGTGAACTTGTGCGACAACCGGCAGGTGCTCGGCGTTTCGTGCGCGGACTATCGCCGTCACGGGGCCTTCGCGGAGTATGTCGCAGTCCCCCTGAGGATCGTCTATCCCCTGCCTGACTCCCTGGCCTTCGAGCACGCTGCCATGATCGAGGCGACTTCGATCGCCGTCCACGCGGTAGGGCTCGCCCAGGTGAGCGCCGGGAATTCTGCGGTCGTGGTAGGCAGCGGAATGATCGGGTTGCTCGCGATTCAGGCTCTGCGCATCTCAGGCGTAAACCCGTTGGTTGCAGTCGACGTTGACGACGGAAGGCTTGCCCTTGCCGGGCAATTCGGTGCGAGTCACACGTACAACTCATCAACCGTCGACGCCGTCACCGCCGTGAGAGACCTCACGGAAGGGCGCGGCGTGGACCTTGCCATCGAGGCTGTCGGCAATACAGGCGCAATAAGGACAGCGATCGCCAGCCTGCAGAAAGGGGGAACCGTGGTACTGATCGGCAACATCTCCCCCTCTGTGGATCTTCCTTTGCAGTCCGTTGTCACACGCGAGATCAGGCTGCTGGGTTCTTGTGCCTCGTCCGGGGAGATCCCGGCCTGCATCGAGCTGCTGGCAAGCGGCAGGATCCAGGTCGGGCCACTGATATCGGCCGTCGCTCCCCTGGAAGAAGGGCCGGCCTGGTTTCAGCGCTTCCGCGGCCGCGCCGGGAAGTTGATGAAAGTTGTGCTCCAGCCATGATGCCGACGGATTGGATTGGAATCTGACAGCGACGCCGAAGAGAATGATCTATGGGACGGGCTTACAGCCCTTGTTGATTGTTGCGAATCTCTACCTGGCGCGTTGCGCCAGGCTGTTATGAATCGGGCCTCCGGCCGTCAGCAAACCGACGGCATCGGCAAGATGCATCTTAATGCACGAACGAAAGCGCCGAAGGCGCGTGTCATATCAGCCTGGGGCGAAGCCCCAGGTGAGGGCCCCACCGCAAGAGGAACAAGGGCTGAAAGCCCGATTCATAATCTTCGATGGCAGAGGAGCACATCATGTCTGAACTGTTCGACTTGACCGGAAGGGTTGCGATCATAACAGGGACGAGCCGCGGGCTGGGCCAGTACATGGGACGCGCGCTCGCCCGAGCCGGAGCGGACCTGGTCATCACGAGCAGGAACAGGGATTCGCTGTCCGCCTTCAAGGATGAAATCGAGGCGCTGGGCCGCCGCGCTGTCCCGCTCGAACTGGATGTCCGGGACCACGGCAGCATCCAGCGCATGGTAGAGGCCGCACACCAGGCGTACGGTAAGATCGACATCCTGGTCAACAACGCCGGCTGCAACGTACGCAAGTCGGCCGTGGAGATTACCTGGGACGACTGGAACCTGGTTCTCGATACGAATCTCCGGGGCACTTTCTTCGTCGCACAGGCGGTGGCGCGGATGATGATCCCGCGCGGCTACGGACGCATCATAAACATCGGGTCGGTCACAAGTGTCTGCGGCTATGCGGGGATCACGCCCTATTGCGCCAGTCGCGGCGGCGTGAAACAGCTCACCATGAGCCTCGCGGATGACTGGGGCCGACATGGGATCACCGTCAACTGCCTCGCTCCCGGGTGGTTCGAGACCGCTCAGAACCGCGTCCTCTACGAGAACAAGGAATGGGTCGAGTACCTGCGCGACCGGATACCGCTCAAGCGGCCGGGCCAGCCTTCGGATCTGGACGGGGCGGTCGTCTTCCTTGCTTCAGAAGCCAGCGAATACGTTACGGGCCAGATTCTGCTGGTGGACGGCGGGATTTCGACGGGCGCCGTGAGGGCAAGCCTGGCCCCGGCAAAGCGCTGACCCGTCCGGGATTCAGTCTCTCTTCCGGGAGTAGTGCTTGTAGCACGCCCAGGCTACCCAGAACGAGACAAGGAATATGGCGCCGGGGATGATGACACCGAGGATCGGGCTGCCGATGGCCGTTGCCATGATCGGATACGGGCTCAACATGATTCTGACTTCTCCCTCCTTGCCCGCCTTGAAGCGCATCGGGGCGGGCATGGATGCCCTTGCCGGGCGGGTGCAGTTGCCGGTGTCACTTCATCTCCCCGGGCTTCTGGTGTTTGCGGTAGTGAATCCAGGCCAGTACGAGACCCGCGAACGAGAACAGATACATCACCGACATGCCGATGACTACCCAGAGACCGTCGCTCATTCGTCCTCCTCCCACCTCTGGATCTTCTCCAGCTCCTCCAGGTACTCCCTCTGCCGGTGTTCGTAGTCCTCGCTGATCACATCCAGTTTGGGCCCGATCACCCAGAACATCACCACGGTGACAGCGATGCCGGCCGCGAGCATTATGAATCCCGCCGGAAGCAGAAACAGGCTCATCGCCAGCCCGAAGGTGATCAAGATGAAGCTGAGGGGTGAAAGCACGATTGCCACCCAGTCTTCCCGGGTCCATTCGTCTGCTTCGTGAGGAGTCCAGGACCTCTTGATCCAAGCCATGATCTACCCCCTTCTGCTGTTCTGCTCAGCCTTGAGCTCGATCTCATGCACTTTCGCCAGCAGGCCGCGTCGCTCCGCTTCCTGCCTGACAGGCCCCCAGAAGCCTATGGGCCTGGTCTGAATATAGACCTTTACCAGCCGGTCCATGTCGTCCGGCCTGGTCAGGAATGTCACAGGGACGTACACGCAGGCCACGAGCGCCATCAGCAGCCAGAACTGCTCGAAATCCTTCAGCTCCGGCAGAAGCCCGAACGCGGGTAGCACCCACACGACGAGCCAGCAGGTGCCCAGGTTGGCAATCCACGCGGAGAGGTAAGCCCAACCGTTGAACCGCCACCAGATAACCTGCAGGATGTTGGGCAGCCAGGTGCCTGCGACCATCAGCCAGAGAGCGAAAAACAGCCACTTGGTCACGTTTTCGCCGATCATCAGTCCGAAGAAGAACGACCCCAGCATGACGACCACGGTCATCAGGCGCCCGACCCGGATGACCTGCTCTTCGGTGGCATTCGGATTGATGTAGTGGTGATACACATCCCGCGTGGCGTACATTGAGCCAAGGTTCAGGATGCCGGAAACCGTGGAGAAGTGAATCGCCAGAATACCTGCAAAAAAGAAACCCACCAGGCCGGAAGGCAGGTACTCGAACCCCATCCGAAACCAGGCCAGCTGGTAGTCCGATTCTCTGGTCATCCCGGGATGAAGTACGAAGAAGGCCAGGACGGCGATAGCCCAGATCGAGTTCCGGACAATGATCGCGGCCGCGCCCCACCACATGCTGTAAGCGGCCGCTTTCACGGTCTTGGCCGACTGGATTCGTTGCGCCTCGACAAACCAGTCAAAGTGCGTCGCCATGCCGAAGCCGCCGAGGAAGGGGACCGCGATCATGGTGATCAGCCAGAGCAGCGGGTAGTCGCCCGATAGGAACCCGGTTGTGCGAAAGGGATCGAGCATATCCGCGTGGCCCATGGCCCGGATCTTGTCGACGATCGCCCCGGGGCTACCGACGGCCAGCACAGCCCAGACGCTGACGATGACACAGGTAAGAAACATCGTAATCCCCTGCTGCACGTCGGCGATGATCACGCCCCAGAAGCCCGAGGTCATGGCATAGATGCAGCACACGACTGAGAAAATAACCAGGCCCCACCAGATCGGCCAGTCGAACGCCCAATGACAGACGTTGCCCATCGCGATCCCGACCCAGCCGGCACAGAACATGTTGAACACCACCTGCCAGCCGGCAATCCATCCGCGCATCAGTTCACCCGGCAGTCCGCTGAAGCGCAGTGTCTGCCACTCGGCCTGTGTACCGGCGAGCGACCTCCGGAAGATCCGGGTTGAAACCCAGGCACTGATGGCACACCAACCTGCAAAGAGCGACCCCCAGATGCCATAGAGTCCCTTCTGGTAGACAAAACCCGAAAACCACATCGGCGTATCGGTGGCCGTGTGAGTGGCGAAGTTCGAGGTAGCAGGAAGCCACCAGGGCAGGCCGCGCCCGGCGAGAAAGAAATCGGCTCCCGAACGCTTCCCCAGCCGGTAGAAGAGGACTCCGGTTGCGAGCGTGAGCAGAATGTAGGCGATCACCCAGAAGTAATCGAGTCCCGTGAAATGAACCATTCGGCAACTCCTGTCTATGGCTGGGATTTATAGCACGAGAACGGGAGCGGTCCCTCAATTTTCGGTTCAGCGTATCGCTCCGCGCCGCTGCCACGGACAGTGCCCGCTACGACGGAGCGCACCTCATCAAAATCGAGGCCCGAAGAGCGGATACACCTGAGTTGGATGACCGACTCACATGGTGTGAGGCAACACTTCGAAGCTTATTTTTGGGTTGCTTTCACGGAACCGCTCGACCATGATTTTAGGTCGCAATCATTGTTAATTTTTTCACCAGTCCGCGTGACTGGACAGGAGTCATGATCATGGCAGCGCTAAATGACCGCGTTGAGTGTAACGATTACTTGAGCCGAGTGGTGTCGGCAGAGGAGGCTGTGAAGCATGTCACCGACCGGTGCAACATAGCCATCAGTGGGTTCACCAAGTCCGGTGAGCCGAAGCGCTTCTTCCCGGCCCTGGCCAAGTATCTGACGGAGAACGCACCGAAAACCAAGATCAATCTCTTCAGCGGTGCCTCCCTCTCCGACGAAGTGGAGAATCCGATTGCCCCGTTCATCGGCAAGCGCGGGCCCTACATGTCCTCGTCAGCCTCGAGAAAGCGGATCCTGGCCGGTGAAATGGAATTCACCGACGTGCACCTCTCGATGTTCGCACGGAACCTGATGTACGGCTTCTACGGCGACATCGACCTGGCCGTGATTGAGGTCTCCCGTGTGCGGCCTGATGGCAGCGTCATCCTCTCCTCTTCCGTAGGCATCTCGGCGGAAGCGCTCAGCATGGCGAAGAAGATCATCCTGGAGGTCAACACCGCGATCCCGGACTACACCGGATTCCACGACATCGCCCTCCCGTCCGTGCATCCGAAGGTCCACTGGCCCATTCCTATCATCAACGTGAACGACCGCGTCGGGACGCCCTATGTCGAGATCGATAAGAACAAGGTCGTCGCCGTCGTGGAATCGAACACGCCTGACTACCCTGTCGCATTCAAAGCCACCGAGGAAATCGACCGCAAGATCGCGGAGAACGTGATCGATTTCCTGCTGCACTGCCAGAAGTGGTACAACTGGGGCAAGCGCCTGCCCCCGATCCAGTCAGGCGTGGGCAACGTGGCCAACGCGATCGTGGGAGAACTCTACAAGTCGCCCTTCCAGAAGATCCGGTTCTGGACGGAGGTCTTCCAGGACGGGATGATGCGCTACGTCGAAGACGACGAGAAGTTCAGCAGTGCGTCGGCGACCGCCATCTCGTTTTCCGTCGCTGCACGCACGGAATTCGAGCGTCTCTTCTCGCGTTGCCGGGACAAGCTGGTCCTTCGCCCGATGTGGATCTCCAACTGCGCTGAAGTCATCACGCGGCTGTACGTCATCGCGATGAACACGCCGATCGAGGTGGACATCTATGGGCATGTCAACTCGACCCATGTGGACGGCTCCCGGCTCGTCAACGGGCTCGGCGGCAGCGGTGATTTTTTCCGCAACGCATACATCAGCGTGGTCCACACGCCTTCGATTCGCCGCCTCAAAGACGGCAGAACCGTGAGCTGTGTGATGCCTTACGTGCGTCACATCGATCATACGGAACACGACATCAAGTGCGTCGTCACCGAACAGGGGTACGCGCTCAACACTTCCATCAAGTCGCCGAGGCGCCGCGCCGAGGACATCATCGAGAAGTGCGCCCATCCGCACTTCCGCGAGGTTCTCCACGATTACCTCAAGACGGCGGGAACGGGCGACGAGCCGCGGACGACCGATATGACGTCGCTGCAGTCCTGGTGGAAGGACTACGATGACGCGTGCAAGTCTTTCCCGGCCAAACCTGTGCCCGTCGCCTGAGGATCTCCGTCCGGTCACAGGCTCATGTTGCGAGGGGGCGGATGAGTTGTCCGCCCCCAAAATGTGCCGTCACGGCGAGGCCGGCTGTTCCAGGTAGAGCTCGTCCGTATCGTCATCGAACGCGAAAAGCTCGGCAAAGCGCGCCCAGTTGATGACCCGGTCCAGTTGTTCCCCGGTCCGGTCCTGGAAGTCCGGTTCGAGCTCCTCCAGGAAATACTCCCTGGCAATGCGGTGATCGTCGTCCTGCTGCAACTTTTCGCAGATCCAGCTGACGACTGGCAGGCGCAGAATCCGGCTGGCGAATATCTCCTTGCGGCCGAGTACGCTCGCATCGGCATAAGCCTTGCCCAGCGGTGTGAGCAGAAGGTCGCCCTCCTGGACGCTGAGAAATCCGAGCAGTTCTCCCGATTCGACTATGGGGAGGAAGTCGTCGAGCTCCATCTGCAGTTCGGCAACGAGGCGGTAGATGTCCGCCCGCCGAGCACGCGCAAGAGCGCCAGAAGCAGCACTGGGAACAGAGCCGTGGCCGGCACCGAAGCGGTGATCTGGACCACAGGCTGCAATATGCCGGCGGCCCTCGGGCTGGTCCCGATCGTCACGCCGGCCGGCACTGTCCACAGCAGGGCGATCAAGAGTGCTGCGCACACACGCAGGAATGTCGCGAGAAGACCCAGGCCGATGCTCCCCCAGGCCTGCACCGGCAGGTGATGAAGCATGAGGACCGCGTGGTAGCTGCCATACAGGGCGGGAAGCCCCACCGCGCCCCCCAGGATCCACATCAGGAGGGAGGGCCCCGCCCGTTCGGGCGCGACGACAAGACCATGCTCGAAGTTCCCGGACCTGCCGGCCCTGTGGTCGATCCATTCCGCCGCCGGCGCCAGGACCTTCCCGCTGAGGCGTTCGATCAGCCAGGACTGGGGAGGTTGTTCGCTGCTGGTCATCTCTACTTTGAACTTGTCCGCCCATGCCAGAATCGGCCTGCAGAATGGCTCGGGACCGATCGCCATGTCAAGCCGACAAAAAGCTGCTCTGCCAACAAGACGATCCGTTAGAATCAACAGTGGGTCGAGGACTGAAATGACACGTGCGCCGCAGATCACCATCATCGGGGGCGGGCTTGCGGGTTGCGAAGCGGCCTGGCAAGCGGCACGCCGGGGAATCAGTGTCGTTCTCTTCGAGATGCGGCCCCTGGTTCGTACCGGCGCCCATGAAACCGACAGCCTTGCCGAGCTGGTATGCAGTAATTCCCTGAAATCCGACTCGCCTGGAACCGCATCCCACCTGCTCAAGGAGGAACTCCGTCGGCTGGGAAGCCTGGCGATCCGCATCGCCGATGAGGTCCGCGTCCCGGCCGGACACGCGCTGGCTGTCGACCGCAACAGGTTCGCCGGGAGAGTGACGGAAGAGATACTTCGCGAACCGCTCATCCGGCTCGTGCGCGAAGAGGTTCGGGAGCTGCCGGAAAAAGGCTTTCGCGTTGTCGCCACCGGGCCCCTGACCTCCGAATCGATGTGCCGTTCGATCGCCGGATTCACGGGCGCGGCCAACCTTTACTTCTATGACGCGATATCACCGATCGTCGACGCGGGTACCATCAACCGTTCCAGGGTCTTTCAGGCATCACGTTACGATAAGGGGGGAGAAGACTATCTGAATGCTCCCATGACCGCCGGGGATTACGACATCTTCTATGATGCCTTGATCCACGCAGAATCGGTTCCGCTGCACGAATTCGAAAGCGCTGCCTATTTCGAGGGCTGCCTGCCGATCGAGGAACTGGCCCGGCGCGGGAAAGACACCCTGCGGTTTGGGCCGATGAAGCCCGTCGGCCTGCGCGACCCGCAAACAGGCCGTCGCCCGTACGCAGCGGTTCAGCTGAGGCGCGAAACCCTGATGGCCGATAGCTACAACCTCGTCGGATTCCAGAACCACCTGCGCATCCCGGAGCAGAAGCGCGTTTTCCGGCTGATCCCCGGGCTCGAGGCCGTCGAATTCCTGCGTTTCGGCCAGATTCATCGCAACACGTATATTCAAAGCCCTGCGATTCTGAAGCCGACACTGCAGGCAAGGAGCGATCCGGCGCTCTTCTTCGCCGGCCAGATTTGTGGCGTGGAAGGGTATGTGGAATCCGTCGCGACGGGCCTGGTGGCCGGCCTGAACGCCGGCCGCGTGGCCGTCGGGCTCGCGCCCGTCGTGCCGCCCATATCGACAGCATGCGGCAGCCTGACTCACTACATTTCGCACGCGGAACCCGGGCGCTTTCAACCTGCCAACATCAGCTTCGGCCTGCTGCCCGAGGTCCCGGACGAGCTCAGGCGCCGCGTCCACGATCGGCAGGAGAGGCATCGAATCCAGGTGGCGGACTCACTCGCGGTGATGGAAGAGTGGATCGCATCGCTTGCCCGGGCGGGCGAGAAGGTCCGATAAAGGATAGAACCATGAATCTCACGCTGGCGGAGTGGATCGAGAGGTACCTGGCCTATCTCCGGTACCAGCGAAATGCCTCGGAGCATACTCTTCGCAACTATGCTTCCGACCTGCAACAGTTCCTGGACCACCTGACTCACACACCGGAAGGTGCCGATCGCCCCGAGCCGGCGCTGGAACAGATCGACAACCTGACAATCCGTGAGTTTCTTGGGAGACTGCACCGGCGGGGAAACAGGAAATCCTCGACCGCCCGGCGCCTGGCAGCCATTCGCTCATTCCTCAAGTTTCTATCGGTCGAGGGTGCGATCGCCTCGAACCCCGCCAAGCTGGTGGCATCGCCGCGCCAGGAAAAGCGGCTGCCGGATTTCCTCGCACTCGACGCAGTTGCCGCCCTCGTGGAGGCTCCGGACACATCAACCGCTGCAGGCAAGCGAGACCGCGCGATACTCGAACTTCTCTACGGCACGGGAATAAGGGCGAGCGAACTGGTCGGGCTCGACCTCGGCGACCTGGATCTGCAGGAGCAACTGGTCAGGGTGATCGGAAAGGGCCGGAAAGAACGGATCGTGCCGTTCGGCCGGAAGGCCGGCGAAGCGGTCGCCGATTATCTCCAGTCACGCGGCGAACTCGCCGGGCACGAGTTGGGGGGATCAGCAGCGGAGGCTGTGTTTCTGAACGTTCGTGGCGGGAGGTTGACGGCAAGGAGCCTGGGGAACATCGTGAACAAACACGTGAATCGGCTGGCTCAGCGAATGAAGGTTCACCCGCACACGCTGCGTCACACGTTCGCGACGCACATGCTCAATGCCGGGGCGGACCTGCGTTCGATCCAGGAGATGCTCGGCCACGAAAGCCTCTCCACCACTCAGAAGTACACGCACGTGTCCGTTGAGCAGCTCGTTCGCGTCTATCAATCGGCTCACCCGCGCGCGAAGAAACTCGCCCAGCCGAAGTGAGCTTCAGCGGGGCTTGTGTGATCAGCGAGTCCCGCCAGTCTGGAGCCTCTCCTTGACGACGGATGCAACCGTGTTGATGTCGATGAGTTCGGTCTGCCTGGTCGCCCGGTTGAAGAGCTCGGCCTGGCCTTTGCTGAGCTTTTCAGCGCCGAGCACAACGCGGTAGGGGATACCGATCAGGTCCGCATCCTTGAACTTCACACCGGGACGCTCCATGCGGTCGTCCAGGAGGACATCGACGCCGGACGTGCGCAACTCGTCATACAGCAGGTCTGCGGCTGCCTTCACGGCATCCTTGTAGTTTACAGGCGTGACGATGGCGGAGAACGGCGCAATGGAGGCAGGCCAGATGATCCCGTCATTGTCATGGTAGAGCTCCACGGCCGAAGACAGGATCCGTTCGATTCCGATCCCGTAGCTGCCCATCACGACCGGGACCTGCCTGCCCTCGGCGTCGAGGACCATGGCGCCCATGCTCTCCGAGTACTTGGTGCCGAGCTTGAATATGTGGCCGACTTCGGCCGCCTTGTAGATCTCCACGGGCTTGCCGCATTGGATGCAGGCCTCTCCTGCCTGGACCGTCCGCAGATCCGCCCACTCGGTCTTGAAGTGGACGCCGGGCGTAACACCCTGCAAGTGGAAGTCGTCCTTGTTCGCCCCGCAAGTCATGTTACTGCGACCCTGTAATTCGGGATCGGCCAGGATCGGGAGGTTGCGTACCCCGACCGGGCCCAGGCTGCCTGCATCAGCGCCAAACAGTTCCCTGATCTCCTCGGGGCGGGCCGGCCGTACCAGCACCGTCCTGGCTGCCGCCATCAGCTTGGCCTCGTTCAGCTGGTGGTCTCCGCGCAGAAGCAGGAGACAGGGTTTGTCCGCCACGACATAGACGAGCGACTTGATCTGGTGCGTGGGCGGCACCTTCAGAAAATCGGCTATCTCGGCGATCGTCTTCTGGCCCGGAGTCGACACCTCGCGCGGCTCCCCGGTCGACGGCTCATCGGAGATGCTGTCCAGCCGCGATACCGCGCGCTCGAGGTTCGCCGCATAGCCGCAAGCGCACGAGACCACGAAGTCCTCGCCCGCTTCCGTCCTCACCATGAACTCCTCGGACTGGCTGCCTCCCATCGCGCCCGAACTCGCCTCCACGGCGACGAACTTCAGACCGCACCGCGTGAAGATCCGGCAGTAGAGTTGATGATGGACGTCGTAGCTCCGATCGAGCCCGGCCCGGTCCACGTCGAACGAATAGGAGTCCTTCATGATGAACTGCCGCAAACGCAAGAGACCCGACTTGGGGCGCGCTTCATCGCGGAACTTGGTTTGGATCTGGTACCAGATCTGCGGAAGATCCTTATAGGACCGCAGCTCTTTGCGGGCGATTTCGGTGAAGACCTCCTCATGGGTCATGCCGAGGCACATGTCGCGTCCGAAACGATCCTTGAGACGGAACATGTTTTCGCCCATGTCCACCCATCGCCCCGTTTCCTGCCAGAGGTCGGCGGGCTGCAGCGCAGGCAGGTAGAATTCCTGGGCGCCGGCTGCATCGAACTCGTCGCGTATGATTCTCATGATCTTCAGGACGGTCCGCTGGCCTAGCGGGAGGTAGGAATAAATGCCCGCTGCGAGCTGGCGGACGAAGCCGCCGCGGATCAGCAACTGGTGTGAACGGAACTCGGCGTCTGCGGGATTGTCCCGCAGGGTTGGGATGAAACTCCTGGACCAGCGCATGCGTCACTCCCGAAAATATGGGGACAGGCTACTCAACCTCGAAACACGGTGTTGGGTACAGGCCATTCAAACGCCGAATTCTGCCATGCTGCGGTCGTTGGTTGCCAGTCCAAGTTTCGAGGTTGAGTAGCCTGTCCCCAAGACTTGAGGTAGACTTGAATCTTATGAGAATCGTGTTGGCCAGCGATCATGCAGGGTACGACCTCAAGGAGAAGGTCAAAGAGTACCTCCGCAGCCTGGGAGTGGAGACTCAGGACGTAGGTGCCTTCTCCGCCTCGCAGAGCGTCGATTACCCGGACTATGCAGCCGCGGCTGCCGCGCGCGTCAGCGACGGTGCCGCGGACCGCGCCATCCTGGTCTGCGCCACGGGTGCCGGCATGTGCATCACCGCGAACAAGGTGCCGGGAATCCGGGCCGTCACCGGCTGGGAGCCCGAAGCAGTGCGGCTGAGCCGGGCGCACAACGATGCCAACGTTCTCTGCCTTCCCGGCCGTTTCATGGAAGCGAAGGCGGCGCAGGAACTGGTGAAGATCTGGCTGGCCACGGCCTTCGACGGAGGCCGGCATCAGCGCCGTGTCGACAAGATCTCCGCATTGGAGCAAACAGACCCCAACCGGTAACGTCGCGTGACTCGGCCGTTCGAGGACACCTGCAGGCGTTTCCGGATGGCCCGAGCTATGAACAGGAGCACGATACCAGCCATGTATCAACCACTGTCAGTCGTCGATCCCGAAGTTGCCGAAGCGATTGCCCAGGAAACGCGCAGACAGCATGAGACTCTGGAGCTTATCGCATCCGAGAACTTCGTGAGCGAAGCGGTGCTGGAAGCCGCGGGCTCGGTCTTCACCAACAAGTATGCCGAGGGCTACCCGGGCCGGCGTTACTATGGGGGATGCGAGTTTGTGGACCGCGTGGAGACGCTTGCGCAGGAGCGGGCGAAGAAGTTGTTCGGCGCGGAACATGTCAACGCCCAGCCGCACTCCGGCACCCAGGCAAATATCGCCGTCTACATGGCAGTCTGTAAACCAGGCGATGCCATACTCGGCATGAGTCTGGCTCACGGCGGACACCTGACGCACGGACACCCGTTGAATTTCTCGGGGAAGATGTACCGCGTGGAATCCTACGGGGTGAGTCCCGAGACGGAACGCATCGATTATGACGAGATGGCGCGTCTCGCTGAGCAGCACAAGCCGAAGCTCATCGTGTGCGGCGCGAGCGCCTACCCGCGGACAATCGATTTCCCGCGGATCGGGGAGATCGCGCGTTCCGTCGGTGCTGTGTCCATGGCCGACATCGCACACATCGCCGGCCTCATTGCCGCCGGTCTGCATCCCAGCCCCTTTCCCCACATCGATTTCGTCACGACGACTACCCACAAGACACTGCGGGGGCCGCGCGCCGGGCTCATCATGTGCAAGGAAGCGTTTGCCAAGGATCTCGATCGGGCTGTTTTCCCCGGCACCCAGGGAGGCCCGCTGCCGCACATAATCGCTGCCAAGGCGGTCTGCCTCAAGCAGGCATTGCAGCCGGATTTCGCACAGTACCAGCGCCAGATTGTCGATAACGCCAGGATTCTTGCATCAACCCTACTCGGGGAAGGCCTACGGCTGGTGTCAGGCGGGACTGACAATCACCTCATGTTGGTCGACGTATTTTCCCGCGGCGTGACAGGTAAAGAAGCCGAACAGGCGCTGGAAAAGGCGAACATTACGGTCAACAAGAATGCGATCCCCTTCGACAAGAATCCGCCAATGGTCGCCAGTGGCATACGCGTGGGGACGCCTGCCGTCACCAGCCGGGGCATGAAAGAGCCCGAGATGGAATTGATCGGCCGCTTCATCAGCCGGGTCCTTCGAGCCCCCTCGGACGCGGATGTTCATCGCGAGGTTCGCCAGTCCGTGCTGGATCTCACCCGGCGTTTTCCTCTTTACGCAGGGAGGCGGGCGGCCGCCATCTGAGGCACCCAGCCGCCAACAGTCGTGCATCACACGTCCAAAACCGGCGAAAGCGGGAAGTCCGCGAAGAAGGTCGAGGCCACTCAACCGACGGCAGACAAGTTCGCGCTGCTGTTGGGACCCGACGGTCCCATCGCTCGTGCCCATCCGCAGTACGAGTTTCGCCCCGGCCAGGTACAGATGGCGCATGCGGTTGCCGACGCAATCGAGAACCGTCGCCACCTGTGCGTTGAGGCAGGAACCGGTACGGGGAAAACACTGGCTTACCTGCTTCCGGCCATTTTCAGCGGCAAGAGAATCATCATCTCGACGGGGACGAAAAATCTCCAGGAACAGCTCTTCTTCAAAGATATCCCCTTCCTCGAGCAGGCGTTGGGGAGGAAGCTCTCGGTCAGCTATCTCAAGGGTAGGAGCAACTACCTCTGCCTCAAGAAGCTGGCGGAGATCGAGGGGGAGGGCTACCTCTTTTCTCCGCATGACCCTGAGTATCTCTCCGCGATCCGGGCATGGTCACGAACCACCGAGACGGGCGATCGCGCGGAGCTCAGGGACCTTCCCGAGGATCTGATCCTCTGGCATCACCTGGATGCGCGCCGGGAGACCTGCACCGGCCAGAAGTGCCCTGACTTCGAGTCCTGCTTCGTCACCCGGGTGCGGCAACGTGCCCAGGAGTCGGACATCGTCATCGTAAATCACTACCTCTTTTTCGCAGACCTGGCCCTGCGCCAGGGCGACTTCGGTTCGGTGCTGCCCGACTACTCGGTCGTGATCTTCGACGAGGCTCACGAACTCGAAGACATAGCGACCCAGTATTTCGGGACCATGGTCAGCACGTACCGGGTCGAGGAACTGGTCCGCGACGCGGAGAAGGAGCTTTCCGCGCTGGGTTCCCCGTCGCCGGTACTGGCGGATCAACTGACCGTGCTGCGCGCCCGTTCCAACGATTTCTTCTCACGCTTCCGCGGCAAAGAGGGGCGATTCCCAATGCGCGAGCTCGGAGCTGGCGTCGCAGTTCGGCGCGGACCTCGCGACGAGGATAACCTCAGCGACTCATACACCCCTCTTGTATCGCAGTTCTCCCTGATCAGTGCGGGCCTGGCCAGTCTGGCGATCCAGAGCGACGCCGTCGAAGCCCTGACCCGACGGACCAAGGAGCTGCATGATGAGTTGGAACAGATCATGGAGTCGGACTCGTCGGCGTGCGTCTACTGGTTCGAGTCCCGCGGCCGTGGCGTTTTCCTGTGGGCAACGCCGATTCTGCTTGCTCCTATCCTGAAGGAGCGTCTCTTCGAACAGATAGACACGGCAGTACTGACATCAGCGACGCTTTCCACCGGGGGGAATTTCAGGTTCATCCGTTCCAGGGTAGGCCTCGAGACCGCCGGCGAGTTGGTACTGGGATCGCACTTCGATTTCTCGAAACAGGCTATCGTTTACATTCCCCGCGACATCCCGGAGCCCAGAGAGCAGGAGTGGGTAGGAAGCGCCTGCCTGCACCTGGAGAAGATTCTCGAGGCTAGCCGCGGAAGGGCCTTCGTCCTGTTTACGAGCTATTCCCAAATGGAGCTTGTCTACGGGGCGCTCCGCGGCAGGCTCCCGTTCCCGATGCTGCTGCAGGGCGAGAAGAGCCGGACAGGCCTCCTCGAGCAGTTCCGTGCCACCCCCAACGCCGTTCTCTTTGCCACGAGCAGTTTCTGGCAGGGCGTTGACGTTCAGGGAGAACAGTTGAGCTGCGTGGTAATCGATAAGCTTCCATTCTCCGTGCCAAGCGATCCCGTGGTTTCGGCGCGCATCCGGCAGCTGAACGAATCAGGCGGTAACGCCTTCTACGACTATCAGATCCCCGAGGCCATAATCCTGTTGAAGCAGGGACTTGGCCGCCTTATTCGCAGCAGGACGGATCGCGGCATTCTCGCCCTGCTCGACAAGCGGGTTCTCACCAAGAGCTACGGTCGTACCTTCATGAACAGTCTTCCGCCGGCCCCGGTCACGCACGACTGGGGGAAACTGCGGGAATTCTTCCCCGGCCGCTGAGACTCCGCCGGCGGTGCAGGCGGCGATCACCCCGCATCACACTACCTTTCAGGCGGTTGTCCATGGTATTATTTTTGCTTACAGGAAGGGACTTATATGACAAAGATCGCCGTCGGCTCCGAGGTTGACGCTTACTGCACAAAGTGCAAGCTGGTGCTCGCGCATACGGTTATGGCCATGGAAGGCGCCAAGCCGCGCCGGGTGAAATGCAACACTTGCAGCGGAGAACACAACTACAGGGCAGCCAAACCCGTTCCGAAAGCAGCCGCGGCGAAAGCCCCGAAGAAGACAAAAGCCGCCACATCCAAGAGAACCCGTCAGAGCTGGGACGAGATCATGCAGGAGGCTTCGACCAAGCCGCGCAAGTCCTACAGCATGTCGGGGAGCTACGGCGAGGGCGACTGGATCGACCACCGCACTTTCGGGATCGGGTGTGTGCAGTCCTTCACGCCTCCCAACAAGATCGTCGTGCGTTTTGCCGACTCCACCAAGACCCTTGTCTGCAACCAGAGCTAGGTGAAGGTCTCAGCCTCCAGCGAGTCCGTCGTTCTTGAATCTCTGAGAGTCGCGGTGCCGGGAGCTTCAGGCCGGACACTGCGGCAGATGCTTGAACAGGGCCGCGTGCGCCTCAACGGCGAAGTCTGCCGCATCGCAAGCCATCCCGTTCGGCCGGGTGACGTCCTCGAAATAGGGCGCCGTCTCCCCGCCACCCTGGAGGGAGGGCTCAAGATCGTGCACGAAGACAGAGACCTTGTCGTCGTGCACAAGCCTGCCGGCCTCCTGACCGTAGCTACGCCGCACGAGAGCGAAAACACCGCGTACGCCTTCCTGCGCCATCACGCCAGGTCGCGCGGCGGACGCAATACGGTTTTCGTCGTTCATCGGCTCGATAAGTTCGTGAGCGGACTGCTTGTCTTCGCAAAGTCCGAACCGGCGCAGGCTTCCCTCAAGAGTCTCTTTGCAGCCCATGCCATCGACCGAAAGTACTGGGCGATCGTGGAGGGCCGCGTGAAAAGAGACTCCGGCACGATCGAGAGCCACCTCGCCGAGGGCCGGGCGATGAGGATGCACTCCACGAACAACCTGCGCGAAGGGAAACGGGCTGTCACCCATTATCGCGTGTTGCGGCGATTCCCGGAGTTTACTTCCCTGGAGATCACGCTGGAGACAGGACGCAAGAACCAGATTCGCGCCCACCTGTCGGAGCTCGGCCATCCCATAGTCGGAGATCGGGCTTACGGCAGCACCAAGGATCCACTCGGCCGGATGGGGTTGCATGCTTTCCGTCTCGGCTTCAAGCATCCATCCCGTCAGGAACCGATGTTGTTTGAGACTGACCCCCCACCCGAGTTTCGTCCGTATCTTGGCAAGCCCTGATCCGCGGCGTAACGAGCTGGTCAATCAACGGAGCTTAACGGCGATCCATGTGCGGCGGGTTGAAAACCCGCCCCACTTGTTGCCTGGGACTTCGAGCTGCCGCTTGAGAGAAATCAAAGAGCTGATGATCCATGAGATGCGACGGGACGATCCTCCCCAGGGCAGAAAGCATTGAGTCCCGGAGGCGGGGCATCTCCTCCTGCAATTCCTGCAGCAGCAGTTTCACACGCTTCCTTTTCAGGTCCGGTTGTGACCCGCACAGGTCACACGGGATCACGGGGAAGCGCTCCGCCGCGGCGAATGCGGCTATATCGGCTTCCCAGCAATAAGACAACGGCCGGATCACCGTGTTCCTCCCGTCGTCGCTGCGCAGGACGGGCGGCATGGCCTTCAGCGAACCTTCAAAAAAGAGATTTAGCAGGAAGGTCTCGAGAATGTCGTCCGCGTGGTGACCCAGCGCGATCTTGTTGCAGCCTTCCTCGACCGCCGTGTTGTACAGGATGCCCCGTCGCAGCCGGGAGCACAACGAACATGCCGTTTCTCCCTCGGGAATCTTCTCTTTGACCAACGAATAGGTGTCTTTCCGGAGGATGCGGTACGGCACGCCGAGACCGGCCAGGTACTCCGGCAGAACGTGTTCAGGGAATCCCGGCTGCTTCTGGTCGAGATTCACCGCCAACAGCTCGAACGTTACCGGAGCGCGTTTCTGCAGGTCCAGCAAAAGGGAAAGAAGAGTGTAACTGTCCTTGCCTCCGCTGAGGCAGACCATGATCCGGTCTTCATCCCCGATCATGTTGAAATCGGCGATCGCCGTGCCGACGGCGCGCAGGAGTTTCTTTTTCAGTCTCTGGGCGCTTTGCATCCTGATCTCCTCACCAAAGCGCAAATTCTAGCAATCCTGCACGCCGCTTCACAGGAGTGCCTCAGTGCTATACTGCAGCCATGACATCCGTGCGGATCCTCTTCCTTGGCGCGGGCGATGCATTCAGCGCAGGAGGTCGCCACCAGGCGGGCTACCTGGTCATCGGCGACGGGACCTCGATCCTGCTCGACTGCGGGGCCACCGCTCTCACGTCACTCAAGCGGGAACGAATACCTGCAGGCTCCATAGACGCCATATTCCTGAGCCACCTCCACGGGGATCATTTCTCGGGGCTGCCATTCCTCTTTCTCGAATCCACCTATGTGGAACCGCGCCGGCGCCCGCTTCGCATCGCCGGCCCGCCCGGTACTGCCGACCGCGTCTATGGACTCTTCCGTACCATGTACAGGGACGCAGGATCACGGCCGCTCCCTTTCGAGCTCGATTTCGTCGAACTCGAGCCGGGCACAAAGGTTCGCACGGGCTCCGTCATCGTCGAGCCGTTCCGCGTACCGCACCAGCGAGACGAACTCTCACTCGGTCTCGAGTTGATGCTGGACGGCCGCAGGATCGTCTATTCCGGCGACACGGGATGGACGGAGGAACTGGTTACGAGGTCGGAGGGAACCGACCTGTTCATCTGCGAATGTTCCTTCTTCGAAACGAGAGCGGATTTCCACCTCGACTATCCGAGAATCGCCGAGAACAGGCACAGACTCGGAACGAAGCGCCTTGTCCTTACGCATCTCGGCGCGGAGGTGCTTGCACGGCGGGACCTGATCGACATCGAACTTGCCCACGACGGCCTGAGCATCGAACTGTAATACGCGTGCAGGCGCGCTTCTTGTCCTCGCCGGCGGCGCGCCACCCGCCTCACCGCCCCAAAGGTCGCGTCACTTGAAATCGCGGTACGAGACTGCCAGGGCGAGGATAAGTGCTACGAGGATCGACCCGGCTGTCTCGGCTCCCGCCCTGTAGCCCAGCAGTGGTATGCGCAGGATCGAGAGAATCGCCCCGGCGCCGATGGCACAGAGCAACGCATACCAGGCCCACATCTGCCTGCGCCGGAAGGCGGTGGCGGCCACCCATGCCAGCAGGATCCCGCTGGAGACCGCATAGCACGCCGCCGTGGCGCGCCTGCCGCGGATGGCCTTGGGCAGCTCAGGGTTGACCTGCGCGAGCGTGTCCATCGAAACACCGGAGATCGAGTCCGTGGAACCGAAGTAGGCAATGTACAGGGACTCCAGGCCGCCCAGGGAGATCAACAGTCCGACCGCCATGAGCAGCAGCCACCCGAATGTCAAAGTCAGCGATTTTCTATCGGCATCCATCATTTACCCTCCCGTCCAGCATTGATTTCAATCGAACGCTCAAGAGCGCGACGGCACGCGGCGCGGAAGTCCGCTTCGCCACGCGTCCCGGGTCTGTGCCACCGATCGTGCGCGCAGTCGATGGGGCCACGGTCGCCAAACCGCTCCGACAAGGAACCGCCCCGGAATCCGGGCGAAGGCAGCCGAATGCACCGCTTGATCCCTTCCTAGCGGATCGGGGAATAGGCCGCCGAACGATATAAAGCGATCTGGATTACGCTCGAGATCTGCCCGTACTTTTCGATGGACTCCTTCCGCACCTTGACCCACTCAGGATCCGCGGCAAACGCATTCCAGGCCTTCTCGCGCGCCGCCAGGTCTTCAAACGGGATGAGGTACGTCAGGTTGGGCATGTTCTGACCGAACGCCGTCGAGGAGTACAGGATCGGGTGTACGCCGGCACGGTGGAAGATCCTGATCTCCGGACCTGCGAATCGCTCGTGCAGTGCGCGCAATTGGCGCCAGGTGGGCGAATGATACACGCGCAGCTCGAAAATCCTCGATGCGCCGCGGGGCTCCGCGTCGTTCTTGACTTCGGGGCAGTAGTCCGTTGCTTCGAGCAATGAAGTCGAGAAATGCTCGTACGGCTGCTCAGGGTGGGTCTCCCAGGTCTCGTAGGCTTTCGCCAATTCCTCATCGCCCATGATCTTCGAGCGCACGTTCCATAGCTCTTCGACCGACTGGAAACCGAGGATCACGGCCACCTGGGGCATGTGCGGAGCCACCAGCGCCTCCAGAACGATCTCGGGGCCTGTGTGTACCCTGCTGAGCGCGGGCAGTGACGCCTTGGCGATGTGATCCTGGATGCGCGCCATCTGCGTGCCGTTCTTGAGATAGTAATTCTCGAGCGTGAACACGCGTCGCTTCCCGGGCTCCACGCCTTGCGCTCCCACCGATGCCAACATCCCGATCCCTCCCATGAATCCCATGAACGATCTTCGATGAATCATCACAACCTCCACGCGATTCTCAGAGAATCTCCTTCCTGTGTTTGTGCAGAAACCGCTCCGCCTTCTTCCTGGTGGCCGGGCGTGTGTTCTCCAATTGCCTCCTGATAAGTCTTATCACGGGACCCTTGTCCTCGATCCGGTCGAAGAATTGATCGAAGGACTTGATGGCATGCCCAAGTGCGATGTTGCGGCATTCCGGCGTCCGGTATTCGGCCTGCTCCACCTTCAGCAGCTCCGCCGTGATCCGGTTACAGAGCGACGGCTTGGCTTTGGCGATTCGAGCTGCGGCTCCTATCACGTTTGCGCCTGTAATCATTACAGGCCCGGGGATCGGGGCGAAGTATCTGTCGAAGATCTTCTCGAACTTCTTCCGGCCGTCGACCGCCGCGAGATTGGCAAGAATCCACGCGGCATTCCACTGGAATATCTTGTTTTCGCTGTCGAGGAGACCTGCGAGGAAATCGAAATGCGGGTAGAGAGCCAAGGGCCATTTCTCACTGATGATCAGGAGGACCTTGGCGCAGCCGTACCTGACCCGCGCTTCTCTGGCAGCGAGCCCTTCGAATATCGACGCGATCTGGTCAGGATTGCGGGCAACCGTTCCCGCAACGCGGTTCGGGTCGGCGCCATTCCTGCTGAATAGCCGGGCTACGTCTTTGCCGTCGGTCACAGGCCCTCCATTGCCGGGCGGCCCCTCCGGAAGTACATGCGCGGACTGTGGCTGGAGGCTCTCCCACCGTTGCCGGTCCACACCGGCAGGATGCATTCTACCTCCATCGCGCACGGTTTCAGGCACACGATGTTGAATCCGGCCGGGAGTAAGCCGATACGGAATGATGGCGCCCGCTGTACTATCGGGTTCACGGGAAGCCGAAGGATGGTCCGGAGGTGAGCATGGAAGGTCTGATTCTATTCGTCGTGTTTGTGGTGGTGGTACTTCCGATGCTCAGCTTCATCCTCGTCCTTTCGGCCCGTCATCGTCTTCAGACACTCGAGCGGCTGGTCCGCGACCTCGAGCATTCCGAAGACGCACTGCGACGCCAGTTCAAGGAACTCGAGCATTCGCTCCAGGCTACGCGGCCGGGCCCGACGCCGTCCACCCCGCCGGAAGAGAAGATCAGTGCTCCTCCTGCGGCCCCAAAGCCTGTAGCGACAGCCCCCGTCCCCGAAAGACCTGCGCGCGAGGCGCCGCCCTCTGTTCGGATGCCTGAACCGAGCCACCCTCCAAAGCCCATTGCCGTTCCGCCACCGGTTCGCATCGCAGAACCGCTGGCGACGCCTCCTGCGGCACAAGCAGAGGCAGGCCCACGCGCCCCACGAGTACCCCCGCCGCCGCCGCGATCGTCTCCCGCTTTTGACTGGGAGGGACTGGTGGGAGTGAAGCTCTTCTCCTGGATAGCGGGAATTGCGCTGACGCTCGCCGCCGTCTTCTTCCTGCGCTATTCGATCGAACGAGGCTGGTTGAGCGCGCCGATCAGAATGACCATTGGAATCCTCGTGGGGATGACACTCCTTGTGCTCTGCGAACTGAAAGCCGCGGGCAAGTACAGAGTCACCGCCAACGCCCTTGATGCAGCCGGGGTAGCGATCCTCTTTTCGACGTTGTTCGCAGCCAACGCCCTGTGGCACCTGGTCGGTCCCGGACCGACATTCTTCCTCCTTGTGCTGGTCACAGCCGTGGCTGTTCTCCTGTCAATCCGCCACGATTCGATATTCATCGCATTGCTCGGCCTGCTCGGCGGGTTCGCAACGCCAGCCCTTCTTTCTACCGGGGAAGATCGGCCGGTTTCGCTCTTCGGCTACCTCCTGCTGCTCAACGCCGGCCTTGCGTGGGTGGCATACAGGAAGCGGTGGAATCTCCTTACCGTACTGTGCCTGGTCTTCACGACAATCTATCAGTGGGTGTGGGTCGGACGTTTTCTTGGGCCGGACAGGCTGCCGCTCGCGGCCGGGATCTTCCTCGTCTTTCCAATCCTGAGTTTCGCGGCACTGGTGTTCGCCGGAAGCGAGCCGGCCAAAGGAAAGGGGTGGTCGGCACTCTCGGGGCAAACTGCGAACATCAGCGCTGCTCTCCCATTGCTGTTCGCGCTCTACATGGCGGTGGTGCCCGGGTACGGTGCGCGGTTCGGTATCCTGTTCGGTTTTCTTCTGTGCCTCGATATCGGCCTGTTTGCGATTGCGGTGATGCGTGGACCGGAGATCCTCCACTGCGCGGGGGCGCTGACGACTCTGCTCGTATTCGCGGTCTGGTTGAGGAGCTCATACAGCAGCGGCGCCTGGCCTGTCATCCTCGCGTTCGTAGCTGCTTTCGCACTCCTCTACCTTTCTGCACCGCTCGTTGCAGACCGTCTCTCACGAAGCTTCAAAGGATTTGGCGGGCGGGCGGTCTTTGCCGCCCCGTTGCTCCTGTTCGTATTCCCGGTTCTTGCGTTTATCGAGAAGCAATCCGCTTCTCCCTGGCTGCTCTTTGCCGTTCTGCTACCGCTCGCCCTCCTGGTCACGGTGCAGGCGATTTTCACCGGACGGGGGGCACTCTATTTCGTCGCAGCATTCTTCGTCCTGGCGACGGAGGCAGCCTGGTCCGCTGCGCATCTCGAACCCGGACGGTTGCTGTCGGCCCTGGCTGTCTACGGCGTGTTCGGGATCTATTTCCTCGTCGTCCCGCTGTCAGCGAGACTCTGGAAGCGGCCGCTCGAGCCGGAAGCGGGAAGCGGGCTGGTGCTGCTCGGGAGCATCCTGCTTCTGCTCTTCCTGACCACCGGTCCGGTCGCGCAAAATGCCCTTTGGGGGCTTGCGCTCTTGCTGTCGTTGCTCTCCCTCGGCCTGCTGTGGGTTTCCGGATGGGCCGGCCTTCCGCTGATCTCAATCGCGGGGCTTGTTCTTTCGTGGCTGGTCCTGGCCGTGTGGTGGTCGGCTGCCGCCGTCGCTTCAGTCTTCCTCCCGGCCCTGTTCGTAATCGGCGGGTTTTCACTGTTGACCCTGGGCGGGGCTGCCTGGCAGGCGAGGAGGACCGCCGAACTTCAGACGACCGGTATCGGCCCTTATCTGGCCATCACGGGCCATCTGTTCCTGCTGTTCGCGGCCACGCAACGTTCACTGGCCCTTCCGCCATGGCCGATCTTCGGATTGATGCTGGTCCTGGACCTGGCTCTGGGCGCCGCAGCGTTGTGGCTACGCTCGGGGAACCTGCAGCTCGGCGCTCTCGCGACCTCGGCATTCGTGATCTGCGCGTGGGCTTCGGTAGCATCGGAATCGCCCTGGCCGAGCGTTGCTATCCTTTCGGCTCTGCTTCTCGTTGCCTTCTCTTTGGTGTGGATCTACCTGGCACGGCGTGCAAGGATGGCCGGGGATCCGGGCTTCATCGCGGCCGGCGTGGCAGTTTCATTCATGGGGCAGGCCATCGCAATGGTGGCGGCTAACCAGCCTGGCTCTCCGTCCATGCTCCTGCTGCTCGCCTGTCATCTGGTGCTGATGGGCGCGTTGCTCTGGCTGTCATGGCACGCGCGCTGGCACCTGTTGCCGCTCCTCGCCGTCGCCACGACGGGCCTGGCCGGATTTCTACTGCAAGTCAGGCCGCAGGCACCATGGTCCTGGCAGGAGAAATTGGTGTTCGCTGCGACCATGTACGGGCTTTTCCTGGCCTATCCGCTCGTCCTCGGCCGCAGGGCGGGAAGACTGCTGCAGCCGTACCTGGCAGCGGTCCTGGCCGGCGGCGTCGCTTTCTTCCTCGCCAGACAAAGCATGCTCGAGGGCGGGCTGGCATCGGTCGTTGGAATCCTGCCGGTCGCAGAAGCCCTCCTGACCTGCCTTCTGCTGGCACAGTTGCTTCGACTGGAACCGCCGGGTGAGAGGGTTCTCGGGCGTCTCGCCCTGGTTGCCGGAACTGCGCTCGCGTTCATCACGATCGCTATCCCTCTGCAGCTGGAGAAGGAATGGATAACCATCGGTTGGGCGTTGGAGGGCGCGGCGCTGGCGTGGCTTTGCGGCCGAATCCCGCACCGGGGGCTGTTCCTCGCGTCCAACGGGCTGCTGGCCGCGGTCTTTGTCCGTCTCGCGCTCAACCCGTCGGTCTTTGAGTACCAGGCTCGTGGCCTGAGGATCTGGAACTGGTACCTGTACACCTACCTGATCTGTGGCGCGGCAATGTTTGCCGGAGCGTTTTTCCTGTCGAGGGCGCGCGGATGGACTCCGGTCGGGCTGCGATACGCACCGGGCTTCCTGACAGGGGGCGGGACAATCCTGCTCTTCCTGCTCCTGAATATCGAGATTGCGGATTTCTACTCGGGGGGGCCAACCATCACTTTCAACTTCTCGGCCACACTTGCCCAGGACCTGACCTACACGCTCGGGTGGGCTGCATTCGCGCTCGGGATGCTCGGGGCTGGGCTTGTGCTCAAGAGCAGGCCTGCCAGGATCGCGGCGCTCCTTCTGCTGGTCGGGACTGTCCTGAAGTGTTTCCTGCATGACCTTGGAAGGCTCGGGGGGTTGTACCGCGTGGGCTCGTTCGTGGGGCTGGCAGTCTGCCTGGCCCTCGTGGCCCTGCTCCTCCAGAGGTTCGTGCTGTCGGGCGCCCGGGAGGGAAAATGACTCGCGCGTTGAAGATCATGTCTATCATGGTAGTCGTTGTCTGCCTGGTCGTTCTGGCTGAGGCCGAGCCGGCCGGTCCGCGGCCGGGATCCTTCCGCTACGGAAGAACGGTCCTGCCCGGCGGACATGGCCCCAACCGTCTTGCCCTGGATGCCGCCGTGCTTGCGGGTGGCAGCCGCTTCTTCGTATCAAGGATCGGAGGGCGCGACGGCGCCGGCGAAGCGACGTACGTCGCCGAACATGGTCTGGGTGATCTCCGGATGTACGACGCATCCGGCCGGGAGGTCCCCTATCTCCTGATCAGTCCACCCCCGCGGGAGCGACGTTGGATCAGGGGGCGCCTGGTTTCCGTCGCGGCGACCAAAAAGACGAGCGGCTTCGAGGTCGACCTGGGATCGATGGCCGATGTGGATCGAATGCAGATCGCCGGTCTTCCTGTCCCGTTTCTCAAGCGCGTACAACTTGAAGGCAGCGGCGACAGGATGCGGTGGACGCTCCTGGTTGCCGAAGGCACGCTTTTCGATTTGCCTGAGGAGGACCTCCGCCGCCTCGAGCTCGAATTCCAGCCCGGCGAATATCGCTACCTGCGTTTGACATGGGACGACCGGACTAGCGGCCGCGTTCCGATGCCCGCCTCGGCTGCCGCGCGGGCCGTTGGCGCCAGCCCGGTGGCCTCGCCCCTCCGCATCGACGTACCTTTTGAACGGCGCGCGAGCGAACCCGGGGTGAGTCGATACCGGCTTCGGCTCCCAGGGCCGTACCTTCCAGTCACCGCGATTGATTTGAACTGTGGCGGCGGGGACATTCTCCGCAGCGCGCAGGTTACGGAGGCTCAACTCTCGGGGGCGGAGGTTGTTCCGGTTCAACTCGGATCCGGGACCCTGCGTCGCGCGCTCCGCGGCGATCTCGCGGCGGCAGAGCTCCAAGTCCCGATCCTGGCTCCGACCGAGGCGGAGCTGGAGCTGATCGTGATCGACGGAAACAACCCTCCCCTTGACTTGAGAAGCGTGTCGGCCCTGTTCGCGCAGCTGCCCTGGATCTACTTCGAGAGCCGGGAGGCAGGGCAGCTGACCGCGCGCTTCGGCCGGTCGGACCTGCGCGCCCCTCAATATGATCTCGAAGCGCGGCGGGAGGCGATCATGAAGACGCGCACAGTCGAGGCGCATTGGGGCGAGATCGCAAGCACGCGCGTGGAAACTTCGGCCGAGGACGTACCGCCTCTGCCCGCCACAGGAGCGTCAATCGACGCCGGCGCATTCCGCTATTCGCGCGCTTTGCCTTCAAGCCGGAGAGGGCTCACGGCCGTGCCGCTCGATGCGGCTGTCCTTGCGCACAGCGACCTCGCTGATATCCGGGTGGCAAAGTCGGACGGCCGCCAGGTTCCCTACCTTCTGGAGAAAGTCGAGGAACCGCTCACGATCGACCTGCCGGGGCTGGAAGTCACGAGCCCCCCCGGTCGGCTCGGAGATCGCCGGCCAGGCTTCGTCGGTGCTCGAAGCTTCTATCGCCTGCGCCTGCCGTATGAGGGTCTTCCCGCCTCTCGCCTGGTTTTGCAGACAAGCGCACGTGTGTTTCAGCGCCGGGTCGTCGTCCTGGTCGAGAGGGATCCCCATGACCTGCGGAACGAGGCCTGGAGTGCGTCTGTAGGGGAGGCTGCGTGGAGGCACGGCGACCCGGAGGCTGCGGCGCCACCCCTGGTCCTGCAGCTTCCGCCCTTAAGGACTTCCGAGGCCCTGATCATGGTCGAGGAGGGCGACAACGCTTCGCTTCCTCTCGGCCCTCCTGAACTGCTTCTCCCCGGATACCGCCTGCGCTTCTTCCGCGAGGATGAAGGAAACCTGAACCTGCTCTACGGAAACCCTGGTCTCCCGGCGCCACGCTACGATCTCGCTCTTCTGGCGCCCCGCCTGGTCGGAGCCGCTGCCCTGGAGATCACACCCGGCCCGGAAAACTCTTCCCCTGTCGAATCGGAGGCGGTGCCGCGCAGAGTCTTCTGGCTGGTCCTGGTCCTGGCCACAGCAGCACTTCTGGCACTGATCGTGCGCCTCCTCCGTCATTAGGGTGCCAGGTCTTCGGAATTCAGTTCTGCTCGGGCCGAATCCGATCAGATGGCAAAACTGAATTCCGAAGACCTGGCACGCTATATTTGTCGTGGTCCGGCAACTGCGAACGGGTTATCCTAAGCGGCACGCCTTGGAGGCGCTGAAGCTGGAGCTCCGTCGGAAATGTTGCTGAAGCCGCTGGCTAGGGTCCGGAACATCGGGATCATCGCGCACATCGATGCAGGAAAGACGACTGCCACCGAGCGGTGTCTCTTCTATGCCGGAATGACACATCGGATCGGCGAGGTCCATGACGGAGACACGGTCATGGATTTCCTCGAGGATGAGCGCGAGCGCGGCATCACGATCTCCGCGGCAGCCACCACATTTCTGTGGCACGATCATCAGATCAACCTGATCGACACGCCGGGTCATATAGACTTCACCGCCGAGGTCGAGCGCAGTCTGCGCGTGCTGGATGGAGCCGTCGTCATCTTCTCTGCCGTCGAGGGTGTGCAGCCGCAGAGCGAGACGGTCTGGCACCAGGCCGACCGTTACGGTGTTCCGCGCGTTGCGTTCGTAAACAAGCTCGATCGCGCGGGCGCGGACCACGAACGCGTTCTCGCACAAATCGAGAAACGTCTCGAAGCCCGGGCCGCCTTTGTCAACCTGCCGCATGGCCAGGAAAATCGCCTTGACGGCCTGATCGATCTGCTGGAGTTGACGTGGCAGGTGCCCGATCCTGCCACTCGCGGCCGCGAAATGGAGTCGAGGGAAATCCCGGAGGAAATGGCCTCGACGGCGCACGCCGCACGCGATCGGCTTGTCCAGCGCACAGCGGAGTCGGTCGAGTGGCTTGCCGACCTCTACCTTGGTGAGCAGCAAATCCCCGCAGACGTCCTGGGACGGGCGATCCGCGAGGCGACGCTGTCAGGCAGGTTTGTGCCGGTGCTCTGCGGCGCTGCTTTGCGTGATCTGGGCATCCGGCAGCTCCTGGACGCCGTCTGCGACTACCTGCCCGCCCCGATCGACCGCCCGCCGGCTGCCGGCCACGTACCGGGCAGCGACCTGATCACCGAGCGGAAAGCGAGCCTGTCCGATCCCTTCTCGGCACTCGTATTCAAAGTGGTGGCTACCCAGAGCACTGACATCTTCTGGTTGAGGATCTATTCCGGTTCACTGCGTGACGATGAGCGGTGTCTTCACCCGCGCACCGGGCACATCCTGCGCTTGCGGCGGTTCTTCCGCCTGCACGCCGATCGCACGGAGCCGGCGACGCAGGCGCAATGCGGGGACATCGTCGCAGTCCCGGGGCTCAAGAAGGTCGCAACGGGCGACACCTTGTGCGACCAGGCCAACCCGGTCACGTTCGAACCGATGCACTTTCCGCAACCGGTCGTCTCGGTCGCGGTGGAGGCAAGGACTTCGGCAGACCGTGACCGGCTCCTCGAGGTCGTATTGCGCCTGGCGCGTGAGGACCCGACCTTCGAGTATCACACGGACGAGGAGACGGGGCAGTTGATCCTGTCGGGAATGGGAGAACTGCATCTCGAGATCCTGCAGAACCGGATGCGACGCCAGTTCAACGTGGCTGCGCGCTTCGGGAAGCCCCGTGTCACGTACCGCGAGACGGTCCGCGGTCCCGGAACCGGCATAGGCGAGTTCGACAAGCGCATCGGCGACGTGCGCGTGAGCGGCCGTGCGGTCGTGGACGTGGTCCCGCGGCCACGGCCCGCAGGTGACCACGAGTGGCCGCCGGTCGAGATAGACATCGCATCCGGGGCATCCGCCCTGCCCGCCCCCCTCCTCCAGGAGGCCAGGGACGTCATGTCGAGCGTATGCACCGGTGGCGGCGCAAACGGCTATCCGATGGTGGATATTCGCGCCAGCCTGCGTGAGATCAGCATGAACGACCCTCCCGACCCCATGGTCCCATTGCGCGCCTCGCTTACCATCGCATTGCGTCAGGCCTTTGCTGTCTCCGGCACCAAGTTGCTCGAGCCGGTCATGTCCCTCGAGGTTCGAGCTCCGGAGCCCTTCCTGGGCGCCGTGGTCCGGGATTTGGGGGCACGCCGGGCAGAAATACGCGAGACTACGATCTCCGGCACGGTTTCTCTCGTGCGCGCGTTTGTTCCCCTCGCCAGTATGTTCGGCTATTCCACCGACCTGCGATCGCTTACCCAGGGGCAGGGCAGCTTCTCCATGGAGCCGTTCGACTACATGCCTGCCGTCTGTTCGTCCGCCTCGCCTTCAAGCTGAAATAGTCGGCCGTACCGGTCTCAGCGCAGCTCGACGCCGCAAGCTGTGGGAAAGCACAGGAATTCACGGCAGCGACGCTGAGTGCTCATACGTAAGCATGTAGATCCAAAACAGTTAACGGCTCTGCTCTGCGCTTTTTGAGCCTCTCTGGTGAAATCCGCAAGGTCGATTAGCGGGGAGGGAATGAGGTAATATTGGGGCGCCCTGGCAGTGAATCAGGTTCGATATCTCGCATACAGCGCTGGTAAATGAGTTCGAGCAAACCGGTTCATATCACTGATCGGTCCAGGCGTGGCTGTCTGTCGGCGCTCGGAAATGCCTTGCGTCTCGCAGTCGAAACGCTCTGGGCGAACAAACTCCGATCGTTTCTCACAGTCCTGGGAATCGTGATCGGGATCGCTGCAGTGGTGCTCGTAGGGGCAGCAGTCGAAGCCTTGCGTGAGTACGCCGTCACGACGACCGCCCGGACATTCGGCTCGAACACCTTCCTGATCTCGCAGTTGGCCTCGGCCGGTACTTTGAGCCGCAAGGAGCTTGCCGACAAACTGCGCAAAAACCCGGAGATTTACCGTCGCGAGGCGGAAGCCCTCGGCCGTCTGGTTTCCGGCTTTGCACGCACAGCCGCAACCCTCCAGGCGGTTGCCGATGTGAAGTCTGGTAACAAAACCTTCCTCGCCGCTTCGATCACAGGCACAAACGCAAGCCTTGAGAGTATCAAGAACATCCGGCTCTCCGAGGGGCGGTTCTTCTCGGAGGAGGAAAATCGACGCGCCCGGAGGGTGGCGGTGGTCGGCTGGGACATCGTCAACGAGCTCTTTCCTTCGCTGGATTCCCTCGGCAAGGAAGTAAGGATCGAGGGAGAGCCATTTGAGATCATCGGCGTGCAGGAGAAGGAGGGGTCATCGTTCGGCTCTTCCCAGGACCGGTATGTCTGGATACCCCTGCTGGCGTTCGAGAAAACCTGGGGAAGCCGACGTTCGGTGGTTATTTTTGCCCAGCCCAGGGACGCAACGGACTACGATCTGTCGCGCGAGGAGACAAGGGCAGCCTTCAGGAGGCTTCGCGGCCTGAGACCCGGGGAGGCGGACAATTTCGACATCATGACGCCGGACGCGGGGCGCTCGTTTCTGGGACGACTCACGGACATGATCGCGGTCATCATCATCCCGATCAGTTCGGTGGCCGTCTTTGTGGCCGGCATCGTGGTCATGAACATGACCCTGGTCTCCGTTACCGAGCGAACCCGGGAGATCGGAATCAGGAAATCGATGGGAGCGAGGAAGTTCGATATTCTCTCGCAGATACTTTTCGAATCGACATTGCTGACCGTGGCAGGCGGCGGATTCGGCGTAGGTCTCTCATACGCAGGGACAGTTGCGCTGAGCCGGGCATTGGACACGGCGGTCGGCATGCCGCTCGCCTATGTCCTGCTGGCCATATGCCTGGCTGTGGTGGTAGGGCTTGCGGCGGGACTCTATCCCGCTTACCTGGCCTCGCGGATGCAACCTGTTGAAGCGCTCAGGGCGGAGACATAGATTGCGACGGTACCACTTCAACTCCGAGAACATCGGCTTCGCCCTGGCCAACATCCTGGCTCACAAGTTCCGGTCTCTCCTCACGGTGCTCGGCATCATCGCGGGCATCGTGACCGTCATACTGGTAGCATCGGTTCTGGTCGGCCTGCGCCAGGGCATCGTCAACCTCTTTCGGGAATTCGGACCGGACAACATATTTGTATTTCATCTCGAGGGCGATCCCTACAACCCGAGGCTCAAGCCGGAGGAGTTGACCCGGAAGCCCCTGAAGATCGAGTACGCCGAGAGACTTGCGGCATCCTGCCCGTCCCTGAAGGACGCCTGCGCCCAGATCCTGGTGCCGACCATAATCGGCGGAAGAGCACTTACCGCCAAATACAAGGGTGCCGAAAACGAGAAGATCCTGATCGAAGGCGGCACATGGAATTTCGCCCAGGTCACCAACGCCGAACTGAGTGGCGGGCGCAGTTTCACCCGGGACGAGGAGCGCAGGCGTGCTAAGGTCTGCATGCTTGGCGCCAACGTGGCGACCGCGCTCTTCGGAACTGAGGATCCCGTGGGCAAGACGATCGTCATTGATGCGTCGCTGTACCAGGTCACCGGCGTTTTCGAAAAAAGAAAAGGGAGTTTCTTCGGCGAGAATCGCCAGGACAACGTGATCCTCATTCCTGCCGCCACCGCGATCACCCGGTACCCCGGGATCGAGTCAGTGGTCCTTTACTGTGAGGCCAGGCCCGGGCTGCGTGCTTCAGCGTTGTTCGAGGTGGAATCCGAGCTTCGTCGCCTCAGGGGCCTGAAGTCCGAGCAGCCGACCGACTTCAATATCAGCACCGCCGACCTCATAATCCAGCAGTTCGACAGGGTGACCCTCATCATCCGTTCCTGCACTATCGCGATCTCGGGCCTCGGCCTGCTGATCGGCGGCATCGGGGTCATGAACGTCATGCTGATGTCGGTCACCCAGCGGACGCGCGAAATTGGTGTCAGGAAGGCGGTGGGAGCCACGCGCCGCGACATCATCTCTCAGTTTCTACTCGAGGCTGCGCTTCTCACGACCCTGGGAGGGGCTCTTGGGGTGACGATCGCCTCCGGCATAGGCCTCGCCATCAGTTACTTCATTCCGGAAATACCCGCCGTACCACCGCTCTGGGCCATCATATCGGGCCTGGGAGTCTCCGCTATTGTCGGCGTCATCTTCGGAGTCTGGCCGGCCCTCAAGGCAGCGAGGCTGGATCCGGTAGACTCGCTTCGATACGAATGAATGTTCGTGATAGCATTGCGGCGGGCGAATAATGAAGCTGTTCCACTCCCTGAAATTCAAAGTCCTGATTGGGACCGCATTTCTCTTTTTCTCCGTACTTGCGCTGTATTCCTATCTTGTTGAGCGTGCGTTTACGGCACAGGTCATGAACCAGGTTATGGAAAACGCCGCAGGCATGAGCAACCTGATCAGGAACTCGACCAGGCACAGCATGCTGCTGAACCGGCGGGCGGATGTCTACCAGATCATCGCCGCAATCGGACGCGAGCCCGGTGTCGAGGGCATCCGCATCTGTAACAAGCGCGGCGTGATCATGGTCTCGACCGACCGCTCGGAAGAGACGACCGTGGTCGACATGAAGGCGGAGGCCTGCTACGCATGTCACGACACCGAGAAGCCGCTCCAGTCTCTGCCGACCGGGAATCGCGTGCGAACCTACAAGGTGCCGGGACGGGGGCGCGTCATCGGTCTGATCAACCCCATCCGCAATGAGCCAGCCTGCTCCGACGCCGCTTGCCACGCTCATCCTGCCGGCCGTACGGTCCTGGGAGTGCTCGACGTCCGCATGTCGCTGGAAAAGGTCGATGTCGAGATCTCCCGCTTGAGAAGCAGATACATCGTTTACTCCCTGCTCATGGCTGCACTGGTGGGAGGCACATCCGCGCTGTTTCTGCTGCTGACGGTGCACCGTCCTGTCCGGCAGCTGGTCGAAGGTACCAGGCAGGTGGCAGCGGGGAATCTCAACTGCCAGATTCGGGTTCGGTCCAGGGACGAAATTGGAGAGCTTGCCAGCTCGTTCAATGAAATGACCCGCTTCCTCCGACAGGCCCGGGAACAGGACGAAAGCTGGTCCAGGACACTGGAGAAACGGATCCAGGAAAAGACCGAGGAGCTGAACCAAATCCACGAGCAGATACTCCAGGTCGAGAAGATGGCCTCGCTCGGCAGGCTCTCGGCAACCGTGGCTCACGAGTTGAATAACCCGCTCGAGGGCATCCTCACTTATGCGAAGCTGACAGCCAGGCGCCTTCAGAAATTGCAGGACCCCGCCGTTCCGCCCATCCGGGAGGACCTCGAGCTGATCATCCGCGAGGTCCGGCGCTGCGGCAACATCGTGAAGAACCTGCTGCTGTTCTCCCGGAAGCAGGTAGGCGAGTTCGGCATAGCGCCCGTTACGGAGATGGTCGAGCAGGCCGTGCGCCTGGTCCAACATCACCTCGACATCTGCGGCATTTCGTTTCAGAAGGAAGTGCGCGCCCCGGATGCTTCCATTCTTTGCGACGGAAACCAGATTCAACAGGCGCTGCTTGCGTTGTTTGTCAATGCGGCAGAGTCGATGACCGGCGGCGGGATTCTCCGGCTGGTAGTGGACCGTGATCAGGTCGGGAATACAACCATCCTGATCTCGGATATGGGAACCGGGATAACCCCGGAGGAATTGCCCCATATTTTCGAACCGTTTTACACGACCAAAAAGGAGGGAAATGGAGTCGGCCTCGGGTTGTCCGTCGTTTACGGCATCGTCGAACGTCACGGCGGAACCGTAACGGTCCGCTCGGAACCGGGCAAAGGCACCGTCTTCACGCTGACTTTCCCGACCGTAGCCCAAAGCCGGCCGGGTGCACGGGCGAGCGATGCCGCCCGGAGTCAAGTGCGCCTCTGATGCCCGGGCTGATTATTTTGCGATGAACCATCAAACGTCAATCCTCATCGTCGACGACGAGTTGGCCGTACGGGATTCTCTGACCAAGTGGTTCCTGGAGGACGGTTACCGTGTAGGCGCGGCGGAAAATGCAGCAGACGCGATCAGGCAGATGCAGCTACGAACCTGGGACGTTATCCTGCTCGACATCAAGATGCCGGGGATGGACGGGATGGAGCTCCAGCAGCGCATCAGGGAGATAGATCCGTCGGCGACTATCATCTTCATAACCGCGCACGCCTCTGTGGACACGGCCGTCCGGGCACTGAAGTCAGGGGCTCTCGATTACGTCACGAAGCCCATCGATCCGGACTGCCTGTCGCATCTCGTCGCCAATGCGATCAGGCAGCGCGCACTGGTCAGAGAGAACATCCGCCTGAAGGCACAGGCTGCAGAGTTTCCCGGACTGGATGAAATCGTTGGCGAATCGCCGGCAATGCAGCAGGTCTTCCGGCTGGTCGAGACGGTGGCCAGGACCGACAGCACCGTCATGATCCGGGGCGAGAGCGGCACGGGGAAAAAGCTCCTCGCGCGGGCGATCCACGGCAACAGCCGGCGACGCTACTTTCCGATGGTCATCGCACACTGCGGGGGGAAGACCGAGGGAGCCCTCGAGCGTGAGCTCTTCGGTTACGAACGTGGTGCTTTCGCCGGGGCGGAGTACCGGCGGAAGGGGAACTTCGAACTCGCAGACCAGGGGACACTGTTCCTGGATGAGATCGGCAACATCGACGTGAAAACCCAGATGGACCTGCTCAGGGTGATTGAAACCAGGCAGTTCAGCCGGGTCGGGGGCAACGAGGCCATCCCGGTCGATTTCCGGATCCTGTGCGCCACCGGAAGAGATCTCGAGCGGTCCGTTCAGGAAGGCACTTTGCGGGAAGACCTCTACCACCATCTGAATGTCTTTTCGATTCAGGTCCCCGCGCTCCGGGGACGGAAATCGGACATTCCGCTCCTGGCCGAATATTTTACGGGGAAACATGCGCGCTCGCTGTCGAAGGCGATTACGGGGATCTCTCCGGAGACCATGGACGCACTCGTGCGTTACGACTGGCCCGGGAATGTGCGGGAGCTCGAGAACGCCATCGAGCGAGCGGTGGTCGTGGGAGAGCACCCCGTGATCCTGCCGGACGATCTTCCGTTCCGCATCACGGAAAAGAACCACATCCCGCATTCCGGATCTTTAGACTCGATGGAGAGGGCCCATATCGCACGAGTGCTGGAACAGAACAGGTGGAACATCACCCGCTCCGCTGAAGTCCTCGAGATTGACAGGGCTACGCTATACCACAAGATCAGCAAGTACGTCCTGAAGAAGCCGTAGCCGGGTTGAGAGTCGGGCCCCCGGGGAGGCCTTCGACCCGGGGAGCATCCGGCGTGAGCGTCGAGAGCTGACCATCCGCATCCCGAATTCGCGCTCATCGGGGTTTGCGCTCCTTGTGTTCGGCAGCCATGGTCTGCTACGCTGCCATGATTATGGAGCCGCACCCCGACGCCGAAACTCCACGCTCCTCACCACCGGCTTTCACCTGGATATCCGCTGCCGACCCCTATCGCGCAATGGCGGAGGTGCTGGCCCGGGCGGGACGTCTTGCCGTCGATATCGAGGCCGACAGCCTCTATCACTACTTCGAAAAGGTTTGCCTGATCCAGATCTCGACCGATACCCGGACCTATATAGTCGACCCCCTCGTCGTTCGAAGCCTGCCGGAGCTGGGCAGGCTTATGGCCGACCCGGCGATCGAAAAAGTGTTCCACGCTGCGGCATACGATCTGCTTAGCCTGAAGCGGGATTACGGGTTCACCTTCAGGAGAATATTCGATACGCATGTGGCGGCGCAGTTTCTTGGCCACGACCAGTTGGGACTGGGCTCGCTGCTGGAGAAGTTGCTCGGCATACGCCACTCAAAGCACCGCCAGCGTGATGACTGGTCGCGCCGGCCGCTTGATCCCGATCAGCTCAGGTATGCCGCGATGGACACTCACTACCTGCTTCCGCTCCGGGACCTGCTCGAACAGGAGCTGCGCGAAAAGGGGCGTCTCGACTGGGCGCGCGAAGAATTCGAGAGCATGCTTGCCTCCGAGCCGCATGAGAGGCTCTTCGACGCGGAGGGATATCGGCGGATCAAGGGCAACCGCGAGCTCAACCCTCAGCAGCTGGCAGTGCTGCGTGCGCTGTACCTGCTCAGGGATCACTATGCACGGACGCTGGATTTGCCGCCGTTCAAGGTCCTCGGCAACTCGGTTCTGATCGACCTGGCACGCAATCCACCTCTGCATGCCGACCAGCTCTCACGCCGGCCGGGGATTTCCGCGCGGGTGGCAACCAGATTCAGCGGGGAGATACTCCGTGCCATCAGGAAGGCCAGGGTGGATGAGACACTCGAGTTCCATCCGCAGGGACACCCGGTCTGGCGGCCACATTCCCAGGATGCTCAGTCGCGCCTGGAGAGACTGAAGGCCTGGCGGCAGGCGAAAGCCGAAGAGCTGAATCTGCACGTAGGCGTTGTCTTCCCCGGCTCCCTCCTCGAGGCTTTGGCGGCGTCGCCACCACCGGACGAGGCCAGCCTGGCGAGCATGGATGGCATGCGGGCCTGGAGGGCACGGGAGTTCGGCCCTGAAATCCTGCGCATCCTCACCTCCTGAATTGTCACATCGGGCACAGCACGTTGCTCCCAGACACAGGCTGCGGATTCCTTTTGATCCTGCTCCTCAAGGGAGGAATTGTGGCATCGCGACTCCCGCAGTAGAATTGCAGGGTTATGAGGGCGCTACAGATCAAGACCCGCTGGCTTTACCACCCGGTCACCATATTCCTGTCGATCCAGGTGCTGTGGATATTGCTGATGATCGTCTGGATCCGGTGGTATGTCGAGAAACATGCCCAGATCAGGGAAATGGCCCGGCAGTTGCGAGCTCAGGTGGTACTCGAGGGCTGGTGGATCCCGCTCATCGAGGGGGCGATCCTGCTGACCCTGATCCTCGCCGGCGCCACGCTGATTTTCATCTACTGGAACAAGCAGCACCGCCTGAACCAGATGCAGCGCAGTTTCGTTTCCAACGTCACTCACGAACTCAAGTCGCCGGTTGCATCCATTCAGCTTGCGCTGGAAACGATGGTCCTCAGGGATCTTCCGGAGGGCAAGCGCCGGGAGTTCCTCGGGATGATGCTGGATGATACGGAGAGACTGACCACCCTCATCAATCGGATACTCGGGGCCGCCCGGATCGAGAAACAGCGCGGTCGCTATTCGCTGGAGTCCACGAGCATGAGGCGTTTCGTGGAGGAGCTAATCGAGGAGGACCGGCACCTGTTCGAGAAGGACGGGCACATCGTGGTCCTCGAGAAAGGAACGGATGCGCACGTGGCGATCGACCGCGTGGCGCTGCGCGTGGTCGTGTCGAACCTGATCGAGAATGCCGCGCGCTACTCTCCGCGCGGGTCCACGATACGTGTTCGCCTGCAAAGGGACCTGCGCAGCTGTCGCCTCGAAGTAATCGACAGCGGTGAGGGGATTGCCCGGAAGGATTTTAAGAACGTGTTTAAGATGTTCTGGCGCGGCGAGAGCAATCCCGCCCACAGAAGGGGGACGGGTCTCGGGCTCTACATCGTCCGTCACATCGTGAAGGATCATGGCGGCAAAGTCTGGGTGTGGAGCGCTGGCCCGGGCCGCGGATCGACCTTCAGCGTGAGGCTGCCGCGCCTTCACAAGTACGGGGCCGTCGGACGCCGGTCCCTGCATCCGCAGATCGATAACGCATCTTGAGCGGGATAATGCAGTCGAAAGGCACAGGGGAAACCTCCAGGATCCTGCTCGTCGAGGATGAGTCTCACCTCGCCGGCCCACTGCAGTTCAACCTGGAGCAGGAAGGATACGAAATCTGTGCCACGGCCAGCGGCAAAGAAGCACTCGCTCTGCTTAAGCGTGAAGCGTTTGATCTGATTATCCTCGACCTGACGCTCGAGGAAATGGATGGTCTGGAGGTAGCACGACAGGTCCGCCGGCGGAACGAAAAGCTCCCGATCCTCATGCTCACGGCCCGGTCCACGGAACAGGACCGTGTTATCGGATTCAGGCTGGGAGCAGACGACTATATGGTGAAGCCCTTTCACCTGCCGGAGCTGCTCCTGCGCATTAAGCGCATGCTACAGCGCAGCCGCTGGTACCTGCGGCCTGACCGGCCGAGGCGCGAAGTTCAGGTCGCGGGCTACAGCATAGACCTGGACCGGCTTGCCGGCACCGGGCCGCGCGGCAGCCTGGAGCTCACGGCGCTGGAAGCGGACCTGCTGGAGTTGCTCACGGCGGAACCAAACACTGTCCACAGCCGGGCGGAATTGCTGGAGCGAGTCTGGGGCTACCGGTCCGACGTGGAGACGCGGACGGTAGACAACTTCATCGTCCGCCTCAGGCGTTACTTCGAAGAGGAACCGGAGCAACCGCGACACTTCATAAGCGTACGAGGGCGCGGCTACATGTACGTTCCGTAGCGGGCAGATCACGAGCCTTGCCTCGCACCGGCTCCATCACTAGCCGGCGTGTCTCTCTCTGAGGCGCGCAGCGCCGGTTCCACGGCATCGTTGGCGCTCCGCGGCTCCGGGGAGCGGGTGAGCGCCGGCCGGGGAGTTCTGGACCACGTAGGTGTCCAGGGACAGTCCCAGAACATACCCTGCCTTACGCAACCGGCGGCAGTAGTCCTCGCTGTCAGCGCCGCTGACGAATGCCTCGTCAAGCTCGCCCACCGCCTCAACGGCGCGCCGCCTCAGCGCGGCACAGAAGAAGGCAAGCTCCCCTTCAATCAAAATGCCTGCGCGGTGAAAGTGGTACTTCAAGACCGCGTTCCGCTCGTGCATGTCCTCGGTCAGGAACCGGGGGATCTGGGGAACCATCTTTTCCCGAACGCGATCGGCGCACTGCCAGACACGCGGATCGGAACCGAGCGGGCCTACGGCTCCAATGCGGGGATGGGTATCCAGAAAAGTGAGGAGGTTCCCGATCCAACCCTGATCGACCTCGACGTTGTTGTGCATGAATACGATGTAAGGATTGCTTCCGAGGCGGATGCCCTGGTTGATAGCTGCACACCACCCCACGTCTTCCCTGTTCCGGACTACCGTTATATCGCGCGTGTAGATCTTTGCCAGATCGACCGTCTCGTCGCTGGATGCGTTATCAATGACATAGATGTGAAAGGGTTGGTCGCTGTAACGGTAGATCCCTTCGAGAAGTGCGCGCGTGTGACTGTACTGGTCGTGCACCGGGACTATGATGTCCGCGGCAGTTCGGCTGGAACCGTCTTCCATCATTCGATCCTATGTTCGCTCGCGGGGGGGGGTGCTGCGCTCCCAGTTACATATCGTCCGGGGCACGAAAATCTGAACGTATTTGCCGGGAGCCGGGCACACCTGTCGCCGGAAGAGACCAAGGGAATCGGATGGGGGAAGCGCTTTCAGCAGTACAGCTGGCGGGAGGGAACTCCGAACCGCTCGGGAGGCCCCTGATCAGAATCGCCAGTCTCTTCACGGAACGGCCGCAGGGCGGCACGCAGCATCTGGTCGCAGCGTTCCAGCGCCAGGCACACATCTGCAGGGGTCATGTCCATCGATGCCGAGATCATTTCGGCGGTATCTCCCCAGTAGTGGGACCGGATGAAGACAAGGCGATAGGTTTCCGGCCACGATTCAATAACTTCGAATATTCGCTGCGACAGGAGTTCTCTGCCGCGATCCGAGTGCAAGGCTCCGCTCGACATATCCGCCCCCGCTCTCTCCGCATCAATGGTTGATATACTCCTTAGACGCGGAATTGTTCGAAAAAGTTTCCTCATGACAGCGTCTGCGCCGTCCGATGAATCACAGAAAGGAGCTGTCGGGGGACATCATGATGCGTTGTGACTTCGAGAAAATGGTACGGTACCTGGACAAGCAGCTCAACATCGACGAGAAACTGGAGTTGTTCGATCACCTGGATCACTGCGATGTCTGCAGGGAGGCCATGTACCTGCTGGCGCGCGACAGGGATACCGCCCTCTTCGTCTTTGGCAGCGGCAAGGTCGGCGTCGACAGGATAGCGAGCTAGGGAAGAGGGCGGTCGATTGCACGAAAGTCGAGACACCAGTCAGGCGCTCGTCGTTTGCAGGTACCCGACTAGGGATCAGCATCACGGGGTTTGGAGTTGGGGGCGTAATATCCCCGCCGGGCGCGGACGCGTACCCCTTTGAGTTTGCAGCGAATCTCAACCGCACGGAACGTTCCGTCATTTGCCCTGTTCTCGGGCGTATAAGCCAGGCTGTACTGGCCTTTCAGCTCTTCGCCGATCGCCTTGAAGGCGGCCTGAATCTCAGTCATCCTGGCTTGCGGAGAGAAGAAGCCGCCTCCTGTTTCCTCGGCAAATCTCTTGAGTACGCCGAAATTTGCCCCGAATTCCCTCGAACGGACACCGATCCCGTAGATCAGCACATCACTCCTTTGTGCCGCCTCGATCGCGTTCTCCTTCTTCAGCTTGCTCGCTGTGTCGTCACCGTCCGTGATGACCACGATGACCCTGCGACCGATCTCCCCTTTCAGCTTCTCCTCGACCGCAAGGTAAATCGCGTCATAGAGTGAAGTGCTGTTGCCGGCTTCCAGTGAATTCAGAGCCCGAACCAGACGTTCGGTATCATCCGTGAAGTCCTGGACCAGCCTCACTTCGGAGTCGAACTGGATTATGAGAGCCTCATCTTTTGACTTGCGAAGAATGCTCTTCAGGAACTCGGCTGCCGTCTCCTTCTCGTTGTCGAGCTTGGTGCGGACGCTCCCGCTCGTGTCGATCAGCAGCGCGATCGTGAGCGGGATCTCGCTCCCCTCGGTGAGCTGGCTGAAGTATTCGATCTTCTGCGGCTTCCGGTCTTCGAAGACGAGAAAGTCGTCCATCGTCAGGCCGGGAACAGGGCGGTTATCACGCTCCAGCGTGGAAAAAATGATGTTCACGAGCGGCACTTCCGCACGGATGGTGGTCTGCGGTATCTGCACCTGGGCCGCCATGAGAGAAGCCGTCGTCCCGCTGAGCAGAATCACCGCCAGCCCCAAACCTGCCCGTGTCGCGGCGCAAAACGTCGCTCCCCGTTTTGGTTGCAGCTGCTGACCCAATCGGCACATATCGGTGGCTCTCAATCCTGCAGGCTCTGTCCCGGCTTGCCTGGAGCAGTGGGGTTGAACCCGATGTCCACCGACTTGGCGGCATCGTCAATGGTAATCCTCACGTCTTCCTCGGACATTGGCCTGTAGATTCCCATCGAGTTGAGCAACTGAATGCTCATCACAAGCATCTCGGGGTTGTAAACCATACCTTCACCGACGAGGAGCCGGCGCCTGAACTCCTGCGCATCGGGGCCATCAAGACCTGCAATCGTGATCCTGCGCACCTTATAGATGGCTCCTTCTGAGCACTCGACGACACATCCCACGCTCTGCTGCCTGTCATTTATGTCCTCTTGAAGGTTGACTGCCGCGCGCATATAACCCAGTTCGTGGTATGCCGAGAGGATCCTGTCCACCCACGCCTGGATCTTTCTCCTCCCATACGGTTGACCGCTGCTCACCGGGCACATCTGCCGCAGCGTCACAGGGCTCAGTCCCTTCGCGTTCCTGACGTCGAGACTCGCGAGCGTGTACCTGGGCCCTTCGGATATCGAAACGCGGACCGTGGCCGCCCTGCCGTCGCCGGGGATCTCGGTGATATCGACGGACGGGCTGCCGACTGCGGCACGCAGGAACCCCTCATCTTCATAGAGCCGTTCGATCGCCCGAAGCTCATACTTCAGGATCTCCGGTTCGTACCGGGCTCCCGGGCGTGAGTGTCTGAGCCGGGATTTCAGGATCCCCGAGTCCATGACCGTATTCCCCTCGAAGACTATCGAGTGAAGAATCACCGGCTCCGCGTGGGTCGCATGTGTCGCGATTAAGATCGACAGGATAAAAAGCACACACCCTCTTGCCACTTCGTGAGATTACCAAATTTTCGGCGAGCCGCTCAAGAATCGCAACTCCCGCGTCGTTTCCGCGGCCCATTGCCGCAAAACGGGTCGAATCGAGGTTGCAGACAGGGCCGCCGTCGCTTCCGCCGGCTGATCATGATGCCGGTTCGCAATAGCGATCGCGACGCCGGTGCCGAGAGTACGATTGCTTCGTGCCGGAATCCGTGGTCTCAAGCTGGAGAGGGATCAGCAGGGTTCCCTGTGATAGAGGATGCGGGAACAGCTGTCGCAGGAATGAATGTCTTCCGTCCCCAGGATCTCAGCGTAGACCTGGGGCCGGATGCGCACGTGGCAGGCGGTGCACAGCTCATCGCGCGCTTCGGCGAGAGCGATACCCTTGCGGAGCTCGGCAATGCGGTGGTAACGGGCCAGGAGTTCGGATTGAATGTTGGTTTCGGTTTTCGCTTTCTCCTCCCTGAGGCTCACCAAAGCTGTCTCCAGTTCAGGGATGGCAGATTCGCAGGCATGGACACTCTTCTTGATCTCCTCTGCGCGAGCCTTGAGCTCCCTCTCATCGCTCTTCAGGCTCAACTCCAGGTTCTCCATTTCTTCCATGATCTCCAGGATCCTGTCCTCTTCCAGCCGGATCTGCGCCTCAGCCATCTGGATCTCATGCAGCATGGCCGTGTACTCCTTGTTGGTCTTCACCATCATGAGCTGGTCTTTCAGCTTGGACAGCCTCGCCCGCATCATGTCGACCTCGCTTTCGAATGTGCGGCGGCGCTTCGTATCCTCCTGGAGCCGGGCAACGCGACGCTGGTGGGCCTCCTCGAGGCACACCAACTCCTGGTTGTATGCTTCAACCTGTTTAGGGATATCGGAGATTTGTCTTTGGAGGCCGGCGATCTTCAGTTCTGTGTCCTGCAGGGCAATCAGGTTTCGAAGATCGGGATTCACCTGTTTGCCCCCCTCGAATGCTCCCGTGTCGAGGCGGGGACTTGCCGCGGGCGCTTGTCGCACGCGTCAAACATGTTGTGGGTGGGCAACGATGTGCCTGAATCTGGCATATGAACCATTTAGTATAGCCCTTACCCGCAAGCCTGTCCACCCGTTGAAACAGCCCGTGGATCATTTCAGCCGTGGGAGGGAGCGGGAGCGCTTCGCCGAAGCGCGCGATGTCCACGCCGGCGGCGCGAACCCACGCTTTGGCCGAAGAGAAGTCGGGTTTGGACCGCTGCAACCGGGGGCGCCAACCCGATGCGATATCGACATCGGTTGACCTTTGGGCTCCGGCAAACGAGAATGTGACTTCACTCATCCAGGAAAGGAACATGAAAGTGAGCTATCAACATGATCGCAAGCGGGTCGACCGGGTAATGCGCGAGTCGGGCGTCGTTGTCGTAATGAACAAGGACCACGTCAAGAAGCCCGAGGACATGATTGTCACGATGCAGGAGGTCTACAAAGCAGGATATGTCGCCGAGGCGACTTTCCGCATCGACGAAAACATCCTGCGCGCGGCGATGCAGGAGCTGGTGAAGATCCGGGCTGCCGCACCGCCGGAAAAACCCATGGTCCTCGGCGTCGGCTCGGTCATCAATCCCCGCGAACTCAATGCGGCGATCGAGATGGGCTTCGACATGATCGTGGCCCCTGCCAACGTCATGGGGGGATACGGCGAGGGCGCCGAGTTCGTGAAGATCTGCCAGCAGCACGGGATCTTCTCCGCGCCTGCGATCTTTTCGCCGACGGAAATGCAGTACTTCATCGAACGCCCGGACGGACTGGAACCTGACGCGATAAAGGTCTTCCCCGCGCGATCTCACGGGCCCAAGGGGATGAGCGACCTGCTGGCACCTTTCGTGCGCGATCGCCATAAAGGAAGGATCATCATGCCCACCGGCGCAGTCGATTACGAGACCGGCCCGCAATACCAGGAAGTCATCAGGAAGCGAGGGTTCTTCCCGGTCCTGGGAATGTCGGCGCCGCTCACCCTCATCGACAAGGAGAAGAAGCCGGGCGATCCCGACTGTGTCCGACGCTCCCTGGCCGAATTCCGGGCGAAGTTCCAGCGGCCCGCCGTCTAGTCCACAAGCGCGCCGTCCTGTTCGGGTGGGGGCCCGTCGCCGACCTTATTTCACCGCCTGCTCGAAGTCGGAGTGTCCTGATGCGCGGAACATCACTTCTATCAACCGTTGTACTGTTAGCTTGCACATCCTGTGCCATTAAAGAGATGGGTATTCCAGCCACACTCATACTGCGCAACGCCAAGGTTTGGACCGGTGACGAGAGGCAGCCGAATGCCCAGGCAGTCGCGGTCATCGGCGAGGAAATCGTCCGCGTCGGAACGGATCGGGAAGCCGACACGCTGCGAGGTCCGAGTACGGTTGTCCGGGATCTGAGCGGCAGGCTCATCCTGCCCGGGTTCAACGACTCTCACCTCCATTTCGTCGACGCCGGCAGAAACCTGTTGAGCGTGAAGCTTCGGGACGCCGACAGCCCGGAGCAGTTGGCGAAACGCCTGGGCGCTTTCTCGCGAAATCTCCCCAAGGGTGAATGGATCCTCGGAGGAGACTGGGACCACGAACGCTGGCAGGGAGCCCCGCTGCCAACCAGGCAGTTGATAGATCCCGTCACACCGGACAATCCGGTCCTGGTGAACCGGCTCGACGGCCACATGAGTCTCGCCAATTCGCTGGCGTTGAAGCTCGCCGGGGTCGGCCGGAACACGCGCGATCCGGACGGCGGCACAATCGTGCGCGATGCTTCCGGCGAACCTACCGGCGTGTTGAAGGATGCGGCCGCCGGGCTGGTGGACCGCATCGTCCCCCCGCCGAGCCCTGAACAGAGGCGCAAGGAGATTCTGGCCGCCCTTGCCGAGGCCCGCTCCAATGGTGTGACCAGCGTGCAGGACATCACGCCGGCTCCCGACTTCGCAGCCTACCAGGCGTTGGAGCAATCGGGGGAGCTGACCGTGCGGATTCACTGCCGAACCGCGATCGCGGATTACAGGCAACTGGCGGACCCGGGGATCCGGGCCGTGTTCGGGAGCCGGTGGCTCAGGCTTGGATCCCTGAAAGGGTTTGCGGACGGATCCCTCGGGTCGACTACGGCCCTGTTCTTCTCGCCGTACGACGATGCTCCGGGAACGACCGGCCTGCCGGCGCCTGAGATGTTTCCCGAAGGGAACATGAAGAAGCTCGTGTCGGCTGCCGACGCCTTGCACCTCCAGGTGACGGTTCACGCCATAGGGGACAAGGCCAACAACACGATGCTGAACATCTACGAGGAGGTGGAAGGAGAAAATCCGAAGTGGGATCGCAGGTTCCGCATCGAGCACGCGCAGCACCTTCTGGCAGCGGACATTCCGAGGTTTGCGAAGTTGGGCGTCATCGCCGCGATGCAGCCCTATCACCTCATCGATGACGGCCGCTGGGCTGAAAAGCGCATCGGCAGGGAACGCTGCAAAACCACCTATGCATTCCGCTCGCTGCTCGATGCAGGCGCGCGTGTTGCATTCGGGAGCGATTGGCCAGTGGCGCCGATCAGTCCGGTCCTGGGAATCTTCGCGGCCGTCACACGGCGCACTCTCGACGGCAAGAACCCGGCCGGTTGGATCCCCGAGCAAAAGATAAGCGTGGCGGAGGCCGTCACAGCCTACACACGAACCTCTGCCTACGCGGAATTCGCAGAAGATATCAAGGGCACCATAGAACCCGGGAAGCTCGCGGATTTTGTGGTTCTCTCGGCGGACATCTTCGATATGCCGCCCGAACAGATCGAGAAAGTGGAGGTCGTCTGCACGGTAGTGGGCGGCCGGATCGTGTACGAACGAGGGAAGTAGCGGAAGGTAGCGTAGATGCGTGTTGTGTTGCAGCGTGTTAACTGCGCCGCCGTGAGGGTGGACGGCAATGAGATCGCACGCATCGGCAAGGGGATCCTGGCCCTCGTTGGAATCTCCAGGGAAGACACGCCTCGGGACCTTGAGTGGATGGCGAAGAAGATCATCGAACTGCGCATCTTCGATGATCCCGGGGGCAGGCTCAACCTGAGCCTGCAGGACATCGGGGGCGAGATCCTGCTCGTATCCCAGTTCACACTCTACGGGGACTGCCGCAAGGGGAGACGCCCGTCCTATTCAGATGCTGCGCCGCCGGCCGAGGCGGAGAAGCTCTATGAAGAATTCGTCTCCGCCGTTCGCCGGCTTCTGCCGGCGGTGCAGAGCGGGAAATTCCAGGCGATGATGGATGTGGAACTCGTCAACGCCGGCCCGGTGACCCTCCTGCTGGACAGCCGTGGGAGACCGGCGTGAGGGCACCAGCACGATGAAGATCCCGGCCGGCCGCCTCAGCGGGCCCTGCAACCTGCTCATAGATGCCGACGATACGCTCTGGGAAAACAATATCCACTTCGATCGTGTCATCGCCCAGGTGCAAGCCCTCATTCGCACGTTCAACGTGGACGGCAACCTTTTCCAGCGCGAGCTTATAGAAGCGGAACGCGAGCACATACCGATCTACGGCTACGGAACGGCGAATTTCGCACGCTCCCTGGTCAGGACTTTCGAACGCCTCGCGCCGGCGGCAGACCCGTCGCTGATTGTGACCGTCCGTGAACTGGCCCTCGGCATCATGCGGCAGCCGCCCCAAATCATCGATGGCGTGCCTGAAACCTTGTCGTATCTCGCCCGGAAGCATGTCCTTTTCCTGGTAACAAAGGGGAACCGCGATGAGCAGATGGCCAAGATCGAAGCATCCGGTCTGGTGAGTCACTTCCAGGAAGTGGAGATACTGGGCGAGAAGAACGTCGCGTCGTTTCTGCTGCTTCTCTCAAAACATAGCTGGGACGCGTCGCGGACGTGGATGATCGGTAACAGCCCGCGGTCCGACATCAATCCTGCGCTCGGGGCCGGGATGAATGCCGTCTTCGTTCCTCACCCGCACACATGGGTGCTGGAGCATGAGGAACCCATACGCCACCCCAACCTCCTCGAAGTGGAACGCTTCTCGGACTTGCGGATCTATTTCTAATCGGTCCTCCGGCCTTGATTCCGTATGAGACAGTTCCGTAACATTAGATCCTTATGTCAAAGAAGGCATATGTAAATCTGGTCTTCGGTTTTCTGATCCTGGCACTGGGCCTCGTGGCCGGCGCCACAATGTACGTCAATCGCGACCGCCCCGTCATACGCGAGTCCGCGGTTTCCGCGCCGCAGGCGCAACAACCGCTGCCCGACAATCACGCGCCGATAGATATGTCGAACCGGCTCATGGCATTGGAAGAAATGAGCCGGAAGGAACCCGGAAACGCACAGTACAAGGTCGAGGTCGGCAATATCTATTACGACATGGGTCAATATCGCAAGGCGGCGACGTCCTACGAGGAAGCCCTGAAGCTGAAGCCGCAGGACCCGAACGTCGAGACCGATCTCGCGACCTGCTATTACAACCTCGGTGAGAACGACAGGGCCCTCCAGGTTCTGGACAAGGTCCTTCAGTACCGGCCCGGTTTCCCGATGGCCATGTTCAACAAGGGCATCGTCCTGCAGGCGGGGAAGAACGACAGCCGGGGGGCGATCGCGGTTTGGGAGGCTCTTCTGCAGACGAATCCGGATTTCCCGCAGAGAGCAGCCCTGGAGCAGAGGATCCGTGAGTCAAAGGCTCGATAGGAATGAGGCCTGGGGCCTGTTATGTGGTCACTTCTCACACGCCTGTTGATTTTCATCTCAGCTCTGTGGCTGCTCAGACGTTTCCTGGGGGCCATTTTCGGAGGCTCGCACGTACGCGGGCAATCTGGCGCGCGCAATGCCACGGGTGAAGCCACAGGCCGGAAGATGGTTAAGGACCCGGTCTGCGGGATGTACCTGGATCCGCGCCTGGCGCTTCATGTAGAGAACAAGGACGGCTCTTTCTTCTTCTGCTCAGATGAGTGCCGCCGGAGGTTCCTGGCAGGTTCCTGACCCCCCGCCTGCAGGAACGGCTGCCTGCTCTCCGATATATTTCCAAGTTGCCATTTGCCGGAAGCTGACCCTATAATGAGTCTGGCTGGTTCCCCGAATCACATGCGCCCGTAGGGCTAGAGGGGGAATTTTGCCTATCAGCGAGCCACCACGCAAGAAGAGACCTCAGGGATTTTCCGACGACGTTGTTGAAGACTGCCTCCGCATCATGGCCTCGGCGAGTGGGAAGGATCTCTTCGAGATCATCCCACGGGTCGGTGTTCTCCGGGACCCCAGATTCTCTGAGCCTCTGGCAGCACTCCTGGCTCACAAGGATTTGAAACGCAGGGAATTCGCCGCGTATGCAATGGGCGCGATGGGAGATCGGCGGTTTCTCGAACCGCTGAAGAATGCTTTCACCGAAGCCCTGGCCCTCAAGGGTTCCCACGCTGAAGACCTCCAGGTAGCGATAGTCGAGGCTATCGGGGCGATCGGAGACGACAGAGCAGTCGCGTTCTTCATGCCCATGCTCAAAGTCCCTCCCAGGAACCGGCAGGAGCGGCAGATCCAGAGGTGGATGCTCGAGGCCCTCGGGGCTGTTGCGCAGCAGGGCGGCGACGCCTCGCTGACGGCTCTCCTCGAATTGGCGACTCAGCACCAGGTGCCGGAACTGCGCGCCCAGGCCATCATGGAGCTTTCAGTCGCCTATTGGCATCGCCCAAACAGGATCCCCAGCCGGGTATTGGCCCGCATATGCGAATCGACTCGGGACCAGGACGCTGTCGTCTCCGAATCGGCCATCGCAGCCTTGCGAAGCCTCGCGGACGTCGGGTGCCGGCGCGCGGAAATGATGTTCTCCGACGAACGGTAACAGTCGTCCCGCCGGGTTCGCAGATGCTCGAGCCCGGCACTCGCGCGGCTGCCCCTCAAAAAGAAGGGCTCCCCGCAACGCGCCTGAAGTGGCGCGGCGGGGAGCCCCGAATTCAGGTCGGGCTCAACGGTTCACCTGCTCAGCCCGTCCCGCTGTCCCGCAGAATCGCCCCCTACTTCTTGGGCCCAAGGGCAGCGATAATCTGCTTGGCCACCTCTACCTGCTCTGCATTCTTGCCGATCTGGATGTACTTCTCCAATGCCTTGATGGCATCAGGGATCGTGGCCGGACTGCCCGAAAGGCACATGCCCAGCTGGTAGTAAGCCTCGGCGAAATTGGGGTCGGCAGCAATCGCCTGCCTGAATGCCTCGGCGGCCTCGGCGGCGCGTCCCGAGTTCACCAGCGTCGCGCCCAGGTTGTAGAAGTTCTGGCCTGCCGCCGACGGATTGATCGAGGCGGCTTTCTTGAACGCCTCCTGGCTTTCGGCCACCTTCCCCATCTTGCCGAGCAGCACGCCCATGTTGGTATACATGGCGGCATCATCAGGCTTGAGTGCGATCGCCTTCTGGTACTCCTCGAGCGCCTGGGGCAGTTTGTCCGATCTGGACAAGGCATCCGCCTTCTGCGCGTGTATGTAAGGCTGCTCGGCGTCCTTCTCGAGCGCCTTGTCGTACTGTTCGATGGCCTCCGCGTACTTGCCCTGTTGCGCAAGCTGCAAGCCGGCGTCGAAGAATGTCTTCACCTCGGCAGAGGCAGCCTTCTGCTTCTCCGCCTTCTGGTAATCCTCCTTGATCTTTGCCATCTCCTCCTGGGACATCTCAAAGGGAAGCTTGACGTCCGACTGGCCCGGCTTGAGCTGGAAGCTGATTTCCGAATCGGCAGCGATGGTAGGCTTGACCCCCTGCGCGTAATCCGGCAAGTATCCCTGGGCGCGGACTATCACCCGATACTCACCAAACGGGATCCCCATGTAGATGTACTCACCCTTCTTGTCCGTCTTCGTTGAGTATTCCCGCTTGACGTCGGTTCCTTGAATTTTGACGACCGCCCCCTGGACAGGCTCGCCCTTTTCATTCGTCACCTTGCCCTTGACGATTCTGTTCTGGGCCGCCAGGGGGAATACGAAAAATGCGACCAGAATTAGCGAAACCACGACTAAACGGCACCTGCGGATTGACTGAACCATAATATGTCTTGCCTCCCGGCACATGACTGCGAGGTAAATCCCCGTAACCGGTGCATTGTATGACCGGCTCCGATAGCGTGTCAACAAGGCCCCAATGCACCAAACCCCTCATAGATTGATGGCGAAAAAGGCGGCGAGTTGCAGCTGCCTGAAGTTTTTGCGGGAGAAGTTCGAAAGAGTGATCACCTCAGGATGAGCCGGACGCAGCGCGTATGTCGCCGTACCGTGCGGCCGGCATGCAGTTCCTTGCGCCGAATCTCGCCTAGGTTTTCTGCGAGAGGGTCTGCATGAAGACGCGGATCTGGTCGAGGCCCTCTCTGAGGGCGTGCAGATCACCTTCGACCTGAGAGGCCTGGTTCGACGGGCGTGGCTGCACCGGTTTCCGGGTCCGTTCCTGCAGCGTCTGGATTTGCACACGCAATTGCGCCGCTTCCTGCTTCAGGACGCCGACATCAGAAAAAAGGCCTTCGATGCGCTTGCACGAATCTTTCAGACCGTCGCTCGTCTCCTGCAGGCCCGTCGATACGGACTGATTCCAGTCCTCGAAGCGGCGCAGCTCGGAAGCGACGAACTCGCTCTGCCGCGTCCAGGCTTCCTTGTCTTTTTCGAGGCTCGACTTAAGCTGAGCCAGCGCGGACAATAGTCCCGCACTCTCCGCTCCCGCCGGGGCGGATGACCTTACTTCCTGCAATTTCGCCGCAAAGTCTACCTCCATCGATTCGAGGCGCTTCAGGGTCTGCCGCATCTCCGCGCGCAGCGCGGCAACCTCTGATTCGAGCTGCGTGACTCTGGCCGCGGTTCCGTTGGCGGGCTTCGTGAGAAGGGCTGCCTGGTCGCGTCGCAGGGTCTCGATCTCGTTCTGCAGCACCAGGTGGTTCTTCTTCAGCTCCCCGATCTCGGAATACCGTACCGTCGCATTCTGGACAGCCTGTCGCAATTCCTCCAGTGCCCCCTCGGCAGGGCGGCTCGCTCCCGCTTCCCGCTGCAGCCCTGCGGTCAGCTTGTCGATCCGATCTTCCAGTCCGCTTTGCCGGATTATGACCTCCCGGATCTTGTCTGCCGTCGCCGGATTCTCTGTCGGCGGCTGGGCTGGAAGCCTGTCGAGCTGCCCTTCGACTTCCTCGAGCCGTTCTGCCAGCTCCTCGATTGTGGTTCCGGAAGGCTCCGGCCGCATCTTCGTCTCGTCAGCTTCTCGAGTGTGCTCCTCCAGCTTCACCAGGCGGTTCCGCACATCTTCGACGAGCTCTGTCACTCGCTGCTCGACCGACTTGACCTCTCCGCGCAGCAGGCTGCGCTCGGCCCGATCGAACTCCACCTCGCTGAGACGGCTGGCGATTTCCCTCACGCCCTGACGAAGCTCGGACACTTCCACCATGAGCGTGTCTGCGGGTACAGCATGAGAGGAAACCATGGCTTCCTGGCCATCCATCGGCATGTCCTTGTCCTGCGGGTACATCGCATAGTACTTGGCAAACACGATCCCGCAGCGAACGCAGTCCTGCCTCTCCTCCTGGGAGTGGCCGCACTTGGGACACTTCATAGTCAGTGCTCGCATAGCTTGCCCCATCAACAATTAGACGCCCAGTAGTTATAAATCGGCGTGACCGACCCGCTACTTCACCCCTAATTTGAGGCGATACCAGAGGATGCCGAGGATCGTTTTGGCGTCGGCAATCTCCCCCGCCTCTATCATGCGGAGGCACTCCTCGGGGGTGTAGGCCTCAACCGTGATGTGTTCGCCATCCTCGAGAGACTGCTTCGCGGGGACAAGGCTGCGTGCTATGAAAAGGTGAACCACTTCGTCCATGATGCCGGGGGACGTGTAGATGGAAGTCTCGTGCGTAATCTCACCGGCGCGGTAGCCGGTCTCCTCCTCCACCTCGCGCGCAATTGTCTCCAGCGGCGGGAGGTTGATGTCGAGCTTGCCCGCGGGAAACTCCAGGATGTACCTTTGGAGAGGGTAGCGGAACTGGCGGATGAGCACGAGCCGGCCGTCATCAAGAACCGGAACCGCAACCACCCCGCCGGGGTGGTGCACGACTTCGCGGATTGCTGTGGCGCCGGTGGGCAGCCGGATAGTGTCCACGTGAAGGCTCACCACCTTTCCACGGTAGATTTCCTCGTGCCTGACTACCTCTCTTTCCGGGTTTTCGTGCTGGCTGGAAGTCATGACTGTGATCCGCGTTGAGTGTTATTCGGGGCACCGCGCCGACGAGCGTCCGTTACGGTTCGAGCTCGGCAACCGCATTTATGACGTCGAATGCGTGGATGACAGGTGGTACGGCCCGGGTGCCGTCTACTTCCGCGTCCGTGCCGACGACGGTCACACATATGTGATTCGCCACGACGAGGAACGCGACGCGTGGACACTCGAGGCCTTCCGGCGACATGATACAATCCTGCCGTAAAGACTCAAAGACCACACAAACCGGGGCTTCACATTGGAATCCAAACGCCTGTTCCTGATCGACGGCATGTCGCACATCTATCGTGCGTACTATGCCATCCGGGGCCTCACCAACTCCAGGGGCCTTCCCACAAACGCCGTATACGGGTTTACCTCGATGTTGCGCAAGCTGATCGAGGAACAGCAACCCGACTATATGGGTGTTGCCTTCGACCTCGAAGGGCCCACGGTGCGCCATGAAAAGTACGAGGCCTACAAAGCGACGCGCAAACCGATGCCGGACGATCTGACGCAGCAGCTGCCGTACATCCGAAGGGTGTGCGACGTCTTCCGTGTGCCCGTCATCACGTACCAGGGATACGAAGCCGACGACATCATCGGGACGCTGGCAAGACAGGCCGCGGACCGCGGCATGAGGACCATGGTGGTCACCAGCGACAAGGACATGCTGCAGTTGATTTCCGACCGCGTCTTTGTCATCGACCCCATGAAGGAGAACCTCGTGTACGATCCCGGGAAGGTCGTCGAAAAGATGGGCGTCAAGCCGGAACAGGTGCCTGACCTGCTCGGGCTCTGGGGCGACACCGTGGACAACATCCCTGGTGCGCCGGGCATCGGGGAAAAGGGGGCGAAGGAACTCATCCGGACCTACGGGACGCTGGAGGAGTGCCTGCGAAACTGGGACAAGGTCAAGAAGAAGACCTACCAGGAGAGCTTGCGGGACAACGTGGATTTGATCAGGACGAGCAGAGAGCTGGCGACCATCCGGCAGGACCTGCCCATCCATCTCGACCCGGAGGCTCTCGCACTCCGCGAGCCCGACCGCGCGGCGGCCTTCCAGTTGTTCGCAGAGCTGGAGTTCAAGTCGCTCATGCGCGAGTTTCATGAAGCGCCCGATGTACAGTCCCAGGAAGCATCCTGGCTGGAGTCGGCTGACGCGCAGGATTTCCTTCGAGGACTCCTCGGCCAGCCGGCGGTCTATTTTTCGATCGGTTTCCGCGAGGTTCCGCGGTCGCGCCGCGTCGCCTGCGCGGCCTGTTTCCAGGGGGAAAGCGGCAGCGCCGCAGTGGTGGACCTGCAGGATGAAGACGTCAGGCGCGCGTGCGACCGCGTCCTGTCGAATGCCGACTCGAGGAAGATCTGCTGGGACACCAAGCCATGCCTGTCCGCCCTGGAATCTCTCCATATAGGGATCCGGCCGCACATCGATGATGTGATGCTCATGGCCTTCCTCACGGCTCCGCACATCGGCGACTACTCGCTGAGACGCTGGGCCATGGACCAGCTTCACGTCTCACTGCCGGACGAAAAGACCGGCAACGACCTGATGGCAGGCCTGAACAGGGAGGCTGCGGCGGGAATGCTCGCGCGCGAATTGGAATGCGCGCGTCGCCTGGAGACCCTGCTCCGGCCGCGCATGGACGAATTCGGACTCAAGCGCGTCTACGAGGAAATCGAGTTGCCGCTGACCCCGGTGCTGGTCGACATGGAACGTGCAGGCATCCGAGTCGATCCCGCAAAGCTGAAGCAGCTCTCATCGACAATGGAGAAGCAGCTCACGGAGGTGACCGCAAAGATCTACTCTGCGGCCGGGACCGAGTTCAACATTAACTCCCCGAAACAATTGGGCGAGGTCCTGTTCGAGAAGCTGAACCTCCCCATGCTCAAGAAAACACGCAAGACCGGCGGCTACAGCACGGACCAGGCGGTCCTGGAAGAGCTGGCGGGCTCCTACGAAATACCGAGGCTGATCCTCGAGTACAGGCAGATTGCCAAGCTCAAATCGACGTACGTGGACGCGTTGCCTTCCCTCATCAATCCCGAGACGGGTCGCGTCCATACAAGCTTCAACCAGACGGGGGCAGCAACGGGCAGGCTGTCCAGTTCGGATCCCAACCTGCAGAACATACCTGTGCGAACCGACCTCGGACGGCTGATCCGCAGCGCCTTTGTCCCGGAGGACGGGAATCTCCTCTTGTCGGCAGACTACTCGCAGATTGAGCTCCGCGTGCTCGCGCATCTCTCGGGCGATGCGGTCCTGACCGAAGCATTTCGGCACAACGAGGATATCCACGATCGGACCGCGCGCGAGGTATTCGGTCCCGCCGCCGCGGAAAACCGCGCGGAGTACCGCAGGCGGGCAAAGGTTATCAATTTCGGGATCGTGTACGGGCTTTCCGCCTACGGGATGGCCCAGAGGCTCGGCATCCCGCGCGAGGAATCGCAGGCGATCATCGACGCCTACTTCGCCCGCTACAAGGGCGTCCGGGAGTGGCTCGACAAGACGCTCGAAGAAGTTCGCAAGACAGGAAGGGTGGAAACACTGTTCGGCAGAATACGACCGATCCCCGACATCCAGAGCAAGGATTTCGCCGTGAGGCAGTTTGCCGAACGCACCGCAGTCAATAGCCCTATTCAAGGCACTGCCGCCGACCTGATCAAGCTGGCCATGATCAGAGTCCACGGATTGCTGAAGGAACGCAAACTGGCCGCTCGTCTTCTCCTGCAGGTCCACGACGAACTGGTACTGGAGCTGCCTCGCGCTGAGGTCGAGGAGGTCAGGATACTCTTGAAGCACGAAATGGAAAACGCGGCTGAACTGAGCGTTCCACTCGTCGCCGACTCCTATGTTGCGGACAACTGGATGGATATGAAGTAGCCGGCCTCCGGCAGGCGGCCATCTGGATCGGTATCGCCATCGGTACCAGCCTGAGGCAGGTCTCAACCTCGAAATCCATCAACTGATGATTGCGAATTCCGATGCCGATCGCGACCCCGATTCCGATCCCGACAACAAGGGAACATTGAGGTGCAACGGCATATAAATTATCCGGAACCTCGGGGCGTCTCGATCGTCTAGAATGGTGAAAAGAAGGGATATTGACGTAGCTGCATACCGAGCGGGTTCATGATTTTACGGGATTTCGAGTCTGGAGGTTCCTGGAGGGGGTCAGAATCGATCAGGATTGTCTCTTCCCAACCCGCCCGGTGGAGTGTGAATGACTGATTCGATCGGCAAAGCATTGGAACTCAAAGAGCTGGAGATCGGAGCAGAGCAGGCACGATCCAGCACCGACAACGACCTCGTAAGAGAGTTCATTGCCGGCAATGACGCCGCCTTCACGCAACTCGTGTCGAAGTACAAAGACGCGATCACGAACTACCTGAGCACGCTGGTCGGCGATTACGATATCGCGGTGGATCTCGCCCAGGAAACGTTCCTGCGTGTCTACAGGAACATAGGCCGCTACAGTCATTTCTACCAGTTTTCGACCTGGATCTATCGAATCGCCACCAATCTCGCCATCGATGAGCTGCGCTTCCGGGGGCGGCGCGGGCGCGTGTTCTACCGCAACATCTGGAGTGCCCGCGTCCAGGATGAGACGGACCCCCAGGAGCTGGAAATCTCGGATGTACGCAGGGGACCGGGGGACGAAATCCTGAGAAAGGAGAGCGGCCGTGTCCTGCGCCATGCGATTCGGTCCCTGCCTGAGAAGTACCGCATAGCTTTTATAATGAAGGAAATACAGGACATGCCATACGATTCTATCGCCGATGCGCTTAGCTGTTCGGCCGGCACCGTCAAGTCCCGGTTGCACAGGGCGAGAGAGTTGCTACGGAGGAAGCTCGAGCACTACCTGTGAGTTACTGACATGGATTGCAGCACCTTTCACAAGAGCCTGGAAGATTATCTCGATGGGGGACTCGATTTCCCCTCCCGCTTCGGTGTGGAAAGGCATGCGCAGCAGTGCCTCGGCTGTGGGAAGGATCTCACCGATGCCCAGCAGATCTCCCGGCTGGCGAAAGAGCTGAGCCGAGTCAAGGCTCCTGCCGACTTTGAAGCTCGACTGCACCGCCGGATCGGGGCACGCGGACTGCATCGTCGGCCCAAGCTTTGGAAATTCCAGTACTTCTGGTGGGACAGAAAACCTCTCCATTCGCTGGTCTGGGGCACGGCAGTGTTGGTTATTATCATCGGCGGCGTTTACTACGCCATGAACCGGCCTTCGACCAGCGGAGACTTGTCCGGCCCGCCGTTGTCCGCAGGCAATCCCCTGCCTCAGGATGTATCCGTGGCTCGGGACACCGGACCGATGAGTGTACCGTCCGGCGTGGCGCCGCGCGACGTTCACCCGACAGCTGCGAAACGGTTGTTCCCCACGCAGGTACCGGAAAGCCGGTTCGTTATGGAGTCGGACGCGCCGCCGTGGGTCATAGAACCCGGTGACTCGGAATACGTCGAGTACGTTGTGCCCGCAGCCGGCGGCCAGCAGCTGGTCATGCGGTTACCCAAGACGATCCGCATGCGGCATGGCCAGCCTTCCGAAGAGTATTTCATCCGGAATGTAAGCCATTGAGCTCCCCATGAGACGCCGCCAACCTTCATTCACCATGCCGGCCTTCCGCCTCATGCTGCTGAGCGCCCTGTTCTTCGCGCTCTCGGGAGGCACTTCAGCGGGCCAGTCCTCCGCAGGTGAGTACGAAAAAGCGGCCCCGTCCCGGCTGGTTCGGGTGAGGATAACGAGCGAAGGTCCCCCGTCGGCCGAGGCGATCATCATCAACGGCAGGCGACTGGAGGGATATCAGCCGCGAATCATACAGGCTTTCCCTTCGACCGGCGTTGTCATGGATAACAAGGGCAACGTCCTGACGTTTGTCGGCTACCGATGGGTTGACATCCCGAACCGCGATCCGTCGGTCGAGATTGTGACTGAGCAGGGTCAGGCCTATGCAGGCAAACTGATAGGGATAGATGAGAGCGCGGGTGTCGCCGTCGTCAATTCGACCGCAGGACGCCTGGAGAAAACCCCCGTGTGCACGGATTGCCGCGTCCGGGACGGCTCTGTCCTTCTGGCCCCCCTCTACGACACAGAAGGGATGCCGCGCTATCAGAGAATAGAGATCCTGTCGTACCTGCCTGAACCGGAGCTCCCGGGAAGGCGGGAATGGGAGGTAAGGGCCGTCCACCCGCCTGAAATCGGGGAACCCTTGCTGGATTCCGGGCACCGTGTGCTTGGTTTTGTCACCGGACGGCGTCCGCCGGCGAATGGCGCCGCGGGTTTCAGGGCCGTAATCTCCCCGATCTCCCAGATGCTGGGTTCCGCCGAGAAGATCCTGCGAGCCGGGGGGAATATCCGGAGCGGGTGGCTGGGCATCTTCATGGGGGATGCGCCTTCAGGTTCGCCTGGTTCAATCGTTGTCCGCCGCGTCGAGCAGGGCAGCCCGGCACAATGGGCGGGCCTGGCCCCCGGAGACACGCTGCTCAAGTGGAACGGCAGGCAGATCAAGGATCCCAGAAGATTCGTCCAGACCATCCAGGAGGCCGAGATCGGCTCGCGAGTGGCTTTGGAGGTCCTGCGGCAGGGCAGGCAGATGACCCTGTATCCCGTAATCGAATCCCGCAGATACGGGGAAGCGATGCGCCGGTTCGTCTTCAGCTACCTGGATGTGGTCACGCTGCAGGGCAACGGAATGGAAACGGGGTTCGCTCCGCCGCCGGGATCGTGGGGGGGCGTTACCGCGATCCCGCTCACCCAGGCAGTTGCCGACGGCCTGCAGATCCCGGGTCAGAGCGGGTTGCTGATCCTGGATGTCGAGCCTCTGACGCCGTTTGGCCAGGCAGGGCTGTTGGGCGGCGACGTCATCCTTGCGGCGGATGACGCACGCGTGAGCGACCTCAAAGACCTGTACTCCCACGCCCAGTCGCGTACACGGGAAGGCCGGATGGTTTTGAAACTCTTCCGGAGAGGAAGCGAGAGAAACGTGATCGTGCAGCTTCCAATCGGCGGGAAGGCCGACGAGAACCCGTGATCGGTGACAGCAGGAATCGGAATTGCGCGGGGCGCACCGGAGCTTCCGGCCACCGATCTCATAGAATCTCGTCCAGATGCGTGGTGACCAGGTGTCCGAGCTCGAAAAGCCGGCAGAATCCATTCCTCATTTTGAGCATCGGATCCCGCATGCGATCCTCCTCCTGGAACCTCGCCGCGATTTGCAGCCCCTGGTCGAGCAGCTGTTGATCCGACAGGGCCGCGAACAGCTGCATCATCTCCACCATGCGATAGAGGCCATTGAGCAAGCGGTCCTGCGCTGAGACCGCCTGCGCCGAGGCGCCGATGAAACGCTGCTCGACCTGCCGGATCGCCCCCGTAACCGTGTTCTCCCGGTCCAGAGCGATCGTAGCCAGACTCAGAAGCGGAAATGCCGCAGCCAGAGCGGCCGCCGCCCGCTCGGCCTGCCCGGCGGACTCTACCCGTGAATGCACCTGCTGATCCACCTCTCGCATGAGATCCGTTGCCGGCGGGCTCCCGTCGGCCAAGAGGTGAGCCAACGTATTGATGTGGTTGTAGAGGCTGAACGTCCCGTTGACGAGACAATCAGCGAATGCCCTGGCCTGTTCTGATCCATGGTCAAAGAGGGAGATGCGCTGTTCTGTCAGCTTGCGGTACTTCTCCTGCCGGTCCAGCGTCAGGGCCAGCAGGCCGAAGACCTCTGCCGCGTGGTATGAAGCCACGACAACCTGCTCTTCGACAGAACCTTCGTGGTCCGCGTACTGCTCCAGGTAACGACGCCACAACTGCATCAGGTAGGGACCCGATTTTCCCTGTCCGGGCGGGTAGACCATGTGTCCTCGAGCTCTGTGCCGGGTGGCACCCGACAATGTTGCTCCTGTCGCGGCAGAACTGCAACCCGGCTCGGGGCGGCAATCGGCGCCTCAATCGACCGCGTCCATCAGGACTGCACCTGGCCTCCGCAGCACTGCCGTGCAACTCGAGTCTGCTCCGGGCGTCACGGTCGGAATCGGCGTCGGTATCGCTATCGTGCAGGCTGTAGCATCGACCCGAGGCTTGTCGACCGCCGTGATCTCGCATCCCGATACCGATTGCGATCCCGACTTCACCGCCAAGTCCCGCTCCAGCCTCAGTCCGTCGTAAGTCCGCTGATATAATTGGGCGGACATGTTCAGGATCCGCGATATCCAGATCGATCCACCCCTGATTCTCGCGCCGGTGGCCGGGTATACCGACACGCTCTTCAGGCAGGCTGTGAAAGGCTTGGGCGGCTGCGGCCTGGTTGTCTCAGAACTGGTCAGCACCGAGGGCATGACCAGGAATCAGGGCCAGTCTCTTCACCTGGCCCGCTTCGAGGAATCTGAACGGCCCGTCTCCGTTCAAATCTTCGGCTCAGATCCGGGCCGGATGGCCGAGTCGGCCGGCATGGTCCAGGAAATGGGCGCCGACATTGTGGACATCAACCTGGGTTGCCCCGTGAAAAAGGTGGTACGGCAGGGAGGCGGCAGCAACCTGCTGAGGGATCTTCCTCTGCTCGAGCGAATCTTCAAGGCTGTTCGCGCAGCGGTCACGATCCCGCTCACGGTAAAGATCCGCGCCGGCTGGGACCGCAACAGCGTCAACGCCGTCGAGGTTCTCAAGCTTGCCGAAGAGTGCGGCATCGAGGCCCTCGCCATCCACGGGCGGACCCGTTGCGATATGTTCTCGGGTCAGGCGGACTGGTCGGTGATCGCGCTGGTAAAAGAGAACGCGCGCATCCCCATCATGGGAAACGGCGACGTGTTCGCGCCGGTCGACGCCGAGCGGATGTTCAGGGAGACAGGCGTCGACGGGGTCATGATCGGCCGCGGTGTTCTGGCCAATCCGTGGTTGCTCCGGCAGTGTCACGATCACCTGTCGGGCAGCCCGGCGACTGCAGTCTCGCAGCGCGACAAGGCGGAGTTCATGCTGAGTTTCCTCGATCGAATCCGTCGCGAAGTCCCTGAGCCGGCCGCCCTCGGCAAGATGAAGAAGATGGGAGGATACCTGTCCAGGGGCATTCGCGGAACCGCAAAACTCAGGGGGCACCTATACTCCGCGCGCAGCGCGGACGAGCTTCTTGCCGCCCTGCGCAACGCCTTTTCGGAGCTATTTCGACAGACGCCGCTTTAGTCAGGGAAGGGAATCCCGCAAGGAAGACCGACGTCGCCTGAATCATCCCCCGCAGGGTACGAGGTCGGGGGTTCTGCTAGTCAAGCCCCTGTCGCTTGCGGCGCCAGGTGAAAATCGCCGCCACGCCTATGCTGATCAGGTAGAGAACCACCATCGGCGCCGTCCAGATCATCAGGTTGAAGGCGTCGCCGGTCGGGGAAAGCACGGCGGCAAGGATGACGATAGCCAGAATTCCGTAGCGGAAGTTTCTCAGCAGAAATTTCGCGGATACCAGCCCGAATATCGAGAGGAATGCCACGACAACCGGCATTTCGAAGATGAGCCCAAAGCCGAGCAGCATCATGTTGGTAAGGTCGAGATACTCGTCGATCTTGATGACCGGTGTGAAATCCGAGCCCAGTCCAACCAGGAAACCGTACGCCTGGGGAAGGACTATCAGATAGCAGAAAGTTCCCCCCGCCAGGAAAAGAAAGACCGACGAAATCATGAAGGGCACGACGTACCGCTTCTCACGCCGGTACAGGCCGGGTGCGATGAACTTCCAGACTTCGTAGAGCAACAGAGGGCTGGTAAGAAAGATGCCGGCCAGGGCTGACACTTTCAGGTAAAGCGTAAAAGGATCGGTGGGGTTGGTATAAGCAAGCTTCGTGCCCGCAGGCAGCGCCGCCAGCAGGGGCCGGGATATGAAGTGATAGATATCTTTGCTGAAATAGAAGGACGCCAGAAAACCAACCGCCACGTAGAGTGCGACCCGAACCAGTCGTCGGCGCAACTCGTCAAGATGTTCGAGAAAGGACATCTTGGCGGTTTGATCTTCCGGTTCCGGCGACTCGGTTTCAGGCTCGAGTTCCGCGGGAGCATTCGTCATTGAATGTCTTTGGAGTTGATGGTGCTGTCCTTGAGGATGTCCGACATTACTTCTTTTTCTTTTTCGAGCCGGACTTCATCTTCCCAGGTCTGTTTAAGCTCGTTGGACGCCTTCTTGAACTCTGCCAGGCCTTTGCCGAGCGATTTTCCGAGCTCGGGCAGCTTGCGGGGGCCGAAGATGATAAGAGCCAGAACAAAAATAATGATGATTTCCTGCATTCCCAGCGAACCCATTGCCTTACCCGCTTTCTGCTCCGAAGACAGCTCTAAACCGTCTTTGGACCAACTTAAAGTCTAATGAACGGTATGCACCAAGTCAAGGCATGGGAAAGATGCCGGCCGGTTTGTCCCGACAGTCCTCAGCCACCAGCTTTCGGCATTATGCCTGAATGTCGACAACCGATGGCTGGAGACTTCTTGCCGTAGCTTTGACTTGTTGCGCCGGGGGACCCATGGTATACTCCTGAGGCTATGCTGGGTGGAGCCATCTCATTATGAAACATAGATTTGCCGTCTTCGTCTTTCTCACGCTTCTGGTTTCTTCGATAGCTGGTGGCCTCATCGGTGGTAGCGTCGCAGCGGGTTCAGGAGCTGCTCAAGCCACGCCAAACCAATTCCTGACGGATTTCACCGAAGCCCTCGACATAATCCAGAAGAACCATGTCGATCAGGTCGGCGCCGACAAGCTGGTTTACAGCGCGATTAAGGGAATGCTGCGAGAGCTTGATCCCCATTCGAGCTTCTTCGATCCCAAAGAATTCTCTCGTCTCAGGGAGGAACAGCACAGCAAGTACTATGGTCTCGGGATCCGCGTTCGTCCGCTGCTGCGTGACAAGGGGAGGGTGGTGATCGTTGAGCCGCCGGCCCTCGGTTCACCGGCTGAGCGCCATGGGCTCAGGGCCGGAGACGTTATCACCAAGATCGAAGGCGAGCCGATCGACGACTGGACTTCCGACGAGGTGGTGGGCCACCTGCGCGGTCCGCGCGGTACCGAGGTGCGGATAACCGTTGAACGCCCCGGGGTCCGGGACCCGCTCCAGTTCTCGGTCGATCGTGACGAGATTCCGCTCGTTACGGTCCCTTACGCCTTCGAGATCCGTCCGGGCATCGGCTACATCAAGCTGGACCGCTTCTCCGAATCGACGGCCGAGGAGTTCCACCAGAAGCTGAAGCAGATCGATGCCGCGAATCTCTCGGGATTGGTTCTGGATTTGAGGGACAATCCCGGCGGGTTGCTCAACCAGGCGATCGACATCGCCGACTTCTTCGTTCCCCGGGGCGAAATCGTCGTCTCCACCAAGGGGCGTGCTGACGGTTCCGCGAGGACATACCGTTCTCCCAGCCTGGAAAAGATCAGGGTCCCGGTGGTCGTCCTGATAAATAAGCACAGCGCGAGCGCGTCCGAGATCGTTGCCGGTGCGTTGCAGGATCACGACCGCGCACTCATAGTGGGTGAGACCAGTTTCGGGAAAGGGCTGGTGCAGTCGGTGTACACGCTGGACAACAACACCGGCATGGCGTTGACAACAGCCAAGTACTACACACCCAGCGGAAGGCTTATCCAGCGGGATTATTCCGGGTCGAGCTTCGAATACTACTACCTTAACGAACCGGACAGTTCAGCCGAAGCGAAGCATGAAACAAGGCACACCGACAGCGGTCGCGCGGTACTCGGTGGGGGCGGCATCACTCCCGATATTACTGTGCCAGCACGCGAGCTTACCCGATTCGAAGCGTTACTCACCTCCAAGGACGTGTTCTTCGAGTACGCACGGCGCCTTACGTCCGGACAAGTGGCCGCGGCCAGTGATTTCCAGGTGCCGGTGAAGAATAATGAACTTCCCGCAGCCGGGGCGAAGTCCGGCAGCAACCTGGCGAAATTCGAAGTTTCAGACGCCATTCTTGATGACTTCAAAGCGTTCCTCCGATCAAAGAAGGTCGAATTTACGGACGCTGATCTCCGAGACGATCTCGACTTTGTCAAACGGCGCATCAAGCAGGAGGTATTCAATTCCACCCTCGGATTGCAGGAGGGCTTCAAAGTGGCGATCCAGGGAGACAACCAGGTCCTCAAGGCCCTGGAAGTCATGCCGGAGGCAAAGACATTGATGGCGACTGGCCGGGTGACGTCGGCCTCACAACCTCAGAAGTAAGTACTAGATCGGCTCTCTTGTCAGCATGAAGCGGTCCTGGCCCGTGATTGCCCTCGTTGTGTTTCTTGCCCTTTCAGGGTCGTTGTTTGTCTGCCAGGCCGCCCAGTCATCGCCGACCTCTGTCGCCGATAACCCTGCGCCTCCGGCCGCAGACGCAGCAACGACCTTCCTTCCGGACATTCCCGACGCGCCTCCGGAAATCCAGGACCTGATGCGACGCGTGCAGCAGAGCTATACCGAAGGCTCCAACCTGCTCAAGTCGGGGGAGTCCGCAAAAGCGCGGGCCGCATTCAACCGTGCGCTGGACCTGCTGATGGACTCCGGATTCGATCTTACATCCACGCCGGCCTTGCAGGGCTTCTTTCGAGACCTCCTGAGGCTGATTCAACAGGACGAAGCACGGTATCTTCAAGCCGAGGAAGTGGTCGAGGAAAAGCAGGAGGCAGCGGTGGTAGATGAGTTGGACCGCCTGGACCTGATCCCCATATCCATCGACCCCGTGCTGAGCGACGTTGTGGCTGCGGATCTTGCCAACACTCAGTACGACATTCCGATCGTCCTCAACGAAGCCGTCCTGAAGTCCCTCAACTTCTGGCTCGGCAAGGGCAGGAGGTACTTCTCCGACGGCCTCGTGCGCTCCGGCAGGTACCGCCCGATGGTCGCGGAGGCGTTCAAGACCGAGTCTATTCCCCTGGATGTCATGTATCTTGCGCAGGTCGAGAGCCTTTTCAAGACCGAGGCGGTCTCACGCGCCCGTGCGAGGGGGATTTGGCAATTCGGTCGCGGCACCGCGATCCGCTACGGGTTGAAGGTCAACCGCTACGTCGATGAGCGGTCGGATCCCGAGAAGTCGACCCGTGCGGCGGCTCGCTACCTGAGTGATCTCTACGCGATGTTCAAGGACTGGAACCTGGTCCTGGCTGCCTACAACTGGGGAGAGGGCAAAGTCCAGCGCCTCATCGACAGAAGCGGACGCAACGACTTCTGGGACCTGCTGGAACTGAAGCGAAATTTCCCGAAGGAAACCAAGAACCACGTCCCGCTGATCATGGCGAGCATAATTCTGGCGCGCAACCCCGAGAAGTACGGCCTGCCGACTGAGCTTGACCAGCCTCTGATGTTCGACCGTGTATCTGTATCCAAGCCGACCGACCTGAAAGCTGCCGCGAGGCTGATGGGACTGACCACGGCTCAACTCAAGGAATTGAACCCGGCTCTGCGCGGTCTTACCACGCCTCCCGGCTACCCGGATTTCGAGCTGAAAGTGCCTCCGGGGACATCCCAGGAAACCATCGGAAAGCTGGCTGCCCTGCCGGCTGCCAAGGTCCGTGCGCAGCCGGATTACACTGCACGCTACCGTGTCCGTCCCGGCGATACCCTGAGCGGGATTGCAGCGAGGCTGGGCGTGACTGTGGCGGCTCTGCAGAGCGCAAACAAGATTCGGCCATCGTCATTAAAGGCAGGCATGTGGCTCACGGTTCCTCCCGCGAAAAGCGCGGCTGCCGCCTCCAGAGCAGCCGGCAGCGGGGCGAAGAAGAGCACTGCGGCGGCACGGGGCGTTTCTGCCAGGCCGGCTTCCGCGGCCCGTTCGAAATCGTCGCGTGGTGGTTCCGGAAGTGGTTTAAAAGCATCCGGTTCGCCAGGATCGCCCGGAACGCAACCACGCCGCCCCGCCACCCCCGCGCAGGAAAAATCGATTGTGAAGAGCCCAACGAAGGAAGTCGCTTCCCGCTAGAACTGCAGAACATTTTGACCTCCTGCTTCGTATTAATAGAGTCAGGGGGATTATTGCCCCCGCCTGGCTGCCTATGAGTACAACAGTCTCACATCTCGACGCGGTTCGCCCGAGAGTGGCAACCTATCGGAAAACGCTGCGTTCCAGTGCCGCCCTCTGGGAAGCCCTGATCATCGCGGTCGACTCGATATGGTCGCATAAACTGAGGTCATTCCTGACGCTGCTTGGTGTCATCATCGGAGTTGCATCGGTCGTTGCCGTCGGGGCTTCAATCGAAGGCTTTGGCAAATACATAAACGATCGCCTCACGTCTGTCTTCGGCAGCAACAGCTTCATACTCGGCAGAATCGTGCGCGTGGGGGAACTTTCCGAGGAGGAATGGGAAAAGCTCATCAAGCGCAACAAACGCATATACCCGGATGACCTGCACGCCGTCGAAGAGCGCTGCGATGGGTGCATGGCCATCTCACCCATACTGCACACGCGCGACGATGCAAAGTTCGGCAACGAGACCTTCTATGACGCCGACATCACGGGGGTCAGTCCCGATCTGCCCAGAATCCAGCAACTGAAAGTCGCGGAGGGCCGGTTCCTGAACTCCTTCGACATGGAGCACGCACGGGCCCTCGCCTTCATCGGGGCGGACATCCGCAAACAGCTTTTCGGGCCCATCGATGTGATCGGCAAGGAGATCAAGGTCGGCGGGGAATCTTTCACCATCCTGGGAGTTGAGGAGAGCAACGGCAGCTTCTTCGGCAACTCGATGGACTCCAGCATATACATCCCGTACACCACCTTTCTCAAGAAGTACGGCATGCGGCGATCGCTGGAGGTTCGGATCAAGTCAGACTCCGCGCAGGCATTCCAGTCGACACAGGATGAGGTGCGGGTCATCATGCGGTCTCGGCACCACCTCAAGCCAAACCAGGAGGACGACTTCGACATCCTGGCCAGCCAGGCCATCCAGAACTCGGTCGACCAGTTCACAGGCGCCGTCGCCGGCGTCGTGACACCGATCACACTCATATCCCTGGTGGTGGGCGGGATCGTGATCATGAATATCATGCTCGTCACCGTGACGGAGAGAACAAAGGAGATCGGGACCCGCAAGGCCGTAGGCGCCCGGCGCCTCGACATCATGCTGCAGTTTCTCATCGAGTCGGCGCTGCTGGCATCTATCGGAGGGTTAATCGGTCTTCTTCTCGCTTACGGTATCTGCGTGCTGGTCCGGAACACGACGCCGGTTCCCATGACTATCACGTTCTTCTACATTGTGATTTCGCTTGCGACGTCGGGAATCATCGGGGTGATTTCGGGCATCTATCCCGCGCACAAGGCCTCAAAGCTCGATCCCATAGTGGCCCTGTCCAGGGAGTGACGCAATGGTCGGATTCAAGAACAAGGAAAACGTGGCCATGGCGTTGGAGACCCTGATGGCCCACAAATTCCGGTCGTTCCTGACCGTGCTCGGGATCATCATCGGGGTCCTCACGGTGATCGTGATCGCATCTATTCTGACCGGGATGCGGAAAAACATCGTCCTCATGGTCGAGGAGTTCGGTACCAACAACATCTTCGCCTTTCACCTCAACATGGGCCCGCGGATCGGCGGACGGACTCCGCGCTCCGAGTGGATGCGGAAACCGCTTAACCCGGCCGACGCCGCTGCCGTCAAGGCCAGTTGTCCTTCGGTGGAGGATGTAACTTGGGAGGGCTTCCCCTGGGAAACCAGGGTGGCGGTCAGGTACAAGAGCAACATCCTCAGGAATTTCAACTTCAGCGGCGTTCCAGCCAACTACGCGACGATTACCAACCGGACGATAGCTTCGGGGCGTTTCTTCAACGACTCGGAAGATCAGCACCGCATGAGCGTCGCCGTGATCGGCCCGGATATTGAGAAGGCTTTGTTCCCCGTGTCGGATCCGGTCGGCAAGCAGATCCTGATCAACAATCGGCCGTTTATGGTGATCGGAGTCACGGAGAAGAGCAAGGGCGGATTCATGGGAGAGGGAAACGGGCGAGACAACCAAGTCCTCATCCCGTATGGGGCGCAACAGAAAATGATGCCCTGGGAAGACAAGCATTTCCTGCTCATCAAGGCGAGGTCCGGGCAGCTCTCCAAGGCCCTGGACGAAGTCGAAAGCGTACTCCGCCGCAGGCGTGGTGTGAAGCCCAGCGAGCCCCGCAATTTTGACCTCAGCACGGCCGATCGATTTATTGAGCAGTTTGATTCAATCTTCGCAACTTTGGGTCTTGTCGCCATTGCCGTCTCCGCGATCGGCCTGATGGTAGGCGGGATCGGCGTCATGAACATCATGCTGGTATCTGTCACGGAGAGAACCCGCGAAATAGGGGTGCGCAAGGCTATTGGCGCCACACGGCAGGACATCACCGTGCAGTTTCTCTTTGAAGCCATGACCTTGACTGCCGTCGGCGGCCTGCTTGGAGTCGTTCTTGCTGTCGCCACGAGTTACTTGATCATGGCGATCTTCCCTTCGCTCCCGGCCAGCATTCCGGCCTGGGCGGTGATCACGGGACTGACGGTCTCGATCGCCATCGGGTTGATCTTCGGTGTCTTGCCTGCGCGCAAGGCTGCACGGCTCGATCCCATCGAAGCCCTTCGCTACGAGTGACCACGACGCAGCGGTCGCTTCACCCTTCGCCGTCTCTGCACTTTCGCGGTCTACCGGCCGTCATGCCGGAGAGACCCCGAACTCACGCAGGTACCCGCTCATCACCTTGGCAAAGTGAGGAAATGCCACTTCCGGGTCTTCGAGTTCCGGGATCCACATCTTTTCCCACTCGAATCCGTAGATGCCCCGGTAGTGACCTTTCGCAAGAACTCCGACGATATCTTTCACGGGCACCTTCCCCATCCCCGTCAACACGTAATGATCTTCCGCGCCACCCGGAACGGAATCCTTCAGGTGCACATGCCGCACATAAGCCCCGAGAACTTTGAAGGTTTCGGCCGGCGCTTCCTTTCCCGCGACCCAGGTGTGATGAGTGTCCCACAGCACCCCCACGTCGGGCGACTTGGCCTTCTTGATCATCTCCAGAACCGTGGCTGAGTGCGGGAAATCACCGTGCGTCTCCAAAATGACCGTCACACCGCTTCCCTTCGCGTAGGCCCCCAGTTCATGCAGGCCGTCCGCAATGCGATTGATCGTCACTTCATGTGCCTCGCCCTGAACCCACTTGTCGCCGAAGACCCGGACACAGGGGCTCTTCAGCTGGCGCGCCAGGTCTATGAAGCGCTTCGCTTCGTCCAGCTGCTCGCGGCGCTCGGCCGGGTCCGGCACGTGCAGGTTCGCGGACGCACCCAGATTTGCAATCCGCAGACCTTGAGCTGCAAGGTCGGCAAGGCTCGCCTTGATTTGCCCGGGGCTGAACTCCGGGCATTTTGTGAGGTCCATCTGGCCTTGCAGGCCCCTCAGTTCAACTGCCGCAAATCCCCACTCGGCGGCGTGGCTGAGGATTGTCTTCCAATCCCACTTGGGGCACCCGAGCGTGGAAAAACCGATGGGATACCGTTTTGGAGCCGATCGTGCGCTGAGGACTCCGGGTGCAGCCAATACGCATCCGACCGACTTAATCATGTTCCTGCGCGTCTGTTCCATGGCAATCTCCATTTTCTGGAATAAAAGAAATCACACTGATCAATAATTGCGAACAAGCTTGAATCGAGCCCCTCCCACTCGCACCAAGGGACAGATGGGTAAAGGGCGCACGGGCCTGATTCCTTTGTCGCTTTACCCCTCTGTTCCTTGATCCCTCGACCCCTTTTACTGGCGGCTTAGCTTCAGAGCCGTCGTCGTAACCCAGTACTTGGCGAGCATGTTGGGCTTCTCCCAGGCCGGCACGGACGAAGGATCCTTCAGGTACGAGAGGAACTTCTCCGTCACCTGGGCGAAATGCGCTTCATGCCCGACCCGGTACCTGTCCGGGATGTCGATGCGGAACTCCTTTCCGGCATCGCTTAGCCCGACGCCGACATAGTCCTTTTGCAGCTCGTCGATCCATCGCCGCAATGCTCGGGCCAGGCTCTCCTTGTCCGCCGGATCGTTCGGGATCACGTAAAGCTCGGGCCTGTACTTCTCCTCTTTACCCTGGCGAATTTCTATGCGGGAGCGACTTCCCCTGAACCAGGCGAAGTGAGTGTCGCCCGTACCCGGGGGCGCCTCGTACCTCCAAAGAACGTCAAGTTTCACGTGCACGCCCCGGAGCGCGTAAAAAACCTGGCCGTTGCAGTAGTAATCCAGTCTGGCGTCGTGCACATGAGGGAGCAAGTACGACGGGAAGTCGGCCTCGCCCGTAACCTTCTGAAACTCCTCCTTCGTGAGGGCGGTCGGCCAGTGTTTCGCGGACTGGACCTGTACATCTTTTCGAAAATCGATCGGTTGATCGGGGAACAGTTCCCATTGCACCATGTCAACCAGGTGCGTACCCACGTCGGGAACCGCCTCCCCCTGCTGATCGACGTCGAAAAACCACGCCGGCCTCCGGTTCGGCAAGCCCGCCACCATCTTGAGCAGATGGTGCACACTCTCCATGTAGACCGCCGGATCAGACGCGGAGCCCGGAAGTATGGTACCGAACACCGCGCCGTCACCGATCAGACGCTTCTGAAGGATGGTGGTGATTTCGTACCGTTCGGTCATGATGTCGTAGGCAACGAGCTTGTTCCCCGCCGCGGTATCGAGCGCCGATTCCAGTTTGGGGAAATCCGCCGGATCGATGATCCACGGCTTATCCGAGAGCACGTTCAGGCCGCCTTCGACGGATGCCTTGATCTTGTCGATCTTGCCCCGGTTCCTGCCCGAGGTCACGACGACATTACCCGGCTTCTCCTTCAGCATCCGGCTCAGGGAGTCGGGGCCGGTATGGATCTCGAGCTGCCAGGAGGTCGGGTTATCCCTGCGCATGTTGAAGCCGACAATCCGGTTGAGGTGTTCGATAAGATCGGGGCCGAGCGGCGAATAGACATCAACGCGCGCCGCGACATTCGGATACATCTCCTTCTGCACCAGGGCAGCGTGGAAGTGGCCGGGATCGAGTGTCATGAAGTGGACTTCCATGGCGGCGCTCCCTCGTTCTGGTGACGGAATGGAAAGTGTGGTCCCGATGAACATGCAGCCGAAAAGCAACGCTGCTACGGTGGCTGGAACGGTCCTGCTCGCCATGGGCCTCCTCCAAGGAATGGACTGATACTATAATCGTTTGGCCCCGATCAGGAGAGAAAAACCTCTTGGCTTCTGCGCAGCTTGTGTTTCGGTGGTGCCGCAGAGGGCGTCAGAACAGGCCGAGCTGAAGCCTGGCCGCCTCGGTCATCATCTCCGGGTTCCAGGGTGGGTCCCAGACCAGTTCCGTCCGCGCCGAAGTCACACCCGGTATGGAAAGGACCTTGTACTCAACCTCAGGCGGGAGAGAGCCGGCCACGGGGCACATGGGGGAGGTAAGAGTCATGCGTACGACAACATCGCCGGCAGGGCTCACATCGATTCCATAGACCAGTCCCAGCTCGTAGATGTTTACAGGGATCTCCGGGTCGTACACCGTGCGCAGCACCTCGATCACCTTCTCCTCGATGCTGCCTTCCGGCTGCCCTGGCGGCCGGGGCGGTTCAGGCCGATTCGCGGTCGCCTTGCGTTCGTTGCGGTTGAAGATCCCCATTTTTCTACTCCGTGGCAACCCTCTCCAGGCTTCCCTGGAGGGCAGCGCGCAGCGTGTGCCATGCCAGGACCGCACACTTCACCCGGACAGGGTATTCGCGCACACCGGAGAAGACAGCCAGTTTGCCGAGACTGGCGGAATCCGGCGTGGACTTGCCGGTGACCAGATCGTGGAACTTCTCGAACAGCGCCTCCGACTCGGCTTCCGTCTTACCTTTGAGCATCTCTGTCATCAGGGACGCTGAAGCCGTGGAGATGGCGCATCCGGACCCCTCGAAACCGGCATCACGGACGACGCCATCTTCGACCCTCAGATATAGCTGGATCTTGTCGCCGCACAGCGGATTGTAGCCTTCGGCGTGACGGTTGGCGTCTTCAAGCTTGTGGAAATTCCTCGGCCGTTTGTGGTGGTCCAGGATCACTTCCTGGTACAGTTCGCGCAGATCAGGCATCAGTTGAAGACCTCGGCCACCCTTCGGAGGCCGGCTGCCAGGGCATCGAGCTCCTCCCTGGTGTTATAAAGCGCCAAAGAGGCACGCGCCGTCGCCGGGATCCGGAAGAAGTCCATCACCGGCTGCGCACAGTGGTGCCCGGTGCGAATGGCGATCCCTTCCTGATCCAGGATGGTTCCGACATCGTGAGGGTGCACTCCCTCCAGGGTGAAAGAGAGTACGCTCGTCTTTCCCGGCGCCGTCCCGATGATCCGGACTCCAGGCACGGCCTGGAGCACCTCCGTTCCATAGTCCAGGAGCGCGCGTTCATACTCCGCAATCCGGTCGACTCCGAGGGACTCGAGGTAGTCGACGGCCGCACCAAGGCCGATTACGCCGGCTATATCCGGGGTCCCGGCTTCAAACTTGTGCGGCAGCTTCGCATAGATCGTCTTTTCGAACGTGACGGATGTGATCATGTCTCCGCCACCCTGGTAAGGGGGCATGGATTCCAGCAGCCTCTCCTTACCGTAAAGGACGCCCACGCCGGTCGGCCCGTACATCTTGTGCCCCGAGAAGGCATAGAAGTCACAGTCGAGCGCCTGGACATCGACTCGCAAGTGTTGCACAGCCTGCGCGCCATCGATGAGAACAGGGGTGCCATTCCTGTGAGCCACCTCCACAATATGCCTGACAGGATTCACGGTCCCGAGGGCGTTGGACACGTGCGTCACCGCCACAAGGCTGGTACGCGGATTCAGGAGCTTTTCGTACTCCTCGACGAGCAGCTCGCCCCCGACATTGATGGGAACGACGCGCAGCCGCGCGCCTCGTTCCTCGCAGAGCACCTGCCAGGGCACGATGTTGGAATGGTGCTCCATGCCGGTGATCAGGATTTCATCGCCCGGCTTCACGTGCGCCTTGCCGAACGAACTGGCCACCAGGTTGATCGCTTCAGTTGCGCCCCGGACAAAGACGATTTCCCTGTCATCGCGGGCATTGATGAAACGACGGAGCCTGCCGCGCGCACTCTCGTACTGGGCGGTGGCGCGCTCGCTGAGGAGGTGAACGCCGCGGTGCACGTTGGAGCAGCCGGAGGTGTAGAACTGCATGATGGCGTCGATCACCTGCCGCGGCTTCTGAGTCGTGGCCGCATTGTCCAGGTAGACGAGCCTCCTGTCGTGAACCTTCTCCCCGAGGAGGGGAAAATCCCGGCGGACACGTTCCACGTCAAACGAGAGGTCGTTGCCAGCAAATCCCCTCGACGTGATTTCTTCAGTGCTCTTCATATTCTCAGTTTCGCCACCCGGGACAGCCGGGTCAGGAGGATCAGGTCGATCTGACACTGGATGGGCTTGAATTTCACCGAACCCAGTATGTCGCTCGCAAACGCATAGGTCAGCAACGTCCTCGCCGCTTCAGCACCGATCCCGCGTGACCTCGTATAGAACAGTTCCTCTTCGTCAAGGTGGCCGATCGTGGCCCCGTGCGTGCATTTGACGTCATCGGCGAAGATTTGCAGTTCCGGCGCCGTGTTGGACAAAGCCTCTTCAGAAAGCAACAGGTTCTTGTTGGTCTGCCTGGCGTTTGTCTTCTGGGCGTCCTTTCTCACGACAATCTTGCCGCTGAAGACGCTCCTCGACTGATCATCGAGTATGCCCTTGTACAGTTCCCGGCTGTCGCAGTGCGGTCGGGCATGGTCGATGCAGGTGTGGTTATCCACCAGTTGGCGGCCTCGGGTCACATAGAGTCCGTTAAGTGTGCTGTCGCATCCCTCGCCGTTCATTACCGTGTTCAGATCGTTGCGCACCAGCGCGCCGCCGAGGGAGATGGAATGCGAGTAGAGGCGGCTGCTCCGCTCCTGCAATACCTGCAGCGTCCCGACATGGAATGAGTCCTCGCTCTCTCTCTGCAGCTTGTAGTGATCCAGCGAAGCGTTGCTGCCGAGCGCAACCTCCGTGACCGCGTCGGTAAGGTAGGCACCGCGATCGAGTCCGCCGTAACTCTCCACAATACTCGCCTGGCTGTCGTCCCCGACAACGATGAGGTTCCGCGGATACGACACCGACGCCTCTCCGCGCGAACTGGAAAGAAAGACCAGGTGCAGGACCCGGTCCACGACCGTCCCGCGCGGGATGTACACGAAGGCACCCTCAGCGAGAAACGCCGTATTGAGGGCAACGAACGGGTTGTCTTGAAACGAAGCGAGCCGCGCCAGATGCGGCTCGATCAGTTCGCGCTCAGCCTCAAGCGCCGCCGCGAGGTTTTGCACACGCGTTCCGGCAGGGAGAGCATCGGCGCTGGAAAGTTCCTCGGAGTGCCGCCCGTTGATGAAGACGAGCCGGCAGGAATCGTCCTCACCGAACGTGAAGCTGCCCAGTTCCGACGCAGTGAACCCGTCGAATTCGTGCACGGCGGGCCTGAAAGGGACCTTCGCGATCGGCGCCACATTCGTGTGTCTCCAACCTTCGTCCCGCGTGGTCGGAAACCCCAGGCGTTCGAAGCGACTGATCGCATCTTCACGCAGCGGCCGCAGCCACGGATGCCGCCTCCCCGCATCGCTCCTGTCGAACTGTTGGTAGCTCGACAGGTATGTTTGTCTCGTGTCAGCACTCTCCGGCATTTCGCGTCGCCCTCCGGCGCATCAGTATGAGCGGGCCTTCTCGGCCTCCTCCAGCCACGCGTAACCCCTGTCTTCGAGCTCCAGCGCAAATTCCTTGCCTCCGGACCTCACGATCTGCCCTTCGATCATGACGTGGACAAAGTCGGGCACCACGTAATTGAGCAGGCGCTGGTAGTGAGTTACCAGTATCATGGCTCGATCGTCACGCCTCAGGGCGTTGATCCCCTGGGAAACAACCTTCAGGGCATCGATGTCCAGCCCGGAATCGGTTTCGTCCAGGATCGCAAGCCTCGGCTCCAGGACCGCCATCTGGAAGATCTCGTTGCGCTTCTTCTCCCCGCCCGAGAAGCCTTCGTTCACCGACCGGTTGATGAGGTTCTCGTCCATATCCACCATCTTCATCTTTTCCCTGGCCAACTCCAGGAAGTCCATGGCGTCGAGTTCGGGCATACCCCGGTGTTTCCTGATCTCGTTCAGCGCCGTCTTGAGGAAATACATGTTGCTCACGCCCGGGATTTCGATCGGGTACTGAAAGCCGAGAAAGAGGCCTTCGCGCGCCCTGTCTTCCGGCAGCATGGCCAACAGATCCCGGCCGTCAAGGAGGACCGACCCTTCGGTCACGACATAGCCATCGCGACCGGCCAAAACCTTGGCGAGCGTGCTCTTGCCCGATCCGTTCGGACCCATGATGGCGTGAACCTCACCGGCTTTCACCCTGAGATCGATCCCGTGCAGGATCTCCACATCCTCGACCCGCGCGTGCAAATTTCGTACGTCGAGCATCCTCTATCTCCAGTTCTGCTGCCTGACCCAACCCTCGGCAAGAGAGAATGGCAATCCGGGGGAATCATGAAACGTAAGTGATAAATGCCGGACCTGTGCGTGCCGTCCGTGTTTCCTTCTCACCCGACACTCCCCTCAAGGCTCACACCCAGGAGTTTCTGGGCTTCCACCGCGAACTCCATGGGCAGCTCATGAAAAACCTCCTTGCAGAATCCGTTCACGATCATCGAAACAGCCGCCTCCGCGGGTATCCCGCGCTGCTGGCAATAGAAAATCTGGTCCTCCCCGATTTTCGAAGTGGAGGCCTCATGCTCCATGATGGCGGTCGAGTTCCTCACCTCGATGAGGGGAAAGGTGTGCGCGCCGCACTTGTCCCCGAGGAGAAGCGAATCGCAGCGGGAATAGTTCCTGGCCTGCTCCGCCCCCTTGAGGATCTTTACCATGCCGCGGTAGGTGTTCTGCCCGTGGCCTGCCGAGATCCCCTTCGATACGATCGTGCTCCGCGTGTTCCTCCCGATGTGGATCATCTTGGTCCCGGTGTCGGCCTGCTGGTAATTGTTCGTCAGCGCCACGGAGTGGAACTCGCCCACCGAGTTATCTCCCATGAGTATGCAACTGGGATATTTCCAGGTGATCGCCGACCCGGTCTCGACCTGGGTCCATGAGATTTTGGAGTTGACGCCCAGGCACTTGCCGCGTTTCGTCACAAAATTGTAAATTCCGCCCTTCCCTTCCTTGTCTCCGGGATACCAGTTCTGCACCGTGGAATACTTGACCTGCGCGTTGTCGAGAGCGACCAGCTCCACGACAGCGGCGTGCAGCTGGTTCTCGTCCCGGATCGGGGCCGTGCATCCCTCGAGGTAGCTGACGTAGCTTCCTTCCTCGGCGATGATGAGCGTCCGCTCAAACTGCCCCGTCGCAGCCGCGTTGATGCGGAAATAGGTGGAGAGCTCCATCGGGCAGCGGACACCCTTCGGTATGAAGCAGAACGAGCCGTCCGAAAAGACGGCCGAGTTCAACGCGGCGAAGAAATTGTCCGTATAGGGTACGACGCTCCCCAGGTACTGCCGGACGAGATCAGGATGTTCGCGCACCGCTTCGGAGAACGCGCAGAAAATGATGCCCATCTCCGCCAGCCTGGCCTTGAAAGTGGTCGCCACGGAGATGCTGTCAAAGACGGCGTCCACTGCCACGCCTGCCAGGATCTCGCGCTCCTTCAGCGGGATGCCGAGCTTCTCGTAAGTGGCGAGCAGAGCCGGATCCACCTCGTCGATACTCTTGGGCTTCGCCTTCACCTTCGGGGCCGAGTAGTAAATGATCGCCTGGTAGTCGATCGGGGGATAGTGGACGTTGGCCCACTTGGGCTCCTCCATGGTCAGCCAGTTCCGATAAGCCTTCAGCCGCCACTCGAGCATGAACTCGGGCTCGTTCTTCTTCGTCGAGATCAATCGGATGACGTCTTCGTTCAGGCCGCGAGGGACAGTATCCGTCTCGATGTCGGTGACGAATCCGTACTTGTAGTCCTGAGCGGTGATCTCCCGGAGTTGATTAACTGCGCTGCTCATAGGCCCCCACAGCAAAGTTCGTTCCCGTACCTGCCTTCGCTCCCGTACCCGTATCAGTCAGCGTAACCAACTGGTGCCTCAATGGTTGAGTCATCTCCGCCAGAGTGATCTTCTCCAGGGCGCCGTGGATCGCCTGGTTGATCATGAACCAGTTCGTTCGCACCGGACACTTGGTCTCGATGTCGCAATCACCGCGTATCTTGTCCGTGCACTGGGTAACGGCGATGGGCCCCTCCAGAGCGCGAATAATCTGCGCAACCGTGATCTGCTCCGGGCGACGCGCCAGACCGTACCCTCCCTTGGTCCCCCGCTGTGAAACCAGAAGGCCGCCGCGAACCAACTGCTTCAGAATCTTGCTCACCATCGGCAGCGGGAGGCGAGCTTCGCTCGCGATATCACGCGCATTGTGGGTGGCACCGCCGCGGCTGGCGACGTATGTCATCATCACAATCCCGTAATCTGCCAGTTTCGTCACTCGAAGCATGCCGCAACCCCTGGATCGATACAGTACCAAAACGGTCCGGAATCTCTGTAAAGAGTAACAAGCGGTTGACGGGCTGTCAACCATTGGGCGATCGTTTGTAAGTGGCTAACGGGAAAGCGGTTGAGAGCATCGTTCGTGGCTCTGATCAGCCGCGGATCCGCTCCTGATGAGCGCGTGGCACACCGAGAGGCGCAAAATATGCTATTGCCAACGGCTCTTCGACCCGCAAGAATGTATCCTTTTTGAGAGGTGATCCGGCGATGTCTGAAACGTCTGCAGCAAAGAGGCTGAACGTGCTGTCCGGGATCCAGCCGTCGGGCAACCTGCACCTCGGCAACTATTTCGGGGCGGTCCAGCAGTATCTCGAGTTCATAGAGCTGGGGCACGACTGTTACTACTTCCTGGCCAACTATCACGCCCTGACATCGTTGCGCGACCGCGCGAGGCTGCTCGAACTGACGCGAAGTACCGCCATGGACTACGTGGCTCTGGGTCTCGACCCCAGCCGGTGCTCGATCTACCTTCAGAGCGACCTGCCTGAGGTGTGCGAGCTGCAGTGGATTCTCACCACGGTAACCCCGATGGGCCTCCTTGAACGCTGCGTCGCATACAAGGACAAGGTCACGCAGGGAATCCCCGCGGACCATGGCCTCTTCGCCTACCCTGTTCTCCAGGCTGCGGACATCCTGATTGTCCGCGCCGACCGCGTACCGGTCGGACAGGATCAGAAACAGCACATCGAGGTCACGCGTGACATCGCCCAGTACTTCAACAGTTCCTACGGTGAGGTGCTAAAGCTTCCGGATCCCTACATACCCGAGCACGTAGCCGTTGTCCCGGGGCGCGACGGACGCAAGATGTCCAAGTCCTACAACAACACCATCGAGTTGTTCGCTCCCGACGAGGAAGTGCGGCGACAGGTTTACTCGATCGTGACAGATTCGGCGACCGTCGCAGAGCCGAAGGATCCGGGCACGAGTGTCATCTACTCGATCCTCAAGCTATTCTGCACCCGCGAAGAGAGCGAATCCTGGGCCGACCGGTTCCGCAGCGGCGGGATGGGATACCGGGAAGTCAAACAGGCCATCTACGAGAAGTTCATGCAGCGGTTTGGCACAGCCCGGCAGAAGCGCCGGGAACTCGAGAAGGAGCCGGACTACATCGCGGAGGCTTTGAGGCGGGGAGTGGAGAAGGCGCGCGCCATCGGAGCTCCTCTCGTCAAGGAAGTCCGCAACGCCGCCGGCATCGTCGATGCAGCCAGCCTGGTGTCCTGATAGCTGATGGCTGAAACCTGACTGCTCAGCGCCCGGTCGCAGCTTCTTCAACTTCGCTGACGCTCTTGGGGATGCCCGGCCCCAGCACTCGCGCGCCACCGGAAATCACCGCCACGTTGTCCTCGATCCTTATCCCGCCGAAATTGCGAAAGAGCTTCAGCCTGTCGTAGCAGATGAAGTCCGTGTGCCGGCGCTCCCCCTCCCATTTGTCGATCAGCGCCGGAATGAAGTAGATACCCGGTTCCACCGTAAGGACGAAGCCCGCCTCGAGGCAACGAACCAGGCGGAGGAAGTTGCGCCCGAACTGCTGGCTCCGCTCCTGGCCGTCCGGGTAGCCGACGATATCCCCCAGGTCTTCCATGTCGTGCACGTCGAGACCCAGCATGTGTCCCAGTCCATGAGGAAAAAACAGGGCGTGCGCGCCTGCGCTCACCGCATCCGCGGCGTCGCCCTTCATGAGACCCATCTCGCGCAGGCCGTCCGCCATGACACGTGCGGCGTGCAGGTGGACGTCGACGTAGGGTACGCCGGGTCTGATCATTCCGATCGCAGCCAGTTGCGCCCGCAGGACTGTTCCATAGACTTCAGTCTGGGCCGTCGTGAACCGCCCGCCTACGGGAGAGGTCCGCGTGATGTCGGAAGCATAAAAACGCGGCGACTCGACTCCCGAGTCATTGAGGAGCATTTGTCCGTCTTGGAGCACGTGGTCGCAGGAGTGATTGTGCAACACCTCCCCGTGTACGGTCACGATGGGGGTGAAGGCCTGCTGCCTGCCCGCCGCGAGGGCAACACCCTGCATCTCCCCCGCTACCTCGTATTCATGGCGCCCGGGCCGTGCAGCGGACATGGCCACGCGCTGCATCCTGTCGGTCACCCTCAGTGCGTCCTCGATCTCGGCAATCTCGGCTTCCTCTTTGACCAGCCTCTGGCGCACCACGGCTTCCACCAGGTCTTTGGAAACACCGGCGCGGACCGCGTCCGGCTGAGTCCCAAGCAATTCACCGAGCCTGAGAACCGTCGAAGCCTGGTAGGGAGGCACGTAATGGATTCTCAGCCCTTCGTTACGAGCCCGGGCCAGATAGTTGCCGAGCGCGCCCAGATCCTCGACAACCCCGATTCCGGCCTCGCGCGCTACTTCCTCACGTGTGCGCCCCGGCCCGCTCCACACGATCTCGTCCATGGTGGCAGGACGCGAGAATAGGATGTCATGATCTTTCCCCGGGTAGGTCAGCAGAGCCAGGCCCGGTTCGGAGATCCCGGTGTAGTAGAGGAAGTGTGAATTCTGCCGGAAGGGATAGGTGTTGTCCTCGTAATTGCGCGGCTGCGGAAGGTGGCCCAGCCAAAGGATCACACCGCCTGCGGTCACCTCGCGGATAACGTTTCTCCGCGCGCGAAAGATATCTGACCAGTCCTCAGTCACTACCCTTTCAGACATGGATACGCTGCTCCTCCTGTTACCAGACCCGCGCCTGCGCTACTGTCGCTCGAGCTCCTGTTTCAGACGCTCGATCTCCTGCGCAAGCTTCTTCTGGCGCGAATGAATCGAGAACAAGTACAAGGCAAGGATAACCCATATCGCGGTGTACGCCGCGAACAAGTAGTGCATCGCGTCCATGAGAATCAAATCCTCCTGCCACAGACCGGACATGACCGAAGTTGGCCTTTTGCGTCCGGCCATCCTGCTGTTTGCTGAGTGCCTTCAGCTATCAGCCATCAGCTTTCAGTTGGGTCGTGCTGACAGCCGACGGCTGAAAGCTTCCACAACATCAACATCCCTTCAACGCCTCCTGTCAACGCAACGTCTCCACACGACGGCCAAGCATCTCCACATCCTGGCGCGCAGTCTCGAGAAAGAGCCTGCGCCGCAACAGGTAAACGAACAGCAGGAGAAACGCGGCTGCGCACGTCCACAAGGCAGGCCGCATCTCGGGCGCCAGCCCTCCCGTTTCAATCATCGGCGACGGGTGCAGGTCGCGCCACCAACGGATGGAGAACCACACGATCGGCGCATCGATGAACGCGACGACCCCGAATACCGCAGCGGTCGCCGCCCGGCGGTCCGGGTCGGGGACATAGTTCCGCACCAGGAGGTAGGCGACATACAGCATCCACAGCAACAAAGATGACGTGAGGCGGGGAGACCAGGTCCACCAGACCAGCCAGACCGGCTTTGCCCATATCGGTCCCGTCACCAGCACGATCGTCATGAACATCACGCCGATTTCAGCGGCCGACAAGGCCAGGCCGTCCCACCAGCGGTTCTTCCTGATCAGGTACATGACCGAGGCGACGAAGTTGACTGCCAGAGCGAGGAGGCCCACCATGCCGGCGGGAACATGAAAATAGAATATGCGCTGCAAATCGCCCATGGTCCTCTCTCTCGGTGCCTGCAGGAAAGCCATGTAAAGGGCCACGATCACGCCGATCAGGACCAGGACTCCGAGCACGTTGTCCAAGCGCGACTTCCCCATCGATCAGTCCTCCAGCACAAAGTCAAAAAGCAGGTAGGCCACCGTCGTGAACACAATCGTGAATACCGACATGAACGTCAAAGGCAACCGCAGCGCGCTGTAGTCGACCGTGTTGAGGACGATACCGGTGGCTTCCACCGCGTTAACAATAACCGGAAGCACGACCGGGAAAAGAATGAGCGGAAGCAAGACCTCGCGCATGCGCGTGTTGGCCGCCACCGCGGCGAGCAGCGTGCCGACGGAAGTGAAGCCCAGGGTGCCGACCAGGAACACGAGGGCAAGCCACGGAATCTCACTCCATACCGTCAGGTTGAAGAAGACCAGGCAGAAAACGAAAACTACGGCCTCCGTGACGAGCATGAAGACCGACGCGGCAAGCATCTTGCCGAGATAGAGTACGCCCCGGTCGACGGGAACCATGAGCAGCCCCTGCAGGCAGCTGTTCTCCTTCTCCGCGGCGAACAGCCGGTTTAGGCCGAGAGTACCGGCGAACGCAAACGCGACCCAGAGCACTCCGGGCACGGCAGTGCGGATCGACTCGCGGACGGGTTCCAGGGCAAAGTTGAAGATCACGAGGACCACGATGCCGAAGAAGAGCATCGCGTTGAGCGAGTCCTTCGTTCTCATCTCGATGAGCATGTCCTTGCGAAAGATCGCCCAGATCTTCGCGATCATGCTAAGACTCCCCTGCCAGTGCGGCGTATCGGGATTGGAATTCAGCGAGGGACACGCGGGATTTCGACAGATCCAGGGCGGCCACGCCCTTCTCGATGACTACCATGCGGTCCGCCAGTTCATAGCCCAACGGGACGTCGTGCGTTGCCATGATGCAGGTCTTGCCGTCCCGGCGTGCACCTGCAAGGTAGCCCTTGAGAAACTCGGTGCCCGCCTGGTCCAGCCCGGTGAACGGCTCGTCAAGCAGGAGAATCTCCGGGTCATGAAGGAACGCACGGGCGATCGCCAGTCGCTGCTGCATGCCGCGGGAATAGTTGCGTACGGGCTCCTGTCCCCGTCCAGTCAGCCCTACCCCGTCGATCCGGCGCTCGAGTTCCGGGTCCTGGCGAGGCAGGCCGTGAAGCTCGGCGTAGAAGCGCAGGTTCTCCAGGGCGGTCAGGTCAAGGTACAGCGCCGTGTTGTGCGAGAGGTAGCCCATGAGGCCGCGTGCCGCCCGCGACGACTGGGGCTGAGGGTCGAGAATTCTCAGCGAGCCCGAGGATGGACGGCTGAGGCCGGCGACAATTCTCAGGAACGTGGTCTTTCCGGCGCCGTTGCGCCCGAAGAGGGAAATGAATTCACCTCTGGCAACGGTAACAGTCAGGGAACGAAGCGCGGTAAATCTGCCGAAATACTTGGCCAGCCCCTGAGCTTCGATCATCTTTGCGGCACGTCCTGTCTTCCAGCAAGGATCAGAGCAATCCGCCTCAACTGCCGTTTGCAGTGCTCCCGCTGACGCATGTACTCGTTCCGATCCAGCGCCTGGATTTCGAGCCTGTGATCCAGATCGGCCGCGTGGTTCAGGATCTGATCCCGCCGTTCCCTCAACGTCTTGTGCAGCGGATCGCGGCCGTTGCCGGTCACTCCCTGCATCACCTGCGTTGCGTACCAGAGTGTGGCGACAAAAGCGATCAGGAGGAGAGGTCCGAAAACGAGCGCGTTCCGTCCGACGGCGTTAGACGTCGGCATAATCCTCGCCTCCTGGCCCGAGGTCTGTTCCGGCGCTGCCTGTGTCACAGGCGTACCGCCAGTGAACGTCCAGGTCACCTCGGTTCCGGCTTTGATCGGCCCACTCCGGTAAACAGCAAAATTCTCCTTCGGGTTTACCTGCAGCTTCACGAGCCCATCACCGCTCAGGGCGGTGTCCGCGGGAACAACCCCGACGTCGAAAGATTTCAGGTCCTGATAGAATCTCCTGCGATACACGTAGGTTCGATCCTTGTAAGGCAGGATCTGGTCGGTCTCAAATGTGGTGATTCCCGGTCGCAAGGGGTACAGGAGGTAGTAGCTCTGACCGTCCGCACTCTCGAGCGGGGACTGTGTCAGCGGCATCGTAGCACCCGGCGCGGTGACACTCGTCTCAGGCAACTCGACGATGCCCGGGGCTTTGGAGAATCTGAAGGTTCCGTCCGGATCGACGAAGGTCCTTGGCGGCCGGGTGGAGTTGTTGAAGGAGTAAAGCTCCAGCGAACGCAACTGCTCCCCGGTCAGCTGGAAAGCCATCCTGACGTCATCAACCGCGATGCCGCTCATGGACGAAGTCGGCTCGAAAATCTCAATTGTGACGCCGGCTTTTCCGGAGGCATCGAATGCCACGCGCGCACGATAGCTGACCGACTTGTACTCGGTGCGAACCATGAGCGGCTCATCAGTCGGCAGGCCCTCGATCCGGAACCTGCCGGCAGCATCCGACCTGGCCGTCTTGAGAGTATTCATTCCTGACGTCAGACCTACCACTTCCACCTGCGCGCCGGCGCACCCGGAGCCGGGATTCGTGCCGTTGACAAGCTTCCCTTCGACGATCCCGCCGCCCTGGGCATGGAGCGCGAAGCGGGAGGAGGCCGGCGGCGCCAGTAACATCAGCGCGAACAGACACCGGAGCAGCGTACCGCGTTGAGGTCCGAGATTTGCCATGGGGATTGCTTTCCCTGGAAACTAGAGCTTACCGCCGCAGTCCGCGCAGAAACTCTTCCCAAGCGGGGACTCAGCCCCGCAGGAATGACAGCGCCGGGTCTTCTCAGCGGTGCCGGGAAACAACTTCGCTTTGCGGGCCGCGATGTCCCGTTCGATCGTCTCGTCGAGGTCCTTTGCCACACCCAGCTTGTCCAGGTCTTGCAGGAGCTTCGCGGCTTCGCTCTTATAGCCAGCCTCGAGCCGGCGGAAGTCACCTTCGGACAGCCGGCCCATCTTGTACTCGAATTCCAGGTCCTTGAGATTGGAGTAGACGACCGCCTTGCGTGCCACGATGCGGTCCAACTCGGTCTCGGCAAGGAGCTCGACCTCCAGGTTTCCCGCAGACTCCCTGAAGAGCGGGGTCAGCACATATACGCCTGCGATAGCGATCAGCAGGCCGCAGGTTGTGATCAACATCAGATTTCCTTTTCGAACTCCTTCAACTCTTCCTCCACCCTCGGATCTACGGGTGCGGGCTCCGGTTCGACCGCTTCGGCCGCCGGCCTCGCCATCCGGACCGCGACCCAGACCACTACCACCAGGCCCAGACAGAGTATGACGAACGGCATGATCCAGGCGGAGAGATCAAATCCTCTGGTGGTCGGCGCGGAGAGAACCTTCTTGCCATAGCGTGCCACGAAGCTGTCCACGATCCGGTCAACGGTATCGCCCTTCTGGAGGCGTTCCCGGATCTCCGCCCGCATGGGCGTCGCCGAGCTGCAGTTCTGCATGGCACAGACGCTGAGTTGTTCGTTGCACCCGCACTGGCACACCAGCCTGTCGCAGGCTTCCTTGTATTCCCGGCTGATGTCGTTCGGCGTCGCGGCAGGAGCTGCGGCAGCCCAAAAACACAGGAGCAGGAGCCAGCCGTTGAGGCCGGGCGACCCTCTGTGCGCTCTCCTGCAGGTAGTATGCGAATTCATCCCGCCTTCACACCCGTCTCGATTTCAGCCGCTTCAGCGGTGGTCAGCTGCGCGGTGGCGAAAGAAGTTCTCTTATCAGGAAGCAGCGTGATCAGCGTACCCGCGACCATGACCGCGGCGCCAAACCAGACCCACCACACAAGCGGGTTCACGTGCGCGGTGATCTCGTACTTCTTGCCGTCGTTCGATGTACCTGCCAACACTACGTACAGGTCCTCGAGCGGCTTGCTGTAAAGAGCCACTTCCGTTGTCGACTGCCCTTCACTCGCCCTGTAAAAACGCTTTTCCGGCCGCATCGTGCGAATCAGCTTGCCGCCGCTGTAAACTTCCAGCGTCGCCCTGCCGTACTGATAGTTCCCCGTCTCTCCCTCATGATAGTCGGTCATCTTCAGCGTGTAACGGCCGATCTGCATTTCGTCGCCGGGAATCATCGCCTGGCTCGTCTCGCGGTTGAAAGCGTTGCCGGTCAGCCCGATGAACATCAGCACCACCGCAAGGTGGACGACGTAACCTCCGTATCTGCGCTTGTTCCTGAGCGTGAGGTTCACCATGGCGAGAGCGAAATGCTCTCCCGTCTTCCTGACACGCACTAGCGTACCTTTCCAGAACTCCTGCACGATTGTGACCAGGACGAACATGGAGAGCGTGAAAGATACCAGGACATAGAAACTGCGCATTCCTGCGGCCAGCAGGACGACACACACCAGGAGCGCCAGGATCACCGGCCAGAGGAAGGCCTTTTTCAGGCTTTCCACGGAGGTCTTGCGCCACGCGAAGAGAGGGCCGACGCCGGTGAGCAGCAGGAGCATCAGACCGATCGGAATTCCCACGTTATTGAAGAACGGCGGGCCGACGGTGATCTTGGTTCCTTCCACCCAGTTCGACAGTACCGGGAACATCGTTCCCCAAAGAACCGCGAAGCACGCGACCAGCAGAAGCAGGTTGTTGAAGAGGAAGGCGCTCTCCCGCGAAAGCACGGAGTCGAGTCGCCGCTCGCTCTTGAGGTAGGGAAGCCGGTCAACGATCAGATAGAGGCTTGCGCCCAGGACCAGCAGCATATAGTAAAGGAAGAAGACGCCGAGCTTGGAATCCGCGAAGGCGTGCACGGAATTGATGATGCCGCTGCGGGTGATAAATGTGCCGAATATGCCGAGCAGGTAGGTGATGACGACCAGAAGCACGTTCCAGACCTTGAGCATTCCCTTTCGTTCCTGAACGATCACGGAATGCAGGAACGCCGTTCCGGCAAGCCATGGCATCAGGGACGAATTCTCGACCGGATCCCATCCCCAATAGCCGCCCCAGCCCAATTCCACGTACGCCCATTTGCCGCCCAGGATCAACCCCACACCGAGAAAGAGCCAGGTAACGAGCGTCCAACGGCGCGTGGTCCTGATCCAGGTATCGCTCAGCTGGCGCGTGATCAGCGCCGCAATCGCAAAGGCAAAGGGCACGACAAAACCGATGAACCCCAGGTACAGGATCGGCGGATGGATGACCATCGCCCAGTACTGCAGGAGAGGATTCAAGCCCCTGCCGTCGGCAGGGCTGAACTTCTGCATCGTTCCGTCGGGAAGAACCTGCACCAGCTCGTTGAAGGGATTCGAGAGGAAAATGTTCAGGATCAGGAAGAACGACAGGTTGACCATCAGGACCGCAACGACATACGGCATCATGTCGCGGTAGCGGAACCGGTTCTGGAGAACAACGATACCGCTGAACACGGCCGTGACAAAAACCCACAGAAGCATGGAGCCGTCGTGGGCGCCCCACAGGGCGGCCAGCTTGTAAAAGAGGGGAAGGTCGCGGCTTGTGGATTGGACGACGTGCGTAACAGAGAAATCGCTGGTGGCGAGCAGATAAAGCAGTGAGGCCAGCGCCAGCAGGATGCTCGCACAGGATGCGATGGCCGCCCGCTCTGCGCTGCGTACGATCCTGTGCTGCTTGAGGACGGCTCCGAGCAGGGATGCGAAAAGCCCATAGAGCGAGAGGCAGAGAGCAAGGAGAAGACAGAAAGCACCGAAATTGCTCATCAACCACCTTCATCTGTTCGCCCGACTTCCGGCGCGTGGCCGGGGTACCAGGCTAAGTCGTCTTCTTGTTGTACTCGGCCTCGTACTTGGAGGCGCACTTCGCCTCAATGTGACGGGCAAGCAGAACGCCGTCCTCGGATAGTGTGCCTTCTACAACTGCTTTGGATCCTCCTTTGAAGGTGTCCGGCAGTATGTCCCTGCCGATGTAACGCACCTTGAGGTTCTTCCCGGAGTGCGTGATCACGAACTCCAGCCCGGGCCCGCTCCGCTCAATCGACCCATCCACCACATCACCTGCGATCTTCAATGTCTTGCCATGCAGATCACTCTTCATCGCGGTGAACTCGTCCACGGTGATGTAGTAAGACTTGCTCTCCTGGAAACCCACGAAACCGAGCCAGGAAAGTGCCGCGATTATGACCGCGCCTCCAAGCAAGAACTTCCAATTGGCGCTATTCATAGCGAATCTCCGTACCCGGGGAAGGGCACAACCCCCTCCCACTCCTGACATAACCCCCGTTCGCAGAACAATTAAGCTCGCTACCATGTCCCGAGGCAGCGAAAATTATACCACAGTGGCTACGGGCCGGAAGGGCTGCCTCTCCCGGGCTTGAACAGGCCGCTTCAGCGGGGATTACCCCCTGCGTCAGCCCCGGCAGGGCTCACTTCGCGACGAATGCGGCCGCCTCCGCCTGTTGATTGTGGGACACCTTTTCGGCCTGGAGATTCCATTCCGTCAGATAACTGCCGTTCTGTCCCTCCATCGTCATGGTCAGCTTGTAGAAATGCGGCAAGGTCAACGAGTCGACCGTGCCAAAATTGCCGAACTGCTCGTCGAGCGTGTAGACGGTTTCCCTCTGGCCTGCCGAATCTATGGGATTTGAAGCCATCGCGGGCGGCACCACCAGCCGATAGCGGGTCGCCATGTGCCGGAACGTGCCCGGATCAAAGTAGAGGGAAATCTGAAGGTCCCCGCCGCCCTTCTTGGCCCTGTACTTCACCTCATGGAGGCTCTGGCCCTCGAACTTCTTCAGCCCGGCATAGCTCAGCTTCGGTTGCCTCGAGGCCAGGTCAAGCAAGGGCCACGCGGTAGTCATGGCGCCTCCGAGCAACCCCTCTTTCAGAAGGACATCATGCTGATAGACAAAATCGCCCAGATTCGATCGCCTCCCCGGTTTAATCAGGTTTACGGTGGGATTCTCTCCATCGAACGCCATTATGTCCCCGGGGTAGGTCACAACACCGAACTCCATCCCAATGAGATACTTATGGCCATCCGAAACAACGCGCCCTTTCCCGTTGAGCAATCCCGTCCCCCCGATGCGGAATATCACTTGCGCCTTTCCTTCCATCGAGCGGCTACGCGTCGCAGCGAGGGCTTCGGGAGTCCCGATGGAGGCAAGGTGCTTTGCGATCAACAACTCCACTTTCAACTTCTCCTCCTTCGCGTTCAGACGCGGGGTGGAGGAGTCCAGGACCGTCACAACCAGAAACAGCACGTACATGGATTGTCGAATCATCGGCGATGTCTCCTTGCCGGAACTCAATAGCGCAGAAGGGCTGCAACGGCAAGCGGATTCGCAGCTCGTGAAAGAAATAGTCGCGGATACAGCAGAAATGTGTGTAGCAACGCCGAGAAAGGCCGAATAGACCGTACGGGGGAATCGTAGTAAAATCGAGTCCTGCAGTCTTCTTTTCTCCTGCTGCGGTGACAGAGCGACCGGCAATGACGAGGAGCCCGTTTTCAGAAGAGGTGGAAATGCTTCGTCGGCAGCTCATTGAGCTGCAGACGCTGGTGCTGGAACCTCCCCCGCCGGATGCCCCCCTCACTGCAGACCGCGCCGGGCGGCATCCTGCGCCCGAGCCTGACCAGGCGCCCCCTTTGTCCGCGGGGGAGAAGCTGGCGCGACAGTTGATGGCTGCCAGCCTCGATGGAATTGCGATCCTGGCTCCCGACCTGACGGTTACCGGCTGGAATCCATCCATGGAGCGGATCTTCGGGATATCGGAAGATGGGGCGCTGGGAAAGCCTGTGCTGGAGGTGCTTCCTTTCCTGACCGAGTCCGGGCACGAGATGAATCCGGTCTTCGTGTTCGAGGGACGGACCCTGACTTTGAAAGAGAGGCGGTTCGCGCTGGAGGGTACAGGCAAGAAGGGTTACTTCGAGGGCCATTACAGCCCGATCCGCAGTGACGAGGGCAAGGTGGTCGCCTGCCTCGCGATCTTCCGTGAAACCACAGAGCGCAGGCGCTGCGAGGAAGCCCGCAGGGCAACCGAAGAGAAGTACCGCGAATTGTTCGAGAATCCCACCGACATGGTCTTCACACATGACCTGGAGGGACGCTTGACCTCCGTCAACAAGGCGGCCGAGCGCATCACGGGCTATTCCGTCGATGAAGCCCTCCGCATGAAATTCACCGACCTCGTCGCTCCCGACTTCCTCCCCTCCGCCCGCGACATCGTCCGCCGCCAGATCGCCGGCGATTCCCCTGCCACCTTCGAACTCGATATCGTCGCCAAGTCCGGCAACCGCGTCGCCCTCGAAATCTCCACCCGCCCCATCTTCCGCAACGGCCTCCCCTTCGCCATCCAGGGCCTCGCACGCGATATCACCGAACGCAAGAAAACCGAAGAAGCCCTCCACCTCGCCAACCAGAAACTCGAAGCCTGGGTCAACGAACTCGAACAACGTACCCACGAAATGACCCTCCTCTCCGAAATGGGAGACATGCTCCGCGCCTGCCTCAACACCGACGAGGCCTACAACGTCATCGTCCGCGTCGCCCAGCAGATCTTCCCCGTCCAGGTCGGCGCCCTCTACGTCATCACCCCCTCCCGAAACCTCGTCGAAGCCGCCGCCATCTGGGGCAACCCCTCTCTCGTCGAGCGCATCTTCTCCCCCGAAGAATGCTGGGGCCTCCGCCGCGGCCGCGTCCACTGGGTCGAAGACGCCAACTCCGGCCTCCTCTGCAAGCACCTCCACCAACCCCCTCCCCAAAGCTACCTCTGCGTCCCCATGATGGCCCAGTCCGAAGCTCTCGGCGTCCTCCACCTCACCCAGCCCGAGGGCGCTCCCATCACCGAAGCCAAACAGCGCCTCGCCATCACCATGGCCGAGCACATCGCCATGGCCCTCTCCAACCTCAGACTCCACGAAACCCTCCGCAGCCAGTCCATCCGCGACTCCCTTACCGGCCTCTTCAACCGCCGCTTCATGGAAGAGTCCCTCGAACTCGAACTGCGGCGCGCTGCACGCAACCAGAAACCGCTTGGCGTGATCATGGTGGATGTCGACCGCTTCAGCCAGATCAACGACGGCATGGGGCGCGATGCGGGCGACGCTGTCCTGCGCGAGGTAGGCGGATTGCTTCAGAGCACCATCCGCAAAGAGGACATTGCCTGCAGGATCAGCGGCCAGAAGTTTGCCGTCATTCTCCCGAACGGTACGGTGGAAATTACTTCGCAGCGGGCAGATAACCTGCGGCAGATGATCAGGAGTTTCGAGGTAAAGCATCGACGCCAGGCGATCGGCAGTGTGACCGTCTCCGCGGGGGTGGCCGTTTACCCGGACCACGGCAGAATAGGCGAGGCACTTCTCCGCGCCGCCGACGGCGCTTTGAACCGAGCCATGCAGGACGGCGGCGACCGCGTCACCATCGCTACCTGAGCTGCCGGGCTACCGTAGATTATTGACTTATCGCGGTTAACCTCCTTATACTGGGCCGATCGCACAGGCGGTCAAGCATCGAGCAGCATCTTCCGTTTCCAAGATGAAGCAGTTGTTATCCGGGCTCACCCCTCACACATCGCGAGCCGCGGAGGATGGGTGAGCTTCAGGTCGCTTCCGCAAAACAGGAACGCTGAAAAGACGCCCTTGCCGGGGAGTCGTATCGGCAGGGAACTGGATGTTTTGCGGGAGAAGATCGCCGACCTCAGACTGCTCGAGGGTGAGCTGACACAAGCCCAGGAAGCCCTAAGCGCGCTCTCCAGCGCGCCGGCGGCGATCCGTCCGGCGGCCGGGATTCGCCGCGAAATCGAGAGCCGTCTCGGCTTCCTGCCCGCTTTCTTCACGCCTGCCCTGGACATGCCGGAGATGCTCGAAAGCCTCTGGCAGCAGGCCCGCATCGGGTATTACGAGAATCCGCTTCCCGCGCTTTTCAAGGAGAGACTCTGCGCTCAACTGGCGCGTTACTCCCGGTCGGCCTACTCAATGGTCGCGAGAAGCTGCACGCTCTGCAAGCTGGGGATACCGGCCGGCGACCTGTACGATTTTCTCACCGAGGCGCACCCCGCGGGCGAGCAGGACCTCGCATACGACTACAGCCTCATCGCGGCAAACCCCTCTCCCGTGGAGGAGTGGCCTGCTTCGGACTCACCGCTCGAGCGAAGCCTCCTGCGATGCTCCATATTCATGTTCCGGAACACGGGCAGCTGCGAGCACTGCAGGAGGGGAGTCTGCGAGCTCCTGGGACGCGCCCGGTTCGGCCAGCTCCTGGCGCTGCTTTCCTTCGTGCATGTCTCTCACCTCTGGCTGGAAGCATTCCCTGAGATCTCGTACGAAGATGATCCCGTCGTCCGCGAGATTCTCTTCTCGCTGCTCCGCACCGAGCCGCGCCTGGCGGCATTGTTTCACAACTACTACGCGCAGTTGGGCCAGGACCGCCAGAAGCTCGATGCCGAGAGCGCGCTGAAGGCCAGCGAAGCGCTGTATCGCGAGCTGTTCGAGAACGCGATCGACATGCTCTTCACGCTCGGCCCCGAGGGAGAAATCACTTCCGTCAACAAGGCGGCCGAGCGCATCACGGGCTATTCCGTCGACGAAGCCCTCCGCATGAAATTCACCGACCTCGTCGCTCCCGACTTCCTCCCCTCCGCCCGCGACATCGTCCGCCGCCAGATCGCCGGCGATTCCCCTGCCACCTTCGAACTCGATATCGTCGCCAAGTCCGGCAACCGCGTCGCCCTCGAAATCTCCACCCGCCCCATCTTCCGCAACGGCCTCCCCTTCGCCATCCAGGGCCTCGCACGCGATATCACCGAACGCAAGAAAACCGAAGAAGCCCTCCACCTCGCCAACCAGAAACTCGAAGCCTGGGTCAACGAACTCGAACAACGTACCCACGAAATGACCCTCCTCTCCGAAATGGGAGACATGCTCCGCGCCTGCCTCAACACCGACGAGGCCTACAACGTCATCGTCCGCATCGCCCAGCAGATCTTCCCCGTCCAGGTCGGCGCCCTCTACGTCATCACCCCCTCCCGAAACCTCGTCGAAGCCGCCGCCATCTGGGGCAACCCCTCTCTCGTCGAGCGCATCTTCTCCCCCGAAGAATGCTGGGGCCTCCGCCGCGGCCGCGTCCACTGGGTCGAAGACGCCAACTCCGGCCTCCTCTGCAAGCACCTCCACCAACCCCCTCCCCAAAGCTACCTCTGCGTCCCCATGATGGCCCAGTCCGAAGCTCTCGGCGTCCTCCACCTCACCCAGCCCGAGGGCGCTCCCATCACCGAAGCCAAACAGCGCCTCGCCATCACCATGGCCGAGCACATCGCCATGGCCCTCTCCAACCTCAGACTCCACGAAACCCTCCGCAGCCAGTCCATCCGCGACCCCCTTACCGGCCTCTTCAACCGCCGCTTCATGGAAGAGTCCCTCGAACTCGAACTGCGGCGCGCCACGAGGAATCAGAGGCCGCTCGGAGTGATCATGCTCGACCTCGACCACTTCAAGCACTTCAACGACACGTTCGGTCATGAGGCTGGGGATACACTGCTGCGCGAGCTCGGCACTTTTCTGCAAAGCAACATCAGGGCAGAGGACATCGCGTGCCGCTACGGGGGAGAGGAGTTTACACTGATCCTCCCTGAAGGCAATGCCGAGGTAACGCTCCAACGGGCGAACTTCCTGAGAGAGGCGATCAAGCGCATGGACGTCAAGCACAGGAACCAGCCGCTCGGCCGGATAACCGCATCCATGGGGGTAGCTGTATTCCCGGAGCACGGCCGCACGCGGGATGCGTTGCTGGCGGCCTCGGACGAAGCTCTCTATCGCAGCAAAGAAGAGGGGCGGGATCGGGTAACGGTGGCCAGGTAATCGGCCAGGCCGATAAGCCCCGCTGTCGACCAGCCCCTGCAGCGGGGCGAATCGATGCTCTGCCCGGAGCGGGTATCAGGATCGCTATCGACTGGGAGCCGGCTTCAGCTCAAGAGCCTTTCGCCGGGTGATTTCGAGTTCCGATTCCGATCGCGACCCCAATCCCGATCCCGACATCGAGAGCCGTTCGCACGTGGGCGCGGTGATCCGCATAGCCCGCAGCTCGCCGGAAAGGCAAAGCCGTCCAGGGGCGCAGCCAAAGCCCGCGGCCTTACGATGGAATGAATTCTCGGGTCACTTCGGAAACAGCGCGGAAAGCTTCTGAAGGAACGCCTCACGGTAGTCATAGGGGACTTTCAGATAGCGGACCCCGGTCTTCGCGCTCAAGCCGGCCTTCCCGGAATGCGGATCATACTCATACGGGACGCCTGAGGGATCGACCGGCACGGCCCTCAGATAACCTGCGCGCACAAGTTCATCAAGCCTGGCCGGATACCCCCCGCGCCTTTCGGCGTATCTGCCGGCGAGGAACTCGATCGTCCAGAGCATCTCGTCGACCTGCATGCTGAGAAGGTGGTTTTTCGCGTTTTCCTTCACCTCGCGGCTCGAGGAGTTCTGGTATTGGCGCTCCCACAAAGCCCTTGCCGTCTCGACCGCCCCTCCCCGTGAAAGAGCCATCGCAGCAAGCCCCTCCATCCACGGCGGCGCGCTGCTCATGCGGCTTGCCTCGAGCCACACCTGCCCCGCTCTCCTGAAATCCTTGAGAGCCCAGAAGTAGACAAATCCTTTGTCGAAGCGGAAGCGCCAATCATCGGGGTAGAAGGCGATGCCTTTGTCCAGGAGCTTGAGGGACGCTTCGGGCTGGCCGGCACCAACCGGTTCCGGCTCGGCAAGAAAGGAAGACCCGGCGCGGTAAACGTCAATCATCTGTGGATCGAGGGTGGTCGTGATGTCGAGGAGCGCGGCCAGGTTCTTGTAGCGGACCTGCCGCCGCGCGGCTTCTTCGCGCCGACCGTAATACTGCACCGCCCGGATCCAGTAAAGATCGGCGAGAAGGCTCTGGTACCCGAGCGAGAGGGACTTCACGGCCGCAGGCGAGGCGAAGTACAGCAGGTCGGGATCGACAGAAGGGTCGCGCGAGAGACACGCATCTACACGGTCCTGCACCGGCTTGATCACCGCCGAGCAGAGCAGGAGGGCGGCGGCGAAAATCCGCACCCGGTTACGGGATGCTGTCGCGGCGAACCCGGTCATTTGAAATCCCGGCGTGAGAATACCAGAATGGCGACGGCCACCAGGACTCCGCAGTAAAGCAGGCCGTATACCGTAACCCACAGGACCGCGTCTGCGCCCACCGCCTGGGAATGCGCCGCGCTCTGGATGATGTTTCGGCTGTCCAGCGCCGTGAAGTTCGAGAAGTTGGGCAGCGCGTAATATAACGACTTCGCGATCCAACCCACCGTTGCGGACCGGGTCAGGGTGGCGAACTGCAGAAGATCCGCGTTGAAGTGGCCGATGATCCAGAGAAACAACGTGAAGAGCGCCGACAGCGCCGGAGTCGAGAATGTCGAGAAGACAAGCGCGAGTGCCGTAGTCAATGCCAGGGAGAGATAGATGAGGTAGACGGCGGGCAGCAGGCGCAATAACGTTACGGGCTCGGTACCGCCCTGGTACAACAGGGTCAGTGCAACACCGACGGTCATGATCACAACGTTCACGAGCAGGGTAAACAGCAGCCCCAGATACTTGCCGACGATGAACTCCCACCGATGGACCGGCTTGGCGAGAAGCGCATACACCGTCCTCTTCTCCATCTCCTTGTAGACCAGGCTGATCCCCAGGAAGATCGCAATAAGCGTCCCGAAAACCGATACCGATGTGAGGCCCAGGTCGATGATCATCTTGGACTCGAGCCCGAGCGTTAACTGCCCCAGGGCGACCGAGCTGAGAATCATGATCAGCGCGAACAGGATCAGGTTGTACAGTATTTTGTCGCGGATGTTCTCGCGGAAGGTGTTGCCTGCAATCGCCAGGATTCTCATCGGTTCGTCACTGCCTCGGTGCCCCATCCTGCCCGGAACCCACTTCGTGCAGGAAAAAATCCTCCAAAGACGGGCGAACGGGATTGACGGAGATCAGCTCCGCGTCGTTCGCGAGCGCATGAGCGAGGATCTGCTGAACCTGCTTCGAGGACGATGCTCGCAGGTGCAGCCTGTCCCCGATCGTCGTGAGCGTTTCGCACATGCTCTTCAACCGGTCCGCATCCCCCGGCCTCACGCGGGCCATGATGATCTCGTGCGCCTCTATTCTCATCGTGAGGATTTCTTCCAGTGCGCCGACAGCCTGGAGCCTTCCCCTGCGCAGGATGGCCACGCGATCACAGAGCGCTTCGACGTCAGGGAGGATGTGGGAACTGAAGAACACCGTCACCCCCTGATCTTTCATGGACGCTATTACATCCCTCACCTCCCTGCGCCCCAGCGGATCGAGCCCCGACATCGGTTCGTCGAGGAACACCACTTCAGGATCGTTGATGATCGCCTGTGCGACGCCGATGCGCTGGATCATGCCCTTCGAAAACTTGCGCAGTTGCAGCCTCCCGGCTTCGGCAAGACCGACCCTCTCCAGCAGGGAACGGACCTTTCGCCCCAACGCCGGCTGACGGATTCCGAACAGCCGTCCCACATAAGTCAGCAGTTCCTCGGGGGTGAGGTAGTCGTAGAAATAGGGATTCTCCGGAAGGAAGCCAATCCTCCTGCGCATGGAAACCGAGTCAACAGGCTCACCAATTATGTGCGCCGATCCCGAGGTAGCCTTGAGCAGGCCCATGAGCAGTTTCAGTGTCGTGGTCTTGCCAGCCCCGTTAGGGCCAAGAAAACCAAAGACGTCTCCCTTGTGAACATCCAGGCTGAGATTGTCCAGGGCGCGAACCGGCCTGTTCTTCCAAAAGCCGACCCTGAAGTCTTTCGTCAGGTTCCTGATTTCGATTATCGCCATGCTATCTCGTAAGCGGCGCAGCATAAAGCCTGCTTGTTCGGCAGACACTCTGTTCAACCCTTTCAGGGTTGGTGTTTCGCGTCGACCGTTTATCCCGGGGTTCGCACCCCGGGCTGTTCTGTTCCACCCCTCACGGGGTGGCTCCGCGAGTGTTACACATGTTGGCCGAACAAGCCCATCGTGCCCAGCCAATCACCGCGGCAAGGGCGCGAGTAACATCACCGGGAATCCGAACTCGCAATGGGCCGTGACGACCCTGAAAGGGTCGCATAGCAAAGCCCGGGGTGCAAACCCCGGGAATGACCCAGTCTGCTTCGGAATCCGACCCTGAAGGGGTCGAACATCAGTTTCATCACGGGGGAAAGCCATCGCGCGATCGAGTGCCTTTCCCTGCATTCCGCTTGGTGATATGTTCCTTCTCCGAATGCTCAAGATCGGGATTGATACCGGTGGTACCTTCACCGACTTCATCGCGTTAGGACAGGGCCGCATGCGGACCCTGAAGCTGCTCTCTACCCCGGCGAATCCTGCAACGGCAATACTGCACGGGCTCGCGCTCCTTCTCAAAGGCGAGGAGTCCGAGATCGTTCACGGTTCCACGGTCGCAACCAACGCCCTTCTGGAGCGCAAGGGAGCAGTCACCGCGCTCGTTACCACCCGCGGTTTCGAGGACGTGCTCGAAATCGGCCGGCAAAACCGGCCCCTGATTTACAGCCTGTCGCCATCGCGCCCCGAGCCGCTTGTGCCCGCTTCAATGCGTCATGGTGTCACCGAACGCGTTACATACGACGGCAGCGTCCTGGTGCCCCTGCGGGCAGTTGAAGCCCGGAACCTGGCCACGGTCCTCCGCCGGGAGCGGGTCGAGTCGGTGGCGGTCTGCCTCCTGTTCTCCTTTGCCAATCCGACCCACGAAAAACAGATCGGCCGCGAGCTCCGAAATCTGAAGGTTCCTGTAAGCCTCAGTCATGTCATCCTGCCCGAATATCGGGAATACGAGCGCACCTCAACGACCTGCGTGAACGCCTACCTTGCGCCCGTAATGGGACGTTACCTCGGAGACCTCCAGCAGAGGCTGCGGCAGGCCTCCGGCAGGCGGGGACCCAGGCTCCGGGTCATGCAATCCAACGGGGGCTCCGTCTCTGCCGGCGCCGCGATACGCGAACCTGTACGAACAATCCTGAGCGGACCTGCGGGTGGGGTTGTCGGATCCTGGGAAATCGCGCGCCATGCCGGCTTCCAGAATATCATCTCCTTCGATATGGGAGGGACTTCCACTGACGTCTCGCTCTGCGAGGGTGAAATCAGGGTGACAAGCGAATCGGTGATCGCCGGTTGCCCTGTCAGCGTGCCCGTGATCGACATCCACACCGTCGGCGCGGGCGGCGGTTCCATCGCCCGGGTGGACGAGGGAGGGGCGCTGAGAGTAGGACCGGAGAGCGCGGGCGCGGATCCGGGCCCGATCTGCTACGGCAAGGGCGACAGGATAACGGTCACGGACGCGAACCTGCTCCTGGGCCGACTCGACGAAGGATACCCCCTCGGGGGTTCCCTGCACTTGCAGACCGGACGGCTCAACCCTGCTTTCCGCCTCCTGGCGCGTCGTCTGGGCCTGCCGACAACGATGGCTGCCGCGCAAGGTGTCATCGATGTCGCGAACGCGAACATGGAATCCGCTGTCCGGCTGATCTCGGTCGAAAGGGGGTACGATCCCCGCGACTTCACTCTGGTCACCTTCGGCGGTGCCGGAGGGCTTCACGCGGCCGACCTGGCGCGCAGCCTGGCCATCCCACGCGTCCTCGTCCCGAGGCATCCGGGTCTGCTTTCGGCCCTCGGTCTCCTCCTCTCGGACACCGTTCAGGATTTTTCGCACACGGTGATGCTCTTGACCGCGAAGGCAGGGCGCAAGAAGCTCGAAACCCGGTACCACCGGCTCGAAAACGTCGCCATGACTGCGATGCATCGCGAAGGGCTCCCCGATGAAGAGATTCGGCTCGAGCGCTGGATCGACATGCGCTATCGCGGACAGAGCTATGAGCTGAGCATCCGCTTCACCCGCAACTTCGAGCGACAGTTTCATCAGAGGCACGAGCAACGCTACGGCTACTCCGATCCGCAAAGGGACTCGGAGATCGTGACCCTGAGGGTAAGGGCCAGGGGCATCGTCAGAAAGCCACGCCTTCCGAAAGCAAAGCCGGCATCGCCGGACCCGACCCCCGCGTTTCTGCGCAGGAAGAAGGCCTGCTTTCTTGGCCGGCTGCACGAGACCCCTGTCTACGAGCGATCGCTCCTGCGTGCGGGCAATCGCATCGCGGGGCCAGCACTTGTTTTCGAGTACAGCGCAAGCACAGCCATCCCTCCCGACTGCGTCTGCGTGGTGGATGTCTTCGGCAACCTGATCATCACGAAGGGGTGATCGACGATGCTCTTGTTGTCGGGGTCGGAATCGGCAATCGAAATCGTGGTTGCCGACGGATCGAGGGGAGAGTGGATATCCGGTCGATGACGATTGCGACCTCGACTCCGATCCCGAACCCGATTTTGTGCGGCAGACAATAGCTTAGCGGCTGAATCTGAGCTGCGGCGTCGCAATATCCTCTGTCGCGTCCGAATCGCCCGCTGCAGGGCCCTGCCACAGGCTTCCGCCGTAAGTGGCGACATATATCCGGTCGGGATTGACAGGATCGGGGATGACGCGATGGCCCCACTTGAAGTTGTAGCCCCTGATCCTCTGCCACGATTCGCCCCTGTTCGTTGATCGCCAGGCCGAGGACTCGAAGCCGCAGGCATAAAGCAAATTCGCGTTGTGCGCATCGATGGTGACATCATAGATATGCTGGTCCGCGGACAGTACGTTGCGCCAGTTCAGCCCACCGTCCGTCGAGAGAAAGATCCCTCCGCCCGATGTCGGCTGCCGATCGTTTCTCCTCCACGCAGCCAGGTACAGCCGTCTCGCGTCCGAGGTATCGATCGCGATTCCGTTCGGGCCATTCACACCCTGCGGCAGGCCAACCTTCTGCCAGGTCTCAGCCCCGTCCTCGGAGCGATACAGGCCGCCGTCGCCATCGTTGCCGATGCTTCCGTCCTCCGAACGCCGGGCTACTACGAGATAGAGGACACCCTGGTGGTCCTGAGCGAGGCGCCATGCAAACGGCTCTTTTGCAGGAAGCCCGTTGATTTTGAGCGCCCAGGTCGCTCCCCCGTCCGACGATTTGAATACGCCCCGCCCAAAGCCGGCTACGTAGAGCACCCGCGCGTTCGAAGGGCTGCGCCGGTCCAGTAGGATGTGGGTGGCCGCAGTCGGGGTCATTCCCTCGGTGGTGGCCTTCCACGTCCTCCCGCCGTCATCGCTGCGGCATACTCCGCCCTGGTAAGCCGAAGGCGATCCTCTCCGCCACATCTTGGGGCGCGGGAGGTCGTGCGTCCCGCTCATCACGGCCCACATCCGACCCTTCACAGCCGGATCGAACTCAACCCAGTAGGTCGTATTCACCCAGTCACGCGGGACTCCGCTGACGGTCGAGCTGGTCCACGACCTTCCTCCATCCTCGCTGCGGAAAAGCCCGATATCGGTATACGAGATGAATATCCGCTTCGGCTCGAAGGGGTCGAAATGAATCCCGTAGCACGTTGTCACATCCAGACCGGTGGTGGCCCATCCGTCTCCGCGCTTCCGGGTGTAAGTTGCCTTCCAGGTCTTTCCTCCGTCCGGAGATTTCAGTGTCCGCCCGTAATCCGTGCCGTAGCAGAGGTCCGGGTTCGTCGGTGAGACACCCAGATTGAGTGGATTTTCTCCCCACCCGGGTCCGAAGCGCTCGCTCACCCAGCCGTCGTCCACGTCCTTCGAGGCCTTTCCTGACTCCATCCAGACGAACTGCCAGGTCCTCCCGGAGTCGACAGTTTTCGCCACACCATGGGACTGAGGGCCGTACATGTTTATGCGCCCCACCGAGACGTAGGCTACGTCGGGATGGCCCAGGGAGGTGGCGATGGCAGGGAAATTCGGCAGCGGCGGTGTCGATTTTATCAGTCCCAGGATGCCTACCCCTGATTGCCGCCACGATTGGCCGCCGTCGAAGGAAACCAGGATGCCGCCGGCGAAGGAACCGGTCTCGCGTCTGAGGGGCAACGTGGCATAGATCACAAGTCGTCCTCCGCCCGGCGGGAAGCCGGCGGAGACATCCACAAAAGCGCTCGTTCCGGGAGCTGCCGGTCCGTCCCTCCACTCGCCGCGCTCACGCACCGAAACGGAATTGGCGCCGATCACGTAGACGGTTCTGTTGTCCCTGGGAGAGCTGGGATCGATGTAGATTTCCCGGATTCCCCCGGGAAACTCACGGAGGTTGGTCCAAGTCTGCCCCCAATCGGTGGAGGCACGAAGTCCTGCCGTTCTTTGATCCGAGAGAAATGCGGCCAGCAGCTGCCGGGAGTCTGCCGGGTCTACCGCCAGAGCAAGGATTGGCAGGGCAGGTCCAGCAGCGGTCATGATCCTCTCGCCCGCGTGATCATCCGGCATCTCAACCCCTGTGACGATCGCGGGAGGCGGGTACACCAGGTTCCACGACGTTCCCGCGTCCGTGCTGCGCCACAGCCCGATGCCCTGGGCGTAGATCGTGTCGGGAGCCACGGGATCGAAGACGAAGAAACGGGTCCGCCCGCGCAGGTTGAACATGCGCCACGACCCGCCACCGTCATCGGAAATGTAGGAGCCGGTCATGTCACAACCCACGAGCACGCGGTTGGGGTCGTGCGGGCTGATGGTTGGGATGAACTGCGCGCCTCCGCCGCCAGGCCCGAGGACGGCCCATTTGTCATTGCGGGCGGTCTTCACCGCCGTAAGAGAAAACAGGACCAGCAGACACACGGAGAGAGCCCGCCCGAGGCGGAGAGACGAGGATCGCATTATAGACCTCCATCTGCGACGGATTTGTTACCTGTCGCGCACGAAGTCGCCGAATGGCGGCCTGGCTGACCGGCTTGATTACTCAACGGCGATGGTACCAAGGTCGTACCAGCCGTCAGGCCGGCGGCCCTCCATGGCGAGCCGTATGGCAGGTTCGCCCGTGCGCGGATCCAGCATGGCGACGGCGACCTGATGGGTGCCAGCGGGTATGCCGTAGTCGACATACAGCGTCCCCTCGAAAACAGCATCGCCCGGCAGCCATTTCCGCACGTCCACGGGCACGCGTGCCACTGAGTCGCCGATCCGCATCGCAAGCCAGTACTCCCTGTAAACCGGCGCCACACCTGCGTTGAACCACCACATCTTGACGGGCACCATCGCGCCCGCCTTCACGGACGCCGGGTACTCCAGCCGTCGGAGAACGAAGCGATACCCGATCTTCTTCTGGAACTCGTCAAAATCCTTCTTCCACTCGTCGGGTATCTTTGTCGACTTGAGGTTGATCGTGGTGGCGTGCCAGCGGAGCGCCTGCTCGAAGATCGGCTCCAGACCGAAACCCCACTTCTTCCATGCCCCGGGCGTGCCGCATACCTCAAGAGAGACAGGCGAACGCCGCCACACGTCTTCCAGGCCCCCGCGCGCAATCTGCTGTGGATAACTATCCAGCATGTGCGCGAAGTTACGCCCCGGGCGCCCCATGTCACCCCAGCAGTCAAGGCGCCAGCCGCCACCGCGGCTCGTCCCGTAAACGAGGGCATCGAACTCGTCGAAGTTGGTGAGCAGGGGAGTCCTGGTGAAGGCCTTGAAGTAGACATCGATGAGCGCCTTCTGGACGGACCATTCAGGCAGGTATGGCCCCCATCCCTCCCCCCAGTACCCGACGGTCGAGATATCGACCGCGTCCAGGAACGGGTGGCCGTCATAGCGTTGCCCGGCCTCATGGATGAGTGCGCTCCAGAGCTTTAAGTATTGAGGGTCGTCGGCATCGGGAGACCATATCCTGCCGTCTTTGTCATCCGGCTTGTTGGCCCGGCGCGCTCCTGAGTTGCGGTACCACTCCGGCAGCGCATTGGACTGGTCGTACGGCATCAGCCGGATGTCGAGAGTCTGACTGTGCTTGCGTGCTTCGCTCAAAGCCGAGTCGATGATGTCCCAGCGGTACTTGCCCTGCTCAGGCTCCAGTTGCCACCAGAACCAGCGCAGGTACGCCACGCTCGAGTCGGGGAAGTCGACCGGGCCGGCCGCATCTGCCACGGCGCTTTCGGGCCCGACTTCCGACCAGCGCAGGTCAGGGTAGATAGCCTGCGCTCGAAATCTCTGGAAAGTCTGAATCCCCATGCCGGGATTCACGAGCACGTCGCGGATTTCCTTCGGCCGCACGACCACTGTGGCGGACTGCGCGGATGCTGCCACGGAGGCAGTCAACCAGAGCAAGATACGAATGATTCTCACGCTATTTCTCCTTGTTCGCTGCAGAGAACAGCGACCTTTGGCGGAGCACTTCGTAGAGGGCGATACCTGCGGCTACGCTGACGTTGTAGGAACCGACTTTCCCTCGCAGCGGGATGGCGGCAAGGAAGTCGCATTTCTCGCTCACGAGGCGATGGAGCCCGGATCCCTCGCTCCCGACCACCAGGGCGGTCGATACCAGGAAGTCGATCTCCCAAATGGGCTTTCCCGCATCACCGGACAGCCCGGTAACCCAATAGCCGCTGCTCTTAATGAGCTCGATGGCCTGGTTCGTATTCGAAACCCGGGCGACTTTCACATGGGTTGCGGCGCCTGCACTGGCCTTGACGGCGGAAGCGCTTAGACCCGCGCTCCTCCGCTGGGGGATGAAGACGCCATCCACGCCGGCCACCTCGGCAGAGCGGAGTGTGGCGCCCAGGTTCTGCGGGTCTTCCACTCCATCCAGGATCAGCAGTAGCCCCGGGGAAGATGCCTGGCGTAATACCTCCTCTGCACTCAGCATCGCAGCCTCGGAGACATGGCAGATCACCCCCTGATGCCGCCCGCCCCCGGCCTTGCGGTCCAGCCAGGCCCGGTCCTCGAAAACCAGCGGGGCGCCTGACTGTCGGGCGAGGTCGATGATTGCCTGGAGCCTCGGGCCGGCCAGCCCTCGCTGGATGGAAACACGTTCGACCCTGGCAGGGTCCGCCCTGAGCGCTTCCATAACTGCGTTGATTCCGTAAAGAACGGGCATGTCAGCGTCTCTCGATCAGGGCTACGGCTTGCGCGGAGATCCCGTCGCCGCGGCCCTCGGCGTTCATCCCTTCGGTCGTGGTGGCTTTGACACTGACCTGCTCCTGCCTGATCCCCAGCGATTCGGCAATCCGCCTGCGCATCTCGGGCACAAACGCCGCAATCCTCGGCTTCTGAGCGATCAGGACCGCGTCGACGTTCAGCACGATCCAACCTGCCTGAAGAAGTTTCGCCCGGATCTCATCGAGGAACTCGAGGCTCGGCCTGCCACGATGTGCCGGATCGGTATCCGGGAAATGCTGCCCTATATCCCCCATGGCGGCGGCTCCAAGCAGCGCGTCGCACACTGCATGAGTGAGAACATCGGCATCGGAGTGGCCCTCGAGCCCTTTTTCAAACGGCACCGGAACCCCGCCGAGGACGAGCCGGCGTCCCTCGACCAGCCTGTGATAATCGATTCCCTGCCCCACGCGGATCATTGCGATGTCCTTCTCGGTGGACGGTGACGATTCCTTCAGAATCAGTTCCGCAAGTTTCAAGTCGCTCGGATGTGTGATCTTGATGTTGTTTTCAGCACCGGGAACTGCAGTGACCGCATGGCCCGCCCAGCGCACGATCGACGACTCATCCGTGCCCTGGAACCCGGCCGCATGGGCGCGATCGAGCGAAGACCGCAGAATCGGGGCTCGAAAACACTGAGGGGTCTGAACGGCGTACAGCTCCTCGCGAGGGGGCGTGGAAAGGATCCGTCCGCGCCGGGAGACGCGCTGGATTGTCTCGGTCGCTGGAATCACCGGCACAGCGGCGCCCGTCACGCGGGCCGCTTCGAGGACGCGGTTCATCAAACCGGAGTCGCACAGGGGCCGGACGGCATCGTGAACGAGGATCAGGTCGACGTCGGAGCGGGCACGGGCGAGTGCGCGCCGGACAGACTCCTGACGGTTCGGGCCGCCCCGCACGCAGTCAACGGGAACACTCCAGGACCGCGACTTCAGCAAGGGCTTCGCCCCGGCGAGATGCGCCCCCGGAAGCGCGATGACCACCTGAACCACTCCATCCACGCCCAGCACCCGGGTGAGGGTGCGGAGGAGAATCGGCTCCCCTGCCAGTTCGAGGAACTGCTTGGGCAGGCCGGTCTTCATGCGGGAGCCCGTGCCTCCCGCAGCTATGATCGCAACGACACACCCTGACTGTCCGATGAGAACCTCTTTAACCGGTGGGTAGTATCAATCCCATCCGCCCGAATGAACCGCAGGCCGGGTTACTGGCCGGTACTCCTCTCGGGGGAGCGGCGATCGGGGCGCTGTTGGGCGTTGCTCCCACCCTCCACTTCCTCCGGGAACCGACCGAAGATCATCTTGCCTGCAGTTGTCTGAAGAACCGACGTCACCTGGGTGGAGATGGTCTTGCCGATCATCCTGCGCGCGTTGTCCACAACGACCATGGTCCCGTCATCGAGATAGGCAACGCCCTGGTTGTACTCCTTGCCCTCCTTGAGGATGAAGACCTTCATGGTCTCACCGGGCAGGACAACCGGCTTGAGAGCGTTCGCCAGCTCGTTGATGTTCAGGACTTCAACGCCGCGCAGTTGCGCGACCTTGTTGAGATTGAAGTCGTTGGTGACGATCTTCGCACCCAGTTCTTTCGCCAGCTCGATCAGCTTGAGATCGACTTCTTTGACCTCGGGATAGTCCTTCTCGACGATCTGGACCGTGATTCCGGGTGCCGATTTGATCTTCTCGAGAATGTCGAGGCCACGGCGGCCCCGGTTGCGCTTGACGGAATCCGCGCTGTCGGCGATCTGCTGAAGTTCGCGCAGCACGAAATGAGGGGCCACCAGCGTTCCCTCGATAAAGCCTGTCTTGCAGATGTCGGAGATGCGTCCGTCGATGATCACGCTCGTGTCGAGGACCTTGTAGGACTTCCTGGCGCTTCGGTCGGTGAGAATCCCGCCAAGTGCCGAAAGATCCAGGTACTCGCCCTTGCTCGCCCCGGATACGAGGCCCACATATGCCATCAGTATGAGCACCATGACCTGCGCGAACGTGGCGTGGCTTGGTGTCAACTGCATCCGCCCGATCACGAGACTGATCAGGCTGGCGCCGGCGATTCCGAGAATGGAACCCAAGGCAGCCCCGATCAGAGTCTTCAGCGAAGCTCGCCGGATGCGAAGCTCCGCCAAGATTATCAGGACTGCCAGCACCGCACTAATGACTATCGTGGGTACGAGATCGAGCGAAAACGGCCTGACAAAGGACGCACTTACGACGATGGAGAGTATCAGAATAATGCGAATGACCCATAGATCCATCGACTGACTCCTTATGTATGACCCTTCTATTAACGCCCGGATGAAACAACCGCCAGCCGATCGACCGCTCCCTGTACAGGTGTCCCGCAAACCACTCCGCATCGGGAAGGTACAACCCGTCCCGGATTCTCAGGATGAGCGGTTGGATTTCAGATCTCAGGTCCATGAGCAACACCAGTAAACCCTATCGCGTGCCCGGTGCTGGCCACATCGATCGACTGAGGATTAGTGAGCTGAATCTACCACAGCGGATATGCGAATGTTAAGGCAAATTGCCTTCGACCTGCGTCCCGTGTCTCAAAGGCATTGCTGTGGCACTCCCCGCATAACAATATTGACCGCTGGTGCGATCGGGGTCCGAATCGGTATGGCGCTCGGTATCGGGATTCGGAAGGATGGATCGTACAGGGAGCCGGGGCTTAGATTCATCCCGGCTCGACGCCGCTACCGATACCGAATCCGACATCGAGGAACGGCAATGTTCATGAACCGGGTGAGAAAAGCGAGTCAAGTCCTGAAGATCAGGTCCGAGAGCTCCTGGACCGTCCGCACAGGGAGCAGCTCCATCCGGCCGACCGGTTCGAGTAAAGGGAGGTTCCCGGCCGGGAGGACGCTCTTGTCGAATCCCATGGCTGCGGCTTCGCGAAGACGCACGTGTATCTGGCTGACGGGCCGGACCTCTCCTGACAGGCCCAACTCCCCGAGCAGGACCGCCTTCGGCGCAACCGCACGATTGCGGAAACTGCTTAGAACGGCCGCAACGATCGCGAGATCCGATGCGGGCTCGGTGATCTGCAGGCCACCGGCGGCGTTGAGGTAGATATCACAACTCATGAGCGGGATACCGAGGCGCTTCTCGATCATTGCCACCAGAACCGACACCCGGTTGTAGTCGATCCCTGTGGCGGTTCGGCGCGCGGTCCCGTACTGGGTTTCTAGGACCAGAGCCTGCAGCTCCACGAGGATGGGCCTGCTTCCTTCCATGGCGCAGCAGACGGCGCTGCCGGGGGATGTCGTCCCGGACTCGGAGAGAAAGAGGCTTGAAGGATTCCGGACCGGGATCAGGCCGGCAGCCGTCATCTCGAATATCCCGACCTCGTTCGCGGCGCCGAAGCGGTTCTTCACGGCGCGGATGATCCTGTGGCTGTGGTGTCTGTCACCTTCAAAATAGAGAACTGCATCCACTATGTGTTCGAGGGCTTTCGGGCCGGCGATGCTGCCATCCTTAGTGACGTGGCCGATCAGAAAGACCGCGATTTGCTCCAGCTTGGCAAGCCGGAGGAGTTGGGTGGCGACGTGTCTTACCTGCGTGATGCTGCCCGGCGTCGACTCGAGCTCTTCCGAGCAGGTGGTCTGCACCGAATCGATAATCAGGTCGGTGGGCTTGATCTGCCCCGCCGCTGCCAGGATATTCTCGAGGCTGGATTCAGCCAGGACATAGATGTCCTCTGCTCCGGCGGCCGGAGATACCGGGACTGCCTGCGCCGAGGATTGATTGAGGCGCTCGGCTCTCATCTTGATCTGCCGCACCGACTCTTCGCCTGAGACGTACAGCACGCGACGTCCCACACGCAGCAGGCTCTGGGCGATCTGAAGCAGAAGAGTGGACTTCCCCACCCCGGGTTCGCCGCCGAGCAGAACCAGCGAGCCCGGGACTATGCCGCCTCCGAGCACCCTGTTGAATTCCGCGTTGGACGTTTCCACCCGGGGTGCATCCTCCGAGTTGACATCGCTCAGGCGTTCAACCTTCACCGCCTCATGCCGGAGCGGCGTCGTGCCGCGCGCGTCAACCGGCTTCCTCTCTTCGATGAAGGAGTTCCAACTGCCGCAATCCGGGCATCGCCCCAGCCACTTTGGTGTGGAATACCCGCAGGACTGACAAGCGAACACTGAAGGAGTTTTTGTCATACTCTATGAACGGGAATTGAAGGCCGTTGAGCGAGATTCTTTGTATAGGCGAGGCACACGCAGGCTGATGCCGCAGAGAACCTCGTAGGGAATGGTTCCGAGCAGGTCGGCCCAGACCTCGGCATCCAGCCGGCATTTGGAGCTGCGGCCGAGAAGAATCACCTCATCTCCTTCTTGTGCCTCGGGGATCCCGGTGACATCGATAACCGCCATGTCCATAGAAATGGCTCCGAGAACTCCGGCCCAACAATCACGGACGATAACCTTCGACTTGCCGCTCAGTGCCCGGCGGAAACCGTCGGCGTAGCCGACGGGCAGCGTGGCCACGCGCATCCTCCGTGAAGCCGTGAACCTCCGGTTGTAGCCGACGGAGTCACCCGCGTCGATCGTGTGAAGATGACCGATCCTTGTCTTCAGGCTGAGCACAGGCTCGAATCCTTCCGGACGCCGCCCCTGGGCGGGCGGGTATCCGTAGAGGGCGATCCCCGGGCGGGCGCTCCAGGTCCTCAACCCCCCTCCGTACAGCAGGCCGGCGCTGTTGGCCGCATGAATCTCCCCGGGGTCGATCCCGGCCTCTCGAATGGCGGAGATTGCGTCGAGAAACCTCGCTGTCTGTTCTTGCGTGAAGGCCTGGTCATCTTCTTCGGCGCAAGCGAAGTGCGTGAACGTCCCGGACACGCGGAGATGGCAGGCTGACCGTAACGCTTCCAGGAGCGGTCCCAGGGCATTCCAGGGAGCGCCGAGCCGGTTCATTCCCGTATCGATCTTGATGTGGACGGATACCTGTACTGCGCGCTCCACGGCTGCCTGCTCCATGGCACGCACCGCCCGCGGCGAATACAACGTGGGCGTGAGACCGTGCGCGACCGCTTGCGCCTCCTGTCCGGGCCAGACGCCTTCCAGGACGATGATCTCGGCGGATATGCCGGCTTCCCGAAGCAGGATTCCCTCCTCGACTATTGCCACAGCGAAAGCGGTAGCCCCGGCAGCCATGAGCCTGCCCGTGACCTCCACCGCTCCGTGACCGTAGGCGTTCGCCTTGATGACGGGGATCAGGCGGGGCCGGGACCGCGAGACATCGACGGGACGGACGAGAGCATCCAGCGTGCGGTAGTTTGTCGCAAGGGCTCCCAGGTCGATTTCCGCCCAGGTCGGCCGGCAGTTGAAGAAACTCTCTCCGGGTATCTGCATCGGGGCGTGCGGCGTTGTCCCCGGCAGAAGCGAGGCTCAGGGCTCCTGCCAGAGGTTGGCGAACTTGGTGTACTGCTTGATGAACGCGACCCTCAGCGTTCCGGTAGGGCCGTTCCTCTGTTTTCCGATGATGAGTTCCGCGACGCCGCTGTTCTCTTCCGTGGCGCTGAACACCTCCTCACGGAAGATGAAGAGCACGACGTCCGCGTCCTGTTCGATCGAACCGGACTCCCGCAGATCCGAAAGCTGCGGCCGGTGATCTCCACGGCGTGCTTCGACCGCGCGGCTGAGCTGCGATATCGCGACTACGGGGACGTTGAGCTCCTTCGCCAGCGCTTTCAGGCCGCGCGATATCTGGGAGATTTCCTGAGTCCTGTTTTCGACGCGCTGGGTGCCTGCGGTCATGAGCTGAAGGTAGTCGACGACGATGAGGTCCAGCTTGAACTCCATGCTGAGCCGGCGCGCCTTCGAACGCATCTCCACAACCGAGGCCGACGCGGAATCATCGATGAAGATCCTGGACTGCGAAATCCCGCCGGCCGCTCGACCGAGACGGGTCCAGTCCTCCTTGTTCAGGTATCCGGTGTTTACCTTGTGGAGGTCGATCTCGCCTTCCGCGCAAAGCAGTCTCTTGACGAGCGCCTCCTTGCTCATCTCGAGGCTGAAAATGCCTACGGTCATCTGCTTCCTGAGGGCTGCATGCAGGGCGATGTTCAGGCAGAGGCTTGTCTTTCCCAGGCCGGGCCTTGCCGCCACGATGATCAGGTCGGCCGGCTGCAGGCCCGCCGTCATCTTGTCGAGTTCGGTGAAACCGGTTTCCACCCCGGTCACGAGTGTCTTGCGGTTGGCTACCTCCTCGATGTGTTTGTAGACGGCGTTGACCAGGGGATCGATTGGCGAAAAACCGGATCGAAACTGCCCCGTCGAGATTTCGAAAACGGCCTTCTCGACATCCGCGAGGATCTCGCCCGCGGTCTCCTCGGCTCCGTAGCTGCGCGTCATGATCTCGTTGGATATCTGGATCAGGCGCCGCAGGGTTGCCTTCTCCTTCACGATCTGCGCGTAGTGCTCTATGTTGATCGCGCGTGGCAGCCCGTCGGTGAGGCTCGCCAGGTAGGCCGGGCCGCCGGCCCTCTCCAGATCGTCCGTCCGCTGCAGCTCGTTCTTCAGGGTGATAAGGTCTATCGGACGCTGCCCGGTTGACAGCTCCGACATCTTCTCGTAGATCTTGCGATGGCCCTCGAGATAGAAGTCCTCTTTGCGCAGCGAGTCGAGGACCGAGAAGATGGCCTTCTCATCGAGAAGTATGGCTCCGAGCACGGAACGCTCCGCCTCGAGGTTGCTGGGCAGGGTTCTTTCGAGGCTGATATCGGAGGCCATGGGCATTCAAGAGGTATTGCCGGCTGCGACCCCTTTGTACCACCAAGACGCGAAGACGGAAAGGATATCTTGGCCACGACGACGCGGCGCCCACGGAGACCTCCCGGTCTCCCGCAAGCGCTCGCGTCTCAGGGATCCGCCTGTGCGGAGTTACTGAGCGGCTTCGGGTTCTTCTTCAACAGCGATTCGCACCGGGACGGTGACATCCCTGTGGAGGCGGATCGGAACCTGGTAGTCCCCGATGCTCTTGATGGGCTCATCGAGCTGGATCTTGCGCTTGTCGACCTCGATCTTGCGGGCGCTGAGGGAATCCGCAATGTCCAGAGCGGTGACCGAGCCATAGAGAATGCCGCCCTCTCCCACCTTCTTGCGGATCGTGATCTGAAGCTTGACGATTTCTTTCGCCAGCAGCGAGGCGGCTTCCTTGTCGCGTTGGTCGCGGCGGGCAGCCGCAAGGCGCTCGATGTCGGTGACCTTGAGGTTGCCGGGAGTCGCCTCGACCGCGATCTTCATCGGGATGAGGTAGTTTCGTCCGTAGCCGGTGGCAACCTTGACGACATCGCCGGCTTTCCCGAGCTTATCCACGTCCTGCTTGAGTATGACTTTCATGGTTCTCCCTCCTCGATTCCGCTCACTCGGAGACGAACGGGATGATGGCCAGGTGGCGCGCACGCTTGATCGCCTCCGACAACTGGCGCTGATGGATCGAGCAGACCCCGCTGATCCTCCGAGGCAGGATCTTTCCGCGCTCGGGGATGAAGTGGGAGAGCAGCTTGCCGTCTTTGTAGTCGATGTAGGTTATCTTCTCGGCACAGAACTTGCAGACGCGTTTGCGCCGGATTGAGAATCGTTTCGGAACTGGCATGATCGATGGCCTCTCTGGAATACGAACGACCGGGTATCGCCGCCCGTCTGCCGGGGTCTGAACGAAGAGTCGAACACCCGGCGATACTTGTCGCGGCTGCCACGGCCGGATACTTTACTGTTGCGGCTGGATGGCTTCGGTTTCTACAACCGGCTGCGGCGCCGGCTCGGTCCTCGGCCGAGATTTTCTCTGCCGGATTGCCTTGATCTTCTCGGAGCGCTTGAGATCCTCGTCGATGCGCACCGACAGAAAGCGGATGACATAATCGGTCACCCTGAAACGCCTTTCGAGCTCTGCGATGGCGGCGCCGTCCCCTTCGATGGTCAGGACCACGTAGTAGGCATCCCTGAACCTCTTGATCTTGTATGCAAGGGACCTCTTGCCCCAATTGTCCACTTTAGTTACCCTGCCGTTCTTGCCCTCGATGACCGCCTGGGTATGCGCGATGAAGGCATCGAGTTCCTCGCTGGTCAGGGTGGGTGCGGCAACGAAAACCACCTCGTAAGTTCTCACCGGTCTTTCTCCTTTGACATGATTCCTGACAATTACAGTCCGTCAGGCACGAATCTCTTCAGGCGTTGCAGGCCGACATGGCTTTCTCGACGCCCTCATTGACAATTATCCGGACAGCCTCGGCTGCCCTGCGTATCATCTCGTTCAATTCCTGCCCGCGAGCCGCGGGAAATTCCGACAGGACGAAGCCAGCCTTGTCGTCCGGCGTCTCCTCTTCGCCGATCCCCAGCCGGACACGTGTGATCTCTTCACTCCCGAGTGCAGCGATCACCGATTCCAGGCCGTGATGACCTCCTGCCGACCCGCGTCTCCTCACCCGGACTCGGCCGAATGGCAGGTTCAGGTCATCAACGACCAATATGAGCGCTTCCAGCGTGCAGCCGAACCCCTCGACGAGGAGCTCCACCGCATGACCGCTCAGGTTCATGTAGGTCAGCGGTTTGGCCAGCAGAACCGGGTGGCCGTCGATTGTCGCTTCGCAGACCATCGACCGGCACCGGATCGCCCAGGGACCTGCTTTGGTCTCACCCGCAAGCTCGTCGACAGCCATGAACCCGACGTTATGCCGCGTTGCCGCATAGCGCGCCCCGGGGTTGCCGAGTCCCACTACCAGTCTGTGAACCATGGTCGGCACGGATCGGCGCTATTCCTTCTTCGTCTCCTTCTTTGTCTCCTCCTCAGCGCCTTCCTCGGTCGCCTTGCCCTTCTTGATCACCTCGGGCTCCGCAGCCTCGGCAGGAGCGGCCTCGACGGGCACGACCTCCTCCTTCAGCGGCGGCGAGATGGTGACGATGACTACCTCGGGATCGGTCAGGACCTTGATCTTGGGACCGAACTCGATGTTCTTGACCCGGACGTAGTCGTTGATCTTGAGGTGACCTACATCCACCTTGATCGAATCCGGGATGTCCGCCGGCAGGCATTCCAGGTCGATCGCGCGTGTGACGAAATCCAGGAGACCGCCCGCCTTCACGCCTTCGGCCTCGCCGACGAGTTCGACGTTGACGGACACCTCCAGCAGCCGGTCCATCGCGATCTGGACGAAGTCCGTATGGATCAGGCGCCCCCTGACGGGATCCAGCTGGTATTCCTTCACCATGGCGTTCGTCTGCTCACCCCCATCCACGCTGAGTGAGAAGATCGTGTTCTGTCCGCTCTCCGAGTAGAGAATGTCCACGACGGCTTTGGGCTCCACGGAGAGGGGTACAGGCTCTCTTCCGCGCCCGTAAAGCACGGCAGGGATGAGGCCGGCAGTCCGAAGACGGCGATTGGCGTTCTTGCCGCCCGGTGCGCGGCGTTTTGCTTCGATCAAGATCTGAGACATGAGATCCAACTCCTTGCAGATCAAACGAAAAGGTCGCTGACGCTCGTCTCCTCATGAATGCTGCCGACTGCCTCGGCCAGCAGTCTGGCGACGCTCAGCACAGTCATGTTGGGCAAGATCTTCGACTTGTCGATCGATACGGTGTTCGTGAGGATGATTTCATCGAGCGGAGCCTCACGCAGACGCTCGATAGCGGGCCCGCTCAACACGGCATGGGTCGCACAGGCCAGGATGCGATTTGCCTTCTTCTTCTTGATCGCGCTTACCGTGTTGACCAGGGTGCCCGCAGTGTCGACCATGTCGTCGACTATCAGAACGTTGCGTCCCCCGACGTGCCCGATCACGTGCATCACCTCGGCATGATTGGGCGAGGTGCGGCGTTTGTCCACGACCGCGAGGTCCGCGTTCAGGCGCTTCGCGAACGCCCGGGTTCTCTCGACGCCCCCCGCATCCGGCGAAACCAGGGTCAGGTCGGGGATGTTCAGCTTCCGGATATAGTCGATGAGCACAGGGGCGGCGAACAGGTGATCCACGGGTATATTGAAGAACCCTTGAATCTGTCCCGCGTGCAAATCCATGGTAAGTATCCGGTCCGCGCCGGCGGCGGTGAGCAGGTCCGCCACCAGTTTCGAGGAGATCGGAACCCTGGGCTTGTCTTTCCGGTCCTGCCTTGCATAGCCGTAGTACGGCATGACAGCCGTGATCCGGGCCGCCGAGGAACGCTTGAACGCGTCCAGCATGACCAGGAGTTCCATCATGTTGTTGTTGACCGGCGGGCAGGTGGGCTGGATCACGAAGACGTCCTTGCCCCTGACGTTCTCGAGTATCTGGAAATAGAGCTCGCCGTCGCTGAACGTGGTCAGCTTTGCCTCGCCCAGGGTGATCCCAAGGTGCTCGCAGATCTCTCTGGCCAATTCAAGATTGGCATTACCGGAAAACACTTTCAATTCGGCATTCCTCAACTGGGATCCAAGGCTCATACGCTACCGTGTGTGTATTCGCGCCAAAGAGTTTGGCTGGGGCGGGAGGATTCGAACCTCCGAATGCAGGTTCCAAAGACCTGTGTCTTACCGCTTGACGACGCCCCATTCCTCCAACCGATAAACGCAGAGGGCAGGACCTGGCCACACCGCGTCTGCAATCCGCAGATCGGCGGGGCCGGCGGCTACGCGAACATCCGCTTGAAGAACCCGAGACGAGAAAGGGTCTTCGCCGGAAACACCCGCCATTCCTCCCGCCTCACGGCGCTGGAGGCTGCGAGAGCTGACTCCTCCTTAAGGAAGAATCCGAAGACTGATGATCCGCTGCCTGACAGCAGGCTCGCTACCGCTCCATGCTCCAACAGGAGATCTCTTGCTTCCCTGATGGAATCGTACCTGTCCAGAACCACCTGCTCGAAATCGTTGAAGATCCCGGGCAGGCAATCCAGACCTGCCTGCAGCAGGCTGCAAAAACAATAGATTTTACGGTGTGATTCGTCCGGTGTCAACCGGCGTGTGAGCAGTGCATAAGCTTCGGAGGTCGGAATGCGCAGCCCGGGATAGATGACGACCAGATGGGCCTCCGGCAGTTCCGGTACAGGGTAAACCTCGTCCCCGCGGCCGGCACCGAGCGCCGTTCCGCCGTGCAGGAAGAAAGGGACGTCGGAGCCGAGAGCGGATGCAAGCCGTTGCATCAGTGCAGGGTCGGCCTCCATGTCCCATAGCCGGCACAGCCCCAGCAGCGTGGCAGCGGCATTGCTGCTGCCGCCGCCCAGCCCGGATCCCTGGGGCAGGAACTTGCGAAGGGTGATCCGCGCGCCCTGTATGGACGGGACCTCGCGCATGAGGGCGCTCGCTGCCTTCCATACCAGGTTCTGCTCCAGCGGTACATCCGGCAGGCCCTCACACGTAAGTTCGAGCGTGGACGAGCGGTGCATTTCAAGCGTGTCGTGGAGGTCGATGCTCTGAAACACCGTGCGGATCTCGTGAAACCCGTCCTGGCGTGGCTCCAGCACCGCCAGTGCCAGATTGACCTTGGCGAAGGAGTGCACCAGCAGGCTGCCGGGCGACCCCGGTCGAGCTTCGGAAGAGGGCTGAGTCACCTGCGGCTCCGGGGCGCGAGTAGCGGGGCTGCGCCGGAAACCTGTTTCCGGATTGGCAGCCAGGGGGTCGCGTGTCTTGAGGACATTTTGCAGCCTGTGTCCAGGAAGTCAGGCTAGCGGGATTTCTGCTTGCGCAAGAGGTCCTGCAGGCCCTGGAGTTTCTCGCGCACCTTGTCCGCCTCTTCGCGCTCGGTGCCTGCTTCGACCGACTTACTCCAGGAATCGCGGGCCTTTTCGAGCTGACCCATCCTGTAATAGAGGTCGCCGAGGTGATCGTACATCACAGGGTCGTTCTTCACGAGTTCGACCGCCTGCAGCAGGTATTTCTCGGCTTTCTCCAGGTCATTCAGCTTGAAGTAAGCCCAGCCGAGCGAATCGAGGTATGCCCCGTTGGCCGGCTCGATCTCCAGAGCCTGTTCCACGTAGCGAACCGCTTCGTCCAGACGCACGCCCCGATCGGCCAGCATGTAGCCGACGTAGTTCAGGACTGTCGCGTTCTTCGGGTTTTCTTTGAGCAGTTCCTGGAAAAGCGTTTCGGCACGATCGTAGTCCTTCTGTCGTTCGTACACGGTTGCCAGCTGGAATTTCACTCTCTCACTGTCGAGCTTCCGCTCGGCGGCCTTGCGCAGGATCTTCTCAGCCTCCGCGTACTTCCTGGACTGGACATAGACCTGGCTGAGATTGACATATACATCGACATTCGAAGGGTTGGCCTGGAGCGTCTTGGCCAGCAGATCGGCGCCCTCTTTGGACTTTCCGGAATCAGCAAGGGCCCGCGCATAGACGAGGGCAATGTTCACGTCATCCGGGCTCTTCGCCAGTTGCTGTTTGCCCAGACTGATAGCTTTGTCCAACTGCCGATTCACGCGATACGCGTTAATGAGCAGGAAGTACAATCGGGGGCCCGCGTCAGGGGAGCTCTTGATCATCTCTTCGTAGAGGGCGATAGCCTTGTCGTTCTGTCCCAGGTCCTGGTAGGCAGCTGCCAGGTGTTGCTGGAAAACCGGCTGGTTCGCTTTGTACTCTTCCGAGCCCTCTCGCGCCTTGGTGACCATGTTTGAGAAGACCTTGGCCGCGTCGGAGGGGTTGCCGCTCTGCTCATAGGCCACGCCGAGATAATACTGGGCCTCGACCTGGTCGGAATCCGCCCCCACCACCGACCGGAGGGTCTCGATGGACTGGGCGTACTGCCTCAGACCAAGGTAGCTCCGGCCCAGGAGCACCTGGACGTCTTTGTCATCGGGCGCCGCCTTCGCCAGCTCCGTGAGCACCCGCTGGGCCTGCTCGTAATCGCCGGCTTCCACGAGTGTCGCGCCGAACTGTTTCTTGACAGCCGGGTTGTCGTTGCTGAGCTCAAGTATCTTCGCGTAAAGCGGGATCGCGTCCTTGTGCCGGTTCTGCCTGGAGTACAGGCTCGCCAGCATCATCAGGCTTTCCGACGACTCCGGCCGGCTCCTGATTGCTTTCTGCAGGTACTCGACCGCTTTGTCAAGGTTGCCTGAACGCTCGTAATTCCTGGCGATTGCGGTGTACCCTGCGTCCACGTTCGGCACGAGGTCCTGGAATTTTTCGAATGCCTGAATGCCTTTCTCGGTCTCCCCGAGTTCGAAGTAGGCGCCGCCGAGCGCGTAGTACGACCGTTCGTCGTCCGGCGCATCCTTGCGCATCTCTTCAAGCTCCCGGACGGCCTTGGTGAGCGACTCTCTCCTTCCCGAGCGGTCATGAGCCTGCGATCGGAGATAGAGATTGGCCAGGACCCAGTGCGGCTCTGGATTTGAAGGGTCGATGCGGGCAGCCTCCTCGGCTTGGTCGATCGCCTCGCGGGATCTTTCCATCTGCTCCAACAGGGCTGCCATTTCGATGCGAACGGAGGCGCTGGTCTCGTTGTATTTCAGCGCATTCTTCATCTCCGTCAGAGCGCGGGCCAGATCACCTTTCTCCTCAAACCACTTCGAAAGTGCAAAGAAGTAGTAGCTCTTTGCGCGGTCTTCCGGCACAGGCGACGAAAGCTCCTTGTCCAGATCGATCGACTTGGAAACCGGAGGTTTCTCCTGGCCGGGAACGGTGCGCGCCAGGCTGCCCAGGATCCAAAGAGTGATCAGACAAAAATGCCCGCCTGCGCGGGAAGAACATAGCCTCATAGAGTTCAATTTTCCCTGTGCTCGAACCGCAATTATCGCATAGCCGTTGGTGAATTGCCATGGCTCGCGGCCCGCACGGCCCGAAATTTTTTCGCTCAAATCGCCGTGCGACGGTTAGAGAGGTTGACAGGGGGCAGCTTCCTGATTGCCCCCCAAACTCACAATATGGAGGTTACTATGAAGTTGCGTAGAATGCGCCCTGCATGGGCGATTGTGCTCTGCATCGGCCTCGTCATCGCTCCCATCACCGCGCTCGCCCAGCAAGGCGGCGCGCCTTCGAACGAGAAGGTCAACCTGAACACGGCCACGCTCGAACAGCTGCAGACGCTGCCCGGGGTAGGCCCCGCGATCGCGAAGAACATCTTGGAATACCGAACCAAGGTCGGCAAGTTCGCGAAGATCGAGGACATCCTGAACGTCAAGGGAATCGGGGAAAAGAAATTCCAGAGGATGAAGGACCGCCTCATCCTGTAGAGCGCGAAACCGCAGAGACGCAAAGACCGCAAAGACCTATCAGGCTTTCTCGGACTTTGCGTCTCTGCCGATGTTTAGCCATTGGATATCAACAGGTTGTCACGCGAAATTATCGGGGCGGCCATCGAAGCACATCGTGCACTCGAGTCTGGCCTGCTTGAGTCCGCATATGAAGAGTGCCTCGCCCGGGAACTCCACCTGCGGAAGATCCCTTTCGAGCGTCAAAAGCCTTTGCCCTTAAACTACAAGGGATTCAGGCTCGAATGTGGTTACCGGCTGGATCTGGTTGTTGCCGACAAAATCATCGTCGAGGTGAAGGCGGTGGATTCATTAGTTCCGGTGCACCAGGCCCAACTCATGACTTACCTGAAGCTGGGAGGCTGGAATCTCGGACTTCTGATCAACTTCCACGTTCCCATTCTGAAACAGGGAATCAAACGGGTAGTCCTGGGCCTGCCCGAGTGAAGAAAAAGAGTACACACTCTGTGGTCTTTGCGTCTCTGCGGTAAAACGAGTCAGGCGAAGATGATGTGCGGATGAACACGCACCCAGTGGGCCGGCTGGGCTACGGGGGAAGCAAAGGTCTGGAGACGGCGCGCGATGGCGACCAGGTGCCCGGCTTCATCCAGGATGCGGTACTCCTCAGACTCGGAAGCGCCGGTCAGCAGGTTCAGATCTATCCCGTGGAGGAGTCTGGCCTTGTCCCCGTCCGAAATCACGATTGACGGAATCTCCCGCAGAAGGTTTTCCATCGGGATGATGCGCTCGATGTAAAACTCGCGAGGGTGATACTCCCCGTCTTTCATCAGGGGGATGGCGTTTTCGATCGGGAACTCGCCGCTCCGGATGCGCCGCAGCTCGATCAGATGTGCCCCGGAGCCTATGTCGCGGCCGAGGTCATGTGCGAGGCTGCGGGCGTAGGTCCCCGCGGCGCAGGAAAGCTCGAACTCGACTTCACACCCGCGCACGTCGAGCAGGGTCAAAGACCGAATTTGGACCTGCTTGGTCGCCGGTGCCATCACAATCCCTTTGCGGGCATACCGGTACATCGGTTGGCCGTTCACCTTCCGAGCCGAATAGGGCGGAACGGTCTGCTCGACACTGCCCGTATACTTCTTGAACATCTCCTCGAGCCCTTGCCGGTCGAGCTCGGGATGCGTGTCTTGGCTCAGCGGCTCGCCCTCGAGATCGAAGGTCGTGGTAGCGAAGCCGAACCGGATGACTCCACGGTAGTGCTTGTCCGATGCGAGGAAATAGTTGGTCAGCCTTGTGGCGCGCCCTATTGTCAGCGGCAATACGCCGGTCGCGAAGGGATCCAGGGTTCCGGTGTGCCCGACTTTCTTGATGCGCGTGATCTTGCGCACCTTGGCCACCACATCGTGAGATGTCCAGTCAGCAGGCTTGTCGATAACCAGGACGCCATCCATCGCGCTCACCCGATCCCCGAAGGTCATTGCTCCTTGATCTCATCCAGGAGCCGGTCTATGCGCTCGCCGTATTCGAGCGATGCGTCCGTGCAAAAAACCACCTCGGGCAGGAACTTCATCCGGATGCGCTGCCCGAGCTCACGCCGGATCCAGCCGGCGGCGTGATTCAAGGCCTGCAGGGTCGCCGCCTTTTCCTGGTCGGTTCCCATGCACGAGACGTACACCCGCGCGTGACGGAGGTCGGAGCTCAAGTTGACCCCGGTAACCGTGACCAGGCCGATCCTCCGGTCCTTCACGTTGCGGAAGAGCATCGTGCTGATTTCGTGCTGGATCTGCAGGGCCAGTCTCTGGGGTCTCCGTGATGTCTGCATGGCAATTCAGGGTTCGATGAATGTTACCTGGCAGTCGACCAGGAGGTCACCCAGGATATCTTCAGCCTCGTGCACAAACTGCTGGGCGGCCCGCTCGAGTACTGCGTTGTCGGAACCGACTGTCACTGCGGCCAGTTTGGCGCGCTGCCAGAGATCCTGGTGGTCGACTTCCGCGACGGAAAAGTTGGAGCGCGCCCGGAGGCGATCCTGCGCCTTGCGCAGAACCATCCGTTTCTCCTTCAGGGATTGGGAATAGGGGAGATAAAGCTCCAGAGTGCAGTAAGCAATAGGCATAGACCGACCGTTTTTCCCCTACAACGTCGGCGTCGGGATCGGGGTCGCAATCGGCATCGGGATGCGAAATCGCAATGAGCCGACGGATCCCGGGGTTGAGGTTGGCTGTCGGCCGACGCCGATTCCGATCCCGAAAGCTACAGTGATGTGGGTTGAATCTTCTCGACCGTGTAGGCCTCGATGATGTCACCGACCTTTATGTCAGAAAAACCTTCGAAACCGATCCCGCATTCGAAGCCGGACTTGACCTCGCCGACGTCGTCCTTGAACCGGCGCAGGGATGCGATCTTGCCCTCATGGACGACCACGTTGTCGCGCAGGAGGCGGATCTCCGCGTTCCGTTTGATGATTCCGTCAAGAACATGAGAACCCGCCACGAAGCCGAACTTGGGCACCCTGAAGGTGTCCCGGACTTCGGCGCGCCCCAGGTACTTTTCCTGCGTCTTGTACTCCAGCAATCCGATCATCGCGTTCTTGATGTCGTTCGCGACGTTGTAGATCACCGTGTACAAGCGGATCTCCACGCCCTCGGCTTCCGCCAGTTCCTGCGCCTTGCGTTCCGGCCGCACGCTGAACCCGATGATGATCGCATTCGACGCGGAAGCGAGCAGCACATCGGTCTCCGTAATAGCGCCAGCACCGCTGTGCAGGATGCGCACCTTGACCTTTTCGGTGCTGAGCTTGTTCAGAACATCGGTGAGGACCTCCACCGAGCCTTGAACGTCGCACTTCAGGATGATCGGCAGCTCCTTCACCCTTCCTTCCTTCATCTGCTGGTAGAGCGCCTGGAGCGATACGCGCGAACTCGTCTGCAGGGACTTCTCGCGCAGTTTCGTCTGCCGGTATTCCGCAACCTGACGCGCCTTGGACGCATCCTCGAAGACCTGGAAGGTGTCGCCGGCGTGCGGCAGGTCCTGCAAACCCTGGATCTCGACCGGCACGGACGGCTCGGCAGCTTCGAGGTGGAGGCCGCGTGCGCCCACGAGCGCGCGAACGCGCCCGCTGACGGCGCCTGCCACGAGGGCGTCCCCAACCCTCAGGGTACCGTGCTGCACCAGGACGGTGGCTACGCACCCTCTTCCGCGATCCAGCTTCGCCTCCAGCACCACGCCGCTGGCCAGCCGTTTCGGATTGGCTTTGAAATCCTTCAGGTCGGCCACGAGGAGGATCATCTCGAGCAGAAGGTCTATGTTTGTCTTCTGTTTCGCCGACACCGGCACGGTCACGATGTCGCCACCCCAGTCTTCGGCGAGCAGCCCCTGGTCCGCGAGGGACTGCTTTACGCGGTCGACCTGTGCGCCGGGCTTGTCGATCTTGTTGATTGCGACCACGATCGGGACATTGGCAGCCCGCGCGTGGTGGATCGCCTCTAGCGTCTGCGGCATGACGCCGTCGTCCGCTGCAACCACGAGCACCACGATGTCCGTGGCCTGGGCGCCGCGGGCGCGCATGAGCGTGAAGGCCTCATGGCCCGGCGTATCGAGAAACGTTATGGATCGTCCGTTCACCTCGACGCCGTAGGCGCCGATGTGCTGTGTGATCCCTCCGGCTTCCTGCTCCGTGACATTGGTCTCCCTTATCGCGTCCAGCAGAGAAGTCTTGCCGTGGTCAACGTGCCCCATGACCGTCACGACTGGAGGCCGACCGAGGTAGTCTTCAGGCTTGTCCTGGACTTCCTGCCTCCGTTCAGCCTCCTCCTCGAATGTGATGACCTCCGCCTTGTATCCGAACTCGGCGCAGATCTCCTTCGCGATGTCGATGTCGAGTGCCTGATTGACCGAGGCGACGATTCCTTTGGCCAGAAGCTTCCCGATGATGAACTTGGACTTGATGTCCATCTTCTCGGCGAGCTCCTTCAGGGTCACCCCCTCAGTGATGGAGATCGGTTTGAAATCCTCGGGGCTGATCGGCGGGCGCGGAAGCTCGATGACCCTGGCGACCCTCTCCACAGGGGCTTCCGGCTTTCCAGGTTTCCTGCGCCTGACCAGTCTGGGCGGGCCCAGGGGCCTGGCCAGGCCTGCCTTCTCCTCGCGCAGTCCCTTCAGGATCCGGTCGGTGACATCGGGAGTGACCACCTTCTCGGCGCCGGTTCTCAGGAGGATCTTGGTCTTGGCCTTCGGCACAACGATCTTCCTGGCGACGGTTCCGGGCTGGGGGCCGGCTTCGGGCGCCCGTGCGGGCTCCGCCGGCAATTCAGGGGCAGCCGCGGGTGGTGCAGCAGCCACCGGTCCGGCTCCCGCCGCTTCGGTAGCAAGCCCGGGCGCTTCAAGAGCGGCTGGGGCCTGCACCGCAGACGGTGCGACCTCGACGCCGACTTCGGCCTCGGCGGCGACTTCCGGAATCACTTCTTCCGGCGACACCTCCACCTGCGGCAGCCCAGCGACCGACGGAACGAAATCGATAAGCTCGGAGGTCGTGCGGTCGAAGTGCTTGCGACCTTTTCTGGGCGCCAGCGAGGGCTTCGGCAGAACCTCCTCTACCTTCGGAGGCTCGGGGGCTTTGGCTTTTGCGGCAGGTTTCTTGCCCTTTCGTGCGGCCGGCACCTCTTTCGGCGGAGGGGCTGGCTCGACGGCGGCAGCTTTCTTGGCGGTCTTCGCTGCCTTCTTTTCGAGTTTCTTGGCAGCTTCCTGCTCTTTCTTTTCGGCTTCCGCCAGCCTTGCCTGCTCCGCTTCCCGCTGGGAAATGATCTTCTTTCGGATCGTCTCCGCGAAGCTCAGGTCGATGGTCGCCGAGGGTGAAAAGACGTAGAGGCCCAGGCGCTTCAGTTCACCCAGCACTACCTGGTTTTGAACCGAACACTCGGCAGCCAACTCCGCAACTGTGATTTTGTCCATCTGGACTGCGACCTCTTTGCCTCAAAGGCCAAACGGGAATCTTAGATCATACCTGCCGCCCTTTGCAACCGCGCAGGATCTCATCAATGAGATCACAGGGTGGAAAGCTACTTGTCTTCCGGTGGCTTGACGGCACCTTCGGTCTCCACTGCCGGCTCCTTCTCGCTGACCGGCGGCTCCGCGTCGGCCGGGGCCTGCTCTTCCGCAGGCGGCTGGGGCTGCTCGGAACCGGGCGCTTCGGCGTGAGGCGTCGTGGCCTGAATGGCCATGGGCAACTCGATCCCTTCCGGGACCTCGATCTCGACCTCTTCGAACAGATCCCGCGCCGCTTCCATGATCTTGGCGGCCGTCTTCTCGCCGACTCCCTGTATTTCCTGCAGCTTCTCGATACCGAGCTCGAGAATGCGTTCCACGTTCTCGATGCCGGCCTCGCGCATCTTCTCAATGAGTCTCTCGCTGATGCCTTCAAGTTCGGTCAGCGGAGTCGAGGAGGAGGTGAGCGACTCCATCACGCTCAGCACTTCCATCTTCTTCTGCTCCTCGGACTTGACATCGATCTGCCAGCCGATCAGCTTCGACGCCAGGCGCACGTTCTGGCCCTTCTTACCGATGGCCAGTGACTGCTGCTTCTCCTCGACGATCACCTCCATACGGCGTTCCGCGGCATCGAGGATGAGAACCTTGGAGATTTTGGCCGGGCTCAGGGAGTTGGCCGCGAACTGCGCCGCGTCTTCGGACCACTGCACGATGTCGATCTTCTCGCCCCGCAACTCGCGGATGATCGAATTGATGCGCGATCCCTTCATTCCGACGCAAGCTCCCACCGGATCGACATTCCTGTCCATCGAGGCCACTGCAATCTTGGCCCTGTCTCCGGGTTCGCGCACGGCGTTCTTGACCACGATCGTGCCGTCATAGATTTCGGGGATCTCGATTTCGAACAGGCGGACGATCAGCTGCGGGTCGGTCCTCGAGAGTATCACCTGCGGGCCCTTGGCGATCGGCAGCACCTTGACGATGACAGTCCGGATTCGCTCGCCTTGCTTGTAAGCCTCGGCACGAGACTGTTCGCGCAGCGGCAGCATCGCTTCCGTCTTGCCGATGTCGACGATGATGTCCGGCCCCTCGAAGCGCTTCACCACGCCGGTGATCAGCTCACCGACCTTTTGGGAGTAGTCGTTGAAGATATTCTGTCGTTCCGCGTCACGGACCTTCTGCAGGATGACTTGCTTCGCGGTCTGCGCCGCGATCCGGCCGAGCACGTCGGTCGGCTTCGGCAGTTCGACGGTGTCGTCGATACCCAGGCTGGGATCGATCTCCCTCGCCTCTTCCAGCGAGATCTCCAGGCTCGGGTCCTCGACATTTTCGACCACGCGTTTGACCGCGAAAATCTCCAGCATGCCGGTTTCCTGGTCGAACCGTGCGCTGATCTCCTCGTTGGTCCTGTAAAACTTCCGAGAAGCCGCGACCATGGCGTCTTCGAGCGCCGTGATGATGATCTTGGGGTCGATGTTCTTCTCTTTGCTGATCTGCTCGATAGTCTGAAGAATGATGTTGCTCATTACCTGAGACTCCCGTTCCTCGTGGCCTGAATCTCCACCACCAGATTGGCCCTCTCGATCTGCGACAGGGACATCTCGACCTCCTGTCCCGGAGAGAGCTCGAGTCTGATGTTGCCGCCAGAGGCGCCGAGGATCCTTCCCCGGAAATTGCGCTGCCCCCGCAGAGGCTGACTCGTGCGCACCTTGACCCGCTTGCCCGTGAACCGCTGAAAGTCGGCTTCGCGCACGAGCGGGCGATCGAGGCCTGGGGATGATACTTCCAGCACGTAGCTGAAGGGGATGCGGTCCTCCACATCCAGGAGGACGGAGAAGCGCTTGCTGAAACGTTCACAATCTTCGACTGACACCCCACCTGCCTGATCGATATATACGCGGACTATCGAACGGCCGCCGCGCTTGATCTCCACGAGTACGACTTCCATCCCCACGGAGGCTGCGACCTGCTCCGCAAGAGCGGTGATGCTGCCGACCAGCGATTCCCGCTCGTTATGGACCATCCATACCCCCTAAAAACAAAAGGTGGGCACTCCGCCCACCTTCTTCCAAAGCCAGGACCCCGCAAGTATAGCGCAGAGCCGCGAGGATGGCAAAGAGCAAAACTCCCGGCTGCGCTGCGTCCTCTTTCCTGCTACTTTTTGGAAGTGGCCGGCGTAGCTGCTGCCGGCGTTGCGGGCGTGGGTTCGACGAGGTCGGACTCACCCTTGCCCAGCTTCTCCATACTTTCCCTGTCGGCTACCTTCACGGACGTCTCCCCTTTCACCCGGGCGTAGACGCCGTCCTTTGTCTCCTTGCCGAACTCGCACTCCAGCTTGACTTGACCCTTCTGCTTGAGGACAACACGGACGGCGGGCTTGTCCAGGCCATAGGTCGCCGGGGCTCCGGGCGAGTCGAGAAACTCTTTGACCGGTTTTTCCAGAGCATCCAGGATGCCGTTCGCCACGTCCCACTTAGCCTTCTTTTTGCTGTCCCCCAGCACCCAGTCTCCTCCACCCTCCGCCTTGGCAAGGTTGAAGGTTCCCTTGGCATTGGTCAGTGTAATGGAATCGATGTCCCAGCGCTGGAACGAAGCCAGCGCCTTGTCGCGGAAATCGGCGGGCCCCTTGCGGACTTTGTCTACGAACTCCTTGTCGACAAAGAACAGGCCTGGACGCGACTCGTCACGAGCCAGATAGAGCTCGGAGGAACCGGCCTCCGCGGCGCCCTTCTTCTCATCCGGCTTTTTCGGTGCCTCGGCCTTCGAAGCTTTCTGCCCCTTCATGGCCAGCTTGGACTTCTCGAGCCCTATCGTGAGGTGCTTGATTGCCCTGTCCTTCCCGTACGTGAGCCGGACATCGAGCAGGGGGTTGTCGAATCCCAGGTTGACGTAGTCGCCGGGGTTGCCGTCAAAGAACTCTTTGACACGCGAGGTGGCCAGGGTGCTCAGCAGCCCGCTGACGGCGGATGAATCAGCCGCCCAGTGCTGGTTACCCTGCAGCCACCACTTGTCGTTTTCCTTGGTGAGCTGGACGTTGCCCTTGTCGCTCTGCAGATCCAGCGAATTGGTGTCGTACTGCTCGAAGTTCAGGACAGACCGGTTGCGCAGGTCATCGAGCTTCTTGCGGAACGAAGATGCCGTGTAGCTGGCAACCAGGAGGACTTCGTTGCTGCCCGGCATCGTGGCGTAGGTAGAGTTGCCTGTGGGGTTGTTTTCCCCGTAGCGGACCTCGTATTCCTTGCCGTCCTTCGTCTTGATCCGCAGGGTCAACTGGGGCGGGTCGAGACCGAACCTTGCGAGGCCTTTCGCGTTCGTCTCCAGCACGCTCTCGCGTGTTATCTCGGCGGCGGAACTGGCGATCCGGTTGAGTTCATCCGCATCGGCATCCACGGCCCGGGGCGCCGTGATCTTCCACTCCTTGTCGCCTTTCCTGACAGCCGTGATGTGCTCCTGCGGTGTGATCAGGTCGATCTGCTGGATGCCGGTGCTTTCAACCTTCCAGAGCCGATCGGTCTCCTGCTTCTTCTTCTCGCGCTGTTCCCCGCCCTTGATCTCGTAAAAGTAGACATAGGAGCCGAGGGCGGCGCAAATGAGCACTAGGACCAGGGTGCCTCGGAAACGCATCTTACCTCCTGCGACGGGTCCAGACGACTATGCCCGCAACCAGCACGATGCCCGGAACGATAACGACCGACAAGAGTCGCAGCATGCTCTGCTGGCTCTGAGTCAGGATGATTCTCCGGTCCTCCGGGGCTTTCGGCCGGATTGATATCAGGTCTTCTTCCGAGCCGAGCCAACTGGCCATGTTCAGGAACAGGTTCCCGTTGCCTTGCGCGCCGAAGTACGAGTTGACTGCAAAATCGGAGTCGCCCACGATCACCATCCGGGCCTTCACTGCCGGCCCTTTGTCGGAAGCGGGTTTCACCTCTTTTGTGACCGCCACGGCGAGAGTCAAAGGACCCTTGATGTCTTTCTTCTCATCGAATGTCGCCTCTCCGCTCTTGACGTCAGTCTCACCCCAGCTGTTGGGATTGGTCTTGAAGAGCGGCTCGACAGTGACGCCCGTGACTGTTTCCTTGGACGCTTCCACAGACCTGGCGAGCGGGAAGAAGGTCATCGACTTGAAACGATCGGTTATCCGATGGTTTTCGTACTGGAGGACCAGCGGGATGCTGGGCCCCGCTCCCATGAGCCGCCCTGCTCCGCTCACGTCCAGAACGATGTCGTTGTCGACCCTGACACCCCAGCTCTTGGCGAAGTTCTCCAGACCGGGCGAAGGCGCGGGATCGACCATCAACAGGAACGCTCCGCCGTTATTGAGGTAGTCGGTTATGAACTGCATCTCCTGCGGAAAAGGTTCGGTCGTCGGACCCGCCATCACGACCGCCGTCGCATCTGCGGGCACCTTGGCGTCACGAGCCAGGTTCAGCGTCTCGACCTGGAAGCCTTCGTCCTCCAGACCCTTCTTGGCAAGCGAGTAGCCGCCCCTCTCGTTGTCGCTGATGTCCTTCTCGCCATGCCCCGTGATGAAGTAGACCTTCTTGGCCCCGGAGCGCTGGATCTTGATGATGGCGTTGGTGAGATCCTCCTCCCTGACCTCTTCGGACCTCTTTTCGATCTTCTCGGTCCGTCCTCCGTATTGCAGGATCACGGTGCCGAATTTCAGCGTGCTGCCCGTAAACGGATTCTGGAATGTTCCGTAGACCGTCACACCGTCCCGTTTCGCCATGTCGGGTTGCTTGTCCGGATCGACGAACTCGTACTTCAGCGTCCGGTTGTGCGCACGGTAGTTGACGAGCAGGTCTCTCAGGCGCGGGTAATCGCCGCCGGGAAAATACGCCTTGATGTCCAGCTCCTTATCCAGCTTGCCGAGCACCTGCAGCGTCTGCGGCGCCAGCGTGTAAGTGCCGGATGCCGTCAGGTCGAAGCGCTTCACGTGTCTCTTGCCGATAAAATTGAGGCCGACAATCAGAACGATCACGAGGAGCACCGAGACGACGTAGTTCGTCGCGTACTTGGTGGATCTCTTCCCGAGCGATTCCATGATCTGCCGGTAGTTGGCCGCGATCCCGACCAGGAAGAAAACCGCGCCCGCTATGGCAAGGCCCAGGGCCCATTTGTCCCAGACGTCGGTGACTGAGTAGTAAAGGGCCGCGCCGACAATGAGCAGCAGGCCGAGTGTGTCGAGCTTTTGCAGGTACTTGTTCATCAGCTTTTCCACCGCAAGGATTCAAGCGAGCGATAGGTCAAAAACAATCCCATCAGTGCAAAGGTCAGGTAATAGATGACGTGACTCGTGTCGATGACGCCCTTGATGAAATCGTCCAGGTGCCCGATCACCGAGAGGTAGTCGAGAACGTCCTTCGCGACACCCACTGCTCCGCTCGAGAACGACTCGATCAGCCACAGCACCAGGATGGTGCCGAAGGTGATGACCACCGACACGATCTGGTTTTCGGTGAGGGTGGAAATGAAGAGTCCCAGCGCCAGCAACGCGCATCCGTAAAGGAGCAGCCCCAGGTACCCTCCAAGAACGGTTTTCCATTCCGGATGCCCGAAGATGAAGAGCGAGGAAAACGTGATCCCGCTCCCCAGGAGCATCAGGACAAGAAACGTCAGGCTGGCGAGATACTTCCCCATCATGACCTGGATGATGCTGACCGGGCTCGTGAGCAAGAGCTCCATCGTGCCGCGCCTCTTCTCTTCCGCGAAGAGACCCATCGTGAGCATCGGTATCATGAACAGCAGGACCACGCTGGTCGTCCCGAAAAAGCTGCGGCTGACGATGCCCGGCACATCGACGGGTTGCGAACCGGGTCCGAACTGCGACTGCATCATCGTGGACTGAATGACCGCGGTCAGGATCGAATAGAAGAAGAATCCCGAGAGAAACAGGAAGACAGTCAGCACGACGTAGGCAATGGGCGAGACGAAGTAGCCCTTCATCTCCCGCTGCCATATCGCCAGGGTATTTCTCATAAACACGCCCTCAGAATGTTTTGGTGAGAATCGCGGCGAGGACCCGCTACTCTTCCTTCGTAATCAGGTTGATGAACACATCCTCGAGACTGACCGAGATCCCGCGCAGTTCGAGCAGCCCCCATCCCTGGTTCACCACGGTGGCCGCCAGGGTCCTGCGCAGGTCGGTGTTCAGCCTGCATTCCACGGTGAGTCTGGAGGGAGAGCCCTCGCTCCCTTCGGCGTTCACGCTCAACACGCCGTCCACGGCCGACAGTTTTTCACGCACCGCGTCGGCCGGACCGTCTACGAGCATGGCGACCCGCTCCGCCCCCTTCTGCGCGTTTGCCAGGCCCTCAGGGGTGTCCATGGCCACGAACTTCCCCTTGTTTATGATCACGACCCGGTTGCAGGTCATGCTCACCTCGGGAAGGATGTGCGTGGAAAGGATGACCGTGTGGTCGCCTGCAAGATTCTTGATCAGAGAGCGGACTTCGAATATCTGCTTCGGATCCAGACCGATTGTCGGCTCGTCGAGAACCAGGACTTCGGGGTTGTTCAGCAGCGCCTGTGCCACACCCACGCGCTGCTTGTAGCCCTTGGAGAGCCTGCCGATCACGCGGCCGCGCACGTCACCGATGCTGGTCTTCTGCATGACGTCATCGATGTGGGACTTCCGCCTGGAGGGAGGCGTCCCCTTGATCCTGGCAACAAAATCCAGGTAGGAGTAGACGGTCATCTCGTGGTAGAGAGGCGGATTCTCGGGCAGATACCCGATACGCTTCCTGACTTCGAGACTCTCCTCGAAGACGTCATAGCCCGCCACCCGCGCGGTTCCATCAGTCGCCGGCATGTAGCAGGTGAGAATGCGCATGGTTGTGGTCTTGCCGGCACCGTTGGGGCCGAGAAAGCCGAGGATCTCCCCTTTTTCGACCCTGAACGAGATGTCATCGACGGCTTTTCTTCCGTTGTACACCTTCGTGAGATGCTCCACTTCGATCACGCTGAAACCCTCCAAGACTGAAAATCACGGAAGACAAAAAGATCAATTCTAGTAAACAGAGCGCTTACAGTCAATGTGCACAAAATGTCGTCTGTGATTCAGACAGTTGGGATTGAAGTGACCTCGTCTGGTCAGGTGATCGCTGTCCAACCCTTACAGGGTTGGGCCTTGCGGCAGATCCGATCTTCCCCGGGGTTTGCACCCCGGGCTGATCTGTTCGACCCCCTTCGGGGTCGAGTCCGATGTAATGCGCCCGGGGCTGGGCGTGACCATGCCGTTCAATCCGTCGATTCACCGGTGGCGGCGATGCCTCGCAGATGCCTGCCGCGATCGACATCGACGACGCTGGAAGCGTCGAATAATACAGCCCGGGGGCTGGGCGTGAACATGCCGTTCAATCCGTCGATTCACCGGTGGCGGCGATGCCTCGCAGATGCCTGCCGCGATCGATATCGACAACGCTGGAAGCGTCGAATAATACAGCCCGGGGGCTGGGCGTGACCATGCCGTTCAATCCGTCGATTCACCGGTGGCGGCGATGCCTCGCAGATGCCAGCCGCGATCGACATCGACGACGCTGAAAGCGCCGAATAGAATAGCCCGGGCCTCGACGGCCCCGGTTTTTTCTCCTTTGGCGGGAAGAATTCCCTGTTCCGCCCCGTCTAATGTTTGATCGGGGTTGGGGGCAGGATCCAGAAATTCCCGGAACAGTCCAGGACCTTTGTCGTAATATTATTGGTACCAGAGAGTGGATACCGGATTAAGTGTTTTTTTATCAACAGGTTAGATCCAGAATAAAATCCGGATTCTCTTGAAACTATTTCTCACCTCACATCATCAAATACATTGATGTGATTCGGGTAGGGGGTCGCAGGCAGACTGGCAGGTTTTCTGCTTGCACACTGTTGCCAGGCAAATATTTACGGCTTTTTGAATAAAAATCTCACTGGAAGGGTGGGTTAAACCTGATGATGGAACTGGAACAGGAAGAGTTGTTCGAAACAACTGACTCCTACGAAGGCGAGGAGGAACTGGGAACCGACTCTGCGGATCTTTCGCACCTGACACGAGCCAATTATGTGGACCGGGTGCGATTTGACCGAATCCCCGACGAAACCCGGCCTGTCGGGCGGGATGAGAGTGCGTCCTCCGCTGACCCTCTTTACATCTATTACAGGAGCATGAGCAAGATACCGCTCCTGACGCGTGAAGAGGAAGTCTACCTGGCCAAGAAGATAGAGGCGGCCAAGATAAACACCCTGCGCCTCCTCTCGCTCACGACGATCAGCTCGCGGCGGGTGGCCGAAATGGCGGACGAACTGCAGCCGATGCCGGCCAACGGAAACGCCCCGACGCAGCTGAGCTTCGAAGCACGGCGTGATGACAGCGAGATTCCGCTCGAGGAGCGCAACCGGGCTCGTGAGCGGGCGATCCGAAAGCTCCTGGCGCGCCTGGATAAGCTCGAGCTGAAGTACGTCGGCCTCAAAGAGAGCTACGACGCGGCGCGCAACGGAAGCAAGCCGAAACAGCTGACCAAGATCAAGAGCTGCCGCGAAGCGATCTTTCAGACCCTGTCCCGCATCGATTTCTCAGAAGGGCAGGTCAACGAGCTGATCGACAGCCTGGAACAGGTGATGCGAGAATTCGAGACCGCCGACAGGGCTTCTGCACGCGCCGGAGGGCGTCACGACACCAAGGCCTTGCGGGTAGCCCGCGCGCGCACGCGCGGCCTTGAAGCGGCTTCCATGACCTGCCTGCCGGAACTCCGTCAGATCGTGAAACTGATTTACGAGAACAAGGCCGAGATGGCCCGCGCGAAAGACGAGTTCATCAGGGCCAACCTGCGGCTGGTCCTGAGCATCGCCAAGAACTACTCGTATCCCGGCCTCGACCTCCTGGACCTCGTCCAGGAAGGGAACATCGGCCTCATGAAGGCGGTCGACAAGTTCAACTACAGGTTGGGGCACAAGTTCTCCACTTATGCCACCTGGTGGATCCGTCAGAGCATCACGCGCGCCATCGCCGACCAGGGCAGGACCATCCGCGTCCCCGTGCACATGGTTGAAGCGATGAACCGCGTCATGAAGACTTCGAATGAACTGACCAAGAGGCTCGGTCGCGAACCTTCGGTTCATGAGTTGGCCAAGGAGCTGAAGACCCCGGTGGTGAAGATCACACAGATCCTCAAGGCCGCGCAGGAACCGATCTCGCTCGAGGCCAGCATCGCGGACAACAAGGACGCTGTGCTGAACAAGTTCATCGAGGACAAGAATGCCGTTTCGCCTGACGAGGACGTTATCCGTCAGAACCTCCGTGACGCCGCCGACTCCGCGCTGCACAGCCTGTCTCCCCGGGAGCAGGAGATCGTGCGTATGCGGTACGGGCTCAACGAGGCCGGCAAGGAATACACGCTCCAGGAGGTCGGCGAAATGTTCCAGGTGACCCGGGAGCGCATCCGGCAGATAGAAGAGAAGGCGTTGTTGAAGCTGCGCAGCCCTTACCGTTCCAGCAAGCTGCGCGAGTTCGCGGACCTGGTGAGCAAGAACTGATTACAGGGAGTGACAAAAATGCAGAGAGCCCCCTTCTCAGGGGGCTCTTTTGTTTATGTGGACAGGCAGCTGGCCTACTTCACGGCCTTCTTCAGTTCGCTGCCGGCGACGATCTTCGGAACCTTGCGCGCGGCGATCTTGATGGTCTCGCCGGTCTGGGGATTGCGTCCCGTGCGGGCCTTGCGCTTGGCAACTGAGAAACTCGCGAAGCCGACGAGTGTTACCTTCTGGCCTTTTTTCAGGGCACCGGTGACAGTACCCGTCAAAGAATCCAGCGCGGCTTCGGCCTGGACTTTCGTGATGCAAGCGTCCTTGGCGATTTTTGCTACCAGATCTCCCTTGTTCAAAGTCCCCTCCTATCCTGGTTGGTTGATGGGTCGATGACCCGGCGGAAGAATTAGCATCAGGGAATTTTCGAGTCAAGCGAATTCCGCGCCAGTTGCGGGTTCCGGGACTCGCATGTGACAACCGCTTGTCCGACACGGTCGCCGGCGGATCGTCGGGGGCCGATCGGGAGGACGCTTCGCAGCACCTGCGTGAGCCCGTGCGCACGCAACTCCAGGATTCTTCCCTTGGCGGCGCGGAGTCTGTTATTGTCTCGCCGTCCGGACTCGAGAGTTTTCGCTGAAAGCCGTAAAATCAGGCTCGGAGGTTTTCCGTGATGAGCACAACCGCCTCGGAAATCGAAGTTGGCCAGATCGTCGCTGCTGAACACCACGACCCTTTCCATGTGCTCGGCGCCCATCCCGTGGCGGGCCCGGGCGGACCGGGGGTCGCGGTCAGGGCTTTCCTGCCGGAAGCATCGACTGCGGCTGTGATCACCGACTTCGAGGCGCCAAGGCCGATGGACCGTATTCACCCGGCGGGTTTCTTTGAAGCCGTGTTCGAGAACCGCGAGGAGCTTTTCCAGTATCGCCTGCGGCTGACCAACGGGGAGGGCCATACCTGGACGATCGTCGACCCCTACTCGTTCTGGCCGGTGCTCACCGATTTCGATGTGCACCTGTTCGGGGAGGGGACGCACCTGAGGGCTTACGATAAACTCGGCGCGCACCTGATGGAGGTCGGCGGAGTCGAGGGCGTACTCTTTGCCGTCTGGGCACCAAACGCATCCAGGGTCAGCGTCATCGGCGATTTCAACGGGTGGGACGGCAGAAGGCACCCCATGCGCTCGCGACCGATTTCCGGGCTGTGGGAACTCTTCATACCCGGCCTCGGTGCGGATGAGAAGTACAAGTACGAGCTGCGTTCCCGCATCAACGGAACCGTGATGCAAAAGGCGGATCCATATGCTTTCTGCTCCGAGCTCCGTCCCAGGACCGCCTCTGTCGTCTGCAACATAGATCGCTATCACTGGGGCGATGACGACTGGATCGCGAAACGGGCGCAGCACAACGGCTTCGACAAGCCCATCTCCATATATGAAGTCCACCTGGGTTCCTGGAGAAGGCACCTCGATGAAGAACGCTCATGGCTGAATTACCGGGAGTTGGCCGAGAGCCTGGTTGAGTACGCGCGGGACATGGGATTCACCCACCTGGAACTTCTTCCCGTCAGCGAGCATCCGCTCGATGCTTCCTGGGGGTACCAGACGACGGGCTATTTCAGCGTAACCAGCCGATACGGAACCCCCGAGGATTTCCAGTACCTCGTCGATTACTGCCATCAGAACGGGATCGGCGTGCTGTTGGACTGGGTCCCGGCGCACTTCCCGATGGATGACCACGGGCTGCGGCGCTTCGACGGGACATGTCTTTATGAGCACGAGGATCCTAGACTCGGAGAGCATCAGGATTGGGGCACGGCGATCTTCAATTTCGGCCGTACGGAGGTGCGTAATTTCCTGATCGCCAACGCTCTGTTCTGGTTCGACAAGTATCACATCGACGGGCTGCGCGTCGACGCCGTCGCTTCGATGCTCTATCTCGATTATTCCCGGAAGGAGGGCGAGTGGATCCCAAACCGTTTCGGCGGGAGGGAAAACCTCGAGGCGATCGCCTTCCTGAAGGATCTCAACACCCTCGTCCACGGCAACCATCCCAATGTCCTGACCATCGCGGAGGAATCCACGGCATGGCCGGGCGTCTCGCACCCGGTCCACCTGGGCGGCCTCGGTTTCTCTCTCAAATGGAACATGGGCTGGATGCACGACACCCTGGTTTACTTCTCCAAGGATGCGATCTACCGCAAGTACCATCACAGCAACCTCACCTTCGGCATGATGTACGCCTTCTCGGAGAACTTCATCCTCGTCTTTTCGCACGACGAGGTCGTGCACATGAAAGGATCCATGATCGGGAAAATGCCCGGGGACGACTGGCAGCGGTTCGCGAACCTGCGGGCACTTTATGCGCTCATGTTCGCCTTCCCGGGAAAGAAGCTTCTGTTCATGGGAGGCGAGTTCGGACAGTGGGCGGAATGGGACCACGACCGGAGCCTGGACTGGCACCTGCTCCAGTATGAACCGCACCGGAAATTGCAGGATTGCGTGCGGGACCTGAACCGTCTCTTCAGGAAGATGCCGCAACTGCACGCGCGGGATTTCCACTACAGCGGTTTCGAATGGATCGACTTCGCCGATGCCGACCAGTCGATAATCTCTTTTGAAAGGCGGGACAAGTCCCCCGAGGATGCGATCATGGTCATCGGAAACCTGACACCCGTCCCCCGCGTCGGATACAAGGTGGGGCTGCACCGCGGCGGCGACTTCGAGGTGATATTCAACAGCGACTCTGCCCATTACGGCGGCAGCAATTTCGGCAACTGGGGAATCGTGTCCGCGGACGAGACCGGCCACCAGGGCAAGCCCGCCTGCCTGACCCTCGATCTGCCGCCCCTTGCCGTCATGTACCTTCGGCGTCTTACTGCAGGGAACGAGTGAGGCATGGCCAAGAAGCCCCTTTGTGTCGCCATCCTGTGGCACATGCATCAGCCGGATTACGGCAACCGGCAAACGGGTGAGGTGTACCTCCCCTGGACCCGTTTTCACGCGGCCAAGGACTACTACGACATGGGTGCTCTGATAGAAGAGACCCTTGGCCTGCGGGTGACGATCAACATCGTGCCCTCGCTGATCGATCAGCTCGAAGCCTACGCTGCCGGGACTGCCCGCGACACGTACGCCGCCCTCACACTCAAGAACGCAGCCGATCTCAGCGAGCATGACAGGTCGTTCCTGTTGCGCAGCTTCTTCCAGCTGCCGCATCAGCAGATGGTCCTTCCCTATCCTCGGTACGCAGAGCTCGTCGAACGTCGCGGTTCGGCAGACGATCGGGGTCAGTATGCTGCCGGCCTGAAGCGCTTCACCGTGAACGACTACCGCGACCTCCAGGTCTGGTTCAACCTGGCCTGGTGCGGGAGGGAACTGCGCCGCCATGCGGAGATCGCATCCCTGTTCAAGAAGGGCAGGCGATTTTCGGAAGAGGACAAACGTCGGCTCCTGGAAGCCCAGCGTTCTCTGGCCGGCCGGATCGTGCCTTTGTACCGCCAACTGGTTGACATTTGCGGGATCGAGGTATCTGTCTCCCCTTACTACCATCCTATTCTCCCCCTGCTCTGCGACGTTCGTGCCGCGCGTGAGGCGCTCCCGACAATAAAACTGCCGGAACATTCGTTCTCATTTCCGGACGACGCCCGGAGGCAGGTCGTCGAGGCGCGAGGCCGGTACACCGAGTTGTTCGGAAAGCCGCCGCGCGGAATGTGGCCTTCGGAAGGGTCTGTCAGCGACGCCGTGCTTTTTCTTGCGCGGGAGACAGGATTCCGTTGGCTTGCCTCGGATGAAGTGGTGCTTGTGAACTCGCTCAGGAAAGCGGGATTGGCGGTTGAGAACCTCACGGCAGAGCGCAAATTCCGCGCCTGGCGCTGGCAGGACGACGGGCCTGCTCTGTTCTTCCGTGACCACGGCCTGTCCGACCTGATCGGATTCACATACTCCCGCTGGAAGGGCGAGGAGGCGGCTGCCGACTTCGTGGAACGTCTCCGACAGATACACTCCTCCTTGCCGGACGACGGCCGCTACTACGTCGTGCCGATCATGCTGGATGGGGAAAACGCGTGGGAGCATTTCCCGGACAACGGGGTCGCATTTCTGAAAACCCTGTATCGCCTGCTTACCCATGCCGTGGATCTGCAGACGGTGACCTTCTCGGATTTCCTGGATCTCCAATCCCCGGACGACTCGCTGTGGACGATCCTGACCGGCAGCTGGATCTATGGAAACCTCGCTACCTGGGTCGGTCACCCCGAGAAGAACCGCGCCTGGAACCACCTGGCCTCGGCGCGTAAGTTTCTTGCCGGCTGTCTTGACGAGAGCGGCGAATCTGATCAAGCGCGCGAATCCGCACGGGAGATGATGATCGCGGAAGGAAGCGACTGGTTCTGGTGGTACGGCGATGACCATCAGACTCAGAACGCCGCGGAGTTCGATGCCCTCTTCAGAAATCACGTCAAGAATGTCTACCGCTGCATCGGTCATTCCTACCCCCTCGACCTGGATGTCCCGATCAAGAGCGCCGCTCCCGAGATCAGGTCCAGGCAACCTGTTCACACGATCACGCCGCGCATCGACGGTGCTGTCACGGATTACTTCGAGTGGCTCTCCGCCGGATTTGCCATGCCGGGCGGCGGCGAATCCATGCACCGTATCAGCCAGCACATCGAGAAGGTCTTCTTCGGATTCGACAGGCTGAACTTCTATCTCCGGATTGATTTTTCCTCCCCCGGGCGCGCGCCGCTTCCACCGAGGTGTGCCCTTCAGATACAATTCATCCTTCCAAGGCGGGGTGTGCTGACTCTGGAACGGGATGAGAGCAGCGCTTGGCACTGCATCGCCTCTGAAGGAGGCGCAGAGGCGCTGAAGGCTGAAGTCGGGGCCGGTAAGATCCTGGAATTGGCCATTCCGCTCGCGGCGCTTGGCGTTCACCAGCCTCAGGAAACACAGCTCTTCATCTCCGTCCTGGAAGACGGCCGTGAGCTCGAGAGGTTCCCGTCGATCGGGTTTCTCTCGGTGAAAGTGGATCCCTGGCAACTCGACAATCAGGAGTGGATGGTCTGAACCGCCGGACGCCATGGCGGGCCCGGACCGTGCTGGCAACCGGATACGCGGACAGGCCTCGGTCGGGTCTGTTGCCGCCAGTTTCCTGGAGAGATGCGTGGGGCTTGGCCGGGCGATGATCTTGATGGTCGGATCCTTGAACTGAGCGGCGCGGGCCACCAAGGCCCGGATTCCCGGTCCGCCGCCATGTACTGATTGCGTTGAGATTATGCAAACACCTGCACTTGCGCCAGATGAAATAGCACGATTGATCTCCGGTCTGAGGCGACTGGCATCGAACCTGTGGTGGACCTGGAATCAGGACTCGCAGGAAGTGTTTCACGAGCTTTCCCCCCGCGGTTGGCAGAATCTCTACCACAATGCGGTCGCGGTGCTGCAGGAGGTCTCTGAATACGAGCTCAAGGTCCGGCTGCAGGAGCCCAGCTTCGCGCGCCGTGTCTGCGAAGTCTTGAAGAGCTTCGAGGCCTATGTGTCGGACGAGAAGACGTGGGGAAAGAAGCACGCACCTTCCCTGCTGAGCAATCCCGTTGCCTATTTCTCGGCCGAAATCGGATTCCACGAAACCCTGCCGATCGCCGCCGGCGGCCTGGGAATCCTCGCAGGTGATCACACCCGGTCCGCGAGCGACCTGGGCCTTGGATTCGTAGCCATCAGCATTTTCTACCGCGAGGGATACTTCCAACAGGCAATCAGCCCGGACGGCTGGCAGACGGACTACTACGTCCGGCTGAACCCGGAAACGCTGCCGCTCGAGCCTGTGCTGAACACCTCCGGGGAACCGGTCGTCTGCTCGCTGGACATCGACTTCAGCCGCGTCTATTTTCACGCCTGGCGCGTGAACGTGGGGCGAGTACCGGTCTACCTGCTGGACACCAACCGGCCTGAGAACCAGCAACTCTACCGCGACCTTTCCCGGCGTGTTTACGGCGGGGATTCCACGACGCGGATCATGCAGGAGATGCTGCTGGGGATGGGAGGCGTCCGCCTTCTGCGCGGCCTGGGTATTGAACCATCCGTCTATCACATGAACGAAGGCCACGTCGCTTTTCTGACGCTCGAACTCTTGCGTGAGAAGATCGCGCAGGGGATGCCTTTCGAAGAGGCGCTGGCGGCCACAAGAAGCCAGTGCATTTTCACGACCCACACCCCCGTGGAGGCCGGACACGATCGATTCCGTCCGGAACTTGTCAGATACGCGCTCCATACCCTTCAGCCGCAGGTTGCACCCTCCTTCCCCGAACTGATGAGTCTGGGCAGGGTCAATTCCGAGGACGAGAACGAACCATTCTGCATGACGGTCCTCGCATTGAAGGCTTCACGGGCCGCAAACGCGGTCAGCCAGCTGCATGGGAGCGTGACACGCAAAATGTGGCAGGCCCTTTATCCCGGGAAAGCAGCCGATGACGTGCCGATCAGTCACATTACGAACGGGGTGCACCTTCTTGGATGGATGAAAGGCCCTGTTCGGAGCTTCTGGAGACGCAAGCTGGGGCCGCGCTGGGAGGAAAACATAAATTCCGTGGCCTACTGGAAGCGCATGCTGGACCCCAGGTTCATCTCGGATGAGGAACTCTGGGCACTGCGCTATCGGCTGCGGCGCGCCCTCATCGAGTTCGCCCGCCGAAGGCTCGAGGTCCAGGGACAGAGGCTGACAAACCTGGACTTTATCGCCTTCGACCGCATCCTGGATCCCGATGCGCTGACCATCGGGTTCGCCAGACGGTTCGCGACCTATAAACGCGCGCCACTGGTCTTTCAGGATCTGGAAAGAATCCTGAAGCTTGTTCACGACCGCGAGCGCCCGATCCAGTTCGTATTCGCGGGCAAGGCCCACCCGATGGACGACGAAGGCAAACGTCACCTCCAGCAGATCATCCAGCTGACCAGGGGCAGCGCACTGCGCTCCCGGCTCATCTTCATCGAGAACTACGATATACATGTCGCCCGCCAGATGGTCTCGGGGTGCGACGTCTGGTTGAACAATCCCAGGCGTCCGTTCGAAGCTTCCGGAACGAGCGGGATGAAGGTCAGCTGCAACGGCGGCCTGAACCTGAGCATCCTGGACGGGTGGTGGCGCGAGGCCTACGACGGCACGAACGGCTTCGCCATCGGTACGGACGAGTGCCCGGTTTCCATCGACGAGCAGGATCGTCTCGACAGCGAGAACCTGTACCGGGCGCTCGAAGAAGAGGTGATCCCCTGCTTTTACGATCGGGACGAATCCGGCATTCCGCGCGCGTGGATCGGCCGGATCCGAAGAGCGATGGCGACGCTCGTGCCGGTCTTCAACACCTGGAGAATGGTCCGCGAGTACGCCCAGAGGTACTATCTACCCAAACGGTAATTGACAGCGCCGCAAAGGCGTGGCTGTCTCCTGACCTTTGCGCCTGGGCGAATCGACACTATCTTCGGGGTCGGTATCGACCGGGGATCAACCTCCGTACCGATGTCCGTGCCTGACCACGATTTCGAATGTCGATACCGATTGCGGCCCCGATTTCGATCCCGACAGCGAGTCCCACGCTGCGGCGGCCCTCTCCCCTTTGCGCGGATCTGGGGCCCGGTCGCCGCGTGGTCGTTGACCTCTCCCCCAGGATGGATCAAGATTTAGAGAAGATATCCGCAGTCTTGGACCTGCAGGGAATATCAGGAAAGGAATCAAATCGGCAGGACATGACGATCTGTAACATGACCACCGCCCGGCGGAATCACCCTGTCGAGGCGGTGACGCCTGTGCCCTGACGATTGAACGGGGGCGAGAAGAGTGCTAGCATCTCGCGCCGGCAGAGACCTGCCGGCCCTGGGAATCATCCCGATCCCGGGCCGCGGGCGGCTGACCGGAGTGTGATGATGGAAGGATTTGTTCAAAATATGCCAGAACTTCGCCATGATCCCATTCAGAGACGGTGGGTGATTATTGCGACCGAGCGGGGACGGCGGCCCGATGATTTTCCCCGCCCCGAGGATTTGGGCTCGAACGGCTTCTGCCCCTTCTGTGAGGGGAATGAAGCCAGGACGCCCCCCGAAATACGGGCGATCCGCTTCAACGGCAGCGGGCCCGACAGCCCTGGATGGCAGATCAGGGTCGTTCCCAACAAGTTCCCCGCCCTGAGGATCGAAGGGGACCTCGAGCGCAGGGGAATGGGCATTCACGACAAGATGAACGGCATCGGCGCACACGAGGTCATAATCGAAACCCCTCGCCACGATCTTGCGATGGCCGACATGACTGTCGATGATCTCAGCAGGGTAATATGGATGTATCGCGAGCGACTGCAGGACCTGATACGGGACCGCCGCTTCAAGTATGTTCTCATCTTCAAGAATTCCGGTGCGGCGGCCGGCGCCTCCCTGTCCCATCCCCACAGCCAATTGATCGCGACCCCCGTGACTCCGCTGACCATGGCCGGCGAGCTGATCTCCGCCAAAGAACATTACCAGGAGAAGGAGCGCTGTCTGTTCTGCGACGTGATCAACCAGGAGCTCGATACGGGGGACCGGGTGGTGTTGTCAACCGACCAGATGGTTGCGATAACTCCGTTCGCCTCCCGCTTCCCGTTCGAGATCTTCCTGGCGCCGAGGCATCACCAGCACAGTTTCGCAGAAATCAGCGACTCGATGATCCGCGAGGTGGCGACCGCTCTGAAGGAAATCCTGATGCGGCTCAGGAAGTGCCTCAATGATCCTGCCTACAATTTCCTGATTCATACCGTCCCAAATACCAAGGCCAAGCCCAGGCGCACGAGTTACTGGGACACGATTGAGGCGGATTTCCACTGGCATATCGAACTGATGCCGCGCCTCACGGGCATCGCCGGCTTCGAGTGGGGATCCGGCTTCTACATCAATCCCACCGCTCCCGAAGAGGCTGCCAAGTATTTGCGGGACGCGGAAATCTAGGCGCTCCGGCACCGGGTTCAGGAAAACGCAGGGATCCCCGTAATTGCCTCCCCGACAATCAGCGTGTGTATGTCGTGGGTCCCCTCATACGTGATCACCGACTCGAGGTTGCACATGTGGCGGACAACCGGGAATTCGAGGCTGATCCCATTTGCACCGAGCAGTTGCCTGGCCTTACGTGCCGTCTCAAGGGCTATCGAGACGTTGTTCATCTTCGCCATGGAAGTCTGCACGAAACGGAGCTTCCCCGCGTCCTTCAGCCGTCCCAGCTGCAGAGCCAGAAGCTGCCCCTTGGTAATTTCGGTCAGCATATAGACCAGCTTTTCCTGGACCATCTGGAACGCCGCAATCGGCCTGTCGAACTGGTGCCGGGCGCCGGTATACTCGACAGCAGAATGGTAGCAGGCCATTGCCGCCCCGAGCGCGCCCCACGCTATCCCGTATCTCGCCTGGTTCAGGCACATGAGAGCCGATTTCAGTCCATCGGTACCGGGCAGCAGGTTCTCGCCGGGTATCTCGCAGTCCTCGAAAATCAGCTGCGAAGTCACCGAAGCACGCAGCGACATCTTGTGCTTGATCTCGGGCGCCGAGAACCCCTTGGTTCCTTTCTCAACCAGAAAACCGCGGATCCCATCGGCGGTCTTCGCCCAGACCACGGCAACGTCGGCGATCGTCCCGTTTGTGATCCAGGATTTGGCACCGTTGAGCACCCAGAGATCTCCCCGCCTGACCGCGTGCGTTTCCATGCTCCCAGGGTCCGAACCATGATCGGGTTCGGTGAGCCCGAAACAACCGACCTTCTCGCCGCCGGCAAGTGCCGGAAGCCATCGTCGCTTCTGCTCCTCTGTCCCGAAGGTGAATATCGGGTACATCACCAGCGCGCCCTGAACCGACGCGAAGCTGCGGATCGCGCTGTCGCCGCGTTCCAGCTCCTGCATGACCAGGCCATAGGCAACGTCGTTCATGCCGGCACAGCCGTACTCTTCCGGCAGGTTCGCGCCGAAGAGCCCCAGAGCGGCCATCTCCGGTATCAGGCTCACGGGGAACGTGGCCTCTTCAAAGTGCCTGTCGATGATCGGGATGATCCGCTCGTCGGCGAAGGCGCGGACGGTGTCACGCACCATTATTTCTTCCTCCGAAAGCAAGTCATCCAGACGATAGAAATCAACACCCCTGAATTCGCCCATTGTCAGACCTCCGGATCATTTCCCGCCGCAGGGCCCCGACTCGAAGATGGCGGTGAACGGCCGGCCACCTTGCCCACGGCCCTCACCCGCCGCCACAGCTGCTCTGCTATAATCCGCCTGCTAGTTTGCCCAATCCGGACAGTAGATGCGAGGTGGAAATTGGTCAGGTTCCTTCACACAGCAATAGCCCTTCTGTTGACTGTCACCGCCACCGCGACGGCGGGGAACGAACCCAAGCCGGCAATCGGCCTCGCACAGGCAGCTCCCGAGGCCCTGGGACTGCTCTCCTCGCAACTGAAGCACATAGATGAAGCCGTTCAGGCAGCGATCCAGTCGAAGGAGATCCCGGGTGCGGTTGTACTCGTCGCGCGCCACGGCCGGATCGGCTACCTGAAAGCTTTCGGAAACAGGGCAGTCACCGGCCAGCCTGAGGCCATGACGCTCGACACCATATTTGACCTTGCTTCGTTGACGAAGGTCGTGGCCGCGACCCCGGCGATCATGACCCTTGTAGAGGAGGGGAAGATCCGCCTGGACGACAAGGTCAAGCGCTACCTGCCTCTGTTTACAGGCGGAGGCAAGGAGAACATCACGCTACGCGAGCTGCTCACTCACTATTCAGGCCTGCGTGCCGACTTCGACCTTTCCAGAGTCTGGACCGGATACGACGCCACAATGCAGGAACTGTGGAGCGAAACCACGCAGTCTGAACCCGGCAAAGAGTTTCTGTACAGCGATCTCAATTTCATCACGCTCGGCGAGGTCGTGCGGGCAGTCAGCGGGCAGCCGCTGGATGTCTTCGCGAAGGAGCACATATACTCGGTTCTGCGGATGAACGAGACAACATACAACCCTCCGGAATTCTGGCGCCCGCGGATTGCGCCGACGGAACCAAGGGACCGATCCCTGCAGTACCTGAAGGGACATGATGATTCCGCCGCATCCCAGGTGATCCTGCGCGGGGAGGTTCATGACCCGACAGCGTGGCGAATGGGGGGGGTCTCCGGGCACGCCGGACTTTTCTCCAGCGCTCGCGACATCGCGATCTACGCCCAGATGCTCCTGAACCGCGGACGTTACCAGGGGGTGAGAGTCTTCTCACCGCTCACCGTCCGGGCCATGACGACACCCCAATCCCCGAAGGGCTCCACGGCGCTGCGCGGCTTTGGATGGGATATCGAGACGGGGTATTCATCGCCTCGAGGCGACCTCTTCGCGGACGGCTACGGGCACACCGGATTTACGGGAACCTCGCTCTGGATTCACCCCGCCACGGAGACCTTCATTGTCATACTTTCAAACCGGGTACACCCTGACGGCAAAGGAGACGCCACTCACTTGCGCGGCGTGGTAGCCGACATCGTCGCCGCATCCATTGTGGACGTTCGCTGATACTCCGGGTGGACCCGGGAGCTGCAGTCAAGGAACGGGGCGGCAGGGGGATCGCGGGCCGCAGGCAACTCTCAGGGAGGGAGAACGGCGATCGGGTTACCTACTTCTTCTCAAAGGAGTAACACGCCCGGCGGAAACGCAGGAACGCGTGGGAGTGATGCAGGCAAGTGCCCCAACTGCTTGGGGAATTGGTGAAATCCTCCTCGGATATGAAAAACCTGCATTCCCCGCACTCAAACTGTTTCTCATCGACTTTGTAGTCGCAGGCTTCCGTGAAGGTCGCGAATGAATGCTCCATATTGCTCTCCCGCGGAATGTTGCTATGCGGGCAGTGTGCTGTCAACCTCAATAGTTGCCGGTCAGCGGGGGCGCACTTCGCCGAAGCGCGCAATTGTCCGCGCCGGTGAAACTGTTCCGTGACTCTATGGAGCGGGCCTTCAGCCCTTGGTTCCTGCTACTGCACAGAAACCTGGGGCTGCGCCCCAGGTTGGTATGAGAACGCGCTTTCAGCGCTCTTCATGCTGATTCGAGGATGATTCTGAGGGCCGAAGGCCCGATTCATATCAGCCTGGGGCGAAGCCCCAGGTATCGCGCCCGAATACAACGAAGGGCTGAAAGCCCGTTTCATTGCCGGTCCTGAGATGGCGCCGGCGGCGCGGGCGCGGCTGGCAATCGCAGGACTTGCGGAATTGGGGCCAAAATGAAATCCCAACGTAACCTGAGGTCTGATGCCGCCCGGATTTGGTCTGCCGCGATTCGTGCGGTAGAGCCTGAGGCGGCGGTTCGGCGGTTTGTCTCCCGCCGGGGCAACATCCTGCGCATCGGGGACCGCCGGATCGACCTGAAGCGGGCCGGGCAGGTCTGGGTCCTGGGTGCAGGAAAGGCAGCGGCCCCGATGGCCAGGGCACTGGAGGAAGTCCTGGGAAAGCACCTGTCGGGCGGCCTCGTGGTGACAAAGTACGGACATGGGCTCCCTCTTGCACGGACGGAGCTGCTCGAAGCCGGGCACCCTCTCCCGGACTCGAAGAGTGTGTCGGCTGCCGCCGGGATGGAGTCCTTTGTCAGAAACCGAATCGGCCCCGGAGACCTGGTCTTCGGCCTCCTGTCCGGAGGCGGGTCCTCTCTGCTGGTCGCGCCGGCCGAGGGGGTGACATTCGAGGACAAGGTGGAGTGCACGCGCCTCCTTCTGAATGCCGGCGCTTCGATTCATGAAATGAACGCGGTGCGCAAACACCTCTCCCGCATCAAGGGTGGGGGCCTGGCCCGCCTCCTTGGAAAGACGCGGTCGATCACGCTTGTTCTCTCCGATGTGATTGGCGACGACCTGGACACGATCGCATCAGGACCGCTGGTCCCCGATACGACCACCTTCGGTCAATGCCTCGATATCCTCGAGCGGCTGGGGATACGCGACGCCGTGCCGGGTGCGGTGAAACAGCGGCTGGTAGCCGGAGCTCGAGGTGAGATTCCAGAAACGCCGAAGGCCGGCGATCCGGCATTCTTCCGGTCCCGGACACTCATCGTCGGCAACAACGCACTGGCCTGCTCGGCGGCCGCTCGCGAGGCTCGGCAACTGGGGTACCACTCCGTGATCCTCACAAGTACCATGTCAGGCGACACGGGCGAGGCCGCCGGCTTCCACATGGCCGTGGCGAATGAAGTAGTGTACTTCGGCAGGCCGCTGCGGCGCCCCGCCTGCATTATCAGCGGAGGAGAAACTACCGTGAAGGTCACAGGGCATGGTAAGGGAGGCCGCAACCAGGAATTCACGCTCCATTGCGTGCGCACGTTGGCGCGGATGCCTGCGGCATGCCTCGCAGCAAGCGTCGGCACGGACGGAACCGACGGTCCGACGGATGCAGCCGGTGCGTTCGCAGACAATTCGACCCTGGCCAGGTCGCTCAAGTGCGGCGCTGACTTCCTGGCACAATGCCTGGGGAACAATGATTCCTACGAGTTCTTCAGGCGCACAGGAGGCCTTATCGTGACGGGTCCGACGCGGACTAACGTGATGGACCTGCACGTCGTGCTGATCGGCTGACGGGGTCCGGCTCCACCCCGAGAGCCAACCTACCCGCTTGCCCCTTGCCCGGTGCCATCCGGGTCCGCGGCAGCGGGTTCGGGCCGCAGCTCCATCCGGTAGAGATTCAAGAAAGCGATGAAGACGGCCACGATGAGCGGGCCAAGAAGCACGCCGAGGAAACCGAACACCTGCATGCCGCCGAGCACGCTTGACATCCTGAGTCACGGCCATGATTCAGTCATCCGCGCGATCTGCGGCCCGCCCGCAACGCGGTTTTGGAGGGAGGAAATGCGGTCGTCTTGTCTTTGGAGCGGCAGACTTGTTCCACGGGGCACAAATGGCAGAGAGGCCTTCTGGCCTTGCATATGTGCCTGCCGTGAAGAATCATCTGGTGAGAGAACGATATCCAGCGTGTTCGTGGAATGAGCGCCATCAGGTCCCGCTCGATCTTCTCCGGCGCGATCTCTTGCGTCAGCTCCAGCCGCTGCGATACCCTGGTCACGTGTGTGTCCACTACGATCCCTTCAGCCTTGCAGAACGAAACACCCAGAACCACGTTTGCGGTTTTTCGGGCCACTCCGGGAAGTTCTATCAGTTCTTCCATCGTCTCCGGTACGTTGCCGCCGAATTTCTCAACGATCATCCGGGAGGCTCCCTGGATGCTCTTGGCCTTGTTCCGATAGAAGCCGGTAGACCGGATCTCCTGTTCCAGTTCACGCAGAGGAGCCGCTGCGAAGGCCTGGGGGCCGGAATATTTCCGGAACAGGTCGCGGGTGACGATGTTCACTCTTTCGTCGGTGCACTGCGCCGAAAGAATAGTTGCGATCAACAATTCAAAAGCGTTCCGATGCTCAAGCGCACACTGCGCATCGGGAAAACGACGGTCCAGTCCTTCCAGAATTCGTGAGAGACGCTGACTTTTTGCTTTTCGTGGCGAGCCGGCCTTGGGAACCATGCCGGCCATTATAAACCAACTCCCGGGTTGCACAGTCATGCGGTCTCAGCTTTCAGCGATCAGCCCTCAGCTGCTGAGAGCCGACAGCTGCGCAGGACCTTGCGCTAGGATTTGACTTTCGACCGGGTAAATGATAAACAACGTAATACCAAAGGCTTACCAAGAAATGGAGAGACTATGAGCTCAGAATCAGGATCCGGTGAAAAAGCCCTCTTCTTCGTACTCGGAGCCTTCGTAGGCGCCGCCACTGCCCTCCTGCTGGCTCCCCGCAGCGGTGAGGAGACCAGGAAGTATCTCGCAGGCAAAGCCCGCGAACGAGTCGACTACCTGTCCAAGCAGGGGCGCGACATCGCAGGCAAGGCCAGTTCCTACGTCGAAAAGGGCAAGGGGTACATCGATCAGCACCGCGACCAGCTGACAGCCGCCTTCGAGGCAGGAAAACAAGCATACAAGGAAGAAAAGGAAAAGGCGAAAAGCTAGATGAGCGAAAGCACGTTGCTGACGATCTTTGTTGGGATCGTCGCGATTTCGTTCCTTGTCCAGTGCATTGCCTGGATCGTCCTCGCCCGAACCTTACAGCGTCTGGCAATCCGGGTGGAGGAGATCCGCGATAGCCTGTCCAGGACAGTCGCGGCGATCTCCGAAAAGATGGAGGGATTACTCTCCACCGTCAAGACCTCCGCCGAAAATCTGAAGACCCTGCAGGAAAACCTTACTGCCACGAGTGAGGTGATCCATGACAGGGTTGTTTCGGTGGATCGGTTTCTTTCTGACGCCACTGATTCGGCGCGCCTGCAGATCATCCGGATCCAGGACACGGTAGACATGGCGTGCCGCCGGACCGAGTACGCGGTTGATCTCTTGTATCGCGGTGTGCTCAGGCCGGTGAGCGAAGCCAGCGCGATCATGAACGGTCTGAGGGCCGGCCTTGCAGTGCTGCTCAGGAGGGCCAATCCTCCTGCTGTCAGGGCCCGCCGGGAGGACGAGGAGATGTTCATCTGAGATCGCGGGGCGGCCATGTGCCCCGGGGCTCGGTGCGGAAGAGCGCCGGAGCCCTCGCATCTTACCTGTGTCGCACTGGCTCGGGGCCGCGTGCTTGAGAAACACGGGGGCCGGCTGTTTCAGGTGCTACCCGCCCGGAGCTGCCGCAGCACGAGGACTTCGCGATGATCACGCTGGCTCTCCTCGCCTTACTGCTGTTGCCATTCCTGCTGGTCGCGGCTGTTCTGGCACGTTTCTCACGAATCAGCCGCCGCTCTCTCCTCCGCTGGTGTGCGATCGTTTACCTGGCAACTGCGATCCTTGTCCTGTTCGGCATCGGGCCCTACCTGGCTGCCTGGGCCATTGTTCACTCGGGCACACGGCCGCAGGACAGGTCCCTGAAGGACACCCCTGCACGGCACGGAATCGCATTCGAGGACGTGGCGTTCGATGCCCTGGACGGCCTCAAACTGAGCGGCTGGTTCATACCTCCGACCAGCAGGAACGCGATCCTGATCTGCACCCACGGACTATTCAGAAACCGGTTCGAGATGCTCGAGCGGATCATTCCTGTCGCGCGCGCAGGCTACGGCGCGCTCCTCTACGACACACGCTCGCATGGGAGCAGCGATTCGGGACTGATCTCACTGGGCTACCATGAGCGAAACGACGTTCTGGGCGCGATCGAGTACATCGAGCGGCGCTATCAGGATTCTGCCGACCACCCCAGGATCGTACTGTTGGGAGTCTCAATGGGGGCGGATTCGACTCTCGGAGCAGCCGCCGAATCGAAGGACTATGCGGCCATAATTCTCGACAGCCCGTTCCTGAATATCCGGGATACGGTGGCTCGCCACTCCTGGTTGCTCCTCAAGTTGCCGAGATTTCCGTTCGAGTCTCTGTTCCTGTTCTGGCTGGAGCGTCTTGCGAAGTTCGATCCTGCCCGCATGGACACCGAGAAGGCGCTGGCCCAGATTCAATCGGTTCCGCTCCTGATCATCGCCAGCGAAGGGGACAACCGGATGGGTACCGTAGCCGCGCGAACACTGCATGACGAAGCAAGGTCGCGCCTGAAGATCCTCAAGATCTACGGCAAGGAAGTCGGGCACGGAGCGGCGGCCCGCATCTATCCGGCGCAGTATTCCGCCCTGCTGCTGCAATTCCTTGAAATCGCGCTGGGCCCTACGGTCGTCCCCAACGACAACGATGCCGGAGGGATTACAGAGTCCAGCGCAAGAGAAGGCTCCCCGAAGTGAATCCGGCCCCGAAGGTGGCGAGGAGCACCAGGTCCCCCTTCTTCAGGCGCTTGCCCTCACACGATTCGCCGAGCCCGATGGGGATCGTCGCGGCCGTCGTGTTGGCAAAACGCTCGATGTTGCGGACAACCCTGGATGGCTCCAGTCCGAGCTTCTCCGCGGCCGCATCAATGATGCGGATATTGGCCTGGTGAGGTACGAAGAGATCCACATCCGACGCACGCATGTGGTTGCGCATAAGTATCGACTCGGCCACGTCCGACATCCCCTGCACCGCATACTTGAACACAGCCCGGCCATCCTGATGTACGACATGCATGTTTCGGCGGATCGTGTCCGGGCTCGCGGGGTGAAGGCTGCCTCCTGCGGGCATGCGCAGGTACTTCCCACCCGAACCGTCACACCGCAACAGGAAGTCGACGATCCCACGCTCACCCGGTCTGGTCGGCTCCAGCAGCACCACGCCTGCTCCGTCTCCGAACAGGATGTAGGTATTGCGGTCTCCGGTGTCCAGAATGGAAGTCATCAGATCCGCACCGACGACCAGGACTTTGCCGTAAGCCCCTGAGTGGACGAACTGCGATCCGGTCGCCAGCGCATAGAGAAAACCGGAGCAGGCACCGGACAGGTCGAAACCCCAGGCATTCGATGCCCCGATCTTTTCCTGCAGTACGCAAGCCGTGGACGGGAAGAACATGTCGGGAGTGACGGTTGCGACGATTATGCAGTCGATCTCCTTCGCATCAATCCCGCGCTGTTTCAGGAGCTTCTTCACGGCTGCCGCCGCAAGGTCGGATGTCGCCTCTCCCTTCGCAGCGAAATGGCGCTCCCTGATTCCTGTGCGAGTCCTTATCCACTCGTCCGAGGTATCCAGAACCTTCGCCAGATCGTGATTGGTAACAACCTTTTCGGGGACGTGATATGCGACTGCTGTGATCTTGGCTCGAAACATAAAGGTGCCGGCTGTCAGGCGCCTGCTGTCATCTGGGCGTCGATTCGCTCGAGGATCGAGGCGCTCTTGCGCGTGAGGTCCAGGGTTTCGGCCCTGCACCTTTCCGCAAAGGGCTTGTCATGCAAGCCCGAAAGGTTGATCAGGACGTTGTATTGCGCTCCCTTCAAGGCAGCATGCGCCAGCTGCGCTCCCACGGCAGCATCGCTTTTCGCATTCGGGTTCCCGATCGCTAACAGGGACTCCAGGAGTTCCAGAGCCCCGGCTGCGATCCTGGCAGTCCGAAGCGGCACTTCCGTTGCCTGCCTGGTCGCGCGCTCGATCGCCTCCGCCCGGGAGGACTGCTGCTCTTTCGTCTCTTTCGGCATTCCAAATGCCTCAATCACAGCCTGATATGCCCGGGCGTCCTCCTTCGCAAGCATCAGCAGGTCTGCAGCCGCAGCCGACAGCTTGCCGTGGAGTCCCACTACCTCCTCATGGACCGCCTGAAACTTCTTTCTTCCTTCCGTCAGTCCCGCCACCATTTCGCCCAAGGCCGCCGCAAGAGAACCCGCAATCGCCGAGACACTCCCGCCGCCCGGCACCGGCGTCGGGGCTGAAACGCTGGAGACGAAATCCTCGAACCCGGCCTTGGCGGGCAGCGCCTCGGCCAGGCGGTTTTCCAGGATCTGGCGGGAACTGAATCCCTCAAGCCTCAGGTAATACTCCGTACAGGCATTCAAGGCCGACTGCGGCACCAGCCCTACGATTTCACTGGAGGCCACGGCAACCCCGAACCGTTCCGCCTCCCGGCGCACCATCTCGAAGGCTCGGAATACCGGTGTGCCCTCGAAGTTCGTTAGGTTCATGGACACTTGGACCTGGTTTCGTCCCACTATCTCAAAACCCAGCGCCTTGACGTATCTGAGGCCGCCACTTGAATGGCGGACCGCACGAGCCACAGCCTGCGCGACTTTCAGGTCTGAAGTCCGCAGGTACACGTTGTAGGCGATGAGCGGGAATCGCGCGCCGACGACAGTTGCCCCGGCGGAGGGGTGGATCACCGCCGCCCCGAAATCGGGTTTTCTATCCGGGTTGGTAGCGATCTCGTCCCGGAGGGTTTCGAACTCTCCTTTGCGAATGCAGGCAAGGTCCTGACGGGATGCAACCCGGGCGGATTGCTCGTAGAGGTAGACCGGAATTCCGAAGCGAGTCGCGATCTCCGCGCCCACACGCTCTGACAGCGCCACGCACTCCTCGATCGTCATTCCAGCGATGGGCACAAACGGTACGACGTCCGTGGCGCCGATGCGCGGGTGCTCCCCCTGGTGCTGGCGCAGATCAATCAACTCCGCCGCCTTGCCCACGGCCCTGCTCACGCCGTTCGCAACCGCTTCCGGATCCCCTGCAACTGTAATGACGCAGCGGTTGTGAGCGGCATCCATCTCCTTGTCGAGGAGGGCCACGCCACCCTGCGCCACCAGGACCGCAGCCAGCGCATCCACAACATCGGCACGCCTGCCCTCACTGAAGTTGGGTATGCATTCGACGATCTGTTTCACGGTCTCTCCAGTCGATTGATGACGATCTGCCCCTTCTTGATTACCGTAACGCAATGGTTCACGCCGAAGTAGTAGGGGATTTCACGGTAATCGGCGACATCCATCAGAACGATGTCCGCCTGCTTGCCATCCTCGATGCTTCCCAGCCGCTCTGAAAGGCCAAGCGAGTATGCGCCATTGATGGTCGACGCCGTGATTACTTCGGCGGGCGTCATCCTCATCTGGGAACAGGCAATCGAAAGAATGATTTGCATGTTGGGAGTGAAGCAGGATCCCGGGTTGAAATCAGTGGCGAGGGCTACCGGCACCCCCGCTTCTATCAGCTTCCGGGCCGGAGGGTATTTCGTAAGCCCCAGGTTGAAAGCGGTTCCGGGGAGAAGCGTGGCTACCGTGCCCGACTGCCTGAGTGCGCTGATATCCTCCTCGTCCACCCATTCAAGGTGGTCGGCGCTGCGGACGCCGAGTTCGGCGGCCAGCCTCGCACCACCGCTGTGAGCAAGCTCTTCCGCGTGTATGCGCAGACCGAGCCCGGCTGTCTTCGCCGCCCCGAATATCGCCCTCGCCTCATCGACGGTGAAGTAACCTGCGTCGCAAAACACGTCGCAGAAGTCGGCCAGTCCCTCCTGCGCCACGCGCGGTATCATCTCCCGGATAAGCTCCTCGATATACGCCTGCCGGGAGTCCTCGTGTTCCTCAGGAATCGCGTGTGCCCCGAGGAAAGTGGCCACAATCTCCAGCTTGGACTCCGCGCGCAGGGCTGCAATGGCGCGCAGGGCCTTCAGTTCGTCTTCGGTGCTCAAACCATACCCGCTCTTGGCCTCGATGGTCGTAGTTCCGTGTTCCAGGAATTGCCGGAGGTGACGCTCGGCACGGGCTGTCAGCGACCCGAGGTCGGCCCGTCTTAGCTGGCGCACGCTTTCCCGGATGCCGCCTCCAGCAGCTGCGATCTCCTGGTAGCTCTTCCCGAGGGCGCGCATTTCGTACTCATCGACCCGCGTGCCTCCGAAAATCGGATGAGTGTGAGAGTCCACAAATCCAGGCAGGGCAACCAGTTCCAGGCCCATGCAATCTAGGATCCTGGTTTCGGCTCCAGGCTGACGGACCGGGAAATCGTGAGTGGATCCAACCCAGGTCACCCTTTCCCCACGGATGATTATGGCGCCGTTTCTGATGATCCCGAGCTCGGCCATTTCCGCGCCCCGGCGGGGCACGGCACCTGCGCCGAGGGTGACGACTTGAGCGATATTCTTGAGGGCCAGCATGGTCTCAATGCTCTAGTTGGTACGGCGCACCGCTACGAGCGTAATGTCATCCCGCAGCTCGGCATCCCCGATGTAGTCCTCGATATCCCGATAGACAAGCTTCAAGAAGCCTGCGGTCTGATCCCCGCAGTGGCGGCGGAGGGAGTCCCGAAGCCGGCCTTCGTCGTACATCCTGCCTTCTGCGTTGACGGCATCCGTCGCACCGTCGCTGGCAAGAACAAGCATATCCCCTTTGTCGAGTCGAACTGCTATCGGTTCATAGTGCGATTCTTCCAGGAGGCCGAGCGGCACGCCGGGCACCGGCAGCTGGAAGACGTCTCCCCCGCGTACCAGGTAGGGGTAAGGCATCCCTCCATTTGCCAGGAACCCGCTGCCATGCCGGAGATCCAGGCACAGGTTAGCCACGGCGATGTAATTACTCACCTGGTAGCGCTCGATGAGGCTCGAGTTCAGGAACTTGAGGGTTTCTGCAGGAGGCAGAGGGTGTGCCAACAGCGTCCTGAGATGCCCGCTGAAAACCGCCCCGTACAGGGCGGCGGGGATTGATTTTCCCGAGACGTCGCCGATCACAATCTGCAGCGTGCCGGTTGACGGGTCCCAGTCGAAATCATAGAGGTCTCCGCCGACCTCATACGCCGGGTGGTACTCAACCGCCACTTCATAGTTCTCGAGTTTCGGACATTGCTGCGGAAGTATGTAGCGTTGTATCTCCCGGGCGATTTCCAGTTCGCGCGCCAACCGCTCGCGACGGACCAACTCGCGCCGGAAGCGGGCGTTCTCGGCGGCGAGGCGGTGCGCCTCGAGTCCGCGCTCGATCGTCATCAGGAGGTCCGGCGGGTCCCACGGCTTCACGATATAGCGAAACACCTTGCAGGTGTTGATCGCTTCCATGAGCACATCCACATCGGTGAAACCCGTGAGTATTATGCGAACGGCATCAGGAAGGAGGGTGAGCGTCTGGCGCAGGAACTCCGTCCCGGCCATGTCCGGCATCCTCTGGTCGGCGACTATGACGGCGATGGAGCTGTCTGACCGCACCATTTCCAGCCCCTCGCTTCCGCTGGACGCAGCCAGGACGGAGTAGCGGTCGATGAGCGTGCGCTTCAGCTTCTGGAGGTTGGCTATTTCGTCATCTACAACCAGGACCTTCGTCGGCAGCATGAGCAGACCCGCGGGAAAACGACAGGCAAACTCTACCTTAAAGAGACCTGTGGCCTCAATCCTTCAGAGCAAGGCCGCAAGAGGCTGTCCGGAAAAGCCGTTCACCGGCTGCATGCGGACCGGAGTTCGCGTGTGATTTCCTGCGCGATGTGCCGGGCCCTGGGCAGGTCCTCAGGCATGAAGGAGATGGCCCCGACGACCGGGTGACCGCCTCCCCCGTAGCGTTCGCACAAGGCAGCCAGATTCTGGGTCCGCGGCCGGGGGCTCCAGGGGTTGGATCCCACCGATATCTTGGCGCGAAAGCTGGAAAGGCTCACCCCCACGCAGTACGTGGCCTGGGGATAGAGATAGTAAGGGATGAACTTGTTGTAGCCTTCGAGATCGTCCCCGCTCACATCAAAGTAGACCGTGCCATCGGAACAGTCGGCCTTACTGCGGATGATCTCTACTGACTCGAGGTGGCGCTGGTAGAGAGGACGGAAAGCCGCCTGAACCCAGTCCAAATCCATGATCTCTTCCAGCGACTTTTGCTGGAACTCAGTGACGAGGGCGTGCAGGTGCGTCGATGCACGAACACCTTCGATGACCATCATCAATTTCATGGCCGGTTCGCGCAGCTCGACGGCTGCCCGGGCGTCAGCGAACTGCGCCCCGTCGATGAGATCCGCCCAGTGTATCAATTCTCCGAGGCGGCTCGAATCGAATCCGAAACACTCGCGAACCTTCTCGGCAATGAATTTGGTGCAGGACCGGTAGCTCGCGTCGTGGAACTTCCTTCCGCTGCGGTCTGTCCGGAAATGCGCTTCGTCCTCGGAGCTGAGAAATGCGCTCTGGTGGTGATCAAACCACCAGGTCAGGCGCGGGTCGCTCGAATACTTGAAATCGACGATGGCGTTCTGATCCCCGTCAAACCTGACGTCAAGAAACAGCTGCCCGGCGCGGTGCGCAAGCCCCTCGTAGAAGAACTCGACCTTAGGGTCGATGGCGCTCCGGTAGAAATTGCTGAACACCGCCGCCGATGCCAGCCCATCGAAGCAGTTATCGTGGAAGAATACCTTCATCTTCATCGCGTTCTGTAGCCGCACAGGTCGGTGCTCCGCATCCAGTGCCTTCGGCAAGTGTCTGCTCGGAGGGCTCCCCGGGGGATCAACAAGAATGCGTTACACTACCACACAGCTCTCAGGCGATCAACCCTGCTCAGAGCGGGAAGTCACCGATGCCCGCGTAGTACCGCACACCCCTGGCGTGAATCCCCTGTCGGGAGTGGAAATTTAGAAGTTAGAATGGAAACCTGAATGCATCGCAAGGATCAACAGCCTCATTCCGACTTCCAAATTCCATATTCTAAATTCCTCCCAAATTCTCCCTGCCAGCTGGATTAGTCGGAGAGCAGGAGCTTAGCGATGGTCTGGAGCTGCATGTTGGAGGTGCCCTCATAAATCTTGCCGATCTTGGCATCGCGGTAAAACTTCTCCACCGGGTACTCCTTGGTGTAGCCGTAACCTCCGAAGAGTTCGAGGCTGAGGCTGGTCACCTGCTCGGCCGTCCGCGACGAGAAGTACTTGGCCATGGCTGCCTCCTTCGCGAAGCGCTGCCCGGCCATTTTGAGCCGGGCAGCGTTGTAGACCATCAGGCGGGCCGCCTCGAGATCCGTCGCCATCCCGGCGAGCTGAAACTGAACTGCCTGGAAGCTCGCGATCGGGGCTCCGAACTGCTTCCGCTCGCGCGCATAGAGCAACGCGCTTTCGAGAGCTCCCCGGGCCACTCCGACCATCTGCGCGCCAATGCCTATTCGCCCCTCGTTGAGCGTTTCCATCGCGACCCTGTAACCCTTGCCTACCTCGCCCAGCACCTGGTCGCGCGGCACGAAGCAGTCCTCGAGAATCAGTTCGCACGTGGAACTCGCCCGGATTCCCAGCTTGTCCTCTTTCTTCCCCACTGAAAACCCCGGAGTGCCGGACTCCAGGATGAAGGCGGTGATGCCGTGATGCCCGGCCGACGGGTTGATGTTCGCGAAGACGATGAAGATCCCCGCCTCGGCGGCGTTCGTGGTCCAGAGCTTTCGCCCCTTCAGAACGAATCCACCGGCGTGCTCCTGCGCCCGGGTGGCCAGCGCAAAAGCATCACTGCCCGATATGGCTTCGGACAGGGCGTAGGCGCCTACCGTATCGCGGCTCAACCTGGGCAGAAATCTCCGCAATTGGTCCTCAGTTCCCCAGCGGATAAATGCGTTGTTGACCAGGGTGTTCTGAACGTCCACGACAACAGCGGCAGCCGCGTCAACGCGCGATAGTTCTTCAACCGCAAGGACGCACATGAAGAAAGTACCCGCGGCGCCTCCATAGACGTCGGGGACCTCGATCCCCATGAGGCCCAGTTCAAAGAACTGTCGGATCAACCCGGGATCCATCCTGGCGTCGCGATCCATGGCGGCGGTCAGGGGTCGGACCTGCTCTTCGGCAAACTCGCGAATACTGCTCCGGAACAACTCTTCCTCTTCGGTAAGCTGGTTCAGCGGCAGAGCATTGCCGGGCGGATCCTGTGTCGGAGGGCTCATGTTTTTGATGATAGCACCGCAGAGGCGCAAAGATCGCAGAGATATCTGAACAGTATCGCCTGCGACTTGGATCTAAGTACTTGTACCTGCGTGCCTATGGGAAGCTCATGCATTTTTTCACACCTTGAGACGGGGTGTGGGCGGGCAGGATTCCGATTTGACTGCCCTGCGGCCACAACCTATAATTGTTGGCTAAGGTTGAACTTGTTGATCGAGGTAAAGCCATGTCTATCCGGCCACAGTTGATGCTAGTACTCTTTTCCCTGGCGCTCGGGACCGGCCTGGGCCGTCCGGCGAATTCGCCCCAAGGGTCTCAGCAATCCCAGCAGTCCAAGAAGAAGAGAGATGCGGGCAAGGAGGAGGCGTCCCGCACCGCTTACTATAAGAAGTGGCTCGACGAGGATGTGGTCTACATCATCTCTGAAGAAGAAAAGAAAGTCTTCAAAGCCCTCCAGAACGACGAGGAAAGGGAGAGTTTTATCGAGCAGTTTTGGCTCCGTCGGGATCCCGACCCGCGAACCTCGGAAAATGAGTTCAAAGAAGAACACTATCGCCGTATCGCTTACGCCAATGAGCGGTACGCATCGGGCTTCCCGGGCTGGAAATCGGACCGGGGTCGCGTATATATCGTCTTCGGGGAGCCGGCGGAAATCGAATCGCATCCCTCGGGGGGAACCTACGAGCGGCTGCCTTGGGAAGGTGGGGGGACAACGTCGACCTACCCCTTCGAGCGCTGGCGTTATCGCCACATAGACGGCATCGGGGACGACGTCGAGATTGAATTTGTCGACGCCAGCATGAGCGGTGAGTACAGGATGGCCATGAGCGCAGATGAAAAGGATGCGCTCATGATGGTTCCCGGTGCGGGTCTCACGCTGAATGAACAGCTGGGGATCTCAAACAGGGCCGATCGCCCTTACTTCAATCCCACGAACGCCAACGATCCCAGCAAGACGGGGTACCTGCGCGCCAAGGACATGCCTTTCGAAAGGATGAATCAGTATTTCAGCCTGTTCCGGCCCCCGCAGATCAAGTTTGATGACTTGAAGGCGCTGGTCACGACAAACGTCACCTACAATACGCTGCCGTTTTACGTACGGACGGATTTCATACGCCTCGGTTCCGACAAGGTCCTCGTTCCGATCACCCTCGAGCTGTACAACAGGGAGCTGGAGTTCAAGAAGGAGCTGGATTTCAACCGGGCCATCGTCAACGTCTATGGCATCGTGACCGGGCTCACGGGTCGCATACTCTCCGAGTTCGAGCACACGATCACGAACGAATACCTGGACGAGCACTTCGAGCAGGGCAAGCAGAACCGGTCGATTTTCCAGAAGATTGTCGCCCTGCCGCCCGGCCAGCGGTTCAAACTCGACCTGGTGGTGAAGGATGTCAACAGCAGCAAGACCGGGGTCTACAGCCGGGGCATGGCCGTGCCAAAGTTCGACGGTGAGGCCCTCCAGACGAGCAGCATAATCCTGGCCAATGCCATCAGCCCTGTTCCGACCAATATCGACCAGCTCGAGCAGTTCATGCTGGGCGATCTCAAGGTTCAGCCGAACGTGCGGTCTGAGTACACCCTGGGGCAGATGCTGATCCCTTATGTCCAGGTCTATAACGCGACCATCGACCAGACAAGCCTCAAGCCGGAGCTCGAAGTCACGTTCGCCGTCAAGTCGGCCGGCAAGGTGGTCGAGTCGATGCAGGATCTGGCGGGCGGAACGATTCAGTTCTTTTCCGGTCAGCGCATCGTGGTGATCGGGAAGATCCCCCTGAAGGAAATAGCGTTGGGCAAGTACACCCTGGAGATTTCGGTCACGGATCGCATCTCGAACCAGACAGCCATGGCCACCACGGACTTCAGCGTGAAGGAGCCCGGCGTGAAACAGGCGGCAGCAGTCCAGTAGACCTGGATTCAGGGTCTCTCAGCCCGGGGGTTCAGGGCCGGCCGATACGCGGATTCAACTTGCGGGCAAGCTCCATCTCCTGCTGCGCCTCTTCTTCTTTCCCCATCCGAAAAAGGACCGCGGCAAGGTTCGCGTGTACGATGCCGTCCTTTGGCGCCAGCGCGACTGCCTTCCGCAGCGCTGATCTCAGCCTCGGTGTGCCGGTTCGCCATGGAGTAGGCGATGCCCGAGGTTATTGAGTGTGATAATCGATGTGGGAGCGAGCTCAATCGCCGCCTGTAGCTGCTCGATCGCCTCGGGGATCTTCCCCTGGTTCTTGAGAAGCAATCCCAAGTTCGTCCGGGCCCGGTAGTGCGTGGGATCCAGCTCGATGGTCCGCCGGAACCCGAGGATTGCATCGTCGGTCCGCCCAAGCTTCAGGTAGGTCTGGGCAAGATCGAACGTGGCAAGCGCAACGTCTCCGCCCAATTGGACAGCCGTCTTGAAAGCAGCTGAGCGCTGCCTCATAGTTGCCTGTGTGGTAGAAGGCCTGTCCGAGCTTGTATTGGACGATTTTCAGATCAGGTTGCTGTTTGAGAAGCTGCTCATACCTGGGTATCACCGTGCGGTAGTCCCCAGCCGAGCTCCTTTCGAAGAGGCTCGTGATCTCGTTGTAGGTCCCTATCTCATCCTTGGGATCGCGCAGATCAAGGAAGTCCCCAGTCCCTATGTCCCCCATGCTGTAGGTGACATAGCCCAAAGAGCGCAGCTTTTCCCTGGTTTCGGGATCGAGGTTGCTCCTGGCTGAAGACGAAGACGGCGCGCTGTACCGGCGGATCAGATCCCTCAGGCGATCGCGCAGCTGGTTGGCCACCACCGATTTCTCCGATCGACAGGTTGCGATTCTCAGGGAAATCGGCCCGGTAGTGGTAAAGCTCCTGCTTCGGCGCGAGAACGAACTTGTCCGTTTCAGTGATGAGAGCCCGGAGCTCGCTCCAGCCGAATTGGAGTCTCGGGTAGTAGGTCTCCGCATAGATCTCCGGCCGGTAGCCTGCTGCCTTCCCGAGTATCAGGGAAAGCAGGCCCTTTCCCTGAACCTTGGCTGTTCCTGGATCATTGACCTGCAGGATCTGCAGCACGGTGGGGAAAATGTCCACCAGGCTCACGCTTTCTGCGACGGCCTTGCCTGCGTTCTGTGCTCGCGGGAATTTCACGATCAAGGGGACATGGAGCGTGGCGTTGTAAATGAAGAATCCGTGCTTGCTCTCCCCATGCTCGCCCAGTGATTCACCATGGTCGCCGGCAACCACGACCAGCAGTGTCATCGTAGAGACCGTTGCGGCGCAGCCAGTCGAAAAGCGTCGCGACATTCGCATCGGTGAACTCTATCTCCCCGTCATAAGGAATGCTTTTGTGGCGGGACAGGTAGGGTTCCGGCGGGGTGTAGGGATCGTGCGGATCGTAAAGATGCGTCCAGATGAAGAACGGCGCCCCGGATTTCGGTTTCTGCGATTCAAGCCAGCGGATGGTCTCCCGAACGACTTCATCACCGGTTCTCTGGATATAGCCGGGGCTCACATTTTCATACTTCGACAGGTCGAAGCGGTCGAAGTAATAGTCGAAACCCTGGCCCAGACCGAACTTCGAATCGACAACAAACGCACCGACAAAGGCTGCCGTGCGATAGCCGGCTCCCTTCAGGACCTCGGCCAGAGTCACCTGGCTCGGGGAAAGAACGAAGCCTGAATTGTCACGGACACCGTGGAAGGTGGGGTAGGTGCCCGTGAGGATGCTGCAGTGTGCAGGCAGCGTAAGCGGCACAGGAGAAAACGCATTCCTGAACCGCACCCCTTCGCGGGCGAGCGCATCCAGCACCGGCGTCTTGACTCCGGCGTAACCGTAGCTTCCGAGATGATCGGCACGCAGCGTATCGATGGTGATGAGCAGGAGGTTAGGTCTTGGCTTGCCTGCACCCGTCTGCTGGGCAGCCGGGACAGCCAGGCATGGGACGGCGAGCCATGCCAGCAGGCAGACCAGCGATGCGACAGTCCGTGATAAACGCGTAGTTATCTGGTGCTTCAACAAAGCCTCGTCGCCCTTCAGCCTCAAGCCCCAGTAGCCCCGAGATGGGGATCAATTACTGACACGATTTTTGGAGGGCCGAAGGCCCGGTTCATACCAGCCCGGGGCGAAGCCCCGGGTTCGCATGCGCTTATAGTGACCAAGGGCTGAAGGCCCGCTCCATAGATTCTTGGGACAGCCTCGTCAGACGGGGCCGTATCACTTCGATCGTACGCAAGGTCAGGTCTAACAGACTCGACCTACTTATTCGGGGACCTTCAGCCTTGGGTCTAGCTCCTTCGCCTTCTGGAACGCCTCTCGCGCCTCAGACTTCATCCCTTTGGCCATCAGGGCCTGCCCGAGGTAGAAGTGCGCCAGGCTGCGCTGTGGATCCTTCTGGATCACCTCCCGCGCGACCACGATCGCGTCGTCGTAAGATCCTTTTCGGATATAAGCGAGCGCCAGGTTCAGGCGCACCATTACCAGGTCCGCATTCACTGCGAGCGCTTTCTGGTAAGCCTCGATCGCCTTGTCCGGCTGCCCTAAATTCAGGTAGAAGGAGCCGAGGTTGTTGTAACCCTCAACATAGTCGGGTCGGAGCTTCAACGCCTTGAGTTCGTTGTCCGCCGCCTCCTGAAACCGGGCCCTGCGGGAACATGCCAGTGCGAGGTAGTGCAGCGCGCCGAAATGTTCGGGCTCGCGCTCCAGGAGGTATCTTAATCCGGCCTCGGCGTTCTCCGTCTGGCCGGATTCCAGGTAGGCGCGTGCCAGATTGAACATAGCGACGTTGGAGTCGGGATTGTATTTGAGTGTCTCCTTGTATTCCTCAATCGCCTTGAGGTACCAGCGCTTGTCGAAGTACTCCATACCGAGCAGGAAATGAACGATAGGCATGTTCGACTCGGTCTCTGCCACTTGAGAGAAGACCTCGACCGCCTTGTCGGACATGCCCCGTCGGGAAAGCGCGATTCCCCGGTTCAGCTGGTTGTAAACCCGGATCTTCTCCTTCGGATCCGGTAGAGACAGGTCAGCCTCGGATTTGGCAGAAGATGTTGTGAAAGCCACATATCCGAGCGACTTGAGCCGCGCTATCGTCTCCGGGTCCGTCTGCTGGGCCGCGTCGGACTGTGGTCCGGAGGCGGAGTATCGCCCCTGGAAAGACATGAGGTCCGACTTCAGTCTGCCGGCTAGCGCTTGATTGGTCTGTACGATGTTGTTGAGCTCCTGTTTGTCCGTTCTTGTGTCGTAAAGCTCGTTCCTGGGTGCCTCGATGTACTTGTTGTCACCCGGCTGATAGCTGAACAGGGGGCTCCAGTTGAAGTGGACCTTCGGATAGTAGGTCTCGGAATAGATGGGAAGATCGACGCCTGCGCGCTTTCCCGCAACCATGGCCAGAAGGCTTTCCCCCTGAAAGGAGGGCGGGGATGGGATGCTTACCTGCTGGAGTATGGTGGGCGCAATATCGACGCATCTTACCTTGTTCGGAAGCCGAGTCCCCCGGAGACCGTGAGCCGGGGAACTTGAGGATCAGGGGAACCTTGAGAGTCGCATCATAGACGAAATATCCATGATGCATCTCCTGGTGTTCCCCGAGCGATTCTCCATGGTCCGACATGAGGACGATGAGGGAGCGGTCGTAGAGACCCAGGCCCTTCAGCTTGTCAAAAAGCTTCGCGAGCGAAGCATCGACATAGGCAATCTCGCCGTCGTAGGGACGATCGCGATACTCCTCCGAGAAGGGCGGAGGCGGAGTGTACGGATCATGCGGGTCGAACAGATGAATCCAGATAAAGAACGGCTGCCGTGAATTGGCCTCGAGCCATCCGATGGCCGGGGCAATGACCTCCTCGGCGCGCCGTTCGAGCCGGTCGAAGTCTGCCTGCCGCAATCCCTCCTGAACGGAGAACCTGTCGTCGTAGACGTCAAATCCGCGGTTCAGCCGCCACCGGGCACTGAGCACGGTGGATCCGACAAAAGCTCCCGTGACATACCCGTTCTGCTTTAGAGCTTCGGCCAGTGTTGGGACGCCGTCCCGAAGGCGGCCAACCACATCCTGGACTTTGTGATACATCGGGTAAGTCCCGGTGAGGATGGTCGCGTGAGACGGAAGGGTGATTGGGGTCTGCGCATAGACATTCTCAAAGAGGACCCCATCGGCAGCAACAGAATCAATATTCGTCGTCTTCCCCTTTGCGTAGCCATAGCAGCTAAGGCGATCCGCTCGAAGAGTGTCGATCGTGATCAGGACGACCGGAGTCTTGCCCGCAGGCGCTCTGATCGACTGGAATGGTGCGACCTCCCCCGAAGCCGCCACTCCCAAAACAGCGCACCAGCAGAGAAGCCGGCTCAGTCCCGACCTGATCGGAAACAGGGGTCCGACCCGCCCAGCAGGGCTCTTTGTTTCCATTGGCGACTGTCTCTCGATTCGGACTATTGCTCAACCCCGTGTGGAGTTGCGGTCGGAAACGCGATTATCGCGCGGCAACCTCGAATGCGGCATCCCGCGAGAGGCTTTGCCCGGTGATGAGGTCGTTCACCACCACATTCAACTTGTAGTGCCCCGGTTGAAAACCGTCCAGGCCAAGACGGCGGGCCATTACGACCCGCGCCTCGGAAGCATAGCTCACTGAAGTCCCGGCCTGGTCTATCAGCTGGGTGACCAGTTTCTGGTCCCGCATGATCGTATAGGATGTCACCAGCTTCGGCTTCGCCTGAGCCTCGTCATGCCCGACGTTGTAGACCTGGAAATAGACGTTGAGCGGATCGGAGGCTTTGTAGGTCCCGGTCACGTTGGGAACAACCTTCAGATCCCCGATCACGAACGACTGCGGAGCGTCAGGGAGGGAATTCATCGGCTCGATCATTTTGGCCAGCACCAGCGGGCTCGCGGTCAGATCGCCGCCCTGGGGACGTGGGACATTGATGCTCGTGGATACGGTCCCTACGTTGCCGCTGTTCAAGTCCTTGACAACCAGGTCCAGCTTGTTGAGGCCCACAGGAACCAGCAACGTTTTCTGGTAGAGCGACTTCTGCAGCAGCCCCTGCTGAAAGTGCTCAGGCCGGTACTCCGAGGCTATCGTGTCCTCGAACTCGGCGACGGTCTTCCCGGCTAGTGATGTCACCGCGCCGTACATTCCGACGCGTGCCTTATAGACTCCGCCCGCATCGACCTGCTTGTAGCTGAGTCCTTTGTTCTCGACCTCTAGCGTGATTGGCACGAACGCACGTTCGCTGTCGGCCCGGACATAGGAGAAAGCGTACCTGAAGGGCAGGGTATTGTATGTGACACGCGTTTCCACGATGGTCTGCAGATCCTTGTGCTGTATCACGGGAGGCCGCTGCAGGTTGTAGTACTGCAGCATGCGTTCGAATGGCATGTCCTTGGAACGCAGCCCTTATTTGGCCGCCATGGAGGTGTCGTTGTAGAAGCCGGGATGAAGTCCGGGCCGGTAGATTTCTTTGAGCCAGCCCGAGACGTTCTTGCAGGGTCTGCCCGGTCCCGTCCACATACAGGAGCATGTCCTTATCCGAGGAATCCATGGACATTTTGTAGAGGCCTGTCCAGGATTGATCAACGAACTCAATCTCGACGTCGTCGCCCACACCCTCTATATGCCGATAGCGCCAGATCTGGAAAGGGTAAGTGTTTGTGCTCCCCCCGCCCTCATAGTTCGGGCGCACGTAGTTGCCCCCGCCGGCATGATCCTCGATCTCCGCGGGCTCGCCGAACATTATGTAGATACGACCGCGGTCGGTCTTCCAGCCGGGGATCCCGCTTGCGTACTTGGCGTTGGCATAGGCGATGCGACGATAGTGCTCCTCGCGGAACTCGTTGCCTCCCTTGCCGGGATTCGGATTGCGGCGCTGCCAGAACTGCTCGATGAACTGTTCCTTCTCCTCCGGCGTTCTCAGCTTGGAAAAGACATCACGCTCATCATCGGTGATTATGTACAAGACGTCCTGGTTGAGCCACTTATCGTAATATTTGGCGCTGCTTTTCTCCTCGTCCGACTGAACGGCCAGGGCAGCGACACACGAAAGCGCCAGGAAAAGGGCTGGGAGTCTCATAGGCCTAAATTCTGCCACCCATGCAACGCCCAGGCAACTGTTCTGAAGTCCGGATCTTGCCCTCTCGCCTGAAGGATGTCAGCAATCAGCTGTTAGCCGTCAGAGGGGGCGGAATGCTGATGGCTGGGAGCTGTCCTGTCGACCGAGCCCAAGGCATGCCCGCAGGCACGGTTAACGGTCCGTGATTGTGAATTCCACGCGCTGGAATGCAAACTTCTTTGCCGTGTGATCGATCGCCTGCACCTGGAGAGTGTATTTCGCCGGGAGCAAAACCAGCCAGCGGGACCGCGGTCGCGAAATTCACGACATCCGGCATGGTGGACTGCGTGTCGACTATCTTGCGCGGCTCCAAACGGTTGACGACCGCATTGTCTTTGAGGAACTGGATCGCGATGGACAGGTCGATATCTTTGAGCTCCTTGCCCTCCGGCAGGTAGGCCTGGAAATAGAGGAAAAGGGAGTCGGCGGGCAGGAATTGCTTTGACGGGTGGGGCAGCAATCGAGTGTCTCCAAGCACCAGCGCCAAATCGGAGGATTTCGGTCCTTGGGCTTGCGCGGCCTGGATCCGATTTGTGATCAGCACCTCGGAGAGCGAGACGGAACTACGGTCCACAGGCGCTGCGGCAACCATTGTTCCTTCATGCCAAGGCGTCTGTTATCCGAGGTGCGGACCGCCGCCTTGAGCGTGTATCTGCCTGGCGGCACGTGGAACACATTCAGATAGTGGAGGCTTTCAGCTGGCAGAGAGGAAAGAGCGGACCGGGAGACATCGATGGAGTCCGCGAACTCGTCGGCCAGATGGCTGCCTTAGATCGAGAGCGCACAGTAGATGTCCACCCGCGATATGTCGGTATCCTTCTTCAGCTCCAGGAGATTCTCTGCCAGTGCCGAGTTCGGTATGTCGATCTGCACCTGGACCAAGTAGTCGCGATCGGGCCGCGCAAAACTCCGGTTCGAAAGTACCAGCGGCAAATCGCCAAACGTGAGTTGGGCCGTCACGGCCTCGCGCATCCGCCGTTTCGCATGTTCCAACCGGTCCTGCTTTTCGAGGTTCTCCTCCATGAGGTCGCCCGGCGATCGGAAGAGATCGTCGGTGTACTTTGCAGCCTCTGATATCCCCGCCGTGGGCATTTCCGCACCCCGCGCGTTGACCGTCGCCGGGGGCCCGGCCACGACCAGCCTGTAACGCATGTCTCCTTCGAGCCAGTTCTGGTCGGCGGCCGGGCCGAACAGGCGTGCCATGTCCTCGGCTCTCTCCTGGGCTGTCGCTGACTCATCCAGGGCGAAGTTCTGTTTCGTGAGGCCCGCCGATGGCTGGAAGATGAGGTTGAGTTCCCCGCGGTAGTATTTACCGTTCGGATTGCTTCGATACGCCCAGATGATCGTGTTCGGCATCCGCGACTGGCTGTCGGACATCGGGCCCAGGGACAGGCGAGCCTGGGACGAAATGAAAAACTCCCTGTCCGGAGGCCCGTGGATTATGTATATGCGCCCGCGATCGGTACGCCACCCGGGGACACCTTCCTGGAAGGTCTTGAGCGCGTGCTCGAATCGGCGGTAGTGCTCCTCCTTGTACTCGTTTCTTGGTGTCGAGGGAGTCGGGTCGCGCCGCTCCCAGAATTCCTGGATGAAGATCTCCTTCTCCTCGTCCGTCTTCAGCGCCAAAAACCGGGCGCGTTCCTTCTGAGAAACGATCCAGACACATCCTCCCGCAACCACTTCTTATAGTTGGTTCTGGCGTTGACAGGAAGCGCGACCAAGATGGCCAGGGACACTAAGATCATCCTTTGCGTCCTCCGCGCCTTTGCGGTGAGTCTATTCATAGTTCAATAGATCGAGAAGGTCGTCGACTTGCTGATGCCTTCGCCCGGAGCGCATCGTTTACTTCGAATGTAACGGAGTAATCTCCACGCGCGAAGCCGAGCAATGGTATTGAGACGCCGTAGGTCGAGCGACGCACGCCAGCATCTGTGAGATAGTCCAGAATCCTCCGGGGCAATTCGAGTTCCGAGCCGTCAGCCCCCTTGAAGAGGCAGCGGATCTCGAGGCGTGGAGTCTGGTCGGGGCTCTGGAGGCCGGGATTGTAGACCTCGAAGAAAGCTGTCAGCTTCTGGCCGCGCCGAAAACGGCTGTCGCCGCTGGGGATCAGCACGTAGTCCTTAAGATATATTGGGCGGCTCCCACCAAGGAAAGCCGGCAGTCCTGGCGCTCCGGCCTGTCGGTTGGCAAACTGTTTCTTCGGCACGACCGTCTCGAAGAGCAGGAGATCGCTCATAGATAGGTCTCCTGATCCATAGTCAGGCAGCCGGACGTCGAACTCACGATATGCCGAAGCCTGATGCTTGCGCAGTGTTGCATATATCGTCAGTTTGTAGCTACCCGGGCGAGCTGCCAGCCGTGTCTGGTAGAGATACTTCTCGGCCCGGATCTCCCGATCGACTCCACCGGTCAGTTTCATGGAATCCGCCAGCGAGGCCTTCACCTCCCCTCCATCGCCGACCAGTTCCAGGAGGACGTCCAGAGTGTCGTCCCTTCCGAGCTGGTGCCCCTGGAGGTCTTGTGTCGCGAGGCCCAGACAGACAGGCACGATTGTGCCGCCTGCTGCCGACTGCAGCGTGCCCACCCGGACCTCCATGGGCAGTTCCTCAAAGAAGACCCTTGATCGAACCCTTTCCTTGAGTCGGCGGCCCATTTCCAGGCGCTGCATCAGGATTTCGCCGCTGGGTCGCTCCAGGTCCGCGACGGCCAGATTGAACTCCAGCACATCCATTGAAGGCTGCCGCTGCGGCTGAAAGATGCCATGCAGAAAATCGTCCATATCCTGGAGCCTGTATTCGCCGGCATACACGATCCTATATGGCCCCCCGAGAAAGTATCCCCTCAGGAAGGTCATGATGGCGAGGTCCCGCTGAACCCGTGCGCCGTAGTTGAGCGGCTCTTGCGCCGCCGATGCGTTTCAGCGTCTGGCTGAGCTCCCAAAGCCGGACCGGATCTGTTCGGCAGAAGATGACCTGGAAATAGCTGGGAGCGCTTTCGGCCCCGTCGATGTGACGATAGACCCAGATTTCAGCCTCGGGCCGGCTCAGCGTCAGGCGGTATACGCGGCGCTGCGGGTTGCCCTCTCCCGCCAGGACTTCGGTTGGATTCTCGACATCGATGCCCATTGAGCCCGCGCCATACTCGTAATGCTGATCGTCGGGGGGGCCATGGATAATCCAGATCCTGCCACGGTCGGTCTTCCATCCAGGTATTCCATCATGGAAACGCTCGTTGGCATAGTGAATCCGGGTGTAATGTTCCCTCTTGAACTCGTTCTCTTCGGTCGAAGAATCGGTATCCCGGATCTTCCAGAAGTGCTCGATGAAAGTATCGCGTTCTGCATCGGTGGCCAGCGCTTTGAACGCGGATCTCTCCTGCTCGGAGACTATGTAAACGACTTCCTCGTCGAGCCACTTCTGGTACTTCTCAGGCAAGCGGGTTCCGGAGAGGGCCAAGATTGAGGCCAACAAGTAGTGAATCATGACATTGCTCTGGCACAATTCTACCACTGCCGGGCAGCAGGGCGGGGGCCAGGCAATAGGATATTTGGAATTGGGAATTTAGAATCTAGAATTTAGAGTTTGGAGTTTAGAGCTTGCGACGCATGAGTTATCTTCGAATACGGGGGGCTCGCGGCCTCAATACTGGTTTCTGCAGTCATCGCGGTCGGGCAGACCAAGCCGAACGTCATCCTGATTACCATCGACACACTCAGGGCGGATTACCTCGGCTGTTACGGCAATACCCGCATTGCCACGCCTAACCTGGACGCGTTGGCGGCTCAAGGGACCCTATTCGAGCGGGCTTACTGCCAGGCGCCGATGACACCGCCGTCGCATGCGTCGATACTCACCGGAACCTACCCGCCAACCCACGGCGTCCGCGACTTCACATCATCCGGTCTCAGGCCCGGATTCCCGACGCTGGCGTCGATACTGAAGAAGGCGGGCTACAACACCGCTGCATTTGTGAGCGCCTATGTCCTGGACTCCGTGTGGGGGTTCAATCAGGGTTTTGATTTCTACTACGACCGTTTCGAGGCGAGGGAGTTCCAGGGCGTGAATCCGGGGAACGTGCAGCGAAAGGCCGGCGTAACGATCAAGCTCGTGCTCGACTGGCTCGACGGCAAGCCGCGAACACCCTATTTCCTGTGGGTCCACCTGTTCGATCCGCACCATGACTACAACCCGCCGGAGCCATTCCATTCCAAGTATGCCAGCGACCTCTATGGGGGAGAGGTCGCCTACGCGGACTACGAGCTGGGCCGTCTGTTTGACGCACTGAAAAAGAGCGGCGACTGGGATCGAAGCTTGATCGTGGCGGTCTCCGACCACGGAGAAGGAAGGGGCCAGCACGACGAGTACGAGCACGGCTTCTTTCTCTACGAGAGCACGATGCATATCCCCCTGATCGTAAAGCTGCCGAAGGGCTCGGGCGAGCAGGCGCGCCGGAACGGAGACATCGTGGCATCAGTCGACATCGCACCGACGGTTTTGCAGCTTGTGCGGGCTCCCGCCGACCCGAAGGTCCCGATGCAGGGCAGGGGTCTTCTCGGCCAGGTTCTGGGCAAGCGCGGCGGTCAGGCATCTATTGCATATGGCGAGACGCTCTACCCACGCAATACCTTCGGCTGGAGCGACCTCGCCGCCTGGATCGAAGGAAACTTCAAGTTCATCGAGGCACCGCGAGCCGAGTTGTACGATCTGGCCGCAGACCCGGACGAAGAGGTAAACCTCTACGCCAGCCGCCGGGCGCTGGCTGACGGGCTGCGCCAGAAATTGAACCAGTTCAAGCAACGGGTTTCTTCCACGCAGGAGGCCGGGACTAGAGGCGGAGACTCCGAGAGGATCGAGGCGCTGAGAGCCCTCGGCTATGTGGCGGTGGCCGTGCCCATCAATCACTCCGGACAGTCGGGGCTGGCGGATCCCAAGGATAAGGTGCAGCTGTTCAACAAGATTCTGCTTGCCCTGCAGGCTTCCGACGCAGGGGTCCTGGATAAATCAAACGCTCTGCTCTCCGAAGCGGCGAGGGAAGAGCCATCACTCTTCATCGCCCACTATCAGCTGGGCATCAACAGCCGTAAGGCGGGGGACAACCAGGGAGCGCTCGACCACTTCGACCAGGCACGCGCACTAAACCCATCCTTTGAGCTGACCGAATTGAACCGCGCAACTGTGCTGGTCCATCTGGGGAGATCCGAGGAAGCAGTCGAAATACTGAAGGGCCTGATCAAGGATAATCCGTCTGGGCTGAACCCCAGGCGTCTGCTGGCAATGGTCTACTCACGCCAGAAGAACTACCAAGGCGCCATTGAAATCTACCGGGGGATCCTGTCGGAACGGCCGAATGACGACCAGGCGACGAAGTTCATGGGAATCGCAATGGTGGACGCGGGCAAATACCAGGACGGATTTGATGCTCTGCAGCGTGCCATCCGGCTGGGGGGGGGAGATGCCTTGGCTTACAACTCGATCGGAATCGCGCAGTCGAATCTGGGACATGTCAACGATGCAGTCGAGTCGTACCGAAAAGCGTTGTCGATCAGAATGATTATCACCAGGCCCGCTTGAATCTGTCATTTGCCCTGCTGAAAGCAGGCGAGGCCGCCGAGGCCCGCCAGGAGTTCGACCGGCTCTGCCGTGAAAATCCCAAGCTGTGCCAGCAGTATCGGTCGTATTTCCCAAAATAGCGCGTGCAGGTTGGCTCTCGAAGTAAGCAGGGAACTAAAGAATTCAGAATGCAGAGTCCTGGAAACGCAAAGTCCTCGGTATTCCGTGCATTGGGCGAGCAATTAATGTATGATATTTGCTGTCTGATCAGGTTTTTGTGCCAGTCGTAACAGAGTTTGGCTGCGGCTCCTGATGAGGAGCGAGCGGCCTTTTTTGTTTTTGGGCCTGAATCCCGAATGGTAACGAGAACATGAGTACAAGACATTCAAGAACAATCCGCTCAAGAAGCGGGACAAAATAGGAAAAACATGAAAGAACAAGGAACAGTGAAGTGGTTTAACAACGATAAAGGCTACGGCTTCATCAGCCGGGCTTCCGGAGATGATGTTTTCGTGCACCATTCCGCCATTCAAGCCGAGGGATTCAAATCGCTGAACGAGGGTGATCAGCTCGAGTTTGATGTCACCAGGGGGCCAAAAGGCTGGCAGGCTCAGAACGTAGTAAAGCTGTAATCCTGTTGCGGCTTCAAGCAAGAGGTTCCGGAGTTCTCGGAGCCTCTTTTTTTGTCTGCTAACACTCTCTCCGCGTCCCGCCGCGTAAGGCAGAACTCAGGCTTCAGGATTCAGAACGAAATCACTGGTACACGTTGGAACTCTGAAAGTCTTCAACAGGGCAGATCTGGGACCACCGGTTGATGCTATACTTGTATTGCAGCAGGGGAAAGGAGGGGAACAGATGCTCGCTCTCAGGTTGCCGAAACATACTGAAGAGAGACTGCAGAGACTGGCCAAGCGTACCGGCCGGACTAAGAGCTACTACGCTAAACTCGCCATTCAGGAATTTCTGGATGATCAAGAGGACTACCTGATAGCCATGCAGAGGCTTGAACGGAACCTTCATGGTATCCCCCTTGAAGAGGTGGAGCGGCGACTTGGCCTGGAAAGTTGAGTTCGACCCGCACGCTTTGAGGGAGTTATCCCGGCTGGCCAGGACTGTCCAGCAGAGAATTCTTCGTTTTCTCCACGAGCGGATTCAGACGGAGCAAGACCCCCGCAGGCTCGGCGGTCCGCTCCACGGGACCAAGAGAGATCTCTGGAAATATCGGATTGGAGATTATCGCTTGATATGCGACATCCAGGACGACAGGGTCCTCGTCCTGGTGCTGCGCGTCGGCCACAGAAGAGAAATCTACCGTTGACACCTCCGTCGGATGCACAAGAGATGGGCTCACTTGTGAGGATCCAGAGTGTGCGAAGCTAGGTTGTCCAGAAAGAACCAGATCGTGATCCCGCGGGCAGCGCGGGGTCAGCTTGGGCTTAAGCCAGGTGACAAGCTGCTTGTTGTGGTCCGTGGGGACACGATTGTCCTCATCCGCAAGCCCAAGCGACATTCGGATGCACTTCGCGGCGGCAGCCTCAGTCCCTATCCGAAATACTACCTCACGAAGGAAAGGGCCAGTTGGTGATGGATCGGTATTCCCTTACGGGGTTTCTCAGACCTTGCAGGAAGACCGGGGATGTCGGCAGCGTCCTCCACCTTCGAGACGCAGAATTCAGAATGCAGAATTGAGAATATTCAACCCATACATAACGCACTTCACTCGCAGGAAGCACCATCCCCATTCTGAGTTCTGTGTTCTGAATTCTGTATTCTTCCCAAGAAACAAAAAGGCGGGCTGCCGCGAAGGGCGCCCGCCTTTCCGCCGGAGTGAGCGTTCAGCTTAGAAGATGAACTTCAACCCAATCTGGATCTGCCGCGCATCAAAAGTCTGCGTAGCGGTGCCGAACGTTCTCGAATTGATCGTGGGCGTCGGCTGGTAGAAGTTCACCCGGTTGAACAGGTTGAAAAACTCGAAACGGAGCTGGATCATCGATTGCTCGTTGATCTGTGGAATCTTGATGTTCTTGAAGAGCGAGAAATCAACGTTGGCGAAACCGGGACCCTCGTAGGTATTGCGGCCGAGGTTGCCGGTGGCTCCTAGTTCCGGCACCCCGAAGAAGGCCTCCTTCTCCGCCGTTGTCGGAATTCCGCTGGCGCTTTCGGTTGGGATATTAAACGGGCCGCCGGCAGGGTTTATCCAAGAGGATTTCGAGGATGTCACCGAGTTGCCGATGCTTGGTGTGTTCGGCCTGTCGTTGTTGGTCCCATCTGCGTTCCAGTCGCCCCCGCCACTGAAGCTAGTGCTGATGAACGGCGTGAATGGCTGACCTGACTGCAGGGCCAGGATTCCGTTGACCTGCCATCCGCCCAAAATGTTCTGGACGAGGGTTCGGCTGTTTGCGAACAGCGGCAGATCCCAGATCCCGTTGACGACGAAGCGGTGTCGGGCATCAAAGACGGAACGCCCCCGGTCGAGGGCAATATCCATTACGTCCGTCGAGTAGCCTTCCTGGGCGCCGTTGCTCGTGGTCGCACCGCTGTGCCATGTGGATCGGAGGTCGATGCTGTGGGCCCACGTGTAGTTGCCGGTCAGTGCCCACCCTTTGGAGAACCGCTTCGATACCTGGGCCTGGAGAGCCTCGTATGACGAAGTGACGGAGTTCTCCCAGAACCGCATCGCACCATAGTTGAATTGAGCCTGTTCAGCCCGGTATCCCCCTCCCATGTGCCGGTCGGAGAAATCCAGCCGAGACGGTCGCCATTGAACCGGTTCCAGTTCTCGGATCGGATAATCTTTCTCCCGGCTGTCCCGACATAGTTCACCTCCAAGGTCAGGTCGCGCATAAGTTCACGCTGGATTCCGAAGAACCAGCTCATGACGTAAGGGTCACGCATGCGCGGGTTCGGAATACCCGTCAATTTGGTGGTAAGAGGGTTCCCCGGGTAGTAGGCCATGATGTTTCCCGGGTAGAGCTGGCCGCCCGGATTGTTGTTCGGACCGGTGGCAGTGACAGCCTCCCCCGGAGTCTGAGGCCCGTACAGGACGACCTCATCGGCCCCGCCGCCCCAATCCGGCTTGGTAATCCCGTTGAAACTGTAATACGGCGGATTCCAGCGTGAGTTGGCCAGCGGGTTGTATACACCCGCCTGGTATGCCACGCCGTAGCCTCCGCGGATTGACATCTTTCCGTCTTTGAGAGGATCCCACGCAAACCCGATGCGGGGAGCAAAGTTGTTGTGATCCCCCTCAGACAGCGAACTTGCGGTTGCGAATTCGCCGTTCTGAACACGATACCAGAGATTGTCTCCGTTGGTCATGGAGTACTGGGTCGCGCGGTTCTGGACCTCAGTCAGGCGCGTGTATAGATCATAGCGAACGCCGAGGTTGATGCTCAGATTGGGCAGAACCTTCCAGTCATCGTTGAAGAAGGCGCCGAACTCTGTGTTGCGCCAGCCTCGATTGCTTGGGGCGAGATTGGACAGGTGCGTCCCGTCTATTATGTGGGGGTCTATGCCTGCGCCCGCGTAATACGGATCGTCGAGAGCAAGATACACGAGGCCGTAGAAGTAGTAGCTCGGCCGACCCACGTCGAACGTGCTGTTTTCCTGGTTTCGACGGAACTCCACCCCGGTCTTCATGCCGTGCTTGCCCTTGGTGATGTTGATCACGTCACTGTAACTGAAAACGTTCTCCGTGAAGTTCTGGGGGTAGCCACTGTAGGCCCCGAAGATATGTGGTTGCGTTAGAGGCATCTCATATGGAGGGCACCCCCGGATCCCCGGCACCGATATCGGGACGTTTCGGTTGAGTCCTGTGCGAAATTCGTTCACCACGGAAGGCGTGAATATGTGAGTTTCGCTGATCGAGGGCTGTACGGCCGTGACCGAAACAGGTGAGTCAAAAGCCGAACGTTGAAACTGGTAGGCATGACTTGTCATTCCGTACCAATAGAATCGACCGGAGAGCTTGTCTTTGCCGCCCCGGAATTCCTCGTCGATACGAATGCTGTACTGGTTGTCATTCTCAGAAAGCGGCAGAAAGAAGCTGGTGTCCCCAATCATCGGCGCGTCGGCAGCGAGGGCACCTGCCGGCGATCCGAACGTATCGCCGAGGAACGCATCGACCTCAGTCTGCGTCGGCTCGCCGACATAACCCATTCCGGCGAGATAATCACCGACCGATGTTGTCCCGGAAGTCAAGGTACGGGGAGCGGGGTAGTTCTTGTAGAGAAACTGCGCAACCGGCGCCCCGTACTGCTGGACGAAGCCTCCCCATTGCGGACTCTCCATGGTCTGCACCGTGGAATTCCCCGTGCGCACTCTCAGGCTTTCCCAGGACCCGAAGAAGAAGAGGTGATTCTTGACGATTGGCCCACCCACAGAGGCGCCGAACTGGTTCCGCTTGAAGGCCGGCTTGTCCTTGGAATTCGTCTCCGAAATCCAGGGATCGAAGTACTCGGCGGCATCCATGGCGCTGTTGCGGAGGAACTCATACGCTGTCCCGTGGAAGTTGTTGGTCCCGGATTTTGAGACCACGTTGACCACAGAAGCGGAGGCACTCCCGAATTCCGCCGAAAAATTCATGGTCTCCATGCGGAATTCCTGGATCGAGTCGACGTTGGGCGTGACGTTTGTTCCCCCGCTCAGGCCCTTGTTAGTGACCCCGTCAAGCCAGAAGCCGTTGAAATTGGCTCGTCCGCCGTTGACCGACGAGTATTAGACCACCTGGCCCGGCTCGGTCACGGTCGCAGGTGGAGTTCACCGCACCCGGCGCGAGAGTCATCAGGTTGTAGATGTTCCGGCCGTTCAACGGCATGTCCAGGATGCGCTTGCTGTCCACGAGGGTGGAAACACGCCCCTGCTCGGTTTCCACGGGCGAGGCTTCGCCGCTGACAGTCACCGTCTCGGCGATGTTCCCAACTTCCAGGACCATGTCGACGCGCGCTGCCTGGCCAACCGCCAGCGTGATGCCCTCGCGAACGGCGGTCTTGAAGCCGGTCATCGAGGCTTTGACGGTATATGATCCCGGTGGAAGCAGCGGGATTCTATAGAGTCCGTTCGCCTCCGACAGTCCGTTGCGTGAGACGCCCATGGCCGTGTTCGTGGCCACGACCTCCACGCCCGGGATGACCGCCTTTGTGGCGTCAGTCACCACGCCGGTAATCTCACCGGTGGTGGCCTGGCCCCAGGCAAGAGCGGATCCCCAAAGCATGATTGCGCCGGCCAGGAGGAAATAGCTGGCGATCAATCTAGCTTTATTCATAAAAGGTCCTCCATTCTCAGTTCTCGTTGATGAACCTTGTTTAAGACTCAGTTAGAAGTGAATCCGAACCGGAGGAGGAAGCTCACCTCGATCGTCAGGCGCCACTCGGCCTGACACACCTCCCGCCGGAGGGATGAAGATCCGGACACTGGAAAGCAATCCGAGAACCACGGGCTCCTGGAAAGCTGGGAACATCCTAAACTGCTCATTCCCAATGGGAATAGCCTCACTTGGGAAAAGGCCGACTTAAGAGTTATCCAAAAAAAGCCGGACATTATCCAGACATCTGGACATCAGAGAGTTCACACACTGCGTCCAGGATGGCGCGACCTTATAGCGATTGGAAGGGAGTTGTCAATCGTTTTTTGGGGTGTCCGGCCGGCCAGGCGAGTCTTGTTATCTGCTTGAGAGGGTGAGAGGTCGGGTCGAAAATGGGGCCCGTCTAACGAGGCTGCCTCAAAACTCTATGGAGCGGGCCTTCAGCCCTTGGTTCCTGCTGGTGCATGCAAACCCGGGGCTTCGGCCCGGGCCGTTATGAGAACGCGCTTTCAGCGCTCTCTATGCTGATTTGAATACAGTTGCGAGGGCCGAAGGCCCGTCTCATAACAGCCTGGGGCGAAGCCCCAGGAACTCGCACCCAAAGACCAGAGAAGGGCTGAAAGCCCGAATCATAGTTGAGTTTCGAGACAGCTTTAGCAGACCGGACCTACCAACGATCCCGTTTCCCTCTTTCAACACGACGATCTGGTCGGCGGGAACGTCAGTAACGACCTCCCTGGTCCCGCTCGGCCAATCAATCTCGATTCGATCGACGCGTGTCGCCGCTCCCAGGCCGAAGTGCAGTCGTACGTCGGGCGATGAGAGATAGCTCGCCGCCGCTGCGTACCTCGTCGAACTGTGTGAGTCCGCCGGCGACGACGCGCACCTTTGCGCCGATTCCGCTCCGATTGCTCTTCGTCCCGATGAGCTTCAGAAGGATCGAGTGGTTATGATTCTTTCGCGTGTGACGTATCAGATCCGGCGAGGCATTCATGTTGCTGACCACGAATTCCAGGTCACCGTCGTTGTCGTAATCCGCCGTAGCCAGGCCCCGGCTAACCTTCTTCAACGCCAGCGCGGGACCGGAGCGAAGCCCCACTTCGTCAAACTTCCCGTTGCGCAGGTTGTGGAAAAGCATGTTCCGTTCGGCATACGTGATGCCGGTGGGATACTTGTCCATCTGTGGAAATGTCTGGCCGTTGGCGAGCAGGATGTCTTTCCAACCGTCATTGTCGTAATCGAGAAACTCCGCACCAAAGGTCGTGAAAAGCCAGGCCGTGCCGCCGATGCCTGCGAAGTAGGTTTGATCCGTAAACGTCCCGTCCCTGTTGTTGCGGTAGAGGTTCTTCGTGTCGTCGGAGAAATTCCCCTTCACCAGGTCGAGCCAGCCGTCGTTGTCGTAGTCCCCGAATTCGACGCCCATCCCCGCCTGTTCCTGTCCGTCAGCGCTGTACGCCGTCCCGGACTGCGGTCCGACATCGGCAAAGGTGCCGTCTCCGTTGTTCCGGTAGAGCGCGCTGGGTGTGGAATCGTTGGCCACATAAATGTCGAGCCGCCCGTCGCGGTCGTAATCGCCCATCACCACACCGAGACCGAAATACAGGCCCGGATCGATCCCAGCCTTCTCCGTTACGTCCGTGAACGTACCATCACCGTTGTTGTGGTAGAGGATGTCGCGTCCGCCCTTGAGGCCGCGCGGTCCGCAGAAGGTGGCGATGCCTCGATAGGTGCAATTGAGCAGGCTGCCCGGCTCGCCGAGTTGCGTAATATCCACATCGACGTAGTTTGCCACGTAGAGATCCAGGAACCCGTCGCTGTCGTAGTCCCCGAATGCGCAGCCCATACCCCAGCCGCGGCCCGGCACGCCGGCCTGTCTGGTCACATCCTGGAATTTCCCGCCGCCAAGATTGCGGTAGAGCACATTCCCGCCGTAGTAGGTCACGTAGAGGTCCGGGTTCCCGTCGTTGTCGTAGTCCGCGGCGCATACGCCCATACCCCATCCGTTATGGTCCAGGCCCGAAGCGGCAGACACATCGGTAAACGTACCGTTTCCGTTGTTGTGATAGAGGCGGGAGCGCGGGCTCGTGCCGCGCCGCCAGTCTTCGAACGTGGAACCATTGACGAAAAACAGGTCGGGGAAACCATCGTCGTCGTAATCAAACCAGGCGATGCCGCCGCCGCCCTTCGCCTCGATGATGTACTTCTTTTCAGGCCCGCCGCTCGTGAGCTCGAACTGAATGCCGGCCTGCCGTGAAACCTCGACAAACTGATCCGCGGGGGCCGGTTGCGCAGGCTGCGAAGAGACAGGTGTGCCGCGCGTCTGCATCGGAGCTGCGGTCGGCCGCTGTCCCGCCGCAGATGCGGCCATCAGGACAACGGCGATGATTATTCTTGTCGCAGGCGATTTCATCGGGATGTTGAACCTCCGACATAAATTAGAGTCATCGCAGCTGTGCGCTCCTACGGCTCCCGGCCGCCGGCAATGCCCGAGCTGCGCTGTGCGTCGCGCGCGTGAAGGTCAGAGACGATCTTGAATTCACTCGCCGCCTCACTCTGCCTGCCGAGCTGCTGGTATAGCCGGGCCAGCGAATAGTGGGCTTCGACGTGGTCAGGTTTGAGCCCGATGACCTGCTTGAACTCTGCCTCGGCCCCGGTGAGATCCCCCCGTTCCTGCAGTACGCGCGCCAAGCCGTAATGCGCTTGCACGGCCTGCGGCCTCAAAGCGATCCCCTTTCGGAAAAGGCCTTCTGCTGCGGCGGTATTGCCCTGACCGAGCTGGATATTGCCGGCAAGATAGTACGGCTCGAAGAATCCCGGGTTGAGTTTGATCTCCTGTTCGTATTCCGCGAGTGCCGCCGCAAGATTCCCCTGGCTCTGATAGGCGTATCCCAGATGGTAGTGCACGAGAGGCAACTGCGGCGCCGACTTGAGCGCAAGCCTGAATTGCTCGATGGCAGGAACCGTCAGGTTCTGGTTGTGGTACGCACGGCCCAGCATCACGCGGGCCAGGGCGTCCCCGGGATCGAGTTTGACGGCGGTTTCGAGCAATCGAGCGGCCTCCGGGTATTTTTTCTCGCTCAATTCCACGAGGGCGAGGTTGTAGTAATTCCGGGGGTCCCTGGAGTCCAGCTCGATCGCGCGGCCGAAAACTTTCCGCGCTTCGGCGTTCAGGCCCTTCTTGAAGAGCGCCACGCCCAGAAGCTGGTGAAGTTCCGACGATTGCGGAAACTGTGCCACCGCCTGTCGTGCATCCGCGATCGCCGTATCGACCGTCCCGGCCTGGATCGCGGACCTGATCCGTTCCGCGCTGGCATCTTGCGGCCGAGCCCCGGCCTCCTGTGCCCGGCTGGCAGAGGACAGCATCGCTCCGACGAGGATCGCGCACAGGAACGCAGGCTTTCTGAAAACGGTTCGGAATTTCATTGATCGGACCCAGGCGAATTATGCCCACTCAGGGTCAGGCCCCTCAATTGCAAAATTCGGCGAGGGCGGGCGCGCTCTTCAGAAGCGCGCAGCGGTCCGCCGCGGCACGGCGGACCCACATGGCAGACGCCGGACCGACGGGATGGTACAATAACGCGCTGCGGCTCGGGAGTCAGCAAACCGGGTCCGGTAAAGGAATCTGCACCATGCACAAGACCAACTGGCGGGCGCTCATCGTCCCGGCTTTCATACCTCCTCGTGATGATGCTTCTGTTTGGAGCCTGCTCTCGCGTGCCGGTGAAGGAAGTCGCTGAACCGGTGGTTGTGCTGGGCTTTGACGGAGTCGACCCGAAACTCGTCGCCAAATGGACTGGCGAGGGACACCTGCCCAACATCCAGAAGCTCATGCGAACCGGCACCGTCCAGTCGCTCGGAACCACCGATCCGCCGGAATCTCCTGTGGCGTGGGCCACTTTTGCGACAGGCACCAATCCGGGGAAGCACGGCATTTTCGACTTCCTCAGGGTCAACCGGCAGAAGTACGTCCCTGACATCGGCCTGGTCGATGTCGAAAAACCCAAGTTCCTGTTCCACACGCTTCCGATCAGGGGACCGAAGATCATCAACAATCGAAAGGGTACGCCCTTCTACAAGTACGCGGCAGACCGCGGTGTAACCACTTCCATCCTGCGGATGCCGCTGGCGCTGCCTCCCGAGGATCTTCCGAACGGGCAATTGCTGGCCGGTCTGGGCGTACCCGACCTCCGGAAAACATGGGGCACCTTCTTTTACTTCGCGACCGACCTGACCCAGTGGGACGTCGGAAACACGGAGTTCGGGGGCGTGCTCGTGCGGCTGGAGAGGGGTCAGGGCCCGCAGATCAGCACCCACATTGAAGGCCCCTATGATCCCCGCTATGACGACTACAGGCGGATTTCGATCCCGCTGGATATCGAGGTCACGCCCGACGACCGGGCCCTGACGATCAAGGTCCAGGGGAGATCGCAGACCGTACCGGAAGGAGCGTGGAGCGACTGGTTCGACCTCAAGTTCCAGGCCGGCATGTTCGTCAATCTCCGCGGCGTCAGTCGCTTCTATGTGCTGGAAGCCTATCCCGAAGTTCGTCTCTACCTGGAACCTATCAGCATGGATCCCAGAAGCCCGGCGACTCCGATCTCAAGTCCGCCGGAGTTCTCTGCCGACCTCGTGAAGCGCATCGGTCTTTTCAAGACTCTCGGCTGGTACAGTGAAACCTGGGGCCTGAATGAAGAGAAGATCGACGAGAAGGTTTTTCTGGAGGACCTGTTCCGCAACATGAATGCGGTCGACGCGGCTCTCATGGATCAGCTGACACGCCAGCGATCGGCGCTCACAGTAGCGGTGTTCCTTTCCACGGACCATGCCTCCCACACGTTCTTTCGATTTCTGGACCCGGAGCATCCCCGATACGACGCGGCGCTCGTCCCCCTCTTCGGCGATGCCATCCTGCGGACCTACGAGAAGATGGACTCGGTTGTCGGCAAGGTTCTCGAGTTCCTGGGAGACCGCGGCACATTGATTGTCGTGAGCGACCACGGCTTCCACACGTGGAGGCGCGAGTTCAATACCAACACATGGCTTGCGCGCAACGGTTACCTGGTGATGAAGACCACCGATGCCGACGGGACGCTCAAGAAGCTCGACGACATGTTCTCCGGCGGCAGCTTCTTCCCGAACGTGGATTGGTCACGCAGTAAGGCCTACAGCCTCGGCCTGGGCGGCATCTTCATCAACGTCAAAGGCCGGGAGGGGCACGGCGCCGTGGAGCCGGGAAATGAATACGAAGCGGTCCGGAAGGAAATCATCGCCAAAATCCGTGAGTTCCGCGACCCCGATACCGGCGCCCCGGTTATACAGGGGGCATACCCCCGCGAGGACATCTTCAAAGGGCCGGAACTCAAAGACGCACCGGACGTGCAGCTTTCCTTCTACGACGGCTATCGCACTTCATGGCAGACTGCGCTCGGCGCCGTTCCGGAGAGCATCGTTGTGGCAAACCTCAAGAAGTGGAGCGGCGATCACTGCGCTTCAGACAAATCCGACACCCAGGGGATCCTGCTTTCCAACCGCCGTGTCGAAGGCAGCGACCATTCGCTCGTCGACATCGCCCCGACGGTGATCCGGCTTCTCGGGCTGCCCGTGCCCCCCGAGATGGACGGCAAGCCGATATCGTTTGCAAAGTAGCTCCGGTCTGTTAGACCGGACCCTGGATTTGAGATCGCGTGCGGCGGATCAGAGAAGCCGTGAAAAAATCCCAGCGTTTGACCCGGCTCACATGATTCCAGTGCCGCACCTTCGGCGCTCGAAGATATGGCGACTCTTAATCCCGGCCTGACGGCCGGGCCTACGTACTGCCGCCTCTTCGAGGCTGGGCTGGAAGTGATGGGCAGCCATGTGCTTTGACCGAATGGGCAAACAAACCAGGCGCGAAGCGCCGGGAGTGAGTAGCGGCCCGCCACACCGAAAACCGGCGTGGCCACTTGTGTCGATAACAGCTTGCAGAAGCAAGAGTTCTGCGAGCTGTTACTGGGGAGCCACGCGCGTAAGCGCGTGGTTACGTGCAACAAAGGGAACCGAGGCCCGAGGGGCCGATACACCTGAATCGAATGATTTATTCACAGGTCCAGAGAGGCGCCGCACGGCGTTGTAGGTAATCATGGACGTCTCGGTAGTGATCCCGACCTGGAGAGGCAGGAACCTGCTGGAAGCCTACCTCCCATCCGTATTTGAAGCCTGCGGCCGATTCCGTGCACTGAGCGGAGCCAGGACCGAAATCGTCATAGTAGAGGACGCTGGCGGAGACGACACCGTCCACTGGGTTTGCTCTCAACTCGGCGACCGCGTACGCCTGATCGAGCACGACCGTAACCGCGGCTTCTCCGCGGCCTGCCAGACCGGATTCGAAAGCGCCCGTCACCCGGTCGTCCTGCTCCTGAACAACGACGTGCGGCTGCACCACGGCTGTATTGCACCCATGGTCGAGCATTTCGAGGATCCGAATGTCTTTGCCGTAACCGGAAAGGTTTTCAGCCAGGATGAGAAGCTGTTCTGGAACGGGGGCAAGGTGGCGCGTTTCCGGCGTGGAATGTGGAGCACATACGAAAACTACGACGTGCTCCCTGGGACCCCATCCGGCCTTCAGCTGCTTTCGTTCACGGCCATCGGCGCCTTCTCTGCCTTCGATCGCAGCAAGTTTCTCGAAGTAGGAGGTTTTGACCCGCTTGCCGTCATGGTGGAGGACGTGGAAGTTTCCTATCGCGGTTGGAAGCGCGGCTGGTGTATCAAATATGAGCCGCGCAGCGTCGCCTACCACGACGCAAGCCGGACAATGGATCGCCGTTACAGGCGCCGGACGCTCGACAGGATGTCGCGGAGGAGCAGGATCCTGATGCACTGGATGCTCCTCCATGATCCGGGCATGTTCGCAGGCCATCTCCTGTCGATAACCGGGAGGCTGCTGGTGAGCTGGCTGATACTCGACTGGCGGTTCTATTGGGCAGTCTTCAGCGGCCTGGGGCTGCTCCCGGCGATCCTGCGCAAGCGCCGGTCGACGCGACAGACGATGCGAACCACGGATAGAGAGTTGCGCGAACGGCTCGAGAGATTCTATCGGGAGTCGCCCATTATCCTTCGAGAGGCCGGCAGGCCATAGCCGGGTGAACGAAGATGCCAGGAATCTCGGCCACGGTCATCACGTTCAACGAGGAAGCGAACATCGCCGGGGCTCTCGAGTCGCTCCGGTGGGCCGACGAGATCGTCGTGGTGGATTCCGGCAGCACCGATGCGACACTGGAAATATGCCGGAAATTCGGAGTGTCGCCCTGTACCAGGGCCTGGACGGGATATGTCGACCAGAAGAACTGGGCGGTCGAGAAGGCGAAGAACGATTGGGTGTTCTCCCTCGACGCGGACGAGCGGGTGAGCCCGGCGCTTCAGCAGGAAATGACGAGCCTGATCAGCGCCGGCCCGCGGCATCCGGGATACCGCATCCCGCGCGTGGCATTTTTCATGGGCCGCTGGATTCGCCACGGAGACTGGTACCCGGATTATCAGCTGCGCCTTTTTGACCGCAGGCACGGCCGGTGGCAGGGAGGGCGTGTTCACGAGTCAGTCCGTCTGGACCAGGAACCGGGTCTCCTGAACGGAGAGATCCACCACTTCACCTACCGCGACCTTTCCGCATACCTCCGCCGGCTGGAAAGTTACTCAACCCTGGCGGCGGCGGACTACCGGCAGAGGGGAAAGGTCTCAACCCCGCTCAGCATGCTTCTGAATCCGACCGCCACATTCGTCAAGACGTACCTCTTGAAGCGCGGCTTCCTGGACGGCACACCCGGCTTCGTCGTGGCGGTGATGGGCGCGGTATCGGTTTTCTTCAAGTATGCGAAGCTGTACGAACTTCAGGGCCAACCGCGACGCGGGGAGGAAACGACGCCGTCTGCGTCATGACGGGAACCCTGGATACCTTTTTGATTTGAGAGAACGGATGGAGTCAGAATGAAAGGCATAGTGCTGGCGGGCGGGCTCGGTTCCCGCCTCTATCCCCTGACGAAGGTAACCAACAAACACCTGCTGCCGATCTACCACAAGCCGATGGTCTACTATCCCATCGAAACGCTTGTCGAGGCGGGCATACGAGACATCATGATCGTCACGGGGGGCAGGAACGCCGGGGATTTCCTGCGTCTTCTCGGGAACGGCCGTGCGTTCGGCCTTGATCACATCCACTATACTTATCAGGAAGGCGAGGGCGGAATCGCGGCAGCCCTCGCGCTGGCGGAGTTCTTCGCCGACGGCCAGCCGATCTGCGTGATCCTGGGAGACAACATTATCGAGCAGTCCATCGCACGTTATGTTGAAAACTTCAGGAACCAGCAGACCGGGGCCCGGATACTGTTGAAAGAGGTGGACGACCCGCAACGATTCGGAGTCCCGCAGATACGCGGCGACCGGATCATACGGATCGACGAGAAGCCCGATGTGCCGGCGTCGAGGTATGCTGTGACCGGCATCTACATGTACGACGCCGACGTCTTCGAATTTGTCAAGGTGCTCAAGCCATCCGCCCGCGGCGAACTGGAGATCACGGACGTCAACAATGCCTACATCGAGAAGGAGAGGATGCAGTACGACGTCCTGGACGGCTGGTGGACGGATGCCGGGACATTTGAATCCCTTCTACGAGCGTCGATCTTGGTCTCGCAGAAGATTCAACGAGAAGCGACATAGGGTCTTGGCTGATTCGGTGAGGGCACAGTATGTCGACGGTTCCAAGGGAATATAGAATCTAGAAGTTGGAATTTCGAAGTTGGGATCCGCAACCTCCGGAGTTCTCATCCTGACTTCTAGATTCCATATTCTAAATTCTGACCCATGACCCGAGGGATGGTCTCCCTACTAGAAAGGAAACCAAGACGTGAGACTGCTGGTAACCGGGGGAGCAGGATTCATCGGCTCGAGCTATGTTCGCCTGATCCTCCAATGGCATGCCGAATACGAGGTCGTCAACCTGGACAAGCTGACGTACGCGGGCAACCTCGAAAACCTGGCAGGGCTGGAGAACGATGCGCGGCACAAGTTCGTGCGCGGGGACATATGTGACGCCAGGCTCACGGAAGAAATCCTGGGCCAGGGGGTGGATGCCGTCGTCAATTTTGCCGCCGAATCCCACGTCGATCGAAGCATCCTCGACTCTTCGGAATTCGTTCGCACCAACGTACAAGGAACCCTGAATCTGCTCGACTGCTCACGCAGACACAGGGTCAGGCGCTTCGTGCAGATCTCGACCGACGAGGTCTACGGAAGCCTCGGTCCTGCCGGTTCGTTCTGCGAATCGAGCCCGCTTGCGCCTAACAGCCCCTACGCAGCAAGCAAAGCGGCTGCCGATCTCCTGGTTCGCAGCTACCATCGAACCTACGGCCTTCCCGCTATCGTGACCCGTTGCTCGAACAATTACGGCCCCTTCCAGTTTCCTGAGAAGTTGATACCGCTCTTCATCACCAACGCTCTTGCCGATCTGCCGCTCCCGATCTACGGCGACGGCCTGTACGTCAGGGACTGGATCCACGTCCGGGACCACTGCTCAGCCATCGATCGGGTGCTTCACGACGGGCGCCCCGGAGATATCTACAATATCGGGGCAAGACACGAGATGCCCAATATCGAAATCGCCCGGCTGATCCTCAAAACCCTGGGCAAGGGCGAGGGCCTGATCAGGCAGGTCGAGGACCGGCCCGGCCATGATCGGCGTTACTCCATCGATCCGTCCAAACTGGAGCACGAGCTTGGGTGGAGACCCAAGGTCCCCTTCGCGGAAGGCCTCGCAGAGACCATCCGCTGGTATCAGGAGAGCCCGGCCTGGGTGAAGCATGTGCGGAGCGGCGAGTATGTGACATACTTTGATCGCATGTACCGCCGGCGTGAACGCACACTCGGGGAACTCTAGCGCCGGCCGGAACCAAAACAGGAAGACAGCAAGCCAAAATGAGAGTAGTCATCGTCGGGGCACGGGGAATGCTCGGCACGGATCTGATGCGCGCGTTCGGCGGCAGGAGCGAACTCACGGGCCTGGACATCGAGGAGTTGGACATCACCGATGAAGCCGGGTGTCGCGCGTGCATCGGCGCCCTCGGTCCGGACGTGGTCATCAACGCGGCTGCGATGACCCGCGTCGACGATTGCGAGTCGCACGTGGAGGAGGCTTTCCGGGTGAACGCTGTGGGCGCCGGCAACGTGGCGGCTGCCGCTTCGGAATCGGGCGCCCGGCTCGTTCATTTCAGCACCGACTACGTCTTCGACGGCCGCAAACAGGGACCTTACATCGAGGAGGATCCTCCTTCTCCCCTTGGGGTCTACGGAAGATCCAAACTGCAGGGCGAAGAACTGGTCCGCGCCCGGTGCGGGGTACATATCATCATTCGAACAGCGTGGCTCTTCGGATGCAGCGGGCCCAACTTCATCCGAACGATCCTCGCAGCTGCACGCAACGGGCGGGTGCTGCGGGTCGTAAATGATCAGCTCGGAAGCCCGACCTATGCTGCGGACCTGGCGGATCAGTCGGTGCGCCTGGTGGAGGCCGGCGGCCGGGGCACCTATCACGTGACGAACAGCGGCTCATGCACCTGGTACGAACTGGCGCGCTTCGCGCTCGATTGCGCCGGTATGGGCCTCGTCAGGGTGGATCCGGTCACGACAGAGGAGTATCCCAGGCCCGCACCGCGACCTGCGAACTCGGTCCTTGCCAACACGCGCCTTATGAGCGAAGGCTTTCCCGCACTGCGGCACTGGACCGAAGCCGTGCGCGAGTACCTGCGCCGCACGGCGGAGAGTGAAGAAGTGAAATGAGCGAGAAGAGAGACGCTTCCGAGAAGCTCTTCGCGACCAACAAGAAGGCTTTCCACGACTATTTCATCCTGGAAAACCTCGAGGCCGGGATTGTGCTGGTCGGGACCGAGGTGAAGTCGATCCGCGAGGCGCGCATCAACCTCAAAGACAGCTACGCGATGATCAAGCAGGGCGAGGCCTTCCTGTTAAACTGCCACATCAGCCCCTACTCGCACGGCAACCGGCAGAACCACGAACCGACAAGAACACGCAAGCTGCTTCTACACGACAAAGAGATCCGCAAACTGATCGGCAAGACGCAGGAAAAGGGATTGACCTTGGTGCCGTTGCGCGTGTATCTAAGGCGGGGCAAAATCAAGGTTGAGCTGGGCGTGGCCCGGGGCAAGAAGCTGCACGACAAGCGCGAGACTGAGCGCCGGAAAGAGATGGATCAGGAGGCGAGAGCCGCCATGCGGCAGCGCCGATAGGGCATGGCCTGGAGGGCCGATGATTATCGAGTTCGTAGACCGGAAGTTTGCTGAAACCCCCTGCGACCTGCTGGCATACCCCCTTTTTGAGGATGAGCCGGAAGACGCACCCGCCGTCGTCGCGTTGGACAAGGCGACCGGCGGGGTGGTTCGTACCGTACGCTCATCGGGGGAGTTCAAGCCGAAACTTCACAGCACCTGCCTGATCCACAATCCACGCGGCCTGAAGGCCAGCCGCCTGCTGCTTCTGGGCGTCGGCAAGAAGCAGGAGTTGAACCTTGCCCGATGGAGAGACCTTGCAGGCACCGCGGCACGGAGTGCGAAGTCCGCTGCCTGCAAGACCGTCGCTTTCGCGGCCCGCTCCGAGGCACGGCTTGTGGATCTGGCTCGCGTCTGCGCCGAAGGCGCGCTCATGGGTAACTACGATTCGGACCTTTACAAGACCCGCGAAAAGGAAAGTCGGGAGCTCGAGCGCTTCCTCGTTCTGGACCTGAAGGGCCGCGCCCTGGATGGCGCGCAGGAAGGAATCCGCCGGGGAACGATAGTCGGCGACGCAGTCAACCTCGCGCGCAACCTGGCCAACGAGCCTGCGAATGTCCTGACACCTGCGAGTTTTGCGGAGAAGTGCCTGGCTGCCGGCGCCACGGCCGGTCTGGATGTGGAGGTGCTCGAGCGTGGCGATATGGAGAAGCTGGGGATGAACACGCTTCTTGCCGTCGCCCGCGGCAGCGATGAATCCCCAAAACTGATCATCCTCCGCATCAAGGGGCAGCGGCGCAGGAAAGGCGCTCCGCTGTATGCGCTGCTCGGCAAAGGCGTGACGTTCGACAGCGGAGGCATCTCCATAAAGCCTGCGGAGAAGATGGAGGACATGAAGGCCGACATGGCCGGCGCCGCAGCCGTCCTGGGCGCGATGGTTTCTCTGGCTCAGCTCCGGCCGTCGCAGCAGGTGATAGGACTGATCCCCGCGGTAGAGAATCTCCCCAGTGGCAAGGCATCGAAACCCGGGGACGTGGTCAAGACACTCCTTGGCAAGACGGTCGAGATCATCAATACCGATGCGGAGGGCCGCCTGATCCTGGCAGACGCGATTGCCTACGCACGATCCATCGGGGCAACCCATCTGATCGATATCGCGACGCTCACCGGCGCCTGCGTTGTGGCATTGGGCATGGTGTACGCGGGAATGATGGGCACCGACCAGAAACTGATCGATCGCCTGCGAAAGAATTGCGGGGTCACGGGCGAGAAGCTCTGGCAACTCCCGCTGGACGACGACTACCGCAAAGCCATCCAGAGTGAGATAGCCGACATCAAGAACGTCGGAAACCGCTGGGCAGGGGCTATCACCGCAGGCAAGTTCCTGCAGGAATTCGCCGAAGACACTCCCTGGGTTCACCTCGACATCGCCGGTGTCGACCTGGATCACGACGGCCGGCCGTTCGCCGCCAAGGGCGCCACTGGGTTCGGCGTCCGCACTCTCACCCAGCTCTTCCTTACGGGATGATGATGGGGCCGCTGGCTGCGGGGGGCCGGTAGGCAAAACCCACAACGTCGCGATAGGCGGCGGCAATCGCGGCTGCAGTGACTGGAATCGTAATCAGCACGCCGACACCGGCCAGCATCAGCCCCAGCAGATTCAGCATTATCAGCAGGATCACGAAAAGAGTCCACCCGAGCAGGTCCCGAATCACCAGCTTGCGGCTGGCCTCCATCGCATCCCAGAAACTGAGCTTGCGATCCACCAGGAAGGCGAACGGCAACAGGTAGAGCGTGATCACCACCAGTGCCGGCAATACCAGAAAGACCAGGCCGATGAGCGCAAATATGAATACGATGATGAAAACAAGGAAGGCATCAATGAAAAAATTGAAGCCCGCGAACAGGTCGCCGAGATCCGTCCGGCCTTCCAGCATCCTGCGCCTCACCGAGATGAAGAGTCCGGCAATCAGCGGACCGGCCACGATGAAGCTGCCCACCATGGCCAGCAGCAGCGCCATCACGGTGATGAGAATGTAGTTCCCGAGGTCTGCCTTGACGATGTCCCATCCCGCTCCGATCCAACGCCCGGGTGTCACGCTCGCGTTGCCTGCCATGGATGACTCCTCGCCTGTCGGCTCGTAGCACTCCTGCCTTCAGGGGCCGGTGGCTACCCTAAACCTCATAACGACGCAGTGCCGCTGAAAGTTCAAAGATGGCCAGTGAGGCGGACGGCCCAACGGATAGCACTGATCATGCTCTCAGGTCTGGCAATTCCCTGTCCGGCGATGTCGAAGGCGGTCCCGTGATCCACGGACGTGCGCACGAAAGGAAGGCCAAGGGTGACGTTGACTGCCTCGCCGAAGCCCATCAGCTTTATGGGCCCCAGCCCCTGGTCATGATAGAGGGCAAGGACGACGTCGAACTCTCCCTGTGCGGCCCTGTAAAAGAGGGTGTCTGCCGGGAGCGGGCCCGATATGTCCACGCCGCGGTACTGGTCTCTGGCCCGTTCGAGAGCGGGGCGTATTACCTCGATCTCCTCGGTCCCCAGCAGTCCTTCCTCACCGGCGTGCGGATTCAGACCGGCGACGGCTACGCGACGACAAGGGAGCCCAAGGCGGGGAAATTCCCGGAGAATGATTCCGAGCTTCGCCAGAACGGTCTCAGGGGTGACGAGATCAACGACGGCACGGAGCGGCACGTGGATGGTGGCCAGAACGACTTTGAGCTTCTCCGTCAGGAACGCCATGGCCACTTCGGATGATCCCCCGAGGCAGGCGAGGAATTCGGTGTGGCCGGGATAGTGGAATCCGGCTTCATTCAGGTGTTTCTTGTTCAACGGAGCCGTGACCATCGCGTCGAGCCGGCCGTCCATGCAGGCACGCGCGCATTCCATGATGTTGCGGGCCGCGGCCTCTCCGCTGGCCGACGATCCCGCACCCGCATGGATCTCGCTCACCCGGGCCTGAACGTGCACCACTGCGCAATCAGGCAATTCGCGGCCGCCGAGCAAGGATTCGGGCGTTATGGACGGGAGGTCGAACGGCAGCCCCAAGGCAGCGGATTGATCGCGGAGCAGGGTAGAGTCCCCGTAGAGATAGAGCCGCGCCGAGTTCCTCACAGAAGGCTCAGACGCCGCACGCAGGGAGATTTCAGGACCGATTCCGGCCGGGTCGCCCGTCGTGATCCCCAGCGCGGGCTTGAGATTATTCGGACAGTCAGTCAAAGGCAGTATCGCGCTTGATTCCGGTTACTCGAGGTCTACTTCGTCAACCTCCTGATCCTCGTTCTGTTTGTACATGTACTTTACGGCATGCTTGAGAATCAGCAGGTTGGGGGCATCCTGGCGATGCACCTTGATGCAACTCTTGTCGTACCACTCGATTACGCCGCGGATCTCCTCGCCATCCATAAGCTTGACCACCATCGGGGTCTTGGCGGCCATCTGCTTGATGTAATAGTAGTTCTCTGCGTTTGTCACCTCGGGGGGAACCCGCTTGCGCTGAACTGCGCCGTAACGAGGCATCTGATCCTTGATTTCCGACAAACTCGGCCGGATCAGCTTGCGATTTACCATTGAGACTTCCTCCTGGGGAGTAAACCTGTCACGCGGCATGGTACTCTCACTGAATTGATCCAATTCCAGGCTGTACTGAATACTACCGGAAAGGATAAGTGCTTCTACTCTGATCTTAGCCCACGCCCTGATCTTTGGCAAGTGAAAATTCGCACATCAATACCTGGATTGCGTCTTGTTTCCATCACCGCTGGTGAAGTTGTCCCCGGAATTGGTATGCTTGTCCGGTAACACGATGCGCACCTTGGCGAAAACCCTGAGCTGGATCCTCCTCGGAATTCTGGCAGCGCCCGTTCCGGCCGCTCCTCAAAAGAAGCCTGCTCTTATCCGGGACACCGACAAGGCGGAGGGGAAAGACGAAGAGGAAGCGGCAAAGGAAAAGCCCTTCAACCCCCTGGAGGCTGACAGGTGCCTGAAGGTAGGCGATTACTATTTCAAGAGAAAGAACTACGACGCGGCAATCCAGAGATACATGGAGGCTCTCGAGTATCAGCCGAACCGGTTCGACGCCTACGACGCCCTGGGGCGCGCTTACGAGAAGCAGGGTGCCAGAGAAAAAGCTCTCAGGGTCTACCTGGATTTTCTTCAGAAATATCCCGAGGCTCCACGAGCGAAAGAATTCAAGGAGAAGGCCGCCAGGCTGCAGAAGAACTAGCTGCGGCGAACCCTACCTCACCGCAGTGACTCCAAGGGCGCAAAGCCCCAAGACCTTTGTTTTTTTCTTTCGCCCCTCATTGAACCGGCTTCGCGGTTTCAGACAGGAAAAGGGCTTCGAGTGCAATCTGCCGATTCACGTTCTGACGGAGCCCGCGTCGCAGCTTGTCGAACGCGCGCACGGCTGACGCTACCGCGCTTGTGTGCGTTCGGCCGGCAATGGCCGTGAGGTCTGCCAGTATGTCGCGCTGCCCTATCCGCTCGGGGGCAGTCTTCGCGTAGAACAGATCCTGGAGGATGGTGAATACGGCCTCCACCCAGATCGGAAAGGCCTCCTTGTCCTTGACGGTGCTTGCTGCCAGCCGGCTTGCTTCGGCGAAGCTGCCCCGCGAGAGGAGAAGAGTCACGAAGCTCAGCGCCTGGGCTCGGACGGGGAGGTAGCTGCCCGAATCAAACGCCAGCGCATTCCCCAGGCTTCCACGGCTCAGCGCGGCAGCCAGGTGCGCGTCCCCGGCATTCCAGCCCGCTTGCTGCACAAGATAGGTCTCGATGCTGCCCTGGGAGATCCCCGCAAACTGCAAGAGTCTCGACCGCGATTGAATTGTGGTGAGCAGCATGTAAGGGTTGGAAGTCACCAGAATGATGATCGTGCGGCTCGGGGGCTCCTCAAGAGTCTTGAGCATGCAGTTCGCCGCTTCAACCTTGAGCTGCTCAGCCGGGTCAAGGATCACAACCCGGTACTTCGCTTCGAAGGGCTGGTAGGCGATCTCACCGATCATGCTCCGGACCTGTTCGATTTTGATGAAGGCGCCGTCGGGCTCGACAAGGCGGATATCCGGGTGGGAGCCTTGTGCTATTTTCCGACAGCCGGCGCACTTACCGCAGGCCAGCTTTCCAGAGGACGATTCGCAGTTCAGAAGCTGGGCGAGCAGCAGGGCAAGAGTCCGCTTTCCAACGCCGGAAGGGCCGGCGAAGATAAGCGCATGGGGCAGGCGATCCAGTTCGACCGCCCGCCGCAGTATTTCAACGACACGCGCATTCCCCAGAAAGCGGTCCAGGTCCGGCGGGAGAGTCGTCAAGGGCGTGTCCATTGGTCGAGGAGCGGCGCAATCCTCGCGAAAACTTCGTCGGGCGTGCCGGAAGCGTCGACAACCCGAATCCGCTCCGCGAACCTGCGGGCCAGGTCCAGGTAGGCAGCGCGCACACTCCGGTGAAAAGACACGTCCTCCGCCTCAAAACGGCCTTCTTCGCTCGCACTCCCTGCAGCCCGGTTCCGCAACCTGGCACGTGCGAGCGCCAGCTCGGCGGGGATATCCAGCAGGACGGTCGCGTCCGGATCAGGGATCTCGAGTATCGCGGCCAGAGAATCAATGACCTCGAGCGGGATGCCGCGGGCGCCTCCCTGGTAGGCGCGCGTTGCGTCGTGATAACGGTCGCACAGAACGACCACGCCGCTCCGGACGGCGGGTTCTATGATTTCACGCAGGTGCTGATGCCGGTCCGCCAGGTACAGGAGCAATTCGCTCACGGGCGTCCGGGCAGGCCCGCGTTCATGGAGGAGAACACGCCTGAGAGCCAGACCGAATCCGGTGCCTCCCGGTTCCCGGGTCAGCAGGCACGGAATACCCTTGGAGCGCAGATAGGCTTCTGCGCGCTGTATCTGCAGGCTTTTCCCCGACCCCTCAACGCCTTCAAAGGTGATGAACATCAATCCACCTTGTTGTAGAGTGAAATGCGGGCAAAATTTGAGAGTAGCAAAGGAGATGCTCTAAAACAACGCCGATCGGCGGCGCGGACCCAGCCCGTATTCGCAGAAATATCGACTGGTACGAGGACGACGCTTGGAACCGAGCGACATCCAGCACAATCTCAGGATTGCTGCAGGACGGATTGCAGCGGCCGCCGAGTCATGCGGACGTGATCCGGCTGAGGTGCAGCTGATCGCAGTCACCAAGACATTCCCCGCTCAGTCGGTACTCGCGGCGACGGCCGCGGGTCAGCTCCGATTCGGCGAGAACCGGATCCAGGAAGCGGAACCCAAGATCCATGCCCTGTGCCGAATTCCCGGGATCGAGTGGCACCTCGTCGGGCATTTGCAATCGAACAAGGCGAAACGTGCAGCCGAGTTGTTCCAGGTGGTCCATTCCCTCGATAGTATAAGGCTTGCCGTCCGCCTGAGCGAGGCATGCTCCGAGATCGACAAAGTGATGCGCGTTCTCCTGCAGGTCGACCTGGCGCAAGAGGAAACCAAGTATGGAGCCGATCCTGCGGACGCCCGCAACCTCATCGCCGCCACGTCTGGTCTCGCCGGCATCCGGCTCGATGGCCTCATGACGATTCCACCCTTTTTCGACGATCCCGAGGAGACACGCCCGTACTTCTCGGCCTTGAGACAGCTGCGCGACACGCTCGAGTCCGAGCACGCGGGATGCCTGGGACGAGGACACCTTTCGATGGGGATGAGCCACGACTTCGAGGTCGCCATCGAGGAGGGTGCAACCATGGTGCGCGTGGGCACTGCAATCTTCGGAGAGCGCACCCATGCCTGAAAGCGGCTGGCAGATAAGGGAGAAGCCGAACGGCCTGGAAGTTCCGCTTCACGTTCAGGTGCGAGCACGGCGCGACGAAATCGCCGGGCTCCACAACGGCGCGTTGAAGCTCCGGATCTCGGCGCCACCGGTCGACGATGCGGCCAACAGGGCCATAATTGCCTTCTTCGCGTCGCGGCTTGCCATCCCCAAATCGAAACTGCAGATCGTAGCAGGGCAGAAATCGAGAGACAAAGTGCTCAGGATCGAGGGAATCACCCTCGATGAACTTCGCTCCCGCCTTCCGTAGTCGCACTTCCCGCACCATAGGATTCTCAAAGAATATTCACCTTTTATACACCTTTTTCTTGCACTCGTAATCCAGTCGGGTATAATAGTGAATAAAAGGTGAATATAGCGATGTGCAAAACCTGTGAATCCAAGTCGGTTATCGTGGCCGTAAGTGTTTTTCTTCCAGTAAGAAAAGGGCTGTTTCCCCATCGGATCCATGTTGTGGAAAACTGGAGAGGCACCGCAATGCCATGATGGAGGTCGGTAACCATGACAGTCGCGCTTTTCCCCGATCGAAGAATATCGTCAAAGGTTGAGAACGCCCGAACCGTGCTCGAGGCGCGGTACCTGCGGAAAGACGACGCAGGGAGGGTTGTTGAGACTCCGGATGAGATGTTCCGGCGTGTGGCCCGCGAGGTGGCGAAGGCGGACATCCCCTACGACGGCGCCGAAGCTGCGCAGATGTCGGCAGAGAGTTTCTACCAGTCGATGCAAAGGCTCGAGTTCCTGCCCAACTCCCCCACACTGATGAACGCAGGCCGGGAATCCCAGCAACTGTCAGCCTGCTTCGTTGTGCCCGTCGAAGACTCTCTGGATTCCATTTTTGATGCCGTCAAACACACCGCTCTCATCCACAAAAGCGGTGGCGGAACAGGTTTCAGCTTCTCGCATCTCCGCCCGAAGGGCGAGCGGGTTCGAAGCACGCGCGGAGAAGCAAGCGGGCCGGTCTCCTTCATGCATGTCTTCGACGCCGCCACGGAGGCCGTGAAACAGGGAGGCGCACGCAGAGGCGCCAACATGGGTATCCTGCGTGTCGATCATCCGGACATCCTGGAGTTCATCGCCTCCAAAGCAGGTTCAAACGGCCTGCGCAACTTCAACATCTCCGTGGCGGTCACGGACGCCTTCATGGACGCGGTTGCCAAGGGCGTCGATTACCCTCTTGTCCATCCCGTCACGGGGAAGCCTGCCGGGCATCTGGATGCCGGTGCCGTATTCAGGAACCTCTGCATGATGGCCTGGAAATGCGGCGATCCGGGAGTCCTTTTCCTGGATCCAATAAATCGCGACAACCCCACACCATGGCTGGGAGCGCTCGAGTCTACGAATCCATGCGGAGAACAGCCTCTCCTTCCCTATGAATCCTGCAATCTCGGGTCCGTCAACCTGGAGAAGATGGTCGTGGAAGGCCGGAGCGGGCCCACGCTGGACTACCGGTGCCTGGCGCAGGCGGTCTGTACGGCTGTGCACTTTCTTGACAACGTTGTCGACCTCAACCACTACCCGCTTCCTGAAATCGAATCGGTCACCCGCGGCAATCGAAAGATCGGGCTTGGGGTGATGGGATGGGCGGATGCTCTCCTGCATCTCAAGATCGCATATGGATCTGAAGAAGCGGTCGCTCTGGCCGGAACGGTCATGGGCTTTATTCAGCGAACCGCGCACAGGGCCTCGACCGAACTGGCCCGAAAGCGGGGGCCGTTCCCGAATCAGGCACATGGCGAAGAGGCAGGAAACCCGCGGCGCAACGCCACAGTCACAACGATAGCTCCGGCGGGAACGATCTCGCTCATTGCCGGCTGCTCCAGCGGCATCGAGCCTGTCTTCGCTCTCGGCCTGACGCGCAGCAATATCCTTGACGGGCAGGAGCTGCGTGAGGTCCACCCGCGCCTGCAGCAGGATTTGAAAGCAATCGGGCGCTGGGATCAGGCCGCTCTCGAAGAGATCTCGAAAAGGGGATCGATTCAACACCTGCCGGGACTCCCTGCCGGCCTCAAGTCCCGCTACAGGACGGCGATGGAGATTGCACCTGAATGGCACGTAAGGATGCAGGCGGCTTTCCAGAGACACTGCGACAACGCAGTGTCGAAGACAGTAAACCTGCCATCGACAGCAACACCGGCGGACGTCGAGGCTGTCTATCTGCTGGCCCACCGCCTGGGATGCAAGGGGATAACCGTTTACCGGGACCGGAGCAGGGCCGAACAGGTCCTGAACATCGGCTGTGTCGCGTGCATGTAACCGGACTCGCAGACTATCGGTGCAGTTGTCCGACTGCGGGGGCGGCCCGGGCCGAACCATCAGAACCGGAGAAGCAATCACCGCGGAGGCGACTTCCGACTGACTCAGAACCCTACGTTTGTCTCTGCGTGCCCGGCGTGTCTGCGGTGAAGGTTCTGAATTCCCTGGCAGAATCTCACTTTACGGTGGTGGGGGCCTTCTTCTTCCCGAAAGCCTGGAATTCGTAGGTGAGGCCGATAGTGACTCCTGAACGAGCATCGAATTCCTGCAGCCCTGCGATTCCGGCGATATCCCACCGCAGCCCCGCCGCCCAGAATTGGACCCCGAGGCGGGCCTGTGCTTCGCTCTCGCTGCCAGGTTCCTGGTCTCCACCGCGTCCGCTGACCTCCCCGACAAGATTGATTTTCGGCTTGAGCGGAACGATGGCCGCTGCACCATAGGTTACCAGGTCAGACTGGCTGTTGGGTTGGACAGGGGAGTCAAGGATGCCGATGCCTACGTTGCCGAGCAACTGAAGCTTTCCGAAGTGTTTAGAAGCCAGAAGAGAGCCGTAGAAGCGTGTGGTGTCGGTGCCGAGCCCGCTCTCGTTACTCGCATTGGGCAACTGGACCGCGAACTTGAACGCCAGTGCAGGACGCGCTCCTTTTTCGCGTGCGAGCTTCAGCTTGGTGGCAAGAATCAGGTCTCCGAAATCGCTCGTGGAGTTGCCGCTGAAGTCCGGCGGGAGGATCGGTTGGGTGCGATCGGTCACGCTGAGAAAGTCGTGGATTACTCCCGAGAGCTGAAACTCGGCGTACTCGCCCATTCCGACGTGGATGCCTGTGACGCCCACGCGGGTTAGATCGCCCTCCAATCCGGAGAGCGGGAATTGCTGATCCTGAAGGAACTCCATACCGAACTCGAGCCGCACTCTGCCGGTTTTCACGAGTTCAGCATCATCCGTCCTGAGAGGACGTTGCTGAGCAAACACTTGAAACTGCATCATTAGCGTGCCAGCCGCAAACAGAACCAGGGGTCTCACGGTTTCTCCTTCCAACCGCGGCTCGGAGCCGGGAGAGGACCGTTGCCGGCAGCTACTCGGGCAACGTGGAATCGAATCAGCGTGACCGCGGCAATCGCCGCTGTCTCGGAGCGGAGAATGGATTGCCCGAGGCTGAACGCCTGAAAGCCTGCACTCGCGGCGACATCCAACTCCGATTGGTCCCAGCCCCCCTCGGGGCCGATGCACAGGAGGGTACCGCCGGGTCCGTTGCATTCAGGCATCAGCAGCCGCCCCGCCCCTTCAAAAAGAATGAACCGGGCGAGCGGAGCCAGCCGCCCGGCCTCAAGAAACCGGCCGAATTCCATTGGCCGCACGACGTCGGGCACGTCCTGCCGGCCGCATTGCCTGGCTGCCTCCGTCACAATGCGCTGCCAGCGCTGGAGCCGTCCTTCCATGCGTGGTCCGGAAATCCGGACGTTCGTGAAACGGGTTGAGAGGGGAATGAACTCGTCGGCACCGAGTTCCGTCGCCTTCTGGAGCATCCACTCGAACCGATCGGACTTGATGAGGGCAGCCGCCAACGTCAGGCGCGGTTGAGGGATCGCAGGCGAAACCAGCCGCTCCAATCTGCCCACACGCACTTCACTGCCATTGTGAGTGATGATGCCGGTGTAGCCGTTGCCCCGGCCGTCGAACAGCTCAATCTCGTCTCCGACCGAGAGTCGAAGCACGTCGCGAAGGTGGTGCGCCTGCTCCGGCTGGAGGACCGCTGTGTCCGCCGAGATGCTCTGCGCTGGGACGTAGAAGCGCCTGCGGGTCATGAGCCCCCGCTACCCGAAGATGTCTTTGACTTTTTCGAACAGGTTGCGTTCCTGGGATTCGTCTTCCTTCTGGCTGATCTCTGCCAATTGCAGGAAAAGCTGTCGCTGTTCCTTGGTGAGCCGGGCTGGAGTGACGACGTTTACGGCCACGAACTGATCGCCGCGACCTCTCTCCCCCAGGCTGACGATCCCCTTGTTGCGCAACCGGAAAACCGTTCCTGATTGGGTCCCTTCGGGGATCTTCAGCCGCTCCTCGCCATCGAGAGACGGAACGGTGATTTCGGCCCCCAGAACGGCCTGGGTGATGCTGATCGGAACCTGGCAGTAGATGTTGTTCCCCTGGCGCTGGAAGAACGGGTGTTCCTCGACGTAGATCACCACATAGAGGTCGCCGGGAGGTCCTCCGTGCGCACCTCCCTCGCCTTCGCCCTGAATGCGCAGCCGGGCACCGTTGTCGACCCCGGCCGGGATCTTGATTTCCAGGACCTTTTCCTTGCGGACACGACCGTTGCCCTGGCATGTCTCACACGGGTCTCGGATGACCCTTCCGGCACCGTTGCAGTTGCCGCAAGTACGGCTGATGGAAAAGAATCCCTGCTGGTAGCGAACCTGCCCGGTCCCACGGCAGTTGGGGCAGGTTACAGGGCTCTTGCCTTTAGCGGTGCCACGCCCGCCGCAGGATTCGCATGTTTCCTGGCGTGGGATCTTGATCTTGGTCCGGACTCCGTGAGCCGCCTCACGGAAGGCAATCTTCAGATCGTAACGCAGATCGGCGCCGCGCTCCGGTCCTCCCCGCTTTCTTGCGCCGAACACATCGCCGAAACCGAAAAAGTCGCCGAGGATGTCTCCGAAATCCGCAAAAATGGTGGGGTCGAACCCGCTGAATCCGCCGGCCATTCCGCTGTGGCCGTACCTGTCATACCGGTCCCTGCGCTCCGGATCGCTGAGCACACTGTAGGCTTCCGCGGCCTCCTTGAACATTTCCTCCGCGTTCTTGTCACCCGGGTTCTTGTCCGGATGGTACTTGATCGCCATCTTGCGATAGGCGCTCTTTATCTGCTGGTCCGTCGCGTCGCGGGGGACGCCGAGTACCTCGTAGTAGTCGCGTTTGCCGTTCAAGCACTCACTCCGACCCCCGGTTGATCCTCTTATCCTTCACCGGGATCAGAACCGGGAGGCCAAAATATATAGGTTCCGGCGCCCTAATAAAATATGTAAGATCGACCTGATTGAGAGTCACCCGCCGCAGGGCAGTCCTACCATCTTCCGGCATCCTCAGGCTTGGCGGGGTCCCGCGCCTCCTCCGCCGGGATTTCGGTTCCGTCGCAGCCGGAGCTGAACATGGCCGAGGTGAGTTTGGCTGCCCCGGCCTCCAGCTGCGCCATTGCCTCCTTGAGGACATCGAACCGACTTTCGTCCGGAGAGAGCGCCTTCGCTTTCTGAATCGTTTCGCGGATCATCTGCTGTTCCGAGGTTTCAAGGAGATTGCCGCACTGGGCAAAAGACTTCGACAGCGCAGCCATGTGCCCGCTGATCCGGTTTCTCAGCTCGGTGAGCTCGCGCAGCCTGTGGTCGCTCTCGGCGAATTGCTGCGCCTCAAGAACCATCTTGTCGATTTCCTCCTTGCTCAATCCGGTCGATGGAGTGATGCGAACCGCCTGCTCTTTGCCGGAAAAGCGGTCCTTTGCCGAGACGCTGACGATCCCGTTGGCATCGATGTCGAATGTGACCTCAATTTGAGGCGCACCGCGGGGCGCCGGGGGTATACCAACGAGCTCGAAGCGGGCGAGCGAGCGGTTGAACTTCGCCAACTCCCGCTCTCCCTGCAGGATGTGGATGTCGACGACAGACTGATCGTCTGCGACGGTGGTGAAAATGGTGGCCTTGCGCAGCGGAATGGTTGAGTTGTGCTCGATGATGCGCGTGAATAGCCCCCCCTGCGTCTCCACACCGAGCGACAACGGAAGTACATCCAGCAGTACGATCTCCTTGATGTCTCCCTCGAGCACGCCACCCTGGAGTGCCGCACCCGCAGCAACCACCTCATCGGGATTGAGCTCGATTGAGGGCTTCTGGCCGAAGATCTTCTCAACGTGGCGCTGTACTGCCGGAGTACGCGTCTGGCCCCCGACCAGGATCACCTTGTTGATATCTTTCGGAGTCAGCTTCGCGTCCTTGATGGCCTTTTCGCAGTAGGCCGTGGTGCGATCTATCAGGCTCTGGACCATTGCCTCGAAACCGGCGCGCGTCAGGGTTCGGGTGAAGTGCTTCGGTCCCTGGCCGTCGTGTGCGATGAAGGGCAGGTTTATGGGAGTTTCCGTCGCCATCGATAGCTCGCACTTCGCTTTTTCGGCCGCCTCTTTCAGCCGTTGCGTGGCCAGCACGTCGCCCGCGAGAGCAATACCGTGTTCAGCCTGGAATTCCGACACCATCCAGTCTATGAGGGCCTGGTCGAAGTCCTCGCCGCCCAGGAAACTGTCTCCGCACGTGGAAAGTACCTCGAATACACCTCCGTTGAGCTCCAGTATTGAGATGTCGAAGGTCCCGCCTCCAAGGTCGTAAATGGCGACCCGCTCCCGCTCCTTTTTCCCGAGGCCGTAGGCAAGCGCTGCGGCGGTAGGCTCGTTGATTATCCTCCGGACTTCCAGTCCCGCGATGCGTCCCGCGTCCTTGGTCGCCTGGCGCTGCGAATCATCGAAGTAGGCCGGAACCGTGATCACGGCCTCCTTGACCGATTCGTTGAGAAAGGCCTCCGCGGCACTCTTCAGATACTGGAGCACCATCGCGGAGACTTCGGGCGGGCTGTATTCCTTCCCCTGCATCACGATCCGCACATCACCTTTGTCGGAACCGACGATGTGGTAGCCGAGGTAGCATCGCAGCTTCTGAATCTCGGGCGAATCGAGCCGGCGCCCCATCAATCGCTTGACGGCGTAAACGGTGTTGGCCGCATTGGTCACCGCCTGCCGCTTGGCAATCTGCCCCAGCAGTCGGTCACCCTTGTCCGTAAAGGCCACAACAGAAGGCGTGGTTCTGCCGCCTATGCTGTTCGGGATGACTTGGACCGAGGGCCCGTCCAGTACGGCGACACAAGAATTCGTGGTGCCCAGATCAATGCCGATAATCTTGCCCATAGATCAAGACTCGCTGGTTTCCCGGGCTCTTGGGCGCGTGGAGACCGCCACCTGGGCGGGTCGCAGCAGGCGGTCATTGAAGAGGTATCCCCGCCGCAGCTCCTGCGCCACGAGGTTCTCCTCCTGCTCGGCTGTCTCGAGCCGAACCAGCGCTTCGTGAAGATGCGGATCGAAGTGCTTTCCGACGGTATCCATGGGAACCACGCCGAGGCGTCGCAGGGTGTCAAGCAGCTGCCTGTAGAGGAGTTGCACTCCTTCCCCGTAGCGCGCCAGACTTTCATTGGATTCCCGGGCTGCGGTCAGGCCTCCAAGGGCGCGCTCGAAGCCGTCGAGCACCGGCAGTATCTCCGAAAGCACCATGCTCTTGGCGAGAACCGCGGTTTCGCCCCTCTCCTTCTCCGTGCGTTTACGGAAATTCTCCAGTTCGGCGGCCTTGCGCAGAAACCGGTCGCGCCATTGCTCGGCGTCAGCCTTGGCAGCAGTGAGTTCGTCTTGCAGCCGGGCGATGGGGTCGGAAGGGGCCTCGATTTCCCCAATGGGCTGGGGCTGTTCCGCGGCGGTTTCTTCCCGATTACCCGGTTTGGTCGATGGATTTGAGGGCTGCATGTTATCGCTCGAGGTCATGATTTCTCAGTTTGCCTGGCCAGGATGCTCGAAAGCAACTTCGCTGCGTATTCGACCAGAGAGATCGTACGTGCGTACTCCATTCGGGTCGGCCCCAGAATGCCCACCGACCCGTGTGTTCTCTCGTCCAGAGCGAAAGGCGAAGTGATAAGGGTGCAATCCTCAATCCCCGGCAGCGCGTTTTCGGCGCCTATGGTGATGCGAACCTCCTGCGTGTCCCGTTGGATGCATTGCGAGATCAGCAGAGCCAGCCGGCTCTTATGCTCTATCGCCTCCAAGAGCACTCTCAGCTTGTTGATATCGGAAAACTCCGGAGTTTTGATTAGGTTAGAGGCTCCGTCAAGGTAGACCGCCGCGTCGATCTCGCCCGCTGTTTCTGCGAATGTTCGCGTGCTCAGAGCAATCACTCGCCGGATGAACCTGTCATATCGCGCCCGCTCCTGGCGGATCATCCCCAGGACGAGCGCCCTGATTTCGCAAAGCGTCTTGTCCTTGAAGTGTTCGATCAAATACCGGGCAGCCTGGTCCAGCTCGGCCTGGGAAAAATCCTCTTCGGAATAGATGACACGATCCTGCACTATGCCGGAGCGCGACACAATCACCACCAGGATTCTCTTGTCCGACAGCCTGACAAACTGAATGTGCCGGAGGGCAATCTGACTTATCGGGGGGGAAACCACTATGCCCAGGTTCTGTGAAACGCGGGAGAGCACCTGGCTGACCCGGGTCAACATATGCTCGACACTGTCCTCCGGCTGCAGGTCCCGATCCAGGACCGCCCGGTCCTCCGGCTTGATCGCGACCCGATTCAGCAAGTCGTCGACGTAGAGGCGGTACGCCTTGTCTGTCGGGATCCTTCCGGCGGAATGATGCGGCTGCCTGAGATAGCCCAACTCTTCGAGATCGGCCATGATGTTGCGGACGGTGGCGGGGCTGAGGCTCTCGCGGTTGTGTCGTGCTATCCTCCGTGAACCCACAGGCTTACCGGTATTGACGTAGGTCGAGATCGCGTTTTGAAGTATCTCGCGTGCTCGCCTGTTTACTGTGGGATCGCTGTCTATCATCTCAGGTGAGGTCGAAGTTCCTGCAAGGTAATAATAATATCCCGGGAGCAGGCTGCCAAATCGCTCTTGTCGAAGCCATCAGCTTTCAGGTTCGAAGGTTGATGGCTGAGACCTGAGAGCAAAGGTGGCACGATCCTCGCTCTTGAGGGACGGTTAGCGGGATCACAGGAGTGATTCCAGCGGTATCGTCGGGAGCCCAAGCGATTGGGCGACAGGCCTGCAAGTAACGTGGCCCAGGTAGACGTTGACTCCCTGGGCAAGAGCGCCATCACGTTGCACAGCCTCTCTGAAACCGAGCCTTGCCAGCTTGCGCGCGTAGGGCAGAGTTACGTTCGTAAGGGCGAAGGTAGAGGTCCTCGGGACCGCACCGGGCATGTTGGCCACGCAATAATGGACCACGCCATCGACATGGTAAGTCGGGTGGCTGTGTGTCGTCGGTCGCGTGGTCTCGCAGCACCCGCCCTGATCCACGGCGACGTCAACGACAACCGCGCCTTTCTTCATCGAAGAAATCATGGCCCGCGTTACCAGTTTTGGCGCCTCCGCGCCCACGACAAGAACTCCGCCGATCAGGAGATCCGCCTTACTCACTGAGTCGCTGATGTTGTAAGGATTGGACATCAACGTCTCAATCTGCCCGAAGAAAATATCGTCGAGGTAGCGCAGGCGATCTGCATCCAGGTCGATGATCGTGACGCGGGCACCCAGACCAACCGCCATCTTCGCCGCGTTGGTTCCGACTGTTCCGCCACCCAGGATAACCACGTTGGCCGGGGGCACCCCCGGGACGCCTCCGGGCAACTCTCCCAGCCCGCCGTTGGGTTTTTGGAGATAGTAGGCGCCGACTTGAATCGACATTCTGCCGGCGACCTCGCTCATGGGCGTCAGCAGTGGAAGTGAACCGTTGGGAAGCCGTATGGTTTCATATGCAACGCCGGTCACCCTCCGATCGAGGAGCACCTTCGTCAGTTCGGGCGCCGGAGCCAGGTGGAGGTAGGTGAAAAGGATCTGGCCGTCACGCATCGCACCCAGTTCGGGGCCGATCGGCTCTTTGACCTTAACCACCATGTCCGCCCGGTCCCAGACCTCGGCAGCCGAAGGGACGATCTGGCCGCCCGCCCCCTTGTATTCGTCGTCCGCGATACCGCTTCCCTCCCCGGCATTGGTCTCCACGATAACCGTGTGCCCGTCCTGCACGAGAGCATGCACGCCGGCAGGAACGAGGCCGACACGAGATTCACTATCCTTGATTTCTTTCGGAAGTCCTACGATCATGAGTACGCTCCTTGCCCCTTGAATGTCACTCGCGCAGCCGACCCGGCTCGCATGAACAACACGACTCTAAGCCTTTTGCCAGGCGAATTCAAAACATACAGTCGTCAGTCCTCAGCATTCGGTTTTCAGCCAGTCGCAGGCTGAGAGCGGAAGGAGGAACAGGCGCTTGTCAGTGCTTGCGGGCGCCGTCATCGGGCTACTGCGGAGGGCCCTTACGGAAGGAACCAAGGGGCTGATGTTCGAATGAAATCGTGCGGCACCCGCGCCCTTCCGGGCGCGGGTGCGCCGGACGTCTTCAGGGTTTGACGATGCTGGTATAGAAGGTCGAGGTGCTGAACCGTCCCTGGCTCGACCGCACGTCCAGGAACTTCAGTACCACGGACTCCCCGCTCTTGAGCCCTCTTACGATATCCAGGAGATCCTGTGCGGAGCCGATCTTCTTCCCGTTGGCTGCCACGACGATCTGGACATGCCCCGGTTCCTGGCCGTTCAGCCCCGCATCCTCGGCCAGGCTTCCCGGCTTCACCGACAGGATCAGCGCTCCGCCGGAAATACCGATTTCCTGAGAAATCCGGGAGGGCACGTTGTCAAAATTGAGGCCGATCTCGGGCTTTGCCTCCTCCTTCTTTTCCTCGAAGCTGTAGGATCCCGGCTCCTGCTCCTGGTTTTCGAACTTCCTTTCGCCGACCGCGACGTCGAAGGCCATCTCTTTTCCGAACCGCACGACCGTCGCCTTGACGGTCTGGCCCGGCGGCGTGTTGGCCACCGCCATACGCAGATCCTGCACCGAGTAGATCTTGGAGTTGCCGAAGCCGACGATCACGTCCTCGGCTTTGATTCCTGCTTTCGCGGCGGGCGAATTTTCGGACGGGTTTCCGTTCTCGTCAGTCAAGGCCGTTATGAGCACCCCCGATCCCTGCTTCACGCCGAAGTACTTGGCCATTTCCGGCGTGAAGGGCAGGGTGTTCATGTTGACGCCCAGCCAGCCCCTCAGAACCTTCCCCTTTTCGAGAATCTGGTTGTAGATGTTGACGAAGGTGTGGGACGGGACAGCGAAGCCGACACCGGCGTTCGCCCGCGACGAGGTCGAGATGAAACTGTTGATTCCGACAACCTCGCCGTTCATGTTCACGAGAGGCCCGCCGCTGTTACCCGGATTTATGGCAGCATCGGTCTGCAGGTAATCGTTAAACAGCATCTGAAGGGAAGACGTTGTGCTGGCGTCGAAAACACGGCCTGCGACTGAAACGATCCCGGCCGTCACTGTCTGTTCAAGCCCAAACGGGCTGCCGATTGCCAGGACCCAATCGCCAACTTTCATCGCTTTTGAGTCGCCAATCGTGGCGGCGGTAAGAGGTTTTTCTGGGTCGATCTTGATAACCGCGATGTCCGAAAGACTGTCCGCCCCGATTACCTTCGCAGAATAGCTCTCGCCCCCGGCCAGGCTGACCTTGATCTTGGTGGCCCCTTCAACAACGTGCGTGTTGGTGACGATGTAGCCCTTCGGGTCCACGACGATCCCGGATCCAAGGCTGTTGCGCGTGAACTCCTCGGGCATCTGCGGAAGCGGGAAGAAGCGGTGGAAGAAATCCTGCATCGGGTCTTCCTGGTCTTCGTCCGGCGACTGTCTTGGGGTGCTCCGCCGCTGCTTCATCTGAACAACCTCTTCGGTGTTGATGTTGACGACCGCGGGTTCGACACGCTTGGCGACCTCCTCGAACGCCTGTGAAAGCTGCAGAACCGCTGCGCCGGCGATCGGTTTGCCTCCGGTCTGAACCTTCAGCTGGCTGTCGCCGGGTCCTGTCGCATCGACACGATAGGAAATCAGTGTGCCGATTCCGATGCCGAGAGCCAGCACCGCAAAAACCATGAGAAACGACACCACCCGTCTGCCGGGCCTGACGAAACCATCCAAGACACTGTTCATAGACTCCTCCGGGCCTGAGTTTTCAAAGTCGTGCAGACTAATTCTACGTGAGCCTGTCCCATATGTTCCAGATCTATAGTGGCTTTCGGGATTGAAGGATCAGCTATCAGCCTTCAGGCTTCAGCTCTCAGCTGGTTGACCTGACAGCTGAGAGCTGATGGCTGAAAGCTATTCATCAGTGCGGAGAGGCTACGCCCCTTCCCGGCGCCTGGTCCCGGCCCCGGACAATTCAAGCGTCGTCCGCCGTCCGGCGATACTCCGACGTGACGATTCCCGCAAACACCAGGACGCCCCCGATCCACTCCCTGGTTCCGAGAGTCTGGCCCAGCAGCAGGTAGGCAAATATGGCGGCAAAGAACGGTTCAATGCTGAAGATCAGCGCGGTCCGGTTCGGAGTTGTGAACCTCTGGGCCCAGTTCTGCCCATAGTAAGCGACGGCAGTGGCCAGTACTCCCAGGATGAAGATGTAGACGCCAAGGGCCGGGTCCCAGACGAGGAAGGGCGTCTCGACGACAGGTAAAATGATGGTGCTCAGCAACGCGCTGCCCGCTATCTGCAGAGCCACGAGCTGCCGGTAGTCGCCCTCGGTGACATACCGGCCTACGTAAAGGATGTGGAACGCAAATACGACCGCGCAGATGAGCGTCAGCACGTCGCCGCGGTTCAGGGAGAGTTCCAGCCGTTCGAGAGTCAGCAGGCCGAGGCCTACGGTCGCAACGGCCACTCCCGCAATCGTCTGCCGCCGCGGTCGGTGATGAAAGAGGAAAAAGCCGAGCACCGGAACCAGCAACACCGAAAGAGCCGTGATGAAGGCTGATCGCGCCGGGCTGGTGGTGCGAAGCCCAAGCGTCTGGAAAATGAAACCTCCGAGGAGGAATACGGAGAGAACCGCGCCGCGCCGGAGCGTGCTGCGCGAGATGTGAAGGAAGGCGCGCGGCATGAAAAGCACTATCGCTGCCGTAGCAACCCAGAAGCGCAAGGCTATCAAGGTGATCGGGGAGACCTGGGCGAGGCTCTTCTTGACCAGCGTGAACATGCACCCCCAGATGACAGTGATCAGGATGAGCGCTATGTCGGCCCGGACTCCTTTGGAGATGCGCATGGCAGGCCGGCATGTTACCACATTGCGCCTTCGTCGATCTGCGGCAGCGAGTGTAGAATCTGTTTTGCGGCTGGCCGCCCCGGGCTGTGCCACATCCAAATCGGCGGTTCCCGTATCATGAATGATCGCATCCTGGAATTCTTGAGGCAGAAGAGCCGTCCCCTTCCTGCCGATCAGGTGCTGAGCGAAGCACTCGGGGTGCGTTCGCCGAATACCGCTACTGCCAACAAGGTCCTGAAGGCGATCCTGCGCAACGATCCGCGATTCAAAAACACGGCGGGACATTGGTCGCTGCGCGAAACACCGAAGGTCAACGCCCCCCATCCGCTTGACCACGCCGCGATCCTGTACGTGGAGCAGGCGGAAGGCTCGGGAGACCCTCTCCTTTCCCGCGGCGCGTTGATCATCCCTCAAACGGGGTTCGTGGCTTCATTCGGCCGGCGCGGGGATGGCGCCGGCATCCCGAGTCGAGTTCGCCGATTCATCGAGGGGCGCGTTCTTGTCTGCTGGTCGAACAAACACGCCCGCCTGTGGCGGCGGATGCTGAGCCGGCAACGATTGTCGGGATGGGACGTCGAGACACTCGAACTCCGCAGCCTTGCGGAGAGAGTTCTGGGGCCGGGCCGGGCAGTGCGGGAAGCTGCGGATCTGGCTCCGCTACTTGGGATGGCCGTTCCCGACGAGGGGAGTCCGGCAGCTATGGCACGCTTCCTGTCTGCATGCTGGCAGTCTCTCCTCGACCAAACGCCGGAGGAAAACCGGTGCGACGCCCCGTCTCTCCGGGAGTGGATTGAAGGGGCCCGGCCGAAAGTCAACTTTACACAATTCGGCTTCGGTGCCGCATCCCTGCGCACGCTTCCCGAATCACCCGGCGTTTACATCATGAAGAACCGCGCCGACGACATCATTTATGTGGGCAAGTCCCGAAATCTGAAACGCCGCATCAGGTCGTACTTCACTCCTGCTGCGCTCCGCGACCCGAAGATCAGGCGGATCCACGAGCAGCTGCATACCTTCGAATGCGTCGTGACGGCCAACGAGGTCGAAGCGCTCCTGCTGGAAATGAGGATGATCAGGGACTTCAAGCCGCCCATCAACCTCCAGGAGGAGATCCATGAACAGCCGGAGGCCTACGGCGGGAATCGGAATTGCCTGTTGCTGGTTCCCAATCCGGACCAAGTCACGGCCGACCTCTACTTCCTGCGCGACGGCTCTTTCGTCGCTCAGGCTTCCGCACGGCTGGGGCAACCGGCCGGCAAGCGACTGTCCTCGCGGGTCAGGTCGCTGTACTACAATCCCCGGCGGCGGCCGCCGAAAGTACAGGAGCACTGGGAGACTGAGATTGTCTCCCGTTGGTTGTCGACCAACAAAGGCCGTTTGAATTTCGTCGATGTCGACGAGGCAGGCGCCTGCGAATCGGTCATCCGAAGGCTTTCCGACTACCTTCAGGACCGCGATCGTCTCGCCCGAAAGGTCCTGTATCGCTAGCGGGAGAATAGTCTTTACAGGGTTCAGGAACTTAAGTTAAGGTGACCACGGTCAACGCTGTTCGGTAACTTCGCAGATTGCAAACACCACGTGTGTCAAGGCCACGATCTGCGGCCTGTGGAGGAGGCGAACATGGCATCAGTCGTCCCTTGCCGTTACCATCTCCGTTTTGCTCTTGTCGGCATGTTTCTTGGAGCCATCCTGCTGTCAGCGCAGGACGAGGCTCAGAAGGCCGGTTTCTATGATGTGACGCTCAGCAAGGACGACATCTACAAGTACAGCACGCTGAAGTTCGTCGGCGATTACACCTCCTGGGAATCCTCTTCGGGATTAGCCGCGCTGGGCAGGACCGAGGCAGGCGTGACAGTTTTGATCGTGATCGGACAAGGGACGGCGACATTCCAGGCACCGGAGCAGGTTCGGGAGAAACTCACTGCCGCCTTCGGAGGCTATCCCGCCACCGCGGCTTTCACGTCGCTATACATGCGGCTGCATCCCCAGGAGTTCCAGGAAGTCTTCGGCAAGCAGGCGCTTACCAAGAGTCCGGATGATGCCGCTCTCGCCAAGGCCAAGGAAATCTATGATCAGCGGTTTCTGACATCCTATCACGCCGGCCCGCGCGCCATTTTGCCTCCGGTCAAGACGCGGGTGATGGATTTTGATACGGCGCAGTTCGGGCAGATTACCAACGAGGAAGGGTACTGGATCAGCCTGAACCGCATTACTCCGTATGCGAAGATCTACCCCGCGCGCTTCGTGAACCCGAAGCAGAAGTAGGCGCCCACCCCGATAAGCCGCAGCTCCCGGTTGTCCAAGCCGGGCAGGTCGAAGCTGCTATCTGTGCCGGTTTCGGCATGGGGCGGGCTGGCCTCAATCCTGCGATCCGCGGGCGAGCCATTTCGAATATCGACTCCGATCCCGATTCCGACACCGTGGGTTTTCCGGATTTGCCACAGAGCTCCGCGTCAGCGGCGAACCACGTCGAGCCCCTTTGAGGGCACGCTTATCTTTTGAAGCACGCCGTCCTTGTCCACCCACAGCTGCAACTGAAGCGCATCGGAAGCAACCTGGAGGACTCGAACTTCCCGTTTCTTCCCGCGCAATTCCATCTCTGTGCGCCGGAGTTCGCTGACTTTCAGAACGCCTGAATCCTCTTCCTGCGGAACCAGTACTTCGAACCTCTGTGTCTTTTCCTTGCTGTCGAAGTCGAAGAGGCGAACCAGGAAAATGAAGTGGTGGTAGATGTTGGAGTCGAGCAGCGTGTAACGACTCGGCAGGAGGAGGCCACTCCTGCGATTGGTCCCATTGCCTGCGAAATCGAACATGACCTGGTTGGGCGCGAAATTCCCTGTGATGGATCCCTTCACGCCGTTGACATCGGTCTTGAGGACGTAGGCGCGCGGAAGGTAGTCCCCGTCCATCTCCAGTTTCGTTTCCATTCGTACCTTCTGGCCCGGCACCGAGGGGTTGCGGAACTCGAGCACCGAACTGCTCGTTGCGGATTCTGCTGAAGCCCGGATAGCGAACTTCTCCGAGCCGATCTCTCTGGCATCGTAGAAGATGGCGAACTCGCCGTCCTCGGCTGCCGGTTTCTTCGTTCCCGCCCTGGCCTGCAGGGCACCGGCCACTGTCCCCGCCAGCATGCACCAGGCCAATAGGTATCGCATTCGAACTGCCATCACCTGCCCCCCTGCTCTTAAACACGGCGTCTTCTCCGGATGACACGTCGGTCGAGCGCGTGTTCTCTTTGACGACTATGGTATCACCCGGCAACAGCTCGAGCCTCTTGTCCCCGCTGCCGCCACGAACAGGCCGCAAGGCCCCCGTTCCGGCTGATTCCCGACGCATCCCCCAGGCGCACTTCAATTACGTGCCGGGCGATGACCGCTCGTTGAAAACCGGCATGTTCCTGCGCCCATCCGGTACCACTCGCCCTCGTGCCGGTCTCGCGTCTCTCGCCGTGAATGCGCTCTCCCACGCCGCAAAGGCGCCTCCCGCCCGCCAGGCGTCCATGGCGGCCAGGCCGGCACGCTCATCGCACTGAGAAAGCATGAATTCCACCCACGCCCACCGCGCGGAGGTCGAACGCAGCTCGACCTTCCCCTTGAGGCCGGCCCGCAGCCGCGCGAGTTTCTGATTCACAGAGGTGACGGGCTCAAACTCGAAACCATCGAGAGGCGTATTGCGCTTGGACACAAAAGGCGAAACAGCGAGGGAAACGGGCACGATCGCGGCGAGCTCACGCGAGAAGCGTATGAGTTCGTCAATGTCATCGTGTGTTTCAGTCGGCAGCCCAATCATCTGGTAGAGCTTGAGCCGGTGCATTCCGCAGCGTCTCGCCAACTCAGCCGCCCGGATGAGATGGTGTTCCGTCGTTCTGCGCGCGACGAGATTTCGCAGCCTCTGCGACGCGCCGTCGGATGCGGTTGTCAGGGTCCGGTACCCCCCCCGGGCGAGCAGGCTTACCAGCCCCTCATCGAGCCGATCCGCTCGCAGGCTCGATATCCCGATTTCACGTCCTGCATCGACGATCCCGCGCACGATCTTCTTTATGCCGGGGTGATCAGTGACCGCAGCCCCGACGAGCCCGACGCGTTTGGCGTGGTCGGGCACCAGAGAGAGCACGGTTTCGGGGGGCACCAGCCGCATTCCCCCGTTGGTGGTGCGCCGCATGACGCAGTAAGTGCAGCCCCGCGAACATCCTCGCTCCGCTTCCACCAGGAACATGGACGAAAGAACGGTGTCTCGCGTCAGTATCTGAGAGCGCGCAGGCAAGCGACTATCGTCCGCCTTTGCCGTCAACGGGAGGTGAGCAGACACACCAGGCACATACCAGCCGGGGACTTCGGCTAAGCTCTCGAGCAAATCTTCTCGACTCGTCTCCGCCACCGCGCCAAGGAACGTGTGTACCAGTTCTTCGCCCTCTCCCATCACGATGAGATCAACAAACGGGGCGAGAGGCAGGGGATTGGAGTTCGTCAGCGGACCACCCGCAACGATGAGCGGATGCCGCGGACCCCGTTCTTCCCTCAGCAACGGGATGCCGCTGAGATCGAGCATCTCGAAAAGGCCGGAGATCTCGAGCTCGTATGAGATGGAAAACGCAAGCACCGGGAAGTCGGAGAGGGGACGTTCCGACTCATACGAAAAGACCGGAGTTCGGGACCGTCTGTAATCCTGGGGCGAATCGGGCAGGAACGCGCGTTCGGCCGCCGCCCCCGGATGCCGATGTATCTCCCGATAGATGGTCTGGAAGCCGAGCGAGCTCATGCCCACGGTATACGGGCTCGGGTAGCAGAGCGCCACGCGGCAGGCTGCTGCCTCATTGAGCAGCGTTCCGGTCTCGCTGCCAAGCCGCTGGCGCACCTGGCTTCTCAGGTCCCACTCACTCATCTCTGTTCTACGCTCCCCGGCATTGCGCTAGACGCCGCGGACAGCGTCGGGCCAGATGATCTTGTGTATCTGAAGCTGCAGCCGCACGCGCAGACCACAGTCAAGAATCCAGCGGGCAAGCTGGTCGCAGGCCACGCGCTGGTGGACAGGCGAGATCAGCACCGTGCCGACACGCGAGGTCAGATCGAACTCGCGGATCCTCGCGCAGGCCCATTCAAAGTCCTCCCTGCCTCCGACGACGAACTTCACCTCGTCGCCTGACACGAGGTAGCGCAGGTTCTCGTAGTGATTCCGCGCCGACATGCCGCTGGAGGGACACTTCAGGTCCATGATCTTATGAACTCTGGGATCGACGTCCTTCAGCGTGACGTGTCCTCCCGTTTCCACGCAGACGGTGTAATCAAGGTCCAGCAGACTTCGGAACAGGTCATGGACCGAAGACTGGAGCATCGGTTCGCCACCCGTCACCAGGGCCAGCCTCGCCGGGAACGGGGCGATGGCACGCAGGATGTCGGGGATGGACATCTCGCTGCCCTCATTGAAGGCGTACTGCGTGTCACAGTAGCTGCAGCGGAGATCGCAACCGGACAGGCGGATGAATGCACACGGCCATCCTGTGTAGCTGGATTCGCCCTGGATGCTGTAGAAAATCTCGTTGATGATCATTCCGGAACCAGGGGTTACATACGAGCGGATCGTCGGCCGGGAGCGCCTGTCATTCGCCTGCCGTCAGACGTACCACAACCACGGTGATGTTATCAGGGCCGCCCATCGCGTTCGCTGCGCTGACCAGCGCATCGCCCACCTGTTGAGGGGACTTGTCGGGTTGGGACAGCATCTGGCGGATAACCTCGTCGGAGAGTACGTCTGTCAGGCCATCAGAGCAGAGCAGGTAGGTATCCCCTTCCCGGGCCTGCCCGCATTCCAGGTCGATCTCCACCTGGGGGTGTGGGCCGATGGATCGGGTGATCAGGTTCTTTTGAGGGTGGGAGGAGAGTTCGTCCTTGCGGAGGACACCGCTCTCGAAAAGGTGCCAGACGAGCGAGTGGTCTCGAGTCAACTGCTCGAGAATGCCGTCGCGCAGGAGATATGCCCGCGAGTCCCCGACATGAGCGATGTAGTAGTTCGTGTCGGCAAAGGACATGATTGTCAGCGTACTGCCCATCCCCGCAAGATCCGACCGGTTGCGTTGTGCTTCGTAGATCCGGCCGTTGGCTTCACGAGCCGCAAGAAGAAGCAGCTCTTCGATTTGGCCGCCCGCCGGACGGTTGATCCCCATCACTTCTTTCACCGTGGCCGCTGCTATGCTGCTGGCCACCTCGCCCGCCGCGTGGCCTCCCATGCCGTCGGCAACCAGAAAGAGCCGGGCCGCCGGATCGGCAGCAAACGAATCTTCGTTGGAAGTTCGTACTTTCCCCTGACTTGTTGCCGTTCCCTGTTGAATGTGCAATGTCTACCTGCCCCGAGACCGGAATTGCGGCCGCACCGATGAGGGTGAGAATCCACTTATAGCATGGCACTCCGGCAGCATCAAGCAGTCCCAGCCTGTCGTTGTGCTATCATTCTTCGCGCAACGGGCACCGTTGCTCGCCCATGAGGAGTGGACGGTATGCATTCCTACTGCACCAGATTCGTGCGTGCCACCGCGATCCTGGCCATGCTGGCGGTCACCGGCACAGGTCACCTCGCTCTCGCCGGAGTGTCACGCGTTATCCAGGATAAGTATCGCCGCAGCTATGAGGGCAAGGCTCTTTTCCTGCGCACCCCCGTTTTTGCGGAAAGGAAGTATGTTGACCTGAGCGGCGGCGGCTTCCGCTTCGAACCGGATCCCACGGGAGCGGCGCGCTTCAAAGTCGGAGAGCAGGTGCGCATTACCGGCATGGATTTCGGCGGCGAGGAGATCCGGTTCCGGATCTCAGCGATCACAGGCGCCAACATCGCGGAAGTCATATTCAGATTTGACACCTCCCTCAAGGAGGATTTTCCGAACTCGGACGTGTTCGACCGAGCCCTGCAGGCGACATTCACTGAGGGCCTCAAGTATGCCGACATCGAAGATGCCAAGAAGGGGTACATCGACGATGCCTTCGAACGGTACATCAAGGAAACCATGACCTTGACGAGTACCAGCCGGGAAGCGGTGTTGAAGAGCGCGGCTGCCCATCTTCCTGCCTACCAGGACGCCGTGCGCGAGATTGAAGCAATGAAGGGCAGGAACCAGGATCTCGCCACACAGCTCACCCAGGCGCAGACCGAGAACCGGAAGATGGAGACTGATCTGAAGTCTCAGCAGGCGGAGATCAACCGCCTGCGCGGTACCAACAGCGCGCTGCAGGAAAAGATTGACTCTTCAGCCTCGCAGCTGCTGCGCCTCGGCGACGAGGTGCGCACCGCGCGCGGGACCGCCCAGGGTTACCAGCGGGAGCTGTCGAATCTGCAGCAATCACTCAACATCAGGGTGGACTCGGCCAGAGATCTCGGCTCGCAAATAGGAGAACTCTCGCAGGCGGTGCGCAAAGTCCAGCGTGAGAATGCAAGCCTGAACTCTCAGAACAACTCGCTCAATGCCAATGTGGCGACCCTGGAGACCGCCAGAAACCGGCTGACCAAGCAGGTCGAGGACCTGCAAACCTCCAACCGCCAGAAGGATGAACTTGTCGCCAGCCTGACATCCAAGGAAGATTCTTTGGGTCGCCAGTTTGTGCAGATGAAGCAGGCCAAAGAGAACTTCGAGAATGTGGTGCGTGCCGTCGGAGGCCTGAGCACGAAGATCGAGGAAGAGAAGACCCGAGGCGGTATGGAGACGGCAAGGATCAGCATCTACCTCAAGGACATTCTCCTGGGCTCGCTCGTCTATGCATTGCCAGAGCGGATGAGTCCCAACGAAGAGAAACCGGCCGAGGCAGTCTTTTCGACCGAATCGATCGACTATGTCCGCGTTTCACCCGAAGAACGCCAGCTGCTCCGCTCGCTCGGGGATAGACTGAAGGTGCAGGCACAGCTGATCTCTTCGTCGCCCACGATGAGCGTCAGACCGGAGGGGGAAAAGACGGTTCAGGAGGTCGGGGAAAGGGATCGCGCAAGCTGGCGTTGGAAGGTCGCCAATCAGGGCACGGTCGACGCTCCCCTCACTCTTGCTGTGGCCCTGGTGAACAGGAACTCCGACCCCATCCCGTTACTGCGCCGGGAGCAACTCGTCTCCTCCGCAAGCATGGTCCGGCAACTGAGGGAGAGCCTGCAGCCGATCCCGCTGACCGCCGGAGCCCTCATCGGATTCGTGCTGTGCGGAATTGCAGGCGTATTCCGCAGGTTCAGGGATCCGAACGCCTCACGCGGGAGACGCGCTGCAGCGGCCCCCCCGGAGTCCACGTCGAATGCGGGCACCAAGCGCCTCTAGCCGGTTTGTCTTCGAGGGGACACAGCAACGGCGCGAATGAATCTCAGTCCGTGACCTGCGTGTACCGCTGTGCCAAGCGGCGCACAGCAGCTCCATCGCCATCATTGAGGAATTGGAAGTTGTATTTCTTGTTGTTGCGTGTGCGTATGGAGAGCGCGTCCCCGTCTATCGACAGGCTGCGAATGTCCGCGTAGGCTTCGAAGAAACTATGGTCGGTTTCCGAAGTCTTGAACTCCACGCCGCGGTCGGTCACCTGGAGCGTCCCACGGCAGCTGGAGAACGCGTGCTTGTGCTCTACCGGGAAGACGGACTTCTGAAGCGCCTCGACCTGAGCACGGCTCTGGAGATCCTGGATCATCGCCTGTAGTCGATCCTGGCTGTAATTCTCCACGCCGCCGAGTTCCCTGGCCTTACGGAGGTGCTCCTCCGCCCGCTTGAAGTCGTGGCGGTGCTGATCGTACAGAATCCCGAGGTTCAGCTGTGCCAGGGCATTCCGGGGATTCAGCGTCACGGCTTTCTCGAAGTAGAGGATCGCATTGTCCAATTGCTTCTGCTCGAGGTAAGCGGCGCCGATCGAGAAACAGGCTTCGTCGCTGTTCGGCTCGAGCTTCAGATACTCCTGCCAGTCGGAAATCGCTCGCTGGTAGGCGCCCGCCCGGTAGGCATTCAGGGCGGACTGCCGCAGGTTCGCGATCCTCTGCCGCGTTTGCTGCTGCTCCTCCTGCATCCCCTGCAGGCGCCGCTGCTCCGCCTGGGCAATTTCCTGCAGTTTCCCCTCCACCATGGCCAGGCGCGTCTTGCTGTAAAGATCGTCGGGAAAGTACTGCAGCACCGTCCTGAAATCGATCCGCGCCTGCTGCCAGTCACCGTTGGCGATCCTGGTGTCGCCCCGGTTCTGAATCATCTCTTTCAGGCGCACCATGCCGGTACGGGCATACGCGTTCTTCTTGTCGAGCCGGAGGATGTTGCGCATGCAGTCGAGTGCGTTGTCCTTTTCCGGCGGCACCAGCGTGCCCGCTTTGAACGCGGCCTCGGCCTTCTCCTTCCAGTCATCAATCTGCTTCTGCCGATCCTTGATACCGGCTTCGATCTTCCCTGAAAGGTCGACCAGCCGTTCGCTGATCGTGGTGTCGTCCGGGAAGAGGAGGGCCAGCTGCTTGTATTGCTTCTCCGCCTCGAGCCAGTCGCTGCGGGCATAGGCGACATCCGCAGCACGGCGAATGCCGTCGGCCAGCTTTGCCTTGGCCTCAAGCGCATAGGAATTGGCCGGATCGATTTCGAGTATCTTGTTGGCAAAGTACCAGACGTTGTAGTCGTCCGGAGGGGGAAGCAGGATGTTTTCCTTCAGGGCGCTTTCGAGCTTCTTGCGCAGGTCTTCAACCTGCGCCAGTTGCTCGTTGCTCAATTGCGCAACCAGCGGTTCGAGGGTCAGGTGGAGGCTCTCGGTAGAGTAAGGCACCACCTGAACCCCCTGGACCAGCTCCTTGTAGCCCTCCATTGTGACCTTGACCTGGTACAGGCCCGTGCGCAGATCCGAGAGAGTGATCGGGGACGCACCACGCTGCTCGCCATTGAGCCAGACCATGGCGCCGGCAGGGATCGTCTTGACGATCAGCGCACCGTACTTCGGCCTGAGGTACTGGTAGAAGAAGACCGCCGTGAAGGCCAGCACACCGGTCATCACGAGGATGCCCAAGCCCAGAGCGAGAGTCCTGACGCTCACCGTTGCTTCAGCCGGCGGGAGGTCCTCCGCGACTTCGGGCGCCCTGTCTCTTGGTTGCCCGCCCTCTTCAAGATGGCTCCCGTCGACGGGGCAGAACTGAAACGGCTCCGGATACGAGTTGTCACATTGAGGGCACCTTTTCATGGCCTTAGGCGCATAGCATACCATTTTCGCATTGCGGAAAGCGCGACACTTGGCTTAAATGGCCGCGGCGGGCAGCGTGAGCGGCCGGGGAATCGGTGATGAGTATTCTCGTGGGTGTTGCAGGCGGCACGGGTTCGGGCAAGACCACCATCGCGCAGGAAATCTGCCGCAGCCTGGGCGGCGACACGGCCGTCCTGGTGGAGCAGGATTCCTACTACCTGGACCTGGGCCCTCATCCCGTCGGCGACAGGGCCGGTTTCAATTTCGATCATCCCTCCGCTTTCGACTGGCAACTCCTCAAGGGGCACGTTGACGATCTGAAGTCGGGTCGTCCAATCCGCAAACCGGTCTATGATTATCGAACGCATACCCGGGCACAGCTCGGCATGCTGGTGGAACCGCGTCCGGTGGTGATCCTCGAAGGAATCCTGATTCTCGGGGATCCCGACCTGCGCCGCCTGATGGACCTGAAGATCTTCATCGACACGGATGCCGACGTCCGTCTCCTCAGGCGCTTGCAGCGAGACATCCGGGAGAGGGGCAGGTCGCTCGAGTCGGTTGCCGACCAATACCTGCGCACCGTCCGCCCGATGCACGAAAAGTACGTTCGGCCCTGCGTGAAGCATGCCGACATCATAATCCCGGAGGGCGAATGCAGCCCGAAAGCCGTCGCGGCTATTGTCGGGGGTATACGCGCCCTCTTCGAATGGAGGAACCCATGAGACCACTGAGTAAGGTAGCTCCCGGATGGTGGGATTACACCACCCTGGACGGGAAGATTCTGGATGAAGCCGCGCGGCTTACGGCAGAGGATTTGCCTCAACTGAGCCGGAACGGATTCCAGATCCGGTTCTATGAAACTATCGAGGATTTTTACCTGGCTGAAGCCCTGGAATATATCACCGCCTGGCTTCAGGCAACTCCAGACAGACCGGCCGGTGTCTGCGGTCCGATAGGACCCACGGAACAGCTGCCCCTGGTAGCGAGGCTGGTCAACGAACTGGGATTGAACCTGCGCCACTGCCACTTTTGGGGCATGGACGAGTGGGTTGTCGACGGCAAGGAAGTCGGCATCGACTTCCCATTGGGCTTTGCCCGCACGGACATGGAACTCCTGTTCAATCGTATCCGGCCCGAGTTGCGCATGCCCCTGGAGAACATCCACTTCCCCTCAGCCGATCCCGCCCGTTATGTCGCGTCCTGGGAAAAGGCCCGCTGCGTAGTGATGCAGGGAGGTCAGGGGGAGGTAAAGCACTGGGCATTCAACGATCCCCCGCGGCGCGAGGATCCGTACAGGGACGCTCCTCCGCCTCCCGAGGTGTATCGAAAGCTGGGCACACGGGTCGTCGATCTCCACCCCATAACCCTGATTCAGAATGCCCGCACATCAGGGGGAGGGGTGGTTCAGAATGTTCCGCACCAGGCCGTCTCGGTGGGACCGGTGGAAACCTGGAAAGCAGAGAAGGTCTCCATCTGGCATGCGGGCAGCCACGACAACCCCTTCGGATTGCGCCTGACGACCCTGATGATCTCCAAGCGAATCCCGGACACGGCGGTCCCGATGTCGCTCCTGGCCGATCACCGCAACGTCCAGTTCAATTTCCTGCGCTCGGGCATCGGGACTTGCGAAGTCAGCATGCACTGACCGGGAGGTGTGGAGGGACTACACCGCCTCATCGGCAAAACAACGGGAGGGCCGCACACACGCCGGCCCCCCATCTCATCTCTGTAAGCCCCATCACTTCGTCGGGCCGAAACGCCTCGCGTAGGCCTCTGCATGGACCGACTTGGCCGCAGCGACCATCTCCGGATAGGGGGTGTCAGTCACATCGACGAAGCCAATGTTGTAGTTCTCACCATCATAGATCCGTCCCACCAGCGGCTCATCGAAGTACTGGAACCAGGCACACCCGACGAAGGCGGGATTGTCGACCACGCTGTGGATGTAGTCCTTGTACATTTCCGCGCGAGCAGCCTGCGACGGAGTCGAAACGAGTCCGGTGTGGAACATGCCTCGATCCACCGCTCCGAAGTGAAACTCGCCGATAATGCACGGCTTGTTCAGCGACGCCGTGAAATCCCACTCTGCGGGATCGACGCGCGACCGGTAGATGTTGAAGCTCACGACATCGCAGAATTCCGCAGCGGCGGCCACCGCCTCGGGAGTGCGCCAGGCGAATCGGCAACCGAGGTAGAGGTGATTCGGGTCCTGCCTTTTCTGCGCGTCATGTATGACGCGGAAATACTGGCGCGCGAATGCCAGGAGGAAGTCGGTGAAGTCCTGGCGCATCTGACCGGAAAGGTCGCCCGCCGGTTTGTAGGGCTGCGCCAGGAATTCATCCCATGACTTGAAGCCGGCGCCCCAGGATTTGTTCAGGTCTTCTATCTTCCGGTAACGCTTCTTCATCAGGTCGACGATCGCACCCTTGGCCGGCGAGTCTTTCCCGCCCTCGAGCGTGCCGTAAACGAGACCGAAGTGCTGACGGTCAGTCCCCGGTGAGCCCCAGGAAATCTCGTTGTCGATGAAATAGCCCGCACACCAAGGGTCGTTGCGATAAGGGGCGACCTTTTCGAGGATGCTCTTGTCCACGGCGGCAGCGAACCTGGGATCGAACGGGTCATGCATTTTGCCCCAATAGTCCTGCCCACTGGCGACACGCGCATAGTCGCCGCTGAGATCCAGCGTGGCGGTGTATGGGACCCTCTTCATCGCGTAGAACGCAGGGTCGGACCAGTTGGCGACGGTAGTGAACCCCCAAGCCTGCAGCCGGTCAAGAGAGGCCTTGCGCCAGGCGGGGGCATAGTCGGGTCCGTACTTGCGCTCGAGGTTCGCGCTATAGAAATTGAACATCCGGCCCTTCTTGGTAGGTCCGTAGAGCACATTGTCGATGACACCGTAGTGCCTGGCCAGCGGGTCGTCCTTGCCTGGCAGCCAGGTGAACATGTCTTCGCGGTTTTCGACGATCGTGAATCCGTCCGAGACCAGCAGTACGTCCACGCCCAGCGAAAGATACAGGTGACCGCTCGGTGTCACGAGCCACCACTTGTTGTCCCGCTTCAGCGTGCGGAAGAAACCGGTCGCCTTTTCCTGCGGCCCTCCCGCCCAGCCTCCATACTCGTCCCGGTCGGTCAGGACCGGGGCCGCTTTGATGGCGGCCTCCTCTTCAGCCTGCAGGCGCTTGAAGTCCGCGGCATCCTTCACCTTCCCGGCCCAATCCATGCGTGTGTACTGCCCGTAGGGATCAACGATCTTCTGGTACGAGGCGGGCGGGAGCAGGCGTATGTTGTCCACAATGAGCCTGCTTCCGGCGGCGGGGCGGTCGACGAAGATGTGCATGGCCACGATGTGGGACTCATTCACCAGGGGTTCCATCCTCAGCGACGTATACGGCTCAATGCCCGGGACCGCAGGCCCGCCCCTCATGCCTTTCGCCATCGATGAATTTGAGCCAAAAGGGAGGGCACAGGTCAGCGAGCGTCCCGGGGAGATCGTGCTGCGGCCGGCCGTGCTGTGGTCGACCTGGGTGGACGCCGGGTCATCGTCAAGGCGTATGCCGAATGAGACCTCCGCATCGGACAGGTTGGTTATATCTGCCGCAAGGGTATCGTACCCCTGCCAGTTCCAGGCGCCCTGGGCCGGCATAAAATCAAGACCGGCCCGTTCTCCGGCCTCGAGGACAATCTGGAGCGCAGCCTTGCCGTCCGTAACGTGGTCCGCCACAGTCTCCACCCGGGCTCCGGAAAGCTTGATGCCGGAGATTTCTTCGGCTGACTCAAACGAAAAAAGCTTCAGACCTGCGGCCTTCGATGTCTCTTGCCTGGCGCAGGTGATGGAGAATATGGAGATAAGAACTACGAGAGTTGCCGGCAGTGATCGACGCATCATTTCGACCTCCGAGTCGTACGAGGATTATGAGCAGCTGGAGCGGCCGGAAACGCCCGCGGGCGCACCCGACCGCACATCCGGATCTTCACCTGTGATAGCCGTCGATGGAGCTTCCGATCAGGCAGACCGGAGGCGCGGCAAGTATTCCCCAGATCCCGGACGGCCCATCACCTTACCTTCACGAGCGATAACCCGGCCGCGCAGCAGGACCAGCCATGGTGCTCCGCGAACCTTCATACCCTCGTAGGGGCAGAAGTCGGCGCGGGACAGCCCGATTGACTTCGAAAGCGTCAGCTCAGCCTTGGGATCGAAGATAATCATGTCTGCATCGCTCCCGATGGCCAGGCTCCCCTTGCGCGGGAACAGGCCGAACAGCCTGGCGGGGGCGGTCGAGACCAGTTCTACCAGGCGGTTAACGGTGATCTTGCCGGTGGAAACACCGGCGGCGTGGAGCAGGGCGATGCGCTCCTGGATCCCCGGAAAGCCGCGCGGGGCGAGGCTGAAGTTTTCTTTACCGACGTCTTTCTGGCCGGCATGGTTGAAAGCGGCGTGGTCGCTGGCCACGACGTGCAAATCGCCGGAAGAGATCCCCTTCCAGAGGATTTCCTGGTGCCAGGAGGGCCTCAGCGGAGGCGTGGTGTAGTACTTGATCCCCTCTGCCTCGTCGTAACGGTCGCTTCCGCTTACCAGATAATGAGAGCACGTTTCCGCGTACACGGGCTGGCCTTTGTCCCGGGCTGCTTTCACTTTCTCCAGTGCGTGGGCCGAAGACATACCCGTAAAGTAGACGCCGACCCTGGCCAGGTCCGCAAAAGAGATCGCCCGCCCGGTCGCTTCGCCCTCAAGTTCCGGCGGGCGGATGGAGTTCAGGTATTTTATCGAGGTCTTCCCCTCGGCAGCCATGCGGCGGCCCAACAGCTCGATCACATCGCCGTTCTCGGCATGGATGCAGGCTAGCGCGCCTGCGGCATTAACCCTCTGGATGAATTCCATGATCGCGGAATCCCCGATCCGCCGCTCTGCCTCTGCATCCAGCGAGATCTTGAAGCTGGTGACACCGGCGTCAACCATCTGGGGCACCTGGCTGAGCGTACCGTCGTTCACCTCGGACAGCGCAATGTGAAAGCCATAGTCGATGACCGCGCGCGGGCCCGCTTTACCCTTCCAGTCCTCGAGCGCCTGCATCAGGTTCATGCCGGGTGACTGCTCCGCGTAATCGACGACCGTTGTCGTGCCCCCGGCCGCAGCCGCGGCCGTGGCGGTCTCGAAGTCGTCCACGGTCGGCATTCCATTCCACTGGGAGTCCAGGTGAGTGTGGACATCCACACCGCCCGGGAGGACCCACTTGTCGGTCGCATCGATGATCTCGCTCGCTATCTTCGAAATCTCGCGGCCAATTTCGTAGACCACGCCGTTCTTAACCAGGATGTCAGCCCTGTAAGTGTCAGTCGCGGTGACGATGGTTCCATTCTTGATCAGTGTCGTCATAGGTTCTCCGGCGTATAGACATAAAGCACATCGGTATCGTCCGAGGCATTATATATACCGTGGAACACGACTGGGCAGGAAAATGCAGGCATCAGTGCCCCGCCAGGAGTTCTGAGGAAATCGGGTGGTTTGACCGGCCCTGCACGGCAGCGTGAGTCGTGGCCATCCGCGGGGTCGGAATCGGGATCGGGGCCGCGATCGGTCCCGGCACTCGAATGCCTGATCGGTCGACGGGCCGCATGAATTCGGGGCTGGCGTTTAATGACGGTCGCTACCGATCTCCCGGAACAGGGAGCCGGTTTTTCACTCTACCCGGCGAAGACCCCGTTGTGCGAGAATCCCCACGGTTCCATGGCAGAGCGCATTATTGAAATCTCCGGTCTGAGAAAGTCCTTCCAGGGCCACGAGGTCCTGCGCGGTATCGCACTCGACGTGGCCCCGAAACAACTGACTGTCCTGATCGGACCTTCCGGCTGCGGAAAATCGACGTTGCTGCGCTGCCTCAACGGGCTGGAGGTCTTTGACGAAGGCCGCATTTCAGTCAATGGACTCCGGCTGGAAAGACGCGCAGGCCAAGCCCATGCAGACCGGGAATACCATCGTGTCTCGCACGAGTTGCGCGGAATGATGGGCATGGTTTTCCAGGCTTTCAACCTTTTCCCTCACATGACCACTCTGGACAACGTGGCACGCCCTCCCGTCATCGTCCGTTCGGTGCCCCCGGCGCAGGCTCGGAGCGAGGCTCTCCGGCTGCTCGAGAAAGTCGGGCTTCGTGAAAAGGCGGCACTATATCCCGACCAGCTCTCAGGCGGGCAGCAGCAGCGTGCTGCCATTGCCAGAGCGCTGGCGATGAAACCCAAGGTCATTCTGTATGACGAGCCGACTTCCGCCCTCGATCCGGCACTTGTCGACGAGGTCCTCGAGGTGATGCGGGAGCTGGACCGCGAAGGCATCACCCAACTCGTCGTCACCCACGAAATGCGTTTCGCCAGGGACGTCGCTGACAAGATCGCCTTCATGTCCGAGGGGATGATCATCGAGGAGGGGGGTCCCGACAAGATCTTCTCGGATCCCGCGGACGCCAGAACCCGTCAGTTTCTGAAGCGTTACCTGTGAGGAGACAGCCCGAATTGCGCGGTGACCGTTTTATCGGCAACGCATTGAAGCCAGGTTGGGGGTGTCTCTCGGCCTCACTCCTCTGCATTTGCCTTCTTGGAGCGCTCAATCTCCTGCCGGCGCAAACGCAGGCAGCGGCGCCGCTGACATGGGGGGGCGATGCCGAGGGCGGGGCGCCGTACCAGTTCCAGGACCCTGGGGATCCGCGGCGGGTGATCGGCTTCGAGGTTGACATCGTGGAGGCGATCGGCAGGAGCCTGGGCCGTCGGACCGGGTTCGTTCAGAATCAATGGGATGGCCTTGTCCCGGGACTTGAACGGGGCAACTACGACATGATCGTTTCCGGCCTGGAGATTACGCCCGACCGGGTGGAGGTAATCAACTTCAGCCGTCCATACTATGTCACTTTCGAACAGCTTGCAGTGAGGAGGAGCGACGACACGATCCTGTCCCTCGATGATTGCGGGGGCAGGAAAGTGGGTACGCTGCGCGGAAGCCTCGCACAGCGGATACTGGAACAGAGGCAAGACATCGAAACGCGCAGCTACGACGGGCAGGTGAACGCCTACGAGGACCTCCTCAACGGCCGTCTTGACGCCGTGCTGATGGATCACATCATCGCACTCTATAACGTCGCACCGACCCCGGGGCTCAAGATGGTGGGTCCGCCCGTCGGGCGACTGGAGTACGGCATCGGCGTGCGCAAGGAAGACACGCAGTTGCTCACAGAAGTGAATCGGGCTCTCGAACAGATAATCCTGTCGGGGGAGCTCAGGGGAATCCTGGAGAGATGGGGAATCTGGTCGCAGGCCTGCGCCGACTACTTTGGCGATCGGTCTCCAGGCAGCCAGCGGCCCGTCGCTTTCGAAGAGTATCTTGGCAGCAGAGCCGTCAAACGGTCGGCCTGGGAGAGTGCGAAGCAATATGCGGGGTACCTGCCGTTGCTCGGAAAGGGGGCGGTCGTTACGCTCGAACTTTCCGTGCTCGCCATGGTCCTGGCGGTGGGGACTGGCCTTTTCGTTGCGCTGTCGCGACTGTATGCGGCAGCGCCGGTCCAGACCCTGGCCGGCGTCTACATCGAATCCATCCGCGGCACCCCGCTGCTGATTCAGCTCTTTCTCATTTTCTATGGGCTGCCGCACATCGGGATCCGCCTCTCCCCGATGCTGGCTGCAGTGACCGGGCTGGCACTCAACTACAGCGCCTACGAAGCAGAGAACTACCGCGCCGGTATTCAATCGATCCCCAGGACACAGATGGAGGCGTCTCTCGCGCTTGGTATGACCCGACTCCAGGCGCTGCGGTACGTCATAGTCCCCCAGGCGATGCGACTGGTGATCCCGCCGGTGACCAACGACTTCATCGCACTGCTCAAGGATTCGTCTCTGGTGAGCGTGATCACGATGGTCGAACTGACGAAGTCCTACAGTCAGCTCGCAAGCATTCACTACGATTACCTGGGGATCGGGCTGCTGGCAGCGGGGATGTATTTCCTGATCGGGTTGCCGTTCGTGCGGCTGGCGCGTATCGCGGAGCGGCATTTCAATCCCGAGCATCGTGCGCTCCAGGTCGGAGGCAAGCAGCACCAGGCCGGGTGATTCGCGCAACACCTGACGACGCGCTTTTGCGGCAAGGATCCTTTTCAGCCCCTGCGGGGTGGCTTCGCAACCGATCATCGGGAACGGCATCGGAATCGGCGTCGACATCGCTATCGATGTCGACCGGGACCAAACCTCAATCGACCGGTCCGCCGCCCGGTGAATTCGATTGCCGAAGCCGATTGCGACCCCGATTCCGATACCGACAGCGAGAGGATCCCCGCAGGTCCCGCTCGCTCCTGTCAGAGACGACGCTGAAAGCGTCGGACAGAAAAGCCCGGGGTGCAACCCCGGGAATGACCGGCTGGTTCAACCCTGAAGGGGTTGAAGCTGTCTCGTCGCGAGAAGAAGCGTCGCCACTTCCAGTGTTTGAGACAGGCAACAACGGCTATAATTGAATCTGCTAATCAGACCGTGGGAAACCCTATGTCTCAATCAAAGATTCAGGCCCCGCGCGGGCAACAGATGAGATGCCTCGGGTGGCCGCAGGAAGCTGCGTTGCGCATGCTGATGAACAACCTTGATCCGGAGGTTGCCGAGCGTCCGGATGAGTTGATCGTCTACGGCGGAAGCGGCAAGGCGGCACGCAACTGGGAGTGCTATCGCGCGATCGTGGCCGCGCTCGAGAGGCTCGAGAACGACGAAACACTGCTGGTTCAATCCGGCAAACCTGTCGGCGTGTTCCGCACCCACGAGTACTGTCCGCGCGTGCTGATCGCGAACTCCAACCTCGTGGGAAACTGGGCAACCTGGGAGGAGTTCCGCCGCCTCGAAGCTCTGGGCTTGATGATGTACGGGCAGATGACCGCTGGAAGCTGGATCTATATCGGCAGCCAGGGGATCGTGCAGGGAACCTACGAGACATTCGCCTCGGTGGCGCGCAGGCACTTCGGTGGGACCCTCAAGGGCAAGATCCTCGTGTCGGGCGGCCTGGGAGGCATGGGTGGGGCCCAGCCGCTTGCCGCCACGATGGCCGGCGCCGTCTTCATCGGTGTCGAGGTGGACCCCGAGCGGATTCAGAAGCGACTGCGGACCGGATACTGCAATCGCATCTCCTGGAGCCTGGACGAGAGCCTCCGGGCCGCGGAAGACGCTGCGAGCCGCGGCGAGGCACTGTCGATCGGCCTGGTCGGTAACGCCGCCGAGGTGCTTCCCGACCTGGTCCACAGCGGCTTCACGCCCGACGTCCTGACAGACCAGACGAGCGCCCATGATCCGCTCAACGGATACGTACCCGCCGGCATGCCGTTGCAGGATGCCCTGGATCTGCGGCGTTCAAACCCGGAGGAGTACTTGCGCCGCAGCATGGAATCCATCGCAGTCCACGTGCGAGCCATGCTCGAACTCCAGGCGCGGGGCTCGGTCACGTTCGACTACGGTAACAACATACGCGGCCAGGCTCTCAAGGCCGGCGTTTCAAACGCCCTGGATTTCCCGGGATTCGTCCCGGCCTACATCCGGCCGCTATTCTGCGAAGGCCGAGGTCCGTTTCGCTGGGTCGCGCTCTCGGGCGATCCTGCGGACATATCGGTGACCGACGACCTCGTACTGGAGATGTTCCCCGAGAATGAGTCCCTGGGCCGCTGGATCCGGATGGCGCGGGAGAGGATCCACTTCCAGGGATTACCGGCCCGGATCTGCTGGCTCGGCTACGGCGAACGGGCCGCCTTCGGCCTGAGGATCAATGACCTGGTGGCGCGTGGCAGGATCAAGGCGCCCGTCGTGATCGGCCGCGACCACCTGGACTGCGGGTCCGTCGCCTCACCCTATCGTGAAACCGAAGGCATGCGGGACACATCGGACGCGGTCGCCGACTGGCCTGTCCTGAACGCCCTGCTGAATACGGCCAGCGGGGCTTCGTGGGTCTCCTTCCATCACGGCGGCGGCGTCGGCATCGGCTATTCCCTGCACGCAGGCCAGGTGACCGTCGCAGACGGATCGCCCGGGATGAACGTCCGAATCGAGCGGGTCCTCACCAACGATCCCGGGATTGGAATCGCGCGTCATGCGGATGCCGGTTATCCGGAGGCAATCGACTTCGCTCGCAGCAGGGGAATCCGTTTGCCCATGATCTGATCCGCTTTCCGTCGCCATCAAGCTTTGCTCACGAATGGAGGAATGATGCTGCTCAAGTCCTGTCGTCGCCTGTTCCGGCCAGGAATCACCACGCTTATCTGTGCCCTTGGCACTGTCGCCCCGACGGCCTCACGGGACACGGCCGGCGCTCCCGGCGACGGGAACTGGCTGGATGCCTACCGCGAACCTGCGAGCCGCATCATCGGAAGTGCGCTGGCGAATACTCTCGCCTGGGACCGGCTCGCCGAACTGACCGACGATTTCGGACCCCGCCTGTCCGGCTCCCCACAGCTCGAAAACGCAATCCTCTGGGCTCTCGACAGGATGAAGAGGGACGGGCTGGAGAACGTGCACGCGGAGAAGGTGATGGTCCCGCACTGGGTGCGCGGTGCCGAGAGCGCGGAAGTCGTCCGTCCGGTCTCTCTGCAAATGACTATGCTGGGGCTCGGCGGCAGCGTCGGAACGGACAAGGAAGGCATCGAGGCAGAAACTCTGGTGGTCCGCAGCTTCGCGGAACTGGAGGCTGCCGGCGAGCGGGCGCGTGGCAAGATCGTCGTCTACAATGTTGTGTTTGAAAGCTACGGCCGGACAGTGCAGTATCGGGCCTCAGGTCCTTCCAGGGCGGCCAAGCTCGGCGCGAGGGCTGTGCTGTTGCGCTCCGTGGGCCTGCCGGGTCTCAGAACCCCGCACACTGGGTCCCTCTCCTACAGTGAACGGGACCCGAAGATACCAGCGGCGGCAATAAGCCTCGAGGATGCCGAGATGCTCCAGAGGTTCCAGGACCGCGGACAGCGCGCCGTTGTGCGGCTCAGGATGGAGGCCCATTTCCTCGAAGATGCGGAGTCGGCCAACGTCATCGGGGAGCTGCGCGGCCGCGAGAATCCGGACGAGGTTGTGGTCGTGGGCGGTCATCTTGATTCGTGGGACGTCGGAGCCGGCGCCGTCGATGACGGCGGCGGTTGTCTGGTGACCTGGACCGCATTGAAGGTGCTGAAGGACCTGGATCTCCGTCCCAGGCGCACGATCCGTGTGGTGCTTTTCACGAACGAGGAGAACGGCATGCGGGGCGGGTACGCCTACCGGGATGCACACGAGGCCGAACTGGCCAACCATGTGATGATGCTGGAGTCCGACTCCGGCATATTTCGCCCGACAGGATTCGGCCTGAGCGCCAACGACCTTGCCCGCGCGACCGTTCGCGAGATCGCCGGCCTCCTGGACGCGATCGGCGTGTCGAAGATCGAGGACGGCGGGGGCGGCGCCGATATCAGCCCCAGCGTTCGTGCCGGCCGCGTTCCAAGCATGTCCCTGGAGGTGGACGGGAGCCGCTACTTTCTCTATCATCACACGCCCGCCGATACCGCGGACAAGCTCAATCCGCTGGATATGGCCCTCGGAGTAGCAGCCGTCGGCGTGATGAGCTACGTCATCGCCGACATGCCCGGCCGACTCGGGCAATAGAAAAGAGACCGGGATCGCAAATCGCCAATTAGGGGCTCCGCCCGCCGACACCCCGGCTTTGTGAGTATGACAACCCAACGCTGGTAGAGTATTCGCCGGTCTTCTTGCCCATGAAACGAATAAGGCTGGAGATGACAAGGATATTGCAGGGCGCCAGCGGTGGTCTGTTAAAGAGAACGGCTGCAGCCGCCGGGCTGGTCGGCATAGCTGCAGGCGTCCTCATGACAACGATTGGGGGCCCGGCCGTCCCGCCTCTTCGCTCACAGCAGGAGCCCGCTCTGCACTCGGGAAAGAATGCCCGGGAGTCGGCGGCACACTCCGCCGTCCGCATCCGGCCGACAGGACCGGCTCTCCTGACCTGGGACGAATTGCGGCTGCTGTACAAGGAGGCCGAGCCGCCGGCACCGCTGAAAGAGAAGCTGACGTCATCATCTTCAACGAAGCGGGATTTTTCAGTATCCTCGAGGGCTTCCGCTTCAGCGACGGGACCGCGTTCGATCTCCGGGGTGACAGCGAGCACTCGAGCAACGGTCTCGTGGGGAAGCTTGCCAATTCCAACGAGCGCGCCAAGAAGGGTTTCACCCCTACCAGCGAGCTGGGGAGGTCCTTCGGAGTTGCCGGGCAGTACAAACTCGACTGGATCTTCGTACGCCCGGTCGGGCTCACTGATCCCCTGGCCGCGAACCAGTCTTATCACTTCTCTCCGTGCTTCGGGCGCACGCTCAAAGAGCTGAACGCCAGCATCCCGGAGCGCATTTCGGACCACAGCCCGATCACCGCCGACCTGACTCTCTCCTCCAGGTGAGCGAAGAAACGCAGTCACGACATTCCTTGAGGGGGCCATGGTGAAAGGACTGCCGCTGCTTGTAGCTTTGGCGGCGGGCGTGGACGGCCCTGGAGGATTTCCCTGGCAGCATCCTCCGTTCAGCGCTCAAGGTTCCGGTTTACACGGTCACTCAGTACCTCGCCCGTGCTGACATCGCGCGCTTCGGCGTCGCGTGACATGCAGCTCATGTCGCGGCTTCTTATACCATATTGCATTATGGCCTGCAGTATGGCAAAGTTGGTTCATGAAAGCGGATCAGAAGATTACCGTTCATGTTCCGGTGGACCTGCTCAAGAACGCGCAGAAACAGACCGGTCAGGGAATCACAGCGACGATTCGGCAGGGGCTCAGGCTGGTGGCGGCGGGCGGGACCTACAGGAAGCTGCGTGAACTCCGCGGCAAAGCAGCGATCAAGATTGATCTCGAGGCGCTTCGCGACGACAGAAGATGATAGCCATCGATACGAGTTCTTTGATCGCCTATCTTGGTGGGGAACGGGGACGCGATGTCGATTCTGTGGATGAGGCCCTCAGACTGAATCAGGCCGCCCTCCCACCGGTCGTGATCACGGAGATCTTCAGCGATCCCGGACTGGACCCTGCGGTCGCGAGACTGCTCCGGGAACTGCCGATCCTCGAGACGCATGCCGGCTTTTGGGAGAGAGCCGCGAAGACCCGGTCCAAAATCCTGTCCAGGAAACTCAGGGCTCGGCTTGCAGACACGCTGATAACACAGTCCTGCCTCGACCACAACACACCCCTCATCACCAGAGACGCGGACTTCCGCCATTTTGCGGCTCACGCGGGTCTCCCCCTGCTTTAGTCCCTCAGCCCGGCGAAATCGGCACAGGGGTCGCAAGCGAGTCCATGGATGGTGGGTCTGCGATTCCGATGGATCGAAACCACGTCAGTTGACCTTTGTGGGTGGCCCTGATGTGGGACAAGCGCGCTGGTCGTCCGACGGCAAGACGCTGGTCTTCAACTCCCGCAAAGAGGGATCATCGGACCTTTACCTCATCAACGCCGAGGGAGGGTCTCTCCGGCGACTGACCTCCGACCCCGGCCTTGAGATGGAGGCCCGCTGATCGCTTACTGCACGGTGGTGCCCGTGGAGGCGGCGGCGGTGCCGGCCTGTTTGTTGCGCTGGGCCTGCAGAGCCTGTATCAGCCCGTCCACGATCTGGTTGGGAATGACGAGCACCGCCTTCACGGGCGCGGGCAGGCATCCCGTCTTCTGCATCCTGAGCGCCTCTTCCTCGCTTTGTGGTCCGATCACCTCGCAGAATGTCAGCGTGGTGTCGATCGGCGAGCTGCTCACCTGCACGTAGTTGGCATACACTCTCGATGATGTTTGCGTGCGATCGGCGATGATCTGTACAGGTCTTTCCTCCGCTGCCATCTTCTTCTCCAGGTGTTATCCCGGCGGCCAGCGCATTATGCGCCCGCCCAGGATGTGGACGTGAAGGTGATATACGGTCTGCCCGGCCCCGGCATTGGTGTTGATGACGGCTCGGAAGCCCGCGCCGTCGATTCCCTTCTCCTTGGCGAGACGTGCGGCCACCTGCAGCAGGTGTCCCAGCAGCAGCTCTTCGCCGGCAAGCTCAGCATTGAGCGAGGTGATATGCGTGCGCGGGATGACGAGGAAATGAACCGGCGCCTGGGGATGGATATCCTCGAACGCGAGGCACTGATCGTCCTCGTACAGGATCGTCGCTTTCGCCTGGCGGGCCACAATGCGGCAGAAAACACATCCGACCATTCTTGTCACCACCCTCTGACAGGTTTTATACAGGTACTTCCTGACCGCGAACGGCAGCATGATGCCAGCGTGCCCCCCGGTGGAGCTCCCTACCGGCCAATCCGCTCGATCACAGCCCCGAGCCCGGCGAGCTTCTCCTCGATCCTGTGGTAGCCTCGGTCGAGGTGATAGACGCGGTCCACCACGGTCTCTCCCTGAGCCACAAGCCCGGCCAGGATCAGCGACGCGCTGGCCCGGAGGTCGGAGGCAATCAGGTTGGCACCCGACAGCGGCTTTCCCCCTTTCACGATGGCCTGCCTGCCTTCGATCGTGATGTCGGCGCCCATGCGGATCAGCTCGAGTGCGTGCATGAAACGGTTCTCGAAGATGGTCTCGGTGATCAGGGCTGCACCGTCTCCCTGGGTCATCAAGGCCATATACTGGGCCTGCATGTCCGTCGCGAAGCCAGGATAGGGATTGGTAGTCACATCCACGGAGCGAATCGGGTCCTTTCCACGGACATGAACCGTGTCTTCCTCGGTGCGCACTTCAGCTCCCGTTCTCTCCAGCTGCTCCAGAACGGAGTGGAGGTGCTCCGGCACGCAGTTTGCGATCTCGATATTCCCGCGGGTCATCGCCGCCGCGACTGCGAATGTGCCGGCTTCAATCCTGTCAGGGATCACGCGGTGACGGCATCCATGCAGGTTCTTCACGCCCTGGATGCGGATGGTCCGCGTGCCGTCGCCCTGGACGCCGGCTCCCATTGTCCGAAGCATGCGGGCGAGGTCGCAGACTTCCGGCTCACACGCGGCGTTGTCCAGGACCGTTTCCCCTTCCGCCATACAGGCGGCCATCATCAGGTTCTCGGTGCCAGTCACGGTCACGGTATCCATGAGGATGTAGGCCCCGTGCAGCCGCTCGGCCGACGCCTCGATATATCCGTGTACCACGTCGCACCGGGCGCCCATTCTCTCCAGGCCCATGAGATGAAGGTTAACCGGCCGCGCCCCGATGGCGCACCCTCCGGGCAGCGAAACCCGCGCTTTGCCGAACCTCGCCAAGAGCGGTCCGAGTACCAGGATTGAAGCGCGCATGGTCCTTACAAGTTCGTAGGGAGCTTCGGGATGGGAGATCTCGGCCGCCGTCAGCGTCGCGGTGCCATCGGACCGGATCTCGGCAGCCGCGCCCATTTCGGACAAAAGCCGCCGCGTCGTGAGGATATCGCGGACGTAAGGGATGTTTTCAAGTTGCACCGACTCCGGCGTCAGCAGCGAAGCCACGATGGCCGGCAACGCTGCGTTTTTCGCCCCGCTGACCTCGACGCGCCCGGACAAGGGCGCGCCTCCCACTACGCGTATTTTATCCATCGCTCTTCCCGGCAACTATACAACGGGGCAGACCCTGCAAATCCTCCAAAATCGATTCGGCCGTGAATCCGGATCCAGTCAACAGACTCCGGAGTGCCTCCAGCCGTACCGGGTCGATCTCGATGAGCAGACGCCCGCGCGCGCGCAGTCGAAGCCGAGCCTGCGGAAAGAGGCGGGCATAGATCTCAGTCCCCGATTCGCCGCCGAAGAGCGCCAGGTGCGGTTCGTGGTCAATGACTATCCGATCCAGCCTGCCGGCATCCGAACCGGATACGTACGGGAGGTTGCAGAGGATGAAGTCGAAGGATGGCAGGGGACGGAACGCTTCGAGAAGATCACAACAGACGAGGTTGATGCGCTGCCCGGTCCCGTGCCGAACGACGTTCTCCCGCGCCACGGCGAGTGCGGCCGGGCTTATGTCGGCGGCGAAACCGCCCGCAAACGGGACCTGCCGGGCGAACGCGACTGCGACACAACCCGAACCTGTACCCACATCGACAAACCGGACCGCGCCGCCTCCCTGCGCCAGGATCACGGCCCTCTCCACGAGCAACTCGGTTTCCGGGCGCGGGATGAGTACGGCAGGGCTTACCGCGAAACTGAGGCCGTAGAACTCCTGCCTGCCGGTGATGTACTGGAGCGGGACACCGGAGACTCGCCTTTGAACGAGCGCCAGGTACTGATGCCATTGTTGTGGTGAGAGAGGCTGAGGCAGCGAGCTGAGCACCCGGACGCGTTCCCAGCCAAGGACGTGCCCGAGGAGCACCTCCGCGGTGAGGCGTGGGGCGCTGTCACCGGCTTCCGCGAGCAGGCGGGCAGCCTGCAGCAGGGCAGCACGGATATTCGCAGGGCAGGTCGTGTCGTTGTCTACGCTGATCATGGCCCGGATCTGCCGCCAAGCAGGCGTGCTTCGGGGAAGAGATCGCTGTCCAGATTATTCCCAAGCGTTGGCGAGCTTCGGCGAAGCGCGCCCACCCAAGGCTCAGGACCTCTTCGATGCGACCGGGGTGTTTTCGCCCTCGACCGCCTCTTTCAACTTTTCAGCCTGGAAGTGGGTAATGAGTGCATCGACCATCGCGCCCACGTTCCCGTCCATGAAATCCTGGAGGCTGTAGATGGTCATTCCGATGCGGTGATCGGTTACCCGGTTCTGCGGGAAGTTGTAGGTCCTGATCTTCTCGCTCCGGTCCCCGCTTCCCACCTGACTCTTCCGGTTCTGCGCGATCGCCTTCTGCTGTTCCTGCATCGCGATGTCATACAGGCGGGAGCGCAACACTCTCAAGGCCTTCGCCTTGTTCTTTATCTGCGACTTCTCGTCCTGGCAGGAGACGACGAGCCCCGTGGGTATGTGGGTGATCCGCACGGCGGAATAAGTCGTGTTTACGGACTGTCCGCCCGGGCCTGACGAACAGAACGTGTCGATGCGAAGGTCCTTGGGATCGATTTCAATCTCGACCTCGTCCGCCTCCGGGAGCACCGCCACCGTGACCGCCGAGGTGTGAATCCTGCCGCTGGCCTCGGTCGCCGGAACCCGCTGCACGCGGTGTACGCCGCTCTCGTACTTCAGCTTGCTGTAGACGCGGTCTCCTTCCACCATGGCGATGATTTCCTTGAAGCCGCCGACGCCGGATTCGTGCTCCTCCATGATCTCGACCCGCCACCCCTGGCGTTCGGCAAAGCGCGCATACAGGCGAAACAACTCCGCCGCAAACAGCGTGGCCTCGTCCCCTCCCGTGCCGGCGCGGATCTCCAGCAGCACGTTCTTCTCGTCGTTGGGATCCTTCGGCATCAGGAGCAGCCCGAGCTCACTCTCGCAGGCCTCGGCGCGCTTCTGAAGCGTCGCGAGCTCTTCGTCGGCAAGCTTCCGCATCTCGGGGTCGGTTTCCGACTCGAGCAGAGACTTCGTCCCCTGGATCGCGTTCAGGACTTCCTTGTACTCCCTGAACTTATCCACCACCGGGCTCAGATCGCGGTGGGCTTTGGCATGCTTCTGGTATGCAGGCTGGTCGCTTATGATCGCAGGATCGGCGAGCAAGGCATTCAGATCCTCGAATCTCTGCTCCAGGGCGTTGAGTTTGTCCATCATGGCAAGAACCCGCTTGTATCAAGTTGTCTGTCGACGATTGAGCGGAGAGTGACGGCTCGGGGCAGGCCCGCTACGCTGCGGCTTGCTCTTCCCGGACCTTGGCGCTGTCGAGTTCGAGCGCTTCCTTCAAGGCATGAATCGCAACGGCCAGCTGGTCGTCGGACGGCTCCTTGGTGGTGATCTTCTGGAGCGCGAGCCCCGGCATCACCACGAACCGGAAGAAGCCGCGCTGGCAGCGCGGGGCTGAAAGGCGGATCAGTTCGTAGGATAGCCCGGATATCAGGGGGATGAGAACCACGCGCGAGAGGAAAATGGCCCAGAAGGCCTGGAGTTTCACGAGAGAGAAGACGATGATGCTGACCACCATCACGAAGAGCAGAAAGCTGGTGCCGCATCGCGGGTGCAGCGTCGTCTTCCGGCGCGCGTTGTCAACCGTCAGTTCCTCCCTGGCTTCCCAGGTGTGAACAACCTTGTGCTCGGCACCGTGATACTGGAAAACCCTCCGGATGTCCTCCATCCTGCTGATCAGCAGGATGTACGCGAGGAAGAACACGACCCGGATCAGGCCGTCAACCAGGTTGAAGACAACCCAGTTATGCACCGCGGCGAAGTAGCCCTTCAGCCAGGTCGTGATCCACAGGGGGGCGAGGATGAACAGCAGGACGGCGACGACGGCAGCCGAACCCATTGAAATAATAACAGGGAGGACCTCGCCGCCTTTCTTGGCTTCGGGCTTTTTCGCCTTTTCTCCCCCATCAGCGTCCATGGAGGCGATTGTGAAGGAGAAGTTCAGAGTGCGCAGCCCGAGGTAGAGCGACTGGCACATCACGGCAAATCCGCGGATCACGGGCCAGGAGATCGGCTTCCAAACATCGGAAAGGCGCCTGACGTACTCCTTGCGGACCTCAATCGAACCATCCTGTCGCCGCACGGCCACCGCATATGCATGCGGCGTCCGCATCATGACCCCTTCGATGACCGCCTGGCCACCAACGAGGATGTCTTCCGGCGATGATTTCGACTTCGCTGCCAAGAGCGGCCTCTCTGCCCCGACGAACGGCGGGTCGGACTACTTCATGCCGTAGCGTTTCTGGAAGCGTTCGATACGTCCGGCGGTATCAACCAGCTTCTGCTTGCCGGTGTAGAAGGGGTGGCATGCAGAGCACAGCTCCAGCCGGATCTCCTGCTTGGTCGATCCCGTTTCGAACCGGTTGCCGCACGCGCAGGTTACGGTGACCTTGTGGTACTTTGGGTGTATTCCTTGTTTCATCGGCTCCTCATCGTGGTCCGGAAGAGTCTCACCGGTCCAACCGTCAAAACCTTTAGTATACGATCTCCATGCGCCGTCCGCCAACTCTTTCTTTTCTCCGCCAACTCGGCCCCGCTACGGTGAAATCGTAGCATCTTCCGGAGGTCACAAACGGGCCGGTTCCGATTTGGCGTGCAAGGTCGCGTTGAACGGGAACTTGAAGGTCCCGTGCGGCTGCCCCCGGAACGTTATTTCCGGGCCGGGGAGACAGATCCTCCCCTTTCCTAAATTGTGCAGGAGCTAAACTTGACACCGGTCAGGCGCCATAGTATCTTAAGTTGTTTTATATCCCGTGATGTAAGGAATGTCGACCCTTGAACTGCCTTCGGAAAAAGGATTTCACCCCTCCAGGTAGAGTTTTCCTTCATCCGCAATTTCCCAGGCAATTATCTGATTTCTGATTCAACCTGACCACGGACCTCTCTGTCCGGGCAGGAAATTTTGGGAGGAATGAATGTCAGTTGAAGTAAACAACACTCAGCTTCAGAAAGACGGTGGCGCCGACACGGTTGATACCCGGGCGCAGGCACCCGCCGTGCGAAAGGAGGAGGAGAACGACTTTGCAGCCCTTCTTCACGCTTACGAGGAGAGGGCCCAGACCTTCTCTGAGGGAGAGGTGATCAAGGGGAGGGTCATCGCCATCTCCGCGGCCGGTGTCGTCGTCGACGTCGGCTTCAAATCGGAAGGAATCATACCGGCCGAACAGTTCGTGGACGAGCATGGAAAGCTGAACATCAAGGTAGGCGATTCCATCGACGTCTTTCTTGAACAGACCGAGAACTCGAACGGATACGTCGTCCTGTCGCGCGAGAAGGCCGAGCGCATGAAGATCTGGGACGACATCGAGCGGGCCTACAGGGACGGCACGGTCGTCAAGGGACGCGTCATCGAACGCATCAAGGGTGGCCTCGCCGTAGACATAGGCGTGCGGGCCTTCCTGCCCGGTTCCCAGATCGACCTGCGCCCCGTGCGCAACCTCGACAGCCTGCGCGGTGAAGAGTTCGAGATGAGGGTCATCAAGGTCAACAAGAAGCGCGGCAACATCGTGCTCTCGCGCAAGGCGGTGCTCGAGGAATCGATGAAGGAGGAGAAGGCCAAGACTCTCGAGGTGCTCGAGGAAGGCAAGGAGATGGACGGTGTCGTCAAGAACATCACCGACTACGGGGCATTCATAGACCTCGGTGGTGTTGACGGCCTGCTCCACATTACCGACATGTCCTGGGGCCGGGTCAATCACCCCTCGGAGCTTTTCAACGTCGGCGACAAGATCAGGGTCAAGGTGATCAAGTTCAGCCGGGAAGACAGCCGCGTCTCGCTCGGATACAAGCAGATGTCGGAGGACCCCTGGCTGCACGCGGACATGCGCTACCCGAAGAACATGCGCGTGCAGGGGAAGGTGGTCAGCTTGACCGATTATGGTGCATTCGTGGAGCTGGAGCCCGGGATCGAAGGCCTGATTCACATTTCCGAGATGACGTGGAACAAGCGGGTCAAGCACCCGTCGAAGATCGTAAGTGTCGGCTCCCCGGTCGAGGTGGTGGTGCTGGACATCGACACCGAAGCCCGTCGTATTTCGCTCGGTCTCAAGCAGACAGAACCGAACCCGTGGGATGATCTCGAGGCTCGTTATGCCCCCGGCACCGTGATCGCGGGCAAGGTGCGCAACGTGACCGACTTCGGCGCGTTCATCGAGGTCGAGGAGGGCATCGATGGCCTGGTGCATGTCTCGGACATCTCGTGGACGAAGCGCATCAAGCATCCGTCGGAGGTGTTGAAGAAGGGTGATGACGTGCAGGCGGTTGTCCTCAGTATCGATGCCGCGAACCAGAAGCTGTCCCTGGGAATCAAGCAGCTCGAACCTGATCGCTGGGAGAACTGGTTCAGCCGTCACAACCTCGGCGATGTCGTAAAGGGCAAAGTGGTGCGCATGACGAACTTCGGTGCCTTCGTCGAGCTCGAGGAAGGGATCGAAGGCCTGTGCCACGTATCGGAACTCGACGACAAGCATGTCGAAAAGCCGACCGAGTTCCTCAACGTCGGCCAGGAAGTCGAGATGCGCATTATCAAGCTCAACCTTCAGGAGAAGAAGATCGGCCTGAGTCTCAAGGCCATGAAGGAGGACGAACCGCGTCTGGAGTTTACCTCCTACATGGCGTCGCCGGACTCGGGCAGCACTTCCATGGCTGAGCGCCTGGGCGATCAGCTGCAGCGCCTGAAACGCGGCGATTCATAGTCGAACGTCGACTCGGAGCGAGAACGATGTCAGCGAAGCGTACCAACCTGCTGCTCTGGCTGGTCATCGGGGGAAGCGCCCTGCTCTTTTTTACCGTTTCCCTGGTTGCCCTGGCCGTGTACTTCTCCGACCAGGAAGCACCGTCGTTCTCGCTCTCGATGTCAACCAACCAGGTGGCCCTGCTCGAGGTCGAGGGGGCCATTTTCGATTCTCAGACTTTCAATCAGCAGCTCAAGGACTACGGGAAGCGCAGCGGTGTGCGCGCCATCGTAGTGCGTCTCAACACGCCCGGGGGCGGGGTCGCCGCGACGCAGGAGATCTACGAGGCCGTACGCAGGTTCCGTGCGGAAACGCACAAGAAGGTGATCGCGAGCATGTCCTCGGTCGCAGCTTCCGGGGGCTACTACATCGCCTGCGCGGCAGACAAGGTGTACGCCAATCCGGGTACCATCACCGGCAGCATCGGCGTAATCGCCGAATGGTACAACTATGGCGACCTTCTCCGCTGGGCCAGGATGCAGGATGTCGTCATCAAGAGCGGAGAGTACAAGGACGCGGGCAACCCGGCGCGTCCGCTCACGGAGGCGGAGCGGGCCTATTTTCAGCGGCTGATCGACGGGCTCTACGGCCAGTTTGTGGCTGCCGTCGCGACCAGCCGCAGCATGCCCGAGGACGCGGTGCGGAAACTGGCCGATGGCCGTGTTTACACCGGCGAGGAGGCCAAGCGGCTCGGGCTCATCGACGACCTTGGGACGCTGCAGGACGCAATCCAGGCCGCGGCGAAGATGTCCGGGATCGCGGGCGAGCCCAAAATCATCACGCCCACCAAGCGGAAGTTGTCCCTGCTCGATTTCCTCCTCGGGGATTCGAAGGCCGCCTTGCCGCTTCCCTTCGCGGTTGATCCCTCGCAGTCACAAATAAGATTTCAGTATCTCTGGAGATAGACGGAAATGACCAAGGCAGAATTGGTGGAAGAAGTCGCGAACCATTCCGAATTGACCAAGAAAGACGCCGAGATCATCGTGCAGACTGTTTTGGATTGCATCACGGAGTCCCTGCAGCGCGGCGAGAAGATCGAGTTGCGCGGTTTCGGTTCGTTCCGGATCCGGAACCGGGCGTCGCGCATGGGGCGAAATCCGAAAACCGGCTCCGGTGTCTCCGTTCCTGCAAAGAGGGTGCCGTATTTCAAACCCGGCAAAGAGATCAAGGACCTCATTAACGCCTGATGGATCGCCTCTGGACTCCCTGGCGCTTCGACTACATCAGCAGGATCGGGCACGCTGAGAGCGGGTGCGTATTCTGCAGGATCCTGTCGGAGCGGAACGACCGCGAAAACCTCGTTGTTTTTCGAGGCGAATCGGCGTTCGTCATCCTCAACCTCTTTCCGTACACTGCCGGCCACCTGCTCATCGTGGCGAACCGTCACATCCCCTTCCTCCGTGACGCGGCAGCCTGCGAACTCCACGAGATGATGGAGCTGGCGCAGCGATGCGAATCGGCACTGCGGGCCGAGTACGAACCCGAAGGATTTAACCTCGGATTCAACCTCGGGCGCGCGGCCGGCGCCGGCGTCGCATCCCACCTGCACATGCACGTGGTGCCCCGCTGGTCCGGGGACGGCAACTTCCTCTCAATCGTCTCCGAAACGCGCGTGCTGCCAGAAGAACTGCCGCAGACCTGGGAGCGCCTGGCGCCCCGTTTTCATTGACCGGAAGCGCCCCCGGGCGCATGCGAGCCCTCCCCCTGGCGCCCGGACTGCTGAAAACGGCCCTTCCGGGCCCTCCGGCCCGAATTCATGCCGCCCCGCCGGCCCCCGAACCTCGCGCCATCATCTCATCCATCCCCGATCTGTCCTTTGGTTCTGAAGACTTTTTATCTAAGATCCTATCGGAAGTTTCTGACTCCGCTTTTGCTTTTCCGATGATCACACAATGCCGCATTCTGCTTGCTTGTCGAGGCAGGCCATGGCTTGAAAGCCGCGCCAGTCAAGCCTTTCAAGCCATCACGTGCGCGCAGTTTTTTTTTCTTTTTTTTATTGCATGCATCTGGACGCTATGCTAATTTTCGCCCGCGTTGTTGAGATGAAAGGCAGCGCGCCAACCACAAGAGGTCTCACTTAGAGATATCCGCCGATTGCATCAGGGTGCGGTCAGCGGCGGACGAGAGAGCCGCTGGTCTTGGGTATTGGTCTGTTTTCCACAGTTGTGGAAAACATGTGGAAAACTCCTCCGGCGCGCCCGGCTACTTCTTATGGATACCTGGAATCGGGTTCTCGCCCTCATCGCAAAACGTGTCAGCCCGCAATGTTACGAGACGTGGTTCCGCCCCGTCTCATTCGCCGGCGTTGACCAGGAATTCCTGCATCTGGCGGTCCCGAACGAGACCTTCAAGAAGTGGTTGATGGAGAACTACGCCGGCGTCCTCCTCGATACGGCCAGGGAGACTCTCGGCACGCCGCTCAAGATCGACATCTCGGTTGCCTCGCACCGCCCCGCCGAGCAGCCCGCGAAAGCGGCAGGCTCGACCGAACCTGACGAGACGGGATTCCCGCTCAACCCGCGCTACAATTTCGATTCGTTCGTGGTAGGTTCCAGCAACCAGCTCGCGAGAGCGGCCGCGATTGCCGTTGCCGAACAGCCATCCAGGTCCTACAACCCTCTCTATATCTACGGCGGAGTGGGTCTGGGGAAGACGCATCTGCTCCACGCCATCGGCCATTTCATCCGCCAGAAATCGCCCCGGGTCCGCCTGAGTTACATGTCGTCCGAACAGTTCATGAACGAACTGGTCAACTCCATCCGCTACGATCGTACGATGCAGTTCCGCCAGAAGTACCGCGGCATCGATGTTCTGCTCATGGACGACGTTCAGTTCATCGCCGGGAAAGAACGAACGCAGGAAGAGTTCTTCCACACGTTCAACGCCCTTTACGATGCCCAGAAGCAGATCGTCATCACCAGTGATTGCCCTCCCAAGGAAATCCCGACCATAGAAGAGCGCCTTCACTCACGTTTCGAGTGGGGCCTCATCGCGGATATTCAGCCTCCCGATCTCGAGACCAAGGTCGCGATTCTCCGAAAGAAGGCCGACTCACTCAGTATTTCTCTCCCTGACCAGGTGGCGTTCTTCGTCGCCAGCAGCGTTCGCTCCAGCATCCGCGAACTCGAAGGTGCGTTGATCCGACTCAGCGCTCGCGCGTCCCTCGAGGGGGTCGCACCGTCGGAAATCGACGTGTCCTACGCGAGAGAGGTTTTGAAGGACTTCGTGGTGGAAGACAGGCACGCGGTCACGACCGAAATGGTGATCCGTGCCGTCTCGACCTACTTCGGGCTCAAGCCCGCGCAGCTCAAGTCGCGCAACAACTCCCGCTTCATCGCGCAACCGCGGCAGATCGCCATGTACGTGGCGAAGCAGATCACCCATCAGTCACTCCCGCAACTCGGGAAGGATTTCGGCGGCAAGCACCACACTACCGTCCTTCATTCCATCCGCAGGATAGAAGCACTGAAGAAGAGCGACCCGGAAATCTCGGCTGCCGTCGCCAAGATCCTCCAGAACGTAGGCTAGCACCCGTTACTTCCCGCAGGCACGCTGATCCCCCCCGCCGCGTCTCGTCTTTTTCCTCAGACTTAGTCACAGCTCAACATCCTGAAGGCAGGCATGTTGCCCGACGTTCCAACAGGTGCCTCGATTGCGCGTGCTGTGGATTCTCCGCCCTTCGGAGTTTTCCACAACTGCATTCACTTTGTCACACGATCCCACTTTTCCGTGCACGCCCTAAGCCTGTGTCCTGCTGCCACTTCTTCCCGATTTCAACAGATTCACTACCCCTACTACTACTAATTACCATAAGACAAATTTCATTTTCTTCAGAAGCACAAAGAGGCGAAGTCGCTATCGGTGAAATTTGCTATAATCGCTTGTCTCTCGCAACCGACCTAACTCCTGGGAGTCCTGATTTCATGCTATTCAACGTCAAGAGAAGCGCATTACTCGGCGAATTGAACCTGGTGCAGGGCGTTATCGAAAAGAAGAGCACGATCCCGATTCTATCGAACATTCTCCTTGCTGCGCAGGGAGAACACGTGGACATCACCGCCACTGATCTGGACGTCAGCATCTGCTGCGGATGCGGAGCCGATGTCGGCGAGGAAGGAACGATGACGGTCTCCGCACGCCGGCTGTTTGATATCGTCCGGTTGCTCCCGGAGGACTCGGATATCCGGTGCCTGCAACTTGAAAACGATTGGATGGAACTCCGATCGGGGAGTGCGGAGTTCAAGGTCGTAGGGCTGCCAAGGGAGAACTTTCCCACCATACCGGAGTTCGACGGTCCGCTGGTTTCCATCCCGGGGTCTTTGCTGAAGGGGATGATCCAGAGGGTCCTGTTCTCTATCACCCAGGAAGAGTCGCGATATTCGCTGAACGGTGCTCTCCTGGCACTGGCGCCCCAGGAGATGCGCATGGTTGCCACAGACGGCCATCGCCTTTCTCTGGTTTCAAAGGATGCGCAGTTCGAAGGAGTGGAAACGGAGATCAGGGCCCTGGTTCCGCGCAAGACGTTGCTCGAAATCCTTAAGCTCATCGGCGACCAGGAACTTCTGGTTGGTTTTGCCAGGGACGAGAATCACCTGTTCTTCTCGGTGGGCAACAGGCGTCTCGTGTCCAGGGTGCTTGCCGGACAGTTTCCCAACTACGAAATGGTGATTCCACGGGAAAACGATAAGAGCATCACGGCGTCGACCAAGCAGCTCCTGGAAGCGATCCGGAGAGCGGCGGTTATGTCGGACGAGAAGCTCAAAGCGGTTCGCTTCAGCGCGACGCCGGGTAATCTGGAATTGACTGCGAGCAGCGCGGATGCGGGCGAGGCAAGGGAGGTCATTCCGGTCGAGTACGGGGGGGCGGGTGTGGAAATTGGCTTTAATCCGCAGTACCTCCTGGATTTTCTCGGCGTGTGTGGCAGTGAGAACGTGGTCCTCGCACTGAGGGATGGGGACACACAGGGAATGATGATGCCGGCTGCCGGGGGTGAGTTCGACTACCGATACGTCGTCATGCCGATGAAATTCTAGGCGTGCGCCTTACCAATCTTCAACTCGAACAGTTCCGCAACTTTCAAAGAGAAGCCGTCGCTTTCCGCGATGGCGTCAATCTCCTTGTGGGCCGCAACGGGCAGGGCAAGACAAACCTGCTCGAAGCCATGTATCTCCTCGGGTACGGCAAGACCTACCGCACATCGCTCGCCCGGGAGTGTATATGCCACGGCCAGCCGGAGTGCAGAGTCTCGGGAGTGGTGACGCACGGAGGTGGCGAGAAGAGACTGCAGGTGCTGATCTCGCGTTCGGACAAGGAACTGAGCGTTCACGGAAAGAGCGTCGGATTGGACGAATTCGCCGGGCAATTCCACGTAGTGGCATTCACGCAGGGGCACATTTCGGTGATCAGGGGCGCGCCCGCGGAAAGGCGTGCCTTCCTGGACCGGGCGCTGGTCATGATTTATCCGGGACACGTTCGGCACATAGCAGGATACGTCAGGGCATTGAAGCAAAGGAATGCGCTGCTGGGTGCGGAAGCGGAGGGGCGGCAAGCGGTCGCCGAGGAACGCCAGATTGAATGCTGGGACGAAGCGATCGCCCGGGAGGGAGCGCGGCTCACCTGGAACCGCATCCGCTATGTGAAAGAGCTGAAACAGGAGCTGCCCCAGGCGCTGTTCGGCGGCGAGGAAGTGAAACTCCATTACCTTGCAGCCGGCTGCCGTGACCTGAGCAGTGTCGACGCGATAGAACGGAGTCTTCGTGAGGCTCTGCTCGCGAGCCGAAGCGAGGACCGCAAGCTCGGTTTCACGACGGTCGGGCCACACAGGGACGACCTGAAGGTATACATCGACGGCAAGCCAGCAGCTCACTTCGGCTCAGCGGGACAACAGCGCAGCGCGATGATCTCTCTCTACTTCGCACAGATGGAGATCCACAAACGGGACCAGGGCTACTACCCTGTTTTCCTGGTCGACGACGTCGAGGCGGAGCTTGACACCCACCGATTGCGGACCTTCCTGTCATACCTTGCCGAACGAACCCAGACGTTCCTGACAACCGCAAAAGAGGAAATCCTGCCCCCCATGAGCAGCCTTGTAAGCCGTTTTCTGATCGAATCAGGGACGGTTTTGCCATTCGCGCGCGGGGCGGAACAACCCGGTCGCCCATAGGCTTGCAAGGTATATTACGCTGCAGCCGCAAACCACAGTATCAAAAAGACTTATTCCTCAAGGAAAACAAAAAAAGTCAGCAAATCCGGTGCCTTCGGTGTGCTATAATTTGAGGTTACATTTTTGCGAAATAAGTGATTGAGAACAATAAGCTTACTTCGCTCCGGTGCGTGGTTTTTCAGCACGTTGACTTCAGAACAAGGTCGTTGCCCATGGATCAGAATGAGCCTCAGGTACCACCTGCGGTCGAGACGCCTCCGGCGACTGCAAGCGCGTCCGAACTCGATTACGGTGCGGACAAGATAAAGGTCCTGGAGGGCCTGGAGGCGGTCCGGACGAGGCCGGCGATGTACATCGGTTCGACCTCTTCCGACGGGTTACACCACCTCTTGTACGAGGTTGTCGACAACTCGGTTGACGAGGCCCTCAACGGCTTCTGCGATCGGATCGATGTCACCATCCACATCGACAACAGCATCACCGTTACTGACAACGGGCGCGGGATACCGACTGATTTCCACGAGCAGACGGGGAAGTCTGCGGCCGAAGTGGTATTGACGGTGCTGCACGCGGGCGGCAAGTTCGACAATGCATCCTACAAAGTGTCGGGAGGGTTGCACGGCGTAGGTGTCTCGGTGGTGAATGCGCTGAGCCAGAGGCTGGACCTCGAAATCTGGAGGGGCGGACAGGTCTTTGAGCAGGCCTTCGAACGTGGAAAACCGGTCACGGAGTTCCGTCAGACCGGAAAGACGAAACGGCGCGGCACCAAGATCACGTTCAAACCGGATGGCGATATATTCGAGGTGCTGGAGTTCAGCTACGACACCGTCGCCGCCAGGATGCGGGAGCTTGCGTTTCTGAACCGCGGGTTGCAGATCGTGCTGGAGGATTTGCGCTCGGACAGGCATGACATCTTCAAGTACGAGGGCGGGATCACATCGTTCGTGGAGTTTCTCAACGCCAACAAGACCCCGCTTCACCCGAAGCCGATCTACTTCGAGGCGCGCAAAGAGGATGTGATTGTCGAAGCCGCGATGCAGTACAACGACGGCTACAGCGAAACCATCTTCTCCTTCGCCAACAATATCAACACGCACGAAGGCGGGACCCACCTGATCGGTTTCAAAGCGGCGCTCACGCGCAGCCTCAATTCGTACGCGCAGGCGAACGATCTGCTGAAAGACCTGCGCGAGAACCCGACGGGCGAAGATGTCCGGGAGGGATTGGCTGCCGTGGTCAGCGTCAAACTGCGCAACCCGCAGTTCGAGGGGCAGACCAAGACCAAGCTGGGCAACAGCGAGGTGAAAGGGATCGTGGAGGCGGCGGTCAACGAGAACCTCGGTGCCTTCTTCGAGCAAAACCCGGCGGTCGCCAAGCGGATTTTGACCAAGGCGATCGAAGCGGCACGGGCGCGCGAGGCGGCGCGTAAGGCGCGCGACCTCACGCGGCGTAAGGGAGCGCTGGATACTGCTTTGCTCCCCGGGAAACTGGCAGACTGCCAGGAGCGCGACCCGAAATTCTGCGAGATATTCATCGTCGAAGGTGACAGCGCCGGAGGATCCGCCAAGCAGGGGCGGGACCGGAAGTTCCAGGCCATATTGCCGATCAAGGGCAAGATCCTGAACGTCGAGAAGGCCCGGTTCGACAAGATGCTCAGCAACCAGGAAATCGCGACCATGATCTCGGCGATCGGTACCGGCATCGGCAAAGACGAGTTCGCCGGCGACAAGCTGCGCTACGACCGGATCATCATCATGACCGACGCGGATGTTGACGGCTCTCACATCCGCACGCTGCTGCTGACCTTCTTCTATCGCCAGATGCCTGAACTCGTTGAAGAGGGCCACATATACATCGCCCAGCCGCCCCTGTACGGTGTCAAAGACGGCAAGAAGATCAGGTACCTGAAGAACGAACGGGAAATGGAGGAGCACCTCCTCCAGAGTGCGACCCACGACGTGATCGTCAGGGTGGAGAAGAGCGGCGCTGAATATGGCGGCGCGCGTCTCATCCAGCTTTTACGGCAGATCCGCGAGCGCAACTCGCTGTACTCGATCCTCAACCGGCGTCTCGAGGACCGCGAACTGCTGAACAGGCTGCTCCAGTTTGTTGCGGGCGAAGGAGCCCTGCTGCACAGCGGGTTTACTCTGAAGCAGCTCTTCGAGGACGGTGAAGTGCTTTCCGAACTGGGGCGCGTGCTCGAGGAGATCGGGTACGAGTATGAGCTGCTCCGGGATGAAGAACATGAGCTCTACTCGCTGGTCATTACCAAAGGCGGGTCGACGAGACACGCGATCTGTTGGGAGTTCCTCTCTTCCGCGGAGTGGCAGCGACTCTTCCAGCTCTACTTCGAAATGGCACCTTTCGACAAGCCCCCGTTTCTCGTAGGCGAAAACGGGTCGATCGTCAGCGCGGAGTCGCGCGAGGAACTGCTCGATTACATTCTCTCGCTCGGGAAGAAAAACCTGACGGTGCAGCGGTACAAAGGGTTGGGCGAGATGAACCCGGAGCAACTCTGGGAGACTACCATGAATCCCGAAAGCCGGACGCTCCTGAGGGTTTCGATCGATGATGCCGTCCAGACCGACGCAATCTTCACCATCCTGATGGGTGATGCAGTCGAGCCGCGGCGCAAATTCATAGAAGAAAACGCCCTGAACGTCAGGAACCTCGACATCTGATGTGAATACAGGCACCGCAGGCACAACGGCGGTCGCTTCTGACGCGACCCACGAATCCATACTGCCATGAACGAAGCCCTCGAACAGATCCCGGTCAACATCATCGACGAGATGCGCACGTCCTATCTCGACTACGCCATGAGCGTCATCATCGGGAGGGCGCTCCCGGACGTACGCGACGGGCTCAAGCCGGTCCATCGGCGCGTCCTGTACGCGATGAGCGACCTGGGGAATACCCACGGCAAGCCGTACAAGAAATCGGCGAGGATCTGCGGTGATGTAATCGGCAAGTACCATCCGCACGGCGAGAGTGCCGTCTACGACACGATCGTGCGCCTTGTCCAGGACTTCTCGATCCGCTACCCGTTGATCGACGGGCAGGGCAACTTCGGTTCCGTGGACGGCGATAACGCGGCGGCCATGCGCTACACGGAAGTGCGCATGGCGCGGCTGGCCGACGAAATGCTGGCTGATATCGACAAGGAAACCGTCGACTTCGGCCCGAACTACGACGACTCGCTCACCGAACCTCTGGTCCTGCCCGCCAGGTTCCCGAACCTGCTCGTCAACGGCTCGTCCGGCATCGCAGTTGGCATGGCCACGAATATACCGCCGCACAATCTGGGCGAGATCGTGCGCGCAACCATCCTCCTCCTCGAGAAGCCCGACGCAACCCTCGACGAGCTCATGGAACTGGTGCCGGGGCCTGATTTTCCCACCGCCGGATTCATCTACGGACGGAACGGCATCAGGAACGCCTACCAAACGGGGCGCGGGATCATCGTGCTGCGGGCCAGAGCCGCCATCGAAAAGATGTCGCGCGATCGCGAGGCGATCATCGTTACCGAGATCCCGTACCAGACCAACAAGGCAAAGCTCATCGAACGCATCGCCGACCTCGTGCGCGACAAGCGGCTCGAGGGAATTTCCGACTTGCGGGATGAGTCGGACCGCGAGGGAATGCGGATAGTCATCGAGCTGAAGAAGGATGAACCGGCGCAGGTCGTGCTGAATAACCTCTACAAGCTCACGCCGATGCAGACGAGCTTCGGGATCATCCTGCTTTCCATCGTGCAGAACCAGCCCCGCGTCCTGACCCTGCACGACATGCTCGCCGCCTTCATCGAGCACCGCAGAGATGTGGTACGGCGCCGCACCGTTTTCGAACTCAGAAAGGCCGAAGCGCGGGCCCACATCCTCGAAGGATTGAAACGGGCGTTGGATCTGCTGGACGAGATCATCACGCTGATCCGGGCCTCGAAAGAACCGGCTGCGGCGAAAGAAGGGCTGATAAGCCGTTTCATGTTCAGCGCGGAGCAGGCCCAGGCGATCCTCGATATGCGTCTGCAGCGGCTGACTGGACTCGAGCGCGCGAAGATCATCGCGGAGTACGAAGAGACGCTGAAACTGATCGCCCGCCTCAAGGAGATCCTCGCGAGTGAACAGGCACTCAGGGGAGTGATCATCGGCGAACTCAGGGAAATCGAGTCAGAACTACGCCGACGAGCGCAGGACCGAAATCGTCGACGAGGAGGTCGAGCTCACACTCGAAGATCTCATCACCGAAGAGGACGTCGTGATCACGGCGACACACTCGGGCTACGTCAAGAGGACGAGCGTTTCCACTTACCGGACGCAGGGCCGGGGCGGCAAAGGCCGGATCGGCATGACCACGCGCGACGAAGACTTCATCGATCATGTCTTCATCGCCTCCACGCACAGCTACCTGCTGATCTTCACGAACCGAGGGCAGGTCTACTGGCTCAAGGTCTACCACATCCCGGATGTCGGGGCCGCAGGGCGCGGAAAGGCGATCGTGAACCTCGTGAACATGGCCAAGGATGAAAAGATCGCGGACATCGTCGCGGTGAAGGATTTTGAGCCCGACCGGTATGTCGTCATGGCGACGCGAAACGGCATCGTCAAAAAGACCGCGCTGACCGAGTATTCCAATCCCCGGAGCTCAGGGATAATCGCCATATCGGTTCCCGAAGACGACGAACTCATCGGCTGCCAGCTTACCGACGGATCCTTCGATGTCCTGCTCGCAACGAAGCAGGGCAAGGCGATTCGCTTCTCCGAAAAGGACGTGCGCGACATGGGGCGGACGGCGCGCGGCGTGATCGGCATTCGTCTCGCGCAGGGTGACATCGTGGTGGGAATGTGCGCTTTCACGGGAGAAGGGCACTTCCTGACCGTGACCGAACGGGGCTTCGGGAAGCGGACTTCGGTGGACGAGTATCCGTGTCACAGGAGAGGCGGTTCCGGTGTCATCAACGTGCGCGTGGGCGAGAAGAATGGCACAGTCGTAAACACCCTCTACGTGCCGGAGCAGACGTCGGTAATGCTCGTCACAGCGCAGGGTAAGCTCATCCAGCTGAAAGTCGAGGACATCAGGAACACGCAGTCGCGGGCCGCGGTGGGCGTGAAATGCATCGAACTGGATGAGGGAGACTACGTCGCGAGTATGGCCGCAGTGGCGGCTGTCGAATCAGAGGACGAGGCGCAAGAGTCGTGAAGAAGCTCCTTGCAGTCGCATTTATCCTGCTGGCGGCACTCGCAGCCTGCAGTTCGGACCCCAAGCGGCTGCTCAGCCAGGCTGAGGCGAAGTGGCGCGAGGGCAAGTACGAGGATGCCATCAGGCTGAACAACCTGGTTTACAACCGCGAGCGCGGGGGCACGGACGGGGCGATCGCGCTGCTCAACATCGGCAACATTTACTACCTGAACCTCAGGCGGCTGAAAGACGCCATCGATACCTACAACAAGCTGGTAGACGAGTATCGCGGGAGCCCGGAAGAGAGGAAGGCGCGCCAACAACTGGCGACCATCTACCTCAGCGAGATAGGGGACCTGACCCAGGGGATTTCCGAATACGACCGCATACTCGAATCGCCCGGTCTGCAGGATCGCCAGGAGATAGAGTTCCTGCGTGCCAAGGCATACTTCCAGAAGGGCGAGTACAACACGGCCCTGCAGGCGCTCCGTCACCTCGAGGAAGAGGGTGTGACCGGCCACCTGGCCGACCAGGTCTCACTCAAGATCGGGAACATCTACCAGATCCAGAAGAAGTACGAACAGGCCTTGAACTGCTTCCAGAGGGTCATGGACTCACCGTGCATCGACTGCCGGAGAAGGGCGCACCTCCATCTCATGGAGACCTACGAGGCGCTCTTCGATTTCGAGAAGGCAATCGCCGTCATCCGAAGCCTCGATGCGTCCCCGGAGAACCAGGCTGTTATCTCCCGCGAGATCGCCCGGCTCAACGAAAGGCGGCGGGAAGTCGAAACAGGGAGGATGCCGCGCCTGCCCGAGGGCAGGCATCCCTGAGGGACCGTCGGTCTAAGTCACTGAGGAAAGAGACATTGACAGTTCAGCACGTGAGGCGTAACTTATGCTACCCAAGTTGAAGGAGGTGTTAGAGCTTTGGCGGAAGTGTTACTGAACGATGGCGAGAGCCTCGAGAGCGCCTTGAGACGTTTCAAGCGCAAGGTTCAGCAGGAAGACATCATCAAGGATGTCAAGAAGCACTCTTTTTACCTGAAACCGGGCGAGAAGAAGCGGATAAAGCAGGCATTGGCGCGCAAGCGGCTGCGCAAGAAGATGCGCAGTATGCAGCAGTCCTAGAAGCACTGCCGACACTTATCTTGAAGCATGCAGGAGCTATCGGGTCCGCATGACCGCAGTCCCATTGTGGACGGCCCATGCCAATCCGATAGCTCTTGTCATTTGTGCCCGCGGTCCTGAAACTGTCAGCCGTCAGGTCTCAGCTTTCAGCCATCAAAAGGAACCTGAATGCGGATGGCTGACGGCTGGTAGGATGGCAGAGATGAACCATAACGGCGAGACCGGGCAAGTCCGCGACCAGGTGCGGCAGACTGCGGCCGCAATCCGCGCCAAGCACCCGGCGACTCCACGACTCGGCCTGATCCTGGGTTCCGGCCTGGGAGGCTACGCCGACACATTCCAGAACAGGACAGTCATACCTTACGAAGAACTGCCGCACTTCCCAAAGCCGGGAGTTCCCGGACACCAGGGAAACCTTGTTCTGGGTGAAGCGGAGGGGATCCCGGCGGTTGCGCTGCAGGGAAGAGCCCATCGGTACGAAGGCTACACAATGGCTCAAGTGGCTTTTCCCGTGCGCGTCCTGGGTAGTCTCGGCGTCAGGCAGTTGATCGTGACCAACGCCGCCGGAGGTGTCTCCCCTGAATTCAGCCCCGGCGACCTCATGCTGATCACAGATCACATGAACCTCATGGGCGACAATCCCCTGATCGGCAAGGACATCGATGAATTCGGGCCGCGGTTTCCCGACATGAGCGAAGCGTACGACCGGGCAATGCGTGAGACCGCCTTGCGCGCTGCGGCCGAGCACGGAATTACCCTCCGCCAGGGTGTCTACGCCGCTCTGATCGGGCCGGCGTACGAAACGCCCGCAGAGATCAGGATGTGCCGCCTGCTTGGGGCCGATGCCGTGGGGATGTCGACTGTACCGGAGGTGATAGTCGCCAACCACATGGGTATCGCGGTATTGGGGATATCGTGCATCACCAACCTGGCTGCAGGGATGCGGCCACGCAAGCTGTCCCACGCAGAAGTCATGGAGATCGCTGCCCAAGCGAGTGAAAGGTTCGTCTCCGTGCTGCGCTGGTCCATCCCCTTGCTTTCGCGGCTGGCCGAGGCATGACCGCGGCGGAAGCGGCCGGAATCGCCGCCATGGCAATTCTCGGCACAGAACGCGAGACTTCTTGAGCATGGGTCAGTACGATCGTTGCATACTTCTGGTGCTGGACAGCGTCGGTATTGGCGAAATGCCTGATGCTTCGCGTTGGGGAGACGCGGGCAGCGACACGCTCGGGAATCTCCTCGCGGCAGAGAGACCCTCCCTGCCCAACCTCAGGAGGCTCGGACTTGGCAACATACGAACGCTGCCGAACCTGCTCCCATCTCAGGATCCGGAAGGCGCCTTCGGGAAGGCGGCGATTCTATCGAATGGCAAGGATACAACTGTCGGGCACTGGGAGATCGCCGGATTGATCACGGCCGTCCCTTTCCCTACCTATCCTGACGGCTTTCCGGACAGGATACTGGCACCCTTCTGCAAGGCGATCGGCCGCAGTGTCCTCGGCAACAGGCCCGCCTCAGGTACGGAAATCATCAAAGAGTTGGGAGCGGAGCACATCCGAACCGGCAGGCCTATCGTCTACACTTCCGCAGATTCCGTGTTCCAGGTTGCGGCACATGAGGAGGTGATCCCCCTGCAGGAGTTGTACCGGATCTGCGAAATCGCACGGCAGCTGCTGGATGTGCCGGATCGGGTAGCCCGGGTCATTGCGCGGCCGTTCCTGGGCAGCCCCGGCGCCTTCCGAAGGACCGGGAACCGGAAGGATTTTGCGATCCCTCCGCCGGCGCCGACGCTGCTGGACCTGCTCAAGAATCGCGGCCTGCCGGTGATCGGCGTGGGCAAGATCGGCTCGATATTCGATGACCGGGGACTCACGGAATGCCTGCCCGCCCATGACAACGCCGAGTGCGTGGACCAGAGCATCAATGCCCTCGGCGTGATCCGGGAGGGCCTGATTTTTGCCAACCTCGTTGATTTCGACATGCTCTGGGGGCACCGAAACGACGCAGCGGGCTATGCGCGGGGACTGGAGGAGTTCGACCGAAGGTTGCCGGGACTGCGGGCGCGCATGCACCCGCGCGACTGCCTCATCATCACAGCCGATCATGGCTGTGACCCGACGACTCCGGGCACCGACCACACACGCGAGTATGTACCGATCCTTGCCTGTGGGTCGCGGGTAAAGGGCGGAGTCTGCCTGGGCACGCGCGAGACTCTGGCGGACATGGGCCAGACGATCGCGGAAAACTTCGGGCTGCGGCTGCCGAATGGACATTCGTTTCTTGGCGATCTCCGGCAGGGTGAGTGAACTCAGCCTCCAGGCGCTTCAGTGTTCAGGATGCGGATGTCGGGCAGGTTGCGGTAGCGCTGGTTGCAGTCGAGGCCGTAACCGACGACAAAGTGGTCGGGGATTTCGAACCCTATATAGTCAACCGGCACGTCCACCTGCCGCCGTGAAGGTTTGTTCAGAAGTGTGACGACCTTGAGGGAGCGCGGGCCGCGTGATTCCAGGTTCCGCAGGATGTAGTGCAACGTGAGGCCGGTGTCCAGGACATCTTCGACCAGCAGGACGTCCCTCCCTTCCACACTTTCATCAAGGTCCTTGAGCAGGCGAACTTCACCGCTCGTTCTTGTGGCCTTACCGTAGCTGCCCACGGCGACAAAATCCATCGACAGACTGAGATCGATTGCCCGGACCAGGTCCGCATGGAAGATGCACGCACCCTTCAGGATCGCGATCAAGTGCGGGGTCTTTCCCCGGTAGTCCCTGGTAATCTGATCTCCCAGTTCTTGAACACGCTTGCAGATTGCGGCTGCATCCAGCAGAACCCTGGCTATGCTTCTGTCCGCACGTCCGGGCCCGTCAGCTTTCACTTTTTGTCACCCCGGCTCTTAGCGTGACACAAATTCCGCTGAAGCCCAACAGAGTTGCCGCTGTTTTGGTTCGCGGAACCGAGGGGAGGATCCCTGGTGACGCTTGCCGCGTCCGGATCGATCGGATACAGTTTCGTATTCGCAGATGCGAGGTTCTGAGCGGCATGACAGTCCAGGCCAGAAGAAGATCGGTCGCAGTACTGGTCGGCGGTGTCCGGGTGGGCGGAGACGCGCCGGTGGTCGTGCAGTCGATGACCAACACGGACACGGCTGATGTTGAATCGACGACCGCGCAGATAGCGGCACTCGCTGCCGCGGGATCTGAACTGGTACGGGTGACGGTCAACACGCGCGACGCTGCCGAGGCGGTTCCGGAGATAGTGAGGCGACTGGGGGAGCGCCAGGTGAGGGTTCCCGTAATCGGTGATTTCCACTACAACGGGCACCTGCTTTTGGCGCGGCACCCCGACTGCGCAAGGGCTCTCGCCAAGTACAGGATCAATCCCGGGAATGTCGGCGCGGGGAAGCACCATGACGAAAACTTCCGCGCCATGATCCGCGTCGCTATCGACAACGACAAGCCGGTGCGGATCGGCGTCAACTGGGGTTCGCTGGACCAGCAGCTTCTTGGCCGGATGATGGACGAAAACCGGTCCCGCCCTGAGCCGGTGGACGCCAGGGGTGTCATGCTCGAGGCGATGGTGGAGAGCGCGGTGGCGTCTGCACACCTGGCGGAGGAATGCGGACTGCCCCGCAATCACATCATCCTGAGCGCGAAGACTTCCGATGTACAGGACCTCATCGGTGTCCACAGGGCCCTCGCATCCCGATGCGAGCATGCGCTCCATCTCGGACTCACGGAGGCGGGGATGGGGACGAAGGGGATCGTCGCCTCAACGGCTGCCCTCAGCGTTCTCCTCCAGGAGGGGATCGGGGACACAATCCGCGTTTCACTCACTCCCGGGCCCGGCGGGGACCGGGCGGACGAAGTACGAGTCGCGCAGCAGATACTGCAGTCTCTGGGGATACGCAGCTTCATTCCCCAGGTTTCAGCGTGTCCCGGCTGCGGCCGCACCACCTCGTCTCTGTTCCAGGATATGGCCGACCAGATTCAGGGCTATGTGAGGCGCATGATGCCTTCCTGGAAGGAGCGATATCCTGGCGTGGAGGAATTGAAGATCGCCGTGATGGGATGCGTCGTCAATGGCCCGGGCGAATCGAAACACGCAGACATAGGCATCTCACTGCCTGGCGCCGGCGAGGAGCCCAGGGCGCCCGTCTTCGTGGACGGCCGCCTGCATACTACACTACGCGGCGAAGGTATTGTCGCCGGTTTCCTCGAAATCCTTGACGAGTATGTGTCCCTCCGATACGGTCGGGGCCACGGAAGCGAGCCAGGGTAGTTGGCCGGGGGATGCGGGGCCACTCAGAATAACCGGTAGCGGCGGGATTGGTGTTATTCTGATTGAGCCTGCCATAAAGCAACTTCCACTGATGGGACGTAATTGAGATGCTAAAAACGCACAACTGCGGTGATTTGCGGTTATCACAGGCTGGCGAGACAGTGACTCTGGCCGGATGGGTGCACAACTGGCGTGACCACGGCAGCCTGATCTTCATCGACCTGAGGGATCGGTCAGGATTGGTACAGGTTACCGCGAGCGAAGGCGCGAGCGATGCTTTCGCCGTCGCACGTAAGGTGCGCGGCGAATACGTTCTTAAGGTCATCGGCACCGTGGGTCCCAGGCCCGCAGGGACGGTCAATGCCAGTCTTCCGACCGGCGAGATCGAAGTGAAGGCGCAATCGGTCGAGGTTCTCAATGCCTCGAAGCCCCAGCCGATGCCTATCGACGACGACGGCTACCGCACGGATGAGGCGCTGCGATTGAAATATCGGTATCTCGATCTCCGCAGGCAGAGGATGCAGAAGAACATCATTCTGCGGCACAGGACCGTCAAGTTCATTCGGGACTACATGGATGCACAGGGATTCATCGAGATCGAGACCCCTGTAATGATCAAGTCGACGCCCGAAGGAGCTCGGGACTACGTGGTCCCGAGCCGGGTCCAGCCGGGCAAGTTCTTCGCCTTGCCCCAGAGCCCGCAGCAGCTCAAACAGCTGCTCATGGTCGCGGGGTACGAGAAGTACTTCCAGATCGCACGGTGCATGCGGGACGAAGATCTGCGGGGGGACAGGCAGCCCGAATTCACCCAGCTCGATCTGGAGATGTCGTTCGTTACGCGGGAAGATGTCCTCGCCGTCGTGGAAGGACTGATCACGGCGCTTGTCCCGGCCGTGGTTCCCCACAAGCGCATTTTCACACCCTTTCCCAAGCTCAGCTATGCGGAAGCCATGGATCGTTACGGCACGGACAAACCGGATCTTCGCTTCGGCCTCGAAATCGCCGACCTGACCGACATACTCGGCGGCTCGAGCTTCAAGGTGTTCGCAGATACGGTACAGGCCGGGGGCGTGATCAAAGGGATTGCCGTTCCGGGCTGCGCTGCGTATTCGCGCAAGGACATGGACACGCTATCCGACCTGGTGAAGCCTTCGGGAGCCAGAGGAGTCGCTACCCTGGCATGGGCACCCGACGGTTTGAAGGGAACCGTGTCGAAGTTCGTGAGCGCCGCCGAAGCCTCGCAAGTCGCCGGCCGTCTGCAGGTGCACGACGGTGATTTGGTGTGCATCGTTGCGGACAAAGCAGCCGTGGCCTGCAAGGCTCTCGGGGCATTGCGCCTCGAATTCCGTGACCGACTCAAGCTCGCAACGGCGGACCTTCTCGCTTTCGCATGGATCGTCGATTTTCCGATGTTCGAGTGGAACGACGCCGAGCAGCGATGGACGTTTGCGCACCACCCGTTCACGATGCCGCGGGAAGAACACCTGGACAAGCTGGAGAGCGATCCAAGCTCCGTCCTGTGCAATGCCTACGACCTTGTCTGCAACGGATACGAGCTCTCGAGCGGAAGCATTCGTATCCACCGCAGGGAGGTCCAGGCGAAGATCTTCAGAAGCCTCGGTTACAGCGACGAGGAGGCCAGGCGTCGTTTTGGCCACATGCTGGAAGCGTTTGAGTACGGCGCGCCGCCGCACGGCGGCATGGCGCCGGGGATCGACCGCCTGGTCATGCTGCTGGCGGACGAGCCCAACATACGCGAAGTGATCGCGTTCCCGAAGACAGCGAGCGCGAGCGATCTCATGTTTGACGCGCCCTCGGAGCTCGACCCGAAGCATCTGGCCGAACTCCATCTCAGGCTGATTGACTGACCGGCGGCGCGGGCCGGGAGCGAAATCACTGAGAAGGCTTACCTTCCAGCCGCACGTCACCCTTCATTGTCAGCAGCTTGACCGGAGCGCCTCCTGCCCCGACCGTCGCGCTCAAGGAACGCGCATTTTTGTTGGTGACGGCGGCGAGCGGCACTGACTCGCCGTCCACCAGTTGCTCGGGATAGACCACCGAAATCGCCCCGTCTCGGGTCTCGAGCTGGAGCGCCGCAGAGTACTCCTCCGGGAGACGCACAAGCACCTTCCCTCGCTGCGTGACCGCGGTAAATCCGTATCCCTCCCAGCGCTTCCCCAGCATGTCGGCGTTTATGTCGCCCGCATCGGTGAGGCCGGAGAAGTAGCCCGATATCGCTCTGGTTTCCATGGAGCCTTCCCGAAGCGTCGCCTCGGTCCACCCGGCAAGGTCCTCGACGGTGAGATCACCCTTAACGAGCTGCAGCTTGAGGTCGGTTCGCTGCTTCGGTACGTATATGGAGATGTTGATCTCGATGGCAGGCGTAACCAACTTGGGGGAGGGGTTCTTCGACACGGCTGCAGGAGCCAGAATGGTCGCGGTTGACTGCGTCCACTTGACGCGAATCGGGAACTCGCTCAAGAGCGCCCTGGCCTTGTCCTGAGGCATGCCATAGACGATCTTTTCCATCTCGACAACCACGGCCGGGCGTTGCCAGCCGGTGATCCTGACATTTCCGGCAACACCGAGGCTCAGTTCGACCCTGCCGCCCGGGAAGAACACGAATTGCTTCTGAGCCCTTTCTATGTAGGGCGATGGCTGCTCTCCTGCCGGCTCCTGGAGCGGCGAGGCCCCTGCCCCGCTGAGAAGGAATGCGGCCAGGATCACGAGATGCTGGATCATGTATCAGCTCCTGACGAGTTCATCCGGTTTGCCGAATCACCGTGTGCTCACGGCAAATCTCCAGGACCTTATCGACCGGGATGGCTTCGACGGTATGCCCTTCGTGGCCTGTGACGGTTCCGGCAATGAAGAGCGAGTTATGGACAGCTTCCTCCACGGCTTCTTTGACCGCCTGGAACAAGGACGACGATGTTGGAGTCGTCTGAGCGAGCGTATCGATTCTCTCCTGCGAAGAACGCAGGAGTATTGTACGACAGGCAGGCCGGAAGGGATCGGGGATCGGCAGGACTGCCCACATGCGGAGCCGCATGGGGTCAATCGATGGATCGGCTGGCCCTGGGGTGGGAGCCTGGCCCGGATAATCCATGAAGCATCCGGGAGAAGGGGATTTGGGACACGGGTGAACGCGGATGAACGCCGATCGAAAATGGTGATTCGATCCTTGGGCAGCGCCGGCACCTTCGGCGCGGCAAAAGCTCGGCCGGTGTTCCACCGGGTCCACAAATGCTTCCTTCCCGCTGATTCATGAATAGTCCCCGCTAGATCCAGGAGATCTTGAATCCCCCTACTCCCGTTACGACACGCACGGACACGCGGATCTTCGCCTCGTCGTAACCTTCGCTGAAGTAGTAGGAATCCCGCATGGTGAAGCCGTCGAGATGGAAGCCGCTGAGAAAGTTTTTCTGGCCTTCGACCTTCACGCCAATACCGCGGGGCATTTTGATGCTCACGCCGCCGACACCGACCTGGATCTTTATCTCGGCATCCCGCTGCCACTCTCCGGTGAAGTCGAGGTTCGCGCCGCCAACGCCGCCTTCGAAATCCAGCTCACTGAATTTCAGGTTGGCGAGACCGACAGCATCCAGACTCCCGACACCGTTCTTGATGCGGATCCGATCACAGGAGGCCTGGTTGGGCTCATAGGAGGAGATCCGCGCGCCGCCTACCCCGGATTCAATCTCGAGGTCGGCCAGCTTCAATCCGGTGAGAGAAAGCCGGGCGTCTCCGACACCGGTGTTGATCGCCAGCTTGACGGGTATGGCACCGGTCAGGCCAAGGCGCAGCCTGTTGGGGTGCCGATCCGATCTGAGGCCCAGCTTGTGCAGGCTTTGAAGGCTGAAGCTGAGATGTCCGGAGCCGCCGCTCTGTTCGTAGCTGATGACATCCTGGTAGCTGGCCTTGTCGTAGTCCAGATCAATGGTATATGCCGCGGTGCCCTTCTCCGCGGCTACCTCGAGCGACCCGACATCGAAACGAATGTCCGCGTCCAGGTCCTTTTCTGTACCCAACGGCTGGCTTTTCGTGACCGAGATGACTTCGGCGGGCACGCGCTCCTCGAGATCGCAGCCGGCGAATGGCAGCGCCAGCAGTATGGCTGAAAATGACCAGAGTACTTTTCTCATGGGAAATCTCCCCTGGAAATCAGTTCGACCTGTTCTCCGCCTTTTCGGTGCCGCGTGTCCGCAGCTGGATATTCCCGTATTCGGAATCCAGCACAATTTTCGGTCCACCGGACTTGACCTTCCCTTTGAGGGTACCCATGTCGGGGCCTGCCTCCGCCGGAAGAAGGCCGGCGTAGTCGGAAACGACCCGGCCGTTACGGGCGTTGGCCTGGATTTCGAAGGCAGCTCCCTCCGGAAGGTACAGCTCAATCGCTCCGTTCCGGCCTTTGACGTTAATCTCACCTTTCCCCAGAGTCTTGGGTGAGAGCGTTATGTCGCCAAATTGATTGGCGACCTTGCACGCCGCGGTGAAGTCGCTGAGTTCCACATCCCGCATCGTCGTCTCGATGTCAACCGGCCCGTTCACGTTGCTCGCGGTGACTGCGGTGCCCTGTGCCCTGACATCCAGCGCGCCAATGTCCTCGAAGGTCAGCCGATCCGAGTTGGAGCGAACAGCGGTCTTCCCCTTGATGTCCTTGATGGTTGCGGACAGGTAGCTGGTCTCCGCATCCACGTCGGTCGCGACGCCGGAAACCTGAACCCGCCGGTGGCTGGTCGCGAGCTTCAGGCTGCTGCCAAGGTCGCTCACCGTGACCTGCGATCCGCGCGCGTTGATGACGACGGGCTGGCTTACCTTCTCGACGCTGACGCTGCTCTCGGTGTTTGTGACAGTCAGGGTGCCGTCAACGTCGCGGATCTCGACAGGGTGGAATTCGTCGGTCACCGTGACGTTGCCCTTGATGGTTTCCGCATCGACACGGCCGCGGGCGTCGACTGTCAGGTTACCGGTGAGATTGACAAACCTGGAATCACCGTAATGATTGGATGCGACAAACTCACCGGTGCAGTCCCGTATCTCCAAAGCGTTGTGGGTCGTCCCCAACTCCAGCCTTCCTTGAAGATTCGCGACCCTGACCTCACCGAACGAGTTTTCGACCTTTACCTCCGTCTTCGGGGGAACGAGCACCTCGAGATCGGTGTTGAACCGGTAATCCTTTGAGGCGAGCGCATCGCGGTTGGTCTTCACAAGGAACGACGCAGCCTCGGCCTGACCCTCCGGGCCCGCTTCCACCCGGATTTCAGCTCCGATCGCCTTCGCGCGCGATTCGTCGTTCTGATAGACCACCTTCCGAATGCGCACCTTCACTTCCTGGTCGCTGCCCGGCGAGACCACTACCGAACCGTACGAGTTCTCGATGCGCACGGGTGCGGGTGCGGTCAGGGTGTAGGATTTCTCTTCGGTGTAAGTGTAAGAGGTCCCGAACCATTCGCCCGGCCGAACGGGAGTTCCGCCGATGGAGATCGGAAGTTCCCTGAAAACCCGCCCCATCTGGCTCTGCGTGGCCTTGGTGATCAGCGTTCCGATCAGCACCAGGAAAAGGATCCCGATGATTTCGCCGACCCTGACGGAGACGCCTTCTTTCTGTCGGTAGTAATCGATCACTTTGCCGAGTCCCAGCAGGATCAGCAAGATGGGCCAGTAGCGGGCAGCCAGTGACCAGACATCCGGGCCGATGCCGAAGTTGCGCAGGAGGAAGACTATGCCCAGACCGGTCCAGAGAAGCCCGCCAAGCAGAGAAGGACGATATCTTCTGTCACGCATGGATGCCTACTCCTTTGGCCTGACTTCAGGCGCAGGAAGAGCTTCCTGCCAGGTGAAGTACCCATACAGCTTGCTCAGCCCCACCAGTATCAGGATGACGGGCCAATAGCGGCCGACCAAATGCCAAATCGAGAATCCCTCGTACCACATCTCGAGGAAGAACACGACTCCGATCGCAATCAATACAAGTCCTGCCGTAAGTGTCCCGCGGCGCACCGTTGCCGTCATTTGGAAAACCCTCCTAGGCCTGCTTGCTATCTTCCGCCTTGCGGGACGCAGAAGCTGCAGACTGTGCGCGGTCATTCACCGAGCGCCAGACAAGGTAGGCTCCCAGCAGGATGAACACCGCAGGCCACATCCTGTTCAAGAAGTGGTACGGAATGATGTTCTGCAGAAGGAAAAGGATCCCAAGGAAAACAAGGAAGATGCCCCAGGCAAACGGAGTCCTGTCCATGCCCGACCTTTCCGGAATCGTCCCCGTTTCGAGGCGTGCGCGCGCCTTCGCCTCGGCGGTACGGTAGGAGTCAAACATCGTGAACACGATGAAGGCGAAAGCCGCAAAACCGAAGATGCCGTGGATATGGTCGGACATGACGATCAGGGCTGCAAAAACCGCGAAGTAGGTGAGCGCCTTCAGGTACTCATTGTTATAGACAGCCCCCATGCCGGGGATCAGGGAGCAGACGGCAGCGCGTTTGGGCGAATCGGCGGGGATCCGCAGGTCCTTGACCGCAGCCGCCCACTCCGCTCCCTGCACCAGGCAATCCTGACAGTAGTACTTACTCTTGATCTGGTGGGAACACTCGGCGCACAGGGGCTTGTTGCAGGCGCTGCAGAAATCCTGAGCCTCAGCGGTTGGATGATATGAGCATTTCATAAGGCCTCTCTCCCGTAATTGTCCGGTTCCTGTATCGCCCCAGCTCAGCTCATGTCGGCAACAGCAGCAGACTACTCTTTCCGCTGGGATTCTTTTCCTGCTGTTGCCGGGGTTCCCCCGACTTTTTTTTGCCCTCCACAGGCACATCCAGCTGGTCGATCATCAATCCGAGCCTGTTGAGCATGTTGTTCTTGATGAACGTGAATTGAGCCTGCCACTCGTTCTTCTTGTCGTAAACCTTGAGGCCTCTGCTGTAAAGGGCCTGGACGCTTCGATCCATCTGGCTGAAAAGCTCCCTGGGGGACAAGAGGGCCGTGGCCGAGTAGATACGGTCGCGGAACAGTCCGAACGTCAGCCCGACAAACATAAGGGTCAGAACGGCACCGGCCGCGAAGCGCGGCGTCAGGAGAGGACGCAGGAAATACTGGTCCAGCAACTCCCTGAAGGGACGGGTTCTCGGCCGCCCCGTGGTCCTGAGCAGTACTCTCTCGATCAGGGCGATCTCCGGCTCGTAGCTCGGAAAACTCCTGCACCTGAGCAGGACGGATCGCATTTCCTCGAGCAGCGCCGAGCAGTTAGCGCACTCGTGCAGGTGCTCTGCGACCTGCCCCATTTCGGAGGCCGGCAGGGTGCGGTCCATGTACTCGCTCAGGCGCTCCTCACATTGCGGGCATTTCATCACTACCCCCTACATCTGCCACCCCAACTGCGCCCTCCGCTTCGACAGGAGCCTGGCCAGCTCGAGTCGTCCCCGGTTGATGCGGCTCTTGACAGTTCCTTCCGGGATCCCCAGAAGTTCGGCGATTTCGAGGTAAGCCATACCTTCAATGTCCCTCAGGATGATGGCCTCCTTCAGTTCCGGCGATAAAGCCTCGAGCCCTTCCCGGAGGAATCGCGCAGCCTCGTCCCGCTCTACGGTGCGCTCGGGGTTCGGAACCTTTTCGTCTTTCAGGTTCATGGTCTCGAGCTCCTCCGTCCCTGCGGCCTGCTGGAATCGCCTTGTTTGTCTGTAATGGTCTATGATCAAGTTCCGCCCAACTTTCAGTATCCAGTTCTGGAAAGTCCCAACGTCTGCCCGGAAGCTCTTGAGGTTCTGATAGACCCTGATGAGTATCTCCTGCGTCAGGTCCTCCGCCTCATCCCTGCGGTTCGTGTAGCGATAGCCCAGATTGTAGATCCTCCTTGCGTAAGAGGTTACAATCTGCTCCCAGGCGGCGTCGTCTCCCTGGATGCAGCGCTCTACAAGTCTTTCATCGCTCGAGAGCACCTGCTGCTCCTCGCTCCGAACCCCGCTTCCATTCAGCCAAACGAGACTGCGGGGGCAAAAGTTCAATAAATGCTCGCCGGCGTGCCGCTTATGACCCCGTCGGTATTGCCAATCTATCGATTGTGCTACGGGAGGCAACTTTGCGCAAGCGGCACCAATCTGAGTCCGGAGGTCCCCGCACGAGCGAGCGGGCCGGCCCCGGACTTGCGGAAAGCCGTCGGGCGCGAGCTTTAAGCAGTCAGGTCCCGGCTTCCCTGGCGGCCGACGACTGATGGCTGGCCGTTAGGGTTTCAGGGATGTTGTGCTAAAATCTTTGAAACCGCGAACTTGGGCGCACTGGCGCCCGGTTGGCGGTGGATTCCCAACCAGGGGACAGGGCCGTTACGCATGAAATGCCCATACTGTGGTTTCCTGAAGGACCGCGTCGTCGATTCTCGCGAGAGCCGTGATGGCGACTCAATCCGCCGCCGACGCCAGTGTCTGAACTGTGCGCGTCGTTTCACCAGTTACGAACGAATCGACGAAATCGCGTACATGGTCATCAAGAAGGATGGTGGCCGGGAAAAATTCGACCGGCACAAGATCCTGAATGGTTTGTTCAAGGCGTGCGAGAAGCGTCCAGTCAGTATCGTCCAGCTGGAGCGACTGGTGGACCTCGTGGAGCAGAAGGTCCATGAAAGCCCGGATCATGAGATCGAGTCCTCGGCAGTGGGGCGTATACTTCTGTCCGAACTCAGGCGACTTGACAAGGTGGCATACCTCCGTTTCGCCTCGGTGTACCTGGAATTCGAGGACGTCTCGGAGTTCATGACTGAGATCAATGAGTTGTTTGAAAAGAAGCATGGCGAAACCTAGAAAAAATCAGACGCATCAGACGAGCCTCAACCATCCCGCACAGCTTCTGATGGAAGCGGAAGCGTTCCTCGACAGCCTGACGCTGGGAACCTGGCTTCCGAACGTCGACCTGTGCGAAACCAACGAACTCTATACAATCCGTGTAGAGCTGCCCGGCGTTGACCTGGAGGACATCTCTCTCACTATCCAGGATGCGGTGGTGAGGGTGTCCGGTGTCAAACGCGAACCGAGCATCTCCCAGAAGCTTCTGTGTTACTACTGTCTCGAGAGGCGCTACGGGAAGTTCCTGCGGGAAATCAACCTCGAAAGTGTTGTCGATGCGCGCCGAGCGACCGGGCAACTCGACAACGGGGTCTTGATCGTCGAGCTGCCGAAGCTGGTAGACCGCCGAGGCCGGGTTCTGGAAATCCCGATTGTTCGCAAGAAGAGATGAAACTCCGGCCCTGAACTTCAATCGTCTCTAGCTGAAAGGACGCTGAATACTCATGACGACGTCGGAAGCGAGCGAGGACACGGTCAAGCAGGAGCAACACGGCGTGCAGGAGGAACGACTCGAAATTCCGGATACCCTCCCGGTCGTCCCCCTGAGCGGCATGGTCACGTTCCCCTTCATGATCGTACCGCTACTGGTTTCCAACGAGAGCGCGATCAGCGCGGTCGATTTTGCCTTGTCGCGCAACCGGATGATTCTGCTCGTTACCCAACGGCAATCCGATGTCGAGAACCCCACGCCCAAAGACTTGTATGACATCGGCACCGTCGGGATGGTCATACGCATGCTCAAAATGCCGGACCAGAAGGTGCGAGTCCTGGCACAGGGAATCTCGAGAGCCCACGTCCGCAAGTGGGAGACCGGGCAGAATTTCATTCAGGCCAACATCGAAGTCGTGGAGGAAATAAAGACCGAGGCGCCGGGCCTGGAGTTGGAGGCTCTCCGAAGAAACGTCAACGCCGCACTGGAGAAGGCAACCTCCCTCGGCAGGAACATCCCCCAGGAAGTGATGGTGATCGCTTCCAACCTGGAGGATCCGGGCAGGTTGGCCGACCTGGCTGCGTCCAACCTCTCGCTGAAGGTGGAAGAAGCCCAGGAAATACTTTCGATTCTCGATCCCTGGAAGCGTTTGAGGCGTATCCACGAACTGCTGACGCGCGAGATCGAACTGCTCACGGTTCAGCAGCAGATCAGTTCCCAGGCCAAGGACGAGATGGACAAGGGCCAGCGTGAGTACTTCCTCCGCCAGCAGCTGAAAGCGATCCAGAGCGAACTGGGCGAGGGCAACGAACTGCAGGAGGATGTGCGACGGTATGCGGCGCGGGCAGACGAAGTGAAGATGCCCAAGGAGGCGCGCGAAGAGTTTGATCGCCAGCTGCGTCGCCTGGAACGACTGCACCCGGATGCTGCCGAAACCTCGATTGTCCGGACTTACCTCGACTGGATGGCAGGCCTGCCCTGGGGCCTCCAGACCGAAGACAACCTGAACCTGCACAAGGCCGGAAAGATACTCAACGAGGATCATTACGGGCTGGAGAAAATAAAGGAGCGCATCCTCGAGCACCTTGCGGTCCGCAAACTCAAGAAGGACAGTAAGGGCCCGATTCTCTGTTTCGTGGGCCCGCCGGGAACCGGGAAGACCTCACTGGGCAAGTCCATTGCGCGCGCGCTGGGCCGGCGTTTCGTCCGTTTGAGCCTGGGCGGAGTTCATGACGAAGCTGAGATCCGCGGGCACCGGCGAACCTATGTGGGCGCCATGCCGGGCAGGATCATCCAGGAGATTCACCAGGCCGGGTCGAACAATCCTGTCTTCATGATGGATGAAGTCGACAAGATCGGGGCGGATTTCCGAGGTGATCCGTCCTCGGCGCTGCTCGAGGTCCTCGATCCCGAGCAGAACAGCACCTTCAGGGACAACTACCTCGGTGTGGCCTTCGACTTGTCGCATGTACTCTTCATCACAACAGCAAACATACTGGACACGATTCAGCCTGCATTCCTCGACCGCATGGAGGTGCTCCGTCTTTCCGGCTACACCGAGCAGGAAAAGCTGCAGATTGCACGGCGGCACCTGATTCCACGGCAACTGGAGGCGCACGGCCTGAAGGCGAACGATGTGAGGCTGTCCGTCCCGGCGTTGCGGGCCATGATTCGCGGTTACACGAGGGAAGCGGGTCTGCGAAATCTCGAAAGAGAGGTCGCGAGCATCTGCCGCAAGGTTGCCGTCAAACATGCAACAGGCAGGAATCGCCCCGTCATCATCACGCAAGAGAACCTCGCGCGATTTCTCGGAGCTCCTTCGAACATGCATGAGGAGCGCCTCCTGAGGAGCCAGGTGGGTATCGCTACCGGCCTCGCGTGGACTCCGGTAGGCGGGGAAATCCTGTTTGTAGAAGCCCAGGCGATGGCTGGGAAAGGAAACTTGATCCTGACCGGCCAGATGGGCAATGTGATGAAGGAGTCGGCCCAGGCCGCACAGAGCTTCGCGCGCGCCCGTGCCTCCGAATACAAAATCAGCGAGGATTACTTTGCCTCTCACGACTTTCACATTCACATTCCCGAAGGTGCAATCCCGAAGGATGGTCCGTCGGCCGGCATTACCCTGGCCGTCGCGCTGATCTCCGCGTGCACCGGGCGGCGGGTTCGCCGCGAAATCGCGATGACCGGCGAAATCACGTTGCGCGGAGATGTATTGCCGATCGGCGGAGTCAAGGAGAAGGTTCTCGCAGCCCACCGTGGTCGGATTCGTATGGTAATGCTGCCACATCAGAACGAGAAGGATCTGGAGGAAATCCCGAAGGACCTGCGCCGCGATCTCAAGCTCATTCTGGTTGACAGAATGACGGAAGTGCTCAAGCACGCGCTCGAGTAGCAAGGTCAGAGCGGGCCGGGAGCGTCCAGAGAGCCTCCCTCATTGAGACACGGCCAAACGCCGGGAATCCTCGGTATCGGCATCGGGCTTGAGTTGATTCGCCATCGATAACGATGCCGATTCCGGTCCCGACATCGTGACAGCTTCACATCGTCCCGCTGCGCGGGGCAAACCAAAGCCACGCATCCGGGGCATGGCCGATTGCCCGCCCGCGTGATGCCCTTACTATGAAACCTGCGGACAGTCACCGTCGGCTTTCCGAAGACGGAATCATTCGCGTCCTCAAAGCACGTTTTCCTTCACGAAGCCATCTGGTTGAAACCGGGATAGGCGACGATGCCGCCGTGCTCCGCGGCTTGTCGGGACAGAAACGGTGGATTGTGACGACCGACATGCTGCTCGAAGGCGTCGACTTCCGGCAGAGCTGGATCACGCCCGCAGAACTGGGCCACAAGGCACTGGCTGTCAATCTGAGCGACCTCGCAGCGATGGGCGCCATTCCGCTCTTCTATACCGTGGCTCTCGCCTTGCCGCGTGCGGTCGATCCGTTCTGGATCGACCGCTTCTTCAGGGGGCTGACTTCGCTCGGACGAAAATGGCAGGCGGACCTCATCGGAGGCGATCTGTCCTCCTCACGATCGGGGATCAGCATAGCCATCACGGCAATCGGTACTCCCGCGGGAAAGCGCGCCGTCCTTCGCAGCGGGGGAAAGGCCGGAGACCTGCTGTACGTTACCGGGTCCCTTGGCCGCTCTGCCGCCGGCTTGAAGCTGTTGCGATCCGGGATCATGCGGGGGAGAAACCGCGCCGAGCGACTGGCCCTGCGTGCCCACCGCACACCCGTACCACGTTGCGACGCCGGCGCCTGGCTGGGGCGCAGTGGCCTCGTGCACTGCATGATGGACCTCAGCGACGGCCTCTCAGTTGATCTTCCCCGGATGTGCGAGGCGAGCGGTACGGGCGCCGAGATCCGTGCCGCGGATCTGCCGCGCTATTCCGAATCCCGCACATGGCGATGCGATCCGCTGGACCTCGCACTCAACGGAGGGGAAGATTTCGAACTCCTTTTCGCGGTTCCCCCTTCCAGGGCGACGTCGCTGGAGAAGCACTATCCATCAGAGTTTGCGCCTTTTAGCAGGATCGGTACCCTGACCGCGGCCGGAGGCGTGCGCTGGAGGCCGAGTCGTGGGGCCGAAACACAGCCGCTCGAAGCCAAAGGTTACGACCACTTCTCCTCCTGACCGCAAAAGCCCCTGATTTGCAGGCCTTTGCGGCGACCCTCCCACAGCCTCGAGGCTCGCGCAAATTTTTCCAGCAACCTTTGGCGCACGTGGGCATCTCACTTAAGGAATGATTTGGAGTAACCAGTCTGCCGATGAATAGGGTGTAGCGTCACGTAGCTCTCATTGCAGCGCGTTGTAAGGTTGCACGGCTTTGAACTTCCAGTCGTGCCCGATCATCCTATCTCTTGGCTGGTGCGCGGAAGTTCCCGTGCGAAACCTATCATGAGATGGATGAGGAGATCCGGCTACTTGCAAAAACTGGTTACCCTGGATGACTCACCGCACCGCATAGCCCTCGGCTTCGCGGTTGGCGTATTCCTCGCGTTCACCCCGCTGCTCGGCTTGCACACAGTGTTGGGTCTGCTTATCGCCTTTGCCTTCGGGCTCAACCGTGTGGCGGTGCTGGTTGGTGTGTTCGTGAACAATCCGTGGACTCTGTTCCCGATCTACGGCCTCGCCACCTACGTGGGAGGGCTGTTTGTCGGATTTCCATCGTCTCTACCGCTGGCCGCGCTGGGCTTCGGTGAAATCTTTAAAAGCCGTTTCTGGATTGAAGTTGCAGGGGCCTGGGAGTTCTGGAAGCCTCTGCTGCTGGGATCGGCGATCCTTTCCTGCACCGCCGCGGCGCTCTCCTACCTTATCGTCCTTTTTGTCATCACACGGGCAAAGGGTGCCGGCAGGAGCCTCCAGTTACCGTCTGCCGGCCGGGACTGACGGATAGCATCAAGCCTTCTTGCTTCGCCGGCGCACTGTCTGTAACCTTGAGCCGTGATGAACGTCCGGCACATCTTCCCGGCATCTGCTTTCGTGGTTCTTCTGTCTGCCTTCGCGTGGGCGCAGCCCGTGGAGGGCCTCGTTCATATCCGTTTCGTAACGGATGTGCGGGTTTTTGCCGTGATGTCGGCGGCCAACGCTGCCGGTTTTGACCTTGATTCGAACGAACTGGCAAGCGATCCGGTGCGCGCTCGCCTTCGCGAACGGATCAGGGGTCTCGACGCCGACCTGCTGCAACGGCTTCGTTCGTTTTATCAGTCAAAAGGAGAGCCTGGAGATCCTGTCGACAACCAGGGCCGGTACATTTCCCTCGCCTTGCTGCTTAACGGGCCGCCGCAGTTTCAGCTGGCCATAAAGACGGAGGAAGTGCCTGCCGAGGCCAAGCCGATGATTGGCTTCGAATCACTGGTTGCAGAGACCTGGCAGAAGGGAAACCTGGAGCAGTTCTGGGCAGAGGTTCGCCCGATGTATCTCGAGGAAATCGAGGCATACCGGCCTCTGATCCGTGAAATGATCGTGCAGGTGCTCCGCTATGCCCGCAGCGAGGCCCGGATATCGTTGGATCGGATGGTTCATTTCATTCCTGATCCGCTGGGCGGCTACGGGATCGTGAATGCCCGCAACGTGGGTGAGACCTACATTGTCGTCGTCGGTCCCAGTCGCACAAGAACCTCCACGATGCGGGCGATCCGCCACGAATACCTTCACTTCCTGATCGACCCGCTGCTTGCGAAGTACTCCGGCTATCTGCCCTACGAAGAGCCGTTCATGAAGAAGCTCCGGGAACAACCGGGCTCCTTGACACTCTACCGTGAAAACTTCAGGTTCATGGTCACCGAGTCGCTCATCGAGACCATGGAGGCGCGACTTGCAGGTGCATCTGAAAAACCTCCGGAGGAATTCCTGGTCTCCGCCTATGATCGCGGTTTGATACTGGCACCGTACTTCTACGATGCACTTGGGAAGTTCGAAGCCCGCCCGGACGCTCTGCAGGAATTTATGCCGGTGCTGCTGGATGGAATTTCCTGGGACAAAGAGAAGGATCGTGATGCGACGATTGCGCGCATGCGCGACGAAGTGCAACCCCGCAAGCGCGAAGAACCGGCTCCACCTCATGCCGACGAGGTGCGCCGCGCGGAGATTCGCAACCTGCTGAACGAAGCAAACAAGCGCCTGCAAGCCAGGGAATTCGACCAGGCGGGCGATCTGCTCGAGCAGGTGCTGAAGCTTGACGGCAGGAATCCAAGTGCACTTTTCGGGCTGGCCCAGGTGGCGGCGCAGGGTCAGAGGCTGGACGACGCGATGGGGTTGTATGCGCGCGCGGCGGCATCGGCAGGCCCCAACGAAATATGGATTGCCGCGTGGTCCCTGGTACATCGGGGGAATATCCTCAGGTTCCAGGGGGAACTGGATCCGGCGCGCGTCGAATGGTCCAAGGTTCTCCAGTTGCAGGGCGATCTGCACGGGGCTTCGGAGGCTGCCACCCGGGCACTTAACGAATCTCCGCAGTAAGCCGGCGCCTGTGACCGGATTCCCATCGCAACTTCCAGCCGCATATGGATAGCGGCCGCCCGCCGCTGTAGTTGCGGCTTCCCAGTCCAAGTCCCTGTGAGTAGAATAGGCGCTCGAGCCCCTTCGCATCTTTTGCGGCAGATGTTGACTATAGTGAGCTGGCGAGAATCGCGACGCCATTGGCGGAGAGAATCCCATGAGCGGGCCACATGAAGAACCTGCGCAACTGCCGCCGGACCTGTCCGGGTTTGAGGCACTGCTTGGATATCGATTCCGCGACCCGAGCCTTCTCCTCAGGGCGCTGACACACCGCTCCTACGTCAACGAGCATGAGGGCGAGGGGTTGTTGCACAACGAATCCCTGGAATTCCTTGGCGACGCGGTTCTCGGATTCCTCGTGAGCTCTCGCAGCTTCCGCCGGTTCCCGGAGCTCCAGGAAGGTACACTCAGTAAAATCAAGGCTTACCTCGTCAGCGCAGCGAATCTTGTTCACTTCGCCCGGCGAATCCGAATGGGCGACTTTATGCTGCTGAGCAAAGGGGAGGAGAAGACAGGGGGCCGGACGAAGCGTGCGATTCTCGTGGATGCCTACGAGGCGCTTATCGGCGCTATGTATCTCGACGGGGGCATCGAGGCGGCCTCAGGCTTCCTGGTGAAGCAGTTGGAGGAAATCCTGGACACGCTGGACGTGAAGCACATAATCTTCGGCGATTTCAAGTCGGCGCTGCAGGAACGGCTTCACAACCTCGGAAGATCGGAACCGGCTTATCGTGTCGTCGACGAGATCGGTCCGGACCACCGGAAGACATTTGTCGTGCAGGTTCTGGTCGACGGCCGGGCCATAGCCGAAGCATCCGGCAAGACCAAGAAGGAAGCTCAGCAGGCTGCAGCGCGCATCGCCCTCGATTCGATGCCCGGACAGAGAGACTGATTCGCCAGCATCTCCTTCACATCCGGGTTTCGCTTCCGCAAGACCCGCAATCCGGATCATCTGCATCGGCGAGCCGGCACTGCAGGTGGCACTTCACTTGATGCTGCTCAGGAGTCTGAGCACTTCCGCGTTGCCGGGGTCCCACCGCAGGGCCTGTTCGAACTGGACTGCAGCCCTCTTGGGCAACTCCACCTTCAGGTACAGCTTTCCCAGTTCCATGTAGCTGTCGAGCGACGTGCTGTCGAGTTCCAGTGCCCGCTGCAGATGCTTCTCAGCTTCTTTTCTCAGTCTTACGATTCCGCTCTGTGCCACCCCCAGATAATGATGGAACTTGGCAATCTCCGGGCGCAGCCACACACACTCCTTCAGGTGCGTGACCGCCCGTTCGTAGTCGCCCTTCGCGAGGGCAATGCGGCCGGCCCGGTAAAGCCCATCGACCATCTTCTCCTGGTCAGCGTCGGTCGCCGAACGGGCCTGGAGTGCCGTGTCGAGCTGGTTGTCCTTCCTGGCTCTCTCGGTATCATATTCAGCCCGTGCCAGCGCGTCGCCAAGAGTGGAGTAGGCCCGGTTGACATATGTGAACAGCTTCTCGACTCTCGTTCGAAGCTCAGGGCTGTGCTCAGCTGACTGGAACCGATCAGGGTGGTATTTCCTGGCCAGTTCATGGTAGGCGGCTTTGATGTCCGCTGCGGCAGCATCCGGAGGCACGGACAAAACCTCGTAGAGGTTAGCCGTTTCAAAGCGGACGAGGAGATCGTCGATTTCCTGGCTGCGAGCCGCCTTGCCGGCGCCTTCACCGGTAATACTCGACTGCAGGTCGATCAATCCGAGCACCAGGAGGCGCTGGATCAGTTCCACAGGCCGCGCCTCTCCCGCGGGGAGCACCGCGATGACCTCCTCGATCGGGATTGGTCCCTGAACGGTCGAGAGCGCAAATGCCTCGGCCGAATTCAGCGGGAAGTCACGGCGCCCGTTGTCGGCTGCCGCCGCAGGAAGCAGATAGCCCTTGATGGGGCGCAGGTTTGAAGAAGCTCCATGATCAGAGACCACGCGGCGGGCGGCGAGCACGACCATCTCGGGCAACGGGGCGGTGAGGTTCACGAGTTTGCGCAGAAACCTGTCACCTGGGTAAAAGCGGATCTTCGGCTCAGCCCAGGCCAACAGGGAGGCCAGAATGCTGGCAGCCTGTTCTCGAAGGCCATCCTGAAGCTCGGTCGCGCTGATCTTGGCCGCGCGAAGCACTGCCTGATCGGCCGTCATTCCACCCTTCATCATGGAAGCGATCGAGTGCAGCGCAGTACGATCGACGAGCTTCATTCTCACCAGGACACGAACCAGGTGATCGTCGGGAGCGTTGCTCTCGGCATAAGCCAGCAAGCCCGCCCGTATCGCCAGTTGCTTCTTGATGGAGCCCGACTCCGCCCGGAGAATCCCTGTCTGCCGGCTTCGATGGATGTCGAGCAACGCATCCACTAGACCTGGTCGATTTTCCTGCATGCGTGACCCGTCTCCCGGGGGAACCTGATCCGACCCCCGGGGAAGCTACTGCAGCGGCGACGCCCCGTGGCGCCTGCGCCGTGGCTGAACCGACTCGTCACCCGGGAGCCGGCGGAGCCCGGACCGGATGAGCCCCTCAACCATTCTTCTGCTTTGCAGTAATCTCCCTGGAGTAACCCCAGGTTCATATCGGCCGGATCCGGGATCGTGATGCGCGTCATTTCAGTGGAGTCGAAAACAGCCAGTAGCCCAGGAGCGCCAGCACGTCATAGACGGCGTGAGCCACCATGGGGGCGATCAGGCTCCCGCGGGCGATGTACAGAATCCCGAAGAGCATGCCGTACGCTGACGCCACCACAATTCCCTGCAGACCTTGAACATAGTGTCCGGCGCCGAATGCGAGGCTCCAGATGACCAGCCCAACCCTGATGCCGCCAAGGTTCTCCCGGAAGCGCGTGAGTATGAAGGCGCGCTGGAGTTCTTCTTTGAAGCCGCCGGCGTACAAGGCCGAGCAGATGAAGAACACCAGATCCTGGCGGGTCTTCACCATGTCGATGAGGGGATTACGCTCGAGGAAGTATTTCGGCAGGAATACGCGGAATCCGCCCGCGACAAGAGCATTGACCAGAAACAAAATGGGCACAAGCGCCAGGCCAAAGGCCGCGTGCGATTTCCACTGATCGCTTCTCAGCCCGAGGTCCCGAAATCGCTCACCGTGCATGCGGAGGACGAGCAGCATCAGAAGCAGCGTGATCGAAGCCTCGACGAGTATGAACGCCGAGATCGTCTCTGCATCGGCTACGCTCAGCAGCGACCTTCCATGGATCACGGTGAAGGGCAGCGTAGCGAAGAAACTCGACACCAGGCCGGATATCAGCAGCACCTCGAGGAGGGCCTGAAGGCGATCCAACCAGGCAACCGTGCGACGGTCGGGGAGGGGTTCCAGTTCCATAGTTTCGAAGCGCTAGTCCATGATTTGCTCTTGCGGATTCACACCCCAGAGTCATTCTCTCACATGCGGTACGAACATCACTATCATATTGACCCGTCTTTTGTTAGCGCATCCTCCGACGAGGTGCGCCATCATGGTACGGGCCCGGCCTCGAACCGGGGCCACGATCCGCGCAGTCCTATCCGATCTCTTTTGTAGTCATACGGTTGTGTGTTCCATCATCCGGTATTAAGATTGGGATGTGCTGAAGAAGCACGCCGGTTGACTGAACCGTTCCAGGGAATAGGTCATCCAATATAGAAGTCGGGATCATATCTCCTGGCCAAGGAAAGTCCGATGAAGACGGGCCTATTGATGTGGGTGGCTGTTGGCCTGGCCCTTGAGACCGGGATGGCAGGCCCTCAGGCGGGCGGCGAAGCGGCTCTTGCCGAGGGGACGCTGATTCAGCTGGAATTGAATGATCATCTGAGCAGCAAGCTCAATCAGGAGGGGGACACTTTCACCGCGTCCGTCGCAGTGCCGCTTTATATCTCCGAGCATCTTGTCGTGCCCAAAGGGAGCCTCGTGACAGGCAACATCTCACGCATCATCCGCCCCGGTCGTTTCAAGGGAAAGGCGGTGATGAACCTGGTGTTCCAGTCCATCCGGCTTCCGGGCAGGGGCGATGTGCCGATTCTCGCCTCGCTTGACAGGCTCGACCTGTCGAAGGGGAGCGCCAGGGTATTGAGCGAAAACCGTGTCGAGGGCGATGGTTCGACGGGCAAGGATGTCGTTCGGGTGGCTACCCCAACCCTGGCGGGAGCGGGCATCGGATCCCTGGCCGGTGGCGGGACGGGATCAGCGATAGGGGCAGGCATCGGTGCGGCTGTCGGGCTGGGAACGGTCTTCACGACCCGCGGGAAAGATCTGGAGATACTCCGGGGATCGGGGATGGAGATCCGTCTGGATCGCGCGCTCCAGGTCTCGCTCGATGCCTCTGCCGGAGCGGAAGGTCGCCAGCGCTAGCTGCCTCGCCATTCCGGTGTCGCTCCGCCACGGCTCTATTTCTTCAGAATTTCCATTCCTCGCATGTAAGGCCTGAGCGCCTCGGGGATCACCACCGAGCCATCTCTCTGCTGGTAGTTCTCGAGAATTGCCAGCCAGGTCCTGCCGATTGCCAGCCCGGAGCCGTTGAGCGTGTGCACGAACTGGCGCTTGCCCTCTGCCCCCCGGAAGCGAATCCCGGCGCGTCGCGCCTGGAACGCCTCAAAGTTGCTGCACGAAGAAATCTCCCTGAACCGGTTCTGACTCGGCAGCCAGACCTCAATGTCATAGGTCTTGGCACTCGAGAATCCCATGTCGCCGGTGCAAAGGACGACAACCCGGTAGTGCAGCCCCAGGCGCTGGAGTATCTCCTCCGCATCCCGAGTGAGGGCCTCGAGTTCTTCGTAGGAGTCGTCCGGGTGGGCGAACTTAACCAGTTCGACTTTGTCGAATTGGTGCTGACGAATCAGACCGCGTGTGTCTTTTCCCCAGGCCCCCGCTTCGCTCCGGAAGCAGGGAGTGTAGGCCACAAACTTCCTCGGCAGCGTCTCAGCATCCAGGGTCTCGTTCTGAAAAATGTTGGTTACCGGCACCTCGGCGGTCGGGATCAGGTAGTAGTCGGTTCCCTCCAGGCGGAACAGATCCATGGCAAACTTGGGCAGGTTTCCGGTACCGAAGAGGCTGGTGGAATTTGCGACAAAAGGGGGCAGCACCTCGGTGTAGCCATGCTGGGTTACATGGACGTCGAGCATGAAATTGATAAGCGCCCTTTCCATCAGCGCGCCGGCGCCGCGCAGCAGCGAAAACCGGGCGCCGGCGATCTTGGCGGCCCGGGCCAAGTCAAGTATCCCGAGGGCCGTGCCGAGGTCGACATGGTCGAGAGGCGAGAAGTCGAAGCTCGGTGCTGTGCCCCAGCGCCTGACCTCGGCGTTCGCGGCTTCGTCCGATCCCACGGGTACCGTTTCGTGCGGCAGGTTCGGGACGCCGTGCAATATAAAGTTCAGCCGCTCTTCCAGCGATCGCGATGTCTCTTCGAGCGACTTGATCTCCGTCGAAATCTCTTTCACCTGCGATTGTTGAGCTGAAGTGTCCTGACCGCTTTTTTTGAGGCGGCCGATTTCTTCGGAAGCTTCGTTTCGCTGCCGTCGGAGCTCGTCGGTCCTCAGGACTATCTTCTTGAGTTGAGCATCGAGGGACACCAGCTCGTCTATTGAGTAGTCTCCGCCGCGGGTGGAGAGCCGCTTCCGCACGAAATCAAGATTGCTGCGCACAAAGTTACGGTCCAGCATGGCGTCTTCCTTCCTGAACGAACAAAGGCACCATTATCGCACAAAAAATGGCGCCAGTAGCGGCGTCACTGCCGGGATTGAGGCGATAGACGGTGCAGGTCCACGCCTGGAAGGCGCAGCCATGGTCCTTTCGGACGCGGCGTCGGCATCGGAATCGGGATCGATGTCGCTACCGGCCCCCAAGTCGCGGCTCCGTGGTCTCACTGAGATTCCGGATGCCGAAGCCGCGAGGCCCCGGCCGGTGCGTTCGAGTCGCCCCACCGCCCCGGACAACAACGTTTGTGGTGCTTGACTTTGGCGGAGGGGGTTGCTTGAATCACCGCATGAGCGAGATCCGCAGAGCGGTTTTCCCTGCAGCCGGTCTTGGGACACGGTTTTTGCCCGCCACCAAGGCGCAACCGAAGGAAATGCTGCCCCTGGTAGACAAGCCACTGATTCAGTATGCCGTCGAGGAGGCGGTGGATGCAGGCATAGAGAACCTTGTCATCGTCACGGGTCGAGGCAAGAATGCGATCGAAGACCACTTCGACGTTTCATTCGAGCTCGAGAAGATCCTCGAAGACAGGGGAAAATCAGATCTTCTCAACCTGGTCCGGGCGGTTTCCGATTTGGTCAATATCGCCTACGTCCGTCAAAAGGAGGCTCTGGGCCTGGGTCACGCGGTAATGATGGCGGAAGGTCTCGTGAACCGGGAGCCATTTGCGGTCCTGCTCGGGGACGACGTGATCGAGGCTGAACCGCCATGCATTCGGCAGATGATCGATGTCTACGAGCGACATCGCGCCAGCGTAGTCGCGATCATGGAAGTGCCTCGCGACGAAGTTCACCGCTATGGGATCATCCGAGGTACTCCGCTTGAAGATGAAGGCGGACGCGTCTACAAAGTCGAAGATCTTGTGGAGAAGCCTTCCGTAGACGATGCTCCGTCCAATCTGGCGATCATCGGACGCTATATCCTGACTCCGGGCATCTTTCCCGCCTTGCGGGGAACCGGACAAGGCCGCGGGGGTGAGATTCAGCTGACTGACGGGCTGAGGCGCCTGTTGTCGAAAGAACGCGTTCTGGCCTATCGCTTCCTGGGACGGAGATATGATGCCGGCGAGAAATTGGGATTCCTCAAGGCGACCGTGGAGTTCGCGCTCAAGAACGCCGAACTGGGGCCTGAGTTTCGCAAGTATTTGAAATCACTTGTTCTCAACTGATTCCGACAGCGGGCTATCCTATGCGAGTTCTGGTAATCGGTTCAGGCGGCCGCGAGCACGCCCTCGTCTGGGCACTGAAGCGAAGCAGGTGCGTCAGCCATCTCGTCTGCGCACCTGGCAACGGCGGAATTGCTCGTGACGCCGCCTGCTGCCCGGTCTCTCCAGCTGACCAGAAGGCCGTTCTTGAGCTGGCAGTCTCCCAGAAGATCGACCTGGTGGTAATCGGGCCGGAAGCGCCGCTTGCGGCGGGCCTTGCGGATTTCCTCGACCGGCATGGCTTGCCGGTAGTAGGACCAGCGCGAGCCGCCGCACGGCTTGAGTCCAGCAAGGTTTTCGCCAAAGAATTCATGGCACGGCACGATATTCCGACTGCTGGATTCAGCATTCACGAGACGCCCGAGCGGGCTTTGGCCGCCATTGCATCGCGCGAAGTCCGGTATCCATTGGTGGTCAAGGCGGACGGTCTTGCAGCCGGAAAAGGCGTCGTGGTGGTCCAAGACCCCCGGGAGGCTGCTGAAGCGATCAGAAGAATGATGGTCGAGAAGGAGTTTGGCTCGGCAGGAGAGAAGGTGGTCCTGGAGGAATTCCTGGCCGGCAAAGAAGTCTCCTATATCGTCTTCACGGACGGCACTACGATTGTTCCTGCGGTCGCCGCTCGTGATCACAAGGCGGCCTTTGACAACGATCAGGGCCCGAATACCGGGGGTATGGGGGCATTCTCGACAGACGGCATCTTGACCCCGGAGATCGAGAAGTATGTGCTCGAGAGGGTGATCCATCCGGTCGTGGGCGGGATGAAGGAAGAGGGATGCCCTTTCAAGGGGATGCTCTATGCGGGCTTGATGCTCACGCCCGAGGGCCCCAAAGTCCTGGAGTTCAATGTCCGGATGGGGGATCCGGAGGGGCAAGTCATCCTGCCGAGGCTGGGGAGCGATTTTGCTGCACTCTGCGAGAGTCTGGCGCGGGGAAAACTGGCAGACTACAGGGTTGAGTGGAGCACAAATGCGGCGATCTGTATCGTTTTGGCTTCGGGGGGATACCCAGGTGCGTACTCCAAGGGTAAGGTAATCTCAGGAATTGAGATGGCCGAGGAGAATCCCAAAGTTGTCGTTTTCCACGCAGGCACCCGGCGGCTGGATTCGAACCTGGTTACCGATGGCGGGCGCGTACTGGGTGTGACCGCCGTCGACAAGGACCTTGGCGCGGCAATCGTCTCGGTCTACGAGGCGGTCAACAAGATTGGCTTTGAAGGAATGCAGTATCGGCGAGACATCGGGGCAAGCGGCCTGAGCGTCCGCGGATGATGCTCAGACGGTGACTCAGGAACGCCGCAGTCGTGGAGCCTCACTGGAACTACAACAGGCTCTCGCGCGCGGTCATCATGCGGAGTTGCCTGTCCCTCCAGCGCGTGCCGCTCGTCATATCTGCTCACGGAGGCCTTGTGATAAAACCGAAAGTGGCGGTTGTGATCGGGAGTGACTCCGACTTCCCCGTGATAAAAGACATGATCGCGTTGCTGGAGGAGTTTGCGATACCTTTTGAGATAACTGTTTCCAGCGCTCATCGCTCGCCCGACAGGACGCATCGGTATGCCGCGACGCTTGAAGAGCGGGGGATACAGGTTGTGATCGGGTGCGCCGGTGCAGCGGCTCACCTTGCAGGAGTCCTGGCGTCACACACGATCCTCCCGGTTATCGGGGTGCCGATCGACTCCTCTCCTTTGAACGGCCTGGATGCGCTCCTGTCCACTTCCATGATGCCCGCCGGCGTCCCTGTAGCCACCATGGGGATCGGAAAGTCGGGCGCGACCAACGCCGCTCTCCTGGCGGCCCAGATCCTGGCGCGGAATGATGCTGCCCTGGCGGATCGTTTGAGGGAGCACAAGAAGTCGCTCGCCGATCGTGTCGAGGAGCGTGACCGCGAGCTCAAGAAGTCCCGCAATGCCTAAGTTCTTCGTATGCACCTTCGGCTGCCGCAGCAACCAGGCCGACAGTGGTGCGATCCGGGAGAGCCTGCGCCGCAAGGGATTCGGGGAAACTCCGAGTCACAGCGAAGCCGACCTCATTGTAGTCAACTCCTGCACGGTAACGCAGAGGACCGATCAACAGGTACGCCAGGCGGTGCGCAGGTTACACCGCGATAATCCGGGTGCCCGCGTCGTCGTAGCGGGTTGTTACGCGGAGCGAGACCCGGATGCTCTGGCTGCGATACCCGGCGTCAGCCTTGCGGTTGGCAACGCAGATCGCGAACGCCTGGCTGAACTCCTGGAAGAGAGTGTCGCGGCTCCCGAAGCCAGGGTCTTCCGCTCGCCGCTCGCCGGCCGCGGCCCAAACTTCGCGATGCCTCGATGCGAAACCGGTGGAAAGACCCGGCCGCTGTTGAAACTTCAGGACGGCTGCGATGCGCGTTGCTCGTATTGCATCGTGCCGTCAGTGCGGGGTCCGGGGCGAAGCGCCCGGCCGGAGGACGTCCTGGCGGAAATCAGGACCCTGCTGGAAGCCGGGTACCGCGAGATCGTTCTGACCGGTGTCAATCTCGGCGCCTATGGCAGGAAACTCGAGGGTTCGCCGACGTTGCTCAAACTCCTGAGACGCATCCTCGATATCCCGGGACTCGGGCGACTTCGTCTCAGCAGCATTGAGCCCATGCTCTTTTCACGAGGCATCGTGCGGCTTGCGGCCTCAAATCCCGCAATCGCGCCGCATTTTCACATCCCTCTGCAAAGCGGCTCAGATCGGGTGCTGAGGGCGATGCGCCGGCCCTACACGGCCGCCCGATTTCTGAGCCTGGTTGCTTTTATTCGCGAGACTCTCCCCTTATCCGGGATCGGCACGGACGTTCTGGCGGGCTTTCCGGGCGAGAGCGAAGAGGACTTCCGGCTGACGTGCGGCCTTGTCCGACAGGCCCCGCTGACGTACCTGCATGTCTTCCCCTTTTCGGCCCGGCCGGGGACGGCAGCCTGCTCCATGACGTCCCGCATCGATCCGGGCGTGATGCGTGACCGCGTGGCAACGCTGCGCTCCATTTCAAAGGAGAAGAACCTCGAATTCCGGCGCAACCTCGTCGGCCGGGAGTTGTCTGCCATCACGCTGGCAAAGGAAGAGGGGATGGGAGACTCGACGGCGCTCACGGAGAACTACATCCACGCGCGTGTTGCCGGCTCGGTTGATCCGAACCAACTGGTCACAGTCCGCATCGCCGATGTGCTTGACGATGAAACCGTGGCTGCAGTCGTCCAGCCGGGCTCGTCTGAAGCGCGCCGCTAGCTCTCCAGGACGATTGTCGCAACAGCATTCTCCCCGGAGTGCGAAAGACTCACGTGGATCGCGCGAACCTGCATCCTCGCGGCAATCTGAGAGGCCTGGCCATGAATCCGGATCACCGGCGCCTTCCCTTCTTCCCTGTGGACTTCCACGTCGATCCAGCGGATTCCCCCCGACCATCCTGTGCCGAGGGCCTTCAGCAATGCTTCCTTCGCTGCAAAGCGGACGGCGTAGTGGGGTGCAGGGTCCCGATGGGTATTGCAGTATTCCTGCTCCCCAATCGTGAAGACGCGTTCAATGAATCGCGTCTTCTGGCGTTGCAGGATACCGCGGACCCGGTCCACTGAAACGATGTCCACCCCTGTTCCGAGAATCATTTTTCACCCCAACCGGCGGTTGACAGAAGGCAAAGCGTCAAGAGAGGATGTCGTGCATGTCGACGAGCGACTTCACCAGGAAAGTGGAAAACGGTGTCCCCATCTACAGGTGCCGGGCTCTGGAGGAACTGCCGTTCGTCAGGCATGGGTTTTCCACACGCACTGGAGGCGTGAGTGCCGGTGAAGCGGGCCTCCTCAACCTGAGCTGCGTTCCCTGGGATCTGCCGGAGCTCGTGGAAGAAAACAGGCGGCGGTTTCTCGATGCCGCCGGGTTGCACGGCACGCACCTGGCCACGATCTCACAGGTTCACTCGGACCGCATCCATATCATAGAGAATAACACCGGCCAATGGAACGCATCTGCCACGGGAGACGCGCTGGTCAGCCGTGTGAGGGGCACCGCATTGGCGGTGCAGGTTGCGGACTGCTTCCCGATTCTTGTTGCCGATCCGGAGACAGGGACCGCCGCGGCCATCCATGCCGGCTGGCGCGGGACGCGTTCCCGCATCCTGGCCAAGACGGTTGCAGCGATGAAGCGCTCGGCCGGCAGCGAACCGGCCAGTCTCCGGGTCGCCATCGGTGCCGGGATTCGCGCGTGTTGTTTCGAAGTGGGAGCGGAGGTGGTGGCGCAGTTCCACCACGAGTACCCCACGGGGGCTCTTGCCTCCCGCCACCCTCTGCATGAGGGGAAGTTCCTTCTGGATCTACCTGCCGCACTGCGTTACCAGGCCGAGGAGGCGGGCATCAAGAGCGACACGGTGTTCGATCTTGGTTTGTGCACCTGCTGCAATTCGGACGAATTCTTCTCCTACCGCCGCGAGGGCGATCGCTCCGGGAGGATGATGGGGCTCATCGGGCGAATCTAACTCCGGTTAAAAAGGCGTGAATGATCGGCTGAGAAAGGTTCGGCTGGCCTCGGAGCGAGGTGCACGAGGTCGGCGTGCGCATGCTCTCTCCCGGCCAGCATGCCGCATGCCGCGGAAACATCAGCGCCGCGCGGACGGCGGACGCAGGCCGTGATGGAATGGCCGATGAGTATCTCCTGAAATGCCAGGATCCGGCTCTCGCTCGGGGTCTTCAGACGCAGCCAGGGATCGGCGTTCAATGGAATCAGGTTAATCTTCTTCTTGAGTCCTTTCAGCAGGGCGGCGAGCCGGTGGGCATCCTCGGGAGAGTCGTTGACGTCGTCGATCAGCACGTATTCAAAGGTAATGCGGCGCCTCTTTGCGAGCGGGAATCTGCGGCATGCTTCGAGCAAGGCAGCGATGTTCCATTTCCTGTTGATAGGGATGAGCTGATCCCGTACCTGATCGGTGGTCGCATTCAGGGAGATCGCCAGGTTCGGAATCAACGGCTCCGATGCCAGCGCATCGATACGCGGCACCACTCCTGATGTCGAGAGCGTGATCCGACGGGGCGAAATGGAGAGGCCCTCCGGATCTGCCATCAGCCGGATCGCCTTCATGACATTGTCGTAGTTGTGCAGGGGCTCTCCCATCCCCATGATCACGATATTGAGCCGCTTTGAAGGGACCGCGCGATCCGAGCGGAGGGCAAGCACCTGCCCGACAATTTCCCCCGCGGACAGGTTTCGTCGCATGGGCAGCCTTCCGGTTACACAGAACAGGCAACCGACTGCGCAGCCGACCTGCGTGGAAATGCACATGGTGTCGCGCTTGTCCTCCGGGATGAAGACGGATTCGATCTTCATTCCGGGCGAGACCTCGAACAGATATCGCCGTGTTCCGTCTTCGGACGCGAAAACACGGTCCAGTTGCGGAAGTGATATGGAGTAGCGCTCGGACAGGCGCCCGCGCAGATCCCTGCCCAGGTCGGTGAAATCCGCCCACAACCTGTTGCAGCGCCGGTAGATGCCGGCGTAGAGCTGGTGGGCGCGGTACGGAGCCTCCCCCATACCGGCGACGGCAGCCTCAATCTCCTTCAAATCGGAGCCAACGATGTTGGGCAATACGCGTGTCTCGGACTGCATGCTCGTAGTCACCGTTGCATAAGATACCACGAGGTCCGCGAGGCCCTCGCAGGGGCGGCAAGGCAGTCCTGTCGACCAATGGTCCGGTACCCGCCGGGTTTGCGGAAAACGGCAAGCCATCATCACCGGTGGAGCGGGAATTGACATCACCGGGCAGCGAAGTTGCGGGCATCTGCAGGCTGTGGTAGTAATAGGCTGACTCGATCGGCACTCACACAGGAACCCGGATGGACGTCCAGAAGAGGGAGTTCAGGAACGGTCTGATCGTTGCGACGGAAGTTATGCCGTATCTGCATTCCGTCTCGATAGGAGTCTGGTTGAGGGGTGGCTCACGATTCGAGGCCGAATCCGATGCCGGCATCTCGCACTTCATAGAGCACTTGCTTTTCAAGGGAACGCGGACGCGTTCGGCTGCGGCCATAGCCAAGGCGATCGATTCGGTCGGAGGCCAACTGAACGCGTTCACCGACAAGGAGTACGTCTGTTTCTACGCGAGGGTGCTCGACCGGCACCTTTCGTTCGCTTTCGGATTGTTGTCGGACATCGCCCTCAATCCGACGTTTCCTTCGGACGAGATGGAGCGGGAGCGCGAGGTGATCTTCGAAGAGATCAGCATGGTGGAAGATTCTCCACAGGAACTGATCCAGGACATCTATTTGGAGTCGCTGTGGAAGGATCATCCCCTGGGGCGGCCGGTATCCGGGACGCGGGAATCGGTGGCCGGAATCACCCGTGCGCAGGTCAAGCGTTTCTTCGACCGCAACTACACGGCAAGGAACACCGTGATTTCGATCGCGGGCAACATTCGTCATGAAGAGGCATGTAAGCTTGCGGCCCGTCATTTCGAAAGGCTCATCCCGGGCAAGGCTCTGAGTCCGGAGGGAGCGCCGGAATTCAGGCCGGCGCACGTCGTGCGCCAGAAACCGAATCTTGAGCAGACGCACATCTGCATGGGGGCGAAGTGCCCTCCCCTCACTTCTGATGAGCGCTACACGGCGCAACTGTTGAGCAACATACTGGGCGGGGGCGTCAGTTCGCGCCTGTTCCAGAGCATCCGTGAAAAACGGGGCCTCGCGTATTCCATCTACGCGGGCCTGAACTTGTATCGCGACGCGGGGACGATTTTCGTTTACGCGGCCGCGGCCCCGGACAAGACGGCCCGGGTAATCGAACTCGTGATGCGCGAGATCGCGAAGATGTGCAGGCAGGTCGTGCCGGCGCACGAACTCCGGCGGGCCAAGGACAACATGCTGGGGTCGATCATGCTCAGCCTGGAGAGTTCCGCCAGCCGGATGACCCAGCTGGCGCAGCAGCAGATCTACTTCGAACGGTTCTACACGGTCGAGGAGGTGGTGCACGAGATTGAGAGTGTCAGCGCAGAGGACATCCGGCGGCTCGCGAAGGAAATCTTCGAACAAAGAACCCTTGCACTGACGCTCCTGGGAAGCCAAGATGGGCGCGGGCTCGAGGCGATAAACCTGAGGGCGTGAGAGGATGGGGTTGGAGATAACTATTCTGGGCAGCGGGAGTTCGGGAAACGCTAGCCTGGTCAGCGACGGGGAGACCCGCGTACTCGTCGACGTCGGGCTGAGCGGGCGGGAAACGGCACGGCGACTCAGGGAATGCGGCGTGGAACCGGACCGCATATCGGCCGTCGTCATTTCGCACGAGCATGGCGACCATTGTCGCGGCCTCGCACCGTTCGTGAAGAACCTTGGTGTGCCGGTGTTCATCACGGCGACCTCCCTGGCCGCATCCGGCATCGATCTCGACCCCAGGCGCATTCAGCAGATCCAATCGGGGGTCCCGTTCGACATAAACGGGATCCAGTTCACGCCCTTCGACATTCCGCACGACGCCGCCGACCCGATCGCCCTCACGATCGAACGACAGGGTGTCAAGGCAGGGATTGTCGTTGACCTCGGATATATATCCAACCTCGTGGTGGAACGGTTGCGGGGCTGCGACTGTATCGTGCTCGAGTCCAACCACGATTTGCAGATGCTCCGGGTCGGGCCCTATCCGTGGGCACTCAAGCAGCGCGTAATGAGCAGGCGCGGGCATCTCTCGAATGAGAGTGTAGCCCGCTACCTGGCAAACGAGTTCGATGGGCGGGCGAGACACATCGTTCTTGCCCACCTCAGCAGGAAAAACAACCTCCCGGAGCTGGCGATCGGATCGGCGCGGAGGGCGCTCGAGGAGCGCAGCATGCTCCTCTGCAATCAGACCCGGCTCGAGATGGCCGGTCCCGACACTGTCAGCAAGACTTACTCCTACTGAAGGCGACTATCCCCGGAATCGGAAACACATCGGGGTCAGCGGAGGATCCAGCGCCATGATCGACCGTTACTTCCCTCGTGATCTCGCCGAAATCTGGTCGGATGAGAGCAAGTTTCGCTCCTGGTTGAAGGTGGAAGTCGAAGTCTGCCGCGTACTGGCGGAGAAAGGCTGGATTCCCGCAGCCTCGATGGAGAATATCGAACGCAATGCCAACTTCTCGCTGGACCGGATCGCGGAAATCGAGAGGAAAACTCATCACGACCTGATCGCCTTCACGACCAGTGTCGCCGAGTTTGTCGGCCCGGACTCGCGGTTCATCCATTGGGGGCTGACATCAACGGACGTCGTGGATACGGCGCAGGCGCTACAACTCCGGGCGGCGAACGAAATCATCCTCAGGGCGGTAGACGAGTTTATGGAGGTCTTGGGCCGCCGAGCCCAGGAGCACAGGAAGACCCTCATCATGGGCCGAACGCACGGCGTTCATGCGGAAGTGACGACGTTCGGCCTCAAGCTTGCCGTCTGGTACGACGAGATGCGCCGCAACCGTGAAAGGATGAAGCGTGGGGCTGAGGCGGTGAACGTCGGGAAGATATCAGGCGCGGTCGGGACGTATGCCCACCTGGATCCCGATGTCGAGGCGAAGGTATGCGAGCGGTTGGGGATCAAGGCCGCGCGCATTTCCACGCAGACACTTCAGCGCGACCGGCATGCCGAATACCTGAGCATGATCGCCATCGTCGGGTCTTCCCTGGAGAAGTTCGCGACGGAGATCCGCCATCTCCAGCGCACCGAGGTGAGAGAGGCCGAGGAGCCTTTTGCGGCGGGCCAGAAAGGATCATCGGCGATGCCTCACAAGCGGAATCCGGTAAAGAGCGAACAGGTCTGCGGGCTGTCCCGGGTTCTGCGTGGCTATGCAACCACGGCGCTGGAGGACGGAGCGCTCTGGCATGAGCGTGACATTTCTCATTCATCGGTCGAGCGCGTGATCCTGCCCGATGCGACAGGCCTCCTGTGCTACATGTTGCGGACCATGACCTACATCGTCGGCGGCCTGGTGGTATATCCGGAGCGGATGCTGAAGAACATGGAACTGACGCGAGGTCTGGCGTACTCAGGCCAGCTTCTTCTCGACATTACCAGGAAGGGAGTCCTCCGCGAGGAGGCCTATGTCTGGGTCCAGCGTTGCTCGATGCGCGTCTGGAACGAGGACAAGGATTTCCTGCAGGTACTTCTCGAGGACCCGGACATCAGCCGGGTTTTGACCGGTGATGAGATACGGTCGGTGGTAAACCCTGAACTCCAGCTTCGGAACGTGGACGCGATATTCTCACGCGTTTTTGAGTAGCAGGCATCAGGGAATTCAAGCTTGCATTTCGCGGCAGGGGTCCATATCATTTGTGGTTTTGAACATTTCTGCCGGAGACGCACGTGCCAAAGAGGACATTCCAGCCCAACAACAGCAGGCGAAAGAAGACACACGGCTTCAGGGCCCGCATGGCGACAAAAGGCGGGCGCCTGGTGCTGAAACGACGCCGGGCCAAGGGGCGCAAAAGGCTGACAGTGAGTGGATAACTCTCATCCGGAACGGTTTCCGCGGCACCTCCGAATAGTGCGGGGGGCCGAGTATCGTTCCATATACAATGAGGGGCGGAGGACACAGACTCGGTGGTTTGTGCTCTTCAGCAGGCAAAACGGACTTGGCCACCATCGCCTTGGAATCACGGTCTCGCGAAAAGTCGGGAACGCCGTGGTCCGGAACCGGGTCAAACGCCTGTTCCGTGAGGTTTTCCGCAAGTCGCACGCTGAAATCCCTGATAGTGTTGATTTTATCTTGAATGCCAGGCAGGGTTGCGCCGGGGCAGGATACGGCGTGCTGCGAGACGAGTTTCTTGCTGCAGCGAGGAAGGCCTGTCGGGGAGAGAGTGGGGCGGGTGCATAGCGATGCCTGCAAGAAGGGCATCGCACCGGAAGGGCAGGGGTGAAGGCCTTTACGCTCGCACTGCTGCGCGGATACAAGCGGTACGTTTCGCCGCTGCTGCCTTCGATGTGTCGATTTGAGCCGACTTGTTCGGTATACATGTACGAAGCCATCGAAAAGAGAGGGCTGATCAGAGGGTTATATCTGGGCACGAAGCGCCTCCTGCGCTGCCATCCCTTCAGCGCCGGGGGCGTGGACCCGGTGCCTTAAAGTGAGCCGTTATCTGCCATGGAAAGACGCGTACTCATTGCCGTTGCCCTTTCCCTGCTGATTCTTTTCGGGTTTCGCTATTGGGAGGAGCGGAAGCTGGGCAGCAGGGCGCGACCACGCCCGGCGGCTGTCGTTCCGCCCGCGAAATCCCCTTCTGCGCCACCGGCTGCGCCGGAGGCCGCACCGGCCCGGGTGCCCGGGCAGGTGGAAGCGGCGCCCGCCGCGGGCGACACCCAAGCCGTGGCGCAGCAACTGGTGATCGATTGTGGCCTGTACCGCGCCGTTCTGGACACTCGGGGCGGATTAATCACCAGTTGGCAGCTGAAGAAGTACAGATCGGCCAAGGGCGAACCCTTCGAAATGGTGTCAGATGGGCACAGCGCTGAGGCAAGGCCCTACCCGGGATCACTGATCCTGGACGATTCCGGCTTGATGGGGGTGGCCAATGGTGAGCCCTACGCCGTAGAAATCGTCGAAGGAGGGGGTAACGCCGGCTCCACGCTCTCAGCCCCGGTGGCGCTTGCGCTGACTTTGAGACGCGGTGATTTCCTGGTCACGAAGCGATATCGGTTTTCGCAGGCAAACTACGATGTGGAGTATTCCGTCACGTGGAAGAAGGCCGGCATGCCGCTGCCGGGCAGGATCCTCCTGGCTCAGGATATCGGCCCGGAGCATGAACACCTTATCATGCCGTCGGCACAATTGACGGCGGTCTACGACATGGCTGGAAAGGTCAGCCGGCAGAGTGCGCCCAAGGATGAAAATGAAGTAAAGCGAATAGGAAGCGACATTCGATGGGTCGGCCTTGATATGCAGTATTTTGCGATCATCGCAGTCCCCCGCCAGCCTTTCGGGGCCATCGAGGTGCAAAAGAGGCCCGTCAAGACCTTTGGGCTGGACGGAAAAGAGATGTCACGTGATCTCGTGCGCGTGACGATCCCCGTGGGCACCGTGACGCAATTCTCTCTCTACATCGGGCCAAAAGAGCAGTCATACCTGGAGAACGTAGCGGGCGTCGACCTCGAGAAGGTCATCGACTACGGGATGTTCTCCTTCCTGGTGCGGCCCCTGCTCGTCTCTCTGAAATGGCTTTACAGGTACGTCCACAATTACGGGCTGGCAATAGTCCTGCTCACGCTCCTCCTGACCCTTCTGCTCTTTCCGTTCCGCCTCAAGCAGATGGTTTCGATGAAGAAGATGCAGGCGGTCCAGCCGAAAGTCAAAGCAATCCAGGAGAAGTACAAGAAATACAAGGCCACAGACCCCAAGAAGGCGGAGATGAACCAGGAGATCATGGCTCTCTACCGGGAGCACAATGTGAACCCGCTCGGGGGGTGCCTGCCGTTGCTGCTGCAGATGCCGCTGCTGTTTGCCTTCTACGCCCTGCTGGGCTATTCCATCGAACTGCGCCAAGCCCCGTTCTATGGCTGGATCCATGATCTTTCCCTCAAGGACCCGTACTACGTGCTCCCCATAGTGATGGGTATCACGATGCTGATTTCCCAGAAGATGACGCCGATGGCGCCGGGAGCGGACCCGACCCAGGCCAAGATGATGATGATCATGCCGGTCGTCTTCACCGTAATGTTCTTCAACGTCTCCAGCGGATTGAACCTCTATTTCCTCTGCAGTAATGTATTTCAGATCGCCTTTCAGAAGATCGCGGAGAGGTGGGTAAGTGACTAACCAACTGAGGGAAGATCCAAGTCCAGAAACGCGGGATTCCCGCGACGCCGCGGGGGCAGCGGCTGATTTCTGCCGAAAGGTATTGGAACTGCTCGGACTGGACGTCGCAGTCAGCGGTGTCATGCGGGAGGAGACGATCACGGTGAACATCTCCGGCGCCGACCGCCCGGTCCTGCTGGCGACGACGGCGGCGCTCCTCAATAGCCTCGAATACCTCGCGAACAAAGTCTTCCGTACCGGCACAGGGGAGGAGATTGGTTCCATAGTGCTGGACTCGGACGACTACAGGCGTCACCGGGAAGCCGAGCTGGTCTTGCTGGCGCAGATGGCTTCGCAGAAGGTTCTCGCGCAGAAACGGCCCCTCAGCCTGCAGCCGATGACCCCAAAAGAGCGGCGGATCATCCACCTGGCGCTCGCCGATACGGAGGGGATCCGCACCGAGAGCGCGGGAGAGGGCGAAAATCGCAGCATCACGATCTTTCCCTCCTGACGCACATTCTTCTGCCTTGTCGATTTGCCGTGAGTCTGTGATCGACCAGCAACTCTCTGTCGGAACCCAGTGATGGGACTAAACGACACCATCTGCGCGCTTTCCACTGCGCCGGGACGGGCCGGAATCGCGGTTGTTCGTGTCAGCGGCTCACGTTGTTTCCCGATCATTCGACAGCTCTTCGTTCCGGACCAGCGTGGCGCAGAACTGTCTCCCAGGCAGGTTGTCCTCGGGCGTATCGTCGAAGCCGGCAGCGGAAGCGAGCTGGATCACGGCCTGGCGACATGTTTCCCGGCACCGCACTCCTACACGGGCGAAGATGTCGCCGAACTCTCGATTCACGGGAGCCCGGTAATTGTCCGGGCAGTACTGCAGGAACTCTGCGGATGCGGCGCGCGCATCGCCGAGCCGGGGGAGTTCACGATGCGTGCGTTCCTCAGTGGCAGGATGGACCTGGTGCAGGCGGAAGCGGTCAGGGACATCATCGAAGCGACCACGCTTTACCAGGCGCAGGTTGCGTCGCGGCAACGGTCAGGGCAATTGTCGAAACTCCTGGCGCCCGCGAAGAAGCTCCTGATTGACACGATCGTGCAGCTCGAATCAGCAGTCGAATTCGCTGATGAAGATCTGGCACTGGAATCGCGGGACGTTCTGGCCGGAAAGCTTTCGGAAGTGAAGGAGAGACTCGGGCAATTGATCACCTCATTCGGCAAGGGACGAGTCGTGCGGGAGGGATTCACCCTTGCGGTCTCAGGTCGTCCGAATGTAGGTAAGAGTAGTATTTTCAATGCATTACTGTCTCAGGAACGTTCGATTGTCACGGAGTTCGCCGGTACCACGCGGGACCTGGTTTCTGAATACACGCAGATTGGCGGAATCCCGGTGCGCCTGCTGGATACTGCCGGACTGAGGGCCTCCGCTGACGAGATAGAGCGACTGGGTGTCGAGCGAAGTCACGGCGCGATTGCTGAGGCAGATGCGGTCCTGCTCGTTATCGATGCAAGTCGACCGATTTCGGCAGAGGACTGGGATCTGCGAACGCAACTGGCGGATTCCTCATACATCGTCGCCTATAACAAGTCGGATCTGCCCGCCTCGTGGAGCCTCGAGGAGAGGGCGGCATATGCCGCCGATCACCTCCATGTCGACGTTTCAGCCATGACTGGCGACAATCTCGATGTGCTGCGAGGGGCGATCATGAACCGGCTCTTCGGGCACTCAGGGCCCGAAGCGGACGACATACTCCTGACCAATCTAAGGCACTGCCAATGCCTTGAGGGGGCTCTCGAGCATCTCGGTCGAGGTGCTGTGGCTTTGTGGAGCGGGCTGTCCGAGGAGTATGTGCTCGTAGATCTTCACGCCGGTCTGTCGAAACTCGGTGAGCTGACAGGAGAGACGGGGGTCGAGGATTTGCTGGGCGAGATCTTCTCGCGCTTTTGCGTGGGCAAGTAGCTTCTTTCCGAATTGTTTTTGAGAAATGCCAGCTTCGACGCACGCCCGGGACTTTGATGTGATCGTAGTCGGAGGTGGCCACGCCGGCTGCGAAGCCGCAGCAGCTGCCGCCAGGATGGGGGCCAGAACTGCGCTTGTGTCGCTCGACCTGAACCTGCTGGGCCAGATGTCATGCAATCCGGCAATTGGCGGCATCGCCAAGGGACATCTCGTCAGGGAAGTCGACGCCCTCGGCGGAGTGATGGGGGAGGTGGCTGACAGGACCGGAATCCAGTTCCGACTTCTCAACCGAAGCCGTGGACCGGCAGTCCAATCTCCTCGCTGTCAATCAGATAAGGTTAGATATCGCAATAAGATACGTGAGGTTTTGGAATCAGTTCCGGGCCTGTGTCTGCTGCAGTCGGAGGTTGCATCTCTGATTCTGGTCGGAGGTTCGGTTGGCGGCGTGGAGTTGGCAGACGGGAGCAGCCTCTGCTCAGGAGCTGCCGTGGTCACGACCGGCACGTTTCTCAACGGATTGATCCACATCGGACATCGGCAAACGCCTGCCGGCCGCATCGGCGAGCCGCCGGCAGTACGACTGGGGGAGTTCTTCAGGCGGGCCGGATTTCGCGTGGGGAGACTCAAGACCGGGACGCCTCCCAGGCTGGACCGCAATACGATCGACTATTCCTGCTTTGAGGAACAGGCAGGCGATCCGGAACCGGTATTCTTCTCGTTCCGAACCCATGGCACAACGCTGACGCAGGTGCCGTGCCATGCGGGTTTCACCAACTCGACGCTGCACAACCTGATCCGTGCGAACCTGCAGAGATCGGCGCTCTACGGCGGGATGATAACCGGCATGGGTCCCCGGTACTGCCCGAGCATAGAGGATAAGGTGGTCAAGTTCGCAGACAAGGATCGGCACCCGTTGTTCCTCGAGTCGGAGGGACTGGACACCAGCGAGGTCTATCTCAACGGGATGTCCACGAGTATGCCGGAGTGGGTGCAGCGCGAGATGGTCGGTTCCATCCCGGGCCTGGAGAGAGCGCGGATCGTGCGGCACGGGTACGCGATCGAGTACGACTTCGTCGACCCCACAGAACTGAAACCGACACTGGAGACCAAGCGAATTTCCGGTCTCTTTCATGCGGGTCAGATCAACGGCACGACGGGCTATGAAGAGGCCGCGGCCCAGGGGATTGTGGCCGGCATCAACGCAGCGTTGCTCGCAGGCGGCGGAGAAGGGATCGTCTTCCCCAGGGAGGAGAGCTACATCGGGATTCTCGTCGATGACCTTGTCACGCGCGGAGTCGACGAACCCTATCGCATGTTTACGTCGCGCTCGGAACTGCGTCTGATCCTTCGCATCGACAATGCGGATCAGAGGCTGAGCCCTCTCGGTCATCGTCTGGGCCTTCTTTCGGCGGAGGACTACGGGGCATTTCAGGAGAAGTCCGAGCAGGTGGCACGGCTGCGACGATTCCTTCGTGAACATCACTGGAATCCGGTCGAGGCACCGGACTCAGGGCTGGCCAAGAAGCTGGATGTGAATTCTGTGAAGGGATCCAGCCTCGAGCAGCTGCTTCGTCGACCGGAAATCCTGCTGAGGGATCTCGAACCGGTGTTGCGGAGCCATGACGTCTGGATGCACGCCGACGCCCGCTCCTGTGCGGAGATCGAGGTAAAGTACGAGGGCTACGTTCGCCAGCAGGCGAGGATGGCAGAGAAACTGCGCGATCTCGGGTCTCGCAGAATTCCGGAGGATACCGACTACAGAGAGATCTCCGGCCTGAGCCGGGAGATCCAGGAGAAGCTCTCGAGGGTACTGCCGCGCGACCTTGGCATGGCTGCGAGGATCCCCGGAGTGACTCCGGCCGCGGTCACGATCCTGAACCTGCACCTGGAGTTGAACCGGCGCCGCGCCCGGGGCGGTGACGCTAAGGCAGCCGAGGGGCGCCGGTAGAGGCTTCCTATGCCTGACCTCCGAATCCATACCGTTCTGGCCGGTCTGGGTATCGACTGTCGGTCCCCGGCGGGGGGAAGATACTCCGGTATGTCGGGATTCTCGACAGGTGGAACAGGCGCGTCAACCTCATCTCCTCCACGCGCACCGAAGTGCTGATCCCGCTCATCCAGGAAGCCATCTGGGCGGCGGGGCAATATCCCTCAGGCTCAAGAGTGCACCTCGATATCGGCAGCGGGGCCGGCTTCCCGGCGATCCCCCTGGCGGCGATCCGCCCGGAGGTCGAAATCACCATGGTGGAGAGCAGGGAGAAGAAGGCAGCGTTCCTGCAGACCGCAATCCATGAGCTCAAGTTGACGAACGCGCGCGTTATTAATGAGAGGCTCCAGGACCTGCTTCGCCGGGTGAGTGCGACGTCAGCCTGGGATTGTGTCTCCTGGAAAGCGGTAGTCGTCAGCTCAAGGGATTATAAGAGGCTTCTCGAGATTGCCAACGAAGGCGTTCGGCTGTGGCTATTCCATGGCAAGGAACTACCGGTAGAAGACCCTGAGTTGGTTGCCGGTTCGTTTGAACTGATTCATCGAAACGAGTGTCCATTCCACCCCGGGTGGTTTCTCTCGGAATTCCGCCGGCGAACTGTTTCACGTGAAACAGGTTGAGGATGGAGATTTTGCTGTGCTATTCTGCGCCTGGAAACGCGGATGGATAAAATCGTAGCGATCACCAACCAGAAGGGCGGAGTAGGCAAGACCACGACGACCATTAACCTCGCGGCAGCCTTGGCAATGGCCGATCTACGAGTACTGGTCGTCGATACGGACGCCCAGGCCAACTGCACGAGCGGTCTGGGGGTAGACCGGCGTTCACTGGGAAAGAGCATCTATCACGCGATGATCCTCGACGAGCCGATCGAGCAGGTCATCATCAAGACGGAACTCGACAACCTGAGGCTGCTGCCGGCCGACAAGAATCTCACCGGCGCCGCAGTGGAGATGATAGATCTCCCGGGAAGAGAGTACATTCTCAAGAGGATTCTCGCGCCTGTTTTACCGGATTACGACTACATCCTTATTGACAGCCCTCCATCGCTCAACATTCTGACGCTCAACGGGCTTGTCGCTGCCCAGTCGGTGCTGATCCCCATCCAATGCGAATATTTTGCCCTTGAAGGCGTAACGGACCTCTTTGACACGCTGAAGCGCGTTCGCCACAGTTTCAATCCCGACCTCTCGGTGCTGGGCATAGTGCTTACGATGTATGACGAGAGAACCAACCTGAGCGGCCAGGTGCGGGACGATCTACGGAACTACTTTGCTGATCTCATGCTGGAGACCGTAATTCCGAGAAACGTCAGGCTCGCGGAAGCTCCAAGCTATGGCAAGCCGATTATTCTCTATGATATACGGTCTAAAGGTGCTGAATCCTATATCAACCTGGCAAAGGAACTCTTGAACCATGCAAAAAAAGGCCCTGGGTCGGGGCTTGGGGGCGCTCATCCCTGATTTGGAGCGGCCCGAGCCGACTCCCACTGAAATCGATATTGACCGTATCAAGACAAACCCGGTTCAGCCGAGATTGAGGCTCGACGAGAGTCGGCTGGAGGAATTGGCTGCTTCGATCCGGGAAAACGGCATCCTTCAGCCGGTGCTTGTGCGTCCGACGCCAAACGGCTACCAGTTGGTTGCCGGTGAAAGGCGCCTCGCGGCAGCGCAGAGAGCCGGCTTGCTGAGAATTCCAGCCGTCGTCCGGGAAGTTCCTGACGAACGCCTGCTCGAACTGGCACTGGTCGAGAACATTCAGCGCGAACAGCTCAACCCGATCGAGGAGGCCCAGGCCTGTCACAACCTGATGGATACTCTTCGCATGACGCAGGAAGAGCTGGCAACGCGTCTCGGCAAGGAAAGGAGCACGGTCGCGAATGCCCTCCGCCTGCTCAAGCTTCCGGCTGCCGTTAAGACCCTCGTCGCGGACGGCAAACTCTCTCCGGGACACGCTCGCGCACTCCTTGCAATGAATTCGCCCCCCGCCGAGGTATCCGGGCTGGCTGCCCGGATGGTCGAGCAGGGCTGGTCGGTGCGCGAGGCTGAGAAATGGGCAAAACGGGAATCAAAGAAACCCCGCCGGGTGCTCCCTGGGGACCCGAATGTCGCCGCCGCTTCCGATCGCCTGCGCGTGCTGCTGGGTACGAAGGTCGAAATCAAGGTCAATCGAGACTCCCGAGGCTCCGGGCAAATCCGGATCCATTTCTTCAGCCAGGAGGACCTCATGCGGATCTACGGAATTCTCACGTCCAACACGAAGACAAACGGAGCGACAGTATGAAATTCTCGAAGGACAAGCCGGAGGAGATCGCCAGCATACTTGCCGAAGGCGTGGAAATGGCAGGTGAGCTTTCCTTTACAGATGGCCTCAGAGTCGACGGGGTCTTGAAGGGAAAAATCCGGTCGGAGGCGTTCCTGGTAATCGGGCCGAAGGGCAGAGTCGACGCCGAGGTTGTGATCAGGAAGATCTCGATCAACGGCGAGTTCCGGGGTGTCGTACGCGCCACAGACCGGGTGGAGGTCCACAAAGAGGGAAGAGTCTATGGGGAAATCTATACCCCTTGCCTCATAATCGAAGCCGGAGCGCTCTTCGAAGGCAAGTGCAACATGAGCGAGCAGGTGCAGTCCGCAAAGGCACAGAAGGCCGGACCGGAGCAGCCCGGACCATCGAGCCCACCGCCTGCCTCGTCGAAGTCCTCGGGAGAGGACAGGATTAAAACCCTATGAAACGACTCACAGAGACTGTTTCATGCGCCGGTTGAGCCAGCAAGCTGAGTGCTAACAGCCTGGCTCAGGTCCTGAGTCACATACCGCGCTACGATAACCCACGGGTCCTGGTCGGCTACGAGACTGCGGATGACGCCGGTGTGTATCGCCTCGACGACTCGCACGCACTGGTGCAGACGGTCGATTTCTTCACCCCCATTGTCGACGACCCCTATTTCTACGGCGCGATCGCGGCTGCAAACGCACTCAGCGACGTGTACGCGATGGGAGGAATCCCTGTCACTGCCATGGCCATCGCCTGCTTCCCGGAGAAGGGCGACGATATGTCTGTCCTCGTTCGGATCATGTCGGGAGGGGTCGACAAACTTCACGAGGCCGATGTCGCCCTGGTAGGGGGCCATACTGTAACCGACGCCGAAATCAAGTTCGGCTACTCGGTCACCGGACTGATCCATCCGGACCACATCATGACCAATTCCCGGGCACGTCCGGGAGACGCATTGGTTCTGACAAAACCCCTCGGACTCGGAATCATCACTAGCGGCATCAAGTCCGGCAGAACGAGTCCGGAATCCGCCACGCGGGCAACGGAAATCATGGCAACGCTGAATCGGCCGGCATCGGAGGTGATGATGCGGCGTGATTGCAGCGCCGCCACGGATATAACGGGATACGGCCTGCTCGGCCACGCGTTCGAGATGGCGCAGGCAAGCGGAGTTACACTTCGCTTCAGTTCGGAGCGGATTCCGTTCGTCCCGCAGGCGATCGAACTGGTCCGGGAAGGTGTCCTGCCGCGCACTGCCAGGACCACCTGGACCATGGTGAGAGAGAGCACGGAATTCAGTCCCGCGGTGCACGAAGACATGAGGAGCATCCTGCTGGATCCTCAGACGTCCGGAGGTCTGCTTGTCTGTGTCAAATCCGGAGACCTCCCGGGATTGATGACTGACCTGGCTGAACGCCACGTGGAGGCTGCACACATAGGATTTGTCGAAGCAGAACGCGGTAAGAGGATATTCGTGGAGTGAGGATCAGCTTTCTTTGTCAACCGCTATCTTAAGCGATTTCAAGAACTTAGCATCCTCACTGGTGATTCGCAGATGGACCGGCTCGTCGTGTTGCAGAATGGTTGCATGCGAGGGTTCCTCGCCTTTGTCCATGCGATTGAAGCCGATCTTCGCTTCTATGATAAGGAAGACTTCGTAGCCTGAATCCCGGATGCTCTGAATGCAGTCGTTTATCTTCGGCGAATCGCTCAAGGTTTCGTTGATCGCTTCGCCCAGTTGCTTCAGGAGCCGTTTGATTTCCGCATCAGCCATCCGGAATTCCCCGATGATCCACCTGCTCTCCCCATCGTTGCGTTTCGGAAAGCGTGAAACCATTATCGGAGAAGCAGAGCGGCACTGTCAAGTTCCAACTTGATTGTGCAGGCTGAGCGGTTATACTAAAACCTTTAATATCAATGATTTAATGGCATGCATGAAGTGCTCCGCCGCAATCGGGCCGAATCCGACCATGCGGAATCCCGTGCACGCCGGGTTGCAGGGCAGAATACCGGGCCGATATCATGATCGCTGAGAGACCAGTTATGCAAAAGAGTGCCGTCTACGAACCGGAAGATCGGAAGATCGAAAAACCCGGAGAATACCCCTTTACCCGAGGGATCTACCCGAACATGTACCGCGGCCGCCTTTGGACGATGCGCCAATATGCGGGTTTTGGTACGGCAGAGGAGTCGAACCGCAGGTACCACTACCTGCTGCAAAACGGTCAGACCGGGCTGAGCATCGCCTTTGATCTTCCGACACAGATGGGGATGGATCCCGACCATCCGCTGGCGATGGGCGAGGTCGGCAAAGTAGGTGTGTCGATAGCAAGCCTCAGGGACATGGAGGTGCTCCTTGACGACATCCCGCTGGAACGGGTGTCGATTTCGATGACCATCAACAGCACCGCCGCGATCCTGCTCGCGATGGTGGTGTGCAGCGCACGCAGGCGAGGCGTTCCGCAGGAATCGCTGCGCGGCACGATTCAAAACGACATCCTGAAGGAGTACATCGCCCGGGGTACATACATCTTCCCTCCCGCCCCTTCGCTGCGACTCACCAGGGACATCTTCGCGTACTGCCGGAGAGAGGTTCCAAACTGGAACACGATCTCCGTCAGCGGTTATCACATTCGGGAGGCAGGAGCCACGGCCGTCCAGGAGGTCGCCTTCACGCTCGCGGACGGCATCGCGTATGTTGAGAGCGCCATAGATCAAGGCCTGGCTGTCGACGACTTCGCGCCCCAGATCTCATTCTTCTTCAACGCCCACAACGATCTGCTCGAGGAGATCGCGAAATTCCGCGCTGCGAGGCGCCTCTGGGCACGCATAATGCGCGAGCGGTTCGCCGCCGGGAACCCGAAATCATGGGCGCTGCGATTCCATGCCCAGACTGCCGGGAGCGCCCTGACAGCGCAGCAACCGGAAAACAACATCGTGCGCGTCACGATTCAGGCGCTCGCAGCAGTCCTCGGAGGTGCCCAGTCCCTCCACACCAATTCGCTCGATGAAGCGCTGGCGCTTCCCAGCGACGCTGCCGTAAGAACGGCGCTGCGCACCCAGCAGATCATTGCCTACGAAAGCGGCGTGGCCAATACGGTGGACCCCGCCGGAGGATCCTATGCGATCGAGAGTATGACGGATGAGATCGAAGCCGAGGCGGAAGCCTACATTCGAAAAATCGATTCAATGGGCGGAATGCTACGCGCGATCGAATCCGGCTACGTGCAGCGGGAGATCCAGGAGTCTGCCTATCGCTACCAGCGACAGGTCGAGTCCGGCGAGACCGTTGTCGTGGGACTCAACCGGTATGCCAGCGAGGAGCAACCTTCCATCGAGACACTCGTCGTCGACGAGGCCGTGGGGGTCAGGCGCAGGGAGGCCGTTCAGAGGCTCCGCGCGGAGCGTGACGGCACAGCGGCAGCATCCGCGCTGGCGGCGCTTCGGCAGGCGGCCGAGGGAAGCGACAACCTGATTCCGACGATCCTCGATGCGGTCGACGCGCTGTGCACCGTGGGTGAGATCTCCGATTGCCTGCGCGGTGTCTTCGGCGAGTATCGGGAGTCCGTTGTGCTCTAGGCGGAACGGGGGAGGCGCTTGCAGGCCGTCGTCAACCGCTGCGCGGCCACCCGTAGATTAACGCCAATCCCGCATACGCAAAGATCGCCATCAGGTAGATCAGCCTCCAGGATAAGTGGTTTTCCCCGCTGCTCAGCTCTTCCGGTCTGGCCAGGATCCGCGCATCGATGTAGAGGCCGATGATCGGCAGCAGCACCGAGAGGGCATAGATCGCCGGTCTCGGAGCTGAGAGATATCCCATCTGTGCAAAAAGGGCCCACAACGCAAAAGGGACCACGAAGAACGGCGCGATGATCAGCGCGGTTTTGCGGACACCGTATTTCACCGGAAGCGTCTGGCAACCACCTGCGCGGTCTCCCGGGATGTCGGAGAAATCCTTGGTGGAGCTCGCACCGAAAATAAAGAGCCCCAGGGGCAGGGCCAGGAGCCATGGTTCCGGCATTGCGACCGTCTTGACCGTGGACCAGCCGGCGACAGGGAGCAGGAAGCCGCGGGGTATGGATACGGTGATGTTTGCCGGAATTCCCCACCGCTTTGTTCTCGCGGGTGGCGCGGAGTAGCAGGCGGTAAGCAGGGCGGCCGTTGCCGCAAGCGTGAAACATTGCCAATTGACGAGCCAGGCCAGGAGGAGTCCCACGCCCATCGTCGCCGCTGTGAACCACCAGGCCTCCCGCAGCCCCAGCCGGCCGGAAGGAAGCGGACGCTCAGGCTTGTTAATCCGGTCGATCTCAAGATCATAGATCTGGTTGAGACCGTTGGAGCCCGCATTCATCACTGCCGCCATCAATGCGCCGACCGCCAGGTTGAAAAGGATGTGCGCCCCCGATGCAGTCCAACTGGAAACGGCCCGTGGAGCCGCACCCCAGGCGACGATCCCGCCTGCCAGCATTCCGATTGCAGGCATCAGCAGCGTGAAAGGCCGCGAAAACTCCCAATAGATGCCGCAATTCTTCATGAGCCGCTTCTCCTTCTCAGGAGAGCAGGATGAACGGGATTTTCCATTTTGGCTCCTTCAGGCGAACATCCCGGCGAGCAGGAGGGCCAGGATCATCGCCACGGTGGTATGGAAAGCATTCATCATGGGGCCGCTCACTGCAGACCGGCCGGTTTTCGACGCCAGCAGGCTCTCGAGGTGCGTCGCCACTGCGGCCGCGATCACGGCAGAGGAAGCAGCCCAGGGACTCACCAGGCCAAGCGCCAGCGCCTCCGCCGCGATGATCCCTGCGGCCACGATCCCGAGCGCACTCCCTGCGAGCGAGACGCCGCCCGCAGTGCCGGGCGGGACGCGCTCGAGCGATGGTAGCAGGACCGGGTCCCCGCCATAGAGCTGGCCCAGCTCCGTGGCTGTGGTGTCGCAGAGCGATCCTGCCAGGGCGGCTGTGTAGGCGAGCATGGCGGGCTCTTTTCGGCAGAGGAACATGGAAGCCAGCGCGGCTGCGAAGGCGGCGAATCCTTTACCCCACACGTGCCTCCATCCGCGGCGGCCGCCGTCGGCTTGTGCAACCCCGCGGGCCAGCTTGCGACCATACCCGATCTTCGAAAAAGCGCTTCCAAACACAAAGAATGTCGCCAGCAGGATGAAGCCGCGGAACCCAAGAGCACCATAGACGAAGGTGCCCTGGACAATCCCCCAGATCGCGCCGCCGAGCGAGACGGTCCCGAGGAGATATGCCAACAGAGCGGCAGACACGCATATGGCGAAGCCTGTGCCGAATGCGGAAGGATCAGGCAAGTCGGGGACCACAGCCCTGCTCAGCCATCCGAGGAAGAGCCCGCCTGCAGCACAGATCGAGATATTATCGTCAACAGGCAACGGCAGTGTCTCGACAAACGAGCAAACCACAGATGTCGCAACCGCATACAGTGCCGCCAGCGACCACGTATGAGAGCCGGCAGTAGGGATCCCGGTCCATACAAGGAGAATGAACCCGGCCACAGAGGAGGCCACAAACGCCGTTGCCATACCCACCCAGGTCTTGCCGGCGCTCCAGGGCAGGTGTGTCCGCCCGTACCGCCGGCCTGCGAGATTGGAGACGGCATCCCCGATCGACAGGTTTGCCCACACTGCCGCGACGATGTACTTATCATCCGGAAACAGGAGAACCAGCAACAGGATAGAAACGGCGTAGGCGACTTTGCCCGGCGAGAATCCCCGCTCCGCTTCATCTGGACGTCGTGCAGACCGCCACAGCCGCGAGGAGACGAAAAGCGCGTAGGTGACTGCCAGCGCGGCGAGAGCGAGCGCCTGACCCCAGCTCAGGAACTTCAGGGAAAAGGCGAAAACCAGAGGCGCCATGTGCTCCAGCTGGCGCAGGTCCTCGCTTTGAAGAGACATTGATTCAAGCCTTCAGCCCGCGGGGCGAAAGCCTCGGATTTTACCATGCTCTGTTCCTATCGCCTCACCAATTTCGTATAATTGAGAGTTCTGCTGTTGGACAGGAAAGAAACTGCGTCATATCTGCAATTTGGATCTCGAGTCGACGGTCGGATTTCTGAAACTTTTAAGCCGCAGCGCTCGTAATAATTGACGTTTCGGTGCCCGTGTCCCGAGGAGGTTTGATGAGCAAGAAGAAGAAAATCTGGATCGCTTGCGGTGCGGTGGTCGTTCTCGCCGCGATCGTCTTTATCAGCATCAAGATGACCCGCAAGGACGAGGTCCTGGTTCAGACCTCCAAGGCAGAGATCAGGGACGTTCTTAAGTCCAAGGTTTCTGCCAGCGGTGAGATCCGGGCCAAAGAGTTTGTGGACCTGCAGACAGAAATCGCAGGCGTGATTACCGAGCTCCCCGTCAGGGAAGGTGACAGCGTGAAGAAGGGGGATCTCCTGCTGAAGATCGATCCCATCCAGACCGCGGCGGATACCGATGCGACGCGGGCATCGTATGACGCTGCCATGTCCGACGCTCGCGCGCAGGAAATGCAGATTCTGAACGCTGATAGCAACCTGGCGAGAGACGAAGCGGCCTTGAATGCCGCGCGAGCACAACTGGAGCAGGCGAAAAATAACAATACGCGCATCCAGGCGACCTTCCACCGCAAGCAGCAGTTGCACGAGGATGGATTGGTCTCGCGCGATGAATACGAGACTGCGATGACGGACGCCAAAGTCGCCAAGTCCCAACTCGACGTCGCAGAGGCCAATCTCGCCCAGGCGGAAGCTCAGGTGCGCGTGTCCAAGAACAATATCAACCAGATGAAGAGCAGCTATGCAGCTTCACTCAGCCGCGGCAAATCCTTCGCGGCGAACCTGACGCGCGCAACCGATGCCCTCAAGAAAACGACCATCAATTCCCCTCTCACCGGAGTGATCACGCAGCTGAACGTCGAGAAAGGTGAACGGGCGGTTCCGGGTATCCTCAGCAACCCGCAGGCGACCCTCATGACCATCGCCGACCTGAGCGTGATCCAGGCCGAGCTCAAGGTAGACGAGACCGACGTCATCAATGTCACGTTGGGGGATATCGCATCTGTCAAAGTGGACGCCCTTCCCGACGAGACCATGGAAGGTGAAGTGACCGAGATCGGCAACAGCCCGATCAAGAGCACAACGGGCGCGACGCAGCAGGAGGCCAAGGATTTCAAGGTCATCGTCACCATCAAGAATCCGTCGTCCAAACTTCGGCCCGGCATGTCCTGCACCGGGGATATCACCACCGATACCAAGAATAACGTGCTCACCGTGCCTATTCAGGCGCTCACGATCCGTGAGGTCGAGGTCGACAAGGACGGCAAGTACGTCGAGCCGGACTTGAATAAGAAGAAGCCCTCCGAAGGCGTGGCGCGGGCCGATTCTCCGAAAGACAAAGCGAAGAAAAAGGAACTCGAGGGCCTGTTCGTGGTAAACAAGGACAAGATCGCGCGATTCCGTCCTGTCAAGACGGGCATAACCGGCGAGTCCGAGATCGAGATCAAGGCAAACCTGAAAGAGGGCGAGGAGATCGTGTCCGGCAGTTTCCAGACACTCCGGACCATCAAGGACGGTGACCGGGTGAAGGTTGACAATACAAAACCCCTGACTCAAGCTGAAAAGAAGAGCTGATCAGGTTGAAGGAAAGAGCGAACTATGACTGGGCATAACGGAAACGGGGCACCGCCGGAAGGTGTCCTGATCAAGACTGATGACCTCTGGAAGACCTACGTGATGGGAGCGGAGGAGGTCCACGCGCTCCGGGGCGTTTCCTTTGAAATTACGCGCGGCGAGTATGTTGCCATCATGGGCCCCTCCGGATCCGGCAAGTCCACGATGATGAACCTGATCGGCTGTCTCGATACGCCATCCAAAGGATCGTACTATCTGAATGGCCGGCTCGTGTCGGACATGAACGATGACGAACTCGCTCATATCCGGAACAAGGAAATCGGCTTCGTCTTCCAGACCTTCAACCTGCTTGCCAGGGCGACGGCCCTCCACAACGTCGAGCTGCCCCTGATCTACAACGGGACGCCCGCAGCTGAACGCAAAGAGAGAGCGATCAAGGCGCTGCAATCAGTCGAACTCGGGGAACGCATGTACCACAAGCCCAACGAGCTGTCCGGCGGTCAAAGACAGCGCGTGGCCGTCGCGCGCGCCCTGGTCAACAACCCCTCCATCATTCTCGCAGATGAGCCCACCGGAAACCTCGACTCTCAGACCAGCTACGAGATCATGAACCTGTTCGACGTGCTCCACAAGCGCGGGAACACCATCATCCTCGTGACGCACGAGCACGACATCGCAGCGCATGCCCGTCGTGTGATCCGGTTGCTGGACGGCAAGGTCGAGAGCGACGAAGTGATCCGCTGACTGCTGCCTGCCTGATCATTCCCTGCACCGGCGGATGGTGTCGCCGGTCCAGGTCCGCATCCGAGTCGAGGCCCCACTCCAGGTTCGAGCGTTCCCGGGTCTGCCGCTTACCTTCGTGTTAGTCGAGACAGGGTCCCGGGAGCCCGCGGGAACCGATCAGAATATCGCGAAATAGGCTGCCTTTCCTGCCACCCAGAGTGCCCACACGATCAGGACACCCGTCGCCGCTTTCTTGACCGTCATTGAGCGGCCGGAAAGTGCCGCGAAGCTGAGGGAGAGCAGGAAAATAGTCCAGGCCGAGAACACGTCGACCGAAGACAACAGGCTGTTGAGGACCGGATGCTCTTTCTCCGCGACGAGCAGACCGAGGTTGCTCACCACGTTGGCGACAGGATTGACTTCGATGTCCACCGGATCCTTGAGGTACATCACGATGATCGCAAAGATCCCGCCGATTATGCCGGGCGGCCCCATGCCCCAGAACGTGGCGGCCAGTGATTTCTTGAAACTGATGTTGGCGCCCATCAGAACAAAAAGGAGCAGAAAGACGGCGGCGATCAGGATGTAAACCAGCAGTACGCCGACGGGAGCGAAGATCATCTGGCTGTAGCGCGCGAAAGCCCCCTGCGGCTGCGACACGATCGTTTGTATCTGCTCCTCGGGCAGGTTCTTCGTCATCGGGTTCATCGCGAGGCTCTTGCGCATGAGCGTCTCGTGATCCACACGCGTCGTGAGGACGTAGTTCATCCCGATGGCGAGGATGCTGGCAATAATCCAGATCCCGAGCCATGACGGTTTGCGGTTGATATCGTCATAGGTTTTCCGCGGCTCAAAATAGACCCCGATCAGTCTCTGGAAGAAGCTCATCGTCGGGACCGCTTCGCCCGGACCGGCAACCCCGGCGGCTGGCACGTTGTTCTCCATGGCAGTTCTCCTCGCAGATTTGCGCTTCCGAGTATCATGCTGCAGGGACCCCGTACATACCTGCTCAACATTAATACACGGAATCCGCCGATCGATTCAAAAAAACAGCCGTTTCCCCTCCGCTGGCGAGCATCCTCCCGACGAGCGGAAGCACTGTCGATGCCTTCTCCGGGCGGAGCAGGCCGTTACTTTATCTCTCTGATCTTGATGTTCCTGAACCAGAACACGCTGCCGTGATCCTGGAGCACGATGTGGCCGACCTTGGCAAGGCCGTAGTCCGGATAGTCTTTCCACTTTTCCGACATGCGGAGTTTGTTCCACTCGTCGTTCCACCGCTCAAATTCCAGAAGCTTCGCGCCGTTGAGCCAGTGCTCCACGTGCGTGCCGTTCACCAGAATCCTGGTGTTGTTCCATTCGCCGACGGGTTTGAGATCCTTCTGGCCGCCGGGCAAGTGCATCCCGTAGTCAACGCCCGCTTTCTGCCATTCTTCCAGCTTCTCTGGAAATCCCACCTCGTCGATGAATTGGTATTCAGGGCCGGTCATCCATGCTGCCTGGTATTTCGGGTCCTCCACGACCGCGTACATCAGGCCGCTGTTGCCGCCCTTCGAAGCCTTCCAGTCGATGCTGATCTCGAAATTCTCATACTGCCTGTCGCTGACCAGGTCCGCGCGCAGATCGCTGCCGTAGTTACCTTCCGTCCCGATCGACTTGAGCGCGCAATCCTCGACTGCCCAAGACTGTGTGCTCTGTCCGTTGTACCCATGCCAACCCTTCAAGTCCACGCCGTTGAAGATCAACTCCCATCCCGCGATCCTTTCGGGTTCAGTCAGTACATTGACGGCCGAACAATCACCGGTGGCAGGCTGTTCCGCTTTTCGCTCGACGCGACTGCGGGCAGCAGTTCCCGCGACCAGTGCCACCGATATGCAGCAAAAAGTCCTTAGTCTCATTTCCAGATCTCCCAATCAGGGTTGAAAGGAGTTCAGCATCGGCAAGCGATCCAACCTAGCACGGAGATCCCCCGTGGGCAATCCGGAAACGGCCTGGGTTAACGCGCTAGTCCTCAGTTGTCGATGGGGGTGACGCCGCAGCGGCGAACAGCGTCTGAACCGGAGGACATGCATGGAATCCTGCCAGCTGTCCACAGGCGCCGAGTATATCGGCTCCGCCGCTGTAGCGTTTGTGCGATGGCAGGCCGGCTTCACTGAGAACCCGCCGGAATGCCGCTTCCCGGGCATGGCTGGACCGGCCGAAGCTCTGCGGCCCTGCAGGATCGATCGGGTTGAAGGGGACGATGCTGATGCGCGGCCGTATGCCGCCCTTTCGTGTGAAGTCTCGGGCGAGTTGGGCCAGCCTGCGAGCATCATGGCTGGAATCGTTGACCCCACTCAAAAGCGTGAATGACCACATCGGGGCCAACCCCGTGACCCTGGAGTGCTCGAGTGCGGCGTCCAGGACCTCTTCCAGGGGAAACTTGAGATCGATCGGCATCAGGCGCCTGCGGACCGAAGGGATGGGGCTGGTGATGGAGAGGGCGAGTCGAGCCGCAGGCACCTCCTGCGCCAGGCGGCGGATTCCTGCCGGGAGCCCCGCCGTGCATACCGTGATCGCGCGCCCGTCGATGGCCAGGCCGCTCGGCTCACTGGCCACCCGAATCGACTCGATCACGTTATCGAGGTTGGCCAGCGGCTCGCCCATGCCCTGGAACACGATTCCGTGAACCCTCTGCCCCAGCACACGATCGAGCCCGCGTCGGACCACGCGCACCTGCTCGATGATCTCCCATGTCTCAAGGTTTCGCTGGAAGCCCAGTCGGCCCGTGGCGCAAAAAGCACACCCGAGGCCACAACCTGCCTGCGAGCTTACACATACTGAGTATCGTCCATGCCGCTCGAGCGGGATCCGGACCGTCTCGACGACCTCGCCTCGGGGAGTGGCCAGGGAGTATTTCACGAACGGGTCGATCCGGCTGCACTGCGCTCCACAGACAGAAAGGCCGGGCAGTGATCCGGCGGCACGGACTCGGTCAAGTGTGATCCGGCGGACGTTGCGTACTGCGGGAGGGAGTCGGTCGTGGCGATGAATCGCTCCCACGATCCGGCGGGCCTCTTCGATCGGGACACCCGGGACAGCTTCGGTCAGTGCGGCTGGGGTGACGGCCTGTAGTGGAATCATGGCATTCTGCGTGGGGCCCGATGGTGAGTGTTCCGCCGGGCAGCGCCTCGCGGGCGAACAGCCGGATGCCCGGGTTTCCCTGACACCGGATTCCGCGTTTTGATAACAGATCTCTTCAGAGACTCCCGGCGAAACAGCCTCATCCTACTTCACCCGCGCGGCTGATTCCATGCCTGACTCGGAAATGACGCGCGCTTTGTCCTTCCGGCGGGCCAGCCACACGGCCATCTCCCCCCTTCCCCGATGAGCCCAGGCGTAATATGGGATCAAGGTGAGTTGCTGCTTCTCGCCCGTCACCTTCCCGCTCCGATAACGATACGCCGTTGCCTCTCCTTTGATTACCACGATCCCGTTGAGAAGGTCGGGCCTGGGCTCGGCAGTCAGGACGGCCGCATCGTCGAGGACGAGATTGCTCGTGTGGCCGTTGTTATCGGGCCATTCCGCGCAATACACGAGCGGGCCGCGCTCGATGGCAACGCGCCCGGAATCGGCCTTGACGTTCCTGTCCGCCACTACGCGGCGCGCCGGCATGGGAAGCGACACTTCAACCCTGTCCTCATTCTGCCACGTTCTGGCTATGGGGATATAGCCATGATCCGGCCTGGAGGCCACGACCTTGCCGTTGACCCTCACGACCGGCCCCTCACTCGTCTCCCCCGAATACGTGTAGAGCGTGCTCGGGAGCGGTCGACCGACTGCCCATCCCGGGACGCGCACCATGAGGGTGAGCTTCGAAGGCCTCTCAGGGATTACCCGGATCCGTACGTCGCCTTTCCACGGATACTCGGTCGTCTGGGAGAGGATAATCCTGCCTTCGCTCGTTTCGATCGAAGACGTGCCCTGCACGTAGAGGTTCACATAAACTCTCTCTCCCGCAACCCCGTAGGCGAACGCGCCCATTTCTGCAATGAACCGGGCGATATTGGGCGGGCAGCATGCGCACGAAAACCAGGAGCTGCGCTCGTGCCGCCCGGACGAGGCCAGGGGATTGGGATAGAAATACAGGTTCCCGCTCATGCCGGCGCCCGAGAGGAAGGCGTTGTAGGCAGCGCGCTCGAAAAGATCCACGTATTTTCCGTCACCGAAGTAGCGGAACATGCGATAGTTCCAGAGAGCATAGGCGATCGTGGCGCAGGTCTCGGCATAGCCGGTGTCATTTGGGAGATCGTATGCGGGACCGAACCCCTCGATCCCGCCTGCCGCCCCGATACCGCCCGTGATGTACAGCTTTCTCGATACTATGTCGGTCCAAATTCTCTCCATTGCCGGCATATAACGTGAGTCACCGGTGAGGGCGGCAACGTCGGTTACGCCGGAATAGAAATAAGCGGCACGCACGGCGTGGCCGACGGCTGTTGATTGCTCGACCACCGGTTCGTGATCCTGGCTGTATTCCCCATAGAGCTTGTGGCCTGCGGCGTTGCCGCGTTCGTCAACGAAGAATTTCGCCAGATCGAGGTACTTGCTTTCCCCCGTGACACGATAGAGCTTGACGAGGCCGATCTCGATCTCCTCGTGACCCGGGACGAGCCGGAGCTGCGACTGGCCCGGTCCAAAGGTCCCGGCGACAAAATCGGCACTCCTGACAGCCGCGTCGAGAAGGGCACGCTTGCCTGTAGCCTGGTAGTAAGCCGCAGCCGCCTCGTACAGGTGCCCGACGTTGTAAAGCTCGTGGCTCTCATTGAGCTTGGACCAGCGCGCCGGTCCGGACATCTCGGGAGGATTCGCCGGATCGATCGTTCGAGCCGTATACAGGTACCCGTCCTGTTCCTGGGCTTTGGATATCTTCACCACCCAGGAATTCACGGCCTTCTCGAGTTCCGGGTCCGGCCGCAGCATGAGGGAGTAGGCCGCCGCCTCGATAACCTTGTAGACATCGGAATCGTCGAATGCGAAACGGGTAGCGAACTTACCCTTCGTTTCACCTCCGGCGATCTCGAAATTCCTGATGCGGCCCGTGAGCTCGCACTGCCGCATCTCGTGCGGGATCGTCACGGACGTGTCGGTCCTTTGTCGCGGTGCCCAGAAGTTGTCTTCGAACCTGACGGAAGTGAGGGGCACCTCCCCGACAGGATAATCGGATCCCGGTTTGGAGGCCGAAGCAATAGCGGCGGCGACAAAGACCAGCAGCAACGTCACTCCGATCGTCCTCGATTCTTGAGTCAAAGTCCCAGGCTCCCGGTCAGTCAAAAAGGAAGCAGGCAACGCTGCGGTTTGCCCCCAGGTCGATAAGCTCCGGGCACTCGGCCCGGCACCTCGCCGTTGCGTGATCACACCGCGGATGGAAGGCGCAGCCCGGCGGAGGATTCGCAGGGGATGGGAGATCACCCCGGGGTGTAGTTGCCGCGAACTCGCTCCCCAGGCGGGCCGGCATGCTGTCGAGCAGCAACCGGCCGTAGGGATGTTTGGGCTCCCGGAAAAACGGCTCCGCCGGAGACTCCTCCACGATCTTTCCCAGGTACATCACCCGGATATGCGAGCACAGGTAGTGAATCACTGTGAGCGAGTGCGAAATCATCAACAACGTGAGGCCCAAACGCCGCTGCAATTCGGCAAGCAGGTTCAGGATCTGGACTTGCACGGAGGCGTCAAGCGCCGATACCGGTTCGTCGGCGATCAGCAGTCGAGGACGCAGCGCAAGCGCGCGGGCGATGACGGCCCTCTGCTGCTGACCCCCGCTGAGCATGGCCGGCTGGCGGACTGCAAGAGCAGGGTCCAGCGCGACGCTCTCCATGAGCTCGGCTACCCGCAGGTCCCTTTCGCGGCGGGTGCCGACCCTGTTGGCGTCGAGCGGTTCCGCGATGGCAGCTGCCACCGTCAGCCGCGGGTCGAGGGATGCCAAAGCATCCTGGAAAATCATCTGAAAATACCGTCTGCTTTTTCGCAGGTCTGAGGCAGACATCTGGGAAAGATCGGTGCCTTCAAAGAAGACCGAGCCGGCGTCCGGTTCGAGGAGCCGGACGGCGCATCGTGCGAGCGTTGACTTCCCGCACCCGGATTCGCCAACGAGGCCGGCGGTTTCGCCCGGCTTGATGTTGAGGTCGACGCCACGCAGAGCGCGGACTTCGGCCCTTCGGCCGAGTCCGGCTGCCACGAACGTCTTGCACAGTCCCCGAACTTCGAGGGTGGGAATCATGTCGATCATCCGCGCGCCTTGATGCAGGCGGCCCGATGAGTGGCAGACAGCGGCACCGCTTCGGGGATTTCCAGTAGACAGCGCTCTTCCGCCAACTTGCATCGAGGTGCGAAAGCGCACCCCTGTGCGAGCCTCAGCGCGACAGGAGGCGATCCCGGGATCGGCTCCAGTTTCTGGCCTCCCGCCGTCCGAGTCAGGTCGGGAACGCACTGCAGCAGGCCGCGCGTGTAAGGGTGCGCAGGCGCGGAGAGGACTTCCTGCGATGGTCCGGATTCGACAATACGCGCACCGTACATGACTGCCAGGCGGTCGGCGATCCGATCGATCAGGGGAAGGTCGTGGCTGATGAAAAGGAGTGCGAGGCCCAGGCGGTGCTTCATCTGCATCAGCAGGGTGACGATTTGTGCCTGAATTGTCGGATCCAGCGCACTCGTCGGTTCGTCCGCAATCAGGAGAGGGGGATGGTTGCAGATCGCCAGGGCAATCCCCACTCGCTGGCAGGTACCACCCGATAACTCATGCGCGTAACGCTTCATTATGAAGGCCGGTTCGGCTATCCCGACGTCTGCGAGCATCCGGGATGCGCGGTCGCGCCACTGCTTGCCCGTCATTCGACCGTGAGCTCGCAGAGCCTCTTCGAAGTGCTGGCCCACCGTCAGCACCGGATTCAGCGAGCCACGCGCATCCTGAAAGACAAGTCCGATCCTGCTGCCGCGCAGCTGCCGCCAGGCACGCTCGTCGAAGGCGCGTAATGACTTCCCTTCGAACCGGATATCGCCGCCTTCAATGCGGCCGCCATCCAGGAGGCCGAGGAGGGCAAGCGCGATGGTGGATTTGCCGCATCCCGTTTCGCCCGCGAGTCCAAGGGTCTCGCCCGGCCCGATGTCGAAGGAGACGTCCTCGACGGCTCGCAGAGGACCCGAGGAAGTGTGGTACGAAACGGACAGGTTTCGCACGGAAAGAAGCGGTGAATCCACGGCACTCCCGCCGTCACCGCCGGCAAGCGTCGCTGACGGCGCGTCAGCCCGAATTCGCGGGCCAGGCCCGGGGCTCGGGCTAGAAGAGCTGGGCCCCGATGAATCGGGCCGCAGTGCGAAGTTCCTCCTCGATGCGGAGGAGTTGGTTGTACTTAGCCACTCGATCCGTGCGGCTCGCCGAGCCGGTCTTGATCTGACCTGCGTTGCTGGCGACCGCCAGATCGGCGATGAACGCGTCCTCTGTTTCGCCGGAGCGATGAGAGATGACTGTCGTGTAACCGTCGGTCTTGGCAAGCTCGATCGTGTCCATGGTTTCCGACACGGTGCCCACCTGGTTGAGCTTGATCAAAATGCTGTTTGCCACACCGTCGGCGATTCCATTCTCCAACCTCTTGGCATTCGTGACGAACACGTCGTCGCCGACGAGTTGGATCTTCTCGCCCAGAGCCTCCGTGAGTGCGGTCCAGCCCTGCCAGTCATCCTCCGCCATCCCGTCTTCGATCGACACGATCGGGTACTGGGAGGTCCAGCGTTCGTAAAGCTGGATCATCTGTTCCGCGGAGAGTCGGGCGCCGGTCGACTTCTTGAAGCGGTACTTGCCATCCTCAAAGAACTCGCTGGCTGCCACGTCGAGTCCCAGGTAGATGTCGGTACCCGGCTTGTAGCCTGCCTTCTGGATGGCCTCCACGATCAGGTCCATGGCCTCTTCGCTCGATTTCAGGTTGGGGGCAAAGCCTCCTTCATCGCCGACGCCGGTCGCATGCCCCTTCTTTCTGAGCACCGACTTCAGGGCGTGGAACGTCTCCACTCCCATGCGCAGGCTTTCGGAGAAGCTGCTTGCACCGGCGGGGACGACCATGAACTCCTGCGGGTCGACGTTGTTGTCCGCGTGAGCGCCGCCGTTGATGATATTCATCATCGGCACCGGCAGGATGCACGCGTTCGTACCACCGAGATAGCGGAACAACGGAAGACCCAGGGATTCGGCGGCGGCGCGCGCGGCCGCCATCGAGACCGGAAGGATGGCGTTCGCGCCCAGACGCATTTTGTTCGGCGATCCATCCAGGTTGATCAGGATCTGGTCGATCATTCGCTGCGGGAATACGTCTTCGCCTACCAGGGCCGGCGCCACGATGCTGTTGACGTTCTCGACGGCTCGCCTGACTCCCTTGCCGCCAAAGCGCGCCTGGTCCCCGTCGCGCAGCTCGACAGCCTCGTGCGTCCCGGTGGATGCACCCGACGGGACGGACGCACGTCCGCGTACGTTGTTTTCGAGTAAGACTTCCGCCTCGACGGTGGGATTTCCGCGGGAATCCAGGATCTCGCGCGCATGAACGGAACGAATGGCAAGCTTCATTTTCTGCTCCATCAGCAGGATGCTGCACCCGGCTTTGTATCAGAAGACAGCGATGATGTATAACACATGGTTCGCGAAGCGATCAAGGAAACGCCTGCGTCCGAAACTTCGCGATTATGCAGGAACGATCGAATTCGTGGCCGCAAACGGCATCGCGTTCGGAGACCATGCCTCGTCCGCGGACCTCCGGGTCGGGGCCCGCTCCCGGTCGAGAGGGAAACCGATTCCGACCTCTGACGGCAGCAATTCGGTCGCGGTGAAACACGTGCAAAATTGACACAATCGGAGGGGTGTGCTAGGTTCTGAATTCGGGTCAGGCGGAGGAGTCCATGAAACTCTCGTCGCGCAAGGTGCAGAATGTCGTCATCGTAGATATCGAGGGGAAGATACTGCTCGGCGAGGGGGATGCCGAAATAAAGCAGACCATAGACGACCTGCTCGGCCGGGGTCAGAAGAACGTGATTCTCAACCTGGCCAAGGTCCCCTATATCGACAGTGCCGGCCTGGGCGAGATAATCCGCTGCTTCACTGCGATGCGAAAGAGCGGAGGGAGCCTGAAGCTGCTGTCTCCCAACCAGCGGTTAATCGACTTGCTCAGCATCACCAAGCTCGTAAACGTCTTCGACTGGTACGGCGACGAGGGGACTGCTCTCGCGAGCTTTCACTCCTGAACCGTCACACCCGTTCCGGCCTTCCGAAAGACTGAGATTGCCTTGTGGCGAGCTCTCCATGGGACGAACGTGTGCCCGTTCTTCCTGGGGCCGGACGGAACATGAAGATCGAGGAGAACCAGGCAGCATGAGGTGCCGCATCCACTGTAACAACTGCATGCCGGTGGCAGTGATCGCACTGTGCCTTTTGTCGGGCTGTTTCTGCTTTGCCGGCACGCCATTCCGGCAGACCACCGGCAGGATCGTGTCCAAGCACGTGCTGATCCGGATCCCACAGGAAAGAGAGTGGCTCGGCCAGGAAACCATCACCGATTTGGAGACGTGTTACCTGTTCATGGACAAGACCACCGGGGGAAACCTGCCGGCCAGGGTATTGGTGAACATCTCCTGGGATGAGCCAGTGACCGGCATTCGTCCGAACGAGGCCACTATCACGATCGGGATGAACAATGCCGCGGCGGCAGGAAACAGCCGGAGGCACCTCTTGCATCAGGCGGCAAAGGCCATGGCGCGCCTCGGCCTGCTGGAGCTTTCGAAGGGAGGTGCGGAGAGTGCTGAAAGCCGCTTCCTGTTGGAAGGGATGACCGAGATCCTGGCGTGTGAATATGAGCACTCAAGCCGGAGTCTCGGTGCGGCCTGGGTTCGCTGCCATTTCATGGACAGGATGGAGGCCCTGAGCCTTTCCGCGCTTGCATCGTGGGATCGGTTTTCGGGCGGCAAGGAGGACCAGAGGGCCGCCTCTCCGGGTATCACCTTCCTGCTGACGTGCCGCGAGGTGAGTAACCGGGACCGGCTGCTGAAATTCTTCGAGGGGCTGAGGAGCAAGAACCTGCCCGACAGCCTTGGCGCGGCTTTCAAATTGAACGCCGCAGCGCTCGAGAGCACGTGGCTCGAAAAGATCCGAACGTACCATGTGGCCGAAGATACCGCCGTCGGCACGGATGAAGATGCCCCGAAGCTGGAACGGACGGAAATGGAACCCGAGGCAGGAGTGGCGGGTCAGGGGCTCCAGATCCGGGTGACCATTCGTGATCGGTCAAATGACCTGTCCCCCAACAGCATCTTTCTGGAGGATGGCGAGTCCGGGCTCGTACTGAGCGCTCAGCCTCAGCCGGACGCGGCGAGACGGGATGTCTGCTTCAGGCTAGTCGTCCCGCAGGACCGTAAGGCCGGCCGCTACGACTATCGGCTGATTGCGGTAGATGATACGGGGAACGTGCGGACCTGGTCCGGCGCCTACCTGGTGGGATCGAAGTAAGATCCGCCATGGAGGAGCAGGGACTGTCGGTGCGCCCCGATGGGGGCTACGAGACTGGAAACGCTTGACAGGCAGCCTGCGCCGCAGGGACGCTGTTCAACCCCTTCAGGGTTGACACCTTCTGATCATCCTGATCCCCGGGGTTTGCACCCCGGGCTGTTCTATTCGACGCTTTCAGCGTCGTCGGTGTCGATCGAGGCTGGCATCCTGAGGCATCACCGCCACCAGTGAGTCAATGGACTCAACGGCATGGTCACGCTCAGTCCCCGCGCGCAGTACGTCAGTCCCGACCTCGAAGGGGGTCGAACAGATCAGCCCGGGGTGCAAACCCCGGGGATGATCGGATCTGCCGCAAGGCCCAACCCTGAAGGGGTTGGACGGCGATCACCTGACGAGACGACGCCACTTCAATCTCCACTGTCTGAATCACAGCTATCGTTTCTTGAGTTCGTTGACCCGGTCAATTGCCTCTTTCAGGCCCGGGGACTGGTTGATTTCATAGGCCTTCTGGTACGAAGTCAAGGCCAGATCCCATTTCTTCTGCTTCTCGTAGACCAGCCCCAGTCTCTGAAAAACCTCCGCGCTTCTCGGCATTATCTCCAGCGCCTGATTCAGTGACTTTTCGGCCTCGGAGAAGTTCTTCTGGAAGATGAAAGCCTCCGCCATGTTGTAGTAGACGAAGCCGTCCTTGGGGTTGTAGTCGCGGGCTTTTCGCAGGAAATCGAGCGCCTGACCGTACTGCTTCGCCGAGAGAGCTGAGATGCCTCTCCTGAAGTAGGTCTTGGCGAGGTATTCGGCTGTGATGGTGTGCCCGGGCTTCAGAGTCAGAGCCTTTTGCAGTGCCTGAATCGCCTCGTCGTCGCGCTTGAGATTGTAGAAGGCAATCCCCAGCTGTGAGTAGTCGGCCCACTCTGTGGTGGAAATCCGGAGGGCCGCCTGGAGGTCCGTCACGGCCTCATTGAATTTCTGAAGCTGGTAGTTGGCATACCCCCGCAGCTGCAGGAGCTTGTATTTCTCCTTCTCAGGTTCCTTCTCGGTCGCAAGAAACGGCTCGCCCTGGTTGAGGGTCTCGACACAGCTCTCGTACCGCTGCATGTTGAAGTAGGCCTGGCCCAGACCGAGATATGTGGAAAAAGCCTTCGACTTGAGGGCCACGGCCCGGGTAAGAGAGGAGATCGCGAGCGCGTTATTCTTCAGCTTCAGGTAACTGAGCCCGGCCAGCCGGTGCCCGAACTCCCAGTCCGGATTTTGGTCAAGGTCCGGCTTGAGCTCCTGGATTGTCTTGTCGTAGCGTCCCTGCATGTAGTAGGCGACGGCCTGCTTGTAGTCGGCGAATGCCGGCGCTGCCAGAAAAGGCACGAGCAGCACCAGGGCTCGGCAACGCAGCTTCATTGGGTTACACCCCCGACCCCCCCGGCGAAACCGCCCCACATGGCCACCTCGGCGCTGGTCGGGATGGAAACGCTTTCGACGCGAAGCTGCTTGCAGACGTCCAGGACATCGATAGTCGCGTAGTAAGGGACATCCGGATCGGTCTGGACGATCACTGGCTTCTTCGGGTTCTGCTTCAGCTTCATGTCCAGGTAGCCGGCGATCTGCGGCAATGTGGCCGGCCTCTTGTCGACGACGTACTGGCCGGGCCCGGTGATGTGAATATGGATCGCCTCCTGGGGTTGGACTTCGGTCAAGGGTTCATTTTTCGGCAGGCCGTACTCGAGCCCGAAATTGCTGCTGTACACGGAGGTCAGCATGAAGAAGACGATGAGCAGGAAGGCTATGTCGGCCATCGAGGCGGTCGGGATCTCTGCAGGAATCCTATTGCGAATCTTGATTGCCATTCCGTCTCCTACTGCCCGGTCCTTACCGGTACAGACTCCGTCAGCAGGGCGATGCGCCGGCAGTTGTTGTTCCTGAGCTTTTCGTAGACGGCGTTGAACAGGTCGTAGCGCAAGTTGCGGTCTGCCTTGATGATGAACTGCTTCGTGGGATCCTGTACGAGCACTTCCTGGATGAAGAGGTCGAGCTCATCCATGCTGTTGATCCTGTTGCCGGGATTAATCCCGTTGGATATCTCCATCTCTCCGCTGGGGCCGACGGCGATGATGGCCGCATCTTTGTCGACCTCTTCGCGGCTCGTGGCGGCGGCGAGATCCACGGACATCTTCACCGGGCTGAACGAAGTGGTCAGCATGAAGAAGATGATGAGAAGGAATGCTATGTCGGCCATGGATGCGGTCGGGACTATCGCATCGACTTTGCGGACTCTCAGACTTTTCATGACGCGGGCTGCGGCTGGACGGCGGTCTGGGCTGCCGGCGAGACTGTAACAGGCACTCCCTGGCCGGAAGCGTCCTCAATTTCGTTGAAAGTTTCCATTAGCATGGCCGAACTGGTTTCCATATCGAGTGCAAAGCTCGAGACCCGGCTGGTGAAATAGTTGAATGCGGCCTGGACTGGAAGTGCGATGAACAGTCCGTAGGCGGTGGTGATCAGCGCTTCCGATATCCCGGCCGCGACCGCCTTCGGGTTTCCGAGGCCGACCTCGGCCAGCACGGCGAACGACTTGATCATCCCGGTCACGGTTCCGAGGAATCCGAACAGCGGGGCAATGTTTGCGACGGTAGCCAGCATCCAGAGACCGCGCTCGAGCTTTGAGATTTCGTGGAGCGCAACGCTCTCCATTGCCTTCTCGATGTCCGCGGCCGGCTTGCCGAAGCGCAGGAGACCGGCTCGCAGCGTGTCGGATATGGGACTGGGGCTCTCGTCGCAGACCTCGATGGCGCCTTTGAGATCCCGCTTCATCAGGGCGGCGCGGATGGCGCCGAACACCTGCGCGGTGTTCACTTTGACGCGGTGCAGGACGATGCTTCTTTCGATGATGATGATCAGCCCGACGATCGAGCAGATCAGCATGGGGTGCATGGTAACCCCGCCCTTCACGTAATAGTCGACGAGGCTGCCTCCGATTGAACCTAGCACAATTGATTTCCCCCTTTATTTCTTCATTTTCACTGCCATTACCAGATTCCGCCGCGATTCGAATGTTTCAGTGCTATTTGTGCGCCGCGAGGGTCCTCGAGGACGAAATCAGCCAGATGGGCGAACCTAAAATTTAGCGAGTACGTGGCAACAAGTCAAGGTGAGTCATAGAGATCCTCTTGCCCGAAAAGCGGCCGGGCAGCATCGCGCGCAACACCTCGGCCCTTGTCCGGCGAGGGCGCTATTCAACACCTTCAGGGTCGGCACGACGTGGGAACAGATTCCCGCGGGCGGATCTCGAGGATTCAAAATCGGTGCAGACGCGGCCGGAACACCGGCCCGGTGAACCAGGCCGGAATGGGAGCCTGCCGGCACCGGGAACTGACTACCCTCGGGGCTTGATCTTGAAGCGTTTCAGCTTCTCGTTCAGTGTCGTGGCGTTTACGAAAAGGAACTGTGCCGCCCGCTTCTGGTTCCAGTCACTTCGCTCCAGGGCGGCCAGTATCAGGGCCTTCTCGAAGTTGCCTACGCGCTCCTTGAGCGACAGCCCCTCACCGGGAAACCGGAGAGGGTCGGCGGGCAGAGCGGTGACTATGTGCTTCGGAAACAGATCCGGTGTGAGGAGGTTTCCCGGCGCAAGCACGACGGCGCGCTCGATCACGTTTTCGAGCTCTCTGACGTTCCCGGGCCAGTCGTAATCCATGAGGACTTTCATCGCCGCGCCGTCAACCTGGCAGAGTTCCCTCCGGTTCTCCTCACAGTACTTCCTGGTGAAGTGTTCGACCAGCGGCGGGATATCCTCGGTGCGCTCCCGCAGCGGCGGCAGTTTGATGACGATGACGTTCAGCCGGTAGTACAGGTCTTCGCGAAACGTCCCGTCACGAACGGCTGCCTGGAGGTCGGTGTTGGTGGCTGCGATGATCCGGATGTCGACTTTGATGTTCTCGACTCCTCCCAGGTGCCGGAATTCGCGTTCCTGGATGACGCGCAGCAGCTTTACCTGCATTTCGGGAGAGATGGTCGAGACTTCATCGAGAAACAGGCTGCCTCCGTCGGCGACCTGAAAGAGCCCCTTCTTGGCGCTGGTGGCACCGGTGTAGGCACCGCGGACGTGCCCGAAAAGTTCGCTTTCCAGCAGCTCGGAGGGTATGTTCCCGCAGTTGATCGCGACAAACTGGGCCTCCGAACGCCCGCTCGAGGCATGAATGGCGCGAGCGACCAGTTCCTTCCCCGTGCCGCTCTCGCCCTGCACGAGGATTGTACTGCGCCTCGGCCCGACCTGCGTGATCAGGTCGAAGATCTGCTGCATCGGGGAGCTCTTGCCTATGATGTTCTTGAAGCTGTACCGCTCCCGGAGCGTCTTCTTGAGGCGGATGTTCTCGTCTCGAAGCTGCCTGTGCTCGATGGCGTTCTTGACTGCCAGCAGGATTTCGTCGTTCTTGAACGGCTTGGTTATGAAGTCGAAGGCGCCGAGCTTGGTCGCCTTGACCGCTTTCTCGATCGAGGCGAAAGCGGTCAGAATGACGGTTACCGGTGCGCTCTCGAGCTTGTTGAACTCTTCGAGGACCTTCAGGCCATCGATGTCGGGCAGCATCAGATCGAGCAGGACGGCGCTGTATTCCCGGTCGCGCACCATATCGAGAGCCTGGGTGCCCGTTTCCGCCAGGTCGACTTTGTATTTCTCGGTGCCGAGGAGCGACGACAGGACGTCACGCATGATTTCCTCGTCGTCGACTACCAGGATTCGTCCGTTGTTGTTCATCTGGTCACAGGCTGCCGGGTCGGAAGTTTGAGCCTGAAGCGGGTGCCTTTGCCGGGTTCGCTGTCCACCAGGATCCTTCCCCCGTGCTCCTGGATGATGCCGTAGCTTATCGCCAGTCCCAGGCCCGTCCCCTTGGATGTGCCCTTCGTCGTGAAGAACGGATCGTAAATCCGTTTGATGTCATCGTCGGAAATGCCTGTCCCGGTGTCTTCGATGTCGACGATGACCATCGACTCGTTCATGCCCGTGTGTATCTTGAGTTCGCCCCCCCCCGGCATAGCATCGCGGGCATTCAGGAGGAGATTTACGAACACCTGCTGCAGCTTGCCGCCATTGCCGATAACCATCGGTATGGAAGCGTCCAGCGAGCGGATGATCCTGATGCCGCTCCTGGCCAGCTGATGCTCGAGGAGCGACAGGCTTTCCTGAAGCAGGCGATTCACGTCGAGGTCCTGGTACTCGGTTCCGTTTATCCGTGCGAAATTCAGCAGGCCGTTCACGATACCCGCCGCACGGAAAGTCTGTTTCTCGATCTTTTCCAGAATGCCCTTGCGCGCGTCGGAGGCAGGGGTCTCTTTCAGGAGCATCTGCGTATAGCTGGAGATGCCTGTAATCGGCGTATTGACCTCATGGGCGATGCCCGCGGCCATCAAGCCCAGCGAGGAGAGTTTCTCCGCCTGCAACAACTGGTCTGCGAGCTCCACCTTCTCGGTAATGTCATCCATCACGAGCAGGCAGCCGGAATCGGAATCGAAAGAGCCTCGGAGCGGTATGATACTCATGTCGACGATCAACTTCACTCCGCGGCGGTCGCCAAGGTAGAGCTTGTATATGTTCGCGGCGGACTTGAGCGCCCACCCCCTGGTGCCGGTCGCCCGGTGTATCGACGCCAAGACGTCCGCGGGAAGCAGCCCTTCCACCGGCGTACCCGCTATGTCATCCCTTCTGACACGATAGAGGTCCTCGAAAGCGCGGTTGCAGGAAGTGATCCGGCCCGCGGCATCCAGGGCGAGAATCGCAACATTGACGCTTTCGATGATGTTCTCCGTGTAGATCTTTAGCCTCTCGAGCTCCATCGCCTTGGTTTCCACCGACCGGTAGAGGTAGGCGTTCTCGAGTGCGATTGCCGCGTAGTTCGAGAGGGCCGATAGAAGGTCGAGGTCCTCTGAACTGAAATGGCGGTCCGCTGGCAAGGAGCCAAGGCCGATGAATCCCATGCGCCGCCCTCGAAGCATGAGCTCCTGCAGCTGGATCACGCCGAACTTGGCCAGGTCGCGATGCGCTCGATGCAGCCCGCCGAGGCGTTCCGGAACGTCAGAAGAGGGCCTCTCCTGCTCCAGCAACTCTTCCTCGCGGTAGAAGGACTTGCCCAGCGCCGGCAGCGTGACACCCAGGGAGTCGATCATGCGGAAAAAGCCGGGGTGCGAAGCGTCCGCGAAGAACAACACCGCCTTGTCGAGTTTGAAGGTGCGGGTCACCCGTTCCAGGATGGATCGGGACAACCGGCTGAGACTGATCTCCGTACTCAGAGTCCGCGCGAACTCCATCAGGCTGGCGCGTTCGTCGAACTGATCCTTGTAGAAAAACCGATCGAGCCTGGACTGGATCCTCGCGCGCAAAGGGGCAAATAAGAGTGCGATCGGAAGCGCCGCAACCGCGATGACGAGAAAATCGGCCTCCGGAGCCACCCATTTGATTCCTTCCGCCAGCCCCAGAACGAGAAGCAGGTAGATCACCAGTAGCAGGGAACTGGCGAGAAAGTACGCGGTGCCCCGCCGCACGATTACCTCGACGTCGAGGAGACGGTACCGGATGATGGCATAGGCGAACGAAAGCGGAATAAGCCCCAGAGACAGCGACGAATACGACAGCTGATCGGCTCTGATACCCAACAGCTCGGGAATAACGTAGATCAGGCTGAAAGGAATCACCCCGGCGAGCGTTCCATAGCTCACCCACTTCATCTGCTGCCGGGTTGTGAGATCGCGCGCCTGTATCCGCCGATACAGCAGAATCGAACCGCCGATCAGGAAACCGAGTGCGAAGTAGATCAGTTGCATCCGGTCCAGCAACTGTGAAGACCGGGCATCCCTCGGCAGCCCGAGCGGAGCCAAACGACCTGTCATCCAGAGCACATGCAGGAGCCCGAGCCCGATCATCGGAACGTAGACCAGCGGGGCCCGGCTCACCCCGTCGGCCAGTTCCTTCGGGAAGCGCATGCAGAAGTGGACAAACAGTGTAGGCAACAGGAGGAAGGCCGAGACCGACAATCCGTATACGATCCAGTCGAAAGCGGACCAGCGAGTTGTGAAACTGTACAGGTAGACGACGAAGGCGGCCAGACAGATGAGATAGAAATGATAGGCTCGAGGCTGGTGGCCGCCTTTCACCGCGACGAAAAGACCTATTCCGAGATAGAGGAACGCGAGAAGGGTTCTGGGTAAGTCTTTCGCGGAAATCATCCCCCTTCCAGCCATCGTAAGCGTCAGGTCGCGCGCCTCAGGGCCCGATGAGACCCGGTAGCTGGTCGTCGCATTGACACCCAGAGCGTCAATCAACCGGGAGTGTTCGCCTAGGTTGGCCACCTCCTGACCATTAATCGATACCAGCAGGTCACCCGGTCGGATGCCGGCTTCCGCAGCCGGCCCACCAGGTTCCACTTCCTTCGCCACCAGCCCGCTCCCCGTCTCTATCCAGAACGCACCGTCGGATGCTTCGACCCACGCCGCGCGGTCGCGCAGGTTGAAGATACCTACCGCCACCAGTAGCGATGTGACCAGAACCGTGGCAACTACCTTGAATGGAACCGGAAACGCATTCATCTGGGGTGAATCCCGGGATGAGACACGACTTACCAAAACCCTATCAAAGCAATTTACGTGCCACGCGAGAGGTTGGAGCGGCGTACTCATCACGAATTAAACCAAGTGGAATCAATATCTTATAGATCGACCCATATGCCGTCCAAATTATCGGTTCTCAATGTCCAAGACATTGAATAATCGACATCCAAAACTATGAACGCGATTGGGCTCTGTTTCAATAGGGAGGAACTAGTTCAGGTTGAGATTGAGACCGAAGCGGAGAGAACGGGGGTTCCGGGTGAGCACCAGCTCGCCGTCGCTGGTGGGGATAACGGGATTCCCCTGATCGAAGAGGTTGCGGACATCGACGAGAGCTTCCCAGTGACCGACGGAGCTCATGAACTCCGGGAAGGGGAGCGCCTGGCGAACCATGAAGCTCACACCTTTCGTGAGCACATCCGCATGGTCTTTGAAAAGATCCATCGGCGTGATCGGCGTGCCCGGATACCATCGGAAGATGGCGGTCACGTTCGTGCGGGTCTTTCGGAAGTTTGCATTCAGCTCGCTCGTAAAGGAATGGTAGTAGGATCTGTGCATGTAGGCGAGCAGGTCCCGCGCAAGCTCCTCGCTCGAGATTGAAGTGCCGTCCACGCGCACGGCAGTTCCAGTTCCGTAGACGTAGGCAATGGATCCGGCAAGAAAGTCCAGGATCCGTTTGTTCGCAACTATCCGGAGCCCGTGCTGAGCCGTCTGGTCCTCTCTCAACTGGGCGACGAGAGTATCGCCGCAGCCGGGGCAGACGGTCGTCACCAGAAAGGGAACCCCAGGCCCGTTCATGTGGTCTTGATAGAGGGCCACTTCGATCGAAGCACTGCCCGGAAGCATCTTCTCGACCGCAAGCTCCCCGTGCTTGAACTGACTCAGGTGCATTTCCCCGTCGATCTTCGCGATGTAAACCGGCTGCGTCAGATTCAAAGGATCACCATCCGGGAGGAAGACGGTATTGCTGTCGCTGCTCCTGCGCGAAGCCATGGCCGCTTTCAGGAGCCATGTGTCGGAAGGCGAGAGCACAAGCTGGAAATATGGGCTCAGGAAGCTCTTCGTCACGCCTGAACGCACGCGCGTCAGGTCGAAGCCGTAGTCGATACTGACTCCGTCCAGGAACTGGCTACGCCCTGCAAAACCAATGTCAACGAGCTGGATCCCCGAATCGCGGAGATAGGGATCGCGGTTGAGGAACTCCGCAGGTTGAACAAGAGAACTCATCCCCGCATCATTCAGGCCCAAACGCCCGTAGCCCACCGAGAAGCTGAGATCCCTTCCGGGATCCGTCCGGTAATGGAAAGTATCGCGCACCTGCCAGAACGGGTCCGATCCTGAATTCAACTGCCCGGAGAAAATCATGCGGCCCGACCCGGTGATGGGCTCGGTGTATGCGAAATTGGAGACCACCCCGTTTTGGCCCGAACTTGGAGAAACAAAATAGTTATCGCTTCCCATCCCCGAGTTTGTGGCAACTTCCAGGACCGCACCCCGCTTGAACGTGGGTTCCTCCGCAACCGGCAGCGCTTCGTCGTCCGGCGCTGAGACAGGGAGGTTTCTGAATATCAGGCGCCGATCCGAGGTGCTGCGAATGACACTCTTGAGATCCCAGTTGCGAGGATCAGGATCGGCCGCGATCAAATCCACGAACGTCTGGAGGACGACATTCAGCGTGACACTCTTCCCAGAGGCTACGCTGATGTTGGAATTGGTCAGCGGATGGTAGCCTTCGCGGCTTACCTGGAGATGGTACGAGCCGGGACCGAGGTTGGCGATGCTGTAGGTGCCCCGCTTGTCGGATCGGGTGAAGGAAATGGTTCCCCCTTCACCATTCTCGCGGAACAACGTGATTACCGCCCCCGCCAGACCCTCGCCCGCAGTGTCGCTCACCTTGCCGGAAATCCTGGCGCCGGCTTTTGCCTCAAGCAGAACCTGCGTGGAGGCGAGAGCAAAGGCAATCAGGGTCAGGCTGCAAAGCCGTTTCATGAGACTCCGACCTATCACCGGATCAGGGCGTACTGATCCCCCAGGATCCGTTTTGTGACCAAACCCTAGCATAGCAGAACAGGACTGTCAATGCCGCTCACTTTCAAAATCAACGCGATGCCGCACAACCTCAACTACTTGCTTATCCGGATGTCCGTTGCGCGAAGAAGGTTCACTCGGCGAGGTCCGCCCACGCCAGGCTCACACTGCAGCGCCTCACTTTGACCGGCAGGCCCTCCATCAACAGGTCCTGAAGCCTGACCGTTCCTCCTGGCGGCAACTCCTGTGAGATTTGGAGGGAACGGGTTTCGACACTGTTGCCGGAGGCCGCCAGGCATTCGAACTTGAGCATGAAGCCCTTGTATCGACTGGTTCCCTGGTTACGCACTGTAACCGAGTATCGAGCAGCGATCTCAGCGGCGGGGCCGGAGCCCGGGGAGGGCGGCAGGATCTCCACAGTCGAATCGAGGACTTGAAGTTCCGGCGGAGCAAGAACCCTGGTTGCGCTCGGCTTGGACTGGCGAACGATTTCCGCCGGGGGAGAGCTGATCCGCTTCTCCTGCTTTCGGGCGCTCAGGACCATGTACGCGAGCACGGACCCGAGAAGCACCATCAGGCCCAGGAAGATCGATCTCCGGAACATACGACTAAATCCTTCCGATTTCGCGCGCGGCGCCACGCGTGAAGCGCGGCCGGCAGAGGGGGGACGGCTAGGCGGCCGTCACGCTCGAGCTGACGTGCTCGTCACGCTGCCACACGATTTCTCCCTTCACGATCGTCGCGATACATTCCCCGGCACCCTCGAGAATCTGCGTCAGGAGGTTTCTCCCACCCGCCTCATCCGGCAGCTTCAGGACCGTCAGATCGGCCCAGTATCCTCGCCGGATGCGGCCCAGCACACGCCCGAGGTTCAGCGCCGTCGCCCCGTTCAGTGTCGCCATCCTGAAAATCTCCTCGCACTTCAGATCCCTGCGCGTCCGGCTCAGGAAACGCATCTCGTCGAGCATGCTCAGGCTGGCGTTGCTGGCGAGCGAGTCTGTTCCGAGCGCCACATTTATCCCGAGGTCCAGGCACTGACGAACCGGGTGGTTCTCGTGCCCGAAATAGGCGTGGCTCCTGGGGCAGAAGGCGATGCTGGAATGCGTTCGCTGGATGATGGCCATGGCATGCGCATCCAGGTAATTGCAGTGGACGAGGAGCGGCGCTTGCTCCAGGACACCCAGAACCTCAAGAAATGGGATCGGATCCAGCTTCGGAGGAGCCCATCCCGCAGGCATTGCGCCCAGCGCGCCCAGGAAGCCTGCAAACGGACCGGTGCCTGACTCCAGGAATTCGAGTTCCTCCCGCGTCTCGGCCGCATGCGTTGCCAGCGGGATCTCTCTGCGACGGGCCAGGGCTGACAGTTCGCGATACAACCTGGGAGAAACAGAATATGGAGCGTGAGGGGATACTCCAAGTGTCGTCAACGGATCAGGTTCTGGTTCCTGCAGGCGCCGCTCCACGTCAGCCACAGTCTCGGCGGCTCGTTCCGGCGCCAGCGCCACAGCCTCTTCGAAGACAGCCTTTCTAATTCTCTCAGGCACGAGCGCCTGTCGGCTGAATCCGCTGGAGGAGATGTCTGCGAGCAATGTGGTGCCGGAACGAAGGGCCATGGCGGCGCCGGCTCTGACGGACTCGGCATACTGCTCCGGCGTCCATTTGCGGCGTTCCTGGACGACCTGATAGAGCCAGTCGACGAAGGATCCCGTCTGCCTGATACGTTCGGCCAGCAGCGTCAGTTCGAGGTGCGTGTGACTGTTCACCAAGCCGGGCATTATGATGGCTTTGCCCCAGTCGATCACGCGGACCTCCTGGCCTGATGGCCTGGTGTGCCACGGTTCGATTCTCGAGATCCGGCCCGGATCGCACACATGAACCGCGGCGTCCTGCAGCAGGAAGTCGGCTTCGGCCAGAACGAAATGTGCTCGATGAATAGTCCGGATCATGCGACGGAACGCAGGCCCCCCAAGGCGAGAGCGGCACAGCAGGCATGCACAAAAAGCGGCCCGAGCGAGGTGACAAATGAGACGGCGCTCCAGCTCAAGACTGGATCTCTGGCTTTCTCAGCCATACCACGCCCCCGCTCCGAGCGTCTCTGATGGCGGGCACTTGGTACGTCATTCCCCTCTCGGGCCTTCATTCAATATATGCCCGCAATCCCATGGATTCAACATCTTTCTCTGGCCTCCGAGCCGGCTTCGGCCGTCGGAGGAAGTGGTCCCGCTTCGCCGAAGCGCGCAGAACCGGCCGCATCGGCGGCGCCCACTCCAGGGTTGCGAAAATCTCCGCTTGGCGCTGCACAGGGCCGTCCAGTATATTTTGCATTTCTAAAGGGATTGCATCACTTACCCACGGCCAATTCAACGAGAGGGTTTCATGGCAACTATCCTTCGCGAGTCGGATATCGAGAAACTGGTGACCATGCAGATGGCGCTGGATGCGGTGGAACAGGCATTCAGGCTGAAGGGAGAGGGCAGTGCCGAGAGCACTCCCAGGCGCAGGTGCCGCCTCGAGAAGGGTTTCCTGCACGTTATGAGCGCGTCACTCCCCACCCTCGGGGTCGCAGGACTGAAGAGCTACACGACATCGCAGGGCAAGGCCCAATTCCTGGTACATCTCTATAGTGCGACGGACGGGAAACTTCTGGCTGTCATGGAAGCCAACAAGCTTGGTCAGGTCCGCACGGGGGCGGCCAGCGCGGTTGCCGCAAAGTGCATGGCGCGCGGGAACTCTTCCCGGCTCGGCATAATCGGGACGGGATGGCAGGCGCGCTCGCAACTGGAGGGTATCTGCGCGGTATTGCCCATTGAGACCATCGCCGCCTTTGGCCCGACCGCGTCGAAGCTGGAAGCATTCTGCAAGGAAATGACGGCGAAGCTGGGCGTACCGGTCCAGCCGGCCGCGACCGCGGAAGAAGCCTCGCGAGACAAAGATGTAGTCGTCACGGCGACCACGGCCAAGGAACCTGTCCTGAAGGGAGAGTGGCTGGCCGAGGGTACTCATGTGACCGCGATCGGAGCCAACTTCCTGACCCGTCGGGAACTGGACGTCGAAGTGGTACGTAGAAGCGCCTGTGTCATAGTGGATTCGGCAGAGCAGGCCATGCTCGAGTCCGGAGACCTGGCCTCGGCTGTGGAGGCGGGCGCGTTCTTCTGGGAGGATGCGCGTGAGTTGTCAACCGTCGTGACCGGCGACTATCCGGGCCGGGAGGACGACCGCGAGCTCACACTCTTCAAGTCCCACGGTATTGCCCTGGAGGACGTGGCCCTCGCCGCCGGAATTTACGCGGCAGCGACGAAAGCCCGGATCGGTGAAAAGGTCGATCTGTGAGTGGCTGGGCGTACATCCTCCGGGTGTCCTGTGCGTGTCGCCCGTACAGCGATCGCTTTCGGGATCGGTATCGAGATCGGATCCGATACCGATAGAAACCCTCAATCGTGATATCCGCAGATAAGACCGGGCCGGAACGAACGCGACCGCGGTACCGATCCCGAGTCAGTACTGCAGCTCACGGGTTGCCAAGGGGTACGTCGGCGTCGGCAGCCCCAGGTTGAGAGCTAGATCCCCGTCCTCAAGATCTCCTCAGCTCTTCTGTCCGACCACGATTCCTGACAGACGCTCCAGGGCCTTGATCAGCGCATGATTTCCCTCTGAGCCCAGTCCTTCCGCCTGGAGTGTCCGATACAGGTGAAAAACCATGCTGGACAACATCGCCGGTACGCCCAGCTTGTCCGCCGCAGAAAGAACCAGGCGGACATCCTTCTGCTGAAGATCAATCATGAATCCCGGCCGCCAGTCGCGCCGGATAATCTGCGGTCCGCGGTTGCTCAGCATCCAGCTCCCGGCGGCACCGGCCGACACGGCGTCCAGTGTCTTCTGCAGGTCGAGTCCGCCCGCCTGCGCAAATATCAGAGCCTCGCTCATGGCCATGGCATGGCCGACGACAAGGATCTGGTTGACGAGTTTCACCATCTGCCCCGCGCCGTGATCGCCTACGTGCGTTATCCGCTTACCGATTGCCCTGAAGAAGGGCATGGCACGTTCCACGTCTTCACCTTTCCCTCCTACCATCAGGGTCAGCGTTCCCTGGGCTGCCCCCTCGCTCCCCCCGCTGACGGGAGCGTCGATCATGTGCACCCCTTTCTCCTGCAGCCTGGCTGCGATTTCGCACGTGACCTGGGGGCTGATCGTGCTGAGGTCGATCACGAGCGTGCCGGGCTTCGCTCCTTCGATCACGCCGCGCGGACCGAAGATAACGGCCTGAACGTCCGCGGTGTCGCTAACGCACATCATGACGACCGGACATCGGGAGGCGAGGTCTGCCGGATCCTCAGCCGTCAAAGCGCCCGCCGCGGCAAATTCCTGCATCCGTGCCGAAGTCCGATTCCACACATGGACCTCCAGTCCGGCTTTCAACAGGTTGCGTGCCATACCTCCGCCCATGATCCCCAGACCGATGAAACCTACTTTTTCAGCCATCTCCCCTCCTCTTTCTGTTTTGCCGGCGCCCGTGAGGCTCGAGCCGCAGTTCCTGGAATCCGCCCTAAACCGCACACGCCTCAGACGATGCACCTGCCCTCGTATCCGGCCCTCGACTATACTCCACGAAGTTCACGAGTTTCGCAATGGGCGCTTTGATGCCCGGGTCTGAAGGCGCAGTGCCTGGTGACGTTCTTGACTTCAACCATCGCGTTCTCCCGTTCTTCACCTCGGGCCGACACTGGGCGTTCGATTGTCCCAGGCAGCCCACGTGCAACAACCTGCAGGCGTCCTGGAAAGGCATCAGACGTATTCCCCCACGCGAAAGAGCCATTGACGCAGCCCGCAGCATGTGAAAGCATTGGCTAGTTCCGGGATTGGGTGGCTTGTGACTGTTTCTGCCTCGCGCGAAAAACCGGGTGCCATCAATTCTTCGCCTGTGCGCCCTCGTCGCTGCTTCGGTTTCCTTGCGCTGCTGGTCTACGCAATTTCATCGTTCGGTTTGCCGGTCCGTCTTGCACCCGAGGTTTTCCTGTCCCCCCGCGCAGCTGGAATGCCCGGCGCGATGACTGATGGATGTCGCGAGGCCAGTTGTTGCACCCCCAGATGTTACCTGGATGAAAACGGCGTGCACCATTGTGTTCCGGTAGTCGGAAAGTCCTGCGGCTGCGGACTCTCGTCTGGAGAGAATCCTTCCGGAACTCCTGCGACAGATGACGAGGCACTCATCCCTGCGCCCGAGCGGCTGGTGCGGGATCTTCCATCTGCGCTGTTCGCCCGCGAGGATTTGCCGGGACCGCGATCAGTCCTGCTGCCTCCCTCCACGCCACCCCCCAGATCCTGATCTGCCCCCTCTTGAAAAAGAAATAAACGGCTTCTGCGTCTGACCAGGTGCACACGGAGCCCTCGATGTGCTGCTGAGGGCCTCCGGCCGGAGGCATGAGGCAAGCACGGGAAGTCGCGATCTGATTTGGTGGATTATCGGGGAGGGAGTCATGAAAGGGCGGAACCATTCTCTCGGGATCTTTCTCTGGTGCTGCATGCCAGGGATTATTGCGTCGGTCCATGCCGCGCCGAAACCAGGCGAGATCACGGGACTCATAACTGCGCCCGATGGATCCGGCCTCCCCGGTACTCGGATTTCCGTTCGCCAGATGGTCGACGACAGGATATTCGGGGTGATATCGGGCGGGCGCGGTGTCTACCGCGTGCCGGACCTGCCTCCGGGCAGATACCAGGTCCGGGCGGAGCTCGCCGGTTTTGAACCCTCCGCGGCCGAAGAGGTCACGATCTCGGAGGGAGAGTCCCGGATCGTCGATTTCAGGCTCGCCATCGCCACAATCCGGGAGATCATCACGGTCGTCGGGACCGCGCCGCGGGACAGCGTGCAGGCCACGGAAGTGCGTGAAAGCTCGGCGCGTGACGTGGGCGAAGCTGCGGCTCACGCCAACGGCATTACCAAACTCCGGAAAGGCGGAATCGCGAACGATGTCGTGGTCCGCGGGCTTCAAAGCAGGGATCTGAATGTGCTGATCGACGGCGAGCGGATTTATGGGGCATGCCCGAACCACATGGATCCCGCGGTATTTCACGTTGACTTCGCCGAGGTGGATCGGATCGAGATAGGGAAAGGTCCGTTTGACGTGCGGAACCAGGGGAGCCTGGGCGGACTTGTCAACATCATCACGCGGAAACCGGAGCAGGGATTTCATGCTGCCGCAAATCTGTCGGCGGGCTCCTACGACTTTGTGAACCCATCGGCAACGATCCAGTACGCCAACAGCAGATTCTCGGCTCTCGGCGGCTACTCCTACCGGATCTCGCACCCGTTCGTCTACGGTTCAGGAAAGAGCTTCACCCAATACGGCAACTATCTCCAGAGCGCCCAGGACAGCGATGCCTTTGCCATTGGCACGGCGTGGGGCAAGTTCTCCGTGTCCCCGCGTGCCAACCATCTCATGCAGGTTTCATATTCGCGCCAGCAGGCGGACCATGTTCTCTATCCGTACCTCATGATGGACGCGATCTACGATGACGCGGACCGGATCAACTTCGGCTACCAGATCGACAACCCGTTTGGCCGCGTCGAGGCGCTCACCTTTCAGGGCTACTACACACAGGTGAAGCACTGGATGACCGATGAATTCAGGACTTCCTCCCTGAAGACTCCGCGGGGATACAGCATGGGCACATATGCCACCACACGGACATTCGGCGGAAAGGTCGAGGCGGGCCTGAAGAATCTGACGGTCGGCCTGGAGGCTTTCAGCCGCTATTGGAGCGCCTCCACGCAGATGGCCGGCATGGCCTACAGCCCCCAGGCTTCCATTCCCGATGTGGGAACCGTCTCAGTCGGGGCATACGTCGAGTACAGAAGATCACTGCTCGACAACCTGAGACTGGAGCTGGGCGGGCGCGTCGACAGGACCGACAGCAGTGCCGACCCCACCCTCGCGAATACGAACCTGTATTTCGCCTACAACTCGACGCGGAGCACATCGGCCGTCGACGCGTTTCCTTCCGGTAGCGCTCGCTTGATCTACCAGATGCCCCTGGGGCTGGAGTTCAGCGCGGGTGCCGGCAGCATCGTCAGGATTCCTGATGCGGTGGAGCGATATTTTGCACTACGCAGAGCCGGTTCGGATTGGGTGGGGAATCCCGCCCTGGAGCCAAGCCGGAACACAGGGTTTGACGGATCAGTCACGCTGCACCGGCGTGGCCTGTTCGTGAGCTCGGACTTCTACTGGAGCCAGGTGGGGAACTACATTGCTCTGACAGGCGTTTCGAAAGTAAACCCGATCCCGGGGATCATGAACTCCAACGCACGCTCATACCAGAACGTCGAAGCCAGCATTTACGGCACGGAAATTCAACTGGTCTATTCCTTCACATCGCGATTGTTCCTTTCGAGTGCCATGGCTTACGTGCGCGGAACTCAGGATCCCGACCCGGCGCGGAACGTTTTCTCGACTAACATCGCCGAGATGCCACCCATCAATTCGCGCACCGGCCTCCGCTACGACACCGGGAAGTACTGGGCCGAGGTCGAAGGGGTCTTTACGGGCCCTCAGGATAACCTGGATGCGGACCTGCAGGAGACACCGACCCCCGGGTATGGAATTGCCAACTTGAAGGCGGGGTTTAATTTCAGACGGTTCGCCGTGGCAGGAGGCGTGCACAACATCTTCGACAGGTTCTACTATGAGAACCTGTCTTACCAGCGTGACCCCTATCGGTCAGGAACCCGCGTTTATGAACCCGGACGAAACCTCTTCATCAACGTTTCCTACCGGTTTTGAGAGGGACAGTCACCAGTGTCCCCTGGGGTGCTTTGCGACAGTTGCGAGCACCTCTGGTGAAGCAGGCTGATGACCGGTCTCCGATTCAGGATGCCGAGCGCCGGGGACACTGGTGACTGTCCCCTACATATGCGCTGAGGCGGCGATGCGATCCAATTCGCCAGCCAGGCTTGCCTCGCAGGGTTGAGTCTTGTGGGTGGAGAGGATCCGGTTCACATGTGCGCGCGCCTGGTCGGCGATAGACCGCGAACCGTCTGCCTCCCAGGCCTCCCACCGCCGGCGGTCGCACACTCTGGGGAACCAGGTCTCTGAACGGAAATTCTCGCAGGTGTGCTGCTCGGCAAGGAAGCTGCCCCCGATGCCGACCTCACGGATCACCGGCAATGCCAGCGTCTCGCCGTTCACTTCGAACCCGCGGAGAAGCCGCTTGACATAGGCTGCCATTTCGTTGTCGAAGACGAGCTGCAGCAGACTGCCTGCCTGGTCCAGCCCGACTATGCCCATGTGCCCGAAAGTGTCTGCGCCGGCAAGAGCACCCATCAGTAACGTGACCGCACGCTCCATACCGGATTGTGCATCCATGAGCTTGCTGTCGGACAGTCCGACATTCACATAAACAGGCAGCCCGTAGGAATGGGCCATCTGGGTCATGGCGACAGCCATCAGCCCTTGCTCCGGGGCGCCGAAACTGATCTGCATGGCGTGCATGTCGAAAAGATGGGGAATCCCGCCATAACAGACCGGCAGTCCGGGCGTGATGACCTGAGACAACACGATTCCGGACAGGATCTCCGCGTTCTCCACCGCAAGCGTGCCGGCGAGTGTTGCCGGACCACTGGCGCCCGCCTGCACCATGGGAGCGAAGCAGAGCGGCAGCCCCTTGTGCGCGCAGGCCTTCAGAATCTCGATCCCGCTCGGGGCAAAGCGCAACGGACTCACCGGCTCTATGAAGCCATGCAGCATCGGATGAAGCCTGTGCTCCTCCGCTCCGCCCTGGACCGCCTCGCACATTTCCAGGATGAAGCCGAGGGAACGGCCCCCCGAGACCCAGACCTGCGTCGGCTTGGAGGTAATCTTCATCAACTCGGCGGCCATGACGACGTCGCGCCAGGCGGCAGGCACATCCAACGCCATCCCCAGTCCGCCTACGACGTCGATGTGCTCGAGCGCATCTCCGACCATCCCCGCGGCCCGGGTGTCGGAGAGAACGGGTTCGCGCCGATTTCGGCCGTCATCGTCAACCCAGGCGAATTGACCGGGGCTGGATACCAGGATGAACTCGCCGGCGCCGTACCGGACCGAGCGCCCTCTGTCGCGCCCGTACAGCGTGTAGCGCCGGCCGCACCGGCTGAGTGAGTCCTGAACCAGACGCGACGGTATGCGCGCCACCTGCGAGGTGCGATCCACCTCCGCTCCGCCCTGTGCCAGTGCGTCAAGGGCCCCGGCGTCCGGGAAATGGACACCGGTATTGCGCAACAAATCCAGCGTGGCTTCATGGATACCTTCGATTGCCGATTGGCTGAGCATGGTGAGATTACTGAGCATGGCGTTACGCGCCTTTCCTCGCGGGTTGGCTTTTATCAAAGAGCGGACCCGACTCTCGCACGAGCGAGTTCGATCAAACCCGCGAGGTTCTCGCGGGAATACCCCTCTACCGGTATCGGCTCATGGACAGTGATGCGGATGGTCGCGGGCAGAAGACTCAGCTTCCCCTTGGGCATGACTACTGTTGCACCCGATATTGTCACCGGGACTATCGGCACGCCCGCGTCTATTGCCATGATGAACGCGCCCTTCTTGAAGGGAAGCAGGCGCCCGTCCGGCGATCGCGTGCCCTCGGGGTAAACCACGTAACTCTTGCCCCGCCGCAGATTCTCCGTTGCCATGCGCGCACTGTTGACCGCCGCCGTCCTGTTGCTGCGGTCGACCGGAACGACGCCGATCACGGGAAAACCGTATCGCAGGACCGGATTCCTGGTCAGCTCCTTCTTGGCCAGGTAGGCGACGTTGCGCCCAAGGCAGACCCAAAAAATGGCCACGTCGATCAGGCTCTGGTGGTTCGGCGTAAACATGTAGGTCTTCGCGGGGTCGAGGCACTCGAGTCCGACGACCTGGAGCTTAACGCCCACTATCGCGAGCCCCAGCCTGACAAACAGACCCACGGGCCTGTAGATGAAGTTCTCGTTTCCAGTTCGCCGGGCAAGCCAGATGACGATCGGACCGAACAGCCCGATGCTCCCGAACCAGAAGGACACCAGGAAAAGACCTCGCAGGCGCGCCATTGCGTCCCATCTTTTGTCACGGCTGGCAGTGGTCTTTCAAGTGTTTAAATGAGCGAAGCGTCATCTCGCGACGGACAATCATCGAACCTGCCACCCCGATTTGGACCAGTGCGAGAATAAGAAAGAGAAGCAGCCGGGTGTTCTTCATTGGCCCCCCCTTCCGTACAGCCAGCGTACCTCTCTCTTGCGCACCCTTCCCTCCGTGGAGGTGGAAGGCGAGTTTCAGGAATGCCGTATCAGATGATGCCGGGCGCCGCTCCGGCGGGAAAATCCCGCGTCGAAGATCGGAATCTCACGGCGTCCCTCGTTCGATAAGAGAATGGAGTGTACGAAGCCCACTCGCTGCCGAGCCTGGCACGGCGACCCGGCCCGGTCAACGACATGAGCATGGCTTGCTGCGGGGCGGAGCCGATTCCGGACGGACAGAACCAACTGCCGGAAACATCCAAACGTCCACCCCGGAAGGTAGATGGACGGTGGGGGAGCCGTCCGGGATGTTGCTTTGCCTGCGACGGACCGTTTACAGGGCTTGACTGGTTCTGTAAACTATCTGTTTTGGCATCGGCCAAGTATTCGCAACTGAGGTGCCGCCATGAATAAAAGGGAACTGAAGAAGTTCAGAGCGATTCTCGAGGAGAAGCGTGACGCCATGCTTCACCAGGGGAGCCGGAAGGCCTACTGGGAGAACATGGGCAACACACGTCACGGCGACTTTGTCGACCAGGCCAGTGACGACAACGAAGTGCACGTAAACATCCGACTGCGCCAGACGGACGCGAAGCTGCTGCGGGCAATCGAAGCGGCGATCTCTCGCATCGATAACGGCAACTTCGGCCTCTGTACCCAGTGTGAGCAGGAAATCAGCGCCGCACGCCTGCAGGCGGTGCCATGGACTTCGGTCTGCGTCGCCTGCAAGGAAAAGAAGACGGCCTGAGACCCATGAGGGTCGGCAGGCATCGGAAAGTGCCAAGGCGTCCTCCGGGACGCCCTTTCTATTTTCCCAATCTGCGGGTCGTTGCGATATAGATTCCAGTCAATATCAGGCAGCCGCCGAGGCATTTCCCCACCGTCAGCCCCTCGTTGAGAACGAAATAGGCCAACAGACTCGCCCCTGCCGGTTCTGCGAGACCGATGAGCGCCACCAGTCCCGGCGGCAGCCAGCGCAGCGACCAATTGTAGGTGGTGTGACCGATGCACTGCGGCACGAGGCCGACGAGAAACATGAACATGTGTGTTCTTGCCGACAATCCTCGCAGCGGCACCCCGGCGACGGCTGCGGCCGCGGCGAGCGTCAGGGCGGCCGTGCAGTAGACCGGCCAAACGTAGGCCAGCAGCGAGAGTCTGCGACGTACGGTCGAGCCGATCAGCAGGTAAACGGCCATGGCAACGGCCCCGCCCAGCGCGAGCAGGTTGCCTTGCGATGATATGGCGGATTCAGACCAGTCGCCGTGGAACACGACGATGCATCCCAGGAAGGCAACGGTGAGGCCGGCCCAGAAATCACGGCCGCAAGGCCGCCGAAAAAGCCACTGACTCGCGACGCCGATGAAGAACGGCGTCGTGTTCACCAGCAGGACCGAACTGGCCACAGAAGTGTGCGACAGGGAGGCTATCCAGAGCGCGAAGTGGAGGGCAAGCGCGACGCCGGAGAGGATCAGGTTCCTCCACTCCTGCCAGGTATTCGACCGGAACTCACGCCCCGGGCCCGACATCACAAGGGGTGCGAGCAGGCAGGTCGCCCAGAAGACGCGGTACGTGGCGACGGCCAGCGCGGGAGCTGCCGCAAGGCGGACGAGCACAGCCCCGCATGACACTGCCGCGATTCCGACGCTCAGGAAAAGGCTGAGACGCAGAGGTCCCGGACGGTCCATCACGCTTCCTCATACTGCCCGAACGACAGGGAAGTCAACGCATCATACAGAACGTCGATGTCCGCGTCCTCAGTTCTTTGCGAACAGGGTTGACGAGATGCCGCGTGCTCGATGGGCGCACAGGCTCACCCGGCGGAGCTCATTTGAGACACAGCATTGACGGGTCGCGGGTGTAGACTGAATCCTGGGATGGGGGTCCGCGCGTGACGAGGATATACACGAAGACCGGTGACGATGGTACGACCGGACTGATCGGAGGGCAGCGCGTGTCCAAAGACTCCCTTCGAATTGAAGCCTGCGGAACCGTGGATGAGCTCAACGCGCTGCTCGGCGTGGTTCGAAGCCTCATCCCCGATGCAGCGACTGAGAGAAGCCTCCTGCGAATCCAGGATCACCTCTTCACCCTGAGTGCGAATCTGGCCGTAACGGAGGCGGGGACTCGCACCAGACACGGCGTACCGCCCATCACGGGTGAGCACGTCACAGTCCTCGAGAAGGAAATTGATGAAATACAGGAGGTAATGGAGCCGCTCCGGAAATTCGTTCTCCCCGGAGGTTCGAAGGCGGCTGCCCTGCTTCACTTCGCGCGCACGGTCGCGAGGCGGGCCGAGAGACGCGCCGTGTCGCTGGCCGCCAAAGAGACCGTCGAGCCGGAGATCATTCGCTACCTGAACCGCCTATCCGATCTCCTTTTCATGCTCGCCCGCCGTGCCAATGCCCTGGCGGGGAGTGAGGAAGTGAACCCTCGATTCGGGCATTGATTCAGCCGCGCCCGGTGACGGTGATCGCTGATCGCGCGAGCGAACCTGCAAGCTCACTTGCCGTGATCCGTGAGCATGCGTGCGATGAGCGCGGTCCAGCCGGTCTGATGATCGGCGCCGCAGCCCCGGCCGCTATCCGCGTGAAAGAACTCGTAGAACAGGACAAGGTCGCGCCAGTGCGGATCCTCGGAGAACCGACTGTCCATGCCGTGGATAGGCCGGCGTCCTTCCGAATCACGCAGGAACAACCGGATCAGCCGACGGCGGAGTTCGTCCGCGACTTCCTGCAGGTTCATCAGTTGCCCTGAGCCGGTCGGGAACTCGATGCGCAGCATCTCGCCATAGAAATGGTGGTAGCGTTCGAGTGCCTCGATTATCAGATAATTGATCGGAAACCAGACCGGGCCGCGCCAGTTGGAATTTCCCCCAAAGAGACCCGTGTCCGATTCGCCGGGCACGTATCCCACGCGGTATTCCTGACCGTTGACGTTGAATACAAAGGGATGCTCGGCATGATATTTCGAGAGGGATCGTATGCCGTAGGGCGAAAGGAACTCGCGCTCATCCAGCAGGTACCCGAGGATGCGCCTGAGACGCGGCTCCGAAGGGATGGCCAGCAGGCGGCGGCAGGTTCCACCGCGTTCCAGTGTACACATATAGCAGATCAGGTCCGCAAGATCCGGGCGGTTCTTCAGGAACCAATCGAGGCGCTTCTTGAACCCCGGCAGCTGCCCAATGACCTCGTCCTCGAGCACCTCGACAGCGATCAGAGGCAGCAGCCCGACCAGGGAACGGATGCGCAAGGGTATCGCTCTGCCGTCGACGGAGAGCTGGTCGTAGAAGAAGCCGTCCTCTTCGTTCCAGAGACCGGTGCCCCCCTGCGAGTTTATCGCGTCCGTGATGGCCACGAAATGTTCGAAGAACTTCGAGGCCATGTCCTCGGTAGCGGGATTTTCACGGGCAAGCTCCAGCGACATCGAGAGCATCGTGCCGCAATAGAAGGCCATCCAGGCGGTGGCGTCCGCCTGTTCGAGGTAGCCGCCCGTGGGAAGCGGTTTGGAACGATCGAAGACACCGATGTTGTCCAGCCCCAGGAACCCTCCCTGGAAGAGGTTCTTCCCGGCGATGTCCTTGCGGTTCACCCACCAGGTGAAGTTGAGCAGCAGCTTCTGAAACGTTCGTGAAAGAAAAACGCGATCGCGCTCGCCACGGGCGCCGGTCATTTTATAGACACGCCAGCAGGCCCAGGCATGGACGGGTGGATTGACGTCGCCGAAGGAGAACTCATAGGCCGGAATCTGGCCGTTGGGATGCATGTACCACTCGCGCAGCAACAGCACGAGTTGCTGCTTGGCGAACTCGGGATCGATTTCAGCAAAAGGGATCATGTGAAAAGCCAGGTCCCAGGCTGCGAACCAGGGGTACTCCCATTTGTCCGGCATGGAGAGGACGTCACGCGAATAGAAGTGAGTCCAGTCGCTGTTGCGCGCCGTCTTTCGTTCCGCAGGGGGCTGGGGCTGTTCCGGGTCCCCGGCAAGCCAGTCAGCCACGACATAGTTGTAGAACTGCCTGCTCCAGAGGAGTCCGGCGTACGCCTGGCGCACTATGTTGCGGGTATCCGCCGACAGGTCCGGCGGCAAGCGGGCGGCGTAGAAGTCGTCGGCCTCCCGTATACGCGCCGCGAACACCTCGTCGAACCAGCCATCGAAGGACTCTTGTGTGACAACACCTGTGCCGACCGGGTAGCCGCCATCTTCGGGAGATAGACCGGTGGCAGAGAGTCGGATCCGCAAGACGATCTCGCCGCCGGCCGGGATATCGACGTTGTAGTAGGCCGCAGCTTTTGTCCCGATTTGCAGCGGGTTCACGGCCTCGGAGCGGCTGTGAACCACGTAGTCGTGGAAGGCATCCTTCACATGCGACGTGCACTGCTGCGACTGGAAGAGCCGCCAGGTATTGGTCTCGTTCTCCGTAAACAACAGGCGAGGCTCCAACTCGGGGAGGGCTCTCCCCCGGGAGCGGGTGCCTGACGGTCCGAACGTCGCAGGGCCAATGTCGAGACGGAAACCGCCCAGGGTTGCATGATCACAAACGAGCAAGCGGGGGCCTTCCGCGCGAAGTGAGGGCCTGACCGTGCAGCCCTCGTGCCCGCAGCCCCAGATCCATGTGTTGCGAAACCAGATGGTCGGCAGGAGGTGAAGTCGTGCTTCATCAGGGCTGCGATTGGCGGCCGTGATCCGAATGAGGATATCGTCAGGTCCTGCCTTGGCATATTCGGCAAGAACGTCGAAATAGCGTCCGTCATCGAAGACGCCGCAGTCGACCAGCTCATATTCGCGGTCGCTGCGAGCGCGCCGGCGATTCTCCTCCACGAGCCGGGCATATGGAAATTCGCACTGCGGGTACTTGTAGAGCGCCTTCATGTAGGAGTGGGTAGGGGTGGAGTCGAGGTAGAAGTATGACTCCTTCACATCCTCCCCGTGATTCCCCTCCAGACCGGTGACGCCGAACAGCCGTTCCTTGAGGATAGGATCCCGGCCATTCCACAGGGCCAGGGCGAAACAAAGACGGCATTCACGGTCTGTGATGCCGAGCAGCCCATCCTCGCCCCATCTGTATGCACGGCTGCGGGCATGATCGTGCGGAAAGTAAGTCCACGCTTCGCCATTGGGGGAGTAATCTTCGCGCACCGTCCCCCACTGGCGCTCGGAGAGGTACGGCCCCCAACGCTTCCAGTTCTTTTCACGCCGGGCGTCCTCGAGCAGCCGCTGCTCCTCCGCATATAGCGCTTGTCCTTTCATGTTCCAGACCTTCTTACCGCAAAGGCGCAGAGGCCGCAGAGCAAGCCGCCAGATTATTGAGTGTTATATGTTTGTCTCTGCGTGCTCGGCGCCTCTGCGGTCCCGTTTCTGGGCTTCTCGCCCGACTCCACATAGCCGGACGAATCAGCTCCGCCACTACGAGATCGTCCTGTTCAGCCGCGTCATGCCTCCTGAAACATTTTCAGGTTCTTGAAACGGCAGAATCGCTTCAGGTCGGGCGTTATGTCCCCATACACGGTAGTGCGATGGAGCCCGTCCGTCCAGTTCTGCCAGAGCTTCTCGGGGTCCCCGTCGACCTGAACGGTGATCTGAGTCCTGCATCCCCTGTCGCTGTCGGGCACGTCGATGACGGTGCCCGTAAAGTAGATAATCCTGCCGTCGCCTGTCAGTTGCAGTTGTGTTACCTTCTGGCCCAGGCGCATCCGCGCCTGCGGGACACAGCCCTCCTGGCGCTCCATGATCGTTCGCAGCCGGTAGGGTGCGGCCTGTCCATCCGGCCCGTCCATCTTGAGCGTTCCCAGGCAGTGGGCGAGAATGATGCCCTTGACCGATTCATCCATGGTCGGGTCGCTGATGAAGCCGGGTCGTCCCGAGAGGCCCTGCACCAGGATGTGAGTCATCGCGGACGGAAGATCGGATTCGCAGATGCCCCCCAGCCCCATGTTGTTGAGCCTGACAAATCCGACACACGGGAAGGCGGGCAACTGTCGATACATCGACCCGTAGCAGTCCACGGTAAGGCATGTCGCTTGTTCCTGTGCCAGGATCTTCTCGAAGGCGAGCGCCAGTTGGCACGAACGGTAAACCTCATCGCGCGGCGGCTCGACAACCTTCTCGGCCTGCCGGATCCAAAGCTCGGTCTCTGCCTCGGCTTCCCTACGGCCGATCGAGTTGTAGGCGTCCATGACCGGCTGCAAACCGACCGTCTTTATCTCGGTGCCGAATTTCTCCCGCGTCGCCGCGAGGTAGTCGCCGGCCGGCGGCCTGGTGGATACGTTGATGATCTTTGCCTCCCGGAGATGATGAATGGCGCGAAACGGGCGTACCGCGACTGCGAGATCGTTGAAGTTGCTGCTCAGAATGCACTCGAGCAGCGCCCCGTCTTCGCCCCTCCGCAGGGTGCCGAAGTTGGTCCATTCATGGCCGGAATAGGGTGCTGCGAACACCACCGTCGGCCGCCTGGCCCTGAGGATCTCTTCGACGATCGGCGTGATGCCCATCGACAGGTGGATCACAAGGATACCGTCGACATCCCTGAGCGCATTGCCCAGGTCTTTGATCTGCTCAGCCTGCGTGACGAGCTTGTCGACTGAGAAGTCGACGTCGGCGAAATCCTTGCCCATCCGGGTGAATTCGGTTTCATATCGCTGAACCTCAGCGGTCAAATCGAGCTTGGGCGTTGGCCAGAGCGCTTTTGGGATGCCCGCGTAGATCTTCGCTATGCGGACCTTCGACCTGACGCATCCCGGGCTGATCAAAGCCAGAGGGCTCGCGCCTTGAATCGCCGGCCACGCCTGCCGGGCCTGGAAGCACAAGGCGCATCCGGCAGCTGTCTGCAAAAAGTCCCTTCGATTGATCTGTGGTTTCATATGATTTCCTCCCGCAGGTCCAAAATAGCACAACACCCGCTCGTTGAGTGCAAACCTTAAAGCGGCAATGACCCCATTCAGCCTTGAGTTGGACCTGGACTTCAATTTGCCCGCTGCATACGCTTGCATCGAAGCCGCGGGTATAGCAAAGTCCGGCGAACATGTTCGAGCTGAATGTATGGGAATGGGTTGTGCTGCTGCTCGGGTCCCTCGTGGTGGGGCTGTCAAAGACGGGGATCGCCGGGCTGGGCATCTTCACGGTCGCACTGTTCGCGAGTGTTCTCCCGGCTCGGGAGTCCACCGGTGTCCTCCTCCTTCTGCTCATTTGCGGGGACATGATCGCCGTCCCCCTCTACCGGCGTCACGCGGTCTGGCCGCATCTCTGGAAGCTCTGCCCGTGGGTTGCCGCCGGGGTGCTGCTCGGTTACCTCGCCATGGGCCAGTTGCAGGGGGACAAAGCCTTCCAGCGCATGATCGGGGGGATTCTGCTGGGCATGGTGGCGGTTCACTCGTGGAGGCAGCGGCAGTCAGCGCGTGATCCCGGGCGCACAAACGACCGGGTCCCGCGCCGTATGTGGTTCGCGGCGCTCATGGGAACCATGGCTGGCTTCACCACGATGGTCGCCAACGCGGCCGGGCCGGTCATGATCCTCTACATGCTTTCGATGCAACTGCCGAAGATGGAGTTCATGGGGACGGGCGCCTGGTTCTTCCTGGCGGTCAACCTCTTCAAAGTACCCTTCAGCTATCGGCTGGATCTGATCACGCCCGCTTCACTCGCGCTGGACCTGAAGCTGGCACCGATGGTGGTGCTGGGCGCCCTGCTTGGACGCCTGCTCATCGGCCACATCAATCAGCGGTGGTTCGAGACGCTGGCACTGGCACTCACTGTTCTCGCCGCAGCCAGGATGCTCGCCTGACTCCCTCGCAATCTCCGAAGATCGCCGTCTCCGCGGTGATTCCTATCCGCATTCCCGGTTATTGCAGGCCGGCGTTCCTGATCTGGCGAAACAGTTCCTTGAAGCAGGCAACAGCTTCGACGACATGCGGGTCTGCGGGGCCCTGGCCTGAGTAGGTCATGACAAACTGGCCCATCCCGCACCACGTTGTCTGTACAACTCCGCGGGCGCGCGCGGAAATGGCATCCGGGCCGTTCTCGCGCGCCTGCCGGATCAGGCCCAGCTGTGCGAGAGCGACGCCGGACTTGCGCCAGGGACTGGAGACGACGGGGAAGCCCTCAACGGCAAAGTAGAGCGCGGTGGGAGGAGCGTCGTCGTAGTGCCAGTCGCAGATCACGATATCCTTCGGGATCTGGCGTAACGCAGGTGCCGTGCCGTTCACAGCCGCCTCCCACTTACCCAGGCCGGTGACGGTCCCGTCCAGAAAACGATCTCCCCACATCCACGTAGCGAGACCGGATTTCGCGAGATGATCGCGCAGCGCCTGCACCTCCTGTGCAAACAGGTCAGCTTTGTTCTTTCCCCTGCACCGCGGGCATTCGTCTTCCCCGATCAGGAAAACCTCATCCATCCCCACGTGGAAGGAGTCGGCCTGGCAGACATCCGCGAGTTCGTCGATCAGGTCGAAGAGGACGCTGTGAACGTCCGGGTGCAGCGGGCAGTAACTCCTGCAATAAATACCCTCGTTGTCGGCGTACTTGCCCGGAGTCTCGTCGAATTCAGGGTGTGCACGGAGCAGGCCGTATGTAGTCTTGGCCCAGGACTGGTGCCCGAGCATGTTGATCATCGGGATCAGTCTCACTCCCGAATCACGGCAGGCCTGGACTATGGCCTTCATGTCCGAGTTCGAAAGCGCGTCGGCATCGACGACTTCCGGCCGCTTTGTGTACTGGTAGTGGTAGTTGACCTCGAGAATGAGGACGTTGACGCCTTCCCTGGGAAGGGCCTCGCGGATAAATCGGACGCAATCGGGCACCTCCGCCGGTTTAGGCGCCATCACGTGCAATCCGCGGACCGGCAGAGGTGCCGGGCTGCCTGCGAAAGAAGCGGCTGCCGTCGAAGCGACAAGAGCTATGAGCAAAACGCGCGTGAATTGAGCCGTCATGTCGTTACCTCTCATTCCGGATTCTCCCGGTTGCGCCCGGCCACGCTGACACTGATGGCCGGGCTGTCTCTTCACCGACACCGGTAAGCCGCGGCTCCGCCGCGGATCCTTGTGCTAGAGGGACCTCAAGAGTTCGTCGAGGACTTTCTGGATACCCTGGTATGGCTCTCCCTCCCCTTCGAACTCGATTGAGTAAACACCCTTGAAGCCGGCCTTCTTGGAGGCCTCTATGCACTTGGGGAAGTTGTATTTGGTCTCGTTCCCCTTGGCGTCAAACTCGAGCCCCTTCGCGTGGCACACGATACGGGCGTAGGGGAACAGAAGCCCCAGACCTTTCTCGCGGATGGTCTCGTCCGGGAAATTGGCGAAGTCGGGAAGGGCCCCGATGTAGTCCCCGCCGACGCCTTTGAAGAGAGCGACGAGTTCTTCCGGGTGCTCCGAGCCGACGCCGCCGTGGTTCTCGATGATTACGTGGACTCCCTTCGACTTTCCGTAATCTGCAAGTGCCTTATAAGACTCGACAGTGGGGGCCAGGTTTTTCGGATCCAGTTTGCCGGGATCACACCTTACCGCGGACGAACCGATCGTGGCGGCCACATCGATCCATTTCTTCGAGGCGTTGACCGCCGTGGCGCGGACGCTCTTGTCCGGATCGGAAAGACCGCCTTTGTTCCAGATCTCCTCGATGTCGACCGGCATGTTCACCACCCGGGTGTGGGAGGCGGCCAGCCGCTTCTTGATTTCCTGCAGGTAGCCGGCTTCCGAGGAAGCGAAGTGGGGAACGCAGATCTCGATGTTGTGGACTTTGTACTTGTCCGCGATCATCTGCGGCACATCGAGCAGGTCCAGCATCTTCCCCGGCAGTTTGAATTCATTCTCACGGGTGGAAGCGAAGTAGTTGTGAAGGCTCCAGGTCGACACGGCGATGCGGCTATGCTTGTCGGCGCCGGATTGGGGGGCGGGTCCCCCGGTTGCGGCCCGGAGCAGGTCGGTGGAGCGAAGCGCACCGGTGACGATCGTTCCCTCGGCCAATCGGGTCAGAAATTCTCGTCGGATCATCAGTCCTCCTCATAAAGTTGTCGATGACAGGATTTCATCACGCGCGCCATTATAGTCTCTAAAAGCGCTGGAATGGACCTTCTTCGATTTTCAGACCGGGATGGGTTGTGCGGTATGATTTCCACCTGCCGGTCCGGAGGAGGCTTCACATGATTGGAACGAGACGTGTGACAGGAACGCACATCTGGCTATTCGTTGTTGCACTGGCCATCACCGCCGCGCAGATCGGACAGGCCCGGCCGCCCCGAGACGGGGCCTCATCCCTGCGCGTCGAGAAGAAAGACAACGCTGTCTCGATTTTCGCCGGCGAACGGCAGGTACTGGAGTACCGCTTCGTGGAATCGCCGTTCAAACCATATGTGGCGAGGCTATTTACTCCCTCCGGAGTGCAGATCCTGAGAGATTCCCCGTCCGACCACAAGCATCATCATGCCCTGATGTTCGCCCTCGCGGTTGATTCCATAGATTTCTGGGCGGAAACAGAAGGTGCGGGGCAGGAGAAGAATCGCTCGCTTTCACTGGAAAACGCACGGGTGGAGAATGATCTGGAATCAGCCGGTCTTACCCAGGGGCTCGAATGGGTCGGCGGCCCTGAGAACCAGGTACTCCTCCTGGAAAAGCGCTCTGTGGTCGCCTATCAGGGCCGCACTCTGGGTGCCACGCTTGTGACTTGGCATTCACGTCTCCAGACGCCGCCGGGCAGGAGATCCACGCTCTTGACCGGCTCGCACTACTTTGGACTTGGCCTGCGCTTTATCGAGTCGATGGATCAAGGGGGACATTTCATCAACTCGGAGGGTAGCGCAGGAGATCCGGTGCGGGGAAGCGAACGCCTCACATCAGCCCGTTGGTGTGCCTATTCCGCCACTGCCGACGGACACCCGGTCACGGTGGCCGTCTTTGACCACCCTTCGAATGCACGTCATCCTGCCAGGATGTTTACGATGACGCCGCCGTTTGCCTACCTTGCGGCCACGTTGAACCTCTGGAAGGAACCGATGACCCTGACGCCTGGACGGGACCTGGCGTTGAACTACGGAGTGGCGCTCTGGGATGGCGAGACGAAAGCCGACGAAATCGAGCGGCTTTACCGGCTGTGGGTGGCGGCAGTCCCGGCCATGGCGAACCGCTAGCCCTTTGGTGCGTAATAGCCTTTCTTTGTCCGGCCCACCATGCCTGGTTTCGTGATTTTCACTTCGACCTTGCGGAATTTCCCATCGCGCTTGGCATTGGTCGAGTAGTACCCGATGCTGTACTGGCTGGCCAGTTCCTTGGCTATCTGCTCAAAAGTCGGCCCGAGGTCTTCCATTTGCAGCGCGTCGAACACGGCGCCGCCGCTGAACTCGCCGAGCTTCTTGAGGTACTCCCGGCCCGCCATGTATTCGACGGTAGTGCTGCCGGGCCCTCCGGGTCCGTAGATGGGGGGTCCACTGCGGATGATCGACGGGCCGCCGGGGAGGGGGATTCCCCCGACCGTCGTGCCGGGCTGCCGGGTATAGAGGTCCCTCTCTGTGTTGAAATAGACGGAATAGATCGTCGCCCTGGTCTCCTTGGCGAGTTCCAGCGTTTCCTTCTGGGATGCCTTGCGGCTCGCGGTATCGACTCCGTCGGTAAACAGCACCAGCGCTTTTCGTTCCTGGACCGGCTTGAGGACGTCTTCCAGCGCCAGCCAGACCGCTTCGTAAAGCACCGTCCAGCCGCCGGGACGCGTCTCTTTGATCCCGTAGGCGTTCCGATCCCGGGCGATCGAGAAATCCTCGAGCAGGTTCACGTCCTGGGCAAAGGACATGATCGCCACCGAATCGTCCGGATGCAGCAGGTTGACGAAGTGAATCGCCTCATCCTGGATGCGTGCCAACTTCTGCTCCGTGCTGCCGCTCGTATCGAGCGCCAACACCACTGAGATCGGCTCGTCGGTCGATGCGAAGCCGCTGATTTCCTGGGCCACGCCGTCTTCGAAGACCTGGAAGTCTTCCTTCTTCAAGTCGGTGACCCGCTGGCCCTCCCGTGTCGTTACGACGACCGGGAGAGAAACCATCTCCACGGCTATCCGGATGGTCTGACCATCGTCGACAGCTTTCTTCTTCTGCTGCTGGCCTGGCGAAGCGGCAATGGACGCGACCAGGCAGCCGGCGATCACGGCGGCGTTGCATGCGACTCTGATTCGATGAAACATGAACCCTCTTTGTCTCTGAAGTCTGTATCCTTATGATGATACCTCAGTGTGTGACGGGCTGCTGGTATCCATCACAAATAGATGCAAGCCGGCATGACGATGGTTCGCGCTTTGACGCGAGGACATCTCGAGGCGGGCAGGAGGTCGCTGGATGAGCGGGCAATATGTCATTAACGACATCAATGTAGCGGAATCGTGGCGGATGTTCCGAATCATGTCGGAGTTCGTAGACGGTTTCGAGACTCTCTCGCATGTAAGGCACGGCATTTCGATCTTCGGATCCGCTCGCGTTTCGCCTGCCAGCACGGAATACCAGCGGGCCTATGATCTGGCCAGAGCACTCTCTTTGGCTGGTTATTCGGTCATAACCGGAGGGGGGCCCGGCGTCATGGAGGCCGCCAATAAGGGAGCCTATGACGCCGGCGGGGAATCGGTGGGGATGAATATCTCGCTGCCATTCGAGCAGCGACCCAACCCTTACATCAAGACTTTCCTCAACTTCCGGTATTTCTTCGTCCGCAAGGTGATGTTCGTCAAGTACTCGCGCGCCTTCATCATAATGCCGGGTGGATTCGGCACTCTTGATGAGCTCTTTGAGTCTGTGACTCTCATCCAGACCCACAAGATACAACCGTTCCCGGTGATCCTGGTCGGCCGCGACTTCTGGGGGCCGCTGGTCAGCTGGATTGAAGAGAAACTTCTCGCTGAGCAGCTCATTTCGGTCGAAGACAGGGACATCCTGAAGGTAGTCGACACGACAGAGGAGGTCCTCACGATCCTGCGGTACGTCCGGATCCCTGACGCCTCGCCGCCGGATACGCGGTCCACCCCACAGTCAAGAACAGCACCGCCCGCATCGACAGAGTCCAATCGCCAGTCTTGAGGACGGAACCTCCGATGGAGTCGCAACTTGTCCTGAAGCAAATTGAAGTCGGCCCGATGATGAACTTCGTGTACATCCTGGGGTGTGAGAAAACGCGGCAGGCCGCAGTCGTAGACCCGGCTTGGGATATCCCGTCCATACGGGATACTGCGCAGGAGATGGATCTCGAGATAGGCCATGTTTTTTTGACTCACTGTCATCCGGATCACATCAACGGGTTGCCCGAGCTGGTGGAAGCCACGAACGCGCGTGTCCACATGCATTCGCTTGAAGCCGAATACATGCGGCAGATGGCGGTGCAGTTCGGTGTCCCTGCAGGCTTTGTCAACCTGGTAACCAGGAATTACGAGCCGGTGTCGGATGGTGAGCAAATCATGCTGGGGGAATTACCGGTCCGCGTGCTGCACACGCCTGGCCACACGCCGGGTTCCGTCTGCTATATGGTGAGGGATAGCCTGTTTTCCGGCGATACTCTATTCATCAATGCGTGCGGTCGCGTCGACCTGCCCGGGAGCGATCCCGGTGCAATGTGGTTCAGCCTGAACCGGAAGCTGGCAGCGTTGGACAACGCTACCGTCATCTACCCGGGCCACAACTATGGTGGCCGCCATTCATCGACGATTGGCGAGCAACGGCGCAGCAATCCGTACATGCAGTATGCGTCCGAGCAGGACTTCGTGCGCGACATGGGAGGCGATTGATTCAGCGCCCCCGCCCCTTTTTTGGACTGCAAGGTCAACTTCCCGTTGCCTCACCCCGTATCAACGGGAGCCGTGTCGAGGCGGTGCCATGCACTTTGTAGAAGGGATCCTGATTGCCCTGGATGCGCTGTGGGCAAACAAGTTGAGGACAGTGCTCACGCTGCTCGGCAATATCGTCGGGGTGACGTCGGTGATCGCCGTCGTCAGCATCATCGACGGGATGAACGCGTATATAAGGACGGAGGTCGCGAGCGAGGGGTCCGGGGTTTTCAGCGTCCAGCAGGTCAACACGCTCGACATCCTTTCGGATTTCGACAAGTTCCTGAAGTCGCTTCACAATCCCGAAATAACTCTCTCGGACTTACAGTACCTCAAAGAGCGTGTGACACTCGCAGAGTACATGGATGCCAACGAGTCAACCTCGGCCCAGGTTCGATTCGAGAGACGGTACATCAACTCGGTCACGATCCAGGGCAGGTCGGAAAACTATCCGATGCTCGGGCGCTACGAACTGAGGGACGGCCGACATTTCCTCCCGCAGGAAGTCACCCACGCGGCGCAGGTAGCGGTGATCGGATTTGACGTCGCTGACCGCATGTTTCCGGGCGTCGATCCCATCGGGAAGCAGATCAAGATCGCCGGCGTGAGTCATCAGATCATCGGGGTGCTCGAGAAACGCGCCGGGATGCTGGGGGGCAGTCCCAACCTGATGGTGATCATTCCCATCACCGCGTTCGAAAGGATGTTCGGTTCGCACCGTTCCATTACGATCTCTGTGAAGTCCGCCAACCTCGATCAGATCACCGAATGCGTCGAACAGGCGCGACTGGCGATGCGCATTCTTCGTCATCTGGGCCCCAGACGTGAGGACAACTTTGCTATCGTTACCTCCGACAACCTGATCAAGATATGGGAGGGGATAAGCACGGGCATTTTCGCCGCGCTGATCGGGATTGTCTCTATCAGTCTCGTGGTCGGCGGCATCGTTATCATGAACATCATGCTCGTTTCGGTCACGGAGAGGACGCGCGAGATCGGCATCAGGAAGGCCATGGGAGCCACCCGCATGAACGTGCTCTGGCAGTTCCTGGTTGAGTCGATCACCCTGTCGGCCGTCGGCGGGATTCTCGGCATCGTGCTGGGGTTCGCAGCTGCTGCCGCTGTGGCCTATTTCTCGCCGTTGCCCTATGCCATCAAGGCCTGGTCCATCCTGCTCGGGCTCGGCGTGACGGTGGCAGTCGGAGTCTTTTTCGGGATCTATCCTGCCATGCAGGCGGCGAAGCTGGATCCTATCGAGGCCTTGCGCTATGAATAAGGCGCGGCGGTCGAGCCTGATCCGCGAGAACCTGGTTATCGCCTGGGATGTTCTCAGCTCGCACAAACTCAGGAGCGGGTTGATCATTCTGGGCGTCTGCATCGGGGTTGCAGCTCTCATGGGCATGGTTTCAATCCTGGCCGGCCTCGGGGAGAAGATTACCCACGACATCCATTCCTCGGAGCAAACCGTCGTCATAGTGATGAAGTTCGATTTTTTTGTGGGCGGGTTCGACGAATCGATGCTGCACAGGAAGGAGATCACAGAGGATGACGCGAAGGCCCTGCGCGAGGAGTGCAGGACGCTGCAATACGTCACATTCCTGGTCCAGCCTCAGGGACCGCCTCAATTCACGCTGAGAGCCGGGGATGAGAAGAGCCGCATGATCCAGGTGATCGGGGCTCAACCATCGCTGTTTAATATCTGGAGCCTGGACCTGGAATTGGGGCGGATGTTCACAGACGAGGAGGTCCTTCACCGCTCCAAGGTAATAGTCCTTGGACACAGCCCGCGCAGAGACCTGTTTCCCAACACGGACCCGATCGGAAAGAGAGTGAAGCTCGGGAACGACGATTACACCGTCATCGGAACCTTTGTCGAGCGGAAGACCATTTTCGGAAGCATGGGGGAGAACTTCGTTCTGATTCCCTGTACCACCTACAAAGCGAATCTATGGAAGGAGACCGATTTCCAGAGGGCGCTCGGGGCGGTGCGAGAAGGTGTTTCGGTGGATGCGGCAAAGGACGAAGTTACCCGCATCATGCGCGTGCGGAGGAGACTGAAGGCCAGCCAGGAGAACGACTTTGCCGTGACTAGCTCGGACGCGGCGCTCGAATTCATCAACAGGATAACGGCGCCCATCGCCGGCATCCTGGCCGCCATATCTTCGATCGCTCTGCTGGTCGGCGGGATCGGCGTGATGAACATGATGCTGGTCTCCGTGACAGAGCGCACCGGCGAAATCGGCATCCGCAAGGCGGTGGGAGCGACGCGGCAGGACATAATGTGGCAGTTCCTCATCGAGGCAGGGACCCTCACATTCCTGGGCGGTGTGCTCGGAATCGCGATCGGGCTTGGGGCGGCATTCGGAATCTCGGCGCTCACAGGCCTGCCAAGCAAGTTATCCATTCCCTACGTGAGCATCGCGGTCGTTTCCTCCGTGGCGATCGGCGTCTTCTTCGGGCTGTATCCAGCCAACCGGGCGGCGAAACTCGACCCGGCGAGCGCGATGGGCTACGCCAAGTAATCCCGGTCTCTGTATAGCCTCGCTCGAGTCTCACCTATGATACGGGCTTACAGCCCTCGGAGCCATTTGCGGTTCCTCAGACCTGGCGCGTCGCGCCAGGCTGGTATGAGGCGGGCCTTCGGCCCTCGGGACCGCCTCCAGACAGCATCCGGAGGGCCTGCTGCCCTCGGGGGACCGTATGCAGACAGCATCCGGAGGGCCTCCGGCTCTCGAGGCCGTCTCCAGACAGCATCGGGCAGGTCTTCGGCCTGGAACCGGCCCCGATAGAGATAGAAAGCGCCGAAGGCGCGTTCTCATACCAGCACGGGGCGAAGCCCCGGGTTTGCGTCCGGAAGGAGCGAGCGAGGGCTGAAGGCCCGCTCCATAGATCCTTGAGGCAGCCTCGTCACACCGAGCTCTTCCTGCCGTAGGGCTCCCACCCGACAGGAGCGCGATGCAATCGACGCGCTAGCGGGAAGGGAGTTTTCATGATCTTCGGGATTCCCGTCCTATGGTATAAAGAAGTTGCCAGGTGCCGGGTATGTAGTTGAAGCAACGCTGAATCGATCTTCAGTTGAATTGCGATCGGTGTTGCCGGCAGAAGTTCCCCTTGAGATGTCAGGACTGGTGTCTGGAGATCGGATCTCCGCAGTATTTCCATGCAAGAAACGACTCAGCGAATCCGCATCCTTCTGGCCGAGAGTCAGGCCATCCTGCGCGAGGGGTTGCGACACCTGCTCGAGTTCGAGCCCGATCTGGAAATCGCCGGTGAGACGGGAGATGGCAGTGAACTGCCGAGGCTTGCCGCCGAGACAAAGCCTGACGTAGCCGTCGTGGATCTGCACCTGCCGGGCATCGGTGGCCTCGAAGTGCTGGGTAGTCTCGCCGGCACCAACGAGAAGCTGCGGATACTCTTATTGGCCACAACCGATGACAAGGAGATTGTCGGCGAAGCTTTCCGCCTGGGCGCGCGCGGGGTTGTGCTGAAGGAATCGGCCTCCAAGGTGCTGATCCAGGGGATCCGCGGCGTGATTGGAGGCGCGTACTGGATTGTCGATCAGGCGGCGGAGACTCCCGGACAGGGGCTGCTGGACTTCCCGCGGCAGGTTGAAACGGAGCCGCGCCCGAAGACCTTTGGGCTCACCAAGCGCGAGCTGGAGATCGTCACCTCGGTCGTAGCCGGTTATTCAAACAAAGAGATTGCCAGGAAGTTCCTGATCAGCGAGGACACGGTGAAGCACCACGTGACCAACGTCTTCGACAAGCTGGGAGTCTACAATCGCCTGGAACTCGCCCTGTTTGCCATTCACAAGGGCCTGGTGGGGCGGCAGCAGTGACGGGTCAGGGCACGAAGGTGCCATGGCCCTTTGACCCTTGTGCCATTGCGTCAAAACTCCATTTCCGCTTGAATGGGGTCGTACCAGCCAGCGATTTGCCTGTGACAGTTGACGTGAAACAGATCGGAATACTCATTGCAGACGCGCAGGTGATGTTCCGGGAAGCCTTACGGAGCCTCCTCGAGCGCGAACACGATTTCCGCATCCTTGGCGAGGCGGGTAATGGCCGGGAGGCCCTTCAGCTTGCGAACACGCTGAAGCCCGACGTCCTTCTCCTGGACCTGTCGATGCCGCGGGTGTCCGGGATGGAAGCCTTGCGCAGGCTTGCCGGCCTCCATTCTCAGACGCGCCCCATACTTTTTGTGGAATCCCCGGAGAAGAGCCAGGTCGTCGAGGCGTTGAAGCTCGGGGCTCGTGGCATCCTGCCGAGGCGAACGACCACCCAGATGCTTATCAAATGTATCCGGGCGGTGGCATCGGGGGAGTATTGGGTCGGGCACCAGAACATATCGGACCTGATCGAATGCATTCGCACCACGGATCCGAAACCGGCGACGGGCGACTCCAATGGTTTCCGGCTGACCAGGCGCGAACTGGAAATCGTGAACTCGATCGTGGACGGCTACACGAACAGGGAGATCGCGAAGCGGTTCTCGATCAGCGAGCAGACGGTCAAGCATCACCTCACCAGCATATTCGAAAAGGTCGGAGTCACCAACCGCCTCGAATTGGCTCTCTTTGCGATGCATCAACGGCTTGCATCCGATGTCTGACATGGGCTGCGGATCACGGGGAGCGCGTGATTCCATGGGGTCTTTTCAATGGTTCGGCACCCGCGTGCCAGGTTTGCACGCCACCTGCGTGCCATTGCTGTTCTTTCATGCTCGTGATAGGGTGACGCCGTTAATTAGAGCTTCCCTAGGGGGCTAGAGCCTGTCGACCACCCTGCGTTATCCTAAACTGGGGCTGCGCTTGCGAGAAAATCCAGGGCAGGAGCATTCGAATCACCAGCCGCGTGCCGAACGATTTCCCATCCGAACGTCGCTGCTTTACCGGGCGAGCGGGGAATCCGGATGGAGCGAGGGGACGACTTTGAACATCAGCCGTTCCGGCGTCTTCTTTCGAGCCGAAAAAGAAGTAGATCTGAAGACGGTGCTCGAAATGCGCATCCTGTTCCCGATTGAGGTCGTCGGGGAGGCCCCGGCGAATGTCCTCTGCTGGGGTCCGGTGGTGCGCACGGTGCCTCCGGAGTCCCCCCACGGGCTTCCCGCTGTTGCCGTCTCGATCCTCCGTTACCGGTTTGCCCGTGATGAGTCAAACGGCCAACCAAGCGTGACGAACTGAGCATCAGGGAAGCGTTACTCTCATCGGATTTCAACGGATTATCGTTTTTCCCGCATAATGTTTTTGTTCACCTGCACAGGAAGGTATGCCGATAACAAGCAGGTCCGATGAACATGTTTCGGGATGGCACATGAGTGCTATCTCTGCCCCCACCCCCGGGCCATGGACACGGGCCATCGATACAGCTAGGATAGTGCCATCGCCTGTGCAGACCAACCGTATCCTCGATCCTGACGAGCAGGGAGGAATGAGATGAAGTCTAAGTATGTGTGGGTTCTGGTTGTGTTGATACTGCTTGGGCTGGCAGCCGTTTCAGCCGGAGCGCAGGACCGGCCGGACGCCAGGCCGGCCGCAGCCGCTGACGACTCCCAGGGTGCCAACGAGCCGACGCTCCAGGAGCATGATCCGCGCTACACGCTGTCCATAGGAGACACGCTCGATATCAGTTTCCGGTTCACACCCGAGTTCAACCAGACGGTGACGATCCAGCCTGACGGCTATATCAGCCTGCGCGATGTATCGGATCTCCGCGCGGCCGGGAGGACGGTACCCGAACTCACCGAGCTTCTGAAGAAACGATATTCCCGCATCCTGCATGACCCGGTCCTGACGGTTGTTCTCACGCTGTTCGAGAAGCCGTATTTCATCGCGAACGGAGAGCTCAAGAATCCCGGCAAGTATGACTTGCGCACGAACACGACCGTGCTGGAGGCGGTAGGCATAGCCGGCGGCTTCAACGAGAAATCGAGGCACTCCGAAGTTCTGCTTTTTCGCCGGGTCTCGGATCAATGGATGCCGGTCAAGATACTGAACGTAAAAGAGATGATCAAGTCCGGAAACCTGAGCGAGGACCTTCGCCTCCACCCGGGGGACATGATTTTCGTGCCCAAGAACACTGTGTCAAAAGTGCAGCCTTGGCTGCAGATACTATGGCCCAGCTGGGGCATCCGGTATCCCTATTAGGTCGGTCATCAAGGTGAATAAGATATGGAAGAACAGAATCCGCAAGCTTTGACTCCTGCCGGGATGCGCTCCCCGGCACTTCGCGACGTTGTCTCGGTAGAGCAGATACCCCAGGTCTTTCGCCGTCTGCCCATGCGCGCGCCGACGATCCGCGATGTTGCGACAGTGATCTTTCGGCACCGCACGCTGATTATCACCTCGTTCCTGGCGATCCTGATTGGGGTTGTAGTCGGGACTTGGCTGCTCCCGAAGCAGTACGAGGCGGAAGTGAAGATCCTCGTGAAGCGTGAGCGGCCGGATCCGATCATGACGAGCGACCGCGATGCGCAGTCGTTGATGTCGCGTGACATCACGGCGGAAGACCTCAATTCCGAAGTGGAATTGCTCAGGAGCCGCGACCTGCTCGAGAAGGTCGTGGTCGCGTGCGGACTCCAGAGGGTGCCAGGTGATTTCGGCAGTAAGCCGGCGGTGGATGCCAAGGCACCGCACGACGGCGAACCTCAGGCTCAGGACCTGGACATCGCGCAGGCAGTTGGCAGACTGGAAAGGGCGCTCCTCGTTGAGGTCATCACAAAATCGAAGTTGATCTCGGTTCGTTACACCGCTCGGGATCCCCGTCTTGCCGCCAAAGTGCTGCAGACGTTACTGCCTTGTACCTGGAGAAGCATGCGACGGTCCACCGCCCTCCAGGTGCGTTCGACTTCCTGCAGCAGCAGACGGATCAATACAAGAAGGGCCTGGCCGCAGCCGAGAAGCAGTTGGCAGCGTTCAGCCAGAAAGAGGGCGTGGTTTCCATCGAGATAGAGAAGGATATCGCTCTCCGCAAGCTGAGCGATTTCGAGACGCAGTTGCGTGATACGCAGACAGCGGCGAGCTGCCACCCAGCAGCGCATCAAGTCGCTGGAAACTCAGGCGGCGGCCAGGCCACAGCGCGTCGTCACGCAGGTGCGCACGAGCGAGAATCCTGCCGTGGCGCAGCAGTTGAAGGCCGACCTCCTGACTCTCGAGCTGAAACGTACTGGACTTCTCACCAAGTACGAATCCGGGTATCGTGCGGTACAGGAAGTCGACGCCCAGATTGCGCAGACGCGCGAAGCGCTGGCCCAGGCGGAGAAGGAGGTTCAGCGGGACGAGACCACGGATCTGGACGCGACACGGCAGTGGCTGGATGCAGAACTTGCCCGGGCGCGGGCGGAACTCGTCACGCTCAAGGCCCGAGCGGCGGAGATCGCGAAGGTCGTCGAAGCCTACCGCTGCAAGTGCCCGTCAGATCGGGCGCACCGAGATCGAACACGTAGATTTGGTTCGCTCGGCCAAGACAGCGGAAGAGAACTACCTTCTTTATCTGCGCAAACAGGAAGAGGCCCGTATCTCTGACGAACTGGATCGCAAGCGAATCGTCAACGTGGCGATTGCGGAGGCAGCAACCGTTCCCGCGCTTCCTTCGAGCCCGCGCTGGGAGCTGAACCTGATCCTCGGGCTTGCCTTGGCCATTCTGGTCAGCCTTGGTCTTGCATTTGTGGTGGATTACATGGATCCCTCGTTCCGCACGCCGGACGAAGTGGAGGGTTATCTGGGGCTCCCGGTGCTGGCCGCTACGCCTCGGGCCCAGTGAGGATGAAATCCGTATACGGTCGTGACCGTGTCGGAGCAACATGTTCCTGAGCTTCTACGGATTGAAGACCAGCCATTCGGGGTGACTCCTGATCCGAAGTATCTCTTCTGGAGCCGGTCCCACCGCGAAGCGCTGGCTTCTCTTTACTATGGTATCGAGTCCGGCTGCGGCTTCATGACGCTCATCGCGCCTCCGGGCATGGGCAAGACAACCCTGCTCTACTACCTGCTGGAGCGGTTGCGCAGCTCCTCGAGGACCGCCTACCTTTTCCAGACCCAGTGCGGATCGCGCGACTTCCTGCGCTTCATGATGGCCGACCTCGGCTGGGACTCCACCGAGCAGGACCCGGTCGCTCTTTACGAAAAACTTTACGAAGGCCTGATAGCCGAGGCACGTGTCGGCAGACGTTTTGTCCTTGTGATCGACGAAGCCCAGAATCTCGATGACTCTGTGCTCGAGACGGTGCGACTCCTTTCGAACTTTGAGACCCCGAACCGCAAGCTCATGCAGGTCGTGCTGGCAGGCCAGACTCAACTGGCCTCGACGCTGGACCGCTTCGAGCTGTGGCAGCTGCGCCAGAGGATATCGATCATGACGCGCATCGAGCCTCTGACCGGTCCGGAGGTGACTGAGTACGTCGAACACCGGTTCAAGGTCGCAGGGTACCAGGGATCCACGCTGATCACGGATGAAGCGAACATCAACTCCTGGAGTTACTTCAGCCACGAGAGGGCGCCCCTGTTCACCGCCGAGGCGCTGGCGCTGATTGCCTCAGCCTCCAAAGGTATCCCGCGCATAGTCAACAGCCTCTGCTTCAGCGCGCTCTCGATGGGCTTCGCGCAGCGCCAGAAGACGATCAGCACAGCTCTCGTGCAGAGAGGTGATCGCGGACCTGGGACTGGAAAAAGCTGCCGCTCCCGGCGCGGCTCCGAGGAGCGAGGAGGAGCCGCATCCCGCCTCCGAAGCAGCAGGCCCGGCAAGCCGGGAGGAACCGCAGCCTGATGCCTGCAACAGCGGTTCCGGCAAGCCGCGAAGAGCCGCAGCGCATGCCGGTAACAGCGACCTCGCTCGGCCGCGTGGAAGCGCGTTCTATCCCCGTAACGCCAAGTCCGGTGCCGGCGGAGGTTACCCCTTCCAGCCCGGGAGCGGTAACCGACTTTATCGAAGTGCGCAGGCTATCTCGCCTCTCTCAAGCAGGGACTTTTCCGACGCGCTCAGACCGGTTCTAAACAGGATTGCAGCTCATCATTACATCGGTGTAGCGGCGTCGTTCGCTCTTGTCCTCCTTGCCGGTTCCATAGCCTTGTCGCTCATGAGCCGGAAACCCCCGGCTGCGCCGGAAAGCACCGTTCATGCGGCATCGCCCCTTCCTGTCGTGAAGTCGGATGCCGCCCATGGACAACCGGCTGCGCCAGGTGCGCAGGAGATGGAGAGCGCCCGGATTCCGACACGTTTTGCGACGGTGCTGACCGTGACGGTGGGTCGGGATGAGAGCCTCGATCTTCTAAGCCGCAAGTATCTGGGGACAAGACTCAACCAGCAGATCATCGATGAGATCCTGGTGCTCAATCCGCAGGTCGCCGATCCGAACAGGATAGAGGCCGGAGACCGGATTCGGCTGCCGCTTTCGGAGTCCTGGATCACGGCATCGTCCTCATCGCTTCGGCGAGGAGCAATTGATGAGCAGTAATTGCAGGGCTATCCTGCGGGCAAGTAGCGTCCGGTCTGTCAGACCCGACCTCATCTGTCACTGCCCGGAAGAGGGTTGATCGGTTCGATCTTGGTCGCTCGACTTGATCATGCGAGCGTTTGTGTTTTGGTCCAGTTTGCTTTTCCACGAGTCTTGGCTCATGAACAGGAGCTGCCTGTGAGTAAGAACTACGAACTGTTGCGCGAAACCGGGAAAGATCTCGACCTCTTTAAAGCCGATGCCGCGGAGTCCACAAGCGTCAGTGCGGTCCCTGCCCACTTGAACGGGGGCGGAAGGGTCCGCGAAGAGGTCATGAGACTCATTCAGCGAACGTTCCTGACCGGGTCTCCCGGTGCTCCCCACTTCGTGGTATTTACGGGAGTGGATCACGGGAACGGATGCAGCTGGGTATGCGCGCGTGCAGCAGAGGCCTTGGCCGCCCACGTCGAAGGGACGGTCTGCGTCGTCGAGGCCAACCTGAACACGCAGTCACTGCACCGCTATTTCGGTGTGACCAAGGGCGGCGGCGCTGCCGACGTGACCTTCAAGAGGGGTCCGGTTCACAAACTTGCGCAGTCGATCCGCGGCACCAACCTCTGGTTGATGCCCGGCCAGGCACTATGTTCGGACGCCGCGGGCACGATGAATCCAGAACTCCTCAAATCGAGGTTTGCAGAGCTCTGTGCCGAGTTCAGCTACGTGCTGGTGGATGCGCCGCCGGCGAGTGAGAGCACTGAGCCGCTGATGTTCGGCCGTCTGGCGGACGGCGTCGTTCTGGTCATCGAGGCGCACGCGACACGCCGTGAGTCGGCACGGAAGGTCAAGGAGAGCCTGGAGGCTGCGAATGTCAGGCTGCTGGGTGCCGTGCTGAACAAGCGCGCGTTCCCGATCCCTGAGACGCTTTACAGCAAGATCTAGACTTTTGATTCGCGGGGCTCCGGGGCACAAGAGTGCCTCGGTGCGAGACTTCGTCTGAGAGATGTTGCCCGCAGCAGCCGGGTAGCAAACGATATTCAGTCAAACGGTCGCATGCCCAGATGTGACTGAGAGTGCGAAGCTGTACGCCAAAATCGCGCTTTCCAGCCTCTCAGCTGCGGGCATTCCAGAAATCGGAGAGTCAAAGTAACAGCTTGGTTTTCAAGCAGATGAGAGCGTCGAGCCATTCAACTCCTTTCTCCTTTCTGCGCCCCAGGTCGCGCACCGTGCGAAAGACGATCCACCTATCGTCGACGACAAGTATCGAGGTTCAAGCAGATGAGGTGCCTGGTTACGGGTGCAGGAGGCTTCATAGGCAGCCACCTTGGTAGAAGCGCTTCTTCGGGCAGGAGTGCAAACGAGGGCACTGGTCCATTACAACAGCCGGAGCTCACTCGGACACCTAGCGCATCTGGGCAGGGACGGACAGCAGGAGAATCTGGAGCTTCGCTTCGGCGACGTCACCGATCCCTACCTGGTGCAGGAGCTGGTCGCGGGCTGCGAGGTTGTCTTCCATCTGGCCGCCTTGATCGGCATCCCCTATTCCTACAATGCTCCGGCTTCGTACGTGAACACAAACATCGTCGGTACACTCAATGTGCTGCGAGCGTGCCGTGAGGCCAGGGTCAGGCGGTTGATCGTGACCTCCACCAGCGAGGTTTACGGAACTGCTCGTTACACGCCGATTGACGAGGCTCATCCCCTGCACGGACAATCACCCTATTCGGCAAGCAAGATCGCCGCCGACAAGTTGGCCGAATCCTTCTTCTGCAGCTTTGACCTCCCCGTTGTTACCCTTCGCCCTTTCAATACATACGGACCCCGCCAGTCAGCAAGGGCTGTGATCCCGGCGATCCTCGCGCAGGCGCTGTCCGGAGCCGACGAAATCCGCCTCGGCAGCCTCGCCCCGAAACGCGACCTCACGTTCGTCGAGGACACCGCGCAGGCATTCATGCTTGCAGCCGAGAAGCCGGGCATTGAAGGAGAGACCATTCATTTCGGTCAGGGGATGGCCTACTCCGTCCTGGAAATTGCGGAACGCTGCCTAAAGGGTCGTCGGGAGCAGTGCCCGCATAGCCAGCGTGGAGTTGCGCCGCCGTCCTGAAAAGAGCGAAGTCGGCCTGCTGTTGTGCGATGCTTCGAAGGCCAAGACGACTCCTGGGCTGGTCGCCACGCTTCTCCTTCGACGATGGTCTGCTTGCCACAGCCGAGTACGTGCGAACCCACATGGACCAATACAGACCGCGAGACTACGCGATATGAGCAGCACCGAGGGATCGGGCAAAGCATCGACAAATGACGCCGCCGGGCTGCGCGCAGTCATTCTTGCCGGAGGCAAGGGTACCCGTCTGGCGCCTTTCACTGCCAGTTTCCCCAAACCCCTTGTGCCTCTGGGCGACACCCCGGTACTGGAAGTGCTCATCCGCCGCCTGCTGCAATACGGCGTCACTGATATCACTCTCACGCTCGGACACCTCGCTGAGCTCATCAAGGCGTACTTTCACCATCGCCGCTGCCTGGCCGAGCAACTCACCCTGCGCTACGTCGAGGAGGAGGAGCCGACAGGAACGGCAGGATCGCTCGCCCTGGTCCCGGGATTGAACGATACCTTCCTGAGCATGAACGGGGATCTTCTGACGAATCTCGACCTGAACGCACTCGTCCGGTTTCACCGGGAACAGAAAGCCATCTTGACCATAGGTGTCCACGAGCGCGACGTGAAGATAGACCTGGGGGTACTGGAGTTCGATGGAAGCCACAGGGTGACGGGCTACCACGAGAAGCCCAGAACGACGTACAACGTCAGCATGGGCATTTACGTCTATGAGCCGAGAGCTCTGCAGTACATCCAGCCAGGCCAATATCTCGATTTTCCCGAGCTCGTCCTGAGACTGCTCGAAATAGGCGAACGCGTCTGTGCATTTCCAAGCGATTGCCTGTGGCTCGATATAGGGCGGCCGGACGATTACGCCCGGGCCCAACAGCTGTATATGGAGAAGAACGGAGATTTCATACGCGCCTGACCGTCTCACTCCAGACAGCGATCCGCGGTACGACCGCGCGAGGCGGAAGTCATGAAGACCTCGCGGTTCAATCCCCGAGACACCCAGGGATTCTATCCGAAGTTCACCACGGCGTTTGGCATTGTGAACCTCACCATGCCTGCTGAAAGCCGAGGACTGCCATGATCCAGAACGTGCTTAGTCTTGGATTGTACAGGAATCTCAAGTCGATCCGATCCAGGATGAAGTCAACCGGCGGGCTATCGGGTGAATGGGCCAAGCGCGCATTCGACGCGTTTGCGGCAGCAGTCGGCCTGATCGCCCTGTCACCTTTCCTGGCGTTCGTGAGTTACCTCATCAGGCGCGATTCACCAGGCCCGATCTTCTTCAGGGGGAAGCGTGCCGGGAAGGGCGGGAAGCTGTTCTACATTCTCAAGTTCCGCACGATGTACGAATCGCCGGAGAGCTACCAGGGCCCTCAAGTGACTGCCAAAGACGATCCCCGTGTCACGCATCTCGGGGCGTTGGCTTCGCAGCACGAAGGTCAATGAACTGCCGCAGCTCTGGAACGTGCTCGTGGGCGAGATGAGCCTGGTAGGGCCTCGCCCGGAGGCGCCGGATGTGGTTGAAGCTCTCCCCAAGCAGGTGAGGGACGACGTCCTCTCTGTCAGACCAGGCGTCACCAGCCCTGCCAGTGTCCTTTATCACAGCGAGGAGGAGTTGCTCTCCCAGGCAGATCTGATGCCGGGGTATTTCAGAAACATCCTGCCCGACAAGATGCGGCTTGACCAGCTGTACGTTCGTCACCGGTCATTCATATCGGACCTCGATATCCTCTTCTGGACGATAGCGATTTTCGTTCCGCGTCTGGCAAGAACGAGGATCCCCGAAGGTTATATCTTCGCCGGTCCGCTCTCCCGCTTTGTCTATCGCTATGTCTCCTGGTTCGTGCTGGATCTCCTGACAGCGCTGACGGCGTCAGGTCTGGTAGGCATGATCTGGCGCAGTCAGCATCCGCTGGACTGGGGCTTCCATAACCTTGCCGTCCTTGCCCTTCTTTTCGCTCTGCTGTTCAGCGGCATCAACGCCATTGCGGGGCTCAACCGCATTCTGTGGGCTCGGGCGAATGTCGAGGATGCGATCGGTCTGGTCTTTTCGAGCTCCTTTGTGACGGCTCTGCTCTACTTCCTCAACACCCTGCAGGAGACGCCATCATTGGTTGCCCTTACCGTCCCTTCCTCCGGGAATGATCGTCACCCTGGGCCTGTTGACCCAGTTCGGTTCCATTGCCATGCGGTACCGCCTCCGGCTGCTGACGGGTCTTGCGGACCGCCTGGTCTCCAAACGCCCGAGCGTGCTCGGGGTCAAGGAGAGAGTCCTGATCGTTGGAGAAGGGGAAGGATGCCAGATCGCAAACTGGCTGCTGAACCGGGGCATGTTTCGCCATGCCTTCTCGGTCGTCGGAATGGTGTCGAGTGACGACCCGACCAAACACGGGATGCGGATAGAAGGTTGCGTGATGCTCGGCGGCATAGGGGATATCCCGGCCTTGGTCAAGCGCCACGACGTGCGCATGATCCTGTACGCCACACCCGGCAGCGCCGCAGAGACCAGGAACATCGTCTTCGATATGAGTGAGGAGCTGAATGTACGACTGCTTTTCCTGGACGACCTGTTGAGCTTGATCGATCGTCAGTCGGATCAGCCGGCGACAGCCGGCGAATACTCCGAGTGGCTCCAGGAGCGTGCAGAAGCCATGTCCTTGTACGATGCGTTGACGGGCCTGCCCAACCGCCACCTCCTGCAGGACCGCCTCCGGCACTCCGTTCTCTACTCGAAGCGCTACAAGGCAAAACCCGCAGTGGTTTTCATTGAGCTGGACCAGCAGGAGACCCCGAAGACAGCCTCCGGCAAGGGGCCTGAGAACGAGCTGCTCAAAGCCGTTGCCAGGCGCCTGGCTATCTTCAAGAGAGAGAGCGACACGCTGGGGCGCTACCGGGAGAACGAATTCGCACTGATTCTCGAGAACATTCCCGACCTGAATGTGGCGAATGCCATTGCCAAGCGCGTTGTGAACGTGATGTCACAGCCCTTCAAAGTCAACGGGCAGGTATTGTTCGTGAATGCCGACATCGGCGTCTCTGTCTGCACCCGCAACGAAGAAGAGGAAGCACAGCCGAAGGCCTTTGACATTGAGGTGTGCCATGCCGAGAGGGCAATAATCGCCCAGCCGGGATTCAGATGGGACCCTGGCGCAGATACCGCAGGATTGGCCCAAAGCGGATGACCATTTCCGGGATCACAGATATACTCGTGCTGCCCAATATGGACATCCTGCCAGGCACGCTGAAAGACGGAAGGTGAAATGCGCCTTCTCTGTGTAGGTGACCTGGCATTAGTGAATGAGCCCCTGTTGCCGGATGCGTGGATGCCGCCCCCTGGGCTTGTTCCCGGCGAGGACATGAGGGTCCTGTTCAATTGGGAACTCCCCATCGGAAATACAGTCAATCCAATCCCCCGGTCGAGCGGTCGCCGTCTTCTGGCCCATCCCTCTTCGCCGGGTGTCATACGCAACTGGGCTCCCGGCTTTGCTGCGCTGGCCACAAATCACTGTCTGGATGCCGGCCCGCAAGGTCTCGCGAACACCATAGATTCGCTCGATCGTGCAGGCTTTGGTACGGTGGGGGCGGGGCGAACCCGGGAAGAGATGACCAGGCCGCTGATATGGGAGACAGCTGAGGGGAGACTGGCCATCGTCAACTGGGTATTCGAGGAGACACACCCGGACTGGCTCTGCGTCCCTGGACCCAATTGCTGGCCAGGTATTGACGAGGCGAAGAGCACGATCCAGAAGCTCAAACGCGAGGCAGAATGGGTTCTAATCGTGGTGCATTGGAGCGACGAGCTCTTCCCTTATCCTCGCCCCGAGGATCGAATTCTCGCTCGCGAACTGGCGCACATGGGTGCAGATGTCGTTGTGGGGCATCATCCGCATGTGGTGCGCGGCATGGAGACCTTCGGCACATGCCCTGTGTATTACAGCGTTGGGAATTTTTACTTCTCCAATGTCCCCGATGGCAAGGGTGGGTGGATTTCGCGTTCGGCTCCCAGGAATCGAGAAGCACTTGGAATTGAGATTTCGCTCCAGCGAGGCAGACAGCCCGAGTGCAGGAGCATGTCCTTTTGGCAAAAGCGGAGAGAGGTCATCGTTGACCCGTTCCGCCGCGCCGCCAGGAGGATGGCGGCCGTGAGCCGGCCCCTGGCCCGACTCGAGGACTCCGCCTATGTCGATTGGTACATGACCCTCAGGAAACGTTTCGACTGGCTGGATTATCGCTGGCACTTCGGGCTGTGGAAGATGGGCAGGGGTGGCCTGAGACGGAACTTGCTGAAGTTCTTCAGCCACCTGTCTGGCACGAGACTTCCGGGCCACAAGCCGGCAAGATGAAGATCGGGACGACAAGAGGGTCGAGGGCGGAATGAACCTTAGGAAGGCTGCATACTTTTGGTTGCTTCGTCTAAGGGGGCAGGCGCTGGGTTCGACTTATGAACGATTCCTGCAAGAAGACCAGGAAGGCATACCTCCAGACACCACCAGAAGGTCACTCGTCCAATTGCTCTCTCACTCCCAACGGCGTGTGCCTTACTATGCCCAGGCGATGAGAGGATTGGATGATTCCTATCAGGATGATCCCGAGGCATATCTCAGTCACTTGCCCATTCTGACGAAGGATACTATCCACGCCAGGTTTGATGGCCTCAAGTCCGATGACCTGGCCCGGCGTCATTGGTACATAAACTCCTCCGGAGGGTCCACAGGGGCGCCGGTCCAGATCATTCAGGATTGGAGTTATGCGACCAAGGCAGGCGCGGTCACTATGCTCTACTCCAAGCTCGCCGGCAAAGAGATTGGAGAGCTCGAACTCCGGCTTTGGGGATCACTGCGAGATATTGTCGAGGGTGGCGAAGGGTGGAAAGCCCGGTTCATGAATCGGCTCGCTAACACCGAGATGCTCAATGCGTTCCAAATGAGCCCGGCAAGTATGCGTGAGTTCATAGCGGCGCTCAATGCCAGACGTCCAAGACTCATCCTCGCCTACGTTGAGGCGATATACGAACTTGCTCGATTTGCTGAGCGGGAAGGCCTGAAGGTTCTGCCACAGGCTGCCATAATGACTTCTGCGGGCACACTGTACCCGTTCATGCGTGAACTGATCGAAAAGGTTTTCCAGTGCAGAGTATTCAACCGATACGGGTGCCGGGAGGTGGGCGATATAGCCTGCGAACGGCCCGATTGCAGCGGCCTTTGGGTGGCCCCGTGGGGTAACTACATTGAGATCGTCGATGGCAACGGGAAGCGAGTACCGGATGGCACTGAAGGAGAGATCCTGGTAACGTCCTTGACTAACTTCGCCATGCCATTGATAAGGTACCGTATCGGCGACCGCGGCGTGCTCTCTCCTGTGAGAAACGCGGAAGGAGCTGTGTACGGGCAGAGACTGGAGAGCGTTCTCGGCAGGACCGTCGACCTGTTCACGCTAAAAAATGGGAATCACATCTACGGTTTGGGTTTCGTCGGTTTCCTGCGATCCAAGGACTGGGTTGTGAAGACACAGGTGGTTCAGACAAGCCATTCAAGCATCGTCTTTAGGATTGTCCAGTCCGGATCCGGCAACCGTCAGGCGGAACTGGATGAAGTCGCGGCAAAGACGAGACTTCTAATGGGCGATGACTGCCAAGTTGCCTTCGAGTTTGTGGATGATATCCCGGCCAGCGGTTCAGGTAAATACCGCTATGTGATCTCCGAGGTTCAGCCCGATCAGGAGGGCGAAGTACCCTATGAATGACACCGGTTCCGAAGATTCAGGAATGCGCCGCCACGTCCACCCTGGAATGAACGTTCCATATCAAGGCGCTCTCAGATTTCTGCGGAGAGAAGCGAAGCCGACTGTATTCCGGGAGCACGGGGGCGACGATCCACCTCATGCTTCACCACGAAGGTTCGACACGCAGGCCAAATCGATTGTGATTGCGATTGCTGCTGCGGTGATCGTGGCCGGATCCATCGCGGTCTTCAAGTCCCCTTATTCCCCTATGATTGCTGCGGGTACCGTCGCCGCGCTCGCGATGCTTGCGGTAGGGTTCCAGCGCCCTGCGTGGTCGCTGTATGCTGCATTGTTTGTGATTCTCATCCCACCCGGCATCATTCCTGAACAGGTGCATTCATTCCTCAACCGGTCGTTGACCATCATAGCCCTGGTTACGTGGCTCTTCGATGCAATTCGCCGGCACACCCGCTGGAAGTGGACGCTCACGGCCTCGCTGATGGCGGGCTTCATCCTCTGGGCCGCTGTGACAGTATCCTGGGCAGAGAATGTTCCTGCCACACAGACCTACCTGCAGCTCTATATGTTCAGATTCATCCTGTTTCTCTTCCTTCTGCCCAACGTGGTGAGAACCGAGAAGGACCTGAACGGGGTGATGAACGCACTGGCGCTGTGCGGGTGGTTCCTGGTTCTGGTAAGTGCCGGGGTGATCATTTCCGGAGGTTACACACCCATGGCGAGGTTCAAGCCTATGCGCGCGAATGCGAACGAGCTGGGACTCGCCATGCTGGTGACGCTGCCGGGCGTGCTCTGGCAGGCATTGCGACCTGAGAACAGGCACAGAACCACGCGGAACCTGACGGCCTCGCTGTTTCTGGTTGCAGCCATTGTTCTGGTCGCCTTGAGCGGCTCACGCGGAACCGCCATCTCACTGTGTGTCACTCTCCTGGCTTTGTGGCTCTGGAAGGCAACGCGCCGCTATGCGAAGCAGGGCCTTGTCATTCTGCTGCTGGGGATGACCCTGTTCCCGTTTGTGTTTGCTACCACCCTGTCGCGCTTCGCAGGCAACCTGGGTAGTGACACGCCTCTGGGAGGGCGGGAGGTTCTTTGGCAGGAGGCGTGGAATGTGATCAAGGAAAACCCATTGACCGGAGTTGGTATCGGTAACTCGGCCTACGTAATCAGGTCAGCGCTTGGGGCCTATGGCGAGGACGAGCGGGTACCCATTCATAATCCGGTGCTGGTTATTTGGGTTGAGACCGGCATTCCCGGCATTCTCTTGTTCCTGGGCACAATGATAGCCGCAGTCTGGTCTTTTGCAGGGCAATATCAGAGCTGCAGGAGACTGGGAGGATACTGGCTTCTGCCGTATTTTGCCCTTATGGCGTCGGTCTTCCTGGGTTTTTTGTTTTCCTGGATCAAAGGCGGCGCCATAGAAACCTCGCACACCCACTTCCTGTTTCTCTCACTCCTCCTTATTCCATCCAGCCTCGACATCACCGCGCCGGCGCTGGCGCCAGGCAATGGTACCTACCAACCGCGTGTCTTGAGACAAGGTTAGTAGGCGAGGCCTCGCCGCCGCACGGATGTAGCCTCACGTATCAGCCTCCGCAACGGGTGATATCGCACCACCGTGCCGATGGAGTGTGGTCCAGATCCGAACGGTAGGGCAAGATTCTCTTCAAGAATGGCTCTGATAACCAGATTTCCAGTGAATATCCCGGGTCAAACCAGATGAAGCGCTACTTGCGCGATTTGATGAGAACCAGGACAGCAGTGGTCGTGGTATTTGCCCTGCAGGTGCTGCTCCTGTCTACCGCTGTAAGAGCGGCCCTGGTGTTCAAGTACTGGTCGGCAGTCCACATGGAAGGCTGGCACTTGCTGTGGGCGATGTGGACCGGCCTGCGCATGGACTTAGCCGTTGCGTTCTGCCTGGCCGTTCCCGTACTCCTTGTGAACGGCGCAGTGCCTGAGCGAATTGCGGGGCGACGATGGGTGCGACCCTGCCTGCGGTTTGCCTACGGCGCCTATCTTTATGCTGTCGTTTTTGCCTCCGTTGCCGACTTCTACTTCTTTGACGAGTTCAAGGCTCGGTTCAACTATGTCGCTGTGGAATACCTCTTCGTCACTCCTAGAGAGGTGATCGGGAACATATGGCAAAGCTACCCCGTGCCCCTTGTTCTTGTCGGAGTGGGATTCCTGGTTCTTCTTCTTGTCCTGGCTTTTAGACCGCTGGTCAATTCTGCGGTCTCATTGCCGTCGCGGAGATGGACGCGCGCCGCGTTCCTCGGTGGATGGTTGCTCCTGGCCGCCGTGCTGCTGGAAACGGTCGACATCCGGCTCCTGAATACCGATCCCAACCGGGTCCTGGATGAAATCGCAGGAAACGGCTTCTACACGTTCACATATGCTCTTCTGACGAACGACCTCAACTACGACTCCCAGTATGTAACGATGCCCGATGACCGTGCATTTGAGCGAGTCGTGAACCTGGTGAAGGCTCCGGACGAGGTGCTGACCGGAAACCCTCAGAACCCAATGGAACGGCGTGTGCCCTCACGGCCCGGCTTGGGGCAGGTAAATGTGGTCATTGTCCTGGAAGAGAGTCTTGGATCTGAGTTTGTGGAGGTATTACATCGGGATGCGTCGGGTTTGACACCCCGATTGGATGGACTTTCGGCCAAAGGACTTTTCTTCCGGCATTTCTATTCCACCGGGACTCGTACCGTACGGGCGCTCGAGGCAGTTCTGGCTTCGTATCCTCCCATTCCCGGGACGGCCGTCGTTAAGCGAAGCCACTCCGGGAATGTCGCGACGATCGCAAGGGAATTCAACAACAGGGGGTATAACACGGTCTTCATCTATGGCGGGCGCGGTTCATTTGACGGTGCTCGTCGTTTCACGCTGGCAAACGGCTTTGATCGCTTCATTGAACAAAAGGACTACCCCCATCCTGTTTTCAGCACGATCTGGGGTGTCTCCGACGAGGATATTTTCCACAAGGCGATTGAAGAATTCGATGCCCTGCATGCAGCTCGCAGGCCCTTCTTTGCGACGGTCCTGACCGTCTCCAATCATAAGCCCTACACATATCCGGAAGGGCGGATCGATCTTGACCCCGGGCAACACAGGAGGGAGAATGCGGTCAAGTATGCCGACTGGGCGCTAGGCGATTTCTTGGATCGGGCCTCGAGTCATCCCTTTTTCGGGAATACCGTCTTTGCGGTCCTTGGGGATCACGGTGCCCGGGTCCATGGCTTGGGCTTCATCCCGATCGCGACCTATGAAGTACCCCTCTTGATTTATGCGCCGTCGTTGATCGCACCTCGTTCCATCGACACCATGGGGAGTTCAATGGATCTCGGCCCGACACTGCTCGGATTGCTCGGGCCCGGCTATCGGAGCTGTTTCTTTGGCCGTGACCTTTTGCGGCTCTCCCCAGAGCGCTCTTATGTGCTTTTGCAGCACGACCGGGATCTGGGCATGTTCGATGGGCACGCGATGGCTGTGTTGGGCACCGCGGACTACTCGGGACTATTCCAATACAACCCGACGGAAGAGTCGTTTAACCCGCTACAGGCCGCGACGTCGAATCAAAAAGAACTGCTGACGGATGTGGTCGCCCTTTTCCAGAGTGCGTACCACCTCTATTCTCGAGAGGGCTATCATCTTTCGTCGTCAGCAGAGACGGCTGTTCGCGCTCCAAAATGACGCCGAGACTCAGAGCCGATTCGGCAGCCCCTGGTGCAGATTCGCGCGGTGTATGCCGGATCGACTCACTCGGCGTATTGTTCGCCGAATTCGGGCATTTTTCCACACGGTCAGTTACCCGACAGGTCAGCAACCGCTCCCATAGAGCAGACCTCCCATGATAACCACAGATTTCTCCAGGCTCCGCGTCCTGGTTGCCGGCCCTTTGCCGCCACCCCCGGGTGGAATGCAGGCGTTTTATCAGTCCCTGCTGGAATCTTCGCTCCCTCGCAAGATCGACCTGCGTTTCGTTCAGAGCAGTATCGCCAACCGGCCGCTCGCCGACTCCGGCCGCGCCACGGCAGCGAACATCGTTTCAGCCTTTGGAGACTGGGCGCGATTTGCCCGGGCCGTAGTGAGTCATCGGCCGGCAGTCACACATATCGGGTCAGCTTTTGGACTTTCCTTCCTCAAACACAGCTTGTGCGTTTTGATCGCACGGATGGGTGGAAGCCGCGTTCTGTTCCATCCTCACTGCGGGTTTGGTGTCTTCTGTGCCCAACGCTCCCGGCTGTGGCAGCAGCTGGTGCGCCTGACATTTCGATTGTCTGATGGGCTGATTGTTTTGTCCCGGGAGTGGCTGCAGGTCCAATCGATGGCGCCCAACTGCCATATCTACTACATGCCTAATGCGATCGACCTGGCACCTTACCAGGCGCTCGCTCGGGAACGGATGGGCAAGGTCAGGCGCGAGGGCAGGCTGCGAGCGCTCTATCTTGGCTACATCGGAGAAGCCAAGGGAAGCTTCGACCTTATCAAAGCGGCAGCCGTGCTTCGATCGGAAGGGATCGATGTGATGTTCGACCTGGTGGGGGACGACCTCACGCCGGGAGAACGAAAGCGGTTCCTGCAGCAGGCGAGAGATGCCGGCCTGAATGGTTCGGTTTGCCTGCATCCGCCCGCGATTGGTGCCGATAAGTTGAAGTGCCTGCGCGAGGCAGACTTGTTTGTCTACCCTTCCCACAGCGAGGGGATGCCGCTGGCTGTAATGGAAGCGATGGCCAGCGGGCTTCCTGTAGTGGCAAGCGGTGTGGGAGGCCTGCCGGATCTGGTACAGGAGGGCGTGAACGGGTTACTGGTGGAACCTGGCCGCCCGGATCAGTTGGCAGCGGCAGTCACGAGGCTGGCACTGGACAACGAACTCCGCCAGGCCATGCAGGTGAGCAGTTATCGGATTGCCGCGCAGAGCTTCGATATCGAAAGTTACGTTACACAGTTGCTTGAAATCTACCGGGCTACCTATCCTCCGCGGCAGAGCGGGACCGCGATCGTTTGAAGCGCCTCAGCTCACGTGATGCATCTTCCGGAAGCTCCGTGCTTCTCCGGGGATCGTCCTGATGCACTGAACACCCGAGTCATAGATTCATGCGTATATTGATGCTTGTTCCGCTCTATGAGCCCGACATGGGGCCCAGCGCCCCGCTGTTCACCATGCTGGGTGTCGGCCTGGCAGAGCGCGGCCACCAGGTCACAGCGATAGCCGCTGTGCCGCACTACCCTTCCGGGCGTGTTACGCCCGAGTTCCGGGGGTGGAAAATCCGGGACTCAGTCGAGCAGGGGGTGAGGGTGGTGCGGGTGCCGGTGCCTTCCCTGAAGAGATCCAACCTTTCTCTCCGCATGCTGCAATTCATCTCCTACCAGCTGGGGGCGGCGTGGGCGGGAAAGGACTGCGAGTTTGATGCAGCGCTTGTGGTAAATCCCGCACTGTGGGTTTGGATACCTTTCAGCTGGCTGATCGCGCGGCATCACAAACCCGCGGTTTTTGCGGTATTCGACGTCTTCCCGGACGTCGGGATAGCACTGCGCATCTTTCGTCACAAGATGGTGATCAAGGCGGTGGCCCGCCTGGAGAAGTCGTGCCTGGATCGCTCGGCGGTTGTGAGTATTCTTTCAGACTCCTTCAGACCACCTTTGAGGGCTTTAGGGGTTCCCGATGAAAAAATGGCACTGACGTACGGGTGGGTGGACACCGACCTGATCCGGCCGATGCCTCGCGTGAACCAGTTTGCACGGGAGCACAAGTTAACCGACGCATTTGTAGCCTTGTATGCCGGCAATCTCGGGCTTTCTCAGGGTTTGGAGACAGTTCTGGCCGCATCCGAACTGCTGACCGGAAACGGCACTCGCTTTGTCATTGTGGGGGACGGGGCCGGGCGCGAATCTCTGGTGCGCGAGGCGGTGCGACGCCAACTGCCCAATGTGCAGTTCCTGCCCTTTCAACCCCGCCAGCGCCTCCCCGAAGTGTTGGCGACTGCGGACGTCTCTCTGGTCCATCTGCGAAAAGGTATCGCAGCCGGTTCCCTTCCTTCCAAGATCTGGTCCATACTCGCCAGCGGGCGACCCATTATTGCGGCGGTCGATGAGGGTAGCGATGCCTGGAAACTGGTGACTCGTGCCGAAGCCGGCATATGCATTCCGCCGGAAGAGCCGTCTGAACTGGCCAAAGCACTACTAACTCTCAAGAACAACCAGGAACTTGCCGAGCAGCTCGGCCGAAACGGCCGGCGTTGGGCGGAGAGCCACCACTCGCCGCAGGTTGCCGCCGAGCAGTTTGAGAAGTTCCTGGTTAAAGCGATTTCAGTGAGCTCCAGGAGATGAACGCCGAGATATTTGCCGAGTGGCTGCGCCGCCAGGGACACCGGGTGGTGCAAACAGAGAGTAGCTACTGGTTTGATGCCAGTCCTCGAGTCTACCAGGCATTTCCTTACCATTGGCTGATCCGGCCGGAGGAGGAAGAGCTTACCGATTTCCTCCGCCAGAACACGGCGATCGGCTTGCGTTACTCGACGCCGGTCGACAGCCCGGTGGGCCGGATCAGTTACCACGCAGTGTACGAACGGGCCGAGTACACTCTCGAAATGCTGGATCGTCGCACGCGTCAAAATGTGCGCACCGGCCTTAATCGATGTCGCGTGGTGCCGATATCATTGCAGCGGCTGGCCGAGGAAGGATGGTCGCTGGAAGTGGATACTGTCAATCGGCAGGGCCGGAGTGCGAGGATGACCGAAGAGACCTGGAAGCGACGCTGCCTGTCGGCGTGCGCGCTGCCCGGTTTTGAAGCCTGGGGTGCCTTGGTTGAAGATCGCCTGGTAGCTTCGCTGCTATCGTTTCAGATGGATGACTGCTGCGAGCTGATTTCACAACAGTGCCATCGCGAATTCATGAATGCGCGTGTGAATCACGCCTTGGCCTTCAGCCTGACTCAGACAATGATGAGTAGGCCCGGCATCCGGTCCATCTTCTATACTCTGCAGTCACTGGATGCGCCATCCAGCGTCGACGATTTCAAGTTCAGGATGGGATACTTCGCAAGGAAGGTTCGGCAGCGAGTGGTGTTCCACCCGTGGTTGCGGCCGGCGATCGGCCCAACCTGCCTCGCGGTTGCCAGGAAGCTGGCAGCCTCGAATCCGGCTATTTCGGTTTTCCCTAAGGCCATCGGCATGCTCCAGTTCTGCGTTGAAGGGGAGCGCCCACTGGAGGATCAGGCATGGCCCGAGTGCCTGGGCAGGAGCGATGAGGCAACGGGGTTGGGAAACCCGACTCCAGGCGCCTGATCGTGCGCCGGATCGATGCCAGAGTCGTGTACGGCCTGCATGTGCGATGAATGCGTCGCGATGGCCACAGCACAAGAGAGCGAGGTCAATTCTCCACTCCGGGAAGAGTTATTGGACGAACGTGACTGCCACGGCAGTAGGGCAGACATCATGTGACAGGGCACCGGCCCGGCCAGACAGGAAGACATGGAACTGAGCAGGAAACGCATCATGGTAACCGGCGGTGCAGGATTCCTGGGTCGGCGTGTGGTCAGCGCCCTTCGGGAAAGGGGAGGCGCCGACATCCAGGTGCCCTTGCAGGAGGACTATGACCTGTGCCGTGAGGCCGTTGTCGAGCGGGTGTATTCCGATCTCCATCCCCAGATAGTGATCCATCTCGCAGCTGAGGTGGGAGGCATTGGTGCCAATCGCGCTAATCCCGGGAGGTTCGCTTACAGGAATCTCGTCATGGGAGCGCTTCTGATGGAGCATGCCAGGCTGTCCGGGGTGGAAAAGTTTGTTGCGCTTGGGACCATCTGTGCATACCCGAAATTCGCGCATGTCCCGTTCAGAGAAGAAGAGCTCTGGGATGGATACCCTGAAGAGACGAACGCGCCTTACGGTCTGGCAAAGAAGATGCTGCTCGTTTTGGCTCAGGCCTATCGCCAGCAGTACGGCTTCAATGCGATCTTCCTGCTTCCCGTGAACCTCTATGGCCCGGGGGACAACTTCAATCCGGACACCTCGCACGTAATTCCTGCCATGATCAGGAAGTGCGTGGAGGCGGTTGAGCAGGGAGCGGACGAGATCGTGCTCTGGGGCGACGGATCTCCGACGCGCGAGTTCCTCTACGTGGATGACTGCGCTGAGGCCATCGTACGTGCGACCGAACTCTACGACGGGCATGAACCGGTCAACATCGGTGCGGGCATGGAAATCAGCATCCGCGAGCTGGCGGAACTGATCGCCGGGCTGACCGGGTTTCACGGACGAATCGTTTGGGACACGAGCCAACCCAACGGCCAGCCGAGGAGGAGCCTCGATACCAGGCGCGCGGCCGAATGGTTCGGGTTCCGCGCCAGAGTTGACTTCCGCGAAGGACTGCTGCGTACGGTCAACTGGTACAGGGAAAGCCGAAGTCTGAATGCTTGATAGGCAATTTCGCAAGCGACTGCAACTCTTTTCGACATAGCACTCGGATTCCAGCCATGGGCAAGCGGGCTTTGATTACGGGAATAACCGGTCAGGATGGGTCTTACCTCACGGAGTTACTTCTGGAAAAGGGATACCACGTGTGGGGCATCATCCGGAGATCCTCATCGTTTAACACGGGCCGCATCGATCACATCTATCAGGATCCGCATGATCCAGACAGGAGACTGCATCTCGTCTATGGTGATCTCAATGACGCGTCCTCGCTCAACACGATCCTCAAAGTGGTGCGGCCGGACGAGGTCTACAACCTGGGAGCTCAGTCTCACGTCAGGGTTTCCTTCGACATCCCTGAGTATACCGCGGAGATCACAGGAGTCGGGACAATCAGATTGATCGAGGCGATGAGGGAACTCGGCATTGAGGCGCGTTTCTACCAGGCTTCTTCTTCGGAACTGTTCGGTAAGGCACTTGAAATCCCGCAGTCGGAGAACACTCCCTTCTATCCGCGCAGCCCCTATGCCGCAGCGAAAGCATACGCCTACTACATCACTCGGAACTACCGCGAGGCCTACGGGATGTTTGCGGGCAATGGCATCCTCTTCAACCACGAATCCCCTCGACGGGGAGAGACCTTCGTGACGCGGAAGATCACGAGGGCGGCGGGTCGGATCAAGTGCGGCCTGCAGGATCGGCTGTACTTGGGCAATCTCGATGCCTCGCGAGACTGGGGCTTTGCCGGCGACTACGTCGAGGCAATGTGGATGATGCTGCAGGCGGATGTGGCGGATGACTACGTGGTGGCCACCGGTGAGAGCCATTCGGTGCGTGAATTCTGCGAGGAGGCTTTTGCTCACGCCGGGCTCCCTGTGACATGGAGCGGAAGCGGCGCATCTGAAAAGGGCATCAGCCCGGATGGGCGTGTGCTGGTCGAGATCGACCCTTATTATTACAGGCCGACTGAAGTTGACTCACTCCTGGGTGACGCACGAAAAGCGCGCGAGAAACTCGGCTGGGAGCCCAAGGTAGATTTCAGGCAATTGGTTCGCATGATGGTGGACAGCGACCTCGCATTGGCAGCCGCGGAGTGTCGCGCCGCCGGCAGATGCTGAAGCGGTTGCCTGATCTTGTCTGACTAAACAGGCGTTCCCTGATGCGATTCGGCAGAGGCTGGCCGGCGTCCCGCATGAGGCACGCTTGAATTTAATGCACTGGCGTATCGGAGTAAATAAGCGAGAAGCCTGGTGAACCACCCAAGCAGGCGCGTTGCTACATCTCCCATCAGCCAAAGTTCATCCGATGCCAGGATACTCCTTTGAGCACCGTGGAATATGTTTGACACCCATTTGAACTACCATCTCAGACGGGCACTTTCCACCCACGCGCCACTTCAGGAGGCGCTTGTATACAAGACTATCCTGTTGGAGACGCTTTTCTCCCGGAATTCGGGCACCCTCAAGACAAGCGAAATCCTGTTCTGTAATCCGGGCGATCTGCCTCAGGTGAACCTTCGGTTGACCGTGCCGCACCCCGGCAGCAACAACGGGCATCCCGCTCTGCATTTCAGTCTGGTCGATTTCATTGAGAAGCGCATCAAGTCCTGGTCTGTTTCCCTGCCGCCATGCCGGAAGACAAACACACTCTTCAAGGCGCATATCAAGAGATACAAGCCGGCCTACCTGCGGCTGCGACTGCCCTTCATGGGGCTGGGCATTCCACACTGCTCGCACATGTCGAAGACAGGGTATATATGTGCATCCAACGGATTCTATAACTACATAATCGACACGCACTCAAACGGGGTCCGGATATTTCCTGAGGATTATCTGGCTGCTGCGCCGATGCACTACTCAAAGCAAGGCAATTTTTCCTCAGACGGCGCCTATTGGTATTTTGTACGCTGGCCCTTGACTGGTTGGGCCGATTTGATCGACGAGAAGGCAGATTCGGTTCCGTGCCAGGTCGGCAGGGTATCGCTGCGGGAACTCAAAGAGGAGGTGCTGCTGGAGCTGGACTATCAGGAAGAAACTCATGAGATTGCCTGCTCGCCCGACGACAGGTATGCGGTGTTTTGCACCTTCAAGCAGGAGCTGTGTGTCCCGTATCCGAGAGACTCTTTTTTCTCCTCACGACTCGGATACCGATTGAGTCATGAAGCCGGCATCAGACCGCAGCAGCTCGTCACCATGGATCTACATCGTCGACTTCATTGGCTCACTGGGCTTCCTGCGCCGGTGGTCGGTCATCATGTATTTGACCCGGATGATCCCGCTGTGTTCTATTCATCGGCACATAATGTCGTGTTTCATGAAATGAACGCCTTTCTTGAGGGACCTGCCACCCTTTTCAAACTGAAGATTGCAGACGGGAGTACCTCGATCGAGGGAAGGTACTCCGATGATCATTTCATGCGCATATTCCAACATGAGCTCTTTAAATACAAGAGCCGGACGTACATCGCTGTCATGTCGTATCCGCGGTACCTGTACATCCTTTCAGCAGCAGATATGAGCCTCTACAGGAGGATTGAGGTCTCGCCGGCAAAGGCGATCGTGTGCAGGGACGGCGGAAGCGCTCTGTGCGAGAAGAGCAAAGGAATCTACTTCACGGTAAACGCTTCGGAAGACGGAAGATATGTTGTTATGGGGTCCGATGCCGATTTCCTGATGTTTGATATGGAAACAGATGAATTGACTTCGCTGGGCAGATATCTGCCGCAAGGATTCGGAATCGGCGCGTCCATTCCCCACACGCGAACCTACGGCAAGTAAGTGAAGAGACTGGGAGCCGCTGGAACAGCAGGTGACGAGGGGAGTGACTGCATTTGACGGGGCGGGTGCAAGTCTGATCGAGCAATTCCGAAAGCGATAACGGTGGAGGCATGGAGCCCGGGGCATGCGCATGCTGAATCGGCTCGGCGGCAGATATGTGGTCGTGCTTGATCGAATCAATAAGGCTCTGTATCTGAACAGAGAGCTTCGCTACTGGAGAGAACGCGAAGCGGCAGTGGTCGGATGCGCAAACCAGGGCTACAGGCGTGAGACTGGTGCCCTGGGGCTAGAGCCGGGCTTGATTCCACAGGGCCGCGACGATAGTAGCGAGCCAGGGGAGAAAGTCATCGCGGACGTAGATCGCCGCGGTTTCCTACTCTCTCGAGTTGGAAACATTCCCTGTGCAACGCTTGTCGCTCCGAACCAGTTCGTGGCTCGAACGCGCTGTAGTCTTCAGTTGGTGGATCTCAACGGGTGGCTCGGCATAAAGAAATGCTATCGGGGCAACTATTGGTCCTTTGTCAACGAACTCAGGGCGCTTCACCTGCTGGGTTTGTCAAAGGCCAACGTTCCTTCCATCATGGCGGTGGATTTCGGGAAGCCGGGCCTGACGTTGTCGTACATATGCGGAACGGTTCTTAGTCATTACCTCGCGGGACACGGGGCGGCGCTACCGAATCGAAAGATCTGCGAGAATCCCCAATATAAGAGGCCGTCCAAGGCCGAGCGGCTGCGGATCGTCGAAGGCGAAAAAGATGTGTATCAGAAGGTCGTTGATAGCGGGTGCGTGGACGCGATATGGGGGCAGGTGCGGATAATCCACTCTACCGGCATCGTGTGGAACGATATCAAGTACGGCAACGTCATCCTCGAACGATCGTCCGGGCGCCCCTTCCTCATTGATTTTGAAAATGCCAGGCATCGCATGTATCTGGGTAAGTATCTGTTTGAACGCCTGTGCGCACGTGATTTTTCAGAAACGGCGCGCTATTTCGGGGAGAGAAGACATGATCCCGGGCAGTAAGAGTGCAACTTCGCAGACGGCTTGCCTTCCAACGGTGCGCATTCTTTTTGATGCACTTCGAAGAGAGGGGATCAGATATTGTCATTGGAAGAGCAATGCATCTCTTGACGCCGCAACGGCGGGCGAGGGTGATCTCGACCTGCTCGTGCATCGGGCAGATGCCCAGGATTTCATCCGCATTCTCGGTTGCCAGGGATTCAGGCGGGCCCTCGCGGCAAGACCAAGAGAACTGCCCGGCGTGGAACATTACATTGCTTACGATAGCGGGAATGACAAGTTTGTCCATGTTCATGCCCATTACCAGCTGGTTTGCGGGCACGGAAATTCGAAGAACTATCGCATTCCTATGGAACGGGCTTATATCGAGACGGCGGTCGAGGAATCGATATGCCCCGTTCCGAGAGCAGAGTACGAACTGACGCTGCTTGTCATCCGCTTGGTGATAAAGCACTGCTCGTGGGACTCGTTTGCGATGCGAATGCATCGGCTTGGGTCGCCGGAACGCAAAGAGCTGAGATATCTGAAGGAAAGATGTTCCAGGGAGCAGGTGGCTTCTGTCGTGCGGCAGCATCTCCCGTTCATCGGCGAAGACGTATTTGACGAATGCATGATGGCATTGGAGCCGGACTCCGGATTGTGGAGGCGAGTGAGTGCGGCGCAGAGACTGGGCAGGAGGCTGAAGGGTTGTCGCCGCAGGCGTGGAATCGCAGACTTGTACCTCAAGCTGTGGCGGCGTTTCGCAGCAGGTGCTCGGCGGCGCCTGTTTCCGGGCAGGCAGAAGTTGCGGATGGCGAGTGGGGGCAGCCTGATCGCCCTGGTGGGAGGAGATGGTGCGGGCAAAAGCACTGCGATTGAAGGCCTGGCGAAGTGGCTTTCGCAGCATTTTGAATTGAGCACAGTGCACTTGGGAAAACCGAAATGGTCTAGGATGAGTGTCGTTGTAAGGGCGATTCTGAAGATCGGAAGGCTGATGAGGCTCTGGGAACAGGGCGAGGCAAGACTCGCCATGAATGGAGCGAACGACACCAACGACATCAATGACTGTCCCGGCGACGTTTCGTTGGTGAGCGCGGTCTTGGTTGCACGAGACCGCTGGCTTGCTTACTGTCGAGCCCGGCGGGTCGCCTCAAATGGAGCATTGGTGATCTGCGATCGATATCCGCTTCCCGGGATGATTTCAATGGACGGTCCGCGGGTAGAGCGGATGATGGGAGACTGCAAGGCGAATTGGTTTGCGCAGACACTGAAGAGGTTGGAATCGGGTTACTACGAGTCCATGCTGCTACCGGATCTGCTGATTGTCCTCAGGGTTCACCCGGACACGGCAGTTGAGCGCAAGGTTGAAGAAAGTCCCGACACTGTTGCAGCCCGGGCCAGCCAGATATGGGAGAAAGACTGGTCCAACAGCCCTGCTTTTGTGATTGATGCTGCCATGCCAAAGGAACAGGTGCTCGCAAGACTCAAAGCCGTGATTTGGGCGAACATATGATGGAAGATTGGACGGGCACTGCCGACAGATGCCCGCGGGTCGTTGAATTCATCGGCCTTGCCGGGTCGGGCAAGTCGACACTGACCACCGCCCTTTTGAAGAACACGAATGGGACCGTTGCGGTGGTGCCGCCGTACTTCCGCGAGATGCGTGACATTCCCTTCTTCGTGGTCAACGCAATCCGTGCGCTGCCGTTTCTGGTCTCTGTTATCCTGAAGAATCGACTGGATAGATACCCTACGGCAAGGGAGGTGGCGTGGATAGTGATTCTTACGGGCTGGCATCGAAGGTTGAAAGCGCAGGCGTCACGCACCGACAAAGTATTGGTCCTGGACCAAGGCCCGGTATTCATGCTTGCGATGTTGTATCTCTACGGCCCGAAGGTCCTGCAGAGATCAACTGCCGCCCGCTGGTGGGCCTCAATGGCGAGGAAGTGGGGGGGCACCATTCACTTGTTGATCTGCCTGGAAGCCTCAGAAAGGACTCTGGTGGCGCGAATCCGGCGCAGGGAGGTCTGGCACGGGGTAAAAGACCGGTCGGACCTGGAAGCCTGCGAGTACCTGTCGCGTTACAGGACCGCCTATGCACATGTCCTGTCACTTCTGAACGGCGACGGCGCAAGAGTCGAAGTGATGTCTGTCAACACAGAGCGGCACTCTATTAAGGAAACGATGGAGTTGCTTTCGCAAAGACTGGCCTTGAAGGAGGCAATGAAGGGCCTGTGATGAAATAGGCGCAGGAGCGCGGCAGGCCATTGCAGGTCGCCCGCGCGAGGTTGACAGATGGCTGATGAGTCGTTTGCTCGCAACATGAAGTTACTTACAGGGCTCTTCTCAGATCGGACCTTGACAAAGAAGGCCTATCTGAATGCCGCCGCGGCGTTCCTGGATTATGCGGCAACGGCACTTGCTGGCTTGCTGGTCACCCCATTTGTAGTCAAAGGTCTGGGTAGCTATTACTACGGCATGTGGCAGATCCTCAATGGCCTGGTTGGGTATGTGTCTCCCGGCACCGGACGACCCACTCAGGCCCTAAAGTTCACACTCGCGCACCAGCAGGCATCCCTCGACTGCGAGAAGAAGCGGGCGGCTGTGGGCAGCGCCCTCGCTGTATGGACCCTGTTCCTGCCCATCGTGGCAGCTGGTGGCGCGGTGTTGATATGGGTGGTGCCCGCCTTCCTGCGCGCAGCCCCGGAAGCTGCAACCTATGCCCGGTGGGCTACGGCTCTGCTGGTGTTGAATCTGGCTCTGGGAAACCTTAGCAGCCTCCCTCAGTCCGTTCTTCAGGGCGAAAATCTCGGCTACAAGCGGATGGGACTTTCTGCGGTGTTCGTCTTTTTGGGAAGCAGCCTCATCTGTGCCGCGGTGCTCCTGAAGCTGGGGATCGTTGGAGTCGCCGGGGCGGCGGTGGCCGGCACTGTGGTTAGCGGCGCATTTTTCTATTGGGTCGCCAAACAGTATGCTCCCTGGTTCGGGGTGTCAAAACCTCGAGTGAGCGACGTAAAGAGTTTCTTCGGTCTGAGCTGGTACTTCATGATCTGGTCGCTGCTCATAAAGCTCATCATGGCAAGCGATGTTGTCATACTCGGGCGCCTCGACTCTGTTGAATCTGTCACTTCCTATACGCTCACGAAAACCGCACCTGTGACACTCGTGAGCATCATCGCGCTCATGATTGCAGGAATCGTGCCCGGGCTCGGCGGCGTCCTTGGGTCCGGGGATCTTAAGCGGGCCGCGCAGGTCAGGCACGAAACAATGACGCTGTCCTGGCTGATCGTCACATGCATCGGCGCGACAGTCCTCGCCTTCAACCGGACCTTTATTGGCATGTGGGTGGGAATGAAGTACTATGCCGGTACGATCGCAGACCTGCTGATTGTGGTTGCTGTTACGCAGCTGGTGTTTATCAGAAACGACGGCAGCATCATCGACGTGTCGCTGGATCTTCGCAGGAAAGTCATCCAGGGTTGCGTGGCTGCCGTTGTCTCCGTGACCACAGCCTGTATAGGGGTGCGTTACGTCAACCCCCCAATCGTTGGTCTGAATCTGGGTCTCATCACCGGCAGGGCAATGCTCAGCATTTCCTATCCAAGGCTGATCGACCGGATGCTTGGGCAGCCGAGCGGTTCTTACTTTGGTGCCGTCTTACGACCGGTGACAGTCATGTGCCTGCTGTTTGTGACGGCCGCGGCGACTAACGGGTTGCCGACGGTGTTCATCGGCAGAGGCATCACGGGGTGGGTGTTCCTGACGATGTCAGCGGGATTGACTTGCTTCGTGATCCTGGTGACCGCGTTTTACAGCGGGTTGAACGCCGGAGAGAGGCGTGCGATCCTGCGCCGGGTGCGCACACTGTTGGATTCAGGACAGGGCTATTAAGGAGGATCACGCCAGACATTGTTGAGCGGCCGGAAACGAGGGTCGTCTTCCTGAGGCTGCAAACCCGCTGACCTCGAGGCTGAGTTTCGGGGAAAGCAAGTAGCAGTGACATGTGCCGGGCTGAAAAGCCCGGCATTGTTGTTGTGTGCCGAGCATGTTCGACAGCTCGGGGGTGTAAGTCCTCTACTCAACCTGATGGAGGTGAAGAGTTAGCGAAGCGCAAGGGCGTCGTCGTGAGGCGGGGTCTGAAAGAAGCGTGGAGCAAAGGCGCGAACCGATGAACAAGAACCGGATATGAGGCATACGGTGCCGGACGAGCTGGCAACTGACAGCGAAGTCCATATCCATCAAGGGCGCTGGTTGTAAATCCGGCGGTTGCGTGCGGAAGGCGGTCGAACTTACCTCGGGAGATCTGCCGTTTGTCCCGGAATCGGGACTGAGGGGGAAGCGATTCCTCCTGACCGGGCGGCAGAAGTCAGCAGAGGGCGTAGTAGCCGGAAACGGTGAAGGCCCGAACGGTCCTCCGTAAGGAGGGTAATGGGAGAGGCGAATAAGCGGCGCGACTCATGGGCGACAGGCGGCAGAAGAACCAGCTGAAGCTGGCCTTCATGGCAGAGGATACGGGTGAAGCCCCAAGGGCTGCCGAGGGAGGGACCGAATCGCTTGCGGCGAAGCGCAGAGCAGAAAGCCCGGCTGATACCGAACAGTTAATGGAACAAGTCTGCGAGCGGGAGAACTGCAAGCAGGCATTGGCACGAGTCAAGGCCAACAAGGGGAGTCCGGGCGTGGACGGCATGACCGTCGGCGATCTCCCGGATCACTTGAAACAGCACTGGCCAGCAATCCGGGAACAACTGCTGAATGGGACCTATAAGCCGCGACCGGTGAAGCGGGTGGAAATCCCGAAGCCGGACGGAGGGGTGCGAAAGCTTGGCATCCCGACGGTGCTGGATCGATTTATACAGCAAGCGGTGATGCAGGTGCTACAACGCAGATGGGACGGTACGTTTTCTGATCACAGCTACGGGTTTCGACCTGGGCGCTCGGCACATCAGGCGGTGGCACAGGCGCAGCAATATATTGCCGAAGGCTATCGCTGGGTGGTGGACTTGGATCTGGAGAAATTTTTTGACCGAGTCAGTCACGACAAATTGATGGCGAAGCTTGCGGAGCGGATGAGCGACAAGCGGTTGTTGAAGCTGATTCGCGCATTTCTGCGAGCCGGGGTGATGGAAGGCGGGCTGGTGAGTCCGGTCGACCAAGGGACGCCGCAAGGTGGTCCTCTGTCGCCATTGCTGAGCAACATCGTACTGGACGAGTTCGATCGGGAGTTGGAGCGGCGAGGTCTTCGATTCGCCAGGTATGCGGACGACAGCAACATCTACGTTCGCAGCCGGCGCGCCGGGGAACGGGTGATGATGAGCATTACACGATTCATCACGGCGAAGCTCAAGCTCAAGGTGAACGTACAGAAGAGTGCGGTGGGGCAGCCATGGGAGCGGAAGTTCCTGGGATTTAGCTTCACGGCGGGAGAAGAGCCGAAGCGGCGTATAGCGCCGAAGGCGATTCTACGTTTCAAGGAGCGGATCCGGGAACTGACGAGCCGGACGCGAGGAGTCAGTATTGAACGAATGGCTGAGGACACAGCCCGGTACTTACAGGGCTGGATCGGTTATTTCGGGAGATGCCAGACACCCTCGGTGCTACAAGGACTTGAGGCGTGGGTTAGACGCAGGCTGCGGTCTGTGATCTGGAAGCAGTGGAAACGGGGCTCGGTGAGATTTGCGGAACTGCAGCGACGGGGAGTGCGCAGAGATCTCGCAGCTAAGGCTGCGGGTAGCGCCCACGGCCCGTGGCGACTCGCAAACAGCCCAGCCCTATCGTACGCACTGCCTAATGCTTACTTCGACTCGCTTGGGATTCCGAGATTGACTGGCGGTCGCTAGCCTAACCCGCCGAACCGCCGTGTACGGACCCGTACGCACGGTGGTGTGACAGGGAACGCGGGCGACCGCTTACCTATGTCGATTTCAGACCGCTGTGTCTTTGTCGTGCGCGTTTGCGCGGCTGGCTGGGTCACAAGAGCTTCAGACAGTCTTCGGGCCAGGTATCCTTGCGAGTTCATCCGGGCCCAGACGCTTGTTGGGCGGATACAGTGCGTGATCATGCCGGCTTATGGTTTCCAAATTTCCAAACCGTATCGCGATGACTTTGGCAGGAACGCCCGCCACAATTGTGTATGGCGGCACTTCTTTCTTTACCACGGCACCGGCCGCCACGATCGATCCGCGCCCCAACCGAACCCCTTTTAGGATGATTGCTCCGCTCCCGATCCAGACGTCGTCCTCGATGATGACGTCCTGATCGTCTTCGGGCCTTTTCTCCAGCACGTCATACATGAACTTGCCGACTTGTGAAGTGTTGTGATCGCCGCCTATGATCGTGACGTTGGGGCCCATGAGGACCTTATTGCCGATGATGATCCGGCTTTCCGTTGCCATCAACGTCGCCCCTGAACCGATCGTGACGTCATCGCCGATCTCTATATTCTCGTAATTGAAATGATCACGAGGATCAAACAGAAGATGCGCTCCATGTCTGCGAAATGCCGGCCGTGACAAGATCATCCAACCCCGGCGCCAGACGAGACGCAACAAAACCAGGATTCTGGAAAACACCCTCAGCAGAATCATCTCTTCTCCCTAAGCGAGCAGGCTGGCAAACAGATGCTCGTATTCGTTGATGAACCGGTCCAAGGACAGGTGGTCTTCAGCGAACCGGCGTCCGCTCTTTCCCATCGCCTGACGCGCTTCCGGCGGAAGGTCCGAGAACTGCCTGATCTTCTCGGCAAGGTCTTCCGGAGATCGGTAGTCGAACAGAAGCCCATTGTCGTTGTGACGCACCAGGCGAGTGTGGTCCAAGGTGTTGCTGATAATCACCGGACGGGCACAGGCCAGAGCTTCGCAGACAACGTTTGGCAGTCCTTCTCCATAGGAGGGATGTATCAGGACGTCATGCTCGTGCATCTGTTGCACAATGTCGGAGCGCTGACCGAGCCACTGCCACTGATTCCCAAGTCCGTAGGAGCTGATTTTCGCGTCCATCTGATTCAGATACACCAACCGTTCTCCGAACATTACCTTCTGGCCGATCCACGTCACGCTCGGGTAAAACTTATACTGCCGTCCGAGGATGTTGAGCGCTTCGATCAGGCAGAGCCCGTTCTTATATGACGACACGCTCGCGACGACGAGCAATCGCAGGCCCGCGTGGCGTGTCTCTGCTTGCGCCGGGGCAAACAGCCCGAGGTCATAGCCGTTGTAGATCGTGGACACTCGGTCCTTCAGATACGGATATTTCGCGGCAAGATTTGCGTGCTGATGGTGCGAGTTCGAAACAATGTGGTTGGCGAAGCGATAGAACTGGCGCACGAACCGATCCTGCCAGATGACACCCTCGGGGAGATCGCAGAATCGCTCGGAGACCACCACAGGGATGTGCCTGAATCCCAGGAGTCGACCAGCCATAATGGCATAGAAGTTGGGTGTGTTGAGGAATGACAGCGCCAGATCAAAACGTCCACCTGCAATCAATCGACGCAATGCAATTATTGAATCAGGCGCATAACGGCTGCGTTTGAGCGACCAGTGCACGCGAATCCCCGCATTGTTCAAGGGCGGAGCGAGCAGATCACCGGGAGCATAACAAAACAGCTCAATCAGGTAGCCACGCCTCGTCAGCCCCAGTGCGAGATTGATCATCTGACGCTGGGCGCCACCCGTGCTCAGATTGTCGATGACGAACAGGAATCGTCGTTTTCCGGGATTTGGGTCCATGCTCCTGGATTTCTCGCTTTGTTATCTCAACCGGGGATCCGGTTCAGCATTGTCAGGAATCGGCAAGTGTAAGTGTAATCATTAGCTTCATACCGCTCGATTCATATGCTGCAACCCCTGGCAGAGCGGGGCTGTGCTCAGAACACCTCCTGAAAGCCGGGTGTCCAGCGCCCGGCGCAGCAAGCAATGCGCGTCCGGGCAGGAGTATTTTATAGGGCATTTCGTCGTCCCGGACAAGCTGAAAGCCGCCCGGAAAAGCTGACTCTCAGCGGCGTCCTCTATGACAGACATATCCTGCCCGGAAACACAGAAGGAACATGCCATTTGTCAGTAGATTGGGAAGACATGACCGGCTGGAGGTCGATTAGTCCGGCTTTCGGGAAGCGCGCGTTCGGTTCAAGGGGACGAAATACCTGCCCGGTGGTGGCCGTGGCGGGGTAATTGCCTGATCTGGAAGCCAGCCCTACTTGGAGTTTCCAGAAGGCACGCCGGTGCTCCAGAAGATCCAAAGTCGGTCCTGCTTTGGAAACGCCTCAAACCCATTACTCTGTGTGGGGCTTTCCCCGCGTGCAGCCTCATCCGGTCTCGAAACCGAATTGAACAGCCGGGGGGAGGAGAGCTCCAGAAACTCCATTTGCCTGCTACTGCAGTTGCCTGCTGCAGAGGCTATCAGTGCCCTGAATCCCGTGGGAGAAGCTGGCGGACCGGTGTCGTACGAGTCACAACAGACCATGCCGTTCGAACAGGTTGAGTTCAGATTGCCGTGGCTGGCGGAACCACAGGACGAGGTGCAATAGAAGCCGCCGTTCTGGCAGGTAACGACAGGAGGATCCAGTTTCCCGCAGTTGTACCCGGTACACTTTGTGTTGTTGGTCTCGGTGATGCCGGTAGCACTGTTCAGATAAACGGGTGAGCCGGTGTAGCTGATCGCGACGTTATCCCGGATCGAGCCGTTGTCAGCGTTCCATATATAGATGGCGGTGTCAGGCGACTCGACGTGGTTCCTCGTGACCTTGAAGGTTTGGCCGATGAGCTGAAAGCTGAAGATGCCCTGGCCGGATCCGGTTCTCTTGACATAGTTATTGTCGATAGTGACGCCGCCTTTGGTGTAGATCGCGATCCCTCCACCCGTCTGGTCACCCGTGACTCTGTTGCCGGAGATGACATTTCCCACGTTCTCGTTGCCCTTGATCGTGAGGTCTCCGGAACCGGTGGCAAGGCTGCCACAGTCATGCAGGATGTTGTTGGAAATTGTGGAATTACTTCCCTTGAGGTAGATGCAGTTATGGGCGTCGGACTGATTTACGTCGGTAACCACGTTGTTGAGAATCTGGACGTAATTCCCGTAAATAAGAATCCCGCGGCCTGCGGCGTAATAGGAGGTATAAACCGTGCCACCCACCAGGTGGTTGATGGCGTTATTGGCGACGGTGATGTGATCCGGTACGGGCAGGGTATCATCTTTACCGATCAGGATTCCGAATGCATCATGCCGGGGATCTGTTGTATAGAGATTTTCAAACGTGTTGCCGGATATCTCCACATTACTTACCCCGCCTGTGCTTGCGATAACAATGGCCTGAACACTCCAACTGGAGTTGATATTGGACAACGTACAGTCTTTAACGCTGAGATTCCTGATGGGACCCGCAGCGTTCTTTGCCCAGAGAGCACAAGGGACGTTCTCGAAAACACAGTTCTCAATGCTGAACCCATCGATGACCTCACCGGCAGCGTTTGAAATACGAAAGACGGCATCGTTGTAGTTCACCTTGCTGTAGTTGACAAACTTGAGATTCCTTACCTTGATGGGCACATGCAAGGTGATCGTGCCGCCGTTGGAGAGGGTAGTCGTCTTCTTGTCCTCGCCGACGATACTGATCGATCGAGAGAGAGTCGTGGTATAGCCGGCCAGATCATAGGTGCCGGTCTTCAAAAAGACGGTGTCCCCGTTTTGGGCTGCATTGATGCCTTTCTGGAAGGTCTTGAAAGGCTTCGATTCAGTTCCGGCATCCGAGTCGTTGCCGGAAGGCGACACGTAGTAGGTGGCGGCGGAGCAAACAGCCGGCAACAGGAACAGCAAGGCGGCGACCGCGAAGAATGCGAACGTCCTCTTCATAATCCCCCTCCTTCAGACAAGCTGAGGCAATGGCCGGGCCTCAGCGCTGCAAACCAGATTCCCTGGCGATAGGCGGATCCGGGAGCCGTCGTCTTCCCCCATCAGAAACGCCCTCACGATCAATCCCCAATTGCAGGGGCACATCCATCCGTCGTCTTCCGCCCCGGCCGTTCTGAGGTAGCAATTGCTGTTTGTCCGCACCCTGATGATACCTCATTTCCAGCCCTCAATCGGCAGCATAGAGATCACTGTTCTCTTTGCTCCGCCTGGCCTTCCAGAGAACTTCGACCCCATGCGCACAGCCAAGGCCCTGCCGGGCGTGCCCGACTCGAGGCTGTCACGGTATTTCCAGCTGGGTAGCATCTTCGCACAAAGCCTCGCCGGTCTTCCGGTCCAGGATCCTCGCCCTGAGCTGATAGGTGCCGGGGCGCAGGTCTTCTATCCCCAGAAATGCAGTAATCGGGTCCAGGATCAGTTCCGAGCCCTCTGGCAAGACGAGCGAACCCTCACCGCCCAGCGCCAACAACCTGGTTGGACCTCGTCCTGGACCCTCCATCCACAATTTCAACTCCACGGCAGCGGGCTCTTCACCATTGTTCACGATGGTGTATCCATCCACCCCGTAGTCGTCAGCGTGCTGTAGATTGCCGAAGCGACCCTCCAGCAGCGCAGCCGAGGCAGCGGCGAAACTGAGGCTGGCCGCACGGTTGCGGGTGATCCTGTGCTGTCCCGCTACGGTGAACGGAGCCGAGTCCTCGGCCAGCACTTCCCCCGTAACCTGGTCGATGATGCGGGCTGTCAACCGATAGCTGCCTGCCAAGCTTTCACTGTCGAGCGGACAGAGCGGTACGGGGCCGAAATCCTGGTTCAGACCGGCAGGTAAGGTCAGGGACCCTTCAAGTGTATCCTGGCTGACCGGAGCCGGGGCGCCGCCGTCTGCCGTCAGCCAGACCTTGACCTCAACGTCCCGGGCGCACCGCGAAGGATTGCCAAGCCACAAATGGATCGCACTCAAGGTTTCCCCCGCGGTATAGACGTCCCGGCTCAGTCGAACGTTCACGAAGGGCGCCGGAGATGGTTCGACAAACGAGTTGGCACTCGTGATCACGCGCGACGCGCTTTCTTCTTCAGTGTCCGCGTCATTCTGGAGGGCCTGCATGAAGACGGGGCCCGTATGCTGTGAGGCTGCAACAGGCACGTTCATGACGAGCCGGATCTCCTCCAGGGTCAGGGCCCGGCTGTAGACGCGAACCTCGTCCACAGTTCCCTTGAAGTACTCGGAGCCCGTGATCCATCGTCCGATCTGGAAGCTCGCGACGCGGGCCGCCCGGGGCTTTATCGTGGAGCTGCTTATAGGCTGACCGTCTATATAGAAGCGGTTCTCGGTACCGTCGAATGTGTATGCAAAGTGATGCCAATTCTTAGCGGATGGAGAACTTGCGGCGACAAGCCAGGTACCTTCGTATTGAAGCATTCCAACTTGAGAACTTCTGAACTCCTGCCGCACTGAAGCTTGCTGCGACTCATTGGCAAGGGCAAAAACGGACTGACTCTGGCCCGCGCCCCCCATGAAGTACAACCAGCAGCTTATTGTCTTGGGCGCGTTCAGGTCGGGCAGGCCGGCGACTCCGGCCGTGAGAAAGCTGTTCTTCCCGTCGAATGAGAGAGCTTTGCCGAACTTTGCCTTGGTGGTCCACGTCGCGTTCGCGATGACTGCAGAATTGGAGTTGGCCGAGGAATCGGCTGCCGTTGTACCCGCTCCCTCGTCAAACGAATAGGCTGCAACGAGCCCACTGTCTATGTCCGGCAGTGAGGTCGTCGTAAATGCGAAGTCTCCTGAAACCGCCTGGTTGTGAGCGGCGTCGCTGGACTTCACGCGGAAATGATGGACGGTTCCTGCGGTGAGACCGTCCAGGACCTGCGAGTGCGAGGTCCTGAGTGCGGGATCGAGCGTAGTCGACGTTCCGTACGCAGCGGATTTCCCGTAGTCGACCTGAGTATCTCCCGGTTCGTTCGTGGTCCAGGTTATGGTCGCAGAATTGTTGGAGACCGACATGCTCTGCACGGCGGTAATGATGGGAGCCTGTGTATCGCGGGGTGCAGCGGTAGTGAAAGAAAAATCACCTGACACCGCAAGGTTCCCGGCGGCGTCCCTGGATTTCACTCGATAGTGGTATGTCGTACTGGCGGCCAGGCCGCTCAGCCCCACTGTGTGCGTGGTCGTGAGAGGAGCATTCACCGCAATTGCCGAACCGTAGGTGGCATCGATGCCATATTCCACCAGTGCGTCGCCCGGCTCATCGGTCATCCATCCTATGGTGACGGTTGAATCGGTGATTCCGGTCGCAGTCACCGTTTCGATGACAGGAGGCCGATTGTCGCCAGAGGTGACGACTAGAGAAATCTCGTTTGAAAACCCGCTATCCTTCCCTGACGTGTCATAGGCCATAAGAGAGAAGTAGTGAGTTCCGGCGGCGAGTCCTGACACCGTGTACCTCGTAACATTCCTGACGTCCACCCAAGTGTCGTACTGTCTGGAGACTCTTCCGGAAACCAGGATGTAACCTGCGATATCAGGTTCCGTGTTCGCGTTCCATTCGAAAACGACATCGTTTGCCTCAGCGCGTTGTTGAAATACTGTTGCGGCAACGAAGAAAAAAATGAGCAGGGCCTGTGCGGGTGGACACCCCAGGGCGTGAGTCAGCCTGCGAGAGCCATCTGCGCTGTAATGTGTTCGGAACCCCTTCCGATCGACCTGCCTTCTCTTCATGGCCGCCCCCTTTTCTCATTCGGTCATCCGGGGGGGCCTTCTGCTCTGCCGCAATATTAACGTCAAAGCGGCCAGGGGAATTATGTCGGGCGTCACAGTAATGTCAGCAATACCAGGCGAGGAAAGACGGGAACCTGCGACAGGTCATCCTGCGCGGGCAGGCATGGGCCGGGTAGAGAGGCCGTTCCGAAAGCCTCAACGGGCGGAATCCACGTCCAGTTGACGCGATCAGTTGATCTTGAAGGTCTGGGCGTTTGAGGTTCCGCCCCCTCCTCCTTTGGTAGGATTGTACACCGTCACCTGTGCCGTGCCGGCCGCTGCGAGGTTGGATGCCGGGACCTCCGCGGTGAGTTGGGACGAAGAAACAAAAGTTGTGGCCAGGTTCGCCCCATTCCACCGTATTACCGAGGCGGTCACGAAGTTGCCGCCGTCGACAGTAAGCGTAATGGCCGGATCGCCGGCTGCAGCTGCTGCAGGATTCAGGCCCGTCGTTGCCGGCAGAGGGTAGCCGACATAGAGGAGCTTGGAACTGGATACACCGCCACCAGGCGACGGGGTGTAGACCGTTATAGGGTACGTCCCGAGTACTGCAATATCTGATGCAAGTATTGTCGCCGTCAACTTGGCAGAAGATACGAACGTCGTGGCGCGAGGCGAGCCGTTGAAGCGCACCACCGAATCGTTCACGAAATTGGTGCCGTTGACCGTGAGGGTGAAGTCCGGTCCCCCGACTATGACGAGGGTCGGAGTCCGGCCGGTGATCGTGGGCGCCGGCGGGTCGCTGATCGTGAAGGTTTGGGCATTGGAAATGCCACCCCCTGGGGAGGGGGTGAACACCGCCACGGTGACGATACCCGCCACGGCGATGTCCTCGGCCGAAATCGTCGTCTTCAGCCTCGTTGCAGAGGCGTAGCCCGTCTGCCTTTCTACCCCGTTCCAGCGTATTACCGAGGTGGACCCAAAGCCGCTGCCATAGACTGACAGCGAAATTCCGCCCCCCTTGCATTAGCGGATGCCGGGCTCAGGCTGGTTGTTACGGGAGAGGGATTGTTCACCGAGAAGGGTTGGGCATTCGAGATGCCGCCCGGTGCCGGGTTATACACCGTCACCTGGACTGTCTTTGGGGTGGAGATATCAGAAGCCGAGATAGCCGCATTCAACTGATTCGAGGACACAAACGTTGTAGTTCTATTCGAACCGTTCCAGCGCACGCGCGAGCCAGCCACGAAATTTTCCCCGGTGACTGTCAGTGTGAAGGAAATTCCTCCCACCACGGCCGAAGCCGGGCTCAGGCTCGTTATGCTCGGCACTCTGGTTGCCCCGCAGCCGTGACCGTAATCGACACGGTGGCAGGGGAGGAGCTCGCAATACCGTCCGCTGACGTTGAATGTGAAACTGTCCGCACCGTTGTAGCCGGTAGCCGGTGTGTAGGTAAGGTTCGGGGCGAGCGCCTGAGAGCGTGCCGTGAGCTGGCGGTGTCACCACGCTGTAGGTCAGCGTGTCGCCGTCCAGGTCGCTGCCCGTCAGGGTGATCGCCTTTGCCGTGTCCTCGGCGGTCGTCACGGACTGGGCGTTGGCCACGGGCGGGTCGTTGACCGCCGTGACCGTGATCGACACTGTGGCAGCGGCGGAGTCCACCTTGCCGTCATTGACCTTGAAGGTGAAGCTGTCCGCGCCGTTGTAGTTGGCAGCCGGCGTGTAGGTAAGGTTCGGGGCGGTGCCGGCTGAGCGTACCGTGGCCGGTTGTTGTCACGACGCTGTAGGTCAGCGCGTCGCCGTCCACGTCGCTGCCCGTGAGGGTGATCGCCTTCGCCGTGTCCTCGGCGGTCGTCACGGACTGAGCGTTGGCCACGGGCGGGTCGTTGACCGCCGTGATCGTGATCGACACGGTGGCGGCGGCGGAGTCCACCGTCCCGTCGTTGACCTTGAAGGTGAAGCTGTCCGAGCCGTTGTAGTTCAGCGGTTGGCGTGTAGGTCAGGTTCGGTGCGGTGCCGCTCAGCGCACCGTGGACTGGCGGTGTCACGACGCTATAGGTCAGCGTGTCGCCGTCGACGTCGCTGCCCGTCAGGGTGATCGCTTTGGCCGTGTCCTCCGCGGTCGTCACGGACTGAGCGTTGGCCACGGGCGGCATCGTTGACCGGCGTGACCGTGATCGTCACGGTTGCGACGTTGGAGTCGAGCTTGCCGTCGTTGGCATGGTAGGTGAAGCTGTCCGAGCCGTTGTAGTTGGCGGCCGGCGTGTAGGTGAAACCGCCGGCGGCGTTCAACACCAGGGTACCGTGGGAGGGTCCCCCGTTCTGCGCCGCCGTCAGGGTATCGCCGTCAGGGTCGGTATCGTTTGCCAGCACGCCCTTCGTCCCCGCAACGACCAGCGCCGTGTCCTCACTGGCGGTGTAGGCGTCGGCGACAGCCACCGGGGCATGATTACTTGCGAGAGGGCGATACTCAATGTGCAACAGGGGCGCCCTGGCCGGGACTCCATCGTAAGCTTCCGCTGTCCGGTGGCCCGTACCGGTAATGATAATCGCCAGGGAATTGCCACTTGCCCATCCCGGTCTGGTGACTATTTCCTGGATCACCGAGGCGATATTGGGTGTCTGCTGATCGAGACCTGCAGCCCCGATGGTCGACCAGGGATTCGGGCTCCACGAGACCGCCGCTGCCGTCCTTGATCTGGAAGAGATGTTCTGTATTTCGCGGTGGTAAAGGTCGTTGCGTGATCGACGTTCTGTCCCTGGATCGTCGAGGGAGGTAGCCTCTCGTGTTGATTTCGTCTACCGTGAATTGCATATAGGCGTTCGTAATGGTTGTTCCCTTGGGGAATATTGACGCCGTTGAAACGCATGCCCACCTTCTGGTTGGACCGCATCAAAGACCAACTCCAGATCGACACTGGCAAGAGTACACGGTCCCCGCCGAAGAGGATTCCTCGGCGTCATCCGCACTCGCGGCAACCCGGACTTCGGTTGACAGCTCCCCGTTATCCCCCGTGACAGTGATGTTCACGTCATCGCTGGAAACCAATTCCCCGTCATCGGCTGTCAGCCGCAACACATAGTTCCCGACTGTAGAAAAACTGGCAGTCGTGATCGGAGCGTTGGGATCGGAAAAGGTAACCGTGCCGGGGCCGCTGGCCTTGCTCCAGGCAGATGACAGCGCCAGCGCTGGGAATGCCATCATCAGACGCGGAGCCATGAAGTTGTGCGACCTGAGAAAGAGTGATCGTCTGGTCCGCGTCCCGCATTCACAGTGGGGGGCGTGTTGCCGGATGTGATCGAGGGCGAAGTCATCTCATACATTTTGCCGTCGACGATGTTAGGATCGTAATTATTATCGATCCCTCGATCCACAATATAGAAATGCTGCGCTCCGCTTCCGTCGCTCGCGGGGGCGAATGCCAGGCCGGCGGGGGCTACGGCGTTATTCGCGGAGACGTCGATCGTCTGGAGCAGGGCGCCGCTGGTGTTGTCTCGATGATTATCCGGTTGGCGGCGTTGCTGAGAACGAAGAGCGTGCCGCTGTAGGGATTGAATTCGACGCTCTCCGGATCCATCACGCCATAATGCTGGACATCAAATTGGCTGACCAACGTGCCAGCCGTTGTGTACTCGTAGACCTCCCTGTTGTCGCCGTCGACAACGAACAACCGATCGTGCAACGAATCGTAGGTGATTCCCTCCGGATCCTCATCCCCCGCACCCTGGTGCTGAAGCTCGTCCAGCTGTCATCGGCGGTGCCGACCAGCCCGTCCGCCCCCGGATTCAAATCAAAGACCTTGAGATCGTCGTCATCGCTGAAGTAGTAATGCCCGTTGCCCGGGTTCCAGGCGACTCCAGTCGGCTCGTTCGTCATGGGCACCACAGTCGGGGCAACCGAGGAAATGTTGGCGGTGCGAACGACGCCACCGCTCAGCGTCAACTCCCACAGGTTGGCGCCCTGAAAGTGCGTAATACCGCTTACGGTTTCTTCGACTTCACCATCGCTCATCAACAGCGTGTTTCTCGAGGACACATAGGTCAGTCCCGAGGGATCAGGGCTGGGCGGCGAGAGAGCTGCCAGATCGGTCGTCCTGACCAGCGCAGACTGGAATGAGCTTGCGCTTGCGCCTCGATAGGGGCGTCGAAGGATAACTCCATGATTCGCCCGGGACTGCTCGCCGGCTTACATGTCCGGTACCCAGGCCGCTGTCGGCCAGGTACAGGCTCATCTTGGAGGGATCGTCCGTCTGGTCTCCACTGGGGGCAAAGACCATCCCCTGGGGATCATTGAGATTGAGAGATGAAAGGTCTCTGGCCGCGAGCACTTGACCCGCTGCGGTGATTTCGTAGAGCACTTGATGGACACTGTCCAGGACGTGGAGATGACCGCTGGTCGGGTCGACGGCGAGACCCCGGAGGCCGCCCGAACCGAGGTATTGCAGGTCCACACGGGAGACCGTGGCCCCATCGAAGGTCCCGTCCGGAGTCTGTGCGATGCGGACAATACTGGACGAGGCGCTGTCGAGAATGAGCAGGTCACCGCTGGCAGGGTCAACGGCCATGCCTTGCGGATCTTGCAGGCCGAAAGTGCCGGCATTGAAATGAGCCAGGGTGTTGGGATTCAACCGGCCATCTGGTCCGGCTTCTACCGAAATCAACAGATTTGCATTGGGTTTGAGGATGAGCAAGCGATTGTAGGTGTTATCGAAGGTCATGTTTATGGGGTCGTCAATCGCTGCCGGAATGCGTGTCCGTCCGATCTGAGCCGGCCGGGGGGTAATCAGGATGACATCGGAATCGGCAGGCGGCGGCTGAGACGCGCCACGGGATTCGACAACATGAAATACTTCCTCGTTCATCGAGAAAGGCGAGGCCGACAGGATTCTGGATGCCCAGCTTGCTCGTCTTGAGCGCTCGAACCAGCCTGATGTGGGCGGCTGGATTTTGAGCGGAACTCGCTGAGATCCACATGAACGGGATTACGGCCATCCCGATCATCGCCACTGCGCGGATCAGATACCTGCTTCTTATCTTCATGTTATCGCGCCCTCGACGAAGTGCCTTAATTCAAGGCAATCCGGGTTTCCCAGCTGCTATGCGACCCTGCACAGGACGGTTCACAGATCCAGTCGCCGTCGTGGAATCTAGGAGGCTCAACTTCCCACGGCCGTCGGGAAAGGGGCACCGACGTCACGTTGAATCGCCAGCATGTAGACACCGGGCAGCCACGCCCTACGTTACTCAGGGCCGCGAATCCGGTCAATCTCCTACTGCTAGCGTGACTTTAGTTCCATGGGACGGTGGTGTCCATGGCCCTGAGGTGGGGGCCCGACGTAGCACCATGGTGCCACGAGCTCAGGAGCGAATGCCTATCCGGAAACGCGCAGGATCGCCTGGTCGACGTTGACAGGAACTGTGCGCAGGCCTGTGCAATTTACATCCCCCGTGGCAGACTCCATGCGAGAATGAGCGGGTCGCAGGGACATGGGTGGACTTCTCCGGCGCTGCTTTTCCTGCCCGCAGGCGCCGGTGTCCTGCGTGACTCTTTTGTTTGCCACCGGGTCGATGAGGATCAACGGCGATCCGGGAGGGGAGATACGGAGAGACTGTGAAGGGAAAGAAGACGAAGGCTCCGTCCGCAGCGTTGCGTGACGGCGAATCCAAACCAGCGCCTGAAGTGGCGATATATACGGACGGCGGCTGCATCGATAATCCCGGGCCAGGAGGCTACGGAGTAATCCTGCTTCACAAAGGCCACCGCAAAGAACTATCCGGTGGATTCCGGCGGACAACAAACAACAGGATGGAAATCCTTGCTGCGATCAGGGGCCTGGAGGCGCTGCGCAGCAGGTGCCGCGTCACCATCCACAGTGACTCCCAGTATCTCGTCAACGCCATCGAGCAGGGCTGGGCGCGGCGCTGGCAGGCCAATAACTGGTTGCGCAACCGGAAGGAAAAGGCGATCAATCCCGATCTGTGGGAACGCCTCCTCTCGCTGCTCGATAAGCACGAAGTACGATTTGAATGGGTGCGCGGGCACGCCGGCCACCCGGAGAATGAACGGGCTGACGAATTGGCACGGACGGCCGCGCTAGGGAAGGACCTCGCTGTCGACGAAGTGTATGAGCGGCCGCTACCGTCCGATCCTGCGCTACTCCTCTGGAAATAGCGCATGAGATGGAACAAGACGGCCCGGGAGGCGGGACTGATTCTGATGGCCGCGGTTCTGACTGGTGCGGTCATGAACTCATCACGCACCGAATCCAAGGCTGCTCCCGAACGCCCTGGTCAATCCCGCGGCCCTGGTCCTGCCACGGCTGGAGATGGTCGCCGGCATCTGCCCGGTCGCCGGGATCATGCGCCGGGGAGCCGCGCTCTGGATTGCAGTCATGCTCGCCGTCTTCATCGGGGCACTGGCCATCAACATCGCCCGGGGCGTCGCCGTCGACTGAGGCGCCCTGATTTCTCGTCCCGACACTTGCTTACCTCTTTCACCTCAGCGTGCAACCGCCCCGTCATTCAGGGGCGGTGGCGCGCTGCATTCTTGACACACGCTTGACCCTTCCTCCGCGTAAGGGAGCGATGGTAGACTAATGCGACTCCGATGAGAGAGCTTCTCCAATGCCTGAGGTCTTTGTGCGCGCTCTGCACGCTTGTTGTGTTTGCCGGCGGCATACTTCGCGCAGAGGACGTGCGTCTTGCCTGGACTCCAACCCGGAGTTTGACCTGAGCGGATACAAGCTTCACGTCGGCACGAAACCGGGTCAGTACGCGGCCACCATCAACGTCGGAAACGTCACGAATTACACTCTGACCGGGCTCACTCGCGGCACCTACTACATCACGCTCTCGGCCTACAACTCGCGGGGACTGGAAAGCAGTTACTCCAAAGAGATCACCGCCGCGATCGATGTGCCTGACGGCGTCTCGACCCCGATCGTCCGCACCACCGGAAACGTAGCGACGATCACCTGGACCTCGTCCCGTCCGTCCACGGCGGTCGTGGAATACGGCTTGTCGCTCAGGTACGGGCTCACCACACCGATGAGCTACACAAACTCCACGACGCACACGGTCGTGCTCACCGGCCTCGCTCCCGCGACCACTTATCAATACAGGATCAAGTCCGTCGACCCGGAGGGAAACATCTCCGTCAGCGGCAGTCGGAGCTTCATGACCGCTGCGGTGGCGGACGGCGCGTTGACGACCGCGCTGACCTACCCCAGGACGATGACCGCGACCGACGTCGAGCAGTACACGGGCATCGCCATCGTCAACATGGGCAGCACGGCAGCACTGCTGAATTTCAGGGCGCTCGATGCCGCGGGAGCCTTCGACGGGGGGAGCGGGGACACAAACGCCGCGATCAGGATCCTCTACCCGGGTGAGCAGATCGCAATTCTGGAGAACGAGATATTCGGAAGCACGTTTCCCGACAGCGAGACTCCGGCCTGGATAGAAATCAAGAGCAGCGTACCCGACGTCGTGGGATTCTTCATCGTGTTCGATGCCAACCTCACGTCAATCAGCGGCACGATACTCTCGCAACAGACCTCGAAGTCCCTTATCTTCCCGGAAACGGTGCCCGAGGCTGTCGTCCGAGTGATGCTGAGAAACCCGAACGACACCTCCGCCGTCGTCAGTTGCGACCTCGTGAGCACGCAGGGATGGAACCTGAGTTCGGTGGCGCGCACCATAGGGCCAAGGTCCAGCCTGGCTGCGACGGTAATGGACCTGTTCCCCGGCATCTCCGCGGAAAGGTACTCCTACCTGAGGATTACCTCGAATCAGCCGCTCTACGGCTACGAGCTGGTGGAGAGCAGCTCGCAGTGGATCTCCCTGCTGACGCGGCCGGCTGCGGGTTCAGGCACGAAGACGCTTTACGCAGCCCAATACGTGTATGGCGGCCCCTGGGCCTCGGAACTCTCCGTGATAAATGCCGACCCGATACAGGACACGGTCGATACAGCGATGGATCGGGATGACGGCACACAAATCGGCCGGACGTGCACGGCTCCCTCCCCGGATTCGGCAAGGTTCAGTTCACCGATCCGTCGTGCTTCGGCGTGGCTCCCCAGAAGATCCAGCAGGGGTACGTTGAGATCAAGACCGGCCAGTCGGGCATCATGGGGAACATCGTTCTGCGAGACCTGGAAGGACGCAGGCCGGCCACCTCCCTGCCACTCCTGTCCGAACTGCGCACGTCCTACGTCATCCCGCATGTCGCGAGCGACAACACGTACTTCACCGGGATCGCGATCCTGAATCCCGGAGATACCGGCGCGACCGTCACGACGCGCGTCCTGGACAGCGACGGAGCGGTTGTGGCAAGCCTGTCGGAGGACCTTCCGTCCAGGCAAAGGAAGTCGCGCGTTCTGACCCAGATCTTCCCCGGCCTCATCGGGCGGTCACTTCTGTCGGGGTATATCCGCATCACGTCCGACAGGCCTCTCGCCGTATTTTCCCTGTTCGGCACGAACGATCTCGCGACACTGGTCGCGCTGCCGGCACAGCCTGGGCCCTGACAAAGCAGAATTCAGGGGCATCATCCTTCGCAACAATTGTATCCTGCAAATCTGGGCTCCCGCTCTATTTGGGGCGTCACGAGGCTTTGAACTTCTGTTTTTGAGAACATATAGTTTGGCATTGTGCTCGAAGCAAGCACGAAGCTGTTCGGTATGGCGATCTGGCTCGCGTACTATTGGCGGATCTCGTTGATGGCCATAGGTATGCAACGCGGTCAGAAGCGCCCTGAATCCATGGCGCTGGAGTTCCCCAATCGCGTGTGCGGGGTGGGTCAATAACTGCATGAGCTGGAAGAAGATAGCCCGCGAGTCGGGACTGATTCTGGTTGCCGCGATTCTGGCTGGTGCGGTCGCGAACTCATCCCGCACCGAATCGCATAAGCTCGCCTGGACCCGGGCGAACACTATCGTTCGGAGAGAGGCGACGCCGCCAGCGTCTCAGGTCGAACCAAATACTCCATCGCCGTCCCCTGACGCCGGAGCGCTCTTTACCGAAATCACACCGGATATTGCACTTCGCATGCATGCTGCCGGGGCGCTGTTCCTCGATGCCCGACGCACGGATGCATACGAAGCGGGCCACATAGCGGGTGCACGGAGCATCCCCGTCTGGGAGCACGATGCCGATGCCCGGATCGAAGCCCTGCGGGACAGCGGGATCCCCCTTGATAAGGATTTAGTTATCTACTGCTCGGGCGCGACTTGCGAGGACTCCGCCCACCTCGCGGAGAAGCTCGCCCTGGCCGGATTCTTCAAGCTGAGCCTCTACAAAGACGGCTTCCCCGACTGGGAGAAGAGAGGATGGCCGGTCACGCGTGGGATGGAACCATGATGCAGATTCTGCGCAACCGCTGGGTCTCCTTCGGCTTCCGGCTCATCCTGGGTGCTATTTTCATCTATTCAGCCTGGCCGAAAATCGCCGATCCGCCGGCATTCGCCCAGATGCTTTCCAACTACAGGCTGTTCCCGGACGCACTGGTCAATCCCGCGGCCCTGGTCCTGCCATGGCTGGAGATGGTCGCCGGCATCTGCCTGGTTGCCGGGATGATGCGCCGGGGAGCCGCGCTGTGGGTTGCGGTCCTGCTCGTCGTCTTCATCGGGGCACTGGCCATCAACATCGCTCGGGACGTCGCCGTCGACTGCGGCTGCTTCTCGGTGACAGCATCACAGAAATCTCACGCCGAGTTGATCGCTTCGATGAAACTGGACATCGCGCGCGACCTCGGCATGCTCGCTCATGGCACTTTTTCCCCCTTTTGGGGTCTGACCCTGAAGGTCGTTGACGCAGTAAACATGTGCGGCGGCTTTTCAAGCCGCCGGGGCGGGTTGAAAACCCGCCCCACGGGGGATGCCGCCACCGGGTACAGTCCCTCCTGTGCTCGAGTCGCAGTCCCACGTTCATGTGGCTGTTATTGCTCATGCTAATGGTCTAAAATCACGCCCTGTGCACGTTCCGGACGGCTTCCTCACAAATCGCGTGGCGTTTTCGCTGGATGCCCTCTCCGCCGCGAGTGTCCTATACGCGGCCCGGCGGGTGAAGCTTGCGACCTCCGGACGACTGGTGCCTCTGATGGGGGTGCTCGCGGCATTCGCCCTTGCCGCGCAGATGCTGAACTTCCCCATCCTGGGAGGCACGTCGGGTCACCTGGTTGGAGGAGCACTCCTTGCTATTCTGCTGGGGCCCATGGCTGCGATGCTTACCATGACCACGGTCGTCCTGGCACAGGCGCTGTTCCTGCAGGACGGAGGGCTCATCGCCCTCGGCGCTAACATTTTCAACATAGCCACCGTCACGACACTCACCGGGTATGCGGTCTTTCAGGTTTTGGGCGGGCCGCGCAGTCAGGGACGGAAGCTCGCTCTTGTGGCGGGCGTCGCCGGCTGGGTATCAATGATGGCGTCCGCTGTTTCTTGCGCATTTGCGCTGGCCCTATCAGGCGCCATATCCCTGCATCTCGGCCTCGTGGCGATGGCCGGGTATCACGCCCTCATCGGGATTGCAGAGGGTGGACTGACAGCCGGAGTCCTCCTCTATATGGCACGGGTTCGCCCGGACCTGCTCAGATCCGCGGAGACTCAGCGCTTCAGCGGGTGGGATTGGCTGTATGCAGCGCTCCTTGTGGCGCTGCCCTTTGCGGTCCTCGCCCTTGGCGGAAGTTCGGGCCTGCCGGATCCGCTGCAGCGCCTCCTGGCGGGAACAGTCGTGCCCAGCCGGGCGGCGGAGGCAGGGCAGGCGCTTGACTCGCCCGGGCGATTCCTGGATTACACGGTGCGCGCCGGCGTCTTCGTCGTGTTGATCGCTGCAACATACCTGGTCAGCCGCTTCGCCCAGGTCCGGAGGCGGGGACAGTGAAGCACAACTTCATAGACCGTTACGCGGACCTGGATTCCCCTCTTCACCAGTTGGATGCACGAACCAAGCTCGTGGGTTTCACGGCGCTCATCGTCGCAGTGCTCGCGATTCCTCCGGGAAACACGTTTGTGTTTTTCGCGTTCTTCTTCCTGACGGCGATCTTCATGGGGATCTCCCAGGTCCCTCTCGGCTACATCCTCGGCAGGTCGTTGGTTCTTCTGCCTTTTGTTTTGCTTGCGAGCCTGGCCCGCCCCTGGCGCGGCGGCATCGATTTCGCTTTTCTGAGCGCGCTCATCATGCGGTCGGTGCTGTCGCTGATCATCCTGGTCCTGCTGACGAACACCACGCGATTCACCGAGATGATGCGCGGGCTGCGGAAGCTGGGATGCCCGCAGATCCTGACACTCAATCTCGGGTTCCTGTACCGGTATATTTTCGTCCTGACCGAGGAGGTGCTGCGCATGCGCCAGGCGCGCGATTGCCGGAGCGTCGGCCGTGCCCCGGCGAAGGTAGAACTGAAGATCCTCGGCTCGATGCTGGGAACCCTGCTGGTCCGATCATTTGAGCGGGCGGAACGTCTTTACCAGGCGATGCTGTCCCGCGGGTACTCCGGCGAGTTTCCTGTTTACGGCTCGCGCCACTTCAGCTGGAGGGATCTCGTCTTCATTGTGGCACTTGTGCCTTTCGTGTTCATCGCGTTCCGGGCCTGAGCCGGTAAGTTCCAGGCGGCCCCGAGCCGAAGCTGCGGAAACAAAGATGACTGAATATGCCGTCAGAATAACCCGACTCAACTATTCATACCCGGACGGGGTAAAGGCCCTTGAGGCGGTAGACCTGGACGTGCGCGTGGGGGAGCGGGTGGCTGTTGTCGGGCCGAGCGGTGCCGGCAAGTCCACGCTCCTGCTGCACCTTAACGGAGTCCTGTCCGGAAGCGGGATGGTTCGAATCATGGGCCAGATACTGGAAGGGGGCGACCTCCGTGAAGTACGCAAGCACGTGGGTCTTGTGTTTCAGGATCCCCACGACCAGCTCTTCTGCCCGACCGTCTTCGATGATGTCGCGTTCGGGCCGCTGAGCCTGGGAGTACCGCAGGGCGAGGTCTCGCAGAAGGTGGACAGGGCACTGCATGAAGTCGGCCTGGACCTGTCGATGCGGCTTCGTTCCTCGCACCATCTCAGCCTGGGCGAGTGCAAACGCGTCGCGATTGCGACCGTACTCGCCATGGAACCGGAGATACTCGCCCTGGATGAGCCGAGCAGCAACCTGGACCCGCGCAACCGGCGGCACCTGATCGAAGTCATCGGCAACCTGCCGGTCACGCTCCTCCTGGCCACGCATGACCTGGAAATGGTGCTGGCACTCTGTTCGAGAGCAGTGGTCATGGACCGTGGCAAGGTGTGGGCGGACGGCGAGACACGGCGCCTATTGTCGGACCGGAAACTGATGGAGGAGCATGGGCTGGAAGTTCCGCTCAGCCTCAGAACAGCCGCAGTCAGCTGACAAGCGTGCCAGTAACGCATTTGGAAAGGTGTCCCCGAGACCCATGACATTTTTCATTCCCGGCAGAGGGATCCAGCTTGAAGCCGTATTCCGGGAGCCCGCGCGGAAGCCGGGACGGTCAGCGGCAGTCTTGTGTCACCCGCATCCCGCACACGGCGGAACGATGGATAACCGGGTGATCTACCGGACCGGCAAGGCGGCGCTCGAGGCCGGGATCGCCGTTCTGCGATTCAATTTTCGCGGCGTCGGCGCAAGCACCGGGTCATACGACGAGGGCATCGGCGAGCAGGACGACGTCGCGGCCGCGATCGACTGGCTGGCGGCACGATACCCCGGCCTGCCACTCGCTCTTGCGGGGTTTTCCTTCGGTGCCTGGGTCGGATTGCGGGTCGCGGACCGGGACCCTCGGATCGGAGCCATGGTGGGCCTCGCCCCGCCGATGCGATTCTATGATTTCGATTTTCTGATGGGGAACCGGAAGCCAACCCTCCTCGTCGCGGGGTCCCGCGACGAGTTTTGCCCTCACGAGCTCATGGCACGCCTCGCGAGTAAGCTACCCGCATCGACCGCTTTGCGCTGGATAGAAGGGGCTGATCATTTTTTCTCGAAGGAACTGCCCCAGGCCCACGATCTGGTCACGACTTTTCTGAGGGAATGGCATGTCGGAGAATAGATTCTTGTTGAGAGGAGCCATCCTGGCAGCCGTCATTCTCCTGCCGGCTTGGAGCGCGCGCGGCCAGGTACGTCGTTTCGAAAAAGTCAGCCCGCACTGCTACTTCCTGTCGGGAGGGACCGGGTCGCCGAACGCGGCAGCGGTTGTTACAGAGGACGGGATCCTGGTTGTCAACCCGCCGGCTGAACCCGAACTCGCGACAGTCGTCGAGGCGCTGAATAAGATCAATCCGAAGCCTATCCGTTGGTTCGTCTGCACAGACCATGCGCGCGAACCGGCCGGCGGTGCGCTGGCGCTTTCCAGGCAGGGAGCGCTGATGATAGCAAGCGCCGGCTTCAGGAAGGCCACGGCTTCCACGGGCAAGGGAGAGGAGAAAGCCGCCAGTCCCGCGGCGACGCCCGATCCATCCCTGGCGTTTGTGCGCCAGACCCGGGTCTTCGCCGGCAACCTCGAAATCAGGATCCAGGCCCCGGAGAGCGAATGGCACCCGGGTGGGGATGTCGTGGTCTTCGTTCCTGCCGAAAAGGTGCTCCTGGTCGGAGACCTGTTTTCACCCGGCAGCTTCCCCGACTTCAGCCACGAATCGGGTCATTCGAGCGCGGCGGCCTGGCTCGAGGCGCTCAAGCAGGTCATCGACATGGTCCCGTTGCTCAAATCGGCGATGCCGACTCCGAAACCTGAGCCGGAGAAACCGGAAGAGGAGCCCAAGACTCTCGAAGAGCTGATCATCGTGCTCCCTGCCATCGGGCCGCCATCCAACCTGCAGGAAATGAAGGACCTGCTTGCTTCCGGACAAAAGGTCCGCGCCGACGTGGCCAGGGCGGTCGCGCAGAAAAGGAACCGCGAGACTTTCCTGGACCTCCCAATGTTCGGCCCCTACCGTGGAGTAATTAACCTCGACTCCTTCGCCACCCGCCTGTTTGATGAGCTGAAGGGTGCCAAGTAGTACAACGCTCGCGAGGCGGGTGCTCGCCGCCGCTGTTGAAAGGCTCCGATGATACGGGCTTTCAGCCCTCGGGAGCACCTTTCGGTCCTGTACCTGGCGCGTTGCGCCAGGCTGGTATGGATCGGGCCTTCGGCCCTCTGGGAATCCTGCCCTTCCTGCCTGTTGGAACGGATTCACGGGTTTACTCAAGCCCCTAGAGAGAAATTAGAGCGCCGAAGGCGCGGCTCATAGTATCTGGGGCGAAGCCCCAGGTTTGCATCCGAATTACGAACCGAGGGCTGAAGGCCCGCTCCATAGAATCTCGTGAGAACAGCACGCGAGCAGGGTCCAAGTCCAGGTCCAAGTGGAGCGAGAACAGGACTTGGGGTTCCAGGGGATACCGCTTCAGTCACTATCCTCAGCCTTTTTTCAGACTCCGTGAACTTCCGGTGCGTCTAAAACGTTACATACAAAGGAAGCCCGGCTGCGGGCTGGAGGTGACGAATGGCTAAGAAGCGGATTTTTACGATTTCCTTCCTTTCGATCGTCGGACTGATGCTCGCACTTGGCGGCTATTTCGTTTTCGCATCACTCTTCTCTGTTGACAAAACCATCCCAGCCGAGAAGCTCGCGAAGGTAGAGCGCGGTGCCATTGCCAAGTCGGTGGTCGCCACCGGGAAAGTCGAGCCTCTGTCGAAGGTCGAGATCAAATCCAAGGCGAGCGGCATCATCAAGTTTCTGTACGTAAATACCGGCGACATGGTGAAGGAAGGGCAGCTCCTGGTCGAACTCGACAAGGAAATCCTCGAAGCCCAGCTGAAGCAGGCGCGCGCGTTCCTCGAGGCCGCCGAGGGGCAGCTCAAGGAGATCGATTCCCAGGGGAGGACGATCCGCGCCAACCTTTACAAATCGCAGCTCGAGGCGGAGAACAAAGACTACGATTTCGCTGTCGCCGAATTCCAGCGCTACAGGCAACTTTACGCGCAAGGGCTCGTGCCGAAGTCGGAATATGACTCCGCAGAGCAGAAGATGAAGGCCGCGGACGTCACCCGGAAGGCCCTCAACGCCGCCGTGAAGGTCAGAGAGGCCGAAATCGACCAGAACGACCAGACGTTGGCCAAGACACGCTCCGAAATCGCACAGGCGCAGGCACAGCTGGAAACAGCGGAAGAGAACCTGAAATACGCGTCCATTCGGGCACCGATCAGCGGCGTGGTATTGAGCAGGGAAGTCGAAGTGGGAGACGCCGTCTCCTCCATCCTGCAACTCGGTTCCAACGCCACCCTGATCATGACGCTTGGTGACGTGAAGGAACTCTACGTCAAAGGGAAGGTGGATGAGACCGACATCGGCGTTGTCCGGGTAGGCCAGCCGGTGCGGATTACGGTCGACGCTTACAAGAACCGTGTTTTCAACGGCAAGGTCTTCCGGATCGCTCCGATGGGAGTCGAGAAGGACAACGTCACCCGCTTCGAGGTGCGCGTCTCCATCACGAACGACCTGGAACTCCTGAGAGCGAACATGAGCGCCAACGCGGAGATCGTCCTGGAAGAGCACAACGATGTTCTGATGATCCCCGAAAGCTGCCTCATATATAACGAGAAGAGGGAGACATCGGTCGAAGTGCCGGACATGTCCACCAAGACGGGAAGGCGGCAGGTCGCAATGAAGGCAGGTCTGAGCAACGGTGCCAAGACTGAGGTCCTTGAGGGGCTGAAGCAGGGGGAGCCGGTCATCCTGCAGTAACCGCGGAAAGGGTGGTTATCCGCCCGTCCCGACGGAGTCGATTATGGAACTGATTCGCCAGACCTGGCTGAACCTCAAGGCCAACAAAACCAGGAGCTTCCTGACGATGTTCGGCATCTCCTGGGGGCTGGTCTGTCTCATCCTCATGACCGCTTCGGGAGAGGGGATGTGGGTGGCCCAGAAGGAGAAGGCGAAGGCCCTCGGCCAGAACATCATGATCGTCTGGGGCGGACTCACCAGCAAGGGTCACGAGGGAACCCGCGCGGGCAAGGACATCATACTCACCCTGGATGATTATTTTGCGTTGCGGGCCCAGGCCACCCACCTCCAGCGCTCGAGCCCTGAGATCCAGAGGTATCTGACCGCCAGGTCCAACCTGAACAACGGCAGCTTTTCGGTCCACGGCGTCTTTCCGGAATACATGCAGATGCGCACCATCGTGGTTCAGCCCGGCGGCAGAGTCATGAGCGACGGCGACAACTGGGGGGCACAGAGGGTCTGCATCCTCGGCGATGAAGTCAAAGACCAGCTTTTCCGCAAGGGGAAAGCGGTCGGCGAGAAGATCATGCTCGGCGACATGCCGTACCTTGTGATCGGCGAGCTGAAGCGGAAGGACCAGAACTCCAACTATAGCGGTCCGGACAACACGAAGATATTCATCCCGTTCTACAGCATCGCGAAAGACTTCCCGCTCCCGAATGCGCCCGAAGGCAAGTTCCAACTCTCCAACCTGATCCTGCAGCCGCGAAGCGAGCAGTTGGGTGATGCGGCGGAACTCCAGGTGCGGCGAATCCTCGGGGCGCGGATGGACTTCGACTACCTCGACAAAGATGCTCTCCCGATCTGGAACACGATCACCGGTGCCAAGTTCATCCACAAGCTGTTCTCGTCGCTGCAGGTTTTCCTCGGAGCGGTCGCCGTGGTGACGCTGATCCTGGGCGGCGTCGGGGTGATGAATATCATGCTCCTCTCCGTGGGAGAGCGCGCGCATGAAATCGGGATCTGCAAAGCGGTCGGAGCCACGACGAGACGGATTCTCCTGCAGTTCTTCGCCGAGTCGATGGCCCTGACGGTGTTCGCCGGGATCGGAGGGATCTTTATCGGCTGGGGGCTGTGCGCGCTGGTCAACCTCCTGCCGCCGATCGATTTCTGGGCAGGGATGATCGTCACGCCTTCGATCAGCCTGATCGCGTTCGGGTTCCTGGTGCTCGTGGGCGTGCTCTCGAGCATCTACCCCGCCTTCATGGCTGCGGTCGTGGATCCGATTGAAGCCCTGAGGTACGAGCGATGATATTCGAAACGCTCAAAAGGGTCGTCGAGAACCTGGTCGCATACCGCAAGCGCTCCCTGATGACGATCGTGGGAGTGGTATGGGGCATAGCCTCATTCATCCTGCTCATCGCGTATGGAGACGGTTTCGAACGTGCGTTCATGCTCGGGCTGAGCTACTTCGGCGACAGAGTCGTAGTGATCTGGAACGGCCAGACCTCGATGCAGGCCGGCGGCTCGAGGTCGGGCAGAGTGATCCGCACGACTCCGGAGGACGTCGATCTCATTCGACAGCGTGCGACGCTGATAAAGAGAGTGAGCCCTGAAGTCTACGACAACATGCAGTTGCGCTGGGGCGACCGCATCACCAGCGCCGGCATACGCGCAGTCAATGACGAGTACGGCGTCATCCGCGGTATGTTCATGGGAGAGGGGAGATTCCTGACTCCTGATGACCTCGCCAATATGAGACGGGTCGCGGTCTTAGGGTACGATCTCAAGCAGAAACTGTTCAGCCGTTCGCCTGCCCTGGACCAGGATATCTTCATCAGCGGCATCCGCTTCACGGTCGTAGGCATATTGAAGAAGAAGATCGCCATTTCCAACTACTTCGACCAGGACGACAACTGCGCCATGATCCCCATCAACGTCATGGGGATCATGCGCGACATACGCTATAACTCTGTTCTCGTGTTTCAACCCGTAAACGGGGTCCTCGAAGATCGCGCTGTCCGGCAGGTGCGGACCATCCTGTCGGAAGCGCACAAGTACAATCCCCTGGATGAAAAGGCGTTGCTCTTCGATCGCTTCAGCGAGGGTTTCAACATCATCTCGGGCATCAGCACCGCCACGAAGATCCTGCTGGACCTGATCGGCATCTTCACCCTGGCAGTGGCGGGCGTGGGCATCATGAACATCATGCTGTTCTGTGTTCAGGAACGCACGCACGAGATAGGGATACTCAAGGCACTCGGCGCCCGCAAGCGGCACATCCGCCTGCAGTTTCTCGGCGAAGCTCTCGCGATGAGCATCATCGGCGGCGTCGTGGGGTACGCCCTTGCCGTGCTGTTGGCAGGATGGATAGGGTACATCCCGTTCCTGAGCGAACTCTTCGAGGACAAGAGTCATCAGGGCGACATTCTCCTCCTGATAGACTCGCACGCCTTTCTTGTATCCTTCAGCATCCTCACGATGATCGGCCTCCTCTCCGGCCTCTGGCCGGCCATCAAAGCCTCCCGGCTCAGCCCGGTCGAAGCCCTTCGTTACGAGTGACTGCGACCCACAGGCAAGATCGCGTGCGGCGGGTCTCTGACCGTGTGAGACAATCAATCGATTCACGTGTGCCAGCCCTCCGGGCCTCGACTTTGTTTGTCTTCTGTAACCACGCGCTCACGCGCTGGCAGCATGGAATTCCGGCTCAGGTTCTGGGACAATAGAACGCGACGGCGGCGGAAGGTATCCATATGAGTCAGTTCGCCAACTCGAGGACTACTGTCACAGGTCCCATGCCCGGATCGAAGAAGATATATGTCTCCGGCAGCGAGGGGATCCGGGTACCCATGCGTGAGGTCCTGGTTTCCGGGGACGCGCAGCGAGCCCTTATCCGTCTGTACGACACATCCGGCCCATACACGGACCCGGAAGCCTGCATCGACCTGCGTCGCGGCCTCCCGCCCTTACGGCTTCCCTGGATCCTGGCCAGGGGCGAATATGATTCCTTGCCGGAGTCCCCGGGGAACAAGGATGTACAGAGCAAATCAGAGGTCCCTCTCCCCGAGCCGCGGAAAAGGCTGCGCGGGCACGGCAACGCCACTCAGCTGCACTACGCGAAGAGGGGCACGATTACACCCGAAATGGAGTACGTCGCCCTGCGGGAAGGACTGGGTCCCGAGTTTGTGCGCGATGAAGTCGCGCTCGGACGGGCAATCATACCTGCGAACATCAATCATCCGGAATCGGAACCCATGGCCATCGGCCGGAACTTCCTGGTCAAGATCAACGCGAACATCGGGAATTCCGTGGTTGCTTCGTCGATCGAAGAGGAAGTGGAGAAGATGATCTGGGCGATCTACTGGGGATCCGACACCGTGATGGATCTCTCGACGGGGAAGAACATTCACGAAACCCGCGAGTGGATAATGCGGAACTCGCCCGTGCCCGTGGGAACCGTGCCGATCTACCAGGCTCTGGAAAAGGTCGGTGGCCGTGCCGAGGATCTGACCTGGGAAATCTATCGCGACACACTCATCGAGCAGGCCGAACAGGGCGTGGACTACTTCACGATCCATGCCGGCGTGCTGCTCCGCTACATCCCGCTCACCGCCGGAAGGCTGACCGGCATCGTCAGTCGCGGTGGTGCCATCCTGGCGAAATGGTGCCTGGCGCATCATGAAGAGAACTTCCTTTATTCCAGGTTCGACGAGATCTGCGAAATCATGAAGGCGTACGACGTAGCGTTTTCGCTGGGCGACGGCCTGCGGCCCGGCTCGATTGCGGACGCGAACGACGAGGCGCAGTTTGCCGAGCTGGAAACCCTGGGAGAGCTGACGCTGAAGGCCTGGGAGCACGACTGCCAGGTCATGGTGGAAGGGCCCGGTCACGTGCCGATGCATCTCATAAAGGAGAACATGGACCGGCAGGTCGAGATCTGCCACGGCGCGCCCTTCTACACCCTGGGCCCGCTGGTGACAGACATCGCTCCCGGGTACGACCATATCACCAGTGCCATCGGAGCTGCCATGATCGGATGGTACGGCACTGCCATGCTTTGCTATGTGACTCCGAAGGAACATCTCGGCCTGCCCGACAGGAAGGATGTGAAGGACGGCGTCATTGCGCACAGGATCGCGGCCCATGCGGCCGATCTTGCCAAGGGACATCCCGGCGCGAGGTCGCGAGATGACGCCCTGTCGAAGACACGATTCGACTTCAAGTGGGAGGACCAGTTCGCCCTCAGCCTCGACCCGGAGACGGCCCGGCGCTTTCACGACGAAACGATGCCCCACGATGCCGCGATGGTCGCCCGTTTCTGCAGCATGTGCGGGCCGCGGTTCTGTTCGATGAAAATCACCCAGGAAGTCCGCGATTACGCCGCCAGCCTGGGTACCAGCGAAAAAGAAGCGCTCGCAATCGGCATGAAGAACAAGAGCCGCGAATTCGTCGAAAAGAGCGGGTAACAGCCGGGTCCGCCGCGCCGCGGCGCAACGCGCCCGCTTCTTACCGTCGCTTCTCCGGTGCAGAGAACGGAAGGACGTCCGGGACGACACGGACATCCGTCGTGAACTTGAAGGGGAACTTTCCCCGCGAGGGATACGTCATTTCCAGGAAGTACGCAGTCCAGCCCCTGGGCGGCGTCTGCACTCTCCCGATGTACTTCCCTCCTGCGGCAGGCTCGACCGGAGAGCTTGTCCAGGCCGGTCCGAGCGTGTCCAGGCGGAAATCCCGCGCGGCGGGGTTGGTAGCCTGCCACAGCCTGACTTCAGCCGGCCTGTCCAGGCTCTCCACCACGATTGATCCATCGGTTTCCAGCTTCCAGTCGAACCTCGGCCGCGCTTCCCCCGTGATAATGGATCCGTAAAACGCGATCATGCTCAGGTACGCATCGGAGTTTTCGAGGTCGTGCCTGGTGTTGGGGACATAGCGGAGATACTTCTCGCCCTTGAGGCCGGGGAAATAGAACTGCGAGGAATCGGGTAGAAAATACTGGTCTCCGGTGGAATTCACGATGAACTTCGGCATCGTCAGCCGGTCGCGGTACGAATAGGGATCTTCGATCTCCATCAGCGCACGGAACTGCGGCGTTCCCGACCAGTCCATGATCCCCATGTCGGTGTAGTCCTTCAAAGCCGGCGCCCAGAATCCATAGGCGCAAAAGTGGTGCTCGAACGACTCCTCGACGTTCAGAACGTCGATGGATGCCGGTACGACCGCTAGGACCCGGTCGTCCACCGCCGCGGTGGTCCAGGCCGCCCACCCTCTCTTGGAGCCACCGATCAGGACGAACTTTTCGACGGATGCTTTCCCTGACTCGAGACCTGCGCAGAATGCCGTCATGACGTCCATCGCGCGCACCACCGCCTTGGTCATCGGGAGGCGGAGCGGCCAGGTCTCATCGCCGGTTCTCATGAACTTGTCCCACGTGTAGGCAATGATGGCGTCTTCCTTGCGTGGCACCGAATCGCCTGCGAACGTCAGGGGCTGGTTCGGTATCGTGCGCAACTCGGCGACAACGGTTCCGGTTCCGGTAGCCACCCCGGCGAATGCCGGGTCGGCGGTCGCCGGTGCCGGCCTTCCGTTCGACCCGCCGGAGATGAAGAGCATTCCGGTGGTGCTCCGCACCGGTCCGGCTTTACGATCACGAGCCAATGCTGCCAGATCGGGCGGTCAACGTCGGCCGCGGTGCGCCACTGCTGGGAGATCATTTCCACGACGTAAACGGCGAAGCCATTTCCCTTGACGCTGCTGACAAGCCTGTACTGGAAGTTCGAATCGGGTGCGTAGACGTATTTATCTAGCATAGTTCACATCTATACGTACTCACGGCCGTCGGGAAGCGTAAAGTTACCCCGTCCGGCCGCCCAAATCAAATCTCTCGATCCGCTCAGGATATGGTATGAAATTACGCTGGAGTTACAGCAGCGAAGGTTGGCTTTGCCGGCTGATCACGAGCGATAGGAGGGACTGGCTGTGGCAAATCCGCTGAATCGGTACAGTGCGCGCATCACACAACGTACGTCGCAACCCGGCTCTCAGGCGATGCTATACGGGACCGGGCTGACTGAAGAGGACATGAGCAAGGCGCAGGTCGGCATTGCGAGCATGTGGTATGAGGGCAATACCTGCAACATGCATCTGCTGGACCTCTCTCAAAAGGTCAAGGAGGGCGTGCGCGAGGCCGGCCTCGTACCCATGCGTTTCAACACCATCGGTGTCAGTGACGGCATATCCATGGGTACCGAAGGCATGAGCTACTCGCTCCAATCGCGCGACCTGATAGCCGACTCGATCGAAACGGTCATGGCGGCACACTGGTACGACGCCAACATCTCGCTGCCGGGTTGCGACAAGAACATGCCGGGCAGCCTGATCGCCATGGGGCGCCTGAACCGGCCGTCACTGGTGATCTACGGCGGGACGATCAGGCCGGGATACCACGAGGGACGCAAGCTGGACATCGTCTCCAGCTTCCAGGCGTACGGCGAATACATCGCCGGCAAGCTCGACGAGAAAGGCCTCAAGCAGGTTCTCCAGCATGCCTGCCCGGGCGCCGGCGCATGCGGCGGCATGTACACGGCAAACACGATGGCCAGCGCGATTGAGGCTCTCGGGATGTCTCTCCCCTACAGTTCCTCCACGCCTGCGACCGATCCGCGGAAACTTGATGAGTGCTTCCAGTCGGGCGCGGCAATCCGCAACCTGCTGGAACGGGACATCAAACCGCGGGACATCATGACCAGGGCGGCGTTCGAGAATGCCATGGTGCTTGTAATGGCATTGGGCGGTTCAACCAACGCAGTGCTGCACCTGATCGCCGTCGCCAGGTCGGTGGGTGTGCGGTTGACCATCGACGATTTCCAGGCGGTCAGCGATCGGGTGCCCTACATCGCCGACCTGAAGCCTAGCGGGCAGTACGTGATGGAGGATCTCCACTTCGCCGGGGGGACGCCTGCCGTCATGAAGTACCTGCTTGCCGAAGGGCTGCTCGATGGTGATTGCATGACCGTGACAGGGAAGACGATCGCAGAAAACCTCGCCCACCTGCCGCTTCTGGCCGAGGAACAGGAGGTCGTCCACCCGCTGGACCGGCCCATCAAGACGACCGGGCATATCCAGATCCTGAGGGGCAACCTGGCGCCGGAGGGCGCAGTCGCCAAGGTCACCGGCAAGGAGGGGCTCGTTTTCAAGGGCCCGGCCCGGGTCTACAACTCCGAGGAAGAGACCCTCGCGGCGCTGGAACAGCATGAGATTCAGAAAGGGGATGTCGTCGTCATCCGGTTCGAGGGGCCCAAGGGCGGACCCGGAATGCCGGAGATGCTGACCGTCACGGCTGCGATCATGGGCGCCGGTCTCGGGAAAGCCGTCGCACTGATAACGGACGGCCGGTTCTCGGGCGGGACGCATGGCTTTGTCGTCGGACACGTGACACCAGAGGCGCAAGAGGGCGGACCGATTGCCCTCCTCCGGAACGGCGACCCGGTCACTATCGACGCAGAGCACAACCTGCTGACCGTTGACCTGGACGAACAGGAACTGGCCGGACGGAAGGCCGGTTGGACGGCGCCTCCATACAAGGCTGACCGCGGGACGCTTTACCGGTACATCAAGAGCGTGAAGTCCGCCTCCGAGGGCTGCGTCACAGACGAGTAGCGGCCCCGCGCCGCCGGCGGACAAATGAATGCTCCGCCGAAGCGCGCCCGCGTGGCCCCGGCACTCCGCCCATTCCAGGTAAAAGGAGCTTGATGTACTACGGTTGGCGGATAACCGCCGCCAGTTTCGCGACCCTCTTCGTCGTCGTCGGAATTGTCTACTACAGCTTCCCGGTCTTCTACGCCCCGCTCATCGACGAGTTTGCCTGGACGCGCGCCCAGGTAACGGCGGGCTTCTTTTACAGCATCCTCGTCATCGGCCCGATCTTCGGGATATCGGCCGGATTCCTGATCGACCGCTACGGCACGAAGCGCATCCTCCTCGCCGGCCTCATCGCTGCCGGCATCGGCTTCTTCGGCTTCTCCGGCATGCATTCGTTGAGCGTCTACTACCTCTTCTATTTCATGGAGACCATCGGATACGTCAGCGGCGGGCCGGTGCCGAACCAGGTCCTCATTTCGCACTGGTTCAATCGCATGCGCGGGCGCGCCATGGGGCTGGCCTACGTGGGGATCGGTGTAGGCGGAGCAGTCGCTCCGGTCCTGGCGCAGTACCTTATCCGCCACGCCGGCTGGAGGGTAGCCATGCTCGTTTTCGGCGCCACGATCTTCCTGTTCCTGGTGCCGGTGGTTCTTCTCGTAGTGAGAAACCGGCCCGAGGACATCGGCCTGAATCCCGACGGAGCGCCGTCAGCCGCCGTCTCTTCGCCGGTTGCACCGACCGCGAAAGCCGTCAGCCTGCGACGAGCACTGAGCGAGCCGTCTTTCTGGCTGATCCTGGCCGGCAGCGCCATGAGCATCGGGGCCGTGGGAGGTGTGATTCAGCACCTGCAGCTCTTCCTGCGCGACCAGAAATTCACGCCGGAGATGGCCGCGCGCGTGGCCAGTTTTCTGCTCCTGTCCAGCATCGTCGGGCGAGTGATCATGGGCTACCTCGCGGACCGTTTTCACAAGAAGTATGTGATGGTTGCGGCCTATCTGATGGTAGGCCTTTCCATCCCGGCCCTCTACCATGTCGACACGCCGGGGATCATCTACCTGTTTGCATTGGTGTTCGGCTTCGGAATGGGAGCGGACTACATGCTGATTCCCCTGATGACCGCGCACTGCTTCGGCGTTGCGTCGTTGGGGAGACTCATGGGTGTGATCCTGACCACCGATGCGGTCAGCCAGGCGTTTACGCCTGTGCTCGTCGGACGGCTCTTCGATCTGCAGGGGAGCTATCGCTGGGGCTTCGCGGTTCTCATCGCCATGTCGCTCCTTGGTGCACTCGCCGGTGCGCTGATCCCCCGCCGCCCTCAAGTCGAGTGATGCGCGGTGGGTCACCGCCGCCGAGGCTGTCTCCGAACTGACTATGGAACGGGCTTTCAGCCCTCCTTCATCTATGAATACAATTCCTGGGGCTTCGCCCCAGGCTGGTATGAGGCGGGCCTTCGGCCCTCAAAACCGTATTCAATTCGGAATATGGAGCGCTGGAAGCGCGGATTCATAGCAGCCCGGGGCGAAGCCCCGGGTTTGCATGCAGCACCTGTATCCAAGGGCTGAAGGCCCGCTCCATAGTTTCAAGACCGTCTGGCTGGCGCGGATGCTTCGTGCTTCGCGCAGAGTTGATTCGCTGACGCCGGTCGTGTAATGCTCTGACTATCAGGAGGGTGCGTCCATGCATATTGTTCATGTGCATATTCATGTGAAGCCCGATCAGATCGAAGCATTCAAGACCGCGACGCTCGACAACGCGCGCAACAGCGTTCAGGAGCCCGGCATCGCCCGGTTCGATTTCATCCAGGACGCCGGTGACCCGACACGTTTCGTCCTGTTGGAGGTCTACCGGACGCCGGGGGCTGCGGTGCGGCACAAGGAGACCGCCCACTACCAGGCCTGGCGCGACGCTGTCGCGGGCATGATGGCCGAGCCCCGCACGGGTGTGAAGTACCTCAATCTCTTCCCTGACGATCAGGGCTGGGGGTAGGAAAATGCAGTTCGAATTCGCAACCGCAACGCGCATCCTGTTCGGCCCGGGCAGGATGGCAGAGGCAGCTCCCCTCGTCGCTTCGATGGGCCGCCGGCCGATGGTCGTTACGGCAAAGCACCTCGTTCACACGCAGGTATTGCTCGAACAGCTGAAGGCCAGAGGGCTCGAGCCTGTGAGCTTCAGCGTGCCGGGCGAACCTGAGGTGTTGACCGTCCTCAGGGGAGTCGGCCAGGCCCGCGAAGAGGCGTGCGACGTGGTGGTCGGTTTGGGAGGGGGCAGCGCCCTCGACACCGGCAAGGCGATTGCCGCCATTATGACGAATGCGGGCGATCTGCTCGATTATCTCGAAGTCATCGGCAAGGGCAAGCCTGTCACCATGCCGTCGGCGCCGTACATCGCGATCCCCACCACCTCCGGCACCGGCACCGAGGTGACGCGGAACGCCGTGATTGCCTCCCCCGAGTACGGTGTCAAGGTGAGCCTGCGCAGCCCGTACATGCTGCCGCGCGCGGCCATCGTGGACCCCGAGTTGACCTGGTCGGTGCCCCCTGCCGTCACTGCAAATACCGGATTGGACGCCCTCACACAGCTCATCGAGCCTTTTGTCTGCAACCGGGCCAATCCTCTCGTAGATGCAATCTGCCGCGAAGGGATTGCCAGGACAGCTGGCTCCCTGCGGCGCGCATTCAGGGATGGCAGTGACGCCGGCGCCCGTGAAGACATGTCGCTGGCGAGCCTGTTTGGCGGGTTGGCTCTCGCGAATGCCGGCCTGGGGGCGGTTCACGGGCTGGCGGCACCCCTGGGAGGTCTGACGCACGCTCCGCACGGCGCGGTCTGCGCGCGACTCCTGCCCTTCGTGATGGAGACGAATGTGCGCGCACTCGAGAGCCGCGCGCCTGCCTCCCCGGCGCTGGCCCGTTACGATGAAGTCGGCCGTCTCTTGACCGGTGAACCGAAGGCGGCCGCTGCGGATGCCATCCGCTGGGTGCATTTGGTCTGCGCGGAGCTTTCGATACTGCCGCTCGCGCGCCACGGACTCATCGGGACCGACATACCTGTGATTGTGACGCAGGCCCAGAAGGCAAGCAGCATGAAGGCGAACCCTATCCCGCTCACTGATTCCGAACTTACCGAGGTCCTGACACGAGCCCTCGATTGACTGTTTGCGCCTGCTGCGAGATGATCGGACTTCATATCGGAGAGCCATAGTCCCATGACCAACAACGGATCCGCCGACGAACAGCAGAAACTGATTGCCCCTACCAGTACGCTCTGGGAAAACCGGGTGACCGTGACAGGCGCGGCGGTCGCGATACTCGCTCTGCTATTTTTCGTCATCTCCCAGATAGTCGGTGTGCTGAGCCCTGCCGGTAATCCCTACAGGGGCATCTGGGAATTCATGGTTATCCCTGCGTTCCTCGTTCTGGGGTTGATCCTGATTCCGGTGGGATGGGTCTGGGAGAGAGCTCGGCGGAGGAAGCTTTACCCCGATGACCCCGAGTGGCATCACTTTCCGAGGCTGGACCTGAACAATCCAATTCAGCGCCGGGTGCTGCAGATCTTCGGCATCGGCACCCTGATCGTGATCCCGCTGATCGGTGTCACCACTTACGAGGGATACCACTATACCGACTCGACGCAGTTCTGCGGCCAGGTGTGCCACCAGGTGATGCAGCCTGAGTTTACCGCCTACAGGAATTCACCCCATGCCCGAGTCACGTGTGCTTCCTGCCACATCGGGCCCGGGGCCAGTTGGTTCGTGAAGTCCAAGATCAGCGGGGTGCGCCAGGTATTCGCAGTGACGTTCAACTCGTACTCCCGCCCCATACCCACCCCGATCGAGAACCTGCGCCCGGCGCGGGAAACCTGCGAACAATGCCACTGGCCGGCCAAGTTCTTCGGCTCCCAGTTGCGCACGAGATATCACTACAGCTCGGACGAGAACAACACCCGGCAGGAGATCAGCATCCTGGTCAAGACCGGGGGCGGCGACTCCTCCAACGGTCCCGCTTCCGGGATCCACTGGCACATGGCCCTCAGCAACCGGATCGAGTATGTCGCGGCAGATCGGACCAGGCAGGTGATTCCGTGGGTCCGTGCAACGGATCTGAGCACGGGTCACGTGGCGGTGTACCGCTCCGACGGCAAGAGCTCGGACGCCCCTCCTCCGGAAGGAGAGATGCGGGTCGTGGACTGCATGGATTGCCATAACCGGCCGACGCACATTTACCAGTCCCCCGACCGAGCCGTGAATGTGAGCCTTGAAACCGGACGCATCGATCGCACCCTTCCCTTCGTGAAGAAGATCGCCGTGGAGGCGCTGGTGGCCCCGTACGGCAAAGCGGAGGAAGCCGACGCGAAGATCGCCGATTCCATCCGCGGGTTCTACGACAAGAGTTACCCGGAGCTTGCCAGGTCGCGCAAGAGCAACATCGACCAGACCATCAGGGAAGTCCAGGCTATTTACGGGCGCAACTTTTTCCCCGAGATGAAGGTCAGCTGGCGCGCCTACCCGGACAACATCGGCCACATGATCTTCATGGGCTGTTTCCGGTGCCATGACGAGGCTCACGTCAACGAACAGAAGGTGGCGCTCACCAAGAACTGCGACACCTGTCACGACTTCGGCGCCAAGTACGATGTGCCCGACGGCGTCATCGCCTATGTCAAGACACGGCCCGAGCATCCGATCAAACTCGAGGGGCCGCATGCCACGCTGGCTTGCAGCCGCTGCCACCTCGGAGGGCCCGCACCGGAGCGCACCTGTGCCGGATGCCACCAGGTCCAGAGCCAGTTCAGGGAAGGGAAGAGTCCCGTTGTCCCGGGGCTGAAGGGAATGCCTCCCTCTGCGATGGCCGGCCTGGACTGCGATTCGTGCCACGATCTCTCGCAGGCGCAGACCCCCGAGGCCCTCAGGAAGCATTGCGAAACCTGTCATGACAAGGGCTATGGTGACCTGGTCCAGACATGGCTCGACGATGCTGCTGCCAGCCGCACCAAGGCGGCCGCCGCGATCGAAGGCCTCCGGAAATCAGCGCAGGGCATGAGTGACGGCGCAGCCCGCCAGGCTGCCCTGAACCTGGCCGGTCAGCTGGAAGCTGCCTTAGAGGATGTCGACAAGGCAGGCGTGCAGCACAACACGGATTTTGCCGACGCCATCTACAAGCGGATCATGGAGCTGGTGTCGGCCGGAAAGTAGGGCCGGTCTGCCAGGCCGGGGCGCAGACGCCGAGATCACGTGCGGCGGGTCTCCGACCCTGTGAATTAATCACTCGATTCCGATGTACCGGCCCTTTAGGCCTCAGTTTCTCCTGTATTCCGTAACCACGCGCGTAAGCGCGTGCGTTACTCCCTCCCGGCGCTTCGCGCCTGGTTTGGATGCCCAGGCGATCGAAGCATAAGGTACCCAATCATTTCGAGACCAGCCTCGAAGAGGCGGCAGTAAGTAGGCCCGGCCGTGAGGCCGGGATCAAGTACGGGCAAACCCTCCGAGCGCCGAAGGTGCGGCACAGGAATCGTGCGGACCGTGATTTCTTTACAGCTCCTCCGACCCGCCGCGGCGCCTCCGAGAGGCGCCGCACGGCGTTATGCATACAACTGCCCCCGATCGCCCGATGAAGGGCCTCTTTCACCGATTCCCTTCCACCGTCTGCCGAAATGCCCGATGAAAAGGGGTTTCCGGCTCGTATTCTGTGTTGCGTAGAGGAACTACCGGAGGGAGGCCATGAGACCGGAGACAGGCAGGGTGGATATGCTCCTCGTGGGGAGCGCGGCTGCGCTACAGGTCGCAGGTCTCCTGGCGCTTTATTACTTCGGCGTCCTCGAAGTCAGCGCATTCTGGCGATGGTGGCTCGCATTCCTGTGAGGTGACAGCGCAGCGGCGCCGGGCGAATGCCAAGGAGACTGAGTCATGGATGGCGACAAGACACGCGCAACGAGTTCGCGGCTGGTGGTGGGAACCGTAGCGATCATCCTGGGGATTCTGTTCACGCTGAACAACCTCGGGACGATCGAAGTCGGGGACTTCCTGCACTTCTGGCCCGTTGCCCTGATTGCTCTCGGGATGGCCGTCTTCCTGGAATCCTCGAAATTGCCGGGCCGATTCGCGGGCGGAACGCTGATGCTGGCCGGCGCTCTGATGCTTCTGAACAACCTGGGTATCATCCGGTTCCACCTTCACGACTGGTGGCCGCTTCTTCTGGTCCTGCTCGGCATCAGCATCATATGGCGTGGCTACGATCGAGCACGTTTCGGCGACGTCGATCCCAGTTCGACAGTTACCGGAATAGCGGTGCTGGGCGGTGTCGAGAGGACATGCAATTCCCCGGACTTTCGCGGCGGCGAGTTGACGGCATTCATGGGCGGATGCGTAGTGGATCTGCGCAATGCCGACATGAAGGTCGGCGAAGCGGTGATCCAGACCTTCGCGTTCTGGGGCGGAATTGAAATCAAAGTCCCCGAGGATTGGTCCGTGAGCGTACAGGGGTTCCCGATCCTGGGAGGATTCGATGAAAAGACCCGCGCGCCGAAGGAGGGCCCAAGAAAAGTCCTCATCATAAAGGGATTTGCTATCATGGGCGGCGTCGAGATTCGCAATTGAGGAGCGTGAGGGACGGCACGCAGCCCGGCCGGGTCGGTAGCCCTATGCATCCTGTCTTTGAACGCAGATCCAACCTCCTGCTGTACCTGATCGCCTGGCTGCCGGCTGTAGCGCTGTTCGCGCTTCTGCTTGCATACGCAGGGCAGTTTCGCTGGTCCGAGGCATTCCTCATCGCGGCCCCGATGGCCGTAGTTTGTGCCTTCCTCTGCCTGTCTGCCTGGTACCTGTGCAGGGTCTTCCCTGCGGGCCGGGCCTCCTATCTCCGACTCGGCGGAATTCATATGGCAGCCGCGGCGTTTACGAGCGGAGCGTGGGTTCTGCTCGGCGCAGCTCTTGTCGCGGCGCTGTCGCGGGTGCCGGAACTGGCGGGTATCGACGACCGGTACTGGAAACAGGCGCCGCTGCTGTCGGTGGTCGGGGTGCTGATCTTTCTCATTTCCGTTTCGGTTCATTACCTCGCCCTCGCGTTTGAAAGATCGCGCGAAGCCGAGGAGCGGTCGCTGAAGCTGCAGATCCTCGCGCGCGAGGCCGAGCTCAAGGCATTGCGGGCCCAGATCAGCCCGCACTTCCTTTTCAACAGCCTCAACTCCATCAGTGCGCTCACCTCCGTTGACCCGGGCCGCGCCAGGAGGATGTGCCAGTTGCTCGCTGACTTCCTGAGGAAGAGCCTCGAACTCGGCGCGGAAGAATTCATCACGCTCCAGAATGAGATTGCACTCGCACGCGATTTCCTTGCCATCGAGCAGATCCGGTTCGGCCCGCGGCTGAGCATCGATGCCGATGTAGCCGAAGAGAGCAGGAATTGCCTCGTGCCCTCGCTGCTCATGCAACCCCTGCTGGAGAATGCCGTCAAACACGGCATTTCGCAGGTGCTGGATGGCGGCAGCATCCGAATCGCAACCTCGGTCGGCGGAGACCGGCTCAAGGTCACCGTCGAAAATCCGTGCGACGCATCCGTACCGGCGCAACGCATGAAAGGATTCGGCCTCGAGAACACACGTGCCAGGCTCTCGACCCTGTACGGCAGGGAAGCCCGCATCGAAACCAAAAGGGATGGTGAACGCTTCCACGTGGAGGTGTCGCTTCCCGCGAAGAGGGTCGCATCGTGAGCCGCAGCTTTCGTCAATTCTTGTCACGCAGGGACTCCGTCGGGGGGTGAAACATGTCAAGAGGAGCCGGAGCGAAGATCGCCGCCGTCATAGTCGACGACGAGGAACTCGCGCGGGCAATTCTGCACGAGTACCTGGCGGCGCATCCGGGAATCGAGATCGTCGCCGAGTGTTCCAACGGGTTCGAAGCCGTGAAGGCCGTCTCTGAACTCGCCCCGGATCTCCTGTTCCTCGATATCCAGATGCCCAAGCTCAGCGGGTTCGAAGTCCTGGAATTGATCGGACCGGGCCCGGCGGTGATCTTTGTCACCGCCTACGATCAATACGCCCTGCGTGCCTTTGAAGTGCACGCGGTGGATTACCTGCTGAAACCGTTCACACCCGAACGGCTCGCCGAGGCGCTGGAGCGCGCACGCCAGCGGATGGAGCGGAACGAAGCCTCGCCCGTGCCCGCACTGGTAAAACAGGCCCGCGCGTCAGCCAGGCCCGTTGAGCGCGTCCTGGTCAAGGACGGATCGAGGGTGCATGTCATCCCGGTGGAGAAGATCGACTACATCGAAGCGCAGGACGACTACGTGGGCATCAAGGCGGGTGGAAAAGAGTACCTGAAGCAGGACACGATGGCGGAACTGGAGTCTCTCCTGCCCCCGGAGCGCTTTATCCGGATCCACCGTTCATACATACTCAATATCGACAGGCTGATGAGGCTGGAGCCTTATGCGAAGGACAGCCGGGTCGCGATCCTGGCGGACGGAACGCAGTTGCCCGTGAGCCGCGCCGGCTACGCCAGGCTCAAACCCCTCCTCTGACGCAAGGCAGACGCAGCAGTCGTATCATCCCCAGACGTACCGCTCATCGTAATCAACGTTGTATTCTTTCAGGAAGGCTAAGTACTCTTCCTGAAACGTCCTGATGCGATGATGCTCCTCCTGACGCGCAATATATTCCGACACCGCATCTGTCTGGGACGCGCCGATGCTGAAGGCGCCATATCCTTCCTGCCAGGCGAAGCTGCGGAGGGAGACGTGACTCTCATGAAGCCATTTCGATGATCCCCCTTTGATAAGTTGCACCGCTTTCGCTACGGGGATCACGGGCGGTATCAATATCAGCAGGTGAGCATGGTCCGCTGTGCCACCGACAGAAAGGGCCTTCATTTTGTTTTCTCTGGCGATGCCGCCCATATAGGCCCACAGCCTGTCACGCACCGCGGACGTCAGAACTCGTTCGCGGTTGGTAGTGCTGAAGATGATGTGGATGAAAAGGGATGTGTATGAGTTGGCCATCAATGTGCCTCCGTGTCAGCCGTCCCTACGGGACTGGTTTCTTCTGATGATGTCTGATTCCCGGCACTGAAGTGCCGGGCTAAACTCTTTGCGTCCCTGACGGGACGCGTTCACAAAGCACGGCCTTCGTTTGGAGCTCGACCACGTTGCCTTCCGGAGGAGCGGCTGAATCGTCCCCATCGGCGGATTTCCGCATCGCTCATACCTGCGGAACTCGTCGCTCGTACTGACGGATGATCCCTCTTTGCGTCCCTGACGGGACGCGTTCACAAAGCACGGCCTTCGTTTGGAGCTCGACCACGTTGCCTTCCGGAGGAGCGGCCGAATCGCCCCCATCGGAGGATTTCGGCATCGCTCGTACCTGCGGAACTCGTCGCTTGTACTGACGGATGATCCCTCTTTGCGTCCCTGACGGGACGCGTTCACAAAGCGCGGCCTTCGTCTGGAGCTCGACCACGTTGCCTTCCGGAGGAGCGGCTGAATCGCCGCCATCGGCGGATTTCCGCATCGCTTGTACCTGCGGAACTCGTCGCTTGTACTGACGGATGATCCCTCTTTGCGTCCCTGACGGGACGCGTTCACAAAGCCCGGCCTTCGTTTGGAGCTCGACCACGTTGCCTTCCGGAGGAGCGGCTGAATCGCCCCCATCGGCGGATTTCCGAATCGCTTGTACTGACGGATGATCCCTCTTTGCGTCCCTGACGAGACGCGTTCACAAAGCGCGGCCTTCGTTTGGAGCTCGACCACGTTGCCTTCCGGAGGAGCGGCTGAATCGTCCCCATCGGCGGATTTCCGCATCGCTCGTACTGATGGATGATCCCTCTTTGGGTCCCTGACGGGACGCGTTCACAAAGCACGGCCTTCGTTTGGAGCTCGACCACGTTGCCTTCCGGAGGAGCGGCTGAATCGTCCCCATCGGCGGATTTCCGCATCGCTCGTACCTGCGGAACTCGTCGCTTGTACTGACGGATGATCCCTCTCTGCGTCCCTGACGGGACGCCTTCGCCGAGAGTGCAGCTTGACTCCGGAGCTCGGTCGCCGTGTGTCCCGGAGGGACACAGTGAAAATAGCCCGGCACTTCAGTGCCGGGATTGGATGCGCGTAACGGGAGCGAGTCCCGTGGGGACGAATGACGGAATGCCCCTTTTCAATCGTATTTCCCCAACTGGCGGATCCAGATGTTACGGAAGCGGACGGGATTCCCGTGAGCCTGTAGCATCAGCGGCGCCTGCGCTCCGTGTGGCTTGTACTGGGTCCGCGTCCTGTGCTCGGTCGGACCCAGGATCGAGGCATGGTTGTGCACCGCGACCCCGTTGTGCAACACCGTCATGTAACCCGGTGCCGTCAGTTTTTCTCCTTCGAACCTGGGAGCCGCGAAGAGCACGTCGAAAACCTGCCACTGGCCGGGTGGGCGCGAGGCGTTCACCAGCGGCGGATATTGCCCGTAAATTGCCGCCGCTTGCCCATCGGCATAAATCCCGCCGTGGTACGAATCGAAAATCTGGAGCTCATACAATCCCAGGAAATACACGCCGCTGTTCCCGCGGTTCATGATGTCCCCGACGGGCGGGTTCGGGGTAGCCCATTCGATGTGCAACTGGCAATCCCCGAAAGATTCCCGGGTGAAGATGCTTCCCCCGTTAGGTGTCTCCTCTGGCGGTATCCGGGCGTAGCCGTCCTTGATGATCCACCCTGGTTCGTGGCCGTCCGCGGTACGCCACTTCGACAGGCTGGTGCCGTCGAAAAGCACGACGGCATCGGAAGGCGGTCTGTCCGGCGAATCCTGACTGCAGGTGGCGCCGGGAGTAACTTCAATCGGCTGCGGGCGTGCACTGTCGTGCACGTGCCATTTGCCCCCGGGCAGCATCGGCGTGTCCTGGTACCCGATCGGGCCGCTTTGTTGTGCGGCGCTTTGGAACCCGAAGATCAGAAGACATAACGACAATCGAACGACTCGTAGTCCTGTGCTCATTGCACCTCCTCGTGGGCGCCTCTCTGAGGCGCAGCGGCGGATCGCAGACCCGCCGAACGCGATCTTAGCCTTGGCTACCACGTCACACCGCCGGAAGGAGGGGGCCAGGCGCCAAGCATCTGCCGTAGCGACACCAGCTGACCGATGTGATAACTGCTGTGCGACGCGATCGTCTGCAGCATCTCCATCCGGCTCTTCCCGCCACGCTTCTCCAGAAGATCCGTCTTCGTGCCACGGTCGCCCAGCGCGTCCAGAGCCGTAGTCAGCCTCCGCACGGCCTGTTCCCATTCTCCTGCGTTTACCGGTCTTTCGCCTCCCGGCCAGCTTCCGGAGGCGTGTCTGGGGATGGCGGGTTTCTCCCCGTCCAGCCACTTCACCGCCCATTCGTGCCAAAAGACAATATGGTTCAGAAGCTGGAAGATCGAGTGAGGAACTCCCCCGGGCCGTTCGCCGGTGATCTTCCAGTCCAGCCCTTCGACGGCCTTCCTCACCTCGACGTGAGCGCCCTTTCCGGACAGAGCGCCGCCGATCACTTTCTTCAAGACATCGTCTCCTGTCTCCATAATGCCCTCGCTCAGTTTTCGTGTACGGAGTTCAAACTCCCCTTGTTTCCTCGAGCAATCGCTTGCGAAGATCGGGCGTGAACCGCTCGATCGCGTAGCGCAAGGCAGTGCGCGGGGTTCGTGTGCCCTGCGTACGGAGAAATGCTTCGAGCCTGCGCGCATCGGTTTTGCCGCACTCTCGCAGGAGCCAGCCGACCGCCTTGTGCATCAGATCTTCGGGGTTGTCGAGAAGCGCCTCAGCGATCGAGTAAGCGGTGTCGAGATGCTCTCCCCTGCGGGCGAGCGGTGTCAGGGATACCGCTGCAGCCCGGCGAACCCACAACGACTCTGAATCCGTCCACGTCGGCAGGACACCCAGGAGCCGCGGGTGGCGGCGAAGCAGTGCCGTCATGACGAACGTGGAAAGCGCGTCGGTAGTGGCCCAGTTGGAACAATGTCCGTCGGCGAGCCATGTGTGGATGTTTGTCAGCAGGCTCTTGTCGTAATGTTTCGCATAACGGGCGAGCAGGAGTACCCCCACGGCCTTCGCTTCAAGGTACTTGCTGCGGATCATGGAGTCGGCGAACAGGAGAGCGTCCTGCAGCGACCAGGAGTGCTTGACCGTCCGGAAGACCTGCTTCTCGATCTCCCTGGTTTTCGGCGCCATGACACCAAAAAAGGCGACGCGGTCGTAGGCCTTGAAGTAGTTGTACGACTGTTCGGCGACGCGTCTGTCGGCAGCGCTTCTGAGCATCGCCATCGCATGCCTGGTCATCGATGCCGCTGTCACCTGTCTGGATTGTTTCACCGGCAGTCCCTCCCCTGCCGCCACATCTTAGTCCCTTTCTCAGGTAATAACACTTGACCTGAATCTGAACTGATGTATTGGTAAACAACAGCCAATGGCGTGTGATCCGGGCCGCCCGAATCCCTCGGCTGAAGCCCTCGTGATTCAATCCCGGGGCAAGGAGCTTCGACATGAAAGAGACCTTCGACGACAACCCGTCAAACGCCGCGCCGGATGCAGTGGGCTCCGCCCGCCGATTGCCGCCCTGGGGCGAAACCGATGTTGTGGGGAAACCGATTCCGCGCGTGGATGGCCATCAGCGTGTGAGCGGATCGGCCGTCTATCCCCATGACGTGATTCTTCCCGAAATGCTCCATGCCGCGGTCCTGCGCTGTCCTCATGCCAACGCCGTGATCAAGAAGGTGGACGCGCAGCAGGCATTGAAAATGCCGGGCGTCCATGCCGTCTTCACGAGCGACGATCCCGAGGCGAAGATCACCATCCCATACGGCTGGTGGCTTGGCGAAGGCCCGCCGATGTTCATCTTCGACCGGCACTGCCGGTACGCGGGTGAAGAGGTGGCAGCAATCGCGGCCGAGACGCAGGACCAGGCATGGGACGCGGTACGCAATATCAAGGTCGAATACGAAGTGCTGCCGTTCGTCCTGGACATGCAGAAGGCGCTCGAGCCCGGCGCTCCCAGGGTTCACGAATCCGGCAATCTCGCGGCACCCCCGTCTACAGACCATCGCGGCGACGTCGCCAGGGGTTTCGCGGAGGCTGATATCGTTGTCGAGGAGACCTATCGAACAAGCTATGAAGTCCACGCAACCATGGAGACACATGGTTGCGTTGCGCATTGGGAAGGGAATCGGCTGACCGTCTGGGAGACTTCGCAGGGCGTGTTCGATCAGAGAAATGATCTCGCGCGTGCCCTCGGCCTCCCCCTCAGCTCCGTGCGCGTCATCGGCCATTACATGGGCGGCGGATTCGGCAGCAAGGCCGAGCTGAGCAAGCACACCGTCATCGCCTCGGTGCTGTCCCGCAGAACGGGACGCCCGGTGAAGCTCTTTCTGACACGGGAGGAGGCGTTCCTCGCTGTCGGGAATCGACCGGGCCACGTCATGACGCTCAAGGCAGGCGTCAAGAAGGACGGCACGCTTACCGCCCTCAAGTTCAAGAACCTCGGCGCCGTCGGAGCCTACAAGGAATCGGATGGAGGCGCTCTCCCGATTCAGGCCCTCTATCGATGCCCGAACGTCGAAATCGAAGAATCCGACATTTACATCAACGCAGGAAAAGCGCGCTCGATGCGCGCTCCCGGCTTTCCGCAGAGCACATGGGCGCTCGAGCAAATGATGGACGCGCTGGCAGACAGGATCGGCATGGATCCCGTCGAATTCCGTCTCAGGAACATCCTGAATCCGAGCGAGATTGCCGCGAGCCCTTTTACCAGTTCGGCCCTGAGGGAATGTATCACGGAAGGGGCCAAAGCGTTCGGCTGGGAAGAGGCAAAGGCGCGCGCGAAGCGAACGGATGCCGTGGCTCGCGGCGTCGGGGTTGCGGCCTGCCTGTGGGGCATTGAAGGCGGCCCCCCCGGAACGGTGATACTGAAGTTCTTCCCCGACGGGAGCATCAACCTGAACATGGGTGCCAGCGACATAGGCACCGGCACCAAGACCGTCATGGCCATGGTGGTTGCGGAGGAGCTGGGCGTTCCGCTCGACAAGATCCAGATCGAGCACGCCGACACGGCCACCACGCAATATGCCCAGGTGAGCGGGGGCAGCCACACGGTTGCAATCACCGCGCCCGCGGTCAGGGCGGCGGCGGCGGACATCAAGCGTCAACTCCTGGAACTCGCCGCTGAGGAATTGAAACAGCCGGTGAGCGGACTCGAGCTGAAGGCGGGCAAAGTAAGCCGCGTTGGCAGCCCGGACAAGGGCGTCGCCCTGTCGGATCTCAAGGGATTCGCCAGGAAGCAGGAGCTTGTGGGTATCGGCAGCCCGGACCCCAATCCCGAGGGCAAGTCTGTGGTTTCATTCGCAGCCCATTTTGCTGAAGTCGAAGTCAACCGGAGAACAGGCGAGATCCGGGTAGTGCGCTTTCTGGCCGCGCACGACAGCGGACGGGTGATGAACCGGCTGACATATGAAAACCAGGTCTTCGGCGGCGTCACGATGGGGATCGGCTTCGGACTCACCGAAGCCAGGGTGATCGATCCGCAAACCGGCAGGGTCGTCAACGCAAACTGGCACGATTACAAAGTACCTACGGCCCGGGACATACCCCTGGACATGACGTGCCTGCCTGTGGATCCGCATGACACGGTCTGCAACACCGCCGGAGCCAAGGGGCTGGGTGAGCCTGCCACAATTCCGACGGCGCCGGCCATCGCCAATGCGATCTACAACGCGACGGGAATCCGCGCCACGCATTCGCCCGTTACCCCGGCCCGGATTTTGCAGCTCCTGGCGCAGCAGCACGGAGGCAGGTGAGAATTGCACCACGCCGAGACCGTCTCAAGACTGTATGAATCGGGCCTTCAGCCCTTGGTTCCTGTTGGTGCATGCACACCTGGGGCTTCGCCCCAGGCTGCTATGAGGACGCGCTTTCAGCGCTCAAGATACTGACTTCAATACGGTTTTGAGAGCCGAAGGCCCGACTCATACCGCCTGGGCCGAAGCCCCAGGAAATGTGCCCGTAGACGATGGAGGGCTGAAGGCCCGTGTCATTGGTAGTTGTCGACGGCGGAAACGGCGTGGACGCTGCGGTCGCGGCAGCGCCCAGCGGAAGGAAACAAGACGAGGACCAAATCATGAAAACCCTGAAACTGATACTTGCGCTGATTGTTTGTATCGGCGTTTCGATGGCCGTGCCTGGGGCCAGGAAGGCCGAATGGAAGGCCGGAGTGGCCGTCACAAAAATCACGCCGCAGCAATCGATGTGGATGGCGGGCTACGCAGCAAGAAAGAAGCCCTCTGAAGGCACGACGCTGGACCTGTTTGCCAAGGCGCTTGCCCTCGAAGATGGACACGGCAGCCGGGTAGTCATCGTCACTACCGACATCCTGGGCTTTCCCGGAGCTGTCTCCGAGACAATCGCCAAACGCCTCGCTGCCAGTCACGGGCTGCGGCGCGATCAGCTGGTCTTCACGTCTTCCCACACCCATAGCGGCCCGGTCGTGCGCGAATCGCTCGCCTGGATGTACGCACTCGATGGCGAGCAGGCCGAAGCGGTCAGGAACTACACGGCATATCTGCAGGATCGCGTCGTTGAGGTGGTCGGGCAGGCACTGGGGAAAATGGTCCCCGCAGTCCTGTCGCTGGGCCACGGGGAGGCGAACTTCGGCGTCAATCGCAGGCAGAAAACCGACAAGGGATACGTCATCGGCGTAAACGCCGACGGGCCGGTGGATCACGACGTGCCGGTGCTCTGCGTGGCAAGCCCTGAAGGCGGGATGCTGGCCGTGCTCTTCAGTTACGCCTGCCACAACACGACCCTGGGGGCCGACAACTACAAGTTCCACGGCGACTACGCTGGCGTGGCTCAGGAGGAGATAGAGAAAGAACACCCCGGTGTGACGGCGCTTTTCATGATCGGGTGTGCCGCGGACACCAACCCGAACCCGCGCGGGACCGAGGAGGATGTTCGCACTTACGGCAAGCAGCTGGCCGGCGCCGTACATGCCGCCATAGCAGGCTCCACCGTGCCTGTGCGTCCCCCGCTGAGGACCGGATTCGATCGTGTCGATCTCCCATTCTCCCCGCCTCCCTCAAAAGCCGAGCTGGAAGCACAGCTGAGCGATCAGGACGTCTACCGTCAGCGCCAGGCCAAGGGGCTGCTGGGGATAATCAACGAGAAGGGCAGTCTGCCGACTCACTACCCTTACCCCATCAGCGTTCTCCAGTTCGGGAAGGACCTCACCATGGTTCTGCTTGCGGGAGAGGTGCTGGTGGACTACGACCTCCGGCTGAAGAAGGAGCTGCCGCCTCCTCCACAAACCTGGGTTCTTGGGTATGCGAATGACGTGTTCGCTTACATACCTTCCAGGAGAGTTTTGGAGGAAGGAGGATACGAGGCCGCTACTTCGATGATCTACTACGGACAGCCCGGCCCGTGGGCTCCGGAAGTCGAGGAAATTCTCGTGTCCAGGGTGAAGCAGGTGGCGGCAGGGCTGCGTCAGGGCAGATAGTCCATGAGCACAGACGTTGAAGTCCGGCAGATGATCTTTGGGGACATCCCGGCCGGGATGCGTTTGAAAGACCTGGAAGGATGGAACCAGACCGAGAGGGACTGGATGCGCCTCCTTCAACTCGAGTCCGCACGATGCTTCGTGGCGGTCCGGGGAGGGGAAGTGTGTGGAACAGTTGCCGCCCTGCGCTATGGCGCGCACGTAGGGTGGATCGGTATGGTGCTCGTAGATCCCAGGCACCGGCACCAGGGTATAGGCAAGAGTCTGCTCGACCATGGCCTCTCGTACCTCGACAACCAGGGGGTGGAAACCGTCAAGCTCGATGCCACGCCGGCGGGCCATTCGCTTTACGTGACCAGGGGATTTGCGGACGAGTACGAGATCGAACGCTGGGAGGGAATTGCAGCGCCGCAGAAGAGAACCGCCATGCGGCAGATGGAGGCGGAAGACCTTCGCCGGGTCTGTGACCGCGATGCGGTGCTGTTCGGCGCAGATCGGGCGCGCCTGCTCACGGCACTCTGGCAGGAAGCCCCCGAGTACACCGCCGTGGCGTATTCAGCCCGCGAAGTGGCCGGGTATTTTTTCGGCCGGATCGGACGGCGCGCCCGCTACCTCGGCCCATGGGTTGCGGGAGGTGACCGCGAACTCGCGGAGCAGCTGCTGACGGAATTCCTTAACCGGGCGAGCGGAGAGAGAGTCTTCGTGGACGTCTGTGTCAAACACCCCGACGCAAGATCTATCCTGGAGGGTGTCGGATTCGGATGTCAGCGCACGTTGACGCGCATGTACCGCGGTCCTAACCGGCATCCCGGCATACCTTCGATGATCTGCTCCATCTCGGGGCCGGAACTCGGATAAGGTGACGGCGATCGCCGCAAGCCGCCGATCAGGCGCTATTCCGTCGCCGGCGGACCGTGACCGTCAGAATGCCGAACAAGCCGCACAGGACCACCGTGAACGGCACCCAGAGGAAAACCTGGGGGATCAGCCCTGCCTGAACGAATGTGGCGTACCAGTCAGGGAAAGTCATGTTCGGCGGGAGCGCGTCGTAGTGAGTGCCCCAGCTGCCTTTGATCGCGAAGTACATGACCACGATGACCGGCACTCGCGCGGCGACGGCGTACGAGATCATGATCCGCCAGTAGTCCGGCCAGGCTATGCGCATGACGTAGAGGGCCACGATGATGATTGCCGCGCCGGCAAGCTGAAACATGGGTTTTGTGTTCGGCGCGCCCGTGTACATCACCATGAGTCCCGCAAAGGTCAGTACCAGCGCGACTACCGCCAGCAGGATCGACTTCGTGGGCCGGGTGAAGACGTCGCCGGTCTTTTGGAGCCTGATGGCGAAGTAGATCGCAAATATAACCGCGAGCCAGGTGATGCCGACGATCGAGCCGGAGCCGCCGGGGGATCTCCCGAAGAAAAACTCAGGCCATTTGCGCAGTTCGCCGAAAAGCCGCAGCAAGGTGATGCCCAGTGTGATCAGGCTCGGAACAAGAATCGTTTTGAGGACCGCTCTGGAGACCGCCGACATAACGCACCTCCCGGGTCGAATGTGAATTGCTGACCGAAAATATAGCACAGCGGCGATAGGTAGCTGACTCGAGATTTCCCATGATACGGGCTTTCAGCCCTCCTTCGATCTGTGTCTGCAATTCCTGGGGCTTCGCCCCAGGCTGGTATGAGGCGGGCCTTCGGCCCTCATAACCGTATTTAAGTCAGCATATCGAGCGCTGAAAGCGCGTTCTTATACCAGACCGGGGCGAAGCCCCAGGTTTGCGCGCACTAATAGGAGCCGAGGGCTGAAGGCCCGCTCCATAGATTCTTGAGACAGCCTCATCGGACCGGACCCGGAAGCTGATATGGTTCGACCCGCACGGTTGCCGGTATTGTGATTCAGGGGGGCGTCAGATAGACTTAGTTCCAGCATCGGGTGGCAACTCTGATGTAGATTACAAGCTTTGGGGATTGAGCGCTGCCAGCAGGGCGGCCTGACACAAACATGGATTTGAGCACGCGAACCTGGCGACACGTCGGATTATTGAAGCTGGCGGTGCTGGTGCCACTGCTGTGTCCCCCCGGTCTTTTCAAATGTCAAACGTCCTGCCGCGTCGCGCCTCCGGCTGCGGCGAACCCGGAGGTCGCCTCGACCTGCTGCGATACGTCGGGTGCCACACGCGAGTTGCCGCGCGAGGCCTGCCACGACCATTCCGGCTCGTCGGAGCAGGGGCTGAAACCCGGCTGCTGCTGTCCGGCTGACGCGCAGGCCGCGGCGGGATCGCTCCCGCGGCGTGTCTCCGAATCTTCGCAACCCGGTTCTGCAGCGGCGGACGCCGCTCCTGCCGCATTCCACTCCGCATCGGAAATGTTGCCCGTGGATGCGCTGACGGGCTACTCACCGCCGGGCCCGGGATCCCAAGACACTTACCTGCGCATCGTTAATCTCCGCATCTGAGTTCTACCCAGCCGTACTGTGCGCTGCCGGCCCAGGCGGACGACCGCCCGGGCAGGCGAAAGCGCCAACTCAGTCCGAGGCCGGGCATGTGCTCCGATCTTACCATCCCGATTCCGGAATCCCGGGCCGGACGCCCCATAGTTTCAAATCGATGAGGCATGAACATGCGGCAGCAAATGCAGAAGCATCTGTCCGGCAGCGGCAGTTGGTTCCGCCGATGCCTGTTTCTCATAGCGTCTGTTATAGCCCTCGACGCGGCAATCGCGCGCTGCGAAGACCTTGACGCACTGGTGCAGCAGGCCCTGGAAAGGAACCCTGCCATTCTGGCCGCCCGACGCGCGGTCGATGCCAGGAAGTCGCTGATCGCAGCGGCCCGGACGCTCCCGGACCCGAGCGTTTCCTTTGAAACGATGGGCAACCCGCAACTCACCCTCCAGAGAGGGGACCCCTCGAGCGCCAGGGTTCTCCGTTTCAGCCAGGAGATTCCCTTCCCGGGAAAGTTGAACCTGCAGGGACAGATCGCATCGGCCGAGGCAGACGCGGAAACCTGGAAGTACGAGCAGGTGCGCAGGGAAGTCGTTTCCGAGCTGAAGATGAGCTACTACGACCTGCTCCTGGCACAGAAGCTCACCGATGTCGTGGAAAAGTCAAAAACGCTGCTGCAGCAGTTCGCGGAAATCAGCGAGGCGAGGTACAAGGTCGGACAGGGTGCCCAGCAGGACATCCTCAAAGCCCAGGTCGAAGTTTCACGCCTGCTGGACCGGCTCGCCACGCTGCGTCGTGAAGGAGACACCGCTCAGGCGCGGATCAACACGCTCCTGTATCGCCCTCCCGACACGCCCATCGGGTCGATGCCTGAGATGTCGAAGCCGAAGTTTGCCTGGACGCTCGATGAACTCTATGACAAAGCTCTGGCAAACAATCCCGGCGTCCGGATCGGCAGGAAGGAGATCGACAGGGACGAACTGGCCGTGTCGCTGGCTAAGAAGTCCTTCTACCCGGATTTCGAAGCCGAGTTCTCGTATTTCAACCGGCCTGACATGCCGGAGATGTACGGTCTGATGTTCAAAGCGAAGTTGCCTCTCTATTTCTGGCGCAAGCAGCGGCCCGAACTGGAATCCGCGACGGCCACCCTGCTCGCGCAGCGTCGGCAGTACGACGACACACTGTCCACGCTGTACTTCCGCCTGAAGGACCCTTTCCTGAAGGTCAGCACCGACGCGAATCTGCTGGAGCTATATGGCGGCGCGATCGTGCCCCAGGCGACGCTGGCCCTGGAGTCGTCCATCTCCAGCTACCGGGTTGGGGCCGTGGATTTCCTTTCACTGCTGAGCAATCAGGGCACAGTGCTGGAATACGAGATGAAGTATTACGAGGTCTTGGCGGATTACTGCAAGACGCTGGTGTCGCTCGAGTCCCTCACCGGGGAGATGATGACGCCATGAATATTGCCTGCCGCTCGTCGTCGCGTCTCGCGTCAGAACGTGTGAATGAATCGCTCGGTTTGATTGTGCCGGCCTTTCGGGCCTCGGTTTCGTTTGTCGTCCGGAACCACGCGCTTACGCACGCGGCTACTTACTGCTGGCGCTTCGCGCCTTCCTGTCGTTGCCCAATTGGCTGGAGCAGATTGGCTGCTGATCACCTCCGAATGAGGCTCGAAGAGGGGTTCGGTCTGTCAGACCGGACTCCCGGTCGATCAAAGGTCAGGTCCAACAGACCTGACCTTTTCGGCATCGAACCCTGTGACACATGGAAGATGAGGCCCGAAGGGCCGGCGGTGAATAGGCCCGGCCGTAAGGCCGGGATAGAGAATGGCGATACCTTGGAGCGCCGAAGGTGCGGCACAGCTCCCGATGGAGAAATTGGAGATTCACATGACTTCGGATGAGAGAAATACGGCCCCGGAGAAACGCGCGCAGCGAGGACATCCTTTCCTGGTTCTCCTCCTGATCGTGGTTGCAGCCGGTGAAGCGATCTACATATTCCGCGCGCCCCTGCTCACCAGTTTCAAGCCCGCCGCGACCCCGCCTGCACCCGCAGAGCGAAAGGTCCTCTACTGGCAGGATCCGATGCACCCGCAGTACACGTCCGACAAGCCGGGCAAGGCTCCGGACTGCGGCATGGATCTTGTTCCGGTTTACGCAGACGAGCAGACGAAGCCGGCTCCGCAGGCAGAACGCAAGATCCTCTATTGGACCGATGCCATGAACCCGGGGAGCAAATATGACAAGCCGGGCAAGGCTCCGGACGGCATGGACCTGGTTCCGGTGTACGAAGAGCAGCCTGCCGCGCAACAGGCGGTCCCGGAAGGGGCGTTCCGTATCACCTCTGAAAAACAGCAGCTCATTGGCGTGCAGTACGACACGGTGGAACAGCGGCCCGTTTCGAAAACGATCCGCGCGGTAGCGCAACTGACCTACGACGAGACTCGAATCACGAAGGTGCACTCCAGGATCGCCGGCTGGATCGAGCATGTCCAGGCCGACTTCACGGGCCAACTGGTCAAAGCGGGACAGCCGCTGCTGAGCATCTACAGCCCCGACCTCGTGGCGACTCAGGAGGAGTATCTGTTGGCGCTGCGCGCGCGGGACAACCTGGGCGACAGTCATTTCAAAGAAGTAGCCAACGGCGCGAATTCGCTGCTCGGTGCGGCCCGCAAGCGCCTGGAACTCTGGGATATCTCGGATCAGCAGATAGCTGAGATCGAGAGGACCAGGAAGCCGGTGACGGCTCTCACGCTCTACTCTCCGGTGAGTGGCTTTGTCACCGCCCGCAACTCGTATGACAAACAGAGGATCACACCTGAAACAGAGCTGTATGCAATCGCCGACTTGTCCGCGATCTGGGCAATCGCCGACCTCTATGAGTACGAAGCGCACGACGTTCAGCTGGGCCAGGAAGTGGCACTCGCGGTTTCCTCTGTTCCCGGGCGGATCTTCCGAGGCAAGGTCACATACATCTACCCGCAGCTGGACAGCACCACCCGCACCCTCAGGGTACGGGTCGAATTGCCCAATCCCGATTTCATCCTCAAGCCCGACATGTACGCCAACGCCGGGTTGAAGATCGACTACGGCCGGCAGCTCTCCATTCCGCAGGAAGCCGTCCTGGATTCCGGGGCCGACCAGATCGTCTTCGTGGCCCTCGATGGAGGTTACTTCGAGTCACGCAAGGTCAAACTCGGGGATCGCGTCGACGACCGCGTAATCGTGCTCAACGGACTGAAAGCGGGTGAGAGGATAGTGACTTCGGGCAACTTCCTGATCGACTCCGAGAGCACACTGAAATCCGCGGTCAGCGGCATGGGGATGCCGGGCATGGATCACACAGTGCCCTCAGGCGGTACGCCAGGGCAGAAACCGTCTGGATCGGCTTCGTCTCAGCCCCCGGCCATGGATCACTCGCAACACGACAAGGCTGAAAAGCCGCCCGTGAAAGAGGAGCCCATGGACCACTCCAGGCACAAGATGGAACGGGAATAGGCCACGCCATGATTAACAGGATCATTGAGACGTGCGCGCACAACAAGTTTATCGTACTGCTGTTTATCGGCATGGCGACGCTGATCGGGGTGTGGTGTATTCGGAACATAACGCTGGACGCGATCCCGGATCTCTCCGACACCCAGGTCATCATCTATTCACGCTGGGACCGCAGCCCCGACATCATGGAAGATCAGGTCACCTACCCGATCATCTCCGCCATGCTGGGTGTCCCCAAGGTCAAGGACATCCGGGGATTCTCGGATTTTGGCTACTCCTACGTGTACATCATCTTCGAAGACGGGACTGACATCTACTGGGCCCGCTCGCGCACGCTGGAATACCTGAGCAATATCCTTCCCCGGCTTCCCCAGGGCGTGAACGTCGAATTGGCACGCGACGAGACTGCCGTGGGATGGGTTTACGAATACGCGCTGGTGGACAGGACCGGCCAAAACAACCTGGCCCAACTGCGCTCGTTCCAGGACTGGTACCTGCGCTATGCACTACAGGCCGTGCCGGGTGTCGCTGAAGTAGCACCGGTGGGCGGATTCGTGCGCCAGTACCAGGTCAACGTGGATCCGAACGCCCTCCTCGCCTACAACGTTCCGATCGACAAGGTGGTCGAGGCGGTGAGGCAGGGCAATAACGACGTGGGCGGGCGGCTCGTCGAGTTCACCGGGCGCGAGTACATGGTCCGGGGGCGCGGGTACATCAAGAAGCTCTCCGACATCTCGAACATCGTCGTTGGCACGAGCAAGAGCGGCGGGACACCCATCCTGGTAAAGAACCTCGGTACCGTCACGCTCGGCCCCGACATCCGGCGGGGAATCGCCGAACTCGATGGCGAAGGGGAGGTGGTGGGCGGCATCGTCATCATGCGCTACGGCGAGAACGCGCTCAAGGTGATCGAGCGCGTGCGCGCCAGGCTCGACGAGATGAAGGCTTCACTCCCGCCCGGTGTGGAGATCGTCACTACCTATGATCGCGCCGAACTGATCCAGCGTGCCATCGAGACGTTGAAAGGCACGCTCATCGAGGAACTGGCAATTGTCAGCCTGGTGATCCTGATCTTCCTCTGGCACATCCCGTCAGCCATCATTCCCATCCTGACCATCCCCATTACGATCATCATCGCCTTCATTCCGATGTACGGCTTGAACATCACGGCGAACATCATGAGCCTCGGCGGCATAGCCATCGCGATCGGCGCCATGGTCGATGCCGCCATCGTCGTGGTGGAGCAGACACATAAGAAACTCGAGCACTGGAATGCGGATGGCAGGGCAGGCAACTACAAGGATGTGGTGATCAGCGCGGTCAAGGAAGTCGGCGGGCCAAGCTTCTTCGCCCTCTTGATCATCGCCGTCTCTTTCCTGCCCATCTTCACTCTGGAAGGTCAGGAAGGGCGACTGTTCAAGCCGTTGGCGTATACGAAGACCTTCTCGATGGCTATTGCCGGGTTTCTTGCCATTACGCTGGATCCCGCGATGCGGCTGCTTTTCACCAAGATGGATCCCTATCGCTTCCGCCCCAGGTGGCTGGCCTCTATTGTGAATGCCATTCTCGTGGGAAAGATCCACAGTGAAGAGCAGCATCCTATCAGCCGCCCTCTGATGAAGATCTACCATCCTGTCTGCGAGTTCGTTCTGAATTTCCGATGGGTTGTGGTGGTGGCGGCCATCCTCGTGGTTGCTTTCACCGTTCCTGTGTTCGAGCGGCTTGGTTCGGAGTTCATGCCCGAGCTGAATGAAGGAGTCCTGCTCTACATGCCCACCACCCCGCCGGGCATTTCCGTGACCGAAGCCGGAAGGCTGCTCCAGGTTCAGGACAAGGTGCTGAGGCAGTTTCCCGAGGTCGAGCGGGTGTTCGGCAAAGCCGGCCGCGCCGAGACCGCCACCGATCCGGCTCCGTTTTCCATGATGGAGACAGTCGTCGTTTTGAAACCCGAATCGGAATGGCCGAAAGTCCCGCAGTGGTACTCCTCACGGGCGCCGGCGTGGCTGCAGGGGATTCTCCGCCGCGCCTGGCCGGACCACAAGACGGTCAAGGAGCTTGTCTACGGTCCGGGCGGCATGAATGATGCGATGCAGTTCCCCGGCGTCGTCAATGCGTGGACGATGCCCATCAAGGCGCGCGTCGACATGTTGACGACCGGGGTGAGGACACCCATCGGCATCAAGATCATGGGTGCCGACCTTGACAAGGTGCAGGAACTCGGAGTCCATATCGAAAGCGTCCTCAAAGACGTCCCCGGTACCAAGAGCGTCTTTGCCGAACGCACGGCCGGAGGTTACTTCCTCGATTTCGACCTGAAACGCGAAGAGCTTGCGCGCTACGGCATGACGATCGACGCAGCCAACGAAGTGATCATGCAGGCCATCGGCGGTGAGACCGTCACCACGACGGTAGAGGGCCGCGAGCGCTACCCGGTGAACGTGCGCTACCTGCGCGATTTCCGAAGCAACCTGAATGACCTGAAGCGCACGCTTGTCACGGGGCCCAACGGCGTTCAGATCCCGATCGCCCAGCTCGCAGACATCAAGCTGCTATCCGGTCCTTCCATGATCCGGGACGAGAACGGCAGGTTGAGCGGGTACGTCTACGTTGATCTCGACACCTCCAAGCGGGACATCGGCAGCTATGTCGACGACGCGAAGAAGGTCCTTCGGGAAAAGCTCACTCTGCCGCCGGGCTACCAGCTCATCTGGAGCGGCCAGTTCGAGTACATGGAGCGCGCAAAGGGACGCCTTTACGTGGTCGTCCCGATTACGATCTTCATCATCTTCACGCTTCTCTACCTGAACACCAAGTCGGTGGCCAAAACGATCATCATCTTTCTGGCCGTGCCGTTTTCGGCCGTGGGCGCGATCTGGTTTCTCTACCTTCTTGGCTACAACATGAGCATCGCGGTGTGGGTGGGCCTGATTGCGCTGATGGGTGTGGACGCCGAAACGGGCATGTTCATGCTGCTTTATCTTGATCTTGCCTATCACGAGATGAAGGACAAGGGCCTGATGAAAGGGTGGGCGAACCTCAAAGAAGCCATCCTGCACGGAGCCGTCAAACGGCTCAGGCCCAAGGTCATGACGGTAGGAGTCATGTTCACGGGTCTTGTTCCGATCATGTGGTCCACCGGGAGCGGCGCGGATGTGATGAAGCGCATCGCCGCGCCGATGATCGGCGGCATCTTCACCTCGTTCATTCTCGAACTGGCGGTCTATCCGGCCGTCTATGCCATCTGGAAGTGGTATGGCGAGGTCAGGCAGATCGCGAAGGGGGTGAGCCCATGAAGATAAGAGACGTGTCCGTTGGGGTCCTGTTTCTGGCTGTCGTCGCGGGAGGGGGTTACTTCGCCTATCACCGATATGTTCTGCCTACCGACCAGTGTGGGGTCTGTGGCCGGGAGATCCATGCCGCCCATGAAGCAATACTGCTCATGAAGACCGGAAAGAAGCTGGAGACCTGTTGCCCACGTTGCGCGTTGCACCATGAGCGGCAGCATCCCGGCCAGGTCGCGAGTGTGCTGGTCTCCGATCGCGCGACCGGCGGGAAGATCAAGGCACAGGATGCTGTCTACGTGGAGGGAAGCGACGAGATGCCCTGCATGCCTGTGTCGGTAACGCCTCCACGCGAGCCTGGCGTTGAGTACCAGGTGGCCTATGACCGTTGCGTCCCGAGCCTTCTGGCCTTCAGGGACGAGGCGGCGGCCCGCAGGTTTCTTGCCGTCCATGGAGGGCGGCTTATGTCTTACGGGCAGGTTCTGGAAAGCGTGAGAGAACGATGAAAGCGCTCAACGTGATCGTCTGCCTGGCGTTCGCCGGCTCGGTAGAGGCAGGCGGAATCGAACGAGGCTGGGAAGGCGTGCGCGCAGATCTCGAGCGGCGGGTCGCATTGGAGGTGGACGCGGCGGGCCGCACCGTGCAGGCCGAGGAGCATTACGGACGGGGAGTCAGGCTCCTGCGGCAGTCCCTTCAGAACGAGGCGCTGGATGAGTTCAGGCGCGCCGAATCGACAGTCCTGGACGCGGGCGAGGACGCCTACATGGCAAGTTCGCTCCGGGGCTACCTGCACGAGCTGCGATCGAGAATCGCCGGATTGACGGCTGCTGCCGATGATGCGGGGCCTGACATCGAGCAGTCCCGTTCCGCTGAAGGCCTGGTCGATCATGCAACCCTCGAATGGCTCACGTCTGCGGTGAAACGCCCTGTTCCCGAGGAATCCACGCTGCGCAGCATCTTTCGCAGCGAGCGGGTGCCTGAGGAGCTCATCTATGTCGGGCTGGTGGAGAGCGGATACAGAAGCGACGCCGTTTCGAGTGCCGGCGCGGCCGGGCCCTGGCAGTTCATCGACGAAACCGGCCGCCGCTACGGCCTGACCCGGGGGAAAGGTAAGGACGATCGACGGGACCTGCTGAAATCGACGCGCGCGGCGGCGCGCTACCTCCGCGACCTGTACGGTCTCCTCGGGGATTGGACCCTGGCGCTTGCCGGCTACAACGCCGGCGAGTACCGGGTCCTGAGGGCGATGCAGCAGGCCGATGCCAGGGATTTCTGGTCAGTTCGATCTTTGCTGCCCAAAGAGACGGCCGAATATGTGCCGCGAGTCCTTGCGGCGATCTCAATGGCGAAGAAGACGGGGATGCTGCCTGATGAGGCCGCATTGGGCTCTGTCGCCCCTCCGGGGCTGGGGAACTCTTTGTCGCCGCTATCCCCGGGTTCGCTGTCGCTCACCCGGGGCTATTGTCTCCCGCCCCTCCGGGGCGGAAAGCCCGAGCGTGTCGCGTCCGGTGGAGCCTTGGCGGAGGGCGGGGCGGCTGCGTTATGGATGGCCCCGGAGCGATAGAGGAATATCGCGGGATGTCTCGCTACGCCGTGGTGGAGTAGGCGGCCGGTCTTACTGATGGCCATGGGGATACCATGGAGGCAGGGCGGGTATTCTCGCCCGCCCGTCGCCAAGCGGTGCGCTTGCATTGACTGCCGGGCTCGGCGGCCGCGACAGATTGACCGAGGGAATGCAGGCGCCCGCCCCGAAGGGGCGGAAGAGAGATAGCCGGGGGTGAGCAACGCGAACCCCCGGTACAGGGCATCCAATAATGAAGCGCCCTGGAGGGGCGCCAGAGAGGATCGTGCCTGCGTATCGGACTGAATGTCCGAATCATGGATTGGATGGAGGAGGTCCAGTATGAAGCGCTATTTCGGAATCCAACTAACGCTTTTTGTTCTCTGCAGTGTTGCGAACGGCTGGACGCAGAGTTTCGAATTCACCGTGAGGCATCACCACACGCTGAAGGACTGTTCGGGCACGCTCAAGATATCCGGCGAAGGCGTCGAGTACGTGACGGCCCAGGGAAAAGACAGCCGCTTCTGGAAATTCGATGAAATCCGCACGCTGGAAGTCAAATCTCCGACTGAAATCTCGGTCGTGACCTACGAAGACCAGAAGCGCTGGGCCGGAAAAGACAAGGTCTTCGAATTCACGCTTCTGGACAAGAAGGCAACTCCGGAACTGAGTTCGTTCCTGCTCGCCCGTGTGAAGAGACCGATGGAGGTGGCGGTTCTGCCGGAACAGGTGGCCCCCAGGTTTGAGTTGCACGTGAAGCACCTGCACACGATCACCGGCACGACCGGGGTGTTGAAGATCTATCCGGACAGGGTTGTCTACGAGACCGCCAGTCAGGGCGACTCGCGGTATTGGCGCCTCTCGGACATAGAGCGCTTCAGTCAGCCCGATCGCTTCCGTTTTCAGGTTGTGAGCTACGTGCCGACGGCGGGAGGACCAACGGAGGTCTACAACTTCCAGTTGATGGAGGATCTGCCCGAAGGGCTATACGACTACCTCTGGGTGCGCCTCCACCCCTCGTCCTACTATCCTGAAGTTCAGCGTTGACGAGGTGGGCGCGCGCCGCCGGCGCGCAACACACCGCCTCGCAGGACCTATGGTGCGGGCTTTCAGCCCTCGAGAGCATTTTCGCCCCCGATACCTGGCGCGTTGCGCCAGGCTGGTATGAATCGTGCCTCCGGCCCTTCCAGAACTGAATTCCAATCAGCATGAAGAGCGCTGAAAGCGCGGCTTCATAGCAGCCCGGGGCGAAGCCCCGGGTCAGCGTCCATGATAGGGACCCAAGGGCTGAAGGCCCGCTTCATAGTATTTTCAAAAGGTGCCGGCGGCGCACGCGTCAGGGCTTCTTCTTGAGGCGGTTCACGAGGTCTTCGACACCGGGGGATTGAGTACTCGCGCCCGGAGCCGGTGACGTCGCAGGGGCGGTGGAGGTGGCGCCGAGAGCGGCAATCTGTTCCTGCACTTTCGCGCGATCGGGGTAATCCGGACTTGTCGCCAGCAGCTTCTCCCAGGCGGCTCTTGCCCTCGCAGGATCCTTCTTCCCGTTGAGGTACACAACTCCCATGTTGTACAGGGTCTGGGCCTTCGTAGGTGCCGTCTCGAGTGCTTTGCCGAATTCCGCCAGGGCCGCGTCCGGCTGCCCCATGCTCCAGTAGCAGGTGCCCCGGTCGGTCCTTACGTCCGCGTTCTTCGGGTCGATATCGAGCGCTCGCCCGTAGGCTTCGACGGCTTCGCCAAAGCGTCCGCCGTCGTAATAGACGTTGCCGAGCTGGATGAGGGCGTTCAGGTCCCTGGGGTTTGACGCCAGTATCGACTTCAGCGCCATCTCATGCTGGAGGAGAGAGTGATTCTCCGGTCGCCGGCGCTGTACCTGCACGGGATTCCCGACTACCGCCGCGCTTCCCGATTCTTTCCGTAGAAGTACCCGATCGCCAATCCGACGCCCAGACAGCAGGCGCATGCGATGACGACGCCGACGGGCGATTGCCGCACGACCACGGTGCGGACCTCGGGTTTCCGCTCTTTTGCCATAAGCGCTGCTTCCTCCGTCAGTATTGTACATGGTGGAGCCAGTGGGGCGGGTTTTCAACCCGCCCAGACGCCCCGGCGGCTTGAAAAGCCGTCGCACAGACCCCGACGGTTAGTGTTGCAAATTCACCCCGACTTCGGCAGACTGCCCTTTCGCTTCACTCCCTGCAGGAGGAACCCCGGTGACGCCGACCGAACCGACCAGTCCCGACACAGCACCCGCCGCGCGCGTCGGGCACTATCGATGGGTCATTTGTGCGCTGATCTTTTTCGCCACCACCATCAACTACATCGACCGCCAGGTGCTGGGGATTCTGGCGCCCGACCTGCAGCGCATCATCGGGTGGAACGAGAAGGAGTACGGTTTCATCGTCACCGCTTTCCAATTCGCTTACGCCGCCAGCCTTCTCCTGACGGGATGGCTGATCGACCGGATCGGCACCCGCGCCGGTTACAGCCTGTCGATCATCTTCTGGAGCATAGCGGCGATGGGGCACGCCCTCGCGGGATCCGCGCTGGGCTTCGGTTTCTGGCGCGGCCTGCTCGGCTTCGGGGAGGGGGGCAACTTCCCGACGGCGATCAAGACAGTTGCCGAGTGGTTTCCAAAGAAGGAGCGCGCCTTCGCGACGGGGCTCTTCAACTCGGGAACCAATGTGGGGGCCATTGTGGCGCCGTTGGTTGTGCCCTGGATCGCGATCAATTGGGGCTGGCAATGGGCTTTCATACTCACGGGCGCCCTGGGCTTTTTGTGGCTCCTGCTGTGGCTCCCGCTCTACCGGCGTCCTGAGGTGCACCCGCGGCTCTCGAAGCAGGAACTGGCTTACATACGCAGCGACCCGCAGGAACCTTCGGTCAAGGTCCCCTGGATCCGGCTGTTTCCTCACCGTCAGACCTGGGCGTTCGTGTTGGGCAAGTTCCTGACCGATCCCATCTGGTGGTTTTATCTCTTCTGGCTGCCGAAATTCCTGCACACGAACTACGGCCTGACTCTGGACCGCATGGGCCCGCCGCTGGTCGTGATCTACCTGGTTTCCGACGCCGGAAGCATCGCGGGCGGGTGGCTCTCTTCGTTCCTGATCCGCCGCGGCTGGAGCATCAACGCTGCGCGCAAGACGACGATGTTGATCTGCGCGCTGTGCGTGGTGCCGATCATTTTCGCCTGGAAAGCTACGGACATGTGGGTGGCCGTGGGCTTCATCGGCCTGGCGACGGCGGCTCACCAGGCGTGGTCTGCCAACATCTTCACCATCGCTTCCGACATGTTCCCGAAGCAGGCGGTAGGCTCCGTAGTGGGGCTCGGGGGGATGGGCGGGGCGGTCGGAGGGATGTACATGGCGACGGCGGCGGGATTCCTGCTGCACCTGACCGGCAGCTACCACGCCCTGTTCATCGTTGCGGGCTCAGCTTACCTGGTGGCGCTGCTGGTGGTTCACTCCCTCTCCCCACGCCTGAAACCCGTCAACCTGTAGCACTGCTCAGCAACCGGCTCTTCTCTCCTGAAACTCCCTGACGGGGATTATTCATGAATCAGCGGGAAAGGAAGCATTTGTAGACACGGGGAATCACCATTTTCGATCGGCGTTCATCCGCGTTCATCCGTGTCCCAAATCCCCTTCTCCTGGATGCTTCATGAATTATCCGGGTCCAACCGAGTTTCTGGCCCGCGCAACCGCCCCGTTGAAGACGGGCGGTGGAACGCAGAATTCTGATCGAATTCTGAATTCTTTCTTAGAGATCAATATCCCGTGTGGGCTTCGTCACCGGCTCATCTTTGCTCTTCTTGAACGCCTCCTCGAACTTCCGTTCGAGCAACTGGGACCTTGTCTTCTCGTTCTCTGTGCTTTGTTTGAACAATGCCTCCCGTCGCGTTGCCGCCTCTTTGAGGATGGAAGCGGCGTGGTCGAGATCGGGCCCGGTGGCCTGTTTTGGGGGTGCTTCGTAGGCGATGACTTTGCCCAGTGCCGGGTCTATGGTCAGCTTGGTTCCGCAGCAGGGGCATTCCAGCAGGATGTCGGGAGTCTTTGTGCGCGCCATGGTTCTCCTCCATAGTCAGCCATTTTAGGGAAGGGCGGGGCCAAAATCCACCTGCCCCGGAGGCAAGAAAGCGATTGACACCCTGCGGGTTTGCGAATAAGGTTCCGCCGGCTAATCAGGACTATCAGGTCATATTAGGCGGAAGACATGATTTTCAGCGCACCCGTGCAGTACGCAATAAGGGCGATGACCTATCTTGGGGAGCAGGAGGTCGGCAAGCTCTCCTCGATCCGGGAGATTTCGCGCGCTGCGGGCATCCCGATGCCGTACCTGGCGAAGATCATCAACCGGCTGTCGCGCCGCCGGCTGGTTACTGCGAAGCGAGGGCCGTCAGGCGGAGTGATGCTGGGCCGGCCCGCGAGCCGGATCACCATCGAGGAGATCGTTGCCGCGATGGGTGCGGATCTTTCGGTCAAGCAATGCATACTGGGGATTGCCGAATGCGGGGATGACGTTCCCTGCCCGCTGCACGAGAGCTGGAAATCGGTTCGGAAGACGCTGACGAAGAAGATGCAGGAAGAGACGGTCAAGGATCTCGTCCGCGCCCACCTCGCCAAGCTCAAGCTCCGCACCGAATAGGCTCGGACCGGCGCGGGTTGCGGCGCAACGCGCCCACTTCTCCCCTGTCGAAGACCTGGTCTCCAAAGTGGGTCCGCGCCGCCAGCGCGGACCGCGCACTTCCGCCCGCCGGGTTTCCACCAATGATCGAGGCAATACCGTCGAATCAAGATTGCGCTTGAAAAGCGGCGGTGCAACCCTCAATATTTTTGGATCACAGGCACGTCGGATGGCCGCCTGTGGCGATCGAAGTGGCGACGTAGCTCAGATGGTTAGAGCGTGGGATTCATAACCCCAAGGTCGGTGGTTCGATTCCACCCGTCGCTACCAATTCCCTCCTGACAGTCCCCGCATAAGCAACTGAGACGGCTGAATTTGGCGGCTTCCAGGAAGTCGCCAAGAGCGACGCGCAGCGCGCCTGCAGCCGTCTTCGGAGAAACCAACTGGCCATTCCAGAGGCTATGCGCAACACGCAACGACTTAGATTGCAGATTCCCGTACTTCCACTGTAAGGCCAGCAGTTTCCTTAACCGAAGGCCATCAGCGCTACACAAATAACGAGGCAACGAAACTCGGCGGGTACGTTCTCGAGGATCCTCCATACCTGTTCCGGCGTCCGGGCCGGCTTCTCGGTTCTCCGGCGTACCGGCTTGTGTCGGTCGCGGAACGGAGACGGGTTCATCAAATCATTGTCCTCGGCCTCCTTCTCCGGGCGCGGCCACTCGGCCAGCAGCTTACTTGGAGATTTGTTCATGTCCGGCTCCCTGCAACTTCTTCGACCTGCCGCCTACCGGCAAGGAGTTTGTTCTCTGCAGATCGGCACCGGCCCCCCGTGCATGCTTCAGGCCAAAATAGGACCCCAGGCCCATCAGGCGGGACTCTTCAGGTCGCGTAGTGATTGGAGGGGAGAGGTGGTGCGGAAGGAAGGTGAAGCGGGGATTGTGACTCGATCTTCGAGCCGCCCGTCATTTCTCGGGATCAATGGTACGGCCTGCAGGGGGAGACATTGCGCACCGGAAGCCGAAGTCGTCAGGCTTGTCGCCCGGAGGATGCTGACGGCGGAAAGCACAACGCAGAACGTCGTCGTAGTACTCAACGAGGCCACTGCCGATCCAGGAGCCGCCGCGGACGACGCGATCCTCGGCCCTGTCCGGCCCCATAGGATTTCGCCCCGGGGAAACCGTGTAGTAATCGCGATCGTACCCGTCGGCACACCACTCCCATACATTGCCTGCCATATCGTAAAGGCCGTAGCCGTTCGGCGGATACTTGCCGACAGGCGTCGGCCGGCCGGTATCGGGATTCTGACCAAAGGTCGCCTTCCCGGCGGGTGCTTCATCACCCCAGGGAAATCTCTTGCCCTCGATGCCGCCCCGCGCGGCCTTCTCCCATTCAGCTTCCGTCGGTAGCCGCTTCCCGGCCCATTTGCAGAAGGCGGCTGCATCATCCCAGCTCACCCCGACAACCGGCTGGTCCTGGGCATTGAAACGGGCATCTTTCCGGAACGCGGTGCCCGCACGCCCGGTCGCCTTCACGAACTCTTCATATTGCCGGTTTGTCACTTCGTACCTGTCGATGTAAAAGGCGTCCAGCCAAACCAAGTGCCGCGGCCTTTCCGCCCCGCCTCCATCCTTGGATCCCATGGCGAAGTAGCCCGCCGGGATCAGGGCCATCTGAGAGGGTGGAATTGTCCCGGTTTGCCTCGAGTTCCGACACGAAAGCAGGCCGACGGCTGAGATCATCACTGATATCGCAATCACGATTGTGGAGCAGGCTCGACTCATGCGGTTTACATCCGGTCGGGTATCCGAATCCTATCATGAATTGGATAGATGAGGGTCGAGACCCTGGATTCCGGTCATAGACCATACTTGACCATTCAGAACGATCGTTTATAATACGGAGCCAGAGGGACCAATGCCGAGGCGCAAGGAATTCGACCGGGAAGAAGTCCTGATGAAGGCCATGTTTGTCTTTCGGGATAAGGGCTATGAAGCCACATCGATGCAGGACCTCGTCAGCTGCATGGCAATCAATCGGTTTTCCCTCTACCAGACATTCAAGAGTAAACACGAACTCTTTCTGCAGGCCCTCGAAGCGTACTACGAGAATGTAGCCATTCCATTCTTCGCGAGACTCAGGGATTCAGACCAGGGCCTTCGCATCATCGAAACGACGCTCATGGAGCTGGTTTCACGCATAAAGACCGGTCAGTCATCCAATGGCTGTTTACTGTGCAACACGATTGCTGAGCTTGGAGCGAAGATGGATAAGCGGACGGCCGCAATTCTTGCACGGTACCTCAACAGGGTCGAGAACGATTTCCATGCGGCACTCGTACGGGCGAAAGCGCTGGGGGAAATACCTGTGGACGTGAATGCCCGTGAACGGGCGAAGCTCCTGGTGGCGTATTCGACCGGGTTGCTAAGCATGGCGAAGGTTATGAATGAACGGGAAATGCGGGCATCGGTACGGGCAACCATGGCAGCCCTGAGATAGTTTTTTTGGCCTATTTCAGAATGGGCGTTTAGATTCAAAGGGAGGAGTCACGATGTCAAAACAGGCGGGGAGGCAAGGCGTCCACCTCAGTTCACGTTGGGTGCATTGTGTCCCTGCCGCACCTGCAGGAGGCATGTCATGGTCAAAGTAGCTTTGTTTGTTCGTTTGGAGGCGAAGCCGGGAAAGGAGAAAGAGGTCGAAAGCTTTCTTCGCGGAGCTCTGCCTCTCACATTGGAAGAGCCCACCACGACTGCCTGGTTTGGTATCCGCCTCGGACCAGGCACGTTTGGAGTCTTCGATGCCTTCCAGGATGAGTCGGGCCGGCAAGCGCACCTCTCCGGCAAAGTCGCAGCTGCGCTGATGGCAAGGGCTGGCGAGCTCTTCTCCAAGCCGCCGTCCATAGAAAAAGTTGACGTTGTCGCGGCAAAGCTGCCGGGCTAAGCAAGCCCTACCAGGCGCTCCAGCCGGTGGCAAGCCGCGCAGCGGGTTGCCATCGGCTGAGCTTGGGCGTCAGCCCGCAGAACACAGGCTTCGCCGAAGTTGACGTTCGTGGACCGTGAAGTGAGAAGGGGTCATCACTCGCAGATGGCATTTGGAGGCAGAAATGAAACTGATATCCCGCAATGAGCTTAAAGAGAAGCTCGACAAAGCAGAGGACGTTAAGTTGGTGTTCGCGCTAAGCGTCAGTCGGTTTCGCGCCAAGCATATCCCCGGCTCCCTCCACTTCGACAAGCTGGAGGAGGCCCTGCAGGTGCTTGAATGTGACGACGAGATCATCGTCTATTGCGCGAATCCGCTATGTCCCGCCAGCATTTCCGCCTATCACTTCCTGATCGGCCACGGGTACAAGAACGTTCGCCGCTATGCCGAAGGTCTCCAGGATTGGGAAGACGCCGGCTATCCGTTGGAAGGCGAAGGCGTGATTGCTCTTGCTGGCGGCTAGCACTTTGTCAACGTTGGAACGAGTGGCGGGGGCAGGGCCTTTCCCCTGCCCCGTAAGGGGCGATACTCCCTGCGATCGGCGCACGTCTCTACATGATGAAATGACCACTGCGCCAAGGCCACGATCGTGCAGCTCAACAAGTTCGGCATGCAGGAGATCGACGAGCTGATCAGCCACTACAGGGCGTAGCCGGCCCCGCACACAACCGGTGCGGGCTGTCATGCCTCGCCCCGCGGCGTCCTCCCTCAGAGCGACACAGGCGCTGTGAAATAGTCATCCAGCAGCTTTGCGGCAATGGCGCCTTCACCGGCCGCAGAGGCCACTCGCTTCACCGAGCCCAATCGCGCATCGCCGGCGGCAAAGACGCCCGGCATGCTCGTCTCCAGCCTCATCGGCGGGCGCGTAAGAGCCCTATACCTTTCAGGCGACTTGAGATCGGGGCCGGTGAGGATGAATCCTTGCTCGTCGCATTCGATCGTGCCCTTGAGCCAGTCCGTGTGGGGCTGCACGCCGATCAGGACGAAGAGCGCCGAGACGTCTATGCTGTCCACCTTGCCCGTGGCATGATCTTTAACTGCCACCCGCTCGAGCCGGTGCTCCCCCTCGCCGTCCAAGACCTCCGTCTGAAATCGTACCTCCACGTTGGGCAGGCAGTGGATCTGTTGGATGAGGTAGTCGGACATGCTGTCGACCAGTGACCGGCCCCGCACCACATGGATCACCCGCCGCGCGTGCTTCGCCAGATGGACCACGGCCTGCCCCGCTGAGTTGCCCCCGCCCGCCACGATCACATCCCTGCCATGCATAAAGGCCACTTCGCCTCCGGCCGCATAGAAGACGCCTGCGCCGGTGAAGCGCTCGAGCCGCGGAAGGCCGAGACGACGATAGGCTGCGCCGGTGGCAATGAGCACCGCGCGCGCCGTGATCTCCGTCCCGTCCGCCAGCGTGACGATGCGGTCGGTTCCGGCCGCCCGCAGGGCCGACACCTCGCGCGCCAACGCATATCTGGCTCCGAACAGCCACGCCTGCTGATAGGCCCGCTGCGCCAGTTCGGCCCCGCTGATGCCGCGGGGAAAGCCCAGATAGTTTCGCAGCAACGAGCTTGATCCTGCCTGCCCTCCCACCGCATCCCTTTCGATCACGAGTGTCCGCACCCCGTCCGATGCGGCATAGACCGCCGCCGCTAACCCGGTCGGGCCGGCCCCGATGATGGCCAGGTCGCAACTCCGCTCCTCGAGAGTTGAGATGCCCAGCTCGTCGACCAGCTCGGCATTGGTGGGATCGACGAGCACCCGCCCGTCGGGCATCACTACCGCCGGCAACCGGCTCCCATCCACCCCGGTCTGCATGAGGAGCCGCCGCCCCTCGGCCGTATCGGGCTGATAGACACCGTGCGGGATGCCGTGTCTCTCAAGAAACTCGCTCACCTCGTGCCCCCGGGGGGACGGATCCTCTCTGATCACCCGCACAAGCTCCAGACGGGGGCCATGCGCCCGGGTCCAGTCGGAGAGAAACTCGCCAATGAGGGGGTAGAGGTGCACCTCGGGCGGAAAGCAGGGCTTCAAAATGTAATTCTCGATCTGATTGAAGGCGCAGGACTGAAGAATAGTCGGCGCGGCGCTCCGGTCGCCCCAGGCGACCAGCAACGCCCGTTGCGCGGAGGGATGGATGGCGTGCGCCTCTTGAAAAAACGCTACGCCGGTCATTTCAGCCATCCACTGGTCGGCGATCAGGAGCGCGACCCGCCCGCCGTCGGCCTTGATCCGTCTGAGCTCCTCCAGCGCGGCGCGCGGCGTCGCGTGAGAGACGACACGATAATCCCCGCCATACCGGCGGGCCAGGTCCTCGTGCATCGTCGCCAGCGGGGCCGGGTCGTCGTCCACGATCATGATGATCGGTGGTTTCAGCAGAGTCTTGTTCTCCATCGAAGCGCCAGGGTCGGAAGAGGCCAGGCCCGCATGCCAGACCGAATCACCGCCCGCATTGATCTCGAAATCCCAGCGTGGCACGATGTGTCCCACGCGTCAGCTTTTCATCGTTGCCACATCAATCACGAATCGATAGCGCACATCGCTCCGGCCCATTCGCTCGTAGGCCTCGTTAATCCGGCCTGCGGCAATAACCTCAACGTCGGCTGTGACGCCCTTCAGGGCACAGAAGTCGAGCATCTCCTGGGTTTGGGCAATGCCGCCGATGAGAGAGCCCGCCAGGCTGCGACGGCCGAAAATAAGCGGAATCGAGGAAACAGGCATCGGCTGCGTCGCGATCCCAAGCAAAACCATCGTCCCGTCTACCGCCAGCAGGTTTATGTGTTCCTGCAGTTCGTGAGCGGCAGATATGGTGTTAATGATCAGGTCAAATTTTCCCGCTGCGGATGCTATCGCGTCTTTGTTCCGCGTGACGAGGAAGTGGTTCGCCCCCAGGCGTAGCGCGTCATCTCTTTTCCCCTCAGACGTGCTCAGGACGGTGACGTCAGCACCCATGGCCGATCCAAGCTTCACGGCCATATGCCCTAGCCCGCCCAGCCCAATCACTGCGAGTCTGGTTCCCGGTCCGGCGCCCCAGGTGCGGAGAGGTGAGTACGTGGTGATCCCTGCGCAAAGCAGCGGTGCGGCCCGCTCCAATGGCAGGGCATTCGGCATCCGCAATACGAAATCCTGGTCCACGGTGATTCTTGTCGAGTAACCGCCTTGAGTGATCGACCCATCCCGATCAACCGAGCTATAGGTAAAGATGGGGTTCGGGCAAAACTGCTCCTCGTCCTTCCTGCAACTCGCGCATTGTCGGCATGAGTTGACCAGGCAACCGACGCCGATATGGTCGCCGGGCCGGAACCGGGTGACCGCAGAGCCGACTCGCTCCACGATGCCCGCGATCTCGTGTCCCGGCACGAGCGGGTACTTCGTCATTCCAAGGTCATTCTTCACAAAATGGAGATCGGAGTGACAGATGCCGCAATACTTTATTTCGATAGCCACGTCTGTCGGCCCCGGATCACGCCGTTGAAGGCTGTAAGGCCGCAATGGCGATGCTGAGTCAAATGCCGCGTAACTGGGAACGGTGCCCATACTGATTCCTTTCCGTGCGGTAAAGAGGAAGCGTCAACCCTACTTCTACCTATTATAGTACTTGAGCGCTTCGGAAACGGCCAGAAATGGCTGGCGTGCAAAAGAGTTGTGGCCGGCATCATTCTCGTCGTCCTGTTTGTGGCAGGACTGCTGCTGATTCAGCGAGGGGACAAGCCGGCCTGCCGGCAAGTTTCTCCTTGCTTCCGTGAGAGCTTGTCCCCTATAAGTGTCCTCAGTTGTCATCCCCCTGAGGCGTGGCAATATGAGAATCTCCACCGTTTTTGTCCTGGCGGCTTTGTCCGCCCTCATCTCTTACCCTCCGACCTTCGCGGCCGAAGACGAACTGACCGGCGCGAGGGCTGCGATCTTTGCCGACAATCTCGTTCAGGGTCTGGTCGGACTCACATTTGACCAGGATGGATACATGTATGTCGCTACCCACGGCAACGGGCCGGCGGATATAGGAAAATTTGGCATCAAAGGAATAATGCGGATCTCTCCCGACGGGACGCGATCGATCGTTGCGAATTACGAGTGTTTTGCTTTTCAGTACCTCAAGTATAGGAAGGACGGCTCCATCCTTGCTTCAGTCATACGCGACGCGGGGAGTGCCGGAAACGGAGTCGTCAGGATAACGCAAGACGGCAGGGTGTCGACATTCGCTGACGGGTTTGTCCAGCCCGGGGGCATTACATTTGATGCGCTCGGCAATGTCTACGTCGTGGACGCAGAGACGAACACGGTCTACAAGATTGATGCGTTCAACCGGAAATCGACCTTCATCGACATAAACGCCACTGCTCATATCACCAGCAAGATCTATTTCCACGGCCTGGAATTTGACGCTTCATCCAATAGCCTTTATCTCGTCGGCTTGTCCGCCACACAGACGAGAGGGAAGATACTGAAATATCCTGTCGGCAAAGACGGATCTCCCGGCGTCCCCGTCCTTGTTGCAGAATCCGTCACCCCCCTTCACGTAACTCTCGACGGCAAGGGCAATGCGTTCGCTACTGTCAGTAAGAACTCCATCCTGTATATCCGGGAGAACGGGACTGCGCAGGAATTTCAGTGCCAGGGACCGCTCTTCACAGGGTATACGCTCGAGTTCGGCGGCAAAGGATTCGACGAGACCAGCCTTTACGTCAATGCCTTCGACAAGATCGTGAAAGTGGACTTTCTGAAGGCGGCAGGAGAGCTCGCCAACACGATGATTTTCCCGCGCCTGGTGCAGACTGCCAATGAATCCGTTGGCGTGGCGGTTGTCAACCACGGTCAGGAGAGCGCGCAACTGACGTTCACCGCCTACGACAACACGGGGAATCTCGTCTCCAGCGCGCTGCCGGGCAGGAATCCCGCCATCGTGGCACTTCCTCCGGGAGAGCAGTTCGTGGCAGTCGCCCCCGAGTTCCTGGGCAACACACTGAGCACCGAGGGCGGCTGGCTGCGGATGACCAGTGATCGAAAGAATCTCGCCGGCTTCTTCCTGGCCTTCGACCCGACTCTGCTCACCATGGACGGGACCGACGTGAACGGCCGCATTTTCACCTCCCTGGTTTTCCCGGAAGTCGCCGAGGGCGAAATCTCGCTGATAAACGTAGACGAAAGCCGGCCGGCCGACGTGGCGATCCGGCTTTGCGACGACCAGGGAGTCGCGCAGGGTACTCCCATTTACCAGGCTATCGCGCCTCGGGCGCGCTTTGCCGCTTCAACGAGCCGACTGTTCCCATCCCTGGCGGCTGGGACTTCAGGGTACCTGTCTGTTACCTCCACTCCCGGACTTGCGGGAATAGTGGTTGCGACGAGGAGCGGCATGTATTCGTGGGCACTCCAGGCCGCCAACGGAAATGGAGGGGCCAGGACACTTTATTCGCCGCAGTTTGTGACCGGATTCGGGTACCGCAGTTCCCTGATCCTGCTCAACCTGGATATCTTGCCCGCAAGCGTGACGCTCAGGTGGATCAACGATTTTGGAGATTCCGTGGGGCGGCCGGCCGCCATTACGATCCCGGCGAAGGGCAGGAAAGTGATCTCAGATCCCGCTGTCTTCGAGGCCGGCGCCTCCAATTCCGGATACATTTCCGTCGAAAGCGACAGGCTCCTCACGGGTGCGGTGTTCTTCGGCGATGAAGCCGGCGCACGGATGCAAACCGCGCTTCCGCTGGTGACGACCGGTCATAAGGACATTATCTATTCCCAGGTGGCCCAGAACGATGTCTATTACACGGGCCTCGCCGTAATCAATCCCGGTGCTGCTGAAGCACATGTGAGCATTTCGGTCTATGACGAGCACGGTGCGGAGAAGGGATCAGGCTCTGAAACACTCGGTCCGGGATCCCGATTTTCCAAGCTCCTGACACAAATCGCCCCCACCGCTCCGTCCATGTCGAAGGGCTATTTCCGGGTCAAGTCCGATCAGCCGGTATTCAGCTTTGCGATATTCGGAACCACGACCTTTTCGGTGCTCTCCGCAATTCCCGCCCAGCCCGTCGAACCGTGAGGACGATCGACCTACCATCGTATCCCCTCCTGAAAGAAGCCCCGGCCGTCCCGCAGTGAGGCGCAGGGCGCGGCTGTCACCCGCGTCCCGGAGCAGATTGGAGAGGATCCGCACGGGCAACTTCGTCGGACCGATCTCGCGTGCCGTCCGCCTCGCCCACAGAGACGCCAGAACCGACTTGCCGCCGCGCTTCTCCGGCCTGGAGAGCCGGATTGGATCAGGACTCAAGTCAGGGCCGCTCCCTTCACGGCGAATCTACTCCGCGTGCGAGGCACCAGCAACGCCGAAGCCTGCCACCGCCATTAGCAGGCCCGGTGCTCCTCCATCCACTCCCGCCCGGCAGCGGCCAGACTGAGTGTTGCCGCAAGACCATGGATCAGGCCCGTCTTGGCCCTCTCATCATCTTGTGACGACCGCCAATCCGGACCTATGGGCGGCAATCCAGTTTCGCGTCCATGGAGATCTCGGCGCGCAGAAGGCGCGAGATGGGGCAACCCGCTTTGGCCGCGTTGGCGATCTCCAGTGCCTTGTCTCGATCCACTCCGGAGATGGTTGCCGTCACGTCCAGGTGGGATCTCGTGACTGTCCAGCCCGCGTCGGTGTTCTCAAATGTGATCGTGGCTGTGGTCCGGATCGAATCAGGCGTCAACCCGGCCTTGCCCAACTCCGCCGAGAACGCCATCGAAAAACAGCCGGCATGAGCCGCCGCGATGAGTTCCTCCGGGTTTGTGCCTATGCCGTTTTCAAAGCGGGTTCCGAAGGAATACTGAGTCTCCTTGAGCACGCCGCTCTCGCTTGAGATCGTGCCTTTGCCGCTCTTCAAATCGCCGTGCCACACGGCCGATGCTTTGCGTTTCATGGGCCCACTCCTTTTCTTCGAGCGCTGTGCTCGACTGTCCATGAGAAGAGTTTACAGGCAATTCCTTCGACATGCTTGCCCTGTCCTTTCGTAAAGGGCAAGTGGGCTGCGTCAGGGTCCCCGGGCGCGGGTTTTGCCGGAGCACATTTCAGCAACCCTTCGCGCCGAACCTGTGCGATCCTAGCGTCGGTTCGCGGAAACGATTTCCTTTGGCTCCAGGAGGGGATGCATGCACAGGAGACATGGAGTGACAGCCATCGTCACTGCTCTCGTGATGGCTTCTTTCAGCGCCGCGGGGGCAATGCCGCCCCAGTCGAAACCGCGCGCACGCGATCTGGGCGTGCCGTTCCACGGAACGCCGGGGCCGGCGAATGCCATCACGGACGTTGCCGGCGTCGAGGTCGGGCACACGACCCTCATCTCAGGATCGGGCAAGCTCGTGGTCGGCAAAGGTCCCGTGCGGACCGGGGTGACGGCCATCCTCCCCCGAGGAAAGGACTCCACGGACCAGGTCCTTGCCGGCTGGTTCTCTCTGAATGGCAACGGAGAAATGACCGGCACGACATGGCTCGAGGAATCCGGATTCCTCGAGGGCCCGATCATGATCACCAATACTCACAGCGTGGGCGTGGTTCGCGACGCCGTGATCGCCTGGCGGGTAAAGCAGGGGCAGCCGCAGGGATCGGAATACTGGTGGTCGCTGCCGCTGGTCGCAGAGACATGGGACGGCTTCCTGAACGACGTCAATGGCTTTCACATCAAGCCGGAGCATGTCTTTGAGGCCATCGAGGACGCGCGACCGGGACCTGTTGGCGAGGGGAACGTCGGCGGCGGGACGGGGATGATCTGCTACGAATTCAAAGGCGGCATCGGCACGGCATCTCGAAAACTCACCGCAGGACAGAACAACTACACGGTGGGGGTTCTGGTGCAGTGCAACTGCGGCAGGCGCTCCCAGCTGCAGATCGCGGGTGTGCCCGTGGGTACTGAAATTCCGGAGCACCCCGCCTACGGGGATACGGGCTCGATCATCATTACCGTCGCCACCGACGCACCGCTCCTGCCGCACCAGTTGAAACGTATCGCGCGACGCGCCTCGCTCGGCCTGGCACGCACCGGCAGCATCTCGGGCAACGGGTCAGGGGATATCTTCGTGGCTTTCTCGACGGCAAACCCGCGCGCGGCGCTTCCTTCGGGGATTTCTCATCTGGAGATGCTGTCGAACGATGACATGAATCCGCTGTTCGAGGCTACCGTCGAGGCCACGGAAGAGGCGATCGTGAATGCGCTGGTAGCTGCGGAAACGATGACGGGGGCCGATGATCACAAGGCGATTGCCTTGCCGCACGATCGGCTGCGCAAGTTGCTCAGGAAATACAACCGCCTCACACGATAGGTCGCACGGTGATGTGACCGCGGCATCCGGGTTTTCCAGAGCCGCCAACCATTGCCAGACTTGCCTCCGAGAGGTGAAATGTAGGTCCGGTCTGTTAGACCCGACCCTGCCGCCACCTCAGATGTCTCTGAGGCGCCGCGGCGGGTCAGAGAAGCTGTGAAAAAATCATGGCAGGCATGATTTCTGTGCCGCACCTTCGGCGCTCGAAGGGTTTGGCCGTTCTTCATCCCGGCCTCACGGCCGGGCCTACTCACTGCCGCCTCTTCGAGGCTGGTCTCGAAATGATTGGGTACCTTGTGCTTCGATCGGTTGGGCAGGCAAACCAGGCGCGAAGCGCCGGAAGTTAGTAGACACGTGCGTGAGCGCGTCGTTACAGATTCCAAAAATAACCAAGGCCCGAAGGGCCGGTACACCGGAATCGAATGATTCATTCACACGTCCAGAGACCCGCCGCACGGCGTCTTAGCGTCAAGGTCAGGTCTGTCAGACCTGACCTACTTGGACCGGGATCAAGCCGAAGGTGCGGCACAGGGGTTTATACTGAGACCTTGCGCGTCGTCCCTGTAGTGCAATAGAACATTGTCCGCATGCATTGAGAATCGAACAGGCAGGGAGGAGCGCCCATGACAGCAGAAATCATCACGGTGACGAACTACCTGAACGGCCGCTTTGTCTCCCCCGGGAATGCGGACTATCTTCCGGTCATGAACCCGGGGCTGGGCACGCAGATCGCCCGCGTACCTTTGAGCGCGCCGAGCATATCGATGCAGCGGTCGCATCTGCCCGGGCCGCGCTGCCGGAATGGTCAGGCATGCCGATCAAGGAGCGCGCTCAGGTTCTGTACCGGTACAGGGACCTGCTGAGCAAAAACGCCCGGGAACTGGCAGACCTGGTGCACGAAGAGAACGGCAAGACTCACGGCGAAGCCCTGGCGGAAGTCGAGAAATCGATCGAAGTGACCGAATTTGCCTGTTCGATGCCACAGCTCGCGGTCGGTGAAATCCTCGAAGTCAGCCGTGGCGTGGAGTGCCGTGTCGAGCGGTATCCCGTCGGGGTCGTGGCATCCATCACTCCCTTCAATTTTCCCAGCATGGTTCCGAACTGGACCATCCCTAACGCGCTCGTCCTGGGCAACACCTTCATCCTCAAACCGTCCGAGCAGGTACCGTTGAGTTCGCTGAGAATAGCCGATCTCCTGAAGCAGGCGGGCCTCCCCGACGGAGCGTTCAACGTCGTTCACGGTGCAAAAGCTGTGGTGGAATCCCTGTGCGACCATCCGGGCATCGACGCGCTTACATTTGTGGGATCGACCCCCACCGCCAGAATCGTTTACGCGCGCGCGGCATCGAATCTCAAACGTGTCCTCTGTCTGGGAGGAGCAAAGAACCACCTGATCGTACTGCCTGACGCGAATGAGGAAATGACTGCATCCAACGTGGCCGCGTCCATGACGGGCTGCGCCGGCCAGCGCTGCATGGCGGCTTCGGCGATGGTGGCCGTCGGAGCCGTGGATTCCATCATCCAAAGGCTGTGCGAGGAAGCCAGGAAGATCATCCCCGGCAAGAACCTGGGAGCGGTGATTTCGCGCAAGGCGAAAGAAAGGATCGAAGGGTACATCACCGAGGCCGGGCAGCAGGGCGCCAGGATCCTGGTCGACGGCCGGAATTGCGTCGTTGAGGGCAAGGAGCAGGGATTTTATGTCGGCCCGACGGTGATCGATTTCGTCAGGCCTGACATGCGAATCGCGCAGGAAGAGGTCTTCGGACCGGTTCTGGCCATCCTGCGTGCGAAGACCGTCGCGGAAGCCCTCGAAATCGAGAACAGGTCCCCGTACGGCAATGCGGCGTCCGTCTTCACCCGGAGCGGGAGTATGGCGCGGTACGTGGCTGAACGTGTCAGCGCAGGTATGGTCGGCGTCAACATCGGAGTCCCTGTGCCGCGAGAGCCGTTTTCTTTCGGAGGATGGAACGACTCCAGGTTCGGGTCCGGGGACATCACCGGCAAGAGCTCGATCGAATTCTTCACACGCCTCAAGAAGACAACGGTCAAATGGAACCCCGAATCGCGAGTGAACTGGATGAGCTGAAGCCGGTGTTCGGGCACTCGTAGCGCTTCGCACCGTTCGCAGGGGAAGGACGCGGAATCGAGATGACAGGAAAGCCAACTGCAAAACAAGGCGAGTTCGTGCGCGAGCTGGGGCTGCTGGACTCGACGATGATCGTGGCCGGATCGATGATCGGCTCGGGCATCTTCATCGTTTCCTCCGACATCGCACGCCAGGTCGGCTCCCCCGGGTGGCTTCTGGTAGTCTGGGTCGTGACCGGACTGTTGACCCTTGCGGCTGCGCTCAGCTACGGCGAGCTGGCAGCGATGATGCCGAAGGCGGGGGGCCAATACGTCTACCTGAGGGAGGCCTTCTCGCCTCTGTGGGGGTTCCTCTACGGCTGGACCCTGTTCCTGGTGATCCAGACCGGCACGATCGCGGCTGTCGCGATCGGATTCGCCAAGTACCTCGGCGAACTATGGCCATGGGTTTCCGAGCAGAAATACGTGATCGCGCCGGTGAGGATTGCGAGCGGCTATGCGGTATCGCTGTCCACGACCCAGCTGGTCGCCGTTCTGGTCATTGCCCTGCTCACGTGGTTGAACACGCGCGGCCTGCGGCTGGGCAAACTGATTCAGAACACATTCACGATCGCGAAAACGGGCGCGCTCCTCCTGCTGATCGGCCTTGGAATCGCCGTCGCCCGTAATCCGGCAGCGATGACCGCAAACTTCACCGATTTCTGGACGGTGCGGGGGGCTCTGCAGGACGTCGGCGGCGGCCTGACCGCAGCGACGCTTTTCGGTCTCTTCGTGGCAATCTGCGTGGCGCAGACCAATTCACTGTTTTCCGCTGACGCCTGGAACAACATTACCTTCACTGCCGGTGAGGTGAAGAACCCGAAGCGCGACATCCCGCTCTCGCTCGCGCTCGGCACTTTCCTGGTGATCGGTCTCTACCTCCTGGCCAACCTGGCGTACCTCCTGGCGCTCCCGCTCAGTGGCGATCCGGCTGCGCTGGCCGCGAACCCGCAAACGACGGACCCGATCGTCCGGGGCATTCAACACGCAGCGAGCGATCGCGTCGCCACGGCCACGGCCCAGGTTATCTTCCCCAACTACGGGGCGGCGGTCATGGCGCTTGCCATCATGATATCGACCTTCGGCTGCGCCAACGGGCTCATCCTGACGGGTGCGCGTGCGTACTACGCGATGGCCCGTGACGGTCTCTTCTTCCGCGCGTCGGGCCGCCTCAACGCAAAGCATGTCCCCGCCTGGGGGCTTGTCATTCAGGGGATCTGGGCGGCCGCGCTCGTCCTGCCGCGAACGGTCATGACCTCGAGTGCGGATGGGCAGGCGAGATTCGGCAACCTCTATAACAACCTGCTCACGTACGTAATCTCCGCGGCACTGGTCTTTTACATTCTCACTATCATCGGAATCTTCGTCCTGCGGATCAAGCGCCCGGCCGCGGATCGTCCCTACAGGGCTTTCGGCTTTCCAGCGGTTCCCGCCCTATATGTTGCCGGCGCGTCGATCATCCTGATTGTGTTGTTTCTCTACCAGGCGCCCACCACGTGGCCGGGCCTCGTGATCGTGGCGACCGGCGTGCCGGTCTATCTGCTATGGCGTCGCGGATCGGAGGGGCTTGCTGCGGAGACGACAGATCCCGCGGGTGATCAGGATTGAATGGAGCTACCATGAGCGACCTTACATCGAAAGAAATCGTCGATCTCACCGCCCGCTACACCTACGGAACCTGGCGTTTTCAGAAGGGGTGGCGGCCTCTTCATGTCGTCGATGCCGAAGGCTGCCACTTCATTGATTCTTCGGGAAAGAGGTATCTCGACTTCTCAGCGCAGCTCATGTGCGTTTCCCTGGGGCACAAGAATGCGGCGGTAATCGCCGCCATCGAGGAGCAGGCGCGCAAGTTGCCGTATATCGCACCGGGATATGCCACCGAGGTCCGGGCAGAACTGAGCCGCGCCCTGCTGGAGGTCCTCCCCCGGGGATTGAAGAAGTTCTTTTTCGCAACCTCGGGCACGGAGGCGAACGAAGCCGCCTTCAAGATCGCCCGCATGGTGACCGGCAAGACCAAGATCATTTCCCGGTACTGTTCCTATCACGGGTCAACGTCGGGCTCGATCTCAGCCACCGGAGATCCGCGCCGATGGGCAGTGGAACCGTCGGGCAAGGTGCCGGGGGTGATCTTCGCCCCGGAGGTGAACTGTTACAGATGCCCCCTGCACCATGAATATCCGGGCTGCCGGATCGCCTGCGCCGAGTATGTCGGGCACATGATCGAAAACGAGGGCGACGTCGCAGCGGTAATCGTCGAGCCCGTAGTGGGCACTAACGGAGTCCTGGTTCCGCCAAAGGAGTACCTGCCCCGACTGCGCGAGATCTGCGACACGAACGGAGTACTCCTGATCGCAGACGAAGTAATGAGCGGCTGGGGCCGTACCGGCCGATGGTTTGCCGTGGATCACTGGGGCGTTCTCCCGGACATCCTCGTTACGGCCAAGGGGATCACGTCGGCCTATGTACCCCTGGGCCTGTGCGCGACGACGGACAAGGTGGCCTCCTGGTTCGACGATCACTTCTTCTCTCACGGGCATACCTACGAAGCTCACCCGCTCACTCTGGCTCCGGCCGTTGCGGCGATCGGTGAGTATCAGCGTTTGAACCTGATTGAGCGGGCACGCGAGATGGGGAAATACCTGGGTTCGCGGTTGAAGGAGCTCGCGTCGAGGCATCCGTCGATCGGCGACGTGCGCGGGCTGGGGCTTTTCTGGGCTGTTGAGTTGGTCAGGGACCGGCGGACGAAGCAACCCTTCAATACCAAGGCGGACAAACTCTCCGGGAAGCCCCTGCTCGTGGATGCGATCGGCGCGGAGATGCTCAGGCGTGGAGTGGCTGTGCAAGGGTGGCTCAGTCACTTCGTCATAGCGCCGCCCCTGATCATTTCACAGGAAGAGATCGACGAGGGAGTCGGCGCGCTGGATGAATCGTTGCATCTCGCGGACCGCGAGGTGGAGAACTGACCTGCAGGAACTCGCCGCGCAGGTGAGGATTCCGCAGCGATGCCTGCATCACTCTGCCTTTGAATCGGATCTTCTCTGGATTTCGGGCACCGGCCCCGGTCCTGCGATTCAGACAGTGAGGGCTACGAGACTGGCGACGCGTGACAGGCAGCCTGCGCTGCAGGGACGCTGTTCAACCCTTTCAGGGTTGACATCTTCTGATCATCCTGATCCCCGGGGTTTGCACCCCGGGCTGTTCTATTCGACGCTTTCAGCGTCGTCGGTGTTGATCGCGGCTGGCATCTGTGAGGCATCGCCGCCACCAGTGAATCAATGGGCTGAACGGCATGGTCACGCTCAGCCCCCGGGCGCAGTACGTCGGACTCGACCCCGAAGGGGGTCGAACAGATCAGCCCGGGGTGCAAACCCCGGGAGGACCGAATCTGCCGCAAGGACCAACCCTGAAGGGGTTGGACAGCGATCACCTGACGAGACGACGTCACTTTAATCTCCACTCTCAGTCCCCGGGCACAGTACGTCGGACTCGACCCCGAAGGGGGTCGAACAGAACAGCCCGGGGTGCAAACCCCGGGATGACCGAATCTGCCGCAAGGACCAACCCTGAAGGGGTTGGACAGCGATCACCTGACGAGACGACGTCACTTTAATCTCCACTCTCAGTCCCCGGGCACAGTACGTCGGACTCGACCCCGAAGGGGGTCGAACAGAACAGCCCGGGGTGCAAACCCCGGGATGACCGAATCTGCCGCAAGGACCAACCCTGAAGGGGTTGGACAGCGATCACCTGACGAGACGACGTCACTTCAATCTCCACTGTCTCAATCACAGGCCCCGGTCAACCGGGATAGCCTCGCATTCCAAAGCAGGTGTATACTCGCGCGAAGCCGGTTAAGGCGGGCGGCCCCGGCCGCAATAACTTTCCGAATTCGAGGTGACTATGTCCGACACTCCATTTCTCATGACCCGGCGCCAGTTCGGGTTCAGCCTGGCTGCCGCGCGAGTGGCAATCCCTGTGGTCCGATCTGCCTCCGGCGATGCTCCCTGGGACGGCCCCGCCGCAGTCAGGAAAGTATTCGTAGGAGTTCCCAAGCCCACCTGGCCCCGTCCCGACCTGGATTTCAACCAGGAGATGGGCGAGATCAGTGCAAAGCTAGCTGACCTGGAAAGCAGATCTCAAGGTCAGATCCGGCTCACCGGCGGCGATTGGATCAAGAGTGTGGATGACGTCGAGCCGTGGGCGAAATCCATTGGTGACGCCGACGCCGTGCTGGTGTTGGATCTGACCTCCAGCACAGGACCAATGCTGCAGGCAATTGGCAACGTCGACATTCCCAAGCTGCTGTTTACGCGCCCTGTTACCGGCTGGGCATTCATGGATGGAGCCAACTGGATACAGAAGGGCATGAAGGGTGACATGGTGGCTTCGAGCAACTTCGAGGACCTGGTTCCCTTCTTCCCCATGTTGAGGACGATCCACCACTTGCGTCACAGCAGAGTGTTGGTGGTCTCCCCGGGCGGAAGCGACTCCATGGCGGCAGGTTTCACGAAGCAGTTCGGGACCGCAATCGATTTTCTCACCTACCAGGATCTGAAGGCGGCCTATGACCGCGTCGACCCCGGCCAGGCGGAGAAGGAAGCCGGCGAGCTGGCGCGCGGCGCACTGAAGGTGGTGGAGCCTTCGACCGAGGATATTCGAAAGGCCTCGCGGTTCTACCTGGCTGCGCTCGACGTCCTGGGCCAGGCGAAAGCGAATGCGATCACGATCGATTGCCTGGGAGGATTCAGGCGCGGCGACCTGCCGGCCTACCCGTGCGTTTCCTGGACCATGCTGAACAATCGCGGCATGTACGGGGTTTGCGAGGCGGACCTGCAGTCGACCATGACGCAACTGCTGATCACGGGTTACTCGGCCAGGCCCGGATTTGTGTCCGATCCGACCTTCGACACCGGCCGGAACGAGGTGATCCACGCGCACTGCGTCGCGGCGACACGCATGCTGGGAATCGGAGGCCCGGCCTCGCCTTACATCCTGCGATCCCATATGGAGGATAACAAGGGTGTATCCGTGCAAGTGGAGATGCCAGTCCGGGAGACGATCACCTGTGCGAAGTTCGCGGATCCCCGCACATTTCTGGCCTCAACCGGCGAGGTTTCCGCGAACATGGATGCACCGCGCGGCTGCCGCACCAAGATCGTGACTCGTGTTGCGGACGCCCGAAAACTCGTGGAAGGCTGGAGTGGGGGATTGCACCGCGTGATCTTTTACGGCGACCACGTCGAGGCGGCGCGGCGCATGGGACGAATGATGGGTTTCCGGGTGGTCCAGGAGGGATGATGTCCCGCAGTGCGTCCGCTCGTCTGATTTCGGTGTGCCTGCTCACGTTGGCCGGGGTTGCCGTCGCAGGGTTGGCTCAGAGCCCCGATGCCGCGTCCTGGGCGGCGCACGTGGGTGCGGCTTACCGGGTGTCGAACGACATCGTGTATCACCGGGCTACCAACTACGACCTGAAGCTGGACATCTATGTTCCAACCGGCGCCAAGAGCGCTTTGCCGGCGGTCATGTATTTCCACGGCGGTGGATGGACGACACGCAGCAAGGAGTACATGGTTCTGAACATCCTGCCTTACCTCGAGATGGGGTGGGTTGTGATCAATGTCGGCTATCGCCTCGCGGGCATCGCAAATGCGCCCGCCGCGGTCGAGGATGGGCGCTGCGCGCTCCGCTGGGTCATCCGGAATGCAGAGCCTTTCATGATTGATCCCTCCAGGATTGTGATCACAGGCCACTCGGCAGGCGGGCACCTGTCGCTGACTACCGGGATGCTTCCGGTATCTGCCGGAATGGACCGTCAGTGCCCGGGCAACGAAGAACTGAAGGTCGCTGCAATCGTGAACTGGCTGGGCATAACAGATGTCCTCGACGTACTTGAAGGGCCGAATCAGAAGACCTACGCGGTCCAGTGGCTCGGCAGCCAGCCGAATCGGGAAGAGATAGCGAGGCTGGTCTCGCCAATCAACTACGTGAGGCCGGGCCTTCCTCCGATCCTGACCGTGCATGGCGACGCCGACCCAACCGTCCCTTACAGCCAGGCGGTTCGCCTGCATCAGGCGCTCGATCGAGCCGGCGTGCCGAACAAGCTGCTGACGGTTCCGGGCGGCGGCCATTGGCGCTTCACCGCAGACCAGGACGCGAAGCTTTTCGTTCAAATCCGGGAGTTCCTGGCCGAACACGGGCTGACGAGAGTCGGGCAGTAGGCCAAGACGCCGCCACAGCATCGCGTTCTGTTATCTCCGGCGGTACTGCAGACCTTGATGTCGGCGTTCCGTGCGCCCCGCTTCGTATCCATTCATAGATGGCGGCGGCGACCGCCCGTTGCCCGGATGATCCGCAGTGCCTGCTATTCAAGCCGCCGGGGCCGACAATCTGTCCAACCCTGATGGGGTTGGACTCTTCATTCCGGTGCCTGAACCGCAAAACCGCTACTCGTGACGCAGGGCCTCCAGCGGGTCGACTCTCATGGCGCGCCATGCCGGAACAGAGCTGGCAACCAGCGCCACGCCGCACAGGAACAGGGCAACGCCGGCGAATGTGATGGGGTCATGGGCGCTCACCTTGAACAGCATATGAGATGCGAGGCGGGCCGCCGCGAGAGCCAATGCAGTCCCGGCCAGGATTCCCGTTCCCGCCAGGAGCATGGCCTGGCCCACCACCAGGCCGAGCACATGGCTTTGTTGCGCACCCAATGCCATGCGAATGCCTATTTCGGGCGTGCGCTGACTCACCGTGTAGGCCATCACGCCGTAGAGCCCGATCGACGCCAGCAGCAGAGAAACGCCGCCAAGAACGCTCAACAGGCTCGCGGCGAACTTCTGCGCAAAGAGCGACCCGTCCATGTATTCCGTCAACGACATGGTGTCGAACACGGGTACGTTCGGGTCTATCGCGGCCACCTCGCGCCGCAGCGTCTGCGACGGATTGCCGGAACTTCCGGCGCTCCGGACACAGAAAGAAACGCTCGGACGGTCAAAGTCCAGCAATCGCCGATAGAAGAAGGGCTGAGGATCCTCCGCCAGACTATGATACTTGATGTCTTTCACGAGCCCTATCACGCCATACCAACTTCCCCAGGCCTTTACCCTGCGGCCGATCGGATTGCGGTCCCCGAAGAATCGCCGCGCAAAAGACTCGTTGATGATTATTACCGGCGCCGCACTGTTGTCGTCCTGTTCAGTGAAATCCCGGCCGTCAATTCGCGGGATGCGCATCATGTCAAAGAAGCCGGGCGCGACTGCGTTGTGGTAGATCTTCATGTTCTCGCCTTGCCGGGGTGTGTAACCCTGGACCTCGATCTCCTGCCAGGGGCTCAAGCCCATTCCGAGGGGCATCCTCTCCGCGTAGGTCACCCCCGCAATTCCCGGAGCCGACCGAAGCCGTTCGCTCAGTCGAAGGCAGAACTGAAGACATTGTTCGGGAGAGTAACCGTTTGTGATCAGGTCGAGCTGTGCCACCGTTGCGTCCTTCGCGTCAAAACCGGGGCGAACTGTTTTGAGGGTTTGGAAACTCCTGACGAACAGCGCGGCGCCGACTAGCGCCACCAGCGCGAGAGCCACCTCGGAGACGACCAGTGTGCTGCGCATCCGATGCGAGTGCATGCCGGACATTCCGCTTCGTCCACCAGCCTTGAGATTCTCGTTTACGTCGATGCGGATCGAATGCAGGACCGGCACCATACAGGAAGCAAGAACAGCCACAGCACCCACCAGGATGGTGAACAGGAGAATGTCGGGATTGAGCTTGAAATCGAGCGCAACTGGCAGGCTGGTGGGAGGGAGCAGCCACACCAGCGATTTCGCCATCCACGCCGCGCACAGGACGCCGGCCAGCGCTCCGAAAGCAGCGAGCAACGACGCCTCGGCGAACATCTGGCGAGCCAGCCGGCCTCGGGTAGCGCCGACCGCCAGCCTGATGCTGAACTCCCTCTGACGGGCGATTGAGCGTGCAAGCAGCAGGTTGGCCACGTTCGCACAGACGATCATGAGCACTACGAAACATACCGCCATCAGGATTACCAGAGGTGCCCGGAGCAAGCCCTGGGCACCCGTGTGCGCCTTCCAGACCGGGAGCACCGCTGCCGTCAACCCTTCGTCCGTTCGAGGGTTCATTTCGGTCAGGCGCCGGACCAGGGCCTTGAGCTCTCCGTCCGCCTGCCCGACTGCGACACCGGGTTTCAATCGGGCCACAGCCCAGTATGCCCGCGAGCCATTGTCAAATTCAGCGTTCTGCGCGCCGCTCAGTTGCGGTGTCATCATCAGCGGGGCCCACATCTCATAAGCGAGGCCCGGCTTCGTGCCGTGAAAGGCCGCCGGCACCACGCCGACGATGGTCAGGGGGTACCGGTTGACATGGATGGTCCGGCCCACAATTGCGGGATCGGAGCCAAGACGGCCGCGCCACAGGCGCTCGCTGATAACCGCCACAGGGTAAGCGCCCGGCGTGTCGCCGTATTCCTCCGGCAGGAAGACCCGCCCGCGAATCGGTTTGACTCCAAGCACATCAAAGTAGTTGCCCGAAACCAGCTCGCCATAGACCCGATGCAGGCTTTCGCCCGCACGGATGTTGAATGTGACGTCGGTATGGAGCGCCACACCCGAGAGGAGCTTCAGGTTCTCACGCGCGGTGCGATAGTCCGAGTAGTTGAAGTTAAGCGTGCCGCTGTTCCAGCCGGTCGTCACGATCTCTATAACGGCCAGCCGTTGACTGTCGCTGGTTCCCGGGAGGGGGCGAACCAGAACTGCATCGATCCAGCCGAAAACGGTAGTGTTGGCTGCGATCCCCAGCGCAAGGGTGAAGACTGCCACTGCTGTGAAGCCCGGATCCTTCCGGAGGACGCGGATGCCGTAGCGCAAGTCCTGGTAGATACCTCTCATGCTGGACCCCCTCAGGACTCGTGATGTCTTGGCGCGAGTCATGCAAGTCGAGTAGGACGGCTGCGGCCGGGCGGAGCCAGCCTGGATCCTGCGGCACTCTTTTGCGAGGCCGACGCGGGCGCACTCTGCCACGGGCAGCTTCCAGTACTCGCTGTTGAACAGCTCAAGGGACAGAAACAATCTGCAGTCGTTGGCGACCAGGTATCCGAGCATCTCCTTCAGCGGCGCGACGCCATCCCCCGGCCAGACCCGCTGCGCGTCGGTGATCCTCGCCCGGTCAGGCACTGCAGGATAGTCGTTCATATGGAAGACGTGTGCCGCGCGGCGGGCAAGCAGGTGCAGCGATGCCGGGGCGGAGCCGCCCTTATAGAGGTGAAATACGTCGGCCAGGATGCATGCGTCCGGGTGGCCGGACCGCGCCGCGACGGCAAGCGCATCGGCCAGGTTGCCTAGGTTAGCCGACATGCCCCAGATCTCGAGCTGTGGCACCACGCCAAGCTCGTGGCCAAGCTCGAGGATCGTGCGGTACCGTTCCGCCATCCGCACGTGATCGAGGATGGCATCGGGCCTGGTCGCGCCGACGGGGGGCGCGGCGATGCGGGAGCCGCCGAGATCAGATACCCGCGACATGTCGCGTTTCAGCTGCTCCAGGCCTTTGGACCGCGCCGCATCGTCGTCGACGATCCACTGCGCGAATCCGATGGCGCTGTAGACTTCCAGCCCCAGGTCCCGACATCGACGCTTCAAGTCCCCAAGCGACCCGCCGCCGTCGACGAATCTGTCGATGTCTTCGAGCCACGGCTCGATCCCTTCGTAGCCGGCCTTCGCCGCCACATCGATCTGCTCGGCCAGCCCGAGTTTGTAGCCGCGGAGAGTGCCGCTGTTCAGTCCGAAGCGAAACCCGCCCGGCTGCGTGCCCGCCTCGCGCTGCTGCGCCATCGCAGGCAAGGCGCCTGCGGCCAGTGCTACGCCGCCTGCCCGCACGAATTGCCGCCTGCTTGAGAGTAATTTCATGGCACCGAAGCTCCCGATTTGGTCTCCGAGAAAGGAGCGGCTCATCGTACGGAAGCGGCAGCCGCAAAGGCTGAATATTCCACCCTAGGGTACCACGGCGTGAAGATACTCCAGCGCTGCTTCCAGCACCGAATCGCGCCCCGCGCGCACATCGGCGATTGTCACCTTCACCGGTATGTCGGGCCTGACGCCCACACCTACAAACTCGCCGCCGTCAGGATACCGGTTGTGCTTGGTGCAGATGAGCGCCCTTCCGCCGCCGGGAAGCGCGAACATCAGGGGATTGCCGGTGCTTCCGCCCGTCAGTTCGCCCATGATCTTGCCTCGTCCCATGGCGCTGAATGTCGCAGCAAATTCCTCAGCCGACGAATACGTCCTCGCGCTCGTCAGGAGCACCACAGGTTTCGTATATGCAATGTCAGACCGCGGCTTGATCTCCGACGGCCACTGTTCGTACCATCCTTCGCGCTGTCCCCATGCCCTGTACGCGGGAATATATTTGCGGCTTCTCCAGCCTGACGTGAGAAAGGGCTTGTCGGACAGGCAGGAGAGGATGTGCAGCGCCAGGGGGCTTTTCCCGCCGGTGTTGTTCCTGATGTCGATCACAAGCGCCTTCGACTTCTGCAACTCCGGCAGGCTGGATTCGAAGAGCGGGACCACATTGTTATCGAGGAAGGTGTTCAGGGTGACATACGCGATCCCGTCACTCAGCATCTTCCACTCGAGGGGAGGAGAACTCGACCCTGAGTTGCAGGTGCGGCGAAGCGCAACCGTCTTGGTTTCACCTTCCGGCGTGCGCACTGTGACCTGGACCGGCTTGTCTTCAGGGCCTCTCAACAGAGCGTACTGGTAGGTATTGACCTCGAGATCCTGCTGCGTCGATGCGCTTTGGAAGGGCATGACGTACTGTCTGGCGTAGTCAGCTACAGCGGTTCCATCGATTGCGGTGATCTCATATCCGGGCCGGATTCCCTGCTGCTCGACATCGTTGCCCTGAACCTCGACGACCAGCACTTTATCATCGACGAGGCGGGTGGTGAGGGCGGGCGCGGCGTTCAAGGTGCTGACCAGTTCCTTCGGTGGCCGCACCATCGTGTGGCCATCGCGCAGCAAAGCGCACATCTGTTGCAGGACGCGATAGTATTCCGCCGTGTTGACCGTCTGCCGCACCCGCGGGAGAAAGTTCACGAACTGGGCATCCCAGTCCAGTTCAGGGATACGGCGGAAGAACACGAAGTTGTACTTCGCCTCGCTCCAGAGTCTCGACAACCCGGCGATCTTCTCGTCCTCGGACAGATTCTCACGATACGGGGTTTTGAGCGACGGACTGTCCCAGAACCGGCGCAGCGAATTGTCGCGCAGCTCGATAGCCGCCAGAATCCCGACAAAATCCGATTCTGCGCGCAGGCTTTCGAGACTCGAGTCACTTTTCAGATCTTCGGCCGTCAACCATTCCGCGTTGTCACGAAGAAAACTCAGATACTCGATCGCCTTTCCCCGATTTCCCAGCTCGGCCTGCGCTTTCGCCAACCCGAACACTACCTTCTGGTAACTCTCGGGATCACCGGCGACCTCCGGTCTGTTCTTCAGGTCTTCCAGCAAGGTCAAGGCTTTGTCAAATTTCCTCTGGTTCCACAACCGTTCCAGTTCAGGTTCAACCTGCTGGAGGACTTGTTGGCCTGGATTGCCCTGTCCCTGGCCGAATAGTGCCGGCCTCATCAAGGTGAGTATGACCAGGACGGAGAGGATGTTGCCTACCAAACATGCTTTGCGCTCCTGGCCGTACGCTCGTTCGCAGAATTCGACCCTCATCGACAGCCTCCTGATTCAGACTACTCGATCGCCCTACAGTTCGACGCTTCCTGTCGCCAGGGATTACGGATCGGCAGACCGGAATGTTCATCCGGCTGGTTGACTTGGGCCCGTCTTCTGTTGCAGACGCTCGATCAGGGCTGCGGGATCGGCGATAGTGCCAAAGCTGTCCTTACCTTTGCTCCCCTATCCATTCCGAGATCGCCTCCAGCGCCGCCGGAGCCATGGTCTCCTCTATTTTGGCGTATTCCGAGGTTGCCCCGCTCTCACAGGTCTGGAAGAGGTGGTTCAGGCCGGGCATCTCACGGATGGTGACGTTCCGGTTTCCTCCCGCTTTCAGTTCCCGCGCAATGCCGCCGAGGTTCTCCTTAGGCGGCACCTGGCTGTCCTTGCTGCCGTTGAGAGCAAGGACCGGGCACGACACCTTCCGGAGAATCGGGCAGATGTCGAACTCGAGCGCCTGCCGGGCTGCAGGATTGAGCGCCCAGTCGGGGCTGAGCGTTCCCCCAAGATTCGGCCAGTTGAGAGCCTTCTTTTCAGCTTCGGTCAATGAGTCCTGAAGCTTTTTGGTCCGTTCTTCGATTGCGGTCCGTTCCGTTTCCTCGAGGATGATGGAATAGAATCGCCGGCTGTAACCGCGGATAAGCGTGATCTCCTCGTCGCTCTTGCCGGCTGCTCTGGCTTCGGTGCCGTCCTGCAGGACCAGAATGTCGTACCCGGACATTCCCATCGAGGCCAGCAGGACGACGTACGAAACATCGCGGGTCTGGGCGGCAACGACAGACGCCGTCGCCCCGCCCTCGCTGTGGCCGACAAGCCCGATCTTCTTCCCGTCCACTTCCGGACGTGTCTTGAGATACTGCACTCCCACGAGGGCATCGGATGCGAAGTCCTTAATCCCGCTGCCCCGGAAGGTTCCAGTGGTCCGGCCGATTCCGCGCTTGTCAACCCGCAGGACCGCGATTCCCTTTCGGGTCAGATGGTCGGCGAGCACGAGGAAGGGCTTATGCGCGAAGATGGTCTCGTCCCTGTCTGCAGCTCCGGACCCGGCGATGAGCAGCACTGCCGGGAAGGGGCCATTGCCCGCGGGGATGGTCAGTGTGCCGGCGATTCTGACGCTCGCTGCCGCGTTGTCGTAAGCGACTTCTTCCTCACGGTACGGATAGGGTTTCTGCGGAGTCTGGGGGCGGCGGGGCGGCTCGGGGGTTCGCTCGACCCGTTTGAGTGTGAGGGGGAGCTTTCCCCCATATAGACCACCCTCGATCGTATCAGATGCCATCATTTTCCCTTCGTAGGAGCCCACGCCCGGGACTTCGATGCGCACGCTTCCATCCTGAAAGGTCACGGATCCCAGTTTGATGCCAAACTGATATTGATCGGGGCTGTCGGTAAATCCGCCGTAAGTTCCATCAGCATTTTTCGATATCCGGAACACAACCCGCAGTTCCCCGGACGGTATTCGGACCGTTCCCATCCAGTTGCCTTCCAGAGAGTCAGCGGCATCCGCAGGAACTGCGGCATTCACTGCGAACAGCAGGACCACCACAAAGAGAAGTGATGCTGCGTGATATGTCTTCATTGTATCCACTCCATTTCCTGGGACACCGCGCATTCGCAGACTCCTCAACTCACTTCACCATGCACTGCCTGGTCATCGGGTTTTCCTTTCGGGGACGATCTCCAGCCAGTACCCGTCCGGGTCCTCTATGAAGTAGATACCCATCGCGGGATTCTCGTAACAGATACAGCCCATTTCCTTGTGCCGGGCATGGGCGGCGTTGTAATCGTCCACTTTGAAAGCCAGGTGAAACTCGTTGTCCCCGAGGCTGTAGCGTTCCGTTCGCTCCCGGAGCCAGGTCAGCTCGAGCAAGTGCCCGGTCTTTCCGTCACCGAGATAAACCAGTATGAAGCTCTTGTCCGCCGGCTCGTACCGCCGAGCTTCGACGAGGCCCAGCGCGAGCCGGTAGAAGTCCAGGCTCTTTTGGAGATCCAGAACGTTGATGTTGTTGTGATCGAATTGGAATTGCATCGTACCCTCCCCGGCGCGCGGTCTTATTGACTACCCCCCTGTGGTTGGATCTTCGACGCGATCCAATTCAAGGCTTCATCCAAGTCGTGCAGCAGCTGATCTTTCCCGCCGCCGAAGCTGTGGTTGCTCGACTGGACCTCGTAAAGGCGCCGGGTTGGCGTATCCGGCCCCATCAGCTGCCGGGATTCGGCAGAGCGCACGTAGCTGTCGTTCGTGGACTGGATGACGGCGATGGGTATGGACCCAAGCCTGTCGAGCGCGGGATAGAGGAGGGCACCGCCTTTATCGTCGAGCTTGATATAGGCGTCGCGTTCCGCCGGAGGGGGAGGGGTCACGTAATCGGACTCGCGCGTGAGAGCCATCGCCACCGCACCGCAGATCTGAGGCTTCAGGGACGGCTCGCCGGCCGCGAACACGACCATGCTCGCCCCGCGCGAACAGCCACTCACGATAGTAGGCGTCGAGTCCGGGAGGTCGAGAAGCCGCTTGGCCTCGCGCAGGAGCGTCGTGATGGCCGACGCCGCCTCAGCAAAGGTCAGGAACTTCCCCGAGCTCTTGACACGTGCCAGCGCCTCGCGGGAGCTGTAAGCCGCCACGTAGTGGCCCTGCTCCGCGATGTGTTCGTAGATCGCCTTGCTCACTCCGTGCAGCCCCCCGTCTCCGCTGGCGAATATGACCAGGAATGTCGGCGAGCGCGGGTTTACAGGCTTGGCGCACCAGAGTCCGATGGACCGATTCGGGAACCTGAGCTCCTCCTTGCGCTCATCGTAGGGCTGGTTTCCGGCAGCCAGGAGGACGGCGGGAGTAATCAGGAGCACGCAAAGGGCCACGGCGGCCCGCAGCTTCCAGTCTCTGCATTTCGGCATGATTTTCATAGTCACCTCCAAGGGACGGGGTCGGACCGACACAACTTACTCCAAATCACAATGTTAGAACGAAAAAGGGATTGGTGACAGCACTCAATCCCTCCTTTTGCCCCTGTTTTTGGGCTTTAAGCAGACTTGAATCTGCCTCAATCGCGGGGATCGGACCGGTATCGGTCCGGTCCCTACGCCTTCATGCGTCCTCGCAGCAGGCGGACCGGTCCCAGCAGTCCCATCGGTTGAGGAGGGATACCCCGCGTCCATCGCTGCGCGGCCGGATTGTCTTTCAGCGACTTGCAGTAGTTGCCAAGCACCGTTGTGACGCGGACCTCCAAGGTGTTCGTGCCCGGCTCGAGCCTCTCCGCAAGCAGGTACAGACGCCGGCCGTACCATCGGCAGCCGAGCGGGCGATGGTTCAGAACTACTTCCGAGACACCATCGACCCGTCCAAGATCGAGGAAGCGCTTTGCAGCGGCTTCATGCGACCTGAACTCCAAATGGTAGGTGGCCGTCCCAGCGAAGTCCTCCAGACCAGCCGTCCCTCCGAGATCGCGCAGTTCATCCAAACTGATCTCCCGCCGCCGTCCGTCCACGTGGGCGCAGTCGACGCGCCACGGCCCGGCCAGCGCCTGGGGTTGCTCCTCGATCGGAATCTCCAGCCGGGGCGCCGGTGCGTCGCCCGGTTCGAAGACCAGGAGCAGGGACTCCGCCGGCTCGAGGCGCAGTTCGAGGTCCTGCTTCGACTTCCCATAGGGAAACACCGACCGTTCGCCCGTTTCCGGATCCCAGCGCCATGGTGTTTTTCCGGTGATCGGGAAACCGGCCCTGAACTCGGCGGGCAGTTCGCGGCTGACGTTGGCGAAAAAGAAGATGTCGCGGTCTCCTGCGCGGTGGCGCGTCTGCATAACGTGCCAGCGCGCGGGCGCGATCCGGACGTCCGGTTCCAGGTTCACACGGTCGCGGAGACTGCCGAACCAGTCGACCAGATCGCCGTCCGGAGGCGGTGTTGTGACGCAGGTGCGCGCGTGCCGATCCGCGATCCGCTGCATGGCCTCACGCACAGCGCGGTCGTTCGTTTCCGCATCGTGAAGTCCGGGCGAGCGGTTCGGCCTCCCGCCGATGAAGACGATCCTGCCGCCGGCATCGGCGAAGGCCTCGAGCGCACGGGCGGCCGCAGCGCCGATGGTTTCTACCTCCATGCACAGGAGCGTGTCGTAGCTGCGGCTGCCGAAGCGCGCCGTCCCGTCCCGCATGGCGCAACGGGCCAGCATGTTCTCCGTAAGCAGGTCGCAATTGTGGCCGTTCTGGTGGATGGCCCCCCAGAGTGCGTGGGCGTATGGGGGGTGGACGATCTTCGGGAAAGGATCGCGCTGCATGCCCCACCGGCCCCACAGGTCTGCCAGCGGATGCAGGACGGCGATATTCGCCTGCGGTTCGGCGGCCTGCAGCAACGCGCTCAAGCGGGCCTTGTAGTCCATCCACCGCCGGACGAAGGGCCACCAGGGGTTGCGCTCGTTGAAATAGGTCCCATAGCGCACCCAGCCCGGGAAGGCCGCTTCAGGGGGCGAGTAGTTGAATCCGTGAAGGATCGAGTGCGTGACACCCGACAGGTTGCTTTCGTCCCCCGTGATCTTGATCAGTTCCAGGGGTGCGAAAAAGACGAAGCTCGTGTTCGTGATCTCCTCGCAGCTCACCAGGCGCTTGCCGGCCAGGCGGGCGCCCGAAGCGACGAACTTGTTGATCATGCTGTAGCCGCGGCTGCGCGTTGTCCCGATGTCGCGGTTGAGCCAGCTTTCGCACTCGGGGATGTCGACCAGCATGCTGCTCTCGACGGGATCGTACGCGTGGCCATAGGCCTGCACGCGCGACTTGCCGCCCTGTCCCCGGCACCAGTCGGCGAAGGTGTTGATGAAGCGTTCGCGGAACAGTTCGATCAGCGTTATCCAGTAGTCGTAGCGCGCGCGCCGGACCACGTCCTCGGCAGCCGGCCCGAGCTTCACCGCCTGATCGTCCTCGACCGCGTTGCCCATCTCACCCGTCTTGAACAGCACGAAGGGGAGCAGCGGAGCCACGGCGTAGCCGCGCCGGCGCTCGAATTCCGGCAGGAAATCGTCGCACCAATTGGCGCCCTCCAGCTCCAGGCTGTCGCAGAAAAACGCGCGGAAATAGTCGCCCAGCCTCCCGAGGTGGGGACGCATCCCGTCCGACATGTGCCGGAGGTAGAATTCCACCGCCTCGCGCTTGAAGTGGTTCAGCACCGGTCCGTCCGATCCGGGCGCCCCGTGGATTACCGCCATGAAACCGGTCTGGACGACCAGGTAGTGGAGCACGTGCGGTCCCGGCGGGATCTCGAAGGCCAGTTTCCCATCCGCAAAGGATCCGGTCAGGTCCCGGCCTGCTTCGAAGCGGTCCAGCGACGCGGGCGTCAGGTAGATGCGCCAGATCTGCTTGAGAATCTCGTCGTGTTTCGAGTGCATTGACAACTCGACGCCGGCAAACATCTCCGCTTCGCTGATAGTGACCGTAGCCGGGCCGTTGCAGGCTCGCCGCCCGACCGTGAGAATCCGGGTCTGATACTCGCGCGGCAGGAATCGGCCGCCGAACGGCCACCCCGATCCGACGATGATGTCGGCGGTCAGGCCTCGATCGCGCGCGCCCTCAGCAGCCTGTTTCGCGGCGGCGCACCACTCCGGGCTGAGCCAGGTCAGGGACGGGATGTTCAGCGGATCGCGGTCATCGGGAAACCGGATCGGGTTCAGCTCGAAGCCGCCGATGCCGGCGGCTTTCATGACGTCGAGCTCGCGCAGGATCTCCCGCGGGACCACCTTGTCGCCGTTCCACCACCAGCGCACGAACGGCCGGGCCGCCATCGGCGGATCATGGAAGAGACGCCAAAGCGCATCCTCGGCGGGCGCCGCCGGTGCCCGGCGGAGGCCGATGGTGCTTCCGACGCCCGCTCCCGCTGCCGCCGCTCCGGCCTGGACGAACTCTCTCCGTGTGATCTTGCGCTTCATTCGGCTCATGGATGCCTCCTCAAGGTCCGCGCAGGGTTATCGAACCTTGGTGTTATAGCTCGTCACGCACTGCCAGCGGCCGTCGCGTTTGGCGAAGACGTCGGTATATCGGTAGGTGCCGCTGAGGTCCTGACCGTTGAGAGAGCTTTTCTCCGTCCACAATCCATGGACGATGCCTGTTTCACCCAATACCAGCACCTTCAGTTCGCTGGGCGAGGCGGATGCGGTCTTCCAGGCCCCGCTTCTCATATTGGCCAGGAATTGCTTCTTTGACACGATGAGCCCATCGACATTGTTCGCATAATCGGGAGCGAACATCCTGTCAAACACCGCCCAGTCGTTCCTGACACTGGCCGCCGCCCACTCCTCCTCGATCTTCATCAGAGCAATCTCGTCCTCGCCGTGCGGCAGGGAATCGGCGACCGGCAGGTCGCTGTTGTAGATCTCCCAGAAGGCCTTCCAGGATCCGTCCGTCTGACGCTGATATGCCGAGATCCACTTGGATTTGTCCTGAAAGGAATGGCCGCTTGCTTTGACCGTGGTCCTGGTCTCTTGCGTCCCCCTGGCGACAGCCAGATCTCCGGAGATACGGACGCCATCCACAACGCTGCGGTTCTCGTCGCTGAATTGGTCGAAATACTTCCGGTTCGCATCGCGCATCGCATCCCTGCCCACCCCGGCGGGCTGGTTCGGCGCCATGGCGATCGCGTCCGCGGTGTAAAGCGATGCGAGCGCTTCGGCGTCGCCGGCGTTCCAGGCCTTGTCCCATGCCGCGTTGGCATCTTTGATCGCCTGCATGTCGGCCGGGTTGTTGACCCTTTGCGCGCAAGCGGAGAACAGCAGGGTACTGAGTATCACAGCATAGACGGTCTTCATGTTTTCAGCTCTCCTGAATGTCCGGTCTGTCAGACCGGACCCTCTTCGATCAACGATCAGGTCTGACAGATCTGACGTGCGTCGGACCAAATCCTGTGACAGATGTCGGGACTTCGCCGCAGGCTGATCCTAAAGAGCATCTCTCCAGAGCCCTTCGAGGAACTCGTTGATGGGGATAATCTCAATGCCGTCGGCGGTCGTCCTGCGCCACCTTTCCCCGCTGGCCACCATCTTGCGCATCTCCGGAAACTCCTCCGCGAGCGCGCGCAGACCGCGCAGATCGCCTTCAGCGAGGCGTTCCCTGGCCTTCACCTCAATCGCCAGGGAATCGCCCACAACGAAGTCCACTTCCATCCTGGACTGCGAGCGCCAGAAGCTGAGCCGCTCGCTCTTTCTGCGGTAATCCAGCCAGGCGCGGAGTTCCAGGAAGACCTGATGCTCCATCGATCGCCCGTAGGTGTCTGTCTTTGGTGAAACGTGCCTGCGGTCGAGGAGGGCGTTTACGACGCCTATATCAAAGAAATAGAACTTCGCCGTGGCCACCGCCTTGCGTTTCACTGATTTGCGATACGGTGGGAGGAGGTGGCCTGTCAGCGTGTCTTCGAGAACCTGGAAGTAATTCTGGACTGTGCGGGGCGACACCGCTGCATCGTTTCCGATTGAGGTGAAGTTCACCAACTCTCCATTCGCCGACGCGGCCACTTCCAGAAAGCGGGAGAATCCTCCAATGCTCCGCGTCAGCGCCTCGGCCTGTATTTCCTCGCGCAGATAGTGGCCGACATAGGCGCGGAGATCCTCGAGAGGAATAGCCGAATCGATGACAGGTGGGAGGCTTCCCCGCGACAAGCGATCGTCGAGCCGGCCGTAGCCGAGTTCCGACGACACCAATGGATGCATGTGTGCAACGAGGGCGCGCCCGGCCAGCAGATTTGCTGCGCCGCGCTTCAATTTGCGCGCGCTGCTGCCGGTGAGAATGAAGCGGCGTTCCTTGTCGCGCTCGATCAGGAGATGAACCTCATCGAGCAGGGCAGGGAGCTTCTGGACCTCGTCGATGACCACGACCCGATCGTCTCTTTTGAGGGTGGTCCGCAAAAGCTCCGGTCTTGCGCTGAGTTCCCTGAATGTGTCCGCCTCTAGAAGGTCGAAATACCGCGCATCGGGAAACCGCTCATGCAGATAGGTAGTTTTACCCGTCTGCCGGGGCCCGAACAGGAATACTGAGCGGTGCTCCAGAAGGTCCTTGATGTTCAGCGTCCGAGGGTAGTACATGGACGCAGCTTACCAAGAGTATCTGTTTTTGGCAACAACGTTTCGAAATTGCATGAAATTACGAAATTAATATTCGACAGTGTGAAGTCCAGTCGGTGTGCTTGACAATACCCGTTTTCGAAGCTCCTCCGGCAGCCTGTTTCAATCCCTTTGGGGCGGCATGCAGATCCCGTCTGCCACACCGGACCCTCTTCGATGTGTCAGGTTCAACGGACCGGGATGTGCTTGGGGCAGAACGACCGCAGGAGATCTGGCGCAAGTGGGCGCGCTGCGCTGCGGGGCGATGTCACTCGGGAAGTCCGAGACTATGCCATGCCGGATACCGTGTGAGCTTGCCCTCCGACACGTTTCCGACATATCGCCGCTCGAAGCTGAACTGCATGATGCGCTTGCCCTCGCGTGCGAGGAGCGCCCAGCGGGAACCCGTCTCAGGATTCTGTTCGATTCCGTCAACGTGATAGGAATCGTAATCGAATCGCACCGCGCGGAGTTTCCTGGTCCTCGTGGTCGTAACAGGGTGAGACCTATCCGCCAGCTCGACTCTGGTCCTTCCCTCGACCAGCACCTGCCTCCAAACCTCAATCAACGTCTCGCCAAGTGTCATCGATGGAAATGTTATCACTCACGCCGGAGCGCGGCGCGGAACATCCCTATGGGCGGTACGCCTGACGATATCCGTCTTCGAAGGCGCGCCGGTAGCCTGCTTCATACTCACGCCGGTCGCCGTAGGACGATTTGTACCCGTTGTCGGCGTTGCGATATTGCTTGTGGCGCGCCGGGTCATAGTCCCGGTGCTTGCGGAAGTCCTCCCTGCCTTTCTCCAGGCCTTCGTGGTGTCCCCTGTCCATGCCCCGTTCATAGGCCGGATCGTGACCGTAGCGCCCGCGGCCGTAATCCCGGTAGTCGCTTCCTCCCCAATATCCGTTGCTCAGGTACCCGCCGGGGTGCCTGCCGGAGTATCGCGGATCACGGCCTGCGAATCTGCCGTGGCCATTATCGTAGTAACCGGCCTGGAATCCCTCGCGATAGCCTTTCTTGTAGTTTCCTTTGTGTCCCATCCATTTGGCGTAGCCGGAGTCATCGCGGTAGCCGTGTTCTCCCCGGACTGTGCCATCGCGGTATCCCTGGTCGTAACCAGCGCGGTAGACCTGCTCTTTGTTCCAGTCCTTCGCCTGCGCGAGAGCGCTCAGAGCGAGAAACATCACCGGCAGCAGTGCCCAGCCCAGCGCTTTTTTCATTTTCGTATCCTCACGTACCCTCTACCTACCTGGATGCTTCTCGCGCCGGTATGTTTCATGCAGGTCCGGTCAAACGGACCGGACCCAATGCCCTGACAATATCTATCGAGCTCACTCCACGGGCCTTACAGACAGTCTGAAGTGGGTCCGCGGCGCAGCGCCCACATTATTGTTCCGGCAATTTGCCCAACATGAACGGAAGAGGCCCGCCTGCGTGTGCGGCGGCGTTCGCCTGTTTCTCAAGCGGGTTTTCCGACCATAATTGCCAGAAATCGGGCCAGCGCGTGTGGCGGGCGATTGAGGAGAGGTAACCGATGCCGTAGTGCCAGCCGAGCAGGAGGAGAACTCCCAGCGGAGAGTACCGGCGCATCTGCCGGATGTGTTCATACTCGTGCCGGAGCACCCACATGGTGAAACCCTTGTCTGTGAGCAGGATGAGTCCGGGAAGCGCAAGACCCGTCGCCTTCGTGTAGTGAAGCGAACGGATCCGCTTTACATATGGAGGCACGCTGAGCACCCACACCCAGAGCAGGAGGAGTACGCCGACCGTGACTGCGGCATCAAGGGACATCGACATGACTACGATACCATGCTCTGCGATCTTTGCGTCTCCGCGGTCAAGATCCAGCTGGCCCGCTCAACAGAGCCGGAATGCGCCAAGATGAACGACCCGGTCCTCCGTCGTCAATGCAGCGCCCGTCAGATCCCTGCCGGTGAGTCTCCCATCCTGACCCTCACCGACGGCGGGGAAGGTCTTGAGCTCGGCATCTTTGACGGCGTTCAGGAATGCCTCCACATCCCCGGTGGGCAGCGCGGACGCCTCCTGTTCAGGGGAAGCAGGCGCGTCGAGTGCATCCAGAGCGTAGCTGCGCAGGATTTTCAGAAACAGCTTCCGCAGAGTCTCCTCGCTGTCGAACAGGTCAAGACCGGTGATGCGTCCGTTGATCGCGAACATAACTCCGATCTGCCCCTCGGCGGGAGCAAAGGCGCCGACGTAGTCCTCGATCCGAACGGTCTCCTTCTCGTAGATGTCGCTCATTGCAGACGTCCTGGAGGACACTCCGAATTTGCCGGCCTTCTTGTTTATGTCATCCCAGACCTGCTGCTGATCTGAGGCCCTCGCACCTCTCGATTTCAAGGAGTGCGTGACCTGCGACATCCGTTTCGCCCGTCCCTCGGCGTACTGAGCCCTCGGGGAAGCCGAGAACTCGCGGGACGTGTGCCGCCACCTGCCGGCTTCGACGCAGCTGACCGGGATTATCAGCGTCTTCCCGGCAGGCGCAAGGATACTCAGGTTGACGACACGGTTCTGCTTTGCGCCAGTCAACTCTTCGCCGTCGAGCACAAAGACGCGCCTGTCGCTCTCGTTGACAAACCTCAACTCGGGCACATTACCGCCCTCGGTGATTTCGGTGACCCTGGCACATTTCTGTGTCAGAGCTTCGTCCAGCGTGAGGTAGTCGGCCTTCCTCCCGCCTCCGTTGAAAAGAGGAATAATCGTGAGGTTGCGAAATGACTTCGCTGTTCCGACTTTGATGCCTGACACCGTGTTATCAATTACGGATTTCATACCAAAGGCCCCCTTTTCTGTTATGATCACTTGTGATGCGATATTGTATAGCATCATCGCCTATATTTGTAAACTACATATCTAAACAAAGATTATGTATAGTGTAATCAGTGGAGGCGCAATGAGCGGCTGGATCATGCCCCGGGGGTTGCGATGACCGACGAAAAGCAGCAGATGCAGGACAGGGATCCCTTTCTCTCCCAGCTGATCAGCCAGCGGCATGCCAAGGGTCTGACCACCAGGAGGCTGGCCAGGATGCTGGACGTGAGCCCGGCGTTCGTATCTCTCGTGGAGACCGGCCAGAAGACGCCGAGCGAGGAGAAGGCGGAGGAGTGGGCAGCTCTGCTCGACATGGACCCGAAGATCTTCGGGGCATGGGTGCGATCGCGTCATCGCAGCGACCCGCAGACGATGATGCTCGGCGAAGCGGAGTATCGCTATTTTCAGTCAAATCCGAATGTTCAGGTGAGGCTGGCCCCCACAGACCAGGTTTGGTTTGAATCGGAGAGGGCTGACCGCCCGCGACCCGGTCGATCCGGAATCGCCCGTATACCGGATCCAAGGGAAGAAGCACTGCGGGTGCCGCTGCTCCCCGAGGGCACAGATCCGGGTTCCGATTTCGAGCCGCTCGAATACGTGACGGTAAGGGAAGAGCTGCTTCAGGGTGAACGGCTGGTGCGGCCTTTTGCCTGGCGCCTGTCGCCTCAGGGTGTGGAGAGGGTTTTCAAGACGCTCCATGCCGGAGACTACGCGGTTATCAGCCGGGAGGCCCGTCCGCTCGAACGGGATGAGATCTATGCAGTGAAGGTGAAGAATCGAGTCGTCCTGAGCAGGGTTATGGAGAAGGGTCCCGACCTTCTGCTGCTCCTGTCGGACCGGGGCGAAGCGGAGATTGATGCACTTAGGGCCGGGGAGGGCAAGGCGCGGTCCCTGATTGCAGGAAGAGTGGTTGCCGCGATCCGCCCGCTGCAGTACTCGATTGTCAAACCCAGCGGCGGCCGTGGGCAGAGGTGAGGTGCTTGCTGATCCATGGTGGCAGCCTTCGCTGTCCCAGGCGCCGACGGCTAAGCAAACAGCAGTAACTCAGCACGCGCGTGGACAGCGTTGCCTGTCACCGTCTTTCAGCCAGCCGCCCCGCCAATTCCTCGATCAGATCTCGTTGCGGCAGCGCAGCCAGCCACGCGCCCGGCAGGCCCTGCTTTCCCAGGTTGGCCCCGACATACATTCCTGCGAGAGCCGCGACGCTGTCGCTGTCGCCATCGATACGTGCGGCAAACTCCACCGCCCGGGCGAAATCGTCCGGGAATCTCAAGGCGGACGTGACCGCGAGGCCGAGTGCGCTCGGAGAGCGCCATCCGCCTTCGCCTTCGGGGATTGCCGCTTCATTCAGCCACCGTGACGTCGACTTGGCCTCCTCAAGCGCCGCCGTCAGCGCGGCAACGACCACGGACGATTCAGGGATATCGGACTGCAGGAACCGGATCACTTCCTGAACTGCAGTCGGAGAAAGTCCGTTCTCGAGCACGAGCCGGAGAAGGAGAGATCCTGCTACTGCTGCCGCCACCGCATTCGGATGGGCGTGCGTGACCACGGCCGAGATGCGTGCGGCTTCTATGAGCGTGTCATCCCGGAACGCCATCGCGAGCGGGGCGATACGCATGACGGCGCCGCACCCGTCGGATCCCACATCTCCGCTGGTGTGCCAGTCACCGCAAGCCTCGAACTCCCGGGCTCCTCCTATGCAGGTAGCGCCGGGGGCGGTGGTTGGTGTGAGCGGGTCGTGCAGCCATTCCACAAACCTGCGGCCGACCGCGGTGCCGAACGCCTCTTCGTCGAACGGCTTCCCGGACACGTCGAGGACGGCCCTTGCGAGATAGATCGCCATGTGGGTGTCGTCGGTCCATTTGAATTTGCCCGGCTCGATTGAGACCGGCCTGGTGCGGACATCCTCACCACGCGCGAACTCGAGCGGCCGCCCGAATGCATCACCGAGTGCAAGACCCAGGAAGGCGCCCGACGCTGGCTCGGTCAGGGGCTCTTGTCTGGAATTCATTGCAGCCATAAGACCTCCTCTCATCAGATCGAAATATGGTGACAGGTTTCGCTGTCCCAAGCGCCGACAGTTTAGCAAATGGCAGTAGCTCTGCTCGCGCGTGGACAGCGTTGCCTGTCACCATATTTCCTGCCATCATTTACGTAGCATCAGGAGTGATTCCGACGTGGTCGGAATCCGGCAACCGGGCAGGAGACGCTACGGTGCCTTGAGCGGCGACGCTCGATGCGCGGATGGGACATCCGAACCGAGTCTCCGATGACATGCCGCCGCAATCTGATGCGAGCGGCATTTTTGTTTTTGTATGCCGGTGCTGTCTCCCTGATGCCAACGACAAAGGAGACAGCCATGAATCCGAACAAACCAAAGTCACTGATCGAAGCCGCCGCCTCCGCCATCGAGGCTGGTGTGTTCCCGTCACCGGGCAACCGCAACAGGACACGGGCCTTCGAGGGCTTCCCCTACCTGGCCACGCGCCTTGTATCCCTGCTTCACCACATCATGCTGTTGCCCCGCAGCTGGCAGGCAGAGCAACTGCTGGGGTTTGCGCGGCGGCAGGCCCAGGCCAACTGCCTGCCGACCTGCCTGGTCCTGGCCGGCGACCTCTGTGTATATTTTGCGGAAGATGGAGGCGCATATCGATCGGCGGAGATCCCCCGCGGCGCCTACGTTGTTTCGAAGAAGCTCGCTCCCGCGGAACCCATTCCTGAATCGGCCGAGCTCGCGGAACGGCAGGGGGAGCTGGTTCTTTTCGAGGAAGCCCAGCGCGGGAATCTCGGAACAGGGTATCTTTTGGGCGACCTGACGAAGGGAGGACGGCCGCCGACGCCCGACGAAGAGGACCGTCTTGCCGGTACGCACGCAGACGGCATCCCGCGCGGGTTGCTCCCCTGCCTTGTATGCGGAGAGTGGCGCGGCAACTGCTTCGACACGATACACCGCGAGCTCGTCGTGAGAGTGTGCTGCCCGTGCGAGAACGACAACCGGTGCGCCCGTTGCGGCGCGCTGCTCCACGACAGGAAGCTGAACGCCAATCTCCTGGACCTGGCAGACCTGCAAATCTGGCACGTCCCCGGATTCTCAGGTCTCAACCACCGCTGCCCCGAGAAAGACGGTGACAGGCTTCGCTGAGAAATATGGTGGCAGGCTTCGCTGTCCCAAGCGGGGATTCTTGTGCAAATAGCAGTAGCTCCGCACGCGCGTGGACAGCGTTGCCTGCCACCATATTTCGTCAATTATTCAGTCTCAGCCAGCGCACGAGGTCTGTGCGTGATCTGAAGTCGAGCAGCGCTTCTCCCAGCTCTTCGATCTTCTCTAGCGGGAGCTTTCGAATGCTCTTTTCCTGAGCGGCGGAAAGACCCCCCAGACGTCGGGCGAGCTGCTTCAGCACCAACTCCGCCTCACCTTCGTGTCGCCCCTGATGCAGACCCTGCTGCAGTCCCTGCTGGAGGCCTTCTCGCTTGCCCGCCTCGATCCAAGGATTGGTTAGTTGCATGGCCCGGTCTCTCATTTCTTTGGATTCAACTTTAGCGATTTCCTGGCGCAATTTCAAATCCTCTGATTCATCTAAGTGCTGGTAGGCGAAGAAGAACGAGGCGACCACATCCCCCACCCGCTTGACCATCCTGATTCGTGCAAGGGTCAGGGCGAAGTCTTTGATCAAGCTGAGCCGGTTCTCTGTTGTGAACCTCATCCTGGCGGCCAGCGCCAATGCAGCAGGATTTGGAGTCTTAACATAGTTCCCCGCGTCCATGCTGCCGAGGTCCAGGACATCGAAATCGAAGTTCAGCACCCTCTTGTTGGGAAAGTCGACGGCAAGGGGTGAAGCATGGACTGCCACGGTTCTCCGGGAACTCAGGACAGCGATTGGATAGACGGGCAGGTCGTATTCCCTCCAGTCCAGGATGAAATACTCGAGCATCCGGCGTTTCAGGTCGGCATCGGGCTGTGCCTGGTGTTCGAGATGAATCAGGAACCCTGCCGGCTGTCCGCGGAATCGGGTCTTGACCAGGAGGTCGCCCGTCCGCTTCTTTCGGTCGATCGTAAATAGTTCTTTGTCAACAAATTCAAGGACTGTGAAATCGATGAATCCTGCCGCATCGGGGACGAACGCCTCAAAGAAGCTCTGCAGGATGGTGGGCGTTCTGAGCAGCATCTTGAACAGCGCATCGTGATTCATCGCGACATCCCGGTGCGCTTATTGTTTCGTTCCCATCGACCTCATTTCAAAGAGAATGCCCTGAAACATGGTGACAGGCTTCGCTGTCCCAAGCGCGGATACTTGTGCTAGTAGCAGTAGCTCTGCTCGCGCGTGGACAGCATTGCGCGTAACCATATCCCCGTCGCCTACTGCCGTCGCATCCCTTGACTTACCTGGAATGAGGAGTATCGGGAAGGCAGTGTCACGCTGTGATCTGTTCGTACGAGAACGCCGGAATCTCGGTACGCTCTCGTGCGTGCTCAATTGTCATTGCGCAGACATTGCCGTCACGATCCAGGTCAAGGATTGTATTCTCGTCGAGATCCTTTGTTTCCCATATATCGGCCCGACGGAATTCGATGTACAGAGTATCGGTGTCTTGGAAGTATTTGATCTTCATGGCGTGAATGATCGATCAAAAAAGGCGTTGTGAACCGTCTGGCCATCCGGCAGCAATATCACCCTCAGATGCCGTCCGCCCATCTCATTTATCGGGGCCCAGCGGCGTATCCGGCCGTCCTTCTGCGCGACTTCTTTTACGGGATGCCTGACGACATATTCGATCCACTCCAGCTTGATCGACTGACGATCCGGTCGTTGCCGCATGTTCTGGAAACATGCCGTAAACTTCACTCATAGAATATAGCAAACATTTTGGGGCGGAAAAGACGGCGTTCGGCTCTGGCCCCAGCGCCATCCCAGAAAAACGGTGGCAGGCTTCGCTGTCCCAAGCGGGGGTTCTTGTGCAAATAGCAGTAGCTCCGCACGCGCGTGGACAGCGTTGCCTGTCACCATATTTCGATCACCGTCCCACGCGCATAGACAGCGTTGTCACGGTTTTTCGGCCCTTGAGGAACGACCCGTCCGTCGCACGGCCTCAGAGACCCGGCGATATCAGGCACGGAGGACGGCGCGCAGGATTGGGTCGCGCAGCAGGTCGTCGCGGTTGTCGACGATGCGAGCGGTCGAAAGCGAGCGTGTCAGGGCAATGTACATGCGCCGACGGTAGTCCTGTTTCCCGAGCGCCAGGCGAATGTCGGTCACGATGACGCCTGGCCGCTCGAGCCCCTTGCAGCGCAGGAACGTATCGGCGACGATGTGCGCTCCAGCTGCCGGATGATCGGCAGGCACAACTTCATGTCTCCGGAGCTCCTCGGCGTGCAGGATCGAATCGGGTTCCGCCCCGCCGCGCAGGGATACGATCGCGATTTCGCCCGGCCTTAGACCGCTGGATCGCAGCTTGTCCACTTCGAGTGCAATCCTGGCTCCCACCGAGGTGCAACTCGGACACGCTTTCAGGACGATTGTCTCTGCTCTGATCCCCTGCTCCAGAAGCGCAGCGTCAGCCTGGCGGCCGAGATACAGGCCGGCGAGGTGCTCGATCTCACGGGGGTTGCGGTATGATTTCTGCAGGCGGTATAGGGTCGCGAAGAGCGTTTCCTTCACTCGTCTCTCCGGCCAGAATGCCTGGTCCGGGTCGTGGAAAGCCCAGAGGCGCTTGCCGCGCGAGAGGTCCGCGATCAGTACCCAGTCATCCTCGGTCAGGTCCTGCCCCTCGTCGACTATGACCGCGTCCCAGTCGGGGTGTACAAGCGGCACGGCAGTGACAGCAGCGCGCAGCGAGACCTCGCTCCAGAACCCGGGTGTCTCCTGCTCAACTACCTTCTCTCCCGCCTGCTCCAGCAGCCCTACAGCGTAGCGTTTATGGCTCGGACTGTCAGGTTTGCGTGCCCCGGGTTCTCAGAGGCCAGCCAGCGTGCCAGCGCTTCCGTGAAGCAGAGCAGGAGCGTTTTGTGGCCCGCCTCGGCGAGCCGCAAGGCGATGGCATGCGCAAGGATGGTCTTGCCCGTCCCGGCGCTTCCGGTGACCAGAACCGTTCTGTTTTCCTCGAGTCCCTGGAGGATTTCAAACTGTTGCGCATCGAGCCGCAGCAGCGCCGCACATCGCAGCTCAGAGGCAACACCCAGGTTCAGCCCGGGAGTCCATGTCTCCCCCCACAGGTCATGGACAGCCTGGATCCACTTACCCTCGGGACGGGCCCGGCGTGCGAGGGCGCAGGCCATGACCTCAGGCAGTGCTTTGTCGAGCCAGTTCAGGTCCTGTTGGCCGAGGACACAGCCGGCGACATCGCTCTCGCCGGGTGGCGTGGAGAACGGCGTATCGGGGAAGAAGGTCGCGATGCCGCACGACGGAGGACGAATGCCGTCCTTGTGAAGCAAGGCCAGAAAGGCGCTCAGAAAGCGGTTAGCCTGTTCGCGTGGCGGTTGTTTGAGCAGGCTGCCGTTGGAGTACCACCGGCCATCCCGCTCCTCGATCAGGCCGCCCTTGACCTCGATGATAAGGATCCCGCGGGCGGGATCGGCGATGACAAAGTCGGTCTCGGCGTCGGGCTGTCCCGGAACGCGGATCCGCAGTGAGTGCCAGGCATACCACCCCTTCGGAAGCCCGCGCGCCATCGCGTCGTAGACGGTATGTTCCCCACGCGATTCCGTGCTCCTCGGGGCAGCTGTGGGATACAGACCCGGTTTCACCATACGGTGATCTTATCGGCAGGACTGAGACGGGCTGTTCGGGATCAAGCTGATCGGGCACAGTCGCAGCTCATGCCTTGTCTGAGGTGCCTGCCGGCCTGCAAGGTTGGCGTGGCCAGCGAGAGTGAATGTTCAAATCGCAATTCAAACTTGAACCGCGTGCCGCCGTGGTTGCGCTCTAAGCTTTAATCGACGCCTCCTCGGTGCAATCTGATGCAGAGCGTCAGTACTCCGCACCCTATTGATCGTGTGCCGCGGGCTTCAGCCCGCGGAGGGACAGTCCACGAAGAGGCTCGAGTCTGTACTGGTCGAGCGGGACCGATAGCAGGTCTCACGGGCTGAAGCTCGTGACACACGGACCTCCTGCTCTCCTCCTCAGAGACTCCGCTGAGTTTCCGGCTCGGGCAACCGCCCCATGATTCAGGGGCGGTGGTGCGCTGATTTCCGACGCATCACCCAACCAGCGGCGACTGCTGCCGGGCTGGTGGGAGTGGCGGGGCGAGCAGCTCTTCCTTCTTGCTCTTCCTCAATTTGTACACTGTGTCGAGAAGGGTGATCAGGCTGACGAGCTGCTGAATGCGTTCGCGAGGCCCGGCGCCAGAAGCGGCAAGCTTCTGAATCTTCTCATCGACGATCCGATCGACGAACCTTCTCGAGACCTCGAGGTACTGATCGTAGCTCAAGTCGAACACCTCTTGAAGGTGGGCCTGATATAGGGCCTCTGCCTGGTCCACCATTCCGCTAGCGAGAATCCGGTCGACCTCCCGACCGACCAGCTCTTCAACTTCACGCCTTCGGAGTCCCCATAGGTCGCCTTCCTTGATATGCAGCAGCCGCTTCAGTTGCTTTGCCGCCAGTCTCTCTTCGGTTGTCAGCACGTGATCGTCAAGGCAGAGCTCAACAAAATACGCAATCAGGTCAAGCATGCCTTCGCGAAAGAAGGCGTAGTCATCCGCGATGACCTCGTCGAGCGCCGCGCTCGAAAGGGATCCGGAAGCGAGTAGTTGCGCCACGTCCGCGACGGACCCGGCTGGATGTTTGTCCTCAATGTACCTGCTAAAAGCATTCCTGATGATTTCTTCCTGCTCTGACATAAGCCCCCTTTGTGATCTCACCACCAGCGCGCATTGGTCACGCCGACCTATGATCGGGACCAATGCTTACTGAATCTTACGCACGGCCCGCTTGTCGCGTGCACCGGCACAATTTCAGAGAGACGTGGCCATCAGACCGTTTCTCTGACACGAGTCCGAGCATCGGAGTTGCTGCGCCTGTCAAGTTTGTGAGGGGTTGGCTGGGACTTAGGCTAATCTGTCCCGCCTAGTCGCATTCTACTCCGAGACGACCTTTCTGCGGCGCGGTTTGCGCCGACTTCGTGGAGCGTACCTGCTCGCCAACCGTTTCTGTTCCTGCATCCGCAGCTTGTGGATTCGCACCATCCAGGTTGTCGAGGAGCGCCGTGCACGACTCAGGTGAAAGCGCGGCCAAGTCATGGTTCCCCGCCGTGCGTCCGTTCTTGTTCTAACACTCTGTTGATGATGATCTCGCGCGAGACTAACCCTTATCAGTTACAATGCGTTTGATGACTCCGGAACAGCGTGCTCTGGCATTCCTGGCCTTGGCAAAATACACGGGGTGTGAGGTCACTGCGGACTTCATTCGCCATACCTCGGTTCACTGTCCTTCTGCAGGAATCGCCCAGGTTCACTCCCTTGCAGAGGGGATCTTCAAGCCCCGAGACAGTGAGTATGCGTTCTGCGTCTGGAGTCGCTCGGCAACCGGAGCCGACAGGGAGATCTATGCAGACAGTTTCCGGCGAGAGCCGGATGGTGGCTGGTCGCTAACTTACGCTGCAAAGCAGGGCCTGCTCGACAGTGCGGTCAATCGCTCGCTCTTCAAGTGCCTCGAGGATCATCAGCCTGTCCTTGTCATAGTGACATCCCAAGGGAAGAACGAGCCAGGGGGAGCGCGCTACACAGTTTTTGGCCCCGCACTAATATCGTCTTTTGATCCCACCACCAGGCTTTTCACGCTGAATGGAAGCGTGCCGGAGGTCATTAGGCCTCTACGCCCATACGCAACTCCGGTCGAACTGGAGCAAGCCCATTTGCGAAGCGGCCTTGTCTTGCCGTTCATGGTTTCCGAAGAGAGAGTTCAGTACGTTACGACGCGCGACGCCCGTGAACAGGCCTTCCGATCACTGGTGCTCGCTGAGTATCGTCGCTTGTGTTGTCTTTGCCGAGCGATGTTTGTGCTGAAGGATGCTGGAGGCATGCTGGTGGAAGCCGAGGCTGCTCATATTATTCCGGTGGCCGACAAGGGCCCTGATGATCTCCGGAATGCGTTGTCACTCTGCAAACGCCACCACTGGGCGTTCGACAACGGCCTATTTGCATTTTCAGATGCGGGGGAAGCCCTCGTGAGCCCCGCGGTGCAGCGGGCTGAACGACAGAAGTTTGATCTCGAGGAGTACGACGGCGAAGCAATGACACCGCCGTCCAGCACGTCCTGTCGTCCTGACGCTGCGGCACTCGCCTGGCATCGCGAGCATTGCCTCCGGCACTGAAGTACAGGGCCCACGACCGCTGCGAGTCGGAGGATCGGCTGCGATGGGCTGCAGCCTCAGGCACACCACCTGAAGGGCAGATCGGAATGCGGTTTCCCGGCATCGAGGCGATTCTGTTCAAAGACCGGGATTCATCGCAGCGGACCGATGGCTCGTCGGCACTCACGACCAGTACTTTGCTCTCTCGGGAACTACCCAGCGAATACCGCCGCGGGGATCAGGCGTATCACCAGCGTATCGTGGAATCACGTGGATGTGCGCATGGGCAATGGTCTGGCCGGCGGCCCGGCCGTCATTGACACCGACATTGAAGCCATCAGGCCGGTATCGTTCCTCAAGAAGGTCCCGAACCTGACGTACTGCCTTCCAGAGACCCGCTTCGACTTCTGGTGCAAGCTCACCCAACGTGATCGCAGCGATTTTCGGTACGACCAGCGTGTGGCCCTCCGACACCGGGTATTTGTCGAGAAAAGCGACTGCGTCACGAGTCTCTAAGATGATCCGATCCGGGTCTACTGGATGAAAAGGGGAATCCGGAGGCAGCATCGGTTCATCTTCTCAGCCGGACAACTCGCCAATCCAGCGCCTTGCGCGCCGGGCGGTAACGCTCCTCGCGCGGCAGGATGACATCCTCGTCCTTGAATTCGATACAAGACCGGTGTGCCTCCAGCCTCGAGTCGAGGAAAGGCGACACCAGCCATACAGGGCGAGAGTAGTCTCTCCCACGTCGGGGGCCTGGTGCAATCAGGAACTTGTCCATGAGCCAGTGGTGGTTCTTGCACAGGGCCATCCCATTGGTCGGGGAATCGTCGTGGGACTCGGCGAAGGGTACAAGGTGCGCCGCGTCCACCATAACCACGTCCTCGCAAACGAAGCGTACACCGCACATGGCACAGGTGTAGTCATAGGCCTTGCACACAGTCCTGGAAAACGCCGCATCCCGTATATTTTCCGCGAGCTGCTCCGCTTCACCCGCACCCTTCTCGAGCCGTTGCTCTGCCTGTGCTATCAATGTCTCCTCTTTGCAGGTCGAGAGAACGTCTTCGCGCCGCGTTGGGAAGTAACGGTCAATGAGAGTCAGTCTCAGAACTTCCCGCGAAGTCCGGTCGGCAACGAGGCCGAAGAGTGCGTCGTCTAGCGAAGCATGGGAGACTAGTTCCATCAACTGGCTGGGGCCTCGGATCGTGCGGGTCGCAGCAAGGAGCGCCTCCTGGCCCGGCTGCGGATGGAGATGCCAGAAGTGATCCGACTTGAGGTAAAAGAACGGATTATATGGCGTGCACCTATCACTGCCAGCGCGCACCGATTCGAAGAACCTGGCGAAGATCTGCAACAGTTCCGGCGAATAGCAGATTCGATTTAGGAACAGGTTGCCCGAATCCGCGAGGGTCATCACCGACAGCAACATTACGGCTTTGTGCGGACGTGGGCGTCCCTCCTCTCTGTCGGTGCGGAGGTCGATGAAACGCTTCGCGTATTGCTGGAGTAGGTTCGAGATCATTCGAGGCGAATCTACGCCCAAACTCATCGGAGATCAATTCCGAAGCCGCGCAACCAGGCTCTCACTCACGAACATTTGTTGGTAGCGTGCCAGAAGGTCTCCGATTGGACGCATGAGCGCGGAGTGAAGCCGCACATGCAGGCAGCTCACTGAAATGATGTGCCCACGCAGGATCACGCAATGAAAGCACGGCCTGCAGCGACCGTCACGATCCCACGGCAACCGAAGTTTCCAAACAGCGAATGACCTCGGATGTCACAGTGCAGGCTTAGTCTTGTGGGGTGTTGATTTTGATCGCTGCATGGCAGGAAGATAGCCGTACCAGAAGACCCACGGAGGGGCGATCACATGGGCGGGACGCTGAAGAAATCCTCGACTCCGGAGGTTCGTAGCCGGCCCGGACTTATCGAATCCCTGGCTCGCATCTGCGAAGAGTCTCCGATCGATCGCAAGATTCTCCTGGTGGCGAACCATCACGCAGGCCAGTTGATCCTGCAGTCCCTGGCGAGGCGCTCCGGGGGATGGCTGAACCTGCGCGCTACGACTCCCGCCGAACTGGCATGGGAAGCCATCGCCGCCGATGCGTCCGCCAAAGGACTCGCGGCCGCGGACGACATCACCATCGAAGGCATCGTGATCGAAGCATACCAGGCCACCAGGCGCGCCTTCTTCCCCGACCAGCCGCCGCTGGGCCTGCTCGCAGCGATTCAGCGCACGCTGCTCGAGATTCGCAATGCGGGAATCACGCCGGAGCAGCTGCGCGCCAGCCCGGTCATCAAAGCCGAAAAAGCGCGTGACCTCGCGGCCATCCTCAAGCACTACACGGCGGCCCTGCGCCGCGATTCGCTGCTCGACGATACGGATCTCTACCGCCTGGCGGCAGGGAAGTCGTCCCCACAGACAGTCCTGCTCCTTCCATCATCTCTCAAAGCCACAGGCCTGTGCAGGCAGTTTATCCAGTCATACGTGGCCGGGCGTGTCGTTACGCTTGCCGAGGACCCGGTAGAAGGAGTGGCCCTTCCGGCGGCCTGCCTGTCGAAAACCGAAGACACGGCCGCCACGGCCCTGTCCTTCATCTTCGAGCCGTCACAAAACACACGTTCTGTCCCTCCGATCGAAATATTCGCCGCTGCCGGGGCACGGAACGAAATCCGCGAAGTGTTCCGGCGCATTGTCGAGCGCCGGATCCCATTCGAGGAGATCGAGCTGGCCCTTCCGGACTACGCAACCTATTCGGCGTTCCTCGAGGATGTCGCCGCCGAAATCGGCGGCATCCGGCTCACGTTCGGCTCCGGCCTCCCGGGCCTGCGCTCCGGTCCGGCGCGCACTCTCTTCTCGTTCGCCGAGTGGCTGTCGAACGACCTGCCCGAGCCGATCCTCAGGGCTATGTTCGCCGGCGGCGGCATCCGCCCTCCCGACGAAGTCACCGGGAGGCAGGCCGCCCGCCTGCTCCGCTCCGCGCAAATCGGGTGGGGAAAGGAACGCTACGTGGATCGCCTCGAAGCCCGCTGCCGGGATATCGCCGAGCGCCTCCAGGACGAAGAAGACGACGAGAAGCGGGACTACTTGCAAGACCAGAAGCTTCAGGCCGAAAAGATGGTGGCCCATGTCCGTGACATCCTGAGCCTCCTAACCGAGGAGGGCGGGGCCTCCTGCTTCACCGCCGCCGCGGAATTCCTCAACGCCTACGCGGTCGTGCGGTCCGAGTCTGAAGGCGCGGTGCTCAAGAGCATGTTGAATCGCCTCCACAGCAGCGCAAGGCAGGCGTCCCAGTCCGGTACGCTGCGCGACGCGTGCCTTCGGCTTCAGGCCATCGCGCAATCGGTAACCGTGGATGCTTCAGCCCCGGCCCCCGGCCGCATCCACGTCGTCCCGCTCGCGGCGGGGGGACTTTCCTGCAGGGAGCACGTGTTCATCCTGGGGCTCAGCGAGGCTGCATTCCCGGGGACCCTGGCAAACGACCCGATACTGACCGATGAGGAACGGCAGTCCCTGAGCGTCGATCTGACCGTCTCGGCGGAGGTGATGAGGGAACGGGCGTTCCGGTTCGGCCAGGCGCTGTCGCGCGTCCGGGGTAACCTGTACCTGAGCTACTCGACGGCGGAGCTGTCGGCCGGCGCGCGGGTCTTCCCATCTCCGCTGCTCCTGCAGGCGCACCGCCTCGCTTCGGGCAATCACCTTGCCGGCTATGAGGACCTTGCGAAGGCTCTCGGCGTGCCGTCGGGATTCATCCCCGAAAGGCTCGCGCTGGGCGCGGACGAGTGGTGGCTCTCGCAGATCGGCGTCAAGGGGCTCCTCTGCGACGCCGAGGAGAGCGTTCTGGGCGCCTATCCGGACCTCAAGAGCGGAAGATCGGCGATCTCCGCGAGGGAGGACGCCGTCTCGGGAGAACACGACGGCAAACTCGCGTGCGACCCGGATTTCGACCTGCGGAAATCGCGCCGCCCGGTCTCCGCGACCGCGCTCGAGGGCTATGCCGCCTGTCCGAGGTCGTTCCTGTTTTCTCACCTGCTCGGTATCGAACTTCCCGAAGACGTCGCCCTGGAGCCCGGCCGCTGGCTCGACCCGCTCGAGCGAGGGCGGCTGCTGCACGAGTTCTACCGCCGCTTCCTCTCGCGGCTCAAGGCCGCGAAGCAGCGGCGCGATCCCGCGAAACACGTGCAGCCCGCCGATACACTCCTCGACGACGTGATCGCGGAGTGGCGGAAGCTGGTCCCGCCACCCTCGGAGGCCGTGTTCGAGGCGGAGCGTACCGTCCTGCACCGTTCGCTCGGCGTGTTCCTGCGGGAGGAGGATCACGTGCCGGCGCCCGGCCCGGGCGTGCCGGAGTACTTCGAAATCTCATTCGGCATGAAGGACGACGCGGGCGGGAGCAGCCCCGAACCGGTGGAGGTCGCCCTGCCCGGCGGCAAGATCGTCCTGCTCAGGGGGCGGATCGACCGCATCGACAGACTGGCGCAGCCGGGCGCCTGGGCCGTATGGGACTACAAGACCGGCAAGGCAAAGGATTTCAAGGCGGCCGGGTACACCGCCGGAGGCAGTCAGCTCCAGCATGTCCTCTATGCCTGCGCCGCCGAGCAGATCCTGCGCCGGCTGGGCGAAAAGAACCCAAAGGTCGTGGTTTCGGGATACCTGTTTCCCACGGAGCGTTCCGACGGCAACGTCTGCGTCCCGCGCGATGCGCGCCGGCGCGGAGAAGGGCTGGCGGTCGTGAACGATCTGCTGGACGCGATGGCTTCCGGCATCTTCCTCGCGACCGGAGACGGGTGCAGATACTGCGACTGGGCCGCGGCCTGCTCCGCCGACGAAGCTGAACGATGGAAGTTGCTCACCGCTGCGGGGGATGAATCGGCTGCCGCGATGGAGAAGATATATGAGCAGGACTAAGAAGACCTCCGCGGACGAAACGGCACGTCGGCGCATCGTCGAGGACCTCGATACCACGTTTCTGGTCGAAGCCGGGGCGGGTTCCGGCAAGACCACCAAACTGGTGGACCGCATCAGTGCGATCCTGGCGCTCGGGAAAGCCGAGGTCGGCCGGATCGCCGCCGTGACATTCACCCGGAAGGCGGCGGCCGAACTGAGGGAAAGGCTGCAGCAGCGCCTGGAGGAGAGGGCGGCCCACGATACCGATGCGGGCGTCCGCGAAAGGATGCGCGAGGCCGTCGCGGATATCGGGCACGCTTTCATCGGCACCATCCACTCGTTCTGCGCGCGCATCCTGCGGGAACGGCCGGTCGAATCCGGGCTGGATCCGGATTTCACGGAGCTGGACGAAGCGGAAGGCAGCCGGTTTCTGGAGACCTGCTGGCAGGACTTTGTCGCCGACGCGCATATCCGCAGCGATCCCCTGCTCAAGCGCCTCAACGAAATCGGGATGGATCCTCAGGAACTCGGGGATCTCTACCTGCGCCTCTGCCAGTTCCGCGACGTCGAACCGTACGCCCCGTCATGCCCCAGGCCCGATTTGAAGCCGGCACGCGCGGCACTGCGCCGCTTCATGGCCGAAGTCGGCAAAGCCATGCCTTCGGAGGAGCCGGAGGGCGGCTGGGACAAGCTGCAGGCTGCCTACAGGCAGCGCAAGGTGGCGGCTCGGCACTTTCGGCGACAGCCGGGACCGCGACCTGATCGACGTCCTCGAGCTGTTCGAAAAGTGCGACGTCGTGCAGAAGCGCTGGCCGGACCCGAAGATGGCGAAGGCCTTCAAACACGAGCTGTGGCCGGAATTTCTCCGCGACACGGTCTCGCCGGCCATCAAAGCGTGGCGCGAGCACATCTATTCGGATTGCGTGGCATTCGCCCGCGCGGGCGCCGAATTCACGGCGAAACGGCGCGCCGCCGATTCGACACTTGATTACACCGACCTCCTGATCAAGGCGCGTGACCTGCTCAGGGACCACGAAGAGGTCCGCGCCTTCTTCGCCCGGCGCTTCACCCGCATCCTGGTGGACGAATTCCAGGACACGGACCCCATCCAGTGCGAAATCATCTTCTATCTCTGCGGCGACCCGCCGGACCGCCGCGCCGCCTGGCGCCAGTTCAGGCTGCGGCCCGGCGCCCTCTTCGTGGTGGGCGACCCGAAGCAGTCGATCTACCGTTTCCGCCGCGCCGATATCGCCGCCTACAATATCGTGCGGACGCTGATTGAAAAGAGCGGCGGAGAGGTGCTGACCCTTTCGGCGAACTACAGGTCGGTCAACTCCATCGGCGAGTTCGTGGATGGGGCTTTCGAGGATGTTCTCCCCGCTGAAGCAACCGACCAGCAGGCCGCGTTCGTGCCGCTCGCCACTCAGAGGAAGGACACGGCGCCGCTCTCCGGCGTGCGGAAACTCATCGTCGAAGGGGTCGAAAAGAAGGATGAGATCTACGAACACTCGTCGGCGCGCGTTGCAGGCTGGGTGGCCTGGGCCCTCGACGGCCGCGTCCAGGTTGACAACGGCGGCAGGCTGAGACCTGCCGCACCCGGTGACATCCTGATTCTGACATGGCAGCGCGAGCCGCTGACCCATATCGCAAGTGCGCTGGAAGCGCGGCAGGTGCCGTTCGACATCACTGGCACGCAAAAGGCGTTCGACGTTCCGGAAATCGGCGACA
>CAVVHG010000006.1:0-1077401 GCA_963747985.1 uncultured Acidobacteriota bacterium
AGTATTGAACTGACACAAGGACCGTCGACAGGTATAAAGATGCAATGCTCCCTTTTAACCATAATTTCGTGGAAAGCGGATGGGCAACGACGAGGCCAAAACTGTCGGCGCAGAAGCAACCGGCAAAATGGCTATGAAGTTCGGGGTGATGTTAGAGATGCCCCCTGTTTTGACGGGGTACACCTCGGGTGTTTCAATCTTGTCAATTCAAGGAGGAATCGCATGAAAAAGTTACGGAAAATATTGCCCATATTTCTGGTGGTGCTGGCAATCGGAACCTTCTCCATAATCATTCGGGGACAGACTGATTCAGGATCCGGCATCGCTCAGCCTCAGAAGGAACTGAGCGTTCAAGGGGAGTTGCTGAAGGTCAACGCAGCCACCATGACGTTCACAATTAAGCCGGCAGATGGCGAAGAAATGTGGTTTTTCAGTACGACACGGACACGAAGGTGGAAGGAAGCGAGAAGGGCGTGGAGGGACTCTCCCCGGACAGTAGAACGAAGCTGACCGTCCACTACGAAGAGAAGTCGGATAAAAGAGTGGCGACCAGGATTGAGATCATCAAAACAGAAAACCCAATGATGGTCGCGAACTGAGGGCATCCCACGAGATTTTTTTATTTTCCCGCTGAAAATCTAGTGTCTTACGGCACACAAAACGTGCCGTAAGACGGCTAATGATCCCGCCCCCCGTCTTCATCCTTGTCGTCTACTGGCAGAATCCCGGCGCAAATCTACAGTATCTTCGTCTCTATGCCCTCTGTGATCCAAAAGCAACCTAATCATGCCTTATCGGAAGCAGGATCTGTGCCGGGGTGTCCGGCGCGTGCGAACGATCTGCAGCTTATTCGACCTTTTCACACCCGCCACAGACAAGTGGGCGGAAAGCGCTTCACCAACGGTTCCGGGCCATAAGTCGCCTTGTGTTCCTTCAGGAATTTCCTCGTGTGGTGAAATCCTGAGCTCCTCGAATGCCGTATCTTGGGAGTTTGAATCCAGGTCACTTGTCCGGATAGCTACTCGTCCAAGTGACGCGGACAGACAGGACCAGCCGCGAATCCTATCCAGTTCAGGGTCAGGGCTTCTGCTCGTCTGGCCTGTTGTGAGGTCCCCAGGTTCGTACTTCTAGGGGATTATGCCTACTTCCCAGCATCGGAAATCACCCCATGCACTCCTCTGGCAAAAGCCTACACCCAAAAAGGAATGCCGGTCAGCGACGTCGGTGGCCAGCGAACCCAGCCTGGTGCATCGGGTCAAATCGCGCTGTCCGCAATCAAGGCATCTCATAAGCCTTGTAAGCGTTGGCCTCATCCGTGGCAGCTTTTGTCCACCGGCGACCCGAGACCTCCGGACGTAGCGCTCGGATGCACCCCCAGTTGAACACTCGTGCACCACTCACTCTGGGATCGGCCTCATCTAGCTGCAGGATGTGCTGCGGGTTGTATGCCGGGCCATGCACGTAAAGTAGAAGCTTCTCTGCCCAGTTGATTTCGTTACGCCAGTCTTCTGATGATGGCGTCGTCGTAACACCCTTCAGGCGACCCACGTAGACTTCGATGTGCGCTCGGTCCTCTTGCGAGCCCCCGCCGAAGTTATGTTCCTCGATCCGCTCCCCAAATGTTCGCCCGATCGTCTGGCCGATATAAAGAAGCACGTTGGAGCCGTAGACCGGATGATGCCCATATATCTGATAGAGTCCGTGGTCCTTACGCAAGTCCTTAAGGGTGTCAAGCTGGTTGAGTGAATAGGGTCCTTCCCACTCGATATGGATGATCCTTTCCATCATATTTGCACCTCTTATGCTGGCCGCGTCATCATTTTAGTTCGACGTCCTTTATGATACGTCCACCTGAAAATCCGGCCTCTCCAAATCACAGCTGTATGCTGCTCTGGCAGGATTCAACCCCCGAATCAACTTCGGCGGAAGGATCGGCTGCCTACGTTGGGCCCGCGTTGCTTCTGATGAATGCAGCCAACTGATCACTGGTGGCATTGCCCACCCAGCGAGCGTCTCCGACCTCCACAACGGGCAGCGCACGAATGCCCTTGGCGATCACTACTTCTGGCCTGACTGTCACATCCTTTTCAGTGAGCTCGAAGCCCATGCTTGATTGCAGATCTTTGAGTCGCCTTCTCACGAGAGGACAAAAAGGACATCCAAGCCCAGTGTAGAGGGTAACTGTGATGTTTAAAGGTTGGATATCCTTTGCCAGCTGGTCTGCAACCGATCCGTATCCCATGTATCGGGAAAGGGATGGGAAATAACGAACGTAGAGCCAAAGAAAGAGGCCCACGAAGCCGGCCCAAAGCACAGCCTGCAGTAAACTCCCATGGATCACATAGAAGCCAAACCCGCACGCAAGAATCAGCCAACTACCATAGACAAAGGCAATGTGGCACTGCTGTTTCATCTGAGTATCCTGAACAATGATGATTGGGTGATGGGATTATAGGAACTCGGGAGTTGTCATTCAAGATGATACCAATGCCTGTCTTCAGGAAGCACGGCGGATCCCGCAGGGGAGGCTTTGAGCCCAAAAGCATCTTTGGACGATCCGCCCCCATGAAGGATTTTGGGCATATCCAATGAGAATCCCCTTCACGCGACAAATGGCACGCGACGATCTCCCAAAAGCATCAGCAAGTCCGAGCCATTCGGCGGAATGAAGGGCTACTCGTAAATATAGATCCCGCGAAGCGGGCCAGAAGTAGCGATCTGGGAATCCTACCGCTCGGGACATTTCCCGTGCTGGACCCTATTAACCATTTTCCCTATCGGTCTTCAATGCGTTTGGGTATAGAAAGGTTCCATGATATCTAGCTACCTGCTTCTGGTGCTCCTCTGGGCCGCTTATTGTGCGGTCCACAGCACATTGATTTCGATTCCGGTAACAAGCTGGCTCAAGGCGGTGCTCGCGAGCAGGTATCGTTTCTACAGGCTTTTCTTCAACATCTTCTCGATTGCCGCCCTCATACCCCTGGTCATGTATTCGCATTCGGCACGGTTCAGTTCTGAACCGCTTTTTACCTGGAGCGGCTATTGGAGGAATCTGCAGTACTGTCTCATCGGTTTGGGCCTGGTACTTGTTGTGGCCGGCGCCCGACACTACAGCATGCTCCAGTTCCTCGGAATTCAGCAGATCCGCAAGGAGTCGGCCCGCAGTGCGATGACCGCCAGCGGCGATCTTGATGACACGGGAGTGTTGGGCTTGGTGCGGCACCCCTGGTATGTCGCGGTCTTTATTCTCCTCTGGACGAGTGATCTGAATGGGGCTGCGATCACGGTCAACCTCGTCCTCTCTGCTTATCTGATCGTGGGAACTCTCCTGGAGGAACGCAAACTGGTGATCGAATTCGGCGAGGAGTACAGACGCTATCAGGACCGGGTGTCCATGTTCATACCGCTCAAGTGGCTGACTAACAGACGAACTCACTAAGACGGGGTGAACTGTGCTTAGTCAGTGGCGGTAAGCACCAAACGCGACTTGCCGCGCCCTTCATTTTCAGAGGATCTGAGCGGAATGGATCAGTCTCCAGAAGTCCCGTTGTGTTCCGTTAAGAATCTCCTCGCGCGGTGAAACCCTGATCTCCTCGAAGGCCGCCTCGTGGGATTTCTTTCTTTATTTGTCCCGTGACGCCCCAGTTATGGCAAGAATACCTGACAAGAGGTTACCTAAATTGGCCATGATGGATTAAGGAAGAATAAGAAGAAAAACATGAAAACTCTAATCGCCGGTTCAAATGGGATGGCCGGTGTCGCGCCCGCTCGTGGTGGAGGGGTTCGCGACTGGCAGCGCTGGGCGCCCTACGCGGCGGTGGCATGGTCGCTGATCTACGCCGCGCTGGGGGTCTACTGGGCGGTGAGCGGGCGCGGGTTCCCTTATGCCCCCGAAACCGTGTCCGACGTTACGGGGCCGGTGGTCGGACGGTTCGGACCGGGCGTGGCCTGGATCGTCGTGATGATGGCAGGGATTCCTGCGGCGGCGGTGGGAGCGGCGATGCTGCGTGGGGTGCGAAGCAGGGCGCTCCGGCCTCTCCTCATAACTGCCGGAGCACTGCTCGCCGGAGTCCTCCTGCTGCTCATGACCTGCCCTCAACCTCTGATCAAGCTCGGCTATATCCCCTATGCCGTCCTCAGCCTCTTCACTGGCGCGAAGTTCGGCCAGGCCTACCTGAAGTCTCTGACTCAATGGGCGACGATCCACCAATTGCTGTGTCTGATCGGCGGGTTTCTCTGGCTGGCGGCTACCGTCTGCTATGCCCGCCGGAGCGGGGGCGCCTGCCTGTATTGTGGCCGCCGAGACGGCCCGGAGGGGTGGCAGAGACCGAACCAAGCCGCGCGCTGGGGCCGGATCGCCGTCTATGTGGCGATGGTGGCGCCAGTCTTCTACGCCCTCACCCGTTACGCCTGGGCGCTGGGGTTCCCGCTGGGGATGAGCGAGGAGTTCCTGCGTCGCGGTCAAGAGAGTGGGACGTGGATCGCGGGACTCTTCCTGGCGACCTTCGGCCTGGTGGGAGCGGCACTCATGCTCGGATTGGTGCAGCGCTGGGGTGAGGTATTCCCGCGCTGGATGATCGGCCTGGCTGGACGTCGGGTCCCCATCGCACTGGCGGTAGTCCCGGCCTCGCTCGTATCGGTGTTGCTGATCGTGGGTGGCATCGGGATATGGTCCGGCTTGGACCGGATGGTCGCTGCGATGGCGGCCGCTGGGACAGAGGGTATAGGAATCATCGGGGCATAATCTTCCAAGTCGGCCCCACCTTGCTGTTCCCAGTTTGGGGTGTAGCGCTTGCGGTGGCGACGTTGGGCTACTATTACCGGCGGCGCGGCCCGTGCAGCGTGTGTGGTCGTGGCGCATCCGCCGAGATCGGGAAGCCATGATCCAATTACCAAAGGAGATAACCCGAATCTTTGCGCTTCTATCTAGCCGGCCTGGCGCATGGCAGCAGGTATTGAATCTGCGTCAGCTGAGCTTCGGCTTTGAATCGGTGCGTCAGGGATTGAAGTACGGGTCCCGGGCCGCGCGCGCGAAGGCCTCCAGCGTCGCCGGCGAGGAGTTGATTCGCCAGTCCCGCTCTTTGTTGACGTCGAACCAGACCAGCCCCTTGACCATGGGGTACTTCGTTGCGCAGGGTGGCGATGATGGCGTCAATCCACTCGGCCTTGTTGCCGCCGACCTCGGCCGAGGCCATCTCGCCGATCAGGATGGGCTTGCCCTTGGCCGCCAGCAGTGGATAGATCCTGGCGAAAACCTCCTCAAAGCTCTGCCACCCTCCGTTACCCTTGCCCCAGTTGTAGCCGTCGACGCCCATCCAATCGACATAGGGGTCGCCGGGATAGTAGTCCATCGTTCTCGAGTTGCCGCCCTCGACGTCGGTAACATTCGGGCACCAAGCCCAGACGACGTTGGTCGCGCCCTCGGCCACAAAGACGTCGTGGATGTGCCGATAGGCGGCCACATACAATGTGGGATTGTTGCCGCTCCAAGCCTCGTCGCCGTTCATCTCGGCGGCAAAGTCCAGGAAGAACGGCTTGCCGAGCGCTTTGGCGCCCTGCGCGCGGGCCCTGATCGTATCGTCGAGGCTTCCGTCGACGATCTTGTTGAAGTCGATGTGTGCTGGTTCCCAGTTGACCAGCGGAATGCGGCCGGCGGTCAGGTCGCTCTTGGCGCCGGCCGACCAGTCGGTCCTCCATGCATAAAAGACAAGATGGACTTGCGGCTTGCGTCCAATGCGGGCGTTGGTCTCCTCGATGGAGCCGGCGCCATAGTAAAGGCCGAGCAGCGCCCCCTGCTTCGGAACGAGAAGTTCCCTGTTCTCTGCCATGGCCCCACTCGAACCCTGGGGTGCAGCACTACCGAATGCAAACCCCAGAATGACTGCCAGCGACCCCAGGTAAATGGTCTTCATTGCAGGCTCTCCTTAGAAGGCGACTGGTTGGCGGACCCTGAACCCACCGCGAGGTCTGCCAAAAGGAACGCATGAAAACAGAACCCGGCGCATCATTTCATGCCACGAACGGTGCCTAGGCCGTGGTTTTTCCAGGCACGATGTCGCACCCGGCCAATACCAGCGCCAACATCAATAATACTGACCTGAATGTATAAAAGGTCATGAGTTTCTCAGCGGGATTGTCCCGAAGTCGCGATCTGGGAAACCAGCCATTTCCTTTAGAAAAACTCCTCCGGTTTTGCTCGCTCTTTTCGCTTTATTTCTGCATTCGACGAAACTTCGTCTTCGTGATACTCATAAATGACGCGATGCTCAGCAACCTCTAAAACGCCGTCGTCACAATTAGTCAACTGTATGATTCTGGAACGGGCTTTCAGATAGGACCTCACCTGCTGGGCCGCGAAATCGAGTCTCTGAACGAAATTCTGAAACCGCTTGCCGCACAGAGCGGCCGCGTTTGCATGGGCCAGAATCAGCTCCGAGTGCTTTCTCGCGTCCGGCTCCCTGGGAACCAGGTCAATTGCGACATCCAGGTCTCCAATGGTGGATGAGTCGGTAAGGAAGCTGCCAAATAAGACGACTTTCCTGACCCGAAACAAAAATCTGCCGCCCTCATTTACTTCCCTGACGCGATCCATAAACTCGCTGAGTTTTCTCTCGGCGTTTCTCCGGGAAACCGGTGCGGAGAACAGGGCATTACTGAGGGCGCCTCCCTTGATCGTATGTTTCCAATTTCTTTTGGCGTCGGGTGCGGATGTGTTCTTTTCAATAAATCCCTGCTGTTCGAGAGTCTCCAGTAACCGCAATGCACTTTTCCCTCTGAGCCCTAAAACTTTAGTGACATCGTCGGCCGACAGGAACTGAATACTTTGGCGCAAGAGCTTTCTGATCTGCTTGGCAGGAAAACCCACGACGAGATCATCTGGCCGGATTCGCATATCCGGTATATGACAGCAGTCATGCGCAGATTTCAATTGTTGCTTCCAGGACGCAGGAAGGAATTGGCTTCCTTGCGGCCATGCTGCGCCTCCGAAATCGCCATAATCGCCGATAAAAACACCGGCGGCAAAGGAGGCCGTCGGTTATGGCAAAATCTCGGAAAAGGGGTCGCAGCCCCAAAAAAGTCCTCCGGATCCCGGATTTAGAGCATTCAAAACACGCGGTGATCAACTCGCTTCCTGCCAGGGCATCTCAAGAATCCTATGAATATGCGATCGACGAGTTCATTTCCTGGTACTGCTCGGAACCGAGACTCGCTTTCAATCGTACGGTTGTGCTCCGATATCGTTTCTTTCTTGAACAGAGGAACCTCGCCCCCTCGACCATCAATGTACGTCTCGCGGCTGTCCGCCGCCTCGCTTATGAAGCTGCAGACTCGGGTCTGCTGAGCCCGGAACTTGCGGCCGGCATTGCCAGAGTCAAGGGAGCCAAACGGTTGGGCATTCGGATAGGTAATTGGCTGACCGCCGATCAAGGGAAGGCACTTCTCCGAGCTTCGTGTTCGGATACCCCTCGCGGGAAACGTGATCGTGCGATCCTCTCCGTGCTTCTTGGCTGCGGGCTTCGCCGTGCGGAAACGGTTGGCATCCGCATGGAAGACCTGCAACTTCGGGAAGAACACTGGGTGATCGCCGACCTCGTCGGAAAGGGTCGCCACATCCGGACGGTGCCGATGCCCTCGTGGGTAAAGAGAGCTATTGATGAATGGACCGACAGAGCCAAGATCACCGAGGGTTACGTCTTTCGCAGAGTGAACAGGCACGGAGTGGTCTGGGGAGATGGAATCACTCCAAAAGCAATATGGCATGTCGTAAAGGCCGCTGCTCGGCGTGCTGGAGTCCTGAACTTGGCTCCCCATGATCTTCGCCGCACATGTGCGCGTTTGTGCCACCTGGCAGGCGGAGAGCTGGAGCAGATCCAGTTTCTGTTGGGTCATGTCTCCATACAAACTACTGAACGCTATTTGGGGTGCAAACAGAAACTCCATCATGCGGTGAACGATCAACTCGGGCTGGAGGGTGTGTGAACTGTCGTGGAGCCGAGCGCAACCAAAAGCGTTTGCGCTGGGTCCTTTGAAGCGTATTCTAGCCACACGGGAGTGACTCTGAATGTCGCTGTGTATCGCCAAGGAGTCAAATGGGCGAGGATAGGGCTCCATCGATCATGGCTGCCCATGAACCTGCTACTCCGCTGTTTCGAGGCTGGCGTTGTCCGAAGGAGGGAAAAATTCGATGGGAAAACAAAGCAGAAGGTTGAACCAAAGAGCTCGTCAGCCCCGGTCGCGAACCGTCGAGATGACACCGGAGGTGGCCGACGCGTTGAGGCAGCAAAAACAGTTGTTCAGGGAGAAATTCGGGCGTGAACCCGACTCTGACGATCCGCTCTTCTTCGATCCGGACGCAGACACGCCCCAGGAGATGAACGGAGAAAAAATAGATAAGGTGACGATCGAGGCGATGGTGAAGGCGGGTATTGATCCATCATACATTTACGCTTTCAAAAAGACCGGGTTGCTCGTTACCACGGACAACTGGGATAAGTTGTCGCCCGAAGATCAGGCCGAGTGGATGGCGGCCATCAGCGAAGCGGAGAACCTCGATGCGCAATAATCCCCTCTCACAGACCCGTTCTAGTCCGTGGGCGAGGGGAACCTGCCGTTTGCGGAAGATGTGCCCGATCGCGACTTCCTGGGAACGATTTCTGGGGCCGCTTGTGATGGTGATGAGGACCCGAACTTGTGCTGCGCCCCCGGCTTGTATTAGATTCGCAGGGTGATCCTGGCGGCCAAGCGACTGCTTGGCTGGTTGGCCACGTTCAGGCGAGTCGGAATCACGGATGGGTGTGCACTGCTCGCCCAGTTAACTGTTTCGCCAGTTCTGAATAGTTTACGTTAGCGTGATCCAAATGGAGACCTTCCGACGACTCCAAGGACTACCGCCCTATGGGCCCATGGCCATCGGCTTTCCGCACGAGTGGGCGAGCCTCGGGCGCGAGGGACTCGCAGTAGAGTTTGTTACAGCGAAGGGCGTTTGGGTGGGGAACTTCCGGCCCGGCCTGGGTGGTGTAGACGATGTCCGATTGCATCCCGACGAACAGCACGTCTTGGTTGTCTCGGCCGGTGCCTTGTGGTGTGTCAACCCAGAGTCTCACATGGCCGAAGAAGTTGCGCCCGCGATTCTCGAGATATGGGAGATGGGCGAGTCTCGAGACCTCGTGTTTAATGACCAGGGGCTTGCCTTTGTCCGACTCGGCCGCTCGGGAGTTGTCTGGCATACAAGACGGATCTCATGGGACGGTTTCCAGAAGGTTCATCTTGAGAGCGAAAGACTAGTGGGAGAGGTGTGGTCGCCCTTTGAGGACCGCTGGTTACCCTTCAGCGTTGATCTAACGACGGGCCAGGTCGATGGCGGAAGCTACACGGGGCCGGCGATGCACTTTTGCTACCTTCAACCTGAGTGAGGGCCACGTCAACAGGCCGCTGCAGCCAACGGCGTTTGGTGGCCGCTGAGCGACAAGACGTACGGTGAGGAGAATGAAACAACCACCGGAGATGATCGATGGCGCGAAGGTACTCTTTTGGTCTTGGTCATATCCAGGGCCGTTCTTCATCATGCGAAGTGCGGACGGTTCTGTAGCCATCAACATCCACGGCCTCGCGGTGTGCCAATACGCAGACGGATCGACCTATCGCTTCTCATGCAATGAGAACTGGGAGACGGAGAACGACATCGACTGCGGCACACCAGAGGAGGCCTTGACTGCTGCATCAGGTCAATATGACGTGAAGAAGGTGAAATGGCAGAGGAGATGACACCGAACCGGGCCATTGAGCGTATGGCCTATGAGCGCGTCGTAACCCGCAACTTTCGATCCTGCGTAGCCCGAATTTACCGATTTCCCGTAACGCGACTTCGGAGGCGTAATGCTCGCAGGAGCATGAATATGACTGCACAGTATCCGGACCTCCGGGCGAGTTCATTCCACTGGAAAGACTGACAGTTGCCCAGACGGCATGGCCACCGTATAGTTCAAACGCGGCGGCCCTGGTAGCCGGAAGTCTCAGCACATAACTGGATGGAGCAAAGGATGAACACGCCCTACAAATTGGACACGATGATCAAGGTTGATGAGAGTTTATGCATTAACTGCGGAAGTTGCATCCGGGCTTGTCCGGGTGGTCTGATTACCAAGAAGGATTTTCCCGTTGCCATCGAAAACGGGTGGGACCTCTGCATTGACTGCGGCCATTGTGTGGCCATCTGTCCTACCGAGGCCATGCATCAGCGCTCGATGGGGCCGGAGGATTGCGAACCGATCGATATTCATCTGATCCCCAGATGGGATCGGGTAAGACAGTACCTGATCTCGCGGCGTTCAATTCGTGTCTACATCAACAAACCGGTCGAAAAAGAGAAGATCCTGCGGTTATTGGATGTTGCCCGCTGGGCGCCAAACGGAGCGAATCGCCAGGTGGTACGCTGGGTTGTGATCAACGATCCGGCGAAGGCTCACCGGATTGCTGAGACAACCATCGAGTGGATGAAGGTCGTGAAGGAAAAGAATCCGGCCCTTTACGAGGAAGCCAAATTGGAATTGTTTGTCGAGCCTTGGGAGTTAGGCCAGGATCGCATTTCCCGGGGTGCACCGTGCATTATCATGGCCTGCGCTCCGAAAGATGAGCGGACGGCCCCTCCGGCGGCCATGATTGCCATTCACCAGATTCAACTGGCCGCGCCCGGACTCGGTTTGGGAACCACGTTTACCGGCAGTATCAACACCGCCAGTCAAGGCTACCCGCCGCTGATTGAGATGCTTGGGCTACCGGAAGGATACATTCCGCATGGAACGTGCGTTATTGGCTATCCGGCTGAAAAATATCACCGTATTCCTGTGCGGAAGCCAGTCGACGTGACATGGCTCTGATCACTTTACGCAACCTGAGCGGAGCGGCGCGGTCGAAGGCGCATTCTTCGACCCCCCTGCGATCCGCCCTGAAGGCTCCGCGCAAGGTGAGATATTGAGGAGAACATGAGCGACCATACCGATACACGAATGCAGAGAATCGGTTACCGCAAACCGGCTGATGTCGCGGAGCCCGAGCAGCTCGTGCTCGTCGAGTACGGCTCCGGCGGGCGCGTGGCCATCATTACTCTCAACCGGCCGCATGCCGACAACGCGATCACGACGGAATTGGCGGCACAACTGATCGAGATCCTCGAAACGATCGGGGCTCGTTCCTCCGTACGCGTGGCCATCATTACCGGAGCCGGTGACCGAGCCTTCTCCGTCGGTGGCGACCTGTACCAGCGCAAGCAGATGACGAAGGAGCAATGGCTGCGCCAGCGCCAGGTCTTCGATCGCGTGCTCTACACGCTGCGACAGCTGCGCAGGCCGATCATCGCCGCAGTCCATGGGATGGCCTATGGCGGCGGCTGCGAGATCGCCATCAGCACGGACTTTATTATTGCGTCCGACGATGCCCTATTCGGCCAGCCCGAGGCGATTGTCGGTTTGTCCGCAGGCGGCGGCGGGCCGGTCTTTCTTCCTCGCGTACTCCCCCCGGGGAAGGCCATGCAAATGCTGATGACTGGAGAACCAATCACCGCACAAGAGGCGCACCGGCTTGGAATGGTCAACGAACTCCACCCCAGGGCCGAACTCATGGGCGCGGCGCTCCGCATAGCAGAGAAGATTGCGGATAACTCGCCTACGGCCGTCCAGTCGGTCAAGCGCGCCGTTCAAAACGGGCAGGGCGAGCCAGTAGAGCAGGCAGTCGCGATCATGATGGATGAGCACTGGCGCTCAGTAGTCCATCCCGACCGCGTCGAGGGAATCCTTGCCCATACTGAAGGCCGTGAGCCCGTGTTCCCGGATCCTGACTTCTGACTCGCGACCTCGCGGCTATATCCTATGGACCTCCGGCCTTTCCCTTGCTGCTGATCCTGGCCGGAGGTTTTCCTTTCTCAATCACGTACCCGGGGCGCAAGGCGTTTTTCCCGATCATAGAGTGCCTCCACTCGCAATACGCGCACTGCACTCGAAACACCTGAAGATGCCGCTCTTATGATCGGCCGCTTTGGCTCGGGATAGCTGAATCCGCAGCAGTTGTCGGGATTTCGAGGGCGCGCAAACAGGCAAGCTCCCGAGATACGGCGTTAGGAGAGATGTACCGCTAAGGGCAGGTTTTCCTTACCGAACGCGACAGGCACCGCTAGCACTCCGTCTTGCACAGTGAGCGGAGTGTCGCGGACGTGTCTCTGAAAACTCGTATTGGCCTGGACAGTATCGATGGATACGGTTTTCGGGCACGCCGGGGTGAATCCCTGCCTTAGCCTCTGATCAACAATAAGCACTCATTCTAAAGCGCACATATAACTATATACTGGCGTGCCATTGCAGTCCGGAAAGCCCGTTGATGATGCTCGGAGCCCGTGAGTAAGCGGATCCGGACGGAAAGACAAACGTGGACATTCTTGGTTGAATAATGTTAGAGTTGCGCTGATAAAGGCGAAGGGAGGCGCAATTCTAACAAAATGCGGACCGAATCGTTTCAAGCTGCTCAATTGGTGGATCTGCTTCGAAGATGCAGGATCGCTACGATGCCGGAGCTGCAGGAGGCCCTTGGAACGGATGTTGACGTTACCGTGTTCCGCAAGCTGAAGGAACTCGGGTACAGGACGAGCTACTCGCATAGGCGTGCCTACTACACTCTGAAGGACATCGCGTTGTTCAACGACTTGGGGTTGTGGTCGTTCCGGTCGGTCTGGTTTTCGCGCTACGGCACACTGGTAAACACGTGTGAAGCTTTCGTGTCTGGCTCGGAGGCGGGGTACTTTGCCGAGGAGCTGGATAACGTGCTTCATGTCGAGACGAAGGCAGCGCTGCTGAACCTGTTTCGTGGCAGCCGGGTTGGCCGGGAGGAAGTGACCGGGCGATATCTCTACTGTTCGGTGGACGCCGAGGTACGGCAGGATCAGCTGGCAACGCGACAGTCGCAGGAGTTGAATGCGGCGTTGGGTCGTGGCGTTATCGGCGGGGCAGTGCCGGATGAACTCAGGGCGAAGATCATCCTGTACTTCAGCCTGCTCGACGAGAAGCAACGGCGCCTGTACGCCGGTCTGGAGTCTCTCAAGCTGGGGCACGGAGGAGATCGGAAAGTCGCCGAGTTTCTGGGGATCGAGGCTCATACCGTGGCCCGGGGGCGAGAGCAGTTGCTTTCCGGCGACTTCGAGCAGGACCGGATCCGCAAGCCGGGAGCAGGCCGGAAACCGGTGGAAAAAAAACGCCCGAGGTGATGGCGCGCATCGAGAAGTTGATGGAATACGAGACCGCCGGAGATCCGATGACCGGGTTGAAATGGTCTCGCAAGACGCTTCGGAGTATCGCCCAGGTGCTTTGTTTGTCTGGCATCCGGGTGAGTCCAAACACGGTGGGGCGATTGCTGCGCGAAATGGACTATTCGTTGCGCGTCAACCGTAAGATGATCGCCTCGACCTCCGCGCCGGACCGAAATGAACAGATGCTTCACATCGCGAAACTTCGGAAGCGATTCACTCGGACCGGAAACCCGATCGTGAGCGTCGACACGAAGAAGGAGGAGCTCGTGGGGCAGTTCAAGAACGCCGGCGTTACCTGGAGCAAGAGCCCGCTCCTGGTGAACGATCACGACTTCCGCTCCACGGCTCTGGGAATGGCGATCCCATACGGGATCTACGATCCGACAGCGAACCATGGGGCGGTTTTCGTCGGGATGTCGCACGACACGCCGGAGTTCGCCGTCGAATCGATCAGTCGATGGTGGTGCGCCGAAGGGAGCAGGCAATACCCCGAGGCGCAGAAGCTCTTGATCCTGGCCGATGGCGGTGGAAGCAACGGACCGACTTGCCGCCTCTGGAAGGAACGTATCCAGGCGGAACTGTGTGACAGATACGGCATCTCTGTGACGGTCAGCCACTATCCCACCGGTGCCTCCAAGTGGAATCCGGTCGAGCATCGGCTCTTCAGCGAAATCAGCAAGAAGTGGGCGGGGCGGCCGTTGGACAGCTACGGTACGATTCTCAACTACATCCGGCGTACGACAACCGCGCAGGGGCTCATGGTAACCGCATGCCTGATCCGAAAGAATTACAGCACCGGGATCAAGGTGACTGACGAACAGATGAAGCAACTGCGTATCGTTAAGCATGCGACCTTACCCCGATGGAACTACACCCTGAGCCCTGCGAAGAATGTAAACTAATTGTTGAGCGAACCCTTAGTGCCCTTCTGCAATGACAACCTCAATCTGCAGAGTCTGATGTGCCTCGTCGAGCAGAAGCCGCCCAACGGCAAATGCGCGCCTTCGACGGTACAACATCTCTTGCGGTACAGAGACAACGAAACAATATTGACGATCTGAGCGTTGACCCTCAACGACCCATGCTTTGCCCTCGACATCCACCCCATACTTCGTGTCCGTAATGGTGTCAGGCAGGAAGCCATCAATCCAAAATCGCCTGAGCGTTCTGTCGTCCGAACTTGCGAGCCAGCGGGTTGCCTCATACTCCAACCGGAGCCAGAAGTCCTTGTCATCGATGACTTGATGCCTGCCTGCAATGCGAAGACGCAATTCGGCGGGAGTAATTCTTTCACCAAGGAAGATCCTTACAATCGTGGCGAGAGCAATTCCAACGGCGATGGCTGTTTCGGATTCAAGATCAAATTCAGGAGGGGGAGAACAGCGAACCGAATACTCCGCAACACGGAATAAAATCTCTGCCACAGAGCGCTCATCCAGATTGTGAGCCCACGCTGTGCCAGAGTCGCGCAGCAGATGCTCTCGATACCACAATGGGAAGAAGGGGGCCCCTCTTGACCACTCCTCTGTCATTGCCCAAGCAGGTTCATCATCGAGGTCGACTCGTCCGGATGCCTGGATCGTCGCAAGGATTTCCAGGGCCTCCTTCATTCTGGGTTCACGCGCCGTGTGATCGTCGGGGATCAGAAGCGGGAAGTGGTCCCTGCCACATTCTCTGTGAACGCGAGTGCTGAACTCCGCTATTGCGCACAATAGGGCTTCGAACGATTCGCGATCGAGGCGTTCCACCCACAATCCATACTTGCACGATCCGATCTTTGCCTCAAACGACTGGGGGAAAATGGCTTCGTCCACGTATGTACTCGCCTAGATTTTTCGATGGTACTCCTTCGGTTGTCGAAATGGCAGGGAAGACGCTGTGGATACGGCGCTTGCGAAGAGAAGCTGGCCGATGCACTTCTCGAAGAAGCTCGCGTGTAGGGGTGTTACCGGACATGATCGTGCAGTGGTGAGGCACGAGCATCTAATGCTATTCGGCTATTCACCAAGTGATCTGCAATTTTGGTTCTGGTCTCGGAAATCACGCAACAAAAAAGCCTGGAAGCCCATGCGATACCCTGACACCTTATCACCCGACTCCTGTGGTACTAGTTCGTTTGACAGCAGCCTTTGCTCTGTAAAAGCACACCGCCAGAAGCGATCCAATCGCAAGTCCGGCGGAGCAGAGAAACGTCACCGAGGACCGGACAGTGGTTTGATCTATTTCGTTGCGGGATGTCTGCCATCTCTCCGCCAGCTCAGCATCAGTAAGGGGGGAGTGGAACAGAGCTAGGTTTTCGGCCAGCACACAAAATGAGAATACGGCCACAAGAAGCCCGACAACCATCATCCCGGTCCACGCTCCGCGATAGCCCTTGCCTCGATGGGCCATTGTCGGAAGGATCACAATAACCGCTATGGCAATTAGAACAACAAATCGCGCCATTTGCATTGCCATCTTTCCCGCTTTGATTACCTTCGAGCCCGGGATTCTTTTTGAGCGGTCCACAGCTGGACCAACAAGCTGTTAGCGTTTAATCCGCCCTTTCTGCCTCGCTCCAACGCCAGCATGAGGCTCTCCTGTTGTCTTCTTGTAAGTGAGTCCACCAGCCTGGGGTTCACTCTCAAGGCAGCTCCGAGATGAACATCAGCTTCATCGACACATCCCTTGTTCAAGAGTGCCAATCCTCGCTCCAACATGCATTTGGCCTGTCGCCGTCTGTCTCTCTTGAGTCCTAGTCTCGGGCGATAGTTGAAGATGGCTCTCTTGTCAAGCCAGTCGGCTAATGGATCGAGAACATACTCTCCGATCAGTCTCAGGACGCCCACAATAAATGCATAAAAGGCGAGGGGGAGAAACGGGATATTCGGCTCGGTACTCATGGCATCAAGGATTCTGTTTGCTACCTGCCCCGATGGGACGACCTTAAGCGCTTTGGCCCTCGGCTTCGATGGCATCCAGCGCCTGCCCCATCACCTCGCCAACCGAGGCATCTGCCCACAACGTCGGTGCATCGACTCGAGACGCAGTTCATACACCGTAACCGCATCGCCCGATGCGGCTTTTGGGCACACCCCTCCCATTGCAGCCGTGAACCGTCGACCCCACGAGTCCGCGCAGGATCGTAGAGCGCTCAGCCGTGATGCGATCCATCGTCGCATGCTCCGATGATCTCGATCAGGCCGACGATGTTGGCGTTGAACTCCTCGAGGTCCTCGGCCGGGATCCACCATTCGGTGTGATTGGTTCCGCCGACGCGATGGATCTTGTAGCGGTCCATGAAGCTCTTCTTTACCGCGAACCGGGTCACATACCCGACCCCCTTGTCGGGCACGTTCCATCGCTGGGTGATCTCACGCGCGTATTGCTCGTCGGTGACCGGATAGAAGATGGGCTGCCCGGGCAGGCGCGGCGGCCACTTCTTCCAGCCCGACTTTGCGACCAGGCGCAGTTCCTCGGGGCCGGTGGGGCGATAGAGAGTGACCGTGTCGACGGACGTCAAGCGCTGAAACTTGGCATAAGCCTCGGCAACGTATCCCACTTCTGTTTCGTCCGCATCGACCGGCGGGGTTTTGGATGGTCCGATCGCTCGTTCCGAGATCTCCGCCAGCTGCTGTCTTAACTCCGGACGGCGGCGCCAGAATTCCGCATCAGAACTCAGCACGTTGACCAGCAAATCGCCCGGATACATATCACCTTCGGCATACGGATCGGTCTGGAGCCGCTCGAGTGCCAGAGGCACGAGATACTGGAGGCCGATATTTTGTCCGATCATGATGCGGAGATTCTCGACCGTGAAATCGCGCAAGGGAATTCGGCGCAAACGATGACACTCACGAACCAAATGCGAGGGATAGGTCGGCTCACCCCAATCTTCGCCTTCGAGCTGCTGCAAGGACTTGCTGCGGTCGAAGGCATCGGGCCTGTAATCCCGGGCTTTATCTTTCATCTTTCCCCACCGGCAAGGAAAGGATAGTCGGAATAGGCTGCCTCATCCGCGGCGAGGCTTCTGGATCCGGCCGCCGTCGCCCGTCGCGTGTGCCCCCCTTGGGGTCTGACAAGAAGCATCTGTCAACTTCGCCTTCTGCGCCCCAACTGGAGCCGCATTATACTCCGGACTCAAATGGCCAGGAGAGTTGACGTTGCCCCATCCGCAGTGCAAATTCAGAATCTCGCGCTTACGGTCCTGTCTTAAGTCGATCGTTCAATGCCTGCGTCCCTTGCACTCCCCTGATGGCGCAATTTTAGGCAGCAATATCGCTGAGAGGTGACAACGGAGCGAGAGGATTAGCGCTGAGTAGCTCTGGAACTCGCCCGCGGCTCCCTGCTATCAACCCCGTCTTCGGACAGCACATTCTCCGGATCCACGATCACGAGCTTCTCCCTTCCAGCGAGTCGCACTTTGATCCTGATGCGGTGCCTGCAGCCTCGAACTACTTCTCCTGGGATTGCCCTCGAGACCGAACGGAGCGACGGATCCTTCATCCAGTCGCCGGGATAGAACTGAAAGGAGGGCAGCTTCATGATGCTTTCCTCAGCCTGTTTCGCCCGGGCCGTGGCCCGGTCCATGTAAGTCAACCTCGTTGCGATGGTTTTCGAACCTGGTGATCGGCCTGCGGAAGGTCAGCTTGAACGTGCCGGTCATCCCGTTCCTTTGTTTCCCGATGGAGATTTCCGCGGTGCAGCCCTCCGCGTCCGCATCGTCATCCACTCCCTCCCGGGAGATGAAGAGCACGAGATCAGAGTCCTGCTCAATGGCGCCCGATTCGCGCAGGTCGCTCAATTTGGGTTTCCTGCTCCCGGAGCGCTTCTCGACCTCGCGGTTCAGCTGGGAGACGGCGATCACGGGGATGTCGAGCTCCTTTGCGAGGTTCTTCAGCCCCCAGCTGATCTCCGTCACCTCCTGGGTGCGGTTCTCGTACCGCCGGCCGGGTCCGGAGACGAGCTGCAGGTAATCGACGACAACGAGATCGGGCCCCTGTTCGAGCGCGAGCCTTTGCGCCTTCGCGCGGACCTGCAGCATCGTCAGGTTCGCCGAGTCGTCGATGTAGATGGGCGCCTCCGAGAGACTGGCCGTCGCCCGGCCGATCCTGTCCCAGTCGTCCCTGCCCAGGTAGCCCGACTCCATCCTGTGCGCATCGACCTCCGACTCGGACGAGATCATTCGCTTCATGAGTTCGGACTTCGACATCTCCAGGCTGAAGATGCCGACGCGCTTGCCATTCCTGATCGCCGCGTGGCAGGCGATGTTGAGACAGAGCGACGTCTTCCCCAGCCCCGGCCTTGCCGCCACCACGACCAGGTTCTGGTTGTGGAATCCCCCGGTCATGCGGTTCAGATCGGCGAAACCCGTGTCGATCCCCGCCACCGGCGCCTTGCGCTTCGCGGCCTCCTCGATCCCCCTGTATGCGACACCGGCGAGTTCGCGCGTCGGCTGGAAGCCGCCCCTGATTTCCCGCGACGCGATCCGGAAAATCCGGGATTCGGCCTTCTCCAGGATCTCGGCCGGACGCTCCTCGCCCTCGTAGCACCGGCTCATCACCTCGTTGGACAGCTGGATCAACTGCCTCGAGGTCGCCTTCTCGCGGACCGTCCGGGCGTGGTGCCCGACGTTGAGCCCGCGCGGCAGTCCGTCGGTCAGGGAGGCCAGGTAGGCCGGGCCGCCGGCCGCCTCCTCCTTGTTCCGGCGCCGCAGCTCCTCGCGGAGCGTGAAGGTGTCGATCGAGGTGTCCTCCTCGGAGAGGGCGAGCATCGCGCGGAAGATCTCGCGATGGGATTCCAGGTAGAAGTCCTCGACCGTCAGGATTTCCGTTGCCGGGAAGATCGCCCTTTCGTCGAGCAGCACGGCCCCGAGCACGGCGCGCTCGGACTCGAGGCTGCTGGGCATCGTCCTTTCGAGGGTGACGTCAGCGGCACGCATGCGACCTCTCCTTATTGGGACCGATTGGGCCAAATAGTCGAAGCGCTTTCAGACCATCCGCGCCAATCGCTATTCGGCCCTATTCGGCCGGATTTTCAGAAGGGAACCGCGAGAGAAGTTTTTGGAATAAGGACAAAACAAGGACAACAGGCCTTTTTTCGGGCTTTTCGGCCGGTGTCTTCAGCGGGGGTCGAGGCAGGACAAGCTGTTGAAAACAAAAGTGGCGGAGGTGCATGGGAATCGAACCCACCGCGCCCACCTTCCGGTGAACGCCACTGGATTTGAAGTCCAGGCCAGCCACCAGGCCAGATTCACCTCCGCGCTCGCGCGATTGTAGCAGAACGGGACGACGGGTGTGAATTTTGCTGATGTGATGCGCTCGCGCGTGATTTGCAGGCTCCTTGACTGGCCCTGATGTGGCGTGTAGAGTTATCGCCGCGTGGGGCTGTAGCTCAGCTGGGAGAGTGCCTGACTGGCAGTCAGGAGGTCACGGGTTCGATCCCCGTCAGCTCCACCATAAGCCCTTCGCTATAAATCATTTACTAGCCGCGCAAATTCACCCGCTCAGATTTGCTGTCTTTGGTTGCGTCTGGGTTGCATTCTTGGCGTTGCAGACAGAGCGGATCTGGTTCTTCTCGTCAGCGGCTAGCTACCTCTTCGGAGCGGGTTTGACCTTGGTATATTTGGTAAACTCCTCGCACGTCGTCCACGTCTTGCCATCAAATGAGAGTTCGTCCTTGTAGGTCCCGCTCGCCAAATCGGGCGCAAGCACAAAGGTCCCCTTGTACTGATGCTGCTTTCCTTCCCTTATATCCAGCCAGGCTGATTGACGGAATACTTGCCCTGCCAAGCTAAGATGTCAACTCGAAACCGGGCTTGCATCATCAGGGGTTGAACGGGATACCCGATCCTGATCCGGCGTTGGCCGATCCGAAGGTGTTGGGCGGCAGGCTTGTGGCAATTCCTGTGTTGAACGGATTGCACCACGACTGCCGGCTGGCTGCGTAATATTCGTCGGGCCGTGTTCTGGCACTGAGACTCCGGCTGAGTGCGGCCCAGCTATCGGCACCGGAGGTCTTCCTGCAGCTACGGCCTCCGTCCAAGCCAATGCGAGGTCGGAACAAGGCGAGAGCCGTTACATGCGGCGCCCGGATCACAGGCTTCAGACGCCTCGCCGGGTTTTCTCGGGCCACGGGGGATGGCAGCCTCCGAAATCACGGCATCCTTGACCCGGTCCGTCGAGGGAGCCCCACGAGCGATCCTCCGAACTATCAATGTCTGTCCGCGTGGAGCGGTTTTGGCTTTTCCGTCCAGACGAACTCAACCGAGTTGGAAGGGCAGGCATCGACGCAGTTACCGCAGAGGATACAGTCCGCGCTGCGGATAGGACCCGCCACGCGCGGATCGACGTTTACGCGCATCGGGCATACCGTACGGCAGGCTTCGCACCCGGAGCAGGTTTCCCCCCTCAGGGCCACGCGGAGGCCTGGAATACGAAACAGGGCGCGGATCCTGCTCCCAGCCACGAGGAATGGTGCGATCCAGCAGATGTAACGGCACGAGGCCCAGGCCCCGAGGGCGGCGCCGAGCGCGCCGATTACAATAAAATGCCCGGTTCGCATCAGGATTTCCTGCAGGATCCCGCCCTGCTGCGTCCCGAAACTGAAATCGATGCCGTGAAAACCTCCGGCCCGAATAGCCGTGCCCAGCACCAGTAGCGACCAGCCGCCGCAGATGCCGTATTTGATCCGGTCCGCCCAACCTGCTTTTGCAGGCGACCTGATCAGCGACAGGATTTCCTGCACGGCCGCGCCCGGGCAGAACCAGCCGCAGAATGCCCTGCCCAGGATCAGAGAGGAAAGGAACAGGGCTCCGTAAACTACCAGGCTGCCGGGAACGATCCCCGCCCGCGCGGCGAAGACCGGCACAACCGGCGACATGAACAGGTGCAGGATCTTCACCTGGAACAGGAGAAGCGCGATGAGGAGCAGAACCTTCCGGATTCTTTGACGCTTCATGGCCTGTTCCGCGGCGGTGCGACTATCTTGCATGATGTGCGAAACGAATAGCCCGTCCGGGCATTGTCCCTGCTCCGTCACGCACGGAGGAGCCGTTGCGGAGCCCGCCTCACCGGAGTGCCGATAGGCTGCCCGTCCATCGCTGCATCACGTTCACCGTTTTCTGCTCAACAGCCCCAAAACGGGAATGTTATCACCACACAGGCTGGCGGCGCCAAATGTCGCGGCGGCCGCCAATTATGTCGGCACGGCCCTCCCCTATAGCCACAACGACCAAACCAGGGCAGAGTTCATCCACCAGGCCGGATTTCAGGGATGCGCGACGGATCTCCTCTCCCCCCATAGGGCGGATGTTTGTTCCCGTCTCTTTTCGAATTCCGGTCAGATGAAATCTCCTTGCGCTCCCGGATCGAAATGCCTATAAGTCAGCGGGGGTAAAGCGATGAAGGACCAATCGGAATCAAGGACAACCGCAGGCGCCGCGCATCGCCTTCACAGACGCGATCTGCTGAAGGTCTCAGCGCTGGTAGGGTGTGGAGGCATGGCAAGCCAGGCCACGCTGCCGGCGGCCACGTCAGAGCAACAATCCGGGCCTGGCGAATATGGAGCGGGCCTTACCATGAAAGACGTGTTGGCCAGGGCGCGCGAACGCCTGTATCCGACGTGCCGCGTCTGTCCCGTCTGCAATGGGGTGGCGTGTGCCCAGGCGTCGGAGCCAATCGCCGGCGCGGGTTCGGGCATGTCGTTCCAGAACAATTTCAGCGCGCTCCAGCGGGTGAAGGTCACCATGCGCAATATCCATGACGTGACCAAAGCAGACACGTCGACCACGATTTTTGGTCACAGGATCTCGTTACCCGCGGTGTGCGCACCAATGGGTCCGGCGGCGACCCGATACGGGAAAGGAATGAAGCAGGAGGAGTGGTTCGATGCGCTTGTCGGAGGGTGCGTGGCCGCCGGGACGATCGGCGCAGTCGGCGATAACCTTACCTACCCCATCGAAGATGTGAGGAGGAACCTGTCCGTGGTGGCACGCTACAGGGGACAGGCTCTCTACAACAGTAAGCCGATTGCCAACTCGATCATCCTGGAGTGGCTGCCGGCTATCGAGGCCACCGGCACCGCCTGGGTTTCCATCGATGTCGATTCCGGGCCCAAGAGTGTGGCGGAACTGCGCGAACTGTCCAAGGCTTTCAAGGTCCCCATCGTGGTGAAGGGCATCATGACGGTAGACGACGCCTTGAGGTGCGTCGATTCGGGTGTCGATGGGATCGCAGTTTCCAATCACGGCGGGCGGAGACAGGATCACACGCCGGGCACGGTGGAGGTGCTTCCAGCGATCGCGGACAAGGTAAAAGGAAAGGTCCCGATTCTCACCGACGGCTGTGTTCAAACCGGCACCGACATACTCAAGTACCTCGCCCTCGGCGCGGATATCGTGATGGTAGGTCGCCACCTGCTCCGTGCAGCGTACGGAGCCGGCATCGAGGGCGTCGCCCTGTTCATGAACAGGTTGCGGGATGAACTTGAGCACGCCATGGTGCTGACGGGTGTGCCGACGGTCGCGAAGATCGACCGGTCGATCCTGGTGTGACGCTGCTCCTCCACCTCCGACGCATGGCGCCAGCTAGGTCGGCGCAAGGTCGATGGCAAAGGAAGCCTTGAGTTTTCGAGTTGGCGACAGAGAATATTCCGACACTCCCTCGCCGGAATGGCATGCGGACAATCCTGCCGGGGAAGGAACTTGATCGGTCCTGTGGTTGCGATATCGAGAGGTATTAGCCAGGACGCGCTTGTGCTAAGATGCCGCCGGGGATAGGTGGGACACCGAGGCCGCTCGATGAGGGCCTGAACGGGAGTGACGCCTATGCCTTCGAATCCACGGTTATTCGTTCAAAAACGCCAACTCAGAACCTACCTGCTGGTGACGTGTGTTGTTGTCTCACTGACCTCCGCGCCGGCATTTGCGCAGCTTTACACAGTCCTGCCTCAGTTTGCTACGGGAGGCGGTTGGTCGAGCGATCTCTTTTTTACAAACCAGGGATCTGTGGCGGTCAACGGCATCATTGTTTCCTTTTTCGAAAATAGCGGGGCACCGCTTACTGTCACCTGTAACCTCGGAACTTCCTCAAGTTTTACACTCAACCTTAAGTCCGGGGCCACCCAACTGATCCGTACTGCGGGTACAGGTTCGTTGCTGGTGGGGTACGCATCAATCCGTTACCCGGACTTCACCCCAGTTCTCGTCTCGGAAGTCTTCCGATATGAGCAGGCTGGGACGGTTCTGGCAGAAATGGGCGTGCCTCAACAGTTCCCCTTTAATCACTTTACCTTCCCAGTCGAGGTAAACTCGTTTCGCGGCGTCGGTACCGGTGTGGCTCTTGCCAATCCAACGCTCGATTCGGGGAGTGCCGCGGCGCAGACAATTCTGGTGAACCTAATCCGCAGCGACGGCACACTTCAACAGACGGCTCAAGTCAACCTCGGGCCGGGGGAGCACCGGTCACTGTACGTGAACGAATCCCTTCTGTTCGGCGGGCTCGACAATTTCGTCGGGACCATAAGTCTCTCCGCACCTGATGCTTTTGCTGTAGTGGCCCTGCGTCAGGACAAGCAGGCGTTCGGAGCGATCGCAACTGAAGCCGGACCTGTCCTCGGGCCCTTTATGGTGAATGCCGCTGCAGTTCCTGAAGCAGAGCCTAACGACTCGCCTGGCCAGGCCCAGACCCTCTCGGGAAACTCGCTCATCACGGGAAAGATCGAAAGCGCCGGCGATATCGACTACTACAGCTTCGCTGGCAGAGGCGGCGACATCATTTCGGCAATTGTTGACACTCAGGGGCTCGATTCCCGGTTGGATTCCACGATCAACCTGGAGAAGTCGGACGGAACGCTCGTCACGCAAAATGACCAGAACGGGCTGTTCGTCCAGAATGATTCGTTCCTCCAGGTTGTCCTGCCGGAGGATGGCACGTACTATCTGAGCGTATTCGACTACTTCAGCGACGGAGGTTCGGACTTCACTTATCATTTGCACTTCCGCTTGTCCGGGGGAGGGCAGCCCCCGCCGGTCGAGAAAGCCCGAGTAACCGCCGTGAGCCCGACGTCGGCCGCGCAGGGGTCGACGGCAAGCCTGGTCATCCAGGGAACCAACCTCACCGGGACGACCTCGGTGAACATGTCGCCGTCACAGGGCATAACTGTTACGAACATTCAGTCGACCGCCACGCAGGTGACGGCTCAGTTGACAATCGTCGCGGACGCCCAGACCGGAGAACGGCAGGTTTCGGTGACGACTGCGGCGGGGACGTCGAATACATTGACGCTCAGCATCACCCAGGCTGCAGGACCGGGCGTGATCGCCACGCCGCAAGGGAACCTGGTAATCACAAAAGTCGAGATCACTGCAACGTTTCCGCCTGGTTGCACTCCTGGTGATTTTACGTGTCAAAGCGCACTGCCCGGATACGAGGTTCTAACGGTATGGCTCGAAAGAAGCCCGGAGAACACCACCGACCTGGGTTCCATTACCAGCTATCTCATGCAGGTTTTTACTTCCGTCTCCGTTGAAGCGAGCAATGGAAACAAGACAGCGGGCTTTCAGGGCGGATTGGTGTCGGGAGCGCTCTCTGTTGCGTTCACGCCTCCTGTGACTGACAGCGGGTTCAAACTACTCTGGCCGGGGAATGCAGCAATCGATTTGGGCAAGTGACACTCTTACGCCTACCGGCGAAGCGGAGCGGCTCATGTATGACTGATTGAGAATTTGTTTGCCACGCTATCCTTCATTGGCTCCCTGAAGTTGAGCCATAGCATCAGCCGAGATGCGTCGAGGCACCTGCAGCTCCGGCATAGGACTCCCGGAGAAGAGATAACGGCAGGGCCTGGCCAGCAAGCGCGCCCAGCGTGTTGATCGCGCCATGCGCGCGCTGTCCGTGGATATCCCGGTATCTGCATACGTCTGCCGGTAAATCCTCGAAATCAGCACGAAGGTTAGCCGGCTCCGCAAAGACTTGAGGAACCGGGAGCGTTCCCATATAAACCTCACCGAGTAAAAGCGCTCCCAAACCGACTGTGTCCGCCGGCGGATCTCCTCGGCAGACATGGCCGGGTGAGGAGAATAGAGCTTGGGGCGAAGAGCCTGGGGGATCAACCAATGCCGTGTAAGCGGGATGCCCTCTATCCGGGCGAGACTCCGGCCATCGGCTATTACTTCAACCATGGCCGGTTTGCCTGTCCGGTCAGTATTGCTCACGTGCTTGATCAAGACTGCTTACAGGGTGAATGCCAGCTGTGGCAGCTCACGGGCGGGATGCGCTTGCGTCACCCGGAGGAAAGGCTCAGGCCGTGAGAGGAACTATTGGAAGCCCGGTCCGGCGTGTCGCCGCGGGCCTGGGGAACCGGCCGACTGCTCCAATAGCGGCTACTCCTCATGCAGGACGACACTGAGGAGGCCGCTGCGGACTGTCAACCCGCCGACGTCGCTGTAATCGATAAAGCCCAGCTTCCGAAACTTGTTCATGAAGTGACTGACTCTCGACCGGGTCGTGCCTACCATACGGGCCAGATCGTCCTGGCTGACACGCGGAAGTACAGACTCGGATCTGCTCTCTTTGCCAAAATGAGAAAGCAGCAAAAGGACGCGGGCCAGGCGTTTCTCGCTCGAGTTGAAGAGCTGATCGACAAGGTCCGCTTCGTAGCGGATGTTGCGTGAAAGCAGATGAGCGACGAATACCTCCGAGATATCATGCTGTTCATGGAGCATGCGCCTCATCAGTGGCTTCTCGATGCGGAAGAGAGAGCAGTCTGTCATCGCGGTGGCAGTTGCCATCCGAAGCGGTTGGCCGGCGAGGCACCCCTCGCCGAAGAACTCACCGGCGCCCAGTACTGCAACAATAGCTTCTTTCCCCTCTCTGGATGAAACCGCGATCTTTACCTTGCCGCGCCTGACATAAAACAAGGAATCTGCGGGCTGCCCCTGCCGGTAGATATTGCGGTTCGCACCGAATTCGATGAGTGTTTTACCGCCTGTGATACCTGCGAAGAAGGATTCCCAGTCTACCGGCGGGCTCTCTCTTTTTGCCATAGGGGCCTCCGCCTTCCCATGAATACGAGCCATCGGCATCCAATTTCATGTGAACATGTTACCACCGCAGAGCGGCTTGGCCTCTCTCCAATGTGCTATTCGCCAAAAATGCAGGCCCGATACGACACGGGAAATATGGGAAAGCGGGGCTCGTCTCAGGTTCAGGCTTCACCGCCCGGCAGACAGCGCCTCGTGCAAAGGACCATGACGGGTATCTGTGAGCGGCAGCGCTGCAATCGTGGTATACTATCCTCTGCTGCGAGCCTCCCGGATCGGTAAAGATCCAGCCTCACGCACCGGCTTCACTTTTCGGTCCCATCCAGGTCGGGAGAAGGGTACAGATCGATGGCAAGGGATTTGTGTTCGGAACTGAGATTTGTTGGTGTATTCCCGCAGAAGGGACACCGAGAGTATCGGTTCAGCATCGAAAAGGAAAACGCGGTAATCCGTGAAGTGATACTGACGATCGCCGACGGGCTTTTTATGCCGAACAGGCTGACGTTTCAGGAAGCGCCGGATCTCTGCTATCAGAAACTGCTGACGGATCTGCGCGTCGAGAACAGGGAAACGCCTGTTTACAGACGTGCGGCCGTCACCGCGACGGACATTGATTCGTACAGGGAGAGCCGCCAGACCGCCAGGGCCGGGAGACATTCGACCAGGCAACGCAGCTTTGTCTCACCGGGCTAGCCGTGGTCCTGCAGTTGCCCTGATCTCCGAGTCCCCGGCAGGGGCCAGCCCGTCAGACTCCATTCGGTGAGATCGTCTCACGACTCAGTGAAACGCGCCTTCGGCCCTTCGTTCGTGTTACCGCATGCAAACCTGGGGTGAACCCTCAGGGTTTGCGCCCAAGCAAGAGAAGGGCTGAAAGCCCGTCCCATCGGATATTTTGACGCAGTCTCGTCAGCTGCAGACCACCGCGGATCGCTAAAGACCGCCTTCGGCAGCATTGCGTGGACGCCCTTCACCCCATCGACAACCTGCGTAACATGCAAATCCGCTGCGGCGCTCGTGAGCATGTACGCGTCGTCACGCGACAGCCCCCGCTCCACTGTCAGATAGTCAATCATTTGCTTCGTCGCGAGGCGCGCGGCTTCGTCGAGGCTCCCGTGCAGGCCCATAGTGATGATGTGCGACGGTGTCCTGGCACGCGGCCAGCGGAGGTTCAGGTCCTTGTGCACCCGAAAACGAAAGACCCCAGTCAGGTTTGTCTCGATGGCCGTGACGCAGACCTCTCCGTTTCCCTGCGCTGCGTGGCCGTCACCTACGGAAGACAACCGCCGGGGACCTCATGCAGGGTCTGCATCGCCTTCATGTCTACGCTGGATCCGGAGGAGCATCCGAAGAGTTCTGTTACGCATCGACATTCCTGTTGGATTGGCAGGCGCAGTTCGCGGTTCCGGCGTGCAGCTGTCTCCATGTGACGTGCGTCATAGTTGTGGGGCTCTCGGAGTGGTTTACTCGGCACGTACGGAGTATCCCCTCGCAGCCGACTACCACAGACGCAGGACTCGGCGTGGCCGCTTCCGGCCGTTTGTCCGGTCAAGGTCCTGGCCAGGTCGAATCATGAAAGCCGGTCACGCATCACGATAGGCTCGAAACCGGAGGAAGGCAGGTCTGTCCGGCGATACCCATATCAACCAGCGCTATTCTCCGTTCCCCTCGCGAAGTTGCCGGAGCAACAGCCCTTAGTGCGTCCCCCTCTCAATGCACTCAGACCTCTAAGGAGAATTGACATGTTTAAGGCATCGCGTGTTTTTCTGGTGTTAGCAGTCGTACTGATTCTCGTGACGCCGCTGCTTGCTCAGCAGCCGATTAAGCTCAGCGGCAGCCACTATAACTTGAACATCATCGGTCTTGCCAAGTGCAGCAACCATCAAGAGTGGAGCGGTGACTGCTTTAGTGGCAATGCCGGCGATATCCCAACAAGCGGCCACACGATCTTTGTGCCCTTGAGGACACAGTGGATAGAGGATCCTTGTGTTACTGAAGGCGACAGTGGCTATGCCGATCCGGCCGATGTGCAAGTGGCGGAATTGATGAAAGGCGTCAGGATTCTGGTTTCAGATGGCCTCGAAATGCAGGTGACCGATAGAGACGCCACTGATGGGACCGCGATGTTTACAATTCCGGATGGTTCGTACCTCGTCTATGCCCGTGCCCTGGGAAAACCAGGTGGGTGCATGGACATGGATACAATCATCTGCCAGCAGGAAACCTTCGATGGCTCGGGTATATTTGTGCCGGTCGCATGTGACCCCAATTTGTCAGACGATTATCAATATGTCGTCGTAGGCCATGTTGATGTGGATCGAATCAAAGGTACAAAGCCACATTGGGACGACGTCACCGATGACCTGCTGCCGGCAATTACCGGCGTTGGTACCGGCGACCCAGGCTATCTGGCCTTTTTCTGGCAGATTTTCAACAAGAACCTGCATTTGCTTCAACTGAGGTTGTACCCTATCGTCAACTAGAGTCTCTCGAGGCCGCTCTTCGGGGCGGCCTTCCTTTTTCGAGCACTACCTGCAGGATAGTCCACTCTCCGGACCGTTTCTTCTGTGAGGAGCCTCGATCGCCGTCGGTACTCACTATGCGCTTGGCGTTCGTGTTCTGAGTAGTGTGCTGCAGGAGCAAAGCGGGTGCAGTCCTAAGACGCCGGCGGATCCGGTGTTCCCGGAGCGACTGCGGGTGCGGGCTCGGAGGCGCTGCCCTTGTCTTTCCCGGTGCGCATATAGAGAGCGAGCACACTGAGGAGAACGAGCGCTGCGCCGAGTGTGAACAGCCCGTTCGCATAGCTTCCCGTCGCCTTGCGGACCTGCCCGACAACCATCGGCCCGGCAAAGCCCCCAAGGTTGCCGACCGAGTTGATCCAGGCGATACCGCCTGCCGCCGCCGTCCCGCTCAGGAAAACGGTGCTTTGCGCCCAGAAAGGCCCCAGCATCGACTTGACGCCGGAAAACGCCAAGGCCAGCGCTGCGAGCGAAACGAAGAGGTCGTGGGAGAGGCCGCTTATTGCGAAGCCAACCGCGGCGGCGAAGGCGGAAGCTGCCACGTGCCAGCGGCGTTCGCCGGTGCGGTCGGAATGCCTCCCCACCAGCACCATGCAGATCGTCGCCGCCAGGTATGGAATGGCGTTGAGCAGACCGATCCTGAATTCACTGAAGCCCGAGAATCCCCGGATGATCTGGGGCAGCCACATCTCGAAGCCGTATGCCCCGACATTCAGCAGGAAATAGATGACGCAGAGCAGCCAGACGCGGCCGCTCGCGAAGACATCGCGCAACCGGTGCTGCTGGCCGGGCCCCGCCTGCGCCTCGTCCCGCGCCAGCTCAGCGCGGATCCATTCTCTCTCCGTGTCCGAGAGCCAACGTGCCTTCTGCGGTTTGTCGGGCAATACAACCAGGACAACAATGCCGATGATGACGGCGGGAATCCCCTCGATCAGGAAGAGCCACTGCCATCCGGCCAAGCCGAGCGCGCCATCGAGCTGCAGCAGCTTGCCTGAGATCGGCGAGTTGAAGAACCCGGCCAGGGTCCCGGCGGTCGAGAACAGCGCCACGGTGCGGGCGCGGTCCTGCGCTCGGAACCAGTAGGTCAGGTACAGGATGATCCCCGGGAAGAAGCCGGCTTCGGCGACGCCCAGCGAAAAACGCATGACGTAAAATCCTGTGGGCGTCTTGACGAACATCATGGCCGACGAGATCAGGCCCCAGACGATCATGATGCGGGCGATCCACAGGCGTGCCCCGACCCTGTGCAGGACGAGGTTGCTCGGTACTTCGAACAGGAAGTATCCGATGAAGAACATACCCGCGCCCCAGCCGTATATCTGGTAGTACGTCGCGGTGTCCACGCCGAAGGCTTTCTGCAGCTGCAGGCCGGCGAAGGCGACGTTTATGCGGTCGATGTAGGCGATGATGTAGCAGAGAAACAGGAGCGGGATCAGCCGCCACGTCACCTTCGGGACTAACGTGCGCTCAAGTGAAACCTGCATCGGCTTCTCCTCAGGGATCCTGTAATCGTCGATCCGCCTGCAGAAACCCATTCTGCCATTGTGGCGCGTATTCCGAAACAGAACTCTCGAGACCAGGGTGTCCCGACTGTCACGGGTGGCTGAAATCCAACAGGTCATCGACAGCGGCGTGGGTCCGCGCCGACGGCGCGGACATTGCATGCTGCGGCGCAGCGCGCGCGCTCGACGCGTCGATTGACATTTCCGGTTGTTCCCCGAACACAAATGAGTTAGAACTGCTCATAGACCCAGGAGGACTCCCCGCATGAAAGGCCGCGTGCTGCTAATAGACGACGAAGCGGAAATCCGCAGGAACCTCAGCGTCGGCCTGATGCAGGAAGACTACGACGTGGTCGCCTGCCCCGATGGTATCTCGGCAATTCACGAGCTGGACAACGCACGCGGCAGAGGGGAGGCGTTCGACTGTCTGGTTACCGACATCTTCATGCCCGATATCGACGGGATGAAGATCCTCCGTGTGATCAAGAGCATGTTTCCCGAGCTGCCTGTCCTGATCATCACCGGCTTCGGGGATGACACGCTGAAGAACCTCGCGCTGTCGGAATACAACACGGCGTATCTCGACAAGCCATTCGAAGTCTCGGAACTGGTCAGTTCGCTTGAAGAGCTGGTGCCTGGCACCACCGCCGACTCAGGAAAAGAAACGCCGGAGGTTGAGGCGCATCGCGATATCCGCGAATCGATCAGCGCATATCTGACCATCAGGATTACAGACGCGGACAGGAGCATGGAGATTTTCAGCCAACTGCGCCAGATGGACGGTGTGCAGAGTTGCGAGGCCGTCTACGGCGACGTCGACATCATCATCCTGGCGCAGGCTTCCTCCATGGATGGAATCAAGAAGTTCTTTGCGGACGTTTCTGAAATCAAAGGCGTCGAAGTAGTGTCGATGTCCCCGGTGGAACGGCCCAGGCTCGACCGTGACGTCAGCGAGTTCATCAGGGTCTACCGGCGTGAGGTGAAAGAGAGGGCGCAGCCGGCCGCCCTCCGGCGTCCCGGCACTGCGAGCTATGTCATCGTGGACATCGACAAGAGTCTGATCCAGCAGGTATTCACCACGGTTTTCTTCATTGACGAAGTGGTGTTCTGCGATGTGACTGAGGACGGCAACAAGCTGGTCGGCATGATTACCGGCCTGAACACCGAAGACCAGGTGCGAAAGGTGATCGATCGCGTGAGCCACATCGACGGTGTCCTGCGGGTGCGGCAGGCCAAGGTTATCAAGATGTTCGAGTACTGAACCGCCGGCACCGCACGCCTCCTTCTGTTGTTCCGGGGGCGGCCCGGCGTGAGATGCCCCGAGACGTTTGCGGGAGATCTTTCCCGGCATCCGGAGATGCGGCGGCATGAAACCTGAAGAGGACTTCAACTACCGCCTGTGGCGGTACGACGGCACTCCCGGCGAGCTCATCCCGCTGCTCCAATCCGCTCAGGATCACTTCGGATACATCCCTCGCCGCGCCATCCGCTATATCGCCGGCGTCACCGGCATTCCTGAATCCGAGGTCTACGGGGTAATAACGTTCTACAACCAGTTTCGTTTGCGCCCGGTGGGCAAGCACGTGATCCGCGTGTGTTGCGGCACGGCGTGCCACGTCGCGCAGTCCAGGACGCTGATTGAAGCTATCCAGGGAGAGCTGGGCGTTGAGGTAGGAGACACCACGGAGGACGGTCTGTTCACACTGACGACCGTGGCCTGCGTGGGATGTTGCTCGCTGGCTCCCGTCATGATGGTCGGTGAGGATACGCACGGGCGGCTGAACCCGGTACTTGTCCGTAAGCGTCTCAGGGAAATCCGCCGCCGCGAAAGGGCGCTGACCTCGCAGCAGCCGGTGACGGAGACGGGCTGAGAGGGTCCCGATGCCGCCGCGCCGGTCCAGGAGGGGCGAGAGAAACACAGCCAGAGGTGAGCGCAGAACATGTGAATCAATCCAGAGTACCGGCCCTTCGGGCCTCGACTCTGTTTGTCGCCGGTAACCACGCGCTCACGCGCGCGGCTACATACTTCCGGCGCTTCGCGCCTGGTCTCTCGCCCACTCGATTGGAGTCCGAGTTGTCAGATGAATTTCGGACCAGCCTCGAAGAGGCGTCAGTACGCAGGCCCGGCCGTAAGGCCGGGATCGAGAATGGCGATACCTCAGAGCGCCGAAGGTGCGGTACGGGAAGCATGGGGCAGGCACAAACAACGCGGGGCATTCACAGGGCGAAGGAGCCGTGCAAAGGTCGTGGGTGTCAGGCTCGGGTTCTGAAGCACGGCTTGCCGGAGTAGCGACTTGACGAAGGTGATTGTTGGTATGGGCACCTGTGGCCTCTCCGCAGGCGCCCGCAGCGTTTACGAAACGCTGCAGACGCTGCAGTCCCAAGGCACATGCGAGCTCGGCATCACGGGCTGCATCGGGATGTGCTATGCCGAGCCGCTGGTCGAAATCCGGCGGAACGGCTCGCGCGCTATCTTCGGCAACGTGGACCCGAAGCGGGCCAAAGAGATATTCCGCCGCCACGTGATCGAAGGCATAGCGCCGGAAAGCGACGGTCCGGCCTATTTCGAAAACGCGGACGGATCGCGCGGCGGGTCTGAGCTGGAGTTTCTGGCCTCCCAGCGACGGATCGTACTGCGCAACTGCGGCACGATCGACCCGGAGTCGATTGACGAATATGTAGCGTCCGGAGGGTACCAGGCGCTCAGCAAAGCGCTTCGTACGATGGCGCCGGAGGGCGTCATCGCGGAAATCAGGGCCTCCGGCCTGAGAGGCCGCGGCGGCGCCGGCTTTCCCACGGGCGTGAAGTGGTCCCTTACGGCAGCAGCCAAAGGTGAGCGGAAGTTCGTGGTCTGCAATGCCGACGAAGGCGATCCCGGCGCTTTCATGGACCGATCCGTCCTCGAGAGCGATCCCCAGTCGGTGATCGAAGGCATGGTCATCTGTGCGTATGCCGTCGGATCGCATGAAGGCTACATATACTGCCGCGCCGAATACCCCCTTGCGATCCGCCGCCTCAACATCGCCCTCGATGCTGCGCGCAAAGCGGGATGTCTGGGAAGGAGCATCCTCGGTTCCGGGTTTTCGTTCGACGTGAAAATCAAGCAGGGTGCCGGCGCATTTGTGTGCGGCGAGGAAACGGCGCTGTTCGCCTCGATCGAAGGCCGCCGCGGTATGCCGAGGATCAGGCCGCCCTATCCTGCGGAAAAAGGACTCTGGGGAAAGCCGACCAATAACAACAACGTTGAGACCTACGCCAATATTCCCTGGATCATCGTCCACGGAGCTGAAGCATATGCGGCCTTCGGAACCGAAAAGAGCCGCGGCACGAAAGTGTTCGCCCTGGCGGGCAGGGTCGTCCGGGGCGGCCTCGCCGAAGTGGCGATGGGAACCACGATCCGCGATCTGGTTTTCAGGATCGGGGGTGGAATCAAGGAAGGGCATTCTTTCAAGGCGGTCCAGATCGGCGGGCCGTCGGGAGGGTGCATCCCCGCCGAGCTTGGCGACACTCCGGTCGATTTCGAGAGCATCTCGCGCACCGGCGCCATCATGGGGTCGGGAGGTATGGTGGTGCTGGATGACACCACCTGCATGGTGGACATCGCCAGGTTCTTCCTCGATTTCACGCAGAAGGAATCGTGCGGGAAGTGCACTTTCTGTCGTATCGGGACCTTGCGCATGCTGGAGATTCTGGAGCGCATTACCCGGGGCGAGGCTGCACAGGGCGATGTGGAGAAGCTTTCCCAGCTTGCGGCCCAGGTCAGGGAGACAAGCCTGTGCGGGCTCGGCCAGACGGCGCCCAATCCCGTCCTCACGACGCTGAATTACTATCGGACCGAATACGAGGCGCACACTGAGAGGCACAAGTGCCCGGCCGCGTCATGCAATGCGCTGGTCGATTTCCATATCGACGCTGCAAAGTGCAACGGCTGCGGGTTGTGCGCCAGGCAGTGTCCGGTCGGGGCTATTTCCGGAACGCCGAAACAGCCGCACGCCATCGACCACGTGATCTGTTCCAAGTGCGGCAAGTGCCTGGTGGTGTGCACCGTCAACTGCATTTACCGGACATAAGGAGTAAGCAGGTGGAAGACTGCAAGGTCCGGGTCAACGGGCGCGATATCGATGCGCGGCCGGGAATGACGATCCTCGAGGTCGTCCGGGAGCACGCGCTGGACGACATACCCACCCTCTGTCACTCGTCCGAGCTGGAACCCTATGCCTCGTGCTTCCTCTGTGTCGTGGAGGTCAAGGGGCGGCCCAACCTTCTCCCGTCGTGCGCGACAAGAATCGTACCGGGCATGGAGATCGAGACCCGGAGCCGGCGCGTCATCGCCGCCCGGAAAACGGCCCTGGAGCTCCTGCTTTCCAACCATTACGCCGATTGTCTGCCGCCGTGCCGCCTGGCCTGCCCCGCCGGGGTTGATACTCAAGGGTACCTGGCATTGTCCGCGATGGGATACTACCGGCAGGCAGTCGATCTGATCCGGCAGGCAAACCCTCTGCCCGCCGTGTGTGCCCGCGTCTGCGTCAGAAAGTGCGAGATTGACTGTCGCAGGGCCGATGTCGACTCCCCGGTTGCCATCAACGCCGTCAAGCGTTACGTGACCGACGCTCCCGGCGCCTATTCCGGGGAGCCCGAGTGCGCGCCCGCAACCGGCAGGAAGGTGGCGATCGTGGGCGGCGGACCGGCCGGACTCACGGCTGCATGGTTCCTCGGCCGCATGGGACACAAGGCCGTTATCTACGAGGCCATGGCGAAGGCCGGCGGCATGCTCCGTTACGGTATCCCGGTCTACAGGCTGCCGGATGAAGTGCTCGACCGCGAGATCGAATATATCTGTCGGACCGGTGCGGAGCTGCGCGTCGGCGTTCGTGTCGGCAGGGACGTTTCGTTCGATGAATTGAGGAAGACTCACGACGCGGTGTTCCTTGCCGCCGGGGCATGGGCCACGAACCCGATGGGCGTCGAGAGAGAGTTCGAGACCGAAGGAGTTGTTCCTGGCCTCGATTTCCTCCGTGAGCAGGCCGTTCGCCCGGAGTCGCTGAGCGGGATCGTGGCCGTCGTCGGGGGAGGAAACACCGCTGTCGATGTGGCACGCACCGCGTGGCGGCTGGGGGCGGACAAGGTGATCATCCTCTACCGGCGCACCCGCGCCGAGATGCCGGCCGACAAGATGGAAGTGGAGGACTGCCTCGCCGAGGGTGTCGAGCTCATGGAACTGGCGGCTCCGGTCGGGATCGTGTCGGAAGGCGGCTGCTTAAAGGCGTTGCGCTGCATCCGCATGAAACTGGGGGAGCCGGACGCCTCAGGGCGGCGTCGGCCCGTCCGGTTGGAAGGATCCGAATTCGACCTGCCTTGCAGGCTGGCGGTCTCCGCGATTGGCCAGGCTCCCCTCCTGGACGGTCTTACCGGGGCCGCAGGTGCTCCGCTCGGGCTCACACGCTGGAAGACCATCGCGGTCGACACCGCCACCATGGGCACGAATCTCGGCGGCGTATTCGCCGGTGGCGACGTGGCCGACGACGGACCCGCCGTGGTCATTGATGCGATCCGCGACGGGCAGCAGGCGGCGCGGAGCATCCACTCCTATCTCACGGGGGAAGAAGCGCAACGCCGGCCCTTCATCGTCACCAAGGCTTACTGGGGCAAGCCCGGCAAAGCCGAACTGGGCGACGTGAAGGAGAGCTCGCGTCACGAAGTGCACCATATCGCGGTCGACGACCGGTGGGGAAACTTCAGCGAGGTGGCGACAGGATTCGAGCCGGAGGACAACGTGCACGAGTCGGCGCGTTGCCTGTCGTGCGGCTGCGTAAAGTACGACAGATGTGCGCTCCGACAGTATGCCGGGGACTACGGCGTCGATATGCAGCGGTTCAGCGGGTACATCCGCAAACACAAGGTCGACGATCGGCACCCCCACATCCTCTACGATCCCAACAAGTGCATCCTGTGCTCGCGCTGCATCCGGACCTGCAGCCGTGTGCTGCCGCTCTCCGCGCTCGGCCTGATCGGTCGCGGTTTCAGGACGGAAGTGCGGCCTGCCATGAACGATCCTCTGGTTCAGACCAGTTGCGTGAGCTGCGGTAACTGCATCGACGCCTGCCCGACCGGGGCGTTGACCGCCCGGCATGCCTTCCCGGGCCAGGCCGCCCTGCAGACGACCGAGGTCCGGAGCCACTGCGCGTTCTGCTCCATCGGGTGCCCGATTACGGTCAGGAAGTACGGGGAAAACCGATACTTTGTCGAATCATCCGGCGTGCCGGGCGAGTACCTCTGCCGTTACGGTCGCTTTGGGGTGGAACTCTTCATCCGGCGGAACCGCATCACGACGCCCTTGCTGAAGACTGCAAACGGGCACAGGGAAATTGATCTGGCGGATGCATGCCGCAGGATCAGCGAAACTGCCAGGGGCATCGCCGCAAGCCACGGCCCTGAGAGCGTAGGCGTTTTCGTTTCGCCGGAATTGACCAACGAGGAGCTTTACCTCGCCGGGCGGATCGCCCGTGAAGGCCTCGGGACGGGCAATATCGGGTCGCTCTCGATCCTCGGCATCGGGCGGGAAGCCGGGTCTCTGGACAATTCTCTCGGCTTCACGGCGAGCACGGCTGATCGGTCCGTACTCTCCGATGCCGACCTGGTAGTCTGCAACAACACCAATCTGGAAACGGACCATCTGGTTCTGGCGGTCGACGTGATCGCGGCGGTTCGCCGGGGCGCGCAGCTTGTAGTTTCGGCCTCCGCGCTGGCTCCTGCGGACCAGGCCCTGGCCACGCTGGCGATGGATCCGATTCGAGGGCGCGGGTCGCTGCTCTGGAATGGAATTCTGCGGATGTTGCTCGGGGACGGCTTTGTGCCCGCCGATGCGATCGTGAGCGACGGCGACTCCGCTCGGGGAGGGGCGCCGGGCATTTCGTCCTTTGCCCGTCAGTCCGGCGTGGATGAGCGGCTGATTCGTCGGGCGGTATCGATGATTCGTGAGTCCCGCAGGGTAGTGTTCATCCATGGTCCCGACGGCACCCGGGATCGGGCCGCCGGGGACATCGAGACGTTCGGGAATCTCGTCCTGCTGCTGAGAACCGCCGGTGTGCGGGCGGATCTGTTGCTGCCGCGGCTGATCGGCAACAGTGCTGGGCTGGAGGTAACCGGCGCCGATCCGTCGTTCCTGGCGGGCCGCAGGCCCGGTAACGGGTATCCCGGGGCAGGAACGCACGGCCAATTGCGCGCGATACTCGCCGAGGGTTGCTTGAGAGCGGCGATAGTCCTGGGCGAAGACCCGATGCGGCACGACGCCATGGCTTCCTGTTTCGGGAATCTGGAGTTTCTCGCGGCCATGGATTGGTCGCCTACGGAGACCTCCCGTGCCGCCGACGTAGTTCTGCCGGGCACGACCTACCTTGAATCCGAGGGCACGCGCTGTAATTTTGAAGGTCGCGTGTTGCGTTTCGAGCGCGCCATTGAACCACCCTCGGGTGTCCCGGGGTGGCGCGTGCTTGCGCAGCTTGCTCAGGCACTGGGCGTTTCTGTCACCGCTCAATCCGCCGCGGATCTGACGCTCGACATCGGCACGCTTGCCGCGCGGCACCTGGACGGGCTGCTCCCGTTCTACTGGAACACGGGGGAAGGCCGGACCTGGAAGCACCGCGCGCGGCTTGCTCCGGTGACCCTCGACGGCGCGCCTGCACTCTCGGCTCCGGCTCTTACCCAGGGCGAGCGTTACAAGCAGAGCATGCGTGAGCTGGGAACGGAACGGCACCGTGTTCTGTGACGACGAGGGGACGCATGATCAAGCTCGAACATCTCTATTCCTTTGTTGAAGGCAACTTTGACTACCTGCTTGCCGTCACTCCGGACGATCGCGTGCTTTACGCCAATCCGCTGCTCCACCGGCTGCTGTCCCCGCGCGGGGAACTCCTCGAAGGAACGCTGGTAGAAGAGGTACTCACCCCTGCCGCTTTCGAGTCGTTCCGGCAGGCCGTTGCCCGGGCGGCGGAGGGGAAGAGGGGCGCTGCCCTGCTGACCCCCAGATCGGAACCCGTAAACCTGGTTCGTCTCCAGTCGACGCGAGTCGAGACCGCCCGCGGAATTGTCTACCTGTTCATCGGCACCGAGGCAAGAACCCGCGATGAAGACGCCATCCGATTGGCGGATCTCGAGCGCGAGATTGAGACGCGTACGCGCGACCTCGAAGACCAACATCGGAGGCTGGGCACGATCGACGCGTGCCTGGCGCAGGCAACAAGGGACTGGGAACGATCCACTGCGCGCCTGGAGACCCTCTTCAAGGCGATCCCGGACGAAGTCGCGCTGATAGACGATGATCGCAACCTGATCATGACCAATCGTGCCGGTGTGGAGCCCGGACGAAAATGCTACGAAACCTTCTTTGAGAGGGATGCGCCGTGTGAAGACTGCCGTCTCTCCAGGATCATCAAGAGCAGGGCGCCAACCGTGGCCACCATCAGGTTCGGGGATCGCTATCTGCAGGTGCACGCAAACCCCGTTTTCAACCAGGAACACGAAGTCGAGGCGATCGTGGAGTTCCACCGCGACATCACCCTGGAGAAGAGTTACGAGCAGCAGATCCGGCAGGCCGACAAGCTGGCCGCCCTGGGTCAGCTTGTGAGCGGCATAGGTCACGAGATCAACAATCCCAACCAGTTCATCCGGGGCAACGTCAAGATCGTGCGCCAGGCGATGGAGGACATACTCCCGATCGTTGACGCATACTACGCGAGCCACCCGGAACTCCGGATTGCCCGCCTCAAGTACGATTTCTTCCGCAAGCACTTCATGACCCTGGTCGACGACATGGCGCACGGCTCGGAACGCATAAAGCAGATCGTGGATGCTTTGCGCGGTTTTGTGCGTCAGGACGACGGCCTGCTTGTGGACCAGGTGGAGATCAACACCCTGGTGGAGGCGACGACCAGGCTCGTGGAAAACGAGGTTCACAAGCACGCCGTCATCTGCCTCGATCTCGGAGAGAATATTCCCAGGCTCACCGGCAACTCGCAGAAGATCGAACAGGTCCTGGTGAACCTGCTGGTAAACGCAAGCGAGGCTATGAATGACGACAAAAGGGGCAGGATCACCTTACGCACCTGGAGCGACGGTGACAACGTGGTCATTCAGGTCGAAGACAACGGGCGGGGGATGAACGAGAAGACAGTCAACCAGATTTTCGATCCCTTCTTCACCACCAAGCGTGGAAAGGGAGGGACCGGCCTGGGCCTTGCCATCTCCTATCGCATCATCACGGAGCATGGCGGAGCCATTTCCGTGTCGAGCACGCCGGGGGTCGGGACGACTTTCACCATCAACATACCTGTCGCTCCTGCAAAGCAGTGACTACGGCATTTTCAGGCGAGAGCTCCTCGGGGTCTGAGTCAGTGAAGTCCATATTGATCGTTGATGACGACGCGGCGGTGACGAACTACCTCCTGGTGTTTCTGACCCAGACCGAGCGATTCGACTCGGTGATAGTAAACGACTCCAGGAAAGTGCCGGACCTGCTGGCGCGCGAACAGTTCGATGTGGTCCTGCTCGACATGGACATGCCCGAAGTGAGTGGCACGGACATCCTGAAGCTCATGCGGCAGAGGGGGATCCAGACTCCGGTCGTGGTGCTGACAGGAGTCGGAGGCGTGGACCTGGCCGTGAGGTCGATGAAGCTCGGCGCGTTCGATTACCTCACGAAGCCTGTGGATGACGATCACCTCCTCGAGGTGCTTGACCTTGCCATCCAGCAGGGCGCCCTGCACCGGACCCTCAACGAGCTGCCGGCGGAGCCGAAGCGCGAGGACCTCGCGCATGGGGCTGTATGGGAGGGATTCATCACCCAGGATGCCCGCATGATCCGGCTGCTCCACGAGGCGGAGACGATGGCATCGGGCGACATGACCGTGCTCATCATCGGGGAACACGGTTGCGGCAGGGAGAAGCTCGCGCGGGCGATCCACGAAGCAAGCCCGCGCAGGAGCGCGCCGTTTGCCGCTCTGGACGCCGCTGCCGTCAAGTCGAGGGATGAGTTGGCGGCGATGCTGTTCGGCAGGGCCCGCGTGTGGCGGGGGACGACCAAGGAGCGGCCCGGGCTTCTGGAGGGAGCGGCCGGAGGGACACTTTTCGTCGACAGTCTCGAGCAGCTCGGAATACCTCTGCAAATCAGGCTGAAGCGAGTGATCCAGACCGGTGAGTTCTACCGCGAGCACTCGACAAGCCTCCTGACCGCGGATGTCCGCTTCATCGTGGCGTCGACGAGCGATCTTAGTCTGCCGGAAGGCGAACTCGGTTTCTCGAAGGACCTGCTTTATCACCTGAGGGTCAACACGCTGCGGATCCCTCCTCTGCGTGAGCGCGGCGACGACATCCCGGCTCTTGCCGAACATCTGCTGCGCCGCGAGGCGGTCCGGGCAGGGAAAGACATCCAGTCCATCTCGCCCGAGGCTCTTGATCTCCTGCGACGTTATCCCTTCCCGCAGAACGATGCCGAGCTCGCCCTGATAATCGCCAGTGCGGTGATGCGCGAGACGACGGGCGTGATCAGTGGGGACGCTCTGCCGGCTTGTGTCCGCGAGGTTCCCGCCGGCGCCGGGGAGCGCGCCGTCGAGCACTTCGAACCGCGCAGGCTGGTAGACATGGAGCGCGAGTACGTCGCTCGCATGATTCGGCACTGCGGCGGCGACCGGGAGAAAGCAGCCGCCGAACTCGGCATTTCCGTCACCCAGATGGACCGCGTGCTGGGCGCAGGGGACTAGTCATCGGGGTCGGACCGAGGGAAGTCGTTTAGTTGCTTTAGGATAGTCTGCGGAACCCCCCTCCAAACAGGCCTTACGGTCAATTTTTGAGGCTGTTCTTGTGGTTTGCCCTCCTTGGTACTGCTGGTTAGCGGCTCCCCCAATTTACGGAACGGTCGGCAGCCGGACGGTCCTGCCGGAAGCGGCCGACTGTCGTGCGGCGTCGAGGATCTCCGTCACGATCAGATTGGTCGCAAGGGACGACAAACCATCCGGCGGCGCCCCACCCAGGACCACTGCTCTCAGGCACGAGATCGGATCGTCATACGGGGCCGGCAGTGGTTTGGCTGGCATGAGCTGCTCTTCCGCCCCTTCACGCCGGACGCGGACCTCATCGCGGCGCACCGTGATCACGTACCCGGTCCGGCCATAGACCTCCATGTCCTTTCGGTCGAACGGCCAGTTCCAGGACGCCTGAAGGATGGCTTGTGCCGTGGGATAGGTCAGAACGATCGTGGCCTCGTCGTCCACTCGCGGGTATACATGCGGCTTGATCTGCTGAGTTACAGCCGTGACGGTATCGGGCCTCCGACCTTCCATCAGCCACGTCATCAAGTCCGCCCCGTAGCAGCCGAAGTCGAAGAGGGCGCCGGCGCCGTTCAGCCTGGGATCGGTCAGCCATACGAGGAATTCTGGCCCCACTCCGATCTCTTTGGGGCCGCGATGGCCGTCGTGCACCACTACTTTTCGGATGTCGCCGACGGCCTTTTCGCGTACAAGGTCATAGGCCGCGCGGTTGCTGCGATACCAGGTGGTCTCATAGTTCACCATGACCTGGATCTTGCCTTGCATCGCCGCGCGCTCAATGGCGCGGGCATCCTCCATGCTCACCGCCAGCGGTTTTTCCATCATCACGTGAACGCCCTGCCTTGCGCAGACCTCCACGACCTTCCGGTGGTCAAGGGTGTTGGTGTAAACGAGGGCCACCTGAGGATGAGTCTTCTGAAGCATCTCCTCGAGACTCGAAAACATCAGGCTGTGGTCAAGGGCGAAACGGCCGGCGTAGCTTGAGGCAACCTCGACGTCCGCTTCGGCAACCCCCACGATCTGAAGGCCAGGGCGGTGCAGGTTCTGTTCAAAGAAACCCTCCGCGTGCCCGTGTACAAGGCCCACGACGGCGGCGCGGATCGGTGCGCCCGCTGCGGATTGATCCTGCCCGAAAGAAGCCGGGATGGGTGCCACCTGCAGGAAAGCAAAGGTCAGGGAAAGGAAGTACCTCATGGGCCGCCCTCCATGGAGTAACGCTACTTGTATTGCCACGCGGAGGAATCGTCCTCCGCCGGAGCGTTTTTCCGGGCCTGGTCGGCCATGAGCTTGAGGAGGTCGGGCACGGGTATGGAGACCCAACCATGGCCCTTCATGGGGCGCCCCCATTCGAAAGATCCCTCGTAGGCGGGATTATCCGTTTTCCTGAGGAAATCCTCGAGCATATATAGCGAAGAGTTGAGGTAGAAATTGTCCATATCGCCGCATTGGAAGTGCAGTTTCCCCACGAGCTTCGTGCCAATGTCCTTCCAGTTGGATTCAATGTAGTAGCGCAGATCGTACCCGTGGTCCCGCATGTATAGTGCGACCTCCCGGTCAATCCGGCCCGTGCGCTTATCCCACAGCGGCCTCGGGTATCCGTCGTTTCCCACGGGGCCGTAAACCGCCTCCCAGGCTTCAAACTGCTGTCCGGATCTTCCTTTGCTTCCGAGCACCTCCTCCAGTTGGCTCATCTGCCGCACGGTCTGGAGCATCTGTCCCTCCACCGAGCGCATCATGGGGCGTTCCGGGATCATCCATTGATGGCCGGGTGGCTGAAACGCATTGTCGTCACTGTAAATGTTGACGAGCTGGTAGCGGCGGAAATCGACCGGATCCGGGAAAAGCGTCCAGGTCCCGCCGAAGAAATCGGGGTGAAAGACCTGCAGCGCCAGGGATTCCCAGCCGCCGGTTGAACCTCCGGTCAGCAGGCGGGCGTACGGCTTCCGAATGATCCGGAAATGTTCCTCGAGGTAAGGGATCAGTTCGGTCATGATAGCATCGCCGTAAGGGCCGTTGTTTGCGGAGTTGACCGCGTAGGAATCATCGAAGTAGGGCGTCGGGTGCTGAAACTCGACGACGACGAAACGCGGGTAATCCTCGGAAATCCACCTCTGGTACAGGCCACCCCGGACTGTCTCCTGCCCGGGGGTTGTGACGTCTGCGTGGAATCCCAGGGGCGCCCCGAGCCCGAAATGGCCCTGGTAATACACCACCGGAAACCGGACATCCGGATGCGCATCGTATCCTTTGGGCAGGAGTACAGTTGCTCCGAGGTACATGGGCTGTCCCCAGAACTTGCTGAGCAGCCTGCTTTCAAACTTGACGCGTTTCACCCATGGCGTGTCCTGCGGGACCGCTATGGGGGGGATGACCCCATTCAGCGCCAACTTGAGGTTGTAGCCGGTAGCGGGATCCAGATGCACCTTTTGAACCTCGCTGAAGAGGTTTCCGGGCGAGTGGTTGAACTGCTGTCCTTCCCACTGGTCGTTGTGCGCCCAGATCACGTGGCCATCCGCCCGGTTGAAGCTGGTGTAGATGTTGAGCAGGGCCTGAACGTAGTAGTCGCCCGCAGGAATGTCCTTCAGACTGTCTGCGGGATATCCAAGGGTGCCGGCATCGATGATAGCGGCCTGGCCCGGCTTCAGCTGTTCCACATCCGCGCCGAAGAACGGTGTCTGCCCTCCCCAGAAACCCACCTGAAGCCTCGGTTCCCGCGCACCGTTCTTGCTGATCATGATGAACACACGGCCCGTAATGGGATCGGCGTGCAACGCGGAGGGGAAGGAAATCTCGATTCTCAGCCCCGCCTGAGCTCCAGCATGTACCGGGTATGCGACCAGCAGAATGGCGCAGGCCAGAATCGCCAGCCCCGAACGCGAAATCAGAGTCTTCATGCCTTGGTCTCCTCCAAAATCTCCATGCAAGATACCCTCACGGGTTCATCGATGACAGGCAAAATCGTTGGAAGATCGACACCCGGGCGAAGCCACCCCCCACGACTCTGCCAGCCGGAGCCGGGTTGATCGGTCATTTTGCGGTGTAGTAATTGATCCTGGCCTCCAGGGCTCGCCGGCAGGCAGCGCAAAACTCCAGCTTCGGATTGGAAATCATTATGCAGTACATCTGCGAGCGATAGAGGCCTTTGGCAGAGTATCCGGCACCCTCGAACACGCCGACCTTGGCGACAAGGTCGGCGAATTTCCTGTGGATCTCCTCGATGCCGGCGTGGGCGGCCTTGTCCTCCTGATCGGCTTTGTCCTGGATAGATTTGATCGCGTCAGGATCCGCACCCCTCTCCTTGGCTTTGGCAACCTCTTCTGCAACCGCCTCACGCCTGGCTCTTCGCTCTGTCTGCAAGGCATCGATAGACTCCTTGCCATATTCGGTGGGAATGGCGATCCCCGGAGAGAGTAGGTCTTTCCACTTAACGTTTGCGGGATCGAGCAGGGCCGTGATGTTGGGCTCGAGCGGTTCGACGCCTTTCGGGTAGAAGTCGTTGTAAGCCACTTCGCTTGCATAATATTCATCGGCCAGCCCACCGAAGGAGTGACCCAGTTCGTGGAGGAATACCTCGGGACTCCGGGCGTTGTCCACCGTGGTCACGCAATAATCGAAGGCGATCGAACCGCCGCCGTAGCGGGCGCTGTCAACCAGGACCACGATCACGTCATAAGGGACCTGCGCTGCTATCTCGTGCAGCCGGTGATCCTGCTCGATAAGCATGTAGCGGTCAAGATCGAAGGCATTGAACCCCGCGTCCAGGACAGTCTTCCGGTAGACCCGCTGACGCGGCTCGTCCATGGACTTCTCGGCTGATGGGCGGTGGACGGCACGGATACTGATCCGGTCTCTCGCGCTCCTGTACGGCTCGGCGTCAAACAGGGCCTTGGTCATACGGTCGACGTCCGCCTTGAACTTGTCGTGTGCAGCCGCTGTGTACCCCTCGGCCACGAAGACGATGTCCAGGGAAGTGGCAGGGTCGCCTGCGATTACCGGCTGGTAAATTCGATCCCCTGCAGCCGTTGTCTCGCGGATGATGTGGTAGTCGGATGGGTCAATCGTCCGAGAGAATATCGGATGGAGCAGGTTCTTCTTGTCGCGCGCCTCGACTACGAACACGATCGGCCGAACCGGTTCGGGTATCCTGACGCTGCGCTGAAAGACACGCTGCGCGCCGTCGAGAGCCGGTGCCGTGGTCTTGTACTCAGCGAACATCGTATCGAAGCCCCGTACGTGCAGGAGCGTGTTTGATGCCAGGTCATAGACCTTGAGCATGTAACGGCCTTCGTTGAATGGTGCGGCCCGTTGAACCCTGCTCTCAGGCCAAAGAGGTTCCTCGTAGATCGTGTCGATGGTAAGGATTTCCGACCTCGCATCCCCGGTCTGGTAGAGGTTGATGCGCAGGGATTTGTCGGTGAAATACTCATTGTATGGGACAAATATCTGGGCACGGAGAATAGAGCACATTGCCGCCACACCGCACAGGAACGACGCGCACCGGATTAACGTGGATCTGCTCATGGGCACCTCATCAGGCCAACTGCCCCCGCGGACACCTCAGGCAGGGAATAGTACTCTGCTGTCATCAGTCCCCCACGGTGTAGAACTCATAGGAGATGTGCCAGGTGAACTCCCTACCCGGCTCGGCATGCACATTGATGTATGGCTCCGGGCAACGGGTCGGCCTGATGGCCCAGACCGGCAGGCGCGTCAGCGGGCGGTCCCCCGTGATTCTCACTCCCGCCCTGGTCCTGCGGTTTTCCACCCGGATGTCGTAGTCCTTCGTGTCGCGGCTGAAGCCTGCGAGGTTGATCATCGCTCTTTCGTCCTTCACCAATTCACGTGAGAACGCAACCTCCTTGCCGCGCACCTGCAGTACGCCCAGGTTGTCGCGGGCGGGCTGGATCTCAAAGGGTACCTTGATGACGAAGTCGGGGCCCGACGGTTGATCGTCCATCACCAGGAAGTTGTGGTCGTACACCGGCGTCTCGATCAGCCGGCGACCGGTATTCCTGAGGCTGTGCTCGAGGACCATTTCGGGTTTGCCCTGAGAGAGCCTGATGGTCTTTCGATAGACATAAGCGTAGCCGGAGGGTCCGCTGACTTCCTGCTGAAATTCAATCGAGTCGGGCTGTCTCCGGACCGTCCACTTACCCGGGTCCACGATCTCGTATCGCGTCGACCAGGAATATTTTGCCTCCTTCGGCTTTCGCAAGACCCCGACGCCGAGCTTGATAAACGAGCCGCCTGTTGCGGCATCATCGTAGCCGATCGGGTCGCTGAATTCCTCTACGGGTCCGAGGGCCGCGCTTGGAGTGCCGGCGGCAAACCCGGCGAGTTTTGGAACGAACCCGACATCGACCATGCCGGGATCGTGCTCTTTGAACCATGCTCCAAAGTAGGTGTGGCCGCGGGCTTCCAGGCTCGTGATTACCCCGGACCAGTCGAAGCGGGTCCCACGGTAAAAACCGGCCGAAGAATCCGGCAGATAAAGCTTCGCGTTGACAGTGCCGTTGGAGATCTCAGCCTGCGGATAATCTGCGGCGGAGAGGGTGCCAAAGGCCAGGATCAGAAGTGCGCTGATAGTGGGTACGGATAGCTTCATTGTTGTTCTCCGGTGTTGGGATCGGACCGGGCACACGCCGGGCCTGCCAGTGCAGAAAAAGCGGCCTCAAAATCGCGCTCAAGCCCCCATGTTTGCACCTGAATCTCGGTTAAGTCATTGCATTCAATTGGTTTACTTCGGTCCGACCCCCTTTAGCCAGCGGGCGAGGAGGTCGGTCCAGGCGTCGCAGGATTTGCCCTTCTTGTTCATGCCGAAGCCGTGACCGCCGTCGGGGAAGACATGCAGTTCGACCGGGACCTTTGCTTTCTTCCACTTGTCCACCAGACCTGTGGCGGTCGTGACCATCCGATCCATGTCGTCGAAGGCGACTGCTACGAACAGCGGAGGAGCATCGGGGGGCGGTAGATAACCCTCCGGGGCGACGGCATAGATCGGCATCGCGAAATCGGGGCGACTCTCGACGGTGTACTGCGTGGCAACTCCGATCGTCAGATAGCCGCCCGCTGAAAAGCCCATGATGCCGATTTTTCTGGTGTCCAGCTTCCACTCTGCGGCTCTCTCCCGCACGGTCTTGACCGCAAGCAGGCCGTCCTCGATGGCAGCCTTCTGACTCAATTGCCGGTTCATGGCCGGCGTCTCGCCGGTCTCCAGCCCGCAGCGGTAGCGCAGCACGAACGCGGTCACGCCGAGTTGATTCAGCCATCGGGCGACATCGCGGCCTTCGTGCTCAATGGCCAGGATCGAGAAACCCCCGCCGGGCGCGACGATGACCGCCGTGCCGTTCGGGTGCCCGGCAGGATAGACCTCCATGACCGGCCTCTTCACTTTGCGCACCCACTTTTCATCCGGGCTCTTGACGTGCGGGTTCGTCGACTCCGGCGTGTACCATTCCTCGCCGGCGGGCAGGTCCGGGCGCAGAACTATTTCCTGGGCTTGCGTCGCCTGTGGAAAGGCGGCGTTTGCGAACCACAAGGTCAGGCAAATGGACAAACAGGTCATGGTGCGCCTCTCTTCGAGTTCTGAGGGAAAACGGTGTCGCTGTTTCGAAGCACCTGTACTCTCCGGCCGGAATGAGTATATTGGACTCGCCGCCGGAAGGCGGCAAGGAGAACTATCATGACCCGACCGCTCGTTGCTGCAACCACTCTGTTTAGTCTCACGATTTTGGCTGCCCATGCAGGGCCTCAACGCGTCGTGTTCGAAGGCGAACAATCGGAACACAAGTGGGCGCTGCGCGAACTGAACCCGCAACTGCCCTCCGATTGGACCGGCTACAACTACCTGGTGCTTGAAATGAAGGCGAGTTCGCCTCAGCGCTTCGGCCTGAGTTTCCACAGCGGCAGCGTCGTGCAGCGCAGGACGATGCAGCCGATGGCAGGTGTCTGGATCCGGGCGTCGGTGCCGTTGCAGTATTACCGGGCACCGAACCGTTCCGGCTTCGATCTTGCGTCGGTGGGCAAGGTTCCGCGGAATTCCTTCTGGATCAGCACAGGAGGCGTGTATGGGCCTCTGAACGCGGTCGATTCCATCGGGGTTTCGATGGTCACGCCCCTGGGAAGTCCGACGCTGGAGATCCGGTCCGTGACGCTGGCCAAGGAAGACCCGGGCTCCGACGTACTGGACAAGAAGCCTGTGGTTGACCGGTTCGGGCAGTGGATACCGTCTGACTGGCCCGGGAAGATAAAGGGCCTCGACCAGGCGAAGGAGGAGTGGGCAGCCGAGGCTTCAGGTTTGAAGGCCGGCGACTTCGGGTACTGCAGGTTCGGTGGCTACGCGAGCACGAAAGCCCGGGCCACCGGCTTTTTCCGTGTCGAGAAGGTCGACGGGAAGTGGTGGTTTATAGACCCGGACGGGCATCTGTTCTTCTCGACGAGTTCGACGGGGATGGGTGCAGGCGGCGGCGATGCGCGACTGAAAGGCCGCGAGGACTACTTCGAGGCGCTGCCCCCGGTGGATCAGGCGGCGCCACAGGGACGCCGCCCGGAAACGGGCTTCTACACGTGGAACCTTCAGCGCCGGCACGGTGACGAGTGGAGGACAAAGTGGATCGACCTCTGCCTGCAGCGGCTCGAGTCATGGGGTCTGAACACGATCGGCAACTGGAGCGACCCGAGGCTCTGGGACGCCCGCAAGAAGGCCTATGTAGTGAATCTTCGCGGATGGGGAATGGAGACCGGGTATCTCGGCATGCCGGACGTGTTCTCCGAGGAGTGGCCCAAGGCTGTGGACAAGGCGGCCGCCGAGCAGTGTGTGCCGCGCAAGGACGATCCATATCTGCTGGGATATTTCGTCGCGAACGAACCACCGTGGCCGGGCAGGGAGTCACTCGTGGTGGACATAATCCTCGATCGGCCGGCGAGTGCGATTCAGCGTGAGGCGAGAGCCTTCCTGGCCGCGGGCGACACGCCGGAGCTGCGGAAGCAGTTCATCTATCGCGCCTACGACAGATACCTCGAAGTCATAAATGCGGCGATCAAGCGACATGATCCCAACCACCTGAACCTGGGACTGCGCTTCGGCGGCGGGGTGCCGCCGGCGGAGATGCTGAAGGCGTCAAAGGCGTTTGACGTCTACAGCATGAATGTCTATGCGACTGCCGTGAATTCGAAGGTGATGGAGGAGATCTACCAGGCGACGGGGCTCCCGATCATCGTCGGCGAGTTTCACTTCGGTATGCCGGGACGAGGACTCGCCGCCGGGCTGGTGCAGGTGCGAGATCTGGCGGAACGAGGAGCGGCTTACCGCTACTATGTAGAGCAGGCCGCCGCGTTCCCTGCGTTCATCGGATCGTGCTGGTTCCAGTGGGTGGATCAGCCGTCGACGGGACGCATGGACGGCGAGAACTACAACATCGGCCTCGTCGACGTAACGGACCGTCCGTATACGGATCTGATCGAAGCCATGAAGACGACGCACCGGCGGCTGTACGACGTCCACGCCGGGAAGATTCCGCCGTACGACGCTCAACCCCGCCCTCAATAATACGGGGTCGGACCGAAAGAAGTCGTTTGTTTCAAGTAAGATAGGTGGAAAGCAATCGCTTCAAATGGGCCTTACGCTCGATTTTCGGGCGTCTTTTTTCGATGTAAGGGCCTCTGAGACCCTCTGAATGGAGGATCTTTCACCCTGTGATTAGCTTGCGGTCGTCAGTCTCCGGGCATTGAAAAGCGCTTCAGGTCGATGCGCTTCTCATCCCATTCGCCCAGTCCCAGGGCACCGGCGATTTCAATGTGTTCCGGTTGACGTCGCAGGAAGTTGCTGAGCGGCGGATCGGGCATCGCCTCGGCGACAACGCTCATGCCCGCCTGCAGACGCTTTTCGTCGATGACTTTCCATCCGATCCTGTCAAGTGCGACCGGGTCCGTGGCGAAGTAGAGGGTCTTGTGCTCCCAAACGAAGCGGGCGTCCGAACCGGGTCCGCCATGGTAAAGGGCTTTGATGCCGTCCAGAATATTCAGGACCGTCTTCTGCCGGATCACCGGCAGACTGACTACTGCGGGAATGAAGGTGCCACAGGCATTCAGAGTAGGGGTCGAATGGCTGCGGTAGACGTTGTTTACCAGTCCATGTGAAAGATTCTTGAGCGCCAGCGTGACTCCTGCCGACTGATGATCCTTCAAAACCGCAAGATTGACCAGTTTGTTGACATCCCTGGTCAGAAACTTTGTTACATGCGAACGCCGGGCTTCCGTGCTGGCTGGATCCTGCCCAGGAGTGACAAGGGCCATCTCGAGGTAATGCTCGGGATCGTAACCGTTGATGTCCAGCTGAACCAAATCATAGTGATCGGAACCCCATGACTGCCGCACTCCCTCCGGCAGCATCCTGTCGAAACCGGCCGCCAGAAAATCCTTTCGATAGCGATCGTAAACGATTATGTCTTTGATCCTCACTCCGGCGCTTTTCAGCCCGTCGACGATTTCGGATATCACCTCGGCGGAGGATATGACATGCGGGGCCCCGACGGGGTTCACCTTGATTCCCACGACGTCCCCGGGTTCGAAAAAGACTCGCCATGCTTCGGCCCAATCCTCAGCTCCCGTCAGCGCGGTCATTCCCCGGCGCATCATCGCACGGATCGGTTCCGCCTGGTAGACACCGGAGACTACGCTGCCCTTGTGGCGCACTTCGACAACGCGCCCGCGATAGGGCCCGGGAATGCCCAATGGGGGATTCTCAGCTTTCACGAACCCACGCACGCCGGAGACGAGGGGAAGAGCGGGAGTTGCGAGGCCGGCCAGGAGGAACTCCCGCCTGCCGACCCTAGTCCTGTTACTCATGATTGTTTCTCCATACCATCGGTGACAGGCTGCTCAGCCTCGACATCATAACGAACCATCTTTCTACCAATGTAGTGTAATTTCGAGGTTGAGTAACCTGTCACCGAGATTATACATTCAGGAGTTGCGTAACACCGACAGGCCAACGACCGGAAAACAGGAGATTGAGATGCACAGACGTTTCCGCATGATTGCCGCCCTCACATTCTTTCTCTCACTCACCCTCCTTCCCGTCGCGGCGCAGGAGCGCGGCTCCGACCGGGACCGGGATCAGCGCCGGAACACCGAGGACTTGCGCGCCTACATCCGATCGCACTACACCAAGTCTGAGTACATGATGCCGATGCGCGACGGCACGCGGCTGTTCCTGTCCGTTTATGCGCCGAAGGATTCATCGCAGAAGTATCCAATATGGATGATGCGTACTCCCTACACGGTGGGCCCGTACGGTGCGGACAACTACCGCTGGGATCTGGGTCCATCGGAAGCGTTTGCGCGGTCGGGCTACATCTTTGCCTATTGCGACGTGCGCGGCAAGGGGAAGTCGGAGGGCCGGTTTGAAGACGTGCGACCGTTCCTTCCTGATAAGTCCGGTACGCAGTATGACGAAGCCAGCGATACGTACGATACGATCGAATTCATACTGAGAACCATCCCCAACCACAATGGCCGCGTCGGCATGTCGGGCACATCGTATCCGGGCTTCTACTCGACTATGGCGTTGCTGAGCCGGCACCCTGCGTTGAAAGCCGTCTCGCCGCAGGCGCCCGTCACGGAATGGTTCATTGGCGACGACTGGCGGCACAACGGGGTGCTGTTCCTGGCGCATACCTTCGGCTTTTTCTCGGGATTCGGCCGTGCCCGGCCCGGTGAATTCGAGGTGCCCGGGCCGGGATTCGACTATGGCACGCCCGACGGCTACGATTTCTTCCTGCACAAAGTCGGCCCGCTTCGGAACGTGGAAGAGAAGATCTTCCGCGGCCGGATCGCAGGCTGGCAGGAAGTACTCAATCACGATGTCTACAACGAATACTGGAAATCGCGCAACCCGTCTCAGCACCTGGATAACATCAAGGCAGCCGTGATGACGGTTGGCGGCCTGTTCGATGCGGAAGACGTGTATGGACCGTGGCAGGTATACGGGTCAATCGAGAAGCGCAACTCCGGCATCACGAACTTCATCGTGGAAGGCCCCTGGTCGCACGGCCAGTGGAATCAGGATGGCGGCGATCGTCTGGGCGACATCCGTTGGGGGCAGGAGACCGGTAAGTTCTTCCGTGAGAATATCGAATTCCCGTTCTTCGAATACTTTCTGAAGGACAAGGGTGAAAACAACTTTCCGGAGGCCTATGTTTTCGAAACCGGGCGCAACGAATGGCACAAGCTCGACTCTTGGCCGCCCAGGGAAGCCGCCGGCAGGACTTTCTATTTTCTTGCGGAAGGAAAGATCTCGACTCAACCGCCTGCAGCTACCGCGGCCGACGGCGGCGGTTTCGACGAGTACGTCAGCGATCCGGGCAAGCCGGTGCCCTTCATCGACGAGATTACGACGCGCATGGCATACGAGTACATGAATGGAGACCAGCGCTTCGCCGCCGGGCGCCCTGACGTGCTGGTCTATCAGACGGAATTGCTCGAGCAGGATGTGACCTTCGTCGGTCCACTGGACGTGTCACTCTTCGTTTCGACCACCGGAACCGATTCAGACTTTGACGTGAAACTCATCGATGTCTATCCGGGGAACTATCCCGACCCGCAGCCGAACTCGGAACGCGTGCGTATGGGCGGGTATCAGCAGCTGGTGCGCGGCGAACCGTTCCGCGGTCGATTCCGGAGAGGATTCGACCGACCGACGCCGTTCGAGCCGGGAAAACCCGACAGGATCGAATTCGCGATGCCGGGGATCTACCACACGTTCCGGCGCGGGCATCGCATCATGGTGCAGATCCAGAGCACGTGGTTCCCGCTCACCGACCGAAATCCGCAGAAGTTCGTGAAGATAAGCGACGCTGTCGAGTCCGATTTCCAGAAGGCCACGCAGCGGGTATACCGCACGGCTCTAATGCCGTCCTCGATAGGCGTCAGGGTTCTGAAGTAGGTTGCGTGGGTCGAGCACTCGATGCTTTGGGAACTTCCCTTTAGAGGAATCGGCCTGATTCCACGTCCCGAATGAATTGGATGAGGCCGCGGAAATAGGTCTCCTGGTCGTCGTACATCGCCATGTGGCTGCCATCCGGGCAGAAAAGATATCGCCCGTGGCGCACCGCCCCTGCCATCCACTCCATATGCCTTGGGTCCATGCTGTCATGCCGTGCGCCGATGACCAGGGTTGGAACCGTGATCCCGGCCAGGTCGGCGGTGCGATCCCAGTTCAGAAGTTTTCCGCTTGCGCCCAACTCGCTGGGTCCCTGCAATGGCACGTAAATATCGGGATTGACGTGTTTGAACGCACGTTTCATCGGGTCAGGCCATTCATTGGCCGGCATGCGAAGGATGTGATGCTCGTAATGATGCGCAACGAGCAGTTCCATGTAGCGCGGGTTGTCGGTTTCACCTGCAGCCTCCAGGCGCTTGATTTCTCCCAGCGCGTCCCGGTCCATTCCCGGCATCAAGACCTTCTCGGCGTACTCGTTATAGGCGGGGATGCTCGCCATCATGTTGGAGATGACGAGCCCCTTCAGATGAACTTGATATTTGAGCGCATATTCCAACGCCAGGATTCCGCCCCAGGACTGACCCAGAAGATAGAAATTCGTGTCGTTCAGCCGCAGAGCCAGGCGCACCTGTTCCACTTCCTCGACGAAACGCGGCAGTTCCCACAAGTCGGGCTCGTCGGGCTGGTCACTGTAGTAAGACCCGAGTTGATCGTAGTAGTAGTACTCGATGCCGGCTGCCGGGAAGTAGCTGTCGAACACCTCGAAGTACTCATGGGTTGCACCCGGGCCGCCGTGAAGGAGAAGCACTTTTGCCCTGGGATTGCTGCCGATCCTTTTCGTCCAGACCCGAAAGGTTCCTTTCGGGGTGTCAATGGGGATCAGCTTTACCCCGCCAGTGAGTATGTCATCTCGACCCGAGTAGTCCAGGTAGCCGGCTGGCACGACGAAATCGTTGTTTTTCATGTGTACCTCCTGTCAGCAGCGTTGGCGAACCTCTGATGGTGAGACGGTTCTGGAGGTCCGGCCCGCAGCCTGTCACCTCAGCCACTTTTCCAGCCAGGCGAAGGCTTCCTCCTGCATCGCGACGTTGAACTGGTGTGGCACGTCATAGTATCTGAACTGATAACGATCCGCACGACCGAGCGCCGAATAGACAGCGCTGATCTTGCCGGCCGCAGCATCCATGCCCGCCCGGGTGAACAAACGATCCTGAGCGCAATTCTGCACAAGCAGAGCACACCCGGGAGCGCCGAGCGAAGCGATGTCGGGGTGGTCAAGGTTCGCGTGAGCGCTGAATGCATCGAACAGCGAAGAATGCACGACGTATGGGATGTCCCAGGTGGTCGGCAGGGAAGTCATCCACCCGACAACTACGGACGCTTTGAGCCGCGGCTCCATCCCCGTCATGTAGGTGGCTCGGTACCCCCCTCCGGAGAGGCCAGCACAGCCGATCCTGTTCCGGTCGACTTCGGAAAGGGAAACGAGCACATCGACGCAGCGCCGGTCGTCGTAGTTGACGATTCCCATCCAGGTCGTGCCGGCGAAGGCGAGCCATGTTTGAAGCACAGCAGCCTGTTCGCGGAGGAAGGTGTTCATGGCGCGGATGTATTCCTCCGTGTCGGGCTTGAGCCCGGCGAGGCGCGTCTGGAGAGCCTCCGGCGGATGGTCGTACTGCAACCGCCGCTCGCCCCAATAGAAGGCGTCGGGCACGATCACGACGAATCCCTTTCGTGCCAGTTCGTCCGCCCATGAGCGACCGCCGTAGTACTGCTGGCGAAAGCCGGCGAGGGCTGCATGTTCGTCCTCCATCCGCACCAGTTTTTCCTTGCCGTGTACAAACCAGCCGCCGTGGTCGTGCAGTGCTACCACGGCAGGATATGGACCGCGCCCGGCTGTGGGGACCAGCAGGTAGGCTGGCACGCGATAGTGCGCCGAACCGGCGAAGGATATGATCCGGATCTCGTAGCCGTCGCGCTTCACAACCGAATCTACCTTGATATCGAGCGGAACCGGTTTCGGAAAATAGGATAGTGCTTTGGTTACCTCGGCGCGTCCCCGCTTTCGCCATTCATCGACGGTAAGGCTTCCTTTACTGGCGAAATCCATGGGGAAACCGCGCTCACGCTGGATCGACCTGGCGATGGGCGCAAGGGTGCCGAGCCAACTCTCCTGTTCCTGCGCGAACGGCGACCAGACAAAAAGGAGAGGAAGTACCAGCAGGATTCGTTTCTTCATGACTGTCCCCCCGCTCGTCAGTGCCCAAGCTCTTTGATGAAGCGGTACATGAATTCGAGGCCTTTGTAGAACTCCTTCACGCCGATGCGCTCATCTCTGCCGTGGGCGCGAACATCGTCAATGTCGGCGAACATGCCCGAGACGCCGTATACCGGTATTCCCGCGGCACGGAGAAATTTGCCGTCGGTGGCGCCCGTGGACATGACGGGGGTGACCACCACGCCCGGCCATAGCGATTCGCTCACGCGTTCCACGGCGCTCAATACGTCCTTTCGCAGTGGAGAGCGGGGGCCGGCTGTCGATGCATATGTGCAGGTGACGGAAACACCGGGGTCGGCGATGGCGGACCGGAGCGTCGCCAGCACGTGTTCCGGCGTGTCGTCGGGCAGCATCCGGCAATTGACATTTGCCCGTGCGCTTTGTGGCAGTGCGTTTTCGGCGTGTCCACCGCTGAGCATTGTGGCCACGCAGGTAGTTCTCAGCATGGAATTGTAGTACGGAGATGAGGCCGCGAGCCGGTTGGCGGCCGCCGTGTCGGCTGGCGTCCTCGCCATGGCCAGCATGTCAGCTCGCGTCTGGCCGGTCTCCTGCAGCGCACTGCGCTCGAAAGACATCCGTGTTGTTTCATTGAGCGCAATCGGAAACTCCAGCGCCTGCACGCGCGTGAGAGCCGCGGCGAGAAGGTAGATTGCGTTGTCCCTCACGGGCATCGAACTGTGCCCTCCCTTGTTCTTTGCTTCCAGGGTGAAGTCGAGATACACCTTCTCGCTCGTCTGGAAAGCCATCACCGTGTGGCGGCCGTCCTTCATCTCGCCTCCGCCGCCATCGGGGTTGATGCAGAACTCGGCGTCGATGAGGTCGCGGCGATTTTGAAGCAGCCACCGAACGCCGTTGGCGTCGCCGCCTTCCTCGTCCTCGGTCAAGGCGAGGATGAGGTCGCGATGAGGTGTAAAGCCTTCCTTCCTGAGGCGGATGAACGCCGCAACAAGGTCCGCCGCCTCGTCTTTGATGTCGCTCGTTCCGCGGCCATAAAAGAAGCCGTCCTGCTCGCGGAAGGTGAACGGATCGAACGACCAGTCTTTGGGAAGGGCCTCTACGACGTCGAGGTGGCAGATGAACAACACGGGACGGAGGGTGCCGTTGCCGCGGTAGCGGACCACAAGGTTCATGTGCTGCGGCTGCGGCCCGACCAGTTCGATCTCGTTCTCAGGGAAGCCGACAGCCTTGAGCCGTGCTGCCATCGCCTCAGCCGCTTTGGTACTGCCCATGGTTGCTGATGTGTTGATCTCGATCAACTCGCGAAAGATGTCGCGGCCGGAGCGCTGATGCTCGGTGAGCTCCTGGGCGCGGCCGGACGTTGCGGCGACAGATCTCGTCGAAACGAGTGTCGCCGCTGTGAACACGAGGTATGCAACGGGCAATGCGAGCTTCTTCACGGGATCCCCCTGTGCAAGAGCCGACGTGCGCCATGATCATACACGAACCCTGAGGGGAACGGTCACCTGTCAGCGTCGTACAAGGAGTGCAGGTATTCCTTGTCCGCGAGAAGCGGCCGTAAGTTTTGCGGATCCCAATCCCGCGACCCGACGTGCGAAATTGCCAGCAAATGGGGTCGGACCGAGCGAACTCGTTTATTTCCAGGAAGGTAGGTGTGAAGCAACCCGCCAAAACAGGCCTTACGGCCGATTTTTGATGCCGTTTTTCTTGTTCAAGCGGTCGGCCGGTGAAGCTGTGACTGAAGTTGCTTGAGGGGGGGCCAGGTGACTACCCCCTTGTCAACAATTTCTGTCGGCGGCCCCGGATCTGCAGTATCTTGACCTGAATTGGAGGAGTGACTAATGAGTGAAAAACCAATGTCCCGAAGAATGTTTCTGGATCGAACTGCATCGTTGGTGGCTGGAGCGGCCTTGCCGATGACGGCGTTTTCCTACGGCCGTGTAATCGGAGCGAACGATCGCATCACACTGGGCCATGTCGGAGTAGGAAACCGAGGCCGGGGCCTGGAGTGGATCACGGCGCAGCTCAGCGGAAAGATGAACGCCGAGGTGACTGCGGTGTGTGACTTATGGAAGGTGAACCTCGACCATGCTGTCGCGACGGGCAAGAAATATTACGGCCACACGCCCCGCGCGACACGCCGCCTTGACGAGCTGCTGGAACTGAAGGATCTGGATGGGATCTTCATCTCGACGCCCGAACATCAGCATTCACCCATGCTCAAGCGCGTCGCCGAGGCGGGGAAGCATGCATACTGCGAGAAGCCAATGGGGAATGTCCTCGAAGAGGCGAAGGCCGCGCGCGACGCCGTGCTCTCCCGCGGCCTGATCGTGCAGATCGGTACGCAGCGCCGGAGCGAGCCTTACCAGGTTGCTGCCCAGAAGCTTTTCCGCACGGGGACGTGCGGCGATGTCAGCAAGGTGGAAGTGGTCTGGAATTACCGCGGACCGCGCTGGCGCGGACGTCCGGAGGTGAAGCAGATCCGCGCGGAGGACATCGATTGGCGCGAGTGGCTGATGACGAAGCCTTACCGGCCTTTCGACCCGCAGCTGTATTTCGAATACCGCCTCTACCGGGAGTTCTCGAGCGGCATCCCGGACCAGTGGATGAGCCACGGGATCGACCTCGTGCACTGGTTCATGGACGATCATGCGCCGCGCTCCGTTGTCTCCCACGGAGGAGTGTTTGCCTGGCACGACGGGCGTGAGAATCCGGATACATTTGAAACGCTGCTCGACTACCCGAAAGGTTTCCTGGTCAGTTACTCGACCAGTTTCGGGAATGACGCGCCGAGCCACATCCGTTTCATGGGCAAGAAGGCCACGCTGATGAACTTCGGGACCGAAGGCACGCCCCGTTGGAAGTGGGTGGAAGAAAAGGGCAATTTTGAAGATGAGCCTGAGGTCCGGCGCGAGGAAAGGTGGGTGTCGCTGCCCGGCGACGGCGGGAAAGGGCCCGCATCTACGACCGACGAAGATCTTTCCCACGTTGCCAACTGGCTGGAAGCGCTCCGCGCGGGGAAACAGCCCTCGGCGCCGGTGCAGGCGGGTTACGCGCATTCCGTGGCATGCATCATGGCTGCGCAAGCATACTGGGCAGGGAAAAGGCTCTATTGGGATCCGAAGACGGAATCGATCCTCGATCGCGCACCAGCGTAACAGCAACCGGCGGAGAGTCCATGGAACCGATTCGCGTTCTATCCAGTTCGCAAATGGAGATGATCGACGATGCAGCCGGTGCGATCCTCGACGAGACCGGAATGATCATGAGGTCGGAGGAGGCGCTGGATCTTCTCGAACGCTTCGGCTGCCGCGTCGATCGCTCGAGATTTCTCGTCCGCTTTCCCAGGAAGCTGACGCGGGAAATGGTCGACAAGATGCGCCGGGATTACACGCAGCGCGATCGCCCCGAGCGCATGAACGTCCGCTTCAGCCACGTCCGCTTCCGGAAGACCCCCCACCAGGTCCACCAGGACTTCACCGTTTCAGCCGGCGGATTCGTTCCGTTCATTTTCGACCTCGATGGCCACCGCAGAACGGCAACCCGGCACGACGTTCTCTGCTCGATCAACATGGTCAATCACCTTCGGGAAATCGACCTGACGGGACTGCCGGTCTCCGATCAGACGATGCCCGCAAGATACCGGCCGGTCGCAATGGCGGCCGAGTTGGCAAGGTATCACGCGCAAGCTCGGAGGGATAGAAACCTTCCGCAAGGAAGATGTGCCGTTCCTGATGGAGATCGCCCGGATTGTGGCGGGATCGGATGAAGAGTTCCGCCGCTTTCCGATCCTGGTGGGTTACGCCGAGACGCGCTCGCCTTTGTGTTTCGACGAGAACATGATCGACATCTTCCTCTCGTACTTGAAGCTTGGGGTGCCGCAGACGGTCGACTGCATGCCGAGCGGCGGGACTACGGCGCCGGTGACGACCGCCGGCGTTCTTGCGCTCGGCGCCGCGGAGACCATGGGCGCGATGACGCTGGCATACGCGCTGCGGGACGACGCCGTCGTCGGTCTGGACATCACCCCGTCCTTCGCCGACATGACGAGTGGGAACTACAAATACGGCGGCGGCGACCGGTGCAGCCTGCTCATGGCGAGGATCCAGCTGCTGTCGGAGTATTACGGCTGCCCCACCGGGGTTCATGGCGGTAAGACCGACAGCTGCTTTTTCAACGAGCAGGCGGGGATCGATAAGGCTTCCACGATGCTCGTGGCGGTGTTGGCAGGCGCGGTGGGCATCGGCACTGTGGGGGCGCTGGAAAACGCTGTGACCTTCAGCCCGGTGCAGCTCGTGATCGACAACGAACTCGCCGCATACGTCCGGCGAGCGATACGGTGTCCGATTGAAGTCACGCCTGAGGCGCTCGCAGTCGACGTGGTTCATCAAGTCGGGCCGGGAGGGAGTTTCCTCAACGAGATGCATACGGCCGAGCATTTCCGTGACGAGCTGCTTCTGTCACCTCTGTTCCCGGCCCAGGCCTGGGATTCGGTCCAGCAGCGTCGTGCTGCATTCGACACGGCTGTCAGGGCCGCACAGATCGCGCGCGAGCTGTGGCATCCGCCAAACGAGCCCGTGCTGACTGATGATCAACTTCGCGCCCTCGACGCGGTGGTCCTCCGCTCCCAGGCCAGCTAGAGTGGGTCCGCCGCGCCGCGGCGGACCGTTACTCACTTCAGCACCTATTTCGAGGTTGAGTCTTGTCCCCGAAATAGCCACGCTACTTCCACTCCCAGCCTTTGGTGCGGATGGTTCCGTCGGCGCCCACCTCGAATTCAAACACGACCGCAACGGAATTGAGGCGTGCCAGCTTCGCCGATGCAGTGCTGTAATACACGGCTCCACGGTAGCTGACGGCACCGCCCGGCTGAAGCTTCCCCGCACCCTGGCCCTTCCAGGTAGCCATTTCCCCGTCCTGCGTTATGACGACACCCTGCCCCTCCCCGTACAAAGTGCCGTCGGGTCTCGATCCAGACCAGTAGGTTCCCATATTGTTCACCTGCTGCCCCAGGAGCTTGCCGGTGTCCTCGAACGACACCTCTACCTTGAATCCCGCATCTGTCGGAAGCACGCGCCTTCCGGTTCGTTTTCCCGTCAACTCGAGAACCTGTTCGCCTAGCATAGTGATCTCCTCTCCCTATGGATCCCGATGGATCCTGCTCTGCCGGGAGCGAAACAGGTGAAGCTTCCGCCTTGCAGGGCTCGCTGGAGGCCCGTCCTGTCTTCTCCCGGCTTCCTATTTGACTTGAAACGTTGACCTCACCCGAGAGGTCCGGCGACTTCGGATCGCCACGACGGGAAATTTACCACGACAAGGGGGACAGTCACCAGTGTTCCCAGTATATTGGTTCTATTCTTGGGGGACATTGGTGACTGTCCCCCTTCGTCAAAACTCACTTTCGCTAAAAGACATCGATTGAGCTAGAATCGCTCCACGTCTTAAGGCGTCTTTGTTTCCACACGCAGGCAGTCTGGTTGGAGGATTGATTCCTCATGATCGGCAAGACGCTCGGCCATTATCAGATCACAGAAAAGCTTGGCGAAGGCGGGATGGGCGTGGTCTACAGAGCTCGCGACACGCACCTCGACCGCTTCGCGGCCGTGAAGGTTCTTCCTCCCGAGAAGGTATCAGATCCCGAGCGGAAGCGCCGGTTCATCCAGGAAGCCAGGGCGGCTTCGGCGCTCAATCACCCCAGCATCATCACGATCTACGACATTGACCAGGCCGAAGGCATCGACTTCATTGCCATGGAGTACGTTGCCGGGAAGACTATGGATGAGTTGATTCCCCGCAAAGGAATGCGGCTCTCCCTCGCCCTGAAGTATGCTGTCCAGATAGCAGATGCTCTGGCCCGGGCGCATGGAGCGGGGATCATTCACCGTGACCTGAAGCCGTCGAACGTGATGGTGGACGAACACGGGCTGGTGAAGGTGCTGGATTTCGGTCTTGCCAAGCTGACGGAGGCTGCGGGGCCGGAAGCCGAGACCGCAGCGACACGCACCGGGGAGGGTACGATCCTCGGAACTGCCGCCTACATGTCTCCTGAGCAGGCCGAGGGCAAACACATCGACACGCGCTCGGACATTTTCAGTTTCGGATCCATGCTCTATGAGATGCTGACCGGACAACGGGCCTTCCGGGGCGACACGAGAGCATCGACGATCGCCTCGATTCTGCGGGAAGAGCCAAAGCCGGTCAGCCAGGTCGCTGAAGGACTGCCCCGGGACGCAGAGAAGATCGTCAGGCGCTGCCTTCGCAAAGATCCTGAGCATCGTTTCCAGACGATGGCGGATCTGAGAGTCGCGCTGGAAGAACTCAAAGAAGAGTCTGATTCTGGGGTACTGGAGTCCACCGGCGGAGTAAAGCCAAAGCCGCGCCGCAAGTTCGTCTGGGCATTCGGTGCACTCGCAACGCTGGTAATCGCGACGGTTGGAGTCTGGTTCGTTCGATCACGGGTTGGTACGCAGGAAGCGCCGTTGACACCCGTACCTCTCACAAGCTATGCCGGCTCTGAATATGGCGCTTCGTTTTCGCCGGATGGAAGCCAGGTGGCATTTGGCTGGAATGGGGAAAAGGAGGACAACTGGGACATCTATATCAAACTGGTCGGCTCTGAACCGCCCTTTCGTCTCACAACCAACAAAGCAGACGAGGGATGGCCGGCATGGTCTCCGGACGGACGCCAGATTGCCTTCCTCCGCAATCTTGGGGCCGGCAAGGGAGCCGTGGTCTTGATCTCACCGCTGGGTGGCCCGGAACGGATCTTGACAGAGTGTCATTCCTTTGAGGCTGAATTCGTCACGGGTCCCTTCCTCTCCTGGTCCCCGGACGGCCGTGCGTTGGCTATCGTAGAAAAGACAAGTGTCGAGATTCTTCCCAGCCTTGCCCTGTATCTGGTGGAAACCGGGGAAAAATACCCCTTGACGAAAACTACAAAGGATTTTCCTGCCGACAGTTGCCCCGCCTTCGTGCCGGACGGGCGATCGCTGGCTTTTTCCCGGTGGGTGGATTTGAATATTAGTGATCTCTATTTATTGATCCTCTCGCGTGACCTCAAACCCGTTGGGGAACCTCGGCGTCTTACATTCCAGAACTTGCCTATTGCAGGGATCGGCCTGGGTTTCAGATGGAAACGCGCTGGTGTATTCGGCTGGAGGAAATCTTTGGAGAGTCGCGGCATCTGGCTCCAGCCAGCCACAGAAGCTGGCTTCCATTGGCCAGGGTGCGTACTCCCCTGCCATTTCCCACCGAGCTTCCCGGCTGGCCTACACACACTCGACATGGGATAACAATATCTGGCGCGTTGAGATCTCTTCATCGCAGGGGAAAGCTAATCCGCCGATGAAGTTTATCTCTTCGACTCGGAACGATTTCAACTCGCAGTACTCTCCTGATGGGAGAAAGATTTCCTTCAGTTCGGAACGTTCTGGAACTGAGGAGCTTTGGATCTGTGACGCGGATGGCTCTAATATGATCCAATTGACCCACTTTGGCAAAGGGATCGTAACCGACCAGCAATGGTCTCCGGACAGCAGTCGTTTGACGTTCTATTCTAGCGTTGAAGGGCATTCTGAAGTCTATGTCATCAATGCAAGCGGGGGGAAACCGCGGCGCTTGACCTTCTCGGCCGGATCGACAGATTCAAGCTGGTCAAAGGACGGGCAATGGATTTACTTCAGTTCAGTCGACACAGCTCGCATTCACAAGATGCCTGCAGAGGGAGGGGCAGCAGTACCCGTGAACGGCAATCTCTCCGGCTGGGATCCAACCGAATCAGCGGACGGTCGGTTCCTCTATTTCTTTGGAACAGGGGACTAATTCGGGCTTATGGAGGACCACGGCAAAAGGGGAAGAACCCAGGAAGGTACTTGATTCTCCTAATAGCAGCATTGCATGTGCGTTTGAAGACGATGGGATCTACTTTCTCCCCGGGCCCGGTTCAGACAACAGCTACTCCATTCGGTTTTATGAACTGGCGACAGGAAATACCAAGACTGTTGCAGAGCTTGGCAAACAGCCCTGTTGGACACTCACAGTCTCCCCGGATCGCCGCTGGGCCCTGTATACACAAACAGATCAAGCTGGCAGCGACCTGATGCTGGTGGAGAACTTCCGATGATCGGCCAGACGGTTTCGCACTACAAGATTGTGGTGAAGCCTCGGCGGCGGGGGAATGGGTGTCGTTTACAAGGCCGAGGATACCAAGCTTGGCCGCGCCGTTGCCTTGAAGTTCCTGCCTGAAGAGTTGTCCAAAGACCGGCATGCGCTCGAGCGCTTCCAGCGGGAAGCCCGCGCCGCTTCGGCTTTGAATCATCCCAACATCTGCACGATCTACGACATCGATGAGCATGAAGGCCGCCACTTCATCGCGATGGAGTATGCTCGAAGGCAAAACGCTGAAGCACCGCATTCAGGGAAAGCCGCTACGGAACGGACGAGATCCTCGACCTGGCGATCCAGATCGCCGACGGCCTGGATGCAGCTCACTCGAAGGGGATTATTCATCGGGACATCAAACCGGCGAACATCTTCGTCACAGGTCGCGGGCAGGCCAAGATCCTCGACTTCGGCCTGGCAAAGCTCGCTCCGGAACGTCGTGCGGCAGGACACGGCGCTGCCGACTGCGGGCATGGAGAAGATGATGACAATCCTTGGCGCGGCCATCGGCACGGTAGCCTACATGACGCCGGAACAGGCGCTTGCGGAGGAGCTGGACAACCGCACTGATCTTTTCTCCCTTGGGGTAGTGCTCTACGAAATGGCAACAGGTGCTGATGCCCTTCCGAGGGACGAGTTCAGCCGCCACCTTGGATGTCCATTCTGCACAAGGCGCCCACGGCACTGATGCGTCTGTAATCCCGATGTGCCCGACGAACTGGCGCGCATCGTCAACAAGGCGCTGGAAAAGGACAGGACGCTGCGCTACCAGCATGCGTCCGATCTGCTCACCGACCTGAAGCGCCTGAAGCGCGACTCGGATTCGAATCGAACGACTGCCGTTGAGGGCGCCGCGAAGATAACACCCACGCCCGCCGCGACGATTCAGTCGTCAAAAGGCGCGATGGATGTGGGGTTTGATCGCTGCCCTGGCTATTTGTCTGCTCGGTATCGGCATCCTCTGGTTTCGTTAGGAGGGGGTGTTGTGCCGCCACTCGAACTGAGATAGCAGCGCAAGCTGACGATGAACTCCAGCGAGAATCCGGTTTTCCAGCGGATGCGATCTCCCCAGATGGCAAGTATCTTGCCTATTCCGACTCCGCCGGGATTCACCTGAAGTTGATTGTAACTAACGAGGAACGTCTCTTGTCCCAACCGCCCGGGATCGTTTCGGATGCGTCATGGGATGTCGCTGGCTGGTTCCCGGATGGCTCAAGACTTCTCGCCACGCTATCGGAAGCTTGGAAGCCACCCCGCGTGTGGGTCATCTCTACGCTCGGCATGAATGCACGCGGCTCCGGGACGACGCGATGGGCTGTGAGCGTATCGCCGGACGGTTCCCCGCATTGCGGGCACGACGCTCAGCCGACATAATCACAATCAAGACCTCGGCATCCCGCTCCGGAGGGGGATGATCACGCTGAAATACCCTGGGTCATATGCCACTGGCTATCTGCGTCATGGTCCCCCGATTTCCGGATTTCGGCAATGACAAGCCGCCTCCCTGGGTGACGCTCGCCCCAAGACTTCAAGTTGAAACCTGCACCTCCGGGGCACCGAGCCCACGGATGTCATTGCCGATCCGCTATTGAAAGGCTTCTGCTGGATACCCTAAAGTCTCTTTGGTTTCTACGCGCAGAATCAACTTCAGTCTTGTCATGGCTGGGAGAGGATAACAGCAACCTTTGGAGGATTCCAATTAGCACCCAAACCGGCAAACCAGAGGGCCCTCCAACGCGTCTCACCAATTGGGCTGGCTTCTATATCGATGGCCTCGCGGTCAGCGCCGACGGTAAACGAATGACCTTTAAGAGGAGTTCAAATCAGGTCCAGGTTTACGTAGGCGAACTTGAGGCGGCCGGCACACGTCTCAAATCTGCACGCCGATTGACGCAGGACGAAGCAGCAAATTCGTTCAGTACGTGGACGGCGGACAGCAAGTGCATCCTTTTTAGCTCGAACCGCAGCGGGAGCGACATGATATACGGCCAGGCCATCGACCAGCGCGCAGCGCAAGCTCTCGTCAGCTCATCGCACGGTTCGCGCGTAGGTATCTCAAGCCCAAGCCCAGACGGAACCTCGCTCCTTTACGTCGCCCACCAGGAACCGGGTAGCACTTCGGCGTTGTTTCGCATCATGCGCGTGCCGATTCATGGCGGACTCTCGCAATTAGTACTCGAGGGCAGGAACACTGCAAACCCAGTTTTCCATTGCACGATAGCCCCGGCCACATTCTGTGCGGTAGGCGAGTTCAGCGCGCACCTGAAGCTCCTGACCATCACCAGCTTCGATCCCCTCGAAGGAAGAGGCCGGGTTCTCAAGACCATTGTGACGGAACCCTCGGTGCGATACGACTGGACTCTGACTCCTCATGATTCAAAGTTTGCCTTTATGAGGCGCGGGGAGAGTGAGGCGCTTATTCGATTGTTTTCTTTATCAGGCGGAAGCGACCAGGAAATCACTGTGAAAGGTTGGGGCTGCCTCCTGAACCTTGAATCTTCGCCCGATGGAAAAGCTTTCTATTGTGGCAGTACATCGCCGGAGGCGGCAAGACAGTTACGCATCTACATAGATTGTGGAGAGCACGTCCTGGGCGGCAGAAGGGTGCACGGAGACATCTGGGCGATAGCTTCACCGGATGGTCGCATCGGTTTTCGGGATCGGTAATCAACTGCAACCAGTGGATGGTGGAGGGTTTCTGAGATAACCATCATCGGCGTTTTGGTTGCGGAATCCTCGTTTTATCAACACAGGGGAATCTGCCATGCGTCAAATAATATCCGTCCTGTACCTGCTGTGGATATCCGTGCTGCCCGCTCTGGCGCAGGGGATCCCCAAGCCCCCCGCCGATCAGGTGGTCGTCCGCCCGAAAGAGATCGACGACGTCCTCAATAACCCGGGAATCGGCTTCCACACCTTCCAGCGCTTCAACGGGGATGCCCTCAATCCCGGGATACGCTGGACCGAGGGCCACCCGATCGAGTATCAGGAGTTCGACGGAGACTTGACCAATCCCGATCACCCCGCCACGACCACAGCCTACTTCCGGGTCTACTGGAGGTATGTCGAGACCGGTCCCGGGCAGTACAACTGGCCGATGCTCGACAAGGCTCTCAAAACAGCCGCCCAGCGCGGCCAGACCCTCTGCCTTCGGATCGCTCCTTACGGCGGGGGTGACAACGAAGACGTGCCGAACTGGTACCGCAAACTGGTCGGCTCCGAGGCGAAGCCAGCCAGCGACAAGTGGCGCACGGACCCGGAGAATCCCAACTATGTCAGGTACTTTGGCGGGATGATCCGTGCCCTCGGTGAGCGCTACGACGGCCATCCGGAACTGGAATGGGTCGATGTCTCGATCGTCGGCTTCTGGGGCGAGGGCGACGGTACACACCGGCTGAGCGACCAGACCCGGGTCGCCCTGCTGAACGCCTATCTGGACAGCTTCAAGAAGACCCACCTGATCTTCCAGCCGCTCAACGGGGATGCGCCGGACCCGGGCCTGCTGGTGCGCGGCACCCCGATCGCCGCCACCTGGCCGGATGGTACCAACAACGGCGAGGGTCCGAACATGCGACACCTTGGCTGGCGCGGCGACTGCATCGGTGACATGGGCTTCTGGCGTGCCGAAATGGGTGACTGGTGCCACATGTACGATCTCTACCCCGAGGAAATCGTGCGCGCCGGGATGTCCGAAGCGTGGAAGAAGGCCCCGATCGCTCTGGAGATCTGCGGCACCTTCGGGAGTTGGAAGCAGGAACAGGGATACGACGCCAAGACGGTCAAATACATCTTCGACCAGGCGCTCAAATGGCATGTCAGCATGTTCAACGCCAAGAGCAGCGCTGTCCCGGCCGAGTGGCGGCCGCTGGTGGACGAGTGGCTCAAGAAGATGGGCTACCGTTTTGTCCTGCGCAAGTTCACCTACCCGGCCGAGATCCGGCCCCTCGGCAAGCTAGCCTTCCGCTCCTGGTGGGAGAACAAGGGCGTGGCACCGGCCTATCATGAGTGGCCGCTGGCCATCCGGTTGAAGAGCGCGCGGCGTACGGAAGTCCTCACCGCGGATGCAGACATCCGCGCCTGGTTGCCGGGCGATGTGATTTACGACAGCGCTGTATTCCTTCCGGTGGATATGCCGGAAGGGAAGTATGACCTCGAGATCGCGATCGTCGAGCCGCGTACCCGTCAGCCTCATGTCCGTCTGGCGATCGAGGGGCGCCAGCCCGACGGCTGGTACCGCATGGGCACGATCACAGTGCGGGAGAACAGCGTGAAGTAAGCTTCCAAAACAGTAGGGTGTTTGACTCAATGCGCATTCCAGAGGATAATGCGCATATGAAACGAGGAATCAACCTGACGATCGAGGCCCAGTTACTCGCGCGGGCGAAAAAGCTGGCTCACGAGCGGAACACGAGCGTTTCCTGCCTGGTGGAAAAGGGCCTGCAGGCGGTCACCGCAGAAACGAACCGCCCGCGAAAGAGTTTTGCAGACCGATGGGCGGGTAGATTGGAGCTGGATTCGGCGGAACGCCGCTGACGAAAAGCGGGAGTATTTGTGGCGCAAGTACGGATTGGCTGAAGATGCGGATTCGCAGCGACACTGACATCCTGCTCGACTTTGCAGTCGGTCGTGAACCATTTGCCTCAGCCAGCCGCACGGTTATCGCCTGGGCGGAGGCTAATCCCGGACATGCCGCGGGAGCATGGCACACGCTGTCCAACATCGCTTACCTTGCGCCCTCCGGCCAGAACCTACGGGTCGTTCCGGAATGGATCGCACACCCGGACCTGCCCATACTGCCGTCCGTGACCCAGATCTTCGCTGTATACGATCCTGGCGCCCATCGCCTCCGCGGCGGCAAGGAGAGCACCGTCCCAATAGGAGAGCTTCCATCGCTCACTTGCTTCGATCCCAAGCTTGACGAGCGAGGGATCGATCGCCAGGCAGGGAAAAACCTCGAATTGCTCGATCCATTCTGTCGCGGCCGCAGGCGTCATGGGCACCTGGATCTTACGCGTGACCGTGACGTAGAACTCCTGAAGTACCTGAGCGGACAAGCCGAAATCCTCGCTGCTGATCAGGTCCCTGATGGCCGGTACGACGAAGCGTGCAAGGCTGCGGAGGAGACCCTCGAGCAAAATAGCGAGGATATCTTTGCCGTGATGGTCACAGCGTTCCGACACGCACTCTTAGGTGAGCGGGTATCACTTCTGGCTGTCTTGGAGGGACCTGGCCGATCCTACCTTTGGAATGATCCCGAAGCCCCCGAGTGGGCGGCCGGCTGGCTAGCGCTTGTCGACGAGAAAGACAAGGCGCTTGACTGGCTCGACCACTGGATCGATCGGGGTTCGATCAATCACCCGATGCTGGCCCGCGGCGACCTGCTGCTCGAGGGGATTCGCCGTGAAGCGCGATTCCAGCGCCTGCTCGACCGAATCCGCCCCGAATGGGAACGTTTCACCCCACGGTTCCAGTAGTACCCCTGCGCAATTGCCTGTCAATGGAGGATTACCGCCTCCTCGTTTTTGCCTTTGTTCAAGAACAGGAAGAGGCCGCTTTTGCCGCCGGCGGCGAAGTCGATTTTGCCGTCGTCGTTGATATCGGCGGCGGCAATCTGGATGCCGCCTCCGGCGCGCGTGCTGTAGTCGATCACGTGCCTTGCCCAGACAACCTTCCCGTCCGGCGGCGTCAGGAATTCGTACCAGTAGATGCCGAGCGGTTCGCGCTCACCCGGATCGTGGCCGTTGTGCGCCATGTATCGCTTGCCCGTCAGCAGATCCTTTCTCCCGTCGCCGTTCATGTCCACGAGCACCACGGCGTGCGGTTGCGACCAGCTGTCATCGATGAGATGCTTCGTCCACTCTCCGCTCTTGCCCTTCTCCAGCCAGAAAATGCCGTAGTTGTGCGCCAGGCTGGTCACAATGTCGTTCCGGCCATCACCGTTTACATCCATGACATGTATGAAGCCGGTGACGCCCAGATCAAACTCGGGATGCCATGTCCATCCCGCGCTGCGTGGATCCGCCGGCGCCTCGAACCAGCCCGTCGGAGTGAGGATGTCGGTGCGGCCGTCACCGTTCAGATCACCGGCGCCGATGCCGTGGCCGTAACTCTTCGGGCTGATCACATTCTTCACCCAGGCTCCGCCCCTGATCTCGTACCAGGCAAGCGGCGCTTTGTCGTCTCCGAATTGAGGGAGCAGTTCGCGCGCTTTGCCGTCGTTGTCCAGGTCGACAAGAAAGGCGAACTCGATCGGGAAGCCCTCCTGGATGGACTGCTCCTTCCACGTCCCTTCGCCCCGTCCCGGATTCTTCCACCAGCCCAGGCGGCGCGAAAAGTAAGAGCAACTGACGATGTCAGCATTACCGTCCAGGTCGACGTCCACCGGAAGGTCGCTGAAGTTGTCGATGTAGTTATCAGTAAAGGGCAGCTCCCGGAATTTGTGCGATGTCCATGCGGGGCCCTCATACCAGTATTCCCCGGAGACGATGTCAACCTTGCCGTCCCGGTTGATGTCGGCGAAGGCGCAGGTTTCGCTCGCCCCGATGTCGATCACCTGTTTCTCAAACATGATGTCCGGCGGCTTCGAAGTGCTCCAGGCCCCGGTCGCTGCCAACCCAACGAGCGTTATGATCAACGTGAGCTTTTGCATTGTCGTCCCCCTGGATTTCCAAACAGGCTCAACCACGAATCCGATCAGAGCCCCGGCAGTTGCCACGGAGCGCGGTACTTCCTGGTCAGCAGTGCGTTCGCCCTGGTGCTGTTGGTGATTTTCTCCGCCTCTCCGTCCCAGAGTATCTTCTCGCCTGTCTTCAGGGCGATATTTCCCAGGTGGCAGGTGCTTGTGCTGCGGTGGCCGATTTCGATGTCACCCCTGGGCAGCTCACGGGACTTGACGCAATCGAGAAAGTTGCGGACGTGAGGGAAGTGCTGAAGCGAGGTCGTGCCCCGTTCCCCCTCTGCGGCGCTCGTGTAGTACATCCCCATTCCGCTGAGATCATCGAAGGCTTCGCGGAAGCTCTGGGAAATCTTCTCCGAGTGGCCTGTCATTTGCGGAATGATCTGGTAACCTGCCCGGTCGACAAACAGCGTGCCGAGTGTGCCCTGGAGGAGGATGCCGTAGCTCCCGAACGGCTTGGCGCCCGGGTCGCCGTTGTGCCCGTAGCTGTTGTGCTGCAGGGTGGAGTAGCGGAGCAGGAATCCAGGGAATTCGTAAATCACCTCGAGGGTGTCGGGAGTGTCCCGGCAGTCGGTCAAGAAGAGCTTGCCTCCCGAGGCAGCGGCGCTCAGGGGGGCTTTCGCGTCCATGGCCCACAGGACGATGTCGATCAGGTGCGTCCCCCAGTCGGTCAGCTGACCGCCGGCATAGTCGAAGAAGAGCCTGAAGTTACGCCGGACCGGATTGTAGGGGACCTTGGGCGCCGGCCCCAGCCACGAGTCCCAGTCCAGACCGGCGGGCGGATCGGCGTCGGCAGGATTCCCCACACCGGCTGGCGAAGACTGATAGTGGTTCCAGCATTGGGCATAGTGGACCGTCCCGATGCGACCTTCCCGGACTGCGTGGACGGCGCGCTGAAAGTGGCTGCCCGAGCGCTGCTGGATGCCGACCTGCACGATCCGGCGGTTGCGCCGCGCCGCCTCGACCATGAGGCGCCCTTCGCGGACGCAGTAGGAGACCGGTTTTTCAACGTAAACATCCTTGCCGGCGTTGCAGGCATCGACAGTCATCAGGGGATGCCAGTGATCCGGCGTCGCGATGATCACGGCCTGGATGTCCTTCCGATCCAGAACCCCCCTGTAATCCCCATGGATCTGAGCCTGCTCTCCCGCCAGTTGCCGTGCGCGTTCGGCATTCGGGCGGAAAACGTCGCAGACGGCGAGGATGGCCACTTCCGCGTTGCGCTGGAAGTCGGTCAGGTTCATCTGGCCCATGCCGCCGCAGCCGATAAGGCCCACGCCGATGCGCTCGCCGGAAGGCGACGACTGCGGATCCTCGGAAAGAGTGGCCACAACCGGGGCGGAGGCACCAAGGGCGCTGCTCTTCAAGAAGTCCCGCCGATCAATCATATTCATGACTGTTTCCTCGATTGGTGGTATCTGAACATATTGCTCCGCTCCGGTCTATAAGGATCCGGGGTCGGACCGAGGCAAAGCAAGTTTTGTCAACACCTACGCAGAAAAAGCAGCCTCAAAAGGCCCTCAGAATTGATTCTTGATGCCGTTTTTTGCGAACAAGGGAAACTAATAAAGCCGGCCCAAATGTTACGGAATAGCAGCCCGAGTGGCGAGACCAACTTACACTGGGCAGCCGCGCCGCACTCGTGAATCAATGTTGTTGAGTGGCCTCATCGAGCTAGCCTTTAAAAATGGCGCCCGAAAATTGTGTTCAAGCCTCATTATGGGGCGTGTTTTCAGCGCAAGTATTGTGATCAAGAAGCTTACCTCGGTCCGACCCCTGATCCCCTATACCTGCTCAGGCACGACCCACGGGGAGCGATACTTGCGCTTCAGGAGGCTGTTCGCTTCGGCGTCGTTGAGGAAGCCTTCCGTTTTCGGGTCGATGTGGAGTTTGCGGCCCATACGATAGGCGATGTTCCCGTAATGGCACCAGGCCGTGGACATGTGGATTTCCTCGATGTCGGCATGAGGCCTCTGACGCGTCCGCATGCAGTCCAGGAAGTTGCCGATGTGTTCGGAATTCGACTCTGAAAACCTGCCGCGCTGCTCCCCGACCACCTTCCAGTCCTGGTCGTAGGCCTGCCAGCCGCCTCCGTGGCGCGAGAGGAACATGAACTGCTTCGTGCCGTAGATCTCGATGCGTGTGCCGGTGAATGGCCAGTTCGGGAAATCCGCTCCCTCACGGATCGCGGTGGGAACCTTCTTCATATACGGCGACCAGAGCGTCTGCTCGAAGATCACGGTCATCTTCCCGAAGTCCCAGTTCACGATGTGAGTGTCGGGTGTTTCCTGATCGTCGTCGTAGTAAAAGATCCCTCCGGTCGAAGAAACCGATTTCGGGTAGGTTTGACCGGACATCCAGCGTGTCATGTCGATCTGGTGCACGCCGTCGTTGATGATGTCGCCGCCGGAGTAAACCCAGAACCAGTGCCAGTTGTAATGGAAGTGGTTCATGTTGAACGCCCGCATCGGCGCCGGTCCGAGCCACAGCTCGTAGTTGATGCCCGGGGGCACAGCCGTGTCGGGCAGCTTGCCGATGGTATTCCGCAGCTTGCTGTTTTGCACCCTGAGAAGATGGATGTCACCAAAGTCCCGCGAACGGATGTGCTCCAGGGCAGCGTAGCAGTAGTTCGCGCTCCGGTTCTGGGTTCCCACCTGGACGACGCGTCCGTACTTGCGCGCCGCGTCGATCATCTTGCGGCCCTCCCACATGCTGTGGCACGTAGGTTTCTCGACGTAGACGTCTTTTCCGGCCTGGCAGGCCAGGATCGTCCCGAGTGCATGCCAGTGGTCCGGCGTGGCATTGACAATGGCGTTGACGTTCCTATCGTCGAGCATCCTGCGGAAGTCCTGTGTCGAGACAGGGCGCTTACCGGTAATCTTCTCGATCTTCCCGGCACATTCTCCGGACCGGGAATTGTCCGGGTCTGCGATATAGGCTACCTCGACATCAGGACGTGCCGCGAACCACTCCAGGAGCTGAGTACCGCGACCTCCCGAACCCATGAGGCCTACGACGATCCTGTCGTTGGCCCCGAGCACCCGGTTCGGAAGTGTCGAAGTAATCCCCGCAGCGAAAGCCGTTCCTGCGCTGCTTTCCAGAAACTCACGTCGGGTCATCGTATCCATTGCTTCCTCCTGTCAGCTCGGATAATTCATGGAGCAGCTATGAAAATGGTTTTGGGGACGCGGATGAACGCAGATCAACGCGGATCGAACATGATTATTCGATCCGCGTGCGGAACTCTGGCCCCTTCTCTCACTGCTTGGGAAGGCGGCTCTTCAGATACTCCTCGTATTCCTTCACCAGCGCGGGATCGGTGGGGCGGCCGTAAATGTCCGTCGACTTGTATTTACCTTCGTCGAACTTCTTTCTGGTCCACTCGTCGTGGATGTGCGTTGTCTGCGCCGCGTCGATCATGCCTTTCAGTGACTGAGGCGGGATAAACGTCACCCCTTCCCGGTCCCCGAACACCACGTCTCCCGGAAGCACCGTGGTGTTTCCGATGCGCACAGGGACGTTGATGCCTGCCACCATCATCCCGCGAATCCAGGGAGGCGCCGCGCACCGATAGTAACCTGGCATGTCGAACTGGGCGATCCCCTCGAGGTCGCGGATGGGGCCGTCGATCACGAAGCCTGTCCCCGTCTTCTTCCAGATGTAGTAGGCCAGATTATCGCCGATGATACCGCCGGCAACGCAGCCGCCGCCCGCGTCGACGACGATAACATCGCCGGGTTGGAGAATATCGAGCGCAGACTGGTGACTGAGACTGGTCGTGTTTCCCTGCTTCTTCCACTCCGCCGCATCGATATCGGACACCTCGGATCTGACGGGCATCAGGAGCAGTGTGACTGCCCTTCCGATCAGCTTTTTGCCCGGGCGGAGTATCTGCCAGCCATCGGTGAACTGATTCGACGCAGGGCCGCCGGAACTGGCCGGGCGGCCGGCTCCCATGACCTCCTCCGAGGACATGTCCTGGAGTTTGCTGAGCAGCGCATCAGGGACTTTCGGCCGTCCGTCGGGGAAACGATCGTACGGATTCTGCGCCGTGTACTTAACCATCTCGTCATGTGACAGTGTGAATACCTGGCCGCTGGCATCCGGCCGGATCGACAGGAAAGCGAGTCCGGTCAGGATCCAGGCACAGACTCCGCTCAGACGGCACCTCTTTCGATCATTCGTGGTTGATTTGTTTGACATGATTCCTCCATTTCTCTTTGGGCCTGCAGAATCACATTCAGGCTTCGGCAAACCAGCCGCTGCCGGGCCTCTGCATCTTTTGGACGGCCTCTTCATTCATTTCCACGCCGATACCAGGGCGGTCCGGGACGGTGATCCACCCCTTTTCGATGATGTCACCTTCTCTGACGTAGTTCTTCCATCGAACCATTCGCTCCGCAGGATGGCCCCAGTGCCATTCGAGCACGAGCGCGTTCGGTATCGCGGCGAGAACATGGCAGGCGGCCATCGTCCCGATCGGCGAGGCCTGACAGTGCGGTGCCACAGGTACGTAGTACGTGTGGGCCATGTCGGCGATCTTGCGGGACTCGAGCAGCCCCCCGCACTTGCAGATGTCCGGCATGATGATGTCGACGGCCCTCTTCTCCAGCAGTTCACGGAACCCCTGGCGAAGGAAAAGATTCTCGCCCGAACAAATCGGCGTGCTGGTTGACTCGCGCACGTCGCGCATCGCGTCGACGTTTTCCGGGGGGACAGGCTCTTCGAGCCACAGCAGCTTGAAAGGCTCCAGTTCGTGGGCCACTCGCTTCGCGGTGCCAAGGTCGTAACGGCCGTGCATGTCGACCGCCAGATCGATCCGCTTGGGCAGGGATTCGCGCATGAACGACACCTTATCGATCATTTCATCGATCTCGGCATTGCTTGCGGTCCAGTTCACCCGATCCCACCGGTTCGGACTCATGCCGTCGTCGATGTCTATTTTGGCTGCTGTGAATCCGAGATCGATGATCTGCGCAATGAACTCCTTGGCCTTTGGATCGCTGCGCCGGTCTGTCCCTGAATCGCAGTACACACGGATGCGTTCGCGCGTCCTTCCTCCGAGTAACTGGTAGATCGGCAGTCCCACGGCCTTGCCCGTCAGATCCCAAAGAGCGATCTCGACCGCGGTTAGGGCGGTGACGTATTGCCCGCTTTGGGCCCCGGCGAATATTCCGGAGGTGCGGAGGCGTTCGAAAATGGCCTCGACGTTCAGCGGGTCCTGGCCGATCAGGGGACCCCGGAATCCTGCTATGATCGACGCTCCACCGCCGATCGCGTCGACCGCTTCCCCCTCGCCGACTAAACCCTGGTCGGTGTATATGCGTACGTGCAAGTTCTGTACCAGGGCGGTCCGCACATCCGTAATCTTGAGCTTGGGCCGTCGATAGGGTGAAGTATTGGCCTGAATTGCGGCGGACAATTCGCGCAGACTGAACATCCCGGCGGCGGCGCCAACACTTCCTAAGAAGAGCCTTCGTTCCATTTGTCTCATATGTTTTCCCTTCGGCTCCTACGGTGTGACGCGAAGCATCACAACGTCATGGGGCGCGACCTTCGCCGAGAAAGTATTCTTCACCGCTCCCAGATCGTTGCCGGCCCAGAGATCACGTACAGATGGAGCGCTCCCGGCGGGGAGATCGATCTCGTGCCACGAAACCGCTATCGTCTGCTCCACAGCGCCACGGTTGAACAGGATTACTGCGTGGCCGTTGCCCGACAGGCTCTTTTCCCAGACTTCGATGTCGCCTGACTTGCGGACCCGGTGTCCCTCTATCCCCAGGGGATCCTGATCGATCGCGATTACCTCCTTCTTAGTCAGGATGTTTCGCGTTTCGGCAGACATCGAACGCAAATCGTTCCCTGCCATCAAGGGCGCTGCCAGCAGACACCAGAAGCTGAAGTGGGCCCGGGATTCGGCGCTGTTCAATCCGCCATTGCCCACCTCAAGCATGTCCGGATCGTTCCAGCCGCCGGGGCCGGCGAACTTTTCGAGGCCGACCTGCTTGTCGAGAATCTGTGTCCACCCGAGGCCACCCCAGTCGTTCACACAGTCGTAGCAGTCCTGGATATCCTCCGTGGTTCTCCAGAGATGGCCCACTCCGCGAGCCCAGGCCCAGGGTTTGCTCGTGCCCCACTCGCAGATGCTGAATACGATGGGCCGGCCGGTCGCCCTGAGCGCGTCGCGCATCGTTGGGTAGGCAATCTTCGGGTCTACCCCGTCCGCGCTGCACCAGTCGTACTTAAGGTAGTCGACCCCCCAGGCCGCATACTGCCTGGCATCTTCGACCTCGTAACCGCTGCTTCCCGGACGTCCCTGGCAGGTTTTCGAGCCCGCGTCGGAATAGATTCCAAATTTCAACCCTTTCGCGTGAACGTAGTCGGCGAGCGCTTTCATGCCGGACGGGAAACGCTTTTTGTCGGGCACGATAGTGCCGTGATCATCGCGTGCCACCTGCCAGCAGTCGTCGATGACCACGTACTGGTAGCCCGCGTCCATCATGCCGCTGCTCACCATGGCATCCGCTGTTTGCCGGATGAGCTCGTCGCTGACATTACAGGCGAACTTGTTCCAGCTGTTCCATCCCATCGGCGGGGTCTTTGCCAGGTCCATCCAGGCGATTCCGGATTCCTGGCCGGATGGCACCGGGCCTGACTGGGCACCGGTACCGCCGGGTGTAATCAGGAGCGACAATGCAAGCGCGATTCCTGCAGATCCCATCAATCTCATTCGCATGCGAACCTCCCGGGTTCAATGACTAACCGATCGAAGATTCTATGGCCACCTGTCGGCCAGCAGAAGAGAAAATCCGTCAAACCTGTATCCACGCCGGGCGCCGCTTACGGTGAAACTGTGGCACACTGCGGTCATATTACGATGATGCCTGATGGTGAGGTGCGCTGGGAGCGCGTCGCCTGTGATGCACTCATGGGTTGTGGACCTCACAAAACACGACGCCATCATTCCCTGTGAGTTCCTGCGGGTGCTGGACAAGAAGGGAAGCATTCCGCCGGGTATGGTGCGAGTTACGGGCGCAGATACTAAGGCGCTAAACGGCAAATACGGTGCACAGCGGAATCATCTATTTGACCTCCTGGGAACGCTGCCGGCTCGAAAAAAACGGAAGTTGTACGAAACCGACCATGTCCCTCCCCGGAACGAATTCATCGAGGAAACCCTTGCGTGGCTCGATCGGCATCTCGGGCCTGTCCGGCCGTGAGAGAGAGCAGGAGGATGATAACTCCCAGCGCCAAATAAGCGGCTGTGAACTGGTATGGGACGGCGCGCAGGAGCGGACTCGGCAGTGTCCACGGCAGGTACATGCTTCCTTCGGGCAGCGCCGAGTGGATGACTCCGAAGAAAGCGGCTGTGCCCATTATCCCCAGGTACAGCGATGCCAGCCTGAGACGTTTGTCTATCAGCACGGCGAGAAACGCCCCCCAGAGCATCGCCGTAAGAATGAACCCGTTTCCAACCGCGATGGTGACGAGGACCTCCGGCAACTCCCTGCCGGGCATAGCCATCAATTGAACCAGGCGTTCTGCCGGCACGAGGGACGGATTGGTGTACTTGATGGCCAGAAGTCGCGCCAGGGTCGGGAAGAACGCAAACGCGGCGGCAACGGCGTGGCGGCGCGGGCAGGATAGAAATGCCTGCGCCATGATCTCGAGCGCGACGAATATCAGAATCGGCGCGAGCACGGCGCGCGGAATCAGTTCCACTATGAAAGATACATAGCCAAAGACGCCGCCCAGGCCGATGAAAAGCCCGGTCAACAAAGTGTAGCCGGCACGTGAGCCCATGTCCTTGTAAGCAGGCTGTCCGATGTAGGGCGTTGTCTGGGCAACGCCGCCGCACAGTCCGGCAACCAGCGTCGCGAGCGCTTCCGTGAGCAGGATGTCCCGTGTCCTGTAATCGTCTCCGGCAACCCGTGCGCTTTCGGTGACGTTGATTCCGCCAACCACTGTCAGCAGTGCGAATGGAATCGAAATCGGCAGATAGTGAAGGGCTCCCTTGAATCCCTTCAGGAACTCGAGAGTAGGCGAGGGGAAGCCCAGGTGCAGCTCCATTGACGGTGCCGCGTAGCCGGAACCGATCAAGCCCGCCGGGCCCAGGACGTGATAGAGGGCCGTTCCTGCCGCGATGGCGGCCAGTACCCCCGGAATTCTCCCGGGCAACTGCACTTTCGCAACCAACGTGTACAGGATCAGACCAAGAGAAACCATGCCTACCAGCGGGAGTCCGAAGATGTCGATCAGCGGTGTGAACCCGATCAGAGCCAGACCGATGCCCGCAAGCGAGCCGAGGAGGCCGGCCTGCGGCACCACTTTCTGAATCCAACCGCCGCAGAAGGAGAGTACCAGCTTGATCAGCCCCATCATGACCATGGTAGCCATGCCGATGTACCAGGTCGTCATCGCCGCCTGGCGAGGCTCCATCCCGGCTGCCTTGAGCGAAACGAAGGCAGGCCCCAGAACCACGAGAGCAAGCCCGATGGTGGATGGGGTGTCGAGCCCCAGCGGCATCGCGGTGACAGTCTGACTGCCTGTGTGCCTGGCGAGGCGAATGGCCATGCAGGTGTAGACGAGATCGCCGAATAGAACTCCAAATGCGGTTCCGGGGAACATCTTCGTGTATACGATGTCGGCCGGGAAACTGAATGCGACCACGAGAACCCCGGCCAGGAAAGACAGGACGGTGACGTTGTCAAGCATCAGGCCGAAAAAGCCGTTGATGTCGCCGAGGGCAAACCAGCGGTGCCTGCGGTCAGTTGCCATGCCGGTCCCCTGGCAGGAATTCGCCTGTGAGAAATGTGCACAGAGGCTCCGGGACCGGCAGTGACGCTATGGACGCCGAAGGAGTGCCGATCCAACAGCCAGCGACGGGTTTAACCTCGGCGCTGCCGCCCGCATGAGGAATCCCGAACATGTCTTCGATAGTTCGCAACACGGAGTAATGGTTGATTTTCGCATCGTACATGCCGCCCCTGATCATCTGCCCGACGAAGAGGGTAGGGATCCGGTTGCTTCCCCCATCGCTCCCTTCGTCGAATGTCAGGATGAACAGGCTGTTGTGCGTCTTTGCCCATTGTATGTATGCGCTCAAGTGTTCCTCGAGCCACTTGTCGGCTCTTCTGACGGCTTCGGGGTCGCTGCCGTTGTGCATGTCATTTTCCTGGTTCGGAATGACGAACGACACTGCTGGGAGAGAGTCGTATTCGGCGGGGAAATCGGCCAGGGGGAGATTCGCGCCGGCCGGGATGCCGCGTATCGGACTGTCCTGCCAGTTTGCCCATGGATTATGCTTCCTGGCGTATGCCCCAAAGACCGGCCCGTTGAAGCCGGCATAGGGCAGGTCCTCCGAATAGCCCGTGAACGATTTTCCGGATTCGATCAGCGAAGCACCGAGGTTCATGGTCGAGAAAGGGAGTCCCGCAGGAAGGCGGTCATTTTTCACACCCTGGTCAGAACCGGAGAACAGCATGAGGTAGTTGGGCTGGCTCGGGTGAGTCAACGCATAGGACTGCGTAAACAGCGCCGCCCTGCTATCCGCGGCGAGCGAGTTAATAAAAGGTGCGGCTCGAGAGCCGATGATCCGGGAGAAATCCCGGTTTTCCTCGACCGCGATGACGACGTGCGCGGGGGAGGAAGCCTGTGCGAACGACCCGGTCGCTCTCGGGTCTGACAGGACCTGGAACACCATGAGCCCGGCGACGGCGCAAACTGCTGTCCGGCGAATCCTCAAGTTGATTTCCTCCTGATGTTGCGTTTCGCGATGAGGCCGGCGCGATTGTACGACAAAGCCATCGCGCTCGACATCCGATTTGTCTTCACGACGCCAGCAAGGCGGGTCCGCGCCGCCGGCGCGGGGACTCGCCGGTGCAGTCAAGTCGGTGTATGATCAGCAGCGTGGCCGCCGGAGACACGTGATGGGACGGTCGGTCTTGACCTGCGAAAACCCGCGGCCTTCACGAACAGACGTCCAGGAGGACTTGTATGGAGAACATCTCCAGAAGAGAGTTTATGAACAGGAGTGCGACCGGGATCGCCGCTGCCGGTTATCTCGCGGGTGCCGCTTCCAGGGTGAATGCTAACCCGCTGGGCATGCCGATCGGATTCCAGAGCTGGTCGGTGCAGCAGCTGCTCCAGGAAGACTTTGACGGGACCCTGAAACAGATGGCCGGCTATGGCTTTCAGTCGATGGAGCTTTGTTCGCCGCCGAGCTATCGTCAATTCGGGTTTGGGGGGCTCGTAAACCTCAAAGGATCCGAGCTCCGCACAAAGATCAATAATGCCGGTCTGATCTGCGAGAGCTGTCACTACCAGTGGGGCGAGTTGAAGACGAGCCTGGACGAGCGGATCGCACATGCGAAGGATCTGGGGCTGAAACACATGATCCTTTCCACATTCGGCCTTCCTCAAGAGGCGACGCTCGAGGACTGGAAGAAGAACGCCGATGAGTTGAACAAGATGGGCGAGAAGGCGCTCGCGGCCGGGATTCAGCTCGGGTTTCACAACCACGACTTCGAATTCAAGGAAATCGACGGTGTCCTGGTTTATGACGAGCTGCTGAAAGTTTTTGATCCGAAGCTGATCAAGCTCCAGTTCCAGGTGGCGGTGATCAGCCTCGGCTTCGACGCGGACAAATACTTCGCGAAATACCCGGGGCGGTTCTGTTCTCTGCACCTCGTCGACTGGTCGCCCTCAAAGAAGGATCAGGTGCCGGTGGGCCAGGGGTCAATCGACATGAAGAGGCTGTTCGCCGCGGCGAAGATCGGCGGCATAGAGGACTATTATTTGGAGATGCCACTCGACCTCATGAAGCCGAGCGTGCCGTATTTGAAGGAGCTGAAGGTATAGCGGCGCGGTAGTCCTGTTTCGAAACTTCGGGGCTCAATCAGGAACCATCCCATACCCAGGGTTTCGGATCCCGCGCCAGCGGGATCCGAAACCCTGGGCTTTTCTGCTGCCTTTTCAGGGCGCGTTGTTGCCCGTGGCCTGCGCGAATGCGGCGCGGGCCGCACGTTAGCCACACTGCTGCCTGCGACCGCGCGGACGTTCACCGAACCTGCCCCAACAGTGCACCAGCCCGGAGAATTCATGAAGCATCCGGGAAAGGGGGATTGGGGACACGGATGAACGCGGATGAACGCCGATTGAAAATGGTGATTCGCCCCGCGCGCAGCGCCGGCACCTTCGGTGCGGCAAACGCCCGGCCAGCGTCTCCCCGTGTGCACAAATGCTTCCTTCCCGCTGATTCATGAACAATCCCGGCTAGGTCCTTGCGGCCCGCTGCTTCTTTGCCTCGGCGATGATACCCTGCATGTACTCACGGGCCAGTTGAGCGTTCTTGTCGACAAAGTCGACGCCGACTGTCTTGCCATTCACCACCGGCAGCGGGTGACACAGCTCGAAGCCCGCGTAGCCTCTATATCCGATGTCGAGCAGGCCGAGCGCTTCGCCCAGGGCCTTCTCGTCTCCTTTCAAGACGATCCTCCCGTCCGGACCTTTGTCGAACTCGCCGCCGTAGTGCCAGAGTACCTGCAATGATCCAACTTCGTTGAGGGCCTTGCGCACGCCGGCCTCGTCGAGCGAGTGCTCCAGCCGCGCGTCGAAGCAGACCTTCAGATGCGGTGAGCCGACCTCTTTCACCATCTTTAGCACGTCCCTGTAACCCGTGATGACAGGCGGGTGATTCTGCAGGGCCAGGACGACTCCGAACTCACCGGCGAGCCTGGAAGCCTCGACCATCCCTTCACGGCACCACGCCCAGGTCTGCTCGTCGGTGAAGTCTTTGTGTTCTGCCTGCCAAACGGCCTTGGATATGTCGTAGCGACCGCCCCCTTCCGGGAGCAGCGTGACGCCGGGCCATGCAAGGAACACCCGGATCGTCTTTGCTCCCAGCTCTTGTGTCATACGCATCAGCTCCCTGAGGTAGACCATCTGGGATTCGCGATGCTCGGGTATCGGGCTGCTGAAATCGTTGTTGCCGGAGACACCGTAGATTTCCAGCCCCAGATCTGCGGCCATCTTTCTCAGTTGCCGGCAACGCGCCGTCGGCATATCGAGGGGATTCCCGTGGGGACGTTTCCCATCGATCTCCACTCCCTGGTAGCCGAATTTCTTCGCCCGCTGCAGGACCTGCTCCACAGTCTGTGCGCCCCCGCTGTACCAGACACCCCCGTAGGTGATGCTATAGAGGCCAATTTTTATGTCGGCCTGCGGTACCGCCGGCCGGGCCGCGTCCACCACCCCCAACGCGCCTGCCGCCATTGCGGTGGACTGAATGAATTCTCGTCGACTAACCTGCTTTCGATCGTCAGACATACCAGAATCCTCCTTTGCCGTCCGCGATGAACGCCCGGAGATCGGCGGGGGGCATTATAAACCAGAAAGCTGTCAGCCCTCAGCTTTCGGCTCGCAACCCTGACAGCTGAGGACTGACTGCTGACGGCTGTGTCCGCGCCCGGAGCTCAGTCTACCAATATCAGTTCCCGTTGCGGCGTGGAGAGCCATTCGGCACCGGCTTCCGTCACGATGACCATCTCCTCGATCGTGGCAATTCCCCTGCCCGCTACCGTCAGCCGCGGCTCGATTGTGAAGACCATGCCGGTTTCCAGCCGCTGGAAGGGCTTGTGGTCATACTTTTCCCATGCCGGCCCGAGCAGCGCCGTGCCGTCGTGCGGGGACCGTCCGACCTGGTGACCCAGTGCGTGGGGAAACTCCTCATACCCTGCGTCTGTCACGATCTTGCGGGCTATGGCGTCGATCTCCACGGCCTGAACGCCCGGCCGCATGGCATCCTTGGCCGTCGTGACGGCTCGGACGATAGTATCGAATCCCTTTCGCACATCCGCAGGTGGGCCGGTCTCGCCTTCCGCCATCACATAGAACGTGCGCTGAAGGTCCGAACAGTAGCCGTCGACCCTGACGCCGAAGTCCATATTCATGACATGCCCGCGTTCCACGGGCCGGCCCGTCGGGCCATAGTGCGCTTCAGCCGTTTCCGGCCCGGTGAAGACAGCCGGACATGTGGCCTGTCCCCAGGCGGGCACGAGCCTTCTGCGCTCGACTTCGGCCGTCATGAATACGGCGATTTCCTTTTCGGTTCGTCCGGGAGCGATGAAATCCTCGACCATTGCGAAGATTTCCTGGGTGTGCCGGATGGCCTCCCTGATCGCTGAAATCTCGACCGGCGTTTTGCGCTCTCGCAGGGCCGACACTATTCTTTCGGCGGAGACGAGCCGGTCTTCGAATCCGATCCCGCTCAGCACCTCCTGGAGCGTCAGGTACATGCCGTGGGTGAGGCCGTCGCAGATCTCGCTGCCCCTGGAGTAGTTCACAGCGATCCGGGCCGGGGCGAGCGTCTTCAAGTATTCCTGGAGCGGCTCCCTGAAGCCGGTGACGAACGGCACGACCTCATCGTAGGCTCCTGTCTCGGCAATGGCCTGGCGGTCGTAACGCCCGACAATTGCCCGCGCCCTTCCGTCCCTGCTGATGATGAACGCCGAGTGCCATGTGACGTCGCCCGGCGCGAGAAATGGGAGTACTGGATCGCCGTTGAGCTCGCTCTCGCGTGTGAACGTAACCCAGCAGTCGATGTCGAATTCGCGGAGAAGCCCGATAGCCTGCCTGACCTTTTCCCGGATGAGCATATGGCCTCCTCTTCCGGGCCCATGATAGCGCGAAACCGGGCCGGTTCGAACAAGACCGGCCCGATTTACCTTCGCGCCGAGCGAGGCTATGGCGTAGGTGCAGGAGGCGTGAATATTATCTGGTAGTTGACGCCCTTGAGCAGCACCAGCCGGTAATTGCCGCTGGCATCAGTGGTCGTGTAACCAGTGTACCCGAGATTGGAGGCACCGGTAAGTTCCTGCGATGTCGCGGTCACGGCCACGTCTTTCACTGCCTGGCCGGAACCGTTGCTCACTTTCCCTGTGACTATCGCCTGGCCGGGCAGGGCCGGCAGCGTGAGATCCAGGGTTGTGCTGGCTGAGACCGCCGTTGACGTTCCGCTCAACGGGTAGTAGGCGGCCCCCACCGGGCTCTGCGCGCTTCCGACCGGGACCATCACGACGACATCGTAGTTCCGGCCCGCGGCCATCCTCATCTGGTAGGCTCCTGCATCTCCCGCCAGTGCGAGAGTGGAGGTTGGAGCCACACAGCAGACGTACCCTGAAGGCAGCGGCGCCGTCTTGTCGGTGGCTGTCAGCATCGTGCCCTGGGGGAGAGATGACCCGGTGATACTCACGGTTCCGGAAAGCTGGCCCAGGTCCGGAACTGTAAAGTTGGCCGTGACGGTTGAACCGCTGATCGCCACCGAGCCGATGTTGTAGACGTTCACATACTCAAACCCCGCCGCACCGCCGATGTTCAGGACTTCGATGCTCGCAGTGTAGCTGCCGTCAGGCAGTTTCCCGGAATAGGTCCAATCGCTGCCGACGGTGAACGCTCCGCCATTCGAGTTGTCCAGGGAGGTGAAAGCGATCGTGCGGGTGAAGGCCATCGCAAGGCTGCTCACGCCCGATATGGAGCCGCTGACTGCTGAGAGCTGTCTCGCCGGCAGCGTGATGTTGTGAGCAGTGTCGGCCGACACCTGGACGCTGGACGGGTCGGAGTAGGTACTCGTTACCTGTGCGTCGGATGTGGAGCCGGTCGGTTCAAAACAGACCACGAGTGTATAGGTCCCGGCAGGAACAACGATCACGTACTTGCCGGTACTGTCGTCAATCACGCCGGTATACAGGTCCGATCCGCTGCGGGCCACGATGCTGTCTCCCTTGCCCGCCCCGGAGATCGTCCCGGTGATCTTGAACCCGTTCTGGAGAGTCTGGTTCAAGGTGGAGTCGCTCGTGCCGTTGTAGCCCGTCACCTGCTTCCGGAGCAGTATCGAAGACGACGGCTGGGTGCCGCTGCCCTGCGATGCCCCCTCAGCCACCGGCAACGTGGTGTACGAGAGAGGCCCGGCGTGCTGCCGCAACGTCAGGGCGGCAACGGTGCCTCCTGTGGCCGTAATCGCTATCGACCCGCGGAATTCATTCGTTCCCGGGAACAGCTGGGTTGCGAACTGGGCTGTGTGATTCTTGGCCGGCAGGGTGAGTGGCGCGGCCGTGCTGACGACCAGGCCGCTCTGGTCAAGAAGCTTCATGGTAACCGAGATGGATCCGCTGTTCGGATTGAAGAACGCTACGCCCGTGTTGAACGACCCGGTTACATCGACGGGCAGCGTCACCTCGCTGAAGGGAACGGAATCTCCAACGCCTGCCTCCGTCTGGAAATGGCCCTGGGAATCGAGGACCGTGAAGACGGCGGCCGCACCAATGGGCTGGGTTGAAGTGATGCTCGCCGCGCCCGCGGACAGCGGACCCAGGCCGTCGGTTTGCAGGAAGACAGACGCGCCGGCCGCAAGCTGCAGGGTGAAGGTGCTGTTGTTGCCGGTGCCGGGGATGTTCACCGGAAAGGGCGTTCCGTTGTCCTTGGTGAGCGACAGCGTCACCGTGGTCGCACTGCTCGAGATGTTGAAGAGAAGAAACGTCGTCTGAAAGCTGCCGCCGTCGAAAGTCCCGTTAGCCACCTGTGCCAGACTGAAGGTCTTGCGTACCGAAGCACGCGAGAATGCCGGGAGTGAAGTGTAAGACAGCGGCGGATCGTTTTGACGTAACCCCACAGCTGTGACGGGTACCGGGCTCGTCACCCTCAGAGTGCCGCGAAAACCGCTCGTCCCGGGGAAGAGTTGGGTCACGAATTGCGCTGTGTGGCCGCCGGGATTCAGCGTGAGGGGGGCCCGACCGGCTTCCTGCCCGGACGTATCCGAAAGTATCAGCGTCAAGGAGGCTGTGTCGCTGCCGGGGTTATAGAGGCCTATGCCGGTGTTAAATGAGGCGCTCACGTCTACCGGGATCACAAAATCGTTCATCGCCTCCGAGTTTCCCACGCCGGCCTCGGTCAGGAAATTGCCGCTGCCGTCGAAGACGCTGAAGATCGCCGACACTCCGATCCCGGCGCTGGCGGTGATGTGGGCAGCACCTGCCGCCAACGATCCGGAACCATCGGTCTGGAGTATCCTGCTCGCGCCAGCGGGCAGGTTAAGCGTGAACTGGTCGGCCGTTCCCAGTCCCGGAATCGTTACGCTGAAAGGCTGACCGTCGGGGCCCTGAACCAGTTCGATTTGGACCACCGCCGGAACATCGTTGACATTGAAGAGCACGAACGTCGTCTTGAAGCTTCCATTTCCGAAGCTGCCGTTCGCGACCTGTGGAATGTAATAGTCTTCCGCCTGGGCAGCGGATGCCAGGCACAGGCAGGCGAAGACAAAGAGCGGCACAAGCTGGCGTCGCATACAGACTTACCTCCAAGTAGTTTTCGCGCTGATTGGTACCCCTGGGAAACGCTTGCCGGAGTCAGCTTTCCCCGGCAATCCCACATCCCGAGCTTCAAAAAGTCTTGCTCAATGCTACATGTCGCCCGCTCACGGCACAAGGGCCGACCGCGAATGCGGCGGCTCAGGGGTTGGGAAATGACGGGGCTTCCATACTGATGTGATTGCCGCCCGGCCTATCTGGTACCACAAAGGCCGATCTCCATTTCGACTGGCAGTATTTCGCGGTGCGCGGCTACGTCGTCGTGGCTGCCAACCCGCGCGGCAGCTCCGGACGCGGCGAAGCGTACGCCAGGGCTATCTATGCCGACTGGGGCAACAAGGATGTCGAGGACGTGCTGGCCGCGGTGGATTACGCGGTTGTCCAGGGTAGTGCCGACCCCACCCGGCTGGGCATCGGCGGCTGGGGTTACGGGGTGTTCCCAGTTACAGGCGGGACATCCTGGAGCAATATGTGGCGTGGTGCGAGAGGTTCCTGATGCCGGTGGCTCCGGCAGGCACACTTCAACCAAAGAAGAAACGGGTCCGCCGCGGCGTCGGGCATGGGCACGCTGAGCTCAAGCGCGCCCATGCGCCCATCCGGTCTACTTCTGCAACATCCTGCCTACGATGCCCAGCACATCATCGGCGATAGATCCGTCCCGATTGGAGTCCAGGAAGGAAGATAGCATGCCCATCATATCGCTGCCGCCGGCGGCCTGCGGTTGCGCGGCCGCGCCAAGCGAGGAACCCTGCTTGCTGAGCGCGCCCATGACCAAGTCCGGCAACGACAGGCAGCATCTTCTTCAGAATGTCCGCACCAACTCCGCTCTGTTGAGAGGCGGCTTGGGCCACCTGTCGGCTGACGTCTTTGCTGCCCAGGATGTGGCTTAAGATTCCGTTGCCATCCGCGACCGTCTCCGGCTGGCTGAGTGTCGACACATCATCGATGTATCTCTGATGCTGGCCTCCGCTCAACGCGCCGAGCAGGCTGCTCAGGCCATCCCCTGTGGACGCGTTGCGCATCAATCCAGATGACAATGCGGGCACCAGATTGGAAATGGCGGATGCTGCCTGATTCTGGTCCAGGCCGAAATTCTGGGCAAGCTCCCTGACAGCCCCCCCGTTCTGAGAGTTGAGAATCATTTCCAGAAGATTCATATGTGCTCCTTACTCCGGGATAGTCAGCACCTGCCCGACCTTTATCAGGTCCGGGTTGGTCAGCTTGTCGCGGTTGGCATCGAAGATCTTCATGTATTTGCCGGCTTCCCCGTAAAACTGCTTGGAGATCTTCGACAGCGTATCGCCGGGCTGGACTGTATAGGTCTTCGGCGCGGAGGGGGGCGGGGGTGCTGGCTTTGGCGCCAGGCTCTGGTCGACCGTTATCTCCGCCGTGATATCGTCGTATTTCGGATTGATGATCTTGATCAGATCCCAGATTTGATTTTTCACGGCCTCCGAGGGTGCCGCACCCCGGACAAACAGTCTGTTGTCCTGCACATGCAGGTTGGCGAGGCGAACGCTCTTATCCTGAATCGCCTTGAGAACCGTCTGGTACTTGGTCTTCAATTCCTCGAATCGATCCATGGCAATTCCTCCACGATTGGTCTGCAAATCATGCCACGGATGATGGCGATGTTCCACAGATACCACGTGATGGCGTGGACCGACGCTCGAGCGTGCGAACAGCACACCGGCGCCCGCACCTCAGCTCAACCCGTGAATGGTCGTTGAGACAGGTCACTTACACGGGACGGTCCTGATCGAATCGCTGCCTTCCACGGCTGTTCCATCGGAGGTCTGAGCTGTCAGCCTGGCCACTATGTCCCCGCACCTGACTCCGGTCTGAACAGTCGCGAAGAAGAGCAGCATGTCGGGGCGCCGGTCTCCATTCACGTCCTCAACAGCAGCCTTCAGTTCCCTGGCCTCAGTCCCGGTGGGCCCGAATAGAGCCGTCGCCGGTTCAACGGTTGTGGCATCGAAGGAGTCCGTGGTGAGGATTGCGACGGGGATCACGCCTTTGCTCTTCGGGTTGATCACGTTCGATCGGTCGCCTGGCTTTATATCGATAGTTATGGATGTCGATTGGGGGGTGTCGTCGGCGATTTCCAGGTTGTCCAAAGCAAAGAACGTTCCGTCACCAGTAATGCCTTTGACCGCCGTTCCCCCCGAGGGTGTGAATGTCACCCTGTTGACTCCCTTGAAGTCAAAGGTGAACGACTGGCTCGCGGCCGGAGAAACCGTGACGGTCACGGTCTCGACCAGCTTCTCGTCCAGGTAACCCTCGACAGTGATCTCCAGGCCGTCGAGCCAGGCGGCTGTCAGGCAGGCACTGACGAACGTGAACGGCTCCTTGGAGCTGAATTCCGCAGGCAGGCCGTTCTCGTTGAACACGATGAATTCCGGCGTGACCATCCCCGTCACATAGCCTGTCAGGGTTCCCTTGCCATATTCGGTGGCCACGTGCATCGATGTGAAGTTCTTCCAGTCGAGACCGGCATAGCCGGGCGGTACTGGCTGAAGGTGAGACCAGACCGGGTCAAGGTCGTCGAAGTTGATCGTCTCCGCGACCGCAGGTGACAGACCCAAGAATATTACCGTGAGGAGAAGCAAGCCGATGCGCGCGTATTGTCGGTTCATAGTTCCTCGTGATTTCAAGTGTTGCCCCATCGCGGCGTTCCCACGACAAGCCACAGGCCATGGACCATAAGTCCCAAACGCCGGGGGGTGTGTATGAACTGCATTCAGGGGGGACGTCTGCCAGGAGCGCCGGTTACCACCCGACGCTCGATGCGCCCGGTCTGTGCGGCCGGAAAATGGGGGATTACTGCCGACCGAAGTCCGGATGAGGGCCTTCGATACTCTATATCGGCAGAAGTTACGTCTAGATTAGGGCGGCCCTATGCCGCTCCTATCCCGGGAGATGGATTTTCGAGGATTCATGGCAAATGGCGCGGCCGAAGCGCGCAGTCCTGCTGCAAAAACCGAATTCCGAAGACCTGGCACCGGTCAGCGGTCTACGCGGGCAGTGCCGCCCTGCATTACCTTCTCGACCTCGGCGAGCGTGGCCATCGTCGTATCCCCGGGGGTGGTCATGGCCAGCGCGCCGTGCGCCGCGCCGCACTCCACGGCATATTGAGGCCCTTTGCCCGTCAGCAGGCCATAGATGAGCCCTGAATCAAAGGAGTCCCCGCCTCCCACACGGTCGTAGATCTCCAACCCTTCTCGTGCCGGCGCCTCATAAAACCTGCCGTCGCAATAGCAGACGGCGCCCCAGTCGTTCACACTCGCCGTGGTGGCGTTGCGCAGCGTGGTGGCGACAACCTCGAAATTCGGGTACTCCCTGACCACGCGCTCAATCATACGGCGGAAATTGGCCGGATCGAGCTTCGAGAGATGCTTGTCGACTCCCTCGACTGTGAAACCGAGAGCCGCGGTGAAGTCCTCCTCGTTGCCCACCATCACATCCACTTGCGGTGCAAGTTCACGGTTCACTTCCTGCGCTCGCGCCTGGCCGCCGATGGCCTTCCACAGGGAGGGTCTGTAATTGAGGTCGTAGGAGACGACGGTGCCGTGTTTGCGCGCACAATCGATCGCCTCTTTTGCGAGCAGCGGGGTGGTTTCAGACAGGGCGCAAAATATGCCGCCCGTGTGAAACCATCGTGCCCCTTCCTTCCCGAAGATCTCCTCCCAGTCCACCTGGCCGGGCTTCAGCTGCGAGATGGCCGTATGGCCGCGGTCGGAGCAGCCGACAGCGGCTCGGACGCCGAAACCCCGCTCGGTAAAATTCAGGCCGTTGCGGACGGTGCGGCCGACGCCGTCATAGGGAACCCAGATCAGGTGCGACTGGTCGACTCCTCCCTGGTAGATCAGGTCCTGGACCAGTCTGCCGACCGGATTGTCGGCAAGGGCCGTGACTACAGCGGTCCGCATGCCGAAACAGCGCTTCAACCCCCGCGCCACGTTATATTCGCCGCCGCCCTCCCAAGCCTGGAAGGTCCGTGTGGTTGCGATTCTGAAATCGCCCGGGTCCAGTCTCAGCATTACCTCACCCAGTGCGACCAGGTCCCATTTGCACTCCGATGCCGGTCTGATGTTCATGAGCGTCGTCTCCAAAGTGTGCCGCCAGGCATATGCTCTGCCGGACGCCTCCTTCTCAGCCGATCCGAAGCGCCCGACCGGGCAATCATACGACATTTTCGCCAAATGCAGCTATCAGCCTTCAGCGCCTTTAGGATACAGAATTCAGAAATCAGAATTCAGCGATCCACCGCCAGGAATAAGGGGGCGGTTGCGTGAGCCAGAAACCCGGCGGAGGTTCTGGAGAGAGGGACAAACGGTAGTCATGTGCGGCGGCTTTTCAAGCCGCCGGGGCGGGTTGAAAACCCGCCCACGTGATTCTCTGGTACGGAGGACTGGGAACTCGGAATTCAGGATTCAGAAGAAGCCCAGAACTGGAACTGTTTTGCTGGTATCTTCGTATCCATAGTGAAGGAAGATCTCTGCCAGAAAGGGCCTCTTACCCACATGGAATCATTCCTCCAGGACGTCAAGTTCGGCGTAAGGCTGCTGTGGAAGGATAAGGGCTTTGCCTCCACGGCGGTAGCGACACTGGCGATCTGCATCGCCGCCAACACGGCGATCTTCAGCGTTGTCCACGCCGTGGTGCTGAAACCGCTCCCGCTGCCCGAACCCGACCGTCTGCTCATCCTCTACAACAGCTATCCGAACGTCGGTGTAAAGCGTGCCGTAAACGGTGTGCCGGATTTTTACGATCGCCGGCGGGCCCTTACTGCGCTGGAGGATGTCGCACTTTACAGCAACGAGGGCCTCAACGTCGGTGATGGTGCCTCGGTGCAGCGCCTGGAGAGTATGGGCGTGACGCCCTCGCTCTTTCGACTGCTGCGAGCCAGGCCTGCACTGGGACGGATCTTTGCGGAGGAAGAGGGGGAAATCGGCAACCAGCGCAAGGTGATGCTGAGCTACTCCCTCTGGCAGGAACGCTACGGCGGCGACAGGTCCGTCATCGGGAAGGACCTTCGCATCTACGGCAACCTTCACACCATTGTCGGGGTAATGCCCGAGGGCTTTCTCTTCCTGGATCCCAGTGTGCGCCTGTGGCGGCCGCTGGCATTCACGGCGGAGCAGAAACAGGAGTACCACAGCAACAGCTGGGAAATGATCGGTCGATTGAAGCCGGGCGCTACCATGCAGCAGGCTCAGGCACAGGTCGACGCGCTCAATCAGGCCAACCTCGATCTCGTTCCCCAGCTCAAACCGCTCCTGATCAACGCCGGATTTCACACGGAGGTTCATCCGTTGCAGGACGAGCTGGTGAAGGACATCAAAGCCACTCTCTACCTGCTGTGGGGCGGGGCAATTTTTGTACTCCTTATCGGCGCGGTGAATATCGCTAACCTCGTACTTGCACGCTCCAGCGTGCGAGTCAAGGAAATGACGACACGATTCGCGCTTGGTGCCGGGCGAGGGCGGATAGCGCGGCAGATGGTGACGGAAAGCCTGCTGCTGACCATCTGCGGCGCTCTCATCGGGCTGCTGCTCGGTTGGTGGGGGATGCGCATCTTCTCGGCCCTGCGACTCAATGAGATCCCCCGGGGGAGCGAGATCGCGATGGACAGTGAGGTAGTAATCTACATCCTGGCGCTGGCAGTCGTCGTCGGGACAGGCATCGGGCTCATACCCGTGGTGCACATGCTCAGTGCCGATCTGACTCTTCTGTTCCGCTCTGACGGGCGCACCGGAACGAGCGGACGGGGTGCGAGGTTCCTGCGGAACGCGCTCGTTGTAGCACAGATTGCCTTCGCCCTTATCCTGCTGGTGGGTGCAGGCCTGCTTCTGGCGAGTTTCCGCCGGGTGCTCGCAGTCAAGCCCGGCTTCGCGGCAGAGAATGTGCTTAGTGGCAGCATCGCCCTGCCGAGTGTGCAGTACAAAGGCGACCGGGAACTCAGAGCGTTCATGGGCCGCGCCCTCGAGAAGATCCGCTCTTTACCCGGGATCCAAGTCGCCGGCGCAACCGACAGTATTCCGTTCGGACATAATTCCAGCGACAGTCTCATCCTGGCCGAGGGTTACGTGATGAAGCCGGGTGAGTCGGTGGTTTCCCCGAACCGGATCGTCGTCACGCCAGGCTATTTTGAAGCCATGCGGGTGCCGCTGATCGAAGGACGCGTTTTCGACTCCAGGGACAGCGGCGAAACCCAGAAGGTGATCATCGTCGACCAGAGACTGGCTCGCAAGTTCTGGCCCGACAGCAGCCCGATCGGCAAGAGAATGTGGCAACCGAGTGGCCCGGAAGATCTCGTCCAGCCGAGCGCAAACTCGCGCTGGTACACGGTCGTGGGAGTTGTGGGAAGCGTTAAACTCCGGGCTCTCGTGGACCCGGACGAGCGAGCCGGCGCCTACTTCTTCCCGTATGAGCAAGCTCCAAGGGATCACGCCACGTTCGCGCTCAGAACCGCAGGCGAGCCCTCGGCCACGGTATCAGCATTGCGGAAAGCCATCGTGGAAGTGGACGCCGGGTTGCCGCTCTACGACGTGCGTACCATGCAGGAGCGCATTGACGAATCGCTGGTTGCCCGCAGATCGCCCATGATTCTGGCGATGGGATTTGGCTTGGTGGCGCTCTTCCTGGCCGCGGTTGGCATCTACGGCGTGCTCGCGTACACGGTCGCTCAGCGCACCCGGGAGATCGGGATTCGCATGGCCCTCGGCAGCACCGCCGAGCGGATCTTCAGGCTGATCGCGCGCGAAGGTTTCACTCTGCTGGGGATTGGTTTCGCGCTGGGACTCGCCGGCACCCTGGGACTGGCAAAATATGTGGAGAGCCTGCTCTTCGGGGTAAGACCGGTGGATCCGTATGTGCTTGCGGGGGTCACCGGCATCCTGGCGCTCGCCGCTACCATCGCCTGCATACTGCCGGCCCAGCGGGCTGCGCGTGTCGATCCCGTCGTCGCCCTGCGTCAGGAATAGTCACGGGTGGATTTGCGCGAAATCAGACGGTATCTTTAACAGTAGCTCGAGGTGCCGATGGCGAAGGTCGCCGTGATCAGCTGTAATGACAGGTGCTGCATGGGTGCGCGGCAGCTCTCTTCGCTGGTCAAGGATCGCCACGCATTCTACCTGGTCTGTTACGGGGAATACCATCACCCGACTTTGAGAAGCACCGCCGCCATCGGCGATGCGGACGACGAACGGTTGCTGCTGGGCCTGCTCAAAGATCTGTCTCTGGACCTGGTGGGATTCTCCTACCGTTCGGTCCAGGCAAGGCTGGTGACCCACCTCGCGGGGAGGATCCGGTCCGAGCTGAGTCTGCCGGTGATCATGGGCGGCATCGGCGCCACTTCCGAACCGGATGAAGCCATCCGGCGAAGCGAAATCGTCTGCATCGGCGAGGCGGACTTTGTTCTCCCGCGTCTGCTGGACGCCATGGACGAGATTGGCTCCCTCGAAGAAGCGGTCCAACAAAGCCCCAATCTCTGGTACCACACCGAAACGGGTATCGTCAGGAACCCCCTGGAGCGACTCGTATCCGAGCAGGAACTGTCCGAGTTTCCTTTCATCGACTACGACGGCGCAAACAAGTTCACGATCGTTCGAAACCGGCTCATCCAGGCCGACGGTCGGTTCGACAACGATATAGGCGCGTACCCCATGCTGACGTCCCGCGGTTGTCCTTTTGCGTGCACGTTCTGTCACAACTCGAACGTGCACGACCTCTACTGCGACCAGCGGTACTGCCGGCAGCGCACGGTCGAGAGCGTGCTCCTGGAGCTGGAGCACGCAGTGAACAAGTTTCCGACACGCATGGTGTCGGTCTACGACGACCCGTTCACCCTCAACCGCGAATGGGCGCTGCAGTTCGCGGCCGAATACCGAAGGCGGATCGCCCTGCCTTTCTGGTGCTACACCCATCCTGCGAAAGTGAGCAAGGAGGTCCACCAGGCACTGCTGGAGGCGGGACTCAACAATACAGCCATGGGGGTTCAATCGGGGAGCGAGAGAACCCTCTACCGCATCTTCAACCGGAGAACCTCCAGGAACAAGATCCTGCACGCGGCGTCGGTGCTCAAGGAATTGAACTGCCGTGTCCAGATCGATCTCATTACGGCGAACCCTTTCGAGACCGATGATGACCGGCGCGACACGCTGGATCTGATGCAGGCGATGCCTAAGATTACCCGCACCGATAGTCCCGACCGGGCGTGGTATTACTGCCAAAGCCGCCTTACCTATTTCCCCAACTCCCGGATCTCGCAGATGGCGAAAGAACAGGGGGTCGACATGAATTTCGACCCTGATGTAGCGTCGTTCTGGGAGATGCTGCACGAACTTGCGTTCATCGACCATCTGCCCCAGGGCGCAGTCATGTATCTTTCCTACCTTTATGATGAGTATCGGTGTAACGCGGGAGACTTCAAACCGCAGACCGGCGCGCGGTGGATCCAGTCCACCCTGCGGAATCGGCCTATCACTGAGATCGTCGAATTGTCTGACGGCGGAAATGGCAGCGTCGAAGCGAAGCTGGGATGGATCCCGACGCCGGAAGAGCTTACATTCCCGGAAGTCCGGACCCTCATGGATGGGGTTTATGCGCTGCGTGCCGGGACGGGTGACGAGGAGATGGGCAAACGCGTGACCGGGGCGCGCGATCTGCTGGAGCAGCTCACGCCTGAAACGCGGGTCCGCGCGGTGAAGGAAATGCTATGGTCCCATGCCTCCACGATCGGCCGACTGGCGGGCGAGGTCCAATCGCGGGCGCGGGAAGAGGGGGAGCTCCGCGAAGAAGTGGACAAGCGTGGCAAGTGGGCGCTTGAGCTCGACCGTACCATCAACGAACGGAACGCGCTGATCCGGCAACTTCAGTCCGAGCTCGACGAACGCACTCGCTGGGCCTTGGCCATGGATCAGGAACTCAAGCGGAAAAAGCCTCTGCAATGGACCTTGAGGAAGTTCTGGCGGAGCGGGTGACGGACGCCAGCCCGCTGAGGTGCGGCGCTGCCGGAACGACGCTCAGGCCTTTCCGCCGCACTCCTGGCGGGGATTTCTTATGAATCAGCGGGAAGGGAGCATTTGTGGACACTGGGAAACGCTGGCGGAGCTTTTGCCGCACCGAAGGTGCCGCGGCGCTGCGCGCGGATCGAAGCACCATTTTCGATCGGCGTTCATCCGTGTTCCAAATCCCTTTCTCCCGGATGCTTCATGAATTGTCCGGGCTAGTAATAGCGATAGCGCAAGTAGAACGCCGTCTGGGAGAGTGTGATGATGGCGACCATCACAGCCAGCGGCAGGAATGATGGACTGCGCCAGGCGGCGATGCCACTCAGCCACATGGGCGATTGCAGGAAGACGATCCCGCCAAACCAGATGTAGCCGAAAGGCAGATCGAGCGCGGGAAAGCCGGCCCTGCGGCCGCTGTTCAACCCCCTGCTCAGCAATGCAGCAGGCAGTGCCAGGAGGCAGGCACCGCCGAAGACCCACCGGTATTCCATCACGAGCCAGGCGAGGATCATACCCATGGAGATGGCGCCCAGGGTCCCGCCCGTGGCAAGCCGCTGCAGGAGTCTCCTTGCCTGTTCCAGGCCGCTCACAACGGGGAAGGTGTTGATGCCGGAGTTTCGGTCGTGTTCGCAGTCTACGATCTGATGGAAGAGAATATCTATCGCATTCTTGATGGACTCTGCCAGGGCCATAAACAGGAAGTACCACCCGAAGCGGCGATAGTGAATGCATGCCAGGCACACAGGAATCGCTTTGCCCAGCAGGGGTGCGATCATCACGCCCAGGAGGCCGCGGCCCTTGAGACGCAAGGGACGAGCCGAGTAGGCCACGCCCAGCAGGAGGCCCGTCGAAAGGACGCCCATGTAAAGCCAGCTCCGGCTGAGCCGGTACCCGACCGCCAGGGTGGCGAGCAACAGCGCTATGACGATTGCCGAAGCTGTTCCGGCCGGGAGTGAAGAGAAGGTACGGTGCTTACCGGCGGCCAGGTCGGCTTCGCGATCAGCCCAATCGTTCACGGCGTAGGCAAAGCAAAGGTAAAGAAACATGTTCAGAAAGAACATGTGGACCGTCGGAGCGTCCGCAGATTCGGGCTTGAGCAGCAGGACGCAAAGGAGTGGAGCCGTTAGCAGCAGCGTCGACTTGTAGAGCGGGCCGCGAATAATCCGAAGCCCGTCAAACGGCGGCATGCTCAGCTTCCTGCGGCATAGGTTTCCAATGGCTTCTCAACATGGGCATGACAGAATAAACAACACAAATGGCAGCGCTCCGTCAGGTTCCGGAAGATCGTGCCAAGCCGCCACGGGGGATCAGGGGGAATATGAATCCCTGTGGCCAGTTCGGAAATGGAATTTCACCTTCGCATTCAGTGCCTCTGTTCGTGCGACGCGATTATATCGGATCAACAGCTAAGTTGTCTCGGACCTCCCTCTATTCGCTGCGGGACCGGGTAGGCACGCTTCGCCAAGCGGCTGTGCGCCGCCGGTGCGGAACCACGCTCCGGCTGCGGAAGGGAAGTCGGATTTCGGCCCCCGGAACTGATGGGACATACGCAGGAGCATTTTCATGTTGAGGAAAGTGACGGAATACCTTATAGAGTCCCGGGAAGCACCGGCTAAATCGCATGACAAATTCCCCGCGCTTAATTACGCTCGCAAATCGTGTCTATCGGATGGGCCGACTCTATGCCTCAAACCGCTCTCTGAAAGCGGTCGGACGGATTCCCGGCTTTGCCGCCCGCAGACTGCTTCTGCGTCCCGTGCCGGCAAATGTCTCCATTGCATTGACTTACAGGTGCCAGTGCCGCTGCGAGCACTGCTACTCCAGCGCCCCGGACAGGAAGGATCACGAAGAACTGACCACCGGAGAGATCAAGTCGATCATAGACCAGGTGCGGCGACTCGGGGCTCTGCAGGTGATCTTCTCCGCCGGCGAGCCGTTACTGCGGAAGGATCTGGACGAGATTGTCAGCCACGCACATCAGGCAGGCCTTCTCACCCGGCTCAACACCAACGGGTTGCTCCTGGACCGCGCACGGGCCTTCAGTTTGAAGAAAGCGGGGCTGACACAGTGCGCCATATCGATCGACCACCCCGATGCCTCTATCCATGATTCCCTGAGAGGTGTCCCGGGTGCGTTCGACAGGGCCGTGCAGGGCGTCAGGCATTTGCGGGAGGCCGGTATCCCGTGCCAGATCTGCACCTACGCTTCGCGCAGACTCATTCCGGACGGACTTGGAGAAATCATATCGCTGGGACGGCGGCTGGGAGCGATGTCCGTCTACTTCTTCTGGCCGGTTGCGGCGGGAAGATTGAGTTCCTCATTTGATCTCATGCTGAGTCCGAAAGAGCGGGCAATTGTCAGGACTCTCCAGGATCCGACCTTTGTGCACATGGAACTTCCAACGGCGCGAACCCGCTGCGACGTGATCATCAAGCGGATCCTTTTCATTTCTCCGCGGGGAGATGTCACGCCCTGCCCGTTTGTGCCTTATCTCCTGGGGAATGTCAGGAGTCGGCCTCTGGCAGAGATCTGGCGGCGTCATGTCGCCACGCTGGCACTCGACTATCGCGACGACTGCATCATGAACGATGTCCGGCAGCGTGAGCTCATCGAGGAGCATGCCGCCAGGGTGGCGGGGAGTCTCGGTTGAGCCGATGAAAAAGGCTGACGTCATGCGCAGGTGGTCGACAGAGGGGCCGTCCGGTGCCCTGCAAATTGTGCGGCAAATGGCGCGGGACTTCATCGTCGCGTCGGCCGTAAACCGGCTGGAGGACTTCGGTGATGTTCCGGTCTTCGATATGCCGCTGGTCGGCGCGGTCGACGGCCGGGACCCTGTTTTCCAGGTTTTCCGGGAGGTCGTCAGCCCCGGTCACCTGATGCCGCCGGAGATACTCGAGCGCCATTCCCCGGCGGGCGCGGATCTCTCCTGTGTCAGCGTCGTTTCCTGGGCGCTTCCATTCTCCCAGGATGTGCGCCGATCCAACCGGGGAAGGCATTGGCCGTCTCCGCTCTATTCCGTTGCGCGCAATAACGGGGGAGCGATTATCTTCGAGATGAGCAGACGTCTGACGGAACGGCTGCGCGGTGCAGGGTTCGCTGCCGTAGCGCCGGCACTCACGGAAGAATACGACGCGTTCCGGAGTGCTGAACACGCCTTCAGCTCCACCTGGTCTGAACGCCACGTTGCCTACGCTGCCGGCCTCGGGAGTTTCGGATTGCACGGGAGCATGATCACTCCGATAGGTTCTTTCGTGCGTTTCGGCAGTCTCGTCTTGAACCTGCCTCCGGGACCGGCTGCGCCGAGGACGGACGACTATCGCGCCCCCTGTCTTGCGACCGGCGGTGAGACCTGCGGACTGTGCCGTGACAGGTGTCCGGTAGGGGCTATCTCCGAGAATGGAATGGACAAGGAGAAGTGTTACGTGAGAAGAAATGAGATCCGGGAAAGGGATCTGGTCAGCTATGCCGGCAAATACCGCATGCTGCCTTCCCCCATTGTCAAGGGCGGCACGCGCAAGGCGGGATACTCGCTCGGCTGCGCACTCTGTCTGAGCGGAGTGCCTTGTGAAGACACAGACCCGGAAGGTTAACGGGAGACAATCCTGCCCATGCTCGACATCAAGCTGAAGCTCAAACCCGGGCACACCAGCGAGAGGGCGTGGATGGATCCGTCGCCCCTCAGGACCCTGTTCTGGAATCTCACCTACGCGTGTAACTACCGGTGCCCGATCTGCTTTACGGATGGGGGCAGTGCCCACCCGGACGAGCTGACGACACGCGAGGCCTTGGATGTCGTAAAGAAAGTGCATGAAGCGGGAGTCCGCGACATCCTCATCTCAGGCGGCGAACCGTTTCAACGTGAAGACCTGCCCGAGATCCTGAAGTGCATGGCAGAGCATGGCATTACTGCCAGGATCGCCTCCAACGGCAGCCTCCTCACCAGGGAGATCGTTTCCCGGCTGCGCCGCGAGACTCTGACGAAGTCGTTTCAGATCAGCCTGGACACCCTCGACCCCGTCTCCTATGCGGAATTTCACCGGTCCCCGACCGACGGACTTGCCCGGGCCCTCGAGGCGCTGAGAATCATCAAGGAACAGGGGTTTCACACAACCGTTTCCATCCGTCTGACCCAGCTTTCCCTGCCGGAGATTCCGCGCATCCTGGAGCTGGCGGAAAGAGAAGGGTGGTCGACAGTCACGATCCATTGCCCCCTGCACACCCGCAGGATCAGCGGGTCTTTCCCCCAGGACGAAGACGTCCTGAGCCTCCTGGGACCCGCGCTCGAGGCGTTCTGTCTGAACCGGCAGCATTGGCTCATCGAGACATATATCCCCTGGGCCGAATACCATCCTGTGATGCGACGGCTGGAGAAAAAGATAAGGCTGATCCACCGCGGCTGTCGTGCGGGCCGGGATCGGCTGACCATCAACCCGACCGGATGGCTTTCGCCGTGCGTGTGCATGGACCTGCCTGAGGCATATGTCGGAAACGTCCGGACCGACAGCCTGGTGGAAGTCTTCCAGAACTCCCACGCCTGCGACATTTTCCGCCATCCTGAGAAGTACGGGATCTGTGATGGCTGCCCCAACCTCATGAGGTGCGGTGGAGGCTGCCGGGCGGCGGCGATGGCGCTGTGCGGAAGACTCGACGGCCAGGACGAGTCATGCGCCGTCTGGAAAAGAGTGTCTGCACATCGCGACGCAAGGTCGTGAACTTCCGAAGGACGGCCCTGCGAGAGGGCTCGGAGCCCCCCGCGACACTCGCGAGACAAGCACGGCGTACAATACGCCTCCCAGCGGAACCCACTGCAGCAGCAGCCTCGAAGCGTTCGTGCCTGAAATCGTGAGCCTGACGTTTCCGGTCCCGCAGAGGAAATAGAGGATCAGCAAGTAAGCCAAAGCGCACTGCGCTCCGAGGAGTCTGACAAAGGTGCTGCCGGGCCGGATCAGGAGATATATCAGGATTCCGAGGACGAGGTACCAGTAAACGCCGAACGTCGCCCACGTGAACGTGCGTTCAACCAGGAGCCGCACAGCGGCCGGGTCGAAGCGATTTCTGAAGAACAGGCCGAGATAGAGGAATCGACCGGCTACGAGGTCATGGAAGAAATCTGCGAAGAGCAGGTGCGTTGCCAGTCCGGCCGCGATGACAGTCCCCTCAAAGCCAAGAATAAGTGCGACGGGCTTCTGCCGTTTCACGTGCCAGTAAAGCAGGCCGCAGGCAGCGTAGATCAGCAGCATCCACCCAACCGCTTCCTGCTTCGACATGCAGGCGCCGAGCATGAAGACCAGTGAAAACAGGAAATACCGGCGCTGCTGATATTGATAGCTGTAATACAGCAGCGACAGGACGGCAGCCAGGAAGTAGCAGACGATAAGGTCCGAAAATCCGGGTCGGATGACATGGTTCCACATCAGGGGTATGGAGGCGAGAACGCAGGCGTACGCAAGACCCGCCCTGAGACTTCCTGTAACGCGGCAAATGAACTGCCCGGAGATCAGCAGCGTCAGGGCATAGAAGCAAACCCAGGGAACGCCGGCCATCGAATCATGCCAGCGCGCGGTGAACATGTTCGGCCACAGCGGTACCAGGGATGGGAAGACGGGATTCCAGACTCGAACTGAGGCCGGCAGGCCGCCGAGGCGGTAGATAGCCTTCGCCAGTCCGACCCAGCGGCGGGGATTGATCGCGTCGGAATCAAAAACAGGGCGAGTGAGATTTATCCAGGCAAGCAGGAGGGTGTGAAGAGCCAGGCAGGCCATCATCCCTGTTGCCCAGAGGTCGATGCGACGGGCAGAGAGGTCCGTACGAGGCAATCGAAGGCCCGACAACCTGTTTCTGCGTATATAGAATGCTGCCGGTACAACGGCCGGGAGAACGAGGAGCCCGAGGCAGTACAGGTGCCATTCGAAGAACAAAGGAGGGACCCTGACCAGAAGGCCACCGACCACATAGAGGAGGACCACACCCGCCCCCCATCCGTACGAGATCGCCTCCGACCATCGGCGATCAGCCTTGCCGATGACCACGAAGTAAACAGCCCCGCCCGCAAGGAAGAGGGCGGCGAGAGAGGCGGCGCACTTCGCGAGCTCGAAGATCACTTCAGCGCCCTCAACAAAAACGAGTCATCCTGCCGGTAGATTGGAGCGACGCTCGCGGTCTTCCCGGTGAGAGGCTCAGCTAATTGCCCGTTGGCCTGGTCATAGATGCCGGGGCATTCGCAGCCGAAGTAGTAGTCGGCATCGGCAAACTCGCAGGGCTCGAATCGTACGCTGTGAACGAATGCCGCCAGGTTACCCTCGGTCGGGCAGGTGTCGATTGGCCGCCTGATGAAATGGACTCTGCTGCCGGGAGGGATGCTGTCGTTGAGAGCGCGGGACAGGGAGGCGAATTCCTCTCCGTAGCGGGATGCATACTCATCGTACAGGCCGCTCCTGAGCGAGGAATGTGTGAAGGACTGCGCGACCTCCGATGAGAAGTATGCGAGCCACGGCAGGTACAGGAAAAGGCCGGTGCACACGAGCGCAACCGGAACCTTGCGCAGATGGTGAGTGCCGGCAAGAGAGAGAATCAGGAGCGTCAAAAGGATGAACAGCGCGACGGCCCAGGCCGTGTGGCCGTGACCGAGAACGTAGACACCGAACAACTCGTTGATCGAGTGCGGAGTCGAGGGTTCCCGGGTGGTAAAAGCGTCGCGGACGAGGAGACCGTAGTCGGCGAGGCTGAGGGTGCCCGACACCTCGATTCGCCGCAGGAGCATCCTGCCGGTGAAGGAGATGCCAATCCTGTCGATTGTGGAGGTGTATGGCCCCACCGAAGCGTACGGCTGGAGGTCTCGCAGGTCGCAGATCAGGTGGTCGGCCTGGAGCGCTCCCCGGCGGCTGAGAAATGCTCCCGATTCCGACGGGCTGGAGAGGAGGATGCGTGGTTCGCGAGCGGACGAACCGGGAGCGAAGACGATCCTGGCGTACGGAGCATCCGCCGGGTCGATTCCGAGACGCGACTGCGACGGAGAGATGACATAGCAGGGCTGATCGCACTCGATGGAAGAGTAATCGTCCCCGGGCTCGAAATGCCGGACGTTCTTAAGGATCCAGCTTTGCCTGTTCGAAGCATCCAGGGGAATCGAGTACGTATCACTCGTGGTGAAGAACCGGGCTCCCGCGTACAGGGCGATGGCCGCGAGGAGGATGCGGGATATCGTGGGGATACCGTCTAATGCGATCGAGGCCCAGGTCGAAACGCCGGCCGCGCGTGAAGGCCCGGCTGCCGGTCTTGTCTTCGGAGGGGGACTCTTTCGTTTCATCCAGCCGATCTTCTATGCGGGCAGGGCGGGGAGTGCAAGGGAAAAACGCAGGGAGCGGGTGACGGCACCAGAGGGGGGATAAGACCGGATGGCCGGTGCCGAGTCCTCGCCGGCGACCTGAACCCGCTCTGCCGGAGGGCACGTTGCACAGACGTGAAAAAAATCGACCGACCAATGGTAGACTGGCTGCCATGAAAAATCTTACGTCTCGACGCGAATTTCTTGCGGCCGGTGTCTGTGCGCCCGCAGCCGCAGCGATGTTGGATGAAGAGCAGGAACCCGCGAAGCTGAACCGCCGGAAACTGGGGAGGACAGGCCTCGAAGTGTTGCCGCTCGGATTCGGTTGTATGACGACCTCCGATCCTGCGGTGATCGAGCGCGCAGCCGACGTGGGGATCAACTACTTCGATACCGCGCGGTCCTACCAGGGCGGCAACAATGAACGGATGGTTGGCGCTGCCCTGAAGTCAAAGCGCAGCCAGGTGATCATTGCGAGCAAGAGCCTGGGGAAGACGAAGGAGGAAGCGCTTGCGGACCTGGAAACCAGCCTGAGGGAGCTGGGCACCGACTACCTTGACGTCTGGTACCTGCATAACCGGAACCTCCCCGAAGATCTGAACGACGACCTGTTCGAAGTCCAGCAGGCCGCGAAGAAAGCCGGCAAGATCCGATTCGCCGGCGTCAGTACGCATTTCAACATGCCCGACATGCTCGCCTACCTGGTCAAGCGCGGCCAGACGGACGTGACGCTCGCCAGCTACAACTTCACGATGAAGCCGGAGCTGGGAGAGGCGATCCAGTCGGCGCGGCGGGCAGGGATGGGCGTCGTGGCGATGAAAGTGCTGGCCGGCGGTTTCAGCAGGATCCAGCGCGGCGACCGCCTCTACGGTGTCAGCCCGGGAGCGCTGACGGACACGCTGAAACAGCCCGGCGCCATGTCCGCAGCCATCAAGTGGGTACTGAAGAACCGGTCGGTGGACACAGCCATCGTCTGCATGACCGACTTCGATCAGCTGGACGAGAACCGGAGGGCCATGTCGGAACCCTTCACCGAGCGTGACGAGAAGTTGCTGGCCGCGCAACTGGCATACATCCGGCCGCTGTACTGCCGGATGTGCGGTGCCTGCGGCGGTGTATGCGACAAGGGTGTGCCCGTCGCAGACATGATTCGCATGCTCAGCTACGCGGAAGGCTACGGCCAGTTCCCCATGGCGAGGGCGAGATTCCTCGAGCTGCCGGAGAAGGCCCGCACGACGCGGTGCCGCAATTGCAGCACGTGCTCTGTGAATTGCCCGAATGGCGTCGAGGTACGGAGCCGGCTGATGCGTGCGCAGGATCTCTTCGCCTGAAGACGCAAAGAATCTGTCGGTATCGGAACCGGGGTCGCAATCGGCGTTCGAGACCGTGATCAGCCACCGGCCCTCAGAATTGAGGTCAGATCCCCGTCGATACCGACACCGAGTGCGATTCCGACCGCCGAGGAGGCAAGTTCGACTATTGCTGTCGGATTTCCTCCGCGAATCGTTGCTGATTGGCGGGCAATTTAGTAGCCTGTCCCCGAGATCATACATTTCTGGAGGCGAGGAATGTCCCAACCCGCACAAAATCCTGACCAAGATTCGAAATACCCGAAGCCTCTCATGTGGGGGCTCGTGATTCTCCGAGTAGCTGTAGGGTGGCACTTTCTCTATGAAGGGGTCATGAAGCTGCTGGAGCCCAATTGGACCGCAGCCGCGTTCCTGGCTGAGTCGAGATGGTTTTTTGCTCCGCTGTTCCGGTGGATTGTCGCCAGTCCGGTGGCTTTGGAACTCACCGACCAGCTGAACATGTGGGGGCTCACGCTGATCGGGCTCGCCCTGATCCTGGGCTGCTTCACCCGGATTGCCAGCCTCGCCGGCGCGCTCCTGCTGCTCCTCTATTACGTTGCCAGCCCTCCGTTGATTGGGATGGGATCGCCTCGCGCGGAAGGTAACTACCTGCTGATTGACAAGAACCTCATCGAACTGGTTTTACTCTGCGTATTGGCTGTCATTCCCACGGGCCGGTTCCTGGGTCTGGACCACCTCATCCAAGCCTGGCGTAAACGGAAGGCGGAGGTGCAGGCGACACCCGAACCGCAGCCATCGCCGCTGTTGCTGCAGCGTCGCCACCTGCTGGTGCGGAGTTTCGCAACCCTCCCGGTACTCGGGGGATTTGCCTGGGAGGTGGCCAGGAAGCGGGAGTACGACAGTTTCGAGGAGAAGCATCTCCTTTCTGCGGCGGGAAGCCTCGACGGGATGACCACCGCCACTACGAAAACCTTTCACTTCGCCAATCTCAAGGAACTGAAAGGCAAGATACCGACGGGCCGGATTAAGAACCTGGAGGTTTCACGACTGATTGCCGGCGGCAACCTGATCGGCGGATGGGCCCATTCGCGGGACCTGATCTACGTCTCAAAGCTGATCAAGGCATATCACACCGATGAAAAGGTCTACGAGACGTTGAGTCTTGCCGAACAGTGCGGGGTTAACACGCTGCTGACGAACCCTCAGCTCTGTCGCGTGATCAACAAGTACTGGCGGACACGCGGCGGCAAGATCCAGTTCATTTCGGATTGCGCCCTCGGCAACGACGTCATCAAGGGCATCGACCTCTCCATCGAGGGCGGAGCCGACGCCTGCTACGTTCAGGGCGGCATCGCCGACAAGCTTTATAAGGAAGGCAAGATGGACCAGATCGCCAGGGCACTCGATCACATCCGTCAGAGCGGCCTGCCCGCAGGGATCGGGGCCCATCTCCTGGAGACTGTCAAGGAATGCGTCCGTCTCGGCATGAAGCCCGATTTCTGGGTCAAGACCTTGCACCGCTGCGACTACTGGTCGGCCCGTGTCGAGGAGGAAGACAACGACAACGTCTGGTGCAGGGACCCGGAAGAGGTCATGCAGTTCATGAGCAGCCTCGAGGAACCCTGGATCGCGTACAAGGTCCTGGCCGCGGGCGCGATTGAACCCAAGCATGGCTTCAAGTTCGCCTTTGAGGGCGGGGCGGATTTCATTTGTGTCGGCATGTACGACTTCCAGGTCGTAGAAGATGCCAACGTCGCACTGGACACGCTGGCCAGCTGCGACGCCGCGCGAACCCGGGCCTGGCGGGCGTGAGGCACCTGCGGAGAACGGAGTGCCTTGCCACCGGCTTCCGTTCTCCGCAATCTGAACCCCTCCCGGAAACTTGAGTCCGCCGGCCCCAGTCATATCCATGCGAATCCCGCCATCGACTTTGGCGCAGGTGGGAAGAGGCGCGAGGCACATCCTCGTGTTTCTCTCAATTGTGCTTCTTGCCGGCTGTGCACGCCGGTCTCCCCAGGTTGAACTCAAGGGCGAGACCATGGGCACATCCTATACTGTGAAGATAGTGCGGCGCGCGGGCGACACATTGGATCAGACAGGGACACAGGCGGGCATCGACTCGGTACTGAAGAAGATCAATGCCGAGATGTCAGTGTACGATCGCCGGAGCGAGATAAGCCGCTTCAACCGGCAAATCTCCCCCGAGCCGGTCGAGATCTCCCCGGAATTCCTTCACGTGGTTACCCGTTCTCTCTACTGGTCCGAGAAGACCTCCGGCGCCTTCGACATTACGGTTCTCCCCGTGCTGGACCTCTGGGGTTTCGGACCGGGGCATCCGTTCCCTCCGGCACTCGAATCGATGCCCTCCAAGGAGTCCATCGAAAAGGCCTTGTCAGACGTCGGGTACCGCAATCTCCGGATTGCAGGTCGCACACTCACAAAATCCCGGCCGGGTCTGAAGATCGATCTCGGCGCGATCGCCAAGGGCTACGGGGTAGATGCCGTCTATGAATTCCTGGCCGGCATGGGACTGGATGACTTCATGGTCGAGATAGGGGGAGAAGTGCGGGCTCGGGGTAAGAACCGGTCCGGGTCCCCCTGGCGCCTGGGCATCGCGAAGCCTCTCCCGGGAACGGAGCCCAGCCAGGCGACTGAGTGGGTGATCACTCTCGATAACCAGGCGGTGGCGACTTCAGGAGACTACCAGGACTACTTCGAAATCGAGGGGCAGATCTACTCGCACGAGATGGACCCCAGGACAGGCCGGCCCGCACGCAACGGCATCGCTTCCGCTACCGTGATCGCCCCTCTCTGCATCGATGCGGACGCGCTGGCGACGGCGCTGATGGTGCTCGAGCCGCAAAAGGGACTGGCGCTGATTGAGTCCCTGGCTGATACGGAAGCCCTCCTCATTGTCCGCGGCGATGATGGCCGCTTCCGGGTCAGGAAGACCTCGGGCTTCGTTCTCAAATGAAGCGGGCACGCTTCCCCGAAGCGCGCGATGTCCGTACGGGCGACGCGAACCGCAGCGCGTCTGCGGAGGCGAGGCTCGACCGGGATTCAACCCGTTGCGGGGCCGCGCAGAATGAGGATCTTCATTTTCTTCGGCAGCGACCAGAAGAGAAGCTGGGAATCGTTTTCGGCAAGCCAGAGCTCGATGGCGTAGCGCTGCTCCGCTTTCCCGGCACGCCATCTGCGATACCAGTTCGCTGAACGCCGGTGAACCGCGGTGATCCATCTGACAATTGCGCTGTGGGATGCTTCCGCAGGTAGCGCCCTGATCTCCAGGGCGTCTCCTCCTTCGCATTGCAGGTCGTAATCGGCGGGCATTCGAAACGGTCCCCACAGTGCATTCTTGGCGGCCTCGGCTGCGGCCTGCTCGCCTGCCCCGGGGGCGATTTTGGGCCTCTCGACTTCTTCGAGAGGGCGCCGGTCGATCAGGGACCAGATGGAAGTCCGGACATCACCGCCCGACAGGACCTTTGCCTCCAGGACGCCGAAGCGGCGCAGGCTTCGGCCGCGGGCCTTCAGCTCCAGGCTGCGGTTGGGAAGGTCAACCACCAGGTAGGGATCGGAGTCCTTGGCCAGAGGATACTCGGCGGTGAGAGCCTCTTCTTCATGCTGAAGCGCCCCATACTCTCTTCTCAGCTGCTGCAGCTCGTCCCCTTTTCCGCGGGAACCTCCTGAGCCGCACGCCGAAGACAGGAGTGCGGCCGCCATCAGCAGCGTCGACGCGATCATGGTCAAGTGAGATGCCCAGGGGCATCTGCCTGAAGGCCATCGACACTCGATACGGCTAGTAGATCCAGATCGGGGTGCCATGCTGAGCCGTTTGATAGATTTTTTTGAGGGACGCATCGTCGACGCGTATGCAGCCGTGCGTGACGCTGCTGCCGAGCATCCGGGTATACAGAGTCCCGTGAATAAAGTAGCCGTCGCCAAAAGCGAGAGCGTAATCGCCGAGCACGTCGGGCACCTCGCGGCTGGCGCGATCCTTCGGGATCGCCTCCCCTTCCTCAATGAACGCCCAATCGGGACGGATCCAGACCGGGTCGGTGACTTTGCCCAGGACCTTAAAGTACCCGCGGGGAGTCTCGAACGTCCAGGATCGGTTGCCGCTCGTGTCGGCCAACTCGAGACCGCTCCCGGTGGAACACTTGTCCTGCACCAGGACCTTGGAGCCCTGGACCATATAGATCTGATTGGCCGCGGTGTCCACCAGGATCACCGCTCCCGGTGGAAAAAGGCGGTTCCTCCTCTCACTCAGCTTGCGAACCTTGCCCTCCAGGGCATCAACCTGCTTGCGCAGATCCTTGAGGTCGAGAGTTGCCACCTCGGGCGGCAGCACGGTGGGAGAGTCCTCCTCAGGACGTGTCATGAAGAACAGCAGCGGGACGAGGAGCAGGATCAACACCGCCGCGCCGAGAAGGCCCGGGAGTATCCAGGCTCTCAGGTTGTCCGGATGAAACAGGCGACGCCTTGATCTAAAGCCGAAACCGCTCATTTCTATTGACCCTGTAACGACGAAGTCAGCCGAGAGGTGCCCACGATGGTGACCCTCATTCCCACGGAAGAGCGGCGGTAGAGGTCACGCATATCGCTCGTTTCCAGCGAAACGCATCCCTCCGTCCAATCCGAATCGAGCCTTCCGCCGCCGTGGATTTCCACCCCACCGCCGATGCGTGCGGCCGGCGAGATGACCCCGGACTGCCTGAGCTCCTCGAAGCGTTCACGGTCCGCACCGTTAGGGTAATCAAGAAGCATAGCAAACCCATACTTCCCGGAAGGGAACATCCGGCGGACCCTGTAATGGCCTTCCGGCGTTGAGGCATCCCGCTCCTGGATCTTCTGCCTGTACCAGTTCCTTCCCAGGTTCGCCGGGTACGATTTCTCCAACTTCCCGCGGTTCAGGAGCAGGCATCTGTGAGCCAGCTTGTCCACCAGGATCGCCCGGCGTCCCGTCTCGCTGCTCCAGCTCCTGAGCGACGCCGCCTCGCGGTCCCACTTTTCCTGCATGGCTGCATCCTCGAAGCGCGCAAATTCCTGATCGCTCTGGTCGTTGAACCTCCGCCAGGCCGCCCAGGCACGGAACGTGTGGTTGAGCGCGGATTCGATCTCACCTTTGGCCGCCAGGGATCTCGCCTGATCGGCCAGGCTCCTCGCCCTGGTTCGCTCGATATCACTCAGGTCGAACCGGGACCAGATCTTCCCGTTGTGATTGTTTGCGCCAAGTTCGCTCTGAAGGCTCGCCAGGGAAGCGGCAAGTTTGGCTTTCTGCTCCTGCTGCCGCAGGCTCATCCTGAGTCTGAGAAGCTGTGCGTCGAGGCAGGCGGAGACCAGCCGGAGGTTCACATCGGTATAGTCCTGCCACAGGAAAAAGTCGCGGTCTTCTTCGAAAAGGTAGCGCCGCGCTTCGTCAGCGCGTATTTCGAGAAGCGTGTACTCCCGCCTGAAGGCGTAGGCGCCCGGCCCTGTCCGACACTCGGCCAGCGACGATTCAAGGTAGGCCTCTGACTGCCAGGGGCGTGTCCTCACCCCCAGCTGCATCCATACCTCGTAGGTACTGACGAGCGCGAACAGGGCCAGAGCTGTCGCAACCAGGATAACCCGGGTTTTGCCGGATACTGCCATCACTCCTTCTTATCTTATCTCACTCATGACAAGAAGGCCCGGGTGTAAGGTCTAGCGGCGTCCCCTGACCTTCTCCAGCGCCTTCTGGACCTGCTCTATGATGGCGGAGGACTTCTCTTTGGCTGACTCGGCTTTTGTCAGGGCGTCCTTGTACTGCCCGTTGGACATCGCCGTGTTGGCCTCGGTCAGCGCCTCTTCAGCCACCTTCAGGTCGTTCTGCATCGCTTCAAGATCAGCCTTCGTGTCCTTGCCCTTGGGGGCCTTTGCCAGGGCCTTCTTGGCCTCTTCAATCGACTGCGGCAGCGCAGCCAGCGCCGCCTCGGCGTCGCTCTTCGCCTTTGCCTTGTTCGCCTGAGCGTCGCTAACGGCCTTCTCGGCGAGATCCTTGGCAGACTTCAGTTCCGCTGAGGCCTGCTTGTAGTCGCGCGAGACAAAAAACTTCCCGTCCTGGGTCTGAACCTCGGCGAGAGCCTTGTTCAAGTCATCCTCGGCGGCTTTCAAGCTGTCGGGGGCATAGGTCCTCACGTCGTCGGTCTGGGCCGTGGCGACGGCCGCCTTGGTTGCTGTGATCTCGGCCGTAGGCGCTGAAGCGCAAGCGGCCAAGAGCAAACTGCAGCCGATAATGAGGGAAATTGCCAGAAAGCTCTTCTTCATATCCAACTCCTGTCTGAAATTGCTCGAGTGCATCCCGCACTGCCACCATTGGCAGTCGGATGCCCCGGCAAATTCATGAGGAGCAAATCAGTGGCCATTTCCCGGAGAATTCGCCTGATTCCGGGCGTGACTCCATCCTCCCGTGCTCGCGGAACCCAAAAGCCTAATAGAGCCACCCTGAAAAATAAAGCGCAACTTGCTGGGGAAGCGTGTCTTGTGGGTGAGGCTGCAAGACCTTCCCCTTGCCGGCTCAGATGTGAAGAAATCTTCATTTCAGGATGATTTTCCGGGATTGGAACAGGGCTGAAGGGCCGGCAAGAAGAGCGCTGCACCCAATAGTATGCATTATTTGCACAATGATTCAAACCCAACCGGCCCGCGCGTGATATCCTGATTGGAGCTTAAACCAGGGGGAAACGCATGACAGCTCAACTCACCTCCGCGACCCGGGCTGAGAGTACCAGCCCGAGGATGTTTCTGTACGGCTTGCTGGTTGCGTTCAATGCCTTTCTCTGGCTTTTGCTGCTGGCGTTCCAGTGGGAAATATCTCTGCGTGCCCGGGAGGTTCAGTACTTCGGGAGGCACCTGTTCCCGCTGCATTCCCAGGTCGTTCCCCTGCCGGTAATATACGCGGCCTGCGCGTTCCTGAGCGCGATCACGGTGGCAGCCGTTATCCGGGACCGGAACAATCACACGGCGCGGGAGAGGCTTCAAGCCTTGCTGCGCCAGATTCTCGAGAGTCTCGAGATCGGGGTCCTGGTGGTGGACAAATCGGGTGCGTTGACGTTGGCCAATGAGAGTGCTCGAAAGCTCCTGTCGAAAATGCCGGCGAAGCCACCCGGATCTCACTTTCTCGACCTGCTCGGCGACTACCCGGAGATCAAGCAAATCGCCGGGGCCGCACTGGAAGGAGGGGACTACGTCAGGGAGGTTGAGCACACGATTGGGCATGCGGATGAATCGCGCGCGGTGAGAGTTACGACGCTGCCGTTGAGGGATCCGCAGAAACGCACAATCGGGACGCTGCTCCTGGTGCATGACGTCCAGGAGATGGTAGCAATGGAACGCCAGATGCGCGCCGCCGAAAGACTCTCGGTCCTGGGTACCCTCGCAGCAGCTCTTGCGCACGAAATTCGCAACCCGCTCGAGGCGTTGAACCTGAACCTCGAGCTGTTGGAAAGGAATCTCGGAGCACCGGAAGGCACAGCCGGGCAGGATGAGAAGAAGCGCAAGTATCTGGGAATCCTCGAGTCGGAGATCTCCCGGTTGTCCGGGATCGTCGAGAACTTTCTTTCATTTGCGCGGCCGAGCAGGAAAGCGACAAGCAGGCTGCAACTGGGCGAGGTCCTGAAGGGAGTCACGGACCTGGTGGCAAACCAGGCCGCATCCCGTCACGTCCAGATGCTCTTCGTCACAGACGGCACGCCGATCGTGGTGGAGGGGTCTGAAGACCAGCTCAAACAGGCATTCTTGAACGTGATAATCAACAGCCTCGAAGCCATGCCCGACGGCGGGCGGTTGGTCGTGTCTGCCGCGTCCGCAGATGCCGGGGGCACCGCTCCTGCGATGGCCGTCGTCCGCATTGAGGATACCGGTGAGGGAATTCCGGCCGAGAGGATGGGTCGCCTGTTTGATCCCTTCTTCTCGACCAGACCTCACGGCACGGGCCTTGGCCTGACGATAGCCCACCGGGTTATCCAGGACCACGGGGGGAAGATCCAGGTCGAGAGTACTCCGGGTAGCGGCACTACCCTCACCGTGGCGCTGCCCTCCCTTCCGGCGGAGGAAGAAAGGTGACCCAGATGAGGAAGTCCCCGGCACGAATCCTCGTGGTGGACGACGAAATCAACATCAGGGAGGCTCTTGCGGCGCTGCTGGAAGATGACGGCTACCGGGTGAATACGGCAGCATCGCCGGAGCAGGCGATGGCATTTCTGAAGGAGGACCAGTTCAGCGTTGTGATCTCCGACCTCCGGATGAATGGCGGCTCCGGGCTGGATCTCCTGCGCTGGATTCGCGAAAGCTGTCCGGCGACGGAAGTGATCATCCTGACTGCCTACGGCACGGTCGAGGGCGCCGTCGAAGCCATGAAGCTCGGCGCCTATGACTATGTCGCCAAGCCGGTTGACAGGGAGCGCCTCGGTCTCCTGATTGAGAAGGCCCTCGAAAAGCAGCAGTTGTCCCAGGAAAACCGCAATCTCCGCCGGCGCCTCAGTGTAAAGGAGGAGTATTCCAACATCATCGGGAATTGCGGACAGATTCGTGCGGTTTTCAAAATCATCTCGGAGGTTGCTCCGACGAATGCGACCGTTCTTATCACGGGTGAAAGCGGCACGGGGAAGGAACTCGTCGCGCGAGCTATCCACGACCGGAGCGGTCGGAGGGACTATACCTTCATCAGCGTCAATTGCGGTGCCCTGCCCGACACCCTCATGGAAAGCGAGCTGTTCGGGTACGAAAAGGGCGCCTTCACCGGAGCTGTCGCTACCAAGATCGGGCGCATCGAACTGGCCTCACGCGGGACGCTCTTCCTGGACGAAGTCGGAGACATGACGCCCAAGACACAAGTGGATCTGCTGCGCATACTGCAGGACCGGGAGATGCGCCGGCTGGGCGGGACCAAGGCGATCACCGTCGATGTCCGCTTCATCGCGGCGACCAATAGGGACCTGAAGCAGGAAATAGACGAGCGGAGGTTTCGCGAAGATCTCTACTATCGGCTCAATGTCGTCCCCATTGCCATGCCACCCCTTCGCGAACGGCGGGAGGACATTCCGCTCCTGCTCGATTCCTTCCTCCGGGAGTTCTGCAGTATTTACCAGAGGACTCCGAAGACCGTTTCCGCGAGGGCGCTGGAGTTGCTCGCCCTGTATGCCTGGCCGGGCAATATCCGTGAGCTGCGAAACCTGGTGGAACGGTTGGTCGTGCTCTCCCGAACTGACGAGATAGAGCCTGTAGACCTTCCCGAGCAGATCCGTCAGGCTGCCGGAGATAATCACCCCGAAATCACGCTTCCGCTGGACCAGCCTCTAAGAGACGCCGAGAGGCAGATTATCACCAACGTGCTATCGCGCGTCACCCACAACCGCACTTTGGCGGCCCGCATCCTCGGCATAAGCCTGAGAGCACTACACTACAAGATCAAGCGCTTCGGACTGAGCGCCAACTGACCTCGGATAGATCTGTCTGCAGGATATGCAGTTGAAGGCTCACCCTCTGGAACTTCGTATGTACGCATAATCAACAGCTTATGGGATACCTCGATCTTCTCCCTGCCGGCAGCGCAAAATATGCGCAGTACCCATGGCGCGGGCTTGCAGCCCTTGTTTCTCACTTGTGCGGGCATTTCCCGGCGATTCCCGGGGCCGGTATGAGTCGCGCGTTTGGCGCCTGCTTGCGTTGGTTCCTCGAGAAGGGATTGGCGGTCAGGGCCATTGGGGAGGGCCGCCGGCCCGTGTCATACCAGACTGGCGCATCGCGCCAGGTATGGGACCGAGGATGGTCCTGAGGGCTGAAGATCCGATCCATAGAGACAGCGACCAGGCTCAGATCTCTCTGTAGCGGAAGCAGCAGACCATGTGGTCGTTCACCATGCCGGTCGCCTGCATATAGGCATAGACGATTGTCGACCCGGTGAATTTGAAGCCGCGGACTTTCAAATCCTTGCTGATCCGGTCGGAAAGCGGCGTCCGCGCCGGCAGTTCCGACAGAGAGCGGAAACGATTCCGGATCGGCTTGCCGTCCACGAGGCCCCAGATGTAGCTGCCGAAACTGCCGAATTCGTTCTGTATCTCCAGAAACCTCCGCGCGTTACCGATTGCTGCCTCGATCTTGAGGCGGTTGCGGACTATCCCCGGGTCTTCGAGGAGTCGTTGAATCTCTCTCTTGCCGTAGTCTGCAACGCGCGCGGCGTCGAAGCCGCCGAAGGCCTTCCGGAAGTTCTCGCGTTTGCGTAGAATCGTGGCCCAACTCAATCCTGCCTGCATCCCTTCGAGCACGAGAAATTCGAACAACCCGCGATCGTCGTGCAATGGAACACCCCACTCCGAGTCGTGGTAAGCGACCATGAGAGGGTCGTCTCCTCCCCAGCAGCGCTTCTTCTCTTTCATGACCTCGATTTGTCCTCCGCCACGCCATAGTAAACATCGATGGGGACGGCTACTCGGGAGCGTATGGTATCGGCGATCTGATCCAGCTCCGCATCCGAGAGGGCGGCGACGAAAGGCTCGGCAGGGCCGCGCGCGATCGTATAGACCTGGATCATCTTGAGCCGGCCTCCCGCCTCCAGTAGCCGATTGAGTCGCCCGCAATAGGCTTCTATCTCCCCGGGCCGAGGCGCCTGGCCATGGATACTGCAAAACAGGGATTGGATAACGACAGGCCGGGCGTGAGCCGCGTCGAGGATGTTCTCGAGCAGTCTCTCCAACTCGATGTGCGGCCGGTTCACCGTCCGGAAGAACTCTTCGGTCCCCGCGTCCAGCTTGGCCCAGATCTCGCCGTTATTCTGATCCATCAGGGTCAGAGCCCGGCGCACGGCCGGCTTCGCCAGGTAAGCGCCGTCGGTGATCAGGACGAGCTTCGCATCGGCCAGTGCGAAACGGTGGCGCGCGTCGGCAGCGATGCGTATGGCCTCCTCGAGACGGGGAAATGTTGTCGGCTCGCCGTCCCCCGAAAAGGCGATGTCGCGGATAGTTCGCTGTTCTGGAGGGAGAGCGCTGAATGGGGCCGCAGCGAAGAGGGAACCGTCACGATGCGCCTCCAGTACCCGATCCAGCTCGGCGGCGAGAATCTGCAGATCGACCTTTCTGGTCGTGGGCGGCTCGCGACGGTTGACCTGGCAATAGATGCAGTCGAAATTGCAGGCTTTGTCGGGGTTCAGGTTCAGGCCAACGGAGACCCCGCGGCTTCTGCGGGACACGACGGCATAGACATAGCGATTGTCACGCCAGCGCCGTTCATGGCGCTGCCATGCCTGCCGCATCATTTCACCCGGTCGATCCGCATCCATATTTTTCCTGTCCCGCGCACGATCCGGCACCAAAGGAAATATTACACGACGCGGCGCGTGCGGCGGCTCTCATTTGCCGGGCCAGGCCTCGCAGGCTTCAAGAACAGTATGCCCCCGGCAGACCACCGTCTTCGCAGTGACCGACCTGTCGTCGCGTGTCAGAGCGGGCGTGGGCGTCCCGGCAAGCATCGGCGCCAAAGCCATGGATCGGGTGCCAGGTCTTCGGAATTCGGTTTCCGGGACTGCCCCGTGGCGGGTATTGTAGTGTGGCGCCGGGCAAGCAAGCCAGATTTCAAATAGCTGGCGCTTTGGAGGGGAACGATGAGGAGAATGGAGCCACTTGTTGCCACCATGGTAATGTTGTTCCAGGCGCCTCTTTTCTGCGCCGGTACCGGTACCGCCGAGTACGGACCGGACCAGTTGGCTGCGCGCGCCGCAGCTCCCGGTCGCCCGCGATTGTTCATAAGACAGGCTGATGTCGACCGGCTACGGCAGTCGATCCTCACTTCCCACCGGGCAAAATGGGAAAAACTGAAGGCAGCTGTGGACGCGGCCCTGAGTGAAGAGCCGCCTGAGTACAGACCTCCCGAAGTCGGTGGGGACTCGACGCGGCCCGGCACGCTTAACGATGAGATGCTCTGGCAGCGGGTGTACGGATACAACCTGCCCGGCATGGCGTTGGTCGCCTTGCTGGACGACGATCCGAAGTATTTCGCGCTGGTCCGAAAGTGGGCCTTTAAACCGGGCACGTACCCCCTTTGGGGCGCAGGCATTTATGAAAACACGGGCCTGGCGGCCAAACACCAGTTGGTCGGGATTTCCGTTGCGTACGACTGGCTTTACTCGAAATGGTCTGATCAGGACCGTGCGTCGTTGCTCAAAACACTGAGGGAACATGGCCGAACCCTCTACGAAGCCGCCGAAGGAATCAACGACCGGGGCTGGTGGAAGGATGCCTGGCGGCAGAATCACGCCTGGAATGGCTACCAGGCGCTGGCCGTCACGGCGGTCGCACTCGCAGGCCAGGAACCCGCAGCCGGGACGTGGCTGGCGAAAGCCCTCTGGGGGGGGAGCCACATCGTGGCGGAACTGCCCGACGACGGGTCCTATGAGGAAGGAATCCCTTACTGGGGCTACGGCATGGAGGCGCTCATGCGATTCGTGGAGGCGGTTCGTCCTTACTCCGGGGAGAACTTCTATGCTGCAACCTACTTCCGCAATACTCACCTGTTCCGGCTCTATATGGCGGGACCGGATGTCACCCAGGTTGCCAACTTCGGAGACGGCCGGACAACGGATTGGCACGCGATCCGTCCGATGATGTATCGCCTTGCTTCCCGGTACGGCAATGGCCTTACCCAGTGGCTGGCGGAGTCGCTCGCTGACAGGCCGGACATCGATGCGACCTGCTGGGCGCTGCTCTGGTTCGATCCGGCAATCGGAGCCGTGCTGCCGGGGAATCAGGCCCTGTCGCATGTCTTCAAAGGGACCGGGTTCGCCGGGGCAAGAACCAGCTGGCAGCAGGACGCCCTGACGCTCCATCTGCGCAGCGGGCGAGCCGATGTTTCGCATTCGCACCTGGACGTCAACGACTTTCTCCTCAACGCCGGAGGCGAGTGGCTGCTTCGCGATTACGGGTACGGGAAGGTCGGGCCGGGCTATTTCAACAAGAGCACCATCTACCTCAGCACCGGCACCTGGGGGCACAACTGCCTTGTCATCGGAGGAAAACACCAGCGATCGGATGCTGACAGCGCGGGGATCATTACTGATGCGGTGGATGAGAACGGCCTGCTCTGGTGGCGCTCCGATGCGACCAGGTGCTATGAGGGCGCGGAATCGGTCGTAAGGGATTTGTTGCTGATCCGCCCGGACCGCACCACCGGCAAATGGGGTTCGGTCGTAGTTCGCGATATGGCGCGGACTTCGGATGCCACGAACTTCGATTTCATGCTCCAGCCGGGCGGCAAAGTCACACTCTCGGGCGATAGATTCCTGGTCGAGTCTGCCAAAGCGAGACTCGTCGGCCGTGCCCTGCTGCCCGCCGGCGCCTTGCTGACTACGGCCCCGGGATTTGGCGGCAACGTCAACGTGGACGACCCTCTGAGCCTGCGCATCTCAGCCCCCGGCAGCAGCCGTCAGATGGAATTTCTCGTGGTACTCGTTCCACTGGCGCCTGGCGACGAGGAGCCGACGATTTCCGGAACCGGCCGCAGTGTGCGGGTCGGTGCGCGGGAGGTCCTTTTTGAGGATCAGGGCCGTGTTGCGCCGCGGTTGATGCGTTAGCGTGGAACGGCCTCCCGCGCTTGCGTTGAATTGGTATTTTCAGACGCCCGGAACCGAGGCCTACGGGGGTCTGTGGTTCTGACAGTGAGGACCACGAGACTGGTGACGCGTGACAGGCAGCCTGCGCTGCAAGGACGCTGTTCAACCCCTTCAGGGTTGACATCTTCCGATCATCCTGATCCCCGGGGTTTGCACCCCGGGCTGTTCTATTCGACGCTTTCAGCGTCGTCAGCGTCGATCGCGGCTGGCATCTGTGAGGCGTCACCTTCGCCAGTGAAGCAACGGACTGAACGGCATGGTCACGCTCAGCTCCCTGGCGCAGTACGTCGGACTCGACCCCGAAGGGGGTCGAACAGATCAGCCCGGGGTGCAAATCCCGGGGAGGATTGGATCTGCCGCAAGGCCCAACCCTGAAGGGGTTGGACAGCGATCACATGACGAGACGAGGTCACTTCAATCCCCGCTGTCTGAATCACAGTACGGGGGTTTCTCCAGTTGTGGAGGAATGAGGACAAAGATAGAATTCGAACCTCGTGTGCAGGCTTTCCGGATCGAAAGAATAATGAAGGGGTGACCATGACCAAGCCGACAAAGACAATCTCGATCAACACCGGCGGCGGAGACGCTCCGGGTCTGAACGCCGTCATTCAGTCTGTTGTTTATGCTGCCAACCACCTTGGCTGGAAGGTCTGCGGAATCAGGGAAGGCTACGATGGCCTCCTGTTCCCCGACCGGTACCCGGATGGAGGTCTGATGGAACTGAATCCCGATAGAGTGGAAGGGATCGGGCGCCTGGGAGGAACCATCCTTGGGAGCACAAACCGCGGCAATCCATTTAGAGCTTTGGAAAAAGCCCCGGACGGCACCCTGCGGGAAGTGGACAAGTCGAATCTGGTCATCGAAGCATTCCGGAAACACGGTATCGATGCGCATATCGCTGTCGGCGGCGACGGGAGTCTCACGATCGCGCTCGAATTGCACCGCAAAGGGCTGCATGTCATCGGCGTCCCCAAGACGATCGACAACGACCTCCGCTCGACGGTGTCCACATTCGGATTCAGCTCCGCAGTTTCCTTTGCCACGGAATGTATCGACCGCCTTCACACGACCGCGCAGGCTCACCGGCGGATCATGGTGGTCGAAGTCATGGGGCGCTACGCCGGCTGGATCGCCCTGCACTGCGGGATTGCGAGCGAGGCGGACGCGATCCTCATCCCTGAGATCCCGTATGACATTCATCGGGTGGCCGAACACCTCAGGAAGAAGATCTGTGCAGTCCAGCCGTATGCGATCGTCGTAGTAGCGGAAGGTGCCAGGACCGCAGAGGGAGATGTGACCGTGAAAGCCCGCGAGCCGGGCAGAGTCGAGCGGCTTGGTGGAATCGGTGATATCGTGGCCAAGGAACTCGGCACTCTGACGGGATACGAATCACGCGCGGTGGTTTTGGGGCACCTGCTGAGAGGCGGGTCGCCCAACGCCATGGACCGGATACTCGGGCTCGGTTTCGGTGCGGCGGCAGTACAAGGGCTGAAACAGGGACAGAATGGCGTGATGGTGGCGCTGAATCCGCCCCGGATCGATTACGTTCCGCTGGAGCAGGCGGTCAGCGCCATAAAGACCGTGCCGCCGGATGGCGATCTGGTTACGGCGGCACGTGCGCTCGACATCAGTTTCGGCGACTGACCCCGTCGCCTAGGGTGAAAACCGGCGGCCGGAGACTTCGACGGCGTGACCGTCGGGTGCGATTTCCAGGGACGGTTTGGATTCGCCGAGAGAAAAGACCCACCAGATCACCGGGGTCGCCTTGCCCTGGGTCGTGAGCGTAAGTTGGCCGCGCGAACCGGGCAGGCGGTCGAGGCCTGCCTCGGAAACCGGCATCGAGGGGCTGCCCACCCACAACATCGCCGAGGGTTCGGTGTAGAGCAAAGCCCACCCCTCGTCAATCCGCCATGCCGCCCCCGGGTCTCCATGCCATCGATACGTAACTGTCTTGACCCCGGGGCCCTCGATCTGATCGGCAATGAGTGCGAGATTCCGGCCCCAAAGCCAGATCGTTCTCGAGACGAGACTGGCCCCTGCTTCCGGGGCATAGCATCCGGTCATGTCGACCTTCAGTTTCCAGGTGTCGTCGCCGTCCTTCGCCTGCGTAACGATCCTTCCAGCCTTAAGCTGCTGAGCCTGCCCGTTCAGCACCGGGGCGTTGTGCGCGGTTGGGCCTACAGTGAACTCCCTTTCATCTCCGGGCATGTACTGCTGATAGCCGGGGTCCGCGATGAGCCATCTTCCGAAGGCTCCGACGGTGACTGAGCCGTAATCGAAATGGATGTGGCCAGCCGGCGAGTTGCTCGCAGAGACAGCGACCGCCATTTCTTCCGGCGCCCAGCCCCGTCGCAGCACCTGCGCGTAATGGGCGTCGAATATGCCGGCCGGAGGCGGCGTTGTTCCGGCGGGCGGGTTCCCACCGGGCCCGCGAAAGCACGCCAGCGCATCTGCGCGGATGAATCCGATCCCGCATTGAGAAAGGTACCAGGCGCGAACGGGATCAGGGTGAAGCTGCTGAAGGCGTGCCTGCGCGGAGATATGAAACGGCATCCGCCTTGGCTCGACATCGGCAATCTCGGCGACGAGCGCCATCTCCCCCGGAGCGCCCAGCATGCGGGATTCGTTCAGGAAAGTCCCGAAGTCGTAACGCCTCAGGATCGCTTCCTTCGCTTCAGCCGGCAGGCTCTGAATCCAGCAGGACAAGAAGTCGAGCAGGTAGCCGTCATACGCCACCGCTTCGCTGTATCCCTGGCGCCGGAGGTTCATGAGGACCTCCAGCAACACACCGACTTTGTCGTTGAGCCGGGGCGCGAGGCTGCTCCCCCGCGTGTTGGCGGCGAGTGCAACGCCGATCAGTCCTATGAACGGGATGTTGTGGACCTGTGACTGGGGATCAGGGGACGCCAATACATCCGGCGCCGAGTTCACTCTTCCATATTTTGCCTCCACCCAGGGCGTCGCCTGCGCAACCAAACGATCGAGTGCGAGGCCGACCGTCTCTCTGGTCTGAGTGCTCAGCCAGTTCCATTGCCCGTATGCCTGGCAGAGGACACGCGCTGTGTGGCCGAGGCACAGATCAAGCCGTCCGTTGGGCGTGAAGTCCGGCCAACGGGTTACAGCTTCAAGTTCCCGGCTTGCCTCCTGTGCGGCCGTTGCGTCCCTGAACCATTGGGCCGCCCAGCCGAGGGAGTTCAATCTCTCCTCGAGCTCCCAAGCCATCCAAATCTCCCAGGGGTAATCGGGAATGCCGGGGACAGGCAACGCGGGCGTCGGGATCTTCTCGAACGCGAGCGGGAAAGCGAGTCTGCGCCCGATCCGGTAGTAATCCACAGTCAGCGCCTTTTGTGCCAGGAACCGATCCGCCCGTATCCGCATCTCCGACTCGACGGATTCGGGGCTCGTGAGTGAGGGGGAGCAGAGCATCAAGCACGCGGTGCATTTGAGGATAAAGGTGGTTTTCATTGGTCACGACCCGTCGATAGAACTGAGGCCTTAAAGCTATGGAACAGGCTTACAGTCTCTGTTCATTCTCGCTTCGGTAGTTCCTGGTGCTTCGCCCCAGGAGGTTATGGCTGGCGGTTTCACCGCTCTTGTCTGCTCCTTGAAATGGGGATTGACTGTCAGCACCGTCTTCAGAGGGCCGGAGGCCCGGTTCATACAGGGGGAAAGCCCCGGGAATGAGAACAACACCGCGACGGAGGGCTGAAGGCCCGACCCGGCGGGGCGCGGCCTTGCTGAACAAGTGCGTCGGTTTCTCTCCTATCTGACCTCCACCTTGACCTCGCTCTGCATGCCGCTGAGAGCTTCGCGCACGGCGACCTTCCAGGTGCCGGCAGGGTCGTTGAGCGCGGTGCGGAAACGGACTTTGCCCGCTCCGGAGACTATATCCTCGTTTCCGCCGTACCAGGGAATGCTCTTCCCATCCGGGCCCGTCACCGTGATTGTGGCGACGGATCTGAGCGCGACGGGGCCCTGGACCGAGAAATCGATCTTCACCTCGTCACCCGGCTTCACCTGCGTGGGTCCTTTTGCGTCAACCCCGGTTATCCGCGCCTCGATCATTGCGAACAGTCGCGGGACAGCAGCTTCGATGTCCGCCTCGAATTCGGTTGCGGTACCCAGGTACTGCTTTTTCCGGACATCATAGATGGCGGCCTTCCCGTCAAAGGAGAGCCGGATTCTCTGCGAGCCCGATTCCGACTTGTCCGGGATGAGCCCGATCAGGCGCGTGGATCCGTTGTTGAAAAGGTAACCGGCGCACCCGGAAACCGGCGTGCTATCCATCCCCGCCGTGCGTACTTTAGGGTGTACCCCCGCGTCATCCAGAATCGTCTTCAGGTTCTTCAGCGCTGCCCCGGTGCGCCCCTCGCGCCTGTCCTCAGGGTAGGTATTGAGGAGATAGTTGAGGTAATAGGCTCGACCGTTCCCATAGCGGTTGGCGAGCAACAGGGGCGCGCCTTCCTCCGAGACCATGGTGCGCGCGCTGGTGAGGCGAAGCGGTTCGCGGCCTCTCCCGGCCGCCAAATTCTCTCTTCCGCCTTTGGCAGCCTCAAACCCGAAGACGTCCATCAGCGCGCGGCTGTCACGAAAAGAGCAGTGCTCGTCCATGATTCCGGTGAGGGCGTCTGCGATGAGCGTGCCTCCGCGACGGACGAACTCGTGGACGGCTTCCACTTCCTTGTCGCTGAGCGCCACACTCATGGGCAGCACCAGTGTTTTGTATCCCTTGGTGATGAGCCCACCCCGCTCCACATCTCCATACGAGATGAAGTCGAACTGCAGGCCGGAGTCCTTGAGGGCCTTTACCCAGCCGTCACGGTTTTCGCTGAAGCGGTCGAAGGACGCGCTCGTATTATCGCTGACCTCCTCCTTCACTTTACCGTCAACGATCCACGTGCCGTGGATGCTGGGATACGAATAGTGCAGGGCAATCCCGTGATTGTCCGGCGTCGCGAGCCCGACCAGCTTCCCGATCCCGTCGCCGCGCAACTCGCGGAATCCGGCTTCCATGTCCTTCCCGCTCTGGCTCATGGTCAGGTCGGGATCGAGTGTGGAGTATTGCCAGAATATGTATGCGCCCCCATTGGAGCCCTTGAAGAGGTTGTCGTAGAAGTTGTAGAAGACGTCCTTGCCGAGGACACCGTAGCCTGCACCACCCGAGATCTTGAGGTCGGGGCTGAAGCAGCGGTGGAAGTCGAGCTGGTTGCCCCCGTCGTATGCGTTCAGGTGCCTCGTATGGGGATCGATGCGGCTGTAATCGCAGCCGTTGTGCGAGCCCGAGATCTGGGTCCCCGAATTGAGAAGGATGCCTTCGGGATCCGACTTCCGCAGCTCGTTCAGTACGAACGCAAAGGTGTCGGCGTAGGTCTTCTCCATGAATGTGCGATGGTCGGCCCACGAGGAGTAGTTGCCGCGCGCCTGCGCGGCGGGGGCGTCGTCCGGCACCACACTGTCCCAGTTGGAGAAGCTTGTGCCCCATTGCCGGTTCAGCCGGTCGAGGCTGCCATACGCCTCGCGCAGCCACGCGCGAAGGGCCTTCATCGTGTGCGGCGAAAAGCAGATGTCGACAGCGTCGCCATAGCAGGTAAGCGAGGGTTCTTCGAAGACATAGTAGGACATCGGCGAAAACGGCACCCACGGGGCGGTCAGGTTCTTGAGCTCTCCGGCGATCCGTTCACGGTATGCCGGGTCGTCGAGGCAATACTGACGCACAAGCGCGAACTTGTCTCCGGTCTTGAGATACTTCCGCTTCATGGCTGTGTAGTAGTCGCGCGCAGGCCCATCCGGTGACTCCTGCCCGCTGATGCGAGTCTGCGCCTGGACGTTGTAGTTGGCGTGCTTGCTGTGACTCAGGGAGTAGGATGACAGCGTCGTCACGTTGAGTCTCCGCATCTGCCGGTCGATGGCAGGCCAGATACCGGGAATCGGGTCCGGCCCGAAGCGGTACATCACGATGTCATAGTCGTCCCACCTGCGAGGCTGCAGGACGAACACTTCCGCGACACGGCGGTCGCTGCGCAGGCCGTGAACGAAGACCTCGCAGTCCGCCGTGGCAAGATGCGTCAGCGCTCCCGTTGTTCTGAGGGTGATCTCGCGCCCGGCGGCGCGATCGACTCTGAGATCGAAGTCCTGCTCGTCCAGGAGCCGGCCGTAATTGTCCATCAGGCGCACCTTCACCCGGCAGTCGGCGGCCTGAGGCGCAGAGAGCTTCACGCGAACGGGAACCGCGTCACCCACACGCACCCGGTCCCATCCGGGTGTGACTGACTCGATGGCGACGGGCACCGGGACGTTCATCGCAGCCGCCGCCCAATCGATCGCCTTGCCGTCCTGCAGCAGTCGCAGCTCTGCAAAATGGAGGCCGCCGGACAGCTTCCCGGGGAACTTGAACTCCAGGCTGCCTTGCTCTGAGGTAGCGGCTGCGACCCCTTCTGCTTCCGTCTCGTCAAACCGGCCGCGTACTCTGACCAGCAGTCGAGCGCCGGCGGGGGCATTGGCAAGACGCGCCGTGACTCCCGACGGGGAAGCGACGACGCTCCGGATGGACGTCCCCGGTTCGCGTCCGGCCGCCCAAACTGCCGCGCGCGCCACGAGAGACCACATGTATTCATGATAGGAATAATGGATGCCGGTCTCGAATACGTTGTGGATCTCCGGAATCATTCCTTTCTCGCTGTAGGCGAACGCTGCCACGCGCCCCTTGCCGACAGTACGCACGGCGAGAACCGGCGTGCCCTTGGCGGTCTTCAGCAGGACTTGACCCGAGGCCCGGGAAGGGGGCACGGCCATCTGCTCCCAGGGAAGGGCGGAGAAGGGAACACCGCGCGTGATGTAGTGGTCTGCGACAGGCTGCCACGGCGAGTGATCCCATTCGTCAAACCGGTTGCGGTAGAAGTTGTTACTGTCCTCGCTCTTGATGTCTGCGGTCCTCGTCAAGGGCGAGGGGTCCCAGAGATCACTGGCGGCGGGGTTTTTTCTGAATGGATAGAAGATGACGAGGCCGGTGCCGCCCTCAACGCGTTTGCGCACGGCGTCGCGCACCTCCTCGGGATAGCTTTCCCATGGCTGTATTCCGGGCCAGAGGATTACGTCGTAGCGAGGGCCGTGGATCAAATCGTCCGCGATGTATGTCTGTGCGAGGCTGTAGGCATCCTTCCAGAATTCGCCGCCCCAGCTGCGTTGTTCGTAGAAGTCGCCGAATCCCCATTTGTTGATCCCCGCGCTGCTGCCTATGGTGGTCGCCCGGAAATCCATCTGGAGCCGCTGTGCCAATTCGACGATCCCGCGTCCATCAGCCACGTCCGCGATGGCGAAAGCCTTGATAGGACCTCCCGCCAGCGGCCTGGCCCATGGGACGTGAGGAGTTGCGACCTCCATTGAATAGTCGATATCCCACCGTCCTCGCTGCGCGAGAACCGGGTGGTATCGATCCAGCGCCAGGTAGTCCAGGTAGAAGACTCCCGGTTCCCGGCCCTCCAGGACGATTGAACGCATCGCCTGCAGGTTGAGACCCTGGACCTCGGAGAGAGGAAGCTGGAGGTGATTCACCCCGGATCGCAGGCGGCAGGAGCGGCCGAACTCCTTTCCCGAGGAGTCCTTCAGTTTCAAGACCAGTTCCGCAGGCTGCATGCTCCACACAAAAGCGAGCAGCGATTCCTGCCAGCGCCAGTCTTCCGGGACCTTGGTGTATGCGAGGCTGCCCCCGCCCGAAGGAAATTTCACCTCCAGAGAGCTGCCTGCCCAGGCGGGGAAGAGCCTGGAAGCGGCGATACGGACACCTGCCGAAGGTGCGACGGCAGCGATCTCCGCAGGATCCTCGAACGAACCGAAAACCTGCAGCTCCGCCTGAACGCTGGAGCCGCTGAGCACAATGAAAGATAGAATGGCAATCGAGCCGACTATGTATTTCACGATGGCGCTCCTTTGATATCCGAACAACACATCCTTGAATTACCGGCGCTTATTGGCAAGACTTAAGTTTCAGACCCGGAGAGAATCCAATGGACACCGTACGGATAGGGATTGTTGGTTCCAGGTTTGCGGCTGACTTTCACTGCGACTCCTACAGCCGCAACCCGCACGCCCGGCTCGCGGCAGTCGCAGCCATCGACAACCTCGAACCGATTTCCCGGAAGTGGAGCATTCCAACGACCTACCAGGATTACCGGCAGATGTTCGACAAGGAAGATCTGGATCTGGTTTCGATCTGTATACCGAACTTCCTCCACCATGATGCAGTGATCGCGGCCTCGGAAGCCGGCATCGACGTTGTCTGCGAAAAGCCTCTGGCTACTACCGTGGCGGACGCCCGCGAGATGATCGAAGTCTGCAGGAAGAACGGGACCAGGCTTTTTTATGCCGAGGACTGGTGCTTCAGCCCCACGATGCGCCGGATCGACGCCCTGATCAAGGAAGGGGCCGTCGGCGAGATTCTGTACATCAAGGCCAAGGAGGTGCACAGCGGCACTCACTCTCCTTTCGCCAGGGACAAGCGAACCTGCGGTGGCGGGAGCCTGCTCCATCTGGGGGTGCACCCTGTGGGCTACCTCCTTTACCTCGTGGGCAAGGGAGCAAATCCGGTCGTCGAAGTGACCGGCAGGATAACAGGTGGGCTGGAGAAGAACTTCGTGCACAGGGAGAACAGCGGCGAAGACTTCGGTATGGGCATGCTGCGGTTCGAAAACGGGACATTCGGGTTCGTGGAAGGTAACTACATCACACTGGGCGGCATGGATGACAAGGTAGAGATCTACGGAACGGGTGGTGTCATCAAAGCGGACCTTACACACAGTTCGAGCATAGATCTCTTCTCGCCCGGGGGCGTTTCGTACACCATCGAGAAACTGGACCACAACAAGGGTTGGCTGAAACCGGCGGTCGACGAGTATTACAGCCTGGGTTACGTTTCCGAGTTGGCCTATTTCGTGGACTGCGTGAGGCTCGACAGGGATCCGTTCTACGGCGTCAACGGTGAGGCCGGAGCGGCCTGTCTCGAAGTTGTTCACGCGATGTACGAGTCCAGCGAGTCGGGCAGAACGGTCTACGGGCGCTGGATGTAGGCAACTGTAAATTTCAAATTTCAGACTTCAAGTTTGGAATCCGATGCGAGAGAGGTCCGTCCATGAAGTTTAGGAAAAGCGACATATTGCTGCCGGTGGAAATCGCCGGCGTGAAGTTCCGCAACCCTTTCTACGTCGCCTCCGGTCCCACGACGATGAGCGTCGAGCAGCTGGTTCGCATAGAAGAGACGGGCTGGGGCGGTGCCAGCCTGAAACTGACTATCGACCCCGCGCCTTATATCAACCGCTACCCGAGGTATGCCTACTACCGGGAGGACGGCATTCTCTCCTTCACTACCGAGCGGCGCCTCACCTTTGATCAGGGCCTGCGACTGATGGAGGCCGGGCGCAAGGCCACGCGGGAGATAGTGCTCTTTTCCAACATCACCTATGCCGGTGAGGAGGGAGTGGAAGGCTGGGTGAACATGGCGAAGAAGTTCGAGGAGGCAGGCGCCCACGTCAACGAACTCAACATGTGTTGCCCGAACATGTCCTACAACGTGGAGCTCAGCGAGGGCCGGACTTCCGGGCCGCGCACGGGCGCGAGCCTTGGCCAGCAGCTCGATGCCGTGCAGGAGATCGTGCGGGCGATCAAGCAAGCCACGAGCATTCCCCTGTTTGTCAAGCTGACACCCGAGGGCGGCGGCATCGCGAGGGTGGCTCGGGCCTGTTATGAAGCGGGCGCCGACGCAGTCGGCACCACCGCGAACCGCCTCGCGATCCACCATGTGAACCTGGACGATCCGACCCGCTCGCCGGTGCTGCTCCAGGAGGAAGTGTCGATGCACTGCATGTGCAGTTCCTGGGTGCATCCGCTCGGCTTGAGGGATGTCTACGAGATCAGGCGGCTCAACGGGCCTGATATCAGGATTACCGGCACCGGTGGCGTAACCGACTGGAAAAGCGCGGCAGAGATGGTTCTCTGCGGCGCGGACCTGGTCGGAATATGCGCCGAGACGCTCGTTTCCGGTTTCGGTTTTCTTCCCGGCCTGGTCAGGGAATTCAAGAAGTGGTTCCGAAAGCAGAAGTCCGCGTCTCTGCATGAACTGACCGGCATCGTTCCGTCAAGAATCACCGCGGCGCCGGACGTCACGCTGTATGCAGGCCACGCCCGTCTGAAAGACAACAACCTGGCGGCACCTTGCGTTCATGCCTGCCCGGCTGCAGTGCCGGCCCAAGCCTACATCAGCAAGATCGCCGACGGCGAATTTCGCGGAGCGTACGAACTCCTCACGGCCGGCAACCCACTGATGTCGATCTGCGCCTTCGTGTGCGACCACCCGTGCGAGGACTCCTGCGTGCGCGGCCAGAAGGATGAGGCACTGCGCATCCGGGATTTGAAGCGCTTCCTGATCGAGAAGGCGGCCGCGCGCCGGTGGAAGCCGCCCGTCCCGGCAGCCGCATCCAACGGGAAGAGCGTAGCCGTGGTCGGAACCGGGCCTTCCGGCCTGACGGCGGCCTGGATGTTGGTCCAGGCCGGCTACCGTGTGACGGCGTATGAGGCCGAACCACGAGCCGGCGGAATGCTGCGGTATGCCATCCCAGCCTTCCGGCTCCCGGAAAGCGTGCTCGACTATGAAATCGCCCGCTTGCGGGACCTGGGTGTCGAGTTTGTTTTCGACTGTGCGCTGGGCAGGCAGATCAGCCTGGCGGAACTGCGCCGGAAGCACGACGCTGTATATGTGGCGGTGGGGGCCAGGAAGGGAATGGCGATGGGTATCCCGGGGGAGAAGAGCCGGGGCGTAACTTCTGCACTCGACTTCCTGAAGAGGGTTCGTCTCGGTGAAAAGGTCGAGGTGGGCAAGCGTGTGGCAGTAATTGGGGGTGGCTTCACGGCAGTGGATTCAGCCCGAACGGCGATTCGGCTGGGAGCCGGGGACGTGTACCTCCTCTATCGGCGGACCCGGGACCAGATGCCCGCCTACCTCGAGGAGGTGACGGAAGCCGAAGAAGAGGGTGTCAAGGTCATGTACCTTGTGGCCCCGCGAAAGATCAACACCGCCCGCGGGCGGGTGGCCTCGATCACGATGGCAAACCATGTCCTCGGTGAGGCCGACGGCTCCGGCAGGCGACGCCCCCTTCGCGTGGAAAAGGCGGAGTTCACCCTGCCCATAGACCAGGTGATAGTAGCCATCGGGCAGGCCGTCGAGCTGGGAGGCGAAGAGGCATTGCGGCGGGCACCGGGAGAGGCAGCGATCCTGATCGGGAAGAACGGCTACACGGGCATCCCCGGCGTCTTCGCGGGCGGCGATGCCGTCCACGGGGCGGGGACCGTCATCCAGGCGATTGCCGAGGCCAAGAACGCCGCCGCTTTCATCGACCGACGGCTCAGGAAATCAGGCGCGGTGCTCGCGCCGATGCCCGAAAGGCCGCAGGCGGGTGTCGAGGAGGTGTTGCGGCGCCACGGAAACGACTCACGGAGATGGCGTGTCCCCCTGGCAACACTCGAGGCGCGGGAGCGGAGACGGACATTCGACACTTACACGCCGGTCCTCTCGGACCGGGAGGCGATCGAAGAAGCGTCCCGCTGTTACCGTTGCGGATGCGGCGAGGGATGCATGATCTGCCACGACATCTGCAAAGTGTTCGCATTTGGCAAGGACGGTGCCAGGGTGTTCCTCGATGAGGAGAAATGCGTCGCCTGCGGCATGTGCATCTGGCGCTGCCCGACCGGCAACCTCCACATGGTTCAGACGTCCGACGTTCCCCTGTAGTGCTCAAAGCGCGGGCGCGCTGACCCGCAGGGCGCAAGACCCTCCCCGATGATGAGGCCGTCTCGGAATCCCAGGAATTGCAGACACAGGCGAAGAAGGGCTGAAGGCCCACGTCATCTCATGTTTCGAGAGAGGATCGGCGGCGCGATCGGTATCGTCATTCGAGACCACGATTGGCCGGCAGGTCTCGGGGTTGAGGTTCGCGTGCGATCGATACCGATGCGGACGCCGATTCCGATCCCGAGTCTGGAGCCGGGTACTTCTGCGATGACAATCAGGCTTGAGCCCACACGCTGGCGCAGCAGAGCGTGTTGACCAGCTGCATCTGCTCGACGGTTTCGCACGGAATCTCGAGCAGGCGGGGGCTGGCGACGATGACGGAGAGGCAGCGTGCGCGTGATATGGCCACGTTGAGGCGGTTCTTGCTGTAAAGGAATTCGATGTTCCGGGGCAGGTCCTCGAAGCTCGATGTTGTCATCGAAATCAGAACGATCTCCGCCTCCTGCCCCTGGAACTTGTCCACGGTCCCGACCCTGGCGCCGGACGGCAGGACCGATTTCAGGTGGTTCACCTGCAGATTGTAGGGAGACACGACAAGGATATCGGCGGCCTCGACCGGATGAATCTTTCCGGCCCGGTCCTGGTATTGCTGTTCGAGCAGGCTTAGGTAGAGCTTGCGGATGACCTCAGCCTCTTCCTCGCTCTTCTGGGCGCACCCATCGTGCTCGACGGGAAGAAAACGGATACCGGACTTCATCAGTGAGGGATGCGACGCCGCGCCCAGAATCAGTTGTTGATTCTGATTTTGAGGCTCGGGGCGCAAGCGTCCCTCGTAGAGCACCTCCGATATGAACCGGCAGACGTTGTCATGCATCCGCCATGTGGTCGGAAGAAAGATCCCCCGCCCGGGAGGGATCGTCGAGGCCTCTTCGAGGAGATAGTCCAGCGCCGAGATGCCTGAGTCCCCTGGGTGCACGCCCTGGATCGGCTGCGCGAGCTGCATCTGGTCGCCCACCAGAACCATGTTGCGTGCACTCAAACCCATGGCCAGGAGGTTTGCCAGTGCCACCTGGCCGGCTTCGTCCACGAACAGGAAGTCCAGCTTACGATCGAGCTCTTCACGCGCGAAAAGCCAGGCTGTGCCGGCGATCAGGTCGGCCGAGAGATCCAAATCGCGGTTGTCGGTTATATTGCGGATGAACCTGCCTTCATAGAACGTGTCCGGGCGCTGATCATCGCTCTTCTTGACCCCGCGAAATCGCAGGCCGCGCTCCAGGACCCGTTCCTCGACTGCGTGAAGCAGGTTGTTGATCGCCTTGTGCGAGTTCGACGTCACGCCCACCTTCTTGCGGGACTTCATCAGCTCCACGATGATCTGCGCCGAGGTCCAGGTCTTCCCGGAGCCCGGTGGTCCCTGGATGAACAGCGAGCTCTCCCGCAGGTTCGCGACCGCCCGGGTCGTTTCCGCGAGCATTTCCTGGGGATTGGTGATGATGGCGGCCCCGGGAACAATCCCCTGGATTGACGGCGGCTCCCTCATCAGGAACGCCTGGACCGCCCTATAGCGGCCCTGGCGTTTGATCAGGGCATCGGCGAGGCGATATACAGCCCGGCGCAGGACGGTGTTTTCGATCGGGCCGGAAGGTATGACCGACAGGGCTTCCGGCAGCGGGGCGCGGGAGGCACGGCGCTTGATCTGGACGATCCCGGATTCCCCGTCGAGGCGATAGATCGTCCCGGCCTGTTCCAGCGTACCTGAGATGAGGCAGGCGTCCCCCGCCTCCAGCTTGCAGTCCTGGGGAGGGAACCGGTAGGTGAACACCGTCGAGAGGGCATCGGCAAACGGGGCAACTGACTTGTCGAGACGCAAACCGCCGAGGCATTCAACGTCGTTGATCAGCTCCTCCTCGGAGTAGTCGCGGCGCTCAAACATCGCCCACCACTGGGGCTTCGCTTCCCGCCGGTGAAACTCCAGGAGCTGTGCCACCAGCTGGCGCATCGGCCGGACCTCAGGTGCGCAACCGAGAAGCAGCTTGTGCGCATAGTCCTCCTGCAGAACCTCCGCGTCGAGCCGGGCTTTTACTCTATCCTCGTCGGGTTGCCGTGCGGGCGAATCAAACCAAGGGATCGACTTTGGACGCAGCCTGATCAGCCAATCGCGCAAGAGACTCGCAGAGCGGCAATCGGCGGAGTTGTATTCCTCGATCTGCCTGAGCATCGCCTCGTCGCCGGACTGGCGCCACTGCTCGTAGCAGACGATGCTTTGAGAGCCGTTTTGAACGGCTCTCTCCCGGTCCGTCAGGTAGAACGTCTCGAGATTCTTGAGGGAGTAGTTCGGTTCCGAGATGCGCACCGCTTCGCGCACAACCCTGTGCAGATCCACCAGCCTGCCGGTTCGGAGCATGTCATCCACCACACTCTCCCGCGTGGCGTAACCGGCAGCCAGGCGCTTTATGGCCCGGTCTTCGTAAGGGCTGTAGTGGTACAGGTGCGCCTCGGGATGCGCGTGCAGGTGAATCGAGATGAAATCGATGAGCTGTTCGAACGCCACTCGCTCCTGCCCGTGGTCGTGCGCCCAGAGCGCCTGGTAAACCGGCTTGCCGGACTGGTGACAACAGATGCCCATCAGGTATTCGAGGCCGTCCGGGTAGAGGGGGTCACCTTCAAAGTCCAGGAACATGTCCCCGGGAGTGGGCTCCGGCAGGCGCGCAAACCCCTTTCCTTCCTGCAGCGGGAGGAATTCGTAGCGATTGCTGCCTGTCTCCCGCTTGTGAACCTGAAGGCGGGCCTGCGAACGAAGCCGCTCCAGCGTCTGGGCTGACAGCTTCGGGACGCTCTTGTATTCGGGAAGCGCTGCCAGGTTGCGCACCGTGATTATCCCGGCAGCGTTCAGCTTCCTGATGTGGGATCGGTGCATGTCGGCGACGGCGCTGAGGTGGTCGTCCTTCTCCCACCGCTCGCCGCAGAGAGCACGCCAACTGCAGCGCTCGCAGTGCCGGCAGGGCTGAGGATATGAATCTGCCGGAGGCTTCGCCACGAAGCTCTCGAAGCGCCGCCGTGCGACTCGGAAGTAGTAGGCAAAATCCTGGAAGCGGAAATTGATCTCGCGGTTGTCGCCCAGGATGAGGTGCATTGAATGCGGCACGGATCCCTGGACGGTCCCGAGCAGATGCGAACAAAAGCATAATTCGACCAGGTGTTGCGGGGAGGGCAAACGGGCGAGCTTCGTGTCGAGGACTTCGTAGACGGGGCTCGCGCCCGGGCTGGCATCCACGCGCCGGAGAAAGTCCGCACAACCATGCCAGGGACCGCTGAGCAGAACGGCCTGGTAAATGATACCGGCACCGGCCGACATGGCGTCGCGTGTCAGCTTTACCCGTTCCGGCAGAGGGCTATCCGCCGGAATAGCCTCGATCGATCGTCCTTGCTTGTGAAGCTGATACAGGTAACGCCGCTCGTGCTCCAGTCCTTTCTTCTTGAGCAGGAGCGACTGGGCATCGTCTTCTATGGCCTTGAGCGGCTGCTCGAGGCTTCTCAGGTCCAGGAGGGTGAGGTGGGGACAGGCGAGAAAATTGACCAGGTCATTAGCGGAAAAGAGTAGTCTGCCCTGAAACTCACGCATGATCGGGATTCTCGCTCACCCGACACCTTGGCCCGATAACCTGACGCCTCCAGGAATGCAGCAAAAGGCCGGGACTGTCCAGCGAAATGTGCCGTTTCGGTGACCTCCGTCACCAGAATCGGGTGCCAGGTCTTCGGAATTCGGTTTTTGGAGGGGGAGGCAGGTCGGTCGCGGGCTGCCCCGATTATCGCAGAGCCACAAAGAGCGCAGAGAGAATAGCTCTGCGCTCTTTGTGTTGCGGTGCGACCTCGTCCTGCCGGCGCGGGAAGACGCCGGCTGAAGCCAGCTGCCTGTCCTAGGGCGAGCGCCTTTTGATCACGACAAGCACGGTCGATGCGTTGTCCAGCTTGGCCTTGTCTTTCCCCAATTCGACGTACTTGCTCAACAGTTCCTTGGCGCGGGCGTCGTTCTTCTTGCTGTAATAGAAAAGCATCCCGAGCTCATAGATTGCGTCTACGTTCTGGGGGTTCAGTTTCAGAGCCTTCTCAAAAGCGAGCTCTGCGACCTCCGAGTTGCCCTGGTTGGAAAGCGCCTGGCCGAGGGTAAAGAGGGCCTGGTCGGGTGGAGTACTGCCCGTCGTGCGCGGATCCGAGTACACGTTCAGGGCTTCGTCGTACTGTTTGTTGCCGAGGTAGTACTGCGCCAGGGCTTTGCGGTAATCCCCCTGATCGGGGGCAATCTCAATCGCCTTCTGGAATGCCGCAACTGCCTGGTCCCCCTGCTTCAACTGGGAATAACATCTTCCAATCTGAACCAGGACCCCGCCCTGCTTGTTCTCCGGGATCATCGTGCGCGCTTCCTCGTACTTCTTGACTGCTCCTGAAAAATCGCTGCTCTTGTAGAGCTTGTCGCCTTCCTCGAGAATCGACTTTGCCTTTAACAGGATCGCGTTCTGCTTCAGGTCGGCGATTTTCTTCTTGAGCTCCTGGTACTGGGGCTCGCCCGGTTTGAGCTGGATGGCCTTTTCGGCCGACTGGAGAGCGTCGTCATACTTCCCGGACTTTCCCTGGGCGAGGCTCATGTTGTAGAACAGGTCGGGGTCATTCGCGTCTATCTTCGCGGCTTCCTGGTACTTGGCGATGGCTTCCTCATACTTGCCGTCGGAGGCGTCCTTGTCTGCCTCGGCCCTGACTTTGTAGGAGGGTACGAGCTTGAGAAGTTGCTGCGCCCGCTGGGCCACCTGTTCGTACGAAGCCCCGGGAGTCTGATTCTGAGCCTTCTGAAGCTGGGAGATCATGCCGACCGTGCTGATACACTTGCTGAGACTGGCCTCGGCCTCGGTCCACTTCTTCAGCTGCACGTCCAGAATGCTCAGGTAGAAAAGCGCGTCCGGATTGGACGGGTAGATCTTGAGCGATTCGAGAAGGAGTTTTTCGCCGTCTGCCATCTTCCCTTCCTGGAGGGCTTTGGCTGCCTGGTTCAGCATTTCGATAGACTTCTGGCCTACCGTGGAGTCCTCGAAGTAGAGCTTGCTTTCCGGGCTGCCGGGCTCGAATCGAAGCGAAGCCGACTGCTGCGCGGCATTTTGAAGTTGGACATATTCGAAAAAGGCGGGAGCCAGCCCGTCTTTGCGCCCCACGACCCGGTAAATACCATCCTCAGCCTTGGTGAAACTCGCCACTCCGTTGGCGTCGGACTTCTTTTCCTTCGTTTTCTGGGCGCTCAGGTTAAAGGCGGTAACCTTGACGCCGGGTACCGGGCTACCTGACTGGTCGACGCACTTGACATCGAGAGTGTTCCCCTCAGCGAAGGCCGGGAGAGCGAGTGCGATGACGGTAAGTAGAATCGCGATTGCTTGCATCATACTGCTGCGTGTGTGTTTCATGTCCTGATTTGTTGAGTTGGCTATCTGTTAATCCCAGGGCTTGGCGTTCGCGACTCCCCATTGAATCGCCTGCCGCCCAATCGAACCGGCGTAGTATACTTCCCCGTGACATCCAGTTCCAGTTTTTGACGTCGCGAAACTGAGATTGCGTGGAGATTCCGGGTTGCGAACCGTAGAATGAATTCCGATGGCCCCGGTTGTGAGTTCCATCGCACTTCGCATCAGGCGCCGGTACGTTCCCTGGAGTCTGCTGCTCTCGCTGTCTGCCCCCGCGTGCGCATCGGGCATTCTCTTTGCGCAGGCGACGTCAGTAAGTCCGACGCCCTATGTCATCTTCGGAAACGTGCGTCTCCCGGACGGTTCCCTGGCCCGCCAGGTTGCCGTGAGACTGACGAGCACGACCGGCCTGGATCGCAGCACGTTCACGGACGACAACGGCCGGTACGAGCTCCGTGACCTCCCTCGGGGTCACTACTTCCTGAGCGCCTCCAACCCGGAGGATCCGGACCAATTCTCGGACTCTGCCGAGGTCGACACCTCCCGCGCATTCATCACCAGGATCACTGCCAACCTCGATCTTCGCTACAAGCCGGTGAAGACGGTGCAGCAGCCCGCGGTTTCTCCGGTCATCACGGCCAAGGAATCCGCGCAGCGTGTGCCAAAACAGGCCCTGAAGTCGTTTGACCGCGGCGTCAAGTTCAGTCGCGAGGGTAAGTGGCGACAGGCGGAGGAGGAGTTCACGCATGCACTCGAAATTTTTCCCGACTATTTTCAGGCGCTCATCGAGAGGGGAGACATTTACGTCGCACAGGGGCGGATAGGCGAGGCGAGCCAGGATTTCAAGAACTCCCTCAAGATCAACCCGGAATACGGACCCGCCTTGCGTGGTTTCGGAATATGCGAGTTCCACGCAGGCAGGTACGGTGATGCCCTCGATTACCTCGAGAAGGCGGTAGCCGCCGAACCGAATGTTTCGAGAGACTTCTTCCTCCTGGCACTGACATACGGGGCCCTCGATCGATGGGGAGCTGCCCGTATGGCGTTCCAGCAGGCGCTGACCCTGGATCCCAAAGGGTCCGCGCGGGCGCACTTCCACCTGGCGAACATCTACATTCGGGAGAACCGGATTGACGAAGCGATCCGCGAGCTCGACGCCTACCTTGCAGCCCTGCCCGATGCGCCGGATAAGGAGAAGGCCCTCGCTCTGAGGTCGCAGCTGGGCAGGAAGCAGTGAAATCCAAGATTTGAAACCTAAAATTGGAAGAGGCGTTGCTCCGGCGAGAGGCCGAGCACGGCGCGCACGGGTGCAAACGTGCGGCGGTGAACAGGGAGCGCACCCCGCTGCTTCAGGATACGGATGTGTTCGGCGGTCGGATAGCCCTTGTGTGACGCGAAACCATACCCGGGGTAGAGGCTGTCGAGTTCGCGCATCTGCGCGTCACGGGTTGTCTTGGCAATGATGGATGCCGCTGCAATGCTGGCAGAAAGTGCGTCCCCGTGGATGATGCCCTGTTGAGGAATGGCGCACGCCGGTATCCGGCGCGCGTCGACCAGCAGGTGGTCCGGTGGAATCGGCAAGCCATCGACTGCGCGCCTCATCGCCAGCAGCCCGGCATGATAGATATTGTAGAGGTCGATTTCTCTCACCTCTGCACGCCCCATCGCCCAGGCGATCGCGTCGCGCTTGATGCAGGCCGCGAGATCTTCGCGCTTCTTCTCGCTGCCGATCTTTTTCGAATCGTTCAGGCCGCGAAGCCTGTAGCCATGGGGGAGGATCACGGCCGCGGCTACGACAGGGCCGGCCAGGGGGCCGATGCCCGCTTCGTCCACGCCGGCGATCAGTTGCACTCCCTGCCGCCAGAGTTCACGCTCGAAACGAAGCAGCGATCTGGGTCTGGTTTTTGTCGACGCAGCCATGGGATCAACCCGCCCTCAGTATTTCCCCGACGGCGGCCAGCAGCATTTCGATATCTGCCTGCGAGTTAAAGAAGTGACACGAAACCCGCACTCCCCCGACGAAGGAAGTGTAGCGCACGGACACCAGGATCTTCCGGTCCAGTAGGCGCTGCATCAGCGCGACGTTACGGTCCACGGAGCCCACTGAGAAAGTCACGATTCCCGAGCGGCAGCCTTCTTCGGTGGGCGAGACCACCTCGACCCCCAGGTTGCGAAGCCCGTCAATCAGCCGATCGGTCAGTTTGCGGATGTGCTCCCATATGACGGCGGTTCCCAGGTCGTTGATGAGCCTCAAGGAGGCGGCGAGCGCAATGGCTCCCGGGTAATTTGACGTGCCTCCGATCTCGAAGCGTCGTGCTTCCTTCACAAACCGGTAGTCGCTCAGGGGCGTGATGGACGGCGTCTGAAAGTAGTTCTGCCAGCCGCCTGCAGGCGGTTCCAGGCTCATATAGCCTGCCATCGGAGGGCGGAGTCGATCCCGGGCATCGCGGCGAATGTACAGTATCCCGGTTCCGAATGGCGAGTTCAGCCATTTGTGCCCGCCGCAGGCGAGGAGATCAACCGGCGCCTCGCGGACATCCAAAGGAACTGCGCCCAGGTGCTGAATGGCGTCCACTACGAGCCAGATCCCGCGTTGCCGGCACAACGCGCCTATTGCCTCCAGGTCACACCGGAAGCCGTTGCTCCATTGGACCGAGCTGATTGCCAGGACGCGCGTACCGGGCTGAATATGCGCGGCGATCTCCTCGATCAATACCCGGCCGTCACGGTTGGGCAGCAGGTCGATCTCGACTCCCCCGGCGGCCTTCCGCTGACACCAGGGAATGGCGACCTCAGGGAATTCCAGGTCGCACAACAGGACACGGTCTCCCACTTCAAGAGGAATGCACTGGGCCGCGAGCGAAAGGCCGTGCGAAGTGCTCTCCACGAGGGCGATTTCGTCGGGATCAGCGCCGATCAGCCTGGCGGCCTCAGGGCGGGCAGCCTCGCGGAGAGCATCCATCTCGATGTGGTGCAGCGTCGAGGAAGGTGCCGGGCAGGCGGAGGCCATTTCCAGGAAGCGCCGGACGGCCTCAGTGGCAGAACGGGGGGCAAGGCTGACACAAGCCGAGTCCAGGAACGTCTTCTGCCGGAGGGCCGGGAACTCATCACGTATTGTTTCCAGAGACATACAATTTGTCTGTGTGCGGCGTCACTTCCGCATACGGGGACAGTATGACCCAACTCCGGGCTCATTTGCCATTTGTCATTCAGGGGGGCTATCCGTGACATCATCGGTGGTAATATCCAGGAAAACCCTGCCAGGTGTCTTCGGAGGTTGCCATGCAGGACACTAAGTCCGGAGGGAGTGCAGCACATCTCGTGGAACGCCAGATGTTGTTTCACGAAGCGCGCGAGAGAATCGTCCAGGAAGCGCTGCGCAGCGCGCAGGCAAGCCGGTACCGATTCGTCACGGTATCCCGGCAGCCCGGGAGTCTCGGTGCCGACATCGTCCAGGAACTTGGCGGACTTTTGCACTGGCACGTCTATGACCGCGAGATCCTCGAAAGCATAGCGCTGAGCGCCAACGTCAGGCAGCGCCTGGCCGAGCAACTGGATGAAAGAGCGCAGAACCTGGTTCACGAGACGGTCCAGCGATTCCTCAGGATGGCCGAGGGAGGATCATTCGGAATCCAGGAGTATTACGACGGGCTCCTGAGGACTCTCGCCGGGCTGGCAGCCAAGGGGGAGGCGATACTGGTCGGGCGTGGCGCCAACTTCGTCTTGCGTGGCCATGAGAACGGCCTGCACGTGCGCATCACCGCTTCCGAGGAGGTTCGGGTCGACCGCCTGTTCCGGCGCTGGGACGTTCCAGTTGCGGAAGCGCTGCGACGCATGCGCGAGATCGACCTGGTGAGGAGCAGCTTCATCCGGTCTCACTTCAAACACGACATCGGCGACCCGAGTTACTACGATCTCGTCCTCAACACAGATCACCTGGCGCCACGCCAGGCGGTCGGCATCATCATCGGGGCGATGCTGGCCGAACGGGCCTGATTTCGTTAAATCGCATCCGCGCGACTGACGATAGAGCCGGCGTACCGAAACAATACAGTCTGCCCGAATGGCATGGGCGCAGGAAATACTCTGCCTCGTCGCCCGTCCTCCTTCGGGCAACGAAGTGAGGTGGCGTGAGCGTTGACACGGAAATTGCACCCGGAACTGCCCACGGATCCAGCCCTCACGACGAGGAATTGCTACGTCGCGAGGTAGGGAAGGAGCTGCGTACGCTGGTGCACGAACTGAACAACCCGCTTGCGGTGATGATGGGCTTCACCCAACTGATGCTGCTCAATAACCGTTGTGACGGTGCCGTCCGCGCGGACCTGGACAAGGTCTACTCCGAAATGAAGCGCGTGGCGAGGGCAGTCGAGAAGCTGCACTCCTACGCCCTGTCGCTGCAGCAGCGCGGTCTGGCCGGAAACGGGTGCGCGAAAGCCGGAGCTTGAGATCGCGGCGCGCGGCCGCAAGCACGCGTCAGCTCGTGGTCCCGGTCACCTGGTCAACCGCCCTGGTGTTGATGCGGATCTTGCCGGACTTCTCGAGCGCGTCCGTGACCTGCCTGATGTAATCCTGGAAGTAGGCTTCCCGGAGCACCGAGAGCAAACGGGTGCTCAGCTCGGCCTTCTGCTTGTTGAAGGCATCCTCGTCGAAAGGCGTTCGTGACATCACCTGGAGTACGATCTCGCGATTCCCGCCCTCGATCGGAATCGGAGCGCTGACGCCTCCGACGGGCAGGCTGAAAGCGTCGGCGGTCGCGGCCTGGGAGCTGGCAAGCTCCGCTTCCGACGCGCCGGTCTTCTTGAAAGGCTTACTTGTCTGAACAGTAAGGCGCCCCTTCTTCGCGGCCGCTTCCAGGCTGGTGGCTTTGACGGCCTCCTCGGAGAGCCTCTTCGCCTCAGCCTGCATCAGTTCGGCCGCACGAGCGTCGATCAGGTCCTTCTCGACCGCGGCTCGGGCTTCGGCGAAATCAGGCGGCTTGGGCAGGCGCGTCTCCACGAGTTTTGGAATCGCCTGGCCCATGGGGTGCTCAACGGGCTTGCCTATTGCGTTTATCTCCTTGAGCTGGAAAATCTCGTCGAGCATCTGCTGGCTGATCCCGTTGGCAAGGGGGTCGGAATTCTTTGCCATGAGGGCCGTTTCGCGGACCTGAGCGGGGACACCCAGGGATTTCGCCACGGCGTTGAGGTCCTTGTCGGTTTCCGTCAGCCTGGCCGCCTCAGCCGCCTTGGCTTTTGCCAACTCGCTGGCACGCTGCTGCTGGATGGAAGTCTCAATGGACTTGCGGTTCGATTCCAGCGTCGGGACCTCGTGGCTCAAGACCTTTATGATGTGATACCCGAACTGCGTCCGGACCAGGCCGGACACCTCTCCCGGCTTGAGGGAGAAAGCGACGTTTTCGAATTCCTTGACCATGCGGCCGCGGGTAAAAGGCCCCAGGTTTCCACCCTGCTGCGCGCTCCCGGTATCTTCCGAATATTTCTTGGCGAGTTCCGCAAAGTCCCCGCCCGCCTGGATCTGTTTGAGGACCTGCTCAGCCTTCGCTCTCACCTCGGCGTCTTTTGAGGTGTCTTCCACCCTGAAGAGGATGTGGCTTGTGTTCACGGTTTCATCGTGAGGCTGCCTGGCCCACGCGTCCTGTATGTCCTTCTCGGTGACCTGGATGGTCGGGGCCAGCTCGGGAATCGAAAGGAGGATGTACTGTGCCTTCCGCTGCTCCTTGATGAAGTACTTATCCTTGTTCTTTTCGAAGTAGGCGCGCAGTTCGGGTTCGGTCAGCTTGACATCCTTCCTGAAATCGTCCTTTTTGAGGACGACGAACTGTACCTGCGCCTCCTGGTTCTGGCGAGCGAACTCGTCTCGGAGTTCCCTGTCGGACACCTCCACGGAGTCGGCGATGACGTTCTGCAACTTTCTCCCGAGCAGAGAGTTGCGGACGTTGTTCTCGAATTCGGTCACGGTCAGGCTGTTGGCGGCCAGGAGAGCCCGGTAGCGCTCCACGCCAATGAAGGCTCCGCGGTCCTGGAATCCGGGATATGTCTCGATAGCGCGGCGCAATTCATCGGGAGTGATTGTCAGCCCCATTCTCCTGGCTTCGTAATCCAGAACCTTGGCGGTGATCAGCGAATCGAGAGCCATCCTGCCGATGCCCAGCGCCTTGATCATTTCCGGATCGAGCCGGTTCTTGCCGCCGGCGCTATAGTTATCCAAAACCCGCCGATAAGTTTGCCAGAAGTCTTTGAGGGCGATTGGTTGACCGTCCACGGTAGCGGCGGCAGATCCCATGCCGGAGTCGCCTATCTGACCGCCGGGGACGAAAAGGAGAAGCATACCGAGCGCCAGGCCGATGATTACCAGCCAGAGTACAGCCTTGAGCCGCTTCTTGCGGCGCATTAGGTCGAGCATGTCAGACGCCAGCCTCCAGGGGAAATATCGAAAATTGGAAAGTATAGCACATCGTGCTCGCCCACGAACGGCCTCCATGCGAAAATGGTGCGGGCCGTCGTCCATGGGGCGGCAACCCCGAGCGGCCGGCGCGAGGGAGCGCGGAACGCTGGCGAAATATGGCGATCCAGGTCGATGAGAACGCTATTTCTGCTATAATGAACGGTTTTCGGGAAGCAAGGGATAGGTCTGCCCCCGAGCTGACGATGACCGGAACGCCTGTTGAACGGGAGGATCCGGACGCCACTTCTCCGGCAGGAGAATCTTTGTTCCCAATTACTTACCGACGCGGGCGTGGTCTTACTTGATCCATGGTTTCCTGATGCCGGATGCAATCAAGATCGGTGTTCTCTACGGCGAGGCCCAGCCCCGGATATTCGAAGACCGTCTGCCGGAGGAGATACCCTGGCAATTCGAGTTCTATGACCGGAAGGCTCTCCTGGCCGGCCCATCGGTGCCGAGGCGCGACTTTCTGGCAGTCCTCCTGCCTGCGGATACAGACGAAGACAGAGTTTGCAGGCACCTTGCCACGATATTTCCAGGTGCGGAGCTGATCTGCTACAGGACCGACTCGAAAGATGCCCCTGCCGAAGCCCTCGCGGGCAACGGGGGAAGGCTGATCCTGCGGCTTCCTCTCCCGTTCGCGCTGGCGCGGTTGCTCGTGGACACGCTGTCGGTGGCGAGGGCTCACCAGCATGAACTGGCCGGGCTGCGGCGGATGGCTGACAGGCTCGATGATTTCTTCGAAGCGCTTGTCAGCGTGATGGAGTGTTCCTGGAGTGTCAGCGATCGCCGGCTGGGTATGAATCTTCTGATTCACAGAATCCTGGCGCATGTCCCGGCAGAGGAGTGCCTGGTTTACCTCGTGGGTGAGGACGGGGCCGGTTTGCAGAGAACTTACAGCACCGACAATATCAAAGACATCGACGTCTTCCACGCTGAGGCGAATGCGACGATTGTGGAGAACGTACTGCAGACCGGGTCGCCCTACGTCAACAACAGCTACTCGTTCGAACTCAAGTCTCCTTTCGGCAGGGAGAGCACGCCGATCCGTTCCGTTCTATGCTTCCCTCTCCAGCTCAGGGGGGAGCGGATCGGCGTAATCGAGCTGATCAACAGGAAGGAAGATGGCTTCACCTCGGAAGATGAGAATCTCATCCAGATGTTGATCCATCCGATCACGGTGGCGGTACGCACCATTCACATGTTCGAATACTCCGAGAGGCTGACGGTCACGGACGACCTCACCAAGGTCTTCAACTATCGTTACCTCATGGGATACCTGGTGTCGGAGGTAAAGCGCTGCCTGCGGTACAAGAAGAAGCTTTCACTCCTTTTCATAGACGTCGATGGCTTCAAACGCATAAACGACACCTTCGGTCACCTCGTAGGCAGCCGGGCCCTCGCGGAGCTGGCCCAGGTGTTCCGCAAGATCGTACGTGAGACAGACATCATCGGGCGGTACGGCGGTGACGAGTTTGTCGTCATACTCCCGGAAACGCCGCTCAGTGGCGCCATGGTGATTGCGGAGCGGATCCGCAAGAAGGTCGAGGATTACGAATTCGTCGCGCAGAACGTGAACATCCGCATGACGGTCAGCCTCGGGGTCGCGAACTGCCCCAAGCACACCCTGACTGCCGAGGGATTGATCAAGAAAGCGGATGCCGCCATGTACCGCGCAAAAGAACTATCCAGGAACAGCATAAAAGTCGCCGTATAGGGAACTATGAGCTTCCGGTCCATATTCAGTTTCTTTTCGAGTGATCTCGCCATCGATCTTGGTACCGCGAATACCCTCGTCTACGCCAAGGGGCGTGGCATCGTCGTGAACGAGCCGTCGATTGTCGCCCTTCAGAGAAGTAACAAGAAGGTCCTCGCCGTCGGGCATGAAGCGAAGGAGATGCTCGGCCGGACACCGGCCGACATCGTCGCCGTCAAGCCGATGAAGGACGGAGTCATCGCCGACTTTGATGTCACCGAGGTGATGCTCAAGTACTTCATCAAGATGGCGCACAGCCGCAATCACCTTCTGAGCCCGCGCATCGTCATCGGGATTCCGGCGGAGATCACCCAGGTGGAAAAGCGGGCCGTACAGGAGTCCGCGCTGCGCGCGAAGGCGAGCGAGGTCTACCTCGTCGAGCAGGCAATGGTCGCGGCGATTGGGGCGGGGCTGCCGATCACGGAAGCGTGCGGCAACATGATCGTGGACATCGGGGGCGGGACAACCGACATCGCGGTCATCTCGCTCTCCGGAGTGGTCTACAGCAGGTCCGTCCGCGTGGCCGGAAACGAGATGGATGAGGCGATCATCCAGTACGTGAAGCGCAAACACAACCTGCTCATCGGTGAGCGCACGGCGGAGATCATCAAGATCCAGGTCGGTTCGGCCGCGCCGCTGGAGCGCCCGCTGACGATGGAAATCAAGGGCCGCAACCTCATCGAGGGCGTTCCCAAGACCATTACCGTGACAGACGAGGAGATCCGGGACGCTCTCAGCGAGAGTGTGTCGATCATCGTCAACGCCATCAAGGTGGCGCTTGAACGCACTCCCCCGGAACTGTCGGCTGACATCATGGACCGCGGGGTGGTGCTGACCGGCGGAGGAGCCCTGCTGAAGCGGTTCGACAAGAGGCTGTCAGACGAGACGGGGCTCCCCGTATTTGTAGCCGAAGACCCGCTGTCATCCGTGGTCCTCGGAACGAGCAAGATGCTCTACGACATGAAACTGCTGCGGAGGATCTGTGTCCCTTGAGGTAGCTCCGAAACTCAAGGAGGGGCGGGCGGCGGTCGTCCTGATTCCGCTGCTGGTGATGCACCTCGTGCTCATCTCCCTGCAGATCGAAGACAGAGGGGGAACCACTCTGTTCAGGAAGTGGGTGCTGACCTCGGGCGCCCCTTTCCTGAGTGCGTCGTCTGCGGTATCCCGGGGGTTGGCAGGGCTCTGGGGCGGTTACATCTGGCTGGTGGGTGCTCGCGCCGAGAACCATAACCTGCGGGAGACCCTGAGTGCGCTGACGCTCCAGAACCAGGCCCTGTCCGATCTCAAGCTCGAGAACCTGCGCCTGAAAGAGCTTCTCGAATTCAAGGAAAGCCAGGGCATCCAGACTCTTGGCGCGCGCGTGGTCGGCCGGGCGCCCGACTACCTCGCGCACATGGTGTACATCGACCGGGGCGCTGCGGACGGCGTGAAGGTCGATATGGCCGTGATCGCCGGGTACGGGGCTGCCGGGCGCGCCGTCCTCGTGTCCCCTCACCAGGCGCAGATCCAGCTCATCACCAACGCGGATGCCTCGGTCGGGGCGATGCTCGCGACGAGCCGTTCTCCCGGCGTCCTCAGGGGCACCGGGGGAAACCTCCTGCGCCTGGAATATATCAACAACACCGAAGAGGTCGCGGTCGGCGAGACAGTGGTGTGCTCCGGGCTGGACGGTGTGTTTCCAAAGGGCATCCCCCTGGGGAAGGTCGTGAACTCCAGGAAGGGCAGGACCGTGTTCAGGGACATCGAGGTTGAGCCTTTTGCGGATCTGCTCCGGATTGAGGAAGTCCTCCTCGTCGTGCGGGCCGGCAATCAGGTCGAACCGGCGCTGCCGCCAGCGCCCTGATCCAGGGCGCCGGGGTGACTCCATCCGGCGCCGGGCGCTGCGGCCCGGGTTGTTATGAAATATCTCTTCCTCGCCATTTCATCGATGCTCGCGATCGTAGCCCAGATGATCGCGGGCAACAGTTTCTTCCTGTTCAATTTTCTCGATATTCCGCTGATCCTGATAGCCTACTGGGCGCTGTATCGAAGCCGGGTCCAGGCGCTTTTCGTCGGTTCGCTCGCCGGGATTCTGCTGGACGCGGTTCTCGGGTGGCCCCTGGGCTTTAACGGCTTCGGAAAAACTCTGGCCGCTTTTCTCATAGGGCAGATATCGAAGCACTTCAACGTAGAAGAGGGATGGATGCGATTCACCCTGCTGGCCGGCGCCTCTTTTGTCAGCTCCCTCAGTGTCTTTCTTCTGTTCCTGCTGCTGGAACGACGCGTGAGCCCGGTCTTCCTGGAAGCGTCGCTGGCGCAGTCGGTGATCACGGCGCTGGTCGGCGTCCTGGGCTTGGCCGCTCGCGACTCCTATCAGCAGGCTCATACGGGCAAGGCGGACTGAGAAGTGAACCTGCAGGCAGACTCCAACAAACAGTTGATCCAGCAAAGGCTCAACCTGTTCTACGTGCCGATCATCGCGGTGGGGGCACTCCTCGCCGTTCGCCTGTGGCAACTTCAGATTCTCAACGGTGCGGAATACACACTTCTGGCAGAGAAGAACAGGATCCGTACCATCCAGGTTGTCGCGCCGCGCGGGACCATAACTGATCGCAACGGTGTGCCGCTGGTCGAGAACCGTCCCTCCTACAACATCCTCCTGTATCGTGAATCGGTAACGAAAATGGATGCGACCGCCGCGTTCGTGACTGCCAAGCTGGGGGTCAGCCGGGAGGATTTCTCAGCCATCCTGAGCCGTAACAAGACGCTGCCTCTTTACCACCCCATCGTCATCAAAGAGGACGTCGGAATCGACGACATCTCCGTCGTTGAAGCCCACAAACAGGAGCATCCGGAGCTGCAACTGAACCCCGAGCCGCGGCGCCTGTATCGATATGGCCAGGTCGGCGCGCACGTGGTCGGTTACGTCGGCGAGGTTTCCGGCGACGAACTCGCGAAAGGCATATTCCCGGGGGCCCGGGTCGGCAGCCTGGTGGGCAAGTTCGGCGTCGAGCGGACTTACAACGAGAAGCTGACCGGAGACGACGGAAGCCGCGTTGTGCTGGTCGACAGCCTGGGGCGGGATGTGGGACTGCTCGAAGAGGTCGACTCTGTCATCGGCGACAATCTCCACCTCACCTTGGATCTCGAGCTCCAGACGACCGCCGAGAACCTCCTGGAAGGGAAGGTGGGAGCCATCGTGGCGATGGACCCCAGAAACGGTGAGATCCTGGCCCTGGCCAGCTCCCCCTCTTTTGATCCCAACAACTTCTCGACTCGCATTTCGCCGGAAGCCTGGAACCAGCTTGTGAACGACCCTGATCGCCCGTTGCAGAACCGGGCGATACAAAACGCATATCCGCCTGGATCGATATTCAAGGTGATCATGGCCGAGGCGGGATTGGATGAAGGGCTGGTGGACGACAGTACCCGTGTTTTCTGCCGGGGGTCGGCATTTTTCTACAACCGGGAGTTTCACTGCGCTGCCAAGCAGGGGCACGGGTCTGTCGGAATCGAGGACGCGATCGCGCGCTCCTGCAACATCTTCTTTTACGAGTTGGGCAGGAGGCTGGGTATTTCCAGGATCGCAGAGCACGCCCAGGCCTTGGGCCTCGGCGGAAAGACGGGAATCGATCTGCCGGGCGAGCGAAGCGGCGTGATGCCGTCCCCCGAATGGAAGCAGCGGACGCGCGGTGTCAAGTGGTACGTCGGGGAGACGATATCCGTTTCGATCGGGCAGGGAGCGGTCACGACGACGCCAATCCAGATGCTCCGCGCCGTCGCGTGCATCGCCAGCGGCGGCCGGCTCACGACGCCCCACGTGCTGCTGCGCGCCGAAGGTGTCAAAGACGAGTCTCTGTTCCGGACGGAGCAATCAGTAGTTATCGACCCGGAGGCCATGAGCACGATCCGGTCGGGAATGTGGCAGAGCGTCAACAACTCGGGTACCGGGCATGGCGCGGCAATCCCCGGCCTGGACATCTGCGGGAAGACGGGGACGGTGCAGGTTATCGGCGCCGAGCGGGAAAAGGAACTCAACGGCAATCTGCCGGCGCTCGAGGACCACTCCTGGTTCGTCGGTTTCGCCGCCCGGGACAACCCGGAGATAGCGGTGGTGGCGTTCGTCGAACATGGCGGCAAAGGAGGCATCGCAGCCGCTCCGTTGGCCAGAGAAGTTTTCCGCGTGTATTTCGCCCGGAAGCAGTCCCCTGTGCTGATCACGAAGGCCGCTCCCGCCGGATCAGGTGATCGGCCATGAAGATCAATCGGCGCTTCATGCTCAGCTTTGACTGGTTCTGGTTCCTTGCGCTCCTCGGGCTCGCGGGTACTGGGCTGCTGGCGATCTGGAGCACCACCGTCGGAACCAGCCTGGAAGCCTACCTCGGACGCCAGATGGCGTACCTTTGCGTCGCGCTGGCAGCCTTCCTGATTCTGCTCTATTTTGACTACCATCTCTATTCGGACTACATCATCCTCGCCTATCTGTCAGGGGTGGTTCTCCTGACGCTCGTGCTCGTGATGGGGCGGACAGTCCACAACAACAAGAGCTGGATCAACCTGGGAGGCATGGCGTTCCAGCCTTCGGAACTGGTCAAGGTCGTGGTGATCGTTGCACTGGCAAAGTACTTCTCCGAGTCGGATCGTGAAGATCTGGATTTGCGCGAGCTACTCAGCGGAGGCCTCATCGTTCTTGTTCCGATGATCCTGGTCATAATGCAGGGCGACTTGGGGACCGCGATCACGTTTGTCCCTGTCTATGCTGCCCTCAGCATCATGGCAGGCCTGCGGCGCAAACACATTCTGGTCTTTCTCGTAGCCGGGGCCCTCGCGATCCCGGCAGGATGGATGATGCTGAAGGACTACCAGAAGAGCAGGATACAGACAGTGTTCGACCCGGCCAACGATCCGCGCCACGTGGGCTACCAGACGATCCAGTCAAAAATCGCGGTGGGCTCCGGCAGGTTCCTGGGCAAGGGATTTCGACAGGGATCTCAAGGGCAGCTCGGGTTCCTGCCTGCCCGCCACACCGATTTTGTGTTCGCCTCCTGGGCGGAGGAACGGGGATTCGCAGGGAGTGCGGCCGTTCTCGGCTTGTTCATCCTGGTTGCGCTCAGGCTGCTGAAAGCGGCGAGGGAGGCGAAAGACAAAGTCGGTGCCATGATATGCGCCGGGGTGCTGGCGCTCTTCTGGTTCCACGTCACCATCAACATGGGGATGGCTCTGGGCATCCTTCCGATTGCCGGCATCCCCTTGCCTTTCGTCAGCGCAGGAGGCTCATCCCTCATCTCTTCGTTTGCGGGGATGGGGATCTGCATGAATATCAGGATGCGCCGATATATTAACTAGCCGGAGGGGGACAGTCACCAGTGTCCCCCAGGCGTACGACACAGCGGGGGTGACGAGGGTTTCAGTGACGCTTACTTGGCTGCTGTCCTGGTAGGGGACACTGGTGACTGTCCCCCGCGATTTGCATTTGCGTCTTAACCGGCGTATCATCGTGACTTAGAGGCGGTCGCGAGTGCGACGGCCTGAACATTGCCGCTGCGGGGGACGCGAGGCGTACAGCGCGCGGCGGCGAACCGCCGACTCCCCCGGGCCAGGTGAATGAGAACCCTGACGAGCGGAATCCTTTGAAAGAGAGTCTGAGCCGCTAATTACAATTCAAAAATTTGAATAACTGAAGAGGAACGTATCGCCGGCGCACGACAGCGCGGCCGTAAATAAAGGACCGGCGACCTGATCGGCATAGGCCGGGTCCGAAACAGAGAGAATCGGAGATCAGGAGAGGCGGGTCCTCCCTGAAGAGTGTTGAGAGAGTTATCAGTACCCTGAACGATTGAACTTGGTGTGAACGAGTGGAGTTCAGGACCATCTCAGACAAAGTGACATCACGGGTTGGCATTCAGGCAAGGGCGTTGAAGGTACTGGAGCATGCCCCGCCTGTGTCTTTGAATTGAGCAACTCCGACTGACACTCCCCGCCCATCCTCCGTACTCGCGTTGCCGGGATGATTCCCGGAGCGGCTGCAAAAGATGTCCGCCCGGACAAAATGGCCGTTCTCCCGGTCCCTGCTGCATACCTGCGCTGCGTCCTCTCTCGGTGTTCCGGAGAAGTTCATGTCCAAGGAAATGATTGTCAACACCACGGCGCTGGAGACCAAGGTCGCTATACTCGAGGACGACCAGCTGGCCGAGCTCTACATCGAGCGAAACCGGAGTCGGGGGATTCTGGGCAACATCTATAAAGGAAAGGTAACCAAGGTCCTGCCCGGTATGCAGTCCGCGTTCGTCAACATCGGGCTGGACAAGGACGCCTTTCTCTATGTCTCCGATTTCATTGAGGACTCGGAGGAGTACGACAAGGTGCTCACCGCTGCCGAGGAGCAGGTGGCGAAAGTGATGGCCGAAATGGATGTGCAGGAGCGGCCGCCGCAGCGTCGTGAGCGCAGGAACGAGCGGGGAGGGCGCTGGCGCGAGCGCAGGGAGCGACACGAGGTGCCTCGCCCGGTGCCGCCTCCAACCACTGACACGGCGGTCCTGGAGAAGTGGGTTTTGGCCAGCGAGACGGAGAACGTTGTGTCGGGTCTGCCCGAAGGGGCTGCGGTGAGGGAAAGGCAGGAGATTCCTAACCCGGTGGAACTTGCGCCTTTTGCCGGCCTGCTGCGAGGGGTGTCGGAGCCTCACCGCGATGGGGCGGACAGCGTGCCGGCGGACGCACTGCCGGTTCAGCCGGCCGATCCGCCGCCCGACGATGCGCCTGTCATGGAGGGAGCGAGGCTGACCGATCAGGATGACACCATGGCCTTTACCGAGGACGGGAGCTCGCCGCGAAGCGGTTTCAGCGCCCGCAGACGAGGACCGGCCGCGCGGCGCAAGAGATATACCGCGGCACGCCACACCAAGCGGACCGAGCACCAGTCGATTGATGACGTACTCCGGGAAGGCCAGGAGATCCTCGTCCAGGTCGCCAAGGAACCCATTGGCAAGAAGGGGGCCCGAGTCACGAGCCACATTGCCCTGCCCGGCCGATACCTCGTCTACATGCCTACGGTGGATCATGTCGGCGTGTCGCGAAAGATCGGCTCGGATGGAGAGCGCATCCGGCTGAAGGAGATCATTCTCAAGCATCGCGAACTGTTCAACGGCGGCGTTATCGTGAGGACCGCAGCCGAGGAACGGAAGGAGGAGGATCTGGCCAACGACCTGAGGTTCCTGGTGCGACTCTGGGACGACATCCGGGAGCGCACCGAAAAGACCTCGGCACCTGCGATGATCCATTCGGAGCTGAATCTCGTTCAGCGGATCCTCCGCGATCACTTCTCTTTTGAGTTTCAGGCAGTCAGGGTCGATGACGAAGCCGAGTATCAAAGGATCGTCGAGTTCGTGGACAAGATCTACCCGAACATGGTCCATCGCGTGAAGCTCTACACGAGGCCCAGACCGATTTTCGACGAGTTCGGCATCAATGCTGAGATAGACAAACTGCTTCAACCGAAGATCTGGCTCAAGTCGGGAGGCTATATCGTCATCAACCAGACAGAGGCCCTCGTCAGCATCGACATCAATACCGGCAAGTTCGTGGGGAAGGGCAACAGCCTGGAGGAGACCATCACACGGACCAACCTGGAGGCGGTCAAGGAGATCGTCAAGCAGATCCGGCTCAGGGATCTCGGCGGGATCATCGTCATCGATTTTATCGACATGGACGAGCGCAAGAACCGCAAACGTGTGATGGAGGCGCTCTCGCAGGAACTGGCCCGGGACAAGGCGCCGAGCAAGATCCTGGAGTTCAACGAGTTCGGCCTGGTTGCCATCACCCGGAAGCGCGTAAAGCAGTCGCTGGAACGTACGCTCTGCCAGCCCTGCAACTACTGCGGCGGTTCAGGCATGGTCAAGTCGGTGGCTACGACGTGTTACGCGATCTATCACGAGGTCGAAAAGATGAAGGATCTCGGGGATGGCCGTGACGAGGTCATGATCCGGGTGCACCCGGATGTGGCACGAGCGCTGCGCGAGTCCGAGTCGACGGTGGTCGAGGAGATCCGTCACCTGCTCAAGAAAGACGTCGCCATCAAGGCCGATCCGTCCCTGCACATCGAGCACTTCAACATCGTTACCTGAGAGATCGTCCGCGAGAGGTATCGGAGCGTGGAGAATCGTCTTCCTGGGCTGAAGCAGGCTCCTGCTTCTTGGCTTCGTCCCAAAGTGCGTCCATCTCGGCGAGCGAAGCATCCTTCAGTTCGCGTCCCTGGCTCTTGATTCTCGCCTCGACGTACCGGAATCGGCGCTCAAACTTCCGGTTGCTGCGGCGGAGCGCTGTCTCCGGATCCACACCGAGGAATCGCGCGACGTTGACCGCGACGAACAGGAGGTCGCCGGTCTCGTCGATCAGCCGCGCCTGGTCCTTTGCGGCGTGAGCTTCCAGGGTCTCCGAGGTCTCCTCCTTCAGCTTCTCCAGAATTGCCTCGAGGTCGGGCCAGTCAAAACCCACCCTCGAGGCCTTGGCCGTCATCTGATAAGCCTGGTGCAACGCCGGTAGCCGGGAGGGCATCCCGTCCAGGAGCGATTTGCTCGAATCAGGACTCGAGGAAGAGCTGGTTCCCCTCTCCGCTGCCTTGATGTCTTCCCAGTTTCGCAGGACGTCATCGGCGGTCCTGAGGTCGGCCCCTCCGAATACATGGGGATGGCGCCGCACCATCTTTTCATGCAAGCGGTCGATGATATCCGCCAGGCGGAATTCGCCCTTCTCCTGCGCGATCTGAGCGTGGAAGACCACCTGGAAGAGCAGGTCGCCCAACTCCTCCTTCAGCTCCGCCGGGCTCGCCCCGTCGAGGGCATCGAGGACTTCGTAGGCTTCCTCGATCAGCATCGGCTTCAGGCTTTCACGGGTCTGCTCGCGATCCCAGGGACACCCGTTCTCACCGCGCAGGCGCGCCACAAGGTCGACCAGTTTCTGAATGTCCGCTCTGTTGTCCACGGCGAAAGAATAACAAGGCTGCCCGGATTTTCCATCCCAAGGTATTCCCTTGAGCCGTCATATTCCGGGTGCTAGATTCTCTCTTCTGGAAGATATTGACCGAAAAGGAGGTGCGCCTGTGGCAAAGAGCGAGGACGAGGGTGGCTTCACGATAAGTGACAAGCGGCATTTCACCTCCGAGGGTGAGGTGCGGAAGGAGACGCCCGGTCAAGCGGCGCAGGAGCCCGTCCAGCCCGGGGCGGATGCCGGTGCGCAGGCGCAGGATGAGCGCCCTGCGGACGTGGAAGAGCGGATCGACTTCCCGTCTTATGTTCTCACCTACTACACCCAGGGGCTCGTGCTTCTCGGGGAAGTGCCGAACCCTTACACCAACAAGAAAGAAGAGAACCTCGACGCCGCGCGCCATACGATCGATATACTCACCCTCCTGCAGGAAAAGACGCGCGGCAACCTCGATCGGGAAGAACAGCAGCTTCTGGACAGCGTTCTCTACGAACTGCGCATGAAGTTCATGGCGAAGACGGACCTCATCAAGCTGTAAAGATGCCAATGAGAGTAGTCCACGGGCTGGAGGGGCTGCCGCAGACCTTGCCGCGACCCGTCCTGACCATCGGCAACTTCGACGGTGTGCACCTCGGCCATCAGAGCCTGATGCGCACGCTGGTCGCCCGGGCGGCTGCCATCGGCGGGTCGTCGCTGGTTCTTACATTCGATCCTCACCCGCTTCAGGTCCTGGCCCCGGACAACGCGCCCCGCCAGATCCAGACACTGAGCCAGAAGCTGGCTGCGCTAGGGGCCCTCGGAATCGATGTTGTCGTCGTTCTGCCTTTTACCCGGGATCTGGCGCGCATGGGGGCGCGCGAGTTTGTCGCGGATATCCTGGTCCGGCGTCTGCAGACACGGGAAATTCACGTGGGAGCCAGCTTTGCCTTCGGTCACCGTCGGGAGGGAAGCTTCAACCTGCTGAAGGAGATGGGGGAGGAATTTGGCTTCCTGGTGGAAAAGATCCACCAGGTCCAGTTCCGAGGCACAAGGGTATCGAGCACAATGGTGCGCCAGGCCTTGATCAGCGGCCAGGCCGGCCTGGCACGGCGTTTCCTGGGGCGCCCATTTGCGCTCGACGGGGAAATCGTCCACGGTGCTGCTGTGGGCACGAGCCTGAAGGTGCCCACGGCCAACCTGGTGACGAGGAATGAGCTGATCCCGAGAACCGGCGTTTATGTTACTTTTCTTGACCTGGACGGGCGGCGCTGGAAGAGCGTCACGAATATCGGAACACGCCCGACACTAACGGGACAATCCGGCGGCCCGTTGACTGTCGAAACGCATGTCCTGGACTTCGAAAAAGAACTGTACGGGGCGAGGGTTTGCGTGGAGGTCCTGATGCGGGTACGTGAGGAGCGGCGGTTCGAGTCGACCGAAGCACTCGTTTCGAGAATCAAGAAGGATGTGGCGACGGCACGCCGGTTCTTCGAATGGGTCCAGCGTGTTGCGCCCGGGTGTCTGTCGGATGCGGCAGCCGGGAAGTCTCTGTGAGTCTTGCGTCAAGATCGCTGTCAGGCAAGGGGTGAAGCATGGCAATTGACCGCACGGGAGTGATGAAGATAGCCGAACTGGCCAGGCTGGAGTTCAGCGGGCACGAACTGGAAGAGTTCACCCCCCAGTTCCAGCGGATTCTGGATTTCATAGAGAACCTGAAGGAGGTCGGCGTCGACGGTGTGGAGCCGACGAGCCACGCATCGACCGGGGAAGGATCTTCTGTCCAGTTTGCACGCCTGGACGAGGTTCGAAGCTCACTGCCTGCGGAAGAGGCGCTGGCCAATGCCCCGGATCCAGGCAGCGACCACTTCCGGGTGCCGAAGGTGCTGTGAGCGGAGGTTGGGGATTTGTCCGACAAGGCGTGGGTTGGGCGAACCCTGCGGCCAGGCTGGAAAGATCCTCGATGTCGGGATCGGCATCCGCGTCGCAATCGCGATGCGTGGACGGATCTCGGGACTGAGGTCGGCATGCGATCGATACCGACAGCGACTCCGATGCGGATCCCGACCGCGCTTCGATGCGCCCGCGTTTGGGAGGCAGACCAGGCCACGCCGGGTGAGCGTGGCTGACTACATGGATGGGCCTTCAGGAGCGAAAGGAGACCGGTGAAGATTAACGACGCCTGCGACATTCGCGATTCTGTGAGAAGCGGCAGCGTCTCCGCCGCAGAAGTAGCCGCCGCTGCGTTGAAGCGGATTGAAGAAGCCGATCCGCACCTGGGTGCTTTTATCACGGTTCAGCCTGACCAGGCGCTCGCACGGGCGAGAGAAGTCGACCGCAGGGTACGATCCGGAGAGACCGGTCTGCCGCTGGCCGGCGTCCCAGTCGCGGTGAAGGACAACATTTCCACCCGTCACCTGAAGACGACATGCGGATCCAGGATTCTTCAGAGTTATATCCCGCCGTTCAGTGCGACAGCGGTGCAGGCCCTCGAGAACGCGGGAGCGGTCGTCGTCGGGAAGACCAACTGCGATGAATTCGGTATGGGCTCCTCGACCGAGAATTCAGCCTTTCACGTGACGCGCAATCCCTTTGATCCGGATCGTGTCGCGGGAGGAAGCAGCGGCGGGAGCGCGGTAGCCGTCGCCGCTGGGATGGCAGCGCTCGCGCTCGGATCCGACACCGGAGGCTCTGTCCGTCAACCCGCATCGTTCTGCAACGTGGTAGGGATCAAACCGACCTACGGGCGCATCTCGCGCTACGGGCTGGTTGCGTTCGCGTCCTCGCTCGACGTTATCGGAATTATTGCTCCAAGCCCGCGTGACGCGGCGCTGCTTCTGTCAACTGTCGCAGGGCCCGACGGAAGCGACTCTACGTCGGCCCGGGTCCCGGTTCCGGACTATTTCGAAGGCCTCGAGCGGCCGGTCAAAGGCCTCCGCGTAGGCGTGCCAAGGGAATTCTTCGATCCCGGGCTGGATCGCGAAGTGAAGAACATCATCGACCAGGGGCTGCGGAACGCAACGTCGCTGGGTTGCGACGTCGAGGAGGTTTCACTTCCGCACACGCCGTACGCCGTGGCGGACTACTACATCATCGCGCCGGCGGAAGCGAGTTCGAACCTGGCACGCTACGACGGCGTCAGGTACGGGTACCGGGTGCCCGGCCCGCGGGATCTGGCCGACATGTACTTCCGCAGCCGCAGCCACGGATTTGGAGCCGAGGTGAAGCGCCGGATCATGATCGGGACCTTCGCCCTGTCGTCCGGGTACTATGAAGCCTACTACGGCCGTGCGATGAAAGTACGGACGCTGGTAAGACAGGACTATGAGAAGGTGTTCAAGAGAATCGACGTGCTGATGGCGCCCGTGAGCCCGACACCACCTTTCAGGATCGGCGAGAAGACCGTCGATCCCCTCGCCATGTACCTCTCGGACATCTACACGGTTACGGCCAATCTCGCAGGAATCCCGGCTTTGTCGGTTCCTTGCGGATTTACTTCAGGAGGGCTCCCGGTGGGTCTGCAGATATTGGGAAGCCATTTCCAGGAAGCGACGCTTCTCCGCCTGGCACAGAACTACGTGAACTCGTTTCCAGTCGCCGCTCCTCCCCTTTGCGTCTAGAGTTATGTAACCCCGCTCACTGGCGCCGCGAGATCCTCACAGGGCAGGTCTTTGCGGCCAGGCATCCATCGCCCATAGCCATGCAGAAGAGCGTGAGGGGTCTCGATGGCGGGATCGGAATCGGGGTCGCGATCGCTATCGGTACCAGGAACATCCGTTGGCGGACCCGTCTCGGAATCGAGATCGAATCCCACTCGATGGCGAAACCGATTACGATACCGATGCCGACCCCGAGGGTAACTCGGCGTCGCCACGCTCTGTCGTGCGTGCCGTACCTGCCTGCAGCGCAGATTTCTTCGCTCACTCTCCGCTGGCGGCCGTTAGAAGGAGTGTGAGACACACCTGCTCGGTTTTCATCCTTCTGGGTCTGATTACTGCGCTGTTGCCCTCATCCTGGGCCGCCCAATCGCTGGCGGAGGTTGCCCGCAAGGAAGCAGAACGGCGCCGTGAGCTGGATCGTCAGGGAGTCGAAGCAAGAGTCATCGACGGCGATGCTGCGCGGCTTGCGCCCAATGGAAATCTAAGCACGTCGTCTGCCACGCCCTCTTCTCGGGTGCCTGCGGAACCCGCACGAAGCGCGAGCCGGGAGAGGCCTCGCTCGTACCGAACCAGAATCCAGAAGCTTGACCGGGAAACAAGGTCCGCCGAAGCTCGAATCGCCGCGCTCCGCGAGCGTCTCAGGAAAGAGCGCTGGGCCCTGCCCAAGGTCGGACGGCTGTCGAAATCTTATGGCGCGGCAACTTCGCAGGAGCGCCTTTTGGGCCAGATCAGGGATCTGGAATCAAAGGTCAAGCAGCTGAGACAGGAACGCCGCGAAGCCTGGGACGAAGGCAGGAGAGCCGGCTTTCAACCGGGCGAACTCGATGGCAAGGGTGTAACGCCCTGATCAGGTCACGGCCTGCGGTGCGCTTTCTCTTCGAGCAACTGCCGATATGCGTCCCGTCGAGTAATGCCGCGCCGGCGTGCGACCTCCTTCAGTGCTTCTTTTGACGACAAGCCGCCGGCGGAGATTACCTGCTCGATGTGATCCTGTATGGAGTCCGGTGTCGCCCGGGGCGCAGCGCTTTCCGTTCCGCGATCAACGACAATGGTGATCTCTCCCAGAATCCTCTCCCGCGACGCCATGGATTCGAGGATCTCCGCGAGAGTGCCTCGCTGCCAATCTTCGTGGACCTTGGTAATCTCGCGCGCCAGGCAGGCCTTACGGGGCCCCAGCACCGCGAGCATGTCTTCGAGCGCCGCCAACAGGCGATGCGGCGCTTCGTAGAAGACAAGGGTACATCGGAGCGGGGCGAGTTCCTGGAGCCGGCTCCTCCGGGCTCCTCTGCGCGGGGGGAGATACCCGGCAAAAAGAAACGAATCCGTCGGCAGGCCGGATGCCGACAACGCGGCGATGACGGCGGATGGGCCCGGGATTGCGACGACCGGGATTCCGGCGTCACGGCATGACGAGACCAGCCTGAACCCCGGGTCCGACATGAGCGGAGTGCCTGCGTCGCTGATGAGAGCGACGCTCCTCCCTGCCCGGAGAAGATCGAGAAGCTGCGGGGCGCGTCGCGATTCGTTGTGTTCGTGGTAGCTTTCGCGCGGAGTTGAAATGCCGTAATGATGAAGCAGCTTCGCCGCGTGGCGGGTGTCTTCGCATGCAATCAGGTCGACCTGCTCGAGGATCCGGATCGCGCGCCGTGTGATGTCTTCCAGGTTTCCGATCGGCGTCGCCACTACATAAAGCGTACCCGGTGCAGGTTCGCTGGAGCCCGCGAGTTCGGCATCTGTGGGCATGGCCTGTCAGCGATCCGATCCCATGGCCTGCAACATCTCCCGCACGGCTCGGTCCATCCCCACCAGCACTGCCCGTGCGACAATGTTGTGGCCGATGTTGAGTTCCTCGATCTGGGGGATGTCGCAGATTGCCCGAACGTTGCGATAGGTCAAGCCGTGACCTGCCAGAACGTTCATGCCCAGGCCTGCCGCCTTTTCGGCGGCCGAGGTCACTTTCGCCCGTTCGACCGCCAGGGCGGGCCCGGCAAGGTCCGGGCTCCGCGGGCAGGTCTCGGAGTAGGCACGCGTGTTAAGCTCGATCATCTTCGCGCCCACCCGCGCCGACGCCTCTACGGTCTCAGGCTCCGGATCGATGAACAGGCTCACTGCGATACCGCCTTCACGCAGCCTGCGGATCGCCGATTCGATGCGGTCGGCATTTCGCAGAACATCCAGCCCCCCCTCGGTGGTTACCTCGCTCTCTCTCTCGGGCACGAGCGTCGCCTGATCCGGGAGAAGCTTCAGTGCGATGAGAACCATTTCCTCCGTGGCCGCCATCTCGAGGTTGAGGCGTGTCGTCACGGCTTCGCGCAGGCGCCGCACGTCGGTGTCCTGGATGTGTCTGCGGTCATGCCTGAGATGCACGGTGATACCGTGGGCACCCGCGAGTTCCGCCATCAACGCAGCCGCGACGGGGTCAGGCTCGAGCGCCTGACGGGCCTGCCGGATGGTGGCCACGTGGTCCACGTTTACTCCCAGCTTGGTCATGCCGCTCCCCCCGGATCTTGTGAGGTAATGTGCCCTCCCTTTTTAAATGCAAATGACGCAATTGTCCATAGCCCTTGTCCACATCCTGTGATTCAGACAGTGGAGATTAGAGTGACGTCGTCTCGTCAGGTGATCGCTGTCCAACCCCTTCAGGGTTGGGCCTTGCGGCAGATCCGATCCTCCCCGGGGTTTGCACCCCGGGCTGATCTGTTCGACCCCCTTCGGGGTCGAGTCCGACGTACTGCGCCCGGGGGCTGAGCGTGACCATGCCGTTCAGCCCATTGACTCGCCGGTGGCGGCGATGCCTCACGGATGCCAGCCGCGATCGACATTGACGACGCTGAAAGCGTCGAATAGAACAGCCCGGGGTGCAAACCCCGGGGATCAGGATGATCCGAAGATGTCAACCCTGAAAGGGTTGCACAGCGTCCTTGCAGCGCAGGCTGCCTGTCACTCGCCGCCAGTCTCGCAGCCCTCACTGTCTGAACCGCAGGTCCACATCGGTGCGCCGCGCCCACTTTCTCCGCAAGGTTTCGACCGATGACCGAGGCAGAACTGCGCAGAAGGAATTCTAGTAGAAATGTGGAGCCGAGATCCGCTACTATTTCCTGCCGGCCCGGGCGTGCTCGTCCGCACTGGCACGCAAGTATTCGACCGCGGAGAGGTGCTGGAGTGGTCGAACAGGGCTGCCTGCTAAGCAGTTACACTGGCAAAACCGGTGTCGGGGGTTCGAATCCCCCCCTCTCCGCCACTTTTCGGGAGCATCAACGGCTCTGCTTCAGGTTTACCGACTGGGCGGCTCTACCTGGCGTCCCCGGATTTCAACCGCTTCTTCAGTTCCTGACGCCTCTCCAGTTCCTCGAGGATGAGGAGATAGGCCACGTTGTAGTTGTAGATGTTGCTCACGTACGTAACCGTCTCGCGGCCAATACGCTCGGATGCGATCTCCTCGACGTTTCCGAACCAGATGTTCGGCTTCAGGCCGCGCCGCGCTAAATCCCCTTCTCCACGAGGTAATGCGTGCGGTTGCAGGTCACTCCTGCGCGGATAATACGGCGCGTTGCCATGCCGTCGAAATCGCCCGTGGTTGGCTGATCGATGATATTGCGCACTGACACGGGCAGCTCCGACTCATACGCCGGGGGCGGCAAGGTATCCTCCACCGGCTTGCCGGGCTGAGCCTCCGGAGCTTTGGCGCCCTCTTGTCGTGTGCTCTCCTTCTTTCCTGAGCGCCCACCCGATGCGATCGTCAGAGCGAGTAGCGCAGCGACTCCAGCCGACAGGATTGAAGATGAAAGCCTGTGGGAAACGGCCATGGCACTGATCCTTCCCCCAAGACCTATAAGCGCTTCGATCCGCAGAGACAAGTGGAAGACGCGGTTGCGGGAATGAATTTTGTGTGAAGAACGGACCATGGGATAATTCGCCGGCGGCTCCGGTGCCCAAAGAGAATCTGGAACATGAGGAGGCTGAGAATGAGTCGCATTCGCCGGTTTGGGGTTGTTGCCTTCGCCCTCGGTCTGGTGTTACTGAGCTCGGCAGGAGCCCAGGAGAGAGCTCCCCGCCCGAATATTGTTTACATTGTGTCGGATGATCAGGGATGGAAGGATGTCGGGTATCACGGGTCCGACATTAAAACGCCGGAAATCGATCACCTCGCGGCCGGAGGTGTACGACTGGAACAGTTCTATGCGCAGCCCATGTGCACGCCGACCCGCGCGGCGTTGATGACCGGGCGATATCCGTTTCGCTATGGCCTGCAGACTGCCGTCATACTATCCGGTCATACCTACGGTCTTTCAACCGACGAGTGGCTACTGCCCCAGGCGCTGAGAGAAGCGGGCTACTACACTGCGATTGTAGGGAAGTGGCACCTCGGCCATGCGGACCCGAAGTATTGGCCACGCCAGAGGGGCTTCGATTATCAGTATGGCCCGTTGATCGGCGAGATCGACTACTTCACTCATGAACAGCATGGGGTCGTGGATTGGTACCGCAACAACAAGCTGGTCAAGGGAAGAGGCTACTCGACCACATTGCTTGGCAACGAAGCGGTGAATCTCATCGAGAAGCATGATACCTCCAGGCCCCTGTACCTCTACCTGGCCTTCAATGCGCCCCACGCCCCCTATCAGGCGCCCCAGGAGTATCTCGACAGGTACAAAGACATCACCGATCCCAGTCGGCGTGCCTACGCGGCGAGCATCACCGCGATGGACGACCAGATTGGTCGGGTCCTTCGGGCGCTCGAGAAAAGAGGTATGCGCGACAAAACCCTCGTTTTCTTCCAGAGTGACAATGGCGGTACGCGCAACAAAATGTTTGCCGGCGAGGGCGACATGTCAAAGACTGTCATCCCCTGCGACAACGGCCCCTACCGGGAGGGAAAGGGGTCGTTGTACGAAGGCGGCACCCGTGTCATAGCACTGGCGAACTGGCCCGGACACGTAAGGTCCGGGGCGACGGTCGACGGGATGATCCACGTCGTGGACATATACCCGACGCTCGCTGCACTTGGCGGAGCGTCAACTGCCAAAGCCAAGATGCTCGATGGTGTGAACGTGTGGCCCACGCTGAGTGAGGGCAGACCCTCGCCACGATCGGAAGTCATCTATAACGTTGAACCATTCCGGGCGGGCGTCCGGGAGGGAGACTGGAAGCTCATCTGGCGTACTCCACTTCCGTCTGCAGCGGAGCTCTACAACATCGGGCAGGATCCTTCTGAAAAGAACAATCTGGCAGCCCGGAATCCGGAGAAGGTTGCAGAGCTGCAAAAACGAGCCAATGAGCTTGCTGCCACAATGGTGAAACCGCTGTTTCTGGAGACTGAATTCAAAGCCTTGCTCCAGCGGCTTGGCATGCCGCCGGCGCTTCCCGGCGAGGAATTTGAGTTCAACGAAGAGAAGTAGGAAACCTGGATTGCGGAAGGCTGTAGCCAGACCGAAATGACTGCTCTCACCGAAGCTGACACATGCCGTGAACACCTCTTCCCCGTGCTCTACGCGGCAAGCCGGACCGACGACCAGATCAACGGGCAGAAGAGCTTCGCCGGCGGGCGCACGCCTTGACCGGAGAACCGGGACCTATGCTAAGCCGGATCACCGGGAATCTGATTGCCCCTTGCGGGATGAACTGCGGGGTCTGCAGAGCGTTCCTGCGCGAGCATAGCCCGTGCCTCGGCTGCCGCGACGCCGAGCAAGACAAGCCCAAGACGATCGCCCAATGCTACGTGCGTATCTGCCAGGAGCGCACCGGCGAGTTCTGTCTCGATTGCGCCGGGTTCCCCTGCGAGCACTTGCGGCACCTCGATCACAGGTACCGGACTAAATACGGCATGAGTGAGATCGAAAACCTGGAATACATCCGGGAAAAGGGAATAAGGAAATTCGTGGAAAGGGAGCGCCGGAGATGGATATCCGGGAAAGGCGTCTTCTGCGTCCATGACAGGCTTTACTACAAATGAACCAAGGCAAGCCAAGACCACGCGTTGCAGCCCGAAGTGACCCGAAATTCGCCTGCCGGAAGACCCGAGTTTCATCATATATTTCGGTTCCGCCCGGTCTGACCGGGATTATCCATAATGGAGCGAGAAGGAAGCATTTCTGGACACGGAAGAACGGTAGCGGAGTTCCGCGCGCGGCTCAAATATTCATCTTTGGTCGGCGTCTGTCAGTGTTCATCCGCGTCCCGAAACTCCTTCTCCCGGATGCTTCGTGAACTATTCGGGTTAGGCGCGTGTCGGTGCTTGTTCGGTGTGAGTGATGACAGTAGCCGCAATTATTCAGAGGACTAAAGATGAGCATGAATCCATCGCCCGAAGCCGGAAGTGACGGGGTGCCCACTGAGATGAGGGCGCTGGTTCTTGATGGCACCGGGTTTGACCATTTGCGCGTGCGCAAGGTGCCGACTCCGCGCCCCGGCCCGGGCCAACTGCTTGCGCGCGTGGATGCGGCCGGAATCTGCACCTCGCTCATAAAACTGGTCGAGCAGGGCCCCGACCACAAGTTCGTGTATGGCTGGGATCTTGCCCGGTTTCCCCTGATCCTCGGAGACGAAGGATCGGTGACGCTGGTGGAGATCGGTGAGGGTCTGCGTGGCCGGTATCGTCCCGGCCAGCGCTTTGTCGTGCAACCGGCTGTGGACCACCAGCCGATTATCAACCTTGAACGATACCGGGACCGCGGGCAGGGGATCGCAAAGGTGGCGGTCGGCTACACGCTCCCGGGCCACCTGTCCGAGTACATGCTGATCACCGAGGAAGTGCTCGCGGCCGGCTGCCTGCTCCCTCTGCCGGATCCCGGCATCCCGTACGCGCACGCCTCGCTGAGCGAGCCGTTCTCGTGCGCCGTTTCAGCCCAGGAGCATCACACGCACCTTGTTCAAAGAGATCCCCTCTCTCCGCGGCAGGCCGTGAACGGTCTCAGGAAGGACGGCGTCACGCTGATCGTGGGCGCAGGCGCAATGGGCCGCATGCACGTGGATCTCGCGCTGAGCGCCGGGCCGCGGGCGGTCGTCGTCGCCGACCTGCTGGAAGAGCGGCTGGGACTGGTGCGGACTTTGTTTGCCGGCCGCGCTGCCGCCGCTGGAGTCGATCTCAGAACGGTGAATACGAAGACAGCCGACCTCGCATCCTGCATCGGGACCGTTACGAGCGGGGCGGGAGCCGACGATGTGATCGTCGCAGCGGGAAGCCGGCCCGCCATCGAGAATGCCCAGGGTCTGGTCGCACGGGGCGGCGTGCTGAATCTCTTCGGAGGGCTCAAGAAGGGCGAGGAGGTGGTGGGATTCGACACGGGAATCGTCCATTACCGGGAGATCAACATCACCGGTTCGAGCGGCGGCTCGCCCTGGGACGTCGCCCGCACCCTGGAGCTGATGGGTTCGAAGGCAATTGACGCCGGCGTTCATATCGCATGCATCGGCGATCTCGAACATGCGATCGATTTTTTGCGCATGACCAGGGCACAGGAAATCGCGGGCAAGGCGGTTGTATATCCGCATAGGCGCACTGCGGAGATCATCGGCGTCCGTTCCTGGACCTCAGAGGACGAAAGCAGTTATCTCACTTAGCGCCTGCTCGTGACCGCGGGACGCAAATCCCTGCCGGTGGAGGAATCAGGTTGGTGCCTCACAAACGACAACGCACTTTCGTCGGCCTCGGCTTCGGCCCGATTCAGGGCGGCCTGTTTCTCTACGAGGCTTTCCGCTCGGGGAATTTCGAGCGACTTGTGGTCGCCGAGGTCATGCGGGACGTGGTCGAAGCGGTTCGCGATGCCGACGGAATGTACTCCGTCAACATCGCGTATTCCGACCGCATCGAAATTGCGAGGGTCGGCCCGGTCGGGATCCATCTTCCCGCCACGGAGTCCGACCGCGGATTTCTCGTTGACGCGATATCCGAGGCCGATGAGATCGCGACCGCCGTTCCGAGCGTCCGGCACTACGTCTCAGAAGGGCCGGGCAGCATCCACCGCCTGCTCGCGCAAGGGTTGAGGCGGAAGACGCGGTCGGGTGGCCCGCGCGCCGTCATCTATGCCGCGGAGAACCACAATCATGCGGCTGAGATTCTCGAAGATGCCGTGCTCGGCCAGATTCCGGAAGTTGAGCGGCCGCTGGTTCGCACGCAGGTGCGCTTCCTCAACACCGTGATCGGCAAGATGAGCGGCCTGGTTTCGAATCCGGAGGAAATCCGTGAGCGAGGGCTGGAGACATTAGCCCCGCGACTTCCCCGGGCGTTCCTCGTCGAAGCGTTCAACAGGATACTGATCTCGAGGATTCACTTTGGAGAGACTGGCCACGGTGACGCATTTCAACGAGGGATCACGATCTTCGAGGAGAAGGACGATCTGCTCCCGTTCGAGGAGGCAAAGCTGTACGGTCACAACGCGACCCACGCGCTGGCCGCCTATGTCGGGGCTGTCAGGGGCCTGCAGAGGGTCGCTGACCTGCACCAGTTTCCGGATATGATCGATTTCATCCGGGCCGCGTTCATCATGGAATCCGGAGAAGCGCTGATCCGCAGGCATTCGGGGCTTGACCGGTTATTCACGCGGGAAGGCTATAGCGAGTACGCGGAAGACCTTCTCGACCGCATGCTGAACCCGTATCTGCAGGACACGATAGAGCGCGTCGGCCGCGACCCCGGGCGCAAACTCGCCTGGGATGATCGTCTGGCAGGAACGATCCGCCTTGCGCTCGCACAGGGGATCCATGCGCGCCGTTTTGCCATGGGGAGTGCGGCAGCCCTGGCGTTTCTCGAGCCTTCCACGATCGAAGACGATCGTCGTGCCTCGTCCCTGCTGGATTCCCTGTGGAACCAGGCCCAGCCCGACAGCAGTGAAAGGGCCGCGGTTACGAGGCTGGTCAATGAAGGTCGATCCTGCCTCAGGGAATGGCTGCGATCCGGGTATCAACCGCTGGAGGCAATGTTCGGGCGGGAGAGAGTGCGTTGAGGGAGAGTGGGTCCGCGCCGACGGCGCGGCGCGCCCACTCTATTTTCGAAGCAATAACTTGGAGGCAGGTGCGATGACGACGAACGGGCTGAACCGCCGGAGTTTCATGAATACTCTGGGGACCGCGGCCGGCTGTGCCGCCTTCGGGTTGCGTGCGCCGGCATTTGCGATGTCCGATTCCCGAAGCAAGCTGCATATCGCATGCAATCAATACCCGTGGGCTGTCTATTACCAGCTTGCTGGCCGCAATTTCGACGCCTCGCTCGACACTGTTTTGCAGGACGTCGCGCGAAGCGGTGTCAACGGGTACGAACCGCTCGTCACCAGCCCGGCGCAGGTAGATCAACTCGGGCCACTTCTGAGGAAGAGCGGCCTCGAGATGAAGTCGCTCTACGTCAACAGTGTTTTGCACAAAGCGGATGAGGCAGACAGGAGCATCGGCCAGGTCCTGGAGATCGCAGCCAGGGCAAAAACCATCGGCACGACCATCATCGTCACCAATCCCAGCCCGATCCGATGGGGCGGGCCCGAGAACAAGACGGACGACGAGTTGAAAGTGCAGGCCGGCTCATTGGAGCGGCTGGGTCGGCAGCTGGACGCCATGGGGATGCAGCTGGCTTACCACAACCACGACATCGAGTTGAGAAACGCGGCGCGCGAGTTCCATCACATGATGGTCGGAACCGGGCCGAAGTACGTCGCACTCTGCCTGGATGCTCATTGGATCTACCGCGGCTCGGGGAATTCGTCGATCGCCCTGTTTGACATCATCGATTTGTACGGGCGGCGCGTGACGGAGGCCCATCTTCGGCAATCGGTGAACCACGTTTGGACCGAGGCGTTCGGGGACGGGGACATCGATTACAGGGCGATGGCGAAGCGCCTGCTCGCTATCGATGTCAGGCCGCATCTCGTGCTTGAGCAGGCCGTGGAGCAGGGGAGTGCGCGCACGTTGGATCCCGTGGAGGCGCACCGCCGCAGTTGCGAATACGCGCGCGAGGTTTTCGCCGGGTTCGCAGCCGCCTGACGCGTGGCGCAGTCAGCGCGCCGTGCGGATGTCTCTCAGGTGCCGCGTCGGTTCTGAGAAGCTGTGAAGAAATCTCAGCGTCGGGTCCTGTCCGTGTGGTTCCTGTGCCGCACCTCCGGCGCTTGAAGGTACGGTCATTCCCAGCCCTCACGGCCGGACCTGCTTGAGCTGATCACGGTAGATGCGCCGGAGCTGAGAAAAGAATTCGTCGTAGCAACCTGTGCGAAAATCGGGAAAGGTCCACGGGAAGTATTGCCATCGTCCGCCCTGCCAGTGCAGCGTCACTTCCGCGTAGATTCCTTCGCCGATGAAGATCCGGTGGAAAAAGTTTTTCGTTGATGCCAGGACGACCTTCGACTCCTCCACGTAACCGGGATCGAGATTGACAGGGCGCTCGGCCGCGGGGTATCTGCGGGCCAGGATCTCTTCCAGCCGGTTTGTTTCCAGCTTGATCCCGGCCAGGCCTGCCGGAGAAATCAGGCCGGCATACCCGAAGAAGGAGCGCGACAGGGGCGAGCCCATCTGCCGGTCGTAGTAGTGCGTGGAATCGAAAGGGAAGGTCTCGCTGCAGAGATCGACGGGTCCGAGAAGAGCTGCGAGCTCGGTCTGCACTTCGGGCAGAACCGAGGGCAGGGATGTAAGAACGCTTACGAAAGGCTTCACCGGCACCAAAGGTCGGATCTCACCCAAGATTCTTGCCCTCTTTGAGAAGACCGGCTAGGCGTAGCGGGTCGGGTCCGGTATCCCTGCCTCTTCAAACCCGCGCCGCCGCAGCATGCAGGAGTCACAGGCGCCGCAGGCAAGGCTCCCTTCAGCGGGGTCATAACAGCTGTGGGTGAGAGAGAAATCGACCCCGGCGTCCGAGCCGGCTCTTATGATTTCGGCTTTTGTCATGCGCAGCAGCGGGGCGTGGATCCGATAGCGGACGCGGCCCTCGACTGCAGCCCTGGTGGCGAGGTTCGCCAGGCGTTCAAATTGCTCCACGTACTCCGGCCGGCAGTCAGGATAGCCCGAGAAATCCACTGCGTTCGCGCCTATGAAGATGTTCCCGGCATCGAGAACTTCAGTCCAGGCCAACGCAAGGCTCAGGAAAATAGTGTTGCGTGCCGGGACGTACGTCGACGGGATCTCGGAGGACATTCTCGAAGGTTCCCTGCTCTTGGGCACCTCCATGTCGGCAGTCAGCGCGGAACCCCCAAAAGCCCGGAGATCGACCTTGACCGTGAGGTGGCCGGCGACGCCCAGTGATTGGGCGACGCGCCTCGCAGCCTCGATCTCCTGGCGGTGGCGCTGACCGTAATCGATTGTCAGGGCGAAAGATACGTACCCGTCGCGCCGGGCCAGCGCGAGCGTTGTGCTGGAGTCGATCCCTCCGCTCAACAGGACAACTGCCTTCTCGCCCGTACGATGCAAATCACCGGTCATGTCGGTAGCCCGATCTTAAGGTCTTCCCATGCAGACCCATTTCGCAACGGTCAACGCGCGTTTGTCAACCGTGATTACTTCCTGCCGGCATCTCTGCAACCGTGATGGGGGTCCGCGCCGCCGGCGCGAACAGCGCCCGCTTCGGCGAAGCCCGCCCACTGATTCTTCCTATCCGGGGCCTGAGTGTTAGAATTCCTGATTCCTGGGAACGAGATGCTCCAGACAAAAGGATTGGGAAAAGCGTATCGCGGCGAGTGGCTGTTCCGGTCGCTCGAGTTCCAGATCAATGAGCGGGACCGCATTGGCCTGGTCGGAGAGAACGGCACCGGCAAGAGCACGCTGATGAAAATGCTGGCCGGCATCGTCAAGCCGGACGAAGGCGAAGTGGTGGGGCCGAGAGACCTGACCTTCGGGTACTTGCCGCAGGATGGCCTTTTCACGCGCGGGCAGACGCTCTTTGACGAGGCGCTGTCGGTGTTCGAGGATCTGCGCAGACTCGAGCAGGAATGCCGCGGGCTGGAGCACGAACTGGCAGAGATGCATGAATCCAGCCCCGGGCATGACTGGAAGCTCGAGCGCTACGCTTCCCTGTCGCAGCAGTTTCGACTTCGCGGCGGATACGCGCTGGAGGCGAAAGTAGGGTCTGTCCTGAATGGCCTCGGGTTTCCCAGGAGCGATTGGGGCCGGCCTTGCGAGGAGTTCAGCGGCGGTTGGCAGATGCGCATCGCGCTCGCGAGGCTCCTTCTGCAGCAGCCGAGCCTCCTGTTGCTGGACGAACCGACGAACCACCTGGACCTGGATGCGCGCAACTGGCTCGAGGGTTATTTGCGCGACTACCCGCATGCCATAGTGCTGGTTTCGCACGACCGGTTTTTCCTGGATTCGACGATCGAGAGGATCCTGGAGATCCGGAATCGGGCGATCCACTTCTACAAGGGGACCTACGAGGACTACGTGCGCCAGCGCGAAGAGAGGGTCGCACAGCTCTACGCTGCGTACGAGGAGCAGCAGAGGATAATCGCGCGCATCAAGGCTTTCGCCGACAAGTTCCGCTACAAGGCCACGAAGGCTGCGCAGGTGCAGAGCCGGCTGAAGGAACTCGAGCGGATGGAACGAATCGAAGTGCCGCCCGAAACGAAGCCGGTGCGCATCCGTTTCCCGGAGGGGCCGAGAACCGGCAGGACGGTTCTCCAGCTCGAGGGTGTGACTGCAGGATACGGCTCCAGGCCGGTGTTCAGCGACCTGGACCTGCTTCTCGAACGAGGCGACCGCGTTGCACTCGTAGGCCCGAACGGCGCGGGCAAGTCCACGCTTATGAAGGTGCTCGCAGGCAGGTTGAAGCCCGACAGGGGTGCGGTCACCGTTGGCCACAACGTCGTGGTCTCCTACTACTCACAGGATCAGGACGAATTGCTGTCCTCGGAGCGCACGGTTTGGGACGAGGTGTTTTCGGTCGCGCCCCATCATGTCGTACCGCAACTCCGCACGCTGCTCGGCTGCTTCCTTTTCTCCGGCGATTCGATCGAGAAGCCCGTCTCGGTTCTGAGCGGCGGCGAGCGCAGTCGCCTGGTCCTCTGCAAGCTCCTTTTCTCTCCGGCCAACTGCCTCCTTCTCGACGAACCGACGAATCACCTGGACCTCCGTTCCAAGGACGTCCTCATGGATGCGTTGCGGGAATACGACGGCACGCTGGTGTTCGTGAGCCATGACCGATATTTCCTGGACGGCCTGGCGACCAAGGTCCTGGATGTCGGGGGCGGGACTGCCGTTCAGTACCTGGGCAACTATGAAGACTACCTGGCGAAGAAAGCCGCAGAACTGGAGCCGAAGGTCGCGCTTCACGAAGCGAAGGACTCCAACGGCGCTGTGATTTCCCGGTCGCCGGATGAGAAAGCGGAACAGCCCCGCAGGCGGAAGGTCAATCCGTACAGGATCCAGGCCCTGATGCAGAGGATCGAAGGCATCGAGGCGGAGATACAGACACACGAAACGCGGATTGCGGTCCTGGCGAAGATGCTTGCGTCCGAGGAACTCTACCGCGATTACACGCTCTTTCGAACGACCATGGAAGAACACGACCGGCTGCAGGCGGAACTCGCACGGTACATGGAAGAGTGGGAGAAACTGCAGAGCGAACTCTCCGCCCTCCAGGCGAGCTGAGCCAACCGGGAGCAGGAGCGAACCGCAGAGGCGCAGAGTGCACAGAGGGTGACTCTATCTGATTTAAAACTAAAAAGTTATCTCTGCACTCTTTGCGTCTCTGCGGTGTTCCTCTCAGGGTGCGAACGGCTGGGGGGCGGGGCCGCGTCCGGCAGCGTGCTCGAGTGCCTGGATAATGCGTGCGCTGGCCTGACCGTCGCCATAGGGATTCACCGCTTCGGCCATCCTGCGGTAGGCCGCTTCGTGCAGCAGCAGTTCGGATGCCGCGTCGAAGATCGTACGGGGATCGGTGCCGACGAGGCGGACAGTCCCTGCGTGCAGACCCTCCGGCCTTTCCGTCGTGTCACGCAGCACGAGTACCGGCCTGCCCAGGGCCGGCGCCTCTTCCTGGATCCCTCCGGAGTCCGTCAGCACGAGGCAGGAGGCCTTCATGAAATGAACCGTTTCAAAGTAGTCGATCGGCTCGAGGAGTACGATCCGGTCCTGCTTGCTGAGCCTGGGCAGCACCGTGTCGCGCACCGCCGGGCTCAGGTGCACCGGGAATGCGACGAGGGTATCCGGAAAGCGCTCGATGAGGTTCAGCAGCGCCTCGCAAATGCGTTCCTGGGGTCTGCCCTGGTTCTCCCGCCGGTGTGACGTGACGAAGATCATGCGCCGCTTTTCAGCGCGCACGCGATCGAGGACCGGGTGATTGCATTCCTTGTCCCAGCTGAGGACATCCCGGAGCGCATCGATCACGGTGTTGCCCGTCACCCAGATGTGCTCCGCGGGGACTCCCTCCGACAGCAGATTCGTGCGCGACTCCTGGGTCGGCGCGAAATGGAGGTCGGCTACAACGGATGTGAGACGCCGGTTGACCTCTTCCGGGAAGGGATAGTACTTCTGGCGGGTCCGCAGCCCGGCCTCCACGTGCGCGATCCGGATTCTGTGGTAGAAGGCGGCAAGCGCGGCGACAAAAGTCGTAGAGGTGTCGCCCTGCACGACTACGAAATCAGGCTTTTCGCGCGTCAGCACGGCATCCAGCCCCGTGACGGCTCGCGCCGTAATCTCGGCAAGGCTCTGGCGGGGGCGGATGATATCGAGGTCGTGCTCTGGACGGATTGTGAAAAGGCTCAGCACCTGGTCCAGCATTTCGCGATGCTGCGCCGTAACGATCGGGATGGCGCGAAACCTTTCCGGGTGTTGCTCGAGCCTCTTGATCAACGGCGCCAGTTTGATCGCTTCCGGGCGGGTGCCGAAAATAATCGCGATCACCAGGGGGTGCCTCGGTCGGCCGGTCACAGGATCACTCATGGCATGCGGCATGCGCCCGACATAATACCATCCCCGGCGGATGGCCGGCGTCGGACGTTCCCGGCATGACTTATCGTCAGATCCTCGCAGAATATGCCTGTTGCGATGTGTGCAATGCGTGGTATGCTTACGTTTCCGGGTGCCGCACAGATTGCCGGAATCGGCAGCTGCCGACGTGAGGAAGATACGTCGCGGTTCCTCATACCCGGATTTCTTAATCTGAGTAACCCACCCCAGGGCCTTAAGCAGGTGTTTTTTTCCGCGATCCGCGTTTAATTGTGTCGCCAGAGCAATCGGGCCTTCGCGGGTGGTCGGTGCCAGTGCTCTTTTTAATTCCATTGCTTTGAGAGGCCATCCACCCGGATTCTGCGACAGGTGTCGAGATTCCGGCACAGCGCAGCGGAAGCCCCGGAGGCTTCCGGCCGTTGCACGCAGGGATTTCGATCCGGCGATCCGTTTGAGGACAGAGATGATGAGAAAGTATAAACAGCCCGGTTACATGGACAGGGAAAGCCGGGAGAAAGCACCCAAGGCGCCGCCGCGCCTGAGGGGATCAGGCGGCCGCGTGGAGACGCGCTTCCACCTGATCACACGCTGCAACAATTGTGCGGCCGAGATCCAGATCGTTGAGGATCAGATCAAGGTCACAGACAGGTGTCGGAACTGCGGTACCGACCTGCATACCTGCCGTAACTGCATTCACTTCGATCCTTCCGCCCGCAACGAATGTGTCCAGCCGGTCGAGGTGCGGGTGGCAAACAAGAGCGCAAACAACATCTGCACGTTTTTCGAGCCGAAAGTCCTGGTGGAAAAGCAGGGAAGTGGTGCGCCGCCGGCCGCACGATCACAGGAGAGCCACCGTCAAGCCTTTCTGGACCTCTTCAAGAAGTAGTCTCCAGCCGGCCACTCCGGCGGCCACAGATTCCAGTCCGGGCAGACAAGCAACGTCTACATTGCCAGAGCGCCTGGCGTCGTGTGCCTGTTTCGTCTGCAGCATGTAATCTACTGCCAGATTGGCGAGCGCTCGACCGCCCACGATCAGGGCCCCTTCATCTGCATAAATGCGCGGTGAGTGATTCGGCGCCGCGCCGGCCTGAGCGGAACCTTCGGGGATGATCACCAGCGAAAAGCAGAGCCCGGGGACAACCTGTTCGTACAGGGAAAAATACTCGGACACCGTTGGCTCCGTGGTGTTGCAGCCTCCGTCGTGACAAGAGAGTGGGTGTGTAAGACGGCGATGCCAAGGCGAAACTTGAAATCGGCCGCTCGAGGAATGAGAATTAGCGAGAGACGACACGGGGTGATTCCTATGGCGATTACCAGGCGGGTTCGCGAACACATGCCAACCAGGGAAGAACTGGCAAAGGAGTGGGGGGGACTGGGCTACTCCTGCGGATTGTGGATCGATCCTCCGGGGCAGCAATGGGTCGATTTTCTGCACGACACCGATGAGATGGTTCTGGTCGAACGGGGCCGGTTGAGGCTGGACATAGAGGACGAATCGGCAGAACTGGGACCGGGCGATGAGGTGATGATCCCCGCGTGTGCCAACCACTCCGTGTTCAACATTGGGGGGACGGAAGCCCGGTGGTACTACGGCTATCGCCGTTAGCGCCTTGCGGCAGGGGGAAGGTGCCGCAAGGCGCTGACGGAAAGCCAAGCGGCGCGGAGCAAATGCGCCGCGCCGCATCGGACAGGGCAGGCTGCTGCGCCGTATGTCAGGCCACAGCCTGCTTAAGGGCGCGGCTGGTCGTGGCGTAGAGTTCCTCGGGCGTGAAGGGCTTCGCCATGTAGTCATTCGCCCCGCGCTGGACTGCCTCGACGGCGGTGTCGATGGAAGCATAACCCGTGACCACGACGACCTTCAGGTTCGGCTTGTGCTGCTTCATGCCCGCGATCAAGTCCAGACCGTTCGCATCCGGAAGCCTCATGTCAAGCAGTACCAGGTCGTAATTCTCCGTGGAGATGCGCGACATCGCCTCCTCGCCCGAAAAGGCCTCCTCGACGCGGTACGCCTTTCTCGCCAGGGTTTTTCGGATGCTGTTGACCACAACGGCCTCGTCGTCGACAACCAGGACCTTGGGGGCTTTTGCCGTGCTTCGTTCGGAACCATAGAAGCCTGCAATCGGGAGGTCCGAGCGCCCGAGCGCGTTCGCATAGGCTTCACCGGTGATGGAAGCGACCTCGGAGTATGAGAACGGCATATCGACGTCGATCGGGTCGGCGACCAGGGGGACCACCCTTCCGGCCCTGGCTGCCTTCTTCCGCTCGGCCACGATCTGCGGGCAATCGGCCTGCTGGCACATCCCCTGCTTCAGCATACGCTTGCAGTTGCGGTCGCCCTTGGCGCAATAGTCCGGCGCCGGTGCCGGCTTGCGTGCGGCCACAGCCACATCCGACCGGGTCAGGGTCTCCACATAGCGAGGCGAGGTGGCCTGCGCGACCTCGCCGGCATCAAAAGGGAGGTCGACATCGATGGTCCCCGACTCGGGGAGGCCTTCCGACTTCGGAGTCCCGGCCCGCTGCGCGGCCAGGAACCTGTCGACCGCCTGTTCCAGCTCATCGGGAGTGAACGGCTTGGGAAGATATCCCACAGCTCCGAACTTCGTAGCCTCGACTGCGGATGCGATGGATGCATAGCCGGTGATGATCAGCACGGGGGTCTTCGGCCATCTCTCCCTGACGATCTTGAGCAGCTCGATGCCGCCGACCTGCGGCATCATCAGATCCGCGATGATAAGGTCGTAGGTTGCGCCGCCTTCGAGGCTGTCAAGCGCCTCGGCAACACAGAGGGCCCTCACCACCTGGTGTCCCTTGCGGTTCAGGATCTTCTCCACGCTTCTGCAGACTGTCGGTTCGTCGTCAACAACCATGATGCTCGATTTTCGTTCGAAAGACTCGATCGTTCCCATGATGACCTCGCTTTTATCAGGATGCCCTTTTTTCACTTAACCAGACTTTATTAGTGCACGAGCCGTACCAGAACGCTGCGCAGACTCGCTGGATTCTGTAAATAACTGCAGGAAAAGATTTTACCTAGGTTTGTCCGGTTGCTTGGGCCGGACTTGTTCCTTCTGGTGTATACAATTACTATGCAGTCCGCACAGGGGAGGATTGAGAACGCGGAGATGTCTGAAGCCTATGAATAGTCAATTATCCTGTTTTTATTCAACAAGTTGTTCGACATGACGGAAAAGTCCTGACGGAGAAGCGGGGGTGCGTGCGGAATCTATACAGTGCCTGGCAGGCATATGCATCGGACCAGAAATGCAGTCTCCCTTTTCGCTCCACCCCTATTCCGGTGAATCCGCTGAGCGGATGCCGTGTTTGCGCATCATGGCCTGGAAATTCGGGCGGGCGATGCCCACATCCTGGGCGGCGTGGCTGACGTTCCAGTTGTTTCGCTGAAGTGCGGCGATGACGAACTGGCGTTCAAGGTCGGCAACAGCCTGATCGCGCAGCATGCGTTTGAGCTCGAGGAATTCCTTGTTGCTCCGGGGTGCCTGACCCTCGGCGATTGCCGGCTGGCGTGGATGCAGCGTCCTGGGCAGATGGCGGTGCTCGATGATTTCATCGTCGCATGAGATGGCGGCCGATTCGATCACTCCCTCGAGCTGTCGAACGTTTCCAGGCCAATCCTGCTGTTCCAGGAACTGCAGGACCTCTTCCGAGACCCCCGTGACCTTTCTGCCGCTGCGTTCGCGTACCTTTGCCAGGAGGCGGTGCACCAGAAGAGGGATGTCCTCGCGCCTTTCTCTCAACGGCGGCAATGCGATGGGGAACACGTGGAGCCGGTAATAAAGGTCCTCGCGGAACGATCCTTCCGCGACCATTTTCGTAAGATCGCGATTGGTGGCGAAGATCAGGCGGACATCGACCCGCCTGGGTTCGGTAGCGCCCACCGGGAGGAATTCGCGTTCCTGGATGAAGCGGAGCAGCTTGCCCTGGATTTCCAGCCCGACGTTGCAGATCTCGTCGAGAAAGACCGTGCCGTGGTCTGCCGTTTCGAGGATCCCCTTCTTGGTCATCACGGCGCCGGTGAACGCTCCACGTACGTGGCCGAACAGTTCGCTCTCGAGAAGCTCCACCGAGAGCGTGCCGCAATCGATGGCGAAAAAGCGCTGCGTATTCCTCGAGCTGAGACTGTGGATTGCGCGCGCCACGAGCTCCTTGCCGGTTCCGCTTTCTCCGAGGATAAGCACCGTGCTGTTCGTCGGGGCGACCTTGCGGATCAGGCTGTAGACCTCCTGCATCTTCTGGCTTCGGCCCACGAGGTTGGCCAGGTGCTCGACGGGTTCACCGGCCGCGACCGCCCTGCTCTCCAGCACGAGCTTCCTCTTTTCCCATGCTTTGGCGGTGATCGCCAGCATCTCCTCGGGCGTGAACGGCTTCGGCAGGTAGTCGAAGGCGCCAAGCTTCATGGTCTCAACGGCGGACGCAATCGTCGAGTAGCCGGTAATCACGACGGGGACAATATCCGGGAAGCGTGTGCGCAGCATCTGAAGCAGTTCCATGCCGCCCATCTCGGCCATTTTGAGGTCGGTAAAGACCAGGTCGAACGATTCCTTTTCGAGGAGGGCCAGGGCCTGCTTGCCGGACAGGACTGTCCGGACTTCATAGCCGCGCCTGCTGAGGATCTTCTCGCATGCCTTGCAGATCGACATTTCGTCGTCCGCGACGAGGACCCTAGGCTTGAGGGAGCTGTTCATTCTCACCCCTGGCTTCGACCGGGATCTTGAAGACCACTGTGGTTCCGCGTCCCGGTTTGCTCTCGATGGAAATCGAGCCGCCGTGCCGGTCCACAATACCATAGGCGATGGCCAGGCCGAGGCCCGTCCCGGTCTTCTTGGTTGTGACAAAGGGGTCGAAGATCTTGTCCCTTATTTCGTCGGGTATGCCCGGGCCGGTGTCGGCAATGCTCACCTGGACCATCTTGAATGTCAGGTCGTGCCGGGACTTGAACCGTATCTCGCCACCCTGGGGCATCGCCTCGGCGGCGTTGAGCACTGCGTTGAGGACAACCTGCCTCATCTGGTCCTGGTCTGCCATGACCGCGGGAAGCCCCGGCGCCAGATCCATCTGAACGTTGATGTCCCTGAAGGCAGCCTGCTTTCCAACCAGACTCATGACGTCCGCTATCACCTGGTTGAGATTGACGGCCTGCTTCTGCGGCTTTGTCTGCCGGGCGAAATCCAACAGACCCTTGACAATCTTTCTGCACCTCAACGTCTCGTCGACGATGATCTTCAATTCCTCGTGCCTGGGGTCTTCGGTCGGGACGTCTTCGAGCATCAGGCTGGCACTTGTAAGAATGCCGGTGAGCGGATTGTTGATCTCGTGTGCAACTCCAGCGGCGAGCTTTCCAATGGCCGCCAGTTTTTCGGCTTGGAGCAGCTGGTTCTGCATCGCCTTGATCTGTATCGTCCGGTCCTCCACCTTTGACTCGAGGTTGGCAGCCCAGTCCATGAGTTCCTGCGTTGTCCGCCCCAACTCCTGGATCATCCGGTTGAACCTGTCGACGAGGTGACCGATCTCGTCGGGCGACGTGTAGTCGACTCGCTGCTCGTAATCTCCCTCCGCCACTTTCCCGGCGGCCTCGGCCATGGCGTGAATCGGGAGGGAGATGCGATGGGCCAGCGCCATTGCCACCCATGTCACAATGGCGACCCCCAGAACCGTCATGCCGAGAAAAATAAACAGGCTGCGCCACAGGCTGTCGGTGTACGGGCGTTCCAGTGTCCCTACATAGAGCATCCCGATCGTCCTGTCCTGGATGTCCTTCATCGGCGTGTATGCGGAGATGTACCAGTCGTTGACGACAAAGGCTCGGCCGCGCCAGGTGTTGCCGCGGTGGAGCACTTCGTCGGCGACTTCTGCCGACGCGCGCGTCGTGATCGCCCTCGTCCCGTCCGCATTCAGCACATTGGTTGCGATCCTCACGTCGTCCTGGAAGATGGTCACCGTTCCGACTTCCCGGCCCTTGTACAAGACCTCCCTGAAGACGACCTTGCGGATCTTGTCCACGATGTCGTAATTCCGGTTGATCAGCACCGCCCCGTACAGTACGCCCTGGAGCCGGCCGTCAGGCGAAAGCACGGGAGCCGCCGCCCGGAACATCATTCCGGAGGTTTCACGGGTCTTGCCCGACCGCGAGGCCATCGGCGTGGGAGTGATCTCCATGTACGCCCGTGATACGAGTTCGCCGGACTCCTTCGCGAGTTCAGCCTGAGGTACGATCGCGATGTCCGAGACCGGGATCTTGTGCCTGAGCGCGCGATGAATCAGCTCGTCTCCTGCCAGGCTGTCCCCGTAGAGCGAAGGATTCCGTGTGCGGTGAAACACGGTCCCTTCGATATCGGTCACCGTCAGGATGTCAAGCCCCTCCGCCTGAAGGATGCTCAGCATCTCGGGCTCCAGTGCGCTTCGATCCCTGTGCCCCAGCGCTCCGTAGATGATCATGCGCGTCGCATGGATGCGGATGGCGTTCTCGAGACGCTCCAGGTAATTACGGCAGATCTCGTTGGCGCCCTGGAGGTCTGCGTTCACGTGCGTCTGGGCCTGGCTGGTGATCTGGCGATCGATCATCCATACGCCCACGGCGGCGGAAATCAACGATGGAACCAGGATGGCAGCGGTAAAACTGCTGATGAGCCGCGCGCGGATGCTTGTCTGAATCATCGGTACTGCTCCATGGGGCGGGTCGGCGGGACAAGCCGCGAAGACAGCGACGAAAAAATCGCGCAATCCCCGCCTCGTGTCGTGTTGAGCAACCTGGCCTCGTGTCTGGGCCATCTAGCCCATCTGGTCAACCCCTCTCGGCTGATTGCCTTGGGCCATTTGACCCGACTGAATGAGCTATTTAACCACGTTTTGTCTCTCTCAAGCCAGGTTTTTGCTCAACGTGCGGAGGCAGAAGCAGATCGACGATATAAGTTACTGATTTCAAACATCTTATTTCGAGCCTGGGACCGGCTCCCCGGACTGCTCCTCTGGCAAATATTGTGCTTATAATTTGTGAGCATGTTCACAAATGCTCTCTGACCTTTTGCGGGAGGCCCTTAATGAGAGGAGTTCAGGAAACAGTTCTTTACGAAGAGGCCATGGATCTGAAGTTCCTGGACGAGGTCTATGGTATCCCCGGGGGCGACAAGATCAAAGACTGCATCCAGTGCGGCACGTGCAGCGGGTCCTGTCCTGTGTCATGGGCGATGGAGGAGACGCCGCGTCAGATCTTCGCCATGATCCGTGCCGGCATGCGGGACAAGGTCCTCGACAGCCTGACCATCTGGACCTGCGCTTCGTGCTATCAATGCGCCGAGCGATGCCCGCAGGAGATCAAGATCACCGACATCATGTATATGCTCAAGCGGATGGCCATCCGCGAGGACCGGCGTCGCAGCAGGAAGGCCAGGGCCCTTTCTGAATGTTTCGTGAACGTTGTCAACCGGTACGGCCGGAACCGGGAAACGGAGTTGATGGCCAGGTTCGCCCTCATGACGGATCCGCTCGGGTCTGTTGCGCTGGCACCGGTCGGCATGAGCCTCTTCAGCCGCGGCCGTCTGCCCTTGGGCGGCGGCAAGGTGCGGGACATCGAGGGGCTCAGGAAGATCGTGGCCAAGGCCCAGGAACTGGGAGGTGAATGAATGCGTTACTCATATTACCCGGGATGTTCCCTGGATGCGACCGGCAAGCAGTACGGCGAGTCGATCCATGCCGTCGCCAAGGCTCTTGGAGTGGAACTGGTCGAGCTTGATGACTGGAACTGCTGCGGCGCCACGGCCTACATGAACGTCAACGAGGTGCTGTCCTTCTGCCTGAGCGCGCGCAATCTGGCGCTTGCCGGTAAGACCGGCGACGGGAAAGAGCTCGTGACCGCCTGCAACGCCTGCTACACGAACCTGCGGAAGACCGAGGTCTATCTCAAGCAGTTTCCGGAAATCAGGGAAAAGGTCGGGCAAGCGCTCGCCGAAGCCAACATGAAATACGAAGGCGGCGTGGTGACGAAGCACTTCCTCCAGGTGCTGGTCGAGGATGTGGGCCTGGAACACATCGAAGCGAATGTGAAACGGCCACTGGCCGGGCTGCGCGTGGCGCCTTACTACGGGTGCCAGATCGTCCGGCCGTACGGGATACAGGATGATGCCGACAACCCGATGATGATGGATCACTTCCTGGAGGCGCTGGGCGCCACCCCGACTCAGTACGCGATGAAGGTCATGTGCTGCGGCGGCAGCCTGATGGGAACCCGGGAGGAAGTGGCGCTCCGTCTCTGCCGCAACCTGCTGCTGTGTGCCCAGGAGGCGAAGGCGGATTGCATCGCCGTCGCCTGTCCCCTGTGCCAGATGAATCTTGATGCTTACCAGGTCGCAATCAACAAGAATTACGGGACCAACTTCAGCCTGCCCATCGTCTACTTCACCCAGCTGGCAGGCCTGGCGTTCGGCCTGAAATCAGAAACACTTGGCATGCAGCGCTGCATCGTTCCGGCAACCCAGATTGCCGCCCGCTACGCGTAGGAGAACTTATGGACATCAAGATCGGTGTCTACGTTTGCCATTGCGGCACCAACATTTCGGGCAAGGTGAACGTCGCAGACGTGACGGCCTTCGCCAGGACCCTCCCGAATGTCACCATAGCCCGCGAATACAAGTTCATGTGTTCGGACCCGGGCCAGCTCCTGATCCAGGACGACATCAAGAACCTGGGGCTTGACCGCATCGTGGTCGCATCGTGCTCGCCACTCATGCATGAGCCGACTTTCCGGGGTGCCTGTGAAAGGGCTGATCTCAACCGCTATCTGTTCCAGATGGCGAATATCCGCGAGCACTGCTCCTGGGTCACGGTAGACCCGACGTTTGCGACGGACAAAGCGAAAGCGCTGGTGGCGGGCGCCGTTTTCAAAGCGGCAGGCCTGGCAGCTCTGCCTCGCAAGACAGTCCCGGTCAATCCCGCCGTGATGGTGATCGGGGGGGGGATCGCCGGCATCCAGGCGGCCCTGGATCTCGCCGATGCCGGCCGCACTGTCTACCTGGTCGAGAAGGAGGCGTCGATCGGCGGCCACATGGCCATGTTCGACAAGACGTTCCCGACGCTCGACTGCGCCGCCTGCATACTGACACCCAAGATGGTCCAGGTCGGAAAGCACAAGAACATCCGGCTGCTCAGCTCCAGCGAGGTTCAGGAGGTCACCGGCTTCGTCGGCAACTTCCATGTGAAGGTCCGCCGCAAAGCCAAGTACGTCGACCACGACAAGTGCACGGGCTGCGGCCTCTGCTGGGAGTCTTGTCCTGCAAGAATGGTGCCTGGGAAGCGGGTTATCCGGATGGGCAAGCTTGTGATCGGCCGGACAGGCAACGGGTCTGCCGGGAAAGCGCACTAGGCAATTTCAAATTTGAAATTGGAACGGGGGTTCATGGCAACGGCAATGGCGGCAGGCAAGGTCATCACGCTGGACGAAGTGGTGCGTCTCCTCGGTGCACGGGTTCTGTGCGGCAAGGATCTGGCGGTCAGACTGTCGGAGGTTGGTGCCGCGGATCTGATGAGCGATGTCCTGGCGTTGAGCAAGCCCGGCATGTTGCTTCTGACGGGACTTGTGAGCATGCAGGTCATTCGCACTGCAATAGTCTCGGATCTCTGCGGGGTCGTCTTTGTCCGTGGGAAGATGCCCGGCAAGGACATCCTTGAACTCGCACGGGAGTCGAACGTCCCGGTGCTCAGCACTGCGATGACGATGTTTCAAGCCGCCGGCGTGCTCTACGGGGCTCTTTCCGGCAGGTAGATAATGGCATCGGAGGAATTTGAAAACGCATTTGCTGTTCTGGGCAGGGATTTCGCGAACGCGGGCCGGGTGTCAACCGCGATCAAGGATACTCTCAAGGGCCTGGGGATCCAGGCTCCGATCGTGCGCCGCGTGGCCATTGCCTCGTATGAAGCTGAGATGAACCTGGTCATGTACGCGAGCCGGGGGAAGATGCGACTGACGGTGAGTTCCGAAGCCATCACGATTGACGTTGACGACGAGGGACCGGGCATCGAGGACGTTTCCCTGGCGATGCAGGAAGGCTATTCAACTGCCACGCCGGAAATGCGTGAGATGGGGTTCGGAGCCGGCATGGGGCTCCCGAACATACGGAAGAACGCGGACGAGTTTGTGATTACATCCGAGGTGGGACGCGGAACCAGGCTTCATATCCGCGTGAACCTGCTTGCGTGAGGCGTAGTCATGGCAGCCCAATATCATCATTCTCTGCGTTTTGAGCCGGACCGATGCGACGGTTGCATGTCCTGCATGCGTGCCTGTCCTACGGAAGCGGTCCGCGTGAGGAAGGCGCACGCGGTCAAGCTGGCTGACCGCTGCATCGACTGCGGGGAATGCATCAATGTCTGTCCGCGCGCTGCCATCGTGCCTCTCACCGAGCAGATGGCGGACCTCTCGAAGTTCGACCGCACAGTGGCGATCCCGTCGCCCGCGCTTTATGCCCAGTTTGATGCGGACGTGCCGCCCGGCGTCATCTCGGCAGCACTGAAGCAGTGCGGTTTCTGCGACGTCGAGTGCCTGTCCCCGGCCTGCGATGAGGTCACGGCTGCGACTGAGATGTTTCTTGCCGAGTACCGGGGCCAGTATCCGCTGATCTCCTCTTTCTGCCCGACGGTCGTGCGGCTCATCCAGGTGAAATACCCCGAGCTGGTTGACCAGCTGCTGCCCATCCTGGCTCCGCGCGAAGTATCGGCACGCGACGCAAAGGCGCGCATGTCGGAAGAAGCGGGCATTCCGCCCGACCGGATCGGGGCGGTATACATCACTCCTTGCCCGGGCAAGATGGTCGCCATCCTCGAGCATCCTGGCATGGCGAAATCGAATCTGGACACCGCCGTATCGATCAGCGACCTGTTCCCGACTCTGGCCGCTGCGGTTTCGAAAGTGGGTGACGGAGAACCGGACATGAGCGGAGGTGAAACGGCCTCCGGCATAAGCTGGGCCTTCATGGGTGGTTTCCCGAGGTCGCTGCCGGCCGAAAACACGCTTCCGGTTGCGGGCCTGCGCAACGTGATACGAATCCTTGACGACGTGGAGAAAGGGAAGCTCCGCAAGTACGCCTTCATCGAATGCCACGCGTGCCCGGAAGGGTGTGTGGGAGGCTGCCTCACTGTCGAGAATCCCTACGTCGCCCGCGGAAAGGCGATCAGGCTGCGCCAGAGACTGCCCTCCGGACCGGCTTTCGATCGTGACCTCACGGCCAGGCGGTACCGGGAAGGGTCCTACCTGATGGATGAGCCGCTGGCAGCGCGCCCGCTCCGGCCGTTGGCGAACGACGTCGCCAGCGCGATTTCGAAGATGAAGGAACGGGACCGGCTCCTGGCGAGCCTGCCGGGGATTGATTGCGGGGCATGCGGCGCGCCCTCCTGCCGGGCATTCGCGGAGGATGTCGTCCTGGACGAGGCTGAGCAGGCCCTTTGCGTCTTCAGCTGGCAGCGGGAAGTGCTTGACCGGATCGACGATCTGGCACGTCTGGTGAAGCTGCAGAGACAGGCAGAAGGAGGCAACTGGTGACTCTGGCTGAGGCTGTGGATCAGATTGAGGGCACTATCCTTTCGGCTGTATCCGAGGCCGCGCGCCGCGAGGTACGGGGTGGTTATGTCGGGGATCTCCTGTCCGATGTCATGGCGCACAGCCGCGAGGGAGACGTCTGGGTGACGATCCAGAAGCACGTGAACGTCGTCGCCGTGGCGCAGCTGCAGGGTCTCGCAGGAATCGTCCTCGTGAATGGCCGCCAACCGGAGCCGGATATGCTGAAGAGGGCGGAGGAGGAACATATCCCTGTAATCTCGACGCCGCTTCAGGCATTCGAGGTGGCCGGAATCCTTCACGGTCTGGGCATCAGGGGCAGGAGGACAACCTGAAAGTGTACGCGCTGGATCTCCACACCCATACCTGCCTGTCGCCGTGTGCGGATCTCGACATGCATCCCGCGGGGCTGGTGAACGCGGCGGTGCGCGCGGCGCTGGATGCCGTGGCGGTGTGCGATCACAACTCGGCGGAAAACGTCGCGGCCACACAGCGGGCGGGACGCTCCGCCAAGCCTGGCGGTCATCCCGGGCATGGAGGTGACGAGCGAGGAGGAAGTGCACATTCTCGGCCTGTTCCCGGACCTGGAATCGGCTCTGGCGATGCAGTCCAGGGTCTACCGCTCCCTGCCGGGACGCAACGACCCGGATGTGTTCGGCATGCAGGTGAGTCGCGGACGAATACGCGCAGGTGCTCGGTTTCAACGAGTGCCTGCTTTCGGGCGCCACGACGATGAGCGTCGAGAAGGTTGTTGCCTCGATTCACGACGTCGGACGGCGATCGCCGTCGCGTCGCATGTCGACCGGGAGCGGTTCGGGATCATCGGCCAGCTCGGAATGATTCCTTCGGGGCTCGCGCTCGATGGCCTCGAGGTGTCGGCGCGCACGTCGCTGCCGGCGGCGCGGGCAAGATACGCGCCGGAAGTTCGAATACCCGTTCCTGTGCAACTCGGATGCCCACGAGCCGAAGGATGTAGGAAGGGCGCTCACCTACATGCTCCTGCAGGAACCGACTACGACCGAGGTGCGGATGGCGCTTGCCGGTCGGAACGGAAGGAAGATCCTCGGCGGAGGAAGGCCTATGGAGGACCTGGCCCTGCACATCCTGGACATCGCGCAGAACAGCATCGAAGCGGGCGCGACGGAACTTGACATCGAACTTGACAGAAGAGATCGACGGCGGACCAGTTAGTCATAGAGGTGCGCGACAACGGGCCGGGGATGGATGCGGAATCATTGGCCCGATGCAACCGACCCTTCTTCACGACGCGGAAGACGCGCCGGGTCGGTCTCGGTCTGCCCATGCTTGCCGAGGCTGCCCGGGCCGCCGGAGGCGGGCTGTCCATCGATTCGAAGCCGGGCGCCGGGGTCCGGGTCAGGGCGGCGTTCCGGCACGGCCACATCGACAGGGCGCCGCTGGGAGACATCGAGACGACCCTGATGGTGCTGGTGGCGGGCCATCCGGACCTGCGGCTTCGATTCCGGCACAGGATCGGGGAGCGCAGGAGTTCGAGCTCGACTCCGGAGATCTCCGGGCGGCTCTGGAGGATGCGGAACTCGGATCGCCGGAGGGCCTTGCGCTCCTGCGGGAGACGATACGTCGCGGCGAAGTCCGGCCTCGCGCGGGGAGCCGGTGGCCAGGCTCGCAGCGAAAGCTGAGAGGGGATCAGACACGAATTCTGGAGGTTCCACATGGTCGATGTCGGCAAGGTTCAGGATATAGTCCAGCGACACGGCGGCAAGCGGGAGCATATCATCGCCATCCTGCTCGAGTGCCAGGACGAGTTCTCCTATCTGCCGCGGGAGGTGATCGAGGAGGTCGCGGCTGAGATCGATACGCCTCTGAACTCCGTCCTTTCGGTCGCCACTTTCTTCAGGGCTTTCTCGCTGAAGCCGGTGGGCCGGCACCAGGTCCACGTCTGCATGGGTACGGCATGCAACATCTCGGGTGGCCCGCGACTGCTGGAGGCGCTGGAGCGCGAGCTCAAGATCAAGCGTGGTGAGACCACGCCTGACCTCGAGTTCAGCCTCGACACGGTGAACTGCGTGGGCTGTTGCGGTCTGGCTCCGGTGCTCACGATCGGCCAGGACGTCCACGGGAAGCTCAAGCAGTCCCAGATTCCCAGGATTGTGAAGAAGTACAGGCCAAAGGAGGTAAGCGATGCCCAGACTGTCCATTGAGGATCTGAAGAGGATCCGGGAAGAATCCAAAGCCACCCTGACGCTCAGATCCGGTCAGGCAAGGGCCAAGATTACGGTCCACATGGGGACGTGCGGCATTTCCGCGGGTGCGCGCGATGTCATGGGAGCCCTGCTGAAGGAGATCGAGAAACTGGGCCTTACGGACGTGATCGTGACCACCTCCGGCTGCGCAGGCCTTTGCAGCCGGGAGCCGATGGCGACTGTCGAGCTCAGGGGTGAGGCCCCGGTCAAGTATGTCGATCTCAAGCCGGAGAGGATCCTGAGGGTGCTCCGCGAACACGTGCTCGAAGGCAAGGTTGTGATGGATTTCGCTCTCGCGAGCGGTTGTGAAACGACCGCTTAGGCGGTCGGCTGGGAGGTACGACGAATGCCATACCGAACCAACGTTCTGGTCTGTGCCGGCACCGGCTGCGTGTCCGGCAATTCTTTCGGAGTTGCGCAGGCCCTGGAAAACGAAATCAGGAAACTCGGCCTCGACCAGGAGGTCAAGGTCGTGCGCACCGGTTGCCAGGGTTTCTGCGCCGAGGGGCCGATTGTCATCGTGCAGCCCGACGGCATCTTCTATTGCGGCGTCCAGCAGAAGGACGCTGTCTACATCGCGCAGGAACACCTGCTCAAGGGCAGGCCGGTCAAGAAACTGCTCTACTCGCCGCCGGCCGAGAAGAAGCCCATACCTGCCTTGAGGGACATCCCCTTCTTTGCCAAGCAGAGGCTGGTCGTGCTTCGCAACCGCGGTGCGATCGATCCAGAACGGATCGACGACTACATCGCGGTGGACGGGTATTCCGCGCTGGTCAAAGCCCTGACCGAGATGACTCCGGAGCAGATCCTGATGGAGATCAAAAAGTCGGGGCTGCGTGGCCGCGGGGGTGGGGGATTCCCCACAGGGATCAAATGGGAGACCTGCCGGAAGTCCGCCGTGAATCGGGCGGTTGATCCGGTGGTGGTCTGCAACGCCGATGAGGGCGACCCCGGGGCATTCATGGACCGGAGCATAATCGAGAGCGATCCCCATTCGGTGGTCGAAGGCATGATCATCGGGGCGCGGGCGGTCGGGGCCAAGGAGGGATTCGTCTACATCCGCCATGAATACCCGATTGCGCGCGAGCGTTTGAAGAAGGCCCTCGAGCAGGCCAGGGAGTACGGCCTCCTCGGGAAGAACATCCTCGGAACCATGATGGATTTCGAGATCGAAATCGTCCAGGGCGCGGGCGCTTTTGTCTGCGGCGAGTCCACCGCCTTGATGGCATCGCTTGAAGGCAAGGTCGGCGAACCGAGGGCCAAGTACATCCACACCGTGGAATATGGGTACAAGAACCGGCCGACGAATCTGAACAATGTCGAGACCTGGGCCAATGTGCCGCTCATCATCAATCGCGGCGCCGAATGGTTCACCTCCATGGGAAGCGGAGACGTAAGCGAGAATCCATGGGGCGGCAGCAGCGGCACCAAGGTCTTCTCACTCGTCGGCAAGGTCAAGAACACGGGACTGATCGAAGTCCCGATGGGAATTCCTCTGCGCGAAATCGTGTTCGATATCGGCGGCGGGATTCCGGAGGGACGCAACTTCAAAGCGGTGCAGACCGGCGGACCGTCGGGCGGGTGCCTGCCCGAATCGGCGCTGGACATGCCCGTGGATTTCGACAGCCTGACGGAAGCCGGATCGATGATGGGATCGGGCGGCATGATCGTGATGGACGATCAGACCTGCATGGTTGACGTCGCCCGCTACTTTATCTCCTTCCTGACGGAGGAGTCCTGCGGCAAGTGCGTGCCCTGCCGCGAGGGCCTTCGTTCTTCGCTCGATGCGCTCAACAGGATCACTCAGGGGATGGGGAAGCCCGAAGATGTCGGTCTCCTGCGCGAGATAGGCGAGGTGATGCAGGATTGTTGCCTGTGCGCGCTGGGCACGTCTGCCCCCAACCCGGTACTGTCCACCATCCAGTATTTCCAGGACGAGTACGAAGCTCATATCAATAAGGGTGTGTGCCCCGCAGGCGTATGCACCGCCCTGATCGAATACAAGATCGATCCGGAGAAGTGCGACGGCTGCCATGCCTGTGTTCACGGGTGTTCCACGAACGCGATCATCGGCAACGTCAAGCAGGTGCACTTCATCGACAAGGAGAAGTGCATCAAGTGCGGCGCCTGCGTCGAAGCGTGCAAGCGTGACGGCATCCTCAAAGTTCCCAGGAGCCATGCGGCATGAAGACCATAAAACTGAAGATCAACGGAATCGAAACTGAAGCCGAGGACAGGACCCCGATCCTGGCCATCGCGGAAAAGCTCGGGATCAGGATTCCCACCCTGTGCCATCACCCGATCCTGGAGCCCTACGGCGTCTGCCGGATCTGCACGGTTGAAGTCCGGGTTGGCAGGCGCATACGCATGGTCACCGCCTGCAACTACCCGGCGACCAACGGCATCGAAGTGCTTACCGACAGCGAGCGGGTGCGGCGCGACCGGCGCATGATCCTCGAATGGTTCATGTCGCGCTGCGGACACGTGCCCGTCATCGAGAAGCTCGCAGCGGAGTACGGCATTACGGAGCCGCGCTTCGGCCGCGGGGACGAAGAGTGCATCCTGTGCGGGCTCTGCGTCCGCGTCTGTTCCGAGGTTGTGGGTGCCCACGCGCTGGGATTCTTCAACCGCGGCACCACGCGCGTCGTCTCGACTGCCTACGACGAGACCTCGCCGAAATGCATTTCATGCGGCGCGTGTGCCTATGTCTGCCCGACCGGATGCATCAAGATCGAGGACGACGAGATGCTGATCCGCAAGGAGCTGCCGCTCGGTCCCATGACGCCCGTTCACATCCCGTTCATGCAGGCGATCCCGCACAAGCCGGTCATCGACCGTGACAGCTGCATTCACTTCAAGACCGGGGACTGCAAGATCTGCGAGAAGGTATGTGAGGTCAAGGCCATCGATCACAGCCAGACGGACCGCGTCGATGAATTCGACGTCGGCGCCGTAATCGTGGCGACCGGGTTCAAGGACTTCGATCCGAGCTGCATGCCGGAGTACGGTTACGGGAAGTACAACAACGTGTTGACCGGCATCGAGTTCGAGAGGATGAACAGCGCTTCCGGGCCGACCGGCGGCCGCATCCTCATGGCCGACGGAGGGGAGCCGAAATCGGTAGGTATCGTTCATTGCGTGGGGAGCCGCGACCGGCGCCATCACGAGTATTGTTCGCGTGTCTGCTGCATGTACGCGCTGAAGTTTGCCCACCTGATCAAGGAAAAGACGGGTGCGGAAGTGTACAACTTCTACATCGACATGCGCTGCTTCGGCAAGGGCTACGAGGAGTTCTATCACAGGCTGCTCGAGGAGGAGGTCAGGTTCGTAAGAGGCCGGGCGGCTTCGGTGAGCGACTTCCCGCTCAATCACACCGAGGTCGGCAAACTCGTGGTCCGCGTTGAGGACACGCTGATCGGCCAGGTGCGCCGGATACCGGTGGACATGGTCGTACTGGCAACCGGACTGGAGCCCCGGGACGATGCGAAGGACCTGGCCCGCACGCTCCACATCAGCTGCGGCGATGGCTTCTTCGCCGAGCGGCACCCGAAACTTGCGCCGGTCTCGACGGCGACAGACGGGATATACATCGCCGGCGTCTGCCAGGGTCCGAAGGATATCCCGGACACGGTTGCGCAGGCTTCGGCCGCAGCTTCCCAGGCGCAGACGCTCATCTGCATGGGGGAAATCGAAGTCGAGGCTGCGACCGCTTTCGTCAACGATGAGATCTGTTCGGGCTGCAGGATCTGCAACACGCTCTGTTCGCTGTCCGCAATACGCTACGACGAGGACAAGAAGGTGTCGGTCATCAACGACGTCCTGTGCAAGGGTTGCGGCACCTGCGCCGCGGCCTGCCCGAGCGCGGCCATCACGGCGAGACACTTCACCGACCAGCAGATCTTCTCGGAAATTGAGGGGGTGTTGTATGACGTTCGAACCTAAGATCGTGGGGATTCTCTGCAACTGGTGTTCCTATACGGGCGCCGACCTGGCGGGGACGGCGCGCATCAAGTACCCTCCCAATGTCCGCGTGATCCGCGTCATGTGTTCCGGCCGGGTCGATCCGACTTTCGTGCTCAAAGCGTTCGCCGACGGCGCCGACGGCGTGCTCGTGGCCGGCTGCCACCCGGGCGACTGCCACTACATCGAGGGGAACTACAAGGCACTCCGGCGCATGAGGCTTCTGCACAAGATGCTCGCCGACTACGGGATCGAACCCGGGCGTTTCCGGCTGGAGTGGGTGTCGGCGTCGGAAGGAGAGCGGTGGGGCAAGGTCGTCAGCGAGATTACGGAAGAAGTGAGGAAACTCGGGCCGGCGAAGTTCCGCCAGGCGCGAAGAGGCAAAACGGCGACGTCGGCTGCATAGCCAATTTGAAATTTTGAATCTTAGGTTCAGTGGGAGGTAGTAATGGCAAAGTTGAAGCTGGGTTCCTACTGGGCGTCCGCCTGCGGTGGGTGCGACGTCGCAATTCTCGATGTTCACGAGAAGATTCTGGACATCGACGCTGCCGTGGACATTCTTTTCTGGCCTATCGCGCTGGATTTCAAGGTCGCGGATGTCGAGGCCATGCCGGACGGCCACATGGATGTGACCTTGTTCCACGGTGCGGTCCGTAATTCGGAAAACGAGCACATGGCCTGCCTCCTGCGCAGGAAGTCGAAGGTCCTGGTGGCCTTCGGGAGTTGCGCGCACCTCGGCGGCATTCCGAGCCTTGCGAATCTCTATGACAAGCAGCAGATCTTCAAACGCGTTTATCACGATTCGCCCTCCACGGTGAATGCCGAAGGAGTGGAGCCCCAGCCGACGACGAAGGTGCCGGAAGGCGAGATCACCATTCCCAGGTTCTACGACACAGTCATGCCGCTCGATTTTGTCGTGGACGTGGACTACTACGTCCCGGGCTGCCCCCCGACGCCCAAGCAGATATGGAACGTGGTGACGGCAATCCTCGAGGGGAACCTGCCGGCCAAGGGTTCCGTCGTCGGCGCGTCCCTGAAGACACAATGCGACGAGTGCCACCTGAAGAAGAACGAGAAGAAGATCACGCGCATCAAACGGATCGCGACGGAGCAGCCCGAGCATGAGACCTGTTACCTCGAGCAGGGGTTCCTGTGCATGGGGCCGGTGACGCGCGGAGGGTGCGACACCCGCTGCCAGCTCTCCGGCGTCCCGTGCCGCGGGTGCTACGGGCCGGTGGACGGCGTGCTCGATATGGGTGCCAAAGCCATCTCGGCAATTGCGTCGGTGATCGAGGCAAAGGAAGAAAGCGACATCGAGCAGATCGTCGCGCAGATACCGGATTCGCTGCGGACCTTCAACCGGTTCGCGATCGGTGCATCACTCTTGAGGAGGAAGACCATATGAAGCGTATTTCGATTGACCCCATTACGCGTCTGGAGGGCCATGGGAAGATAGACATCTTCCTGGACGACGACGGCGGTGTGGCCAACTGCTATTTCCAGGTACCGGAGCTCCGCGGTTTCGAGAAGTTCGTGGAGGGCATGCCCGTCGAGGAGGTCCCGCGCGTAGTGTCGCGCATCTGCGGCGTTTGACCGGCCGCACACCATCTGGCCTCGGGTAAGGCCGTAGACGCCGTATACAAGGTCGATCCTCCCGCGACTGCAAAGAAACTGCGGGAACTCTATAATTCCGCCGCGTTCATACACAGCCACATAGCGCACTTTTACGCGCTGGCGGCTCCCGATTTCGTGATGGGCCCCGATGCCGATCCGGCCGTCCGCAATATTCTCGGAATCGTCCACAAGGTGGGCATCCCAGTAGCGGGCGAAGTGCTGAAGCACCGGCGGATAGCCCAGGACATACAGATCATGGTCGGAGGGCGGTCGACGCACCCGGTCTGGACATTGCCGGGAGGTGTGTCCAAGGGGATCACGGAAGAGCAGCGCAAGGAGATCGTCGAGAACGCAAAATCATGCGTCGAGTTCGCGAAGTTCTCTTTGAAGCTGTTCGAGGATGTGGTGCTCAAGAACACCGCCTATCTCGACCTGATCCTTTCAGACACCTACGAGATGGACAGCTATTGGATCGGGACAGTGGATCCGAACAACCACGTCAACTTCTACCACGGCGACCATCGAGTCGTGGATCAACAGGGGAAAGAGGTCTTCCGCTACAAGGACCACGAGTACCTTGACTACATTTCCGAGCGGGTGGAGCCGTACTCCTACCTGAAATTCCCCTATCTCAAGAAGATCGGCTGGAAGGGCTTCGTCGATGGCCCCGATTCCGGCGTGTACATGGCGACCCCGCTCTCGAGGTTGAATGCGGCCGACGGCATGGCTACGCCGCTCGCCCACGCGGAATACGAGAGGATGTTCCAGACTCTCGGCGGGAAGCCGGTGAAGAAACTGCTGGCGACCCACTGGGCCCGCCTGGTGGAGTTGCTCTATTCGGCCGAGAGGCTGCTCGAGCTTGCGCAGGACCCGGAAGTTGCCTCGCCCGACATCAGGACTCTGCCCACTCAGGTCCCTGAAGAGGGCGTCGGCATCGTGGAAGCCATGCGCGGGATACTGACCCACCACTACAAGACCGACAAGGACGGGCTGGTGACTGAAGCGAACCTCATCGTCGGGACGACCAACAACCACGCGCCCATTTCAATGTCGATCAAGAGGGCGGCGCAGAAGCTGATCCGGCCCGGAAAGGAAGTCGGGAAGGGTCTCCTGAACATGGTCGAAATGGCATTCCGCCTCTATGATCCCTGTTTCTCGTGCGCCACGCACTCGCTGCCGGGCGAGATGCCGCTCGTCATCGAGGTGAAACGGCCCGACGGTGAGGTGGTTTACAGGGAATCACAGTAGTATATGAAGACTCGAGTCATCGGCCTCGGAAACACCATCCTCACGGATGACGGTGTCGGTGTGTACGCAGCCCGGGAAGTGCGGCGCGTACTCGACGAGCACGGCGCCTCTGATTCCGCAGATGTTGTCGAATCCGAGGTCGGTGGATTCGATCTCATGGAGCTGATGACCGGTTGGGACCGGGTGATCCTCGTCGATTCCATCCAATTCGACGGCGTGACACCCGGTACCCTCCTCGAACTGGATCCGCAGGATCTCCGCACCTCGTTGCGAATTCGTTCTGTCCACGACATAGACCTTCCGACTGTCCTCAAGCTGGGTCGGCTGATGGGGCTGCATATGCCGGGGCAGGTGCTGATCTACGCCATCCAGGCCGGGGATGCTCACACCTTGGGCGAGACGATGACGCCTCCCATCCGGCAAGCCATGACCAGAGCGGTGGAGGCCGTCCTCAGTCGGATTGAGACTTCGTGATTCTGCCGTCCTTCAATGCGGATAAGTGGGTCCGCGCCCGCCAAGCGGTATCGGAGATCTATGGAACGGGCTTTCAGCCCTTAGTCCCCAGTGCTGGATGAAAACCCGGGGCCTCGCCCCGGGCTGTTGGAATTCCCCAGGAAAACTGCTACTTGGACCTTATTTGCCGAATCATCCATTCCCACCCAGGTGATACAATTCTTCATGACCGGTTTCCTCCCGTATGTGGCTCTGTTATTCATCGAGTAACAACCCACGCATACTACGCGATGGAAACCGGTCACTCCATTATGTCTGTTATGAAAACGAGCTTTCAGCGCTCTGTGTCCATGTCGGAATACGGTTCCAAGGGCCGGAGGCCCGCATCATACCAGCCTGGCGCAACGCGCCAGGGCGGAGGAGGTACAGTGGTTTCGAGGGCTGAAGGCCCGTTTCATAGAATTTCGAGACAGCGCCTGCGGCGCCGGAGATTGCCTCTGCGGAAGGATTTCTTGTTCTTCACGGGTTCGCAACGGCGCGCTGCCTGGTCAGATTCTGCTGTGACCGGGCGTAATAGCCCTTGCGTGTCCTGACTGCGGCACTCGGATGGTTCTTGACCTTCACCTGGATCGCGCGCCAGGATCCATCCATGTTGCGGTTTGAGGACGTGTATCCCAGCCAATACTGGATGCGCAAGTCGTCGGCAATCTCCGAATAGACGCGGTTCAGGTCGTTAATCGCCTGCGGCGCGTACATCCTTCCTCCGGTCTGGTCCGCGATCTCCTGGAGTTGAGCACGTGCCTCCCGGTAGGCGGCACGGTTGCCTCGGGGATTGGTCGGCGGGCCGGGGAAACGACCGGGTTTTCCTCCGCCGAAGATGATGTCGCCCAGGATATCGCCGATTCCTCCCGTCGGCGGCACTCCCGTGTACGATCCGTCCTCTGTGTCGAGGAAGATCGGGTAGATGATTGTGTCGATCTCCTGTATCCGTCGGAAGAGTGCCTGGAAGGGGGTCCTGGAACCCTCTGCACGGGAACCGCTCAACTGGTTGTCGACACCGTCTGTGAAGACAACAATCGCTTTCCTGCCCTGGACGCTCCCCATGTAGTTGTCCACGGATTCAAGCAGCGCGTCGTAGAACGCCGTTCCGCCGCCGGAGCGGACGCGCCGAATGGAAGCCGCGACCGCACTGCGATCGTTGGTGAAATCCTGGATCAGCCGCACATTCGAGTTGAACGTAGCGGCGCCAATCCTGTCATTTGCGTTGATTTCGCTTGTGAACTGGATCGACGCCTCTTTTGAAAGCCCGATAAAGCTTTCCGTGCTGCCGCTCACATCCAGGAGCAGGAGCAGATGAAAGGGGGACTCGGCGGTCTCGAAGAGCCCAACGTCCTGGAGGACCCCGTCCTCATAGATCTCGAAATCGTCGCGGGTAAGGCTCGGCAGGCTGCGGTTGTTATACCTGTCCCTGACCGATACGTTGAGGAACACCCAGTCCACGCTCACCTTGAAGGTGGGACTGCCGTCGTTGCCGACTATCGGAGGTGCATCGACCGGAGCGGTTTGCCCCTCGGGGTTCGTGCCCGGCGGAGGTTGCGTGCGGGCGGTTTCCGGTGCCTCCTGAGGCCGTTTCCCGACTGGCATTCCCGGCGCTGGAGCAGCAGGCGGGGGCGCAGGCTTGGAATCGCCTGACGGGGGCACGGGCGCAGCCGGCGCCTGCACGGTCCGCTCCGTCCTGCCCTTGATCTCGATCCGGACATTTCCCTTCAGGCTACCGGCATGGATCAGTGGACCCCCCGTGCCGAACTGCTGCTCCACCTGCCCGCTCTGCGATTCCTTCCCAATCGATATCGTGCCGCCCGCTCGAAACCACCCCCTTCCATTCAGTAGCTCACCGAGCTCGCATGTGACGTCGCCACTCGTCGTTTCCAGGTGCACATCTCCGTGCGGCTGCCCGCGGGAGCGGTACGCGATGTTACCGCTTTCCGAGACAACGGACACAGATCCCGTAAGCTCCTCGACGGTTGTGTCGCCCGTCAGGCTCTGCAAGCGGATTGATCCTTCGAGCCCGTTGACATCGATATTGGGATTTGCGCCCCAGATGATCAGGTTGGTGGCCTTCGGGGCACGGATGCCGATGTCGACGGATTGCCCCGGGGAATCTGCGAAGAAGCAGTAGACGAAGATCTTGTCGCCGCGTTTGTCCGCCACTGCCGTGGGCGCATTGGATGACGCGGGGCCGGAACGCCGGTCGAGGCGGATCTCAACGTTTGTCCCTGTCGATGGTTCTATTCGGACGTGTCCGTAATCATTCTGCACGATGACCGTGTCACCCGGCGAAGCGGCAAACGACTTGACCTCGCCGGGCGCGCTTGCCTGCCACCCGACTGCCGAGAGGCAGGGGAGCGCAGCCACCAGGAATAGAGCCGTAAGCCGGACTGGTCTCAAGATATTTGCCCCCGCAATTTAGACGCTTGCAGACTCCACCCGGTTCAATGCAGCGGCCTGTCGCACGATCGGGAGTGTTACAAAACCCGCCCTTCCTGCTATGCTGTCGCGCATGAAGAATGATCTCGGCTTCACGCGCGCGGAGCTGGCAGTCTTTCGCAATCTATCCAATCCTGAGAGGATACAACAGTTCCTGGATGGAGAGTTGAGCTACAACAAGGAACCGGAAGGGCCGACGTGCCGTTCTCCAAGACGGGTCCTGCGGGATCGTGTTGCGCATTGTATCGAAGGAGCTCTCCTGGCCGCCGCGGCGTTTCGCGTGCAAGGCCTGCCTCCTCTGATCGTCGATATGGAGGCAGTGAGAGACGACGACCATTTGGTGGCGGTTTTTCGCGATGGCCGGTATTGGGGTGCGGTAGGCAAGTCGAACTACGCAGGTCTGCGTTTCAGGGAACCGGTCTTCCGGTCGCTCCGCGAGCTCGTGATGTCCTACTATCCCTACTACTTCAACGTTGACGCGGAGTTTTCGCTGCGCACCTACTCGCGACCCGTGAATCTCAGCCGCTTCGACCGCATCAACTGGATGACGGCCGAGGGAGAACTCTGGTCCATCAGTGACTACCTGTATGCCATACCCCACCGCAGGCTGCTGACGCCCGCGCAGGAGCGAAAGCGGCGGTGGGCGGATCGCCGCCTCTTCGAGTCCGGCCTGGTCGGGATGATCTGAGCTGGCAAGGGTCAAAGGGCTAAAGGGACAAAGGGATAAAGGGACAGGACGCTGGAGGATTATGACCAATGATGGCGATTGGATCCCAACCGAGAACCCTTTTCCCCTCTGTCCCTTGACCCTTTGGCCCTGGAATTGACACAGAGGGGGCAACATGTCGATTGATCGACGGCGCTTCATCCAGGGAGCTATTGCATCTGGATTCGGCAGGATCGCCGCGGGAAGCCCTGCGCCGGACGGCGTTGTCTTCCGGCTTGTCGATGAGGACAGCATGCGGCCTGTCGCGGCGAGGGTGCGCCTCGTCGATGCGCAGGGCAGGGATGTGGTTCCTCTCGGGCATCCTGAGACATTCCGGACCGACGCCCAGGAAGGCGACGTCAGTATTCAGTCCAGGCGCTTCTTCTATTCGGACGGCGAGCTGCGGATCGACCCGGCCCGGCTCCCTGTGCGGTACGAAGCTGTAAAAGGGTACGAGTATGTCATTGACCAAGGCGAAATCCGCCGCGAAGACCTCCGTGATGGCTTGCTGTCTGTCCCGCTCTGTCGCTGGTCTAACCTGGCCGGGCGGGGTTGGCACAGCGGCGACATCCACATCCATCACATCGCGCCGGGAACCTGTCGGCTCGAGATGGATGCCGAGGACCTGAACGTCGCCAACATACTCACCTCTGATTTCACGACAGACCAGGATCAGTTCGAGGGGAAGGTCAACCGACTGTCGGGCGGGAGGCGGCTCATATATGTCAGCCAGGAGTTCCGCCACGACGATCTGGGCCACCTTTGCCTGTTGAATCTGAAACGCCTGGTGCAGCCGGTCAAGCCGATTCAGACGCTGCACAGCCCGCTGCATTTGCGGGTTTACGACGAGGTGCACGGCCAGGGGGGCTATGTCTCCTGGGCGCACTTCCCGAGTTGGCCCGGACTGGAGAGCCCGCTGGATGTCGCCATGGAGAAGCTCGACGGGCTCGAAATCATGTGCCAGCTCGACCCGCGCGAATTCCCGATCTTTGTGAAGCAGGTTGTCCCTGAGTTGGAAGCAAACGACGGATTGCGTCTCTGGTACCGCTACCTGAATTGCGGCTTCCGGCTCACCGCCACGGCCGGCACCGACAAAATGACCGCCTTCGTGACGGTGGGCGCCAACAGGGTCTTCGCGCGCGTCGACGGCGACTTCACCTATCAGGCGTGGATCGACGCGCTGAAGGCGGGCCGGACCTTCGTGACCAACAGCCCTGTCCTGCAGTTCACTGTCAATGGATGTGAGCCGGGTGCAACCGTCCAGGCGGATTCGAAAGGAGGGGGAGTCGTCGAGATCTCTGCCTCGGCGGATTCGCAACTGGAGTACCACCGGCTCGAGATCGTGTGCAACGGCAAAGTAATTGCGCAAGCCTCTCCGACAGGACCGTACTACCACGCGGAAATCAGGCTGGAACAACAGATCCGGGGCAGCTGCTGGATCGCCGCGAGAACGTTGGAGGACATCAACGATTATCGGTGGTCGGGGATTCAGTTCACCAAAATCCACTCCCCGGAAGGAACGTTCCACGGCAACTACTACGGGACCCGCCGCCCGGAGACTGTCTTCGCGCATAGCTCACCAGTGTATATCATCAGGGACGGGAAACCGATCCGGAGCTGGGACGACGCGGACTATTACGCGCGTTACCTTGATCGCTGTATTCAGTGGCTCAGGACGGACGGCCGCTTTGCCAGCGAGAGCGACCGCTCGTCCACGATCGCTGCTTTCAGGGACGCCCGCGCCGTCTACATCAAGCGCGCAGCCGAAGCCCGCTGAGGACCCTTGAGTTGAAGGGACAGCAGCCTCAGCCGCTGCCCCCGTAGCACTTGCATCATCGGTGAGGTGAGTTGCTTGCCTGCTGTCCTGCTCTCTCCGCTTGTTTTCCCTTGTTTGCCTGCTCGGGAGGCCTACCCCGATTAGCCGGATAGGCTCCTCCTGCCTGTTCGAGATCACGCTGGTGGCGCTGGGCCATCTGCTGCTTCTCTGCCCGATGACTTTTCTGAAGCTCCGACATCCTGGATTGGTAGTCCCGTTTCACTTTTGCCTTTTCAGCGGAGTTCTGGGCGCGTTTCATATCCTCGGATTGCTTCCGCTGCATCTCCTTCAGTTCCCGGGACTGCGTCTGTTGGGCAAGACTCTTTTCCTCCGCCTGACGCTTCTTGATCTCATTCTTCGGCTGTGGCGACTTCTGTTGCTGCCGTGGTTCAAAGACATTCGCCGGAACCGACTCACTCCGGGCGTTATTCCTGTTCAGGACAACGCTCGGGTGTGCCGAAGCGTTTTCCCGGAAGACAGGTCGATAAATCTGGACCTCGTGACCGGAGACGCGTGCCCGTCCCGGCTGCCCGACGTCGCGCAGGGAATATCGCGGTACGTCTCTCCTGGTCAACCGTCGCACGTCATCCAATCCTATCCCCTCGTTTACGATTCTGTCGTTGCGGACGAAGATGTTGTTGTGGACTGTCGTGTTGCTGATGATTGTCATGTTCCGCTCATACGGAAGCACGCGTGAGCGAACGTCGTGATCCAGGAAATGCGGAGCCTGGACGAAAACCCAGAACCGACCGGGAATGTCGATCGAGAGCGACCGGAATCCGATCCCCGCCCGGAATTCGAGACCCGGCGGCAGGGGAGCCCAGCCGCAATACTGGTCGTTATACCTCCAGCTGACCCAGGCCGGACCCCAGGTAGTGCCAGGGACCCAGAACCAGCCTTCGTCGTCATCCCAACCCCACCGTCCGTAATGGAATGGAATCCAGCCCCACTCATCGTCGGAGATCCAGGTCCAACCGTACTCAGTCCAGACCCAGTGTCCCTCGCTGTACGGGCGCCAGCCATAGCCGATGTGCCGGGGACGCCAGACATACCCGTAGGGCTCCATGCTGGACCAGCTTCCATAGCCGGCCAGGTAGTTGTAGCAAAAGCCGATGTCCACGTTTACCCCGAAATCCCGTGAAGCGCCGGAATAACCTCCTCCGGCTTCCGGGGCATACCCGCCGTCGTATGGCAGAACATACGCAGGGCAGGCCATGGCGGCAAATGCCACGAGCGTTGAGATTAAAAGACTCTTCCTCATATTCCACCTCCATTCACCCGTTACTTGTTGTTGATGCAAGCTGTATGCCAATACCCCAGGAACCGCCATCTGTGACGGGATATCCTGAGACCATGGAGACCCGAAGAATCTGACAGTTACGACATCCGGGCAGAGGCGCGGTAATTCTTGCGAAGAGTCTCAGTTCGGAAGGGAAATTTTCCCTGCTTAGTAGAGCTTGGCCAGTTCGAATACGTGGAAGCCCCAAGCGGGCACGTCGAGGTAAAGTCCGGGGGACAGAAGCTGATAGCCGTTCCGGTCATAAGTTTCCGGACCCATGAGGTCGCGCAACCGCCACTCGGATCCCCCCAGATGCTCGAACGGAAGCGGGATGTAGCACTGCGAGCGCCGGTCGGCGTAGTTGACAGGAACGATCCAGCAGTTGCCGTCCCGGTCGTGCCAGGCGAGAGCAACGAAGTTGTCCCAGCTCGGGTTGCCGTCCCAGGCGGGAAGGCAGTCCAACAGCTTCCAGTCACCGTTTCGGACGACGGGCTCGCACAGCAGGGCCAGCAGGCGGCCGTAGAACTCGATCAATTCGGGATCGACCTGTTCACGCGGGCCGCGCCGCAGTTGAATCGGGATCCTGATCTTACGGCCTTCGAACTGCCCCCGGTGGAAAAAGCGCAGGCCCGGCGCCAGGAAGGAGACGATCGCTGCGGCACGGTGAATCTCGGGAGGAAACGCAGCTGCGGCGCGCGGTTCGTCGTGGTTTTCAAGGAAACGCGCGAGCCTGGACTGGAAGTCCAGCCCGGCGCGCAGGTGATCCCGCACGGACCGCGCATGGCGGTCGCGGAGCCGGTCGTAAAGCCGCTTGTCGTATGTGTAGTCGAATCCCTGCTGTTGGAGCGCCCACTCGAGATCCCAGTAGACTTCGGCCATGAACTTGAAATTCGGAACTTGCCGGCGGACCTCCTCTATCGCCCCGGGCCAGAATTCTGCGCTTTCGATTCCCCATGTCCGCCGGAAGACTTCCGGCAGGAGGAGCATGGCCATGTCACAGCGCACCCCGTCGCACAGGCCCGCGATCCTCGTGAGCTCGCCGAGCATCGCTTCCTGCACCTCCGGGTTGCCGTAATTCAGCTGGAGAGTGTCCATCCAGCCGGAGAAATAAGGGTCGCGGCCGTATGCGAGGACCAGCGGCCCTTTCCCGGTCAGAACGCGGCCGTAGTTCCTCGGCTCGGACGCAAGCCGGGATTCATCCCCGGGCACGTAATACTCCGGGTTCTGACTTACCCAGAGGTGATCGGGCGCGGTGTGGTTCGGGACGAAGTCCAGCATCAGCTGCAATCCGCGCTCATTCAGGCGCCGTCGGAGTCGCTGCAGCGCCTCGTTACCCCCGAAATCGGAGTGGACCGTGTAGCTCCGGACCGAGAAACAGGACCCGCAGACGTCCGATTGATCGAAGTCCGGAAGAGTGCGCTGGTATTCGAGGAGGAGGTCCGAGTCCGACAGCGAGACCTGCCGTCCCAGCAGGCCGGTTTGCCAGACACCGAGGAACCAGACCCAGTTGAATCCAACGGCAGCGAGCTGGTCGATCTCATCGTCGCTGACGTCGTCCAGGGTGGCCGGGCGGCCCAGGTATTCCGCAAGCTCGGTCAAGCGAACGCGGGTGTTGATCTGAAAAAGCGAAGGGTAGCGGTCGGCTCTCAGCATATTGTGCCCCCGGCTCGGAATCGCTGAAGCATTGAATTTCGTATCCTGGCTGCGGAGCTACTTCGCCTGCGGGATGCCATCCAATTCCAGGGCGAGGACCGATGCGGTCGGATCCGGTGCCGCCTCAGGCAACCTGATCGAGATCGAGCCGGTCTCCTGATCGACTTTGAGATCCTTCCCCGGATCCGAAAGCAGGTAAGCCCGTCGCACTTTGTTCTTGAGCGCAGGAACGCTCAGCTGCCCATCCGGCCAGTTAAACACGGCCAGGTACAGGCGATTTCCCTTTTGCGTAGCGCGTCCCCAGACCGGTGACTTGAACGGGCTCGGTCCTGTCCCGTAGATGGCTTCGCCGTTCACCTTCATCCAGCGCCCGATTTCCCGGAGGCGGGTCACGCTTGCCTCCGGGATAACGCCCTGTGCCGTCGGTCCCACGTTCAAGAGGTAGTTCCCGCCCTTGCTCGCGATGTCGACCAGGTTCCGTATCAGTGTCTGCGCCGATTTCCAATTCTGATCGTAGGACACGAATCCCCAGGTGTTGTTCATGGTCATGCACGATTCCCAGTCGACGCCCGGCAGCCCGGTAGACGGGATCTCCTGTTCAGGCGTGCCGAAGTCGCCGGCGTACCCGGGTCCCTTGTTCAATCCCTGCATCCCCTGGCGGCCCTTGCCGACCCGGTTATTGACGATGATGGAAGGCTTCAGACTGCGGATGTAATTGTACAGATCCTTCCCATCCTGCTCGGTCCACCAGTCGGTCCACTCGCCGTCGAACCAGAGCACGTCAGGATCGTACTGCGTCACCAGTTCTTTCAACTGCGTCTTCATGTACTGGATATATGCATCCCTCTGATCGGGCAGGATCTTGTTCTGGCCGTCCCCTGCCGTTCGGTTTTTCCCCGGGGCGTCCACGTACTGCGACGGATGGTGCCAGTCCATGATCGAATAGTAGAAACAGAAATGAACGCCCTGCCTCCTGCATTCCCGGCTCAATGCGGCCATCGGGTCCTTCCTGAACGGTGTGGAGTCCACGATGTCGTAGTTGCTGACCTTGCTGTCGAAGAGCGAGAAGCCGTCGTGGTGTTTCGACGTGATCACCAGGTACTGCATGCCGGCGTCTTTGGCCGCGCGGACCCAATCGGCGGCGTTGAACTTGGCCGGATTGAACTGCTTCGTGAACTGTTCGTAGTCCTCGCGGGGGATATTGGCCCACGACTGGATCCACTCGCCGGTGCCCTTGGAGCGCTTGCCCTTGTATTCACCTGCCGGAACGGCGTAGAGGCCCCAGTGTATGAACATGCCGAACCGTGCGTTGCGCCACCAGCTCATGCGCTGGTCGCGCGCCTCTTTTGTTTCGGTCAGATAGTCCTTCGGGGCCGGTGCCGAGGCTGCGGAAGCAGGCCCGGTGCGGCCGGCAATCGCTACGACCGTACCGACCAGCAGCAGGATTGCCAGGTAGTTTATTCTTGTCATGATGGCTGCCCTTTCACTGCAAGAGTTGCAGAACGCAATTATTCTCCATCGAGCCACGGACCGCAACAGATCGGCGTCACGAACACGGACGTTTCACGGCCTCAGATTTGTGCCCTTCCATTCCCTCCTGATGAAATCTGAAACGCGATAGGCGAGCGCCATGATGGTCAGGACAGGATTCATGCCTCCGTTGGTCACGTGCAGGCTCCCGTCGGCGATGAAGAGATTCTCGAGGTCGTGAACCTGGCCGAAGGGGCTGGCGACCGAGTTCTTCGGATCGTTGCCCATCCGGCAGGTCCCGGCCTGGTGCTGGCCGCCGCTCAAACCGGGCCCCGGCACTCCCGTCCAGGTCTGGATCGCACCCGCTTCCCTGAGCCAGTCTGCTCCCTTGGACGAGAGGAAGCGCGCCACCTCGATATCGTGAGGGTGCCGGTGCCCGGATAGCCGCGCAACGGGAATCCCCCAGTGATCCTTCTCCGACGGGTCCACCTCGACGCGCGCATCAAACACCGGCATTTCCTGGACCGGTCCCTTCATGGTGATAGAGCGTCGGAACCATGTCCGCTGGAACTGCTTGTGCACGCGGCCCCACCCGGGCGACCCAGGCGGGCGCACCGTTGAGAAGATGTAGGGAAGACGGATGAAGTCATTCGCCAGGATACCGCCGCTCTTCAGTCCGGGATTTCCATGGCAGAAGTCGCAAATGGCGATGCAGGCCCCGGGGCCCACGTCGTCCATCGTCTCCTTCTCAAACAGCCCCCATGCTTCCGTGTATGCGTGGCCCTGCAGGTTGCGACCGACCCAGCCCTGACGGTTTCCGGCACCGGCGGGGAAGAGCCGCGAGCGTGAGTTCAGCAGGAGGCGTGCAGTTTCGATCGCGCCGCAGGACACGACCACCATGTCGGCCGTCTGTTCCTGCGGCCGGTCCTGGGCATCGTAATAGCGCACGGCGCGGGCACGCCCCCGGTCGTCGACGAAGACGTCGCTTGCGACGGCATTCGTCCTCAGTTCGCAGTTGCCCGTTGCCAGCGCTCTCGGGATTACGGTGTTGTGCGTTCCGTTCTTGGCGTTGACCTCACAGGCGAAACCGACGCAATATCGGCAGCGGATGCAGGCCGGCCTGCCCCCGAAGGGCTCAGAATTCCGCAGCATCGGAATCGGGAACGGATGCAGTCCCAGGCGGGCGGCCGCAGGCTCCAGGATTCGCCCTTCCAGCGTGTAGGGCTGCGGCGGCATCGGCAGCGGCTTCGCGCGGGGGGACGCAAACGGATTACGGCTGTCGTCCCCCGAGACGCCTATCTCCCACTCTGCTTTCTGATAAAAGGGTTCCAGGTCCTCATACGAGATGGGCCAGTCTTCGAGCGTGGATCCCTCGACGCTTCCGTAGACTGAACGCATGCGGAAGTCAGTCCGGAGAAATCGCCAGGCCATCGCTCCATAGTTCGCGGTCCCTGATCCCACACAGGCGGCGATGTTGCTGAAATTCGGGTCGCTCGGGAGCACCTTCCTCCAGGAGCCGTCGTCCCCCCGGACCATGCGGAAATTCCGCGCGTCGTCGGGGCCGAACGCCGCAGCGATCGGCGCATACCAGATCTGGCTTACCAGTTCGTCGTGCGGATGGTCGTGGAAGTGTGGCCACCCGCCGCGCTCCAGGAGCACAACCGAAAGGCCGGCCTCGCTCAACTCCTTCGCGACGATTCCTCCTCCGGCCCCCGCTCCTACTATGACGGCATTGACGTGCTTGTGTGCCATAGTGGCTACCTTAGCACTTTTGGAGCTCCGCCACGACAGCCAGATCGCCGGCGGACTGCCCGGGATTTCTTCCGGAAGGCGGGCCTGTTGGAGTTCATCGAGCCGCGGGTCGGTGACGCCTGCGAGGCAGTCAGGGGGCTGCGAGAGCCGGTGGATTTCCTTTTCCTCGACAGCAACTACTCGAACTACTATCCCTGTTTAGTCGGCATCGAGGCCCAGCTCGTCGGCGGCGCGGTCGTGGTCGCCGACAATTTTGCCGTCGGCGCCTCGTCCGCCTCAGACTACCTGGGCCTCGTGCGTTCGAAATACAAAAGCCACACGGAGTGGTTTGACATCAACCTGCCGTGGGGCAACCGTGATGCGATGGAGATCAACGTCATCAGTCTCGCGGCAAATGAGCCTGTGTCCGTTCGGAATCCCCTGGACTAGCGATACTTCGCGGCCATCTCGGCAAGCGTCATCGGTGCATAGTCACCCGCATGGCCTGCCTGGCCGAACTGCGTCATGCGCTCCGCCACTACCTTCTTCATCGCTTCGCGCGCGGGCTTCAGGTAACTGCGCGGATCGAATTCCTCCGGCTTTTCGGCGAAGACCTTGCGGATAGCGCCCGTGATTGCCAGGCGATTGTCGGTGTCGACGTTGACCTTTCGAACCCCGTTCTTGATCCCGAGCTGGATTTCCTCGACGGGCACGCCCCAGGTCGGCTTCAGCTTCCCGCCGTACTGGTTGATGATGTCCTGAAGCTCCTTCGGCACGCTGGACGAACCGTGCATGACGAGATGCGTCTTGGGCAGTCGCTTGTGGATCTGGATGAGAACATCCATTTTCAGGATGTCGCCCGTGGGCTTGCGTGTGAACTTGTAGGCACCGTGACTGGTGCCGATGGCGATCGCGAGCGCGTCAACACCGGTCCGCTTCACGAATTCCTCCGCCTGTACCGGGTCGGTCACATGAGCCAGCGCATCCACGCCTGCGCCATGCCCGTCCTCGATTCCGCCGAGCACGCCGATCTCACCCTCGACCGTCACACCTTTGGCATGAGCCATCTCGACCACTTTGCGGGTCGTCTCCATGTTGTAATCGAAGGTGGACGGGGTCTTGCCGTCGGGCATCAACGATCCGTCCATCATTACGCTCGTGAAGCCCATGTCGATCGCAGACTTGCAGGTTTCCGGGCTGTTGCCGTGGTCAAGGTGGAGTGCAACCGGGATCTCCGGATAGACCTCGCTCGCGGCCAGCATCAGGTGGTAAAGGAAGCGGTCCTGGGAATAACTGCGCGCGCCCCGGCTGGCCTGGATAATGACGGGCGATTTTGTCTCGCGCGCCGCCTCCATAATGGACTGGATCTGCTCCATGTTGTTTACGTTGAAGGCGCCCACGCCGTAACCACCCTTGGCCGCCTCGTCCAGTAATTGTCGCATTGTAACTAGTGGCATCTATTTCTCCTGTTTACATGAGTGACGACAGACATGCTCCTGAAAATTGCCCGCGGAATAATAACATCCCCCGCGCCGCTTTTCAGGTAATCCGGCGTGCATCCGGGCACATATTTGACAGAGGGGCGCTTACCCGATATAAGTTTGTTGAACGCCCCGTGGGGGGGCGGCTCGGGTTGGGATCTCCAGGAGTCAATGTGGTTTTCGGGCGCGGCAGTGAACGCCGGCCCGAGGGCAGGGTCTTCGCATCAGGCGAGGAGTGCCTGCCTGGTCCGTCTCGAAAGTGAGGATAGAAGACAAATGAGAATCGCTGAGAATGTTGCCGGGTTGGTGGGTGGAACTCCCCTGGTTCGCCTGAACCGTCTTACCCAGGGAGCATCGGCGACGGTTGTGGCCAAATTGGAGTACTACAACCCCGCCAAGAGCGTCAAAGACCGCATCGGCCTGTCGATGGTCGAAGCGGCCGAGCGTGCGGGCCGCATCAAGCCGGACACGATCCTGGTGGAGCCGACCAGCGGCAATACGGGAATCGCGCTGGCTCTCATCGCGGCGGCGCGCGGATACAAGCTGAAGTTGACGATGCCGGAAACGATGAGCCGTGAGCGGAGGATGCTTCTGCGGGCCTACGGTGCCGAATTGATCCTGACGCCGGGGAGCGAGGGGATCCGCGGATCCATTCGCAAAGCGGAGGAGTTGGTAGCAGGCGACTCCCGCCACCTCATGCTCAACCAGTTCGAGAACCCGGCAAACCCGGAGGTTCATCGACGCACGACCGCCGAGGAGATATGGCGCGACACGGACGGGCAGGCTGACATTCTCGTTTCGGGTGTCGGGACCGGCGGGACGATTACCGGCGTAGGTGAGTTGATCAAATCCCGCAAGAGCTCGTTCAAGTGCGTCGCCGTAGAGCCCGCGACGTCGGCGGTGCTCTCCGGCGGAAAGCCGGGACCGCACATCATCCAGGGGCTTGGAGCCGGGTTTGTGCCCGGAGTCCTGAATGTGAAGATCATTGACGAAGTCATCCCGGTGCAGGGAGACGATGCCCTCGATACCGCACGCCGCATGGCTCGGGAGGAAGGTCTCCTGGTGGGCATTTCGTCAGGAGCGGCGACCTGGGCCGCGTTGCAGGTGGCCCGGCGCGACGAAAACAAGGATAAGCTCATAGTTGTGGTCATCCCTTCGTTCGGAGAGCGTTACCTGAGCACGGCGCTCTATCAGCATCTGGCAGACTGAGGCAATCGGAATTCGACAGCCCTGCGTCGGCAGTGCGGGTCCGCGCCGCCGGCGCGGACGCCGCACTCTCCGGCGATGCCGGCGCACCTCAATTCGGCCGTTGCTTGCTGAGCTGACTCCGCAGCGCGCCCGCTCGTCTCGCAGTGGACGGACGACTCCAACTCTGAGATCATTGCCGGGGCAAAACGGGTATGCTGGAGCATCCTCCCGCAGATCGGCAATGAAGTTCCCCCTCTGCGAACGGCTGGCTTTCGCTTGCTCCCCGTGACCCAGCGCCCCGGTCGGAACGCCCGACCGAACATCCGAAATAGCGAAGCGTCGGCATTCCGAGTCGTAGTAGACTGTTGCGTTTGAGCGCTATTCACACAAGGAGAAATCATGCACCCAAAGATCGATTCGATACGTGCTCTGGAAATCATCGATTCGCGCGGCAATCCCACCGTGCGTGTTTCAGTAACTCTCTGTAACGGATTCCGCGCTTCCGCGTCGGTTCCCTCCGGCGCCTCCACGGGCGAGAACGAGGCGGTCGAGTTGCGCGACGGCGACAAGAGCCGCTACGACGGTAAAGGCGTCCTGAAGGCGGTCGCCAATGTGAATGAGAAGATCGCGCCGAAGATAGCGGGCATGGACCCCCGGCGTCAGTCGGAGATCGATCGGCTGATGATTGAACTGGACGGTACGCCCAACAAGGCGAAGCTTGGTGCCAATGCCATCCTCGGTGTTTCGATGGCCGTGGCACGGGTTGCCTCCCGTTGGTGCAACCTCCCGCTCTATGCTTACCTGGGCGGACCGGGTGCCCGGCGCCTCCCGATGCCGATGATGAACATCCTGAACGGCGGCAAACATGCCGACAACAGCGTTGACTTCCAGGAGTTCATGGTCATGCCAGTCGGGATGCCGACTTTTGCCGAGGCGATGCGTGCCTGCGCCGAGGTGTTTCACTCGCTCAGGAAGATCCTCAAGTCAAAGAATTACGCGACCGGCGTGGGAGACGAAGGCGGTTTCGCGCCCAATCTGGGCAGTAACGATGAAGCATGCGAAGTGATCGTGCAGGCGATTGAGGCCGCCCGCTACAAGCCGGGGAAACAGGTCGCTATCGCACTGGATCCGGCAGCCAGCTCGTTTTTTGGCAAGGGAGCCTACGATCTGGCCAAGTCCGGGCAGGGAAAGAAGAGCACCGACGAAATGATCGCCCTGTGGGGCGCCTGGATTCAGAAATACCCGATTGTTTCCATCGAGGACGGCCTGGATGAGAACGACTGGGACGGGTTCCAAAAGATGACCGCGAAACTCGGCTCCAGGATCCAGATCGTGGGCGACGACCTGTTTGTTACCAACACCCGGTTCGTTACGCGCGGGATAGCCGAAAAGAGCGCGAACTCGGTCTTGATCAAATTGAATCAGATCGGCAGCGTCACCGAAACCATCGAGACCATCGACATGTGCCGCAAGGCGGGCTGGGGATTCGTCATTTCCCACCGCTCGGGTGAAACCGAGGACACCTTCATGGCTGATTTCGCAGTCGCCATGGGAGGGGGCCAGATAAAGAGCGGGTCGGCGTGCCGCAGTGAGAGAATCGCGAAATACAACAGGCTGATTGAAATTGAATCCGAGCTTGGCACCGGAGCGGTTTTCGAAAACCCGTTCAAGCGGGGCTGATCGACCTTTCGAGTGCTGTCGCGCAGGGGGCCTCCGTTCCAGATGGAGACTCCCTGTGCCCGTCTCAGCTTCTGACGTGGTCGCAGGAGCGAGGAGGTGGTGTTATGAAGACCAGGAACCGCAGGGAATTCCTGCAGGATTCAGCGGCGATCGGCGCTGCTGCAGGTCTTTCGGTCCTTCGCCCTGAAGGACTCGCGGCCCGGAGCGCAGAGTCGGCGGCCAGGGTCACCGGCAGCAACGATCGCATACGCGTCGGCCTGATCGGCTGCGGGGGAATGGGCCAGGCAGACTTGCGCGATTTTCTCAAGAATGGGAGCGTCCAGTGCGTCGCACTGTGCGACGTGGACGACAGCCAGACCGCGTCGACTCGCGCCTGGGTAACAAAGCAGGACGGGCAAAACCCGGATTTGATCACGCGGGACTTCCGCCTCGTGCTTGACCGCAAAGACATCGATGCCGTTATCGTCGGCACGCCGGATCATTGGCACGCCCTGCCCACGATTCTCGCCTGCCAGGCAGGCAAAGACGTCTACGTGGAGAAGCCGCTTTCCATAAGCATCGGTGAGGGCCGGGTCATGGTGGCTGCCGCGCGAAAGTACGACCGGGTTGTTCAGATGGGGACTCAGCAGCGCAGTGCTCCCCATTACGCGGAAGCGGTCGAATATGTCCGGAGCGGCAAGCTGGGGAAGATTCGCCTCGTACGCGCATGGGCTTACCAGGGCTGGATGGGGAATATTCCCAAGGTCCCCGACAGTGATCCTCCTGCCGGGGCGGACTACGACATGTGGCTCGGCCCCGCCCCGGAGCGCCCTTTCAACAAGAACCGGTTCCATTTCAATTTCCGCTGGTACTGGGACTACTCAGGCGGGCTCATGACCGACTGGGGAGCACACATGATCGACATTGCCAACTGGGGGATGGGGGTCAAGGCGCCCAACTGTGCAGCGTCCGTGGGCGGGAAGTTCGGTTTTCCTGAAGATGCGGAGGAGACGCCGGACACCCAGCAGGCGCTCTGGTCGTATCCTGGTTTCACGATGCTCTGGGAGCACGCCACTGCCATCGATCGCGGGCCGGAGGCGCGCGACCACGGTGTCGAGTTCATTGGCAACAACGGCACCCTCGTCGTCGACAGAGGCGGCTGGGAGGTCGATCCCGAAGTCGTGAAAGTCGATGGCAAGTCTCAATACAAGCTGCCCGCGTTCCCGCGGCAGAACGTGGTCAACGACCAGTCTCACGTGGCGCACGTGAACAACTTCCTGGACTGCATGCGTTCCCGCCAGTTGCCGCGGTCCGACGTCGAGGTCGGGCACTACTCCATGATTGCCTGCCACCTGGGGAACATCGCGTTTCGATTGGGACGGCAGATCTGCTGGGATTCGGACGGCGAGACGATAGTGAACGATCCCGCGGCGGCTGTATACGTGACGCGTGCCTATCGCGCGCCGTGGAAGCTCCCGGCGGTTTAGTGGCGGTCAAGCAGGCCCGCTCTGACCGAGCGGACCTGCTCAACTCACCCGCTGTGGCTTCTCGTTCGGGGCCTGCGGGAGGAGCCGATCACGATCGAACGGCGGAGCCTCGTGAGGGGGAACCGGATCCCCCGGGAATTCCTCCGCCCAGCTCTGGCGCGCCTCTTCGTCGGCATAGTATTTCAGGTAGAGCTGAATGTCCTCTTCGCTGCCGCTGCCGATGATATCGATGTGTTCCGCATAGCTCTGATTGTGCGGCAACAACACCGTCGGTTCCCTCAAAAGCTCAGACCACAACCGGCTGTACAGTTCACGATCGTTGAGATGGTCGGTGTTATGCAGGTAGGATCCCAGCAGGGACATGCACCGGATGATTTCCCACAGCTTGTTGTTCAGGTGCACATCGTCCATCTCGTCCGGCGCCGGCAACCGCAGCCCCATCTTGGCCAGTTCGTCGAACAAGGCGACAGGTTCGGCCTCCTCGAAAGCCACCACCGATTCGAGAAAGCGTTCACGGATTTCCTCAGGGCAATCCTCCGAGAAGCCCATCGACACAGGACTGCCGGCAATGCGCTGCAGTCTCTCCTGCAGTTCCCGGATGTGACGCTGGCGCTCTTCACTCGTTCGCTCCCTGGAATCTGCTTTGGGCATTTTGGCCCCTCCGTCAGATGGTTTGTTTTGGTCGATACCCCATACGCGCGTCGGCCTGGGGCGGATCACATCATCTACTAACCGGTCCTCCTCCTGTTTGATCCAAGAAAATCCCGCACACCGCACAAAGTCCAGGGTATTTCGCTTGTGACCGGCGAGGCTTGTGTGCTACTGAATCACGTGCGTCCGTCCATGATCGGTGGGAGCGGATGCCGGAGGTGTCGTCATGAAACTGGGCGTTCTTACTGTTCTCTTCGGCGGGCTTCCCCTGGAGGCGGCCCTGGACAAGGTCAAAGCCGCCGGACTCGACGCGGTCGAAATCGGAGCAGGCGGGTACCCGGGCACGGCGCACTGCAATCCCGACGAGCTGCTGGGCGATGCCGGCAAGCTGGAAGCTTTCAAGGCGGCCATCGAGAGCCGCGGTCTTTTCATCAGCGCCCTCAGCTGCCACGGGAATCCCGTGCACCCGAACCCGGCGACTGCTGCGGGGTACATACGGGCATTCAGGAGCGCGGTACGGCTCGCTGAAAAGCTCGGGATCACGCGCGTGATAGGGTTTTCAGGCTGCCCGGGCGACTCGGACGGATCCGCGCACCCCAACTGGGTGACCTGTCCCTGGCCCGACGATTTCCTCAAGGTCCTTGATTACCAATGGAACAGGAAGCTGATTCCGTGCTGGAAAGAGGAAGTTGCGTTCGCCCGGGACCACGGCGTCGACAAGATCTGCCTGGAGATGCACCCGGGCTTCTGTGTCTACAGCCCTGAGACTCTCCTCAAATTGCGGGATGCGGTGGGGGACTCGATCGGCGCGAACTTCGATCCCAGCCATCTCTTCTGGCAGGGTATCGATCCGGCGGCAGCCATCAAGGCCCTGAGGGGAGCCATATTTCACTTTCATGCCAAGGACACGCGCGTCGACCAGGCCAACACTCGGGTCAACGGGGTCCTCGACACGAAACACTATGGCGACGAGCTGAACCGTTCATGGATCTTCCGGACGGTTGGATACGGCCACAGCTACGACACATGGAAAGACATCATCAGTGCGTTGCGCATGGTGGGGTACGACTACGTGTTGAGCATTGAGCATGAGGACAGCCTGCTGTCCGTCGAGGAAGGGTTCTGCAAAGCCGTCGCTTTCCTCAAGCAGGTGATCGCATCCGAGCCGAAAGGGGCGATGTGGTGGGCGTAGGCCGCTTTCTCAGGGCATTTCGAATGCGACGAACATGAGCTGGCCCTGACGCTGTACTTGTACCACGACCGGATCGCCGGAATTGAGTTTTGCGATGGACGATTTCAGATCGGCGACGTCCCGGACGGGCTGGCCGTTGAGCTCGCAGATGAGGTCTCCCGTGGTGAAGTCCGTGATGGCGCCCGGGCCCGCGACCCGGGCTGCCACTACGGCGCCGGCCGGCTTGCGCAGAGTCGGGAGCATGTCGGTGAAGTTGTCATCCACCGGGAGCACGAAGATGCCCCATTCGCGAATCAGGTTCTTCTCCTGACTGACAAATTCCAGAAAACGGTTGGGATCGTCCGTCCTCTTGATGAGCTTCACGGGGATTGCGATCTTCTGGTCGCCCCTGAGAACCTCGAAGTTTACCCGTTCGTCGACTGCGTGTTGATAGAGGGTAGCGCTGAACTCACGGACGTTTTCGATCGGCTTTCCGCCGATCTTCAGTATGACGTCCCCGATCTGCAGGCCGGCCTTCGCAGCCGGCCCGCCCGGCACGACATCCGACAACATCACGCCCCAGTCCTGCCGCAAGTGCAGCCCCGCCGCCAGCGTGGAATTCACCGCCTGGAGCTGGACCCCGAGATAAACGCGATGGACGTGCCCGTCATTCCTGAGCTGTTCGTAGACGTTTTTCACAATGTTGCTGGGGGCGGCGAACCCGATGCCTTCGTTTCCGCCGGACTGCGAAAGGATGAATGTGTTGATGCCGATCAGCTTCCCCTGGGCGTCTACCAACGGGCCGCCGCTGTTTCCGGGATTGATCGGGGCATCCGTCTGTATGTAAACCATGGGTTCGTCGGGATCCAATTGTCGCGTCGGCGAACTGACCACGCCGAGGGTGACCGAATTGTCCAGGCCGAGGGGGCTGCCGAAGGCGAGGGCCAGCTGACCCTGCCTGACCAGGTCCGAGTCTCCGAACTCCAGGGTGGGCAGGTTGTTTTCATCGATCTTCACGAGCGCGAGGTCTGTCTCCGAGTCGGCGCCGATCACCTTGGCGGGCACAATCCTGCTGCGAGTCGAATGGCCGGGAGCTCCAGTCCTGTCGGCGGAGGATGGGGCGGTGAGCACTACGCGAATCCTGCTCGCACCCTCCAACACGTGTGCATTCGTGATGATATAGCCATCGCGATCGAGGATCACTCCCGAACCTGTACCTTTTTGTGATGTCAGTGCGCCTGAACTGCTCCCTTCAACCGGGCCAAAACCCGCAGTCATTATTCGAACGACGGCGGGGCTGATTTTGGCAGCCAAACCCTGGAAAGAGTCGCTGAGCCTGGTGAGGTAGGCCCCTTCCTGCGTGGAAGGATTCACCTGTCCATGGGCTGAGGGCAACACGGAGGAAGCAAGACAACCCGACAATAGTGCGCACAGGATGACGTATCGATTTCTGATCATCCCACTATTATCTACCCTCCCTCATACCATTGGCAATTGGAGCCGGCCCTCCTCCTGCGATTCAGACAGCGGGGATTGAAGTGACGTCGTCTCGTCAGGTGATCGCTGCCCAACCCTTTCAGGGTTGGGCCTTGCGGCAGATCCGATCCTCCCTGGGGTTTGCACCCCGGGCTGCTTCAGAAGCTGATCCTGAGACCGAACTGCAGGGCCCGGAGATCTCAAGCGGAGGTGATGCTGCCGAACGCCGGAGTCCCCGGTGGCTATGCACGCGTGACGCTGTCATCCGCAATCAGGCTGACTACTTCGATTTCCGCCGGGGCCGGCGCGCCTCATAGAAGGGGCTGACGCCGTACTTGCCCCCTGCCCAGAGAGTCAGGATCGCCGTCAGACCCGCGATGACGCGCTCGACGTCTCCGGCGGGAATAACCAGTCCGTGCGTTGCCGCGACGAAGCGCATGTTTCGCAGGACCTTCTGAGCCTGGGCGCGGGCGATCGCGCCGTGCCAGAAGGTGACCTGGTCGACGATCATTCCTCCATGTCTGCGGAGGAATTCCCCGAGCGATATGACATCCGCATCGGGCCGCGTGGCCGGCCGGCACAGGACCAGGAGGTCTTCGAGGTATTCCTCCCAACGCCGGGCGAGTTCTCTGTTCTCCGGCCTGCGGAGGAAGCGGGCACGGCTGATGGAAAAGCGGCCGCGCAGGCGGACGCGGAAGCGCGGCACCAGCGGGTGCAGGTCATACAGTGTTCCCTCGCCGTTCTCGCGCTCCCCGTTTTTCTGCTTATAGACCCAGAGACGGCTGAGCTCCTCGGAGGACACGATTGTCAGCACGGCCCTCTTCTCACTGTCAAGGAGGATGAAGCGGCCGCGCTCTTCTTTCACCACGGCAACCCAATGTCGCCACTGGTGGATGCAGAGGAGACAGGGTATTCCGCGGCGGAGTTGTCGCACAAGCGCCCGGCGGGCCCGATCAGGGTCCGAGTAGCGCAGCGTGCGAAGCCTGCAATTGAACTCCTTCGCCGCCCGCGCAAGCTGAAATTCGTCGGTACCCGAAGCATCCGTGCCCGCGAGCCGCGAGATCTCCTTCTCGTTAACGAGCACGCCGAGCGAGATCAAGGCGTGCATGAGTGCATAGGGACCGCACTGCCAGAGATTCGGTTGTGTATTAAAACCCATCGAACCGTCGACCCTGCCCGGGCAAGCGGTAACCTGCCGTCCGGAAAGCTCACTCCCGCGACCAGGGTTGGCCGCCGAGCGGCTCATCTCCTGAATGACGCGATTTTCTGCTATTCTACACAGCGGTTCCGGAAAATGAAACGTCAGAAAGAATCAGTGCTCGTACTCTATAACCACACCGGCGGTGATGAGTATGCAGCGCTCCGCAAGATCGACCGGTTGTCTCTGGGCTTCACACCCAGGTACGACATTGACGTGGCCACCGACGCCGAGGAGTACGAAGCCATCGTCGAGGGTCTCAAGGCGGAAGGTTTCAACGCCCGCGCGGTCAACATCCAGGACGATCTCCAGAAACTGAACCGGCTTCTCAAGGTCAATCCCCCGGCGGCGGTCTTCAACCTGGTCGAGCACTGGCGCGACGATCCTCGGCTTGAAGAGGCCGTTGCCGGCTTTTTCGAACTCCACGGCTTACCGTTCACGGGCGCCCCCCCGTTCACTCTGGGGCTCTGCCGGCGCAAGGGTCTGACCAAGCAGATCCTGCTTCAGAACGGCATCGCGACGCCTCGCTACCTGGTGCAACATTCCGCCCGCGTTGCCCGCCGTCACGGCCTTCGTTATCCGCTGATCGTGAAACCGGCCCGCCAGGATGCAAGTTACGGCGTGTCTGAAAAGTCGGTGGTTCGCGATTACCAGGGCCTCGTGTCTCAGATCGAGAGCGTGATCGAGGACTTTGCCCCGCCGGTGCTTGTCGAGGAGTTTCTCAACGGTGTGGAACTGCACGTTTCGATTCTGGGAAACGACCCGCCGGAAGCGCTTCCCATTGTTGAGTTCGACTTTTCTGAACTTCCCTCCAGCCATCCCCCGGTCATTACATACGATGTGAAATGGAGCCCGCTCAGCCTTGCCTACCACAGGGTGCATACCTATTGCCCCGCACGGATCCCGGACAGGACACGGGAGCGGGTCCGTGACCTGGCGTTGCGGGCGTACTCGGCGACATGCTGCCGGGACTATGCCCGCGTGGACATCCGCCTGGACGAGCGCGGCGAGCCGCACGTCCTGGAAGTGAACCCCAACCCCAACCTGACGGAGGGTGTTTCTTTCATGGAGTCTGCGGAGGTGAACGGGCTCTCCTTTTCGCAGGCCCTCAAGAAGATCGTGAACCTGGCCCTCACACGTGCGCATTAGGCGCGGGCATCGCAGCTGCTGCTGGTCGGTCCGGTGCTGAGCAGGTCCGGCCTGTTGGACCGGACGGATCCGCGACGGCTGTAACGAGGCCGGCCCCACCTGCAAACCAGGCTCCATGGATCACCCGGTCGCACGAACCCGGGGTTTGCCGGTCGGCGATGCTGCCGGAGGCTTGGGAAACAGCAGCGAGAGAGCAACGCTTGCGGCGATCAGGCCGCCGATGATTCCCAAGGACCATCCGACCGGGAACTTTCCGCCGAATGCTTCATTCAACCACGTCATCTTCAGGCCCTACGAAGATCAGCACCAGTGCGAGCCCGTACTTCAGCATGTGGAACTTGTGGATCGCTCCGGCCAGCATGAAATAGAGCGCCCGCAGCCCCAGGATCGCGAACACGTTCGAAGTGAATACGATCAGAGGCTCCCGCGTCAGCGCGAATATCGCGGGCACCGAGTCCACGGCGAAGATGATATCGGTGGCCTCCAGGAAGAGCAGGGCGATGAACAGAGGGCGTTGCGTGAACGACTCCGCCCATGCGGGTGAAGAACTTCTGGCCATCGAGTTCGACGGCGCCACCGGCACGAAACGCCGGAAAAGGCGGATCAGGGGATTCTTGTCGGGCTCGAGTCCTCTCTCCGGTGCGAACAGCATCTTGATTCCCGTGCCGACCAGGAAGACGCCGAACAGGATGACCACCCATTTGTACTGGATCAGCGCCGCGCCCATCGCGATGAAGACCGACCGGAAAAGCAGTGCGCCCAGGATGCCGAAAAACAGCACCCGGTGCTGGTATTGCCGAGGAATGGCGAAATAACTGAAGACCAGGACAAATATGAATATGTTGTCGACCGACAGCGACTTCTCGACCAGGTAACCCGTGAGGAACTCGAGCCCCACCTGTTGTGCCGCTGCCTCGGGGTCGAAACCTGCATACCGATCAGTCGAGGATCCTGGGGAAACTTCCAGAGAGCGTACTGGTAGAGGAAATAGTTGAAGGCCAGAGCGAGAGAGATCCAGACAACGCTCCAGACCGTGGCCTCCCTGAACGCAACCACATGCGCCTTGCGGTGGAACACCCCCAGGTCGAGCGCCAGCATCATCAGGACGAACAGCGTGAAGACCAGGTAGAACCACCAGTAGTCGGTCATCGGGAACAGGTCGACGTTCACAGGAGCCTCAGCCAGACTGTCTTTTCAGCAATTCCCTTGCAACAGAGCAGGATTCTAAGATCCGGTTGATCTATAGACAAATAGATAAACTGTCAAAGACCTATTGATAATATCTATGATCACGTTCTTCGATCAACTGGATGCACTGCCACCATCTGCTCGGCTCCTGCGGGATCTTATTCTTCGCGGGCAGGGCGGCTGCGCGCCTCAGGCCCGGATTCCCGTTGTCGCTCGACAGAGCGCCGCTTCTTGTGCCGTTTGAGCGCACCTCACTCCGGCGGTCGCTCCAGCACTGGTTTGACGAGCTGTCGATCCGGCCTCTGATCACCGGCGAGTTTCAGGGCAGCGCCTTGATGAAGATCTTCGGGCAGGCGGGCATCGGCGTCTTCCCGGGCCCGACCGTGATCGGGGACGAGATATGCAGGCACTATAGTGTGTCGCTCGTGGGGCGCACGGAAACAGAGTAGGGAGCGTTACTACGCTATCTCGGTGGAGCGTCGCCTCAAGAATCCGGCAGTGGTCGATATCTCGGAGGCTGCGAGAGGAGGGCTCTTCTCTGCCGCGAAATAACCACGGTCCCGGGACGGGGACATGCCGGCGTTGTACTCAGGGACTCGGCGCGCTATCGTAATGTCCATAATCAAGGAGGATGACCATGAGAAAGGGCGGATTACTGCATTTCGGTTTCGCGATCCTGCTGGCGCTTTCGGTGGCCGTGGCACAGCCGCAGGATACCGCAGAAGAAGAAGGAGACGGAGAAGAAACCGGTGCCTCCGGCCGGCCAGGTGAAGGAGGGTGGGAAGCAGGTCGGCGAGGGTGCAGCCGAGGGCGGCAAAGCGATGGGCAAGGGGACTGCCGAGTTCGGCAAGGAGGTCGCCAAGGGAGACGTCAAGGAAGCCGGCAAGGCGATGGGTAAAGGTGCCGGCGAGTTCGGCAAGGACGTCGGCGTGTCGACCGGCAAAGGAGTCGCTCAAATCGGCAAAGGCGTGGCCGGGATCGGCAAGAAGACCGGCGAGGCGATAACCGACACCGGGGACTCCAAGGACAAGAAGAAGGACAAGGAGAAGAGCAGGAGCCAGGAGAAACCGCAAAAGCCCCCCGGCAGGTAGCCGGCCGTTGCCCTCTCGAGGCCGCGCGCCAAACGCCCACCGGTGCGCTGCGGATATTTTCAGCTGCGCAGGCGCGAATCCGACGATAGAATGGGTACAAGAGACTCAGTGGGTATTTCGGCGAGGAGACGCCATGACGCACCCGTCGGCCCACGACATCAGTCAGTTGCTGCGATCCTGGAGCGAAGGTGACCAGACGGCACTCGCTACCCTGGTGCCGCTCGTCTACGATGAGCTTCACCGTCTCGCCCACTACTACATGCGCCATGAGGGACGCGGCCACGTCCTGCAGACCACTGCCGTGATCCATGAGACTTTCCTGCGGCTCACCCGGTCCAGGCCGGCGGACCTGCAGGACCGGGCGCATTTCTTTGGTATCTGCTCCCGGTTGATGCGGCAGATCCTCGTCGACTTTGCACGCAATCGTCAGAGCCGGAAAAGGGCGGGGGAAACGGTCCGGCTGGAGTCGATGGGACTGGCGGAGGCCGCCGTGAGTCGGGACATCGACCTGGTCGCCCTGGACGATGCCCTGACATCGCTATCCCGGATGGACGCTAGGAAAGGCAGGATCGTTGAGCTGCGCTTCTTTGGAGGATTGAGCGTCGAGGAAACGGCAGAGGTCTTGCAGGTGTCGCCCGAGACGGTCACGCGCGACTGGAGATTTGCCCGTGCCTGGCTCCTCAAGGAGATGCAAGCCGCTCGGTGAGTATCCGCGCAAGCCGACCCCTGAATAGAGAGCGCCGGGTTTCCGGAATCCGCGCTCTCTGACGGGCATCGGCTGCGACGCACATCTGCCGGCCGATTGCACATGGTGCCTCGGTTGCAGGCCGATCCGCGAAACTGAGGGAAAGGCCTCCCGGGACCATCTTGAGGGTATCTCCGATGACTGCGCTGCTGATCTTTATCGCTACCTACCTCATCCTTGCCATCCAGGGGATACCGAAGGTCCACATCGACCGGCCGACCGGAGCGCTGCTCGGCGCCGTCGGCATGGTCGCGTTCGGCGTGATCTCTCTGCCGCAGGCATATCAGGCCATCGACCTCGACACGCTGTTGTTTCTTCTGGGCATGATGATCCTGATCGCGTACCTCGAACTCTCCGGTTTCTTCGAGGTTCTTGAACGCTGGATCATCGGCCTGGCGGGCAGTGCGGGCATGCTGCTCATGCTGATCGTTGCCTCGTCCGGGGTGCTCTCAGCCCTGTTCATGAACGACACGATCTGCCTGCTCTACGCTCCCGTCATCCTGCGGGTCACCAAGCGGCTGGAACTCAACCCAGAGCCGTATCTGATCGCCCTGGCGACGTCGGCGAATGTCGGCAGCGCCTGCACGATCATAGGCAACCCGCAGAATGCCCTGATAGGCATACGGTCCCACGTTCATTTTGTCGAGTTCATGGCTCACCTGTGGCCGGTGAGCGCGATCGGGCTGGTGATATGTTTCGCGGTGATCTCGCTTGTGTATCGCGGCGAGGTCACCGGCGCGCCTCTGCATATCCCGCCTCCCCGGAATCCCGTGAAGATACAACGGTGGCTTCTGGGTGTTTCTATGAGTTCGGGGGCTGCGATGTTTATCCTTCTCTGCTTCGGATACCACCCGCCCGCCGTCGCCATGGGGCTTGCGTCCATCGTGATCATCGCGGGCAGCCGGAAGCCCCGGAGGGCTCTCCAGCAGGTCGATTGGACGCTCCTCTTTCTTTTCGGGGGCCTGTTTGTCGTCATGCGCGGTGTGGAGGCATCCGGGCTGACGCAGATGCTATTTGAAAAGACCCGGTTCCTGCTTGAGGAGCGTACCTTGCTGAGCGCCGCCGGGTTCTCCGCCGCAGTGGCCATGGTGTCGAACCTGGTCAGCAACGTTCCTGCCGTGATGCTTTATGTCCCAGTGCTGGAGGCCCACCCTGGCCGGCACGACCTCTGGCTGCTTCTGGGGATGGCATCGACGCTGGCGGGCAACCTGACTCTCATCGGTTCGATCGCCAACCTGATCGTCGTTGAGATTGCCCGGGATGACGTACAGATCTCCTTCCTGCGGTATCTCCGCGTCGGTGTCCCTGTAACGATCCTGACGCTGTTGGCAGGTTTATTCGTGCTGGCGCGATAGGAACCTGCGCCATTTGATCCGAGGTCGGAAAGATTCGCGAGAGAATCCCACCGCAGAGGCGCCGGGCATGCAGAGATAGACTTGCGGGGGCAGGCGGAGGAGGAGACAATGGGGTGGAGGGTGAGCTGGCCAGGCAAAACCAGGCCGAGCGGCGGCCCGGGAGTTGCCCCCGATGATCGGCCAGAGGGCACGGACTTCATCCCCATGAAGCAACATCCCTGCCGGGCCCGGGACGGCAAGCCGATCTGATGCTCGTCGAAAACTTCCGCTGAACTGGAACCCCCAAGACCGAATTCCGAAGACCTGGCACCGGCTGGCTCGGTGTATGATCGGCTTGCCTATGCGAATGGAAACTACGCGGCTGTGTAATTCACTGTGGCGCCTGGTCGTCTGTGGCGCTCTGGGTTGCGCCCTATTGGGCGGTTCCATCACCGCCGGCCCATCCGCCGAGGCCAGGCGAGAGCTGGTCGCGACGACGCGCTGGCTGCACTTTCCCGTGAAGACGGGTGCGGCCAAACGGGCGATCACGATCACATCGAAGGGCTACGCCGATTACCGCTTTGAAATCGAACTGGCAAATGGCGATGCCGATTGGTGGGCTCCCCTCGACCTGAGTCATTGGCGGGGAAGGTCGATTACGGTCTCGGTGCAACAACTCCCTGATGGCTCCAGGGTGCTCGGTTCGCTTCGCCTCAGCGATGCGATAGTCGGTGCGGATACGCTGTACCGCGAACCACTGAGGCCGCAGCTGCACTTCTCAGCCAGGCGCGGCTGGAATAACGATCCGAACGGCCTGGCCTTCTATAACGGCGAATACCACCTCTTCTTCCAGCACAATCCATATGGTTGGAATTGGGGCAACATGCACTGGGGCCATGCGACGAGCCGCGATCTCGTGCACTGGCAAGAGCACGGCGACGTACTTTTTCCTGATGCCATGGGACCGATGTTCAGCGGCAGCGCTGTCGTGGACTGGCGGAATTCCAGCGGTTTCGGCGCGGGCGGCAAGTCTCCGCTCGTTCTCATCTACACAGCCGCAGGCAATCCGGCGACGCAGTGCCTGGCTTTCAGCCTTGATGGCCGTACCTTTACGAAATACGGCGGCAACCCCGTCCTGAAACAGATTACCGAGGGCAATCGCGATCCGAAGGTTTTCTGGTACGAACCGACGCGCCGGTGGGTGATGGTCCTCTATGTCGGCTTCCCGGAAACCGGCAAAGCCAATGCCAGCGGAACGCAGGGGCGGCGCGACACGATCCACATCCTGAACTCGCCCGACCTGAAGAACTGGACCCTGATGAGCACAACGGAGGGCTTTTACGAATGCCCGGACTTGTTCGAACTGGATGTGGAGGATGACCCGGCGGTCAGGAAATGGGTGCTCACCGCAGCGAACAGCGATTACATGGTGGGCACGTTTGACGGCGCCAGGTTCACGCCGGAAACAGGAAAACTGGAAGGAAATCTAGGCCGGGGATTTTACGCGGCGCAGACCTTCAGCGGCTGTCCGGACGACAGGCGAATTCAGATCGGCTGGCTCCAGGCGCCGTCGCCGGGCATGCCGTTCAACCAGGCAATGACCTTGCCTCAGGCGCTGTCGCTGCGTTCGACCTCCGAAGGGCTGCGCCTCGTTCGGCAACCGGTGGAAGAGCTGGATACACTCCGGGTGCACTCCACTCGGAGAGGCCCGCTCCGCTTGAAAGAGGGCGATCCCAATCCATTCGCGAATGCCGGCGGGGAGCTCCTGGAACTGCGGGCGGATTTCGAGCCTGGCGATGCGTCCGAAGTCTCGTTTGCCGTGCGGGGAATCCCGATCGTTTACGACCCGGGAAAAGGAGAGTTATCGCTCAATGGTCATCGAGTGCCGGTGCCGCTCCGATCGGGACGCCAGAACCTGATCGTGTACGTTGATCGCACGGCGTTTGAAATTTTCGCCGACGATGGCCTGGTTTACGTCCCGATGCCGGTGATACCGAGTTCAGCGGACACCACCGTCCAGGTGTCGACGAAAGGCGGCAGCGTAAGGTTTCAGACACTGGACCTGCACGTTCTTCGCTCTGCCTGGTTAAGGTAAGCGGCGTGGCCGCTGTTCACGAGTTTGGAGGAAGACATCATGATGGATGACGCCATATCGAGAAGGGAGCTGTTCAAAGCCGCGGGTGCAGGAATTGCCGTATCGGGACCTCTGTCAGCAATGGCCGAGCGTGTTTCAGCCGATACCTCGCTGACAGATCTCCTCCCGAAGACGAAAGTCCGTATTGCCAAAGTCTATCTGGGGAGAACGACGCCGGGTTGGCCGCTTCCTCAATTGGACCTGGCTGCGGAGGTGCAGCGTTTCGAAGCGAATATCGCGAGGCTCAGCGCGGAGCTCTCGGACATCGAATTCGTGGATGGCGGCCTGATCAGCAACGATCAGCAGCTTGCAGAGGCAAAGGCGAAGCTGGGTGATGTCACCGGCATCCTGGCCATTCATTTGAGCCTCGGGACCGGCGCATACATCAGAAACCTTCTTGAATCGAACCTGCCGGTGATGCTTTTCACCATGCCATACAGCGGGCACGAGTGGCACATCATTGCCTCCCTGCAGCGTGAGGGAAAGCGCATCGAGGTCCTGCCCAGCAGCAGGTACGAGGACCTGGCTGTGGCGGTGCGTCCCTTCCGGGCGCTGCAGCTGCTGAAGCAAGCGAGAATACTCCACATCAGCGAGGTGGAAGCGAACCCGGCATACACGCAGGCCATCAAAATCAAGTTCGGAACCGATATCAAGTCTCTCTACCTGCAGGACCTCCAGAAGGCTTACGACGGAGCCAGTCCGGATGAGGCCCGCGCGGATGCCGAGCGATGGATTCGGGAGGCCAGGAAAGTGGTCGAACCCACCAATGAAGAGATCCTCAGAAGTTCACGCATGTACATCGCGCTGAGGAATCTTCTGGCTGAGAATCAGGCGGTGGCAGTCACGATAAACTGCCTCGGGATGGGCCTGATTGAAAAGGGGATGGGCTATCCCTGCTTGGGCTTTGTGCGATTGAACAACGCGGGGCTGGGAGGCGTCTGCGAGGCCGATCTGAAATCCACCGTGACCCACCTCATTTTCTCCGGCCTGGTTGGCCGCCCGGGGTTTGTGACCGATCCTGTCTTCGACCTGTCCAATGACACGATCATCCATGCGCATTGCGTTGCCGCGACTCAGATGCGAGGCCCTGGCGAGACGCCCGCGCCCTACATGATCCGCAGTCATCTTGAGGACTACAAGGGCGCGTCGCTGCAGGTGAAGCTTCCCGTTGGTGAGAAGGTTACGATGGCGCGGTTGATCGGCACCGACTTGCTTCTGGTTTCGACCGGGGATGCGGTGGACAGCCCGTTTGTCGAGCGAGGCTGCCGCACCAAGCTCACGACCCGGGTGCAGAATATCGACCGAATCCTGGAGAACTGGTCTTGCGGACTGCACCGGGTGGTTTTCTACGGCGACCACACGCGCGACATCCAGCGGTTCGGCCGTTTTGCGCAGGTGCGCCTGTTACGCGAAGGCATTGACGAACTGCGCGATGTCCCCGGCCTGGAGTGGGAACCCTCCGTCCACGCGTAACTGAATCGCTCCCGAGTAGGTCCGGTCTGCCAGACCGGACCAATCTTCTTTCACTGCCGCTCGAAATACGGCAGCCTGGCGATCGGGGCGTCGATCGTGATCGTGCGCCCCCCCTCGTATACAGTCCCATCATCTGCCTTCCACTTCCCCTGCGGCAGGACGACCGATCTCCTGTTCTGGCCCTGGTTCACAACCGGGGCTACCAGGATCTTCGTTCCCAGCATGAACTCGTCGCCAATGGCGGAGTAGCCCTGGTTTGGGAAGTAGTATTCCAGCGGGGTCACGATCGGCTCGCCTGTCCGTGCTGCCTTCTCAGCGAGTTCCATGATGTAAGGGACGAAGCGTTGCCTGGTCTCGACGCACTTCTTGACCGCCTCGAGCCTTGTCTTGTCGAGCACACGCCATGGGGCGGCGGAGAATTGCATCATCGGCATCAGAGCCTGGCACTGCGCCGAACGGACGACCAGATCCTGGTCGTAGGATTTCAGATTCAGGAACGAGACGTAATCCCCTCCGCCGATCAGATCGGGGCAGGTGAACCAGTATCCCATGAGCGATTCCATGAACGTGTGCGGGACCAGTTTGCGCAGGTCTTCCCACGTGTGGAACTTATCCCTCAGGCGTTCCACGAGTGGTTGGCCGCCCATCTTCCACATCGCGCGGAACTCGTTCAGGGGGTAATTCACGCCGATCTTGCCGAAGAGCTCGGTCTGATCGTTCGGCAGCACTCCGACGTAGGAAACCGCGTCCTCCGGATAGTATTCGGTGTCGCCTGCATCGAACTTGAAGCCGTCGATCCCGTACCTGGTCTGCAGATTCGCCAGCTGCGCCCTGAACCACTCAACGGCCGCCGGGTTCGAGAAATCCAGCACGACGCTGTAACCGTCCCACCATTCGATGATCGCGGGCTTGGTCGCGTCCTTCCATGAGGCGGCAGTGCCGGGCTTGCCCTGCATCAGGAACAGCTTCTGTTCGATCAGTTGCCGGTACTCTGCCGAATCGGGACTGACGAAGGGACATACCCAGAGCATCACCTTGAACCCCAGCCCGTGCAGTTCGTCGACCATGCGTTTGGGGTCCGGGAAACGCTCCGTCTTGAACTCGAAGTTGCCGTAATACCGCTGCCAGTTGGCATCGATCATCAGCACGCCGGCAGGAAACCCGTTGTCGACGATTGCGTGCGCGTACTTCAGGATGTCGGCCTGGTTCTGGTTGTAGACCAGCTCGATCCAGGTGTTGAACTGGGGGCGCGTGAACAGCAACGGATCCGGCATTTTGCCGCTCGCAGGGAAGAACTTGCTCGAGGCTGCGCGGCAGGCTTCCGCAAGTGAACTCCCGGCCTTCTCCGCCACGACAGGTCCGCGGGCGGCGCTGATAGTCAGTCTGCCGTCGCGAAATTCGAAACGGTAGGGCTTTTCGCTCCAGACATACCGTCCCCTGCTCGACACCAGCAGCGGCGCGCATTGATTGCCGAAGCTGGAGCCGTACAGGTCGATCGAATAGGGTTGCGATCCAAAGGGCATCTTGTGCCCTTCGTTGACGGCCCCACCCCACCACACCTCTCCGGGTTCGAGTCTGATGACAGTTGTCTCGCCCGTTACTTGCCCGGACAGTGCCACACCGTGAGGGAAACAAAGAGATGCCAATGCGAGAGCAGTGGTTAAGCCGAGGGTCTTCATGCACACGCCTCCAGGTCGCATCGCAGATGTTACCGCGCCATTCTCCCGGAAATCGGCGCCCGAGTTCACCAGACTCCTGGGCTCTGGTCTCTGCGATGGAAAGATCGTCGAGCCTCTCAAGTGGTGAGTTGAAGCTCAGCCACCCGAACACCAATCCCGGTCAGTACCCCTTCGGTCTCCAGGCTGCGGTGAGGTTATTGATTGAAAAGCCCGGAGCCACCTCGCCGGTCGTTGCATAGCGATACAGGGCAGCAACGAATATGCCATGTGTCGCCGAATTCACCACGGAAATCAGCAGGATGTAGATTACGAACCAGCCGAGTCCAACGATGAGTCCCGCCTGGCCTCCGAGAGCGTAGCCCGCTAACGGCATCAGGAGCCCGGGAAGCGTTAGCAGGAAGAAGATCAGGCCGAAGCTGAATCCGCCCACCACCTGTTCGCCCCATGTCTTGCGGAAGAGCTCGGCGGACCGGCTCAGCGCTTCGAAGGGACTCAGTTCTTCAAAGGCGAGGATCGGGACCACGAGGAAGCTCGCCAGAGTCCATGCCAGGCCGATCAGGCCGGCAACCAGCTTGCCGATCAGGGAGGACCTGCCCTCGATCATCTTCAATATCATGCCTACCGTGGCTGCCAGGAAAGCCCACTGGAAGACGACCCACTTCCGGGCCCACGCAAGCCGCAGCCCGTCCCGGAGCGTCGGGTCGCCTCCCTGGAGCCGGATCGTCGCTGCGCCGACCAGGGCCGTATTGAAGAACACGATCACGAAATAGTTCACCAGGTAGAAGACGAAACATGCGCCGAACAAAAATCCCTGCGACGGCTGCCACCGGCCTCCGGCGTCGATTATCGGTCTTATGGCCGGGTAAAAAAAAGCGCCACCCCCCACGGCGACAACCGCCGTGACTAACACGCAGGATATGGCCGATAGTACGGGCAACCACATCAGCTCGGTGTCGGCCATGAGAACCTGAAAACTCTGTTTGATCAGTTCCCAACTGTTGGAGAGCTTACCCATTTGGCCCATCCTTTCGACCTATGACGGTTGCATCGAGACTACTGCCCGGTGATGAATATAATACAAGGCCCTCCATCCGGCTATTCGGCACGCGGAACATCAAGTCTCGGGGGATTGGAACCGGCCAAGTGGACGCGCTGCGCCGCGGCGTACAATGTCCGCGCTGGCGGCGCGGACGCGCTCCGATTCCAGTTTCCCCGCCGCTCGGCTCCGCGCTAAGATGGAACCCATGAAAACTGGCGTGATTGGACTCGGATTCATGGGCAGTACGCATCTCCAGGCGATCGCCAAGATCCCTCAGGCGAAGCTGATCGCAGTGATGGACCAGGATGAGGTCAGGCTTTCGGGCGATCTCAGTTCGATACAGGGAAATCTCGGCGGGCCCGGTCTGCAAATGGACTTCTCCGCCATCAGGAAATACCGGTCCGTGGATGCGATCCTGGCGGACCCGGATGTCGAAGCGATCGATATCTGCCTGCCCACGTTTCTTCACAAGGCAGTGGCCATCCAGGCCCTGAGAGCTGGAAAGCACGTGCTTTGCGAAAAGCCCATGGCTTTGAGCGGGGACGAAGCCGACGCGATGATCGCCGAAGCCGAGAGCGCCGGACGAGTACTCATGGTTGCCCAGGTGCTCCGTTTCTTTCCTGCGTACTGTGAGCTGTCGCGGCTGGTCAGGTCGGGTGCGCTCGGACAGATTCGCTCGGCCCTGTTCCGGCGCAGGACCGCCGTCCCGGCCTGGGGCCCGTGGGAAATGGACAGGAAGAAGAGCGGCGGCGGGGCTTTCGACCTCCTGGTTCATGACGTGGATCAATGCCTTCATCTCTTCGGTGTGCCCGAGACGGTCGCTTCGACCGGGCACGACGACATGGCAAACGGCATCGACATCGTCAGCTCGGAGTTCCACTATCCGTCGGTCGCGCAAGTGACCGTGACGGGGGGCTGGTTCCATCGGGGCGAGTATCCGTTTTCCATGGAATTCACTGTGATGGGCGACCGCGGCGTCGTTGAATACAGCTCTGCGGGCCGGCCGGTGACGGTCTACTGGGCTGACGGCCGCAAGGAGCTGCTCCACCCGGAAGAGAAGGATGGCTACCAGGCGGAAATTGAGTACTTCCAGGAATGTTGCCGGCTGCGGCGCAGGCCGGAAGCGTGCCTGCCCGAGGAATCCTCGCTGGCCGTCAAGCTGACGAAGCTCATGGTGGACGCCCGTGAAAAGAAAGGGGAGATGGTGAAATGCCGGTTCTGAGAGAGCTCGAGATCGGTCTGATGTTCTGGGGAGAGAAGAATCCGCGCCTCGCCGTGCGCGGTGTGAAGTCCCTCGGGCTGCGTTGCGGTCAGCTGGGCATCGCCGGGCACGTGCGCATCGACGAGGTCCTGCCCCTCTGGAAGGCGGCCCTGGCGGAAGAGGATTTCGCGATCACGACGGTCTTCGCTGCATATGAAGGGGAGAGCTACGCCGATATTCCGACCGTGCAAAGGACGGTCGGGTTCATTCCCCGAGAGACTCGTGCCGCACGCGAGGAGCGAACACGGAAGGTGATTGATCTGGCGGCTGAACTGGGCGTGCCGGGCTTTGCCTGCCATATCGGCTTTGTCCCGGAGCACGTGTCCGACCCGGATTATGTGGCCGTCCGCGAGATAGTCCGGCGTCTGTGCGATTACGCTGCCCGGCACCGGATGACCGTTGCGCTCGAGACCGGCCAGGAGCCGGCGCACGTGATGAAGGCCTTCATCCAGGATGTAGGTCGCGAGAATCTGCGCATCAATTTCGATCCTGCCAACCTGATTCTCTACGGCACAGGCGATCCTATCGGGGCGCTGGGTGTGCTCGCGCCGTGGTTGATATCGGTTCATGTCAAGGACGGCGTCTGGCCCTCCCCGGACAAGCCCGGCTCGCTCGGTTCGGAAATGCCGCTGGGTGAAGGTGCGGTAGGGATCGACCGTTTCGTTGCGAAGCTCAAAGAGGTCGGTTACAAGGGGCCTCTGACCATCGAGCGGGAAGTCTCACTGGAGCAGGCCATGGACGACCGCCACAAGGAGGGCCTCTCCCACCTGGCGGACATCCGAAACGCAATCAGCCTGCTCGAGAAACTGAGGGCTTAGGATTTCTTCTTCGCGTAAGCCTTGATCACTTTCGTAAGAGCCGAGGCAATCTGCTGCATATCCTCCTCGTCAAAGGTCGGATATGCAAAGCAGGTGAAGGTGTGCGATTCGTGCCAGAGCGAGTTCGGCACCTCGACTCTGCTGTAGTCGACGCTGGCCCTGTCGGTATATTCGGCAGACTTGAACGGGAAACCCGACCTGCCGTACGAGTTGTACTCACGGAAAGCGCGCTCGGTGTGGCACTGCGGCCAGAAGACTTTCCAGCATGGCGCCCCTTCCGCCCCTGCGGCGTCGACAAATTCCCGGATGGTGCAGTCCATTTCCTCGATGTCGAGTGAAAAGGCCAGGACATACCAGCCGTTGCGCCGCTCCTCCGTGTCGACCGGGAAGAACTTCACCTGAGGCAACTCCCTGAGCGCATTGATGACGATGTACGCATTGCGCCGCCGCGTGGGCATGTTCCAGCTGTCCATCCGCTCCAGTTCGGCCAGGCCGATCGCGGACTGCATTTCGGTCATCCGGTAGTTCCAGCCGACCATGTTATGGATGTACGGGAGCTTCTGTTCCAGTTCCAGCAGGCTGAGGCGCTCCTGCACGTCGTAGCCGTGATCGCGGAAGCTGCGGGCGCGCCAGGCCAGTTCCTCGTCGTCGGTCGTTACCATGCCGCCTTCGCCACCCGTCGTGAAGGTCTTGTTCTGGCAGAAACTGCACCCTGCGATTTCCCCCAGCGTCCCTGTTTTCTTGCCCTTGTATGACCCGCCGAAGGCTTCGGCGTTGTCCTCGATCACGAATAGACCGTGCTTTGCTGCGAAGGCGCGGATCCGGTCCATGTCGCAGACATTGCCGTAGAGGTGGACCGGCATGATGGCTCGCGTCCGCTTGTTGACGAGGCGCTCGGCCGACTCGACGCTGATGCAGTGGTCCTCGAGGTTGACATCGGCGAAACGCGGGATTGCCCCGGCCTGGACAACAGAGAAGCTGGTGGCAATGAAGGTATAGCTAGGGATGATCACTTCGTCGCCCGGTCCGATACCGAGAGCTGTCAGGGCTACATGCAGTGCGGCAGTGCCGTTGGATGTGCTGACGGCATAGCCGCTGCCCTGCCACGCCGCAAAACATTTCTCGAATTCCATACCCTTGCGGCCGGTCCAATAGTTTACCTTTCCCGTGCGCAGGACTCCCTCGACCTCCCTGATGGCTTTCTCGTCGAACATGGGCCAGCCCGTAAGCCTGCGCGTAACCGCTTTCGGACCGCCGTTGATTGCCAGTCTGTCGATGTCATTCATCAGTGCGTTTCCTTTAAGAAACAGGAAGTGGAAGCTGAATCAGCGATTCTGTGGCGGAGGAAGTAGGATTCGAACCCACGAGGGAGTTGCCCCCCTAACGGTTTTCAAGACCGCCGCCTTCAACCACTCGGCCATTCCTCCGCAGCGGCCATCGGTCGCCGATTGTACCATACAGGCGCGGCCGGCCGTCAGGCGCGTATCCCCCGCCGCCCCGTCGCGCGGCGATCGGAAGGCAACTACATCTTCGGCTCGTGGACCGCCGCCAGTTCACGCCAGATCTCAACCTCCGTCGTTTCGGCCGGCTGTTCTATCAACCGGGTCAGTCTGCTGATCGCCTGAATGTCCTCGCTGCCGGTGTCGGCCAGAACCTGCCGTTCCCGATAAAGTTCCTGGTAACGCAGATCCTCAACCAGCCGCACCACATGCGCCAGCTCATGCCCGAGGACCTCCGCGTAGCGCTCCTTCTTCGTTAAGCCTGCAAACGGGATGAAACCGTCGGCTCGCCGGGTTTGCTCCGACGAGACAGCCCGGTCGATCATCCCCAGATTGAGCCGGATCAATATCACCTCCTTCGGCGCACCTTCAGGGTGGAGTTCCATTCTGCAGACGCCGACCGCACAGAGGGTGGCCCGCTGAGTCGAGATTTCGATCTGAATCTCATAGCCGCCGGCGTCTGCCCGATGATACAGCTCGTACAGTGCCGGCCGCACCGGCCGCCCCTCACCGTCCTTTGCCAGGACAACGTCCAGGATCGATGCCCAGGCCTTGAGTTGCGATTTTGTCAACCGATCTGTCTGAATCCCGGCCGCCTCTCCGGGAGCCAGGGTTCTCTGCGTGGTCCCGCCGGGGCGTTCGAACTCTTGAGCACCGGCCTTGGAAGAGGTCATCAGGATAGATGCGAACATCGCCGCCTGCCAGAACTTGCGTCGGATACCCATGGGGCCGCTCCTTCCGGGGCGGCGTCTTGCCGCCCTCGGCCTCTAATGGGCAAACCGGGCTCGGTTTTTTTATGGGTGTGCAGTAGCTGCAGGCAATTGGTGCCTGTCACCAATTCTCTGCAACTCAGCGAGATCGGTCGTATAATCGCGTCAGTCTGAGCCTGGGGTTCCCTGGAGGATGCTTCCATGACGGTACGCACGCCTCAGGAAGTCACACAGCTCCTGCTCGCCTGGCGTGACGGAGATGCTGCAGCCCTCGACCAACTCATGCCCCTCGTTTACAGAGAGCTGCACCGGTTGGCGCACCATTACATGCTGGGGGAAAGACGCGGGCATCTCCTGCAGACATCGGCGCTGGTCAATGAGGCGTACCTGCAATTGATCGATGCCAAGGGGATCCAGTGGCAGGACCGCGCTCACTTTTTCGCAATATCGGCGACCCTGATGCGCCAGATCCTGGTCCACTTCGCGCGCTCGCGCGACGCGCAGAAACGGGGCGGGCAGTATCGCCAGGTCTCCCTGGAGGAGAGTCTCATCATGGCGCCGCATGGAGACGCGGATCTGCTCGAACTCGACGACGCGCTCACGGCACTCGCTGAGATCGATCCGAGGAAGGCGAAGGTCGTGGAACTGCGCTTCTTTGGCGGGCTGAGCCTGGAAGAGACCGCGGAGGTCCTGAAGTCGTCCGTGAACATCGTGTGGCGGGACTGGGACATGGCGAAATCCTGGCTGTACAGGGAAATGAGACACGGGGCGAAGTGATGGAGCCACGACGCCGGGATGAGATCGAGCGACTTTACCATCTGGCCCGCGAGCGGGAAGCGGGGGAGCGCGAGAAGTTCCACCTTATTTGACAAGCATTGTGCCCTATCCGGGTCCAGTCGTTGTTGTCCCGCTCGTTGATTTACTCAGGAGCCCAGGCCCTGAAACCGGCCAGGAGAAAGTCGGAATCGAAACTTAAGAATCCGGCGCACCCAGGGTCCTCAATCACAGCAAAGCCGACGGCATCGGCATAGGTAATCCGATGACCTCTCAGCCGGGCAAGCCAGGCGATGGCTGCTGAATGATGGGGGCCCGACGCGAACACAATCGATGTGTGCGCGCTGGTTGCGATGCGGTCAAGCGCGAACGACGCGGCGGCGACGCCGGCTCGGTGCAGGACAAGCCGGTGAACCTCGGCAAGTACGAGGTTAGTCGTGGTAAGGAGGACGTTGCGTGAAGCGGCCTCTCTGATCAGCCGCTCGGCCTCGGCATGGTTTTGGTCGCGCGCACTGAAGAAGGCAATCCAGACGCTGGTGTCGACATAGATCCTATCTCTGCCTGCGCCGCTTGCGGTAACTCGAAGCTGGCTTTTCCGCAACGAAGGTCTCCTCCAGATATTCGTCGATGCGCCCGCTGAGATCTTCCGGCAGGCCTTCAATCATTCCACAAGCCCTGAGCAGCGGATCCTCGTCGCGGGCCCGCGTCACAGCGCGAATCGCCATGCGCACCGCATGTGACTTCGTCCAGCCGCGTTTGCGCGCCCAGGCGTCGAGCAATTCCAATTCGTGCTGGCTCATGTATACTTGCAGCGGTTTATTCATGATCATTTACTATAAAACTTCATGAAAGACTCGTCAATCTGGTCATGTAGGGGCGCAGGGCGAGGAGGGATAGTCACCAGTGCCCCGCATGGGAACAACACTCCATCGACGGAAGCGTTGGCAGGATCGGGACACTGATGACTGTCTCCCTCAGAACTCCTGATTCACAATCGCTCATGCTCGGCGCGCCTCTGTTCGGGGGCACGAAGGAAGTGCGGAGAGGCAAAGAAGGCTGAGTTGGTATAGGATTCGGACTGAGGGCGCGCGGCTCGAAGGAGGCAGCGGCTCCGCTTCTTGAACCCTGTCGGTTTGGGGCAAGGTGCTCATAGTCGGGCCGTCGTGGCATCGAACAACCGCCAAAAGAATCCAGACAAGCACAGGGATTCCCTGAAGAGAGGCTCAAGTGGCAGGAAGCATTAGATCGATCAATCGCCCGAGGCTGAGCCTGTCCGTTCTCAGCCCTCAGGATGTCGAAAAGATAAACGAAGCGACCCTGGAGATCATCGAGACGGTCGGGGTCAAGTTTCCGCTGGGCCGAGCCCTGGACATTTGGCAGTCCCATGGCGCCAGGGTGGATCGGGCGAGCTCAGTGGTCAGGGTCCCGCGCAGTGTGATCGAATCAGCTCTCCGCCAGGCTCCGCCTGTCTACACACTGGCGGCTCTGGACGAGACTCGGGACCTGCCTCTTGACGGGCATCATGTTTATCTGGGGACGGACGGTTGCGGCGTAGAGGTGATCGACATCCGGACCGGCGAGCACCGCCGGTCCTGCCTGCAGGATGTTGCCGACATCGCCCGCGTTGCCGACCATCTGGATGAGATCGCCTTCCACTGGGTGCCCGTATCAGCACAGGACTGCCCGCCCCGCACGCGCGGCCTGCACGAACTCCTGGCGATCTGGAAGAATTCGACGAAACATGTCCAGACCGAGAGTATCTATGCCGAACATGAAGCGCGCGGCGCGGTGGAAATCGCTTCGGTTCTTGCAGGTGGCCGCGAGGCACTCCGCCGGCGACCCGTCCTTTCCATTATGAACTGCACGGTCTCGCCCCTTGCTCAGGACCCGGGGAGTCTCGAGGCGGCCCTGGTAGGGGCTGAAGCCGGGCTTCCGGTTGGTTTCATGAGCATGTGTTCCTGCGCCTCGACGGGGCCCGCGACCCTGGCCGGCAACCTGGCCGTGGCCAATGCCGAGGTGTTGACCGGCCTGGCCCTGATCGAGCTGGCCCATCCCGGCGCGCCGGTCTTCTATGCCGCCGCCCAGACGGTGATGGACCTTCGAAGCGGCGCCTACACGGGCGGCGGTCCCGAGGACTTCCTGTTCGGCGCGGCATCCAATGCCCTGGCTGACTTCTACAATGTGCCTCTTTCCATGGGTTCGTTCGCGACGGGTGCCAAAGAGCCGAACTGGCAGGCGGGGGTCGAGAACTGCCTTTCGACGTTCATGGCGTCGGCCGTCGTGTCGGACATGCTGCTGGGCGCAGGACTACTGAACGGCAGCACGATCTGGTCCTACGAGCAGATGATTATGGACTGTGAGATCTTCGGCATCATCGCCAAGATGATGGAGGGAATCGTGGTCGATGACGAACACGTTGCGCTCGAGGTCATCAGGGATGTCGGACCGGGCGGAAGTTATATGACGCATGAGCATACGCTGCGCCACATGCGGGAGTTGTGGATCAGTTCCCTGATGGACCGGAGGCCTTACAGCGAGTGGGAGCGGAAGAGAGACGGGGCGCGGACATGGGCCCTCGCACGGGCACGGAAGATTCTCGAGGCTCCCACCCCCGCTCTGCTTGACCCGAAGGTCGAAGCAGAGCTTCAACGCATCATCCGCTCCATAGAAGACGAATGAAGCCCGGCGACATGGACCGGGTTCCCAGTCCTCCCTCCAGGAACTCCGCCGAGTTACCGGCGCTTGCATTTGTCGCTGTCAATCATGTGCCGCGGGCTTCAGCCAGCGGAGGGACAGTCCACGAAGATGCTCGAGTCTGTACCAATCGAGCGGGAGCGATTGCAGGTCTCACGGGCTGAAGCCAGTAACACACGGAACCTGGTCGCCTGCAAACTTGGCGGCCTCCTTCATGAGATCGACGGCGCGGTGCAGGGTGTCGAGTTCTTCGTAACCGTAGGACAGCCTCAACTGGCGCCTGCCGATTTCGGTCATGTCCCCGCTGGGATGGACGCAGATCTCGCCCGGTATGTACAGGACACGCGGCCTCCGGTTGTCTTTCGGCCCGTCGACGGATTCATCACCGGTGGTGCGTGTGAGGTAGCGGAAGAAGGGCGACCCCTCACAGGTCTCGATCCGGCGGAAGGTCAGGTAGAGATAAAAACCTGCGCGGCCGCCGCTCACGGACTCGATCTCGCCGCCAAGCTGCTCGTCGACCCAGCCGCGCAGTGCTTGCGCCTTTGCCCGGTATCCGGCGCGGACGCTCTCCAGCTGTTTCCCAATCTGGTGGTCCAACAGCCAGCTGGAGATCTCCTGCGTGATCAGCGGGGCGCTGAGGCCGGCGTCCGAGGTGCGCTGGATCATGGCGTTGATGAAAGGCCCGCCCGGCCCGATCATGTATCCGACGCGGAGCGCCGGCGCGAGCACCTTGGAAAGCGTGCCCACCTCGTACACGATCCCGGACTCGTCCGAAAGAAGCCCTGATTCGAGCGGGCCAACTTCGGGATCATGGACCAGGTCTTCGTAAGCGCGATCGAGCACGAGCGGGACTTTGCGATCGATGGTCGAGCAGAAGCGCGACACCAGATCCACAAGCTCCCTGCGACGCCTGTTAGAGAGAATCGTGGAAGTGGGATTGCTGACCGTGACCACGTAGAAGTACGACACCCGAGCAGCATTCTTACCGAGGGCTGCAAGCTTCCTCTCGAGCAAATCGGTGCGGATCCCCTCCTCGTCCTCCGGCACCGCCAGCAATTCCCGGCCACGGCGCTCGAGGAAGTTCGTGTAGATGTAGTACATCGGGTCCGTCGTGACCACGATCCCTTCCGGCAGCACGTATGCGAGTGATTCCAGCAGGCTCGTGGCGCCGTTGGGGCCGATGATGATCTCCCTGTCTCGCAGGGTCGATTCCGTCAGTCCGCTGACGCGGTTGCCCACGAGAAAGCGTCGGATGGAGTCGATCAGGTTCTGAGATCCTGCGGAGCCGCCGTAATTCAGCGACTGCCGGTACTTCTCCGGGCTTTGAATCACTATGCCCAAAGCCTTGTGGATTTCACCCGCAGGGATTGTCTTCTCGTTGACGTAGCCGACCCCCAGGTTGATGTCCACCCCGTCGCGAAAGCCGGACGCAAAATCGGCCATCATCCGGTTCACCGGCGACGGATTGCTCGAAATCTGCCCGTACGAGGATAGGATGATGTCTTTCATGTCTGCCCGGGCGCTAATCTTATGTTTTTCGCCGCCGAAAATCCAATGAGCCGGAACACGCACCGTCGGATTCGGCAGCCCGGAATCATGGATTTGAAAGTGCAAAAGTCCGATACTTGTGGTCTGTTCCCCTTTCTGAGGCGTAGCAGGTGAGGCGACTCGGACCGTATCAGTTCACTGTAGCATCCACCCCCGACCAACTGGAACAGGTCTATCGCCTCAACTACGCGACGTTTGTCTCCGAACTGGGCCAGCACGAAGGCGACGGATCGGGCAGGCTCGTGGACAAGTTCGATCTGAAGAACACCTACCTGATCGCGCTCCGCGTCGACCGCGTCGTCGGTATGGTGACCGTCCACGGGGAACCGCCATTCTCAACCACCCAGCGTCTGGCTGACCCGTCGCTTCTGGAATCGATCGGCGGAAAACTCCTGGAAGTACGATTGCTCGCGATTGATCCCGAGGAACGCCAGAGGATGGTTTTCGCGGGGCTCCTCTGGCATGTTCAGGATTATGCCCGTGAGAGAGGCTATACCCACCTGCTTATCTCGGGCTATGTCAGGCGCGTCTCTATCTATGAACGACTCGGGTTCCGTGCCCTCGGCCCGCCTGTGCGCAGCGGCAACGTCGAATATGTTCCGATGGTAGTGCCCCTGGCTGATATGCCTGCGCGCATTCTCCGGGAGATCGAGATCATGCGAAAACACTTTAGTCGCGCTGAACGCGGCACGGGAGTCGGATAGAGAGACGATCGTTCCTTTCGGCTGGGGAGTTTAGAGGAGTATCGAGACAAGAATTCAGAAGAAAATCAGGTTCAGGACGAACGAAAGCAGCAGCACTGCGAGGCCGAGGGCGGCGGGTCTCTTGTACCAGCCCACGCCGTCGTCCGCTGGCCGCGGGGTCAGAGAATAGACCAGCCCGCGAAGTTCCTCGTGTGATTTCTTCTGCCTGGTCAATACCGATACGAGCATCGTCATCATGAAGCAGAACGACCACGCAAATATGGCGGTCCAGAAATTCTGGGCCATCTCGCTGGGATAGCGGTGCAGCACCATACCCAACCACCCGCCTTTGAGCAGCGTGGCCGCCCCGACCGGAGCAGTCAAACCGTGGTGCAACGCCGCCACTCCGGTTCCAAGCAACAGTCCAAAGAAGGCGCCGTGGCCGGTCGCGCGGCGCCAGAACATGCCGAGCAGGAAAGTGGCGAAGAGCGGCGCATTGACGAATGCGAAGACCATCTGCAGCAGGTCCATGATGTTGTTGAATTGCACGGCCACGTAAGCGGCCGCGACGCTGGCCGCGATGCCGAAGATGGTCGCCATCCGGCCCATCCGGAGATAATGCGCGTCGGGGCGGCCGGGGCGGATGTAGCTCTGGTAGATGTCGTAAGTCCAGACGGTGTTGAACGCGGTCACGTTGCCTGCCATGCCGGACATGAACGAAGCGATCAGAGCCGTGATGCCAAGCCCCAGGACGCCCGGCGGCAGGTAATGGGCCAGCATCATGGGCGTGACCATGTCGAAATCGTAGGCACCGTCGGGTTTGCGCGGCAGGGCGAAACCGCTGCCGCCGGCCTGGTATGTCAGCGCGATGGCGATCATGCCCGGGAGGACAACGAGGGCAGGGAACAGCATTTTGGGGACGGCGGCTATCAGGGGTGTGCGGCGCGCGGCCGACATCGAGTTTGCGGCCATCGCCCTCTGGACCACGAGAAAATCGGTGCACCAGTAGCCGAAACCCAGCACAAACCACAATCCAAGGGTCATGCCGATCCAGTCGACCCCCATGGGATTTTCTGTGGCCTGGCCGAGGTATCGCCATGTGGAGCTCCATGCCCCCGGTTCGAATCCCTGCCCCGTCGCGACCGCTGCGAGTCGCGACTGCAGCCCGGACCAGCCGCCGCTGTCGAGCAGGCCGAGGTAGACCAGCGGCAGGAATCCGGCGACGATGAGGAAGAACTGGAGCACCTCGTTGTACATTGCGGAGGTTAGCCCGCCCAGGGCCGTGTAGGTCATTACGACGAACACGGAGACCAGGATGCTGGAGGTGAAATTCCAACCGAGCATCATCTTGAGCAGGAGGGACATCGCGTACATCGATGTTCCGGAGGAAAAGATCGTCATCACGGCAAACGATACGGCGTTCAGCGCCCGCGTCTTCTCGTCGAAGCGAAGCTTCAGGTACTCGGGTACCGAGCGCGCGCGGGAACCGTAGTAGAAGGGCATCATGAAGACGCCGACGAAGACCATCGAGGGGATCGCGGCAAAATAGAAGTGGCTCGTCAGCATCCCATACTTGGCGCCGGAAGCTCCCATTCCCACCACCTCCTGCGCGCCCAGGTTCGCCGACAGAAACGCGAGCCCCGTGATCCATGCCGGGACGGAGCGCCCCGACAGGAAGAAATCGGTGCTGGTGCGCATGTAGCGTTTCAGCGCCCAGCCGATTCCAAGCACAAATGCGAAATAGATGATGAGAACGACGTAGTCAACAAGCGCGAGCCGGGCAATTCCCATCGGGGTTGTCCTTGATGATGACGGTCCGCCTCCGGTGCGCGAGCGGCGATGACACTTCAGAGCGACCTGTATGGTGTCTGCCGGATCGTATCCACCATGGCCCGGAAATTTTCGAGCGGCGTGTCCAGCTGAACGTGGTGCGTCGGCCCCAGGATCAGGCCACCGCTCGCACCGAGCGTGCGCAGGCGCGTCAGCACCTCTCCCCGTACCTCCTCCGGTGCGGCGAAGGGGAGAGTGTGCTGTTCGTCAACCGATCCCCAGAAACAGAGGCGGTCGCCGTACTGTCTCTTCAACAACGCGGGATCCATGCTGCGTGGCTGGACAGGATTGAGTATGTCCACGCCGATGTCTATCAGCTCGGGGACGACGGGATAGAAACATCCGTCGGAATGGTAGGCGATCTTGAGCGCGGGGTTCTGCCGTTTCAATGTGGCGATGAATTCGGCAAGCCGCGGTTTCAAGAACCTTCTCCAGGTCTGCGGGGAGAAGATCATCGCGTGCTGGCCGCCGATGTCGTCCCCGGCCCAGATCATGTCCACCCCCAGTTCCACTAACTTCCGGGCGGCGGCCAGGTGATAGCGAAAAGGGATGTCGAGTATGCGCTCCGCCAGCTCCGGGTCGGACACAAAGTCGATCATCAGACGGGCGTATCCGCGAAGCGCCCAGGCTGTCTCGAAGATCGTGCATACCGTGACGCCTCCGATCCAGTACTCGTCTGCGAAACGGTTGATGAGATCCTGCGCGTCACGATAGAGTTCCGGCCGGCTCGGGTCGGGGGGCTGATAGGAATCGAGCGCGTCTTCTTCCGCGAGCGGATGGCCGGCAATCTCGGTATAGAAACCTTTACCGAACCGTGTTTCATAGGGCATATTCTTCCATCCGACTCCCCACTCGTCGACATAGCTCTCCTGCCCGCCGGCATACTTGTCGTTCGCATAGTAGGAGTTCGCCCAGCCGACAGAAGTCAGCAGCATGTCTTCTTCGAGGGCGCGCTCCAGTTCGTAGGTATTGCCCCCGCCGTGGGGATTGTGCGAGGCATCGGCGAGTCCCATGTCGGCGCGCAGGCGTGCGGCGAACTCGGGCGTGAAACTTGCCTGCATCGGGCAGCGGTCGGGTTTCTCGTGACTCAGGCTCATCAAAACGCGCTCCCTGTGGTTCACAGCCCCCTCCTGTACTGTTCTCTTCCATAAAGAACGGTGACGCGTGGCCCCAGGTGGGCGCGCTCCGCCGGAGCGCGGTGGGGTCCGCCGCGGTCCGGGGGGCCCGCCTCGCTCCGTAAACCCTCTGTTTTCACGAATGCCCACCCTGCCAGCGGCGTGCAGCCCGGATCATGCAGCGGATGTTCTCCGGCGGAGTCGTCGGCGGAATTGCGCAGCCGGCGTTCAGGATGAAGCGCGGATTCCCGGCAAAGCGCTCGAGCAGCTCACGCGTCCTGGTCTCGATGAGTTGCGGGTTCCCGAGCGCCAACACCCCGTTGGGATCGATATTGCCTATGAAAGTCGCCCGGCCCTCCAGTTTCCGCCGGACCAGGTTCGTGTCGGTCTTGAAGTCCAGTTCGAGAGCGTCCGCCCCGCTCTGGAGCATGTCGTCCAGGATGAGGTTGGTGTTGCCGCATATGTGCAGGGCATAGGGCTGGCCCTGTCCGTGTGCGCACTCAACCGCAAGCTTCTCGTAGGGCAAAGCGAAGGCGCGATAGAGCCGTGGCGAGATCATCTCCGGGCCGGCGGGGCTGTCGCCGTTGGAGACCATGTGCGCACCGGTCTGCGCCATCAAGCGGATGAATTGCGACGTCGCGGCGGCGCAGTGCTCGAGGAGCCTGTGCGCCCGCGGGTGGCTGTCCTCGTCCATCAGGTCGAGCATCCATTCCCGGGGTGTCCGCATCATGGACGCGAGGGAGAATGCGCACTGGTCGCAGTTGCCGCGGAGGAATATTTCGTCCCGGAAGTGGCGTGACAGCAACCGTACCGCTTCGAGCCACACCTGCACCCGGCCGGATCGCTCTATGTTGACGGGCTCCAGGTCGTCGACCTCTTCGAGAACCTTCAGCCTGGCGCCGTGCGACAGGGCAGGCTGGTCCTCGGGCAACTCCACCGGAATACCCAGTGCGCCTGCCAGGGTCGCGGTGTCTATGTCCACCAGTACGCCGTCGAGGTCGTACCTCTCCACGGACTCGATGTGGCAGCGAGCGATCGCGCCCGGGCTCTGCCGGTACTGCTCCATCGTGATGCCGGCCTCCTTTGCGGCCAGCATGAAGTTGTGGAGCATGACCGGTGTCGTGTCGGGCCACTCGCCGCGCAGCGCGGCCAGGATTCTCCGGTACCCGTTCATGAATCTGCTTCCTGCTCGACAAGATTTTCCACAGGGGCCGCCGTGCCGTTGTGCCACTGAGAGCGGAAAAGCGCGACGAAGAGCTGCTGCAGGAGGTCGGCTCGCTGTCCCAGCAGGTCGAAGAGGTCATCCTGATTGATGCGCAGGGCCGTACCCCCACGCGTGACCCGCGCGCTCAGGCTCAAGGGCAGGCGGGCGAAGGTCTCGCGGATCCCGATGGCATCGTGCGGTCCGACGACGACGGACGGCAGATCCCGGGATGACTCCAGCGAGAGTTCGCCGGAGAGCAGGATGTGCAGAGCAGGAGGGTCAGTTTCCCTGAACAAGTACGAATCGGGCAGGAGCCGTATTTCCTCTGCGATCGATGCCAGGCTCAGCATGTCTTCTGCCGCGATACCGGTGAAGATGGGAACGGACCCGAGCGCGAGCACCTTGTCGATTGGTTTCAGACCGCTCGTCACGGCCGCGGTAGAGGAACGGGCGGCGGCTCCCCTGTCCACGACCCGTTCGCAGGCCGTCGACGCGCCGTCGCAGAGCAGGCGGAAGAGGCCCTGCACCAGCGCTGTGTTGTCGGCGAGCATCGTGCGGTATCGCTGACCGTGCAGGGCCAGAGATACGCATTTGGCGGTGGTGCGGACCGTGGCGGACATCGGTTTTTCCTGCAGGACCTCCCCGAAGGCGATCGCGGCCGGCGCCTCCACCTCCCAGGACCGGCCGGCGAGGTTCCTGAATGCGACCTGACCATCGAGCAGAAACAGGAAGTTTTCGGGCCGCCTGCCTTCATGATAGAGGACCCGGTCCGGTTCATGGCGCACCTGGTGCCCGACCCTGGCAATGCGGAAGAGCTCGTCAACTGTGACGGATGCAAACAGCGGAAGGCGACGCATCCTGTTGACAACCTCGACGGTTGGCAAAGGCTCAACCCACAGCTTGCGCAGCGCCCCTTCCGGCAAGCGAAGCGCGGCGCGCACCCAGGATGCTGCCTCGAACACCCACCAGTCGTTTACGTCGCGTGTCGCAAGCACCCGCTCCAATTCTTCCTGCAGCGTTGCAAGCTTCCGCTGCCAGACGAAATAGATGGCGGCAGCAGACAGGATCGGATCCTTGTCATGGATCAGCCGCAGAATGGCTTCTTCCAGGCTTTTCGGGCTTTCTTTCGCCGCAGGAGCAGGTGGGCCGGCATCCCTATCCGGAGCGGTGCCTTCCAGGGCCAGGAGCATCCGTCTCCTCAATTCGCCTTTCAGGACATTGTCAAGGTACTCCAGGGCCGCGGCGCGGCCGCGGCCGTTTTCCTGCTCGATGACCATGCGAGCTGCAGCTATGTCCCTCCAGGGGTAGAGCAAGCTGAGCAGCTTGTAGACGCGATCCAAGGCGCGCTTCATCTTCTCGTCGAGGGCGCGAGCCGCAAGGGTTTCCTCCTGGAGGCCCTCTCCCTGCGGAAGATGGGCAGCGATAGCCCGATAGTGGTTATAGCGGTCGCATTCCTCCAGGGCATGCGCCTCAATCGGTTCGTGCCTCAAGTTGATTTGCGGCTGCGTCCGCCGAAGTCGCTCGAGAGCGGTGATGATCTTGAAACGCAGGAAGCCGTCCTGCTGGCCCAGGGCGTCGATGAGGATGTCAGCTGCCCGCTGGCACGGAATCAGGGCAACGGTGGCGGGGATGTGACGCCTCACCCAGATGTCCTCCTCCGGGTCGTTCAGGAAATGAGCCAGGATAGGAAGCACCGGCTCGCCGCATCCCACCAGCACTTCGCGGGCGCTGCTCTTGAGCCGCCGGTCGCGGAGCAGTGAAACGAGCGTCGGCACGAATATGAAGTCGGCTGTCCCCAGTTGCCGGACACTGCGCATCGCCTCCCCGGCCACCCCGGCGTGGCTGTCATGCAGCAGGGGGATCAGAAGCCTTCTGAAGTGGGGATGGGGAATGTGCCGGATGGCGATTGCGAACTCGCGCCGCACCTCCGCGGCTGTCTCGCGAGGGTCGGAGACAAACTCGGTCAGAAGCTTCTCGGCGGCGCTCGTGTCCCCGTCGAGCGGGCTCGTAGCCAGTATCATCGCGGCCATCATGGCGATGCGGACATCCTTGTCCTGCAGGAGTGGTCGGACCAGATCCGTAACCTTTTCGTCGCGGATCGTTGCCAGGGCTCCCACTGCGGCGGCTCTTACCTCCGGACTGTCGTCTCCCAGCATGCGCTGGATGGCAGGGAGCCAGCGCGCTGCGGTTTCCGCGGGCATCGAACCGATCAGGTTGAGTGCCCGCACCCGCACTGCCGAAGATTCGTGGTGGAGCAACAGGGGAGTGATCAGGTGGCGCCGGTCCAACGCTTCCAGCACGTCGATGGCGTAAACCACCCTGTGGTCGTCGGGGCTCGCCAGCTCCTGAAGGAGGGTCTCGATGGTGGAGAGATCCGCGGCTGCAAGCCGGACCTCCGCGGGTTTCATCTCCTGCGTCTCGATGCTGTGGCGGAAGGCCGCCAGGTAGCCTTGCTTGGCACGAAGAGCGACGAATATCCAGGTCGCCGTGATCAAAATGCTCACATAGCTGACCTGTTGCCAGCCGAGCGCCAATCCCCAGGGCTTGATCAGGAGCAGGAGCAGCACCGCTCCCAGGCCCTTGGCAAATCGGTCGACGGTCACGTCCACGAAAGGCTTCGCCTCGAACTTCATCTCGGCGGGCAGCGGCATGTACAGGATTTCACGGGTGGTCTTGTCGACGGTGTAACGCAGCGACGTGTCCAGGGCACGGGCGAGGGCGGGCGCCCAGATCGCCGCGTTGAACAGCATGACGATCGCGGTAGTTCCCAGGCTGAATGGCAGAAGCAGCAGGGCAAATCCGATCCCGAGATAGCGATGGATCCGGCTGGTGAGGAGGATCTGGATGCCGAAGCCGGCGACTGACGCCCAGAACTGGACCCGCGCCAGGATCGCGGTGATGGCATTGGTTTCATCCGGTCCAAAGGAAGCGTCCAAAGCCATATTGAACTGCTGCTCTATGATAGCCGCGCCGATCGCGGCAAAACTGATCACGAGCGCGATCATCTGCAGGTGTTTGGACTGTCGCAGCAGTTCAATAGCGCGCTTGGCCCCGACGCCCTTTTCCTGCTCGGTGGCTGCGATCATTGCGTCGTCTGCGATCTCCTCCCGGCTGATGACGAGGACGACGACCATGACGCAGAGCAACATGACGCCGGCCGCGATGAGGACCAGGTTGTTGGTACCGAGCGGCTTGGCCAGTTGGTCAGTGACGAACGAGCCGGCGATCCCTCCGAGCGAGGCTCCTCCGCCGATGAACCCGAAGAGCCGCTTGGCCTGGCGTGGATCGTAAACGACGTTGGCGACGGTCCAGAACTGGCTTATGAGCAGGATGCCCAGCATCGTATTGCCGTAAAGGTAGAATGCGACCGAAACCCACTCCTCGCCTGTCCGGAAGAGGAAATAGAAAATGAGCAGTACTCCCGCAATCCCCGTCTGAATAATCGGGATACACCAGCGTCTCGGAAGCCGGCTCACGAGCCAGGCGTAGCCGGCCATGAGTATCCCGACGAGAAGACCTGCGGCGAGCTGCACATAGGGCAGGTTGTCGGCACCCAGATGCGAGATGAACTTGGAGCGGGTGACCGGTTTCACGACGTTCCAGGTCATCATCGCCAGGAACGAGTAGAAGAACATCAGGAGCGCCGTGCGGCCTTCTTTGCCGCGGACCTGTCCCACGGTCGCCAGCAAACGCTGCAGGAATGGTTCACCCATGACCCCTCATAATAGCGCGATCGGGCCCGCCGTCACCCCCGAAATTGGAATTTCAGGGTCTGACCCTGAAATTCCAATTTCCTGTGCTAGACTGGGCGCATGAGCCCAAACATGAATTCCGGCATGACTCAGTCCCGTTCGCTCTCGCGCCGCAGCTTCATGGAAAAGTCAGTCGTCGCGGCAGCTGCAGCCCCCATCATGATAGGTGCCCTGAAACCTCGATACGCCTCGGGCCAGGCAGGTGTCGGCCCGAACGACCGGATCCGCGTCGCACTCATCGGATCCGGCGGCATGGGAAGGGGGGACCTGGATACCTTCTTCCGCAATGCCGAAGTGGACTGTGCGGTCATCTGCGATGTCGATGACGCGATGATTGCGAAGGGTATCTCGGAGGTGGGGAAGAGGCGTGACAAGGCTCCCGATACGGTGAAGGATTTTCGCCGCGTTCTCGATCGCAAAGATGTCGATGCCGTGATCGTCGCCACGCCCGATCACTGGCACGCATTGCCCACCGTCATGGCCTGCCAGGCGGGTAAGGACGTTTATGTCGAGAAGCCCCTGGCGACGAGCATCGCAGAAGGCCGGGCAATGCTCGAAGCAGCCAGGAAGCATAACCGTGTAGTCCAGATGGGCACGCAATGGCGGAGCGGCGAGCACTGGGCCAAGGCGGTCGAGTTTGTTCAGTCGGGTAAGCTCGGCAAGGTGGGTACGGTCCGCGGCTGGGCCTACCATGACTGGCTCGGCAGCATCGGCAACCCGCCTGACGGGGATCCGCCGCCGGGAGTCGACTACGACATGTGGCTGGGGCCTGCGCCGAGACGCCCGTTTAACCCGAACCGCTTCCATTTCAACTTTCGGTGGTTCTGGGATTACGCGGGCGGTCTGATGACCGATTGGGGAGTCCACCTGATCAACGTTATGCTTTGGGCCATGGGCCCCGAGTTGCCCAAGTCGGTCATGTCCAGCGGCGGCAAGTATGTTCTGACGGACAATTCCGAAACCCCGGACACGCAGACGACCGTATATGAGTTCCCGAGCTATACCCTGATCTGGGAACACAAGGTCGGGATCGGCGTCGGCCTGAACGGCCGGCCCTGGGGTATCTCCTTCAGCGGCACCGAGGGAACGATGATCCTCGACGATCGGGGTTGGGAGATCATTCCCGAGCCGAAGAAGAAGAGCCTCGAAGCTCAGACGTACCCGGGGAGCCCCGACGCGCGACCCGCGCACGTGCGCAATTTCCTCGATTGCGTCAAATCACGTCAGCAGCCGGTGGAAAACCTGGCTGTGGGACATCACGTATCGACCGTGGCGCACCTGGGCAATATCGCGCTGCGTTCAGGGCACAATCTCGCCTGGGATAACCAGAAGGAGCGCATCCCGAACGACAAGCAGGCGGACCGCCTCGTCGGCGTAGCCTATCGAAAGCCCTGGAAGCTGCCATACTACCCACGTGCCTGATGGCGCCGCGTAAGTCCGGAGCCGAACAGGTCCCGACAGCCTGAATCCCGGGAGAACGCCCTCTCCCGGTTATCGGAGCCGCTTTCTCAGGCTCGGTCCGCCGGGAGGCGAACGATCGTCTTCAGTTTCGCCGGCGCGACCCGAGCGGGGTCGTTCATGTAAATCTCGTGTCCCGGACACTTGGTCCGCAGCCCCGCCGATTCTCCGCTACAGCCGTCACGATTGTGACAAATCTTTTACCGTCCTCCCCGGGGCTGGTGGGCGATGATTACAGGTTATACCAGATGGGCGGTAGCCCGCAGTGTTCGACAGGAGATACAGAATCATGGAATTGACACCTCACCCGAAGGGCACAAACGCACGGATCCTTCTGACCTCCGTTTTCGGCCCCTATGCGCAGGACGACGAGTACGGCAGCCGATCGATCAACCCAATGGAGCTATACCACAACCAGGTGACCCGCGTGCAGGGGCCCTTCTCGCTTCGCATGTTCCACCGCTCCTGGGGGATCATGATGATTCAGTCCAACATCGCCGCGCCGTCGACGCTGCTGGACTTCCCGACCCTCGAACAGTTCGTCGCCGAGCTGCGCGATCATGATTACGATATCGTCGGCATCAGCTCGATCATTCCGAATGTGAAGAAGGTCCGGAAGATGTGCCAACTGGTCCGGGAACTGAAGCCTGCTGCCACAATCGTCGTTGGCGGTCATGTTTCAAACCTTCCCGGCGTCGAGGCGAAGATTGATGCGGACTACATAGTGCGGGGAGACGGAATCTCCTGGTTCCGCCGATTCCTGGGCCAGAGCGAGGCCGAGCCGATCGAGCATCCGGAGATCCTTTCGGGTTTTGGCGGACGCACGCTGGGTGTGCCGCTCAGCAAGCGGCCCGGCGACACCGCAGCCGTGCTCATCCCCTCGGTGGGCTGTCCCGTGGGCTGCAATTTCTGTGCGACGTCGGCAATGTTCGGAGGCAAAGGTCATCATGTGAATTTCTACAACACCGGCCGTGAACTGTTCGACATCATGTGTCGCATCGAAGCGCGCCTGGGCGTTCATTCGTTCTTCGTGATGGACGAGAACTTCCTGCTGCACCGCTCCAGGGCGCTCGAGCTGCTCGAGCTGATGAAGGCCAACGGAAAATCCTGGTCCCAGTATGTTTTCACGTCCGGCCGCGTTCTTCAGAGCTACACGATCGAGGAGCTGATCGGGCTCGGGATTTCGTGGGTCTGGATGGGACTCGAGGGAGAGGAGAGCACTTACGCCAAACTGCGGCACGTCGACACGCACGAGCTGGTCCGAACCCTGCAATCGCACGGCATCCGCGTGCTGGGTTCCAGCATCATCGGACTGGAAAACCACACCGCCGGCAATATCGACGACGTTATCGAGCATGCCGTCAGTCATGCCACCGACTTCCACCAGTTCATGCTGTACACGCCAGTGCCGGGCACGCCGCTGTATGCCGAACACAGGGAAAGGGGGACGTTAATTGAGGACATCGAAGATGCGGACACGCACGGTCAGTACCAGTTCAACTTCCGCCATCCTCACATCTCGCGCGAGCAGTCGGGCGAGTTTCTCCTCCGCGCCTTCCACCGCGACTACCATGTGAACGGTCCGAGCGTGCTCCGCATTGCGCGCACCACCTTCCAGGGATATCAACGTTACAAGAATCATCCGGATGCCCGCGTTCGCGAACGGTTCCTTCGCGAAGCCCGCACGCTTCCCCTTGTGTACCCCGGGGCCTTGTGGGCCATGGAGAAGTATTTCAGGAATTCCAATGCCGCGCTTTCGGCGCGGGTCCGAAAGCTGCGCTCCGAATTCCACCTCGAGTTCGGTCTGAGATCCTGGCTCGCCGCACACTTCGGCGGCCCGGCGGTCCGTGCGATTGTGCGCCGGGAGGAAAAGCGGCTGGAGCGCGGCTGGAGCTACCAGCCTCCATTCTTCCTTGAACGGCGCAACTGGGAACCGGCACCTCAGAATTGAGGAGACAGGCAGGTCTGTTAGGCCTGACCTTCGAGCGACCAATATGCGTGGACCAGCAAATCTGTCCCTCATGTCTATGGAACGGGCCTACAGCCCTCGGTCCCCGCTGTTCCATGCAGACCCGAGGCTTCGCCTCGGGCTGGTATGAGGACGCGCCTTCAGCGCGCTGTAGCCGGTTTGAATAGGGTTCCCAGGGCCGGAGGCCCGGCCTCATACCAGCCTGGCGCAACGCGCCAGGTTTCGGAATCAACAACGGTTTCGAGGGCTGAAAGCCCGTTTCACAGAAAGAACGAAGATAGTTTCAGGGGCCGGAGGCGCATCCGCCTTTTCTACGCCTGGTAGCGGCCGCTGGTCAGGCCCTCGATCAGATCAGACAGGATGGCGCGCGATTCAGGGGTGAATCGCCACTGCTGCTCCTGCGAAAGCTCCTCCAGCTGCGGGAGTATGAGAGACTCCTTTATCCTGTCGCTGGCGAGTGAGCCGGAGGCGAAGGATTCGGCAGTAAACTTCTCGAAGAAGTCTCGTACTCCTTTCTCCTTGCTGCCGCGGATCTTGTCGAAATCCATCCCGTAGATGTGCAGCGATGTGGAGTAATCGGCGTAACTGCCCACGCGTGTCGGGATGCCCGTCTTCCGTTCGATCTGCTGCGCCAGGATCTGCTGGAGAAAGGTCAGGGCGAGCACGTTGTCGCACCATGCCTTGTAGAGATCGCGTGACCGCCATCGCGTGTCCATGTTCAGGACCAGGTTCCCCTGCTCGTCCATCGGGCAGCGAAGCTGTACCTCCCCCAGGCACGGCAGATCCTCCATGAGATACGTGTCGAGTTCAGGCACCCGGGTCGTGGCCACGGCTCTCCGTGTGATCGGCCGCTCGACGACGCGCTCGACAAGCTTCTCGATCTGGTTAACGACGCTGCCATCGGCAAGAGGATATGAGAAGAGCCTTTGATGGTACGAGTACGGCCATTCGTTCGGTATTTCGCCCCGTCGCAGCCCGTCGCGGAGCTTCGCGAAAGGCACCACGAGGTGATCCTTCACACCAAGGATTTCAGCGATGTACTTGCCGATCTCGCAGAATGAAATCCGGGGGTAGCGCGGCTGGGAGAACGGGTCTTTGACCTCTATCAGCACCCTGGCGTCCCGGCTCGGCGGGTCGATGAAGCCGCCCTGCAGATCTTTCCGGTCGTACTCCGTGCGGATCGTCATGCCGTGATGCCACACGAGGTCCATGGCCTTGAAGAAGGCCTCCGGGATTGAATCGGCTACCACGTGGAAACTGGGGATCCTGCCGTCGCTCATCTGTCGACTCCTAATGCGGCGCATCCTGCCGGCGGCGGCCGCGTTGGGGGATTGTATGCTTCAGCCTCCTCGCGCGGCAACGCCGAAATGAGCGGCGGGCGGCGGTTACGCACCACCGGCGCGGACGCTACTCGGGCTGGTCTGCTTTGGCGATGTCGAAGACGTTTTTCCCGCCTCTCATCGGAACGCATTCGTGTCAGCTTCGCGCCGACTCCCGGATTGTGCTTCACAGGTGTTGATTCGAGCCAACCAAACAGCACGCACTTGCGTCTAAAGGGGAGGTCGGGAAAATGGCGTAACTTCCAGTGACTCCCGATCGTATTTTAGGAGTTCAAAGAGTGCTGCGAAACCGGCTCCATGGGGCAAACCCTGGAGCCACACAGGAGTCTGTCATGAAATCCGGCAAGATACCTCTCTTGTTGTTGCCGTTGTTGGTTTTCATACTCTTGATCCAGGCCTTAGCGTTCGAATCGGGGAGTACGTCGGTTACTCTGGGAAAACCTGCCATCGTGAGCGGCAAGGAGTTGCAGCCGGGGGAGTATCAGCTCAAATGGGTGTCCGGCAACCCCGACTGCCGGGCGACTCTTTACAGGCGCGGAAAACCGGTGATCGAATTCCGCGGCAAGCTTGTCGACCGGAATGCAAAAGCGCCGGCCACGGCAGTGGCGGCGGTCGACGGCCCGGACGGCAAGCCTGTAATCAAGGAGATTCGGATCGGGGGCACGACAACCGTTCTGGTCCTCGAGTAGTACTCCGACCCAGGCCAGGCAGGCCCGTCCAGCTTCTTGCTCCATGCCGGGATGCCATAGCTGACGGCGGGATGCCTGGCCTCCACTACTTCTGTCAGGGCTTGACCGCAGCGCCACCGGTCGAGGGCGCCCTGGGCTGTATGCCAGTCGCCTGTTTGTGCCACTGCTCGATGGCGGACATGTCACCGCCGCGCGCGGCATAGTCGGCGGCAAACACGCCTGCCTCGGCTTCGCGTCCCAGGGCAACGGCGGTGCGCAGCAGCAGGACGTAGACTTCCAGCGGCGGAGCGAGCGTCCGGTCGAAGATGTGCCGGTATGTCTGGTAAGCCTCGGTCGCGCGGCTCGCGGTCTCGTAGGTGCGTCCCAACTGAATAATCAACTCCAGGTCTCCCGGGTGACGGCGGACCAACGTCTCCATGGTCTCGATGGCGGCGTCCGGGAATCCTGCGGCAACGAGGGCCCGTGTCAAGGCCTTCCCGGTTGCGGCATCTTCGTGTGAGAGCAGGAAAGCCCGCTGGAACGCATCCACGGCCCCGGCGTTTTGTTTGAGCTGCAGCCGGGCGGCACCAAGGTTGTACCAGAGATTGACCTCGTTCGGGAACCGGCGCACCAGCTTCTCGAGATTACGGGAGGCTTCAGGCAGATTGTTGCTGCGCAGAGCATCATTCGCACGGGCAATCACAGCCTCCCAGTTCTCCCCTTCCAGGCTCTCGTCGGGGCCGGCCGGTTCTTCCCCCCGCCCGGCGTAATACCCCTTTCTGGCATAGATCTGGAGGCCGGGGGCCGAGCAGGTGACCCTGATACGGTGGAAGCGTCCGTCGACAGGCTGTCGCGACATGTAAGCCAGGTAATAGGGGTGGACATGGAGTGCGGTTTGTTTCCCGCACTCCATGCGGTTCACTATTTCCTGGGTGATTCGCCCTGGCCGGCTCTCGGGGCAACTACGACTTCAACGCTGCGAGCGCCTTGGCGTAGTCGGGCTCATGTACGATTTCCGAAACCTGCTCCGTGTATTTCACCTTGCCGTTTTCGTCGACGACCACCACGGCCCGGGAAAGCAGTCCCGCGAGCGGGCCGTCCTGGATCCGCACACCGTAGGCATCGCTGAAGCTGGAATCCTTGTACTCCGATGCGGTGACGACGTTGTTCAGCCCTTCCGCCGCGCAGAATCGCCCTTGAGCGAAAGGAAGATCCCTCGAGATGCAGAGCACAGTCGTGTTGTCCAATTTCGACGCTTCAGCGTTGAACCTTCGGACCGACGCCGCACAAACCGGTGTGTCAAGGCTCGGGAAGATGTTCAGCACGACCTTCCTGCCGCGGTAATCCTTCAGAGACAAGTCGCCCAAATCCGACTTGGTCAGTTTGAAGTCAGGTGCGGCACTGCCGACCGCCGGCAAGGTTCCGGCAGAATGCGCCTCGTTGCCCTTGAACGTGATCCTGGCCATTCTCTCCTCCTTTGTTTCCCTGTTTCAGTGCACCCACCACGGGAGCCCCGCCCCTTTCGCGACAGGGTGCCTCGAAGGATACCACACCCCGCTACGATCCCGTGCGGCGGGTCTCCGACGCTGTGAGTAACTGCAAATACAACCGCAGAGACGCAAAGATCGCAGAGATAACTATTTGATTTTAAATTAGATAGGAATTCCTCTCTGCGCTCTTTGAGCCTCCGCGGTGAATTTCTCACAGCCTCGGACAGGTGCAGCACGGCGTGGCCCAAAGCGATACCCTCCGCACCATTGCCCTTGCCTCCCGCGCCCCGGCTTAATTAGTATTCACACGGTTTGGCTGACGAGAGCACAACAACGAACTGAAACCACTTCTGGGAAAGCAATGAAAACTGCAAAAGCGAGACTGACGGGCAACATGCTCATCGCTCAAAGCGGTGGGCCCACGGTAGTGATCAACCAAAGCCTCGTGGGAGCCGTTCTGGAGGCGAAGCGGCATTCCGAGATCAAGCGCATCTATGGTGCGAGGCACGGCATCAAGGGCATTCTGAGCGAGGATTTTCTGGAGCTGAAGAAAGAGAGCGCTCTGACGCTCAATGCCGTCGCGCGGACTCCCTCAGCGGCGCTGGGCTCGGTGCGTAAGAAGCCCACCGCCGACGATTGTGTTCAGTTGTTCGGCATCCTGCAGAAATACAACGTCCGCTACTTCTTCTACATCGGTGGAAACGATTCGGCAGAGACCGCGTTCATCATCAACGAGGAAGCCAAGAAGGTCGACTACGAATTGCGCTGTTTCCACATCCCGAAGACCATCGACAACGACCTTCGTGAAAACGACCATACTCCCGGTTACGGCAGCGGTGCGAAATTCGTCGCCTGCGCTTTCATGGGGGACAACCTGGACAATCGCGCGCTGCCCGGCGTGAAAATCAACATAGTTATGGGCCGGCACGCAGGATTCCTCACTGCTGCTTCGGCGCTCGCGCGAGCCTATCCCGATGACGGGCCGCATCTGATCTATGTGCCCGAGAGAGCCTTCGATCTGGAGAAGTTCGCGGCCGACGTGAAGGCCGTTTACGAGAAATACGGCCGGTGCATTGTGGCTGCCTCTGAAGGGATCGTGGACAAGGAGCACAAGAGTATCGCCGCCGCCTTCATCCGCGAGGTGGATTCACACGGAAACGTGCAGCTCAGCGGCACGGGAGCGCTCGGTGACCTGCTGGCCGGCTACATAAGGCAGAGGACACAGATTTCGCGTGTCCGGGCCGATACGCTCGGGTATCTGCAGCGCTCCTTCCCGGGCGTAGTCTCCCAGGTCGATGCCCGCGAGGCGCGAGCCGTCGGGGTTCTGGCCGTCAGATCGGCGGTCACGGCGAACGTTGACGGCAGCGTTGCCATCCGTCGCAAGCCCGGCAAGAAGTACGAGGCGTATTTCGAACTGGTGCCTCTCATCAGCGTAGCCAAAGAGACCAGGGAGATGCCCGACGCGTTTATCAACGATGAGGGCAATGACGTCACCCCTGCGTTTCTCGAGTACGCGCGCCCGCTCGTCGGTGATCTTCCCAAGATCGGCCGATTCAGGGGCGCCGGTGCGGTGAAGCGGGCCTGACCGCATGTCCGTTGACTGGCTCTCTCGCTACTGGATGGCCGGGGTGACCACGATGTTGCGGAAGGCGATGCCTCCGTGGTCACCCTGCAGGTAGAACGGCCCGGGGAGCTCCTCATGACTGTCGAGCGCCCCGCCGGTGAGGCCCGGTATCTCCTGGTTGTCGATGATGGTTTTGCCATTTTGAACGACAGTCACGCGTCGTCCGATCAGGGTGATGTCGAAGCTCTGCCATTCTCCGGGTTGACGCGGCATCTCGGGCGAGGGGGCGAGGAAGCCGTAAACCGCTCCCATGTGATGGCTGGGGGGTTCGGCGGTGGAGTCGTCCTCCACCTGGACTTCGTAGCGGCCGCGCAGATAAATACCGCTGTTAGCGCCACGTGGGCAGTTGACCTCGACGTGAAGCTTGAAGTCCTCGAACCGGCCATCGGTAATGATGTTCGCCCCGCCGCCGGCGTTCACGAGCGCGCCGTTCTCGACCTTCCAGCTGTCTGCCCGACTGGGATCGTCGAATCTCCATCCGGTGAAATCCCTGCCGTTGAAAAGCCGGATGGGCTGGCCCCATCGGGGCGCAGCGCCGCGCGTCAAGGCGGGTGCCCGTCTTCCGGTCCATTTCCAGAGAGTGCCGTCCGGGCCGGCAGTCGTGCCCGCCAGCATACCGTCCGTCAGACGTCCCCTGAAGACCATGTCATCGGGGCGGTCTTCCTCCTCCTTTGGTGAGACGAACACGAGTTCTCCGCCCGTGAGTTCGATTTTCGGCAGAGGGCGCGCGTTTCCCCACCTGCTCACCAGGGTGGCTTTCAGGCTGCCATCCACCTGGCGGATCTCCAACCAGGATGCATACTCCCGGTCTGGGGCCTTCAAGGTCAGATCCCAACGTCCGAGGAACGGCTTGAAGGACGGCGCAGCATCGACAACCGGCTTCTGCAGCGCCGCGGCTGCGTGGGTCGACGTAGACGTGTGGGTCCCGCAGAGCAGAAAACCCGCGCACAACAATCCGAACCTGCATCTGGCCTTCATCATGCCTCCGTTCCCCGGCGAATGCCGCCGGCGTGAAGAGCAAATATTGCATTTTCAGGGTCTGACCCTGAAATTCCATTTTACGGGGGTGGGGCGGACCCGGCTGACGGAAAAAGCGAATATTGTAGACATGGCGGCATTGGGATATAAATCGCCGTTTGGTCCGATAGTCGTATGGATGATGCACTCATATGTGGATAGTCCGGCTGGCGCTCAGGCGCCCTTACACTTTCGTCGTCATGGCGCTCTTCATCGCCATACTGGGCGGTGTCGCCATCTACACGACACCCACCGATATTTTCCCGTCCATCGACATCCCTGTAGTGAGCGTCATTTGGACCTACAGCGGAATTTCGCCCGAGGAGATGGAGCAGCGAATCGTCACCGTGAGCGAGCGCGCCTTCACCACCACCGTCAACGACATCGAGCACATCGAGTCACAGTCGCTGAACGGGGTGGCGGTGCTCCGGATCTTCTTTCAGCCGGGAGCCAAGGTTGAACTGGCGATCGCCCAGATCAATTCGAGTACGAACAGCATCACCAGGATCCTGCCGCCCGGCATTTTCCCCCCGGGAATTCTGAAATACAACGCATCGAGCGTGCCTATTCTGCAACTTGCGCTCGACAGCCCGACCCTGTCGGAAACGCAGCTTTTCGACCTCGGATTGAACTTCATCCGGACGCAACTGGCCACGGTGCAGGGGGCCGCGGTGCCGCTGCCTTACGGGGGCAAGTCCCGCACGGTGATGGTGGACCTGAATCCCGACTCCCTCTTCGCCAAGGGGCTCTCCGCCACGGACGTTTCCAATGCGCTCAACCTGCAGAACCTGATCCTTCCGGCAGGAACCGCAAAGGTGGCCGAGCGTGAGTACTACGTGCGTTTGAACAGCAGCCCGGGAATCGCCGAGGCGTTGAACGATTTCCCCATCAAGCAGGTGAATGGCGCCATCGTTTACATGCGGGACGTGGCGCAGGTCCGGGACGGTTTCGCCGTCCAGAACAACATCGTGCGGCAGAACGGGCGCCGCTCGGCGCTTCTGACAGTCCTGAAGACCGGCTCTGCCTCAACCTTGACCATCATCGACCGGGTCCGCTCGACGCTCAAGCGCATCAAGACCACGCTGCCGCCCGAACTGAACATAACCGAACTCTTCGACCAGTCCCTGTTCGTGCGCGCTGCCATTCAGGGAGTGGTGCAGGAGGCGCTGATCGCGGCCGGCCTGACGGCCCTCATGATCCTGCTGTTCCTGGGAAGCTGGCGGAGCACAGTCATTGTCTGCATCTCGATCCCGTTGTCGATTCTCACGTCTCTCATCCTGCTCGAATTCCTGGGGCAGACCATCAACGTGATGACTCTGGGAGGGCTCGCTCTGGCGGTCGGTATTCTGGTGGACGACGCGACGGTTGCGATTGAGAACATCCACCGCAACATGGGAATGAAGAAGTCCCTGGTGACCGCGATACTGGACGGCTCCCAGCAGATTGCGATACCGGCGTTCGTATCCACCCTGGCCATCTGCATCGTTTTCGTGCCTGTGATTTTTCTCCAAGGCACCGCGAAATACCTGTTCACTCCTCTTGCCATGGCGGTGGTCTTCGCCATGTTGATGTCCTACCTGTTGTCGCGAACGCTTGTGCCTACGATGGCCGACTTCTTGCTGAAGCCCGAAGTGACCCTTTACCAGCAGGGGGAAGACGGGCACGCGGCCCTCTCCGGCGGCTTCTTCTGGCACGTGCACTTCTTCTTCAACGCCGCCTTTCTCCGCCTGCGCCACAACTACCAGAGGGCGCTCGACTGGTGCCTGCACCACCGTAACATCACGGCCCTGTTCTTCGGAGCCTTCTTCATTCTTTCCATGGGGCTGATGCTCCAGGTCGGTCAGGATTTCTTCCCGACCGTGGATTCCGGCCAGATGCGCCTGCACGTCCGGGCCCCTGCCGGCACGCGCATAGAGGAGACCGAGCAGATCATCAGCCGGGTTGAGGCCAGTATTCGCCGTCAGATCCCGGCACGGGAGCTGAGAACAATCCTGGACAACATCGGGCTGCCGGTGGGCGGCATCAACCTCGCATATGCCGACTCGGCGACGATCGGAAGCTCGGACGCCGAGATCCTCATTTCACTGGACCCCGGGAACCATCGCCCCACCGAGGAGTACAAGAAGGTGATCCGCCGCCAGCTGAACGCTGAGTTTCCCGACGTCACTTTCTTCTTCCAGCCGGCTAATATCACGAACCAGATTCTGAATTTCGGATTGCCCGCGCCCATCGACGTCCAGGTGATGGGACGCGACAAGATGGCTGCCTATGGCGTGGCGAAGCAGATCGAACGCCAGATTGCCGCGGTCCCGGGTGCGGTCGACGTCCACCTGCACCAGGTGATGGACTACCCCGAGCTTCGGGTGAACGTGGACCGTGTCCGTGCCTCCCAGGTGGGCCTGACCCAGCGCGACGTGGCCAACAGCATGCTCATCTCGCTGAGCTCGAGCGGCCAGGTGGCTCCCAACTTCTGGCTGAACCCGGCGAACGGCGTAAGTTATTTCGTTTCCGTGCAGACACCGCAGTACCGCATCGATTCTTTTGATGAACTGGCGCGGACTCCGATCGCCGCGCCGGGCGCGCGCGCGCCGCAGCTTTTGAGCAACCTCGCCACTTTCGAGCGCGGCAGCTCCATGGCGGTGGTGAACCATTACAACGTGCAGCCGGTGTTTGACGTCTATGCGAATGTGGAAGGCATGGATCTCGGGTCTGTTGCCAGGCACGTAAAGGGGATCCTGGCCGAATCCGCGCGGAAGCTGCCTCGTGGCGTGTTCCTGGACGTCCGGGGGCAAATGGAAACGATGGAGTCGTCTTTCAGGGGGCTCGGCTTCGGATTGATCTTCGCCGTCATCCTTGTCTACCTGCTCATGGTCGTGAACTTCCAGTCGTGGCTCGACCCGTTCATCATCATGATGGCACTGCCGGGCGCGCTTTCGGGGATCCTTTGGATGCTGTTCGTCACCCAGACCACGCTGAGCGTGCCCTCCCTGATGGGAGCGATCATGACCATCGGAGTTGCGACCGCGAACAGTATTCTGCTGGTGACGTTCGCCAACGATCAGCGCGCACAGAACTACAACGCGTATGATGCCGCTCTCTCGGCAGGTGTCACGAGGATGCGACCTGTTCTCATGACAGCGCTCGCCATGATTGTCGGCATGCTCCCGATGTCATTGGGACTGGGTGAGGGTGGCGAACAGAATGCACCCCTGGCGCGTTCGGTGATCGGTGGACTTCTGTTGGCCACGATAAGCACCCTGTTTTTCGTGCCTGTCGTGTACAGCTACCTGCGGAAGCGGCCTCCGAAAAACTATGAATCGGAACTCGAGCGTGAAGAGAGCGCCGGGTAGCCTTCAGAAGAGAGACTCTATGAGTGAAGGAAGCGTGGTTTCCGGAGCGGGGCCCTCGACCCCCGGGTCGGCGCCGGTATCGCCGCCTCCGCGGCGTTTCTCGCGCCGCAAGCCGATCCTGGTGGCTGCCATCGTGGTCGTCGCCTTTGCAGTCCTGATCGTGATGGCGGTTCGCCCCCGGAAGCAGCGGGATCTCGAAGCGATGGAGGCCATCGAGGCGACCAGCGGTACGCCGACGGTCCTCGTCGCGAAGGCGGAACTGGCGCCCGCTCGTGGCGTGTTGGTTCTGCCCGGAAACATTCAGGCCATCACGGAAGCACCTATTTTTGCGCGATCAGAGGGGTACCTGCAGAAGCGCATGGTCGACATCGGCGATCGCGTTGAAGCAGGGCAGCTGCTCGCGGTGGTGGAAGCTCCCGAAGTGGATAAGCAGGTGCAGCAGGCCCAGGCGACGCTCTCGCGTGTTGAAGCAGGCCTGGCGCAGACAAGGGCAGCCCAGGAACAGTCCTACACTCAGCTGAAGCTGGCCGAGGTTACGGCACAGCGCTGGAACACTCTCTTCACGAAGGGTGTCGTTTCCAGGCAGGAAGCAGATGAGAAGCAGGCTGCCTACGACGCGCGGCGCGCGGACAATGAGGCGGCGCGCGCGAACGTGGCGGCAGCCGAAAACGCGGTGACCGCCAGCCGTGCCGACCTGCAGCGGCTCGCCGACCTGAAGGGTTTCCAGCAGATTCGCGCGCCATTTGCGGGCATCATCACGGCACGCAACACCGACATCGGTGCGCTGATCAGGAGCGGCGCAAGCGACGGGCGCGAACTCTTCCGGCTGGCCCGGATCGACACGGTGCGCATAATGATCAACGTGCCGCAGGCGAACATACCCGCGATCAGCGCAGGCGAATCTGCGACCGTGAGCGTGCAGGAACGGCCCGGCCGGGAATTTTCGGGCAAGCTTGTACGAACGGCCAACGCGCTGGATCCGACGACGCGGACTCTCCTTGCCGAAATACACGTTCAAAACCCGAATTACGTGCTGTTGCCCGGGATGTACGCGCAGGTCCGCCTGGCCGACGCGCAGTCCGCACCAGCGGTCCTGGTCTCCGGGGATACCCTGGTAGTCCGGTCCGATGGCCCGCAGGTGGCCGTGGTGCGCGAGGACGGGAGCATCCATTACCAGAAAGTCACGCTCGGCAGGGATTTCGGCGCGCAAAGCGAGATCATCTCCGGGCTTGCGGGTGGCGAGTCGCTCGTTATCAACCCCGGCGATGACATCCAGGAGGGTGCCATGGTGAAAGCAAAGGTTGCCAGAGACACAGCACCTTCCCATCGCCAGGCCAGGTGAACGGATGCCGTGTTGCCGGATGTCGGTCCGCTGTCCCACCGGTCAATGGAGGCCCGGCAACTCCCGCAACGCCGCCCATGGTTGGTCTGCACACGCGGTTTCCTCGGATAGATCACTTAGAGGGGATTCCCATATGCACAAGTCTTGCTGCGCTTTTCTGATCGCCGTCTTTGCCTGCGCCGCGCCGGCACAGGAATCAGACACCGGTTTCTGGCACAAGCTGGGTACGCCATACCGGGCGCCTGAGGTGCCGGTGAACCGATATCTGGATACGGCACGGCTGAAATCTCTGATGAGAGAAGGGCAGCTTTACCTGTCTCTGGACGATGCGATCGCACTGGCCATCGAGAACAACCTTGATGTAGCGGTGCAACGCTACCTGCCGGTGTTTGCCGCAGCCGATGTCCTGCGGACCGAATCAGGCGCTCTATTGCGTGGTCTTCAGCTGACCGTGCGCGAAGGGCCGCCCGGCGTGGGCGGACCGAGCAGCCCCGTGCTGACAGGGGGCACCGATAATACGAACAGCCAGGCGGATGTAAACCTTGCATTGGGCCAGATCACCGGCATCGGATCATCCCCGATCTCGCCCGGTTCTCCGATTCCCGGTTTCGATCCGAATCTGGTTGGCCAGTACGGGTGGATTCACAACACGACTCCGCAGGCCAACGAAGGATCTTTCGGGACTCCGTCGCTGGTTACGGGGACCACGGTTTTCAATACCGGATATGTGCAAGGGTTCAGCCCCGGCACGCAACTTGCGGTCACATACAGCAATACGCGCCACAGCCTCAACGCGCCGAACGTTGACTACAACCCCTACACCGCGGGGTCGGTGGGGCTCACGGTCACGCAGCCCCTTCTGCAGGGCTTTGGAATCGCGACCAACAAACGCTTCATTCGTATCGCCCGGAACAACGAGAAGATCGCGGACCTGACTTTCCAGCAGCAGCTCGTGGCGACGGTTTCCGCGGTCATGCGTCTTTACTACGACCTGGTGAGTGTGAACCAGGATGTCGAGGTCAAGCAGCAGGCTCTGAAGCGAGCCGAGACGCTGCTGGAGAATAACCAGGTCCAGGTTGAGGTCGGCACCCTCGCGCCGATCGAGGTGGTCCGCGCCCAGGCGGAGGTGGCGCGCAGCCGGCAGGCCCTGACCAATGCCGAGAGCCTGGTGTTCCAGCAGGAGGTGATCCTGAAGAATTTCCTGAGCCGTCGCGGCACAGACGATCCCGAGGTCCGCAGCGCCCGGATCGTCGCGACGGATCGCATACGAATCCCGGATAAGGAGGCGCCGCAGAATCTGGAGGAGCTGGTTCAACAGGCCTTCAAGAACCGGCCCGACTACCTGCAGGGATTGATCCAGCTCGATAACGCGCGGGTTGCCCTCAAAGGCTCGAAGAACGCGCTCCTGCCTCAGCTGGATCTGGTCGGTACGGTGGCAAACAATGGTTTTGCGGGTGAGGTCAATCCTCTGGCGCTGCCGGGCTCAGGTGCCCCGGACCAGGCGTTTCTGGGCGGTTACGGAACCCTGATGTCGCAGATATTCCGCCGCAACTACCCGGACTACGGCGTGTTCGTGCAGCTGAACATTCCCCTGCGCAATCGCCAGGCACGAGCCGACATGATGCGTGACTCAGCCCAGGTGAACCAGTCGGAAATGCGCCTGGAGCAGCTGAAACACCAGGTGCAGACCGAGGTCGAAGCGGCAATCATCGCGCTCCAGCGTGCGAGGGCCGGGTACGACGCCGCCAGACAGACGCGCGTGCTTCAGGAGCAGACGCTGCAGGCCGAGCAGGAGAAGTACAGCGTCGGCGCGACCACGAGCTTCTTTCTGATTCAGTATCAGCGTGATCTGGCGCAGGCCCGCTCCGACGAAGTGCTGGCGGAGAGCCTGTACGCAAAGGCGCAGACGGCCTTGGAACGCGCCGTCGGCATCATGCTGACCCGGCATAGCATCGAATTCGACGAAGCCTACAAGGGCCAGCTGCGCCGCTAAAATATCAAGATCGGGGTCTGACCCTGAAATTCCAATTTCAGGGTGCGGATCCCGGATTCAGGAGGCTGTCCCTCAGGTCGCGCAGGATCGACTGCAGGGCAGGATCGCCGGGGAAGTCCTGGACATAGGTCCACCAGAAGCCACCACCCACGCTGCCGGAGTAGTCCAGGGCGGCGTGATAATACTGAGACGCGGTGCCGCGCTTCCCCGCCCCCTTGGGGTCGTCCTTGCTGTGGGACCACCAGAACTGCTGCCCCGGAATCCAATACCCTAATTCGCCCAAACCGATCTTCTGCACAGGGAATTCCCTGCGCAGCGCCAGCATCATCCGATCGAAGAAGACCCCCATCGGAGCCTGCTCCTGATAGAGGGAAACGAACACGACATCGATGTCCCTGCGGACCGAGGCGGGTAGGTTTGCGTCGATCCAGGTGAACATGGAGGTTTTTGCAGTCTCGGTATTGAGCTGCCAAAACAGTGTGAGGACCGCAAGCTTTCCAGGAGCGCGTTCCCGTACCACCTGAACCGCGTCGGCGATCTTGCCCGGGATTTCGGGGCTCAGCCAGCCTCCGTTAACCTCGTTTCCGACTTCCCACGCGTCCACCTCCGGAAAGGCGTCGACGAAATCGACGAAACGCTGCCTGTATCGGGCTCTCGTGTATCGCTTGTCATAGAAGGAGTCTACCGGCTCCCCCATCACCTTCAGTCCCTTGCCCTTGGCGTAGCGAATGAACTCAGCATAATGAGACGGCCCCTTCCCGTCATCGAAGACAATCCTGACCCAGCCGTAGGGTTGAGTAAGGGAAGCTGCCATGTCCAGCGTCTTCCGGTAATGGGCTGTCCGGTCAATTGTCAGGCCTAGCCAAGGGGAATCCGCAGCGCGCGCTGTCTTGGCAAATCCAGGCCCATGCTCAAAGAGCAAGGTATCGTAGGCGACCGCGAGCCGGTCAAGCGCCAGTTGCCCTTCCTTGCCCTTCACGCTCTGGTCGAGACTTGCATCGGCGGCGGAGATATGGCTGGTGGCCTCATCGCAGGCGGTGCGAAATTTCTGGGAGGGCTGATAGTCGGGCCGGGCTGCCATCGCTGCGTCAAGTCTCAGCTTTACGTCCTTGGCGGCCTGGTATGTGAAATTCACCACTGCGGGAGAGCTGTAGCCGGCACCGGCATTGTCGAGGAGGATCAAAGAGTAACCTTGGGGCTCGGTGGGCCAGTTGAATGCCAGGGCAACAGGCACATCGGTAACCTCAAAGGTGAAGTTCGAGTCGGAGATCTTCAGCGGTTTGGCTGCGATTACACGCAGCGTCAGCGGGTCGATCAGGAAATCGTTGTTCCGATCAGCGACTCCGTTGTTTGACAAGTGTCGAATCTGGTCGGGGGAGAGTGATCTTCCATCCCGGTCGTAGAAAAGAAGAGTGACACGGTCCTTGTCGGAAGCCCAGCCTCGACAATTCAAGATCTGAACAAGGGCCAGTGTGACAAGCACTGCAAGCCCGGCGACCCTGCGCTTCGGTAGCATTGGGAGCATGCTCTGTGACCCCCTCGGTAGTGTGCGGGTCACATCATACACCAGGGTGTCGGCGATGATGCCGTCATCCGCATGCAGCACCAGAAAGGCTGCACTTGTTTCAGATCCCTGCCTGCTGTGCAGACGCGCGCAACGCCAACCCGCGGGTTGAGAGGGACTCAAGCATATGCTGGTGTATCTCCTGATCCAGAAGGAAATGCAGGCCGTCTTCCTCCCGGACCTGCACTGCGAGACCCTTGGAGACTAATAAGAGGCAGAACTGCTGCTCTCCAGGAGTCAAATCTCCGGAAGAGACTCGCGGCATCCCCTGTGCACTCGGGGTCAGCTTGCGCAGGAAATTCCGCAGGAAGATCTGGTCGTCGCTCGAATCCAGTGCGGCTCCCGCAGAAAACCATCTTTCCTCGGGAAGGCCGAAGAAATAGGGGCCTGATGCGTAGGCCAGCAGGAAGACAATAATGTCGATGAATGCGGCGAGGGCGAAGGCGAACAGGTGTCGACCCGTCGGAGCGGCGAAGAGCTCGGAGAAGGCATTCAGCAGATCCTCCTGTCCGGTCGCAGAGCGATCGACAAAATCAGCGTAGGCCGGGATGGCAGGGAGCTCGAATGTTTCGGCATGGGCGGTTTCCTTCACTTCCTGCCAGGGGATCGCATCCCAGACCTGCCGGAAATTGCGAAGCTGAGTCTCTGTCGAGTCGAGCGGCTTGAGGCTCCCTCGAAACTCCGACAGGGCAAGCTGGGCCGACCGCATCCGCTTCAGTGAGTCGTCAGCCATTTTGGTGTAGCGGTCGAAGGCAGTGTAGCGCAGGCCCTCCCCTGCCCCCTCCCTGTAAGCGGTGCTGTAAGTCTCCGCTTCCCGTGCCACCGCCTCGCGGACCCGGGCCAGATAGGGATCCGCATCCTGCGCGCGGGCAATGTAGCCGTGCATACTCTCAGCGCGGGTCATTTCCTCCAGGGCCAACAGGTGTTTCTGGCCCTCGCCGGTTCCCAGTGCCAGCAACTCCTGCCCCCTGCCGGCGGCACTGTTTATCGCATCGTACAGCTTCCTTTCAATGACCGCCGGTCTCTCCTTCGCCGAAAACCAGGTGTAGAGGCAGACATATGAAAATGCGATTGAGACGGTTGCTGTCACGACGTAGACGGCTATCAGCAGCGCGCGCCTCGACTTGGTGAAACCGATCAGCCACGCGACAAGAACGAGCGCAGACTGGATTCCCAGCGATGCCAGCAAGGCGAACCATGCCGATAGATACAGCGACATCCCCTGCTGCGTTGTGTACCAGGAGACGATGGACAGAAGACAACTGGCAACAAACAAAGCCTTTACCATCGGCCGGCTTATCCCCACGAGTTGCGCGGAGGCGCCACCAGACATAATGGGCATAGGACCCCCTTTCTATTTGTCTGATTAAACGAGAACAGGGGATCAATAGTTCGGACGATTATGCCGGCCCGCCCTCCCGAGGACTCGACAGTGCACTTGCGCTTGCCTGTGTTCTAACAGCCACCACCGTTCCCCGGCAACTCTCCGGCAGGGTCCTGATCTGCCGGCAGTGCCTGGATAGAGATGCCCCGGGGTTTGCGACCCGCAGTCACGAAACGAAGAACCACGATTGGGCTCTTTCGACGCTGGTGGGGTGCCTGGTTGCGTTTCGCCGCCTCGCCGGCGTCCCCCTCGAAGTTCTCCCGATACCAGAGGCGGTAGTGGTGCATGGCCCAGTGACGGTCGACGTAGCCGGAGAGCATGCCGCTGAGCCCGACTCTCGTGCCCGGGTTGATCAGAGCCATGTAGATATGCCCAAGCATCAGCGGAGTCGCTATCAGGGCCATTCCGACGTGCACTATCCAGAACAGGACCACCCTGTCCGGCATCCAGATCAGGAGACCCGTCGCGACAAAGAGCGGATAGGTGCACAGGACCATCAGGAAGTTCAGCTTTTCGGCGGCGTTGAATTTCCCCTGGTCCGGCAGGACGATTCTGCGGTTTACGCTCGCAGGGATCATGAGGACGAGCCATTTCAGGTCTCCGGTTGCCCAGTTCCAGGCATGTTCGATGTTGTACAGATGGACCCTGTATTCTTTCCAGTGTCTGACGAAAGTCAGCACCGGGAAGAAAATCAGGGCTGTACCAGCGATCCGGTGAAGCCAGGACAAAATCTGCCGGGAGATGCCTGGTGAGTGGTGCTTTCCTTCCAGCGTGTAGCCTGTCCGGTGATGGTCGAACCTGGCCACAGGCGTGTCCCAGCGGATCAGTGAGGAATCCCTTCCATTATGCTCGGAATGACAGGCCGCGCAGGGTCTGCCTGTCCTGTCCGCTCCCACAAGCGACGGGTGCAGTCCGCGCTTCTCATCCAGGCGGAGGCGGATCTCCTTGTGGCATTCGAGGCATTTGTACTCTGGCGGCCGCGTTGTCAGATCGTGGCAGTTCACGCACCGGGTGGCGCCGCCCAGACTGCCGTGCGCCCGCGACAGCTCTCCGGGAGATATCTGGGCCCTGACAAAAGGGGCTGTCACCAGCAGACAAATCGCCACGAAGCTAAGGGACTTCATTCATGCCTCGCCGATTCAGGGGCAAAACATCCTGATGGGGAGGCGCGGCAGAAGCGACCGTCGTTTCCCGAGGATGAGTCGAACGGAGTGCATTACCGGAGTCTGCGTCCGCCTGCAGAATTGCACGGCGCAATACATGTGGTTGCGACCCGGCATCACGATCCTGTACGCTGGAGTTCTGCCATCATCTGCCGGGCCCGCTTGCCGCTATCAGACGACGGACTTGAAGCCAGCAGCCGGCTCCAGTATTCGATCGCGCGCTCTCTCTGGCCCAGGTTCCCGTAAATCGCACCGAGGTTGTAGAGAGCGTCCGGATTGTCCGGCTGCGCTTTCAATATCACCGCCGTAGTCTGGATGGCTTCCGGGATTCGGCCGGCCTCGAACTGGATTCTCCCAAGATCAATCCTTGCCGGCACATTTCATCAACGGGAGGGATCGGAGCGGCGCGATCTCACAGGGAATTATTCCCTGACGGCGGGCTGAAATCCCGAGCCTGTCATTTTGCGATGGGGAGCGGCGTGCCGTCCTCGCCATAGAACCTTAGCGTCAGACCGGACGGACCTGCGGCGGTCATCAGGACGAACTCCGTGACATACCCTCCGCCGTCTGCGATCTGAGGGAAGACCATGGGAGCTGGCGCCGGCCGTGTTTGGTCGGCAACCGGGAACGTAGCCAGCAGGAATTCGCCCCGGGAGTTCTTCAACGACCGCAACGTGAGCGCGACAAACGGCGACGCGGAAGAAACGTCCAGGACTCCCGTGAAGCCTGCAGGCAGCCCTGGGACGAACTGGGAGATGAAACGGGCTGAGTGTCCTCCCGCATTCAGGGTCAGAGCACTCTCGCCCCCCGCGACCGCAGTCCCGTCCAGATAGCACGCCTTCAGCCTCACGTCGAGCCCTGCCGCCACCGGATTCGTGATCGCCAATCCGGTGGAATGGTGCCCCGACTGATCGATGTAGATATGCGCGTTTGTCGTCGGAGTCGCCGCGGGGATTCCGGTCTCAGTTACCCGGATTCCGCTCTGCGAAAAACTGAGGATGCCGGCTGCTGCCGGGCTCAGGCTGTTCACATCCGGCATCAACCGCGCCCAGCCCACCCTGGCGTCCGCAGGGAAACCGTCGGTCTGGAAGACGAAAACTCCGCCCGGTTGGATCGCATAGTCGAAAACAGAGCCTCTGGTTCCGCCGACCTGGTTGACGGTCAGCGCTTCCCCGGCATCATCAAAGAGCGACAGCTTTCCCGTTTGAACCTTGTCTTCGGTGCTCAAAAGAACGAGCGCGGTCATGTACCCGCCGCCATCCACAAAGTGCGGGAAATAGAGCGGAGCATCCTCCGGGAGCCTGGTCAGGTCGGCGAGCGGAGTGGTGGTCAGGAGAGCTTCGTTTCGCTGGTTCAGTGTGAGGCGGAGCGCCAGAATTGAAACGGGCTGGTCGCTCCTGATATCCAGGGAGCCAAAATGCGTCTCCATCGGGAAGTTGGCCGGCATTCTGAAGTCCGGCGCCACGTCATGCAACTGGTCGACGAACTTCGCGAAGTGGGTTCCCGCGGAGATCTCGCCGTGGCCCTCACCGATCTTCGTACCGGCGGCGTCCCGCAGGGTGTAGGTCAAGCCCGCCGCACGAGAGCCCTGGTTGACGATCGCGAGCCCCGTATCTATGTCGACAAGGCCATCGCCGGTGCGGCCCGGAGTCGCCGCGGCACGGGCACGGTAATCGACAAAAATACGTGCGGTCGAGGTTGGGGGAGATGCAGGGACTGCCGCTTCGCTGACTACCACCCCGTTCTGTTGGAAGCTGAAGACCGCGACGCCGTACGGGACTGCGCCCGATGTCAGGGTCGCGCCCGCGTAGCCGGTCCGGACCGAACCGCCGCTTCCGGTTGTCGATACGACGCCGGCCGCGCCGCCGGGAAGGTTCAATCCGGCGGCCGACCGGGCCGCAGGCAGAATCTGTTCGAGCAGCCGGGCCACCCGACGACGGTGCGACAGGAGCAGCAGCGGATCGTCAGCGAAGCTCGTCACAGACGAGAACAACGACGCGGGCACGCTGACGAGATCGCGGGCGGCGTCTATCAGGGCCCGGTCGCCGCCGATGGCCTCGAGGCGGTCGGCGGCATCTCTCAGCATCCACACGTACTCGTAGTCCTCAATGCCCTCCCGGATCAGCTCCCAACGAATGGAGGGGGTCGGACCTTCGACCCGTGTCCGCCCGTCAGACCATTCCCGCGGCGGGTAAAGCAGGCGTCCGTCCCCGTTACCCCATACGCCGATGTTGACGGCGTAGTTGTAGCTCATTGGGTCGACCCACGGATCCTGGAACCGCGGGGGCGGAAACACAGTGTCGTGTGTCCAGTACGTCGTGTCCCAATAGAGATCGCCCTGAACGCCGTACTGCCAGGCCATCCAGAAGCGAAGGCGGTGCTCGATGCCCGGGTGATCGATGAAGTTATTGGGATAGGGCGATTTCGGCCCGGTGCAGACATACCACCATACCTGTTCACCAAGCGCCTGGCGCTCCCTGGCCCAGGAAACATCGAAGGCGGGGAAGATTGGGGCCCAGATATCCACGCGCCCGGCGAGATCGGGAACGTACTGCTCCGTGAGGAGACGCCTAAGCCTCGGATCGGAGCGGCGGATCAGGTCCATCCCGCGGACTACGAACGGATAGTCGTCCGGCGCAGGCTCGTCGTACCAGTACGTGTAAGCGCGCTCCAGCCAGCCTCGCTGCGCCAGGTAGTCGTCGACCGTCCGGAGCAGCTTGCCGAAGATGGTCTCGTACTGGGGAGTGTCCCATGAGTATCCCAGGATGCTCCCGCCGTTGCGACCGTTGGCGTCGCCCCAGGCGAAGAACGGAAGCGGCAGCCGGAAGCTGTCCATTCCCAGCGTTTCAAGGGCATAGGCGAACGCCGGGTCTGCCTTGTCGAAATCCAATCCAACTTCGATCTGGTCGGACCTCAACTCGAAACCGGCGTTCGCCACCAGGTTAGATGAACTTCCGGCGGCGGTGAATGAGATATCGTCGAACCAGGTTGTCCCCGTCAGCTCCCCGGTCTGGGTCCAGGGGCAGGCGAAGAGAGTAATCCGCACGAAAGCGGTCTCAGCAGTAAGCTGCGGGGCCTGGATCGTAACGGAATCCTGCATCCACGAACCGGTGCCGGCGCGGACCGTGTCGATGTTGTGTCCCGGGATCCATTCCCCATTTGACCTGTACTGGTTTACAGCCAGCGCGTAGTTGCGAGTCGTGTCGGTGCGCGCCCGCCATCCCAGGGTGTAACTTGGACCATGCAGGATCGGGATTGCCAGGCTGCCCTGAACGCCGACAGAGGAGTCCTTTCGATCATCGCGGACTTCAAGGACGCGGTTGCCCCCGGCCGGGTTCTCGGGATCCGATGTGACAGAAGAGAGTGGCCAGTTCGCATTCGGGAAGGAGATCGCGATTGCGTCATCCCCGAGGACATCGTAGGTGCTGATGCGGTGCTCAGCGAAATCCTGCAGGTATAGTCGGAACACCTGCCGCCTGAGCGATGAGTCGGAATTGAGGTGGTGGTACCGGTCGATCTGGTCCAGCGACATTCCATAGGCCGTCCTCAGGTGACGCTCTCGTGGCAGAGCGAAATCCCAGACATGGAGGACCAACGGGATTTCGACGGCCTGGGCCACGCCGAAGTTCAAGCGCAGCGCGCCGTTGTAGTCGCCTGCGACAGCTTCAGCGGGCACGCGCACGGTCAGCCAGAGCGGCTGCTGGGTGCCGGCTGTCAGCGACAGAGACGTCCCCAGCAGGGGCAAGGGATCCGGCATCCAACCGGTGAACGAAGCATAGTCGGTGGGCTCGGTGATCTTGACATAGGCTACTTCCCGCACGGTCACCGCAGCGGCGGGGATGACGGCACCCGCCGGCCCGGTAAGGTCGGAGACGATCGCCGAGGCGAGTCGATCGTCGCGATCCGGCAAGAGGACGAGCTGCGCCGGCTCGCTCTCGGCGCGTGCCGCCTCGAGCGTAATCGCTCCCTCTGCCGGAGCGTCAGCGGAGGGGTAAGCGTCACGACGGACCTTCTGTTCCGTGGGGGAGCGCCAGACGCGGATCGGCCCCTGGTTGCGGAGCCAGGTTGCGTGTTGCGTCATGGTTTCGGTTGCAGCACCAAAGAATGCGTCGTCGAACCACGCCGTGCCGGTCAGTTCCCCGGATTCGGTCCAGGGGACAGGCCGGAGCACCAGCCGGACAAAGGACGTGGTTGGGCTGAACGCACGCACCACCCGGCTGAACCGGGTCCACTGAGTGTCGGCAAGGGCCAGAAAATCGTAATTCCGGCCTGAGATCCACTTCCCTGAGAGGTCATACTGTTCCAGTGTGACCAAAGCGCTCTGACCGGCCACCGCCGCGCGGATCCAAACCTCGAGCCGGTAGCTCCTGCCTTGGACCACGGGGATGAGTGCGCGAGTATGAGATTCCACGCTGGAGGCCGGACTATTGTCCGCCACCATCAGGCAGGCGCTTTGGGCGTGCGGACTGTCGGTGCTGACCTGGCCGCCATCCCACCCGCTGCTCCCGCTCTCGAAGTCGCCGTTCCCGACGAGATTCTGTGCCTGGGCCGGCCGCGGGGTCAGAAGCACGGCAAGGGTCAGGGCTATGAGCGCCAGTCCGCGAATCCTCATGTCCGGAATCTCCGTCTCGATAATGCCACAAAATTGGAATTTCAGGGTCAGACCCCGAATTTGCTATTCTCCCCCTGTGAAGCGCCCGCCGAAAGAGTCCATCGTGACGATCAGCGTAGCGACGGCCCTGGGAGCGATCCTCCTCGTACTCGCGGTTTTGCAGTATCAATGGAGCGGTCGCATCAGCCAGGCCGAGCGCGAGCGGCTCGAATCCAGTCTGCGGACGGCGATGACCCAGTTCCGACAGGAATTCACCCGGGAGGTACAGCGCCTCGCGCAGGCCTGCCAGCTTCCGCCCGCGTCTGTCGCAGCCCGGGACTGGCAAGGCTACGCCGAGCGCATGGACGACTGGATCCGCACCGCCCCGGAAGCGCAGTTGGTGGGCAACGTCTACCTCTGGGTCTCCGGCAGCAACTCAGGGGCTCAGCTTCTAAGGCTGAACCGGGAATCCAGGCGCTTCGACCAGGTGCCGTGGCCCTCGTCCCTGGATCGCGTGCGCGAGCGGTACGCCCCGATTTTCGCGCGGCCTATCCGCTCGGTGCCGGAGTTCCGCCCCTTTGCCTGGAGGATGGTACCCGACATACCGCTTCTGCTTTCCCCGCTGGTCGAGTTGTCGGCAGCAGACAGCTCTCCCCCGCCGAATCTGCATCTTGTCGGGCTTCTCATGGTCGAGATGAACCTCAACTTCCTGCGCGCCGAGTTTCTGCCGGAGCTCGCCCAGAGGTGCTTCGGAGGGGTAGAACGCTCGGCCTACCAGGTCGCGGTTATAAGCGGCAGGGATCCCGGCACCGTAATCTACGGATCCGATCCGGCTCTCCCGCCGGGGGCCTTCGCCGCGCCCGACGCGCGCGTCAGCCTGCTTGGAGACCCGCGTGCGCTCTTCCCCCGAAGGGCCGGCGGGCCCCGGCGGGAGGCGGAGGGACCGCGCAACGAGGGGCTTTCCGAACCGCAGGCTCCCCCGCAGCCCGGATTCGAGGCGGCCCGGCAGGGCAGGTTGCGCTACTGGCCCCTGATCCTGCCCGTCAACGACGGACAGGCGTGGGAACTCGTGGCGAAGCATCGCCAGGGATCACTGGAGGCGGCCACGGCCGGCTTGCGGCGCCGGGCCCTCGCCGTCAGCTTCGGGATCCTGTTGTTGCTGGCCCTGAGTGTGGGCATGATCATCGCCTACACCCGGCGCGCACAGAGACTGGCCCAGCTCCAGATGGATTTTGTCGCCGGCGTTTCCCATGAGTTGCGGACGCCCCTCGCAGTCATCTGTTCCGCCGGCGACAATCTTGCGGACGGAGTTGTGCCCAATTCCACCGACCAGGTCCGGAAATACGGTCAGCTGATCCGCAAGGAAGGCCGTCAGCTTGCCGCGATGGTGGAGCAGATACTGCAATTCGCCGGTGACCGGAGCGGGCTCAGGCACTACGACCTCCGACCGGCCCGGGTTACCGAAGCCATCGAGGCCGCCCTGGAAAAGGCTCGCCCCGTAATCGAGATGTCGGGCTTCACCGTCGAACGGCACATCGAGCCGGCGTTGCCGCCGGTCCGAATCGACATCGAAGCCTTTTCGCAGGCTTTGCAGAACCTCATCAACAATGCAATCAAGTACTCAGGCGACAGCCGCTGGCTGTCGCTCACGGCCGCGGCCGCACGCACCAGGAGAGGTGAGGAGGTTCAAGTGATTGTGGAGGACAGGGGAATGGGCATTGCAGCTGCCGATTTGCCTCACATCTTCGACCCCTTCTACAGAGGAAGCGCCGCGGCCGCCGGCCAGATCCATGGTACGGGTCTGGGCCTCTACACGGCCAGGACGGCGATCGTGGCGATGGGGGGGACGGTTCGAGTCCGAAGTGCCCCGGGCAAAGGCAGCGCCTTTACCATGCACATCCCGGCTATTTCCGAACCGGATGTGCTGTCGCCCGTTGACCAGCGGGTCTCCTGAAGCAGGCCTGCGAATTCTGATCTTTGAGTCACCTTCTGAACATGGAACAAAAGATCCTCCTGATTGAGGATGAGCCGGGATTGCTGTTGACGCTGGGCGACCGCCTGAGCAGCGAGGGATACAGCATCGAGACCGCCGCGGACGGGGAGACAGGATTTCGCCGAGCCTCGGGAGGCGATTTTGATTTGATCATTCTCGACCTCATGCTCCCCGGGAAGGGCGGCCTGGATATTTGCCGGGATCTTCGACAACAGGGATCGGCGACGCCGATACTGATGCTGACGGCACGAGACCATACCATCGACAAGGTGCTCGGTCTTAAGCTCGGCGCCGATGACTATCTGACCAAGCCATTCGAAATGCCGGAGTTGCTGGCCCGCATCGAAGCGCTGTTGAGGCGTGCGTCCAAGGCCGTCGAGGGTACGTCCTCTGTCCATCAGTTCGGGGCTGTCCGGGTCGACTTTCGCAAAACCGAGGTAGTGCGCGACGGGAAGGCTGTCCCGCTGTCGGCCAAGGAGTTCCAGTTGCTCCGCTACTTCATAGAAAATAGCGGTACCACTCTGTCGCGAGAAAAACTCCTCCGGGAGGTTTGGGGGTACAACTCGACCACGCAAACCCGGACCGTGGACGTACACATCGCGTGGCTGCGGCAGAAGCTGGAATCCGATCCGAAACACCCTCGCTGGATTGTCACAGTACATAAGCTCGGCTATCGATTCACGGGATGATTTCAGGCCTGCCTCACCGGGCCGTGCGGGTCCCACGGCATGTCAAGAAATTGTTAAGGACAGTTTTACGCGGATTTAACGAGCAGGTTGGCGCGCTGCGCGTATTTTCCATCAGCAGGGTAGTATTGAGAGTGACAACAAGGAGAAGAGTTATGAAGATCGCAACCGTTTTGTTTGGTGTGCTGCTTGTTGTGGCGGCAGCCGTGTTTGCACAGCAGGGGCCTCCCGCTGGAATGCCGCACAGGGGCATGGTACAGACAGACCTGATCAAGGCCTTTCTCAACCTGTCGGATCAACAGCTTCAGGATCTCTCCGGAATTGAGACCTCATTCCGCCAGGCTGCGCGTCCGCTGATGCAGCAAATGAGGGAGAAAGGGCAGACGATGAGGCAGACGCTGCAGCAGGATCCCAAGGCGGATATCAGCCAGCTCCAGGCCGACCTCTCGAGCCTGAGAACACAGATCAAGGACCTGCACGCCCAGTACCAGGCACAGGCACAAAGAGTATTGACGGAAGAGCAGAAGACCAGCCTGGCAACGCTCCAGAAGGCGCTTGAACTGATGCCGACCGCCCGCCAGGCGATGGGGCTCAACCTGCTCGAGAGGCCGGAGGGTTTTGCGGAAGGATTCGGTGGCCCCGGCTTCTTCGGGGGCCGCGGCCCGGGTGCACCGCCTAAGCAGTAAAGGGGAAACGATTGCGCGGCCGGCCCCCGGCGCCGGCCGCACCCTGCCCCCGCAGCTCGCCGGAGTCACTGCTTTTCCCGGAATGGAATCTTCGCCTGGCAAAGCAGAATCCTCGCGTCGATAGCTCCGGCGGGCCCCTGGTTGTTCTGCTGCCTCGCAAGTTCCAGCGCCAACGTTCTGCGCGCCGCAGCCGCGGCATCGCCCGAATCCGCTGTTGACACGGGCATCTCAAACCGTTAACTTGCGATCACTCTGAAGAAATCAACCGCGGGTGAGGGGAAAATGGAAGAAGATCGAAAGTTTGCATCGGATATGGAGGCATGCAGTGAATTCACGCGCCCCAGCCGCCGTGAATTCCTCCTGGGAGCGACGGCACTGACGGCGGGCGTAATGACCGCGAAGCCGGGATCGGCTGTCGCCGAGGAGTTGCTCCCGACAGTTGCCCTGGGCAAGTACCAGGTCACACGCTTCATCGTCGGCAGCAATCCGCTCTACGGGTATTCCCACTTCAACCGGCAATACGACCAGCACATGCTCGAATGGTTTACCGACGAGCGCATCGTGGAACTGCTGCTTGCCTGCGAGAGGGCCGGCATCAATACCTGGCAGGCGAGCTACAATCACAACATGACCCGGCAATTCCCGAAGATCCGGGACGCCGGCTGCAGGATCCAGTTTGTCTGCCTTGCCGCCTCCTGGCATTTCGACGAGAAGCTGCCGCGCACTCCCGATGCTGTTTTGGAGGGTACCATCAAGTGCGCCCAGGCAACCGCGAAGTTCAGCCCGATCGGGATCAGTTTCCACGGGTGGGCTACCGACATGCTCTACCGGGCGGGGAAGATCGACATGCTGCGCACTTACGTGAACGCGGTGCACGATCTCGGAATTCCGGCGGGGATTTCCACTCACAATCCCGCGATTCTCGCCGCGCTGGAGGAAAAGAACTTCGGCAACGATTTCTACATGGCTTCGCTGCACTACCTGTCGCGCCGGCCTGAAGATTGGCAGCGCGATATCGGGACCCAGCCTGTGGGTGAAGTCTACGTGTCGACCGATCCGCCGAAGATGTGTGAGGCGGTGCGCAAGGTGAGCAGGCCGTGCCTCGTATACAAGGTACTCGCCGCCGGGCGAAAGTGCGGCTCCCCCGATGAGATTCGTTCGGCCTTCGAGTTCGCCTACAAGAGCATCAAGCCCGCCGATGCCTGCATCATCGGGCTGTATCCCCGGTTTTCCGACCAGATCAGCGAGGACACCCGCATGGTGAGGACGATCCTGGCGTAGATACCAGGTCCGCTCTGTCGGTGCCAGAGCGGACCTACTTCGGATTTGTCGCTGTGCGTCCGCTCGTGCTATCGTCCAGGTCATGAGACGCTTCCTGATTCTGACTGCTGTAGTGGTCGCAACCGTGTCGCTTTACGCCCAGAGCGGCGCCGGCGTTCCGGCTGCATCCTGGAACAAGAAGACAATGCGCCCGGTCATCCGTGGGTTCAGCTGCGCGGTCTCCTCCCGGACGCCGCAAGCCACGCAGGTGGCTTACGCGATCCTGCGCGCCGGCGGCAACGCGTTCGACGCGGCCGTCGCCGGGCAGGCGGCGCTTGGTGTGACGGATCCGGCCATGAACGGGGTGGGTTCGGACGCCTGCATCCTCGTATACGATGCGCGGGTCGGGAAGGTGATCTCGCTGAACGCAGAGGGCACGGCGCCGAAACTGGCCACGATCGAGTGGTACAGGAAGAACGCGGACGGCAAGATCCCCGCCAACGACACGCTGCTTTCGGCTTCGCTGCCCGGCATCGTGGATGCCTGGTACCTTATGCTCGACCGGTGGGGAACGATGACGCTGGGCGATCTGCTTCAGCCTGCTATCGAGCTTGCCGACAAGGGCTTCCCGATCAGCGACACACTCGCCGGGACCATCAATGACACGGCGAAGATCCGCAAGTACCCGACAACAGCCAGGATCTATCTCCCGAACGGGCAGCCGCGCAAAGGCGGCGACATCCTGAGGAACCCGGACCTGGCACACACGCTGCGTGTGCTGGTGGAAGCCGAGCGGCAGGCCTCCGCGCAGGGGCGCCGAGCTGCTCTCAAGGCCGCACGCGATCGTTTCTACAAGGGAGATATTGCGCGCGCGATGGCGAAGTTCTCGGAGGAGAACGGCGGCCTGTACCGGTACGAGGATTTCGCCGGATACACCGCCAAGTTCGAAGAGCCCGTCTCCGTCAACTATCGCGGGTACGACGTCTACAAGAATCCGTCTGCGACGCAAGGACCGGCCGAACTGATCGCGCTCAACCTCATCGAGGGCTACGACCTCAAGGGGATGGGGCTCAACAGCGCCGACTACATTCACACGGGCGTCGAGGCCGTGAAGCTGGCCTATGCCGACCGGGAGAAATACCTGGGTGACATGGATTTCATCCGGATTCCCTTCGCGGGTCTGCTTTCGAAAGATTACGCGCGCGACCGGCGCACCCTGATCGATCCGGCAAAGGCTTCGTTCGAGCTGCGGCCTGGTGACGCGGAGAAGTACGAGCCTGGAGCCGCGCCGGTCAACCGCGTATTGCATCCGAACCTCGACGGGAACGCCGAACATGCCGGCGACACGAGCGCCATCTTCCTCGTGGACAAGGATCGGAATGTGGTCGCGCTCATCCCAAGCCTGCATTCGGCTTTCGGTACGGGTGTCGTGATGGGCGACCTCGGTCTCATTCTGAACTGCCGCGGGGACTATTACGAGCTCGATCCAAAACACGCGAACGCCCTGGTGCCGGGCAAACGCCCGCGCAGCACGCTCACCCCTACCATCGTGATGAAGGACGGAAAGCCATTCATGGGCGTGGGCAGCCCGGGGGGCGACGATCAGCCGATGCGCATCCTGCAGACCTTCCTGAACGTCATCGAGTTCGGCATGAACATCCAGCAGGCCATCGAGGCCCCGCGCTGGAGCACCACCAGTTTCCCGGCCTCCGATTTCCCGCACACCATGTATCCGGGCGAGATGTCCGTGGAATCCCGTATTCCCGAGGCCGTGCGCGAAGACCTGATAAAGCGCGGCCACAAACTGAAGGTTGTCGGTCCGTGGACCCTGGGGGCCACTTCCGCGGTCGTAATAGATCCGGGGACCGGCCTTTTGAGTGCGGGTGCGGATCCGCGCGGCGACAACTACGCGCTCGCATGGTGAAATTGGGGACACTCACCTTTGTTCGCCGGAAGGGACTGCTGCACTCGCAGCTGGCGTTGCGAACAAAGGTGAGTGTCCCCAATTTCACATCCTTGACCCTGATGGACTTTTCGTGAGACCTTTTGCGTTTCAACTGCCTGTGGGAGCGGTCATAGATTGCACTTATTCATGAAAGGGGAAGAGATGAGTGAACCAGAGGGTATCAGCCCGACGACAGAGGTACGCAAGACGGTTGTCTCGAGGCGCAATTTCGTAACTGCGGTGGCCGCGGCAGGGGCGGGGATCACGATTCTGCCGCGAAGTGTTCTCGGACGCGGATTCACGCCGCCGAGCGATCTCCTCAACATCGCCGTTGTCGGCATAGGTGGCATGGGCTCCAGCAACACCCGCGCCGTGGCGAGCGAGAACATTGTCGCAATCTGCGATGTGGATTGGGACTATGCGGGCAAGGCGGTCGACCGGTTGATCAAGCAGCCCCGCATGGGGCGCAGTCGCTCGGGCGGCTCGGCGCCGACCGAAGAAGAGCGTGCCCGGATGGCAGCAGAAGGGCAGCATCTGTCCGAAGGGCTGCAAAAGGCGAAGCGATTTCAGGACTACCGCCAGATGCTGGACCAGCAGAAGGATATCGATGCCCTCATCATCGCGACGCCGGATCACATGCACGCGATCATTGCATCGGCGGCAATGGATCTCGGGAAGGCCGTATACGTCCAGAAGCCCCTTTGTTGGTCGGTTTTCGAGGCGCGCCACCTGGCCAGGAAGGCAGCCGAGAAGAAGATCGTCACCCAGAATGGCAACCAGGGACATTCCCTCGACGACGCGCGCAAGGGTGTCGAGTACATCATGGCGGGCGCGATCGGAGAAGTTCGTGAGGTTCACGTCTGGACTAACAGGCCCCTCGGCTTCTGGCCGCAGGGCATACCGCGTCCGGAGCCTCTCTCCGTTCCGGCTGACCAGTTGCGCTGGGACGGGCGGGGTGTGACGCAACGGCTTGCCGCGGCGCTCGCCGGCAATTACCCGGTGCCGGATCAGCTCTCCTGGGATCTCTTCCTCGGCGTGGCCCCCGTGGTGGAATACCACCCGATCTACCACCCGTTCAACTGGCGCGGGTGGGTTGACTGGGGCCAGGGCGCGCTCGGCGACATGGGCGCTCACCTGATCGATCACCCGTTCTGGGCGCTGGACCTGGGGTACCCGACGACTGTCGAGACCATATCGACTCCGTTCAACCGTGTCTGCTACCCGCACGCCACCACGACCTACTACCAGTTCCCGGCGCGCGGCAGCATGCCGCCGGTCAAGCTGACCTGGTACGACGGCGGCCTGTTGCCTCCGAAACCGGAGGAGTTGGGTGAAGAGGAAAAGCTGAATCCCGACGGCGGGATCATGTACGTGGGCAGCAAGGGCAAGATGCTGCAGGACACCTATGGCGAAAAGCCGCGGCTGCTTCCGAAATCTCTTCACGACTCATACGGTGCGCCGCCGGAAAAGCTGCCCCGCATCACTACGAGCCACGAGATGAACTGGGTGAACGCGGTGAAGGGCAAGGCCCAGGCCAGCTCGCCGTTCGAGTATGCGTCTCGACTGACCGAGGTCATGCTGCTCGGCGTCGTGTCGTTGCGTGCCGCCTCGAAGATCTTCTACGACGGCGCAAACATGCGCGTCACGAGTCCCGAAAAGGCAAATGAGTTTCTGACCCGCGAGTACCGCCCGGGCTGGAAGCTTTAGGCAGTGCGGGCTCAGCGCCCGCGAGATTGTCTCTGGGATCTATGGAGCGGGCCTTCAGCCCTTGGTTCCTGCTGATGGATGCACCCGGGGCTTCGCCCCGGGCTGGTATGAGCACGCGCTTTCAGCGCTCCCTTCTTTGAGTTGAAGACGGTGTGCCCGGAGCCGTGAACCGGCCCCGGGCTGGTATGAGCACGCGCTTTCAGCGCTCCCTTCTTTGAGTTGAAGACGGTGTGCCCGGAGCCGTGAACCGGCCCCGGGCTGGTATGAGCACGCGCTTTCAGCGCTCCAGATGCTGTTTTGGATACGGTTCCGAGGGCCGGAGGCCCGCCCCATACCAGCCCGGGGCGAAGCCCCGGGAATTGAAGCCATAGACGAAGGAGGGCTGAAGGCCCGGATCATAGTATTTCAAGCCAGCGCTGCAGCGCGAGCACCCGTCGCGCCGTGTTCCCACTCACAACTGAGTTGCACGCGTGGTCGGTTAAGCTTCGCTTCGCGGAGTCCAAACCTCGAAGACTTCAGCATACGGGGGGTGGCCCGGGAGCAGCGCGGCCGCCTCGCGGTTGACTCGCAGAATGCGCTCATCCAGCCCGAATCCCCGCGTATTCAGGTTCCGCTGGTGCTGCGACAAGTGACACCGAAGCAGCCCGGCTTTCCAGCGCGCGTCTTCCTCGCCGAATACGGTGAACAGATCCGGCCTCATCTCAAGGGTCTTGGGATCCCGGTTGAGGAGCACCGCGGCCGGATGGTCTGCCTGCCGCGCGAAACGCCGCAGCAGCTGGAAAGCGGCTCGATGTCCCGCATTGGAGTCGTTCCCGTGCGGCATAAGGACAAGGTCCGGGCGGACCTCGTGAAGATGCAGGGTGAGGCTGATGTAGTTTTCCCTGCAGTCGACCAGGTGACCTGACTCGTCTTCTTGGAGACGCAGGAATTCGAGTCGCCCGGGAGGCAAGCCGAAGATCGTGCAGCTCGCCCGTTGCTCCTGTTCGCGCATGAACTCCTTGTTCTCGCGCGTAGGCGGAAAACAGAAGCCATCCTCCACTCCGCTGGATGACGGACTCATGACGCTCAGCCGGATTTCGTTTCCCCTGTCTCTGAAGAACCGAAGCGTCACGGCAACGGCGTCGAAATCGTCGGGGTGCGGAGCCAGGACCAGGACGAGCGCCTCAACCGGGAAAGGGAGTTCCTGCAGAAACAGAGGGCGTTTCCCTGAGAGCGCCCTGACAAGTGCCGCCGCTGTTTGGGAGCTGTCTGAGGCTGCCATGAGTTGAGAATATCAGGAATTCGCAGATTAGGAGTCCGGCAAATCGAACGACGAGACCCCGGCTTACCGGGCAGCCGGGCAGGCGCCGGAAATGCTCTGGATGATGCTCTGAAGCTGAATGCGGGATTCTTCACCCTTCCGGGCCGCGTTCGGTTTGAATCGAAATGTCCTCGTGCCTGACTTTATCGTCAGCTGATCGTTGGATGCCGAATACGAGAACTCGGAGCACTTCAGCGCAAAGCCATCCTTTTGCTTCTCGGGGTTCCAGGTAAGGGTGTCTCCGATGATTGTCAGGGTCCCGCTGCAGCTGCCCAGCACATGATCATGAACAACCGGGAAACTGAGAGCGCGTGATTGGGCAGCGGGTGCGGCAGGGCTCTTGACAGGGAAACCGGGAGGCGCCGGCCTGCCCGCCCCGGCTTCAGCAGATGTTGTCCCGGCAGCAGTGTCCGGCCGGGACGGCAGAGCCGGCTCTTTCTTCTGCGCCATGCCGGGTTGCTTCAGCGCTGCTCGTGCGACTCCTTTGCCTGTATCCCCGGCAGGCTGCGCTTGTGCTCCCGGGCGGGCCGCCTTCCTGGAAGAACCTTGCACCGGGACAACCGGTGTGGGATTCTGCACCGCGGGCTGAAGGGCCGGCTGTGACGTTTCCATCGGTGTTGGGGACTGTTTCCCGGCGATCTTTATGATGGCGATTCCCGCCAGGAGCAATAGCGCGGCGATTGACACGATTGCCGCGGCAGCCGCCTTCCGGCCGATCGCGTTGCGGATCCGTCCGATCAGGGGCCACTTCAGCCGGTGATCACCGGCAGTCGGGCGCTGAGTCCCGGTTGAAGGCTGATATGCCGTTTCAGCATCATCCTCACCGCGCGTATCAGCAGGCTCGGTCCAGTTCCCTTTGGGGAGTCCCGCTTTCAGCAATGCCGTCGCATTCTCCTCATCGACTGGTTTGGAGAAGAGGTAGCCCTGCCCATACTCGCAATTCAGGGAGCGGACCAGGCTGAGTTGTTCTTCGTTTTCGATTCCTTCGGCAATCACGCGCAAACCCAGCTGGTGCGCCAGGCTTCCGATCGTGCGCGTAATCTCGGCGAGATCCTTGCTGGTTTCCATTCTCCGGACGAAAGAATGGTCAATCTTCAAGAAGTCTACGGGGAACTGGCGCAGGTAGCTCAGCGAAGAGTATCCCGTGCCGAAATCATCGAGGGCGATCTTCACGCCCAGGACCCGAAGTTGCATGAGAAGGCTGCTGATCCCTTCCGGGTTTTCCATCATCACGCTTTCGGTCAGTTCCAGCATCAGGCTGCGAGGCTCGAGGTCGGCATCGCGGAGCATCTCGCCGATCTGTTTGACGACGGCAGGCTGTTTGAACTGGAGGCCGGAGAAGTTGACCGAGATCCAGAGCCCTTCCGGCACTCCCGGCTGGACCTGCCACGACTTCACCTGCCGGCATGCTTCATTCAGAACCCATCGACCCAGCGGGACGATCAGCCCGGTCCGCTCCGCGACTGCAATGAAATCCTGAGGCGAAATGATGCCCCGGACGGGATGATTCCAGCGTACGAGCGCTTCAAATCCGGTGATCTGGTTCAAGGCGAGCGAGACGATCGGCTGGTAGACCACCATGAACTCCTGCCGCGCCAGCGCCTCCCGGAGGTCGGTTTCGAGCTGCAGCAGGGTCTGGGCAGATGCCAGGACCGCCGTGTCGAACACTTCGCAACGCGCCTTCCCGAGCGACTTGGCCCGGTGCAGTGCGACGTCCGCATCGCGCAGGGCATCCTCCGGGCGGATGTAGCCGGAGACGCTCAACGCGATGCCGATGCTCGCCGTGGCAAACACCTCGCGGCCGCCAAGCTCGAACGGCACGGAAATCTCCCTGAGCAGACGCTCAGCGATGAATCTCGCCTCGCCGATCTCGTTCAGGCCGTCCAGCAGGATCGTGAATTCGTCCCCGCCGAGACGGGCCACGACATGATCGCGCCCCAGACGGGCCACGGTGTCTCCGGCACGCAGTGACGTTTCCAATCGCCGGGCAGCCGCAATCAGAAGTTCGTCGCCGGCCCTGGATCCGAGGCGCTCCACAATTGAGCTGAAACGATCGATGTCGACCAGGAGGACGGCGAAGAGGAAGTCGTTGCGTCGCTTGGCTCTTTCCATCGAACGCGAGAGTCGGTCCAGGAACAGTAGCCGGTTCGGAAGCCCCGTTAGTGCATCGGCCACCTTTTCCGAGGTGATGTCGGAATGAAAGCCCGCCAGGTGGACAGGCTGCCCCTTTTCATCCCGGGTAACCAGGCCGTGACAGGCCATCCAGCGAAAGGTTCCGTCCTTGTGACACATCCGGTGCTGGCTTTCGAACTGGGGGGACTGCCCGGTCAGATGGGCATCGATTTCGGACTGAACACGCTTGAGGTCTTCGGGGTGAATCCTGCGGAACCACTCCTCCGGCGCGCTGCCCACCTCGTGCTGCTCGCAGCCGAGCATGGATATCCACCTGGGAGAGAAGTGAATCCGCTTGGTGGTCAGATTCCAGTCCCAAAGCCCGTCATCTTCTCCGTGTTTGGCCAGACCGAATGCATCCACTGTCGGACGAGACCTCCGTCTCGAATCGCGCCGTGCCGCAGGATGGCGGTTTCAGATTTCGGCTGGGGTGAGGGCCATCATCGCCGCGGATGACGCCGACTATATCCCCTACTTACTTTTCGGAAAGACAGGAGAGGAGGTTAGGACGGAATGTACGGCGCGCAGCCGGCCCGGGCAGGGTTTCGAGGTCGCTACCTGCGGCGAGAGCATCCTGCCCGCGCCGGCGCGCTTGATTGAAGCTGCCGATTCCCGAGATTGCCACGCCCGTGGGGGTTGGAGAGGTTCCTGTGGAGGCGCGGCAGTCCGGGCTAAAAGTCGCTGTCACCCTTTTCATCCCTGGGTGCCAGGGTCACGACCCCATGCGCGGGGACCGTGACGGCAAAACTACTGTTCGTTTCGTCGTTGAGTTTTACTGTCAGCGGTTGGCCATCCTGCTTGAAAAGGTCGACGCGTACCTCGATATCGGAGCCACCGGTATTCGCGACCACTATTTCCGTAGCCCAGCCGCCGCCTACTGCGAAATGTGCGAGGACGATCGCCGCGAAACCCTCCGATGGGCCCGAAACGCTCGTGGCAGGGAGCGTGCTGAAGTTTATCCCACGCGCGCGGATGCCGATAACCGCGACGGGAATGTCGCTGGTAACATGCAGTGTCCCGGTGAAATCTCTCTGGACATCCGGCTCGCTCTCAAAGAGCTCCGTGACGTACTTGGCAACCTGCTCTCCCGGGGCTAGTACCAGGGGATCATTGGAGCTTGCGTAATCCGCGAGAAGTTGTCCATCCTCGCCGTACAGCGCCAGGTCGATCTCCGCCTGATCCGCGCCCGGATTCGCTATCGCGACGCCCACGTTTCGCGATAAACGGCCGCTCGTGTTGACAAACAGCACCGCATGGGTAGTCATCGCCGAAGGCAGGACGCCGGCCTGCAGCGTTTGTCCGCCGTGGCGCTCGCCGAACGTTTCAAAAACCGCTATGTTCTCAGGAGTAGCGGCGGGAGTGACGACGGCATAGCCGACTTGCAGGCGTGAGTTATCATTGCCGTTGTTCGGAGGCGCGGCCGCGACCTGCGGAATTGACCATGCCGCCGCCAGTTGTACTGCAAGAGCGGAAAACAGTAGAAGCTTCGTTCTGTGTGAATTTCCTTTATGATTCATGAGTATCCTCCACCGAAGGAATCGCTTTCGGTTATTTCCGTTGGAACCAGGGAAGCCATTCCAGTCTGACAGTCTGGTGGTTACGGAAGGGTCCCCTGAGGATTCAAGGATATGCGAGGCTGTGTCGCTCTCGTGTGATAACAGTCACTCAAGCCAGCGTACTGGGTCGGAGCGGAGAGCTCTGAAGGCGGGGTGTTTCAAGACCCGTTCCCGGGCACGTCGTCCTGGAGGCTGCGCGGTTGCGTAACCGGCGCGCGCGAGGCCCCCGGCGGCGAACTGGAGGTCACCGCCAGGGGCGATCCGTGCCTGCGCAGGCCGGTATTGGTTATGCCTGAGCGAGCTTCGTAAGGTCGAGCTTGGGGTTGTACACTTCCTTGGACTTGAGCAGTTCATCCCAGGTGAGTGCCTTGCCCGAATAGGCCGCGTTGCGGCCGAGCATCGCGCTCAGGGCGGATTCCGCTCCCATCGCCGCCTGGTTGTGGAACTTGCCGCTGGTGATGCTCGCGACATACGCCTTCTGCTTCTCCGAGTCGGCCTTGTCGAGCGACCCGCTGAACGTGCCGGCGGCCGAGAACTGCTGGCCCGCCGTAGCGGGGCCGCCAAGCCCTGCATCCCACTTGTTCTTGCCGGCGATGCTCACGCGCCAGTCGTAGTGGCACTCGGAGCTCCCGTCGGCGCCGAACAAACGCACCGCCGCATCGAACTCCGGCTTGTCGAATTGCGTCGAGCCGAAGCTGATCTGTACGTTCCCCGGGTAGGTGAACACGAGGTTGAAGTTGTCTTTGCAGTCGCCCGTATCGTCACGCATCTTGCGGTCGCACGTGCCGACGGCCTTTGTCGGGTGTCCCTGCAGGAACCAGTTGCACATGTCGATCACGTGGATGTTCTGTTCCACGATGATGTCGCCGGAAAGATCCCGATACCAGACCCAGTTGCGGAGCTTCTTCTGCTCGGGGGAGGCGTTGGGCCACTCCGGCCGGTCGAGATGGTTGCAGTAGTAGTAAGCCAGGCCGCAAGCGATCTTGCCGATGGCGCCGTCATGGAGCCTCTTTGCCAGTTCGGCCATGGGGGGGGCCATGCGGATCTGGAACCCGACATCCAGGCTCAACTTTCCCTCTGCTTTCTTGCCGATATCGATCACGTGCTTTGCGCCGGGCACATCGATGGCGACCGGTTTTTCGCAATAGGCGTGCTTCCCGGCCGCCACTACAGTCTCGAGATGCAGCGGATGGAAGTAGGGTGGGGAGGTGATGAGTATGAAATCCACTGCTTTGGATTCCACGATCTTCTTATACGCATCCGGGCCGAGATACAGCTCCGAGGAGTCGATGGCAGGCAGGCCCTTCTTGGCCTGCAATTCGTCGAAATGCTTCTTGCCCGCGTCAAGACTGTCCTTGAAAAAGTCCGCGAGAGCCGCGACACGCGCTCCCGCGTCTTCCACGAAGCCGCTTCCGACTGCCGTCCCGCGTCCGCCCACTCCCAGGATTCCGAAGCGCACGACCGAGTTAGCCTGCGTGCCGCGCACCAGTTCGGGTTTGATGATCATGAAGCCGGCGGCAGTGGCTGCTGCTGTGCCCAGAAAGTCGCGCCGGTTGATCTTGTTCGCTTGTTCACTCATGGTTTTGCTTCCTCCGTCGAATGTTGCGGCGGGTGCATCCCGCCGTTACTGGCGAGTTCCTCTGTTTCAAATGGATCATTATGCCGTGCCACCCGGCACACGGATCTCGAGGTCGGCCGAACATGGCCGCTCGTTATCCGGCCCTGCGGGCGGTTACTCGAGTCACCTGCTCCCGACGAGGATAGCCCGCCGCCTCCAAAGTAGACCACAGCATGAGATTTATAGGCTTTTCCTGGCCGCGGCACAAGGCGAAACCTCAAGCATCGGCGGCTCGCAGAAGAGCGGGTTCAACACCGACCCGGCCGGCTTCTCCGGTCAGGGTGCGATTCCTCCAGAACTTTCCCCTTGTGCTCGTAGACGCAAAGCTTTATAAGCCAACCCGACGGTTGATTGCGATGGGGCGGCGGGGCCGGGAGGATCCCGGTTGTCGTCTTCAGGGCCGGCTTCCCGATCCGGTATTGGTAGCGCTTCAATGTCTCAAGGAGGTTGAAACGGCAGCCATGATATTCAAGGGCAACTTGCGATGGGTACTGATTTTCTGGATGTTCCTGATGAGCTCCATTGCTTACCTGGACCGGGTCAACGTATCCATTGCAGGCGGCGTGATCCAGAAGGACTACGGACTGACGAACATTCAGCTGGGGTATGTATTCAGCGCGTTTGTCATCGGCTATGCGCTGTTCCAGGCGCCGGGCGGACGCCTTGCGGATCGATTCGGTCCGCGGTTGATCATCATGCTCGGAGTTATCTGGTGGGGCTTGTTTACGACTCTTACCACGATGGTACCGGTTGGGCTTGGCGCTTCCATAGCGCTGCTGATATCGGTGCGATTCTTACTCGGCATCGGCGAGGCGGTTGTCTACCCCGCCTCCAACCGGCTCGTGGCCACGTGGATACCTTCGGTCGAGCGCGGCGTGGCAAACGGTTTCATCTTCGCCGGCGTCGGAGCCGGCGCGGGCATCACGCCGCCGCTGATCACGTACATGCTCATCAACTGGGGCTGGCGGTGGTCGTTTTACTTCTGTGCGTTGATTGGCCTGGCGGCCGGGGCGGCCTGGTATTTCCTGGCCCGGGATAATCCGAAGGATCATCCGTGGATTACGAAGAAGGAGCGGGATTATATCGAGGCCGGACTGCCGGCGTCCGCCACCGGCGGGGGCGAAGCCTTACCTTGGGGGGCGATTCTCAGTAACCGGAGCATCATCCTCGTTTCGCTCAGTTACTTTGCGTATGGGTATATCGCCTACATCTTCTTTACTTGGTTTTTCCTTTACCTGAGCAGGGTCCGCGGTCTGGATCTCAAGTCCAGTGCGCTCTATTCCATGCTGCCCTTCCTGGCGATGGCGAGCTGTTCGCCACTGGGTGGCTGGATCGCCGACATCCTGACGAAGCGCTACGGCAAGCGCGTCGGTCGATGCGGGGTGGCGGTATTCGGGATTGGCCTGTCGGCTGTGTTCATCACGCTGGCGACGCAGGTTGAGAGCGCACGGCTGGCGAGCATCGTTCTCGCGGGTGGTGCCGGAGCACTTTATCTATCGCAAAGCGCTTTTTGGGCGGTAACGGCCGACATTGCCGGCCGCTCGGCCGGGTCGGCATCCGGGTTGATGAACATGATCGGTCAGATCGGCGGTGCCATGACGGCCTTAGTGACGCCGATGATCGGGGATGCCTTTGGCTGGACGGCGTCATTCCTGGTGGCATCCGCTCTCGCCGTGCTCGGCTCCATCGCCTGGCTCTTCGTCAAACCGGATGAGGCTATCGGGGTCGGACCGAGGTAAGACGTTTTTATGTAATAAGATAGCTGGATTTCGGCGTCCGGGAGGGGGCTTAGAGTCGTTTTTTGGCCCCTTTTTTCCTGTACAAGGAAGATCTCATACTTGTGCGAACCGGGCTGCGCCGGGAACCCGCTGGACTGCGCCGGGAAGATCTCTTTGAACGCTGCTACGAATGCCCGAATGTTCTCCTCAGAGCCGACCGACACGCGCAACCACGTGTCCATCGGGTCAAATCTGCGGCCTGCCAGAATGCCTCTTTTCCGGAACTCATCGCGGACCGGCATCATGCCCCCCGGACGTTCACCATGAAGAAGTTGGCATCCGAAGGGATAACCTCGCAGCCCGGCGTTCTCGGTTGCGCCGTCGTCCCGCCGCGAACGTGGCGGTTGAGCTGCTTCATCTTCGCTTCCTACGCAGTATCCTGCAGAGCGGCGACTCCGCCGTACTTCACGACCGCGTTAATGCTGCCGTAGATGACCCGCCTCATCTGATCGATCACTTCCTTGGGTGCGATTCCGCAGCCCAGGCGCTTGCCGGCCAGTGCGGCGATTTTCGAAAAGGTCCGTGTCACGATTACCTTATGACCTTCGAGGACATGCTTCAGGGAGGACTCGTAGTCCGGGTTGTCGACAAAGTGATGGTACGCCTTGTCGATCAGCACTTATCCCCTTCAATTCCTGTTGACGCTGCCCTTGGGCGGGTCAACAATTCCAATTATCCCGGTGAGCGCCAAAATGCCCCCGTCTCGATGATTTGAAGCAGCAGGAGTACGAGGAATGCAGGACCGATCGGCTGACCCATCACTCCCGAGTACAAAGGCGATCGCAGGCAGTGCCCCCGAGGCGAGACTGTACTTTCGTGATGTATCAGGGCATGAGCGGTATGTCGCTATCTCGTCTCCCGAATTCACCCTGGGCAGGGGCAGCATGAATGACCTGCCCTCGGCTGCCCCGAACGTCTCTCGTCAGCACGCTCTCATCCAGGTTAGAGACGGGCGATACATACTCAAGGACCGCCAGAGCAAGCATGGCACTTACCTGAATGGGGCGCGGATAGACGAGGTCGAACTCCACCACGGAGACAAGATCCGGCTCGGCGGACCGCAGGGACAGGCTTTTACCTTCTCTCAGGAGGATCTCCTGCGTTCCTTCGACAGTCTTCACTCCCTGCCGGGCGAGAATGTGCCGGTTCGTGACTTCAAGGAAATGGGCCTCCTGATGGGCACAATCCTGAAGTTGAACTCGATATCGGTCCTGGATGACCTGATGAACCTTGTCGTCGATACGGCAATCGAGATCACCGGGGCAGAACGCGGCTTCATAATCATCAAGGACAAGGAAGGCACCCTCAGGTTCCGGTGTGCCCGCGACGCGCAAAAGCACACCCTCGACAGTTCCTATATCGAGGCGAGCCGCCGCGTCCCGGAAGAAGTGATGCAGACAGGCGTCCGGAAGATCATAGCCGACCTGGGCGACATCCCGGGTGATGCCACGCACTCGTCCACCATCCGAATCGGCATCAGGAGTATCGCCTGCGTGCCTCTGCGCTATGCGCCTTTCCAGGAGTCCACGGGCTTGACCGGTGCTGAATCCGCAGACACCATCGGCGTGCTTTATGTGGACAGCCAGAGCACCGCGACCCTCCGGACCGATGCACAGTTGGAGGCGCTGGAAACCCTGGCGAAGGAAACCGCCTCGGCCATCTACAATGCGCGGCTTCACAAGGAGTACCAGGAGAAGCAGCAGCTGGAACAGGAGCTTGCGTTCGCACAGGCCATTCAACGCGCCCTGTTGCCCCCGCCAAACAAGAGCCTGCCCTTTGTGGATGCCTGCAGTCTCAGCCTGCCCTGCCGTCACATAGGGGGCGACTATTTTGACTATTTCCACCTCCAGGACGGACGCCTCGGATTCGCCCTGGGAGACGTCTCCGGAAAAGGCGTGCCGGCCGCGCTGATGGCGGCCAAGATCCAGGGTATCCTTTCCGCACAGACATTCGGCGCTCTCCCGCTGCCGGAGGTGATCGCGAAAGTCAACGGCATCCTGACGGAACGCAGGATCGAGTGTACCTTCGCCACTTTCTTCTTCGGGATACTCGATTCGGAGGGCAACTGCACCTACACGAATGCCGGACACATTCCGCCCATCCTTATAAAGCCGGACGGATCGATGTCCGAGTTGGCCCAGGGCGGAATGGTCCTCGGGCTGTTTGCGGACCTGGAATATGAATCGGAAACTGTGAGCATGTCGCCCGGGGACCACCTTGTTCTGTTCACGGATGGAGTGTTGGAGGCTCAAGATAGCGCCGGGGAGCAGTACGGGAAGAAACGCGTCCTGTCCCTCCTCGGCAGATGCGCCGCGTCGCCGGCCTCCGAGATTCTTGAACAATTGAACCGGGACCTGAGCTCATTCTACGCCGACGCACCCCAGCACGATGACATCACGATCATGGTACTCGGGTTCAAGCAGTAGCGGCTCCGGGTTCGTTCAGAGTGGAATCGAGTTACCAACTGCAATCGAGATCGGCATTCGTAAACAGCGGACTGCGAGCCCCGCGACTGAGGTTGACTCCCGTTCGAGGTCGATGCCGATAACGACCCGGATGGCCTCCTGCAGGCCCACCCCCCAGCGGTGGGACAGATAAGCGAGCGGTGCGCCCCCCCGGGGAGCACTAGTAGAGGCCTTGTAGCTCCATCTCCCGGATGAACCTCCCCACTTCCTCAACATCGGTGGCGTACTTGATGCTCTTGGCCTCTCGCGGGTCGGCCATGCAGAGGCCGGTCACGATTTCACCCATTTGATACAGGGAGCGTACCATTTCGTTGGGGAATCCCAGCGCACCGCCACGATACCCGCCCTTGCGCGGGTCCGTGTTTCGCGCCTTGGCCAGGTGCAGTGCCGGAAAGAGGCAGTCGGCTCGGACAAGGTACAGGCTGACGTTGTCCTCCCCGTAATCGATGATCTCGGCCTGCTCCAGGTGGGTTTCACGGCTGTCGGCAACCATCCCTGCCTCGTCACGCACCAGGTAGGCGTAGGGGCGATCCTTCCGAGTCGTGGGCAAGGTGCATGCCGACACCCCGAGCGCCTCGTGGATCAAGAGCGACTTGAGCAGCGTTCCGGCCCGCATGGCGGCCTGCACCCCTTCGGTCACCAGCACGGTTCCCTGGAAGTCCTTCAGGGCCTCCTCGGTCTGGAGCATGGCGTGCCCTGTGCCCTGGGGGTCGGTCTCGACGATAAACTCGATGCCGAAGAGCCCTCTCACCGCGTCACGGATCAGCTTCTGCTGGTCCCTGTGGTCACTGAGAATGAGCAGGGGTTTCTCCATGTAGGGAATGGACATCACGGTCTCAAGCACCCGGATGAGAGACGGCTTTCCCAGTACGTCCGCCAGAACCTTGGGCACGTCCAGCCTGGCGCGAGTACCCTTGCCCCCGGCGAAGATGACCGGTTTGACGGGGCGGCGCGGCGTGAATGACCTGATGTCGTCGATGTTCAGCAGGCCCTTTGCGAGAGCGAGGATCTCTTCTTCGTGAACAGACCACCGTCCCCAGTCTCCGGAGAGTTCCAGGATCCGCCGCCTGGCGGCATTCCCGACATCGACCGGCCCGATGCCGGGGCCGGGAGTGTGTATGCAGATCGACTTCCTCGTGTCGGACTCGGAGCGTTGGCGCCGGCGATAGTAGCCTTCCTCAACAGTCCGGACCAGCGCATCGGCCTGGTCCTCGCGCACCAGCACCAGCACGTTGCCGCCGAGCCCGAATCCCATGACGCGGGCCCCGATCACTCCGGGGCAGGATTTGGCGAGCCGATAAACCTCCTCCACCTCGTCGGAACCGACGGCGTAGTCGTCCCGCAACCCGGCGTGCGTCGCGTCAAGACGGCGTCCGACCTCGGCCATCGCTTGCGTTTCTGCTTCAGGGTTGCCGCGAACCTGCTGGCGTGCGGCCGCGGCAAGATACTTGGATTCCTCCATGACGCGGACGACCTCATCGAGGTGGAACTTGGCCATACAGCGCACCGGCATCGGTTCATCCTCGCCCTTCGCCTCGTACAGCACCGGGAACCGCAAGGTGATGCGAGTGTAAGTCCCGGGCGATAGTTCTTTGATTTGACGGAAGGTGATGGACTCCGGCAGTCTCTGCAGGAGCCGCTCGACTTTTCTGCGCGCTTCACCCACCCGATCGCTGTCACTGTTCTCGATCGCTGTCTTGAAGTCGTGCCAGTCGCCCGCGAGGGAGGGGTCCTCCGCCAGGATCTGGACGAGCAGCAGGGGGAGAACCTCCACCGAGACCGCCGAGATCTCGCCGTCCTTCACGATGAGCCCTTTGGTCTTGGTTGCTTCGGTGGTGAAGAAGGTGATCCATGAATACCCGTGCGTCGGAACCGGAACAGGCTCGACGGTGAAGGGCTGAAACGTGATCAGCACGGCATGGTTGACCTGGGTAAAGGCCATTGTGGCGTGGTCCTGGTTGCCGCCGCGTGTTCCCACGTACCACTCGGCCTTGCCGCTGCTGACTGCAAGTTCCCTGCGGTCGATGAGACTCTGGTTGAACAGCCTGATGGCACAAGCGGCTGAAGTGACCAGCGCCGACGAAGAGGACGCGCCTCCCGCGATGGGGATGGTGGAGTCCACGACGACGTCCATGCCCCGGAGCCGCTGGTCGGGGCGCACGTGCTGGAAGTAGAACACGGCGCTCTTGAGGTAGTCTTCCCACCCGCCCCCGGTATAGCCGGTGGCGTCCAGGTATGCGAGCCAGATCCGGTCGATGTCTTCCGGCGCGTGTGCGGTGCGTGACGCCATGACGGGGAACTCGTCGAGGCTGAACTCCACGGGCGGGTAGCCGGCCTGCATGCTCACCGCCCTCACCTTGCGGTCAGCGCGCGCACGGGCCGCGAAGAGCAGGCTGTACTCCCGGCTGCCGAAGCAAAGGACCTTGTCCTGGAAGTAATCGATGTAGTCGATATGCCCGCCGCAAAGCTCGATACGGGCCGGCGCCGATATCAGGATGACAGGGCCTTCGCCGTGCAGCGAGACGAAGCGCTCCACGATCCCCAGGTACCTCCTGATTTCGCTTTGGATGAAATCGGGCCGCGGCCCCAGCTTCTCCTTCAGCAATACCAGGGCGTTCAGGCCAACGAGAGCGCCGGGTGAGCTCAGGTCAGCCCGATGCTCCCGCAGGAAATCCTCCAGGGCCAGGTGGGGCGTCCGTGCGAATGCGCGCATATCGTCCCGCTGCAGCAGTCGCTGCATCTCCCAGAGGATTCTGCGGAAGTCCTCGGCTCTCGTTACGGGTCTGGGATCAAGCAGTTCCTGTATTCTCTGTACCTTCATTCTCCCTCCATCGAGCACCGGTAGACGCCCTGTCCGGGCCTGCCTGCCTACGTATCGGCGTCTGCACTCCCGGCAGTTATGAGTAGCTCTCATAGTGCTCAGGCATGTCAAGGATCGATGAAAGAGTGCGGGACCTCCGAGCCTCATCCGCTGGTTCGCTCCCTGCGTGCTGAGGATCTCACCGATCTCGCGGAATCGGCAGCCTGCCATTGATGCTGCGCGTACTGCGATCCGCGAACACGGGTCAACGTGCCGGATTGGAAAGGGGATTCTGCTGCCTATCGAGTGCCAGGGATTGGGATCTGATGCGGGATAGATCCCTCGAGCTGCAGGAGCGCTGTCTTGATGGCCAAGCCCCCGCCGTAGCCTGTCAGGCTCCCGTTCCCGCCTATGACCCGATGGCAGGGAATCACGATGGGAATCGGGTTGGCTCCGTTGGCCGCGCCGACTGCTCGGGAGGCCGATGGTCTGCCGATTCTTTTTGCCAGTTCGCCATACGAGATTACATGGCCGTAAGGGATTCGTACCAATTCCTCCCATACCTCAATCTGAAAGAGTGTCCCGGCCGGGGAGAGCGGCAGGTCGAATCGGGTGAGTCTTTTCCCGAAGTAGGCATTCAACTGATTCATGGTTTCACGAAGGACGGCGCTCATCTGTTTCTCCCAATCCGGATGCGTGCCTGAGCCTCTTTTCCCCGATGCGAAGAGAATGAAATGCAATTCAGCCTCGCTGCCGGCGATTATCAAGGCGCCGACCGGGCTCTTCATGAGCTGGCATTTCATGCTTTATGCTCCCGTCTTCTTTCTCATTGTGTCCCCACTGCCGATGCATCCAGCGGTGCATGGCTGTGTGGGAGCGCCAGGGCCACAAGGCTTCCGCGCGGGCCTTGGGCGAGCGACTATTGCACTTGTCGGTGAGTTGCCCCGTCTGCGCTTCAGCTGGAGATCAGCCTGCTCACGCCCTTGGGAGCGTTTCGGCTGCCGATTTCGGCGCCTCGTCCAACTCAGGCGAAGTCAGTCAGGCAGGATCACGGGCAGCGTCGAAAAAGCCTCATCTCCGATGAGGCGAAATGCTATGGCCGATACCATAGTGTCTGCGCTGCAGTCCAGGGTTCCTCGCATGCCCGTGAGAGGCCTGGACAGGTAACCCGCGTAGTGCCCCAGCGGTTTCAGGCTCGGAATTGTGAGCGCATCGGGGATTACCGTACCCGAGCCGTCGCGGGCGGAACACACCACGTTCGCCGGCAGGAGGGGGTTCAGATTGACTATCGCAAAAGCGGTGTACAGCGGTCTGCCGGTGGCAGCGACCGTGGTCATGTCGAATGGGATCAGGAAGTGTGAATAAGCTTCGCCCGTCTGCACGGCGGCCTCGAAGTAGGTGCCGGTTGGGGCCGCATTACGGAATATAGCCTGCGTTTCGACGGATGGGTCCGCGGTAACCAGTGCCCAGCCCGACTGAATCGGCGCACTGGCGTCCCTGGCCTCGTAGTCCCTCCTGCCCAAGGCGGGGACACTGTCGGTCAGCGTTTTCACTTTCCCGAATCCTCCGGTGAGGGGTACTGCAACAGGCGAACCATTGTCGTCGTAGAAGGCGATCGACAGGTCTCTCTCTCGCTTTGCCCAGCTGACGGCGAAAATCTCCGTGGTCCATGCGCCCCCAAACGCAACGTGAGGCAGCGGCCGGAGGAGGCAACCGGCGCCCTCAGGGCAGGACGAGGCATCGAACTGGCGAACCGGCACTGACACCCCGGCCACCGTGAACACACCAACTCGAGTCGGGCCGGGATTGTCGCTGGCGGCCACCGTCACCTCAGCCGGCCCGAATCCCTCATAGCCGCCCCCCGAAACCATCAGCCAGGCCGGCAAGCCAAAGATCGACCAGGCGCAATCCCTGGCGGTTTGGATCGATATCGTCAGATTTCCCCCTATAGCCGTCATTCCCAGGCTCGGTGCGCTGACGACATAGCTGCAGGAGGAAGCGCCGTGGCCCGCGGTTGTGCCCAGGAGCATGAAAACGGCGACAAGCGAAACCCCCCAAACACGGCTCAGGCCTTGAACCAGGAGAAATTGGATCCCCCTCATTGTGTAACCTCTTCGTGCGATTGTATCGGGATATTCCACGCTGCACCCCCTGTGACTCTGGGTTGACGGTACGCCGATGCCTCACTGCAAATCAACGGAAAAAGGGCAGCGCAGCGGACATCTATCACGGTCGAGATCTGTTCGGGGAGTCCGGGATCCAAACCGCCGCAGCCTGCGGATCCTGGAGGGCGCGGATCCAGCAGGCCATTCGCTGCTATCCGCGAACGCCGGGGCAACTCTGAGCCGGATGTAAGAATGCTTGTCGCGGCACAACCTGAAGCGCAGAGCGTGTTTTCGCGACCGCATCCGTCTGGAGATGAGATCAAGCGGCCGCACTTACCTGGTAAGCCTGGTTGGCCCAGTCGGCGGCCTCGAGGTAGGCTTCCGTCACTGTGCTTTCGCTCAGCCGCAATGCATCGGCGCGAGGCACGATCTCATCCCAGTCTCCCCTTTCATAGGCCTGGATAAACTCGTAGATGGGGTGTAAAGGGCCGGAGCCGGTCAGCAGAGCCGCTCTGATATCCGCCGTCACCGGTATCTCCGCCAGGATATCCGCAATCGGCCGGCCGAGGATCGCGTCCATCATTGAGAGCAGGCCCATCAGGAAGCACTCCGGGGCGCGCTTTTCCAGTCCGGCCTCCGGTGCCAGGAGTTCGGCGAATCGCGCTCGCACCAGCGAGGTAATGACAAGCTCGGATGGCATGCCTTTCGCGATCCCTGCAATTGCCACGACGGAGACCCATTTGCGGACTTCGTCGAGGCCGAGGAGCGCCAGGGCGTGGCGTATGGATCGGATCTCCATGCGGAAGGCGAACGCAGCCGAGTTGAGGTACCGCAGCAACTTGTAACTGAGTGACGTCTCATGCTTGATGATTTCTTCCAGTTCGACCAGGTTGGGTTGCGGCTGCTGAATCGCCTGAAGGAGGTGATAGTAGTTGTGTTGATGAGCCGGAATCTCGCGGGACGACAGGATTTCGGGCTTGCCGAAGAAGTACCCCTGGAAGAGCGTGCAGCCCATCTCGCGAGCCTGCTCATATTGGCTGCGCGTCTCCACCTTTTCGGCCAGGAATGTGATTCGGCGATTGCCGTAGGCACGCATCAGGTCCTGTCGCCCGGGAATTGTCGTCTGGCGGAAATCGATCTTGACTATGTCAACCAGGCCGACCAGAGGCTTGTGCTTGACCCCGAATGCAAAATCGTCAAGCGCCAGCATGTACCCTCGGGCCCGCAGGTCTCTGCACGCTGCCACGACCTGCTCGTCAGGCACGACGGATTCGAGAATTTCGATGACAACCTGGTCTGCGGGCAGGACTTTGGCGTAGTCGTTGATCAGAAGGTTTCTGGTGAAGTTGACAAATGCGCGCCGGCCGCCGGTCAAGGTCTTCATGCCGAACAAAAGAAATCCGTCGACCACCACGCTGGACGTGGCAAGATCCGGATCCTCGCATCGGAAGTAGGGTTCCAGCCCGGAGCGGAACAGCAGCTCGTAGCCGTAGATCTTCATTTTGGTGTCGAAAATCGGCTGCCTGGCAACGAACCGTTTCATGTTTATCCTGGGCAGCGTCCCCGGGGAAGGCAGGGACGCCAGACAGGCTATTCATCGGCCAGATCCGGTTCCCACAACACAACTTACGTTTGGCTGGAGACTGTGCCGGACGAAACTCAACAATCGGCAAGGGGATGAACCATCCGGCGTGAGAACGGATCGAGGCAGTGCCGTGGCAGCTCTCTCCCCTGAGTGTATCCGCCTGCGGGCCTCAGGGCAAGGCAAGGCGACGTGTTCGAATCTTGAAAGATTGCCCGAAGTCGTATGCGATGTAAGATATGTCTGTGGTTCGGACGGTGAGGACTACGAGACTGGTGACGTGTGACAGGCAGCCTGCGCTGCGAGGACGCTGTTCAACCCATTCAGGGTTGACATCTTCTGATCATCCTGATCCCCGGGGTTTGCACCCCGGGCTGTTCTATTCGACGCTTTCAGCGTCGTCGGTGTCGATCGCGGCTGGCATCTGTGAGGCATCGCCGCCACCCGTGAATCAACGAACTGAACGGCATGGTTACGCTCGGCCCCCGGGCGCAGTACGTCGGACTCGACCCCGAAGGGACTGAACGGCATGGTTACACTCGGCCCCCGGGCGCAGTACGTCGGACTCGACCCCGAAGGGACTGAACGGCATGGTTACACTCGGCCCCCGGGCGCAGTACGTCGGACTCGACCCCGAAGGGACTGAACGGCATGGTTACACTCGGCCCCCGGGCGCAGTACGTCGGACTCGACCCCGAAGGGACTGAACGGCATGGTTACACTCGGCCCCCGGGCGCAGTACGTCGGACTCGACCCCGAAGGGACTGAACGGCATGGTTACACTCGGCCCCCGGGCGCAGTACGTCGGACTCGACCCCGAAGGGACTGAACGGCATGGTTACACTCGGCCCCCGGGCGCAGTACGTCGGACTCGACCCCGAAGGGACTGAACGGCATGGTTACACTCGGCCCCCGGGCGCAGTACGTCGGACTCGACCCCGAAGGGACTGAACGGCATGGTTACGCTCGGCCCCCGGGCGCAGTACATCGGACTCGACCCCGAAGGGGGTCGAACAGATCAGCCCGGGGTGCAAACCCCGGGGATGATCGGATCTGCCGCAAGGCCCAACCCTGTAAGGGTTGGACAGCGATCGCCTGACGAGACGAGGTCACTTCAATCCCCACTGTCTGAATCGCAGGTAAGATATGCGGTGGGCCCAATCCAGGGGGGGAATCTGTGCGACACAACAGTTTGAAGGAAAAGCTGAGGAACGGCGAGACTGTGTACGGTTGCTTCATTCGATACGCGAATGCGTCGCTCGTCGAGGTTCTGGGGTACTGCGGCTGGGACTTCATTGTGTTCGACGGGGAACACGGAACGATCGAGCCGGCCGACTGCGAGCAGATGGTGCGTGCCGCCGAGCTGCAGGGCGTCACCCCGATCGTGCGTGTGCCCGTGAATCAACCGCACGTCATCCTCCGCTTCCTCGACACGGGTGCTCACGGCCTTCATGTCCCGATGGTGAAATCGGCAGAGGAGGCGGAAGCCGTCGTAAGGTCTGTCAAGTACCAGCCGCGCGGCTCGCGGGGTCTTGCTGCGGTGCGGGCCTCCGATTATGCCCAGCGCGTCCCGTTCCGGGAATACGTGGCTCAGGCGAATGCGGAGACGCTGGTGGCTGTGCATATCGAAACCGAGGACTCCGTGGACGGGTTGCCCGGGATCCTCGGTGTGGAGGGATTGGACGTTGCGTTCCTGGGGCCGACGGATCTTTCCAACTCCCTCGGATTTCCTGGAGAGCTGCAGAACCCGAAAGTCCAGGCGACGTTTCAGCGCCTCGTCGACGCCGTATCGGGCTCAAGAGTCGCGCTGGGCGTTATGGTGCCCAACGCCGAGGCTGCGCGTCAGTGGCGGGCGCGCGGCGCGCGCTACATTACAGTAGGATTCGAGAATGTGCTCAATCCGGCGTGCCGCAATTACCTCCAAACGGCGCGAGAGTAGCGCGGTACCGTTGGCCCGGGATCCCGCCACGAAAGCCGTGAGACGCACTGGATACGGCTCCGGCTGTCGAGCCCATCGGTTTTCCGCACAGGGCCCACCGGTGGGTCTGGCGAATACTGGGCAAGCCTGGGGGCTGATGAGGCGGGCTTGCCTGCGGCATCGCCGGTCCCGGACCACGCCTCTCAGGCTCTTCCCACGAACTCGCCTGTTTGAGTGCTGACACGGACGATTTCGCCTTCGCGTATGAAAAGCGGCACGCGCACCTGGAGGCCGGTTTCGAGCGTCGCCGGCTTTGTCGTGCCTCCAGAGCTTGTATCTCCCCGGATCCCGATTTCCGTGGATGCGACCGCGAGATTAACAAAAGGCGGGAGCTGCACGGCAACCGGTGTCCCGTTGTACCTTCGGATCTGCAGTGAAAGCCCCTCTTTCAGAAAAAGCCGGTCATGTCCGAGCTGCTCTTCGGTGAGGACAAGCTGTTCGAACGTCGCTTCGTCCATGAAGTGAAGCTGCTCGCCGTCAGAGTAGAGGAATGAGGCGGCGGTAAGCACCACGTCGGGCTCTTCAAACTTCTCGCTCGTCTTGAAGGACTTTTCGAGAACCGCATCCGTGATCAGGTGCCGCAATTTGGTGCGAACCATGGTGGAAGCACCGCGCGCACTCGGCGAGGCGAAAAAGACCTCGACGACCGTGTACGGCTGGCCGTCGACTTCGATCAGCATCCTTCGCTTGAGTTCGTTAGCTCCAATGAGCGCCATGTCATTTCACATCGATGCTGCCGTTCTAGTTCTTGGCACCATCCAGGACGATCCCGTCGTCGGCATGTCGCAGGACGATCGTGCTCAGCACCGTTATGCTGCGGGCCGGCAGTGCCTCTTCGATCACCGACGAGGAGGGGCCGATACTCCGGTGGCGCAGGAAATCCATCCGGTATGATGCATCCGAGACGGTACGCTCCTCCGCCTGGTAGGTATACATTTCTCTTGCTTCGGGCAGCCCCTCGTACCGGACTCTGACGGTTGTGGCTGTCCGGGAGAGGTTCAGCAGGTATGTCGTGAAATTGCCCCCCGGACTCTTCATGGATATCGTCAGCAGTTTTCCCTCGGCAGCCCCGGTCACTTCGTCCGGCAGCAGCGCGGAGTACTTGCTCAGGAAACGTGTGATGATGCCGTATCCGTAGTAAGCGACGGGTTCGGGCGTAACGTCGTCGTAGTAGAGCTTCTTCGCGATATCCCAAGTCCGGACCAGTTGCCACTGCCCGTCCAGGTCGCCCCGGTTTACCAGGCTCCACCTGTTGAACCCATCCACTCCCACCCGGATGCCACGGAGAATTGTCTCCGCGTTTGACAATGCTGCGGCGAAGCTGCGCGGGCCGGGGTTGTCGCCTCCCCAGCCGAGCTTCATGTTGCCCATTTCGCTCAGGAAGAAAGGCTTGCCGTGTCCGTGAGCCCAGGCGGCCCAGCGGGACAGGACCTCCTGTTCCTTGCTTCCGACCCCCTGGTAGGAGTGGATGTCGTACGCGCCGAGATAGGGGTCGAAATCGAGCGCAACAGCGTTGAAGGGAGGCAGGTCGGTCCAGTCCGGGCCGGATAAGGGGAGCGACATTTGCCTGCGGTCGAGGGCCTCCCGGACTGCCTTGAAGGCGGCGGCGAGAGGGACCTCGGGGTAGGATCCACTGGACCACCAGTAGCCCCAGGTGCCCCCGGGGGGTTCGTTGGTGATGCACAGGTACTTGATGCAGCTATATCCCCTGGCCCTTATGAGGTGGTCGGCGAGCGAAGCCAGCCCCTCGCCGTAGTCCTCCAGAGACCGGGGAGCGCTGATCAGCGGGTGAACTCCCGGGAACGAATTCCAGTCGACCTCGGACCACATCTGCTGGAGAAAGACATCGACACCGTTGTTCTGGCAGTAATCCAGTATGGAGTACAGCGTCTTCATCTCCTCGTTTTCCCAGTCGAATTTTCCCCGTCCGGGCTCATACATTAGCTGCGAAAGCTCGACCCTCATCCAGTTCAGTCCGAGCCAGCGCACGTGTTTGCGCAGCTGGTCCCAGGCTTTTGCATTGGCAAGAGGCGGATTGCCCTGCAGCGCACTCCCCCGGGCCGCGTCCTCTCTCGCCGGGAATTTGTATTCCGAATTCGGCCAGGGCCCCTCTTTCCGGATCGCGTGCCACGACGCGCCCAACCCGCCTTTCATGACGTGGACCGGGGGATCCTGCGTCCGGACAGTGATCTGCACCTGTGCCTGGATGGCAATCGGGGCGAGCAGGAACGCACAGCAGAGGCGGAACAGGATCTTCATGGCAGACTCCCGAGTCTTAATACTCCCATTTTAGCTCTATCGCCAGGTCTAAGCCCTTCGCCTTTCAGGCGTACAGCTTTGAGCGCGGTTCGTAATACAATGCGCCTATGATCGATTACAGGCATAACGCGCACGCGGTGTACGACATAAAGTACCACGTGATATGGGCTACCAAGTACCGATACAAGGTGATGCACGGACGGGTGGCGGAGCGTGCGCGCGAGTTGATACGGCAGATCTGTCTGGCGCGGGAGGTAGTTATCGTGCGCGGGGCGATCTCGCCAGACCACATCCACATGCTGCTGTCGGTGCCGCCGAACCTGGCGCCGGCGAAATTGGTGCAATTCATCAAGGGGAGGTCGTCGCGGCGGCTGCAGGCGGAATTCCCGGAACTGGGGAAGCGATATTGGGGACAGCATCTGTGGGCGCGAGGGTATTTCTGCGCGACGGTGGGTGCGGTAGATGAGGAGACGATCAAGCGTTACATGGAGAGCCAAAGGTGGGATGAAGACGACGAGGGATTCAAGATCACCGCACCCACCAAGCCTTGAGCCGGCTCTGAGCCGGGGATTCCTCGGACGGCTTCAGCCGCAATCTCGACTTTCAGTCGGAGAGCAACCTACCGGCTTTAGCCGGTGGTGATTTAGGTGTAGCCGTCTTGTGGCTTCTCATAACAGGCATTCGGTGGGTGTGGAATCATCCAATATTCAAGTGGTGACATCAACGACGCCGGTGCAATCGTTGGAAAGTACAAGAGTGCCGACGACAATATGGCTCATGGTTTCCTGCTCAGATAAGGCAGGTTCCTGACCATCGATCCTCCCGGATCTGTATGGACCTTGGCTTCAGGCATCAACTCCCAGGGCGAGATAGTGGGGTTCTTTGTCGATGCCGATGGCGTGAGCCATGGTTTTCTACTGCAACCGGGTACGTACTGAAAACGGTGGATGAATAACTACGCAGAACAGCTTTACGGCGGCTCCGCTGGTTCTGAATTGTTCGGGGCCGCTCTTCGGGGCGGTTCTTTTGCTTTTTGCGGCAATCGGGCGTCTGCCGTCCTCGAGGATTTCCCCCATTGGTTGGATTTTGGAGATACGGCTCGAATTAAATAGAAACGGCACCCCCAGATACTTCCTGAGAGCGCCGTACTCAGGTAACTCAGGTAGACTCAGGAGACCTTGCCCGAATCACCCAAGCAATTACCTCATCGGCAGACATCCCGCTGGAAATGCTCTCAGAACGCGCCGCTTTCGTTCTGATATACTTACCTGTCAGCCCCCTGCTTCAGGCAGGGCAGCAGGAGAACCGTGGACTACATTGAATTTCGTAAAGTGATGTGCGAGAAGTACGCCAAGGCAGACGAGCGCCAGGAACGCCGATTGCGACGGCGGCGGCAATGGCTGTACCCCGTCTTGATATCGCTGATACTGATCACAGTAATTGTCCTGGCGCCTGTCGCTTTTCGTCTGACGCAGTAGATGTATTGACCCGCGCCAGCCCTTCCACCCGTAGCCGATCAGAGCGACGCCAGTCGCTGTCGCCTCACATACCAGAGGGCGAGGAGCACTAGCAGAATGAGAAGCATCCATTTGCAGTTGCCACGCCCGATCACCTGCTCAATGCGGTCAGTGATGTCGCCCTGGATGCGGACTATCGCCTCAAAGAAGTTCGCTCTGTCCTGGACCCCCTGAGACAAGATCGGCATGTAGCTCACATGCGTCCCGCTGTCTGCTTCTGGGGCGGCACAGAGCCCGACTTCTTCGTGAGAAGCCCAGAATTTCAGGCAAAGGCCATTTTCGGTGAATGCCATTCGTTTCGGCTAACGACACAGCCACAACGGCCCGATAGGAATATGTGGCATCCCTCCAAGGTATTACCTTACCGCAACGACACATCATGAGCCGTTACCACAAAGCACACGTACACGGTCCCAAAGGTGGGCGAGGACCGTTCGAGGTCCATATCCCGCCGACTGGAATATGTTGCTTATGCGGCACCGATCAGGGACCGTTCCGATGCGAGATCCGTCCGACTGGAGGACCGCTGCAGCCGAGTCAATCATGGGGATATTGCCTGAAATGCTGGCGGGAATACGGACCCGGAACCAACGGATATGATCCGGTCAGGCTGATTGCATTCCTCCGTCTACTTCTGCACGAGCGAATATAGATCTTGGTTGCCTTCAGAAATCGGTAAACGTGTACGTCATGTATGAGGCAGCACGCGCGCACTACCTCGAACTGCGATAGTGGTGTTGCCGCGATATGTGATCTGCGACACAAGAAACCATGTCAGGTCGGAGTTACGGTGGCGCCGCTATGGACGTTATCGAATTTCACCAACTCATGCGGAACAAGTACGCAGAATATCAGCGGCAGCACCTTCGCCGGCTGCGGAGATGGATTCTGTGTAGCGCGGCGCTGGTGGCGTTTTGGTCCTCTTTCGTGCTGGCGTACATCCGCTACGCGGGGAACTGACAGGAGCAAGGGCCGGGATTGAGCGCGTCAGCGATCGCGCCTGCCCCTGCGACAGCCGTAGCCGAGCAGGCCGGGAGTGTGGAGACTTTCCTCGGGTTTCCTCCCCCTTCCGGGAATGATTGTTTATCTTCCTGGGAAAGTGAGCGAAACGGATCCCCAACCGTTCCCTCTCCGCCCTGAATTTCTTTACGCTATAAAAGGGCGTGCCGAACGCGGTGGTTTACATGACCTCACACCACCTGGCGCGGTATGTCATGCGGTGTCCCCCTGAGTTTTGTCCCGCTACAAGAAGGGGTTCCTGGGACGCTGACCCCATGAATTCCACCACGCGGTAAAGGGGGGGCTTGGAACGCTGACCTATGCAATGGGGAACCCAATGACGGTGATTTCCCTTGCAGTTCTCCAGATCGGATACAACACTGGCATGAGCAACACCACAGGCATGGTTAATTCGTTCTTCGGGAAGGAAGCCGGCCGCCTCAACACCACTGGCGGCTCCGACTCGTTCGTCGGGAGTGCCGTTGGCTTCTACAACACCACGGGCAACGGTAATACGTTCATCGGAAAGGACGCTGGTACAACAGTTCGTCCGGCGCCAACACCGTAGAGAACAACAACACTCTCATAGGAATCAGCACCCTGGGAGCAGCCGCGATAACCAACGCCACGGCCATCGGCTATCGGCCCGGGCAACCCAAAGCAACAGCCTTGTCCTCGGCGGCATCAGTGGAATCAATGGAGCCACTGGGGACACAAACGTCGGCATCGGAACGACAGCTCCTCTCGCGAGACTCCATGTCCAAAACGGCGATATTTACGTAGGCTCCGCTGGCCGTGGGATAATTCTGAAGTCGCCTGATGGCACGAAGTGCGCATTGTTGTCGATGGATAACTCCGGCACCTTGGTAACTACGTCACAGGCTTGCCCTGGAAGCTCCACTCCCCAAGCACAGGTACTCTATGCCGCTCAATTCGCAAACGGAGATGGCGTGATTTCAGAGGTAATACTCTGCAATCCATCCATGTCAGAAGTAGTGTCGGGCCAAGCCGCCTTTGTCGACAACGCTGGTCTTCCCATGACAGTCGGTATCTCTGGATCCTCGGCAAGAAGCAGCATGGACTTCTCGTTGCCGCCTCTGGGCACGTTCACATTTTCCACTGACGGTTTGGGGAATCTCAATTCCGGCAGTATACAGGTCAGTTCAGATGATTCGGTAGCAGGTTTTGTAAGGTTCAACCTTCCCGGAATTGGTGTGGCAGGCGTCGGTTCGAGCCAACCCGTGAGCAAATTCATTGCTCCAGTGCGCGGAAAGCTGGGAAGCATTTACTCAGCTATTGCGATCCAGAAGGTCGAGAACTCACCTGTGACCATCAGCTTGTCTCTACGGGACGAGGATGGTAACGAAATCCCAAACGGCACAGCGACTGTAACCAACCTGCCTGCAATGGGTCACTTGTCGCGCTTCATTCATGAACTATTTCCCAAAGCTGCCCTCGATGATTTCACAGGGTCGCTGACTGCCGAGGTCAGCGGGGGAAGGATCGCCGCCACGGCCTTGGAATTGGGGTCCACTGCCGGGCAATTCACAACTCTACCAGTGGCCCCTCTGAACTGAGTATGGTCAAGGCGTGCGACGGAGCTCCTTGGTCTTTGACAGAAGGCGACTCTGCATCTTGGCTGGAGTTGGGTGAAGTTGGTTACGCTTGGATTCTCGCGGGCACAGCTTGGGACACAACTGGGCTATTTTGAGGGATATTTCGGGTTGATTCTAGAAGCTGTTGAAAGACCGCAAGCCCTTGACGGACGCGGGCTTGGAGGTGGTGCCGAGGGACGGAATTGAACCGCCGACACGCGGATTTTCAGTCCGCTGCTCTACCGACTGAGCTACCTCGGCCCATTCGACGCGGCACGTTTATACCATCCCTGCTCCGGCGCTGTCCAGTGCCAGAGCCAATCGGGGCGGCTCCGGGAATCGCCCGCGATCGCAATTTCAAATCTTCCCCCTGGGGTAGGCAGCGGACAGCAACGGAGGAGCGGCGGGAGGGACGCCGTCCAGTTCCTCCAGGATGTCGAGGGCGTTCACCAGTGCCTGGCCGCGAAAATGGTTGTTCGTGATCGCGTAGGTCTCTTCCGCAGTTTGCGTGGCCGCCTTGATCAGCCGCGCCACCTCCCGGATCTCGCTCTTCGGGTACAGGTAGTCATAGCGGGCATCGCGTCCGGCATCCTCCTTGAACCAGTTCTGGTAGTTCCGCCCGTGGAGCCGGAAGTAGCCGACCGGGGACGTCACCTGCGAAGAGGGCCGCAGCGAATTCCCGATCACCGGTTGATCCACATTGCAGAATGCGACGGTGTGCTCCTTCAGGAACGCGTACAGTTCCGGGCGGTCCCAGGAGCCGTGCCGAACCTCGAGGACCAGACGGAAGCCGGCCAGGATCCTGAAGACCCGCTCCAGATGCCCGAGGTTCTCGGGCGTGTAGCGGAAGCTCCACGGGAACTGGATCAGCAGGGCGCCCAGGACCCCGGCATCCGCCAGCGGCGTCATCGAACGCCTCACCGCATCGGCATCTGACTTGAGGGACTCCTCCGTCGCCTCGTTTCGCTCGTGGGTGAGCCTCTGCCAGGCCTTGGCAGTAAATCGGAACCGGGGATTATTGGCCGCGCGTCTGGCCCACGACGCCGCGTCGGAGGGCCTGGGAGGTGCGTAGAATGAGCTGTTGATCTCAATCGTGTCGAAATAGTCGGCGAGGAACGCCAGCGGATCGAAGGCTTTCCCGGCCCCTGCAGGATAGACGACCCCTTCCCAGTCCTTGTAGTTCCAGCCGGCCGGACCGACGCGGAGCGACGTGTCACGGGGCAGCGGATGAAAGAGTGATCCTTGTCCCAGTCCCGACATGCAAGGTCCTTTGACGGCGCGCCTCGCCGAGGCGCACCCACCTCAGGACAGCACGACGCCGATCATCGCGCCCGGCCCGAGGTTCAACGTCGTCGCTGCAGACCCGTTGCGAATCACGATCTCGAGGTATCCCGTCGATCCCGGCACGACGAAGAGTTCGTCCGGATTCCCTTCGGCGAAAGTCCTGCGGAAAGCAGTGATCTCGCGGTGTGCCGCCAGAAGTTTGCACGGCCTCTCACCCGGCGCCCCGTAGGCGGGCAGGTCGGCAGGCGTGAGATTCGTGATCAGGTTGCCGAAGCGATCGACCGCGAGGACGGCGGCCTGGATCAGGTTGCCTTTCAGCTTCGCCAGCCGGGGAACCGCGAGCCGGACCGGCTGCTCGTAGGCGGCCCCGAACTGGTCCAGGTGAATGTCCCGGCTGAGCCAGCCTGCGACCGGCGCGAATACGTCGCGTCCCTGAAAGGTCGCGGAAACCGGCTTGCGGAAATAGTGGTCCGCAGTCACCTCGTACACGCGGGCTTCCGGTTCCTTGTCGAGTACGTGGCTCAGTATCCCGTTGTCGGGCGCTACGAAGAACTGCTCGCCTGCACGCACGACAAGAGCCTTGCGTTCGGTCCCGACGCCGGGATCGACCACGGCAACATGTATGGTCTCGCCGGGAAAGTAAGCATATGCCTGCCCGATGCTGAATGCGCCGCTTTGGATGTCCTGAGGCGGAATCTGGTGCGTGATGTCCACGAAAATCAGGTTGGGGTTGATGCTCAGCATGACCCCCTTCATCGCAGCGACGTAGTGATCCTGATCCCCGAAATCCGTAAGCAGAGTGACGATTCTGGCCGTACCCGGCATATCAGGCCCCCCGAAACCTATTCCAGCATTCTAGCATCTTAGAAGCTCCGGCGGTGTATCCGGAGACCGGTCGCGCGCCTCAATGTGCCTCCGGAACGAAATTCTGGTCTGTGATGGGCGGACGAACATATCCATTTTCCTTCTGACGCGGCGGCAGGACGATTTCCTCCGGAGTCAGATCTTCGTAGGGGATCATGCGTAACAGGTGCGTGATGCAATTGAGGCGGGCGCGCTTCTTGTCGTCGGCGTCGACCACCCACCACGGGGATTGCTTGATGTCCGTATGGAGGAACATCTCATCCTTGGCCTTCGAGTATTCGATCCACCGCGCGCGGGACTCCAGGTCCATCGGGCTCAATTTCCAGCGTTTCGTGCGGTCGTGGATTCTGGCCTGGAACCTGCGTTCCTGCTCCTCGTCGCTGACGGAAAACCAATACTTGATCAGGGTGATCCCCGAGCGGATCAGCATGCGCTCGAACTCGGGACACGTACGCATGAACTCGACGTATTCCTCGTCGGTGCAGAATCCCATCACCCGTTCGACTCCGGCTCGGTTGTACCAGCTGCGATCAAACAGCACCATCTCGCCCGCTGCAGGGAGATGAGGGACGTAGCGCTGAAAGTACCACTGCGTCTTTTCCCGCTCCGTCGGGGTCCCAAGCGCCACGATCCGGCATATGCGCGGATTCAGACATTGGGTGATCCGCTTGATGACTCCCCCCTTGCCCGCCGCATCCCGCCCTTCGAAGAGAACGACCACCCTGAGACCTTTGTGCCTCACCCACTCCTCCAGCTTGACCAGTTCGACCTGCAGCCTGGTCATCTCTTTGTTATAGGCGTCGTTGTCGAGCGGTTTCCTCTCCCCGCCCGTCGCTCGCCGGCTGTTCGCGGCGGCGTGCACGGAAGGAACGCCTTTCTGCTCCCTGTTTTTCTTGTTCTTGGACATGCACTCCCCCTTGAATGCTGGCCCGACGCACCGGGTCCTACTCCACGCATCGGCTTTCGGCGGCCACAACATCAGTATCGATCAAGTTTTCAGCGATTTGAGAGCAGGCGCGCGCCGCGGCGCGGACCCGCATCACACCACCGGTCGCCGCCGGGAGAGAGGTGGGTGCGTCGCGCCGCAAGGTGCCGAGTCCGCGCCGCAGTCGCGGAGACAGAGGGCTTGGGTGGCCTGTAACTGGCAGGGCGCAGGCGAGGCTTCCTTGACTCGTCCCGGGGGCTCCGTTATGTTTTGATTCTGTCGGGGTTCCCGGGAGCACAAGAGTGAAAGCGCGAATCTATCTGGACAACAGTGCCACAACCCGTGTCGACGACCAGGTGATCGACGCGATGCTTCCGCTCATGCGGGAGGGATACGGGAATCCCAGCTCGATCCATACCTTTGGGCAGCTGGCGCGCGCGGCGCTCGAAGAGTCGCGGCCACCTCTCGCCGGCTTGCTTGGTGCGGACACCCGCGAGCTCATCTTCACCTCCGGCGGCACCGAATCGGACAACGCGGCTCTGTGGGGCGTCTTCCGCAGCGGATACCGCCCCGGGAACCACATCATCACATCGAAAATCGAACACCCGGCCATCCTGGCGACGTGCAGGGCACTCCAGGGGCAGGGGGCGGAAGTGACGCAAGTGCCGGTCGACACCCTCGGTCGCGTCGATCCCGATGACATAGCGGGTGCGATCACCGAACGTACGATCCTCATATCCGTGATGCATGCGAACAACGAGACCGGCGTGATCCAGCCGCTCGAGGAAATCGGCGGGATCGCGCGCGGGCGCGGGATCGTGCTCCACACCGACGCCGTCCAATCAGCGGGCAAAGTGCCTGTCGATGTAGGCAAGCTGGGCGTGGATCTACTCTCGCTCTCGGCTCACAAGATGCACGGGCCCAAAGGGGTGGGTGCTCTGTATGCAAGAAAGGGCGCCAAATTGCCGCCCTTCATGACCGGCGGTTCCCAGGAGCGCAAGCGGCGTGCCGGCACTGAGAACGTTCCCGGCATCGTCGGCCTGGGAACCGCGGCCCGCCTGAGCCTGGAGCGGCTGGGCGACATGGGATCACGGGTGGCAAACCTGCGCAGCCGTTTCGAGAACACCGTGCAGAGCCGGATCGAGGGAGTGAGAGTCAACGGGAGCAGGGAACACAGGCTCCCCACCGTTTCAAACCTGTCCTTCGAACGGCTCGAGGGGGAAGCGGCTGTGATCGCACTCGATCTGGAGGGCGTGGCGGTATCGACCGGATCCGCCTGCTCGTCCGGGTCGCTCGAGCCGTCGCATGTTTTGACAGCCATGAATCTCCGGCCGGAAGTAGTCCAGGGATCGCTCCGCTTCAGCCTTTCATGGCACACCACCGAAGAAGAGATCGAAGAGGCGGTAGACATCCTCGTGAAGGTTGTGGCGCGGCTGCGCAGCCGCGGTCGGCCCGCTGTGGTGCAGGCATCGCGGGAGGGAAGGGTTTCTTGACGCCGCACACCCAGGGATCTGTGAGGCCGTTCATTCGCGAAAGAGAGATAGATGGCGTGATCGTCCTGTCCGTCGACCGCGCTCTGAAGGGGACGGGCGAGATCTCGCTCAAGGAACGCATCGACGAACTGGTCGCGGAGGGCCGCCTTCAGATACTCATCGATTTGCGGGATGTCCCGTACGTGGACTCCTCCGAACTCGGCCGCCTCATAAGGGCCCACCTCTCGGTGCGAAAGGCAGGCGGGCGTGTCCGCCTCTGTCATGTGCCCGACAGGATTCTTACCCTGCTGAAAATCACGCACCTGGACACGGTTCTCGATCTATACTCCACCGAGAAGGAAGCGTTGGCCGCCTTCGCGCTGGCTGACGGCGAATGAGTACCGGCCGGATCCTTCCGGCGTTCCAGTTTCTCAGCCATGAGGTCTGTATGACGGACACGTTCCGGAACTTCATCAACGGCCGCTGGACCGCGGCGGCAAACGGTGCGACTTTCCAATCCATCAACCCTGCCGACACGCGCGACGTCGTCGGTGAGTTCGCCGCGAGCACCGCCCTGGACGCACGCCAGGCGATCGATGCTGCGCACGAGGCATCTTCGAAGTGGCGAGACCTGTCGGCCTGGGCGCGTGGCGAGTTGCTCCGCAAGGCCGCGGACATCCTCGACTCGCGGCTCGAGGATGTGGCACGCGCGATGGTGCGTGAGAACGGGAAGACAATTGCGGAAGCACGGGGTGAGACGGCACGCGGTGTGGCGCTGTTTCGTTTCTATGCCGCCGAGGGAGTGAGGAGCGTCGGCGAGGTGGTGCCGTCGGTCAGCCCGCGGACCCTGATTTATACGACGAGAGTTCCGCTCGGGGCCGTCAGCCTGGTCACGCCGTGGAACTTCCCGATCGCGATCCCGATCTGGAAACTCGCACCGGCGCTGGTTTACGGGAACACCGTGGTGCTCAAGCCGGCCACGGCGACGCCTCACTGCGGCGTGCTCATCACGAAGGCCCTCGAGGACGCCGGCGTTCCGCCCGGCGTCGTCAATCTCGTCACGGGCAGCGGCGGAGAGGTGGGCGAGGAACTGGTCAGGAACGACAGGGTCCACGGGATCTCCTTCACCGGGTCCAACGCGGTCGGGCGCCGGATTGCGTCGCGGGCCGCCGAGCGCGGGGTCAAGTTCCAGCTCGAGATGGGGGGAAAGAATCCCGTCATCGTCATGCCCGACTGCGATATCGAACAGGCGCTGACGTTGACGCTGCGCGGGGCTTTCGGCTATGCGGGACAAAAGTGTACGGCCACTTCGCGTGCGATATTGCTGGACCCGATTTACGAGAGGTTCGCCGCGAAACTCGTCGAGAGGGCCGCGTCTTTGAAGATCGGCCCCGGCATTGATGATTCGAGCGTGCTGCCTCCCGTGGTTTCCGCGGAACAGCATCGCAGCATACTCGCGGCGATCGAGAGGGGGAAGTCGGAAGCGAAGCTGCTCTGCGGCGGCGGGGTCCCTTCCGGGGATACCTACAAGAACGGATTCTACATTGAGCCGACGATCTTCGATGATGTGCCGGCCGCGTCGTCGCTTGCCCAGGAGGAAATCTTCGGTCCGGTGCTCTCCCTGATGCGGGCGAAGGACCTGGACGAGGCGATCGCGCTTGCCAACGGGGTCCGTTATGGCCTGTCCGCGAGCATCTTCACCCGCGATCTGAATGCGGTTCAGGAGTACTGCAGCCGGATCGAGGCGGGAGTGGTCAAGGTGAACGGTGAGACGGCGGGGCTCGAGCCCCAGGTGCCGTTCGGAGGCATGAAGGAGTCGTCGTCCCACTCGCGCGAGCAGGGGAGGGCGGCGATGGAGTTCTTCACCAGCATCAAGACCGTTTATCTTGACCGCACGGGCAGCTAAGAGTGGGTCCGCGCGGCCGGCGCGGACCCTATAGGGTCTTCGGCCAACAACAGGAAGGGATGGTCACCATGCAACTCTGTCGCTTCTGGCGTCCGGATCGCGGCCCCTGCATCGGACTGGTGCAGAACGGGATGGTGTATGACCTGAGCAAGGTGGATTCGGAACACTGCGGATCATTCTCCCTGATGTTGTCGGCGGAGGACCTGGTCGAACGTGTGGGTCGGAACGCGGCGTGGATCGAATCGGAACCGGGCTGGCCGCTTACTGATCTGGACATAGTTCCGGATCTCCATAAGCCGCACCTGTTGGCCCCGATCACGAAGCAGGAGGTTTGGGGGGCGGGCGTGACCTACGGACGCAGCCGCGAAGCCCGCATGGAGGAGAGCGCAGGCGGCGGGTCGTTTTATGACAAGGTGTATCGTGCCGAGCGCCCCGAGCTTTTCTTCAAGTCGATGCCGGGACGGGTGGTAGGCCCGAACGCGCAGATTCGCGTCCGCATCGACTCGAAGTGGACCGTACCTGAGCCCGAGTTGACTCTCGTGATCAGCTCCTCGGGCAGGCTCGTCGGTTTCACGATCGGCGATGATGTGAGCGCGAGGGACATTGAAGGTGAGAATCCGCTCTATTTGCCGCAGGCGAAGATCTACAAGGGGTCTTGTGCGATAGGCCCGGTCGTGACCCTGGTCCACGGGGTCAGCGATCCGCACAAGATGGAGGTGCGCCTGGCGGTGCGCGACGGCGCCGGTATCCGCTTCGAGGGTTCGACGAACCTGGGGAACATGAAGCGCCGTTTTGAGGACCTGATTCTATATCTCTTCCGCGAACTCGATTTTCCGCACGGAGTGTTCCTGATGACGGGGACGGGGATTATTCCTCCGGATGATTTCGCGCTTCAGCACGGCGACATGGTCGAGATCACGGTTTCCGAGATCGGCACGCTGCGCAACCCCGTCGCCTGATTCCGGGCAGGCCCGGTCCCGCCTGATTCCCTCCCTTCACGTGCAATCTAATCCGGCGCAGGTCCCCGGACGATAAGAGTGAAGACCCCTCCTGTCAAATCCGGCCGGGACGTCTTGGCCGGTCATGCCGGAAGGGGCTCAAAGGGAGGTCTCTATGCATCGCCTGCTTCTCGCTTTTGTTTCTCTCCTTGTCTTCCCCATCGCATCCCACGCAGCCATATATGCTCAGCTCGCGCTTGGCGGGGGATACGAGGCAGTATTGCTGATTTCAAACAAGACCAACTCTGAGTGGAACGGAACCGTCTGGGTCATGCAGGGTTATAACGAGACATGGCAAGGGAAGTGGGCGGTGAATGGTCAGAATTTCACCGGGATGGGCGGTGTTCCGGTCACCCTTCCTCTGAAGGGAATGGTCAAACTCCGACTCACGGGTGACAACACGACGAGGGCGGGGTACCTTGAAGTTCGTCCGGGCGTCGGCTTCAGAGATTTGGAGGTCGCTGTCTCTTATTTCTACGAGGTTCGTGTCAACGGTGTCCTGCAGGATACGACCGGCAGCCCCGCATCGGCATACGGCAACAGGTTTTACTTTGCGGTTGAAAAGTCTCCTTCAATTGACACAGGGATAGCCTGGTGTCCATCTCCGCCTTACATCTCAAACCTGTTTCCACTGTACCTCACCCTGTATGACCAGGATGGTGCCGTAGTGCGGCAGCGCTCCGACATGTTCATGGGGCATGAGGCGCAGTTCATCAGCCAGATCTTCACCGACCTCCCCTCTTCCTTCACGGGCCACCTGGAAATCAACGCGCAGGACTACATTTATGTGGAGGTGCTGCGGATGGAAAGGAACCCCGCCGGGTTCCAGCTTACCAGCACACCCGCAGACAGCTATTCTCCGTAAGCATGTGCGGCACGCGCCTGAGGCCTGGAGACGATGGGTCCGGTCTGTGAAGCCGGACCCCGGGATCGGGAGCATTTTGGCAGGTCCTTCCGCGGCGCCCTTCGTATGCCGGGCCGCAAGCCATGTTTGCTGCATCTCCCTTCCTTGACCCTTTCGGGCAAAAATGGTACACACTAGCCTCGCCGCACGGCAGGCCAGCGTAGCTCAGTTGGTAGAGCAACTGATTCGTAATCAGTAGGTCCGCGGTTCAAGTCCGCGCGCTGGCTCCATTAGAATCAATAACTTATATCCTTCCCGAAATCGCATTCCAGCCATTCTTGCACTCAGGTTGCCCTATGGTTGCGCTGTGCCTGTCGAAAACTGTTCCTTCCAGCCTGCGTTTCTTCGGCACGAAATGCGTGTACAGCCCAAGGGTGATTCCAGCGTTGGCGTGATCCATGTGCTTCGATACCGATGCAATATCCTCGCCGGCGGCGATCATCCGGGACGCCCAGGTGTGCCTCAGCGAATGCGGCGATCTCTGCCGGACGCCGGCCAAAGTCTCTGTCCGCGGTTCGATAATGTCGCAATTGTGCAGGGGAGCATCCGAAGTCATTCCCGCAACAGGGCCTTTCGCTGTAAAATGTTTGCCTGATCGTTGCAGTCCCAGAAGATGCACAAATTGCCTTCTTAGAAGAGGATCTCTGTCGGGATCCATGTTCCGTCGATTCGCAGCACTTTACGGGCTTGTCCAATATACCTCAGGGGCACACAAGGCGCTCTGCCGAGGGTGGGTACCCGGAACCTCGGGTGGGGAATCTCGGTGAGGCTGGACTCGAGCGTAATGAGCAAATACTCGTTAATAATGCTGGCGGTTCTCGTTATCCAAGGTGAGCCGGCAATACCGCAGAGCGAAACATTTCTGGTCCAGCGCAGTGTTTCCACATCGAAAACAATTGTTTACGTGCGCAACATCCGATTCGAAGAGAAGGATCGGCTCTATCGTGTTCAGGATTCTTTTGAGAATGGGCAGATTCAAATGGACGCGACTTATAGCTCCATCGATAGGCAGATCAAGGAAGATTATCAATGCAACTACAGAACAAACATAAAGGAAGGAACATATAGAGAGTGGTATGAGAATGGGAACCTCAGGTACGTTGGCCATTTCAAGCACGGCTTGGAGGACGGATTGTGCAGTGAGTTTTCCCGGAATGGCCATAAGGAGACTGAAGCCGTCTGGAAAGAAGGGATGCTCAATGGCACAGCACGCTTTTGGCCTGAAGAAGGTAAGCCTCCCTTAGTTTTGGAATTTAAGAATGGGATCAATCGGACCCCCCGAAAGGTGAGATATGCCTATATCGTCCACACGCCAACGAGCTACGAGGACTTCCCGAAAAAACAATGGCCAATGATTATTTATTTGCATGGAGGATCAGACAGAGGAACCAATTTAATGAAAGTGTATTCGTCGGGCGTGCCTGACCAAATCTATCGTGGGCGGGAGCTTCCGTTCATCGTCGTGGCTCCCCAATGTCCTGCGCTTTTGCGGTGGTCTACTGACGATTGGTTCGAAACGTTTTACAGGGAGGTCATTACCAAGTATCGAGTCGACAAGAACAAAGTCTATCTCACGGGTGCCAGTTTGGGGGGGGAAGGCACATGGTATCTTGCTGCAAAGTATCCGGATCTGTTTGCCGCGATCGCCCCAATATCCGGCTTTACCAGTCGGACGACCTTTATTTATAGAAATATCAAGAACCTGGCTGACTTGCCGATCTGGGCTTTCCACGGAGAGCTCGATCTCGTAGTACCAGTTGAGGAGACCAGGAGGATGCTGGAACAACTAAAGGACCGGAACCGAAGACTCAAATGTACAATTGAACCGAATTTAGGACATTCGATAAATTGGTCAGTGTATCCGGGGGATGATTTGTACGATTGGTTCCTGCAACACGACAAGGGGGGAAAATAGCAGATTAGTTCGATTTGTTGTTGTAGAGCTACCAAGCTACCACGTAGGCACAGTTTCCCGTACTTTCCGTTCACGCAACGATGATCTCCAGTTTCGCCGCGGCAACCTTATATCTGTCCAGAACTGTGCCTTCGAGCCGGCGCATCGTCGGCAGGAAATGAGTATACAAACTGAGGGTTGTTCCGGCATTGGCGTGCCCCATGTGCTTCGAGACGGATGCAATATCCTCTCCGGCGGCGATCATCTGAGATGCCCAGGTGTGCCTCAGCGAATGCGGAGATCTCTGCCGGACGCCGGCCGGCTTCTGGGCCCGATTCCACGCCTGGAGGAACCTGCTGTAATCGACGTGTTGCCCTGATGCTTCGCAGAAGAGCGTCTCGGGCGCAGTTCGCCCCAACGACGGAAACCGCAACCTGGAACGATCGAATGCGATGGTGGACGAGCACGGCCTGGTGAAGGTCCTGGATTTCGGTCTCGCGAAGCTGACTGAGGCGGCGGGGCCGGAAGCCGAGACCGCGGCGACCCGCACCGGAGCGGGGACGGTCCTCGGGACTGCCACCTGTATGTCCCCGGAACAGGCCGGAGGCAAACACATCGACACGCGCTCCGACATCTTCACCTTCGGCTCCATGCTGTATGAAATGCCGAGGGGACAGCGGGCATTCCGGGACGACACCAGGGCATCGACGATGTCGTCAATCCTGAGCGAGGAGCCGAAGCCGATCAGCCAAGCTGCAGAAGGACTGCCCCGTGAGGTGGAGAGGATTGTCAGGCGCTGCCTTCGGAAGGACCCTGAGCATGGTTTCCAGACGATGGCGGATCTGAAAGTCACACCGGAGGAACTGAAGGAAGAGTCCGATTCCGGCGCCCTGTGCATCGGCACCAAAAGGGATGTGCGGGATCGTGTATATTCGGATCCGGCGCCGGGCTCGACAGGAAGGTGATGCAGAACCTGCATTTCAAACGGGGCCAAGATGCAAAAAATGCGTCTGCGCAGCCGCCCTGTACAGTTGCCGCAGCCAGAGCACATCAGGAGGTTCGGCTCGAAATCGCAGGCGCGCATCGCCTTGAGCGCCGGGTGGGCAGATGCCGGGCTGCCGCCGCAGGCCTGAAGCAATGTTGACATCTCATTTCCACGCAGTCCCTTAGGCCCAATTCCGATCCAATCCGCAGAAGCAGCACTTTCCGGGACAGTCAGAGCTGGGCGTGCGCTTACTCAGTGCCGTCGTGCGCTCGCGGAACACAAATTGCCTAACAGCGGGGGTGAACGGATTTCGAGTAACAGTCATCCTGAATCAGAAATGAGCAGAGATGATCTTACTTAACAAAGGAGATGACATGATCGGTCGGAATCTTTATCTGATGTCTCTGGTGGTACTGGCGCTGGCTGCCCCGTCTTTTGCTCAGACCACCGTATGCGTCCCCCAGTTTGTGGACGGCCAATCGGGTTCGATCCGGTGGCAAACCACACTCATTCTGATGAATCAGGAGCAGACCCAGGCCCAGGTTCAGCTTCAATTCCGAGACAATGCCGGAGCGCCGATGCGGCAGCTCCGGATGACCCGGGCCCACGGTCAAGGCCCCGCCCAGGGGGTGGATGCCAATGGTGAGTTCAGCCCGGATTCGATCCGGGCCAGGTCGATGGTTGCCCTGCAATCAAGCGGTGAGGGAGGACTTCAGTCGGGATACGTCATGGTTCAATCGCAACAGAGGATCCAGGTCCAGACCCGGCTCGTAATAACGGATCAGGGCGGAAATCTTCTGGCCGAGGTAGGCGTCACACCGGGACCCCAGTTCCGGAACGGCAGTTTCTATGCCGGAACATCCGAAGGCGCGCTCGTCGGAATGGCGCTGGCCAATCCGTCTGCGGACCGAACCGTCACTTGCAATGTGGAGGTTGTCGCAGAGGACGGCACGATCCTGGGCACAACAGACTCACATTCGGTCCGCATTCCCAGACCGCGCGGTTTCTCTTCGAGCTGTTCCCGCAGCTGCTCACCGATGAAGGGACATTCGTGCGCATCACCTGCCCGGATCCGATCTGTGCGCTGGTGCTGAACCTCAACGGATTTGAGATGTTCCAGATCCCGGTGTTTGTTGTGGATCCTGAATAAACGACAGGACGGGTGGCGGGGCGTGCGCGGGGGCGACGCCCCGTCGGGGCCTGTCAGGGCTCCGCGACCCTGTGCAGGTCAGGGGCGCCCCTTCTGAAAACTCCGTAGTAATTGAGATCGTCCACCTCGCGGCTTTGCGCTGTTACCGGCGTGGGCCGTGTGCGAGGTGCTGATCTCGCTGTGCGCCGGATTTACCGCAACGCCGGGAACACGAGCCTCGCGCCGGAGGCAGGACGTAACAGGAACCACCCGATCCCGTCGATCGTGTTATCCTCTCGCGATGCCATTCCAAGCGAGAGGACAACAGCAAGGGTTGGCACCGGGCACCAGGATGGATTCGGTTCTTTCGATCAGGTCACTGCGTGACACGATGAGTTCGCTTCGGGCGGGGAGATTCCCCGTCGCGGCATTCGTGGGCATCGTTGCGGCGGTCTGCCTGGGCCTGCTGCTCAGCGCAGGCCACAGCTACGTGACGCTCTCGCGCCTCAGGATACAGTACCTCCACAACCGGGCCCTGGAGATGGCTGCGGCAGCAGACGTCCAGGTGCGCGGCCCCGGCCGTCGCAATAATCCCGACTACTGGCGGGAGACGATGCAGGAAGGCATCGGACGCAATAAGGCAGAAGTCTCATTCATGGCCCTGCTTGGCAGGGACGGAACAGTGCTGACTGCCGTCGGCGATGCTTCCGCGGCTGCGAACCTTAAACCCGGGGCCATCGTCACTCTCAATGGAACGAGGGTCTTCGTCTCTGATTTCCCGCTCGCATCACCCCGGCAGATGACCCGGGGAGTCGATTCAGCTCTGAATGGATGGCATCTTCGCCTGGGATTGAAGGCGGCCGCGGCAGATTTCATCAGAACCCAGGCCGTTGTTCATGTCGTGATCACCTGCATTGCCGTCGTTGCCCTGGTTGCGGTTTCATACTATCTCCTTCTGACGCTGGGCCGTTTCGTGGACCTGAAGATCGGGGAGGAATCGGAACGGCATCTGAGGATCCTGGGAAGCATGTCTGCCACACTCGCACACGAGATCCGCAATCCGCTCGGCGCGATGAAAGGTCTCACCCAGCTTGCGCAGGAGGAACTTCCTGAGGACCACCGGACTCAGGAGCTGATGAAAACCGTGATCAGCGAAGCCGAGCGACTGGAGAAGCTGGTCACCTCGCTGCTCAACTTCGCCCGGCCCGCCGCGCCGCAGCTGCGCGAGTTCGACTTTCTGCAGGCGGTCTCGGCAGTCCACGAAATGTTGCGTCCCCGGGCCGCAGAGCAGAACATCGCGCTCTCTCTTGACGCGGGCACCCAACCGCTGCCGATACGCTCGGATCCGGATGGCATTCGCCAGGTGCTGTTCAACGTGCTTTTGAATGCCCTGGACGCGACGCCGCCGGGCGGTGATGTCACGTTTCGGGCCCGCGCCGATTCGCGTGGAGGCCGGCTCCACGTCGAGATCGACGACACGGGACCGGGGCTTCCCGCTGTCGACCCTGAAGAGCTGTTCCAGCCCTTCATGACGACAAAAACCCAGGGCACCGGCCTCGGGCTCGCAGTCACCCGGAGGATCGTCGAGAGCCTTGGTGGTAAGATTGCGCTTTCGAATCTGCCGGATGGTGGTGCGCGTTGTTCGATGGAGTTGCCGCTCCATTCGCCGGTCAGGCAAAGCCGGTCCCCCGCATAGGTGGTGATGATGAGGCACGCCATCCTGGTTGTGGATGATGAGCCCGCGCAGAGACAGTTGCTCAGCGGTTCCTTGAGCCGGGATTACACAGTCGTCACCGCCGCCAGCGGGCTCGAGGCCACGCAACTTCTCTCCCATCGCAGCTTCGACCTCATCATCACCGACGAACGCATGCCCGGTATGACCGGCATCGAGCTCATCCGCTGGGTTCGCGAACGCGCCCCCGAAATTCCCACCGTCGTGCTGACCGCTTACGGTTCGGTGGAAACCGCCGTCGAAGCGATGAAGCTCGGCGCCGAAGACTACCTTGCCAAACCGCTGAAGAGCCTCGACGAGCTTCGACTCGTCGTTGCCCGGGTACTGAGACAGCGCATGCTGCAGGACAAGAATGTCCTCCACCAGGCCGAGGCCGAGGCACAGTTTCCCCCCGATGTCCTGGCAGAGAGCGAGACCATGAAGCGCGTACTCTGGCTTGCATCGCAGGTTGCGGAGCAGCCGACCACGGTTTTGCTCACCGGCGAATCCGGGACGGGGAAGGAGGTCGTGGCCCGTTTCATTCACCGCCGCAGCCCGCGCGCAGAGCAGCCCTTTGTCGCAGTGAATTGTGCCGCGCTGACCGAGACGCTTCTCGAATCGGAGCTGTTCGGTCACGAGAAGGGCGCCTTTACGGGTGCGGTGCAGAACAGGCGCGGACGCTTCGAACTTGCCAACGGGGGCACGCTGTTTCTGGATGAGATCGGGGAGATGAGCGTCAACCTGCAAGCCAAGCTCCTCCGCGTGCTCCAGGAGCAGCAGTTCGAGCGCGTCGGCGGTACCAGAGCCGTTATCGTCGACGTGAGGGTGATCGCCGCCACCAACAAAGACATCGCGAAGGCGATGAGCGAAAATTCTTTTCGCGAAGATCTCTACTATCGGCTGAGTGTGTTCCCGATCCACATCCCGCCGCTCCGCGAGCGTCGGGAAGACATACTGCCCCTGGCTGTGCATTTCGCCGGAAAGGTCGCGGCTCGAATGGGGCGGCCGTTTCGGGCCTTCACTGCCGAGGCCGAGACCCTCCTCCAGCGATACGACTGGCCCGGCAATGTCAGGGAACTCATGAACGCTGTCGAACGCGCCCTGATCGTCGCCAGGGGCGACATAATCAAGCTCGAGGATCTTCCGCTGCAACCCCGGGCTGATCAGGCGGTTGCTGCGCCGCCCCTGTCGCTGGCTGAAATCCAGAAGACTGCAATTCTTTCAGCCCTGGAGAGGAACCGGGGCGACCGCCGGGAGACCGCGCGGCAGCTTGGCATCAGCCTGCGTACGCTTCAATACCGCCTGAAGGATTACGGCCTGATCGGGTGAAACCTGCGTCTGGCACCCGGACGCGCTGCAAGAATTGCCTTTCGTATGTGCACGCGATGCAGGATTTGCACTTCCGGTAAGTCCTGATGAGCCGTCGGTCATCTAGCTTCATTCATTAAGTCTATTACTTTGAATATCTTATCCTAGTTACGCGGCGACGGGGGCCTTGGCTTCGGCTATGGAACGGTACTTGCCACTATCGATGCGGAACCATAAGACAGAACCAACTATGGAGGGTTTGCAATGTCACGCAAGTTATGGACGGTTTCACTCTTGATCTCAGTTCTGTTAGCTCCGGCAGCGGTATCCGCAGCCCAGGGCGGCAACCAGAACCGTTTGATGACTCAGGCTTCCACACCGGCAAGCGTCGTGGATATGCAGGGTGTAGTCGAGAGCATCACCATGGAGTTCGGTCAGGGCACGCCTTCGTTCTCGCTTTCGGTGCCGGGTCATGATCCGGTCACGATCTATGTCGGCTCTTATCGAGCCTGGACACAGACCAATTTCGAGCTCAAAACCGGAATGTCAGTCACGGTTCGGGCGTTCCAGTCGGCGACCCATCCGGACGGGTATGTAGCCACTCAGATCACGGACAACACGTCGGGCGCGACCGTGCAACTGGTCAACCCCGCTGGCGGCGCTCCCGGGTGGGGGCGCACACGGGCCGCGGGCCAGGGCGGGCCTCTCTGCGCCGGAACCGGACCTCAGCTGGACTTGGCAGCCAAGACTTCATTCGACGGAACCGTGGCCGAGGTGAGCATGGGTTATGGACAGGGATTCCCGACCTTCACGCTCGACACCGGGGGGAAGAAAGTCACGTTCGTGGCAAGCCCATACCGATTGCTGGCCGACGCGGATTTCATGATCAAAACCGGCGACACAATGTCGGTTCTGGCCTATCCGTCGAAGCGCTACGAGGGGGCGTACGTTGCCGCCGAGCTCAGGAACCTGACTACGGGAAAGGCCCTGGTTTTGCGGGATGACCAGGGGTTTCCTGTCGGTGTCCCCGGACAGGGCGGGAAGCACAGCCGCGGCTCCTGCTGGCGGCAGAACTGACAGCCCGTTGTCCTGAGACACCCGTAGTCTTCTTGCACGGGCGCTGCCGAGCAGACCCGCGAGCCGCACGGGTGATACGTCCGAGGCGATACTCGCGGGAAAAGCCCCTGCGCGCGCCCTGCGCCACTCCTGCTCCCGCTCAGGCAGCCGGGCAGGGCAGCAACGCTGCCCAACCGGCCAAGAAGCTCGGGAACCCGACCGCCACGCTCGTCTGTGTGCCCTTCCTGAATTCCGCGAAATGCATGACCTATCTCACTTCTTTCCCTTCACGCCGACGTGAGTATGCTTGCCGGGAGCGGCTGTGAAGGCGAACCCGTCGATGGCGGGAACGTGAAGTTCGGCGAGGTAATGCTCGTTTCCCGCTACGTCGAACACCGCTTCGGTTTCTTCGCCGGATCGTTGCCCAAGCCGGGTGAGAACGGGCACAATTATGGTTTCACTGCCTTTCGCGCTGCGTAGAATCACGTCCTTGTCCAGGTTGGAGGGCTGCAGCGTGTATTCTCCAGCCTGAAGAGTCTTCCCGCCCGCGACGAAGCTGAACGGGACGTCAATCCGCACGATCATGCCAGTCTGCGCGATCGCGCTGAACGATCCGACCACCGCAAGAATGGTCAGGAGACTGATAATCTGCTTTCTCATGGAATCCTCCTCCTCGTGTTTGACTCCCAGAACCGAGACTGTTTCTCATTGGTCCGGGGCAGGCATCCGCAGACACGCCGAGCACTGGGGGATAGTTCCGACAAACTGCATTCCTGCTCCTTGCCCCGCCGGAGCTCTGCTCAACCTTCGGTCTGCCAGCCCGCCCGGTATTCGTATTCCCTTCTCCTCTCGATGGGAAAAAGAATACTCAGACGTCATTAAGGCAGGATTAGGCGAAAGTTATTTGTGCTTAATCTTCCGATCCGTCTGCCTGAGCCCTCATTCCTGAGGAAGCGCGCCGCGAGCTCGCGGCGCTTCGCCGGGGATCACCGCGATATTGCCGCCCGAAGCAGAAGGGCGCCGCTCCGGAGAGCTATCTTCTCTCGTGATTTGCCATGTCAGACAGCCACAGAAGAATACCCGCCTCAAACCGCGGACCGAGGTCCGACGCAGGCGTACCGGGGTCTGCTTTAGTAGGAGGAGCAAAGCCTGTATGAGGTAAGCCTGTCGGGCGGGGGGGCAAAAAGATAGCCGCTGGGATTCCGTTTCCTTGACCCGACTCTTTCGAAATGCTCTCACCCGTTGCCCGGGCAAGAACTTCAGCTGGAGGTTGCTACCCACTGCCGGATTTCTCTCCCGGCAACACCGACCGGCAATATAGTTTGTCCGGGCGGCTCCAGCCTCCTAGAGTAGCGAACAAACCTGTTAAGCCCGTCCGTTACCCATCTACCGGTGTTCAAGGGCACGCAAATCACAGCGGCCATTATCAAGATAGATCCGCCCACGGAACGGAGTCAACAGTCTTTTTCAAAGGAAAAGTTATCCACAGGATATCTGCTACAAATGATACAGATGTTCCATCGCAGTTTTTTCAAACAGTTTCCAAAATTGGATACTGTCGCTGAAAGCCATCGGGGTCGGACCGACGCAAGTGCCATCAGGGCAGTGAGATAGGAGATTTTCGGCATCTCCGGGAGGCCTTGTCTGCGAAAAATCGAGCCAAAAATCGAATCTTAGCAGGGGTCAGGCGCACCGGGCGTCAACGGTGATCTCAGAACCCCGCCCGGACAGCGCGGCCGGCTGCCGACAGGTTGGCGAGGTTCATCTCAGAGTATTTGTGCGACAGTATGACGTCGTCTGCGCCAGCCCGCAAGGCTGCCAAAGTCGCGTCGTATGTGTCCTGCGGAGATGCCTTCCTGCTGCCCGCCGAGGTTGGGATCCCGATGCCGATCCCGGGGAGAATCCCGCACTTCCCCTGAACGCCTGTCAGCGCGCGCTTCGTCTCACGATACACATAGTCGGCAGAAAGGCCCGAACTTGCGAGTTCTTCATACCCTTTCTCGGAGTAGTTGAGCAGGCGGTTGTTGAAACGCATCAGCTCTGCCTTCGGGACGTCCCTGAACACCGTAGCCCCGACGTTGTCTGTGTAGCGCACGTATCGTTCACCGCCGCAGTTGTTGTACGCCACGACCTTCAGGAAATCCGCTCTTGCGGCCAGATCCTCGTAACGCCGTGTCGCGCGGAAGACGGGATTGAACGAGTTCACGTGTTCGATGTGGAATCCTGCCTGGAGATCGGGCCGGACGGACTTTGCCGCACCGCGCACGTCAGCCAGGACCTGGTGCTTGGCCTCGTCGAAGAGCTTATCCCAAAGCAGGATCTCAGGGTGTTCGATGATCGTGCGCCAGAATTTCCAGGTTCGTTTTTCACACCTGCTCGATCAGGACCTTGTACGGTGATTCGTCAGCCTGGATCAATCCCTGCTTCAGGATCGAGCTGCCGGACACCGTCCGATCGATATACTGACGACGGTGATAGCCCGCCGTATTGAAGCCCCAATCAGCGAAGTCGGCTGCGATTTTCGCTGCCAGCGTCGTCCAGTTGGCCGCGTACTTACTGTGGAACAGGGCCTGCCCTTCTCCCTCCGCATAGGCCCCTGCGTGGACGATGCCGAGTGAGAAGAATGGGCTTCCCTGGGGATCGACGAGGCAAACCCGTCCACGATGCGTGTCTATCCGAAATAGTCCCACTAGCAACTCTCTCACATTGAAGTTGCGCGCTCTTCAGGCGTAATAATTGACTCGAGGTTCAAGAGCAATTCGCCATTTCAGGAGTTGGCATCTCAATGCAACCAAGACTGACCTCCATTCTACCTTTGTTACCTCTGGCGTTTGCCGTTTTTCACGGCGGCCCGAACGGCCGTTTCGAGATGCAGACGCTCGATGCCTCCATCGTTGATCCCTGGCTCAAGACGATAGGTGACGTGGACGGCGACGGCCGCACAGACATCATAATCGGCGGCGCCTCGAGCGGCGGCCTGGTGGCCTTCCTGAACCGGTTTCCCTCCTGGGAGCGGCAGAGTGTGGACGCGAGCCGGAAGTTCAGCACGGATGGTGAGGTGGGAGATCTTGACGCAGACGGCCGCAACGATATCGTGGTTATAACGCTCGATCCGAACACCGTGACATCGTATTGCAGGACCGATTCGGGCTGGACCCCTCAGGTTCTTGTCAGCCAGACGTTGCACGACCTGGAATTAGGTGATTTTGACGGAGATGGTCGTACCGACATCGTTGGGCGCAACCAGCGCGAATGGCCGGCCGGGGACGACACAGGCAACCGGCTCCACTTCCTTTGGCAGAAGCGTGAAGGTCAGGTTACCAAGTGGGAACGATCCGCTCTCGACTGTCCCGCCGGCGAGGGCTTGCTGACGACGGACCTCGACCGCGACGGCGATCGCGACGTCGTCATCAACGGCCGGTGGTACGAGAACCTGGGAAGGCGCCTGTGGGCGACGCACGCATTCGCCAGGGAGGAAGATTGGTCGCACCCCAACACATTCATTGCCAGCGCCGACTTCAACGACGACGGACGCCTCGATATAGTGCTTTCTCCCTCCGAACTCAAGGGCAGTCGGTATCGTATCGTCTGGTTCGAGGCCCCCACAGACGCACGCCAGGATGGGTGGCGAGCACACACGGTGGTGCCCGACGTGGAGACGGTCTGTCACTTCGTCGGCACTGCGGACTTTGATGCCGACGGGCACGCGGACATTGCCTATGCCCAGATGCCACAGGGGGCCGACCCGGACTACGTGAGGGTGATGCTGAATCGGGGGCGGAAGAGCGAAGCAGGGTGGGTCGATGTCTGGCAGCCAATGACACTGTCAGAAGCCGGTTCGCACAGCATGCGCATCCTGGACGCCGATGGTGATGGGCTCCCGGATCTGCTCGGTGCGAACTGGAACGCCGAAGGCCGCGATGAAAACGTCAAACTCTGGCTGAACCGCCTCCAGGGGGGTATGGCCCCGGGACAGGCACCGTAGAATCAGAACTGCATATCCGCCGGATCGACAAGCCCGGACATTTCACCATGCGCGCGGTGGAAGAATTGGAGTATCCTCGGCCGGAAGGAAAGCACGGAGGAGGACAGGAATATGGGTAGGAACCAATTGACAAGGCGGCAATTTGTCGCCGCAGCTTCGGCAGGTACGGTGGCACTTTCCACGACGCGCAAGGCGGCGGCCCATGGCTTCGTGAGCGGAGACGCCGGCAAACTCGCGGTCCTTGGCGGCACACCGGTCAGACAGGATAAGCCGTGGCCCGAATGGCCCTACTGGGACGAGCAGGTCATCGACTCGATCGTCAAGACAACAAAGAGCAGGATCTGGTGCAGAATCCAGTCTCCGTCGGGCACGGTACCCACATTCGAGAAGGTGTATGCCAAGATGATGGGTACCAACTACTGCGTGGCCACAGGCGCAGGCACACAGGCGCTGAATACGTGCGTCGAGGCCCTGGGAATCGGGGCGGGCGACGAAGTCATTACCTCCCCATACACCGATCCGGGAACGCTTGCTTCGATTCTGTCCAGCAGGGCTCTGCCGGTGCTCGCGGATCTGGATCCCGAGTCCTACCAGCTCGACCCGGCTGATGTGGAGAAGAGGATCACGCAGAATACCAGGGCGATCATGCCCGTGCACATCATGGGACAGCCATGCAACATGGACAGAATCATGGAGATCGCCAGGAAGCACAACCTGAAGGTCATTGAAGATGCATGCCAGGCACACCTCTCTGAATACAGGGGCAGGAAACTGGGCACGATCGGCGACCTCGGATGCTTCAGCTTTCAGTCGAGCAAGACAATCGCCTGCGGAGAAGGCGGCGCGATAGTCGGTAACGACGAGAAGCTGATGGACATGTGCTATACCGTTCACAACCACGGCACGTCGCGCCGGGGACTCACCGAGGTGGCAGGTCCGAAGTACCGGATGAATGAACTGGAGGCGGCCCTGCTGCTTGGCCAGATGCCGGGTGTGGAAGAACGCTTCGCGCGTCGCAATGCCAACGCCGCCCGCCTTACCTCTGCGATCAAGGGCATACCGGGCATCGTCCCGCAGAAACTCTACGAAGGCACCGGAAGCGGCTCCTTCTACATCTATGGCATGACTTACAAGAAGGAACACTTCAATAATGCCGACCGCGGCCAGTTCCTGAAGGCCGTTGCAGCCGAAGGAATCCCTCTCAGCCCTTACATTGAGCAGGGATTGCACAAGGAACCGTGGGTCGATCACGTGCTGAGCTCGAGGGTCTACCAGAAGACCTTCACCGGCGAGCGTCTGAAGAAGTACCGAGAGGAGATTCAGTGTCCCAACTGTGACAGAGTCTGCCAGGAAGTGGCCATAATCTGGGCTTCAGGCCCTCTGATCGCCGCAAAAGAGGACATGGACGATGTTGCCAGCGCCATCCTCAAGGTCTACGAGAACAGGGACAAACTGAGTTCAGTTTGAAGCCAGGGCCTGCCGATTCTAGACATCGAGGGCAATGTCGATGCCGAAGCAGCGGCTTTGGCCAAGCATTCCGGTTGAGGTTCAGAAACGTCCAGCCTGCTTCAGCGGTCTTAACTGGCGCAGCCGGATCCCATCCGCGCCCATGCCCATTCACGCACTGCGGAGGTGCGCATGAGAAAGGCGGAGTATGAGTTCGATATCCATCGCTTCGGTTGCATTCGCGTGCATGTCTTGCGGCGCCATCCTGGGTGCGTGGCTCCGGAGGTTTCTGCCCGGACATCATTTGACATCCGATTCCAGGGATGTCGTCAAACTCGGAGCCGGTTTGATCGCCACGCAGGCTGCGCTGGTTCTGGGCCTTCTGGTCAGCTCGGCCAAGACTTCGTTCGACGCGACGAATGAGGGGCTCGTACACAGCGGCGCGAGACTCATCATGCTCGACGAGGTTTTGTCCCGATACGGACCCGAGTCGAAGGACTTGCGCGAGCAAATCCGTCGCACGCTGATCTCCGCAGCCGAACGGGCCTGGCCTCGGAACCATCCTGGGGCCAGGGAGATCAGTGTCCTGGAAGCCTCGAGCGAATGGGCGAAGGTTGGCCAAATGATGCATGCGCTAGCTCCGCGGAACGAAGTCCAGGTCGCGCTCAAGCAGCAGGCGCTGGGAATTGCCAGCGATCTGACGGAGTTGCGCTGGTTACTGATTGAGAGGGCGGATGGTTCGCTCCCAACGACGTTTCTGGTGGTATTGATTTTCTGGTTCACAATGCTGTTTGCCACTTTTGGCATGCTCGCGCCCAACAATGCGACGGTGATTGCGGTGCTGCTGGTGTGCGCCTTGTCGGTCGCGGGAGGCGTCCTGCTGATACTGGAGATGAGCCACCCGCTTTCGGGATTGATGAAGGTGTCGGGTGCGCCGATTCTGAAAGCTATCTCACTGATGGGCCGATGAAAGGCGCATTTCGAAAGCCGATCCTTCGCCGGGCGCGGGCGCACTTGTGAACGTCCGGTATCGTCTCTCCTCCGTGCCGCCCGGGTTTCGCTTAGACTGCGAAAACAGGCCAAAAAAACGCCGCCAAGGGCTATCCTGGGCCAGCGGATTTCACCTATCCTGTTTAAACTCTAGCAATTATCTCGGTCCGACCCCACTTGCAAAGCCGGCAGAAGGACGTTGTCGATCAGTCGTGTCCGGCCGATGTAGACGGCAAGCGAGGCCAGGGCTCCATCATCCAGCTGTTCCAGCTCGGCAAGGGTCTCGGGATCAGCGACCGAGATGTAATCCACGCGCGCCAGGGGCTCCCGGTCGAGGACTGTCTTGATGATGGCGCGAAGCACATCGGCGTCGCGGTGGCCATGCAAGTATGCGGTGCGGGCTTCCGACAGGGCACGGAAGAGCACGGTTGCCGCCTGCCGCTCCTCGGGGCTGAGATACCTGTTCCGGCTGCTCAGTGCGAGCCCATCCTGCGCACGCACTGTGGGGCAGACAATGATCTCGATCGGGAAGCCCAGATCCATGACCATGCGCCTGATGACAACGGTCTGCTGCGCGTCCTTCTGCCCGAAATATGCGCGATCAGGCGTGAAGACATTGAACAGTTTTGCCACCACGGTGGCGACGCCGCGAAAGTGTCCCGGCCGCCGCTCGCCCTCCAGCGCCTTCGATACCTCCTCAACCATGACCCAGGTCTGGAAGGCCGGTGGATACATGATCTCCGGCGACGGAGTCCAGACAAGGTCCACGCCGAGCGGTTCCAGTGCCCTCAGGTCTCCATCAAGGTCGCGCGGATAGCGGTTCAGATCCTCGCCGGGGCCGAACTGCGTCGGGTTGACAAAAATGCTCACACCCACTGCATCGCATTCCTCCCTGGCTCTTTTCACCAGCGAGAGGTGGCCTTCGTGGAGCGCACCCATGGTCGGCACCAGTCCAAACCTGCCCTGCGATGCAGCCCGCTCTCGCCTGACGTCGGAGATATCCACCACTACTTTCACGACTGCCCTCCCGGTGCGCCGCACGTGTCGAATGACACGGGAGTCAGGGCCCGCAGAAGACGCAGCAGCACATCATTGATCGGCGTCGGAACGCCCAGCCGCTCGCCTTGCCGAACGACTGCCCCATTGATGGCCTCACACTCGGTGGGTGCGCCTCGGAGCACGTCCTGCAGCATCGAGGAAAAGTTGGTCGCCGTCAGGCGCGCGACCTCGCACGCCTTTTCGGCTGCATCACCGAACGGGAGGTTAACACCAGAGGCCTCTGCCACCGCCGCGCACTCATTTGCCGCGCGTCGCAGCAGGATTGTTGCTTCGGGCCGTTCGAGGAGTTCACCGTTACTGATGCGCAGGAGCGCAGTCAACGCGTTGATCCCGCAGTTGGTGGCGAGCTTTCCCCACAGCATACTATTGACCTGGTCCGCAAGGCCTTGTTCTGCCGGAATTCCGGCGCGACGAAACAGGTCTACGACCCATACCGGTCCGGCGATCCTTGTCGGTCCGATTCCACCCGGCCTCACTCGACCGGGGCCGAGCTGGGTTGCCCCCAGGTAAGTGACTCCCAGGCATGCCCGGGTTCCCAGGACTTCGAGATTGCCCAGGCCGTTCTGAAGCGTAAGCGCTATGCCTTCCGGTTTCAGCAGAGACTGAAGCCCGCACGCGACCCTTTCGGTCTGCCACGCCTTCACAAGGATAAGTGCCAGGTCCGCCGGTTCCGTCCTCTCGCCCCAGGGCACTGCGAACACGCGCGCCACGGCGCGTTCGTTAGCCTCTTCGACCACGATGCCGTCGCGAGAGATGGCCTCGATCCCCTCGTGCCACGTGCCGGTCAGTGTAACGCGTGCAACCGATGACATACGGGCGCCCAGCAGGCATGCCATGGCACCCGAGCCGGCGATGGTCAATCGGATGCAGGGTTGTGAGGAGGACACGCAGGCCTCAGACCACCCGCCAGTTGCGGGGTTTCATTCTCAGGTCCTGCATCAGCGACTCGAATTCTTCGTCGCTGATGTGGTACGAATGCTCGGGCGCGGGGAAGCTTCGTGACGTCACATCTTCCAGGTAAGCGCGAAAAGCCTGCTCCATGACGGCGCGCAGGTCTGCGTACTTCCTGACAAACCGCGGCGTGAAACGGTCGAACGACCCGAGCAGGTCGTTGCTCACCAGCACCTGCCCATCGCAGGCGACGCCAGCCCCGATCCCGATGACCGGGATGTGGAGGCGCTGCGTGATTACCTCAGCGACACGTTCGGGGATCGCTTCCAGAATGACCGCGTAGCAGCCTGCGTTCTCCAATATGTGAGCATCCTCGACGATGCGTCGGGCCGCCGCCGCAGAGGTCCCCTGGACTTTCCACCCGCCCAGCCTGCGGATGCTCTGCGGTGTCAGGCCAAGGTGGCCCATCACGGGAATCCCCGCGGCCACAATCGCGCTGATTGTCGAGGCCACGTCGCGGCCGCCTTCCAGCTTGACCGCATCCATGCCCGCCTCCTGCAGGAAGCGACCGGCATTGCGCAACGCCTCCGCGGCCGAGACCTGGTAGGACATGAAGGGCATGTCGCCGATCAGGTGAGCCCGGCGTGCTCCGCGCGACACGGCCTTGCAGTGATGGAGCATGTCCTCCATGGTGACCGAAAGTGTCGTCTCGTAGCCCAACACGACCATGCCGAGCGAGTCGCCAACGAGAATCGAATCGATGCCAGCATGATCGAGCGCCAGCGCAGTCGGGTAGTCATAGGCGGTAAGCATGGTGATCGGTTCGCCGCGCCTCTTTTTTGCCGCCAGCGTTAAGGGAGTGACTTTTTCCCGCTCGGGAACATTGGAGGTCGACACGGTCATATTCTCCTGAATGGTGGTGCGGTGTGATTATATGGATCGGATGTCCCCCTCGGCAAGTGCGCGCGCTGCGGCGCAGCGCCCGCACCGTTTCGTTCGGGCAAAGACATGGGGTGCGAAGCGGGTCCGCGCCGGCGGCGCAGCGCGCCGACCGGCTTACGAACGGAGCTGGGCGGGCGTCGGGAGCGTCGAGGCGTTCCAGCTGCCCCCGAGCGCGCGGATCAGTTGTACGGCGGAGGTCATCCTGCGGTAGAGGATGCTGACTGCGGTGCGTTGATTCGTCAGGGCAATGGTCTGAGACGTGATCACGTCGAGGTATGAAACCGTACCGGATTTGTAGCGATCCAATTCCAGTTGCAGGGACATCTCCGCCGCTTTCACAGCAGCATCCTGCTGAGCTGCTTCTTCGGCGAGCAGCCGCAGCGCCGACAGGCTGTCTTCCGCCTCCTGAAAGGCGGTCAGGACGGTCTGCCGGTAGGAAGCGACGGCCGCGTCCTAAGCCGCTTCTGTCAGATGCACCTGCGCGCGCCGGCGTCCGAAGTCGAAGAGCGTTTGCGCGAGGCTGGGACCGACAGACCAGAAGCGGCTGGGCCAGGTGAACCAGTCGCTGATGCTGCTGCTTTGGAGCCCGCCTGTGGCTGTCAACAGGAGCGTCGGGTAGAAAGCCGTTTTCGCCAGCCCGATCTGGGCGGTCACGATCAGCACGGGTTCGTTGACCAGCGAAGCTTCGATTGCCTGCGCCGTGCCCGAAAAGCTGCCGTGAATCCCAACCGGCATGCCCATCTCGCTTTGCGCCGCCTCGACTGCGGCCACCGCATCGCCCAGCGCCACGCCTTCGGGAAGGTTGAATGAGATAGTTGCCGCAGGGAACAGCCCCTGGTGATTCACTGCAAGGGGTGCGTCGGAAGGCGCATACCGAGTGAAGGCTGCGAGCGGCACTGTGCTGCCCTTCGAGGTGCCGACATAAATGGTCTTCAGTGGTTCAGCTGGGTGAAGATGGTGGACACCTGCCGCTGCCCGAATGCGTCGTACAGCGTGTCATCGATGGTCTGCGGCGTGATACCAAGGCGTGACGCCGTGTCGCGGTCGATGTCCAGCTGCAACCCCAGGCCGGCGTTCTGCTGGCCGGTGGCGACGTCGAGCAGGTGGGGCAGCGTTCTCATCCTGTCCAGCAGGCGTGCCGCTGCGAGGCTCAGCTCGTAAGAGTCGGGGCCCTCGATCGAATACTGGTATTGCGTCCGCGTGACACGGGTTTCAACGGTCAGGTCCTGAACCGTCTGCATGTAGAGCGTAATGCCCGGAACGGCCGCCAGCTTCGGGGCCAGCCGGCGGATTATTTCAGAAGCATTTGCGTCCCGTTCTTCCAACGGCCTCAGGGTAATCTGAACGCGCCCGCTGTTTGGCGTCGTGTTGATCCCGTCCACGCCTATGAAAGAAGCCAGGGTCTGAAGCGCCGGGTCCTGGAGGATGACCTTGGCCAGCTCCTGCTGGTGTTCGGCCATGGCGGCGAACGAAACCGACTGCGGCGCCTGTGAAATGCCCAGGATCATGCCCGTGTCCTGTACGGGGAAGAAACCCTTGGGCACGACGATGTAGAGAAGGATGGTTCCGACCAGAGTGGCCAGCGCCACCAGGATGGTGGCGGGCTGGTGTTTCAGCACAAAGCGCAGGGCCTCGCCATAGCGGAATATCACACAATTGAAAAGGTGCTCGGAAAGCCGGTAGAAGCCGCTCTGCTGAGCACCGGGACGATGCCGCAGGATCCGCGCACACATCATGGGCGTCAGCGTGAGCGAGACGACGGCCGACACCACGATGGTCACTGCGAGCGTCACAGCGAACTCGAGCGTGATCAGCGAGCTGCCAAAGGCGCTGATCGATGTCATCTGGCTCAGGCTGGGCACCTGGCCAAATTGGCGCTCCAGCGGAGCCGTGATGGAGGAGGCAATTATCTCCGGGCCTGCCCCCGGGTAGAACGTCTGCACCTGGATGATGGGGTAATCCACAGCACCACCCGGTCTTCGCTCTCCGGATCAGCAAGCAGCCGCAGGTTCTCATCGAATTCAGCGGTTTGCACGTAGTCTGCATAGCCGCGGAATGAGCTGTTGCGCCAGCCCAGGTTAGGCGAACCAGCTTTCGCCCGCCTGAATCCGCCCAGGCCGGGCATTTGTTCGTATGAGATGCCCGCTGCGTCGAGGGAGTGGGGCAAGGTCTCCTTGTTGAATTGAGGTTTGTGTCGCGAACGCGGCACGGTGGGCACGTCGCCCACGCGTGTCACCCCGTGGGCTTTGAGGAGGCGAATGAATTCCTCCAGATCGCGCGTCGAGTGGCCGATGGTCAGGATGAGCTTCGGTTTCGTCAGGGTCTGTCTCCGGCGGCGACGCACGGCCGCGGAGCCCATTTTACGGTGACTTGGCGGGCTCCGGCTTCGATTTATGAAACAGTCCGAAGAACCGCCGGAGGGGTCCTTCCTTCGGCTTCGACTCGCGTGCCTCCGGCTGCGCGCTCTGTTCCACCTGGCGGATGTCCGCCGACCTCTGGTCCCGCGAGGTCGAATCACCCATCGGCCCCGTGAATACCGGGACAGTCGCAGCCTGAACAGTCTCACGCGACGCCGGCTGGTGCCTCACAAGGCTCGAGACCCACGAAACCGGTGCCAGTTCCGCCAGCCGCAAGCCGCGGTGAAGTGAGCACATTGTCGTCGGCTCGGTGCCCCTGACATAGTACTCGAGACGGCTCTCAGGGCAATCTGCGGCCAGTTCGCCGCTCGCCGGGTCGATCATTACTGAGGTGACTCCCTGAGGCGCGCTGAACGATCTCGGTGTGGAGTAGCCGGGAAGACTGACAGCGCGTTTCATGAAATCCGCCCAGATGACAGCAGCGGACTCGCCTCCGGAAAGATGCAGTTCACGGTTGTCGTCGTAGCCGACCCATACGACACAGAGCAGGTCCGACGTGAAGCCGGCAAACCAGCCGTCATGTGATGTTCCGGTCTTCCCGGCCGCCGGCGACTGGAAACCCAACCGCCTCACAGCACCGCCGGTGCCGTAGTTCAGCACGTCCTCGAGGATGCTGGTCACCATGAAGGCCACTCTCGGATCGAGACCCCGGTGCTCGAGAGGCGCACACGCATCCATGATGGACCCGTCCGCGCTGTCGATCCGCCGGAGGAGCCGCGGTTCGATCCATTTCCCGCTTCGGGCCAAGACTGTGTAGGCTGAAGCGACCTCCAGCGGGGTCATCTCATATGAGCCCAGCGCCAGCGCCGGGGTGGGCTGGATGCGCATCCCGGGCACAAGCAGCCGGGCCAGCTCCGCTACCCGGTCGTACCCGGCCATCTCCGCGACTTTGACGGTTGCCACATTAAGGGACTTGGTCAATGCCACCCGGAGTGTGACGTCTCCGTAGTAATCCTCCCCGTAGTTGGCCGGGGTGTAGAGCCCGCGCTCGGTCTCAAACGAAGTTGGTTCGTCCGTGACCAGCGTCGAGGGAGTCAGGGCAGGACCGCTGCCATCGAACGCCGTGTTGAATGCAGTCGCATAGACGAAAGGCTTGAAGACCGACCCGGGCTGACGCTCCGCCAAAGCACGGTTCAACTGGCTCTCCGCATAATTCCTGCCGCCTACCAGGGCGCGCACCTCCCCGGTGTGAACATCCAGGGCGACGAGTGCAGCCTGTACCGGAGGGACCGCTCCGCCGCGCCTGCGCAAGGCATCGCGACGCCGCGCAAGCCGGCCTTCGATGCTGCGGAGGCCGGCGTCGACGGCCTCATTTGCTGCCATTTGCACTGCACTATCCAGACCGGTGTAGACATGGCAACCCCGGGCCGCGGCATCGTCGCCTTCGAAACGCTGCAGTAGCCGGTCCCGAACGAGGTCGACGTAGTAGGGCGCCGGGCCGGCCTCGAGGTTTCGCCCGACAAAATTCAGCGGAATCGCGCGCGCCTGTGCCGCAGCCTCCGATGAAATCCTCCCGTCGCTCAGGAGCAGGTCGAGCACGCGGTCGCGGGCTTCAGCGGCGCGTCCCGGGTCGAGATCCGGCGAAGACCATCGGTTCGGTGCCCTGATGATGCCGGCCAGGAAACAGGCTTCGGCAAGGGAGCACTCCCTGACGTCCTTGCCGAAGTAGGATCTCGCCGCCGCCCCGAACCCATGGATCGCGAAGCTGCCGCGGTTGCCCAGGTAGATTTCGTTGGCGTACATCTCGAAGATCTGCTTCTTGGTGAAACGCCCTTCGAGGAGCAGCGCGATGAGCGTCTCCGAGAGTTTCCTGCGCCACTCACGCCGGGTGTTCAGGAAGAAACTGCGCGCCAGCTGCATGGTCAATGTGCTTGCGCCCTGGGTCCTGCTTGCGCGTACCAGATCGACGCGGGCTGCACCCAGGATCCGAACCGGATCGAATCCGGGGTGATCGAAGAAGCGCTTGTCCTCGGCAATCAGGACCGCATCGACCAGATAGGGTGGTAACTCGGAAAAGCTCACGAAGCGTCGCTTTTCGCGGCCTTCGTCGCCGATGTTTGTGAGGAGTTCAGGTTCGAGCTCAGCGGAAGTGGTGTCGGCCCCCGCGTCGAGTGCCGTGATGCGGGTGATGCGTCCCGCACGGAACTCTATGCGGAGCGCGTTCCGCGACTTGAAGCAGGAATCCGGACCCGGCCGGACCTCCAGGACAGAGGGCGAAGACCTGATGCGGCCGCGAGCGCCGACGGTTGCGTTATCGCCGTACCCAGCGAGTCGGAGGTACCGGGCGAGTTCTCCTGCGGAAGTCGTCTGTCCGACCGTCACACGCCTGGGTGCCGTGTAGATCGCCGGACCTCGGTGAAGCGCAAGTCCCGGCAGGCCGGCATCGATCAAGTGCGAGAAATGGAGATAGCAGGCAAGCGCCGAGGCTGCCGAGGCCATGCAGACGAGGGCCGCAGATGCAAACAACAGGCGATGTGCCTGAAGGACCAAAGCGACATGCTTCCATAGGCGTCGCACAGCTTCTCCCCCTGCCCGATCTCAGAGTTACGCACGAGTTATGCCAGAGGGAGAGAGGCTGGCATCTTGGTGTCGCTATGGCAGATAGGAAGACGGCGGCCTATCAGAGAGCGGGTACTTTGCATGCGCCAAAGGAAATTTTCCCGTATTTTGGGGACAGGCTACTCAACCTCGAAACTCGGCCCCTCAATAGGCGCTCCTACCCATAACGAACTGGGAGTTTCTGCGAATTGCGTCTCATCTTCCCGTGAGGGTCAATAGGACGTGCAGGAAAGCCTGCGAAACCGCCTGCGACTCCGGTACCGATTCCGATCCCGTATTTCGAGGTTGAGTAGCCTGTCCCCAAAATCAACTGCAGCAGGCGCGAATAGTCATGGCCAGTTCCTCGGAAGGCCCGCCCTTGGTCAGGTAGGCGACCGCGCCGGCGGCGTGCATCGCGGCCGCAACATCCGGATCCGCGTACATCGAGAGGCCGATGATCCTGACCTGCGGGTTTCTGGCCAGGATCGCCCTGGTGGCCTCGACGCCGCTCGTTTCACCGAGGTTGACATCCAAGACGATTGCATCAGGTTGCAGCTGTGCGGCCAGTTCGATCGCCTGCGAAGCATCGGCAGCCTCGCCCACTACTTCGATATCCGGCTCGAACCGCATCAGCCCCACGAGTCCTTCGCGCATGATCTGGTGATCGGCGACGATCAGCACCCGATGTACCGCTGTCTTCTCGCGGCCGGCCACGCCGCCGGTATTTTCGGCGCCTGACGAAACCTCGCCGGGCTCGTTGCCCGAACGCCTCAGCTCACCGGCCCGGACGGTCAGGGTAATCTTCGTTCCCTTGCCCGGCGCACTGTCTATCTCCATCTCGCCGCCGAGGTGAGCGAGGCGCTGCTCGATGCTGAAGAGGCCGAAGCTGGCCTCGTCCGTCCGCCGTTTCCCCTTCCGGCTGACGGGGAACCCGGCCCCTTCATCCCGGACGACAAGTCTGATGCGTCCGTCGTTCTTGCCGTAGCGATCTCCGAAGAAACGGTTGGCGAAAGGCACGTGGTAGTCCGGCCTCAGGAGGACCAGGTACGCGGGCAGTTGGTCCAACGCCTTCTGGAAACGATGGTGCTCTGCTTGGATCAGGGCTCTAGCCTGTTCCAGCGAGGTCGTGCGTTCACGCACGCGCTGTTCCAGTTCGTCCCTGGATGCCCTCAAATCGACCGTTTCGGTAAGGATCTGGCGGCGGCGATGCATGTTCCGCGTATTCCCGTCCCAAGCCCGAGCAGCAACAGGCCTTCGATCCCGTGGCGCGACGACGCCACGGAAGCGGGGGAGCGGCGGGATGCACCGTTACGCTTCACCTGTTTCTCTCTGTGCAGTCGCATGAGGATACCGCTCCGATGTCAGGCCCGGACGCGTCAAGCATGAGACCGGTCACGATACGTCCGGACGGTTTGCCGGGGGGAAAGAGTCACTCTGAATCGGCAGCTCCGCGCACCATTTTCCACGTGCAGATGAGCCTTGTCACATAGGCTACTTCCCCTGAGTCCTTGTTGGCTCGTCGGGGGATGCCGGGGCCATCAGGGCTGATGTCCGATAAATGCCTGGATGTCGATTTCTTTGCCTTTGTGCAGTCCAACCTTGTGGTAGGCCCTCTCCAGATCTTCCCGGCTGACCACCCTGAGTGCGGTCCGGTTCGCGAGGCTCTCCGTCTGCAGATACGGATGGTGGGTATAGATCCAGACGTGACCGAGCTCGTGAGCGACGACGGCTCTCAGGTCGCGTTCATCAAGAAGCGAGAGGAAATCACGGTCGACAGAGAGGAGATATGTTCCCGGGTTGCCTTCGGATGGGTTCACAGAGACCAGCCGGTTGTTTCCGCGATCCACGGAAACAAGCACCTTTGTATTGTCGCCCAGCTTTCTCTGCAGTTCCTCGACAACGGTTGTTATTCTCTGGGTCTGATCGGGGAACTGCTCTTCAGGCCTGACCTCCCGGCCCTCACCTCCCAGACAAGTAACTGCAAACAGAAGGAATGACTCAAGCACAGGCACGCGTTTATCGGTCGCAAGTCGGTTGCCAAAACGACGTTTCGCCGCAACTGATTCTTCCGCAGCACGTTGGGAAAGACACGATCGCGCCCCGCGGTCAGAGGAAACGCGAATTGGCGTAGGAGTGCGCCAAATGCCCCTCTGCCCTGGGAGACCGCTGCCCGTCAGGCAGCACGGAGGGGAAGGTCAGATTTTCCCCGCAGCGAGGACGTTTTCCTTGGCGAAATCACCCGTCAGGTCCGTCGCGAAATGCCGGGAACGAATCTAATTCAATTGTAGTCGAACACTTATGGCTGGCAGCGAGGACGCCCCTCACCACTGGCACGGGGGCTGCAAGTAGAACGCAAACCTCACAGAAAGGAGGAGAGTATGACAGCATCAAACATGGCAGCGCGTCTGAACCGGATGGTTCTGATAACCCTGCTTTGTGCGTTCGTCGCGTCCCTTGTACCCCTTGCGCCGGCAGCCGCAGCAGAGAAGAGCGCCAGCGGTGAACTGACGCGCGTGGATTCCATGGCCAAGACCTTCACCATTAAGTCGGACGAAGGAACGGAGATGAATTTCCAGTACTCGGATCAGACTCTTGTGGTGGGAGGCGAGAAGGGAGTCCAGGGCCTGTCGTCCAACGAGGGCAGCAAGGTAACGGTGTTCTACACGGAAGCGGAGGGAAAGCGTCAGGCCACACGCATTGAGATCAAATCCTGAACCATAGGAGGTATATCGACTGCGCGGACCGGCAGGCATCCAGGCCTGCCGGTCCGGCGTTGCACTGATCGGCGATCCGGAGTCCCGGCGTCGGGTGCCGCCGATTCGTCCAGTTTTTTCTTTCGCCCTTCCAGGGCTCGACGATTTCCGTGACGTTATCCCCGGCTTCTCTGCCGCTAGCCCGGGGCTACTGTCTTTCGCGCCTCCGGCGCTTTGGTGTGCCGCGGACTCCGGGAGGGTGAGGCTCATTGAGAGTGGACAGCATGGCCGGTTGGAGCACGGGCAGCGGCGAACCGGGGATTTGACTGTGATCGCGGTATCGGCTTTCACTCCGGGGTTCGCTGTCGTTCATCCTGGGCTATCTTTCGCGCCTCCGGTGCTTGCCAAGGTCTGTCATTTCAGGCGTGGCGCCCCCGAGGGGCCGAAGAGATATAGCCGGGGGTGAGCGCAGCGAACGCGCGGATAAAGTTCAGCAAGAACAAGGGAGCCCTGGAGGGGCGAAAGACAGCAGGGTCTCAGTCTCGCATCCGCATCTCGCGGTTTCGCATGCATGCTACCGGCAGCAGGCGCGAATAGCCATGGCCAGCTCTTCGGAAGGCCCACCTTTGGTGAGGTAGGCGACCGCGCCGGCATCGTGCATCGCCGCTGCGACGTCGGGGTCGGCATACATCGAGAGGCCGATGATCTTTATCTGCGCGTTGCTTGACAGGATAGCCTTCGTCACCTCGACGCCGCTCGTTTCGCCGAGGTTGACATCCATGATGACAACTTCGGGTTTGAGTTGTGCGGATAGTTCGATGGCCTGCATGCCGTCGGCGGCCTGACCCACGACTTCGATGTCCGGCTCGAACCGCATCAGCCCCACCAAGCCTTCGCGCATGATCTGATGATCATCGACGATCAGCACCCGATGAGCCCCCGGCTTCGTGTGGACCGTCTGCGACCCGGTTCCGTCCGGGCACTGCTGAGCTTCGCCGGGCCCAGGCTTCCTCTCTCCCACCTGGACCGTCAAGGTAATCGTCGTTCCTTCGCCCGGAGCAGTGTCGATCTCCATCTCGCCCCCAAAATGGGCGAGACGCTGCTCGATGCTGAAGAGGCCGAGGCTGACCTCGTCCTTACGCAGCTTTCCATCCGAGCCGGGCACGAAGCCGACCCCATCGTCATGCACGACAAGCCTGATGCGATCGTCGTTCGTCCGCAGGATCGTCATGTCCGCTGACGAGACACCTGCATGTTTCATGGCGTTAAATAGTAATTCCCGGGCGGAATCGAACAGCAGGAACCGCATCTCCTCGGTCTCCGGTTCCGCCCTGCTGTCGGACCGGAAATTGACTGCGAATTGATTCTTTGCGCGCATCTGGGTTGCCAGCCAGTTCAGGCCCCCAATCAGTCCGGCCTGGTGCAGCACCGGCGGGCTTAGCTCCACGGTCAGGGAGCGCGAAGCATCCAGAGCTTCCCTCAGAATGCTGTCCACGCCTTGCCCTGTTGCCTCCCGGCGCACCGGATCCGCATCGCTCTTCATCCATGCCAGCTGCATCCGCGCCGCCACCAGAAGCTGCTGGATGTGGTCGTGCAGGATCTTCGACAGGCGCTTTCGCTCGCGCTGCTCCGCCTGGGAAAGCTCGACCGCCAGGCTCCTCAGCTGATCTGCCAATCGCTGGACTTCGGTGCTTCGGGCGGCCAGGGCCTGTTCATAGTGCCTCTGTTCGGTGATATCAAGGCCCACCTCCATCACAAGCGGCGAGCCGTCCACGTCGCTGAACGGAAAGTCGTAGATGTCGTAGATGCGGTTGTCGGGGGCAGTCCACTCCCAGCGATGCGGAGCATTGGTGGAGAGTACTTTGAAGGACTCGCAGTTGTCGCATGGTCTGCAGCGCCTGAACAGGTATTCGAAGCAGCACCGATCCTCCGACTTTCCGTAGCGCTCTTCGAAGAAACGGTTGGCAAACGGCACGTGGTAATCCGGTGTCAGGAGGATCACGTACGCGGGCAACTGGTCCAACGCCTTTTGGAACCGATGGTGCTCGGCCTGGATCAGGGCTCCGGCCTCTTGCAGCGCAGCCGTGCGTTCCTCCACGCGACGTTCCAGCTGGTCGCGGGAGGCCATGAGGCTGGCAGCCAGTTCCTCGATGCGTTTCCCTGCTACTACCTGCTCTGTGACCTCCCGCGCTACGAGCAGCACACCCCGCCCGCGATCCGCCTCCTCGCTGACGACTGCATCAACGTTCCACCACCGCCCTTTCCACCTGCCCTCAGCAGCCTCGTAGGCCGTCAGGGTCATTGGGGAACCCGATCGGTAGACCTGCAGTATCAACTCCGGCGTTCCCATGATCGCCAGATCAGCGGCGAGCTCCCGCAGGGGTCTTCCCGCGTGCTGCCGCATGTCGATACCCGCGGTAGCGGCCAATTTGCTGTTGGCGAGCTCCAGGCGCAAATCGTCACCCCGGAGGAGGGCGACCTCGAGGGGCGTGAGGTCGATCATCCTCTGGAGAAACGCGCGCTGCTTCCGTTCAGTTTCCAGCATCCGCCCCCGTTCCATGGCCGTGGCCACCTGGGAGGAGACGGCCTTCATGAGCGACAGATCCTCCTCGCAGAAGGATGGACGGTTGCGGGTTCCGAAGGAGAGCGTACCGAGGACCTTGCCCCCGGCAGCAAGCAGAGGGTGACAGGCGTAGGCCTGGATGCCGTAGGATCTCACCAGATCGGTCTTCGGCTCAGGTGTTTCAGGTATGTGCTCTGCGATGATGCGACGTCCTTCCATGGCCACGGTGCCGCAGACAGCCACGCCAGAATCCAGCCACTGGATACGCAGGGCCTCCTCGTCAGGAATGCCGGCGAAGGAATTGAGCTTCAAGCGGCCGCTCGGCGCATCGACCAGGAAATTGAAGAAAACCTGGCAGTCCAGGAAATCCATCACGTTGCGGCAAAGCTCTTCCACCACGCCTTGGGGATTCTCAGACACCAGCAGTCTCTCCGCTGTTTCCGTGAGAAGTTCCTGGCGGCGATTTATCCTGAGCAATGCTTCCTCAGCCCGCCTGCGCGCGGTGACATTCCCGCGCCGTGATGAACCCGCGCAGGTGGGCGTACGCCGGAAAGCCGGGATAGAAGCTTTGTCGGCGGCCTCGCTTACGCCGCTGGACGCTGAGAACTTCTTTCCGTGGAGTCTCATGGGGATTTTGCTCCTTCGCAGGACGGTGTCACCCTGAACCGCCGGCTTCGCGATTGGGTTTCTGCCCGTGGGCAAGCCGCTTCAGGCATGCTACTGCAGCCGCGCCGGCATCGGCTCGTGGGAAATTGCTGCCCGTTCATGTCAGGGTGCTGGGTAGTCCGGAAACAGGTCGCTGCCTGTCGTTGGACCTCTGAAACCCGGCGGGGCTCACACTGGGGATATTCTTGTTCAGCCCTCGTCTGAGCCCCGCCCCCACCAGCCGTTATGATCATAAAAGCCAGCGTTAAGGCACCAGGGATCTCAGTGGCATAGTAATACCCGGCGTCTTCGGCAGTCTATTTCGAGGAATACCCATTTCGAGATAGGTATTTCTACCCATTGAGTAAGCGGCCGGAACGACACAAACTGAGATCCTGCATCACTTGCGCTCAGAACAGGTTGAGGGATCGTGCCTGGGTGCGATTGCGGCGACCGGCGCAGGATGGCAGGAGGAGGCGAGACTGCATGGAACGCTACGTCTGCATCCACGGACATTTCTACCAACCTCCGCGTGAAAACCCCTGGCTCGAGGCTGTAGAACTGCAAGACTCGGCGTACCCATATCACGACTGGAACGAGCGCATCACTGCCGAATGTTATGCGGCAAATGCCGCGTCGCGCATACTGGATGACTCGGGTGCCATTGAGCGGATCGTCAACAACTACTCGAAGATCAGCTTCAACTTTGGACCGACGCTCCTTTCCTGGATGGCCGAGAGGGCTCCTGAAACCTATGCCGCAATCCTGGATGCGGATCAGGAGAGCCGTACCCGCTTTTCAGGCCACGGTGCCGCGCTGGCGCAGGCCTACAATCACATGATCCTGCCGCTTGCCAACGGGCGGGACAGGAAGACTCAGGTTCTGTGGGGCATTGTGGACTTCACGCATCGCTTCGGCCGCAAGCCTGAGGGGATGTGGTTGCCGGAGGCCGCGGTGGACGTCCCGACCCTGGAGTCCCTCGTCGACGCAGGCATCCGCTTCACTGTCCTGGCACCGCGCCAGGCCCGGCGGATGCGCCGCCCTGGCGCTCGCACATGGCGCGACGTCAGCGGCTCGCGGGTGGATCCCTCCCGCGCCTACAAGGTGCTCCTCCCCTCCGGACGAAATCTGTCGGTTTTCTTCTACGACGGGCCGATCTCCCAAGCTGTCGCGTTCGAGGGATTGCTCTCTGACGGCAGCCGTTTCGCCGACCGGCTCCTCGGCGCCTTCTCTGACGACCGGGACTGGCCTCAACTCCTTCACATCGCGAGCGACGGGGAGAGTTACGGCCACCATCACCGCCACGGAGACATGGCGCTCGCCTTCGCTCTGCGCCGCATCGAAACGGGGGACATGGCGCGGCTCACGGTTTACGGTGAGTACCTCGAACGCCACCCGCCAAACGTGCGGGCGGAAATCATCGAACGATCATCGTGGAGCTGCATTCATGGCGTCGATCGTTGGGAGCGCAACTGCGGGTGCAACACGGGCGGCCATCCGGACTGGAACCAGGAGTGGCGAACCCCTCTGCGCGCTGCCCTGGACAACTTGAGGGATGACCTCGCCCCGCGCTTCGAAGAGAGGGCGAGGGAGTACCTCAGGGATCCGTGGGCTGCGAGGGATGACTACATCCAGGTCATCCTCGATCGTTCCCCGGAAAGTCGATCCGGTTTCTGCCGGAGGCACGAGTTGCGCCCGTTGGCCGGCGAGGATGAGGCGCTGGTCATGAAGCTGCTCGAAATGCAGCGCCATCTTCTGCTGATGTACACATCCTGCGGCTGGTTTTTCGACGAGCTGTCCGGTGTCGAGGCGGTGCAGGTGATGCAGTACGCAGGCCGAGCCGTCCAGCTCTCGAGGCAAGCGCTCGGATACGATCCGGAGGCCGCCTTCCTGGAATGCCTGGCGCAGGCAAAGAGCAACATCCCTGAGCACGGCGACGGTGCTCAGATCTACTCGAAATGGGTCAGGCCTGCTGAAGTCGATCTGCGCAAGGTCGCGGCTCACTATGCGATCAGCTCGCTCTTTGAGACATTCAATGACAGGGACCGCATCTACTGTTACGAGATCGAGCGCCGGGACGCGAAACGGCACGACGCCGGCCACCTGCACCTCCTCGTGGGGAATTCCGTTCTTACTTCACGCATCACCACCGACACCGCGCGCCTCAGCTATGGCGTTCTGCACTTCGGGGACCACATTATCCAGGCCGGCGTGCGGGAATTCGGCAGCGATGAGGAATACGAGGAATGGGCGCGTGTGTTGCAGGAGACCTTTGTGCACACCGATCTGCCTGAGGTGCTGCGTATTCTTGGCCAGCATTTCGAGGGCGACACTTATTCCGTGCGGTCTCTTTTCCGAGACGCACAACGCCGCATTCTGCAGACGATCCTGACGTCGACCCTCGAAGAGGTTGAATCCGGCTTGCGCCACATATACGAGGCCCATGCGCCCCTAATCCGCTTTCTAGGCGGCATCGGCACGCCGGCGCCGAAGGTGCTCCAGGTCGTGGCGGAATATGTATTGAACAGCGCACTACTGCGTGCCCTGGGTTCGGAGGCACCAAGCCCCGAGCAGATCCGGGGCCTGCTTGATTCTGCGGCGCAGGAACGGATCGAGCTGGACCCGGCCAGCCTTCCTCTCGCCTTCGGCCGAGCCCTCGAGCGGCTGGCGGAACGACTTCTCGACGAACCACACGAGCTGCCTGTGCTGGAAAATCTCGAGTCGCTCATCGCGATTGCGGCGAAGCTTCCTTTCCCGGTGGATATCTGGCGAACGCAGAATCTCTACTATCGTCTGGCACACCGGCATCGCGCTTCGATGGAGCGCCGCAGCGGTCAGGTGGACGACATCTGGGCTGCGCATTTCACCGCCGTGAGCAGACTACTGGGGGTCGGACCGGCCCAAGCCTAATCGAATCATCTTCTTTGGGAACTGTCGAACCCGGTCCCGTCGATGAGGGTTCTCCGGTACACAGTGTGTACTGCTCCGGAACCCGAACGTCTACGGGCAGGAGTGCAGATTTGGCTATTGCCAATACTACCCAACGATAGCACACATCCCTGCCGCCGGCTGTCAAGAACCAGAAATGGGAACTGACTCGGACAAGGTGTGAATAGAGTGGGAGCGCTGCGCCGCAGCGCGCACCTGATCCGCCGCGCCGCGGCGGATCCACATCTGCGCGACGCACAAAATCAAAAATGATGGGGGAATCCGAGTTTTCTGGAGGATAATGGTCGCGCCCTTTTCGAGATTTAATCAAGCGATTTGAGGTTGTCGAGGTTTTACCTCCTCTGTTTGTGCCGCCTGCCGGTGAGATCGGAGATATGCAAAAAGAAGGATAGATTCCTCCCGAGGAATCCCTTCGGCAGGCGAATGAGACTCTGGAACACAAGGTCCAGGAGCGGACCAGGGAACTCCGGCGGCTTTCGAGTGAACTCCTGAACGCTCAGGAGGCCGAAAGAAGGCGCATTTCGAAAGAGCTTCATGATGAACTCGGGCAGGCGCTCACCCCGGTAAAGATGCGGATCGGGCTGATCGCGATGGACCTGGCGGAGAGCCAGCAGGAATTGAAATTGCATTGTGAGAGCGCCTCAGCGCAGATCAGCCGGCTCATAGAGATCGGGCGGCGGCTCTCCCGGCGACCTGTGCCCGCCCGCACTCGAAGATCTCGGAATCATCCCGCCAGTCCGGAGGCTGGCGACGGAGGCAGCAGATGCGAGCAAGATTCGGGTCTCGATGGATTTTGACGAGATCGACCACCTCCTCCCATCACAGTCCCGCATCCTGCTCTACCGGGTCTTCCAGGAGAGTCTGACAAACATCATGCGTCACTCGAAGGCGACGGAAGCCAGCCTGTCCGCAAAGATCGAGGACGGGCAGGTCCTGTTTGATGTGCAGGATAACGGGCAGGGAATCGACTTTGACGAAGTCCAGCCTGCAGGAGATGCAGGTCGTGGCGGCCTGGGGCTGAGGATGATGGATGAGCGTGTGCGGACATTGGGGGGTTCGCTGGTAATATGGAGCCAGAGGGGGATGGGAACCAGGCTGAGCTTCTCAATTCCGACCACGGAGCGAGGAGATCTAGGATGCCGAACCGGCGCATAGTAATTGCGGACGACCATGTCCTGGTGCGGGAAGGGTTGAAACTGATCCTCTCGAAGAGACCCGGCTTCGAGGTTGCAGGCGAGGCGGGTGATGGTCTCCAGCTTCTGACGATCCTCAAGCGAGGCCCTGCGCCCGATGCCGTAATTCTCGATATCTCGATGCCGAAGCTGCGCGGCATTGAAGCGATCCGCGAAATCAGGGTCATCCATCCCGATACCCGGGTGCTGGTGCTCACCATGCACAAGGATGAAGATTTCCTGTGCCAGGCTTTTGTCGCAGGTGCTGACGGCTATCTGCTGAAGGAAGACGTGACCGAGGAACTGTTTGACGCTTTGAGCGCAATCCTCGATGGAGAGGTCTACGTATCGCCGCTTCTGGGCATGGAACTCAAGAATGCATGGATAAGAACATGCCGGGAGCAAAAAGGACAGCCTGCCGCCGACGCGCTTTCAACGCGCGAAAAAGAGGTGCTGAAGCTGGTAGCCGAGGGCGAGTCCAGCAAGGAGATCGCAGACCGTCTGTGCATCAGCGTTCGGACGGTGGACCATCATCGCGCGCGGATCATGGAAAAGCTGCATCTCAAGGGAACGGTAGACCTGATCAGGTACGCGATGACAAAGGGCTACCTGTCTTGAATGTGGGTTCGCCTCGCCGAGGCGGACCGACGCGTTGATCGAATCCACCGCGCTCAGCGACGATCGGACAGCGTCTTCAGAAAGTCGACGATTGCATTCTCTTCGGTGTCGGTCAACCCAAGGTTTCCCGACTCGTCTTTGTTGAGATTCGCCGGGACCTCAGGCGCCGGCCACTTGGCCCTTGCCTTGTCCCGGGTGTTGTAGAAATGCACAATTTCTTTCAGGCTCTTGAAATAGCCATTGTGCGTGTACGCCTTGACGAAACCTGGACTCGGCCTGAGGTCGACGTTGCGGAGCGTCGGAGTCTTGTGGCGGCCCATGTTCTCAGGGGCGAGTTTCTTGTGCTTCTCCGCCGTCTCCAGGTAACCACCCAGGCCCTTGTCCACCCACTTGGCCCCGTCGGGATTGTATTTCGCGCTCTGCTTGTAGAAAGGATTCTGCGGATTCCTCGGCACGCCCAGGTTCTCGTACTTGTAGTCAGTGAAGACCGGTGGCTTGCCGTTCTCCGGCGTCAGGAGGTGGCACTTTGCGCATTTGCCCCTGGTGTTGAACAGGGCGAGCCCGCGAAGTTCCGCCTCTGCCAACCCCAGCCCCTTGAACTTGTCCACGTCAGACTCGCTTATGCCGTCAACCTTCAGGCCCTTGGCGGCGGCCGCGCGCCAGAAATCGTCAAATTTTGAGCTGAAAGGGTTGACCTCAGCGGATCGTTCATATGCTGCGATGGAACGTCCGATCTTGACGTAGGTCCCGTCAACGTCTTTTTCGGCATCCAGGGATCCTGCTCCCCACACTTTCTCGAAGAGCGCTGCATAGTCCGACTTCTTGACTGCCAGAATGATGCTCTTCTTGTCGGGCATGTTTTGCTCGAGAGGATTCATGAAGGGACCCAGTGCCTGTTCAGCCAGCGGATCGCCGAGCGTGTCGCCCGTGGCGCGGCCGTCCCAGAACATACCGCCGACGAAATCGCCCTTGGCGTCCTGATGCAGTTTCGGGCTGCCGCCCGCATATGCTGATGCCGGAGGCTTCCGGTTCCCGAAACGTCCCTTGACCGCGCCTTCATAGACCCCGCCGGCCTTGTTAAAAGTCTCGTCCGGGCCTGTGAATCCGACCAATGGGCCGTGGCAAACTGCGCACTCCTGTCCTTGAGGCGTTGAAAGTGCCTTGTCAAAGAAAAGCCGCTTTCCCAGCTCCTCTATCGGCGAGAGCTTGACAGCGCTCTTCTGGGCGGCGACATAACTGAGAGATACCAGGACCACAACCAAACATGCGCCGATTGACATCAACACCCTATTTTTCATATCTCCTCCGTCTCACACTCGAAGCTGCAGGTAGATTAGTTCCACGAGATTCATATCGAGAATGTTCGATTCAGAAGATGCTTCGGGGCTATTTAACCGCTGTCGCTTCCTTTCGCAAAGCGGTTGATACGGCTGGCAGCCTGAGCTTCTGCGGTTCAGGGTGTCTCCGGGTCTGGAACATTCCAGGGGCCGGGCACAGGTGGATAGTGTTCCGCAAGCCCCTCCCTGAGCTCGACTCCCAGACCCGGTTTATCGGGTATCTGAAGGTAGCCGTCTTTCACCGCCAGCTTATCTTTGAAGAGCCCTTCCTTCAGAGGATTGGGCGTCATGTTCGATTCCAGCAGGAACCGATTGGGCACGGCCGCCATCAGGTGGGCATTTGCGACGGTTATCAGGCCGTCCTGCCAATTGTGCGGGCAGAAGAGCTTTCCCCTGGTGTGAGCCATGCGGGCCATGTGCCAGGTCTCTGTGATGCCGGCATCGTCACAACCCGGCTGGATGATATCGTAGGCGCCGCGATCAACCCATTCCATGATCTCGCCCCGGTTGGCCATGCCCTCCCCGCCGGATATCTTCACCTTGCGAAGCGCATGCTTGACCCTCAGGTAGTCATCGATGTTCTTGCGCGTCGGCTCCTCGAACCAGAGGAAGTTCAGTTCCTCGAGAACAGGGCAGACCTGGAGGCACTGCTCAACGGACCAGCGTGTGTTGGCTTCCTGGATGAGGTCGAAATCCGGTCCGACGGCCTTTCTCATGCGGCGCAGATAGGGTATGTAGTCGTTCACCGTGATACCAAACTTGCCGAAGCCGCCGCCCATCCGGAACTTGAACGCAGTGTATCCGTTCTGTTTGTGGCGCACGGCTTCTTTGAGCAGATCCTCGGGGCCCGCGAAACGGGAGTTCTTGCGCCAGCTGAACTCGCCGCCGCTGGCATAGACTCGCACCCGCGTCTGCGGTTCCGCGTCGGTTGCCAGCAACCTGTACAGCGGAACACCTTTGGCCTTTCCGATGATGTCCCAGAGCGCAGTGTCGATGCCAGCCCAGGCACCCCTGGCGCCATGTGCGGAGATCCCACCGCACAGTGACTCTACATCGAACGGGTTCTGTCCCAGAAGCCGGGGCTTGATCACGTTATCGGTGTACTGCTTCATCTGTTCCGGACCGTTGTAGCGGCTGCAGCCGCCGATGCCGGTGATGCCCGCATCGGTTGTGATCTCGACGATGACTGACTCGGTCTTCACGATGACCACGTTGCTGTCTGCATCCGGCCATTGTTCCTCAGGGGTGAGTTGATAGGCCAGATCCGTCACCTTGATGTCGGTGATCGTGATCTTCTCACGCCCCACGCCGTCAAGCGGAGAAGTCCGCCGCGCCTGCAACGAGGCATCCACGCGCTGGTGAGCAGCGAGCGCGGCCGCTCCGGGCAGGCCCAACACTGATCCGAGAAATGCTCTTCGTGTTGCTGGCATAGGTATGATCCTCGACCAGGGCCGGTCAATTCACACTGTCTCAAAACTCACTATGATACGGGCCTTCAGCCCTTGGGAGCATTGTGACTCCTCTACCTGGCGCGTTGCGCCAGGCTGTTATGAATCGGGCCTCGGCCCAAAAATAAATAGAAGGGTTTACCAGCCTGGGGCGGAGCACCAGGTGCACGTGCAGTCCCCGGATCAAAAGGTAAAGGCCCTCGAGAACGAGTTCAAATCAGAATCATGAGCGCTGAAAGCGCGTTCTCATACCAGCCTGCGGCGGAGCCCCAGGTTTGCGCGCAGTGAGGGGAACCAAGGGCTGAAAGCCCGCTCCATAGATCGGGCGGCGTTGCCAGGCTACGCGACACGGAAGTCCGTCCGGTCTGACAGACCGGAACTACATTCATCCGTGGTCCTGGTGTTCGGCCACTTCCCGGGCATGACCGACAGGCCCTGGAAAACACGCCCGGACGATGGTCCCCTTGCCGGGACCGCTTTCAATCTCGAGAAGACCGCCCAGGTCGGCGGCACGCTCCCTCATGGATTGGAGTCCCAGATGCCCGGGGAATGGCCCTCCCGTCTCAAAGCCGATTCCGTCGTCCTCCACGGTCATCGTGACCTGTCCCTTCTCCTCACAGATTCGAATGGTTGCGGTCCGGGCCCGGGAGTGACGCGCGGTGTTGGTCAATGCCTCGTGGCCTATGCGGTACAGACATTCCTTCAAATCAAGGGGAAGGTTCATTTCCGGGAACGGTTCGAGCCGGACGTCGCAGCCGTAGCGGCTGTGCACTGCGTCTGCGAGTCTCGCCAGGGTCGTGCTGAGAGCCTCGTTTTCGAGGTACTCCGGTCTCAGCTCGAATATCAGGAACCGCATTTCGCTCACCGCCGACTCCGCAAGTGCGAGGACGGACTTCAGGATCTCACTCACACGGTCGGAATCCTGGCCGAGCATCGCACTGGCCGTATGGGCGCCCAGCGCGATCGCGTAGAGGGATTGGGAGACCGAGTCGTGCAACTCGCGCGCGAGTCGCTGCCGCTCCTCGAGAGCAGCGACTTTTCTCGCCTCCCGATACAGCCGCGCGTTCTCTATCGAGAGTGCGGCATGATTCGCCATGGCCAGTGCCAGGCGCGCATGGCGCTGTGCGAAATGGCGCGGCTGGGAGTGCTCGAGCCTGAGCAGGCCGACCACGCGATCCTTGATCAGCATCGGGACGATCATCCAGGAACGGCTGAGAGGCAATGGCCGCAGCGGGCTTTCCTCGCCAGACTGCCGTGCTTCCTGCGCCAGCACGTCTTCGGCCCGGAGGTCTTCGATGATCAGGGGTACGCGTTCTTCCAGGGCCTTCTCGAAGGTCAGTGCTCGCCTGAGCGTCGCGCTGATTCCGGGCGCACGTTCCTCGGGCAGCAGTCCCCTGTGAGCCGCCGTGATCAGCGTCCCCCTGTCCTGCAGCAGGATCGCCGCACCGTCGCAATCAAAGCTCGCCTGAAGCTGCTCGAGGATGCCCTCGAAACGCTGTTGAAGATCAAGCGTCGATATAACCTGCTGGGAGAGATTCAGCAATGCGGAAAGCTCGCGCGTCCGCCCCTCGAGTTCGCCGTGCGCGGAGCGCAATTCTTCGGCCCGGCGCTCCGCCTCGGCCCGCAACTCCTCGACCCGCTTTCTCTCGTGCACTGCAGCCGTGATTTCGTTCGCAAGCAGCAGCAGATCGGGGATCTGCTGATCCGCCGTCGGCAGCGGCAGCAGAGACCACTGCCAGTAAGTAGTCCCGCGCCCGAAGCCGGCGTACTCGTACTCGGGATCATGATGCGGCTGGCCGCTGGCTGCCACCGCACGATACACGTCCGTCAACCCGCGTTCCGCAGCCAGTGGAATGAGCTCCTCCAGGTGCAGGCCGATAATATCGCCCGTGCGGAATCCCTCGTCCAGTATCTGCCGATAGCTCGGGTTCGCCCATTTCAACCGGAGTTGGACACCGTCGAAAACCGCGATGCTCACGGTTGCATTCTGCACGATCGTCTGGAAGAGGCGGCGGTGCGTATCAATTTCAGCACGTAAGCCTTCCCGTTCCCTCTCTGCAGCAAGACGCTTAGTGATGTCATGGAGGATTTCCATGCGGTCGATCTGTCCGCCCGAGGAGACCAGCGGCACTCGAATGCGTTCGTAGGTCTTCCCCGTCTGGGAGGAATGCCACTCCGCAGCGAGGATTCCGCGAGCCGTGCCGATTCCTCCCGGGCCGTCTGCGCACAGATCGGGGCATTCATGCAGGTACTCCTGACACGTGCGCCCGGCGACCGGTCCGAAGTCGCGCTCGAGCGCGGGATTCAGGTACTCGATGCGACCGTCCTGTGCGATCACGCTGATTCCGTCAGGCACGGCATCCAGGATGCGGGTGAGTTTTTCCCTCTCCTCGCGCAGCTGGTTCGTCCGTTCCTCCACTCGCCCTTCCAGCTCCTGGTTGGCTTTCTGGAGGGCGGCTTCCGCAACTTTTCTCTGAGTGACGTCGCGCAGCACGATGGTCACGAGCATGGAGCCGTTTTCTTCAAGACGGGACAGGCTGATCTCAGCCGGGAACTCCGTCCCGTCTCGACGACGCGCCGTAGTCTCGCGCCGTTCACCACCCGCGGCTGCCGGGAATGCTGCAGTCCCGGGTCCCGTAGCGTCCGGGGGATTCAGCCCGGGCGATTCGATGGGCAGGAGCGCCTGAATCTCGAGGCCGCACGCTTCTGCCTCACTGTAGCCGAAGATGAACTCCGCGCCGCGGTTGAACAGGAAGATCCGGTGATCCTGATCGACACCGATGACCGCGTCGTTGGCGTTCTCCAGGATGTGGGTGAGACGTCTCTCGCTGGTGGCCCGATCCCTTTCGACCAAGAGCCGCCGCCGCTGTTCCCGCCGCAGGAGAACAAAAACCACCAGTGTTGCGGGAACGGCCACCAGCACATCGACCAGCTTCTCGTATCTTTCGTGTAACGGGTACTCCCCCAGGAGGAGGTCGAAGGAGAGATGAGAGACAAATACGAGAACGCTGGCGAGGATTACGTATCCCGACACGCCGTAGAAGAGTCCGCGGGGACCGGGTTTCAGCTTGGCATTGTTCCTCTTGAGCATGCCTATGGTTCTGCCAGTGCCAGGGAGACCAGGCCTATTCGCGCAGCGTACAGTGCGGCCTGGGTTCGGCTGGGCACGCCAAGTTTCTGCATGATGTTCTTGACGTGCGTTTTCACCGTGGTCTCGCTGATGAACAGGCTGTTCGCGATCTCTTTGTTGGACTTTCCCCGGGCCAGCTGCCGCAGCACCTCGGTCTCCCGCTCCGTCAGGGTTTCGGGACTGCGCGGGGCCTTCACCTTGTGCATCAGCATCGCTGCGGCGGCAGGCGAGAGTTGAACCTCGCCGGCTGCGGCGGCTTTGATTGCCTGGCGCAGCTTCGGCGCGTCGGTGTCCTTGAGCAGGTACCCGATCGCCCCGGCCTGGATGGCCTGTATCACAAGGCTTTCTTCGAGCACGCTGGTGAGCGCGATCACTTCCGTATCAGGGAGCTCGCGCCGGATGGCGCTGGTCGCAGCCACGCCGTCCATCACAGGCATCAGCAGGTCCATCAACACAACGTCGGGCCTGGATTCCAGTGCCATTCGCAGAGCGGCAGCCCCGTCCCCAGCCTCACCGACGATCTTCAGGTTCGCGTCCAACTCCAGAAAACTCCGCAACCCTTGACGCACAACTGCGTGGTCATCGGCTATCAGAACACGAATCGGCACACCCACCTCCGTAAATCTCTTCAACGAACCGATGGGGGATTGATAAGAATGATACGTTCCGGCAGTTTGAAGCGCAACACCGAACCCGTCATTTTCGAAATCACGACAGTGGCGCGGCATCCGGGGAAGGCACCCCTGCACACGGGCTGCCGGGGATCATCCCCGGGGAGGATCCGAAATCACCATTTCGGAGGATGCAAATCCTGCCCCGCGGAAGCTAACATTCCCGCAGGCTCAGGCAATTCGCTCGGGATTGCAGGCGGGAGCCGCACCGCGCGCCTGCGCGGTGCGGCGTTGGGCCATGTTTCGGTTCGAGCGGGAAGGACCGACGGGTCTTGACTCGGATGGGATCCGTTAATAGAATCACTCCCGTCCGGGTGTGGGTTTCGCACAAAGTATTTCAGACCAAAGCTATAGCGGATGGTGTGACGGTCAGTTGCCGCCCTCGGGCGCGGGGAGGCGGACCGATCAGGATAGATATCATTGCGAGTAGACGCTGGATTCAGCCAGAGGTTTAAGAATGCCGCATAGGATCCTTGTTGTTGACGATGAGCCGGACCTGGAAATCCTGATCACCCAGAAATTCAGGAAAAGAATCCGTGAGCAGGACCTCGACTTCGTTTTTGCCGGCAATGGCCAGGAGGCTCTGGCCAAGCTCGAGTCAAACGGCAGTATGGATGTGGTCCTGACCGACATCAACATGCCGGTCATGGACGGCCTGACGCTCCTCTCCAATCTGCGCCAGCATCACCCGATGTTGAGGTCGGTGATCGTCTCAGCCTATGGGGACATGTCCAACATCCGCATGGCGCTGAACCGCGGAGCCTTTGACTTCATCACCAAGCCGATCGACTTTCGGGACCTGGAGATCACGCTCGACAAGACAATTCGGGAAGCAGTGGCACAGAAGGAGGCCGCAGCGGACCGCGAGCGGCTCCTGGCGCTGCAGAAGGAGCTGGACGTCGCCAGGGAAATTCAGGAGTCGATTGTGCCTCGTGATTTCCCCCCCTACCCGGAGAGAGAGGACATCGCCATCCACGCGAGCATGTTGCCGGCCAAGGAAGTCGGCGGTGATTTCTTCGATTTTTTCCTCGTCGATCGCGACCGGATAGGTTTTGCCATTGGGGATGTCTCCGGGAAAGGTGTACCGGCGGCTCTCTTCATGGCGGTCAGTCGGACGCTGCTGAGGGCAACCGCCTCTAGAGGGTTCGCGCCGGACGAATGCATGCAGCAGGTAAACAAGATCCTGCATCAGGAGAGCGTTTCATCGATGTTCGTCACCTGCTTTTACGGGGTCCTGAACACAAAGACAGGTAAGATTCACTGCAGCAACGGCGGCCATAACCTGCCCTATATTCTCCGGGCGGACGGGCGAATCGAAGCGATGGAGGCTTTCGGAGGCCTGATTCTCGGTGCGTTCAAGCATGCCGCTTACGAGAAGAGGGAAATCGCGCTCCAGCCGGGAGACTGCATCTTTCTTTACACGGATGGAATCACCGAAGCGATGAATCCGGAAGGGGAACAGTTCTCCGGCGAGAGGCTGGTCGAATCGCTGAAAAGCGTGAACGGGTCTGCCGTGGAGGAGATCGTGCGCAAGGTCATCGAAGAGGTCAAAGAATTCACCGCAGGTGCCGCTCAATCCGATGACATGACGATCCTTGCGGTCAGGTATTTCGGCAGGAACGACCGCTCACCGGGTCAGGCCGGCTAGAACCAGTGCGGTTTCACACACGCCCCCCAGAACCATGACGAAAAACGGAATTCCCGTCATCTTGCTCTGCCTTCTCTGGCAGCCGGCAGCAGGACAAACAGCCAGCTTCCCGGAACGCGGCCCGGACCTTCTTTCGAGACCCGGGCACGCCGAAATCGGCAGGCCGTTTCTGACCTACTTCAGCCCCCAGCTGTACGGCGCCGCGGCCCAGGTCTGGTCTTTCGCGCAGGACGACCGTGGCATCCTCTATGTCGGAAACGGGGGTGGATTGCTGGAGTATGACGGAGCGAAGTGGCGCCTGATCCGAACCCCCGGGGACGTTATCGTCCGGGATGTCGCGCGCGGCGAGGATGGCAGGATCTATGTCGGCGCGGTCGGCAACTTCGGGTTTCTCGCCCCGGACGGTAATGGCCAGCTCGGGTTCGTCTCCCTGCTGGACCATGTGAAGAAGGAGGACCGCGAATTCCAGGACGTATACTCCATCAATGCTACACGGGATGGAATCTACTTCCTCTCACGGGAGCGACTCTTTCGTTTTTCGCGTACTGCTGCCCCGGGAAGCGGCGAGAACGAGGCCGGCCCGACGGCCGGAACCTGGAACGTGAGGGTCTGGAAACCACAGGCTCGGTTCCGGGGAGCTTTCAACGTCTACGGCACCTACTATGTTCGCGAGACCGGAGTGGGCCTGCTGCGGATGGCGGGCGACAAGCTCGAACTGGTCCCTGGCAGCGAGATGTTCGCCAACGACGGAGTGAGAATGATGCTGCCGTATTCCGGCGCCGGCGAGCGGGAGAAGAAGATCCTCGTAGCCTCCGGCACGCAGGGCCTCTTCCTCATGGACGGATCCAGCTTCGTGCCCTTCCGGACCGAAGCCGACTCGCTGTTGCGGCGTCTTGCCCCTTCCCGCGGGGCGGTGCTTCAGGACGGGACCTTTGGATTCGGTACAGCCGGGGGTGGATTCGTAATCGTCGACCGGAACGGCCTGATGCGGGGGTACCTGGACCGCTCCTCGGGCCTGCCTGTGGACGGAGTGCTCAACGTGTTTGTCGACCGAACCGGCACCGTCTGGCTGGGATTGCAGAGTGGAATCTGCAAGATCGAGGTGCCGTCTCCGCTCTCACGCTTCGACGCGTCGTCAGGACTCAGCGGTGCAGTCAACGACATTGTCAGGCACAAGGGCGTCTTGTACCTGGCCACGATTCAGGGGATCTACTATCTCGACAGGGAGTCGTCTTCCTTCAGGCTGATATCCGGGCTTCCGGGGGGCACGGCGAACTCGGCATGGTGCCTGTTGCCCGTCGGCGACACCCTGCTTGCCGCCCTGACCACCGGCATTTTCAGGATCGATGGTACCGTGGCCTCCCCGGTCAAGCAGGACCTGTCCGGGTCTTATTCCCCCTTCATTCTCCGCGGTTCGCTCAAGGACCGCAACCGCGTGTTCGTGGGCCTGATCGATGGCCTGGCATCGATGCGCCTTGACCCTTCCGGCAGGTGGATAGATGAAGGCCGCATTGCGGAACTGCCGGTGATCAGGAACATCGTAGAGTCTGAGCCGGACACGCTCTGGCTCGGAACCGAATCCAGCGGCATCCTCCGGGTTCACCTGGCGGCCGGCTCGATTCGTAACCCGAAAATCGAGCGCTTCGGCCGTGCGCAGGGGCTTCCGGGAGATGGCGGCGCGTCCGTGCACATCGTGGCAGGCCGGCTCGTATTCACCATGAAGCAGGGGGTTCGGGCTTTCGACGAACATTCCGGACGGTTTGTCCCCTTCCCGATGTTCGACGTGGTTTCATTCGGGGGATCCCCCGAGGAACACTGCGTGGAAGAGGATCGCAATGGCAATATCTGGATCAACTTCGGGAAGGAAACGGCGCTTCTGCGCCGTCAGGCAGACGGGATCTATAAGGCCGACAAGTCGCCCGTGCAGCGCTTCGCCGATTCGGCTGCTATGAATATCTACCCCGAGCCGGACGGTATCGTCTGGTTCGGCCTGAGCGACGGGTTGGTTCGCTACGATCCGTCGATCGCGAAGAATTACGAAGCGGATTACCCGACACTCATCCGTCGCGTAATCGTCGGGGAAAAGACGTTGATCTATGGCGGGGCATTCGGTCCGACGGGTCCAGACCGCATTCGTGACCTGGCGTATCGAGATAATGCCCTGCGTTTCGAGTTCGCGGCGACGAGTTACGACAATCCGACCGAGAACCATTATCAATCGATGCTGGAGGGGTTCGACGAAGAATGGTCTGACTGGAGCAGCGACAACAAGCGGGATTACACGAACCTGCCTCCCGGCGATTTCCGCTTCCGCGTGCGGGCCCGCAATCTCTACTTGTATCAAAGCTCGGAGGCTTTCTACCAGTTCACGATCCTTCCGCCCTGGTACCGTACGTGGTGGGCCTTTGCGAGCTATGCCTTCCTGCTGGTTGCAGGTCTCTTTGCAGCGGACAGGTTCCAGCGGCGGCGGCTCATCCTGAAAGAGCGGGAGATCTCGCTCCTGCGAGAGGCGAAGCTGCGGGCCGAAACCGCCGAGGCCCAGGCGCGGGCACTTCGGGCCGACAACGAGCGCAAGAAGAACATCGAATTGCTCAGCGAAGTCGGCAGGCAAATCACCGCGTCGCTCGACATCGAGACCATCTTCCAAAACCTTTACCAGCACGTGAATCAGCTCGTGGATGCGACGGTCTTTGGCGTGGGAATCTACCACCCGGATACGCGCCAGATCGAGTACCGGCTGGCCTACAAGGATGGCAAACAATACGCGCCCTACACAAGAGACACCGGCGACAAGGACCAGCTTCCCGTGTGGTGCATCGAGAACCGCCAGCCCGTGTTCATCAATGACATCAAGGCCGAGTTCAGCCGTTACATACGCAAGTACGACAACAGCCGCTCGCCGCTCAGGAACGGTTCCGTGTCCGCGGAGCCTTTGTCGCTGATTTGCCTCCCCCTGATTGCCCAGGACAGGGTCCTCGGCATCATCACCGTGCAGAGCTTTCGAAAGGACGCGTACACGGAACACGACCTCAATATTCTTCAGAACCTGGCAGCCTATACGACGATCGCCCTGGATAATGCCAATGCTTATCGCCGGCTGAATACGACACTGGGGGACCTGCAGGCCACTCTGGAACGGCTCAAGTCGACGCAGGAGCAGCTGGTCGTGCAGGAAAAACTCGCCTCCCTGGGCGCGCTGACCGCAGGAATCGCCCACGAGATCAAGAACCCGCTCAACTTCGTGAACAACTTTGCCGAGCTCTCTGCTGAAATTCTCCAGGAGTTGCGCGAGGAGGTGGAAAGGCACAAAGCGACCATGGTTCAGCCCGACTATGAGAGGATTGAGTCGCTCGTTGCGGACCTGGAGAGGAACGCCCGCAAAATCGGCGAGCACGGAAAAAGGGCAGACAGCATCGTCCGCAGCATGCTCCTCCATTCGCGCGGTCAGAAGGGAGAACGGCAGCCGACGGACATCAATGCCGTTCTCGAAGAGTATCTGAATCTCGCCTACCACGGGATGAGAGCCAAGGATTCGACCTTCAACGTCGCGATCGAACGGGCTTACGACAGAAGCGTCGGAGAGGTTCGGGCGATACCCCAGGACCTGAGCAGGGTGTTTCTGAACATCCTCAACAACGCCTGCTACGCCGTGAGCGAGAAACGGAAGCAAATGATGAACGTGGGACGTTACGAACCTATCCTGTCCGTGCGGACCCTCAATCTCGGGGAACGCGTAGAGGTGCGGATCCGGGACAATGGCACCGGGATCCAGCCGGAGGTGCGAGAGAAGGTCTTTCATCCTTTCTTCACGACCAAGCCGACCGGTCACGGCACCGGATTGGGCCTGTCGATCAGCCACGACATCATCGTGCAGGAGCACGGTGGTGAACTGGAGGTGGAGACAGAGCCCGGGGAATTCACCGAGTTCATCATACGCCTGCCGCGGGAGAGGGTTCAGACAGCCTGACGGCCACGGTAAGTGCGACCTTCGTTCTCGCGCCAGGAGACTTCGGCATCGGAATCCAGGGTCGCAATCGCCATCGGCACTCGAGATGATGTCTGGCTGATTGAGGCAGGCTCCGGTTCGATGCCGATTCCGACGGCAACCGGATTCGTGCAGGTGAGCCATGCAGGCGTGGTCGATTATCCCTTGACCCTCTTACCCGTGTGCCCCTAAAGTCGGCGATCGAAGAGAGTTGAGTTTTCACACGTCCGGACTGCCGTCAGGGAGGGATATATCAATGAGGTTTGAGGGACTGTCGCGTCGCCGTTTCTTGGAGCACGCAAGCGCAGCAGCTGGGGCATCTTTCGCATTGGCCAATGTCTGTGCGCAGGAGCCGGCCCAAGGCGCTCACCCGGCCTGCCCTTCGCTTGTCCAGCACCCGGCCTACGAACTCGACGATGGCACGAGCGCGGATCCTGCGGAGTGGGCTGCCGTCGGGCCGGGGCTTCACGTCTCTTTTGCATCCACAGACGACTGCTACCTCCGGCATGCCGTCCCCGCTGTCACGCCCGCGCGGGAGCATTCGGCTACTGCCTGGAGAGGCGAGAGAGTCAACGTGCTCGCACTGGTCTGGACGGCAGAAAATGTCGGCCAGCTGCGTATCGCACCGGGCCCGCTACGCAACGATAAGGGCGCGGCAATCTCCCCGGATAGCTTCCAGGTCCGTTTCGTCCGGTACGTGGCGTCCAGCCGCCCGTTCGCTTCGCTCGACTCGGGATGCGGCGAGGCGGGCGTTTCGCAGATCTATCTTCTCCCCGATCCTCTCGATCCGTTGCCGAGGATGGACCTGGAGGCGCGGACAACGCGGCCAATATGGATATCGATCGACGTGCCGCGAGATGCCGAACCCGGGATGTATTCGGGGGAGTTGAAGGTTCAGGGCCAGGGAGGAAGTACCGTCGCGTTGCGCATTACGCTCCAGGTTCAAGGGGCCGTCCTGCCGGTACCTGCCGACTGGAAGTTCCGGCTTGATCTCTGGCAGAACCCCTGGGCTGTGGCTCACTACCACGGGCTCAAGCCGTGGTCTGCGCCTCATCTCGATGTCCTGCGGCCTCATCTCAGGATGCTGGCCGAAGCCGGAGCCAGGTTCACCACGACTTACGTGTGTCACTCGCCCTGGAAGGATGATACCTACGTGGCGGACGGCACAATGGTCGAATGGATCCGGAAGCCCGATGGATCCTGGGCCTTCGACTACTCGATCTTCGACAAGTATGTAGAGGTGGCGACAGAGTGCGGCCTTGGTGATTCCATAACCTGCTACACAATGTTGCCCTGGGAGCACCGCGTCCGATTCCTGGATGGGGCAACCGGCGATTACTCATGGCAGGAGTGGCCCCCGGACTCCGAAGGTTTCAAGTCATTCTGGCCCCTGTTTCTGCGGGATTTGCGCCGGCACCTGGTCGAAAAGGGGTGGTACGGCCGTTCCTACATGGGAATCAATGAGAGGAAGATGGAAGAGACGCTGGCTGCCATCCGAACCCTCAAGCAGGACTCCGCCGACTGGAAGATCACCTACGCGGGGAACTGGCACCCCGAACTGGATGAGTTGCTCGATGATTACTGTGTCATCGTTGACAAGGCCATGCCAGCTGACCATATCCCGGTGAGAAGGCGCGCCGGCAAGACGACAACCTTCTATGTCTGCTGCCATCCCCCCAAGCCCAACAACTTTGTGTTCTCGCCTCCCGCGGAGAACACGTGGATGGGTTGGTATGCCGCATCCTTCGGCTACGACGGATTCCTCCGTTGGGCATACGACAGCTGGACCGGGGACCCGGCGCGCGACGCTCGACACGTCCTTTTTCCGGCCGGCGACTGTTTTCTCGTCTATCCGGGCTGCCGCAGCAGCATCCGGTTTGAACGCCTCCGCGAAGGCATCGTCGATTTCGAGAAGATCAGGATTCTACGAGAGCTGCTCGAGAAGCGATCGGGAGCGGAGGTCGCCCGTGCAGGAGACGAGATGAGCAGGATTCTGAGCGGATTCGACTATCGGCGCGCGCAGGCGGAGCCTGCGGCCCAGACTGTCAACACTGCACGGCAGTTCGTGAACGACCTTACGGATCGCCTCTTCCCCCGCTGAGATCACGTGCCGTGGTCCAGAGGGACGCCGCGCGAGGCCAGGCAGCACGCCGGTACTCCTGGGGGCGGGTTTCCAGCCCGACCCGGCCACTTGAAAAGCCGCCGCACCTGCGCCGCGCATGGTGTACTGTTATCCATGCGCATGGTGCCGGCAGGCGGCTTGCCGGCCGGCGACCTGCGCGTATCCGGGAGTACTCACGATGAGACGGGCCCTGCCTTGTTTATGGGGCGGCTCGCTGGCCCTGCTGGCGGCGGTCTTGCTTTCCGGCCAGACTGAGGACAAGCCGAGACTCTTCGCCGAAGGCGTCATTCCGGCGTCGGTCGGTTCCGGCGTCACCTTCTCTCCGGACGGCAGGACGCTCTACTTCTCGCAAAATCGAAGCGACATCCTCGTGTCGCGCTCCGAGGACGGCAAATGGGTCACCCCTGCGCCGGCTGAGTTCTCCGGCAGATATCGCGATGGGGACCCATTCGCGTCCCCTGACGGCCTCCAGCTCTTTTTCTGGTCGAGCCGCCCACTCGACGGCCGGCAACGGAAGGGTCTGGCGATCTGGGTGGCGGACAGGAAGGGAACCGGGTGGAGCGCGCCGAGAGACGTCGGCGAGTCGGTTAACGGGCCCGAAGGCGGCGTCGGTTTTCCCGCTGTCACCTCGAGCGGAACGCTCTATTTCATGGCAGACCGGCCGGACTCGATCGGAGGGCTCGACATTTACCGCGCGAATCGACTCGGCGACCAGTATGCGAAGCCCGAAAACCTGGGCCGTGTGATCAACTCTGAGTACACCGAGCTGGATGCCTTTGTCGCTCCGGACGAAAGTTACATCGTTTTCACCAGCAACCGGCCGGGAGGGCTCGGCACGGGCGACCTCTATGTCAGCAAGCGGAAGGACGGTGCCTGGACGCCTCCGCAGAATCTCGGCCCCGAGATCAACACGGCGGGCTTCGAGTGCTGCCCTTCAGTTTCGCCGGACGGCAAGTACCTCTACTACACGACGCAGGGACTCGGCCGGAACGGCATCTACCAGGCGGATATCGTCGCGTTGAGCCTTGATCAGCAGGATCTGCCTGAAGAACCAAAGTTGTTCGCCGAAGGGGTCATCTCGACCCCAGGTTCCATGAGCCTCACCTTCTCCCCGGACATGAAGACCCTCTGGTTTGCCGAAGCCAGCGCCTCGATCATGGTGTCACATCTGAATGACGGGAAATGGGACGCACCTGCGCCGATCGAATTCTCCGGCAGGTATTTCGACTTCAGCCCATGCGTGTCACCCGATGGTTCGGAACTGGTCTTTTCTTCGAGCCGGGCGCGGGTCGGCCAGAAGCTTTCGCTCGGCCTCTGGGCTTCGGAGAGAACCACGGCCGGGTGGAGCACGCCGAAGGACCTCGGTGCCGCGATCAACGGCAGCGGTGAAGGCGCGGGCTCACCTTCCCTGGCAGCAAACGGAACCCTCTACTTCATAGCGCAGCGCCCGGATTCAGTCGGCGGCCTCGACATCTACAGGTCTAAACGATTCGGCGGGCAGTATGATGAGCCCAAAGATCTCGGCCCGGTGATCAATTCGCTTCAGGGCGAGAACGATGTCTACATAGCACCGGACGAGAGCTACATCATCTTTACGAGCGATCGCCCGGGAGGACTGGGAGAGAACGATTTCTACATCAGCGTACTGAAAGACGGCAGGTGGAGCCAACCGCGCAACCTGGGGCCCACTGTCAATTCTGCCGGGAACGAATGCTGTCCTTCGGTTTCGCCTGACGGCAAGTACTTCTTCTTCAGCAGACCGGGTGCCGGCAAACCGGGAATTTACCAGGTCGACGCTAAAGCCCTGGGATTGGAGCAGAAATGAAAGACTCTTCGTCGCGACGCGAGTTCCTGGCATCGGGGATTGCCCTGCCGGCGGCTGTACTTACTCCGACCCTTCTTCCCAGCCGGGGAGGGAATAGTAACAGAGAGGCAGTCTCCGGGATGGACGCCGCGAACGGGCTTGAGTACCGGATCCTCGGCAAGACCGGGCTGAAGGTGACTTCCGTGGGATTCGGTTGCATGATTACATCCGACCCCAGTGTCATCACAAAGGCCGTTGATCTGGGTGTCAACTACTTCGACACCGCGCGCAGCTATCAGCATGGGAACAACGAGCGCATGGTCGGTGCGGCGCTCGGCGACAGGCGCAAGAGCATATTCTTATCCACCAAGAGCGAGGCCGAGGACAAGAAGTCGGCGTTGGCAGATCTGGACACCAGTCTGCGCGAACTGCGGACGGATCACCTCGACATCTGGTATCTCCATAGCAAGGACGAACCCGAATCGCTCAATGCAGGATTGCTCGAGGCGGTGCAGTTTGCCAAGGCACAGGGCAAGGCCCGATTCGTCGGACTCAGCACACACAGCGCGGAAACCATGGTGCCGGCGGCCATCAAGACCGGGGTCCTGGACGTGGTCCTGATCACCTACAACTACACCATGGGCTCACGCCTCGACCCGGTGATCGGTGCCGCGGAAAAAGCGGGGCTGGGCGTTGTGGCGATGAAGGTGATGGCCCACGGTAAGAAGGATCTGAAACCGGGGGTGGGCCCGGCGGCATTGAAGTGGGTGCTCAAGAACGAGGGCATCCAGACCACCATTCCCAGCATGGTCGACATGGACCAGTTGGACCAGAACTTCAGGACGATGTCTTCTGCTTTCTCCCCGGCAGATCAGGCCGTGCTTGCGGCATGCCTGGATCATCTCGCGCCGGTCTATTGCCGCATGTGCGGCAGCTGCAGGGGGAAGTGCACCAAGGGACTTCCCGTCGCCGACATGCTGCGGTATCTCACCTATGCGGACGGTTACGGCCAGTTCGCTCTGGGCCGTGAAAGGTTCCAGGGTCTTCCGGAGAGTGTCCGGAGCGTCCGTTGTGCGGACTGCGGAACTTGCACCATCGACTGTCCCAACGGCGTGCAGGTATCCCGACGCCTCGGCATGGCCCAGACCCTGTTTGCGTAAGGAAAGTGGGCTCGCTGCGCCGCGGCTCGCGATGTCGGCGCCGGCGCACGCTCTCTATCGGCCGCCGGCTTCGAGCTTCTCCCATGTGTGCCTGAACTTTTCGGCCTCGGGAGCGCTGCGTGCCCTGAAGGAATGAAGATACTTGCCGGTAGAGGCAAGGAAGAAATCAAGCGACCTTCCGTCTGCCTTGAGCATGAGGTCCTTGTACGGGACCTGGAACCCGTGGAAGCCCGAGTCAGGCTTGAATTCCACCTCAAAGTAATTGAATGAGAGCGTGCCCTTGCAGCTGCCACGCAGCACGCCGTGGCTGTGCTCGACCTGGAAACGGTGCAACTCTTCCCTTGCCTCTCTTTGAGCAATCAGCGCGGCGTCCGTGTCGCTCATGGGACGCAACAATTGGGCGGCCGTGTCATAGACATAGGCCACCGTCTGGCCTTCGAGGAACTCCTGGTTCCTTGATGCGCGATAGCCCGCAGTGTTTTCGACGCTTATGGTGTGGCTGCCGATTCCGACAGTCTCGTTTCTTATCTCTCCGTCGCTCCCGGCCGGTTTGCCGTCCAGGAGGATTGTCGCTTTGGCTCCCAACCTGCGAACCATAAGCATCGCTCTGGCCGCCGCCCTCCTGGAATCTACACGGCGGCGCAGCTCTGCAAGATTGGGATCGGTCGGATTCAGCCGTTCCACAACGTCAAGTGCATTCAGTGCATCCTGGTACCTGCCGCCTGCCAACGCCGCCTCGCAGGCCTGCAGGCTATGTTGCACAGTCTCGGTCCGGCTCCAGAGGTCCCGTGCCCGGGTGTTCCCGGAATCGTCCGCAAGCCAGAGCGTCAGTGCCCCACGGGCCTCGCTGTAGTTGCCCTGCGCGTACAGGTCGACCACCCGGCGAGTCCACTCCTCCTCCTTGCGCAGCTGCGCAGTCGCCCTCTCTTCGTCCTCCTTGCGCGTCTGGTCGCGGACCGCGACGGAGTTCCGAGATTCCCACTTCTTGCGCAGGGCGATGAGTCCGGGTGCATCGGGATAAGTCCGCTGAAGCATGTCCAGGTCTGCCTTGGCCTGCTGAAGTTTGCCCGACTTGATGAGGTACGAGACTCGCCCCAGCTGTTCCTGGAGCTCCTTCGGAATTTCGTCGTTCCTCCCCGCGGGCCCCGGCACGGCGCCCATCTCTTCCAGCAGCACAGCAGCCGCTTCGTCCCCGGGGCTTATTTCGAGGGCCCTCTGGATCAGCACCCTGCTTTCGTAGAGCCGCTGTTGAGATGCAAGATTCTTCGCCTCCTCGAGCAACACCCGGACGGTGAGCCGATCTGCGTCTTCGGACCGGGACTGTCCGCCGGGCTTGCCTGCAAGGCCCGGAGCATGCTGCGACGAGGTCGCCGAACCGGCCCGGCTGCCTTTCAGGGACGAGCCCGCCACGTAGGCCGACCAGGTGGCCTGCAGGGAGGCTGCCGCGCCCGTTTCATGGAACAAGTACGCGGCGGTGACGATCAGCAGAATGGATAGCAGGGCAGCTGCCATGCGGAATGAGGGTCGGGGAACGCTGCGGTACACGCAGGACGGTCTCATGGGCACGACAAGGGGTAGCTGTGCCGGGGAATTGCTGTCGGATTCAGCAGCAGGGACAGCAGCGGGAAGGCCGTCGCCGCATGGTGACGCGTCTGCATCCTCAGGCAGTCCCTGGTCCACATCCTCGTGCGCTGGACGCGATGCCGGCTGCGCCTCAGTCTCCACATCAGGGGCCGGCTCTCCGGATGACACGGGGGTAAGCAACGGTTCCAATAATGACTCCCCCGAGATCGCTTGGAGGGTAGGGTACTGGTCGGCGAGCGCCTCCATGAGCCGGTCCAGAGAAGAGTAGTCCGTTTTCCCCCCATTGCCGGGCAGAGCCTGGATTTTCTCGCACAGGTCCATCGTGCTCCGGGAAGCTCCCGGCCGGGCAGCAGCCTTCCTGAGCTTCGGCAGAGCGGCCTGCAACTCCGCGAGCATCAACTGGGAGTCTTCGGCCATGTCTTTCAGGAGATCCCTGCACGCCTTCGAAAAGTCCGAGATCGCCTCGTATCGATCATTTGGATCTTTCGCCAGGCATTTGTCGAGGATTGCCCATATGCCCGGCGGTAGATCGGGAAATGCCTCAACAGTGGGGATGTCGGTTTCAAACAATATTCTGTCGACGGCCTTGTTGCTGTTTCGATCGTGAAACGGATGAAGGCCGGTCAGCAGTTCATAGAACACTATGCCGGCCGAGAATACGTCCGACCGCCCGTCGCACTCGGCGTGCTGTATCTCCTCCGGCGGCATGTATAGCGGTGCACCCCAACGTACGCCGGGACGCACCAGGTACTTCCTGAAGAGATGAGCGATGCCGAAATCTCTTGTCTTCGGGCAGCCGTCGGGAGCCAGGTGGATCTTCCCGGGTTTCAGCGCACGATGCAGGATGCCATGACTGTGCGCGTAGCCCAATCCATCCGCAGCCTGGATGATAATGGACAGCTTCTTCTCCACCGTCAGAGCGGACTTCCGCGCGATCAGGCTTCCCAGGTCGTCACCGCCCAGGAATTCCATCGCCATGTAGTGCGATTGTCCCTCCTTGCCGAAGTCCAGGACGGCCGCGATGTTCGGGTGCTGCAGTTCGGCAACGGCCTGGCACTCGCGGTAGAATTGAACCTCGAGAGCCGCGTCCCATCTGATGCCGTCGCATAGCGTCCTGAGCGCGACAGGCCCGCCGGAACCCGTGTCGAAAGCCCTGTAAACTGGACCCAGATGACCTTCCCCCAGTTTCTGAAGCAGGGCGTACTTCCCGAGGCTGCCGATAGATTTCTCCTGGCCAGTGGCCGTCATGTTTTGCCTTTCACTTCTATTTGTTGCAGTGAAAGCAAATATCGGCGTTCTTATCGACAAAAAGTATGACGCCCGTCACTTTTGCGGAGCGTAGGTCGGGTCTGTTAGATCTGATACTGGTGCGTCAGAGAGGGACGCACAAAGAATAGCGGTTCACTCGTTTTCATGTGGGGGCGGGTTTCAAACCCGCCCCACATGACGCCCCGGCGGCTTGAAAAGCCGCCGCACATGATGAGTGGGGCGCCGAGATGCCGCACGGGCAGGAGCATCAGCGCTTGTTCAAAATCTTTTCGGCGTTATCCCGGTACACCTTCTTCAGGATCCCGTCGGAAAGGCCGAAGCCATTCATACTCCAGTGGTAGCCGAACTGGTCAATCTCGTAGAAGTGCTCATCCAGCGATTCGAGGACTCGGAAGGTGATTTGGTACATCTTGCGGTTGTAGCCCATGTCGGTCCCGTAGACGAGCCGGTCCGCATACTTGGCATAGAACCCGGAAACGAACCGTGGAATCGTGGCTGTCTCGGCATAGCGGGCGGAGATGTCGGCATAGAGATTGGGATAGCGATCCAGCAGCGTCCCCAGACGAGTCAGGTCATAGGAGAGATTGCCGAAATGGCAGGTGACGAAAATGGTCCTGGGATGCTTCTTGACCGTCTTTTCAAGGATGTCGATCATGCCTGAATGACCGACGATGTTGGGCTTGTTGTCCAGGCGCCACTCCCAGGCATTCATGAGCCCGTCGTTCGTCTTGTCCATCTTCTCGTACATCCATATAGGATCGGCCACGTGCAGGCTAACGGGCATTCCGAGTTCGGCGCACTTCTCGAAGAGCGCGTCCATGCGGGGATCGTCGGGATGCAGCCCGACAGCCTTGTCAAAATCCATTCCCGTGCCCTTGTCACCCAGTTCACCGACTCCCCGGGCTCCGGCGCGATAGCATCTCTCAAGTTCCTTCACGGCAGCGGGGCCGAAGCCCGGCTTGTCATAGCCCGTATAGTCGAAACCGCACCACAGCTGAAACCGGCCGGGATACCTGGAATATCTCTCATAGAGGTTATCGAATTCTTTGCCTACGGCGCCGGTCAGGATGATTGACTTCTCAATCCCGACCTCATCCATAGTCTTGACCCAATCGGCGACGTTCCCGGCAGTCTCTGCGTACTGATGCGAGTGCATGTCAATTACCGGGTATTTCGCCTTGGGAACCTCGGTTTTCGGAATCCTGTACACGGATTGCGGCCGATAGTCTTTCAGAAGAATCGTCTCGGGCGACTCCTGTCCCGCACCCGGGTACGGCTCGAGAAAAAAGACTGCCAGAATTGCTGCGAATAGAAATGCGAACCGCCTGCTTTGTCCCATAGTCGACATCTCCCAACAGATTTGCGACAGCCGTCGCCGTGCCATGCCCGCGCCGGCGGCGCGGACCCACTCCGCGACCTGATCCGGCCGCGCGTTCGGAACCAGCGCCTTTACTCCGGCGCTGCCTCCAGCAGAAGGTGTTTCCTGAACTGGACGGGCAGAGAGGCGACCGGCCCTTTCGCGAGGCCCAGATCCTTTCCGTGCTCATAATCCCGAAGCCGGTATGTTCGATCCTCCAACCCACGCAGCTGCACATCCCCCTGATAGGCGTCGGCGTAGAACGCGTAATACATCTTCCCGTCCTTCAGGATTGCGTGAGCCTCAGGCCGGTCGAAACCGATGTCGTACAGGTCGCCGCGATAGGTGCCTCGAGGGAGCATCTTCGCTTCGTAGATTTCGAGCCACTCCTTCCAGATCTTCTCCCTCTCAGCAGTCAGATCGATTTTCGAATCTTTTTTCGCGCCCACGGGCCAGGTGAACTTGGTGCCGACGACTCCGCCGATGCCTACCGTGGAGGCGAAATCATCGCCGCCTTCGCTCAGCTCCACGTGATCCCCAAAGTAGGCGACCGAGGGCCCCATCAGCGCCTTGAGAGTTTTCCCCTTCAGGCGGATCTGCCACGAACTCTCCGGGTCGGATGCCACCGGCTGGTTCATGTAAGGCATGGTGAGAAAGGAATACGCCGTCCCGCACGGACAGATCTCGATCACGGCCTTCGGATTGATGCTCATGGCTGTGTCATAGATTTCTTTGAAAAACTCGGGGACCTTTTCGAATGACTCCTCGGGAGTGGCGTGATTGTGCGCCGGATTGTAGCAGGGCGGCGCGGCATTCAGATATTGGCCGTCGATTTTCAACCCATCGTAGCCCCAGGTCTTCATGAATTTCTCTACCAGCGCACGGGTGTATGCCCTGACGGGCGGGTAGGCCGGGCAGAGATAGTACGCGTCCCACCAGCTGATTTTCCGCGTCGAACCATCCTCGTTGAGCAGCAGGTAATCCGGATGCTGCTTGATCAGGTCCGTCCCCGGGTCCACCGAGAGCGGAGCCCACCACAAACCGGCCTTCAGATTCCGGGCATGAATGGCGTCGACCATTCTGATCATGTCACGGTCGCCATTGGGAAACTTGCCCTTGAACAGGTACCAGTCCCCCTCGGCAGTCTGCCAGCCGTCGTCGAGCACGGCCCATTTGTAGCCCAGGTCACTGACCTTCGGCAGGGCGCCTGTGATCTGGCCCGAGGTGAAATCGCGCTCAAATCCCCACGCGCACCAGATAGGCTCGTATGGCGTCTCCGGAGGCGGCTGGAACTGGATGCCCTGGCGAATCATAAATCGGCGGTATTCGCTCAGGGTTTGAAAGTAGTCGCCTCGATGCACTGCCACGAAGGTTCGATAGGTCGACAGCGTATCTCCGGCCTTGAGCTTGCGACGGACGTCGCATTGAATCGCCAGCTCGGCACGGTCCGGGCCCGGCATCGCGACCGGCAGTGAAATCAACCTGGGTACCGTCTCCACGCTTCCGACTCCGACGCCGACATCCTTCCGCCAGACGTCCGAAACCGGTGTTCCACCGCCGTAGTCCGATCCATTCATCCCCATGTAGTTGTTCTGGTTGAAACCTGTCTTGAGCGGAAGGACCCAGTCTGGCCGCTTTTCGTAGGAGCCGCTCTGGTAGGACCAGAACGGGGGAGAAGAGGCAGGAGCCGCGTTGATGAAGTAGCGGTTGCTGGTCCACTGCGTGACGTCGAGATCCGATGGGCCTTCGTTCGTGTAACGCACCATGTAAAACGCCATCGCGGGGAAATCATCGAACAGTGTGACCTCGACCTCCTTGCTGATTTGACCGTTCCTGCCCGTCACGTAGAAGCTCTTTTGTTTTGCTCCCGATGCGTCGGTTTCCTCGGACGTCTGTCTGACGTATTGGAATTCGCTAACGCTCACGCCGTTCGCGACAATGGTCTCCGAGGGGGAAAAACTGCCAATGGGCGTGGCCTTCCCGTCGGCCATTGTGAACACGCGGCTGTGAAGTTGCGAGTCAAATTCCAGGCGGATGGCTTTGCCGTCGATGCGGGCCACATGATCCCGGCGCGCAGAGCAGGCGGAGCAGACCAAGCCCGTCAGGAGAAGCATCGATATACAGCGAGCCTTCATAGGTTTTCCTTCCTCGAGTACGACTCATGGAGCATCTTACTCGCTGCTCTCGCAGACTCAAGGGCTAAAGCTGGGCGGGGAACAGGATTCAATCTCAAACTCATGTGCCACGTGCTTCAGCCCATGAGACAGGCTGCCACTCCCGGTCGCCCTGCACAGACTCGAGCCCCTCCGATCGGGTGACATCTCCCCCAGTCGATGCTCCGGACGCAGGTCCGGGTATCGCACACGGACACGGGGGTGCCCGCAGACTTTCGTGTCGAATCAGTCGGACCGACTGTAGAATAGGGATCTCGCGGCACGCGGGAATCGGACCAGGCCGGAGGGAGGGAGTATCACAGCGCACGCAATCACGCAACGGAGGGGGCAACCGTGAATCAAAGATGTTCTGTCGAGAACAGGGCGGTCATTCATAGTTTCCGTGGGAAATCACTGAGGGTAGCTGGTTCAACTGTCTTGGTGGCCTTGCTGCTCCTGCTCGTGCCGGCTGCGAGTCGGCAACTGCCGGAGGCCGCATCCGGGCCGGACTATCCACGCATCGCCATGCTCTGGTCGCCGGCCGAGGGCGCCGGCGAAAAAGTGGCGAAGTGGGCTCGATACGGTGTCGTCGTCACGGGCACCGACGGATTGGGACTGCGTTGGGAGCCCAATCCGCACAAAGACATGGCAGAGAAGTTCGTGGAATCCTCGATCCCCGTGGCGCGCAGGAACCTGGAGGAGCTTGCCCGTCTGAATCCTCACACCATCGTACTTTGCGAGCTTTACTACTTCGAGGCCGATGCGGACGCCTATCCTGCCGACAGCCCCTGGTGGTACCGCGATAAGGACGGCAAGCGTGTGGAGTTCTGGAAGGGCTGTTACAACATGGCTGTGGAGGACCCCGGCTATGTCCAGCACATCACCCGGCGAATCGGGGCATTGCACAAGGCACTCGGCGACAAAGGAGGCATCTTCCTCGACAACCTCCGTTTTGACGCCAGCGCCAAGAACGGATGGACCGAATTGCTGAAGGCTGCGAGGCAGAGCTGCGGCGACGTCCCGATCCTGGTCAACGCCGGGTGGGACAGCGATGACTTGCGCTGGGTTGCCCCCTGGATCAACGGCATCATGTACGAGGACTCCGTGGAACACACCGCGGACCAGGATACGGAGAGATTCTACGCCCGCATCAACGCCGACTGGCAACTGCTGCGCGAACCGCGCATCGGCGTGAATGAGGCGTTCGGGCCCAGGAAGGACGAGCAGCACATGCTGCGCGAATTCATCCGCACCCTCGCTTACACCGAGCTCTATTTCATTTATTCGGACTCCACATACGGCCATCGCCATTCCTGGTGGCCGCAGTGGGACGCGCTTCTTGGCAGGGCGCTCCAGCCGCCGGCCGTTCCCGCACCCGGCAAACCGGCGCGGCGCGATTTTGCCGGAGGCAGCGTGTTCTGGCTTCCTGCGACGGCAAACGAGCCGGTGTCGATCAAACTCGAAACCCCGATGCGGCCCCTTGCAGGAGGGAGCGCGGTCGACCGCGTAACGCTCCAACCCGGCTCCGGGGCCATAATGCTCCGCGAAAAGAGCGGCCACTGAGCCGTCTGCAAATACGCCCGGACCCCGAGATTCCGGCTGTGTGACACCGCGAGGTTCTGGCGCTCGGGCGGACTTCAGGCAGCGGAAACCCTGGTGGGCAAGCGAGATGCATGGACGCTGCCGGGATCCGAAGCGGGCCCGCAGTCGGTATTGAGGGGCGAGAGCCCGGGCAGCCGACGGATTTCGGGACTGGCCCTGATTCCGGGTCGATACCGATTCCGACAGCGACCCCCACTCCGATCCAGGGGCCGCTGCCATGCGGAACACCGCAGGCGGCAAGCCCGATCTACCCTATCGGGCAGTGCCGGCTCTTACCCCCAGCGCCGGGAGGCCCTGTCGCACCTCGCGCCAGACGTTTATTTGTGCAACGCTTCCCGCGAGTGCCGGGTAACCGCATCCTGCCGGATCTCCTGCTATTGCAACTGCTTGCAGGATGCTGATTGTATCGCCGCAATGGCATGGATCTTGCCCTCCTTTCAACGCTCGTTGGTCAGACAATTTGAAGTAACACAGGCCGACGGGACGGCGACGGAGCGGTCGGGTCGAGTACCGATTCGCCGAAAATTGCCGGCGCCCGTTTCGCTTCGGATGGGCGTCGGGAAGATCTTGGGAGGAAGTATGACGAAGATGCTATCGGCTGCACTTCTGGCACTGGGGGCCATCATGCTGTTCAGCGCGACGCCCTCCTTCGCAGTAGTGCCGCAGGAAATGCACGTGACAATTCCGTTTGCGTTTCACGTCGGAGACAGGGCCTTGCCGGCCGGCCGATACGTGATTACCAGCCCGGGGACCGGCAACCTGAATCTGCTCGCGATCAGGAACGAGGAAGGGAGCCCCAGTGTATTCGTGATGACCGAGCCGCTCGATGAACGCCACGACTGGCCACGCAATGCGAACCTGATCTTCAGGAAGGTCGACGGGGTGGAGTACCTTGCCCAGATCTGGGCAAGCCCGGGTGATCGGGGCAACGCAGTTCCGCTGCCCGGCCACGAGTTCATGTCGGTGCGGGCCGCGATGGACAGCCATCCGACCGTCATCACGACGGGATCCAATGTAAGCGGAGGATAGGAGCGAGGCATTCGCGGCCTGTCCCTGCTTTCGTCCTGCAGGTGTCAGGCTTTCAGCAGGCAGGCGGCCATCGGTCAGGGGCGCGAAGCCCTCGGCGATGGCCGTTTCAGTAAATTCAGAAGTTCAGCCCCCGAAAGCGATCCGCTGCGGTCGTCTGCCAGAAGAAACGAGCGATTGCATCGAGATGGCAATACAATAGGAGTCTCTCCCCGACCGGGGGGGCATTCGAGTTACCTGGCTGATCCGTATTGAGACATTTTGCGTGAAAGGGCCCACATCATGCGTTTCTTCAACCGATTCCTGCTTCTGCTGCTGGTCGTTCCGCTGCCTGCACAAACGCCACCGAAACCGATCGTTTCGCCTGAAGTGCATTCCGACAACCGGGTGACTTTCCGGCTCCGCGATCCGAATGCAAAGGAAGTTGTCCTGGAACTCGAAGGCGCCAAAAGGTCACCGCTGCTGAGGGACGACCAGGGCGTCTGGTCCATAACCACACAGCCCCTTGAACCGGATTTCTACGGATATTCGTTCGTGGCGGACGGGGTCAGCCTCATCGACCCTTCCAATCCGCTTATGAAGCCCAATATCCTTAATACACAGAGTATGCTGCACGTGCCGGGAGCGCCTTCGTTGCCATGGGAGGTCAACGACGTGCCGCACGGAGTCGTTCACCGGCACTTCTACAAGTCCCGTGTCGTCGGTGATCAGCGCGACTACTATGTCTACACGCCACCGGGGTACGATCCGCGTGGCCAAACCACCTACCCGGTCTTCTACCTTCTCCACGGGTTCTCCGATGATGCGAGTGCCTGGATCGCTGTCGGCCGGGCCAACGTTATCCTCGACAACCTCCTGGCACAGGGGAAGACCCGCCCCATGGTGGTTGTGATGCCGCTCGGCTACGGAGCACCGGAAATATTGAAGAGGACAGGACCCAGAGATGCTTCGCTCTGGCGGGGGAACGTGGAGCGGTTCAAGGAAGCCACTCTCCAGGAGGTGCTGCCCCAGGTGGAGAAGGCTTACCGTGTCTCCGCTGATCGAAATCAGCGGGCGATCGCCGGGCTTTCGATGGGAGGGGCGGAGGCTCTGATCACCGGTTTGAATTCGCTCGACCGATTTGCATGGATTGGTGCCTTCAGCTCCGGAGGTCTGGGTGACGACTACGGAGCCGTCTTCCCGGGACTTGACGCGAAAGCCGACGTGAAGCTGCGCCTGCTCTGGATCGCTTGCGGCAAGGAGGATCGCCTCTTCGATGGGAACCTGAAGTTCATCGAGTGGCTCAAGTCGAAGGGGATCCATTCCACCTGGGTCGAAACCCCGGGGGCGCATACCTGGACTCTCTGGCGGCGCTACCTCGCGGACTTCGCACCGCTCCTGTTTCAATAGCCGCGCGAGGGCTTTCTGCTCTCGGAATGCTGATGGCTGATTGCTGATAGCTGGGGGCGCGACTGAGGTGTGATATGGTGCATTCCGCCCATGAACTGCTCAGATCTGACTGACCGGGAGCCCGGTGCGGCGGCATTGGACGCGCCGGTGCTCTCCAATGCCCGGCGGTGGTGGATTGTCGGCCTGCTCTTCGCGGCGTCGATGATCAATTACATGGATCGAGCCACGCTCTCGATCGCCCTGCCCCTGATCTCGAGAGACCTCGCGCTCAGCCCGACAACCAAGGGTTTGCTGCTTTCAGCGTTCTTCTGGTCCTACGCGCTGATGCAGATACCGATTGGCTGGTGCGCAGACCGCTTCAACCTTCGGTGGATATACGCGGGCGCCTTCGTGCTATGGTCGTTTGCTCAGGGATTGACGGGTTTTGCCGGCAGTCTTGGCGCGCTATTGGCCTGTCGCGTCGTGCTGGGCATCGGAGAGTCCATCTACCTGCCGGGCGGAACCAGGATCGTCAGCCTGACCTTCAAGCCGGAGGATCGCGGCCTGCCCAGCGGGCTCTTCGACATGGGCACGCGCACGGGTCTGGTCGTCGACGGCATCCTGATTCCCTGGCTGATCGTCAACTATGGCTGGCGGCGCATGTTCATGCTCGTCGGCTTTTCAGCGCTGATCTGGCTGGTACCCTGGCTCCTGATCTTTCCCTCGCGGCTTGGAAGCCGGAGACGCGATGGTGTCCGAGGCACGACAGCCGGGGCCACGCAGCGCAAACGGTCAATGAGATTTGACCGCAACCTGCTGGGCGTCTGCCTCGGGTTCTTCTGTTTTGACTACTACTGGTATCTGCTCGTCACGTGGTTGCCCGATTATCTGGTCACGGTCCGGCACTTGACGCTCCTGAAAGCCGGGTTCTTTGCCGCGATTCCTTATTTCGTTTTCGGCATCAGCGAGCCGATCGGCGGCTGGATCGCAGACAGGCTGATTCATTTCGGGTGGAACGAGACCCGGACGCGCAAGGGAATTGTCACTGCGGCATTCTCCGCCGGGCTATGCCTGGTCCCGGCGGCGTGGGTCGAAGGCGCGGGCATGGCGATTGCCCTTGTGATCGGTGGCTCTTTCGTAGGCCTTGCCACGGGAAACCTGCTGGTGATCCTGCAGGACTGCGCGCCGGCAGACCAGATCGGCGTGTGGACCGGGACGCAGAATTTTGTGGGAAATATCGCCGGCATCATCGCGCCCCTCGCCACCGGTCTGCTGATAAGCTGGACCGGGTCTTACTTGCCCGCTTTCGCCCTCGCCGTGGTCGTACTCCTTTCGGGATTGCTTTCCTATTGGTTCATCGTGGGGGATCTCGGGCCGGCCGCCGGGAATGCGGGCCGCCCGTAAGGTTCCTGGAATTGGGAATTTAGCCGGCCGAGGGTGAAAGCGTCTGGCTTTCAACACGCCTTCTGATAGAATTTGCGGCGCGGCGATGGAGTCTCGGGTCTTCATCCGTCGTATCGGGACGGTAGTTTTGAGTTTGGGGATGACTCGTGCGGTTGATCCGAGCTCACCTAATCCGGTTCTCTACGTTATCGGTCCTGCTCCTCGCCGGGTTGTTCGTTGCCCGGACATGCCGGGGAGGGACTTCGCCCGCTCCCGGCCCTGCGTATGCCGACACTAATCTGAAGAGCACTTCCGCTGGTATCGAGTCGAGTTCCAGGGCGCCCGGGGGGACTCTCGTCTTTCTCTGGGTGGGGCTTGGAAGTGTCATTTTGTCGCTGGCGAAGGTTCGATCAAGGAAGCTGCCGCCGGATCAGCCGGACCCGATCCTCGGCGCCGTATGCCAGAGCCTGGCCGAGGGCATCGTAGTCTGCGACCGGGCTGGGAGGTTCGTGCTCGTCAATCGTGCGGCCGAGGAAATGCTGGGGAAGTTGGATGCGGGGGTCGATCCACGCGAATGGCCGCAGGTTTTCGGCTGCTATCTCCCGGACGGGCAGACGCTTTATCCGCCGGATCAACTGCCCTTGATGCGTGCCATGAGGGGCGAACCCGTACAGGAAGCGGAGGTTTTCATCCGCAATGCCAGGTTTCCCCAGGGGAAAGTGATCAGCGTCAACGGCGTGCCCCTTCTGGATGATGCGCAGACGCTGGTCGGAGGGATTGTTACCTTCAGGGACATCACTGAGTCCAAGCAGGTGGACAGAGAGCTGCGGGAGCTGCTCAGGCAGCTCAAAGAGATGAAATACGCCCTGGACCAGGCTGCGATCGTTTGCACAACGAACGCCGAAGGAACGATCCTGTACGCAAATGACAAGTTCTGTGAGATCAGCGGGTACGGCAGAGAGGAACTGGCCGGCAAGACTCATCGCATCATCAATTCCGGCTACCACCCGAAGGCGTTCTTCAGGAAGATGTGGGAGACCATCACAAGTGGCCGGACATGGAGGGGGGAAATCAGCAACCGTGCCAAGGACGGGCGCATCTTCTGGGTGGATACCACGATAGTACCCTTCGTCGATGAATCCGGAAAACCGGCGCGGTACATGTCGATCCAAACCGACATCACCGATCCACGGAAGGAGCATGAAGTTGTGCGGCGTCTTTCCAGCGCGGTGGAGCAAACCGCCGATGTGATATTCATCACGAACCGCGAGGGAACCATCGAGTACGTCAACCCCGCCTTCGAGAGAACTACCGGCTTCTCTCGCGAAGAGGCGTTGGGCAGGAATCCGCGCATCCTCAAGTCCGGAGTCCACGATCCCGACTACTACAAGTCGCTTTGGGAGACGATCCTGGCAGGGGAAGTCTTTCGCCACACAAGCATCAATCGCAAGAAGAACGGCGAACTGTTCCATGCCGAGCAAACGATCACGCCGATGAAGGACCTGGACGGGCGCGTGACCCATTTTGTGTCAGTCGTCAAGGATCTCACCGAACAGGTGAAGCAGCGTGAACGCGAGATCGAGATGCAGTACGCATCCGAGGTGCAGGAGAAACTTTATCCGGCGCAACCGCCGCGGGTTGAGAGCCTGGACATTTCGGGAGTTGTGTTCCCGGCGGTGGCCACCTGCGGAGATTACTATGACTACCTTTCGATGCCGGATGGCGCTCTCGGCCTCGCTATAGGGGACGTTTGCGGTCACGGTCTGGGACCGGCGCTGATCATGGTGGGCGCTCGAGCCTATCTGCGCCTTCTCGCCAGGGCATCTCTTGACCTGCGCCAAATCTTCACCACCATGAACCGGGAGCTTTGGGCCGACCTGGAGAACGGCAATTTTGTGACACTGTTGCTCGCGCGCATCGATCTGACGGGCCGGCACCTGCTCTACGCAAACGCAGGACACACTCCGGGGTATCTCCTGGACCGCACCGGCGCGGTCAAGGCCGCCATGTACGCCACCGGCCCGCCGCTCGGCATGTTCCAGGACAGCGGCTACGGTATGGTGGAAAGTCTGGCCATCGAGCCCGGGGACGTGCTGGTTTTGCTCACGGACGGGATCACCGAAAGCGAATCCGGTGACGGCACCCCGTTCGGCACCGGAAGAACCCTGGACGTCATCCGGGGGCACCTCGACGAACCCGCGGGCCAAATTACGCATCACGTCTACCGCTCGGTTCGGGAATTCGCGAGAGAGACCGCCCAGCGCGACGACATCACCATTGTTGTCTGCAAGTTCGGTAACTTGTAGCGTTCGCTGCAATTTGAACATATCCTTGAATAGACCGCGTCCGGCGGGCTACCGGAAGCCCGGCCGGGATTCCGGAATTGCATTCAGGAGACCGATATGACCACTGCAAGGTACTTTCTTTACTGCCTGGCTGCAGTCTTGCTGGCAGGATTGCTGCTGTCCGGCGCGAGCGGACAGGAGAAGAAGATCAACGTGATAGCGTTCGGTGCACATCCGGATGATTGTGACGGCCGGGCCGGAGGAACGGCGGCGAAGTGGGCTGCCCTCGGCAACAAGGTCCGTTTTGTTTCCGTCACCAGTGGTGACGCAGGTCACCAGAGCCAGGGGGGAGGTGCCCTGGCCGCGCGGCGGCGGGCCGAGGCACGCGAAGCCGGAAACCGGATAGGAATCGATTACATCACGCTCGACAATCACGACGGCGAGCTGCTCCCCACGCTCGAGGTCCGGCAGCAGGTCATCCGGTTGATACGTCAGTGGAACGCCGACCTTGTCCTGAGCCCGCGTCCCGTCGACTACCACCCGGACCACCGTTACACGGGCATCCTGGTACAGGATGCTGCTTACATGGTTACCGTGCCCAACATATGCCCTGACACGCCTGCCCTGCGCAAGAATCCGGTCTTCCTGTACTTTCAGGATGGATTTCAAAAGCCGAACCCCTTTACCGCAGATATTGCCGTGTCCATTGATGACATGATCGACAAGAAGATGAGCATGCTGGATGCCCATGTCTCTCAGATGTATGAATGGCTGCCGTGGCATGCCGGCAAACTCGATCAGGTCCCGGGTGATGCCGTGGCCAGGCTGGAGTGGCTCAAGAAACAGCGTGCCACCGAACCTAATGCGGTGGTCAGGGAAGCCCTGGTCAAGTGGTACGGACCGGAAGCGGCGAGGCAGGTCAAATATGCCGAAGCCTTCGAGATCTGCGAATATGGCGCGAAGCCGGGCACGGACGACATAGGGCGCCTCTTCCCGTTCTTTCCTGCCAAGCAGAAGTAGGAGTGGGCGCGCTTCGCTGAAGCGTGCAGGGTCCGCGCCGCCGGCGCGGACCGACCTCGCAATCGCACGGGTATTTGCCGGACACCGGCCACCCTCGTTTGCGCTTGACAGGCCGATGATCCGGACATAGCCTTGCGCCTAAGTGGCCAGGGACCGTCGCTGCAGGATCGGTCGATCTCCGGCAGTCGGTATCCACTCCAGCCGCGCAGGCTCTGCTTGAGCCGACCTCCCTGCACCCGAAACCCCGCCCCTTGCCCTCGGAGGTGTTCGATGCGAGATTCCGACCGCGGAGAAGAAGACCTGAAGACCACAGCACCCCATGGATCGGCAAAGTGGGCGCCATGCCTCGCGTCTATGGTCGAGGTGGATGTCGGCGCGCTCAGCCACGTCGGCAAGGTGAGGAAGAACAACGAGGATCATTTTCTCGTCGGGCGGCTCGGCCGTTCGCTCGAGCCGATGATGACAAACGTGCCGCCGGATTTCCTGCCGCAGCGACTGGACGAAGTCGGTTACGGTTTCCTTGTTGCCGACGGCATGGGGGGCGCTGTAGCCGGCGAGGTCGCGAGCGCGTTGGCTGTCAATGTCCTGATTGATGTCGTGGGCGAAACCGCCGCGTGGGGACGGAGAATCGATGCAGATGAGGCGAAGTTGCTGATGGAACGGCTGGGCAACTACTACAACGAAATCCATTCCAGGCTCATCGAGGAAGCGCAGTCCGATCCGCGGCTGGCCGGCATGGGGACGACGCTGACCGTGGCCTACAGCTTCTGCAAAGACCTCTTTGTCGCTCACGTGGGCGACTCGCGCGCCTACCTCTTCCGCCAGGACGAACTGCACCAGTTGACCTGCGACCACACACTGGCCCAGGCTCTTGCTGCAAGAGGACAAATCGCCCCTGAAGCCGTGGCGGGACACCGCTTCAAACACGTCCTGACGAATGTGCTCGGCGGCCACGCCGGGCCAGTGCAGACCGAGATCCAGCATATTCGCCTGGAGCAGGGGGACAGGCTGCTTCTCTGCAGCGACGGCCTCACCGACATGGTATCCGACGCGCAGATAGCCCACGTGCTGAGTCACATCCAGGGCTCGGACCAGTCTTGTCGTGCGCTCGTGGACCTGGCCCTCGAGGCCGGGGGCAGGGATAACGTCACTGTCGTGTCGGCGCGATATGCTTTCCCGAACGAGTCCAGGGCCTGAGTTCGATTACCCCTTTGTCCCTTGACCCATTTGCCTCTTTGCCCCTACAGTTGGCGAGCGAAGCGAGCCAGGTCTGTCTATGAACATACGAAAGATCCCGCACCTGCGCTGGTACATCGCCGTTCTGCTGTGCCTGTCTTCCGTTCTCACTTACCTTGACCGCCAGACCCTGTCGGTCCTGGCAAGCACGATTCAGAAGGAACTCGGAATGTCGACTGTGCAGTACGCGCAGATCACCTCCGCGTTTCTTTTCAGCTACACGATCATGTATGCGGTCAGCGGCATGATAATCGACTGGCTCGGAACGCGCCGCGGACTCCCGCTCTTCCTCTCGGGATGGTCCATCGCGACGATGCTTCACGCGCTCGCAAACACCGTCGGGCAGTTTTCTTTGTGCAGGGTCGTGCTCGGTGCGACCCAGCCGGCGAATTTTGCGGCGGGAGTGAAGGCGGTCTCGGAGTGGTTTCCGATGAGGGAACGCGCTCTTGCAGTAGGCATCTTCAATTCGGGTACCGCGATTGGTTCGATGATCGCAACGCCGCTCGTGGCGCTGGTCGCCCTCCTGCTGGGCTGGCGCCAGGCCTTTGTCGTCTGCGGCGCCCTCGGGGTCATATGGGTGATCGCGTGGCGTCTGCTCTACCAGCCGCCCGGTTCACATCCTCGCCTGGAGGAATCAGAAAGGGAGCTCATTCTCTCCGGGGCCGCTGATGCGCAGGACGGAGGCGGAACCGGTGTTCCGCTGCTGCGGTTGCTGCGGATGAAGGAGACCTGGGGCTGCATTCTTGCCCGGGTCTGCACGGACCCGATCAGCTACTTCCTGGGCTTCTGGATCCCCAAGTATCTCCAGGACGAGCGCGGGTTGACCCTGGCGCAGATCGGCTACTATGCCTGGATCCCTTACGCCGCTCTGGCGGTCGGGAACATCTTCAGCGGGGCTGCGCCACGATATCTGATCAGCCGTGGATGGCCGCTGAACCGGGCGCGAAAGACGACGATGTTCGCCGTGTCGTGCATGATGCCGGTCTGCTGCCTCCTGGTAACGAAGGTGGAAAGCACCGCGCTGGCCATCGTGCTGGTGACGGCGATGATGTTCGGGCATGCCGCATGGGGCAACATCACGTTGCCGGCCGAAATCTTCCCCAAGCGCGTCGTTGGCACCGTGACGGGGTTCGGCGGGGCGCTCGGCGGCCTGGCGGGCGCGATATCCCAGCTTTACATCGGCCGGGTGGTTCAGAGGCTTTCCTTCGCCCCGATCTTCGTCGCCTGCTCGGTGATGTACCTGCTCGCGTTTGGCCTTGTCCACGTTCTTGCCGGCGAACTCGGCCGGGTGCGTGAAATCCCGAGCGCCCGCGGGAATGCATAGTTCCGGGCCACCGGCTGCACCTTGCGTATCCGGCGGTGCAGTTCATCCGAGCTGATAACTGCTGAATCCCCGGTCTCTGTCGATAAGATGAATGTCGCTGTGACGGATGCCGCACCGGGTGATCCTGATTTCCGCCTCGTGCGGCTGCAGGCCAGGCGGCTCGTACCGGAAGGGGCCAAGGCCTCGCGTGCCGCCAGTGCAGCATAGGCGTTGATAGTCACAGGTTGCCTCCGGTTGTTGTCGGGCGATCAGAGGCGCGGAGTACAACAGATTTCCGGGCCGGCCACTGCCACCGAATGATTCGCTGTGCCTGGCTTGACTGGCAATTACTCATGCGGCTAGCATATAAGCTTGCTCGAAGCAGGGGGGGGACGTGCTCATTGAAATATTGCTGACGTGCGGCGTCGCGATAGCGTGCGCGATGCTGGGACTATCCACCAGCAAGTATTCGCGCGGCGGATGCATCGTCTACATGGCATTCGGTTTCATTGGCGCTTTTCTCGGGACATGGGTTTCCCGCACCCTTGGTTTCGCCAAAGTACCCGACCTGACCATCGGCAGCTCGGACTTCCCCATCATCTGGTCACTGGTCGGTTCCGTGTTGCTTGTAGCAGCCATCGGCCTCTTCGTGCGCCAACGCTGAAGGAGACCGCCTGAGTCCGGAAACAGGCAGACGATTCTCTGGAAACACAGGAGTCATAGGGAGCGAAGATGAGCAAATCGAAGTTGTCTGTGGCGTTGCAGGAGCATGAACCTGTTCCGCGGATGCCCGAGACGGTCCACGAAACGGGGCTGGAATTCGGGTTCCTGGCGGATCTGGCGCTGAAGATAGTCTATTCGGACACGAACTGCACATCCGAGCGCGTGGCCGACAAGATCAAACTCCCGCTCGGCATAGCGGAGGATCTGCTCCGGCATCTCTACCGGGAGAAGCTGATCGAAATCAAGGGCAGGGTCAACCTGCAGAGCAACTCTTACTCGATCCTGGATCGCGGCCTGCAACGTGTGCACCGGCTGCTGGACGTGAGCGGCTACATAGGCCCGGCGCCTGTCTCGATCGAGGACTACACCGACATGGTGCGCAGACAGGAGCAGGCGCGGCCTCCGACGACGCCGATCATGATCGAATCCGCGATGAAGCAACTGGTTCTTCCGGAGAGCACCGTGAAGCTCCTCGGGCTGGTTGTCGACTCGCGGAGGAGCCTGTTCCTGAGCGGACCGGCCGGTTGCGGCAAGACGACAATCGCCAGGGCGCTCCACAATGCGCTCGAAGGGGACATCTGGATTCCGTACGCTTTCGAAGCCGGCGGACAGGTGATCCGCGTCTTCGACGGCCACCATCACGAGCTCGTGAGCGACGCTCCTGCCGTGCGGCACGATCAGCGCTGGCTGAGAGCGAGACGCCCGTTGATCGTTGTCGGCGGAGAGCTCTCGATCGAAACGATGGACCTCATTTACAGCCAGACGGTCCGCTTCTACGAGGCCCCGTTTCAGGCGAAGGCGAACGGCGGCGTCCTCGTGATCGACGACTTCGGGCGCCAGAGGGTGGACCCGCACGACCTGCTGAACCGTTGGATCGTGCCGCTCGAAAACCGGATTGACTACCTGACACTTCACACGGGCAAGAAGCTGGAAGTTCCCTTTGAGCAGCTGCTCGTCTTCGCAACCAACCTGAACGTAGAGGACCTGGTTGACGAGGCGTTTCTCCGTCGGATGGGGTACCGGCTCTTCATCGACCCGCCCAGGATCGATACCTATGCGCTCATCTTCGAGCGATACATGCAGTCGCTCGGCCTGGATTACAACCCTGACCTTGCAGAGATGCTGCTGCTCCGGTACCAGCGTGAGAACAGGCAGATGAAATACTGCGATCCGCGGGACCTGATTCAACGGTGCCTCGACATCTGCAAGTACGATAATCGTCCTCCGACCGTGGATCGAGACCTGCTCGAGCAGGCGTGGGCCAACTATTTCGGCTCGCACTCGATCAAGGGTCGAAGCCACGACTGAATCAGCCAGGGTCCGGCCGGGCCTTGGGAGAGGTGCCCATGATGGATGGCCCCGTGCGCGTTCGCGTCGCCCCTTCGCCCACCGGTGATCCCCACGTAGGCACCGCCTACCAGGCTCTTTTCAATTACGCCTTCGCGAAGCAGCGCGGAGGTCAGTTCATCCTGCGCATCGAGGATACCGATCGCGCGCGTTCAACGCCTGAATCCGAGCGGGCGATCCTGGATTCGCTGCGCTGGCTGGGCCTGGCCTGGGACGAGGGGCCCGATGTCGGAGGTCCGCACGCCCCCTACCGCCAGAGCGAGCGGACCGGAATCTATCTGGAACACGTGCGCCAGCTCCTCGACGCAGGGCACGCCTATCGCTGCTTCTGCACGCGCGAGAGGCTGGATGAGATGAGGGCCGAGAACCGCGACAGGAAAGCTTTCCCCGGTTATGACCGCCGCTGTCGCGAAATTCCCGCCGGCGAGTCAGCTCGCCGCGCCGCATCGGGCGAGGTTCACGTGATACGCATGAAGGTTCCCGTCAGCGGCGAGTGCGTGATGCGCGACTATCTCCGCGGCGAGATTCGCAAGGAATGGGAGCTTGTCGATGACCAGGTGATTCTGAAGTCCGACGGCTTCCCGACCTACCATCTTGCCAATGTCGTGGACGACCACCTCATGGGCATCACCCACGTCATCAGGGGGGAGGAGTGGATCAATTCCGTCCCGAAGCACCTTTTGCTCTACGAGTACTTCGGGTGGCAACCGCCGGTCTTTTGCCACCTGCCGCTTCTGCGCAATAACGACCCGGCCAAGTCGAAGCTTTCGAAGCGGAAGAATCCCACGTCGATCAACTACTATCGACGCGCCGGTTTTCTGCCGGAGGCGATGCTCAATTTCATGGGGCTCATGGGATGGCAGCGCGCGGAGGGTGAAGAGAAGTTCACCCTCGAGGAATTCGTCCGGAACTTCCGGATCGAGAACGTCTCACTCGGCGGCCCCGTCTTCGATATGCAGAAGTTACGCTGGTTGAATGGGCGCTATATCCGCGAAAACTACGATGCCCGGGGTGTGCGGATCCTGCTTGAAAGGTGGGCGCTCGGTCCGGAGACGCTGGAGCGCATCATACCCCTCGCCCAGCCACGGCTCGAAACGCTCTCGGACTGGGGGTACCTGACCGCCTTCTTCTTCGCGGATGCGATCCCGCTCGACCCCGGCGAGCTTCGACTGAAGGGCAAGACGCGGGAGGAGCTCGCTGCCATTCTGCAGATTGCGATCTGGAGGCTGGAGCAGGTGAGGAATTTCACCGGCAGTTCGCTCGAGGAAGTCTTCCGCGATCTCTCCGAAAAATTCGGCCTCAAGCTTCGCGATCTGACGCGCCCGTTCTACGTTGCCATCGCGGGGGCCGAAGCATCGACGCCCCTTTTCCAGTCAATGGAAATACTGGGAAGCGACATTTCGCGCATGCGCCTGCGGCGTGCAATTGAAGCCATGGGCGGGATCTCGTCGAAGCAGACAAAAGAGGTCGAAAAGCTCTACCAGCTCCACTACGGTCCGAAGGAGTGACCGGAATCTCACCCGAAGGCTCGAAGATTCTGAAGCACGTCCGGTCTGTTGAGGCTGTCTCGAAGCTTACTATGATACGGGCTTTCAGCCCTCGGGAGCATTGTCACTCCTGTACCTGGCGCGTTGCGCCAGGCTGGTATGAATCGGGCCTTCGGCCCTTGGAACCGTACTCAAACCAATACACAGAGCGCTGAAAGCGCGTTCTTATACCAGCCCGGGGCGAAGCCCCGGGTTTGCATCCATGAGAAGGAACCAAGGGCTGAAGGCCCGTTCCATAGAGTCTTGAGGCAGCCAGGTTAGAGCGACCGATGTCCGAACAGGGGCCAGGTCTCACGGACCTGACCTACCTGAATCTGCTGATACCTGGCATCTCTGGAGAGATATTCAATGGCATTAGGCGTCAACTGGTCGGTTCGTGCTTCAGGGTCTTTTCGATCTTGGCCCACGTGTCGCGCAACGTGACCGTGCGATTGAAGACCGGCTTGCCCGGGACTGAGTCCGGATCCACGCAGAAGTAACCCATCCGTTCGAACTGACACCTCGTTCCGGGCATCGCGTCCGCCAGGCAGGGTTCCACGCGGCATCGCGCCAGGACCTTCAGGGAATCCGGGTTGAGGAAGTCCTTGAAAGTGCCGCCCGCCTTTTCCTCGGATGGGTCCTCCACGGTGAGGAGCCGTTCATACATGCGGACCTCGGCCTCCACCGCGTGCGGGGCGGAGACCCAATGCAACGTGCCCTTCACGCGCCGGCCATCCGGTGTATCTCCCCCGCGCGTAGCCGGGTCGTACGTGCAATGCAGTTCGGTTATCTCGCCCGTAGTCTTGTCTTTCACGACATCGACGCATGTAATCAGGTAGCCGTAACGGAGTCTGACCTCGCGCCCCGGGCTGAGCCGGAAGAACTGCTTGGGGGGATCTTCCCTGAAATCCTCCCGTTCAATGTAGAGAACACGGGAGAAGGGGACCTTGCGCGTGCCGGCAGAGGGGTCCTCCGGATTATTGATCGCTTCGAGCATCTCGACCCGGTCTTCCGGGTAGTTGAGGAGGACAACCTTCAGCGGGTTCAGCACGGCCATGACACGGGGCGCCCTGCGGTTCAGGTCCTCGCGCAGGCAGTGTTCCAGCAGAGCCACATCCACGAGGCTTTCTTTCTTGGCTACGCCGATGCGGTCACAGAAGTCGCGGATGGCCTCCGGCGTGTATCCCCGGCGCCGAAGTCCCGAGATGGTCGGCATCCTCGGATCGTCCCAGCCGCGCACGAACCCTTCCTCCACCAACTGGAGCAGTTTCCGCTTGCTCATGACCGTGTAACTCAGGTTCAGGCGCGCAAACTCGATCTGCTGAGGGTGGCAAGGCGTGCGCAAGGTGTCCAGGAACCAATCATAGAGCGGGCGGTGATCCTCGAACTCCAGGGTGCAGATCGAGTGGGTGATGCCCTCGACCATGTCGGAAAGCGCGTGGGCGAAATCGTACATCGGGTAGATACACCATTTGTTGCCCGTGCGATGATGGTCGAGGCGGCGGATCCGGTAGATGGTCGGATCCCGCATGTTGATGTTGCCCGAGGTCATGTCGATCTTTGCGCGCAGGACATGCGCGCCGTCCTCGAACTCACCGTTCCGCATGCGCTCAAAAAGATCCAGATTTTCCCTGACGGAACGCTCCCGGTACGGACTCTCGCGCCCGGGTTCCGTGAGAGTTCCACGGTGTTCGCGGATTTCCTCGGGCCTCAGGCTGTCAACGTAGGCGCTACCCTGCCTGATGAGCTGCACAGCGAACTCGTAGAGGCGGTCGAAGTAGTCGGACGCGAAATACTCGCGGTTTTCCCAGTCGAAACCCAGCCAGTGCACGTCTTCCTTGATGGCATCGACGTATTCGACATCCTCCCTGGCCGGATTGGTGTCGTCGAACCGGAGGTTGCACAGGCCTGCATAGTCCCTGGCGATGCCGAAGTTCAGGCAGATCGATTTGGCGTGGCCGATGTGCAGATATCCGTTCGGCTCCGGGGGGAACCTCGTCATGACACGGCCGTTGTTCTTGCCTGTCCGCAAATCGTCATCGATGATCATCCGGATGAAATCCCTGGATGTCGCGGATTCCTCCACCCTCCCCACGGGCTGATCGCCCGGGGCCGACCGCTCTTTATTCCTGTCTGCTTCGCTCATTGAAGGCTTCCCTCTATGAAAGGCAACCATAGAATTTACAGGATCCTCCCAGGGTCAGGTAGTCAAATCTGACCACCGGCTATCAGCATAGCCCTCAGAATGCCTGACGGCTGAAAGCTGATGGCTGAAAGCCGGCAGTTATTGTTCATTCCCCGCCTGAAGTCTTCCGATACGAAAGGGTGGCTGTCCGACGGCGGGCGTGGTTTGCCCTGTCGGTTCTCCCCGGGGGTATTGCCGTGGTGCCAGATGATTGGATGCCCTACATACTGATAGTCACCAAGGTCCTGCTGGTCTTCGTCAGCGTCGTGTTTTTCATCAGCGGCCTCGATGACTTCTTCATCGACCTGTTCCATATCGTGCGCTCGCTTTACAGGCGCCTCTTCGTGATGCGGCGTTACAGCCCGCTGACGGAAAAGCAACTCCTGGATCCGCCCGAGAAGCCGGTTGCCGTCATGGTTCCCGCATGGGACGAGTCCGCAGTCATACGCCGGATGCTCGACAACAACCTGCGGACGGTGAACTACTCCCGCTATCACCTCTTCGTTGGGACATATCCGAACGACCCGAAGACCCAGCGTGAGGTCGAGTTTGTTCGCGAACGGTACGACAATGTCCATCGGATCGTCTGCCCCAAGGACGGGCCGACCAACAAGGCCGACTGTCTGAACTGGATCTACCAGGGGATCCGCAGCTACGAACAGGAACAGGGAATCGAGTTCGATATTTTCGTGCTCGCCGACGCGGAGGATGTGCTCCACCCCCTGTCGCTCAAGCTCTTCAACTACCTGATTCCGCGCAAGGACATGATCCAGCTGCCGGTGTTTCCACTGGAGATGAAATGGTACCAGTTCACGGCGGGCCACTATGCCGACGAATTCGCCGAGAACCACTCCAAAGATCTTCTGGTGCGGGAACGCCTCACGGGAAACCTTCCGTCGGCGGGTGTCGGCTGTGCGTTCAGCCGGCGAGCCATGACGGTGGTCGCGAAGGATGAGGGAAACCGGATCTTCAATATAGATTCACTTACCGAAGACTACGAATTCGGGGTGCGCCTCGGCCGCTATGGCCTCAAACAGATATTCGCCAGGCAGGTTGTCTACCGTGAAGCCACCAGCAAGAGTCGGTGGACGGGCAGGATCCGATCCCGGAAAGTGCGTGAGTATATCGCGACTCGCGAGTATTTCCCGAACCGGTTCCGACTGGCAGTGCGCCAGAAGTCGCGCTGGATGCTGGGAATTAACCTGCAGGGGTGGGCGAGCCTGGGCTGGACAAGGGACTGGTGGACGGATTACGCGCTCGCTCGGGATCGGAAGGCGTTGATCAGTCAGCTGGCGATTCTGGTCGGCTATTTCGTGCTTGCGGTCATCCTGTTTATCTGGGGCCTGCAGCATTGTTACCCCGGGAGCTACCGATATCCGCCTCTAATCGAACAGGGCTCCTGGCTCTGGTACCTGGTCCTCATGGATACATTCTTCCTGCTGTTCCGCTTTGTGGAGAGGGCATTTTGGGTGCAGCGCATCTACGGCTGGGTTCAGGCCCTGCTGTCCGCTCCGCGCCTGGTCTGGGGGAACGCGATCAACATCGCGGCTACGGTCCGCGCGTTGACACAGTGGCTCAAGGCCAGGATGACCGGGAGACTGGTCCAGTGGGACAAGACAGACCACGCCTACCCGTCCGAGGAAGTGCTCAGGTCGTACCGTCGTAAGCTGGGCGACCTGCTGCTGGAAAGGCGCTTCATTACTGTAAGCCAGCTCGAGACTGCACTCGAGATTCAGCGGAAGAACCATCGCCCGCTCGGTGCGATTCTCCTGGAACAGGGATGGGTCGCCGAGGACGACCTGGTGCGCATCCTCGGTGTGCAGTTTCATCTGTCGACACGGAAGATCGATCCCAGCCAGGTGCCGCCTCAGGTCGTCGGCCTCGTGGCTCCGGAAGTCGCCGAATCCTACAGGGTCTTCCCTCTCGGGCTCAACCCGGACGGCAGGCTGGTCCTGGCGGCCGAAAGTGCGATCAGTGCCGACCGCCTGGCCGCACTCGAAAAATGCATCGGCAGACCACTTGAGGTCTGTCTCAGCAGTAGAAGCGATCTGGCGGCAGCAATTGAGTCAGCGTACGCCGCCCAAACGTAATCGGAGCCAATTGTGGGCCGATGTCGCCTGCGAGTACAGGCAGACACCGGCACCGGGAAGTCACATATGCCGCATCGATCCCCATTCCCGACTTTCCTGCCTATCGCGATCGCCTGCTGGCTTGCCTCCGCCCTGGCCAATTCGGCAATGAGCCAGGAAAAGGAACTCCCCGGTCAGGCGCCGTATCTGGACCAGCTCAATGTTGCGCGCGAGGAGACCTGGATTCAAAGTGAGTGGCGCAAATTGACCAGCTTCCGGTACCTCGACCGGGCCTTTCAACTGATGCAGGCAGGCCACCTGGCGGAAGCAAAGACCGAGTTTGAACGCTACCTGGCGAGAGATCCGGCCGACCTGCGCGCGCGTGCCGACTACCTGGGCCTCCTCTATCGAATCAAGGACTACGAGGGTTGCATGAGGCAAGCCTCCCTGATTCTCGAGAAGAGGCCGTCCTATGTACCCGCCTTCCTTTACCGTGGATTGGCCTGTCAGCACACGGGGCAGCCTGAGGCCGCGATCGAGGAGTTTGCGAGGGCTGCCCAGGTCAAAGGAATAGCCCCGAGCGACCGTATTTTCGCTCTCAACAGTGCGTCGGACCTGGCCATGCAGGTTCGCAAGTATGCCGAGGCGGTCAAGTTGATGGAATACATGCCCCCAGACGGCAGGGATGCCTCGTTTCATCTGCGCGCGGGAATGGCTAACCAGCAACTGGGAGATGACGCGGCCGCCGCGGCTTCGTACAGGAAAGCTCTCGACTTTCCCCAGGCGGCAGGCATCAAGGCGAAGCTGCACAGGACGCTCGCCGAGCTTGCAATTCGACAGGGCAGATGGGGTGAGGCCGAGCAGGAGCTGCGATCGGCCCTGGAACTGACACCTGGCGACATGGAGCTGTCGAGGGCCCATGCAATGGCCCTTTACGAGTCATCCAGTCGGAGCGGAAGGAACGCGGATGCTCTCGCTGCCGCCGAGAACCTGGCGGAGAACTCCAACGATCCGGCAAGCCGGATCCGGGTCGGGCTCGCGTCGGAAAGACTCGGACGTTATGAAGATGCTGCCGCCGCCTACACCCGCGCCGCGGGATTGGCGGCCGACGATTCAATGAAACTCCGCGCCTGGCGCGCCGCCGCGGCTGCGTCGCAGAAAGCGGGCGACTGGCACGGCGCTGAAAAGGCTCTGGTCGAGGCCCAGCAGCTCGAACCGCGGAATCGCGACATCCTGCGCAGTCTTGCAGATACTCTCTCTGAACAGAAGGATCCGGCCGGGGCGGCCAGGTGGATGGAGAAGGCGCTCGCACTCAAGCCGGATCTGAATGATCAGGAAACCCTGGCCAATCTTTACCTGCAGCTGGAGGACTACAGCCGGGCCATTGAGTTGCTGCAGCACATTCTCCGCGGCGTGAGGGCCGAAGCCAACAGGCACCGGATCTACATGGCGATCGGATACGCCTGTGCCGCCTCGGGACGCAAGGTTGAGGCTGCCGCTGCGTTTTCAGAGGCAGCCGCCCTGCGCAGGGACCCGGCTACACTCGTCGCGCTCGCGGAGTCACTGGAGAGCGACGGACGGTTGACGCAGGCCGCGGAGTACCGCAGGCAGGTTACCGACCTGGCGCCCACGGCGGACAATTTGTACGCCTCAGGGGTGCTCTACGCCAGGCTGGGCAGACAGGAGGAAGCGGCAAGGCAGTTGGAAGAGGCGATTGATCGCGGTCTCCCGGAGCAGAAACGCGTAAACGCGCTGAAGCAGGCAGGCATGCTGTACCAGGCGCTTCAGGAATTTGAACCGGCCAGGCAGGCGTTTGCTTCAGCGCGAAGCCTGAGTCCCCAGGACGCTTCGCTGCCGTTGGCGATTGCCGAGATCGACCTTCAGACCGGGCGATACGCTGCCGCCCTCCGGAGCGTGGACGAGTCGCTCGCGATCAAGGAAACCGCGAGAGCCCTCCAGGTGCGTGCCTCCGTACAGGAGAAGATCGGCGATTCCAGGAAGGCGATAGCGGATTACGAAAAGCTTTCCACCATGGGGTCAGGCGATCCGGCGGAACGCGCGTCGGCGCTGTTGAGCCTCGCCAATCTTGAATTCGGCCTTGGCCTGTACCCGTCTGCCGCAGGCCACTACCTCAATGCTCTTGGTCCGGATCCGTCCGGATCGCCGGATACGCTCGCCCAGGCCGCCGAAAGCCTGGCAATGGCCGGCGACCTGGAGAAGGCAATCGAGGTCAACCGGCTTGCAGTCAATCTGACTGGTGCCTCCGCTGCACAGAAGTGCGCTGCCTACAGGCGCCTCGGATTCATCTACCTCCAGCAGAAACGCCCGGACCTCTCCGAGCAGTGTCTTCGCAGTGCCATCGAGCTTGGAGACAGGGACAGCAGGACCTACCAGGCCCTCGGCCTGCTTTTGTTTGACTCCAAGAGGTATGCGGAGGCGCGCGACTGCTTCGGTTCGGCGTTGGAGCGCGAGAAATCGCCGCAGTCCGTGCTCTACCTGGCCCGGTCCTATGTCGCTCTGGGCAAGCCAGGCGTCGCGATCTACTACCTCGAGGGGGCGGCCCGCAAGCCGGGCACGCTCAGCGCTTCGGAACAGGACGATTTCAATCGTGAATTGGGTTACCTCTACGCCTCGGAATACGAGTACGCCAAGGCTGCGGAAACCTGGCGCCAATCCCCGGACCTTGTCAAGAATCCGGATGTCGCTCTGGGTCTGGCACGATTGCAGCGTCTTCTGCAGAACTACGAAGAGGCACTGAGGATACTCGCGGATATCGACACCGACGCGCTGCCGCCGACGCTGAAGGGGGAACGGTACGAGGAGCTCGCGCTCGCGGCTTTCGGCCGGAACCAGGACCAGGAAGCAATCGGGTTCATGAGGCTGGCGCTGGAGGTCCAATCCACGCCGTCCCGACTCTACACGCTGGGTCTGGCCTATCAGCGCAGCAGGAGGCCCGAAGAGGCCGTGCCTGTTCTGCAGCAGGCCGTGGCGCAGGAGCCCCTCAATGACACCTACGCGCTCGCGCTGGGATATGCGCTGCAGAGGGCCGGGAATCGTCAGGAGGCAATTCGAACGCTTGAGAGCGTCGCCACCCGTAACCCGGAATACCTGAACGTCGTTCGGGACCTCGGTTACCTCTATCGGAAGGAATCGGATAACACTGATGCGGTCGCGTGGTTCCGCAAGGCGATCGACGAGGCCCCGCTTTGCCCGCAGCGAACTGAGAAGGAGATACTCTCAGTCCAGCAGGACGTCTACCGCATGCGTAACGAGATCCGGAGCATCAACAACCGATATGACCTCGCTGCCTATCTGACGTACCGCTCCAACGGATCCGTCGGGACGGCGTCGGTGCTGGGAGGCGGAGTGCTCCAGTCGCAGGGCGGGGCCGAATTCGGGTACCAGCCGCCGAAACTCGGATTTCGCTCCGGGCGGGTTTTCCAGGTGACGGGGCGACTGCTCTGGAATGTGGAGCCCGGCTCCCTTCGCTTCGCCGACGACTCGCTCCAGGCTGGGCTCGGAGTTCGTTACAAGCCTCTCGAGTCTCAGAACTTCTTCCTGAGCGGCGAACGGATCTTCAAGATCGGGGACGCGACCAGCAGCGGGTGGCTCGGGCGAGGCATGTACTCATGGTCCCGCGGACAGGACTTGACGCCCGGCAGGAGAGTCCGCAACTACTCGCTCGTGTATGGCGACGGCGGGTACTTCACCCCGAATGGCGGAATGATGGCTCTCTACTCCGAGCTACACCAGGGCGCGTCCTTCAGGCTCGGGTCAAACGTGCTGCTGAAGCCGCATGCTGTCGTCGACGGGAGGTACCAGAATCACCAAATGCCGCAAGGAACCTACGTGGAAGCCGGCGGCGGCGTGTCCATGCAGTTCTTCTTCGCCGGGACCCGCTATGAAACGGAGCGGGTCGGCTTCGAGTTCATTTTTCACTATAAACGAAGCTGGCTGCAGCCGGGTTACGATCTGCAGGAAGACAGGGTGCTAAATGGTTGGACCTTTACGAGCCTGGTTCTGTTCTAGGTATCCGGTTCGGTGCCGGACTTTCCCGGCCGTCGGCAATACCAGCGGTTGCCTGGTGGCGCTGACGGCACTGCTCTTGTTTGTCGGCCATCCCGGGAACGCAGCCGGTGCGGCGAGCCCGGCCCCGCGGATCAGCGGAACGTTCCTGCAGTTGCTCGATCATCACCAGGAGTGGACGACACAGGAGTGGAACAGCCTGTTCGAAGAATTCGCCGCGATGCAGATCTCGAAGATCGTGGTCCAGTGGACTGTATCCGATGACCTGGCGTTCTTCGATTCCAGGGCCTTCCGGCACGGGACGAATCCGCCCCTGGAGACGATCCTCGGCCTCGCAGACGCCAGAGGCATGAAGGTTTCGGTGGGGTTGTGGCACGACCCGGGCTACTGGCGCAACGTAGCCGCGCCTGCGCAGGCTACTGAAGTCTATCTGCGTCGTGCCATGCTCCGTGCGAGCGCGATTGCAGGGGAACTGGCACCTCTCGTGACGAAGCATCCCTCTTTCGACGGCTGGTACATCAGCGAGGAAATCGACGACACGAACTGGGCTCAACCCGAGAGGCGCAGCATCCTGAAAGAGCACCTCAACAGCCTGAGCTCGAGCCTTCATATGCTTACCTCGAACGCGGAAGTCAGCCTCTCGTGTTTCTCCAACGGGAACATGGACCCGGGTTCACTTGAAGCGTTCTGGAAATCATTGCTCACAGGCTCCCCCATCGAGAGACTCCTGTTCCAGGACGGAATAGGAGCTCACAAGCTGGAGCTTGAATACCTGGCTCCGTTCCTGAGCGCCATGAAGCGGGCAACTGCGGCGAGCGGGCGCAGCCTGGTCGTGATCGTGGAGGTTTTTGACCAGACGAGCGGCCCCGGTCACGACGACGGCATCTTCAGCGCGGTCCCAGCGCCGCTTGACAGAATCGACCGACAGATCATGCTGGCGGCGGAGTTCGCGTCGCCGGATATCGTGGCATTCAGCGTCCCGGAATACATGACTCCCTCGGCCGGAGAAGCGTCCCGCAAGCTGCTGGAAGCCTATGTGAGGAAATACATCAAGGCAGAATCACCACGCGCAGCGACCCAACCTGCGGTCTTGCGCTGAGCGCACCAGGCGCTACCGGGGTCCGCGCCGCCGGCGCAGCGCTCCTGCCCGGATTCCGTCACTCCGCACTCCATCATTACTGCGCAACGGGTTCGTCGACGTAGTCCTCGGGGTCTATGTCCGGCCCGGGGGGCAGTTTGGCCAGCTCTTTCCTGACCAGGTCCTCATGCTCGATTTCTTCATCGCGCAGTTCCTCGAACAGATGCCGAACATCCGGGTCCGGGACCCGGTCGAGTGCCTGCACGAAGAAGTCGCGGGCCTTCACCTCGCATCGCAAGGCCACCTCCATGGCCTCCCTGGGTGACATAAAGGCGTGAGCCTCTGCGTATTCCGGTGCCTCAACGTCCCACAGCATATCCCTGCTCATGCGTGAGGGTTCATCCCGGAAGAGGGCTTGCCGCTTTGCGGTCAATTGCTGGCCATGCCTGGTCTCGTTGGCTGCCATGGAGCGGAAAAATGCGGCTGCGTCCGGAGTATGGTGAATCTCCATCTGATCGACAAACTCCGTGTATCGATCCCTGGCTTCATCCTCGATCAGGATCGCCAGGTCGAGCGCATCCTTAAGTGTCAGTGTGGCGTAGTCGATAGTAGCGGTCACAGTCGAATCCTTTCACGCGGGGCCGAACTTCTTCGTGCGCGAGCAATGCAAATCCCCGGGATTTGTACCCCATGTGGGGCGGGTTTTCAACCCGCGCCGGCGGCGCCAGAAGCCACCGCACATGCTTCCCCGATGGAATGGAGCCCCTTTGTCCCTTGACCCCTCGAGCCGTGTGCCTCTAAAGTTGCAGGCGAAGCGAGACGGGTTCTCACCATGGATCGACCCATCTGTATCAAGGCAGTGCTGTTCGACTTCGACGGGACGCTGACCGAGCCCGGGACGCTCGACTTCGCGGCCGTGCGTGAAGCGATCGGTTGCCCCCCGAACCAGGCCGTACTTGAGTTCATAGGGGGGCTGCAGGATGAGTCGGCCTGTCGCAACGCGATGGAAATCCTGGACCGATTCGAGGTTGAAGCCGCCGCGCGTTCTCGCCCGAATGCCGGTGCGGAGGAACTGGTACGATTCCTGCAGGAGAAGGGACTGAGGACGGGAATCATAAGCCGGAACAGCCCGCAGTCCATTGAGATCGCCCTCGGGAATTTCACGAGCCTTCGGCCTGAGCACTTTGATCTGATCCTCACCCGCGACGATCCATATCCCCCCAAGCCCAGCCCGGAGGGGATCCGTGCAGCGGCGGCGCGGATGGGGGTGCCTGCAGACCAGGTGCTTGTCATCGGCGACTACCTCTTTGATATCGAGGCCGGACACAGAGCAGGTGCGCGCACTGTTTTTCTGACAAACCGGGGGAGACTGGTCTGCCACGATCCGAGGGCGGATTTTACGATCGACAGGCTGGACGAGGTAAAGGACATCATTGCTCTTCACTCACCGCTCCATGCCGGCAAGCTCCCCAATCCCCTGCTCCGCCGGTTCCTGAAGGAGCTCCCGCTGCCGGATCCGCCATTTCTCCTTGGGCCTGCCGTGGGTGAGGATGTCGCAGCGGTAGGATTGGGAGGGGAGGATGTGCTTGTTTTGAAGTCCGACCCCGTCACTTTCGTCGCGGATTCCGTCGGGCAGTATGCTGTCACGGTGAACGCAAACGACGTTGCGACTTGCGGGGCGAAGCCGAGATGGCTCTTGAGCACCCTGCTTTTTCCTCCGGGTTCGACCGCGTCCCAGGTTCAACAGGTCATGCGTGACCTGGGCCGCGTGGCTGCCCGCCACGGAATGGCCGTTTGCGGCGGACACACGGAAGTGACCGATGCCGTAACCCGCCCGGTCGTCGTATGCCAGGTCGCCGGGACCGTCGCGAGGCATCGTCTCATCGACAAGCGGAAGATGGGATCCGGAGACCGCATTCTGATCACCAAGGCAGTCGCGCTCGAAGGGAGCTCCATCATCGGACGCGAATTTGCCGCGGAACTGGATCGCCTCGGTGTGCCGCCCGAGGTGATCAACAGATGCAGGGAGTTTCTGATCAGTCCGGGTATCAGCGTGGTGGAGGAGGCCGGCATAGCCGCCGGATTCGAGGGTGTGACCGGCATGCATGATGTGACTGAGGGCGGAGTGGCCACGGCCCTCGAAGAGCTCGGCTCAGCCGGCGGATGCAGCATCGCCGTCCACACGTCGGCGATACCGGTGCTGGAGGAAACGAAGGTAGTCTGCGGTGCGCTCGGCCTGGATCCGCTGGGACTGATCGCGTCGGGGAGCCTCCTTATCACGTGCCGCCCGGAGACGTGCGAAGTCCTCTCGGCTCGACTCCGTCAGTCGGGAATCCGGGTCACCAACATCGGCGAGGTGCAGGGGCCGGGCGAGGGAATCGAGACCAGGGGGGAAGGACGGCCATGGGTGTCCTTCGCCGCAGACGAGATTACCCGCCTCTTCACCGGAGAGGGCGGTTCTCGGCCCTGATTCACTGTCCGTTCGCCCTGCGATACTTTACTGGTTGCCTCAGGGAGCCGACAGCTTCGCGAGCCTTGCTCCGACGTCACCCGCGAAACGGCGAATGTAGTCCTGCACAAACTCGGTCGGGCTCAGGCTGTCATCCACTATGAGAGGAGTCAGGTCCATCGCGAAATTGGCCATCACTGTCTCGTCGACCGAGTGGCTCTCGAGGTAGGTCGCGTTGGCGCGGCGTCGTCCCATGGTCGCGACGTCATAGCGCTTGCCGCCGGCGATCTGCGAATCGAAGATGCATACGAGCGCCATCGCGAGATTCTCGTGTCCGTCGAGGCGCATGACGACCTTGTCGCGGTCCACCATCCAATCCAGGTCGCGCCACACCTCGCAACCCAGGACCTTGGCGGGTCTTTGCTCGCGCGGGAGTTCGCGCAGTGCGGAGATCGTGCGCAACGCAACGCTCACGTGAGTATCGTGCTTGTCGGCAAGATTGTGGGTGTAAATGACCTCAGGCCGCGTCGCGGAGAGAAGCGCCTTGAGGTCTTCCTTGGGCCCGTCATTGCCCGGGTCTTTTACGGCGCTGCTGGGATGGTCGAGGAAAGCCATCGCGGAGTACTCGCCGACGAAGGCTGCCTTCTTCTGTTCCATCCTGCGCACGGCCCGCATCTGTTCGTCGGTGTAGGAAGCGTAGATGCCGTCGCGCGGGCTTCCTGCGCCGTCAGTGACGACCACACCCATGAAGTGCTTGCCGGGTATGCCGAAGCAGGCGAGGATGCCGTGGAACGCCATGATCTCGATGTCGTCCTGGTGCGCAGACACGGCGATGTGTGACACCCGCCCGAGCGCGCCGGAGACTTCGGTTCCGTCCGGTACATAAATTTCCGAACTTACTCGGTTCAGTTTCATCGTTACTCTCCCTTGATTGCAGGCAGGCTCGCTGCGGCTATCGATTGGCCCACGCGCCTGCTCTTTTCGTCCGGCAACTGCAGAGATATGCGATCGTGAAGTTCCGGGAATTCCCGCGCGATCACATCTTTTGCTGTCTGAATCAGGATGTCACCGCCCGGGCCTGTGGTGACGCGCCCGAGAATGAGGACATGCTTCAGGTCGTAAAAGTCGGCGTAGTGCGCAATACCGTAACCCAGGTAGACTCCAAGCGTCCGGTAGATCCCCTCGGCCAAATGATCACCGCCGCGCATCTTTTCCTGCAGGCATACGAGTTTCTCAGGCAGTCCGAGACTCGGTTCGAAGGTCATGCCGGCGCCGGTTGCGACCCGGATCGCACCCACCTGGGAAAAGTACTGAACGCCGCATCCGATGTCGCCGGACCATTCGTCGGCAGGCGCATCGGGGCGGTAATCAATCGGTGCGAAGGCCAGTTCGTTCAGCCAGCCGGTGATATTGCCGGCGGAGTTCACATACCCGGCTGCCTCGCTCGAGCCCATAGCCACGCCCAGCACCGGGTTGTCCCCAATGGACATCGATCCGGCGAGTGCGGTTACCTCACCGTCGTTGACAACCTCCATCGGTACTCCAAGCTCATCGCGTATGCGGAGGAACATGCCGGCGATCCTCTGTTCGAAATCCTGCTTGGAGACACCGCGGAAAAGGGAGGCGACGCGGGCACGGTTGTTGACATAAACTCCGGCAGCGCTGCCGCCGACCGCATCCAGGCGCGGGAGCTTGGCCGCTGCGCGGCGAATCGAGTCCATGACTCCGTCATAGTGGTATTGCGGATTCGTCGCGTGCCTCGGGTCCCACGGGACCTCTTCGCTGAAAATGGCCTCGCCGTTCACAACGGCGCTCGCCTTCCGGTCGCTTGCCCCGAGGTCGAAGCCCACACGGCAGCCTTCCAGGTGGCGGCCCAGCGGGACCGGATTCTCGCTCTCCGCCGGCACTTGCCTCGGATCCGCGACGACTACCTCGAACGGGTGCTCGTACACGCCGCCCATGAAGTCTGCATCGAAGTGGCGGGGTCCCCCTTTGGCGTAGGTAGCGCGGATGTGCTCGCCGATTTCACGGGGACCGCCGAAGTGAACCCTCCACCCGCCACGCTGCCACAGCAGGAACTTGATGATGCGCTCGATGTAATAGAGGCTCAGCGCCGATCTCGGATGATTCCCGGGCAGAACGCTCGTCGCGTAGATTGAGACTGACCCGTCGCCCCGTTCCAGACCTATGCGGGCAGGCACTCCACCTTCCTTCGAAACCAGTTGGCGGTAAGCCCTGTTGAAGAGAGACGCGGGGCGAAAACCCGGATCCAAGGGTGCCGGCATTGCCGCCGTGAAATCCAAGCCTGTGAGATGGGTGCTCATGATGGCCTCGAAATATGGCAAGTTTTGGCCGGCTGCCGAGGGCTCGACCAGACTGAACTGGATTTCCCCCGGCAGACTGCAAAGAGGCGCAATTATAGTTCAGCAGGAGGCGCGAGACAATGCGCGGTTGGCACCACGCATCCGGTAATGCCGGCCGCCCGGCTCGTGGACTGAAGCAGATGAAACAGGGTTTTGGCGGAATGCTGACGGCCGGAAGCTGATTTCAGTAAGTCGCTGTGGACGTCATCTTCGACGTTCCGTGAAGCTTCAGGGTCCCCGACGGGGTTTCGGTTGAGTCGGAGGTCATCTTCATATCCCCATCGATGGCCAACTGCTGCTGGTTGATCTTCATGATGCCTCTGGTCAGGTTGAGCTGCAGCCCTCCGGTCCCGCTGACCTTGAAATCGATGCTGACCTTGGCAGTGCCTTTGACGAGTGGCAAGTCCACCGTGGTGACCAGGCCTGCCTCGACGATCTGATCCAGCTTCGCGATCAGGTCCGCCCCTTCCTTCTCGAGCGCCGCCAGCCTGTACGTGGCCTGGCCGGTCGCGTTGAGAGCAGCCAGGCCGGGGGCAGGGATCGGAAGCGGCATGCTGAACGGTGTCGATGTCGTGTCTCCTATTGCCATCTCGCCGGCAGGCAGGTTTCCTTGAAAAGAGTTCATCATCTGCTTGAGCGTCTCGGCGCTCAAGTCGATGTCCGGCGGGACGCGCACGTCCACGACCCTGCCGTCCTTGTCGTATGTGAAGGTTATCGTCTTGCCCACAAGCTGGACGCCCAGGGCATCCGGCGGCATAGGTTTGCCGTTCAGGATCTTGTCTGAGCTGATCTTGTCGTAGGTGACGTCGGCGTCAATCTTGCCCTGGTCTTTGGGCGCACCGGTCTTCTCAGAGAAATCGAAGACGGTCTTGCTGGCCATCTTCATGGACACCGGGCCGGATGTCTGAGACATGCCGTCCATGGTGGCGTCCATTTCCATTTCCTGAACGGTCTCGCACTTGAAAGCCTGGTTCGGCTTTGGTGTCAGCCGGACGAGTGCCTTGCCCTCCTGTGCCCGCAGCGCCTGAAGGCTGAACATGAAAGTCAGGAGGATTATTGTCAGCGCCCGTGATTGTTTTCGTTCCATGAAGATCATCGCTGGAATATATCTGGCCCCGGGATGCCCGGCAAGAGACACCTCCGGACCGTTCTCCTGGAGGTGCGCCTGCTGGCGACCCGCTGATGCGACTGGAGGGTTTCGCCTTCAGTTTCTTGTCACGGGCCCGTGCCGTTCCTCGATGCGATACTTACAGCTTCTCTGCCCCGCCTGCCGGTGCTCGGTGCGAATGACGGTGCACTGGGATCCCAGAGCAGCCCGTATGAATTCCAGCTCGGCCTCGCATAGGCAGTCGCAGTCAGCTGCTGCTACATGGATCGGACAGTGGTTCTGCACCAGGTACATTGCCCCGTCCTTCCCGGCCTCGATCCCCGGCATGTACCCCTGTCGCGCGTGAACCGTCCAAAGGGCCCGCAGGCGCATCCGGAGGGACGGCTTCGGACGTAGTTTCTTCATGAGCAGGCGTGCCCTTTCCCGCCCCCACCCGATCAGTTTCTCCCTGAGCAGATCCGCGCCCAGCGCAGAGCGGGCAACATGGAGGATGTCGAGCGAAAGCGCCGTGTGGCTGTCAGGAAAATACCTGTCGGCGGCCGGTTTCAGGCTCCAGATCCTGGCCGGGCGCCCCATGGGCCTCATCTCATCCCTGGCATCGACGGCTTTCTGCATGCGCAGGACATAGAGGTGCTGGCGCACGGCCATGGCAGAAACCTTGAGGCGTGACGCAAGCGTGCGCACGTCGCACGGCCCCTCTACCTTCAGCAGGTCCAGAAGCCGCTGGCGTGTATGGGCGTGCGCGTATCTGGTCCGGGTATTACGTGTCATTGCTGCCCCTCAAGCTGGCGCAGGTTGCGGCACATGAAAGGAAGGCACGGGCGGAGTACAATTGCCCGTCGAGTAGCCCCGTTCTCCGTCCCGAACCGTTTCATCCATATCCATACCTGTCGAGCGTCTCCTCGTCGATGCCAAGGTAGTGCGCGATCTCGTGCGCCAGGGTGATCTCGATCTCGCGTTCCAGTTCAACCCGGTTCGGGAAGTCTTCCTCGAGCGGTTTCTGATAGATGTGTATCATGCAGGGGAGCTCGCCCCAGTCGTCGTATCGACGCTCAGTCAGTGGCCTCCCGGTGAACAGGCCATACAAAGCCCCGTCGCGGTCCCCGGTTACCTCTTCCATCAGGTCGGGATCAGGCCAGTCTTCCACGATAATACCCAGATTCTGCATCGCGTCGCGAAAGCGGCGCGGAATCCGGCGCAGTGCCGACTCGACGAGGGCCTCAAATTCGGCTCGTTTCATGTCATAATAGCTATCATTCTGGAAGCCGGGTCGCCAGCCATAAGTCCTGAAGTCGGGCCGAATGCACCCTCGCGTTACAGGATCGGTGACCCACGAAGGAGTCAGCAGAGCGGAGGCTTCCCCGATCGAAGAGGCACGACTCTGTGCCGGGCGAGCGGGAGCGATAGCGAGTGTCACGGGCCAAGGCCGGTGACACGGGCGACCGCGTTGGACTTAATTCGTGAACATTCATGTCATGGGTGGATTATCATTGCGTGTCTGATTCCAGTTGAGTCTTTGACGCGAGATTCCTGAAGAGACGGTCATGATCATAGGCATACCAAAGGAAAGTCTGCGGGACGAAAAGAGAGTAGCGCTCACACCCGCCGGGGCGAATGCGCTGGCGAGGCATGGCCACAAGATCATCGTACAGGCAGAAGCCGGGAGCGGGTGCAGCTTCTCGGTCGAGGATTACCGGGATGCTGGCGCTGACATAGTTTTCTCGGCCGAGGAAGTGTTTGCGCGCGCCGACCTGGTGGTTAAGCTAATGCCCCCGACCCCCGAGGAGTGCAGCTGGACGGCGGAGCAGGCGTTTCTTTTGAGCGGAGTTCACATGGGGGTGGTGAATCCGAGAGCACACGGGATGCTCCGCGAACGCGGCACGACTGCGGTGGGAGTTGAATTGATCGAGGAGGCGGACCATTCCCTCCCTGTTCTGACCGCCATGAGTGAAATCGCGGGCATGCTCCTGCCACAAATCGCGAGCCGATTTCTGGAGACCTCGATGGGAGGGCGCGGCATCCTGCTCGGCGGCGTCGCCGGAATCCCCCCGTCTCACGTCATGATCATCGGAGCGGGAACTGTCGGCTCCACCGCCGCCCGGATGTTTCTGGGTTCGGGAGCGAGCGTCACGGTCATGGACAAGGATCTCAGGCGCCTCCGCTATGTCGACCTCCAGATGCACAAGAGGGCCACTACTGCCCTCGCGGCCCCTTTCAACATTGAGCGGTTCGTAGCTTCCGCAGACGTGGTCGTCGGTTCGGTCCTGATCTACGGCCGGCAGGCGCCTCACGTGGTGACCGAATCGATGGTGAAGGAAATGAAGCCGGGCAGCGTGATTATCGATGTGTCGATCGACCAGGGAGGCTGTGTCGAGACCAGCCGCCCGACAATGCTCTCGGATCCCGTCTTCACCAAACACGGGGTCACTCATTACTGCGTCCCTAACATTCCTTCCTCGGTCGCGAGAACGGCATCACACGCTTTCAGCAACGTGGTGCTGCCCTTCCTGGTGGAGATCGGCGAGAGCGGAGTCAGGGCGTTCCGGGAGAATGCGGCATTGCGGCGGGGAACCTATCTCTATGCCGGCAAGTGTACGCATCCTGGCCTGGCCGACCTGCTTGGCTGGGAGTACGAGAGCATCGATGCATTAGCGTGAGGACGCGCACACGGTCGCACGGCGCGCGCCGCCAAGGGCATGCGCATGGACCGGGTGCCCGCAAGAGGGCGCAAAACATGATGACGGTCTCTACCGTAAGAGGCACGGCAGGTCGGGCACCGGTCTGGATGAATTCTTACCGCAGCCGACGTTGTTCTGCGGAGGAAGCCGTGAAGGTGATCCGGAGCGGCGACTGCGTGCATATCCATCCCGGTTGCGCGGAGCCGGAGTTGCTGGTCCGGGCCATGGTAGCGCGAGCCTCCGAGCTTCAAGATGTCCGGGTCATCCATATCCTTACAAGGGGGAACGCGGACTACGTCCTTCCCGAGATGGAGGGGCACTTTCGCCACATCGCGTTTTTCGCCGGCGCAAACGTACGCCAGGCGATCAACGACGGGCGGGCGGATTTTGTGCCGATCTTCCTCAGTGAGATTGAGGACCTTTTCACCCACGGGACCGTGCCGATAGATGTCGCGCTGATCCACGTGTCGCCGCCGGACGAGCATGGATTCTGCAGCTTCGGTGTGGGCGTGGACACCACAAAGACCGCGGCGGAGTGTGCGCGCCTGGTGATCGCACAGGTGAATCCCAGGATGCCGCGGACGCTGGGCGACTGTTTCATCCATGTAAACAAGATCCATCACATCGTGGAGGCGGAGGACGAAATACTGGAGCATCCGCAGGGGCAGATCTCTCCGACCGCCGACCAGATCGGCCGCAACATCGCGGAGTTGATCGAGGATGGGTCGACGCTTCAACTGGGGATTGGGGAGATCCCGGATGCCGTCCTGCACTATCTTAACGAGAGGAAGGATCTCGGGATCCACACGGAGATGGTAAGCGACGGAGTCATAGGCCTGATAGAGAAGGGCGTGCTGACCAACGAGAAAAAGACTCTGCACCCGGGGAAGATCATTCTGAGCTTCGTGCTTGGGACCCGCCGGCTCTACGATTTCATCGATAACAACCCCGTCTTCGAGTTCCATCCGAGCCGTTACACCAACGATCCTTATATCATCAGCCGAAACAATCGTATGGTGGCGATCAATTCGGCGCTCGAGGTGGACCTCACCGGTCAGGTCTGCGCGGATTCGCTCGGCTACAGTTTCTACAGCGGCATTGGCGGGCAAGTGGACTTCATCCGGGGATCGGCCCGGAGCGAAGGCGGCAGACCCATCATCACGCTGCCTTCGACTGCCAGGGAAGGCTCAGTCAGCCGGATCGTACCCCACCTGAGGGAAGGCGCGGGTGTGGTCACGACCAGGGGCGATGTGCACTATGTGATCACGGAGTACGGCGTCGCTTACCTGCACGGCAAGACGATCCGGGACCGGTGCCGCGCGCTGATCAACATCGCGCATCCCGGCTTTCGCGAGGACCTTGAGCGGGCCGCTCACGAGCGAAAGCTCTTCACCGACGTCAGCCGAGCAGGCTGATGGAGCCGCCTCAGTACCCCTGCTTCTTGTCGACGACGTTCAGGAGTGTTTCTCCGCGACGATAGCGCCCGAAATTGTCTGCGAACAGTTCCATCGCGTTCGTGAGCCAGCGAGACGTGTGGTCAGCGCAGTGGGGTGAGAGGAGAACGTTCTCGATCCGGTAAAACGGGTGACCTTTTGGGAGCGGTTCGGTGGTGAACACATCGAGCGCGGCGCCACGTATCTTCTCCTCGAGCAGCGCCCGGATCAACGAACCCTCGTCGATCACCGGCCCACGACCGACGTTGATGACCACCGCTCCCGGTTTCATCGCCTCGAACTCGTCGGCACCCACCATGCCGACCGTTTCCGGAGTCAAGGGCGCGGTCACCACCAGGTAATCGCAGGCGGCCACGAGCTCCAGCTTCCGATGCAGAGGAAGCATTTCATCCACTGACGCGTCAGGGGGCGTGGAATCCGGTGTCCGTCGCAGCGCGATAACCCTCATGCCCATGGCCTTGGCTCGCAAGGCGACCGCCCTTCCGATGCTTCCGTAGCCGAGAATGCCGAGGGTGCGCCCGCTGATCTCCTCGACATCGAAAGGGTCCCAGGCTTCCGCGGCCTGACTTCGATTCATCCGTCGGAGGTCCTTGGCGAAGTAGAGGACGGCGGCAATCACGAATTCCCCGAGCGAATCGCTGAACACGCCGCGCGAGTTTGTCACCGTGACGTCGCTTTCGATCAGGGCGGGGAACAGGAAGCCGTCGAGGCCGGCATACACGCAGTGCACCCACCGAAGGTTGCGGGCCTGCGGCCAGCCCTGCTCGAGCAACCGGCAGGCGCCCGGCCAGCAGAGAATGACTTCGGCCTCGGCGATGGCATTCCCTATGGCCTCGAATTCATTGCCGACCGTCGCCTGGACAGCCAGTCGATCCAGCACCGCGAGTTCGGGCTGTGAGGGATTAGCCAGTACGAGGAGCCTCGTCTTCTCCATATACGACCCCCGGATTGGTCCGGCCTGAGGCCGCCGCGGTCGGCCGCGGGAGCGCGACCCCGGCTGGGGTCCCGAGAGCAGCTCTGATTGGAACCGCCGCGCGGGGCGGGGCGGAGGCGCCCCTTGCAGGCCTCACACCTTCAAGGATGCCTTGTAGGCCTTGTCGTCCCTGAGCATCTCCTCCCACGTCAAGAGACGGCCCTCGTACGCGGACTTGCGGCCGAGAATCCCCGTTAGTGTGCTGTCAGTGCATTCCGCTGCGTTGTTCAAGTACTTGCGCGTGCGCAGGCTTTCTTCGAAGAGCTTCAGGTTTGCTATCGCTCCGCTTGCGTAAAGGCCCTTCGTGGAGCCGCCTTCGTAAGGATTCGTGCCCTTGATGGACACCGGCCCCTCGTAATGGGCGTCCACGGTTCCTTCACTCCCGAAGATCCTGGTGCAAAGGTCATCGAAACCCTTGAGGTATTGGCCGGATGAGAACGAGATCCGGACGTCATCCGGATACCAGTAGGTCACGACAAAGTGATCCCAGCAGTCTCCCACGTCGACTCTGGCCTTGCGGCCGCCGGTCCCGAAGGCTTTGACGGGTCTCGATCCGAGGAACCAGTTGGCGACGTCGAGGACGTGCACGTTCTGCTCGACAATGATGTCGCCGGACAACGCAATGTCGAAAACCCAGTTGCGCAAGCGGGCGGCGTCACTGCGATCCGAGGGATCGGCCTGCGGTTTCAACCTGCCCGCCTGATAGTAGACCTGGCCCGAGACGATTTTACCCAGTGCGCCCTCATGAACCCTCCGGGCCGCCTCCATGAAGAAAGGATTGACCCTCGTCTGGAAATCGACGTGGAAACTCAGCCTGCCTTTCGCCCTCTCACCGGCCTCGAGAATCTTCCGGCAACCGGGCACATCGACCGCGACGGGTTTCGCCAGGTAGACATGCTTGCCTGCTTCGACGGCGGCCAGCGCCTGCTCAGGGTGAAAATAGGGCGGGCTTTCGATCGCAACGGCATCCAGCTTCGACGCAAGAAGATCCTTGTACGCCTCGAGGCCCTTGTAGCAGCGCGACGGATCGATGCCCAGCCTCTCCCTGCCCTTGTCGACGCGGTCCTCGAAGGGGTCCTGGATGGCGACGATCCTGATCTGAGTCTCCTTGTTTGCGAGGTTGCCGAGCCAGATGCCGCGGCCTCCGGACCCGATGATACCCATCTCGACGGCGGAGTTTGCCTGTGTCCCGCGCACCGATCCCGGTTTGACGAAGGCGACTGTGCCGGCCGACACGGCGGCGCCGGCAAGGAATTCCCGCCTCGGCATAAGCTTGCGAACTGGTCTGTCCATTGGATTCTCCTCGTATCCGATATCGTGAGATAACACGGGCATTCTATCATCAATGGGGAAGGTAAGTAGCCGATAGCCGTCAGCGCTCAGGTGAGAGCTATCAGCATTCCGCTTTCAGCAATCTCAGCTGATGATTGCTCACAGCTACCTGGCCGAAACGGCACAGTTTGAGCGGGATGACAGGGATACGTGGATTTGAGACAATACCTGGCAGGAGAGGGTATGGTCAGTTTCGATGATGTTCAGGAGGCGGCCGGGCGGCTTGCAGGAGCGGCCCACCGAACGCCGGTCGTCACCTCGAGACTCCTGGACGAAGCGTGCGGCAACCGCGTTTTTCTCAAGTGCGAGAACCTGCAGCGTGCCGGCGCCTTCAAGTTTCGAGGGGCCTACAACGCGATCAGCCGCCTGGGCGATGCCGGGAAAGCCCGGGGTGTGATCACGTATTCCTCGGGCAATCATGCCCAGGCGGTAGCGCTGGTATGCCGCCTGCTCCGCGTCGGCGCGACCGTCGTGATGCCTGCCGATGCCCCATTCATGAAGATTGAAGCGACCCGCGCCTATGGGGCGAAGGTTCTACTCTACGACCCGGTGCGTCGCTCCCGTGAGGAGATCGTGCGGGAAATGGCTGCAGAAGGCGGCCAGGTAATCGTGCCGCCGTTCGATGATCCAGCCATCATCGCGGGGCAGGGCACGGCGGCGCTGGAGCTCTTCCAGGAAGCCGGACCGTTTGACTATCTGCTCGTGCCGTGCGGCGGTGGAGGGCTCCTTGGCGGTTCGGGAATCGCCGCCGATCAAGTTGCCCGAGGCTGCAAGGTGATCGGTGTTGAACCGGAGGCGGGGGATGATGCGACACGCTCCTTCCGGACCGGAATACTTCAGACGGTGCACAATCCCGAGACCATTGCCGACGGTGCACGCACGTCCTCCCTGGGTCAGTACACCTTTCCGCTGATCCGCAAGCATGTTGACGATATGCTGACGGTAAGTGACGCGGAGCTTGTTCGTACGATGCAGTTCGTGTGGTCCCGGCTCAAACTCATTGTGGAGCCGACGGGAGTCCTCGGTTTGGCAGCACTCTTCGGCGGCCGGGTGGGCTGCCAGGGCAGGCGGGTCGGGGTCATTCTCAGCGGGGGAAACGTGGACCTGTCGGCCGCGCTGCGCTGGTTCGGAGGATGATGACCCGGAAACCTTTCCGGTGGAGCAGGGCTCGAAACCGCATACCTGGTGCGCGAAGCCATGAAGAAACCCTCAAAATCCAAAGCGGTGCGCCCGGTAAACATTTCCGGTACGTCTGCCGATAGGATGTTCATGGACAGAGGAAGACGGAACGTCGTGAGAAATCTTTGCGCGGATCTGCTCAAAGTCCGCTGGACCGACGACTCGGGTAGCAGCCACCGTGAGCTCGCGACTCTTGAAGACATCTCGCCCACAGGAGCCTGCCTCAAGGTCGAAAAAGCGATCCCCGTCGGAACGACGGTCACGATCCTCTATCCCAGCGGCTCGTACCAGGGACAAGTAAGGCACTGCGACCCCCAGATGGACTGGCACTTTATCGGGGTGGAATTTGCTCCCGGGTACCGCTGGTCGAAAGATCAATTTGAACCCGCGCACCTGCTCCAGTTCCGTTTCCGCTCCGGGAAACCCGCGAAGGCCAGAGCACCGAAATCCGTGCAGTGACCTGCGATCGACAATCCAACTTACAGCTTTCAGCTATCGGCCATCAGCTGAAGGCTGATTGCTGAATGCTGTTGCATGCAGCTGAGCCTGTCGCGAAACCTGCCCCTCGCTATATAATCCCTCCTTGCGTTTGTGCCCGTATCACCCTGGCCTGCAGGAGTCCGGCGCGAGTCCCGCGGCAGAAGGAGCGGCAGCTACGAGCACCGAAGTCGCTTATCGTCAACCATCGGGAGGCTGACCATGTACACGCGTAGCCTGCGTTTGATTAGGGCGGTGCTTCTTGTTTTGGCTGCCTTGCAGCTGTTTGCCGGGGCAGACGAACGCTCGCGGTTGTTCAAGCCGGGCACGTTGAAGGTGCTGATACTCTCAGGGCACAACAACCACGATTGGCGGGCATCCACACCGTACCTCAGGAAGGTCCTGGTCGATACGGGCCGCTTCGATGTTCGAATCTGTGAGGAGCCGACGGGCATCACGCAGGATACCCTGGCCCCGTACGATGCGATCGTGGTGGACTATGGCGGACCGCGCTGGGGCGCAGCTACAGAGAAAGCGGTCGAATCCTTCGTCGGGTCGGGGAAGGGGATGGTGGCGGTCCATGGTGCCAGTTACATGTTTTCAGGGCTCGACGTCCTGGCGGACGGCCATGCGCCCACCGGAATCAAGGAACCTCCCTGGCCGGAGTACGGGCGCATGGTCGGAGGGAGCTGGTCCGCGGTGCCCCCGAAGGGATTTCACGGACAGCGGCACTCTTTCCAGGTGAGGATAGTGCAGAAGGATCATCCCGCAGTCCGGGGTATGCCCGCTGCATTTACCGCAACGGACGAACTGTACCACCAGATGAAGTTCCTCCCCTCAACCCTTGTCCTGGCCGTCGCGTATGACGACCCGAAGTTCGGCGGAACCGGCCGGGATGAGCCCATGCTGTGCGCCAACCAATATGGACAGGGCCGGGTGTTCTATACGGCGCTGGGCCACGACCTTGCGGCGATGAATGAATCCGGCTTCATCGATACTTTCGTGCGAGGCACGGAATGGGCAGCGTCCGGCAAGGTTTCGCTGCCGCCGGACGTGGCGGCCGTCAAACCCGCATCGCCGCCCCTGCGGACCCTGGTTGTTACGGGAGGGCATGACTACGAAACGTCATTCTATTCTCTGTTCGAAGGGTACGACGACGTCGCCTGGGTGCACGCCGCCACCAACACAGAGGCGTTCAAGTCGGACCTCCGCGGCACCTTCGACGTTCTCGTGCTCTACGACATGTCCGCGAACCTTGATGAGAAGGGGCGTGCCAACCTCAGGAGTTTCGTGGAAAGTGGCAAAGGGGTGGTGGTGCTGCACCATGCGATTGCCGATTACCAGGACTGGCCGTGGTGGTACCGGGAGGTGGTCGGCGGCAGATACCTGCTGCAGCCCGCTGACGGCATGCCTGCTTCTACCTACAAGCACGACGAGGAGATTTTCGTTACGCCGGCGATGAATCATCCTATAACTGCCGGGATCGGGCCGATGCACCTATGGGATGAAACATACAAGGGGATGTGGATCAGCCCGCATGTCAAAGTTCTGCTGCGGTCGGACAACCCGACGAGCGACCCTTCCGTGGCGTGGATCAGCCCGTATACGAAATCGAGGGTGGTATATGTTCAACTCGGGCACGATCATGCCGCGCATCGTCATCCGGCATATCGCGCCCTGGTCCACAATGCGATCCTCTGGTCGGTGGGACGTCTGGGCGAGCCCGGCCAATGAGTCGCGTGTGTCCGCGCCGCCGGCGCGGACGTTGCAGGCCAACCTAGTTCGCAACGGGGAGCGCAGATCATGGTGCACCTGTCGGAAATTCTGGGTCTCCCGGTATTTGATTCCGGAAACAAGCGCCTTGGAAAACTGGACGATCTCCGGATCGATCCCCTGACGGGTCTGGTGAAACACATCCTGATTCGGCGGAACGGCAGCACTCTCTCGGTTCCCTGGAACGCGATCGAGACGTTCTCGCCTGAGTCTCGGAAGGTCGAGCTTCGGGAGAGTGCCGAAATGCTGCCCGCAGGCGGCTGTGAAGGAGAGACGCTCTGCGTCAAGCGGAATGTGCTGGACCGCCAGATCATCGATACCAACGGCCGGAAGGTTGTGCGGGTCAACGACGTGCTGCTGGAACTGTCAAACTCCGACCTGTATCTGCGCCGCGTCGAGGTCGGGCTGGCAGGTGCTGTCCGCAGGCTGGTCGCGGGGATTCTCGCGCCCAGGCTGGTGCGCCATCTCGCAGGGGGGTTGTCTGAGCGCGGCATCCCCTGGGACTATGTCGGGCTCGTAGAGCCCCAGTCTGCCCAGATACGACTCAAGGTGCATCAGCAGCTGACGCGATTGCACCCGGCTGACGTCGCCGACATCATCGAGGACCTGGGGCGGGTCGAGCGGAAGGAACTCGTCTCCCTGCTCGGCACGGAGACGGCAGCCCAGGCGTTGTCGGAGATCGAGCCATCCGTGCAGGCGACGGTCGTTGAAGATATGCAGGTGGACAGGGCTGCTGACCTCTTGGAGGAGATGCAACCGGACGAAGCCGCCGATATTCTGGGAGATCTGTCGGAAGAGCGCTCCAAGGCGCTGCTCGAGGCGATGGAGAAAGATGATGCCGAAGAGGTGGGCGAACTTCTGAACTTTGACGAGGACACCGCCGGCGGGCTCATGACGACGGAGTTCTTCAGAGCCGATCCGGGCTGGACGGTTGCGCAGACTTTGACGGCGCTTCGTGAGGCTGATGCGGACCTGCTGGGCGAGATGGACGAGATTCCGCTGACAGACCCCGGCGGCCGGTTAGTCGGCATCGCGCCGCTGGTCCGGCTTGTTCGTCACGGTCTGAATGAGCCGGTAACGTCGGCTATGCGGCGCGACGCGCGGGCAGTACTGTCAAGCGCTCCTCTCAAGGAGGTCGTGGAGCGATTTGAAAAGTACCACCTGCGAGGCCTGGCAGTAGTCGACGAGTTCGGATCCCTGATCGGACTGATTACCATAGAGGATTTACTCAGCCGCCTGGCGCAGAAGGGTTGACCTCATGCCGCTCACCAATCAGTTGAAAACTCTCCGCGTCCGGCTCGCCCTTCTTTTTGCCGTCGTAGGCCCGGGCCTCATCACGAGCAACGTGGACAACGACGCGGGCGGCATCTATACCTACTCGCTCTGCGGTGCCCGCTACGGATATACGCTGCTCTGGCTGCTGGTCCCGGTTGGGGTCGCGCTGATCGTCGTCCAGGAAATATGCTCGCGGATGGGAACGGTGACGGGCAAGGGTCTGGCCGACCTGATCCGTGAGCACTTTGGTCTGCGGGCCACCTTTCTGATCATGATGGCGGTTCTGTTTACCAACCTCGGCAATGCGGTTGCCGAGTTCGCGGGCCTTGCCTCCAGCCTCGAGTTGTTCGGCGTCAGCAGGTACGTCTCCGTGCCGTTGGGCGCGATCTTTGTCTGGTGGCTGATCGTGTTCGGCAACTACAAGTCGGTAGAGAAAGCGTTCCTGTTTGCCTGCCTGCTGTACCTGGCATACCCGATTTCCGGTCTTCTCTCGCATCCTGATTGGAAACCGGCGCTCGAAGGAGCGACGCGGCCCCTCATGCCCTTTGACCTTGCCGCGGTGACGATGATGGTCGGGGTGGTCGGAACGACGATCGCCCCATGGATGCAGTTTTATCTCCAGTCCTCGATCGTGGAGAAGAAGATCCAATTGGCCGAGTACGGCAAGTCACGCCTCGATGTGATCGTCGGATCCATAATCGCCGTGGTCGTTGCGTTTTTTATTGTCATCGCATGCGCCGCGACCCTGCATCGGAGCGGAATAACCAGCATTCAATCGGGAGCGGAAGCCGCCCAGGCCCTGGAGCCGCTCGCGGGCCGCTTCGCCTGGGCGCTTTTCGCACTCGGACTGGCGAACGCCTCGTTGTTTGCGGCTTCGATCCTGCCGCTGGCCACTGCGTACAGTGTGTGCGAGGGTCTCGGGTTGGAGGCAGGGGTCGACCGTTCGTTCGGCGAGGCGCCCGAGTTCTACTGGCTGTACACCGCCATCGTGTTCATCAGCGCAGGGATAATCCTGGTGCCCGGGACGCCGCTTCTGCGCATAATCCTGGTATCTCAGGTGATGAATGGCGTTCTGCTGCCATTCATCCTGGTCTTTATGCTGCTGCTGGTGAACAAGAAGTCGCTGATGGGTTCCTACGTGAACGGTCCCGTCTACAATATCGTGGCGTGGGCCACCGTGATCGTGCTCACGCTGCTCACATTCCTGATGGTGATCACAAGTTTCCTGCCCGCCGGACTCTAGCGGGGCCGGCCTGCCAGCAGGTCCGGTCTGTCAGACGGGACCCGCTCGCGGTCCTCCATAATTTGGAATTTCAGTGTCGGGCCCTGATTCTCTTACAATAGATGCCTATGAGCGAATTCTATCGGATCCAACGACTGCCGCCCTATGTCTTCAACATTGTCAACGAACTCAAGAGCCAGGCGCGGGCCCGGGGCGAGGACATCATCGACTTCGGTATGGGGAATCCTGACCTGGCCACGCCGAGGCATATCGTCGACAAACTGGTCGAGGCCGCCAGAAAACCTGCAAACCACCGCTATTCTGCCTCGAGGGGCATCCCGAAACTGCGCAAGGCCATCGCGGGCTGGTACGAACAACGCTACGGCGTAACCGTGGATCCCGACAGGGAAGCGATCGTGGTCATCGGCGTCAAGGAGGGGCTGTCGCACCTCGCGCTGGCGGTTGCAGAACCCGGGGACGTGGCGCTCGTTCCAAGTCCCTCCTATCCGATCCATCTCTACTCGATGATTATTGCGGGGGCCGACGTTCGATCGATTCCCCTGCTCGAGAGTGACGACCTCTTTCGCAACATCGTCAGCGCCTACGAGGAGACCTGGCCGCGACCCAAGTTCCTCGTGCTTTCCTTCCCGCACAATCCGACCTGCGTGACGGTGGATTTGGATTTTTTCTCGCGTGTCGTGGACTTCGCCAGGACGCGCTCGATCATCGTTATTCACGATTTCGCCTATGCGGACCTCACTTTCGATGGATACGTGGCGCCTTCCTTTCTGCAGGTTCCGGGTGCCAAAGATGTCGCAGTCGAGTTTTTCAGCCTGTCAAAGTCCTACAACATGCCGGGATGGCGCGTAGGATTCTGTGTCGGCAATCCCAGGCTCGTCGCAGCGCTGGGAAGGATCAAGTCCTACCTCGATTACGGCATCTTTCAGCCGATCCAGATAGCGAGCATTATCGCTCTCAACGGATCCCGATCCTGCATTGAAGAGACAGTCGCGGTATACCAGGCACGAAGAGACTGCTTGGTGGATGGATTGAACAGGATCGGATGGCCATGTGAGAAGCCCCGCGGAACGATGTTTATCTGGGCCGGAATCCCTGAGAAGTTCCGGGCTATGGGCTCGCTGGAGTTCTGCAAGTTTGCGCTGAAAGAGGCGAAGGTCGCACTCTCCCCGGGGATCGGATTCGGCCCCAACGGCGAAGGCCACGTTCGTTTTGCGCTCGTGGAGAATCAGAAGCGCACGCGCCAGGCCCTGCAGGGCCTCAAGAAGGTCCTGTAAAAATTGGAATTTCAGGGTCAGACCCCGAATTCGGAAAATTCGTAGAGGATGAGGGCGGCCGCGACGGATACGTTGAGGGAATCCGTGGCAGAGCGCATCGGGATGGTCACCCGGCGATCGCAGATATCCACCAGTTCGGGGTCCAGCCCATGAGCTTCGTTGCCGAAGAGGATCACGGCGCGCCCGGAGACGGTTGCGCCGCGCACCCTTTCGGCATCCCTGCCAAGGACGCTGGCAATGAGTTGAAAGCCGTGTTCGTTCTTCAGACGAAGCAGGTCCGCAACGAGATCGTTCGTCTCGAGGATGGGCAGGCGGAAACCGTTGCCCATCGATACGCGAATCACCCGTCGTGAAAAGGGGTCGGCGCAGCCTGGCCCGAGAACGAGGCCACCGACGCCAAAAGCCGCACAATGACGGATAATACTGCCCAGGTTCTCGGGATCATCGATCCTTGCGCAGCCGACCAGGATCGAGGCCGCCGCGAGGGTCGCGAGATCGGGGGGTGGTTTCCGACACCCGCATGCCATGGTCCCGGCATGGAACCTGAACCCAACCAGTTCAGTGGCCAGCCTGTCCGGGATGACCAGCGCCTCGAAACCGCGTTTCTCGAACGGCTTCAATGCGGACGCCCTGCGTTCGCTCACGAGCACGGAGACAACCTCAAAGTCGCTCGTGAGCAGTCGCTCAACGACCTTGTCTCCTTCCGCGATGAAGAGACCCGCGCGCCTGTGAAGGGTTGCGGTCTTGAGGCTACGGTAGGGATCCAGACGGCGGTCGTCGAGTCTGTCGACCAGGATTCTATTCATATCCGCGAGAATTCATGTGCGGCGGCGGCTTTTCAAGCCGCCGGGGCGGGTTGTAAACCCGCCCCACAGGATTCAAGGCAAAGCGTCAGATACCCGGCAATTTTCAGGGCCTTTGGCCTCGTCTTTCCACCAGCTTCGATGCTGCAACGCCGAAGGCCCAGGAGGGCATCTCCATGCGGGCGCCCTTCGCGCCGTCTACGATCTGGTTGATTCTGAGGTTGCCGGTCAGGTTGACGAGCATACGCGCATCCTTTTCAGTATGACCGGTCACGCGCGACAGGAGATTGACCATGTCGTCCGTGGCCTGCCAGGCAGCCTCGCCCAGATCTTTGTGAGCTCCCATTGTTGCCACGAATTCCGGCCTGAGAATCACCGGGCGTGGTGAGAGGGGCTCCGGCAGCTTGCGGAAGCGGACCAGGATATCGGCATCGCATTCGATTCCCTGGCCTCCGATTTCGCCGTCCCCCTGGAGGGCGTGAGGATCGCCCATTCCGAGCAGCCCGCCCTTCACCCGGGCGGTGAAAACGAGGGTGCTGCCCGCCCTCACCTCTCTACAATCCATGTTGCCGCCCGTGTCTGCCGGGGTCCTCGTATCCATTTGCCCGTCGGCAGGCACGATGCCGACCTGTCCGATCATGGGCTGGAGCGGCAGGCGGAGGCTTTTGTTGAAGGCAGCGTACCCGTCGGACAACTCGAAGATCCTGCCTCCGCTGTATCCCCAATCAGCCACGCGGATATCGAGGATGTCGACGGCGATTGCTTCCCCCGGCTCGATGCTTTCGATGTAAATCGGGCCGGTTCCCGGGTTGACAGGGTCACCCTCCGCGGCCTCTTTGAAAGTCCCATCGCGAGTAACCAGACCCGGCAGACCGTGCTGGCACTCAACCAGGACGACTTCGCCGGCACCCACCCTGTAAGCCGGATCCAGCCCGGCGCGATAGACGGTGAAGCTCTTTTCTTTCGAGAGACGGCGGACACCGGATTTCAGCGCGTCCTGGGGGATTGGAGTCATGCTGCCGGCTGCGGTCAGGAGGGTGCATTGCCGGACGAAGGTCCTGCGATTCATTTGTTCACCCCTTTCCAGTCAGGCCAGGACACTATCGGCAGATAGTTGGACTCGTTGTAAGCCGGAGGCCTGCGCGGCGCATAGATCTTTTCGCCTGAGAAGCAGGTCGATTGGGTGTAGATGTAAACCGCGTCGGGATTCCACGTGATGACCTCGTCGCGCTCATCGCCTGTCAGGTTGTGCACGAGGTACGCCATGTCGGGATGACCGTCACCGGGGAACATGACCACGCGGCGGCCCCAGCCGTCGACCATACCGCCCTCCTCAGAGTTTGTGGAAAGGAGTATGAATTCCTGACCGTCGCCGCGCCAGTTCACCGGCATAATCGGAGAGCCTTCGTGGATCAGTTCGAACCGGGTGATTTCCTCTCCGGTGCATCCGCTGTAGAGGGAGATCAGGCCAGGCTCACCCCAGAAGTTGATCTCGCAAAACTCGAGACCAGGGATATCGGGCCGGTACTGTCCGATTGAAGGCGTCTGCGCATGGCCGATTCGGTGGTGGAGAAGAATCCTGCCCTGCGGGTTCGCCACCACTACTCCGTCGTCGCTCGCCGAGATGAAGACCCTGTCCCCGCTCTTGTCGAGGCAGAAATTGCCGGCGCAGATTCCGTCCGCGTGGTCCTGCAAAGTGTTATCCAGGCTCCAGAGCATCCGGCCGTCATGGTCAAAGAGCGTGTACCCAATGAAGACCTCGTCCTTCCCATCATGGTCGCAGTCGTAAAAGTATGGGAAGTGGCTCAAGGTGGCAGTCGCCGTCCAAAGCAGCTCGAACTTGTTTGTGTAGGCCCAGAGGCGCGTGTGGCGGTCCTTGATGATCAGGTCCAGCGGCTTCCCGAGACCGCGCAGGTCGGCAAACGAGATGCAGTCGACGTTCAAGTAGGGAAGTTGATCCCGGCGGTAGTAGTGCTGGAATTCCTTCCACGAGGTTTCCTCCGGCTGGATCCGCGAGGCAGGCACCACGTACTCCGATTTCAAACGTCCTGTCCTTCCCTCCAGCACCCTGATCCACTTGTCCTGCGCGTAGATCACCTCGGCAGCGCCGTCATCATCGATGTCATGTATCTGGACTGCGACGTCATAGGAGAGATAGGCGTGGTCCGGGTCGGGCTTCCCGATCTGCCAAAGCACGTTCCCGTCGAGGTTGATCGCCGTCATGCAGCTGATCTGGTTGTAGTTGGCGCCGAAAAAGGGGATGTTCTGCACCAGCAGCATGTCGATCTTCCCGTCCCCGTCCAGGTCGCCCAATCGCATGGCGCGAGCGGCGCCAAATCCGGGCGTGGCAATCTTCTTCCACAGCAAGGGCTGCGGATTGGCGCCGCGCAGCGCGTGCAGTTCGTCCGCCTGTCTGGATTTCCGGGCCAGGTAAGCAGCCCCTTCGGCGGTCGTCGTTTCCACCTTGACCTCGTGAAACCTGACAGGGGAGCATGCCAGCAAGCCGGTCCTGCCCCCGCTGTACCGGTCGTCGGTAACTGAGAAAACCGTTTCTCCATCCAGTCGGCACACAATCTTCGAGCCGTATGCCTCGACTTGGAGGCTGCAGGTGCGCTCGGGGTCTACGGCACGTTGCACGGTTGCGATCTCGTGCCAGCCGTTCTGCTGGAATCCCTTCTCGCCATCCCTGTACCGGAGGACGAGCGAGCCTGCGGGCCCGAAACCGAAGAAATAGTAATGACGCCCGTCCTGGTACCTGAAGATCACCCCGCGGAGATCGGCCACGTCCGCCCGGCTCAGCGGCGTGGTTCTGACATCGACGCTGTAGTTTCCCCAGAGCGCTTCGCCGGTGACGATGATCGGGTAGGTGAAATCCTTCGTCCAGACCGCCGCGTTGTATCCCAGGTAGTCGAGAACACGCCGGCCCTGCACTTCGAACACCTTCCATTCCTCAGGCCCGTGGTTGTTCACGATGTTCCAGCCATCCGTGAATTTTCGAGAGATGTGGTGGTACTCGGGGAATCCGCGGATGGCTAACTCACCGAAATTGCCTGGGGAGAGGCGGGAGAAATCCGTTTGGTACAGAAGCACCTTGCCGTCCCGGCCGGAGACTATTGCAGTGGTAGTGACAAGCAGGAAGAAACAGTAAAAGCACCGTGCCGATTTCATGAGACGCCTCCACAAATGCGCGGCAAACAAACAAATGCATTCTTCGCAGTGCGCTCCCATCTTATCATCTCTTGAGCAGGTCCGGTCCGCCGGACCGGACTATGCCGGAGGTGCGAATGGAACTGCTGAATGCCGACCGCAGCGTAGTACTCGCTATCGATCTGCAGGGGAAGTTGATGGAGCTGATTGAGCGCCCGGGGCTCGTGGTCGCGGCAACCGTCAGGCTGCTGAAGCTGGCGGACCTTTTCCGGGTGCCGGTGATTCTGACGGAGCAATACCCGAAAGGGATCGGGCTCACTCACCCCGAGGTCCGCGCCGCCTTCGACACGCTGACGGCCCCGAAGCGCTTCCTGGAGAAGACCAGCTTCGGGTGCTGCGGGGATCCCGGTTTCGGCAGACTGCTCGAAGAAATACGCCCAGGCATACGGCCGAAGGATCGACAGTTTGTCGTCGCCGGGATCGAGGCGCACGTCTGCGTCATGCAAACGACGCTGGAGCTTCTGAGAGAGGGCAACCAGGTCTTCCTGTGCTGGGAGTGCATCAGCAGTCGTGGTGCCGAATATCGCCGGCACGCCCTCGATCGCATGGTACAGGCCGGTGGGGTGCTGACAAACCACGAATCAGCGGGATTCGAGTGGGCAAGAGACAAGAACCATCCTCAATTCAGGGCCATGAGCGCCCTCTTCAAGGAAGGACAGCTGAGGGGCTGACCTCGCGAGACCTCGCGGAGATCTATCCCTTGATCAGCTTCTCGAGCCTGTCGATCTGCTCGGAGGTGCCGAGGACGACGAGGATGTCGTGATCTGCAAGGCGTGAGGAGGAGCTCGGTTGCAGGTCGAATGAACCGTCGACTCTGCGTATGGCCAGTATGGTCGTGCCGGTCTCGCCGCGGATGTCGGCCTCCGCGAGTGTCTTGGCTGTCATCGATGAGCCCGGGGGCACGGCTATCTCATGAAGGCTGAATTCGACCTGGCCGCCGTGGGACACGAGATCGAGGAAATCGCTGGTGACAGGCCGCGCGGCCATTGCCGCCATCCGGCGCCCTGCGATGAAATAGGGAGAGATGACGCGGTTGGCCCCCGCCATCAGGAGTTTCTTTTCCGTATCCCGCACGCCTGCACGGGCAACGATGTAGAGTGCCTGGTTGAGCGCGCGTGCCGACAGCGTCACGTAGACATTGGCGACGTCGGAGTCGGAGCATGCGATGAGACATCGAGCCCTCTGAATCCCGGCCTCCATGAGGGTTTCATCCGAAGTGGCGTCGCCGATGATGTTGGGGGTCCCCGCAGGCTCGAGTTCTTCCTTTGTTTCCGGCTTGGCATCAATTACGACATATCGTACTTTCGACTGTTCAAAGGCTTCGGCTACCTGGTGTCCCACCCTGCCGTAGCCGCAAATGATGTAATGGTCCTTCATGCCTGAGATTTCTCTGGCCATCCTCTTCTTCCTCTGGTAACCAAACATCTCCCCTTCGACGATGATTTCGACCGCCTGCCCGGCTATGTAGATAGCTGTGCCGACCCCCATGACAATGATCAGCATCGTGAGATACATCCCGTTTGTGGAGAGCGGGTGCACCTCCTCGTAGCCGATCGTGAAGAGGGTAATAACCAGCATGTAGGCGGCTTCGGTGATCGTCCAGCCCTCGATGACGACGTAGCCGGCGATCCCGATCACGGCGATGATCGTAAGTAGTGCCAATGCCGGCAGAAGCCTGCGTAACGGATGCATGACGGGTCACGCCCTGCAAGATATGAAGTCTCGATGCCGCAGGCCACACCGAACCCATGCCCGCTGGGAGCTGCCGCTTTCTTCCAGCCAAATCTTTCGGCCGCAGCCTGCAGAACCCGGCGCATCCTAGGGTCGGACGTGTTGTTCAACCTGAATTCCAGCGGATCAACCTCCGATTCTATCAGAGCAATCAAACCTGGAAAGGGAAAACAAGGGATTGCTGCGGGCTCGCATCTGCCTGCTGTTTGACGCGGGGCAGTTCCGGCGGATGTATTCTGAACTTCAGGCGGTCACGGAGAATGCCCGGTTGTCCGACCAGTGAGCCTCTGGATCGCCTTCCTGAGCTGCTCTTTCGTCCCGCTCAGGACCAAGCGGTCACCGATCAAGATCCGCTCATGCGGCCCGGGATTGTTCAGCGTCCTGTTCTCGCGGATGATACCCAGGATCAGCACGCCGGTCTCGCTTCGAAGCCGGCTGTCTGCCACTGTGGTTCCATTCCATGGAGATCCCTGGGGTACATCCCACGTCTCGGTGTAGACGTCCACGTCGCTGCTGAGCCGGATCCTCGGTACTGTGGCGGGGCGCTCGCGGAAAATCCCGAACCTGAGGTCGCGGATCGATTTGATTTCCGCCGCGACCAGGGCGCGCGGCGCGTTGTAGACCCTCAGAATCCGGGTTACCAGCTCCAACGCAGCCTCGAACTCCTCTGCGATGACCTCGGTGGATCCCATGTCCCAGAGCGCATCCATGTCGGCGACGTACTTGGTGCGCGTCAGGACAACGAGTTCACGATTCATCCGGCGGGCGACTCCTACCGCCACCCGGGCCGCGAACGGATCGGAGATGGCAAAGACAATCACCCGCGCGCGGTGAATTCCCGCCAATTCGAGGATGTGGGCGCTGGAGCAGTCGCCGAACAGGACCGGCTCTCCTTCCTCCCGGGCCTCCGTGACATTCTGGGCGTTCAGATCGAGCACTATGTACGGAATCCGGTTGGCCTTCAGCACGCTCGCTATGTTCCGCCCGCCTACTCCGAAGCCGCAGATGATCACGTGGTCCTCGAGAGCAGCGGGCGACGCAGGGCTCGTGTCCATCGGTGTCGTCCAGATGCGCCAGCTGACCTGTTGCCAATCATGGCGGCCGACCAGGTTCCGTGCGACGCCGAACAAAACCGGTGTAAACACCATCGTCAAGAGCGAGGAGGTCAAGAGAGTCTGGTAGGCCTGCGCAGTCACCAGGCCGACGGCCGCCGATGCCTGCAGGAGGATGAAGGAGAACTCCCCGATCTGTGCCAGCGCCACTCCTGTGAGGATACCCACCTGGAGAGGGACACGGCTGGCGAGCGCGGCCAGGGTAGTGATCAAGGCCTTGCCGATGATCAGCGCCGCCGACATACCCAGGATCACGGGCAGATTGTGTGCGATCAGTCTTGGATCCACCAACATGCCGATTGAAATGAAGAACAGGCTGTTCAGGCTGTCCCGGAAGGGCCGGACCTCCGCGAAAATCTGGTGGCCGTATTCCGATTCGGAGAGGATCAACCCGGCCAGGAAAGAACCCAAGGCCAGCGAAATGCCTGCGATCGAGGTCACCCAGGCGGTTCCCAGGAACATGAATACCGACGTGATCAGGAAGAGTTCTTTGCTCCGAGTACGAAGAATTCCTTTGAGCAGGACAGGGAAGAGGTAGCGCGCTACCAGCACAACTGCGAAGATGATGACTGCTGCTTTGCCGAGCGCGGTCAGGACGGCAGGGAGCATGGCTTCACCCGACGCCAGAAGTGGGATTGCCACTATCATCGGGACCGTGCACAAATCCTGGAAGATCGAGATGCCGAGACCGATCCGGCCGTGCAGCGAATCGACTTCGCTGCGTTCCGCCAGCATCTTCATCAGGACGGTCGTGCTGCTGACGCCGACCAGGATTCCGTAGACCAGGCCGGCCCCCGTCGACACACCGAGGTGGCGAGCCAGGAGAATCACCGGGATAGCAGTGCCCGCCATCTGCAGTGGGCCGGTGATGAATACCGCCACTCGAGTCTCCATCAGCTTCTTCAGGGAGAACTCGAGGCCAAGCGAAAACAGCAGGATCATCACCCCCATGATCGCCAGGGCGTTGACGCTCTCGACATCATTGATCAGGCTCAGGCCGAACGGCCCGATGAGCACGCCGCTGAAGACAAAACCCACTATCGGAGATTGCTTCAGGCGGTGAAAGAAATAGACGACGGGAGCCGCGCAGCCGAAGACAACCACAAGATCTCTAAGAATTTGGATCTCGTCCATGATCGCGGCTGCGTCGGCAATTTGTCGACTACCAAGTCACCTCGAACTCATAGAGATCGTCACCCCCTGCGGGATCTTCGACCAGTACCGTCAGGGTGTACCTGTTGTCCGCGGAGGGCTGGCGGACTATCTCGACGTTTCCTCTGCCTCTCATCTTTGCCAGCCTGGCCTGCACGGGCTGCTGAGGAAGCGGCGCCGGCAGCTCATAGGTGGCATCCTGGATGTACTTGTCTTCCAGGTGGCTTATTGAGACCTGGTTGCCCTGAAGCATGATGTAGTCGGAGCCATCGACCCGGCCTCGCCAGTGAAAGCGTCCCCCGGTCGTGGTGGTGGGGATGGCGGTGGGGATGGAGGCGGCGCGACCTGTCCGCGTCATGGCGTCTCGGAAACTGCCCGAATACGTGTATACCAGCGGATAGGTATTGCTGAGAGCAGCCACATTCTCCTGTACGACACGCCACGCCTGGCGGACATTGGAGACGCCGGTGGCGCCTATGAGCGTGTCGATTTCCATGGCCTGGCCCACCAGTCTGTAAGCGGCGCTGCGAAGCCCCGCTTCCTCACGAGCGTCGGTTGCCATCTGCGAGTAGGCCCTTGTGCTGCCGGCAAATCCGCAGAGTGCCACGTAGAGTTCCACGGGGATCTGTGCCCTTTGGTTTGAAGCGATGTTGAAAGCGTCCTGAGCCTTGTTGCTGAGGTTCCGCGCGACGGTGTCGACACTGGACTGTGTTTGGGCACTCAAGAGACTTCCACTCGAACGGCTGCCCAACCACGCGGAGGTGGGGACAACTACAGTCATAGCGACGGTGACCGAAATGAGAACGAGAGTCCTTGTCGCAGGTTTCATCATCTTATTCGCTCCTTTCTCTCCAAGCCTATTCTAGCGCCACGCCGCCCAACCATGGAATTCTAATTTTCCGCACGCAGTCATTGATGGACTGGCAGGCGAGTGTGACGAAGGTACTGCCCAGTCTGAGATCGCCGGGCACAGAGGGATGATCGGGTTCTACCTGGAGACTATCCGTTTGATCGGAATGCTGATCGAGCCCAGCGCCCCGGAGCGGATGTCACGAACGAGAATGCGGACAAGTGCGGCCTCCGGCAACAGTTCCAGAGGTACTGTCAGTGATACGGTCCTGGCTTCCATGGCACTCTTGTATTCGGGCTGTTTCAAACGCAGGTTGGCAGTGTGACCGGCCGTCTTGAGGTGGGTATCTCCGGGACCGAATTGCACCAGCCAGATGTCGAGTCCGCACTCAGAGACATCGTCGCTGAGCTGGAAGGAAACCTCGGCGGGATCAATGTCCAATCTGCAGGCCATGGCTTGGCGCGAACCGCTGAACTGTACCGTCAGGCCCAGTTGAGTGGCGTCAATGGGATTCCACATCGCGGCGTCCAGCAGCGCCTGACGATACCCCGTGTCGGCGGGAACTTCCGGCTGCGCGAAGTACCCGCTCCGGTATCGAAGCTGAACGTCGGGGCGTGCTACGCTGATCTTGATCCTGCGGAAGTCACCGTTCCACGATTTGTGCGAAGGATAGAACCCGAGCAGGTAGGATGCCTGGCGGTCGTTCGATGCCTGTTGAAGAGCACCCTGCAGATCGTTAGTGTTGTAGAAAGCCAGGCCTCCTGTACGTTCTGCCCAGGCATTCATGTTTCGGGAGGTGACCGTATCAGACCATCCGGGCTGGAGGCGGATCACATCACGGTCTGCGTTGTATTCCTGTGGAGAAATCAGGCCTCGGGCGTCTACCGGATAGATGGCGATGTTCGCGTTCCCGAGAGCCCTGATCGCCCGCTCGATCTCCCGCTTCAGATTCGTCTTGGCAGAGCCTGGTTTCATCTTCCAGGACGCGGAATTGACAAGAATCCAGTCAGGGAAGCTGCCGGATACCCAGATCAGGTTCTTGCGGCCCGGAAGCCGGTAAAGGTGATTGGCAATCGACTCGAGCAGCCGGACGGTCCTCAGCGAACGATCGCGGTCAAAATAGTCGACCAGCCCGAACGTCAGTTCACCCAGCCAGGCGTCGAAGTGCATTGCGGCGCTCATGTCCATATCGTAGAGCGGAGCGTCCAGGCTGGGAGTCAGTTCTCCGCGGTAGTCCGCCAACGCCTTGTTTAGAGCGGACACATCCCCTGTGACTTCCTGCAGGACACGGGGTCCGCGCCCCATGACGTACAAGCCCACGTTGCTCCCCGGCTTGAGCTGGGAGAGAAACTTCCGGACCTGCATTCGCACATAGGGCTGATCCTGAATCCTTGTGTTCAGGCCGTCAATCAGGATCACAGTGATGCCCGAAGACGCAGGTCCCGACCAGTCGAAGCGATTGGAAAATGTGCCGGCGGGAAGAGGCATGAGTTTCGCGCCGGATTCTTTGGTCTTGCCGGCGGTGAATACACTGATCGGTTCTTCGCGACCTCCGTCGGATAACGAGAAATCCTCCTGCTTCAGATCCGTCACCGGCTCGCCTTTCTTGGTCTCAGCGACTACGACGACCTCGACGAGCCGGGTGGTCACGCGCACCGTTGCCTGCCCGGAGTCCGCCGCCGCAGCCCGCCCCGGGCTCAGCGACAGGAGCACCGGAAGAATGAGTCGCGATACAGAAGAACCAAGATGGTGTCCGGTCATAATCGCTTCCCTGCCGGGACGGGGATCACTCCGGCCAATCCGCGATCCGCCCTCATCGCAGGATAGCTCATAACAACCCCTTTCAGTAACAGGGTATTTGGCGGCTCGACTTCAGGCAGGTGGCTGGTGATATGATGGCGCTCTTTATCAAGGGATCGGCGGCCGGCGGGAGAGCAGTTGTCGCGTAACTCTGATCCGAACCGCATAACCAAAGACAGGACATATCTCTCATGAAGCTGAAGGTTCATATGATGCAAAAGGCAGTTGGCGGTTTGACAATGACGCTTGTTCTGGCGTGCACATTGCTGGCGGAAGGTGAGGGAAGGGAACCGGACGCATCTGCCGGGGGTACGAAGGAAGAAGTCGCCCTGTTGAAGCTTCAACTCGCGGCCCAGCAGCAGCAGATCGATCAGTTGCGGCAGGAACTTGACGAGCAGAAGAGCCTCCTGCGCCTGGCGATCGGCGACGCTGCCAGGGCGGCAGAAACCCTGGCAGTCGCAGGCGCTGTGGAGGAAGATCGGCGGCCCAAGGTCGCTTCCCTTGCCCCGGTCATCCGGCTTTCGGCGGCCGGCGGTGCGGCAGCCACGACGACTCCGGCCGTAAGCCAGACCCGGAACGAACCTGAGAAACCGGCACCCATGTCCTTCAGCATCGGCTCGGCCCACATCAGCCCGGTAGGCTTCGCCGAACTCGTAGGCTACGTCCGCGACGCGAACATCGGCAGCGGGCTTGGCACCAACTTCGCTGCAGTGCCGTTTGCCAACACCGCACAAGGCAAGTTGTCCGAGGCGAATCTCAGCGCCCAGCAATCGCGCCTTGGATTCCGCATCGACACCAGGGTGCCGGGGATGGATCTTCTCGCGTACCTGGAAACAGACTTTCTTGGCACGGCCGCCGGAAATGTTGCAGTAACCACAAACGGCAACACGGTGCGCATGCGCCTGTTCTGGTTCAACCTGACAAGGGGCAAGTTCGAGTTTCTGGCCGGACAGTCCTGGAGCCTGCTCACCCCGAACCGGAAAGGCATTTCCCCGTTACCCCCGGGAATCTTCAACACCATGGTAACCGATCCGAACAATCACGTCGGGTTGGTCTGGACTCGCTCTCCGCAGGTTCGGTTTGTGTACCATCCCAACCATACCGTGACTATGGCGGCGTCACTGGAATCCCCGACCCAATATGCGGGCGGCTCCGGCGGTGCCGGCGTAATTACTTACCCCTCTCAACTGGCAACTTCCTACTCGGTCCAATTGAACAATGGGAGCGGCGCCTACAGCTCGCCCAGCCCCGTTCCCGACTTCATAGGCAAGCTCGCGTTGGACCACACGGTTGGAGGACGCGCGCTGCATCTGGAGTTTGCCGGACTCCTGCGGAGGTTTGCTGTTTTCAATCCGTTCACACAGGTCTCCTACGGCGCCACGGCGGGCGGCGGCAGCGTGAATGGCAATATCGAGATCGTGAGGAACTTCCGCCTCTTCGCAAGCACCTTCTATAGCGATGGCGGCGGCAGGTATATCTACGGTCTGGGTCCGGACATGATTGTGCGTGGCGACGGGTCAGTGTCCCCGGTGCGAGGCTACTCGACGCTCGATGGGTTTGAAGCCCAGGCGAGTCGCCACGTTACCGTCTATGGCTATTACGGCGGCGCCTACTTTCAGAAGAACACGGCGACCGATCCCGTGACCGGCACACCGGTCGGCTATGGATACGCGGGTTCGCCGTCGAGCCACAACCGTTCGATCCAGCAGGTTTCACTCGGATTTTCATACCTGTTCTGGCGCAAACCCGAATATGGAGGGCTGTCGCTCAACACCCAGTATTCCTATGTATTCCGGAATCCGTGGGATCCCGTGCCGAGTCAGATGGGGGACGCGCACGCCAACATGCTCTTGCTCGGTCTCAGGTACCTGCTGCCCGGGGCTGCCCCCAGCCCCAAGTGAAGCGGGTTCGCGCCCAAGCAGGTCCGGTCTGTCAGACCGGACCCTGGCCCAAGGTGAGCGTGCCGGAGGATGTGCTTCGGCGCGGCCAATATTGCCCGATGCCGCACCGCGAGGCGGAATGCCGGCGGTCGTCAGAGAACGATTTCCTGTCTGGCGGCGTCGAACCGGGCTGTCTTCTTCTGGAGGAATGAAAGCATGCCCATGCACAGGGCTGCCTGCACGTTGCAGCCGAACTCGACGTCACTGACGGGTTTCTCGCGCGTCCTCACGCACTGCAGGAAGTTCTTCCAGTGCGCCACGGTGCTGTTGGGCTTCTCTCCGGCGATGACGGTCGGGTCGCCCTTGCGGGGATACAGCGTGACTGTATCGCACCCGACCTCCCAGATCGGGTTCTGCAACGTGATCGTTCCCTCGTCGCCGCGGATCGCGGGCTCGGTCATGTAATCGTTGGCCAGGGTGCAAACCAGGACAACCGAGAGCTGCTCCGGGAAATCGAGGCACATGTTGAAAGTATCAGGGACCTCACGCCCATAGTCATCGTACTTGAAGATGCCGCCGGATGTACTGGCCAGGATAGGCGTCTTCAGCCCGAGGGTGCTCAGTATCGGCGTGTAGACATGAGGAAACAGGTCGGTGCATGGACCGCCGGCGTAGTCCAGAAACATGCGCCAGCTGAAAAACCGCTCGACGCTGAACGGGACTTTGGGGGCGTCGCCGAGGAATGCATCCCAATCCAGGTCGGGCCCCGGTTGCGCCTCCTTGTCCGGGATCGGCATGCGCTCCCCCCAGTCGCCGTAACGATAGAAGCCGGCAAGCACATGCTGTGGCCGGCCGATCGCTCCCTTCTGGATCATCTCCCTGATCCTGGGCCAGAAGCTGCTCGAGTTGCCCTGGTTGCCGACCTGGACGACTCGGTTGAGCCTCCTTGTTTCCTCGAGGAGTTTCTTGCCGAGCTCGAATTGTGACCAGTGCCCCATCGGCTTTTCGCAGTACACGTCCCTGCCCGCGCGGATGGCATCGAGAGCCTGGGGTATATGAAGCCTGTCGGGCGAGGCAATGCAGACAACATCCACTTCCTTGTCGGCCAGCAGGTCCCGATGGTGCGCATAGACCCTGGCCTTTGACCTTTCGGCCGCGGATCGCATGCGGGGAGCGTATGCGTCGTTCACGGCGACGATCCGGATCTTTTCGCCCGACTCGATCATGCCCTGCAGCATTCGAACATGGTACTGGCCGCGTCCGCCGACGCCGATCAAACCGACGCCGAGCTGGTCGTTCGCGTTTTGCGCCCGGGCTATGCCCGGCGCATACGTCACGCCGGTCGTCGCCACGGCGCCGACCGCTGCCGCGCCCAGGAATTCCCGCCTCGTTGTTTTTGGGGATCTGACCTTATCCGGTTGAACTGTTCCAGTCATGAGCGACTCCGCAGGCATTATTGCCGATCGGGTGAATCCTTCAGTTTCTCCTCGAAGAGCAACCTGTCCCGCTCGGGCAGGAGTTTGTTGTTTGAAGCCTTCCGATACACGGCCTGCGCCTCGCGGCGTTGGCCGCGTTTTTCGAGCACGGCGGCCATGAGAGCCCAGGCATCAGGATTTTCCGGGTGACGGGCGACGAGCGTCCGGAGCCGGTGGATGGCCTCGTCCGTCCTGCCGCCCTGGTTCAGGTAGAAGGCCAGGGTATAAGCGTACTTCAGACTCTCCGGCCGCAGATCCACGGCCCTGCGGCACCAGACGATCGCTTCGTCGAGCCGGTCGCGCGCCAGCAATACACCGAGGTTGTAGGATGCGTCCGCCATCCTCGGATCTTCTTTGACGGCCGCGCGCAGGTATTTCTCCGCCTCCGCAAAGCTCCGGTTCTCGGCCTCGAGCAGCCCCAGGTTGAAATTCGCCGCGGCACTCGCCGGCTCGATTGCCAGCGCCTTCCGCAGCGATTGCCCTGCCTCGACGTTGTGTCCGAGCCGGGCCTGCGCGATCGCTGCGTTGACGTAGGGCATGACCACATCCGGCCGGAGCGTTATCGCGATCTCGAAGGATGCAAGGGCGCGCGCCGGCTCGTTGCGGTCGAGATAGTAGCTGCCAAGATTGTAATAAGAGCTCCAGTCGTCCGGTCGTGATTGGTACGACGCCACGAGCTCCTCAGATGCTGTGTCCAGGCTCTTGAGGTCGTTGGCGCTCAACTGCTCCCTGGGATACGAAGAAAGGGCCCTCGCAGCCCGCACGCGGACGAGGCGATAATCGTCGCGGCTTGCCTGCAGCAAGACGTCCCGGTTTTCCCGGGTCAGCAAAGCTCCCAGGTGTTGCGCGGCGGCGCCACGGACGAGGGGCGAAAGATCCTGTGCTGCCTTCCGGACCGCGGGCCACTTCCGTTCATCAGGGCAGGCTTCGAGCAACCGGACCAGCGAAGTGGCGAACACCTCATCCCGTTCCGCGCTTGTCACGTACTGCAGCATCTCCGTCAGTCGCGTCCAATCCCCCTTGCGCGCAGCCGCTATCAGTCCCGCGCGATAGAGAACCGGCTTCTGGTAATCACGCTTCCGCCAGGCGCGGACGTGACGATCCGCCCAGGCAGCGTTCCGGTCGGAGTGGCAGATGTTGCAGGCGTTGGGCGACTTGAATGCGATGGTCGCCGCCGGCGCGGGCGGCAGCATCGAATGGTCGCTGCGGTGCATCCGGGCGAATTCAGTCATCGGCATGTGGCACGAGACGCACAGGCTGCCGGAGCTGTCGGGCTCGTGATGGGTATGCTCCGTCAGTTTCGCAACCTTGTCCGCGTGGCATGTCATGCACGCGCCGTTCGGGTTTTCCTTCTTGAAGCGGAAACGTCCGCTCGAGGTGTGGCAGTAGACGCAATCGAGAGTGCCGGACCTGGCGCAGGGGCTCATCTTCCATGATGTGAAGGTGTAGTTCTCGCCCAGGTCGCGCCCATCCGGGTAGAAATCGGGGCTTTCGAGTGTCGCCAGGTCAAAATGGTCGAAGTAGCGGTTGCCCGGTGTGAAGGTCGATTTCACGACCGTCATCTTTGCATGACATGGAGCGCAGGTGTCGTTCTGTTGCCGGTGTGAGAGTGTCTTGTTGCTGATCAACCCTGGTGTGGCGGGCCGCTCCCCGGGCGCAGCCTCGCTGAAAAGTCGAACATGCTCGCCTGCGGGGCCGTGACAGGTCTCGCAGTTGATCCCGGGCTCGGCCCAGGTGGTCCGGTAGGTGTCTGTCTTGAGGTCGTAGTTAGTCGACAACTGGCTGACATGGCAGCTGTAGCATGATGTGTTGAAAGTCAGCAAAGGGTCTTTCCAGTCGATCCGCCGGTCCTCTGCCTCAATGAAATGGCGGACCATGCTCCCGGTGGCGTCGAACCACTCCTTCTTGTTCACATCGAAGGCCAGGGGGAGGACCTGCAGCTTTCCGCGCTCCAGAGGCGTCAGCAGGTAAAACACGTTCTTGCCGCCCAATGCGTGGACTATCGGAAACTTCCGCTCGCCTCCGCTGGTGAGAGCGGTGATAGACCCTGCTGCCGAGCTGATCTCAGCCTGGTACCGCAGGCCCGTGACCGTGACCTCTCGTTGCACGGCTTCGCCGAGTCGCTGCGCGAGTTCGGCGGAATACGGCTGCATGGCAAGGCCGTGGTAAGAGGTAGACCAGAGTTTGTAGAAACGCTCGTGACAGTCGCGGCAGCTCCTGGACCCGACGTACCCGTCCGTCCCGGTCTTCGACCTGTTTGCCACATGGGAGCCGGTCCTTTCGGAACGCCAGAACCAAATGGACCCTGAAGCTGCCAGCACGGCGAGCAGAATCGATCCCACGAAGAGCAGACGCTTCCCCTTGGGCATGGGAACGAATATATCAGAAAAGGGGACAATAACTCATGCCTGCGGTGGACGCTTCGGAGGACAAGGCCGGATGAGCTGTAAGGTGTCCGCGCCCCCCAGCCCGGACCCACTCTGCCGCTTGACGCTCCTCGCAGAAGCGCATATAAGTCTGATCCGGAGGGCTCCTGCCATGCGTACCCCCCATTGCCTCCCTGGTACGTTGCTGCCCAGTACCATCACCGCGTTGTTTGTCCTGGCGATCGCTCTGGGCGGGTGCTCGGGCAAGAAAGAAAGCCCGAAACAAGAGAATGTGAGATCAGAACCGGCTCCCCCTGGCCAGGCGTCGGAAGAAGCCTTGTTACCACCGGCGTTTGAGTCCGAGCTGCCTGAGGAAGCCCGCAGAATCATCGATCGGCCGTATACCGGTGATATTGACGGCATGGTGCAGCACCGGATGATTCGCGCGGGTGTCACATTCAGCCGCACGCATTATTTCGTGGACGGCGGCGTGCAGCGGGGCGTGACCTAACGTCTTGTCCTCGAGGAGGCCGGACGGCGCCAGGAGGTGAAGAAGCAGCTGAAGACGGGTGACGCCAAATAACGACCATCGGGTCCTCATCTGAACGCCGGCGGCAGTGGGTCGCTGTTGTGCGCGCCGGCGGCGCGGGACCGTCCCGGCGGCATTCGTCGCGCCGTCGGGCTGCGTGGACGGGAACCCGCGGATCCTGATATCTTGTCTATACCCATGGCATGTGAGGTGTCTATGATCAGAACGATCCTGCCGCTCTTGCTGGCTTCATCAGTGCTATTGGTAGCACTCGCCTATTCCGGATCATCCGCGCAGGCGCCCGATCAAAATGAGCTGCAGGCAATGACGAAGAGGTTTGCGCCTGTGGACATTGGTGCCGATATCGCCGGATTGCCGCCATCGGAGCGGCAGGTGCTGACGAGGCTTCTCCAGGCAGCATGGGTCATGGACGGATTGTTCCTGCGTCAGGTCTGGGCGGGCAACGAGACGATGCTGCTGTATCTCCTCAAGGATGATTCGCCGTTGGGTCAGGCACGGCTGCGGTGTTTCCTCCTGAACAAAGGGCCCTGGTCAAGGCTTGATGGTAACGAGCCGATCCTCGCGGGTCTCGGCCCAAAGCCTTCCGGTGCCAATTTTTACCCTGCGGGTGCAACGAAGGAGGAACTTGAAGCCTGGTTCGCGTCGCTGCCCGAAGCGGAACGGTCGCGTGCCACCGGCTTCTTCACGACGGTACGCCGGGGTACCGGGGAAAAATCCGGAGGCTTCGTCGCCGTGCCGTACAGCATGGAATACCAGGCGGAGCTCGTCATCGCAAGCCGGCTTCTCCTTGACGCAGCACGGCTGACCAACCAGCCCACTCTCAAAACTTTCCTGACGAAGCGGGCCGAAGCGCTCCTCTCGGACGACTATTATGATAGCGACCTGGCCTGGATGGAGTTGGATGCTGCGATCGAGCCGACGATCGGGCCCTACGAAGTCTACGAGGACGCGCTCTTCAACGCCAAGGCTGCCTTCGAGGCATTCATCACGATCAAGGACGAGGAGGAAACCGCCAGGCTGGCAGAGATGGGATCCCATCTGCAGGAGATCGAGAATCACCTGCCCATTGACCCGGCGTATCGAAATCCGAGGCTCGGTGCCCTGGCTCCGATTCGTGTCGTCAACGAGATCCTGGCAACAGGCGACGCGGCGAGCGGCGTCCAAACCGTCGCGTTCAACCTGCCGAATGACGAGCGAATCATCCGCGAAAAGGGTTCCAAGCGGGTCATGCTCCGGAATGTCCAGGAAGCCAAGTTCAGAATAGCCCTGGCCCCGATCGCGCAGCGCGTGCTTTCCGCGCCTGACCGGCAGCGGGTCTCCTTCGATGCTTTCTTTGCTCACACCCTGATGCACGAACTCATGCACGGCCTCGGTCCGCACGAAATCCACGTGGGTGGCCGGGCAACAACCGTGCGCCAGGAGTTGAAGGAAACCTACAGTGCGATTGAAGAGGCCAAGGCCGACATCTCGGGCCTGTTCGCCCTGCAGTACCTGCTCCAGAAGGGAGCGGTCGAGAAGGCACTGGGCGATACCATGTACGCCACGTTCCTGGCATCGGCGTTCCGGTCGATACGCTTCGGCATCGGGGAGGCACATGGCGGCGGAACCGCGATGCAGTTGAACTACCTTCTGGACTACGGCGCATTTCGAAGGGAGCCCGACGGGGCGTTCTCGGTGAATCCGGCGAAGATCATGGAGGGGGTGACAGCCCTTACCCGCGAGGTCATGACTCTCGAGGCGGAAGGGAATTACTCCAAAGCAAAAGACATGCTGGCCAGACTCTCCGTGATCCGTCCCGAGGTTCAGCAGGCCTTGGATCGGCTTGGCGATGTACCGGTGGACATCGCACCGCGATTCACGACAGCGGCCGGCCTCATGGAAGAGAAGAAATAGCCGATGTCCGAATGCCCGGGTGTTGAACCCGGCCGTTACGGATAAGCGAAAGGTCAATCATCATCCCTCTCCTCCTCGGTTGATTCGCTGGACCCTGCAGGGTTGCTCCTGCTAACGTACGCTGGTCGTGAGAATCCACTATCTGCAGCATGTTGCTTCCGAAGGGCCCGGCAGCATCCGGCAATGGGCGGAGGAAAGGGGACACCTCCTCACCTCTACGCCACTGTACCGGGGTGAGACATTGCCGGACGTGAAAGGCTTCGACTGGCTCGTAATCATGGGCGGCCCCATGAGTGCCAACAATGAATCGGCCCATCCCTGGCTGGTTGCGGAGAAGAAGCTGATCATGCGGGCGATTGCAGGGCAGAAGGTCGTGCTTGGAATCTGCCTCGGTGCCCAGTTGATCGCAAACGTTCTGGGTGCAACCGTCTACAAGAACCGGTGTGCCGAGATCGGATGGTTCCCTGTCCGCCTTACCCGTGCAGCTGCGGGTTCCGAGGTGTTTGGGTTCCTGCCGGGGATCGTGCGCGTGTTTCACTGGCATGGCGAGACGTTCGATTTGCCGTCAGGCGCCACTCACATCGCGGAAAGCGAAGCGTGCGCCAATCAGGCGTTCGTTCACGGTTCCAGGGTGATCGGCATCCAGTTTCACCCGGAGTCGACACGCGAAAGCGTTGAGGGAATTCTCGGGCAAAGCGCAGCCGATCTCGTGCCTGGCCCTTTTGTGCAGTCACGCCGGGAGGTGCTGGCCTCGGATGAGGAATATGAGGGACTCCGCGCCGTCATGTTCGGAATCCTGGACAGACTGGCAACAGTGGCCTGAGGGCCCGAGGCTGGTACGCGCCGCCGGTGTTCTACCAGAGACCGAGCAGTTTCCACCACGCGCCCCCGACGATCAGCCAAATCGCCAGGTTCGTGACGTTCACGATGAAGCCAAGCCTCCACCAGGTTGCCTGATCCAGGTATCCGGCCCCGAAGTATATGGGGGAGGGTCCCGTCCCGTAGGTGGTCGTACCCGCGTTCAGGCTGTTCGCAAATGCCAGAACCATGATCGCAAGGGGCAGCGGTGTCCCAAGGCTCACGGCTGCCATGCATGCGGGAATATAGAGAGCGGTTGCATGTGCAGTCATCGAGGCGATGAAATAGTGCGAGTAAACATAAGCGAGCACAACGAGCACGAAGCCGGGCACCCACGAGTTCATGCCCGAAAACCCCGACTTCAGCGCCGACGCCATGGCATCCGCGACTCCCTGCCGGCCGAGGCCGGAGGCGAGCGAAACCAGCCCGCCGAACCAGACCAAAGCGTCCCAGGCGCCGCGCTCGCCAAGCACGTCCTCCCAGGAGAGGACCCTGAGGATAAGAAGCGTCGCGATGCCTGCCAGGGCCACGGCCGTGGGATTGAGCCCGGTCCATTGGCCCGTCGCCCAGAGCCCGAGCGTGCCGACAAAAACAACCAGCATCCGGCGTTCTCCACCGGACAGTGGTCCCATCCGGTCCAGTTCACAGCCGGCATGACCAGTTGCATCCGTGGTGAGCCTGACCCCGGGCTTCAGCAATGAATGGAGCAGCACGGGTATGACGGCCAGGGAAACCAGCGCCGGCAGGAAAGCTGCGCGCAGCCAGCCCATCCAGGTGATCTGATACCCGAAGGATGCGACCGCCAGCCTGGAGATCATCGCATTGGGTGCCACGCCCGTCAGGAACAGTGCCGAGGTAACCAGGTTGATCTGGAACTCGTTGAACATGAGGAACGCGCCCGCGCGTCTGGATGTCGGTCCCGGCTCGGAACCGAGGCAGGATGAGAGCGAGCGTACCACCGGAAAGAGAATGCCGCCGGCGCGCGCAGTGTTGGACGGGGTGGCAGGTGCGATGATCGTGTCGGCGAGAGTCAAGGCATATCCGAGCCTGAGCGTGCTGCTGCCGAATGCCCGCACGGCCAGGAACGCGATGCGGCGCCCCAGGCCTGTGATGATAAATCCCCGGCAGAGAAGGAAGGCGGCGACTATCAGCCAGACGGTAGAATCAGAATAGCCCGCCAGAGCTTCAATCGGAGAGAGCGTCCCGGTTATGGCAGCCAACGCCACGCCGGAGATGACCACGGCTCCCTGCGGCAGCGGTTGAAAAACAAGGCCTGTGATGGTGGCGGCAAAAATTGCGATCAGGTGCATCGCCCGGGGAGTCAGGTTGCCGGGAGGAGGGAGACACCACACCACCAGCCCAACCGCCGCCACCACGATAATCCTAATTCTAATTCGGGGTCGGACCGAGCTAAGTGCCATAAATTCAATAAAATGTCTGGTTTTCTGGTCACCCTTTAGTGGCTTAGATGCGATTTCGCTTGGCATTTTTCGCATCTAAGATCCCCGACCAAAACTGAATACGGCTTGACCGTTCAGTTGCGTAGTCTTCAACTCCGAAAAACCGTGGCCCATTCCGCTTCTAAGGCCCTTTCTGGAGGCCAAAAATCATGCTATCATGTTGATAGTCAATGAGATCCATCGGTCCGACCCCGACAGGTGCCTCTTACGCGCATGCGGATGGAGTAGAAGCTGGTGCTGGCCGTGATAAACAGCGTGCGGCAATCCTTTCCGCCGAAACAGACATTTGCCGTCCAGGGTTCGTTCACCTCGATATGCTGGATTTCCTTGCCGGTCCGGTCAAACACCATCACGCCCTTCCCGGTCAGATAGACGTTGCCCTCCTCGTCCATCGTCATTCCGTCCGAGCCAAGTTCGCAGAACAGCCTCTTGTTCGCCAGCGTGCCGTCTTTCTGGATCTCATAGGAGAAGGTCTTGCCTGCTCCGATGTCCGCGATATAGAGGGTCTTACCGTCGGGTGTTCCGATAATCCCGTTTGGCTGCTTGAGGTCTTCGGTCACGCGTATCAATCTCTTGTGGTCCGGAGACATGTAGTAGACATGCTGCCCGTCCTGTTCCATCGGTCCGCGATTCCAATACGGCCGCTTGTATAGAGGATCCGTGAAATAGATCCCGTCGTCGGGCCCAACCCAGAGATCGTTTGGACCGTTCAGAAGTATGCCCTGGTAATCTTTCACCAGCACCTTCACTTTCTTTGAAGGATCGATGGACCAGAGCTGGTTGTTCTCATCAGCGCATGCCAGGAGGTTGCCCTTCGAGTCAAAGTAAAGACCATTGGCCCGGCCGCTTGGCTGCATGAAGGTCGACAGGGCGCCGCCGGTACTCCACTCCATGATGCGATCATTCGGCTGATCAGTGAAAAAGACGTTCCCCGCGGCGTCCACGGCCGGCCCCTCGGTGAACTTGAAGTCACCGGCCAGCTTCTCCACCCTGGCGCCCTCGGCAACTACAGATGTCCGGGCTCCGAGCGGATACGATCCGGCGATCAGAAGCGACAAGATGGTGATTCCGCACACTGTCCTGGTCATGGCGATTCCCTCCGTACACGAGTGGCTGATTATAGGACGTTCCGCCGTCAAAGGCACGGTCGTCGCATCGTCTGCAAACCGGGGAGGTTCGTGTCCTTTCTCGCCTGCCGATAGCAGGCGCACTCCCAGTCCATTCACGATTGCGCGGGATGCCGTGCTAAGATGCGGCTGACGGCACGGCCGAGTGGGATTCGCCCCGACAGGCCGACCCCGCGCGGCGCGAGTGAGAAGGAGCCAGTGATGCGCAGCAAGATTGCGATGATCGGAGCCGGTAGCGTCGTCTTCTGCAAGACCCTGATGAGTGACATCATGGCGACGCCGGTCCTGGCGGACAGCCGGTTCGCGCTCATGAGCCCGACAGAGGCCAAGCTCCGGCGCATGGAAGCCTTTGGCAGGCGAATGATCCGCGAGAACGGGCTGGAGGCGGAGGTATGGGCGACGACGGATCGACACGAGGCGATCAGAGACGCTGACTTCGTCGTAGTGATGATCCAGGTAGGCGGGATCGAAGCCTTCGGCGTCGACTACGAGATCCCGATGAAATATGGCGTCGACCAGTGCATCGGTGATTCGCTCGGTCCGGGGGGCATCTTCCGTGGCTTGCGCACCATACCCGTGCTGGTCGAAGTCGCGCGCGACATGAAGACCGCGGCACGTCCGGGTGCGATCATGCTCCAGTATGCCAATCCCATGGCAGCCAATTGCCTCGCCCTGGGGGAATCAGCGGATGTGAACTTCGTCGGTCTCTGTCACGGCGTGCAGACGACACTCGATCTGATTGCGGGATACTGCGAGGTTCCCAAGGAAGAGATCGTGTACACCTGCGGTGGAATCAACCACATGGATTGGTTCCTCACCCTCGAGCACAAGGGGCGTGACCTTTACCCTCAATTGCGCGAGCTCTTCGAAGAACCGGAGTACTACAAGAACGAGAAGGTGCGCGGCGAGGTATTCAGGCACTTCGGCTATTTCATGACCGAAAGTACCGGCCACCTGAGCGAGTATGTTCCCTGGTTCCGCAAAAACAGGAAGGGCCTCGAGCTCTATTGCGATGAGCCCGGCTTCGGCGGCGAAAGCGGCGCGTACTACAAGTACACCAGGACCCTGGCCGGCAAGTATGCCAGGCATGACCCGCTCGAATTCGAATCGCCCAGGATCGAGAGCCGGAGCGTCGAGTATTGTTCCTACATCATGGAAGCCGTCATGACTGATAAACCCTTCCGGTTCATGGGAAATGTGCGCAACGACGGCTACGTCACGAATCTGCCGGCCGGCTGCTGCGTCGAGGTCCCGGCTTTTGCCGATGCTTCGGGGTTGCATCCGACCAGGGTCGGCGAACTGCCTCCGCAGTGCGCGGCGGCCTGCATGTCCAACGTCAGTGTCCAGATTCTTACCAGCCGCGCGGCCCTGAGCGGGGATCCCGAAGCGATAGTTCATGCCGTCGCGATGGACCCGCTGGCGGCTGCGGTATGTACACTAAAGGAGATCAGGGATATGTGCAGGGAAATGCTGGAGGCGGAGCGAGCATGGCTGCCGCAGTTTGAAGGAAAGGATATACGGCCGACGCCGACGATCTTCATCCCGCCTGACTGCAGGCCGGCGGAGGTTCCTCTTGACCCTGCACTTGCGATTAACAAACGTTTCGCAACGCTGATCGAACAGAAGACGGATTAGGTCCGGGGAATTACCCAGGCCGGGGGAGATTGCAGGCAATCCAAAAGATCCAACAATTCCGAGGTGAGAGATGAGTACGAGAGAGATGAGTCGGCGGAGATTCGTTGCTGTTTCGCTGATCGCCGCGGGTGCGGCGCGGCGAACCATAGCCTATGGTTCAGAATCCTCACGTGCGCCGTCTGCAGGGGGTGCACAGGTCAGGCTGGGCGGGCCGGTCTTTGTACGGACAGAAGACCCGGACGAACTGGCCGCGACTCACGTCAAACTCGGCTACCGGGCCGCCTATTGCCCGAGTGTTGCGCTGAGCGACGGAGTCCGGATCAAGGCTCTGAGTGACGCCTTCAAGAAACAGGACGTGGTTATTGCAGAAGTGGGCCGCTGGGTGAACCTGGTTGACTCAGACCCGGAAAAACGGCGCCTGAATCTGAAGCAGGTCACCGAAGGCCTCGCCCTGGCCGAAGCCATCGGCGCCCTATGTTGCGTGGACATCGCCGGGTCATACAACCCGAAACGGTGGGACGGGCCTCACCCGGATAACGTCTCCGACCGGTTCTTCGATGCCGCGGTCGAGAACGCAAGATCAATCATCGACGCGGTCAAGCCCAAGCGTGCGAAGTTCAGCTACGAAATGATGGGATGGACCATTCCAGACAGCCCGGATTCCGCGCTCAAACTGCTCAAGGCTGTCGATCGAACGGCTTTTGGGGTCCACCTTGATCCCTGCAACCTGGTCAACTCGCCCACCAGGTTTTACCGCAGCACCGAGCTTCTCAACGAGTGCTTTGACAAACTGGGGCCATGGATCGTTAGTTGCCATGCGAAGGATCTGACGTGGGACCCGGAGATGAACGTGCACTTCCGTGAGGTCCGCCCCGGGGCGGGGTCGCTCGACTACAGGGTGTACCTCGAGCGCCTTTCGAAGCTGCCCCAGGCGCCCACGCTGATGATCGAGCACCTCCCCAACCCCGAGGAATACGACAAAGCCCGGCAATACATCTTCGAGGTCGGCAAGGCCAACGGCATAGGCTTCGGTTAGCCCGGGGCGCCGCGTCACCCGGCGGAGCCTGCAGGCGGGAGCGAACCTGTCATGAAAAAGCTGGTCCTGCTATGGAGCGTTTTGACAATGGCGATATCCATGGTGGCACAGAACGGACGGCTGGAGGATTACAGGGGCAGGACGGTTCTGGCCTTTTCCCCGCACCCCGACGACGACACCTTTGCGGTGGGCGGAACCCTGGCACTGCTGGCAGAACACGGGAACAGGGTGATCATCGCCATATACACAAACGACAACAAGGGGAGCTACGACCAGGAGATGACGTCGGAGAGGCTCGCCCGGATACGAAAGGCGGAAGAAGAGGCCGCCTGCGCGGTGCTCGGCGTCCCCCGGGAGAACGTGGTTTGGATGGGATATGATGACGGAGAACTGGAGTATGCCCCAGCCAAAACGCTCTGCGGCCATGCCACCCGGATTATCCGCCAATACCGGCCGGATGCAGTCCTGAGCGTAGACCCCGGTGAGTGGTACGAGCGCTGGCACAAGAGTGACCATCGTATGGCGGCATTCAACACCATCGATGCCGTCAGGGCCGCGGAGTTCCACCTCTATTACCCGGAGCACCTGCTCGTCGACAGGCTGCAGCCCTACAGGATCCCCAACCTTTTCTTCTATTACGCGACGCCGCAGGATGCGAACTATTTCGTGAATATCGACCCGGTCTTTGAAAAGAAGGTCGAGGCCGCATCAAGACACGTGAGTCAGTTCGAGCCGGCGATTTCGAAGTATCGCCCGGACTGGGATGCGGTCACACTCGCGAAATTCAAGGAAGAATTCCGGAGTCAGCACGAGAGAAAAGAAGGGCATTACGTGGAGTGCTATCGCCACGCCACAGGCTTCAACCAGCAATGAGAGCAGGTGAATCCTGGTGGACGTCTGGATTCCGGGCCAATGACTTTCGCCGACTAGGAATTTCCCTAGTTTACGGAAGGCGCGGCGTCTGTCCATAATCGCGAGGTCTTGTTGGCCCGGGTTGGCGCCGCCGCCATCGCCGGCTACTGCGGAAACTTCCGGTGCTGGACGAGGCGCTGGCAACGCGGGATGAAGTCTATGGCGGCCGGACCGAACAGGACCGTGCCCGCTTGGCGAAGGCCATTAAGACTGACAACGCAGAGGCGATTCAAGAAGTGTAGTTGCAGCGGCTTGCGTCGACTGTTCATCCGAGGTGTTACTGAGTATAAGGCGCTAAGGATACCGGTCGCATTCTCCGATCAGAGTATGTTACCCTCTTGACCGATTGCGTGTGCTCCCGGCGTCCGCACTGCCGGCGTGGTGACCAGATGGCAGATTTGGCAGGCCGGCTAGTGCGGAGTGTGCTGAAGGTTGTCTGCGGCCCCTGATGTCTGAACCTGGGGATTCTGCCAAGCATCTGTTCTATAGAAGGTAGTGCTGTGGAAATTCGCCTGGGCTTCTCCTGGCGGTGGAAACGAATGAATCCAGGACGTTTGACAAGACTCACCCTGGTGTTCTGGTTTGCCGTGGCCGTGCCTCACCCTGCAACTGCGAACGGCCTCGTCGGGGCGATTCCCCCTGTCGGATTTCGTCTCGAGCGTGTCGCCGTACCCGGCGGCTCTGAGATAATAACGCTCTTCGGCAAGCAAGTTGGAGGCGTGTCGGAGGGCGAACGACAGAACGAAATTCCGATTTTGAGTGTCTTGAGGGATACGCTGCGTGACTCCGACCCTGCGAATGACCGCCTCCGGCAGGTCTGGGTATATTCGCATGCCAAACCGTCGCTCTGGCAGAAACTCACAGCCGGCCTCCCCTTCTTCTATTTTTCCACGTCCAAGAACCGCACAGCCAACGATGGTTTGCCGGCCCCGCTCCTGGATTTGGGAAATCCTCGCAAAGGTATGTGGCGCAACCTGACCGAGGTTGCCTTGCAGGCTCAGGTCTTTGACGGGGTTGGAATGCCTCTCAGGGTGACGACACGCAGCTATCGCGGCAATGTCGGAGATTACCGTGAGATGCATCTCTGGCAGGCTGCAACCGCGGTCTCCGCCGCGGAATCAGCCGCAGGTCAGAGCACCTCGGCCGGCGACATGGAGTTTCCCACCCTGGGTGCGCGCCTGGTTCTGGCCACCCGCCCGCTGGGCGGGCTTGTGAGTGAAAAATACCTGCAGGTGGCCTGGGACAGGCAAAACGAACAGTCCAGCTTGAACAGGGGACACAACTGGGAACTGTTGCGCCAGAAGGCCGAAGAGAACAACCTGCGGTTTCAACCCCTCTCCCTTGCAGGGCAGAAGGATAACTTCGCTCTGCTTTGGATGGAACGGCCCTCACCCGCGACTGCTGCGCCAAAGACCTTCGACGGCAGATTCCTGGGTATTTCCAATCCGTTCACTCGAAAGAGCCTTTGCCAACCTGATGCTTACACGCAGACTTGGCACATGGACAGCGAAGGGAACAGGGTAACGGAGCACAGGCCGGGCGCGAGCGCGAGCCCGATGGAACCCCTTGCGCTCTATGCTCTGGATCATCCCCGCGTGCCTCTGTTGATGGTGGATTTCTGCAACCCGCACCGTCCGGGAACGGGCGAGAGGTTGAAGAGGTTTACGGTCGATCTCACGGTCAATGTTCTGGGCCTGACCAGCCTCAGCAGTTGGCAGTACCTGCTGGTGAAATCCTCATTCATGTTCGTCCGCAGGCGACACGGGGAGCCCCTGGATCGATCAGCGCGGACGCGCGCCTATGCTCAGCTGCGGTACTCGCTCAAGTTCGACAACTCCCTGGATCCTGACCTCCGGAACGAACTGGAGCGCAAACTGGGAGTCCTGGGCCTGAATCCCCTTGGCGTAGGCCTCAGCAGCGAGGTAAATATGGCCCACCGGCAGTATGCGGCGCTGGTCCAGTGGGCGAGATCGCCGGAAGGGCTGACACGGAAGGTCGAAAAGGACCGGGCGCGCGAGCTGGCCGGAGTGAGGCATTCCCGTGGCGTCCGCATCCTGTTCGGGCTGGCTCACATCGGGACCCTCGGCCTGTACGCTCACGGAGATGATCTGAAGGGAGGCGGACTGGAGGCCCTTGACCTTCAACGCCGGTTTATCTACCAGAGGCGTTTCCTTGAACGTGTGCTCGCGTCAGGCCTGCAGCCGGAGGTCGCCTGGAATTCCGAGGCAGTCGGGCGGTCGGTAGATGCCGTGTCCGCGCTCGGCCTTCAGGGTCCCAAGGTCCGATCGAACGCGGTGAAGCTCCTCTCAGCCGTCATGCGGGAGACGGGCGATGTACTTATCCGCAGGCAGTGCGAGGAGGGCCTTCAGAAGCTGGGTGCCGCACCGCATGTTGACCTGGCTTCCCTGCACAACGCCTCGCATGCGGAAGTGGAATCCTACTCTACGGAAATCGGGAGTTCCCTCACCGGCGCTAAATGAACCGGCTGTTCGCACGATCCGCGTTCCTGTTGTCTCTCGCGATCCTCGGCCCGGCCGGATCCGCCGGCGCTGCTCCCGTGCGCCTGGTGGTGCTGAAAGTCGACGGCCTCCCGGGGAGTGTAGTTGAGCGCTTCCTGCAGGAAACCAACCCGACAACCGGCAAGAGCGCTCTACCCTGGATCAAGCGTGTGTTTATTGAGCATGGCGCCTGGGTCCGCAACTTCTACGTACGCGGCATCAGTGTTTCCGTCCCTTCCTGGTCGATGCTTGACACCGGGAGGCACCTGGCAATCCGCGGCAATGCGGAGTACGACCGGCACACCGGGCGGGTGTACGACTACCTGAACTTTTTCCCCTTTCTCATCAACTACGCCCGGTCACGGCGAGTGGACATGCTCCCCGTGGAGGTGCTGGACGAGGTCGGTATTCCTCTGTTGCTCGACAGCTTCGGCTTTACCGAACGCTACCAGGGATTCCAGCTCTACCAGCGGGGATTTCCCTGGAGGACACTCCAGAACAGCCTCACCAAACGCTTCTCATCGCGGAGCCCGAACGAGCTCTTCAACGAGTGGATAACCGGTTTCGAAGCCACGCGCATGGTGTATGAAGAGCTGGAGAGGGAGCTGATAGGGAAGCTGAAGGATGAGCGCGTGCTTTACCTCGATTATTTCACAGGCGAATACGATCACACCGCACACCTGAGCAACGAGGACCGCGATCAACTCAGGGAGTTAGCGCAACTGGACAGCCTGGTGGGCAGGATCTGGACCGCCATCGAGGCAAGCCCGCTGGCAGGCCGCACTGTGTTGGTCCTTGTCTCCGACCACGGCATGAACACAGACCCCGAGACATTCAGTCAGGGCTACAACCTGATTGACCTTTTTTGCACCAGTGCCGGTGGTGGGCACCACGTGATGACAAACCGCCACCCCATGGGCGAGTACAAGCTCAGGGGACTGGACCCTCTCGTATCCCAGGTCATAAGCCCGAGCCGCGAATCTTACTACCTGCAGGGCCAGGCGGAGCAATACCCGACTGCCATCATGGACCTGGACGGCAACGAGCGGGCTTCGATCTACCTGCGAGACGTCGACCTTAACGCCTTCCACATCCTGATGCAGCAGATCGGCCAGCACAAACTGCCTGAGAACGTTCGGTCAGCTGCCGCAAAGGCGGCCGTTGACATCGTTGACAGGCGAAGGCAGGAATGGATGTCGCTTCTGCCCGACCTGAAAGAGGAATTGGCAGCGCTGGAGCGTGTGATCGGCGTGCGGGCCGCGAAGGTAAAGAGTCTGCCCACGAAATGGACCGACGCGGACCGGCAAGCCGGACGCGACCAGGAGGCCCGTCGTGAAATCGCCCGGCTCGAATCCTGGCGGAAAGAGGCGTTCGAATACGGCGGATACGCCCGGGCGCTCTCCAGGATGCTTCAGTTGGACCGGGCTAGCCTGCTGACCTCCCGTGTGCGCATCGAATCCCTGATCCCCTCGCGCGTTATGGGTGATGTCAACAGCGTCTTTAACCTCCAAAACTACGTAGTTGGACTCGGTCCGTCAGGACTCACGATGCGCGGCGATGGAAGTCTTGACATGGAACGGAGCTTCCGTCGCATCGACTATTACTCCCTTCTTGAGAGCGTTCGAGTCCGCAACAACGTTCAGGAAAGCGTGGGCCCCTCCCCTGTGGACTTCGTCGCCACACGCATTCCGCGCGAGGCGCTGGCGGCAGCTCTCCTGGATGAAGACCGGTCGGATGAGGATGGCATTTGGCTATACAAAGATGGTACGCACCAGGGCTTGCTTCTTTCGCGCCAGGACGCCGGGGGAACGTTGAGTTTGCGCTACCTGCCGGTGAGCGGGCTGCGTCAGGATGCCGCAGGCCTCGTGAAGTTCGAGCCGAGGGAGTGGGGCGACGGATTGCCGCTTCGGCTATGGGAGGACCCTAAGCTGCGCACAGGATTGAACGGCAGAGATGTGTGGCTGGGCAAATGGCATACCGAAGTGGAATGGCTGCACGCGACTCATCGCTGTGCCTACTCAAATGCCGTCATCGGGCTCCATGAACAATTCCGCCGAGTTGCCTACACGGATCTGCCTGCAACGGACAATAGAGATGAGGAGCTGGTGCGCAGGCTTGAGCTGCGACGCCGCCGGTGTGCGGAGGCCGACATGCTGGTGTTCGCCAGCAACCACTGGAACTTCAATGTGCGCGGATTCAATCCCGGAGGCAACCACGGATCGCTCTTGCGCGCGTCCACCCATTCCACGCTGTTCTTCGCCGGAAGCGGCGTCCCGCAAGGCCTGCAGATCGAGGACCCCTACGATAGCCTGAGCCTCGTACCCACCTTACTGAAGTTGATCGGCAGAGAGCCCGTTACGAATGGATACAGGCTGCCGGGCCCGGTAATCGAGGAGCTTTTCGGCCCGAGCCCCAGGCCCTGATGGCGCGTGCTCTATCAACACCTCAATCGTTTCTTTCGCACCATTCGCGTGCGTTCTGAAACATGCGCAGCCATGGGGATGCCCTGAGGGAGTGTTTCCAGGACTCCGGCATCCAGGGCCACTGCCACCTCAGGAAGGCCCGCTCGGGATGAGGCATAATGGCCAGGTGCCTCCCGTCGGGGCTGCATAAGGCGGTCACGCCGAGCGCGGACCCGTTGGGGTTGAAAGGATATTGCTCGGTCGGCAGGCCCCGGTCGTCCACGAAAAATGCCGGCGTCAGGTTTTTTTCCATCGCTTCGCGCAAGACACCCGGATCGGGGCAGTACAGGCGGCCCTCTCCGTGTGCCACCCAGATGCCGAACGTCGAGCCTTGCATGCCGCGGAACATCATTGCCGGGCTGTCGGCGATCTTCACCGTCGCCCAGCGTGACTCGAATCTCCCCGAGGAGTTCCGTATGAATCTGGGCTGTCGCGTGTCCGGTATGCCTGTCCATGGCACCCAGCCGAGGAGAGCCATCAGCTGGCAGCCGTTGCACACACCGAGCGTGAAGGTCTCCGGGCGGCGGTAGAAACCATCGAACATCTGGCTGAGCCGCGGATTGAAACGGATGATGCCGGCCCACCCCTTCGCGCTGTCCAGCACGTCGGCATAGGAGAATCCCCCTACGAACACAAGCCCCCTGAAACCGTCCAGCGTCGCATTTCCGTCCAGCAGGTCCGACATCGTCAGATCCCAGGGTTCGAAACCGGCAGTGAAGAATGCCGACGTCATCTCCCGGTCTCCGTTGCTCCCCTCTTCGCGCAGGATGGCGACTTTCGGCTTCCGATCCCGCGAGAGCAGGAAAGCGGGCGTCAACTCCGGTACGAAGGAGAGGTGGTATTCGGGGCCGGGGCGATCATGGACGCGCGCCTGCTCATCCGCGCAGACAGGATTCATCTGCAGCCGTTCGATCTGGTCGCTGGTTTCTTCCCACCAGGCGAGCAGTGTCGGAGTGGGGATGTCGAGAGCCGTTTCCTTGTCCCGCGTCAACAGAAACCGGCGGTCTGCGAGGGTCTCGCCCAGGACCTTGCAGGGGATCTCAGCGGAGGCGAGCAGCGAGGTGATACGGCCTTCGTCCCCGGGCATGTACTCGATGACCAAACCGAGCTCTTCTGAAAAGAGCTGGGAGATGCTCTCACGGTTCCCGGCCAGACTGATTGCCGCCCCACAGTTGCCGGACATCACCATTTCCGCAAGGCAGGTGACCAGCCCGCCGTCGCTCCGGTCGTGACCGGCGAGGATCCACTCCTGCAGTATCATCTGCTGCACGGCCAGGAACGCCCTTTTGAGAAGCCCGGGATCATCGACATCGGGCGCCTCGTCGCCTGTTTGTCCCAGAGCTTGCGCAAGCGATGAACCGCCGAGGCGGTTTTTGCCCGGCGCGAGATCCAGCAGCATCAGCCGGCTCTCGCCGGGACGCTTGATATCGGGCGTGACGACGCGCGAGACATCGGCCATGGAGGCGTAAGCCGAGACCACCACCTGGCCGGGGGCTTTTACCACCTCTTCACCGACGCGAGCGGCCATCGACAGGCTGTCTTTGCCGCCATCAGCCGCAATCCCCAGTTCGACCATCAGGTCCCGCAGGGCCGCAGCAGCCTCGTGGAGCGCCGCCCCTTCCCCGGGCGTTTTCGCGGCCCACATCCAGTTGACTGAGCACTTGACGTGCGAGATGTCGGTGATGAGTGCCCAGACCATGTTGGTCAACGCTTCGGCGACCGCCATGCGCGCGCCCGCGCGCACGCTCACCAGGCCCTTTACCGGCTGCTCGCCGACGGAGATCGCGGCGCCGGTGATTCCCATGTGGCTCTGGGCGGCTATGGCCACATCGGAGACCGGAAGATGAAGCGGTCCGCAGCACTGCTGGCGCGCGACCAGGCCGGTCACACAGCGGTCGACCTTGCGCACCAGATAGCCCTTGGATCCAACGGACGGCAATCGGAACACCAGGCGGATCGCCTCGCTGACCCCAAGGTTCGGCGGGACTTGCAGCGGATCGAGCCGGAGGTGCGGACGCTCGAGCTCGAAAGTTTTCTGAGGAATGTTTGTGAGAATCGGGGCGAGCTCGAGGTTGACCGGCGTGGAGCCGTCCCGGGCGTCGTGCACAACGATGCGGCCGTCGCCTGTCACCTCGCCCAGCACTTCGCATGTCACCTTCTCGCGCCTGCATACCGCCTGAAACTCGTCCAGCCGATCCTTGTTCAGCAGGAGAGCCGTGCGCTCCTGATACTCTGCGCCCCAGATCTCGAGCACCGACATCGTCTTGTCACCGAGAGCGATGTTGCGAATCTCGATACGTCCGCCCGCCGGGTCCACAATCTCGGTCAGGACGTTGCAGGGCCCCCCGGCGCCCTGGTCGTGGATGCTGACGATGGGATTCCGGTCTCCCATCTCGACGCAGGCGCGGATGACCCGGTTCATCTTCTGTTCCATCTCGGCGTCGCCGCGCTGCACCGCGCTGAAGTCGAGCTCTTCCTTGTTCTCCCCCTGGATCATGCTCGAGGCCGCGCCGCCGCCAATCCCTATGCGGTATGCCGGCCCGCCTATCTCGATAATCAACATTCCCTTCTGCGGCGGGCTTTTTTCGAGGTGGTGCGCGTCGAGTTGCCCCACGCCCCCTGTGAACATGATCGGTTTCACCCACTCCCGCCGGCTGCCGTCCGGCAGTCTCAACCCAAGAGAGCGGGCAAAGCCCTGGATGACCGGCTCCCCGAACTTGTTGCCATAGTCCGAAGCACCATTGCTCTCGCCGATCAGGATCTGGATGGGGGTCGCCAGGTTCGAGGGGTAGGTGAATGCGGGATCTTCGCCCGGTATGGCAAAGCCGTTGATGTTGAGGTTTCCGACACAGTAGCCCGCCGTGCCCGCTATAACCAGTGCGCCTCTGCCGGTGGCGTGCACATCACGGATCCTGCCGCCGGTTCCAGTCTCGGCTCCGGGGAACGGGGCGACCCCACTGGGGAAGTTGTGCGTCTCCGCCGTGAAGATAATGTCGTAGTTGCCTTTCCAGGTCACGAAGGAGGAACAGCGGCCAGGCGCCGCTGGGATGATCGTGTCGATCTCAAAGCCCCGGATGCCGCTCGAGTTGTCCCTGAACGCAATCACACTGTTAGCCGGATTCGCACGCAGCGTGGACCTGATAATGTCCAGGAGCGTTTCCGGCGCAGGCTCACCGTCGATGATCAGCCTGCCCTTGAAAAACCAGTGCCGCGAGTGCTCGCTGTTAGCTTGCGCGAGCTGAAAGCACTCGACGTTGGTGGGATTCCGCCGGAACCTGTTCGCGAAGAGGTCGTAATAGAAACCGACGTCCCACGCGTCCATACCGAGACCCATCTCACGATTGATCTCTCGCAGCGCGGCAATCCCCTTCTCGATCAGCGGAACGCTGAAGACGGGTTCGGGCACGAGGCCGGTCTCGAATGTGTCAAGAGGCCGGGGGTAGGGGCACTCGGTCATCCTGTCGTAGCGTGCCGCGAGGAACCGGTCTCTGTCGGCGCCCTCCGGAAGCACCCAGCGCTTGGACTTCTCGATTCTGGTGATCCGGCCGAGGCCGCAAGCCCGGCATATTGCCACGGCGTTCGTCGAAAATGCGGTCTCGAAGTTTAGGCGGGGCCCAACCTCGATGATTTCGGCGCCGCCCCGCGCTATGAGCGACTCCTTCCCTGACTGCTCAGGGGCGAAAGTCTCGGCGAGGAGCCAGCGCAAAGTCGGCTGCTCGCTCGCCGCAAGCGGTTCCGAAGCTTCGACGTAGAAGCAGTTCTCCTGATCGTCGTCGGCCAGGCGGTAGTAGCGCAGGATCGTGCTCATTTCGAGTCCCCTCGGTGCATCTTCAGCCATTGCCGGAGCCTACAACTCTATTCTCGATTGCCCACCTCCGCAATAGTACCGGCGAGCTTTCCGGCGGATTTGTTGAACCTTTTCACGATGTCGTGCGTTAAGGAGAAGTACAACCCAGGAGGAGGATTCTATGTTTCGCCACGGCACCGTCGGACTGTTCTGCCTGATTCCCTTATTGGCCGCCGCGCGTCCGGCTGCTGCGGATGTCTGGAACAAGGCCTGGAATGTGACCGGGACCGCTCAGATCTTTGTCAACGCCGACGATGGGAACATCCGTGTCGATACCGGCGATTCCAGGGAAGTTCAGGCGCGGGTCGAGACGGCCGGATGGCACATCGGTGATGATGAGGTTCGCATCATTGCCACTCAGGAAGGAAACCGCATCAACCTGCAGCTGAAACTGCCCAACCAGCGCTTCAGCATCTCCTTCCACCGCTCCATATCCGTTGAGTTGACAATCCCGCGCAATGCCGAGCTGGATCTGAAGACCGGTGACGGCAACATCTCGACGCACGCCGTCGACGGTTTCCTTCACGCCGAGACAGGTGACGGCAACATCAACGTCGGCGCGGCAAATGGTGATATCCGCCTTCACACCGGCGACGGGAACATCACAGGCGACGGGCTGGCGGGTATGCTTGCCGCCGACACCGGCGACGGGAACATAAATCTCGAGGGCCGTTTCCATGTGATGGATGTCCGGACCGGCGACGGCAACATTGAAATCACCGCCCTGGAAGGATCGCGCGTGGCATCCGCCTGGAAGATCGATACGGGGGATGGGAACGTGGTTTTGAGGCTTCCCGACGGGGTGGGGGCTGACCTCGACGCCCATACCGGCGACGGGCACGTCAAGATCGACTTTCCCGTTACCATCTCCGGGAAAGTAGAGGAGTCCAGAGTCCGTGGCCCCATGAACGGCGGTGGCCCGCAACTGGCCGTGAGTTCCGGTGACGGCGACATCCGAATCGAGAAATAGTGCCGATCCAACATAAGTCGTATCCGGGAGCCGGCTCACTCGGTGGGAGTGGGCGAGCTTCGCCGGGGCGCGCAATCTCCTCGCCCTCGGCGCGGACCCGCACGACCTCCCTACGGGCGCGGGCGATCTGCCACGTATTGCCCGATCAGGATACCGAACGCGCTGCCCACAAAGGCGTCCGAGGGAAAGTGCCTGTGGGCGGTGTAGCGGGAGATGCTCACCGCAGCGGCAGCCGCGTAGGATGTAATAGCTAACCATCTGGGACATCCTCGGCTTCGCGCGATGGCAGCAGCGACAGCGAAGGAGTCCATGGCGTGCCCTGAAGGAAAACTGCTGCCGCCTTTCCAAAACCTGCCCTCGCCATCGTTCTGGTCAGGACGCTCACGGCCGGCCGCCAGTTTCATGGCAGAACTGACGATCACTGCGTTGATCAAAGCTTCGGCTGAGTTGCCCCCCATCCGGAGTATCGTCGGATTGTTCTTGACCTTTCCCACTGTCAAACTGCCGCCAACGACTCCGCCCAGGGTGTAAATCGAGCCTACGGTCGAAACACCATTCGACCAATCGATCTGAGCCGGCGTATTTGGCAACCAGCTCGCGGTCTTCTCATCGGTGGCAATCAGGCCTGCCGTTATCGCTGCGACCGGCAGCGCGACGGCCAACAATTGACGGCGATTCATCCGAAACGGGCTTGACCAGATGGCCTTCTGGTCCGTCCAGATATCCAGGACGAAACGTTTCGTGACAGACTCGTGCCCGACAGAAGGCGTCGGCGCCTGATTAGCTTCGACGGGCGAATTTGATGCCGGGGGAGTCTGGGGCTCGCCCTCCTGCCCTGGAATAGGCTGCGGACCGAGCAGAACGAGAAGGGTCAGCAAGCAGATAGCCCGGCGGAGACGCATGTAACTTGACACGCAGGCCTGAGGTGCGCGATGCGGCCCGTCTCGTGCTTCAATCAAGGACAACCCATCCCCACTGCCCTCGCTCGGCGGCATGCCAACGGAGACTGGCCGGATCCGGTGACCTGGGTCATGCATTCAGCCTGATGTCCGCCGTCGACCTCAGGATTGTACCACGGCATATGGTCTTTGCAGCTCCGTGCGCCCCGGAGTAAGATTCTCCCCCTCGTGTCAAAGAACAATTCAAGGCTGAGGATCATCCCGTGCGAGGCGGAAATACGGCTTACACAGTGATCGTGTGTCTGGTCGCGGCGCTCGGCGGGCTGCTGTTTGGCTACGACACCGCGGTTATCGCCGGAGCCATCGGCTTTCTGCAATCCCACTTTCAGCTCGACCCGGCCATGAAAGGCTGGGCTGCTTCCAGCGCGCTGCTGGGGTGCGTAGTTGGCGTGTCGTTCGCCGGGATTCTCAGCGACCGGGCAGGGCGCAGGAAGACGCTCCTGTTTTCCGCCTGCCTCTTTCTGGCGTCCGCCATCGGGACGGCTCTGGCCGGAGGTTTCTCCCATTTTGTCTTCGCGAGGATCCTGGGTGGGATCGGAATCGGAATCGCCTCGATGGCGTCCCCGATGTACATAGCGGAGATTACCCCTGCGCGAATTCGTGGCCGCATGGTTTCGCTAAACCAGTTCGCGATCATCTCGGGCATGCTGGTGATCTATTTCGTCAACTACTTCATCGCGCGCCAGGGCGACGAGGCCTGGAATGCGTCAACCGGCTGGCGCTGGATGTTCGCTTCCGGGGCGATTCCCTCCCTGCTGTTTCTTGGGCTTCTGCTGGTGGTTCCCGAAAGCCCCCGATGGCTCGTCGAGCAAGGCTTGAAGGAACGCGCTTACCGGATTCTCTCCCGTGTCGGCGGGGAGTCATTTGCCAGAGTGGAGATTTCATCCATCGGGCAGATCGTCTCGCGGGACAAGGAGATATCGCTGGGCCTGCTGGCCCCGGGGATGAAGCCGGTACTGCTGATCGGTGTGGCGCTGGCGGTCCTGCAGCAGGTCACCGGCATCAACGTCTTTCTCTATTACGCTCCCGAAATATTCAAGAGGCTGGGCTCCGGCGTGAACGCCGCTCTTCTGCAGACCATTGTTGTCGGCGCGGTCAACATGCTTTTTACGGTCATTGCGATCCAAGCCGTGGATGCCGTCGGGCGCAGACCCCTGATGATCACCGGCGCCGCGGGGATGGGCATTTCGCTCGTCGCGATGGGCGTTGCGGCTCAACTCGCGGCGGTTTCATCCTGGGTGCTGGCCTTCATCCTGAGTTACATGGCTTGTTTTGCACTCTCGGTTGGCCCGGTGACCTGGGTGATCCTTTCCGAGATCTTCCCGACACGCATACGCGGGCGTGCGCTCTCTGTTTCCACATTCGCGCTCTGGACCTCCAATTTCTTCGTGTCTCAGACCTTCCCGATGATGGATGAGCAACCCTGGCTCGCATCAAAGTTCAATCACGGCTTTCCGTTTTACATGTATGCCCTGTTTTGCGTCGTACTGGTGTGGCTCGTCTGGAAGAAGATCCCGGAGACGAAGGGTCGTACCCTCGAGGACATCGAGAAGGCCTGGTAGCCTGATCACAGGCCCCGTCCATCTTCAAAGGCCTCCGATTGCAGCCGGAGATGGTCGCCGTCATCATACGGGAAGGCGATACTGCTTTGCGCGGCGTACCTTGTGACGAATGGCTGTCCGGTCCCCGGGACGCAAGGGATAGGACGACCGCCGTACTTGAATCGCTCCTCTAAAGACTCTTCCTGCTTGCGTCGTCCGGCAGCCCTTGCGCGCCAATTCGCGTCAGACTTGTCTATGTGTCTGTCCGCGGTCAGGCCTGGCAGAGGTCAATGAGATCGACGCAGGTATCCTCGAACAGAGCCGAAGTAACCGGGCCCATCTCCTGTCCTGGATGCCGGGGAGGCGGTAACCTCAGAACAGAAGCCTGGTCTTGATGGTAGTATCGAGGAGGTCGATCTGACGCTTAACCTCCCTGGAGATCTTCTGGTCCACATCCATGATCAGATAGCCGATGTCATGGCGGGTTCCGAGGTATTGCGAACTGATGTTCACGCCCATCTCGGCCACGATACGGTTGATGTTGCTCAGCACTCCCGGCACATTCCTGTGGATGTTCAGCACGCGGTGCCGGTTCCGCACCAATGGGAGGTCGACGTGCGGAAAGTTGACGGCGCCCGATGAACTTCCAGTCTCTATGTACTTCACGAGGGCACTGGCGACCTCGATGCCGATGTTGCGTTGGGCCTCCTCTGTACTGCCTCCGATGTGAGGGGTGAGGATGACGTTTGTCAGGCCGCGCAGCTCGCAGTCGAAGGTATCCGAGCTGGACCCGGGCTCGCGCGGGAAAACGTCAAGCGCTGCGCCCGCGAGATGGCCGGACGCGAGAGCATCGCGCACGGGTACCAGATCGACGACGGATCCGCGGCTGAGGTTCAGCAGAAAGCTTCCGCCCTTCATGAGTGAGAGTTCGCGGCCGCTGATCATGTTCCTGGTCTCCGGCGATTCGGGGACATGCAGGGTAACGAAGTCCGCGTTCTGGAGCAGTTCCCCGAGACTCGCCAGCTGCACGGCGTTTCCGAGTGGCAGCTTATTGACGATGTCGTAGAAAACGACCCGCATGCCGAAGGCTTCGGCAAGCAATCCCACCTGCGAACCTATGTGGCCGTATCCGACGATCCCGATGGTCTTGTTTCTTACCTCGCGACTGCCGGCAGCGGACTTCTCCCACCGGCCGCTGTGAAGTTCCATACTGCGATGTGCTGCCTTGCGTGACAGCATGACGACTTCGGCAAGTGTCAGCTCAGCGACACTCCGCGTGTTGCTGAACGGCGCATTGAACACAGGCACTCCCTTTGATGCGGCCGCGTCCAGGTCGACCTGGTCGGTGCCGATGCAGAAGCAACCGACGGCCAGCAGCCGCCTGGAGGCGCCGAAGACCGGCTGCCGTATCTGTGTCCTGGATCGGATGCCGAGCACGTGAATCGGTTCGATCACGGCCAGCAGTTCCTCGTCGGACATTGCAGGCTTTACGACGCGGGCCTCGTAGCCGGCCTCCCTGAAAATATCAACTGCTGCAGGATGGATGCCTTCGAGGAGCAGGATCCTGACTTTGTCTTTGGGAAAGGAGTACTGCTTCGTCATAGAGATACCCTGTGTTCGCCTTGTTCCAATCCAGAGGTGCCGCCGCCTTTGCGGAGGGCCGACGCGCAAATCCCGAACCAGAAGGCAGTGCCGCCACCCGATCAGCCTGCTCGCGAAACCGCCTCGATTGTGGCATGCCCTGAAGAAAATACACAGCGCGCCGTGGAACTGCAAAGGGAAACCTCTTCCCGACCCTTCCCATCAACCGACGATCGGATGAGCTTTAAGCAATGCTTTTTCCCACCCATGAAGGTTAGAATGGCTCCGACAAGAGGAGGTGATCATGCGTGAGAGGCTGGAAGTTACGCGACGAGGTTTTCTCAGGAGCGGGCTTGAATCCACGGCGAGCATCGCCGCGTTGAGCGGCATCACGTTCATTACGAGTCCCGGGCGTGTCTTCGGCGCCAACGACCGTATTCGGGTGGCTGTTTGCGGTCTGCACGGTCGAGGGATGGACCACGTCAGCGGTTTCCGCGGCTTGAGCGGTACGGAGGTCGCAGCCGTGTGCGACGTGGATGAAGAGGTGTTGGCCCAACGCGTGCCGGAAATCGAGAAGATGGGAATCCCCAAGCCTCAGACCTTCATCGACATCCGCAAGCTCCTGGATGACAAGTCCATCGATGCCGTCTCAATCGCCACGCCAAATCACTGGCACGCTCTCATGGGAATCTGGGCTTGCCAGGCCGGGAAAGACGTCTACATCGAGAAGCCTTGCTGCCACAACCTGTGGGAAGGGAAGCAGCTCGTGAAGGCCGCGAAGAAGTACGACCGGATCGTACAGCACGGCACACAGATCCGCTCCGCTCCTGCACTCAAGGAGGCCGTCCGCAGTATGCACGAGGGATTGCTGGGTGAGGTTTATATGGCGCGCGGCCTGTGCTTCAAGTGGCGGAACACCATCGGCCGCGCCCCGGAACAGCCTGTCCCGAAAGGTGTCCATTACGATCTGTGGACCGGTCCCGCGAAGCTGCTGCCTTTTACGAAGAACCACTTCCACTACAACTGGCACTGGATCTGGAACTACGGCAACGGTGACCTGGGGAACCAGGGCGTACACCAGGTCGACGTGGCTCGCTGGGGCCTGGGTGTCGGGTTCCCGAACCGTATCTCTGCCGTCGGGGGCCACTTCATGTTCGACGACGACCAGGAGACCCCCAATACGCTCAACTGTTCATTCGAGTACGATCTGCACGATGGAAAGAGGAAACTGCTGGAAATGGAGGTCCGCCACTGGATAACCAACCGCGAGGCCGGGATCGGGTCCGCAGCCTTCGGGAAACCGCAGGGTCCGATCGCTACAACAGGCATGGGGGCCATCCAGGGCGACCGGAACACGATCGGCGATATCTTTTACGGTTCGAAGGGATACCTGGCAACGGGTGATGAAGATCTATGCGCGTTTCAGACGTGGCTCGGCGAAAATCAGGAACCGGGCCCGCATCAGCAGGCAGCGGGCAATCACTACGCAAACTTTATTGATTGCATCAGAACCAGAAAGAAAGAAAACCTGAACGCTCCCATCGAAGAGGGGCATATCTCCGCTGGACTGATGCATCTGGCCAACGCTTCCTACCGATTGAAGCGGTCCCTGAAGTTCGATCCTGAGACGCAGATGGTTACAGACGACGACGAAGCCAACCACATCCTCGCCGACGCGGACCGGGGTTACAGAGCGCCCTATCAGATTCCGGCAGACGTGTAGGTCCGCGGTGCTGATTCGGAGTCGCAGGGTGCTCGTGTCAGTGGCCCGAAGACGAGTTCCTGATTCGCAGCCTGCTGGGGCTGATGCCGCCACAGCAATGAAGAATACCCCGCGAGGGCTCAAATGAATGCGCTCACGGTCTCGAGACTGCTGATGGTTGGAGGCCTTACTGTTGGCTGCCTTGTCCCGGCATACACCGTGCCGGCCCGGAGGCCGGCTCAGTCGGCCGGGCCCGCGCAGCTCCCCAAGGTCGTGCTCGTCGGCGACTCAATACGTCTGGGATACGCGCCCATCGTGGCACGCCTTCTGTCCGGGAAGGCCGATGTGGCAAGTGTCGAGGTCAACGGCGGCGACAGCGGCAACGTCCTCCGAAACCTTGCGGAGTGGGTCGTCAGGGAGAAACCTGACATCGTACATTTCAACGCAGGTCTGCATGATCTCAAGCTCTCGAGGCAGGCACGGGAATACCAGGTGCCGATTGATCAATACGAAGCGAATCTCAGAAACATAGTGCGGGTGATTCGCAAAGAGACATCGGCAAGCCTTATCTTCGCTTCGACAACACCGATCCTTGACGAACGCCACTCGCTTCGCGGCGAAGCGTTCGATCGATTCGAGGGGGACGTCAGGCGGTACAACGAGGTTGCACTCAGGTGCATGAAGGACCTTGGTATTCCGGTCGATGACCTGCACTGGATGGTCGAGAAGGGAGGAGCGGCAGCGCTTCTCGGCGGGGACGGAACACATTACACGGCGGAAGGCTACGAACTGCTTGGCCAGGCCGTTGCCGACTGCGTGTCCCGTCACCTCACGATTCATTTCTACCGGCCGCTTCCGCCTGCCGCCTCGGGTCCCGAGGCGGCAACGGCCTATCGGGCTGCCGAGAAGGAGCGCGACCGCCTGGTTCCGGAGGCCTTTCTGAAATCCGGCGCCGGTGAGTTCGTAACACCAGGAGATCCATCGACGTGGTACAAGGAACGTCCCTCCGTCCTCGAGAAAGTAATGGAGTCACTCGGTGACCTCCCTCCACGACCGGCGGTGTCAGGGGCGCGCGTCATCTCACGGGAGGTATGGCGCGATTTCAGTGTCGAAAAGGTGTCTCTCCCCAACGGTGCGGATGGCCTTGTCGCCGCGCTGCTGCTCGTTCCTGAGAGACTCACCGCGCCTGCCCCGGCGATCCTGTGGCTGCATTCATCCACGCCCGACAAGACCCAGATCCTGATTCCCAATACGAACGGAGGAGCTGACTCTCTCGGAGAAGCCTTCACCCGGGCCGGATACGTCGTCCTTTCGCCGGACGCCTATTGGCACGGTGATCGTGTCGGAACAGGCCCGTCGGGGATGGTGGAGACCTCGCGCGACGAGCAGGAGAGCCTTTTCAAATTCGACCTGTGGATGGGAAGGACGCTCTGGGGGATGTTCGTCCGCGATGACCAGATTGCTCTGGACTACCTGGTGACGCGCCCGGAGGTGGATCGATCGCGCATCGGAGCCACGGGCATGAGCATGGGAAGCACACGCGCCTGGTGGCTGGCTGCCGTCGACGAACGGGTTGCGGCCGTCGTTGGCGTGGCCTGTCTGACGCGCTACCAGAACCTGATCGCGCACGGCCAACTGCGACAGCACGGGGTATACTACTTCGTGGACGGTCTTCTGCGGCACTTCGACACAGAAGGAGTCGTCGCACTGATTGCCCCCCGGCCGTTTCTCGCCCTTACAGGTGACCTCGACGCCGGATCTCCGGCGGACGGCATTCGGGTCATCGAGGATAAGGTTGGTGCTCTTTACCGCCTGCTGGGCGCCGAAGGAAATTTCCGCAGCGTACTCTATCCGGATGTAGGACATGCGTACACGCAGGAGATGCGCAACGAGATGCTCGCCTGGTTTGGCCGTCACCTGAAAGCGGACCGCAGGTAAGCTTCGAGCGGGATCGAATCGTCCCCGCGTATATGTTCCCGTGTCCCCTGCTATACCCGGCCGCCGAGGAAGCCCTCGTGCAGGAAGACCGGCCTGTACCCGTGTTCTGTAACCCAGCGAATCGCAGCATCGAGCCGTTGCGGGTGATCCGGGATGTAGTTGTGGTAGAACGGCCAGAAGTATTGTTCGTGTGTGAACAGGTCCATGAGCTCTGCCGTGTTTGGGTCTCTCGTCAGCGGTTCCAGGATGCCCGCAATCCGGTCGATAGGCACGGTGTTGCAGACTATGTCGACCCGCGAGAAGACGATGCCGCTGTTAAAGTCCTTCCAGGCGTCGTGCCGGGACATGTACTCAGAGCGGACATCATCCCAGAGGTAGTTCACGTCATAGCCGTCGTTCCCTTTGGAGAAGTAGCCGCTCAGCGCGCGAACCCCCCGGTCGAATAACGGCTTAAACGCCGAATGCGGCGTCATACCCCAATGGATCACGGTGGGTGGTGCGTAGGTTTCCTCCCCCGCGAAACGATGGATCTCTTCAGCGACCAGATCCAGATCGGCAATGAGTCTTTCAGGCGCAGCGTTCTGGTAGGGCCGGTCCGGATCGTTGGCGTACGCGTGGAAGGCGAGCTTCATCCAGTCTGCGCTATCGCGCCATTCACCCCTGTAGCGGTCGGGAAAACGGGCAAGCGTGAAATCGTCGCCGGTCGTATAGTAAATGTTCACCGTGAACTTCACACCGTATTTGCGGTGCAGGTCACGAAGCGTCTGCAGGTAGAAACAGTCAAACAGAGAGCTGTAATTCTTCTGTGCAACGTCGCGCAGAAAAAAACTGTTGTCATCAATTGAGAAGCGGTACCGCGGTTCGCTGTATCGGTCCCAGACGACTCTTACAAGATCCTGCTGCTGTGAGCCGCCGGCGCCATCGGCCACCGCTACCAGGTCTGTTTCCATCGTGCGCAGGATGACCTCGGCGCTGAATTGATCCCCCTCCCTCCGGCAGGGCTGGGCGTTCAGTGTGACACGGTCATCCGGCGGAGCTTCACCCGACACGCGGATGCTCAGGCCATCGCCGCTCTGAGTGCCGTTCCTGTGATTCAAAACCGCGCCGTGAAAGGGTTCAATGATCTTCAACCGGCCGGCTCTTCTTGCTGGCGCAGCTGTGGCCCGCCCTGGCCCCAGCAACTTACCCACGGCGCCCGCCGCGGCCGACTGAAGGAAGGTGCGTCTCTTGATTTCAAAGTAGGTCATCGATGGTGTCCCCCGACAGAATTCAGCGTTAGCCTTGCCGCAGATATGGTATCGCATGCCCTTGTCGCCGCCAGGCTGTCAGAATGTGTGAGTATATCGCAGTCATCGATTCCTCCTGCGTGACTGCTGTGCCGCGCCTTCAGCGGTCGATCTCCAGGCTGCCAACCCCCCGCGCTGACGCGCGAGGCTACCACTGTACCGGCTCTTCGAGGCTGGTCCGGAAGTAAAGGGCAGCCCTGTGGTTTGACCGAATGGGCGACGAAACGAGGCGCGAAGCGCCGACAGTATGTGGCAACGCGCGTAAGCGCGCGGTCATGCGATACATAGAATCGAGGCCAGAAGGGCCGGCGCGATTGAACCGAACGATTCATTCGGACCTCCCAAGACAACGTATGCAGGGGGGTCGCCGCGTCGTCCCGGGACCAGCGTTGCCTGAAAATGCGCATCGCACCGATTGTGTATCCGAGGGCCTGATCCTGCGAGACCTACCGGACACCCTCTTCACAAAGGATGGCGTCCAGCGAGTCGACAAGCCGGTCGGCGTCCGATTCGTTGAAAGCGAGCGGCGGCTTGATCTTCAGCACGTTGCGGGCGGGGCCGTCGGTGCCGACCAGGATCCCTTGTTCCTTCATGCGCTCAGAGACGTAGGAGGCCTCGTCCCCTGCCGGGTCCCTGGACACGCGGTCGCGCACCAGTTCTACGCCCAGAAAGAGACCGAGTCCGCGCACGTCCCCGACGATACGGTGCCGGCCGATCAGGTTCTCAAGGCCCGACCTCAGCCGGTTCCCGACAAGTTGGGCACGCGATTGGAGTCCTTCTTCCTCGATCACGTCGAGGACCGCCAAGCCCACGGCGCAGGAAACCGGGTTGCCTCCGAACGTGTTGAAGTACTCCATGCCGTTCACAAATGACCCCGCGACCTCGGGGGTCGTCACAACGGCGCCCAGCGGATGCCCGTTGCCGATCGGTTTGCCCATGGTGACGATATCCGGCACGACGTCCTGGGTTTCGAAGCCCCAGAAATGCGATCCTGCGCGCCCAAATCCTGCCTGCACCTCGTCGGCTATGCAGACGCCGCCTGCGGCACGGATCTTCGAGTAGGCGTTCTCCAGGTATCCGGGCGGGAACACAATCTGTCCGGCGCAGCTCATGATCGATTCGCTCATGAATGCGGCCACGCCGGCGCCCCTCGTTCGGGCTTGTGCGATGGCTTCGTCCACGAAGCCGGCATATTTGTCAGCGGCCTGCGGATCGTCCTCCCGGTAGATTCCGCGGTAGGTATCCGGCGTCGGGACTTTGTGCACGTGGGGTTGAGCCCCGGCGCCGCCGGGACCGTCGAACTTGTAGGGGCTGATCTCGATCAGGGAAGTGAGGTTCCCGTGGTATGCGCCGTCGATGACCACGATATCGGTGCACCTCGTGTGCGTGCGCGCGAGACGGAGCGCGAGGTCATTTGCCTCGCTGCCGCTGTTCACGAAAAAACAGACATGCAGCGGTTCCGGCAGCCGGGAGCAGAGCCTCTGGGCATAGCGGGCCAGGTTTTCGTGCAGGTAACGGGTGTTCGTGTTGAGGATAGAACTCTGAAGTTGCGCTGCCCGAACAACCCCGGGGTGGCAATGGCCCACATGCGGTACGTTGTTTACTGCATCCAGAAATTGCTGGCCGTCGGCATCGTACAGATGCTGCATGAAACCACGGACCATGTGAAGAGGCCGCCGGTAGGAAACACTCAGTGTCCGGCTGACGTACGCGCCGCGCGCACCGAGGATCGCGGCAGAGTCCCAGTGGTCCGTGCGCAGGACGGAATCCGGGATTCGTAGCACCAGGTTCGGGTCGGGACAGAGGCTGAGCCACAGTTCGCGATTGCCGGGCGGGGCGACGCCCGGGAAATCGCCTTCGCGACCGAGCATGTCGGAAATGATCTGGAAGTGCAAATGGGGTGGCCAGCCGCCATTCACGGCACTATCGCCGATCGAGCCGATCCGATCGCCACGCCGGACGGCCAGTCCCGGTTCAAGACCGGTGATCGAGTCGAGACCGAGGTGCCCGTAGAGCGTGAAGAACGGTTCTGCGGTTTCCTGCGGCCGGTGTTCGAGGATGATCGTTGGTCCGTAGTCCTGGCGCCGGTCATTGTTCGCGAGGCTATGAACCACTCCATCCATCGGCGCAATCACAGGGGTCCCCGGTGGGGCGAAGAGATCGGCGCCGATGTGGAGGGTGCGTGATTCGCGCACCCAGTCGCGTTCCATGAGGTATTGCGACTCCGAATAAGCCAGGCGAGTTTCGCCGTACCTCCCGATGCCCACTTTCGCGCCGGCTTCCGCGATCCGCTCGTTTACCCAGCGGGCAAATAGGCCCACATCCGCCAGCACGGACGGGTCGCTCAGTGTAAGGCTGCCCGGGCTCAGGTCAATCGGGACGGCGCCGGGCGGCGTCAGCCCGGCATCGATAACGGGCGCAAACTCGGCCTGATGCTCACGCAGCCAATTCACCACAGAAGCGGTGCGGGGGCAGGGCTCCAGACCGCATGCGTCGCGAAAAGCATAGGAGGCATGCCGCGCGTGGATGGACAAAAGACGTTCCAGGGCCTCCCAGGCCTGGGCTTCACTGATCGAAAGGTAGAGGTTTCCAGGCTCACGTGCCTGCTGGAAAGCCGATAATGCCACGCTGGTGGCGAGGCGGCCGGTGATCAAGACCGGCAACACTGTCAATTCTGCCGCCGTAAGAGGCAGGGATGCGTGGTACCCTGCAACCACTTCAGAGGCTGCCCCGAGAGGGTCCTTCTTGCCGAGCGCCGCATAGGCGGCAGCGATCGCCGGATCGGAGGCCAGAAACGACCGGAGCATATCTCCGAAGTCGAGAACTCCGATCACGTGCAGATTGCCGGGCTGGCTGCGCGACTCGCCCGGGTGCCCGACAAGGACGTTGTAGTCGTTGCCGTCGTTGTGAACTATGCTTGTGCGGAGCTCACTGAACAGCGGAACCACCGTCGACTCAAAGTCCCGGATGAAGCGTTGCAGCAGCGCCCGGCGATTCGCGTCTGCAACATATTCGAGATATCTTCCCACGGTGGTATTGGCGTGCCGGAGATCCCAGACAAGATCTCGTTCGGCTGCCGGATGGCCGAAGTCGAGCAGCGAGCGGTCAACTTTCCCGTAGAACTCCCCCAGGCGTCTCAGGAGAGCGGGGCTGTGCGGCCGGACGTCAGCAAAGAGCCGGCTGGGGATATACCCGAGGAGTCGCACGAAATGCCTGGGCCCCGGTCTGCCCGCAACAGCCGCGATCTTGTCGCCTTGCAGCGTGGGGAGCGGCCCCGGGAAAGCGCACTCTGCCAGCTTTGCCGAAAGATGTTCCATGGCCCGGTTCTGCAGGTCGAGGACTTCCTCGCGCTCCACCGCGCTGGCTATTTTCAGCACGAATTGTCCGCCGGATGAATCTGCCAGCAGGAAGTTCTGATCTCTTTCACTTGGCAACTCACGCACGGACCCCCGCACTCCGTACAGGTCCTCCGCCAGTTGGCGTGCCTCATCCGGTTTGAAGCGGGGTCTGTTCTCGGCCACTGTCGACATCCATCACCTCCGAGGTGCGTTGGCAGGATGCAGTTTACCAGCGATTGCCTGCTCTGTGGCTGAGTGGAGCAGGTGGACGTACGCGGAATTGGGGAATTGAGGGTCCGCAAGCCGACTGCATCAGAAATGCTGGAGCAGGCCGGCTGGATCGGGCTTTTTGCCAGAGCGTACCATAATGACCAGGATCGCCGTCGCCAAACAGGGCGACAACGCCGCCGCGAGAATTACTGGCGCAAACGAGAACCTGTCCGTAACGACGCCCGTCGAAAGGGTGGTGATGACAGTGACCGCCCCGGCCGCGAATCCGCTGAGCCCACTGACAGAGGCCACAGCACTGGTGTGGAACGCATCCGCTGGCATCGTGAGGAACATCGTGGCACAAGCGGCATACGCAAACGTAGCGAACGCAAAGATCAGCACCAGGAGAACGTAGTTTGAAGTATAGACAGCGCCGACCAGGGCCAGCATGCAGGGGCCGAAGATCAGGATCACGGTGCGTCTTGCTTTGCCCACTGGCCATCCACGGGATATCCACCAGCTCGACAGCGCCCCGCCGAACAGATTGCCCAGGTCGGATCCAAGAAACGGGGCCCAGAATCCGAGCACACTCTGCTCGATCTGAAAGCCCTTGCTAATCAGATATAATGGGAACCATTCGGCAATCAGGAACCAGTAGGGATCGAGAATGGCGCGACCCAGGACGATCCCCCACGTCTGTCTGTAACGAAGGAGCCTGCGCCAGCTGACTGCAGGTTTCTCTTCCGCGGTTGCTGTGCTTCTGTCGCGCAGGATCAGTTCCAGCTCCTCCGGTGAGATCCGTGGATGCTTCTCCGGTGGCCTGTAGAGCCTGGTCCATGCAATCAGCCACAAGAAGCCCAGGCAGCCGGTTATCACGAAAGCAGGCCGCCAGCTTCCGAAGTGCCGGTACAGAAAGAGCACGAGGAATGGCGCAATGACACCGCCTATCGATGACCCACTGTCGTAGATGGCGACGGCCAGGCCGCGTTGCTTCGCGGGAAACCACTCGGAGACGGCCTTGGCGGCGCCCGGCCAATTCGCCGACTCGCCTGCCCCCAGAAGGAAGCGGAAGACCTTAAAGCTTACGATTCCACGTGCCAACGAGGTGAGGGAGGCCACGATCGAGTAGAAGGCTACGCTAATTGTTAGCGCTCTGCGCGTACCTACCCGATCTAGGACTCGGCCGGAAACTGCCTGGCCGATCGTGTATGCCACGCGGAACCAGATCAGGATCCACGCGAAGTCGGTGTTGCTCCACTTGTACTCCTGCTTCAGGAAGGGGGCCAGAACGCTCAACGTCTGACGGTCGATGTAGTTGATGATCGTCGAGGCGAAAAGCAGGGCCGCGATCCACCAGCGCAGATGGGAAATATATTTGCGGTCCAGGCGCGCCTCCTCTTGGTTGGAGGCTCGATTATGTTTGAAACCTGCCGCATGTCAAGCCTCCACCCGCAAGTTGTGTCCGGCCCTGGAGGCGATTCGGGCAAGCAGGTCCGGTCTGTCAGTCCGGACCGCTGGACATCGAAGAAATCAAAAAACCGAATTCCGAAGACCTGGCACCACCAGTTCCGGTTTCAGGAATCAGCAGGCCTCTCACCTTCAGGCGGCTTTGCGGGCGGCTTGTACCAGGATTCCCTGGGGACCACCGTCGGCGCCTCTCGGTCGGTCTCATAGTGAGGCGACATGATCTGCACGCCGTACTCGTTGACCACCGCCAGAACCAGAACAAAAAAGAGGCCGGGGAGGTGTCGAAGGATTTCGTTCCCGATCGTCTTGAGTGGCTCCAGCAGATAGTTGATGATTGGGAAGGAATAGCTGCGGGTCCAGGGAAAGAAGCGCAAGACGATGTTGAGGTAGAAATAGACAACCACGACCACGGCGACTATGCGGCCGGTTCTGAGGCCCCCGGCGAGCATTTCATGAACTCGTTCGAGCCGGAGCGACTCCAGGGACTCGACTTGTATTGCTCCGATAGCCTTCCGTTTTCTGTTCTGCTCGAGCCACGTCAGAAGCCACATGTCGACCCTGCGGTGGAATGTCCTGATCAGGCTGATGATCGCGACCAGCGCGAGGGTCAGAAGGACTGCCCATCCGGCAGCAATGAGAACGCTTTTCGCACTGCGATCCCCGATGTGCTGTTCGATACCTGCACGGACCTTCGCCGCCCAGTCTGCGGCGAGTTGCTGGCGGCTGCGCCCTTGTGCCCGTGCATCCGCGTCATAGACCGACACAAGGATGATGTTGCCGGAAACTATGTCCGAGCTTACATCGGTCTCGACCACGGCGACGGTGTCCGGCTTGATTTTGTTCTCCTCGACCGCCGCCGTGATTCTCTCCGCGATCGCCGCAGCGCGCTTTGGAGCGGTAACGGCCTTCATGCCATGGACCTGGAACAGAATCCGGCCGTCGATCATGACGGGGGAGGGCGGGCCCTCCGAAACTGTCGTGAGCGATGACGACTCCGCTGTCTATGCAGGTGCGGTGGATGCAGGCGACAGCCACAGACAGGTGAACAGAATGGAACAGGCAAGTGAACGCATAACCCCTCCAGCGAGGCTCGGAAAACTCGGCAGGGAAGGCCAAATCTACCACTGCCGGTGCAGGCTGTTTACTCGACAGTGCCCGTTCACGAGTTTTGAAGGGCGGATCGGTGCCAGGAGGCCCGGCGAGTGAGAAAGTCCGGTTTCCCGGTGATCCAGGTCACATTCCGGCCAGGATGGAAAAATCCATGCAATCATTCGTCATAATTCGTCGATAAGGTTCAGGAACAACAAATCAGATTCATTTTGCACGGGGAGGACCCTCCTGTAAGGGATGTCCCTCCAGGCTATTCCTATGCTCGCAGCTGGAAGCACTCTCGATCGACGGCAGGCGGCTTGCTCTGATTCGCTGCCAGGACCCCCACGAATCCTGATTGTGGACGATGAACCCCTGATCGGGGAACTGCTTTTGCGACGCCTGAGTGATTCGGGGTATTGGTGCGAGACGGCGCCTGACGGCGGTTCTGCTCTGAAAAAGCTCAAGGAAGACGAATTCGACCTCCTGATGACGGACATCATGATGCCCGGCCTCGCTGGCGTGGATCTGATGACCGAGGCGCGCCGGGCCTGCCCGGACGTTGCCATAATCCTGGTTACGTCTGTCATCGATCTGGAGGTGGCCGTCGAGGCACTCAAGCATGGGGCCTACGACTACATTACGAAGCCTTTTGATCTGGAGCAGGTCCTGATCAGCGTCGCTCGTGCCCTGGAGCGGAGGCGACTGCTGCTCGAGAGCCGGGTCCGCCGCCAAACGCTCGAAGTCGAGGTAGCAAGTCGTACGCGCCAACTGAGGGATGCACTCGAGGTCATTCAGCAGAACTACCACTCCACGCTGCAGGCGCTCGGTACGGCCCTCGATAGCAGGGAATCCGAGTCTGTGGGACACTCGCTTCGGGTCGCGAGGTATGCCGTGCGCCTGGGCCGGCAGATGGGTCTCAGCCAGGCCCAACTTCGCGTTCTAGAACAGGCGGCGGTCCTGCACGATTTCGGAAAGATCGGCATCCCCGATGCGCTGCTGCGCAACCGGGGCATGTTGACCCCCGAAGAAGAGGCGGTTGTCCGTCGCCACCCGGAAATCGGCTACGGGATACTCTCGGGTATCAAGCATCTTCGCGAAGCCGCTACCGTGATCCGGTACCACCAGGAGCGGTACGACGGCTCGGGATACCCGAGGAAATTCAGCGGCCGGCAGATCCCGCTCGGCGCGAGGATCTTTGCCGTCGCCTACACCCTTGACGGCCATACGTCGGACAGGCCGGGTACCGCGGGAATATCTTTCGAGGCTGCAAGGGAGAAGATCCGTTCTGCAGCCGGCGCAGCACTCGACCCGGAGCTCGTCGACCTGTTCCTTCAGATCCCCGTGGAGGAATGGGAAACCATGCGGCAGGAGGTGGATGAAAACCTCCGCTCCGGCAACGGCGGCCGGCAGTGTGCCCTGGCTCAAGCAAACAGGAAACGGGGCGCCATCCCCCTCCCGCAACTCAACGAAAAACACCGAATGCCGGCCGGGGCCTCCGAGCCCATCTCGCCTTCTGGAATCTGAGCGGCCGGGTTGGAGGGTTCGTATGATCACAACTTCCCCAAAGCCCAAAGGAGAGCGCGGTTTTTCGTTGACTGAACTCGTGGTCGTTCTGTTCGGCGGCATGATTCTGCTGGCACTGGCGGTTCCCGCCTTGGACACAACACTCGACCAGTACAGGGTCGTACTCGCGGCGCAAGGCGTCACCAACCAGCTTCAGTTTGCCCGCATGAAGGCCGTGTCGAGCAACGAGTCTTACCGGGTGAATTTCCCGGCGGGTACAAAAGACTACCGGGTTGAGACGAGCACAGGCGACATTGTGGCCGGGCCCTTCACACTGCCGCCGGGCATCGAGTGGAACACCGAAGACGGCGGCTCGGGCGTGACCTTCCCGGGTGCTTTCGTAGTCTTTCTTCCCACCGGAAGCGTGCCTGCGTCAGGTAACGGAGCCACGGGTCGCGCGAAGCTCATCAACCGGAGCGGTGTTCGAATCGATATCGTTGTACAGGTGGGAGGCTCCGTGCGGGCCACGCCTACATACAAGTCCGGGGCTGCGCCCTTCTGAGAACGCGCCTGGATCCGATTGACCGAACGTAGCCGGGTTTACTGGCGTATCCCGCCCGCCCTGTCTCTTCTTCTCGCTGACCGATGCGTACTGATGAAGAAGAGCTGTTCCGCTCTTCGAAATCGTTCATCAGGTTTGGGGTCGAAGAAGTAAAAAGCGAGGCAAATCACCAGCAGGACTGCAACCAGCGTCAGCAGGATGCCTACCATCGGAACCCCTCAGATGTGCTTTGTCCCTCACATGTAGCTGCACTATAGCATCACTGCCGCAAACTTCCGAACAAGATAAAACCTCCGCGGACGGATTTGGCAGAGGTCCCCCTATCTTGCTATCCTCACGGGGGATCCGAAGATCAGGAGGAGGGGGCATATGGCACACGGCGGCGGTGATGTGCGTCCGGAGACGGCGCGCGATCCAGTATGCGGCATGAATGTGAACCCGGATAGTGCCAGAGGGAGGCTGGTTCACAACGGCAGGACCTACTACTTCTGCTGTCCGGGGTGTGTGGAAAAGTTTCGGGCGGACCCGGAACGCTATCTCAGCCATTCAGGCCCGGTCCAGGCAGCGCCCGTCAGTATTACGCTCACATCGATTTCGCAACCGCCTGTCGGTGATTACACCTGCCCGATGCACCCCGAGGTCCGAAAAAAGGGTCCGGGAGCCTGCCCAAAATGCGGGATGGCGCTCGAGCCGGTTCAACCAACCGCACCTCCCGCTGCAGAATATGTTTGCCCCATGGACCCCGAGGTCCTCCAGGACCATCCCGGTTCATGCCCCAAGTGCGGAATGGCACTGGAACCCCGAATGCCCGCTTTGGCGGAGGAAGACAACCCGGAGTTGAAGGCCATAACCCCCCGTTTTTGGGTCAGTCTCGTTCTGACCATGCCGATCCTGATGCTTGCCATGGCCGGGATGGTTCCCGGAGCCTCCCACCACATGCTGATTTCGCCTCGATTGCTGCCCTGGGTTGAGCTCGCACTTGCCACACCCGTGGTGCTCTGGGGGGGATGGCCCTTCTTGGTGCGCGGCTGGAACTCGATCATCAACCGCAGCGCAAACATGTTCACGCTCATTGCCGTGGGCACGGGCGCAGCGTACGTCTACAGTCTCCTGGCGACGATCGCTCCTGGCGTCTTCCCTTCATCTTTCCGACAGCATGGTGATAGGCCGGAAGTCTATTTCGAAGCCGCCGCCGTGATCACGACGCTCGTTCTCCTGGGTCAGGTGCTCGAGCTGCGCGCCCGCGGCCGAACCGGCGCCGCCATCAGGGCACTCCTTGGTCTTGCTCCCAAGACTGCCCGCATCGTGCATGACGACGGGAGTGAGGAAGACATGCCTCTGGATCGTGTGAGGCCGGGAGACAGTGTGCGTGTCCGCCCGGGTGAGAAGGTGCCCGTCGACGGTATTGTCCTGGACGGGATCAGCGCCGTCGACGAATCGATGATCACGGGTGAGCCGATCCCGGTTGAGAAGTCCCCGGGCAATAAGGTCGCCGCCGGAACGTTGAATGGCACAGGCAGCTTTCTCATGCGGGCGGAGCGGGTAGGCAGCGAGACCCTGCTCGCCCAGATCGTACGCACCGTCGCCGAGGCGCAGCGAAGCCGAGCGCCAATCCAGCGTGTCGCCGACATCGTTGCGTCCTATTTTGTCCCCGGGGTCGTTCTGGTTTCGCTGGTAACGTTCGTCGTCTGGGGGGTGTGGGGGCCTGAGCCGCGCATGGCCCACGCCCTTCTGAACGCAGTCGCCGTGCTGATAATCGCCTGCCCCTGCGCACTGGGCCTGGCCACACCCATGTCGATCATGGTCGGAACCGGGCGCGGCGCGCTGGCCGGCGTCCTGATCAAGAGGGCTGAGGCCCTGGAGATACTCGAGAAGGTGGACACCCTCGTCATTGACAAGACAGGCACACTCACCGAAGGCAAGCCGCGACTCGTCTCTATTGTTGCCGAAGGGGCAATGGCAGATGCGGAGATCCTGCGCACGGCAGCCAGTCTCGAGCGGGGCAGCGAGCACTCATTGGCCTCGGCTATAGTCGCCGCCGCCGAGACCGCGGGCCTTCCCCTGGCGCCGCCCCGGAGTTTTCGGCTCCTGCCGGGAAAGGGAGTAACGGGCATCGTTGAGAACCGGCACGTTGCCGTCGGTAATCCGGCACTCTTCAGAGAGTTGGGGACTGACGTTGAAATTGAGGTGGAGGAGAAGGCAGAGGCACTGCGCCGGGACGGCCAGACCGTTATGTTTGTTGCGATCGACGGCCTGATCGTCGGCACTCTGGGGGTGTCGGATCCGATAAAGGAAGGTGCCGCGGAAACGGTCCGCCGGATGCACGAAGAAGGTATCCGGCTTGTGATGGCCAGTGGCGACAGCCGCACGAACGCCGAGATTGTGGCACGCAAGCTCGGCATCGACGAGGTCGTAGCTGAAGTGCTGCCCGCCGGGAAAGGTGAGGTTATCAAGGGGCTTCAGGAAGGGGGCCACCGTGTGGCGATGGCGGGAGACGGCATCAATGACGCTCCCGCTCTGGCGTTGGCCGATGTGGGCATCGCGATGGGGACGGGGACCGATGTCGCCATCCAGAGCGCAGACGTGGCACTCGTCAGGGGGGATCTGAAGGGCATTGCGCGAGCCCTGAAGCTCAGCCGCGCGACCATGAGGAATATCCGGCAGAACCTGTTTTTTGCCCTCGTCTACAATGCCCTGGGTGTTCCGATTGCCGCCGGAATCCTCTATCCCTTCCTGGGAGTCCAGTTGAGCCCGATGATCGCGAGCGCGGCCATGACATTCAGTTCGGTGTCTGTCATCGGCAATGCCCTGCGCCTGCGCAGATTGGAACTGTGAAGGAGTGCTGGAGTCTCACCGCCGAGGCGCCGAATGCGCCGAGACAACCAAAACATATGAATCAGGTTACAGTTTTTCTCTGCGTGCTTTGCTTCTCTGCGGCAGGATCCGAAGGGACTCACTCCTGTGGGGTCCGCCAGACGTAGATACGGCGCGCAACATCCTGTTCCAGGGCGATTTCTGTCTGGTCGCATTGGATCACGAAGCTTGGCCACCTCTGCAAGAGCCTGATAGTCGCCCCAGGCGTGATGCCCAGGGCGGACAACCTCAGCAACCGGCCATGCTCACCGCTCGAAAGGTAGGCGACTCGCGCCGATTCGCCGGCCGTGAGTTGCTCGCTGGATACTACGATCGGTTTCAGCTCCTCGCGCGCCTGCCGGCAGCAGTCTCCCTCAGGTATCGGCCGCTGGTGAGGACAGAATCGAGGGTGGCCGAGCAGGGTGCAAATGGAGTTCGCGATCCCTTCAGCCAGCACATGCTCGAATTCGCAGGCCGCGTCCTCGCTCTCATCCACCGAGGAGCCGAGCACGTCGCAGATCAGTCTCTCTGCCAGACGATGGCGACGGATGATTCCTTCGGCAAGCGCCCGTCCCTCGGGCAGGAGCATCGCTTTTCCCCCGCTGCCCAGCTCAATCAGGTCTTCACGGCGGAGTGATTCCAGTGTACGGGGAGTCACGTCGCGTGCCACCGGCGGCGCCGCTTCGGAAAACGGCGAAATGCCCTGCTCCTCCGTGGTCCAGAGCGCTTCAAGCACCTCTGCCATCTCCTCGGTAAGCTTCCGGGCGCCGGATCCCAGATTTGGTTTTTCAGCGTACATGATTTGGTTCAGGGAGATCAGTGAAGAGAGACATTGAGCGTTCGCATGATCCAGCCTGCCGTGCCGCCTACACCGATCGCAAACGGGACAATGAAGGCCGTTATTGCCAGGGCGCGCTTGATCCCGTGCTCCCTGGCAATAACCAGAAAACTGGCGAGGCAGGGGACGAACAGGGTAATCACCACCATGCTCACGACGGTCTGCTGTGCTGTCAGCGCCCCGTGCCGTACCAGATCGTACAAACCTGCTGCACCGTAGTCCCGCCTGAGAAACCCGAGAACGAATATGCCGGCTGCCTGCGGCGGCAGGCGAAGGATGCCCGTCACCACCGGTTCCAGTCCCTTCTCGATCCAGGCCAACAGGCTCCGGTCCTGCACATGCAGGTAATCCAGGAGGAACAACGCCAGGGTTCCACAAAGAAACAGGGGCACCGCTTCTTTTAGATACCACTGCACGCGGTGCCAGGTCTTCAGCATCACGTTCCTGAGTTGGGGGACACGGATCGGGGGGATCTCAAAAATGAACTCGCCCGGCCGCCCCTTGATCAGCTTGGATGCAAGGAACCCGACAATCATGAGTTGGGAGAACACAACGCCGAGAACGGCAAGCGTCGTGGCAAAGGAGAAGCTCGCCGATATCCCGAGAATCACCCCGAGCTGTGCCGAGCAGGGAATCCCCAGCGCGAGCAGCAGGGTCGCAATCAGCCTCTCCTTCCGCGAATTGAGGATCCGTGTTGTGATCGTAGCCATCGTGCAGCAGCCCAGTCCGAGGACCATGGGCAAGGTGGCCTTGCCGCTCAGCCCCATGAGACGCATGAGCCGGTCAGAAAGAATGGCGAGGCGCGGCAGGTAGCCGGAGTCCTCCATCAACCCGAAGGCGATGAAGAAAGTCGCCACGACCGGCAGGACGATGGCGATCGCGTAAGTGAGCCCCATGGAAATCAGCCCGTACTTGCCCACGAGCAGCTCGCCTGCAAGACCGGCGGGCGCCCACCTGGCAACCAGGGGTATGAGATACGTGCCGAAGAGGACATTTTCCATCAGCCCCACCAGCGTCTGAGCGCCGGTGTAGCCGACGAATTCGTAAACCAGTAACAGGACCAGCAGAAGAATCGGGAACCCCGTGGAGGCCCGGCGGGTGAGGATGCCGATCTCGTGAACGAACGCGCGATTGCGTACCAGGAGGAAGCCGAGGGGCACGACAACCGGCACTATGAACATCAGAATATGTACGGCGGCGTAGGCCAGGCCAAAACTGAAATTCCCGGCGCCCGTGGTGCCGAAGAGTACGCTTCGTAAAAAACCGCCCGCTTCGGGGACCCGCGGCGGGAAGTGCATTCCTATCCAGCCGATCAGCGCCTTGAAAGGGCTGGGCAGGGCCGACAGGGAACCGGCCTCATTCCAGAGAAACAGCGCAAGTCCCGCGCAAAGCATCGCGAGCCACAGCCGTGAGCCGGCCGCCCCGGGCAGGTCCAGGTAGCGCGGTCTTCGTTTCCTTCTAAATTCGGCCTCGGCCCGATCGATGAAGTTGTTTCTTGTCGCCGCTATTTCTTTTGCGAGAGAACGGTGACGCTCGCTCCGATAGGAGTCGGTGCCTTCCTGCACCTGCGACACCGCGTTTGCGCCGAAGCGCCTTTCCATGTTTTGTCGGAGCCCGCGGTCCTCGAGTGCCAGCCATTCGACTGCGAGCAACGTGGGCGTCACACCGGCGTGCTTGATGGCGGGGAAGGCCGGGTGGTGCGAGAAGGCCTTGGAGACCGGGCTCTCGATTGCGGCCGCATTCTGTATCGCGTGGATGAGTTTCTTCCTTCCCTGCGAGTATATGGCGACAGTCTCCACTACCGGCAGGCCAAAACGTTGCGACAGTCCGCTCGAGTCTATCTCGATGCCCCTCTCCTCCGCCTCGTCCATCATGTTCAGGACGAGGACCATCGGGATCTTGAACTCGGCCAGCTGCGACGTGACGAGCAGGGTCCTGCGCAGGTTCTTGGCGTCAGCCACCTGCATGATGAGGTCCGGTTTCTCCCCGATCAACACTTCGCAGGTGACGCGCTCGTCCTCGGACTGCGGAACCATACTGCCCACACCCGGCGTGTCGATCACCTCGTAGGAAGTGCCGCCAGCATCGAGCCTTCCCCGGGATATCTCAACCGTGGTCCCCGGAAAGTTCGACACAAGGACATACCTTCCCGTCAGCAGCCGGAAAATCACGGACTTGCCTACGTTGGGATTACCGACCAGGACAATCTTCCTGACCGTTGGATCAGCTGTGGAGAGCATAGGTCTCACTCGGGCGCACGGCACCGAAGTAATTATGAAATATTATTTCAATATCGCGCCAATTATATGTATAGAAAGGTATAGTTGTCCATAGAAAAGATGACTAAATGGTCTGTTATTTGTCGGCGTCGCAGGGATCCGGTCGCGGCCGACTTTTCCGGCACTAATTGAGCCTCCGGGTTTACAATGAGTTCCGGCCGCACCTGGATGACGATTCGGGAGGAGCTATGGAAATCAATCTGCCGCGCACACCGCTGGCCCACCTGCCCACGCCCGTCACGCCGCTCGAGCGACTCACGCAAGCGCTGGGAGGTGCGCGGATCTTCGTCAAGCGCGATGACCTGACGGGTCTTGCAGGAGGCGGCAACAAGACACGCAAGCTGGAGTTCCTGGTCGCAGATGCGCTCGCCGCCGGTGCCGACACCCTGGTGACCGTCGGAGCCCCGCAGTCAAATCATTGCCGCCAGACCGCGGCAGCTGCCGCCCTGGTCGGGATGCGCTGCATCCTCGTGTTGCGGGGGGATCCACCTGCGGGGTGCACCGGCAACATCCTGCTGGACAGGCTGCTCGGCGCGGAGCTGCGGTTCTCGGGGCAACGGTCGCGAGAGGAAGTGATGGATGAAATCGTCTCGTGCGAGCTGAAGGAGGGCCGCAACCCTTATCCGATTCCTCTCGGCGGCTCAACGGCGCTGGGAGCCGTGGGTTTCGCCCTGGCCGTGGAGGAACTGCTCTGGCAAACCGACGTGCGCTTCGATCGGATCATTTTCGCGTCCAGCTCGGGTGGTACTCAGGCCGGCTTGATAGCAGGCGCGCACCTGCTCGGTTTCCGCGGGCAGATACTGGGCATTTCGGTCGACGAGCCGCTCGACAGGCTAAAGGAGATGGTTGCACCCGTTGCACGCGAGACTATCAGGCTGTTCGGAGGGTCGGCTGCGATCGGAGTCGCCGAAGTGAATGCTTCGGCGGACTACCTCGGGGGGGGATACGGTGTTCTGGGGACGCCGGAGCGCGAGGCCATCAAGCTCTTCGCGAGGTACGAGGGCATCCTCCTGGACCCCGTCTACACCGGGCGGGCGGCCGCGGGAATGATCGACATGATCCGCCGGGGAGTGATCGGCAAGGGCGAGGTGGTCCTATTCTGGCACACAGGGGGGACTCCAGCGCTCTGGGCTTATGCCGATGAACTGTTAATATGATTCTCGGATGGATATCCATCGTCAGGAGCAGTCAGCCATCAGCACTTGGCCTTCAGCTGAGAGTCGATGACTGATCGCTGAAAGCTGAGAGCTTCAAACATGGCAGGGGATGACGAATGAGAAACCCGCTGAAGATGGACCGGATTGCCGGGACGGCCTTCCTGGTATTTGCCCTGTCGGTCGTCTCTTTTGCTGCCTTCGGTCAGGACACCTATGACGGGGTCGAACGGATAGTGGCTGTCGGAGATCTCCACGGCGACTTCAATGCGTGCATAGGAATCCTCCGCTCAGCAAACGTGATTGACAAGGACAACGCCTGGATCGGCGGGAAGACTCATCTGGTGCAGACGGGCGATATCCTGGACCGAGGCGTTGAAACGCGCAAACTCATAGATCTGCTGATGAGCCTCGAGGAGCAGGCGAAAAAGGCCGGGGGGCGAGTCCACGTGCTGCTGGGCAATCACGAGGTGATGAACATCCGGGGCGACCTGAGATACGTTTCGGCCGGCGAGTACGACACCTACAAATCGTCCGATGCGAAAGACCTCCAGCGCAAACTTTTCGAGTCGGAGGCAACCCCGGAGCAGCGGGAGGATAGTGAGTACCGCAGGGCATGGGAAAAACAGCACCCGCTGGGCTGGGTGGAGCGCTGGATCGCCTTCAGCCAGGCAGGTACCTACGGGAAATGGCTGCGGCGCAAGAACACGATTGTCCGGATCAACGGAGTCCTCTTCCTCCATGGCGGCATCAGTCCCAAGTATGTTTCCTCGAGTATCCGCGATATCAACGAAGCCGTGCGAGGTGAGTTGCTCAAGCCCCCGGCGGACGTGCGTGCGGGCATCGTCGTGGATCCGGAGGGCCCGTTCTGGTATCGCGGCATGGCCCAGGCCCCGGAGTCTGAACTGGCTGAACACGTGGACAATGTCCTGTCGTCCTTCCGTGTCCAGCACGTGGTGATTGCCCATACTCCGACGCCGGGGATCGTGATGCCCCGTTTCGGCGGCAGGGTCATCATGATTGACGTAGGACTCTCCGAAGCATTCGGCGCGGGCCAGGCCTGCCTGGCATTCGAAGAGGCGAAACCTTTCGCCATCCATCGCGGGAAGAAACTGGAGTTGCCGGTCGACACGGACATGACGGCTTATACAGCCTACCTCAGGGCTGCCGAAGACCTCGAGCCGTCCGGGTCGCTGCTACGTCGGTACATGGACCGGCTCCTGAAGGGCGCAGATCAGTGATGTGCCCTGGTGTGCAGAACAACCTCTGAGTGTGGTTCCCTGCAGCGATTCAGCGACCGGTAAGGAACTGACCGGGCCCATCTTACACTTTGCCGGAGAGGACATGAGCAAGAAGGTTGTGGTTATCGTGCGACAAGATATTCTGGGCAGTGTTGCTCCCGGGGACACGCAGTTCGGCCGCGAGATGCTAGACAACTTCCTCCACACCCTGGAAGGGCTGTCGCCGAAGCCGCACGCGATCTGCTTCTACACTGAGGGAGTGAGGCTCACATGCGATGACTCACCGGTCCTGTTCTCCCTGCAATTGCTCGCAAGGATGGGTGTACGCATCGTTATATGCACAAGCTGCCTCGAGTACTATAGACTTGAAACGAGGGTAGCGGTCGGAGAAAAAGGCACCATGAGAGACATCGTCAGACTCGCCCTCGAGGCTGACAGCGTCATCACGGTGTAACCACTGTGTATCGGAGAAGCGGACCATGGCCCGAACCATCCTGCATGTTGACATGGATGCGTTCTATGCCTCGGTCGAGCAGAGGGACCATCCGGCGTTGCGAGGCAAGCCGCTCATCGTGGGATCGGATCCGAAGGGTGGCAAGGGCCGGGGCATAGTAGCTACCTGCTCGTACGAGGCCAGGAAATTCGGTGTCCACTCGGCGCAACCGATATCTCAAGCATGGAGGATGTGTCCTCACGGAATCTACGTTGAGCCGAACATGCCCAAGTATGTGCGTGCGTCAGAGTGTGTCATGCGTGTTCTGCTCGATTTTTCCGATCTGGTGGAACAGGTCAGCATCGACGAAGCATTCCTCGATGTGACCGGCAGCAGACGGCTTTTCGGGGACGGTGCCTCGATCGCCCGGAAAATCAAGGACAGAATACGCAGCGAGCAGAGGCTCACCGCATCGGTGGGCGTAGCCGCCAGCAAGTTCGTGGCCAAGGTCGCATCCGACCTTCGGAAGCCTGACGGTCTGGTGGTAGTGGAACCGGGCCGGGAGGCGGAATTCCTTGCGCCACTCCCCGTCAGTCGCCTCTGGGGAGTCGGGCAGAAGACGACTGCCCTGTTGAAGGACCTCGGCGTGGAACGCATCTGCCAGATCGCCGCCCTCGAGCGTAAACACCTTGTCGACCGCTTCGGAAAGGGGGGCGAGCACCTCTGGGAGTTGTCCCGTGGGATTGACGACCGGCCGGTTGTGCCCGAGGAGGGCTACAAGTCGATCGGGCACGAAACGACTTTTGAAAAGGATACTGAGGACGAGCACCTCCTGCACGACACGTTGCTCTGGCTGGCGGAGAAGGTTGCCCAGCGGCTGCGTGCAAATAATGCGCGGGCGCGGACGATTGCGATCAAGTTCCGCGAGGCGGATTTCTCCACATATACCCGGCGCAAGACTCTCTCCGTTGCGGTCGACACGTCGGAAAGGGTCTTTCCCCAGGCCTGGAACATGATGCGGCGTCTGATACGACGTGGCGTGGCCGTCAGGCTGATAGGAGTCTACGGCAGCAACCTCGAGTCGGAGGAGGCAGGCCAGCTCTCACTTTTTGATCAGCCGGAGCAGAGGGACCGGCGCCTTGCCACGGCTGTGGATCACATCACACGCCGTTACGGCGACAGCGCCATTACCCGCGCCACGCTGGTCGGGCCCGGCCGCAGGCAGACTCTGAATGGCCCTACCCGGTCGATCCCGAAATAAGCCGACCTGTCGGGCCGGACCTTTGCCAACCCAGCAGCAGGTCTGGTCCGATTTTGGAACCGGGATCGGGGTCGCAATCGATATCGAAGCTCGAGATCATGACGAGCCGACGGCCTCAGGATCTAACTTGGCTCCCGGCCGATACCGGTTCCAAGCCCGATGCCGATTCCGACAGCGATAGCCTGACTGGTTAAGCAGCCACGCATCCGGAAGGAATGCCCGTAAGTCAACGACACGTGTTTACGCCTGACCCGGCCGAGGCATGGCACTGTGGTTCAGACAGTGAGGACTACGAGACTGGTGACGCGTGACAGGCAGCCTGCGCTGCAAGGACGCTGTTCAACCCATTCAGGGTTGACATCTTCCGATCATCCTGATCCCCGGGGTTTGCACCCCCGGGCTGTTCTATTCGACGCTTTCAGCGTCGTCGGTGTCGATCGCGGCCGGCATCTGTGAGGCATTACCGCCACCAGTGAGTCAATGGGCTGAACGGCATGGTCACCCTCAGTCCCCGCGCACAGTACGTCGGACTCGACCCCGAAGGGGGTCGAACAGATCAGCCCGGGGTGCAAACCCCGGGGAGGATCGGATCTGCCGCAAGGCCCAACCCTGAAAGGGTTGGACAGCGATCACCTGACGAGACGAGGTCACTTCAATCCCCGCTGTCTGAATCACAGAGGCATGGCAAAAAGCGGTGGTATCAACCCGTTTCTGCCGGTAATATTCAGATTCCATTGCTCATGCGAGATCGAAGCGGGGAAGCGCAGTGGCTATTCGTATATGTGTAGCGGTTCGGGAAGCGACGAGCGAAGGCGCCGTGCGTTCAGCCTGTCGAGCCGCGGAGTGGGCCGACATCGTCGAGATCAGGGCCGACTTTGTCCGGGATCTTGACGTGCCCCGACTGCTTCGGAACAAGCCCTGCCCAATCCTGTTCACCCTGCGCTCGCGGCAGGAAGGGGGCGACTACGGAGGCACCGAACAAGAACGCCTGGAAACCCTGCTCAAAGCGGCGAGGTGCGGTGCCGACTGGGTCGATGTTGAATATTCCGCCTCATACCGGACAGTCCTGAACGAGGTCGAACCTGCCAGGGTGATCCTGTCCTATCACAATTTTGACGAAACGCCTGCCTCCCTTGTCTCCAAGGTCGCTGAAATGGCTACCGCCGGGGCTGGAATCCTCAAGGTCGCCACGAGGGCAAACCGGCTTTCGGACAATCTCACCATCGCCTCCGCTCTTGCGCACGCTGCTTCGCACAAGATTGATCTTTGCGCGCTGGCGATGGGACCCGGGGGAGTACCCAGCCGCGTGCTGGCGCCTGCCTGGGGTTCCTGGATGACCTTTGCCAGCCTTCCCGGCGGCACGCCCACGGCCGATGGGCAAGTTCCTGTCGATCAGATGGCGGACCTCTACCGGGTTCGGCAGATCACTCCGAAAACACCCGTTTACGGTGTTCTCGGGAACCCTCTGACGCACTCTCTTTCGCCCAGGCTTCACAATTCGGCGTTTGCTGCATGCCGGAGGGACGCAGTCTATATTCCGTTGGAAGCTCATGGCATTGACGATTTTGCACTGTTTTGCAGGGAAGTCCGGGTCGAGGGCGCGAGTGTGACCATCCCATTCAAGGAGAGCGTGCGTACCTGCGCCTCCAGTCTCTCTGTGGAGGCAGATCAGACGGGAGCGATAAACACGTTGCTTTGGCGGAACGGGGCCTGGCACGGGGAGAATACCGATATCGCCGGTTTTCTGAAGCCCCTGCGTCAACGAACTGACCCGGCAAGGTTGCGCGCGGTTGTTTTGGGCGCCGGTGGCGCTGCCCGTGCCGTGACGTATGGCCTGGCCTCGCAGGGGGCCGACGTCTGTGTCGTCGCCAGGGACCCCGCAAAGGCGGATACGCTTGCGAGGCGGTTCGGCGTGCGGCGTGCGAACTGGGGGGACCTGAGCGCCGTCCGCTGGGACCTGCTGGTGAACGCCACCCCGGTGGGGACGTACCCGAACGTGGATGAATCGCCGGTTCCGGGGGAATGGCTCACGGGCGAATGGGTATATGACCTCGTCTACAATCCGGGAGAGACCCGGCTCTTGAAAGAAGCATCGCAACGAGGCTGCAAGGTGATTCGCGGGGCGGAGATGCTCCTGGCACAGGCGATCCAGCAGCAGTTTCACTGGTTCGGGGCTGTGCCGCCCGAGGAGGTCATGCGGGCGGCCCTCGACGAGGCGCTCGCCGTGCAGCCCTCCGGTCCGGCAGGCAAGGGCAGGACACCCGTACCTCCCGGCGGCCCGGGCGCCGCATCGGGAGCCTATTCATGAAATCGACAAAGACGTCACCCGGAAGTATCCCTGAAGTCCCATCCATCCGGATCCGGGTGCCAGCGAGCACGTCGAACCTCGGCCCCGCCTTCGATGCCGCCGGCATCGCGCTGCGACTGTACCTCCATGTGGAGGTCACACGCAGGGATGGCGAAGCCTCGGAGATCGATTTCCGGGGGAAAGATGCTCATCTTGTACCGCGCGACCGGACGAACCTGATATGGCGGACGATGGAAGAAGTGGCGGAGGAGTCGGGCCGGCAGCTGCCCTCATTCAGCATGAGGATTGAGAACGAGATCCCGATAACCAAGGGCCTCGGCAGCAGCGCGTCGGCTTGCCTGGCGGCTGCGGCCGCTGCCGATTTCCTCTGCGGGCTTAAGCTGCCGCGCGAGGAATGGTTGAAGATCGCCACTGTTCGTGAGGGCCATCCCGACAATGCTGCGCCGGCATTGTACGGGGGCCTGGTTTCGTGCATTTCCGGCGAAACGATTCTCTGTTCACGAGCCGTCTTTCCCCCCGACTGGACTATCGTGGCGGTGACTCCAGACTTCGAGCTCGAGACAAAGAAAGCAAGGTCCGTCCTCCCGGCAGAGATTCCGTATCGGGATGCAGTCTTCAACCTGCAGCGAGTCGCGTTCCTCATATCTCAGCTGAGCCAGGGCCGGCGCGATGGGATCCGCGAGGCGATGAGGGACCGGTTGCACCAACCTTACCGCGGACCGCTGATGCCTGGCCTGCAGGAGATTCTGGACATGGACGATGAGCGGGGACTGATCGGGAGAGCGCTTTCCGGTGCCGGCTCCACGGTTGTAGCCCTTGCGGATTCCTGTGAAGATGAAATTGCGGAACATATGTGCCGGATTTTCCGGTCCAGGGGGCTGAATGCCGAAGCTCGCCTGCTCAAGGCCGACAACGATGGGCTCGCTGTCGGCGTTCCGGAGTGACTGCCAGGGACAGATTGCGCATGGTTGATCAACTCAAGAAGAATCCGGGCCACCTCCGGGGTGCGATACCCCTGATACCGAGGGGAGTGCAATGCTATTTCGGTGAAGAGGTGAATCGCCGCCGCAGGGTGGAGGCGATCCTGGCTGCGATTGCCCGCAACTGGGGCTTTCACGAAATCATCCTGCCGTTCTTTGATTACCTGGAGGATTTCGTTTACGGGCTCGGGTCTCAACTTGGTGACAAGGTCTACCGGTTTCTCGACAAGGATGGGTCCCTGCTGGCGCTGCGTCCAGACCTGACGACGCTCGTTGCCAAGACCGTCGCCACCCGTATGACGGACCATCCCGTTCCGGTCCAGCTTTTTTACTCCGGCGAAGTCTTCCGCCAGGAGCGGGCCGGTGCCGGGAAACAAAAGGAGTTCTATCAGATCGGCCTGGAATCGATGGGCGTGTCCGAGAGCTGGGCGGACATCGAAATCATCCTGATTGCGATCGACTGTCTCATGCATTTGGGCGTCGAGGAGTTCAAGATCGCGCTCGGAAACGTCGGTCTGTTCAACGGCATCGTCTCCGGGCTCGACGTGTCACACGAGAAGCTCCAGGCCCTGCTCGACGCGGTTGACCATCGCGACAGCAGCCGGCTCGAAACGGAGGTTGCGGATCTGCGGCTCACCGATGCGAAGAAGAGCTTCCTTGTCGAGTTGCCGCAGCTGACCGGGGGGCGGGAGGTTGTTGAAAAAGCGCTCGCCAGTGTTCGCAATCCTCGCTCACAAAGATCTTTGCGAGACCTGTCCGAAGTCTACTCGGTAATCGAGTCACTCGGGCTGGAGCGTTTTCTGACCCTGGACCTGGGGGAGGTTCGCGGACTTGACTACTACACGGGGATGGTATTCAAGATCTACAGCAGTTCCGGGGGGTTTGAGTTGGGAGGAGGAGGCCGTTACGACGACCTGCTCGCCAAGTTCGGATGGAACCTGCCGTCCGTCGGTTTCTCGTTCACGCTCGACCACGTGCTCCCGCTTGTCGGGGAGACCGGCAGCCTGGATATTCCGGCATGTCCAGGGGAGCCGCAAGTCCTCCGGACGGCCGGTGTCCAGACGCAGGAGATCTTCACGACCGCGTGGCGTTTGCGGCGCGAGGGGAACTGCATTCAACTGGGTGTGAGGTCCTGATTGCTGACAGTCGCACTATCCAAGGGTAGATTGCTCGAGCCGACGGTTGAGTTCCTCTCCCGCGCGGGTATTCATGTCCCGGAGGAGATACTCTCCTCCCGGCGGTTGATCGCAACGGATGCGGGCAATCGCTATCGATTTCTCCTCGTGAAACCCATGGATCTCCCGACCTATGTGGAGTACGGCGTGGCAGCTGCGGGCATCTGCGGCCGTGACGTACTCCTGGAGGTCTCCCCCGACCTTCATCAGCCGCTCGACCTGGGATTCGGCCGCTGCAGGATCGTGCTTGCCGGAAAGCCATCGCCTGCTGCCGACGGCAGGAATATGCTGTCAACCACGCGGGTTGCCACCAAGTACCCGCAGGTGACCGAACGGTACTTCCGCAGTCGCGGAGTGCCGGTGGAGGTGATCTACCTCAGTGGCAGCGTCGAGCTGGCCCCTAACCTGGGCCTTGCGGACACAATCGTGGATCTCGTCGAAACCGGAAGGACGCTCGCGGAAAACGGCCTCGAGATCCTCGAGGAGATTACGGAGTCGAGCGCCCGGGTGGTTGTCAACCGGGCCTGCTTTCATGTTCTGCACGAACAGGTTCAAGAGTTCCTGCGAACGCTCAGGAGGGCACTGGAATGATTCCCATGTACCGGCTGAGAGACCGTGCGCAGTTCTTCGAGCGCCTCGAGCGGAGGCGGATGCTGACCTCGGGCGAGATTCAGAAGGCCGTGCGGAGGATCGTCGCCCAGGTGCGAGAGGAAGGAGATGCTGCACTCCTTCGGTTGACGGAACAGCTGGACCGTGTGCGCATGACGGCGAGACAGTTGCGCGTCAAGCCGAACGCGCTGCGCGCCGCCGCCGCTGATGCTGATCCAGCCCTGGTGCGCGAACTCGAAAAGGCGATCTTCAACATCAATGCGTTCCACAAGCGGCAACTGCAGCAATCGTGGGAATTCACCCGACGGGGAGCCGTGCTCGGCCAGCGGGCTCTGCCGCTGGACAGCGTGGGTGTCTACGTCCCCGGAGGGAAGGCGGCTTATCCATCGACGGTGCTCATGAACGTGGTGCCCGCCAAAGTGGCGGGCGTCCCCCGGATCGCGGTTGCGACTCCTCCCGATACCTTCCACAAGCACCCCATCATCGCGGCGGCGCTGCAGGAGTTGAACATCAGGGAGGTCTACCTCATGGGCGGTGCACAGGCGATTGCAGCCCTGGCATACGGCACGGAAACGATTCCGCAGGTGGACAAGATAGTAGGACCGGGGAACGCATATGTTGCTGCGGCCAAGAAAGAGGTTTACGGCGACGTGGACATCGACATGATCGCCGGCCCCAGCGAAGTGGTCGTCCTGGCGACGGCCGAGTCGAACCCGCGCTTCATCGCGGCGGACATGCTCTCGCAGGCGGAGCATGACGAGATGGCAAGTGCGATATGTTTCACGGATTCGGAGGCGCACGCGATCCTGGTCAGGCGCGAACTCGAACTTCAACTGGCCCAGCTCCCCAGGAGGGAGGTCGCCGGAAAGTCGCTCAGGGATTTCGGCTCCATTGTCGTCACCGACAGCTACCTTCAAGCGGTCGGATGGATCAACGAACTTGCGCCTGAGCACCTGGAGATTTTCTCGAGCATCCCCCAGTCGGTCATAGACCTGATCAGGAACGCGGGAACCATTTTCTACGGTGATTACTGTCCGGAAGCCGTGGGAGACTACTTTGCGGGAAGCAACCACGTCCTTCCCACCGGGGGGACCGCCCGCTTCTTTTCGCCGCTGGGAGTCTACGACTTCCAGAGGTGGACAAGCATCGTTCGATACAGCCAGGAGGAACTGGCTCGCAGCTCGAAATCCATCGTCAGTCTGGCGAGGGCTGAGGGATTGGACGCTCACGCGCGCTCTGTCACCATCCGGCGGACGCCTAGAGGCAGGATGAAATCTACGAAGGAAGCTCAGTGATGGTAAAGAAACCCACCGTCCTTGCGGGTGTGAAGGACCAGGTCCTGAAGGCGCCCGCCTATACCCTCCGCACATACGACGCGGAGATAAAGCTCAATCAGAACGAGAACCCCTATGATTTCCCCGAGGACCTGAAGGCGGAAACCTTCAGGCGTTTCATGGCACTGAAATGGTCGCGCTATCCCGAATTCGTACCGGAGTCCCTCCGCGCGCAGCTGGCCGATTACGTGGGCTGGCATACGGATGGCATCCTGGTCGGAAACGGGTCCAACGAACTGCTCCTTGCCTCCCTGATCGTCCTGATCAAGGACCGGACCCCGGTCGTTATGCCGTCGCCGACTTTTCAGCTTTACGGTCTGGTTTCTCAGATCCTCGGGGCGCGTATCGCCCCTGTTCCTCTGAAACCGGACATGACCTACGATATCGACGGGCTGCTGACTCGGGCCGACGAAGTCTCAGCCAAAGTGCTCATTCTTTGCAGCCCCAATAACCCCACCGGTTCTGAAGTGGCGCACGAGGACCTGCACAGGATCCTGAAAACGTTCAACGGGCAGGTCCTGCTGGACGAGGCTTACTACGAGTTCTGCGGGCGTACGGGGATGCAGTTCCTCGCGGAGTTTCCCCGCCTGCTCATCACGCGGACCTTCTCCAAGGCCATGGGAATGGCGGGCCTGCGCCTGGGTTACCTCCTGGCGCACCCTGACCTTGCCGCCCAGATTGCCAAGGCCAAGATGCCTTACAATGTCAATCAGTTCAGCCTGACCGCGGCGCAAGTGGCCCTTGACCACCGGGAGAGGTTCCGGCCCGCGATCGAAGCAATTCTCGGGGAAAGGGAACGGTTGCGACAGATGCTGAGCGAAATCCCGGCAGTCCGGCTGTATCCGACCGGCGCGAACTTCTTTCTGTTCGAGCTGACTGTGCCGCCCCGTCCTGTCTTTGAGGAGTTGTACCAGCAGGGTATCCTGATCCGCGACGTATCCGCCTATCCCATGCTGTCGAACTGCCTGCGCGTCACGGTAGGAACCCCATCAGAAAACGACCGATTCGTCGCGGCGCTGCGCAAGATCCTGGACCGCGTGACCGCCCCGCCCCCGGAAAGCAACTGAGGATTTCGCCCATGACCGAACGAAAAGCGACAGTGACCCGCAAGACCCGCGAAACAGATGTGAAGGTCGCCCTGGATCTGGACGGCAGCGGACGGAGCGACGTCCAAACAGGGGTTCCATTTCTCGATCACATGCTCGAGCTCTTCGCGCGCCATGGTCTTCTTGACCTGGAAGTTCATTGCACAGGCGATTTGGAGATCGATGCTCATCATTCGTTGGAGGACATCGGGATCTGCCTCGGATCGGCTCTGGAGAAGGCTCTGGGCGACAAGCAGGGAATCGTGCGTTTCGCGCACGCCTATTTCCCGATGGATGAGGCGCTCGCGAGAGCAGTCGTGGACATTTCGGGAAGGGCCTGCCTGGTTTACAGGGTCAGCGTGGAACGGGAGAGTGTGGGAGACCTGGATACGGAACTGGTCGAAGAGTTCTGGAAGGCGGTGGTTTCGAACGGCCGCCTCTGTCTTCACATCGACCTGCTGTACGGGAAGAATACTCACCACATCTTTGAGGCCATCTTCAAGGCGGTGGCCCGTGCACTCAGCCTTGCGACCAGGGTGGATCCACGTGTGCAGGGGGTTCCTTCCACCAAGGGGGTTCTGTGATCATGCCTGCGGACGATTCCACGGTGATCGTGGACTATGGCATGGGAAATCTCAGAAGTGTTGAGAAGGCACTCGCCGCGGTGGGGAGAGATCCGCTCACATCCGGCGACCCGGAGGTGGTCCGCAGAGCGAACCGGCTGATTCTGCCGGGCGTTGGTGCGTTCGGCGATGCTATGAACAACCTTCGGAACCAGGGCCTGGTGGAGGCGATTCTGGAGGTGGTCGGTTCCGGCCGGCCTCTCCTCGGGCTGTGCCTTGGGCTGCAGCTGCTTTTTGACGAGTCCGAGGAGTTCGGAAGGCACCGTGGATTGGGCATCATTCCGGGTCTGGTCCGCCGGTTCGCGGTCCCCGGGTTGCACGTCCCTCACGTGGGTTGGAATCAGGTCGAGGAGCTGAAGCCTGATCCGCTGCTGGAGGGAGTGCCTGAGGGCGCCTACTTTTACTTCGTTCACTCCTACTATGTCGAGCCTGCAGACACGAACGACCAGTTAGCGCGGACGGAATATGGCCGTCGCTTCTGCTCGATATCCCGACGCGGCAAGGTATGGGGTGCGCAGTTCCATCCGGAGAAGAGCCAGGCGATGGGCAAACGGCTGCTGAGCAACTTTGTCCGCATCGGGTGATCACTGAATGACAGCCCATCCCGGCGACTTCGAGGTCATACCTGCAATCGACATGAAGGACGGCAAGTGCGTCCGCCTGGAGGAGGGCGACGCCTCACGTGTCAGGGAATACGGGAACGATCCCCTGGCCATGGCGCTCTACTGGCAGGAGCAGGGTGCGGGACGTTTGCACCTCGTGGACCTGGATGGCGCATTCTCGGGGGGCGGCCCGCACCTTCAGGTTGCAGCGGCGATATTCCGAACGCTCAGGATACCGGTCCAGTTCGGCGGCGGACTGAGGACGCTCGAACAGATCGGCAGGATCCTGGACCTCGGTGCCCGGCGGGCGATTGTGGGCACCGCAGCGATCACCGATCCGCGCGTCCTGGAAGAGGCCCTGAAACGTTGGCCCGGCTCCCTGGCTGTTGCCATCGATGCCCGCGAGGGCATGGTCGCCGTAAGGGGCTGGGTGGATCAGAGCGGCGTGTCCGCCCTGGGACTCGCTGAACGCATCAGGCTGATCGGCGTCGAACGGGTTATCTATACCGACGTCTCCCGGGACGGAACATTTCGCGGGGTGAACGTCGAAGAGACGGAGACGCTTGCCCGCCGGTCGGGACTGAAGGTGATTGCCAGCGGCGGAGCGACGACGTCGGAGGACATCTACGAGCTCTGGCGACGGCGGCAGGCTGGAATCGAGGGCGTGGTCCTGGGGCGGGCGCTCTACGAGAAGAGGCTCGATTTCCGCCTCGTGAAATCACAATTGGCTTCGTGGCAAGGCAATGCTGGCAAAGAGGATCATTCCGTGCCTTGATGTCCGTGAAGGGCGAGTTGTCAAAGGCACCCACTTCGTCAACCTGGTAGACGCCGGTGACCCGGTAGAGGCGGCGGTCCGCTATGACGCGGAAGACGCAGATGAGCTCGTCTTCCTGGACATCACCGCCTCCTCGGACCGGCGCGGCATCGTGACGCGGATGGTTCGCGCGGTAGCCGACAGCATATTCATCCCCTTCACGGTCGGTGGCGGCCTCAGGTCGCTCGAGGATATCCAGTCCGTTCTGAGGGCGGGGGCCGACAAGGTGTCGCTCAACACCTCCGCCGTCGGGAATCCGGAGCTTGTGAACGAGGCCGCGCGCTACTTTGGCTCCCAGTGCATAGTCGTGGCGATCGATGCCCGGAGGGTTCGCCCCTGGTCCGAGGAGGGTCCCCGGTGGGAGGTCACGACCCACGGTGGACGCACCCTCACTCAGCTCGATGCCGTCAGCTGGGCGCACGAGGTCTCGGAACGCGGCGCAGGGGAGATACTCCTGACCTCCATGGATCGCGATGGGACGCAGCAGGGATACGATAATCTTCTGAACAGGACTGTCGCCGACCGTGTATCGATCCCGGTAATTGCGTCGGGAGGGTGCGGCACCCTGGAACATATCGCAGATGCATTTCTGGAGGGGAAGGCGGGCGCCGCCCTCGCCGCTTCCATTTTTCACTACGGACGGCATACCATTCTCGAGACGAAACAATTCCTTCGGGCACGGGGGATTCCTGTACGGATTTGAGCGGGCGCGCTGCGCCGCAGCGCGCATTTGTCCGCGCCGGCGGCGCAGACCCACTCTGTGGTCGATGATGTAACGGATCTCGTCCATCCGTAACTGACGCGACGCGATGGAGGACGACAGATGATCGAACCGGAGGACTTGAAATGGGATGGCGATGGGCTCGTTCCGGCCATCGTGCAGGATGCCTCGAACGGAAAAGTCCTGACTCTCGCCTGGGTCAGCCGTGAGAGCCTGGCGAGAATGCAGGAAGCGGGCGAGACGGTTTTCTACAGCCGGAGCCGCCAGACGCTCTGGCACAAAGGTGAGACATCGGGCAACACCCAGAAAGTCGTCGGCCTGTTGGCCGACTGCGACCGGGATGCCATCCTGGTCCGTGTGATCCCCAGAGGGCCGGCGTGCCATACCGGAGCCGACTCCTGCTTCTACGAGCCGATTGCGGGATTCGAGCCGGCTCCTCCCGATTCCATCGGTTCGATCCTGGCGGAACTGGAACAATTGATAGCCCGACGCGAAGCGGATCGGCCGGAGGGTTCCTACACCGCGAGGCTCTTCGACCAGGGACGCAGGCGCATCATGCAGAAGGTCGGGGAGGAAGGCGTGGAGACGGCACTCGCAGGTGTGGGAGGCAGCCGCGAGGAATTCATCAGCGAGGCGTCGGACCTTCTCTTTCATCTTCTGGTGGCACTTCGCGAGATGGGCGTTTCTACTCAGGATCTGGCAAGGGAGCTCAGAAAGCGCCGCGCATCAGCTGGGCCGTCCAGGTAGCACCCAAGCGATAGGTCCAGCCGTTTTGAGCGACGCTGCGGTGCTCATCGCCCACAGGCTGCCTGTTTCCAGTTTGGTAGATGACGAGGTAAGCCAGGCCGACACTCAGGGGAATGAGCCCGGGCAAGGCGACGATCGATGGCAGACCATCGCACCGGAGGGCGCGGTCTTCTTCGACGATGCCTTCGCCGGGATCACTACACCCCCCGACCCTGGCTGCGGCTGCGTTCGCGCGTGCAGCGCGCGAACGCGCCGAGTGCCGACCATCCCCGGTTCCCGAAGTCCTCGATCTGGCAGGATGGGCTGCGGTATTGGTTGTGGCCGCTATCGTTGTCCCTGTATTTGTAGCCCTGCTTATGCCTGTTCTGGCCGGACTCGGCTCAACTTGCCCCTATTCCGCATCAAATATCCGATCTGGAAGATGCTGCGCGCAGATATAATCGAATGACACAAAGGGGAATCATACATGGATGATGCGATCGGTATTGTCATGGGTGGTGGCCGCGGCCAGCGCCTGTTCCCTCTCACGAAGGAACGCAGCAAGCCGGCGGTGCCGTTTGCCGGCAAGTATCGGATCATCGACATCCCGATCAGCAACTGCCTGAATTCACGCATCAACAAGATCTTTGTCCTGACGCAGTTCAATTCGGCATCTCTCAACAAGCATGTCGTACAGACCTACAAGTTCGACATGTTCCACGGGGGATTCGTGGACATTCTGGCTGCCGAACAGACCCACGACCGGACGGACTGGTTCCAGGGCACCGCAGACGCCGTGCGCCAGAGCATCAAGCACTTCTCCCGCCTGGAGGCTCAGTACGTAGCGATTCTCTCGGGCGATCAGCTATATCAGATGGATTTGCGCCTGATGCTTAAGCGCCATGTCGAATGCAGCGCCGAGATTACTGTGGCCGCGATTCCCGCCACGGCTGAGGAGGCGTCGAACTTCGGGATCATGAAGATCCAGGCCGACGGCAGGATTGTCGGCTTCCGCGAGAAGCCCGGCGCGGACGAACTCCACGGGCTTCGCAGCGATCTCCCGCTTCCCCCGGCCGCCGGCGGTTCGCCGCGTGAGTACCTTGCGTCGATGGGGATCTACATCTTCCCGAAGCAGTTGCTCGTCAAGCTTCTCCAGGAATCCCGCGCCGTTGACTTCGGCAAGGAGCTCATCCCCGAGGCGATGCAGAAGCACAGGGTGTGCGCGTTCGTGTTCGACGGTTACTGGACCGACATCGGAACGATCCGCTCGTTTTACGAAGCGAACCTCGGGCTGACCACGGGCCTGCCGCAGTTCAATTTCTATAATGCCCAGATGCCGGTGTACACGCACCCGCGCAACCTCTCCGGTTCGAAGCTCAACAACTGCAGCGTGCACCAGTCGATCATCACAGAGGGATGCATTCTCAACGGAGCCGACATCAAGCATTCGATCATCGGAGTGCGCAGCCGGATCGGGGGCGGCACGACGATCAAGAACTCCATCATCATGGGTGCTGATGAATACGATAGCGCGCGGCAGCTGGAAGAGAACGCGGAAGCCAGAGTCCCCAGCGTCGGCATCGGCAATCACTGCACGATCATCAACGCCATCATCGACAAGAACGCCCGCGTCGGCGACAACGTCTCGATCATAAACGCACACAACCTGCAGGAGAAGGACGAGGAGAATCACTACATACGGGACGGGATCATCGTGATACCGAAAGGTGCGTTGATCCGCAGCGGGACCGTCATCTGAATATCACCGGCTAATCATGGGACAATCCCGCTTCATTCCGATCGACAGGTACGGCCATGGGTCGTGTGAAACTGAAAGGCGCTGCCGTCCCGGCGAACGGTGGTTGACGTGTAACTTTGAGACCAGGTGCGGAGAACTCTCGATGTCGGGATCGGAATCGGGGTCGCAATCGGTATCGGCATTCGACATCAAGATCAGCCGACGAACCGGGTGATTGAGGCTGATTCCCAGCCGGAACCGATGCCGATTCCGATACCGATCCCGGCGGTGGGTACACCCCGGGCTGCCATGTCGGGCAGATCGAAGACGCCTTTCAGACGTGGTCGATCAGCCAGGGAGCGCGAATATGTCCAAGGTAGGGGTAGGCTTGATTGGTTCCCAGTTTCAGGCCGATATTCACGCTGAGAGTTTCGGAGGCGTTCCGGACGCGGAGCTGATCGCGGTTGCGTCACCGACAGAAAGCCATGTAAGGGCTCTTGCCGCGAAGCACAGGATCCCTCACTGGTTTGCCGACTACAGAAAGATGCTGGAAATGGACGAGATCGCGCTCGTGGCGATCTCCGTGCCGAACGACCTCCACTGTGCAGTCACGTTGGACTGCGCCGCGGCCGGCAAGCATGTGATCGTGGAGAAGCCATTCGCAATGAATCTGGCCGAGGCGGACCGGATGATAGAGGCCTGCCGCGCTGCGAAGGTCAAGTGCATGTACGCGGAAGAACTCTGTTTCACTCCGAAGTACGTCCGAGTCAAACGGCTGGCGGAGGAAGGTGCGTTCGGCAAGGTCTACCTGGTCAAGCAGAGCGAGAAACACAACGGTCCCCACACCGGCTGGTTCTGGGACGTTCGGCGCAGCGGCGGCGGCGTTACCATGGATATGGGCTGCCACGCGATCGAGTTTTTCCGGTGGTTCTACGGCAAGCCGAAAGCCGTGTCGGTGATTGCCGACATGGGCACGTTTGTCCACGCCGAAAAGACCTTGGGGGACGACAATGCCACCATCATCGTCCGGTTCGAGAATGGCGCGGAGGGGATGGCGGAGGAGAGCTGGGCGCGTGCAGGCGGGATGGATGACCGTGTAGAGGTCTTCGGGTCGCAGGGCTGCGCCTACGCCAACCTGCACATGGGGAACGCAATCCAGACCTACAGCGAAACCGGCTATGGCTACGTCGTCGAGAAGGCGACCACGTCGCGCGGCTGGACCTACACGACCTGGGAGGAGCTGTGGAACTACGGGTTTCCACAGGAAATGGCCCATTTCGTAGACTGCGTGAAGAACGACCGGCAACCCGGTGAGACGGGAGAGGACGGTCGTGCCGCGCTCGAAATCCTCATGGCCGCGTACGCCTCGGCGGGACAGAACCGGCGCATAGAACTTCCATTTCACTCCGACGCCCGGATTCCGATCGATCTGTGGCTGAAGCCATAGCGGCGGGCTCGCAGCCCCTTGATCGTCAGATCCGTGCCGGATACTCGAAGATGCCCCCACCGTTGAAAACGCAGAGACCCCAGAGCAAGATGGGGAGGCAATTCTGCTTCAGATGTTCGTCTCTGCGTGCTTGACGCCTCTGCGGTGAGCTATTTCCTGACTGGCTGCGGCTCGTCCGCGCCGCGGCCTGGCAAAGACACAACGGGCAGCACAGGCTCGAGCGATTCCGCCCGGTCCTCTCCCGGGTAGTAGACGCGCTCGAGGAAGAGCCCGGACGGCGGCGCGGTGAACCGTGCGGGTTCACCCGATCTGGTTCGGAGGAGAGCCGGTACATCCTCTACGGCCAGTGCTCCTCGTCCCACCTCGGCGAGTATTCCCACCAGGCGCCGCACCATCTTCCACAGGAAATGTGACCCCACCACCCGGATCAGGATGAGGTCCCCGGCCTCCCTGATCTCGATGCGCTCAACCATGACGAGCGTTGACTTTTCTTCCGGATCGTCGTCTGTGAAAGACTGCCAGTCCTGCATGCCGGCGAAGAGCGCTGCCGCCGCTCTCATGCGCGCTACGTCGAGTGCGTCCTTGATCCACCATACGAGCTTCTTGCCGAATGCCGTCCGCCGCCGGCTGATCTGGTAGAGATAGGCGCGGGCCACGGCGTGATGGCGGGCGTGGAAGCGGGGATCTGCCCGGGTGATGCGCAGGATGTTGATGTCGGGCGGCAGTTCGTCGTTGGTCAGCCGCCGGAGCTTCTCGGCCGGGAGCGAGTTCCGGAGTTGCAGATGTGCTACCTGCATCAGGGCGTGTACCCCGGCATCCGTTCGCCCGGCTCCATAGAGCTCGAAATCCTTTTCAAGGGTCAGCTTCTGGATGGCCGCGGCGATTTCGCCCTGGATGGTGCGCGCATTCTTCTGAATCTGCCAACCGCTGTACCTGGTTCCCTGGTATTCGATGTCGAGCCTGTAGCGAGGCATGAGAAGGTCCTGAGAGCAATCGTCAGAAATCGGTCCAGCAGGGACGCCGAGGTGAGACCCCACCTTTCCGTCCGGCCGCGGGTGATGCGTAACTTCGCCCGTCCCGCTGCGCGGGCATCCCGAAGCGAAGCCTTCCATCCGTAGTCGATCACTCCGTCAGCGGAACCGGTGGCCGGGCCGGAGCCGATGAGCTCGCATGATTCAGACCGGATGCCGCCGGTGCTTCCCGGTAGCCGAGGACCATCATGGTGATATCGTCGTGCTGGGGCGTGTTTGCAGAGAAGGTCATGATCGCCTCCTGCAGCCTGGTCAGGATTTCCCCGGCACTGGCGGTGGGGTTGCTCTGCAGCAGGGCCCGGAGCCGCTCCTCACCGAATTCTTCACCGGCGGTGTCGCGGGCCTCCAGGGCGCCGTCTGTGAAAAGCACCAGGTGGTCTCCGGGCTCCAGCTGGACGGTCCTGGCAACGTACTCCGCGAACGGAAACAGCCCGAGCACCATTCCGCCATCTTTCAGCTCTTCAATGGACCCGTTCTGTCTGAGGAGGTAAGGCGGGTTGTGGCCGGCGTTGGTGTACGTGCAACTGCCGTCCTGATCGAGTATGCCGAAGAAGAAAGTGACGAAGCGGCTGCTTGTCCCGCGCCTGACCAGGTTGAGATTGACGTTGGAAATCAGTTCAGGCAGAGGGAGTTGCAGCAGCGCCTGGGCGGAGAAGAGGCCCTGGAGCATGGAGGTCAGAAGCGCGGCAGCGATCCCCTTTCCGGCAACATCTCCCAGGGCAAATCCGAGTTTCCCGCTTTCCAGCTCGAAGTAGTCGAAATAGTCGCCGCCTACCTCCCGGCACGGCAGGTTCATGCTGTGCGCACAGACGTGCGGCATTACCTTGACGGACCCCGGGAGCAGCGCCTGCTGAATCTCACGGGCGATGGCAAGCTCCTCGTCCAGCTTCCGCTTCTCCTGGGAAAGTCGATACAGTTGCGCGTTGTAGATGGCGATCGCGGCTTCCGAAGCCAGGGTCTCCAGCGCATCAATCTGTGTGCTGGAGAGCACCGCTCCGATCTTCTGGCTGTCCACGTAGAGGACGCCGATGGTCTCCATCCGTCCGATGCCTGACATGTTGCCGGTGTCGTGGAAGGTCAGGTATCTCAGCGGCACGCAGAAAACGCTGCGCAGTCCGAGCCGGCGCGTGGAGCTGTGATCCTCCGAACCGTCGCCCACGTCCAGGTCGTTGATCACGATGCGCTGGCCGGTCTTGAAGACTTCGTCCGGCACGCGGCGGCTGGTTTGGAACGACGATCCATCCATCGGGCGCTTGTAGTTGTTGCGGGCGCATTTGAAACTGAGATGCCCGTCGTTTTCCTTGAGCATGATGAAGCCGCGATCCGCCCCGGTCAGCTCAATCGCGGTATCGACGACCATGGACAGGAGGTCGTCCAGGAGCGGGATCGAACTCAGGGCGCGGATTGTCGCCAGCAGCATCCCAATTTCGCGGAAGCCGCTGATTGAGAACCCGACCTCGGCCTTCGAGACCGAGGTCCCAAGCAGCGTATGCAGGAGATCCCCCTGTCGGAAGGTTATCGTCTGTCCCTGCAGGCCGCCCAGCTGGATGCGGTCGCCGTTTTCGAGTCTGGCGGTTTCCATCCGGATGCCGTTGACGTAGGTCCCATGTTTGCTTCCGAGGTCGTGGATCGCGTAGTGCCCTTCTTCGCGGTGGATTTCCGCCTGGAAGCGGGAGATGTTCATGTAGTTGAAGACGAGGTCGTTGCTGGAGCTGCGCCCGATTGTCAACTTGGGAGGCCGGATCGTTACCCACCGCTCCTTACCGTTCTCGTCCAGGTAGTGCAGCCGCGCCTCTTCGGAGATTTCCGCGGCCAGGCTCTGCGCGGGAATTTCCTTCGCCGTACGCGTCAGGCTCGAGTCCAGCGGCCCTGCCGCCAACGGGAGGAAAATCACGTCGGCCACACCGGCGTGCCACGCCTCGTGCAGCAACTGAACAGAGGGCTGGCTGCAGATCAGCACGATGGGGACCGCAGGGCGCACGGCCGCCGTCCGATGGAACTCTTCCAGCGCTGATTTGTCGGATGTCGGTTGAAGGTAGATCAGGTTCAGCTGCGGATCCTTCAGGATCGAGTCCGCATCCTTGCCGGCGGGCGCCGAAATGACCCTGTGGCCCTTCGCGGCGAAGTGCTGCGAAGCGGTCGCGTGTGCTTGCGCACCAAGTCCAAGAAGCAGTATCGAATGGCTGTCGGGCATCGTCAAGTCACTTGTCCCAGATGATAACATAACCGGGGGGTGACAGTGGGACACGAACTGCTCGTCGGCGCGCACATGTCCATCGCGGGCGGGATGCATCTGGCCTTTGACCGTGGACTGCGTGCCGGCTGCGTGACGCTTCAACTGTTTCTGAAGAACAATACCCGCTGGAAGGGCAAGGATCTGGCGGAACCCGATCTCCTGCTGTTCAAGGAGGCGGAATCGCGCAGCGGGATACGGCCTGTCCTGGCTCACAGCAGCTACCTCATAAACCTGGCCTCCCCGGATCCGGCTCTGCGACGAAGATCGCTCGCCGCTTTCCAGGATGAAATGGAAAGGGCGCGTTCACTGGGTGTCCGCTTTCTCATCCTCCACCCGGGGTCACACATGGGGGCAGGAGCGGAGCAGGGAATCGCGCGGATCGCAGAGGGGCTCGATCAGGCTCTTGAGCGGGTCGGACCGCCGGTGATGGTACTTCTTGAAAACACGGCCGGCCAGGGGACCAGCGTCGGGCATCGCTTCGAGCATCTGGCTGCCATCCTGGAACGTGTCACGTGCACAGACCGGGTCGGTGTATGCATCGACACCTGCCACACATTCGCGGCGGGATATGACCTCCGGACGCGAAAAGCATACATGCGTACGGTCCAGGAAATCGACCGGCTCATTGGGTTGCACCGGGTGCGCGCGATTCACGTCAATGACTGCAAGAGAGAGCTTGGCTCGCATGTGGACCGCCACACGCACATCGGCCAGGGCTTCCTGGGCCTGGATGCGTTCCGTTTCCTGGTCAACGACGACCGGTTCACAGACGTACCCAAGATCCTGGAGACGCCAAAGGGCGAGGAACTGAAAGAGGACCTGATGAATCTGGCCACGCTTCGCAGCTTGGTGTCCCGGGGCAGAACGCGGTTGACCCGAGAGAGGTCAGGCAGGTCGGCCTGACCCGGCGACTCGTGGTGATCAGTCTTTCGCCCCGCGGCTCGCCGTGTTGAGGCGGCTCTTCTTGATCCCGTACAAGAAGTAGATCACAAGACCCGCGGCCAGCCAGGCAATGAACCGGAACCAGGTCAGCCGGGGCAACCCTGCCATCAGGACGAGGCACATCGCTATGCCCATGAGCGGTGTCCACGGGACCAGCGGCACACGAAACGTCCGCTTCCGGTCCGGTTCACGGCGACGGAGGATGAGGATGCCGATGCAGACCAGTACGAAGGCAAACAGGGTCCCGATGTTCGTAAGCTGCACAATTTCGTCTATGTTGGCCACGGCGGCACAGATCGCGACGAACACCCCGGTGAGGATAGTAGTCACATGAGGGGTGCGGTACTTCGGGTGAATCCTCGAAAACGTCTTGCCCAGCAGGCCGTCTCTCGACATCGCCATCAGGATTCGGGGCTGTCCCAGCTGAAAGACCAGCAGCACCGCAGTCATAGCCACCACGGCCCCGAACGCGAGCAGGCCGGCAGCCCAATCCTGGTGAACATATGCCAGGGCGGCCGCCAGCGGATCGGCGACCCCGGCCAGGCTGCTGAACGGGATCATCCCCGTGAGGACGATGGCCGCGGCGATGTAGAGGATAGTGCAGATCACAAGGGAACCGATGATGCCCCGAGGCATGTCCCTGGCGGGGTTGCGGCATTCTTCTGCGGCGGTCGACACCGCGTCAAAACCGATGTATGCGAAGAAGATGAGCGATGCGCCGGTCCAGACGCCCGAGAATCCCCCGGGAAAGAACGGCTTCCAGTTGTCGGGCTTGACGTAGAAGACGCCCACTGCCACGAAGAAACACAAGGTGATGATCTTCAATACCACGATGACGTTGTTGAACCGGGCCGACTCCTTTATGCCGATCACGAGAAGCCAGGTGATCAGGGCGACAATGACGATCGCGAGTATGTTGAATATGATCGGTATACCAAGCAGTACCGGGTGATTCAGATGTGCCTGGTAAGCAACGGTTCCCTCCGGGCTCAGCATGGCGGCGCCGGATTCCGCGGCTGCCCTCGCGGCGATCTGCGTCGAGCGATAATCCGTTGCCATCCATGCCGGGATTTCGATGCCGAAGCCGAGCAGGAGCTGGCGGAAATAGGCCGCCCAGGAGATGGCGACCGCAATGTTGCCTACGGCATACTCGAGGATCAGGTCCCACCCTATGATCCACGCCACGAGTTCCCCGAGCGTCGTGTAGCTGTAGGTGTAGGCTGAGCCGGCGACCGGAACGAGGCTGGCGAACTCCGCATAACAGAGGGCGCAGAACCCGCAGGCGACGGCCGTGAGGGCGATCGACACCGTGACGCCCGGACCTGCGGGGGGCAGTCCGTTGCTCCCGGAGGTGGCTGCCCCCAGGGTGGCGAAGATACCGGCGCCGATGATGGCTCCGATGCCAAGCGCGATCAGGTCCACTGTGGTGAGCGATTTCTTCAGCCCGTGCGCCTCGTCGCCGCCTTCGGCGATCAGTGCATCAAGCGGCTTCCTCCGAAACAAGGACGTCACCATGGCTCCTCGCAAGTCAGCAGTCAGATATTACACACGCCCCACGCGCACGCGTCCGTCCACCACTATCGCACCCTCTCCTGGCGGCAGGACTTTGACCGGGTTCAGGTCCAGTTCGCGGAGTTCAGGAACAAGCTCCACTAACGCTGAAACCCGCAGGATCACGTCGATGAGGGCCGCCCGGTCGCCTGGCGGGCTGCCTCGGTATCCATCCAGAAGCCGGGCGGACCGCAGCCTTGACAGCATTTCCGCAGCGTCGACGTCACTGACGGGCGTGAGCCGGAAGGAGACATCCCTGATGAGTTCCACGAGCACCCCTCCCAGGCCGCACACCAGCAACGGACCGAAAGTCGGGTCGGTAGTGACGCCGACGAGTGCTTCGATCCCCCCCTTGACCTCGCGCTGCAGCAGCACGCGTTCGAGGGTGATGCCGGCCGCCGCCATCTTCCGAACCAGCCTGTCGGCATTTTCAGCGACTTCGTCCATTGAGCGCAGACCAAGAACGACTCCGCCCACGTCGCTCTTGTGCAGGACCTCCGGGGTCTGGATCTTCAACACGAGCGGGTAGCCCAGGCGCCCGGCGACCGAGCCCGCATCCCGGACGTGCGTTTCCTCGGTGGCCGCAAATTCGATGCCTGCCGCCCGCAGTACCGTTGCCAGGTCGCCGGGCTCGAGCCAGACCGGCTTGTCCTTGTTTGCAAGGACGCGGTCGATCACATCCCGGATTGCCGCCTGCGCAGGCGGCGCCAGTGAAAGACAGCGCCCGGCAGGCCGGTTCCGCCAGCGCCTGTATCGCTCGGCCGCAGCCAGAGCGACGGCCGCATTCTCCGGGAAACTGTACGAAGGCAGGCGGCCGCGTGGCGCGGAGCTGACCGGCATGGGAACCCCGCGCGACGACATGATAACGGTCAGCACGGGTTTTTCGAGAGGCACCCTGCCGGCGGCTGCGCAGATCGCGGATGCGACCTCGGCCGGGTCGTGCAGGTGCGGAGGCAGGTAGATCACGATCAGAGAATCAATGTTGGGATCATTGCCGACCAATTCGATGGCGGCTGCGTAGTGGGCAGCTGTCGCGGATGCGATCATGTCGATGGGATTGGCGAGCCCTGCCATCGTGGGCAGCACCTGTCGCAGTGCCGCGACAGTACCGGGGGCAAGTTCGGGAAGCGTGAGCCCGCGGGCCTCGCAGGCGTCGGCAAGCAGTATGCCCGGACCGCCGCCGTTGCTTATCACGCCGACGCGCGGACCTGCAGGCACGGGCTGGTTGGCGAGGAGGACGGCAACATCCATCAGTTCCTCGAGCGTCGAGGCCCTGATAACACCTGCCTGCTCAAACAGCGCTTCAACTGCGACATCCGGGTTGGCGAGAGATGCCGAGTGGCTGGTGGCGGCGCGTGTCCCCGCAGCCGAGCGCCCTGACTTGATCGCCACTATCGGCTTGCGGCGCGCCACTTCCGGTGCGACCCGGGCGAACTTGCGCGGGTTGCCGAAACTCTCGAGATACAGGACGATCACGTCGGTCCGGGGGTCTTCGGCCCAGTATGCAAGGAGATCGTTGCCGGACACATCGACTTTGTTGCCGACCGAAATGAAAGTCGACAGCCCGACGTTGAGGGCCTCGATCCGGTCCAGGATCACATATCCAAGGGCGCCACTCTGTGAAAGCAGCCCGATGTTGCCTGCCGGAGGCCAGGGCGGCACAAACACGGCATTCATCGAAATCGCGGGATCGGTGTTCAGGACGCCCATGCAGTTGGGGCCCACCATCCTCATGCCTGTCGCCCGGCAGAAGTCGCGCAGCCGCCTTTCGATTTCACGCCCCTCCTGAGACAGCTCTCCAAAGCCCGAGCTGACGATGACAACACCGCGGACTCCGGCACGGGCGCAATCCCGGACTGCATTCTCGACCAGTGGTGCGGGAACTGCGATGAGTGCCATGTCTATCGGCGCACCCACGGCGGAAACGCTGGGGAAAGCCGGCAGACCGTCGACCTCTGCGGCCTTGGGATTGATCGGATAGATTCGCCCGGTGAACCCGCACCTTTTCAGGTTGGCCAGAAGGGCCGCGCCAATGGTACCGGGCTGCCGGGAGGCTCCGACCAGGGCCACGGACCGAGGGTTGAGAATGGGCTGAATACTCCGGGCGGTCGCATGCCGCTCGTTCCGGTGCCGCGCTTCGTGGACTTCGTCGGCCTCAGCTTTCATGGCGATTTCTCCCGGCCCCTTTCACGGTGCTCCGGCGGAGGATCAGATCGCTTCGAGTTTGGCGTATTTCTCCAGCAGTGTCTTTCGCCCGGCGCTGCTGAATGTTACGACGAGCCTTATATCATTGCCGACGCGTTCGCGGCTCAGGATGATTCCTTCACCGAATTGGGCATGGCGCACCCGCGTGCCTGACTTGAGCGGCTTGGTGGCGGATAGTCTGCCGGCGTTCCCCGTGCCGCTCTGTACCCGCTCCAGGTACGAACGCAGCTCGGCAACGGTCCGGGGGATCTCCTCGCCGCTCTTGCCGGTGCCGACGCTCCGGGCCGCTTCGACAAAGCGGTCCGGAGATTCATCCTCCTCTTCCTCGTAGCACGACTCGGATTCCCGGACCAGGTCCGCGCCCATCGCTACCTTCTCAACCAGGTTCGCCGGCATCTCCCGCAGGAAGCGGGAAGGCTCCGAGCGGGCAAAAGCGTCCGCGCCGAAACTGCGGCGCCTCGGGGTCCAGCTGACGAAGAGCTTCCGGCGGGCCCGGGTCACAGCGACGTAGCAAAGGCGCCTCTCCTCCTCCAGGTCCTCCTTCGAGCCTGTCGACAGTGAGTGGGGGAACAGCCCTTCTTCGAGTCCCACGAGGAACACGGCGTCAAATTCCAGCCCTTTCGCGCTGTGGACCGTCATGAGCGTCACCCGGGATGAGGGGTCGAGGGCATCGATCTCCGCAGCCAGGGCGGCACGGTCGAGGAACTCGAAGAGGGTCTCTCCTCGCTCCTGTGATTCCGAGGCGGCGAGGATCAACTCCTCCACGTTGGACATCCGGCTTTCGGCATCCTCCCGTGTCTCCTGCCGCTCCAGCATCTTCCGGTACCCGACATCATCGGCGATCCGCCTGAGCAGGTCCGCTGCCGGGCATGTGTCGCGCATGGACATCCATCCGTCGAGCATGCTCTGGAATCCTGAGAGCGCCCTTTGCGCGCGGCCGGCTTTCTCCGGATCGCGGGACAACCCGGCCAGAGCCGATGTAAGCGGGACCTGCAGGGCCGCAGCGGTTCGAACCAGCAGGTCGACGGTTGTCTGTCCGATGGCTCGAGGAGGGGTGTTTATGATCCTGAGCAGGGCAATATCGTCCTCCGGGTTGAAGAGTACCCTGAGGTAAGCCAGCATGTCCTTGACTTCCGCACGACCGAAAAAGGCGACGCTTCCGACTATGGCATAGGCCAGGCCGCGTTCATTGAAGACGTCCTCGAAGTTGCGCGACAGGAAGTTGGCGCGGTACAGCACACCAACCCGGCATTCGGGGTTCTCCTCGAGCTTCTCTTCAATCCGTTCGGCCACCCACTCCGCTTCTGCGCGTGCCGAGCGGGCGATGCAGCAGGTGATGACGTCACCCTCGGGATTATGGGTCCAGAGGACTTTCCCCTTGCGCTCTTCGTTGTTCGCCACCACCGCCCCGGCCGCGTTGAGGATGTTTTGTGTCGAACGATAGTTTTGTTCCAGCTTGATCAGCCTGGCGCCCGGGAAATCCTTCTCGAACTGCAGAATGTTGCGGATATCGGCGCCACGGAACCTGTAGATGGATTGGTCCTCGTCACCCACGACAAAGATGTTCTGGTGCCGCGACGTGAGCAGGCGCAGGATATCGTACTGCGGCCGGTTCGTGTCCTGGTATTCGTCGACCAGTATGTACTGGTACCAGTTGCTGTAGTGGTCGCGCCGCTCCGGCTGCTTTTCGAGGAGCTCCACGGTCTTGACCAACAGGTCATCGAAGTCGAGGGCGTTGGCCTGTCGCAGGCGCGCCTCGTACCTGGTGTACAGGTCCTGGACTTCCGCAGCGTCCGGCGCCGGGAATCTCAATGCGTAGTCCTGCACGGAGACCCGGTGATTCTTTGCGAAGCTGATCCTGCTCAGCACTTCCTTTGGGGCCAGCGTTCCCTCTGAAATGCCGGCGTCCGAGAGGAGCTGTTTCATCAGCCGCTTCTGATCGTCCGTATCATAAATGGAGAAGTCCCGCTTATAGCCCAGGAGAAGGATTTCCCGGCGCAGCAGCCGGACGCAGAAGGAATGGAACGTAGACACCTGCGGATCAGCAGTCCTGACCGGCCCGAGCAGTCTTTGCACACGCTCGCGCATCTCATTGGCCGCCTTGTTGGTAAAGGTGACGGCGAGAATGTGCTCCGGACGGCAGGCGTTTGTGAGGATCAGCCGTGCGATGCGGCAGGTGATTACGCGCGTTTTGCCGCTTCCGGCACCTGCCAGGACGAGCGCGGGCCCCGTGCCGTGTTCTACCGCAGTGCGCTGCTGAGGATTGAGTTCGCTCGGGAGCTCCATGAGAATCCAATCCTAGCAGAAGCGGGGCCAAAGTCCACGGCCCGCTCAGGCCGCTGTGATATATTGAATCGAGGATGATGGTGCTAAGTCCTCGAAGAGGAGGTTTGGCGTGAAGAGACTGATCCATGTGGGGGCTGTCCTGCTCTTAAGCCTGCTGCTCACTTGCCTGGCCGTGGGGTGCGGAACGGCAAGAGCGCCTGAGGTCCCGCAGAAGCAGGGGCTTGCAGCTCCGCCCAGTGCGGCCGCGCTTGCGACCCTGGCAAAGGCGGACGCCAGCGACGGTAACGCCGACAAGGTGATCTCAAAGTGCGTGACCTGCCGGCTGGGAATGGATGGGAGTCCGGAGCACTCCGTCGATTACGGCGGATACGCCGTTCATCTCTGCTCGGAGGAGTGCAAGAAAGCGTTTTCTGAAGACCCAGAAAAGGCGTTGCAGGCCCTGAGTTTTCCTGAAGAGAAGAAATAGCAGAGGAGCGTGCCAGGTTTTCGGAATTCGGTTTTCCTGGAATCAACTATGACTGCCCCGCTGAACTTCGGAAACCGAATTCCGAAGACCTGGCGCCTTACTCGCTGTCGCGAGGCAATCTCTCGGCCAGTTTTTTGTATCGGTCCGCGAGCAAGTCGGTGAGCTCGCGGTACATGTCCTGGCTTATCTGCTCTGCGTACGGAAGTATGCAAGTCCGGGTTTCCTCCAGGTACCTTTTGACGAATGCCGCATCGTGGACGAACCCCAGCGCGAACAGGTTGCTCAGACGATCAGCCAGCTTCAGGATCTTCGCCCTGTGGCTGCCTGTCTGCATGATGCGCATCAGGTATTCCCGCTTCGGTTCCTCAACGCCGTCTTTCTTCCGGATCGTGACTTCCATCACCAGGTCGTAGACGGCGGGCCCGTCCGCATCCAGAGAGACTATATCCTCACGCGTGACCCCAGGCATGCCCTCCGCGTCTTCGAAAAGGTCGTGTATCACGGCCGCCTTCAGAAGCACGGGATCTATGATCTTGTAGTCGAGGAGAATTCCCATGGTCGCGACCTGATGCCGGAACATGTTGCTGCCGGCTTTGCGGCGCACGCCGATGAGGGCCATGGCTTTGAATACATAGGGGGCCAGCGTGATGCTGGCGAGGTGCTTTTCGGGGTCTGTCATCGTCTTCCCTCTCGCTGAAGTTCAAACGCCTGCGCGCACCACATTCTCGCACGGGCTGTCAAATCCGGAGCGCAAACAATCTGCATGCCTCACGGCTCGCGAAGACCCTGGTATGCCGCCAATGCCCGCCTTCGCGCCTCTCCGTGGTCAACCAGCGGCTTCGGGTAGTCCTCACCCGGCCTGATGCCGGCATTCCTGAGGACAGCAGCGGGAGCGTGCCATGGTTTGTGAATCCATTGTGCCGGCAGCTTTGCCAGTTCCGGGACCCAGCGCCTGATGTAATCTCCACTCGGGTCGAATCTCTCTCCCTGGCCCACGGGGTTGAAGATTCGGAAATAGGGTGCCGCGTCAGCACCGCAACCCGCCGTCCACTGCCACCCGAACGAGTTGTTGGCCAGATCCGCATCCACGAGCGTGTCCCAGAACCATTTCGCTCCGTCGATCCAGGGCAGAAGCAGGTCCTTTGTCAGAAAAGATGCAACCACCATCCGCACCCGGTTATGCATCCAGCCGGTAGTCCGGAGTTCTCTCATCCCGGCGTCGACAAACGGGTAGCCGGTCTGCCCACGCTGCCACGCCCTGAGATCACGGGCGCTTCTTCTCCAGGGGAATCCCCGGAAATCGGTACGCAGGGGCTCCTGATCGGAACCGGGGAAAGCGGCCAGTATATGGCATGCGAACTCCCGCCAACCGATCTGTCGTAGAAAAGCGTCGCCTGCTTCGCGCAGTTTCGGATCGTCTGTCGCGGCCACGGCAGCCTTGACTTCGTGCCAGACGGCGTGGGGGCTTACCTCCCCGAAATGCAGGTGCGGTGAGAGGCGCGATGTGCCTTGCACGGCCGGAAGCTCGCGTCCCCTCGGATATCCGGCCAGTGCTCCGCGGATGAACTGCTCCAGCCGGGCAAGGGCACCTTTCTCTCCCGGTTCCCAGGCCTGCTCGAGGCTGCCTGCCCGGTCGTGCACCGGCGTGAGCTCCAGCTGTTGCAGAGCCAGGCTACTGGGCCATCGTCGCGGCGAGGGGAGAGCCGGGCAGGGCCTTCCGGGCGGGCGCGGCTGCATCAGATTGGACAGGCAGGCTCGCCAGAAAGGCGTGAATACCCGGAACGGACCACCACTGCTGTTGCGCACCTCAGAAGGCTCGAAGAGCAGGCTGGCGTTGAAGGTCACGGTGCGCAGACCGCCCGAGGTCAGGTCGGACTCCACGGCGGCGTCACTGGCGACCGCTTCCGGTTCGTAGCTGCGATTCCAATAGACTCCTGCCGCACCGGATTCGCCGGCCAGCTGGCGCAGACACCGGATAAATGGCCCGGAGCGCAGGATCAGGCGCGAGCCTCGCTCCCTGAGCGACCGGTCCAGGGCTGCAAGCGAGTGATGGAGCCACCAGCGCGAGGCGGCCCCTGAAGCCCATGGCGGCTTTTCGTGCGGCGAATCGATGAATACGGGGATCACGGGGCCACCGGCTCTGAGGGCAGCCGCCAGCGCGGGATTATCCGAAAGCCGGAGATCCCTGCGAAACCAGACGACGGAGGGTGAAAGCGTGCGATCCACGATCGCAAGAGATTACACCAATTGACAGGGGCGCGAAGTGGAAAATCCCGGCGAGCCTGCTATGCTGTCCCTGCCCTCTCGATTTGTGTCCGGATAGGGGCGTGCTACAATCGCCGCCGGACCGGAGAGAACCGCCGTCGGTACGGACGGCATCAGGGGTTATTTTCACAGGGTAGGCAATCATGGAGATCAAGCAGGTTCCACTGACTTTTCCGGAAGGATCCAACGTCATTCTGGGACAGAGCCACTTTATCAAGACCGCCGAAGATCTTTACGAGGCCTTGGTGACCGGTTGTCCGCACGCCAAGTTCGGCATCGCCTTCTGCGAGGCTTCAGGCCCCTGCCTGATCCGAATCGAAGGAAACGATTCGGATCTGGCGAAGTGCGCGGCCGAGAACGCATTGAGCATTGGTGCGGGGCACACCTTCATAGTTGTTCTGCGCGACGCTTTTCCCATCAACATCCTCAACGCAGTCAAGGAATGCCAGGAGGTTTGCCAGATCTTCTGTGCCACTGCGAACCCGGTGGAGGTGATCGTCGCCGAAACGGGGCAGGGGCGAGGTGTTTTGGGAGTGGTTGATGGGTTTGCCCCCAAGGGGATCGAGACCCAGGCCGATGCCCGGACGCGTGCCGACTTCCTGCGCAAGATAGGCTACAAGCGCTGAGTCCCTGTTCAGAGCCGGTGTCGCTGCCCCTACATTGCTTGAGTGAGGTCAAAATGGACAAGGTTCCCCACGAGTTGGCTCCGGAGCAATTGCGCTGCGATTGTGATCCTTCCTCCTTCAAATTCAGCTCGACCGTCGAAATTCCGCCGCTCAAGGGATTCGTCGCGCAGGAGCGTCCGGTCCGGGCTATCCGGTTCGGCCTGGACATCCACTCCCCGGGCTACAACATCTACGTGAGCGGTCTGACCGGCACCGGCAAGACGACGGTGATCAGGAAGTTTCTCGAAGAAATCGCCGTCACGATGCCGACGCCGGACGACTGGTGTTATGTCTACAACTTTCGCGACCCGAATTCCCCGGTTGCGATCCACCTGCCCGCGGGCCGGGCGAAGCATCTCAAGGCTGAGATGGAGGAGTTGGTGGCGCAGCTGAGGAGGGAAATACCCAAGGCCTTCGACTCGAAGGAATACGAGCAGAGCATGGGTGCGCTGATCGCTGAGAATCAGGCTCAGCAGCAGGCGCTGTTCAACCAGCTCTCGGAGAAGGCGCGCCAGGAGGGCTTCGCGCTGGAAATGTCGAAGATGGGCGTGTCGCTCGTCCCGCTTCTGGACGGGAAGCCGATCTCCGCAGAGCAGTTCGAGGCGCTCGGTGACGAGGTCAAGCAGGAAACCGAAAAACGAAGGTCGGCCCTTCAGTCCGACATCAACAACTTCCTTCGAGAAGTCCGGGATGTGAACAAGGCCAGCAGAGAGAAGGTCAATGATCTGAACCGGCGAGTCGGCCTGTATGTTGTCGGGGCCCGGGTCGAGGAGATCAAGGAGCAATATTCCGACATCCGTCAGGTCGTTTCGTACCTGGAAGACGTTCAGGACCACACGCTTTCCCACCTGGAGGACTTCTCGGAAAAGAGCCAGGAGGCGGACGCCTCGCCGACCGCCCAACTGAAGCTCGAATATCAGCCGGAGCCCTACCTCAAGTATCGCGTAAACATTGTCGTCGACAACACCGACACCAAGGGCGCCCCGGTTATCATAGAAACCAACCCTACCTTCTATAACCTTTTCGGCCGTGTCGAACGCCGCGCACAGCTCGGGACCTTTTTCACCGACTTCACGATGGTCCGCGCCGGTTCATACGCCAAGGCAAACGGAGGATACCTCGTCGTCACTGCGCGCGACGTATTGATGAACGTCGGTGTCTGGGAGACACTCAAGCGGACGATCCGCAACAAGGCCGTCCACGTGGAGGATCTCGGAGAGCAGTATGGCCTCATCCCCGTCGCCGCGATGCGCCCCAGCCCCATTCCCGTGAATGTCAAGGTAATCATGATCGGCAACCAGTGGACCTACCAGGCGCTCTATGGCATGGACGAGGACTTTCGCAAGATCTTCAAGGTCAAAGCCGATTTCGACTACGAGATGCAGCGGAACGAAGAATCGCTCCAGGGTTATGCCATGTTCATCAGCGACCGCTGCCACGTGGAAGGTCTGATCCATTTCGACCCATCCGGAGTGGCGGAGGTGGTGGAGTACGGGGCGCGGCTCGTCGACGACCAGGAGAGGCTCTCCGCACGGTTCAGCGACCTGGCCGACATCGTGCGCGAGGGAAGCTACTGGGCGCGAGAGGAAGGAGCGTCTGCGGTGTCGGCCAGCCATGTCATGCGCGCCGAGGAGGAGAAGTACTTCCGGTCAAACCTGATCGAGGTGCGGGTGAGGGAGTTCATCACCCGCGGCATCATAATGGTCGACGTCGCCGGCGAAAGGATCGGCCAGCTCAACGGGCTCTCTGTCATCGATCTCGGCGATATCCGGTTCGGCAAACCGTCACGGATCACTGCGAAAACCTACGTGGGGCGCAGCGGCGTTCTGGACATCGAGCGCGAGGCCAAGATGAGCGGCAGGATTTACGAAAAGGGCGTGCTCATCCTCAGCGGATACCTGTCGGGAAAATACGCGCAGGAGCGCCCGCTGTCGATGTCCGCCAGCCTCTGTTTCGAACAATCCTATGAGGGGGTGGAGGGAGACAGCGCGTCGTCGGCCGAAGTCTATGCCCTGCTGTCGAGTCTCTCCGGCGTCCCAATCAAACAGGGAATCGCGGTGACCGGTTCCGTCAACCAGCATGGAGAAATCCAGCCTATCGGCGGTGTAAACCAGAAGATCGAGGGGTATTACGACGTGTGCAAGGCCCTCGGGCTTACAGGTGATCAGGGCGTGGTCATCCCGGTGCAAAACGCGAAGAATCTGATGCTCAGGTACGACGTCATCGACGCCGTGAAAGCAGGGTCGTTCCATGTATACGCCGTCCGTTCGGTAGACGACGGAATCGAGCTGCTCACGGGTGTACCGGCCGGAGCAAGGGTCGACGGCAGCTATCCGGAAGGGACGATTCACCACCTCGTTGAGAAGCGCTTGAAGGAGTTCGCGGAAGTCTTGAAGAAGCATGACAAAGCAGGGGAGGAAGAGAAAGCCGGGAAAGGTGACCTCAAGGATTCCTGAGTGGCGCAGAATGATTCCAGTCGACGAAGCGCTTCGCATGATTCGGAAGAACCTGCCGGCGCCGGCAGTCGAGGACATAGACTTCCGTTCGGCGCACGGCCGGGTTCTGGCGGAAGGCCTGGCGGCAACCTGCGACATCCCTCCATTCAATAAATCGGCAGTCGATGGCTATGCCGTCCGAGCCGCGGATGTTGGGGCAGTTCCCGTGGAATTGAGATGCGCCGGCGAAAGCCGGGCGGGCTCGAACTGGGACGCGCCGCTGCGCCCGGGTGAGGCGGTCAGCATCATGACCGGCGCTCCCGTCCCGGACGGTGCCGATGCGGTGCAGATGGTCGAGAGGACACGTCGGTCTGCGGACGGTTCCCTGGTGACGATCCTGGATGAAGTGCGCCCCGGCGAGAACCTGATTCTCAGGGGTTCGGAGGCATCGACCGGGAAGGTGGTCCTGGAATCTGGACGGTATGTGGGTCCGGCCGAAATGGCGATCCTCGCCATGTTCGGCCATTGCCGCGTGCGAGTCTTCCGGCGGCCCGGCGTGGCGCTGGCGTCAACGGGCGACGAACTGGTCGAGGCAGACCAGGCTCCGGGACCGGCGCAGATACGAAACTCGAACGCCCCGTCGGTTGCGGCTCAACTCAAGCTGCTCGGGCTGGAAGCGGAGTACCTGGGGATCGCCCGTGACGATAGGGACGAGATCAGGCGTGTGATTACGGAGGGCCTGCGCCGGGATGTGCTGATTCTCACCGGCGGGGTGAGCGTCGGGGCATATGACTTCGTCGAGGAGATCCTGCTCGAGGCGGGCCTGGAAGTTGTCTTTTCAGGCGTCGCAGTCCGGCCGGGCAAACCCACCGTCTTCGCCCGGAGAAGCGACAGGATTGTCTTCGGGCTGCCAGGAAATCCGATCTCCACGTTCGTGTCTTTCGAACTGTTCGTACGGCCCGCGCTGGAGCGGATCTGCGGACTCACTTCCTCGGGGCTGTTCCGGGTAAGAGGCAGGGTGACCTCCGGGGTGAAGCACAAGTCCGAAAGAACTTCCTTCATTCCCGCGTGGCTTTCGTGGAGCCAGGAAGGATGGCGAATCGAACCGCTTCCCTGGAGAGGGTCTTCGGACATCATCGGGTTCTCGCGCGCAAACGGTTTGTTGATCCTGCCGCAGGACAGGAAGGCAGTTGCCGGAGGCGAGTGGGTCGAGGCAGTAATGCTTCCGGACTTCTGGCAGCGCTCCACGCGCTGACAACCTGCGGGGGGTGTGCAATGAGGGGCAAGAGCAGGCTATCCCACGTTGATTCGAAGGGCAGGGCGAAGATGGTGGATGTCACTGCAAAAACACCAACCGTCAGACGGGCATCGGCACAGGCCGTCGTTCGCGTGTCAGCTGTCGCCCTGAAGTTGATTGCCGAGGGAAGACTCCCCAAGGGTAATGCCATAGAGACCGCCCGCCTGGCCGGGATCATGGCGGCAAAGAAGACGCCTGAGCTCATCCCGCTTTGCCATCCGCTTGCCTTGACCCATATCGATGTAACAGCCGATCCCGTCGGAAACGGCATCCGATTCATAAGTACAGTGACTTGTGCCGGACCAACTGGGGTCGAAATGGAGGCCCTGACAGCTGTGTCGGTTGCCGCGCTGGCGCTCTACGACATGATCAAAGCGGTTGATCGCGAGGCTGTCATCGACGGGGTCTGTCTGCTCAAGAAATCGGGCGGCAGAAGCGGCACCTACCGTCGCGGGCGGGGTGAGTGAAATCGGGCAGAATCACCTTCTCGGCGGGCCCAAGCGGGGCGCTCCGCCGGAGCGCGCCCCTGTCCTGCCTGCCTCCACTCAGGCTCTCTGTTTTCATGCGCATGGGAATGTGTCCTGCAATAGCTGATGTTACCGATTCTGATTGCGCTGAACCGCCGTCCGGAACCAGCCAGCAGGATCCTGTGGTAAAATTTGGCTTTCAATTACGGAGGAGGTCCCTGACGGCCTATGCCGATTTATGAATATGCCTGCCGCAAGTGCAACCGCAGGATGAGCTACCTCGTGCTTGTGCCGTCTGCGTTTGAGCCTGTCTGCAAGTATTGCCGCGGCAAAGATTTGGAGCAGCTGTTTTCACGTTTTGCGACTCCAAAGTCCGAAGACCAGCGACTGGAATCGCTCGCAGACCCATCCAGCTTTGCGGGCCTTGATGAAAACGATCCGGGGAGCGTGGCCCGCTGGATGAAGAAGATGGGCAAGGAGATGGGAGAGGATATGGGCGGGGACATGGATCAGATCGCCGAGGAAGCGGCTGAAGAGGCTGCCAAAGGTTCTCTCGGTGAAGACGGCAGCGGTCCGGCCGGGTCGGATGACCTCTGATGTCCGCTGCTTTTCATTTGGCCGCCTCCTGATTTCCGATATGACGACCGGCAAGCCCTCCGGATCATGTTTCATGAAGACAACCCGCACGGTGACTGCAGGCCGGCTCAACGAGAGCCCCGCCGCAATGCGAATCTCTTCCCCCGCCGGACGAATGCTCAGTCTGGGATTTGCAGCCATCTCGGCGGTTTCTTTCGCGTGGAACGCCGCGCCGGGCCCGGTGCCCCAGTTTATTGACATCACACGCCAAGCCGGCATCACCTTCAAGCACGCAAGCGGCGCGCCCGAGAAGAACTACATCTTCGAGGCCAAGGGCGGGGGAGTCGCGCTGCTCGATTACGACAAAGACGGATTACTCGACATCTATTTCGTGAATGCAAGCACGCTGGAGGATCTGGACAAGGGAATAGTCCACAGCAACGCTCTTTACCGTGCCAACGGGGATGGCACCTACACGGACGTAACAGGGAAGGCGGGGGTACAGGGCAAGGGCTGGGGGATGGGTGTTGCGGTCGGCGATTACAACAACGACGGGTATCCCGACATCTACGCCCTGGGCCTCAAGGAGAACGTACTCTATCGCAACAACGGCGACGGTACGTTCACTGATGTCTCGGCGCAGTCCGGCCTGATTGACGGGCACTGGAGTGCGAGCGCGGCCTTCCTCGATTATGACCACGACGGAGACCTGGATATCTACATTTCCCACTATGCGGTCGCGGATATCAACGTTCTCCCGAAGCGCGGCGACAACAGGTTCTGCTTCTACCGGGGTGTCCCGGTCTTGTGCGGCCCGCGCGGGCTCCCGGGTGTCTCGCACTGCTTCTACCGCAACAACGGGGACGGCACGTTCACGAATGTTTCGGCGCAAGTCGGCCTGGCCATGGACAGCAAGTTTTATGGCCTCGGAGTCGCGACCGGCGACTATGACAACGACGGGTGGACCGATATATACGTGGCGAACGACTCCTGTCCGAGCTTCCTATACCACAACGAGGGCAACGGCAGGTTCAAGGAAGTCGGGATGCTTACCGGAGCGGGGTTGTCGGACGACGGCGCCGAACAGGCCGGGATGGGTGTGGATTTCGGCGACTACGACAACGACGGCTGGCTTGACATCACGAAGACGAACTTCTCGTACGACTACAACAACCTGTATCACAACGAGCACAACGGCACGTTTGTCGAGCGCTCCATGACGGCCGGGATCGCCCAGGTTACGATGCCCTTCGTCTGTTGGGGCACCCGGTTTGTGGATTACGACAACGACGGGTGGAAAGACATCTTCGTGGCTACGGGACACGTGTACCCGCACCTCCTGACAAATCCTGCAAGTGATGAGAAGTACTACCAGCGCAAGCTTCTGTTCCGTAATCTCGGTAACGGTAAGTTCGCCGAGGTCGGCATGCAATCCGGACCGGGCCTGCAGGTCGAAAAGGCATCCAGGGGAATTGCCGCGGGGGATCTCGATAACGACGGGGACATCGATATCGTGGTCGCGAACATGGACGATTTCCCGACCGTGCTGCGAAATGACGGCGGCAATGCGAAGAACTGGCTCCTCGTGAGCCTCAGCGGTGCGCGATCGAACCGTTTCGGACTGGGCGCACGCGTGAAGGTCAGCGCAGGGGGGCTCAGCCAGGTGGCGGAAGCGACTACGGCGTCGAGCATATTTTCCGCGAACGACCCGCGTCTGCACTTTGGCCTGGGGAATGCCCGGGAGGTCGACATTGAAATTGCCTGGCCCGGCGAGAAGGTACAGATGTTCAAGGCGGTCCCGGCAAATCAGATCGTCACGATCGATCAGGACAAGGGAATTGTGCCTGCGCGGTAGCGTTCACATCTTTTGAGTTCGATGACTTCGACAACCGAAAACGGGTCCGCTCTGAAACTGGTCGAGGGGATGGCCCTGTCTTATCCGGACATCCCCATAGAGGCCATCGTCAAGGAAGACCTCCTGCGACGCGGAATGGCCTGGTCCGCGTCCGCGCTGGAGGTGGCGGCACGTCATAAGCGGAAAGCCTATTTCATCTTCTCGTTCGACATGGTGCCTATTGATCAGATGGAGCAGAACGAGAATACGAAGGCTCCGGAGGAGGTTCGCCTGACCGGCGGACCTAACGGATTCAAGCCGGTGGTAGTCTCTGTCCGCCTGAATCCCCGATCGCCGTACCGCGTCGAAATGGAAGACGAGTCCCTGGTGCTGAGACTGGATGGCAGCCCGGTCGCTGATGTCGAACTCCAGCAGGCCCCGGAGTACTACTCGCGCAGCCTCTCGAACGGGAAGCCGATAACGGATATCTGCCCCACGATCGAGTGGGGATATCTTCTGTACCTGACCGTTTTCCGGCTGTGCCAGTACTTCGGTGCCGGTGAGGAGTGTCAGTTCTGCGATATCAACGAGAACTACCGCCAGCAGAAGAAGGCAGGCAGATCCTACACATCAGTCAAATCCGTGGAGGAAGTGGTGGAGGCACTGGAGGTGATCGCGGCGTCCGACAGTGACAGCAAGGCTTACACGGTCACCGGCGGCAGCGTCACGGGGAGCCTGGAGGGTAAGTCCGAAGCGGAGTTCTACGCACGGTACCCGGCGGCGATCGAAGGCCGCTTCCCCGGCCGATGGATCAGCAAAATCGTTGTGCAGGCGCTCCCGAAGGACGACGTGCGACGCTTCCGGGATGCCGGCGTCCGGATTTACCATCCGAACTACGAAGTATGGGACGAGCGGTTATTCGGGATCTATTGCGCAGGGAAGGCCCGCCACGTAAGCCGGAGAGAGTGGATGAACCGCATTCTCGATGCGGCCGGAATCTTCGGGCCCGGCAACGTGATCCCGAATTTCGTCGCAGGAATCGAGATGGCGAAACCGGCGGGTTTCGCCACCGTGGACGATGCGATAGCGTCCACCGCCGAAGGTCTGGACTTTTTCATGAGCCACGGGGTGTCGCCCAGGTTCACGACCTGGTGTCCTGAGCCCCTGAGCGTCCTCGGAAAGGAGCAGGAAGGCGCTCCGCTGGAATATCATGTCAGACTGCTGAGGGTGTATCGCGATACGCGTGCGAAGTATCATCTCCCGCCGATGCCCGGCTACGGTGATCCCGGGTTGGGAAAGGCGGTGTTCTCCGTCTCCGCGTTTATGGATGTTTTGCCGCCCGCGAACGACACCGGGCAGTGAGCCTGCGGACCCGTTCAGAGTACGCTGATTATCCCCGATACCATGCCTGAAATGCCCGAAGTCGAAACGATCGCCAGGAAGCTCAGAAGGAGCCTCGTCGGCAAGCAGGTAACGCAGGTTCGGCTCTCTGGTTTTTCTCTGCGCAGGCCGGTGGCCGCTTCCTTCACGGAGATACTTCCCGGTCGCAGGATTTCGAAGATACGCCGCCGCGGCAAGTACCTGGCTATCGAGTTGGAACCGCGAGCGTACCTGTTGATCCACCTCGGGATGAGTGGCCGCGTTTTTCACCGGGACGGTACGGGCGATTTCTCACGACATACGCATGCGCTCATCAGTCTGTCAGATGATACGGTGCTCGAATACCGTGACCCCCGCCGGTTCGGGATGCTGGCCGTGTATGACGTTCTCCGGATGCGGGAGATCCCCGAGTTGCAGAGGCTGGGAAGGGATCCCCTCGGCGCCGGTTTCGACGGGGAATGGCTCTGGCCCTTGATCTCCAGCAGACGATGCGAGATCAAGTCGTTCCTTTTGGATCAGCGCAGGATCGCCGGCCTTGGTAACATCTATGTTTGCGAGGCGTTGTTTCGTGCAAGGATTAGCCCGGCGCGACGCTGCTGCACCCTGAGCCGGTCAGAGGTCGAGTCGCTCGTAAGTTCGATCCGGGAGGTTCTGCGGACCGCGATCAGAAACCGGGGGACGACGTTCTCGGACTTCATGGCCTCCGATGGCGAGCGGGGCAGCAACCAGCGATTCCTGCGCGTTTTCCAGCGTGAAGGCAGGAAGTGCCGGCGTTGCGGCAGGGAAATCCTGCGGCTGCGCCAGGGAAATCGAAGCTCTTACTATTGTCCCGGGTGCCAGAAATGAGCCCTGGTCCGGGAAGGAAGGATTGACGCTGCGATGGAACCGTACAGGAAATGCCCACACTGCAAAGGAACAGGGATCTGCCACGTCTGTCACGGCACCGGGCGACTTGCCCTGCAGAAGGGGAAACACTGCACTTCCTGTTTTCCCCATGGCAGCGGCAAGTGCCAGAACTGCAGGGGGCTCGGGGGCTTCGACCAGTCCGGGAAACCTGCTGCGCCTCCAAGCCAGGGTGAATCGGGGGCCTAGCGCAGGCGATACCGTCGGTTCTCCAGGAAGGCCTTTGCCAGGGAACACAAGAGGTTTGCCGCGGAGACGCCGAGTTCGCAGAGATAACTATATGCATCTCAATCAGATAGCCACGTGGCTCTGCGACTCTGCGATTCGATCTCTCAGGCCGATACTCTATCCGGCACGCGAATCGAGGCCGCCGCTACCCGAATCGCCCCGCGCGAGCGCGATGGCGAACAGGAGCATGAGCTGTGTGTCACGCCAGAGGGCGTGGGCGATCTTGAGGGGCCGGACGCGAAGCAACTGACCATGCCTCAGCCGGATGCGTGTTCTGAGCCAGAACTGACGCAGGTCGGCACGCGAGTAGGTGACCCTCGCTGCTATTCCGAAATTGAGGTTGCGAAGCCGCAACGTCAAGCGTGAAGGCACACGCAAGCCCGGGAAATATCTTCTTGCCCGAATATGAGCAATTTGCAGCTCGGCGGCACGCAGGTTGCGGTGGACCTCCGACCGGATGCGCTTCACCTCCTCGATCAGTCGAAGCTCAGCCTCGCTTCTCTTGCGCGTCTGCAGCCAGAGCTCTTCCATTTCCAGCATCAGGGCGATCCAGCCGCGTGCCAGAACCGACCAGTCGCGCATCCGATGCCTGAGGTGCGTCAACCTCGATTCCACAGGCAATCCCCGCCGCCTGTCCTTCCGGCCCTTGAGGCGGAAGAAGCCGTGAATCATCGGATGCCCGCCCTCGATCATCACTGAGTTCTTGTACCAGATGAAATTCCGGAAGACGTTCCAGTAGTTCTCCGGATTCGCCTCGGTGAGCACCTGGCGGATGTAATCAAACGAATAGAAACTGCTCCAGGCGTCCCTGTATACGGCTGTCCACTCACCGGGCCTGAGGTGCGGATGCGGCATGGTTTCGTGAAAGGCGTCGTAGTTGTTGAGGTCCGGATCAATCGGTTGCCCGGATTGAACCATGTGCAGGTGATCCTGTGAGCCCGGCAGCGGAGTCAGCATGAAAAAGGACGCCTGCTCCACCTTCAGCTCCCTCTTCAGGCGGTCGACATCCTCGCGCACCGATTCCGCGGTATCGAAAGGAAAGCCTATGATGTAGGCCACGTGGGTCGCGATCTTCTCTGCGTGCCATGCTGCGATCATTTCCCTGTAGTCCTGCACGCGGTTCTGGCTCTTTCCGGCACTCTGCAGATTCTTGGGGTTTATGCTCTCCAGGCCGATGAAGACCTGGGTGCAACCCGCCCGCGCAGCCATCGGAATGAAGTCAGGCAGCCTGAAGGCCTGCGTGTCCACCTGCATCATGAACCGGATGGGGATCCCTTCCTGATCGCGCAACCGCGCCAGTTCCTGGAAGATTTCACGCCAGAGGGCATTTCTGGCGAAGTTGTCGTCGGTGAAGAAGTAATAGTCGACGCCGTAGCGATGGTAGTTATCGCGGATGGCCCTGATAATGGGCTCCTTGGATCGGAAACGCATGGTCCGGCCCTGAACGTTGATGATCGTGCAGAAGCTGCAGCGATAGGGGCAGCCCCTTCCGCAGTCAATCGTGCCGTAGTTGCTGGCGATGAACCGCTTCAGGTAACGGTGATGTATGCGCGGCACCGGCCTCGTGGAGAGATCCGGCTTACAGCCGAGGAAGTTATACAGCGGCTTGAGCCTCCCCTCCAGGGCATCCCGCAGGATGTCGACCCAGGTATCTTCAACCTCACCCGCGACCACGGAAACCCCCAGATCCATCAGTTCGCGTATCTCGGCCGGAATATCGGCAAACAGGGACAGCGAACCGCTGATGTGAAATCCGCCGATCAGAACCTGCAGGCCCCCCTCGCGGAATTGGCGCGCAAGGTCGGAAGCCCGGGGAAACTGATTCGACTGGACCCCGACCAGGGCCACCACAGTCCGGCGCCGCTGGGAATTGGACCTGATGATCCGCCTGACGGGTATCCTCTGAACCGTGTCGTCGAGGATCTGTATTTCGATCTCGATACTCCGTCCCAGGGCGTGAGTCTCCTTCAGCTCGTCGGTCAACCCGTACAGACAAGCGAGGGTATTGCTCGGCAGGACCCCGCGCAGATGCCGGATGACGTAGCCCTCGTCGTCGTACTTCGAAGGCCGGATCAGGACTATTCGCAGTTTTTCAGGAGAGACATGTGGATCTGTTTGAGGTACACGCATCTTTCTGCTCGATTATGAAATGGCTCCCGCCCGGTGCGGCAGTGTGCAGATCTTAGAACTCGCGAGTGGCGCTTTCAACGCAGGCAGTGTCAAAGTTTTGTATAAGTTGGACTTCCTCTCTGACGCCCCTTATGGATGAATCACGCAGCTTGTGATAAAGATGACCGCAGGGGAAGGGAGGGGACCATCAGCCAAGGCCGCAGCAAGACACTGGAGACCGCAGCTTCGGTCGAGAAGGCATGCCTCGTAGGCTGCTACTCGAGCAGCCGGGGTCGCGAACGTGCGGAGGAGTCACTGGCGGAGCTGGAAGCGCTCGCGGAAGCGGCAGGCGCACGCGTCCTCGCCCGCCTCGTGCAGGAACGCCCGAGTCCGGATCCGGCCACCTTCGTTGGCAAGGGCAAAGTCGAAGAGTTGCGAACGCTGGTCGAGACCCTGGCTCTCGACCTGATCGTCTTCGACGACGAGCTCTCCCCCGGCCAGCAGCGGAACCTCGAAAACAGGACAGAGTGCAAGATCCTGGACCGGACCCAGCTGATCCTGGATATATTCTCCCGCCGCGCCCGAACCCGGGAGGGAAAGCTCCAGGTAGAACTGGCACAGTTGAACTACCTTCTGCCGCGGCTGGTTGGGAAGGGAACGATGCTCTCGGGCCTTGGCGCAGGCATCGGCACGCGGGGGCCCGGCGAGACTCGACTGGAGATGGACCGGCGCCGTATCCGCAGCCGGCTCGCACTGCTGCGGCGTGAAATCGACCGTGTAGGCCTGCATCGCCGCCAGCAGCGCTCGAAGCGGCAGGGGATCCCGGTTCCGGTGGTCGCGCTCGTGGGATACACAAATGCCGGGAAATCCACGCTCTTCAACGCCCTTACTCAGGCCGGCGCGCTCGAAAGCCGACAGCTCTTCTCCACACTGGATCCCCTCTTGCGCAGAGTGACGCTGCCCAACCGGCTCGAAATGGTACTGTCGGACACGGTCGGATTCGTCCGCAAGCTGCCGCATGACATTGTGGCTGCTTTCCGCGCCACGCTCGAGGAGGTGCGTGAAGCCGACCTGCTGTTGCATGTCATCGACGTGAGCAGTGCGAATTGGAAAGAACAGGCGTCCGCGGTGGAGGAGGTGCTCAGGGAACTCACGGCGCAGAACAAGCCGACAATCGATGTCTACAACAAAGCGGACCTCCTGCCCGCCGGCATCAACCCCGCCGGTCTGCCGGGAACGAGAGGGGTGCTGGTCTCTGCACGAACCGGGTTCGGTCTGAGGGAACTCGAGAACCTGATCGCCTCGCAACTCGAGTCATTCACGATGCGGCTCGAGCTGAAAGTTCCGTATGACCGTGCAGCATTGTTGTCGCGTCTCCACGACCAGGGACAGATCAGGGCCAAGTCATTTGAGAAGGACGGGATCCTGCTGGAGGTGGAGGTCCCGCGATCGGCCGTGCGGTCCCTGAGGGAGTACGTGGTCAGCAGACGACCGGCTCCGCCTGCCCGCTCCTGATCGACCGCAGCACAGCGTCGATGACGCTCATCTGGCGAACGGCATCTTCGGGGCCGAAACGCGGGGGCGTTCCGTCGATCAGGGACCGGGAGAAGTGCTCGAACTCCTTTACGTACTGGTTTTCCTCCGGCATGGTCAACGCCTGGTCTTTGATGAAAACGGTCGCCTCAGGATCGGGCTGCCACGGCTTGGGCATGACGATCGTGCCGGATTCGCCTACAATCTCCAGGTGGGTTCTGTGGGGGAGATCGAAAGCACAATCGACAAGCGCGCATCCCTTTGCGAACTCGAGCAGTCCGCTCATCCGCATGTCCACCCGGTACTCCGCGTCGAGCTCACCGCAGGCGTAGACAGTGGCCGGTTCATCCTCGAAGTAATAACGGGCTGCGCTCACCGGGTAGCACCCGATATCCAGGACGCTTCCCCCCGCCAGGTCAGGCTGGAGCCGGACGTTGGGTTTGCGCGGGATGGGGAAGCTGAATGACGCCCGGACGCATCGGACGATCCCGATCGCTCCATCACGGATCGCAGCCTTGGCGCTTTCGTGCTGGCTGTGGAACGGCCACATGAAGGCCTCCATGACCCGGACATTCCGCCGCAACGCGAACTCGGCGACCTGCCGTGCCTCCGCCGCGCTTGAAGCGAAGGGCTTTTCGCACAGCACATGCTTCCTGTGGTCGGCGGCTTCCATGGTCCACTTGCCGTGCAGGCCATTTGGAAGCGGGATATAGATCGCCTGAATGCCGGGGTCCTCCAGCATCTCTTCGTAGCTGCCGTATGCATGCGGCAGGGAGAACTGCGCCCTGAACTCCTCCGCTTTTTCCGGTGACCTGCTGGCGACACCCGCCAGTTCGACGAATTGTGACTTGAGCATGGCGGGAATCGCCCGCCTGCGGGCAAAATCCGCGCACCCGAGAACCCCCCACCGTACCTTATCCATTGGAACTCCCTGTCAATCCCGGCGCCTTGATTAATCTCGGGGTGAAAGATCCAGTCTGACGAGGCTGTCTCAAAGTTCTATGAAGCGGGCCTTCAGCCCTCGGCTTCTGTGACTGCACTCAGACCTGGGGTTTCGCCCCAGGCTGGTATGAGAACGCGCTTTCAGCGCTGGATCTCCTGGTTGGGCACCGCTCTAAGGGCCGAAGGCCCGCCTCATATCAGCCTGGGGCGAAGCCCCAGGAATCGTACCCGTAGACGAAGGAGGGCTGAAAGCCCGCATCATAATAGGCTTCGAGACAACCTCGACGGACCGGACCTGCTTCGAGTTGAGAGCCTAGAGGATCCACACCGCGTTCGAGGGGAGCCAGCCGCTCCATCCATTCGACAGGCTTACCTGGTACCAGCCACTCACCTGGCTGTGGACTCTGATGACGATCCCTTCGTGCAGAGTGAATACAGTTATGTTCTCGATCCCGGGTCCACTGCGTATCTCGACCTTCTCCGCGACCACGACGCCTCTGTTGGTATGTTTCGCATCGTAGGCCTTCCATGCCAGCGACGCGGCAAAAACCAGTGCGAGCAGTCCGACCACGCAGGCCGCCATCAGGGCCTTGACTGCAACGGAAGGCCTGCGCGTACAAATGCACACGGCCGCCAGGATGTTCGCGACCAGGAAGAGCCCGAGAACGAGCCAGCCTTCCTGCTCCATCGTGAAAAACCCGGCTGCTCTTCTCAGCCACCGGGCCGGTAGCGAGGCGGGCATCTCTTCGATCCGGTCGACGACGTACAGGCTTGCCAGTTCGATGTTGGCACGGACATCGGCATCGCGAGGAAGAATCTGACGCGCCTTCTCCCAGTAATAGATTGCCTGGCCAATCTTCTTCTGTTTGAAACAGGCATTGCCCAGATTGTAAAAGACGGCGCCGTTCTCCACGCCGGAGTCGAGGATCTGGCGATAGCGGGTCTCGGCCCCCGTGAAATCTCCGGACTCGTAACTTGCGTTCGCCCGGTCGAAGACGGAAGGAAGAGGCTTCGGGTCCGGGCCGGCGGCCTGCCCCGCAGAGACCAGCGTGGCAAACAGCGCGAGCGTGCAGGGAATCCGAATCCGCTTCATATTTTAACGCTCCTCGAGCGTGTCGATGATCGAACGGGTGCGGCGCACCAGTTCACGCATCCTCTCAGGCGCCGCTGATGCGCTCACAAACCTGCCGAAGTCGCACTCCTGGAGGCAAGCAAGGGTTTCCTTGACGAGTTCGGGCCTGACTCCCTCTTCCAGGAGCGTGCGCTCCAGATTGTCACTCGCCAGGGCTATCTCCGGCAGGTTGAACTTGTCTCCGAGATAACCCGACAGCGCGGCCGCGGTTTCGTCGTAGAAGCGGCGGGGATCGGTGCGGCCGGCCTTCACGCTGCCGTTCAGCCTGACCAGAGCGGAGCGGCGGGCCTTTCGACTGCGGGCCAGAACGACATTCGAAGTTTGTCTCCTGTGCTCCCTTTGATAGATCAGCAGAGCGATGTTCACCGCAATCGGGACGGCGAGGAGGACGTAATACCACAGGGAACTGTATGCCGGTCTCGGCCGCGGCGAGAGTGACCCCGCCGATAGCTTGATGTAATTGATGTCCGTGCCCTGGCGTACAAGGCTCTGTTTCCCGATGCCCGATAGTCCTGTCATGGCGCTGCCGCTGTCGGCCCCTCGCGCGACTTTGAGTGCCAGCGGAGGCGTCGTGAGCGTCTCGTACCTGTCGCGTTCGGGGTCGAAGTAGGAGAAGGAGAGCGGCGGGATGGTCTGCTCCCCGGGCGCTTTGGGGACCAGGACATACTCCCATGCCTTTTCGCCTCCGATCCACCTTCCCTCCATGACACGGGCGGTGGCAGCCTGTTTCGAGCTGTAAATCGTGAAATCGGGCAATTGAGGCAACGCGAGGTCCGGGACCATCTTCAAATTCCCGCGGCCGGCAAGCTTGACATGCAGGGTGACCGCATCCCCGGTTGAAGCTGTGTCCCGGTCCAGGTTCGCAGTCAGGTTGAAGGATCCGACGGCTCCGCTGAAATTCGGCGGCTTCCCCTGGCTCGGGAACGGCATTACTTCGAGCGTCAGTTCCTCGGTTTTGCGATAGACCGTTTCATTCTGTCCAAAAACGCCGAAGAAATCGCCTCCGGTGCGGGCGGCAATGGCGAAGGTGACGGAAGGCACCTTGAGCTTGCCGGGGGTGTTTGGAAAGAGCGCCTGCTTCTTGACCAGATACTCGAGGTATTCCTTGCCATTCACCGCTTTTCGCTCACCGCGCTGATTGGTGGCGACCTCCATCTCCTCGACCCAGAATCCGTTCAGCGGAGGATTCTCCTGAAGTTGGAGGCCCGTGACCCCGACCTGAGTGAGGAGGCGGTAGGTCAGTGTTACCTGCTGGCCCGTGTAGGCCTTCCTGCTGTCGATCTCCGCCGTGACAAATACGTCGCTCCCACCCGGCGCTCTGCGCGGCGTCATCCCGTCGTCTCCGAACGGATCGAAGCTCCGGCGCGGGGCGGGCCGGGAGCTGCCCTGCGTCACCGTGACGGTAATCGGCTGCGTGCGGTACGTCTTTCCCCCTACCTGAACCTCAACCGCCCCGAGCGTATAGCGCCCGGCCTTCTGTGGCGCCAGGACGTAGGTGAATCCCTTCGAGCTGCTGGCCCGGCCGTTGATCCATTGGTACTGCGTACTGACGCTCGGCCCGGCGACCACATCGAAGCCCTGGAATTGGGGTAGTTTCGGCGGCTCAGTATCGCCGCTGTCCGGCCCTGATATGTTCACTGTCAGCTGGAGCTGGTCCTGGGTGCCTATTGCGTCGGCGTCGACGGTTGCCGTGACCTGAACTTCCTCGGCCCAGGCGAACCATGAGACGGCGAGTACTACGGCGGGCAAAAGCCAATGAGACGTGTTTCTTTTCATCGGCGCATCTCACCAATCCTTGCCGACGGCTTTGCGTCTTTCGATCCTCTCCAGGCGTTTCTTCTGATCGACGAGTTCCTGGTTCTGGAGGGCGTCCAGGATCTGCAGCGCCTGCTCCTTGCTGAAGCTGCCCTCCCGGCGATCGGCTTGAGTGGATTGCGGGTTCGCCGGTTTGTTGCGCTCCTGCGCCTCGGACGGGGAGGACTGCTGGTTCGCCCTTTCCTGCTTTTTATCCTGTGGCGAAGGTTGCCGGCGGTCCTGCTGCCGGTTTTGCTCGCCGTTGCCCTCGCCCTGCTGCTTCTGCTGCTCCTGGGTCTTCTTCAAGGCAAGCTCCAGGTTGTGCTTGGCGTCCGAGTCGGCCGGATTGATCCGCAATGCCTGGATGTAAGCCTGCGCAGCATCCTGGTATTTGCCCATCTCGAAGAGCGCGTTGCCGGAGTTGTACCATGCGCTGGCCCGAATGCCATCACCCCCCTTGCTTACGGCCTGGCGCAACTGCTGCACGGCCGGCTCATACTTCTTTTCCTTGATGAGCGTATTGCCGTGGTTGTACAGAAGCTCCGGTTTGCCCGGGATCTTGGCCTGCGCGTCCAGGTAGGCCTTTTCGGCGTCCGCATACTTCCCTTCGGCGAAAAGACGGTTGCCCTCCCGGTTCAAGCCGGCGACCGACTGGGCGAAAACGTCGGCGCCACCGACGATCAGACTCGCCAGCAGAACAGGCAGTGCAATCTTTCCGGCCATCGTGCGAAGCATTTTGTCTATCTCTCCACAAGCCGACTCAGCCATGAACGTCCGGGTTTGCGCCTCTCGGTCATGCACATCGTTGCCAGCAGGCAGATCAGGGCTGCGGCCAGCGGGTATTGGTAGCGATCTTCGAAGTTCTGAACCAGCTTTGATTCGAATTCCTTCTTGTCAAGGCTGCTGATCCCAGCGTAGATCTCGTCCAGCTCGCTTTCGGATGTTGTGGCCCTGAAATACCTGCCTCCCGTCTCGGTCGCAATCCGGGCCAGCGACCTCTCGTCCAGGCTGCTGATCACAACCTGGCCGCCCGGATCCCTCCTGTATTCTACAACATCGCCTTTCGCGTCACGAACGGGTATGGGCCTCCCTTCCGTGGTTCCGACCCCGACGGTGTAGATGACGATTCCGGCCTCCTTCGCCCTGGCGATCGCTTCGTCAAGCTGTCCCCCCAGGTCCTCGCCGTCGGTGACGATGACGAGAACTTTGAATTTCTTCTCCCTGGCCACAAACGCCGAATCCGCAGTCACGATCGCTGAAGCCAGAGAAGTGCCCGGCTCAGGCACGTTTTCCGTGTTGGCGACGTCCAGGAAGAGAGTGGCGGCCCCGTAGTCGAGTGTCAGCGGGCAGATAACCAGGGCGCTTCCCGCGAAGCTGACCAGCCCGACCCGGTCCCCGCGCAGGCGCCCGATCAATGATCGAACCTCGCTTCGGGCCCTGGCAAGGCGCGACGGGGCCACATCCTCGGCATTCATGCTGTAGGACGTGTCGAGCGCGATGATGACATCGACGCCCTTGCGCCGCACGGTCTCGGCTCGCATACCCCATTCGGGTCGGGAGAGAGCAAGAACCGCGAAAGCGAAAAATCCCACCAGGAACAGTGCCCGGAGGGCAGCTTTCGTGCGACTGAACTCCTCGGTCAGCATGGGCAGCAGGGTCGGCTCAATCAGGCGCTCCAGCCGTTTCTTCCTCCACCACAATGACCAGCCGAGGAAGCAGGCCAAGGCAGCCACCCCCCAAAAAAGATACAGGTTCTCCGGCCTTGCGAAATACATGGGTTCTAGGGCAGTTTCCCGAAGCGCGTCGCCTCGGCGATGGTGACTGCAAGCAGCAGGCCCAGCGCCGGGAACAGAGCCTTGATGAACAGCTCGTTATAGTGCGTGTAGTTCTTCACCTCGATCTTCGTCTTTTCGAGTCGGGCTATCTCCTGGAAAATCCGTTCGAGGGAGGGCCTGTCGGTCGCGCGGTAATAGATACCACCTGTGGTCTCGGCTATGCGTGTGAGCGATGCCTCGTCGATTTCGACCGGGAGGTTCATGTAGATCTTCCCGTAAGTCGGGTCGTTGACAGGAAAACGGGCAGTCCCGCGGCTTCCGACGCCCACCGTGTAGATCTTCACTCCCAGGGCCTGAGCCATGCGCGCCGCATCGAGCGGCTGAATCTCGCCGCGGTTGTTGACGCCGTCGGTGACGAGTATGATCACCTTGGACTTCGCCTTGCTCTCGCGCAGCCGGTTCAGCGAAGCGGTCAGCGCGCTTCCGATTGCCGTGCCGTCCTCGATCGTGCCCAGCTGTATGTCTTCCAGCAGGTTGAGAATTACGCCGTAGTCGAGCGTGAGCGGGCAGCGCGTGAATGCCTTGCCGGCGAACACCACGAGCCCGACGCGATCGTGGCGCAGGCCCTCGACGAATTGTCTGACCACCAGCTTGGCCACGAAGAGCCGGTTCTTCGGCTCGAAATCCTCGGCTGCCATGCTGCCGGAGGCGTCGAGCGCGACGATGATGTCCACCCCCTCGGTCAGGACCTCCTCTTCCTCTATACCCCTTTGCGGGCGGGCCATGGCGACAACGATGAGAGCCAGCGCAGCCAGTTTGGCGCCGAAGAGCACGTGCCGCATGCGGACGGTCCAGGGGGGACGAGTTCCCTCCATCGCCATTGTGGACGAGAAACGCAGACTTCCCTTACCGAGCCTCCTGAGCGAGATGTAGCGCCACAACAGGAGGGGAATGAGGGCTGCCAGCAGCAGGAACCACGGATTGGCCAGGTGCAGCATCAGGGCACCTCCGCCGCCACCGTGTTGCCCGCGGCTGCCGGGACCTCGCCTCGTTTTCGGCAGGTCTCCAGGATGGCGAAGGCTGCCTGGATGGTCGCATCATTTTCAGGCGCGGAAGGAAGGTACTTTGCGAACTTGACCAGGTCGCATCCGCTCAGAAAGGACTGGATCCGGGCAAACTCGGCGCCTGCCGGGACATGCGCAGAGCGCCTGCGAAAGCCCCTCCATGATCTCCGTCGTCGTCTTTTCACTCGTCGAGATATGGTAGCCGGCCTCGAGGACCCGCTTGACTATCTCGGAGATCCCTACGTGGAACTGCTTCACGAATCCCCGTTCGAGCAGGCCGCGGCCTATCAGGTCGCGCAAATCGGCCTCGGCCAGAGTCATAGGGATCAAGTCCCGGCACCACCGCGCGCGGCAACGCAGGCTTTTGTCGTTTCCGCCAGAGCAGCCACCCGAGCAGGGCCAGGGTGAGGAGGAGGAGAACGATGCCGAGCCGGTAGAGCCATTTCGCCGGGTCTTCTATTTCAGCCTGTCTCTTCAGGTCCTTGAGCTTCTCGTCTTCGCCCGTCAGAACGCTCGAGATTTCGATCTTAACCGGGGGGCTCGCGGCGGAATACTCCTTCCCGGATGCATCTCGAATGGAGATGGGAAGAGGCGGAAATTCGAAGGACCCGGGGCGGAAGAGCGCGACGACGTAGCTCGCCCGGCGTATTCCCGGGCTGCCTGCGGTGCTGTCAGCCTTGCCCGCCGCGTTGCGGCCGGGCGTGGCCCGGGGGGCGGGGCTCGCCTGGGGCTCCAGGACGGAGAAGTCGCCCACCTGATCCCTCAATTCGGGCAGCCTGGCCTGGAATCCCTGGGGCAGCGAAACGGTGAGTTCGATCCGGATGGGATCGCCGACCGTAGCGGTGCGAGGCCGGGCGTCGATGCTGATCTCGACGCCGGGCGGCAGCGGTCGGGGTGCCGGCATCTGCTGAGACCATGCCGCTGTGAACGCGAACATCAGGATGACCAGGGCCAGGCGAAGGATATCCATCGGGAATTCGCCGAGCCTTGGAGCCAGACAGGCGTCATCCTTCGTGTGCCGCACCTTCGGCGCTCGGCTCGTATGCGTCGACTCTTCCCCGACCTCACGGTCGGGGCTACGCACTTCCGCCTCTTCGAGGCTGGTCTGGAGCGCATAGGTAGCCTTGTGCTCCGACCGAATGGTCAAAGTAAGGAGGCGCGAAGCGCCGGCAGTGAATAGCGGCCCACCACCCTCAAAAACCGGGGTGGTCACTTGTGTCGGTAAAAGCCTGCAGAACAAGGAGTTCTGCGATCTGTTACTGGGGAGCCACGCGCGCAAGCGCGTGGTTACGGGCGCAGCAAGGAATCGAGGCCTGGAAGGCCGGCACGGATCAGCCCAACGGTTCATTCCCACCTTGCTTGCTCACCCCGGTCACGGGCACGAACTTCTTCGAGCCCCGGTGAGGCGACAGAAACCTGAACAAAACTGCCACGCAAGTATCCCCACGGCCCGGTCCGCAGTCACCGGGCCTTGCGCGCGCGCTCCTCGAAGAATCGGACCAGCGGAATATCGTATGGGCGCGCCACATCGATCAGTACGTGGTCCATCCGCTGCGACTGAAAAAGCCTGGTCAACCGTTCGCGATCCCTGGCCCAATTGGCTGCATAAGCTTCGCGGACCCGCCGGATGCTCGTATCGACTTCGACGACCTCGCCCGTCTCCGCATCGCGAAGCTCGACGATGCCTACGTCCGGGAGCTCCTGCTCGCGCGGATCCACGATCTGAAGTATGACCACATCGTGCCTTCGATTGGCTACTTTCAGCGGTTGCTCGAAACCCTGGTCGAGCAGGTCGGATATCAGGAAGACGACCGCCCGCTTGCGAACGACGAGGTTGAGGTGTTCCAGGGCCTTCTGGATCCTGGTGCCGCGCCCTTCGGGCTTGTGGTAAAGCACCTCGCGGATAACGCGCAGCACGTGCGTGCTGCCTCTCCGGGCGGGAATGAACTTTTCGATCCGGTCGGTGAACAGCATGGCCCCGACCCGGTCGTTGTTCTTTATAGCCGAGAAGGCCAAAAGGGCCGAAATTTCCGCCGCCACTTCACCTTTTACCTTGCCCGCCGAACCGAAAAGACCCGAGGCGCTTGCGTCGATGAGAAGCATCACCGTGAGCTCCCGCTCTTCCACGTAGCGCTTCACATACGGGTGGCCGGCGCGCGATGTCACGTTCCAATCGATAGTGCGGATGTCATCGCCGTGCTGGTATTCACGCACCTCATCGAACTCCATCCCGCGGCCTTTGAATACAGAATGGTATTCACCCGCCAGGGACTCGTTGACGAGCCGGCTGGTTGTGATTTGGATCCTGCGGATCTTCCGGATGACTTCCTTGGGCAGCATCCCTCGTCTCGCGGTCCTCAGGGCACCTGCACGGCATCAAAGACGCGGCTGATGATTTCCTCGGTGGTCACTTCCTCGGCCTCGGCCTCGTACGAGAGTATGATCCGGTGCCTCAGGATGTCGAGGCCGACTGCCTTGACGTCTTCCGGGGTAACGTACCCCCTGCCTTTGACAAAGGCATGGGCACGGGATGCCTGGGCAAGGTAGATCGTTGCACGCGGGGAGGCGCCGAACTGGATCAGGTCCTTTGCTTCCAGCTTGTAGTCCTGCGGCCTGCGGGTGGCGAAGACGAGATGGACTATATAGTCCTTGATCCGCTCATCCATGTAGATGTCTTTGACGACGCCCCGCACGCGGAGGATATCGGAAGGCAGCACGACTTTTTCCACAGCTATCGGTTCGTCACGCGCCATCAGTTCCAGGATCTGGCGCTCCTCCTTGATGTCAGGGTATTCGATCTTCAGCTTGAGCATGAAGCGATCGATCTGGGCTTCAGGCAGCGGATACGTGCCCTCCTGCTCGATCGGATTTTGCGTGGCGAGCACGAGAAAGGGCTCCGCCAGCGGGTAGGTGGCCTCGCCGATGGTCACCTGGCGTTCCTGCATTGCCTCCAGGAGTGCGCTCTGCACCTTCGCCGGCGCCCGGTTGATTTCGTCGGCCAGCAGGACGTTGGTGAAGATCGGGCCCTTTTTCGGGCTGAACGTTCCGTCTTTCGGGTTGAAGACCATGGTCCCGATCAGATCAGCCGGGAGCAGGTCGGGAGTGAACTGGATGCGCTGGAATTTCGTGTCGATGGCAGCGGACAGCGTCTTCACGGCCAGCGTCTTGGCCAGGCCCGGAACCCCCTCGAGCAGGATGTGGCCGCGGGTCAGCAGCCCGATGAGCAGGCGTTCGACCATGTACTTCTGGCCGACGATCACACGGTGCACCTCCGACACCAGCCGTTGGACGAACCTGCTTTCATCCTGGACTCGCTGGTTGATCTCCTGTATCTGCGCAGCTATTTCCATGTCACTTGCCTCGCTCACCGCACTTGAACGGCAGAAGTGAAGACGGGGTCCGCTTAATCAACTCGAAGGGCCATGCGTCCCGTCGTGGTAACGGAGAGGGACGGGCGCGGGGTGATGCAGAGAATTCACGCACCTGTGACCGGGCGCATCAACCTTTGTTGAGCGCGCTCAGGAAGTCCGCATTACTCTCGGACTTCTTCAATTTCTCGAGAAGCAGGTCCATCGCCTCGTCAATGGAGAGCGGGGTGAGGACCTTTCTCAAGATCCAGATCTTGCTCAGATCGGTCGGGTCCACCAGCAATTCTTCCTTGCGCGTACCGGAGCGATTGATGTCGATGGCGGGGAATATGCGCTTATCGACCAGTTTCCGGTCGAGGATGATTTCCATGTTGCCGGTGCCCTTGAACTCCTCGAAGATGACATCGTCCATCCGGCTGCCGGTGTCCACGAGTGCCGTCGCCAGAATTGTGAGACTGCCGCCCTCCTCGATCTTGCGGGCGGCACCGAAAAACCGCTTCGGCTTCTCCAGCGCGTTGGCGTCGACGCCTCCCGAGAGCACTTTTCCGCTGGAGGGCACGACCGTGTTATACGCGCGGGCGAGCCTCGTGATGCTGTCCAGGAGGATGACCACGTCCTTCTTGTGCTCCACGAGACGCTTGGCCTTTTCCATGACTATCTCGGCGACCTGGACATGCCGCGATGCCGGTTCGTCGAAGGTGGAGGAGATGACTTCGCCCTTGACGGAACGGTCCATGTCGGTCACTTCCTCGGGCCGTTCGTCAATCAGGAGCACGATCAGGTAGATCTCGGGATGGTTCGCACTGATCGAATTGGCGATATTCTGCAGGATCATCGTCTTCCCGGCCCGTGGCGGGGAGACGATCAGTCCGCGCTGCCCCTTCCCGATCGGGGTAAAGATATCCATGACGCGCGCGGAGAGATTCTCCCTTGTCGTCTCCAGCTTTATGCGCTCAATCGGGTAGAGGGGCGTGAGGTTGTCGTAGAAGATCCTGTGTCTTGCTTCCTCGGGAGGCTCGAAATTGACGGCGTCGACCTTGACGAGGGCCAGATAGCGCTCGCCCTCGTTCGGCATCCGGATCTGGCCGGAGACGATGTCGCCCGTGCGCAGGTCGAACTTGCGGATCTGGGAGGGCGAGACATATATGTCGTCGGGGCCCGGCAGGTAGCTGTAATCAGGTGACCTGAGAAAGCCGTAGCCCTCCGGTAGAACCTCGAGGACGCCCTCGGAGAAGATGAGCCCGTGGTGTTCAGCCTGTGCCTGCAGGACAGCGAAAATCAGGTCCTGCTTGCTCATCTTGCCGATGTCCGCGACCTTGTATTTCTTGGCGATCTTGGCCAGTTCCTTGATGTTCAGAGCCTGCAGCTCACTGATGTGCAGCTGCTCCCCTTCCTTGTCGAGGGCCTCCTGTATCGAGATCTTGTGGTCACCCGATGGATCGGTGGGCTTGCTTTCTTTTTCAGCCATAAGGCACCTGCGTGGGACTGTTGTTTCGGCGAACAGCCGTATAGCGGTAAATAAGTGCTACCTCGTATGCTACGTCAGGGCAGCGTGGAATTCCAGCAGCCTTTTCTAGCTGATACCGAGCTCCGACTTGGCCTTGGCAAGCACCTGGTCGAGACCGTCGAGGGTGTCGTTGTGGCGGGCCTTGTAGAGCTGTTCCAGGTATTCTTGAGCCTTCTTGGCCAGGCTCTTGTTCAGCACCACCGTCTTGGCGAAGGCAGCGATCGCTCCCTCGGGATCCTGGCTTCTCCACTTGGCCATGCCGGTGTAATACCAGGCATCGTCGGCCTTTGGCGCGTAGGTGGTTACCTTGCCGTAGTATTCGAGCGTCTTGGGGTAGTCCTTGCTGGCGTACGCGTTCAGACCCATCAGCCCGTATGCGTATGCCCTGGTTGTGTTCCACGCGCTCTCCTGGACGCCCTGGGGTACCTTGTCTCCATAAACCGCCATCACCTTGGCAGCATAATCGGCAGCCTTGGCGAGGTCGTTCTTCTGCTGATACACGCCGGCGAGCTGGAGCACCATGGTGTAGGACTGCTCGACCGGCACCTCGGCGACGAGCTTCTCAGCATAGGCCGCGAACTTGTCGGCGTTGTTCATCTTGAGGTAAATGTCGGCCAGGGCTGCTGCCATGCTCTTGTCCGGCGCGGCCGCGTAAAGCTTTTCTCCCAGTTCCGCAGCCTTGGGCATGTTGTTGGACTGGTAGTAAGCCGCCAGGAGCGCGGATTGGACCGATCGCACGGCTTGCGGCAGTATGTTCTTCAGGAAGTCGCCCGCACCGGGTTCGGGGACTCCTGCCGCCTGAACGGTCTTTTCCGACGGCATGAGCGCCAGCAGCGCCTCTTCCATCGAAATCACCTTCGCCCATTCTTTGGCCTGGATGTGGGGCTTCACGCACTCGAGGTAGTCCGCGGCCACGTATGTGAGCATGCGCGAAATCGGGTGTTCCTTCATGAATGCAAGGAGCAGATCTGCGCGCTTCTGGGGGTCCGCCTCCTTCTTGATGGTATCGTACTGCGCATAGTCCTTCTTGTACTGGTAGTCGGAGACCGGGGATATCTTCTCCTGCCAGCCAAAAGCCTGGAGGACACCGAGAGCGAGAAGGATCAACGTCGCACCGAAAATCATCGGCTTGTGGACTCTTGAAGTACGCGTCATGTCATCACTCCTGAGCAATAGAGATCAAACGGCCACGGTTTCCATCGATTGGGTTTGACCGAAAAGGAAGGCTGCCGCTGCGAGCCCAAGCGCAAGCATACGCACCCTCCGATTCGCGACTCGAAAAATGGCTATCTCCAATAGAGTTCTATAGATTGGGACTCTATGTCAAGCCATTTTGCCGCTGGCTCGTGCCATGCGGACCACCCTGCGGCTTCCGTCACAGTTTTACCATGATCCAGCGGTTTCCCGGGTACCACCGCATGTGCCGGATTTCATAGGGGCCATTCAGCCTGCTGCCCTGGAAATCCAGGGTAATCCTGTCTCCGGCCTGTCCGGAGACGAGCACCTCCCCCTCATCCCACGTGTACACACCACCTTCACCGAACGCCTCCTCGTTGAATCTCCTCTGATCTATGTCGGCCGGCGCACGGGTCTCTCTCTCGATGGCAAGCCTGCGTTCTCCGGTCTTCAATGGAGGCTGTTTCAGCAGCGACCAGCTGCGCAGCAGGTCGTTGTCGATCAATCGCAGATCGAAATGGGATCTGCCTGTCTTGTGCCGGTGCACCTTGAATCTCGAAATCATAGGAAGCGTCGATGCTTGCCCATACCCCCGAAATATGACAGTATTTTCGCTCAGGCACCATGGACATCCAAGCGGAATCATCGGGAAACCATTGCGTTATTCGCATCCAGGGCAAGATCACGTTCGAGCACTGCCCCGAGCTCCAAAACCGCATCGATAGCGCACTCGGAGAGGAAATCCGCGAAGTTACCGTGGATTTCAAGGACGTTCCTTTCATCGACAGCTCGGGGATAGGAGAGATCCTGCGGCTTTACAAGCAGATGCGTGAGAAACAGGGCGAAGTGATCCTGATCAATCCAAACAAGAAACTGCGCACTCTGTTCACGATGTATCGCTTCGACAGATTCATGCGGATTCGTGAGGAGTCGGAAGCGGCCACAGAATGAAAGTCTCCCGGAGGATGCGGTCCTGGGCGCGGACCGTTCTCGTCCTTCTAGCCTGCTGCGCCGCAGATTCGGTCAGTGCTTTGCAGGCACAGGTCGGGAGGCCCGGCGCCAGGCAGCCTGCGCGACGTGTGGAGAGTCCCCCGGCGGGTCCGGCCACTCTGAAGATGAGGGTCGAGGGTGCCTGCGTCACGGCCGATCTGCGAAACGTTCCCCTACAGCGCGCTCTTGAAGAGCTCGCGGCCCGCACCGGCATCGTTTTCGAACTGGGCATGCAGGATCCCGCCACGGCATCCGTCAGCCTCTACAAGGTTGACCTCCGGGAGGCGATTGAGCGCATCGCTGCGGACCACGACTGTATCTATTACTACGGCCAGGACGCGCAAGGGCAGGAGCGCCTGGAATTCGTTCGCGTGTTCTCGCGCGCACGTAACGTCCAGCAGCCCAGCCTGCTGTATGTCGGCACGGGGATTATAACCAAGACAGGCGATGATTCGATCGATACCCCCGAACAGGCGCTGAAGGTGCTATCCGGGGGGGGCGACGTCGAGGCCAGGCAGAACGCCGTCGAGGTGCTCGCGGCTTCGAAGACGGATATCTCCGCGCAGGCTCTGGCTGCTGCCGCTGAAGACCCGTCCCCGGAAGTCCGGGCCGCCGCGATCGAGGGGCTGGCGGCACTCGGCGAGCGAGGCGGCATGCCGATCGTCGTGAAGGCGCTCAAGGACAAACACCCGGGCGTGCGGCACAGTGCCATCACGGCGGTTGCGTTGCTGGGGGATTCGAGAGAGATCCAGTACCTGCGGGCGATGCAGGATGACCCGGACGCCAGCGTGGCCGCTGCCGCTGAGATGGCAATCCGGCGACTCTCGACACCGAGGCCTTAGGGCGCTTCGGGAGGCGGCGGTGTGTGCAAGGCTCCACCCCATTGAGTGAAGGATCGACATGACATTCCGAGCGTCAATCCCGCTGATCCTTTTTATTGGAATCTGGGCCGCCCCTTGGGCGGTTTCCGGAGGGGAACTCCCGAAGGAAGCGGTTGCGGCTATCGATGCGGCTGTCCTGAATGCTTACCGGGCGGCATCGGCCAGCTTCCCCTGTGAGATCAAGGGGCGCGGCAAGCCCAAGATGATGCGCTGGGAACTGGTCGACCGGTGTCTGAACGAGGCGGCGAACAAGGTCGATTGGCCGGCATTCTCGCGGCAGCTCGGGATCGCGCGCTCGGGCGCTGCGGGAATCACGCCCTCGGAATTCAATGCCGCTGTAGAGACTTCACTCTCGGAACATGCCCTGCCCTACGAGTCGGTCTTCGTCGTGAAGTCGAAAAGCGAGATACTGTTGCCTCTGACCAATTCGCTCCTGAGATTTGTGCCGGACGATGCTCTGACAGGCCTCCCGGTCTTCGACAAGGTGGGGACCCAGGTGGGTGCGTTTACCGGGCTGTACTCTTACGAGCGCAGCGGTGGGCTGGCGTCCGCCAACATGTTCCGGCTTGTACTGTTCCAGTATACGGACAAGGACGGTAATGTGCAGTCTTCGTCCGACAGACTGCTCCTGGATTCCTTCGGTGTGCCCTGGAAGGATGCCCGCACCAAGAAAGGCTTCCGCCTCACCACGGAGAAGCTTAAGCTCGAAAACCCCTCGCAGTAGAACACGGGCCCTATGTGCCGTCCCGTACGTGGGTCCGGTCTGAAGTCCGGTCTGGTGAGGCTTTCTGAGAACTTACTATGATGCGGGCTTTCAGCCCTTGAGAGCATTTTGGTGCCCGTGCCTGGCGCAACGCGCCAGGCTGGTATGCATCGGGCCTGCGGCCCTCAAAACCATATTCAAATTATCCACTATAGCGCTGAAAGCGCATCCTCATTCCAGCCTGGGGCGAAGCCCCAGGTTTGCATGCGTGAACAGGAACCGAGGGCTGAAGGCCCGATTCATCCGAATCAATCGCTTCTGACTGCAGCCGGCTTCTGTGAGCGCACGATAAACACGCCTGTAAGGATAAGCGCGACGCCGGCAAGCTGTCCCGTCGCGGCTCTCTCTCCCAGGAGAAACCAGGCGCCGATGAGCGCGACAATAGGGGTGACGTTGGAGTAGACGACTGTGCGGGAAATCCCGATGCGCTGAATTCCATGCGACCAGACCACATATGAATACACGATCGACAGGAAGGTCGAGTAGGCGAAGGCGAGCCACCCCCGGAGCGGGACTGAGGTCCAATCCTGGCGCAACGCCCACGGGCAGAGGACAGGAAGAAGCGCCAGCGTGCCGGTAAGCATAAGCCACAGGGTTACGCGGAGCGCACCGTATTTCATGATCAGGCGAGCTGATCCGCCGCTGTAAAAGCCCCAGAGAATTGCGGCTGCCAGCACCAGCGCGTCGCCCTTCCAGTCCGGTCCGAGCGCAACCTTCCTGCCGCCAAAGATCATGATCGCGGCGACGCCCATCATGGAGAGAACGATTCCACCGAGGATGGACTTCCGGAACTTTTCCCGTTTGAGGAATACGCCCGTAACGTAGGCAAAGACCGGAGTCGATGCCATGAGCAGGCCGGCGTTGCCCGCCGTGGTGTTCGCGAGGCCGTTGACGAAGAGGAGCTGATAGACCGTGTTGGAGAGAACCCCCAGGGCGGTCAATGCGGGCAGATCCTTCCGCTCCACCGCCAGCGAGACTCCCAGGGCGCGCATCACCAGCGTGAGGGCAATCACCGCAACCAGGAAACGCAGGAAGGTGAAAGCCAGGGGATGAAAATACTCGTACAGGCCCTTCATCACCGAGAAGTTCAGGCCCCAGATCAGGACTACGCTGACCATCGCCAGGTCCGTGACCCACGCCGCCTTCACCCGGGATGGTTCGTGACTACCGGCTCTTTCCATCCGTGCCCCGGCTCCCGATCCGGTCGCCTGTCTCTGCAACCGGCAAGCGTCGCGTGCGTCGGCGTTTCATGAGCGCCCAGGCGCCGACAAGGAGAACCGCAAGAGCGAGCATCAGACGGCTGTAGTCTCCGAGGATCCTGTCGATGACCTTCCAGTTGGCGCCGAGCGTGTAGCCGGCGTAGATCAGCAACAGATTCCAGGCCGCACAAGCCAGGAAGGAGAGCACCAGCACTCGCGGCCACGACAGCCTGTAGACGCCGCATACAATCGAGATGACGCTCCTGAAACCTGACAGGAACCTGTTTGCCAGAACGATCCAGTAGCCATGGCTTTGGAACCATTCTTCGGCTGCCAGGAAGCTGGAGGCCGGAAGAAAGCTGAAATCCCGGCGGACGAAAAAGTCCTTGGGGATCCAGCGCCCGAGTGCGTAGAGCGTCATGAAACCGATGGTGCTGCCGGCTGTAGTGGAAAGGAGTACCCCGAGGAAGCCCTGCTGGGTGCGCCCCACGACGTAAGCGGCGAAGACCGTCACAGTGTCCCCGGGTATCGGCGGGACGACGTTCTCAACGAATGCACTCAGGGCGAGTATGGTGTAGAACCATGCCGGGCTGAGCGAAGCTGCGTGACTGGTGATCCATTCGAGCATGCCCGACAGGATACCATGCCCTCCTCACCCGATACGATCTGCCGACAGGATGGTCGGCCGCCTCGACCCGGATGGGCAAAGGGCCTATCCGGTGATCCGCTCCGGAGTCTTCGGCTTCGGAGTTGGAATCGGTAATGCAATCGGCACCTGCATTAGAAATTGTCAGCCGATGGGTCTGCAGTGAGGGTTGACCCGTGGCCGATGCCGACCCCGATTCCGATACCGATGCCGAAGGGAAGTGTTCAAGTCCGGCCGGACCGGCATGCGCTCCGCGCCGGGGCCTCCCCAGCGGCTACTCATTTCGAGCCTGAAGCCTCTCGCGTCAATCCCTTGCGCGGCAGCATCCCGGGACGTCCCGGCTGCTGCGCGAGGGTCCAGCTCTCCTGGTATACCAGCTTCACGATCTTTTCAAACTTCTGGTAGTTCAGCTTCTCCGGCCGGTCGTAAATGGTGTGGTAGTCCGGATGCAGTCCGGTCAGGAACCAGACCGCCGGGATCCCGTATTGCATGAAAGGCCAGTGATCGCTCCGTCTCAGCAGGTTGGAGGCATTGTTGTCGTAGCGAAACCTGAGATCCAGTCCGATTTCCCTGTTCGCCCTCTCCGTTTCGACCCTGAGGTCGGGGCTGCGCAGCGTCCCGAGGATATTCACCGAGTTCCTGTTTGATTCGGCCGTCTGCACTTCCAGGCCGTTGAATTTCGTACCGCCTCCCACGGGGACTTCCTCGTCGCGCGCAATCATGTCCATGTTGAGGACCGCGACGATCTTCTCGCGGGGCAGCAGGGGGGATCCCGCGTATGCCCATGCGCCCAGTAATCCGCGTTCCTCCGTATCCCAGGCGGCGAAGAGAACGCTTCGCTTCGGACGCTGCCCGGCTTGTGACGCCCGTACGTAGGCGTCGGCAATGGCGATGGTGCCTGCGATTCCGGATGCGTCATCGTCCGCGCCGGGAAAGGGAACGTCCCCCTCGACGCCATTGTGGTCGTAATGACCACAGATGATGACGTACTCCTCTTTCAGCTTTGGATCGGAGCCCTGGAGCAGGCCCACGACATTGCGGTCTTGGACCGTGTGCCGACCCACAGCTGTCTGCAGGTTGACTTCGATGCCCGGCATCGGGATCGCAGTAATACCCGTCTGCGATTCTGCGGCGCCTGAGAGTTCTTCGAGGCTTTTCCCGGATCCCCTGACGAGGATTCTTGCGAGTGCAGTCGAAATCTCGGCGGCCGGGATGTAAACCTGGTCCGACCACATGGCCAGCGTATATCTTGGGATCCTGGGTGGCTTCTCCGGCCAGTATGACCGTGCGGCGGCTTCGAAGTCCTCCGGGCCGGGGTGGTTGTGAACGTCACGCACGAATAGAATTCCCACGGCCCCATGCTCCTGTGCAAACAATGCTTTGCGCAACGGGCTGGAAGCCTCACTGCGGACGATCCCGTCAAAGGGGCTGTTCGGGTCTTTCTCCCCCGGCTCGTCGTGCAGCACGAGAACTACCTTGCCGGACAGGTCCTGTCCTCTGTAATCATCGTAAGACAGATCCGGAACCGTCATGCCGAAGCCCGCGTATACAATCGGGCCGCGGGCCCGGCCGCTCGCACTGAAGCTGTGCGGATAGTAGTCCTGCCCCGGGATCAACTGAAGCGCGACACCTTCTCCGGTCACCTCCATCACGTTCTCTTTCCCGAGCGTGGAAGTCATCAGGTAGTAGGTCTGAAAATAGGACCCGCCGGGATCGATGGCCTTGAGTCCGATCCGCTCGAAGCGCGACCTGATCCATTCAGCCACCCAACGGTTTGCCGGCGTATCGGTCAGGCGGCCCTGCGACAGGTCGCTCGCCAGGAAGGAAACGTCAGCTTTCAGTTCCGCGCTGCTGATTGAGTCCATCATTGGCGCCTTCGCCTGCGGCACCTGGAACCCCAGGCCCAGGACCGACAGTACACCCATCAAGAATCGTCTCCTCATCACAGCTCCTTCTGTCCGTTTCGCTTCCGGTGGTATCTTACACCCTGAGCCTGGAGGCCGGGCGAAATGTGAGGATGCCCCGTGCTCGTTCGGCATCCAACTTTTTCCTGCCGTCCGCCGGGTGCTGCGCCGATACTGTAACTGTCTTTCAGCGGCAGGGGTCTGCAAGTCGAAGGCACGAAAGGGGAGCCAAGTGAACGAAACATCGTTTGTCGACTACTACGAGCTCATGCAGGTCAGCCCAAATGCGGACGAAGATACGATCCGGCGGATCTTCCGCCACCTGGCAAAGAAGTGTCATCCCGATCACCCGCAAGGCGATCCGGAGAGATTCAGGCTCCTCGTCGAGGCGCATGACGTACTCACGAATCCCGAGTCTCGCTCCGCGTATGACCTGAAGCACCAGCGGTTCTGGGAAACCAAGTGGAAGCTGGCGTCCGACGCCTCAGAGGGCCGCGGGTTCTCGGACGACAAGGACGTGCGCGAACGCCTGCTGTCGCTGTATTACGTGCAGCGCAGGAGCAAGATGCAGAATCCCGGCCTGGGAGAGATGGAAGCCACGCGTCTCATGAGAATCCCAATCGAGCTCGTGGAATTCCATATCTGGTATCTCAGGGAAAAGGGCTGGATCGAGCGGCTCGACAACGGCATGCTTGCCATCACCGCTGCGGGTGTCGATGAGGTTGAGAAGGATCGCCTCCAACTCGCCGCGGATCGTCTTCTGATGGATCGCAGCTCCGATAGTGGAGCAGATCAGGCAAAGGAACTGCGAGGACAGGTTCGATCATTTCCGGTCGAGGCCAAAGAGCGGCAAGCATAGGCCGCGAGTCGGTACGATTTCGGACTTCAATTCGCAGGGTCGATCATTCCAGGCTCAACTTACTCATAAGAGCGTGAAACCGCGGGTCGGCGCGGAGAGGATCCAGGAACGGATAAACCTTGAGCGGGTGAACCCACTCGTCGTTATGGTTGGCGGCCCGTTCCATCCATGCGAAGGCATCGTCGATCTCGCCGAGCCCGAGGTGGACCCAGGCGAAACTCGATGGCAACACGAATCGCTCGCTGGCGATCGCACGAAGACGCTCCAGGATTGTTCTCGTCTCAGCCGTGTGCCCGCCCAGGCCTGACGCCAGGCCGAGCCATCCCAGCATGAGCGGAAAGTCGCCTGAGAGCTCGGTAGCCCGGCGAAAGGCAACTGCACTTTCATCGAACTCTTGCATGCCCAGGTAAACCAGCCCGAGCATCATGTATCCGAGCTGGTGCCCCGGCTCGAGCTCGACAAGCTGGCGTGCCTGTGCGAGTCCATGCGCAAATTGGCGCCCGAAGAAAAGCTCCAGCACCAACCAGCAGCGCACCTCGAGCGACAGCGGGTCCAGCTCGAGCGCGCATTCCAACTCCGCGACAGCCTCCTCCAATCGCCCGAGCACTCCCAGGACCGTCGAGTGCCTCACCCGAACCAGAGGTGAGTTTGGATTCATGTCACGCGCGTACGCCATCTGTCTTTCGGCTTCCACCCAGTTGTAGGTGTAGGCATCTTCGTAGCGGCATTTCTCGGGATGGTACGCGACGTGGGTGCGTGGTTCGGCCAACGTGGGATTGAGCTCAAAAGCCCGCAGCCCGTAGAACCAGCGATAGGGTTCCGCTTCATCGGGCGGCAGGAATCCCCATAGACCAAGGTACCCGTAGAGATTGGCGAGGCCGTCGCATGCCAGGGCAAAGTTGGGATCGTAAGCGAGCGCCGCTTCGAAGTGCTGCTTTGCTTTCCCCACGCTCTCCGGCGTCCACTTCCACATCTCGTACCGGCCTTTGATGTACTCGTTGTAGGCTGTAAGGCTCTCCGTCACCTTCCATTTGAGCTGCTTCCCGCGGACCTTGTCCGCAACTGCCGGGATGTGCGCGGCGATATCCTGCGCGACGGAGCGCTGAATGCGGAAAATATCGGAAAGCTCCGCCTCGTACCTCCTGGCAAACAGGTGCGCCTGGTCGCTGGTCTGAATGAGCTGAGCGTTGACTGCGACCCGCTCTTTGTCGTGGCGGACAGCTCCTTCTACGACGTAGTCTACTCCCAGCTCGCGGCTGATCTGGCGCACATCCCCCCGGCTCCCCTTGTAGTGCATGGCCGACGTGCGGGCAATTACTGCCAACTGGTCCGGGGCGATGCTGGCCAGCTCGGTGATGATCTCATCGGTTATCGCGTCGCTGAAGTACTCCCGCGCCGGATCACCGCTCAGATTCAGGAACGGAAGCACCACCAGCCTGGGCTTGCGCGCCGGCACTGTTTCCGTTGCGGAAGGCGACGGCGACGCCTGGCCGATAAACCGGTACCCCCGCTTCGGGAGCGTCTCGATAAAGCGTGGATGTTCGGCCGAGTCGCCCAGCGCCGTTCGCAGGCGAGCGATCGCGATGTTCAGGCTGTTGTCGAAGTCGACGAACACCTCCTCGCGCCAGAGCCGCCGCCTCAGTTCATCGCGGGTGACCACTTGTCCGGGGCGTTCGAGCAGCGAAGCGAGCACCTGGAAGGGCTGATCGCGGAGGCCAATCCTGATGCCGCCCCTGCTGAGAATGCCGGCATCCAGATCGATATCGAAGCAGTCAAAGCGGACAACTCTTGCCATAACCCGGCTCCAGTCACAGGTCGAGCGAGGGTGCATACCTGTGAAGGTTTCAATTAACTCTATTGTATCAACGATATGCGCGGAAAGAAAAATTACAGAACGAATAAAGACTGCGTCTATTCACGTGCTCGTCCCGATGCTGCCAGAATGCCCTCCGGGAGGTGCACCATGAGTGCAAGAATCGTAACTCTAACCGTTGTCGCCCTACTTCTCTGCTTAGGCGTTGCCGTCCCTGCCGCCCAAGCGCAGGGAAAGTGCAGCTTGGAGACATTTTCGGGTACTTATGTATCGTTTGACCTGGGATCCAGTCTGACAATCGACCTGACTTCGTCGGGCGTCGTAAGTCCAGCACCCGGAGCGCCGACCAGTCCGTTTGCCTGGGTCGCCCCGGGGGTAGTGCCGTTTGTCAATGTTGCGGAAGTCACCTATACGCCCGATGGCCACGGCGAAGGCTTTTTCTGGATGTGGGCCGGAACCGCCAGCGCCACGCTTGAGCCGATCCCGCTGGAAATCGAGGTTGAATTGAACGAAGACTGCACGGGTAAGTTCCAATACACTTTGCCCAACGGCGCCACTATAATAGAGCGCATTATCGTCATTGATAACGGTCGACAGTACCGCAGTGTACCTATTTCAGGCGGTATCCCGACATTGGCGTGGATCGGCAGCGGCCACCGCATCAGCAGAGGTAGCGCGCCGGTTACCTTCTGTGGTCCGCAGACTGCTCACGGCAGCTACCTGATGAGTTGTGAAAACGTGATGCGGTCTGCCTATTATCCAACCAAGGCTGTGGCGGACACTTTCCTGCTGCGCATGGATGTATCCATGGACGGCAATTACACAGGTCTGCTCTACGAGAAGTACGGGGCCGTTTCGATTGATGGACTACCGGTGTCGGGAACCTTTACGGTCAATCCCGACTGCTCATTCGAGGCGACACTCGACGTCAACCCGGACGAAGAAGGTGCGATCGAAGAGCGGGGTGTCTTCTTTGACGAAGGCAAAGAATTCTACTCGATGGGGATCAAGAATCCCAGCCGGCCTGCTAACGACCAGGGCATCAAATTTTCCTTTTGCCAGGGCACCCGAATCGGCCAGTGACCACGTTGGGTATCATGTGCAGTGGCGGACCCGATCTGACCTGACGCGCTTCGTCACGGAAACATAGCCGCGATGAGCACACCGCAGGCGCCCCTGTAGCCCCTCGTTTCGATGTCGGGATCGGAATCGGGGTCGCAATTCGAAGCATGACTGGCCGGTAGGATCCAGGATGGGGACCGGCCTCCTATCGAGACCAGGAGCGAGATCGATCCCGATTCCGGCCCCGACCCCGGCGTCGATACAGTCCACCGGGTGGAGCGGGCCAAAACCATGCCTTCCGGAGGATTTCGGCTGCTAGTGATCCGGCCGGGCCGGCGCACTCTGCCAATCGACGGCGGCGAGGCCGTTGAGATCCCAAACCACGCGGCCGGCGCGGATCGTGAGTTCCGCGACCAGTTTCTGCGAGCCGTTCAGGCGTGTGCCGCGGGCATCGAGGAATCCGAAGTTGCCGCTGATCAGCCGGAGTACGGCGATATCCGCCGGGGCGCCCACCGAAAGGTGCCCAAGTCCGTCCTGGTGAATTTCGCGTGCGGGGTGCCACGTGGCGCGCGCGACTACGTCCTCGATGGACATCCCCAGAGCCAGGAACTTTGACATCACGTTGAGCAGATCCTTCATGCCGGCGTTCATGCTGTGCACATGCAGATCGGTGGAAATCGAATCCGGGACGAATCCCTGCCGCACCGCCGGGACCGCCTGACGCCACAGGAAGCTGCCGGCGCCATGGCCCACATCGAAAATCACGCCGCGCTTGCGGGCCTCGAACAGGTAAGGCAGGACTCTGCCGTCTGCGTCCAGCATGGGGACCGCCCCCAGGTAGAGATGCGTATAGATATCACCCGGTCGCAGGTGCTCCTGCACCAGCTGCTGGAACGGCCGCTCCTTGCGGAAGTCTGCAAAATCCACCATGACCGGAATGTTGGCACGGCTTCCCGCTTCCACCGCGCGATCCACGGGCATCCAATCGGGTCCCATGTAGTGGGCGATCTTGATCCCCACGATGAGGCCCGGGTAGCGCGCGGCTTCCTCCGCAGTCCGCGCGGGGTCCATGTCGCCGAGGTCCTGCTCCACGGTCTTGCCGCCCCCCATGCCGTTCCCCACGATGTTGAGGAATGCCAGTACGCGGGTCTCCGCGGTATCGATGATCTGCTTCTTGAACTCCGCAAAGTTGCGCCACCCCGCACTCCCGGCGTCCACCACGGTCGTCACACCGCTGCGAAAGGTGAATCCGTCAGGGCGCACACTCAGGGTGCCGGTGTATTCGGGGCCCATAGTGCCCGCGAACACATGGGCGTGCATGTCCACCAGTCCCGGGGATACGTAAAGCCCGGTGGCGTCGATCACCCGCTTCGCCTGGTCGGCCGGGATGTTCCTGGCCACTGCCGCGATCCTGCCGCTTGCGACGGCGACATCCATCACGCCGTTGACGTGGTTTTTCGAGTCCAGGACGTGCCCTCCCTTCAACAACAGCTCGTAGGGGGGCTGTGCGAAAGCTGAAACTGCCGCGAATGCAAGGACTGAAATAAGCTTCATGGCTGCCTCGAATTGTGTCGTCAGCATACGTTCATTTTGACTGATAGCACCCGGCGTCTATCCTGCCGCCCTTGACCCTGGGCGCCCCTGACAGGTCCTCGGTACCCGTTACGGAGGCACCGGCGTCCTGCCCGGCGCCGCGCGCAGGAGAGCCGTCCCGCAGCTGAAACTTCCTGCCTGCCGGATCGACGAACAGCGGGTCGGCGAAGCGCGAATTGCGGTCGGTTCCCGTGGCCCGGACGTAATTCTCGAAACTGGGGTAATCCTGATTGTCGAAACGCCATTTGGCGGCGCCGGAACCTCCCGGGAAATAGTAGACGTTGTTGTCCATGGTGACTGTGGGAGTATTCGGGTCCATGCGCCCTGACTTGCTCGTCACCACGCGTCCGTGGCTGCCGACGTAGATGATGTTGTTCACGAACAGGTTGTTGCGCATGTAGAACTGCATCATGAATTCACCCGTTTCGGTGCTCCAGGTGTCGTTGCCGTAGAGCGTATTGTTGGCGATGACGCAGTGCTCGGTAATGCCCCTTTTCTCGTCATAGCCCCCGATGGTGATTCCCGCCGTGTGGCAGTTGTAGATCAGGTTATTGCGCGCCGTGATGTGGCTGGTGGTCTTGCCGGAATGTTCGCTTGCCAGCTCTATCCCGAAATCGACATCGTGCATTATGTTGCGCTCGATCAGCAGGCGCGTGCCTCCATCTACGTAGATACCGTCGGAGTTTACCTCCTCACCGTAAGCCGGATTGCCCTTCGATGTGATGTTGTAGACGAGGTTCCCGCTGATCAAGCCGTCGCGTGCGCGGTCGACCTCGGGATCCGGTGCGGACCGCTCATGGCCGATGAGGTCGATACCGATGTTGTTGTTGTCGTGGACGACATTCCGGGTCACGCGAAAGCCCGCGACGTTGCCATTGAGCACCAGCGACTCGCTCGACCCGGTCTTTAGGTGGTGCACCTCGTTGCCGTCGACGAGAAGGTCGCTTATGGGCGTTTTCGCGTCTGTACCGTAGACGGCGATCCCGAAGCCGTTTCCGCCGCTGCCAGGCCGGTCCTGGCCGGGGAAGTTCTGCTCGATGTGGTGGACGTTGTTCTTCAGGATCTCGATATGGCTGCCGGCGCCTGACACGCGTATTCCGGCCGGTGTCCGGCGGCGGTCGGCGGTGCGATAGTTTCGGATCTCGAGGCCCTCGATGCGCACGTAGCTTACGTTCTGAAGCGCCACCAGCGCATCACCGCCGCGAGGACCCCCTTCGGGCGGTGCCAGGCAGCTGCCGTCGATGACAGCCGTCTCTCCCGGCTGGCTGCGGAAGGTGATGAATCCCTTGTCTGCCGAACCCGAGACCTTCACTGCCAGCTGCTGGCAATAGACGTCCCCGCGTATGTTGACTGTGGTGCCGGGGGTGACGACATCGGCAGCGTGCTGCAGCGTCTTCCACGGCCTGGACTTTGTCCCGGGATTGGCGTCGTCTCCGTTGGCGGAGACGTAGACAACCTGGGGTCGTTGTGCGGCCCAGGCACTCAGCATAAGGCATGCGAGAAGAGGTGACGCGATACGGCTCACATTCGACGCTCGGGATCGAAATCCTGGAGAATGCGAAATCCGAAGTACGTCAACCACTTGCTGGGCTTGCCCTTTTCCTCTACGTCGGCAAGCATCTTGCCGTTCAGGGAGTTCTCGAGGATCCATGTTCCTTCCTTTGTCATTTTCTCACGGACTGCTTGAAGGGGCTTCTTCAACTGCGGGGACGCAGGCACACTGAGACACGCCAGGGAGTACATCGCCTCCATGATGTCGGAGTTGTAGTGAAGTGGGAAGCCGAACTTGAGCCAGCCCTGCTTGGGCCGGCGATTCCCGATTCCGTGTGAATCCAGGAACCTTTCCCGTTCCCGGGCGATCCGGCCTTTCACCGTCTCGCCCTTCTTCAGGTCGGCCCGCTTGGGTGGATGCGCGAGGATTTCCTGCCACTCCGCCTGGTGGCCCGGCACGTAAACGAACACCTCCGTCTCGAGCAGGTTTTCCAGGAGCATCCGGACAGCCGGGTTGACGGCTTGAGATCTCTTCCCGGCAGGAATCAGAGAGAAACAGAGAAGAAGCTTCGGCTGGGCCATATGGCAGTGGCGCAGGAGGCTGTAGTCCATGGCCGTGCACCGGATTCCGCGGTCATCCAGAACGCGCTTCGCCAGCTTCTCCGTCTCCTCCGCCACGATCGGATGCTTGCCATAGCCGAGACGAATGAACGCTGCAAGAATGTTGGCTGTCAGGCATTGGCCCCCAACCTTGGTGACCCAGTCGCGCTTCTCCAGCAGGTCCGGGGCCCATCCTGCGATTCGCGGATCCTGGCCGTCGGCGAAGAACTGACCCAGGAATATCAACTGCCAGTACTTGCCCGTGTATTTCCAATAGGCTCGATCTTTGTCGTCCTGCGAGAATCCGTCCACGTGCCGGAGGATCTCCTGCGTAACCGGATAGTCCATCATGCGAGCCCGCGTTTTTCGTACTTCGGCTGACTTGGGGGATTTGTGGAGCAGGTTTGTCAGAGTCAAGTACCGTACCGGCGGATTGTCCGGTTGCAGAAGCCAGTCCAGTACCTCTGAGGGGATTGCCATAAAATCTGACTCGCAGTCTGATGCGCGCCATAGTAACGGCTGGGAGCCAGGAAAGCGAGGTGAATGTCGTCCCCAATAGCCTGACGGTCGAATGGTCGTGGTGGCCGTTACCTTCCAGCCTGGATGGCGTAACTGCGGCGTGCATGAATTATGCAGTCTCGCCCCGGGAGCAGCACCTCAATCCTGCGAGGCCCCTGCGGTAGCGCCCCGATTTCCGTGAGATAGGTGATCGTGTAATGGTTCTTCAGCGCGTACGCTATCGTCCGGCAGACACCGGTCATGTCCTGACCTTGCGCCACGAACTGGCGTCCTCCCGACTCGCGCGCGAGTCGGCCCTTGTCACTTGAATCCGCTTCGAGTTCCGCCACCGTCTCCGCGGTACCTGACAGACTCAGGAAATAGACCGCACAAGCTGAGCTGCTGACGTGATCATCTGTCGCCTCGCCCAGTCCCTTGTGCCGATCCGAGACGATGAGAAGCGCCTTTCTTTCATTGCTGCCTTTCGATGCATTGAGCAGTGCCACATCAATGCCCAAACCGGCCCGAGGTTCGGGGCCGAACAGTTCCCTGAAGAATGTTCTCTTTCTTCCTGATGTCACACCGATGTTCTCAAGCGCTTCAAACAGAGCCAGCCGCTCGCGGGTGAAATTCTGCTCCAGCCATGCGTCAGTATAGTCGTAGGTGTAGAGGCAGATCTCGTCCTCAGGCGCGAGAAGATGCGCAAGGAGCAGGATGTATTCCTTTGCCAGGGACAGCTTTTCAGTCGTGACTGCGCTTGTGTCGAGTATCACCGTCAGGCTGACCCGCTGCCCTGCGACCCACGCGAAACTCGAGATCTCCCTTGGTTTGCCATCCTCCCGGATGGCAAAGTCATCACGCATCAGGCCATGAACAGGTTCTCCGTTCTGATTCAGAACCTCGACGTCCAGCGATATCAGGTCGACCCGAACGCTGAATTGAGACTGTTTTTCCTGCGGGTGAAGTCCCTGGAACGCTTGCACCGGCGCAGCCGAGGCGACAAGGAGGAGGGTGTACGCGATTCTGCCTTTCCAGCTATGGAGCCTCATGTGGCAAGCTCCTTACGCGCGCAGGGATCTCAGGAATCATTGCCTTTCGGTGCATGTTTCTACTCGCAGCGCAGTGCAGCCATCGGGTCCACCCGGGTAGCCGCTCTGGCCGGCATGTAGCACGCGACAATCGAGACCAGGGCGAACAGAATCGATACCGCCATGAACGCCGCTGGATCGTTGGGCTGAACTTCATAGACGAGTGTCATGGCGAGCCTGGCGGCTTGCTTCCATACCAGGCGATCTGGCGGGCGATGCCGCGCAGGATGGCTATGTCCGTTTCTTCCAGACCCGCCTTACCCAGCAACCGGCGCAAGGCAAACATCATGTGCCGGGCGGTCTTTTCGCTCACGAAGCCGATGCGCAGGAGGGCCTCCTCGAGTTGTTGATACATCGCCTCAACCTGTTCGAGCGTTGCCAGCCTGGGCACACGCTCGGGCGGGCGCACAAGGCTGGCAAGGAACAATTCGTAGCAGATGATCATTACCGCGTGAGAGATGTTGATGCTTCGTGCGTCAGGTGGTGTGGGAATGCGTATCAACGTTCCGCACAGCATGATGTCCCCATCCACCAGCCCGGTGTCCTCCGGGCCGAACAGGATTCCGACTTTCTGCGTGGCGGCCTGTGCGATCAGGCGCGGCGCCAGAGCGTGCGGAGGATACGCCTGTCTCCGGTTTCCGCCGGTCTTGCCGCTCGTGCCGGCCACCAGGCCGATGCCGCGCAGAGAGCTCACGGTGGATCGGCACCGACGCGCGGAGTCCAATATGGCCCCCCCGCTCCGGGCCAACCGGTACGATTCCTCATTGATGCTGCACTGGGGAGCGGCGAGCCGGAGATGCGATATCCCCATGTTGTGCATCGCGCGTGCCACGGAGCCGACATTCCCCGGGTGCTTGGTCCCGACGAGAATGATGTGAATATTGTCGAGCGCGCTGCCTGCCATTTGCGTCTACTCTATGACATCGTGGTTCGATGTGACAGCATGTTTCCGCAAGGCCGGCCGGGACGCTGGCAGAAGATGCTGCGAACTTTGCTGTGGTTCAGACAGTGAGGACTGCGAGACTGGTGACGCGTCACAGCAGCCTGCGCTGCAGAGACGCTGTTCAACCCCTACAGGGTTGAAATCTGGCGATCATTCCCTTTCCCGGGGTTTGCACCCCGGGCTCTTCTATTCGACGCTTTCAGCGTCGTCGGTGTCGATCGCGGCTGGCATCTGTGAGGCATCGCCGCCACCGGCGAGTCAATGGGCTGGGCGGCTTTGCACCCCGGGTTGTTCTATTCGACGCTTTCAGCGTCGTCGGTGTCGATCGCGGCTGGCATCTGTGAGGCATCGCCGCCACCGGCGAGTCAATGGGCTGGACGGCTTTGCACCCCGGGTTGTTCTATTCGACGCTTTCGGCGTCGTCGGTGTCGATCGCGGCTGGTATCTGTGAGGCATCGCCGCCATCGGCGAGTCAATGGGCTGAACGGCATGGTCACTCTCAGTCCCCACGCGCAGCACGTCGGACTCGACCCCGAAGGGGGTCGGACAGATCAGCCCGGGGTGCAAACCCCGGGGAGGATCGGATCTGCCGCAAGGCCCAACCCTGAAGGGGTTGGACAGCGATCACCTGACGAGACGAGGTCACTTCAATCCCCACTGTCCGAATCACAGGCGAACGGTGCTTGAGTCTGGTCCGATGAATCCGCAGCTGATATTCTGAAACTTGCGGCATCACGGGGGATCCATTTACTTGTCCAGGGGGCGACGAGCGATGAAATCTGTGCGTTCCATTGTGTCTCTTCTTCTGGTTACGGCTTGTTTTGCGGGCGGTCAGCCGCAGTCGCAGGAAGCGCAGAAGGGAGAACTGTCTCCAGAAGAAGTCATAAAGGCCTTTTCCGCCAAGGAGACGGAATTCTACGAGGCCTGGATGCAATACACCTACCGCCAGATCGCCAACATCCACATCCTGTCCGTCAACGGCTACAAAACCAACGAACGCATGACGCTGGTCTCCGAAATCGTCTTCAATGACGACGGGACGCGCGAGGTGCGCCTGGTGTCGAGGCAAGGCGGCCTCAGGAGTGTCGGCTGGACGCCGGAGGACACTGAGGTCATCAACAACATCCAGCCGTTTGCGTTGACCGCGAAAGAACTTCCCCTCTACGACCTCAAGTACACAGGGAAGGAGAAGGCCGACGAACTCGACTGCTATGTCTTTTCGGTCAAACCGAAGCAGACGAAAGGGGGCAGGATCTACTTCCAGGGGAGGATCTGGGTCGACGACCAGGACCTGCAGATCGTGAAGTCGATCGGCAAGCCGGTCCCGCAGAGAAGGGAGAATCAGTTCCCCGAGTTTGAAACCATACGCCAGGTCATCGACGACAAGTACTGGTTTCCCGTTTGGACCCGCGCCGACAGCAACCTGAATTTCCCCAGCCAGGTAGTTCGAGTCGAAGAAACGATCACGTACGAGGATTACAAACGTTTCGGTTCGAAGGCGACAATCGATTTCGGGACACCCAAGCCCTAGCGGTCAGCCGGCGGGCAGAAATAGACGGTCAATTCCCTCATGTTGCCGATGAGCAGGTCGCATCCGGCTGCGCTGAGCTTGTCCCTGTCGACAGCGTTCGCCGCAATTCCGCAGGTTACGGCGCCGGCAGCCTTACCGGCCTGAACATCAACTGGGCTATCCCCCACCATCACGCTTTCTCCAGGATCCGCGCCGCAGCGATCCATCGCTTCCAGAAGCGGCGCCGGGTCCGGCTTCCGAAGACGCGTGCTGTCACCGCCGAGGACGAGACGGAATCGTCGCCCGATTCCCAGGGCGTCGAGGATCTGCCTGGAGAATCGCTCCGGTTTGTTCGTGACAACCGCCAGTTCGGCCCAATCGAGACTCTCGAGCGCCTCCTCCACCCCCTGGAAGAGGCGAGTCGTGTCAAGAAGGTGCTCCGCGTACTCCTCGAGGTATAGATCGGTCACCCGGTGCAGCAGTGGCTCATCGGGCTCGCAGCCGAGGGCCTCCCGCAGCGATCTCTCGACCAGTTTTCGCACGCCGTCCCCGATGAAGCCGGCAATCCGGGGCGGGGGCAGGCGGCGCAGGCCGGCACGGCCAAGGGCAAGATTCAGAGCCGTTGCGATGTCCCCTTTAGAATCGATGAGGGTGCCGTCGAGATCGAAGAGAAACAGCCGGCAAGGGCGCGGGGCAGACGATGGCATTCAGTATCCCAGAAGCATCAGCATGTGGCTGAGCTCCGGGAGGATGAGAGACTCCGTAGCCAGCTTGCAGGCCCTCGGGCTTCCCGGCAGGCAGAATATCGGCTTGCCTTTGATTGTGCCGGCGAGTGCGCGTGAGAGCATCGCCGCGCTCTTCGCCTCCGGGTAGCTCAACAGCATGAAGAGTGAGTTGAACCCGGGCAGCTCCTTTTCGAGCATTCCGCGTACTGTCTCGATCGTGATGTCCGAAACCGAAATGCCCGTGCCCCCGGTGGTGACGATCGCGTGGACATCCTTCTGCCGCACGAGTTCCCTGAGGGAAGCCCTCAGCACGTTTCTACTGTCCACGATGAGCTTCCTGATCGGCACGGCGTGACCGCCCCGCTCCAGCAGCTTCTGGATGACATCCCCTGACTGATCACTCTCTGCGGTCCGGGAATTGGAAAGCGTGATAACTGCGACACGCGCGCGGGCGCCGGCCTTCTTCTTGTGATCTGACACAGGATTCCCGAGTTTCGAATCAGGCATAGCACCATCCTCCAAAAAAGATCCTGCCGCGACACTAACGAGCGGATCAGGGAGGGTGTTGGCGACATCATGCCACGACTGCGAAATTCCGTCAATCCCATCAGCTCTCGGGGCGAGCAGTCAGTCATCATCTCTCAGCCTTCAGCATTCAAAAGCTGAAAGGTCCCAAGCAAAACGGCAAAGTTCGTAGTGGATGGGCAAGATCACGCCCGCCGGATTGCCAGCAAGGCCAGCCGTACCGCCTCCTCCGGAGTGGTTGCGATCGTCATGCCGGGTGCAACCTTCCCCTCGGGGTCTGTCGGGGACCAGGTCTCGAGCCCGATCACAGGTATTCCGGCCACGCGTGCCAGGGCGATTTCGGACAGGGTGCCGTATGCGCCGGCCACCGCAATGACAGCCTGGCTCGTGAGGACATTGATCACATTGCGTGCCTGACCCATGCCCGTGACGACAGGTATGTCGATATATGGATTGGCTTCAGAATCCGACTCGCCGGGCAGGATACCGATCGTGATGCCGCCCGTCTCCTTAGCTCCCCGGGCTGCTGCTACCATGACTCCGCCCCTGCCGCCGCATACGAGAATTGCGCCCGCCCTTCCGATCCGGCGGCCAACCTCCGCCGCCAGGTCCATGATGTGCGGTGAACAGGTGGAGGAACCCAGGACTCCAAGGCGAGGCTTGTTACGCAGGTCCATGCCGAGATCTCCTCGAGCGATGCTACCATGACACCACTCAATCAACCAATCGGAGGGGCCCGCAGATGTCGTTCCCGCCGGGCAAATGGTTTTCAGATGCAGGAACCCGACTGTCCAACAGGATCGCAGCCGCAATCCCGGACCGGAGGAATGACTAAAGGATTTCCACTTGTTGAACGAAGAATACTACGCAGGACTGAATCGGCTCCCGGTTGCTGTCAGACTCAAACATCGCGTGTTTGCCATAAAGACATGATTGCCGCAAAAGTCACCTCACCATTTCGGATTGACAAGAACTTTGACATGCCCACGGTCCCGCTCGTCCTGAGCCGGATCATCCAGGTGCTCGATGACGATCACTCGTCCGCGCAGGAGATGGAGGACCTGATACTCCACGATCCTTCGCTGTCGGCGCGCATCCTGAAACTTGCCAACTCCGCGCTCTACTCTTTCCGTTCCGAGGTGAAGACGATCTCGCACGCCATCCCGCTCCTGGGCTTGAACCTGGTGAAGAGTCTGGCCATCGGCGTCAGCGTATTCGAATCCTTCACCAAGGGGGCAAAGGGAGAGGCCTCTCATATCAACAACTTGTGGATGCACTCATTCGGCGTCGGGATGCTTTCCCAGGAGATCTGGAAGAAGAGAGGCGCGCGCAAGGAAGCGGAATTTGCTTTCTTGTGCGGACTGCTCCACGACCTGGGGAAGGTGATCTTCTTCAAGAAAGCCCCGATGCACTACAGTTTCATTTTTGCTCAGGAACGCGACGACAAAGAGCCGGACATCAGTGCCACCGAGCAGCAATACTACGGGGTGAATCACGCGACGATCGGATCGCTCCTTGCCGAGCACTGGGGATTTCCACCTGAACTCTGCACCGTGATCCGAAAGCACCACTCCACGGTTGATCCGAACGCACCCCTGGTTGCCGCGGTGTCGCTGGCCGACACCATCGTCCGTCAGACCTGCATCGGGCGGGACGGCGACCGGCGAGCGAATCCTGACCTGAGCAGGTTACAGGCCTTGCTGAGGATGGGGGCTGAGGAGTTCCGCCAGTTGAGGCTGTGCGGGGAGTCACGCCGCAAGGATATCGAGGACTTCTTCCGGCTGATCCCCTGAACTCCCCAGACCGCAATATGGAAACCGAGGAATGGATCCGTAGGCGCCTGGAATCAATCCTGGCCAACGATGCCAGAAACTATGCAGAGGTCCGCCGCGTCGCCTCGGAGGAAGGATTCCCGGCAGCCGAGGGAAGCGGCGAAGAGCGCAGCCTCTACCAGAGGGTCATCCACACCTATCGCAACGCCATTTCCGAGGTCAACCGTCGGTTCGAGGAGAACGTCTGGTTCCTTTCGGGATTCTACCGCATCCTCGAAAGCATCAAGGAGGAAGGGGATTTTCAGGAAACCTGCCTGCGAATTGTTGACTGTGTGCTGCGCGAGTTTGGCGCGGAATATTGCGCGCTCGTCGTCTCCGACGATTCGAAACCTGATTCGCCGAGCCTCTGTGTGGAGGGAGTCCAGGAAACCGAGAAGTTCATCAGTGTCCACGCGAGACCGCTCTTGGCCGGCAGCGAGGAATTCGCTCAGATCCTGATGTCCATAGCGGAGGAAGAGCCCGCCGGCACGGCCGTCAACGACGTCTATGTGGACGCGCGCTTTCAGGCAATTGATTTCCCGAGCGTGATCCGGTCATTGGTCTGCCTCCCGATTACCCTCCGGGGCAAAACGATCGGTTTCGTGGCGCTCGCTCATTCGATCCCTTGCCATTTCAGCGGTGACCACACCCGCATCCTCAGGATCCTTACCGGGCTCCTGGCAAGTGTGCGGCGGCTCACCTCCGGTCAATTCGCCGAGGCCAAGTCGGCGCCCTCATCGTCTTGTCGGAACGAGTCCGCGGACGACGGGATTCTCTCGGTCGTGCTGATGGATTTTGAAACTCCCGGCCCCGGCGGCAAATACGTGCCGCTGGACCGGGATACCGTCCTGATGGTCAGGAACTGGGTTGCCCCTGACCTCACCGGCAGGGAATGCGCGCTGTGCTACGGGGAGAAGAGCCTGCTTCTGATGCTGCCCGGCACGACATCCGATGTGCTTCTTTCGCGCATCCGCGATTTTCAGAACGGATTTCTCGAGTGGAAGAGGGGGCAGAGCGAAAAATGGCAGGCGGTCAGGATGAATATTGGTTATTCCACATGCCGGACGGACCAAGACCTGCTTCAAACGCTGCACTCCGCCTCTGCGGTCATGCACGCGGAACCGGAAGAGCAGTCCGCGTAGGAGGCCCCGCCCGCGGGTCAATCCTCACACCAGGCCGTTGATCGCGACGTTCGCACAACCATAGAGCCCGATCCGATAGTCCGTCACGACGAAAACCGGCGTTCGCGTCAGTATCGGGCGAATGTTGGGCTTGTCACAGCGCAGGAACTCCTTCATGAAGATCCCGGACTGCATCTCCGGCAGCACTCTGGCTGCTATCCCTCCGGCGAGATAAATGCCACCGGGAGTCAGCGGGAACAGGGCGTGATTCTTTGCCGCGCGTCCGTAACAACGCAGCCAGATATCCAGGGCTTTCCGGCATCTCCGGTCACTGTCTGCATGTTGCACGATGATGGGCGGCCGGTCGTACGGGTCGGCTGCGAGAAACGCCCTGAAAACATCAGGATCACCCATGGTGGGTTCGAGGGCAGCGAGGGCCCGATAGACGTTAGCCAGTCCGGGGCCGCTGACCACCTTCTCCAGGTCCGCAGGATTGGCTGGAGAGTGGTTGACGTTGCGTCGGATCCACTCTGCAATCCTGAATTCCTCTTCACCGACGGCGATGAAGTCGGAATGGCCTCCTTCACCCGGGATGGGCCGGTATCTCCCGATGTGAGGATCGTAGGCAAGAATCGAAGTGCCCAGGCCTGTGCCTGCCCCGATGATTACGGAGGTGGGCTTCGGCCCGCGGGCGGGTGGAAGCTTCCCAAACCGCGACAGCTTCACGAAGGCCTCGGGACGGTTTGCCAACAGGACTTCGATACCGTACCCCACCGCCTCAAAGTCGTTCATGAGGGTGAGTTCAGCGAGTCCTGTCGCATCAGATATCTCCTCTGCGGTAAATCCCCAGTCGAGGTTCGTGATGTTCGCTGTCTTCCGGTCAGACCCCACAGGGCCGGCGAAGTCGATGCAGGCCCTTCGGATCTGCGGCTTCAGATTCGTTCCATGTTGGCGTAGAAAGCTCCGGAGCAGCCGCGGGAGGCTCCTCGTCTTTTTGCTGAGGAAAGTCTCGTGCCTGATTGGCTGAAAGATCCCCTCCCCTCGATACGCCATGACGGCGATCCCGATATGAGTTCCACCGACATCAGCCACCAGAACGTGTTCTTCGACTGGACGCATTTGATTCCCTTCGAACAGAGCAGGAGGACCCGGCCCGGCCCCCGCTGCGATGGCCGAGTCGATCCGAATCCCCGGTTGTCGGTCTGTTTTGACGTTTCCTTTCCCAATGCCGGGCAGCGAGCCAACCGGCCATCCGTCCACAGGCAAAGCCCCAGCGAGCCGGATGTTCTTTGGAGCGACCGGTTGTCGCCATGACTTTAACTCCATGACGATCGTGTCTTCAACTAGGATATCCGCCTCAGGGCAGGGTAGAAGGCGCTGCTGATCGAGGAAGCACCCGGCGCAGGGCCGATCAGAACCGTTCCAGCACCGTATCCAACCCGGGCGCCGGCGCGGCCAGCAGGATGTTGCGGGCAATCTGACTGACCCGCGACTCCTCTGACTCGCGCGGCAGCGTCATTTGCTCGACATCAGTCAGGATGGAGCTGAGCCGGACGAGGTGGACCATCTCGTGCGTAAGGATGTAGAGCAGGAGAGGATAGAGATCCTCCCGCAATCTCTCCCTGCGGGCTGCCATCAAAATGCAGGGGTCATTGAGCTCGATGCGAAAAAAGCCCGAGGGTCCGCCGCGCCGAGTCGTGTGCCGTTCGCAGCGCTGTGTCCGGGCAAGCATACCCTCGGGCAGTGGTTGCCATTCGCGATCTTTCCGGGTCAGCAGGTCATAGTGCAGCTTTTGCCATCGGAAAGGGGGGATGCAGTAGTAGCCGGACGTGCGGACTTCGGCATCCGCAAGCGCATGGAACGCCAGATGTCTCTGTTTGGGGGTGAATTGCACAAGTCCTCTCGGCGGGGGATTGGCTACCTTGAGGTAAGTGTGTGCTGCTAATCGCTCTTGGCGGGGGTATCCTTGCCACTCCCGGTGGACGCGGTATCTTTGTCGGCCTTCACGGTGGACTTGACCTCCTTCTCACCAGGCTTCGAAGCGTCCTTTCCGCGGGCATAGTCCGTCAGATACCATCCGCCCCCTTTAAGCTGGAAGCTCGAGTGACTGATCAGTTTTTCCACCCGGGAATTGCAAAACTTACACTGCGTCAATGGTTTATCGTTGATCTTCTGGAAGGCCTCAAAGACCTCGCCACAGTTCGTGCACTGATACTCGTAGATCGGCACAGCCGCGATCCTTCCTGCTTCAGTCTCCTGGACAAACAAAGTATAAGGGTCCGCAGAAGACAAGTCAAACGGGGCAAAGGGTTTTTGTCAGCTGACGAATTCCACACTCACACGGGCGGGAATGACTCTTGCCTCATAGGCCCGGTCGAGCAGCAGAGTGACCGCGCGCCGTCCTTCCTCGCCATAGTCCAGCGTGCGCGCGTTCACGTACATGCCCACGAACCGGTCGGCCTCAGTGCTGTCGAGGTCCCGGGCGTAGCGCAAAGCGTATTCCAGGGCTTCCTGCCGGTGCTCGAGCGCGTAGCGGATACTCTCCTTGAGAAGATGTGCCACTCTGGTCATGGCCTCCCTCCCCAGGTCGCGCCGGATGGCGTTGCCGCCCAGGGGGAGCGGCAGGCGGGTCGACTCGTACCACCATTCTCCCAGGTCGACGATCTTATGCAGTCCTTCGCGCGCGTAGGTCAGTTGCCCTTCATGAATCAGGAGCCCTGCGTCGGCCCTCCCCTGCAGCACGGCGGAAATGATCTGATCGAAGGGGACCACAACCGGCTGGAACTCCTGTTGGTAGAGCCTGAGTGCCAGGTAAGCACTGGTCATCAACCCCGGCACCGCGATGCTTCTTCCCCGGATGCTCTCAGGCTTCATGGATTCGCGCGCGACCAGGATCGGGCCGTAGCTGTCGCCCATGCTGGCTCCTGACGACAGCAGCGCGTATCGGTCGTGGATGTAGGCATAGGCGTGAATCGAGACCGCTGTGACCTCGTAGACCCCCTGCAGGGCTTTCCGGTTGAGGGACTCGATGTCCTCGAGGGCGTGGGTGAAGCGGAGATCCCCGGTGTCCAGTTTGCCCGTGGCCAGGGCACAGAACATGAACGCATCGTCCGAATCCGGGCTATGGGCGACCCTGATTTCTGTGAGTCCCATCTCTTCCTCTCAGCAACGTGCTGCGCCTATCGCTGCCACAGCGCGAAATGACTCTCGAAGCTGGACATAGAGGTTCCTGTAGACGCCATAGTAATCGTCGTACAGGCGTGCCCGTGCCGGATCGGGCACACAACGGTCCGTGATGCGGATCGCGGATCTGCATGCTTCCTGGACCGACGCAAAGCATCCAGTGCCGGTCGCAGCGAGGAGTGCTGCACCATACGCGGATCCCTCGGTAGAATTGATCGTTACCATTTCGCGTCCGAATACATCCGCCTGGATTTGGCGCCAGAGCGCGCTGCGACCGCCTCCTCCCGACGCCCTGACCTGTTCGGAGGGCACACCCATCTCTCTGAAGATTTCCAGGCTATCACGCAGCGAGAATGCGACGCCTTCGAGAATTGCGCGCACCATGTGGCTGCGTGTATGCCGCGCCGTCAGCCCGAAGAACACGCCTCGGGCCAGCGGGTCGAGGTGAGGAGTCCGCTCACCCATAAGGTATGGGAGGTAGATAAGGCCTTCGCATCCCGCAGGCGCAGAAGCCGCTTCGGCTGTAAGCAGATCGTACGGATCCTTTCCAGCTGCTCTCGCACTTTCCAGTTCGGCCGCCGCGAAGTTGTCCCGGAACCAGCGGAAGGAAAGGCCCGCGCCCTGCGTTACTCCCATCACGTGCCAGCGGTCTTTGACGGCGTGGCAGAAGGTGTGCACGCGCCCTGACTGGTCGAGATGCGGGGCATCGGTGTAGGCGAAAACCACGCCGCTGCTCCCGATGGTCGAGCTCACTATCCCCGGTTCGACGATGCCATTGCCGACTCCTCCGGCGGCCTGGTCGCCTCCGCCGCCGACCACAGGAGTGCCCGTGGCCAGGCCCGTGGCTGCCGCGGCCCCGGCGCATATCTGCGTGGTAGGCTCGTGGGACTCGGCTACTGTCGGCAACTGCTCCTGCTTCAAGTCCAGTGCGTCAAGAATGGAGGGAGACCAGCGCCGCCGCGGCACGTCCAGCAGAAGCGTGCCTGAGGCATCGGATACCTCCGTGAAGAACGCACCCGTCAGTTGGAACCGGATGTAGTCCTTCGGCAGCAGCAGCATCCGCATACGCGCGTAGTTCCCCGGTTCGTGGTCACGGACCCAAAGCAACTTGGGAACGGTGAAGCCTGTCAGGGCAGGATTGCACGTGATTTCCTTCAGGCGCGCCGCGCCGATCCGTTCCGTGAACCAATCCGCCTGCGCCTGGCTGCGCTGATCGCACCAGATGATCGCCGGCCGGATCACCACGTGTTTCGAGTCGAGCAGGACCGCTCCATGCATCTGGCCGGAAAGTCCCACACCGGCGATGTCTTTCCCTGCTATCCCGCCCTGGCGAAGTGCCGAGCGGATAGCCTCCTGCGCTGCGCGCCACCAGTCAACCGGGTCCTGCTCGGCCCAGGTGGGCTCCGGTTGCGCCATGGGAGCATGATCCGCCGACGCGGCGGCCCTGACGGTCCCTGATTGGTCGATAATCACGGCCCGTGATCCCGTCGTGCCGACGTCCAATCCCAGCCAGTGAGCCATGTTCACCCCCTCGAAAGCACGGCGGATTCTAGCATAGATCCCCTGGTGGGTCTGAGCCAAGTAGGTCCGGTCTGTCAGGCCGGACCCGGCGGCCCGCCTGTGCCAGGCGCTCTCAGCAAGAATAGTGCCCTGTCAAACAGTACTGGCAACCCGGCGTGTCGAGGTCCAGAATTACTGCAGTATCTCTTGCGAAGGAGTATCTATGAGACGCCTCATTCTCATGGCGGCGATGGTCATCATCGCCTCGTTCTGTTTTGCAGGTTTCAAAGCCAAGACCGTGAAGCCCAAGAAACCCGAGCAGTTCCAAACCAGTGTCACGCTCGGAGAGGTCACGTACGCGGCCGATATGCTCCTCCAGGAGAAAGAGCAGAAGGACCTGTTCTACAAGGATCTTACGCTGTTCGACATTTTTGCCGTCCGTTTGGCGGTCTTCAACAAGGGCAGCAGCGAAGTGGCAATGCCCGTGGAGGATTTTCACCTGTTCGCGCCAGACGGGACCGAGGTCCAGTCAGTCGGTCCCGATGTTGTGTCTGAGAGAGTCCTGGAGGTGCTTGCCGCGGCTTCGGATGTGAAGAAGAAGAATCCGCCGGTCGCGATCGGGGCTGCACCACGCACGTACGACCCAAGGCAGGACCCGCGCGATCCGCGCTACGACCCGACCCTGGACCCGAATGACCCGAGGTACAACCCAAATGATCCGCGCAATGATCCCCGCAACGATCCGAACGGCGGACCCTGGAACCGTCCGAACGCCGGTGTCGTCCTTAATCCCGGAGGCGGAACGACCGATACCGTGGGAGACGTGTCACAGTACGAGAAGGTGCTTGTCGAAAAGGACTTCAGCGACAAGGCACATCATTCAGATCCGGTACTGCCTTCCTTCACGCGCGACAAGTTCCTTTACTATTCCGTCAAGGAGATTCCCATGTCCACCAGGGGCTACACACTTCGAATACCCCCTGGGAACGGCCGGCCCGAGGAGGTCGTCCTGAGCTTCCGATGAGCCTTCGGCCGTCTCCGGTCGGCCACGCCAATTGCCATTATGGAGCGGGTTTCGTGAAGCGTGACTGGGAAGGGAGGTCATCCGATTGGCTGGGCGGATCAGCCGAAGGCGGCATTCCGGGACCGGAATGCGATCGGCTCGTCAGGACCGCACGAGGTTCGTCTTCCCGATCGGAAGGATTGCAGGAGGGCGCCCGCATTGCCGTCGTCGGAGGCGGGCCGGCAGGCTCGTTCTTCGCGCACCATGTTCTCCGTGAAGCCAGGCGCCTCGATCGACGCATCGAGGTCCTCATTGTCGAGAAGCACGGGACTTACGACGCGGGCTTCGACTGCCTTCAATCGAGAGGCTGCAACTTCTGTGCCGGCGGCATTTCGCCAAGGCTGGACGAGATACTCGGCGCGCACGGCCTGGTCGTGCCGGACGAGATCATTCAGGGTCGCATCAACCACATCTGGATTCAAGGCCAATGGAAGAACTTCCGGCTGCGAGTTCCCGAGGGCATGGCGATGTATTCGGTCTTCCGGGGTTCGCTGCCCGGGAGAAGAGGCGGCGGGGCTCCCGGATTTGATGCGTTCCTGCTCGGGCAGGCAGTCAGTGAAGGGGCCCGCATCGTTCACGGGGAGGTGGAGTCGCTGTCCCGTGCCGCCTCAGGCCTGCCCTGCCTGGCGTTGCGGACAGACGCCGGGGAACCTGCTTCGCTCGAGGCCGATTTTGTGGCCATCGCCTCCGGGATCAATGCGCACTGCGGTCTCAATTACAGTGATGATACCCTGATCAACTCGATCAGGCACCTGAATCCCTCATTTGTGCCTGGCAGGTCACGGAGGACGCTCATTTTCGAGCTCGACCTGGGCGCCGACTACCTCGAACGCCACATGCACAGGGAAGTCTATTTTATCGAGTACGGTTCAAAAAGCCTTGCCCTCGAACACATTGCCCTGGTTCCCAAGGGTAGATTCCTGACCGTTGCCCTGATGGGGGGATGCATTGACAAGGCGAGGCTGCCAGGCGAAAGCCAGAGCATCATCCAGGAGTTTCTGGCACTGCCCCAAATAGCCCGGATACTCCCGGATATCAGCGGAGCGACGGTCGCCTGCACCTGCTTCCCCAGAATGACGGTTACGACCGCCAGGTCGCCATTCGGCGAGCGGTTCGCCATCGTCGGAGACGCCGTGGGTTCCCGCCTCAACAAGGACGGCCTGTTTTCCGCTCATGTGACGGCGAGCCGTCTGGCGCAAACCATCCTGCATGAAGGCATCGACAGGGCGTCTCTCGCCAGAGGCTATGGAGAGACTGTCAAGTGGCTGGCGGCGGACAACCGCTACGGACGGATAGTGTTCGCCGCCAGCAGGGTGGCATTCATGAGGCCCCTGGTAAGCCGTGTTACCTATCAGGCATACGCCACCGAGTACAAGGTGCGAGAGGAGAACGATCGCCCGTTGAGCAGGGTTTTGTGGAAGATTGCGAGCGGAACGGCCGACTACCGTGAGGTTTTGTGGGAGATGTGCAGCTACGGGGTGATTCGGTCGGTCCTGATCGGCGCACTCGTGACACTCAGGAATGTGGCGGTTGAAGCGGCACTTGGATTGAAGTGGGGACAGTACGGACGATACCCGACCGTGGTCTTGAAGGAGAAGCGCCGCGCCGTCAAGCACTCCCTGGAATCATCCCTGGAAATGGAGCTCGAAGAGTTCCCTGACTTCGAGCGCATGTACGTCATTAAGATTCGCGGTTCAGGCGAAGAGATTCTGCAGGGACTCGGTCAGTTCGGTCAACCGGATGCCAGGTTCTTGAGCCTTCGATTCCTGGCGGTCCGGCGCATCCAGGGCGAGCCTAACCGGGTGGGATCTGTAATCCGATACCGGGCACCGTTGCCGGGTCTACATGCCGATTTGCGCCTGACCAGGAGGATCGGCCTGGAGACTCTGCTCTACGAGGTGGAGGAGCGATTTGCAGACAGGGGCAGGCTCATCTTCAACATCGCGCCGACCAGGGACGGAAACCGGAAGCTCACAATCTACGCGGCATTCGACTACAAGAGGGGCAAGGGCTTTGCCGGAAGTATCCTGTGGGGCGCTGCGAGACTGCTTTTTCCCGAGTTTCTGCACGACGTGGTGTGGAATCACGCGCTCTGCACAATCAAGGAGGAAGTTGAGCGGAAGCACAACCATGCACCTGGACGGCAGGATTTGACGGTCGTCCAGTGAGCGTCAGTTCATCCGCAGGATGTGCAGGGACAAGGATCGCCGTTCAGCAACCACCCGGCCCGGATTTGTGCGGCAACGCTTTCGATCTACTTCACCGGCTGTATCTCCAGCGACCATGCCTGAGGCCCCCATGAGATCGTCAGAACCGTTCCGCTGCCCGAAGGCTTGAAGGCGTACGTCAGCATGTCGGTTTCCGGCACGGAGGTCTTCGTCAGAGTTGCGCGAGCGATCTCCTTGGTGCCGATCTCCTTGGTGTACTCGAAGTGCGGATAGGGCTCGTTGGCCTGGTTTGGTGGCGCACCTGACCAGATCTTGCTCAACGGCTGTCCCAGGTCGCCATTCAATACCAGGGAATAGTCGCCGTCTTCCGGGCAATGAATGTAAAGCGAGTACTTACCGGCCGGCACCTTCTTGCCACCGACCAGCAGGTCGGCCCCGGTCGACAGGATGGTCACCGCCCCCGATCCCGCGCGCCACATCCGGTCCTGGGGAAGCTGCTTCATCAGGTCGGCAAAGTTCCTGCCCTTGAGCGCCGGTTGTCCATACTCGATAGCGACTTTCTTTCCCCCGATCATTGTGGTCGCCGTGGCGCGGGATGCCCCGCCCTGCCCGAATCCCCAGACTGCCAATCCGGCGATCAATATCAACACTGTAAGACGGACACGCATAGGTTTGCTCCTTTGTATCCGGTGATGTCAGAGTTTGCTGTCTTCCACCCTACGCTACTACTCCGGGCCCAGGACACCCCGCTGCGAACTGCCAGCTTGTGAATCTTACCTGCTCGGCGCCGGTTCCACCAGTGGCGCGGACATTGTGTTGCGATTCAAGGAGTGGGGGCCGGCGGCACGACCGGCTCCGCGCCGGCAGCTGCCAGGTTCGTGCAGAGAATCGAGAACAACTGCATCGCGATGGGTCCCTGATCCATCCCTACTTGATACCCTTGAACTTGGATTGCAGGAGGGCGATCTTGTCCTGGAGGGAAGGTTCGGGTCCGGTCGGCTCCGGGTCGGGTGCCTGAATGTTCTCATCGGTCTTGACAGCCACGTCCGCAGGCGTCTCAGGGACGGGCTTACGCTCCTCCCTGTTCTGCCTCTGGGGCCGCCGGCCGGGAGGCCTTCCCGAGGGTCGTCTGCGCCGTTCCTGCGGTGCTGCGGCTGCCGGGGACGCTCCTTCAGCGGGTGCGACCGTCGCATCGGAGGATCCGGCAGCAGGGGCCTGGCGGGGTGGAGCCGGCCTCGGCCTCCGATTCGCGGGCCGCTTTCGCCGTCGGGGCAATTCCGGCAGCAGCGCCTTCATTGACAGGCCGATGCGCTTGGTCTCCGCCTCGATGGAAATGACTTTCACCTGCACGACATCTCCCACCCTGACTGCCTCGCGAGGATCGCGGATGAACCTGTTGGACATCTGGCTGAGATGGACCAGGCCATCCTGGTGGATGCCGATGTCTATGAACGCCCCGAAGTTGGTAACATTGGTCACGACCCCTTCGAGGACCATCCCCTCTTTGAGGTCGCCCACCTGCCCTACATCTGCGCGGTACTTGGGCGCCGTGAACGGTTTCCTCGGATCCCGCCCCGGGTGGAGCAGTTCCTCGCGGATGTCCTCGAGGGTCGGAAGCCCCGCATCTTCGCCGACAAATTCCTCGAGCTTGATGGCTCCGACGAGCTCTGCGTTGCCGATCAGTTCCGTGACGGCGACACCGAGGCTCGCAGCCATACGGTCCACGACGGGGTAGTCGCGGGGGCGAATCGCCGTACGGTCCAGCGGATTCTCGCCTTCACGCACGCGCAGGAACCCGCCTGCCTGTTCGCAGGGTGGTTCCTCGAGTCCCGGCACCTGGAACACTGCCACCCGTGACTGGAACGGGCCGTTGGCCTCGCGATGGGCAACGATCTTCCGCGCAACCCTGTCATTGAGCCCGGCGACGTATCGAAGGAGCATCGGAGCGGCAGAGTTGACATCCACTCCGACCTCGTTGACACAGGCCTGGACAGTCTGCGAGAGACCCCTGTGCAGTTCTTTCTGGTCGACATCATGCTGGTATTGGCCCACGCCGATGAGCTTCGGATCGATCTTGACCAGTTCAGCCAATGGGTCCTGCAGCCGCCGTGCTACACTGACGGCGCTCCTACCGGCCGACGACATTTCCGGGAACTCCTCGCGTGCTGCACGCGATGCGGCATAGACGGCCAAACCCGTGTCGTTCACAGCGGCGAGAAGGATGTTCTCGATCCCCTCCTCGGCCAGTATCTTCCGCAGGATGACTTCAACTTCACGGCCGGAGGCATTACTTCCCAGTGCAATGGCACGCACCCCGTGACGCGCAACGAGGTCCTTGATGGCGGCGCGCGTTCCTTCAACGTCGTTCTTCGGCGGAAGCGGGCTGATCACGACCTCCTCGACAAACGCGCCTCTTTCGTTCACAACCGCCAGGTGGAATTCCTCGGCCTTCGCGGAATCGATCCCGAGAGCTGTGAGGGCTCCGGCCGGGGGAGACATCAACAGGCTCGCAAGGTTTTCCTGGAACACCCGGATCGCTTCGCGGTCGGCGCGCTCCTTCAGCATCGCGCGCACCTCGGTTTCGATCAGCGGCCGGAGTATGCGATGGTAGCTGTCGCGGACGGCTCGTTCGAGCACGGGAGCAAAAAACGATTCCTTGTCACGAATGGACGCATTGAGCAGGAATTCGAGCGCCTTGGCATGGTCACCCTGTATCCCGGAAGTCAGGATCCCTTCCTTCGTACCCCGACGGATCGCGAGCACCCGGTGGGAGGGGATGCTGGTCACCGGCTCGCGACGATCGTAATACATGTTGTATTTTGTCTTCTGCTCCGCCTTTGCCGGCACGACGGTCGAGACGACCATCCCCTCGGTCCAGAGCATCTCACGCAGCTTGCGCCGGATTTCGAGATCGTCGGATATCCACTCGGCAATGATGTCCGATGCCCCCTGCAGCGCGTTGTCGCGAGAGGTGACCTGCTTCTCCGGGTCGATGTACACGTCCGCGTGTTCTTCCAGGCTCCACGCATCCGCCTCCTGGTTCCAGATGTATTCGGCAAGCGGGACAAGGCCTTTTTCCAGGGCCTCCGTGGCGCGGGAACGCTTCCTGGGCCTGAAGACGTGGAACAAGTCCTCCAGCTCAACCTTCGAGAAGATGCGACTGATTCGCTGCTGGAGCTCGTCGGTCAGCTTCTTCTGGTCGTCCAGGAGCCTGAGCAGCGCAGTCCGCCGCTCGAGCAGTTCGCGGTAATACCACATCCTTTCCTGAATGGCGCGGATCTTGGCGGGTGGGAGGCCACCGGTGACCTCCTTCCGGTAGCGGATGATGTAAGGAGCGGCTGAACCTTTTTCAAAGAGCCCGACGATGGCAGCTGCCGTTTCTTCAGGCAAGCCGGCTTCGAGGGCTATGCGAGATACAATGGTCGGATCCATGGCGGATATTCATACATTGGTGGTTGGCAGGAATCAACTTCGAAAAGTCAGATCCAGGGGCCGACGATCCACGGAATCATGACCGGCCAGCCCCTCTGATAGGGTGTCTGGCGATCGCGGCGCTGGTAGGCGGGCCGTGGCGGGTTGCGCCGTGGCGTATCGGCCTGTCCCGGATTGAAGCTGATTTCGCCATATGCGAAGCGCATGGGTTGCTTCAACCTCAGGTCGAATTGCGTCCCAGGCTCCAGGATCAGGTCGGGACCTCTCGAGAGGAGCACCGTGGCAATCCCGACGGCCGCACCCGCACCTGCGCCGATGGCGGTCCCCTGCCCGCCATCTGCGATGGCGCCGATCATCGCCCCCTGTCCGCCGGTGGCCGCCAGAATTCCGGCGTCGGTACCCTTTGAGGAGTCCGTCTCAACAACCTCCCGGTCAGGGTCAAGCTTTTCGACTCCCGGGCTGTGAATGCCCTGGAGCGATGCAATCAGGTTCCGGCTCACTCCGTTGGGTAGCTGGACGCTGTCCATACGCAGCGCAAGCCGGCCCCTTCCCTTGATCTTGCCGGGCCGAACGACCTCAGTTACGGTGCCACGGATCAAAGAGTCGCGCGGGATTACCAGCTGCTGGTTGATCCATACGGGATAGGCCGTCTCGGCGTAAAACATGTCGCCCACATGGCTGCTGCGGGTGTTCAGGAAGGTAGTGAGTGTGACTGAAAGCATCGTTCCCTCGGGGACGACGACCTCAGGCCCGGGCTGCGAGTTCGCATTCATGTCCTGGGCACGGCCAATCCCCGGCAGGCCGAGGCCAGCCAGCGTCATGGTCAGAGCAACAGCCAGAGATCTGCGGACTTGCATAGATCCTCCAGAATGCCTGCTGATGGGATGCGGGCCATCATAAAAAGGTTCACCCCTGCCGATCATGTAACCGGGTCGGATCAGCGTCGGCCCGCGTTCTTGCGCGCCCCAAACCAATTCCTCCGCATGCCTCATGAATTGTTCGGGCCGGATGCGCACCCGATCCTGCATCAACGGTGTGGCCAGCGGCACAAATGTTGCGTATGATTTACGAAGGCTGGCCTTCGTGTTGCCTCCCGTGCAAACCGGCGACGGAAACGGGAGTTGAGGGCGCGTTGTCCGCCACGGCCTGAGGTGGCACCCACCGATCGAGGTCCGACACGATGACGGCGGCAGACCTGCTGATCAACGACACAGTCACCATAGACCTCCCACAGCTGGACCTTCTTTTCGCAGCGTTGCACGGGAGGAAATGCCGGCTCATCGGTCCGGTCGCGCGCGGCGGATCCATCGTTTACGACGACCTGGCCTCAACAGCCGACCTGCCGGCCGGCTGGGTCGATGACCAGAGCGCAGGCAAGTACCGCGCCGAACGTTGCGGTACGGCGGCCCTGTTCGACTTTACCGTTGGTCAGACATCCTGGAAACGCTTCCTGCACCCGCCGGCGTTGCGTCTGCTGCACGCCCGTCACGGGGAAAATGGCTTTGACATCTCCGGCGCGGCGAAGGAATCCGGAGCGCTCGCCTTTGTCGGGGTGCGCCCCTGCGACCTGCACGCGATCGCGATCCTTGACAGGGTGCTGGCCGGGGATCGCTTCCTCGATCCGAATTATCACGCGCGTCGCGCGAACACGATCGTGATAGTCGTCCAGTGCGGCCGAGCCGGCGGCACGTGTTTCTGCGCCTCGATGGGCACCGGCCCGAAAGCCGCCTCCGGGTTTGACCTTGCGCTGACGGAGGTGATCGACGCCGGCCGGCATTATTTCGTTACGGAAATTGGCAGCGATACGGGAGTGGAGCTGATCAGCCGGGTCCATTGCGAGAGAAGCAGCGCCGACGAGGTCCGCTGCGCCCAGCGGCGCGTGGCCGGAGCGGCCGCTTCCATGGGACGCGTGCTTGATGTGACCGACATCAAAGAACTGCTGTATCACAGCTATGAACATCCGCGGTGGGACACGGTGGCCCGCCGCTGTCTCTGCTGCACTAACTGCACGATGGTCTGCCCGACCTGCTTCTGCACGACGGTCGAGGACGTGACCGATCTCGCCGGGGAGCGGGCCGAGCGCTGGAGACGTTGGGATTCCTGCTTCACAACGGATTTCTCCTATATCCATGGCGGCAGCGTCCGGTCCTCAGACAAGGCCCGCTACAGGCAGTGGCTGATTCACAAGCTCGCCACCTGGATCGACCAGTTCGGGACCTCCGGTTGCGTAGGCTGCGGGCGCTGCATTACCTGGTGTCCCGTTGGAATTGACCTGACCGAAGAGGTGCGGGCTATTCGCGAACATCGGGTTCCTACCAGTGCGTTTGAAATAGACAGGGAGAAGTGAAGATGGAGACTCTTGAGCCCGTTCTTGCGCAGCATCCCTTCCTGGAAGGAATGGAGCGACACCACCTTGAACTCCTGGTGGGATGTGCCTCCAACGTTCGCTTTGATGCAGGGAAATTCCTGTTTCGCGAAGGAGAGGAGGCCAACCATTTCTACTTTGTCCGTCACGGCAGGGTGGCGCTCGAGATCTTCTCGCCCCAGAGAGGCCCGATTGAGATCGAAACGCTCACGGAAGGGGACGTCCTGGGCTGGTCCTGGCTCGTGCCCCCGTATTACTGGCGTTTCGATGCGCGCGCCGTGGAAATGACGCGTGCGATCGCCCTGGATGGGAAGTGCCTCCGAAACAAATGCGAAACGGACAAGGACCTGGGCTATGAGCTGCTGAAGCGGTTCGTGAACATCGTGGACCGCCGGCTGCAGGCGACGCGGCTGCAGCTCCTCGATCTTTACGGAGACTAGGGGAAGGCGACGCTCGATGATCGATCAGGCCCCCGATCCCATGATTCCCCGGCTCTTCTCCATCCAGCGAACGCGCCGCGAGACGGAGGATACCTTCACGGTCGAACTGGCGTCGACGGACGGAACCGGCGGCCATTTCTTCGCCCCGGGCCAGTTCAACATGCTCTATCTCTTCGGCGTGGGAGAGATCCCAATCTCGATCAGCGGCGACCCGAACGAAAGCATGAAGCTCGTCCACACAACGCGGGCGGTCGGAACCGTGACCAAGGCCATGCAGAAGCTCAAACGAGGGAGCTTCCTGGGCGTGCGGGGTCCCTATGGGACGGGCTGGCCCCTCGAACAGATGGCCGGCAACGACGTCGTGCTCGTTGCAGGCGGCATCGGGCTGGCACCGCTGCGGCCGGCGCTTTTCCAGCTGATCTCGCAGAGGGAGAGGTACGGCCGCATCGTCCTCCTTTACGGTACGCGCACCCCGGCGGACATACTTTTCGCGAAAGATCTCGAACACTGGCGCGCTCGCTTCGATCTCGAGGTGTACGTCACGGTTGATCGTGCCATGGCATCGTGGCGCGGCAACGTCGGCGTCGTCACCTCGCTCATACCCAAGGCCCCGTTTGACCCTTCCCAGACCCACGCCCTCGTTTGCGGTCCGGAAGTGATGATGCGCTTTGCCGTCCACGAACTGGTGCGCCGGGGAGTCAGTTCCTCGGATGTATACCTTTCAATGGAGCGCAACATGAAGTGTGCGGTAGGCTTCTGCGGTCACTGCCAGTTCGGTCCCTATTACGTGTGCAAGGACGGACCGGTTTTCCGCTACGACAGGGTGCGAGACCTGATGTGGATCCGGGAGGTATGACATGGCGCGGACTTCAAAACCGAAGCTGGCCGTCTGGAAGTTCTCATCCTGCGACGGATGCCAGCTGAGCCTCCTGGACTGCGAGGACGAGCTCCTCGCGGTCGCGGAGCGCATGGAAATCGCCAGCTTCCCGGAAGCATCCCGCGCCGTCGTCAGGGGGCCTTACGACCTGTCGCTCGTCGAAGGGTCCGTCACTACGCCGCACGAAGCCGAGAGAATCCACCACATCAGGCGCGTTTCGAAACACCTGGTCACGATCGGCGCCTGCGCCACCGCGGGCGGAATCCAGGCGCTGCGCAATTTCAGCGACGTCAGGGCGTTTGCTTCGATTGTCTACATGGGCCCGGAGCACATTGAGACCCTCAACAAGTCGACGCCCATCAAAGACCATGTGTTCGTCGATCACGAGCTTCGCGGGTGTCCGATCAGCAAGAGCCAGTTGGTGGAGGTGATCAGCGCCTTCCTTCACGGGCGCAGGCCCAACACGCCACCGCACAGCGTATGTGTCGAGTGCAAGCGACGGGGGACCGTTTGCGTGCTCGTGGCGCACGGGATTCCCTGCCTGGGACCCGTGACGCACGCCGGCTGCGGTGCGCTCTGTCCGGCGTACGATCGAGGCTGCTACGGTTGTTACGGCCCGATGGAGACGCCGAAGACGTCCTCGCTCAGCAATCGTTTCGAGGCAACCGGCGTGAGCCGGGATGACATCCTGCGTGCTTTCCGTACCTTCAACGCGTACGCCGATGCATTCCGGAAAGAGAGCGAAGCGCATGAAAAGTGAGAGCGCCGCGGCGGTTCGCGTGCTGGTCATCGGATTCGGAAATCCGCTGCGGGGCGACGACGGGATCGGCTGGAACGCAGCTGACGCGCTTGCCAGGTCCATTCGCGACGACCGGATCAGGATAATGCCATGCATCCAGCTGACGCTCGACCTCGCCGAATCGATCGCCCGGGCGGAGAGTGTGATCTTCATTGATGCCGCAATCGATCTGGCGGCGGGGCAGCTTCGCATGGAACGGCTGGCACCGGAGGCTCACGGGGAGGAATCCGGGACACATCATTTTGATCCGCGCACTCTCCTTATGTGTGCGCAGGTGCTCTATGGCAGGGCGCCCGAGGCCCTGATGATTACCATGGGAGGCGCGTCCTTCGACTGCCGGGACGAAATGTCTTCCGCTGTCCGGGAGCGTTTTTCACTGCTGCTGGCCCGGATTCGCGAGGAAATCGCGAGGCGAGCGGAATGACATGCGGGGGGTGAGGGAAGGGAATGTGGAAGAATTTCACCGCGAAGGCGCAGGGGCCGCGAAGCAGGATCACCCGGCTGATGGTGCCTTACGTGTGCGCCCCCGTGTGTTCTGCACCTCTGCGGTAAGGCTCTTCCATGCTTGCGGAGTTGAAATCGAGTCCCCGGCCGATTGCGTCACCTCCTGAGCTCCGGAGGAGTGAATGAACGAAGGGGTGCGGAGACGGGATCAATGAATACGACGAACATCAAGGTCGATTACCTCGCCCGCGTGGAAGGGGAAGCCGCGCTTGTCATCAGGATGAAGGAGGGAATCCCCCGCACCGTCGAGCTCAGAATCTTCGAGCCGCCGCGCTTTTTCGAAGCGTTCCTCCGGGGACGGCATTTTCTCGAAGCGCCGGACATCACAGCCCGCATTTGCGGTATCTGCCCGGTTGCCTACCAGATGAGCGCGGTCCATGCTCTCGAAGATGCCTGCGGCGTGACCGTGACAGGGCCGGTTCGGGAACTCCGCCGTCTGCTCTATTGCGGTGAGTGGATCGAGAGCCACGCCTTGCACGTGTATATGTTGCACGCACCCGACTTCCTAGGCTACCAGGATGCATTTCAGATGGCACGCGACCATCCCGACGTGGTAAGGCGCGGCCTCGCGCTGAAGAAGATAGGCAACGAGATCGTGACGACACTGGGCGGACGCGAGATCCATCCGGTCAGCGTGTGTGTGGGTGGTTTCTACCGGGTGCCGATGCGGCGCGACCTCGAGCCGCTGGAAGAGAAGCTGAAGCGGGGAAGGGAAGCCGCGCTGGAGACGGTGCGGTGGGTCGCAAACCTGCCGTTCCCTGAATTCGAAAGGGACTACGAGTTTGTCGCGCTTTCGCACCCTACGGAATATCCTTTTAACGAGGGGAAACTGGTTTCCAGCAAGGGGCTCGACATATCGGTTTCGGCCTTCGAAGATCACTTCCAGGAGGAGCAGGTGCACTATTCAAACGCGCTGCACTGCTCTCTCGTGCCGCGAGGTGCCTATTTTGTCGGACCGCTTGCACGGTACAACATCAACGGCGCGCGTTTGAGCCCTGTCGCCCGGGAAGCCGCTTCCCAGGCCGGGCTCGGCGATCTTTGCAGGAACCCGTTCCGGAGCATAATTGTCCGAGCCGTCGAGATCGTTCAGGCCTGTGACGAAGCCCTGCGGATCATCGGCAGCTACGTGATGCCGGAACGGCCGTCGGCTGAGGTCAAGCCTCGCACCGGCACGGGCTACGGCTGCACCGAAGCGCCGCGGGGCATCCTCTACCATCGGTACCGCATCAGCGACGACGGGATCATCGAGGACGCCAGGATCGTCCCTCCCACTTCCCAGAATCAGAAGACAATCGAAGCCGACCTGATTCAGCTGGTGCCCAGGATCTCAGACCTTTCTCAGGAGAAGCTGACCTGGCGGTGCGAGCAGGCGATCCGCAACTATGATCCCTGCATCTCCTGTGCCACCCACTCCCTGAAGATCAAGCCGAATCGAGGATGAGGAAGCGAAATGGGGAACACTGAAATCAGGAGTATCGCCGACCAGAGGGCATCGGGCCCCGGTTTGACCGGGCAGTCGAGTCGCAAGGGGAGGCACCCCCTCGACATCTTTTTCACCCCGAAATCAGTCGCCGTCATCGGCGCCAGCGAGACACCGGGGAGTGTCGGGAGGACCATTCTCTGGAACCTGCTCGGCAGTCCCTTTGGCGGCACCGTGTTTCCGGTGAACCCGGCGCACGCGAGTGTGATGGGCGTGAAGGGTTACCCGAGGATCGGAGATGTCCCGGAGAAGGTCGAACTGGCGATCATCTCCACCCCTGCAAAGTTGACACCCGGAATCGTGGCTGATTGCGCCGACGCGGGCGTTCGCGGGGTAATCATAGTCTCCTCGGGATTCAAGGAGACCGGAGCCGCGGGCGAACGCCTCGAACAGGAGATCCGGGCGCACGCCTTGCGCGGCCGCATGCGGGTCATCGGGCCGAACTGCCTCGGCGTGATGAGCCCACCGACGGGCCTGAACGCGACTTTCGCCGGGACGATGGCCCGGCCGGGGAACGTGAGTTTTATCAGCCAGAGCGGCGCGCTGTGCGCGGCGGTCCTGGACTGGAGCCTGAAGGAGATGGTCGGTTTCAGCAGCTTCATCTCCATCGGGTCCATGGTCGATGTGAGCTGGGGAGATCTCATCGACTACCTCGGTGATGATCCGAGAACGCGCAGCATCGTCCTCTACATGGAGTCGATCGGCGACGCGCGTGCGTTCCTTTCGGCGGCAAGGGAGGTTGCGCTGGCGAAGCCGATCATCGTGATCAAGGCGGGCCGCACCGAAGCGGCGGCAAAGGCGGCGACTTCCCACACCGGCGCGCTCACCGGAAGCGACGAGGTGCTGGATGCCGCTTTCCGCCGGAGCGGCGTGCTTCGCGTCGACAACATAGCCGATCTTTTTTACATGTCGGAGGTCCTCGCCAAGCAGCCCCGCCCCAGGGGGCCGCGGCTCACGATCGTCACAAACGCGGGCGGCCCGGGAGTGCTGGCAACCGATGCGCTGATGAGGAACGGCGGCGAGCTTGCCGAGCTCTCGCCGCAGGCTTTCGACTCGCTGAACAGGATACTCCCTGCCCACTGGAGTCGGGGCAACCCGGTCGACATACTGGGCGACGCCGGGCCTGAGAAGTACAGGAAGACAATCGAGATCGTCGCCGCGGATCCTTCGAACGACGGCCTGCTGGTGATCCTGGCGCCCCAGGCGATGACGGATCCGACCCGGACCGCCGAGGAACTCAAAGCCTACGCGAAGCCTGAAGGCAAGCCCATCCTCGCGAGCTGGATGGGCGGACCGGATGTCGCAGCCGGCGAGAGTATTCTGAATCGGGCCGGGGTCCCGACATTCCCATATCCCGATACCGCCGCACGTGCCTTCTGCTACATGAGTCGCTACACCTACAACCTGCGCGGGCTTTACGAAACGCCGATTCTGCCCGACACTCTCGAGGCCGCGCTCGACCGTTCGACAGCGGAAGAGATCATCCAGAATGCTCGCAGGTCGGGCCGTGAAGTCCTGACCGAGTTCGAGTCGAAACGACTCCTGGCATGCTATGGAATCCCGACGGTCGAAACACGCGTCGCTGTCACCGAGACGGAGGCTGTCAAGTCCGCGGATGCCATCGGCTACCCTGTCGTGCTTAAGCTCTACTCCGAGACGATTTCTCACAAGAGCGAAGTCGGAGGCGTCAGGCTCAACCTCACGGACCGGCAGGCGGTGCGCCGTGCCTATCGGGAGATCAAGGCCGCCGTGCAGGAGAAAGCCGGTGTGAAACACTTCCTTGGGGTTACGGTCCAGTCCATGATCCGGCTGGAAGGATACGAACTCATCCTGGGAAGCAGCCTCGATCCGCAGTTCGGCCCGGTATTGCTGTTCGGCTCAGGCGGGCAGCTCGTCGAGGTGTACAGGGACCGCGCTCTGGCTCTCCCGCCCCTCAACACCACGCTCGCCCGGCGCATGATGGAGCAAACCCGGATCTTCTCGGCACTGAAGGGGACCCGGGGGCGGGTACCCGTGGATCTGTCGGCCCTCGAACTTCTGCTTGTCCGGTTCAGCCAGCTTGTCACCGAACAGCGCTGGATACGTGAAACCGACATCAACCCTCTGCTCGTATCCGGGGACCGTCTCATTGCACTCGACGCCCGTGTGGTCGTACACGGGCCCGAAGCGACCCTCGAGACTCTGCCGGGCCTCGTCATCCGACCTTACCCGGTGAAGTACGTTACGCCGTGGCAGCTGAAGGACGGGACGCCTGTGACCATACGGCCGATTCGCCCTGAGGACGAGCCGATGATGGTCAGGTTCCACGAAACCCTCTCGGAGCGCAGCGTCTATTTCCGCTACTTCCACCCGATTCGTCTCAACGCCAGGGTGGCCCACGAGAGGCTGACCCGGATGTGTTTCATCGACTACTCGCGTGAGATGGCACTCGTCGTCGTCCGAATGGATCGCGAGGCACGCAGGGAGGACCTCCTCGGAGTGGGCCGCCTGATCAGGGTGCACGGCACCCGGGACGCGGAATTCGCGATCCTGATCAGCGATCAGTGGCAGGGGCAGGGGATCGGTACGGAGTTGCTGGCCCGGCTGGTCCAGATCGGCAGAGAGGAAAAGCTGGAACGCATCGTCGCCGACATACTTCCTGACAACACTGAGATGCAGCGGGTCTCCGAGAAGATCGGCTTCAGGCAGGAGTACTCGGCCGCGGAGGGCGTCGTAAAAGCCGTGATCGATTTGTGAAGCCGTTATGCCGAGTGGAAAATCCGATCCATCCTGATATGATGTCGTGTGCACTGATGTACTGAACTTACATATAACACAAATCTATTTACCGCATGGAGTGAAGGATCATGGATTTAAGCACCAGATACATGGGATTGAACCTGCGCAGCCCGCTTGTTCCGTCCGCCTCGCCGCTCTCGGATCAAATCGACGGTATCCGGCGCATGGAGGATTCGGGGGCCGCAGCCGTCGTGCTCTACTCCCTTTTCGAGGAGCAGATCCTGAGAGAGTCCGAAGCGCTGCAGCAGCAGCTTGCTTACGGCACCGAGAGCTTCGCCGAGGCGCTCACCTACCTTCCTGAGCCGGGAGAATTTCGCGTGGGGCCGGAGGAATACCTCAACCACATCCGCAGGGCAAAGGAAGCCGTCCGCATCCCGATCATCGCCAGCCTGAACGGCTCCACGCTCGGCGGTTGGGTTGATTACGCCAGGAAGATCCAACAGGCGGGTGCCGATGCCCTGGAGTTGAATATCTATTACATCGAGACGAACATGGATCGCACGGCGCTCGAAGTCGAGCAGACGTACGTGGACATTCTGAAGGCAGTTCGGCTGGTTGTCAGCATCCCGGTGAGCATCAAGCTGGGCGCATTCTTCAGCAATACGGCCAATATGGCCAAGAAGCTCGATCAGGCCGGGGCCAACGCACTGGTTCTGTTCAACCGCTTCTATCAGCCTGATATCGACCTGGAAACCCTCGAGGTGCGTCCCAATGTCCTTCTGAGCACGCCGCAGGCCCTCAGGCTGCCGCTGCGGTGGATTGCCATCCTCTACGACCGGATCAAGGCCAACATCGCCGCGACCAGCGGTATACACACGGCGCCTGATGTGTTGAAGGTCCTGATGGCAGGGGCGGACGTCGCCATGCTCTGCTCAACGCTGCTGCGCAATGGGATCGGACATCTGCGCGCGATCGAAACGCAGATGTGCGAGTGGATGGAAGAGCACGACTACGAGTCCGTGCGCCAGCTGCAGGGGAGCATGAGCCAGAAGTACTGTGCGGACCCCAACGCCTTTGAGCGCGCGCAGTATATGCGCGCGGTGCTGTCCACCCCCTCCGTTTAGGCTTCATCGGGCGGGCGGCAGGTCAGCCGCATCGAATCACGGCAACCGCCGCCCGTCCCCGTCTCCAGCCTGATGCCACCGGCACGACCTATTTCCCAGGCAGGAAAGGGAAGAGCCGGTACAGCTCGGCCTCGCTCGGCTGGTTCCCGTACTCGCAGATTTCGAACGCCTCCGCGTACTTGACCTTTTGCGCGGTCTCGGTCCCGTACCACTTGACCAGCGCGGCGCGGACCGCAGGAGTCGCATCCCAGGTCCACGCCTGTTTGAGCATCTGCCTGCGCGCGGCCGGATCCTTCGGTACCTTGTCCAGCATGCCTTCGTGCCAGGGCAGCCACTCGTAGAACTGGGACACGTGTGCGTCCATCCCGTCGAGCTTCCTGTCGATCACGTCGTCGATCGCAACGGCAACGTCAGGCTGGAAGGGATTGGGCTTCCGGAAGCTGTCCTGGACATACATGAAGACGGGATTCTTCCGCAACGCGGGGGTGTCGGGACAGACGTTCGGGACGGTGACCATGAAGGCGGCATCCTGCATCAGGATCCCGGTATACCGGTGATCAGGGTGATAATCATTCGGTCGCGGTCCCAGAACGAGATCGGCATCCCACTGCCGGATCTGCCGGATGATCTGCTCGCGGACCTGCAGGGTCGGCATGAGCTCTCCGTCGTGGTTGTCGAGCACGACGTAATCGACGCCGATCCTGCGCCCGGCCTCGAGAGCCTCCGCGCGCCGGCGCTTCGCCAGGGCGCCACCGCCTTCACTCTGGTGTCCGGCATCGCCGTTCGTCAGGGAGACGAACCGGACCTTGCAGCCGGCCGCAACCCACTTGACGGCGGTCCCCCCCGCAACCTCGTCACAATCGTCGGGGTGCGCCCCGAAGACAATGACGTTGATCGGCTTCTTCTCCTGTCCCTGGACATGGGACGTGAACGGGGCCACCAGCAGGAAAGCGAAAGCAGCATGGCATGCCCGGGTCAGCAAACGAGTGTTCATCCTGGCCTCCTCTAAAGGTGGTCTATCATGTCGACCGCCGGGCGCGATATCAACCGGTTTTTTGCGCGGGCCCGCACCCTTGCCAGGTGCGAATGAACCGTGTGATCCGATTGTGCCGGCCTTTCAGGCCCTGCGTCTGTTCGTCGCATGGCGCATGCCGGCCCGAGGAGGCGACGAGGTGTTGTGGTCAGTTGAGGGCGTCTCGAATAGCTATGAGACGGGCCTTCGGCCCTTCTTTGTTTATGGGGGCACTTCCCAGGACTTCGCCCCGGGTTTTTGTCCGCTAATGGGAACCGGGGGCTGTAAGCCCGTTTCACAGGTTCGCGGACCGCCTCGCTGGATCGGACCTACTATGGGCCGAATCCTATGGCGTGCGAAGGATGAGGGCCGGAGGGCCGCCAGGCCCGCCGCGATCTCAATGAGACGCGGGCGGAAGGGTTCCGCTCGCGAGGACGCCGGCAACGTGGCTTGAGAGAACGTAGTTGACACCGTCGGTCTCCATCGTGATGGCGCCCTGGTCCATCGTGAGCAGCGGCAAGACTCCGCGCCGCGCCAGGCGCAGAACCACTGCCGGCGCGGGATTGCCGAACGGGTTGTTGCGGGCTGCCGAGATTACCGCCCAGCGTGGACGCACCCTGTCCAGGAACGCATCGGTCGTCGATGAGGAACTGCCGTGGTGCGCGACCTTCACGAGGTCGCTCCGCAGGGCGTCATGCCACGACGAAACGAGCTCTCCTTCCATCCTCCGCTCGACGTCGCCCGGAAGCAGCGCGGAAAAGCGACCATATGCAAGGTGCAGCACGACAGATCTGTCGTTGGCCGAATAGTCCTCGATGCTTTCGGGCGGAGCGAGTATGGCGACGTGCACGGCTCCTGCATCCCAGTTGTGGCCTGAAGTGATGCGCTGCTTCGGAACAGCGCGGCTGTCGGCGGTTGCACTGATCCGTGCCAGGATCGGGTCGTTTCCGGCATCTCCGCAGGAGAACTCTCCGACAGTGAAGTTTCTCAGCAGCGCCGGCAATCCCCCGCCGTGATCCTGGTGCGGATGAGAGAGGATGATGCGATCCAGCCTGCGTACCCACAGGTACCACAGGTACTTGCTGACCACGGCCTCTCCGATGTCGAAGGTCGGAGCCCTGTCTTCTTCCGACGCCGAGACCCGAGTCCCGCCTCCATCCAGCACCCAGACGCGTGAATCCGGGAACCGTATGACGGCGCTGTCCCCCTGCCCGACATCAAGGAAGGTGAGCTGGAGAATGCCGGAGGAAAGCATTGTCTGCGGCCCGGCGCCCCCGCGATCGCAGGGAGGCCGCGACCACTTGGGGGGCGGGGGAGCGAGAACGAGCGCGGCCAGGATTGCACAGGTGCCGAGGCACGGCAGCCAGCGTCGGCGGGTCGCGAGCACACCGTACACGAACAGTGTCAGGATGGCTGCCAAGACCCAACTGCCGGGCGGTGTAGGGCAGCGCACCCAAGCGCCCGGAAGCGCGGAAATCCGGCGGGTGGCTTCGAAAAGGAGCGACGCGAGCCAGCCTGCAGGCGCGAGAAATGTGGCCGGCGAACTGGAGATGGCAGCGACAAGAGACGCGATACCGCCAATCGCCAGGACGATCGATGAGAAGGGCACGACGACCAGGTTGGCCACGGGTGCAATCCAACTCAGGCGGTTGAAGTCATAGGCCAGGAGCGGTTCGAGCCAGATCTGCACGGCTATGGAGACCAGGATCATACTGCCGGCCGCCAACGCAATCCGGGCCAGACTCCTCCACACCGCCAATGCAATCCCTTCCAGGGAAGAACGGTAGCGATCCCCGATGGCTTCGGCCAGGAGTTCTCCCTCGGTCAGCGCTCGCCGGCCCATGCGGCCGATCGATCCGGGGTAGAACACGCGATAGTCGACGCGGCCCGCGTGAACCGAGGGGTTCAGAAGCGGTCTCAGGACTTCTTCTTCCACCGGCACACCTGTGAGTGTGATCGCCAGGACTGAAAGAAAGGAAAGCTGAAATCCCGTGTCAAACAACCAGTACGGGCAGAATATCAGGAGCAGGAATGCAGAGGCCAGTGCGACGTTAGCCGGGTGTCCATGGCGGAAGATCGTCTCTCCGAGTGCGTACAGGGCATAGGTCCAGAGCGCGCGCGATATGCTGGTCTGGTTGCCGACCACGGCCGTGTAGCCGACAATGGCCAACACGATCAGCAGGCGACGCACTCCGTCCGGGACACGCAACCACTTCAATGCACAGAGCAGGACCCAGGCAATCCAAACGACGTGAAGCCCTGAGACTACGAGCACGTGGTAGGTGCCCGAGTTCTGAAAGGCACTGCGGGTTTCGGGATCGAGCCCCGTAGCGTCTCCCAGCACGATGCTCGAGAGGATTGCCGCCTGCCGTTCTTTCCCTTCGGCGCGAAGTCGTCCCAGAGCCCCGCGCAAGCGGCTGCGTGCAGCAGAAACGACACGCTCCACCAGGTTCCCGCAGTCACCGGAAATCGATTCCAGTATTCGTGGCGACCTCACCCTGCCCACGATATGTATGCCTCGCCGGCGAAGCAATTCGGCGCGGTCCTGTGCCCCGGGATTCAAATAGCTTCGAGGCACCTGCCAGGTGGCCAACCCGCTTACCCTGTCTCCGGGCCTGAGATCGAGAATGGACTCGGACTCCTGGATCCCTGCTGTCGGCATCCGCACGTAGGCGCCTCCGCGGCACGCCTGCCACCGGTTGTGAAACCTGCAGCCTCGGAGTTCGACGGTCAGCAGGGTCTCGTCTTCATATCGCCGCACATCCTCAGTCAGGCACGCCTCGAATTGGACAGGTTGACCCAAAGGGAAGATGTTGCGCGAGAGCAGGTATGGAACGGACCTGAGTGTAGAACCGGGACCGTCTGAAAGTGCGGTCAGCAGGCCGCACATGATGATGACCGGACATGATATCCCGGCCGCGGTGTGCACACGATTCTGGGCAAAGGCAGTGGCGGATGCCGCAACCAGGAGTGCTGCACCCGCAGCAAGCGGGCCGAAGGAACAATTGCAGGCGATTTTCGAGAGCAGGATCCCCGCGGCGAGGCAGGGTGTGAGCACCGCAAAAGGCATCTCCCGCAGGCGTTCAAGCATGAGTTCCGCCGGTGCGATCGATCCGGCCGGCGTCACGCGCGCCGGAGTCGGACGACCGTTTCGAAGTGGTAGGTCTGCGGGAAAAGGTCGAACCCCTCGACGAAGTCAATGCGGTAGCCATGCCCGCAGAGCGCAACCAGGTCCCTGGCAAGTGTCTGAGGGTCGCAGGAGACGTAGATGACCGACATCGCTCCAATCTCCGGGATCAGATCCATGATCGCCTTCCCGGCGCCGGCGCGCGGCGGGTCCAGCAGAACAAGTTCGATTTCGGAAGCGGGCGGGGAAATGGCGGAATTGAGCCATTCGCCTGCGTCTGCCTGAATCACCCTTATGTTGGTCAATCCGGCTGCGGCGGCATTAGTCCGGCAAAGACCGGCGGCGATATGGTTGCTCTCCACGACGACAACCTCGCGAACCTGCTGGGCGAGCGGCAGGGAGAAAAGGCCGACCCCGCCGTAGAGGTCAAGCGCAGATGCCGGGCCGGCCTCCTGCACCAGGCTCATGATGCAGGACAACAGGTCGGAAACCATGAAATCGTTGGCCTGGAAAAAGGCCGACGGCGAAACGGAGTAGGTAAGCCCCTGGATCTTCCGGGCAAGCAGGCAAGATTCTTCGCCTCCCGGGCGGCCGGGACCGGTTGCGGGATCCCTTTCAATCGCAGGCGACGACCAGGTCCATCTCCGGGTCTCCTCGGAGGCGACGATTTCGATCTCGCGCACATCGAGCGGCAGCGGGTCTTTCTCAAAACATTCTTTCAGGATCGTGAGGGCGCCGTTCAGCGAAGAGCGCAGGAGCGGGCACGCCTCAATCGGTTCGACCATGTGCGACCGCATCCGGTAGAAGCCCAGCGTGAGTCCTCTGGTCGATCGCCGAACCTGGATGCGGGCGCGGGAACGATATCCGTATTCCGCAGCGCAAGGGCGCATCCCGATCTCCAGGCGCCGGGTCTCGGGGAACCTGTGACGGATGATCTCTTCGAGGATCATGCGCTTGGCTTCGACTTGGTCGGAGTACTCGACGTGCTGCCAGTTGCAGCCGCCGCAGACGCCAAAATGCCGGCAGGCAGGCACGCGGCGCGATGAGCCCGGCTGAAGAATCTCGCGCATCTCGCCGCGGGCAAACCCCTTCCTGGACTCGAGAATCCGGACCGACAGGGTATCGCCGGGTGCCGAGAAGGGAACGAATATCACCTTGCCGTCGAGGCGTCCGAGCCCGTCGCCGCCGTAGACAAGCTTGTCGATGCGGACCTGGACATCCTTTGGTGGCCTCTTCCCGTCCTTCTTGGTGAAGCTCTTCCTCATGGTCCTTTGCTGCTCCTCAAGACAGCGAGACGATTGTTGTCGGAATCAGCATCGGGGTCGCCATCGGCATCGGTATTCGGAATCGCGATCTGCTGGTGAACCCGGGGAATGAGGCCAGCGCCCGCTCGGTGCCGATACCGATCGCGATTCCGATCGACCGCAATACCGGGGGAACTGCCCGCGCTATTGCAGAAGGAACAGGCTCAGCTCACCGACCGCGAAGTACCGATGGGTCCTGGCGCGGATGAAGTTCTCCAGGATCTTCTGATATGTCTCCCGGGGCAGCCGCTTCCTGTACACCTTCAGTTCGCTTTTTGCCTCCTGTTCCCACTCAGCCAGTCTTCCCTCCGGTAGATACAGCCGCAACTCCGTCGCCAGGAGTTCGTCAAGGATGCCGAGATCGCGCTCCAGAGACTCCGCGTCAGGCTCAACGGCAACCTGCACTTCGGCCATGATTTCCACAAGGCGAGCCTTGACCCTCCGGACGGCCTCCAATGCAGGCTCGCGATCATGTAGTTTCTCCAGGAGGCTTTCAATTTCCTTCAATCTCGCGGCCAGGAATTGAACGACGGTTTCCTTGTCGGGTCCCTCGGCCTTCTTCTCCTCGTCCGCGGGCGGCGCAGCTGCGGGTTGCGGAGATTCATCGCTCCCCTCACCGACATGAGACTCGAGGTGAGCGGCAAATTCGGCCATAACGCTGTCGTGACAATAAAAGAGGGTGCTCAACCTCTCGCTGCTGCGGCGGGGCCGGCTCTGGTAGGTGTCCATTGCCTTGTCGATGCCCCTCAGAGCCACGTTTAGCGGTACCCCGGATTCACGCCAGGTTGCGATCAGGCTCCAGTCCAGGGGGGAGACGAACATGTGCTTCCCCCGCCGCCGCACGAAATGCTCTTCGATCTCGGTGAAGTAATTGTAGTAATTCATTTCAGGCGGTCGTAAATGAGGCGCATTCCTTCGAGAGTGAGGTTGCGGTCGACGGAGTCGATCTCTTCGCAGGAGGGGGAAATCAATTCCGCCAGTCCACCCGTGGATACGACGTAGGCGTTTTCGAGTTCCTGCTTCATCCTTCTCAGGATGCCGTCGACCAAACCAACGTAACCCCAGAAGAGCCCCGCCTGCATGCTGGCAACCGTCGAATCGCCGATGATCTTCTCAGGAGGCCGGATCTCAACCCTTGGAAGCCTGGCCGCCCGGAGGAAGAGCGCCTCAGCGGAGATTCCGATCCCGGGTGTGATCACGCCGCCCAGGTATTCGCCTGCTCCCGAGATGGCGTCGAATGTCGTGGCAGTCCCGAAGTCGACCACGATGACGGGGCCGCCGAAAGCCGTGAATGCCGCCACGGCGTTCACGATACGATCCGCGCCGACGTCGCCCGGAGGATTATAGCGGACCGGCATCCCCAGATTCATGGTCGGTTCTATGAACAGGGGTTGAACGCCGAAGTAGCGCAGGGCCATCTCTTCGAGTGCCGGCCGGGCAGGCGGAACCACCGAAGAGATCACGATGGCCGACACGGTTCCGTTCGCAATCTCCCCGAGGTTGAACAGGGTGCGGATGAGGATACCCCACTCGTCTGCTGTTCTCTCCCGTTCCGTCGCAAGGCGCCAGTTGTGGGAAAGCTCCTCGTCGCGATAGAGGCCGAGGACCGTGTTCGTGTTGCCGACGTCGATGACCATGAGCATGGCAATCCCTCCGATGAACCTCTCCAGAAACTCCACACCTTGTCAATCGTGTGCCGCGGGCTTCAGCCCGCGGAGGGACAGTCGACGAAGAGCCTAGAGTCTGCACCGGTCGAGCGGGACCGACAGCAGGTCTCACGGGCTGAAGCCCGTGACACACCGGACTCATGCTCACCTCTCCAGCAACTTCGCCGAGTTACTGGTTCGGGCAACCGCTCCGTTGTTCAGGGGCGGTGGCTCGCTGAATTCTAGCACCTCCCGTTTCCATCGCACCGGTCTCAGTGGATCATACGGGTCGCCATGAGTTGTTGAGGTTTCTTACCCGGAACCACCTCGAAGTCGATCCGGCCGATGATCCTGCCCTCCCCTGTTTCAACCTCCACTCGCCAGAAGCCCGGGGCCACAGCTCTCTTCATGCTGAAGCCGCGGTACCCCCCCTCGCGGCCGCCATGGATCTCGAACGCAACGCGCGCCCTTTGAACCCAGCCCTCCGATTGGCTATACATGCTCCATACATGGTTGACAGGCACGCGGATGCCCCGTGGTGCGAATATGGCAGTGTAGCAATAGACGGCATCGCCGGGCTGCAGATAGAAGGGGTCGTCCGAGTCTTTGGCAAAGAGCCCGTGCCTCGACGGCATGTACCGGACCTCGTAGCCGGATGCCGTTCTTCGGACACTGTGGTAGATGCCTGCGTTTTTGAGCGCGATCGGAACCGGTGGAATGAGGTTGGCGAAGTAGAAAAGGGTCACTGCCGCGTAGGTGCCCAGAATCGAGACTGACACGGGCTTCATGCGCCGCAGAGCCCCGCCGGGAGCCCTTGACAGGCCCAGGCTGAAGACCAGAAACGCGGCGATCACGCTGATGACACCGGCGGTGAGGAAAACACGCGTCCCTACGTTGGCGAGCATGACCGGCAGGAAGAAGGAGAGGAAAGCGATCATGCAGAAAGTGAAGAGAATCGCCAGGAGTGTTGCATTGCCGAGCCTGTGGTGCAGGAACTCGTTGCCAACCAGGAGAATTACGAGCAGGAGGAAGAAGTACTGGGTTTGTGACCAGGAGGTGCTCTTGAAGTAAAACACCACGCAGCTGGAAAAGAGCCCGCCGAGGAGGAACTGGATCGCCCACAAGAAGTGCGGTTCCAGCTTGCCGGCCCAGAGGGGGAGAGAGGCGCCTCCCTGCCGGCGCAGGACGACTACGATCATGATTCCCAGACCTGCGGTGTACCCGAGCAGGATCAGGTTATCCAGGAGGCTGTCAATACGAGTGAGGGTAAGGGAATCCCAGATGAACCCGGCCGAAAAGGTGACGACGGGCAGGAACCTCTCATACCGGAGGTACAGCCTGCGCAGGAAGGAGATCACGGATTTTCCCCTCCGTGACGCCTCGCCGACCGGTCAGTGTCTGAAATGGCGGATGCCGGTGAAAGCCATGGCAATGTCGTGGGCATCGGCAGCCTCGATCACCTCAGCGTCGCGTACCGATCCTCCCGGCTGGATGACGGCCCGCACGCCATAGCCGGCGGCTGTGACGATGCCGTCAGGGAACGGGAAAAACGCGTCCGACGCCATCGCGCAGCCGGCGAGCGGGCTGCCGGCCCGTTGCGCGCCCCATCTGACCGAATCCACGCGGCTCATCTGCCCTGCGCCGATACCGAGCGTCTTGCGTGCATCCGCGAACACAATGGCATTTGACTTGACGTGCTTCACGACGCGCCAGCCAAAGAGCATCGCCTCCAGTTCCTGCGCGGTCGGCGCCCGTTTCGTCACGACCTTGAGCTCTTCCGGCCGCAAATAGTAGACGTCCTTGTCCTGGACCAGGAAGCCGCCGTCGATCTCGCGATGCTTCAAGGAAGAGACTCGCTGCATCTGCAGCTTCAGGAGCCTCAGGTTCTTCTTCTGCTTCAGGATCACCAGGGCTTCCTCGGAGTAGTCGGGCGCGAGGACGACCTCCACGAAAGTGCCGGAAATCTCCGCCGCGGTTCCGGGATCCACCAGGCGATTGAGTGCCACGACCGATCCGAACGCCGACACCGGGTCGCACTCACGTGCCAGGACATAAGCCTCGCACAGCGTGTCCGCGTTGGCGACGCCGCTCGGGTTCGTGTGCTTGATGACCGCGGCCGCCGGCAGGTCGAACTCCAGGACCAGGTTCCAGGCGGCATCGGAGTCCAGGAGATTGTTGTAGCTCAGTTCCTTTCCATGCAGGACTTCCGCCCCTGCAACGCCGGTCCCCGGCAAACCGGCCGGATGGTAGAGAGCAGCCCGCTGGTGCGGGTTCTCTCCGTAGCGCAGGTCCTGCACCTTCTCCAGCGCCAGGACCTCGAGGCGCGGCAGTCCCGAGCCGTGTCTTACAACCCCACCCGTCGACCAGGTCCGGTCCGCGAGGTAGGCGGCAATCGCCGAGTCATAACTGGCCGTCGAGGCGAAGGCCTTCTGTGCCAGGATGAACCGGCTGGCCGGTCCGATGCTGCAGTCGTTGTTCTCGAGCTCCTTCATCACCCATCCGTAGTCGGACGGATCCGTGACGACCGCGACGAAGGCGTGGTTCTTGGCAGCCGAACGCACCATACTGGGGCCGCCTATATCAATCTGTTCCACAACTTCCTCGAATGTCGACTCTTCCCGGGCGGCCACCTCGCGAAACGGATAGAGGTTGACGACCACCATGTCAATCGTTCCGATCCCTTGCTGCTGCATCTGAGCCCGATGCGATTCCTTGTTGCGGATCCCCAGCAGGCCGCCATGAATCTTGGGATGGAGCGTCTTGACCCTGCCGTCCAGGATTTCCGGAAATCCGGTGTAATCGGATACGTCGCGCACCGGGATTCCTGCGTTTCTCAAGTGGCTGGCCGTGCCGCCGGTCGAGAGCAATTCAACGCCCCGCCCGTGCAGGAATTGGGCGAAGGAAACAAGGCCTGTCTTGTCCGATACGCTGATCAGTGCGCGGCGAATGGTAATCAAGGCACCCTCCGTCATAGGTTACCGCCCAGGAACGTGACGGATACTATACGAGCGCGCCGCCCCGACGAAAGTCATTTTTGCTTCAGGCAGCGCGAATTGTGAGGCCGCGCAGGCTGTACGTCAGGAATGGTTGCAGGACCGAGGCCGCATGATCAGCCGGAAGTTTCGTTCCGGCTGCTGTCGGGCCTGGCCCTGAATCGGACGGCCGCATCCTCTACAGCCACCGTGAATGTCACGCGGCTGCATTCGTACTTGGCGCGAAGTTCCTGTGTCTGGTGGGAGATATACCTGGCGAAGCGGTCGTACGGCAACGCCGCTTCGGCAGGATTCCCCCGCTTCAGGGACAGCAAGGCCTGGTAGAGTTCTTTGACCCTCTCCGGCTCAGCTTCAGGATCGGATATAGACACCCGGTACTCGCGAGCAGGTGGCGCAGCAGAGGCGTCGGCCGCTTCATCCTGCTTTTCGCGCGGGCGGAAAAGGCCCGCCTTCCCGTCTTCACGGCCGAGGAGCGTCCGCCGCCAGAGGTCCTTGTAGATGTAGTACCGGGCGATGATCGTGTTATATCGGAATCGTTCCTGGAACGACATGTCGCTGGCCTCCCCGAGCTTCTTCAGAAGGCGCTCCAGCTTCATCTTGAGATCGTCGGGAGGTTTCTTGCGGTGCCCGTTGAAGAATATGTCGAACTCGACCTTGAGGCGCCTCAGCCAATCCTCCAGGTTTGTCAGATCCTCGTCGTACATACGGCCTCTTCCCTCAAGCTATATGACCGCCTGAGGCTTCCTCCGATCCACTTTTTTCACGCCGGGGCAGCAGTCGCCCCTCTCTTCCGGTGGCAGACCGGCAACTTCGAATCGCTCTCGGCGACGCCTCGCTCCATCGCCCGCGCCCGCCTGTATTCCGCGGGTTCGTTCCGATGATCCGGGCCTGCCCGAACAACTGCCGTGCTAGAATGCATCGATGAGCCAGGAATCGCTGCAAGACAAGCTCCGCCGCATCCCGGGTGTGGATCAGCTTCTCCTTCATCCCAAGGCAAACGCATGGGTCGGGCGAACCAGCCGCACATTTGTCGTGGGTGAAATCCAGCGACTGCTGGATGACGTCCGGGCGGCCATCCGTGCCGGGGATGAATCCCTGGGCAAGGCGGTGGCTGCAGAAGAACTCATCGCCATGCTCGAGGACAGGATCAAGCTGCGTCTCCGCCCCGTTCTGCAACCGGTCATCAATGCCACCGGCGTTGTTCTTCACACCAACCTCGGTCGAGCCCCTCTGTCGACGGCAGCCCAGCAGTGCTTATCGGCAGTTTCCGCCCGGTACACCAACCTGGAGTACGACCTGGCGACCGGGAAAAGGTCGCACCGTGACAAGGTGCTCGAGTCCGTTCTTCCCGAGGTCCTGGGGTGCGAGGCGGCTGCGGTAGTCAATAACAATGCGGCCGCGGTATTCCTGATCCTGAACACTCTTGCCGCCGGCCGCGAGGTGGTCGTCTCCCGCGGCGAGCTGGTCGAGATCGGCGGGGCTTTCCGGATTCCCGACATCATGGCGCGCAGCGGCGCGATTCTCCGCGAAGTGGGAACGACGAACAAGACACGCGTCGAGGACTATGCTTCTGCCGTCGGGCCTGCCACCGCTCTCGTTCTCCGGATCCACCCCAGCAACTATCGCATCCGGGGTTTTACGCACAGGCCGGGGCTCGACGAACTGGTTCAGATGGCGCGGCACCATCAGATCCCACTGGTAGAGGATGTCGGAAGCGGCTGCCTGCTCGATCTGCGCCCCTTCGGCATCGAAGGAGAACCGGTGGCACAGGACAGCCTTGCAGCAGGTGCGGACCTCGTCTGTTTCAGCGCAGACAAGCTGCTCGGTGGCCCCCAGGCCGGCATCATCGCGGGCGCCCGCCGGCTCGTTGAGCCGATCCGTAAGAATCCGCTGATGAGGGCGTGCCGGGTGGAGAAGCTCATTTACGGTGCCCTGGAGGCGACGCTTGCCAGCTATCGCGCCGGCCGGGCACTCTCGGAGATTCCGGTGCTGCGGATGATTTCAGCGGGCGAGGGGGAACTGGAGGCCAGGGCAGCTGCGTTTCTCGAAAGACTGAGACCCCGCATGCCCTCCGACGCGCGGGCAACCCTGGTAGAAGGGGCCTCGGTGGTAGGCGGAGGCTCGTGCCCTGAATCAGCGCTGCCGACGAGACTGATCGCGCTGGAGTCCGGCCGTAAGACCGCCCACGATCTCGAAGCTATCCTGCGCTCGCAGGATCCCCCTGTGATCATTCGTATCGAGGACGACCGGGCCCTGGTCGACCTCCGCACGGTATTCCCCGACGAAGAAGACGCCCTGCTGACCGGCCTCTGTCTCGCTCTCAATGATCCGGACGAGTAAGAAATCTGACCGCAGAGGCGCAAAGAACGCAAAGGATGGCATTATCTACTTTAGAACCAAATGTTTATCTCTGCGCACGCTGCGTCTTTGCGGTAAGTTACTTTCGCGCGCTCAACGGGCGGGGCAAGGGGAGGGGTTTGAGGGCGGAGAAAGTGAGGCGGTAGGTTTCCAGATCCGCGTGGTCGAGACGGGCGAGGATCCTCGTGCCCAGTTCGTACCGTCTATGCTGTGTTTCCCCTGCGAAGGAGTGAGTCTTTTCCTTGTACGTGTAAAGGTCGTCGATAAGAGTGCCCGCCGGCACGAAGCCCTCGACAAAGTGATCCAACAGCTCGATGAAGAATCCCTGGCGGATTACCGAAAAGACGACTGCCTCGAACTCGTCGCCCACCTTGTCCGACATGAACTGGACCTTCTTGATCTTCTCTATCTCCCGCTCTGCCTCGTCCGCGATGCGCTCGCGTGCTGAGGTGTGAAGCGCAATCCCCGGAAGCTTCCCGGTCATCGCTTCCCGCCATTGGTCTGACGGCCGCCTGCCCAGGCAGTTCTTCAGAAGCCTGTGCACGACAAGGTCGGGATAGCGGCGGATCGGTGAAGTGAAGTGCGTGTAGCATTCCGTCGCCAGGCCGAAATGGCCCAGGTTCACCTCGCTGTAGCGCGCCTGCATGAACGACCTGAGCATCAGGTACGCCAGGAACCTCCCCTCTATTTTCCCCTCGATTTGCTCGACAAATTTCTGGAAGTCCCGCGGGCGATACTCGCCGTGCCGGCTCTCGAGGCGATAGCCGAGGGCGAGCGCGAACTCAGCGAAGTCGGCGACCTTCAGCTGATCGGGCTTCTCGTGCACGCGGTACAGGGCGGGGCCTCCCGACTCTGACAGTTCAGCCGCCACCGTCTCGTTGGCGAGCAGCATGAACTCCTCGATGATCCTGTGCGCGATGTTCCTCTCCGCGGGCAGGATGCTCACTATCCGGCCCTTATCGTCAAACCGGATGTCGGCCTCCGGGAGGTCAAAGTCGATGGCGCCGCGTCGGTATCTCTTTTCTGCGAGAACGAGGCAGAGGATGCGCATGGCCTCGAACATCGGAACGAGTTCGGCATATCTGTCCAGGAACGCCGGATCGCGATCGTCCAGGATCCGGGCTACTGCTGTGTAAGTCATGCGCTCGCGACTCCGGATGATGCTCTCCGAGAAGCGGTGACCGCGCATGTTTCCCTGCCGGTCGAGTTCCATCAGAACGGACATCGCCAGCCGGTCTTCGCCTGGCTTGAGGCTGCAGACGCCACTCGACAGCCTGGGAGGGAGCATCGGTATGGCTCGGTCCGGGAAATAGACCGAGGTGCCGCGCTCGCAGGCGTCCCGGTCCAGTTCCGATTCCTCCGGCACATAATGGGAGACATCCGCTATGTGCACTCCGAGCAGATAGTTCCCGGAAGAAAGCTGCTTCAGCGAGACGGCGTCGTCGAAATCGCGCGCCGTCTCGCCGTCGATCGTGACCAGCGCCTCCCCGCGCAGGTCCTCGCGGCCGGCCGACTCTGTGGCCAGGACTCTCTCCGGCACCAGGCTGGCCTCATTAAGAGCCCCAGGGCTGAACTCAACCGGGAGCCCGAACTTATGCTCGACAATCCGATACTCGAGGCCGGGATCCCCTGGGCAGCCAAGGATTTCGACGATTCGCCCCTGGGGGGTCTGATTGCGTCCGGGCGCAACCGTCAGTTCAGCGACCACGATCTGCCCGCTCTTCGCATCCCTGCTCGCGTGATAGGGGATGCGGATCTCGTGACAGACACGCTCGTCAAGCGGAACCACGAAGGGGAAGCGGGTATGTTCATAGAAGCGGCCTACGATGTTCGGAAACTTCCGTTCGAGCACGCGGACAACGACCCCCTCCATCCGCTCCCGTGTCACCCGGCGCTGGGCTTTACCCCGTTGCCCCGGGCGTGCAACGCGCTTCTTGCGGGCAACCCGCACCATCACGCGGTCGCCGTGCATCGCGTCCTCTATCCCGTGCGGCGGGACGAAAACATCTTCGCTGTATGGTGAGCCGGGGTCCGGCGTCACGAACCCGTAACCGTCCCGATGCCCCATGAAGGTACCGGAGACGACACTGTCACGATTGGGCAGCGCGTATCGACCCCTGCGGATGCGATGAATTATCTGCCGGGCATCGAGCTCATCGAGATAATGCTGCAGGCTCCGCCGATCCTCGCTGTCTATCCCCAACTGGCGGACCACATCGCGGAACGTGAAGGAGCTGGTGTTCAAGCTGCGGATGAAGCGGAAAACCCTGTCTTTTTGCTCTGTCGTCAGCATCGTGAGGGGTGCGGGGCCAGGTCGTCAGGGGCGGCTGTTCGTAACAAGCTGCGGAGGAACGGCCAAACCGGACATAATGCTCGCGTTCTCAAGATCCCTCCTCCTCCGCCAGGAGTTTTTCGAGGGTGCGCAGGACCGACTGGCGATGGGTGCCGGCCCAGTATACCTTCCGGCAACGCGGACAGGCCTTGAAATGCGGCTGCGTGCGGAAGACGTAAGCCGGCACCAGTTCGGAAACCGACTCCCGCGGCACCTCGGCCAAGGGCTCGTTACACGAAAGGCAGCGGCAAAGGAGCGCCGGCAGGCGTGTGACGTGGGCACTTTTGAAGACCTGTTTCAGCTGGGCACGAACATCCTCGCTCTCGAGAAAGATGAACCGGTTGACGGCCCGGCGAACCAACAACCGGGTGTCACGCGAGAGCAGAATCCGTCCCTCCCCCTTTGAGAGGCGCACGAGTTCGTCGTCCGCGAAACGGTTCGAGTACAAAACATCGAACCCGGCGATGCGCAGCCACTTGGCCAGCCGCCCCAGCATAACGTCGGCGACAAAACAGGGCGGGGAGGTTGTGTCCTCCAGTAAGGGTTCCTTTGAGTGTATCTGGAGGTGCCTTAGCAGCGCGGCGTTCTTGCGTGATGTGGCGTTACCCAATGGCTCACTCCGAGAGTTTCTTCTTAAGCAGGGCGTTCAGGACTGCGGGGTTGGCCTGGCCTTTCGTTTCCTTCATCACCTGCCCGACGAAGTAGCCGAGCAGTTTTTCCTTGCCCGCACGGTAGTCCGCCAGTTGCTTCGGGTTGGCGGACATAACGCGGTCAATCACCTCCGCGAGCGCGGTCTCATCGCTGACCTGTTCCATCCCGAGACCGGCGATCACCTGTTCCGCGGCAGCGCCGCTGCGGTACATCTCCTCGAAGACGGTCTTGGCCATCCTGCCCGAGATCCGGCCTGAGTCTACCTGCTGAACCAGTACTGCCAGCCTGTCTGCAGGCAGGGGGCATTCCTCTATTGATCGACCGCTGTTCTTGAGCGCGCAGGCGAGGTCTCCCATGACCCAATTTGCGGAAGCCCGTGAGTTTCCGGAGACCCGCGCGCACTCCTCGTAATAGGCGGCGAGGCGCGGCGTCGACGTGAGAGACAGGGCGTCATCGTCACACAGGCCGTAGACTGTCATGAAACGCTTGACCATCGTGTCCGGCAGATCGGGCAGCGAACGCCTCGCTTCCTCGATCCAGGCAGGATCCAACGTCAGGGGAGGCAGGTCGGGCTCGGGGAAGTAACGGTAGTCGTGCGCCTCCTCCTTGCTCCGCATCGGGAAGGTGCGTCCCCCCGCTTCGTCCCATAATCGCGTCTCCTGCACGATCCGGCCTCCCTGGGCGATTTCCCGCATCTGCCGGTCGATCTCGTAATCGAGCGCCATTTGGAGAAACCGGAACGAGTTCAGGTTCTTGATCTCAACCTTGGTGCCGAGTTCCCTGGTGCCGCGCGGGCGGACCGAGACATTTGCGTCGCACCGGAGGCTTCCTTCCTCCATATTTCCGTCGCACACTCCCAGGTAGAGAAGTGTTTTTCGCAGGTGGGTCAGGTAGTCGTATGCTTCCTGGCTGCTGGTGAAATCCGGTTCGCTCACGATCTCAACCAGCGGCACCCCCGTCCGGTTCAGGTTTACGTAGGATTTCGTCGCCGAATCCGGCATCCCTTCGTGAATCGATTTTCCGGCATCCTCCTCCATGTGGATGCGCCGGATGCCAAACGATTTTTCTCTGCGGTTCACGATCTTTCCGGCTTCGGATCGCTCACCGGAGAGCACGGTCAGGCGTCCGTGTTCACCAAGCGGCCGGTCGTATTGCGAGATCTGGTAACCCTTCGGCAGGTCCGGGTAGAAGTAGTTTTTCCGCGCGAATATTGAAGTCGGACTGACGCGGCAGTTGAGAGCGAGTGCCGTAAGGAGCGCCATGCGCACTGCCTCCCGGTTCAAGACAGGCAGCACCCCCGGAAGCCCCAGACATACCGGGCATGTGCTGGCGTTCGGGGGGGCGCCAAACTGCGTGCTGCACCCGCAGAACAGTTTGCTCTTCGTCAGGAGCTGCGCGTGAACTTCGAGACCGATGACTGCCTGGTAGTCGATCAACATGTAACCTCCCTGTTCATTATAGTCGAGCCGCAGGGCGTCACAAGACCGGCCGGCCGATTCCGGCTGCAAACTGTCGACAGGAAGTGATCAAAATCGAAGACTTTGACATCCGTGCAGGTATGCAGGGCTGGTTGGCCCAATCGTCAAAGTGAATCGGATCATCAGGTTAGCGACAGCGACGGCCGTGCCCGGTGATCGGCATGGTTCTTGCCCTTACAGGAATGCAGAGGATGCTGCCGGCATGGCGAGGCTGAGGGCACGAGTTATACGAGGAGCTCCTCCCGTTCCGGCAGCGCCTCTCACCCGGGCTGTCAGTCCATGGCAGGGGCACCGCGGGAGAGCCATTCCCGGATGCGCTGTGACACACTCGCGAGCATATGCTCGAAATCCTCCTCCCCCTCGATCCAGACGACGTCGGTGAGTGAGCGGAACCATGTGAGCTGTCTCTTTGCGTAACGCCGGGTTTGCTGGCGGGTGTCGCTGATTGCCTGCCCCAGCGAGCACCCGCCGTCCAGGAAGGCGGAGCACTGCCGATATCCGATGGCCTTGAGAGCCTGGCAATTCCTCGGGTGAGAGCGCAGAATCGCACGGCATTCTTCCACCAGTCCGTCGTGGTACATCTGGTCCACCCGCGAATTGATCCGGTCGTAGAGCCGGTCACGCGGCCAGGCGATGCCCAGTTTCAGCCAGCGGAAACCGTGCAACGCGAGCCGGGGCTGGCTTTGCCAGGAGCTGAACCGTTTCCCCGTAAGGAAATAAACCTCCAGGGCCCTGATGGTCCTCGCAGCATCCGCGACGCTGATCCGCTCCGCCGACGGGGTATCGACCCTGCGGAGGACGCTATGAAGACGGGCGGTTCCCCTGCGTGAGATGATCTTCCGCATCCGTTCCCGCAACTCCTCCGAGCGCGCAGGACCCTCGAAGAGGCCGTCGATCAGAGCCTTCAGATAAAAGCCCGTACCCCCCACGACGACCGGGAGTTTCCCGCGGGCTGCGATTGCGTGCAGGACCTCGCGCGCCAGGCGCTGGAAGTCTCCGGCAGAGAAATGGTCACCCGGGTCGCGAAGGTCAAGCATGTGGTGAGGGATTTCGGATCGCTCCTCCGGGGTCGGCTTGGCCGTTCCGATGTTCAAGCCGCGGTAGACCTGGAGCGCATCACAGCTGACTATTTCGCCGCCGAACTCTCTCGCCACGGCCAGCGCCAGCCGGGACTTCCCGGAGGCCGTGGGGCCGATGAATGCGAGCGCGGGAGAGTCTTTCATGGATCAGCCGCTTCCCAGGTAGTATCGGATGCAGGCATAGACCAGGATCAGGGCGGCCAGCACTATGATCCCGAGCACCTGGGACCGCGAACGTTCCGTCATCGGGACTCCTCCCGTGGTCGGCAACTATCGATCGGCATCGGTGTCGGAATCGAGGTCGCAATCGGTGGCGGCGTTCGAAATCCGAATCCGGCGGAGAGCCTCGCGAGAGGGCAAGCTCGGGCTCGATACCGACCCCGATTCCGATCCCGAGGGCAACCTCCGCTAATACGCCTTCCTGATTTCGATTCCCTGATAGTACGTCGCCAGGATTTCCCCCCACGTCCGACCCGCGCGCGCCATGCCGTATGCACCGACCTGGCACAATCCGACGCCGTGTCCCCATCCCCTTCCCTGGAAAGTGAAGCTTTCGATTTTTCCGTCCGGAGATACCGCTCGCGTAATCGTGAACAGCGTGTCCCGAAGTCCCAGTGCTCCCCTGAACTTGTAGCCGTTCAAGGTGGTCGTGCCCCTGCTGCCGATCAATTCAACCCGGACAGCCCGTCCCGACCGGCCTGTCTCAGAAGGCCGCACGTCCAGCAACTGGCCGATGCCGCCGGCGAGCGGCTGCAATTTCTCCGCCAGATCGCCGGCCGATATAGTGGTCTTCCAGCTGGCCACCGGTGAGAACCGATCGCTTGCCGTGCCGGTGGGATTCAGCTCGACCTCGAGAAAATCCACGCTTCCATCCGAGTCCAGGTGGAAGCGGAGCTTCTCGCCCCCGATGAGGCGAGCCTGTTCGATAGGTGTGCTTCTCCCGTCGGTGACTCTGAAGAGGCGGAGGTCCTGGCTGAGCCGGAGTTGCTGGGTCTTCGTGCCCCATCGCACGGAGATTTCCAGCGGCCCGCTACCCGGCGAACCGGCGATGCCCGCAAATGCACCGCCCCGGAGAACCTCCGGCCGCTTGTACTCGACCCACCGCACCAGGAGAGACAGGCTGTCAGCACGCGTGACAGGCTCTCGCGGCCTGGCCCTGTTGTCTGCGGAGGGGCTCCACAACCCTGCCTGCATCAGGAATGCATAAGCGCTTTGAGCTCCGGCTGGTATGTCCCTCTCATCGCTCAAGGTGCCGAGGTAGTATTTGACGTCTCCGGCCGAGATGCGGCGCTCGATTTCCTGTCTGCCAAAAAGGCTCTCCGCGGCAGAGGAGATGAACCCGGCGCGCGAAACCAAGTCCTGACCGCGGGTCCGGACTGATTGTCCTCCGCTGCCGGTGATCAGAGCAGCCCTGGTAATCCACCGCTCGGCATCTGCAGGCGATGGCGAAGCTGTTGCTTCAGCCGAAGATATTGCTTCAGGGCCCGAAATGCCCAGTACCCGCGCAAGTTCCAGGTTGCGGCTGGCAAGCCTGCCGTCGGCCGTGTAGACTTCAGCCTGGGTAGACTGTTTTCCCGCGAGCGCTGGTCCGTTCTCGTCTGCGGCCTCGTTCTCTACGGCGCAGGGAACGCTCTTCAGATACGGCACCTCCGGGCCGTCGAAGACTTTGGCGAAATCCTCCGTTCTGCCACCGCAGGTAGAAGTGTACATTGCGTCGATGAGAGCGCCCCTGTAATAGATGGCCAGGCCGGCGGTCGTCCGTACCGCCTCGTTGGTGGGCTGCGTTTCCAGGGACGCCCCGCCGTAAACCTGCGTCCGAACATCTGCGGTCAGGTCAAATCCGTTCGCGCGGAATCGGCCCATGTTCTTCAAGGCATAGGTTCTTGCCGCAACTGATTGTGCGGCCAGTGCGGCATACTCGGGGTATCGTGACGGGTTGATCTCCGCGGGAACAACGCCGAGCAGATACTCCTCCACTCCCAACTGGTTGACAACGGTGAGGAGGCCATCCTGATTGATGGTCACCTCGAGAATCCCACGGTAGGATTTGCCATCGAGACGGAGGAGGTTTGCCGCGGAGGAGGGTGAGACCAGGAAACCGGCAGAGTTGATGACAAACAGGTCGCTGCCTCGAAGGGCGATGCGGCGCCCTGCGCTAACGGAAGTCCCGGTATCACGCACGACGATGCAATCTCGATATCCCGCCGGGATCAGCTCGGCAGCCGCGAACTCCTGGGCTTCTTCGCGTGTCTTGAACTCCCCGATCCGCACCTGGTGTGTTGCCGTCGCAGCATTCTCGCGCACGAGCCCCGGTACGGTGAAAGCATCCGAGAGCCTGGCCCTGAGGGCTTCTGCGGCATCGCGACTGGAGAGTGACGCGACCTGGATCCGATAGAGCGTCGCGCTCGCCTCGGCGCGTTCAACGCGGATGTTCACCTCACCGCTGAGCGGCCGTCTTGCCGCCTCGGGGACTCTCTCCAGCACGTAGAACTCTCCTGGCGCGGAGATCCGGACGTCTCTTGCCACCTCGGTCAGACCGATGCGGATGGGAGGTCCAGTGACGCTTGTGGTATATGCCGCCGGTGCGCTGGGACCCTGCGTCATCTGCGCTGTCTTTTGGCCTCCAGCACCCGGGACCGCCGGTTGTTGGCTCTTTGCGGGGGCAGGTCCCCGGGCCTCCTCACCGGACTGAGTTGAGGCTGGTCGGGTAGTCCTGGAAGTGGAAGTCTTTGCGGGTGAATGGACCTTGGCTTTCTTACCGCATCCGGAGAGGATGAGCAGCAGGGCGAGCGCTAAAATCGAGGCGAGCCGGGACGAACACCGGTTTGGGCTGCGGAGAGACAGGTTATTCCCGTGCATCGGCATTCATCGATCGTACTGCCTATTGCTGCTCGTTGTACGCAAAGACGAACTTCGCCCCGATCTGGGAACCCGGAAAGCCGGGCGGGAGCGGCGGAAAAGGATTCGAGACCAGGACCGCGTTGAGTGCCGCGAGGTCCAGAGAAGTGATCCCCGAGGATTTCACGATTTGAGCGCCTGTGTACCGCCCGTCCTTCCCGATGAAGAACACGACCGTGGTTCTTCCGCGCGAATTCCGCAGATTCGACGGGATGGACCAGTTGCCCTTGACCCTCTCGATCACTGCACTCGCGTATGGTCCGAGGGGGAACCCCTTTGTGTCAAAGAAGCCCGATCCCTCGGATTGAAGCGCCTGCTGCTTGCTTTCGAACACCTGCGTCCCCGCACTCGCCTGCTGTGACGCCGGGACGGAAGGGGGCGGCTCCTTGCTCGAGTCGGTCCTCGAGGCAGGCGGAGGGAGCACGGCGGGAGAGGTGCCGGCAACTGCCGGCGCCTGCTTCGGAATCTGGCGCGGCTCAACAGCCGGCGCAGGCGCGGGGAGGTAGACAACGCGTCCGGGCCCGGCCGGAGCCTCCTGCGGCGCGGCCCCTCCAGCTGCAGCCGCTGCAGCTGCTGCGGCAGCAGCTTCGGAAGCGCGCTGGGCGGCCTCAGCCGGCCCGTTGGTACTTGGTGGAGGGCTCACAGGCTGCTCGGCGGCCTTCAGCTGCGGTGTCGGCACGTTCTTCCAGCTGATGTGGATAGGGGGCGACTTCATCGCGTCCCTGGCGGCCCTGGTCCAATCGTACGTGTTTGCCCGGATCGTTGCCGCCGAAGGGCCCTCCATAGCCGTCGGGCTCCTCAGCACGGCCACGGTGCGCCAGATGATCCGCTCCTCCTTTGTGTCGTTTCCAATGCGCGTAGCGCGGAACCAGTGGGCTATGCCGGGGCCGAGCAATGACGGATAGGCTATCAGGATCTCGATGGCGAGGAGATGCGCCAAGCAACTGCCGATCCAGGACGCGATCGTCCGACGCGAGGGAGTATGCCTTCTTTGCTGCGATATAGCGAATTCAAACATGGGCCCGGACACACATCGAGATCAGTTGAAGTATAGGTAAGGCTCCTAACGCCTGTCAAACTCACGCGCCTGGGCTTTTTCGGCCTGCTCGTGTATTTCGAGGGCAAGGCTCAGCGCGCGGATTCCTTCCGTGCCGGAGCACTCCACCGGTCCCCTGTTTCTGACGGCATCAAGAAACGATGCGAGCTCGAGTTTCAGAGGCTCCTCTCGCGGGGGGGTCAGCCTGCGGCTGCTGACTTGAGGCGTTCCGGTGCCCGGAGCACCCTCAAGACTGTAAAGAGAGACATCCTGGCGCGTGTAATCGAGTGACACGTACTGGTTGGCCTGGAAGAGCCTGAGCTTGCGGACCTTTTCCATGGAGACCCGACTCGCGGTAACGTTGGCGACGCAGCCGTTGGTGAAGTGTATCCTCGCGTTGGCGATGTCGATGCGCTGGGAGAGTATGGCGATGCCGACCGCGTCTACCTGAGCCGGAGGGTGACCGACCAGCAGGGAGATGATGTCGAGATCATGAATCATCAGGTCCAGGATCACATCGATGTCGAGGCTGCGCGGCGAAAACAGTCCCAGGCGGTGTGCCTCGAAGAAGCGCGGGTTGGTCACCAATTTACGCAGTTCCCGGACCGCCGGATTGAAGCGTTCGAGGTGCCCGACCTGGAGGACCCTCCGGTTCTGCCCGGCGGCGGCGACCAGCCTCTCGGCCGCCTCGATACTGCTGCTGATCGGTTTTTCGACGAGCACGTCCACGCCTTCGTTCAGGAATTCCTGCCCGATCGCGGCGTGAGTGGTGGTCGGCGTGGCGATGCTGACGGCATCCACTTTGCCGAAGAGGGACTGGTAGTCTGCAAACGCCGCGGTCCCCAGGGGACCGGCGATCTCCTCAGCCCTGCCGGGCAGCGTGTCGACTACTCCCACCAACTCGGTGTCCGGCAAGGATGCATATGTGCGCGCATGGTGCTGGCCGAGTGCCCCCACGCCTACTACGCCGACGCGAATCCTGTCCAATTTGCCACCTCACGTGCTTTCCGGCGTCGAGCCGGCGAGAACCGCACTTCAATGCCCGGGCCCGATCGATGCTCCTGATCAAGCCATCGGCTGGAACCCAACCACCGCGATATCATTTTCGTCCGCCAGGCGCACGAAATCGTTTCTGTCTATGATAAGCGTCCGTCCTGCATCCAGAACCAGCGCCGTAGCTCCGGCGTTGACCATCTCGCGGAGGGTGGGAACGCCGACTACCGGGATATCGAACCTCATGTCCTGCTTCGGTTTGCTCACCTTGATTACCGTCAGGTTCCTGTGGCGAACGAGTTCCCCCGCCCGGTGGATGACGGTGTCAGTACCCTCCATGGCCTCAACAGCAACCACAGCCCTGTCCCTGACCACAATCGTCTGCCCGATGTCCATCAGGGCGATCTTATGCGCGATCGGGCGCCCGAAATCCACATCACGCTGTTCGCGGCCGTCGAGACCCCGGCGGGTCAGCTTGCCTTCTGCGGCCATGTGCTGCCTGATGAGAATCGTCGAATCAACCAGCGTGATCCCTTCGTCCTCGAGCGCCTCTGCCACCCCGCTGATCAGGGAGTCGGTATTCTTCTGTTTCAGCCCGGCCAGCATCCGTATCATCTTGAGATCGGGAAGGGAAGGGCCGAAGATACGGGCATGACGCACCTGGCCGGCCATGATCGCCTTGCTTACGCCGGCCTCCTTGAAGACCCGGATCAGTTTCCCCAACTGGCCCAGACCCATCCAGTGCACCGGAAAACCCAGAGACTCAATTTCGGGGAAGGTCTCTTCCCTGATGGCGGCGACCACCACGTCAACCCGCTTCTCGCGGGCTGATTCCAGGACAAGGAAGGGGAACCGGCCATTCCCTGCGATCAACCCGTATTTCTCGCTCTCTGCCATCGCTGTGAAGTTCCATGGGCGAAACCGGCACCGCCAGGATTTTCGGGCGCAAGTCGGGAAACCGGACTATCGGATGAAGCCACGCTCCGAGGATTCGATAAACTCAAATAGAGTGGCAACCTCCGGCGCTGTCCAATCCCTCTCGCGCGCTTTAGCCAACGCGTCGCCGGTGTTCAGCTGGGAGCGGAAGAGTATGCGATAGGCCTGTTTGAGTTCTTCGACGGATCTTGCCGGCAGGCCGCGACGCTGGAGCCCGATGGTATTTATGCCGTAAATCTTCGCCTTGTTTCTGTCCCCCACCGTCTTTACGTAGGGCAGGGCATCCCTCGTGATGACGGAGAAGCCGCCGATGAACGCATGCGGGCCCACGCGGCAGAACTGGTGCACGGCGGAGAAAGCCCCGACCGTGGCGCAATCAGCGACCGTGACATGCCCGGCCAGCGTGGCCGCGTTGGCCATGATGATCCGGCTGCCCATGTGGGAATCGTGAGCTGCGTGACTGTAGGCCATGAAAAGGCATTCATCGCCTATGAAAGTCGTGCCTCCTCCGCCGACGGTCCCGCGATTCAGAGAGACAAATTCGCGGAACACGTTCCGGTCGCCGATACGAAGCCAGGTGGGTTCACCCGCGTACTTCAGATCCTGGGGATCGCTCCCGACCGAGCAGAAGGAGGAAAATCGGCAGTCCCGCCCGATCATGGTCCACTTGTGAACATGAACGTGAGCTTCGAGGATGGTCCCGGCGTCGATGCGGACCTCCGAGCCGATCACGCAGTAAGGTCCGATCACCGCATCTGAGGCAATCTCGGCGGTTCGGTCAACAATGGCCGTCGGGTGAATCCCCATGGTCAGAATTCCGCTCAAAGGCTGAAGAGGACCGTCCGGTTCTCCCGGCACGCGGGGCGGGCAAAGGTCAGCTTCGCTCTACCACTGCGCAGGAAAGCTCCGCTTCCGCGACCAACGTTCCATTTACGAAGGCCTCACCCCTCATCCTGTAGTAACGCTCACGGCTCCGCATGACACCGACCTCCAGTCGTACCTGATCGCCTGGTACTACCGGTTGACGGAAGCGGCACTTGTCTATGCCCGAAAAATACACGAGTTTCGATTCGCGGTCGTCGTCGCGGAGAAAAAGGAGAATGACACCGACCTGCGCCAGTGCTTCAACCAGCAGCACACCGGGCATTACCGGTTGCCCAGGGAAGTGGCCCTGGAAAAATGGTTCGTTTATCGTGACATTTTTCAGGCCCACGGCCCTGGTGATTCCGTCAGTCTCGATAATTCTGTCAACCAGCAGGAACGGATAGCGGTGCGGGATCGCGTGAAGGATCTCTTTGATCCCGACGTTCGACAAATCCTTCTCCATGGAACTCACCAGTCGGAGGCTCGGACGCGCAGAAAAAAAGGGGATGACGCATTTCGGCGATCATCCCCTGAACTCGAATGTGCGGCCTAAGGTTTCTTCACCGGGGCGGGTGCCGCCGGAGCCTTGGCAGCGCCGGCCGGGTATGCCAGGTCATAGGCCTTGATCACCTCTTCGGTGATGATGAGCGAAGCGTCGATGTACGCATCCCGGGTGGGATTGATGTACAGGACGGCGCTGAGGCCCTTCTCCTTGGCGATCTTCTCGATTACCGGGATCATCTTCCGTCCTATCGCGTTCACCACCCGGGTCCGTCTGTTTTCGATATCCTTCTGAGTATCTTGCTGAAAACGCTGAAGATAGGTATCCTTAGCTTCGATCTGCACCTGCAGATCCTCTCGTGCTTCGTCCGTCAGCTTGGCGCCCTGAACGTTGAGCTGGTTCTTGAGCGTTTCCGATTCCTTACGCAACTGCTCCAGCTCCTGGTTCTTCTTGTCGACGTACTGCTGAACCCCTCCAAACTCACGTTTCCCGTCGTCACAGGTAAGGATTGCCTGCTCGAGATTCAGCCAGGCCACCTTCGCCGGGCCAATGATTACCGGTGCTGCAGGCTGAACCGGGGCGGGTTGACCCTGCGGCGCGGCAGCGGTCTGTGCGCACACGATCAGCGGCACCATCAGAAATGCCATGATGCCGGTAAGGATAATTGTTCGAACCATCGGGTCTTCTTCTCCTTTGTAGCCTTTACTGCCAGGCGCGAAACCTGGCGCTCGATTAGATGCGGAACTGAAACGGCGTTCCAGGCGGACTTCAAAAACGGGTAAATCTACTATATTTCGAGCCTGGAGGCCAAGCGGAATCAGAAACTTCGTCCAATCGTGAACTTGATGTCGTGCCGGGGCTCGGATGCATAAATCGTGCTGGTGCCGACCGGGATCGTCGTCCTGAGGATCTGCGGGTTATAGGCGAAGATCAGTCGGAACGGTGCGCTGATGACGGGAAGCATGAACTGAAGCTCGACACCCGTGGAACCCCTCGGCAGGTTGTTTGTCGAGCTTATCAACTCCAGCGTATTGGGGCCTTGAGTGCCGAGGGCCTTCATGTCGGAAACCCGGTTAATCCCGTAGTCGTAAAAAGCCGACATGGAGAGCGGACCCGCGATTGGGACACGGTATTCGAAGTTGATAAGTCCGAACGTGTCGCCGCCGACGGAAATGACGCTCCGGGTGACCAGCGGGAGGCCGGTGTTGAGATCGATCAGCGGGTTGCCGTTCGCGTCATATCGGGGTGTGCTGGAAATCGCCAGCGGGCTGATGGACCGTATGTCGAAACCTCGGATTGTTGTTTCTCCGCCGACGAAGAACCGGTCGAAAAACGGGATCGCGGAATTGTTGTACGCCCGGGCGTATTGGCCAAGCAGGCGGAACCCGAAGGTATGCCTTCCGTGGGAGAGCCACTTGTCAGGGAAGAACTTCCGGTATTCCACCACCGGTTGGATCATGCTGAAATCTCCGCCGAAGACACCGCCGGTGACGGCGACCGACCCCTGCACGCTCGACCCTTTCGTCGGGTTGAAGTAATTGTTGGTCGTATTGTAGGAGACCATGGGAGTGACCGAACTCCTTATGATCCCCGACACGGCATAGTTCGGATTGCCTCCGGGCAGGTAACCGATCAACTGCGAGTAGGCGAAGCTCTGGAATCCCTCAGCCACGTTGGTGATACTGATTCTCTGCAGGGTATAGCTGGCGCCGAACCGCCAGAACGAGAAACCGAGCGGACGGGACGTTGTGATCGTTATGCCCGTGGTTGCCCTGGTGAACAACTCGACCGGCTCTGCGTTCACCAGGCTTTGCAGCCCGAAGATGTTATAGGTATCAAACCGGTAGCGCTGGTTGTAGACTGACGCGCCGAACGTCCAGCGCGTGTCCAGAAGATAGGGCTCCGTGAAGGAGACCACGAAATCCATTTCCCGCGTGCCCGCCATCACGCTGAACTCCAGGCTGTTTCCCCGGCCCAGGAAGTTGTTCGTCGTGTAGTTCATTCCGATGAACGTGCCTGAAATGCCGCTGGCGCCTCCGGTGATCCCGATCGACTGGTGGCTCTTTTCCTTCACCTTGACGGTAATGTCGACCTGCCCGGTCTTATCGTTAGGCTTGACTTCGTAATCCTTCTCTTCGATCTTGTCGAAGAAGCCGAGCTGGTTCAGACGAAGCACCGACGTGTCGAGCAGGGCAGTGCTGAAGGTCTTGCCCTCCTCGAGCAGGAACTCCCTCCGGATCACCCTGTCGCGCGTCTTTGTGTTTCCGGTGAACTCGATGCGATGCACGGTGAACTGTGTGCCCGGCTCGAACTTGAGCTTCAGGCTCATCGTGCCTGCCTTGTCGTCAAAGCTCTGCTCCGGGATGTACGCCCAGTTGATGTACCCGAAGTTGCCGTACAGTTTCTTGAAGTTCTCCAGCGTGTCCTTCACCTTCTTGAAGTTGAAGACATCCCCCGCGCTAAGGCCAAACGCCTTTACCAGGCCTTCGCACTTGAAGATCCCGCAGTTCTCGAGGGTGAGCTCGCCGACGCGGAACTGTCTGCCGGCGTCGACCGGAATCTCGACCAGGAACTGGTCCTTGGTCCTGCGGAGCATCGGTATCATCCCGCGAGGCCCTTCATAGATGCGGACCAAGGGCTCCCCGACCTGAACCTGCATGTAGCCGTGCTCTTTGTAGAAAGCCTTCAGGTTCATTTCTATGTCGGCTTCCAGCTTCCCCTGGTGGTACTTGTCCGTCCCTTTGAAAAGGGTGATCAGGTTGCGCTCCTTGATCAGTTTCAGCGACCCACGCAACTGGCCGTCCGAGAAGATCTTTTCTCCGGTGAAGCGGATCTCGCCGATCCTGACCTTCGGGCCCTCGTCCATGATGAACCGGACCCGGACGGCGGACGGCGGGATGTTCTCGACCTCGGTCCTGACGGTCCCGAGCGGCTTCCCGTTCTGGTCCATCAGGTCCTTCAGCGCGCGCTCGGCGGCACGGATCTTGGAGGGGTCGTACTGGCTGTCGACGGTCAGACCCACTTTCCGGTTCTTGAACTGTTCCAGGATGTTCGATTCGGTAAAGGACTTGTTGCCCTCGTACTTGATCTCCCGGATCAGCGGCTTTTCCTTGACTGTGAAGGTGATGACTTTGCCGGTATCGCCGTCCCTCTCGCTGACCTCGATGTTCTCGAAGAAGTTCGACTTGTACAAAGCCCTCAGATCCAGCTCGATGCGGTTCTGATCGAACACCTCGCCGGGCCTCGACTGGATGTAGAACCGGATCGTGTCTTCAGGGATGCGACGGTTGCCGCGGATATCGATTCTCTCGATCATCGGCTTCTGGCTCTGTTCCGGGCCCGGCTGGGCCTCCTGGAAGGCCAGGGCCGGAATGCCGGCGGTGAGCCCGATGACGAGGATGATGAATGCAGGTTTGATCCGGTCGAACATCCATCCTCCGAAATACACCCTGACCCGGAGGTCGAGGTTGGAGATTAAAAAGACGACATATGGTAATGGAAAGGCACCGTCAAATCCATATTGTTTCAGGCTTGCGGAGGCAGCCCGCGGCTCAGTACCGTGAGAGCTCTGCGTCCCTCCGCCTGCCCCCCCGCCTCTTCGAGCAGTCCGAAGTTGTTCTGCAGGCTCGGCCTCATTCCAGGTGCCCGGCGGACCGAGCCTTGTCAGAAAAGACGCCCGACACGATGCAGGCGTTCAGATTTATTTGTTACGGGTGGGGCGCTTCGGTGATGCGACCGCCCTGATCAAACGCTCAGCTTCAAGCCGCTCTCTGCGGGGCTGCCCACCGGGAGGTAGCACAGACCGTCGCCCTCCAGGTAGATCTCGAGGGTTACATCGGGTTCCAGGCGGTTCCGGATCAAAGCCTCGGAAAGCGGGTCTTCGAGGTACTTCTGGATAGCACGCCGCAGGGGGCGGGCACCGTAGGAGCGATCCCGGCACGTCTTGTCGACGATCCACTTGCGGACTTCAGGGCGGACCACAATGGAGAATTTCTTGTGCCGCAAGACGTCGTTTACCTCGGCGATCAGGAGGTCGACGATCTGTTCCAGGTCCGAGTCCGTGAGCGAATCGAACAGGATGACCTCGTCGAGCCGGTTCAGGAACTCGGGGTTGAAGGTCTTCTTGACCTCCTCGTGGATCATCTCCTCGGTCTTCTTACGATCCGCTTCGCTGGAGGATCTGAATCCCATGTGGCCGCGCTTCTCCAGGAATCGCGCGCCGAGGTTGGAGGTCATGATGATGATGCAATTTTTGCAGTCGATTGTATTGCCCAGAGAATCAGTCAGTTGCCCGTCTTCGAAGACCTGCAGAAGGATGTTGTAGACATCCGGATGCGCCTTCTCAATTTCGTCCAGGAGGAGGACGGAATACGGGTTGCGCTTGATCTTCTCCGTCAACTGCCCGCCTTCCTCGTGCCCGACATAGCCTGGCGGCGAGCCTATGAGCTTGGATACAGAGTGCTTTTCCATGTACTCGGACATGTCGAGCCTGATCAGCGCGTTCTCGGTGCCAAACAGGAAGGCCGCCAGCGACCGTGCCATTTCGGTCTTGCCCACCCCGGTCGGGCCGAGGAACAGGAACGAACCCACCGGGCGCTTGGGAGACTTCAGGCCCGCACGGGACCGCCGGATGGCCTTGCTGAGGGCGGAAATGGCGCGATCCTGGCTGATAACGCGCTTGTGAAGCTCCTCCTCCATGCGGAGCAGCTTGGACATCTCCTCTTCGTGGATGGACGTGATCGGGATTCCCGTCCATTTGGCGATTACTTCCTCAATGTCCTCGCGCGTCACACGGAGAGGCGTCGTGGTCTTCAGTTTCCAGCGTTCCCTTACGACCTGCAGGTTCTCCTGCTCGAGGTCCTCCTCGAGCCGATATCTGGCCGCCTTCTCAAACTCCTGGGCTGAAATCGCATTCTCGATCCTGCCATCGATGACGCGAATCCGGCGATGGATGTTGATCATCTCCTCCGGAATGGAGGTCGCGCGCAGTTTGACACGGGCACCGGCCTCGTCGACCAGGTCTATGGCCTTGTCGGGCAGGAAGCGATCGGAAATATAGCGGTTCGACAGATACACGGCAGCCTCGAGGGCCTCGTCGGCGTACTTCAACTGGTGGAAGCTCTCGTACCTCTCCTTTACACCGTGCAGGATGGCGATGGTTTCCTCTTCGGAAGGCGCGCTGACCTTGATTGCCTGGAACCTTCGTTCCAGGGAGCGGTCCTTCTCGATCGAGCGCCGGTACTCGTGAGGGGTAGTCGAACCGATGCACTGGATTTCCCCGCGGGACAGAGCCGGTTTCAGGATGTTGGCGGCATCGAGCGAGCCTTCCGCCGAGCCGGCCCCGACGAGCGTGTGCAACTCATCGATGAAGACGATCAGGTTCCGGTTATCAACCAGTTCCTTCATGATCGTCTTGAGCCTCTCCTCGAACTGGCCCCGGTATTTTGTCCCGGCGACAATCAGGGAAATATCGAGCGCGAGGATGCGCCGATCCATCAATTGCGGCGGAACGCGCCCGTCCACGATCCTCTGCGCCAAACCCTCGACGATGGCCGTCTTGCCGACCCCGGGTTCCCCGATCAGGACCGGGTTGTTTTTCGTTCTCCGGCTGAGAATCTGGATCATCCTCTCGATCTCGTTCTCCCGGCCGACGAGCGGATCGAGCGCGTTGTCTATCGCCGCCTCGGTCAAATCGCGGGAGAACTCCACGAGGCTCAAGGGCTCTTTCGCGCGGGCCTGCGGATGTTTTTCGCCCGGTCCACGCCCAAGCTCCTCCCGGATGGAGGTCAGCCGGATGCCGCGTTCGCGCAGAATCTCCGCAGCAACCGACCGTTCCTCCCGCAGCAGGCCCAGGAGCATGTGCTCGGTGCCGATGTGCTTGTGCTGCAGACGTTCGGACTCCTCTGCGGCGGCATTCAGCACCCGCTTGCATTCGTCCGAAAAAGGAAGATCCACAGATGTAGAGACCTTTTCACGGATCACTGTCCGGCCCTCGATCTCCTTCCTGATGCTTTCGATCGAGGCGTTCGCCTTGGGCAGGAAGCGCTGGGTGAGGTTTTTGTCCTCGCGGATGAGGCCGAGCAGAAGGTGCTCGGTTTCGATATACGGGCTGCCGAATTGGCTGGCCTCATACCGGGCAAAAAAAATGACACGCCGCGCCTTTTCTGTGTATTTCTCAAACATCTGTCTCTGCTCGATTCCTGATACGGATCAGACCTTATTATACGGAGCATTCACCCAAGTGAAAAGGCCACGGTGGGGTTACACCAACCTCCCGTTTTCGAGCCGGTAGACGCGGGAGCAGATGCGGGCCAGTTTCTCGTTGTGGGTGACAAGGATTGAACTGAGGTTGTGCCTGACATGCAGTTCGTGCAGGAGCATTCCGATGGAATCCCCGGTGTGAGGGTCGAGGTTGCCCGTAGGCTCGTCCGCGAGTATCAATTGGGGCTTCCCGACCAGCGCCCGGGCAATGGCGGCGCGCTGCTGTTCCCCGCCCGAAAGTTCGCCCGGCCGGTGCTGGACGCGGGCACCGAGACCCACGTCTTCCAGGATCGCCGCCGCGGCGCGGTGCGCCTCCGGCGCCGAAACTCCCCTGATCAGGAGCGGCATCATTACGTTTTCGACTGCGCTGAATTCGGGCAGGAGATGGTGGAATTGAAAGACAAAACCCAGGGTCTCGTTTCTGAAATTCGAAAGCTCGGCGGGAGCCAGATCCGGCAGCTCCCTTCCGGCAATTCGAATCGTGCCGGCGTCCGGCCTGTCCATCCCGCCCAGGACATGCAGAAGGGTGCTCTTGCCCGAGCCGGACACTCCCGTGATGGCGATCATCTGCCCCTTTTCCAGGGTCAGGGACAGGCCGATCAGCACATCGAGCTTGCCGGCACCCGACCGGTAGCTCTTGTCGACATCGCGCACCACCAGGAAGTCACTCATAACGGAGAATCTCCACCGGATCCAGCCGTGAGGCATTTCGGGCCGGGTACAGGGTGGCCAGGAAACTGATCAGAAGCGCTGTCCCCGAAACCAGCGCAACATCCCAGAACTTCAGATGAAATGGGACGTAGGGGATGCTGTAGACCTCGGCCTCCAGATGAATCAGCCTGTACGTGTCCATTACCCAGCAGGCCGAGGCACCGAGGGTCGCTCCCATCACGGTGCCTATCATTCCGATGATCAATCCCTGGAGCATGAACACGTACATGACTGTTCTGGATGTCGCGCCCATCGCCGTCAGAATCGCGATGTCACGCTGCTTCTCCATGACCATCATGATGAGCGTGGTGACGATGTTCAGGGACGCGACGAACACGATCAGGCTGATCGTCAGGAAGAGCACGAGCTTCTCGAGCTTGAGCGCGGAGAAGAGCGGCTTGTTGAGGTCGATCCACGTGGTGGTCGTGAAACCGGGCCCGGCAACAGCGCGAATACCGTCCGAGACTCTCTCCACATCCTCGAGGTCGACAGTCTTGAACTGCAGTACGGATGCGGAGCCCGGCGGGAAGGAGAAGAGCCGCCGGGCGGCCTCGAGGCTCGTGTAGGCCCAATTGGCGTCGTAATCCCAGAGACCCGACTCGAAAATGGCGGCCACGCGAAAAGACTTCTCGGCTGCGGTCATTCCGAACGGCGTCAGGTGCCCCATGGGGTAGAAGATCCTCAGGGTGTCGCCGATTTGGACGCCCATGGTGCGCGACATCTCTTTCCCGATGATTATGTTTTCCTGGGTCCGTGAAGCCTGCTCCTGTCCGCTGTCCGCCGCCGCGCGATCCAGCGCGCCGGGATCGCCCGAAGTAATGTGCGAGAAGAAATCCGAGATCTCGCGTTCACGCTTCGGATCGACCCCTTTCAGTACCGCGCCCTGATTTCGATGGGGGCTCGCAACGAAAACCTGGTTGAAGATCGCCGGCGCACACCCCGTAACACCAGGCGTGTTCTTCACGCGCTGGAGGACCTGTTCGTAGTCCAGCACCGGCGTGCTGTCCAGGCGAAGCAGGTTGACGTGCGCCGTCGCCCCTACGATCTTCGCCTGTATGTCCTCCCGGAAGCCGGTCGAGAGCGCGAGCGCGATCACGAGGGCCATGACGCCCGCAGTTATTCCTATGATGGAGATGGCCGAGACAACGGAGACCATCGTCTGCTTACGCTTCGCCTTAAGGTAGCGAAGGGCGACGAAAAGCTCGAATTTCATCGGAAATCACCGACGGACACCGATGCAGGCAGGAAGCCGGGCGTCACTCGCCAACGCTCATTCGACCGCATCGACCTCCCCGGGGGCTTGCGGCTGGGTATCGGATTCAGGCCGCAGCAGCGGAAACAGGATGACCTCGCGAATAGAACGGGAATTGGTCAGAACCATCGTCAGGCGATCGATTCCGATACCCTCGCCTGCAGTGGGCGGCATGCCGTAACTGAGCGCCCGGATGTAATCCTCGTCCATGGCATGGGCGGTATCGTCCCCGAGCCCGCGCTGGCGCAGTTGCTCCTCGAACCGGGCACGTTGCTCGGCGGGATCGTTCAGCTCGGAATAGGCGTTGGCCACCTCCATGCCCGCAACGTAGAGCTCGAAGCGCTCCACCGTTTCCGGGTCATCCGCCTTCGTCTTCGAAAGCGGCGACACTTCGGTCGGAAAGTCATAAATGAAGGTCGGCTGGATAAGGTGCGGTTCGGCGACCTCCTCGAAAATCGCCGCCAGCAGCTTTCCCGGACCATCGGCTGATTCGAATTGCGCGTTCACGCTCCTGGCCAGTGCACGAAGCCGTTCCGGTGATTTCAAATCGTCGCCTGAAGGCCCGGGAACGGACTCGGGCCAGAAACGCACAATCGCATCGCGCAGGGTGTACCGCTCCCACCGGTTGAAATCCAGCACCTGATCCTGGTAGGTGACGGTTCTCGATCCTGTCACCGCCTCGACGATCTGCTTGATCATTTCCTCCGTAAGGTCCATCAGGTCGCGGAAATCACTGTAGGCCTGATAGAACTCCAGCATCGTGAACTCGGGATTGTGCTGGGTTGAGATCCCTTCGTTCCGGAAGATGCGCCCAAGCTCGTAGACCCGGGGGAAGCCGCCGACGATCAGGCGTTTCAGATGAAGTTCGAGCGCGATCCGCAGGTAAAGATCAAGGTCCAGCGCGTTGTGGTGGGTGAGGAAAGGGCGAGCCAGCGCCCCGCCTGCGATCGGTTGCAGCACGGGCGTCTCCACCTCCAGGTAGCCTCTGCTGTCCAGAAAGTTGCGGATCTCCCTTATGATCCGGCTCCGCTTCGCGAACACTGCCCGCACCTCGGGATTGACTATCAGGTCCACATACCGTTGCCGGAAGCGGGTTTCAACGTCAGTCAGACCATGCCACTTCTCCGGCAGGGGCGTGAGGTTCTTGGACAGGTGCTGAAGGCGTGAAGACAGTACGGTCAGTTCGTTGGTCCGAGTCCTGAACAGGACGCCCTCGACGCCCAGGATGTCTCCCAGGTCCAGCAACTGAAACAGTTCGTAGCTCGCATCGTCGACCTTGTCGCGGCGCATGTAGACCTGGATCCGGTGCTCTCCGTCCGACAGATCGAGAAAACCCGCCTTGCCCTGAGGCCGCAGTGACATAACCCGCCCGCACACGCGGACCTGCTCTTTTTTCGTTTCCAGTTCAGGCCCGCCAAGGCCGTCGAATGATGACCTCAGGCCGGTGATGGTATGCGTGTAGTCGAAGCGGTGAGGGTATGGATCGAACCCTCTCCGTTTCAGTTCGGCCAGCTTGAAACGTCGTTGCGCAGCAAGGTTGGTCGGGGCTTCCATTATTCGTCCGCCTTTTTCGAGGTGAGATGCTTTCGGATGCTGTCGAGGATGCCGTTCACGAATTGCGCGGATTCGTGAGTCGAGAACTTCCTGGCGACCTCCAGCGCTTCGTTTATGACGACCGTGCTCGGGGTCTTGTCCTCGGAAAGAAGTTCGTACACCGCCAGCCTGAGGATGTTCCTGTCCACCGCAGCCATGCGACTGAGCCGCCAGTTCTCCGCATGAGTCTGAATGAGCTTGTCGATTTCCTTCAGCCTGGCTACGCTTCCCTCAAACAGGCGGGTTGCGAACTCCCTGACCTGAGGCGAATGCTCATTCATCTCCCAGAATGATTTGAGGATGTATTCGCATTCGTGTTTTCCGATGTCGCGCTGATACAGCATCTGAACAGCGCATTCACGCGCGACGCGCCTGATTCCCATAGTGTGAGGTCGCCGCGGTTGCCACGGCGTCGTCCGGGCTTCAAATCTGCTTCATCACCTGCGCCATCTCGATTGCCGCCATTGCGGCTTCAAAGCCCTTGTTGCCCGACTTGAGGCCGGCCCGCTCGATTGCTTGTTCAATCGTGTCGCAGGTGAGGACACCGTAGATGACCGTCACGCCGGTTTCCACGCTGAGCGCGCCAATTTCCTTGGTGACCGCTGCCGCAATGTGGTCGAAATGGGGAGTATTGCCTCTCAAGAGGGCGCCGAGACACAGCACGGCATCGTATTTCTTCGACAAGGCGAGTTTCTTGGCGACAAGCGGAATTTCAAAAGAGCCCGGCACCCAGACGACTGTGATGTCCTCCGGCGCGGCGCCGTGGCGATCCAGGGCATCCAGCGCCCCGCTCAGGAGTCGGTCGCTGATGAAATTGTTGAAACGACTGATAACGATGGCGAAACGACCGCCTTTCGCCTCCAGTTTCCCCTGGATCGTCTGGGCCATGACCGTCCCCTCTCTTCAAGTTGCAGCGCGAGCAAACCGGCACGGGCTCACTCGGGCCAGGCACCGGCTGAACTCTAGATTCTCCTAGAGATGCGGGCCGTTGACAAGGACAATTGTCGCTGCCTCTGTGATTCAGACAGCGGCGATTGAAGTGACCCCGTCTCGTCGGGTGATCGCTGTCCAACCCCTTCAGGGTTGGGGCTTGCGGTGGACCCGATCATCCCGGGGTTTGCACCCCGGGCTGATCTGTTCGACCCCCTTCGGGGTCGACTCCGACGTACTGCGCCCGGGAGCTGAGCGTGACCATGCCGTTCAGTCCGTTGATTCAGCGGTGGCGGCGATGCCTCACAGATACCAGCCGCGATCGACATCGACGACGCTGAAAGCGTCGACTGGAGCAGCCCGGGAGCAGAGCGTGACCATGCCGTTCAGTCCATTGATTCAGCGGTGGCGGCGATGCCTCACAGATACCAGCCGCGACCGACATCGACGACGCTGAAAGCGTCGACTGGAGCAGCCCGGGAGCAGAGCGTGACCATGCTGTTCAGTCCATTGATTCACCGGTGGCGGCGATGCCTCACAGATACCAGCCGCGACCGACATCGACGACGCTGAAAGCGTCGACTGGAGCAGCCCGGGAGCAGAGCGTGACCATGCTGTTCAGTCCGTTGATTCACCGGTGGCGGCGATGCCTCACAGATACCAGCCGCGATCGACATCGACGACGCTGAAAGCGTCGACTGGAGCAGCCCGGGAGCTGAGCGTGACCATGCCGTTCAGTCCGTTGATTCACCGGTGGCGGCGATACCTCACGGATGCCAGCCGCGATCGACATCGACGACGCTGAAAGCGTCGACTGGAGCAGCCCGGGAGCTGAGCGTGACCATGCCGTTCAGTCCGTTGATTCAGCGGTGGCGGCGATGCCTCACAGATACCAGCCGCGATCGACATCGACGACGCGGAAAGCGTCGACTGGAGCAGCCCGGGAGCTGAGCGTGACCATGCCGTTCAGTCCGTTGATTCAGCGGTGGCGGCGATGCCTCACAGATACCAGCCGCGATCGACATCGACGACGCTGAAAGCGTCGACTGGAGCAGCCCGGGAGCTGAGCGTGACCATGCCGTTCAGTCCGTTGATTCAGCGGTGGCGGCGATGCCTCACAGATACCAGCCGCGATCGACATCGACGACGCGGAAAGCGTCGAATACCAGCCCGGGGTCCAAACCCCGGGAACAATCCAGCCCCCACGAGTTCAACCCTGCAGGGGTTGAACCCAGCGCTCTCCTCCGGATGGGGGCTCGATTGTCTGATTTGCGCGCAGCTGCCGGCGCGGAACCAAAGGCCCTGACTCAGGATCGGGCAGCGAGGAGCCTGAAGAACTCGAGCATGGTCCTGCCCGAAGGGTACACAGGAACGCCGAGCCGGCGCGCCAGATCGTCCAAGGACAGGCCGTCCACGAGGATCCCATCGATCCGGGAGAGCGCTTCGCCCGGGATGACCACAAAATCGGCGGGATCAACCGACGTGAGGGCGGCCAGGATGTCCTGGCCGGCCAGTAACCCGGCGACGGTGACGGACTCGCCCATGAACCGGTTCTTCGCCTCGACGGTCCTGAGATGTGAACCGATCCGGTCGTTGATGCGGGATACGCACCTGCTGAGGATGGGGTAAAAGAGGGTCCCGGTCACCAACGCGCCGCGCAACCCCGGCCTGGGCTTACGGCGGCGCCTGATTTCGATTTCAAAGTCATCGAGGAACCTGCGCGCCATCCCAATTCCATCCTCGATCTGGGCAAAATCATCGTAGTGTGCGCTTTCGGGGAGAGGCATGCCGCCCTGCAGATAAAACTCGTCGGCAAGGTAAGCGAACGTCAGGCCCGTTTCCCGGCGGAAGCGGGCCTGCCAGGGCGTTGCCACCCGGATGACCTCCCGGCAGTACCTCGCCGTAACGGGCGTGAACACCTCCCTGGCCCGCCCGTGGTCTGACAGGCCGAGCGGAACGACCGCGACCGAGTCGACACCCGGATGGAATCGGTAGAGATCGAACACCGTCCTTTCGAGGTGGTCGCCGTCATTGATGCCGGGCATGAGTACGACCTGGGTATGAAGCCTGATGCCTCCGTCAGTCAACTTCCTGATCTTGCCGGCAAGATCGTCTGCTTTCTTTCGTCCGAGTATCCGGGTCCGCAGATCCACCTCGGTAGCGTGAACCGAGACATAGAGAGGAGACAGCCTTTGCTCGATGATCCGGTCCAGCTCCTTTTCGGGCAGGTTGGTCAGGGTAATGTAGTTGCCGTGCAGAAAGGAGAGGCGGTAGTCGTCGTCCTTGACCCGGAGAGTAGCACGGACGCCTGGTGGCAGCTGGTTGATGAAGCAGAACATGCACGAGTTGGCGCAGGTTCGGGTGCGGAACTCCTCGACCTCCACACCCAACGCGTCACCATGCAGGACGCCTGCGTGCAGGTCCACCGTTGCGCCGCCAGCCTTCCGGACCTCAAGAACCAACTCCTCTTCAGCAAGGTAGAACTTGAGGGCCAGCTCGTCGGGCGTCGGGTGTCCGTTCACTGAGAGGATCTCATCGCCGGCCGCCAGGCCAAGGCTCTCAGCGATGGAGCCGCTGTCGACGCCCAGTATCCGTATCCCCCTGGCACTCATGATTCGCCGCCGGCCCCTTGATGAGACTCAATCAGCCGAAAGGATCGGTAGAGGTAGTGGGAACCCGAAGCGACCGTCAGGAAGAGGGAGGCATACACTAGAGCGTCGAAAACCAGCAGAAATCTGTGCGGGAGGAAATTAACTGCCAGGCAAACCCCTATGGTAACCAACTGAATCCCGGTCGTCCATTTGCCGAGCAGACTTGGCGGGAATTTCGATACCTGGAGCCTTAGATAGAGGAGGAGGGAAAACATCGCAATCAACAGGTCGCGGCTGATGGAAAGGATCGTCAGCCAGGCGGGGATGTGAGCCTTCACCGGGACCGAGGGGACGGTCAGACTGATGAACGCAGCAGTCATCAGCAGTTTGTCGGCCATTGGATCCAGGAAGGATCCGAGCGATGTCCTCTGTTTCAGCTTCCGCGCGATGAGCCCGTCGAGGGCATCGGTGACCCCCGCAAGGACGAACACGGCGACAGCCGCGCCCGTGTGGCCGTAGACGAGCAGAAGGACGAAGAAGGGAATGGCCGCAATCCGCAGGATCGTCATCTGGTTGGCGTAAGTTAACACGAATGCTCGCTCCCTCGTTCCGGGCCGCAGGGTGGCGCCAGGCTCACCTGGCCCCCCCCGCCGCCCTGCGAATCGCGGCTGAAGTAATGCCCCCCAAGTGCCGATGCGTTAGTGGGGCAGAATCACACAAGCACTCGGCGTCGCCGATCGTAGATCCGCGATGCCGGCCAGGGGCGAATTATGCCACTGGGACCGAGGTAGTTGAAAGTATGTCGCTTTCCGGCAACTTGAAGACGATGGAGCTGTCGGAGCTCCTGCAGTGGGTGACGCTCGGCCGGAAGACCGGGTCCCTGACCTTCATCAGGGAAAAGACTAAGAATTACATATACTTCCGTGACGGGCAGATCATTTCGTCGCGGTCGAACGAACCGACGAAGCTTCTCGGGCACTTCCTCCTGTTTTACGGGAAAATCACGGAAGACCAGCTCAAGCGCACACTCGAGATCCAGCAGCAGACGCGTGCGACTCTGGGAAAGATCCTCGTCCACGAAGGGTTCCTCTCCAAGGAAGAGGTGGAAAAGGCTTTGATCGCGCGCACGGAGGAGGTGATCTACGATCTCTTCCTCTGGGAGGACGCCTACTTTCACTTCTCGACTGACGGCTACGAGCTCGAGGACTTGATGCTCATCAATCTGAACCTGAACTCCCTTCTCTTTGAGGGGGTCCGGCGCAAGGATGAGTGGAAACGGATCCGTGAAGTCTTTCCCAGCAACGAGGTGGTGCTGTCGCTGCGCAAGGGCGCCGACCTCAAGAGCCTTCCGCTGACCCAACTCCAGAAGAAGCTGCTCTTCCTCGTCAGCCAGGGCAAAACCGTCTCCCAGATGATCCTGGAAGCGCACGGCTCTGATTTCCTCGTCAACTACGAGCTGTACCAGCTGTACGACAGCAATGTGCTGGAGATCAAGGAGCTGCCCGCGCCCCCGCCGGCGAAGGAAGACCCCGCGAAACTGTTCAGCCGGGGACTGGAGCTCATGCAGTCCCGCCAGCATACCCAGGCCCTCACCGTCTTTCAGGAGGTTCTCCGCGTGGATCCGGAGAATATCCGCGCAGACAAGGCGATCGAGGAGGTCGAGCGGGCAATCTGCGACGATTTCTACAGGGACGTAATGCCGGCTAACCTGGTGCCATACTTCGTCATCCCCGAGAGCACGCTGCCCCGCTACAACCTGACTCACGAGGAAGGGTTTGTCGCCTCGCGCATCAATGGAACCTGGGATCTGAAGTCGATCGTGATGCTCTCGCCCCTGAGGGAGATTGAAGTGCTCCGGATCGTCGACAAGCTCCTGAAAATGGGCTTGATCGCGCTCAGATAGGAGACGGTTCAGGCCGCAGGTCAAAGCAAAGAAAGCCACGAATTACGGTGATTCTCACGAATTCAGAGCACAATGGTCGGAGAGGGTCCGCGTAATCCGTGGCTGCTTTGCTACTACTCTTCGCCCGCGCGCAGCTTCTCGAGAATCGTAAGATCTTCGAGCGTCGTGACGTCGCCCTGAACGGCTCCGCCGGCGGCGATCTCGCGCAGTAACCTGCGCATGATCTTTCCTGAACGCGTTTTGGGAAGCGCGTCGGTAAACCGGATCTCGTCCGGTTTCGCGATTGGACCGATTTCTTTTGCCACGTGGTTGCGCAACTCCTCCCGGAGTTGTTCCGAGGGGTTGTGGCCTGCCTCCAGCGTGACGAAAGCCACGATCGCCTGTCCCTTGAGATCGTCGGGTCGGCCGACGACGGCTGATTCCGCTACCCAGGGGTGAGAAACAAGGGCGCTTTCGACCTCCATGGTCCCCAGTCGGTGGCCGGCCACGTTCATGACGTCGTCGACGCGCCCCATGATCCAGAAGTACCCGTCCTCGTCCCGGCGCGCGCCGTCCCCGGAGAAATAACACCCCGGGATCGCGGCCCAGTACTGTCGTTTGTAACGCTCGTCGTCACCCCATATCGTTCGAAGCATGGCGGGCCATGGTTCACGGATAACGAGATAGCCGCCCGCATTGTCGGGGACCGGTCTGCCGGACCGGTCGACGACGTCGGGCACGACGCCGAAGAAGGGCAGCGTTGCAGTCCCCGGTTTGAGGGGAGTGGCGCCAGGCAGCGGCGTGATCATGATGCCGCCGGTCTCGGTCTGCCACCAGGTATCGACGATCGGGCAGCGCTCCTTCCCGATCACGCGGAAATACCACATCCATGCCTCGGGGTTTATGGGCTCCCCGACCGTGCCCAGGAGGCGCAGGCTCGACAAGTCGTGGCGGAGCGGCCATTGCTCTCCCCAACGGTGGAATGCGCGTATGGCGGTGGGCGCGGTGTAAAAGATGTTGATCTTGTGCCGATCGATAATTTCCCAGAACCGCCCCGGATCGGGGTAGTTCGGTGCACCTTCGTACAGGAACGAGGTTGCACCGTTCAACAGGGGGCCGTACAGCACGTAGCTGTGGCCCGTTACCCATCCGATGTCAGCCGTGCACCAGTAAGTGTCTTCATCCCTGATATCGAACACGTGCTTCGTGGACAGGTACACATAAACCGAGTATCCGCCTGTCGTGTGGAGCACTCCTTTGGGTTTGCCGGTAGTCCCGCTGGTGTATAAGGTAAACAGCGGGTGCTCCGAATCCACAGGCACGGCTTCGTGCGCGGACGACGCCTGCTGCATCAGGTCGTGCCACCAGTGGTCCCTGCCGGACTCCATCGCGACTTCCGTTTCTGTGCGCCGAAGCACGACTACGTTCTTGACCGAGGGAGTCTGTGAGAGGGCTTCATCGATGTTCTTCTTCAGCGGAATTTCCGCACCCCGCCGATAGGCGCCGTCCTGGGTTATCACGGCTACGGCGCCGGCGTCGTTGATCCGGTCGCGCAAGGCTTCGGCGGAGAATCCGCCGAACACCACGGAATGCGTAGCTCCTATTCTCGCGCATGCCAGCAGCGCGACCGGCAGCTCGGGCACCATCCCCATATAGACGATCACCCGGTCGCCCTTCTGGATGCCGAGAGTCCGGAGAACGTTCGCAAACTTACAGACTTCACGATGCAACTGCAGGTAAGTCAGAGTCCGGATCTCACCGGGTTCCCCTTCCCAGATCAAAGCCGCCTTGTTCTTGCGGGCCGTCGTCAGGTGGCGATCCAGGCAGTTGTAGGAGATGTTGGTCTGCCCGCCCACGTACCATTTGACGAAAGGCCGATTCCATTCACGGACCTTCTTCCACTTCTTGAACCAGTGAAGTTCTCTGGCAGCCTTGCCCCAGAACTTCTCAGGGTCCTCAACGGATTCCTGATAAAGCTTGCGGTACTGGTCCAGGTTCTTGACGTGTGCTTTCTTGCTGAATTCCTGCGGAGGCTGAAAAACGCGATTCTCGTGCAGTGTCGACTCGATGTTTGTGACCGCAGCCGTATCTTCCACTATCTTCCCCTCCCCGAGCAAAACTGGGTGTTAAGTACCACATGCACGCGATCGCATCAATGCCGCGCCCATTTGAAACGCCTCCTCATCAGCCGGTGTTGCAGGTTTCGGACAGACCTCGAGACCCAACCGGCGACTCAAAAACCGGTGCGGAGGCCGATTCTGAAATTAGCCGGAAGAGCCGGATATCCGAAGACCTCCATATAATCGGTGTTCAGGACGTTCCCCGCGAAGGCATAGACCGACACGTATTTGTTGACACGGAAGTCTGCGACCACGTTGAGGACCAGGTATCCAGGGTTCTTCAGGATCCCGAGTCCCGCAAAGTCGGAATCGACCCGGCTCCCCACCATCAGAGCGGTCGCGCCGAAGCTCCAACGACGCGGGTTCCAGCGCAGGTCGAGATAGCCCGAGTTCGCGGGCCTTCGCAGGAGCTGCTGCCCGGTCGCATAGACCGGATCGAATGGGCTTGAGCTCGTCAGTATTACCGAATCCAGATAGGTATAACCCCCGTTGATCTCCCAATGCTTTCCCGGGATTGCCCGGACCGTGAGCTCCAACCCGCGTGCACGAGTTTTGCCGATATTGAGGAAAGTTCCCTCGAAAGTCTGATAATCGGTCACCGCGTATCCGATCTGGTTGAAAAACAGGTTGTGGAAATACGTGGCGGTGAGTGTCATTCGCCCGGCCGCAAGGCTCTGCTCGATGCCTGCATCGAAACTCCGGGCCTTTTCAGGCCTAAGGTCGGGATTTCCCCTGAAATACGGAGACTGGCTAAAGGACTCGACGAGCGTCGGCTCCTTGATGCCGAGCCCGAAGTTGGCTCTCAGGTTGGTCAGGCCGAAGGCGCTGCCGGCCACGGGGCGGTGCGCGTGCCACGCAAGCGACGCCCTCGGGGCGGCATAGAACCCGAAGCTCCCGTTGTGCTCCAGGCGAACACCGGCAGTCGCAAACAACACATTTCGAAATTCCCACTGGTCCTGAAAGTAGGCTCCGAAGTTGTCGCGGGACGCACGGAGCGGTTCGGCCCGCGGGTCGCCGATTACACCGGATTCGTGCTCGTACGCGGCACCGGCAGTCAGGAGATGGTTCCCGGATACTGCAAATTCGCTCTCGTAATTGACGCGTTGGGTCTCGGTGTCGTTGAGGGTCTGGTAGACAAGATCGAATGACGGCCAGGGCGCAGTCCGGTCACCGTATTTCGCAGTGAAGGTTCCCGAGTCCCGCGGATCGGCGGAGAATTGCCATGAACTATTGACACTGTAGGATGCCCGTTGCGTCCAGGAAGGAGTCGTGGAATAGGTCATGGCGACGCCGCCCGTCAGGTTTCGATGGCGGTAATATTCATCCGCATCGGGTGGGAGGATCGCCCATGGTCCGGGAACGCCCGTGCGTCCGTAGTCGCTCCGGAAGACGCTGCGCAGTTCCAGCTCACGCGTGGCCTTCCATCCCACGTTCGCCGCGACAGTCTCCTGGTTGAAGGAACCGTTCAACACGTCATTGTCAGTGTCGAAGCGCGTGAAAGACAGCGCATAGTCCCCGTGGTCGCCGCTGCCTTCCAAGCCGCCGGCATAGCGGGTGGTCGACGACGATCCGCCTTCGACGGCGAACCTCGGCGTGGGCCACTGTCTCTCGCTCGTTCCGCGGCGGGTAAAAACCTGCAGCGTCCCTGCGATGGCGTCCGAACCGTAAAGTGCGCTTTGCGGGCCTCGCACAACCTCGATGCGGTCGATGTCAGCCACAGAGAGGTTCGCGAAGTTGAAGCTGCCCCCGGGATCGTTGACCGGGACACCATCGAGCAGGACTTTTGTGTTGTCCGATTCCCCGCCACGGACGAACAGCGAAGTGATCTGGCCGGTGCCGCCGCTCTGAACGATGTTCATGCCCGCGGCTTCTCTCAGTGCCTCGGCCATGGTCACGGCACCGTTCCGTGACAACTCATCATGATTGACCACACTCACCGAGTTGCCGACCTGGGAAATCGCGGCCTCGGTCCGTGTGGCTGTCACGACGACCTGCTCCTCGATACCTCCGACCTCCATGGAAAGATCGAGCGGGGGAGTCGATCCGCTAACCTCGACCGGCCGATCCTTGATCGCTGCGAAGCCGGCGAGGGTGATGCAAAGGCTGTACCTCCCCTGAGGCAATAAGAGCTTGAACTCACCGCGGCTGTCGGTCCGTGATCCTGCGACGGTGCGTCCGCGAGCATCCTTTACCTCGATTACGGCACGGGGCAGAGGCGCGTGAGACGTGTCCGTCACGGTCCCATTCACATAGCCGCGCCCTTCAGCTCCGTCCTCGCGTTGCGGCAGCGCGCTCTGCGCGAAGCAAAGCCAGCTCAGGAAATAAGGAAGAAAGAGCAGCTTGATAAGCAGGCGGCAGCCGCCGGTCGAACCGCGCTGCACATTGCGGCATTCCGCTCGATGAGCGGTTGGAGACTCTCGCATTCTAATCTCCCCGTATGAGGGGCATCACTTCCGGGGCCTGGTTGCCTCCCCGCCTGACGGTAAAGCCGATGCCGAAAAGTTGCCTGAGGTTCGCCTCTGTCAGCACTTCTGAGGGACTCCCCTGGTGCCGGATTGCCCCCTCAGACATCAGGATGACCCGGTCGCAGAACGCCGCCAGTATGTTGATTTCGTGCGACACGATCAGCGTCGCCAGTCGCCGCTCGCGGGTGATCCTGACCACGGTGCTTACGAGGCTCACCTGATAGTTGACGTCCAGGTTGGCCGTGAACTCGTCGAGCAGCAGGACCGGTGTTTGCTGGGTCAGGGCACGCGCCAGGAGGAGCCGCTGCTTCTCGCCGCCGGAGATCTCGGAGACCGGGGCATCTGCGTACCTCTCGAGATGCGTCAATTGCAGGGCCTCCCTCGTGATTTCTTCGTCGCGTGCGCTTTCAAAGCCCATCAGGGACAGGTGAGGAGAGCGCCCCTGGAGCGCAAATTGAAACACGGTCTGATATCCGGGGAGGCCGCCATTCTGCGGCACCATGGCGATGCGCCGTGCGATTTCCTTTCGGCTCAGCAGGGCGAGCGGCTGCCGGCCGTCGATGAGGACCTGTCCCGAGGATGGGCTGAGAATGCCGTCGAGCAGTTTCAGCACCGTTGTCTTTCCGCAACCGTTGGGGCCGATGACGCCCACTACCTGGTTCGGGCTCAGCTCCATTGAGAAGCCGCGGATGAGCGGGCCACGGTAGGCGAAATCCACTGCGCGAGCCTCCAGGACGACGGAATCCGGACTCACCATCCGCCTCCTTTGCGCCTCAGCAGGTAAATAAACAACGGTGCCCCGCAGAGTGCCGTAATGACACCGACGGGAAGTTCAGCGGGGGCTACCACCGTCCGTGCCACCGTGTCGGCCAGCAGCGTGAAGATCGCCCCGAAAATGAAGACCGCGGGGAATAGCATTCGGTTGTCATTGCCCAGAACCATGCGGGCGAGGTGCGGACAGATCAAGCCGACATAGGCTATCGGGCCGCTGATCGAGACGACGGACCCGGTCACAAGCGACGCAAGGAGATAGACCCGCAACTTGACCCGCGGCACCTCCACACCCAGCGTGAGCGCATCCTCCTCCCCCGAAGAGATCAGGTTCAGACTCTGAGACATCAGATATAGAAGAAACGCGCCCGCGGCTACCAGAACGGTGATGATGTATATGGAGGCGTCGACCGGGCGGCTTAGATCTCCGATGAGCCAGTAGAAAATGCCCCGCAGATCCGCCTGGCTTGTGCTCGTCAACAGAAACACGTTTATTGAAGAAATGAACGACGCCATCACGACCCCGGCCAGGAGCAAACGTTGCGAGCCCTCGCCCTTGCGATCGGATCTGCCGGCGACGAAGTAGACCGTGGCCACTGTCAAAGCCGCGCCTGCAAAGGCCGCGGCCGGACGCCCGTACAATGAGAGACGGCCGGCAGCCTGGATGCCCGCCGAAGCAGCCAGGACAATGTACAGAATGGTTCCCATGGAGGCCCCGGTGGAGACGCCCAGCACATACGGGTCTGCCAGTGCGTTACGCAGCAGTGACTGGAATACGGCGCCGGCCAGGGCTAGTGCCGCGCCGACCAGCGATGCCAGAAGGACCCTCGGGAGACGGACAGAGAGGAGGATCGTTTCAAGGGCCGGTTCCTGCCCGGCGTCGCCGCTCAGGGACTGCAACGCGAGGCGAAGCGCTTTCCCCGGCGGAATGGCGACGCTGCCCACGCTGAGCGACAATAACGCCGCAACCAGCCATACAGCCAGCAGGGCCGCACTGACTGTCAGGATGCTGCGGCGTGAAAGGCGTCTCATCGGAAGGCCTCCGGATGCAGCCTGCGTGCCAGATCGTCGAGGGCGTCCAGGAATCGTGGAGACGGATGCTGCAGTAGTTCGCTGACTATGAATATCCTGTTCTGCCGGACAGCCCTCAGCTGCCGCCAGCCGGGGAGCGACTTCAGGTCAGGGAGTGGATTCCCCTCATGCCTGACTGCCAGGATGACATCCGGGTCGTTGAAAATGACCTGCTCGAGACTGTAGTGCGGGTAGAATTCGGGGATCGCAGCGGTGATGGAATCCACGCCGGCATGACGCAACACGTCATTTTCGAAGGTTCCTTTGCCCGGAGCGAGCAAAGGCTCGAACCATGTGATGTAGAAAGCTCTGAGGCGCCTCGCTCCTTTCAGACGCCGGTCGAGGAGCTCGAGCCGCTGTTTCATCCGGGCAACCAATTCTCCGGCCTCGGCCTCGCAGCCGGTGATCCTTCCTATCTGCCCCACCGTCTCCAGGATCGTATCTACCGTCCGCGGCGCCGTGACGAAGACCGGCAGGCCCAGATCGGCGAGCTTCTGCACGGCGGTCCGGTCGTTGCCCGCTGTCGATGCTATGACCAGGTCCGGCTCGGCTGCCAGGATCAGCTCCGCGCCGGGATTGAGGAGGTCGCCGATTTTCGGTTTCTTCCGCGCATCTTCCGGCCAATCGCAGTAGACGGTGACCCCGGCGACCCGTTCCCCGGCTCCCACGAGATACAGGACCTCCGTGACACTCGGCGCGAGCGAGATGATCCGGGCGGGCCTCCTCGGAAGCTCGACCCGCCTTCCTGTCGCATCGGTGTATGTAACCCTGTCCGGGGCGGCGCCCCCCCGCGGAGTAATCCTGCCGGTCGATGACGTGCAACCCCAGGCCAAGAGAAGTCCGCCAGCCAGAAGGGAGAGGTGAAACCGGGGATTCGAGGGGCTTTTCAGTCGCATTCAGATCTCTTTCACGCGAAGAGAGTGCTGAAAAGGGCTCGAGGCAGGTTTCCTGACTTTCGGGTCATCGCCGTGCTTCTCGCCTTCCCCGTCTCCGCGACGAGTGGCTGCCGCAACTTACGAAAATGAAGCCGGCTCTCCGAATACAGTGGCGGGACCGTGCGGGATTCTCACCCAGCTTCCCTTTTACCCTCGGCGGGGCACCTCAAGCCACCGTGCTAAAGAACTCACCAGGGATGATTACCACCGTGGTTCTCCACTTGTCAAAGACAAACGACCGGGGAGACTACCCTTCAAATGGGTGTCCTGCTGCGCTAGACTGAAACCCCATTGGGGAAACATATGATCCGCACAATAGAATGGACCGATTCCGCGGTGGTCATGCTCGATCAGCGCCTTCTCCCCGCACAGGAGATCTACGTCTCCTGTGCCGACTACCGGGACGTTGCCGAGGCCATACGCTCCATGGTTATCCGCGGCGCACCGGCCATCGGTGTCGCTGCGGCGATGGGGGTGGCGCTCGGGGTCAAGTCCGCCGACGTTTCAACTCCGGAAGCGCTGGACCGTCACCTCCAGAAGGTCTGCGAAGTCATGGCCTCGACGAGGCCTACGGCAGTGAACCTTTTCTGGGCCATCGAACGGATGAAACGCTCGTATGAACGGGCACGATCTGGCGGGGTGGACGCGGTGCGATCGGCGCTGATCGCCGAAGCGCTCGCCATGCAAGCAGAGGACGTGGACGCAAACAGGAGAATGGGCCGGTTCGGCCAGGAGCTCATTCCCGACGGTGCAAGGGTTCTGACGCACTGCAACGCGGGTGCGCTGGCGACCGCGGGATACGGTACAGCGCTCGGGGTGATCCGTGCGGCGGTGGAGGCGGGCAAGACAGTCCGGGTCTGGGCCGACGAGACCAGGCCGTTTCTGCAGGGCGCCAGGCTGACTGCCTGGGAGCTCTCGCAGGACGGCATCCCGGTGACGGTCATTACCGACAATATGGCAGGCCACTTCATGCATCTCGGAAGGGTGGATTGTGTCATCGTAGGTGCCGACCGCATCGCTGCCAACGGGGATGTGGCAAACAAGATCGGGACTTATTCCGTGGCAGTGCTGGCAAAGGAAAACAACGTTCCGTTTTTCGTGGCGGCGCCGGTTTCGACCCTCGACCTTTCGATGCCCGACGGCAGCCGGATACCCATCGAGGAGCGCGATCCGGAGGAAGTGCGGAGAATCAGGGATGTGCCGATCACTTCACCCGGGGCCAGGGTTGAGAATCCGGCATTCGATGTCACGCCAAGCCGCTATGTGAGCGCGATCATCACGGACCACGGAATAGCGCGCGCGCCTTACTCGGAAAGCCTTCGCAGGCTCGCAGAGGGTGCGCCTTCGTCGTGAGGCTCAGCTCATGGTAGTTCTTGGAATTGAGACTTCGTGCGATGAGACCGCCGCGGCACTGGTGCGGGACGGGACCGGTGTCCTGTCCAACGTCGTCGCGTCTCAAATCAAGACCCACAGCAGCTACGGAGGGGTCGTACCCGAGCTGGCGAGTCGCGAGCACCTGAAGAACATCGGTTACGTCGTTCACAAAGCGTTCCGCGACGCGTCCATGCAATACGGCGACGTAGACGGGATCGCCGTGACACAGGGCCCGGGCCTGATCGGTTCTCTGCTGGTCGGATTATCCTTCGCGAAGGCGATGGCTTTCGCGCTGAATAAATCGCTGGTGCCGGTTAACCACATCGAGGGCCACATTTGTTCGGCCTTTATCGAGAACCCGGGGATCGAATATCCGGTTCTGGCTCTGGCAGTTTCCGGCGGCCACACCTCGCTGATCTTTTCATCAGAGCCACTGAGTTACGAGTCGGTGGCCCGCACGAGGGACGACGCTGCCGGAGAGGCGCTCGACAAGCTTTCGAAGTTTCTCGGGCTGGGTTATCCCGGCGGCCCCGTTATCGATCGCCTGTCGCAGAAAGGAAACCCCGAGCGCTTCCATTTCTCCATTCCGAAGATCAGCGACGGAAGCCTCGATTTCAGCTTCAGCGGTTTCAAGACCGCCGCGCTCCGGCACATCGAGCTATCCCACATCAGGCCGCACCGACCCGGGCGCAGGATCTCGCAGGAAATCCTCGACCTGGTCGCGAGCTACCAGCGGGCGATCGTGGACACGCTCCTGCGGCAGACGGAGAAGGCAGTGGGCCGTCTGAAGCCCGCGACGATACTGCTGGTCGGGGGAGTGGCCTGCAACTCGCTGCTGCGCCGAGTCTTCAGGCAGGCCTTCGAGGCGCCCGGACCTGAAGGCAGCGGTCGCCGCTCCGCTTCGCCGGTTCGCGTCTGCTATCCCTCCCCCGGATTCACCACGGACAACGCGGCGATGATCGCCGCTGCCGGCACGCCGAGACTGGGCTCCAGGCAGTATCTCAAGCTCGATCTCAACGCCTGCGCCGATCTCCGCCTGTGCTGAGTGCTGAACAGCGGCACATGCGTGCGGCGCGTGTCCCTGTATACTAAGATGCCCCGTGGGCGACTCTTCTTATCGGTATCGGCATCAGGGTCGCGCTTGCCGATCGGGCCGGATGGCGACCCCGATTCCGGCAGCGACCCCGACGCAGGAAGCTCCTGGTTCTACGTTCAGAACAACACGCCCCGCGCTGTCATTGGGCTGTGATGCTGGGCTATGCGTGCAGCTCGAGGATGTCACCATCCTCGAGGCAATGGTGGCGTTCGACCATCTGACCGTCGAACTTGACGGCCCGTGCAGATCGATGAGAGCTCCAGACGCGGGCGAATTTGAGGGAAAACTCGAAATCGCGGTGGACGGCGCGCGCCACGTCCAGGACGGTGCAGCCGGCCTTGAGCACGTACGGCGGCGTCGAAAGATCCGCCCTCTTCCCCGGGGCCTTAGTGTATACCCTCACCAATCTCAGCCGGTGGAAAACCTCGTGCGGCATCTCTTTGAGGCCGTCGCCGCGTGTGGCCGAGACGGCCAAGGTCCGGAACCTGCTCCCATAGAACTCGCTCAGGATCTGCAGGTTTTCGGCGGAAGCGGGGCCGTCACACTTGTTGGCGATCAGCAGCGTGTCGCGACCGGCCTCGTTTGCTGTCTCCGTATCGGGTTCTGATGGCGGAGTCCCGACCAGATGAATATGTGAGCCCCGCAGCAGCTTCAGAACCTCTTCCACCTCATCCAGCACATCGTCACTGCTCAGATCCACCACCAGGAGGGCCAGGTCCGCCGAGCGGATGACGTTCCCGACCCAGGGTTCGTAGAACTCATCCGAAACGGGAGGGAGGTCCACCATCTGGATCTGGATGTTTTCGAACGGCATCATGCCGGGCTGCGGGAGCCGCGTTGTGAACGGATAGTCGGCGATCTCGGGCGTGGCATGCGTGAGGCGGGCGAGGAGGGACGACTTGCCGACGTTCGGTGCTCCTACCAGGACGACCTGGGCCGCACCCTCACGCTTTACCGAATAGATGGCAGAGGCCCTGGAGACGCCGTGCTTCCTACCCATCTCGCCGCTGAGCTTGGCGAGACGGCGCCTGAGATCGGCCTGAAGCTTTTCCGTGCCCTTGTGCTTGGGAATCGTCGCCTGCATCTCGCGCAGGGCTTCGATCTTTTCCTGCGTTGTCGTGGCGCTCTTGAAACGCTCTTCGGCCGCCAGGTATTGGGGCGTCAGGTTCGCAGGCATTGGTGCCCACCTCCGATACGCGGCTATTCTAACGCCCGGGCCCTCCAAATGGATATCTGAGGGCATCGGATGGGTCTGCGCCGGCGGCGTGGAAATCGCCCTCAATTTCCTCCGACTGCTGGTGCCGTGCCGGCGCTGATCACCGTCTGTCGACCATCGTGAGGGGCATGGAGACAGGCACGTCCGAGAACCAGGCACGGATTTCCCGCGGGCTTGCTTTCCGGTTCTTGCGAATCGCCCTGCGGGCCGCCAGCGCCTTGGGAAGCGCGTCGAGAAGGAGAGGGAACGCGCGAAGAGAAGAGGGCTCGCGAACGAGAACATAGCCGAGCGCCGCCAGATCGCGGGCGGTGATGGGGAGCAGAAACCGCAGGTAAGTCCCCGGATCCATGTTCTTGATGCGCAGGAGGAAGCGGTTCTTGAACGAATGCATGTTGATCTCAGGCGGCAGGTCAGCACGGCGCTCGGGAAGAACACGCCTCACATGCCGGCCCTTTGCCTCCGGAACATACAGACACCTCCATCCCATCCACTGCGCGCGCCACGCGAGGTCGGCATCCTCGCGGTAGGCGAAGAAGGATTCGTCGAAATATTCCTCCCCCATCCGTATGTCGTCGAGCATCACCCGCCGGTAGAACGCGGCCGCCCCCGACGCTCCGAACACGTACTCGCGCTCTCCGTACTGGCCCCGGTCCACGGCCCCGGCCCCGCGATCGAGATGACGCTGATTCCGCGTGAAATACATGCCGGTGGTATCCAGAGTGCTCTCTCCAACGCGGGGCCGCTCTCCCGTTCCGTCCGGGAACCACCTGCAGAGCCTGCCCGTGGCCGCACCGGCAGAGGGATCCCCATCCAGGGCCTGCACCAGGATATGGATGTATTCGGGAGCAAGCTCCACATCGGGATTGAGGACCAGGACGTACTCGGACGTCGTGGAGGATACGATGCGATTATGAGCCACACAGAAACCGACATTCTGCTTTGATGCCTCGATCCCGAGCGAGCGGCTCCACGCCGCAGCTATTTCGAGAGATCCGTCTTTCGAGGCGTTGTCCCACAGGCGGATCTCGATGTTGTCATAGGTCTGCGCTTCGAGGCTCTTCAGACAGGCTGCGAGGTAACGGGCCGAGTTGAACGAGACCACGCTGACCAGCACCTTGGGCCTCACTGGCCCTCCTTCCGTGCCTTGGCTACCCTCCGCGCCGCATTCCAGAAAAGCCGGGAACATGCGAGGCGGTTCGAACCTTCCGCAAGAGGATAAAACAGCGACAGTATGGCGCGGAGCCGGAGCCCGGCGACTGCGAGCCTGCGTACTCGTGCGGCTGCCGGTTCCCCGTGGTGCTTTGCGAAGTAAAGCACGCGGTTGCGGCAGAAGTACTCCAGGAAGTCGCCCCGATCCAACCTGCGGAGACTCGATCCCCCGTGATGGATGAAACGGGCGCCGGCCACAAAACGAATGCGCCCGCCTGCACTGCGCAGCCTCCTGCAGAAGTCGACGTCTTCAAACCAGGCCGGCCTGTAATTCTCGTCGAATCCGCACAACTGCTCGAGCACGTTCCTTCTGACCATCAGGCACGCTGCCGCCGGCTGGTCCACGTCCTGGCAGGTATCATAGTCGAAATCCGAAGCGAGGTAGTTTCTCGTCCACGGGTTCCGCGGCACGACCTCGTCGAGGAGGAATGCCTCTGCGAACACACTGCCCAGCGTGGGGAATGCGCGGATGTTGAATCCCACCTGCGGGGCACCCTGCGGGCCGACGAGCCTGCCGGCCGACGCCCAGATCGCCGGGTTCTCATGAAGGGGGCGGGCAAGGAGCTCGACCGAGCCCGGAAGCGTTTCGGTATCGGGATTCAGAAAAAGAACAAGATCGCCCCGGCTGCGCCGCCAGCCCATGTTGTTGGCGGCCGCGAACCCGAGGTTCGTGTCGTTGCGCACGGTTTCGATCCGACCAGCCAGACGATCGGCGAACAGGAGGCTCTCATCCTCGGAATGATTGTCCACGACAATGACCTCGCATCCGGCCGCGTTGTCGAGTACCGTAAATACACTCCGCTCCAGGAAGCGTCCACTGTTCCAGTTGACGATCACGATCGAAATCCCGGGATTGACCGTCGTCGGTTTCATCGATGACCCCGCTCCGAGGACGAGAATCCCGTTTCAACAGGCCCGAAGAGGAAAAAATAGAGCCGGAGAAAGAGCGACGGGCACTTCGAGCCGGGGGAATTGCAGTCGGCTCGTGCCGCAGCTTCGGATTGCGCAATCGCGCTCCACAGACCTTCAACAGCGGCGGAACTCCAACGCGGGCGCAGTTCACTGCGGCTGCGGAGCATGGCCGGCGCCAGGCGCAGTGCACCCATCAGTCCGCGGAGGTAGCTGAGAATCCTCCCTTGCCTGATGACACGGGCGAGCCAAAAGACCTGAGAAAGAAGGATCATCGGGACGCAACGCAGGAGTATTTTCGCCGGGACACTCTTCAGCAGCACCAGCAGAGAATTGCGCGTGCGGAGGTTCACACTCAGAGGCGAGAACTCGCCGCCGCTGGTCGCGGCGCCGTAATGATAGACGCGCGCGGCGGGCAGGTAATATCCCCGCAGGCCGGATGCCTTCAATCGCAGTCCCAGTTCGACATCTTCCATGTAGGCAAACAGCCGGTCATCGTATCCGCCGACACGCTCCAGCACCGACTTGCGGTAAAGCGCCGCGCAGCCGCATGCCCCGAAGATCTCGTCCTCGTTGTCGTACTCGGGCCGGTCCGGTTGCTCCTGGCCACGGCGATACCCTATCCCGGCGCGCAGGAAGCAGTCCCCCGCGCTGTAGACGAGATCGCGCCGGGCGAAATCGAAGATGCGGCAGGCAAAAAAGGCCGCGTCCGGGTAGCGGCCAATGGCATCGGCACACCGTGCTGTCCACTCTGCTGCGACCTCCGTGTCGTTGTTGAGGACTGCAACCCACTCCGCGGTAGCGGCACGGATGCCTGCATTGGCGGCTCCGGCAAAGCCGAGATTCCTGTCCTGACGGAGGATGACCGCTCCCGGCGCCGCACGTCGCACTGTCTCCACCGAGTCGTCGCTCGAGCCGTTGTCCACGACCAATATCTCAAAGTCCGGTCGACTCTGCCGAGCGAGCGACAACAGGCACGAGGCAAGACACGCGGCGCCGTTGTAATTAGGAATCACCACCGATATCAACGGCAGGTCATTCGGTTTCATCGCCAGGCTGAACCGGAAAGGTTGTGAGTCTCCGTGGCCACCTACGATCATCCGCTCGGAGATTTCATCGAACGCCAAACGAAAGAGTACACGAAATCGGCCAAAATGGTCCCGCTAATGACGTCAGGCCAGGGTCGCTTGTGCGATCAACCGCGAAGCGGGTCCGCGCCGCCTGTGGATCGAGCCCGCTTTCTCCGCATGAGAACGCGCCAATGACAGACGTATGACTCCACTCCATTTCTCTTGACTCGCAAAGACTATGAAAATAGCCTCGGCCTTTTCGTCGATATGATTCCCTGTAAAGGAACCGAACCGCAATGAAGCTTTCCGTCGTTATACCGGTCTACAACGAGAAAGACACCATCGGCGAGGTGCTGCGACGTGTGCAGACGGTCGATCTGCCCAAGGAAGTGATCATCGTGGACGACTGCTCGACCGACGGCACGCGCGAATTCCTGCGGAGCCTGGCCCCATCGGACGACCTGACGATTGTTCTCCAGCCTCGCAACGCAGGGAAGGGCGCGGCGCTGAGGGCCGGATTCGGCAAGGTGCGGGGCGACATCGTGATCGTTCAGGACGCCGACCTCGAGTATGATCCGTCCGAATACCCCACCCTGATTCAGCCAATACTGGCCGGCAAGGCGGATGTCGTTTTCGGGTCGCGGTTTCTGGGGGGGCCGCACCGAGTGCTCCTGTTCTGGCATTCGGTCGGCAACAGGATCCTCACGACTCTCTCCAACATGATGACGGATCTGAACCTCACGGATATGGAGACCTGCTACAAGGTCTTTCGCGCGGACGTTCTCGGGAAGATCCAGCTTCGGGAGAACCGCTTCGGCTTTGAGCCTGAATTCACGGCGAAGATCGCCAGGGCCCGATGCAGAGTCTACGAGGTGCCGATTTCCTACAGTGGCCGCGACTATTCCGAGGGCAAGAAGATCGGCTGGAAGGACGGAGTGGCTGCCCTCTACTTCATAATGAAGTATCGCTTCTTCGGTTGACAGGCGTGGCCGCAGATCGGCGCGCATCGCGGTATGGCGCGAATTCCCCTTTCAGGGTTGCAGCGTGCGCGGTTTCGGCAAATGGTGTTTCCGGATCAGACGGACGGCTTCCGCGAAGACGGCATCTGCCGAAATTGCATCCATGCAGGTTGTCGGCTTCGTGCAAGCTCCCAGGTAACATGGGCTGCAGTCAAAATCGGAGACGATCATCGAGCCCCTTCCGTACAGCTCTATTTCCTGATGGCAGGTCGGCCCCAGGATTGCCAGTACCGGCACCTTCAGCGCGATCGCGATGTGCATGGCAAGGGTGTCGCCCGTCACCAGGAGGTCGCAGTTTCCAACGATCCCGCTGAACCTGCGAATCGGGTGGCCGGTCCCGGTCTCGCGGGGCGAATGCCTTGCGGTCGCCGCGATGCGCTCGTTACGCTCTCTCTCCGCGGGCCCACCCAGCAGGAGCACCTTCGCTCCCATCTCCTCTTCAAGCTTGTCGGCCAGCCGGGCGTATCCTTCCTCCGTCCATTTCTTGGTGGCGAAGACATCCCCTGCGCCGGTGTTCAACCCGACCTTCAGTCCCTCCAGGCCCACTCCCATTCCTGAAAGATAGCCTCGCGCCCAGTCGATCTCTTCCGCCAGGTCGGTGATCAGGTACTCTTGCGGCTCGCGATAGGGCAGGCCGGCGCAATCGAATATCAACTCCGGATAGGTCTTCCTGTTCTGTCGGAATTTCAGGTGGTCGTTGATCCCGAGCTCGAAGGTGTACTCCGATTCAGCGTTCAGCGGCATGACTCCACCGTACTCGTTCATGCCGAAGCCCGCCTTCTTCATGGCCCGGACCTTCATCGCCAGGGCGGTCGCCTTCGGTTCCTTGTCGAAACAAAGGAGCCGGTCGAAGCTCTCGGTCGTGAGCTGCAATGCCGTCTCGAGAGTGAAGGGAAGGAGACGGTCGATTTCCGGAATCCCTTTCAGCATGGGGATTACGCTCGCCTCCGTGAGCCAGGTGATGTGGCAGTCCTCGTGCAGGCGCCTGAGGCCACGGAGCAGTGGGGTCGTGCGGAGGACGTCGCCCATGGCCGCAAGTTTGATGATCAGTATGCGCGTGCCAAATGGCGCGTAGCGGGGGCAGTCTGCACACTCACGCTTGAAGATGCAGGGCTTGTAGCCGAGGAAGAAGCGGCAATCGTAATGTACGAACACTCGAAAACCTCACGCCGGCCTGACATCCTCGCCGCTGCCTGACCCGGGGAGCGAAGCCGCACGCCTCAGTCGCAGCCAGACCAGAAGCAGCCAGGTAAAACGGAATGGAAGCAGCACGAATTTCAGACCCTGGGAAACGACCGCCTGCGCCTGGTCTTTCCAGGGCAGGTCGCTCCCGGTCGAGTGTGCCCCCATCCGGCGGACCAGAAACGACGCCCAGGTTCGCCATGTGAAAAAGAAGCAGTCGTTGTGCTCATTGAAGATTACCTTGTGGCGAGCTCCCAGCAGGAACGCGAAATATTTTATCTTCCAGTAGCTGGGGTCTCCAGTGAAAAAGACCACAACGGCGTCGTATTTCCGGGCCCGTAGCTCCAGCAGGTGTTCCCATGCACCGCGGGCTTCTGAATGAGTCCGGAGCGCGATCAGGAGCGGATGGCCGCGAAAATTTGCGACGATCTCCGGCCGGTTGCGGCAGAAGAGCGTGTAGCGGGGGTTCCGGAAGATCGGGTTGCGCTGGAGGTGTTCCAGTCCCCGCAACACGAAACGCGGTTCTGCCGACTGGATCACAAGCACCCTCTCCGCCGGCTCTATTTCGAGGTCGTCACCGTCAGAAAGCACGAACCGGGCATGATCGGCAGGCAAAGGGCGCCTGATCCGGAAAAGCCAGTATCGCAGGAAGAACCGCCACGTCAGGCGAAAGTAGCCGCCGTCTCCGACGTCGACGTCCGTGGTGCCGGCAAGTCCCAGAACGGCGATTTTTGTGCCGCGATACTTCCTCTCTCCAGTCCAGAAGGTCACCATCACATCGAACTGCCGGCGGCGCAGATCGGCCAGGATCTGTTTCCTGGTGGTGTATTTCAGCGGCAGGACCTCAGCCCCGGGCACCTGCCGGAAGCAGTCCACCGTCTCGGCATCCGGGGTGCAGAGAATCGTCAGGGCCGGCTCGGGGTATAGTTCCCCGGATAGTATCCTCAGTGCTTTGGCGCGCACGCGCCGGACCGAGGCAGTCTGTGTGAGGAGAACCCGTGTCATCGCTGAGTCGATCTCCGTGCTGACCCGCTCATGTAAAGCTCGTAGAGGCGCATCAACTCCCCGGCGGCGGCATCCCACCCGTAGAACTGCTCGGCTGCTTTGCGACCGGCCTTTCCCAGTTCCTGCCGGCGGTCGGGATCGCGCAGAAGAGAGACAACATGCCCGGCAAAGGCGCCCGGGTCATCGGCAAGGAGCAGGTTCCTCCCGTTTTCGAAGCGGAGCCCCGAACAAGCGACTGACGTCGCCACTACCGGCATGGCCATGCTCCACGCCTCCAGTACCTTGCCGCGGATCCCCACACCCAGCCTCAGCGGAACCACGCAGACCATGCTCGATGCCATGAAAGGCCGGATGTCAGGCACGGTCCCGGTAACCTGTACCCCTGGCAGCTCGCCGAGCCGGACCACGTCGGGCGGCGGACTGCTGCCCACGATCCACAGCTCGGCGTCAGGCACCTCAGCCCGGATTCGCGGAAAGATATTGCGACAGAAACAGGTCATCGCGTCCACGTTCGGCATATGCTGGAACGCTCCGACGAATACGAGTCCGGGTGAAGTCGCTGCGGTGCGGGGCGGCGCGAAGAAGTCCAGGTCCACGCCCGTGTTGATCACGTGAACCGGAACGTCCCTGCAAAAACGTCGCAGTTCCGCAGCATCCGGATCGGTCATGCAGATCGCGGCGCTCACGCGGCGGACAAGGCGTATTTCGCGATCAAGAACCTGCAGGTAGTTGTAGAACCAGCGGACCCGCTGCGCCAGATGTGTCTCGCTGCGCGCCTGGCGAGCGCAGGCCGCGAAATCCACTTCGTGTTTCGTGAGGAGGGTCGGTATCACGGATTCCGGATCGGCGTAGCACGCCATCTGCGAATACTCGAGCTGTATGAGGCTGAAATCGTAGTCCCCAAGGCACTGGCCCACGGCAGTCCGCATCTGGGGCGTCAGAAACTCGTCGAACGGTTCGTACGGGAAGAGCTGCCAGCGCGGAGGTGGCAGGCGCCGCATCACCTGGACCCCCTCGCACAACTCCTGCAGTTCCGGTAGGAACTCCCTCTCATCATCGTGTTCCAGGAAACTGATCAACCTGACGCTGAAATGCGGCGAAATCCGCTTCAGCAGTTGGTACATGCGGCCCGCGCCGGCGTGCCGGCCGAGATGCGGCAGGTAGGCCGTGATCCAGAGGACCCGGGGTTTCGACCCCGTCGGCACCGCGCGCGTGCTCCCGCGCCTGCCGGCCGGTTCGGTTCGGCGGCGCTGTCTCGTGAAGAACAATCCGGGGTTACTGCATAGAGCGAAGATCTCCTGGTCCTTCCTGACGGCCCGCAGGCGCGAACCGAACCTCGCAACCTGGACAGAGGGAAAACAGGCGACCGCTCCGACCAGGCATTTCCACATGCCGAGCCCGTGATCGCGTGCGTTTCGATAGAAGTTCCAGGGGAGAAAGAAGCAATGAGAGAGGAGCATGCGCCAACTGCGGATGTTCTTCCAGATAAAGAAGAGCTGGTTGCGTCGCGTCAGGCACTCTACACCCTGCTGCGAGAAGACTCTTGCGCTCGTTGCCCTGTGCTTGTGGTAGACGACGGACGCCGGTGCAAACAGCACCTCCCACCCGGCCTTCCAGGCCTGGTACGACAGATCGGCATCCTCGACGTAGGCAGGTGAATATATGTTGTTGAACCCGCCGAGCGAAAGGAACCGCTGGCGGTGGAATGCCGACGATCCGCCACCCGCCCAAAACACGGGGTAATATCTTCGCGGCAGCGGGCCGTCGATGCTTGCGTGGGAATAGTCGATGAGTCCCCGGCGAAATACGGCTGTTGTCCTCCCGGTCTCCTCCCGGCGCGCCGCAGGGTCCTGTAAGTGGATCTGGCTCGAGACGGCAAATGTCGAAGGCCCGAAACCGTCCAAAAGCGGGCGGATGAAACCGGAATCGACCACCATGTCGTTGTTGAGCAGAATGATGACGCCGTGTCGCGCTGCCCTGACTCCCTCGTTGTTGCCTTCCGCGAAACCTCGATTCTCCGGAAGCACGACGAGGCGCACCTCGGGAAACTGCGCCCGGACGTAGTCGACGGACCCGTCGGTGCTCCCGTTGTCCACTACAATTACTTCGTGCTGCTTTCCGTCCGCTCGCACCGCAGCAAGAACCGAGGGAATTCCTTCTGCCAGCAGGTCTTTACCGTTCCAGTTCAGGATGATGATGGATGCCTCGTCCCCCGGTGGTGTCTCGCAATCAGTCGCCGGCCGGCGGGTGAAGCGGGTCAACAGGTGGATTGCGTTGAAGAATAGTACGGTCAGCGCCAGCAAAGCCAGCGCCGGCGTGATCGCCAGAGTCAGGGCAAGCAGTACCAGGCGTCGCAGGTATGAGCGCATCGGCAGCGAGTCAACTTCTGCAGAGACTCCCCGGTCCCTCAGATCCGGGTCGCGTAGTTGAGGACATCCACGTCCATCTTCATCATGCCGTAGACGAGGTCTTCGGTCTTGGTCTCGAAGACCAAGGCGTTGTCGATCCAGTCACACATGTCATGCTTCAGCGTGTCACCGGAGGCCACGGCGGGAGAAAGCGAGTAGCTCCCGGGGCCGAGATGAGGCATCGGAAATCTGAAGTCACTGGTGTAAATCCGTCCCTCACATGCCGGGGGGAGTATGCGACCGCTGTGGGAAGTGTTACATGCGGTGATCTCAATCCCCAGCTTGTCGCGCAGGGTGAACCCGATGATCGGGCGGTCTACCTCCCGCTTGAATTCCACCGAGATGCGTATCACCACATGCTGGCCGCCAAAGACTTCGCGGGTCGGCCGGCCAGTTTCATCCAGGAGCTCAATTCCTATGATGGCGGCATTCCCGTTTCCGAACCGGTGGTCGATGTTGGGAATGCCCTGAACGACAGGCGCATCGGTGCCGGCGCGGTCAATGGCGGCGGGGCTCGCCGCTTCGACGGGGCCGTTCCGGAAGCCGTACCGGCTCTCCCGCTCGAAAACAAGCGCCCTGTACTTTTGCACGGCTTTGTCCGGGGTTGAATCCTCCAGCAACCTCCCCTGGTCGAGCAGAATGGCCCGATCGCAAAACCTGGTTACGGCGCCGAGGTCATGAGTAACGAACACGATGGTCTTCCCGCTCTGCCGGAGCTCATTCATCCGATGTATGCAGCGGTGCTGGAAAATCAGGTCCCCCACGGCAAGAGCCTCATCGACGAGGAGTATGTCCGGGTCTACATTCACCGCTACCGCAAAAGCCAGGCGCATGAACATTCCGCTCGAGTAAATCTTGACCGGTTGGTCCAGGAAGTTGCCGATCTCGGCGAACCGCGCGATCCCTTCCAGGCGCCGATTCATCTCGCGCGTATCGAATCCGAGGATCGCCCCGTTCATGATCACATTCTCCCGCCCGGTGAACTCCGGGTTGAAGCCCGATCCCAACTCCAGCAGGGCGGAGACCTTCCCTCTCACGATGCAGTCTCCGCGGGTCTGGCGCATGATGCCGGCAAGGACCTGGAGCAGCGTGCTCTTGCCCGAGCCGTTCTGGCCGATGATGCCGAGAGTTTGCCCGCTCCCGACGCTGAAGCTGACATCCTGCAGGGCCCAGAACTCGCGGTGCAGCTTTTCGCCCATGTGGAACATCTCCCGCAGTTTGTCCCACGGACGCTGGTAGATCTGGTACTTCTTGCTGAGATGCTGAACCTGGATGACCTGCATCAAAGCACATCCACGAATTCGCGCTTGGTGTGACGGAAGAAGGCCCCGCCGGCAACAAAGACCACAAGGGAGACCGCGGCCAGCAGCGCCAGGTTTCTGAGATTCGGCACCGTCATGCGCAGCAGGCAGTCACGGTATGCGGTCACCACGTGAGCCATCGGATTCCAACGCATCAGGAAGAGCAGCCTGGGCGGAAACCTCTCGGCCGAATAGAAAATCGGCGTGAACCAGAACCAAAAGGTGAGGATCACGGTGAGAACCTGGGAAACGTCGCGCACGAAAACGTTCAGGCTTGCCACCAGCCAGGACAGCCCGAGGGTGAACATCATGAGCACGAGGAGATAGAGGGGAAGAAACAGGATAACGACGCTGATCTTCCCGATCGAGAAGACGATGACGACCAGCAGGATTGCGAAGCCAATCAAGTGGTTCACAAGGCCGGCCAGCATGACCGTGAGTGGAAGAGCCTCGGTGGGGAAGAGTGTCTTCGTGACCAGGCTGGTATTGTCAATCACCACCGTGCTCGAACGCTGCAACGTGTCCTGGAAGAAGAGCCAGGGCAGGATGCTGCAGAACAGAAACAGCGGGAAACTGGTTGTGCCGGTGTCCGGTCGCGGACGAAGGCCGAAAATGATCGAGAACACGAAGGTGTAGCTTACCAGCAGGACGATAGGGTGGATCACGCTCCAGAAAAACCCCATGAACGACCCGATGTAGCGCGCCCGGAGGTCCCGGACCACGAAGCTGCGGATCAGTCCGCGCTGGACGTACATCTTCCTGAAGAAACTGGCGAGAATGATCCAGGGCGCCAGCACCGGGCGGACTCCCTTTACTGCCTCGACTTCCGGGCTCATAGGGCGCGCATTATATCAGACAGTTGCGCGGTTGGATTCGTGGTCAGCAAGTACCGGTGGCAGTCCTGCAACGCGATGGGCCGGGAGAAGGTGAGCAGGTACGGCAAGCGCACCGGTCAATCCCTTGAGAATTTGACATCATTCATTACCCGAGGAGGCCGCCTCCTGCTTCTCGGCGCCCGCCTCACAGGGTTGTCCGTCTCCTCTTCCCGACGAGGCGGGTGAAAAGTCGTTCGTACCTGTCCACCACGCTGTCCCAGGAATATTCACAGGCGGCCCTTTGTCTGGCGAGTCCACGCAGGTGCGCGAATTCACCTGGATCATCATTGACACGCTGCAGTCGGGCTGCAAGGTCCGGGACGTCGTTCCGGTTGTAGAGCATCCCCGTACCTCCGAGTACCTCCGCGTTTTCCGGCGTGTGATTGGCTACAATCAGGTTCCCCAACCCCATCGCCTCGATCAGCGCCGGGTGGGATCCCCCGACCTCGGTCGCATGCACATAGCACAAGGCGTGCGCCAGCAACTGGCGGTATCGCAACCCGTAGATCGCGCCCGGGAAGGCGATCCGCGGATCGCGCGTGTCCTGCAGCCGATGGATGTATTCTCTCGCATAGGGAGCAGTCCCCACGATCAGCAGCTTTCTGGTGCTCCTCACTCTCTCGTAGGCCTGCACGAGGAGGTGTGCGTTGTTTTCGGGCTCGAGCCGGCTGACGTAGAGGAAGTACTCGCGCGGTGCGAGGCCGAGTTCTGCGAGTGCGGAATCGCCGACAGGCACTTCCGTGGACGTCCCGTAAGGGATGAACTCGGATCTCGCTCCGTACGTGTCGCGGTAGTACCTCTCGATGCATCGCGCGTCCGTCACGATCTCGTCGGGAAACAGCGTCGAAACGAATTCCGACAGGCGATAGTAGGTTCTTCCCAGCCAGTTCCATTTCCGCCGCAGCCGCTCAATTCCGTCGACGTTCACCACGACAGGGGTGCCGAATATCCGCGGGATCCAGGCGAAAACGCTGTTTGCTGCGTTGCAGATGAGCACCGCGTCGAAGCGGCGCGGGACGGCGTGGAGGACAGAGAGCAGGGTGTGAACGACGGTGTCCGTGTATTTCCAGGGCAACGTGGGGAGAACCGTGATCCGGATGCCGCGGTACGTTCGCACGTCTTGCGGGACGTAGTGCGAGCGCCCGTAGACCGTTACATCGTGCCCCCGCGCCACCAGGCCGGCGGCGCATTCCTCGGCGAAGGTTTCAAAGCCGCCATAGTTTGCCGGCACTCCCCGCGTTCCAAGGATGGCGATCTTCATGATTTTGAAGGCGGCTGGCGCCCCGGCTCCGTGTGCCCGCGCGTGACGATCGGGGTGCCGGGGCTCGCCCGCTGCAATTCAGGCTTCTGCCCGGCTACCTGCCCGCCGGCACGGGAGCCCGCGATTTCTCGGCCCGGAAAAGCATACGGGGCAGCCTCGCAAAAAAGGAAGAGGGCCAGAATCTCCGAATCACCGAAATTGTACTCGAACAGGCCCGAAACCATGAGCGCCGTCCAGCATCCGAGCGCTGCCGTTGCTGCCATAAGCGCCTCGCGCGACTCGGGGTCCCGCCGGGAGCGAGCGAAGAGTTGCCAGGCATCCCACGCGAGGCGGATCATGAACCAAATCCACAACATCAGGCCCGGGATGCCGCGTTCGGCGGCCATCTGCAGCAGGTTGTTGTGCATGTGCTGGTACATCCAGTCGGGATAGTCATGGCTCCCACGGTATCGTGGCGCCTCGACAGCCACGTTTTTCGGGCCAACCCCGAACCACGGGTTATCCCTTATCAGCCGTAGGGAGGTTTCCACCAGCTCGATCCGGTTCCTGGTATTGGGGTCGTCAGCATTCCAGCCGCCTCGAAAGCGTTGCTGAATCCTGGCAGGTGACAGGAAGTACAGTGCGGGCACCAGAATCAGCAGCAGCAAAGTAGCCCTGGGCCGGCTGAGCAGGAGTACCACGAAAGCACCTGCGATCACGCCCAGCAGGGCGCTCCTCGTCTGCGACAGGTAGATCGCGGCAAACATTACCGTGCCGGCCGGAATCACCCACCACAGCCTGCGCCAGTCAGAGCAGGCACAATAGGCAACGAGCGCCACGAGGGCCAGCATGAGCAGACCTGAGAAGGTCATCCACTGCCCCATAAACCCGGAGATCCGGTGCAGCAGATCGCGTTCGGGATTTCTGATGAACTGAATCAGCCCCACCACGGAGGAGAGGGCAGCCGCACCGAACACAGTCCTGTAGATCCAGGCAATTCTTCCCGCTCCTATTGCGGCCACCGGCACGAGAAGCAGAGTGAGAAATATGAAGAACTTCTTGACGATCGTCAGACCCAGCCGAACGTCGGGAGAGGCGAGCGCGGCAAGGATGGTCCACAGAAAAAAGAGCGCCAGAATCAGAAGCAGAGGCCGCAGGTTCGAGAAACGGCCAGGTTGCGGCCGCAGGAATGCGACAGCTCCGACCGAAGCGAGGATGAGGAGGCTCTGCGATGCGGCAATGGAGAGCAGCGAGGCTCCCACGGAGCCGGCCAGCAGGAGAAAGACCATGCGTGCGGAGGTTGTGTCAAGCGACCCCGGAAGATATACCTTCAGCGGTTCAGGCATGGGTTCCCGTTGAGGCCTTCTGGGCAGTGCGCAATAGGGAATAGCACAGCTGCTCGGTTTCCACGATCTTGCGCTGCAAGGTGAAGTGCTCCTCCGCACGTTTCCTGCCCCGCAACCCCATCTTGAATGCGCCTTCAGGGTCGTCGAGCAGTTGCTGAACAGCCTGGGCGAGGCTCCGGGCATCGGCCGGGGGCACCAGAAGCCCGGTCACACCGTCCTTGACCAGCTCCGGAATGCCGCCGACATTCGTCGCGATTACCGGCAATGAGCAGGCCATTGCGGTCAGGATCGCGGAAGAGAGCCCCTCCGACAGGCTGGGGAGCACGAACATGTCGAACGTCCGCGTGAGCTGAACGGTGCGGTCCTGGAAACCGGTGAAGCTGAAACACTGAGCGAGCCCCTCTTCCTGGACCATCGACTCGAGCTCACTCCGGCATTGACCGTCACCCACAATCACGAACTTGAGCCGCGATCGTGCCGAAGGGATCATGGCTGCCGCCTCGACAAGGTATCGCAACCCCTTTTCAGGGCTCAGGTGCGCCACCGTTCCGACCACGATCCGATCTCCCGCCTGATGAGGGTTGGGGGCGGTTCTTCGCGGGTAGACGGACAGGTCTATGCCTTCGTATATCGTCCGGATCACGGAGGGTGGTATCCCGCCTGCAACAAGCTGACCGCGGATCGACTCGGAGATCGCCACGATGCAGTCAATACGCCAGGTATATTGGAAGCGCGTGATTGGATTGTTTCGCAGGGGGAAATTTACCCTTCGGAACACGATCCGGGCTTGTACCGGCACGAACCGAGAAGCGACGTTACCGGCCAGGATGGGGCGAGGTGTGTTAAACGCGAGGACATCCGGACGGCAGGCCGCGAGGACTCGCGCAATCCGTACCACAGCCGACAGTCCGAACTGAGAGCGGATGGCGACGGGGTACACCCCGATCCCGATGGCCCGCGCCCGCTTCTCCAGGAGGGAGCCCGGGTGACACACCAGGTTGACGGTGTGGCCGCGAAGGATCAGGCCGTGCAGCAGCGTCAGCAGTTGGTCCTGCCCACCTCTCCACACACGTTCGGCATCGACGAACAGAAATGAAATCATGGCGCCCTGCCCGGCATGGACTCCAATTCTGAGTTCTGAATTTTATTCCGTTTCAGGCCCGGCTGCCTGCTGCCCGCGGGAGTTGCCACCGCACGGAGTTTGCAGGTTAGAGTTTTACGACGTTTCCGGCCCCCTTGGGAAGAGCGTTCCTGCAGTCGACGATAAGGGATGCTTCGTGGGCAATCAAGTCGTAGTCAAACGCGCGGTGGTCCGCGACCAAGACGACGCAGTCGAAGCTGCGGAGATTCTCCGGGGTAAGGCTCAGCGATCGCAGAAGACCCTGGTCAAGCCTCAGTTCAGGGTTGTACGGATCAGAGTAAGAAACCGAAGCGCCCTCCTCCTGCAGCAGGCGGATTATGTCCAGCGCGGGTGACTCTCTCGTGTCGGAGATGTCCTTCTTGTAGGAGATCCCGAGCACCAGGATGCTGGAACCATTCACAGCCTTCCTGCGCTTGTTGAGTGCGCGACCAATCTTGGTGGAGACGTACTCAGGCATGTTCGTATTGATCTCGCTGGCCAGCTCAATGAAGCGCGCGTTGTAGTTCAGGAGCTTGAGCTTCCAGGAGAGATAGAGCGGGTCGATGGGTATGCAGTGGCCACCCAGGCCCGGGCCCGGATAGAAAGGCATGAATCCGAAGGGCTTGGTTGCCGCAGCTTCTATGATCTCCCAGACATCGAGGTTCAGCTTGTCGCACATGATGGCGATCTCGTTGACCAGGCCAATGTTCACCATGCGGAAAGTGTTCTCCAGCAGCTTCACCATCTCCGCGGCCTTGGTCGAGCTCACAGGGATCACACGTTCGACGACCCGTTCATATAACTGTTGAGCCAGGCGCGTGCACTCCGGCGTGACACCGCCGATGATCTTAGGCGTGTTGTGCGTGCCGTAGCGAGGGTTGCCGGGATCGACACGCTCGGGGGAGAATGCGAGGTAGAAGTCCCTGCCTACCTGCAGCCCGGCCCCGGTGAACTCGCTAAGCAGGATTTCATCAGTCGTGCCCGGGTAGGTCGTGCTCTCCAGGACGATGAGGAGTCCGGGGTGGAGATTCTCCTTGATCCTTGAGGTAGCATCGACTATGTACTGGATATCCGGATCCTTGGTCTTCCGCAGCGGTGTCGGGACGCAGATGCTCACGGAATCAACTTGCTTCAACACGGAACAGTCGGTCGTGGCCGTGAGTCTTCCGCCGGCGACAACCGATTTCAGGTCGGCCTGGGACACATCCTGGATGTAGGACTTGCCTGCGCGTATATCGTCTACTCGCCGGCTGTCCACGTCGATACCTATCGTCTCATAGCCTGCCTTGGCAAATTCCACGGCCAGCGGAAGACCCACGTAGCCGAGGCCGATGATCCCTACCTTGGCGGAACGATCCAGGATCTTTTCATGCAGTCCCATCCCAAACCTCCGTGTTCTCGCGAAACCATGCCACCACTCGCTCCAGCCCATGTTGCAGGGAAACCGCCGGCGTGTATCCCAGCAGCTCCCTGGCCCTGCTCACATCCGCGACCGAGTGCCGGACGTCTCCGGCCCTTGCAGCCTCATAGGCCGGCTGGACGTCGGTGCCCAGAATCGAGTTCAACCATGCAACCAGCTGGTTCAGGCTGGTCCGTGTGCCGCAGCCGATGTTAAACACGCCTCCCGCCGAGCGTGGATGGTTCGCTGCGTGCCAGTTCGCATCCACGACATTGTCGACATACGTGAAGTCCCGCGTCTGCTCCCCGTCGCCGTAAATCGTCGGCCTCCTGCGCGCGAGCAGCCGGGTACTGAACCGGGGTATGACCGCAGCGTACTCCGACCGCGGATCCTGGCGCGGGCCAAAGACGTTGAAGTACCGCAGGCAGACGGTCTCGAGTCCGTACAGTTGTTGAAACAGTCGGCAGTACTGCTCGCATACGGCCTTGCTCAGCGCGTACGGCGAGAGAGGGTGGCCCACGCGATCTTCCTGCTTGGGGAGTGTCTGGTCGTCGCCGTAGACCGAGGAGGAGGACGCGACCACCACGCGGCTTACACCGGCGTCACGCGCGGCGATCAGGACCGAGAGCGTGCCGGTGATATTCGAGGCATGCGTGAGCGCAGGGTCGGCTATCGAACGGGGAACGGAGGGGATTGCCGCCTGGTGGAACACGAAACGGACACCCTGGAAGAGGCGCCGGAGCGTGTCGGTCTCGTTGATGTCCGTCCGCGCTACTTCAACCCGATCGGAATACCTGCCGGTCCAGCCGGCGAGATTCTGTTCCCTGCCGGTGCTGAAGTTATCCACAATCACTACCGAATACCCTTGGGACGCAAGGTGCTCGGCAAGATTCGAACCGATGAAACCAGCCCCTCCGGTAACGGCCATCTTTTCCATATGAATCCCCACGGCACACTTGGAACCTGCAAACCGCATCGTCAGAACAGGGGTTGTATCTTAGCAGAGATCAGGGCCGCAGCCCGCAGCCAAAAGTCGAGACTTGTCCCTTCTACAGCAGTGTGTGTCTGTGCGGCCGGCGCAGGCGTTGCACGATTCGGTCAGGTGCGTCCGCCATCGACCCCAGGCAACGATGCGGGGACTGAGCGGGGAAGGCGCCGCTACATTCGGACGGGAGGTGGATTCGAGGCGAACAGCCCGATCGTTTCGTCCGAAAGCATCACCCACAAGCCGTAGATCCCCAGCGCCGTCCCGAAGGGGATGTTGAACAGGTGCAACGCCGAGACGACGATCGTCAAAATCCGCGCCCAGGGCGCCATCCGAAGCAGGCCGATTCCCGCCACAACAGCGGGAGCCGACACGACGAGGAGAATGAATACGATTATGCTTCCGATCAACCCTACCAGCGGAATGGCAAAATAGGCGTCCGGATCGCCGTGGGCCGCTGCCTGTATCAGGCCCATGACACCGCCGAAAATCGTCAGGATGATCAGGGCGGCGACAAGGCCGAGAGAGCCCCAGACGATATTCAGGATCCCCAGGATCTGGATGTGTTTTAGCACGTTGTCCTCCCAACCTCGACTGCCGGACTGGCTGCACAGCCCGGCAGGGAAAAGTGCCAGGGGCGTGGTGCCCTCGTCCCGATATACTACACCCAAGGGAGTCTATTCGTTTGAGCGGTGAGAAATCTCGTGCCGCCGAGCCCCGGGTGGTGCAAGGCTCCGTCGTCGAGTGCGAAGGATAGTCGGCATCGGAATCGGGTCTGGTATCGGCATCGCTGCCAGCCGCGAGTCGATCTCAGTCCCCGGGTCCGTCGGCGAATGATGATTTCGAGCGCCGATATCGATTGCGACTCCGCTTCCGAACCCGACAGCGACGGCAACCTGGACTCACCCCCTCGAGTTGGCGAAGCCCGCCCGCGGCTCGCAGGCGTGACGGTTTGCGGCACTCGGCAGGTGCCCGGCAATGACCGACGCCGGAAAGTACCAGGGCAGTTTTTGCTGGAATCCTCGAGTTTGCGAACGTATCTTGTAAGATTGTACGTCCCGGCGGCAATCGGGATGTGCCTATCCTATCGGGTGAAATGACAACCAGAGAATCGATGCAGACACGCGAACGCTCAGGACGTGCCGTCGGATTGCTCCTTGCATGCTTTTTGCTGCTCGCGGGAGGACTCGAACAGTCGGACAAAGCTTTCGGCCAGTTCGAAGGCGAACGCCGCAGGGATAACCTCACGCCGATAGAACTTCCCGGCGGCGCTGTTGTCGAATTCAAGACCATGGCGTCGCAGACCCTGGCCGGCGAGGAACCTTACAGCATTTTTCTCCCGCCTTCCTTTCGCAAGGACCGTGCGCGGACATATCCCGTTGTGTATTTCCTACACGGCCTCAACAACGATCAGACGAGTTGGACGGTGGAGCGCTACGGCGACCTCCAGAACAGAGTGGAAGAACTGATCCTGGACAAGAAGATACCTGAGATCATCATGGTTCATCCGTTCGGCAACAACAGCTTCTATTGCAACTACGCCGACGGGACGAAGCGCTATGAGGATTTCATCACAAGGGAGCTCGTGGCGTACATGGAATCCAACTACCGGGCGCGAAAAGGCCGGGAGAACAGGTCCATCGGCGGGACTTCGATGGGCGGGTATGGCGCGCTGAAGATCGCGATGAAGTACCCGGATCTCTACTCCGCGGCGGTGGGACACTCGCCGATAATCTTCCTGGGCCGCAACCCGCTCGATGTGCCGGATGAAGTCAAGTCGTCGCGCTATTTTCAGTACTTCGCATCATTATTGAAGCTGGTCTTCGGCGATCCGATACAGCAGGATCTGTGGGATGCGAACAATCCGCTGGTCCTGGCCCGAAGCGGGAAAATGAACGGGCTGAAGATCTATTTCGACTACGGCACTGCGGACCGGTACAACCAGACAATCCACCTGGATATGGGAGTCCAGGCGCTGGATCGGGTGCTGACAGAAGCAGGAGTTTCTCACACCTTCCATGTATATCCCGGAGAGCCTCACGGCTGGGCGCTGGTTTCCCTCCATCTGAACGAGTCTCTTCCTTTCCTGTGCCAGAGTTTTGTTCCGTGAGTCTAACGCCGCCCCGGCTTCGGCCGCGTCGTCGGCCGCCTGGCTCCTCCCGCACCCGGCGCAAGGTGATATCGAGATGAAGACTATCATCGAGCCTTTCAAGATCAAGACTGTCGAGAAGATACGCCTGACGACGCGCGAAGAGCGCGCACGCATTCTGAGGGATGCGGCCTACAACCTCTTCCTGATACCGGCTGCGGACGTTCTCATCGACCTGCTCACCGACAGCGGGACTGCTGCCATGAGCTCGCGACAGTGGGCGGCGATGATGGACGGTGACGAAGCTTACGCGGGCAGCCGTTCCTGGTTTCATTTCGAGGAGGTGGTGCGCGGCATTTTCGGCTTCAGGTACGTGATTCCGACGCACCAGGGCCGGGCGGCGGAGCGGATCCTGTTTGCGTCAACCTGCCGTCCGGGGGACGCCGTCCCGAACAACACCCACTTCGACACGACGCGCGCGAACATCGAATATCGTGGCGCCACGGCGATCGATCTCGTGATTCCCGAGGGACGGGAGCCTTCAGTCGTCCACCCGTTCAAGGGAAACATGGACCCGCAGGCTTTGAGGGCCCTGATCAGGGATCGTGGACGCGAGCACATCCCTCTCGTTCTCCTGACTGTGACAAACAACTCGGGCGGAGGACAGCCGGTCTCGATGCAGAACATTCGCGAGATAAGCGGGATCTCCCGCGCCGCGGGGATACCTCTGTATATCGATGCCTGCCGTTTCGCCGAAAATGCTTACTTCATCAAGCTGCGCGAGGCCGGCTATCAGGCCAAAACGGTGCGCGAGATCGTTCGCGAGATGTTCTCGTACGCCGACGGCTGCACCATGTCTGCGAAGAAGGACGGGCTGGCAAACATCGGCGGTTTCCTCTGCACGAACGATGGGAAGCTTGCCGAACAGGAGAAGGAGCTCCTCATCCTGACCGAAGGATTCCCGACCTACGGAGGAATGGCCGGCCGGGATCTGGAAGCGATAGCCGTTGGGCTCGAGGAAGTCCTCGACGAGGACTACCTGCATTACAGGATCGTGTCGACCCAGTACCTGGGAGACCACATCTCGAAGGCAGGGGTTCCGATAGTGCAGCCACCGGGCGGCCACGCGATCTACGTCGATGCCAGGGCGATGCTTCCACAGATACCCCCGCTGCAATATCCCGGGCAGTCACTTGCCTGCGAGCTCTATCACTGGGCCGGTATTCGCGCCGTGGAGATCGGGACGGTGATGTTCGGGCGGAAAAATCCCGAGACCGGCGAAGGCATCCCGGCAGCCATGGAACTGGTCCGCCTGGCGATCCCGCGACGCGTGTATACGCAAAGCCACATCGACTACGTGGTGGAGGCGATCCTGGAGGTTTATGGACGGAGATCTTCGCTGAAGGGATACCGGATTGTTCACGAAGCGCCCTTTCTCCGTCATTTTTCGGCGCGCTTCGAACCTCTGTAACTGCAGCGTCCGCTCCGAAACCGGGTACAGTGGCACGGGTCCAGTGGGCGAGCTCCGCCGGAGCGCGCAATGCAGGCGCCGCCCGGGCGGGCACATGCTTGGGCGCGCAAACTGCGCATTGGAGGCTGTACCCGGGCGCCGGCGTGGGAAAAGGGGGCAGCCGCTTGGGTTATTTCGAGCAAATTCAGAAGACAGTGCTTCGAATCCCGCGTGGCAAGGTCGCAACTTACGGCGATGTGGCGCGGGCGGCCGGGTACCCCGGGACGGCACGACAGGTTGCATGGGCTCTCCGAAATGCCGACGCGCGGGGGATTCCCTGGCAGAGAGTGCTCGGCCAGGGCGGGAAAATCCTGCTTCCCGGCAGTGCCGGCCTCCGTCAACGCGCGCTCCTCGAACGCGAAGGAGTGCTGTTCGCCGGCAGTCGCGCGGACATGCGCCGCTGCCGCCACTGCTTCCGCCGCGTCTGAAGGTCGCATTTGAAAAGGCCGGTTTCACGGTGGGAGTGAGCGTCGCTTGCGCGTCGAGCCCGGTCCGGGTCACCAAACAGAGCCGCTGTTGGTGCGCCGATGACCAACCGGGGCGCGCTTCAGTTCTCCAGCGCTGCTACCTTGCTTAGCCGACGGAGGTGCCGCGGGGCCTGACTGAATTCGGCAAAGAGGAACGCCTCGACCAGATCCCACGCCGCCGCAGTCCCCAGAGTTCGCCCACCCAGGCAAAGGATGTTCATATGATCGTCTTCGACGCCCTGCTTCGCCGAAAAATGGCCTTCGATCACCGCGGCTCGCACGCCTTTGACCTTGTTGGCACAAATTGAGGCGCCGACACCACTCCCGCAGACCGCCACACCACGATCGACTGTTCCTGCCGCGACCGCGCGGGCGAGCGGTACGACGAAGTCGGGGTAATCATCATCCGGCATCCATTGGCGGGCGCCGAAATCCGCCACTTCGTGACCGGCCGCACGCATCCGGTCCGCCAGCTCTTCCTTCAATTCAAAGCCGCCATGATCCGCCGCAATTCCTACCCGCAAGAGTCACCTTCCTTTCAGTCAATCATGGCTCTTCCCGCTGCTGCGCGGTCGCCCGGTAGCAGTGCCCGATCCCGGTGGCATCCCCTGTCCGCGAAACCTGTGGGAGCCGCATAACGCCTCCACCCGCCAATGCACGAATCAAAGGGGATGAATGAGTTCATATTACGCCTGCAGGGATTCGCTTTTAAGGGGACGTGCGACGTTTGAGGCTGTTCCTTCACGGGCGATCCTGCAGAGACAGGTCCTGTATGAATGACCCGTTCCTTCCCTGCAAGAGAAATCACTGTCCAGGGCATTGTGCGGCGTGGATCTGCGCAGGGTTGCGGGCACTTGCTTTTTGTGCGCTTGGGTGCACGCCCCGCGCGCAGGAGACTTCAGTGGTGCGACGGCTGACCGACAGTGCGAGCGGCGAGGCTTAATCGACCAGCTGATAATAGGTATTGCGGCGGCGTGGTTCGTACGCGGCATCGCGAATCTGACGCCTGAGTCCCGCTTCGTTCATGCAAAACGATGTCCCGGCCGACCGAACGACGTTTTCTTCGAACATCGTGCTGCCGAAATCATTGGCCCCGTAGCCGAGCGCGACCTGGGCAATTTGCGCGCCCTGGGTGACCCAGGAAACCTGGATGTTGTCGATGTTGTCCAGCACGAGGCGCGAGATTGCCAGCATCTTCAGGTACTCGTATCCTGTGGTCTTTGCTCCGCCGAGTTCCGTTCCGGCAGGCTGGTAGTTCCAGGGAATGAAAGCGGTGAATCCATGCGTTTCATCCTGCAGTTCGCGAACGCGCATCAAGTGCTCGATCCGGTGCTCGATCCGGTCGACGGACCCGTACATCATGGTCGCGGTCGTCCGCATGCCGAGGGAATGAGCGTCGCGCATCACACCAAGCCATTCGTCGGTTGTGTCTTTATTCGGGGATATCTCCTTGCGGACTTCGTCCGCCAGCACCTCGCCGCCCGCGCCCGGGAGGGTGTCAAGGCCCGCAGCGCGAAGCCGGGCGATCGTCTCTTTCACGGGTAGGCGGGCAAGATGCGCGATGTAGACGATCTCTGTCGTGGAGAGCCCGTGGATGTGGATTTTGAACGCCGACTTTATGGAGCGGAACAGATCTTCGAAGTACTCGAGCCTGAGCCTGGGATTAAGACCGCCCTGGATCAATATCTCGATCCCGCCGGCATCCACCATCTCGCGAATCTTCCGGAAGATTTCTTCTTTCGGCAGCACGTAGCCCTCATCCGAACCGGGCGGACGGTAGAAAGCACAGAAGCGGCAGCGTACCCAGCAGACATTGGTGTAATTGATGTTCCTGCCGACTATGTAGGTGACGATCCGGTTGGGATGTTTCTTCTGCCTCACCCGGTCTGCCAGCCGTGCAAGCTCCAGCAGGTTGGCATCTTGATAGAGACAGATAGCATTCTCGAAGTCCAGCCTGGCTCCGTCGAGCAAGGACTCAGCTACCCGCTCTACCTTTGGAGAATCATCGCTCATCGGGCACCAGCATACATGTCGATCGGGTCGCGTCCTGCAGTCCGAATGAGTCCGATCATGCGCTCATTGCGTTCGGACCCGTCGGGGAAGGGGACGCCGCCGATGTCGTCCGCCCCGTACCACTGTGCCGCCAGTGCGAGCGATTCCCCGAACGCAGAGGTCGGGCTCTGAATGCGGGGGATGTTGTCCAGGAAGAGGCGGGCAGCGGCAATTGCCCGCAGCTGGTTGAAACCGGTCGGCATCGGAGTTTCGACCCCTTCCGAACGCGGCTGGAAAAGAAGGGGAACACAGGTCTCGAGGACATTCCAACGGTCCTGCAGTTCGCGTGTGCAGAGGAGCAGATCCGCCAGGCTCTCCGGATCGTCGCCATCTGCGCTGACCCAGGCAAATTCGGACCTGAGGCCCAGTCCGGCGGCCGCCCGCAGCCATGGAACGCATAGTTCCATGCTTTGGATGGTGGTCAGTCCGGCATCCGGGCCCTCCGGCGTCAAGCCACCCAGCATCCCGCCGGCGAGTGAGTCGATCCCAGCTTCAACCAGCGCAGCCAGAACAACGCCCGGCTCTCGTCTGTCCCTCTCTCCCGCAGCATGCAGCTCGCTCCAGGAAAACGCCCGGAGATGAAGTTGCGGATTGAGCCCTCGAACTGTCTTCGCGAGGATGCACAGGTCCTCGACTCCATGTCCGGCACCTGGCCTGCCAGTGACATGTATCTCGCCCGCGGGACAGGTCGCGTCACCACCAGTGGCCAGCGCGCAGGATTGAGCTGCGGAGGCCGGTTCGCGCGGTTGCCGCTGGGCGTCGCACTCGGGACAGAACGCGATCGGACGACCGGTGTAGTTCAAATGTGCGCGATACCGGTAGAACGTTTGGCTGCCGGAGGCGCGCTCGCGAGCGAAATTGGCGACGGCACCCAGCCCGGTGAGGTCCCGTGTGTTCCACACGCGCAGGAAATCTCTCCGGCCCATTCGTTCGCCGGTTCGAACCTTCTCGAGCAAGTCCGACAACTCGCCGCAGACCAGTCCTTCCAGCCTCATAGCCCCGTCCTCGCCGATCACGAGGAGGAATCATATCGGGCCCCGAGCGGCGGTGTCAAAGAACGTGAACCGGTCGGACGGGCCGGTTGCCGCAGCAACCGGGAATGTCATGGTTCAGAAGGAGGGGGGACGAGAAATTGCCGGCTGCCGGCCTCATTTACTTCTCCCCTCCGATTGGACGCTGACCTCCAGGGTGGTGCCGGGTTCCTGTCTTGTTTCAAAAACGAGCGACCCGTTTTCGCTGCTCCTCGTATCCAGAATGTGTTTCCCGCCCAGGGCCACCCGCACTCCCAGGTCGGGCGGCAACCCGATCAGCACATGCTGCTGTCTCCCTGCGGCGCGAGAGAGATAAGTGACCGGGCGAGTGGCCGGCTTGCCGGGCATCGCGACTACCACCGTCCAGCCCCGGAACTGCGCCCCGGAAACTCCCTCGCCCTCCACGGCAACCGCCGGTTGAAAGACCGCGGGCTCGCTGGTGAACACCTGGATCGCGTGGAGGAAATCGACCGATTTTCGATTGGCCGACGCTGCCACTTCGGTTCGCCACGCCCCTCCCTCGGCATCACCGCCTTTTTCCGTATAGTAGTTGGTACCGTTTACCCAGAATTCCCTCCCAGGCCCGCCTACCACCCTTATTACCGCATCCTGCGGCTTGAGAGTCTGCGACACCAGGGTGCCCCCGTGATTTCTTCCCACCGTCCGCCGGATCGTGACCGTCCGGTCCTCTATGTGGGGCTCCTCCATCGAATGCAACAGAAAGACCTTCTCGTGCCCGGCGACCCGGGAAACAACGCGGTCGGCTATTACGAAGAATGCCGAAGCGCTCGCAGCCGCCGGATTCAGGAACACGAACGTGCGTTGCACAAGCTCCGCCTTGGGACCATAGCCCGCAGTTGCATCCCCCGTGACGAAGGCGTAGCGATGGGCAGGATCTGTCTCGGCCGCGAGCACCTTCGCGATCCGCCAGCGAGGATGAGCGATGGCTTCGAGCGTGTCCGCGTTCGCACCCTGCTCCGGGTAGAATTGGCCGCCGTCGATATTGACCGCCTTGCCGCGGTAAATGAGCTGTTCGTCAGGGTCGCGGATCAGAAGGCTATTGTGCGCGACCGTGCGCTGAAGGTAGTTCAGCCAATGATCGCTGTCGTAGAGCGAGTTGCTGCCTTCGTACAGCCCCGAATCGAGCGCCAGCGCGCCGCGGCAGTAGATCTGGAAACTGAGCCGGTCCAGGTGATCGTGATTCTTGGCAAAGAGCGGCATCACCTTGAACATGCCGACGACGTCGTCCATTCCCCAACCGGTCCTGAACAGGAGAGTACCGACCGAGCCGTCGAGAAAGCGCGCCGAGGGCAGAGATTCCGGCCCCCTGGGGCTCAGCCCGGGGTCGCGCCACATGATGTCCTCGATAGCGGTCCACGCCCGGTTAATATCGCGCACCTTCATGTATTCGCCGAGGAGATAAGGGTCGGAGTAGCGCGCGGCTCCATACAGCAGCAGTTCGGCCAGCCAGGGATGCGTCCACAGATTGACGTCCGCACTGCCGCCGCCCCGACTGATCAGGCTGTTCTGCCTCATGTCGTCGAGCCAGTCATCTCCATTCCGCAGGAATTGCCCGTCGGGCCTGCGAGTGTAAATCCAGTAATAGCCCAAGTCTCGGTAAAACGGGAATCGCGAGAAAAGGTCTACCCCGGTTGCCTTGAGGAGGAGCACAAGCAGTCGAAAGTCGCCGTTAACGTGCGTGACACCATATGAATTACCCTGGCTCGATGCGCCATATCCATAGAAAATGTTCTTGGCGGCAATCTCAGTGCGGACGACCGCGAGGGCGCGTGTGAAAATCGCCGGATCCTGGTCATAGAATGCGATGCCTGCCGGAATGTGGGCATCTGCAAGATAATTCACCAGGTGACCGGCATGCGGCGGCTGTTGCTCGAGGATCCGGCCGCCGGCAATGTCGAGCTGGCCGCGGACGAGCCCGAGCAGGCGGCTACGCTCCTGCGTGCTGAACTGTTCATAGCACCAGTCGAAGACCACCGATTCCGGCCAGACCCTGTACGCAAGCTTCAGGTCGTCGTCACTATTCTGGTCCATTGCAGCCAATTGCAGAGCGGCGTCAATCGCTTTCCGTGCACAGGCGGGATCGCGCTCCAGCTGAAAGGAGAAGGCATTCGCCACCATCCTCTCCGTCGGGCTCTGGCTGTCTCGCGCCCGCTTCACGTTCTCCCATTCCTCGACGTGGGCAGTGCGGATCCGGTCCCGGAGGGTCGGAAGGTCTTCGGGAACCAGGTAGAGCCGCGGGTGTCCGGAGCGCACCTGAAACTCGCCGCCGACCGGTTGGAGTTGCGCAAGCCAGGGCGGCAATTGGGAGGGCGGCTCCGTTGTCTCCCTGGGCCCGGACTGCGAAGAAGCCAGAAACAACAGCGGAGCCAGCAACACAAGAATTGGCATGATACGATTCGCTCCTTTCTGCCTTCAGTGATTTTAGGCTGCCCGGCCGTGCATTCAAGCCGCTGGTTGAGAGGTCGATGGCATCAGCTCGTGTCGGGTGCCGGACTTCACGCCCTCTTGAACGCGGCGCCCGGCGCTGGGAAGATAAGCGGCGTGGATCCCATGGACAAATCCGCGTTGACCGCTGCCATCCGGAAGGAGGCTGCCAGGCTCGGTTTCTTTCGGGCAGGAGTCGCGCGTGCCGGATCGCTTCCCGGCAGCGAGGGGCTCGACCGCTGGCTGCGGGAAGGGATGCACGGTGAAATGCATTACATGGCACGCCAGGCGGCCAAGCGCAAGGCTCCTGATCTGGTGCTTCCTGAGGTGCGGTCCATCATTACGCTCGCGGCCGGATACTACGCCGGAGAAGAGCCCGGGGCCGACGCAGCCGGCGGCAGGATCAGCCGCTACGCGGCGGGCGAAGACTACCATCACGTGCTCGAGAAGCGGCTCCGCGAACTGGCAGTGTTCATCACAAGGATGCTCCCCGGGGCCAGAGCGCGTACCTATGTGGATACCGGACCGGTGATGGAGAAATCCTGGGGAGCGGAGGGCGGCCTCGGGTGGATCGGCAAGCACTCCAACCTAATTACGCGGCAGCAGGGCTCGTGGTTCTTCATTGGCACAGTTCTTCTGGATGTGGAGCTGGAGTATGGAAGGCGAGAGTCCGACCACTGCGGGACATGCGGACGCTGCATTGCTGCCTGCCCCACTGGAGCCATAGTGCAACCCTACGTTGTGGATGCGCGTCTATGCATCTCGTATCTCACCATCGAGCTGCGCGGCAGCATTCCCCGAGCCCTGAGGCCTCTGATCGGGAACCGTGTCTTCGGTTGCGACGACTGCCAGGAGGTGTGTCCCTGGAACCGGTTTGCGGTGGGCACACCTTTTGCTGAGTTGCTTCCGCCCGAAGGCAGCCAGGCACCCGCGTTATTGTCCCTGATCCATCTAAACACAGAGCAGTTCCGCCTCAGGTTCGCCGGCACGGCGATCCTGCGCGCCGGACGGGATGGCTTCGTCAGAAACATCGCTGTTGCGCTGGGGAACTCACGGTCGCCCGGTGCTGTCGATGCTCTCTCCATCCGCGTCCGTGACGAAAGCGCGCTCGTGCGCGCCCATGTCGCATGGGCCCTTGGGAGGATACGCGGGACAACCGCCCGGCTTGTTCTCACCGATGCGCTGTCGAGGGAGGCCGTCCCCGAGGTTCGCGAGGAAATTGGACTGGCGCTTGCCGATGCGCGCGTATAGAAAACCCCATCGGCTATCGGAGGGGGCGCTCTGATGATCAACTGCGGGACGGTCTACGTCTCCAGCGCGGCTATCCTGCCTAGCCGCGCGAAGCCGGGCAGCCAGATCCTCCTTCAACGCAAACCCGCCGTGGTCGGCCGCAATTCCTATGCGGAGGAGTCACCCATCTTTCAATTTTCACGCCGGAAAATCAGGCAGTCACAACCGGGTTGGACCACCCGCCAGGAGGAGCGATCCGTTCAGCTTCAGCCGGGCCCCATGTCTTCGGCTCGTATTCCTGCAATGGCGTGGCGGCTTTCAGCGCCGGGTCAACGATGCGCCACGCCTCCTCGACATAGTCCTCGCGGGCAAACAATGTGGCATCCCCGGCCATCGCGTCCCCGAGCACCCGCTCGTAGTCGTCCATTTCCTTGGCACTAGAGTGTCCGAAGGTGAAGCGTTGCCATTCATGATTTTTGGGGCCCCGCCATTTCCAGGTGCCCGCCAAAGCCAAAGCGCATGGCTGAAAGCACCTTGTCCTGGTAATCCGCCTCGCCGCGCGAAGCGAAACGCTCGTACAACGCAGTTGTCAAAACCGGCACCGGCACCCCTTCGTCGATTGCCGCCTTGATCGTCCAGCGGCCCTCGCCGGAATCGGAGACACGGCCGGCGAATCCTGTAAGTTTCGGATCCTCAGCGAGCGCGCTTGCCGTCAGGTCCAGCAATTGCGACAGTTCGAAGATCGATGCATCCACCGCGGCCGCCGGGACCATCAGCCAGGCCGCTCGCGGTTTGTCGAGTTTCGCCGCAAAATCGGCCAGCGAGGCAGCGCCGAGAGCTCCCTCCGATCTCAATTCTTTCACCGCCTCAGGCGAGCGATCGAAAACCACGCATCGATGTCCGCCCCTCATGAGCCGGCGCGCCATGTTGGCACCCATCCGGCCGAGTCCGATCATTCCGGGTAAACAGGCTAAACGGAGATGGGCGCTTTTATCGCGGGGTGCGGATTGTAATCGATCAGCGTGAAATCTTCGTGCTTGAAGCCGAGAATGTCTTTCACAGCCGGATTCAATACCATCCTCGGCAAAGGCCTTGGCTCGCGCGCCAGCTGCGTTTCGACTTGTTCGATGTGGTTGAGGTAGATGTGTGCGTCACCGAAGGTGTGGACAAATTCGCCCGGATCCAGTTCTGTGACTTGGGCTACCATCATGGTGAGCAGCGCATACGATGCTATGTTGAACGGCACGCCGAGAAAGAGGTCGGCGCTGCGCTGGTACAGTTGGCACGACAGCCTGCCTTCATCCACGCGGAACTGGAACAGGCAGTGACAGGGAGGAAGTCTCATGTCCTCCAGCCGGCCGACGTTCCAGGCACTTACCAACAGTCGCCGGCTGTCGGGGTCCTTCCTGATGTTTTCAATCACCCGCGAGATCTGGTCAATCCGGCGACCGGCGGGGCCTTCCCACCTTCGCCACTGCGCCCCGTAGATCGGCCCTAACTCTCCGTCGCTGTCGGCCCAGTGGTCCCAGATGCCGACGTTGTGATCCTTCAGGTAACGGATGTTCGTATCCCCCCGGAGGAACCAGAGCAGTTCGTAAATCACCCCTTTCAGGTAGAGGCGCTTGGTCGTCGTGACGGGAAACCCGCGGGCCAGGTCGAAACGCATCTGCCGTCCGAAGACGCTGATGGTCCCCGTGCCCGTCCGATCTTTCCTCCGTGTCCCGTTCTGAAGGACATCTCTCAGCAGGTCAAGGTACTGCCTCATAGCCGCTCACCTGGAAGCGCTACGGCTTCTATTATCACACGTATGTTACGGGCTTCAGCAGGTCCGATCCGTTGCGATTGCCTCGAAGCCCTGCATCGTGCCTGCCTTTGGCCCTTGCAGGGCTCACATCGCGAATCTTGAGACATCCTCGTCAGGCCGGACCGGTGCTTGCCAACGCCTTTAGAACCTCTCCGATATGTCCATCGACCTTGACCTTCGGGAATATCTTTTCGACCTCCCCGTCCCTACCGATGATGAAGGTTGTGCGTTCTATCCCCATCACCTTCTTGCCGTACATGTTCTTTTCTTTGTAGACGCCGTATGCCGAAGCCACCTTTCTCCCGACGTCGGCGAGCAACGGCATATTCAAGTTGTTCTTGTCTCTAAACCTGGACTGCCGCTGGACATCGTCGGGGCTGATGCCTATGACGACGGCCCCGCTCTTTTCTATCTGAGCTTTCGCATCACGGAACCCGGATGCCTCCGTTGTTCAGCCGGATGTGTCAGCCTTTGGATAAAAGAACAATACTACCCGCTTCTTGCCGGCATAATCGCCGAGGCTCACCTGTCTACCATGGTCGTCCTGCAGTGAAAAGAGGGGCGCTTTGCTGCCTGCCTTCAGCATATATCCTCCAAGCAGTGATTGGGCTGGGTGCGATGAAATACTACCATCCGACGGGCCGGTCGAGCCTCGCTATTTGCTGCTTCGAGCGCCGGTAATCAGCCGGTAGAGCAGTGCAGCGACGGATCCGATGCCGACCCGCAGTGCGCCCCAGAACTCGAAGTCTGTGAGTTCCCGGGTCATTTCTTCTTGTCTGTTTCGAATTCGATCAGAGTCTTCACCGAGAACCTGCGATAGTCGGAGTAATCGCTTGTGACGTCGAGGTTCAGCCCCCTGAAAAGGAGCAACCGCCCGGTGCCTGCGAATCTTGCACTGGCAGGCAGCCATATCTCGTCGTTTACCTTGCGCCGCTCGAAAACAGCAGTAGCACCGCGGTCGAGGCGGGCGAGCAATCCCAGGCCGAAAGAGATTGGGTCCACGAGCTGAGCCTCCACGCGGATGAGCTGAAAGTCTTCCTCTGAGACCCACGCCTTGCCGCCCACTTTTGCCAGTATCCTCCCGCCCTCGGTCCGTGGCTTGTAGCTGCGCCGTGGCTGGAAGGAGAGGACGATCGCAGAGTGTTGGCCCTCGAGAGACCTGCCGAGCATCGTGATATCGTAAATGTCGAGGATCTCGTCGAGGACTTTTGCTTCCTCTTGTCGGGCCTGATCGGCCTTGGCATCGATTCCCGATTCGCCCTCCGGGCCGCGGCGTTCCAATCTGCGACGGTACTTCTCAAGTTTCTTGTCTTGCTGCCGTTCCTGGTCCTCGAGTTCCTTCGCGCTCAGGAGTTTCCCGCCTTTGGAGACAAGCTTACGGTAGGTGAGGTCCTCCTCGACGGACGGGTAGACTTCATAGATCCGCTCGTCGGTCTTCCTGATTTGCCCATTCTTGCCGAGCGTCCTGATCGAGACCTTCTCGGTGAAGGTGTATTGGCTCAAAAGCACACGATCGCTGTGAAGATTCTTGCGCACAGCCTGGAGGAAGGCGTTCAGAGCGGGCAGGGGCTTGCCTGGTTCTTGAGCAGTTGAGGCGCAGATCAGGCAGCACAGCACTAGATCCGGTATCGCTGGAATCTTGCACGAGGAAACGATCATCGCAATAGGTAATACTCCGGCGGTTCATACGCGTTCGCCGAAGCCGGATTACACCTGGCTACATTGAGGTTATCAAGCCCCACGTGAAAGAGCCATCGCGTTTCGCGGGGCATCATGGCCGGCCTGGATGCCGGTCATTGCCCCACGGGAGTGCAGTTGTCATACTTATGTCAGAAGGTCGGGGGGTAGGAGGGCAAGATGACAGCTGATGCAGGAAACGATCCGATCCGTCACGTGGAACTGGCGATCGAGACACCAGGCGGGACATGGCCTACCGAGGGATTCTTCATGGCGCCAGCCTGGCAACACGTCGAGCGCCAACTGAAGCACGCGACGCGCGAGCTTCAAATCGGCGACACTTCCGGCTGGGAGGCGACGGTTGAAGGGAGAACGCTCAACGTTCGTGAGAGCTTCATGAAGAACCGGCTCGAAGGCCGTGTCGTCATCCGCTACGGTCCTGGCTCGAGCGGGAAGCACCGGGACGGATCATGATGCTCACCAGACGGGAGATCAGACCCCAGCAAGTAATGATCCAGGCCGCCAGGGCGACATATGCAAACGCCTGTGAGATCACCGTCAGCCGGCGAACCCCCATTACTGCGGCCGCCTGATAGGTACAAGCCGCCTACATCCCGAGTGGAAATACCAAGGCCCAGTATTTGGAGTCATAGCGGAGCCTCTGTTGAGCATATAACTGTTTCCTGAGCTCCAGTACGACCAGCAGGGGAATCCACCACGTGCCTGTGACCCAGAAGACGAGCACAGATCCCTTGAGAAAAGGCAGCGTCTCCTGGAGGAGGCTCCACTGTGATGCGGCAAGTGCCAGCACGGCTCCTGCTAGCGTCGTGATCGCAGCGGCTCCCATGGCAATCCAGTACGTCGCCGAGAATTCCTCAGGCTCGAAGGGAAAAAACGTCAGCCGGTAAAAAATAAGAGTGATGACAAGCAGGTACAGGGCGCACCCCAGCAGGTACATGGAAAACGCCACAAGAAGTATGTTTTCATGCCAGGACGGAAGGCGTGATGCGATCAACGTCCCCAGCACCGACACAGACTGGGTCGCGACTACCAGAAGGAGCCAGTCGCCCGTGATTCCGGATTTCAGATCGGGCTTGGTCTTGCTGGTTATCACAGCCGTGAGAAAGGCGTAGGTCAGCACGAGCCACAGGAGTCCTCCGGCGATCCAGAAGCAAAAGCCTGCACCCGGCTCCGCTGACACAAGCACAAACTGGCTGCCCAGGACGCATGTCCCGGCGACCAGCGTGAGGAGTCCCGCGCCACGACTGTGGCTGGTTGCATCCGCTACGAGCCGGCGCCAGTACCTGAGCCGGGCCAACACCATCAAGCACAGTATCAAATAGGCTGCCTTATTGATCTGAAGAGGCGACCAGGCAACTGTCGCCATGCCATGCAGGCGAGCGGCGATGGATACGATGCCTGTTGCCATCACAAGTGCAAAGTAGCCCGGGGGCAGGTCGCGAACACCGCGCTCGATGGTCTTCCGTGTGATCATAACCTTTCCTTTTACCACATTACCCGGTGTGTCCTATGGATACCATAGGCCTGCCAGGCAGGCTCAATCGCGGCTTGCTTTTTGCCTGTTGGTGAAACATGCTTGCCTCGTGTACTGCGCCCTGCCATTCGAGCCGGCGGGGTTAACGGGATGGTGCCTCCGAGATGGTCAATCCCGGTTGCAGAAAGCAGATTACCGGCATCTATTGCACAGGTCATGATGAACCTTGCGCCGTACGCAAGTTGCATAGAGGCGGTCCTGGGTGTTCTTGTCGTCATCGCCATCTCCGCCCGGGATGCGGACGCGCAAGTACCTGTGGCAAAGGCTGTGCGCACGGACGAGCGGATCCGGATTGACGGAAAACTCGACGAAGCGGCCTGGCAAAACGCAACTCCCATAGGACCTCTGTTCCAGGCTCAGCCCGACGAGGAGGTGGCAGCAACTGAAGAGACGACGGCGCGTGTGCTTTACGACGCGACCGCACTCTACTTCGGCATCACCTGCCATGACCGCAATCCCTCGGGGATTGTCTCGACGCAGCTCACCCGGGACGGCGACCTGGAAGTCGATGACCATGTTATCGTTGTGCTCGGGCCGTTTTTTGACCACCGCAACGGCTTCTTCTTCGCTGTAAACCCTGCAGGAGCGCGCATCGACGGCCAGATATCGAACAATACTGAACATCCCACACTTGATTGGGACGGCATCTGGAATGCCGGAGCGCGGATCACGTCCGACGGATGGGTGGTAGAGATCGTCATTCCCTTCAAAACCCTGCGCTTCAAGCCTGGACAGACGACTTGGGGACTCAACATACAGCGACAAATCAAGCGCCGGAACGAGATCGACCGCTGGGCAGGACCCCGGCGAAACGTCTGGATGTCGAATCTCGCAGAGGCGGGCGTTCTGGAGGATCTGCCGGTCATCAGCCAGGGGAAAGGCCTGGAGTTGCGCCCGTATGGACTGGTGCGCAGATCGGACGGCCAGTGGGAACCCGACGGTGGCCTTGACATCTCGAAAGATCTTCGGCCGAACCTCAATGGATCACTCACTATAAACACTGACTTCGCCGAGACCGAGGTGGATACCCGGCAGGTGAACCTTACGCGGTTTCCTCTCTTCTATCCCGAAAAGAGAGCTTTTTTCCTCGAGGGGGCCGGCGTTTTTGAGGCTGCCGGCACATCGTCGTTCGAGACAGACCTGCTTCCATTTCATAGTCGCCGCATCGGACTGTACGAAGGCCAGGAAGTGCCGATCATCGCCGGCGGAAAGGTCACGGGCAGGCAGTCGCGCTACAACCTTGGTTTCCTGGATGTCCAGACGGCGAACGTAGACGATCTCGGGCTGGCCAGCCAGAACCTGCTCGTTGCTCGTGTGAGTCGTGACTTCTGGCGCCAGTCCTACGTCGGCGGCATCGTTACTCGAGGCAATCCCGGCGGTCAGGGAGACAACACGCTGATTGGGGCGGACGCACGCCTTGCCACCTCGACCTTCCGCGGCGACGACAACCTGAGTCTTGATCTCTACTTATATCGCACCGACGACGAGTTCACTCGCAGCACGGATTATGCGGGCGGATTCAAGGTCGACTACCCGAACGATCTCTGGGATGCTAGGGTGTCCTGGAAGCAGATCGGGAGCAATTTCTGGCCAGCGCTCGGATTCGTGCCGCGCACGGGCATCCGCAAGGCCGACTTGGGATTCGAGTTCCGGCCACGCCCGGAGAAGTACGGCATCCGGCAATTCAGCTTTGAGGTTGCGTCCACGATCGTAACCGATCTTGAAAACGTAATGGAGAGCTGGCTCGTAGAGACGTCTCCTTTCGGCCTGGAGTTCGAATCGGGCGACAGAATTCACTTCAACGTAGCTCCGCAGTTCGAACGCCTGCAGGAGCCTTTCGAGGTTTTCCCGGGGTTTGTCATACCGGTGGGGTCCTACACCTGGGCCAGATACTCGGCGATGGTCGAAACCGCGAGCAAGAGGCGATGGGTGATTCAGTTCAACAGCGGCTGGGGAGGGTTTTATGAAGGCACGCGACGCGACCTGGGATTAGGTCTGGTGCTGAAGCCCAGCGATCACTTGCGTTTCGCTCTCAGGGGCGAGCGGAATGACGTGAGCCTGGATCAGGGCGACTTCTTCGTACAGCTCTTTTCAATGGAAGCGAGCGTCAACCTCTCGCCCAACGTCATGTGGGCGAGCCTTCTGCAGTACGACAATGAATCGAGGGTTCTAGGCTTCCAGGGCCGTTTCCGTTGGATCTTAAGGCCGGGAAACGATCTCTACTTTGTAGTGAATAGCGCGTGGCTCCGTGAACTGGATCACGGCTACCTTTCCACCTTCGACAGCGCGGCAGTCAAACTGCAATACACATTTCGATTCTGACCCCGAGCGAGGCCGGCGGCCATTGCTTCACGTTCCTGCCGGCGTACACCGGCGCCTTACGAGTCCAGACTTCCTACCGTTCTTTCCACTTCCTCGAGGATCTCGCAGGATTTGATGAGCGCCTTCATCGTGTTGTGGTCGTTGTAGAGCGGGCGGTCCTCGTCGAGGTGCGCCACGTGCTTCCGGATGACAGCACGCGCCGCTGCCACGCCGCTCCCGGGGGTGAACTGGCGAAAATCCAGCGCTTGTGCGGCCGCCATGAATTCAATCCCCAGGACTCCGTAAGCGTTGTCGAGGATCTGGTCGTTCTTGATCGCCGTGTTCATCCCCATCGAGACGAAGTCTTCCTGGTCGGCGGCGGCAGGGATGGAGGCGACGGAAGCCGGCGCAGAAAGTATACGCTGTTCGACGATCAGCGTGTCGGCCGTGTACTGGCTGAGCATCATGCCGGAAAACATGCCTGCTCCCTTCGTGAGAAAGGCAGGAAGGCCGACGCTCAGCGCGGGATTCGTCAGCCGGTTCAGGCGCCTCTCGGACAACACGCACACCATCGTGACGGCCGCACCGATCATGTCCATGGGAAGAGACACCGGGCTGCCCTGGAAGTTCGCTCCGGTAAGAGTCAGCTTTGCATCAGGGAGGAAGATCGGGTTATCGGCCACGCCGTTGAGCTCTGTTTCGACCTGCTTCCTGGCGAAGGCGACTGCGTCGTGCGCCGCCCCGATCACCTGCGGGGAGGACCGCATGGAATAGGCGTCCTGTACCTTGGTCTTGACCTTGCCTTCCATCAGGTCGCTGCCCCGGATGCATTTCATGATCGAGGTCGCGCTCCTCACCGCGCCGGGGAACCCGCGCAGCTGGTGGAGCCGGACGTCATAGGGTTTCAGGTTGGCGCACAGTGACTCGAGTGTCATGGCGCATGCAATCTCGGCCTGTTTCAGCCAGCGACCGACGTCGTACAGCTGAAGGGCGCTCATGGCGGTCAGGAGGTTCGAACCGTTGATGGTTGCCAGTCCGTCGCGCGCCTGAAGCCCCGGGACCGGGATGCCGGCGCGGTTCATGGCCTCCATCCCGGGCAACCGCTCACCGTTGAAGAACGCCTCACCCTCACCCATCAGCAACAACGCAATCTGGGACATCGGGGCCAGGTCACCGCTCGCTCCCACGGAACCCTTCCGGCACACAACGGGGGTTACGCCCTTGTTCAGCATGTCCACCAGCGTGCGAGTGATGTCGGGGCGGCAGCCCGAGTATCCTCGTGAGTGCACGTTGATCCGGCTGGCAATGGCCGCACGCACCTGTTCGACGGGCACCGGCTCACCGATGCCGGCGGCGTGGTTATAGATCAGGTACCTCTGGAACTGTTTCACCTGCTCGTCGTTCAGGACCACCTCGGAGAATTCACCGATGCCGGTGTTGATCCCGTACATGATTTCGTGCGCGCGGATCTTCTCTTCGAGCATTCCGCGGCACCTCTCGATGCGCTCCAGGGCCTGCGGGTGGACTTCGACTCGCTCCCCATATCTTGCGATCTGCACTATCTTCTCAACAGTTAAAGAGGATCCATCCAGGATGATGCCCATGCAGTTGCGTCCTTTCAGAGCGTGTATCCTGCCACTGCCCGAATCCCGGCAGGCTTCATATCCGCCAACCCAACCGTGCGGAACCTGAATCCTATTCCTGCACGGTATCTCTCGTAAAGCGCCAGAAGGTGCTTTGCTTATCCCGACAACCACGGGCGGCAAATGGATCCGCGCCGCCGGTGCGGACATGGCGTACCTCGGCAGAGGCCATCGGCTTATCGGGATGGGTGAGAGGTCGCCCGGAGGGACGCCTATCTCGATCCGAACGTGTCGCAGGCTTGCGGATCTCCCGTCTGCAGCCCGCGGCGAAGCCATTGGGCACGCATCTGAGAAGAACCGTGAGTCCAGGTTTCCGGCGTTACATACCCTTGTGCCTGCCTTTGCAGGGTGTCATCGCCGATCGCTGCGGCCGCCGCAAGGCCTTCCTCCACGTCTCCGGGCTCGAGCAGTCGGCGATCCCGATTCGCCGTGTGGCCCCACACGCCGGCGAAGCAGTCGGCTTGCAGTTCCAGGCGCACCGACAGTGCGTTGACCTCTTCTTCCGAACGGGCACGCTCCTGGAGGGCACGGACACGGTCCGATATTCCAAGCAGGTTTTGCACATGGTGGCCGACCTCATGTGCGATCACGTAGGCCTGCGCAAAATCGCCGGGAGCACCGAAACGGCGGTCGAGTTCATTGAAGAACGCCAGGTCCAGGTAGAGCTTGCGGTCCCCGGGGCAGTAAAAGGGCCCGGATGCCGAGGAGGCATACCCGCAGGCCGAAGAGACAGCCCGCGAAAAGAGAACCAGCTTCGGTTCTTCGTAACGGCCTCCCGTCTCACTGAAAATCCTGTTCCAGGTATCTTCGGTGTCTGCGAGGACCACGGCGGCGAACTTGCCCAGTTCGTCCTGTGGCTTTCCGGCAGGAGCGGACTGCTCCTCGGCGGTGGGTGCCGACTGCTGAAGTCCGCCGAGAAGACTGAGCAACTGCTGCGGGTCTGCCCCGAACAACCATGCCAGAAGCAATACCACCAGGAAGCCGCCGCACCCGATGCCGGCTCCACCGCGCATGGGAAACCTGCCACGTTGATCTTCTACGTTTGTGCTTTCCCGACGACCTGACCAGCGCATTTGAACCTCCGCAAGTCGGACTGGTGCTTGGCGAGATGATACGAGGAAGGTGCGCCGGGTTCAAGAAGGTGCGCGTTGGCCGGCAGGTCTGCCAAGCCGGATCGTCGAGGGCTGCGGGTGCAATCGTCGCAGCATCAGCTGTTGAAGTATGGCAGCACCGGGACGAGCAGGGCGAGCCAGTGCAGCAGCAGCGGGGGCAGAAGGCTGTGGGAACGCTGCCGCGCCAAGCCGCATACCAAGGCAAGAAGTAGAATGCCGACCAGGACATAGAGACTGGTCGGCCAGACGAATCCGGTATAGGGGAAACCCGCCCAGAAAACGTACAGCAGGGCCGGCAAGGCGACCGGCCAGGACAGGAGCCAGCGCCCCTGGTGCCTTGAACGAGGAAAGCCCTGGGACAGTATTCCCTGAACTAACCCGCGGAACAACAGCTCTGCGGCGCCGGCAAGCATCAGGGCGAGCAACACCTGATCCCACGCCAGCCCGAACAGCTGATTTGGCCCCCCAGTCAGCGCGGCGGGGAAGCGGGCTCCCCCGACCAGGCTGGATAGGAGTGCGAACGGAAGCAGGATCAGCCAGTCGATGCCGGAGGGAAGCCTGAACCCGAAGAGTCGAGGCGCGGAGCGCGCCCTGAGAAGCAGCAGGGCGAGGCTCAATACCCCGAAGACTCCGGCGAGCTGCCAGCTTCGGTCCTGCAGAGCGAGGGAGATTGAGGTAAACCCCCATTTCCGGTTCCCGAGCATGAAAAGAGCGAGAGCCGCAGACGCCGGCACCGCGGCGCTCGCCAGGAGGGCTTCGAGCAGCGCTAATGCCTGCTGAGACTGCGAGGGCCGGCGATATGCCCTCCCGCATATATCCGCGATCTCTTCCGCCGTCAGGCGGGTACCAGTAGCGCGCGGAGAGCCACCTATCTCGTCCGACCCGCCCCATCTGTTTTCAGGGCGGAAGCTGCCCACCGCCGGATCCAGCAGGTTCAGCTGATCGTAGACTCTGTCGAGGCTCAGCGGGAGAGAAGGGTCTACTTTCCGAAGCGTGTAGGTCTGAGGATCCTTCCGCAGGATAATGATGCCGAGGCGATCGCCATGGAGCCGGCGCAGGTGGCGCTCCACCTCGTAAATCCCCTCTTCAGAGGCGCAGGCCACAGCCAGCCAACGCTCCGCAACTTCGGCGCGGGCCAGTTCCGTCATTTCCAGATCCAAAGACCCCTCAAAATGATGCGGCGAATACACGATAGCGTCCACTGAGCGTAAAAGGTCCGCGGTGTACTCGAGGAAATCGATTTCGAGCCATCGCCCGTCCTTCTTCAGCGCCAGTTCACGCCTTCTCAATTGCCCCACGCAGGCAAGCATCGACTCCTGCTGCTCCTTGGGGAGCCCGCTCATCTCCAGCATTTCGAGGCCCAACGCATCGATTGTTCCCTGGAGACGCAACAGGGGGAGAACCCTGCTCAAGATTTCAGGATCCTCGTCATTGAGCCGGATATGATTCAGCAGCACCCAGATCGCGAGGATTGTGTCCAGGTCGGGCTCGTTTGCGAACACGATCCAGTCGCGTTCCCGCAGGTTGAGCCGCTTGCGAACCATGACCATGGCCTGCTCGCAGGTCGCAAGTGTGAAAGCCCGGACGCACCCGACGTGGTGGTCCAGGTTGTAGACATGCCTCTCGGCATCGACGAACGGCTCGGCCTGTGCGGCGCCGTCGAGATAAATCGTCCCCGGTGCCGCCCGGTGTGCGGCGGCTGCAGTCACCGTGTATCCGCGCTCCACTCGAACGGACAGGGCCGGAGCCTCCGTGCAGGTGAGCACGCGAACCTTTGCCATCTCCTTGATCGCGTAACGATCCGGAAGATTGTCTGTTGGTACGGAGGTATCTTGTGGAGACTCTTCACCCTGGTCGGGGCGCGGAGCTTCCGTCATGCTTGCCTCGCTGTTTTCCACCCCTTCACGCTCGACAACCCGCTTGGGATCATACCCAGCCCATAGGGGCGACATGCATAAATTGTAGCAAGAAAAGGCTCTTAGGTTGTCAGGCTATTTACACTAAAAGTCCCTGGTCCCGGGCCACAGCTGATGGATAGGCGCTCTTGGCCTGCGGCAGACATAAACGGGGATATCGTTTTCGTAGAAGATCGCGTACGGGTGCGTGATCGTCGCAGCGAGTCTCACATCCTCGAAGCTCCTTTTCAAGTCCTCCATGCTCATCCGGCCGATGGTTATGACGACCTCGGTATCGGCAGGGCCGGGGCCCCAATAGTAGTAACTAAAGTGACCGCTGATGGCCGGGGGCAATCCATACCTTTTGCCGAAAAGATTTACCGCGCCCGCTTCTCCGTAGTTCCTTGCATAGATGACAGTCTTGGAACGCTCCTGCGGAGAGAGGCTCCGGTAAACCCGGGCGACGACCTCGACCTGGTTATCCCACCCGAACATGTCCGTGAAATACTGAGGCAACTTCAAGGGCCGGCCGGTTTCAAAGGCGAAGGCAGACTCGATATGGACGACCCTGGAGTATGCCAGGAACTGCTCCACGGGCAGGATGGGCAGAGCGTAGGGCAGGATTGGCAGACCTCCGATGAGCAGCACGGTGACGCTGGCTGGACGAAGCCATTTCCGTCCGGACTTCGCAAACAACCGCTCGGCTCCGACTGCTCCGGCTGCAAGCAGTATCGTGTACGCCGGGGCGGGATAGTAGGCCTTGGACTTCATTGCGATCAACACGACCAGGATGGTGACGAACGCCACACCGAAATGCCGAAATGGCTTCATGACCCGGCCGGCGAGGAGATAGAGCAGGCCTCCGAGCCAGATCGGCAGCGAGGCCGGGTTCAGGAACAGGACCTGGGATACAAGGTAGAGATCCAAGGGTATCCACTCCATCATGGAGCTGTGAATGCCGCGCGCATATTCGATGAAAGGCCATCCGTGCGCCCATTGCCAGATCAGGTTCGGGAGAAATATGAGGAACGCGAGTCCGGCCGCGATCCAGGGCCACTTGCTCCGGAGTAGCTTCACGGCAGGAGTGAACACGACACCTGCGGCCAGCCCGACGCCGAGAAAGACGATCGCGTACTTGGCGAGCAGGCCCGTGCCGAAAGCGATGCCGAGAAGCAGCCAGCGTTTTGGTGTCGGATCCACACTGACAAGCAGCACGAGGTACAGGCACACAGTCCACATGAGCGTGTTCAGCCCCTCAACGCTGATCATCATCGAGGTGATCAGGTAGACCGGCGCGAGGACGGCGGACAGCCCGGCGAGCAGCTGTGCGAACCGCCCGCCGCCGAATTGTCGGGCCATCAACGCTACCAGAACAACGACGGCCGTCGAGGCCAGGACCGCAGGAATGCGGATGGCGATAAGCGAGTCACCCAGCAGCCATCGAGTGGCCGAGAGCAGAATCTCCAGCAGCGGCGGGTGATCGACGAAACCGAGGTCGAGGTGACGGGCACAATCCAGGAAGTAGAGCTCATCACGATGGTAGCCGTATCTGTTGATTGCCGGCAAATGGAGGAAGATGTTCAGTCCCGCGACCAGGAACAACGACTCCCGGCCCTTCAAGAATGCTCTTACGCGTGAAGACTCTCCCATGGCGGTCTCCATCCCCATCTGTAACCGTGGCTGAGGTTGGCAATTCTTGCCCGGATCTCCCACAGGAGAATATTCCGGGAGGATAGTTTTCCACAAGATGGTGGTCGGAATCGGGCGAGGGTCAAACCCCCATTTTGTCATTTTTGAGGTTCGAACTGGATCGTGGTCTTGGAAGCGAAGTGCTTGTAGTCGCTGTAGGTGATGGTTTCTTCGATGTGCACGTTGTCCCGCTGAAAATGAAGCTCGCTGTCCGCATGGGTCCAAACCGGGAACCAGTACTTGTTGTCGATCATCTGACGAATCGTCTCGAACTGGGGGAACTGCGAGTTCTTCTTCTGGGGTACCGGCCTCCCGACTGTGCGCACGACCTGCAGGTCCTGGTCGTCGACCCAGATCTTCCCTTCAAAATAGAACCTGCCCGCCTTAATGCTCTTCGGCTTCACTGAGAACACGTAGCAATCGAGTTCGTCGGCCTTTTCCTTGCCGTCATAGTTGAGGTCGTAGAGCGGCAGTTCCTTTTCGGTCAGAGCAAATGGCTGAAGGTTGTCGATGACCTCTTCGTCGTCCCTGGTGAAGATGACGCTCCGCAGGTCCCCCGCTCTGCGTACTATCTGGACATCCCGTCTGCCGTCATCCAGGAACACGATATCGGAGATGATCGTCATCTTTTCCTGTCGTGGTGCACCGTTGACCGCGAGCACGCGCACGTCGGCGATCTGGTGGTAGGTGTACTCCTTCCAGGCCTCGTAGAACTCCGTCTCCTTCGCCGAAAAGGCGCGGATGATCTCCTGCGGGTCCGGGTTGCTCCTGCCCTGTCCGGAGGCCCGAGATTCTGTCGCAGGCGGGGATTGATCCTGTGGCTTCGCCTGACCGGGCACCTGCGCCCAGATCCGCCCCAAAGAACCAATCACGAGTGCGCAAACCAGCAGAACCGTTCGTTTCACCTGGTCCCCTCCTGCTGCAAAGAATCCAGCAGCACTCTAAGAGTAACACCCGCACAGGAAGGCCGCGCGAAAGATTCAGCCCGCAGCCGAAGGGATGAGTGTGAATTACGACGCCGGCCAGGCCGGCGTTGAAAGAGACTTGCGGCATCGCTATACTTGCTGCTCGCACATTGTGTGCAGCCGGAGCTCATGATGAAACGACTATTTCCTGTTGTGCTCGCGATTCTCGTGCTGGGACTTGTCACGCTGGGAGCGGCGGAGAAGACCCCCGTGATCGCATTTGACGGCATCGCCAAAGACTTCGGAACCGTCACGGAAGGTGAGAGGCTCAAACAGGTCTTCACCTTCAAGAACAAAGGTGACGCTACTCTGGAGATCCTGAAGGTCGAACCTTCTTGAGGGTGCGCCGCAGCTTTGCTGTCAGCAAAGCAGGTAGCCCCCGGTGAGTCCGGCAGGATCGAAGTGACGATAAACACGCAGGGACAGACGGCGATTCACAAGTCCGTCGTTGTAGTCACAAACGACCCGAAACAGCCGCAGATTTCTCTGAGCCTTACCGGCGTTGTCATACCCGAGTTCGGCCTCTCCGAACGCTTCATCTACCTCGGCAGCACGCCTCCGGGAAAGGAAATCGTCAAGGAACTGCTCATAACGATTCCGCCCGAGAAATCAGTCAAGGTCCTGAGCGCCGAGTCTACCGACCAATACGTAACTGCAAGACTGGAACCGGTTCCCGGAAGCGCCGGCAAGAAGACGAAGCTGATCGTTACCCAGAAGTCCGACACAAAACCCGGCTATCACTTCGGGATGGTGGTGATCAAGACGAGCAGCACCCTGACGCCGGAGCTGAAGATCCCGGTCCGCGGCAACGTAGCAGCGGCGTCTCAGTGATCCCGCGCGCTCATCGGCCTTGCGGACCCGGTCATCGACGGCGGATCCTCACAGGAATGCTTTTATCAGTGCGGTCTGCAGGCTCTTCAGATTCGTATTGACCTTGGCCAGCTCGGCGATCTTCTCCTCGAGCGTGCGCAGCAACTGGCGTTTCTCGAGGCCATTCTTCACAATGACCAGAAGCTCCGCGTTATCCCAGGGTTTTTCGATGTACTGGTAGAGCCCCACCTGGTTTATCGCCCGGATGGCATTCTCCTTGTCCGCATATCCCGTAAGGAGCACACGGATCGCCTGGGGCTGTATCTCCTTGAAGCGCGCCAGGAATGTGATGCCGTCCATCTCGGGCATGAGATAATCCGATATCACCAGATCGACCGGCCGCGTGCTGGCACTGCCCAGCGCCTCCTTTGCGGATGAGTGGACAATCACCTCGTATTCGGTCTGAAGCCGGAAGAGGCTGCGCAGTGAGCTCAGCACCATCTCTTCGTCATCGAGAATCAGGAGTGACGGTCGGGGGGTGTCAGTGTTCATTCGTCTTCCTTTCCTCGGTTGTGCGGACGGGCAGAACTATGGTGAACGTGGCGCCGCTGCCGGGCCCGCCATCCAATTCAATCCTGCCGCCGTGAGCCTGCACTATCTTTTTGCTGATGGACAAGCCCAGTCCGGTGCCTTCTCCGGCATGCTTGGTAGTGAATCCCGAGTCGAACACTCTCGACACCAGCTCGGCCGGGACTCCACTCCCGCTGTCTGAGATTGATATCCTGACCGTGCCCCCGTCGTGGAAGGTCCTGATCCGGATTTCACCCGGACCCGCGATCGCCTGGGCGGCGTTGACGAGCAGGTTCATGAAGACCTGATTCAGCTGATCCGGGAAACATTCGATCTCGGGGAGATCGCCGTAATCCTTCACGACCTTGATCCTGCCCTTCAACTCGTGGGCGACGACAGCGAGAGTGCTTTCGATGCCTGCGTGCACGTCGGCTTTCTGCATCCGCAGGTCGTCCTGGCGCGCAAAGCCGCGCAGGGCGCTGACGAGCTTGAGGATCCTGTCGCAGGCAAGCCTGCTTGTGCGCAGCGACTCCGTCGCCATGGAGAGCGCTTCCTCGAATCGCCTGCGCACGGCGGAGGCCTCATCCGGGAACTCGGACACGATCAGTCCGCTCATCTTCTGCAACACCAGCGCAATGGTGTCTGTGTTGCTGCTGATGCTTGCCAGCGGGGTATTCATTTCGTGGGCGATCCCTGCGACCAGGTTGCCCAGTTCGGCCATCTTCTCGGCCTTAGCCAGTCTGGCTGTGGATTCGCGCAGAAGGCCCTCGACCTCGTCCAGCCTGCCTGGCAGGTCGCGCGCTTCCCCGGGGAGGGGCGATTCTTTGCCGCTCTCCTTCGGGGACGCCGGTTGATCGCGCCGGTCCGGCTGATGATCTGCATCATCCTGCATGCTATGTTCCCACGGCGGTGGCCAGTCCCCTGATGCGCAGGACGAGATGTTTGAAGAGTCCCTGGATGATGTCGACATGATCTGTCAGCACGTCATAGAAATCATCGCGGGATATGAACAGTATCCGCGATTCCTCGAGGGTTCCGGCGGTGGCTATGCGGGGCTCATCGTCAAAGAGCGCCCAGACGCCGAAGGAACCGTTGGGCCCGATGCGGTCAATTTCCTCCTGTCCGCGCCGCATCGCCACAGACCCTGAAACTACGACGTAGAGACCGTCGGGAGCGTCATTCTCGCGGTAGAGAACCTGCCCGGGGCCGACGACGCATTCTTCGGCCAGGGCTGCGAAAAAGGAGACCTGCTCGGCTGTGACGTGCGAAAAGAGATCGATGTTTTGTAGCAGCAGAACCCTTTCGATGATCGTCAACATGGCGCCATGCACCTGCCGTTTCCCACGCCAATCCAAGGCGGTTCACCGTTGCGTTCTAGCATACACAGGCACGAGCAAAGGCAGCTAGACAAAAATCAAGTCGGCGGATAAAGAGACGTGCCGATCGCCGGAAAAGTAGTAAGCTCTGGGCAGACTCTTGCAGGACCCGATGTGGGAAGACCGATTTCAAAGGAGACTCCGGTGATCATGCGGAACAGGCTCTTAGTTGCCGTTTGCGCGTTGACTGCGCTCTTGTCAGTTCTGCCGCTGTTGCCTGCTGCGTCGGCGCGCGGGATCGCTCAGCAATATCAGCCCGAGGTGGGCCAGGAGGGGAAGGACGTAGTGTGGGTGCCTACGCCGGAGGCCCTGGTCGCGAAGATGCTCGATCTGGCCAAGGTTACGCCCGATGACTATGTCATCGACCTCGGTTCGGGGGATGGAAGGATCGTGATTGCGGCCGCGAAGCGGGGAGCGAAAGCCCTTGGTGTTGAGTACAATCCGGACATGGTGGAACTCTCAAGGCTCAACGCCGACAAGGCGGGTGTCTCCGGCAAAGCAAGTTTCATGCAGGCCGACATCTTCCAGGCCGACTTCAGCCAGGCCACGGTTCTTACCATGTACCTCCTGCCTGACCTTAACCTGAAGCTGCGACCCAGGATTCTTGAGCTCAAGCCCGGCACGCGGGTGGTAACCAATGCCTTTACGATGGGGGACTGGGATCCCGACAGCACCGCGGAAGTCGAAAGCCGCACGGCTTATCTTTGGATTGTCCCGGCCAAGGTTGCCGGCACCTGGAGCTGGGGGACGGCGTCCGGCAATGCCGAACTCACCCTCAGGCAGACCTACCAGAAGTTGGACGGCAGCCTGAAAGTCGGTAACAGGGTTCTGCCCCTCCTGGACGCGAGCTTGCAGGGTGTTCAGATCAGCTTCGCCGTCAGGGAGGGCAACCCGTCCATACGGAAATATTCGGGCCGCGTGAAGGGCTCTATGATCGCAGGCAGCGCGCAACTTGGCGACCAGCCGGGGAGCCGATGGACCGCGCAGCGCCGCCCGGACAAATAGAGCGAGCCGGGTCCCGGGGCACGGCGGACCCTTGTCCGCTCCGGCGGGCGCGCCCGATTGGAACGCAAGTCACAGCCGATCTTCAAGCCAGGCATCACGGAAGAAAACGTTCCGGGTGTTTCAGCTTCTCGGGCAGGTAGGTGTCCATGACGTAGTTCAGGCCGTGCTTCGCCAGAGCCTGCTGCTCGGCGCGCACCCCCATGCGCACGAGATATTCGAGCGCACTGATCCAGTCCTTGTGATGGCGGATAAAGGGGTCGTTCTTGATCGCGTCCCGGGCCCGCTTTACGTCCACGTCTTTCAGAGGGTGGGTCGGCAGTTTGTAGTCGACGATATCATTTGGCGTGATTCCGAGGAACTTCGCCTGCGGCACGCAAAAGAACTCGTTCAGGTGAGCGGCGTTGCCCGACCCGACCTTCAGGGTCCTGTATATGTTCGTGATCCCGTAGGGGTCGCCGTCGACGAAAACATAAACCGGGATGCGCTTGAAATCGGCGAGGCGGCGGATGAACCGCCGGCAGGCTCGGGTCGGAACCCCGCCCATGCTGATGAGGATGCAATTGGCCTTCTTCCAATAATTGTGCTTCACCAGCCTCTGGAACATGCCCGCGGTTTCTATCACCAGGATGAAGTCGGCTTCGGTTTCAAACTGCAGGTGCTCCACTGAAATGGGAATGCTGTATGCGCCTGACCCGAACTTCGTGCAATCGATACGCAGCTCCTTGCCGGTATCCCGATCATGATCGATCACGGTAAGGCGCCCGGCGACATCCCCGCCTTTCTCCTCGGGTATGAATCCAAGCTGCTCGCGGTTGACGCTGAAAAACGCCTCGACGTCGTCCATCACCGTATCGGATTCGGGCTGTTCGGTGAACCGGGCGTCCTCCCAGTTTTTCGAAACATAGTACGCCTCTCTCTTGGTGGCGATGTCGTCGCTTTCGACCAGCTCCTTGGAGAGGGCGATCATGCGCAAGGTCTGGGCGAAGGTCTTGACCGTATTGACGGTCAGGGTTCTTTCCTTCTTCTGGCCCGCCATCTCGAAGAAGCCGCGCTGGGGGTGATACCTCACGTTGGCGAGCGAACGGACCGGGAACTTCATGGTCGGTTTCTTTCTCGCCAGGATCTTCCGGCGGATCTCGTCGGCTGAATCCATGATTGATGTCAGGATAGTCTTGCTCTCAGGGTTGGAGGCCTTGCGGCTGGCAGGTTTGGCTCTGGGCATTTCAGGCGGCTCCGGTCATCGGCCGCGCGGGATCTTCCCGCGGTGCGGCCGCCAGACCTATTCACGCGATCGGCTGCGCTCCAGGACGTCCTTGAGCGTCACCACGAGTTCCTGCTCAGCTGGTTTGGACATTCCCAGGATCTCGCGCAGGGCGATTCCGATATGCGGGATGTATCTTTCTATATAGGACCGTTTCTTTTCTTCTTCAACCTCGCGGCGGCGGGCTCGGATGTGGCTCGAAAGCCTGCGACCGCAGTCCTGGAGTGCCAGGCGCAGCTCCCGGGTAATTTCGGGATAGGCCGCAATCGCTTCCTTGCTCTCGGACGTAAATGGGACCCAGACGGACGCAATGTGCATGAAGAGCACAAGCGGCCCGGTCGGGAGGGCGCCTTTGGATTGCGAAAGTCCGTAAGACCGCCAGTCGATGCTGAGCACCGCCTTGGTGATGGCGCAACCGGACTGCTGGTACTGCAACGGCACGCGATTCGCGAAGCGCAGAAGATCCACCAGGTCCTCCGCAGGCAGCCCACCTCCGTACGCCATCCCGACCTCGACCAGGAAAGGGTTGCCCCGGTAGACTGCGGGTGACCGCGAAACGGCGGTGAAAAAGGCGGCCGGGATCTCCTTCTTCAACCCGGACAGAATCTGCCCCTCGCCTATGGGTGAGAGGCAGTTCGTCGGCGGACTCATCACCTTGACACTGTTGATCGCCTTGTACAGGCGTTCGGCCTCATGCGTCGCGATGAGATGCGGGTTGGAGCCGGGGCGCAAATCGGCGGCCGTGCAGATTTCCTCGGCCACACGTTCACTTACGCGCGAGAAATCACGTTTCAGGGTCACATCGAGGCGGCGCGCGGATGTCTCTTTCAGCATCCTGATCAGGACCCCCAACTCGACACCGTAGGGGTGAGGCTTGATCGCCCGCGGTTCCGGGGGCAGGGTGTCGGAAGCCCGCGGGAAGTGGAGCGTTCCGGCCCCTCCCGGGAAGTTGTAGAAGATCTCGGCGTGGGGATTGGCTATGGCTGTCTGCCGGATGTAGTCGTCAACGGAGTGACGGCCTCTCTTATAGGTCCCCACCAGCTCGATCTCGACCCTGGTGCCGTGCTGAGGCTCCCATTCGACGACGGAATCTGTAATCACCTGGGGGGCGTTCTTCCGCGTGTCAATCTGGATTTCGTAGTAGTGGGCCGGCTTGCCGGGGCCCGTGCGCGATGTAACGGCAATGGATTTGCCCGTAGTCAGAAGCCCGTACATCCCGGCGGCCGAGATGCCGATTCCCTGTTGGCCGCGCGCCTGCTTCAGCGCGTGGAATTTCGAACCGTAGAGCAGCTTGCCGAAGATCTTGGGAATCTGGGGCTTCACGATCCCCGGGCCGTTGTCCTGGACCGCAATGCGGAATCGGTCCTCTGCCAGCTGATCGATGTCCACCCTCAAGACCGGCAGAATTCCCGCCTCCTCGCAGGCGTCCAGGGAGTTATCGACGGCCTCTTTGATCGCTGTCAGGAGAGCCTTCTGGGGGTTGTCGAAGCCCAGCAGGTGCCGGTTCTTGGTGAAGAACTCCGACACCGAAATCTCACGCTGCCTGGTGGCGAGGCTCTCGGCAGTCTCCCTCCTGGCAGGCCTCACCCGCCGGTTGGTCTCCCCCTGCAGGGGTTCGGCCGCGGCCGGTCCGTTGTCGGGCGTCTTCGTCTCCGGCGGGTTCCCGGCAGAAGGAGCACCGGGAGCCTGGGCAGGGGTGGCGCCGGGCACGGGAAGTGAGTCCATGAGGCTCAATTGGCGCGGCCCTCGGCCCTCGCTTCTCCGGGGTGGCTGTCTGACGGCACCAGATTTTCCCGGGCCTCCGCCTGCCTTGGAGCCTTTGGAGGGCCTACCTGCAGGAAACAGTTCCGCTGAGGTCGGTTTGGCTCTTGCGGGAATGAGACTAGCCCTCCTTCTCGGTCGTCGTGGGTGAGGGCAAATCATAGAGAAACACCGGATGCAATTCAACTCCGGCATGGCCTCAGTCATTGGCCGGAGCCTCGTGCGGCGAGGGGGAGCGCTCTGGCGAAGCACGCGTTGCCCGCGCCGGCGGCTCAAACGCACGCCGCGGACGAGGAGTCTTGCGCGACAAGGGATTCGGAATTTTTCTATTGCATTTCAGAATGGGATGGCTATACTAGCCGGATTCTCAAAAACTGACGGAAGGCAGGGATGCCGCCAGGATTGAGAAGAACCTCGGGGGATGGCAGTTCGGCTCGCCAGGCGTCAAGGGATATGGAAGCACATACACCGACTTTCGAAGAGCTGTTCGCTGAATATCGACCGCTGGTTTTGCGCGTTGCCCTGCGGATCCTGGGTAACGCGGACGACGCGGAAGATGTGGCGCAGGAGGTCTTCACCAAGGTGTGGAGAGGTATCGGCGAGTTCAATCACGAGTCGTCGCTGAAGACCTGGATCTATCGAATCACGGTTAATGCCTGTCTGGACAGTGCCCGCAAACCCTGGAGGCGCTTCGACATGGATGGCGCTCCCTTGGAGGACGTCCTGCGCCAGCCCGAGGCAAGCGGCAGCCTGCGCCATCACGAGACCGCCGAGCGCAACCTGCTGGTAAAGGAGAAGTCGGTCCTGTTGCGGAGGGCGATCGACCGCCTCAAGCCTCACCTGAAGGCTGTGTTCGTCATGAAGGAGATCGAGGAGATGAGCTACGAGCAGATCTCCTCGCACCTGGGTTTGAGCCTCGGAACCATCAGCTCCCGGCTGAATCGGGCGCGCAAGGCGCTGCAGGAAGCCTTTGAGAGCCTCACGCCCGCGATGGCTCAATAGCAATCATGCAGCCCGCACCTGCCGCGCGCCGTCTGCGGCATGAGGGGCCTCCTCTGCCCGACCAACGGAGATGAAGATGTCGAATCCGACCAGTGGCCGAGCCATGGCCGTTTTGGCCGTGCTTGCAGGCCTGACTGCTGTGATCCTGCCCGGTGCGGCCGATCCACAGCCGGGCGGCGAAATTCCGTCGTTTCAACTACACCTGCTCGACGGGAAGCTGGTGCGCTCTTCAGACCTGAAAGGCAGGATTACGGTCATAGATTTCTGGGGAACGTGGTGCAGACCCTGCCTGTCCGAAATACCCGGATACAACGAGTTCTACCACGACTACAAAGCCCGTGGAGTGCTCTTCATCGCTCCGGCTTTGGATTCAGGTACGGAGGGCGAGGTTCGAGCCGCCGTCCGGAAGCTCGGGATCGAATACCCGGTCGCGGTGCCGAGCCTGCGAGAACTGGACGCGCTCGGGGAAATCCAGGCAGTGCCGACCACGTGGGTGATAAACAAGCGCGGCGAGCTCGAGGAGGAATTCCTCGGCACTTTCCCCGGCAAGCACCAGAGCCTGCGCACGCTGGTGGATCGCCTCCTCGCTCGAAAATAGAGTCGTTCCCGTCTTAACCCGCCGCGTTTGACCGCGCGCCCCGGAAGAGCCTACTTCACGATCAAAACCGGGCAGGGAACGCGCTCCACGATCCGGTTTGCTTTGCTCCCGAAGACCAGCTTCCAGATCTCGGGCCTGCGGCTGGTCCCCATGATCACAACCGTATCTTCGCGGGAGGCGCGTGCAATTTCCTCCGTGACACTTCCTGTCCGCACCGCCACTGAATGTCGGACTCCTGCCTTGGTCAGGAGTCTGGAGGCCCGTTCCGCCCCTTCCATTGCCATGTGCTCCCGGTTCTTGAATTTCGCTACGGAAAGTATGTGCACGCGGTGCTGCAGGAAATGAGCCAGCCTGGCTGTGAAGATCTCCGCCTTGCGTGCCGGGCCGGAGCTGTCGGTGCAAAGCAGGAGTTCGTAGGTGACATCCCTGGGGTTCTTCACGATCAACACGGAGCAATTCACAAACTGAATCAGCTTCTGGAGGATCTGTCTTCGCCGGCTGGCTCCGAAGATGACGAGATCGTTCTCCTCTGATTCGGTCTCCTTGTTCACCTCTTCGACGATGTCTCCTTCCCGGATCCTGAGCCTTATGTTCTGCCCCTGGCCGCCGGGCAGTTCGAGTTCGTAGGCGCCGCGGACCTCGGCCTTCAGCGCCTGGAATTCAGCGGCTTCTCCCCTCGGGGAAGGACGCAGTACGCCTTCCTCGGAGAGAATCTGGTAGGCGGCATGCAGGACCTTGACTCCGGGAAGCTCGATCTCCCACTCGGAGAGTTTTTCTCTCGCCAGCTGGATTTCCTTGCGGACAGCGTGGGGTGCCTTGGGCCGAACGTAAAGGACCGAGATGTCCGCCTCGAAAGCCTTCGCGATCCTGCCGCCAAACCGGATCGTTTCAGCCGAGGGTTCCACTCCGCCGATGCACATCAGGAATTTCATAGTCTCCGTCCGGCGTCTCTCAACGCGGCAATACCATGCGCCAATAGGTTTCAGATGTGACCCACAGGATCAGCAGCGACGCGAGCGTCATCCAGGCGCCTGCCCTGAGGTAGTCCTTCGCCTGGAGATACCCGCTGCTGAAAATGATCGTGTTGGCAGGCGACCCGATGATCGTCATATAGGTGAATGCGGATGAAATCGCCGTGACGAATCCCATTGCCAACACGGATGTGCCGGATGCCTGGGCCATGACAAGGACGATCGGCGACAGAATGCCGAGCGCGGGGGCCCGGCTGATGAAGCTGGAGATGGCAACAGTGAGGATCGCTACGGCTGCGAGCAGTCCCGGGCCTGACCCGAGCCCGACGGTCGACGCAACGCCCAGGAAGTGACTGGCAACCCACGACGCGGCTCCGGTCCGTTCAATCGCGGTTCCCAGGGATATCGTGGCGGCGTAGATCATGAAGACTCCCCAGTTCACCCCGGACTGGAGGTCTTCCCATTCGACCAGGCCCGTGATCAGGCAGAGGCAGACGCCGATAAATGCCGGGGCGCCCAGCCCGATCCGGCCGCTGAAGAAGACCCACTCGAGGAGTGTCGCCCCGAAAATCGCAACGGTCAGCCAATCGCGGCTCCGCATCCTGCCCTCCCAGTAGACCTGGGCCTTGAGCTTTCGGATCGCCGTGGACAGATCCGTCTTTTCCGGGACGAACCGGTTCAGCAGGACGATCGCCAGGATCGGCACCTGCAAGATGACCAGCGGGTAGGCATACTTGATCCACTCGAGATAGCTGACGTGCTCACCGAAAAGGCGCGACCAGTATTCGATCATCACCGCGTTGCGCGCGCCCCCGCTGGGTGTTCCGATCCCTGCAATTGCACAGGAGTACGCGATGGAAAAAAGCAGCAGGCCCGCAAGCCGCGGCGAGGCTCGTTGTTCGTCGGAGGAGTATCGTACGAGGCTCAGGACCACAGGCAGCATGATCGCCGCCACGGTATGCTCGCCAATGAGTGATGCCAGGCAGGCCGAGAACAGGATCAGTCCGAAAACGATGCGATTGACCTTCGGGCCGGTAAGCCGGAAAAGGATGACCGCGAGGCGGCGGTCGATTTTCTGCTTAACGATTGCCACCGCCAGCATCAGCGATCCGAGTATGAAGAAGACCGAATCGTTCATGAAGGAGTGGGCCACCTCGGTCGGCGAATCGATGCCGAAAAGGACCTGCAGGACAGGGATCATCAACGCGACCGCGGGCAGGGGGATCGCCTCGGTCACAAACAGGATCATCGTGAACAGCGCGATCACGAGCACCACGCGCCCCTCGGGGGTGAGGTCGGCCGGCAGAGGCGGCAGCAACAGGAGGCCCCCTGCCAGTAGCCCGGCAAAGAGCCATTTGCGCTGGATCGCCCAGTACAGCAGCCCTCTCATTTGACCGCCTGTCGAGCCCAGTAGTTGTCCCCTCGCTCCAGGAGGTTCATGAGCGAATTCTGGAGGTCACGCTGCGCTTCGTCCATCTGCTGCTGTGTTGCCTCCGCGGATACATAAATCGGCGGCGCCATCAGCACAAGCACGCGAGAGAATGGTTTCGGGATCTGGAAATGGTCCCAGCTGTTGAGCGTCCATTTCCTCTCGGGAGAGATGTGGAACGGGAATATTGCGTTCCCCGTTTTGGCCGCGATCCAGACGGCGCCGGGCTTGGCCTCGTAGCGCGGCCCCCTCGGACCGTCGATGGTGAATCCCACGTCGTGGTTCCGACGCATCTCGTAGATCATTTCGACCAGAGCCCGGCGCCCGCCCCGGCTGCTGGAGCCCCGCGCCGCCCCGTAGCCGAAGCGCCTGATCACGCGCGTGATATACTCACCGTCACGATTCCGGCTTGTCATGACCACGATGCCCCGCTCGCGCCAGAAGTAAGTGGCCATGAAGATCCTGCCGTGCCAAAAGGTATAGATGATCTTCCTGCCGGCTTCGACGATCGAACGGTGGTTCTCCCGGCCATCGATCTCCCAGCGGAGCGTTGCCCCGATCAGTCGGATCGCCCAGTAGCCCACGAGTGAACCCAGCCAGAACTTGACCCTGTCCCCGAACCCGTATGCGACCTTTTCAGTCGCCTCGCTGCCGTTCCCGGCTGCTGTAGGACCCTGTTGCGGCATCTTCGCCTTAGAGAGATGGGTTGTGAAGAGGGCATGGGCGGCGTCGCAGAACGACACGCACTCACACCCCGTGCCGGGCCCCCGTCGGCGAGCGCAGAAGGGGCAGAACCCGATTCTGAGGGATTTGCGGGATCAAGTCAATCGCGGGTGGTCTATAATTCCGGCAAAGCTGGGTGATGCGAACTGCAGACATTGGAGAATAGCACCTGTTCCGCGCTGCAAAGGAGGCAACACATGGATGAGTGGATCATGAAGCCGATCGGACAGGTCAGGAGCCCATATACGGATGCCCAGCAGGTACCGAGGGGGCTCGGCGCGCAGCACGCGGCAGAGGGCACGATCGAAATCCTCCCGGGGTTCGAAGCCGGCCTCCTGGACGTCGAAGGCTTCTCGCACCTCCTGGTGCTTTGGGTATTCCACCAGGTGGAGGGGTTCGAGCTAGTGCTGACACCTCCATCCGATACGCGCCCCCACGGGGTCTTTGCCACGAGGGCCCCGTGGCGCCCGAACCCGATCGGACTTACCGTGGTGGAACTGCTGGGTCGGGAGGGACGCGTGCTGCGTGTCCGCGGCGTCGATATGCTGGACGGCACGCCCGTCCTGGACATCAAGCCCTATACCTCGAACGTGCCGCTGGAACAGCTCCGCCGGGGCTGGCTGCAGGAGGCTGAAGATCGCCAGTCGAAGCCGTAGGTGCGTAACGTCGTTACCGGCAGGTCCGGATGCCGTGACTGGTGCCTGTCGAAAATCCGCCGCTAAACCGATAGTCCGGATTTGCCAGCCTGGATGATTTCCGTCGGAGAGAGGGTCAGTTTCTCGAACCCGGTTTTGGTGATGAGGTAGGTGTCTTCTATCCCGACCCCGCCCCGTCCGGGGAAGAAGATCTTCGGCTCGACCGCCACGGTCATACCCGGCTCCAACGGAGCCTTAAAACCGGAAGCCAGGACCGGAAGGTCGTCCAGCTCCAGACCGACGCCATGGCCCAGGAACCGGACCTTCTCCTTGCCAAGTCCCATGAAATTCTCCTCGAAGGGACTGCCTTTGACCCTTTCGAGCGCATGACAATAGATAAGCTCGCAAGGGGTGCCGGGTTTCAACAGCCGTTCGATCCCGGCCATCAGTTCGAGGATGAAGGAGTGGGCTGCGGCCATGTCGGGCGCGATCTCACCACAGGCAAATGTGCGGGTCTTGTCGGCGACGTAGCCACCGTAGCCTCCGACAATGTCTACCATCACGGTGTCGCCTTTCTCCAAACGCCTCTCTCCGGCTCCGTTGGGCATGCCCGGGTATAGCCCGACGAAACCGACCGGTCCCGGGAAGCAGCTCGGGTGGCTGGCGCTGGGGCCGATAGAGACTGTTCCGTAGCCCATCTCGTTGTTGAAGCCGCGCATACGCGTGAGCCCCTGGTGCCCCAGCCCGCGCAGGCGGCTCTCAAGAAGCGTCGCCAGTTCGAGCTCCGAGATGCCGGTACGCAACCAGCCCGGAATCTCCCGGAAAGCTGCATTCAGCTGCCCCGCAGCCCGACGCACCTGCTCGGCTTCGTATGGGGATTTGACCATCCGGATGTTGCGGATCGAGTCGGAAGCATCCATGAACTCCACATTTCCGAAAACCTGGCTAAGCCGCCGAAAATGGTTAACCGGCAATACATCCAGTTCGAGTCCGACCCGACGCAGTCCGCCCACACCCTCCCCCGCCAGGAGCCCGGGGGCTTTTCCCATGCTCGGCAATGCCGCCAGTTTTTGCAGCGGCGATTCCAGGCGGGCGCGGGCCAGACTCTTCACCACGAGGAAGACAGGCTCGCCCTGGGCGGGGAGACAGAGCAGTCCGGCCTGGAGTGTCCCTGAGAAATAGAAGATGTCCGCATTCTGGAGGATGAAGACGGCATCAACCTCGGACGCGCGCATCCACGATTGCAGCCGCTCCAGCCGGTTCCTGACCTCGGATTCAGGTACGAGTTCCATGCTCCAGATGCTACACCATTTCCTGCCGATCTCGACCTCAGAGGCTCAAAGCGCGCAATCGATGCTTGCCATGTGGACCAGGCACAAATGCTTGCCGTTACGCACCCTGCGTTCCCCTGGTGAGATCCTTTTCATGTTCCGACGTGATGGAACCGAGGCCACGGCGAGGGTAGCCGCCGAAAGCAGGTTGCGATTTTTCTGCCAATGGGCTAGCTTCAGCGCGGCATCTCACTTCAGCCCGGAGAAAGTTCTGAAGTCTGACGTCAACTTCCTGGCATGCGCCATCGTAAGTGTAGTTTGAGCCGGGTTCTCAGACTGGTATCTCCGCGCGATCAGTTGCGATGACAAGTCCATTATCGGATGAGGATCTGGTCGAGGGTACACTTGGAGGGGATGAAGATGCCTTCTCCCAGCTGTACGAGAGGTACCGACATCCGGTCTTCGCGACAGCATACCGGATCATCCAGAGCGCCGAAGACGCGAGGGACGCCACCCAGGAGATCTTTGTCAAGCTCTACCGCTCGCTCAGGAGCTGGAACCCGCGCAAGGCCAGTTTCTCAACCTGGACCTATCGACTCGCATCGAATCATGCAATCGACTGCTGGCGGGCACGGAGGCGCAGGCACGAGACTCTGGATACGGAAGATACGGGAGAGAAAGCCGAGCGCGAATACGCATTCGGGGACGCAATCCGGTCCCCTTACCGGGAAGTTGAGGGCAGGGAGCAGATCGACACGGTGCGGCGGTGCGTGGATCTGTTGCCTGAGCTCCAAAAGAAGGTGTTTGTCCTCCGGTATTTTCAGGAGCTGAAATTGGACGAGATCGCCGAGATGGAGAACTGCAGCCTCGGGACTGTGAAGACCTCTCTGTTCCGGGCGACTCATGCCGTTCGGAGAGCGCTGCGTAAAGCCAGGAACTGATTATGCCTCGATCGGAGACTCGCCACTACAGCGAAGAGGAACTCCTGATGCACCTGCTGCAGGAGGAGACCCCCGAGACAGGGGTGAACATCGCGGGGCACGTCAGGGAATGCGGCGAATGCCACGCCGTTTTGCGGGAGTACGAGGTCGTTGTGGCCAGGATCCTGAGGTGGGGCCTGGACGACTTTCCGGCGGAGGTGTGGGGCGCGGACCGCGCTCGGCTGCTGGAGCAGTTCCGCAGCGACCAGTCGTGGCTCGAACGCAGGGGGGTGCTGCGAACGCTGATACACGGTCTTGAGTCGGCCTGGAGCTATGCGCTCGAGAATCCCCTGCCGACGCTTGGGTACATCGTGGTGGCTTTCGCATTTGCCTCGGAACGAACCATTACCTTCCTGAGGTTGGACCGTGTCGTGCCGGCGACGAGTGAAGTAATCGAGATAATCAGGCAGTTTTTCTAAGGCCAAGGATCCATGGAGAATACTGGGAGATTGAGCGCAAGAGAGTTCCTGGATGATATCCGGCTCATTGTGACATCACCGGCCAGCCGTTTCCCGGTCATCCAGGAGCGGAGAGCCCTCTGGGGCTCGCTGCTGCTTCTGATCGGCCCTGAGTACTTCGCCTTTGCCTGGTGGAGCGGCGTCTTCTTCAACCACGATCCCTTCCCGGGCTATTCCTTCGTCATCCCCGTCCTCCCCGCGGCGGCGGTTACCCTGCTCAAGGTCTTCGGCGTTCACCTGGTCGCCAGGCTCCTTGAAGGCCGGGGGCGGTACACACGCGGCGCGGGTCGTTTCCGCAACCTGCTGGTCGTTCTTGGCTACGCGGGTATCCCGCAGATCATGGTCATAGTGCTGGGGCTGCTGTTGTTCACGTTGATCCCAGCCGGTCTTGGCTCGGCTTTTCTCAATCTGCGGGTGGTAGTAATCAGCCTCATGGTTGGTCTCTCAATCGGGATCTTCATCTGGCACCTCATCCTCATGGTGCTGGCTCTGCGGACGGTTTACCGGATGCGCGACTATAAGAGCGTGATTGCGGTCATCGGGGGGCCGCTGCTTGTCGCCGTTCCCACCATGAGCCTGATGATGGTTGCGGGGGATGCGTCGGTCGATCTTGCCCAGGTGAAACCAATCCTTTCCGAGCACCTGCTCCGTTTTATGACTGCCGAGGAAAATGAACAGCCCGGCACGAAGCCGAAATTCATGCTGCATGTGGATTGGATTGTCTATCGGTTCAAACAGCCGCAGCGATTCGATCTGGTCATGTACGCCCGGACGCCAGCCGGACCCTCGCAGGACAAGCAAAAGCGCAGCGGTCTGGCGATCGGCCTCCGCTCGATATGGATGCCGCACTTGACGGGCGATGAGGCGGTGGGGAGGATAGCAGGGCTGCCGGGCGACAGGATCGAAATCAGCGGGGGCAAGGTCTTGGTCAATGGACAGCCCCTGCAGGAACCCTACCTGCTTCCGGAATACCGTGCCTCGTTCTCCTTCGGCCCCAGCGAGCTCGGTACCTCTGATTACCTTATCCTGCCTGAGGACAGGCGCATGGCCGCAGCGATGGCCGACACGCTGACGGTGCCACGCGCGCGGATCTTCGGAAAAGCCATAGTGCGGAAATGGCCGGTCGGCTGGTTCTGGTTCCGGTCGACCGCCTTTGCGAGTCCCGACGACTGAGACCCTCGCGGCAAGTCCGGCCATCAGGTACAATGCCAGATTGGTTCTGTACGGCTTTGCTCTGAAGAGGACAGGAGCCTTCTCTGATGTCAATCAATCTTGCGGCGTATGCGGAAACGGAGGCTCTGGCACCGCAGTTGCCCGAGCCCGAGGGGCGCCTCTTCGCCGCCAACCTGCATGATCTCACCGGTATCGCGGTTTACCCGCACTCCATTTCAGCAGTTCAGTCTTCGCTCTTCTTTCTCGGGCGAGACTCGGGCAGGAAGCGGCTGGGAGTGGTCTCTGCGAAGCAGATGATCCTGCGGCAGTTCAGCGGCGAGGCCGCGCCGGTGACAGTGGCCGGCGATGAGCGCACGTTGCTCCTTTGCCCGATAAGCCCACATAATGCGGCCGCCTTGCGTTCGCTTTTGCCCTTCCTGTCGCCGCGCACCATCGGTTTGGATAAGTCCGCCGGCTGCGGGGACCGATTGGGTCTGGCGACGGCCGGCCATGTCAGGGCGGTCGAGAGATCCGCGATGGTCCCGGTTTTCGCCCAGCAGTCCATGCGGGAGAACGCCAGGACCGGCCGTACGCCACAGCAGGTCATCGACGATGCCGCATGGGGAGTATTCCAGGAAGGATGGCGCTACGGCTACGGAGCCGATGCCGATCACCTGAAGGTCGCAGCGGACATCGACCTTTGCCTGAACTCCGGATACACCCTTTTCACCTTTGATCCGGGTGATCACGTGGACAACCGCGCTGCCACTGACGGGCCTCGGGATATCCTGCGGAAACTGGATGCGTTGCCGTGGCAGCTGCTTGAGACTACGCCTGACGACCTCCGCTTGCGCCTGGCCGAAAAGGCCATCGACCTGGGAGACGGCGCGCTGACGATCAGTTTGGAGGAGTTGTTGCGGGCCACGGCGAAATACGGCGCTGCCGTAGCCCACACTGCAGCAATGTACCGACACCTCGCTCGGGCTGCAGGCATGCGTCCCTTTGAAGTGGAAGTAAGCATCGATGAAACCGACTCCGTGACTACGCTCGCGGAACATGTATACATCGCTGCCGAGCTCAAGCGGCTGGGCGTGAAATGGGTCAGCCTGGCACCGAGATACATCGGGTCGTTCGAGAAAGGCGTCGACTACATCGGCGATCTCGCTGAGTTCGACCGCTCATTTGCCGGCCACGTGGCTGCGGCCCTCGCCTTCGGCCCCTACAAGCTCAGCCTGCACTCCGGATCGGACAAATTCAGCATCTATCCGATCGCTTCCAGGCTTGCAGGCAGGCTTGTGCATCTCAAGACCGCAGGGACCAGTTATCTGGAGGCCTTGCGTGCAGTCTCTGTTCTGGACTCCGCCCTCTTCAGGAGGATCCTGTCTCTTGCTGCGGAGCGCTATCCGTCGGACCGGGCCTCGTACCATGTCTCAGCCGATGTATCACGGGTACCGCAAGACGCAGCGCTGTCGGATGGGGACCTTCCGGCGCTGCTCAATGACTTTCATGCACGGCAGGTCCTGCACGTTACCTTCGGGTCCGTGATGCAGGTCACGAGCCTGCGCGAACCGCTCTTCGAGACTCTTCGGGGCGGTGAGGAAACTTACTACAGAATGCTGGAGCAGCATTTTCGAAAACACTTCGCCCCATTCGAGGTGCCCTGATTACCCCGGTCACAGCTGATAGAGGGCGCACACCTTTTCCGAAAGGATGCCAGGCTGGCCAGTCAGTCCAACAGTTCTTGCTGGGAGTTAGCTATGGATCTTGCAGAACTCACGAGGATGTACGATTTCAGAGGCAGGTCGATAGTCGTTACGGGCGGCGCCGGGATACTCGGGGGGAAATATGTTGCGCGCTTGTTGGCTGCGGCGCCAAGGTGGCACTCCTGGACCGCGACCCGCAACTGGCAGACCGGCTGATGAAGCGCTTTGAGACATCCGTCGGCGAGGCGGTCGTGGTTTATGGTGACGTGTTGAAGCCCGACACCCTGGAACAGGCGCGTCAGGTCATCCTCGATTCATTCGGCGGAATTGATGGCCTCGTCAACGCCGCGGGTGGTAACAAGCCGGAGGCCACTACAAGCCCTGAAAGGTCGTTCTTCGATCTCCCCGAGGAAGCCCTCCGCTTCGTGGTCGAACTGAACCTGCTCGGCACCATTCTGCCCAGCCAGGTCTTCGGGAAGCACATGGCGGAGAAGGGCGAAGGTGTCATCCTCAACGTCTCGTCGATGAACGCCCTGCGCCCTCTCACTCGCGTGCTGGGATATTCGGCGGCCAAAGCCGGGGTGACCAACTTCACGCAGTGGCTGGCTGTTCATCTCGCGCAGGAATACTCGCCGCGAATCCGCGTAAACGCGATCGCTCCCGGTTTCTTCCTGACCGAGCAGAACCGGTATCTCCTCCTGGATCGGGAGACGGGAGAGCTGACCAAACGCGGCCAGGCTATCATCAGTCATACTCCCATGGCGCGATTCGGGCAGCCCGAGGACCTTTTCGGCGCAGTTTTCTGGCTCCTCTCTCCCGCGTCGGCCTTCGTCACGGGGATCGTTGTCCCGGTCGACGGGGGTTTCTCCGCCTTTTCGGGGGTTTGAACACGGAGGTCGGTATGCTACTTGGAGCCGGCTATGAGAACGGCGTCCTCTCCGAGAGCGAGATAACGCAGCTCACGCAAGAAGCGCTGTTGCACGCGCAGCTCGACGGGAAACGCGTGCTGGTCATTATTCCGGATGGTACCCGCACGGCGCCGATCCCCCTGATGTTCCGCCTGTTCCATGGCTGCCTCGGCGGCGCCCTCGCAGCCCTGGATTACCTCATCGCGCTCGGAACTCATCAGCCGATGACCGAGGATGCGATCAACCGTCTGGTGGGAGTGACCGCGGAACAGCGTGCGAAGGAGTATGCCCGGACAAGGGTCTTCAACCACAGATGGGATCTGCCCGACACGTTCGTCACGGTGGGGAAGATCAGCACCGGCGAAATCGAGGAGATCAGCGGCGGGCTGATGCATGAAGCGGTCGACGTCCGGGTGAACCGGCTGATATTCGATTATGACCAGATCATCGTCTGCGGCCCGACCTTCCCGCACGAGGTCGTAGGTTTTTCCGGAGGCAATAAGTACTTTTTCCCGGGCATCGGCGGAGCCTCGGTCATCAATTTCTCCCATTGGCTCGGCGCCGTGATCACGAACTACGAAGTCATCGGCACCAAGTACACGCCGGTGCGCAGGGTGATCGACAGAGCTGCCGGCTGCATCGATCGCCCCAAGCTATGTTTCAGTATGGTGGTAAAGGACCATGACCTGGCCGGGCTGTTCGTTGGCTCGCCTGAAGAAGCCTATGAAGCCGCCGCAGACCTGTCCGCCAAGGTCCACATAACGCGGGTCGCAAAACCGTTTCGACGCGTCCTTTCCGTCATGCCCGGGATGTACGACGATATCTGGACTGCTGCCAAGGGTATGTACAAGCTCGAGCCGGCCGTCGCGGATGGAGGAGAGGTCGTCGTGTACGCGCCTCACATAGACGAAATCAGCTATACCCATGGCAGGCTCCTGGACGAGATCGGCTATCATGTGCGCGACTACTTCCTGAAGCAGTGGGACAAGTTCAAGCACTACCCGGGTGGGGTCCTGGCTCACAGCACGCACCTGCGCGGCCTCGGCACCTACGATCCGGTAACAGGATTTGAGTCGCCACGCATCCAGGTCACACTAGCGACGGCGATCCCCGAAGAGCGTTGCCGGCGCGTCAATCTCGGGTACCTCGACCCGGCGAACATTGATCCTGCGGACTGGAAGGGCCGTGAGGATGAAGGGATCCTGATGGTACCGAAAGCAGGAGAAACGCTCTATCGACTGATTCAGGGCTGATCTGCCTGCCAAGATCCGTTCCTCCCGGCGGTGATCCCATGAGTGAAGATGCTACGTTCCCGGTTTTGTCTCAGCCGGCCCCCCAGTCCCCGGGGCTGACCGGCCGCCATCGCCTGGAGGAGGTCGCCCTCGTGCTCTCGGCCGACGACAACGTTGCCGTAGCCCGGGCAGATTTCTCGCGTGGCCTCGAACTGACCCGCGAAGGACCCTCCATAGTCCTCAAGGACGCCGTCCCGGCCGGGCACAAGTTCGCCGTTCGTGAGATTCCCCAGGGATCTTCGATTACGAAGTATTCACACGAGATCGGAAACGCGCTGTACCCGATCCAGCCGGGTGAGTGGGTGCACACCCACAATGTCCAGGTCGACCATGATCTGGAGCCCCGAGAGTATCCCGCATACCATCCTGCCCCGGTCGACTTGCCCTCCGGACTCCCGCGGACCTTTCGCGGTTACCGGCGTGGCGACGGAAGGGTAGGTACCCGCAACTATATCGCCGTACTGGCCGCCAGCAACTGCGCCAGCCACGTCTGCGTGCGTATCGCAGATGGACTCCGGGGAGCGCGAGGTGACGCGCTGGACGGCATCGTGGCACTCCCTCACCAGGACGGGTGCGGCGCCCATGACGGGCCCGACATCGACCAGCTCGAACGCACCCTCAAGGGCATTATCCTCAATGCCAATGTGGCTGCCGTCCTGATGGTTGGACTGGGCTGTGAGATCAACCATCTCGGCCGCTATGCGGGCTGCGGCTCCGGCCTTGGCGGACTGAAGCCTTTCGTGGGGATGGAAATCCAGTCTTTGGGCGGCACATCCGGCACGATCGCCGAAGGGACGCGCCGCCTGGAGGTTCTGGCGGAGGAGGTCCGCTCCCTGAGAAGAACCGAAGAGCCCGTGAGCCGCATCGTCCTCGGCCTCAACTGCGGCGGCTCGGATGCCTTTTCCGGCATCACAGCTAACCCGGCGCTGGGCCGCGCCAGTGATCTTGTCGTTGCACTGGGTGGTGTCGCCGTCCTCGCAGAGACGCCCGAGATCTATGGAGCCGAGCAGAGCCTCGTGCGCCGCGCCATTGATGCGGAAACCGGCCGGAGACTCATCCACGTTGTCAGCAGGTATCGGGACTATGCCGCGAGGTTCGGCGCCACGATGGACAGCAACCCCTCTCCGGGCAACCGCCGTGGCGGCATCACGAATATCGTCGAGAAATCACTTGCCGCCGTGATGAAAGGCGGTTCCGCGCCGCTCGTGCAGGTCCTCGATTTTGCGGAACAGGTCAGCCGCGCCGGCCTGGTCTTCATGGACACACCGGGTTACGATCCGGTGTCGCTGACCGGCATCGCCGCCGGCGGGTGCAACGTGATCGCCTTCACGACCGGCCGTGGATCTGCGATCGGTTTCCCGATCGTCCCGGTAGTCAAGATCGCGAGCAACAGCCGGACATTTCACTCCATGCGCGACGACATGGACATAAATGCGGGTGAAATCCTGGTCGGGAAGGCCGGCATTCAAGAGAAGGGCGAGGAGATCTACCGCCGGCTGATAGAGGTAGCTTCCGGAGACCTTACCCGGAGCGAGGTACTGGGTCACTGCGAGTTCGCCCCCTGGCGAATCGGGCCGGTGATGTAGCCCTGACGGCCGCCATGCAGAGCGAGACACTGGCAGTCAGAAGGCGTTCGGGCCCTCGGATTTCTTCTTCTTTGATCCGTCCGAACGGACTCAGGACCTCCGTTGCATCACCGTTCAACGAATTTCAGTTGAACCAATAAGAGAGCTTCACCACCAGGCCGCGGTCCTTGTTCTGAAAGGTCCCGGGGTACGAATTGTCTGTGTACACGATGAACAGGTCGGATACCGGCGCGAAACGCCATTGCAACCGGATGTTCACGTTGATGTTGTCGATCTGGTTGTTGTATTGCACGTAGGTGGTCAGGAAAAGCTTGTCTGTGAACGTCAGGTCCAGGCGCGGACCGATCAGTACCAGGTTCGCGCTGCTGTAAGGCGCAGGCAGATCGATCTTGTCGTAGGAACCCGTCATGGTCAGGTTGCTGATCGGCTGCACGCGCCACTGCAGCTGGCCGTTCAGGTTCCACCGGGTGCCGTTGTAGTAGCCGCCATACCTGCTGCCGAGCCCATAGCTGAGCTGTTTCCGGCTGTCGGATTGGTAACTCAAACCCGCATCACGCCAATTGAAAACGGACCCGCTCGCCAGTTGCACCCCCCCGGTGTTGGTCGGATCGAAAGGAGCCTGCAGCCTCACCATGGAATCCCGGACATCGAAGGAGAGGGAGTCGCGGCTTTGCCACTCAATCGAGTATCCCGCCTGGACCTGGCGGTCGCTCAGCTGGAAGCGCGAATCACGAAGAAAGTCGACCTTCAGGATGGGTCCGTGGCTGATCAGTTTGCTCGAGTCGGGGAGGAACTTGTACGCGAAGGTCGGGTTGATCTCGGCGTAGCCCTTCCTCCGGATATAGCCGACCTCCGCGACGTAATCGTCGCCGACGAACGCCTGCAGGACGGTGGCCGTGATGGAACGCGTGGAGTAGGTAATCCCCCCTGCGGCCGTAGCGGCTTTTGCCGATGCGCCGGGATAGAACGACCGGTGGTAGAAAGCTTTTCCGGTCCACCGGTTATCGGCACTCGCCAGATTGTACTCGAGGCCGGCCACGCGGTTGTAGGGCGAGCCCGCCGCGGGTGCATCCGTGCCTGTTGCCTCCCTGTTGACCATGAAGACGGTGAAGCTGGACCGGCTGAAGACCTTCCGCTGCAACGCCGCGACGGCATAATTGGCCGCAGGGTAGTCTTCCTTCGAGGCGACCTGGACGTCCATCAAACCGATCCGCCAGCCGTTTCCCAGGTTCCCGCTCAGCCTTGCGCCCGCATCCACACGCCGGTCGAGTCCGATCCGCCGGGAGAAAAAGGGACGGAGGTTGTCGGCCCCGAGATCGGCGAAAAGATCACTATTCTCGAGAAAGAACCGCCTCTTTTCGGGATAGAAAAGCTCGAACCGGTCGAGGTTGGTCTGCTGGGTGTCGACGTCAACCTGGGAATAGTCCGGATTCAGGGTAAGGTCCAGGTTCATGGACGTGGATAGAATGACCTTGGCGTCCATCCCTGCGGACGCCTCCCGGCTGCTCGTGTCTTTCAGGTTGTCCTGGGTGGTTTTGGCCGAAACGTACGGGATCAGGGAATAACGCAGGCCGGCCCCTCCGAGCGGCTGCTCCCAGCGCAGCGTGCCGGCATAGCCGAGGTTGGCGGTCTGGAGGTTGCGGGGCATCGGCGCCCAGCTCGATTTCTCATTCAGCTTCAGATCCAGGCGGTTGAAATTGATCCCCCACTCGGTCGCACCTTCCCGGTAGCGCATGCTCCGGAACGGGATTCCAAACTCCGCCACCCAGCGGTCATGGTAGTTGCGGACGGCTGACTTCCACTTGATGTCCCACTCGAGCGAGACAAGCCCGCCGTTGGCTTGAGAGCCCTCCCACTGCGCACCCGCTGCTGAAACGCCGAACGCAAATCCGTTCGTCAAATCATTGTAAGTGTCGATGAAGGCAATGAAGTTGTCGCTCTTCCCGAAAGCGAAGTCCCGTCGCAGCGATTCGACTATGCGCTTTCCCGGGGTGGGGTCGTAGCATACCGCGCCGATGTACAGATTAGATTCGTCATAGGCCACACGCACTTCCGTCGGAGCCTGGGCGGGGCCCGTGTCGTCCGGCGTCACCCGCCAGAAACCTTCGGCCCGGTCGGCCGTTTGCCAGGTCTCCTCGTCAAGCAGACCGTCGACCACGATCGCACCCGTCGTTCTCCGGGCATGGATCTGGTACTTCTCGCGATTGACCCCTTTGGTTTGCCCGAACATATCGCCGCCGGCCGCCAGCAAGATGGCGCAGGCGAGGAGGCCTGCCAGACAAATCCGCATCACTCACAAACCTTCTGCTGCGCACCGTTTCCGCGACACATCCTGTTTTGACCGTATTGCGGGAAACCGGCTCGAAAACCGGCCCTTTTTCCCCCTTGATGGGCGGGGGCAGGACGTGACTCTTCTGTGACTTCGGGGCCCCCGCCGCGAGCGCGGCCCGCAACTCGGCCTCCCCGTCGGCAGTCATCGTCGCCGCTCTCGGGTCCGCCATCCATCCGATTATAGCGGAAATCCGCGCGTTTCCGTCTTCGTCACCTGCATCTGGCCCTGGCCAGGCTTGCCGAAGCGGCACGATGCCAAGTCTGTCTGTTGCGGGAAGGCTCGTCAGATCAATCTACAAGCCACAGCCGCCGCCCCCGACTTCACCGAGCGCAGTTGTCAGCCGGCTGATCACCTTTCGAGCTCCCGTACGATGAAGGAGGTCAGCCGGGAGGCAGGCGGTTGATGCGGAGTGTCTTAGCCCGGACACTGCGGTTCCTGACCGTGGATCCGAAGGTGGTATGCCCCACTGCCAAGCGTCTCACTGTTTCCGCGCGATGTTTGCCTGCCGACAGAGCAGATCGTTACCGGCTCCGGCTGGCAGAATCCCTTGTTGATCTTGCGGCTTGGCTGAGTTTGTTCGCCTTCCGGGATATGAGCGCCAGGAGAGGGAGGCGTCACCATTTCAGGGTTTCTATCAATTGGCGACGATCTCACGGGTGGTGCGGGGCTCCAGCCTGACGACGAGACGAGGAGACGGCCCGGAGGTGATCTCGTACTTGTATTCGCACGGGCGCTTTAGATCCAGCACGATTCGGATCGCACCCGACTCCCACTCTGCCACGCGGACGCGGCCGACCAGCGTGCCGTCGGTTCGGGCCGCTTTCATCGCCCTGAACCCTTCAACCGGCGCCTCCGGCCGATGACTGTCCCGCAGATCGAAGTATATGCGTTCGGGGTTGTGGGCTTTATCCGTCCCGACCAGGGCGGTGGGCCCAAGCGCGATTGATACACTGGCGGAGTCTGTTTGTTCTGAATAGCTTACGGTCCCGATCGCCGGGGATACGGACTTCGGCGGCGCCAGGGTCGGTTCCTTGGCCGGCTCCTTCCCACTCGCGCCCACAGGCTTAATGGCTGCCGAGTCGTCCTTCGATGGCTGGCCGGCCGGTCCCCCGATGGACTTCGTTGCGGCTGTCGCTTTCCGCCCGACCGAGGCGTCGCGATCGGCGACCAGGAGACCGCCCGTCATGCCGATCAGCATGGCGGACACCAGAACCAAAAAGGTGACTCTCGAATCAGACGGCGCTGCTGCTTTCGGAGGGATCGGCTTCTGCGTCTCGGTGCTCATCGTGGCTCCGTATCCGGCTGGCTGCCACCTTCATATCGATCCTCCGGGTTTGAGTCGTTAGGGTTTTGGGGAGTGGTGAATGACGCCCGGGAAGCCCGGATTTGTGTCTCTGGGATTGGTCCCGCGCCGCCGCTGCGGGTCAGGTTCGGAAACTGCCGGAAGTGCGTGCGGATTCGTAGGCGCTCAAGACCAGTTTCAGAGACTGCCGGCCCTCATGCCCATCTACCAAAGGCTTGCGCCCCTCACGGATTGCGGCTGCGAAATCGTCCATGACCCGGCGATGGCCCTCGAAGTCGATAGCCATGGGGTCGGCAGACCCGTCTGCGACCTCGCGTGAAGGGGGAGCGGGGTTGGGCGACCCGTCATGCATCGCCCAGGTTGTTATGTTGTCGCCATCGAGGATCGCTGTCCCCTCACTGCCGCTGATTTCCAGTCGGCGTTTGAATCCGGGATAGATCGACGTCCCTGCCTCGATCACGCCCAGCGCCCCGCTGCGAAAGCGCAGTGCCGCCACAAGGGTGTCTTCACCCTCAATCTGACCGTGTACCCTGCGGGCTGAAAATGCGGTCAGGGCTTCAACCGGGCCCATCATCCAGCGCAGAAGATCAACGGTGTGAATCGCCTGGTTGATCAGGGCTCCTCCCCCGTCCAGGGAGAGCGTGCCTCGCCATGGTGCCGAGCGATAGTAGGCCGGCGTGCGATACCACTTGATATAAGCACTTGCAGCCACGGGTGTCCCGAGTCGGCCGGTGTCGACCGCAGCCTTCAGGATCCGTGGGGCGTCCAGGAAGCGGGATTGGAGCGAGACTCCGAGGCAAACGCCTGCGCGTTCGCAGGCCTGGATCAGGGAATCGGCTGCGGCAAGGCTCACATCGATCGGCTTCTCAACAAGAACATGCTTCCCGTGGCGAGCCGTCGCGCACCCGAGGGCACTGTGGGTTCCCGACGGAGTGCAAATGTCCACCGCCTGGAGCGAGGGATCGGCCAGAAACTGCTCGATGTCCGTATGCCAGGGCGCCTGACATCGCTCTCCCAACTTCCGGGCCGACCCCGAGGAACGGGAGCAGACGGCTACCAGTTTCAGACCCGGCACATGCTTTATGGCTTCCGCGTGTATCGTAGCAACGTTCCCGCAACCAAGAATTCCAATCCCTACAGGCGATTTGTCCATTGAGGGCCTCTCCGGTCCTGTATATCGCAGATGCACACGGAAAAGCAGCGCAAAAAGATGGTATTCTCTGAGGGCTCAACTCTCTGCGGTCAATGGAGGTAACAACATGCCCGGAACGTTCAAAGTAGTGCGAGTCGTCGGTACCTCACCCATCAGCTTCGCCGAGGCGGTCAAGTCGGCCGTGGTCGATGCTTCTGAAACTGTCCGTCACATGGCCTGGTTCGAAGTTGTGGAACAGCGGGGGAGGATCGAAGGCGGCGAGGTCAAGGAGTTTCAGGTTACGGTCAACGTCGGATTCAAAGTCGAACGCTGACCCCTGCCCGGAGCGGCGCCTTGGGAGCCCGGAGGTCGTCCAACCAACCCGGGCTCCCGGAGATTTCGTCCGCTGCGCCACGCTCTTATCCCCTCAGGCGCGGACACTCGCCTCGGGTATCCGCTTTATGAGGTCAAGCAGCTCGGTGACGTTCTCGGCGCCGATTGTAAAGCAATCGAGTTCGCTCCGGGTGAGTGCATACTGCAGCGCTTCATCGACCCGGTTTCGCATCTCGCCCTGCCCCAGGATCTTCATCCCGATGATGCCTTTCCCCTTCGCCTTCATCTCTTTGAGGATGCCGATCACGGTGGCAGGGTCCGCATCCATGTAAGCGCCCACCGGGTTGAGGCGCGCGAGGTCCACCTCCACCCAGTCCGTCGCAGCGGCAGTCTGAAGCGCCCCGAGTGTATGACAGGAGACCCCGTGGGTGCGGATGATCCCCTTCGCCTTCGCGTCTGTCAGGGCCGCCATCGCCCCCTGTTTCTTCTGCGGCCAGTCGGCATCCATCATGCAGTGAAGGAGTACGATATCAAGGTAATCGGTGTTGAGTTCCTTGCGGAACCGGTCGATGTCCGCCTTCATCTGCATCTCGGTATCGGCCCACGACTTGGTCATAATGACGACCTTCTCGCGCTTGACGGCGGCCAGGGCCTCACGGACGTGCGGGTGGCTGCCGTAACTGTCCGCGCAATCCCAGAAGGTCAGCCCCTGGTCGACGCCGGTCCTCAGGAGTTCGGCTACGCCCTTGATGCCGAGTTTGCGTGTCTGGTTGGAGCTCTTGGAATATCCGCGGGTTCCGGTTCCCTGTGCAAGCCTGGAAACCCTGATCCCGGTGTTGCCCAGGGTCACGATGTCCTGGGGGTATTTCTTCTTCTCTGCGGCGAGAAGGCTCGGTGGCAGACGGTCCGACTGGACCGCCGCAACGGTTCCGGCCATCATGCCATACTTCAGGAAGTCGCGTCGTTTCATCATGCTGTTCGGTCTCCGGGAGAGAAAATGGTTCCTTTCGGGATATCCATATTCTAGCATCAGGGGAGCCGAGGTTTATGGAGCGACTTAAGGCGAGACTCTACACCATCTGGTGCTGGACGGGTTGCGGGCTCAGTACGGCGTTCTGGGCGACCGTGTCGATTTTTGCCAGCCTCTTCTCGGGCTCGGGCCGTTTGCAGCACTACTGTATGCGCCGCTGGTCAAAGGACAACCTCTGGCTGAGCCGCGCGCGCGTGGAAATCGAGGGCCTGGACAACATCGATACCGGAAAACCGCAGATATTCGCCGCGAATCACAGCGGTCTCCACGACATACTGTCCCTCTCGGCCCATCTCCCGGTCCAGTTCCGCTGGGTGGCCAAGAAATCGCTGTTCAACGTGCCGTTCATGGGCTGGCACATGCGACGGTCCGGTTACATTCCGATCGACAGGGAGAATCCGCGCGAGGCCGCGCGCAGTATCATGGAAGCCGCCCGGATAATCCGCGGCGGCGTGAATGCCATCGCATTCCCGGAAGGGACCAGGAGCCGTACCGGCGACATCGGGCAGTTCCGCAGCGGCGCGTTCGCACTGGCACTGCGCGCCGGGGTGCCGCTTGTCCCCATCACGCTCGAGGGCAGCTACCGCGTCATCATGCCCAAGACGCTCCAGGTGAATCCCGGGACCATCATCCGCATCAAGATCGACAAGCCGATCGACCTCTCATCGTACGACAAGACCGACCGGCACCGGCTGATGGAGGATCTGTTTGGGCTCATGAGCCGGAACCTGGATGGACTTCGAGCCAGGCGCAGGGCGGACGAGGAACGCGCTGATCCCGTGTTCCGATGGATCTACGGCCGGAGCGGCCGGCCGGATTACGACAGTCTGCGAACAAGAGCGGGCGACACGGCCGGGACAGCGAAGCCCTGACCGACACCTTGTTCAGTCCCCGGCCTCGGGCCGCCGGTAGCCCACGCGGGAGCGCAGCCACCCCTTCCTCATGAAGAAGATCCGCATGCCTAGCGCCACGGCAGCCATGAGTCCGAGAGCGAGAGGGTAGCCCAGGTACCAGTTCAGCTCCGGCATGTTCAAAGGCGACTTGGCGGTGTTGAAATTCATCCCGTAGATACCCGCAATCAGGCTGAGCGGTATGAAGAACGCCGTGAACATTGTCAGGATCTTCATGATCTCGTTCATCCGGTTGCTCACGCTCGACAGATAGACTTCCATCAATCCGGAAGCGACGTCACGATAGTTCTCGAGCAGGTCAATGATCTGGATCGTGTGATCGTAGCAATCGCGGAAGTAGACGCGGGTTTCGTCGGAGATGAACGGTGACGGTTCGCGCACGAGTGAATTGACGGTCTCGCGCAGCGGCCAGATCGCCCGCCGCAGCGTCAGCAGGTCGCGCTTGACTTCATGCATTCGAGAGACCAGTTGTGGCTCCGGGCGGGACAAGACATCCTCCTCAATAGACTCCAGCCGCTCACCGTACTTCTCAAGCGCCGGGAAGTAGTTGTCTATGAAGGCGTCGATCAAGGTATACGCCAGGTAGTCAGGGGCTGCGTTGCGCACCCGGCCTCCCGATTTGCGTATCCGCTCACGCACCGGGTCGAATGCATCCCCGACCCGCTCCTGAAAGGTAAGCACGTAGTTCTTACCGAGGAAGAGGCTCAGCTGCTCCGTTTCCACGCGATCAGCCATCTCGACCATCCGGCCGACGACAAAAAGATGGTTCCCATACTGCTCCACCTTGGCTCGCTGATGCGAGTTGACTACGTCCTCGAGGGCCAGCCTGTGGATGCTGAACATGTCGCCCAACTTGCGGATGACTGTGGCGTCTCCGAGCCCGTCCACGTTCACCCAGGTGACCGGGTATCTTCCGAGGTAGTTGTCGATGCGGGAAACGTCATCGATCAATTCCTCATGGACGGCTTCCGGACCGTAGGCAATCACGCGAGTGACCGGCGGCGGCGCCTGTGGATCGACTACGAGGGAACCGGGAGGCGCGCCGGGCGATGTGCGCCGCTCGATCCCACTTATGCCTCTTCGACGTCTGGATTTTCGCGACATGGATGCAGTCCTCCAGCGGTGACAACCCGTCTGTCCCGATGACCCTCCGTAGCCTCAGACAGGGCCAACTCGAGGCCACGCCAGCTCGAATCCCTGCGCCTGCAGTTTCGTCTGGAACTCGCCCAGCAGCTTCTTATCGCTGCGGATCTTCCGAGGCGGGATCCGTGTGGAAACCGAGTGTGCTGTGATCATGCCGGCGGCTTCGCCGATGTTCCACTCCACCGGGTGGAGACGGAAGCACCCGTTTGTTATATGAGTCACGCCTATGTTCTTGCAGGCCGGCAGGAGATTCTCTACCCGCTTCGGTATGAGCGCACCCAAGGGAATCTGGAAAGGCAGTGAGCTTACATCGATGTAGTTGTCCCCGCCCGAACTGGGATGCAGATCGATGCGATAGCTCCCCACGCCGACCGAATCCGGAAAGGGCTCAGCGGTGAGATCCTGCTCCTTCCTGCCGGTAAGTTGCTTGCGGGCATCGGTGCCGATGTGCTGTTCCAGCACGGTAAACTCGGCCAGGATCCGGCGTGACTCGCGGATGTAGGGATGCTTCGCTAGACCGTCCTCCGTACCGACCATGTCCGGACGGAGGCGCAGGCCGGGCCAACCCTGTTTGCCGTCGCCGCGCGGCGCTTCCGTCTGAAGCCAGTAGAGGAGCGACAGGCTCAGCTGCTTTGCGCGCCTGGTGTGTCGCTGTGCCTCCTCCGGCGCGACCTCGTGGAGGTTGCCGAGGAAGTAATCGTTCTGCGGCCAATTGACAAGAGTGATGTCGCCCCGGTACTGCCCGTCGACAAAATTCTTCTTCCTCGCGATTCGGCGATAGGTCCAGAGTCCGCCATCCGTGCCTTTCCCGTCGCACTCGGGATCGAAGGCGTGCCGGCGCACCTTGAGCGTAATCGGATCCACATCCGTCCAGCTCAGGAGCCGACCTCCCCACGCTGGCCTCAGCTGGGGCACGAAGTCGCGCCAGGACTCGTATTCCTCCGGTTTCTCGATCGTGTGGTCCTCTCCGGCGATGTGGTCCATTGCGAAACAGCAGGTGAAAGCCTGTATATTAGCCGGCCGGGCTTGCTCAGGGGCGTGGAGCTCGCCTGTCTGCCCCCTGGACTCAGAACCGGTGACATACTCCGTGCGAGTCAGGGGCAGAAGGTCACCCTGCTCAGTGGCGTCCAGAAAGTAGGCAGCCCGCAATACTTTCTCCCTGCCGCTGTCGAGGCTGCGGACAGTCACAGCCCGCACGTAGTCCGAGTCTACGTCCGCCGCTATCGGTCTGTGCCGCAGCAGGACCGTAAGCATTCCGGTCGCCACGTGCGGAGCGACCATCGCTTCGAGGACCGCGAGGGAGACTCGCGGTTCGTGGGTAATCAGCGATACCCAACTGTCGCCGGGATTGAGCGCTGGGCTTTCGCGCGCCTCCGTCGTCAGCGGGTAATTACGGCGGTAATATTCGCGCACAGCGTTCCGATATTGCCGGTAGGCGCGCGTGCACCCGAAGGATTCGATCCAACGGTTCTCGTCGGGGGGAACCGCCTGCGAAGTGAGCTGGCCTCCGATCCAGTCGGTCTCCTCGGTGAGGATCACGTTCATCCCGTTTCTTGCCGCGGCCAGGGCAGCCGCAACTCCGCCCGTGCCGCCACCGATCACCGCGACATCGAACTTGAGCTCTGAGGCTGCCGCGATCCAGCGCGGCAGCAGAGCCGCCGAACTCAGTTGAACGAGGAAACTCCTGCGGTTGCTGGCCATTTTTCGACTCCCGCGATTGAGATGCTTGAGCATAGCAGCATCCACCCGATCCCGTCGATCGTTTGTCTCCTCTTGCCTTCCGGAGGACGCGGCAGGCGGGGGTGAGCGCGCTTCGCCGAAGCGGACCGACACACTGTCCTTTTTGCCTTCCGGTGGTCGCGGCAGGTGGGATATGGTAGGCGGGCACTCTCAAAGGGAGGTGCGTCATGGTCATCGTCGAATCCTACCCGCTCGCAGTCATTTTTTGCCTCGTCACGATGCTCTGCTGGGGATCGTGGGCCAATACGCAGAAGTTGGCCGGCAGGAAATGGGCATTCCAGCTCTATTACTGGGATTACGCGCTCGGAGTGTTACTCCTGGCGTTGATGCTCGCTTTCACGCTGGGAAGTGTCGGCGGTGCCGGGAGGCCTTTTCTTGCGGACGTGGCACAGGCGTCCGGCGCATCGCTCTGGTCGGCGTTTCTGGGCGGCGTCATCTTCAACCTCTCGAATATCCTGCTGGTTGCAGCGATCGATATTGCCGGGATGGCGGTCGCCTTCCCGATCGGCGTGGGGCTCGCGCTCGTCCTCGGCGTGATCGCCAACTACATGGCGATACCGGTGGGCAACCCCGTCCTTTTGTTCCTTGGCGTCGCGAGTGTGGTACTCGCGATCCTGGTGGATGCCTTTGCCTACCAGCGGCTGCCGTCCCAGGGGCAGAAGACGACAGGGAAGGGAATTACCATATCGGTAGTGGCAGGTGTGCTGATGGGCTTCTTCTACCGGTTTGTCGCTGCTTCAATGTCTTCGGACTTCGCTCATCCGGAAGTCGGCAAGATGGGGCCCTACGCTGCGGTCGTCGTTTTCTCAGCAGGCCTCTTCCTCTCCAACTTTCTCTGGAACAGCGTCGTCATGGCCCGGCCCTTCGCAGGGGAGCCGGTGCCGTTTTCTTCCTACCTGCGAGATGGAAACGCGCGGCTTCACCTCGTCGGGATCCTGGGCGGGATCATCTGGAGCGTCGGCATGTCGTTGAGCATCCTGGCCTCGGGTGTGGCCGGATTCGCCATCTCGTACGGGCTTGGTCAGGGAGCGACGATGGTAGCCGCCCTTTGGGGCGTCTTCGTCTGGCGGGAATTTGAGCAGGCTCCCGCGGGCACCGGTCGCCTTCTCTCGGTGATGTTTCTGGCCTATGCCGCAGGCCTCGCCCTGATCATCGTTTCGAGGGTGGTCTAGGATACTGCACTCGACACTCGTCGCTGAGTTCATCTTTCCGAGGAGCACATGGGCAACAACACGATCGTGGTCGTCGGCAGTTCGAACACCGACATGATTATCAAGGTTCCCAGGATCCCCAGACCGGGCGAAACCGTACTTGGCGGGCAGTTTTCCATGGCTGCGGGAGGCAAAGGTGCAAACCAGGCGGTCGCCGCTGCGCGCGCCGGCGGCAAGGTTCTCCTGATCGCAAGAGTCGGAGAGGATCTGTTCGGCGAGGAAACGATCCAGTCCTTCGAGCGGGACACGATCGACGTCCGCTGCATCACCCGGGATGACCAGGCCCCCTCGGGCATAGCTCTGATATTCGTCGGCGAGGGAGGTGAAAACAGCATCGCTGTCGCTCCCGGAGCGAACGGCAATCTGACGCCCGCTCATGTCGACAGGTTCAGCCGTCAGATTTCGGAGGCCGGGACACTCTTGATTCAGCTCGAAACCCCGCTCGAGACGGTAGTCAGGGCAACCGAGGTCGCGGCCGCCGGCGGGAAGCGAATCATCCTCAACCCGGCTCCTGCCCGCCAGGTGCCGGTCGACTTGCTGCGAAGAGTCTCCATCCTGACACCGAACGAGACGGAGGCGGAAGTTCTGACCGGCATCCCGATTACGGACAACAAGTCTGCAGCCGTGGCTGCGGAGCACCTCTTCGACCAGGGTGTCAGCGTCGCAATCATCACACTGGGCGCGCGTGGGGCCCTCGTTGCGACGCGGGAAAAGCGGGAGTGGGTGCCGGGATTCCATGTCAAGGCGCTGGATACGACGGCCGCCGGTGACGTATTCAACGGCGCCCTGGCGGTGGCCTTAAATGAGAATGAACCGCTGGCGGATGCCGTGCGCTTCGCCCACGCGGCGGCAGCCATATCTGTAACCAGGCTTGGCGCGCAACCCTCGATTCCGCACCGCAAAGAGATCGACGAATTCCTCGCCCGCCACAAGACCGGGTAACCTGCTGGAGGGCGCCTCTCCGTAGTCATGTGGTGCCAGGTCTCCGGAATTCGGCTTTCAGCGCATCTGGCGACCGGTGCCTGTGTGCAAAACCGAATTCCGAAGACCTGGCACCCAATCTCAAAGGGTGGTAAAAGATTGGGTTACCTGCGTGGCCCTGGCCTCCTGAGCGGCAGGGTCATCCGAACTTGCACGGCACTCATCGAATGGATTGATTATGTCCTCAGATATGCCTTCCCCAAGAAAACAAAACGAAGCGACGGGTTCTTTTCCGCCCTCCGACAGTTTCGAGCAACGGCACATCGGCCCGGGGCCGCGGGATGTCGCCCACATGCTCGACGTGCTTGGATTCGCGGACTTGGACAGCTTCATCGACAGGGTCGTCCCGCCTGCGATCCGGGCGGCCAGGCCGCTCGAAATCGGCGAGGCCCGGAGCGAGCACCAGGCGCTCGCGGATTTCCGGGCCATTGCCTCGCAGAACGAGGTCTACCGCTCGTTCATCGGAATGGGTTATTACGACTGCGTGACGCCAGCAGTGATCCAGCGGAATATCCTGGAAAATCCCGGGTGGTACACGCAATACACGCCCTACCAGCCGGAGATCTCGCAGGGACGCCTGGAAGCGCTGCTGAACTTTCAGACCATGATCGCGGATCTGACGGGGCTCGAGGTTGCGAACGCCTCGCTCCTGGACGAAGGTACGGCCGCTGCCGAGGCGATGAACATGAGCCGGAGCGTCGCACGCGCCGAGTCTGACGCCTTCTTCGTGTCTGCGGGATGTTTCCCCCAGACGATCGAGGTAGTGAAGACCCGTGCCTGGGCGCAGGGGATTCGAGTGATTTGCGGCGATCACCGGGAATTCGATTTCTCGACGCCCGTTTTCGGCGCTCTCGTGCAATACCCGGCAATTGACGGCGAGATTCATGACTATGCGGATTTTGTCGGCCGTGCCCACTCGGCCGGTGCGATCGTCACGGTAGCCGCCGACCTGCTGGGCCTTACGCTCCTCAAGCCGCCCGGCGAATTCCGCGCGGACATAGCGGTCGGAAGCACGCAGCGTTTCGGAATACCGCTCGGGTACGGTGGACCGCACGCGGGTTACTTTGCGACCCGCGACGAATTCAAGCGCCAGATGCCGGGCCGGATCGTGGGCGTGTCAAGAGACTCCGCCGGCCGCCCGGCGTACCGCCTCGCCCTGCAGACCCGAGAACAGCACATCCGCAGGGACAAAGCGACGAGCAACATCTGCACGGCGCAGGTCCTTCTTGCGATCATGGCCGGGATGTACGCGGTGCACCACGGCCCGGATGGACTGCGGCGAATAGCAGAGCGCATTCGGGCACTTGCGGCCGCTTTGGCAGCAGGCCTGCGGCGACTGGGACACAGGGTCGGCCCCGAGCCGTTCTTTGACACCCTCCGCGTCGAAGTGGAACCTGCTCGCATCACCGCAATTCTGCAAGCTGCGGACACCCGGCGAATCAACCTGCGAAATGTGGGCGGTGGCGCGCTGGGCGTCAGCCTCGATGAGACGACCGGCGAAGGCGACGTAAGGGATCTTCTCGAAGTCTTCGCTGCCGGAGTCGTGGCGCCTGCATCGGCCGCTGCCGCCGGGGAAACGATCCACGAGCGCTCGCCGTCGCTCGGGACGCTGGCGCGAACCGGCAAGTACCTGACCAGCCCGGTCTTCCATCGCTATCGCTCGGAAACCGAGCTCATGCGGTATATCACGCGACTGCAGAGCCGGGATCTGTCGCTTACCACGTCCATGATTCCTCTCGGGTCGTGCACGATGAAACTGAACGCGGCCGCGGAGATGCTCCCGGTCAGCTGGCCCCCGATTGCCGGGCTCCACCCCTTCGCGCCGGTCGAGCAGGCAACCGGCTACCAGGTCCTGTTCAGTCAGTTGGAGCAATGGCTGACCGAAATCACCGGGTTTGCCGCCATATCGTTTCAGCCGAATGCCGGCTCGCAGGGCGAATTCACCGGACTGCTCGTGATCCGCAGGTATCACCAGGAACGCGGCGAGGCGCGCCGGAACATATGCCTGATACCGCATTCAGCCCATGGTACGAACCCTGCCAGTGCGGTCATGGCCGGCTTCAAGGTCGATGTGGTTGCCTGCGATGCCAGCGGCAACATCGACGTTGCAGACCTGCGCGCCAAGGCTCAGGAGCACGCCCGCGACCTCGCAGCGCTGATGGTGACCTATCCGTCCACCCACGGCGTCTTTGAAGAGGCGATCCGCGAGATCAGCGAAATCGTGCATTCCTGCGGCGGCCAGGTGTACATGGACGGGGCCAACCTGAATGCGCTCGTCGGGCTCGCGCGCCCCGCCGAGATCGGCGCGGACGTCTGCCACCTGAATCTCCACAAGACTTTCTCCATTCCGCACGGAGGAGGAGGGCCCGGCATGGGGCCTATCGGCGTGGCAGCCCATCTGGTGCCCTTCCTCCCCGGACACCCGGCAGTCCGCACCGGAGGGGTCAAGAGTGTCGGTACAGTCTCGTCGGCGCCATGGGGGAGCGCCAGCATACTGCCGATTTCCTGGATCTACATCGCGATGATGGGATCAGTGGGATTGACGAACGCCACCAGGATCGCGATCCTGAACGCGAACTACATAGCAAAGAGGCTGGATCCCTACTATCCCGTCGTCTATCGGGGCGCGCGCGGACTGGTAGCCCACGAGTGCATTGTCGATCTTCGTTCACTGAAAAAGAGCGCGGGTATTGAGGTCGAGGATGTGGCAAAGCGCCTGATGGACTATGGATTCCATGCGCCCACAGTCTCTTTCCCGGTCGCCGGCACAATGATGATCGAGCCTACAGAAAGCGAGTCCAGGGCGGAACTGGACAGGTTCTGCGAAGCCATGATCCTGATCCGGCATGAAATCGCCGAAATTGAATCGGGGCGTGCGGACGCGAAAGACAACCTGCTCAAGAACGCCCCGCACACCGCAGAGGCTCTGGTTGCAGCGGAATGGGCACATCGGTACCCGCGGGAACAGGCGGGCTTCCCGGCACCCTGGACGCGCGAGCACAAGTTCTGGCCGCCGGTAGGAAGGATCGATAACGTGTACGGCGACCGGCATCTTGTTTGCACATGCCCGCCGGTCGAGGCTTACAAGGAATCGTGATTCCCTGTGGCTGGGGCGGCAGAACACAGCGCCCGCCTCGTCAGCTGCTCGCAAGCTCCTGCAGGTACTCCTCGTACTCCTCGGCGCTGAGGAGTTCGTCGAGTTCGTCCGGATTGCTGACGCGCAATTTGATCATCCAGGCTTTCTGATGAGGTGACTGGTTTACCAGTTCCGGTGTCTGCTCGAGCTTGCTGTTTACTTCGATGACCTCTCCGGCCAGCGGACAAAAAACCTCCGAGACGGCCTTTACTGACTCGACGGATCCGAAGGGCTCACTGGCCTCGAACGTGTCGCCGACCTCCGGCAGATCCACGTAAACCACGTCACCCAGTTCCCGCTGGGCATACTCCGTGATTCCCACGGTTGCCAAGTCTCCCTGAACGTTCACCCACTCGTGATCTTTCGTGTAGAGATTTTCCTCGGGATACATTGCATCGGCCTCCGCTGACTGGATGAGTATGGATCACGGCCCGGTCGGACAGGGCCTGACCGCTAGGCTGTTCTTGTCCTCTTGTAAAACGGTGTTGGCACTACACGGGCCCTCACCGGCTTGCCTCGAATGATGACTTCGAACTCGGTCCCGACAGGACACAATCCGATCGGCAGGTAGGCAAGTCCGATGTTCTTCTGCAAAAAAGGTGCGGGGCTTCCGCTCGTGACCACTCCGAGGTCTTCACCGTCCTTCCGGATAGGGTAGTGGTCGCGCGCAATGCCCCGTTCGATCATTTCAAAGCCGATCAGCTTTCTCTTGAGTCCCTGCTCACGCTGCCGCATCAGCAACCCGCGTCCGATGAAGTCTCCCTTCTCCAGCCTGCAGATCCAGGCCAGGTCGGCCTCGAGAACCGTCGTGGTCTCATCGATGTCGTTGCCGTAAAGGGTCATCCTGGCTTCGAGTCGCAGGGTGTTGCGGGCGGCGAGCCCGGCGGCTTCGAGCCCCAGCGGCCTGCCTGATTCCCAGATCTTCATCCAGACATCTGCTGCATGTGCCGGTGGCAGATAGACCTCGAACCCGTCCTCGCCGGTGTAGCCGGTGCGCGAGACGATTGCATCCACACCTGCGAACTTCCCTTCCGCGAACCAGTAGTATTTCATCGAGCCCAGGTCGATGCTCGTCAGGGGCTTCAGTATATCCAGCGCCTTCGGGCCCTGGATCGCCAGCTGGCTGAACTCGTCACTCCGGAATTTCACTTCCGTACCCGGCAGGGAGTTCTCGAGGATCCAGCGATAGTCCTTCTCCTGGTTTGAACAGTTGACACACAGGAAGAAGTGATCCGGACCCATCCTGTGCACGAGGATGTCGTCCACGAAAGCACCGTTCGGCGTCGTCAAAGCCGAGTACTGGATCTGCCCGATTGCGAGCCGACTTGCGTCGTTGGAGGTCACTCGCTGGATCGTCCCCAGTGCATTTCTGCCGGTGATCTCGATCTCTCCCATGTGGCTCACGTCGAAAATGCCCGCGTGAGCTCTTACCGCCATGTGCTCCTGCAGTGGCCCGGCGTATTGAACCGGCATATCCCACCCTGCGAAATCCACCATGCGCGCACCCAGCTGCCTGTGGATTTCCCAGAGGGCCGTCTTTTTCAGTTCTCCACGGTTCACGAGATGAAACCTCTCGAGTTGGAAGATGCTGCGAATCTAACACCCGCTCCAGATCGAGTCAAGCTGATTGTCCCGCTCATAAGCAATGAAAATAATAGAGTTGCAGCTACGATTCCCCGGTGGATGAAATCGTGCCCAAGACCGGGGACCAGGTTCGCGAATCACTCGCCGGCACCTGAGCATAGGAAGCAGATTCCGGTGAAATGCGCAATCCTGCTGACTTGGACGATGCTGCCGGTCGATACCCCAGCGGCTTCGAGTCTATTTCGATCGAGAGAATAGCAGATCGGCGCGATCTGCTCCGATTCGCCCCCGGCGGCGACCCGGTGCCGGGCCTTCCGAATTCATCCCTGGCCTCGTCAACCACTGAGGTCCATTTCGAGGACCGAATTCCGAAGACCTGGCACCCTGAGATTTGAGGTTGAGTGGCCTGTCGCCGTTTCTACTGGATCTTGAAGTCGGCGGAGCAGCCCAGGGTGCCCCAGTTCAGGCTGAACGTACCCCCGTCAGCGGCTGGCTTGAGCTCAATCATCAGGACCTCGACCGGGCTCGTCAGGGTTTCCTTCTTCATCGGGACCGAAGCGACGTCCTTGGAAGCGTCGTGTTGCGTGCCCCACTGTCCCGTCTGGGAGTTGAATACCAGCTGGAAGGAATCGGCTGATTCGCGCTTCAGGGTCAGCGTGTAAGTCCCCTTGGCAATCCTGGTGCTACCGAAAACCAGATCAACCGGCGTCGTCAGTGTGGTCGCCGCATTGGAGCCCATTCTCCAAGACTGGCCCACTTCGAGCTTCGCCAGCATGTCGCGCCCCTTGAGCGCAGGCTGCCCGTAATCTACGGTGATCATGCCGGCGCCGGCCTTCATCTCCGCCTTGCCCCGGCTGCCCTGAGCAAGGGCACCGATGGTGAGAATCCCGCACATCAGAACGCAAATCACGATATTTCGTCTCATCCTGTGGTTCATAACATCCTCTCTCTCTGCCCGAATTTGTAAGGCCAATGTCCCCAAAGGATAGCAGGAGCGGCGCCTACTATCAAACCTGCGTGCCGGCTGAGCACGATCACCGGCCGGTGTTTTGGCGATTGGCTCGATCATTGTTTTGTGAGAAGTTTGTCCTTCATTTCGGGAGCGAATCTTGTCCTTGACCCGCACGTCCTATACCCAGCGGCACATATTCGTCTTCTGGCTGCCGCTGGCCGCGAGCTGGCTGCTGATGAGTGCGGAGGGCCCGATCCTTCAGGCTGTGATCGCGCGCCTGGGTGACATACAAACGCAGTTGGCTGCCTTCGGCATCGTGACCAGCCTCGAAATCGCCATCGAAAGCCCGGTGATCATGCTGCTGGCGACCAGTACGGCCCTTGCCACCAGCGGTCCTAACTACCGGGTACTGCGCCGTTTTGTGATCTGGCTCAACTCGCTGGTCACGATCGTGGCGATTCTGGTCGCGTTCACTCCGTTATTCAACCTCATCGTACGGCGGATCATGGGGATCCCCGGGCCGATAGCAGACGCCGCGCAACCCGGGTTGATGATTATGGTCGGGTGGTCGGCGGCGATCGGGTTCCGGCGATTCATCCAGGGTGTGCTCATCCGGCATGGCCAGACTCGCTGGGTAGGATACGGCACGGTATCACGCCTTTTTTCGAGCGCCGGCTCCGGGATCATACTCGCCATCCTTACCACTTTGCCGGGTGTGTATATCGCCAGCATCGCGCTGATGGCAGGTGTTGTCACGGAAGCGCTGTTCGTGGCGTTTGTGGCGCGCGCGACGATCCGCCGGGTTCTGAACAAGCCTGCCTCGTCTTCCACCGACGTTGTCAGCTTCACTGACGTCCTGAGATTTCACACCCCGCTGGCTGCGACTTCGCTCCTGACGCTGCTCGCGCAGCCCATCGTGGGGGCAGGACTCGCCCGTATGCCTCACCCCCGTGAGACGCTGGCGGCCTGGCCGGTAATATGGGGCATCCTGTTTATCTTCCGCAGCGCCGCATTCGCTTTGCCCGAGGCTGTGATCGCGCTGGTCTCGGATTACATCCACAGGGGGCCCGTGCGCAGGTTTTGCCGCACAGTGGGGATCGTATCATCAACCGCAATGCTCCTTCTTGCTGCGACTCCACTGGTCGGTTTTTACCTGCGCTACGTTGCCGGCATCCCTGATCTTCTGGCACGCTTCGTCGCGCCGGGGGTCCTGCTTTTTGTCCCCATGCCGTTCATCAACTCCGTTCACAGCTGGTATCGTGGGCTCCTGATGTCGGCACGAAATACAGGCGTAATCTACTGGGGGATGGGGATCAACCTGGCCTTGACCGGCGCGCTGGTATGCGCGGGAGTACTCTTCCATCTACCGGGGATTGAAGTTGCCGTACTCTCGCTGGTTCTGGCACTGCTGGCAGAGTTGTATTATCTGCGGTGCAAAGCGTGAGGAGGAGGGTGCTCGAACGGCCGGGCCAGACAGGCACCCCTGGCAGTGGCACGGCGGGATCGACTCCGTTTCAGGAAACTGAGTGCACTGCGGTCTGCCCATCCCGGGATCTTTTTCAGAGAGGCCGAGCGCGTATGCGATTGTTCGAACTTGCCAGGAAGCTGATTGAGATTGAGTCGATCACCGGGAACGAGAAGCAGATCGCTTTTTACCTGCGCGATTACCTCTCCGATTCGGGCTACCGGGTTATGTTGCAGGAAGCGGCTCCGGAACGATACAACGTCCAGGCTTTCTCAGGTGATCCGGTGGTGGTTTTCACGACCCACCTCGATACAGTCCCACCGTACATCTCCTTTCGCGAAGACGATGAATTCATTTACGGGAGGGGCGCATGTGACGCCAAGGGAATCATCGCGGCCCAGATCGAGGCTGCCGAGCGCCTGCGTGCAGACGGTGAGAATCGCCTGGGATTGCTGTTCGTGGTCGGCGAGGAGCGCAACAGCGCCGGCGCGATTCTGGCCAACCGGCATCCATGCGGTTCGCAATTTCTCATCGACGGGGAGCCGACCGGGAACCGGCTGGCGTTCGCCTCCAAAGGATCGCTCCGTGTTGAACTGATCGCTCGTGGGAAATCCGCGCATTCCGCCTATCCTGAGCAGGGCGAATCGGCGATTCTCAAGCTGCTGGACGTTCTCCAGGACCTGCGCCGCCTTGAATTACCCGCCGATCCCGAACTCGGGCGCTCCACCTGCAACATCGGCGTCCTCGAGGGCGGCACCAAGCCGAATGTGATCCCCGATTTCGCCCGTGCCGAGGTCATGTTCCGTTCGGTTGTGCCGCTCAGGGACCTGAAGCAAAGCGTGGAGTCGCTGGTCCGCGACCGTTGCGAGATCCATTACAGGTTCGAGGTCCCGATCGTGCGCATGGGCGTGATGGGCGGCTTTGAGACGACCGTTGTTTCCTTCGCGAGCGACGTCCCGTTTCTCGACCGCTGGGGCAAGCCCTTCCTCGTCGGTCCCGGGTCGATCCTGGACGCTCACACCGACCACGAGCGTCTATCGAAGCGGGAGCTGGTGGCAGGCACCGACCTGTATGTCAGCCTCGCGCGCCGTTTGCTGGCCGGCGAAGAATCCTCATGACACACCGAGCGAAGCGAGGGCCTCTGCCTGTGCCAGCAGGTTTTCGTGCGGCGTGCCGTCGGGTATTTCACACCCTGCAGCGTTGAAGGAGCGTTTGCCCCCGTCGCAGACGCATCCGAGCACTGATTCCCGGACCAGGGCGGGATTTCCCCTCAGCATGATGGCTACTGGATCGAAGTTCCCGCAGATGGCAGGGCCATCCTCGCCGAAACAGGCTGTCGCGGTTCCCAGATCGACCATCCAGTCCAGGTCGACGATCTCCGCGCCGGTCTGAGACATAAGCGGCAGCAGTCGCGTCGTGTCGCCGCAGATGTGAAGGCGCGGGACGGCTCCCATTTCACACACTGCCTTGAAGATATTCTTCTCATGCGGGAGAGCGAACTCCTGGTACATCCGGGGTGAGACCTGCGAGGCAATGGCGTCTCCCAGGCCGATGATGTCGGCTCCGGCCTCAATCTGCGCCCGCGCGAATTCAATCTCCACGCCCGCGCACAACTCGAGGAGCTCGGCAACCCATTCTGGCCGATCATAGAGGTCGGTCATCAGGGCCATGTCCCCACGCAGCACGTTCGCCTCGGCCAGCGCGCCCTCCACCCATCCCATGACCGGAACCTCGCCCCCCAGTTTCTCCCGCATGTGGCGAATCCCTTCCAGCCGGTCGCTCATCCGCCGGCCGGAATGCGGATCCGGTGGTTTCAGCCGAGCCAGATCCGAAGGATCCAGAATGAGAGGGCGCTTGCGCAGAAGCAGTCCGTCCTCCGGATAGTCTATCTCCAGGCCCCAGTCTGCCGCTTCGCGATACGGGTCCGATATGGCCTGTGCGATGTCGAGTTTGAAAGCCTCGATGACCGCAAGGTTCGCTTCCGCAAGTACACGATAGTCCTGGTAGTAGCGGGAAAGGGGTAGACCGATGAAGTGGACCGCAAACGCCATGACAATGTCGAAGTTCGGCGGCCGATCGACGGCATCGCCGCGCAGCCGGTTCCGGAATCGCTCGTATGAATTCATAGCCCTGTCATCCCCCCTCCTGGCGCGGCGGATTCCGCAGCCAGCGGTATGATGATCGACATGCCGGTCCGTGCGCAATCCCCTAAACCTGGACTTGGACTTCTCCCAGGGCTTTGCGACAGTCGATCGAGGAGCGTCGGTCCAGGTCCAAGTCCACGTCCACGTCCAGGTCCAAGTAGAAAAAACTGATCGATTCCGGGGCGGATGGTGGGAGAATCAGACTTCGGCATGGGCCGGAAACGAGGACACTGTTACTTAAATCCTGAGTGGAGTTGATCCATGAGCGAAAAGACACCCGAGACCCTGGCGATACACGGGGGCAAGCCCGTGCGATCGGAACCGTTACCGTTGGAATTTCCCGGCGTGCACCACATCGACGATCGCGAGATCGCGGCGGCCGTGCGGGTCCTCAAGTCACGGTCCCTGTTCCGATATTACGGAATCGACCTCCAGTCTGAAGTCGCGTCGTTCGAGCGCGAATTCGCACAATTCGTTGGAGCAAAGCATGCCGTGGCCGTCTCCAGCGGCACCGGCGCGTTGCATATCGCTCTCTCCGCGCTTGGAGTCGGCCCCGGGCAGGAAGTGATCGTGCCGGCGTATTTATGGGTTTCGGTCATCGCGGCGGTTGTGAATCACGGCGCGATCCCCGTGCTGGCCGACATCGACGACACCTTCTGCCTGAACCCGGCGGCGGTTGCCCGGCAGATCACCGGCAAGACGCGGGGCATCATAATGGCGCACATGAGCGGTGCTCCGGGCGATGTCCGGGCGGTGCGGGACCTGGCGCGCGAGCGCGGGCTTTTCCTGCTCGAGGATGGAGCACAGTGCGCGGGCGGGACAGTCACGGGTCAGAAGATCGGGACATTCGGCGACATCGGGATCTTCAGCTTTCAGATGAACAAGAACATGACCGCCGGCGAGGGTGGCGGCGTCGTCACCAACAATGACGACCTCGCACGGCGCATCATTGCGTGTCATGACCTTGGATACGCGCGGGATGAAAACGGGCGGTTGATCATGGACCGGCCTGACTTGCGCCTGTGGGGACTCGGCTACCGCCTCGACGAACTGCGCGCCGCGGTGCTTCGCGTACAGCTCGAAAAGCTTCCCCGGACCACGGGAGCGATGCGCAACAGCAAGTACCGGATCCGGAAGGCGCTGGCAGCTCATCCCGAGGTGTCGCTGCGCCGCATCCCTGATCCCGCAGGCGATACAGGCTGCTTCCTGATAACCACCTACAAGGATGCTCAGACGGCCCACCGCGTGAACACGGCGTTGCGTGCGGAGGGAATCGTCACCTATCCCCAGGGTGTCTCGAACGTCCTGATGACGGATTGGGGGCTGCACCTCTACTACAACAACCTGAGCCTTGTGCATCATGCGTCGAACGATCCATCCGGCGCCCCGTGGTCGCTTGCCGAAAACAAGGGCCTGGCGCGCAGCTATGCCAAGGGAACCTGCCCGGTGGCGGACGACCTGTTCGAGCGCAGCATCCTGCTGGCCGTCCCGTCCAACCTGACCAGCCGGGACGAGGACGAAATCATCCGCGCCTTCGAGAAGGTCCTGACCGGGCTACTCAAGGACGCTTGATTGCCAGATGCCCTTGGCCGGATCATGCGCGGACGTGAAGCCATCATTACACGAACTCAAACTGTGCAGGCAGTTCTGGAAGGAGACACAAGATGGACAGTTATGGAGTGAAGAAGGTTAATGCCGTTTCCCGGAGGGATTTCGTTAAGAAATCTTCACTAGCTCTCGGCAGCGCAGCCGTTACGCAATTCCCGTACGTGATCACGACACATGCCGCTCCCGATGATCCGATTCGCGTGGGGGTCATCGGCTGCGGCGGCCGGGGTACAGGGGCCGCTCTCAACATCCTTCGCGCCAAGACCAGGGTCATCTATCCCAAGACAGGCTACCACACGGAAGATGCGGCAGGCGGTGCGCGAGCGCAGGCTCAGAACGTAAATGTCGTAGCGCTCGCGGATCTCTTCAGGGACCGTCTCGACTCCTGCCGTGAGCAGCTGAAAAAAGTGGAAATGGATATCCCCGATGATCATTGCTTCGTCGGATTCGACGCCTGCAGGAATCTGCTCGCGCTTCCGGAGATTAACTACGTGATCCTGGCCGGGCCCCCTCAATTCCGTCCCGCCCACCTGCGGGCCGCCGTTGAGGCCGGCAAGCACGTATTCGCGGAAAAGCCCCTGGCGATAGACGGGCCCGGCGTCCGCTCGGTCATCGAAACCGGCGAGATCGCGAAGCGCAAAAACCTGGGTATCGTGGCCGGCACCCAGCGGCGCCATCAGCTCAACTACGTCGAGACCGTGAAGCGCCTCAGGGACGGCGCGATCGGCGAGATCATCGAATGCCGCGCTTATTGGAACGGGGGAACCATCTGGGTCATCGCTCCGCAGCCGGGTTGGACCGACATGGAGTGGCAGCTGCGCAACTGGAACTACTTCACGTGGCTTTCGGGCGATCACATCGTTGAACAGCACGTTCACAATCTGGACGTCATCAACTGGATCGTCGGTCAGCATCCGGTCAAGGCCGCCGCGCTCGGCGGACGGCAGGCGCGCATAGGCCGTGAATTCGGGAACATCTACGATCATTTCGCAGTGGAGTTCGAATACGCGAACGGCATGCGCCTTTTCAGCCAGTGCCGGCAGATGGACGGTTGCACGAACCTCGTCGGTGAAGGATTGCTTGGGACCAAGGGCACCAGCAACTGCGTCAACCGGATCATGACAACAAGCGAGTGGCGTTACGATGGGAAGAACCCGGACCCTTACGAGCAGGAGCACATCGACCTGATCGACAGCATCCGCGCAGGACAGCCCATCAATGAGGCGCAATCCGTCGCGGAAAGCACCCTGATGGGGATCATGGGACGCGTTTCGGCCTACAGCGGCCAGACCGTTACCTGGGACCAGGTCCTGAACTCCAAACAGGATTTCACGCCCGCGAAGTGGGAATTCGGACCGGTGCCGTTTCCGGAGGTGGCAATTCCGGGCAAATACAAGTTCGAGTAGCCTTTCACAAGCGAAAAGGTGCGGATGCGCTTCCGGGTGGATCCGCATCTTCGTGGCAGGACTCAGGGGGACACTATGAACGGGATGACTCGGCGCACTTTTCTCGAGTTGTCAGCCGGAGCGTTCGGTGCCTCTGCCTTTGGCGCGCGCATGCCGATGCAGGCCGGCGAGTCGGCCAGAATCTACACGGTGTTTTTCGACATCGCACCGTCGCGGGACGACACCAACCTCGAACCGATTACCAACGGCGATATCGTCCGGCGCCTGCAGGCGGAATGCAGCGGCGTGGAGTTCGTGGTCCGCGACCTCACGCAGGGAGTGCAACTCCAATCGGTGCTGAACGAGGCGAAGGATCTTGCGAAATCCAATTACGACGGCGTCATCGTCTGCGGCTGGCCGAGGGACTACGAGCTCCTGAGGACCGGACTGCCCACGATCGACGTGGCAGTGGTGAATGATTTCCAGAACATCCCCTATCCGCTGTTCCGGCAGAACCGTGTGATCGACGCAGCTCTCGATCCATGGCGGTTCTCGGAGGACCCCGGGATTTCGGAGCGGATGTTCCGCGACCTGGCGGACAAGATCAAGCTGATCCGGACGCTCAAGCGCATGAAGAAGGAGCATATCCTCACGGTGACCGACTCGCCATACGTCAACGTCATGTACGGCGACATGCTCAAGAATCCTCCCGCAGACTACAACGAGAAGATTCTCGACGCGATAAACGGGGCGTTCGGCACCAGGGTCACCAGGATCAGCAGCAAGGAAGTGACTTCGGACCCGGAGATCCGGGGCCTCTGGTACGGGCAAAGCAGGGAAGCCGAGGAGATCGCGCATCGCTGGATCAGCAGCGCCCGGAAGATGATCAACACGATCGAGTCCGAGGTGGTGCGGTCCGCCAAGCTCTACCTGGCCTTGAAGATCCTCATGAAGAGGTACGAGGCCACGGCGATGGCATTCCACATCCGCACTCTGATCCCGGATCCGCGGCCGGAAGACATGGTGTTCCCGGCGCTGGCGACCTCGGAGTTCCAGCTCAGCAACAAGGTCGTGAAGTGCCAGTCGCACCTGAATATCGTGCTTTCCGAGATGCTGCTGCAGTATGCCTACGGCCGGCCGAGCATGCTGGGCGATTTCTCAGTCGACACCTACAACAATACTTCCGTGGTCCAGCACTGTGAAGGCCCGTGGAATCCCTGGGGAGACAAGCGGAGGGTACCGTACATCCTTACGGATCACCGGGAAAGGCGCGTGCGCGCCCGGTCCAGGCCGGGCGTGGGCGCCGCTTCCTGGATCCTCTATCCTCCCGGTGAGACTGTGACCATGTGGCAGATCAGTGTCCTCACCCGGGAAGCACTGCTGCATACGGGGCCCACCGTGCCCATGCTGACGGGCGACAAACGCTACCAAGACCATTTCTACGAAATGATGTGAAGGACCAAAATCGTGGCATCGGTCGATGCCAGCAAGATTCAGCGCTACATCTATCCTGACAGATACGGCGTGCACAAAGTTGCAACGTTCGGCGATTTTCGGAGCCGGATCAAAGACCTCGCCACATTTGTCGGGTATGCAGTGATAGAAGAAGACGTGTAGTCCCATCCGCTGCACAGGAGTTGCCGCCAATGAGATTCGATCGACGCAGGTTTATCTCAACCGCCCTCGCCGGAGGTCTGACCTCGGTGCCGCCGTCCGCTCGTGCGAGCCGCAAAGCTGCCGTGAGTGGAGAGAAAGCGGATACTGTCTCGTCGGATGTCCGTGCCCGTTATTCCAAACTGGATGAGATACTGAAGAAGCCGGTGCTGAAAAAGGAGCTGTTTGCCGCACCGGTGATCATCGAAACCATCGAACTGCTCCGCTACGGAAACAGTTACCTCTGCAGGGTGCGGTCAAAGGATGGCGCGGAGGGCATCTCCGTCGGTCACAGCAGTCTGCGCACGCTGTACCCCATCTTTCTCAATAACCTGCAGCCCTTCTTCATCGGCAAGGATGCTCGCGAGTTGGACCTGATCCTGGAGAAGGTCTACATCTACGAATTCAACTTCCGCCTTAACGGCATCGCACTTGGACTCCCTCTTGCCACCATCGAGTTTGCAGTGCTCGAGATGCTGGGGCGGGTTGCCGGCAAGCCGGTGGCAGAGCTGATCGGGGAAGTCCACAACCCGGAAGTGGGAGTGTATGTAGCCACTGAGTGGCGTGAAAAACCGGTGGAAGAAAGCATCGAGCTGATCAAGGGTGCCGTGGCGCAGTACGATGCCCGGGCACTGAAGATCAAGGTGGGCGGGCTCATGTTTATGACCACGGACATGTATGCAGTGGGGCCTCCCGGAAGAACCGAAAGGATGATTCCGCTCGTGCGCAAAACATTCGGCGACGACATGGCACTGTATGCCGATTCAAACAGCTACTATTCCGTCGATGAGGCCGTACGTGTCGGCAGGCTGCTGGAGGAGTACAAGTTTGTCTATTTCGAAGAGCCCGTCATGTTTGATCAGTTCGAGGACATAAAGCAGGTAGCCGACGCGCTGACAATACCCATAGCCAACGGCGAACAGGACAACAGTTTCTATGGATTCCGCTGGCTCATTGCGCATGACGGCCTCGAAATCGTTCAACCCGACAACTATTACTTCGGCGGGATGATACGTTCGATGAGGGTCGCCCGCATGGCGGATGCATTCGGGAAGAGTATCGTGCCGCACATGTCAGGCGGGGGCCTCGGTTACGTCTATAACATTCAATTTGTCTCCGCTGTTCCGAATGCCGGGGCTCATCACGAATTCAAAGGGCTGAAGACAGATGTGCGCTTTGAATGCAGGACGTCGCCCCTGCGGGTCGTCGGTGGAAAGATCAAGGTTCCGACCGGTCCGGGATTCGGTGTGGACATCGACCCCGAATGGGTTCGGAAACACCGGCCCGTGACACTCTGAGTTCAGAGGGAATCGCCCGACCAGCGGCGTGCTGTCACGGCTCAAACGCCAGCAGTCCGTTCGTCCGCAGCCAGGCCTGAAGCAGGAGCGGCCAGATCGACAGGGTCGGGTCACCCGGAGCCAGTCCGACGCCGTGGTTTCCGCGTTGGAAGATGTGCAATTCCGCTCGCACCTTCGCCTTCCTGAGCGCGAGGTAGAAAGCAACGCTGTTCTCCGCCGGGACAAGCTTGTCTTCGTCCGTGTGAAACAAGAAGGCAGGCGGTGTGTCGCCGGCCACCTGTTTCTCGTTCGAGAGATATTCCGCCAGCTCGGGGGCTGGATCGGGTCCAAGCAGGTTGCTCCGCGATCCCCCATGCGTATACGCGGCATCGAGTGAGACTACGGGATACGTCAGAATCATGAAGTCGGGACGCGAGCTCAGCCTGTCGATCGGGTCCACAGCCTGAGGGTTCCCGGCATCGAAGTGAGTCCCGGCCGTGGAAGCCAGGTGACCTCCCGCCGAGAATCCCCAGATCCCGATCTTCTGCGGAGAGATGCCGTACGACCCGGCATGGTGCCTGACATAGCGGAGGGCACGCTGGGCGTCCTGCAGCGGCGCAGGATGGCGATAGCGGGGGCCCAGGCGATACCTCAGAACGAAGGCCGCCATACCGCGCTCGTTCAGCCATTCGGCGATCTGCCGTCCCTCGTGGTCCAGGGCCAGGGTCCCATACCCTCCGCCCGGACACACCACCACCCCGGTATCGGCCTTCCGCGCATCTGACGGCAGGCAAATGCGCAGAGCAGGTCGGTCGCCGGCCGAATCGCCGAGTGCTCCCGGTGCGCCATCCGGCCAGAGCAGGGTCCAGTCAGGCTCCGGTTTCGGGGTTTGCGCGAACACCCGCCCCGCGACGATAACCATGAACACGACAAACTGAATGCGACGGAAGATCGAAATCATGCGTTTCTCCATGTCAGCGCTCAGCGCAGGCCGGCTCCTTCCATGACCCCCAGCCCTATGACCGACCAATCCATCTCGCTCCGTCCCTTCGCGACACCCGAGAGCATCCGGTCATGCAGGAGGCTGGCGAGCGGCATCGGCACCGCACTCGAGGCCGCGGCCCCCATGACCAGTCCGATGTCCTTGAGGGCGAGCGCCAGCCGAAAGCCGGGCGGATCGTATCGCTCTTCTGCGAGTGCGCGGCCGTAGTTCTGGTACACGGGACAGGCAAAGAGCGTCTGCCCCATGAGCTCGACGAAGTGCCCGCGATCGATGCCGTTCTTCTCTGCCAGGGTCAGGGCCTCAGACATGGCTTCGAGCGCGGAACCGATGAGGAAGTTGCCCGCGAGCTTGACGACGTTGGCCGCACCTGGATCGTCGCCGAAGTCGAAAACTTTCTGCCCCAGCGCGTCCAGCAGCGGTGCCGCTCTCTGCCGCGCATCTTTCGCACCGGAAACGCAGATCCAGAGCTTGCGCGCAGCCGCAGCCTCGGGCCGGCCGAAAACCGGTGCCGCGACATAGCGGACACCGAGGGCGTCATGCTGTCTTGCGACCTTCCTTGCCGCAGCCGGGGAGACCGTGCTCATCGAGACGTGCACGCCTCCGGGCGCCATGTGGTCTATGGCTCCGCTGAGCGCGATCTCCTCGAGCGCCAGATCATCGGAAATCATCGTGACCAGGATGCCGCCGGGCTCTGCGACCGCCTTGATGTCAGCTGCAGTTTCGGCGCCCTGCGCGGCAAGCGACGATGCCCTGCCCGGTGTGCGGTTATATACGCGAACGGCGAATCCGGCGCGCATGAGGTTTGCAGCCATCGGCAGGCCCATGTTGCCCGTGCCGATAAATCCAATTCTTTCAGCCATGGTTGCCTCGTCGACTACCCTGCCTTGTTTGCCTGTGCCCGGATATGTCGCTACCGGAACAAACAAACTAATTAGACCGCGGATGTTTCACCACCGCAATCCGATTATCGCCTGTCGGATTTGAGTTCCTGCGGATAGGGGCTACAATTTGTTGAGGGTGAAGGTTGGTTTGGCTGCAGGCCTGGAAGGGAACGGAACGGCCGCTCCGGCCTGCGGGCGAGGAGGTGGGTATGGTTAGGCAGGTTGTCGGGGTTCTATTGGGTGTAATGCTGATCATCGCCCTGGAGGGTATGCCGGCATACGCGCAGGACGTAACCGCCAAGATTCCGTTTGAGTTCCGTGCGGGTGAAGCAGTCCTGCCGGCCGAGACTTACACCATAGGCTACAGCGAGGCAAATCCATGGGTCCTCACTTTCCGCGGCACTGACGGTTCGAAACATGAGGTGCGGGTCATCACCAGATTGGCCCAGAAAGAGACGCCCAGTCTTGACACTTACCTGGTTTTCGACAAGATCGGTAATGTTTGCCTTTTCTCGGAGTTCTGGCTCCCTGCCATGGATGGATTCTTCCTCGGGGGTGATCCGCTCACGCACACGCATTTGATTGTCAAGGCCAAGGTGCAGAAAGAAATCCTGCCCTGAATACGCGAAGAATCGCTTGCGCATTGCGTCCGTGGAGCGATCGGGCACGCAGTGACTGAACCCCGGGAGCGCCAAAAGGCCTCGGGCGCAACCATTGATTCTGCTGCGAGGCCTTTTTGTTGTATACATCTAGCCTCAAACTCGTTGAAAGGAGCAGATCATGTCAGGCACAGACCATGTGAACATTGCACTGCTCGGCCAGGGGTTCATGGGCCGCGCCCATTCCAACGGCTGGAAGCAGGTAGCTTCATTCTTCAAAGTGCCGCTGAAGCCGGTAATGCACACGGTGTTCGGGCAGGAGGACGAGCACGGCGATGTCTTCGCCGCCAACTGGGGCTGGAAGAACTGCACGACCAACTGGAAAAAGGCGATCCGCTTGCCCGAGATCGGCCTGATTGATGTCGCCACTCCCAACTACCTGCATGCGCCGATGGCCATGGAAGCGATAAAGGCGGGCAAGGCGGTCTGTTGCGAAAAGCCGATCGCCGGCACCCTGAAGGATGCCCGCCAGATGGCACAGGCCGCAAGGAAGGCCGGCGTGAAGACCTTCGTCTGGTACAACTACCGCCGCGTCCCGGCCGTGGCTCTGGCGCATCAGCTCGTCAAGCAGGGCCGAGTCGGCGAAATCCGGCACGTGCGCGCCTTTTACCTGCAGGATTGGGCCGGGCCGGAGGTGCCGCTCGCGTGGCGGTTCGACGTCAAGCTGGCGGGGAGCGGAGCCCACGGCGACCTGAACGCGCACATCGTGGACATGACGCGTTTCGTGACCGGGCAGGAGATCACCGAAATCTGCGGGGCCATAGCTGAGACCTTCATAAAAGAGCGCACGCTGCTCTCCGGTCCTTCCTCAGGCGGCATCGCAGCCGGGCTGAAGTCCGCCGGGGGGACCGGCAAAGTGACGGTCGACGACACGGTGCTGTTTCTCGCCCGGTTCTCCGGCGGCGCAGTGGCCAGTTACGAAGCGGCGCGGCAGGCGACCGGCAACCAGAACCGAAATGGGTTCGAGATCAACGGCTCCAAGGGATCACTGCGTTTCAATTTCGAGCGCATGAACGAACTCGAGTTCTATGATGCCACCGTCGATCGCGCTGTCCAGGGCTGGACTACGATCATGGTTACCCACGGGGCCGACCACCCATACGTCGGCGCCTGGTGGCCCGACGCGCACCTCATCGGCTACGAGCACGGGTTTGTCAATGAGGCCTATGACATTCTTCGCGTTCTGGCCGGTCAGGATCCGGTGGTTCCCGTCCCCGACTTCGAGGATGCCTACAAGACACAGCGCGTCCTCGAGGCCGCACTGCTGTCGGCACGCTCGAAACGCTGGGTAAAGGTCGCAAGCGTAAAGTAGGTCCGGTCTGTCAGACCGGACTTCTTGCTGTGTGGGGGCGGATCTTCGGGTCCGCTCTAACAGAGCGGGCCTGCTTTGAGTGTGACAACGGTGGCGCCGTGGTCTGCGGCGTCCTGGAACGATTCCACGCCCGGGTGACGCCGCAGGATCGAATGCACGATCTCACGCTGCACCCCGATGCCGCGTCCGTGCACGATGCGGACCAGGCGGAACTTCCTTTGTACCGCCTGGTAAAGATACTCTTCGACAACGCTTGCCACCTCTTTCGGCAGGAAGGTGTGCAGATCAATCCAGTCTTCGATCGGAACTTCCACCGGTTCGCTCATGGACACCGGATCTCACCGTGCGCACCAGGCGGTGCGACGGCTGACCGACTATTGCTTCGGTTGCAGAACGGCAATAGTTCTGGGAGCACCAATTGCCAGCGCGCCCGACAGGGTCGCGACTGCCTGGGCCGCCTGGGGCACGCCGTGCTTCTGCGCCATGCGGGCTTGCTCCAGGGCCGGACCGTACTGCTGCAGGTGCCAATAAGCCAGCGCCAGGTGGTAGTGCGCAGGGCCCCAGTCCGGCTTTGCCCGGAGTGCCGCCAGAAAAGGTGCGACCGCCGAAGCACAGTCACCTGCGAGGTACAGGGTGAACCCAAGGTTGTAACTCACTCCCGGGTCCTTGGGCGTCAGTTCAAGGGCTTTCCGATAGCAGGCAATCGCGGACTCAAGGTCGCCGTGCATACGGTGTGCATAGCCGAGGCTCGAGTAGACCCAGGCGTCGGGACCGAATCTCTCCAGGGAACTTCTGAAGATGGTAATCGACTGCGGGTAGTCTCCGAGCTGCATCAGGGAAAACGCCAGCCCGTCAAGGATCGGCTTGGACGCTATACCGCTGCGCAGCAAGTTCTGAAACAGCTCGGCCGATCCACGATAGTCGGCGGCGTCCAGGCGGAGCACCGCGAGTTGCTCCCGGCAGGCAGGAGCCGGACCCGAACGTTCGATACACTTCCGGCACGCGATTTCGGCAGAGCGGTCATCGTGTGCTCTCCGATAGGACTGGATCAAAAGCAACCATGCATCGGACCTTTCCGGATCATTCTCCACGGCGCGTTTCAACCCGGCGGCGGCTGCGCCGGCGTCTCCTTTGCGCAACATTTGTTGCGCTGTGCCGACCAGGGCGTCGGTGTTTCCCGGATCGAGGTTGAGGGCCTCCGAGTAGGACTCCAGGGATGCCACGATGTTTCCTTCGGCATCCTGCAGGTACCCGAGATAGGTAAGCAGATCCGGGCTGTCCGGGAGCTGCCGGGTCGCGTTCAACATGGCTACCGCAGCCTCGTGAGTGCGGCCCAGATCCGCGTAGGCGTTGGCCATTCCGGCAAGCAGATCAGGAGAGACTCTCCCGGTCGTGAGGGACCTCCGGTATTCGTTGAGAGCCTCCGCGGACTTTCCCTCGGCCTGCAAAGCGGAGGCCAGCCCGACCCGGGCCGCCACGTCTTCGGGATCCGCTTCGAGCGCCGCGAGGAACGCAGCACGTGACTCCTCGAACTGCTCAGCCTGCCGAAGGAACTCGCCCAGCCGCGACCAGGCCTTCGCCAGCCGGGGATTAAGCTGGACGCACTGCCGAAGGAGCCCGACCGCATCACCCCTTCTTCCCGCCCGGTCTGCGCCGAGTGCCTGCCCGAACAGAACCTCCGATTCGTAGCTTCTACCAGCCAGCTCCCTTGCCGCCGCTGCCTCGTCCGACCGCCCGAGTCGCTCCAGCGCCAGGGCTCTGCTCCGGTAAAGGAGCGGATGATTGGCGTCGAGTTCGAGGGCTGCGTCCGTCGCATCGAGCATCTCCTGCCAACGGTGGAGGTCGCCGTTGAGTGTGATCAGAGCGAATCGATACGGCAGGTTGGCGGGAGCGAGGGAGGATGCCCGCATGTAGCAGTCCAATGACGCCTGGGGCTTCCCTCGCGTCTGGTAAAGGAAGCCCATCACGGCTTGCGGTTCGGCAGCCAGCGGGTATTTCTCGCAGAGAACGCGAGCTTCCTCGAACGACTCGCGCTCCCGCCCCAGCAGGAAGAGGCTGCGGGCGTGCTCGGCACCGGCTCTCGGTCCGAGCGAAGGGTCGGATGCGATCCGGGCGAACTCGACTGCCGCGCTCTGAAACAATCCCCTCTGGGCGAGAGCAATACCGAGGCCAAGCCTGGCGGCGGGTGTCTCCGGGCGCAGTGCGAGCGCAGTGCGGAAGAAGCGCTCGGCTTCCTGCGGTCCGCCCCGCTGCAACAGGAGGAATCCCAGGAGCGCCTGCGCATCCGCGAGACCTGGATCGCGCTCTATGACCGACCGGAGGGCCCGCTCCGCTTCGAGGGGGCGGGAAGCTCTCATCAAGGAAACAGCCCGCCGGAGCGCCTCGCCTGCGTCCTGCGCGGCCAGCGTTCCCGTCATGCAGAGAGAAACGCACAAGAGAGCGTGATGGAGGATCTTCATGTCCAGCCTCGGCTGCTTCTCAAAAGCCTAGCACAGGGAGGAGTGCGGACAAAATTCAAGGAGGCCCGGCGACTCCGTGCCTGATGTTTCATCCGGCGGGGGAGCCGAGGTCAGAGCGACAGGTCGAGCGACACGTCGAGGCTGGGAGCGCTGTGTGTGAGCCATCCTATCGAGAGCAAATCGACCCCTGTGGCGGCCACGGCCGCGGCTGTTTCCGGCGTGATGCCGCCCGAAGCTTCCGTTATCGCCTTGCCTTTGGCCATGCGGACCCCTCGAGCGAGGTCATCCACCGACATGTTGTCCAGCAGAACTGCGTCAACCGCGAGGCCGAGCGCCTCCTCGAGCTGGGCAATCGTGTCGACTTCGACCTCGATCCTCACCATGTGGCCGACGCAACCCCGCACACGCCGCACCGCCTCGGTCAGGCTGCCGGCCAGGACCCGATGGTTGTCCTTGATCAGCACCGCGTCGTCGAGTCCGAAGCGATGATTCGATCCGCCGCCGGCACGCACGGCGTACTTTTCGAGTGCCCGCAGTCCCGGCGTAGTCTTCCGCGTGCAGACCACTCTGGCGCCGTAAGGAGCGACGACCGCAACCACTTCACGCGTGGATGTGGCGATGCCACAGAGCCTGCCGAGGAAATTCAAGGCGGTCCGCTCGGCGGCGAGGATCGGGCGGGCCTGCCCCTCGAGCAGGACCAGGATTTCGCCGGCGGTCGCATCACTCCCGTCTTCGGCGCGGACCTCGAACGATACGGCGGGATCAAGCTGGCGGAAGGCGGACAGCGCAACTTCCAGTCCCGCGATCCGGCCCGGCGCACGAGCTGCGACGCTGCCCTTCGCCCGGGCGCCCGGCGCAGCGACCGCATCGGTTGTTATGTCGCCGGCCCGGCCGAGGTCCTCCTCGAGCGCGCGCCGAACGATCGCCTCGTAGAGCAGCGGGAGAGGTTTCGTGAGTCGCGGCGGTGCTTCAGGCATTCTTGCGGCTTCCACGGGCGGCCGGGTTCAACATTCGCTCGACCGCCATGCGCGCTCGCCCGGCGATTCCGGCATCGAGTTCCACAGCGTGCTGCATGGTCTGCAGTGAGCGGAGGATCGCAGGCAGCGTGATGCGCTTCATGTGCGGACAGAGGTTGCAGGGGCGTACGAACTCCGTCTCCGGGAACTCCACCGCGACGTTGTCGCTCATGGAACACTCTGTGATCATGACCACGCGCCTGGGCCGGTTCAGGCCGACGTGACGGATCATGCCCGCAGTCGAGCCGACAAAGTCCGCCTCGGCCAGCACCTCCGGAGGGCACTCGGGGTGCGCGAGCACGGATATATCCCCGAAACGCTCCCGGTAGTAACGGATGTCCTCACCGGTGAAGCGCTCATGTACCTCACAGTGGCCGCGCCAGAGGATCACATTTACGGCGGTCTGACCGGCCACATAGCGTCCCAGGTACTCATCCGGAAGAAAGATCACCCGGTCGACCCCCAGGGATTCAACCACCTCCACGGCGTTGGCCGAAGTGCAACAGACGTCTGACTCGGCCTTAACCGCCGCGGATGTGTTGACGTAGGTGACCACCGGGACCCCGGGGTAGCGCTGCCTGAGCAGCCGCACGTCCTCAGCGGTGATCGATGACGCAAGTGAGCAACCCGCCTCGAGATCGGGGATGAGGACAGTCTTCGCAGGGTTGAGGATCTTGGCGGTCTCGGCCATGAAGTGGACCCCGCACAGGACAATCACGTCCGCGTCGGTTTCCGCCGCTTCGCGCGCCAGCGCGAGCGAGTCACCGGTGAGATCCGCGACACCATGAAAGATCTCGGGGGTCTGGTAATTGTGAGCCAGGAGGACGGCACACCGCTCGAGTTTCAGGCGGTTGATGGCCGCGATGTACGGGGCATGCACCGGCCATTCAATCGCGGGGATTATGTGTTTCAGGCGTTCGTAAACGGGCGCGGTTTCGCGTTCCACCTCCGCGGTGAAACTGAGAGCACCGGTTTCCTCGGCCCGATCGGTTGTTTCCAGCGCCATGTCAGCCCTTATGCTCAATTTGAGTATAACCACTCGCCAAAAAATCAGCCCGCCTTGCGGGCTCTACTTATACTAGGACTGAGCATATCTCCTGTCAACCCGGAGTTGCAGTACAACCTGCTGCCGGGGCAAATGCCCCGCCACCGCCTGCCCTGAAGCGGGGGCGGGACACGCAGTTTCTGCCGCCGCGACTTCATGGCGGGATGCTTGCGCATCCCCGCCGCTCATCCGATCTGGCGGAAGCCGGGCAGGCCGACGCCGGGCGCCGGACGTTCGCGAAGCACCTCCCTGCGGAAGCGGAAAAGCTCGGCGGGCCGGCCGCCGGTGCGCGTCTCGTAGCGGCCCGTGTGTTCCACCAGCCTGGCCGATTCGACCAGACGCCTCAGGTTCTGTTTGTGGAGCCGCACTCCCACGAGCGCCTCGACCACGCGCTGCAACTGGAGCAGGGTGAACGACGTCGGAAGCAACTCGAACACCACGGGCCTGTATTTCAATTTTCCCCGGATCCGGCTGAGCGCGGTGGCCAGTATTCTTCGATGATCCAGCGCCATCGACTCGCCGAGCCGCGGCGATCCCGGCGCGGTGGCCGACCTGCCGGGCCGGCCGTCGGACCGGTCGCGAGCGGCTTCAGGTGCGAGACCCATCTCGTAAATCAATTCGTACCGGTCGAGGACGCGCTCGAAATCCCACGGTGCCCCTCCGATACCGAAGTAGATCTCGCTTCTTTCCCGGCGCTCGCGCCGGTGTGCAGCGTCCGGCGCAGACCGGATCCAGGCTTCGAGCGCCGGCCGGATGACCTTCAGGAACACGTCGGGGCGGCCTTCACGCCAGTCTTCCCAGGGGAAGAAGCTGTACCAGTCTCTCCAGGTGGCGCCGCGCGTGCCCGAGGGACGGGCCTCACGCACGAGAGCGAGATAGGCGATCGACACCACGCGCTGGCCAATCTCGCGCACCTCCGGGTCGCGGTCGCGGTCCCCAAAGGTATAGAGCTGTTCGACGTATCCCAGCTCGAGGCCGGTCTGTTCCCTCACCCAGCGCCGGAGCCCAAGATCCAACGTGCGGTCCCTGTCCGGGTGCAGCAGGCCGGACGGCAGGGCATCTTCCCGCGGCGTGTCGCCATCCTTGCGCTGCGTCGCTCCGGCGTTGGCATCGTGCAGGATGGTCAGAATTCTCGGCACTTCGCGCGTCACCGCGACGATGACTGCGTTCAGGCCGAGCGATACTCTTGGCTTCATTGGGCACCGGCTTCCGGATTCAAGCGCGGCTAGTTTAGATCTCCCGACCACCTTCTGGCAATCGGCGTCGACTGTGTGCTTCGGCGAAGCACGCAGACATCAGGTTGGAGCTTGCAGGAATCGTCGGTTTGAGTTAGTAAACGTCTGTCCTGAGACAGAGCCTCCTGCTTTCTGCGACTCAGGCAGAACAGGATTCCGACATGCTATCGGCCGCGTCTTTCAGAGACCCTGACGGATTTTGCTTCGCCTGGGACGGCAGGATCCTCCGGGCTGTCAACTCACAAGCGCTGGCGGCCATCGAACCGTTCCTGAGCTCGGCCACGGCCGAAGGCCTGATCGCCCGTCATCGGCTCGTTCCGACACGCAGGCTCAGCTCGCCGGAATTCGATCAGTTGTCGGCGAGCCAGGGACTTCAGTCGCTGGCCTGCGGACGTGAAGTGGCAGCCGTGTTCGAGCACGAGAAGGTGGAATTCGCCAGTTTCCCCTACGAGTGGGCGCCCGAAATGCTCCACGCCGCAGGCATGCTGACACTCGATCTGGCCCAAGCCTCCCTTGCGGAGGGCTACTCTTTGAAGGATGCCACTCCTTACAACGTCCTTTTCCGCGGATGCGCGCCGCTGTTCATCGACATGCTTTCGTTCGAGCGTCGAAACCCGCGCGATCCGATCTGGCGGCCGCATGCACAGTTCTGCCGGACTTTCCTGCTGCCGCTGCTGGCCCACCGGCTCTGGGGAATCCGTCCCGTGGACGTCTTCACGAGCAGGCGAGACGGACTTGAGTCCGCGGACGTATACCGGATGTGCGGCCCCGTCAGGAGACTGCTGCCGCCTCTGCTCACACTGGTGTCACTACCCACGTGGTTGTCCGGCAAAGGCGCCGGCGGATCGGTGTATCGCGACCGGCTCGTCGCGGATCCGAGGGGCGCACGCTTCATACTCGATTCCCTGTTCAACCGGCTTCGCCGCACTCTCCGTTCAGTCATGCCCAAAGGGCCTCGAAGGACGGTGTGGTCAGGCTACATGGATTCCCACAGCTACACCGAAACGGGATTCAAGGCCAAAGAGGACTTTGTGCGTGATTTCTTGAGCGGTCACCGACCCGCGCGGGTTCTCGATGTCGGCGCGAACACCGGAAATTTCAGCGCTCTGGCAGCCAGGTCCGGCGCTCGAGTGGTGGCGATCGACTACGATCCGGGATGCATCGGGCTGCTCTGGCAGCGTGCGCATGAGAGGGAGCCGGGCATTTTGCCGCTCGTGGTCGACCTGTCCCGTCCCAGCCCCGCGACCGGCTGGCGCAACCGCGAGTGCGCCAGTTTCCTTGCCAGGGCCCAGGGCGCGTTCGATGCGGTGCTGATGCTGGCCGTGCTCCATCACCTCCTGGTGACCGAGAGGGTTCCGGTTGAAGAAGTGGTCGAATTGGCGGCGAACATGACGACCCGCTGGTTGGTGATCGAATTTGTTTCGCCGCAGGACGAGATGTTCAAGACGCTGACTCGCGGGCGCGATCACCTGCATGCCGGCCTCACGCGTGCTGTGTTCGAGGCTGCCTGCCAACGATTTTTCCGCGTGGCCCGCAGCGAGCAGGTCCCGGGAACGGACCGATGGATGTACCTCCTGGAGAAAATAGCCTGATATCCAGCACGGAAGCGGGATCACCGAGACGAACCCCGGCGACCGGGGACTGGCTTTCGTATCCGGTTTTTGCTCTTGCGGCCGGCTCGCCTGGGACATAATCTATCAGGTCGGCAAATATTCGCGGAGGGCTGCGGGAGCTGTGAGAACGCCGGGCAGGCAGGTACTCATCGTCGCTTCACTTTTTGCTGCTATTTGCCTGATACCCCTTCGGCATGTTCACGCTTATGTTGATCCGGGCTCCGGAAGTTACATTCTGCAGCTCCTGGTTGCGGCCCTGTTCGGAGCTATGTTCGCAGCGAGAGTATTCTGGACAAGGATCAAGGGGTTGTTTAGCAGGATGACGGCTGCATCCTTCAGGCACAAGCAGGACGCGGAGAAATAGTTAACGACGCTGCCGCGGGCCGATACCCGCTGCCTTCCCCGGCTCAGTCCGAAGCAGCAGGCCTCACAGCCCGGTTTGTCCCTTGGAAGTTCCCTTGACCCCCGGAAAAACGTTCCTCGTCAACGTCCTCGACCTCTTGGTCCTCAGTTGTCTCGTGGTATCACAGCCGGTATTCGACCTGCTGGCTAAGAACGTGGAGTTCCTTGCTGCCCGGAATTCTGATGCCGCCGACATTTTCGTACTGACGATCGCCGCCGCCCTGCTGATACCGGCGTTTCTGACGCTGATAGAATTCATCGCCAGAATGATCGGCCCAGGAACCTATTCCTTCGTGCACCGAGTTCTGGTCTGGCTCCTGATCGCCCTGCTGCTGATGCCTCCGTGCAAGCCGCTCTGCAATCGGATCGGCGTCTGGTGCATCGTCGCGGTCCTGCTGGCTGCCGGTCTCATCTCCCAGTCTTACATCCGTCTGCGTTCCAGAGGAATAGCCCTGGCTTATCTCTTGCCTATCGTCCTGATCCTTCCGGGCCTCTTCGTGTTCCACTCTCCAGTTCGCAGAATCCTCGAGCCCAGGGCAGGCGCGGCTCCAGTCTATCCTCGTGTCGACGCTGCTGCGCCGATTGTCATGGTGGTCTTCGATGAGCTTCCGCTGGTCTCCCTTATGGACGACCGGGGCCAGATCAACTCCCGTCGCTATCCGAATTTTGCGGCACTCGCACAGGAGGCGACGTGGTACCGCAATGCCTCGACAGTCACAGAAAGCACGCTGCATGCAGTCCCCGCCATACTGGACGGGAACCTTCCGGATCCCGCCAGCAAGGCTCTTCCCGATGCAAGGGGTCACCCGCATTCGCTCTTCGCCCTCCTCGGCGGCACCTACGGCATGAATGTGGTTGAGAACAACACGCGGGTCTGCCCGCAAGACCTGTGCCAGCCATCGAACACCGGAGTCTCCCGGGTTGAGCGCCTCTCTTCGCTCTTCTCGGATATTGGAGTCCTTTATCTCTACTGGCTGCTTCCTTCCCATCTCACCCGGCAGCTGCCCAACATCACACTCTCGTGGGAGCATTTCCGGTTCGCCCAGGCCAACGTCCGTGCTCCTGCCCGGGGAAACGAGGATTTTGACCGCATGACCGCCTGGGAAAACCGCCCCGGGCTCTTCGCAGATTTCGTGAAATCCATTCAGCCCCGCTCCCGCCCGACTCTGAACTTCCTGCACGTACTGCTCCCTCATGCGCCATGGGAGTTCCTGCCCAGCGGGAAGAAGTACACGTTGGGAGAGAACGAAATTCGGGGACTGGCGGGAATCAACGACCGCGGGGTTGACCCGAACCAGTGGAACGACGACTCATGGGCTCTCGAACAGGCTTACCAGCGACATCTGCTTCAGGTTGAGATGGTGGATCGCCTCGTGGGATTTCTCGTCGACCACATGAAGAGCACGAACCTCTTTGATCCCAGCCTGATCGTTATCACTGCGGATCACGGCGCCTCCTTCCAGGCCAATACTTCCCGCAGGTATCCCTCTCCGGCAAACTACGCCGATATCGTGGCCGTCCCGCTGTTCATCAAGGCTCCATACCAGAAAAAAGGGGAGATCACGGACCGGAACATCGAAAGCATCGACATCCTTCCCACCGTGGCGGACATCCTGGGCATTCATCTGCCTTGGCCGACAGACGGCCGGTCCGCGTTGAACTCATCCGATTCGCCAAGACGCAGGAAGACCGTCGTCGTCGAGAACGGCGAGAGATTTCAGATTGACGCACCGCTGACCGGAGCACTCGAGAGCGTAAGAAGGAAGATCGCCAGGTTTGGGCTTGATCCCGCTGATCTTTTCCGGATCGGGCCTTGTCCTGAGCTCCTCGGACGGGAAACGAGGGACTTTCTAGCGGCGAAGCCCTCGATCCAATGCGATCTGGACGATAGGAATTACTACCAGAACGTGGACCCGGATTCTGATTTCATCCTGACCGACGTGCGCGGGCGTCTTTCGCGCCTCCGTCAGGACCTTCCCGCCATCCTTGATTTGGCGGTGGCGGTCAACGGAAAGATCAGAGGCGTGACCCGATCATACCTGGACGAAGGAGGCGTGGAACGGTTTTCCTCGGTTCTCTCCGACTCTGATTTCCAGCCGGGCTACAACCACATGGCTGTCTATCTGGCGACCAGGACGAGCAGCGGGTTCGAACTGGCCGAAGCAGAGGGAGCCGAAACGCCGCCATACCGGTGGGGAGAGGTGCTGCGCTTCGGCGAAAAAGGCAACGCGCACCCATACAAAGCCGGGGGCTGGAGCACGCCCGAGGATCAGATCACCTGGACTGACGGAAACAGGGCTGAATTGGTTCTCCCCGCCAGGTCCCCGCAGGGCCCTGTCCGTTTGAGACTATACACAGGTGCGTACCTCAGTCCCGGCAAAGTCGACAGGCAGAGAGTAAGGGTTTCTATCAATCGCCGCGTTGCGGCTGAGCTGACGATAAGCAGGCCCGGTTTCAGGGTCCTCGAGGAAGTTGTTCCCGGGGACTTCTTCGACGATCAGGGCAGAATCGTCCTCACGTTCGACTTGCCCGACTCGGTTTCCCCCAAGTCGATCGGTGACGGCCAGGACCTGCGGCAACTCGGAATTGCCGTCAGTTGGCTCTCCCTCGCTGCACCTTAGCCTGGGAGACGGCTGAGGCCTGGCCCGACGCACCTTCGAAACCTGATGTTTCTCCGACCGCGTCGCGGCTCCTCGCCGCAGGCGCGGACGCCGCACGCCTCGGCAAAACGCGCCCACTCCTGCCCCGTCGCCTGTCGATTCCGCCCGGCACGGATGATGATCTTGTGGCGCCCGATGTCGTATGGGAGAATGGCAGTCTTTCAACACACTCAGTCGTGGGAGGAACGAGGGCGTGAAGATTGCGGTCGGTGTACTGGGTGCCACGGGTGCCGTCGGACAGAAGTTCATCAAACTTCTCGAGGAGCACCCCTGGTTTGAGGTGAGCGAGGTTGCGGCCTCGGAAAGATCCGCAGGCAGGCCCTACCAGGATGTGGTAGCTTGGAAGCAAACGACCCCGATTCCTGAGAGCGTCCGGGGGCTCGAAGTGCGACCCTGCGCTCCGGGACTGAAGTGCCGCGTCGTCTTTTCGGGGCTCGATGCCGCCGTGGCGGGTCCGGTGGAGGAAAGCTTTGCGCAGGCGGGCTACGTGGTGCTGAGCAACTCCCGCAACCATCGGCTCGACGAGGACGTGCCCCTTGTGATTCCTGAGGTCAATCCGGATCACATGGGACTCCTGCCGATCCAGCGGCAGAACAGGAAGGCGCGCGGCTACATCGTCACGAACTCGAACTGCTCGACCATGTTTCTGGCGATGGCTCTGGCACCGCTGCACAAGGCCGTTGGAGTCGAGAAGGTCCTGGTGACCACGATGCAGGCAATCTCGGGAGCAGGATACCCCGGCGTCGCATCACTCGATATCCTCGGAAACGTCATTCCGCACATAGGCGGCGAGGAAGAGAAGATGGAGATCGAAACCAGGAAGATCCTCGGCCGCTTCAACGGCGGTTCGATCGACCTGGCGGACTTTGCGGTCAGCGCGCAGTGCAATCGCGTGCCGGTGGAGGATGGCCACACCGAATCGGTTTCCGTTAAGCTCTCACGCTCGATCTCTGCCACCGAAATCGCGTCCCTGATGCGCGGTTTCTCCGGGCCCCCTCAGAGCCTGAAGCTCCCGAGCGCCCCGGAGCGGCCAATCCTCGTGATGGAGGAGAACGATCGGCCGCAGCCGCGATTTGACGTGAACCGGGCACAAGGCATGGCGGCCATCGTCGGTCGCATCCGCCCCTGCCCCGTCCTGGACTTCAAGTTCACAGTCCTTGGCCACAACACCATCCGGGGCGCTGCCGGCGCTTCGATTCTCAATGCCGAGTTCCTGAAGTCACAGGGGCTCACGGATTAGCGCATGATCGTCTGCAAGTTCGGAGGGACCTCGGTTCAGGACGCCGAGGCCATGGAACGTGTCGCCGCGATCGTGAAACAGCGCATCGATCAGCGGCCTGCGGTAGTAGCCTCCGCCATGGGGAAGACCACCAATGGCCTTCTCAACGCCGCGAGCCTGGCGGCGGACGGGAAGAGGCAGGAAGCTCTCGAGATTCTCAGCGCCCTGAAACATCATCACCTCTCCGAAGCCCAGAAGCTTGGCCTGGCGGCTCCCGGCGACGAGGTTCACGAAACCGTGACCTCGCACTTCAAGGAGATGGCGAGCATCGTGCGCGGGCTGGCGACGCTCGGCGAGCTCACGCCACGAAGCATGGATGCGATGGCGAGTTACGGCGAGAGGCTTTCAACCCTGATCCTTTGCCATTGCCTGACGAGCCGGGGCATCCCGGCGGAACTGAAGGACTCGCGTCAGTTCATCATCACCGACGACAACTTCACCCGTGCCGCACCGCTTTTCGATCTGACCGACGCGGCGATCCGGGAACGCCTTCTCCCAGATATAAACGCCGGGAAGGTTCCCGTAGTGCAGGGATTCGTCGGTGCGACGCGAAAAGGGATCACGTCGACTATCGGGCGCGGAGGATCCGATTACACCGCTGCGATCGTGGGAGCGGCCCTGGAGGCCTACGACATCCAGATCTGGACGGACGTGGACGGGATCATGACCGCGGATCCGCGCGTCGTCCCGGAAGCGCGCCGCGTCCGGGTTATCTCTTTCGATGAAGCAGCGGAGCTGGCATATTTCGGCGCGCGGGTCCTTCATCCCGCGACGATCCTGCCGGCCGTACGCAGGAAGATCCCGGTGCATGTGCTGAACAGCTACAAACCAGACCTGGAGGGAACCCTCATCACGGCCGAAGCGTTGCCGTGCACAAACCCTGTCAAGTCCATCGCCTGCAAGAAGGGGATCACGATTGTCAACATAACCTCCACGCGCATGCTGATGGCCCACGGGTTCCTGAGAGCCATCTTCGAGATTTTTGACCGCTTCAGGGTTCCCGTGGATGTCGTGTCCACCTCCGAGGTGAGTGTTTCGCTCACCGTGGACGACACCTCGAGCCTGTGGGACATCGTCACCGAACTCAAGAAGGTCGGTGAGGTCAATGTCGAAGGCGGGAAAGCGATTGTCTGTTGCGTGGGCGACAATCTACGGAATACCTCCGGAGTGCTTCACCTCCTCGCCAGCGCGGTGCGCGAGGTCAACGTGCTTATGGTCTCGCAGGGCGCATCGGCCATAAACGTCACCGTTGTCGTCGACGAAGACCAGCTGAGCCGGTGTCTTCGCAGCCTGCACGATGTGTTTTTCCAGGAGGTTGATCCGTCCATTTTCGACTAGCTCAGGTCTCCGTCGCGCGGAATGCTTCAGACCTGGCCGAGCCACCAAAGCAGCATTTTCCTGCGGGCGACAGCGGAGGAATGACGACGATGAGAATCGCCATCATCGGATACGGCAAGATGGGAAAGCTGGTGGAGGCGCTTGCCGCACGCGAGGGCTGGGATGTCGGCCCCAGGCTTGATCTCGCGGACAACCGGGACGGCAGCGGGATCACCCGGGCTTCAATGTCCGGCGTCGACGTCGCGGTCGACTTCTCGCAACCCGACGCTGTAAAGGCCAATATCGAAGCGGGAGCGCGCGCGGGTGTTCACATGGTGGTCGGAACGACGGGTTGGGGTGCGCATCTCGACCGCGCGAGGCAAATCGTTCTCGAATCGGGCACCGGGCTGGTTTACGGATCCAACTTTTCCGTGGGCATGAACCTGTTTTTCGAGATCGCAGCCCAGGCTGCACGGATCGTCGGCAAAGTCCCCCAATACGACGCTTTCCTGAGCGAGGCGCATCATCGCGCCAAAAAAGATGCCCCGTCGGGGACGGCTCTGAACCTCCTGGAACTGGTGCGGCCTTTTCTTCCGGGGAAAGAGCCGGGGATCGCGGTGACGCGGGCCGGCCACATCCCGGGCATCCATGTCCTGGGATTTGACAGCGAGGCAGACACCATCACGCTGCAACACAGCGCGCGTAACCGCCAGGGGCTCGCCGAAGGGGCGATCGTCGCGGCGCGCTGGATCGCGGGCCGGCAGGGTTTCTACGAATTTCGCACCGTGTTTCGGGAGATCATGGGTTTCTGATCCAGGATAATCCGCGGAGTCCTGAAAATGATTGAAGAACTCAAGGGTTGCGGTACCGCGCTGGTAACCCCCTTCCGGCCTGACGGGCGGCTCGATGAGAAGGCGCTCGCTTCGCTGGTTGAGTGGCAGGTACGGGCAGGTATCCAGTTTCTCGTTCCCTGCGGTACAACAGGCGAGAGTGTCACCCTCGACCATGAGGAGTACCTCGCGGTGGTGCGTATCACCGTGGAGACGTCTGGTTCGCGTGTTCCCGTGGTGGCCGGCGCCGGCGGAAACGACACAGCCAAGATCATCCGTCTGGTGGCGGAGCTCGAGAAGGTGGGTGCTGATGCAATTCTCTCCGTGTCGCCTTATTACAACCGGCCGACCCAGGAAGGCATCTACCGGCATTTCCGCGAAATCGCGGCCGCTTCCCGGCTGCCTGTCATCGTCTACAACGTCCCCGGCAGGACAGGGTCGAACATAATTCCGGACACTATCCTCCGGTTGGCTGAGCTGCCTAATATCCTCGGCGTGAAAGAGGCCAGCGGTGACATCGCGCAGATCGGCGAGATCTGCACCCGGGTGCCCGCCGGGTTCCGTGTCTTCTCAGGCGACGACGCTCTGACGCTGCCGGTCATCGCGCTCGGCGGGAGCGGCGTCATATCCGTCGCTTCGAATGAGGTGCCCGGCATGATGGCGGAGTTCGTGTCCTCCTGCCTCGAGGGGCGATGGGAGGAGGCGCGCGGCTGGAACCGGAGGCTGTACCCCCTGATGCGGGCCAATTTCATCGAATCGAGCCCGATACCGGTAAAGGCCGCACTCGCCATGATGGGAAAGATGCACGAGGTGTATCGGTTGCCGCTCGTGAAGATCTCTGACGGTGCGAGGGGGAAGCTCGCCGAAGTTCTCAAAGGATTGGAGCTGATCCCGTCGTGAAGCACCAGGGGCAGGCAGGGAATATGCATCCGCTCGAACCGGAAATCCTGGCGCTGTTCCGGAACCCGCCCGGGGGTGGCTACACAGCCGGGCACTTCCGTCTCCTGGAGGATTTCAGGCAGGCGCTGAATGCTGGAGAGATCCGCGCCGCATCCCCTGAAGACGGAATCTGGAAAGTGAATCCCTGGGTCAAAGCGGGGATTCTCCTCGGTTTCAGGATGGGTACCCTGAAGGACTTTTCCATTGACGATAACTTCCGCTTCTACGACAAGGACACGTTTCCTCTCAAGAGGCTCGGCCCGGACGATGCTGTCCGCGTTGTGCCCGGAGGGTCGTCCATCCGCGACGGGGCGCACATCGGGAGGAACGTCACGTGCATGCCGCCGATGTACATCAACGTTGGCGCGTTCGTTGATGACGGCACCATGGTGGATTCCCATGCGCTGGTGGGATCGTGCGCCCAGATCGGCAAGCGTGTTCACCTGAGTGCCGGCAGCCAGATCGGTGGCGTCCTCGAGCCGGTGGGAGCCCTGCCCGTGATCGTGGAGGACGATGTCCTCGTCGGGGGAAATTGCGGGATCTATGAAGGTGCACTGGTGCGCGAAGGAGCGGTCCTTGGATCCGGCACCATCCTCACCGGTGGCACCCCCGTCTATGATCTCGTGCATCAGAGAGTGTACAAGAGGGAGGATGGCCGCCCGCTGGAGATACCTTCCCGGTCCGTTGTGGTGCCGGGCGCGAGAGCCATCACGCAGGGTTGGGGGAGGGAGCAGGCCCTCTCGGTCTACACCCCCGTGATCGTGAAGTACAGGGATTCGAAGACTGAAGGCAGCATCCGGCTCGAGGATCTTCTGCGCTGAAGCGATGCCTTGACACTCGAAGGGACTGGCCATGGCACTGATCTATCCTTTTCACGGACTTCGTCACAGCCCGGGCAAGGCAGGCGACCTGAACCTGGTCATGACACAGCCTTACGACAAGATTTCCCGTGAGATGCAGAGGGAATACTACGGGCGTTCCCCGTTCAACGTGGTTCGCATTACAAAGAACTTCGAGAAGAACGAGGACCCGGACACGACCTACCCGGACGCAGCGGCGACCTTCGATCGCTGGATTTCCGAAGGCCTGCTCGTCCCGGAGCCGAAGCCGGCCATCTACGCCTATTTCCGGGAGTACGAAGTCGAAGGGGAGAAGCGGGGTCAGCGGGGATTCATCGCGCTGCTGGACCTTGCCCATACCGCCGGCAGCATCCTGCCGCACGAGCGCACCCTGGCGGAGCCCAAGGCGGACCGGTTACGCCTGATGCAGGCGACCGAGAGCAACGACGATTTGATCTACATGCTTTTCACCGACGACCGGCTGGCAGTCGATCAGATCCTGGAGGAAGCGACATCCCGGTCGTCTCCGGACATCGAAGTCGAGGACGACCTGGGCGCCATCCACCGCGTGTGGCCCCTAACAGATGCCAAGGTCTCGAAGAAGATAAGGGACGCGATGGTGCCCGAAGAGTTGTTCATCGCCGACGGTCACCACCGTTTCGAGACCGCCGTCGCTTACATGAACGAGTGCAGGTCGCGCGGATGGAGACCGGGCGGCACCGAGTCTTTCGACAAGCGGATGGTGGCATGTTTCAACAGCGCTGCGCCGGGGATCACCATCCTTCCCACACACCGGTTGGTACATGCTCTGCCCTCGCTGGACTCCGTGGACTTCCTGCGACGGGCCGGCCAGCACTTTCGCGTTAAAAAGATGAGGTCGCCGGAAGCGTTGTGGGGTGTCATGAGAGAGGCAAGGGGACGGGATCACGTTTTCGGATTCTATGCCGCGGACACACGGCGTCCCTGGCTGTTGACTCTGAAAGAGGAGGCCAGGGTCGATCCGTTGATGCTGGCGCACGGCGAGGCCTACCGCCATCTGGATGTAAGCATACTCCACACCCTTCTGCTGGAGAGCATCCTCGGCATCGACGAGGCGAAACTTGTTGCGCAGACGCATGTGCAGTATGCGCGGGATCGTGAAGCCTGCATTCGGGCCGTGAACGAGGGAAAGCACCAGGCGGCCTTCTTCCTCAATCCGACTACCGTGGAGCAGATGCAGCGGGTCGCACTGCTGGGTGAGAGAATGCCGCAGAAATCGACCGATTTCTATCCCAAGCTCCTCACCGGCCTCGTCTTCATGAAAATGGCCATCGTCCGCCGCTGATCGCCTGGTGCCGGGCCTTCGGAATTCGGTCTCCACCCGGCAGCCCCGGCAGGCCCGGCCGCGACCTGGTTCCAGAGATCTGGCGCCCGATGGTTCTTGATTCGGAACTCAGAAGATCAGGGGAAACGATGAACAGGAATCTGGTCCTTTCGGCATTAACTCTCTTGCTGCTGGCCGCCGCACAGGCCCAGGTGCGCGGCGCCCGGAACGGCGGCATCGTCTTGGGCAAAGCAGTCCAGCTGTTTGTCGACGATACTCTCATAGACCGGATGGAACGCGTCACGCGCGGCCTGCATTATCCTGAGCGCGCTCCCGAAAACCCCGTTCTGAAGCCCGATCAGCCGTGGGAAGGCACGGTCATCCTCCAGCCCGGGACGGTGCTCTTCGATGAGGGAGAGCACATCTTCAAGATGTGGTACAACACCCTTCCCGTTAAGGACAAACCGGACATAGAGGAATTCATCTGCTATGCCGTTTCCAGGGACGGCATTCACTGGACCAAGCCGGCACTGGGTATAGTGGAGTTTCGTGGATCGACGGCGAACAACATCCTGCTCAAGTGGTGCTATTGGAATCTCGTGGTACTCAAAGACGACCGCGAGCCTGATGCGGCGAAACGATACAAGATGGCGTACTGGAACTGGCATGATCGCGCCAGGGGAGCCAGTGGCATCTGGGTGGCGGTCTCACCCGACGGCGTTCATTGGAAGGTCGACCCGAATAATCCCGTCGTCCCGAGTACTGCGAGCGGGGACACTTTCGGAATCATGCAGGACCCGCGATCCCGTCAATTCTGGCTATATCACAAGTCGCCCATGGAACCCCTGCGCAAGGTGTCTCGGCTAGTGAGTGATGATTTTGTGCGCTGGCGGAACGACGAGCTGATACTGGAGCCCGACGATCGTGATCAACCGGACACGGAGTTCTATGGCCTCTCTCCCTTCGCGTATGGGGACCAGTACCTGGGCTATCTTTGGGTTCTGCATACTTACTCGCAGCAGATCGACGTTCAACTGGTTTCGAGCCGTGATGGTCGAGCGTGGGAGCGCTGCGCGCATCGCCGTGTGTTTTTTCCGCTCGGATTCGTTCGCATCGATTATGACAACGATGCCTTCGACAGCGAAATGATCATGTCCGTCACGCCACCGGTAATTAAGGACGGCAGACTGTGGATGTACTACACCGGCTACTCCAACAAGCACAATGCGCGGGAAGGCATACTGAATCCGGGTGGGTTGGGCAGCAGCTACGTTGGTCAGGTCGGATTGGCCCGAATGCGCCAGGACGCTTTCTGCTCGCTCGATGCCACCAGTCAAGGTTACGTGCTTACTCGCCCGCTGCGCTTCGAGGGATCCACGATGCACGTGGTTGCCTCGACGTTCACCCTGAATCGGCCCGGTGTTCCCTTCAACCCGGTTTGGAGCGGCCTTCTCGGGAACGTGCCGGACGGCGTAGGGCGGCTCAGGGTGGAAGTGCAGGACGAGAAAGGCAACGTGATTCCGGGCTTTGCCGCTTCGGACTGCCTCCCGGAGAATGAAGGTCCCGATGCTCTCCGAGTTTCCTGGAAGACAGGGAAGGACCTCACCGACTTACGAGGCCGGCTCGTGCGATTTCGTTTTGTCCTGAGCAACGCGAGATTGCATTCCTTCCGTCTGGACTAGCCTCGCCCCCTGGTTGGCGGGTTCGCTGCCGGGACACCACACGGCAGATTGCCGGCGCACGAGTCATCGCCGCACGCAAGCAGCCGCCGTACGCCAATCGATCAGGCTTTCGAGGAGCGTGTGACAAGCTCGGCTGCGGCGGTCACCTCGCTCGTGCCCGGCTTTTCCACCTCCCGCAACCTCGCCCCGTACTGTTTCAGGAAGTAGTCGATGGTTTCGACACGGAGCTTGATGGAGCCGGTCGGCTTGGTTTCATCGATGTCTTTAAAAGCGAAATAGGGAGTGCCGGAATACTCGATGATCTTTTCGACCGTCGAGTAGATGGGTGCGTCATGCCCGCACTTGAAATTGGACAGCTCAACGGCGACGAGGTTGGGGTGACGGGCCGCAAACTTGGCGGCCCAGAGCTTGTTTGCGCTGCTGGCCGAGAACGTGTGTTTCCAGACGTCGCCGATGTCCAGCGGATGGCTGGTGATGCCTTCCTGCACCTCCTCCCCAAATAGACGGTCCAGGAGGTCCTTGTCCAGAGGAAGGGTGCTCTGTGAAAAGACAGGATAGCCCCGCTTCTGCAGCTCCGCGGGAATCCCGTGGTTGATCCCATCATCGTGGTGATAGGGTCGGCCCAGCAGCACGATGCCGATTCGGCCTTCCTTTTCGAGCCGGTCCAGTGCCTCGCGCGCCTTGCGCCGCACGGCGCTTTCGTATCTATTCAGGGCATCGTAGGCCGCGTGGATCGCACGCATGTTCTCCTGCGCGGACAATCCCAGAACGGCGCCCCATGCGGCCAGCATCTGCCGCGCCAGCATATGAGGCCTGGAGAGGTCCAGGAGCGGGTGCAGGTAGAGTACCCCGTTTTCGGCGAAGACATCCCTTTCCTTCGTGAAGGCTGCCTTGACAACTTCAGGCGTGAGTGCCGTCGTCGGGCACGCGTTCGACGCCCGTACGTTCACGAGCGGGGTACGCAGGACATCGAACATCGGAAAGAAGATGCAGTCCAGCGGCTTCCTGCGGTGTTTGACGAAGATGAGGTTATGGATGTGTGCCAGAGCCAGCTTCGAGGGGTAGCAGGGGTCGATTGAGCCGCGCTTGGCTCCTGCCCGGAACATCTCGTCGTCGGTGTGGTCCGAGTAGACGATATTGCCTGACGCCACCCCCAGGCTTTCGAAGTATCCGTTGAAGAGAGGGGCGAAGGCATACATGGTCATAACGCGCGGGATGCCGATTCTTATCTTCTCCCTCTTCTGTATGAGCGCTTTGCGTTTCCGTTGCGCGGCCGTGAACGTCCACCTGGGCAGCGGATCCGCGATCTTTTCCAGCGCGTGCACCCGCCATACCTCGCGACCGGCATACTCCACCAGATTCGGGCTTGCCTCGCGCGCAGCATCCAATCCCGCCTGGATCGCCTTCATGGCGCCCAGTTCTTCCACCGTCCCCTTCTCGCAGGTGGCAACAATGAGCCGTCTTTCCCCCGGCCGGGATGCCTCGTTCGCGCCGAGGTCCTGCCCGCCGACGCCTTCTTCCTCGCCGGTATCGATGTCGATGAAAGTCCGCAGGCATTCGTTCTTGCAGAAATGGCAGCGCGTTTCCTCGCTGACGGTAGTCGTGTAGTGAATCCGGCGGACGGCGTCGAGGCCGATGAACGTGGTCACATGCCCCCGGCGCCAGAGATCGATCGCCTCGAAAGCGGCTCCGATGGCCCCGGCCTCGCCTGCGTGCTTGTGCACGATGATTTCGGGCGTCCTGCCGGATCCGTGGAAGCGTGAACGGATGAAATCCACCTGCGCCTTTACGGCTGCCAGGTTGTTCTGAGTGCCGCCCTGGAGGATGAACCGGGTGCCCAGCTCGGGGAGGTTCGGGATCTTTGCGATGTAGAGCCAGACATTCTTGGGCAGCACCGCCGCCAGACCGGCGAGGATTTCGTGGTGTTTCCACCCCTGACCCTGGAAGCTGGCGATGTCGGCCTGCAGGAACACGGCGCACCCGTAGGGGAAAACCGGCATGGCACGTGCCGTGAAGGCAACGTCCGCGTAATCCTCGACGCGGCAGCCGAAGCCCTGCGCGATCGACTGAAGGAAATAGCCGTTTCCCGCAGAGCACTGGGTGTTCAGCTTGAAGTCCTTGACTCTTCCATCCTTCAGGATCATGAGCTTGATATCCTGCCCGCCCACATCGACGATGGCGTCCGGCTGCTCGTAGTAGTGAAGCGCCGACTTGGCATGTGCGACCGTTTCGACGAGCGCGACGTCCGCACAGACGACATCGCGCAGCGTATCCTTGGCATACCCGGTCGTTGCCACTCCCAGGACCTCTATGCTGGCACCCTGAGTCTCGACCTGGCCGCGGAGTTTATCCAGGATCTCAATCGTGTCCTGGATCGGGTTGCCCTTGGAAAGCTGGTAGGCCCTGGCCAAAACTTCGCCCTCCTCCGAGAGGAGGACCGCTTTCGTCGAGGTGGACCCGCCATCAACCCCTATGAATCCCTGGACAACCGTTCCGGGCAGGAATCCCGGGGGGACGAAGCGCGGTGGGGCGTAGTCTCTGATGAATTCCTCGACCTCCTCATCGGACGAGACCAGGCCCGGCAAGCCGCGGTGCCCCCGGCCTTCAATCCGCCCGCCGTGGATGTACTTTTCGAGCTGCGAGGTGCCCGCGTATCTGCCGATTTCCTGCTCTTCGTCCAGCCCGTATTCGGCAGCTCCCATGGCTCCGAAGTACTCGGCGTTCCCGGGAGCCAGGATCAGGTCCTCCGCCCGGCTGCCCTCCGGGATCACCGTGCCGCGTTCACTCCAGAGCAGAGCGATGTTGTGCTGCCAGGCCTGTCTCATACCGCGGATGAACGCGTTGGGCCCCCCCAAGAGGAGAACCTTGGGCAGAAGCGTCTGACCGCGCGCCAGTACCTTGAGATTCTGGAGAACGAAAGCCTCAAAAAGGGAAGCCATCAGCTCCCGGGGGGGAATGCCCTGTTTCTGTAGGCTGTTGATGTCGGTCTCGGCGAAGACACCGCATTTTCCGGCGACTTGGTGAATCCGGGTCCCTGAGTACGGCAGCTCACACAGCTCCCGGGAGGGAATCCCCAGCTTGGTGCTGATCTTGTCGATAACAGCCCCCGTACCGCCGGCACACTTGTCGTTCATCGAAGGCTGCTTCTTTACTTGCCCGGTTGCCGGGTCCCTCTTCAGGACGATGATCTTCGCATCCTGGCCGCCGATTTCGACGATGGAGGAGGCGTCCGGGCAGTGGCGCTCCGCCATCAGCGAGACCGCGAGCACCTCCTGTACAAACTTCGCTCCGATCAGGTCCCCCAGGTAGCTTCCTCCCGATCCGGTCATGAAGACGCGGGAGTTGTCCTGATTTATCCCCAGTTCAGTCTCCATGCGGGTCAGAAAATCGAGGAGCATTTCGGCCTGGCGCGTGTCGTGGCGCCGGTAATCCTGCCAGAGGATCTCGTCCGAGCGCGTTTCCACGACTACGGCCTTGATCGTCGTGGATCCGACATCAATGCCGATCCGGTATCTTGCGGGGAAAGTGTCTGTCCGGGCCAAGATGGTCGTACCTCAGGCTCGCGCCATCCGCGCCCGACCTGCCATCAGATCGCCGACGTGGAGAACGAACCGCGCGGCCGTCCCGGCAACCCCCGCACGATGGGGTACGGGATACAGGGGCCTCTGCAGCTCGGAATGGCAGCCGACGAATTCGCGGATCTCTTCGACGCCCCTGCCGGTGCGTGCGAGAGCATCCTGGAACTCGGACTTTGCTTTCGCCTTAGCCTCCCCAAGGGCCATCTGCACGCGGCTGTACGCATTTGTCTGGCCCTCCCCGGAGGTTTCGACGGGAAGGAAGATCATATCCCTGAAACGGTCCACGACTGCGGACTGAATCCCATCGGATTGGGACGAGGGCATACATCCGAAGGGCTTGAGGCTCAGAACCATGTGGCAGAGCCTGTTCATCGTGTAATAAATGTTCTTGCCGACCTCCAGGTGACCTTCGCCGCCCCTCGCGAGTGGCTTGTAAAAAGGATCCGCGAGCTGCGCCAGGATCTCCTGGGGGACAAGCCGGTGCGCCGTCCCGCCCAACAGGTCGACGACACGATGATACTGGCGCTCGTACAATCGCTCGCCGATTGTGAACAGTGCGCGCTTTTTCTGGTACCCCAGCTCGTTTGACAGCCGCTGGCGCAGGTCCCAGGGGCCGGGTTCAAGGTATTCGCCGTCCAGGCCCCGCCTCTCGGTCAACTGCATTTTGGCGTGCATCAGGAGGTACGTGATCCAGGTGCCGAGCGCTTCCGGCTGCACCTGCGCTCCCTCTTTTTCGAGGAAGTCGAACATCCGGTAGTTTCCGTCGCTTTCGGTCGTCTGCGCCCAGAACTCACCGATAATCTTGACCACCGGTTTCACGCGCGTGCGGTCTATCCGGATGCCATCGATCCGCTGCCGGCATCGTGTGAGCACTGCGCGATACGCGTCTCCGGACAGGTGCCCGCGCAGCTTGTAGAGCGCCTTCAGGACACCCGCGACACCGTTCCCTTCCCGGAAGCGTCTCAAGAGCCAGGATGGCATCTCTCCTGCGATTTGCTCGGGCTTGTATGTCCGGAGGTGGTCCTGCAGATCTTTGAGACATTCGTCCATCACCTGGTCTGTCTCTCCAGGATATATCTCAAAGGGTCTGATGCTGTGCGCCAGGTCGTTGAGCACATCGCCCAGGAGGACTGCCTTCAACATCCCGAGGCCGAAGTCCAGACTGTACTTCAAGCCCGGCTCTTCTATCTTCTGCTTGATCCCGTCATCCTGCTGGAAGCGGATCACACGGAAGCCTTCGAACCCGGCATTCTGCAGCGACATCCGATATTCGGCGGCGTACATCCCGAACCGGCAGGGGCCGCATGAACCCGCAGTGAAGAACACATACCGCTCCGCGATCTCACGCCGGCTCATGCCTGCGTTCTCGAGCTCTTTCAGGAACTTGATCAGGCTGCCGGCCGTGAAGTAAGCAGGGCTGCACTGCCCGTTGTTTCCGAACTCCTTTCCGACCTGGAAGGCCTCCTGGTCCGGAGAGGGCAGGACTTCACATGTATAACCGGAGCCCTGGAAGACCGCTTTGATAAACTGTTCGTGCCTGCGGGTTAATCCACCCAGAAGTATGGTGGTTCTATCCCGTTCCGAGGCCAGGAAAGGTCGCTCGGAAGGTCTGCGAAAATGCCCGCCCCGCGTCGAGCCCTGGGCTGCTCTGCGTTCGCCCCCGGTTGCGCGGGGTCCTCCATGCGGAGGAGCGGGCACGGGCCGCAGCATATCCGGATAGCCTAGTGTCGAAGAACTCATGCAACCTGCTCACGGGACCGTCGCCTTGGGGCGACCTTCATGTGCAAACTTGACCGCCTCGTTCAGGCGCAATCCGCTGTCAACAATAAGTTGTCGGAAGGGACGAGTCTGTCCGCCACCGGACCAGCACCGAGAGTGTAACTGATATCATGCAGGGCCGGCTAAAGCAAGTTTGTGATATATGGCCGAAAAGCGACCCGGCCACCAGCGCAGAGAACCGGACCACCCTGCGGCAATCCTGAGCCATCTCAAGCCGCACCCCGGGAAACGGACACGGGTGCTATGATAGGAGTCCCATGAAGCTGATCCCGCCCCGCGCCCCGGCCTGTCCGCGCAGGCTCGGGATTGCCGAAGCCCTCGTCCTCGGGGCCGTGTTGGCCGCGACCCTGTACGTCTATAGAGGCGCCTTCACCGGATTCTTTGTCCAGGACGACTACGGCTGGCTGGCTTCGTCCCGCTTTCGTAGTCTGAGCGAGTATGGAGATGTATTCTTCCGTTTCAATCCTGCGCTTACTTACCGCCCGCTGAGCCAGGAGACTTTTTTCTTCCTCGGCCAGAAGATCTTCGGGCTCTCGCCGCCGGGGTACCATCTCGTCAGCGTCCTGATGCATCTGCTTGCGGCTCTGTTGGTCTATATCCTGTCACGCAAGTTTTGCCCCGTCTTCCCCAGCCTTGTCGGAACCTTCCTGTTCGCCGTCCACTCGGCCCACTTTGCTTCAGTCTACTGGATCTCGGCGCTCCCTGAGCCAATGGCGCTTGTCTTCATGCTGACCTCATTCCTGCTTTTCATACGCTTTGACCGCAGGAACGACCGCGTCACCTGGGTCTTGAGCATCGTGGCCATGAGCCTGGCGATAATGTCCAAGGAATCGGCCCTGACACTTCCCCTCGTCCTCGCAGCGTACTGCCTGTTCTTCTCGCGGGCGCGTCTGCTGTGGACGCTCCCTTTCTTCGGGATAGCAGGCCTCTATGTCGTACTCCGCCTCGTCAACATCCCCGTCGCCCAATATCCGCTTGTCTTCGGCAGGGAGCTGCTCGGCAATCTTGCAGCCTATTTCGCATGGGCAGCGGGGTTTTCGCAGACACTGCTCATCGTCAAACTGAACCATGATGCAAGGGCCTGGTACCCGGCTGTGGCAATTGGGTTTGCGATGGCATCCATTATTGCGCTGGCCCTGGCCAGGAACCGGCGAGTTGCCGCTTTCGCGGTGCTCTGGTTCATCATCGCACTCCAGCCGGTGCTCTATTTCCGGGAGCACATATTCCCCTACTATCTCGCTCCGGCTATCGCCGCACTTGCACTATTGATTGGGGCGGCGCTCCCTGAGCCCCGCACACACCGCGATTGGCGGGCGCTTTTGCCGGCCGCCGCCATCCTATGCTATTCGCTGTGGTTCGCGCCCGCGAGCATCCGGCTTGAAGGCAGGTGGTGGAATGAGCGCGCGATGACAGGGAAACGTATTCTTGACCAGATGCCCGCCGTCGACCGGCAGTTTCCTGCCGGGCACATCGCCTATGTTTTCGGTTTCACGGAAGCCGAGTTCGGCGTTCTCCAGAGAGATGCTGCATTCAAAGCATTCGGTTTCTCCCCCGCCCGGTATGTCCTGGTCGGCCTGAACCCTGATGTGCCGCGCCACATCCGCACGCTCCGGCAGGACGGCGGCATTCGCAAGTACTTCTGTTTTTTCCATTCCGGAGACGGTTTCCTGAACCTGACCCGGGAGTTCCGCCGGAAGCCGCTGGATTTCCTATCCCCGATCTCGCTGCAGCAGATCGCTGAGGAGACTGTCCGCAGGCTGCAGCAGACTTCTGCTGCGGGTCGCCTGCGGGTGAATCAGGCTGAGCTTCGAAGGGACAAGGACACCATGATCCTCCAGGTGGCGGATCTCGATGCGGACGAGATCGACCTGAAGTACACTCTGGACGGCATGCCTATGGCCCCGGTCATGAATTGGCGTCTGGATCCTGACCGCAAGGCCATAGTGTTTGTGAGCAACTCAACGTCCCCGGGCGTGTACCACTTTCTGGCAGTGCGCGATTCTGCCGACCCGGATCCTACCCGCTGGTACCCCGCGGATCTGCGCGTGACAGTGCGATGATACGAAAGACAATCCCGATCTTCTTCCTGGCGGCGGTAACGGTTCTCGTGTTCTGGAAAGTGATCTTCCACAACGAGTTCACTCTGCTCGTCGGCTCCGACATGGCGTCGAGCTATTACCCATGGTTCGATGTCGCCTCTTTCTGGCTCAAGAAGGGTGTATTCCTGCTCTGGGATCCTTATGTCTATGCAGGCAAGTTCAACATGGGGGAGCTGCAGCCGGGTCTGTACTACCCGCTGAACTGGGTGTTCATGTTCCTGACCACCAGCCCCAACGGGATTCAGGCGCTCATGATCCTGGACTATTTCCTCGCCGCCTTCTTCACCTGCCTCCTGGCGCGTTCCCTGCAGATTTCGCGCCGGGGGGCCTGCATTGCCGCGGTCTCATTTGCGTTCGGTGGATACAATGCCCAGATCCATGGCTATCTGAATGTGCTGAGCGGATTTGTCTGGATGCCGGTCGTGCTGCTGCTTTTCATGAAATCGTTGCAGGACGCGGGTCGGGTGAGCCGCATCCGGTACGCCCTGGGCAGCGGACTTCTACTTGGCCTGTCATTTCTGGCCGGCCATCACATACCGGTGATCCACACCGGTTTCTTCCTGCTCTTGTACTGCATTTTCACAATCGTGAGTGACCGGAGCAGGATGAGTCTGAGGCAGAAGGCCACCTCACTGGCGGCCCTGGGTGCGGTTGCTTGCACAGCGCTGCTTGCAACTGCGTTCCAGTGGATACCGTCGGCAGAATGGGCTCACCACGTCTACCGCTGGGTCGGTGCCGGTAGCCCGATAAAGTGGGGGGAGAGAGTGCCATACTCGATCCTCCAGGAAACGTCCAAAGTCGCACCTCAAGATGCCATTTCGCTGGTTCTCCCCTATATCGCCGTGCACGCGAACATCTACATCGGGGCAACCATGCTGTTTCTCGCGCTGATCGGGCTCCTTTTTGTCAAGGGACGGAACCCGGCGTTTCTCAGCATCGCGGCGGCAGTCTATTTATTCCTGAGTTGGGGCCGATACTCGGCGCTGCACGGCTGGGCAAATACCTTTGTCCCCGGGCTCTGGTTTGCCCGGGAGGACTTCTACTACTTCATTCCGTTTCAATTGTGCGTTGCCTTGCTTGCCGGCTGGGGCCTGGACCACCTGGTTCGGTCCTATTCGGGATCCGTTGACCAGCGCCTCCAGGCATTCATTCCGCGGATGGGATGGATCATGGCAGTAGCTGCTGTCTCGCTGGGCCTGATGGCGGCGGGTTTGTACATGTACAGCAGGCTGCGAATAGATCACGCTTTTATCCGCGCTCTGAGCAGCCTCGCCGCTTATCTTACTGCCCTGGGCATACTCCTGTTCCTGCTTCACACGGGACGGATCAGGCCGGCCTGGTTCGCCAACGCGGCCGCCGCGCTCCTGGTAGTTGACCTGGCATCGCATTTCTCCGCGGACATCCCGACAAAATCGCAGCCGCCCGGTGCACCCAATTCCTACGTGCGCGAGTACTGGCGTGAACCTCCGGTGGTGTCATTTCTCAAGGAGCAGCGACGCAGGGACTACTTTCGCACCGACGACCCTGATCATGTCCTCCCGCCGAATTACGGTGATGTCTGGCGGCTGGACGCGACTATGGGACACGGTGCGACCGCGCTCGTCGATTACTTCGCATTTCGAGGCACCGGTTGGGGGCCCGGTTCCAATGCCTCAGCCCTCCTGAATGTCGGCTATTTTCTGAGCCCAGGTCCCATCCCGGGGTGGGATCCGGTGCCCGGCGGGGGAGGGATCCTTTACCGCAATCCGCGGGCTGTTCCGCGGGCATTCGTGGCTCCGCGGTTCCGGTCGTTCGCAGACGATTCCGAGATGCTCAGGTGGCTGGCGAGTCCGGCCTTCAACCCGCGTGAAACCGTGCTGCTGCGGGACGCCGACATCCGCCGGATTGATCCCGGATCGCAAGGTTTGTTCACGCCTGATCAGGATGGTGTCACGGTCCAGTCCGCTACGCGTTTGACCGCGGCGGACAAGGCTGCCGGACAAACCCTGGATGCCGGGGCACGGCGCCGGCTGATCGTTTTTCAGTTGCCATGGGGGTGGACCGCGGGAGACGAGACGACTTTGCTCCTGAGCCCCGAACGAGCCGGCACCGAGTGCCTCCTGATCATCAATTACCTGCCCGGAAGCGGCGGGGTTTCGAGGTTGACCGCCAGGCTTGAAGTGGATGGCACCTCGACCCTGGTTCCTCTTGAGCTGGCCGGTGCCGGCGCTTTGAATCACTCCACGCAAAGGGCGGTGGTGAGTCTCGGCCGGCTCAGTCGGCAGGATTACAGGCTGTCGCTCACCATACCGGAAGGATGCGCTGCGCGTGTCGACAACATCCGAGTGACGTCACGCGTACCACCGGCCGGTCCGGACGAGGCCGGAGCTGCGTACATGGTATCCCTCCAGCCGAACAGGCTCAGACTGAAGGTTGAGGCCCGGCGGCCCTCGTTCCTGGTTCTCAGCGAAGTCTATTATCCCGGGTGGGAAGCGACAGTTGACGGTAAACCGGCACCGCTCCTGAAAGCGGACTACATTCTGCGTGGCATTCCGGTAATGCCCGGAGAACACTCGGTCGAACTCCGATTCCGCCCCAGGACTTTGATCTGGGGGTTGGCGATCAGCGCGCTGGCGTTAACCGGCCTCGCCGGCCTGTTCGCCCGTCCGCAATCTGTGCTAGGCTCTGCCTGTCGTGACGAGGCGAAAACGCGTTGAAATAGTGATTCCGGTCTATAACGAGGAGATGGCGATCGGATCCTGCGTGGACCGGCTTAGTCGTTTTCTCGAGGAGAACCTTGCTCACGACTGGCAGATCATCATCGCCAACAACGGCTCCACGGACCGTACCGTCGAGGCAGCCAGGCAACTGGCTGCCGAAAATGACCGGGTGACCGTGCTCAACCTGTCCAGGAAGGGACGCGGTTTGGCTCTCCGGGCGGCCTGGGGCCAGAGCCCGGCGGACATCGTCAGCTACATGGACGTCGATCTGTCCACGAACCTGCAGTACTTTCCCCTGCTCGTCGAAGGGCTCTGCTGCGGCTATGATGTCGCGGTCGGATCGCGGCTCATGCAGGCTTCAATGGTGGCACGGCGCCTGAAGAGGGAAGTCCTGTCACGCGGCTTTAATCTCCTGATCCGGATGCTGTTCCGGACCCGCTTCTCGGATGCGCAATGCGGCTTCAAGGCCCTGCGGCGCGAAGTCGCTCAAACCCTCTTGCCTTACGTGGTCAACAACGGCTGGTTTTTCGATGCGGAACTCCTCATTCTCGCTGAGAAAAACGGCTTCCGCCTATTCGAGGCGCCGGTCGAATGGATGGAGGACCTCGACAGCAGGGTGCACCTGTGGTCGACAGCCGTCGAAGACATCAGGGGCCTTGTGCGGATGCGGACAAGCCGGCTGAAACTGAATCTGCCCCGGAGGGAAGGCACACCCCCGATTTCCACAACGAGGGGGCAGGCCAAAATCGCCAAAGGAGTCTCGGACTGACCTTGTCACCCGACTGACAAAATGTTCGTTCGCAACCTCAAAGACCGGGTCCTGGCTGTCCCGTGGGTCTACGACACGCTGAGGCCTCTGGCCGCCGGGGGTATCGACTTTCAGTCTATCGCGGCATTCTGCCAGACCGGTCGGAACGACCGGGTTTTCGATTTTGGATGCGGCACGGGCCAGCTAATCCCGTTCCTCGAGTTCTCTGCGTACGTAGGAGTGGATCTGGATGCCTCCGCGCTGCGGCGCGCGGCCCGCTTGACCATGCCCAATGCCCGGTTTGCCGCGGGCGATGGCTGGGATGGAATCTACCGCGACCTGAAGCCGAACATCGTGCTGATGATTGGGGTCGTGCATCACCTTTCGGAAAACGACTTCAGGTCCGTTCTCAGACGCCTCACCCCTCCGGGTTTTCTGCCTCGGATCGTGACCGTGGATGTCTCGTACTTCCGCGGGAGTCCCCTGAACAACATCTTGAGCCGGATGGACCGGGGCCGCCATGTTCGCTCGCCGCAGGAGTACGAGCGGCTCTTCGGCAGGAACGGTCTCCGGGTCTTGCGGACCGAGGTCCTTCGCACGAAGCTGCGCTACGTTCGATACCTCGGCTATCACTTGCAGCCCGATCCCAATCCCAGGTGAATGCCGCTCCGGCACCGGGAACGGCGGTTCAGCCCCACCGTGTCCGGCGTCGTCCCTTCCTGATGCAGGTCCCTGAGGTTTTCTCAATTCTCTGTCCCGGGGCTATCTGGTCCGATCGGAAGTCCTGCGCTGATCCCGGATCCCGCTGCGTGACGATGCCCCTGGCCGGACTCGTATCACGCGCACCCGCCCGTCGCATGGTCGCGATTCGTGCCTCCTCGCATCTCCGCAGCGCACGAAATGCCGCTCGCTCTCTGACCAGTTCGCAGATCGTGTCAAAACAGACCTCGCAGCCCTCCAGGTGCTCCAGAACTTCCAGTTCGCCATCGGTGCCCAGCCGCCTTTCGAGATACTCGATCAACCTCGCAAAATCGCATCTCACATGATCCTCCGTCGAGTCTTCCTCTTGTATCGAGGCCTGGCCGTCGGTGGCAATTGCCTGGCCAGACGGATCACCACCGGAGGCGTCTGCGTCAGCCTGCGCACTTATCCACAGGTCATCATCCTGACAGCGAATGGTTTTGGCAGAAACGACCGTCAGTGTTGCCGGAGAGGATCAGGTTGAGGCAGGCTGCGGGGAGCCGCCAGCGGTGCACGATATTGATGCGGCCTAATCACTTCGGCCCGGACAAGCTGATCAAAATGGCCCTGCTCTCGTACGGGGATAGAGGCAGCAGCATCGTTGAGCCCCGAATGGGCGGCGACCGCGGATATGTTGAGGTTCCGCGTGTCAAGCCGGGCACCTGGGTCACAAAGGCCGCCAAAGAGCGGCGTAGCCGCCTGCTGTCCTCGTGCTATCATCTTCTGCCCCTGCGCCTCGCCGGGGAGCCTCGGAAGGCTCGTTGAGGGAAAGCGTTATGAGACTGAATCGATGCACCGGACTGATGCTCCTGCCGCTTCTGGCACTCTTGTCGCCGGGCCTATGCGTCGCCGCCCGGGCGCAGGCTGTCCAGGCCAACCAACAAGCCCAGCAGGATGTCGTGACGCCCCCGGCAGATCCGCTGAAGCGCGAGACTCCCTATGGGGCAGTGACCGGCTTTCTGAAGGCTGCAGAACAGGGCAACTATGAGCTGGCTGCGGCTTTCCTGCAGTTGCCTCGCAGGAAGCCGTCGGCCCGGGACGAAGCGACGGCACGGGAACTCGAAGCGATACTGAACCACCAGTATTTCAGCTCTCTCGATCAGATCAGCCGCGATCCTGAAGGCAACCTCGGGGACAGCCTGCCGCCGGACCGCGAATCCATCGGCAAGGCACGAACCCTTGGTGGCCGTACGCTCGAGGTCGAGTTGGCGCGTGTGACGGAGTCGCAGTTTGGCAAGATATGGCTGTTCTCTTCGAATACACTCAGGGAGGTCCCCGATTTCTATGAGCGAATGCCCTTCACCGCCCTGCAAAAGAACCTGCCGGCCTGGTTGAACCGGACCGAGCTCTTCTCCCTGACGGCTTTGGAGCTGGTGCTCTTCCTGCTCGCCCTCCCTGTGGCATGGATCCTGGCCAGGTTAATCCTGCTGGTCGCCGGTTGGAGTGTACGCCGGTACCTGAGCCGATTCACGCGTGCGAGCTGGCAGCAGAGTGGCTTGCTGGCCACGACGCCGCTCAGGCTGGCCCTCACGGCGGTTTTCCACTACTACCTTGCCAAGCCCGTGCTGCCGCTGCTCTATGTCCAGCTGTACGGGCGAGTGGTGCGCGTATTGTTCGTGGTGGCACTTTACTGGGTGATCAACAACATCACCGATGAGGCGGTGGCGAGGATCGAGGACCGCCTGCCCGCGGCGCGACAGGCCTCGACTCATTCTCTGCTGGCGCTTGGCAGGAGAGTGTGGAAGGTCCTGGCTGCGTTGATCCTCTTTCTCATTGTTTTGAAGTCCTTCGGCTTCGACGTCAACTCGGCCCTGGCCGGCATCGGAATAGGAGGTATCGCGCTCGGCCTCGGCGCCCAGAAGACCCTGGAGAACCTGTTCGGGGGGGTGTCGGTCCTCAGCGACGGCACGATCCGCGTCGGTGACTTCTGCAAGGTCGGAGACCAGGTCGGAACGGTGGAGGACATCGGTCTGCGGGCAACACGGATACGAACCAACGCGCGAACTGTGGTTTCGATCCCGAACGGCACCGTCGCCACGAGCAGCCTTGAGAATTTCGGCGGCCGTGACAAGATTCTCATGAACCCGGTCCTGTCGCTGCGCTACGAGACCTCTGCGGATCAGCTTCGGTACGTGATCAACCGGGTCAGGGAAATGTTGCAGGGACACGCCAAAGTCGAGTCCGGGACCCTCAGGGTGCGATTTGTCAGCCTGGGGAAGAGTTCGCTGGACGTGGAGGTGTTCGCGTACGTCCTGACCCCGGTCTACCCCGAGTTCCTCGTGATCCAGGAGGATCTTCTTTTGCGCATCATGGATATCGTCGAGGAATCCGGCACGGGCTTTGCGTTCCCCTCGCAGACCACTTATGTCGGCAGAGACCCGGGGCTGAATCCGGAGAAGACGCAGGCCGCTCTTGCCGCCGTGCAGCGCTGGCGCCAGGAAAAGCAGATACCTTGAACGGGGCGGTCGCCAGTGTCGAATTGCTTGTAGATCCAGATTCCGGGCCGGGGGCAGGGAGGTAGAGCATACATCGATGATCTGGTGGCGAACATCGATCACGCAGTGAAAGTCGCCGGCATCGACCATGTCGGAATAAGAACCGCTTATGACGGCGCAACCAGCGTATTGGCTGACCCGGAAGACGTTTCCCGCATGCCGAACCTGGCCGCCGCGCTGCTCAAACGCGGGTACGGCGAAACGGATATCAGTATCAGGAAGATCCGCGGAGGCAACTTCCTCCGCGTGATACGCAACGTCACCGGCAGGTAAGAGGAGAAGTTCTGCCTACCGGCGGATCTCCAGCGTGATGTGCCCACCCACGACGGAGATCCAACGACCCACGGAAATGTCGGCCGCGGATTCCGAGCTCGGGAAATAGCACCGGAGTCTCCCCACGCGGATGCCCGCGCGCGTCTTTATGGCGATGACGATCGTCGGGCCCGGCTGGCTCCCCTTCGCAGGGACTTCAAGAGAGTAGAGCACGGTTGCGCCGTCAGGATTCATGAGGAGATCCTCTGCCAGACTTGGGTCCTCCGACTGCCAGACGCAACAATCGACTCCCTCCGGGGGCCGGGCCAACTGAAGCCGGGACATCTTCTGATCAGACAGGAGCACCGGCGCGCCGAATTTCCCGGCCCACGTCTGCGGGTTAAAGAGGAGCCTGAACTCGCTCCTCCCCGCGTCGACGATCTTTGAGCCGGCACCCGGCGTTTGCCAGCCACCACTGGCATTCGCTTTACCCTGTCTTACGAGTTGAGGGCGCCCCGGGGCATCGGTGGAGGGTGCTGTCTCCGGAGGGCTTGCGGGGCGATCGGTTCCGTCGCCAAACGTGAGATTCACACTGGTCTGGGCTTCCGTGCCGTCAGACAGTATGAAATAGGCGGATGCGCCGAACGCGCGTTCCCATTTCTGGTTCCTGGCGAACGTCCCGCGGGGGGCCGTCGTTGTGCGGCATATCAGAAACCGATAGGTTACGTCATTGGATGACACAGCCTTGCACTCCCAGAGGTTTGTCACGTCCGTGGCGTAGGCCGAGTCCCGGTTCGGCGCGATCAGGCTGTAGATGTTCGTGGAGCCTTGACGGCCTGTCAGAAACAGGTAAGGGAGATCGAATTTGTATGCCATCGTCTTGGTATCAAGGACGGCGGTTACCGGGTCGTTGGCGGTGACGTCTATCTGGTTGACGTCGATCCTACCCAGGTTGTAGTCCTCGATGCTTGCAGCAGTCGGGAATTCGGTCGACACCTGGACCGCTCCCTGCTCTCCGCTGCACCCCCCTTTGAAGGTATAGACAGACAAGTCGTTCTTCACCTCCTCCAGGGTTTCCCGGCACCAGTCACCCAGTCTGCGATCCTCATTGAAAAAGGCGACCGGCCTCCACTCTCCTTTGCGGCCCACGAGCTCGGAGCACTGGATCGGCTTGGACTGCTGGAACACACGGTCGAGATCCGAATTCTGAAACCTGCCGAAGACGGTGCGCAGTTGATCGAAGAACTTCGATCCGTATCTGTCCTCTTCCGGAGAAGGGCGCGCCTGCGCGTTCTGAGCCGGAATGCTGTCCAACGGGAGGAAGGCGACAAATCAGGAAGAGAACACCCAAGGGTCTTGAAACTGATCTGCTCATTGCAGGGGGACAGTCACCAGTGTCCCCGCCCTCCTATGAATCAAAGCTTGGGGGACACGGTGACTGTCCCCCCCTCAACACAGCCAAAAAGTCCCTGATGATTCGGGCGGTCAGCCCCCAGATCTGGCGGGAGTCGTACGAGTAAAAGTAAACGTCGATCAGCTTTCCCCGCCTCATCATTTTCTCCGTCCTCAAACGGGACGGATCGAGGAAGATGCTGAAAGGAACCATCAGCACCTCCGCCACCTCGGTCGGCTGCGGTACAACCGGAAAAGGCGAGCGCACGTATCCGACGAAAGGCACAACACGGTAATCGGTGCTCGCAAGGTAATCGTGGAACCGCCCCAGGATCTCTATCCTCGCCTCGCCGATCCCGATCTCCTCCCATGTTTCGCGAAGAGCGGTAACCTCGAGGCTCTCGTTACCGTGACGCATGCCTCCGGGAAACGAAATCTGACCCTTGTGGGTTTCAACTTCGTCGGTGCGAAGGGTGAGGAGAAAATACGGCTCCTGGTCTCTTTCGAAGACCGGCATCAGAACCGCGGCCTCCCGGTCATAGCCCGAGGAAATGGCACGAGCCTGAAGAGCTGACAGGGTGCTTCTGATCTGGTTCCTCAAGTCCATCACGCGGGATAATACCGCATCGGTGTCTGCTCTTCTAACGGGTCCTTGCGCGATTCGGACAACAAATTACTCTCCGCAGCCGGTTTGACATATTGTATCTTTTGTCGTTTTGCGCAGGGCTGTTTCCGCCGGGGAGGGCGATATGGCGAAGTACAAGATTGCGTGGCTTCCGGGGGATGGTATCGGTATCGATGTTCTCGAGGCGGCGAAGATCATTCTTGACCGGCTCGCCTTTGATGCTGAGCTCATCCATGGCGACATCGGCTGGGAATTCTGGATGAAGGAGGGAGATGCACTCCCGAAACGCACCACGGACCTGCTGCGGCAGGTCGACGCGGCGTTTTTCGGCGCAATCACCTCCAAGCCTGGAAAGGCCGCAGAAGCCGAGTTGGCCCCCGAGTTAAGGGGCAAGGGACTTATCTACCGGTCGCCCATAGTCCGCATGCGGCAAATGTTTGACCTGTATGTCTGCCTCCGACCCTGCAAAGGCTATCCGGGCAACTCCCTCAACTATCGTGACGGCATCGACCTCGTGGTTTTCCGGGAGAACACGGAGGACCTGTACGCCGGCGTCGAGTTTGCCCCCGTTCCGGAGAATCTGGCTTCGTTGCTCCTGCAGCTGTCCAAGCCGTTCGCGGCCTTTCATGGGCTCACCGGCGGGCAGTATGCCATATCCTGCAAGGTGAACACGCAGAAGGGTTCTGAACGAATCGTCAGGGCCGCATTCGAATTCGCTCGTGCCAACCGGCGGCGCAAGGTTACCGTGGTTCACAAGGCCAATGTCGTCAGGGCGACCGATGGCCTGTTCCTCGAGGCCGCCAAGGCGGTCGCGCGCGACTATCCCGACGTCGGGATGGACGACGCCAATATCGACGCCATGACCATGTGGCTGCTCAAGAATCCGCACAACTACGACGTGCTGGTTGCCCCGAACCTTTACGGCGATATCATCTCGGACCTCTGTGCCCAGATGGTGGGGGGGCTGGGATTCGGGTGCTCCGGCAACATCGGTGACAAACTGGCTGTTTTCGAGCCCACCCACGGCTCCGCGCCGAAATATGCCGGGATGCACAAAGTGAATCCGATCGCGACCATCCTGGCCGCGAAGATGATGTTGGACTGGCTGGGAGAGAAGGAGAAGGCCGATCGACTCGAAGGGGCGGTCGCCGAAGTGATTCGCGAGGGGAAGGTGCGCACCTACGACATGGGCGGCAGCCACTCAACCATCGACATGGCCCGCGCAATTGCTGATAAACTTTAGGTCGGAGCTATCAGCCATCAGCTTTCAGCATTCAGCCACCGGGCTGAGAGCGGATGGCTGAAAGCTGACACCTGGTTGCTGATGGAGGCGATCATGGGAATGACGGTTGTCCAAAAGATCCTGGCGCGCGCATCCGCCCGCAAGTCTGTCGCAGTCGGAGAGGTTCTGGAACCGGCGATCGACCTCGCAATGTCCCACGAAAACGCGGCGCTGGTAATCAACCAGTTTCTGGAGATCCATCGAGGCACCGGGCTGGAGCCGCGGATCTGGGACCCCGATCGCATCGCCATCATTTTCGATCACCGTGTCCCGGCGGAGAGCGCCAAGACGGCGACCAATCAAAAGAAGGTACGCGAATTCGTCTCGGCCCAGGGCATCAGGAAGTTCCATGACATACGCGGCGACAGCGGCGGCATCTGTCATCAAATCCTGCCCGAAAATGGTTATGTGAGGCCGGGCACGATCGTTACCGGAACCGACAGCCACACGACGACCCACGGTGCCCTGGGGGCATTCTCTTTCGGGATCGGCGCGACCGAGATGGCAAGTGTCTGGGCCCTTGGGACTGTCCTCAACCTCGAAGTGCCCGGGACCATCAAGGTGGAAGTAAGAGGATCCCTGGCCCGAAACGTCTCCGCCAAGGACCTCATCCTGCACCTCATCGGGAGGCTGACCGCCCAGGGCGCGAACTTCAAGGTGATCGAATTCCACGGCGACACGATCCGCAGCATGCCAACGTCGGGGAGGCTCGTGCTGTGCAACATGTCCGTGGAGGCCGGAGCTACGTCCGGCATCGTGCCTGCCGACGAGGAGACGGAGCGCTATTTGCGCGAAGTTGCCGGTGTGAAAGGAGCTCTGACCGTGGATGCCTCAGATGCTGATGCAGCCTACGACCAGGTGATCCGGGTCGATGCGTCGGAACTCGCACCCCAGATTGCCCGCCCGCATACCGTGGACAACGTCGTGCCCGTGGACTCCGTGCGGGGCGTCCGCGTCAACCAGATTGTAATCGGATCCTGCACCAACGGCCGGCTGGAGGACCTTGCCGCGGCGGCCGCGATACTCAAGGGACGAAAGGTAGCTGCGGGCGTGAGGCTATTGGTCTTTCCCGCCTCCTGGCGCATTTACCGGGAGTCTCTCGGTGCCGGATACCTTGCTGCCCTTGTGGAAGCAGGGGCGGTGGTCATGAACCCGGGGTGCGGTTGCTGCCTGGGAGTCCATCAGGGCGCGCTCGCGGATGGTGATGTTGCCCTCTCCACCACGAACCGCAACTTTCCCGGACGGATGGGAAACCCGAAGTCCGAGGTTTACCTGTGCTCGCCCGAAGTGGCGGCCGCCAGCGCGATAACGGGCGTCATCACTGACCCGAGATGAAAGGAGCGTAGCCATGAGCCCTGCCCATCACGATCCCGTCCACACGGGAACAGTTGCGTTTCAGGTAGGCGACGATGTTTCGACGGATACGATCTATCCCGGCAGGTTTATGGCAACGGTCCTTCCAAGCGAGACGCCGCAGTTTGCGTTTGCGGACTACGCCGAATTCAACTCCCGCCTCAAGAAGAAAGAGATACCTGCGGGCAGCATCGTCCTCGCCGGCTCCAACTTCGGCTGCGGATCTTCCCGCGAGCAGGCCGCCTCGACGCTCAAGGGACACGATCTTGTCATCGTCGCCAGGAGTTACGCCCGCATCTTCCTCCAGAATGCGATCAATCTCGGGCTGCATGTAGCCATTTGCCCCGGGATCGAGGCATCTCCGGGAGACGAGCTCGAGATCGGCCCGACGTCGATCCTGAACAGGACCACGGACCGGCGCTACCCTCTCGATACCCTGCCTCCCGCACGACAGGCCATCATGGCCGCGGGCGGGCTGATCCCCTACACGCGGCAGAAACTCCTGGCGCGGCGCTCCTCCATCACAGGATAAAGAGATCGAAGGATCCGGCCATCCTGTGCCAAATAGGCTGCAAGAACACCCCCGTGGCGGCGTCATCAGATCGAGCCGCAGCCGGATTTCCCGTTGCAGGGTCGGTTCAGGGAACACGGATCCCGGCGCGGGCGCTGTTCTGTGCGTGCGTGGTTCACCGATTTACGAGATAGTATAGTCCCACTCAAGGGGCTGTGCGCCAGGGAGGATGGCATGCAAAACCCGTTTCAATTCCGGCAGATGATCTTCAGGTTCGCTGCTTCTGTTCCGCTCGCTTCGCTCGTGCTTGCCCTGTCCCTGAGTCAGTCCGGACAACAGTCGGCGGTCCGGCCCCAGACGAAGGTCCCGACCGCGGCTGAGCACTGGAAGGAGGTGGACCGTCTGGTCGCGGAGCAGAAGTTCGAGGCTGCGCTCAAGGAAGTCGAGACCATCCGTGCCGAAGCTCAGCAGGCAGGCAACCAGGACGAATCGACGCGCGCTCTGATCAAAGCGGTTCAGCTTCGCATCGGCCTCCATGGCCACGAAACCGCCGTACGTTTCCTGAAGGAACAGCCGTGGCCTGCAGGGGAGCTGAATCGCGCGGTGCTCAACTTGTTCTACGCGCGCTCGCTTGTGACCTACTACCAGGCGTACAGCTGGGACATAAACCGGCGCGAGCGTGTCGAATCGAAGGGAGGCGTTGACCTCCGTTCCTGGACGCGCGCTCAGATCGCCCTTGAGGCGCAGAAGGCGTTCGACGAGGTCTGGAAGCTGCGCGTGGCGTTGGGACGCGAACCAATCGGCCGCCTTGCCGAGTACCTGAGCCCGAACGATTATCCACCCGGCATCCGCGACACGCTGCGCGACGCCGTCTCCTACCTTTTCATCGAGTTCCTTGCCGACTCTTCGTTGTGGACACCTCAGGAGTCCGGCGAGTTGTACCGTCTGGACCTGAAGGCACTCGTCACAGGACGTGAATCGGTCGACGCCCCCGGCGCAAGGCTGCTGGATCCCGCCGTCCACCCCCTGCTCAAGATCGGGTACATTCTGGATGACCTCGAGGCCTGGCACTCCGCGAACAAGCACCCGGAGGCGGCTCTGGAAGCCCGCCTGGAGCGCCTGCGAAGGTTGAATGCCTCCTTCACCGACAGCCACGATCGCGACCTTGTGCTTGCCGATCTCGAGAAGCGCCTGCCTGGTTACAGGAATTATCCGTGGTGGGCGGTGGGGAAAGCCACGCAGGCCGAGTTTGTCCGTTCATCCGGTGAGCCCGGAAGCCTCGTCAGCGCCCGGTCAGTCGCCGAGCAGGGATGGAAGGCCTATCCCGACTCCATCGGGGGCAGGCGATGCCTCTACATCGTGAAATCCATCGAGGCCCCCGGGTTTGACATGGAGTCGATGTCGACGGACGGTGCTCACAGGCGCTCGATCGAGGTGACCCACCGGAACCTGCGGGCGCTCTACTTTCGTGCCTACCCCGTCGACCTCGAGAATCGAATCCGGACTGCCCGCGACTACAACCTTCTGTTGAACCACGATGAGCAGCAGACGCTCCTCAAGGCATGGAATCCCCTGTTTGAGTGGAACTCAACGCTGCCGGCAACCCCTGACTACGAGTCGCATCACACGTTCATTACGCCGCCTTTCAAGGATCCCGGCTGCTTTCTGATCGCCGCCTCGGCGCGGCCGGACTTCTCGCAATCAGCGCCGAACCGGATCAGCACAACCTTCCTGATCGTTAGCGACATCGTGATGCTCTCGACACAGGAAGACGAGTCGTCTGTGAGTGTCGGCGTCCTCACGGGCGAGACAGGCAGGCCGGTCCCGGGTGCGACGATCGGGCTCTACAAGTACGACTGGCAATCGGGTCACAGCAAAGTTGAGGAGCGAGTCACCGATGGCGACGGGCGTGCAAGATTTTCCTATGCCCCGGAACGGGACAGGTTTTCATACTTCCTGGTGGCGAAGAAGGGAGCCAGCGTCGCCCTCGAGTCAGACCAATTCAGGCTCAGCCGTCGCACCGAGACCAACGAGGTGCGCGCGTCGCTGATCTACACCGACCGGAGTGTCTACCGTCCTCTGCAGAAGATCTACTGGAAGATCCTGGCCTACGGAGGGACAACCCGCGAAGGCCGTTTCCGGACGCTGCCATCGCAACCGGTCACGGTCTCGCTGATGGATCCCAATGGACAAGCCGTCGATTCGAAGACGCTTTCGACAAACTCTTTCGGCAGCGCATCCGGCGAATTCAGCATCCCTGCCGGGCGGATCCTCGGCTCCTGGCGCATCACCGGCGCACCATACGGAGAGGCGCACGTAAGGGTTGAGGAATACAAGCGTCCGACGTTTGAAGTCATCCTCAAGGATCCAACCTCACCCCTGCGCTTGAACCGGCCGGCGACCTTCACGGGCGAAGCCAGGTACTACTTCGGCCTCCCCGTTGCGAGCGGCTCCGTGAAATGGCTCGTGACTATGGAGCCCGAATATCCCTGGTGGTGGGAGTGGGGTGGGTGGTATCGGGGCGGATCGGGACGGTCGCGCACGGTGGCTGCCGGCGAAGCCGGCCTGGGCCCGGACGGAAGCTTCAAGGTCACGTTCACTCCGGAAGCTGATGAGCGCGTGACCGGCAGGGCCGAAGACGTCAAGTATCGCTACCGCGTATCTGCCGACCTGACCGATGAAGGCGGCGAAACGCGTTCGGCCTCAAAGTCCTTTCGCCTGGGCCTGGTTTCCGTCGAAGCCAGCATCAGCATCAACCGCGGTTTTTTGGTGGAGAAGACCCCGGCCGAGGTTGTCATCACGCGGACCGACCTCAACGGAACCCCCAGGCCCGGGGGCGGCTCATGGCGGCTTGTGACCTTGAAGCAGCCTGAGAAGACACTGATGCCTGCCGACCAGCCGGTTGACATGCCGCCTGGTGATGGGAAGCCGGAGCCCTTCCGCACCGCAGGCGACATGCTTCGCCCTCGCTGGAGCCGGGACTATTCTTACGAGAGGACGATGCGCACCTGGCCCGAAGGGCGGGAAATAGCTCACGGCGAGGTCCGGCATGAGGCGGGTTCGCCCGGTGCCGTCAGCCTGCCAGGCCTTGCTGCGGGACTTTACCGTCTGCAGTATGAAACGACCGACGACTTCGGCTCAACCTGCCGTGTCGCGAAGGAGTTCGTGGTTGCGGGTGAAAAGAACTCAATCCAGCTGCCTGCGCTCCTGCTGGCGGACAAGTCTTCTGCCGCTGTCGGCCAGGAGGTCACTTTCCTGGCGCACTCCGGGATCGCAGAGCAGACGTCCTTCTTCGAAATTTGGCGGGAGGGTAGGCTTTCCGAACGCCGGAAGATCACCGCCGGAGCCGGCGAGCAGCTCGTGAGAATCCCGATCAGGGAGACAGACCGGGGCGGTTTCACCGTGCGTCTTATCGTGCTCGCCGATTACCAACTGATGCAATCGGACATCCCGGTCTTCATCCCCTGGGACAACAAGGAGCTGAAGGTAGAATTCTCCACGTTTCGCGACAAGATCAAACCCGGGGCGGCAGAAACCTGGAAGGTTCAGGTAAAGAGCGCGACCGGTGCGAATGTGGAGGCAGGTGCAGCCGAACTGCTCGCCTACATGTACGACCGCAGTCTCGACATCTTCGCGCCTCACCAACCACCCAACGTACTGTCGCTCTATCCGCATCGCGCGACGGCCGCGTACGTGAACACAAACCTGGGTCAGTCGCCGGAAATGGGAATCGTCGATAACCTGGTTTCGCTCCCTCCCTATCCATCCCTGGAAGGCGACCGGCTGAGGTTCTACGACGGTTACGGAATCGGCGGGCCGGGCGTGCGCTTCAGAGGCGGGATCGTCGGAGGTGTGGCAGGAGGCGTGCTCAATGCCCCTGCCCCTGCGATGATGAGGATGTCCAAGTCGGAAGCGCTTCCCCAGGAACGCGAAGTTGCCGCCGACGCGGTTTCGAATGAAAAGAAGGCTCCGACGCAGGTCCAGGAAGCGGGTGGCGGGCAGGAACAGGTCGAGCTCCGCAGTAATTTCGCAGAGACGGCCTTCTGGCGGCCTCATCTCCTGACCGGGCCCGATGGTTCAGCCGCAATCGAATTCACTGTCCCTGATTCCGTCACCGCGTGGAGTGTTTGGGTTCATGCCGTGACGCGCGACCTGCAGGGCGGGATGATTCAAAAAGAAGCACGGAGCTACAAGGACCTGATGGTTCGGCCGTATCTTCCACGGTTCCTGCGGGAAGGGGACAAAGCTGAGATCAAAGTCGTGGTCAACAACGCGTCCGACAGGGATCTGTCCGGAAAGGTGATCCTGGATATCCTCGATCCGTCCACGAACGAGAGCGTGGCGCGCAAGTTCGGCTTGAGCGACGCCGGCACGGGGTTGCCCTTCACGGCCGCTCCCGGGGGGGGCTCGAACGTGACCTTCCCGCTCCAGGCGCCTGCAGGGGTCCGGTCGGTTGCCTTCAGGGTTGTGGCCGTCTCCGGCGATACCAGTGACGGCGAACTCAGGCCGGTACCTGTTCTCCCGGGGCGAATGCAGCTGGTACAGTCCCGTTTCGTGGCGCTTCGGGACAACGACAGCCGTGTCATGACTTTCGATGATCTCAAGAGGCAGACTGATCCGTCGCTCGTCAATGAGCAGTTGGTGGTTACCCTGGATGCCCAGTTGTTCTATTCCGTCCTCTCCGCGCTTCCGTACCTGGTCAATTACCCCTACGAATGCACAGAACAGACGTTGAACAGGTTCGTTTCCACAGGGATGCTCAGCAGTCTCTACGGCCACTATCCCGCGGTTGCCAGGATGGCGCAGGAGTTCTCCAAGCGTGACTCACGACTCGAGACGTGGGACTCAGCCGACCCTAACCGCAAGATGGCACTCGAGGAGACGCCATGGTTGATCCAGGCGCGGGGTGGAAAGGAGCAGGATTCCGACCTGATCAACGTACTTGACCCCCGTATCGCCAGGGCCGAACGCGAGTCGGCCCTTGTCAAGCTGCGCAAGGCACAGACTTCGATCGGCGGTTTCCCCTGGTGGCCGGGCGGCCCGCCTTCTCCCTACATGACTCTCTACATCATGTACGGATTTGCCAAGGCTGCCGAGTTCCACGTGGACGTACCGCGGGATATGGTGGAGCGCGGCTGGACCTATCTTGCCCGGCATTTCCGCGAGGAATATGCCGCACGGATGTTGAAGGACGACTGCTGCTGGGAGTTCTTGACGTTCCTGAACTACGTCGCCTCGTGCTACCCGGACCCGGCCTGGACGGGTAATGCGCTTACTCCTGATGAGAGGAGAACGATACTCAACCACTGTTTCAAACACTGGAAAGAGCACTCACCCTATCTCAAGGGGATGCTCGCCCTGACGCTGCAGAGGATGGAAAGGCCGCGCGATGCGCAGCTGGTCTTTGCGAGCGTCATGGACTCCGCCAAAACGACGGAAGACGAAGGGACTTTCTGGGCTCCGGAAGAACGATCGTGGCTCTGGTACAACGACACCATCGAAACCCATGCCTTCGCGCTGCGGACCATGACGGAACTGTCGCCGCAGGACAGCCGCCGCCACGGCCTGGTTCAATGGCTGTTCCTCAACAAGAAGCTCAACCACTGGAAATCCACCCGGGCCACGGCCGAAGTCATCTATTCGCTGGTCCATTACCTCGATGCCGAGAAGGCCTTGGGCGTTCGTGAGACTGCGACCGTGCGCGTGGGCGGCCAGACCGTTCAGTATGTATTCGAGCCGGATAGATATACCGGCAGGAAGAATCAGACGATTGTTGCCGGGGAGCGTATCAGCCCGGACTGTGCGACGATCACGGTAGGGAAGGAAGGGAAGGGGATCGCCTTCGCATCCGCGACGTGGCACTTCTCGACCGAGAAGCTGCCGGAGGAGGAGCGCGGTGACTTCTTCTCGGTTTCGAGGAAGTACTTCAAACGCGAAAGCACGGGCCGCGAATTTGTACTGAAGCCGCTCGTGGAAGGAGAAAACCTGAAGCCGGGTGACGAGATCGAGATCCAGCTGTCGATCCGGTCCAGGCACGCAGCGGAGTACGTCCACCTCAGGGACCCGCGCGCCGCAGGGCTCGAGCCGGAAAACGCAGTTTCACGCTACAAGTGGGACATGGGTATCGCCTGGTACGAAGAGACCCGCGACTCCGGCACAAACTTCTTTTTCGATTGGCTTCCTGCGGGCGAGTACACTTTCAAATATCGCCTGCGGGCGAATATGTCAGGGGAGTTCAAGGTAGGTCCGGCTACGCTGCAATCCATGTACGCTCCGGAATTCAACGCATATTCCTCGGGCGCGGTCCTGAGTATCAAATGAAGAGATTCCTGAGTGCAAAGGGTCGCGCTGCGGTGATGAGGAAGACCGGCGGTGGAAGTCGGCGACGTCGGATTCTCTGCAGCTCAGTGCTCCTTCTGTTCTGCTCTCCCGTCGCAGGTGGGCAGACGCAGAAGGGCACCGGTCAGCCTTTCAGGGTCGAGGCGGCGCTGGTGAGCGTCCCGGTGGTGGTGAGCGACGGAAAGGGCCGCTTCGTGCCCGGATTGAAGGCATCGGACTTCAAGCTCTACCAGGACGGCATTGAGCAACCGATCTCGCTCTTCGTCACATCCGACCGTCCGATCAACATCGCCCTCATGCTCGACACGAGCAAGAGCACGGTCGCTGTCCTTGGCAAGATCAAGAAGGCCGCCGCAAGCTTCCTGCCTCAGCTTCGGCCCCAGGACAAGGCGGTCGTGATCAGCTTCGACTCGGAGATCCAGGCGCTGAGCCCGCTTACCTCCGACCAGTCGAGGCTCAAGGCTGCGATCGGGAGTGCGCAGGTTGCCTACTGCGAGGGAACAAAGCTGAGGGATGCAATCCTCGACGTGGTTGGCAGGCGCTTCCAGCATCTCGATGAGCGCAAGGCGATCATCCTGCTCACGGACGGGGACGACATCGGAAGCCAGACACCGCTGGCCGACCTGCTGGACTCGGTCGCCAATTCGGGAACGGTCATATATTCCGTACATTACAGCATCGACCCACGGCAAATGATGAAGAAGCTCTTCGGAGTCTCCTCCAGGCTTTCCCGGGAGGAGGGCGGAGCGCAACCTGCGACCGCCAACCCTGCCGGTTCCCAGACAGAGGGGCTTCGATTTCTTACCGCGTTGTCAGAGTTGTCCACGGGGCGGGTCTTTCCCAGCGAAGTCGCCAGGCTCAAAGGGACGTTTCAGGAGGTCGCGGAGGAGCTTCGCCTGCAGTACCTGCTCGGGTTTTATCCCGACAAGTCCAGACACGACGGGCTCGTGCATGAATTGAGGGTGGCCGTAGACAGGGCGGACACGGTGGTAAGGTCCCGCCGCTACTACCGGGCTCCAGCGGCGACTTCTCCCTGATTCCGGCCGTGTCCCGCCCGCGGCCTGGAAGCGCAACCTACCAGGCCCTTTCGTACTTCTCCTTCACGTCCGGCAGCAATTCATCCGGTACGAAGAACTGGGTATGCCCGCAGGAGCCGCATACATAGATCTCGAATTTGCCCCCACGGAAGAACCCGCCGACTTTCGGCAGCAGATCGGGGCCATGGCCGCCTCTTGCCGACACGACTCTGAAGTAGATCTCGCTCCCGCCGCAGGCGGGACAGTTTCTTGATTTCTTCACGATTCCTCCTTCAAAGAGAGTTCCGGCTTCGCACGGGAAGCAATTTAGCCTAAAAACGGATTGATCACCAGCCGGGCCCTGCCGTTCAGGCACCGTCAGCAGGGAGAGTGGTGCAACGCGGCCGTTTCCATGCTCTGTTTGGAGGCTGTTCAAACCCCGGGAAGGATCGGCCTACACGCAGCCCGACCCTGAAGTTTCGGAACAGACCCACCTTCCGGCTTCTGCATCGCAGACAACGGCAAGAAATCCTCCATCATGTGTTGCAGGTTCAAGTATCATTCTTAGTCTGTGCTCGGAACGTTGTTGATGTCCTCAAAGCCTGGATGGAAAAGTCAGCGCATCCCCGTGCCCAGGACGGACGGCAGGGTGATTTGAAGCCGACGCCGGGAAGAGGAGGCACTATGCCGGAATCGAGTCTCCAGCATCGAACGAATCGCAGGCTGTCGCAGGGCAGGTTCTATCCTTGTGGGGCCACCCTGACAGAGGAGGGAGTCAATTTTGCACTCTACTCCCAGAACGCCGCCGGGGTGTACCTGCTTCTCTTCGACGAGCCGGACCGATCCCCGACTGACGTCATCAGACTGGAGGACCGGACCAGGCATGTCTGGCACACCTTCGTGCACGGCCTCAAGGCGGGACAGCTGTATGCTTACAAGGTGCGCGGCGAATTCAACCCTTCCGCGGGATTGCGTTTCAACGAACACAAGCTCCTGCTTGATCCCTATGCAGCCGCGTTGTCGGGCAAGTGCCTCAACCGGGATAATCTGCTCCTGAGCTACGACCCTCATTCGCCGCTGAAGGACCTCAGCCTTGACCTGCGCGACAATTCGCCCGACATGCCGAAATGCATCGTGATGGACCAGTCGTTCGAATGGCAGGGGGATCAACGGCTGGAGGTTCCTCTCCATCAGCTGGTAATGTACGAGGTGCATGTCAAGGGGTTCACTGCGCACCCCTCCTCCGGTGTGCGCAATCCGGGGACATATCTCGGGTTCATCGAGAAGATACCCTACCTCAAGCGACTCGGCGTCACAGCCGTCGAGCTCCTTCCGGTTCAAGAATTTCACATCGAGGATTTCCTGACCGCGCGCGGATTGACTAACTACTGGGGATACAACTCTATCGCGTTCTTCGCGCCGGAGTCGTCGTACGGCAGCGGACGAAATCCCGGCTGCCAGGTGACGGAGTTCAAGACGCTGGTGCGGGAACTCCACAAGGCCGGCATCGAGGTGATCCTCGACGTTGTCTACAACCATACGGGGGAAGGGAACGAACTCGGGCCCACCATCAGCTTCAGAGGCATCGACAACCCCACTTACTACATCCTTTCCGGACCTCCGGACCAGTACCGCCGGTACTACATGAACTATACGGGCTGCGGTAACAGCCTCAACCTGGGGAACACCCAGGTGATCAAGCTGGTCATGGACTCACTGCGGTACTGGGTGCAGGTTATGCACGTGGACGGCTTCCGTTTCGATCTCGCTTCGGTTCTGGGGCGGGAAGGTGGCGGCTTTGATCGGTCCGCCGCTTTCTTTGACGCCATCTCACAGGACCCGGTCCTGAGTACGGTGAAGCTGATCGCGGAGCCGTGGGATCTCGGGACCTACCAGAGCGGAAACTTCCCGATTGACTGGGGTGAATGGAACGGGCGATTCCGGGACACGGTGAGGCAGTTCGAGTCCGGAGAGGGGGGCCAGATCTCCGAATTGGGCTGGAGGCTTACGGGATCGGCAGATCTATATGGCGATGACGGGAGGTCCGCATACCAGAGCATCAACTTCGTCACGTGCCATGATGGCTTCACGCTCAATGACCTGGTTTCTTACAACGAAAAGCACAACGAGGCGAACGGGGATAGCAACCTCGATGGCACCAACGAAAACCACTCCTGGAATTGCGGTGCCGAGGGCGAAACAGCCGATCCCGGCGTCGTCCGGCTCAGGCGCCAGATGGTGAAGAACTACGCATGCATGCTGCTTTTTTCTGCAGGCACCCCCATGATCCTGGGTGGCGATGAGTTCCTCCGCACGCAGTGGGGCAACAACAACGCCTACTGCCAGGACAACGAGACCACCTGGTTCGACTGGAGATTGCTCGAGACGAATTCCGACATATTCAGCTTTTTTCAGAAGGCCATCGTATTGACACTTCGCTATCCAATCCTGCAGCGGAGGAAATTCCTGATCGGGGGCGACCTGGATTCGGACCAGATCCCGGATATCACATGGTTCGGCGAGAATCTGGACCGGCCCGATTGGAATAATCCGACCGTACGGACTCTATGCCTGCTGCTGGATGGCGGCGAGGAGATATCGGAAGCAGGGAAGTACCTGCTCTTCCTGATTCTGAACGCGGATCCCAACCTGCAGCGCGTGTCTTTGCCCAGTCCCGCCGGCGTGAAGTGGTCACGGATTATCGACACCAGCCTGCCTGCGGGAGAGGATTTCCTCGATCCGGGCAAAGAGATCGCTCTCGACCCGCAGGACTTTTACCTGGTCAACGGACGCAGCACCGTACTGCTCGTGGGCCGGTCCGATTGAGAGTGAGACCGGGCGGAAGGCCGAGCCAAATATCCGGAGGAAACGATGTCAGCTAACCTTTTCAGAGCGCGCCAGGCGTTCAAGATCGCGGGCAGCCGCACCGGTGTTTTCTATTCGCTGCCGCAACTGGAGCAGGAGGGTTTGGGGAAGATCTCACGCCTGCCCGTGTGCATCCGGATCGTCCTCGAGTCCGTGCTGCGCAACTGCGACGGCAGGAAGATCCAGGAGAAGGACGTCCGCGCGCTTGCCGGCTGGTCTCCCAATGCCGAGCGGACACAGGAGATCCCTTTCACCGTTGCCCGTATTCTGCTCCAGGATTTCACCGGCGTCCCGCTTCTCGTCGATCTCGCCGCCATGAGATCGGTGGTGGCCCGACTCGGCCGTGAAGCAGGCATGATCGAGCCGCTGGTCCCGGTGGATCTCGTCATCGATCACTCCGTGCAGGTCGATTTCGCGGGGATCCGGGACGCCTTCCAGAGAAATATGGAAATGGAGTTCGAGCGGAACAGGGAACGCTATCAGTTCCTGAAGTGGGGCATGCAATCCTTCAAGACCTTCAGTGTGGTTCCGCCGGGCATCGGGATCTGCCACCAGGTCAACCTCGAGTATCTGGCCAAGGGCGTCCAGGAGAAGGATGGAGTCTATTTTCCCGATACGCTGGTGGGCACGGATTCCCACACGACCATGATCAACGGGCTCGGGATCGTCGGATGGGGTGTCGGCGGCATCGAAGCGGAAGCCGGCATGCTGGGGCAGCCGATTTACTTCCTGACCCCCGACGTCGTCGGCGTGCACATGACGGACAGGCTGCGTGAAGGAGTGACCGCCACTGATCTGGTGCTGGCCGTGACCGAGCTGCTGCGCAGCACGAAGGTGGTCGGGAAATTCGTTGAGTTCCACGGCGAAGGGGCAGCCTCTCTGGGTGTGACGGACAGGGCTACGATTTCGAACATGGCACCCGAATATGGCGCCACCATGGGCTTCTTCCCCATCGACGAGGAGACCTGCGCCTACCTGAGGTCCACCGGTCGTCCGGAGGAGCAGGTTGAACTCGTGCGCAGTTACTACGTTGCCCAGGGCCTGTTCGGGATGCCTCGCGGCGGCGAATGCGACTACAGCACCACGATCGAACTCGATCTCGGGGACATCCGACCGGCCATCGCAGGTCCGAAACGCCCGCAGGACCGTATCGATCTCGACCATGTGAAAGAGACCTTTCTGACGTTGCTCTCAAAACCGGTTGCGCAGGGAGGATACAACAAGCCCCCGGCAGACGTTGGGAAACGATACCGGCCGAGTACCGGTGGCAAGGGTGCCGACGGATCCGGGGACCTCGGACACGGGGATGTCGTGATCGCCGCAATCACCTCCTGCACCAACACCTCCAATCCGAGCGTAATGCTTGCCTCCGGGCTCCTGGCAAAGAAGGCGGTTGAGAAAGGTCTCGGCATCCGCTCGACCGTCAAGAGGTCGCTGGCGCCGGGATCCAGGGTAGTGAGCGATTATCTGGAGAAGACAGGGCTTCAGCGCTACCTCGACCAGCTCGGATTCAATCTCGTCGGTTACGGCTGTACGACTTGCATCGGGAACTCGGGCCCGCTCGATCCGGCGCTGGAAGAGGTGATTTCCACACACGACGTCGTGACCGCCAGTGTGCTCAGCGGAAACCGCAACTTCGAGGCCCGCGTACACCCCTCGGTCAAGGCGAACTTCCTCATGAGTCCCCCGCTGGTCGTCGCTTTCGCGCTGGCGGGGCGGGTGGATATCGACCTCATGTCCGAACCGCTGGGCAGGGGAAATGACGGCGAGAACGTCTACCTGCGCGACATATGGCCCACCATGGATGAGATCAAGTCGCTGATGGGCACGGCCTTCGACCCTGCCTCTTATCGCAGGCTTTACAGCAGCTTTGCCGACCAGAATCCGCTTTGGAATGACATCCCGACCGGAGCGGGCGACGTCTACGGCTGGGATGAGGGGTCGACCTACATCCAGGAGCCTCCATACTTCGAAGCCTTCGGTATGATGCCCGGGAAGATCACCGGTATCGCGGGATCGCGGCCGCTGGCCATTTTCGGCGACTCAGTCACGACCGATCATATCAGCCCGGCGGGGTCCATCAAGCCGAGTTCTCCTGCGGGGTTATATCTGCAGGAACACGGCGTTACGGTGCGGGACTTCAATAGTTACGGTGCTCGGCGCGGCAACCATCAGGTGATGCTGCGAGGGACCTTCGCCAACGTGCGAATCAAGAACCTGATGGTACCGGGTGTGGAAGGTGGCGTCACGCTCTATTTCCCCGGCGGAGAACGGATGACCATCTACGATGCCGCGATGAAGTATCAGAGCTCCGGGATTCCTCTGATCGTCATCGCCGGGCAGGAATACGGGACGGGCAGTTCGAGAGACTGGGCGGCCAAGGGCACCGCGCTCCTGGGCGTGAAAGCAGTCGTCGCCCAGAGCTATGAACGCATACATCGGAGCAACCTCGTGGGCATGGGCGTGCTGCCGCTGCAGTTCAAAGATGGAACAAAGGCAGCCACCCTGGGCCTGGACGGGTCAGAAACATTCGACATCGTAGGAGTCCACGACGACATCAAGCCGCGCCAGGATGTCAGCATGATCGTTCATCGTGCCGACGGAAGGAGCGAGAGTGTTCCGCTGACGTTGCGGATCGATACTCCGATCGAGGTCGAGTATTATCAGCACGGGGGCATTTTGCAGTACGTGCTTCGCCGGCTGCTTCTGGAGGGCTTTGCTCCGACCGGCGAGTGACTCGGTCCCGGTCCAGGCCGTCGGATGAACAGATGGTTGCCTCGGCTTTGCTTCGGCAGGCGAGAAGACTGATAGTCCTTGTGATCGGAGGCACCGTGCTTCTGATCGGTGCGGCGTTGCTTGTTCTCCCCGGGCCTGCGTTTGTCGTCATCCCGCTTGGCCTTGCCATACTGGCGACCGAATTCCGGTGGGCCAGGAATCTGCTTCGCAGGGTGAAAGCGGCAGCGGAGAAGGGCGTGGAACGCTTGAACCTGAAATCGTTTCTTGGCGGAAATCGGAACTAACAGACAAGCCGCCGCACACATTCCGGCTGATACGGGAGACTATTCGCAATGCGGGTTCTGGTTACCGGCGGTGCGGGGTATATCGGCAGTGCCATAACGGAGGCGCTTCTCGACTCCGGCCATGATGTGGTGGTCTATGACAACCTCCAGAAAGGTCACGCCGCAGCGGTTGCGGAGGGGGCGAAATTCATAAAGGCGGACCTTGCGGATGGCGAGGCCATCCGGGCCGCGCTCGGCGATCACTCGATCGGGGCGGTGGTTCACATGGCCGCCGACTCTCTCGTCGGGGAATCGGTTGCCCATCCCGAGAAGTACTATTGGAACAACATGGTGGCCGGCCTCTCGCTCCTCGAGGCAATGCTGTACTGCCAGGTCAAGCACCTCGTATTTTCCTCCACCGCCGCGGTCTACGGTGAGCCCGAGAAGCAGCCCATCTGCGAGACGGACCCCGTCTGTCCGACGAATCCGTATGGCGAAACGAAACTTGCCTTCGAGCGCGCATTGCGCTGGTACGAGAACGCCTACGGCCTCCGCTACGTTTCGCTTCGCTATTTCAACGCGGCCGGAGCGACGGATCGCTGCGGAGAATGGCACGAACCTGAAACACACCTCGTCCCGCTCGTCCTCCAGTCGGCGCAGGGGAAAAGACAGGCCGTCGAGGTCTACGGAGACGATTACCCGACGCGTGACGGCACCTGCGTGCGGGACTATATCCACGTACTCGACCTGGCGCGTGCCCACGTGCTCGCGCTGGCTGTTCTGGACGAGCGAAGCGCCATTTTCAACCTCGGCTGTGGCGGTCGCGGATACACCGTGCGCGAGGTCATCGAGACGGCCTCTGACGTGACCGGGGTGCGCATTCCGGCGAAGACAGTCCCCCGACGGCCGGGTGACCCGGCGGTGCTGATTGCCAGTTCGGAGAAGATCACCCGGGAACTGGGCTGGCGCCCCCAATTGCAGGATCTGCGCTTGATCATCGAGTCCGCCTGGCGCTGGATGACAGCTCATCCGGATGGCTACCCCGAAATCTGAAATCTGGTGACAGGCTCCAAATTACGTGCGAGTGAACTGAGCAGCGCCTGAACCTTCGAGGTAATCTGGTGCCTGCCACCAAATTTCAAGAATATGGAGCAGGTGCCGCTCCGCAGGTGGAAAACCTGGCATATGTCGGTATCATATCGTTGGAGAGCTGATTCCCGAATCGCCCAACGTCCTGCTTTCATCCTTGCGATCGAGCAAGTGTGAGGGAATGCCGTGATTTTACAGTTTAAAAAGCAGTTACCGGACATAGATCCAATCGAGACCCAGGAGTGGATCGACTCGCTGGACAACGTGGTTCGCGACCGAGGTAAGGCCCGCGCCGGGTTCCTGCTCAGGAGAATGCTGAAACGCGCACGCATGCTGAACCTCGGCATCCCGGAACTCGTACAGACGCCTTACATCAACACCATTTCTCCCGAGCAGGAGCCGCCCTATCCGGGGGACGAGAAGCTGGAGAAACGGATCCGCCGCATGATCCGGTGGAACGCGGTGGTGATGGTTACCCGTGCAAACAAGCACTACGACGGGATCGGTGGCCACATTTCGACGTACGCATCATCGGCGAGCCTCTACGAAGTCGGCTTCAACCACTTCTTCAGGGGCAAGGACGACGGCACCACCGGTGACCACGTCTATTTCCAGGGCCATGCCGCGCCCGGCTTCTACGCGCGGGCGTTCCTGGAAGGAAGAATCACCGAATCCCAGATGGATCATTTCCGCCGGGAAGTCGTCCCCGGGGAGGGACTATCGTCTTACCCCCACCCGCGCCTGATGCCGGACTTCTGGGAATTTCCCACCGTCTCGATGGGCCTTGGGCCGATCGGAGCGCTCTACCAGGCCAGGTTTATACGATATCTTCATGCCCGGAACCTGGCAAACACCGACAACTCTCGCGTCTGGTGCTTCGTCGGCGACGGAGAGTGCGACGAGCCCGAGACGCTCGGTTCGCTCTTCCTCGCTTCTCGCGAGAGGCTGGACAACCTGATCTTCGTCGTCAACTGCAATCTGCAGCGCCTGGATGGTCCGGTGCGCGGCAACGGCAAGATCATCCAGGAACTCGAGATGGTCTTCCGCGGTGCCGGCTGGAACGTGATAAAGGTAATTTGGGCGCGGGAGTGGGACGAACTGATTGCACGGGACGAGGATGGCCTGCTCATCAACAAGATGATGGAGACCGTGGACGGTGCCTATCAGAAGTACGCGATCTCGAAAGGCGATTACATCCGCGAGCGCTTCTTCGGCCCGGATCCCCGCTTGCGCAAGATGGTGGAGCACCTGGGCGACGAAGATCTCAGGAACCTCCGCCGCGGCGGACACGACACCGCCAAACTTTACGCAGCTTACAAGCTCGCAACTGAGCATCGAGGCTCCCCCACCGTGATCCTTGCCAAGACCGTAAAGGGCTGGGCCCTGGGTGAAGGATTCCTGGGGAAGAACGTGACGCACCAGCTGAAGAAGATGAGCCTGGATCAGCTGAGGGATTTCCGGAATCGCCTGGAGCTGCCGATCTCCGACAGGCAACTGGAGGACCCCCCATATTACCATCCCGGGCCGAATAGCCTCGAGTACCAATACATGATGGACCGGAGGGCGGCATTGGGCGGCAGCCTCCCCAAACGCTTGATTCGGAGCAGGCCCCTCAAGCTCCCGGCGGCGGACTTGTACGATGAGTTCAAAACCGGAACCGGCACCGGGCGGGATGTTTCCACCACCATGGCGTTCGTGAGGCTGTTGCGCCAGCTGCTGCGCGACGAGCACATCGGCCGGCGCATCGTCCCGATCATCCCGGACGAGGCCCGGACCTTCGGGATGGATTCTCTCTTCCGCGAGATCGGCATCTATTCTTCCGTCGGCCAGCTTTATGAATCCGTGGATGCCAACCTGCTGCTGAGTTACTACGAATCCAGGGACGGCCAGATCCTGGAGGAGGGCATAACTGAGTCCGGCTCTGCCGCGAGTTTCATGGCATCCGGGACCAGCTATGCAACCCAAGGTGAGATCACGATTCCCTTCTACATGTTCTACTCGATGTTCGGTTTCCAGCGGACGGGAGACCAGTTCTGGGCGTTTGGCGACGCGAGGGGACGTGGATTCCTCATGGGGGGGACAGCGGGGCGCACGACTTTGAACGGAGAGGGCCTGCAACACGAGGATGGCCACAGCCTTCTGCTCGCCTCGTCAGTCCCCAACGTTCTGGCGTACGATCCGGCATTCGCCTATGAAGTGGCCGCGATCGTGCAGGAGGGGCTCCGCCGCATGTATGAAGAGCAGGAAGATATCTTCTATTACATTACCCTCTATAACGAAAATATCCACCACCCCCCGATGCCCGAGGGGTGTGGTGAAGGTGTGATCAGAGGGCTGTATCGATTCCGCTCCTCGGACATCCAGAGCGGCAAACGGGTGCAGCTGTTCGGGAGCGGGACCATCCTGCAGTGCGTGCTCAAAGCACAGCGCATCCTTGCAGAGCAGTTCGGTGTTGCGGCCGACGCCTGGAGCGCCACCAGCTACCAGCAGCTCCGCCGCGAGGCGCTGTCGACCGACAGGTGGAACCGGCTGCACCCGGAATCCGAGCCGCAAGTGCCCTACGTAACGAAAGTGCTTGACGGTGTCGACGGCCCGATCGTCGCCGCATCCGACTTCGTCAAGGCCGTGCCCGATATGATCCGGCCCTGGGTGCGACAGGACTTCGTCACCCTCGGGACCGACGGCTTCGGCCGCAGCGACACGCGCGAAGCCCTGCGCCGGTTCTTCGAAGTGGATGCGGAGCACATTGCCGTGGCTGCACTCTATGCACTCTCCAAGGCCGGCAAGTTGCCTGCCGCTGAAGTCGGGGCGGCGATCAGGAGCCTGGGTGTCGACCCGGACAAAGCCGACCCTCTGAATTCCTAATAGCCCGGGCGCCTCACCGCTGATGTTTCACGCGCCCGGCGCCGTTTCCCTGGAGCAGTTTAATGCAAAAGTTCGCCCGGTACGTGATAATCCCATGCCTGGCCTGTTGCAGCCTGGCGTCTCCGGCCGCCCAGGCGCCATCGCCGGCCAGGAAGCGCTTCACATACGAGCAGGCCTTCGGAGTTGGAGAACGGGCGCGCGGCATGGGGGCAGAGTCGGAACTGATGGCAGGACTGCCCGAGGTTGTCGGGTGGCTGGATGATGGGACCTACCTCGAGGATCGTGTTGATCCGGCAGACAAGAAGAGCCGCCTGTATGCCGTTGACGCCGCCGATGGCACGGCGAGAGTCTACCGCGATTACGCGGAAATGAACAAAGCCCTTCCCCGGGGATGCGACAGCAGCAGGCCCGCCGCTGAGAGCAGCGACCACGTTCGCTACATACTCGACTGCAAGGGCGACCTTTACTACTTCAACCATGACACCAGGATCGTCCATCGTCTGACTGCCAACCCGGCCAAGGAACAGAATCCCAGGCTTTCGCCGGACGGACGCTGGGTCGCCTACACGCGCAACAACAACCTCTTCGCCTTTGATCTGGATAACCTTGTCGAGCACCAGTACACCACTGATGGAAGTGACACCGTTTACAACGGTTACGCATCGTGGGTTTATTACGAGGAGATCCTGGAGCGTGCCTCCAACTACGCCGCGTTCTGGTGGTCGCCTGACAGCACCAAGCTTGCCTTCATGCGCTTCGACGATTCGCCGGTGCCGGTGTTTCCCATATATCACGCCGACGGACAACACGGGGAACTGGAAAAGCAACGCTACCCCAAGGCCGGTGATCCCAACCCCTACGTCGCCATGGGTGTCGTGAGTGTCGCGGAAGGGCGGATCTCATGGATGGATTTCGAGGCCAAGGCCGACCATTACATTGCATGGCCATTCTGGACGGCGGACGGCCGGACACTGGTTGTGCAGTGGATGAATCGCGGGCAGGACACAATCCGCCTCTTCAACTGCGACCCGGCCTCCGGAAAGAAGCAGCAGATCCTTGAGCAGCAACAACCCTCCTGGGTCACCTTTTTCGAAGACCTGCACTTTCTCGAAAACGGCTCGGGGTTCCTGGTTCGCAGCGACATCGACGGCTGGAACCAGCTCTACCTTCACAGGCCGGACGGATCCTTGAACAAACAACTGACAACCGGCGGATGGCCCGTCGATTCCATCGAGACGGTGGATGGAGCGGGCGGTTATGTTTACTTCACCGGCCACCCGGGAAAGTCCTGGGATACTCAATTGATGCGCGTCAGAATGGACGGGACCGGCCTGGAACAACTGACGCGAGGCGAGGGGACGCACCGCGTGAAGATTTCTCCCCGGGGAACTTACTTCATCGACACGGTCAGCACCGTCAGTTCACCCGCGACCATGAACTTGTTCCGCTCCGGCGGTTCGGTAATACGCAAGCTCGGCGACGCAAGGAAACCGGCACTCGACGAGTATGCTCTGGGCAAGGCAGAGTTATTCGCGATCCCATCGGGCGACGGTTTCGATCTCCCCGCATACTGGGTGCTGCCCGCGGATTTCGATCCCTCCCGCCGCTATCCGGTGATTTTTTCGATCTATGGCGGCCCTGCCGCCGGGACGGTGCAGAACAGCTGGCCCGGCCTGCGCCCCCATTACTGGGCGCAGAAGGGTGTCATAACCGTCAGTGTCGATCACCGGGGTGGCGGCGCGTTCGGCAAGAAAGGCACCGCCCTCATGCATCGAAACCTGGGCAAATGGGAGATGGCCGACCTTTGTGCCGCCGCTTCCTGGCTCCGTTCGAAGCCGTTTGTCGCATCGGATAAGATCGGGATCACGGGGGCCAGTTACGGCGGTTATGCCACGCTCATGGCACTTACCCGCGGCGCCGACTGCTTCAACTTCGGGCAGGCGGGATCGTCCGTGACAGACTGGAAACTCTACGACTCGGTTTACACCGAGCGTTACATGGACAAGCCGGAGGAGAACCCGGAAGGTTACAAGAACGGAGCGGTGTTGACATGGATCGACCGATACAAGGGATTGTTGCGCATCACCCACGGCGACATCGACGACAACGTTCACATGCAGAATTCCACGCAGGTCGTCGGATGGCTGACAAGCAATAACAAGCGCTTCGAGCTGATGATCTACCCTGACAGCAGGCACGGCATCAATGCATCCGAACGCCAGCACTACACCCGGGAAGCTCACGACTTCTGGATGCGCAACCTTCTTGGTATCGACCCGGCGGCGGTACAAGCCAAGTGACTTGTGATATGTGATTCTGCGGCAATCAGAGTAGTGCCGCGAACGAGGCCATCGGCTCCCAGTCATCAGTTTTCAGCCTCTGGATTCTAAATTCTGACTTCTGAATTCTGTATTCTGAATTCTGTATTCTGCACTCTGTTTGCGATAACCTTTCAGGCTCTGGCGGGACAAAGTCTGCGAAAGAGGAAATCTGAAATGAAGCGAACGTTTACTGCGAGCATTTTGCTGCTCCTGTCCTGTCTGCCGGTTGCGGCACAGCAGGTCCGGGTGCAGGAACACGTCTTAGGCAACGGGCTCAGGGTCCTGATGGTCCCCCGCAAGGGCGATCCCAACGTGGCGGCCGGGTGGATCGCCAAGGTGGGTTCCGTGAATGAGAGACCGGGAATCACGGGCGTGTGCCATCTATTCGAACACATGATGTTCAAGGGAACGCACGTGGTCGGCACCAAGGACATCAAGAAGGACCTGGAACTCCTGGCGCAGATCGATTCAGTAAAGTCAGAAATCCGCAAAGAAGAGCAGGCCCAGATCCAACGTCTCAGGCTGGGAGAGATTTCCGACCTTATGGATCCGAAAAATCGGACGCCTCATCATCAGCAACTGCTCGAAGAATTGGATATTCTCCAGAAGCAGGAAAAAGACCTCATCGTAAAGAACGAGTTCGACAAGATTTACACTAGTGCGGGTGCCAGCGGCATGAACGCGGGGACATCCAACGACTTTACCGTGTACTTCATCAACGTTCCCGCGAACAAGCTGGAACTCTGGTTCTGGATGGAGTCGGACCGTCTCCTGAATCCGGTCTTCCGGGAGTTCTACTCAGAGCGCGACGTTGTCCGCGAGGAGCGTCGGCTGAGCGTGGAGAGCACACCGACGGGCAAGTTCGAGGAGGAATTCGACGCCACGTTCTGGACGTCGTCTCCGTATCTCTGGCCGGTGGTGGGTTGGCCCAGTGACCTCGACGGGCTGACGCGTGATGAGGCGATGGCCTTTTTCAACATTTACTATGCCCCGAACAACCTGACCGCGTGTCTGGTGGGCGATTTCGACCCGCCGCGCGCCGTCGAGTTGGCCGAGCGCTACTTCGGCCGGCTGAAACGCAATCCGCAGCAGCCCGAGCCGGTTCGCACGAGAGAAATTGAACAACTGGCCGAGAAGCGCATGATCGCCTATGCCGAGACGAATCCGGAGGTGGAAATCCGGTATCACACGGTCGCAGACGGCCACGTAGATGACTATCCACTTACAGTGATGGGGACCCTTCTCACGGGGCGTACGGGGCGCCTGTACAAGTCCCTGGTGCTCGATCAGAAGGTGGCCAACAGTGCCGCAGCGGGAGAGAACAGCCTGAAGTATGAAGGGTACTTTTCAGCAAGCGGCGTGGCCAAGCCCGGCAACACACCCGAGCAGGTGGAGCAGGCACTCTACCGGGAAATCGAAAACCTGCAGAAGGAAAAGATCCCGGACCATGAACTGCAGAAGGTCAAAAACCAGTTCAACGCCGGCAACTTCCGGCGCCTGCAGAGCAACTTCGGGTTGATGATTCAGCTCCTGCTCGCGGATGCCGGAAGGGGATGGCCAAGCTTCAACGAAGACCCCGGGAAGATCCAGGCGGTCACTGCAGACGACATCCAGCGGGTCGCCAACAAGTACTTCAAACCCGAGAATCGCGCGGTCGCGATCTATTACACGAGGAAGACGGAAACGCAGGAGGCGAACCCGCTTCTCACCGGGCTGACGGACGAAGAGGCGACGCAGGTCAGGCAATTCCAGGCGATGCTCGGAAAGATGACGCCGGACCAGATGAAGACCATTCTCCAGCAGATCGAGCAACAGGAGGGGGCCGCACCGCCCGACAAGAAGAAGATGATCGATGCCATGAAGAAAGTGCTGCAGGAGAGGATGGCGAAGCAGGGAGGTGACCGATGAGAGGGCGTTATTCGATCTGGCATTCAATCGCCGTTATCTGTTGTCTGGTAGCTACCGCGGCGCCCGCCTCCGGTCAGGATCAAGGTGCCGTTCCGCCCAGTCCGCGCGACCTGAAGTTCTCTCCGCTGGAATTCCAGCCGCCCAAAGCGGCCGACTGTCGGCAGGTGCTCGGGAATCGGGTCGTGGGCTACTTTGTAGAGGATCACGAGTTTCCCCTGGTCAATATCTCGGTCACGGTAAGGACCGGGTCCTACCTCGACCCGGCAGGGAAGGCGGGGCTGGCTGCGGCTGTCGGAAGCCTGATGCGATCCGGCGGAACGGAGCGTTATCGGGCCGAGGATTTCGACGAGGAAGCTGATTTCCTGGCCGCCAATATCTCCAGCGCGATCGGTCCGACAGAGGGTGTGGCATCCGTCAACTTTCTGGCCAAGGACGCCGACAAGGCGCTCGAGCTTTTCTTTGACATGCTGCGAAATCCGGCGTTCCGCCAGGATCGGCTCGACCTTTACATGAGTCAGCAACTGCAGCAGATCGAACGCCGCAACGATCGCACGGACTCGATTGAATCCCGCGAATGGAACCGCCTCCTGCGGGGAGAAGATTTCTTTACCAGTATCCTGCCGACCAAGGCGTCGGTCTCATCCCTGACCCGGGAAGACCTGCTGGCCTTCCACAAGGCGTACTACACCCCCGCCAACCTCATCCTCGCCGTATCGGGTGACTTCCAGACGGCAGACATGAAGGCCAGGCTGGAGAAGGCGATGACCGGCTGGACGTCCTCCGGTGCAGCCGTCCCGCCTGTGCCCCAGCCCCACTACGCGCCTGTCCCGGGCGTCTACATGGTCAACAAGCCCGACGTGAATCAGGCGAGGGTGTCAGTCGGGCATATCGGAATCAAGCGTGGTAACCCGGATGAATTCGCCGTCGATATGATGAACGACATACTCGGCGGGTCGGGATTTACATCGCGTATCATGAATCGTGTGCGGTCCGATGAGGGGCTGGCCTACAGCGCGGGTTCAACTTACGTGCCGGGCGTCTACTACGAAGGACTCTTTCGCGCCTATTTTCAGAGTAAGAGCTCCACGACCGCGCAGGCGACGCAGATCGTGCTCGACGAGATCAGCAGGATTCGGAAAGAGAAAGTCCAGGCGGAGGAGCTCGAGACCGTGAAGAATAATGCGATCGAAGTCTTCCCGCGCGTTTTCAGCACTCCGGCGGCCGTCGCGGGCACTTTCGCGAGTGATGAGTTTACCGGACGCGCCCCCGGCTACTGGCAGACCTACAGGGACAATGTCCGCAAGGTGACCGGCGACGACATCCTGCGCGTGGCGCAGCGGTACCTCCATCCGGACGGGCTTGTGATATTGGTGGTGGGAAACGTAGAGGACATTCTCAAGGCGGATCCGGACAAACCCCAATACTCATTCGATAAGATCGCCGCTGGAAAGTCGATTTCCAGGATTCCGCTCCCCGACCCCAACACCATGGTTTACCCGAAGTAGGGGGACGGTCACCGGTGTCCCTCGGGGATAAAACGAGAGGGCGGTCAAGGCCAAGGGCGGAGCAGGAGCGGGTGAGCACATGTGATGAAACGCGCCGGGAGCTGACTCGCTCGGCGGCTTCAGTTTTTCCACTGGCAACTGTTCTACTTCGAATGAAGCCGTCATTTCCTGCCCGTGGGACAGAAGCGCTTGAGTTCCTCGAGCCAGTTCTGGACGAGGATCATTTCGGTCACGCGCTGGGGCTTTCTCTCCTCCATCTACACCACCCGGAATCGCTTCCCGTCGGGGGAGATGTCCCAGTCACGGATTGGAGCCGACGTTCTGTATCCTGAGTCCTCAAACAGGAGGCGGGTCTTGCCGGGTGTGAAGAGGGTGTGCCACAGCCATGAAGGATTGCCCGGAGACCAATCGGTCGTCATGGCGCATGAGCTCGGGCACCTGCCTCTGCCGCCATCGTACCACTCCCCTCACGGCATCATGCAGAACAGGCCGAATTATGATGACTGGAGCCGGGCGCGGAGGGCGGGCAACCTCTGCTTCTCCAAAAGCGAGGCCGGTCAGATGCGGGCTGCCCTGGTTGGCAGATCCAGGTAGGCCCCGCCTGCTATCTGCGCAGGCGGGAGGGGCCGGAGACGGCGGGGGAGTCCACATCGTAGAACCGGAGCGGCCAGTCCTTTGCCTCGCCGGCATAGTCCACCCCGATGCGCGCGGTAACCCCAATTCGAGGCTTCTTGCTCCGCGCCCGGAAAACCCTGATATCTTCTCCCGAGAGCAGGTCGATTCCACTCCGGGCAGTCGTGATTCCGAGGGCGGAACAGAGCCGGGCCGGCCCTGAAAGCAGCTTCGGCGGAACTCCGGCGGGTCCTTCCGCGGCACGCAGGAGAACGGCTTCGGCAACACCCGGCGAGCGGGTGACAATATTTGCGCAGTTATGCATGCCGTAGACGAAGAACACGTACAGGTGGCCGCCGTCACGATACATCGGCTCGACGCGCGGCGTCCTGCGACCCCGCCAGGAGTGAGCTGCGGCATCCGTGGCTCCCAGGTAGGCCTCCACCTCCACGATGCGCGCGCCGTACCATTTGCCTTCGCAGGCACGGGCAATCCAGGCGCCGATCAGGTCTCGCGCGACCGTTACCGTCTCGCGGCGATAGAAAGATCGCCGGAATTCGACGAAGCCGCAGGCGTCCGGGTCGATCAGAAGCCGGGGGTCCGGCGTTTTCCCTCCCCTGTCATGTGCTGTCATGGAAGGCGCTTGCCTCCCGCGGTCACCGGAAGGGGAGCGAGCCGTTCTCGGCGGGCGCCGGCTAATTCGTCAATGAGGATCCTCCAGGACTTTGCCTCCCGTGCGGGATCCACCTGATGCGCTTTCTCCGTGCATCTGGACTTGAGCAGCCGGTAGAAGCCTGCGTCCGACTCGCAGCGCGAGAGCAGCTCTGCCAGCCGGCGGCTGTCTCCGACCGGAAAGTAGCCGGGGTAGTCATCGCCCAATGTCCCCATATTTCCTGCGATCCTCGAGGCAATCACGGGTGTTCCGAGTGCGAGGGCCTCGCACAGGACGTTGGAATTGCCTTCGATGCGAGATGTAATCACGACAAGGTGGCTGGCGGCGATGATCCGCCTGGTACGCCAGTGGGGCTTTTCTCCCAGCCAGCGATAGCGAGGGCTCTGCTGTTCGTGCTTCCTTGCCGTCAGGCGCATGCGGGCTGAAAGAGCGGCCCCGACATGATCGATCCTGATCCGGGAATCCTGCGGGAGCGCGCGCGCAGCCATCGCGACCCGGAACGGATCCTTGACGGGTCTGAGGTGGCCCGCAACGCAGATACGGAAAATGCGGGACGGAGGAAGCGGCGGCCGGAGCATCCCGTCGGCTGACTGGTGAATCGCGGCGGTCCTCGATCGGAGTCTGCGGGGGATCTCCTTCAGCGCCATACCCTGCAACACCACCAGGCGATCAGCCATCTGCATCGCCTCGCGTGCCCGAGGTGACCTCCTGATGTCCTGGTAAAGATCCGTCCCCGTGAGTACGAGTATCAGCGGCAGTTCAGGGTGCAGCTTCCGGAACTCATGAATCGGGCCGAAGCTTCGTCGGGCATGGAGTGCGATCATGAGATCGCATCGGATCCCGGTGTATGCGCAGCTCAGGTTTACAGCATGGCCGAGGGATCGCAGAATTCGTGCGTAGCGTCGAGCGGTGATTTCGTTGCCGCTTCTCCTGTGTTTGAACGCGGGTGTGATGAGTGCGATTCTCATGGCTGAAAGATCGTCACGCCGCTCCAGTATCCGGTCACTTGAGGTTATGATCTAATTTTACACGCGGGATTGATTATAGCGCCTGGGGACTCACAGGCGCGGGTTAACGGAAGGTCTCTATGATCCAACAGGAGAAAGTCGCGACACTGGCCGAAATCCTGCCCGAAGCCGCAGCCGGAGGCGAGCCGGTCATCACTCGGGCACGCGGACCGGAAGGCCGGCTACCGTTTACAGAGGAGATGCTTCGTGGGAGCCCCAGCGGCGACCTGTTTGGCTGGAGTCAGGATGCCGGCATGGGATGGGATCCATCGAAACTCGGGGCCAAGGAGGTTCTGATCCTCAGCACGCAGGGCGGGATCCGTGAGCCGGACGGAAAACCTGTCGCACTTGGATATCACACCGGTCACTGGGAGGTCGGTCTGCTGGTGGCAGCGGCTGCCGGGGAACTTAAGATACGAGGCTACGTACCCTTCGCAGGATTCTGCACCGATCCTTGTGATGGGCGCACCCAGGGGACCACCGGGATGATGGACAGCCTTCCCTATCGCAACGATGCCGCCATCGTGCTGAGGCGTCTAATCCGGTCTCTCCCGACTCGCAGGGGAGTCATTGGAGTGGCCACCTGCGACAAGGGCCTTCCGGCGATGATGATGGCACTGGCGGGCGTGCCGGACCTGCCGGGCGTCCTGGTTCCGGGAGGCGTCACACTGCCCGCCGAGGGCGGCGAGGATGCGGCGGCGATCCAGTCGATCGGTGCAAGGTTTGCCCACGGGATGCTCTCACTGGACCGGGCGGCGGAGCTGGCGTGTCATGTCTGTGGCTCGCCCGGCGGGGGCTGTCAGTTTCTGGGCACGGCCGCGACTTCCCAGGTTGTCGCCGAGGCTCTGGGTATGGCAGTACCGCATTCCGCACTGGCCCCCTCCGGCCAGCCGATCTGGCTCGAGGTGGCGCGCCGTTCAGCCCGCGCGCTGACACTGCTGGAGTCCCGGGGCATATCCATGGGGGATATCCTTACCCGGGACGCCCTGCGGAACAGCATGGTGGTGCATGCCGCGTTTGGCGGCTCGACCAACCTGCTGCTTCATATCCCGGCAATCGCACACGCGCGCGGCCTGCCGCGGCCTCTGCTCGAGGACTGGATCGAGGTCAACCGCAGCGTCCCGCGGCTGGTGGACGCGTTGCCAAACGGACCGGGGAACCATCCCACCGTCAGGGTGTTCCTCGCCGGAGGCGTGCCCGAAGTGATGCTCCATCTCAGACAGGAAGGTTTGCTGGAAGAACGGTGCCTGACTTCATCAGGCGAGCCGCTCGGCAAAATGCTCGACTGGTGGAGCAAGTCTTCGCTTCGGACTCAAGTGCGAGAGTGGCTGCTGCGAAGCGACGGCATCGCGCCCGATGAGGTTATCATGAGCGTGGAGCGCGCAGCAAATCAGGGCCTGACCAGCACCGTGACGTTTCCCTGCGGCAACCTTGCTCCCGAGGGGTCGGTGATAAAGAGTACAGCCATCGATCCGGGGGTCGTCGATGCCGATGGCGTCTACCGCGCGGTCTGCAACGCGCGGGTCTTCACGACGGAGCGCGAGGCCATCGCGGCGATCAAGGGACAGGCGGCCGAGCCCATCCGGCCGGGCGACGTGATCGTGCTGATCTGCCGCGGCCCGATGGGTGCCGGAATGGAGGAGACGTACCAGGTCACCGCGGCGCTTCGCTACCTTCCATGGGGAAAGCACGTGGCTGTGATCACCGACGGCCGTTTCTCCGGGATATCGACGGGCGCGTGCATCGGACACGTCTCCCCCGAAGCCCTCGCGGGCGGCCCGATCGGCAAGGTGCTCGACGGAGACAAAGTCTCCATCCTCGTCGACAGGGTGCGTCTGGAGGGGTCGATCGATCTCGTGGGCCACAAAGATGTGATCTTCGGCCCCGATGAAGGCGCAAGGGTCCTGGCTCAGAGAAGACCCAGACCTGACCTCCGGGCGGATGCCCGGCTGCCCGACGACACGCGGCTGTGGGCTGCATTGCAGTCGGCGTCGGGAGGGGCCTGGGGCGGGTGCGTGTACGACGCCGAGGCAATCGCGAGCGCCCTCCGCCGCCCGGGGCGGTAGGACCTGTGCTCGACGTGGCTGCCCGGGTCTGCGCCGCCGGCCAGTACAACGCGCGCCCAGCGAAGTACCGGCCCCTCGGGCCTTGGTCCTGTTCGCGATGCATCACAACGCGCTTACGCGCGCGGCTACTGACCGGCGGGGCTTCGCGCGTCTGTTCCCCGATTGGCAAGCGGGTGCAGGCGCGCTCTGCTGCAGAGGGCAATGTTCGTGCCCGATTACTTTCAGACCAGCCTCGAAGAGGCGGAAGTGAGTATGCCCGGCCGCAAGGCCGGGAAGGGATAGGCAGGCACGGAGGGAGCGCCGGTGCGGCAAAGAAGGCATGCGGGCAAACCCGGCCTCTGCGATCTTTGACAGCCTCTGACCGGACGCCCTCCGGCGGCTTTCATGCTTGATAACCGGCCGCCCGGAATCCAGAATAGGGGGGTTGCAGTGCTGCTATTCATTCATTCTGCCGGCACGCGCTTCGGCGGTACTGGTCGAGGAAAAGGAAGCCGAAATATGAAAACCGACAAGAAATTCTCGAGGCGTGAGTTCATCATGTCGACGGCCGCGACAGGTGCGGCAGCGTCGTTTCTGATCGTGAAGCCCGAATCGGTGCGTGGAACCACCGCCAACGATGCCGTCACCATCGGGTGGGTCGGGCTCGGGGGCCGCGGCACCGCGGATGCGAGGGGACTGACCGCGGCCGGGGGGAGGATCGTTGCTCTCGCCGACGTTTTCCAGGATCGCATTGACACTGCTCGAAGGGCCTACACCGTCGAGGACTCCAGCTGCTTTCTCGGATTCGATGGCTATCAGAAGATCTGTGCGTTGAAGCTGGACGCCGTCCTGTTCGTAACACCTCCCGGTTTCAGGCCCGACGAGTTCAAGGCGGCGGTTCAGGCCGGCAAGCACGTTTTCATGGAGAAGCCGATAGCGGTCGACACCTGGGGTTGCCGCCAGGTGCTGCAGGACGGGGAGAAGGCCAGGGCGCAGAAGCTCAGCGTCGTCGTCGGACTCCAGCGCCGCTACAGTACCGCCTACCAGGAAGCCCAGAAGAGAATAGCCGCCGGTGCGTTGGGGACCATTGTCGCCGGTCGCGGTTTCTACCTGACCGGGGATGTGTGGGGAGGCAAGCACTGGCCCAGGACCGACTTTGCCTCGGATCAGCTTTGGATGGCGCGCAACTGGTACTACTTCCGCTCCCTCTCAGGCGACCTGATCACCGAGCAGAACATCCACAACCTCGACGCCTGCAACTGGGTCCTTGGCGGCCATCCCGTAAGTTGCGTTGGATACGGCGGGCGCAACGTGCGGAAGTACATCGGCGACATTTTCGAGCATTTCAATGTGACGTTCCGCTATCCCGGCAACGTGGACCTGACCTTCATGTCCGGACAGTTCTGCACACTGCACGACAGCTCGGAGCAGATCCTGGGAACCGACGGCACGTTCACCAACTCCGGCCGCAACATCAAGATCGAAGGGAAGAATGCATGGGAGTCCAGCGGCCCGGACGATTCGAATCGCAACGAGTACGAGGCGTTCATCAACAGCGTCAGGAACGGGCAGCCGCGCGCAGATGCCGCGCACGCAGTTGACGGAACCTTCACCACCATCCTGGGCCGGGAAGCTGCGTATCGGGGCAAGGAAATCAAGTGGACAAAACTCTGGAACGAAAACCAGAAGCTCGCCCGCAAGCCTTACCCGGTGGCTTAGGTGGGCATTCCCTCTACCCGGAGTTGCAGTAGTCGGAGGGGCGGTAGCGTCCTCTCGCCGGGAAGAGTTCAGGACGTCAGTAGAACGGAGGGCAGAGACACATGATGAACCGTCGGGAGTTTATGAGGAGCTCATCGATTGTCGCTTGCGGCACACCCTGGTTCGGGCATCCGGCTTCCGCAGCGCCGGCGGCGCAGACACCGCAATTGCTGAGGAAGGGCGCCTGCATCGGCGTGCTCCCGCCGGCGCCCGGCCTTGCGGAACGCTTCCAGCTTGCGCGCAAGGCGGGCTTCGAGGGCGTGGAGCCGAACACGTTGAATACGCCGGAGGAGGTGCAGCAGTGCAAGGGGGCCGCGGCCACTGCCGGAATTGCCATCACATCGATCATGAACTCGGATCATTGGAAGTATCCTCTCACTGACAACGATCCGGAGGTCGTGAAGAAATGCATGGACGGCATCAGGACCTCCATGCGCAACGCTCACGAGCTGAATGCCGGCGCCGTCCTGCTGGTGCCGGGAATCGTAACGGCCGACGTCCGTTACGTTGATGTCTACCGGAGATCGCAGGAGAAGATCCGGGAGCTGCTGCCCCTGGCGAAAGAACTCGGGGTGATTATTGCGATCGAAAACGTAGGCAACCGGTTTCTCCTGAGCCCGCTCGAGTTCGTGCGCTATATCGACGAGCTCGACAGCCCATTTGTGAAGGCCTACTTCGACATCGGGAACATCGTGACGAATGGTTACCCGCAGGACTGGATCCGGACCATCGGGAGCCGGCTTGTCAGGGTGCACATCAAACGGTTTGAGCCCGGCGTCGACCATCCGAAGTTCGATCCGGCGGACCGGAGAACCCAGGGAATCAACTGGGTCGACGTCCGCAAAGCCCTTGCGGAGACAGGCTACTCGGGTTGGGTCACAGCAGAGGTCAGGAGTGGAGACGAAGACTATTTGCGGGATCTCAGCACCCGGATGGACAAGTTCATCGCGGGAGAGAGTCCGATCTAAGGAAGGAGAAGAATGCATGCGAGCTCTCGTGCCCATCACATTTCTTATGTTGTTGTTCATTGGTATCTCGGCGTTGCCGCCGATTTCGGGTGCAGTTGCAGCCGGAGACGATGACTTTCTGGGCAAGTGGGACATCACCGTGCCCCCCGCGGCCAAGGCGCGGGGCCGCGCCTGCTGGCTCGAGCTGACCAGGGAGAACGGGGTGCTGAAAGGCCTGTTCCAGCCGGGCGGCGGAGCCGCTTTTCCGCTCCCGACCGTGTCGATTGAGAACGGCGAGCTGCGGTTTCAGCATAGCCAGCGCGATCGCTTCAAGGAATTCACTGCGATCTACCGTGCGAAGATCCAGAGTGGCCGCCTGGAGGGCACGGTGACGTTAGGAGACCAGCAACCCCGCTCCTGGACCGGCGTGCGCCCGCCGGTATGGCCGGCGAATCCGCCTCGCGTGAAACCTGGAAAACCCGTCGAGCTCTTCGACGGCAAATACACTGCGGGTTGGCTTGGTCAGTATCAGGGCAAGCCGGTCGGATGGAGCGTGCAGGACGGGATCCTGGTAAACAGCGAAGGGGCTGACAACATATATTCCGAAAGGAAGTTCATGAACTTCCAGGTAGCACTGGAGTTCAGGCTCAGCCAGGGAAGCAACAGCGGCCTCTACCTGCGCGGCCGTTACGAGATCCAGATCATGGACGATCAGGGCCGGCCCCTGGATATCCACAGCCAGGGAGCCCTTTATGGCTTCACTGTTCCCGGCGTGAGTGCGTCGAAGGCCGCGGGTGAGTGGCAGCGGTACGACATAACGATCGTTGCCAACCGTGTCACCGTAGTCTTGAACGGGACAAAGGTCATCGACAACGGTGTGATTCCCGGCATTACGGGCGGGGCACTCGATGCGAATGAAGCCGAGCCGGGGCCGATAATGATCCAGGGGGATCACGGCAAAGTCGAAATCAGGAAGCTGACGGTCACACCGCTGGAGTGACCAATTCTGGGGACAGGCTGCTCAACCTCGAAATTCCAGTGAATCTCGAGCTCACCCGACTCAGTCAATTTCGAGGTGAGTAGCCTGTCCCCAAGATTTATGCGCCGGGGGGCGGATAGGTCCTGCGCTGCGGGGGACGGTTAAGGACGCGTCGACTTGCCGGGTCGAATGCGATGACTCTTCCTTCGCGGTAGGAGTCCACGCCCAACCTGATCGCAACCATGACCTGGTAGCCCTTCACCACGTCGTAGACCGGCTTCTCGCGGCTGCGCATGCAGTTGAGCCAGTTGTCGATGAGATCCTCGCTCGGCTCGGGATCTATGGCCACCTCTGTCTTCCCGTCGTTGGCCTGCTTGAATTCGTTCAGGAAGTCGCGCTGCGGCTTGATGACGGCTCGCTCGATCGGCCCGGCCCACTGCCCGCGGCCCTTTGCCTGATCCCCCATCGCATCCATCGCCTGCGGTCGTTCCGTGACAATCTGGAGTGTGGCCCAGTTTCCGTAAATGGCGAGCGGAGCCGAGTCAGAGTTGGCCATGCAGGAGATCATGTTGATGGCGTAATCGCCGGGATACTCGACCATGGTCATGTAGGTGTCGGGGACATCCCGATCCTTCTGTACGTAGATACCACCCGCACCTGTAACCCGTGTTGGGAAAGAGAACCCGAGCATGGTGGACATCACTCCAAGCCGATGGTAGAGGAGGTCCGTCGCATTGCCGCCTGAGTAGTCCCAGTACTTCCTCCAGCGGAAGTAGCGTTCGGGGCTGAAAGGTCGCTTCGGTGCCGGGCCCAGCCATGTTTTCCAATCGAGATTCTTCTCACTCACCTCGGCATTCGGCCACTCCTGACTTCCGATGCCGGGGATCGGGTAGTCCCACATGCCGCTGTTCGTGTTCCGGTTATAGCTGATCAGCCCCCACACGACCTTCCCCATCTTGCCGGCGCTGATGTACTCGTTCACCTTCCAGTAGAGGCGCGTACTGGGGCCGGACCCTCCTACCTGCAGAACCCGCTTTGTCTGGCCGACGATTTCGCTGAGTTTGGCTGCCTCGTCTATCGTGTAGGTCATCGGTTTCTCGAGGTAGACATCTTTCCCCGACAGGCACGCCTCTCGCGCGATGGCATAGTGCCAATGGTCGGGAACCGCGATAACGACACCATCGATGTCAGAACGAGCGATCACCTCGCGGTGGTCCCGATAGGTCTTCTCTGCCCTGGTCTGTTCCTGCGCGTACTTGAGGCGCGGTTCCCAGACATCACAAACCGCCGCATACTCGAAGTCTCCCGACTTCTCCTTGCGCGCGAGGAAACCTCGCTGCAGCAGCCCGAGAAACTGCATTCCGTTGCCGATGAAGGCGAGGTTGATCCGGTCGTTCGCCCCGAGAACCCTGGTGGTCACTTTCTTGACGGTTTTTTCCTTCCGTGGGGTGAACGCAGCACCGCCGAGCACTGATACCGTAGCCACGGCTGCCGTCGCCTGCTCCAGGAACTCCCTGCGGGTCGCGGTGCCTTGACCGCCGGCCTTTTGGTCTTTTATCGCCATGCGAAGCACTCCTTACCGGGCTGACGTTGATCGCATCTCCGGGGATCAGACGCGCCGCCCTCCTACAATAAACTCTATCGAGGACATCCGCCGGGAACTCATTTCTTCGCCGGCGGGTTCTGTATATTGCCTATCACAATCTCGGTCTTGCCGGAATCCTCGTTAGCGGTGATGATCAGAAGCTTGTATTGTCCCTCGACCTCGGCTCGAATGGCCGCCGAAGGCAATCCGTGCGTCTTCGTTTCCAGCACTTGTGACTTGCCCTTCAGCGCTTCTTTGTAGAAGCTGATCACCTTGGAAACCGGGTCCTCGGTTTCATACATAGCCGCGCGGACCAGCTTGGCGCGATCCTGCGGCAGCAGGTGCTTGCTGAAACCGTCCGAAAGCGCTTGCGCGCCGGGGTAGATCGGCACGCCTGCGTCCAGGGCCTTCGGCTCGGTCTTGTTCGTCCGGCTGCAGGCTGGAAAGCCGATGAGAGCCAGCGCGATCAAGAGGGCCGGAACTGCAGGACGAACCGTTCTCACTTGTCTTTGCCCTTGCATCTGCGCTCCCGATAGTGCGTCAGACGGATACCTGAAAGATTGAGCAACCCCTCCACCTTGCTCGGCAGCCCGAACAGGTTTATGAATCCCTCGGCTTCCTTCTGGTTGTACACCTCATCCTCTCCGAACGTTGCGAGATCCTCCCGGTACAGAGAATAAGGCGATCTCCTGCCGGCGATCATGACGTTGCCTTTGTAGAGCTTCAGCCTGACCTTCCCCGTGACACGCTCCTGGGTCGAGTCGATGAAGGCGTCCATGGCGTAACGCAACGGTGTGAACCATTGGCCATTGTAAACGATCTCGGCGTATTTACCCGCGAGGATGTCCTTGTAGTGAAGCGTGGTGCGATCCAGGGTGAGGCTCTCCAACTCACGATGCGCGGCCAGCAGGAGGGTCCCGCCGGGAGTCTCGTAGATGCCACGCGATTTCATCCCCACCAGCCGGTTTTCGATCAGGTCGACGCGGCCCACCGCGTTAGCACCACCAATGCGGTTGAGTTCCTCGAGCAGAGCGGCGGGAGACAACTCCCGGCCGTCGACGGCCGTCGGGGTGCCGTGTTCGAAATCGATCTCCACGTACTGAGGCCGATCCGGAGCCTTCTCCGGCGAAACAGTGAGCGTATAAACACGCTCCTCGGGTTCGTTCCAGGGATCCTCGAGCAGACCTCCCTCGTGACTCAGGTGCCAGAGGTTGCGGTCTTCGCTGTAGATCTTTTCGCGCGACGCCGTAACCGGGATCTTGCGATCCTGCGCATAGTCGATCTCCTGTTCGCGCGATTTGATGTCCCATTCACGCCACGGGGCGATGATCTTGAGCGTCGGATTGAGCGCCTTGTAAGCCAGTTCGAAGCGCACCTGGTCATTGCCTTTTCCGGTGCAGCCGTGCGCCACGGCTTCTGCCCCCTCCTGCTCCGCAATTTCCACCTGTCTGCGGGCGATCAGGGGACGGGCGAAGGAGGTCCCGAGCAGGTACTTGCGCTCATAGACAGCGCCGGCACGCAGGGTAGGGAAGACAAACTCACGCACGAACTCGTCACGCAGGTCTTCAATGATGCATTTGGAGGCTCCGGTCCGCAGCGCCTTTTCCTCGAGACCGATCAGTTCCTCGCCCTGCCCGATGTTCGCAGCGAAGGCTATGACTTCGGCGCCGTAGTTCTCCTTGAGCCAGGGGATGATGATCGATGTGTCGAGACCGCCGCTATAGGCCAGGACTACCTTGTGTACTCTGGGTGTCATTGAACTTGCCTCCTCATTTCATTTCTTCGGGCAGAGACGACAGCAGCGTTTTCAATTCCGCGGCGCGGTCCTTGCGGCAGACGAGGACTTTTCCGCGCGCTCGCACCACTACGAGTTCCGATACTCCGAAGACCGTGACCGCTCCATCCTCCGAAAGAAGAATGCAATCCCTGGACTGCACCGGTACCGCTCGTCCCTGGACCACGTTGCCGGATGAATCCGCAGGGATAGTCCTTGCCAGGGAAGTCCAGTTGCCGATGTCATCCCAGCCATATGCGACCGGCACGAGGCGCAGTCCGGAAGCCTTCTCCAGTATTCCGTAATCGATTGAGACGCGCGGGAGCGACGAAAATATCCGGAGCATCTCTGCCCGGGCATTTTCTCGATCCAGCAGAGGGCGGAGCTCGCCGAGCGCGCGGCTGATCTCGGGCATGTGGTTCTCGAAGAGTGCCAGAAGAGTTCTGTTGCGCCAGAGAAACATGCCGCTGTTCCAGAAGTATCTGCCGGAACGCACGTACTCCAAAGCCTTTGCGGCATCGGGCTTTTCCACGAAGCGGAGAACGGGCCAGGCAGCAGCCCGCACGGCGGGCTTCTCGGCCCGGATATACCCGTACCCGGTTTCAGGGCGATCCGGCCTGATACCGAAGACGATTCCCGTGGCTCCCTCGAGGTTCTCTATCCCTATTCGAACCGTCTGCCGGAATTGATCTGCATCGGCGACGAAGTGATCCGCGGGCAGGGCCAGCATGATGGCCTCCGGATCGCGCAGCGCAACATGGATAGCGCTGAGGCCAAGGCAGGCAGCCGTATCTCGCCCGATCGGTTCGACGATGAAGTTTGCCGGCGGTATCTCCGGGACCTGTCTGGACGCTATCTCCCTGTGTTTTTCGCCGAGCGCGATCAGAATCCTTTCGACGGGAACCAACGAGCGGAGCCGGGCCACCGTCTCCTGCAGCAGGGTAGCCGGTCCAATCAGAGGCACGAAGGGTTTCGGCCTCTCCTCGGTGCTCAGCGGCCAGAAACGCTCCCCTCTTCCGCCGGCCATGACTACTGCGTAGACTGTCGACATATTGTTCAAATCAATCAGGATCCCACATTTTAGAGCACTCTGAAGAGAATGGATATCCCAATCTGGCTCAGGCAGCGTCCCGCAAGCCGTGGGTGGGTGAAACCCGATGATCCTGCGGCCTGGAGGCGGGTCCGCCCCGCAGGTGCGGACATCGGGCGCTTCAACGAACCGCGTCCGCTCCCTCCTGTCGGGCGGGATCTATCCGGGAGTGATGTCATACGGGAGCCGGCGTCAAGCCCGGCACGAACGGAGTAAAATAGGCAATCTATGGACGAGAGTTCCGCGACAAAACCGCTGGCGCTTCTGATCCCGGGGCTCGATGGAACTGGCCGTCTTTTTTGCCAGCAGGAGGCTGCTCTTCAGGTCCGCTACCGCGTTCGCGCCTGGGAATTTCGAAGACGCTCCCGGTTCGAGCTGGCCGACCTGGTCGAGGAGTTGATCGAAGGAACCTGCCGGGAGGCTCCGGGAACCATCGCAGTCGTGGGCGAGTCCTTCGGAGGCGTGCTTGCCATTTCCTTCGTTCTCGCCTGCCCCGAGAGGGTGCGCTCTTTGACCCTGGTCAACGCTTTTCCGGTCTATCGGCGTCGCCTGCGCATCAACCTCGCCTCGCGCCTTTTCCCGGCGCTGCGGTGGCCCGGACTCCGCCGCCTGAAAGACCTGATAGCGGACAGGGTCCTCGCCAGCGAAGGGGTGAGCCCGGAGGGCCGCAGGGCCTACTATGAGGAGTTACGCGGCGTCGACCCGGCGGGCTACCGGCAGCGGCTGGAAATTATCAGGAACGTGGACCTTGTGGATCGCCTTCCTGAGATAACGGTTCCTACGCTTCTGATGGCCTCCGGCCGCGACAAGCTGGTGCCATCTTTAAAAGAAGCGCGATTGATGGCCGCGCGCATTCCCAATGCGAGGCTGTACGAATTCCCGCGAGCGGGTCACGCCCTGCTGCTCACACCCGGTTTTCGGCTCGCCGACTACATCTGACTTGACCGCGGAGCCTGCTTCCGCCCGGATCTTCTTCGCGCCGGTGCCGACCCCTCGCCGAGAGGGCAAAGGCGCCCTTAATCCCCGTCTGCTAACATTACCGGGAGGAGGTGTTCATGGACGACTTGACCAGGAAGAAATGCGAGTCATGCCGCGCGGGTGCGCCGAAGTTGACGCCCGATGAGATCGCTGCGATGAAGCCACAAATCCCCGATTGGACAATCGTCACCAGTGACGGAGTTGACGCCCTGGAGCGGGTCTTCCGGTTTGACGATTTTGCCGGAGCCCTGGACTTCACGGTGAAACTCGGGGAGCTCGCCGAGAGCGAGGGCCATCACCCGGCTATCCTTACAGAGTGGGGGCGGGTGACTGTCTCCTGGTGGACCCACAAGATCGGCGGGCTCCACGCCAACGACTTCATCATGGCCGCCAAGACCGACCACCTCTACGGACACGGGAAGCAGTCCGGGGCATAGCCGGGTGCCGGCAGCGAACGGTCGTTCACGTCCAGGGCGGTCAACGCGCAGCCAGGATGAGGTTGCCCCCTTCTATTCGGGCGTCCTGAATGCCGGGTGGAAGGCAAAATTTATCCCGGTTCTCCGGGGAGTCAAACAGCCGGCTGGCGGCTCTCCTCAACGTCGCTTCCATCAGAGGCAGTGACCCGAGCCTGCCTGCGACGGGAACCATCCGCAGGCAACCGTTGTTAAACTCGAGCTTCCCCTCCAGTATCAGCGAGATTTCTTTCCCGTGCAGGTCGAACAGGACATAAGCCGTGATGCTGTCGCCATCAAGGTGGAGACGGATATCCCGGACGTTCGACCTCGCCTGCTCGACGGCTGAGTCTTCTTTCGGGCCGGGTTGCCCCTCGCCCTCAGATGGCGCCTGGTCTGCCGAGGGGAGCCTGGATTGCACGAGGGCGTTCAGCTCTGCTTCGTCGAGTTGCAGCGTGGCTGGAACACCCTTACCTGTGGCTGACTGGAAGTCGGCTATCTTTGCCTCTGCCCTGATGTCGGCGTTTGGCGATGCCTCGATGACGGGAGGCGGGGAATTACGCAGGATCAGCGCGATTGTCACGCCCACGCCTGCAAACGCCAACCAGCGCACGATCCGATACGCTCGTCGCAGAGGGCCGGGCTGTTTCCCTGCGACGTGCCGCTGCTCAGAGCTGCCGGGGCGGGACCCACCCGACCGATACCGGTCGAAGATCAGACCGCAGCCCATGCATTCCGGCCGACCCGCCTCCTGCCTGAAGCCGCACTTGGGACAGGCTGCGGTGGCGGGATCGGGCTTGCAGTCCACCATGTTCACGCCGGTTACCCCCAGTCTGTCTGTTGATCGGCTGCCCCGTCGTAGAGCGTTAGAATCGAAGTAGTACGGCTGGGATGGCGTGCGGCGGGTCTCCCACGCTGTGAAGGACTATGGGACCACCGCAGAGGCACAGAATTCGCGGAGATAACTATTTGATTCTAAATTAGATAGAAATCACCTCTGCGCTCTTTGGCCTCTGCGGTGAATCCTTCACGCCTTCTCCGACCCGCCGAGGCGTTTCAGAGCGGCACGAGTTAACGAGTTATCCCCTGGTTGACATGAGTTTTCGGGCCGGAATAAAATTCCCTTCCTTTGTGCCCGATCACGAATTCGAGGGATCCCGATGTCTTTTCTGAAAGCGCTTTTTGGTGGCAGGAAACAGCAGGAACCATTCGACCCGAATCCGGGCTTTACTGACGTCATGCCCACCCGGCCGTACCGGGTGCTTCATGCCGATCTTCCGTTCTATGGCGACGCTGAATGCCGGAACCGGATTCGCGGCGCGCGCCTCCTGGTTCTGCAGTGTGAGGACTCCCGGCAGAAACAGCGCACCATTGAGTGCATGCCTGCGGTGAAGGATTACCGGCAGGGTCAAATAGTGCAGTGGGAAATCAATCACAATCACATTTGGGATGACGCCTGGTACATAAACCCGGAAAGCGGGGTGAAAGAAAAGGCCTGGACCCGGTCCGTCGAATTCGTTGGCAGGATCCACTGCCCCGGCCCAGGCACGTCCTAGCCCGGATAATTCATGAAGGATCCAGGAGAAGGGGATTTAGGACACGGATGAACGCGGATAAACGCCGATCGAAAATGGTGATTCGATCCGCGTGCGGAGCTGGCACCTTCGGTGCGGCAAAAGCTCGGCCGGCGTTTCCCCGTCTCCACAAATGCTTCCTTCCCGCTGATTCATGAATAATCCCCGCTAGGATTCAATCGCCCGGCTCCGAAGGCGTTGCTGTGCTCTCGCAGCGATGATGCAGGGAGGAGTGTATCCTCTGCATCAGCGAACCACTTTGGCAAAGTCATAGAGAAATCCCGCAATCTCCGCCGCGGCTCTGATCTTCGCTGTTCCTCGTGTCTCCGGCTGCGCAGGATGCGTGTGAGTCAGGTAAGGAGTTACCAGTACGTGCACGGGCACACCGACAAACCGCCGTGCCAGGCGCAGGCTCTCCTCCGGAGGGATCAGGTCGTCGTAAGCACCGTGGACCAGAAAGACCGGGCAGCGGATCGCAGCGGCCGCGCGTTCCGGGGAGATCTCCTTGTACAGGACCGCGGTCATGTACTTCTCTATGGCTGTTGAGAGCTCAGGGTCCGACTGGTCCTCCTTCATGAGCGCGAGCCGGTACCACCGCTGCGCCGTCTGGCTCAGGTCTGATGGGACCGGAGGCGCCGGTTTGAGGGAAAGCAGATCCGTCAACGATCTTTCGAGATACTCCCTTTCCTCTGGGCACGGCACCAGATCGAGCGCACCCAGCATCACGATCCACCTGGCGTAATAACGCGTCGGATAATACCCGGGGCTCATCGTAACCGGACCGGCTGCAAACCAACCCCGGCTGCAACGCAAGGGGTCGTCGTAGGCCCCGATACCGAAGATGAATGAGACACGGTCGCGTACGTCCGGGCGCGCGGCGGCGAGTATGGCGAGCGTCGCGGAAAACGATATCCCGGATAGCCCGGTGACGCGGATCCGCCTGCCGCCGTCGAGAGTTGGAACCTGCCGGAACCAGAAAGCAATCTGATCCACGGTCTGAGGCGACATCCGGAACTTACGCAGTAGCCTGATATCCGGAGTGACTACCAGAAAACCGTTTGCCGCGAGGTAACGGGACAGTGCCATGAGCCGCGGGTGATCGCAGCCCAGTTCGCTGATGCCCGGGGCCAGGACGAGGGCACGCGCGGGTGTCGCCCTGGCCGGGCGATATACAATGGCTTCCTCTACCGCAGTTCCGTTGGCACGACTGACTCTGGTTTGAATGACGTCCAGGCTCTCACCCGTTCTCCCATCGGCGACGCTCTTGATGGCGAAGAGCAGCCGGACCCCAAGAGTCAGGTTGGCCGCCGGCCTGTAGATCGCAGCGGCCAGGCACAACGCCACCGTCAGGAACAGCCACCTGCGTTTCAGGCGTCGACGCCCATTCCGGGGCGGTTCGGCTTGCACTGCTGCCTTTCTGCGGACTCTCCCGCCGGGACGGTTGCCCACGGTGCCGGTCTGGAGACCGGCGACGGATTCTGCGAAAAAGCTTCTGCCTGACTAGGTCCTCGTCCGGGTTGCCTCGGGATTCAAAGTGGCGCGCTGCTTCTTGAGCAGGGACACGTTGGCCAGGTGAGGCCCGCATACGGCAAAGTGCCCGACTTCAACGGGGGCGTTCGGCTCCTTTCGGCTGCGCACGCAATCGATGAAGTTTTCAACGTGCGGTTCCGTCGGGATGCCTCCCTTGTATTCCACTACCGGTTCCGGCGACTGCCCGGTCTTGGGCCAGGGTTCGTCATAGATGCGGTACCCGCGATCGTCGAGGACCATCGTGCCTTTTCGGCCCTGAAGGATGATTGTCCATCCGTCCATGTAGGAATTACCGTACGTCAGGGTCCAGGTCGCGACGAACTTCGGGTATTGGAACACCGCACAGAATGTGTCGGGGACCTCGGCACCGATCAGGCTATAGGTGGCACCGTAACATTCCGCGGCGAGCGGAGGCTTGCCATCATTGGCGAACCACTGGATGACATCCATCAGATGAGTCCCCTGGTCCGTGCAGTGGCCGCCCGAGTAGTCCCAGAAATTCCGCCAGACTCGCCAGCGCACCGGGTCCATCGGCCGCTTGTGCTTGCACGGCGCTTGAAAGCGGTCCCAGTTCAGGGCGCCTTTCAGCTCCACGCTCTTCGGAAGAGGAGGTTGGTTCCAGAACCATTGCGCCCGGGCCAGCACGATGTCTCCCAGCATTCCGTCGTCGACGGCCTTCTTGGCAGCCTGAACCGCAGGGGAGCTGCGGCGCTGCATCCCGACCTGAACGACCTGCTTTGTTGCCCGCGCCGCCTTCACCATCCTGGCTCCCTGCTCGACCGAATGCGAAAAGGGCTTTTCGAGGTATACGTCTTTCCCCGCGCTCAGCGCATCGAGGAGCATGGGACCGTGCCAATGGTCGGGCGTGGCTATGAGGACTGCATGGATGTCCTTGCGGTCGAGGATCTCATGGTAGTCGGCGGCGCCTTTGCAGGTGTCGCAGGAGGTCCTCTGGGTCTCGCCGATGTAGGGTTCATAGACGTCGCAGACAGCGGCGAACTCGATCCCCGGAATCTTCTGGAACGACCTCATGACCCCTCGGCCGCGCCCGCCCGCGCCTATCAGTGCCATGACGATGCGATCATTGGCTCCCTGCACCCGAGACCATGAACGCGCGGTCATCACACTCAATCCGGCAGCGCCGGCGCCGGCCAGGAATTCTCTGCGATTCAATGAGTTCTTGGACATTTCGTAATCTCCTCGTTGGGATCTGCTTATAACCTGATGCGATAACTGATCGACATGCTTCGGCCGGCAGCGTCGAGTCCCCAACTGATTCCCCGGTAGTTCCTGTCACCGATGTTGGTGAAGGCCAAGAGAAGGTCCTGGTTCTCGCCGAGCCGGATTCCTGCCCGCAGATCGAATGTGATGTATCCCGGAACGGCGAGGAATAGCGGCGCGGACTCAACTCCGGGTCCCAGAACGCGATTCTGGACCTGCGACAGCGACTCTCCGGTCGCGAGAAGCACGTCATCCGTACTGCCGGGTATGCCATCCGGCCCTGGTCCCACGAGACCACGCACAGCGGCTCCGTTGTAGAAAAACCTGCGAATGGACGCGCGCGAGCGCGCAGCTCCCGTCCTCCGATCTTCCAGGTCGAGGCTCGACAGCCGTTCCTGCCGGGCAGTCGCGTGAACCGATGGCTCTAGCCAGAACGGGCGGTTCCGGCACTGGTAGCGTATCTTGAGGTAACCGTCGGGCGCCGGCGTACCTCCCTCGATGTCGGGCGGCAGGCCGGTGCGCGTGTTGCGCGCGTGGAGGAAGGTCAGGATCGTGCCGAGCACGAGGCCATCACGAATGCTCCAGTCCATCGTCTGTTCGATGCCATAGATCCGTGCCTCTCCGTAGTTGGCGCGCACCAGAACCGGATTGGTAGCGGCCGGCACGTAGACCACGCCGGTAGGTTCCTGCGCGATCACGGGCTGGCCGCCCAGGTTGGTGCCGACCGCACCCGGCGGCAGGATCAGGGACTGCTTTTCGATGGTGTTGTGTATCCGGTTCGTGAACAGCGCGACATCGGCATCGAAGCGCCTGTTCCGGAGACGCAGCCCCAGCTCGTAGCTCATGCTCGACTCCGGCTTGAGCTGCTCCACAGGCATCCCGGTCGACACCGCGCTGCTCCCGGCACTCGATCCCACTGTCCCGCTCAGCCCCGCTACATCCGGGGCGGCTACCTCGTAACCCGAGCCCGTAAGACCGTAGGTGCCAAGGTCCGTCATGTTGGGGGCCCGGAAGCCGCGGCTGACGTTCCCGAATACACTGAAGCCGTCTCTCGGCGTCCAGACGCTCCCTACGCGGAACGTCGTATCCCAGGCGGTCATGGAATCGTCGGGCCAGAGCGGTTTGCCGGCGACAATCGGACTGTCGGTTGCCAGCGCCCTGTACCACGCACCGCTCACCCGCACGCTGCCCGTAATACCCAGTCGACGTGGGATGGCATCCAGCGCGTCCTGAAGGTAGAGGCCGCCGCTGTGATAGCGTGCACGGTCGGGGATTCGTCCCCGCCGGACGACCGAGAGGCGGTCGGCCGGATCGACCGCGAATGACGGCGTTCGGATTCCCTCGAAGTAGTATTCCCCTCCCGCAGAAAAACTGTGGCGTCGCCAGAGATGTTTACCCGCCAGGGCCTGCAACCCCTGGGCCCTGGTGCGTTCATACTCGTGTTGAATCGGGGCCAGCGGATTGCCATTTCCGCCCTGATTCACCCGTTCTTCCCTCTGGATATTGAATGAGTAGGTCGTGCTGAACTGATCGAACCATCCCAGGCCGGCCTTCTCGTACCTGAAATAGGCCAGGTCGAGCATCAGGTTGCGCAGATCGGCCACCAGGTTGCCGTCCCCTCCAAGCAACTGGTCGTACCGCTTGCCCCCATCCTGTTGGCCGCGGATGTAGTACCCGGTCAGGTATGAAGTAGGCGTGGCCGCCCACCCGATCTTGACAGCCCCTCCATATTGGGTGAAGGCAGTGTCCGGCAATCTGCCATTGATGAGGACATCAGGGTCCAACCCAAGGAAACGTGTGATTGCACAGTGAGAGTCCGTCTCTCTCCCTGCCCGAAGTGTCGAGACGCGCCTGCCGGCCATGTCGACCTGGAACGTGTAACGATCCGCGGCGTAACTTGCCGCCAGGTTTGAGCCGGAGGCCAGATCCGCACTATTGAAATAGGTCTCGAAAGACGCCGCGGCACGGCCTCGCCCGGCGGCCTGGGAGGGAGACTGCGACAGTAGTTGGACACTTCCCCCGATCGCGTCGCTGCCGTATTGCGCGCTGTTCGGCCCGCGAAGAACTTCGATCGATTCGACTGCGGAGGGGTCGGTGAGATCGAGGAAGGTATTGATCCCTCCCCGCTGGGCAGAGGTAGTGTATCGCACACCGTCGAGGAACACGTTTACCTTGTTGCCCGTGAGGCCGCGAACATATATGCCGCCGAGCGTCGGGCTCGTGCGCTGAAGAGCGAGTCCCGCCTCCTCCACCGCGGCCTGCGCCAGGACCGCCTCCGATCGAGCGCGGACGGCCTCTGTCTCGATCACGTTGACCGACTGGCTGACCGAGTCTATCGATTCGGCGGAACCGGGGCTCGCAGTGATGGTGAGTTCCGTTCGGAGAGGTTCGAGGTGCAGATGCACAGTAACCTCGGGGAATCCCGCCCCCTGGAGCCTGACGGGCACTCGCTGCCCGGCCAAGCCCCGGGCCGAGATCTGGAGCACGTACGAGCCTGCAGGGACGGCCGGGAATGAGAATCGCCCCTCCGAATCGGTGACGCCGGACTGCAGGATGAACTGCCGGGTCGATAGCAGGGTGACTTGGGCCCGGGGTACCACGGCGCCAACCGGGTCCAGCACCACTCCTGTCAGCGCCAGCCTGTTATCGGTGGCGAAAGCCAGGTTTACCAGGATGGTTGCGTATAGTAGCGCAATCCTCAGGAGAGGGCCTGGACGCATGTTCCCAAGCTACAGCGCGAGAAGGTGCAAGTCAATCGACGGAGAGGCCGGAGGTATCATCCGTTGCCAAAGCTGCCGCGATTATATAGGATGCCGCCACTCGCGTCCGCGGTCCGGAAATGAGGTCGGCCCCGGGACATGCGGACGAGAGTGCGCCGGCGAGGGTGCATGGGTTCTGACAACACGAATGAGCCGGATTCCGGGTTGGCGCGGGTCATCGGGCTGGGCAGTGCGACCTCCCTGGTGATTGGCAACGTACTCGGATCGGCGATCTTCCTCACCAGCGGCATCATGGCTGCACGAATGCCTTCGCCCACACTCCTGCTGCTGGCGTGGGGCGTCGGCGGCCTCATGGCGATCGCCGGGGGACTAACCTGCGCCGAGATGGGGGCCATGTACCCCCGCTCCGGCGGTTGGTACACCTACTTGAGCGAAGCGTACGGCCCGGTCTGGGGATTCCTGTACGGCTGGTCCGGGATGCTGGTAATGCTGACGGGCAGCGTCGCGGCCGTGGCGGTCGGATTCGCCGAATACTTCAGCTACTTCTTTCCCTCCCTCTCCACTTCCAACGTGATCGTGTCGATAGCCTCTCCGTGGGGGCCCTACACGATCTCGGCGGGCCAGGTAGTCGCAGCAGCCTCGATCCTGCTGCTGGGAGTCATCAACTACGTTGGCGTGCGAACGGGAAACGCGGTGCAGGCGTTTCTGACCGTCGTCAAGGTCCTGGCGTTGGCCGCTATCGCCGCGACGGCTCTGCTCCTGCGCCCTGTGGCACCCCGGTTCACACCGGTCCTGGCAGGAGTTACCCGGCCGATTGCGTCTTTCGGGATCGCTATGATCGCGGTGCAGTGGGCTTACATCGGGTGGGAGTATGCCTGCTTCGCGGCGGGAGAGATCAAACGTCCGGCCAGGAATCTCCCGCTTGCGCTGATCATCGGGACGTTCATCCTGATGGCTCTCTACGTGGCCATAAACCTCGGGTACCTGTGCGCGCTTCCGATGGGGGAAATGGAAGGCGTCCTGCGGATCGCCGAACGTACGATGGAAGCCCTGGTGGGCCCGTCCGGAGCCACGCTGGTGGTTTTGGCGGTGATCATTTCCACATTCGGCTGCAACGCGTCCAGCATCATCCCGATATCGAGGATCTGCTATGCCATCGCCGTCGACGGTCTCTTCCCGAAAGCTGCTGCAGCCGTGCATCCGAAGTACAGGACGCCTCATGTCGCAGTGGTGATCAGCTGCGCCTGGTCGGCGCTTCTCACGCTGACCGGGACTTACGAACAGCTTTATACCTATGTGGTTTTTACGGCCTTGCTGTTCAACGCCCTGGGGGGGCTGGCGATCTTCCAGCTGAGACGAATCAAACCCGACCTGCCGCGCCCCTACCGCTGCTGGGGATATCCCTGGGTCCCGATCGTGTTTGTACTCAGCACGCTCGCGCTTATGGCCAACACTCTCCTGGAGCGTCCCGCAGCATCGCTGATCGGTATCGTGCTTGTCGGTTCCGGCCTTCCCCTCTACCTCCGCCGCCGAAAGGTGCCAGGCCTTCAGGATTCGGTTCTGCACTCCGACGGAGTTCCACGGTTGTGACAAAAACCGAATTCCGAAGACCTGGCACCTTGTTCACAGGAGCGGATCCAGGGCGGCGCCGATCGACTCGTCGGTTGAACCGAGTTTGACGTCCCTGTGCAGGTACCAGTGTTCCTCGTGATCGATCGACGCGCCGGGCTCGAGAGCGACGATCGGGCTCAGGCTTTCGACCTCCAGCATGTTACTGTCGGTAAACATCTCGCAATTGCAGCCGTAGTCGAGGTATGTGGCACGTTGTTCGCATGCAAACCGCTTTATGAACAGGCGGCCGCCGTTCTCATGAGCTGCCCAGCCCAGTGTGTTCAACGCGCCCAGTTTCAACGGCTCGGTTGACTTCGGGTCCTGCCGCAGCTGGATGTAGCGCCGTCCCCACGTAAATCTCGGATCGTTCATATCGGTGTACTTCCACAGCACCAGCGGACGTGCGGGAAGGAGGAATTCGGCATGCGAGCCATACGTCTCCTGCGGGATGATCGCTCTCCCGCCGGGAGCCATGACGGTCAGGGCCCAGGCTGCGAGCGTCACCGGCCACGCCCCGTGGTTTGTAAGGTGATGGACCACATGGACGTGGTTCGACTCCTGGTCGAGCCAGACGCGCATCGCCTTGCCGATGCCGGTCGTGGGCTCTGCGTGGGTCGTTATGCGGACAGCCTCACCCTCCGATTGCCACTGAACAGGACTGTTGTCCGGGTAGTAGGTTCGCGGTATGGCTTCCGGCGCGTGCCACAGGCGATGTCCGCCGTAGATCCTCCACTGGTCGCCGCCCGTTTTCCCGATCTGGGCCGGGTATTCGGCGAATTCGTTGGGGCCTCCTATGAATCCGAGCCGGATGATGCGGGGACCGACCTCAGCGGTCACGATAAGCTCGATCTCCCTATTGGCCAGTCGCAGGTTCTTCTTCCATCCACCGTATGAAACAACGTCAGCAGCCATGGTAGTATCCCTCGATGCTCAGGCGTGTTGAGATGGGATCGGTTTCCGAGGCAGCCGGCAACTCCGCCTCGTAAGGTCCTCAGGGAGCAGGATAGCCAAATTCGAACGGGCAGTCATTCAATTTTGCGCAAGTTATGCTCAGCCTGACCGAGGTGCAGAGAGCCGCGGCGGTTCTGGATCGTACGCTCCAGGGTGCTTTTCTCCAACGCACCGTCCAGATCGACGGCCACCGCCTGGTTCTGTCGTTTCACTCCGCGACCCTCGATATTCCGGTCCTGCTTTCCTGCCGGCCCGGATTTGCGCGCGCCGGCTGCCCTCCCGAACTTCCGAAGGCCCCGGCGGTGCAGCCTTCATTCGGTCAGTTTCTCCGGGCGCACCTGGGGCGGGCATCGTTCCGTGGAGCCGCGGCTGCGGCCGACGACCGGCTGTTGCGCATCCGGCTCGAATCGCACGATGGAGCCTTTGAGCTGATACTCTCGATCCTGGGCCCGCGCAGCAACATCTACCTTGTCGACGGGCAGGGAACCCTCCTTCATTGCATGCGGCCACTGTCGACGACGCGCAAAGAACTCTCCGTCGGCCAGCCGTGGACAGCTACCGCTGGTCAAATCGGCTCTCGCGGGGCAGATCGGTGGCAAGAAGCTACGGACGGCGACTACCTTGATGAGATTGAGCGCACCTACGCGCGGCTCGAGCGACAGAAGGAAGCCGAGGATGCCGAACGTCGGATCCGGAGCGTGCTGACCCGCGAGGAAAGCCTCCTCGACAAAAAGGCGGTCAACCTGGCGGAGGACCTCGGGGAGGCACACAGGGCGGCCGAACACGGTCACAAGGGCGAGTTGCTGAAGGGTGTACTGCATCTCATCAGCCAGGGCGACACGAGGATTACCGCGACCGACTTCGAGACGGGGCAAGAGGTTACTATCCCGCTCGATCCGGCCCTCTCTCCGGCGGAGAACCTGCAGGTGTATTTCGGCCGATACCAGAAGGAGGTGCGCGGTGTCTCCGCGATTGAGGCCCAACTGCTGGCGACGCGCGCAGCGCGAGCTGAAATCGAGACGCTGCGGGTCCGGTTGTCCCTGGCCGTATCGCGCAACGAGCAGGATCCGGGACTATTGTGCGAGCTGCTCGACCATCCACGCATCCGGAGGCTCCTGAGGCAATACTACCCCTCGCGCAGGGCTGCCCCGCCTGCTGTTGCTCAGAGCCGGCGCAAGGAAGTCCCCGCCCGCCTTCTGCCGAGAAGATTCCGGACCGGAGACGGCCTCGAGGTCTGGGTCGGGCGCAGCGATGAAGGTAACGACTACCTGACAACGAGGCTGGCCAGGGGCAACGACCTGTTCTTTCACCTCGACGGGTACCCCGGCAGCCACGTTGTCCTCAGAACGGAGGGCCGTTCGGATCCACCACCGGCCTCGTTGCTCGATGCCTGTGAACTGGCGATTCATTTTTCCCGACTCAAGGCGGCCAGCCGGGCCGATGTACACGTGGCACCGATCAAGAATGTGCGCAAGCCCAGAGGCGCCAAACCGGGGCTTGTCTTCGTGACCGGAGGGAAGACGATCCACGTGCGACGGGATCCCAAACGCCTGGAGAGCATCCTTGCCTCCCGGATTGACGAATGATCGGGTCTGGAACGTTTTGCGTGAACCCATCCGTGACGCGAGTGGCCGCGCAGGTATCGCAGCCAGCCCGCCGATGGAGTCAGGTATGAATGGATCCGGCACAGTGCAGGATCCCGGCACTCCAGCGTGCCTGAAATGCATCCACTATCAGATTACATGGGATGCGCACGCCCCCTACGGCTGCCGTGCCCACGGATTCAAGAGCAGCAGGAATCCCGCCCTGGTTGTATTTGAATCATCCGGCCTGGCGTGCCAATTGTTCAAGCGCAAGGAAGGTTTGAAGCCCGAGCGCGACAGCGGAAGAGCCTAGTGCCATGGATCACGCGTTCCAGTTGCTGCCGGGACGCTCCGACGGATCCGGCTCCATAGGTGCCAGCTTGCGCAAGAGGAAGAGCAGCAGCGAGCCCATGGCTGCTCCCGCGAGTGTGCTGATCCCGATTCCGTAAGTCAGGTGCCCGCGTATGTGGCGCAGGTGGTGCGGGCCAATAACAGGTGGTGAATACATCGGGGCGGTGTAGATGTTCGAAACACCCGTCAGGGCCGTGATGAAGATGGCGAGGACGATGAGCGATTCGGTCCACGCGTTCAACAGGAGACTGCACACCACGACGCTGGCATAGCCGCCGAAGCGCCGGACGTGCAGCATCAGTACCGCAAGAAGGACGGCGACTGGAGCAAAGACCGTGAGGCTGACTAAGTGAAAAAGCCAGCCGGGCGCGTCGAGGCAGCCGATGATCCAGCGCAGCACCCAGACACCTGCCAACAGGGCAAAGAGGGGAGCGAGAAGCTTCAAATGTTGCCGCAAGGGGTGACCGCCGATTCTCATAGCTTCTCCTCCGTATCCTTGGTTGCATTCCCAGGACAGGACTTTGCCCTGGCCATCAGGAGCGTGATGTCGTCGTCCGGGTCGGTCTCCGTCCAGCGCCGGACTTCGTCCAGGATGAGGGCCTGCAGATCCGCGAGTGGTTTGGTACGCCCGGTCTCGACGAGCGCGCGGAGGCGTTCCTCGCCGAATTCCCTGCCGCTGCTCTGTCCGGCCTCCGTGATGCCGTCTGAGTAGAGCACGAGCAGATCACCGGGCATAAGCATCGCCTCGCCGGTTTCAAAATCCGACTCCTCGAATATCCCCAGCGGGATCCCCCCCTTCTCCAGGCGCAGGCAGCCTGTGCCATTGACGAGAAGGGGCGGATTGTGGCCGGCGTTCACATAACGCAGGCGACGCTCGGACGGGAGCCACTCTGCATAGAAGAGTGTGGCGAACCGCGAGAAATCCGTGACCTCTGCCAGGTGATAGTTCAGGCGCGAGCAAACCTCCGAGGGCGACAAATCACTGTGGGCGATAACCCGCACCAACGCCTGAAGGTTTGCCATTAGAATTGCCGCGGGGATTCCCTTTCCGCTAATATCCGCAATTGCGATTATCAGCCGGCCGTCTTCCAGTTCGTGGATGTCGTAGTAGTCGCCGCTGATTCCCCGCGCCGGGATGCAGATCGCCGTGAATTCCAGGCCGCCCCGGGGCGGCAGTCGGCGTGGAAAGAGGGCTTGCTGTACCTTGCGTGCGAAATCCAACTCCGCCTCGGCGCGCATCAACTCGCTCTTGCTGGCATCCAGCTGCACCTTGAATCGATACAGAGAGAGCACCAGGATCGCCACCACGGTCGTCACACTGAACGTGATGACCCAGGGAAGGAGCACGGGCTGCCGCAGTTGATCCGCCCCGAGGTAAAGGAGCATCGCTGCGAAGAGCAGGAATGCGACCAGGTAGATTCCGTCACGAAGGCGTTGGTTCATGGGACTGGGCCTAAGTGTAAACCGCAGGGGCCGAACTTCAAAGCCCAGGTTCACCCGGGATGCCCGGAGTTTTGGCCCGGATGAATCATGGAGCATGCGGGAGAACGAGTCTCGGGACGCGGATGAACACTGACAAACGCCGACCAAAGAGGTTGATCCGGGCCGCGTACGGAGGTTCGCCAGCGTTTTTCCGTGTCCCGAAGTGCCCAATCCTTGCTCCTTCATGAATACTTCGGGTTAGGGAGGTCATCTATGCGAGAGAGGGCGTTTGGCTGGAAGGCACTCAGCGTTGCGTGCGCCGCCGCGCTCGCGTTCTGCGTCTGTCAGGCGCACCTGCCGCTGCTCGGGGACTCGCGGGAGGCGCAGGGCAATGTCGAGACCGGCTCTGCAGATTCCGGAAAGCAGGACGTCGAGTTCGCCAGGCTCGTGAAGGAGTGGACCACCCGGCCTGAGTTCCTCAGCCCCCTGGTCGATCACCTCCCGGTGGTCGCCGGCATTCCCTCCCCGAAGGAGATACTCGGGCACCATATAGGCGAGCCCCGTAAACTCACCTACTACTCGCGGATCGTGAACTACTATCGGTCGCTCGCGTCCAGGTCGCCCAGGGTGAAGGTCATCGATATCGGCAGGACCGACGAGGGCCGGGAACTTGTCGTGGTCGCGATCAGCGGGGAGGAATCGATCCGGGATCTGGAACAGCATCGAGCGCGCCTGGCATCGCTCGCCGATCCGCGCCGGGTGTCGGAAGCCGAGGCGCAGGGGATCATCGCGCTGGCCAAACCCATCTATCACCTCATCGGAGGGCTGCACAGCAGCGAGACCGGCGCCCCCGAGATGCTGATGGAGCTCGCTTTCCGCCTGGCAGCGGAGGACTCGCAGCTTATTCGCCGGATCCGCGACAACGTCATCGTGACGATCACGCCGGTCGCCGAGCCGGACGGCCGCGACCGCTACGTGGACTGGTATTACAGGTACCTGGTTGATGTGACCGATGAACGGGAACACATGCCCGGCCCTCCCTTCTGGGGAAGATACGTCTACCACGACAACAACCGGGACATCAATTTTTCGCAGACGATTACACGCGCCCTGCTCGGCTGGTACCTCGAGTGGCATCCACCGATCGTTCACGACCTGCACGAGTCCGTGCCGTTCCTCTACACATTCAGCGGGCAGGCTCCGCAGAACCCCACTCTCGATCCGATTCTTTTCGGCGAGTTGCCCTGGTTCGCGAACTTCGAAATGGCGCAGATGACACGGTATGGAATGCCCGGTGTCTGGACCCACGCGTTTGTCGATGCCTGGTCGCCGGGTTATCTCGGTTTCATGGCTTCGAATCATAACGGCATGCTGCGCATGTACGAGACCTTCGGGAACGGCGGCGCGACGACGATGAAACGCAAGATAGAACGTGAATCCGAGCCGTCGCGCAGCATGACGAGCCGGCAGTGGTACCGGCCGCTCCCTCCCTGCAAAGAAGTCGAATGGTCGATGCGCAACAACACGAATTACATGGAGACGGGAGTGCTGTCGGCGCTTCAGATGACCGCGGCCTTTCCCAGGACAATCCTGGAGAACTTCTACCGGAAGAGCGTGAATGCGATCGCTGCCGGCCGGAAAGGCCCGCCGTTCGGCTATGTGATACCGGCAGACCAGCCGGACATGACGCGCGTCGTGTTCGTGGTCGGCCTGCTGCAGGCCCAGGGGATCGAGGTCGGAAAGGCTGTCACCGGGATCAAGGTAAAGGAGGGTGACTTCCCGGCCGGATCCTTCATCGTGAAACTCGACCAGCCTTATGGGCGGCTGGCCAAGATCCTCCTCGAGAAACAGGAGTTTCCCGATCCCAACCTCCGCACTTACGACGATACCGGATGGACTATGGGGCTCATGACGCACACCGATATCCGCGAGATTTCGGATTCATCGATTCTGGACGTGCAGGTCGGGAAGGCCAGGGCCGACCACATTCCCGGCACAATCCGGGGAAGCAACCCTGACCATGGCTATGCCGTCCTCCATAACGGTTCGAATTCCATGATCACTCTTCGCAGCCGACTCCCGAATGTGCAGGTCAAGGTTACGGACAAGCAGTTCAAGGCGGGCGAGACTGTGATCCCTGCGGGTTCCTTCATCCTGCCGGCTTCGGTCCCGGCCGATACTCTCCGGCAAGTCAGGAAGCTCGTGACGGATCTGGGCCTCCAGGCCGTCGCCCTGCAGTCCGAGCCCCAGGTCGTGATGCACGAAGCTGATCTGCCGAGACTCGCGGTCTACAGCACCTGGGGAAGCACGCAGGATGTCGGGTGGGTGAGGTATGCCCTGGACCGGTTCGAGGTGCCTTACGAGCTCATATACAAGGAACGGGTGAGGCAGGGACGGTTGAGCCGGGACTTCGATGTCATTTTGATCCCGGAACAGGCTGAGAGTGCGAGAGGTCTTGTCTTTGACATCGAGCCCTCCTCGCGGCCGCTCGCATACACCCGGACGGCGGAGTTTCAGAGCTTGGGTATGTACGGCCAATCGGAGGATATCAGCGGCGGCATGGGGCTGGAAGGGGCGCTCGAATTCCGGAGATTCGTCGAGGACGGCGGCGTGCTCGTTACGCTGGGCAGCGCGAGCCTGTTTCCGATCGAGTTCGGCTTGACCTGGACCGTCGATACACGCCGGCCCACGCCCCAGTTCTATGCGCCCGGCCCGATCGTGGAAGCGGAGGTCCTGAGGCCTGAGCATCCGATCTTTTACGGATACGCGTCGAAGCCGGTCCCGGTGCGTTACGCGGGAGGGCCCCTGTTTCAGGTGCAGGAAAAGTACCGCGAGCAGCAGGTGCTCATGCGCTTCACAGGAACGGAAAAGTCCGTTCTCAGCGGCCTGATGAAGAACCCCTCGGAGATCAAGGAGAGACCGGCCATCCTGGACGTCCCGGCAGGAAAGGGCAGGGTGATCATGTTCGCCACGAATCCCTGTTACCGTTGGCAGAACTTCGGTGAATTCAACATGCTCTTCAACGCGGTTCTCAACTACAACGACCCTGAGTTGAGGTGAAAGTGCCCGCGCGGGAAGCGCCTCCTCGGTCGAGGCGCGTGAAGGGCGGATCGGAGTCAGGGATGGCCGCCGGACGGCAACCGCGCAACCTGATGCCCCAGTCAACCACGCAGGATCAGGCTGTCGCTGCCGCGCAACCTTCGATAGCGCGGAAGGATCGCGGCCAAATTGCCTTCCAGCCTATTCGTTTGGCAGGACCTTACAGCGAGCTGCCGATTCGGACTTTGTCATCGGCTATCTTTGCTGCGATACAGAGAGCAAGCAGCACGGCACCGAATACGGCTCCGGCAAGAAAACAAACCGCACCTATTATCATCTCATGACCCTCTTTGTCCGCTGTGGCACCCTGTGGACATCCATATCGGCCAACTGCAATAAAGATACAATGAGGACATAAACAACCATTTCTGAAGCAAAGGTTGTGCCAGACAGAATTTGGGGGCTGCGGCCGCTAATGCCAGGAAAAGAGGCCTGGAATGAGCCAGTTGCCCTGGTGACCTTCATCCGATCGGGGAATAATTCCCTGCCCGCTCAGGCATTTTTCCCTGCAGATCAGGGCGATCGAGAGAGGGGATGCCGTCTGAAACACGCGGCGGAGGCAGGATCAGGGCGTAGTTGGGGCTTGGCCGACGCGGTCGATGCCAGGCGATGATTCCAGGGGCGCAGGTATCCCGTTCACTCAGGCCGAACCTCGACGGCTGAGGTAAGCATTGATTTCCCGCGCGGCGCGGGCACCTTCCGCGACGGCCTGCACCACCGTCGTCCCGCCGTTGACGATGTCGCCGGCCGCGAACACCCCCCTGCGGCTGGTCGCCAGGCTCCCTTCCTGGGTCCAGAGCAGCCCGCGGTCGGTGAGGCGCAGCCCGCCGAGTGCAGCCTGCAGCTGTCTGGCCACACGCTGGCCGATGGCCTCGACGACGAGATCTGCCGGCAGGATGTGCTCGGAACCCGCGATCGGTATCGGCTGGCGACGCCCGTCGGCTCCGGGTTCTCCGAGGCGCGTCCTCACGACGCGAAGGCCTGTGAGGCGGTGCTCGTCATCCGCCAGGTAACACAACGGTGCGGTCAGGATCAGGAAATTGACGCCGGAACGCACAGCCAGGTCACGCTCCTCCGGCCAGGCCGGCATCTCGGCGAAAGAGCGGCGGTAGACAATCGACACGTCGGCGGCGCCACGCCGCAGCGCGGACATGGCGGCGTCGACTGCAGTATTGCCGCCCCCGAGTACAAGCACGGATCCGGCAGCCTGTCCTCCGGTCCCGGCCATCTCGAGGAACTCGAGCGCGCCGACGACTCCCTGCTTCGGTCGTGTCGTTCCCGGCAAGGCTACCGAGGCGCCCAGTCCCATGGCGACCAGAACCGCGTCGAATCCTTCAGCGATGACCTGGTCAAGAGTGCAGCCGTCCCCGATCTGAAGAACTTCCGTCTGCACAAGGTCACCGCACGAGTCGAGCAGGGCGCGGATCTCAGCACGGATGATGTCCTCGGGCATCCGCTCTTCAGGGATCGCGCTTCGGGCGGTCCCGCCCGCCTGCGGCCGGGCATCGAAGAGTGTGACGGAATGTCCCGTCGAGGCAAGCGCGCATGCGGCCGAAATGCCGGCAGCGCCCGCACCGAGAACAGCGACGCGCCTGTGGCCCGGGACTGCCGGCGCCGACGGTCTCGCAGCCCATCCCTCTTCAACCGCCTTGCGGCTTACCCATCTCTGAAGATGGCGGATTGGCACCGCAGACGAGTAGTGCTGGTTTATGCAGCCTGATTCGCAGAGCGTCTCTGCAGGGCAGACATAGCCGCAGACGGCCGCAAGGACGTTGGCCTGGCGCAGCGTTTCGTAGGCTGCCCGGAAGCGCCCTGCGGCTATGTGATCCACGAACTCAGGGATGTTCACCCCCGCCGGGCATCGGCGCACGCAGGTGGGGTCGTTGCACTGCCGGCATGTCCGTGCCATGTCCTGAATTGTGTCAAGAGCTTCGGCGCGCCCAGCCCTGTAAATCGGCTCATAGATCTCCGCGTCCCGCGGCACGCAACCCGAGCGCCCGCCGTCGCGCATTATCTGGGTGCAGGCAGAGCAGGCGACACAGACGCGCTCGGGGTCGAGTGGTCTTCCCTGGGCCAGATCACGCGCGAAATCGGGGTAAGCGAACGCCATTCTCCCGAGCCCGACCAGGGAGACCCAACCGTCCCTCACACCGGCCGCAGCGACATTCGGGAAGAACTGCCGCAACCAGGAGTACCCGCCGCCGACCACCAGCATGTCCGGGAACTTGCGCTGGATCCGGCGCACGATGTCCATGAACCGCGCCACACCGACCAGTGGCGATTCCGCGGGGATCGTGCCGCCGGTCGTTGGCAGATCGAACGGACGGTTGACGTGCGGATTGTAGTAGGGGTTCCCGATCGTAATGTTGACCAGCGAGGTACCCATGCCGCGCAGCAACCTGACTAACGCAATGGGTTCCTCGAGGTCCGGCCTGGAGGGATCTTCCTTATCGACCCCGAATCCGTATGGGTAGGACATCGCGTCGTAGACATTCAGTCGCGACGTGACGGGCAACCCCGGGACGCTCTCACGGATCTTTGCGACCACGTTCCGCAGGAAACGGGAGCGATTTTCAAACGTCCCGCCGTAACGCCCTTCGCGGGTAAACGAGGCATGCAACTCGGAAACAAGATACCTGTGGCATGCCTTGATATCGACGGCGTCGAAGCCTGCGCGCTGTGCCAGCGCCGCCGCTTCGACGTAGCGGTCCTCCAGTTGCTCGAGCTCCGAGTCGCTGATGAGCGGATAGTCCGGCGGCAGCTTCTGGAGTGGGTCGAGGTAAGGCGAATGGTGTGCGATGATCGGCGCCGGCTGTCGGCCGGGGCGGCTGTATCTGCCCGAGTGGGTCAACTGCAGCACCAGGAATGGCCGATGGCTTTCACCCAGGGCCTCCCTTGCGGCCCGATGGGACTCCTCCACAAGTGAGGCAAAAGCCGCGACTGATCGCGGGTGAAGCCACAGCTGACGCGGGTTGGCTCTGCCTTCCTCCACGACCGCGGTCGCCTCGAACCAGAGCAGTCCCGCCCCACCTGCCGCGAAACGTCGATAGCGGCGGAAGGTGAGCTCGGCAGGCGACCCGTCCGGCCGGGCGTCGCACCCTTCCATCGGGAGCACGACCAGGCGGTTTGGCAGGCGGATCTCCGCTGCCGTGGCAGGCTCAAACAGGGGACTCAGGTCGTCGCTGGTCTTGAGCTCGAGGTCGAGATCCGCGATCCGCTCGCGCAATTGCTGGAGTGAATGAAAATGAAATGGTTCGTGCATGGCAATGAGAGGGAGTGGAGGCCGGAATTCGGGGCTGGCTTGCGCTGATCGAATCCTCGGCCCCCGGAAGAATGATTTTACCTGAGGGAAACCTCCCGCCTCAGCTCGGCGTTTCCTCGACGGCGGGCGGTGCAGCCGTAGTCTCCTCCCGGTCGGCCCGGCGGAACCATGCAAAGAGCCGTGCGGGCCTCCACTCGCGCATGTCGTCGAAGTACGAGTAAACCACAGGAGTTATCAACAGCGTCAGAAGAAGACAGAGTATCTGTCCGCCAATGATGGTCACTGCCATGGAGGAACGCGACCCGGCACCCGCGCCTCGCCCGAGGGCGATCGGCATCATGCCGGCGATAATGGAGATGGTAGTCATGAGGATGGGTCTGAGACGGACGTGATTCGCCGCGATCAACGCCTCATGCCTCTCCATTCCCTGCGCGCGCAGGGTGTTGGTGTAATCAACCTGCAGGATCGAGTTCTTCTTGACGATCCCGAACAGCATCATCAGGCCGATTGCGCTGTAGACGTTCAAGGTCATCCCGAACGCCATGAGCGACAGGAGGCCGGCCGGCAGGCTCAGAGGCAGCGCCGTCATAATCGTAAGGGGATGGATGAAGCTGTTGAACTGCGAGGCCAGCACCATGTAGATGAAAGCCACGGCCAGGATGATTGCCAGCACGAAGTCATTCGACGCCTCGGCCAGCGTCTTGGCTCCTCCCGTGAACACCGCCTGGTAGCCCGGTCTGAGATTGAGTTCGTCCACTTTTGGCCGCGTCGCGGCAATGACGCCGCCGAGCGGGACGCGATCAAGATTGGCGAAGAGCGTGATCTGCCGCTGGCGGTTGTATCGATCGATCCCCGCCGGTCCGTTTTCCAGCGTGAGCCGGGCCACATCGCTTACCTTCACGGTGCCTTGCTTGGACGACGGTATGAGCAGGTCCCCCATGGACGCCGGATTGTTGCGGTACGGCTCGTCGAGCCTCAGCCGGACGATATACTGATCGTCACCCTCTTTGTACCTCGAAACCTCCTCGCCGCCTACCAACAGGCGCAGGCTCGAAGCGAGGGAATCGATCGACACGCCGAGGTCGGCAGCCCTCACCCGGTCCGCATTAATGCGCAGTTCCTGCTGAGTCGGCTCGAAATTGGTGTCCACGTCCACAACACCCGGTATGGTCCGCACCTTGTCCATGAGTTCCGTGACATAGCGCTGAAGCTGCTCGATTTCCGGGCCCTGAATGAGAACGTAAAGGCGGTTGCTTGCGCCGCCGCGCTGACCGGCTGTCGAAGCGCCGGAAATGTCGGTCCCGCCGCTGACGCTGATCCGGGCCGCCGGGTATCTCCTGACCATCGCCCGGGCCCGCCTGATTATGTCCTGCTGTGTCAGCTCGCGCTGCTCATGGGGGGAAAGCCCGACATATATGTTGGCACCGCTGACATTGACGTTCGTAAAAAGTGTCTGCACGTGAGGCAGCTGCCGCAGGTCCCGCTCGATGTCCTTCACATATTCATCCGTGCGGTCGAAGCTGGTGCCTTGGGGAAGGTGTATGTTGACGCTGAACTCGCTCTGGTCATCATCCGGGACCAGTTCCTTGCCGACCCGGGGAAACAGCAGTATCGCGGAGATGGAAACACTCGCGCAGATGAAAAGCATCCACGCGCGATGACGCAGGCTCCATTCCAGCATGTGGCCGTACGTCCGGTCCATCGCCGCGTAGAAACCGCGCGACTTGCTCTCCGGCTTGTGGCCCCGGGCATCAGTGGGACGCAGCCATGCGGCACAGAGCGCAGGAGTCAGCGTGAACGAGATAAACATGGACAGCATGATCGCCGCGGCCGACGCGATGCCGAAGCTGTAGAAGTACCTGCCTATCTGGCCGGTCATGAATGCGACCGGCAGGAATATCACCACCAGGGAGAGCGTCGTTGCCATGACCGCCAGACCGATCTCATTGGTCGCCCTGCCGGCTGCCTCCCGGGGCTTTACCTTCTTCTCTTCGATATAGCGGAAAATGTTTTCCAGGACGACGATCGCGTCGTCGATGACGATGCCGGTCGCAAGCGACAATGCCAGCATGGTCATGTTATTCAACGTGAACCCGAATGCCTTCATCACCGTGAAGGTTCCGATGATCGACACGGGGATGGCGATTGCGGCGATGATCGTGCTGCGCACGTTGCGGAGGAAGAGGAAGACGACGACGCTGGCAAGCAGGCCGCCGAGCAGGAGGTGATGCCGGATGTCCTGGACCGACCTCCGGATGAATCGGGACTGGTCGCGAATGGTTTGCACGCGGATGTCGGGCGGCAGCGTCGGTTTGAGCGACTCGAGCTTGGCCATCACCCTGTCCACGACCTCTACCGTATTGGTGCCGGACTGCTTGCGGATCAGGAGAGATATGGCCGGACGCCCGTCCAGCCGGGCCAGGCTGCGAGGCTCCTCGGTGGTATCCATCACCCTGCCGATGTCGCTGAAGGTGATCACCGAGCCGTCCCTGTACGCCAGGATGATCCGGCCGAAATCGTTCACGTTCTTGATGCGTCCCATCGTGCGCAGCGCGATCTCGGAAGGCCCTGCGATGAAGGTTCCGCCGGGCACCTCCACGTTCTGACGCTGGACAGCGACGCGCACCTGGTCCGGTGTCAGCCCGTAGGCGTTCATGCGGTCCGCATTTAGCAGGAGCTGGATCTCGCGCCGCCTGTCCCCGATAAACGTCACGTCGCCGACATCCTTGACAGTCTCGATGACCTGTTTGATCTTCTTGTCCACGATCTCGGTGATTTCTTTGGGCGAGCGGTTGCCGGAAACCGCGATCGTGAGAATCGGCGCGGCATCGGGATCTATCTTCTGGATGATCGGAGGCAGGGTATCGCGCGGAAATCGCGCGACGATGGTTGCGACCTTGTCGCGTACGTCCTGGACCGCGACATCGATGGGCTTCTCGAGAACGAACGTGATGCTGCAGCGCGAGAAGCCCGTATCGGAACTGGCCCGGATTTCATCGACGCCGCTGATCGTGTTGACGACCTCCTCGATCGGCTTGGTGATTTGAGTTTCGATTTCCTCGGCGCTTGCGCCCGGAAGGATGGTGTTGATGAAGACCATCGGGTAGTCGGTCTTCGGCATCAGGTCGACACCCAACTCCCGGTAGGAGAACAACCCCAGGACCAGGAGCGCCGCAGACATCATGAAGGCAAAGACCGGGCGTTTGATGCTGACATCGGAGAGGGTCATGGCCTGCCCCCCCTCTCATCACCCGCGGCCACTCCGCCGGCCACGTCGCCGGCGGGAGCTCCGGCACTGCTGACCGGCTCAGTCTGAACCGGGACGCCTGTTGCCAGCTGGCTGAGGTTGCTGGTCGCCAGTACCTCGCCGCCCTTCAGCCCGGACAGAACCTCGATCAGCTTGCCGTCCCGGGCGCCGATGGTGACGGTCTGCTGCCGGGCCGTGCCGCTCTCAATCACGAACACCGCCGACACTCCGGCGAGGGTGGACACCGCCTCCTCCGGCACTGCCAGCACATTCTCGTCCTTCCGGGTGAGGATCACGCCTTTGGCGAAGAAGCCGGGCTTCAACACGCGGGCCCCGTTGTCTACGAGGATCTCCACCGGGAACGTCCGTGTTGCCTGATCGACAGCGGGGCTGATGAAGGCTACCCTGCCTTCGAATACCTTGCCGGGCAGTGATTCAACCCGGAATTGCACCGGCTGGCTGGGCCGAATGAGCTCAGCGTTACGCTCCTGGATTGCCGTCCGCAATTTGAGGGGATTCATTTGGACAATCGTTACGACCGGCGTTTGCTCGGGGATGAATTCCCCAACCTGCACCATGCGTTCGCTGATCGCGCCGCCCACCGGTGCCTTGATCTCCGAATCCTGCAGCTTCTTCTGAGCGAGGTCGACCGCCGCCCGGCGATCCTGCAGCGTGGCTTTCAGGCTCTGGACCGTTTCGAGAGCGGCCTGGTATGCCGCCTCCGTGACTTTGACCCGCGTCTCGACCGTGTCAAGGTCAGCCTGCGCGATGAGTTTCTGGCTCATCAGCATCCGGGTGCGAGCAAGCTGCGCCCTGGCGTCATCCCGATTCGCGATCGCCGTGCGAACCACGGCAATTTGCTCATCCGGTGGCGGTTCCTTGATCCTGACACCGTCGATTCCCAGCTGCGCCTCCGTCTGCTTGAGCTGACTTGTGGCGCGCCGCAAAGCGATCTCGAGTTCGCGCGGCTCGAGCTGAACCAGGACCTCTCCCGGCTGAACCTCATGGCCGAGTTCGACACGCACCTCCCTCACTACACCGGCTACCTCGCTGCTCACTTTTGCCTGATCCGGAGAGATCAACGTCCCCGAAACGTCAACCTGCCGCTGCATGGTGATCCTCTGCAGCGGGGCAGTCCTGATCACGACAGCCTGAGGCCGGCCGGCAGGCCCGGCCGGGTCTTCCTTCTTCTTGCCGCAGGCAAGGAAGCTGAGGACGCCCATTATCGTAAGTGTTGTAAAAAATAGTCTTATTGTATTGATGATTACGACCGTGCTCGATCTTTTCATATATTCTATTTTCCGTCCGTCAGGTCAGTATTCCCCCCAGAGCCGGCCACCGGGCCTACAAATGTTAAATACGCCGGTTGGCCGTTCTGATTACGCTAAAACGACACAGGAAGAACGAGAAAAAGGCGCGGGATGGTGCTTTTTCGTCCCTGCGATTCAGACAGTGAGGGCTAGGAGACTGGCGACGCGTGACAGGCAGCCTGCGCTGCAAGGACGCTGTTCAACCCATTCAGGGTTGGCATCTTCTTATCATGCTGATCCCCGGGGTTTGCACCCCGGGCTGTTCTATTCGACGCTTTCAGCGTCGTCGGTGTCGATCGAGGCTGGCATCTGTGAGGCATCGCCGCCACCGGCGAGTCAATGGGCTGAACGGCATGGTCACTCTCGGTCCCCGCGCGCAGTACGTCGGAATCGACCCCGAAGGGGGTCGAACAGATCAGCCCGGGGTGCAAACCCCGGGGAGGATCGGATCTGCCGCAAGCGTCCAACCCTGAAGGGGTTGGACGGCGATCACCTGAAGAGACGACGTCACTTCAATCTCCACTGTCTGAATCACGGTTTTTCGTCCGCTCAGACTCCCCTTGTGACGGCGTTCTGGGTTATGATGGATGCGGTGCCCTGCCCCACAGGAAGACGCTATCGACCCGTAAGCATGGAGCGCTCCAATGAGCATCTTGGTGAACAGAACGCTCGGCATCCTTCTCGCGGGAGGCGTGGGGGAACGCCTATACCCCCTGACCCGCCACCGTGCCAAGCCTGCCGTGCCCTTCGGCGGCCACTATCGCATCGTCGACATAACGCTCAGCAACTGCATAAACTCGGGCTTGAGGAAGGTATTCATACTGACGCAGTACAAGTCGCTTTCGCTCAACCGCCACATTCGTAACGGCTGGTACAACCTCGTCGCCAAGGATCTCGACGAGTTCATCGAGATTATTCCGCCGCAGAAGAGGGTTGGGGACACCTGGTATCTCGGGACCGCTGACGCGGTATGGCAGAATCTCTACACGATCGGAGGCGTCGACAACGTCGAGTTCGTTCTGATTCTCGGAGGGGACCATATATACAAAATGAACTATTACCGCATGGTGAAGCAGCACGTCGACACCCATGCGGACGTGACCATCGGGGCCATCGAGGTTCCAATCGAGGAAGGGAGCCGATACGGCATCCTGAGCATCGACAGCTCCGGCCGAGTCCGGAACTTTGTCGAGAAACCCGCAAGTCCGCCCCCTCATTACGGCAAGCCCGATAAGGCGCTCGCTTCGATGGGGATCTACGTTTTCACAAAGAAGCTCCTGGAGCAGATCCTCGAAGAAGACTCCATGAATCCCTCCTCATCCCACGATTTCGGCACCGACCTCCTCGGTTCCATGGTTGAGAAGTACAACGTGTGTGCGCACAACTTCATCGACGAAAACAAGAAGGAGGCCCAGTACTGGAGGGACGTCGGGACGATCGAGTCCTACTACGAGGCCAACATGGATCTCGTGGCCGTGTCCCCGCTGTTCAACCTGTACGACAAGGATTGGCCGATTCGCACCCACCAGCGGCAGTACCCTCCGGCCAAGTTCGTATTCGCCGACGAAGGCAAGCGCATGGGGATTGCCGTGGACTCGATTGTCTCCGCCGGCTGCATCGTCAGTGGCGGCCGGGTCCAGAGCTCCATCCTCTCCCCCGATGTGCGTGTGAACAGCTTCTGCGAGATCAGTAACAGCATCATATTCGCGCATTGTGATATAGGGAGACGCTCGCGCATCCGCAACGCGATCATCGACCGCGACGTTCACCTGCCGGAGCAGACGATCATCGGCTTTGACCCGGAGGAGGACCGCCGGCGATACCATGTGAGCGAAAGCGGAATTGTCGTGGTTGCGCCGGAGGACCTCGGCGCAGGAGCTCCCTGAGATTCTTACGCTCCGCTCCCGCGGAAAACCCGACTGGTTGGCCCATGCAGGAGGGCAAATCGAAACTGTCCCCGGGATCGGTATCGGAGCCGGGGTCGATATCGGAATCGACCAAGACTCGGCCTCGACCCCAAGCTCCATCGCCTGATCCCGATTACGAATGCCGACACCGACTACGACCCTGGTCCGATGCCGACAGCGAGGATTCCCGGCGCTCGACCGCCAACTTGAAATACACCCTGAGTTTGCCGCAGCGGCAGCACCCTGAAAGCAGAAACAACAGGAGCAGGAATCGTTATGACGACAACGACAACCGGACTGAGCCGCCGTCATCTGCTCGCCTCGGTCCCGGCGATGCGCGCCGCGTGCTCGCTCGTGCGGGGTCGGGAGCATCCCGGCGAGGAACAAGATGCCGGATCGAATGCAGATCGATGGTTCGACCGCCCGATGAGATGGGCGCAGTTGACCCTGGTCGAGAACGATCCGGGGCGGTTCGATCTGCAGGCGTGGCTGGACTACTTCGGGCGCGTGCATGCTGACGCCGCATGCCTCAGCGCGGGAGGCTGCGTCGCCTACTACCCCACCAGGATTCCGCTGCACCACAGGAGCGCCTGGCTGGCTGGCCTGGATCCCTTCGGCGATCTTGTCGCCGGGTGCCGCAAGCTGGGCATGATCGTCGTCGCGCGCACGGACCCTCATGCCGTGCACCAGGATGTCCGCGACGCTCACCCGGATTGGATCGCGGTTGATGCCTCCGGACAGAAACGCCGGCACTGGGCCAGCCCGGAGATGTGGGTGACCTGCGCCCTCGGTCCGTATAACTTCGAATTCATGACCGAGGTGACGCGCGAGATCGTCTCGCTCTACCGGGTGGACGGGGTGTTCAGCAACCGCTGGAGCGGATCGGGAATGTGCTATTGCGAGCACTGCCGCGAGAACTTCCGGGCTTACTGCGGCATGGATCTGCCGCGCACCACCGACCCGCAGGATCGCGCGAGACGCAACCACATCCTGTGGCGGGACCGGCGCCTGTTCGAACTCTGGGACCTCTGGGATGCGGAAATCCGGAAGATCAACCCGGCCGCCTCGTTCATCCCCAATACCGGGGGCGGCGCCCTGAGCGAACTGGATATGGTGCGGGCCGGCCGGAAAGCGGGGACGATGGTGGCAGACCGGCAGGCCCGTCGCGGCCTCATGCCTCCGTGGGCCAACGGCAGGAACGTGAAAGAGTACCGGGCCGCCCTGGGCTCGAAGCCGGTTGTGGGCATCTTCAGCGTCGGTGTCGAGGAGCCATATCGCTGGAAGGACTCGGTACAGAGCGAGGCTGAGATCCGGATCTGGGCCGCGGACGGCCTCGCCAACGGCTTCCGACCGTGGTTCACCAAGTTCTCCGGTGTGATTTACGACCGGAGGTGGCTCAAGGTCGTTGAGGAGGTGTACGACTGGCACTTCAAGTGGGAAAGATACCTCCGCAACGAGGCGCCCCTGGCTCGCACGGCGCTCGTTTACTCGCAGCAAACAGCGAGGTTTTATGGCGGAGATCGTGTTGCCGCCAGGGTGGAGGACCCGGCCCTCGGTTTCTACCAGGCACTCGTCGAAGCACGCATCCCCTTCGAGATGGTCCACGACCGCCTCCTCGATGCGGAACACCTGGCAGGATTCAAGACACTGATCCTGCCCAATATTGCCGCGCTCGATGACGGTCAGTGTGAGCGCCTGCGCCGTTTCGTGGAGGGCGGGGGCGGGCTGGTGGCGACCTTCGAGACTTCGCTGTATGACGAGTGGGGTGCCAAGCGGCCTGACTTCGGCCTCGGAGACCTGTTCGGGGCTCGCTTTGCAGGCAAGATCGAGGGTCCGATCCAAAACTCCTACCTGCAGATTGAGAAGGACCCCTCCTCGGGGCGATACCACCCGATCCTTCAGGAACTCGAAGACGCGGGACGCATCATCAACGGCGTATACCGGGTCGATGCGGTACCGCTGCAACGGCATCCGTCGCCACCGCTCACACTCATTCCGTCCTATCCCGATTTGCCGATGGAAAAGGTGTATCCGCGGGTTCCGCGGACCGATATCCCCGGGGTTTTTCTTCAGGAGAGAGGCAGGGGGCGAGTCGTCTATTTCCCGTGGGATATCGATCGGACGTTCTGGGAAGTGCTCTGCGTGGACCATGGCAAGCTCATGCGCAACGCCGTCGACTGGGCGACTAACGAAGAGCGCCCGGTTGCTGTCGCCGGGCCCGGGGTGCTCGACGTGACCATCTGGCGCCAGCACTCGTCGATGACGGTTCATCTCGTGAACCTGACGAATCCCATGATGATGAAAGGACCGTTCCGGGAGTTCATACCCGTGGGGGAGCAACGCCTCCGCCTGCGACTGCCTGCGGGCAGGAAAGTCTCCAAAGTGCAGCTGCTGGCTGGCGGACAGCAGCCGGTCTGTCGCGAAAGCGGGGGATATCTGGAGGTGCTCATCCCTTCAATTCTGGTGCACGAGGTAGTCGCAATTGACCTCTGACCTGCGAGGTCGCTGCGGCCTGAGTGGGGGCACCGCGCCGGCGGCGCCGACGGGCACTCCGGCGGGGGACGTGAAATGTCCCGGCTTGCTGCTGAAGCCATACCACGCACCAGCCTGCACGTCAGGATTTCGTTCCTCCCCTTGCCGATGAGATGGCAAGTCCGATAACTTAATTCCGGTGCCAACAGGAACCCGGCAATTTGACTCATGCGACCGTGATCATGAAATCTTCGACTCAAAACGATTTCGCTATCCGTTGCCGGGACCTGCGCAAGCGCTATAAGAGCCGCGGCGGAACCGTCGATGCCGTCAACGGACTGGACCTGGAGGTGCATCACGGGGAGTGCTTTGGCCTGCTTGGTCCCAACGGTGCCGGCAAGACTACTACCATCGAGATTTTCGAGGGCCTGTTGGATGCATCTTCGGGCGAGGTGGAAGTCCTGGGCATGCGCTGGGGGAAGAATGACGACGCGCTGCGCCAGCGCCTGGGGATTTCCCTCCAGGAGACACGCTTCCCTGAGAAACTCACGGTCTACGAGACCCTCTTGCTTTTTCGCAGCTTCTACCGGAAGGGCAAGGACCCGGCTGAGGTAATGGGCGCGGTCGGCCTGGCGGAGAAGGCGAAGGCATGGGTCGGCAAACTCTCGGGCGGCCAGCGTCAGCGCCTGGCGGTCGCGTCCGCGCTTGTCGGCGACCCGGAGCTCCTGTTTCTCGACGAGCCCACGACAGGGCTCGACCCCCAGGCCAGGCGCCAGTTATGGGAGATCATCCGGAGCCTGCGTGAACAGGGGCGCACGATCCTGATCACCACGCATTACATGGACGAGGCGGAGCGGCTCTGCGATCGTGTGGCAGTCGTGGATCGCGGCAAGGTGATTGCGCTGGGCTCTCCCACCGAGCTCATTGCCTCGCTCGGCGGGGAGCATGTCGTCGAGTTCGCGGTCTCAAGCGGCGCGGCTCTTGCGCCGGAGGATTTGGAGACACTGCCTGCGGTGCGGGAAGCGAGAGACGAATCTTCGGGAATCGCGCTCACAGTGACCGAACCGCACGTCGCGATCCCCGCGTTGTTGAAAGAGCTGCAATCCAGAGGGCTGAGCCTGGTTCGCCTCACTACCCGGCACGCCAGCCTTGAAGACGTGTTCGTTCACCTGACCGGAAGGCACTTGCGCGATGACGAAGCATCATCCTCTTAGAGAACTTTCGCTCGCCCGCCTGCGGGAATTTCTCCGGGAGCCCGAGGCGGTATTCTGGACCTACGGCTTCCCGCTGCTGCTCGCGGTCGGACTCGGCATCGCCTTCCGCAACCGCCCTGTCGAGAAGACTTACGTCGACGTCGTGGAGCACGAACGGGCGACGGAGATCGCCCGGGTGCTGAGGCAGGATCCGGGCATGGTTGTCGGAGTGCACGGCGAACCTGAATGTCGCGACCACATCCGGCTGGGGAAGGCCTCCCTGGTGGTGATCCCCGGCGCGGTCGTGACCTACGTGTTCGACCCGTCGCGGCCGGAAAGCGAGCTGGCGCGTCAAAGGGTCGACGACGTGCTCCAGCGCGCTGCCGGGCGGAAGGACCCGGTGAAGGTCGAGGAGAAACTCGTGACGGAGCCCGGGGCACGCTACATCGACTTCCTTGTCCCGGGCCTGCTCGGGATGAACCTGATGGGTGGCGGCATGTGGGGTGTCGGATTCGTGATCGTGGACATGCGGGTCAAGAAGCTGCTCAAGCGGCTGGTCGCTACGCCGATGAAACGGACCGATTTCCTCTGGTCCGTCATTGGAAGCCGGCTCGTGTTCACGATCCCGGAGCTCGTGGTCATCCTGGGATCGGGAGTGCTGTTCTTCGGCGTCGCAGTGCAGGGCAACCCGATTTCAATCGTGCTGCTTTGCCTGGTTGGAGCCATTTCATTTTCCGGGCTGGGGCTGCTGGTCGCCTGCCGCGCTCAGCGTATCGAAACCGTGTCGGGTCTCATGAACCTGATCATGCTGCCCATGTGGCTGCTCTCAGGTATTTTCTTCTCGTCGGATCGTTTTCCGGATTCCCTCCAGCCTCTGGTGCAGGCGCTGCCCTTGACCCAGCTCAACAACGCGCTGCGCGCGGTCATCCTGGAAGGAGCCCCGTTGACTTCCCAGTTCTGGAGGCTGCTGATCCTGGCGGCCTGGGGCGGCATTCCGTTTGTCCTGGCCCTGCGCTGGTTCCGCTGGAACTAGACGGACCGCGATGGGCTTGTGTCTCCCTCTGCGATCACGTAAGATGAACGGGCGGTCATGATCCGCGCTTATCGGGCCTCGGGCCCTGTGCAATATAACCCTCGAACCATGTCAGGTCCGGAAGGAAGCAGCATTAAGAGGATCGTTATATGTGCCGCAGGTCACCCGGGGCCCGGCTCTTTCCGCTATGCAATACCAGGTTCTGGCGCGTAAGTGGCGCCCCCAATACTTCCATGAACTGGTCGGGCAGGACCACGTCTCGCGAACGCTTCTGAACGCGCTGCAGAGCGGACGCGTCGCTCACGCATTCCTTTTCTCGGGGCCGCGCGGAAGCGGAAAGACCACGACGGCCCGCATCCTTGCGAAGGCCCTGAATTGCCGCGTGGCAAAGCCCGGAGAGCCCTGTGGGCAGTGCCCGGCGTGCACGGAAATCGCTGCCGGAAATTGTATGGATGTACTCGAAATCGACGCTGCGTCGAATACGGGCGTCGACAACGTGCGTGACCTGATCGAGCGGATTCAGTATCGGCCCGCGCGCGACCGGCACAAGATATTCATCGTCGACGAAGCCCACATGCTCAGCACCGCGGCTTTTAACGCGTTGCTGAAGACCCTCGAGGAGCCGCCTGCCCACGTGGTTTTCATCCTGGCGACCACGGAATACCACAAGATCCCGGCGACGATTCTTTCGCGCTGCCAGCAGTACAGCTTCAAGCTGATCCGCTATCCCCTGATCTTCGAGCGCCTCAAGCACATCGCCGCCTCCGAGAACATCCGCGTAAGTGATTTCGCCCTGGAGCAGGTTGCTTTCGCCAGCGGCGGCAGCATGCGCGACGCCATGTCGGCCCTTGACCAGGTGATCGCCTTCGGGGGCGAGACGGTGCGCGACGAAGATGCCGTCATGCTCCTCGGATTGGTGGAGCCCAAGGTGCTGGGCGAGACGGTGCGCGCGATCGCCTCGGGGGACATCGACGCCATTCTCAAGGTCGTGGCCGGCCAGGTCGAAACGGGGCAGGACCTGCAAAACTTCTGCCGGCGGCTGCTCGGCCAGTTCCGCAACCTGATGGTCGTCCGGGCGGGCGTTTCCGATACGGCGCTTCTTGGAGTGCCCGAAAGCCTTTTGCCCGACCTGCGCTCGCAGGCTGAGCTCTTCTCGAAAGAGGATCTGCTGCGCCTTTTTGACGCGTTCCTGCGGGTCGAGGCGGATCTCCGCTACGCCACCCAGGTGAGGTTTCAGCTCGAGATGGGATTGATCGAACTGGCCCAGATCACGCGCCTTCGACCGCTCGAGGAAGTAATCGCCGACTTTGGCCGGCTTGCGGGAAGCGATGCGCCTGCGAGGCCGCCCGGGGCAGGCGCGCGCCCGGTCGGTACGCCGCCGAAGCCGCCCCCGCCTGCCGCGCCTCCGGCTGCGGCGCCTTCATCCGGAAGCCGCCCGGCACCCGGCGCAAGACCCGTTCGCACCGCCCAATCGGCAGTGCCCCCGGACGAGGCTCCAAAACCCGGGACGGCCGCCCCCGCCCAGCCGGCAGCCATGCCAATGCCGGAAGGTGTTCATGATCCCCGTGAACTCATCCTGAGGATCTCTGCACATGTGAAGAAGGAATCACTGGAGTCCATCCTGCAGGCGATCGCGGGGGCTGAGTTGCAGGGCAGTACCCTCATCCTCGATACGGGCCCGATCAGTGAATTCTACCGGCGCCAGATCCGCGAGAATCTTCCTGTCATCACCCGGGCCGCTTCCGAGGTCTTCGGCAAAACGGTGAGTGTGCAAATCGGCGGCTCGCCGCCGGAGGCGCGGACTCCGGCTCCCGTCAACCGTTCCGAGCCGCTCGAGGACCGCAAACCTGACGTCCTCGAGAGGGCAAAGAAGGAGGGGGCTGTTCAGTCCTTCCTGGAGGTCTTCCCCGGTCCCGTGAAGGCTGAAGAGATCGATTCATGAGTGACTATGCGGAGCCGATCGAGAGGCTGATCGAGGAATTTCGCAAGCTGCCCGGTATCGGGGCGAAGACGGCGCAGAGACTCGCTTACAGCCTTCTGCGTCGTCCCCGGGAGGAAGCCGAGCGCTTGAGCAAGGCCATCCTCGAAATCAAAGACCGCGTCTGCTACTGCTCCCTCTGCAACAACTTTTCCGACCGGGATCCTTGTCAGTTTTGCACAAGCCCGAGCCGCGGCGCGGAGACTATCTGCGTCGTCGAGGAGCCGCACGACATTCTGGCAATCGAGCGGACCCGCGAGTACCACGGGCAATACCACGTCCTGCACGGCGTGCTGTCTCCCATGAACGGCGTCGGGCCGGAGGACTTGAAACTCGGAAACCTGCTCGAGCGGCTGAAGCCGGGCACAGTTCGAGAGGTAATCCTTGCCATGAACCCGAACGTCGAGGGGGAGGCGACTGCGATTTACCTGGCCAGGCTGCTGAAGCCGACGGGAGTCAAGGTCAGCCGGATCGCACTCGGTGTCCCGATGGGGAGCGATCTCGAGTTCGCCGACGAGGTAACCATGGCCAAGGCGCTCGAGCACCGGCACGAGCTGTGAGGTTGCTGCCAACCGTGAGAGTAAGCCGAGTCTGCCGGACTATCGCCCCACTGTCAGTCAAGAATATAGAATTTAGAAGTAAGAATTAGAATATGAGTCTCGATCCGATTCTGACTACTAAATTCTAGATTCTATATTCCCTTGTGGCAGAGGCAAGAGAGCGGCAAACCGGCCCCGGAATCAGTCGCTGGATTCCACCCAGGCTTCGCCATCCTCGAAGAACTCCTTCTTCCAGATGGGCACCTTGATCTTGATAGCGTCGATGGCAAAGCGGCAGGCGTCGAACGCAGCGGCGCGATGGGCGGAAACTACCACGATCGCCACGCTGCATTCCCCCGGGAACAGCCGGCCGATCCGGTGCACCATCCCGATGTCCCGGATGCCGAATTGCCCTATTGCGTCTGTGGCCACCTGCTCCAGTTCGCGCAGCGCCATTGCTTCGTAGGCAGAATATTCCAGGGAGCAGACCCGCCTTCCGTGCGAGTGGTTGCGTACGACACCCTCGAAGATCACGACAGCACCGTCCTCCTCCCGGGCAAGGCTGCTCCGGAGGCCGGCAACGTCGATGGATTCACTCACCAGACGGATCATCTCATCCTCCGCTGACGGGAGGGAAAAAGGCGACTTCGTCCCCATCATGCAGCGGCTCATCCCGGTATACGTGCCTGGAGTTGACTGCAGAGAGGATTCTGCCCCGGTTCGGGTCCAGGGCGGGGAATCGGGCGACAAGCTCGCCGAGGAGCGAGCCGACCGTCTCGTGTTCCGGGGTATCGAGCGTGATCTCGGACGTGCCGGCAATGTCCGCTAAAGAGGCGAAAAACAGGACGCGGATTCTCATCAGTAGAGGTTGACGAACAGGGAACAGATCTCGTCAATTGTCCTGCGCACGCGCGTTATGGAGGTCCTGGCATCATTGGCGAAGATGCTGAAGATCAACTGCTTCCCCGACTTGGTCGTCATGTAGCCGGAGAGCGTGGAGACACCGTTGAGAGTCCCGGTCTTCGCGAAGATCACTCCCCTCATGGGCTGGGCGGTCATCCGGTTCTTGAGCGTACCGTCCGTTCCGCTGACGGCCAGCGTTCCCAGGAACAGCCCGAAGTAGGGGCGGGTAGAGATGTACTTCAGAAGGGAAGTCTGGAAGCGCGGCGTGACCAGGTTCTCCCGCGAAAGCCCGCAGCCGTCCCCCAGGCTTACCTGCTGGTTTTCGATCCCGGCATCGAGGAGGAAGCGACGCACTACCCGCAGACCTGCCTCCTCTGTTCCTTCTCCGTTAAACTCAGCGCCGAGGGTGCGCAGAAGCATCTCCGCGTGGAGGTTCTGGCTCTGCTTATTGATAATCTCGAGTTCTCGGATCAGCGGCGGTGACTCGCGTTCCGCGAGCAGGACGAGCGCACGATGCGCGGCCGGCGGCATGTCTCCGCTATGCAGCACGCCCACCTGCCCGTCAACGACGACGCCGTTGTGTTGAAGTTCTTCTTTGAGAACGGAGGCCGCCAGCTCGGCCGGGTTCTCCATGACCACATACCGGTTGACGTTCTGCCCCTCGGGCAGAACGCCTGAGACCACGATGGTTCGTGTGCCGCGGATGAGACGCACGTTCACGGTGCGCCGGGCTTTGCGCGTACCCGTCACACCGAGGTTCCGGACCCGGTAGTAGGAATTACGCGGCTCCATGCCCACCCTGACGAGTTGTTTCGATCTGGCGGGCCAGACACTGATCCAGACGACGTTGTTGTTGATGCTGAGGGCGCAGATCGGCGCGCCGTATACCGATTTGAGATCCTGTGCGGTCCACCCCTGACCGCTGCTCGTGGGATCGAAATAACTGTCGTCCCCGATGATGTTCCCCTCGACTCGCCTGATTCCCAGGGAGCCGAGCTTCTCCGCCAGGTCCCGAATCGCAGGCTTCTCGGCGGGATCCTCCGGAAGATCCGTCAGGTTGGGATCACCGCGTCCGACGAGGTACAGGTCGCCGGCCAGCGTACCGTCCGCGAGGATGCGGCCGTTCGTGTAGACACCGGTTCGAAACCTGAAGTCGGGCCCCAGTTTCTCAAGCGCCGTCGAGGTGGTGAGTACCTTCAGGACGGAAGCGGGCGTGAATGGCCTGTCCGGGTTGAGCGAGACCAGGACTTGGTTGTCGGCTGTGTCGATCACCTCCATGCCCCAGTGCGTGGAACGGATACCCGGCCGCTTGAGAGCCTGAGAAATCCTGGTCTGGATCGTCTCCAGCGATGTGGCTGCAAAGCACGGCGGGACGAGGACCGGGGCAATGACGAAAAGAAGCGAGGAGAGTGCTGGGAAATACCTGCGGAACCGGCTGATAGGTCGAGTCATTATCCTCTTCTCTTTTGTTCATTTATCGCCACAGATCACCGGGAGGTTTAGGGCACAGACGATCCCCTCGGGAAACCTGCGGAAACGCGAGTATCTTTATCACAGAAAAGCCTGAGACGCCACCCTGCTCAGGTCCTGGGCGCTCTTTCGAACAAGAGCGAGTCGTTCAGGGAAGTATCGCCAATGCGTACCCCGACGCCGATCAATGCCGCGTCCTGGACCTTGTTGAGCGGTTCGAGCGTGTCCGGATGCGCCACAATGGCATATTCCAGCTTCGCCAGCGGTTCAGACTGGACGACGTCGGTAACCTGTTTGACAATCTTCTTCGCCTGCGCCTCTCCGGCAAGTAAGGTCGATTGGGCTGTCTGCAGGCTGCGGTAGATCACCGGGGCGGCTGCCTTCTGGGCAGGGGTCAGGAAGTAGTTGCGCGCGGCATAGGCCAGGCCAGAGGAATCACGCACCACGGGGGTGACGACAACCTCGGTATCGATGTTCAGGTCGCGCATCATCTTCCTCAGGATGGCGCCTTGCACATGGTCCTTCTGTCCGAAGAAGATGAAGGCGGGCTTCACGATATGCAGCATCTTGAGGATGCTGGTCGTCATTCCCCTGAAGTATGTTCTCCGGTAAATCCCGGGCAGTTTGGAACCGAAGTTTTCCACCTCGACGTAAGTCGTGAAGTCGGATGGATACATTTCCTCCTCGGGCGGCGTGAAGATGTAATCCACGTCCTCCTGCCGGAGAATATCGACGTCCTTCGTGATGTCGCGGGGATACTGGCGATACTCCTCCTCCGTGAGAAACTGCAGGCGATTGACGAAGATCGAGACTACCACGATGTCGGTCATCTTCCTGGCCGCCTGGATCAGGCTGATGTGGCCCGGATGGATGGCTCCCATGGTGGAGACGAGTCCTATCTTCACATCCTCCGACACTACCTTGGCGGTCATCGCCGCCATGCGAGAGACGCGGTTGACTATCTCCATGGGGGTGAGATGATAACACAAATCTGCATTGCCGGCGCGTCTGGCCGGCCGCAAACTGTGCTGCAGACAGTGGGGATTGAAGTGACCTCATCTCGTCAGGTGATCGCTGTCCAACCCCTTCAGGGTTGGGCCTTGCGGCAGATCCGATCCTCCCCGGGGTTTGCACCCCGGGCTGATCTGTTCGACCCCCTTCGGGGTCGAGTCCGACATACTGCGCGTGGGGACTGAGAGTGACCATGCCGTCCAGCCCATTGACTCGCCGGTGGCGGCGATGCCCCACGGATGCCGCCGCGATCGACAGCGACGACGCTGAAAGCGTCGAATAGCCCGGGGTGCAAACCCCCCGGGTATCGGGATGATCAGAAGGTGTCAACCCTGAAGGTCCAGTCCATCGATTCACTGGTAGCGGCGATGCCTCACGGATGCCGCCGCGATCGACACCGACGACGCTGAAAGCGTCGAATAGAACAGCCCGGGGTGCAAACCCCGGGTATCGGGATGATCAGAAGGTGTCAACCCTGAAGGTCCAGTCCATCGATTCACTGGTAGCGGCGATGCCTCACGGATGCCAGCCGCGATCGACACCGACGACGCTGAAAGCGTCGAATAGAACAGCCCGGGGTGCAAACCCCGGGTATCGGGATGATCAGAAGGTGTCAACCCTGAAGGTCCAGTCCATCGATTCACTGGTAGCGGCGATGCCTCGCAGATGCCAGCCGCGATCGACAGCGACGACGCTGAAAGCGTCGAATAGAACAGCCCGGGGTGCAAACCCCGGGTATCGGGATGATCAGAAGGTGTCAACCCTAGAGGGGTTGAACGGCGTCCCTGCAGCGCAGGCTGCTGTGACGCGTCACCAGTCTCGTAGTCCTCACTGTCTGGACCACAGGTCCGCAAAATGTCATGTATCCCGGCTCCGCGAACCCGCTTTCGCAGCGGGGATGGCCGACTTCACTGCCGGGCACAGCAGGGCTTTCCGGCAAGGGCCAGGACCGAAAATTGCCCTTCAAAATCTTCGGTGCGTCTGTATACTTACCCGAGTTTATCCCTGACATCGCGGAAGGTTTGAGAAAGGTGCTTTTATATGAACCTGCTTAGAGGAAAGTTGCGCCTGCTCGTCATGCTGATGAGCGCTGGCCTGCTGATCCCCCTGGCACTTTACGGGCAGACGGTAACTGCCACTCTGACCGGAACCATCACCGACCAGAGCGGAGCAGTCATCCCGGGTGTCACCGTCAAAGCCCAGAACCAGGGGACGCAGCTCGAATACTCCGCCCAGACCAACGAAACGGGCGTATACAAGATTCCCTTTATCCCGATAGGGACCTATGTTGTCTCTGCGGAACTGACCGGATTCAAGAAGGCGGTAACGAATCCAATCAGGCTTGAGGTAAACCAAACCGCTCGCGTCGACCTGAAACTCGAGATCGGCCAGCTCTCTGATACGGTTTCCGTCACAGGCGTATCGCCGATACTGCAGAGTGAGACGACCGAGGTCGGGGCGGTCATCACCGGCAACACCACGGTAAGCCTGCCTCTGAACGGGCGCAATTTCGCCCAGCTCACGCTGCTGGTTCCCGGTGCCGTGACGCCTAACCCGACCACGTTCACCGGCGCCACCCGGTACGGCGGCGGGGGCCGGCCGTATGTCAACGGAAACCGCGAGCAGGGCAACAGCTTCCTGCTCGACGGCGTTTCCACCGACGAAACCATCGACAACCGGATCGGCTACAGCCCGAACGTCGATGCGATCGCGGAATTCAAGATCGAAACCAACAACGCGTCCGCGGAGTTCGGAAACGTGGCCGGCGCAATCGTCAATACGACGATGAAGTCCGGCTCCAACGAATTCCACGGCAACGTGTTCGAGTTCTTCCGCAACGATGCGCTTGACGCCAACACCTGGAGCAATAATCGCAGTGGAGCTCCCAAGGCGTCACTCAAGCAGAATGTGTATGGGGTCACGATAGGCGGACCCATCGTCAAGAACCGTACGTTCTTCTTCGCCGACTGGCAAGGCACTCGGGCTCACTCGGGCGGCGGCACGACCGCTTCGGTCGCACCGGCTGCCTGGCGTACCGGCGATCTGTCCGGCCTGCCCCAGGTTATCAAGGATCCGGTTACCGGCACTCCTTTCCCGGGAAACATAATTCCGGAAAGCCGAATCGTGAACCCTGCTGCCAAAGCCCTGTTCGCCAACCAGGACCTCTATCCTCTGCCGAATGCCAACGTGAGCGGGGTCGTGGGCAACTACAAGACAACGCAGTTGACAACCACTGAGAATGATCAGTGGGACCTCAAGATCGACCACAAGCTGTCCAGTAAGGACCAGTTGTCGGGCCGGTTCTCCCAGGGGTGGTACAACCAGACAGGTGTGAAGGGCGTCCTGCCCACTATCCCGACCGGCATAACGGACGCGCCGGTCTGGAATTTCGTGACGAACTGGAACCGCACCATCGGCGCGACCATGGTGAACGAAGCCAGGTTCGGAGTGCAGAGGACGTACATCCAGACCCAACTGAACGACTGGGGAGGGCTGGGTGACGCGAACGCGACGTTCGGTATCCCAGGCGGGCAGCCCATCCCGGGCCTGAGCTCGATCACGATGGGCGATGGAACTACGGCGATCGGATCCCGCGCCACGCTCGAAAGGAACGCCCCCAATACCTTCTATTACGGGGACAACTTCTCGATGTCGCACGGCAAGCACTTCATGAAGATGGGCGGACAGCTGGAACGATACCAGCAAAACCGCTTCTACGCCGGCAATAACGGCCTGCTCGGCTACTTCAACTACACCGGGCTTTTCACCGGCTCGGCTTTCGCCGATTTCCTCCTCGACCAACTTCAGTCCAAGGGTCGTGGAAGCCAGACCGGAACCTGGGGACACCGCCAGAACCGGACCGGGCTCTTCTTCCAGGATGACTGGAAGGTCAGGAGCAATCTCACCCTTAATCTGGGGATGCGCTGGGAGTACACCTCGCCCCTGATCGAGGTTCACGACCGTCAGTCCAACTTCGACCTGAAGACCGGCCAGCAGCTGTTCGCGGGGGAGGATGGGAACAGCCGCGCGCTGTACAAGCCCTACTACAAGGGCTTTGAGCCGCGCGTGGGTTTTGCCTGGAGCCCCGGCGCTTTCGACAACAAGTTCGTGGTGCGCATGGGCTACGGCATCGTGCAGTTCATGGAGGGCACAGGGTCGAACCTGCGCCTGCCGATGAACCCTCCCTTCTTCTTTGAGTCAGACGTCAGCTTCGTTCCCATAGACGGCGTGTCGCCCGGCAAACTCTCGACAGGATTCACGGAGTTGATCCCTCGCGATCAACCTTCGGGCATCGTCCGCATCTGGAGCACGGACCTGAGACCGCAGTTCACCCAGCAGTGGAACTTCAGCATGGAGTATCAGCTGACTCCGACAATGGCAGTGACCGCGGCTTACGTCGGCAACCGGGCCACGCATCTTGTCGACCCGAGAGACTTCAACCAGCCTCTCCCGGGTACCGGCGATCCTTCGACATGGGCTCCGCTTCAGACCAGGCGTCCTCTCTATGCAACGCAGCCTCTGATAACCCAGGTCGGGGGAACCGAGTCCCAGGCAACAAGCGACTACAATGCGATGCAGCTCAGCGCCAGGCGGAGGTATGTCGCCGGGTTCGAGTTCCTCGCGTCGTACACGCTCAGCAAGACCATCACCGACAACCTCGGATACTACGGCAGCGGCGGCGTTGCCGGGATGAGCGCGTACTGGCTCAATTCCTACAACCGGCTGGGTGACCGCGGCCTGTCGTTCTTCGACGCCACTCACAACTTTGTCTGGTCAGGCACGTATGACCTGCCCTGGGGCAAGGGAAAACACTGGGGCGGCGACTGGAGCGGCGCGATGAACGCGATCCTGGGCGGATGGAACGTCAACAACATCATCCAGCTCCGTTCCGGGTTCCCCATCACCATCCAGGCCAATGACGTTTCACTGCAGAACTCAAGGGCGGGCGGCAGGCCCGACCGTGTCGGCAGCGGCGACGTGGGCGATCCTACTCTGGAGAAGTGGCTCGACATCACCGCCTTCAAGTTGCCGGCCACCGGGTCCTTCGGGAACTGCGGCGTCAGCACCAACCGGGCTCCCGGGTTTATCAACTGGGATTTCGGAGTGGGCAAACAATTCAACGTCACGGAAACCAAGTACATCGTCTTCCGTGCGGAGTTCTTCAACCTTACCAACACACCGAGCTTCAGCCCTCCCGGGAGAAGCATCTCCTCGCCGAACACTTTCGGTTTGATTACGGGGACGGTGTCTGCTCCCAGGAACATGGAGTTCGCACTCAAGTTCCAGTTCTAGCAGACTGCTGTGAGTGCGGCGCGGGCTGGAAGGCCCGCGCCGCACTTCGGCGACAACAGCCCATGCGCGCGGGGCGCACCCTCGCTTCTCCAGGCAGAGAGCCGATGTGGGGGGAATGGGTCCGTCGCGCCGCGGCGATTGATTGGGCGCTTCCGCGAAACGCGCCCAGTTGGGCCCCGGCCGGCCCTCCGCCTGGTTCCGACGCAGGCAGCGCAACCCCTGCGCAGGGCGGCGTGGCAGTTCCTCTCTTGTCGTGCTTTCCTCAGGCGAGCCACGCGCGGGCCGTCCCCAGTCGGGCGGGCAGGAAGTGCTTGATCGGCATGCCTCTCATTCCTTTGCCCAGGAACGCCGCGAACAGATCCTCCCATTTTGCTTCCCCGACAATCGCGACCTTCTCCACCTGCTGATCGTATTCGAGGTGGAAGGGCACGCTGTTCCAGTCGTCTTTCTCATCCCAGCCCTCGAAATCCTCCAGCATCACCAGCAGGCTGAACTTCCTCTGGTGCTTGACCGCTTCCAGGAAGAGTCCCTGAAGCCTCGTGAACTCTTCCTTCCTGAGCAGACCGCTTATCTTCACCGTAACCGGATTCCCTGTTGGTTCGAGCACTTGAACAGCCATTTCCGTTGACCTCCTGACAGACGGGATTGAGTCCTGATACGTCAGCGGGACAGTGCGCGGATTGCCTTGGAGGCCCACGCTGCATCTTCGAGCATGGCACGCCCGACGCCGACGAGATCTGCCTTACCTTCCCGCACGATCCGGTCCGCCAAAGCCGGTTCTCGAATTCCCCCCGTCACGATCACGGGAACCCCTACGTCCGCTTTGATGGCCGCCGCGTACGGCACGAAATATCCCGGCTTCTTCCCCGTCCCCCGCGAGCCCTGCAGCCCCCCGGACACGTCAATCAGGCTGGCTCCGGACGATGCGAGCAAGGCCGCGACTCTGCACGACTCGTCCAGTTCAAGCCCTCCCGGGGTTTCATCGTGCGCGCCGAGCCGGACAAAGATCGGGAACCCGGGACCGGTGCGTCTTCGCGCCTCCGCCAGGACCTCGAGGTGCATCCTCGACCGCCCCTCGAGACTCCCGCCGTACTCATCCTGCCGGTGGTTGGTGAGCGGCGAGAGGAATTCCGACAGCAGGAAGCCGTGCGCGGCATGGATCTCGATTGCGTCGAATCCCGCCTGGCGGGCGCGGGCTGCCGCGTCTCCGAACTCCCCGACCGTCCGGCGGATCTGGGGCGACGTGAGTTCATCGGGAACATCCCCGGCGGGCTCGTGGGGATGGCGGACCGCCGACGGCGCGACGGGTCTTGTGCCGAGGACGGCCAGGGACGCGCGGGAGCCGGCGTGCGAGAGCTGAAGCGCTGCGACCGCACCCTCGGCCCTGATCGCCGACGCCAGGCGACTCAGCCCCTCTACCATCTCGTCGCTGTGGACTCCCATCTGCGTTGCGGTGTGTCTCCCGCCGGGGGCCACGAAAGAGTGCTCCACGATCACCAGGCCGCACCCCGCCGCTGCACGAGCCCTGTGGTAGTCGATGATCTTCTCGGTCACAGACCCGTTGGGATTGGCCTGCCCCGACCACATCGGCGGCATCACTATGCGGTTGCGGACTTGGAGTCCTGAGAACGACAGCGGGGTCAGGAGATCAGCCATACTTGCCGTGCCTTTCTGGTTGTGCCTCTTGGCGAGAACGAGCCTCACGATCGGGATCGGAATCGGCATCGCCGTTCGAAATCACGGTCAGCCGGCGGGCTCCTTCATGTTCGTTTCCGCCTGATCGGGTGGTAATACTCCACACCTTTTACTTTTCCGCCCGAGATCCGCTGGATGAGCGCTCGCAGGTCGTTCTCATTTTGCACGAAGTCGATCTCCGCAGTGTTGACGATCAGCAGCGGGGACTCGGTGTAATGGTAGAAGAAGTGATCATATGCCTTGATCAGCTCTTCGATGTAACTCTCGGCGATCTTTGCCTCGCACTCGACGTTGCGCCGCCTGAGTCTCTCCATCAACACACTCAGCGGTGCCTTGAGGTACACAACCAGATCGGGGATACCGACGTACCGCGACAATACGGCGAAGTATTTGTCGTAGATCAGGATTTCCTGGTCATCGAGGTTAAGGTAGGCAAAAATCTTGTCCCGCGCGAAAAGGTAGTCGGATACGAGCAGCGTCTTCGACCGGCGGACTCGTTCCAGTTCCACCTGCTGCTCGAAACGCGAAGCGAGGAAATACATCTGCGTCTTAAAAGCCGCGGCAGGGCGCTCCTTGTAGAACTCGGCCAGAAACGGGTTGTCGGAGGCGTCGAGGATCACCTCGGCCCCGAGCCGCTCCTGCATTTTCTGCACCAGGGTCGTTTTGCCCACGGCGATCGGACCTTCGACTGCTATGTGGGAGTTCATGTCGAGTCGCCTCCGCTCTGGTAGGGACGGACGATCGAGGTGTCGCGGCAAGCGGCCAGCAGGGAGCGTATGGTCTGGCGAAATACGGGATGCATGTATTCAGAGGCTATCTGTGCCAGCGGTTCGAGCACGAACCTGCGCTCCGCAACTCGTGGATGGGGGATCACGAGGCGCTCCGTCTCCATGACGCAATTGCCGTAGAAAAGAATGTCCAGATCCAGCTGCCGGGGCGCTCCCGGAAAAGTGCGGGCGCGGCCCAGGGCGAATTCGACTGCCTGGCAGAGATCCAGGAGTCCCGGTGCCGGGAGAACGGTTTCGACCTCAATCGCCATGTTCAGGAACCATGGCTGGTCGCGGAAGCCAACCGGCTCGGTCTCGAAAAAGGACGACTCCTTCCTGATCAGCACTCCCGCTTCCTGCAAGGATGCCAGCCCCTGTTCCAGGTTCCGCCTTCGGTCTCCCAGGTTCGCGCCGGCCGATATGTAAACGGTTTCGGAACGGGTGGTCATCGCGTGTGTAGAAAGTCAACTCGGACAGGATCAGGAGCGGCGCCGTCCGGCACCCGTGCAAGCATTCTGCGATCGCTATGCGACCGTCCGGCTATTGGAAGAGGCTCTCAGGCCTCTTGAGATTCCCGAAACTGCCGATTCCTTTCAGAGAAAACGAGAACGTGAGCCTGTTCTCCGACCTGATCCCGACATCGTATTTCTGGTAGTCCAGCGCAACTCCGCAGCAATCCCAGAAATACATCAACCGCGTGTGGCTGTTCAGCAGGCGCGACGAGAAAATATCATAGCTGATCGTCACACTGAGAGAAAGACCGCGGTCCAGCCTGCCCCACCCGAACTGGCCCTGTATCTGGTTGCTCTCGAAGGTTCCCCGGTCAAGCTGGTTGGTCTTGAAGTACGTCCCGGCAACAAACAAGCGCTCCTGGTGCCACAAGGTGGTGATGCTGGCATCCAGCAGCCGGTCGAGCTTCGTGTCAAAATCGGCCCTGGCATCGAAAGTGATGCCAGGTGACGGGGTAACGCGCGCCACCACGTTCGTCGGGGCAAAATTGCGCATGATGCTCGAAGTCGCAAAGCCCGTGAGGGTGTACAGGGGGTAGAAGATATTGGTCTCCCCCTCTTTGAAGGCCCCGCCGAACGTCGGGTCAAAGTACTGCTTCTGCGTGATCGTGAACGACATGAATTCGTACGGCTGCACCGAGCCCGTGGAAGTCCGCCTGTTCTTAAAGATCCGGTTTGCGATGCCGTATTCGACTTCATTCGTGTCGGCTATCGGATCCTGTGCATCGAACCGGATGATGTTCTCCAGCTGGTCGCCGACTCCGGAAATCATTCGGTACCTCAGGGTCGGCTCCACAACATGCTTGATCGGGTCGCCTGACGAGGCGCGGAACTCTCTTTCGAGAGTGGGCGTCCTCACGTCCACCTCGACATCGAAGTACTTCCTGTTCAAGTGCTCCGTAACCGCGACAGGTTCCGGGTCATACTCAATGCTGGCGCCGTAGAAGGTGTCGCGGACCCCAACGGAGGGCATCACCGAGAAACCGGCAAAGCTCGGCAGGCGCAGGGCGAGCGCGGGGAAAACGTCAAACCGCTGGACCATCTTGGGAGTCTCGATGAAGGCGTCAGTGCGCGAGAGCCCGTCCACCGAGGAGCGGAGGTAGAAAATCAGCGGGAGCCGTGGGATCGGTTTCCCCAGGGAGAAATACTCGAGCGTGGGTGACTCCCGTATGACGACCGAACGACTCGGGTAGAACACCTCCTGCCTCTGAAAGCTGAAGTCGGCGGAGTAACTGTCGCGATTCTGGGTAAGAAAAACGACCGATTCCTCCTGCGGGCTGGTCGCCGCCCGGAACGTGTCGGCGAAGGCCTGGCGGAACCTGAAATTCGTGGTCACGTTGGCGTGAGCCACGAGACGGAAGTCGGCCGGCAGCCTGCTCACGGCATCGACGTACACCTGCGCGCCGCCCTGGTTCAGCTTGTCGTTGATTCCGTATGCCTCGATGAACACTCTCGTCTGCGGGTTGGGGCGGGCTCGAAAAATGCCCCCGATCGCTATGCCGCGCAGGGAGAAATAATCGCCGTAGATCGTGGCGTCGGCGCTGCGCCCCAACGTCTGGAACCATCCTTCGGAAAATACCCTTCCCTTCGAGTTCGAATTACCCATGTGGAACGGCACGAACCCGCTGCTGCGCTCCTTTTTCTCCATGGGTACTACCAGGTAGGGGAGATACAGGAGAGGCACACCCTTGACCTTGAACAGCATGTGGTGCAACCGCGCCGTCCGGTCTACGCGGATATCGGCCTTGCGAGTGCCGAACTCCCACTTCGGGCGCTTCTCCTGGCACGAGGAAACAAATCCGCGCTCGACGCGGTAGGTGTCCTTCCCGGTCTTCACCACCGTCTGCCCGCGGATGAGGAACTCCTGGTCCGTGAACCCGGTCGCCTCGTGGAAGACCCCTGTCTGATCCGCGAAATTGAACTCCGCCCGCGTGCACGAAAACCACTGCCGGGCATGGCTGAAGCGGATGTTGCCTTTGGCGGTTCCCTCGCGGCTTTCCTCGTCGTATTCCGCTTCGTCGCAGGTAATGAGCATCTCCTGGAATGTGATATGCACGTGACCGCTGGCCCGGTAGCGGGTGCGCGTGATTCTTTCCTGGAAGTCGGATATCAACACTACGGTCCCGTCCCGGTATGGGATCTCGGTCTTCACCTGGGCGGACGGCTCTCCCGCAGTCTGCTGCCAGGCGAATGCCCCGGAACAGCCCGGTCCGAGAAACAGAACTGCAAGCCAGGCGACGTGGAGTCGCTGGATCATGAGATGCGCCTCTTGGTATGCGCCGCCCGAGGGATTCAGGCCAATAGACGACGTCCTAACTTAGCAAGCGTGCTGCCGCTCTTCAAACTGTAATTTTGCGTCGCGCCGCCCGACTGAACCGCCGGAATCCGGCCAGCAGCGCCGGCAAGTGTTCCCGGAAACTGCACAAATGGTATCCTCAAGTCGGGAGGTTGGCCTTGAAGCCGCCGGGGGGAACCTACGAGTTCTTTGATCACGCGGCAGACGTCGGCATCCGCTGCCGGGCGGCCTCTGTGGGCGAACTGTTCGAAGCAGCGGCCCGGGCGATGATGGAGTGGGTGGGCCCTCCTCCGGTCGGCTGGGACCCGGTCAGGGTGCAGGTAAGCCTCGAGGCTGATGACCGGGAGGAGATGCTCGTACGGTGGTTACAGGAGATCCTCTATCTCTTCAATCAGCGGCACCTTTACTTTGTCGCGGCCGACCTGCTCCATGTCGCTGATACGACGCTGCAGGGCGAGGTGCTGGCCAGGCCCTGGGAACAATCGTTAGAACGCGGGTACCAGGAAATCAAGGCGGTTACGTATCATCAGCTGCGTGTCTGCGAGGAGGGGGGCATCTGGCACGCCAGCGTCATTCTGGATATCTGACAGAGCAGGGAGGGGGGAATGGAACTGACGAAGATTCACGACTACCTCTGGGAAATCCCGCAGACGGGCGGGATGCGGGTGCCGGGCAGGATTTATGCCACGAGGGACCTGCTCGCCGACCCGAAGAGCGATGAGAGTCTGCAGCAGGTCCGGAACGTAGCGCATCTGCCGGGCATCGTGAAGTACTCGATCGCCATGCCCGACATCCACTGGGGCTACGGCTTCCCGATCGGTGGCGTGGCCGCGATGCGTCTTGCCGACGGGGTGATCTCGCCCGGCGGCGTCGGCTACGATATCAATTGAGGGGTCCGACTCGTACGGACCGGTCTGGTCTGTAATGCGATTCAGCACAGGATCCCCGATCTCGTAAGGTGCCTGTACCGGAAGATCCCTGCCGGTGTAGGCTCCTCCGGGGCCATCCCGAGACTGTCGTCGAAGGATGGACGTCGTGTCCTGGAAGCCGGCGCCCGGTGGGCGGTGCAGGAGGGCTATGGCCACCCGGAAGATCTTGATTACACCGAGGAGGGCGGATGCCTCCCCGGCGCCGATGCGGACGAAGTAAGCGCTCGCGCCACGGACCGCGGCTCTACCCAACTGGGGACCCTGGGCAGCGGGAATCACTTCCTCGAACTGGATGTCATCGACGAGGTCTTTCTGCCGGACGTTGCTGCCGCATTCGGCCTCGAAGCGGGAAACCTGGCGATCTTCATACATTCCGGCTCGCGAGGATTGGGCTATCAGGTGTGCGACGACTTCCTGGCGGTGATGGGCAAGGCGATGAGGAAGTACGACATCCAACTGCCTGACCGCCAGCTTGCCTGTGCACCGCTCGATTCGGAAGAGGGGAGGAGGTACCTTGCCGCCATGGCCGGCGCAGCCAATTATGCCTGGGCAAACCGCCAGGTCATGATGGGGCTGGCCGAGCGCGCGCTGTTGGAGACACTCGACATCTCTCCCCGGGAATTGGGATTTCGTCTGGTCTACGACGTGTGCCACAACATAGCCAAATTCGAAGCCCACGCAGTGGAAGGGCGTGAACAGCGACTCTGTGTCCACCGCAAGGGGGCGACACGTGCGTTCCCGCCCGGCTCGGCACAAGTTCCCGAAGCCTACAGGGAAGTGGGCCAGCCCGTGCTCATCCCCGGCGATATGGGCACCGGTTCCTACGTGCTTGTCGGAACGCAGCGCGCGATGGAGGAGAGTTTCGGCAGCAGCTGCCATGGGGCCGGCCGCGTCAAGAGCAGGACACAAGCGTTGAAGTCAGCTCAGGGCAGAGACCTGTTTCTCGAGATGAAGGAGAAGGGTGTGACCCTGATGGCTACAGGCCGCAGGACCGTGGCAGAGGAGATGCCGGAAGCATACAAGAACATCCACCTTGTCGTGGACGCCATCGAGCGTGCCGGTATCAGCAGGAAAGTTGCCCGTCTGCGTCCCATCGGTGTCGTAAAAGGCTGAAACCGGGCGGCGCCTCTCCGAAGATGTGAAGGAATCAAACCGCGGAGACGCAGAGCGCGCAGCGTGAGATCGCCATTCTGTTTGGATGCATATGGCTGTATCTGCGCACTTCCAGCCTCTGCGGTGCGGCCGTTGCCTTTATTCATACCTTCGGAGACCCGCGGCACCGGATCCTGTGCTGACCCGCCGTAACGTATGTCACCGAATGCCTTGACAATAATGGACTCACATATTAAATACGGGTGTTTTGCACTGATAACAGGGAGGGATATATCATGAGTGGCAAACAGCTCAGCTACAGCGATGACGCCCGCACGGCGATTCTGCATGGCGTAAACACCCTGGCCGATACTGTCAAGGTGACGCTCGGCCCTCGGGGCCGCACCGTCATGCTCTCCAAGAAATACGGTTCTCCCGTGGTCACGAAGGACGGCGTGACGGTCGCAAAGGAGATTGACCTGCCCGACAAGCGGCAAGACATCGGTGCGCGCATGGTCCGCGAGGTTGCGAGCAAGACCTCCGACATCGCCGGCGATGGGACGACGACCGCCACCGTGCTGGCGCAGGCCATATTCCGCGGCGGCCTGAAAAACATTACCGCCGGGGCAAATCCCATGGCCCTCAAGCGTGGGATCGACCTGGCGGTCGAGGCTGTCGTCGCTGAGATCCGGAAACTCAGCAAGAAAGTCAAAGGGAAAGAGGACATCACCAGCGTGGCCTCCATTTCGGCCAACGGCGATCGCCGGATCGGCGAGTTGCTTGCCGAGGCGATCGAAAAAGTGGGCGACGATGGCGTCGTGACAGTGGAGGAAGCCAAGTCAATGAAGACGGAGCTCGAAGTGGTCGAGGGGATGAGGTTCGACCGCGGTTACATCTCCGCATACTTCGTCACCAACCAGGAACGCATGGAGTGCGTCCTCGAGGATCCGCTGATCCTCATTTACGAGAAGAAGATATCGGCACTGAACGACCTGATCCCCCTTCTTGAGAAGGTGATGCAGGTGGGCAGGCCACTCCTCATTATCGCTGAGGAGGTTGAAGGTGAAGCGCTCGCGGCTCTGGTGGTAAACAAGCTGCGAGGCACGTTCCGCGCCGCCACGGTCAAGGCCCCCGGGTTCGGCGATCGACGCAAGGCGATGCTCGGCGACATCGCGATCCTGACGGGCGGGAAGTTCTTTTCAGAAGACCTTGGGATCAAGCTCGAGAACATCCGGGTGGAGGATCTTGGACGCGCAAAACGAGTCGTGATCGACAAAGACAACACCACCATCGTCGAGGGAGCGGGAAAAAAGGGCGAGATATCCGGCCGGATCGCAAGCATTAAAAAGCAAGTCGAGGAAACGACAAGCGATTACGATCGCGAGAAACTCCAGGAGCGGCTCGCCAAGCTAGCAGGCGGAGTGGCGGTGATCCGCGCAGGCGCAGCCACCGAGGCGGAGATGAAGGAACTCAAGGCACGCGTTGAGGATGCTCATCACGCGACCCGGGCGGCGATCGAGGAAGGCATCGTGCCGGGAGGGGGCGTGGCGCTCGTGCGCGCGCAGAAGGCGATCGATGCTCTCGAGCTCGAAGGCGATTACAGGACAGGAGCCGAGATTGTCCGCGCAGCCCTGGAGGAACCGGCAAGGCTCATCGCCCAAAACGCCGGGGTTGACGGGGCAGTGACCCTCGAGAAGGTGCGGCAGGGAAAAGGTGACTTCGGCTACAACGCGGAAACCGGCGAATTCGGCAACCTGGTCGGGCAGGGTATCATCGACCCGACGAAGGTGGTGCGTGTCGCGCTTCAAAACGCGTCGTCGATCGCGGGCCTGCTGCTTACCACCGAGGCCGTCGTGACTGAACTGCCGGCGCCGAAGAAGAAGACGCCTCCGCCGATGCCGGAGGACTACGAATAGTCGAACCAAATGAAGATTTGTATTTCCGCGGCGTGCGGAGCCTGCAGGATCCCGGCCTTCCGGCCGGATTCCCGCGAGGCGGCCCCGTGGAGATTACTCTTCCCGGAAAGGTGACGAGATGAGACTCCCCGTGATTGCCGGCAACTGGAAGATGCACAAGACCATGGAAGAAGCGCGCGCTCTGGCGCGTGCGGTGAAGAACGGTGCGGAGGCGGCAACCCACTGCACGGTTGTGCTGGCGCCGCCTTTTACGTCACTGGCCGCGGTTTGCGGTGAAATCAAGGGAAGCTCCGTCCAGTTGGGAGCCCAGAATGTACACTGGGAGCCCAAAGGGGCCTTCACCGGTGAAATCAGCATCCCGATGCTCGAGGATGCAGGCTGCTCGATGGTGATCATCGGACATTCGGAGCGCCGGCAGTACTTTGGCGAAACGGATGAAACGGTCAATCGGCGGGTAAAAGCCGTACTGAATTCGTCGCTGAAGTCGATTGTATGCATAGGCGAGACGCTCGCAGAGAGGGAAGCGGGACGGGTTCATGATGTGATAACGCAACAACTTGCCGGTGGACTAGCCGGCTTGACACGTCAATCGCTGTCGCATATCATTCTCGCCTACGAACCGGTTTGGGCAATCGGTACCGGGCGTACGGCGTCGCCTGAGATTGCTCAGGAAGTCCACAAAGCCATCCGGGATTGGCTTTCTAGACAATTCGGCACCGAGGCGGCTCAGGAGGTTCGTATACTCTATGGCGGAAGCGTCAAGCCGGACAACGTTTCGGTCCTGATGCGTCAGCCGGATATTGACGGCGCTTTGGTCGGTGGAGCGTGCCTCGAGGCGGAAAGCTTCCTGCGCATCATCCATTATTAGAACCCGGGTGAGCCGGCGGAAAGTAGGGCCCTGGCAATGATTGTCTACTATCTGTTGACGTTCCTCCATGTTGTGGTGTGCGTCATCCTGATCCTGGTGGTGCTGCTGCAATCTGGCAAGGGAGCTGACCTGGCCGGTGCGTTCGGCGGCGGAGCAACGCAGACGGCTTTCGGAAGCAGAGGACCGGCTTCGTTCCTCTCGAAGCTCACGACCGGCGCGGCGATCGTGTTCATGGTAACGTGCCTCGGGCTCTCACTGACGAGCAGCAAGCAGCAGGCCAGTTCAGTCATGGATAGGACAAAGGCCGTGCAGACGCCGGCCAAGTCCGCCCCCGCGGCGAAATCGCAGACGGAGGCACCCGTGCCGACTCCCGAACAGATAAGGAGAGAGCAGGAGGAGGCCGAAGCGAAACAGCGTGCGACCGGCGCTCAGGCGCAACCCTCGCCCGCTCCTGCAACACCCGCTGCGAGCCCGAGCACACCCGGCAAGGCCGGAGGGACTCCGCCTCCCGCACCAAAGAAGCCGTAGGATCGCAGACATTGCGCAGTGCCGAAGTGGTGGAACTGGCAGACACGCCATCTTGAGGGGGTGGTGGGGAAACCCGTGGGGGTTCGAGTCCCCCCTTCGGCACCAGATACCGCCAGATACCACACACTGCAGTACCACACTGTATCTCTCGCGCAGGGCGATCGCTGTCGCCAGCGGCATCGGCGTTTGAAACCACGATCAGCCGGCTGATCTCGGGATTGAGGTTAATCACCCGTCGATACCGATTCCGATCCCGAGGGTATTCCCTCGAACATTGGTGGTGGGGAGTGGGCGCGTCTCGCCGAAGCGCGCCGTTTCACACCCCTGGAGTGAATGATTGGTCTGCTAATCATCCATCCGCGGGGCGCGGATAGTCCTGTATACGAGGAACGCAAAAAAGGCCAACACCATCCCCCTCAGGGCCCCATCCAGCGCGTAAGCGGCAATTCCCACCAGCACGGCGTAGCAGGAGAGCGCGAGGGCTAACCGCCTGTTGTTGGACTGAAGGATCTCTTTGAGAGGACTCATCTGGGGGTAACCGGGAGAGCGGGGGGGAGGGTGGACAAAATGCGTCCACCCCCTTTCCAGCGTCTGTTTTCTGGCTTGCGATCTGTCAGATCAAAGACGGCCTATTCCTCGGGAGTCGCTTTTACCTCTTTGCTCTTGCCCGGAATCGGGACCTGGGCCGTGATCCCCGGGACGGGACCCAGGGCATACTCAGTCGGACCCAGTCGCAGGTCTGATGACATCATCTGGTCCCAGGTCGTTTCGGGGCCCGTGTACGCGGAAATCCGGCCCATGATGGCGGTAAGTGTCGACTTGGCGACGCTCTCCGCCTCGTTGTAGGGCTGATTGGTCCGGATCGCGGTGACCAGGTCGATGTGCTCCTGGACGTAGGGATCCATCGAAGACCGCTCGGCCTCCATCTTCTTGCCGGGCTCCTTCGGATCGTCCTCCTGATACTGCCAGACGACATCCCCCTTCTTGTCGTAAATCGTGCCTTTGCAGTCGGTGGAACCCTCGGTTCCCACGATGTACTCGGAGACGCTGTTCCAGCAGCCGTCGATCTGCCGGCAGTAGCTGGCCGCGTGAACGCCGTTCTCGTAGGTGTAGTCGATGCCGAAGAAATCGTACTGGTCGCCGGTAACGCGGCGCATCCGTCCACCGAATCCCGATGCCTTGACAGGGTAGGCGCCGATGAACCAGTTGCATACATCGACGTTGTGCACGTGCTGCTCGACGATGTGGTCCCCGGAGAGCCAGGTCCAGTTCACCCAGTCGCGCAGCATGGCTTCCATGTCGGACCATTCCTTCTTGCGCTCCCTGTACCAGAGCTGTCCCTGGCACCAGTAGGCCCGCGCAGCCACGATCTCACCGATGGCGCCGTTCTTGATGTGGTTGTAAGTCTCGATGTATTGCCTCTGGTGACGGCGCTGCGTCCCCGCGACGACGCTCAGGTTGTAGGCCTTGGCCTTCTCGCCGGAAGCCATGATCTGGCGCGCGCCAACCGGGTCGACTGCCACGGGCTTCTCCATGAAGACGTGCTTCTTGGCTTCCACGGCCGCCTCGAAGTGGAGCGCGCGGAAATGCGGAGGTGTGGCGAGAAGCACGATGTCCACGCCGGAATCGATGAGCTTCTTGTAGGCGTCAAACCCGACGAAACACGTCGCGTCGGTAAGCTTCGCCTCGTCCCTTCCTTCGAATTGGCGGCGGCACTTGTCGAGCTGGTCCTGGAACACGTCGGCCAGAGCCACGAGCTGTAGATTCGGTCCTGCTTTCAGAAAATTCTTAACGGCGCCGGTCCCCCGGCCTCCGCAGCCGACAAGCCCTGCTTTCAGCACCGGTCCATCGGGCGCTGCATCGAGGAACTTCGTTGGCTCGACGGTTTTCTTGGTGCTGCACCCTGCCAGGAGCACCCCCGCTCCGGCTACAGCCGCGGCGCCCATGAAGTTGCGGCGCGTGAGATCCAATTCATTCATATCAGGCCTCCAAGTTTAGGATAAACGCACTCAATCTAGCTTACATCCGATTCAGCTGCATCGAAAATCAATGGAACCTGCCCTGCAATTATTTGGGGGATTCGTATTCCCTCACGACGCGGAATCCGACGTCGTTGCAGTCCGAGTACCACCAGATACTCTTCGGGGACTGCGGATCGGTCATCAGCCAGCGCTCGGTCTGCGTGCGGTCGCGCGCCGCCGAACGAAGGTATATCGCATCGCTCTTGAACGATCCGCCGCGCACCACGTGCTCCTCGCCGCTTTCCGGGCCTCGCGGATTCAGGACCGCGCTGGTGCCCGGGTACTTCGCGTATGCCTGCGGATCGTACCAGTCGAGGCAGAACTCACGCACGTTCCCGATCGTGTTGATCAGGTTGAACGGGTTGGGTTTGACGAACGACGGTGTCTGCGTGCGCGCCGGGCTGTCGCCGACATAAACCGCGAACTCGCGCAGCGGCATCTTCTTAGCTCCGAAGATCCGGTTCCAGAAAGAGTCCAGTGTGAATTGTGCAGGATCGCCGGGGAAGAAGTAGGGCGTCCCGGTTTTCGAGCGGCACGCGTACTCCCATTCAGCTTCGGTCGGCAACCTGTACTTCTTCCCCGTTACGGACGAGAGCCATTGGCAGTAGATCGTAGCCGAATGATGGGTCATCGTTATTGCGGGACGGGCGCCTCTGCCCCAGCCCTGGTCAGGAGAACCGTAGGGCGGAGTCGGTCCGGTGGTAGCCGAGTCTTCGGAGTAGGTTGGATCGTTCTTTCCGGGTGATCCGCGCTGGGCGTAGAAGACTTCCCATTCCTTCCAACGCACCTCCGTCCTGCCGATCCAAAACTGGCTCAACTGGACCTGGCGCTGGGGACCCTCGTCCGGTTTCCGATACTCTTCCGAATCCGGGCTGCCCATGGTGAACGTGCCTCCCGGGATCGCCACCAATTCGAACTTGACGTCTGAACCCGGGAGCGTCTCGGTGTAGTTGGCGAACCCTTCGGCGGTCGTCGGGAAGGTCTTCGGATCGAAGATGTCATCCTTCGTTTCCAGGTATTCCTCGGGCTTCTTCTCGTGATAGTGGCCCACGGACAGGTGGCAGTTGATGCACCGCACCTTATCCTTCATCCGCTGGTAGTAGAGGTGCGCATCCGATCCTTTTTTCGTCAGCTTTGCGCTGAAGAGTATGGAGTGGCAGCGCACGCAGGAGGATTCGTAGGTGAACGTGCCGGCTTCCTCGAGGGCGCCTTTTGCCTCCCAGTCAATCTTCTTGGGATCCTTGGTCAGCTTGCCCCAGACGTCCTGAGCACCGAGACGTGCCTTCTCCGTGTAGTACTCGATGCCGCCGGCGGGAAGGTGGCACTCGATGCAGTGCGTTACCACACCGCTCTTGGTCGTGTAATGCGTCGACTTGATCCACGACGCCGTTGCATGGGGGTGCACGTGGCAGAACTTGTCGCAGAACACGTCCGTCGAAGTGTAGACAATCCCGGCGTTGGCGCCATAGACAATGACGAAACCGAGCACCATGCCGGTCACGATGAGCAGCAGAGTCCTCTTGCGTGGTTTTCTATCTGTTGCATCCGACATTCTATTCAACCTGTAGATTTATGAGTTCAGGGTTCACAACATCCGCCAAATCAACGCTGGCACGGACCGGTTCCGGCACCACACGGCGACCTTCAATCACGAACATCGTGCCCGGGCACCGCGGTCTGCAGTGACTCCCGACGCCTCACGAGTGGAGGAAAGCCGGGAGAGACATGCCACTCGGCGCCCTTATCGCCCCGTGTGACGATGGCGGCGGAAGCCCCGTCGACCGACCCGACCATGCTCATGCCCTGGTCGACCGGGGTCACGCTGAGCGCCGTGGCCAGCGCATCGGCGGTCATGGCGTCCCGCGCGACCACCGTAACGCCGGGCGAATTCTTCAGCGCGACACCGTTTGCCGGGTCGACGATATGGGAGTAGCGTGCCCCGCCCGATTCCAGAAACTGGAACGAGTCCCCCGACGTGGCAACTCCCCGGTCGTGCAGAACGAGACTCACCCTCTCGCCGGGGTCTTCCACACCGTTCTTCACCTCGATCCGCCATCCTGCCTGACCCGGCGGGGCCGACCCGATACTGATGTCCCCTCCGCCGTCGACCAGTGCCATCCGGATGCCGTGCGACTTCAGGACGCGCAACGCCTCATCCGCGGCATACCCCTTCGCTATCCCGCCGAAGTCCAGTCTCATGTTCGGCAGCAGAAGGTGGACTGTACGCTGTTCACGATCCAGGATGACGTTCTGAATCCCGGTCGATTTTCTGGCCTCGGCCAGTCTCACCGGATCCGGTGCTTTCCCGGCGCGTCGGGCCTCGCGCCACACCTGCACGACAGGTCCGATCGTCACGTCAAACGCGTCATCGCTCAGTTGCGAAAATCTCAGCGAGTTTTCGAGCACGAAGAACAAGTCGGGACTGACGCTGCGCGGCATGCCTGGACCGAGCCTGCACAACCGCCGGTTCTCACTGTCCTCCCTGAAATCACTGAAGATGGCTTCCAGCCGCTCTACACGACTGAAGGCTGCCATTGCCGCCTTCGAGGCTTCGTCCTCCCCGGTGTGGTACAGGACGATGCTGAAAGTCGTGCCCATCCGGGCAAGCGAGAATTCGAAACGCCGCAACGGGCTGCGGCGGGCGGCATTCGAGGCCCCGGCGTCCAGTGCCGTGCCAGCAAGTACCGCCAGGCCAACCAGGAAGGCCCCGATGGCAGGCGCCGGAAAACCAAGGACAGGCTGATCTTTCATGCTCGCAGAAAGAGCAAAGATAGAGTTTTTCTCGCCGGGATTCAATGCAATTCCGTTGCCGGAATAAGGGCATCCGGTGCGCCGGCCCTTCGGGTCTTGGTCCGCTTCTTTGCCTGCAGGGGTGGCCTCGAGTGGGCGCGTTGTGCCGCAGCGCGCCGTATCCGCGCCGACGGCGCGGACCCACTTATCTCCTGCTCCGCTCGCTCGTCGCAGAACGTAACCGATCGCATCTCTCGCTGCTTGCTCGCGGCGCTTCACACCTCTTTCGGCAGCTTAGCCGGAAGCAGCTCGAGATTTGCGAGCGATGAACAGACCAGCCTCGAAGAGGCGGCACAAGGGTAGGTAGCCGCGCGCGTAAGCGCGTGGTTTTCACGGCTGGGACACCGAGCGCCGAAGGCGCGGTACTCCGTCGTGAACAGAGCCCCGCATCCTGACTACGGAACCAGCAGAACCTTCATCGCATCAGGCGACGAGGCGCGCCGGAAGGCTTCGATTCCCATGGAAAGGGGGAATTCCTGCGTCACCAGTGCGCCGAGATCCCCCCCGCCGCGCGACAGGAACTCGAGCGCTTTCGCGAAGCGTCCGCATCTCGAGCCGATCATCGAGATCTCATTCACGACGACCCTGGAAATGTCGATCTCCGTCGTCTCCCGGTAGGTCGATTTCAGGATAATCGTGCCCCGGGGACGCACCATATCCAGGGCCAGTTTCATCCCGGCAGGCGATCCGCTCGCCTCGACGACGACATCGGCGCCAGCGGCGGCTCCGGTCTGCACCAGCGCGGTATCGATCCCAGCCGAGGTCGCGAGCTTCAGCTTGCCCGGATGCTTCCCCACGAGCGTGAGACGGCATCCCGTGGTGGCAAGGACTCGCGCGATCAGCTGTCCGAGCTTCCCATCGCCCAGGACGATGACATGGTGGGAGGGAGTGATCTCCACCTGCTCAAGGATTTCGCACGCGGCGGCAAGCGGCTCAACGAAAACGGCCGCGCGGTCTGCGATCTCATCCGGCACCTCGAGCAGGTTCCGGGGCGGGAGACTCAGGTACTCTGCGAATGCGCCGTCACGATTCACGATCCCGAGCACGGTCCGCTCCGGGCAGTGGCGCGAATCTCCCGATTTGCAGAGGCTGCAGCTGCCGCAGCCCGCGTTGATCTCGCCTACGACCCGCGCGCCAATCTGCGACCTGTCAGGGGAATCCTCGACGATACCTGCAAACTCGTGCCCGAGGGTGCCGCTGAAATCCGCGTATCCTCTGACGACTTCCAGGTCGGTGTTGCAGATCCCGGCGAGTGTCACTCGGACCAGCGCCTCGCCCGGTATATGCGGCACGTCCAGATCGTCGGCGAGACTCAGCTCGCCTTTCTCAAATCGGAGGGCTTTCATACGTCCTCAATGATACACTCTTACCGCCGGTGCGCCGAGGTTGCAGGGTATAGACCCGGACTCTGCGCTTCTGACGCGAATTCTTTTTCCGGGTCGGCGGGAAGGAGGTCGGTATGACACCGCAGGAAACCAGGAAACTGTTCAAAGCCCTGGGGCTGAAGTCCCGAATGGACGGTGCCAGTTACGGCGGCGATTGGTTCGCTTCAAGCGGCGACTGGCTCGAAGTGCACAGCCCGACGAACGGGGACCTGCTCGCAAAGATACAGCAGGCGGGTGAGGCTGACTACGCGAAGCTCATGGAGCAGGCGGGCCAGGCGTTCCGGCACTGGCGCGCGATACCCGGACCGAAGCGCGGGGAGATCGTGCGCAACATCGGCGTGGCCCTGCGCGCCAGGAAAGGAGAGCTGGGCCGACTCGTTTCCCTGGAGATGGGAAAGATCCTCACCGAGGGCCTTGGTGAAGTGCAGGAGATGATCGATGTCTGCGACTTTGCGGTCGGCCTGAGCCGGACGCTGTCGGGCCCCACACTGCAGAGCGAACGACCCATGCACAGGATGATGGAACAGTGGCATCCGCTGGGGCCGGTAGGGGTCATAACTGCCTTCAACTTCCCGGTTGCGGTCTGGTCCTGGAATTCGGCGCTTGCGTTCGTCTGCGGCGATCCCGTCGTGTGGAAGCCGTCCAGCAAGACGCCCCTGTGCGCGATTGCCACCCAGAACATAGTGGCTGCGGTGCTGCGGGCGAATGGTGTTCCTGAAGGTGTTTCCTGCGTGGTGATCGGGCGCGGCTCCACCATCGGCGAGCGGATGATCGGTGATGCCAGGCTGCCGTTGATCAGCGCGACCGGCTCCACGAAGATGGGGAAACGGATCGGGCAGGTCGTCGGGGCGCGGTTGGGCCGGACGATTCTCGAACTGGGTGGAAACAACGCCTTGATTATCTCCGACAAGGCCGACATGGCCGGCGCCCTGGCTGCCTCGTTCTTCGGAGCGGTCGGAACGGCCGGGCAGCGCTGCACGTCGACTCGCCGCCTGATAATTCACGAGAAGATGTTCGAGCCGTTCGTCGCCAAGCTGATTGCGAACTACAAGAGCGTCAGGATCGGCGACCCGCTCGATCCGAAGACTCTCATGGGTCCCCTGATCGATGAGGAGGCGGTGTCCGATTTCGAGGAGGCGCTGATCGCAGCACGGCAGCAGGGAGGGAAGGTCCTTTACGGAGGCAAGGTGCTCAACCCGCCCTTCGGGAGGCGGACGTTTGTGCTCCCTGCGATAGTCGAGATCGCCCACGACGCGCCGATCGTCCGGACGGAGACGTTCGCGCCGATTCTCTACGTGATGAGATACCGGACGTTCGATGAGGCCATCGCGATGCACAACGGTGTGCCGCAGGGTCTTTCGTCGGGCGTCTTCTCGGACAGCGTGGCCGAGGCCGAGGCCTTCGTCAGCTTCCGGGGTTCCGACTGCGGCATAGCCAACATCAACGTCGGTACATCCGGCGCTGAGATCGGGGGCGCGTTCGGGGGGGAGAAGGAGACGGGCGGCGGGCGCGAGTCCGGGTCAGATTCGTGGAAAGCCTACATGCGCCGGCAGACGAACACCATCAACTGGGGCGGCGAGATTCATCTCGCCCAGGGGGTCGAATTCCACGCCTGAACAGCCCGGCCGGTCAGTGTTTGGTGTCCGGCGCAGGCGATTCGGAATGGAGAGTCGTCCCCGGGACACCCTTGTCGCGTCGAGACTCGACGCTGCAGGAGTTCGACATTCAAGTCTGCACGCCGAGTGCGGGCAGCACGAAACGCATCAGCGCGACGTAACCTGCGAAAACAAGCAGGAACCAGGCCCAATCCGGCATCGGTTTCAGCCTCCTCTTTGGTTCTTCCGTCATTCCGGTTGCCATCACAGGCTGGCTGTCACAACTTGTCGATGGCGCGGTGCAGTTTCTCGTTCACCATGCCTGCCGCGGAGGTGAGTGCGGGATTGCCCAGCACAGACAGCATCTTCTTCGCATCGATCGCGGCGACAACCGTGCGGCCCGCCTCTTCATACACGACCACGTTGCAGGGCAGCAGCAATCCCACGTTCAGATCCTGCTGCAGCGCCTGGTATGCGAGCGGCGGATTGCAGGCGCCCAGGATGATGTAGTTCCGGAAGTCGACACCGAGCTTCTCCTTCATCTTTTCGCGGACGTCGATTTCGCAGAGAACTCCGAACCCCTCGGCCTGCAGGGCCTTGCGCGCGCGTTCCAGCACCTGGGCGAACGGAACCTCGAGTTGCCGCCCGTACCCGATGCTGCTGGTGACCTTTTCCTCGATCATTCCGCAATTCCTCCGGCTGACTGCCCGTTAAAGATAGCAGGCCACACTCCATTTCTCAAATTCACCCGGCGGCACGGGATCATGTGGGGCGGGTTTCCAGCCCGCCGCACATGAGATCTTGAAATGTGGGTTCTTGCTCGGCGAGACTTCGACCCGCCGCGCCGCCTCAACGAGGCGCCACACGAGATCCTAGCGGGATGGCGAGGGAAGTCCGCCTATTTCTTCTTCGGCGCGGCCGCTTTCCTGATCAGGCCCGCGGCCTTCTTGGTGTCCGCCTCGCTCTCGAAGCCGAACACGGCGGTAAAACGCCTGCCGACGACCTGTGCGACCATGAAGGCGATGTTGATGCCGGCATCGCTCAAGCCCTTGGCTACGGCATGCCCGAGACCGCCCTTGTCGTCGCCCTGCACCAATAGCGCCGGGATTGAAGGCATGCCGAAACCCGCCGCCTGCAGGGCAGCGACGGACTTCTTACCCGTAACCGGATACAGCTCTATCGCAGCCTTCCCCTCGTGCATCCGGTAGCCCATCACAACCTGGAGGTTCCGGCCGGCCTCTGCCATTGGCTTGAGAACGCCCGCGAGGACGCCCGGTTGATGCTCGACCACTCCTCTCCAGTACCTGATCGTCTTGATCGTCACTGCCATATGCAATCCCTCCGCGGCATTATCGAGTGTTTACCCGAACGCAGGTCGGTGAGGGCTGCTATCGTCCGTAGCGTCCTACGAGTTCGGCCTGCGCGAGAATGTGACCCTTCATAGCCCTTTCCACGTCCGCCTTGGTCGATCCGGGCTTGAGGTTGAGCTGTGTATCGAGCGCGTAAAGCTTGAAATAGTAGCGGTGAGGCTTCCCCGGGGGAGGGCAGGGGCCGCCGTAGCCGATCCTGCCGAAATCGGTTCTGCCCTGCTTGCCGCCTCCCGGCAGGTCGGCGGTTTTCGCTACCCCCTCCGGAAGCTCGCGCGTCCCGGCCGGAATATCGAAAGCGACCCAGTGAACCCACGTCCCCACCGGGGCATCCGGGTCGTCCGATATCAGCGCCAGGCTCTTTGTGCCGGGCGGTGGCTCGGTCCATGAGAGCGCCGGTGAAACATCCGGTCCGTCGCAGGTGAACTTCTTTGGAACAGTCCCGCCATGGTCAAAGGCTTTGCTCGTCAGTGCGAATGTCATAGCGAACCCTCCAGGAGCGGCAATCGTTCCGGCCGTTGAGGACGCCCCACAGACAAGGGCCGCAAGGGTCAGGACGGCAGCCGTGCAGGCAGCAACCTGGAACTTCCGGATCAACAAGGAAGACGGACAGGACGACATGGTCGATCCTCCCTTATTTGGCAAAAGATAGCACTTTCACGGCTTGCCGTCAGCAGGCTCGTGACGGGGCTGGGTTTCGTCTCCGTCCACCCGGTGCTGATTTTTGACCGTCGGGCCGAGTTTTGATGGAACTTAGGGGGCCGACAATTCGTTTTCTTTGTCAGGCTTCGAAGGAAGGGCCTGTTTTGTTACGACGAATCCTCAGGAGGGACCCATGAAGCACAAAGCCCGGGTATGGACACTGGTTCTCGCAGCGGCACTCCCATTTGTCGTGGCGTGCGATTTTGACTTCGATCCTCTGTTTGCGAAGGCCTCTGCGGAGGCATCCTTTGAACGAACCCTCAACGTGAGCGGGGCGCTTGACATGGATGTGAGCACCGGCTCCGGCAACATAAGCGTTCGGCCGGGTAGCGCCGGCACCGTTCGAGTGGTCGGCCGGATCAAGGCCAGGGACGATTCTGCACAAGGTGCGGAGGAGAAGGCCCGTTACATCGCTGCCAATCCTCCGATTGAGCAGACCGGCAGCACTATCAGGATCGGGCGGATCGACAAGGAGGAGTATCGGAGAAACGTATCGATCAGCTATGAGATCGAGGCGCCTGCCGAAACTCGGCTCAAGGCCGAGAGTGGCTCGGGTAATCTCGATGTCGAGGGACTGCGCGGCGCTCTGAACCTGAGCACGGGTTCCGGGAACATCAAGCTCGACAGCATCGGTGACGAGGTCCGTGCAGAAACAGGGTCCGGCAACATCGATGCGGTATCTCTGGCGCGGGGTCTGAGAGCCGGCACCGGCAGCGGTTCGATTCACGCCTCGCAGGTAGGGGGCTCTGTGAAGCTGGGAACGGGGAGCGGAGATGTCACCGTCGAGATGATTGCCGAAGGCGACGCCGAGCTGGAGACGGGCTCGGGTACGATCACGGCATCGGGCATCCGGGGCGGCCTGCGGGCCGAAACCGGCAGCGGCGGTATCCGGCTGGATGGAACGCCGACAAGCCCGTGGCAAGCGAGTACCGGTTCGGGCGGACTCCACGTGCAGTTGAGCGGAAAGGCCGGCTTCGACCTCGACGCACACGCTGATTCCGGAAGCATCAATCTCCGTCAGACGCTGAGCTCGACTGACGCTGTCACCAAGCACGAAGTCCGCGGCAAGGTAGGCGGCGGTGGCGTACTGGTGAAGCTGCGCAGCGGCTCCGGCGACATCACCATCGAGTAGGTTAAGCGGGTCCGGACTGCCAGCCCGGACCCTCTCGCTGGTTCCGGAATTCAGAATACAGAACTCAGAATCCTTCCATTTCATTTTGCCACCATGCCGCTGTTCAGCGCAGGAGCGCCATCTGATGGAGAAACGCCGGTTCAAGGACGGAGTCGACCTCTCGATCGTCGGTTTCGGGGGGATGACCCTGGTGGGGATGGAGCAGCGCGATTGCGACGCGATTGTCGCCGAATCTGTGGATGCCGGCGTCAATTACTTCGACGTCGCGCCGTCCTACGGAGACGGCGAAGCCGAAGCCAAGCTCGGCCGCGCTCTCGCTCCGTTCCGAAGCAAGGTTTTTCTCGCCTGCAAGACCTTTGCTCGTGGTACCGCTGCAGCCGGACAGGAACTGGATCATTCGCTGCGACGCCTGAGCACCGAATGCCTGGACCTTTACCAGTTCCACGCCGTGATCAAGGTATCCGAGGTAGAACGGATCTTCGGTCCCGGCGGGGCTGTGGAGGCGGTAAGCCGGGCGCGGGAGCAGGGGAAGGTGAGGTTTGTCGGATTCTCGGCTCACTCGGTCGAAGCGGCGCTCGCGATGATGGACAGGATGAGGTTCGACTCCGTGCTCTTTCCGGTCAACTTCGTGTTCTACGCGAAAGGGGACTTCGGTCCCCGGGTGCTTGAAAAGGCCAGGGAGTTGAACGTGGCTCGCCTGGCGGTGAAAGCGATGGCTCTCGGTCCGTGGTCGCGGCATGAGAATCGTGATTTTCCGAATTGCTGGTATCGTCCGGCCGTCGATCCGGGACTGGCGCGGCAGGCCTTTCGATTTGCACTATCTGAAGATGTGACGGCCGTATTGCCGCCCGGGGATCCCCGGCTCTTCCGGATGGCTCTCGGTTTCGCGCGGGACTACGTTCCGATGTCGGCGACCGAGCGCGCGGCACTTCTGGCAAGCGCGGCCGGTTTCCGGCCGCTGTTCCCGTCCCGTCGCCGCGAGTCGTCATAATTCCCGCGCTCACCGACTCTCTGCGGTAAGATGCTTGCTTACCCGGGGAGGGGATCATGTCTTCTTCAACCAAGCTGCAATTCATAGTCGACGAACGCGCCCGCCTGGAAAGGGAAGGGCTGCTCATCAACATCCGGACGATCGGGTCGCCCCAGGGCGCGTGGATTGTCGTGGATGGCAAGAAGGTTCTCAATCTCTGCTCGAACAACTACCTGGGCTTCGCCAATCACCCGAAGCTGAAAGAGGCTGCTGCGCAGGCGATCGAGTCGTTCGGAGTGGGCCCGGCGGCGGTGCGCACCATCGCCGGGAACACGGTGCTGCACACTGCGCTGGAGGAGAAGCTGGCGCGCTTCAAGGGGGTCGAGGCGGCGATCGCCTTCCAATCCGGGTTCAACTCGAACGTGGCCACGATTCCCTCACTCGTAGGTAAGGGGGATCTGGTGTTCTCCGACGAGCTCAACCACGCTTCCATCATCGACGGGTGCCGTCTGTCCGGGGCGGACATCATCCGTTACGGGCACTGCAATCCAGCGTCCCTTGAGCAGAAGTTGAGCGAGCACTATCCGGCAGGGTCGCGGAATCGTGCGCTGGTCATCACCGACGGTGTCTTCTCCATGGACGGCGATATCGCGCCGTTGCCGCCTCTGGTTGAGAGTCGCGGAGCGCTTCGACGCGATGGTCATGGTCGACGATGCGCATGGCGAGGGGGTGCTCGGCAAAAGCGGTCGCGGTGCGGTCGACCATTTTCACATGCATGGGCGGGTCGATGTCGAGATCGGGACTCTCTCGAAGGCGTTCGGGGTCGTCGGCGGCTTTGTGGCCGGGAGGAGAGATCGTCATCGATCATCTGCGCCAGAAGGGAAGGCCGTTTCTGTTTTCGAGTGCGCTGACGGCTGCGGACGTGGCGGCCTGCAGTGCCGCGGTGGAGATTCTCGAGTCGTCCGATGAACTCGTTCAGCGTCTGTGGAGCAATACGCGCTACTTCAAGCAGCGGATGCGGGACGCCGGATTCGACACGGGCCGGAGCGAGACGCCGATCACGCCTGTGATGCTGGGTGACGTGAAGGTTGCGCAGCAGTTCAGCCGGCGGCTGTTCGAAGAGGACGTGTTTGCGATGGCCATCGGTTTCCCGACTGTGCCGATGGGGAAGGCTCGGATCCGCGTGATGATTTCCGCCACGCATTCGGAGGCGGATCTGGACCTCGGCGTTCAGAAGTTTGTGAAGATCGGCCGCGAGCTCTCCCTGACCTAGCACTCCCGGTCGTGGGCGCTGCCGACGGAGGTTGCGTGTTCGGTTCCGATCGCAACCTGCCCGTGAGCAACAACCGCTTGATCATCTGTGTGAAGGCGAGTCGGTGTCGCGTGAGGATCCATATGAAGATCAGATTCGTCGTAGCTTTGGCGGTGTTGAGTTTCTGCACAGCCGGACTTGCCGCCGAGAACAAGCCTGCATCGGGACCGCTGCGCGTTCTGCAGGGGAATCCGCGCTGGTTCACCGACGGCACGGGCCGGGCGGTCTATCTCGCCGGGTCACACACCTGGCAGTCACTGCAGGACAATGGGTTGCTGATGCGGGAGGGGAGCGGAAGCCCCCCACCCGTATTCGACTATCAGGCCTATCTTGACTTCCTGGAGCGCCGGAACCACAACTTCTTCCGGCTCTGGCGCTGGGAGACGACGAAGTGGACCGATTCGTACACAGGCAACGCAGTGAAGTACTGCCGGCCGCATCCCTGGTTACGGGCTGGTCCGGGTCCTGCCGGGGACGGGGCGCCGAAATTCGACCTGACACGGTTCGACACGGAGTACTTCGATCGCCTGCGGTCTCGCCTCCAGGTTGCCGGGGATCGTGGCATTTACGCTGCGGTCATGCTGTTCGAAGGCTGGGAGATGCAGTTCACCGACGGCTGGCAGAACCATCCGTTCCATGAGGCGAACAACATCAACGGCATCGAGGCAGACGCGAACGGCGACGGCAAGGGGCTAGAATACAACACATTGCAGGACAGTCCGACGGGGCGCCGGGTTCTCCAGTTGCAGGAGGCCTATGTCCGGAAGGTGATTGACACCGTCAACGACCTGGACAACGTGCTGTATGAAGTGTGCAATGAGGCTTTGCCTGAATCCACCGCCTGGCAGTATCACGTCATCCGCTTCGTCAAGGAATACGAATCGAAGAAGACCAAACAGCACCCGGTCGGGATGACGTTTCAGTACAAGGGCGGTACGAATTCCGTGCTTTACGAAAGCCCGGCGGACTGGATCTCTCCGAATCCGGGCGAAGAAGCGCGCGATTACCGCGTGAATCCATGTTCCGATTGCACGACGAAGGTGGTGGTAAACGACACGGACCACCTGTGGGGACACACGGGCGGCGACAACATCTGGGTGTGGAAGAGCTTCACGCGAGGGCTCAACGTTCTGTTCATGGAGGAGCTGCTTCTCTCGCCGACGTGGCAGGACTCAGCGCGTGCTGCCATGGGTCAGGTGCGGCGCTACGCCGATAAGGTGGACCTGGCAGCCATGACGCCCCAGGAGAACCTCTCGGCCACAAGGTATTGCCTGGCGGCGAGGGGGAAAGAATACCTGGTGTTCCAATCGGACAAAGGTGAATTCAACCTGGACTTGAGGGACGCACCCGGTACTTTCACCGTTGAATGGCTGGATGTGAACGCGGATCGTTTGATTTCCGGGAAGCCAGTCCGGGGGGAGGCACAGCGGACGTTCACGACGCCCTTCCCTGGGCCGGCGGTCCTTCATTTAAATCAGAGCAGATGAGCGTCGGTGGAGAGCGCGACGGCTGGCTGGTTGGGGAGCGGCTGCGACGACATTAAGGTATGAATAGCGGTGACGCCGTGTCTATTGCGGTGCAGGCAATGCGGCCTGAAAAGAGCCTTCACAAGCAGCTCAGCCCGTGCTACCCTCATGTCCGTTTCAGGGCGCGCTTCATCGTCCCAGGGTGGGCCGTTAGCTCAACTGGCAGAGCAACTGACTCTTAATCAGTAGGTTCCAGGTTCGATTCCTGGACGGCTCACCAATAATATCAACAACTTGCGGCGACTCGATTTTCTCGGTAACCCGTTTTGCTACCATTTTGCTACCTGTGTGTCGCCAATAGTCGGTGATGCAGCAAATTCAAGCAGTTAACGCCGAGGCCGGGACGGGCCCCTATGCTATAAATCCGGGGCTATGATTCCACTTTTCACGGGTGCTCTCACCTTCCTCAATGCCTTTCTCCGTTCCCGTTGCAGTCTCGGCCTGGAGATCGTTGCCCTCCGTCAGCAGCTGGGCGTACTCAAGCGGAAACATACTCGCCCTCGGCTGCGAATCCGGGATCGGATATTCTGGATTCTGCTCCGCCGTTACTGGCCAGCATGGAGCAGGGCGCTGGTTATCGTCAAACCGGAAACCGTTGTGGCTTGGCATCGAGCTGGCTTTCGTCTGTTCTGGCGCCTTCGATCACGGTCGAAGAAGTTTGGGAGGCCCAAAATCAATGCCGAGATTCGAGCTCTCATCCGGCGGATGGTAGAGGAGAATGCAGGCTGGGGCGCTCCGCGAGTTCACGGTGAGCTTCTGAAACTCGGATTCGACGTCTCTGAACGCACTGTTTCTCGCTATCTCCAGCGCCTGTATCCTCACGAGCAGGCCCGCAAGCTCTGGGCTGCGTTCCTGCGCAATCACCGCGATGTCATCGTGGCCATGGACTTCTTTACCGTGCCGACCCTCACCTTCCGAGTCTTGTATTGTTTCTTTGTGATCGAACACGGTCGACGCAGGATCCTCCATTTCAATGTAACGGAATATCCGACCGGCACCTGGATAGTGCAGCAGCTGAGGGAGGCATTTCCGGACTCTTGTGCTTTCCGCTACATGATTCTGGATCGTGACGGCAAGTTTGGCGAGGAGGTCACGGATCTACTGACAGCCAGCGGCATGAAACCGAGACGCATAAGCCCTGCAAGTCCCTGGCAGAATGGAGTTGCGGAACGCTGGGTCGGAAGTTGCCGCAGGGAGTTGCTTGATCACCTAATCGTGCTCGATGAGATTCATCTGCGCCGTGTGATCCGGGATTACGTTTCCTATTATCACGCGGACCGAATCCATGACTCTCTTGAGAAAGACACACCGGCGAAGCGACCTGTTTCTTCGAAGCCGGACCAATCTGCGCAGTTGATTTCATTCCCGCGCATCGGTGGCTTACATCATCGATACGACTGGCGGCAGGCTGCCTGAAGAGTTCTCTTTCTTGATGCAGATCATTTCACACGGGCACGGATCAGTGTCTGCTGCTGTGGAGGATTCGCGGACTTGTTACAATACTGAGGGATGTCCTGCATTTTTCACCAATTCAATTTCCCGGTGATCCTTCGATCTCAAGGGCACGAAGACTGGAGTGATGGGCTATTGGCGACAGACAGCCGGAGTTTTGGCGAACGACAAGCTAATACTCGTTGCAAAATGGGAGCGGTGCTCCCATAATGTTCCGTGATGTATAAGTATCGCTTCCTTCAACGCAAAGTTGCGGATCTTGTCAAAGTATTTGGTGCCGTCCTTGTTACGGGACCCAGGCAGGCTGGGAAGACTTCACTCCTGTCCCGTCTTGCCGACGAACTGTTTCCAGGCCTGATGCACCAGATCTCCTTCGATACACCCTCTGAAATAGATTCATTCCGCCGTGATCCGGATCTCTTCTTCGCCAACCACCCCGGCTTCGTATTCCTGGACGAAGTGCAGCATGTGCCCGACATCTTTCCCTACCTGAAGCGGGAGTTGGATCGTGCTCGCGGCTCATTCCGTTTCTTCCTTTCGGGGAGCCAGCATTTCGAACTGATGAAAGGCGTGACCGAATCCCTGGCAGGCCGAACGGCGATTCTGGATTTGTGGCCCTTTGCCGCGCAGGAGGCCCGGGAAGTCCAAATTGCGGCCGCTGTCCAGACAGTGGAATTGCTTCAGAATCCGGAGAAACTAGCAGGCATGTCGGGAGATGAATACCCATGCAACGACACCTCAGATGTGGTTCCGGCGATGCTTGCGGGCGGATATCCCCCGGTGGTGCTTCACGAAGCCGGCGGAGATTGGCTTGAAGCCTACCGACGCACCTACCTGCAGCGCGATGTGAGACAGTTAAGCCAAGTTGGGGATCTTGGCCTCTTCGACCGCTTCCTCACGCTATGTGCCGGCCGTTCGGGCACAGTGCTCAACAAAGCAGAAGTCGGTCGTATCCTCGGCGTGGATCACAAGACTGTGGACCATTGGCTATCTCTCCTGGATACGAGTTATCAGGTCGTATCTATCCCGGCCTATCACGTCACTACTACCAAGCGGCTGGTACGCCGGCCAAAATGGGTATTCGCCGACATGGGACTTGCCCTTCATCTCCAAGGAATTCGGGATGGGCGTGGGCTCCTGGGTGCTCCCCATTTCGGCAGACTTTTCGAGTCTTTCGCTATCATGGAAATTCGGAAGCTCTTTGGGCATCTTGGCGTGCCGTGGGAAGCCTACTTCTGGAGAACACCGAAGGGCCTTGAGTGTGATCTGGTGCTTTCCTCCGGGGGGCGCCTCGTGCCCATCGAGGTCAAGCATGGTGCCACTATGGGCGCGGCCGATTTCTCTTCTCTGCACTCCTTTCTGGATGACCATCCAAAGGCAAGTCACTATGGAATCCTGTTAACCCTCTACCCCCGCGTGGAAAGAGTGAGCCAGCGTGTCTTCAATATTCCGCTCGGATTAATTCTGAACGGACCCCACTGAGTTTGCTACCACTTTGCTACCGATCCACTACGTATCAGGCCGTATCAGCAGAATAGAGGATTACTGCTTTCTGTCGATTTCATCGGGACTTGGGCGTTGTTGGGGTTGCTTCGTACGAGTCTTTTTAGAACTCTTAATCAGTAGGTTCCAGGTTCGATTCCTGGACGGCTCACCATAAGTCCTAATAAGAGCAATAACTTACAGATCTACTCACGTGCACTGTTCTTTCGCCTGTGTGAGACTTGTGTGAGAATTTTCGTTCGGGTTTCCCAGTGTCCCTCCCGGAAACTCGATCCGAGCGGGGCGCCTCTTCCTCTCATTCCCTGCTATCGCATCGAGCCATACGGCGTGTGGTGAAAAAACTCGGACCTCCTGTAACTGCGGCTCGCTTGATGGTTTGGAAACATGAATGGGCGGCAATTTCGGCCGATGCCGAGACGGCACAATTCCAGGCCCGTGCTTCAGCCGGGCAGGATGTATGGCTCTTGGGTCGGTGACGGGGAAGCGAATCGCAGCCTGCAGACACCTCCTGCGATCATGCAGCACGGCGGCTGGCGTCACATGGCAGACCAGGTCAGGCCGCTTTGCGGTGATAGTACCGCAGGATGCCGCCGAGTCGCTGGCGGCACTCGACCTCACCGGCGATGCGGCCGACTTCCTCGCCCGGATCGATCAGTCGGTTGTCGACGCCCTGGTGATTGCGCTCTCTGTGATAATGGGCGAGGAAAGAAACCACGGCGGCTTGCAGCGGCTTTTGTCCGAAGAAGATCAGGCGATGCAGGCACTCATCCTTAAGGGAGCGCATGAAACGCTCGATGTGGGGCGTCAGATTGGGCGAGCGTGGCGGCAGGCGCACAGCCTCAATCCCAACCTGCTGCAGCGTGGCGCGGAACTCCTCGCAGAACTTATCGTCGCGATCCATAACAAGGAACTTCTTGCGGCGCAGGAATCCGTCTTCAGGGTCGCTGAGATTCCTGGCTATCTGGACCATCCACGGCGCGTCGGGATTGGCGGTGCAACCGGCGAAGCACACTCGTCGTGTCGCGATTTCCATGACGAACAGCAAGTAGTAAGTGACTAACCCGGTCTTGGTCCAAGCCTCGATGGTGGTGAAGTCAATGGAGGCCAGGACGTCCCAGTGGGCTGCGAGGAAAGTCTTCCAGGTGGACTGCCGTTTCCGATCCGGCGCCGGCTCGATGCCGTGTGCTTTCAGGATATTGCCGACCGTCCTGTCGGAAACGGGATGTCCAAGGTTGGCCAGGGCGCCCTGGATGCGGTCATAGCCCCACGTCGGATTCTCCTTAGCCATGCGCAGGACCAGTTCAACGATCTCTTGTGCGACCGGCGGGCGTCCGGAGGACTTGCGGCGCTTGCTGTAGTTCCAGTGTGCGGCCACGAGTTCTCGATGCCAGCGCAGGATTGTTTCGGGAGTCACGATGGTGGCAAGCTGGTCGAGCACCTTACGGCCGAGGATCTTGCCTTTGATGGCAAGCCTGCGTCGCTCGTAGTTGTTGAGGAGTATTCGTTTCTTTCCAAGCTTCTCCCGGAGTATCTGATTCTCAGTGAGGAGGTAGTCGATGGCGTCCTGTTGCCGGCGATTGATCCAGCCGGCGAGGATGAGGAGCAACAAGTGGCATGGCTGAAGCTGCGATTCCATGTTCCTCCGGATGCACGGTTCAGATGGGGAGCATCCGGGATCGTCGGCTACCTGTCAAGAGTCGCACCGAGCGTTTCCTGGGCCCGCGGCAAGACACGCCGTCACAATCGTTTGTGGCTCGGCTGAGTTTTTTCACCTCACGCCATCGAGTGGCCATTTCCAACCATCGACTGGTCTCTTTTGACAATGGAGAGGTTACCTTCAGTTGGAGAGATCGTGCCCATGGAAACGTTCAACGCAATATGGCACTGCCCACAGAGGAGTTCCTGCGCCGCTTTTTGCTTCACATGCTTCCGAAAGGGTTCGTGCGCATCCGCAACTTCGGATTTCTCGCCAATCGGCACCGACGCACCCTTTTGCCACGTTGTTTTCAGTGCCTCGAATCGGCACCCGATCCTTCCACAACGGAACCTCAACCGGCAGACACCTCCGGTCTCTGGAAGTGTCCACAATGCGGAGGCCCGATGATCGTCATTCTACGCGTCTTTCTCCCCAGACCACTTCCGCGCCCGCCACCTGCAGCTCATGTTTGGGCACAGGGATCGTAAACCGAGTCAGGAGAGAGATCGATCAGTAGGCGTTTGCTTTAGAGAAGAAGGAAAGCCACAATTCCAGGCACCCGAAACAAAATGCGCGTACAAAAATCGCTCCACGCACCTCATCAAGTGCTCATTTGCGCGCCGGCCATGCCCACCGTCGTACCCCATGATCAGCGCTTATTACATTCAAAATACATAGCCCGCAGCTTTGATCTCTGACGTCCTCGTAGGTCCGCCGAGCCGCCGCTTCGCGGCCACCTTCAAGTCGTTTTATCGAGAGCGCACCGCGGCTCCGCTCGCGATTATGAGATTTTCTGCTTTTGGTGCGCTCCCGATAAAACCTAAGACTTCGCGGGACTTACTGAGATTGGACAGGCAAAGCCCAAGTAGGAAATCTTCAAACTTTACGTGACCATACTCGAGCCCTCAGCCCCCGCCGGAGAAGCGACTCGCTTACTGACGGCTCGCAGTCTTTCCTGCGATGCAAGCACAATAGAGAATGTTTATGCTTGACAGGCCGCCGGAGAGGGCCATAGTGTGGTAGATGATCTACTAAAGTCTATGACACCACGTACGAAGGACGAAGATCGGACCGAGTTGCTGCAGGGTCCCCTGGACATGCTGATCCTCAGAACACTGCTGCTGGGTCCGCTTCATGGCCAGGGCATCGCGAACACGATCGAGCACACATCGGAAAACGTGCTGCAGATCGACCACGGCTCACTATACCCCGCGCTGCAGCGCCTCCAAATGCGGGGGTTGATCTTGGCAAAATGGGGCACATCGGAAAGTAATCGCCGCGCCAAGTACTACCGTCTTACGCCTGCCGGCAAACGTCAGCTACATGCCGAGATCTCGAAGTGGGAGCGCCTGACCGCGGCAATCGTCCGGATCGTGCGGCCTGCCGAAGGGAAAACGAGCTAGCGAACCTGGGCCTGAAGGAAGGTTCCTTTGCGCTGGTTGCATCAGTTCTTCTTCCGTTTGGAACGCATCGTCCACTGGCGCGAAGCGGATCAGGATCTGGAAGAAGAGATCCGCAGCCACATCGAGCTCGAGATTCAGGACAACATCGACCGCGGGATGCCGCCCGAAGAGGCCAGGCGGGCTGCGCGCCTCAAATTCGGCAGCGCCGCCCTGGCAAAGGAAGACAGCCGTGCGGTGTGGGGTTTCGTCTGGGCGGAACAGCTCTGGCAGGATCTTCGCTACGGCGCCCGCACATTGGCAAAAGACCCAGGATTCACGGCCACGGCAGTCGTCTCGCTGGCTCTCGGAATTGGTGCGACCACGGCAGTCTTCAGCATCTATGACACGGTCTTTCTTCAGCCCCTGCCGTTCCCCGAACAGGATCGCCTCGTAGGTGTCTGGGAAAGGCGACTCAACCAACCGGAACCCGACAGCTGGGAAAAAGTTTCGTCACCGACCTTCCTTGACTGGAAGAAGCAGAGTCGGAGTTACGAAGAATTGGCTCAGACTCTGTCGAACTCAGGCGTTCTCGACCGGAGCGATCGAGCCGAAACGCTTCAGTTTCGGTTTGTGAGCGATGGGTACTTTCGCATGGTGGGCGCGGAGGCATGTCAGGGCCGCCTGTTTCTCACGGAGGACTATACGCCAGGCCAGAGCGAACGCGGAGTGCTATCCTACGAGGCCTGGCAACGGCTTTTCGGCTCGGACCCTGCGATTCTCGGCAAAACAATCATGATGGAGGGAGTGCCTCACCAGGTAGTCGGTGTGATGTGCCGTGAGTATCGGGATCCCTGGGAGGACAAGGTCGACCTCTGGCTTGCCGTCAACTGGTCGACAACGCGCGAACAGCGCGTTTGGGAAGTCATCGGGCGCCTGACGCCTGGGGCCAGCATCGATAGCGCGCAGTCAGAATTGGATGTCATCGAGGCCGGCCTCGCCAGGCAATACCCCGAGCAAAAAGGTTATGGCGCTCGTATCCAGCCACTCCGGGTATATCTCTACGGCGACCAGAGGATGCGGTTTCTGGCCTTCTTTGGTGCCGTGGCCCTCGTACTGCTGATCGCATGCACGAATGTTGCGAACCTGGTATTGGCGCGTGCGGCTACGCGTGAAAAAGAGATGGCGGTGCGAGCCTCACTGGGTGCAACCCGGCAGCGCCTGGTCCGGCAACTGCTGACCGAGAGTCTACTGCTTTCCGGTCTGGGTGCTGTAGCGGGCCTGTTGCTGGCTTACGGGGGAGTGCGACTTGCCGTCCATCTGGCCCCTTCGTATGTCATTTCACGGGCCTCAGATATCTCCATCAACCTGCGAATCCTTGGCTTTGTGGTGGTCGTCACATTCCTGACCGGCTTGTTGGTTGGACTGTTTCCGGCCCTGGAGTCTCGAAGCCGGACGTGAACGAATCTCTGAAAGAAGCAGGACGTGGGATATCGGATCGCCGGGGGGCCCGACGAATCCGGGAGGGTCTGGTAGTGGCCCAGATAGCGTTCTCACTGGTGCTCCTGATCGGCGCCGGCCTGATGATCCACAACGTCTGGCGTATCCTGCACGCGAATGTGGGCTTCAACACGAAGAACCTGACGCAGATGGCCATCCAGTTAAGTCGGTCGTACCTGGAGGGCCTCCAAGGCACTCCGTTCTCGAGGATGAAACCCAAGGCTGCCTTGACCATTCAAGGCATTGAGGAGCGGCTCAGAGTACTCCCGGGCGTGGATGGAGTCAGCGTTTCGGGCAGCGGGATCCTCTGGAATTGCTGGCGTCAGCCGGTGAGTCTCGAAGGCCCGCCTCGGCGGGACTATGAGAGCATGGTGTGCTACGAACCGGTCAGTCCAGGCTACTTCCGAATGCTGGAAATTCCGGTGCTCAAGGGCCGGGTGTTCACGGCTGGGGACTCCAGGAATTCCCCTCTTGTCGCGATCATCAGTGAGAGATTCGCGCAGCAGTATTTTCCGGGGCAGGACCCTATCGGGAAGATGATTAACATCGGCTGCTGGGAAGGCGATGACTTCGAGCGGCGCCAGGTTGTGGGAGTGGTAGGAGACGTGCGATGGACGATGAACCGCCCATCGTATGCAGCCGTTTACTATCCATACTCGCAGCTGCCTGCCCAGTCCTATCGGCAAGTCATGGCTCTGCAAATGTACGTAAGTTTTCTGGTTCGAAGTGCGGTCGACCCGGCGAGCCTCGCCCGGTCTATGGAGCGGGCGGTTTCGGAGGTCGCGAATGATGTCCTGATTCCTGCCACCTGGACGGCCGACTATACGCGCTGGCAGAGATCGCAGCAGACACGATTCTTTACCTCGCTGCTAGGTGGATTCGCTGGAGTGGCCCTGCTCCTTGCGGCCGTCGGCGTTTTTGGTGTGATGTCCTATGTGGTAAGCCGGCGTACTCACGAGATCGGGATACGAATGGCGCTGGGTGCTCATCCCGGCGAAGTACTTCGGCTCATCTTGTGGACCGGGATCCGCTTGACGGTGATAGGGCTGGCGATCGGACTTGCCAGCGCGCTGGCACTCGTGCGCCTCCTGCAGAGCCGGGTTTCCGACCTCGAGCTCAACGAGCTTGAACCGACGGACCCGCCCACGTTGGCAGCCGTCTGCCTTGTCCTGGCCCTGGTCGCTTTGCTTGCCTGTTACATCCCGGCCCGCCGCGCCGCACGGATGAATCCTCTGACGTCGCTGAGGTACGAGTAGCCAACCCCCAATTCTGGAAGAAGAACAACCAAACTGGCCGACCGATACGACCTATTCTGCAAGGCCCGTTCGCTCAAGTGCAAACGGACATAACAGCTGTCACGAGAACCACTTCACGGCCTTTTCGTAGGCTGACTCCCAAGATACGGCGTTCGGGGAGCTCAGGATTTCACCACACGAGGAAATTCCTAAGGGAACACAACGCGACTTCGCGGGACCTACTGAACCTCGCATAATAGAGTGACAAGCATTCTCGCTGCGCGTACAATGTGGGCATGCCTACCAAATTTCGTGTGCGACGAGATTTTGCTGCGTTGGAACAGCGGCGCAGCCAGGCAGCGCGCATGTTCGCTGCTGGAAAGTTGATCATGGCCGAGATCTCGCGGCGACTCGGAGTGAGCCGCCAGAGCGTCAGCCGATGGTATAGACAGTGGAAACGAGGTGGCGTGCGCGGGACTGCGGGGCGCTGGCCGAGCCGGACGCAAGCCCCGATTCAATGCTCGACAGATTGAGCGTCTGGACTGCGAACTGCGCCGTGGAGCGCGGGCCCACGGTTTCAGCACGGATTTGTGGACCCTGCCGCGGGTGGCGGTTCTAATCGAACACCTGACTGTGTGCATTATCACCCCGGTCATGTCTGGAAGATCCTTGGTGCGATGGACTGGACCTTACAGCGACCCGCGAAGCAGGCCAGGGAACGGAATCCGGAGGCGGTCAGACTCTGGAAATCGGAGAAATGGCCCGCTCTAAAAAAAACGCTCGTCGCCGGAGAGCGTGGATCTTCTTCCAGGACGAAAGCGGAGTATCGCAACGCCCATCCATCCGGCGAACCTGGGCACCAAAAGGCCAGACCCCTGTCCTGATCCACGCTTTCAACTGGTCCAGTCTCTCTCATCTGCGCGGCGCTCGGCTACCGCTGGGACGGCCGACGTAGCCGGCTCTTTTTCCAAACGCGCTCCGGTGCCTACAACACGGAGAGTCTGATTAGCTTTCTGAAGGATCTCAAACGGCACCTCCATGGAGCCAAGGCCATCCTGATTTTGGAGATGGCCTCCCCTCGCACAAGAGCCGTGTGATGGCGGACTTCCTGGATGGCGAGCGCGACTGGCTCAACGTGCAACGGTTGCCCGGTTACGCTCCCGATTTGAATCCAGTGGAAACTCTCTGGGGCAATGTCAAAGGAAAGGAACTCGCCAACCGCTGCGCAGAGAATCTTGGCGAGGTATTCGATGCGCTTCGCGGAGGTATGGCGCGTGTCGGGAAAATCTCGCACGCTGGCGTTCGAGGAGCTCAGGATTTCACCACACGAGGGAATTCCTGAGGGAACACAACGCGACTTCGCGGGACCCAAGTGACACTCGCAAAGACTCTTAACCAACAACAGGCGGTTACGGAATTGCCGATAGCCGGGATAAGCGGCGAAATCGTTTGGGCAAAGGATAGTCGGAATAAGCTGCCTCATCCGCGGCGAGGCTTCTGGATCCGACCGCCGTCGCCCGCCGCGCGTGCCCTTCCTCGGGTTCCGATTAAGGGCTATATGTCGCCCACAAGGTCTGCGCCTCAATTCGAGACGCATTATGCACAGGAACCGCATAGCCGGATGCGGCTTTTGGGCACACCCCTACCTATTGCGCCTCGACTATCGGTGCTCGGATTGCGGGAGGGGCCGGAAGTCGTCCCTGAGCAAGAGCTTTGGGTTGCGGATATTGGGGAACGGTGTTTTTTCCGGAACCACCGCAGGATCTCTCTTCGTATAGTGCAATGGATCTGTGGGTTAAGAATCTGCTCGCAGAAACGAAGAGATAGGGGTCATTGTGAGTGGTGTTGGAAATTAGATTGTTTGGCGGCTGCGGAGTTACCATGGAGAACACGATGCTCAACCTGTTGCATAATGCACCTGCAATATCCAGGAGTTGACCATGGAAAGAAGAGAGTTCATTGCGCTCGCTGCGGCTTCGGCCGGGGTTTCACTTTGGCATGGGAAGGCGGCGAACCTTCTTCAGGCCGCAGATATGAACAATCTCGCTATCGTCAAGAATGGCCTGCCCGAGGAGATGACTCGCAAGGCAGTGGAGCTGCTTGGAGGGATGAGCCGTCTGGTCCGACCCGGTCAAACGGTCGCAATAAAGCCGAACATGAGCTGGGAACGGCCTCCCGAGCTGGCGGTGAATACCAATCCCGGCGTCGTCGCCGAAACAGTCCGAATGTGCCTGGAGGCCGGTGCAAAGAGGGTGATGGTATTTGACAGGACTATCGACAACCCTTCGAGATGCTACCTCGCCAGCGGCATCGCCAAGGCCGCAGCTGCCGCGGGAGCGGACGTTCATTTTACCCAGGACCGCCTGTTCGAGCCGGTCAGGATTGATGGTGCTTACCGGCTGAAGGAGTGGACATTTTACCGGGAAGCGCTGGAAGCTGACGTCCTCATAAGCATACCCATCCTGAAGCGGCACATTCTGACCTCCATGACGCTAGGCTTCAAGAATATGATGGGCCTTGTCGGCGGCAGCCGGGAACGTTTTCATGGATCGTTTGACGATATGATCGTCGATGTGAACCGCGTGCTTCGTCCCAAGCTGACGATTATGGATGCCTATCGCGCGCTGACGCATAACGGACCGGGCGGCGGCAGTATCGCCGGTGTCATGTTAATGAAGACGATCGTCGCGGGAACTGATCCAGTCCAGGTAGACAGTGTCAGCGCCAGGTTGCTGGGAGGGGACGCAAAACATCTCGGCTATCCCAAACTTGCCGAGAAGGCCGGACTGGGTACAACCAATATCAGCGATCCAAAGCCCGCGGAGTTTTCCTTCGGCTCCCGTAAGGGGTAGAAGGTGCAACAACTTGCACGGGTCCGCCGTCGCTTGCGCCGGAAATGTTGCCTCTGTGAGTGCGTTTGGTGTCTGACTGTGGGTCGTGAAATTCGAGGGGTGGTCAGTTGATGCGTTCTTTGTCTCTTCTTTGCCTGTTTTCCTGGCTTATAAGTTTTTGCCCTAGCCGCGCGCTCGAGCCGAAATCCCTGAACAGGCTTCAACAGGTAGAAACTCGCAACCTTGCCGCTCAGCGTGGGAACGAAGCCTGGATCTCGGACTGGACGGGATTTCTCGCGAAGGTTCGAAAGAAGGCGCTCGATTACACAAACGATCTGCCCAATTTTGTCTGCACCGAGACTGTTCGCCGTTACGCCAAAACCGGTTCCGACAGCAATATCGTGCTCGACGAGATCGTGGGGGAAGTGACATTTTTCGAGAAAAAGGAGCGATACAAGGTCTTGCGAGTCGGCAACAAGCCTCATCCTGAGGGCGCAACGAAAACCAACCTCGGGATGACGTCGATCGGAGAATTCGGCGGATCGCTGAATTCGCTCTTCGATCCGCTGGTCAACGCCGAGTTCAAGTTCACCGGGATGAGCTTGATCCGCGGACACCGGACTGTGTGTATAAAATATGAAGTTCCCCTACGCACCTCGAGGAGCGTGATTTCGATAGGCACGGAATCGGTGACCGTCACCTACCGTGGACGATGCTGTGTGGAACCAGATTCCTACCAGGTAGTCCAGTTGCAGGATGTCGCGGTTGGCATTCCCGGGACGTTCCCAATCACAGAGTCCGAAAGCATGACGGAATACGACATGGTGAGTGTTGCCGGGAAGAAATTCTGGTTGCCCGTGTCGGCAACTGTTCGGATGGTTGCGGAAAATGACGGACGCCGCAAAGTCTACGACTTTTATCGATCTCTCGTAGGTCCTGCGAGTCCTTCGAACTTCTATCCTCCGAAGGTCGAGGCAAGAAACATCATCGTCTACTCTGATTATCACAAGTTTGAATCTGCGGTAAAGATCACGTTTTGACCTTATGTTGAACTCATTCCAGCGGTTGGACAATAACCTGAGCCGGGATTCAGCCAACGCGTTCGGCGCGCTTTGACGGCTCCACCGGCTTGTTGATCCGATGCGCCTTCGACTCCGCGTAGAGCGACTGGGCAAGGCACGCCTTCTCAAACCCAATCACTCTTGCCGCCTTGATCCCGAAAAGTTTCTCCAGTTCCTTCGAGGAGTAGTGCTGCACTACCGCGCGAATGTCCCCGTGTTGCATCACCCGTCCATAGTGACCATGGCCAGGAAGGATAGTCGGAATAAGCTGCCTCATCCGCGCCGAGGCTTCTGGATCCGACTGCAGTCGCCCGCCGTGCGTACCCCCTTGGGTTCTGACAAGACGCATATGTCAACTTCGCCGTCTGCGCCCCAACTGGAGCAGCATTATACCTCGGACTCAAATAGTCAGGAGACTGTCAACGTTGCCCTGTTCGCAATGCAAACTCAGAATCTCGCGCTTACGGTTCTATTTTAAATCGATCGTTTGAATGCATGCGTCCCCTCAACTCCCCTGATACGGCGTTCGAGGAGCTCAGGATTTCACCACACGAGGAAATTCCTGAGGGAACACAACACGACTTATGGCCCGGAACCGCTGGTGAAGCGCTCCGCCACCGACATGTCTGCTCCGGATAAACCTTTCGGCGGATCGCAGCTGAATTGCAGGGATGAAATCCTCAGTCCTGTCCCGCATCCCCCCTCATTGCCGCTGGATTAAAAATACTCCAGGTTCGCTTTATCTGAGGTCGTCGAAACGGTCGAAGAGAGTGTCGCGGGCCTTGTAGACAACCCCCATCCCGCCGCTGAGTGTTTCAATGATCCTGTAGTGCGAAACCGTCTGGCCGATCATGACAGCCCTCAGAAATCCTCGACCATCCACAGGTTGCTGCTTGGGAACAATGCCGGAATTGCGAGGTGCTGTCCATCGGGTGAAGGCACCCCCCAGATTAGAGATGGGCCCTTTTGCCGCCATAGGACCCGCACGCGGCCTTCCATGTCGATGCGTAGCAGGGTTGCAGCCTGTGGTGACGTGCTGCTACTGTAGAAAGCCTTCCCATCAGCCGAGTATCCCGTGGCTTGCAGGCTTCCCCAGCCTTTGACAGTTATCTCCTGGTCCTTTCCACCAACCAAGGAGAACAAACGAATATGTGCCTCACGCTCCCCACGCCTTGTGAAGGCGAGCTTCGAACCGTCAGGACTCAGTCTCCAGTCGTATGACGCTGCGGGATCCGTCTCGATAGTCTTGAGGATCCGGCCTCTTCCTTTCAGGGGATCGAAGCTCGTAATCGTCAGCAACTTCCCATCCGGGCTGAGCTCGCCTACCGCGCAGAATGTGGCTGGGGCCGTTGTGCAAAGGAACCATGGATTTGGGGAATTCTTGCCTTCGAGTACGAATTGGGAGGGTCCGCCATCTATGGGCATGCGCATGATGCGAAATAGGATCGAAGTGTAATCCTCTTCCTGGTTGACCGTATAGAGGAGCCAGGATCCGTCCGGGCTTACCCTTGCCTCATCTATGAACGAGCGGGGCGATGACCTGACGACAACTTGAGCCGCGCCCCCGTCGACGGCCTGTTTGTATATCGCATTGCTTCCACCGCGGTTCGATGTAAAGAGAATTCCCTCGCTGTCCCATGTCCATCCGCCGATGGAGAAGTATCCTTGCTCGTCTAACGTAAGTCTCCTCGGCGATTTCAGGCTGGTACCTCCCGCCTCGAGTTCGCCCACGTAAACCTGGAACTGATTTGTACTCCTTAAATAAGTCATTCGTTTCCCGTCGGCACCGACCGCGAGGCCGTCGATATAAAAGCCAGCCCAATTTGTGAGCCGTGTTGGACTGCTTTCTGCCTTGCCGCTTCGGGAGTTGAGAGGAACCTTCCATAGGTTGCTGCTATCCGTGGTCACAGAATCGAGCCGATCGTAGATAATGTACCCCTGAGGAGCCCAGCAAAAGCTCCCTAGCAGCGGATCCGCAACAACAACCGTGGGCTCCGTGCCGTTAAGTGCGCAGGTTTCGATGGACCTCTCATACCGTGCCTGTGTCAGGCGATTCCTCATGTAAGCCAACCGCTGGCTGTCCGGGGACCATCGGACGGCGTACACCCAATTGTTTTCATCCACGCTCAGGATCTTTTCCGCACCTTCTCCCTGCGGATTCATGATCCCGATCTCTTGATAGTAATTCTGCCCACTGCCTGTCGTGCAGGCAATGTGGGCGCCGTCCGGCGCGACGCTCCAGCCTATCGCGTCCTCCCGGAGCCGTCGTGCGCTCTCGGCGATAACAGCGACAACCCATACGCTGGGGCGACCCCCGGCTTCCCACAGGTTGGCCAGAAGCCTCGATCCATCCGGAAACCAAGCCACGACAGTCCATGTGGCATCTGAAGCGATCTCGGAAGGCCGGGCTAAGACCCGTTCCTCGTTGGTCTCAATCAACTTCAGGTGAATCCCGGTGGCGTCCGAATAGACCACGTATTTTCCATCCGGCGAGACTATCCCGCTGAAGACGGGATGTTCGCTGGAGTTCATCGTCAGTCTGCGTTGCGTCAGTTCGGGTGGCGGGACAACACCGCGCTTAACGAACCACACGACGCCGACGCCGAGCAAACAGACGGCGAGGAGCGCAGCGAAAGCCAAAATCCATCGTCGCTTTCCCGCTTGTATTCCCCCAGTGTGTGGGCTCGCGATTTTGGCCGCACCCTCAATAGCGGCCGCTCGCCCGGGATCCAACTCCTCCCTCAGCTCATCCAGGGCAACTTTCACGTCGTCCATGCGCTGGAAGCGGCGTGCAGGATCTTTACGCAGGCAGCGGTTGATCAGCTCTTCGAGATCGGCTGGGATCGCTGGCGTGATGCCACTGACCGGTTTCGGCTCCTGGTGCAGGATCGCCGAAAGCGTCGACATATTGCCCGTTCCCTGAAACGCCTTCTGCCCCGTCACCATCTCATGCAGCACCGACCCCAGCGAGAAGATGTCCGACCTTGCGTCGACCGCTTCTCCCCGAACCTGCTCCGGCGAGAGGTAAGCCGTGGTTCCGTCGACGGCAACCCACTCCGTGTGATCGTCTTCGGTCCTGACGGCCTTTGGCGATGCGTCATGCATTGCCGACGTCCTGCCGGCTGACCTCCGCCAGGCCGAAATCAAGTATTTTGACCTGCCCTGACCCGGTCACGAAGATGTTCGCAGGCGTGATGTCGCGATGTACGATTCCGGCAGAGTGCGCGGCGGCGAGCGCCTCCGACGCTTGGGCGGCAATCCTCAAGGCCCGATTCAGCGTGAGAGGGCCGCCCTCCATCAGCCGGCTCAGCGGCTGCCCTTCGAGGTATTCCATTACCAGGCACAGTCGGCCCTCATGCTCTTCGACGCCGTACAGCGCGCAAATGCCCGGGTGATTCAGCGAAGCCACGGTCCGCGCCTCACGGCGGAACCGCTCTACGGAAGGCGGGTGGCGGGCCAGGTCTTCAGGCAGAAACTTCAGGGCGACGGTCCGGCCAAGGATGAGATCCTCGGCCCTGTAGACGACGCCCATGCCGCCATGCCCGAGCTCGCCCAAAACGCGAAAGTGTGGAGATGAGGGAGCAGACACTCCGGTTTCCACCGGGGCCACGAAGCGGTAGCCTCGGCGCGGCAGAGTCTCGATGAACCGCGGGGCGGTTGCTGAGTCGCCAAGGCGGCCGCGCAGCCGTTTTACCGCCGCGTTCACGCTGTGCTCAAACTCGACGACGGTGCCGTGGGGCCAAAGCCGGTCGCGGATCTCCTCCCGGGTGATCACCTCGCCGGGCCGCTCCACCAGCATGGCCAGGATTTCGAAGGACTGGTCCGGCAGGTGCAGTCGTATGCCGCGCTTGCGCAATTCACGTGAGCCGAGGTCAACCTCAAATACGCCGAACCTGACAGGCACGCCCATGGCTGCCACCTTGCCGCCCGAGTATAGCACGGGCTATTATCTGGATCGGCAAATCCCGCAAAATCAATCTATTACCTTGTCACATTTATGTAATATGCACTGCATTGATCCTCGGAGCCGCCCCCCGTTAACCTGCCAGCCGCCCAACCGTTGTTTCGGTTGGTCCGCCGCCGGGTCCTGAGGACCTCCTGGGCCGCCTGCAATGCGGAGAGATTGGTTGGACCGGCGTGGCGGATGGAGGGTGTCTTATACCGAACGGTTTGCGGGTGGGATTATCAGGCATGGCACCGGCATGTGAACGTACCACGTGGGCGTCAGCTGTGACGGTTTCTTCTGTGCAGGTTATTCCGACGAAGCTGATTATCCCGTGGTGACTACGCCAGGCGGAGGGGCGTCAGAACGTCACTCCGCAACGTGCTTCAAGTGAGACGTTTAAGGCGGCTCTGCCGGGCCATTCCCGTAACGACACGCGCCGTCGGCATTCAACTACTGACAGTCATGAGAGGAGCAGCCATGAGAGTACATCGAGTACTTGCAGTCGCAGTCGTGTTCCTGTTCTTGGTCAGCCTCGGGTTCGGCCAGACGAAGGGCCGTACCGAACACTATAAGTACACCATCGAAGTAGAGGGACAAGATCTAGGTAGCTGTGGCGGTTTCAATGTGTTTAGTGACTATGTTGTTCTGGTTCACGAAGTTTGGCTTCTCGACAAGGAAGGGCAGCCCGTCAAGGCGGTGAACAGGTACAAGTCCATCGGGCAGGCCATCTACTACAACTCGAACGATCCCGAGCTGTTCTTGCAGGGAGGTCCGGGTGAAATCGAGATAGACCGCATCGACTTAAAAGAGGGAACCCTTTCCATATCAGGAATTCCTTTCAAGATCAGGGTACCCGGCTATGGGGCGATCTTCTACGAAACTGGACACATCGTCATCGACCTCAACACCGGTGAGATGCTGTCTAACACCGGTCACAATCAGCTTGTAGACGCAGATCTTGAGGCGGTCTGCAAATGCCTGACGCCGTAGGCAGGGGACACCGTAAGTCGTCTCACGTAAGGGCCGCTCTTCGGGGCGTGTCGGTGGCAATCTCCGATTCTTACTAACCGACTCTCCTGAGCGGGCTGACAATGCCCGCATACGTGAAGTGTCGTAAGGCGGCGCTGGTCGGCATCCCCTCACCCAACCCTCGCTGCGACCATGTTACTACTGACAACCACAAGAGGAGCGTGCCATAAGAATACAGCGAGTGCTGGTAGTCGCAGTCGTGTTCCTGTTCTTGGTCAGCCTGGGGTTCGGCCAGACGCAGGGTCGTGTCGAGCCGTATCGCTTCAGCATAGTCGACACCGCGATTTACTTGGCAACCTGCCCTGGCCCCTTTGACATTCTTTACGACGATGTGGCCTTGCTGAAAGGCAAGGTCCGTTACGACAAGGATGGCAACCCAGTCCAAGAAGTGCAGCAGTTTAAGATCATCGCTCAGACCACGTACTACAACTCGACAAACCCGGACAAGTTCGTGCTGAGGGACCAGGCGGGAACGCTGAGCTCCGAGTTATCTATCTGGAGGATGGCACCCCCGCCCTCTATCTCTACCAGGGCTTGTTATATAAAGTCGTGCTCAAAGGCTACGGCGCGGCATTCTTTGAGACCGGGCACGCGATCTACGACTTCGAGACGGGACAGCATGTGTTCAACGCAGGACAGAACCAATACTTAGACGCGGACTTTGCCGCGCTGTGCAACGCGCTGAAGTAAATGGATCTTCCGCGCGGTGGCGGGGCGGGTTGAGGCTCACGACCAGCTTCGACCGACGCGGCGCACCCGGCACAGTTCGGCCAGAGCCGCCGACGGACTGGGACAAAAGTAAATCGTGTTCACGGTGCGGATCTTGGTGAACTGGCCGTCGCCATGGGGCAGGTTGTCCACATTGGCGCGGTGCAGCTCGACACAACGCACCGCGATGGGCTCACCCAGGGAAATCGGGCGCTCACACTTGGGCAACACGAGCCAGAAACGGCGTTCGAGGAGCTCAGGATTCCACCACACGAGGGAATTCCTGAGGGAACACAACCCGACTTTCGAGGAATAAGGCTGCGATTGCGCAGTATTGGGAAACAGTTCGAAGGTTGAAGTGCGCAAATAAGACGGCCGCTCTTTCGAGCGGCCGCGAGGTTCACAGACGTGTAAACCGGTTTTACTTCCTTTCAGGACGGATGCTGATCACTTCGCCGCTTCCATCTTCCTGGTAGCTTCCGCACCCGCCTTGGCCGCCGCGGCTTGCATACCCTCTCCCATCGGTTTCACTTCGACAGTGACCTTGAGGATCTTCCCGGTGAATGCGTTTTCGTACGCTTTATAGTCCTCCGTCACCGGGGTTGCGTCGTCCACGCCTACGTCGGCGGTCTCGTCGGCGGAGAAGATCAATGGCTGCGTGCGCTCGATCCGTCCCTCGGCGACCTTCCTGTCGTTCACGTAGATGGTTCCGAGGCCGCCCTTCCCCAGACCGCCGCCGTCATAGGCAAACTCGAACCGAATCGTCGCTTTGCCCGCGGTAACAGCCTGCGTTGCGGCGACGTTGAATCGCTCGAGGCCCAGGAAATTGTAGGTGTACACCGGTTTTCCGCCCTTCATGTACAGGCTCCACCCTCCGAATCTTCCACCCTGGGCGAGGAGCACGCCGTTGGCGCCGCCCTGCGGGATTTCGACCTCGGCGTTGATGGTCAGAGAGCGGTTTTTCACGTTCATGAATACGTTCTCCGCCATCCCCTTCATACCCGGGTAGAGCGTGAGCGAAGCGCGGTCTCCCATGAGGTCCGGTCGCCCGGCCAGTTTCGCGTTGATGCGTTCGAAGACTCGATCGTCGATGGGGAGGACGCGATATTTCACCGCCTCTTTCATGAACAGGTCCTGCAGTTCCTTCAGTTTCGCAGGATTCTGGCCCGCCAGATCGTTGGATAAGCTGAAGTCGGTCCGAGTGTCGTAAAGCTCCCACTTGTCGTCGGTGAGCGCCGCGCGGGGTTTCATCTCCCATGGGGCTTTGTGGATGGTTCCCGCAAACCACCCGTCGGCGTAGATGGCGCGGTTGCCGAAAACTTCAAAGTACTGCACCGTGTGCCGGTCGGCTGCCTTCGCATCATCGAACGTGTAGGCCATGCTCACGCCCTCGATGGGAACCTGAGGCGTCCCGTTGACAATCTTCGGCTCGGGCAGGCCCGCGGCTTCCAGCACCGTAGGCGCGACGTCGATGACGTGGTGGAATTGAGAGCGCACCTCGCCCTTCGCCGTGATCCGCTTCGGCCAGTGGACCACCATCCCGTTGCGGGTGCCGCCGAAATTCGACGCAACCTGCTTGGTCCAGGTGAACGGCGTATCGCCTGCAACCGCCCAGCCCGCGGCCATGTGCGGATACGACATCGGTCCGCCCAGATCGTCGTAGTGCTTCAGGATGTCCGCGACATTTTCCTGGACGTAGTTGAAATAGGTCATCTCGCTGAACATTCCGCTCATGCCGCCTTCGGAACTCGTGCCGTTGTCGCCGAGGATGTAGAGCACCAGCGTGTTGTCGAGTTGGCCGATTTCCTGGATTGCGTCCACAAGCCGGCCGATCTCCGCGTCGGCGTACTCGCCGAAGCCGGCAAAGATTTCCATCTGGCGGATGAAAAGCTTCTTCTCGTCCGCCGTCAGCGTGTTCCAGTCCTTGATCGCCTCTGGTTTCGGCGCGAGTTTCGTCTCCGGCGGCACGACGCCAAGCTTGATCTGGCGGGCAAGGACCTCTTCCCGCATCACGTCCCACCCCTGGTCAAACTTCCCTTTATATTTGGCGATCCACTCCTTCGGCACATGATGCGGGGCGTGGGTCGCGCCCGGCGCGAAGTACATGAAGAATGGCTTGTCCGGCGTGAGGGACTTCTGGAACCTCATCCAGTCGATCGCCTTGTCCGTCATGTCGGTCATGAAGTGGTAGTTCGGATCCCTTGGAGTTTCGACCGGATTCATGCCGTGGTAGAGGAACGGCGCCCACTGGTTGGTCTCGCCGCCGAAGAAGCCGTAGAACTCGTCGAAGCCGGAGCGTGTCGGCCAGCGGTCCGTCGGGCCGGATGGGCTGACCTCCCAGGGCGCGGTCTCGTGGTTCTTTCCGAAGAAACCCGTACTGTAACCGTTGAGCCGCAGCATCTCCGCGAGCGGCGCCACGTTGTTCGGGCGCTGTCCGGTGTTGCCGGGGAATGCCGTAGCCGTCTCGGTGATCGAGCCCATATTGTTCATATGATGGTTGCGGCCGGTGAGCAGCGCCAACCGCGTCGGCGCGCAAAGCGCCGTTGTGTGGAACTGGTTGTAGCGCAGCCCGCCGCTGGCCAGGCGGTCGGCGGTCGGCATATGGATCGGCCCGCCGAAGGCGCTGGGCATGCCGAATCCCATGTCGTCGATGAGCACAATCAATACGTTCGGCGCGCCTGCGGGCGCCTTCACTTCGAAGCGCGGCGGCGGCGTGGCCTTCCGGGCGTCGAGCTCGGTCTCATGGGGATAGTCCGGCTCCGGAATTGGCAGCACCGTCCGATCGAGCGCACCCGTCTGCGGCGCTGGTGCAGCCTTCTTCTGCCGCGACTGGCACGTCCATGTGCCGACCAGCAAGACGGTTAAAATCCCGATCACCGATACTCTATTCCCCCATCTCATGTCGTTCCTCCTCCGATTCAGGTCCGTCTGTTTCTTTGCGTCAGGCCAGCCGTGAGTTGTAGGTGCGGGTTACTGCGTGTTCAAAAGCACTAACTCTAACATCCAAGGTTGATGAAAGAAACTGTCACAATTAACAGAGGTCAAAGTCACTGTGCTCCTCCGGATGCGCAGCAGTCGCGCGAGTGAGTCGGCCGCCGGAAACTGGCACGCGGGCCATAAACGGCGTTCGAGGAGCTCAGGATTTCACCACACGAGGGAATTCCTGAGGGAACACAACGGGACTTGAACGAAGCCGCTGGCGCGGCGGACGCTGCGCGTGCGTAATCCTGCTGGGGGGCTAGAAGCGCGATACTGCGGGTCATCAAGGAGGATTTCCTATGACCCGCCTACGAAAGCTCATGCTCGATGAACTCGAGCGCCGAAATTACGCAAGGAGTACTGCGGATGCCTATGTCCATGCATTGAAAGAGTTCGCAGCCTACTCCGTCGGCCTCCCGATCAGTTGGGGCCGAAACAAATCAGCGAGTTCCAGCTTCACCTGCTTCGTGATCTCAAGCTGGCGCCCCTCACTGTGCGGCAGCACATCGCCGCCGTGCGGTTCTTCTTTGTCCACACCCTGAAGCGACACTATCCGCCGGGAGAGTCCCGTTACCCGAAAAACCCAAAGAAATTGCCGATCATCCTCAGCAAGGAGGAGGTCAGGAGGATGATCGATGCTGCAACCACGCTCTTGCATCGCACCTTGCTGATGATCCTTTACTCGACGGGCGTGCGCCGTGCAGAGGTGACCCGTCTCAAGGTCAGCGACATTGACAGCGAGCGCATGGTGATTCACATCCGGCAAGGAAAGGGCAGCAGAGACCGTGACGTCCCGCTCAGCCCGAAGTTACTGGAGACGCTGCGCGAATACTGGCGCTGGAAGAAACCCCGCGAGTATCTCTTTCCGGGTGAGACCTACAGAGGATCAAAATGCCCGCACCTTACCTCCAAGGCGGTCTACCACGCCGTGAAAGGGGCTGCCCGCAGGGCTGGCATCCAGAAGAATGTATGACCGCATACATTGCGACATTCCTTTGCGACTCACCTGCTGGAATCCGGAGCCGACCTGCGCACCATCCAGCTGCTCCTCGGACACGCCAGCCTCAATCACACTACGGTCTATCTGCATCTGTCCCAGCGGCATCTGCGCGCCTGTACGAATCCACTGGATGAACTGGCTGTATCCGATCTGTCCAGCGTAAGCCGCTCGAGGAAGAATCGAGAGCCGTGAATAAGCCGCCCCTGGAGGTGGCTGACGTCATTCGAGCGTGAGGCACAAAGGCTTCATCGAAAGACAACGCGCGTGGGTGACCGGGCTGAACCGCAAGGTGCTCTGCGCCATCGAGCACTGTCGCACGGCGGCTCTTGGCGGGCACCGCGATCGTTGTTCCGCGTGCGGCCATATCGTTGCCATCTCTTACAACAGCTGCCGCACAATAGGCATTGCCCGCGGTGTCTCGGCAATGCCCGCAGGAAGTGGCTGTCCGCGCGCCAGAAGGAACTCCTGAATGTTCCCTATGTGCACCTGATCTTTACGCTTCCTCACAAGTTGGATCTTCTCCTCCTCCACAACAAGAAGCTTCTCTACAGCCTTCTGTTTCGAGCCAGCGCGGCAACTCTGCTGGAAGTTGCCGCCGGTCCGAATCACCTGGGCGCCGAGATCGGTTTCTTCAGCGTGCTCCATACCTGGGGCAAGAACCTGATGCACCATCCCCATCTCCACTGCGTGATCCCGGCCGGCGGCCTATCGCCGGACCACAAAGTCTGGATCCATCTCAAGTATCGCTTCTTTCTCCCCCGCGGCGTGCTCAGCGAAGTGTTCCGCGGCAAGTTCATCGATGGACTCAGGCAGGCATACTGCAGAGGAGATCTCAGCCTGCCGGGTCTACTTCGACCACTGGCGGATGAGAGAACGTTCCACACCCTTCTCCGGGATGTCCATCAGCATCGCTGGGTGGTTCACGTCAAACGCCCATTCCGCGGCCCTCAATATGTCCTGAACTATCTCGCCCACTACACGCACCGCGTTGCCATATCCAATCAGCGGCTGCTATCTCTTTCCGAGGGCAGAGTCACCTTCCGCTGGAAAGACTACAAAAATGGCGGACAGCACAGACCGATGAATCTCTCTGTCGATGAGTTCCTGCGGCGCTTCCTGTTACACACTCTCCCCCGCGGCTTCGTTCGTATCCGGTTCTTCGGCTTTATGGTCAATCGGCGGCGCACGGCAATGTTGTCGCTTTGCCGAGACTTGGTCGGAGGAAACGATCAAGAAACATCAACAACTGTGCAGGCAGCCGAAACTGAAAACTCCGCTACCTGGCTGTGCCCCCTGTGCCGTGGTCGGATGATCGTCATCGAGCGATTTACCGCCTGGCAACTTGTTTTGCAGAATCTGAAGGAGGAGGGTTTTGTGGATACGTCTTGAGTTGACGATGCGACTGAAAAATGGATGGGTTCTTCCGAACTCCGAACTATCCGTGTGCTTCGCCGCGAATTACCAATCTCTTGCGCTCCAGAAATGCGTTCCCGGATGCCCTCTTAGTGACGCGCCCATCGCTCGGGATACCCGTATCCGATGGTTTCTTGAATCCTACGGTGCTCAAGTCGCACTCAATTGGCAAAGCAGAACGATTCAATTCCCATAACTCCCCGCGTCCGTCGCATGCGCCAGCGGCTTCCTTCAAGTCGCTCTATCGAAAGTGCTCCGGACCAGATTTTGCCAACAATCCGAGCTGTTGCTGCCGGAGCACTTCCGATAGAGTCCTAAGGACTTCGTGGGACCCAAGTGACACTCGCAAAGACTCTTAACCAACAACAGGCGATTGCGGAATTGCCGATAGCCGGGATAAGCGGCGAAATCGTTTGGGCGAAGGATAGTCGGAATAAGCTGCCTCATCCGTGGCGAGGCTTCTGGATCCTACCGCCGTCGACCGCCGCGCGTGCCCTTCGTCGGGTTCCAATCAAGGGCTATATGTCGCCTACAACGTCTGCGCCTCAATTCGGGACGCATTGTGCACAGGAACCGCGCAGCCGGATGCGACTTTTGGGCACGCCACTACCCATTGCAGCTGGCTAAAGGAATGCCGACGAATCGGTACCCGCTTCGAGAAGCGGGCAGGTCCTTGACATCGACAAAGGCCGATGTCAGCCTGTGGGTGTGCCACTGACTGAAAGGGGCTGCGTGCTTGTCAAACCCCCGCTATGCCTCGTTCGCGGACGATGTGCGTGCCGACGGCAAGCCGGGGAGGCGAGCAGAGGAACTCAGGGCGCCATCCGACATGAGGATCTCCGAGTACCTCGGAACGCGGTTCACTCTGGTCTACAGGACCACCAGGCTGTACTGCTCCAACAGGTCACTGGGCGCATGGGGCCACTTGCTCTGGCACCTGTCCCGTAGGCCCTTCAACCGCTCTCTGGTACCCTTCATCACGATCTCGCCGACGTACAGATGCCAGTGCCGGTGTGTGCATTGCTGCGCGAACGCTGCGCAGAGGGACCATCGCGACGAACTGGAAACATGGGAGATCAAGTCCGTCATCGACCAAGCGAAGGGTCTGGGAGTCCTTCAGGTGACCTTCTCCGGCGGGGAACCGCTGCTGAGGGAAGACATCGTGGAACTGGTGCAGCACGCCCACCGGCGAGGGCTGCTGACACGCATTAACACCAACGGACTGCTGCTTGACCGCAGCCTTGTCCGGGAGCTGAGGAAGGCTGGTCTGACCCAGGGCGCGGTGTCCATCGACGACACCGATCCGGAGACGCACGACAGGCTGCGCGGCCTGCGCGGTGCCCACGCGAAGGCGTTGGAGGGGATCACAAACCTGCTGGAAGCCGGAATCCTGTGCCAGATCAGTACGTATGCCTCCAGAAGAAACCTCACGGAAGGTCTGCAGAGGATCATCAGCTTAGGCAGACGATTAGGGGTCCTGTCCATCTACATCATCCTGCCCGTCGCCGCGGGCTGCTGGGAAGGTCAACTCGATGAACGACTGACGGAGGAAGAGCAGGCGAAGGCAAGGGCATTGCAGATACCCGGATTCGTCTTTCTGGAACTGCCCAGCGCCCGGACGCTGTGTGGCGTATCTGCGAAGACGGTCCTTTTCGTTTCGCCCCGAGGAGACGTTACCCCGTGCCCCTTCGTTCCGTTTGCATTCGGCAACATCAGGGAGCGCACGCTGAACGAGTTGTGGACCTGCCATTGCCGATCATTCGACATGGTGTGCAGGGGGCAATGCATTATGAACGATCCCGTGCGTCGGGATGAACTGAGGAGACACGTGGACTCGGTGGTTGACAGCGTGGGATAACCAACCTTACTAAACGAAGTGCGGTCGAGATGCCGATCTTCGCAGGGGGACCTTCCATGGGATTCGTGAACAACTACCTGCCCGGCCTGAACGCGGCAGCCTATCGGTCATATAGAGCCTTGCGCCTGTACCGCGCAAACGGGTCGGCCCGTGCGTGGCGGCAGTTCCTCTCGCATTTCGCCTGCCGACTGCTTGGTCGGCCAGCGCCGGCGTACCTGATCCTTGCTCCTACATACCGCTGCCAGTACCGTTGTGTCCACTGCTGCGCCACAGCTCACAATGGGGACGCCCAGGACGAACTCAACACCGCGGAGGTCAAGTCGGTGATTGACCAGGCACAGCGACTCGGCGTGCTCGAGATCATATTTACCGGCGGCGAGCCGATGCTGAGAGAGGACATCGTCGAACTGGTGCGGCACGCCCATGAAGCTGGACTCATCACTCGCCTCAACACCAACGGGCTGCTCCTGGACCGCCAGCGCGTCGCAGAGCTGAAAGCGGCAGGGCTGAATCAGTGCGACGTGTCATTGGACCATGCCGATCCGGAAGTCCATGACAGGCTGCGGGGCGCGCCGGGCTCGCACGCGAAGTTGCTGGAGGGGATCCGAAACCTGCAGGGGACCGGCGTCTTCTGCCAGATCGTCACCTACGCGTCGAAGAGAAACGTAACCGCCGGCCTCGAGCAGATCATTGACTTGGGCAGGAACCTAGGCGTGCTGGCCGTGTTCGTCTTCTTCCCCGTGGCGGTCGGGCGCTGGGAGGATAACTTCGACGAAGTGCTTTCCGAGGAAGACATGGCGAAGGTGAGGGCACTGCAGGACCTTACGTTTGTCTACCTGGAACTGCCCACGCCGCGGACCATGTGCTGCGCCCTTGCTAAGTCGGGTCTGTATGTCACGGCGAGCGGCGACGTCACGCCTTGTCCGTTCGTGCCCCTCGTTGTCGGGAACGTCCGAGAGCACAGTCTGGACGAGCTCTGGCGCCGATACTGCGACGGCATGACACTTGCGTGCAGGGGGCGCTGTCCCATGAACGAAGTGCACTCACGCGAGGCGCTCAGGAAACGCATCGATTCCATAGCCCAGAGCCTGATGGAAGGATAGTTGGAATAAGCTGCCTCATCCGCGGCGAGGCTTCTGGATCCGACCGCCGTCGCCCGCCGCGCGTGCCCTTCCTCGGGTTCCGATAGAAGGAGGTATGTTACCTACAACGTCTGATTCTCAATTCGAGATGCGTTAGACACAGGACCCGCTCCCCACACCTCCAGATCGATTCGGCTGCAGTACTCCCTGAGGCTCTAATCTGCGGAGATCAATCGCAGAAGGGCTTCAGTAACCGACCTTTCCCTTCGCGTGAGTTCCTGATCGGCGCATGGCGGGGCTACTTTTCCGGGCGTGTAGGTGCTTGGGAAAATAACATCGACGAATATTTTTGTTTATGCCGCGTCGCCGTCGCTCATCCCCGAGCCCGTGGACCTGGTCGTCGCGGACGTCTCCTTCATCTCCCCGACCCTCGTCCCCCGCCCTGCCTGACCTGGCTGAAACCCGACGGCGGGGTGGCGGCTCTGATCAAGCCCCAGTTCGAGCTCGCCCCGGGCAGGCTCTGGAGATTCAGCGCATGCCGTTGCGCTTCAGGTAGTCGATGACCACGTCGGGGCAGTCGGAGAACAGCCCATCCAGCCTGAGTTCCTTGAAGGCCACGTCCAGTTCCTCGTCGGAGGACTTGAAGGGCTTCCACAGGGAGTCCGCGCGGTGGGTCCAGGAATGGACCTTCATCCCGTACTTGCGGGCCAGGTCGGCGTGGTTGGTCAGCCTATAGCCGCCTTTGTCATCCGCGATGCACATATAGCCGAACCACGGGGCGTAGATATTGGCATACCTGGAGACTTCCCTGATGCCTTCCTCGGTTATCAGCCACTCGTGCTCCTTGCGGTCGTCCTTGTAGGTCTCCGCGCCGTACACGCCTAGCGGGGACTGGGCTTCCTCTGTGTCTACGAGCATGCAGAGGTCGCCCTTCCAGCCGTACTTCAGGCGGCCGTCCTTGACCGCGTCAAAGTCGAAGGTCTGCAGGATGGCCTTGCCGCCCGGCTTGTTGTATCCGAACTCGGTCAGCATATCGATGGTGGCCTTGGTGGCATCCTTGCCTTCCTTGAGGTGAAAGGTCGGGTACTTGACCTCCACGTACACGCCCACGTCCTTTTTGCGCGACTTGTTCAGCCCGGCGACCAGTTCCAGCTCTTCGCGCAGCGTGGGTACCCGGAAGTCAATCACGGTCTCCAGCGGGAAACGGTCCACAAACACGGCCTTGCCGGTCCTGGGATCGGTGCGCTCGTGCACGAGCAGGCTCTTGATCTCGGCCAGGGTGAAGTCGATGGCGTAGTAATGGCCGTCCTTGCGGGCGCGGTCCGTGAATTTCCTGGCCACGTCGGTCACGGTCTCCAGCAGATGGTCATGAATGACCACGAGCTCGTTGTCCCTGGTCATAACCACATCCTGCTCGACGTAGTCCACACCCATGGCATGGGCCATCGCCTCGCCCTCAAGCGTGTGCTCGGGAAGATAGGCGCAGGCGCCGCGGTGCCCAACCACCACCGGATTAGCCAGGGCGGCGTCCGCCGCGCAGGCCGCGACGGCAGAAAAGGCCAAAAGGGACGGGAAAAAACAATTCGCAAACATGATGGACCCCTTTGCTTGAAGTACGCCCTCGAAGGCCTGAAACAGTTCTCTTGAGCAGAAAAGTCGCTCATGACACCGCATGCCCGCAGACATCCAGGGGATTAGTCCTACACAAGCTCGGGAGCTACTGATGCAGCAAAACCTGAGCGTATCGGCCGGGTATTCCGAAGTTCGAGCCGCCAAAACTCCTCACGATTGCGAAATTAATCCCAATCACTTTCCCCCGCTGGTTGAAAAGCGGTCCGCCCGAGCCCCCCGAGGTGGTCTGCGCGTCGTACACAATCTTATCTTTCAAAACGTCGCCTACATGGCCTTGCGTGACGGTAGGCCGAATCAGATTTCTTAACGCGAGCTCTGCCAGGATGCTCTTCAGTTCTCCACGGCTGGTGAGAACAATCTCCCTCACCACGGAATCATCGGTACGCGCGAGGATTGCCTCGATGCCCGTCGGATAGCCCATCAGTACCACCGCCTGGCCGCTGAGGTTGGATTCACCGGGTGCATCGAAGGACAGAATTTCACGCTTCAAATCCCCCAGATCTGCGCGCACTACTGCGAGATCAGCGTCGGTTGAAATCCTCTCGGTTACGCACGAAAAAGAGCGCGGCGATTCCGGGAAGAACGCTTCCATTTCAGAAATCACCGGCTGGAGACCTTTTTCTTTCATGGAGCCGAGGCTTTCATCCGCCCACCAGGGCTCGACAACATGATGGTTGGTGACAACGCGTCCGCCCGCACCCGCAAGAAACCCGCTGCCAAGCGAGTGAACTCTGACTTCCGGTCCGTTTCCATCCAGGGTGATGGCCGGCTGGCCCGAGAGTTCGATCAACGGCTCGCCGTCCGGCGCAAGCCCGACATACCGTAGAGGCCGACCGCTGGATTGCTCGCGGATTGCCACCGACACGTGAATCAGACAGACGCTCTGGGAATAGGTTTTAATGATCCCCTGGGCGACGGAATCCGCTGATTCGATTTGCCGAATCTGCCCTTCCGTTCTCCTGAGCCGGCCGCGCAAGGCGGAAGCCTCCTGAGCGGGTGCACCCGTGATTTGGACACGCAGTTCCTGGGACAGTTTCTCGAGTTGCTGTTTTCTTGCTTCAGCGGACTCCGCCTCTCTCTTTGTCATTTCGTCGTTGATTTTGCGGACTTGCGCCAGCAGATCCTCTTGACGAGTCAGACCAAGATCGAGTCGGGCAATGGCACCATAGGCCTCCTTCGTTTGGTTTGCTGCCCGGCGAGAGAAGCCGAAGTAAATGGCCGCCATGGCGGCAACCACTATGAAAAGAACTGCCAAACCAACCTGAAGCCATCGCCCCATATGGAAGGCATCGCGGGTCATTTTTTCGGTGACAGCCAGGGCCTCGAAGGCGGTGCGGGACATCTCCTGCCCTCGTTCCGCGAGGTTCTTTCTCTGACGCAAATCATCCTCTGCGTTCTTGGCCCGCAATTGAAGCCGAACCCTGGCCAGCATTTCTGCGGATTCCCACGTACGGCAGAGAACATCATCCGCGCCCAGGTCCAGAAGACGCGCCCGCTCCCGGGGAGTACCCGACTCCAGAACCAGGACACGGACGCCTGCAGTCATCAAGCCGCCCTTCAGTTCCGAAAGCAGGTCGCCGCAGACGAGTCCAGGCAGGCTGGCATCGAGCACCAACAGGTCTACCAGCCCGCTTCGCGCTGACTCCAGCACACTCTGCCAGGAGTCTGAACTCGACACCTGGTAGCCGGCACGGCGCAGCAGGTCTTCCAGGATTCCACGCGAGGACGCGTCGCCATCAATGATTGAAACTCTCCCGGGACAGGGATCCACGTCTCCTCCTCGGTGTGGCGGCAGGGCTCAAGCCTCGGTCTTACCTGCCAAGCCACCTTCCCAAGCAGTACTTTGCGTCAACTTCTGCAAAAACACTACCTGATACCTGCATTTCCATCTCACGTGGGACATGCTCTCCCGATCTCGCATTTCTCCATCGCACCGCGGCCGCAGTCGACGAAGACTCGGTACGGCTCCCGAACGCTGTCGATTCGGGCACTCCGAGTGACGGCCCCCACGTTGTTTCGATTTCACATCGGCTGGAATGGGCGCCGATCACCCCGGAAGAAGCTCTGATTCCATTACCCGCGCCACAGACAGAGTCCAGATGCCCAAGAGTCCGACGAAATCGGTCGGGACTGGATTCAACCCGGTTCGGCCCGGGGCAGCTGAGTCCCTGGACCTTGCGCAAGCAAATCGGCCACCGCGAACTGGCCTGCGGTCCATACGGCGTTCTGTCCCACAACACGGCTTCAGGCCCGCATCACAGTTCGGTGGGCAAATGTCGCACCCACTGTGCCGGAATTATCGCGTTCTTTCCGACCGCGCAGTGATCCAGAGACGAGCCGCCATGGCCGATAGGTTATGCTATTCAAGATAGATCGTAGCCAGACTGTAAATCTCAAAAGGTGGGAAAACAAATTCGATATTTCCCCCCTTTCTTTCAAACCTGACCGTTGCAGTCCTATTGCCCGGTGATCCGACCGTCACCCGGGTGACTCTTTTGTCTTCCGGTATCCGCAGGCGTACTCTGGCATTTGCAGCCGGCGTGACCACGCCATCCAGGGTGACTTGATAATTTACCAGGTGCACAAGCCGCAGATTCTTCTCTTTCTGCTCCATTGTGGTCATTTCGACCATGTTGGGCGCAAAGAGCTTTCCCGAAACTTCGTCGCGAGCAGCCCATGCGACCGCTTCCGGCAATGAAGCGAACGCCTCTCTTATCCTGTCAGGAAACTTGCCCTGGCCATACATCATCTGATCATCGGGAAGCGGCGTGTTTTCGGTATCGCCGCGGCCGACCGGTATCGGATTCAACGGGATAAATACTACGCGGCCTTTATCGAATTCTTTGCGGGTGACTGCAACCGGGGCGTCCTGCAGACCAAAGCCCAACAGCTCTGACAGACCCAGATTCCGCCGGGGCAGGCCGTTCTCATCCTTTGCTGATGACAAGCCCATCACCACCAGACCACCGCCATTCTTCACAAAAGCGTTGATGGTTCTGATCTGTTCATCGCTCAGCAGCGGCACGTACGGCAAGATCAGCGTTTTATATTTTGCCAGCTCGGCCGCGTTCAGGTCCCGTTCCACCGCCATCACATGAGCGATGCCATTATCGGCAAGGACTCGTGATGCCGGACTGAAATAACTGAACTCATCGCTGTAGAACTGGTTAATTGAGCAGAAGATGGCGGTGTTGGCTGCCAGCTTCGCTCCGACCAGGTTTTCTTCGTTTTCCTTGAAAAAAGCATAGATCTGTTCCGCGCCGTTATGGACCATCGGCGAGATCTTTTCGCCGAAAGTCTCGCGTACCACACTGAAGGTATTATGGTTGGCAAAGGCCTCGGCGATGCTCAGTATGATCAAGTTGAACAGGGCCTTTTCATTGGGAATCGGCTTGGGCGTAGAGGGCTGGATGCAGTACATCCAGACCGGCTTTTGCATGGCCGCGGCAGCCAGAAATTTCAGCGGACCGGAATTAGAGATCTTAACGTCCCCTTCCGCACGCGGGACGGATCGCAGACCCGCCTGAATTTCCGAATAGAAAAAGTCCTCGACCCGGCCCATCATTTCCATGTCATCACCATTGGTATAGGCCATGTTGCCGTAATCGCCGCCATTGATATTGCCGGAGAGCAAGAAATCCGGATTGATCGTTCTGGCTGCAGCGCGGATCTCCCTTTGAAATTCGGTCAGCGACCTGCTGCGAAACATGAGCCATTCCCGCCAAAGCGCCTGCGTATTATCCAGCGGGGGATCGATCTTCGCGATATCGGTGAGGCCGTAACGTTTTCGCAAATAGTCGGGAGATACTTTGTCGCGAAGATACCTTCTGAATGCCTCGCGGGAGTGCTCGCAATAGCAGGTACCGTCGTGGACCTTTGTCCAGTCGACATAGGCCCCGTCGTACCCGCTTATGGCTACAAGCTTAATAACTCCCTTGAAATATTGCACATAGGATGGATTGTCCTGACAACCGAACATCTCAAACCGGCCGCCCGTTTTGGGCGCGTTGGGATGCCTGAAACGATAAAAGGAATATTCCCCGTCGAAAGTTCGCCGGGCCCATTTATCCGGCCCTTCCGCCGGTTTCGGGCCGAAATACTCCGTATACTTTTCCCACAGTCCCGGTGTGTTGTACGCCTCATTTAAAGAAAGCTCTTCCGGCTTTGGTCGGTCTTCATAGGTCGGACTGTTGCCCGCAAGGGCCATCGTAGTGTAAGCGATGACATGCATGCCTTCCTGATGAAGCCGGTCGACTTTTTCCCTCGCCGCTGCGATCATCTTATTGAACTCAGTCAGATCGGTGATGTAGGGACCGCTCTCCTTGTCCTTGGGGAAAATGATCGGACCGCCGCTCTGGTTGACTGTCGCATGCAATCGATTCAGGAACTCGATATTGTCATTTGAGCGGACGATGCGTATATGCCCCCAGTCCCAGGGCCCCAGCGCTTTCCCGGTCTTCGAACTCCTTTCTTGAGCGGCAGCCGGGAGCGCACTGCATATTATTAGAACTATGAGAAATACACTGCCCCTTCTGATGTCCGTTGATTGCGCCATGACCTTCTTCTCTCCATGTTTGCGAGGCTGCATGATCCACCGATAGGTAAAACAAGCGGGGTCTTCTTGTTGAGGGTCTCGCCGGAGGCCACCCCATGAACTGTCCCCGACTTCTGAGTTGATGCATAATATCGACTTTCCAGCCTGTTCCAGGAACCCATACCGCCACCGACGCCCAATATACCAGAGGAACCAGCAGAAAGACGCCGGGCACCTCGAAATTCATCGCATCATTCTTGTTCGGAATACGGGCAAACGATCCAGTGACGCCTTCCATCGCTGTCATGACTCTGCCCGGCGCCGCACTTCTGGATGGATACACGCCGGCGCGGAAGACATCCCGAATTGATCCGATAGTAGCGCTGCGCCAGGAGTGAATTGGCACCGAGTCGGACGTTTTGACGGTGGCATCGCTCGGTGTGACCGGTCGATCGTGACCTTGGACGCAGCTGCCGCGGGCTGCTCAAGCGGTCACCTGAATGAACTGCTGCATGGCCTCGCTCGCAACCAGCCTCTTGATGACTTCATATCCGTTGTCGCTGTTCGTCGCGATGATGAAGCCGGATTTGCTCCTCACGGTCGCCGCGACGAGCGCCTGGAAGCCCGGATTCGATCCCCCGTGCCTGATGAGATCGCTGTTCGCTTTATGTTGTATCCCCCATCCCAGTGCCCATGCATCCGCCCCCCTCGGTCCGATTTCTGAAAGTGACATGCGGGCGGAGCATTTCTGTGACACTGGCTTGCGTGAGTCGAAAGGTATGGTTCCTTTGCGGGGCGCTGGGCGCCCAAGATGCTGGCCACCGCGACCTTGGGTATGTTGAGGCCGGGCGCGCCGGCCAAGTAACCATCATACTGATCGGCATACCGCGCAGCCGCCACCAGCGTATGCCGGCCGCCATTGGAACAACCGCCGATGTAAGAGCGATCGGGTTTCTTGCCATAGGCGGCTTCAATAATATTCTTGGCCATAGGCGTGAGCTTGCCGACCGCTTGGTAGCCATAATCCAGTCGAGCCTGCGGATCGATACCGAATGCGGCTTCGCGATCTCCGGGGTGGCCGGCATCGGAACTGAGCACCGCGAAACCCTGCATTAGTGCGTGCGTCAGGGGGCCATCGCCAAAGGAACCCGCAGCGGTCAGCACATAGCCGTCGATGCCGCCATTCGCCTGGTAGAAGAAACGACCATTCCAGTTGACGGGGAGGCGCATCTCGAAGCAAATGGCATATGTCAGACCGTCCACAGGGCTAACGCGCTCGAACATCTTTCCTTCTACAAGGCAGTGTTCGGGTACGTCCTGCCCCGCTATCTTGAGCGTATCCGCCGTTACGTTTCTGCTGGCGGTGATCCTGGTATTCGCCAAGGTCGAGATTTTGCCGGCCAGGTCCTCGCACGTGCCGGACAAGGCTGCTCCCGTGGCGGTGCTCAGTTGCGGAAGGTTGGCATCCGAAATGGCTGCGCAGGTGATGCCATCGCACTGGCCCAGTGAGGTCTATAATCGCTTCTATTGAGCTCTACTTCCCAAGGAGTCGGGCTCAATCTCTGAGACGGAGGTGTTTTTCCGATGATAAACATGGCGCGGGAATCGCCTCGAGCCGATGATCGCCAGCCGGCGGTGTGTCACTCAGGAACTCGGGCTGAAACCTCGCGCCGGGGCAGCCTGGTAACGCGAGCGGCAGAAGGGACACTCGGAATGAGACGGGCCACGGTTTGGATTCTCCCCGCACTCCTCATCCTGATATTCGCACCCGCGGCATGGGATGCATCTCCACAAATGGCTGCTGGAACCTCCATCCCTCCGGCGTGGCTTGCCGCATGGGACGACCCGCCCGCAGCCGACCGACCCCTCCAGATCGTCCACGCGATCGACCCGACCGGGCACACGCCCGACGGCATCCAGCAGGTACTCCATGGCACCGAACCGAGCCAGGTCGCCCGCCTCGGGATGCAGTACTACAAAGACCGGGGCCTCGGCGGCATCGTCTGCAACGTGGCCTTCAATGATTACATGCGGTCCGAGGAAAACTGGCAGACCCTCATAGCCGGGGTACGCGCCTGCCAGGAACTCGGCATGGTTGTTTGGCTCTATGACGAAGAAGGCTATCCCAGCGGTGCCGCGGGCGGATTGGTCCTCAAGGATAACCCCGCTTTCGAAGCCTTGGCCCTGGTCATGGATCGTTCGCAGAGCGACCCGTTCCTCGTGCGTCGGGCTTACGAGCACACGCACGCCAGCAATAACTATTATGCCGCCCGGCGTTACATCAATCTGATCGACGATCGAGCGGTCCGTTCTTTCATCTCACACACACACGAGAACTACTACCGGCGACTGAAGCCCTATTTCGGCGGGACCATACAGGCCATGTTCACCGACGAGCCCTCGCTCATCGCCGTGAACCTCGGGCAGATCCCCGAGGAGGCGCGCAAGCGGGTCCGCGTGGTCGATCCGATCGATCCGGCGGTTCAGCCGCTCCCGTCACTGCCGTGGGCGCACGATATCGAAAAACAGTATAAGAAACGGTATGGCGCCGACCTGGTCGCCCTGCGCCAGAGCCTCTTTGAAGGGGACGCGCCCGCAGACCGCAGGGTTCGCTCCCAGTTCTGGAGCCTCATAGGTGATCTGGCCGCCGATCGATACTTCGGGGCTCTGCAGGATTGGTGCAGCCGCCACGGTGTAGCCTCATCCGGACACGGATTGTGGGAAGAGTCGCTCATACACCACCCGGCCTTGGAGGGCAACGCCATCAAGGCGCTCGCGCGCATGGATATACCGGGTCTCGATGTGCTCACATCCAACCCTCAGGCAGTGATCGATCGCCATTGGATGACGGCCGCGCTGCCGGCTTCTGCGGCGATCCTCACCGGCCGGCGCCGGGTCATGACAGAGGTGAGCGACTTCAGCCAGAAGATGGGTGGGAAGGGTCCGTGCAGCCTCGCCCAAATGCAGGCCACGGCCGCGTGGCAGGCCGCCTGGGGGGTGACCGAGTTCACGCTCTACTACGACATCGCCGATCGCCCGCCCGACGAGTACCGCGCTTACTGCGCATATGTGGGACGCCTCAACACGATACTCAAGCCGGCCCACCCCGATCCGGAGGTGCTGCTCTACTACCCGGTCAACGACCTCTCGGCTGAGTATCTTCCTGTGGCGGAACCACTGCAACTCGAGTCGCAATCGCCCCGGGCACAGAGAATAGTCCGCTCGTTCAACCGCGTCGGACAGATGATGCAGCGGTGCCAAATCCCTTTTGCCTTGATCGACCACGACTACCTTGCCCGGGCCAAGGCGGTTGATGGCGGCAGACTGGACATCAAAGGCCGTCGATTCTCCTCGCTGATCCTTCCGTTAGACGTGCAGCTGCCGGCGGCAGCCGGGAGAGTTGTCGAACGATTTGAGCGCAAGGGCGGCCGCGTCATCACCGACAGGGCGGCGGAAGAGCCAGTCTCGGCGGCAACCCTGGCTGAGGCTATCCGGCCGGCATTATCGGTGTCACCCCCGTCGGAAAAGATCGTCCTGGGATCCTTCGTTCGCGAGCGCCGGCGGATCCTGCTCGTGCTCAACGTGGATGCCCAGGCGTATCAGGGGGAATTAGCGACGGACAGAGCCAGGAACTGGCAAGTTCTGGATCCGTCCAGCGGAGCCATACGCCCGGCCCGGAAGCCTGACGGCACCCACGTTCAGATCGCGCTGGAACCGAATCAGGCCGTTTTGCTGGTAGAGGAGTAAGGTCGGCCCTGAGTCTTCCCTTGATCCCCGAACCCGCGAACAACTCGAGCCGGATCCGCCGCGTTTCGGATGAGATGCTGGCAAAAGCAACACCGGTGCAGGTTTCATCCACCGATTGCCAATACGCCGCTGCTGAACCAGAAACCTGTACTAAAGGCACCCCGCTCTCGCTCTACAGTCCTTGCTGAAAAAATCAATCACGGCTGAAGCAGCGTGGATCCGGCCGCCGAAGCGTTCCAAGATCCAATAGCCCGATTCCACGCACGGATCGATCCGCGCGGAGACCCCTCTCCAGGGGCCATGCGGGGGTGTCGAGCAGGGATGCTCGGGCGATCCAGCCCGATTCACCTCCAGTGCCAAGGATTCCCTTCCGAATCCCGAAAACGCAACGCACCCTATGGAACGGGCCGGCTTCAGCCGCGCCGGCGAGGAAAATCGAATGGTGGACGCATGTAGCCAGCGGAGGGCCAAACAGAAGCTTTTCTTCTGGCTTTAGGGGAAAAGGCCGATATCATGTTGGACGGGGCAGTCGAGACCGATCTGGTCGAGAGGCAGCCGTCTGGGAACCTCTTCGCCACGATTTCTTCCTGGCTGCCCCTTATCGTCTGGTTCAGCGCTGCCATGATCCCCCAAAGATCGGGTCTCCGGATGTGACTATCGTCACAGTTTGCCGGAACCCTTGGCATCGTCCCTTGATCATCCACAGGATCCTGGGCCGGTACCCCCTTCCGAAATGGTGGCATCAGGAGAGTCCGGGCATTAGAATCGGTGCGTCTCAACTGGGGGAGGGACCCTGCAGGTTCACCGGAAGAGGAGGGCAGGGCTATCGAACAAGGCGGATGTTCGAATACCAAAGGCTGCAGCTACAGAGCAATTTCTGGGCTGAGCCGGACGTTTGGCTTAGAATGGTGCGGAATTTCAGTCGTTCACAATTTGCGTGGGATCCCAAATGACCTCGAGGCGCTCCTTCTTCAGACTTGCTTTTTCGGTTGCGGCTCTCATTTTCCCGCTTCATTCACTTTGCGCGCAGGATCTTGCGCCGCGCGCTTATGTCATCACTCCGCTGCGTACCAACGCAGTCACCATAACGTATTCGTTCCTGGACGGCAGCATTCTCTTCGACGGAGCGGTCCCGATAACAGATGCCACATCCAGAGCCAGCGCTGCGATCTTCAGTTACTACCACTCCTTCAACTTCTTCGGCCGCTCGGCAAACATAGCCGCCTTTCTCCCATACGGAGTAGCCCACTTCCGAGGGCAGGTGCTGGGCGCGGAGACGAATGTCTACCGCTCCGGCCTTCGGGATTCCGGCTACCGTTTTTCCGTGAACCTGAAGGGCGGTCCGGCGCTGCTTCCGGGCCAGTTCGTCAAGTGGCGCCAGAAGACACTTATCGGCGCAAGCCTGCGCGTGGTCGCGCCGACCGGCCAATACGATCCGACAAAGCTGATCAACTGGGGCAGCAACCGCTGGGCATTCAAACCCGAGCTTGGCTATTCAGGACGTCGGGGCCACTGGCTCCTCGACGTCTATAGCGGAGTCTGGCTTTTCACCAGAAACCCGGAGTTCTTTTCACGCAACGCATACTTCCCGGGTACGCAGGCTCAGACGCAGAAGCCGATCGGTTCCGTCGAGGCGCACCTGAGTTATGACGTAAGACCGCGGCTCTGGGCCTCGCTCGACGCCAATTTCTGGTATGGCGGCCGCACAAGCTTGAATGGCATTGAGAACCCCGTCACTCGTCAGACGAGCTCACGGATTGGATTCACCGGTTCAATCCCGATAACCTCACGCCAGAGCCTGAAGTTCAGCTGGAGCACTGGTTCTTACGCCCGCTTCGGCGGGGATTTTGTGAATGTTTCCATCGCCTGGCAGTACGGCTGGCTCGGCCGGCCGAACTGATCCACACCGGTGACTATCCCATATTCGCGAATCCACGCTCGAGATCAGCAACGATGTCGCGAGGAGCTTGCGTCGCCTCGCGATGCAACGGATCACCTCGGCCGATGCGACGGGTGTGAAGCCTTCCAGAGCGGAGATGTGACTGCTACAAATGACCCTGAAGTTTCGGCACAGAAAAGCCCGGCGTGCAAATCCCGGGAACGTCCGGGGGGTTCGACCATGAAGAGTCGAACAGCGATCCTCGCGCACGTCGCGAGTCATGTTCACTTCCGGGCTGAGCCGGCCGACCAAAAATGATGCTATTTCTGAACGGGTTTCAGCGCATAGTAGAGACCTGATTGCAGGCTACCGCAAACCAGGAGGATGGTCATGAAATACATGGCGCTAGTCGTGGCTTTGTTGCTTGTCACTGCTCCATCCCGCGCGCAGGGGCTGCGCGCCGGATATGCCAAAGTAGACATCACACCGGCGACCCCCGTCTACATGGGCGGATACGACCTGCGCGATGCGCCGTCGGATGGGATCCACGGCAACGACCGCCTCTTCGTACGCGCGCTCGTCTTCGAGCAGAACGGGGCCCGCATCGCCTTTGTCATGGCAGATGTCATCGGCATCTACAATCACGACTCGTGGCGCAGCAAGATCTCGGAAGCTACCGGAATTCCGGCTGCAAACATCCTGCTGGGAGACGTTCACAATCATGCCGCACCTTCCCCTTATGACAAGCGAAATGCAGAGTGGGTCAAGCAGTTCGAACCGGCTCTCATCGCCGCGGTACGAGACGCCAACGCCAGGATCCAGCCTGTCCAGATAGCAGCCGGTACCGGGCATTCACGGATTGCCACGAACCGGCGACAGGTGCGGCCCGCTGACACTGTGTCCACGTTGACCTTCGACGAAAACGACCGCAGCCAGGCCTTTGGGAAAGCCAAGACCGACAAGCCGGTCCAGATCCGCGAATTTGCCGGCGTAGTCCGATTGGGTGCGAACCCCGACGGCCCCATCGACGACAGGGTCCAGATCGTACGCCTCGACTCGACCGCAGGCAACCCGGTCGCGGTGATGATCCATTACGCTTGCCACGGGACATCGATGGGCGGGCGAAACAGCAAGATCTCCGGCGAATGGGTGGGGCGCATGCAGGAATATGTCGAGAAGCAATTCCCGGGCGCCGGTTCGATTTTCTTCCAGGGGGCTGCCGGTGATATCAATCCTCGTGTCGTCGGCGGCCTTGATGGGTACCAGGACGATGTCAAGACTACCTGGGCGCTGGGCGAAGAGATAGGGGCGGAAGTGGCCCGGGTGTATCGCTCACTCTCTCCCCTGCCGCCGGCGAACGCGAGCATCCAGCTCGAAACCAGGGAGATCCTGCTGCCTCGAAACTACCGGGAGCTTCTCGAGGACTTCACCAACACAGTCGTGAAGGTGCCGACTACTGCCATTCGGATCGGCGACCTGATGTGGGTCAGCTTTCCGGGCGAAATGTTCCACGCGATAGGCGAGCGTGTGCGGGCGGCGGAGCCTGCTACCTACGCTCATATCCTGGGGTACACCAACGGTTACGTCGGCTACTTCCCCGAGCAGAAGGCATATGCTGAAGGCGGGTACGAAGTGGCGACAACGCACCTGGATCCAGCTGCGGAACAGATCTATATGCGAGAGATCGCAGAACTCCTGAAACGGTTCCACTGATCATCCAAAGGCGAGGCCGTTGGCAGGGACCGCTCGGGACTGAGCGGCGGTGCTTCACCCAGGCGCGCCATGCCCGCGCAGGCGGCAGAAGTTCCGCACGGGGATCGGGCAATCAAGTTGGAGCAGCGTCTCTCCGCCTTATTCCGCGTCCCGAGAACCATTCTCCCGGAGTCTCCAGGAGTTTGCTCAGACTCCTTGACGGATTCGGATTTCTATTTGTATATAAGGTACTTCTCTCGCGTCTCGCGGAATCGATTCAGATCGGATTCGTAACTCTTTATGACAGCGCTGGCGGTTTCTCCCCGCCTCAGGCGCTCGGCAGCATCTTCACTCCCGAGGAGACGCATGACGCCGCCGAGGTCGAACTTCCCGGGATGAAACCTCATCGTCGCGTGCAGCAGCTCGAGGCCCATACGGACGGAGTCCAGTGCATCCCGGTCGGTCATCTGAATATCCAGGCCCTCGCAATCCTCGTCTTTGAACACGGACGCCGTCGGGCGGAACCGGCGGGCCATGAAACGGACTCCGGGGATCGCGAGCCCGTTGAGGTACTCGGCAACCTCGCGTCCCTTGAACCATGGGGCACCGACTATCTGGAACGGGGTGTCGGTCCCGCGCCCGACCGAAACCTGATCGGATTCCAGGAGGCAGGATCCCGGGTAGAGAATCGCCTGCGTCAGGTTGCGGATGTTGGGAGACGGGTTCACCCACTCCAGCCCGGTTGCGTCCAGCCACATATTCCTGCTCCAACCCTGCATTTCGATCACGTGCAAGTCTGCGTGCAGCCCCTTCTCACCGTTGTACATCCGGGCCAGTTCTCCGACGGTCATGCCGTGGCGGATGGGCATCCGCATGTAGCCGACAAAAGAGATGTATCTCGGATCCAGGAGTGGGCCTTCCACCGCGACACCGTTGATCGGGTTCGGGCGATCCAGGACAAAGAACGACTTCCCCGCTTTGGCTGCCTCCTCGATCGCATAACCCAAGGTCGTAATGTACGTGTAGAAGCGCGCGCCGATGTCCTGTATGTCGTAAATCAGCACATCGACCTTCTGAAGCATCTGCGGAGTGGGGCGATAGGAGCCCCGATTGTAGAGGCTGTAAATGGGTGTGCCCGTGGCCTCGTGCGTCCCGGAAGCGACGTTCGGATCATCCTGAGTGCCTGCCAGGCCGTGCTCAGGAGTGAAAATCGCTGCGAGCCTGACCTTGGGAGACCGGGACAAAACATCCACGATATGGAGGCCGTCCGAGGTCAGCCCGGTGTGGTTGGTAATGACGCCGACACGCTTGCCCGCCAGCGGCGCAAAATCAAGTTCGATCAGCACGTCTAGGCCCGTTTTGACCCGCGGGCCTGCACATACCATGGATGCTGCGGCAAGCGCAGGCAAAAGGAGAAGCACCCGGGAACACTTCATTGCAGCCTCCTGAGATCCCGACGGCAGTCGCCGAAAAGTCAAGTCTCTCAAGTATGCATCAACATCCGTCCTGCTACCGCGGGACAAGAGCCTCGATAAGAACACGACCGGCGGAGCCGCTCGGCGGGTCCACTTCGAGGAGCGTCGCAAGGGTCGGCGCAATGTCGACGGTTGCCACGTTTTGATCGTACCTTCCCGGCCGGACTCCGACACCCATGAAGACGACCGGCACGTGCGCGTCATAGTTGAACGCTGTGCCGTGTGTCGTTCCCGCAGCGCCGAACATCCAGTATGGATCGAGCAGGATATACACGTCTGCGCCTCTGCTCAGATTGTGGCCGTTCAGTACCCGTCGCCCGACCAGGTCCTGCCACGATGCTTTGTTCGTGAGTTGCTCGCCCGTGTAGGCGCGAAAAACGTGGGGTATCCCTGAAATCGCGTCCTTTGCCGTCTGCTCGACTTCCGCCAGGGCCAGGTTCTTCTTTTGTATCAGGTCCCGGTTGAGGTAAAGCGAATGTTCGGACGGGCTCAGGATCCAGTTGCCTTCGCCGTAGCGCTTTGTCAACTCATTCTGCACATTGGCCTGAATGATCCTCGCGGGCATGCGACCGCCGGGGATCCTTCTCCCGGCCTGACCATCGGGCATGGGCGCGACACCGTGGTCCCCCGTAAAGATCACCAGTACGTTCTTCATTCCGACCTGGGCGTCCAGGAACTGAAACAGCCTGCCGATCACCTGATCGGTCTGGATAGAGATGTCCCGCACCTGGGGCGACTCAGGCCCGAACTGATGACCCACATAATCGTTCGAGGAAAACGAAATCGAGACCAGGTCCGTTACCGGCCCCTGGCCCAGCTTTTCATTCCGGATGGCTTGCTCCGCAAAAGCCTCAAGAAGGTCGTTCCCGAACGGACTGCCCAGCAGCGCCGCATAGACCTTCTCGTTTTCAGGCATCTTCATCCCGAGCCACTCCATGCCCTTGTACCGGTTAGCCGCCTTCGAGTTGAAATCCTTTACCCAGGCCGGCAGGTCGGCTCGATAGTAGCTGCTGGTGACGAAGCTCCCGGTACTCGCGTCATACCAGTAGGCCGCGTCCGCAAGATGGCCCGCAGGGAGGATCGCGGCTCGATCTTTCATGGACATGCCGATAACGCGCGCCATGCCTGCCGTGGCGAGTTTCATTTCGTCTCCCACCGTGTTGACAAGGAGCCGGTGAGGAGAAGCGCCGCCTTCTCCGCTGCCGCCAATCGGACTCGCCTGGGGATCGGAGACACTGGTGACCTGCTTGCCTGTCTCGCGGTCAAACCAGTCGTTTCCGATAATCCCGCTAACGCTTGGAAACGCTCCTGTCAGGATGACGCTGTGACCGATCGCCGTCACGGTCGGGAAATGCTCATGGTAGGCGTGAGTAAACACCGCGCCGCTGCTGAGAAGGCGGTCCAGACCCGCTTTGTAATCACCCCGGAAGCGCGTCAGGTAATCGAATCGGAACTGGTCAGCGACAATGACGACCACGAGCTTCGGCTTCGGCAGCGTCTCAGCAGCGGTCGCGGTTGACGCAGCGAGCAACAGACAGGCAATCAGCCTTTTCATTTCTCACCCCCGGCAGCGTGGCTGTAATGGAGAGTAGCTGGTGATCAGGAGCCTGAAGCCATCAAATTAGCCCCCCTCCCGTCTGAGGTCAAGAATTCGTGGCATGGTATCTGTGATTCAGACACTGGATCTGGCACACGGCCATCCGCTCACGGCCGTCTGGCGCCCCTGCCGGGGCGCGGTGTCTTCCTTGCGCATTCATCCGGGGGCTCGCTGAGCTCACCCCCGGCTACGTCTCTTCGGCCCCTCCGGGGCCTTGTGCCTCGCCCACAATGCATCTCCGACCATCGGGAGCCTGCGGCCCCGGAGGGGCCACAGACAATAGCCCGGGGTGAGCAAAGCGAACCCCGGGACCAAAATGACAAAATGCATCGCGCCCCGGCAGGGGCGCCAGAGAGCGGCCTTGGGTGAGCGACGGGATCCCATGCATAGCCATGCCCATACCGGTGGGCCCTCGGGGCGACTGAGACCTGGACGTGCGTATCAAATCGTCACCGCTACTGTCTGCATGGTATGCGATTGTGCACCGCGGCTAATGTAGGCCCGCTCTAACAGGGAGCTACCTATTTTTGGAAGACGTGTCTTTTCGCGCCATGCGCTCGAGCTGCCAGCGCATGCATGGAGCAGGCTCCCATTCATCGAATCGCCCCAGGCGATGCAGGACCTCAGGATTCGCGATGGAGCCCGGCAGACCGCCCGTGCAGACCGTTGCCAGCGAACGGGCGGCCGAGGTCTGCAACTGGACCTGGGATTCCTCCGAATGCCAAGCCATGTGGTCAGTGAGAAGGACCCCGGGGTGCCCGCGGAGGGGGGAGGCAAGAGCCAGAGGCTCTTCTTCAAACACGTCCAGCGCTGCGCGCGCAGGGCGCTTGCGGCTCAGGCCGCGAATCAAGGCGTTGGTGTCAATCACCGGGCCGCGGGAGGTGTTGACCAGGAGACATCCCTTCTTCATCATCGCGAACTGCTTCGCGCCCATAAGGTGGTGTGTCTCGGCAAGGAGGGGCAGGTGCAGTGTCAGATAGTCTGACTCGCTGCAAACGTCCTCCAAGGTCGCACGCTCGACCCTGAGTGATTTCGCGTGCTCATCGGTAAGGTATGGATCCGCAGCCATGATGCGAAGACCCCAGGAGCCCATCTTTCGGGCTACGGCGCTTCCGATCTGTCCCAGCCCGACTATTCCGAGTGATCTTCCGGACATCCGGAGGACCGGTTCGAGGCGGGTTGCATCCCAACCTCCCCGGCCCAGACTTACGTGCGTCCAGCTGATGCCGCGCACGCAGTCCAGCAGCATCCCGACAGCATGGGATGAGACTTCGTCGATGCAATAGTCCGGAACGTTCCCGACTATGATTCCCGCCCGGGTAGCGGCATCCACGTCGATGTTGTCAGTTCCCACACCGTAGCGGACGATGATCCGGCAGCGCTTGAACTGAGAGATCATCCCGGCCGTCACCGTCAGACGCCGGACCAGGATCCCGTCGGCGTGACGACATAGGTCGAATGCCTCGCCGGCGGGAAGGGCCTGGGCATCCACAAATTCCCCTCCTGCCCCACTGATGACCTCTCGCTCGTATTCACCGGTGCGGTATCCGCTCTCCAACAGTACAGCCAGAAATTGAGCCATAGGAGTGCTCCCTTGTACACGGCCAGGATGCGTTTCCCTCACGCGGATGTCGCGCGCTTCGGCGAAGCGCGCCGTCTCACGCCAACTGCAGTACAGACGTCACGATTGACATCGGAGGAAGATCCAATCCGACAACCGCGTCACCGACATCTACCGCGCATTCGCGCGGAACGATCCTGTCGGGATTCTCAAACGTATTGCAGGCGTTGAAATCCGGGTCATGGAGAATGCGGCCGGTGCCGGACATCGCTTTCGCCCCGGACAATGAACAGGCTACTTTTATCCCCGAATCGTGCCTGGGATTAATGCAGGTCAGCACCAGTTGTTTCTCCAGCCGCGAGGCCGAAACCGAAAGTCCGAGAGGCGACGGATCGTCTGTCTCGACAAGCAAGGCGGTCTTTCCGCGATGAGGCTTGAGCAAGTCGAACGTGTAATACGCAGGAGTGCGAATGCAGCGGTCCCTGTCCGTCAACAGCATGGAGTGAAGCACGTTGACGATCTGTGCGATGTTGCACATGACCAGTTTGTCGGCCTGACGGTGAAAGACGTTGAGCCCCAGTCCCGCCGCTACCGCACTTCTCATCGTGATCTGCTGCCACAGCTTCCCGTAACGCTTCTCCTCCTCGGGCACCATGTGATCCCAGACCCCCCACTCATCAACCATGAGGCCGATCTTCCGCTCAGGATCACAGCCATCGAGAAGCGCACGTTGCTGCCGGACGGCCTGCTCGAGGCGCGCGAACGAGGACAGCTGTTCCTGCGCTGCTTCGGCCGAGAACTTCGTCGAGGTGCTGTTCCCGCCGGAGTAGAAGTGCATCGCGAAACCGTCCGAGTACGCATCAGGCCGCAGCGAATCCATGTACCGGCGCGTCCAGTCCGTATCGTTGCCATTTGGCCCGCACGCGATCATGAAAGGTTTCGTGTCGCCAAAGGTCCGGATGAAAGTGCCGAATTGGCGGAAGTGACCCGCATACTCCTCGGGCGTCATCCGTCCGCCGCAACCCCAGTTCTCGTTGCCCACGCCCCAGTACCGGACGCGAAACGGTTCAGGTGATCCGTTCCTGGCTCTCTCGTCGGACAGCGTACTGCCCGAGGGGTAGTTGCAGTACTCGACCCAGTCGCGCAGCTCCTCGGGCGCACCGCTGCCGACGTTGCCGGCCAGGTACGGTTGGGCACCGATCAGGCGGCACAAGCCGATGAACTCATGGGTGCCGAAACTGTTGTCTTCGACGTAGTTCCCCCAGTGTATGTTGACCGTCTTCGGTCGGCTGGCGGGCGAGCCGATGCCGTCGCGCCAGTGATAGTCGTCCGCAAAACACCCCCCGGGCCAGCGCAACACCGGCACGCCCAGTGCCTTCAGGTACTCGACAGCCAGTTTGCGATAACCGTCAATGTTGGGAATGGCAGAGTCCCTGCCTACCCACAGGCCACCGTACGTGCACGAACCGAGGTGCTCGGCAAAGTGCCCGTGGAGCTCGGGCCGAATGGTCCCGGTCTCGATCGCGGCATGGACCTGGATGCGCCTTGCCTGTGCCTGGAAGGAGTGGGACTTCCTCGGAGCGAGTAGTGAGAACAAGGTAAGGCCTGCTGTGTGCGCGAAATCACGGCGTGTGAGCATTGCGTTCATGTCGTATTCCTGCTGAAAAAGGCCTGGAGACCTTCGGCCGTTCTCCCACGTTGCTTCCGTCCTGGTTCCTGATTCCCGGGAACCGTCTCCAGGCGCCGACCCATTAGACTTCTCCCCACGGTTTGGTGGAACCGAAGCACATTGTACCCGCAAACGGCAAATATCGAGCCTCGACTATGTAGATATCGCGCTGCCGGACGATGTGGTAAAAAGTAGTATTGTGTCTCTGAAAACGATGAAACGACCGACAGCCTGTTTGATGTTGTTTTTTGCAGCGTTCGTGTCTATGGCGTCGGCGCAGTCGAGGCCTCGCTACCGGCTCGAAGCCGCCATCGACTACGAATTGCTGACATTTCAGGCCAGCGCCCGCATTCTCATACCGGCGGTCGCCGGCGATCCGCTCCGGGATGTCTCTTTCTTCATCTATGCCAACTATGCCGGGATCGTCGGCGACGATCGGCGCAGGAACATATCCGTCGATTCAGCCAGACTGAACGGAACGACTGTTCCGTTTACCGTCAACGGGCCGGTCCTGCACGTCGAGTTGCCTCAACCCATGGCGGCTCCGTTCACCTTGAGCCTCGACTACCACGGCATCGTGCCGCGGGCCGCGGTCGGCAGCGGAGGTGGAGACCTGGCCGGCCTCCTGGGAACATCCGGGCTCGATCTCGGAAGCCTGCTCGGCGGTCTCGAGAATTCGGCCGGCGGTCACAAGGGCGCCGACTATGGGTTGTATACCTATGGCAGCGGTATCCTCAGTCTGGGATCCTACTGGTATCCCCAGCTCGCGGTGAGGCAGGGAGGTCGCTGGATCGACGCAACGCCTGAGGCCGTTGGTGACGTGAGTTTCTCGGAGGCGGCCGATTTTGAAGTCCGTCTGACCGCTCCGCGGGACGTAGTCATCGCAGCCACCGGTCTCGCTGACGATCAGGGCGCAAACGCAGCGGCCGGCCAGCGCCTGATGCGTGCCACCGCCACCCGAGCCCGGGATTTTGCCGTCCTCATGAGCGAGGACTATGTTCATGCCGAAAGAAGCTACGACACAGGCCAGAGCACGGTGACGGTAGAGGGCTTCGTGCTCAAGAAAAACGAGAACCAGGTGGAGCGCGCAATAGACGTGGCCGGCCAGGCCATCCAGATATTCTCTCGCCGGTTCGGGCCTTACCCGGACAGGAACTTCAAGGTCGTCGAAGGACCCATTCGAGGCGGTGCCGGCGGGATGGAGTTTACCGGTTTGACATCGGTGGCATCGATGCTCTTCCAGGATTGGAACAAGACGCTCGGGGGCATTGCCGGGGGACAGGGGCTCGGGTCGCTTGACAGCCTGCTGGGAGCGCTCACCGGCAGCTCCTCCGGCTCTGCCGCCCGCGGACAGAGTTCAACTCGATCCGCAAGCGGAAATCCCGGCGTGGATATGCTTGGATCTCTGCTCGGGAACCAGATGGAAATGCTGCAGTCGCTTCTTGAGATGACCATCGCGCACGAGGTAGCGCACCAGTGGTGGGCGATGGCCGTGGGCAGCGACAGCCAGCGATTTCCGTTCGTGGACGAGAGCCTCACCAACTACTCGGCCCTTGTCTACTTCGAGGACCGCTACGGCAAGTCCACCGCAGAAAAGATGCGCGACCTCCACCTCAAGACCGCGTATTCGGCGGGCAGGATGCTGTCCGGGAAAGACGCGCCGGCTAACCTGGCTGCGGCTGCCTATTCAGGCGACCTGCAGTATGCGGCCGTAGTGTACGGCAAAGGCGCGCTGTATTACGATGCCCTCCGTCGAACCGTCGGAGACGCGATATTCTTCGAGTCGTTGAGGGAATACTACCGCAGGTATTCCGGGCGGATTGCCGGCCCAAGGTCCCTGCTCGATATCGTGGCGGCCAAAGCCCCGCAGGCCGGGGTGGAAGCCCTGTATCGCCGCTGGATTGAAGAGGCTCACGGCGATGAGGATGTCGGCATGGGGAGCTTCGCGGGGTTGGGCGACATCCTCCAGCAATTGTTGCAGGGCTTCGGAAATCCTCAGAAGAAATAAGCAGTCTACCATCCCTGTGAGGTGTTGCTTCAGCCTGCCCTGAAGAGCCCGGGCGCGTCGAACCGCCCTTCGCGGTCGGGATCGGGATCGGGGCCGCTGCCGGTGCCGGCGCCGGTATCGACGGGGATATACCTTCCATGCCCACTGTCCCACTTTGATTTCGGCCTCCGATTGCGATTCCGATTCCGACCCCGACAGCGAAGAATCCTCCCGCTGGACCAGAAAGTCCCACGGCGCCACCACTACTGGCCTACAGTCATGGGGCCACCCGGCCGATGAGATACCTATCCTGTCAACCTAATAGGAGACTTGTGGCGGTAGCTTATGGCCAGACCATTTGAACTGATCGATGCAACTCATGCGCGCTCGGCAGACAAGCTGGGCGGAATTGAAGACGGGCGCCTGATCCCCGATGAGCGACCCCAGGTACCAATCGAGGCACCGGCTCTCCCCATCACGGTGGAGGAAACCGGACTGAGCGCCAAGTTACTGGGTTGCCTGGTGTTAAAGGTAATCCACGTGCTCGGCCTCGAGACCAGCCCGGATATGTCCGCGCACCTGAAACTTCACCAGTCCGTCATCGATAAGCTGTTGACGAGCCTCAAGCAGCAGTCGCTTGTCGAGATACTCGGATCCGTATCCGCGAACGTCCCCAAATTGCGGTACGGGCTGACGGGAGCAGGGCGGGAGGCTGCGATCGTGGCTGCAAATCAGTGCGAATATATCGGACCCGCGCCGGTCACCCTCGCGGCATACCAGTCGCAGGTGGAGAAGCAGGGCATCAACAAGGAAAGGGTTACTTCACAGGCTCTGGCAGGCAGTCTCGCGCACCTCGTGATTCCAAGGCAGCTCATCCGCAGGCTCGGGCCGGCCGTCAATTCGGCCAGATCCTTGCTGTTGTACGGGCCCTCAGGAAACGGCAAGACCTCCATCAGCGAGGCCATTGCAAGGTCGTTCACCCAGAGCATCTACATCCCCTACTGCATAGAGGTGGACGGGCAAATCATCAAGATCTTCGATCCGACGGTCCATTCGCCTGTTGCCGGGAGTCCGGGGCCGTCCAAGGAGGATGGTGAAACAGTCAACGTTTTCAAGCGCAAGGACGATCCGCGCTGGGTCAAGTGCCGGAGGCCGCACCTGATCGTCGGCGGGGAGCTCACGCTGGACATGCTCGATCTCGACTTTGATCCCATCTCCAAGTACTACGAAGCCCCGGCGCAGGTGAAGGCTACCGGCGGTGTGTTTATCGTCGACGATTTCGGGCGTCAGCTCGTGCAACCGAAGGATCTGCTGAACCGGTGGATCGTTCCGCTTGAAAAAAGGGTGGATTACCTCACTGTGCACACGGGCATGAAATTCGAGATGCCTTTCGACCAGCTGGTGATCTTCTCTACCAACATCCCGCCCAACGAGCTCATGGACGCCGCTCAATTGCGGCGTGTCAAGTACAAGATCCGGATCGACCCGCCTCAGTTCAGCGAGTATGCGAAGATCTTCCGCAGGGTGTGCGAGGAACACGCGCTCGACATGCCTGAAGGCATCCTCAGTTACCTGCTGAACGACTTCTACCCGAAGACAGGATCGGGTTGCGCAGCCTTTCACCCGATCTTCATCGTGGAACACGCGCTGGCGACCTGCCGATATGAGGGCATGCGGCCATGCCTCAACCTGGACCTGGTCAAGGATGCGCTTGCGAACCTTTACATCCACGACCAGGACGGAGACCTCGGTTTCCAGACGCCGGGCGGAGTGTGAGCCGGCGCCGCCCGTCAGGAGGTCTATGGGCCGATGGTCTCCCGGCCGGGTCGCAGTTCGCCGGGATTGACAACGCATCGATGCGGGCACTAGCATTTGACTTGACCGGCCAAAGCCCTTTCCGAACTGGCTGCAAAGTGAGGAATCGCATGAAGCGCCACCTTCTTCTCCCGATCGTAACCGCTTTCCTTTTAAACGCGCAGGCCGTGAAATCCGTCGGGTTTCCGCAAGCAGAACCCTCCCGGCAGGCCGCCCAGCCACAAGGTGACCAACAAAAGGCCGCGGTCCCTTTTCGCTGGATCGAGGCGTCGGGCGAGACGGAAGGGGTGCGCCTGGTCACCGGCACGCTCGAGAGGTTGAGGCTCGGCAGCGAGTACGGTTCCGCTTCGGAGGCCGAGAAAGAAACGGTTCCGCTCGGGAGTGATGGATCACGAACAACCGTCAAGATCTATGATCGCGACGTCAACGGAAGCAGGCGGCTCATAGAGACTGTCATAGAAGAAGTGCGGAATCTTCCCGGCGGCCGCACGGATGCGACGCGGACCGTTTCCCGGCGCGATGTCGATGGCCGGCTGAAGCCGATACGCAAAGACACGCAGCAGACCGTACCCACCGGCACGAACGCCTATCAGACCACTGCGACGATCCAGCTGCCGGGACCCAGCGGCTCCCTGGTGCAAGCCGAACAAATCATCCAGAAAGAGCAGGCCAAGGGCGAGAATCAGATCGAGATCGACAGGATCCACATGCTCAGGGGTGGCAGCGGGAGTTGGGAGACGAACGACCGGCGCGTCAGCACGACGCGCAAAACCGGCGACCAGTTCTCAACGGATGAGGCGGCCTACCGGTATGATACCAACGGCAACTTTCAGCTCGACCAACAGCTATCGAGCAGGCAGTGGCGGGACTCCCGCGGCAGGGAACAGCGGGAATTGTCGACCTACCGGTCGGACCTTAGCGGCAGGCTGAACCTGGACGCACGCACACGCATCAGCAAGGAGACCCTGCCGGACGGGAGCGCGCAGACGACCCAGGTGCTCGAGCAGCAGAATCCGGCCGCCCCGTCAGACGGACTGAGGCTGGTCGAAAGAATCACCGAGTACGTGCGTCTGACCGGAGGCGAGAAGAGGGAGAGCGAGCTGTACGTGCAGACTCCCGATCCGAACGGGCAGAACCAGACTGTTTACTCGCAGCGGATAGTGGAATTCAAATAGGGCACAGGCCGCGAGCAAAGCATCGTCCCACCTTGTTCCCCGGCGGCGCATTCCCCATCCAAAACCGATAGACCAAAGCGAAGCGGACGCTCCCAGGGGCAGCGCGGTTCGTCCGCGCCATTGAGGCTCTCTCAAGAGCCTATGGGGCGGGCCTTCAGCCCTTGATTCCTGCTACTGCATCTAAACCCGGGGCTTCACCCCGGGCTGGTATGAGAACGCGCTTTCAGCGCTCAATATGATGATCCAGGTATGGTTATCAGGGCCGAAGGCCCGCCTCATATCAGCCTGGGGCGAAGCCCCAGGAGTCTCAGGCCTGGGTTATGAAGGGCTGAAAGCCCGAGTCATAGAAGGTTTCGAGACAGCCTCGCCGGCGCGGACCTGTGCCACCGCCGGCAGCCTGTTTGCCAACCTGCAGGCTCGATCTTACTATTGAGCAATGGGCCTTTCGGAAAAGGTTGACAACAGAAGGATGTCGAAACGGGCAATGGGGCGCATATTCCATGAAGGGATGGTCAGCCCGCAACCTCGGGCCGCGCAGCATGAGACTGCGGAGCCCGAACTCATCGATGCCTATTCGAGGGTGGTTTCGGGGGTGGCGGAGACGGTCAGCCCTTCGGTGGTCAACATAGACGTAAGGCGGCCAGCCGGCCCATCCGGAGGGCGGGAAGCACCGGCGGCGGAAGAACGTGCCAATGGCTCGGGATTCATTTTCACGCCCGACGGTTTCCTGCTCACGAACAGCCACGTGGTAAACGGCATGACGCGCATCGACGCCGTGCTGCCCGACGGGCGACGATTCCCCGCTGAGCTGATCGGCGATGATCCCGACACGGACCTGGCGGTAGTGCGCATCCCCGCCGAAGACCTTGTTCCGGTCGCACTCGGAGACTCCGGTGCCGTGCGCGTAGGCCAGCTGGTGGTCGCGATAGGAAATCCTTACGGGTTTCAGTGCACGGTTACCGCCGGCGTTGTGAGTGCGCTCGGGCGCTCGATCCGTTCGTCTTCGGGAAGGCTGATCGACGATATCATTCAGACGGACGCTGCCCTTAATCCTGGCAATTCAGGCGGACCGTTGGTGAACTCCCGCGGAGAGGTCATCGGCGTCAACACCGCGGTCATCCTGCCGGCCCAGGGCCTCTGTTTCGCGATTGCCATCAATACTGCGAAGTTTGTGGCGAGTTGCCTCATTCGGGACGGCAAGATCCGGCGCGGCTTCATCGGAGTGGCGGGCCAGAACGTTCCGCTTCCCCGCCGTGTGACACGATACTACAACCTGCCTCTTCAAAGCGGCATCATGGTTGTATCAGTCGAGAATGGCAGTCCGGCGCAGCGAGCGGGTCTCGAGGAAGGGGATATCATCATCGCACTCGAGAACCAGCCGACGCCCGGCATTGACGAATTGCATCGCCTCCTGACGGAGAGGCAGGTGGGCCGGCTCGTACCGGTTACCGTGCTGCGTCGCTTTGAGAAGAAGACCATGGCGATCGTCCCGGCTGAATCCGGATCGCGTCAAGGCGACCGACCAGGCCGATGACAGACGCTCACTGCCCGGCTCTTGACCTCGCGGCGGCGCGGACAATGTTGCGCTGCATCCCGGAAAAGATGAACGCGTGGACCGGGTAGAGAAGCTGCCGCAGCCGACAACGATGGAGGACCGGAATTCCAGGGTTTGAACGCCGGAGGAGCGGAGTATTTCGCCGACCTCATGCCGGCTGCGCAGGTGCCCGGAGAGCCTGCTCGAACTCTCACCGAGGCCGCCGAGATATATGATTCGCCGGGTACCGGCCGCTCGGGCCGCGGCGGCGAAATTCATGGCTGCCAGGCGGTCCTCCTGCTCGAACTCACCCGGCGAAGACATGGAATGCACGAGGTAGAATGCAGTATCTACCCCCTGCAAAGCCGGTGGCAGCGAGGCTGCCTCCAGCACATCGCCACCCACGATCTCGGTGCTGGCGGCGACCTGTCCCTGAAGCGCTCCCGGGCGACGAGCCATGCACCGGACACGGCGCCCCGCAAGCTCGAGCGCGCGCAGCAGTTCCCTGCCGACATAACCGGAGGCGCCGGTCAGGAGTATGGTGCGATCCGGTTCGTTCACGCCCCGATCCGCCCGCGCACGGTCGACAGGGCTTTCGACAGGTTGGGAGACTTCCCGCCCAACAGCTCGACTATGGCCGCCTCGAGTGCGTCCTCCGTCGCGCGCAGCAGGGACTGCTCGTGACCTGCCGCCATAGCGGCGCCGGCGATCTGACCCCGGAGGGCTTCCGCACCGGACTCCCGCTCCGCTGTGACGTAGGCTTCGATGACTTGCCCGACGGTCTGGTGCGTCGCCGCCATCAGGCGCGGCAGCAGCGTGATGCCGGCGTGGTTGATCACATGATTGACGGCACAAGTCGCGATGATCTCGCGGCGCAGAACATGATCCTGGAAATAGGCCACGTAGCGTTCGCGCAGCAGACGCGGGAAGTAGCCTTCCAGGAAGGGGCGTGCCGACGGGCTGTCGGCGAAATCGGTCTGCAGCAAAGCGTCAAACGCATGCATCTTGCTGTAGCCAAGGAGGACACAGAGCAGCGGCCGCGGAAGACCGCGACCCGTCTGCCGCATCTCCAGCAATTCCGCGCGCCGGGGGATGCTTTCGTCCGCGCGATTCAGGATGCCCGAAGACACCATATGGTCCACCAGGTCCGCAAATGATTCATAGCACTCCGCGCTCCTCATCTCGTCGAGCGTCAGCGCCCGCGCCTGGCAATGATTGTCGGCAAGGACGAGCTCCGCAACCTCTTCTGTCATCTCCGCAAGGATCGCGTTCCTGTCGTCCTTCCCGCCGATGATCTTCCGTTTGGTGAGCATGTCGAGCAGGATCTTGATATTCACTTCATGATCCGACATGTCCACGCCGCCGGAGTTATCCACTGCGTCCGTGTTGATCAATCCGCCGTGGAGCCAGTATTCGATCCTCGCTTTCTGTGTGAACCCGAGGTTCCCTCCCTCGCCCACGACCCGGGCCCGGACTTCAGCGGCATTTACCCTCACCCGGTCGTTCGTGCGATCGCCGACGTTGGCATGCTCTTCCAAGGATGCCTTCACGTAGGTCCCGATCCCTCCGTTGTAAAGCAGATCCACGGGCGCAGTCAGGATGCGCCGGATCATCTCCTCGCCGCTGACGCTGTCGCCTTCCATGCCGAACACAGCGCGCATTTCGGGCGTCACCGGCATGGCTTTTGCCGACCGGTCGTAGATCCCTCCTCCTTTGCTGATCAGCGCCGTGTTGTAGTCACGCCAGCTCGACCTGGGAAGCATGAACATGCGCTGGCGCTCGAGGAAGCTCTTCTCCGGGTCCGGATCAGGATCGATGAAGATATGCAGGTGATTGAACGCGGCGATAAGCTTGATCGACCGGCTCAATAGAACTCCGTTGCCGAATACGTCGCCGGACATGTCACCGATGCCGGACACCGTGATGGGGTCCTTCTGCACATCGATGCCGAGATTGCGGAAATGGTGCTTTACACACTCCCACGTTCCACGGGCGGTAATCCCGACCTTCTTGTGATCGTACCCGACGCTGCCGCCCGACGCGAACGCGTCGCCGAGCCAGAAACCGTACTGGGCCGAGACGCTGTTGGCCGTGTCGGACAGGTGAGCCGTGCCCTTGTCGGCTGCCACCACCAGGTAGGGGTCATCGCCGTCGTGGCGCACCACCTCAGGCGGGTGAAGTACTTTGCCGTCCACGATATTGTCGGTTACGTCGAGGAGCCCGGAGACAAACTCCCGGTAGCGCTCGACCAGGTACGCATCCAGGGCGGGCCGCGCGGGCAGATTCCCCTTGAGCACGAACCCGCCTTTCGACCCGACCGGTACAATAACCGAGTTCTTGACCATCTGGGTCTTCATCAGCCCGAGCACCTCGGTGCGGAAATCATCGTGGCGGTCGCTCCAGCGGATCCCGCCTCTCGCCACGCGCCCGCCGCGCAGGTGGATCCCCTCGAGCAGCCGGGAGTGCACGTAGATCTCGACCATCGGGCGCGGAGAAGGCGCCCCCTCCAGCTTTCGGCTGTCCACCTTGATTGAAAACACAGGGCGCTCCGGGCGCTGGTAGTAGTTTGTGCGCAGCGCCGAGGCCGCAAGGTTGTGCAGTGCACGCAGGACTTCGTCCTCGGCAAGATTGCGCACGGATTCCAGCGCAGTCTGGAAGTTGCGCTGTGCTTCCTCGACCGCCGCATCTCGATCGCCGTCAAGGGACAGATCGAATCGCGCCTGGAAGTATCGCAACAGCCCCGCGGCGGCGCGACTGTTCGCCAGCAGGACATCATTGAGCGTTTCAACATTGTAGTACGTGCGCAGTTGAAGCAGGTGGTTGCGCATGGTGCGAAGGATCTCGACCTCCCGCCAGGTCAAACCGACCATCAGGATGAGTTCGTTGAGACGGTCGTCGGTTGCCCGTTCCTCGTCAAGCGCCCGCAATGCTTCCACGAAGCGTTCCTCGCCCTGCAACATGGCGACGATACTCTCGGGGGTCGCTTCGACCTCAAAGCGGTACATGTAGCACTGGCGGCCCTCGGGAAGAATCAGGGGCACTCTCAGCTCGTCGGTGACGGAAAGCCCGATCTGGCGCAGCGTGCGCAGGGTATTCGTCAGGCCAAGCTGGCGAGCCGAATACAGGTCCAGTCTCGCCGCGTGCGCCGTCCTCGGCATGGCGTGGGCCTCCAGCCGCGTCTCCAGTGCTTCGAGATGGCGCACGTCTTCGGGCACCTGTTCCGGCGGCGTCACCTCGCGGTACAAACCGCTGCGGGTTTCGGGGCTGACGAAACGCCGGAACAGCCTTCTGCCCTCGCGTTCCCCGAATGCCGACTCCAGTTCCCTGCCCACCCGGTCTTCCCAATTCGTCACGAGTGAACCGGCAATGCGCCGGACCTCATCGACCTCAATCGCATGTTCGAGGCGCGAAGTGTCAAAATAGTAAATCAAGAGGGTGACCGGGCCGATGTCAGTCGTCGAGTGGAACGTAACCGGGCCGAAGGTGCGGGCGAGAGCCTGAGTAAGCGCGTTCTCCGCGCCGTAGGAATAACGGAGACGCGAAAAGGAGATGGAGAGAGCGGAGTACCCGGCCCCCTCGCGGCAGTGCACGTGGATTTCGTCGTCACCCATCATGTACACGATGGGTTCGACGACCAGCTTCAGATCCGACGGCGGCGCGTAGAAAAGCTCCCGCATCGGCAGGCGGTTGAAGGTTGCCCTGATCTCCCGATAGGTGTGGGACATCGGGACTGCGTCGCTTTCGCGCAGCAGCCACTTGAGCTTCTCACTGAGTATCGGAACAGTGTCTGCTCTCTGGGAAACGGCACCGCGGCCTAACCGTCCAAGCAGAAGAGTCGCACCAGTCAGCGTGCCGTCCTCGCTCCACCTCCTGATCACCATGGCGTCGATCGGCTCCAGGTGGTAAATGGCCGAGGCATTGCGGCAAAAATCGAGGACGATGCTCCGGTCGTCGCCTGCACCCGGGATGATCCTTTGTTCGACTTCCTCAACCAGACCCGGGAACACGACCGGCAGAAGTGCGGCGTCCTTGAACACCCCGGCGACACTGTCCTGCCGACGCTCGGGAGTAGCGTCCGCACCGGGCGCATATTGAGCCATGCCCAGGAAAATGTAGTTGTCCGATGCGACCCAGTTCAGGAAAGCCCGGGCCGATTCGGTCTCTTCCTCCCCTCCGTGGCGGCTTCTCAGCCGGTTGCTGACGTCGCGCAGCGACTCGACCATGTCTTTGAAATCCTCGACGGCAAGGAAGAGGCACTTGAGCAGGGCGAAGATTTCGTGCTCGATGTGCCTCAGTCGCTCCTTGGAGTCCACCTGTTCGATCTGGAACTGGCAGTAGACCTCTTTGGTGCCATCGTCATGGGGACCGCCGATCGCCACGATACGTTCCCATTGGCGGCGGACCGTAAAGATCGGGTGAATCGCCGAAAAGACCTTCAGGCCCGCCTTGCTGAAGTAATTCTTCAGACTGTCGAATATGAACGGGGCGTCCAGCGTGTGCGTCTCTACGATTGTCGTCTCCAGTGGGATGCCAAACCCGGCCCCCGTGGCGACTCCCTCGGCTTCACTCGGGTTGTGCGCCGAGACGTGAATGCCGGGAAGCCCCCTGTATAGCTGGAAGGACGGCGGGATGGAGCGCGCGACAAAATTGAATTGCCGCAGAAGCCGCTCGGCGAGCGCCTCCGGCGGCACAGCCAGCGCGACGCGATCGGGTGTTTCATCGAAGGCCACCTTCGCGAAGGCCAGCGTCAGTTCCCGGTCCTGCTCGGCCACCTTGTGTGAAAGAATCTCAAATACCTGAGCCTCTATCTGCGCTTTCTTCCCGGGATCAGCTGTAATCATGACGTCGTAACCTCGATCATTGCCTCGATGGGCGGGATAATCGGATTGATTGCTCTGGAACTGGAATTTTACACCGCCGCGGCAATTCAGGCACTTGAATCGTTCAGGGCTTGAGCCAACGGTCGAACCAGGCGAAAGCTTCTTCCTGCATATCGAGACTGAAAAGATGGGGGCGATCGTAGAAACGCGCTTCAAACTTCGAGTCCGCCCCGCCTTTCGCGTAGATCGCGCCGATCTTCTTCACCGATTCCTGCATACCTTCGATCGTGTAAAGCGCATCAAGCCTGCACTGCTGAACCATGAGGGGCTTGGGCACCATGCACGCAATGACATCGGGCAGGTCCACGAATCGAGTGAGCCCGGGCAGAAAATGCACAAAGCTGTGCGTATCCACATGTCTCCTGATGAGCGGGCGAAGCGTCGACATCCATCCGACAGACACGGCGCACTGGATCCGATCGTCCAGGCCTGCCAGGAAGTCGGTGCGGTATCCACCCATCGAAATGCCGACACAGCCTACCCTTGTGGGATCCACCTCGGGTCGGCTTGTCAGATAGTCGACGGTCCGGATGTCATCCCAGTGCACAATGCCCTGCCAGGTTGTGCCCGCCCAGAAGAGGCTGCGAGCCAGGACGGATTCACCCTCTCCTGATCTGCGGTTCAGATGTTGTACCTCTTCTGCGGAGTACTTTGACCTGTCCCAGCCGGGCTTCGCGGGATCGTCGCCAAACAGGCTTCTCCTCTCCCCGAAGTAGAAGCAGTCGCCGGAAATGACCACGTAGCCTCTGCGACACAGGGCGAGCGAAGTCGAGCGGCCCTCATAGTTATCCCGACGGTATCCGACAATTGCCGGGTCGTCGCCTCCGGGCATCGGCATTACTTTCTCCTTGCCGTAGATAAACATGCCGCCATGCGAGTGAAGATCGACGATGGCCGGACGGGGGCCTTTGCGGCCCTTCGGAATCAATACGTAAGCCGGCACTCGAAACCAGGGGGTGGTGGAGAAGATTACCTTCTCCTGGACATATTCCGGCGTTTCCCAGCGGTCCACAATTTCGGGCGCAGGCTGAACCGGCGCCGGGGCATAGTGAAACAGCTCGAAGATCCTTTCCCTCACGGCCTGCCGGTAAGCGACAGCATCCGGGTAGCTGCGCTCCAACCAGGAAAGGGGATAGCGGCACTGGTCGGCCAGTGTCATGATCTCGGGATAGATAGTACCGACGTCAGGAGCCGAGGACGCGCTCTCCCGGGGTCCGATTTCACATGCGGCGGGCTTCATGTTAAAGCCCGGGTAGCCTGCCAGGACTACTCCCCCTGCGGCGAGTGAACTCAAGAAGGAGCGCCGATCCCAGCCGTCAACCTCCTTCATACTCCCCGATTCCGTACTCTTCGGATCTGTGATCATATTGCCTCCCCACATTGAAGCCGGCAAACTGCGCGGTGCTGCCCGGCCTCGCGGTCTACCCGTTGGGCGGCACTACCGGCACGACGAGTGTTAACCGCAAAGGGGATTGGAAGGCAACAGGAAAATGATTTCAGGCGGAGGCCAGGCGCGGCTTCTCCATGGACAAGGCAGGAGGCGGAGGTTCTTCGCCGAAATCGGCGGGCTCGGCCACCATCACGCGGTTCCTGCCGGCGGCTTTGGCTCTGTACAAAGCACCGTCCGCAGCACGGATGAGCGCCTGAAGCTCGTCGGCTTCTCCTTGCGTATATCCGGTCACGCCCAGACTGATGGTCACGTTCACCGGACCTTCGGCCAGGACGACAGGCTCCTGGCAGACCGCCTTTTGCATGCGCTCGGCGGCATTCCGCGTAGCCCGCAGCGGGCACTCGGGCAGAACGACCAGAAACTCCTCGCCGCCGTAGCGGCCGACATAGTCGTATGGGCGGACGTGCTTGCGCAGGCGTCCGGCGACCTCGCGCAGAACGGCGTCGCCGGCCAGGTGGCCCAGGCTGTCGTTGACACGCTTGAAATGGTCGATGTCGGCAAGAATGATCCCGACGTCGCGGCCCTCTCTTCTTGCGCGGCTCAATTCCCTGCGGAGCGATTCCAGGATGGCGAACCGGTTCTGCAAGCCGCTCAGGTTGTCGTGTGTCGCCATGTATTGCAGCTCCTGTTGTGCATGCAGGAGTTTCTCCTGGAGATCAATGATCCGCTCGCCAGCCTTGAGCCGCATCCTCAGCTCCTGCTGATCGAACGGCTTTGAGACATAGTCATCGGCTCCGGCCGCCATTCCACTGACGATGTCCTCCTTCTCCCTTTTCGAGGTGAGCAGCAACATGTAGATGTACGGGCCTGTCAATTGTTCGCGCACCTTGCGACAGACATCGACGCCGTCCATCCCGGGCATCATCCAATCCAGGATTGCCAGGCGCGGCGCTTCCTCTGCCTTGAGAATATGCCAGGCTTCGTCGCCGTCGACGGCAGTTACGACATCAAATCCCCAGCGGGACAGCGTCGCCTTCAATATGTGGCGGGAAACTTCATCGTCGTCAGCCAGAAGGATTCTCACTCTATTTGCTCCTCTGAAGGTCCTGGATGGCGGGCATAAAGCGGTTGATCTCGCATTCCAGGCCTGCAAGGGCTTCGCCTGCCGAGCCGAGGTCTTGCTGGCGGCCCATCACCTCGAGCCTGAAAGCGGCTGCAGCCGCCGCCTTCGCGCCGAAGTTGCTGACTGAGCCCTTTATGGTGTGCGCGGCGCGTTCTGTTGCACGGTAGTCGGTGCCGGCCACCGCGTCCTTGAGACGGTTCCACAGCGTCGGCCAGTTCGTGCGAAACAGTTCGAGGCTGTCCGCCAGGAATTCCGTGTCACCTCCGAAGCGCGCGAGCACCTCGTCTCTCTCGATGACTTCAGCTTGATCCGACTCCCCGGCTGTTTCCGCCCCGGTCCGGGCGCTTGTGCACACAAGCTCCTCAATGGTCCGGTAAAGCGCCTGGGGACGAATAGGCTTCGTGATGTAATCATCCATGCCGGCGCCGAGACATCTGTCCCGGTCCCCTTCCATGGTGTGAGCCGTCATGGCAATGATCGGGGTGTGCGCAGCCGTGAGCGACTCTCTTTCCCTGATGGCTGCAGTTGCCTCAAAGCCATCCATGTCGGGCATCTGCACATCCATCAGGACGACGTCGAAGCGCTCGGTCTCCAGCAGATCCAACGCCTCCCTGCCGCTCCCGGCGACCTTGACCGAGTGCCCGCGGCGCTCGAGCATGCGGATGGCTATCTGCTGATTCACGGGGTTGTCCTCCACCAACAGCGTATGGACACGGCGGGCGGGCGGACCCGCCTGCGATCTTTCAGCCGTCGGCTGTTTCTCCCGGCCGCCCAGGAGCTTGAGGATCAACTGCAGCAACTCGGTCTGTTTCACCGGTTTGATCAGGTAACCCTCCACCCCGAGTTCCATGCACTGTTTCGCATAGTCCGGTTGCGTAGCGGAGGTGAGAAGGATGACAGGCACATGTTTCAGTGCCGGATCGGACTTGATGCGCGAGGACACCTGCTTCCCATCCATCCCCGGCATCATCCCGTCCATGAGAACCAACTGGAAGGGATCCCCGGTATCGTTCGCCCTCTGCAGCGCTTCCAGTGCTTTCTCACCGCTGGCAACGACCTTCGGTCGCGTCCACCAGTTGAGAAGCACCCCCTGGAGGATCCGACGGTTCACTTCGTTGTCGTCGACTACCAGAACCCTCAGATCGCGCAGTTCAGCCGGATAGCTCCGCCTGGAGATGGAACCCGGGGCCATTCCGAGGCAGGCTGTGAAGTGAAAGCAACTTCCTTTGCCGGGCTCGCTTTCGACCCAGATTTCCCCGCCCATCAATTCCACCAGCCTGGAAGAGATGCTCAAACCCAGCCCGGTGCCGCCATACTTACGGGTCATGGAACCGTCTGCCTGGACAAAGGCCCGGAATATGTCCTCCTGCTTCTCGGGCGGAATGCCGATCCCCGTATCGCTGATCTTGAAGTGCAGGCAAGCCTGCGTCGCGTCCAGCACTTCCGCCTCGATGTGGACGATCACTTCTCCCTTGTCAGTGAACTTGATGGCGTTCCCGACGAGGTTGAGTATGACCTGGCGGAGGCGATCGGGATCACCGACGAGGATTTCCGGGACATCGGGCAGGATGTTGCACCCCAGCTCGAGTCCCTTCTGGTGGGCGCGCAAGGCCAGCAGTGAAAGCGTGGCGCTCAGGCTCTCCCTCAGGCCGAACTCAATCGGGTGGAGGTCAAGTCGCCCGGCCTCGATCTTGGAGAAATCCAGTATGTCGTTGATCAGCAGCAGGAGAGAATCGGCCGAAGTCTCTATCGTTTGAAGGTAGTCCCGCTGCTCCGCGCTCAGGTTGGTTTCCAGGATGAGTTCGGTCATCCCGATGATGGCGTTCATCGGCGTGCGGATTTCGTGGCTCATGTTGGCAAGAAACTCGCCCTTGGCCCGGCTCGCCTCCTCCGCCGTGTCCCTGGCGCGGCGCAACTCTTCCTCAGCCTGCTTGCGCTGAGAGATGTCCTCGAGGAAGCCTTCGAAGCAGACGAGTTTCCCGTCCTGATCGAGGACGGCACGCGCGGTCTCCGACGTCCACATTACACTCCCGTCCTTGCGGTAGACCTGTGCCTCAAACCCGGATATTACGCCCTGCTCCTGAACCAACTTGACGAACTCCGCCCTGCGGTTCGGGTCGACGTAGACCTGCATTTTCGGATCCGCGACGCTCTCGATGAATTCCTCCGGCGACGAGTATCCGAATATACGCGCCATGGCCGGGTTGCAGCTGATGAGCAGCCCTTCGAGCGTGGACTGGTAGATTCCTTCCACCGCGTTCTCGAAGATACCGCGATATTTCTCCTCCGCCTCGCGGAGGGCCTGCTCCGCGGCCTTCCTGGCGGTGACGTCGCGGGCAATGCCAAGAACGCCGATCGGATTCCGGCCAATGAGAATCGGCTTCATGCTGATATCCAGCGTGATGCTCCGGCCGTCCTTCGTGATGACCCCCAGTTCGTGCGATGTGGAAAGTTGGCTTGCAGGCAGGTGAGCCATAAGCTTCCTTACCTTGGCCCTGTCTTCCGGGCGGGTGACCTGGGCGAGGTTCATCCGGAGAGCTTCTTCACGCGAATATCCGACAAGCCGCTCCGCAGCTTTGTTGACGGAAACGAAATTGCCCTCCAGATCCGTAACGCAGACTATGTCGCTTATGTCCTCGAAAAGCTCCCGGTACCATCCATGACTCCCGCACAACGAGTGGAGACGACCCCGCTGTCCGAAGCCTCCACCGTGAGGAGTCTTCACCCTCACCTCGCCTTCCAGTTCCATGACGGGACCACCGGAGTGAACATGGAAGGACGCCAACTGTCGCTCGTTCCGCATGACTTGATTTACCTTCCGGGAATGTGCGCCGGGGCAAGTCGTCGCACAGCCCCAAAGCCGTCGTGCCGGTCTGTCCGGTACACGGTAAGATCCGGCCCAGGACACACCGGTCACTCATATGGCATTTCGGCGTTGAGGAAGCGAAGGGTTAGCGCTTCTTGCGCCGCAACTAGCTATTTCCAGAGGGTTTGTGCCCCACTCGGTTTGCTCAGGGAGGTTGGCTGCGTTCAGTGGTGAGAATTCCGCAGCGTCCTGTTATCCTGTGGCCCACCGGAGGGCACATGTCACGTGACAGTTTGAAGAGCGAACTTTGCGCGGAGTTCCTCGGCACGTTCGTCCTGATCATGTTCGGAGCGGGCGTGGTAGCACAAAAGGTACTGAGCGAAAGTAACTTCGGCAGTTACCTCGCTGTGAATCTGGGTTGGGGGCTGGGCGTCACGATGGGAATCTATGTCGCGGCTTCCGCATCCGGAGCCCACTTGAATCCCGCAGTCAGCCTGGCATTTGCGTGGAGACGGAGACTGCCTTGGGGAAAAGTGCTGCCTTATTCGCTGGCGCAGACGGCAGGCGCGTTTGCCGCTGCCGCTACAGTTTTCTTCACCTACCGCCAGGCTTTCACCGCCTTCGATGGGGGGCTGAGAGCAGTGAGCGGCCCGAAGGCTACCGCCTTCATCTTCGCTACCTACCCACAGCCGTTTCTCACCACCGCAGGCGGCCTCGTTGATCAGATCGTAGGCACTGCCCTGCTGCTGATGCTCATCTGTGCGATCACGGACGCACGCAACAACTCGCTTGGCGCTCACCTGGCGCCCATTTTGATTGGCCTTGTGGTCGTCGCGATCGGCATGTGCTTCGGATTCAATGCAGGTTACGCGATCAACCCGGCTCGGGACATCGGGCCGCGCCTATTTACGTTTGCCGCCGGATGGGGCAGCGAGGTTTTCAGGGCCGGAAATTACTGGTTCTGGGTGCCGATTGTTGGACCATTGATCGGAGGCCCGCTCGGCGTCCTGGTCTATGACGCCCTCATCGGGAAATACCTGGCCGGGCGTGAAGCGTAGTCAGTTGTGAAAGACGTGGCTTCAGCTGAACCCGCAAATCGGGGCCAAGCGAGGGATTTTCGCGCGCTTCCGCAAGAGAAAATGGCTACCCGACCAGGGCGCCCTCCCGTTCCTTGACCGCGTGTTCCTGAGGTGCGCCCTTGACCGAAGCGCGGACCAACCGTGCAATCCGATGCGTTTATCTTTTCGGAAACGGAGTGGCTCGAGTGGGCGCTCTGCGCCGCAGTTCGCAACGTGTCCGGAGAGGCTCTTCTGCGAGACTACCGGGTAGCTGGAGTGGTGGGCTGCTCGACGAGAATCCGGCCCGTAAGGATGAAGTCCATCGTCTGGTTCAATTCACGTTCATTGGCCGCCTCGAGCACAAGCCCCCCGGCTTCCTTGACAGCGTTGAACCGCTCGGCTGAAACGTCGAAGGCCACGAAGTACACGGACGTGCGGTCTTCCCGGGGCTGGCGCGCGATGGCATCCGCTACCGCACCGGGCGAGTAACCCTTGTTGTTCTTTCCATCGGTGACCACCAGGATGTGGCGGCGGGACATGCCGGTGAGATCCAGGTCCCGTTTCGCCTTGATCATCGCATCCCCAATGGGAGTGCCTCCTCTCGGGGCCATTTGCTCCACAGCCGCCTCGGCAGCAGTCAGATTGGGGGGGCCAAGCGGAATAACGTTCCTGCAGTGCGGCTGGCGGTCCCTGGAACTGAACTCGTAGACGCCGACCTGGACGGGTCGGCCAGGATTCTTGTCCGCGTACTGCTGAAACTGACGGATCAGGTCGATGACAGCGCGGCGGGCAACGGCAATCTTCTGGATGGAAAATCCGTCGTTTCCTGCAACCTGATCCTCCATGCTCCCCGAGGTATCCACCAGGATGGCCGCGGCAATTCCGTCCTGCCGCGTCACTTGCTGGGGGGATTTCAGCATTTCATCCAGGGGATTGCGGCCTTCGTACGCGGTCGAGGATGGGCGCTGCTGGCAGGCCAGGGCGAAGAAGGCCAATAGGAGAGGCACAAACTTCATGGTTCGCACAGCCACCTCGTGCGCCTCAGAGGCGCCGCGGCGGGTCGGAGAAGCTGTGAAGAAATCGTAGCCTTCGACCCAGCCCACATGATCCCTGTGCCGCACCTTCGGTGCTCGGGGTATGGTCATTCTCGATCCCGGCCTTACGGCCGGGTTCACTCACTGCCGCCTCTTCGAGGCTGGTCTGGAAATCATTGGCAACCTTGTGCTTCGATCGCGTGGGCAAACAAACCAGGCGCGAAGCGCCGGAAGTACGTAGCCGCGCGCGTGAGCGCGTGGCTACGGACGGCAAACACAATCGAGGCCGAAGGGCCGGCACACCTGAATCGAATGATTAATTCACACCTTCGGAGACCCGCCGCCGCGATTTGAGCGACTGGTCCGGGCCGACAGACCGGACCTGCCAATTCCTACTTCTGTTCCGGAGGAAATACGCTCACTTCAACGCGACGATTCAGGACCTGATTGTTCGGATCATTGGGATCAGCAGGTTCTTCCCAACCCTTTCCTTCGATACTGAACTTGTTGGGATCGAACTTGTACTTGTCGATCAGAGCCCTCTTGATGGCCTCTGCGCGCGCCAGGCTCAGATCGCGAACCGCCTGAACAGGCACGCGGCCCTTCATGCTCGAATCCGTATGTCCCTCGATGAGGATTACCGCCCTCGCAAACTGGCCCGCCAGCCTCGCGACCTGTTCGAGCGTGGCGCTGACGTTCGGGTCATAAAGCTTACCCGTAACGGGATTGCCGATATCGTCGCGCGCAGGCTCATACGGATTGGCGGAGTTCGGGTAGAAGTTGATCCTGATCGTCTGGGTGAGGATGGGTGCCTCGGCCGGGACCTTGCGAAAACTCGACGGCGTGAAGGTCGCCACGCTTTCGTCCTTCTGGTGGTCGAAGGTGCCTTTCTGCTGGATCTTCTGGACGGTCGAGAAATCCATCACCTGGTCAAAGGGCACCGGCGCCGAGATGCGGCCCAATTCGCGGTAGACGTAGCTCGCGTTCTTCCAGGTGCGCTCGAAGTTCGTCGGGTTGGAGGAGTTCAGGAAAAACTGGACGTTTTCGGCGAAGTTCGTGGCGTGCGCATCGTTGCGCATACCCATGATATCCTCCGGCTTCATGCCGAAGGCATCTGCCATCCACTTTGCTGCCTCTTCGGGTTTGTCCTTGACCAGGTCCATGCCCTCGAAGATCCCAGCCACCAGGCCTTCAACGACTTCCGGATGGTCGCGCGCGAAATCGGCACGGAACGCATAGACATCGGCGATGAGCTTATTGGCCTCTTTGGTGCTCGAAAGGATGCGCGTTCCCGCGACCCGCTCAGGGATGTTGTAGATGTCGGGTGCCCAGGACACGCAGGCATCCACCCTCTTCTCGGAAACAAAAGCCGCCGCCGCCTCGAAAGCGGTTGCAGTGTATTTCAGGGAGACGTCCGCGGGCTTGAGCCCTGCCGAAAGCAGCAGGGAGGTCAGGTAGTATTCGCTCGGGGAGTTCTGCGCCAGCGTTATCGTCTTCTTCTGCAGGTCCGAGACCGACTTGATGCTGCTCCGCACCACGATCCCGTCGCCGCCGTTGGACCAGTCGATCTGCTGCATGATCCTCGGAGCGGTCCTCGAGTCGCGTATCAACTCCGGTGCCATCAGCACCATCATGTCGACTGTTCCCCAGAGAGTGTGGACCTCGCCGGCCGCAAAAGCGTCGCGCGCGGCGACCGGGTCATCCATCAGCACCATCTCGACCTTGAATCCGTACTTCTTCGCAAACACGCTGTCGGGATTCGGCTTGGTGCCGCGGTTTGCTGCGATCACCGGCAGCCAGCCAGCCCAAACGTTGTAGGAGAAGCGCAGAACCTTGTCATTTGCGTTCCACTTGTACTGCGAAACGCCTTTGACCGCCGGCAGCCTCTCGGCCGGTATGTACTTGTACTCTTTGACCGTCGTGACGCCGGACGTGTCGGGCGCCTCGATCTCGGACTCTCCTGCGACACCGCCGGACGGTTTGCCTCCCACTCCACGCTTGAGCACGATCCACGCGCCAACGCCGATGAGACCGACGATCAGCAAAATCGAGATGAACTTGCCCAAAGGCGTTAGTTTTGAACTGCCCTCATCAGCCATGATCGACCTCCCAAGGATCGCACGATCCGGCTCGCAGATCTGCAATCGTTAAGCATCCTGAATGACTCGCGGCTCCGCAAACCCGATGGCCGGTTTGAAGCACCTCGCACCCTCACTTCGTCTCCTGAGTGGGGCCGATCTCCTTGGCCGCGGGAGCCGTCTCGGGGCTTGCCGGCGCCTGGATTCCCTGGCTCGCCAGGAACTCCGCCAGCGCCACCTGCTCGAGCGCTTTGCGCTCGTTCTCTTTCTCCTGGACCTTCTCCACGTCCACGAGGTCGTGGGCCACGCGGGCCTTCCCAGCCGACTCCTGGTACCGCTTGGCAAGAACCTCCTCGACGGTCTTCATCGTGTCCCCGAGATCCCCGACCGTGAATGCCGCTCCGCCGAGGGCTGCCGCTGCTTCGGCCTGGGCCTCCTTGATCTTGACCTGGGATAGCTGGGTCTCGAGTTTCCGGACCTTGTCTTCGAACTCCTTCTGCGCGATCCTGGCCTGGCGCAGGTTCACCTGGTAGGCGTCCTCTGTCTCCTTCAATTCCTGGGTGTCCGTGCCGAGGTCAGCCTTCAATTCCTGCAGTTCGCGCGCGAGCGTGCCTGCCAGCTCCATGTTGCCGGCGTGGTGGTTGGCCAGGATACGGCGCTCGAGTTCCTGCGCCCGCTGGCTCTTGCCCTTGATCTGGTTTTTGAGGCGCTCTGCGATACCCGCCATTTGCGCCAGGGCCGTGTTGTACCGGGCCATCTTGTCGCGAAAATCCTGCCGCGCCGCCTCCATCAGAGCCTCGGGATTCCTAGCCTCGAGGCCGCTGACAAAGAGGCTGAGGAATCCTCGGAAAAGCCTGCCCATCCTTGCGAAAATAGCCATCGAGTCTCTCCGTTCACAAAAAGGAGTTGTCAGAAATACACCCGGCTCCGGGCGAAATTCGAGCCATTTTAGCGGAAATCTTTACTCAAAGCTCCTATTGCGTAATCCTGTCCAACCCCTTCAGGGTTGGGAATGTATCGTTATCCCTAATCCCGGGGTTTGCACCCCGGGCTGATCTGTTCCACCCCTTCGGGGTGGCATTTCGAGTGCTCCTGCCGTGCGCTCAGCATGGGCGCGCCCTCTTCGGGGTGGCATTTCGAGTGCTCCTGCCGTGCGCTCAGCATGGGCGCGCCCTCTTCGGGGTGGCATTTCGAGCGCTCCTGCCGTGCGCTCAGCATGGGCGCGCCCTCTTCGGGGTGGCATTTCGAGCGCTCCTGCCGTGCGCTCAGCATGGGCGCGCCCTCTTCGGGGTGGCATTTCGACCACTGCCGCCGTGAATCCGCCTGCTGTCCTCTCCGCCACCCGGGCAATTGCGCCCGAGCGAAACCCCACAGGACGTACCCATAATCGCTCAGGAATAATCGGGCTGCGAAAAGATTCAACCCTGAAGGGATTTCGGTGGCTCGTCCGTCTCCCCATCGTGTGAATCATGGCGAATCGTCGGCGTCGGTGGTGATCACGTCACGGTCGATCAGGTAACCCACGGCCCGGGCGAGATCCTTCTCATGGCTGTGCTTCCTGCGTCGCCACTCGCGCCACTTTTCCGTATCGCTGGCGATCAGGCTCTCGAGGCGCGCGCCCTCTTTTCGGAGATCCTCGATGCGCGCCTTCGTCATCGCGAGCTCGTGTTCGCTGGACGCGATCCGATCGGCCATCTTCCGTTCGACGGACTTCTTGAAGGCGTCCAGTGCCTGATCGCGCGAAACGGCGTCCTTTACGAGGTCCTCAACATCCACTTTCTCCGCAGCAAGGATGTCGAGGATCATCTTCTGCACAGTCTCCCGTGGCCGGTCTCTAAACGCGGCCGTGCCGAGCAACTTGCCCAGGCGCTCGATGTTCCAACCGGAAGCTGTGGACGGAAGCCCGGCCGCCTCGAAGATCTTCTCAAATGGAACCGCCAGTTCCGCGGGAGTATCGGCAAGCGCACGAACGTCTTCGGTCTTTATCTCGCTCTTCAGGTCCGCAAGCGTAACGACCCGCGTCCGGATCTTGGGGCGCTGCTCCGATGCGGTGCGCGACACTTCCTTTTCGATGATGCCCAGTCGGTCGCCGACGGATTGCAGAAGCTCGAGCAGAGACATGGTCAGGCAAATCTCCTCAGTTCGTCGATGCGTTCCTCCAGCCTTTCGGGGGGAAGGTCGCGAAATCGGGGTGGCAGGAACCGCCCGTCGGTGCACTCCTTCACTGCAACGAGGTCCATGTATTCGAGTTTGCGCGTGTGAGCGCTCGGGCGCACCTCCTGAAACACGCCGGACAGGATCTCCTTGATGGGTGGGCGAGGCTCGGGGGAGAGCTCGCGGGTGCGCAAGGCGCGCACCAGGATGCCCTCAACCTCGTTCCCGCCGAGCACAACCGTCTCCGGGAGATCGGGCAGGTCGGCCTCCTCGAGCGGGAACTTGAGCTTGCGCGCGACCGCAAAGAGGAGGCCTCGCATCTCCTCGCGCGTCTCGGGCGGGAAAAGCGGGATGTGCACATCCAGCCGGCCCTGGCGTTTCAGGTCCACCTCGAGAAGGTCCGGGCGAGACGTGGCAAAGACCCAGATGATTCGCCCGCGGTTGCGGGTATCCGACATCTCCTGGGCCAGCATCGAATAGACACGGCCCGACAGGCCGCTGTCGGAGCTCTCGGTTTCACGCTTGCCCGCCGCCTGGTCGGCCTCGTCCACAAACACCACTACCTGCCCGAGCGCCCGCAATACCGCGAAAATCTTTTCCAGGTTGGACTCGGTCGCGCCTACCCACCTGTCGCGGAAGTTCTTGAAAACGACGCACGGGATCCCGAGTTCGCCGGCCCAGCACTGAACCAGAAAGGTCTTGCCCGTCCCGATCCGTCCCGTAATCAGGTAACCCATCGGGAGAGCGTACATTATCCCGCGCTGGAGCAGACGCGCATCCTCCCTCAACCAGGCCTTGACTGCGTCATGCCCGGCGACATTGTCGAGCGTGAAACGCGATTCGATGAATTCGAGCAGGCCCTGGCATTCCCGCTCGATCATCTCCTTCTTCATGTTCGACAGCCATGCGGCCGTGATGGTCCGGTTGTTTTTCAGGGCACGCGAGATCACCGTGCGCGCCCCCACCCTGCTGAGGCCCGTCAGTCTGCGCGCAAGGGCATCCAATGGAACCTCGCATTTCGACGGCAGCTCAGGGAACGTGGCCGCCACCAGCGCTTCCAGGTATTCTCCCATCTCCGCTTCGGTCGGAAGCGGGATGCGGAGTGAAGTTGCGTGCGGGTTCTCGACCACCAGCTCGTTCAGGTCGTGAAGGCCCTCGGTCAGGAGTACGGTCACGATGTTGGACTGGAGTATCGCCGGATCGTTCGCCCAGCCGAGAACCTTGACCACGTTGGCGCTGAAGGCGCCACCCAGCTGGATCGCGTCTCCGCGCGGGACGGCAAATTCGGCAAAATCGATCACTACCGCGATTTTGCGAGCGCCCGCCTCTCGTCCCGAGAGAGAGTGCAGGTTGAGCGTGCGCAGCAGGTATCGATCGATGAGTTCCATCGCCGCGCCCGGCTCCCGGGTCTGGGCGAAGGCGCCGGCCTGATCGCCGAGAGCCAGCCGGAGCCATTCCGACCACTCTTCCGCGCCCCTGGTCGCCCGGATTCCGCGTCCGCGGTCATAATGCAGCACCGTGTCGTACCGCTCGAACATGACTTCGTCCAGAAAGGTGTTCAGAGACAGGAGGCGTCCGCCGCCCGGCCCGGGAGCCGGCACGACGTCGAACACATTTCCGTGCAGGATGAACTGAGCGACCGAGCCGGATCTGAAGAGGTCGCTCATCTCAACGGCCCACTGGGGTAGGTCTATGCTCATCGGGCTCCGTTTCATCAATCACTGAGACTGCTTGGCGCGCACATCCAGCGAGAGCGGCGGCGGTTCCGCGAGAAGGTCCTCGACGGCGCCGTAGATCTGCTGCTGCTCGCGAATCCACTGGTTCGTGCCCCCAAGAGTGGTCGTGATCTGGTCGATTCGTTGCGACAGCGCTTCAGGGCTGGCTGCCAGCACCGCCTGCTCCCGCACAAGCTCGACCTGCTCCTGGATCCGGGTCAGCTCTGCATCCAGGAAAGCGAGCTTGTCTCGCGCTTCTTGTCTCTTCTCGACCCGCTGCTGGAGAATCTCCATCTGACCCGTCAGGCTTCTGCGCAAATCCTCCGTCAGGTTCGCCTCTTTCAACCGGGCTTCGAGAGCACGAATCCTCTCCTCGATTCGGCCCGAGTCTTCGCGGGGTTCCTCGGTTTCGCGGACGATCCTTTCGATTGCCTGTCTTGTCAGCTGCAGGCGCAGGTAGACCCAAAGCAGCCGGCTCAGACCCTCCCCCTGACTCTCAACTCCTGTCGGGATAGGGCCCCCGCGGGATTGCTGTTCGAGAATGGCGCGGCACCGCACTTCCAAAGTGCGGTAACGCTTCAGCCCCTCCGGCCCAAGCTGGCTGATCAGATCATTCACCATTTCCTGCCGGCTCCTGGTCGTCTTGCCGAGGTACGTGGCATCAATGAGACGCTGAAAACGCTTGTTGGTCGCCAGGATCCCCAGGTAGGCTAACTCGAGACCCGCGCCCATCACCCAGAAACCCGGGTTGAGAAGTCCGATCAAGCCGAACACGCCGAGTCCAACCCAGTTGGGCGGAACGAACATGCCGATCGGGCGCGCGTGGAAAGCCTCGCGTACGTAATCGCTGAAGCTCGGTTTCATGTGGAATCCTGTGATTCCGGCAGTTTGGGTTCAGCCACCGTGCCTTCCGTTGATCCCTCCGACATGCGACGGAAAGCCTCGGTGACCACGTACACGGCGTTCTTGAACTCAGCCTGTTCCTGCGCCACGAGGGGTGGTATGCCTACCGAAGGAGGGATACAATCGGTTATGTCGTAGGCTATCTGGCCCGGTGCCTGTGTGAAGATCCAGACCCTCTGCCCCAGGTAGACCGCCTCACCCACGCTGTGCGTGACGCAGAGAATCGTCGGATGCACCCTGTGCCACAGCTCCACCAGCAGTTCCTGCATCTCGAGGCGGGTCGGCTCATCCAAAGCCGAGAAGGGTTCATCCATGAGCAGAATCCGCGGTTCGAGCGCGAGCGAGCGCGCGATCGCAGTTCTTTGCTGCTGGCCCCCGGACAGCTGACCGGGATACTTGTGCATGTGATCTGCCAGCCCTACCTGGGCGATCAGCTCTTCTGCCCTGGAGCGCATCGACGAGCGTTCCAGCCCTATCTCCCGCCTGTTGAGCCTGAGCCCGAGCATCACATTTTGCAGCACAGTAAGATGGGGAAAGGAGCTGTACTGCTGGAAGATCATTCCCCTGTCACGCCCCGGCCCCTGTACCGGCTCCCCCATCACCAGAGCCTCGCCCTGAGTCGGTTTGAGGAAACCGGCGACGGCATTCAGCAAAGTGCTCTTGCCGCACCCCGAAGGTCCGATGATGGTCACGAACTCGCCTTTGTCAGGAGCGACCGAGACCTTGAAAGAGAGATCGCTGACAGCCGTAAAGGAGCCGAACCGGATCGTGACACCTCGGAACTCAACGACCGGCTTCTCATTGTCTCCGGCTGCGGCAGTCACGATTGCCTCGCGCGATACGGGAACAAAACTCCTGCCAGCTTCTCCCACAAGAGGTCAGCCAGCCAGGCAATGATGGTGATGATGATGATGACGAGGTAAACACGGCCGGACATGGCACGGCGGCGCGCTGTGTCGATGAGGTCGCCCAGCCCGCCGCTCTTCACGACTACCTCGGCCAGAACAAGATAGCTCCAACCCACTCCGAATGCGAGCCGCATCGCGTGCCAGATGTCGGGCAGGGCGATCGGCACCAGGACGCGGGTGATCACCTGGAAACGACTCGCTCCGAGCGTATACGCGGTCCGCAGGTAGACGTCGGGCACACCGTCGATCGCCTTGGCGACCATGGGGAGCAGGAATATGCCGAAGGCCATGGCAAGGAAGACGACTTTCTGGGCTTCGTCCAATCCAAACCAGGACATCGTGAGAGGTACCAGCGTCGCGATGGGTATGTAGCCGCTGGCGGTCACGACCTGGCTGAGAAGCGCACGCATGCTGCCGAAGGCACCGATCAGTATGCCCAGAGGGAGGACGATGGCCAGCGCCAGGATGAAACCCAGCCCGACCCTGCGAAGGCTGATCCCGATGTGATCAAAGAGGTTGCGGTTTTCTGGATCCGGGGTGTGTACGAGATCGGACACGCTGGAGATTACTTCTGCCGGGCTTGGAAGAATCGTCGGGCCGAGCGTCCGCTCTTCCGGGATACCGCGGGTCAGCCCCCACCAGAGCGCGACCAGGACGGCGATCGGGATCAACCCCAGGACCAGCGCGGCACTGCGCGGTACCTGACCGCGTATGCTGTAGAGCCACTGCGGGATCGTGCGCGGGATCATCGTTGAGACATTAAGCAACTTCACCATGCGGTGTCAACTGTCCGAAAAGGTGCACACTAATCTATATGGCGATCCGGATGACGTTATTCGAAGCCGCGCCTGATTCAGGAGAAAGCGCGCCATCGCGAAGGATGTGATTCTCTCGTGGTCGGAATCACAACCGGAGTCGGTATCGACCGGCCCCGGCTCCGATTCCGAACCGCGTCGACTCAGAACGATCTCGAATCCCGATACCGATTATCGATCCCGTGGACCCTTCAAACAATAGGCCGCCGGCACACTCCCCTTTTCGATACAATGTATCAATCGTGACACATAAACCCGAGGAGCAGGGGGATATATGTTCGGACGTCGGACTGCGGGATCGGCGCTGTGCGCCTACTGCGGGAAGCTGGTGGGGGTCCGGGACGAGGTCTGCTGGAACTGCGGACGGAGGAACCCGGGCATGTGGGGTTTCGGGCCGGTCCTTCGCCGGCTCGGTTACGGCACCGGGTTCGTACCGGTATTGATATGGGGATGCGTGGCGCTGTACCTGGCCACGCTCCTGGCAGACCCGCGTGGCATCTCGATGAGCGGGCTCTCCATCCTGGCGCCAAGCCCCCGCAGTCTCTTCATGTTCGGGGCCAGCGGAGCGATTCCGGTCTTCGAGTACGACCACTGGTGGACGCTCCTGACCGCTGGCTGGCTGCATGGCAGCCTCCTTCACATCGGGATCAACATGCTGTGGGTTCGCCAGCTCGCCCCTGCCGCAGCCGAGCTGTACGGCAGCCCCCGGATGGTCATCATCTACTGTCTCTCGTCGATCACGGGATTTCTGCTCACCAGTGTCACGGGACTGCTCTTCGGCCCCGTGCCCGTTCTCGGCGGTGCGCAGTTCACAGTGGGTGCTTCAGCGCCGATCTTCGGCCTCCTGGGGGCGATGGTTCACTACGGAAGGCGTGGCGGAAGCAGGTACATCGGCAGCCAGGCTCTCTACTACGCGGTGATTGTCTTCATCTTCGGCGTCATCATGCCCGGCGTAGACAACTACGCACATATCGGCGGATTTGCAGGGGGATATGCGATTGCGAAATGGCTCGATCCACTCCAGCCGGAGCGGGTGGTTCACTTTATCGCCGCGGTTGCTCTCCTGCTGCTTACGGCGGTTTCGATCCTGGCGTCTCTGCTGACAGCCCAGCTGCTGCTTCGATGACAACGATCAGCCCCCGAGACTGATCATCTCGATCTTCCTGCGAAGTTCGGCGCTCCGGCTTCCTTCGGAACGGAGGACGGTAAGTCGCTCTTCCGAGTAGCGATCCTTACGTTCGGTCCAGATCGCAGCGATGCGGTCGCGAATGGCTTCATCGGAAGCTCCCTCGCGGAGATATCGCTTGATGTCGTGCCCCTGCGTGGAAAACAGGCAGGTGACGAGCCTGCCGTCTGCGGTGAGGCGCATGCGCGTGCAGCTGTGGCAGAATGGCTCAGTCACTGATGCGATAATGCCGATGTCGGGACCGCCGTCACTGAATCGATAGTCGACTGACGGTGCGCTTCCGCCCTTCCTGCCCGTTTCCTCGATCCGGAACGACTTGCGGATGATGGCAAGGATCTCGGCTTTCGACACCATCTTTTCCAGGCCCCACTGGTTAACGTTGCCTACGTCCATGTATTCGATGAAGCGTGTGGCGAAGCCGTGGCGGCGCGCGAACTCGACCATGGCCACGATCTCGTCGTCGTTCACGCCCCGCTCCACGACGGTATTGATCTTGATCGGGTCAAGGCCACACGACTTGGCACGAAGCATGCCCTCTATGATCTTGTCCAGATCACGGCGCCGGGTTATGCGCTGGAATTTATCCGGATCGAGGGTGTCCAGACTGACGTTGATTCGTTTCAGGCCGGCGGTCGCAAGCGCCTGTGCACTCTCCGCGAGCAGCGAACCGTTGGTGGTAAGGCTGAGGTCTTTCAGGCCCTCGAGCCGGCAGAGGCCTGCCACCAGGTGGTCGAGATCACGACGTAACAGCGGCTCGCCTCCCGTAAGGCGGATCTTCTCAACGCCCAGACTAATGAAGATTCTCGCGAGTCTCGTGATCTCTTCGTAGCTCAGGATCTCTTTTCGATCGACCCACTCGTACTTGCCCAGCGGCATGCAATAGGTGCAGCGGTAATTGCACTTATCGGTCACCGAAATACGAAGATCGCTGACCGGCCGGTTCAAAGCGTCGTGTATCATCTCAGGCACGAATATCCGTTTTTTGAGCGACCGCCGCCCAACAATCCTTGATCATAACATCCGGGGGAGAGCCACCAAAACCGAAGTGAAGGCAGGTCGAGGCGCTTGAGTACCTGGGTCCGCGCCGCCCGCGCTATCTCTGGACCTGCTATGATACGGGCTTTCAGCCCTCGAGAGGATCACGGTTCCCATTCCTGGCGCGCTGCGCCGGGCTTGTATGGGTCGGGCCTACAGCCCTCACAACAGTACTCGAAACAGTACGTAGAGCGCTGAAAGCGCGTCCTTATACCAGCCCGGGGCGAAGCCCCGGGTTTGGATCGATGAGCAGTAGCCAAGGGCCGAAGGCCCGCTCCATAGATTATTGAGACCATCTCTGCAGTGCGGACATGGTGCAGGAATCCAGCCTCCTCGCCCAACGCTTCATTGCGCACGCCGCCGGCGCGGACCCTGCGCGTTTTGGCGCACGGATAAGCTATGATATGTCTCCCATGGCGTCAGCGCTCAGCCGGTATCTCAAGGAAACCCGACGGCCGACATACTCGGCGGCGCTCGTGCTGCCCTTCTTCCTGATCTACCACACCGGCATCTTTTTCCTGAGAACCACGTACATCAACGGCGCCGATGCGCTCATCATGCAGATTCTGGCTATGTTTTCCGTACGGTCGGCATTTGCGTCGGCACTTCTCCTCCTGCTCTGCTTTGCGGCCTGGCAGGTCCGCAGCGGCGCAAGCTGGAAGATCCAGTTTCAGAAGCTCGTTGCCATGTTGGCCGAGAGCTTGCTCCTCGCCTTTCTTCTCTACTTCCTGCTGGGCTGGGCCGGGGCGCATCTGAGCAAACCGCCGGGGGGCTCGTTGGGGGTCGTAGAGCGGCTCGTGCTGTACTGCGGCGCAGGAATATACGAAGAGTTGGTGTTTCGCGGCTTCCTGCTCGGATCTCTCCTGATGCTGTTGACGCGCGTGGGCGGGATGGGAAGGACGGCTGCCGCCGTTCTCGGTGCTGTCCTCGCTTCCCTTCTCTTCTCAGCCTTCCACTACCTTGGCCCGGCGGCTGACAACTTCACCCTGGCGGGCTTCGCCCAGCGCGCGTTCGGCGGACTGTATTTTTCGTGCCTCTTCGTCACCAGGGGATTCGGCATCACGGCGGCATCTCACGCTCTCTACGACATCCTCGTCGGACTGTGAGAACCACGTCATCAGCTTCCAGCTCTCAGCACACAACTCTCGGCTGCCAACCAGTGCAATTCAGACACCTGGAAATGCGGAGATCTCCGAAGGTCGCACGGGCTCAGTCCAACCCTTTCAGGGTTGGGATTTGATTATGATCCTGCCCCGGGGTTTGCACCCCGGGCTGATCTGTTCCACCCCTGCGGGGTGGCGTTGCAGGAGATCATCCGGATCGGTGCCTGAATCGAGATCGCAATCGATATCGAGCTGGCTTCAGACTCGACTGTGAGGCACATTTGCGATCCCGATTCCGATTCCGAAAGCGACTGGGGCCCTGCGGGCCTTGCGCTTGCCTGCCAGAGACGACGCTGAAAGCGTCGGATAGAAAAGCCCGGGGTGTAAACCCCGGGAACGATCGGGTCTGCCACGCAAATCAACCCTGAAGGGGTTGGACAACGGTTATTTGCCGGCCGGTGTGATCACGCTTTCCAGTGTCTGAGTCGCGGCCGCTCGCCAGGACGAGTCAGCGCCAGCACGAAATATTCTGTATAATGACGGTTTTTGCATCACCGCCGGATGCTGCGATTGCCGGAGCCTATCTCATGATGCGGTACCGCAAAGTCACGCACGTTATCTACGACATGGACGGCGTTCTGCTGGACACCGAATCTTTCTACACGCAGGCAGCCACCATTTTTGCTGCGCGGTATGGCAAGGAATTCGGCCCTGAGCTGAAGTCCAGGATGATCGGCCAGAAATCGATCGACTCGGCGAAGATATTCGTCAAGTCGCTGGGGCTGCCGGTTGCGCCGGAGGAGTATCTCAAGGCGCGAGAGGATCTGCTGAATCACCTCCTTCCCCAGGCGCAACGGATGCCCGGGGCCGAGCGACTCACGCTTCACCTGAAACAGGCGAAGGTGCCCCAGGCCGTTGCCACGAGCTCGGACACGTACCACTTCAAGCTCAAGACAACCCGTCACGGATCCTGGTTCGCGATCTTCGACTGCCTCGTTCTGGGCGACGATCCGGCCCTGAAGAAAGGGAAACCGGCGCCGGACATCTTCCTGCTTGCGGCCGAACGGCTCGGCGCGGCCCCGGCCGATTGCCTGGTCTTTGAAGATGCGCCCGCAGGTGTTGAAGCGGCGCGCGCGGCTGGCATGTCGACCGTCGCTGTGCCCGACAAGCTGGTCGATCCGGCCTGCTACGGCGACGCCGAACAGGTTCTCTCCAGCCTCGTGGATTTCATGCCCGAGGAATGGGGTCTGCCGCCCTTCGAGCATTAGGAGTCCGCCGGTCGGCATCGGAATCGGCATCGATTTCGAAATCGGTTTCGCCGAAGGAAGGAAGCCGGTGATCTCGCGGCATAGGCGGACTCGAGTTCACGCCGCTATTTCCCTGTGATCTTGACGGTCCGCGACCCGGACGGTACGGCCTTCATACCCTGAGTTTCCAGGTAAGGTCACAAGTAACGTACACTGTGACGGTCCGCTTCATCGAGTTGTCGATGATGGAGGTGCAACTATGAAGTCCTATCGCAAGGTACTTGAAATGAACCTGCCGTCCCGCATGGCTTTTCGGAACATCACGCCCCAGGTGCAGCAAGCCCTCAAGGAAAGCGGCATCCGCGACGGGCTCGTGCTGGTTAACGCGATGCATATAACTGCGAGCGTCTTCATCAACGATGACGAGCAGGGCTTGCTCGAAGATTATGCCCGCTGGTTGGAACAGCTCGCGCCGTTTGACCCGAGCCCCGAAAGGTACCACCATAACCGCAGTGGAGAGGACAACGGCGATGCTCACCACAAACGCCAGATCATGGGCCGCGAAGTTGTCGTCGCCGTGACTGACGGAGAACTGGACTTCGGTCCATGGGAGCAGATCTTCTACGGCGAATTCGACGGCAGACGGAAGAAACGAATCATGGTCAAGATCATCGGTGAATGAGGGAAACGATGCAGGATGTCACAGTTCCCCGGGGGATCGGACCAAATCATTCGGGTCGATCCGCTCGGGCCTCCCAACACCCGAAATCTGCAATCCGCCGCGCGGCGGTTACCTCGCCGCCGGCCGCTATGGAAAATACCGGATCCGGCGCTCCCTGAAGCATCTCGAGACCGGATATCAGGTCACCTCTGTAAAGCGTGGCTGCCGGGATGCGGGCACTCCGCAGGTATCGCCTGATCGCATCCTCGAGGATCGCATACTCCCGAAAGTCCGACCGCTCGGCGAAGAGCAGCGGCTTCTTGTTCACGATGCAATCGGAAACGATGCCATATCCCGGTTTCGAAATGACCGCGTCAACCGAAGCCAGGATGTCCCTGAAGGGAAGGGTATCGCGATCGACGGCGTGGATGTTTCGGCCACTCCATGCGAGGGGCAGCACTGTGAAGAATTCGTAGCTTGACGCCGTCTCAACGGCGCCCAGAGCCTTGTCGTCCCAGGCAAGTGTCGTGAAAGACAGCAGCGCCCACGTCTTCCGCGGGTCGCTCCCGGTAAGTGATGCCATCTCATCCCGCCGTTCACGCCCCGGGCCGCCGACCAACGGAAGGTCTTCAATTCTCGGAAAAGCCTTCATCTCCTCGTGAAACGGGAGGCGCAGGAGCAGGTCGGCATTCGCGTACCCGCGCTCGAAAGTCGCGGCCACTGAATCCCATGATGAGTTCCGTTCTCTGAATGCCGCGTAGATCCAGTCCCAGCCGAAGTTCCCCACAGCGAGCCCGGGGAGCCCGGCCCGCGCCGCCGCGGCGAGGGGTATCGCGGGGATATCCGCGACCACGAGGCCGACATGACTTCTTGTGAGAAAATCGGCCTCTGCTGCAATCAGCGTGTCCCAGCGATCGCACAGGGCCGAAACCCGTTCCAGGGTGGCATCCACATCGACCTGAATCGAGTCAAGCTGGACCATCCCCAAGTCAAAGGAGCCGGGACGGTGTGTCACACGCGCACCCGGCAGACGATTCAGCAGGAAGGCCTGTGGGAGATCGCTGACGATGACGACAGGCACGTCCGGACAGCGATCGGCAAAGGCGCGGATGATGTCGACGGAGCGCACCCCGTGCCCATAACCGTGCGCGCTGATGTAGTAGGCGAGGGCACGCATAGCGGCGCATGAATCCCGGAGCCGGGCCTTTTCGATCGTCATGGCATGCCCGGCGATATCCCGCCGGTGGATTCTACTGCTTCGGATGCAACTGCAGCCAGCGTTCGGCCCTCAGCGCGGCCATGCAGCCAAAGCCTGCAGCGGTTATCGCCTGGCGGTATTCCGGATCGTGCACGTCGCCGGCGGCGAAGACTCCCTCGATGCTGGTTTCGACGAAGTTATGGGTGACTATGTATCCTTGCGGGTTGAGCGTGAGCGCACCCTGCAGGAACTCAGTGTTCGGCTTGTGGCCGATCGCCATGAAGACTCCGCCGATAGCCTCGACTTTCTCCTCTCCCGTGAGCACGTTTCTGATTCTGACGGCCTCCAGCACATCTCCACCCAGGTACTCCGTGATCACGGTGTTCCAAAGAAAGCGTATCTTCGGTTCCGCAAGCGCCCGGTCTCGCATGACATTGCTCGCGCGAAGTGCATCCCTGCGGTGAACCACGACGATTTTCTGCGCATGGTGCGCGAGGGTGAGAGCCTCCTCCATCGCGGTATCTCCTCCTCCGACCACCATGATCTCCTGTCCGCGGAAAAAGAGGCCATCGCATACCGCGCATGCCGAGATGCCACGGTTTCTGAACTTCATCTCGTTTGGAAGGTTCAGCCACTTGGCATTGGCCCCCGTGGCTATGATCACCGTTCGCGCGTCATGCCAGTCGCCGTCCGATCGGACGCGAAACGGTCCGCCAGGCCGCAAGACCGTCTCCTCGACGTCCACCTCCAGGATTTCGGCCCCGAAGCGTTCGGCCTGTTTGCGCATGTGCTCCATGAGCTCAGGCCCGGCGATTCCTTCGTGGAAGCCGGGGAAATTCTCCACCTCCGTCGTGAACATCAGCTGCCCCCCGGGCAGGGATGTGCTCTTCGGCTGGCCCGCCAGTACCAGCGGCGACATGTTGGCACGCGCGGCATAGATGGCAGCAGTGAAGCCCGCGGGCCCGGACCCGACGATGATAACGTTACGCATTCTCTATCTTCTCCTTGTGCCGGACCGGCGACTCCGTCATCCGGCAGGTGCCTTGTCCGAAAACACGCTAAAGCCAAAAGCTGAGATCTCCTTCCGCCCCGGGACGCTACACGGGAACGCCTCCGGATTCCTCCTGGCGCAGGAACAGGTATTCCTGCACTCCGTGTCGGAGCAGGAAGGAATTGAGCACCTGGAAACCGGGCACCATCCTGGCAACATCCCGAGGCTGATACCTGGGGGATGGCCTGCTGCCCGACCCGACCTTCTCGTAGAGAACCTGCTCCTGATTAAGAATCCTGAACCTGTTTGGACGTGATGGAATCAAAGGCGTGGAGGACAGGAGAGCGAATAGCAACGCCCCGGCACGGCAATAGCGGCTCAGAAAGCCTGCGATGGCCTGGGTATGATCAGGTTCCAGGTAGTTGAATAGATCCCAGGTCAGGATGATGTCGAACCGGTCGTTCCGGTCAAAGGCGAAAAGGTGTTGGAGAGTCGAAGCGTCGTAACTCCCGTCCGCAGGTCTCGGAAAGCCCAGATCCTCCCAGGTCCGGTAGAAATCCTCGAAACAGATCCGGGAAGCATAAGGCGCCCAGAACTTAAGGTTACCTCCCAGGGCAGGACCGAAATCAAGAATAGTATGCAGTCGGCCGGTCTCAAGCTGCTGCAGGAGGGCACCAAGTGCCAGCGATCGGCAGGCAGGCGCTTCATTTGACGTCTGAGACGAAGCCTTTGACATTTCTGACAGGCCCGGGATCGAAGGCGCAGGCGACCCGGGAGCTCCGGGCGCAGCCTGCTGGTCGAGAACCTCCTGACAACTGCCGACGCCGCAAGCAGAAACTACTTGAGCACTCCGGGAGCCGCAGCTCCAGGGGGCGTAACCGCCGGCGTCTGTTCCCGCGGGGCCGCATCCTTCGGGCTCATGTCAATGCTGCCCTTGAAATTGGCGCCGTCTTCGAGAACCACCCGGGGAGCGAGGATATTCCCTCGGACCGTGCTGGACTGCCGCAAAACAAGCTGTTCATCGCCGTAGAGATTTCCGTGCACTTCCCCTTCGACGGTGATCACCTTTCCATACAGATCCGCTTTGACGCGGCCGTTCTTCCCGACAGTGATGTTGTGCTTGCGCAGTTCGACTCTACCCTCGACCCGGCCATCTATGATCAGATCCTCTTCACCGGTCAGGTCGCCCTTAATAAGTATGGTTGGTCCGATCAAGGCACGCTCCTTGGACGCAGTCATTGGATTTCGAGATGGCGAAACGGGCGACGGCTGAGCCGCCGGGGGGGCCTGGACGCCTCGTGTATCTGCCTGTTTCCACATTGCTTGAACCTCCCGGAACAAGAGCGGAATTTGTATTTTTTAGAATCACCACCGATAAGTCAACCGTAAACGCCGGCGCGGGCGGTGCCTTCCACCTGCCGAAACAGCAAGAGGCGTGTTTACAAATGGGCTCGAGTGTGGCACATTCGGGAATGATGGCAGTAGTCATGAAGAGCGACACGTCTTTGCGCACACCCATCGGCATCATTACCATTGAAATCAAAGGTCCTCCGGCAGGCGGATAGAGGCCGGCAGTTTTGCCAGAGCCCGCCTTCATCCGCCGAGCGGATGAGGGCTTTTTTGTTAAAGGGATCAGAGGAAACGCCCATGAAGATCCAGATCTACGATACGACCCTTCGGGACGGAACCCAGAGCGAAAGCGTGGCATTCTCCGTGGACGATAAACTCCGCGTGGCGCGGAAGCTCGACGAGGTGGGCATCGATTACATTGAGGGAGGTTGGCCGGGATCCAACGACAAGGATGCCGAGTTCTTCCGCCGCGCCGCCGCGCTCCCCTGGCGGCACGCCAGGCTCGCGGCCTTCGGCAGCACGGCGCACCCGAATTACGGTCCGCAGGACGACCCGAACCTCCTTGCGTTGATCGAAGCTTCTACGCCGGTCGTCACGATCTTCGGAAAGTCATGGGACTTTCACGTCACCAACGCTCTCAAGATACCGCTCAGCCGCAATTGCGAGATCATTCGGGCCTCCGTGGCCTGGCTGAAGGCGGCCGGACGCGAGGTCATATACGATGCCGAGCATTTCTTCGACGGGTTCGCGGCGAATCCCGAGTATGCGCTGGCCACATTGCGCGCGGCGGAGGAGGGTGGCGCCGATATGCTCGTGCTCTGCGACACGAACGGCGGCAGCCTTACACGCCACGTTGAGGAGAGCATCCGCCAGGTCCAGGCGCATGCGGGCCTCCCGCTCGGAATCCACGCGCACAACGATTCCGAGCTGGCGGTGGCAAACAGTCTCGCCGCAGTCGCGTGTGGCGCCGTCCAGGTCCAGGGGACGATCAACGGCTACGGAGAACGCTGTGGAAATGCCAACCTCTGCTCCGTGATTCCCAACCTGGAACTCAAGACCGCGCACACGACAATCGGCAGGGACCGGCTGCAGATGATGTCTGCGGTCTCGAAGTTCATCAGCCAGGTAGCCAACCTGCCGCATCGGAAGGAGCTGCCGTACGTGGGGGCAAGCGCCTTCGCGCACAAGGGCGGCATCCACGTCAGCGCGGTCCTCAAAGACACTGCGACCTACGAACACATCACGCCTGAGACCGTCGGGAACAGCCGCCGTGTGCTGGTCTCGGAGCTTTCGGGCAAGAGCAACCTGGTATACAAGGCCCAGGAAATGGGGCTCGACCTGGGCGAGCACCAGGACAAACTGAAGTTGGCACTGAGCCGGATCAAGAAGCTCGAAAGTGAGGGGTACGAGTTCGAGGCTGCGGAGGCCTCAGTCCGCGTCCTGATGGAGACGGCGGTGCATGGCGAACGCGAGTTCTTCACCATCGACAATTTCCGCGTCGTCACGGATATGCGCCCCACGGGAGAAGTTACCTCCGAGGCCACCGTGAAGATTCACGTCGGCGACAGGGTCGTGCACACGGCCGCGGAAGGCGTCGGCCCGGTTCATGCGCTCGACCGTGCTCTGCACAAGGCCCTGTACGAAGACTTCGAGCCGCTGAGGGCCGTCGAGTTGACGGACTATAAGGTACGCGTGCTCGAGGAAAGCCACGGGACAGCGGCAAAGGTCCGTGTTCACATCCAGCAGTCTGACGGTGTCGAGTACTGGACCACGGTGGGAGTCTCCGAGAACATTCTCGAGGCGAGCTACCAGGCTCTTGCGGACGGTGTCCGGTACAAGCTCCTGAAGGAGAGGGTGCCCGTTCCCTCCAGCAGCAAAGTATCAGAGTAGACCTTCGCACTCGAACGACGGTGATCCGTGCCGGCGCTGATTCAGCATCAAGTGGATCAGGTCTGACGAGACTGTCTCGGACATCTATGGAGCGGGCCTTCAGCCCTTGATTTCTGGGACTGCACGCAAGCCCGGGGCTTCGCCCCGGGCTGCTATGAGGACGCGCTTTCAGCGCTCAATATGCTCATCTGAGTACGGCTTCGAGGGCCGAAGGCTCGATTCATACCAGCCTGGCGCGACGCGCCAGGTACAGGAGTGGCTATACCCCCAAGGGCTGAAGGCCCGTATCATGGCTAGTTTTGGGACAGCCTCAGCAGACCGGACCTGCACGCCGACAGGAAATCGCCAGACGCGTGACCGCGTGGTTACCTATTGCGAAAGGATCCGAGGCCTGCAGGGCCGGGACACCGGAACCGAGTGATTAACTCACACGTCCGGACACACGTCCGCACATGAGGCGCGCTCCTGGGTCTGTCATTCGATCTCCGCCGGGCGGGCCCCGACGAGAAACTTCAGCCACTCCCTCGCCATCAGGCGATGGTAAGGCTCGGTCATGTGAATCGCATCGAGGCAGACGAAGCGATCGCGATCAGGGGCATTCGAAAGCACCGTGCCGACTTCGATCACCGTAATGCCGGCAGATCGTGCTGCTGAGGCAAAGCGGGTCGCATATCCGGGCCTGCCCGCCTCGGGATCGTGAATGTCGTCGAACACGTAGCATTGTGAACCTGCCTTGCGGAAACCGCTCCCCATCCGCGCAAGCGCCTCGTAGTCCTCATCGCGCCGCATCAGCACCACGAGGAGGACCTTGTCAGGTTTCCACTGAAGGGCGTAGTCGCAGAACTCCTTCTCGGCTCGGCTCGCCGTCAGCCCCCCCGCATAGAATTGACGGAAAGTCACTTTCGGATTCTCGATCTCGAACATCGCGGACACAATCGGGACAAAGCTGCTGGGTGAGGACCAGTGCGCTCCCATGGTAAACGAGTGGCCAATGACGGCAACCCGTTGTTCCGGCATGGCCTTCATCGACGGAATAATTGCGGCGACATCGGGCTCGCCAAGCAGCTCGCGGGCGATCACCCACTCGTCGCGCAGGTGCAGCTTCTTCTCACCCCAGTTCCAGATCTTACGAGCTGCAATCTGCCAGGCTTCAGGCGTCGTATCGAATGGCGAAGGGCAGGTCCTGGCCGAGAGCTCCTTGCCGGCCTCGAGGAATGACTCGTCACTTCCCTTCGGCACCAGCTGCCCGAGGAAGACATTCACTCCGAGGCCCAGGTAGAGTTGGAACTCGTCTTGAAGCAGGTCCCCGTCCCTGTCTATCTCCAGCACGGTCTGGAAGAGATTTGCGATCGCCCGGATCTGCGTCCGGTGCCCCTCAGCCTTTGCCCGCAGGTAGCCGGCAATCACATTGACCGGCGCGCTCTCAGGTATCGCAAGGCGAGACCTCAGTATCGGGTCGAGATCCTTCGTCGGATCAAACGAAGACTTGCGTCCCTCCGTCCACGCCTTAACCTGAGAAAGATCAGAAGCGAGCAGATTTTTCTGGTGTTGAACCAACGCTTCGAGATCCGCGTCAGAAAGGCCCCCGGGCGAATAGCACTCGGGCGAACCGCGCCCGCCCTTCTTTGCCAGCAGAACCTGGAAGGCGTGGGTGGCGACATCGTTTGCCCGGATCAACTGGGCAATCCGAGGGTCGGCGGAGATCTCGATTCCCTGGCCTGACTGATTTCCGCCGTGGCCGGTCACGGGACAGGCCAGGAACGCGAGCGCAAGAATGACAGCGATCCTGAGCGAAAGAGGCATGGTGCACATCATGACTTGCCCTTCATTACAGGACCGAGCGACGAGCTCCATGGCAGAAGAGAGCGGGCAAATCGCGACACGATCCCGGCGTCTTCAATCATTTTCCGCAGGCAGGGCGTAATCCGGGGCCCCGCGGCGGGAGGCTGCAGGACCACGAAGGGATCCTTGTCTTCCCCGCTTGTGAGGCTGGACACGGAGGCAATCAACAGAATCGAGACGGGTAGCCTGGTCCGGTTCATGGCGAGATACCAGGGAAGCGGCTGAGAGCGATTATTGTGAACGACGGGCGCCTGCGCCCTGCCGCATCAAAGCCTCAATCGCCTGGGCCAGCCTCAGACGCGCAGCCTCATACGCATCGCCGGTCTCGGCAAAACCGACCTTCTCCTTCGCTTCGGAGAAGACCTGCGGTACAACCGCTGTGAGCGACTCTTGAACTGAAGCGTCGAGCCCAAGCGCGCGCGCCAGGGCAAGGTACTGGTGATCCTGGAGACCGCGCCTGAGGTTTGCGAGCTGAATCGTTGAGCAGGGCCCTGCAATGCCGCGATCTTCGGAGGGGTGGAGCTTTTCTTCACCAGGATAGATGAGCACACCGTCCCCGTTGGCGAACCCCTGGTCTTTCGCGGGCTTCCGCGGCTGGCCGCGGTTGTCGAACGTGACGGGATTGCGCCACACATCCTGTTCCCGCTCACCCTGCTTCTGGGTGTTGTGTCGCCAGTGAACACCGTGCCAGTAGAAGTAGACCTTTATGTTGTGCTTGAAACAGCCCCAGACGATCGCGCGCGCGTCGGTCGCAGGAGCCTCCATGACGAGCGCGCCCGAAGCCGGCCGGCCGCCATTGTAGACCCACCAGTCCCGTCCCCTGGCGCGTTCCTTCAATGCCTGCTCCACGTCATAGAATTGTGGCCCCGAATCCCATATGTCGATCGCCCCATCCAGTTCCCTTGCGTATTCGTGTGTCACGAAGATCGGCAGCGTTCGCCCCACCCCGGGATTGGAGTGCACATTCCTCGCAATTCGCCATATGTAGGAAAACGCGGGGGGGCCGGGCTCGTCAGGCATGTAGAGGAACGTGATGGCACGCGGCAGGTTCTCCTTCAGAAACGTCATCCAGGTGTCCGACTTCGACCAGGCGGCGGCCTTCTCGTCATAATCCTTTCCAGGGCCATAGAACGACGCGGGCACGATCTGGTTGCCGATTCCTTCCCCGGGGCCCTCGTAGCCCTTGTCTTTGCTGAAGTCGGTGCCGAGGAATCGCCCCATCGAGGATCTTGCCGACGCCACATCGTAGGCGTGAACAAGTTCGACACGCTGGCGGTGTGCGAACCGGTGATACTGTGCATCAAGGTTCCGGCCCTGGTAGAGTTCCGGCTGATCACCCGAGTAGTACACCATCGCATGCATGCTGTTCTCATCGGGGAGTACGAAATCGAACAGCCTGAGCTCAACCGGGACGTTGCGAATGGCTCCGTCCGCGTTGATAAGGATGCTGGCGTCGTAGACCCCCGCCGGAAGGCGGCGCCCCGTGTAGATCTCTATCCAGATCGCCTGGTTCAGCAGGGGCTCGAGCTTCAGGGGAAAGCCGCCTTTACCGGCTTTCGCATTCTCCGGCACCAGCTGAACCGGCTTCCAACCGGTCGGATTGCGCGGAGCGGCAGGCGAACCGGGCTCATATATCCACCAGGCGCGGGTGGGCTCGGTCACATTCATGTAGTTGACGGAGAATATCTGAATCGGGCGGCCGGCATAGTCGGACGGATCGGTCACGGGCGCCTTGTAGGTAATCTGCGCCTTTCCGCCCCTGAGCGTAAGGGCGGGAAGCGACACAGAGAGCTTCTCGACGCCTTTCCTGTCCGCCTCGATGATCAGCTGGAAGGCGACGATTTCGTTCCGCGCGGCAAACAGCCGCACCCTGCGGCCGTCCCAGGCTGAATTTGACTTCTTGTTCTGATTGGCGAGATCGTCCCTGCCGATCCGCTCTCCGTCATTCACTGCCCAGATTGCCGCGATGCCCTTATCAGCAGCAGCCACCGGCCATGCGAAAAGCGAGGCAAGCGTGAGAGCGAAAACGTATCTTGTATACGTGTTCATTGGTCTTCTCCTGCCCTGAGTTTATTCCATTTCACGGAATCAACAAATGCGAAACCGTGAACGAGCGAATTACCCCAAGCCGGGCATGCTTCGCCTGACGCGGATGATTCATAAAATGAGCCGGAAGGAAGTATTTGCGGGCAGCGGAAAACGCCGGCGGATCGAATCATTATTTTCGATCGTTCATCCGCGTCCTGAAGCCCCTTCTACTCGATCCGGAACAGGTGACCGGCACCAGGCGCCACCCAATCCATCTCCTGGCCGAATCCTTCTTCCTCTCCCGAGTACTGGGAGATATGGATGAGCTTGCCCGGCTTCCTCAGCTCGATACGATAGCGAAAGGAGTTGTTGAGGTCCTTGTTCACGAGCATGAGGTAGGGCCTGCCCGATTCGTCCTTGAACTCGCCGATCAGGAACCGGCCCTGAACAGGGGGAATCACCAGGCGTTGAGTCATCTCGACGGACTGGACGAGTGCGCTCTGGCTCAGCGGTCGGCACTCCTGAGGGACATCCGGGTAATGGAAGACGCCGGTGCTCTTCAATTTCTTCAGCGTCGGAGCCAACGCATGAATCTGGTTGTTGACACGGCGAAGCATATCCCAGGAAGGGGTCTTGTTGCCGAATTGATCGATCGGGCCCAGCCGGTAGTTCCCGTTCGCCCACGTAAAATAGCTGAAGTACTGGATTCCGCGAGCACCGTGCGCCATGGTTGCATAAGCCTGCAGACTGTAAGTCGCGTCGGTGTTCTCCATGTAGTTGAAGTGGGCATCGGAAAGCACGCAGTTCCACAGGGGCACGCCCGTCTCAACCGACAACCTTCGTACGGCCTCCAGGTTGGTGTAGAAAGACTCCAGCATTTCTCCCTTCACGAGCGAGTAATTATCGTAACTGAGGAAAGGCTGATGAATCTGGTCGACCAGCATGCGGACGTAATCATCGTACTTCTCCACCCCCATGCGGTCGGCGGGAACCCGGACCGGGAACAGATTGACGTACGGCCATTTCCCCGGCATGTACTCCTGGATGATACGTGCGACAAGCGCGAGGCTGGGCATGGCGCGCGCGTGCGGTTCGTCCCGCAGCATGAAGCCGATGACGGCAGGGCTCTTGCCCGCTTCACGGGCTACGGCCTCGACGTTCCGCCGCACCGTCGCCTCGTCCAACGGCTTCTCGAAATCGTAGCCGTTGATGCGCCGGTCCGATATGAAAACCTTGATCCCTGCCTTCTCGTAGGCAGGCAGGTCGGCAATGCGGCCGAAGCCGGCGATGTTCAGCCCGGCATCCTTCATCCATTGGAGCTGCTGGGGATCAGGCGAAGCCGGTCCCCATCCCATGACGGCAAAGTCCGTGGGCGCAACCCGCTGCTCTTTGTAGATCTGTTGCGGATAAGTCACAGATGCGACAAGCGTAATCAAGATGATCGTGCAGAGCATAGAAACCGTTCTATTTCCGAACATACTCCCCTCCTCCGTGAGAAGCTCGTGCGGCGCTTCTCACCCTTGCCACCCGTGCGGGTTGGAGAACGTGTGAAATAATCATTCGATTCTGGTGTACCGGCCCTTCGGGCCTCGGTTCTACACGTAATCGGTAGCCACGCGCTTACGCGCGTGGCTACACACTTCCGGCGCTTCGCGCCTGGTTTGCTTGCCCAACCGATCGAAGCACAAGGTACCCAATCATTTCGAGGCCAGCCTCGAAGAGGCGGCAGTGAGTAGGCCCGGCCGTGAGGCCGGGATGAAGAACCGCCAAACCCTTCGAGCACCGAAGGTGCGGCACAGGAACCATGCCGGCCGTGATTTCTTCACAGCTTCGGAGACCCTCCGCACGAGACCTTACTGGTGAGCGCCCGCGTATTCAACCTGGGCCTGGCGCGTCGTAATCCGCATCGCCTTCGGATTCAGTTCGAGCGCTCTCTTTCGCTCCGCCGCAGCCCCGGCTTTGTCTCCCCTCGCATCCAGGACCTGCGCCAGCAGCATATGACCGATGATCTCCGGATCTCCTCGATACTCGAATCCGCCTGACGTCATTTCCCGGGCGCGCGTCTCCAGGCTGTCGAGCAACGCCTTGGAAGCAGCGTCGTTCTTGAGCATTCGCTGCGCCAGCGCATGGTAGTAGGTACCGAGACCGGGCTTCCCGTACTTCTCGGCGAGGATCTGCTTCAAACACGCCGCGGCGAGCTCGTTTTGCCCCATCGCGGTATATGCTCGGGCCAGATCCCAATTTACGTTGGCGCGAAAGTCGGGAGTCCTCGGCGCCACCCCCAGGTTCTTAGGGTACTCGCACGCGTCCTTAAAGTACTGGAGTGCCGCCGGGAAGTCCTTCCGGTTCATCGCGAGATCGCCGAGCTGCTGGTTCACTTCAACCCAGGCATCGTGAATGTCGTAACCGCCCTCCCAGATGTTGAAGCGCCGCGTCTTCAGGCGGTCGAGCGCGCCCTTGAGATTGCTCTCTCCTCCGATCTCGATACAAAGATCAATCCAGCGGGCCACCAGATCGTCCCTCGAGTCGAGCGCCTGCGGATGCTTTTCAATATAGGCAAGGCGTTGCGGAGCCGGCAACTTCATCGCCTGGGCAACCTGGTCCATCTCCAGGAGCGCGCGGCCGTCGTTTGGCGCCAGCTGCATCGTCTTCTGGTAAGCCTTGTACGACGCCGCCGGGTCTTTCAGCAGGCTGTTATCGGCATAAGCGACGTTGCGCCACGCAAGAGCCAGGTTGTCGTCGCACTCGACGGACTTCTTCCATTGATCGAAACCCTCCTCACGCTGCCCGATCGCATAGAGAAGGTTGCCGAGAAAGAGGTGGGCGTGAGCATCCCGCGGTCGCTTCTGCAAGGCAGCCTCGAGAGCGGCCTTCTCCTCGAGTCTGTGCGGATTCGTGTATTCCACGGGGCCAAGCGCGGCTTTCTCGTAGAAACCTGAAGCGGCAGAAGAATCGCCGTTCATCTCTTTGAAATAGCCTCTCAGGTAATCAACCATGGGATACAGGGCCTTGCCCTCTTTCCCGGCCGCATATTTTGCCAGGACCTCTTCCGCGTCCCCGTAGAGGCCTGCCGCCGCATAGCCCGTGGCAAGCTCGATATAATTCTGAACGTCACCGCGCATAATCGACAGCCAGGTCTGCAGGCACGGATCGGCCGGCCGGCCCGTGTGAATTGCGACCACCGCCTTTTCGTAGCTGCCCATGAAATTCATCGGGTCGAGCGTCATTGCCTTCTCCGCCGCAGCCTGCGACCTGCTGTAATCATCAAGGTGGCGATAGGCCGCGGCCCTGAGCGCAGGGATATCGGCAAACCTGCCGTTCTGGCTCTCCGCATCTTCGGTGAGCTCAATGGCCTTCCGGAAATCCCCCCACCGTGCGCTGATGCGTGCAAGATTCAGCGACGCGGGTGAGACGTAGTCATATGTGTACGTGGCACGATAGAACTGATCGTAGGCTTCCTTGTAGTTGGCCATGCCTGCCAGCGCCAGTCCTTTGCCGTAGTAGAGCCTTGAGTTGTCCGAGTCGCGCTCGAGTGCGGTATTGAGGTAGTTCAGCGCGTCCTTCCAGCGGCCCTGCTTCAGGGCGAGGAAGCCCATCTCGGTGTTGACCCGGCAGTCCTTCGGATCTCTCTTCAGGGCCTCTTCGTAGTAGACAAGGCCTTCGGACCGTCTCACGAACTTGTCCAGCCATTCCCCGGCGTAGTACAGCTGATCCTGATTCATCTTCTTCGGGTCACCGGGATCCTTCTGGCCGGGAGGCAGCTCGACCTTCTTCGGGGGCTGTTGCTGCAATTCAATGAGCAGGCGCCCCGCCGGGTCATAGACGGCAAGGCGCAGGTCAAAGACGGTGACGTCGCTCGCCACCTTCACCTCGCGGGTAAAAGGCCGGTCAGGGGAGATGGCGGTTGTCGCCTCAAAGATGCTCTGGCCGCTCCGAGTGTTCTTGAGAACGATCTTGCAGTCCTTCACTATGCCGGTGGAATAGACTGCGCCGAAAGCCATGCCGTCGTTCAGGTCGGTGTTTACGGCGAAGTCCTGATTGGCATTGTGGTAGCCACGCGTGTCGCGCACGGGGTACCAGTAATCGTGCGTCGTCCTGACCTCATTGGGTGCCAGCCAGTGATTGTCCGGCTGGTTGTCGCTCCAGGCACCGGCTTGAGGCTCGAAATAAGGACCGCCGCCCTCGGTCAGGATATCCTCCCAGATCCGGCCGGAAGGCCCCGACCCCCAGGTCCATAGTTTCTTACCGGGCATCGTGTAGTGGCTTGCGACATGAACGGTGCCGCCCTGGGCCTTGTGATCGTAACTGCCGAACCAGTCCGAGGGATTGTTGAACGCGAAGAAGCTGCTGGCATTCGGGACGTTCTTCCACCAAGTCAGGTCCACTCCGTCGTTGACCGGCCAGTTCCAGAACTCGTGCTTGCCGTGGCCCGTGACCATGTCACCGGGATACTGCGCCTGGGTCCACTCGTTCGCGTGTGTAGCAGCGGTCGCCCAGAACTGGTACTCCTGCTTCTGGTCTGTCGGATTGATGAGGATGTAGTCGCAACGGATGTAGCTCTTCTCGGGATAGATCGTCATTCCCACAAGCCATCGCATGCGGTACACAGGCTCGGTTTCACCGACCCAAACGGTGGCGCTGCCATCGGCATGGTTCACGATGCGGTGGTCCACAGGCATGAAGCAGGAGGGGCGATGCCCGTGCGGAAAGTTCCATTCGATGCCGCCCGAAATCCACGCACCGGTCATACTGATCAAGCCAGGCTTGATCGTCGGCTGCCAGTAGAGCCAGGTGTAGTTGTTCGTCTTGTCCAGCGCGCCGTGCAGCCGCCCGCCTATCTCAGGGAGAACAAGGGCCTTGATGAACCGGTTCTCCAGGACAACGGCGTCATACGTCTTGTCGACCTTCCTGTCCGTGAGTGTCTCGTTCAGGGTGTACGGATAAATGGGCCCCGTCGGGTTGGGAAACTGTGAATGCACCGTCGGCGGTCCGATTTCCCAGGTCGGGATGGACATTTTTTCCTCGCGGACCGAGACGCCGTTCTGAGGCGCTGCCGCAACGCACAGTATCAGGACCGGGAACAAAGAAAGTTTCAGCAGAAGTCTCACAGGCACCTCCAGGGGACGGCTCACAGCACGGCCCGACTCATCGCCGCCCACGCCACGCGGGAAGGACAGGGATGCGAGCAGCCATGCAAGGTATAGAGGATTTGAACCACGGATGCAATGTCCTGATTGGCGTGCTACTATCCAGCGTGCCCGATCTCGGGCAAGCTGCGGAATTACAAAGGAGACCAGAAAATGAACAGGGGATTGCTCGCAGTCGCGGTGCTAGGTTTGCTTCTCGCGGCTGCAGGCTTCGGAGAGGAGAAGATGGTCACAATGCCATCCGGGCTGAAGTACATCGACCAGGTCGTCGGCACCGGGGATGAGGCAGTCAACGGGGCGACGCTGGACATGCACTACACGGGCTGGCTGTACGAAAACGGCAAGCGAGGCAAGAAGTTTGACAGCTCCCTGGATCGCGGCAGGCCTTTCACCTTCAAACTCGGCGCGGGCATGGTGATCAAGGGATGGGACCAGGGGATCAAGGGCATGAAGACCGGCGGAAAACGCGAGCTGATTATCCCGCCGGAGCTGGGCTACGGGTCGCGTGGGGCTGGGAACGTCATTCCCCCGAACTCCACGCTCGATTTCGAGGTCGAGCTACTCAAGGTTTCGAAGTAAAGAATCACCCACAGACGCAGCAGGCGCCGATGCATGAACGCAAAGGGCGGCATCCGCGCCTGCCTGCGATTCCCGCTGCCACCGCGATATGAATCGGGTCCTTCTCATTCTCTCACTCGCGGCCGCCCTGCCCTCGGCAGCGCGGCAGCCGTTCTATGACCGGACTCACCCTTCCAGGGTGTTCGGCGAGCCGCGCACGTACCGCATCTTCCTGCCGGCGGACTACGACGTCACCGACAAGGCCTATCCCGTCATCTACTACTTCCACGGGCACAGCGATCGATACACTCTCGAACAGTACGACAACGGGACAGATACGGTGCCCAAGATCGTTGATTTCGTCTCCGGCCACGACGTGATCGTCGTGTCGGTAGACGGCTACGTCGCAAAGGATTACACGGGGTTTTACGGCGGGCGGCCCTGGGATGTCGATGCGGGCGGCGGCGACATGGACTTCGGGCTCTACTTCCTCGAGCTGGTCCGGCACATCGACGGCACATACCGGACACTTACCGATCGTCGCCACCGTGCCGCTTCCGGCCTGAGCATGGGCGGATTCATGAGCCTGTACCTGAGCGCGCGCTTCCCCGACGTGATAGGGAGTGCGTCGTCCTTCAATCCCGGTCCCGAATTCTACGTCGGCGACAAAGGGCGTCGCGTGTTGTGGCGGCCGAAGGACCATGTCTCAAACCATGCACAGTCCATGATCCGCCTGATCAGGGCCAGCGGGGACTACATCAGCCAGTACCACGAGGAGACGAGGGAAGCCTACGCGCGGGCGGCCGAGGTCGATTTCGAGTACCGCCAGGACGAGTACCACAAACACTGGGCCACCTCGATCGCAGAATCGTTTTCCTTTCACATGCGTGCCTTCGAAAATCCGCGGCTGAATAACGTCCCCGAAGTATGGAGCCACGCGGACGCTTACGGCAGTTTCGAAGCCTGGGGATACAAGGTCGAAACGCCTGGGAATAAGCCCGGTATCGCCTACCTCGCCGATGTCAGACAGGGAGGTTTCCGGATAACCACCCGTCGCTGGGCACCGGACGGCCCGCCTGTTTCCGGGCGCAAACTGACGATCACCACGGCGCCGGTATACAAGGCGGGAAGCGAATACACGATCCTGGATCTGAGCCTTGTGTCCGGCACCTTGTCCAGGAGTATTGCAGCAGCGGACGACTCAGGACGCCTCGTGTTGACTGTCGACGGATCCGGCCACCAGGTCAGTTTTGTCGGCCCCGGGACCGGAGCGCAACCGCCCGTCCTGCTCCCCCTGACGACCAGCGACCTCCTGCGGCTCCCGCCCGCGAGGGAATTGAAGCTGCCGATTCGTCTCTACAACCCGCGGGGCACCGCGATGGAAAACGTGAAGGTTGTCATGGAGAGTGACTACCCGGCGGTCAGGCTGATTGGGAGTTCCGGGGAGATACCACTCCTTCAGCCCGGAGGCATTGCAGATCTCTCAGACCGGTTCCGGGTGATCCTTACGTCCGGCGCAGGCTACTTTTCACCCGCCCGCCTTCGTCTGCGCATGACGTACGATGGTTGGTACGAGCAGACCGTTAACATCGATACGCTCATCGTTCCCGAGATCCTGCCGGAGCCCGCTGCCGTAGAGGTGCTGGACGGGCGCACATTCACCTTCAAGGTCTTCCGCCAGAGGGGTAACCAGGGCGGCGGCGACGCGATCGACAGGACGGTCACCGAGGGCAGGGGAAACGGCAACGGCGTCCTGGAACCGGGCGAAGAGGCTACTGTCTGGGTACGGCTGGTGCAGGGGATGGATCCGTTCGACAAGAACACATGGCATCGCTGCAAGGTGTACGCAGAATCACCATGGATCACCGAAATCGCGGTCATCGAGGAGGAAAAGCAGCGCGAGTGGACAGGTGCCCACGAAATGACAAGCATGCTTCAACTCTCGGCTGCGGCCCGGCCCGGAACGGAAATTCCTGTCCTGTTGAGCAGCGAGTCGTGGAGCTTCCACTTCACTCCCGATGTGAGATATGGTGCGTTGCCCTTGTATCAGGCTTTTCAGCTGCATACTCGCCATCTGCATAAATATCAGATCCGCGTGCCGTGAATGGAATCAGGCTAAGATCGAGTGCGGCGGGCTTATCCTCGAGCGGCGGGTCTCCTACCCGCCGCGGCGCGTCAAAGAAGGTGTGAAAGAATTGTTTGGCATCACTGTGCCGGCCTTTCAGGCCTCGCTTCTATTTGTCTCACGAAACCACGCGCTTACGCGCGTGGCTACTTACTTCCGGCGCTTCGCGCCTGGTTTGTTTGCCCACTCGATCGAAGCACAAGGTTGCCAATGATTTCCAGATCAGCCTCGAAGAGGCGGCAGTACGTAGGCCCAGCCGCAAGGCCGGGATCGAGAATGACCATACCCCCGAGCGCCGAAGGTGCGGCACAGGAATGATGTGGGCTGGGTCGAAGGCTGCGATTTCTTCACACGCTTCGCGCCTGGTTTGTTTGCCCACTCGATCGAAGCACAAGGTTGCCAATGATTTCCAGATCAGCCTCGAAGAGGCGGCAGTACGCAGGCCCGGCCGTAAGGCCGGGATCGAGAATGACCATACCCCCGAGCGCCGAAGGTGCGGTACATAAACCAGGCTGACTCCGATTTTTTCACACCGTCAGAGACGCGCCGCACGGCGTCCCGGGAGAGAGGTGTCGAACGAGGCGGTTGGACAGACCAGATCTATTCCCGGAGCTTCCGCGAAGCCGTGAAATAGGTTAAGCAGACAATTCATGATCCCCCACGACTACCACATTCACACCCGCTTCTCGGCCGACAGTAAGGCTGCCATGTCCGACATGTGTGCAGCCGCCGTGGCGAGGGGCATTCCCGAAATCGGCTTCACCGAGCATTATGACCTCCATCCGGACGAGAATCCCAGGGACTGGCTGAACCTGGATCTGTGGGCGCGAGAACTCGAGTGTTGTCGGGCTGAATTCGCAGGCCGCCTGGTCATCAGGGCGGGGATCGAAATCGGCGAGCCACACCTCTTCGCACAACAAGCCCGGGAGATGCTCGCGAGATTTCCGTTCGATTACGCCCTCGGTTCACTGCACTGGGTTGGTTCCGACAACGTGTTCATGGCCGATTACTTCGATCGTACGCAGGAGGAGGCCTACGGCGCATATTTCGAGGAATTGGAGCGGATGACTCGCACGGGGGATTTTCAGATACTCAGTCATCTGGACGTGCCGGTCCGTACCGCCTTCGGAATATACGGCAGTTACGACCCTGTCCCGTTCGAAGCGCGGATACGACCCGTGCTGCGCAACTGCATCGATCGCGGCATTGCACTCGAGATCAACGCGGGGACGTTGCGGCGAAGTGCTGCGATCCTGACGCCGAGCCTCCCCATCCTGGAGTGGTACGCGGAAATGGGGGGACTTCAACTGACCCTGGGCTCGGATGCCCACCGGCCGGAACACGTCGGAGCAGGCCTGGACGCAGCGCTTACGGCCGCCCGGACGGCGGGGCTCAGGCATCTCACACGGTTCGAGCGGCTGAAGGGGCAGCTGATCCCGATGCCTTGAATCGTCGCCCCGGAGCCCCTCAGCCCGGGTCAGCGCACGACGGTGAACTCGGTCCAGGGGTGCGAATCCATGTCCCTGAGGTGCGCCTTCTGCCAGTCGTACTCGGGGTGCCTGGCAAGGTAATCTGCAGCCTTGAATTTGATGCCGCACGAATGCCCCATGGACGCGGTCAACGACATCTGTTCGGCCATGACCGAATCGGACACCTTAGCCTGCACCGCCCCCGCCGGCCCGTAGGGTTTCTGCCAGCCCTTCATCCCGCGTGGGGAGAGGTCCACGTGACCGCAGAGGGACCGCTCGTTCGGGTCCGTTTTCTTCGCGAACGTATCAAAGTGGTCTGAAAGGAACTTCTGACCGGCGGCCACGTCGATCCGGCCCTTGTATTCGGCCATCAGCTGCCGCCACCGGATCCGGCGCGCGTTCGCACTCAGCGAAGCGTCATTCGGATCGAAATTCGTCTCCTCCCGCGTCAGGTTGCGGTTGACCGGGAAATTGGAGCCGAGGTAATACCCGTTCCTGCTGCGACGAAGGGTGACGTTCTTCAGCCCGAGTTCCAGGCTCGCGATCTCGTTGGTCTTGCGGTCCGCCACGAGCCAGTTATTCGCGTATCCGCCATTGTTCCCTTCCTTCATGATGCGGACGAAATCGTCGATGGACGTCGAATACTGCATGGCTTTGCGCGCCCGGACGAACTCGGCGACCCCGTTCGGATCCCACCCGGAGAATCCGGTGATCGTTGTTTCGGTGATCATCATTCCGGCAGCGTTGATCCCGAAATCATCGGCGCTGTGAATAAGGCCCGGGAAGCCGTCCATAAGGATGCGGTTTCCTTTTTCCGGCACGATGTCGAAAATGATGTTCCAGCGCTCACCGTCAAGGTAGCCGGTCCAGGCGTTGTGGCCGATGACGATGCCGCCATCTTTTGTGAAGCTCCCCGTCGCCACGAAAGCGCTGCAGCGTTCAGCAATCGGCGCGGTGCGCGGGTTGCCCGTCGCAGCCTTCTGTTTCGCGAGCCAGTTGCTGTAATAGGGGAACTCGGGGAACGCGTTCGTGGCGACGACGTCCCAGAGGTCCAGCTTCACACCGCGCGCTTTCAGCCCTTCCGCTATGCCGTTGAGTTCTTCGCGATACTCCGCCTCGATGTGCGGCCAAAGCATCTTCTCAGCGGCGTCACGATAGAACTGCCAGTCCCTTCCGGTGTCGTGTGTCAACTCAAGCGCGATCACCTTCTGGGCATCCTCGATCTCAGGAGCCAGATGATATCCGTGTTGGAAGCCGATTTCTGCCGGTTTGCCCTCGAGGTGAACATAGATCCAGCCATTCTGTTCCGGGCGACGCAACGATGACTTGAGCCGCGGGTCAGCCGCTCCGTTCCCGTAAGAGTTCATCAGGATTGAAAGCAGCATCAGGATTCCGGCCGGAATCAATTTTCGCCTCATCGGGCCCTCACATGGATTTGACGGACTGACACAAAACCGAAAGAAGCTTAATACCCTAAAGCGGTCCTATCAAGTAACATAGGAGATTGCCTGTCACAACCGCAATGGAGGAGAGAGTATGAAGGCCAGTTCCCTGCTTAGAAGAGACATGCTCAAAACAACGGCAGCAGTCCTGGCAGCCGGACTTGCCGCCGGTACGAAAACCGTGCGCAGCCAGCCGCAATCTCCCCTCAAGCTTCCCCGCGCCATCAGGGTCGGGATCATCGGGCTCGAAGGGCACTATTCGGAGATCCTTTCCGTCGCCTCAGCCTCGCCTCAGGTGCGGGTCGTGGCGGTTGCAGAGGCTGACCCGAAGCTCCGGTCAAGCGTATCCGATGACGCCTTGCTGAAGAGCGCGACGCCCTTCTCCGACTACCGCGAAATGCTGGACCGGCAGAAGCTCGACGTGGTCGCCGTCTGCGGGGATAACGGCACGCGCGCACAGGTCGTCCGGGATTGCGCGGAGCGAGGACTCGCCATCGTAGCGGAGAAGCCTCTGGCCCTGACGCTGGCCGACCTGGACTTGACCAGGCAGAAGATCGTCGCCAGCGGCGTGCCCTTCACGATGCTCCTCTCGATGCGCTTCGAACCGCAATACCGGAAGATGCATGCGATCGTCCGAGGCGGCGAGATCGGAGAAGTAGTCGCAATGACGGCGCAGAAGTCTTACAAGCTCGGCGAGCGACCGGACTGGATGAAGCGGCGCGAGACCTTCGGCGGAATAATCCCTTACATCGGGATTCACATGGTGGATCTGATGCTGTGGGTGAGCGGGCGGGAGTTCGTGGAAACGGCGGCATTCCAGTCGAATGTCGGGTATCCCGCGATCCGCGAGATGGAAAACAACGCTGCGGTAGTTTTCAAGCTGGACAACCGGGGCACAGCCACCGTAAGACTGGACTATCTCCGGCCCGAGACGGCGCCGACGCACGGCGACGATCGCCTGCGCATCGCCGGCACCGAGGGTGTCGTTGAATACCAGGGTTCATCAGGCCTGACCCTGGTGACCCGGGAACGAAAACCGGCGCAGGCCCTCGATCTCCCGGAGGGCGGATCCCTTTTCGGCGATTTCCTCGATGCGGCTTACAATGGCAGGCAACCCCTCCTCACACCAGCGGAGATTTTCCGGGTGAACGAGGTCGTCCTGAAGGCACGCGACGCCGCGGAAAGCAACGCCATCGCCAGGCTCTAGCGGGGATTATTCATGAATCAGCGGGAAGGAAGCATTTTGGGACACGGGGAAACGCTGGCCGAGCTTTTGCCGCACCGAAGGTGCCAGCGCTGCGCGCTGGTCATCCTTGCCACAAGGTCCGCACGCGGATCAAATCACCAGTTTCGATCGGCGTTCACCCGCGTTCATCCGTGTCCCAAATCCCCTTCTCCTGGATGCTTCATGAATTATCCGGGCTCGTGCGTGTCCGCGCTGCAGGGACGCTGTTCAACCCCTGCAGGGTTGACATCTTCTGATCATCCTGAACCCCGGGGTTTGCACCCCCGGCTGTTCTATTCGACGCTTTCAGCGTCGTCGGCTTCCGTCGCGGCCGGCATCTGCGACGCAGCGCCCCGACCAGCGAGTCAATGGACTGAACGGCATGCTCACGCTCGGCCTCCGGACGCAATACGTCGGACTCGACCCCGAAGACGTCTGACGCCTGCTGATCATGCTGTCCCCGGGGTTTGCACCCCCGGCTGTTCTATTCGACGCTTTCAGCATCGTCGGTGTCAATCGCGGTTGGCATCTGCGAGGCAGCGCCGCCACCAGCGAGCCAATGGACTGAACGGCAGGGTCACGCCCGGGCTCCGGACGCAATACGTCGGACTCGACCCCGAAGGGGGTCGGACAGATCAGCCCGGGGTGCAAACCCCGGGGAGGGTCGGGTCTGCCGCAAGGCCCAACCCTGAAGGGGTTGGACAGCGATAACCTGGCCAGGCCAGGTCACCTGATTTCCCATAAGACTGTCAGAATCGCAGCGCGGTGATCGAATCAGCGTGTACAGGCTTCTGCGAGGGGATATAATTTCAACCCTATGAGGTTAGTCCTCTCAGCCGCTTCGATCTTGTGGTTCAGTCTGGCAATACTCTCTGCGCAGGATCAACCAGTCGTTTCGGGACGAGTTCTCTTCTTCGACGATTTCAGCGGCCCCTCGCTGGACACGACAAAGTGGGTGCCGGGCCTTCATGTATGGGGCCGCAACAACCGCGGGGTCGTGCCCGAAAACCTGAGTCTGAAACAGCTGAAAGATCAGGGAAGAACGGTGACGGTCCTGGATACCGAAGCCCACGGCGATCTCTATCAGGGCCCGGTCAAAGGAGTCGAGGCCCTGCCGGGAAATTTCGAAGCTGGTGATGCCCGCCGTTACCGTCGATTCGACGACGGCACGCGCGTGGGAGGCCTGGTGTGGTCTGCCCAACGTTTTGGCGGCGGCAGGTACGAGATCAGGATGAAGAACCTGCCGCAATCCGGCGGCTGCTCCTGCATCTGGAACTACTACCAGCGGCAGACCGACTACACCGAGATCGATATCGAGATGCCTGCCAACGGAAAGGCCTCCGGTGCCGACTGGTCACATTGGGCCGGATTGAATACCTATTACCCCGACGAGACGAAAATCAATGAACGCCACCAGGATCTCGGGGGACCCCAGAACGACGGGAACTTTCACATCTATCGATGGGACTGGTTTGACGGAACGAACGGTCCGCCTCGGGTCGACTTTTATCTCGACGGCAAGTTCCTTTTCAGCTCAACTGAAAATGTCCCGCGCTTGCCGGCGCAACTCTGGGTCGGCAACTGGCCTGCTCCCTGGTCAGGTGATTTCAAGTACGCGGTTCAGCATCTCTACATAGATTGGGTGAAGATAACTGAGATCCGGATGTTCACTCCTCCGGGTCCGGGGAAGTAAGGAGTAAATCACATGATAGTCAGACGCCACAAACTGCTCCTCGTTTTAGCGGTCTTCATCGCGGTTCCGTTGTTTGCCGCGAAGTTTTGGGAGACGAAGGATTTCACCGCCTGGTCGGACAAGGAATGCAATGAGATCCTTTCGAAATCCCCCTGGGCATATTCCAACAGTTTCGGTGAGGTGCCCCCGATCGGAGATCAGACAGCCGGTATCGACCGGAGAACCACGGGCATGCCGGACCCTAACTTCGGAGAGGCCGAGAGCACGCAGATTTTCGAGTTCAGGCTGCTGACTGCGAAGCCCATTCGTATGGCGCTTGCCCGAATGCAGCTGCTTCAGAAGCCAGGCGACCCCGCGCTCATGGACCAGATCATGAAGTACGTGAATACCGCGCCGGAAAAGGAGATCGTAATCCAGATCAGCTATCGCTCCGTCCCGACCGGTTCCTCCGCTGTTCAAGACATTCACAGGTATTTCCTGGGTGCCAATCTTGCCGATTTCAGGGCTTCCACTTCTCTCGCCTCGGATAAGTCGGGTGTAGTGCCGATCGCCGCTTACCTGTCTCCGGGGACGAATCGCTCTCTCCCTGCCTTTGTCTTCCCGCGCCTGAAGGATTCAGGGGAGCCCAATTTCACCGCGGAGACAAAGCAGATCACTTTCCGCTCCGAGTTCACACCGCTCGTCGGAACCAAGAAGATGAGATATGACATCTTCGTCAAAATGAACACAAAGCAGATGATGTTCAAGGAAGAACTCGCATTCTGAGGCGGGTCGGGACGCAGATGCCGTGAATGCATTGTCGAACTTGAAAACGCCGCCCTTTCAGGGCCTGCTTCTCTCTATACCAGCTATGGCCCGCAGAAAGAGCGGTAATTCGCTGATCTGGATCGTCCTCATAGCTGCGCCTCTTTTCGCGGCGGACTTCTGGGAGACGAAGGAATTCACGAAGTGGTCCGAGAAGGAATGCCTGGAGATTCTGTCGAAATCGCCCTGGGCCTACTCGAACAGTTTCGGCAACGTGCCGCCCATCGGGGATCAGACTGCCGGCATCGACAAGCGGTTTTCGGGGGCATCGGAGCCCATGTGGGGAGAAGTTGAGAGCACGCAGGTTTTCGAATTCAGGCTGCTGACCGCCCGACCCATCCGGATGGCGCTGGCCCGCCTGCAGATGCTTCAGAAGCCCGGGGACCTTTCCCTCAGGGATCAGGCCATGAAGTATGTCAATGCTCAGCCGGGCAGGGAGATCGTGATTCAGATCGGCTTTCGAACGGTCCCGAACGGAACTTCCGCGTCCGCTGTTCACGATATCAACCGGTATTTCATGGGCGCCACGCTCGCCGATTTTCGGACATCCACTTCGCTTGCCTCAGAAAGAAGCGGGGTCGTGCCGCTCGAAGCCTATCTGCCCCCGGGGCCCGGCCGCTCGTTCCCTGCTTTCGTCTTCCCTCGCTTCAACGCGAACGGCGAGCCCAATTTCACGAGCGAGACCAGGCAGATCTCGTTTCGATCGGAGCTCTCACCAACCGTCGCCAGTCAGAAAATGAAGTACGACATCTTCATCAGGATGAATCCCCGGCAGATGCTGTGGAAGGAGGAGTTTGCCTTCTGACATGCCGTCGGGGTGCGGAGGACGGAAGAAATCCAACACCATCCCGGGAGAGTGAACCACCATGAAAAAGCCAAGACGCTTGCTGGTAGGCCTGAAGACGATGGATCACGCGGTGACACTCGCGGACCTGGCATGCCGTACGGCGGCTAAGAACGCCACAGTGTTCCTGGTCCACATTATCGAGCTGCCCGAAACGACGCCGCTGGATGCTGAGGTGCCCGACCTGGAGAAGGCGGGCCGCAAGATATTGCAGACGGCCGGGCGGGTTGTCCGCCGCTCGGGGCTCAAGACAGAAACCGGGATCTTCCGGGCCAGGCTGGCAGGAGAGGCGTTGCTGGATGAGATCAAAGCGAAGAGGATCGAGCTCGGGATATTCGGGTACCATCACCGGAGAAGCCTCTCCGAGCTTATTCTGGGGACGGCGGCGCACCACCTTACCAGGCACGCGCCCTGCCACATACTGCTCGTGATCCCACCGCGAGAATGACCTCGCTACCGTGAACGACTTGTGTTTTTGAGTAGGCCCGGCCTCCTGTAAAGGCGGTCTCAGCGTTTACTATGATACGGGCTTTCAGCCCTCTTTCGTCAATGGGTACAATTCCTGGGGCTTCGCCCCAGGCTGATATGAGTCGGGCCTTCGGCCCTTGGAACCGCATCCTGATCGGGATACTGAGCGCTGAAAGCGCGTTCTTATAACGCCCGGGGCGAAGCCCCGGGTTTGCATCGGTGAGTAAGAGTCAAGGGCTGAAGGCCCGCTCCATAGTGTTTTGAGACAGTCACGTCAGACGTAGCCCTCTCGAACGGGAAAAGGTCAGGTCTAGCAGACCTGACCTACTCACATAGGAGTTGATGTGCTGATACTTCTGGCTTGGATTCTTCTCTTCCCAATTTGCTTGTCTGCCCAGGACACCGTAGTCGTCCGGCCGAAAGAAATCGACGATGTCCTGATCAATCCCGGGATCGGTTTCATGACCTTTCAGCGATTCAACGGGGACGAACTCAACCGGGGGCTGAAATGGACCGAGGGCTACCCAATCGCCTACCAGACACCCACCGGCAGCCTGGAAAACAAGGGCCATCCGATGACATCTCTCGCGTACTTCCGGATTTACTGGAGATTCGTCGAACCCGAAATGCAGACGTATGACTGGGACCTGATCGATACCGCTCTTAAGACCGCCCGTGCGAGGGGCCAGACGCTCCTGCTCCGCATCGCTCCGTACGGCACCGAGGCCGACAACGATGTCCCCGATTGGTACCGAAAACTGGTCGGTACCGAAGAGGGGAAACTCCCGGTCAAGAAGTGGCGCACCGACCCGGAGGATCCAAGGTATGCGCAGCATTTCGGCGGCATGATCCGGCAACTCGGCCTGCGCTATGACGGCAACCCGGACCTGGAGAGCGTGGATGTTTCGATCGTCGGGGCCTGGGGGGAAGGGGAAGGGTCCGACAGGCTGACTGCGAAGACGCGCGAGGCGCTGGTTGACTGCTACCTCGACACGTTCAAGAACACGCACCTGCTGATGCAGCTGACCGACCCGAAGACCGATGGCTACGCCATCGCGAGGAGCGCGGTGGGCTGGCGGGTGGATTGCCTGGGCGACATGGGAGGTTTCAGCCCAACCTGGTGCCACATGTTTGACTACTACCCGGAAGCCATAATCAATTTCGGCATGAAGGACGCGTGGATAAAGGCGCCGGTCTCCTTCGAGGTCTGCTGGGTCATGCAGCACTGGAAGGACAAGGGCTGGGATGTCGACTACATCATCGACGAGTCGCTCAAATGGCACATCTCGTCGTTCAACGCCAAGTCGTCTCCGGTCCCCGACGAATGGCGGCCCCAGGTCGATCGGTGGCTGAAGAAGATGGGGTATCGCTTCGTGTTGCGCAAGTTCACTTATCCCCCTGCGGTCAAGGCGGGGGGTGAAATAAACTTTACCTCCTGGTGGGAGAACAAGGGAGTCGCGCCGTGTTACAGGCGCTTCCCTCTGGCGCTCCGCCTGAGGTCGGGTGAACAAACGACCCTGCTCGTGACTACCGCCGACATCACATCCTGGCTTCCCGGGGACAATCTCTTCGACAGCAAGGTCAGCGTTCCCGCGGATGCGCAGCCCGGAGAATATGAACTGGACCTGGCGCTCCTGAACCCGAAGTTCCGGTCAGCCGGGTATCAAGCTGGCCGTAGCAGGAGTGCTTCCGGACGGATGGTATCCAATGGGGCGGATCAGAATCGAGTAGTGTGGATCCGCGCCGCGGGGTGCCCACTCGTCCCCGTCAATCTCCGACTGAAGGACATGTGGGGCGGGTTTTCAACCCGCCCCGGCGGCTTGAAAAGCCGCCGCACATGTTTCCGGAAGCGGACACCGCGCGGTGCGGCACAGCACGCCTGGTATCCAGCTACCGACCCGCAGTCAGTTCTGAAAGCGCCGCCTCGACTTTCGGTATGACTTCCCGGTGCTTCACCTTGTCGGCCCGCTTCAGAAATCCCTTGAAATAGCCGATTGCAGCCTGTGTGTCGCCGGCATTCTGAGCGATCAGGCCCAGGTTCATGTATGGTTCAGCCAGATTGGCGTCGGCCTGGAGTGCCAGTTCAAATTGTTCACGCGCCTGGTTCGGTTGCGAGAGCTGAATCTCGAGAATCCCGTATAGGTTGTGCGCCATGGCGTTTCGGGAATCCTGGGCGAGGACTGCCTTGAGTGCACGCTCTGCCTCGGCGAACTGTCCGAGGTGCAGGTAGGCAGTTGCCATGTTGTTCAAGTTGTCCACCTTGGCGGGATTCATCCTGGCTGCTGTTTCCATATACTCTATCGCCCGGCGCAGGTCACCGCGGCGAACGTAGATCTCACCAAGATCGGCATATGTCCCATCGCCGGCAGCATTGTTTTCGATCGCGAGCAGGCAGATCTTCTCCATCCTGTCGAACCGGCGCGCGTTTTCGTAGCAGGCCTGCAGCTCCTTGTATATGAGCGGATTCGTTGGATCGCCAGGCAGAGCCTTCTCCAGCATCCCGGCAGCTTCCAGCCAGCGGTCGTGATTCATAGAATTGCTTGCGCGTTCGAGCACACCGAGGACTGCGACCCGATCCTTCGGGTCGGGCCCCGACATGTCGATGTGAATGGCCTTCCGGCCCGAGCTTACATAGCCGAGCGCATCGAGCTCACGCCGCCTCTCTTCGTCAACCGGTTCGGGTTCGAGTTTCCCGAGGCTCTGCGGCGGTCCGGCGACTTCCCAAACTTTCTTCTGCAGGCGGTCGGCATCGGCCGGGTGCCCGGTGATAACGTTCTGCGCTTCCGCCGGATCGTCCGAGAAACGGTACAGTTCGGGCTTTGGGGCAACAATGAGCTTCCATTCGTCGGTTCGCATCCCGCGCAGTTCCGACCACCCGTGGCTTGTTTTAGGGTAAAGAGTCTCCATGTAACAGTAATTGCTCATCGGTTCCCTGCCCTCCATCAAGCTGGACTTGAGGCTCACGCCCTGCGCCTTGTCGCCGGCAGAGAGACCAAGCAGGTCGGCAATCGTGGGCTCCACGTCGATCGACCGGACCTGCTGAGGCACCACGCGGCCCGAGGGGATGCCCGGGCCCGCGATGATCATGGGAATGTGCACGGTCGAGTCGTACAGGAAGACACCGTGCGTGTATTCGCCATGATCGCCGAGGCTCTCGCCGTGATCTGCCAGGAGTACGACCAGCGTGTGCTCGAGCAGGCCCGATTCTGAGAGCCACCCTGTCAGTCTGCCAACCTGGGCGTCGGTGTAAGCCACCTCTCCCGCGTAGAGGTTCTTCAGATGCTGAGACCGGTAGGGCTCGGGAGGATCGTACGGAAAGTGAGGGTCGTAGTAATGGACCCAGACGAAGAACTTCTTCTCGGGGAAGGACGTCTGATGCTTTTCAAGCCAGTCGAGGGCCCGTCGGGTCACGACCTCTCCCCTGACTTCGGCAACCACGCCGGGGAGCTTCTTGGAGGATACCTCCGCTTTCATCTCGTCGGCGTAAGTGCCGAAGCCCCGGTCCAGGCCGTAGTGGCGGTTCAGTACTGCGGATCCCACAAAGGCCGCGGTGTCGAAGCCGGCCTGTCCCAACACGCCGGCGATCGTCGGCACGCCCTTTTGGAGAACGAACCCACCCATATCGCGCACGCCGTGGACCTGGGGATAAGTGCCGGTCAGGATCGACGCGTGCGAGGGTGTGGTCAGCGGAACCTGAGCGATTGCCTTGGCGAACCGCATGCCGCGCGCCGCCAGGGCATCGATGGCCGGCGTCGATACGCTCTTGCTCCCATAGCAGGAAACGTAGTCGGCCCGAAGCGTATCAAGTGTGATGAGGAGGACGTTCATGTCCTGCTTCGGAGTGGCCGCCGCCGGCTTCTTTTCTGCCGCGGGCTCGGGCCTTCTCGAGCAGGCCGTGAAGATCAGGAGGATCGTCAGAAAGATGAATGCCGGGGAGACCCTGGAACGGTGGCAACACATTTCGGCCCTCGAATGACTCTTGAGCAACCCGGAAATGCTACCACGGAGCGCCAAAAACGGTGACAGGCTACTCAACCTCGAAATTAGCGTGTTGAACCATCGCAGGCTGATCCGCGGGATTTCGAGGCTGAGTAGCCCGTCACCGTTTTCATGGCTTTGCGCCGAGACTGGCCAGCGCAGCCTTCACCTTCGGGATGAAGTCGCGGTACTTGTCCGGATCGGCCTTGTTCAGGAAATTCCGGTAGTATGCGATGGCCTTGTTGACATCGCCGCTGCCCTGAGCAATCAGGCCCAGATTCAGATAGGGCTCAGCCAGACTCGGGTCGCACACGATGGCCAGTTCGAATTGGCGGACTGCTTCGGCCTGTCTGCCCCTCCCGATCTCGAGATTGCCATAGAGATTGTGAGCCGTCCCCTCCCGGGGACTACGCGCCAGTATAGCCTGCAGCAGCCGTTCAGCTTCGGTCGATCGCCCCGCCTGGAGATAGGCTATCGCCAGGTTTTCCATGTTTTGAAGGTTTGAAGGATCCGTCTTCGCGATTCTTTCCATCAGGTCTATCGCGCGCGGGAGGTCGTGACGGCTGATATAGAGCTCAGCGAGCTTTGCCACGACGTCGCCGGTCTCAATGCCGTGCTCCATCGCAAGGATTCCCGCCCGCTCCATCTTCTGGAATTGTCCCAGGCTCTCGTAGCAGAATTGAAGGTGCTTGTAGACCAGCGGATTCGAAGGATCCTGAGCTATCGCCTTCTCGAGCAGAATCGACGCATCCCGCCAGCGGGCTTGATTCATCTCCGCACCGGCACGCTCGAGGGAGGTGAGTACTGCAACTCGGTCCTTCGGATCCGGCCCGGACATGTCGACACGGATGATGCTTCTGGCCGGAGCCGACATAGCCGAGCGCATCCAGCTCGCGTCTCCGTTCATCATCGACGGGCTGGGGCACCAGCGGTTCGAGACTCCTGGGAGGACCGGCGATTTCCCAGACCTTCTTCTGGAGACGGTCCGCGTCCGACGGGAACTTGTCTACCACGTTATGGCTCTTCCCCGCTGTCGTCGGGGAACCTGTATAACTCGGGCTTCGGCGCGACAACGAGCTTCCACTGATCTGTTCTCATGGCGCGCAACTCGCACCAGCCCATCTGGCTCTTGGGATAGAGGGTCTCCATATAGCAATAATTGCTTCTGATTGCCTTCCCCTCCGAAGGGCGGGAACCAGGCTTACACCTTGCGCCTTCCCCCCGGCTGGGAGACCCAGGAAATCCGTGACGGTTGGCAACACATCGATCGAGCGCACCTGCTGAGGCACCTCGCGCCCGCCAGGGATGCCGGGCCGGCGAAGATCAGGGGAATACGCATGGTCGAGTCATAGAGGAACACGCCGTGAGTGTATTCACCGTGTTCGCCGAGACTTTCGCCGTGATCGGACATCAACACAACCAGAGTCTGAGGAATCAAGCGAGCGTTCGGCAAGCGACTTGAAGTAACTTTCCCACCTGCTCATCCACGTAGGCAACTTCACCGCCATACAGATCCTTCTTGTATCGCGAACGGTAAGGTTCCGGCGGATCATAAGGAAAGTGCGGATCGTAAAAATGCACCCAGAGGAAGAAAGGCTTTCCGCGCTCTGCTCTGCCCAGCCACTCGAGGCCCGCCGCGCCACGATCTCGCCGCGGATCTCGGCAACGCCCCGGGCGATTTCTTCAGCGAGAATTCATCCTCCATCGAGTCGTCATATACCGTGAACCCGCGGTCCATGCCGTAGTATCGGCTCAATACGGCAGCCCCCACGAACCCTGCCGTACTCCAGCCTGCCCCGCCGAGAATCGTTGCGAGCGTGGGGACGTTCCGGTCAAGGACGAACCCTCCCATGTCCCGGACCTTATGAATCTGCGGATAGGTGCCGGTAAGGATCGAAGCATGCGACGGTTCTGTCAGGGGGACCTGGGCGAAGGCTTGCGCGCACCGCACACCGCGTGCGGCAAGGGCATCGATGTTGGGAGTGGAGATCGACTTGCGTCCGTAGCAGGAAAGGTAGTCCGCTCGGAGAGTGTCGATCGTAATGAGGAGAACGTTGAAGTTCTTTCCGGCGACAGCCGGCTGAGACGTTCCCTCCGGACCCGGTTGTCGGCTGCTGGAGCATGCACCGAGCAGGACCAGGCAAATCAAGGTTACCGGCATGGTATAGATCCTGCTTCTGCGACTCATGGCATGGGAATCGTCAGTCGTGACCAGACCGGAGGTCAAGAGAAAATATCGGGCGAGAATGGGCTTCGGGGCGGTGGGAGCATACAACAAGAGTGGCTCCGGGGCCCAGGGCCCCGGAGCCACCATTGAATTTCCCGTGACTCTTCCGAGTTCGGACTAGAACGATATGCGCAGACCCAGCTGGATGTGGCGCGGCCCGCCGGACTTCCCGAAGATATAGCCGAAGTCCGCGGCATTGCTCACAGAAGTGCTGGGATCCGCGATTTGGACATGGTTGAATACGTTGATCGCATCCATGCGGATTTCGAAATAGGCACCTTCGGTAATCTTGATCGGGGTGCGCTTGATCAACGAGAAATCGTGGCTCGATTTGCCGGAACCCCCTCAGATCAGGCTGCCACCGCGACGCGTTGCCCATGTGAAGCGGCATACCCCCCGGGGTGCTCGGCAGGTCTGCGAATGCCGCGGTATTGAGGTACGGGCCAACACCAACGTCGACAATTACATCCGTCGGTTTGGTCAGTGTCTGCTGATCCCGGGGCAGTAGCACGTCCGGACGAAAACCTACGATTGTAGAGTGGAGGGCCGTAACCATACGTCCCAGTGTTAATTCTGAGCGGATAACCCGACTGGTAGCTCTGGATCGCGCTCATCGTCCAGCCGCCGAGGATATAATTCAGCGGACCGCTCTTAAGCCAGCGACCCTGGGAACCAAACGGCAGATCGTAGATCCAGGTGAGTTTCAAGTGCTGCGGGAAGTTATACTGGGTTACGGAGTAGTCTGATTTGCGGTTGTACCAGTCCTGCGTGTACTCATAGTAGTTGCCCGGTCCTGCCGTGTCGGTGGTCGCCAGGGCTTTTGAGAATGTATAGGCGGCAAGGAAGCTCAGCCCATAGGTGCTGCGCTTGGTCACCGTCAGCTGTAACCCGTTGTAGGTTGAGAACCCACCGTTGGTCCGGTGTGAAGTAACGCCGTAGTACTGCGGGAAAGGCCTCAGGGCCTGCGAAACAGTACCCTCGAAGCTCGGGTAGGGCTTGTACTCCGGATGATCACTTACGTCATCCAGGAGCGTGTCGCCCAGGGAAAGGTACTGTGTGGGCACCTGGTTGAGCCCCGGTTGCCACCCTACGATGTACTGTGGCTCGTTCAGGCGTGTGCCCCGGTTCCCGATGTAGTTGGCTTCGACCTTCACCTGCCACGGGAGCTCATACTGGATACCAAAGTTCCAGTTCTGAACCATCGGGTACTTGGTGAGGTTGGGTTCGTACCAGGAAATGGTCTCGCCATTCATCAGCGCCGGATTCGAGTCGGGCAGCTGTCCGGTGTACGCCGGAAACGGGTTGTCCCAGTTATAGCTCGCGTCCTCGGTAAACCGGCTGTTGCTGTTGGCCGGAATTGCATTATTCCCGTTGAAGCCATACCCATAGTAGTAGTTCCAACCGTCCTGAAGCGGCGGGGCGAAGTTAATGCCATAGCCGCCGCGGATAACCGTCTTGTTGCTCGCGCCCGGGGTCCAGGCGAATCCCACGCGCGGCGCAATCTGCTTGTAGTAAGGATCGGCGAATCTCCCCTTGCCGTTGCAGGTCTGGCAGGTCCCTAGCATGGTCATGGCTCCAGGATAGCCATCGGCTCCTGGATTGGGCATTGTCGGATCCAGGCCAGATTGGCGCTGGCGCACTTCGGTAAGCGCCGTCGGGATGTCCCAGCGCAGGCCGATGTTGAGCGTCAGGTTGCGGCGTGCCTTCCAGTCGTCCTGTACATAGAAGCCGGTCACCCTGGAGCGAACCCCATCATTCACTAGCGGAATACCGTTGCCGGCGGACCGCGCCTCGCCGAGGAGGAAGGCGGCGTACGTGAATCCGGTGCTCGTCCGGTATCCGGGCAGAGCAACGTCCTCATTGCTGAACGAGTAGCTTCCGGTATCCTGGAAGCTCTGGTTGTTAGTGTAGTACCGCCGATGCTCGAAGCCGAAGCGGATGCTGTGGTTACTTCGAATCCAGGTCAGGTCGTCGCTTATGATGTTGCTTCCGTTGACGCCCCCGTTGGCCCCGCCAAGACCCCCATAGCTCCCATACAACCCATTCCCGAGGGCATAAGTACCGTAGCCCCTCCAGCTGATTTGAGGGAAGGCGTGAGAGCCGACGTTCGTCGAGGCCCAGCAACGTAGCCCAATCCTCACCTGTCACGGCGGAATAGGACTGGTTGTTGTTCACGAAACGGTTGTATCCGTATGCGAAGTGGTTTATCACCGTTGGGCTGATCGTCCAGTCCTCGGCAAACCGGATAATCGTGCCCGGCGTGTCCTGCAGCCTGGTCCCGGCCATGGGAGCCTGGGGGGGAGGCCCCGGTATGTGAGGACCATTGTATGCCCACCGGCTCCGACCGTTGTTCACATAGGTCCCGGACATCTTGTGCTTATTGGTCAAGACCTGATCGACCTTAATGCTGTAGTTGTCGATGTTCAGATTCGGACAACAGCCGCTGATCCAGGGCTGGTTCCGCCTGAAGGTGTTGCCCGGCGGAGCCGGGAAGTCGTAGTTCTGGAGGATCGTCTGGGTGACCCTGCTGAACCGCGAGGTAGGTATGATATTGCCCTCGAAGGGATCCCGGATCCAGGTGCCGTCTGCCAGTTGCCGCGACGTTGCCGGATCGTAGATCTGCCCGTAAATGATGGGACGGCCCAGCGCATCCGTCCCGACCACAGAACCGGAATTCGCGTCCTGGGTGAACGCCGGATCCAGCAACTGGGAAAAGTCGCCGTTCTTGAAGGACTGGATCGGCAGCGTTCCGTTGGTGGCCTGGAGATTATTACTGGCCTGCCGTTCATACTCGGCGGAAAAGAAGAAGAAGGTGTGATCCTTCCAGATAGGCCCGCCGACCGTGAAGCCGCCGTTGTTTTCCTTGGAGCCGGTCTTGTCGACATTCCGAGCGTTGTTTCCCCAGGAGTTGGCATTGAGGAACGGTTCGTTATGGAACCAGAAAGCGCTTCCATGGAACGCATTCGTCCCCGACTTCATGCCGAAGTTGGTCAGGGCGGTCTGCGTGTTGCCGTATTGGGAAGAAAGGGCGCCCGTCTGCAACTTGAACTCGCTTACCGAATCAATGGTCGGGGTGAACTCGGATGTGTTTCCGCCGTTGATGTCCATGCGGCCGACCGAGATCCCGTCGATCAGGATCTCGTGGCTATAGGACTGGCCGCCGTTGATGGAACCCGCGAAGCCGCCGCCCTCGGTGCCCGGCATGCTGTTGAAGATGAACGTCTGCAGCTGCCGTGTCCCGTCATCCATTATGATCGGCCACGTGTGAACTTCCTTTTCGTTTGTACCTATGCCGATTTCAGGCGTGGAACTCTCCAGCAGCGGTGTTTCCGCCATGACTGTGACCTGGTCGGACACCTGTCCGACTTCGAGGTTGAAATCCACTGTGACGGTCTGACCCACCATCACCTGGATGTTGTCGGCAACCGCCGTCTTGAAGCCGGCCAGTGCCGCCGTGAGCCTGTAAGTGCCGGGCGGAATGTACGGGGCGCGGTATGCGCCGGCCTCCGTCGATACGCTCCGAGTGACAACACTTGTGGCCTTGTCGGTAATGATGATTTCCGCCCCGGGAACAACCGCTCCGCTGGGATCCTTGACGATTCCGGTGATCGTGCCGCGTCCGCTCTGAGCGAGCGCTGGCAGCCCGATGACCAGAGTCAGGATGACCAAAATGAAAGCTCGGGTGAGTTTCGTCATATCAACCTTCCTTTGAAAGATAAACAGGTTGCCTGGTATCCTCGATCAGCGTGAACTCCCCGTGATGTGGATGGACGTAGCCCGTCTCGCCGAGCTTCTCCGAAAGCCGGTGACAGGCGTTTACGAGATATGAGGCTATGTCTTCCGCGAAGGCGGGGGAGAAGCGCACCTTCGGCACTCCGACCGAAATGCTTCCGCATACGCGGACTCGAGAGTCGAAAACGGGGGCCGCCAGGAAAGCCGCCCCGACTACTGTCTCTTCATCGTTGGTCGCATACCCTCGCTCTCTGACTTCAGCCCAGTCCATTTCCACCATGGATGGATCCGTCCTGGTGCGCTCCGTCAGTGCGGGGAACTTCGCCACATGCAAGACCGCCATGCGGCTATCTTCAGGCAGAAAAGCAGCCATCGCTTTGCCCGCCGCTGTGGCGTGGAAATAGACCTCTGCCAGACGCGAACCTCCACCCAGCCTGAGGTCCAGGGGCGCCTCGACAACTTCAACGAAGATTCCCTTCCCTCCTCGAAGCTCGGCGAGATACGCGTTCTCGTCAAACCTATCGACGAGTTCCTCGAGGTACGGCCGGCCCATCTTCACAAGCCCGATGCGGGATACAAAGTTGCTCGCCAATATCAAGAACTGCAGGCCGAGGCGGTACTTCTCCCTGCAGGCGTCTTGCTCGACGTAACTGTGTCGTTTCAGGCTCTGCAGAATTCGGTGGAGGGAACTCTTAACATAGCCCGTCCTCGAGGCCAGGTCTTGAAGACTGAGGCCATCGGGTTCATCCCGCAGGGCTTCGGCTACGTGAACGATCTTGCCCACCAACGCGATGTAGTGGTCACGCGACACGTTCTGCCTCTCAGAAATCTCTGGGGGAAGATTTGACGTGAGGCTACGACTTCTTCCAGTCCTGCGTCAAGTGAAAAACGCAATCTGCGGGGCAGCTTCAGTCACTGGAGGGACGCTGGCGGGAGCAAGTGCGCGCACAAAAAAAGTGGCCCCGGGGCCAGTGCCCCGGGGCCACGGTTGAATTTCCCGTAACTCTTCCGAGCTCGGACTAGAACGATATGCGCAGACCCAGTTGGATCCTGCGCGGTCCTCCGCACTTGCCCCAAACCTGACCGAATGTTTCCTGGTCACTGACGTTGGTGTTTGGACCACACAAGTTGATGCGATTGAACAGGTTGATCGCATCCATGCGCATCTCGAAATAGGCGCCCTCAGTGATCCTGATCGGCGTTTTCTTGATCAGCGAGAAATCCTCGCCGTAACCCGCGAACCCTCTCAGGTCAGGCTGATTTCGCGGGGCGTTGCCCCCGCGAAGCGCGACTCCGTTCTCCGTGGTCGGCAGATCGGCAAACGCCGCCGGATTGAGATATTGGACACCCTGGTTTTGATGGACCGTTGTCGGTTTGGACAGGGTTTGTTGATCCCGAGACAACAGCACGTCCGGGCGAAAACCCGGATTGTAGAGAGCCTCGGTAGTGGCGATGTTGGAGCCCAGTTTTATCGGAGAACCGGCTGCGTATCTGTGGATCGCGCTCACCGTCCAACCGCCGGCGACATAGCTCATTACACCACTCCTGAGCCATTTGCCCTGCTGACCGAACGGCAGATCGTAAATCCACGTGATCTTCAGGTCCTGCGGGTAGTTGTACATGGTGACCGCGTAGTCCGACTTGCGGTTGTACCAGTCCTGCGTGTAGTCGTAGTAGTTGCCGGGGCCCGACGAGTCGGTTGTAGAAAGCGCCTTGCCGAAAGTATATGCGGCGAGGAAGCTCAGCCCGTAGCTGCTGCGCTTGGTCACCGTAATCTGGGCCGCATGGTAGGTCGAGAACCCACCGTTTGACCGGTGTGTATCGACGCCGTAGTACTGTGGGAAAGGCCTCAGCGCTTGCGCTACAGTCCCCTCAAAGCTCGGGTAGGGCTTTGCGATCTCCGGATGAGCACTGATGTCGTCCAGGAGCGTATCGCCCAACGACAGGTACTTGCTGTTGACCTGGTTGAGATAATACAAATACGCCGGCTCGTTGAGGCGCGTGCCCCGGTTCCCGACGTAGTTGGCTTCGACCTTCACCTGCCACGGCAGCTCATACTGAATCCCGAAGTTCCAGTTCTGAACCATCGGGTACTTGGTGAGGCCGGAGCCATACCAGCCAATCCCCGAGCCGTTCACCTGCGTGGGATCCAGGTTGGGAAGCGTGCCAGTGTAAGGTGGATACGGGTTGTCCCAGTTATAGGCCGCCTCCTGCTGGAACCGGCTGTTGAGGGTGTAAGGCGAAATGTTATTGCTCCCGTCGAAACCATATGTGTATCCTTCAAACCACCCGTCCTGGATCGGCGGGGAATAGTTGATTCCGTAGCCGCCGCGGATGACCATCTTGTTGTTGGTCTTTTCCGGAGTCCAGGCAAATCCCAGGCGTGGGGAAAACTGCTTGTAGTAAGGATCGGCGAACCGCCCCTTGCCATTGCAGCCTGCACAGGTTCCGAGGAAGGCCAGGGCTCCCGGATAGCCGTCGGCACCGGAGTTGGGCATGGTCGGATCCAGACCGGACTGGCGCTGGCGGACCTCGGTGAGCGCCGTCGGGATGTCCCAGCGCAAGCCGAAGTTGATCGTCAGGTTGCGGCGAGCTTTCCAGTCGTCCTGGACGTAGAACCCAAACACTCTGGAGCGCTCCCCCTGCGTGAGAGCCGGGACACCCAGGCCGGCGCTGCGCGCCTCACCGAGCAGGAACGACGCGTAGGTGAACCCGGTGCTCGTCCTGTAACCGGGCAGCGCGACGTCCTCGTTGTTGAAGTTGTAGCTTCCGGAGTTCTGCACGCTCCCGCTGTTGTAGTAGTACCACCGGCCTTCCCATCCGAAGCGCAGACTGTGGCTTCCCTTAATCCACGTCAGGTCGTCGCTCATGATGTTGCTTCCGTTGACACCGAAGCCGGTTCCGCCGATGCCACCCATCTGAGGATACAGATTGTTCCCCAGGGCATAAGTGCCGTAACCTCCGAAGTTAATGACAGGAAAGGCATGAGAGCCTACGTTGGTCAGACCCAGAAGCGTAGCCCAGTCCTGGCCCTGCAGATAGGAATAGGACTGGTTCGCGTTCATGAATCGGTTGTATCCGTAAGCGAAGTGGTTTAGCACCGTCGGGCTGATCGTCCAGTCCTCGGCAAACCGGAAAATCTGGCCCGGAGTTGCCTGCACCTTGGTCCCGGCCATTGGAGCTTGAGGGATCGGTCCCGGGATATATGGGCTGGTGTTGGACCCGTACCGCCGCCGGCTTCGATCGTTGTCCACAAAGGTTCCCGACATCTTGTGCTTGTTGGTGACAACCTGGTCGATCTTGAGACTGAGGTTGTCGATGTTCAGGTTCGGGCAACAGCCGCTGATCCAGGGCTGGTTGCGCCTGAAGCTGTCGAACTGCGGCGCCGGGATATCGTAATTCTTCAGGATCGTATCTGTAACCCTGCTGAATCGCGATGTCGGGATGATGTTGCCCGGGAAAGGATCGCGGATCCAGGTGCCGTCGGCAAGCTGCCGCGACGTCGCGGGATCGTAGATCTGTCCATAGATAATGGGCCTGCCCAGCGCATCCGTCCCGACCGCTGTACCGGAATCGGCCACACCGGTAAACGCAGGATCCAGCAACTTGGAGAAGTCGCCGTTCTTGAAGGCCTGGAGCGGCAGCGTTCCGTTGGTACTCCTGTAGAGATTGGTGGTCTGCCGTTCGTACTCCTGCGAGAAGAAGAAGAAGGTGTGATCCTTCCAGATCGGTCCACCCACTGTCCAGCCGTAGTTGTTCTCCATCGAACCGCTTCTGCTGATACCCTGAGCGTTGTTCGACCAGGAATTGGCGTTGTAGGCAGGCTGGTTGTTGAACCAGAAAGCGCTCCCGTGGTAGGAGTTCGTGCCCGACTTCATGCCGAAGTTGGTCAGGGCGGTCTGCGTGTTGCCGTACTGGGATGAAAGAGCGCCTGTTTGCAGCTTGAACTCGCTCACCGCGTCAATGGTGGGGGTGAACTCGCTGTTGCTCCCTCCGTTGAGATCCATGCGCCCGATTGAGATTCCGTCGATCAGGATCTCGTGGCTGTAGGACTGGCCGCCGTTGATCGAACCTGCGAAGCCGCCGCCCTCGGTACCCGGCAGGGAGTTGAAGATGAACGTCTGCAGCTGTCGCGTACCGTCATCTATCATGATCGGCCACGTGTGCACTTCCTTTTCGGTGGTGCCTACACCGATTTCGGGAGTCGAGCTCTCGAGCAGCGGTGTCTCCGCCATTACAGTCACCTGGTCGGACACCTGCCCGACTTCGAGACTGAAGTCCACCGTGACGGTCTGTCCGACCATCACCTGAATGTTGTCGGCTACTGCCGTCTTGAAGCCAGCCAGCGCCGCCGTTATTCTGTACTTGCCGGGCGGTACATAAGGAGCGCGGTATGCGCCCGCTTCCGTCGACACGGTCTTGGTGACAACACCTGTGTCCTTCTCTGTAATGGTGATGTCCGCCCCGGGAACGACCGCGCCGCTGGGATCCTTTACGATTCCGGTGATCGTGCCGCGTCCGCTCTGAGCGAACACCGGCAACCCGATCGCAAGAATCAGGATGCCCAAAAGCAAAACTCGGGTGAGTTTCGTCATTTCAGCCTTCCTCAGATAAATGAATAGGTTGGTTGGTATCCTCGACTAGTGTGAACTCCCCGTGATGTCGAAACACGACCGGCCCACCTTGGCAAGCTCTACGCGGGACATGAAGCCACTCGCCAGGACAAGCAACCGCGCACCCAGACGGTACTTACCGCCCGTCACATCCTGCTCAACGTAGCCGTGTATCCTGAGGCTCTGCAGCATCCGATGGAGTGAACTCCTGACATAGCCCGTCCTCAGGGCCAGATCCTGAAGACCGAGCTCATCGGATTCATCCCGCAGGGTCTCAACTATACGTTCAACCTTTCCCACCAAATCAATGCAGTGGTAGTCGTGCACATTCCAGCTCTTAGAAACAATTCTGACCGGCAGAATAGAGTCATTCATACCCCTGCGTCAAGTGAAAAAAAGGACAGATTAGAACCAACCAAGTCGGACCCGAAGCAGGGTCCGTCTGCCGGACCGCCTCCCCTCCAAGTCCAGTATGACGAATCTGTTACAGGAGTAAGGATCCAGGGGTGGTTCTACCGTGTTGAGCGCTGCCCGGTGCCCTGCATACACCTGGGCCTGGACCTCGACGTGGGCCTGGACGTGGACTCGGACTTGGCCCATCAGGCCCGCTTGGAATTTCGCCGGTTCAGCAGTGGACGCATGACCTCGGTTGAGGAGGAGGCCTTCGAAAACCTCTCAACCAGGCAAGAGTCCTGGTCTACCCCCAGGTCCAGGCCCACCCACGTGGAGAGGATCGCTCAGGCCCGGGACCAGGCAGATTCGGGTGTCCCGGCCGCAAAATCAAAAATGCGGCGTGAACCCGTGTCTCTCTGGTAGATTTATCGCGCAGGAAGGGACTGAACGATGATGTTGAAAAAGGCCCTGTCGACGTTGCTGGTTACTCTAGGTGCATTCGCGGCTTTGCCTGCCGACCAGCCTGTCACTTTTCGCGACATCACGCGCGAAGCAGGCATCACCTGGGTCCATGACAATGCCATGTCGCCCGATCGATTACTGCCGGAGACGATGAACGGCGGTGCGGCGCTGTTTGACTACAACAACGACGGATGGCTTGACATATATTTGGTTAATACGGGCGAGTGCGAGTTTTACAAACCCAAGAACCCACGCGGGAACGCACTTTACGAGAACAACCGGGACGGCACTTTCCGCGACGTCACTCAAAAGGCGGGAGTGGCCGGACGGGGCTTCGGCAACGGTGTGGCCGCCGGCGACTACGACAACGACGGGTGGATGGACCTGGTCGTAACTGGCGTGAACTTCGTTGTCCTTTACCACAACAAGGGGGACGGGACCTTTGAGAACGTCACGGCGAAGGCAGGCGTGAATGCCGAAGGCTGGAGCACAAGCGCGGCCTGGCTCGATTATGACAAGGACGGCCTGCTGGACCTTTACGTCTGCAACTTCATAGTCTGGAAGCCGTCGATGAACTACATCTGCGGCAACTATGATAATAAGGGCTACTGCATACCGACCCTGTTCAAAGGCGCGCCCAGCTGGCTCTTCCACAACAACGGCGACGGCACTTTCACCGACGTGAGCAAGAAGGCCGGCGTCGCCAATCCCCAGGGCAAGGGCCTGGCGGTTGTGGCTGCCGACCTCAACAATGACGGGTGGATCGACATCGTCCAGGCCAACGACACGGTCGAGAACTTCCTATACAAGAACAACGGCGACGGGACATTCACGGAAATAGGGTTGATGTCCGGCATCGCCTACAGCCGCGACGGCGCGCCCCGCTCCGGTATGGGGGCCGACGCCCAGGATTACAATGGGGACGGTTTGATCGATCTGTGTATCCCCAACATCGACCAGCAGATGTTTTCTCTCTACAAGAATAACGGCGACTGGACCTTCGACGACGAAGGTGTTGAGAATCCTGAAATGGCCACTGCCACGAGGACCATGAGCGGATGGGGGGCCAGCTTCCTGGACTACGACAACAACGGCGATCTGGACGTAACCATCGCCAACGGGCACCCGGACGACCGGATCAACACCTACCAGCCGAAAGTGATGTACCAGGAGCGGCCGCTGCTGTTTGCCAACTTCGGCGGCCGCTTCCGCAACGTCAGCGAATTGCTCGGTGAGCCGTTTCAGAAGTCTTATTCCGGGCGCGGCCACGCCCTGGGAGACATCGACAATGACGGGGACACCGACCTGCTGATCGCGACCAACGGTGGCCCGCCAGTCTTGATGCGCAACGACGGCGGAAACAAAAACGGCTGGCTGGGCATCCGTCTGCAGGGAACGAAGAGCAATCGCGAGGGAATCGGTGCCAGGGTCTGGTACACGGCGGGCGGCAAAAAGCGGCTCCACTACGTGGCCGGGGGCCGCGGATTCTCGTCCTCGCGTGATCGCAGACCGTTGCTTGGCCTGGGGGATCAAAATGTGGTGGAGGAGCTGAAGATCGAGTGGCCCAGTGGGACCGTCGATGTTCTGAAGGATGTGAAAGCCCGCCAGTACATCAACGTTCGAGAAGGTTCCTCCCCGTCAAAGTGATTCCAAGGCCCGCAGTCAGGAAGCGGATGAATGGTCGTCGAGTTTGAGCCTGCCGCATGATTCTTGTGCCGCACCTGGTCGGGTTGTGTGCGTGAATTCTTCCCCGACCCTACGGTCGCGGCTCCCCAGTAACAGCTCGCAGAACTCTTGCTTCTGCAAGCTGTTATCGACACAAGTGGCCACGCCGGTTTTCGGTGTGGCGGGCCGCTACTCACTGGCGGCCCTTGCGGGCCTCGGAAATGAGGCGCGAGGCGCTGGCAGTCAAGGGGCCGTGAGGTGCGGATGACGAATGTCCGCAACTGCAGCCGAGGGACTCTTCCGGTTCGAATGCCATGAAACCAGGAGCCTCGAAGAGGCGGCAGTGAGTAGGCCCGGCCGTAAGGCCGGGAAAGTATCACGTATAAGAGTCGAGGCCTGAAAGGCCGGCACAATCAAGCTGAACGATTCGTTCAGGCGTCTTCATCGGAAAGAGCCCGTCAGCACCACTCCTTCCCTTGTCCCCTGCAATAATCCGGCTTGGGGTCGGAGTCAGTGTTCACTGGCGTCGGACACCGAAGGGCGACGGCACGGGAGTGGTCTTCAGCTCATTGAACCTGGCGTAGGCGACCTTGGCCTTCTCCTTGTCCCCCGTCTTGGTGTAGTAACGTCCCAGCAGGTAGTACGCTTGAGTGTACCCGGGATCCAGTTTGATCGCCTTGTTCAGCTCCTGCTCGACCTCCGGAGTCGGTTCCCCGTTCATTAGAACCCGCGCATAGATATAGTGCACATAAGGCTGGGACGGGTCGTTACGCGTGCCCCGGTACGCCCAGGAAAGCCCCCCCTCATAGTCCCCCTTGAGAGCAAGAAGGTCTCCAAGGTCCGCAAAAGGCCAACCGTAGCTGAGGTGTCGGCGCTCGATGATCGCGATCGCCCTCCGGAAGTCCTCGGCGGCCCCTTTCTCATCACTGTTGCCCTGCTTGCACAGCGCAAGGAAGTAGAGGGCTTTGTAGTTGTCCGGATCCAGGGTGATGGCCTTGCTGAAATGGTCCATCGCCTGCTTGTAGTCCTTCACCTCATAGAGGTAGCGCCCCAGATGATATTGGACCTCGGCGTCGGACGGATTCAGCTCAGCCGCCCTCTGCATATTGACGAGGTAATCGTCGAAGCGCTGAAGCAGGAAGTAAGAGATCGCAAGGAGCTTGTAGGCATCGCCGCTCACCGTGCCGCCGTCGATACACTCGCGCGCCAGCTGCGCCGCCTGCTCTATCTTTCCCGCTTTGAAGGCGAGAACTGCGCTGTCGCACACCTGCCCCTGGGCGGGCTGGATCCCTGCGATCATCCCGAATACCGCGAACGATAGGACTGCAAGTCTGGTCATCGTGCCGTATTATATCCCAGTCGGTGCCGTGCGCTCCAGCCGGGGCGGGCCCGGCGGGTTGCATTATGCATAAGCTGACCGCGTTCGTTATCTGCCTCTTTCCCGCGGTATCCGGCTGCCTTTCTGCCGATACCTGCTCCGAGGCGACCGCTGCGCTGCAGCGCCGGGAATTTGCGCAGGCCGAAGGCTTGCTCAAACAGTGTATAGCTGAGCACCCGGATCAGCTGCTGCCCTACATCCAGCTCTGCTCCGTCTACCAATCCCAGGGCAGGGACAGCGACCTTCAGAAAACGGCTCTCGAGGGCATGAAGAAATTCCCTTCTGAGAAGCGCTTCTACATCACAGTGGGAAACCGGTCGGGTCGCGAGAAAAGATACCAGCAAGCCATCGAGGTTTTCTCGGAGGCATTCAAGCGATGGCCTGATGACGAGCGGATTCGCGAAAGCCTTGCCGGCGCGCACCTGGGGCTTGGACTGCAGTTGATGGCCGAGAACAAATATCGGGAAGCGGAGGCGGAGTTGCGGCAGGCCGCGAAACTGTCTCCCGGCGACGCGGAGGCGCACTGGAATCTCGGCCGCGCCCTTCACAACCTCCTGCGCAGCGAGGAGGCGGTTCGCGAGTTCGACACGGCAATCAAACTCGGTCCGCAGCTCAAGCAGGCCCATTTTGATCGCGGCCTCGTCCTCTACCAGTTGCGGGACTTCGACCGCGCTATTGAGGATTTCAACCGGGAGTTGGAGATGAATCCCTCCTATCCGCCGAGTTACCTTTTCCGCGGATTGGCGAAGTTCGACATTGCCGACCTCGAGGGGGCGATCAAAGACCTGGATATCGCGGTTGAAAGGATGCCGGAGGTTTTCAGGGCGCACTACGCCCGCGCCCGGTGCCTGCAGCGACTCGGTAGACCGGAGGAGGCTGAGGTGGAATACCGCACGGCCATGGGATTGGAGCCCGAAAACCCGGCTCCGGTCAACTCGCTTGCCCGCCTGCTGCTGGAAACCGGAAGGAAGGAGGAAGCCGGGCAACTGAGCGAGAAGGCAAAGGAGCTGATGAACAAGCGAAGGGGCGAAACCGACCGCGAGATGCTCTCCAGCCCTCCGGAGAAGCCTGATCGTGAGCAGAGATAGGCGGATGCCGGAATCCGAGTCGGCGCGCTTCGGCGAAGCGAGCAGTTGTCCGCCGCGGCGCGGCGGATCCACCTCGCTGACCTCGACGTCCGAACCGTGGGTTTTCTTGACATAGGTGAGGCGGAATGAAATCGCGCGAGAGAGTCCTGACGACGTTGAACCACCGTGAACCGGATCGAGTCCCGGTCGATTTCTCAGGGCATCGATCATCGGGGATCGCGGCGATCGCCTACACGCGGTTGCGGAAACATCTCGGGCTTTCAGAGAAACCTGTCCGGGTTTACGACCTGGTGCAGCAGCTCGCCATCGTCGACGAGGACGTCCTGGCCCGCTTCGGCATAGACACGATCGAGCTTGGACGCGCCTTCGCCCGCGGGGAAGCGGACTGGGCGGACTGGGAACTACCCGACGGCACCCCGTGCAAAGTTCCCGCGTGGTCCGTGCCAGAACGCCTGCCGGGGCGCTGGGTGCTCCGCTCGAAGACGGGCAGGATCATCGCACACATGCCCGACGGGGCGCTCTACTTCGAACAGACCCATTACCCATTCGCGGATGGCGAGCCCGATTTCGGCGCTCTACCGGCCGCCTTCGATCAATCGATGTGGCACGCAGTCGCCGCTCCTCCCGGGCCGCTCGTGTCGGGACCGGGAGGCCCCGGCAGGCACGCCGAGGGAGCGAGGCGTCTGCGTGAATCGACAGAAAGGGCGATACTGGCTCTGTTCGGCGGCAACCTGCTCGAGACCGGCCAGATGCTGTTCCGCAACGACAACTTTCTGATGATGCTTGCAGCCGAGCCTGCCCGGGCCCATGACTTCCTGGACAGGCTGGTAGAGGCACACCTCGTGGACCTCGAGCGGTTCCTGTCGGATGTGGGACCTTACATCGACATCATCGTATTCGGCGACGATCTCGGCATGCAGACAGGCCCTCAGATCTCACCCCGGACCTACCGCGAGTTCTTCAAGCCACGGCATGCGCTCATGTGGAAACGGGCCAAGGAGCTGGCTGACGCCAGAGTGATGCTGCACTGCTGCGGGGGTGTGCGCGAACTGTTGCCGGACTTGATAGATGCAGGGCTGGACGCCATCAACCCGGTCCAGATCTCGTGCCGCGGGATGGATGCGGCCGCGCTTAAACGAGACTTCGGTCGCGACCTGGTTTTCTGGGGAGGCGGCGCCGACACTCAATCCATGCTTCCCCAGGGCACGCCGTCACAGGTAGCAGATCACGTGCGCCGGCAGATCGAGATCTGGAGGCCCGGAGGCGGCTTCGTCTTTCAGCAGGTTCACAACATCATGGCCAACGTGCCGCCCGAGAACGTCGTCGCCATGTTCGAAGCCGTCCGAGAAGCCCGGTAGAAACTCGGTGACAGGCAATGAATTACGCCGAGAGGCCCCTCGCACCGGCAAGTCCTTTCCGCCTGATTCGTTGCCTGTCACCGAATTTCTTCTAGGTCCGGTACCGCTTGAGTAGCGCCTGCAGGTTGCCCGAGAAAATCTTCTGTTTCTGTTCTTCGGACAGAAAAGAGTGTTTGATCCGTGCGATCACCGTGCCCGGATCATTGATCGAGAAGTCAGAGCCGAAGAGCACACGTTCCGGGCCGATCTTCTTCACGGCGTACTCGAGCATCCCCACCCGGTCGTGACCGTAGCCTGAGGTGTCCAGATACGTGTTGGGATGCTGCGCCACGAGGTCGATGCGCTTGAATATGTCGACATACTCGTTGCCGTCGCCGAAATGCGGAAAGACGATCGTCGCCTGAGGGAATTTCCCGATGATGTAATCCATCTCGTCCTGTTCCGTGTGGACATCCAGGATCATCCCCAGCTTCACGGTCTGTTCGACCAGTTGTTCGAACTGTTTGATCTTGTATTCGTAAGCGGGCTTCATGTAGTTGCAGAGCTCGCCGACCCAGATGAAACCGAACTGTCTCCGGCACTCCTCCATCTCGCGCAGGGCTTCATCTATGAACAGCGGGTTCACCACGCAGGCGCCGACGAAACGCCCTTTGTATTTCTCGACATAGCGGGCGACTTCCCTGTTGCCGGCCACGAACTCGGCCGGCGTGCCGTTTTCCTGGCATCGCTGTGAGTTGATGATGCCGCGGCCGACACCGGTCCGGTCGAGATAGGCCACGAACTCCTCAAAAGTCCTTGTGACCGGATACCATTGCCAGAGCTCGCCGCTCGCGGCCGGGCAATGCAGGTGGGCATCGAAGACTTCCATCCGCGGCGAGGCCTCCCTGGAGGGATCAGCCGTCACCTTCCGAGGAGTCCGGGCCTCCCCCGGAATTGCAGATGCGATCACGGCGCCCGTCACGGCGGCAGAGCCGCCCTTCAGGAATTCACGCCGCGCCGGTTTGTGGACATGGTTGTGCAGATGACTCATTTCAATCCCTCCAGAAATCCGGTGACAGGCAACGAATTATGCGGAACAGGCTTACTGGTGCGAGGAGCCTCCGGGCGTAATTCGTTGCCTGTCGCCGAATTTCGTCAAATGCCCTTCTTGTCGAATCGCGCGGTGCGTGTATCGACCTCGAAGCCCATGCGCACAGTAAGCGGACCGTAGAGGTCGGGTCTGCGGGTGCGTATCCACCTTCGACCGGTGCATTCCTCGAGCAAAGCGTCGTCGAGATCCGCAACCACCATGTCGTCGCCCGCCCGCCAGGTTTCCGCAAGGATGCGCCCATACGGATCCAGGATCATCGCATTGCCCGTGCGGATTTCGTCGTCGTCGACACCGACGCCGTTGCTGAAGACGAGGTACATCCCGTTGTCGTGCGCCCGCGAGGGGAGCCAGCGCATCAGCCACTCGCGGCCCTTCGGACCCCGGAGCTCGCGCTCGATCGCCTCGGGATCTGCCTCGCGTCTGTCCCACAGAGCCCGGTCCACCAGTCCCATGGTGTTCGGGTTGATTGAGGCGCAGCCCCCCGTCTGATGCGGCGCCAGCAGGATTTCGGCACCGCGCAACGCGGTGATGCGCACGTTCTCGATGATATTGACGTCGTAGCAGATCAGCACACCCACTCTCCACCCGTGCGGCGTGTCGAAGACCGTGTACTCTGAACCGCAGGTGATGTTGGGGTTGACGAAGGCGTGCATCTTGCGGTGGCAGCGCCATTGCCCGTCCGGCATGGCAACGACGTAGGCCTTGTGGAAAACCCGGTCGCCGCTGATCTCAATCAGCCCGGCTCCGATAGTCATGCCGGACTGCTTCGACAGGGCCAGCAGTCTGCGTGTCGATGGTCCTGTTCCAACTGGCTCGGCCAGTGCCTCCATCTGCGGACGCGAGAGGTGCCGGAGATGCCAGTAGCCGGTAATGCAGCACTCCGGAAACGCTACAATCTCGACCTTCTCGCGGGATGCCTTGTCGACGAAGGACTCGATCTTCTTGAAGTTCGCGTCCTTGTCGCTGGGCTTGTGCTCGAACTGGACAGATGCGACGCGGATTCGTTTCATGATAGCCTCCGGGGGTGATTCTACAGCGTGAGAAGTGACATCGGTACAGGTATGATGGATTCCCGGATCACCTGAATTTCTACAGGAGCAGCTGATGATCAGGCCGACATTGGTCGTATCCCTCACGCTTGCAGCGTTTGCCGCCGCCGGTACGCAGGATGCCGGGCAAGGCGTGGGTGGAAGCGCTTTCCACAAGAACGACATCACCTATTCGACCTCGGTGCCGACCTCGCATGTGGCGTGGGCCGCGCACTTGCCGGGAGGACCGATCAGAGGGTTCTTCATCCCCTCCGTGCAATATGGACGGGACATGGTCGAGCTGATGCAGCGTGTGGCGCTTCTTCCGACGACCGTGTCCATAGACCGTAACTGGGACACGAATTGCTGGGGGATCGGCGATTATTACGGCCACGAGTATCGCGGCGACCGGGACGATTTCAGGATCGTCTACGGGTACGCCGAGAAGGACTTGACCGGGCCCGCTTCTTTCGAAGTCATCCTCATCCCAGGCCTCAACGGCTGGACGCGCCTGACCCGGGCCACCCGGGATGCGATCCTGCAGCGCGTGCAGAATGGAGCGGGGCTCGTGCTCATCCACCCGTTCGCAGGCGACGTGAAGAACCATCCCTTTGCCGGAGACGAGCGGGAGGGCGACGCGCGGATCTGGGAGGTTTCTCCGCTGGTCGGCTGTCCTGATGACTCCCTCAATGAAGGCGGGTACCCCGAGATCAACAAAGCGGCCGTTGCAATCGGAAAGTGGGAGGTCGCAAAGCCGCATTTCATCACGTCGGGGTTGGACACAAGCCTGCTTCCCGAAGGCAACATCCCGGGAGCTTTCTACAAGTACCGGGCGTCAGGGGAGGTTCTCATCAGGTCGGGCGAATATCCGATCCTTGCAGTGAAACCATACGGGAACGGGCGCGTCGCAGCGTTCGCCTACGTGGAGGACGGATTCCTTCCTGCGGGTGTCAATCCCTTCGCAGGCTCTGAGGACGAAGTCAATTTCTTCTCGGCCGGGGTCGACCCGGTCTCCACAGGGATCTACTGGGACTACTGGGAGTACTACTATTCCCTCCTGGCGAAGGCCGTGGTGTGGGCAGCCGGGCGCGAGGGTCAGGTCGAACTCCGGTCACTCTCGGCACGCGGGGAGGGGGGAGGAAGCGTCGCTCTGAACCTGCACACCCCTGGGGCATGCACAGTGGCGATCGATGTTGCGGCGAAGAGCGAGTTTGGCCGGCTGTATGGATCCACGACGAGATCGGCGGACCTGGTTGCGGGAGAGAACTCCGTCTCAGTACCGACGGACGGGCTTCGATCCGGTGCATCCTGGCCCGGGGGGAAGATCATCTTTGACGTGATCGTCCGCGACCCATCCACAGGCTCCACGCTCAATTGGGGCGGGGCGGCATTCACGGCAGCCAAGCGGGCCAATCTCACGGGGGTGAGTCCTGCGACGGGTGCCTACCGGAGAGGGGAAATCATCAGCGCCGTAGTCCGGGCAACCGGGAACCTCGAAGGGGCGAAAATCCGTTTCCAGGTCGCCGACGACCTCCAGCGCATCCTCTCGGACCAGACCGCTCCCGCTCGCGGCGAAAGGTATTTTTACTTCAGCCTGGCGGATTTCCTGGGGAAGTACGCGCACATGACGGCCGAACTCTTGGATGCCGATGGGACAGTCATCGACCAACTGCGCGCCCGGCCTGTTCTTGTCGTGCAGAACACGCGGCGGAACAAGGACTTCAATCCGCAGGTCTCTTTCGGCGCGTCCAAGCATTATTTCCAGGCCGTGCGCATGGAGCAGGTACGCGCGCAGGCCGTCGACACCGGCTTTACGTGGGGCGGCAGCGTGAACAACGGGTTGAACATCCCGCGGGGCGCGTTCGGCGTTTACTGGTACGACCGCGGCCCCACTGCGTCGGAGGAGATGGAAAAAGCCATCGCCGAATTCAACCGCACGAAGGATTTCGATGCGCTGCAATACCTGACCAAGAAAGAACTCTATCGCCGCACCGGCGACCCGAGATTCCTCGCGCGCGTGCCGAGCCTCAGCGACCCCGGATTCCTGGAGAGGCTGCGCAGCATCGTCTACGCCGTGGTACTTGGCAAAGGTCGCTACAACATGGACTACTACTTCGTGGGGGATGAAGGCTCGCTGACTTCCTACACGGATCCCTTCGATTTTGACTGGAGCGCGTTCGCGCTGGCAGATTTCCGGAAGTGGCTGAAGACCGAATATGGCACGCTCGAATCCCTGAACAGGGAGTGGCGCAGCGAGTTCCGTTCCTGGGATGAGGTCCTGCCGTTCACGACCGACAAGGCGCGCACTGCGCGCAACTATGCCCCGTGGGCAGACCACCGTACGTTCATGGAGGTTTCCTTCGCGCGTGCCTATCAGACGGTGCGCGATGCGGTGGTCAAGGCTGACCCCGACGGCCAGATCGCGCTGTCGGGCACCCAGGAGACGACTGCGTACAACGGATGTGATTGGTATCGTCTGGACCGGGTTATCGACGATTTCCTCTCGTATGACGGCGGCAATCAATGGGACCTTCACAGGTCCTTCGCGAAGCCGGGATCGATGATTGGTTTCTGGACCGGGTACGGATCGCGTGGCCTGGCAGTACAGAACGCCATTTGGACCGCTGCGATCCATAATGTGCTGCACCCGAATATCTTCTGGATGTTCGCATTTCTGAATCCGGACTTCACGTGTTCGCAGTCGGCGCAGGATATGGGTGAGGTGTACAAGGTCCTGAAGCACGGCGGTGTCGGCAAGCTGCTGATGGAGGCAAGCCGGAAGCAGGATGGTGTCGGGCTTCATTACTCGATGTCGTCGGTCCACGCCGCAAGCATCACCGGGAACAGCCGGGAAGGCAGGCAACGTGCAATCGGTCGTGATTTCCCTGCGGATCGGGACGGCTGGGTGAGAATGATCAACGACCTAGGCATGCAGTTCGAATTCGTCTCCTACGATCAGGTCGAGAAGGGCGAAGTGGCGGCACCGCGCTACCGTCTGTTTGTCCTCCCCTTCTCGATGGCGTTGTCGCCGGAGGAAGCGAAGGCTCTGCAGGATTTCGCACAGGCGGGGGGAGTGGTGATCGCCGACGCCGGTACCGGAATCATGGACGAACACTGCGCCTGGCAGGCAAAGGGTCTCCTGAACGATTTCTTCGGCATCCGCGCCCCCTCTTCGGAGAAGCGACGCTTCATGGGATCCAAGACCATCGAGCAGAACGCCGACGGTGATGTCACAGGGGAGCGTTGGACACCTGGCATTCAGGGACCCGTGAAGGTTACCCCGGAGGGAACAAGATGGGGGCTCGAGGAGACGATGTTGCAGAAACTCGAGGCCGTTGAACGCGAGGTGGAGGCGGACACCGGCAAGGCTCTACTGCGGATCGGCGACACCGACGCGGTGATCGCCAGGCAGGTGGGGAAAGGTTGGGCGTTGTACCTCAACGTGTTGCTCGATCGGTATCCGGACATGCGCGCGAAGGAATACGGCGGGGCTGTAGAGCGATCGTTGATCCGTGCTCTGCTCCATCACCTGGAGGTGCACCCTGTTGTGGAGGTGTTGACCACAGAGGGGAAACCCCTTGGCCAGGTGCAGATAGTACGGTACTCACTCGGCCAGACCGAGGTCCTCGCCATAGTAAAAGAAAATGTCTCACCGGAGGGGATGACCGGCCGCGATGGAGTCACGGTATACAAAGACGCGAATCAGGGCACACTGGTGCGCGAAGACATCACGATCCGCCTGCCTCGGAAGTCCCTGGTCAGCAACATCATCACCGGTGAGCAGCTGGGAGAAACAGACGCGATCCGGACTTCGATCACCAGTGGCGCCGCGCTCCTCTTCGGGTTGACGCCGAGCCAGGTCTCCATGTCGCTGGCCGGGCCTTCCGCCGGCAAGAGAGGTGAACCGTTGACTTTCGAAATCAGGGCGACGCCGGGCGGCAAGCACCTGGTCCGATGCCATCTTTTCGCTCCCGACGGATCGTTCCTGTCCGTCTACGCGAAGAACTTCCTCATCGAGGGAGCGGACGGAAAGGTGACAGTCCCGACGGCCTACAATGACACGCCCGGAAATTACACATTGCGCGTGGCAGACGTCGTCAGCGGCGCCTCCACCAGCACCGGCTTCCTGCTCAAGTGATTTTGGGTCCGCGCCGCTGAGGCATCTCAACAATCTTTGGGGCGGGCCTTCAGCCCTTGTCTCCTGATACTACCTGTGAACCTGGGGCTTCGCCCCAGGCGGCATGAGAGCGCGCTTTCAGCGCTCCAGATCCTGGTCCGAGTACGGTCTTAAGGGCCGAAGGCCCGCCCCATATCAGCCTGGGGCGAAGCCCCAGGTTTGCATCCAGCAACAGGAACCGAGGGCTGAAAGCCCGTACCATAGCAGGTTCCGCGACAGCGCCGACAGCGCGGCCCCCGCGCACTCACTCTGGGGACAGGCTACTCAACCTCGAAATCAACTGCTCCGCTTCCAGATCAGGATGAATTTCGAGGTTGAGCAGCCTGTCCCCAAAACTAGCACCAGGCAAGAGCTGCGGCGAGGAGGACCTCGGCCGTCCGTATCACCGAGCTGATTGTCACATACTCGTTGACATTGTGAGCTCCCCCTCCGGAGGGCCCGAAGATGAGGGTCGGAATCCCGAAGTGGTTCTGCATCAGAAAAGCGTCGCACGGAAACTCCGCCGCCGTTGCCGCAATGGGCCGGCGCAGGACGGCGGAAGCCGCCCCTGTGAGGCACCTGGTCCAGGGATGGTCGACGGCCAGTTCGTGGCCGGCCAGCGGCGGATAGACGATGTCATGCCAGTGCGGACGGTGAACACTGAAGAACGGGTCCTTATCGCAGAACTCCTGGAAAGACTTCTTTACCTCCCGAACGACCGAATCGACCTTTTCGTGGGGAAGGAACTGGAAATAGACCCTCACTTTCGCCTCGAGAGGGACGCTCCAGGGAACTCGGGCTTCAAAGCGATTAGCCTCCAGCGCAAGCACCTGAACCGGCACAGGATCGACGAAATCCACGTAGGCTCCGCGCTTCCTGATCCGCCTCCGTTTCTCAGCCCAACGGTCGATCCAGCCCAGGAGCCTCCCCATCGGAACCGCCGGCCCGACGACCTCCGCCCTGGAGAAATAGTGAGCCGGGTCTCCCGCGCCGGCATTGATTTCAAAGAAATATCCTCCGCGGGTCGCCCTGAAAACGGCGAGACATGAGACCTCGCCGATGGCGCAGGCATCCGCGGTATCGCCTCTCAGGCGGGCTGCGAGCGAACCTCCGCCCCCGGCCCACTCTTCGTCGACCACCGATTCGCAGAGGAGGTCGCCGCCCGGTCGCATACCGGCTCTCCTCAGCGCAAGGCAGACACCGAATTGAGCCGCGAGCCCTCCCTTCATGTCGAAGCTGCCCCTGCCGTACAGGCGCCCGCTGCGAATGGCTCCGGACCAGGGGGACTCGCGCCAGGATCCCAAGCCCGGCGGGACCGTGTCCATGTGCCCGTTGAGCAGGAGACTTCTGCCGCGACCGGTGCCCTGCAGCCTGGCGATCACGTTCGGCCGTCCCGCGTAGTTGCGTTCGTGGCGAACGAACGGGTGATCCGAATCATCCAGGAATCCCGTGTCGTAGATCTCGACGTCCAACCCGTTTCCTTTGAGGAACCGGTACAGAGCCCGCTGCGCCGGCGCTTCCTTCCCCTCCGGCGGTGTGGCACAGGTATCGATCCTGACCAGTGTCTGCGCCAATGCAATTATCTCGTCACGGACCGGGGCAATCAGGCGTTTCGCCATGCGCGCCGCTTCGCTGCTCATTCGTGTTTCCTCCCTGCCGCATCTACTGGACGCGCAAGGCGCGCCGCACGCCGGCGTCAAGCACGATGCCGAGGCGATCGGCGAATGCCTTCAATGAACCGATACCTGCATCGGGATGGATCGTATGGGGTGAGGTGACGGTGAACGATGCCAGGAGCACCGCGAGATCGAAGGCGCTGGACAGGGGCCGGTCCGTGATAAGGCGGCGCCGCGGACCGGGCGCAGTGAATGGCAAACCCATGGCCAGCCCGGCAAGGATGCCGGCCAGCAGTGCATCGCCCGCCCCCGCGGTGCTCGCAACCGCGACATCGGGCGCCGGGCAGTAATCCCAGTTACCGCGGTGAAGGGCGATTGCGCCGTTCTTCCCCGAGGTCACCACGATCCTGACGTCGTCAGCGAGCACCGCGAGCGCCTGCTCGCATTCTTTCAGGAATGGAAGCGGGTCCTGCAAGTCGAGCGTGACTCCGACCAGGGCCTGCGCTTCGTCTTCGTTCATGGCCAGAAGGTCCACGAATCTCATCATCCCGCTCTCGAGCGCATACGGGATTTCGGCGGTCGTGAACGCCGCAGCGCGGAAAGCGCCGCGCCCCGTGGCGCCCATCAGGAAGTGGTGCCGGATTTCGAGAGAGACCTCCGGCACAGCCAGGGCAATGAAGCCACGACACATCGACGCGATCTCATCGAGGGCCTGGTCGACATCTTCGGCGGTCAAGGTTGAGGCGGCAGAAGAGGACGTCGTGATGTTCCCGCCCGAACCGTCGGGATACTGGAAACAGACGCTGAGAAGCGTCGGGGACTGGTCCACCGATTTCACATAACGCGTGTCCATCCCGGCACGGCGCATCTCATCGAGCAGGCGCAGGCCGATTGCATCATTGCCGATCCTCCCTATGGGCAGGACGCGGAACGGATCATCTGACGGGTCCGCGCCGAGCATGACGGCCGTGTAGTGCGAAACTATATGCAGCTTGCAGTAATCGCGGACGTCGAGCAGCCGCCCGGGCCGGCTCTCGTTGCGGCCCAGCGTGTGGTCGCCCTCGAGGGCGAAGAACATGCCGCTGCCGATGCCGCCCACGCCGGCCAGCACCCGGTGCGGAAAACCGGCATCCCCGCGAAGAGCATTTCCTGGGGAAAAAGCATCCGTCATCATAGGCGCCGTGCTCGACCTTTCACTTACAGGGCCGCGCCGAAAAACTCCCAGTCGGGATTCTCACTGATCGGGTGCCGCGCCGTCTCCTCCGTCGCTGTAATGATTGAGTCCGGGTGACGCTGCAGCAGGGTCATGGGGTACTCCGGCGTCGGCTCGCTGAAGAGAGCGACTCTCAGGGCGGTCTGCTTCCAGGCCCCGGTATCGCTGAATACCCTGACCTTGCGCGCCGAGAGGCATTCGCGGACACCGAGCGTGATCGACATCGGCGGCACAAACTGGTAGGCCCCTCCGAAAGAACGTTGAGCCAGGGCGAGGATCGTATCGATGTTGTTCTCCTGGATGCGAATGGTCGATTCGGCGAGCTCCTCGAGCGAGATGTGACTGTAGGGGTGGCGGCGAGTCTGGTTGTAGGCAACATGCCCATCCTGCCCCCAACCGCCGATCGTGATATCCACGGCGGCCTCGTCGATCATGTGCCGGACACTTTCGGCGGAGGCGGGGGTAAGCCAGTGACGCTGGAGCTCCGGCACTGCGAGCTCCGGCAGGATACCGCCGTAGAAGTGGTGTTCCATGAAAGTGCGGAAATTGTACGGATGATTGCGCGGGAGCAACCGCCCCTGCCAATCCAGGCATTCATCCATATGGAAGACAGTCAGGTTCCGGAGGGATATCGCCCCGGAGTTCACGATCTCTGTGAACGGAGCGTACCAGCACTTGGGCCCGCACGGCAGTATGGCCCGGGTCGGACGCCCAGCCGCGTTGTTGGCCGCAACCAGATCGCAGAGCTCGCGCGCCATGAGGCTCCCCATTCCCTCACTGTCTCGCACGATGCGCAGTGGCACCTTCAGTCCAGGGTGGCCCTGCAGTTCCTCTGCCGGGATCCTGCACCATCGATACAGATCGCGTGGGTTGACGAGATGCATTGGACGGCCTCCTGGTTTTCGGCTTTTGCCATTGCGCGACAGCCGGAACGTGAGGATGATACTGGCGTTTTGCTTCAGACACCACTAGAACCGGAAGCCGGGCATCTTGCGGTAAACATTCGAACCTGGTTGCCAGGACGGGAGCGGGGGATTGAACTTCACATCGCTGGATTGGATTGTCGTCATCGCCTACCTGGTCACGACGTTGGGAATCGGCATTATCGGGCGCCGCTACATCGGGGACGTGTCGCACTACCTGGTGGCGGGGCGTGAACTGGGCCTCTATGCCGGAATCGCGACGCTGGCGGCAACGGAAATCGGCACGATCACTTTCATGTACTATGCCGAATTCGGATACAAGGCGGGATTTGCGGCATTCGCCGCCGCGCTGATCAGCGGCCTCGCGATGATCATCGTCGGGAGGACGGGGCTGATCATCCGCCGCTTTCGCGAACTGCGGCTGATGACCGTGCCCGAGTACTTCGAGGTTCAGTACAGCCTTGGGCTTCGTGTCGTGACCGGGATCATCGTGGCTCTCGGCGGCATCCTGAACATGGGGATATTCCTGCGCGTGGAAGGCCAATTCCTGACCATGGTCACCGGGCTGGACAGCCGCTACCTCGTTGCTGTCATGACGGTGATCCTGACCCTGGAGCTCATCTACACGGTGCTGGGCGGGATGGTGTCCGTTGTGATCACCGACTATCTGCAGTATGTCCTGCTGTCCGTTGCCACGATCACGGTGACGATTTATGCGGTGGCCCACGCAGGATGGGGAGCGATCATTGACAAGGTTGCCTCGACGCTGGGATCCGCCGGCTTTGATCCGATCACGAATCCGAAACTGGGGCTTGCGTTCCTCGTCTGGCAGACCGTTTTCTGGTTTGCGATCCACACGTGCTGGCAGACCACGGCGATGCGTATGTTCTCGACCAGGAGCCCTGAACTGTCGAGAAAGGTGATGACCTGGACCGGATTCATCTTCCTGGGGCGCGGGATGATGCCGATGCTCTGGGGGATTGCGGCGTTGACGATGTTCGGGACGGGAAGCGCGGGTCCGGACGGGGTGCCGGCGCCGGTGGTGGGTGGGCGCGTCCTGCAGCCGCTCGAGGCGATGCCTGCGATGCTCGCGACCATCCTCGGCCCGGGCGCCAGGGGAATAGTAGTTGCGGGCATGCTGGCCGCAACGATGTCGGTCAACAGCAGCTACCTCCTGGGATGGAGTTCGATCATCTCGCAGGATATCATCCTGCCGCTGCGTCGCGCCCTGGGCCGCCCTCGGCTGGGATCAAGACAACAGATCGCGGTGAACCGCCTTGCGAATCTGTTCGTGAGCCTGTTTGTAATGTTTTGGGGGCTCTATTACCCCCTTCCCGGGACGGTTTACCTCTACCTCGGCATCACGGCCACGATTTACCTCGCCGGCACATTTGTAAGCGTAATCGGAGGGTTGTACTGGAGACGCGCCAGCACGGCAGGAGGTTACCTCGCAATGGTCTGCGGGGCGACAGGAGCGATCGTTCCGTACTTTTTCCTCCACTGGTCTGAGAACATAACGGGCCTTTGCGCCTTCGGTCTGGCGACCGCAGGTTTTGTCCTGGGCTCCCTGTCATTCCCGAAGTGTCCGTCGGCAGCCGCCGCGGCGGTCACAGAGTGAGGTGAGTCACGATGCGCTACTGGCTGTTTTTCTGGACCTTCGCTGCCGTAACAGCGGGTTTGTCATTCGCCCTGATAACGATCGTGGTCACGATCAAGGGCGCTCGGGATCTGCGGGACCTGTTCCGCAGGCTGGTGGAGCAGAAGAGAAGGCACGGTGAAGATCCCGCCGGCAGGGAGTTCCTCTGAAGCAGGAGCGTTCAGCTTTCAGCTCCCGGTTTGAAGCTGAAAGCTGATGGCTGATAGCCCGACAAATCGGTGGGATGCGAGGTGCGCCGACAACAAAAGAGCCCCAGTCGAAACCGGGGCTCAATTTGTTAATCCGGCGACGACCTACTCTCCCACGTCGTTGCCAACGCAGTACCATCGGCGCTGGAGGGCTTAACTTCCGTGTTCGGGATGGGAACGGGTGTGACCCCTCCGCTAAAGTCACCGGAAAGTCGAAGGGACCGCCGCGGGTGTCCGTCGCAGCGCGCCCAACAATCAGATAACGAGTCTCCTGAATTTCAGGAAGGGTAAATTTTATGGTCAAGCCTCACGACCGATTAGTACTGGTAAGCTTCACGCGTCACCGCGCTTCCACACCCAGCCTATCGCCTGGTGGTCTTCCAGGGGTCTTCAGGACCCTTGCGGGTCGGGATATCTTATCTTGGGGTGGGTTTCACGCTTATATGCTTTCAGCATTTATCCCGTCCGAACGTAGCTATCCAGCTATGCCGTTGGCACGACAACTGGTGCACTAGAGGTTCGTCCATCCCGGTCCTCTCGTACTAAGGATAGCACCCCTCAAATATCCTGCGCCCACCACAGATAGGGACCGAACTGTCTCGCGACGTTCTAAACCCAGCTCACGTACCGCTTTAATGGGCGAACAGCCCAACCCTTGGAACCTTCTTCAGCTCCAGGATGCGATGAGCCGACATCGAGGTGCCAAACCTTGCCGTCGATATGAACTCTTGGGCAAGATCAGCCTGTTATCCCCGGCGTACCTTTTATCCGTTGAGCGATGGCCCTTCCATACAGAACCACCGGATCACTAAGTCCTGGTTTCCCATCTGCTTGACTTGTATGTCTCGCAGTTAAGCGTGCTTATGCCTTTACACTCGGCGGCTGATTTCCAAACAGCCTGAGCACACCTTCGAGCGCCTCCGTTACAATTTGGGAGGCGACCGCCCCAGTCAAACTACCCGCCAAGCAGTGTCCCTCGCCCGGATCACGAGCGTAGGTTAGTATCTCAGAACGCTAAGAGTGGTATCTCACCGGCGGCTCCCTGCAGGCCGAAACCCACAGTTCAAAGCCTCCCACCTATTCTGCGCATAACGCACCGAAATACACTGCTAAGGTGTAGTAAAGGTGCACGGGGTCTTTCCGTCTTGTGGCGGGTAACCGGCATCTTCACCGGTATTACAAATTCGCTGAGTCACTCGTTAAGACAGTCGTCAGATCGTTACGCCATTCGTGCAGGTCGGAACTTACCCGACAAGGAATTTCGCTACCTTAGGACCGTTATAGTTACGGCCGCCGTTCACCGGGGCTTCAATTCAGAGCTTCTGAGGATTGCTCCCCATGACCCCTCCTTTTAACCTTCCGGCACCGGGCAGGCGTCACACCCTATACGTCGATTTTTTGTCTTCGCAGAGTGCTGTGTTTTTAGTAAACAGTCGCCTGACGCTATTCGCTGCAACCCACTTCGGCATCACCTGCGAGAGGCTACACCTGGTGTGGGCACTCCTTCTCCCGAAGTTACGGAGTTAATTTGCCTAGTTCCTAAACGAGTGTTCTCTCAAGCGCCTTAGGATATTCTCCTCATCTACCTGTGTCGGTTTGCGGTACGGTCACCTGAATGGCTCGCTAGAGGTTTTTCTTGGCAGCGTGGAATCGGCTGGTTTGTGCCTTACGGCTCCCCATCGCCTCTCAGGGTTAATGCCCGGCCGGATTTGCCTGACCGGACCCCCTACGGGCTTGGCCCTCCACTTCCAATCGGAGGGGCAGCCTATCCTCCTGCGTCACCCCATTGCTGATAACGCCACTCGGGTGGTTGCCGAATATTGACGGCATTCCCATTGCCTACGCCTTTCGGCCTGAGCTTAGGGACCGACTGACCCTGGGCGGATTAACCTTCCCCAGGAAACCTTAGATTTTCGGCGTCGCGGGTTTTCACCGCGATTATCGCTACTTATGCCGGCAGGGTCTCTTCTAATACCTCCACCACCCGTCGTCGGATGGCTTCACTGGCTTATGGAATGCTCCCCTACCACTACTGCCCGAAGGCAGGTAATTCGCAGCTTCGGTAACGAGCTTGAGCCCCGTTGGATTGTCGGCACGGACCCACTTGACCAGTGAGCTGTTACGCTTTCTTTAAAGGATGGCTGCTTCTAAGCCAACCTCCTGGTTGTCTGGGTGTTTCCACATCCTTTACCACTAAGCTCGTATTCTGGGACCTTAGCTGGCGATCTGGGTTCTTTCCCTTTTGACTATGAAGCTTAGCCCCCACAGTCTGACTCCCGAGATCACAATTTCCGGCATTCGCAGTTTGGTTGGATTCGGTAACCTTGTAAGGTCCCTAGTCCATCCAGATCTCTACCACCGGGATTGAGGTTCTCGAGGCTAGCCCTAAAGCTATTTCGGGGAGAACGAGCTATAACTGAGTTTGATTAGCCTTTCACCCCTACCCTCAGCTCATCCAAGCTGTTTTCAACCAACACTGGTTCGGACCTCCGGTAGGTGTTACCCTACTTTCATCCTGGCCAAGGGTAGATCACTCAGCTTCGCGTCTACACCATGCAACTGAATCGCCCTGTTCAGACTCGCTTTCGCTGCGGCTCCGTCAATCGACTTAACCTTGCTGCATGGAGTAACTAGCCGGCTCATTATGCAAAAGGCACGCGGTCAGCTGTACCCGATCCGAAGACCGGGCCCGGGCCTCCCACTGCTTGTAGGCATGCGGTTTCAGGTACTATTTCACTCCCCTAGCAGGGGTTCTTTTCACCTTTCCCTCACGGTACTGGTTCACTATCGGTCGAAGGTTAGTGTTTAGCCTTGGGAGATGGTCCTCCCGGATTCCCACAGGGTTTCTCGTGTCCCGTGGTACTTGGGTGTGCTGCCCAGGAAGTCCGTTCCATTTCGCTTACCGGACTATCACCGTCTGCGGTGATCCTTTCCAGGAATCTTCGGCTATGGAACGGATTGATGACTTCCCGACAGGACTGCAGTCCCGTCCGGCAACATCCCGCTACCCCCTCTGCACAACGCCTGCAGGCTTGAACGTGCAAAGGGTTTAGGCTCTTCCCTGTTCGCTCGCCGCTACTGGGGGAATCGCATTTGCTTTCTTTTCCTCCGGGTACTAAGATGGTTCACTTCCCCGGGTTCGCCTCGCACTCCCTACTTTACTCAGGAGCGGATATCCCGACATTACTCGGGATCCTGTTACAGGATTCGGAGATCCCCAGATCACAGCCAGTTTGCGGCTCCCTGAGGCTTATCGCAGCTTACCACGTCCTTCGTCGCCTACCTTCGCCAAGGCATCCACCGTATGCCCTTAGTAGCTTGACCATAAAATTTACTCCGCCTGAAATTCCGAAGAAAGCCAAGCGGGCAATTCTATGATCCGATTTGTTTACCCGTCGTTATCTGATTGTCAAAGACCAAATTTCCGTCGTACCGGAAATCAAAGACTCACCCGCGTGAGTCCTTGATTGCCGGCGCGAACGCGCTGGTGGAGGTAAGCGGATTTGAACCGCTGACCCCCTGCTTGCAAAGCAGGTGCTCTTCCAGCTGAGCTATACCCCCTGAACCCGCACCCGCGAACCCGGACCGCACTGGCAATCATGGTGGGCCTAGGTAGAGTCGAACTACCGACCTCACCCTTATCAGGGGTGCGCTCTAGCCAACTGAGCTATAGGCCCATCGTCCGAACCGAACTCGCAGAACTGAGGCCTTACTATCCGACTCTCCTAACCGGGCCAAAGCCAGTTGGCCTCCGGACCTGAAATCTCTCAAAACTAGATAGGCGTACCGCTCAACCACCTGGAGCCTGCATCCGCCGTTCGAAAACGACAGACCGGCCCAAAATCCTTTAGAAAGGAGGTGATCCAGCCACAGGTTCTCCTACAGCTACCTTGTTACGACTTCACCCCAATCATGGATCATACCTTAAGCGCCTGCCCCCCTTACGGGTTAGCCCAGCGATTTCTAGTACAACCCACTTTCGTGATGTGACGGGCGGTGTGTACAAGGCCCGGGAACGTATTCACCGCAGCGTGCTGATCTGCGATTACTAGCGATTCCGACTTCATGCAGTCGAGTTGCAGACTGCAATCCGGACTGGGATCGGGTTTTTGGGATTAGCTCCCCCTCGCGGGTTGGCGACCCTTTGTACCGACCATTGTAGCACGTGTGTAGCCCGGGACGTAAGGGCCATGAGGACTTGACGTCATCCCCACCTTCCTCCGGCTTTTCGCCGACAGTTCCCTTAGGGTGCTCAGCATTACCTGATGGCAACTAAGGGCAAGGGTTGCGCTCGTTGCGGGACTTAACCCAACATCTCACGACACGAGCTGACGACAGCCATGCAGCACCTCGATAGCCGTCTCCGAAGAGAATTTCCTGTTTCCAGGAATAGCGACTACCGTTCGAGCCCCGGTAAGGTTCTTCGCGTTGCGTCGAATTGAACCACATGCTCCACCGCTTGTGCGGGCCCCCGTCAATTCCTTTGAGTTTCAGTCTTGCGACCGTACTCCCCAGGCGGGGCACTTAATATGTTAACTCCGGCACCGGGGGACTCAATACCCCCAACACCAAGTGCCCATCGTTTACGGCTAGGACTACCGGGGTATCTAATCCCGTTTGCTCCCCTAGCTTTCGCGCCTCAGCGTCAGTCACTGTCCAGGTAGCCGCCTTCGCCGCAGGTGTTCCTCCCAATATCTACGCATTTCACCGCTACACTGGGAATTCCACTACCCCCTCCAGGACTCAAGCAAAGCAGTTTCAGATGCAATTCCCAGGTTAAGCCCGGGGATTTCACATCTGACTTGCCAAGCCGCCTACGCGCCCTTTACGCCCAGTAATTCCGAACAACGCTTGCCACCTCCGTATTACCGCGGCTGCTGGCACGGAGTTAGCCGTGGCTTCCTCAGAGGGTACAGTCAAACCGCTTGCGCGGCTTTCGTCCCCCCTGACAGGAGTTTACGATCCGAAGACCTTCATCCTCCACGCGGCGTTGCTGCGTCAGGCTTTCGCCCATTGCGCAAAATTCCCCACTGCTGCCTCCCGTAGGAGTCTGGACCGTGTCTCAGTTCCAGTGTGGCCGTACGCCCTCTCAGGCCGGCTACTGATCGTTGCCTTGGTGGGCCGTTACCTCACCAACTAGCTAATCAGGCGTGAACCCCTTCCCCAGCGACCGAAGCCTTTGATCACAGGATCATGCAATCCTGCGATGTTATGCGGTATTAGCCCCGCTTTCGCGGGGTTATTCCCCACAGGGGTGTGGGTTATTCACGTGTTACTCACCCGTCTGCCACTTTACTCACGGGGTTGCCCCCGCTTTCTCGTTCGACTTGCATGTGTTATGCACGCCGCCAGCGTTTATTCTGAGCCAGGATCAAACTCTCCAATTAAATCGAAGAGTCCCGAATCCTAAGATCCGGGATCACTGGTTGCTTCTTAAATCTTTCTCAAGGAATGGCTGTGCAGGTACGCACTATCTAGTTTTCAAAGATCAGGTCAGCGCCGTCAGATTGATCGCTCAGCGGCCCATCCTCTGGCCGTCTGATTTTCCAACAGGCTGAAGGCAATCACTAATGATAATTGCCAGGTGCCTCTCTGTCAAGCGGCGATTTCCAACTGCACTGCAGGACTCGAAAGGCGGCAAATAATAGCTCGACGATCAGAGATCGACAAGAGAAAAAACAAGGAAAACTTCAGCCCACCCGCGAGCATGCGCTGCACGCCTCCCCGAGAGCGCAGCAACCACACTGCCGTGAAGGATGATCCGGTCGCTCCGACACGGCCTCTAACGGGGGGATTATTCATGATTCAGCGGGAAGGAAGCATTTGCGGACACGGGGAAACGCTGGCCGAGTTTTTGCCGCACCGAAGGTGCCAGCCCTGCGCGCGGATCGAATCACCATTTTCGATCGGCGTTCATCCGTGTCCCAAATCTCCTTCTCCTGGATGCTTCATGAACTATCCGGGCTAATCCTTCTCACTGACCAGGCGTACTCTGCGAAACTGCAGTCTGCCGCAGCGAAGTACGAAAGGCCCCTTGTCGGCCGGGATCGAGGCCTTGGCGTCGATGATCTTCTCCCCGTCGATCGAGACGGCGCCCGACTTCACCAGGCGCCTCGCCTCCGACTTGGACGGAGCCATGCCGGAATCGACGAGAATGTCGACGACAAGAATCATCGCCGGCCTGACTCTGCCATCTGCAGAGTCCCGAGCAGAAGGTGCGGCATCGCCGATGCCAACCCTGAACTCTTCCATCTCCCCGGGCGCCTCACCTCTCTGGTGGACGCGCGCAAAATGGTCTCGCGCCGCCAGTGCGGCGTCCTTGCCGTGGAAATCCATTACGATCCGCCGGGCAAGATCGCCCTTGATCTTCATCGGATGAATATTCCCGGACTCGATCCCGCTTTTCAGAAGCGCTATCTCATGTGCCGGGAGGTCCGTAAGCAACTCCCAATACCGGAACATGAGGTCGTCTGATATGGACATCACTTTCCCATAGATGTCTTCGGGGCTTTCCGTGAAACCGACGTAGTTGCCGAGCGACTTGCTCATTTTCTCCACGCCGTCGGTCCCCTCGAGCAGCGGCGTCGTGAGGATCACCTGCGGCTCGAGCCCGAACTCCCGCATGATGTCGCGACCGACCAGCAGGTTGAACTTCTGGTCTGTCCCGCCAAGTTCGAAGTCGGCGCGCAATGCCACCGAATCGTAGGCCTGGGCCAACGGATAGAGAATCTCGTGGATGGAAATCGGCTGGTTGGACTTGAGCCTCTTGTTGAAATCGTCCCGCTCCAGCATGCGGGCCAGCGTATAACGCGAACAGAGCCGGATCCAGTCCGACGAAGAAAGCGCGCCCAGCCAGCGGCTGTTGAAGTCAATCACGGTCTTCTCCGGATCCAGGATCCCGAACACCTGCGCCTTGAAGGTCTCGGCATTCGCCTCGATCTCCTCCCGGGTGAGCGGCGGGCGTGTCTTGGAACGGCCTGTCGGGTCGCCGATGGATGCCGTGAAATCGCCGATCAGGAAGACCACCCGGTGCCCAAGGTCCTGGAACTGCTTCATCTTCCTGAGCAGGACGGCATGCCCGAGGTGAAGGTCGGGCGCCGTCGGATCAAACCCGACCTTTACCGTCAGCGGTTGGCCGGTACGTAACGACCGCTCGAACTTGGCAACCGCCCCTTCCTCGCTGATGATTTCCACCGCACCGCGGCGGAGGTACTCCAACTGCTCTTGTGCGCTCTTCGTTGGCATGTTGAGGGACTCGACGTTTCCCGGCGTAAGTGCCTGTCAGTGCAAACCTGTTTAACGGGTCAAAGACGGATTGTTATCCAGTCGATCAAGGACCAGGGCAATTGCGCGCCAATACAGATCATGTTCCTGTTCGAGAATCCGCGCCGACAGCGTCTCTTCGGTGTCCCCCTCGAGCACTTCGACGGCACGTTGCAGGAGGATCGGCCCCGTATCCACGCCTTCGTCCACCAGGTGCACCGTGCAGCCCGATACCTTGACTCCGTATTGAAGCGCCTGACGCTGGGCATGAAGGCCGGGGAACGAAGGGAGCAGCGCGGGATGAATGTTGAGCACCCGCCCCGCGTACTCCCTGAGAAACCCGGGGGACAGGATCCTCATGAAGCCTGCGAGGCACACCAGGGTGGGCGAAAATGGACGCAGCGTCGCCAGCAGCATCCGGTCATATTCGGCACGTTCGATCCCGCGCGACGGCAACGAAACGGCATTCAGCCCGAACTCGCGGGCCTTGGCCAGGCCGGCAGCATCAGGGACGTTGCTGACCACGCAGCATATCTCCGCGGTCAGGTCACGCCGCATCATGGCGCCATGAATCGCCAGAAAGTTGGACCCGCGGCCTGAGAGAAGAATCGCAATCTTCCGGGATACCATGTCGTCGCTCCAACGGCTGACTCTGGTCAACGTGGCTCAACCCTCGTGCTTCTGACCCTTGTGCAGTAAGGGCCCGGTCTGACGAGGCTGTCTCGAATCCTGCTATGATACGGGCTTTCAGCCCTCTCTTGGTCTATGCGGGCAATTCCTGGGGCTTCGCCCCAGGCTGATATGGGGCGGGCCTTCGGCCCTTAGACCCGTTCTCAAGTCACAATATGGAGCGCTGAAAACGCGCTCTCATACCAGCCTGGGGCGAAGACCCAGGTTCGCGTCCAGTCACAGGGACCAAGGGCTGAAGGCCCGCTCCATAGATCCGTGAGGCGGCTTCGACAGACCAGACTTACTGGACCTACTCAGACATACCGGACTGTGCCGTCACCCGCAACGATCTCACCGATGCGGTGACAGGTCTCGCCTCGGGCACCAAGGTCCGCCTCAACCTTCCCGGAGTCCTCGGGAGCGACAACCACGATCATACCGATCCCCATGTTGAACGTGCGATACATCTCCGCATCGTCGACGCCCCCGTGGTGCCGGATGAACCGGAATACGGGCGTGACAGGCCAGGACCCTGTGCAAACAATAGCACCCGTGCCTTCAGGAAGGATCCTCGGCAGGTTGTCGGTGATGCCGCCGCCGGTGATGTGCGCCATGCCACGCAGCAAACCGGAGTCGAGCAACGGCTCCAGCAGGCTGTAGTAGCTTCGGTGCGGGGCGAGCAGGACCTCGCCGACCGTGGCACCGAGTTCGGGAATCCTGTCTGCAGGGCCGAGTTTCAGCCTCTCGAAGAACAGCCTGCGTGCGAGAGAATAACCGTTCGTATGGAGTCCTGCCGAGGACAGGCCGAGCAGTGTGTCTCCCGGCCGGATCCGCGAGCCGTCGATCAGCCGCGACCGGTCGACCACACCCACGATGAATCCGGCCAGATCGTACTCGCCCGGTGCGTAGAAATCGGGCATCTCGGCAGTTTCGCCGCCGATCAACGCACAACCTGTCTCGCGGCAGCCGCGCGCCAGGCCCGAAACGACCTGCTCGACAACGCCGGGTTCGAGCTTGCCGCAGGCGACGTAGTCGAGAAAGTAGAGCGGACGAGCCCCCTGAACCATTATGTCCGAGACGCAGTGAGAGACGAGGTCGTAACCCACGGTGTTGTGAATCCCGGTCATGAACGCCACCTTCAGCTTCGTACCCACGCCATCACAGCTTGAAACGAGCAGCGGTTCCGCGTAGCGACCGGGCTCCATTCGGTAAAGGGCGCCGAAGCTGCCGATGTCGGTCAGCACTCCCGGCGTGAACGTCGTTCGCGCCAGACCCCGGATGCGCTTCTTCGCCTGCGTGGCCGCGTCGATGTCCACCCCCGACGCGGCATAGGTCATCTTAATGCCCGGAGCGTCATTCTTCATTTCATGCCCTGATTGCGGTTGAGAGACGGTTTACGCGCACTGCGGAGGCACGCCGATCATCTACGAGGACGGCACCAGCAGGTCCCCGAGGCTCTTTCCAAAGAGCTCCTTCTGTTTCTCTTCGTGCACAACGTCGGTCGGATACCGGTCCGTGAAACACGCGCTGCAGTAACGGCCGTTGGCCTCAACCGATCGCAGCATGGCCTCGAGGCTGAGGTAGCCCAGCGAGTCGGCACCGATAAACCTGCGGATTTCATCCACCGACTTCGTTGAGGCGATCAGTTCGCGTTTCGTCGGCGTGTCGATGCCGTAATAGCACGGACCCACGATCGGCGGGGAGGTAATGCGCACGTGAATCTCCTTCGCGCCCGCCCCCCGGATAATCTGTACGATCTTCCTGCTCGTGGTTCCGCGGACAATCGAATCATCGACAAGAATCACGCGGCGGCCCGCCAGGATCTCCCGCACCGGGTTGAGCTTGATCTTGACGCCGAAATTGCGGATGGATTGCCTGGGCTCGATGAACGTCCGGCCCACGTAATGGTTCCGGATCAGCCCGAACTCGAGCGGGATACCGCTTTCCCGCGCGTAGCCGATAGCGGCGGAGACGCCGGAATCCGGCACCGGGACAACCACGTCCGCATCCACCGGGTGCTCCCTGGCGAGGTTGATGCCGAGCTGGCGTCGGCTGGTATCGACGGTGCGGCCGAAGACGAGGCTGTCGGGCCGGCTGAAGTAGACGTGCTCAAAGATGCAGTGGGCCGGCTTCTCCCGGGAGAGCGGAAAGCTCGATTCCAGCAGGTCGTCGTCGATGACGAGGACTTCCCCCGGCTCCACGTCCCGGATGTACTCGGCGTTGATCAGGTCCAAAGCGCAGGTTTCGGAAGCGACCACATACCGGCCGTCCACTCGTCCGATGCAGAGCGGGCGGAAGCCGTGCGGGTCGCGCGCGACCATCAGAAACTCCGGCGTTATCACTACAAGCGAAAAAGCCCCGCGCACATAGCGGAGGGCCTCCACGAAGGCGTCGAGAACGGTCCTGCGCTTGGAACGGGACAGCAGGTGCAGTATCACCTCGCTGTCGCTGGTGGAGTGGAAGATCGCGCCGTCGCGTTCGAGTTCCCTGCGTATATGGGCCGCATTGGTGAGGTTGCCGTTGTGCGCCAGCGCGATCGGGCTGCGCCAGCTGTCGATGAGGATCGGCTGCGCGTTCGCCAGCTCGCTGTTACCCGCCGTCGAATATCGCACATGTCCTATCGCCGAATGACCAGGCAACTTCCCGAGGCGCGACTCGTCGAAGACGTCCGCAACGTACCCCATGTCCTTGTGGAGATGCAGCCGCTTTCCATCCGAGCTCACGATGCCGGCTGATTCCTGCCCGCGATGCTGCAGAGCGTAGAGGCCCAGGTAGGTCAGGCGCACGGCCTCCGGATGTGACACAATCGCGAAAATGCCGCACTCTTCTTTCAGCTTGTCCCAAGGCAACATCGAGTCTTCACCCATATGACTGCAAAAACATTAATTATATATGAGTCGGCTGATTGGGCAACCGGCGACGTTTCGAGATTCGTGCGGCCCCCGGCTTTGTCGGCTGAAGGCTGAAGGCCGAGAGCTGAGGGCTGTCATCTCAAAAAGCATTGAAAGAGCCCGCCAAAAAACCTATCTTTGACGGGCCACAAGTGAAAGGAGAGAACAGGATGGCCGATATTGACGGCGTGAACGATACCAAAGACTTCTGCCTGCACCGGCCGGCAATCAACAGGCCGTTTTTCCTGAAGGGATCCAATTCGCTGGACTGGGGGATGCAGAACCGCCTGTCGCGCATCTTCAGCCCGGCGTCCGGCCGTACCGTCATGCTGGCCATCGACCATGGCTACTTCCAGGGGCCGACTTCCGGGTTGGAGCGTATCGACATCAACATCGTGCCGCTGCTCGAGTATGCCGACGCCCTGATGCTGACGAGAGGCATCCTGCGGACAACAATCCCGTCTACTTTCGGCCGCGGCGTTGTCCTGCGCGCCAGCGGCGGACCGAGCATCCTCAAGGAGCTGTCCAACGAGGAGATCGCCGTGGACATTGAGGACGCGGTCAGGCTGAACGTCGCCGCGGTCGCGGTCCAGGTCTACATCGGCGGCGAATTTGAAACTCGCACCGTCCACAATATGACCCGGCTCGTTGATCTTGGTAACAGGCACGGCGTGGCCGTGCTCGGCGTTACGGCCGTCGGGAAGAACATGACGCGCGACGCCAGGTATCTCAGACTCGCGTGCCGGATTTGCGCCGAACTCGGCGCCCACGTGGTGAAGACCTACTATGTTCCCGAGGGATTCGAGACTGTGACCGCCTCTTGCCCGGTACCAGTCGTCATGGCCGGCGGCAAGAAACTGCCCGAGCTCGAGGCGTTGAAGATGGCTCACCGGGCGATCCTGGAAGGTGCGGCAGGCGTCGACATGGGAAGAAACATTTTCCAGTCCGAGGCGCCCGCGGCGATGATCCAGGCAGTGCGGAAAGTGGTCCACGAGTCTGCCAGGCCCGAAGAAGGGTACGATTTCTATCTCTCGTTGAAGGACGGCCACGCCTAGCCCCGGCCCGGGCGGGAGCTCTTCAATGCCTCCATTGCAGGCGTTTCAGCTGTTGCGGGAATTGTCGCCGACCGTCAGCGTGGGTCTGCTCACGGCGGACCTCCTGCGCCTCGGATCGGAGATCTCCCTTCTGGAACGGGCCGGGATCCGGGTCGCTCATGTGGACGTGATGGATGGCTGTTTCGCACCGGCCATGACCGTGGGGCCACCGTTCATAAAGGCCCTGAAAGGCCCTCTGTTGAAGGACGTGCACCTGATGGTCCGGGACCCGATCGGAAAGGTGGCCGACTACGTCGCGTCCGGGGCGGATATCATCACTGTGCACGTCGAAGCCGACTTGCATATCCACCGCGTGCTGCAGTCCCTGGGAAGGATGGTCAACGCCAACGACCCGGCCCGCGGCCTGGTGCGAGGCATCGCGCTGAATCCCGGCACTCCCATCGAAGCGCTCGAACCCCTCCTGGACGAAGTCGAGATGGTTGTCCTTCTCGCTGTAAACCCGGGCTGGGGCGGCCAGTCCTTTATCTCTTCGACCTTTGCGAGAATCGAGAAAGTGCGCCGGTTGCTGCGGGAGCGGAAGAAGGACATCCTGCTCGGAGTCGATGGGGGTGTAACACGGGCGAACGTCGCGGAAATCGGAGCCGCCGGCGCAGACATCATCGTCACCGGAAGCGCGGTCTTCGATGGCAAGGCTCCGGAGGAAAACGCGCGCTTCATGCTCGGGACCTTGAATCGGTCGCGCAGCCCCGCTTGAGGCGCGCACGGCATCTCTGAGCTCCGCAGACGCCGATCGCAGTGTAGTTGCCGGGACAGCGCGATACTGCCGATAACCCGATGGCTACCCTTTCCCGGACTGGCAGGTGGACAAGATGATCAACAGGTGGAACGAAACCAAGGCGGCCGAATATATCTCACGTTACGGGCCGGCCTGGAGTGATGATCTTGCGCTGCGCACATACCTGGCCACCATCATCGGCGCTGACGGCAGCCTCGTGCTCCATGGCGGCGGCAATTGTTCGGTCAAGACCACCGTGACCGGCATCCTCGGGCATCAGGCACGGGCGATCTTCGTCAAGGCCTCCGGCTGCAGCATGGCATCGATGGAGCCGAGCTGCTATTCCTCGCTGGATCTCGATTACCTGCAAAAGTTGCGTGTGCTGAGCGATTTGACCGACGAGGCGATGGTGAACGAGATGATGACGCATCTGCTCGATCACCGCTCGCCTGCGCCTTCGATCGAGGCGCTGGTGCATGCGTTCATCCCGGCGAAGTTCATCGATCACACTCATCCCGACGCAATCCTGTCGCTGACAAACCAGGTGGACGGAAAGCGTCTGGTCACGGAGGCGCTCGGTGAGGGGGTTCTGATCCTCGACTACGTCAAACCCGGTTTCAAGCTCGCACTGGCAGCGGCGAATGCGCTCCAAGCCGCCCCTGGCAGCCGCGCCATGGTATGGATGCAGCACGGTCTGATTTCGTGGGGCGAATCAGCCCGGGAATCCTATGAGACAACGATCGATCTCGTAACCAGGGCGGAGGCATTTATTGCAGCCCGTGTGACCCGGGCCCTGCATCCCGTTCGAAGGACTTCGCTCGAGGAGGCCGAGACTCGCCTGGAATCCGTCGCGCCCATAGTTCGCGGCCTCCTGGCGCGACGCACCGATGATCCGGATCGCCCCCTGGCACCGGTGATCGTGAAAGCCCTGACCACCAGGGAAATTCTCGATATCGTCGACTCCGCGCAAGGCAAGGAGATTTCGCTCTCGCCCCCGCTCACCTCGGACCACCTGATACGGACCAAGGCACTCCCGCTGTGGATCGACGAGCCGGCCTACGATGATATCCCGGCGTTGCGGGACCAGATCTCCAGAGCGGTTCAGGATTACAGCCGCGCATACGACTCCTACGTGGACCGGAATCTCGCGCGATTGCCTGTCGGCGTCCGGCGCATGGATCCCCTGCCGCGCGTCGTGTTGATGCCCGGCCTTGGCGCCCTCTGCGCCGGCACCGATGCCGTGGCCGCGACAATCGCGGAGGACATCACCCGCCACACGCTGACAACCAAGGCGAAGGTGGCATTGATGGGGGAGTATCGGGGGATGTCGGAGGCGGACCTCTTTGACATGGAGTACAGGAGCCTGCAGCACGCAAAGCTCCGCAATAACGGGGGCCTGCGACTCGCCGGGCACGTTGCGGTCGTTACGGGGGCCGCAGGGGCCATCGGCTCCGGGATCTGCGAGGAACTGCTCGAGTGCGGGTGCGCCGTTGCCGTGACGGACCTGCCGGGTGATCCGCTCAACAAGCTCGTACAGGATCTCGAGTCGCGGTTTGCGGGCCGGGTAGCTGGCATCGTCATGGACGTCACCAGCCCGGCTTCTGTGCGCGAGGCCTTTCGCCAGATCATCCTCCGCTGGGGCGGTGTTGATCTGGTGGTTCCGAACGCCGGCGCCGCTCTCGTCTCCTCCCTCGTAAACATGGATCCGCAGTCGTTCCGCAGGCTCGAACTGATTAATGCGGAGGGGACACTGCACGTTCTCGCCGAGGCTGGCCGCCACTTCAAGCACCAGGGAATCGGCGGCGATATCGTGGTCGTTTCGACGAAGAACGTCTTTTCCCCCGGTGCGGGATTTGGAGCCTACAGCGCCACCAAGGCCGCTGCACACCAGTTGGCCCGGATCGCCAGCCTGGAGTTCGCCGAACTCGGGGTGCGCGTGAACATGGTTTCGCCGGACGCCGTTTTCTCGCACAAAGACCGCCCTTCAGGACTCTGGGCGGAGGTCGGTCCGGACAGGATGAAGGCGCGTGGCCTGGACGCCGCGGGACTCGAGGAATACTACCGCTCACGCAACCTGCTGAAGGCCAGGGTCACTGCCCGGCACGTCGCGCACGCAGTGATCTTTTTCGCCACCCGCCAGACTCCAACGACCGGAGCGACACTTCCGGTCGATGGCGGCCTCCCGGACGCCACTCCTCGGTAGCGGAGACGCTTTGCGGGTCGCCCGGCCGCTTAGTTCGTCTCTGCAGCGCTATTGGAAAGGAAGAACGACAGACCCTCGAGCGAAATACTGAGGTCGATCGACTGCACCTTTGTGCCGGGGCGTGCCTGGAGCCGGACAGGGGCGAAATTCAGAACCGTTCGGATTCCGGCGTCAAAGACCGCATCGCACGCTCTTCTGGCTGCCTCGGCCGGAACCGCCACGACGGCCATCTCTATTTTCAGGGACTCCACCATGGCGCCCAGGTTCCGGATGTCGCAGATCGGAACTCCGTTCCGGGAAGCCTTCCCGATCTTGGCCGGCGAGTTGTCGAATACAGCGACGATCGGAAAACCGTGTTCGCGAAAACCGTCGTATTCGGCCAGCGCCATGCCAAGATTCCCCCCGCCCACGATGCAAACATTGTGATGAGAGTCCAGGCCCAGAATCCCGATGATCTGCTGCTTCAGGTGACCCACCGGGTATCCGACGCCGCGCACACCGAACTGGCCAAAATAGGCGAGGTCTTTGCGGATCTGCGCGGAGTTGAGGTTGAATCGTTCCGCCAGCACCTTGGACGACGTAGTCTCCACTCCCTCTGACTCGAGCGTCGCGAGGCACCGCAGGTAAACTGACAACCGGTGTGTGGTGAACTCCGATACTTTGTCGGTCTTCGCCGTTGGCGGCATAGATTCACCTGCTCTCGAAAGGCATCCTAACCATAACTTAGACCTGCTCTTACGGCAAAGTCAAGATAATGTGAAAGATTTAACGAATCCGGGGCTCAGGCCGTCAAGAAGGGTATGGCGGACATTGCATGGCCGCGGCCCGCTTCCGAATCGGCGGCGGCGCCGGGTTCCCCGTTATCCCTTGACCCTTCTGCCATCTGCCCATAAAGTTGGCAGGTACAGCGAAAACCGGGATTACCCGCAGGGGGCAGCCGCGATGATAGGACAACTCAGAGGCCTGTTGCTCGTAAAGAAGCCGAATCAGGTCCTCCTGGACGTTCAGGGGGTAGGTTACGAGGTCCATATCCCCCTGACGAGCTTCTACGAACTTCCGACTGAAGGGAACGAGGTCCTGCTGCGCATCCATACGCATGTCAGAGAGGACGCGCTCCTGCTGTTCGGTTTCATATCGCAAAAGGAAAAAGATCTTTTTCTGAAGCTGATTTCGATCAGCGGCATCGGTCCCAAGCTGGCCATCTCAATCCTGTCCGGCGGGCGCGTCGATGAACTGGCTCTAGCCGTGGCGAACGGCAATCTCGCCCGCCTTACCACGATTCCGGGAGTGGGGCGAAAGACGGCCGAGCGGGTCATCCTGGAGCTCAAGGGTCAAATGACCCCGTTTCTTGCGCCCGGAGAGACCGAATCCAAACAGGCCGGACCGGCAAGGGACCGCCTGGAAGAAGATATCCTGTCGGCGCTCGTCAACCTGGGATATCCTAAGTCCGGGGCCGAAAAGGCTCTCGCCGCTGTGACAAGCGGACCCGAATGCGAACGAACCTTCGAGGAACTCCTGCGGCGCACTCTTCGCCAGTTGGCGGGTTGAGGGTGCCCTGAATTCGTATGTCGCATAACCCCGGCCACGAGACTCTGCTGAGCCCCATACCTCGAGCGGAGGAGCAGTCCTTCGAGCTGAGCCTTCGCCCGAGAGCATTGCGCCAGTACATCGGCCAGGCAAAGGTCAAGGAGAACATGGAGATCAGCATCCGCGCCGCTCTCAAGCGGCAGGAACCGCTGGATCACGTGCTCCTCTACGGGCCTCCCGGCCTTGGCAAGACAACGCTGGCTGCCATCGTGGCAAATGAGCTCGGCGTCAGCATCCGGACGACGAGCGGTCCGATCATCGAGAAGCGTGGGGACCTGGCTGCGATCCTCACCAACCTCAAGCCGAGCGACGTGCTCTTCATCGACGAGATACACCGGCTCCACCCGGCGATCGAAGAGATACTCTACCCCGCGATGGAAGATTTCTATATCGATATCATGATCGGGGAAGGCCCCGGCGCCCGCAGCATCCGCATGCAGCTGCCGCACTTCACGCTCATAGGCGCTACCACTCGTGCCGGCTTGCTGACTGCGCCTCTGCGCGCGCGGTTCGGGATCATTCACCGCCTGGAGTTCTACAGCCACGATGAGCTGGCCATAATCGTGCAGCAATCGGCCGGCATCCTGGGAGTGGGCATCGATCAGACAGGTGCGATCGAGATCGCTTCGCGCAGCCGGGGGACGCCCCGGGTTGCCAACCGCCTGCTCCGGCGCGTGCGTGACTTCGCGGACGTCAAGGCCGATGGCCGCATCACGCGCGAGGTCGCCATGGACGCTCTGGCGATGATGGATGTGGACGTACAGGGTTTCGATGAAATCGACCGCAGGCTGATGATGACGATCATCGAGAAATATGGCGGCGGCCCAGTGGGAGTGAACGCCCTCGCTGCCTCCATCCACGAGGATGTCGACGCAATCGAGGACATCTACGAGCCCTACCTGATGCAGATCGGATTCCTGGACCGGACTCCGCGAGGGCGTGTGGCGACCCGCAGGGCTTTCGATCACTTCAGGGTCAGTTACCCCGGGAACCAGCGGAATCTCTTCTGAGAACGCCACGGGGTCTGCGACCATCGACCACGCTTATGACACGTGAAGAAGAGGCACTTGATCTCAGGATCCACAGGCTGACACAGACGATCGAGACGGTTGTCCGCGGGAAGCCTGAGTCCGTGCGGCTCGCGGTCATTTGCCTGCTCGCCGGGGGGCACCTCCTGATCGAGGACGTGCCGGGGGTGGGGAAGACCACGCTCGCTCACTCGCTCGCCCGGGCCTTTGATTGCTCCTTTCGTCGCATACAATTCACGAGCGATCTGCTGCCGTCGGACATCCTCGGCGTTTCGGTCTTCAATCAGAACGCCCAGGCTTTTGAGTTCCGCCGCGGACCGATCTTCGCGAATGTGGTGCTGGCGGACGAGATAAACCGGACCAACCCGAAGACTCAAAGCGCACTCCTCGAGGCGATGAGCGAGGGAAGGGTCAGTGTGGACAACCATACCTACCCCCTCCCCAAGCCGTTCATGGTGGTGGCGACTCAGAACCCGATCGAGCATCACGGCACCTATCCCCTGCCGGAATCGCAACTCGACCGCTTCCTGATGCGGATCCGCATGGGATATCCCGAAGCCGGTGCGGAAAAGGAGATACTGAGGAGGCACGACCACACCGCACATCCGGACCAATTGGTGCCCGTTCTCACGACGGATGACGTGCTGGAAGCGCAGGCAGTCGTGGGCGGGGTGCGCATGGATGAGTCCCTCCTGGACTATATAATGTCCATCGTGGATGCGACAAGGCGGTCCGAGTTTCTTGTGATCGGGGTAAGCCCGCGCGGGTCTCTCGCTCTCCGTCGCGCGGCGCAGGCGCTGGCCTGTTACGAGGGGCGCGATTACTGCATCCCGGACGATATCAAATGCCTTGCGATTCCTGTTCTTGCCCACCGGATCATCGTTAGTTCAAAGTACTCGTCGCCGCACAAGCGGAGCGAAGAGTCCGAGAAGATCATTGAAGAAATACTTGCCAACGTCGAAATCCCGCTCTGAGAGAGAGACCTCCACGCGGGGTGAAGGCAGAATCTGGCGCCTGCCATTCTCTTTCCGTGTCACGCCGGAAGGATGGGTATTCATCCTCTCCGTCTTCCTGCTGCTGGCATCGGCGATCACCACCGGGAATAACCTGCTCTTCCTGATTCTCTCGGCGCTCTTGTCAGTCATCCTTACATCGGGCATCTTCGCTCGCAACTCGCTGAGATCGGTTACGGTTTCGCTGCAGGTTCCGGAAAGTGTTTTTGAAGGAGAGCAGGTCCCGTTGAAGGTCTCTCTGCGCAACCAGAAACGATTGGTTCCTGCCCTGTCCGTGGCAGTCGAGGACGAGTCATCGGCTGACGGCCACTCACTGATCTCGAGGATCGCTGCGTTCGCGTCCGGCCCCGGGCCTCGGGCCGTCGATCCGGATCGCTCCGTGCTCCGGCACCCGGCTTACTTCCCGTGGATTCCACCCGGATCCGTGCGCTCGGAACTCATAACCCAGCTCTTTCCGCGGCGTGGCCTCTATTCCCTGAAGGGTTTCCGCGTATCGACCAGATTCCCGTTCGGCTTCTTCGAGCGGGGTGAGCGGGTGCCTGCCGATGGCCAGGTCTGGGTCTATCCTTCTGTTCACGATATTTCCTCGGAGTTTCACCTCTTGCCGTTCCTGCCGGGGCGGCTCGAGAGCCGACGGTCAGGTCACGGCGAGAGCCTATTCGCCATCAGGAAGCACCAGGAGGGAGAAAGCGCCAGGCTGGTGGACTGGAAGTCCACCGCCAAGACCGGGGAGTTGATGGCCAGGGAATTCGCGCGGGATGAGGAAAACACTTTCTGCCTGGTCCTGGATACCATAGTGGAGGAAAGAGGAACGGAGCGCTTCGAGAAAGCAGTCTCGCTCACCGCAAGCCTCGCGGTGCACTTCGCCGCGGAAGGCGCGGAATTTGAGTTTCTGACTCCTCGAGAGCAGATTCCGAGGGGTATCGGCGCGGCGCACCTGGACCGGGTCCTCCGCTCGCTGGCATTGGTGCGGTGTGAGCCGGTTTCAGCCGATGCCTCGATCGACCTGCGCCAGGAGCTCTCTGAAATCCTCCATCCAAGACAGTTGCAGGCAGTGCTGTCCGCGAAGATCTTCAAGATCATCGTAACCTCCAAACCGCGTGGAAGCTTCCCTTCCTCGATCTGGCGTTCGTCGCATGTGATCTATTTCGGCGAACTATGACGCTCGAACGGTATTTCAAGCTGTCGTCCTACATCCTGGTCATCGCAGGCTTCGCCGCGGTCGCGGCCGGCGGAGGGGTCGGAACCGCCGCTCAAGTGCTGTTCACCTGCGTGCTGCTTGGCAGCTGGTTTGTTGACACCGCGCGGCTTGGGCGCAGGCTGCCACCCCGCGTCCAAAACGCACTCGTGATTGCCTGCCTTCTCTTCTACGCCGTTGACCTGCGGTTTCTGTCGCGTTCCTTTGTGATCAGCACGGTCCACCTGGTCATGTTCCTCGCGGCGATCAAATTGATGACTCGATCGTCCGACCGCGACTGGGTCAGCCTCTACCTGATCAGCTTCGCCGAATTGCTCGTGGCCTCCACGCTCTCGATCGATATCACGTTCGCGCCGTCGCTCCTGCTTTTCCTGCTGTCGGGTGTAAGCACCCTCGTGCTGCTGGAGATGCGCCTGAGCGACGCCAGGATTCATGGCCGGGGCAACATCGATCCGCCGGCCAGGTCCGCGCCTGGCATGGCCTCCGGGCTTCAGGTTTTCGGCCGTTTCCCGGCTGGCAGGATGGCCGCACTGACGCTGGTGATGACAGCGACAATCCTTGTCCTGACCGTGCCGCTGTTCCTGGTCCTGCCCCGCGTGGCGCCGGGCGCCCGGAATCGACCCCACGGCAGCATGCGCCTGGTGAGTGGATTTTCGGAGCGGGTCGAACTGGGTGAGATCGGAACCATCAAGGAATCGGACGCCGTCGTGATGAAGGTCAGATTGAGCGAGCCGGCTTCGAAGGTTCCCCCGGCACTCAAGTGGCGCGGCATCGCCCTCGAGAACTTCGATGGCCACGCCTGGATCGGGAGTCGTGCGGTGAGGCATGCGATCCCCGATGCAGGCGGCTATTTCAGGTTGGCCGGATCTTCCCAGGGAACCGGGATCCTGTGGCAAACCTGTTTCCTCGAGGCGCTGTCCACGAACGTTCTCTTTGCGGCAAACAGGGTACTTGCCGTGTCCGGCGATCTCGAGTACCTCCAGCGCGACGGCGCGGGCGCGCTTTATACCGCGCCGCATCATTTCCAGAAGCTGCGCTACACGGCTATCTCCGACATTTCGCCCATCGATCCGGGGTTTATTCCCCGTGATCAGCGAGCCATTCCTCCCGTGATCACGCAATCGTGCCTGAGGCTGCCGTTCCTGGACCCGCGGATCGCGGAGCTGGCCAGGCAGCTCACCGGGCGCGAGCCGGGCGCCTTCGGCAAGGCTCAAGCTCTCGAGCGCTACCTCAGGCGAAACTACCGGTACAGCCTCGACCTGAAAGGCAGGCCGGGCAGCACGGACCCGCTTGCGATGTTTCTTTTTGAAACGCGCGCCGGCCATTGCGAATACTTTGCCACCGCCATGGCGGTCATGCTGAGGCAGGTTGGGATTCCGGCCCGGCTGGTTAACGGTTTCCGCGCGGGCGAATACAACGCCCTCGGAGATGCCTGGGTAGTGAGACAGTATGACGCCCATAGTTGGGTCGAGGCCTATTTCGTGCCCTACGGCTGGATCGAGTTCGACCCTACGCCGGCCGAGCCTCGGCAGGCAAGATCCGCGCTCGCCAGGTGGGTCGGCAGCGTGACTGAAGCGGTGGACATGTGGTGGTGGGAGGGGGTCGTCGCGTACGACATCTGGAAACAATCCAACCTGGCTGGATCCGTTCTTTCCGCCCTGCGAGAAATCAGGGCCGGAATCGGGCAGGGGGGCACGGCACTTCTCGAACACGGTCTGGGTGTACTCGGCAGAGTGCGGGACTGGAAGTCGGAAGCGACTATCCCTTATCCTGCGGTCGGGATCGGGCTGATCGCCATCTCAACTGCCCTCTGCCTGTCGCTCGTCCGGCCCCGCTGGGCCAGGAGGCTTTTGCGGCGTTGCGCACGCACTTTTCATTCACGCAGCAAGCCGGCCTTGATGGAGAGCTTCTACCGGGAGGCGCTGGAGCTGCTCGCGGATTGCGGGCTGACACGCGACCGCAACCAGACACCATTGGAGTTCGCTCGGAACCTGGCCGGACACCCGGCCTCCGATTCATTCCTCGCACTTACCCGGCTGTACAATCGGGCGCGATTTGGAGCTTCCTTCGAACCCGAGGATGCGACGTCGGCCGAGGCGATCCTGGTTTCCCTGCACCTGGCACTTCGCGGTAAATTGACGGGTCACGAAAAGCCTGCCGGCGCATCCGGACCGCTATGATGGTAATCTGCCCTGCTTTCAGCCTATACGGATGGTTGACATGAAGAAACCGATTGCTCCCTTCGCCTTTTGCTTCGCCATGGTGGCCTTTTCCCCGTTGCTCCCGCAGGTTGAACAATGGCAGCCGGTTCCGTTGCCCTCGGGCAAGGTTCTGGTAGAACCGCCCGCCGGGAAATTCGTGTCGGATCTCAACGCATTCCCGATCAATTCGGCAATCAGCCCCGACGGGCGTTACGTCGCGTTCCTCAACAACGGGTTTGGCCACTCATCTTCAGGATTCCGCAAGTCGATCGCGATCTATGATCGGGTCACAGGCCAGGTCTCCGACACGCAGGAGCCCGGGACGGGGCTGTATTTCGACGGGCCTGCCGACATATCGACGACGTATTACGGAATCGCCTTCAGCACCAGCGGGGCGCGCCTCTATGTCTCGATTGCCTCGACAAAGAAGGATCGCAGGCTCGGAGACCGGACGCAAAACGGCATCCGGATTTACCGGGTCGGAGAGCGGGGACTGCGGCCGGACGGCGCGATTCAGATCCTCCCTTCACAGATCACCTTCCCTGCCGGCGTGAAGCTGAACAATCCGGCGCCGACGCCTTCCGGGCTCTCCGTTGCACCCGATCCCGAGAATCCCGGTGAGGACCTGATATACGCAGCGCTGACATTGAGCGATGCCGCCGTGGAATTGAGCACCAGGACCAAATCGCTGAAGCGCGTGTTCAATCTGCACGTCAACCCGCGCCATCCGGCCATTCCCTCGGAATACCCGTATGCGACCGCACTCTGCCCGCACGGAAAGACGCTCTATGTCAGCCTGCACAACGGATCCGCGGTCGCCGTCGTGGACCTGGCCTCGGGCACGGCCTCCCTTTTGCCGGTCGGGCGGCAGCAGGAATTCGCTTCTGCTCCGAGCAGCCATCCTTGTCATATGGCGGTCAACCCTTCCGGAAGCGCGGTGTACGTGGCGGTGGAAAACAGCGACTTGGTCACCGTCATCGATAACCGGCCGTCCTCGGCCACGTATCGCCGGGTGATCGCCGACGTCGATGTCCGCCCGGGCGAGATGCGCGACATGAAGATACTCGGCGCGGGGCCAAACCATCTCACCTTCACTCCCGATGGGAAGACGCTGCTGATCAGCCTCGGTTTGTTCAACGCAGTCGCGGTGGTACAGGTCGAATCCGCGGGCGGTGAGTTCAAACATGAATTGAGGGGATTCCTTCCCACTCTGTGGTATCCGCACACCATGGAGGTGAGTCTCGACGGCGAGACCATATACCTGACCAGCGGAAAAGGAAAAGGGACAGGGACCAATCGACCTAATCGTCCGTTCCCTCCCGGACAGCAGCCGGGGCCGTACGGCCCCACGCTGCTAAAGGGATCACTGCACGAAATCCCCTTAGCCCAGGCCCTGGCTGAAATTGACAGGTTCACCACGATGACGAAGAGGAACGCGCAGCTGGATTCGCAGTCTCTCACCGGCACGAGAGAATCGCTCGAATTCAACCCGTTCAAGCACGTGATTTACATCATCAAGGAAAACCGGACCTACGACCAGATCTTCGGCGACCTGAAGGGCACCAGGGCTGACGATACCTGCCTGTATTTCGGGGAGGAATTTACCCCCAACCACCACAAACTGGCGCGGGAATTCGGGATCTATGACAACTTTTTCGACAGCGCCGAGGTGAGCTTCAACGGTCACACATGGAGCATGGCCGGAATCAACACAGGCTGGAACGAGCAGCAATGGCAGGTCAACTACTCCACCAGCAATTTCACCTACGATTCGGAAGGCCGGAACAACGACATCATCCCGCTCGAGCACAATCAGTCCGACGTCGACACCCCGCAGGGAGGGTACATCTGGGACAGCGTTCTCGCCGCCGGGAAATCCATCCGGATGTACGGCGAATTCTGCTCGAACCCGCCACTGCCGTTGAGACGGCTGCGGAAGGGCGACAGGCTTCCTCCTTACCTGGTCCACCCGCGCATCGGCGAGCTCAGCCCATATCCCTGGTCCGTGCCGCTGTTCGGACTGCTGGACAAGAACGGGCGGCTGATCGGGGGTACGATCGCCACCAAGACCGCGTTCAAGAACGCTTACGAGCCGCTCTTTCCGGATTTCGAGCAACTCCACCCCGATGTGCTCCGGTTCGTGATCTGGAAAAGGGATTTCGACCGGATCGTCCGACAGCAGCAGGAGACCGGCAAAGACGATCTGCCGGCTTTCAGCATCGTCCGGTTCGGCGGTGACCATACGCGAGGCGTAGCCCCGGGAGGTCCCACGCCGGACGCAAGCGTGGCCGACAACGACCTGGCGCTCGGAATGCTCGTCGAAGCCATCTCGAGCAACGAGTACTACTGGGGAAACACAGCAATCATCGTGCTTGAGGATGACGCTCAGGCCGGGTGCGACCACGTGGATTCACATCGCAGCCTCATGCTGTTCGTTTCCAGGTACAACAGAGGCAACAGCCGTCAACCCGAGATCGATTCACGCTTCTTGACGACCGCAAGTGCCGTGCGCACTATCGAAGCCCTTCTTGGCCTTGAGTCCAACAACCTCATGACCGCGACGGCACCCCTGCTCTTTGCCGGGCTGATCCGGGACAGATCGCAGTTGCACGGACCGTATCAGGCCGATTTCTCCAATCTCGAGAATGGAAGGATATTCGAAGAGGCCACCGGCAAGATCCGGGAGAATCCAGCCCTCCGCAAGCTGGCCAGTCTCACGGGAACCCTGGATATGGACGAGGCCGACCAGGCGGATGCCAATGCCTTGAACTACGTGCTGGAGGAGTGGGTGAGGATCCAGGGCCGGCTGCGTTGCTCCCGGTAGGAGGCCGAGAGGCGTTCGGAGAACGGTAACGGTTGCCCAAACAGCCGTCTGCTTTCAATCGTCAGCTCTCAGCCGTCAGCTGACACCTGAAGGCTGATGGCTGATTGCTGCTTCCAGAGAGGCGTCTCCTCTCCTGGCTCCTGAATCATGCGGGGGGGGTCTTCCCGCTTGAATGGAGGCCACGGAGGGCCTACCATTCTGCCTTCCAACAGGGTGAGTTTGTGGCGAAGATCGGTTTCATCAGCCTGGGATGTCCCAAGAACCTTGTCGACAGTGAGGTCATGGCAGGCCTGCTGCAGAGAGAGGGTCATGTTTTGACGACCGACCGGTCTGAGGCTGAGATCATCGTCGTAAACACCTGCGGCTTTATCCGGGACTCGAAACAGGAATCGATCGATACCATACTCGAGGCCGCGGGGCTCAAGCGCTCGGGTGTCCTCAAACGCCTGATCGTGACCGGTTGTCTCGCCGAGAGGTACCCCGAGGAAATCAGGTCGGAGCTACCCGAGGTCGATGTGATCCTGGGCACAAACCAGGTGCTGGAGATCACGCGTGCCGCGTCCGGCGAGGCGGTAAGCCCACCGACTACCTTCGGCCGCAGTGATGCCGACCTCTATCTTTATGACGATAAAACGCCGCGCGCGGTCGCCACGCCCGCCTATACCGCCTATGTCAAGATTGCCGAGGGTTGCGACCACACCTGCGCCTTCTGCATCATACCCGGCATCCGCGGGCCCTTCCGGAGCCGCACCATCCCGTCACTCGTGCAGGAGGCTCGAAACCTGGCCGCATCGGGCATAAAGGAGATCACACTCGTTTCACAGGACACTACCAGTTACGGGATGGACCTGCGAATTCAGGACGGTCTCGCACAACTGCTGGAGGCGCTCGAAGGGGTTGGCGGCATTCACTGGATCCGCTTCCTGTATGTTTACCCGAACATGGTCAGCGAGAGACTCACGGGGGTCGTCTCCGCAAGCGGAAAAATCTGCAAGTACATCGACATGCCGTTGCAGCACGTCAGCGCGCACATCCTGCGAGCCATGCGCCGGGGCGGCAATCGCAGCAGCCTTTCGAGGATCATCGACCGCATCCGCTGCGCGATACCGGGTGTAACACTGCGCACAACCATGATCGTCGGTTACCCGGGGGAAACGGACCGCGATTTCGAGGAGTTGAAGACATTTTGCCGGGAGATGGAGTTTGACCGCCTGGGGGTGTTCTGCTACTCCGACGAAGAAGGCACCGCCGCCTTTCACGGCCGAAGAAAGGTGCCGGCGACGGTAGCGCGGAGCAGGCAGCGTGAGCTCATGCAGCAGCAGGCCGGAATATCGAGGCGGAAGAACCGCCGACTGGTGGGCAAAGAACTGACCCTCCTGGTGGAGGGGCCTTCAGACCAGAGTGAGCATTTGCTGCAGGGCAGGCTCGAGTCCCAGGCCCCGGAAATCGACGGGGTGTGTCTGATCAATGACTCCGACGCCGGACTTCCGTCCCCGGGGGAATTCCGGACTGTACGTATCACGAGGGCGCTCGAGCACGACCTTCTCGGGACGATCATACGGTAGCGCCGGAGTCTTTCCGTTCCGGCAGCAGTGCTGGTGACAAAATTGGGAACGCGCAAGTGTCCGCGCTGCGGACGAGACATTCAGCCGGACAACAGCCCTTTCCGGCCGTTCTGCAGTGAGCGCTGCAAGCTGATTGATCTCGGCCGCTGGGTTTCCGGTACATACCGGATCCCTGAGGATGAGACGCAGGAGGAGCAATCCGTGCCCCGGGAACCGGGCGACGAAAGCGGGAACTCATGAAACAGAAGCTCGCTCTGCTCCTGGCAACAGGCTTCTACGTGGGGTTCATCAAAGGAGCTCCGGGAACCTACGCCTCCATCCTGACCGGTGCGGCCATTTTCATGACTCAGAGACTCGGCCATCGCATTGCTCCCGAACTCTATGTCGCCGTGCTCTGCCTGGTGACGGTCCTTGGAGTCCTCGCGTCGGACAGTGTCAGTCGTTCGCGGGGCGCCCACGATCCGTCCTTCGTGGTAATCGACGAGATCGCGGGGCAAATGGTGGCGCTGCTGTTTGTCCCGGTGACACTGGCCAACGCGGTAACCGGAATCGCACTGTTCCGCGCTTTCGACATCTGGAAACCATTCGGAATCAGGCGGCTCGAGAAACTGAAGGATGGTGTGGGAATCATGGCGGACGACCTTGCGGCCGGACTCCTGACCTGCTTGATTCTCCACGCGGCGAATTGGTCTTTTTCCCGATAGCCGTTTTCCCCGGCTTGCGGTCGGAGAGCGACGCCGGATCCCATGATGCCTATGAAAGCTGAGATTATTGCCGTCGGCTCGGAGTTGTTGACCCCGGACAGAGTGGATACCAACTCCCTGTACATCACCGCAAGACTCAACGAAGCCGGTTTCGAGGTGCACCGCAAGACGGTCATCGGCGACAGTGAAGAAGGCCTGGCTGCCCTGGTCGGTGAGGCTCTCTCGCGTTCCATGCTTATTGTCGTCAGCGGCGGTCTGGGTCCGACTGAGGATGATGTCACCCGGCAGGCTGTGTCGCGAGTGCTGCGCCGACCACTGGTGATCGACAGTGAAGCGCGCGAAGAAATCCGCAGGAGATTCGCCAGCCGCGGCATCGCGATGCCGGAAATCAACACCCGGCAGGCACAGGTGCTCGAGGGGGCCGAGGTGCTTGCGAATCCCCGCGGCACGGCCCCGGGCATGTGGATCGAGCAAGAGAACGCGAGGATCTTGCTGCTGCCGGGACCTCCCCGGGAACTCCAGGCGATGTTCGACGCATCTGTGGCGCCAAGATTAGCGAAACTCCACTCCGGCAGGCGGATGGCGCGCAGAACCGTGAGCATCGTCGGCCTGAGCGAATCGGAAGTGGATTCCCGCGTGTCGCCGATCTATACCGGGTATCCCGGCATTGCGACGACAATACTGGCCAGCAGCGCCCGGATAACGCTGAATCTCACCCAGTGGTTCATGCCGGGCGAGAAGCCCGGTGAACTGGACGAGCTCGTGCAGCGCATCTCGGAGGCGCTTGGCGACACTGTCTACTCCACGACCGGAGAGACACTGGAGGAGGTCGTGGGGCAATTGCTTAGGGACTCGGGAAGGTCGCTTTCAGTCGCCGAGTCATGCACATCCGGGGCTGTCGCCATGCGCATAACCAGGGTGCCGGGTAGCTCAGGCTACTTCCTCGGAGGCGTCCTGTGTTATGCGAATGACCTGAAGGAGAAGCTCTGTGCGGTCCCGGCGTCCCTGCTGGAGAAGCACGGTGCCGTCAGTGCGGAAGTTGCGGAGGCTCTTGCGCAGGGCGTCAGGCGGATTTCGAACAGCTCAATCGGGCTGTCCGTAACAGGCATCGCCGGACCGGGAGGAGGCTCGGCCGATAAGCCGGTCGGCCTCGTATATTTCGGGCTGGCTGGCCCACAGGGAAGCGCGTATGAACGACGGATCATACCAGGCGACCGCGAATCGATCCGCGAGCGGGCCGTAACATACGCGCTTGCGTACCTGCGACGTTTTCTGCTGTCCGAATACCGGAGGATCCTGACATCTTGAGGACCTTTGTCGCAGTGCATCTCCCGACCGAATGCGCCCGTACCCTCGCCGAAATGCAGAGTGCGCTTCGCAGGTTCGGCGCCGACGTCCGATGGACGGCCGTGCCGTCAATCCACCTTACGCTGAAGTTCTTGGGCGAAATAGATCCTTCAATCCTGCCAGGACTGAGCCAGGCACTCCGGGCGCTGCCCCCCTCGGCACCTTTCACGCTGCGGCTGGAGGGGATGGGCGCCTTCCCGAACCTGCAGCGCCCGAGGGTGATCTGGTGCGGGATCGAGGGAGATCGGCCGGCACTGTCGCAGTTGCAGGAGGCCGTCGAGACGGAGTGCGTTCGGGCAGGCTTCGAAAGGGAGAATCGCCCCTTTCAGCCCCACCTGACACTCGGGAGGGTGCAGGGGAAAAGGAATTTGCAGCCCCTCATGGACTATATTAATATCGCGACCAGCCCTAAATGCGAGTTCGTAGTTGATCACTACAGGATTTACAGGAGCACCCTGACGAAGCAGGGAGCGATTTACGATGTTCTGGAATCGATACAGCTCCGGCGATAGGGTGCACGCCTGAAGTCGGAGGCCGGGCTCTCCCGGGATGCCCCTGTGCTGAACTGGCATCCGGCGGGGCTTCTTGAGTGAGATGGAACGCGATTATCTGATCCCTGTCATCGGTTACCTGCTCGGCTCGATCCCATTCGGCTTCCTGATTGTCCGCGCCGCTGCAGGGGCCGATATCCGGAAGCAGGGGAGCGGAAACATCGGCGCAACGAACGTCTTTCGCAAGAGCCGCTGGGCGGGCATCGGCACACTCCTGCTGGATGGAGGGAAGGGCTATCTCGCCGTGCTGATCGGACGCTGGATGGGAGGTGACCCGGCCTGGCAGGCAATAGCCGCGCTGGCCGCTATCCTCGGGCATGTCTTCACTGTCTGGCTCCGGTTCAAAGGGGGAAAGGGAGTGGCAACCGGCTGCGGCGCATACCTTGCGATCTGCCCTGCGGCCGTGGTTACGACGCTTGTCGTTTTTGTCCTGACGGTGGCGGTGACAAGGTATATCTCGCTGGCTTCCATTTTGGCCACAGGTGCTTTTCCCCTGTGGGCCTATCTCTACGGAGAACCGACCTCGGTCCTGCTCTGGGGGGCGCTGGGAGCCTCGGTAATCATCCTGAAGCATCATCAGAACATCCGCAGGCTTTTCGCAGGGACTGAGAGCAAGTTTGCCTTCGGCGGCCGCGCGGGCTGAAAAGCGATTGGGAGGGAACGATGGCCATCAGCAAGGATCTGCTGGAGATACTCGCCTGTCCGCTCTGCAAAGAAGAGGTGAAATTGACGGCAGACGGGAATGGGTTGAAATGCGTCAAATGCCATCGGGTCTACCCGATTCGTGATGGCATACCCGTCATGCTGATCGAAGAGGCGACGATCGAGGAAGAATGAGCAACGACGTTGCGGGCGCGACCGCCGGGTCGTTGCGGGACCTGCTGGCGCGCGCAGACCGGCTGCTTCTCGTTCGGCTGCGATCGTTGGGCGATTCCGTTCTCACTCTGCCCCTCATCCAGGCACTTCACAGCTGGCGTCGCGAGTTGCAGCTGGACGTCGTGGTGGAAGCGCCGTTCGCGCCGGTATTCCAGGGGCATCCCGCGGTTCACGAACCGCTGATCCTTCGCACCCGGAATACCCCAGCCGGCTGGTCAAAGGCCCGCACAGCGCTGGAAATCCTGAGACGCCGCTATCCCGCGGTAGTGAATCTCCACGGCGGGCCTACCTCGCTGATCCTGACTCTCGCAAGCTGCTCACCTGTTCGCATCGGGCAGGCAAGCTTTCGAAACGCCTGGGCCTACAACGTCCACCTTCCTCCTTCGGATAGGGTTTGGGGAAGATCGGACCTGCACACAGTCGAACACCAACTCACGATCATGCGCTGGCTGGACCTTCCGATGGCGGCCGGGTGCGGCCCGGGGCTCTGTGTGCACGATTCAGCGCGCGCGGCCATCGAAGCGAGGCTGGCGGCGGCCGGGATCTCGCCCGGCGCCTATATCCAGATCCACCCGACCGCCATGCTGCCCACGAAGGCGTGGAGTGCCGAGAATTTCGCCTCTCTCGGAGACACTCTATCCGCTGAATATCACCTTCCGGTCATTTTCACGGCCGGGCCGACAGAGAACCGCGTCCTGGAGCAGGTGCAGGGCAGCGCAAGGGTCAGCCACACCTGCTGGGCCGACCTGAAGCTGGAAGAGCTGTTTGCCCTGATCGCCGGATGTCGACTGTTCGTTGGTAATGACAGCGGCCCGACGCACGCCGCAGCGGCGCTGGGGAAGCCGGTCGTTGTCGTCTGGGGGTCCTCCAACTACATCGCCTGGAGGCCGTGGGAAACACGATACGAAATAGTCAGATCGGACCTTCCCTGCATTCCCTGTCCCGGCTACTCCTGCGCTGAATATGGCGATTCGCCCTGTATCGGCCGGATCCCGGCGGAGGCGGTGGCAGCGGCATGCCGGAGAATGCTGGAACCCGAAACTGCTGCCGCTTCACCATGAATCGCCGCCAGGCTGCGGCCGAGGCATTCGAGTTGACGAATTGCCCCGGACCCGCGAACTAGATTTGTGCCCGGGCGGCGGGGCCCTGCTCTCGGGAAATTCTTGCGCTGTCCATGACCGTCCCGCACGAATATAATGTCATGATCTCCGGGCGGTACTAACATCGTAACCGTTGAGATTTCTACCCGATGGTGGATTGAGGATGATTGGCCAGACTGTCTCGGGATACAAAATACTCGGAAAGCTCTTCGAGACCGATCTCGGGGTAGTCTACAGCGCCGAGGATACCCGCCAGAGCCGCCCGGTCGCATTCGTCGTCCTCCCAAAGGCCGTGGCCCTGAACCGCAATGCGATGCAGCGGTTCCAGGCCTGCGTGACAACCAGCTCGACCCTGAGCCATCCGAACATCTGTGACGTCTGCGAAATCGGCAATCATGACGACCATCCGTTCATTGTCATGGAACTGCTTGAGGGCCAGACGCTTGGACGCCGTATCGCCGAGAAACCGCTCCGCATCGAAGAGATCCTTGACCTTGGCAGCCAGGTGCTCGAGGCGCTGGAGGCCGCGCATGCGAAGGGAGTCATATACAGGGACATCACGCCCGCCAACGTCTTCATCACGCGGCACAACACTGTCAAGCTACTCGACCTCGAGTTGGCAAAGCTGATTGAGAATCGGCCGGCGGCAGTCTCCAAGGGCTCCGCAATCGGCGGCCGGGGAACGCCATCACCCGGGGAGAACGACTGCCCGTCAGCCGCCTACGCGTCCCCCGAACAGGTACGAGGCGAGCAACTGGACGCGCGTTCCGATATCTTCGCAGTCGGTGCCGTGCTCTACCAGATGGCTACCGGGACAAGGGCCTTCCAGGGAGGCACCTACGACGCGATTGCCGAGGAGGTGCTCAACAGGCCGGTCAGGCCGCCGGCACGTCCGGTACGAAAATTTCCGCCGGGGTTCTGGCATGCCGTAAACAAGGCGCTGGAAAAAGAAAAGGACCTCCGCTATCACTCCGCAAGCGAGATGCTGCGTGACCTGCACCGGCTATTACGGGACAGCGCTCCCGAAGACACGGGAGACCGCCCGGCTGCCGTCGTGCGCATCGCCCGCCGTGTCACGCACAGGCGCTGGATTCAGGCGACGGCGCTGATGGCAGTCTTGATCGTCCCCCTCTGGTGGTACTTCACAGGCCGATTCCGCGGATCGGTGCGGGTCACCCAGTTTCTTTCCCTGCCCGGCCACAAAGACCGTCCCAGGTTCTCTCCCGACGGAAAGCAGGTCGCGTTCGAGTGGGACGGAGTGGACGGCAGCAATCGGGATATCTACATTAAGCGGTCAGGATCCGCCGAGCCTTTCAGGCTGACCTCAGATCCCGGCGACGATGAAGCACCGGTGTGGTCTCCCGACGGCCGACAGATCGCCTTTGTTCGGGAATCGGACGGGGGTGCGGCGATCTACACGGTGCCTTCAGAGGGCGGAGCCGAGCGGCGACTGCTCCGGATACGCGGGCCCGCGTATTTTCTCGGTGAGTTCATGCCCGCTCCGACCTGGTCTCCAGACGGGAAATGGCTGGCTTTTTCGCAGAAGGGCACAGAGGACGGCCCGGTTCGCGTCATGCTGATGTCGCTCGAGACGCAGGAGGCCAAGCCGTTCACTTTTCCCCCATCAGGTTCTCCCGGGGACTTCTGGCCCGAGTTCTCTCCGGATGGCCAGAGCGTCGCCTTCGTCAGGAAGATGGGCGTCGGCGTGAATGACGTCTGGATTCAACCCACGTCGCGGACTGAAGCCAGTCGGCTGACCCGCAAGAATTACCTTTCTTGCGCCGGGCCGGCCTGGACCTCAGACGGTCAGGGTATCGTGTTTTCGGCAGCCTTGGCCGGTGCCTATCCGAGGATATGGCGTATCTGGGTTGCGGGTGGTACGCCGGAGCCGTTCCAGGGCCTGGGTCAGAATGTTGGCCCGCCATCGGTATCGGAAAACCGGATCGTTTACGCTCAGGCTAATGGTCGGGGCATCAGTATCTGGCGCCTTCCCGGATCAGGCGCACAGGCAACCGGCCGCAATCCAACCCAGCTGATCGCATCCAGCGGCGACGACACGAACCCGCGCTTTTCTCCTGACGGCACGAGGATTGCATTTGAATCAACCCGGTCCGGAACGAACCAGATCTGGGTCTGTTCGGGCGACGGATCCGGGCAGGCTCAGTTGACGAATCTTGGGGGTTATTGCGGCGCCCCCAGTTGGTCGCCGGATGGAAACCGGATTGCATTTGACTCCACCGCCAGCGGCAACCGCGAAGTCTGGGCCGTGGAATCCGGTGGTGGAACACCTCGTCTGATGACGAAGAATGCAGCACAGGATACGGCGCCGAGCTTCTCCAGGGACGGTCGCTGGATCTACTTCAGCTCTGATCGCACCGGCAGATTCCAGATCTGGAAGATGCCGTCGGAGGGAGGCACTGCCGTTCAGGTTACCTTCGGCGGCGGTTTCTACGCAGTGGAATCGTACAACGGCTCTATTCTTTACTACTCACAGCGAAATCGCTCAGGTATTTGGAGAGTACCGACCGGGGGCGGCGAGGAGGCCCGCATCCTCAATCGGCAGGTCAACTGGACTGACTGGTCGCTGTCCCGCGAGGGCCTCTTCTATATTGCCCGGAGAGCCCGGCCCGTCGGCGAGGGATTTGTGATCGGATACCTTCAATTTGAGGGCAGCAAGGTGACTGAGATCTACCAGGCGGAGAGCCCTTGTCTCCATGGCTGGCTGTCTGTTTCGCAGGATGATCAGTGGCTGCTGTACGGGGAGGTGCCCCGATGGGAAGTAGATCTCATGCTGGCGGAAAACCTGCCGTTGAAGAATCCCGCGTTCCTTCGATTCCCGGCACTTCTCCTCGGGATTCATCTCCCCGGCAATCCCGGGGCTGTCGCGCAGCCCTGACCGGATCCGGATGCCGATTGCGACCCCGATTCCGACCTCGAGTCAATAGGATTGAAGCCGCGCCACGAGTTCATCGGGAGTGACGATGGCGGTGCCCAGTTTACCGACCACGATGCCTGCTGCGACATTTGCCAGCACGGCCGCCTGCAGGATCGGAAGCCCGGCAGCCAACCCGAGCGTCAGGGTCGAAATGACCGTATCTCCGGCCCCAGTGACGTCAAATACTTCACGGGCGACTGTCGGGATGTGGGTCACCCTGGATCCTTCCTGGAACAGCGCCATTCCCTCCTCGCCCCTGGTGATCAGCAGGCAGTCTACGCGGAGCGAGCGCAGGATCTTCCTCCCGGCCCGCAACAGGTCCTGCCTTGTCGAGATGGTCATGCCGGACGCGCGTTCCGCCTCCAGCGTGTTGGGAGTAATGACCGTCGCCGGCCGGTAGAACCCAAGGTCCTTGAGCTTCGGGTCGACGCAGACGATCTTCCCTGACGCGCGCGCGAGGGGAAGGATCTCCTTCAACAGGGCGGGTGAGATGAGGCCCTTGGCGTAATCAGAGACCACAACCGCAGCGCAGGACCGAAGCATCGTCCGGAAACGGGAAACGATCCTTCTGTGCAACGCCGGAGGAATCGGCGTCCGATCCTCGCGGTCGGTCCTGCACACCTGCTGGTGATGGGCGACTATCCTTGTTTTCACGCTTGTTGCCCGAGCTCTGTCAACCACCAGGCCGGCCACGGGCGCACCCAGCATGCGAAACTCATGGCGCAGGCGTCGACCCTCGAAATCGTCCCCGATGACACCCACCGGGACCGGGATTGCTCCCAGCGCGCGAATGTTCGCGGCTACGTTTGCAGCCCCTCCCAGGCAGGTTGTTTCCTTCTTTATTTCGACGACGGGCACCGGTGCTTCGGGACTGATGCGGCTTACCGAACCCCAGACAAACCGGTCGAGCATGACGTCGCCGATCACCAGGATTCGCTGGTTGCGGAACCTTCGGACCGCATCGGAGAGCGTTTCGGGATTGCACTTGAATCGCGCCAGCACCATGACTGCCTATCCCTCAGTTGCGGAAATTCCGCGGTTGATACCTCACCCGGCCGTTGGGAATCGTTCATCGCCCGGGGATTATTATCGAGGATCCGCCGCCTTCGACACGGGCGCGTGCGGGTAGCATGCGCGCAAGAAAATCGACATAGCCGGTCGATGCCGGGCCGGAACTCATGTGCCCCGTCAGGACATCCTGGATCAGTTCCATGCATGCGATCGCATCCCCAAGTTTGAGAGCCGTCCTCCCCGCTTCCTGGGGTGCCCGAAGCGACCCGATCGCGTCCCTCAATCTGCGCCGAAGTGCCTCGACCTCGATGTTGTTCGACGTCCTCTCGTAAAGCACGCCTTTGTCCTCGGTCAGCAGGGTCTGCAGCAGAAGGTCAACGGCTTCCGCGGCCACCTTGTCCGTCAAATAACGCGAGGTTCGCCTCTCCTCTGCGATGACGTACTCAAGGCTCGATACCACATCCTGGAGGTTGCTCAGCACGTACTGGTACTTCCTCGCTTTCGCCGGATCCGAGGGCCGGAGGTGCCGGGCATAGTTGTTTGACGCCTCCCTCTGCCGACCCACCTTCAGGTACTCACAGCTCTCCGGGCAGTCGATCTCGAGTACCCGTTTTTCGCCGCAGCACTGCGCGCAGATGAGCGCGCGCTTTGCGGGGCACGCCCGCTTTCCCTTCCTCTCGCCGCATACAACACATTTCATCGACATTCCCTCCGCGGCCGCTCTTTGCCGCGACCCCGGCAAAACCCGTTCAGGAACCTGCTCGCCTCCGCATAGTCGGGATGTGCACGCTCGGCTTCGCGAAAGGCGCGAGGATGATGGCGCCTGCGCGCACCGGAATGAACCGCATCAAAGACGGCGTGCAGCATCTCGTGATAGACAAGGTACGAAAGAACCATGGGGGGCACCATCGGAGAATCAAGCGCCGCACTGATGGTGATGGTCCGGTGAAGCGGGTCGTAGTGGCCGAGCCTCGACCAGCTCCGTTTGCGGCTCCAACCGATCCTCGTGATCTCTATCTGGCTGTTGAAAAATCGCCGGTTCACTTCCTCACAGTAACTGCCAAGCACGTGGTGCTTCCCCGAGGCACGCATCACCTTTCGCCCGCGACGCAACCGCCGCTCCCGCACGGAAGCCTCGACAGACGGGGCGCGCCTGAACGAGTTGTAAACCTGCAACCACTCGTCCGGCGGGCGGCGCCGCAGTACCCTGCACGCCAGCAGGATGGCGACCGCCTGGAGCACCCTGTGCGGGGCCGGAAGGCAATGGTCACTGATGCGAAGGAACCAGGCACCACCACGTCTGCGTATCGTGTGAGTCAGGCCCACATACGGGTAAAAAGACGAGCTTATCTCTGCATTCCGGAACGAGGGAAACATCGCCCGCAGCGTTTCGCGGCAGATCCAATCGAGTTGTGATGAATCGACGATCGCCGGTGAGAACCGCTCAGGCCCGGCCCCGTCGAAGGGTATTCGAGACTGCATTTTCCAACCAATCGCTCTGCCCGCCCGGGGACGTCAGGGCTTCGGTTCGCCGGCGTCCTTCTCCGCCCGGAGATCCGCCACGGTCCTCTTCAGCTTGTCAATGTCCGCCTTCATTTCGGGCAAGCGACCGAACAGCGCATTCAGGCGTTTATACTCGCTCAGCGGGCGTACCGGGACGCCCCAGTAGACTTCGCCTCCGCGGACGATCTTGCCGGGCAGGATGCCGGCCTTCGAGCCGATGACCGCACCGCTCTGTACACGTGCGTGGTCACCGAGACCTACCTGGCCGCCGATGACGGCGTACTCTTCGATGACCGTGCTGCCCGAAATGCCGGTCTGAGCGGCGATCACCACCCCTCTGCCGATCTGGACGTTGTGGGCAATCTGCACGAGATTGTCGATCTTCGCCCCGGCCGCGATCCGGGTCACACCCAGCGAACCCCTGTCGATGGTGGTGTTGCAGCCGATCTCCACGTCCTCGTCGATTACGACCGATCCCGCCTGTGGAAACTTTACCTGGGTCCGGCCGTCGAAAACATACCCGAATCCGTCACCGCCGATGACAACACCCGCGTGAAGTATCACGCGGTCACCCAACACCACCCCCGGGTAGAGCACTACCCGGGGATACAGGATGCAGCAGGCACCGACCCGGCATTCCTCTCCGACGACAACGCCGGCATGCAATATGCTCCCCTGCAGAATCGTGGCGCCGCGCCCCACGACGCAGCATGGGCCGATGTCGACATCCGCGGCAATTTCGGCATCGTGGGCAACTACAGCGCTCGGATGCCGGTTCCCGGATCCCCGCGGCGACGGTGAGAGCAGAGCAGCGGCGCGGGCGAAATCGAGCTTGGGTCTTACAGAGAAAATGGCAGTCAAGCCGGGCAGCGCCAGATCCCGTTCGGTGATCAGACAACCGGCCCTGACATCGGCTGCGGCGACGGGGCCCTTCTCACGATTTTCGTTGAATACCAGAGAGTGCGGATCGGCCGATTCCCAGCTGGAAACACGGCGGATCTCGCAACTGCCGTTCCCCTGGTACTCCAAACCCAGGGTCGCTGCAATCTGCAATACTGACAGGCTCATGGTGGAAGGAAACCGAGTTCACTGCCGGGAACAGTGACCGGGACGGGCCCGGATTTTCGTGTCCCGGCAACGGAAAGAACGAATGTCGCCGTTACTCCCCGGGGCGGATGCTCACGAGGGCATCCCGCTCCTTTTCAGTGCGCCGTCATAGAGGGAGACCCGCAGCACCCGGACCCGGATCGCCCGTTACCGGGCACGGGCATTTCGAGGCTGTGGGCGGCAGTGGCCAGCGGGACTTCCTTGCCTTTTGCGAAGATTTCGTGCCTGCCTCGGGACTTGTGCCAATCGGCAAGCGTGGCGGTCCGGTGAGAATTCTCTACTATCTGCCGCCAGCCGACTCCCGTGTTGTAGGCACAGAACGATATCTCGCCCTCCTGGGTGCCATAGGGAATCACGCACATCTCCGTACGACGGAAATCGTAGGTCCAGAGATCCTGGAACCACATCCCTTCGATGGCCAGAACGCGCCAGTCGTCGGATTCCGAACGGGTCTTCATCCTGTCGTTCCGGTCGCTGTCCGACCTCTCTGAGCTGGGCTTGAAGAGGTTGACGATCTGGGAAATGGGGAAACCCTTCGGCGCCTCGTCGGCCCTGAAGTTTCTGAGGATCGACAGGGCGAGCTGCGCAGCGGTGAGGGTCCGCCCCCGGGCCGTGTCGGTTATCAGCGCCACGTCCCGGATGAACCGCTCGTAGTCGAAAAACTTGAAAAGCGGGGCCCACTGGTTCGTGCGCCGATTGGCGACCACAAGGCTGAAGATGCCGCAGCTCGGGTGGCAGTTGCAGGCGCTCCACCCCCAGGGCGCATCCGGGCCCTGGAGAATGTCCATCACGCTCGTGAAGGCCGAGTATGACGAAAGCGGGAACCAGTCACGCATGGGCTGCCAATCTACCCCGAGCTGTGAGCGCAGGTCTTCCACCATTTGCGACAGGGTGTATCGCTGTGCATACCGGGTCTCGTCGTCCACTTCCTCGTCGCGCCCTGTGAAAGAGACCGGCTGAAACGCGATCGTCTGCACCTTGTCGACGTTCTTGACGGCGAAATCGACGATCGCGCCGATGCCATCGTTGTTGATTCCGTTGACAATCGTGGTGACCAGGGTGGTCTTCATGCCCACCCGGGCCATGTTCTCGATGGCGCGGAGCTTCACATCCAGCAGGTTGCCGACACCGCGGTGCGCGTTCTTCTCGTTGGTGACTCCGTCAAACTGGAGATAGGCGCCATGCAGTCCGGCATCCCTGGCCTGGCGGGTGAACTCTTCGCTCTGGGCGAAGCGAATGCCGTTCGTGGCCGCGATGACGCGGTAAAATCCGATCTTCTTGGCGTAGGCGACGGCCTCGAGGAAATACGGCGACAGAGTCGGTTCGCCGCCGGAGAGCAGGACGATTATCTGCCGGCGCGGCTTGAAAGAAACGGCCTGGTCCAGGATTGCCTTGACATCCTGGAAACCCGGCTCATGAACGTAGCCGACCTGGTTCGCATCCATGAAGCAGGGATTGCACATCATGTTGCAGCGGTTTGTCAGATCCACCGTCAGGACCGCACCGCGCCCGTATTTTATGGTGGAGGACCCGTGGCGGTGGACGGCCTCGTCCTCTGCAGTGCGGAAGTCGCGTCCGAAAAAGAGGGACTCGATCCGCCGGGTGAAGGCAGGATTCGTCGAGATGAGGTCCTCGAACGGGCCGTGTTTCTCGCAGACCTTGCGCATGAGAATGCGTCCGTCTTCTTCGATCAGCTGCGCCTTTATCTCCCCCGGGTGAGTGGCCCGCAGGAGCGACATGTCGGCCTCGCCGCTGATAATGGCGTTCCGAACCTCAGGAACGCAGCGGGGGCAGAGCGAATCGGTCATTCTTGGGAAACCCAGTTGCGGAGCGGAGCGCTCGCGGTTCTTGAGGATCCTTCCCGGTGCCCACTTCGGGCTGGGCAATTCGCCTTCAGGTAGCCGCGTGCTGACTGCCTGGAATGCCCGCCATGTCCAGTCCGCGATCCGGGACACGACCGATGAACCGTGCCAGTTACCCAGCAGGCTCCTTCGACCTTCGTTCCGGAAGAATTGGTCTGTGTACATTCAGGTTCTGTCCTCCCTTGCCTGATCCTCGCCCTGACGGGGAGCTGGAACACAGAATGGCCCCGACGATTCTCAGGCCCCCGCAGTCGCAATCCACCCGCAAATCAATCCAAGCACAAGATTTTACAGCGCGCGGTGAATCCAGTACAGATGCTTCATCCGAATAATTTCAGAACCAGGATCGCCTCGGCCAGCACCAGGCCCATCAAGGTGCGGTGTTCCCGGTTCTTCAAGACTCGTGACCAGAGGAAATTCGAGGAGTTTTCGACAGCGTGACGGAAGGCGGGGAAGAACAGCGGGACAGTGCGCGAGTAAGCGACAAAGGCCTCCCCGTGTCCCTGAAGAAGTTCCTGCTCCTCGGCTTTCATTACCGGATAGTAGAAACCGACGAAGAACAGGCCGAAGGGGATGAGCAGCCAGTAACCCTGGCCTGCCAACAAGATACCGAGAGCCATGAGAAGTGACCCCAGGTACAGGGGATTCCTGGTAAGCGCATAGGGCCCACACCGGGCGAGGGTCCTGCCCTTGTCAATGTGACCTGCCGCCCAAACCCGGATCAAGGCGCCCGCAAGGGTGACAATCCCGCCGATCCAGAGAGAACGCAGCGAGGGGTGCATGAGCACAAGGAAGATAACTCCGAGCAGTGTTCCCACGGGAACACGGAGCCGCTGCGCTATCTTTCCCCAGGAATCCATAGGCTCAGTCCGGTTGTTTCGTTTCCTGATCCTTGGCGCCCCGCTGCTGGACAAACGGAGCCGAGAGGTATTTCTTGGCTTCTTCCTGCGCGCCGAACGTGTCGTCCTTGGTATTGAGTGCCTTGTTGTACTCGGCCATGGCCCGCTGCCTCTGACCCAGGATATCGTAGATCTTCCCTATATAGATGTAGGCCCACACTTCAATCCATTTGGGGTCTTTGTCGCCATTGAGCGCGTCGCGGAAGGAGTTCGCGGCCGACTGCAGGTTTGCCTGGTCATAGAAGACCTCGGCCAGCCGGAAGTGAGCCAGCGACTTCCTCGGGTTGATCTTAAGGGCGTTTTCGTAGGCCCGGATGGCCTCAACATACTGCCCCCTGGCTTTGAGGTCGTTGCCCAGGGACAACTGGACCGCCAGCTGCAGCTCCTTGGAGTCGCGGAGGATCTTGTAGCCCGGATCCGTAACCACCTTCTTGGGCATGCTGAACGTGGCCACGTCGAAGGACGTGGACTTGCCGCTCAGCTCTATGCTCGACGTGACGGATTTGTCCACAGTCTGCACCTCGATTTCCACCGGCATGCGAAACAGGTCACGATCCTGCTTGACGGTGCCGGAGACCCTGAACCCTCCTGCACTCTTGTAGACAACATAGTCCGTCTGGAGGTTGGGGACTCCGATGTTGTCGAGCCACTCGCCGAAAAACCACCCGAGTTCCTTGCCGTAGAGATCCTCCGCAATCTTCTGAAATCCGGTAGTCGTTCCTCCCTTCCCGCCGTACTCATGAGCATAGCGTCGCAACAGCTCGCCGAACTTGTTGTCACCCAGCATGCTGCGCAACATGTTGAGCACCCACGCGCCCTTTCCTGATACAACGGACTCGTAGGGTTCTGTCTGGTACCCCAGGGAGAATCCGCCACGAACCGGGCTCCGGTTCTCAAACCGAAGTGCGAGTACTGCGAGTTCCTCCATTTCGTTGCGGAATCCTTCGGTGCCTCCGATTTCGCCCCCATACAGCGCAGTGGAGAAGTAGTCCAGTCCGCCAACCAGCCACAGATCCTCGGCGTTCTGCACACCGACCGTATCACCCCACCATTGGTTCGCAGCGCGGCGCGCGAGCTGCCTGACAGCCGGGCGTTCCAGGGCCAGCTCACCGCGAGTGATGAAAATAGTCCCCAGGGTGCCCGGGTGCACCGACAGGCGGTCATCCACCTCGACGAGCCTGTAAGCCTCTCCGGCAGCCGAGGGGCCGAAAGCCTTCCCGAAATACTCGAGCATCCGCCCGAGGGCCTCGGCGCTCCTCTGAATCGAACCGAGTGACTTTTCGGACGCGAAACAATCGATTGTGACGCCGCCGACCTTGAACTGCTTCTCGAAATACTGCCCCGCCACAATCACATTGGGCAGGATGGGATGGTCGGTGGTCCAGGTGAAGGTTTCGGTGATTCCCCTGGTGATCACGGGCAGCTGTTTCCCTGCGCCGATGACCGTGGTTCCCAGAGGCACCGTCGCCTCGATGGTAGCGGGCGAACGGGAGGAGAGAAACTTGCCGATGGGAAACCACTTGGAGGAGTAAAGCAGGTAGCTGCCGTCGGGGCCGATGTACGCGCTGGTTTCGTCGCGAGTGTAGAAGCGACTGTAGCGATCGCGATCAAAACCCCCGGTGCACTCCACCCTGATGGTCAGGCTCTTCCCCGCCTGCAGGGGTCTGGGAAAACGCACCGCAAGCTGGCCCGGACCGGCTTCGTCCTGGCCGAATTCCAGCTCCACCCCGGACGGGTCGAGCACCTTCTGGACGGATACATTCTCGGATAGCTCGAAGACCGCAACCGCGGTCTCCTCGAGGGGTCTGAAGCTGATCGCGACGGTCGCGGCGAGCTCATGAGCGTCAGGATTCAGCGTCACCTTGGTAACGTACTTCTCCACGTCGAGCCTTGGAACGGCGGAAGGCTGTCTCTTTGCCTGGGGTAATGCGGATGTTGCGCCTGACAATAGAAACAGGCATCCGACAATCCAACCGGCGTGTGCTCTCCTCATCGTTTCCTCACGCGCGCATGTATCCGTCAATCACTGCAGCCACAGCCTCAGAGGCACAGCGATGGCTGAGCTTCTGCTTGATCAGCCCCAATCGTTCCTTCATCCGCGCCAGCTTTTCAGGATTCTCCAGCAGCCCGATGGCGGTCTGAGCCAGGTTCTCGGGCGTGGCCTCACCCTGCAGCAGCTCAGGCACAACACCCTCATCGGCGATCAAGTTTACCAAGCCTTTGAACCGACTTCGAATCAGAATTCTTCCGACGCACCAGCTCACGGGCGAGATCCTGTAGGTCGTCAGGAACGGGGTACCGACCAGTGCTGCTTCCAGGGTGCTCGTTCCGCTCTTCACCATCGCGAAATCCGAGTTCGCGAGTATGTCACGGGAATCGTCTGCCAACACACGCAGGTGAGGCCTGGCGGACCCGGAAAACCTCGCCACGATTCTCTGCACATGGTCGGGGTCGATCGTGGGCGCGACGGAAACCAGGAACTGCAACGGCCGAAACGACAGCATCCCGGCCGCTGCGCCGAGAAGCACCGGCAGAATGTAATCCACTTCCCTGCGCCGGCTGCCCGGTAGCAGAGCCACGGTGGTGCGGTCCGGATCCAGGCCGCGCGCACCCAGGAACCGCTCCCGGTCGTAGATCGGGTGGAAATCCTCCAGGAGCGGATGACCCACGAATTCGGCCGGCACCCCGTGCCGACGGTAGAATTCCGCCTCGAACGGGAGAATGACAAGCATCCTGTCGACAAAGGCCCGGACAGTTCGCACCCGATATCGTCGCCATGCCCAGATCTGGGGACTGATGTAGTAGACCACAGGGACACCGGCGCGCTTCAGGCGCGCTGCCAGCCGCAGGTTGAATTCCGGGAAGTCCAGCAGAAGGGCCACCACCGGCCGACGCTCCGCTATTTCCCGCAACAAGGCTCGATACGTTTCCAGGTACTTCCGCAGGTGCGCAATCGCTTCCCGGGGGCCGATGCTCGCGAGGTCACGGATGTCCGATAACAGCTCGACTCCGGCCGCGCGCATCCTGTCCCCGCCCGTGCCGACAAATCGAAGTGCGGGAGCGCCGGCAGCGGCTTTCAGTTTCTCGACAACCCGAGCGGCGTAGCGGTCCGCCGACGCCTCCCCGGCGACGACCAGGATACTCGCCCGGCTGCGCTCTAAAGGCACATGCGCTCCCAGCTCATGATGCAGGCCACGGATGCCACTGGCTCACCGATGAATCTCGGCCGGCTCTCACAAATCCGATCAGTCCGTGAAATCCGTGGCCGTCCTTCTCAGTATCGATTCCGACCTCAGTCACGGGCTATCCAACCTCCGCCCAAGACGCTGTCGTTCCGGTAAAACACGCACGCCTGGCCCGGAGTCACGGCAAACTGGGGCTCGTCGAAGCTGACCCTCACCGACCCGTCCTCGAGTGGCGATATCAGGGAGGGTGCCTCGGTATGCCGTGACCGGATTTTGACGCCAACCCGCAGCGGTTCCCTCAACGCTTCGATCGACACCCAGTTCGGCCTGACCACATGACAGTCACGCCGGGCGAGCTCCTCGCGTTCCCCGACGATCACTCTTGCGCCCTCCGGGTCGAGGCCGATCACGTACAGAGGTCTGCGGTACGCTATGCCGAGTCCCCTGCGCTGCCCTATGGTGTATCGATGCACACCCCCGTGAACCCCCAACACCTTCGCTGATGAGTCCACGATCTCCCCGCCTCGGGGCCTTCCACCACTGTCCCCTTTGCCTGCAATCTCGCCGCTGAAACGTTCGATAAAACCGGCGTAGTCACCATCCGGGACGAAGCAGGTTTCCTGGCTTTCGGGCTTATCCGCGACCCTGAGGCCGTGTCGCCTGGCGATCTCACGGACCTCCGCTTTTCTCAGCTCTCCCAGGGGAAACATGGCGCGCGAAAGCTGTCCCTGGGTCAACTCGAAAAGGAAGTAGGACTGGTCTTTTTCGGGGTAGCACGCACGCAGCAGCGTGTACCGGCCAGTCTGTTCGTCGCGCGCCACACGCGCATAGTGCCCGGTCGCGACCACGCTTGCGTGAACACCCTCCGCCAGCCTTATGAGCTGGTCGAACTTCATGTGCGAATTGCAGAGCACGCATGGGGAAGGCGTCAGGCCGTTGATGTAGTCCTCGATGAAGGGTTTGACAACCGTGCGTTCAAACTCGTCCTGGAAGTTGACGACGTAGAACGGTATACCGGCCCGTGAGGCGACCGCGCGCGCATCATGGATGTCATCGATCGAGCAGCAGCGGCCCGCACCAGAGGCACCCTCGACGGACCGGCCGCGCCGCTGGTCCCAGAGCTGCATCGAGAATCCGACGACATCGTACTCGCGTTCCTTCAGCATGACAGCCACGGTGGAGCTGTCGACTCCGCCGCTCATTGCTACCGCGATCCGCTCTCCTGCCATCATGCTGTCGCTCAAAGCGGCATCCAGAGAATTGACGCCCCGCCCAGCCGTATATCCTTCAAGGTAGGTCGAACAAGGTATTCGTCCAGGTTTTCCGCCATCTCCGTGTATTCGCTCGCGAGACGGCGGATTGCGTCACGCGCCTCGCTCTCGATTGACGCCAGCCGCTGTTCGAGCGTGCCGTCGGCCGTCCCTGAAAACATGGGATCTCCACCCGAAGGCTCAGCCGTCAATTCGGCCGTGACAAACAGCTCCTCGACCCGCTCTGCCATCCCATGAATGCGGTTTCTCGCCTCTGCAGAGACTCTCTCCTCCGCAAAACCCCGGTAGCTGTCGGCCTTCAGGTACTTGATCTTCACTCGCTCGAGCTTGCGGTCACACAATTCCCTGATGCTGTCGAGCTCGGCGCGGAAGGGCCGGGCAAGCATCTCGAGGCAGCGCGCCGTGAAATCGTCCTTCGGCTCGCCCGGCAGCGAATAGAACCTCAGGTACGGGTTGCGGTATATGCGCACCTCAAAATGCCGGAGAAGGTAGCGCAGAAACTGGCTTTCAATCCATCGCAGGTGGGCGGCGTCTACGTGGGGAGGCAGAGGCTGCAGTGCCGTCGAGGCAGGGAGGCCGCCCGCGACGGACGAGGGATCGATATCCCGCACCATGTCTTCAGTCCAAAGCGCATCCCCCTCGAACTGGATGATCTCCAGGGCCCGGGCTACGCTGAGGCTTTCCCGGAAACCGGACCGAACATCCGCGAGGTCGATCTTTGCCTCGATATAGAAGAAAGGAGCGAATCCGCCTACGGCAGCTCCCGGTTCAGGTTTCAGATGGAAGTGCCGGATCGGGGTGGTGGAAACCGGGTTCGGAACGGGCGTACTCTGACTCAAGGATATTACCTGTCGCTACAATTATGGGAACAGATTCTAGCACGACAGAATCGAGAAAAACCATGCTTTCACAAAAGGATGCGGGAGGCCTGGACGGCGTTATTGCGGCGGAGCCGGCGCTGACCGCCCCGATTTCCAGCCGAGGGCTGGCGGCCGAAGTCAGCAGACGATCACCGGCAGTCTCGGCACAGGGCAGCCGGCATGGAGGCTATTGGATGGTCGCGGTCGCGAGGCCTTTGCTTCTGAGCCGGCTGAAGATGCTCTTGAACTCCTGCCTGCCGTAGAAGAGACGAGACTTGACCGTGCCTGCCGGGCAGCGGATTATTCTGGCAATCTCCTGAATGGTGTGGCCCTGCATGTCGTGGAGTCGAACAACTTCTCCCTGTTTTGGGGACATCCTGTCAAAGGTAGCTGCGACCAGGTCACGTAGCTCTTCCGAGGCGGTATGCTCCAGCGGGTCTGTCTCCGGCGTGGGCATGGCCGGCAGTTCACGTGCGGTCTCATCCTCCAGGTCGACAAAATGCCGGTGCTTGGCCTTGCGGAGGATTCCCAGGCAGACGTTAACAGTGATCCGGCTCACCCATGTGGAGACCTTCGAATCGCCTCGAAAGCTCGAGAGCCCGCGGTAGACGTTTATGAGCGTTTCCTGAAGGGCGTCTTCGGCGGAGCTTTCCTCCCCGAGGATGCGGTAAGCCGTGTTAAGGATCCTGCGCGTATATCGGGATAGGAACTGGTCATAGGCTCCGGGATCGTTCGTCCTGCATCGATTGAGGAGCGCCAGACCGGACTCCTCTCCTCCATCCCACTGCGGCCTTCCTATCTGCATGGGTCCCTCCGACATGATTGGCTCCTCATTCATCCCCTTGCTCACACCCACCAATAATGCACTTTTGGTGCCAAAGAAGTTGACATGGCGATATCTATGTAAGCTGTTGTAAAAAAATGAGATATTGACAATAGCCCACAGAGCTAGAAAACTTCCTAAACGTCCAATGTTTAGACAATTCTCTCTCATATTTCCATTAAGTCTTTGCTTTCAACAGGATAATCTGTCTAATGGTTAGCAGGCGGATGGGAACTATTCGGACACCTGGATACGCCGCAGTTTGGTTATGAGAGACTGTCGGCTGATGCCCAAGGCGCGTGCGGTGCGGGACTTGTTCCTGTGGAGACGCTGCATGGTATCGAGGATCATCTCGTCTTCGAGGGTCTGGATGGCAGCCTTCAGTTTGCCATCGGTCCGGACCGCAGAGCGCGATCCCTGACGGATGTAGTCCGACAGAAGGCCCGGCCCGATCTCGCTATCCGGGTCCGCGATGAGAACCAGGCGCTCCATCTCGTTCTGGAGTTCCCTGACGTTTCCCGGCCACGAGTAGGATTCGAGCAGCCTGGCGGCGTCTTTGTGGAAGCCCGGGATGCGTCTGTTCAACCGCGCGCTGTAGTACTTCAGAAAGTAGTCGGCGAGGGGCACGATATCTCTGACTCTTTCACGCAGCGGAGGTATCGTCACGGAAAAGACATTGATCCTGAAGTAGAGGTCCTGCCGGAACCGGCCGGCCGCGACCTCGGCCCGGAGATCCCGGTTGGTGGAGGCGATGATGCGCACGTCGACCTTCCTCGGCTGGTGGTAGCCGAGCGGCATGATTTCGCTCTCCTGGATCACGCGGAGCAGCTTTACCTGTAACTCCGGGGGTGCCTCGCCTATCTCATCGAGGAAGATGGTGCCGCCATCTGCCATCTCGAACAAGCCCTTCTTCTCCTGGAGCGCTCCGGTGAACGCTCCCTTGGCGTGCCCGAAAAACTCACTCTCCACGAGATCCCGGGGAATCGCACCGCAGTTCACCGCTATGAAAATCTGGTCGCGTCGCGGACTCTCGGTGTGGATGAAGCGGGCAACGAGTTCCTTGCCTGTACCGGTCTCACCCTGGATCAGGACCGTGGTCTCAGTGCCGGTAACCCGGCGCAGCAGCTGGAGAATGTTCTCCATTTCAGGGCTGCCGTAGATGATCTCGCGGCGAACCCCGCCTTTCTCGGCCTCCTGCTTGAGAATGGCGTTCTCGGTCTGCAGTCTCTGGTTGGCAATCTGGAGTGCACGCGCGAGCCGCTCGTTTTCGCGCATCAGTTCCATCTTCTCCAGCGCTTCCTGCACGACCATCTTCAGGGTTTCGGGTTCCCAGGGTTTGGTGATGTACTTGTGAACCTTGCCCGTGTTGATGGCGGCGATCAGGTCGTCCACCTCCGTGTATCCCGTCAACACGATCCTGACAAGGTTCGGGTAATCCTTCTGGGAGGCCTCCAGGAATTCGATGCCCGTCATGTTGGGCATCTTCTGGTCGGTGATTACGGCATCGATCGGGGTCGATTGGAGGATCTGCAGGGCTTCCTCGCCGGACTGGGCGGGGAACACATCGTACTTCTCCATGAATGTCCGCCGCAGCTTCTGGAGGTTGGCCTCCTCATCATCCACGAGGAGCAGCGAATGCTTCTGCTTCATAAGGAAGCCCTTTCCTGGACCACGGGCAGCCGGATAATGAAGGTGCTTCCCTTCCCGGGCGCACTCGTGGCATGTATCTTGCCGCCGTGCTGCTCGATAATCCCATAGCTGATGCTCAGGCCCAGCCCCGTGCCCTGCCCGACAGGCTTGGTTGTAAAGAAAGGTTCGAAGACGCGCTTGAGATGTTCTTTCGGGATCCCGACACCGTTGTCCTGGATCTCGACCTCCACCGTGCCATCGAGAGAGCGGGTCCTGATCCAGACGTCACCCCGGTCATGAATTGCCTGGAAGGCGTTGAGGAGCAGGTTCATGAGCACCTGGTTCAGTTTGCCCGAGTAGCCCTGGATCTTCGGGATGTCGCCGTACTCCCGATGGATCTCGACTCGGTTCTTGTACTGATTGGTCAGGAGGTTCAGTGAAATCTCCAGCGCGCCGTGAATGTCGATCTCGGAGAGCGTGTCGCTGTCCATGCGTGAGAATGAGCGCAGGTCCGAGACGATGGTATTGATGCGGCGGGCGCCTTCGGTGAAGTTGTCGATAAGAATCCGGAGGTCATCCTTGATGAACGTGTAGCGGATCTCGTCCTTGAGCCTGGAGATCGTCTCACGATCACCGGAAGAAAGGCTCGGCAGCGATTCGAAAGCGGCCAGCAGGCCCTGCAGCTTGTTGGCGTAGTCGGCAAGGAATCCCGTGTTCCCGTATATGAAGTTCAGCGGGTTCTTGATTTCGTGTGCGATTCCGGCGACGAGCTGTCCGAGGGAGGCCATCTTCTCCGTTTGGATCAGCTGCTCCTGCGTGTTTTGAAGGTCGAGATAGGCATTCTTGAGCGCCTCGTTCGACTTCTCCAGCTCGAGCGTACGCTCGCGCACCATGTTCCCGAGATTCTTGTTCAGGTCCTGGAGTTGTTCTTCGCGCGCGGCCAGCGCGCGCGCCATGTCATTGAAGGTCGAACCCAGGATCCCCACTTCGTCAGCCGAGCGGACACGGACCCGCTCGTTGAAGTTACCCTTGGCGATTGTCTGCGCCGTCCCGATAAGGTTGTTCAGCGGGACGGTGATGCCGCGGGCGATGATGTAGGTGAAAGCGACGACCAGTGCCGACAGTGTGAGCGTGACAGCCGCGAGCCACCAGCCAACAGCATAGATAGGCCGGAAAATGTCGCTGCTGTCCACCCCGACGCCGACGATCCAGCCAAAAGAAGTGTCCCCAATCGGCGCTATGCCGGTGATCTTGGAGGTGCCCTTCGGGAAGTCATAGGCAATACTGCGCTTGTGCTGCAGAATCGCGTCGTGCAGTACCCTCAGGCCATGGTCCTTCACGATCCGGCTTCCATAGAGATCGAGGTCTCGCTCGGCGTGCGGCGGAACGCCGTATTCGTTCGCCCGATTCTTCCGGTATTTGTGGCCGATCGTGGTGTCCCCGTCGCTGGCCAGCATGAAGGCGTAGCCGCTCTTGAGATCGGAATTCGCCAGGTCGCTCTCGACGTTGTCAAGTATGTTCTGGAAATAGAACCAGTTGATGATGCTTATCCAGACGCCCAGTATCTCGCTCGTGCGCGGGTCGCGGAGTGGCTCCGAAAGCGCCAGATTGTAGAGGTGACTGCTGTCCTCGTCGCGATAGTCATAAAGCCGGTGAACCAGCCTGGACTGGTACCAGTCGCAACGCGACGAGTACCCGCGCATCGAGTCGCGGAAAATGTTGTATTCCTGCGGATAGTCGCGAATGCTGGTGCCCAGGGTCTTGTTCAACTCGCCCGCGGGAAGCGGCAGCGTATTCCGGTCCAGCGTATTGGTGCTGATGATGCGTCCGCTCGCATCAACGATGACCAGCAGGTCGTAGACTTCGTGGTTGAAGCAGTAGTTGTTCAGGATCTGGGAAATAGCCCTGCTTCTGCTCTGATCCAGCGTCGGGAAGATCAGCGGCAAGGTACTCGCCATCGAATTGGATTGCACCTTGCTTTCCCCGAGCATCAGGTCGATCTTGTCCGCCGTATCCTGTGCCATCGTCTCAAGGGACAGCTGGACTCGATCGCGGGCAATCTGCCTGCTCCAAATGAAATAGGAGAAGGCCGAAACCCCCATGAGCGGCAACAGCGACAGGGATATCATCAGCACGAGGAGCTTGTCCTTCAGGCTCTTGAAGGCCCTGAAATGCGGTCCCGCCCTGTCCCCGTTCCTGCCGTTCGCCATCAGAGAATCCTGCCAAAACTAGCGCTGCCGCGCAGAGATCTCCATTTTAAATCATTGATTAAATTCGATTTATATGGCCCTGTATGCGTGCGTAGTGTCTCTGCGGCAGGTAGTAAATGCATATGTCATTGACACAGAATATACCGTCATTGTCTACTTCGTTTACAGTCCTGTCAACTTGTATGTTAGACGCACGTATGGTTTTGGTCGACGAGGTGAGTCTGATCAGCGGGGCAGCGGTCGAGCCCGGACAATTCACGAAGCATCCAGGAGGGGCTTTGGGACATGCGTCGACACGGATGAGCGCCGATCGAAAACGACGATTCGCTCTGCCGGCGTTTCCCCGGGCCCGCAAGTGTTTCCCGCCCGCTCGTTCATGAATGAGCCGGGGTCAGGTTCGCCCTCCGAGCGCCCAGTCCACGGCCGCCTGAGCGAGAATCCTGGTGGGATTGAGGATGGGACAGGCAGGGTCTGTACTGTCCAGCACCAGTGGGATCTCGGTGCAGCCGAGTATGACCAATGCCGCGCCTCTTGACATGAGGTTGCAGCAGGCGGCTTTGAGGATCGGGTGCACCTCGTCGCGGCGCGCCCCGGCTTTGATGCGATCGATCGACATCTGGACCTTCTCCTGCTCCTCGTCCGGCGGCGTGATGACCTTCAGGCCTTCCTTCTCGAGAAACCGCTCGTAGAGGCGCATCTTCACCGTCCCGGTCGTCGCCAGCAGGCCGGCCGTTCGGGCCTCTGGGTATGCGGACTTCAGCGCTCCGCAGGCCTCCTCGATCATGTTCAGGACAGGGATGCGCACGGTCGCACGCAGTTGGTCCAGGTAGTAATGGGCAGTGTTGCACGGGATAGTAATGATGCCGGCACCGCCGCGTTCCAGGGTAACGGCAGCCTCCTTCAGGTACGGCAGCGGATCTGCGGCGCCATAGAGGATAGCCGAGGCTCTGTCCGGCATCCTGGGGTTTGAATATATCAGAACCGGGACATGATCCTGGTCTTTCCCGGCGGGCGTGACGGCGATGATTTCGTGGAAGAAATCGACTGTCGCCTCGGGCCCCATACCCCCAAGTACTCCGATAATTCGTTCAGGCATCCTTGTCACTCACTCGAAATTGAACTCTCGACGGCGGACGGTCGCGCGCTCGATACGGTCGGTGTCGGGAATGAAACCGACGCCGGGCGATTCCGGCACCAGGATTGTCCCCGCAGGAGTCACTGTGACGGGCGGCTTTATCGTGTCCTCCGAGTAATATCTCCTGCTGGCCGAGACATCGCCGGGGAGAGTAAATCCCGACAGGGTTGATAGCGCGATGTTGTGGGCGCGGCCGATGCCGCTTTCCAGCATCCCACCGCACCAGAGAGGAATTCCGTGCCGCACGCAGTAGTCGTTTATCAGGCGTGCCTCGTGGTAACCGCCAACGCGTCCGAGCTTGACATTGATGATGCGGCAGCTGCCGAGTTCTGCCGCCTTGCGTGCGTCCTCCGCGCTGCAGATCGACTCGTCGAGGCAGATGGGGGTCTGGAGTTGCTTCTGGAGGACCGCATGGTCCACGATGTCGTCGTGGGCGAGCGGCTGTTCTATCATCATCAGGCCGAAGTCATCCAGCCGGCGAAGCAAGGGGAGGTCGCTCAGCTGAAAGGCGGAGTTGGCGTCTGCCATCAAGGGAAGGTCCGGGAACTCGCTCCGTATCGCGCGGAGTGGTTCGACCTCCCACCCGGGCTTGATCTTGATCTTCACACGCCGGTACCCATCTGAGACCTCGTGGCGGACCTTGGCCAGCAGATCCTCAACGGAGGCCTGGATACCGATGGAAACTCCGCACGGGATTTCGCCGCGCTCGCCGCCGATGTGCCGGTAAAGGGGCAGCCCCCGTTGCCTGGCCTCCAGGTCCCAGAGGGCGGTCTCTATGGCAGCTGTGGCCATCCGGTTTCCCCTGATCGGCTTCAAAACGTGCGCGGCATCGGACGCGTGATCCAGTTCCCTGCCGAGCAGCCAGGGGATAGCGAAGTCGGATAGAATGTGCCATGCAGTCTCGGTAGTTTCGCTGTTGTAGAGAGGATCTTCGCCCGCGGTGCACTCGCCGTACCCGACATCATTGCCTGAAAGGACCGTAAGCAGGATGATCCTGCGGGTCGAGGTAGCTCCAAAACTCGTTTCGAACCGGTGTATCAGGGGCAGATGGATCTCGCGCATCTGGACCGCTTGAAGACGGATCAATTTGTTTTCCTCCTGTCCCGGGCGCCCCAGCCACCCCCGCCCGGTGTCTCGACTATCAGGCTCTCTCCCGCCGCGATGGGAAAACGGCACTTGGACGGCAGTTCGATGCGGCGGCCTTTTCTGAGAAGCAGTGTTCTGCCAGGCTTTGCCGGTTTCCCGCCGGCAAGGCCGTACGGCCGGAAACGTCGCCGGTCTGAGAGTATCGTGGCATCGGCGTGCGCCAGCAGTTCGATCTCCCTCACTATGCCGTCGCCTCCCGGGTATTTGCCGCTCCCCCCGGACCCACGCCGGATGCCGTATTGCCGGACACGGAAGGGGTACGCGTACTCCAGCGCTTCGGCGGGGGTATTGAGCGAGTTGGTCATGTGGGTGTGAACCCCGCTCGTGCCGGCGCGTCCCGGGTACGCACCCATCCCGCCCGCGACAGTCTCGTAATAGGAGAACATCGTTCCGTCCCGCGGGTCGACTCCACCCAGCGTCAGGTTGTTCATCGTGCCGCTGCTGGCCGCCGGAATTCTTCCGGGCAAAGCGGGCGCGAGTGCCTTCAGGAGGACGTCGACGATGCGCTGCGAGGTTTCGACGTTGCCGGCAGCCACGGCAGCCGGGAAACGCGCGTCGACGACGCTGCCTTCGGGGGTCCTGACGCGAACGGGACGGAGGACGCCGCTGCTTGCCGGAATGGATCCCGGCACGAGGGCGCGAACGACGTAGTACACTGCCGACATGGTTATGGCTGAAACGGCATTAACGCTCCCCGCCACTTGCCGGTCCGTGCCGCTGAAATCGACGTCGAGCGTTCCACGGCCCACGTGAATCGTCGCCCGAATCCTGATCCGGTCCTGCCCCGCCCCGTCATCGTCCAGATAGTCCTCCGCGGAGTACGACCCGGAAGGTACTGCCCTCAGAAACGCGCGCACCATGCGTTCGGAGTAATCCTGCAGGTGGCAGGCGTACGCGGAAGCCTGGAAGGAGCCGTGTCGTTGAACGATCTGAAGCAGCCGCCGTTCCCCGGTGCGAGCGGCGGCGACCTGCGCCGTAATGTCCCCCTCGCGCTCTCGGGGCGTCCGCACGTTGGCCAGGAGCAACCGAAATATGTCCTGCACGGGACGACCGCCTTCGAAGAGTTTCAAGGGGGGAATGCGCAATCCTTCCTGGAAGATCTCGGTGCTCAGAGGCATGGAGCCGGGCGTGATACCCCCGATGTCGGAGTGGTGCGCGCGGCTCGCGACGTGAAAGAGGAGCTTCCCTGATCCGGCTTCAAATACGGGGCTTACCAGCGTCAGATCGGGGAGGTGCGTTCCTCCCTCGTAGGGATCATTGAGAACGACGATGTCGCCCGGCAGCATTTTGACGGCGCGGATCGCCGCCGCCACCGACATCGGCATCGAGCCCAGGTGGACGGGCATATGGTCGCCCTGAGCCACCAGTTCTCCCCTCGAATCGAAAACCGCACATGAGTAATCCCGCCTCTCCTTGATATTGGGAGAGAACGCCGTGCGGCGGAGAGTCACACCCATCTCTTCCGCGACGGCGGCGTAGAGCGATCTGAAGATTTCCAGCAGGACGGGGTCGTATCCGCGGGCCAAGACGTTTCTCCGGTGAAGGCTAAAGCTATCGGTTGGTCACTCGCAATTCAAGTGGATTACTGCCGTCCCCCGTGCGGCGCCTCGCTGAGGCGCCGCGGCGGGTCGAAGAAGGTGTGAATTAGTCGTTCGATGTACCGGCCCTTCGGGCCTCGGTTTCTCCTGTGATCCGTAACCACGCGCTTCGCGTCTGGTTTGCATGCTCAGCCGATCCAAGCACCAGGCACACAGCCATTTCCAGTCCAGCCTCGAAGAGGCGGCAGTGAGTAGGCCCGACCGTAAGGTCGGGATCGAGCCAACCCGCACGAGCGCCGAAGGTGCGCGGCACAGAAATCGTGCGGACCGTGATTCTTTCACAGCTTCAAAGACCCGCCGCACGAGGTCCTGCGGCTGACAGTGATTGGATGGAAAAAAGAATTGGAGGCGTAAAGATTTGCCGTCTGGCGCAAACATTACAGTGTGTCGCCGGGAGGCCAGGGAAATCCAGATGAGATAGCCACAGGCAGGGATGCTTGGCCCTGTCTGCCGGTTTTGCTATTCTTTGGCTTTCTTACATTTGCCGGTATGCCGGAGCCGATGAATTTATTCACCAAATCCCGGCTTCCTGCCGATAAAAACCCCGAAGTGCGAACGGCCTTTCCCCGGGTTGCTGCGTGCTGCCCCGGAAACGGCGCTTCGGCCTGGGGGCCTTCGTCAGAGCAGGGGGCCGCTCGCATGGTGTGCGCTTGCTGAGAAGAGTCAAGACCACGCTGGAGATGGTAAAGATCGAACACACGGTCTTTGCCCTTCCGTTTGCGTTCCTCGGCGCCTTCCTCGCGGCGCGCGGGTTTCCCCGTCCGGGGCAGATCGGATGGATCCTGTTGGCTATGGTAGGAGCCAGGAGCGCTGCGATGGCGTTTAACCGGTTGGCGGACCTCCCGTTCGACGCCCGGAATCCACGCACGGCTGCGCGTGCGCTGCCGCGCGGCGAAGTCACTCCGGGGTTCGTAACCGCGTTTACGCTTGTCTCTGCCTCGGTGCTCGTCTTCGCTTCGGCGATGCTGAACCCGCTGGCGTTCAAACTCAGCCCGCTGGCGCTGGCGATCGTCTTCTTTTACTCATTCACAAAACGGTTTACCTGGCTCTCGCACCTTTTTCTGGGCCTCGCCCTTTCCTGTGCGCCAATAGGCGCGTGGATTGCCGTTCGAGGCGACATGGCATTGACTCCTTTGCTCTGCGGCCTTGCGGTTGCGCTCTGGATCGCCGGCACCGACATCATATACGCCTGCCAGGACGTCGACTTCGACCGAATCGCCTCCCTGCATTCGATCCCCAGGCGATTCGGCGTCGCTTCGGCGCTTCTCCTCTCGGCCCTGCTTCACCTGGTCATGGTGGCGCTGCTGGCCTGGGTCTTTCTGCGGGAAGGCCTGGGAATCCTGAGCTTCACGGGGCTGACAATCGTTGCGTCGCTCCTCGCATATGAGCACAGTCTCGTCAAGCCGTCGGATCTGAGTCGCGTCGACACCGCGTTCTTCACTGTCAACGGCTGGATAAGCATTCTGCTCTTCCTGACGACATCGATCGATCTGGTTCTGTTCAAGGCTACATAATCATGCCCTCACAAATCGGTGAGCTCCTGCTCAGGGACAACCTGATCACACCGGAACAGCTGGAAAACGCCCTTGATTTCCAGAGGCGAAACGGCGGGCGCCTGGGTACAATCCTGATCGACCTGGGCTACGCGGACGACGACTCCATCACGTCGGTTCTCAGCCGGCAGTACGGAGTGCCCTCCATCAACCTCGCATACTTCGAGATCGACGCCTCCGTCATCAAGCTGATCCCCGTCGAGACTGCCCAGAAGTACATGGTCATTCCCCTGAGCCGCGTCGGGAGTACCCTGACGATCGCCATGGCGGACCCGACCAACGTCTTCGCCATGGACGACATCAAGTTCATGACGGGATTCAATGTCGAACCGGTCGTGGCGACGGAATCTTCGATCCGGGAGGCGGTCGAAAAGTATTACGGAACGCCGCACTCAATCGAGCTCAAGAGGGTCTACGACGAAATCGCACAGGCCGAGAAAGAGGCCTTCGAGCTCGATCTCGAAGCCACCGGCGATGGCGAGCAAGAGATATCGATCGACGAGCTGCAGCGCTCGAGCGAGGAAGCTCCCATCATCCGCCTGGTCAACCTCATCCTTTCCGAGTCGATCAAGAAGGGGGCCAGCGACATACACGTCGAGCCTTACGAAAAGGATTTCCGCGTCCGGTTCCGGATCGACGGCATCCTCTACAACATGATGACGCCTCCTCTCCGCCTGAGGGACGCAATCATCTCCCGCGTAAAAATCATGGCGAGGATGGACATTTCGGAAAAGCGGCTGCCGCAGGACGGGCGTATCAAAATACGGACGACTCTTGAGAACAGGAAAAAGGAGATCGACTACCGAGTCTCGGTTCTCCCGACCCTCTTCGGAGAGAAGATCGTGTTGCGCATACTGGACAGGGATTCTCTACCCCTGGACATGGCAAAGCTGGGCTTCGAGCAGCTTTCCCTGCAAAGAATGGAAGCTGCGATTCTCAAACCGTATGGCATGGTGTTGGTGACCGGACCGACCGGGAGCGGAAAGACCTCCACGCTCTACTCGGCCCTGAACCGGCTCAATACGCCGGAGACCAACATAATCACGGCAGAGGACCCGGTTGAGTACAACTTCCGGGGCATCAACCAGGTCCAGATCAAGGAGCAGATAGGCCTCACGTTCGCGGCGGCCCTGCGTTCGTTCCTGAGGCAGGACCCGAACATCATCCTCGTAGGCGAAATCCGCGATTTTGAGACCACGGAGATCGCGATCAAAGCGGCGCTCACCGGGCACCTCGTGCTCTCGACCGTACACACCAACGACGCACCTTCGACCATCACTCGCCTGCTGAACATGGGCATCGAACCATTCCTGGTGGCGACATCCGTGCACATGATCTGCGCCCAACGCCTGATACGAAAGATCTGCAAAGAATGCAAAGAGGAGATCAAGCCGCCGATCCAGGCCCTGATCGACATCGGCTTCAGCAAGGAAGACGCCGGAAGCATCCGGGCCTATAAGGGACGTGGCTGCAGAACCTGCAACATGACCGGCTACAAGGGGAGGATCGGGCTCTACGAGGTGATGGACATATCCGAGGAGATCCAGGAACTGATCCTGGTCGGTGCATCGGCGCGGGAGATCAAGCGTAAGGCAGTCGAGGAGGGAATGATGACCCTGCGGCACAGCGGGTTGGCGAAGATCAAGGCCGGCCTGACCACGTTGGACGAAGTGTTGAGGGAAACGGTACTGAACTAGGCAGAGGCACAGATCTTATGGTTACGCTGGCTGAAATGTTGCAGAAGGTCCTGCAGGCGGGAGGTTCCGACCTGCACCTGAGTAGTGGATCACCGCCACAGTTGCGTGTCGACGGAAAACTGAATCCCATGGAGGTTCCGGCCCTCACGCCGGCGGACACCAAGCGGTTGGCATACAGCGTGATGACCGACACGCAGAAGCACAAGTTCGAGGAAAAGTGGGAGATTGACTTCTCTTTCGGCATCAAGGACCTGTGCCGTTTCCGTGCTAACGTCTTCACACAACGCGGCACCGTAGGGGCCGTCTTCCGTCTCATCCCTTTTGAAATCAGGGGTTTTGACGCCCTCGGTCTCCCCCCCGTGGTGGAGAAACTGTGCGAAAAGCCCCGGGGGCTGATCCTCGTGACGGGTCCGACCGGGTGCGGAAAGTCCACCACGCTCGCCGCCATGATCGACAAGATCAACCGCGAGAGACATGAGCACATCCTCACCATCGAGGATCCGATCGAATTCCTCCACTCGCACAAGAGCTGTGTCGTCAACCAGCGCGAGATCGACAACGACACCCATTCCTTCTCGGATGCGCTTCGAGTCGCACTCCGTGAGGATCCCGATGTGGTGCTGGTCGGCGAGATGCGCGACCTGGAGACCGTCGAGGCTGCGTTGCGCATCGCCGAGACGGGGCACTTGACGCTCGCGACCCTGCACACCAACAGCGCATCGTCGACCATACACCGCATCGTGGACATCTTCCCTTCGAATCAGCAGAGCCAGATCCGGGCGCAGCTCAGCATGGTGCTGGAGGGGATCCTCTGCCAGTCGCTCATTCCAAAGATGAACGGATCCGGGCGGGCGATGGCCATGGAGATCCTGATCCCCAATTCGGCGATCAGGAACCTGATCCGCGAGGACAAGATCCACCAGATCTACAGCACCATGCAGACCGGCCAGGGGAAATTCGGCATGCAGACGTTCAACCAGTCGCTCGCACATCTGGCGCTCACGAGGCAGATCTCGCGCGATGATGCACTGGCCAAATCATCCAGTCCAGAAGAGCTGCATGACTTGATGCAACGTGGGGTCGGAGTGAATCTGGTCCCGGCCGGCGCTCGCGCCAGCCGTCCGGAGCCTGTGGGCAACTTCGGTCGCTAATTCCGGAGGTAGGAAATGCCAGTATACATATTCCGCGGACGTAACCTGAAAACGAATGAGAGCATTGCTGGCGAGAGGATCTCCACCAGCGCGCCGGCGCTGGCCGCCGCCCTGCGGCGGGAACAGGTCGCTCCCATATCGATTCAGGAGAAGAAGAAGCGCCGGGTTTAACTTGTCTCCCAAGCGAAAGGTCTCCCAGAGGAGGTTGCGGTATTCACGCGCCAGTTCGCGGTGATGCTCAACGCCGGGTTGCCGCTCGTCCAGTGCCTGGAGGCGATCGGCTCGCAACATCCCAATCCGCCTTCAAGAACGTCCTGGAGCAGGTACGGACGGACGTCGAAAGCGGGACCACCCTCTCGGAGGCGATGTCGCGCCACCCGAAGGTGTTCGACTCCCTGTTCACCAATATGATCGCGGCCGGAGAAGCAGGCGGCATGCTCGACACTATCCTCCAGCGGCTCTCGACCTTCATCGAAAAGATCGTGAAGCTCAAGAGGGCGGTCCGGTCCGCAATGATCTACCCGACGATCATTCTGTTCGTCGCGGCAGTCGTCGTGACGGTCATCCTCTGGAAGGTGATCCCGGTCTTCCGGACTCTGTTTGAAGGCTTCAACGTCGAGTTGCCCCTTCTGACCAGGATGGTGGTAGGGGCCTCCACGATCGTGGAAACCTACATGATCTTCATCCTCGCCTTCCTGGGCCTGGCGGCATTCGGCGTCAGGACCTTTTACCGTACCGAGCATGGCAAACACACGATCGACCGAAACCTGCTCCGCGTACCTATTCTGGGCGACGTCCTGCGGAAGGTCGCCGTCGGGCGTTTCACGCGCACTCTGGCAACTCTATTGACAAGCGGCGTGCCCATACTCGAGGGGCTGGACATCACATCCCGGACGGCGGGCAATGCCGTTCTTGAGGACGTGGTCCGGCAACTGCGCCGTCAGATTGAGGAAGGAAAGACTCTCTCGGAACCCATGAAGCAATCCGGATTCTTCCCGCCCATGGTGATTCAGATGGTGTCCGTCGGAGAATCGACCGGAGAGCTGGACAACATGCTCGTGAAGGTCGCCGATTACTATGAGGAAGAGGTGGACACGGTCGTGGCCAACCTGCTCACGATCATGGAACCGGTCATAATGGTCATCCTCGGCGTCATCGTCGGCACGATCGTGATCGCGATGTACATGCCGCTGTTCAAGCTGATCCGCGTTCTTTCCGGCGGCTAATCAGCAGTCTGTCATGGCAAGGTCCGGTCTGTAGACCGGACCTGAACTTAGGCCACGTGCGCGATCTCCGGACTGTCGAAAGGATCGCAGCCGGCATAGATCGTGCCGGACCTTGGCATCAAGTTTGGCCGTTCGATCCGGCCTCAGGCGGGCTACGATCCGCCTCTTCGAGGCTGGAATCGATTGAGTCTTGTGCTTCGATCGGTCGGGCATGCAAACCAGGCGCGAAGCGCCGGCAGTCAGTAGCCACGCGCGTAAGCGCGTGGTTACAGATTAGGATAAGAACCGAGGCCCGAAGGGCCGGTACACCGGAATCGAGTGATTAGTTCACACGACCGGAGGGGCATCGCAGGAGGCCGCAGGGGCATCAGGTGGCAAAAACGGTTGCGTTGGCGAAAATCCTACCGCAGGTCGGCTCACTGACCCGCGAAGGTGGAATCGCGTGCACGGCAGGTCAGGCAGACAGCTGCGGATGCAGCTGTTGTGGATCATCCTGCTCCGCGCCGCAATCCTGCTTCTGGGCGTCAACCTGGCCTCGCCGCTCGGCCTGCTCTCCAGCCAGTTCGGCTCCTTTCCCGCTACGGCGTTCTGGAGCATCCTCGCGGTTGCCATGACGTCAGTCTACCTCGGGCTCTGGTGGGATGGGAGGTTCCTGCGCGCGCAGCTCTATTTCCAGATCGCCGTCGACCTGCTTCTTACCACGATCCTGGTCGCGCAGACCCGCGGGCCCGACAGCACCTTCGCCTCCTTCTATCTCCTGATCATCATCTACTGCAGCATGACGCTGGGGCGCAACGGCGGGATGGGGGAGCTGCCCTGAGCACGATCCTTTACGCCGGCATCGTGAGCGCGGATCACCTGGGGATCATGGGAACCGGCATTGGACGGCTGGAGCCCAGCACCCTCGTCTTCCAGCTCGGATTCCGCGTGCTGGGATTCTTCGCGGTCGCGTTCCTGGGCGCGCACCTGTCCCAGCGCCTTCAAGGCTGTGCAGCAGGAACTCGAGGAAAAGACCGATTCGCTGAGGCGCCTGAAGAGGTTGAATGAGCTCGTGGTAAGCAGCATCCGCAGCGGCCTGGCCACCACAGACCTCGAAGGAAGGCTCGTTTCCTTCAACACGGCCGCCGAGGACTTGACCCAACGCAGGTTCTCGCAGGTTCTCGGGTTGCCGATCGGGGAGGTGATGGGAGCCGACCTGTGGGCCCTGGTATCCGGAGCCGACTTTCACTCAGGACGCGCGGCCGCTCCGCCATGAAAACTGGATCCTGCTGCCTGACGGTGCCATGCGATTTCTCGGATTCAGCGTCTCACCGCTGCAGGACGAGCGACGGCAGCGCCTGGGTTACATCGTCTCTTTTCAGGATCTCACCGAGATCAAGCGTCTCGAGGAAGAGGTCCGGCTGAACGAGAAGATGGCTGCGGTCGGGCAAATGGCCGCCGGCATCGCACACGAAATTCGGAACCCCCTGACGTCGATGCGGGGATCCGTGGAAATCCTGAGTTGCCGTCTGAACCTGCCGGAATCCGAGCGACAGGTTGCTGGACATACTGCTGCGCGAGAGCGACCGCCTGAACAATTTCGTCGAGGACTTCCTCAATTTCGCGCGGCCGCGCGATTCCGCCCGTCAGCGCGTCGATCTGGCCGGCCTGCTGCGCGACTCGGTCACGCTGCTGCAGAATAATCCGGAGGTAAAGGAGAAGCACTCTGTGGTGCTGGCAAACGTGGCGGAGGACATTCAGATCCTGGCAAACCCCGATCAGCTCAGGCAGGTGTTCTGGAACCTGGCGCAGAACGGCATCCGGGCGATGCCTCGCGGCGGGAGGCTCACGATCGTTGCCGAGCCGTCGGCTGACGGAGGGGCAACCATCGTCTTCCGCGATGAAGGCGTGGGAATGACAGGCGAGCAGAAGGCGCGCCTTTTCCAGCCTTTTCAGGCAGGCTTCTCCGGCGGCACCGGTCTCGGATTGAGCATCGTTTACCAGATCGTGAAAGACCACGGCGGAAAGATCCAGGTCGCGAGTGAAGCAGGCAAGGGCACGAGCGTCACCCTTCGCTTTCCGCCCGTGAGCGGGCAGTCAATTACGTCAGAGGAACCAACAGAGCATGCCGTCAGTACTCCTGGTAGATGACGAACCGGACATCGTCGAGATCCTCGAGATGGTGCTTGCGCGAGGAGGAGATGGACGTCTATACATCCAGGTCCGGTCGCGAGGCACTTGACGTCCTGCGGAGCAGGAGTGTGGACGTCGTCGTCTCCGACATCAGGATGCCGGACCTGACCGGCGTGGAGTTGCTGCGCGAAGCGAAGCAGCTTTCACCGGAGACGGTCTTCGTGATGATGACGGCGTTTGCCAGCACCGAGACCGCGATCGAAGCTCTCCAGCACGGCGCGTTCGACTACCTGACGAAGCCCTTCAAAATGGAGGAAATGAAGAGCATCGTCCTGCAGGCACTGAGGCGGCGCGATCTCAAGCCCGCTGCACCACAGTCGCACGCAGAGCTGGAAGCCCGTCAGAGCAAGAGGCTCTTCCAGGCTCTGGCACGGACGCAGATCGTCGGCAAGAGCGAAAAGATGCTCGAGGTCTATCGCACAATCGGCACCGTGGCGGCAGGCGAGAGCACGGTATTGATCACGGGGGAGAGCGGGACGGGTAAGGAGCTGGTCGCGCGTGCCATCCACGAGGCATCACTGCGCAAGGACGGCGCGTTTCTCTCCATCAATTGCAGCGCCTTCCCGGAAACACTGCTCGAAAGCGAACTGTTCGGGTACATGAAGGGGGCGTTCACAGGCGCAAGCGCCAACAGGAAGGGCCTCTTCGAGGTTGCAGGCGGGGGCTCTGTGTTCCTGGACGAAATCGGCGAAATGACACCGGCAATGCAGGTAAAGCTCCTGAGGGTGCTCCAGGAGCGGAGGCTGCGTCTCCTGGGAGGGAGCGCGGAAATTCCGATAGACGTGCGCGTAATCGCCGCCACAAACAAGGATCTTCAATCCGAGATCGCCCGCGGGCAATTCCGCGAGGACCTCTTCTATCGCATCGCCGTCATCACGATCGACCTCCCCCCGTTGCGGGAGCGCGCAGAAGACATCGACCTGCTCGCCTATCACTTCCTCAGGCAGTACGCGGAAAAAACAGGGAAGAGGGTCTTCGGCATCGCGCGCGAGGCTCTCCGGTGCCTGGAATCCTACCGCTGGCCCGGCAACGTGCGCGAACTTGAGAATACGATCGAGCGGGCTGTCGCGCTCGAGACCACGGATCAGGTCCAGCTCGAACGGCTTCCAGAGGCCGTGGTCCTGAATCAGTCTCCACCTTCGGGCGGCGAGGTCTTCGAGCTGCCGCAAGGCGCATTCGATCTCCAGGCATTCATGGCCGACGCCGAGCGAAGCCTCATCTCCCAGGCCCTGAAACGCAGCGACGGGAATCAGACTCTCGCCGCACAGCAGCTGGGCCTGACCAAGCCTTCACTCCGCCACAGGATTCAGGCCCTCGGCATCGACGCCGCCGCTTTCCGCCACCAGTAGAACAAACCACCGCAAAGACGCAAAGGGCGCAGAGGGAGAAATGGAATCCTTTGGGTTCTCTGCCTCTCTGCGGCGAGTGATTGCGTGACGATTCTCAGCACCCACATGATCCGGATCATCACGCCACGTGGCTTTGCCGGTTCGCCCGCAGGAAACCAGCCGACGCATGAATTGCGCATCACATTGATAATAAATGCCTTATAGATCTTCTGCAGATGGGGCCAGCCTTGAGTGCAGAGTGGCATGGGAGTTGCACATACTGACAGTGCACCGTTAAACACTTGCCACCTTGGAGAGGAGAGGGGTATCAATAATGAAGAATGAACATGGCTTTTCGCTTGTCGAACTTCTGATCGTCGTCGCGATCATCGCGATTATCGCCGCCATCGCGGTCCCGAGCCTGCTTACTTCCCGAATGGCCGCCAACGAGGCCAGCGCCATTCAGGGTTGCCGCACCATCGGTTCAGCCGAGATCGCCTTCGCGGCCACCAACAACCAGCAGTTCACCGACACTCGCCGATCTGGTTACCGGGCAGTTCCTTGACGGCCGGTTCTCAGCTGCTGCTAATGTCATAAACGGATACACCTATGACGAAGCCGACGTTCCAGTGGAGGGAGGCACTGCTTTTACTTCTAACCTTCCCACGGCATTTGCGTTCGTGGCCACACCCAATCAGGGCTTAGGCCGTTTCCTTTACGGAGTCGGACCTGATCAGGTTGTACGTTATGTGAACTTTCAGGATCCCGGCACGCAGCTCCCTCAGGGTTCTATTGAGGGCACCCCGATCGGCAAGAACAACTAAGCGCGATCTCGCAACTCATCAACAGGCGCGGTCTGTCGCAGCGCAGACCGCGCCTTTTTGTTGCTCCCTCGCTGCTGCACTCGATCTCCCTGATCAGCGCGATCGTTTCCATGCCCCGTGGCACAACACAGCCGCACCAGCCGCCAACGAAAGGAGAGTCACGGCCAGGCCTGCGTAGAAACTCCTCGGCCTGTAGCGGAACTCAACCTTGTGCCTCCCGGCAGGCACCTCGACAGCGCGGAAACAGTAGTTCGCCCGCGGTGATCGGTACGCTCCTGCCGTCGACTCTGCATTCCCACCCGGGATAGTAACTGTCAAGCAGGACAAGGTATCCCGGCGCATCGGAGTTGGTTTCACACAACGCAGACCGATTGCCATACTCGACCAGCTTCACGTCGGCGGCCCGGTGCTGCACACCTCGATCGCGAGCCAGCGGGTCCTCGAGGATAACGGTGTCACGGATCGGGAAGGCCGGATCCAGCAGGCATGTTCAGAGCCTCGGCTGATGACTCCGCTCTCCGCACTCCCGAGACGAAGATACGCCCGCTCGAGCGTATCCTCCAACCGATAGAGTTTCAGCGTTACATCGGAGCCCGTGGCGTACTCGCCTTCGAGCTTCATGCCGGGTGTGTCCAGACGATCGAGGGTAGCGGTGTACAGGGAATTCGTCCGCTGTAGCAGTTCGGTCCGCTTGAAAGCCCCCCTCCCCATGAACAGATCGAACAGGACGTTGCTTTCGCTTGTGCTGAGGCCATCCACGGGGATGTAGAGCGAGTACTGGATGCCATCCATGATTCCGTAGAACGGCAGGCCCGCGTTGCGGAAAAAAAGCGTATTCCAGGCAACCGAGTCGTTTGGAGCTCGCAGATGATACCGGAGGCGAGTCGGCTCGCCCTCCATGGCGAGCACACGGAACGTGCTGCCCTGCGCGAGCTCCTCCAGGTGCCTGCTGACCGTTGACACATAGTCCACGTCGGCTTCGGATATCATCGGGGCAAGCCGCAGGTTCTGGGGCATGGACTCTGCGCACAAGGCAAGAACCGCGAGGAGGCCCGCCAGCGCAGGACGCTTGAATCTCAATGAAACCATGAGAATCATGCCCATGATGACCGCGTATGCGCCGCAAGCCTTCATGCTCGCGGCCAGCTGCCTGGCGAATGCCGGGGAAGTCCTTGGCACGCTGGAAATCGGGCAGCACCCTCGAGACGGCGAAATCGAGGAGTCGTTGCGGATGCCATCCACAATAAAGGCCCGCGCCCACCAGGCTGAAGCCGATGATCAGCCCTGCCAGACCGACCACCACGTGCGGGACGGGCTTCCGCCCTCCCTCCTCGCGCTTCTCCAGCCGGGTCAGCAGCACTTCGAGCCCCAGAGCGACCAGCACGGAGATCGCGAGTGCCAGGGACAGAGTAAGCTTGACGGGATACCGCCCCATCCGGAAGACCGGCAGGTAGTCGTAGAGCCAGCCCCACCATGGATTGAACTTGCCAAGAGCCAGGAAACCGCTGACCAGCGCGAGAGCCGCGAAAACCGTCAGGGCCTTCCTCCTCGTGCTCCAGAATGAGATCAGCACCAGGAGGAAGGCTCCGATCCCGACATAGAAGGAAACCAGGTAGCCTTCCCTGTCGAAGTGATAGGCCTCACCCCAATAGAGGCGCTTGGACATCGAAAAGGGAGACCCGAACAGATTCGGCACTATCACGTTGAGCAGGTCCATCGGATGCAGGGACCATTGGGTCACGGTGCCCAAGCTGAGTCCTGTGCCGCGGACTGAGAGCGGGACCAGTTCCAGCGTTGGCAGAATCTGGATTGCGGCAAGGCCGACGGCAAACAAGCCTCCGAGGAATCCGACACGGAGAATCCGGATGACTGTCCCGCGCCCGATCGGCCGACGGAAGAACATGGATGAGAGCAAGAGCGACGAGGAGCAGCAGGTCGCACAGCGCGATGAACAGATCGAACGAGAGGATCTGCAGTGCCAGCAGCACTCCGAAAAGGAGGACAGGACCGCTACTGCGCTTCTGCAGGGCATTGAGAAGAGCCCAGCCGATCCACGGAAGGAGCGCCACAGAGGGTACAAAGTTGTAGAGATTCAGAAAGGAAAGCACTATGCCGGAGAAAGCGTATACGACCGCTCCCCCGAAACAGGCTATCGGTGGAAGGCTGAGCCTTCGCTGAAGGAAGTAGATACCCAGACTGGCCAGGATCGGATGAATGACAAAGTGGAGCTTGAAGGCGTAGTTGAAGGGCAGAAAGAGATGAAAAAGGTTGCTCGGATAGAAGGCCATGTAGTTGGGGTTGGCCAGCATCGGCTGTCCCAGATACACGTAAGGATTCCACAGCGGCCATTCGCCGCGGGCGTAGGAATCGATCAGGACCCTGCGCAGGGGGTAGTGGAAATTCAGGATGTCGCGAAAATAGAAGTTCTTCGAGGTAAACAGGACATCGGCAAAAAACAGCACTCCCAGGACAACCAGCAGTGAGGATGCAATGAAGTCCGAATTCCGATACCAGCGGCGATCGTGTTCGAACATAGGTGTCGATTCTATGCCATTAATGCAAAAGGGCGAGGAGGAATCCTCGCCCTTGGCAAACTCTCATCGCTGGAAAAGGCCTAGCCCATGTCAACGCGCTTGTTCTTCAGCAGGTCCAGGCTGAGGCTGCTCGACAGCAGGTCCGATTCCAGGTCGGTCTCAGGTTCGGCCGGCTCTTCCGGCACGATCTCTTCCGTCAACCGGATGTTGTGGTAGAGCTCCATCCCCGTTCCTGCCGGGATCAGCCTGCCCATGATCACATTCTCTTTCAGGCCGCGCAGGTAATCGACGCGGCCGCTGATGGCCGCTTCGGTCAGTACGCGCGTCGTCTCCTGGAAGGAGGCGGCGGAGATGAAACTGTCGGTCGACAGAGAGGCCTTCGTGATGCCGAGAAGGAGCGGACGGCCTTTGGCCGGCTGCCCGCCGTCCGTCTCGACACGATCGTTCTCCTCGTAGAAGCGGAACCGGTCGACCTGCTCGTCGATGAGGAACTCGGTGTCGCCGACCTCCTCGACCTTGATCCAGCGCATCATCTGGCGGACGATGACCTCGATGTGCTTATCGTTGATGTTCACGCCCTGGAGTCGATAGACCTCCTGGATCTCGTTGACAAGGTAGCTCTGAAGTTCCTTCTCGCCGAGCACGCGCAGGATGTCGTGCGGATTGCGCGGCCCATCCATGAGCGCCTCGCCGGCCTTGACGTACTCACCCTCCTGCACGTTGATGTGAACCCCGCGCGGGAGCAGGTATTCCTTGATGAGGCCGCTGTCGCTCTTCACCTCGATCTTGCGTTGCCCGCGGACGAGGCCCGCGTAGTTGACCGTGCCGTCGATTTCGGTGATGACCGCGGTCTCCTTCGGCTTGCGCGCCTCGAAGAGTTCGACGATCCGGGGCAGACCCCCTGTGATGTCCTTGGTCTTGCGGGTCTCACGGGGGATCTTCGAGAGGATGCTGCCGGGATAGACCTCTTCGTTATTCTCGACCCACAGGTGGGCCTTGGACGGCAGCAGGTAGCTCTTGACGATCTTGCCCTTCTCGTTCTTGATCGTGATCTGGGGCTGGTACTTCTCCTCGGCCGAATCGGTGATGACCTGGCGCACCAACCCGGTGTTTTCGTCCCGTTCCTCCTTCACCGTAACGCCGTCGTGAATGTCCTTGAACACGACGGTCCCGCCGAACTCGGTCAGGATTGCGAACGAGTACGGATCCCATTCCACGAGAACGTGGCCGGGCTTGATCTTCTGGCCGTCCTTGACTTTGAGTGTCGCCCCGTAGGTCACCGAGTAACGTTCCTTCTCGCGCCCGGCATCATCGGAGACAAGAAGCGTTCCGTTGCGGTTCATCACGACCAGGTTGCCGTCCCGGTTGGTGACGGTCTGGATATCCCTGAAACGCACTATGCCTTCGTTCTTGGCCTCCTCGGTGGACTGCTCGTGGATCCGGCTGGCCGTGCCGCCGATGTGGAAAGTCCTCATCGTCAGTTGTGTGCCGGGCTCGCCGATCGACTGGGCTGCGATCACACCGACCGCCTCGCCCAGGTCCACCAGGTTGCCCGTGGCCAGGTTGCGTCCGTAACACTTGATGCAGACACCCCGCTTGGCCTTGCAGGTCAGCACCGAGCGGATCTTGACCTTTTCGACACCGGCCGCCTGGATTTCCGCCGCGAGGTGTTCCGTGACCTCTTCGTTGACGCCGACGATGACCTCTCCCGTCAGCGGGTCCTTGATGTTCTCGAGCGAAACGCGGCCCACGATGCGGTCGCGCAGCGACTCGATGATCTCGCCGCCTTCGACGATGGAGGTGACGTAGATACCGTCGAGCGTGTTGCAGTCGTCGATCGAAATGATCACGTCCTGCGCCACGTCGACGAGGCGTCGCGTGAGATAGCCGGAGTCTGCCGTCTTCAGGGCGGTGTCTGCCAGACCCTTGCGGGCGCCGTGCGTCGAGATGAAGTACTGCAGCACTGTAAGCCCCTCGCGGAAGTTCGCGGTGATGGGCGTCTCGATGATCTCGCCGGAAGGTTTGGCCATCAACCCGCGCATGCCTGCGAGCTGCCGGATCTGCTGCTTGCTGCCGCGCGCACCGGAATCCGCCATGATGAAGATCGGGTTGAACTCCTCCCCGCTCTCGTCCTGCTCGGCCATCTTGCGGAACATCTCGTCGGCGACCCGTTCGGTCACATCCGACCAGATATCGATGATCTTGTTGTAACGCTCGCCGTCGGTGATGGCGCCGTCCTGATACTGTTTTTCGACCTCGATCACGCTCTCGCGGGCGGCCTCCACCAGTTCGCCCTTGCTGTCCGGAACGATGAGGTCCTCGATGCCGATGGAGATGCCGGCCTTCGTCGCATAGAGGAAGCCGAGGTTCTTGAGGTCGTCGAGCATCTGAACGGTGGTGTCGAGGCCGAAGTGCAGGTAGCAGTAGTTGACGAGCTGCTGCAGGCCTTTTCTCTTCATCAGGCCGTTGATGAAGGGCATTCCTTTCGGCAGGATCGAGTTCAGAATCAGGCGTCCGACTGTGGTGCTGATGAACTCGTCGCGGACCTCCTTCACCTCTGCATGCATGACTCCCTGGTCGTCGTACTGGCTCGTCAGGTCCATCAGGAGCCCCGAGTACCGGTAGCGGATGGGCGTGAGCCGGTCCACGACGCCGTTTTCGAGCGCAAAAATGGCCTCGTCAAACGACCCGAAGATGCGACCCTCGCCCGTGGCCCCTTTCCTCGCCTTGGTCAGGTAATAGCATCCCAACACGATGTCCTGGCTCGGGATGGCGATCGGCTGACCGTTCGCCGGAGACAGGATGTTGTGGCTGCTGAGCATAAGCACGGAAGCCTCGATCTGAGCCTCCGGCGAAAGCGGGATGTGCACCGCCATCTGGTCGCCGTCGAAGTCGGCGTTGAACGCTGCGCAGACCAGGGGTGGTATCTTGATAGCCTTCCCCTCGACAAGGACCGGCTCGAACGCCTGGATGCCCAGGCGGTGGAGCGTCGGCGCGCGGTTGAGAAGCACAGGGTGATCCTTGATCACCTCCTCCAGGATATCCCAGACCACGGGATCATGGCGTTCCACCATCTCCTTCGCACCCTTGATGGTGGCGGCATGGCCCTCCTTTTCCAGCCGGTTGTAGATGAAGGGCTTGAAAAGTTCGAGGGCCATCTTCTTGGGCAGACCGCACTGGTGGAGCCTCATCTCAGGCCCGACCACGATCACCGATCGCCCGGAGTAGTCGACTCGTTTCCCGAGCAGGTTCTGACGGAAGCGGCCGGACTTGCCTTTGAGCGTATCGCTCAGGGACTTAAGAGGGCGGTTGTTGGCCCCGCGCAGGACGCGACCGCGGCGCCCGTTGTCAAACAGCGCATCCACCGCCTCCTGAAGCATCCGCTTCTCGTTGCGGATGATGACTTCGGGAGCGCGCAGCTCCATGAGTTTCTTGAGGCGGTTGTTACGGTTGATGACCCTGCGATACAGATCGTTCAGGTCGGAGGTGGCAAACCGGCCGCCGTCGAGCGGCACCAGCGGCCGCAGTTCGGGGGGAATGACCGGTATGACGTCGAGGATCATCCACTCGGGCTTGTTGCCCGATTTGCGGAATGCATCGACCACCCGCAGTCGTTTGGCGAATTTCACCTTCTTGAGCTGCGAGGTCTCGGCCTTCATCGCGGCGCGCAACTCGTCGGCGAGCTCCTCGACATGGACCTGCTTGAGGAGTTCCTTGATCGCCTCGGCGCCCATCATTGCCTTGAACCGGCCCGGGAATTCCTGCATCAGCGCGCGGTACTTCTCTTCCGTGAGGAGCTCCTTCACCTTGACCGGGGCTTCGCCCGGATCGATTACCACGTAGCCTTCAAAGTAGAGGACGCGCTCCAGGTCACGCAGGCTGATGTCCAGCAGGTGCCCGATACGGCTGGGCAGTCCCTTGAAGAACCAGACGTGCGAACAGGGGGAAGCCAGCTCGATGTGACCGAGCCGTCTCCCGGCGGACTTTCGAGAGCGTGACCTCGACGCCGCACTTGTCGCACACGACGCCGCGGTACTTCATGCGCTTGTACTTCCCGCACAGGCACTCCCAGTCGGTGACCGGGCCGAAAATACGGGCGCAGAACAGCCCGTCCTTCTCGGGTTTGAACGTACGGTAGTTGATCGTTTCCGGCTTGGTTACTTCGCCGTGAGACCATGCCCGGATCTTCTCCGGTGACGCGAGACTGATGCGTATGCTGTCAAAATCCGTGCTGAGGTCGGATTTTTCGGTGGCCTCTCTTAGACTTCTCAATTGAACCTCCCTGGCCTCCTAAGAGGTCGGAATCCGCTGGCGCGGGTTACTGCAACTTCCAAGTTCGCTCGCCGTTCCGCCCTGTCCTGAATCGCATGAGCGGGCCGGCAATGAGTCCGCATTCCCTGTGGCGCCGGGCGCCTTACGGTTCGGTCGGGGCGACCTGCTCTTCCGCCTCGGCCCGTCTCGGTTTCGGCCTCTTTATCAACTCGACATCCAGGCATAGACTCTGGAGCTCGCGGATGAGCACGTTGAAGGACTCGGGGATACCCGGAACGAAGTGGGACTCCCCTTTCACGATGGCTTCGTAGATCTTGGTCCGCCCCTGGATGTCGTCGGACTTGGCCGTCAGCAACTCCTGCAGTATGTTGGCGGCGCCGTAAGCTTCCAGAGCCCATACCTCCATCTCCCCGAACCTCTGGCCGCCGAACTGCGCTTTGCCGCCGAGCGGCTGCTGGGTGATCAGCGAGTACGGCCCGATGGAACGGGCATGTATCTTGTCATCCACCAGGTGGGACAGCTTCATCATGTAGATGTATCCCACGGTGACCTTCTGATCGAATTTCTCGCCTGTCATGCCGTCGTGCAGGTCGATCTTGCCGCTGCCCGGAAGCCCCGCGCGATTGAGCATCGCCTTGATCTCGACCTCCGAGGCGCCGTCGAAGACCGGCGTCGAGAAGAAGAGGCCGAGCGCTTTCGCCGCCCAACCGAGGTGCGTCTCCAGGATCTGGCCGACGTTCATACGGGAAGGCACCCCAAGCGGATTCAGCACGATCTCCGCCGGCGTGCCGTCGGGCAGGTAGGGCATGTCTTCTTCGGGCAGGATCCTCGCGATGACGCCCTTGTTGCCGTGGCGTCCCGCCATCTTGTCACCCACCGAGAGCTTGCGCTTCATGGCGATGTAGACCTTGACCATCTTGATGACGCCGGGGGGCAGCTCGTCGCCCCGGCGCAACTTTCCGAGCTGTTCCTCGTGCAGCGATTTCAGGATCTGGATCTGCTTGTCGGTCTTCTCCTCGAGACGCTTGATGGACTCGTAGACTTTCCCTTCCTTCTCGGACTTGAAATCGTTCCGGATCTTGTTCAGCTCGGTTGAGCTCAACTCGGTGAGCATCGAGCGGGTGAGTTTCGTCTTCTTCTTGAGGAGGACGTCGCCCGAGCGGCTCGTGACATCTTCGGGCAGTGTTTCGCCGCTGAGTATGTCGATCAGCTTCTTGCTCCGCTCCTCCTTGATGATCCGGATCTCGTCGTTGAGATTCTTCTCCATCTTCTCGACCTGCTCGCGTTCGATCGCCTTGGCGCGCTCGTCCTTCGGCACGCCCTTGCGCGAGAAGATCTTCACGTCGACGATCGTGCCCTCGATGCCCGGAGGTGTGACCAGGGAGGCGTCGCGCACTTCGCCGGCCTTCTCGCCGAAGATGGCGCGCAGCAGTTTCTCCTCGGGGGAGAGCTGCGTTTCACCCTTCGGGGTGACTTTTCCGACCAGCACGTCTCCCGGCCGGACCTTTGCCCCTATCCGGATGATGCCGCTCTCGTCGAGGTCGCGAAGCGAAGACTCGCTGACGTTCGGAATGTCCCGTGTGATCTCTTCGGGTCCCAGCTTCGTGTCCCGGGCTTCGATCTCGAGTTCCTCGATGTGGATGGAGGTGTAGCTGTCCTCCTTGACCAGACGCTCGCTGACCAGGATGGCGTCCTCGAAGTTGTAGCCGCGCCAGGGCATGAAAGCCACCAGGACGTTCCGGCCCAGCGCGAGTTCCCCCTTGTCGGTGCACGGTCCGTCGGCAAGGACCTGGCCCCTTATCACGCGCTCCCCCCGTTTCACGAGCGGGACCTGGTTGATGCACGTGTTCTGGTTGGACCGCTTGAACTTGATCAACGAGTAGATGTCGACGCCCGCTTCCTTCGAGCGCCTGCCGTTGTCTCCTTCCCACTCGACTCTTATGATGATCCGGGTCGAGTCGACGCTGTCGACGACGCCGGTGCGCTTGCAGATCACGACGGCGCCCGAGTCCTTGGCCGTGATGTGCTCCATGCCCGTGCCGATGTAGGGCGCCTCTGCGTTCAGAAGGGGCACGGCCTGGCGCTGCATGTTCGAACCCATGAGCGCGCGGTTGGCATCATCGTGCTCGAGGAACGGGATCAGGCTTGCGGCCACGCTGACGAGCTGTTTCGGCGAGACGTCGATATATTCGACCTGTTCGCGGGGCACGAGCGCGAAGTCGCCCGCCATACGGGCGTTGACACGGTCCCTCGTCATCGCCCCTTTTTCGTCAATGTCCACGTTGGCCTGGGCGATGGTGTACTTTTCCGCCTCCCACGCGGTCTGGTAGAAGGAGAAGGACTCGTACTGCGCCGGGCGTTTGCCGGCCGCTTCCACGCGGCGGTTTTCTCTCTCCAGGACCTCGACCTCCACCGGGTCGCCCATTTTGAAGTGCGTGTCGCCGGGGAAGCTCACCAGGACGTAGTCCATCACTCTCCCCTCCTTGACCTTCCGGTAGGGAGACTCGATGAAACCGTAGTCGTTGATCCTGGCGTAGCAGCTCAGCGAGGAGATCAGGCCGATGTTCGGGCCTTCCGGCGTCTCGATCGGGCAGATGCGGCCGTAGTGCGTCGGGTGGACGTCGCGCACCTCGAATCCGGCGCGCTCGCGGCTGAGCCCGCCGGGGCCCAGGGCGGAGAGCCGGCGCTTGTGCGTGATCTCAGACAACGGATTGGTCTGGTCCATGAACTGCGACAGCTGGCTGCTCCCGAAGAACTCCCGGATGGAGGCCATGACCGGCTTGGCGTTGATCAGGTCATGAGGCATGGCGGTCGTCATTTCCTGGTGGACCGACATCTTCTCTTTGATGGCGCGCTCCATGCGTACCAGCCCGATCCGGAACTGGTTCTCCAGCAATTCGCCCACGGCTCTGACGCGCCGGTTGCCGAGGTGATCGATGTCATCGACCGAGCCCACGTTCTTCGGCAGCCTGAGGGCGTAGCGGATGACGGCGTAGAAGTCATCCGGCGTCAGGGTTCTCAACTCGAGCGGCGTGTTCAGTCCGAGCTTGATGTTGAACTTGAGCCGGCCCACCTTGGAGAAGTCGTACTTCCTGGGATCGTAGAACATCCCCTCAAAGAGCGCCGTGGCCGTTTCCAGCGTCGGGGGATCTCCTGGCCGCTGCTTCCGGTAGATCTCGATCAGCGCGTCCTGCTGCGACTTGACATGGTCCTTGGCCAGGGTCTGCGAGATCGTTACGCCGACGTCCTCCTTTTCGGGGAAGAGGACTTCGACCCGATCAATTCCGGATTCGGAGAGGGTGTTGATGGTACGGGCGCTGACCTCGGTGTTCGACTCGACCAGGATTTCGCCGGTTTCCTGGTTGATCACCTCGGCAATCGAGAGCGCGCCTTCGAGCCCTTCCGGTTCCATCGAGATCTCACGAACACCCGCCTTGGCGAGCTGGTTGTACAGGCTCTCGATGATCTTTCTTCCCTTGGGCACCAGGACGGACTTCCCTTTCGGATCCTTGATTTCCTCGGTAGCCTTGGACCCGATCAGGTCGCGGCCCAGCGTCCGGAAGAGATTCTTCCCTTCCCAGCGTACGGTCACCGGGTTGTAGAAACGCCGCAGGATGTCGGCATCGGTGTTCAGGCCGAGGGCGCGCAGGAACGTCGTGGCCAGGAACTTGCGTTTCCGGTCGATGCGCACGTACATGATGTTCTTCTGGTCGTACTCGAACTCCACCCAGGAACCACGGTAGGGAATGATCTTGGCCAGGATGAACGTGCGCGCCGAGTTGGATTCGAAGAAGACGCCGGGCGACCGGTGCAGTTGGCTTACGATCACGCGCTCCGTGCCGTTGATGATGAACGTCCCGTTGTCGGTCATCAGCGGGATGTCCCCGAAGTAGACCTCCTGTTCCTTGATGTCGCGGATGCTCTTCCCTTCCGTCTCGCTATCCTTGTCCCACACGACCAGGCGCACGGTTACCTTGAGCGGAACCGCGTAGGTCATGCCCCGCTCCTGGCACTCCTCGACCGTGTATTTGACATTCAACTCCACGGAGCCGCCGCAGAATTCACACCTGGGGTTCTCGATCTCGTTGTGCGCACCGCAGTGCCGGCAGGTGCCGCTATCGGGGTTGTACGGGCTGTTGACGATGAGTTTCCCGCACTCGTCGCAATTCGCCCGCAGGTGCTCAAGACCCTTGAGGTTTCCGCATTTGCACTGCCAGTTCCCGATCGAATACTCGACGAACTCGAGTGAGGAGGTGCCGCGAAAATCATTGATCGGGAAGACGGAGTTGAATACCGCCTGCAAACCCACGTCTTCCCTCTCCGCCGGCGGGACATCCATCTGCAGAAACCGGTGGTAGGACTTCCGCTGAACTTCGATCAGGTTTGGAATAGGGATGCTGGTATGGATCTTCGCGAAATCCATGCGATCCCTGTAAACGTTGGAGGTGCTGATATTGGCCATTGACGGAGTTACCTCGAAAGCTCAGTTACTGTTCGACGTGCCCGGCGGGCACGTTAGCGGAAGGCGGTAGCAGATCGGATTGCCGCATCTGCCGGAGCTCACCGCCTTCCGATAGCGGTCGACGGGGTCCTTCGGGCGAAGCGACCTCGTCACAGGGTGTGTTTTCCTCTCGACATCTCTGAGGAAGCGTCTCGAGACCCTCGATGGCAGGGGAGAACCAATGCCACGGGCGGAACACAGCGCCTGCCACCTCCGGAGCCGCCCGTGGGTCTTCTTCCAACTACTTGATTTCAACTGTGGCGCCGGCTTCCTCGAACTTCTTCTTGATCGACTCGGCCTCTTCCTTCGAAACGCCTTCCTTCACGGGCTTCGGCGCGCCCTCGACCAGGTCCTTGGCTTCCTTCAGGCCCAGGCTGGTGACTTCGCGCACTGCCTTGATCACGTTGATCTTCTTGTCGCCCACGGCGGTGAGGACCACGTTGAATTCGGTCTTCTCCTCAACTGCCGGGGCTGCCCCGCCGGCCGCCGGAGCGCCCGTCATGGCCACAGGCATCGCAGCCGCGGCGCTGATGCCGTATTTCTCCTCGAAATACTTCACCAGCTCCGAGATCTCGAGCATCGTGGCATGATCGATCCTCTCCTTGACGTCGTTCATCGTTATTTCCATCTGTAGACTCCCTGTGAGATTGATAGTAGGTTTTGCGGAATTCGATGCGCCCCGCTATTTCGGCACCTGTTTCAAAACGAGCGCCAGGTCGCGCACAGGAGCTCTCAAAACATTCGCGAGCCTCTGCACAGGCGCCCGGAGCAGGAACAACAGTTTCCCGATCATTACCTCCCGCGACGGCAGGGAGGCGAGTGTCTGCATTTCGGACGGCGGAACCACCTTGCCTTCGACCAGGGCGGCCTTGCACTGAACGTGCGGGTTGGCCTTCGTGACTTCGCTCAGCAGCTTTGCGAGCGCGATCACATCCTTCGCGTGGTAGGCGATTGCAGTCGGGCCCTGGAAGTGAGGCCCGAGGGGTTCCAGGTTCGTGTCCTTCACCGCCCGCAGAGCGAGCGTGTTTTTCACCACCACGTAGTGGCCCTGGATCTCGCGGATCTTGCGCCTGAGTTCGGTGGCATCGACCACCTTCAGTCCCTTGTAGTCGAGCAGGAACGCGCTGTTGATTGCGCGGAACTGCTCTCCCAGGGACTCCACGGTCTCTTGCTTTTCTGTCTTGTTCATAGTGTCACCACCTCGAAGACGATCAGGCGCGGGTTTCCACCGAGGCCTCGTCCACCCAGATACCAGGGCTCATCGTGGAAGAAATGGAGATGCTCCTGACATACTTGCCCTTGCTGCTCGGGGGTTTGGCGCGCAGGACGGCATCGATCAACGCCTTGGCATTCTCGTAAAGGTTCTTCTCTTCGAATCGGATCTTGCCGCAGGGGGCATGCACTATGCCGGTCTTATCCACGCGGAACTCGACCTTGCCCGCCTTGATTTCCCGGACAGCCCTGGCAACCTCGAACGTGACGGTTCCCGTCTTGGGGTTGGGCATCAGGCCGCGCGGGCCGAGGATCTTGCCCAGCTTTCCGACGCTGCGCATCATGTCGGGCGTCGCCACGACGGCGTCGAAATCCATCCAGCCGCCCGCGATCCGCTCGACGAGATCCTCGCTCCCCACCTCGTCCGCGCCCGCGTCGCGGGCATCCTTGACCTTGTCGCCGGATGCGATCACGGCGACCTTCTTGCTCTTGCCGAGCCCGTTCGGCAGCACGACCGTTCCACGGACCATCTGGTCTGCGTGCTTGGGGTCGACGCCGAGCTTCATCGCGACTTCGACGGTTTCATCGAACTTGGCGTACGAGACCTTCTTCAGAAGCGCCACCGCTTCCTCGAGCGTATACCGCTTGGCTTCCACCGCGGCTTTCGACTTGGTGTATTTCTTGCCGACTCTTGCCATTTCCTTACCTCGATCCTGATCTGGACTTCGACCCGCGACTTCCGCCGGTACGAAGCCGCCCCTATCCTTCCACGTCCAGGCCCATGCTGCGCGCCGTCCCCATGACGATCTTCACAGCCGCCTCGAGATTCGCCGCGTTCAGGTCCGGCATCTTGGTCTGCGCGATCTCCTGGACCTGCTTCATGGTCACCGTGCCGACCTTGTTCTTGTTAGGCTCGGCAGATCCTTTTGCGATGTTAGCCACCTTCTTCAGCAACACCGCCGCCGGAGGGGTCTTCGTGACGAATGAATACGTGCGATCGCTGTACACCGTCACGACCACCGGGATGATCAGGCCTTCCTGTTTGGCCGTCTTGGCGTTGAAGGCCTTGCAGAAATCCATGATATTGAGGCCGTGGGGGCCCAGGGCCGATCCCACCGGAGGCGCCGGGGTCGCCTTCCCGGCCTGCACCTGCAGCTTGATGTTCGCGATAACCTTTTTCGCCATGAAGACTCCTACCGGCGCGGCAGCCTGGCGCGGGGGCGCCGGCTTTCCGCGCGCTCAGCTCTAGACCTTCTCCACCTGCTCGGATTCCAGTTCCACCGGCGTCGCACGCCCGAGAATCGTCAGCATCACCTTCAGCGTGTTCCTGTCCGGGTTGACATCCTCCACGACGCCCGCGAAATCCTTGAACGGCCCGTCGATGATCTTGACTGGATCACCCCGGTCGAACGTAAACTTGGGTTTCGGCTGCTCCGCCGTCACCGACACACGGTTGACAACCTCGTTGATCTCCTGCTCGGTCAGCGGAGTCGGCTTCTTCCCGGTACTGATGAATCCCGTTACCTTCGGTGTGCCCCGGACCACGTGCCAGGCCTTGTCGGTCATATCCATCTCGACCAGGATGTAGCCCGGATACGTGAGCTTGGTCGTGATGACCTTCTTGCCGCTCTTCATCTCGACCACATCTTCCGTCGGTATGAGGATCTGGCCGATACACTCCCCGAGGTCATAGGCCTGAATGCGGTTCATCAGGCTCTCGGCCACCTTCCGCTCATAGCCGGAGTAGGTGTGGATGATGTACCACTTCTTTTCACCCATGTGTTGTGTCTCTCAGACTATCGGCCAGCCTGGCGGAAGATGAGGTTCATGCCCGAGTTGACGATGATGTCAACAAAGTAGAGAAAGAAACCGAAAAAGAAGACAGCCACGATCACCACCAGCGTCGTCCCGGTCAACTCGTGACGCGGCGGCCAGGAGACGTTGTTGAGCTCCTTCCGCGTATCCTTGATGAACTCGATCGCGCTCCGGAAGGAGTCTTTTATCTTCTGCAGAAACTCTGTCATTTCACCGACTCCGCTTCTGTTCTGGATCGCCGCTGCAATTCCAACAAAACGGATGGCAGGCCAGGAGGGACTCGAACCCCCAACATGCGGTTTTGGAGACCGCCGCTCTACCAGTTCGAGCTACTGGCCTGCAAACTCCTCTCATCCAAACCGGACCGCAGCATCAGGCCGCCTCCGCGCCTGTAGCGCGTCTCCTTGTGCGGCGTGTGCGCTCTGCATCTGCTGCAGAACTTCTTGAACTCCAGACGCTCGGTCGTCGTCTTCTTGTTCTTGGTGGACGTGTAGTTACGGCTCTTGCACTTGGTGCATTCGAAAGTGATGATTTCTCGCATCGCTCTTTCCGGGCCCTATTCGATGATCTCCGAGATGGTGCCCGCACCCACTGTCCGGCCACCCTCACGAATCGCAAACCGCAACCCCTTCTCCATCGCAATCGGCGTGATCAGCTTCACCTCCAGGTTCACGTTGTCTCCCGGCATCACCATCTCCGTCCCCGCCGGCAACTCCGCCACCCCCGTCACGTCCGTCGTCCGAAAGTAAAACTGCGGCCGGTACCCCGTGAAAAACGGCGTGTGCCGACCACCCTCTTCCTTCGTCAATATGTATACCTGCGCCTTGAAATGCGTGTGCGGCGTGATCGACCCCGGCGCCGCTATCACCTGCCCCCGCTCCACCTCTTCCTTGTCCGTCCCCCGCAGCAGCAGCCCTACGTTGTCTCCCGCCATCCCTTCATCCAGCAGCTTCCGGAACATCTCCACTCCCGTCACCACCCGCTTCACCGTCGGCCGCATCCCCACTATCTCTATCTCTTCCCCTACCTTCACCTTCCCCCGCTCCACTCTCCCGGTCGCCACCGTCCCTCGCCCCGAGATCGTGAATATGTCCTCCACCGGCATCAGAAACGGCTTCTCCACCTCCCGCTGCGGTATCGGTACGTAACTGTCCACCGCCTCCATCAACGCCAGTATCTGCTTCTCCGCCTCCGGGTCCCCTTCCAATGCCTTCAGCGCGCTTACCCGCACCACCGGTATCTCGTCGCCCGGGAAATTCGTAAAACGTCAGCAGCTCCCGCACCTCCAGCTCCACCAGGTCCAGCAACTCCGGATCATCCACCATGTCGATCTTGTTCATGCACACCACGATGCACGGCACCCCTACCTGCCGCGCCAGCAGTATGTGCTCCCGCGTCTGCGGCATCGGCCCGTCCGCCGCCGATACCACCAGGATCGCCCCGTCCATCTGCGCCGCCCCGGTGATCATGTTCTTGATGTAATCCGCGTGCCCGGGACAGTCCACGTGCGCATAATGCCGGTTCTTCGTCGAATACTCCACGTGCGCCGTCGCTATCGTGATCCCCCGCTCCTTCTCCTCCGGCGCGTTGTCGATCGAGTCAAACGTCCGCACCGCCACCTTCGGGTCCAGCTTGTGCAGCACCTGCGTGATCGCCGACGTCAGCGTCGTCTTCCCGTGGTCTATGTGCCCTATCGTCCCTATGTTGACGTGCGGCTTGCTCCGATCGAACTTTTCCTTGGCCATAAGTGTCTCCCCGGCTTACCAACTCGAGCCTTACGATTGCATCATCGATCCAAGTTACTTCCCGAAGACGTCCTCACCTGCACCTTTCTGGAGCCCACGACCAGGATCGAACTGGTGACCTCGTCCTTACCAAGGACGCGCTCTGCCTGCTGAGCTACGTGGGCTAATCTGGAGCGGGAGACGGGACTCGAACCCGCGACCAATAGCTTGGAAGGCTATGACTCTGCCAACTGAGTTACTCCCGCCCTGAACCAAAAACCATGGTGGAGAGGGGAGGATTCGAACCTCCGTAGTCCCGAAGGACGCTGGGTTTACAGCCCAGTGCCATTAACCGCTCGACCACCTCTCCTTATTCGTATGCCCTCACCGGGCCCGCCGCCAATCACCATCGGAGTGTTATGCAGAGAATCTGCTGGCAGAGCGACTGCGTCGCGATCTCTCGATCGATACCAGTCTCGTAGATGATCCCTCTTTGTGCCGCCGCGGCCTCCATGAGGCCGACCGCAAACCCTGAAACCCGCTCGCCCTGCACTCCCTGCGGCGGGGACGCCCCATCTCCCGCCATCAGCCGCTGGAGCTGGCGAAGGGATTTGAACCCCCGACCCGCTGATTACAAATCAGCTGCTCTACCAACTGAGCTACGCCAGCATTGGCAAAGTTTTTAGTCTAGCACGCAAGTCCAGACCCTGCAACCCCCAAAACAAACTTTTGCCTGTCCGCACAATTGCCAGCGACCTGCCCCACGCGGGCGGCTCCCATCGGCTTTCGCCCGGAAGCTTTCAGCCATCAGCTTCAGCCCGATCAGACCCGCTGGGGGCGGATGCCTGATGGCGCTTACCGGAAGGATTGGCCGGTCCGCTTTACATTCAGTCGGGCAGCATACGCAGCCGGCGCAGTACGCGATACAGGAACGAGTGCCGGATGCGAGCAAGATGCTGGCCAGCCTCGTCAAGCGCTGCGTTAACCCGCCTGATCGTCGCATCGCGCTCCGCCACATCCCGATCGAGAGAGATTGCCCAGCGGTTGCGCTCCTCGACTTCCTGCTGGAGCGATACCGCCCAGCGGCTGCGCTCCTCGAACTCACGCTGCAGGCCTGCGATCGCTCCGTCGCGACGGGAGACCTCCGCTTCGAGGCTGTGGCCCCAGGCTCCAAGCCTGCCAACCTCCTGGCGCCACTCCTCCAGGAGGCGATCAGTCGGGTCGAGATACGCCGAGCCGCCGATGAGAGGATAGCCCGGATCCCCGCTGCTGCACAAAGCCAGAAGGTACATGGGCGCGACCGCCGGTCCAGGCGGGTCCGGCGAGGGAGCCGTCAGAATTTCGACCTGGCGCCCCCTTCCCTCGTCCGGATCGATGAGGGAACCCGCCCTGACCTGCTGGCGAAACAGCCTTACGCTGCGAAAGTGAGCGTTCAGCAACTCGAGGAAATCATCCCGGTAGAATTCCGAAACATGGAAGGGGTTGGTGTAACCTCGGGCATCGGAGTAAGCCGCTTTGTCAGGCGTCGAGATCAGCACCAGGCCGCCGGGCGAAGCGACCCTGGCCAGCTCCTTGACCAGCCCCTCCTGCTCCCTCACATGCTCCAGGACCTCAAATGCCACGACGAGATCCACGGACGCGTCCCGAACCGGTAATCGGACCCCGTCAGCATGCAGGAAGAGGATATTGGCGCACCCGTACTGACCGGCGGCAGCCTGCAGGCTCGGGAAATCGATGTCTACAGCCCACAGACTTGCGGCCTGCCTGGCCAGCAGCCCGGCTCCCCAACCGCTGCCGGTCGCCAAATCCAGCACCCGCTTCCCTTGCGCCCAGCGCGCTGCGAATGCATAGCGGTGCAGGTGCTCGTAGGCAATCATCGCCCCGCCCTGGCCCGGGATGAAACGTTCGCCCGTGAACTCTCGCGTGCTCATTGGCGCCTCCGCTTTCCGTGAAATATGCAAATCCGCAAAGGCCAGCCAGTCACCCGTCAGGTTGCCTTCCGGCCCTGCGGAAACGCGAATCTCCAGCTGCGCGTCTCTGCGATGCACATTCATATCGACTGTGACGGGTGTCCAGCGGCGGTCCTCAAATCGCCGGCCGGGATCGAAATAGCGGCTGCAGACCCTCACGGGCGGCTCGCTGTCCCGAAGCCAGATTTCCATCAGAATACCGTCACCGACGTTGAAAACCGGCAC
>CAVVHG010000007.1:0-558213 GCA_963747985.1 uncultured Acidobacteriota bacterium
GAGCAGTGGGACCTGCAGCTGGCGGTTAATCTGAAAGGCGCATTCCTGTTCATCAAGTACGCGATTCCGCATATGCGCGCCCGCGGCGGCGCGATCGTCAATATCTCGTCTGTGCGTGCCTTTGTCTCCTATCCGGGTGGCGCGGCCCACGACGCTTCAAAGGCAGGCCTGGTTGGCTTGACCCGCTCGCTCGCGCTGGAACTGGGCAGCCGGAAGATACGCGTCAACGCGATCTGCCCGGGATACATCGACACGCCAATGACCGAGGAATGGCTGGCCGCAATGCCCGACCGCGATGAGACCATGCGCCAGGTACTGGCCGTTCACCCTCTCGGGCGAATCGGCACGCCCCGCGACGTCGCCGATGCCGCTTTGTTCCTCGGCTTCCGATGCGTCATCCTTCATCTCGGGGACCTACCTGATCGTCGACGGCGGCATGGCGGCAGGCGGCCGTTAGCGGCAGCCCCGGGTGGCGTGTGACATCAGCGAGGCAGCGCTGAGCGATATTCGGCAGGATCTGGTCTTTCCCGGGAGGTGTCGACATGAAGATCACGAAGATCGAGTGCCTCGAGCTTCGCGCCCCTCAGGCGAGCCCTGCCGATTGTGACGGAGCCGTCGACACCGCCGTCATTCGTGTGACCGCGGACAACGGCGCGTACGGTCTGGGTGAAACGGATGCGCCGCCCAATGCGGTCGCGGCGTTGCTCGAATCGCCAACAGCGCACATCTGGAGCCGGAGCATTCGCGATCTGCTCATCGGTGAGAATCCCCTTGACGTCGAACGGCTCTGGGAGAAGGTGTACGAGGGCACGATCTACCACGGGCGTCGGGGCCTCGGCATCATGCTGATGTCGGCCATCGACATTGCCCTGCACGATCTGCGCGGCAAGCTGGCAGGCCAACCGGTCTACCGCCTGCTCGGCGGGGCAGCAAGGCCCGGGGTGATCCCATATGTCACCCTGTTTCAGGGTATGCCTTCGGGCCGTGGCTGGGAGGAAATGAAACAGTGTTCCATCTCTCTTCTCAACCGCGCCATTGAGGCAGGGTTCCGCGCCATGAAGATGGAGATGCTGTTCGAAGACCTGATTGATGATCGCGAGCTGGTCCGTTTTGTCCACGAGTGCCGCAGGATCACAGGCGAAGTCCGTGAGCTCATGATCGATGTGGGTTACCGCTGGAAGAACTGCAATGACGCGCTCTGGGCTCTCAGGCGCATCGAGGAGGACAGACTGTTCTTCGTCGAAACCCCGCTTCATACGGACGACCTGGACGGCCTGGCGCGGGTCGCCGATGCAACCACTACCCCGGTGGCGGCCGGAGAGTTTCTTCAGACGCGGCATGAGTTCCGGGAACTGATGGACCGCGGCCGCGCGGACGTCATCCAGCCCGACGTCGGGCGGGTAGGGGGATTGACCGAAGCGATGCGCTGTGCCCGCATGGCCTTCGAACGCGGACTCTACTGCATCCCGCATGCCTGGAAGACCGGGCTGACGGTGGCAGCGACCCGCCACTTCGGGGCGGCAGCACCGAACTGTCCTTTCACGGAGTTCTTCGCCCGGGATTTCTTCCCCTCCTTCCTGCGTTCCAACCTCGCCGGCCCGGAGCCGGAGCTGAAGGATGGCCGATGGGAATTGCCGGAAGGGCCCGGTCTGGGCGTCGAGATGGACGCAAAGATAGTCGAACGGTGCATCACACGGCCTATCACTGTCATCCAGTAGCAGGGGCATGATTCAGCAAGGCCGCACATGCCGCAGGCACAGCATCGGAGGGATGCTTCATGAAATCAGGACAAGCGGGAGCCGCATTCAGCCGGCGCGACCTTGGCCGTTTACTTGTAGCCGCCGGACTCGGCAGTGCCTGCGGCCAGGCTGAATCAGGCAGGCTCGAGTGGGTCACGGGAGCGTCAGGCTGCACGCAGAAGATTGCTTTGGTCGAAGGCCGGTTGCTCTGCACTTCGCTCATGAATACCGCTGCCGGGCACGAGTGGATCCATCCTGATGGACCCTCGGACGAGTTCCTCGTGCGATTTGCAGACGAGAAGGGCGGGGAATTCACTCTGACGGGAGCAAGCGGCTGGCGGTACATCGGGGAGGATGAAAAAGAGATCGAAAAGGGCTGGCACCAGAAGGCCGTCACGCTCGACTCCAGTATTCATCCCCTGCGGGTCACGCGCGTCTATGCCAGACACGACCGCTTCCCGATCATACGCCAGTGGACGACTGTCACGAACCGGGGTGACGGCCCGCTCAGGATCACCCGGCTCGACACATTCCGCCTGCGTGTCAGCCCGGGAACTGAAGCACTCAAGCTCCGCTGGATCAACAATTTTGGCCGTGCCATGATTCCAAGCCCGGGCGACCCCATCCACTCGCGGACTATCGATGAAAATACGGAGCAGTCGATACGCACCGGTCCTTATTCACCCGATTGCGCATGGTTCAGCCTGAGCCTGCCGTGCTCGGAGGAAAACCTCCTTGGGGGTTGGGAGTGGTCAGGACCGATGGCAGTAATCTTCGGCGGTGAGACGGATCCATGCCTCTTATCCGGCGGTCTCGATCCCGACCGGATGTCCGAGCCCCTCGCACCGGGAACGTCGTTCACGTCTCCCGTGGGCTGGTATGGATTCTTGACCGGCAGTCAGGACGATGCTGCGGCCCTCTCTCATCGGCTGATACGCAGCTCACTTGGCCCGTCTCTGCCTGAGAAAGACTTCCCGTGGGTTGGATACTGTACATGGGCGACAGCATTGGATAGGGAGGGAAATCCGGCTAACGAGCCCGGTTTGGATCCCTGGTTTCCGACCGAGAAGAATGTGCTGGGGCAGGTGGCGGCTGCGGCAGAGATCGGGGCAGAACTCTTCCTGTGGGACTATGGATGGTTCCCGTGCGTCGGCGACTGGTTCTTCGATCCGGCGCGGTTTCCGCGGGGGCCGAAGAATGTCAGCAGCGCGGTTCGCAGCCATGGGATGAGGCTCGGGCTCTGGGTCGGTTTCGGCAACGCCGTTCGGGAGTCAGCTGTCGTTCGGGAGCATCCTGATTGGCTTGCGGAGTACAACGGCAAGCCGATACCCGACGATTTCTTCATACGCACCGCGGCCTCCACCTGGAATACGCGCATCCTGTGCCTCGGCCATCGCCCTGCGCGCGAATGGGTCAAGCAGCAGCTGGTGCGCGTGATCGACGAGTCGGAGATCGAGTGGTTCAAACACGACTTTGACCTCATCACCTACTGCCAATCCCGGAACCATACCCACACCCCCGGCGACGGCAGAGTGGCAGCATGCGAGGCGTTTTACGAGATCATGGATTTCATCCGCGCGCGGTATCCACAACTCATCTGTGAGCACTGGATGAACGACAGCGCGACCCCGGACTACGGCGTGGTTCAACGCAACCACGCGCAGCTGATCGGCGACGCCTATGACGGCTTCCGCCTGCGGCAGATGGTCTACGGCCATGTGCAGATATTCCCGCCGGATCGCCAGCAACGCTATCTCCGCCTGGAACACTCCAAAGGCGACCTGACTACGATTCTGCAGAGCTCGATGATCGGCGGGCCCTGGACGCTCTTGAGCGACCCGCGCCTGCTCACGCATGAGGAAAGGGCACACTAATGAGGGAGATCGGGTATTACAAACGCTTCCGACGGTTGTTCTCGGCGGGCAGGTTCTATCGCCTGATCGGAAGGCCGCACCCGCGGGGCTGGGACGCGTTTCAGCTTTGGGATGAAGCCCGAGGTGAGGGAGTGCTCTATGCCTTCCGAAACCAGCACCCGGCTGCACTATGGCCGATCAAGCTGGTGGGGCTTGGACGTGGCGTAGCATACGGGGCAGAATTCCTCCGCGGGCATCGCACAATTCAACTGGCTGGCTCCAAGCTGATGGACGACGGGCTCCCCGTGGAGCTGGCCAGCCCGAATACCTGTCAACTTATCGCCCTCCGGAAGCTCGGTTGACCAGTATCCCCGGCGGGCATGGTCGGGATTTTTCTCCTTCCACGCGAGGGTTGTTCAGTCTGCGAGAACGACGGGCAACTGCCTGCGGAAAGATCCACAGGATGCCATCAGCGCCACAAAGAGAACCGCCCCAAGCGACAGAATGCCGTAGTGCTGCCTGAAATCCCGTGGCCAGGGACCAATAATGGTTATCCGGACCGCCAGGGCCGCTTCACTCCCACCAGCGACCTCAAGCGGCCGGCAGCCGGGTGAGCAGCCCGTATTAGGGAACCTGGAAGGATGGTCGCACGTAGAAATAATCGATGATAAGCCTGAAGTTCGCCCTTAGCATGCTCTTCAAGACCCCGCTTGTCACACTTGTCGCAATCGTCTCGCTTTCACTTGGTATCGGGGCGAATGCCGGGATCTTCTCAATATTCAACCAGATGCTGCTTCGCGCTCTCCCGGCGCAGGAACCGGGCCAACTCATCAACCTGTCCGCTCCGGGGCCCAAGCCGGGATCGCAATCATGCAACCAGGCGGGAGACTGTGATGATGTATTCAGCTACCCGATGCTCCGGGACCTGGAGCGTGTCCAGACGGTCTTCACCGGCATCGCGGGACATCGCATTTTCAGCGCGAATCTGGCCGCCCGCGGCCAGACCTTGAGCGGACAAGGGCTGCTGGTCTCCGGCAGCTATTTTCCCCTTCTCGGTATCCGGCCGGCACTCGGGCGACTGCTCGATCCGAACGACGACCGGGTGCGCGGCGAGTCGCACGTGGTGGTGCTGAGCCATGCCTACTGGCAATCCCGTTTCGCTCTGGATCCCGGGATCCTGAATCAGCCGCTCATAGTCAACGGTCAGGAGATGACCATCGTCGGTGTGGCGCCGCGCGACTTTCATGGCACGACACTGGGTGCGAGGCCCGAGGTGTTCGTGCCGATAACGATGCGCGACCTGATGGAACCGATGTTCAAGGGGTTTGAAGACCGCCGAAGCTATTGGGTATATCTGTTCGCGCGCCTCAACCCTGGAATATCGCTGGAGCAGGCCAGGACAGCCCTCAACGGCCAGTATCACACGATCGTCAACGATGTCGAGGCGCCGCTTCAGAAGGGACTCAGCGATCAAACGATGGCGCGGTTCAGGGCAAAACAGGTTCTGTTGACGCCGGGGATGAGGGGCCAGAGCATCGTATCCGGCCTGGTAAGGGCGCCGCTTACGCTGCTGCTGGGGGTCACTGCCTTCGTTCTGGTCATCGCCTGCGCAAACGTCGCCAACCTGCTCCTGGCGCGTGCGGCGGCGCGAGCAGGAGAGATGGCGGTGCGCCTGTCGGTAGGCGCGAGCCGCTGGCAGCTTGTCGCACAGCTCCTCGCGGAGTCGTGCCTGCTGGCGGTATTCGCCGGCTGCGCCAGCCTCATAGTTGCGCGCTGGACATTGAACCTGATCGCCACGCTCCTCCCTGCGGAGGCGGTCCGAAGCCTCCAATTCGAACTCGATCTGCCGGTCCTGCTCTTCGCCGCCGCCCTGACGCTCGGAACCGGCTTGCTCTTCGGGCTCTTCCCGGCGATCCATAGCACCCGCCCCGACCTGATGTCGACGCTGAAGGGCCAGGCGGGGCAGCCGTCGGGCGCCCGGTCCGCTATCCGTTTCCGGACCGCGCTTGCGACGGCACAGATCGCGCTTTCGCTGGCACTGCTCGTGGGGGCTGGACTGTTCCTCAAGAACCTGTTCAACGTCAGTCATGTAGATCTCGGCTTGAAGGTCGACAATGTGATCACGTTCGGCGTGGCGCCGGTCCTGAACGGTTATTCTCCACAGCGCTCACGCGATCTGTTCGAGCGCCTCGAAGACGCACTTGGGGCTTTGCCCGGGGTGACCGGGGTGACGGCTTCGATGGTGCCGCTGCTCGCAGGGGACAACTGGGGCAACGACGTGGCGGTGGAAGGCTACAAGTCCGGGCCCGACACCGACATGAATTCACGCTTCAACGAAATCGGCCCCGGGTACTTCCGCACACTCGGCGTGCCCTTACTCTCCGGCCGCGAGTTTACACGCTCCGACTCGGCCCCGGCGCCCAAGGTTGCGATCGTCAACGAGGCATTCGCCGGGAAATTCAACCTGGGACGCGAGGCTGTCGGCAAACGGATCGGCAACCGTGATGGTAAGCTCGACGTCGAGATTATCGGCCTTGTCCGGAACGCGAAATATAGCCAGGTGAAGGCCGAGGTGCCCCCGCAGTTCTACCGCCCCTATCGCCAGGACGAGGAGCTTGGGTTCTTAAATATGTATGTCCGCACCGCCCAGAGCCCCGAGCAACTCCTCTCTACGATTCCCAAGGTGGTGGCGCGGCTCGATCCCAACCTGCCGGTCGAAAACCTCCGGACGATGCCGCAACAGGTGCGGGAGAACGTCTTCCTTGACCGCGCCATCAGCGTGCTGTCTTCGGCGTTTGCCGGCCTTGCGACCCTGCTTGCCGCGGTCGGCCTCTATGGAGTGCTTGCCTATACCGTGGTTCAGCGCACACGTGAAATCGGATTACGCATGGCGCTGGGTGCTTCGCAGGCTCAAATACGCACCATGGTGCTGCGGCAGGTAGGCATGATGACTCTCATCGGCGGAGCGGTTGGACTGGCTGTCGCCGTGGGCCTTGGCCGCCTTGCCCAGTCGCTGCTGTACAACCTCAGCGGTAACGACCCGGGCGTGCTTGCCGGTTCTGCCGCTGCCCTGGCGCTCGTCGCCCTGTGCGCCGGAATCGCCCCTGCGCATCGTGCTTCGCGGGTCGATCCCATGCAGGCGCTCCGCTACGAGTGACTTCTCGAGAAGCGACGGCTGGTTTTGGGGGCAGGCTACTCAACCTCGAAACTGACTATAGCGTGATTGTCCGATTTTCGAGGTTGAGTAGCCTGCCCCCGAAACTCTTGCCTTGTGTCAGGTTTCCCTCAGGTCTTTCTGATTGCGATCCTTGAGCTCGAGATTGACACCATCGGCCCGCAGTCGCGCCTGGACTTCGCCGACCTTGAGTTCGCGAGGCATGATGCCCTTCCTGGCGGAGAGCGCGGCTGCCGCACCGGCAGCGTGCCCGGTGGCCATGCAATTGCCCATCGCCTTGCCTGCGCCGGCGCCGACGTGAGTTGCAGAGATGCAGCGCCCGGCGACCAGCAGGCCGTCGACTTTCTCAGGTATGAGTGCCCGGTAGGGGACGTCGTGGATCTTCATCCGGAAGTTTTCGATGCCTTTTATTCCTCCCTGGTCTACAAATCCGGCCCGCCAGGCGATGGTGTCCTCGAACACCCTGCCTGCGAGGGCATCCTGCTCGGTGATAATGTAGACGCCTTTGACTCGGCGGGTCTCGCGGACGCCCACCTGCGGTCCCGCAGCAACCCACTCGATCTGGTTGAGGGCAGGATTGTCGGATCCGCGCAGCGCCTGGACCATCTGGAGTGCCTGCCGCCGGCTCCAGCATTCGGCCATCGTGCGCTCAACGGGATCAGTTGCATCCACACGGCCCATGTCCGAGGTTCCTGCATGATTGATCCACCAGCTGTGGCTGTTGGCGATGGGAAGCATTTCCATGAATCCCGAGGTGATCAGCGGGTACTTTGCCTTCCCGCGCTGGATAGTAGACAGTATGTCCTCGGCTTGCACCTTGCTTGCATCGATGTTGGTCAGGGCGAGCCCCAGCGTGATGGGCATGAGTTCTTTGGGATCCATCATGGTCTCCGCGCCGGCATAGAAGGCCACGTCCGCATCTCCGGTGCAGTCCACCACGACCTTGGCCCGGATCGTCATCAGCCCGCGCTTGGTGCCAATGACGACACCGGTCACCCGGTTGTTTTCGACGACCGTGTCGACCGCGCGAAGGTACACCAGGTATTTGGCGCCGACCTCATCCAGGGCGTCGAGCACCGCGATCTTCAGGTATTCCACGTTTGTCAGCAACCCGTGGATGGTGATCTTCACAGCCTGGTCACCCATAGCCTGGAGCTTCTGGATCAGCAGTTCGTGAACCTGTGAACGCGGTTTGCTCTCGGGACGCATCTGGTTCAGCGGCATTCCCACCTGCCACGCTCCTATGCCGCCGAAGAACGAGCAGTTCTCGATCAGAAGCGTCTTCGCGCCCGCGCGGGCCGCTCCCAGAGCAGCCCCGATGCCTGCGGGGCCGCCGCCTACGACCAGGACCTCCGTCGTGTCGAGCGTCGGGTACTTGGATGCCGCCACCGCCGGCGGGGCGAAAGGAAGGGCGCTGCCCGACAATGCCACCATACCTGCCGGTAAGAACTGCCGCCTTGAAATACGCTGCTTCTTCGAATCAACCATTATGATCTCCAGCAATTCATTTAGAGGACTGGCTGCGACGCCGTCCATCCTACACCGTCTCATCCCCTGGTTCCTCCAAAATGGTGCTATGCTGTCACCGCTATGCGCCGGGATTCATACCGGGTCAAGGAGAGATTCCATGCGAAAAGGCGGTCTTCTCGCGCTCAGTTGTTTTGTTTTTGTGTTGCTGCTGCAGTCGCCGGCTGACGCCGCCCGGGGCCAGCAAGGGACAGTCTATCGGTGTGTGACCGTGGAGGCTCCCTATGCATATCACATGGCCGGGGGCAAGAACTGGGTTCATGGGTTTGCAGTCCGGATCGATGATCCGCAGTCGCTCAGCAGGCCCGGACTGGTTTTCCTGGCATCCGGGATCGAGCGGGCTGACCAGGCCATCCTGAAGGTCAACGGCAACGAGTATGCCGTCCCTCCCCAGGATGTCGATTTCAGCGGAACAGCCAAAGCTCCTGAAAATCAGGAGGGAGGGGGCAAGGCCTCGTTTTATGCCGATGAGCGAGGCGGTGCCGATGTCATATCCAAGATTGTAGTTGTCCTGAAGCCTGAGCATCTGAAACCCGGAATCAACGAGCTGGAATTCCTGAAGAGCGGAGAACAGGGATACGAGATCACCGGTGCCCAGATCCAGTCCGTAAACCAGGCCGGGTCCGCCGTTGTGGCGCAGACGTACCACTTGCTGGCGCGGGGGCGCCCCGCGACGATCGGCGACTTCGACAAGATCATGAGTATTAACGAACGGGAGCGGTACAGCGTGGCAGACGCTCCTCAGTGGTCGATACGAGGCAAGGTGAATTTCTACCGGTCTGGGATGGACAAGGATCTGGATCGCATGTTCCAGATGTTCGACGAGGCCCGCGTCAACCTGGTCAGTGTCAGCGTTCCGCGGGACACGAAGAGTGAAGCCTACCAGCGCGCCAGGGCCCTGATAGACCGCCTGCACTCGAAGGGGATGAAGGCCGTCGGCTTCAATTCCCTGGGTGGTGTTTCGATCCGGACCCTGCTGATGAATCCCGCCGCAGACAACTGGATTGCCCGCGACGAGTACGGTGACCGGATGTGGCGCAGCCAGGGCGGCTCGTATGTTTCTGACGTCTCCAGCATGGCTTTCCGCAAGGAGGTGCTCGATCACGCGGCGATTCAGATCGACGCGGGTGTGGACGAGCTCTATTACGACTACGGCCTCGGCGGCACGGCTGACGTCCGCACGTTGTTCCAGGAAATCCGTGCCCTCGCCAGGCAAAAGGGGAAGCAGGTAGGAATCTTCGGCAACTGCAAGGGGAATATCCTCGTGGACGAAATTGCCGACGTGGTTAAGACTGAAGGCACCGAGGAAGCCGGCGTTTGGGACGGCAAGTGGGTAAACAACATCCCCCAGGCGCGCCTGTACTACGCTGTCGGCGGGGGCAAGCGCTACGAGAGCAAGTACGAGGGTGCCGATCCGGGCGTGCCCAACCCCGGCGCCCATGATGTGCGGGACGGCATGAAGATGGGTTGGAGGAAACCCATCGCCGAGGCTACTGCCTTCCAATCGGACTTTGCAATCGCCGAGTCCGGCCCGAAGCTTCTGAGCGGCTGGGTCCACCAGGACAATCCGCTGGCTGTTCAGACCTGGAAAGACATCTGCTCCTACTTCGGTTTCAAGGCAGATCACCAGGATCTGCTGACGGACGTTTCAACGGTAAGCAAAACCGGTGTGCTGGCGCCGCCTCTGGTACCCAGCTTTGAGGTAACCCTTCGCAGGGAGAGCCTGTACAAGGCTCTGGCCGAGATGAGCGTGATGTACGATGTGCTGTTATTGCATCACGTCACGCCGGAACTGCTCTCACGGTACAAGGCTATCATCATCACCGACATCCCCTGGCTGGATTCCGACCAGTGGTCTGCTCTGGAGGCCTTCAAGCGGAGAGGGGGAAGCTCTACACGATCGGCAGCGCAAAGAAGATCCGCGACATTTCTGACCTTGTATCCTCTGCGGATCTTTTCGGCAGACTCGGTGAGCCCGCGGCGCGGAAAGAGCTGTCCGAATCCCTCCGCCGCCTGGAGGGTGAACCTCTCGTGACGGTCGAGGGAGCCGGCTACGTAGCCGCTAACCTGGTCAGGAAACAGAACCAGAAGCGGTTTGTCCTGCACCTGGTCAACTATGACCGTCCGGTGCGGGACCTCAGGGTGACGATCAACCTGGAGGGGATTGCTGACGCGATCGATCCGGCAAGCCTGCGCCTCTACTCGCCCGATGCGGTTTCCAGGGCTGTAAAGGTGACGAAGGCCTCCGGCAAGAGCCTGGAGTTTCAGGTGCCGGAACTCGACGTGTACGACGTCATCACGATCAATTGAATTTCGGGGACAGGCTACTCAACCTCGAAATCGTATGAAGCGGCACTGCTGCAATTTCAAGGTTGCGTAGCCTGTCCCCATGACTACTCAGAAGACGAAACGGATTCCGATCTGACCCCGCCGCGGGCCGTTCGCTGTGGAGTTGATCTTGCCGAAATCATCGGAGCCGTACCAGTAGCCCGGGCGGCCGAACCGCGGGCTGTTGGTGAAGTTGAAGAACTCGGCATGGATTGCGACTTGCATGCCCTCGCGGATCTGGAAACTCTTGAAGATGGAAAAATCGAGGTTCTTGATGCCCTGCGTGCGGACGTTGTCGAAGTAGCGAGGCGCGCTTCCGGCAATCTGGTCGCCCGGATCCGATAGCGCGTCTTCGTTGAAGTAGTTTCCCTTGCCGTCGACAACATCCTGGATGCTGGCTCCTCGTGGATCCCCGGTGACATTGGGCCTCTGAGACCCGTCCTGAAGCCGGTTGAAATCCATTCTGATGGCAATCGGATTTCCAGACTGGAAGGTAACGAAACTGTTGAACTTCCAGCCGCCGATTACGTAGTCCACACCCCGCGATACGTTGCCGCCGAACTGCCTGCCTTTGCCGAAAGGCAGGTCATAACTGGCAGCCACAACAAAGCGGTGGGGTGTGTCGCTATACCCCACGCCCCAGTCAGGCCTCCGATCTGTGAGATCCTGCACGTTGCCGATGCCTTCGTCGTTGGTGAGCACCCAGATGTTCGAACCCAACGAACTGTCGTCTTTCAGCTTTGAGAACGTGTAATTGCCTGTGAAGTTCAGGCCATACGAATACCGCTTCTCAAAGCGCACCTGCAGCGCATTGTACCGTGCGGTGGCTGCCGGGATCGCGATCCCGCTGAAGCCCCCGGCGAATTGCGGATAGGGCCGCAAGGTATAGACGCGCTGTATTTCCTCGTCGTTGTAGATCGAGTCGGGCGCGTTGTAGATGGCGTCGGGACCGCTGAACAGAGGCTGGAACGGATTAGGCACAAGCTCACGCAGACCTCTTCTGCCCCACTCTTCACGCGCCTCGCGCGAGACGTAGTTGCGGTTGCGCGCACTGCCCCATGGCAGGTGCGTGCTGCGGCTGGCCGAATAGTTGACCTCGAGGAGAATGTCGCCCGGCAGTTCCCTTTGCACGCCGAAGTTCCACTGATAGATTTCGGCATTGCGGAAACTCTCATCGATGGGGCTCGAATTACTGAAGCCCCATCTGGCGTTCTTCCCATGCTCTTTGCCTTCCGGGCCGGCGACACCGTCCGGGAAGACGTTGTTCAAGGTGGCGTACCGGGTGATGTTGCCATCCTTGGAGAAGGTCATGTTGTAGCCCTTGTAAAATGCCGAGCCGACGTACTGGTAGTTGGTCGCGTTGTTGAAGCCGTAGTAGATGCCCGCACCGCCGCGCAGGACCGTCTTGTCGTTTAGGCGATAGGCAAAGCCGAGACGCGGACCGAAGTTGTTGAAATCGGGGCTAACGCTTCTCTTGCCATTCTCCCCCGCAAAGATTGTCGTCCCCTTGAGATGGCCAAGTCCCGGGATGTCCACGCCAGTATCGCCCTCAAAGTCAGGCCACTGGAGCCGGTCAAACCGCTCGTTGAACGGGGTACTCCACTCGTAGCGCAACCCCATGTTCAAAGTCAGCCTCTGATTGACCTTCCAATCGTCCTGGATGTAGAAGCCCGTATCTTTGGACTTGTCGATCGTGGACGGCTGTCCGCCGAGGTAGCCCGATACGGGCCAACCCAGTAGCATGGATGCCACGGAATTCCCCTGCGTGTCGTCCGTGTTGAAGACGTCCTGCATCGTGGTCTCGCGGCTGTAGATAAAATAGCCCGTAGGAGTGTCAGGCTGGAAGTAGGCCATGAGCGGAATCCGCTGCTCGCCGCCGAATTTGAGGTTGTGCCCATGGAAGAACCTGGAAAACGAGGCAGAATAATTCCACTGCGTATGCGCCTCCATCGTATCTGCGCAGCATTCTGCAGCCAGCGTCTCATAGCCGTCCGCCTCGGTGGTGGGAAAGCGCTTGAGCCCGTGGACCGAGGTAAGAAACGGATCATAGCCCGACTGCACCGGATCGCGCTCTTCCATCGACCCGAGAAGGTGGAACCGGTCTGCACCCAGACGTAACGTCAGAAGATCGATTGATGTCGGCGTCCAGTTGTAATCCAGGACCGCATTGTATGAGTTTTCCCCGGAGGTCGTTCCCGCGAGGAACGACGAGGGGTTCGTGTACTCCGAGTGGCGTCCGCTGAACCGGCCCGACAACCGCTGCTTAGGACTTATATTCTGATCGATCTTGATGTCGAATTGCTTGTCACTCGCATTGCTGACGAACTTCTCGTAATAATTGTAGCGTCCCGTGACCGGGTCCCCCTCCTGATTCGGCTCCGGGTACAACTTCACGGTATTCGCCCCGACGGCATCGAAGAGCGTGGACGGGATCTTGTTGTCGGGGAAAGGATCACGGAACACGTTTCCTTCCGCGTCGGTGGTGGTACTGAAAGGATTGTAGATGGCCTGGAGCGAGCCGTCGTCATTAAAAGTCTGAGAGAAATCGCCATTCCTTTGCAGGTCGGTCGGGACGGTTGTCACCAGCGAGTTCGGATAGTTGTTGCGCGTGATTTCGAAATCGGCAAAGAAGAAGGTCTTGTTTTTCTTGATTGGCCCTCCGACCGATCCCCCGTACTGGTCGCGTGCGTAATCGGCCTTGCCTTCTCCGGCTCGATTGGCGAAAAAGTCATTGGCGTCGAATGCGGGGCGGCGGAAGAAGTAATAGCCGCTGCCATGCCAGTCATTACTGCCTGACTTAGTGACAATATTGATTACCGTTCCGCCGTTGTTGCCGAATTCGGCGGAAAAGCTGTTGTTTTGAAGCTTGAACTCCTGAACGAATTCCACTGTGGGCTGATACATCGCTACCGTATTTCCGCCCTCGCCACCCTCGGGAGCGCTCGAGAGAGCGCCGTCCAGCCTCATCTCTGCCGTTCCGTTCCGTTGCCCGTTTGAGACAAAATTGGTCCCTCCCCAGAAAGAAATCCCGCTGCCCTCCACCTCCGTGACACCGGGCGCCAGATACGCAAGGTTGACTATGCTCCTATCCAACAGCGGCATATCGACGATATAGCGATTGGTCACCTCGGCACCCAGGCCCGCGCCTACCGAGTTCAGCAGCGGTGTCTCGGACGTGATCTCAACAGTCGCAGTGATCTCACCGACGGCGAGTGTAAAGTCCAAATCGACCTGTTGACTGACACGGAGGACGACGCTGGGGCGGATCGCGGTCTTAAAACCGGAAGCTTCCACTTTGATTGTGTAAGACGTCGGCCTGAGAGAAGGGAACAGGTAGCGCCCCTGATGATCTGTCGTGACGGTTTCGGCGACCTGGGTCTCATCTGCGGTAATGGTAACCGTCGCCCCCGGAATCATCGCGCCGGTGGCATCCTTGACCAGGCCTCGGACCTGGGCGGTAAATGCCGCCTGACCGTAACACAGGCCTGGAAACGCCCAAACGGTGAAGAGGACAGACAGAATCGAAACGTGCCTCAATGGGAAAACGATAAGTCGTTGTCGCATGTACGGATCTCCTTATTCTCTGCTGGCTGCGCTCGCTATGTTGTTCCGGAGCAAGATGATAGATTTCGAATTTGTCCGGTACCGCCCCGCTGCGAAGTGGGTACAGAAGACTGGTGAGAATCCGCTGTATCCCGTTGGCGCGTTTTCGTGATGGCGCTCGAGTTGGCATGCTTGCCACATGCGGCTCATACATCACCTGATGCGATAAGGCCGGATTGCTTGCCCACAAACGGCCCTCCGGACATGACGTGCCAATGTGTCAGGTCCGCTGTTGATGCGTCATCCTCTATCTGCATGCGATCCTAATGGAGCACCCGCAAAATAGTCAATCCCCGATCGCTGCGACCTGCCCCGCGCGAGTCTCTCGCATGAACTGCAATCACGATGGTCGCGAGGTATCAGAAACATTGTCCGGTTGCGGCAGCAGCGTTGCCATTGGGGCCTCCGGACCTCGTATTCAATGCGGCGCCTGTCGGGAATGCCTCACCTTCAACGGGCGCATGCTTCGTCGGCATTTCTTCGTTGCCTCCGGCGGATTCATCACGGGAGTGTTCATGATTTTCACGATCGTCCAGCTCCCCGGTTCTATCGAAATGGTGCTATGCTGGCGAGCTATGCGACGACTTGTGAGTGTTCTGATAGGTTGCCTGTTTGCAGTTTGCGCTGGGGCCCAGCAACGGACCGCGGTGGGCAGCAGAGGTGTGGTTGTCTCCGGCAATGCGGCTGCCACGGCCGCAGGGGTTCGCCTTCTGGAGCAGGGAGGAAACGCCGCCGATGCGGGAGCCGCCACGCTGCTGGCCCTCAGCGTCACGACCGTGGGCGCGTTCTGCATTGGCGGCGAAGTGCCGGTCCTGGTTTACGATGCCGCAGCAAAGGATGTGAAAGTCCTGGCCGGGCAGGGCGGTGCGCCTTTGGATCCGGAAGCCATCCAGTGGTACATGAAAAACGGAATCCCGGACAAAGAGGTGAGGGCAGCCGCGGTTCCTGCCGCGCTGGACCTGATCGTCACCCTGCTGAAACGAAACGGGACTCGCAGCTTTCGCGAGATTGCTGAACCCACCTTGACCATCCTGGACGCAGGCGGCCCAAGCTGGTACATCGACACGTCGGATCGGACGAAGATCGAAACAGGCCGCAACTGGCGGGCGGATCTTGCAGTCACCTTCCGCAAGCTGGTCGAAGCCGAACAGAACGCCCGGGGCAGCCGCGAGAATCGGCTCCAGGCGGTCGCGGACAGATTCTACCGCGGGGATGTCGCGGACGCCCTCGAGCGGTGGTACATCGAGAAGGGCGGCTTCCTTCGCAAAGCCGATCTGGCGGCACACCGGACACGACTGGAAGAGCCAGTCGGAGTCCAGTATCGGGGCTATCGGGTTCTGAAATGCGGCCCGTGGACACAGGGACCGTACCTCCTTGAATCCCTGCGTCTTCTGGAGGGATTCAACCTGAAGCAGATGGGCTTCGTTTCGGCAGACTACGTGCACGTGGTGACAGAGGCGATGAAGCTTGCCTTGGCGGACCGCGATGAATACTACGGCGACCCGCTGTTCACCAAGGTGCCGCTCGAGGGGTTGCTTTCCGACCGATATACCGGGATCCGCCGGCCGTTGATCGATATGCAGAGGGCGTCACTGGAGGTTCGTCCCGGCGATCCCTTGGACATGCGGCCTGTCAAGAAACCCTGGCCGCGGGCCGCTGCGCCGGGTGGCACCACGGTCATGTGCGTGGCGGATCGTTGGGGCAGCGTGATCGCCGCGACTCCCAGCGGTTTGGGGAGCACGGCGGGCGTTGCCGGCGACACCGGCATCATTCACGGCACCCGTCTGACCAGCCTCAACACTTGGAGCGGCCATCCGAATTGCATCGCACCCGGCAAGCGGCCGCGCGTCACACTCACCCCTACGCTCGTTTTCAAAGGCGGCAGGCCGGTTGCGGCCATTTCGGTTGCGGGAGGCGATCTTCAGGACCAGGCGGCGCTGCAGCTCATACTCGAATACATCGATTTCGGTATGGGAGCGGAGGAGGCTATGGCTGCGCCCCGGTTCGCGACGGGGCATCATACCGGCTCGTTCGGGCAGGACGCGCCACGTCCCGGCAGCCTCCAGGTGAACCAGAGGATACCCGAGAGCGTGCGAGAAGATCTGAAGAAGCGCGGCCACGTGCTGACTACCACGCCGGGGTCGATCGGCGGGGCAGCAATGCTCGTTATCGACGCGGACGCTAATGCCCACGCCGCAGGCCCCGCCGCCGGCAAATGCCAGTGATCCAGCTCGCGTCGCACGCTTTCAGCCGTCCAGGCGGTTTACGAGCGGGACCGGCTTCAGGGATTCACGTGCGCCGGCGAGCCACCGGCGCCAAGCCTGCGGATCCTTCCCGTTATTGCATCCCGTTATCTCTTCCAGGGACATATGGGCGAATTCCGACAGGCTTGCACGGTTGTCGTTCAGATAATCGATGAGGGTTTCGTAACCTTCCGCGCTGCCCAGACGTGCCAGAGTGCGGGCCAGGGTCACCTCGACCAGGGCCCGCTTCTCGAGATCGAAGTCGATCTGGAATCCCGACTTGGCCGACTGATTGTTGAGCAGTGGATTGGCGTGAATCATCTTCAACGTCGGGACTGCTTCCGCGTCGCCGAGCAACTCCGCTCCGTAGCAGATGGCATCCACGTAATGGAAAGGCCAGGGCAATTCGTCGGCAAAATCCTCCGGCTTAGGCTTGACGAGACTGCCCAGCTTGGCCCAAACGGCGAGTGCGCGGCGGTCGCGTGTCATCCCGAGCGAGTAGACCAGATCGGCGGGAGGAGTCGGAATGCCGATGCCCGTGCCCTCCACGGCCCCACCGTCCTTCTGATCGCCCAGCACCGGCTTAGGCGGCACATTCCCGCCGGCCAAAGCCCGCTCGATTGCCTCGATCAGCACCGGGGCGGCACTTCTTGAGCCGAACATCGCCAGTGCCTGGGACAGGCGAACCTGGCGGTCGCCGGTGGCTCCTGCCATCTCCTGCTCGAGAATCGGGATCGCCAGGTCCGGGTCTGACGAGCAGATTTCCACGAACGGGATCTTCTCGCGAAAGCGGGGACTGTCTTCGCGAGCCATGGGCACGTCCTCCCAGGCGGCCAGGCGGCGCCCATCCAATTGTTTCACGAACGCCCTGACGGCTTCCTCATCGAGGGGCCGGTCCTTCACTTGGCGCGACAGCATCGCGGGCAGGAGCGTGCCGACTTCAGCGAGTCTCTGCTGCACCTTGCGCACGTCCACCTGGCGGGCGTTGACGCCACCGCGAATGGCGTATGCGGCAGCTACTCCCATCGCACCCCCCAGGTTCTCCATATCCGGCTGGTTGCGCAGGTTGTACAAGACATCGTGGGTGCCGGAGAATGCCTTGCCTCCGACCAGGATGTTTTCCAGCCCTCGCGGCAGCAGCGCACTATAGGGCATCTCCGTGGGCAGGATCGGCATCAGCAGCCCTACCCGTATCCAATTCGAGGCGACTCTTCTGTGGCAATCCATTTGCCCTGCGCCGAGGTTGATCACATCGGGCCATTCACGATGGCGCAGAATGTCGGTCAATGTGAGTACCTCATCACCCATGATGTGCCGCGACTCGCGCGTGGCAATGTAGTTGCCATGATCGTGACAGATCGGGCCGCGCCTGCGGCCGATCAGAATGGCGCGTGTGTAGTCGTCGACGTTGCTGACGATCACCGTGTGCCCGAAGTGCCAGCGGCTCTCGGTGGGCCGGAGATACTGGGCCAGGTTGAACCACATGGGGTAACTGTCGCGCGCGGCGCCATAATAGAACTTCGCCCCGGCGAAAGCCGCGACGTCACCATCGCCTGTAGTATCGGCTGTGATTTTCGACAGGATAGCCATCGGCCCGTAAGGCGTGGCGGCCACGACTCCCCGCACATGATTGTCTTGAAGGACAGTTGCGAAGGCGAGCGAATTGAAGAATAGCTCCACACCGGACTGCTGCGTGTCCTTGAGCAGCGCGTACATCTTCGCCTCGATGTTCCACGGCCCGTTGAGCTCGTTGGCCGATGTCGGCCAGCGGATGCTCCTGTGCACATCGTCCACAAGGTTGGCGTTGCGAATGGCGAATCCCGCCCAGTACCGGCCATACCAGTAAGCGCAGACGCCGCCCACGGTCCCCGTGCCGCCCAGACCCGGACAGAGTTCGAGCAGGACGGTTCTTGCACCCTCGCGAGCTGCTGAACCGGCGCACGAAGCCCCGCACGTTCCACCGCCGACAACCAGGAAGTCCGTGTCCCGGGAAACCGGCACGCGCACGGGGCCGACGGTCAGCCTTTCATAGTAGCGGCCGCGCTGAGGGCAATCCTGAAGCCTCACCTCGAGGCCGTGCGGTGGAATCTCGGGGACTCCGCAGTCGGGATCGTCACATGCGGGGAATTCGCCTTTTCCGATGGCAGGAAGTAATGTCCCCGCGAACGCCGCCCCAGCCATGGCTGCATCGACCGGGTCGCGCAGCAGGTATTTCTGCGCGTCCTCCAGGCGCGCGGCTTCGTTCAGGCACCAGAGACCTTTCATTGGGCCGGCGAAGGCCTGAAGTGGCAACCGAATCTTCGCCTGGTTCTTGTCGGCAAAATCCAGGTTCAGCTCCCTGAAGTCCGCCGCCCAATCGGGGGCAGCGCCGGCCAGCCGGGTGGTCTGCGGCCCGTCCAGTTCGTAGGCGCATATGGCGAGCTTAGCGTCCCTGAACCCCGGATCGTTCTGAACGAGATAGGCCGCCACACGCATGGTGCGATGGCGCGCCTCGATCTCCCGTCGCATCATGCCCTCGAGGTCGAGCCTGCCCGGCGCCAGGTCCATCGGGCACTCGATCAGTACGTGCCCTTTGCCCCTGTGACCTGCATGGACGGTCAACGTGCCTCCGGCCACACCGAGCTCCAGAGGCACCTTTATCCTGGGACCTTCAAGCGGACCTGCGCCCTCCATCTCCATCGTGCGGACGAAACGTAAGTCTCCGGCTCTCTCCGGCGCGAACTCCGCACCGGCGATTCTGGCCACGACGGCCGAAGCGGTGGCGTCCACTACAGTCCGTCCCAGGACGACTTGACGGCCCGATTTATTGGCGATGACCAGGCCACAGAGAGAACCGCTTCTGACGATCACCTCAGTGGGCAGAGCGGCGTAGATGAGCTCGACCCCGGCTTCCAGGAGCAGGTTTTCCAGCGTCACTTTGAACGCATCCATCCAGAGCGGGATCTCGCCTGCAGACTCGGACGTATTCTGATTCTTCAGCGTCGCTGCGATCGGTTCGGGCGTCGTTCCGCTGCCTGCCAGCTTGCCGAGGTTCACCCAGGGCTTGAGTGTGGCCGAGATCTCGCGCCCGAGGTACATCCGGTGTTCGATTACGACGGTCTTGCGTCCCATCCGGGCGAACCCGAGAGCGGAGGCGACCCCGGCCAGAGAACCCCCGATGATCACCACGTCGGCCTTGCGCAGAACCGGCAGTCTTGAAAGGCTCAACTGAACAAATGCGCCCCTCTTGCCGGTCTGATGGAGTTGGTCCTGTGCAAGGACCGCGTCGCCCGGAAACCCCGGCTGGCCTGCGGTGACAACGGTGGCAATTGTTCCGGCGCCGACGCTCTTCAGGAAACAGCGGCGCGACGGGGCGAAGGTTCGGTTTTCTTCCTGTTTTTCGTTCCGGGAAGCCTGCATTTCAAATCTCCGGTTGGTGAGAAAGAACCGGAAGGACCATGTGCGACGGATAGCGTCTGGACCGGTAAATGCGATGAGTCGCTGTCCGGAAATCTCCTGCTCTGGCTTCAAAGATGTTTCGCACAAAAGTCTGCGGATTACGGTCAATGATCGGGAACCATGTACTCTGGACCTGCACCATCAGACGGTGGCCCTTCAGGAATGTATAGTTCTGTGTGTGCAGACTGAACGAAAACTCGGAAACGGTATCAGGCTTGATCGGGGCCGGAGTCTCGAAACTCGTCCGGTAGCGCCCCCGGAAGACTTCGTTGGACACCATCAACTGGTAGCCGGCAAGGTCCCAGTTTTCAGGATAGGACTCCGGATACACGTCGATCAGCTTGACGATCCAATCTGCATCGCTCCCGGTCGTGGACGCAAACAGGTGTGCGACGACTTCCCCTGCGATGGTCAAGTCCTCTTCCAGCGGCCTCGACTCCCAGCTGAGGACGTCGGCCCGATTATCCACAAAACGCTGGTCCTCGACGAGCCAGGTGGGCCACTTGGACCCTCCGGGGAAGTAGGTGGCCTGAACCGGCCGATGCCGGTATGGGATCGGATGAGCGGGATCTGATACGTACTCGTCAAACGCTTCGCCCGGAACGTCAGGACTTGTGAACGAAAGCGTACGCTCGGGCCCGAAGTAAGCCCGACGATCTTCGGTGTTTGCCTTGGGCGGCCAGGAATCCCAGCTCCGCCAGCGGTTCGTGCCCGCTTCGAAAGTCAGCGCCTCGGGAAGATCCATCTGTCCCTTGTCCTTGAGGAAGTAGGCAAAGAACGGCGCCTGGATTTCCTCGCGGAAATACCTGGCAGTGGCGCTTTCGAAACGGATCGGCCCGAGGTGATCGCCTTCGTCCCGTTCCCAGCCTCCGTGGTTCCACGGGCCAACCACCAGGCGGCTCAGGTGCTGAGTGTCATGGCGCTCGAGGGCTTCGTAGATGCGCAGGGGGCCGTAGAAGTCCTCCTGGTCCCACCAGCCTGCCACGTTCAAAGTCGGGACCTTGACATCGTGAATGTGAGGGATGAGCGTCTGGCGTTTCCAGAACTCGTCGTAATCCGGGTGCGCAACGTAGTCGTTCCACGTCGGGATCTTTCCCCGGAAATACTGCGCGTTGACGTTCGAAAGGGGGCCTAATGACAGGTACCAGTCAAATGTGTCGTACCGACTAAACGGGAACTGCTCCAGTCCCTTGCCGCTTTCCAGTTCGTAAGCGTATTCGAATCCATAGCTCAGGCGAAATGCTCCGTTGTGATGAAAGTCGTCTCCCAGCCACATGTCGGCAGGGGAAGCCTGAGGCGATATTGCCTTCAACGCCGGGTGAGGCTCGAGCGCTCCCATGATCGTCGTCCAGCCAAGATAGGACACGCCCAGGATCCCGACCCTGCCGTTGTTGCGCGGTACATTCTTGAGCAGCCACTCGATGGTGTCATACGTGTCCGTCCCCTCGTCCAAAACAGCGGCGTCTCCCGGGGTTCGGGCCGGCCGCTGCATGACGAACACTCCCTCGGACCCGAACTTGCCGCGGAGGTCCTGGAATATGAAGATGTATCCGTCGTCGGCCATGGGTTTGAGGTAGACGGCCAGTTTGCCGGCAGCAGCCTTTGCATTGTAAGGCGTTCGCAGCAGGATGAAAGGAAGCGGGCCATCCTGGTCCTTGGGAACGAAGATCAGCGAATGGAGGCGGACGCCGTCCCGCATTGGGATCATGGCTTCGCTGAGCTGGTATCGGTCGGTCGGCGGGACCGGCTCCTGAGCGGGCGTCGTAACAGAGCAGATCACCAACGTGAAAGCCAGGACTGCCGAAAGCCCGCGGAGGTGTGTGAGGAATTTCATATGTCTCTCCATCTCGAGTTTCGCGGACCGGCTACTCAACCTCGAAATTCAACTGTCTCGTATTCATCGAGTTTTGAGGCTGAGTAGCCTGCCCCCTGAATTGTGTCGGCTATGCGAGGAGTTCCAGCGTGCGACTGACCCTTTCCGCCGCCCTTACGCCGTAAGCGCAACGGACCGAACAACTCGTGCAATCACTGCAATTCTGCTTCCGTACCTCTTCAGGCAGGTCCAGGAACCTGCTTCGTCCAAGGTGGAATTGGCCATAGCCCTCGGCGTACATGCCGCAGCGCAGTATCTCGGGGACCGGCAGTCCTTTCGCGCACGTCCCTTCGCACCGCCCGCAGAGGCGGCAGTACTTCGGTCCGAATTCGTCCAGCGCCGAGGCGAGCAGCCGGCGCTCGCTCTCCGTGAAAGGCTCGGTCATCGCGCGGACATTCTCCTCCAGTTGTTCCATGCCTCCAACGCTGGTAAGCGCTGCATCCACGTTCGGGTTGTTCAGCGCCCATTTCAGCGCCGCGACAGGGGCGCCGGGCCGCTTGAGCTGGGGCACAGGCTTCTCGGAGCGCAGTCCGCCCGCCATTACCTTCATGGCGATGACGCCGATCCCCGCTTCATGCACCTTCTTGACCGCGGCGTGCATTTCGGCGTCCATGGTGAAGTTGTATATCGGGATGACGGCCTCGAACAGGTCACTTTTCACCAGGTAGTCGACCATCTTAGGGAGAGCGTGCGTCGTGATCCCCGCGTGCAGCAGCTTGCCCTGTTTCTTGGCAATGCGCACCGCTTCCGCCGCCTCGTCGGGAATCCATGCGGGCTCGTCCTTGTGATGCAGAAAGAACAGGTCCACGTAATCGGTCTGGAGTTCCTTCAGGCTCGTGTTGAGGTTATCCAGGACGTACGCGGTGCTCTCCTTTTCCGTCTTGGGCCGCCACATCATGTCGATGCTCTCTGTGCACACGACCACCTTGTCGCGCCTTCCTTTGAGCGCCGAGCCGAGAAGTCGCTCGTTGTTGCCCCTCTGGTAGTCGCGTGCGGAGGCGAAACAGTTGATGCCCAGATCACAGGCCCGCTCGATCACCGACTGGTCGGACGTGATCATCGAGCCGAAGATGAACTTTGTGACCTTCAGGCCCGTCTTGCCGATCGTCGCATAGCGGACATCCGCCGGAGAGGGCAGAGCCCCGACTGCCGGCAAGAGGGCGATTGAAGAGAGAAAACCGCGACGCGATTGCTTGTATTCCATATTAGCTCCATCTTCGATCCGATGGGGATGCTGGCGAGTGTCCCCTATCTCAGCCCGTACATCTTACTTCCAATACTCCGGCTGGCGCCGATGATTTCCACGTAGGGGTTATCGCAGACATCGAGGAATCCGATCTGGTAGTTCTCGCCGTCGCGACGGCCGATAGTGGGCTCGTCATTCAGAAGAAACCAGTGCGTTCCGACGATGAACGGGTTGTTAAGCGCCTGCCTGACATAGAACTCATAGAGAGCCGCCCGTTCTTTCTGGTCATAGGCACTTGCCAACCCCGGATGCAGCATCCCCCGATCCAGCGCCCCGATGTGGAACTCGCCGATGATGATCGGCCGATCCAGTCCCTGCGGCAGTTGAAGCTCCCGGGTCGTATACCGATAGCGATTGAAGCTCACCACGTCGCAGAATTCCGCGGCGATGGGCAGAACCCATTCCTCTTGCCTGGATATGTCCGGATAGGCCGGCATGCCAAAACGCGCGCCGAGATAGAGTTTGTCCGGCGCTACCTCGCGGATGCGGTCACGAACAAGGCAAAAATACTGCGCCGCGATCCTGGCCGTAAACGCTTTCAGATCGGCCCTGGCGGCCTCGGTTGTCGGCACGTCCCGGCCTTCGAGGAAGTCTTCCCAGGTCCTGAACCGGGTTCCCCAGGCCTGATTCAGCTCCGCAATCCCGGCATATCGCTGCCGGAGTTCTTTCAGGAACTCCTGCTTCGCAGCCTGCGTCGGAGGACTTCGAACAACGCCGGTGGCCATAGACCGGCCGTCGCCCCAGCTTGCCTCGTTGTCTACAAAGTATCCGATACACCAGGGGTCCTCAGTCGTCCTGCCTCTTTCATAGTCCATCGATTCGGTAGCGATCCTGCCCTGGTCGAGGTTCTTTATCCTGCCTATTCCATTCCGGAATCCGGGATCGAAAGGATCAGGGAAGTTGAACCAGAAGCCATGGGCTCCCTGAATGGAGGGGCCCCCGGAGTGCAGGTACACGGTGTACGGGGTCCGGCGCTTTGAAAACAGTTTTTCATCCGCCCAGGATCCGATTGTATTGAGCCCCCAGCTCCGCAGACGCTTATGAGTCCGTTCCACCCAGGTTTCCACCCAGCCGGCCTGGTATTTCCTTTCGAGGTTCGCTGCCAGGACATCGAGCATCCTGTAACTGCGATCCTTGTAGTACTCCCTCGCAGCTCCTTTCCCTTCGGAATAGAACAGAGACGACCTGTCCGGCAGCGACGTGAAGTAGTGCTCGCGATCCGTCACCGGTGCCTGCGCACTGGGTCTGGCAGAGTCGATACCGTGCGACCAGAAGAGGTTTCCCATCGGATCGACGAACCACCATTTGCCCTGGTATTTCTCGACCCGGAAATGGCCGGTTGCCTTCAGCTTCGGCCCTGCTGCCCAGCCTCCGTATTGGTCCCATGCCGTGGGACCGGGGTGAGATGCCAGGTCCTTGTCTTCGAGAGCAATGCTTTGTCGGAGTTCCGCTTCCGAGTGGGTTTTGCCCGGCCAGTCGCCCTCCCTCAACTGATAAAACTCGTCCAACAGGGGGAAACGGCTCGAGTCCCACTGGGCCGTGGTGTAGGCTCCCTCGGCCCTGAGAGAGGAGATCTCCACGGACGCTCCCGGCTGAAGATAGGGGAAGCGGATCTCGACATATTCGATCTGCCGCGGGTCCCTTGTGAAAAATGATGCCACATACCCGCCCGGGAGCCCGTCCATCCCGAACAGGATCCTGGCAATCGATTCAGGCCGGGCTCCTCTCCTGATGAGTGCGGTCAACGTTCTGCGTTCTCCCGCGGGAGTAACCTGTGCGCCGGCCATCGTCGGGGAACCGTTGATAAGACAGACCGCAAATAGCTCGTCCGGGCCGGGGTTGAGCAGTTCAGTCCGAACGTAGACGTGGGCTGAGATGTCCCACGCTCTTGCCGCCGCCACCTTCACGGTAACGCCTGCGGTCTTCGCACGAATCCGAAGAGCCGGACGGCCCGCGGTGCTGACACGGCTGATTTCGGCCGTGTCGTTTGTCGTGACCCGATCCAGCTGAAAGTCTTCTCCGAAGTTGGTCAGAACCTTGAAGTTTTCGGAAAGCGCGCGCCGGCCTGTTGCCGGCGCCGCCAGCAGAAGCACACCGAACACGGCACAGACTGCCTTAACCATGATCGCCTCCCAACGGGCTCGCGATCGCCATCTGCATTCGGAACCGTTCCTGGCAGATGAGTCTCACAGTTAAGAATGCCGCTTCGTCGATACCGGAACCGATTGCGATCCCGATTCCAATCCTGACAGCGAAGTCGGAATCATTCCATCGATCTTAGAGCCGTTCTGGCACCGAGAAGATCGGGGCTGAGCTGAACAGCCTCGGTCAGTTCCTGCTTTGCCCTCACCTTGTCATTCAGCCCGAGGTAGCCAAGGGCGGAGACGTAGTGCGCCATCGCCTGGTGCGCTCGAGGGGACATCGCTTGCCGCGGCGGCCAGGAGGCGACCGGAGCGGAGGGCTCCTGCTTCAAGGCCTTTTCCCCGGTGGCTACCATGTCCTGGAATAGTGACCTGGCCTTCCCGATCTCACCCAGTCTCTGAAGGCAGAGCGCCTCGTAGTAGGACTGAACGCCAGCGAGAAGAGGGTCGATTTCCTGACGGCGGGGCGGTCCTTGCCGGACGGGTTGCGCTCCGGCCTTCCAGGACTCCAGAGCCTTTTGATTATCACCCGTCGCGTCGTAGGCGAGCCCGGTCCAGTATGCGAATTCCGGAGCACGGCGTTCGCCGGTGGGGTCGAAGCCGAGCGAACGGGCACTGGGCAGATTCGACGGTATCGCGGCGGCGGCCTGGAAGTCGGCAAGTGCCTCCTGGTACTGCCCGGCCGCGACCCGCTGCTGGCCGCGCAGCATGTGAGCATTCGTCCACTGTTCGGCCACGTTCAGGTTGGAACCCTCGACGATCGCGAAGTGACGCGTCGTCATCATCTGGATGGCTTCGTCGTAGCTGCCGGCGGCCACCTTGAGCGCGATATAGCGGTTCTGCGAATCATCCCGCTGTGCGACAACCTGCCGGTTCTGCTGGAAAACAGGCAGCCGTTTCTCGATCGGAACCCCGGCCTGCTCCCAAAGCATGTCCAGCTCGGTGAAATGCAGTGGATACTTACGATCAAGAGACACCGCCTTCTCCAGTTCCGCGATAGCACTGTCAAGGTCGGCGCCGGAAGCCTGATGCATATAGGCCGTCGCCAGGTTGCGGTGCACGATCGCGAAGTATGGGTCGATCCCGATCGAAGTCTTCCACAGCCGGGCTGCCTCCTCCGGTTGCCAGTCGTAGAGCAGGTTCCCCAGGTAGTACGGGGCGTGTGCATCGGCAGGATTCTCCGCTATCGCACGACGAAGGACCTCGATCGCCTCATTCTGGAACGGGAACACGTAATCCGGCGACGCAGCCGCCGCCAGCCTGTAATACTCTGAGGCTCTTGATCCATTACCCAGCTTCCCCGCAAAGTAGCCCAGGTAGTAATAGACCAGCGGATTGACGCGGATCTTATCCGGCGCGGAGCTGGCCGCCAGCTGAAGTACGTCTGACCCATCCTGCCAGAATCCGGCGTTCACGTATTCTGCAGCGGTCTCCTGAGCTGTGGCGGGATGGGCATTCATCGTGGAGGCCAGGTTCTTTGCGGCCGCCGGATCCCTCGTGATGAGCCACCGTTCCGCCATGGTCCGCACGTCCAGCGGGTCCGCGTCCTGCATGACTGCCGCGAGCACCCTCTGCGCTTCCGCCTGGCGCCCCAGATGCCTCAGTATGGCGGCTTTCAGGTTCAGTGCCCTGATGTTCAGGGTGTTCGCCTGGACGGAGCGATTGACCAGGTCCATGGCCTGCGCGAGATTGCCGCGTTGCGTGGCGATCTCGGCGAGTTCGTAGTAGCCTGCGGCGCGCCATGCAAAACTCCAGGTCGACCTGGAGAGAACGTCGAACGCCTCGTCGTCCTTGTGCTGCGCCTTCAGCGTCAGACCCAGGTAGTAGATCGGTTCTCCATCCTTCGGGTCGGTGTAATTGTCGGTAAGCCGCTCGACCGCCTTGCGCAGGTACCTCTCGGCTTCTTCGTACCGGGCCTTCCTGCAGGCGGTGATTCCGAGCACAGTGTTCACGCGGGTATCGCCCGGATCGCGGCGCAGCGCCTCTTCCCAGTAAGGCTTCGGGTCGACTCTCGGGCTGTGAAACTGCTGCGCTCGAAGGCCGATCAGGTAGAGTTCCTCGTTTGTCTTGACATCCTGGGGTGGCGGAGGTTGAGTGACACCGCGCGGAACCGGAAGCGCCGGCAGGCGGACCGGTGAGTAAGAGACCAGCACCCTTTCGCCGTCCGAAATCGATGCCACGAGGTCATGTTCATCGATGCCGGACGGGATGGGGATCTGCTTCACGAACGGCTTCCCCGGATTGATGGACACCGTCTCCTGGTGGAGAACGTTCTGCCCTGCCCGCAGCGTCACTTTGGCTGCGTCGTGGGCGGACGTCGCGTAGAACCCGATCTTCGCCACGCCCTGGTTCACCTCGAGGTTCACTGCGGCGTCCAGGTTGGCTTTTTTCACGCCGCCGATGTCCCGGAACGGGTACCAGTTCATCGCGAACGACCGCACCTCGTTGGGCTGCAGCCAGCTGTAATCAGGCTGATTGTCGGAGTAGGCTCCAACCATGAGCTCCAGGTACGGACCATCATCGTCCGTAAGGATGTGCGACCACCGGTCACCAGCCGGACTGTTGCCCCAGGTGAAGAACTTCTGTCCCGGGACGAACTCGTGGTCGGCGATGCTCATCGTCCCTGCCTCCTTGCCGTGGTCGTAGCCGGCGAAAAAGTCCTCTGCGACGTTCCATCCGAACACTGAGACTGATGCAATGTGGTTCTTCCACCAACTGATATCCACGTTCTTGCGTGTGTCGGACGGATCGGACATCTCGTCGGCGATAGGCCACCTGGTGAATGTCAACTTGGCATGACCGGTGCCGTATTGCGTGCTGGGAGGGAAGATGACCTGGTAATTGTCATTGGTGTGGACCGCCACGTTGGCGAAGCAAAGCATTGTGTTCACTACCGGCGTGCGGTTCAGGATCCGCACCGAGGTTTCGAGGTAAGCCTTGCCCGGCCGCAGCGTGTAACCGACCGCCCAGCGCATGCGATGGCGGATTTCCAGTTCGCCGACCCAGACGGTCTTACTTCCGTCGGGGTTCTCTTCGACTTTGTACTGCACCGGGATGAACGTGCTGGCGCGGTGGTGGTGCGGTATATTCCATTCCACACCGCCAGAGATCCACGCCCCGATCAGGCCGATCAGCGCCGGCTTGATCACGTGCTGCCGGTAAAAGAAGTTGTAGTTGTTGGTCTTGTCCACACCCTCGAAGATCCGGCCGCCGATATCGGGCAGGACGCCGATGCGGATGTACTCATTCTCGATGTACACCATCGTGTAAGTCTTATCTACCTTCTTGCCCGTGAGGCGGTCATAGAACGGGTAGGGGTAGATCGGTCCCTGGGCACCCTGCGATGTCCGCCCGAAAAAGAACATGGGATTCGGTTCGGGATCGCCTGCCAGATAGGTCGGGATGACGGTCTTCTCTTCGCGCACCTTCACTGTGGATGTGTCTGCGGCCAGAGCAGAAAGTGACAGCGAGAGCAACAGTGCTGCGAAGAGATAGATCCAGCGAAGATGAGAGCGTTTCCTGTTCATGATGTGATATTGCCTCTTCCTCCCTCCAATTCCTTTGAAGGACTAGAATGCATCGCTGAGGCGGTAGGAGGGCGTGCCCGCCTCGCTGGCGCGCGGCCTGCGATTGAACGGTGCCGCCTTGCCCGAGTGCACGGCGAGCAGGCGCTTGTGTACGGCTATCAGAGCCTTCACCATCTCCGGGTACGGCCGGTCCGTCACATCCAGGATGCCGATGTTGTAGTTTTCCGTCGTCGAGATGACCGGCTCGTCCACACCTGTGAACCATGAGGCACCGACAAACGCGGGGAAGGCGGCCGCCTGCTCGATATAGTACTGGTATGCGATGCCGCGCTCGGTCTGGCTGGCTGTCTGGACCAGGCTGCCACCCAGCCCGTTTTCCGGTACTCCGAACTGGAACTCGCCGAACAGAATCGGCCGATCGAGAAGTTTGTATGCTCTCTCCATGTGCTCGACTGGAGAATACTCATAGGGATTGAAACTGATCACGTCGAAGTAGCGTCCCGTCTTGACGAGATAGTCTGGCGGCTGTCCTCCAAACCTCATTCCCAGGTTCAGATGATTGGGATCGTTCCTGTGGAGCGCCTCTCCGACGACCTGCAGACACTTCTCGAAGGCACTGCGAACAAAGGCATCGCGACGTTCCCGCGTATCTCCCTTTGCCAGGAACGCCGTCAGTTCGCGCTGCGTGGCGGTCGCCGGCCCGGCCAGGATCATGTCGACCAGCTCGGATTCGCGCCCCGGCCATGGCGGCTCGTTGCCGACGAAGTATCCCACGAGGTAGGGGTCGTCCTTGCGCGGGGCACACTGTCTGGCAGCGTCTGCGTCAACGTCGCGGACAAACTGTTCCGAGTACACATCGGGCAATCCCAGGAAGGTTGTCTCGTTTTCGGCATAAGGGCGGAAATACCCGAGGTAAGGCTTCCTGGGCTTCCAGGCAGAGTCGCCGACGCCAAACGCAATGAATTCGAGTCCGGGACCCGTAGTCAGGCCCCAGGCCTCCATGCGGCGGATCTCCATCTCGGCTGCTTTTGCGCGCCAGTCTGCGCCATACCTCCGCAGCAGGTTCCAGGCGTGGAACCGGGCGATTTTCGAGGATCCCAGTCCGGGCACCGTGAACTCTCCCTGCAGTGCGGCGGGTGGGAGAGCTGCGAAGTATCCTTGCCGGTTTTCCGTCGGGGTAGGGAAGCCCAGGCTCATCCCGAACACGTTGGTGGAGAGGAACAGGTGCCCATCCGGGTCGACAAACCACCACCTGCCATCGATCTTCTCTACCCGGAAGAAGCCTGTCGCCCCGGCTTTTGTCCGGAGGTAACCACCGTACCTGCAGTAACCGAAACCGCCCGGCTCGAGCGCTTTCCCCTCCTCGGCCCATTCCTTCTTCAACTGAACCGGGTCCCTGATCTTCCGCGGCCAGTCCGCGTGAACCCACTGCCCGAATTCGTCCAGGACCGGCAGCTTCTCCAGGATCTCGGATCCCGGGTCTTTCCTGCACAGGCGTACCGACCGGATCTCCAGCACCGGCCTGTGGAGGGGGTACTCCATGGTGACGCCGAGCGCCTCCACGTCGTTGATGGATCCGAACGGGCCCCAGACGGACATCCAGAACGAATTGGTTCCACGGTTGTTCACCGCCGCCATCTGGTTGCCGTAGTCCCTCCGCTGGAAATACTTCAGCGGGACGGAGGCGCGGATCCAGACTCCCTGTCCGTAGGGCTGTATCACAACCCGCCGCGGGCCGCCTTTGTCATAGACGAACAGGTAGAAGCGCTGCGGCGACGAGTGACGAAATTCCAGGACCAGGTATCCGAATGACGACCAGTCGGACGGGAGTTCAGGGTTCAGGTCTTTCAAGACCCACTTGTGCTCGGACCTGGCCCCCTCAAAGACCACTCGCCGGACCTGGCCTCTCGCAGGATCAGCCGCAGACAGCAGGACGATCGAATAGACGATGGAAAATCCGAATAGCACTCGAGAGAGTGGAAGCTTCCGATGCTCGGCTACGGTGCTGGTCTTCACGTGACCTCTGCTTGCCGGGTGCGGACCGGCACGCGCCTGTGTTCGCGGCCGTTGAGTCCGTACGCGGTTTATATGCGTTTACCTCCGGAGGAGCAAGCGGAAAGCGGGAATCTCCTTTCGGCTGCAGTGTGGGTCCGCGCTGCCGGCGCGGATCGCGCGCCGCAGCGCGGCGCGCCCACCCCGTTCCACAGGCAGGGCACCGCACACCAGTGGACATTTTGAGGACCAGCGTCTATTGTACCGGCTTGGAGTCGGGTATCCGGGCGATGGCCCCGAGACTCGCGAATTCGTCCCGGCAAGGACGCGTTTTTCATGGAGCACGATCACCCACCGGAGTTCGCATCCACTTTTCGAGAATGAGGCCCCAACGCTATGAGAATACGATCCCCGTACGTGATTATCTTTCTAAGTTGCAGCCTGCTGCTTTTTGCCTCATGCGGACGCAAAGAGGCGAGCTACGGGCCGGATATCTACCAGAAGGACACCGCATTTAAGGTTGTCGGTTATCTTGCGGGGGACAATTTTCAGCGCATCGACCAGTTGGAGCTGAACAGGCTCACGTACCTGAACCTTGCGTTTGCCAATCCGGATAAGGACGGTAATCTCGCTTTTGACGGAGGCTTCGACATCGCTCCCGTAGTGAAGAAAGGGCACGAGGCCGGGCTGCAGGTGTTCGTGTCATTGGCGGGCGGGGGCCATCCGGACACGGCCATCTGGAAGTCCGTCCTGTTGCCGGAGAACAGGTCCTCATTTGTGAAACACATCCTGGAGTACGTCGAAAAGAACAATCTCGACGGTGTGGATGTTGATATTGAGTGGAACCTCCTGCCGACGATTCTCGATCTCTACAACCCCTTTGTCGTTGAGCTGAAACAGGCGCTCCACTCGAAGGGGAAGGGGATCACGTCAGCCCTGGGAGCGACGCAGTTGCACGAGGCAATCACCCGGGATGCCATTGATGCCTATGACTTCATCAATGTGATGGTCTACGACAAGACCGGCATTTGGAAGCCGGACGAAATCGGTCCACATTCCCCTTATTCATATGCGGAGGAGGCAATCGTGTTCTGGACCGGGACGATGAAGGTTCCGGCCGAACGCATCGTTCTCGGCGTACCTTTCTACGGCTTCGATTTTACTCCGCCGGCCCGCTACATCGATTTCAGCGAAATCATCCAGGGGAACCCGCGCCTGGCCTACCAGGATGCCGAGGGCATGAGGTATTACAACGGGATACCGACTATCGTAAAGAAGACGCAACTTGCCAGGCAGAAACTGGGCGGCGTGATGATATGGGAAATTGCCTCTGATACAACCGGCGATCTGTCCCTGCTCAGGGCACTGGACCAGACGATCAAAGCCGGGAACTGTGAGGTCAAGACGTTCTACAAGGATGAGGATGGCGATGGTTTTGGCGACCTTGCCAAACCATTCCAGGCTTGTGAGGCCCCGGCCGGGTATGTTGCCGACAACCGGGACACCGATGATTCGAAGGCAAAGGTACACCCCTGAAACCTGCGTAAAAGGAGAGGATCATGATCACCGGCAAATCATCATTCGCCGTGTTTTTCGGCAACCGCGGTTTCTTCCCTGCGTCACTCATGGCCGACGCACGTGCGGAAATGAGCGCAACGCTCAGGAACCTGGGCCACGAGTATCTCATACTCGAGGAGAGCGCAACCCGTTACGGGGCGGTGGAAACACCCGCCGAGGGCGAGATATACGCCAACTTCCTGAAACGGAATCGCGGCCGCTACGATGGCGTTATCCTGTGCCTTCCCAACTTCGGCGACGAGACCGGGGCCGTTGCCGCCCTTGGAGATGCGGGAGTGCCTATCCTCATTCAGGCCTATCCGGATGAGCTCGACAAGATGCGGCCAGAGCTGCGCCGTGATTCGTTCTGCGGCAAGTTTTCCATCATGGATGTCTTCTGCCAGTACGGTTTGAAATTCACCGCCTTGAAGCCGCACACGGTGCGTCCGCAAAGCGCTCGTTTCGCCGGGAACGTTGAGTACTTTGATCGTCTGTGCCGTGTGGTGAAGAGAATGAAGGCCTTTACCGTCGGCGCCATCGGGGCCAGGACCACCGCTTTCAAGACCGTCCGTGTCGATGAGCTTGCCCTGCAACGTCACGGAATCACCGTGGAGACGATGGATCTCTCGGACCTGTTTGCGCGCATGGCGTCGCTTGGTTCCGACGACGTGGCGGTGAAAGAAAAGGCTGAACGGTTGCACCAATACACGAACTGGGACGGCGTGCCGGATCAGGCTCGAGACAAGCTCGCGAAGATGGGGGTGGCAATCGACCAGGTGGTAAGCGAGTACCGGATGAACGCAGTCGCTATCCGCTGCTGGATCGAAATGCAGAGGCAGCTGGGCATCTCCCCGTGCGTACTCCTCAGCGAGATGAACGACCGCGGCGTGGTGGCCGCATGCGAGGTGGATGTCGGCAATGCGGTGTCCATGTACGGGCTCAGCGGTGCCTCGGGTGACGTGGCCACCTGCCTGGATTGGAACAACAACTACGGCGAAGACGATGAGCGGTGCATTCTCTTTCACTGTGGTCCGGTTCCCCAGCGCCTCATGACAGGGAAAGGCAAAGTGACCGATCACGCGATCCTGGCCAATGCCGTGGGCGCGGGATGCGGCTATGGGTGTAACACCGGTCGAATCCGCGCCGGCCAAATCACTTTCAGCAGCATGATCACCGAGAGCGGGAAGCTGAAGTTCTACCTCGGCGAAGGCGAGTTCACCGAAGACCCGATCCCCCCTGACTTCTTCGGGTGCGCCGGCGTTGCCAGAATCCCGAAGCTTCAGGATGTCCTCCAGACCGTAGGCTATGCCGGCCACCGACATCATGTCGGCGTGACGCCGGGACACGTCGCCGCCCCTGTTGATGAGGCGATGGTCAAGTACCTCGGATACGAGGTAATCCGAGTCTGAGAGCGCACCTTCAGAGGCAGAAGAGATAGCTCAGTTTGACGAAGAACAGCCGACCTGTGTTGAGGCCGGGGAAGTCCGTGCGCAGGAAGCTGGGCGGCAGTGCGGGGTCAAGTCTCCAATTGTCGTAGATGTCCGTGTATCCGACATAGAGCGCCGTTCCGGGATTCACCATGTAGGTGAAGAGGGCATCGACGCCCAGTTGCTTCTCTTTCTCCAGTGCGACCAGCGTGCTGTTCGCAGCACCGACTCGTAGTCGACGATGATGCGCACCGACATCTCGCGATTGAACTGGCAATTCAGCCTGGACCGCATGATGTGGTAGTTGTATACCGGCGTTCCGGGAGGAGCCACTCTAACGCCGGACTCCGAGCTCGTCGCAAACCGGTTATACAGGAGGTTGCCCTGATGGATGCAAAGCAGATTCCCTTCAGGATCGGACTGTTCATTGCCTGTTTGACGACGATTCATGTCGCCGCGCACACCGGTAACAACACCAGGGCTGAATCACCTGCGGCCAGTGCTGCCTTTGACGCTGCCCCGTTTGCGGTACCCCTCCAGGAAGCGGGCGGCAGGGCTTCAGGTCTGCGCTGGGCCGAGCCGAGAAAGATCCGGAGAGTCGAAGTCGAATTCGAGAACGCGGCCCCGGCCGCCACGTCGCTCAAGCTGCAATACTGGCATCGCACTTGGAGCGGCAGGCCTGATCCGCTGCTCCGCGAACGCGGAGCGGGCGGCGTCGGTTGGGACGCTATCGACGACTGGACCAACGGTGAGTGGAAGAACGCCGACGCCAACGTGGAGGGTTTCGCTGCCGGCGGGATTGTTTTCACATTCAATCCCACGGGTAACCACGAGTTCAAGAATCTTGGCCATCCCGGCGTGACCTACCGCAAGACACTGAAGATACGCCTGACGGCCGATTCGCCGCTGCCCGGGATCAAGAGCTTCCGGGCTTTCACCGACGCGGTCTTGCGACCGCTGAGTGTGCGCATCCATTTTGGCAGGCCGGCCGAGCCGGCGATCGGGATAAGCGAGGACGAAACGTGCCGGCTGGAAGTCTTCAACGGCGTTGTCGTGAAGTCGTCGGGCGGCAAGAGATCGCCCATCGAAGCGGACATCCTCATGGCTGAGGACCCGGTCGACGCCCGCTACGACCGGACGGTCGTAACCGTCCGGTCGGAGTCACGACCGTTCTCGTTCGCCGCCGATGAGGTCGCCCGCGGCGACCGGATCCTCATAGACGACCTCGGGGTGCTTGTTGTTCGAGGCGACGACAGGATCACGCTCGAAGCCTATCGCCAACTCCTGAAGACCGAATCCGCAGCCAGGACAGTGTATGACCGGGTTTTCGACGAGCGGGAACAGACGCTGGAACGGGCGTGGGGCGACATGCCGCTCAAGCGGCCGCTCTATTTCGTCCACGGCCTTCCCGGCGACCGGAACGCGATGCACCAGCTGCCCGACGGCACGATCGAAATCGCCGGTAAGGGCCGATGGTTTGACCTGCAGCCCAGCGACAAGGACTCAAAACGCAAAAACTGGAAGGCGAGGGTCTACGGGCTCGAGTTCGGTTTCCCGTCGGGCAACCTCAGGGGCGGGCGCGATCTCAAGGACGGCTACCTCCCGCTGCTGCGCACATGGTGGCAGCAGGGACCGATTTACTACGAGCAAAGCACCATCCTCGACAAGCTTGACGGCGATCTGTCCCGGGTAGATTTGGACGATCCGACGCTGCTGCTCATGCGGGTTCGCGTCGTGAATACATCGGCAACGGAGGAGGCACGGGCGACGCTGTTGATCAGGGGGCGCGAGGAGAGCGTTCGACTTGAAGATGACCGGATCATGGCCGACTATGAGGGATTGCCGCGCGTGCGATGCCTGATCCGTACAGACGGGCGCGGTCAGACGACCTCCGAGGGCGGGGGCATTCGCTGGTCGCTGGCTCTGAAGGCCGGCGAATCATGTGACCTGTTCTTGGCCTTGCCATCCGTGACAATCACCGGCGAGGCGGAAATCGATGGTGTGCGGAAGCGTGATTTTGACGCCGACGCCGGGCGAATCTGTCAATACTGGAAGGACATGACCGGCCGCGGCAGCCGAATCACGACGTCGGAGCCGTGGCTCGATGACTTCCACAAGGCCCACGCGCGGCACCTGGTGATCAATTGCTACAAAGAACTCGGCTCCGACCGTCTGCACGCCCACGTCGGCACGTTCGATTACGGCGACTATCCCAACGAAGCGATCATGATGATCAGCGATCTCGATCGACGCGGGTATCACGACGAGGCGCGGCGCTGCCTGGACAACTATCTTCACAACCAGGGTACGGTTGCGTTTCTTGGTACCTACCAGACCAAGGACGGCATGTTCTATGGGTCGGGCGGCCACGAAACAGGCAACTACAACAAGAGCCACGGCTACATCATGTGGGGCATGGCGCACCACTGGTGGACGACGCGGGATCGTGCGTGGATGGAGAAGGCCGCGCCGAGTCTCGTCCAGTCGTGCGAGTGGGTGATCCGCGAGCGTCAGGCCACGATGAGACTGAATGCTGAAGGTTCGAGGCCGCTCGACTACGGATTCCTGCCGACCGGCTCCCTGGAAGACGTCACCGATTTCTGGTCCTGGCTGGCCACAAATTCGGCCACGGTGTGGGGCTTCGACGCGGTGGCCGAGGCGCTGGCGAACTACGGTCATCCCGATGCCGGGCGGCTGAAGAGAGAAGCGCGCGCTTACCACGACGACTTCATGCGAGGGCTCACCGATTCACGCGTCCTCGCACCGGTCGTCCGCCTTCGCGACGGTACGTACGTGCCGAAGTATCCCTCGCGTTTGTACGAACGCGGACGAGCACACGGATGGCTTCGCGAAACGCTCGAAGGCTCGATCTTTCTGCTCTACTTCAAGCTGATCGCGCCCGATTCGCCGGATGCCAGATGGATACTCAAGGACTACGAGGACAACCTGTACATCTCGAACCAATATGGCTACGAGATTCCCGCCTTCGATGCATTCTGGTTTTCGAGAGGCGGATTCTCGATGCAGGCGCAACTGCTCGACGGGCCGCCGCCATACCTTTACCGGGACGAGATCAAGCACTACCTGCGGGCATACTTCAACGGGTTCGCCTCGGCATTCTATCCCGACATCAGGATGTGCAACGAGCACTCCCTGCCTGAACTCGGTTACCCGGCAGGTGATCACTTCAAGAGTTCCGACGAAGCCCAGTCCACGTCCTGGCTGCGGCTGATGTTCGTTTACGAGGACGGCGCCGATCTGCACCTCGGCCGGGCAGTCCCGCGCTACTGGCTCGCCCAGGGCAAGAAGATCGGCATAGAGCGCGATGCGTCATACTTCGGCCCGCTGTCCTGGACCATGACTTCGGACGTAGACAGAGGGCAAATTCGGGCAACCGTGACTCCGCCGACCCGCAACCTCCCTGCGAACATCTTCGTCCGGTTCCGGCATCCGGCGAGCAAGCCGATGCAGAGCGTCACGGTCAACGGCAGGCCCTGGTATGAGTTCGACGTGAAGAAGGAATGGGTCGTTCTGCCCGGCAACGCGAATGGCCCGCAGGAGATTGTGGTCCGCTATTGAGTGTGGCTGGAAGGGACGCCCCGGATGATGCGACGATGATGCTGGTCAGCTTCGGAGGCCAGTTGCTGTCACTTTCCTGAGTACCGGAGATAGACCAGCACGAGAGACGACAACGCCACGAGCGCTGCGTTGCACAGCATCCAGATCCGCAGGAAACGACGCTGGCGCCACTGGCGCGCAACGTACTTTTCGCGCATGAGTTCCTGGAATTCGATGCCGTCCATAGTGGGCGTCAATATAATCCGCGCCTGAATTGGCTATCAGTGTCCTGGATCACAGATCCGGGCAGGACCGGCGCACGGCGAAAATCGTGGCCGTAAAGTATCGCGGGTCCTGGGGTGGCAGTGGGAGGAGTGGCAGATTTCCAAACAGCGAGACGGGCCCTGAGGGGCCCGTCCCGGAAATAATCCAGCCTCCATACGTGCAAATCAGGCTTTGGGTTTCTTGTCGTGAACCTTCTTGATGGCGTCGGCGTAGTTCTCGACCTTTACGTTCTTCTTCTCGTGGCAGGCCTTGCAGTCCTTTTCCGTGGGCATGATCAGGCCGGCTGCCTTCGCTTTCGCCTCGTCCTTCATAATTGCCATCGTCTTGTAGTTGGAGCCTGGACCGTGACAGTCCTCGCACTCAATCTTGGCCGCTGCGTGCTTTGTCGTTTGCCATGAGGCGAACTCTACCTTGTGGCAGAGTTTGCACTTGTCGGCCCCAACCTTGGTGGGGGCCTGGGCGTAAACAAAAGCGGCTACGAACGCGAACAGTAACAAAATCAACAGAGCTCTAAACTTCATGAATCCTCCCTATTCGAATCGTGCACTGCCTTTCGCGAAATATGATGATCTCAGGGGCGAAAAGTTACACATTTTCAGAATACCAGCCAAGCCGATCTATCGAAAACAACAACTCCCCTGGAGTTCCTTCCCCCTGAGAAGCGCAAAGTCGCGGCGCCCCTACATTTTACTTCATCCGGTGGGGTGATTTCCAAGCCGTATCTGTTAGATCCTATCGAAAACCGCCGAATGAGATGATTGGAGAGAACTCTGAAATACCGCTTGAGTTGCGCGGCATTCTGAATCCACGTCTGAGGAGGCGTCGCATGAGAAGGCTATTCGTATTGTTCTTGGTTGTTTTTCTGCTTATGTCCGCGGGCTCCCTATGGGCCAAGATCGAAAAGTGGACCGGCCCCGCTTGCAGCGGTCTGGCGACCATAACCCAGGGCTCAGGAGGCACTTACTTCATTGAAGGGCCCGGAGTTGATTTGACCACAGGATTAAGTGTCAGCAATTCTGCCCTCACGGCAACCATACAGCAAAGGTGGAATGGAGCCCAGAACGCGGCTGACGGCGGCAACGTTCTGTGGGGTAAGATCAAGATTCTCGTACAGGCAAGCGCAAGCGCCCCGGTTGGCAGCCACATCGTTTACATCAACTACCCTCTCGGGAAAGACAGCTTCAGCATCAAGGTAATCGGCAAGGCCAACGTCACAGGGGCCACGGTGCCGACGTTCTCGGTTCCATTTCAAAGCAACATCGACGTCAAGCTGACGGGAACAGGCTTGAGTAATGTAGACGCTACCGGCGGAGCAACAGTTCGGATCATTAGCGATTCATTCACCCAACTCCTCGATTCCGGAGGTCAGGCAGCATCCGGCGTGACTGTAACTGCACAGGCCGACACGTCGACCAATACCGACACCCAGGTGCTTGTGCGGCTGAACTTCTCACAGAGGTTGACCCTGGCCACTGTGGAGATAACCCTCCGCTCGGGCAGCATCTGCAGCGGGCTCCATCCGAACGGGGCGCGCTTCAACGTCACAGTGAAGGCTCCGGTGGCAGGACCCAACTACGTGAAGGATCATCTTTTTGATCGCACCGACCGGACATACAAGATTGGAGCTGTGGTTACCGTAACAGTCCGTCTTGACCGGGCGGTTACGTCCGGGCTCAATGCTATGGACAGGAGCACCGGTGTGCTGACAGGACCCGGAGTGGTCTATTGGGCGGTTATTCCCAGCAACGCTATCAAGCAAGCCGGGACTAGCGGCACACCATACAATCCAACTGCGCGCTACAACACGATCACGATTCCGGCGGGCCAGCAGAGCAAGGCAATCACATTTCAGGTCTCCGGTTGTACCGCCGGGGGAACCAGCAACAGCGTGAGGTTTGTCACCTGGAAGCCGGATCTCAACAACGACACGGCGCCTAACCGGAAAGAAACGACGTTTACCATCCTTTGCCAATAAGCGGGGATATTAGGGCACAGTCCCGGCCCGGATGAATCAGGCCGCAGCTCTCCCAGATAGGATGGCTGTGATCCTGATATCGTGCCGGGCCGGCAGTGCCTAGGTGCGAAAGCCAGGTATCGCCAGGCCTTGAGAGGGAGCGCCGTCAGAGCCGCTTCCGCAGCTGGATTATCTCTTTGGTGAGCGGGAGATTGGGGTCGGCGTTCTTCCACGTCGTCTCAAGCCTCGCGAGAGTGGCGCTGGCCCTTTCCCTATCGCCGGCGGATAGATACAGTTCAGCCAGCCGGGCGTGGGCTGCGATCCACGACTGCTGCGGTTCCCAACCCAATGCAGTGCCGACCTTGGAGACAAGCTTTTCGTAGGATTCTATGGCGCGTGCCCGATTGCCCGACCTGTCATAGGCAAACGCAAGGGTCGCGAGCGTTTCCTCGGTGCTGGCCTCGCGATCAGCCAGGAGCAGAAGTTCCACTGCACGCCGGGGACTGCCGTTGGCCAGGGCCAGCTCACCCTCGAGCATGTGGAGGAAGCTCCTCTGCTCCGCGCTCTTCTGGTCAACCGCAGGCTGGATCTTGCGCAGGATCCGCCCTGCCTTCTCGGGATTGCCGCTGCGGGCGAATCCGGCACCTATTCTGGCAGCAAGCCAGACCAGGGGATCGGGCAGTTGGTCGACGTTGCGGGCTGCCTCGTCGAGTGCCTGCAAACGCCCGGCGGGGTCGTTCTCTCCATCGAGCAGAATCGACATGAAAACACACCCGCGCGCCACCCTGAGGAAATCCTTCTTCGCCTTGCTGAGTAGAATCGACTCCTGGAGGTGCTCCTTCGCCTCCGCGTATTTCCCTTCATAGAGAGCGAGGAAGGCCATCGACCGCAATCCGGAGGATTTCAGATCGGGGTTGTCGAATGCCAGCCGGGTGACCTCCCTCGCCTTGGATAGATTGCCTGCAGCGACGAGGGTAAAAGCATACTCGTGATTGATGGTCGCCGTGCTGAGGAAGGTCCGCTCCAGTTCGAACGCCTTGGCATAATAGGGAAGCGCTTCTTGAGGTCTGTCCAGCTTCTTGTAAGTGGTAGCGAGGTTGATGTAGGCAGGTGCATAGGACGGTGCGATCCGGATGACCTCTTTGAACTCCTCGATCGCCGCATCCGGTCGTTGGTTCAGCATCAGCATCGTCGCGTAGACATAGCGCGCCACGGCGTCGTCCGGATAGATTGACAGATAGAGCCGGTAGTCCTCGGATGCCTCTTCGATGCGACCGAGATCGCGGGCGAAGGCAGCCCGGATAAAGAGCCTCTCGCGGTCCGTGATCCGTTCCTCGTTGTGAAGAGCCCGCTCATAATGCTGCTTCCCAAGCATCGGTTTGCGGATTACGAACGAGTAGCAGGCTGTGCCTAATGCCGCATGTGCCATGGCAAAGTCCGGGTCGCGAGCCACAGCCGACTCGTACATGCCGACCGCCTGGTCGTATGCGCCCCGGCGCCACAGGCGGCTTCCCTCCGCGAAGGACTTCAGGGCTTCCAGAGAGCGTGTCGTCACGAGAGGCAACGGGCGGTCGCTCTTCTGAATTGACCCAAGCGATTCACCAAGGTCCCGGCGGACCCGCCCCGCGATGGTTCCCAGGGCCTCGATTACCTCATCCCTGTCCGCGACGGTCACCTGGTAGGCTCTGACAGAGGCTGCCGTCCGCGGGTCGACGAGCCGGGCGGAGAGGGTGTATTTCCCCCCTGCGCTCGCGATTTCTGGGGCTACAAGACCCCGTATGTCTTCACGCAGGCAGATCTCGCGGCCGATGGCCTCGTCGATCGGAGCATCGACGTTCTTGCCCATCCGTTTCAGGGTCTCCTCGAGACGCGAACGCGGAAAGACATTGGCGGTGGTGGACTGTTGCAGAGAGACGTTAAAAGCAGACCACAGAGACCTGTCGAAGACCGGATCACCCGTCTGGTTCAAAAAATCGGACACGAGGATCCAGTCCCGCGACATGAAATCGAGAGGGCTGCGCATGGTGGTCCAGATCATCCATCCCAGGCCGGTGGCCGCTGCGATGAAGACGGCAAGAGTTGCCGCGGCCCGACGCTTGGCCCGCGATGCCATCTTGAACCCCGGTTCGAGAACTTCCCCATTGGCCTGAACTCCGCGGTCCCAGCGTCGATCGCGAGCCCCTGAAACGACGGCGGTATGCAAGTACGCTCTCTCTGAGGGACTCCCCGGCTGCGAAACCGCAGCTGCGGCCACCTGGGGGGCTGCCGCCCGCGCCGAGGATCTGGCTAGCATGACCAGATATGCGGCTGCACCAAGCGTTACCTGGGCTAGTGCGGCTATCGCGAGTCCTGCGGTCCCCCCCCGGTAAAAGCCACCCAGCAGGGTGAGGACCGATAACAGGATCAAGACGGTTGTTCTGCACCTGGTGAAAAGCCGGGCACGGGCATGCCGTTTTCGCACCGAATGGCCTGCGAGCAGCTCGGAGAGGTCGTCGTACATCTGCTTCGCGGAGTGATACCTCTGTTCCGGCTGGTTGGTGCAGGCTCTGAGGATGATGTCGTTCAATTCGGAAAACGACGCGCGATCGCCGTCTTCGATGAACTCGGAGGGCAGTTCGGGGAATTCGTTTCTGTCCTTGCCAGTGCTGATTTCATATAGCACCTTGCCGAGGCTGTACAAATCCGCTTGAGGGAATCCCGGTCCTTCGGGTGGGATAAACCCCTCCGTCCCTACATAGGAGCGGGCTTCGCTCACGCCGGCGACCAGCCCGATGTCGGCAAGCTTGGGCGCTCCGTTGACCAGGATGATGTTCGACGGCTTGACATCCCGGTGCACCAGCCCATGAGCGTGGAGGTGGACAAGGGCATCCGAGACAGCAATCCCGATTTTCAGGCATTCGGGTATCGGCAAACGGCCCCGCCTGTCCATGTCCGTTCGCAAAGTCTTGGGCCGATACCCGTCCGCGGACGCTTCATCCGTATAATCCCGCGCGTCATCCGCGAGTTCCATGACGTAATAGAAATAGCCGGCTTCGTCGTTCCTGCCCAACTGCAGGATGTCCACAAAGCCTTCGTACGAACGGGAAATGGGCTCAAACCTGCTGATGCCTGCAAACTCGCGTTCGTATGGGCGATCGTGATCGAAAGCGCGCCGATAAATCACTTTGACGGCGCGTTCCGTCCCCACGATGTTGCGCGCCAGCCAGACCTCTCCATAGCTTCCGAGGCCGATCTTCCGAATCAGAGTGTGATCGGGGATGACAGGGACCGCGGGCGCCATAGAACCGGAACGTGTCTCGTGAGGCATTTTCGCCGCAATAGCCTGGACTAGCTCCTGAAATTGCACTGAGCGTCGCCTGAGCCCTTTATATGACATCAAGGCCGCCGGCACAAGGGCTCTACTACTGATCGGTAGGATACCGCCCACATGTGCAGGGTTTTCTAGTGGTCCGGGAATTTGGAACGGTGCCGGCCTGGCCAGACGCTCCAGCCGGTAAGGCTCAGGCGGTCTGCGACTGGAGGAGTCGGACCTCGGCTTTGATCAGTCTCGAAATCCGCATCTTTGCCATGTATACCTGGGCGGCGTTGACGCCGAGAGTGTCCATCACCGCCTTGATCGGCCATTGTTGAGTTACGTAGAGATCGAACATCTGGAATTGCCTGGGGTGCGTCTTTCGTTTGACGCGTGTTATCGCAGTGCGCAGGAGGTGCTGTTGCCACTCCGCCTCCCACAACGCATCGAAGCCGGGCGTGGTTGTGTCAGCTAACTCTTCCATGGAGTCCACCGCGCTGCCATCCCGGGCCGGCTGCTCTTCGGGCCGACGCTTCCGCAGATGGTCGAAGACTCGTCTCCTGGTGATCTGCTGCAGCCAGCCTTTGAAGGACCCGATGGCCGGGTCATACTTGAAGCCGGGCATCTGCTTCGCTACTGCGAGCAGGGTATCCTGCACCACATCCTGTGCTTCTGCGTCAGCCAAACCGGATCTCCGGGCAATTCCATAAATGAAGCGGCCGTATGTGTCAAAGAAGTCCCGCCAGCTCTCGTGGTCGTCCCAGCTCCTGAGACGACTCAGCAGGCTCTGTCTGGTAGGTATGAAATCATCTGTTTCTGGTCGCATAGGCGGCCCCGCCACCCGATCTTGCATTCTTGTTCCTATTCCCAGGTTCGTGCCTACGAAGCGAATTCTAACAAGAAGATACCGTCGAAATGTGACAGAACCGGCCGCAGGCTGTTAGATGCCTGCGGCCCGGCCCGAACATTAGGGTATGGGAGAGTCAGGGGTGAGTTGTCCGCCTCACGAACAGAGAAGCAACTCACGCGCGCCGTGTGCACCCGAAGACTTGAAAACAGAGAGCTTGCCAGCCCGAGGTGGGTCCGGCGAGCTGCGACGGACACATGCTCGCTCCGGCGGAGCGCGCCCACTTGGGCTGATGATCTCGCTCATCCTCGCCGCCCTGCTGCTAATCCCGATTGGCGGGGCGCAAGCCTACACTCTCCCAGCTGAATCAGTGACTATTGCCGGCAGGGTCGTTGACGACGGCTTCCGAGGTGTTTCCGGGGTACTTGTGGAGCTTACGCCGGCTCCTGAAAGCGGTGGCCGACAGACCGCGGTTACCGGCACCGACGGGGCCTACACGGTCAAGGTTCCGAAGGGCTGGACCGGCAGAGTGCGGCCCAGGCAGACGGCTTGCGCAGCCTATTCGCCGGAATCGAGATCTTACACGAAGGTCACTGGAGATCAGCCGAGCGGGGACTATCAGATCAGCTACAGGACGGTCCTGATAGCGGGCCGTGTCACGGATTCATCCGGCAAAGGAATCCCCGGCGTCACGATCGGAGGGCTGGCTGCGTTCACAGGCACTACCTATGTCACTGTCGTTACCGGGCCTGATGGGTTCTATCATCACAGGGTTCTGTGCGGGTTTTCCCACCCGGAAATCAAGCCCGCCAAGCCGGGCTATGTGTTCATTCCTGTTTCAAGGAGCTACTCCGGAGTCACCGCCGATCTTGCCAGCCAGGACTATCAGGGAAGCCTCCGGACTCCATAGTATTGGAATTCCGGGACGTCCTGCACGGCTCGATTTCGGACTGGCTTCTCTGTGTGGGACTGAGAGGTCACAACAAGTCGGAATGCAATGCTTGCTGAAGCGTTCTTGCCCATGTTCAACGCAATTCTTGCCCCGCGTCGCTCTATTGTCCGGCTGGGGCTGATTGTGCTGCTCGCCCGGAGCGGCATCTGTTTCGGGCTTGGGGATGACAGGTCGAGCCCGGACAGGATGTGGGCACTCGTCATCGGCGTTTCCCGCTACACGCACGCCGATCCGCTCGAGTTTGCAGCGTCGGACGCGCAATCCTTCCGCGATTTCCTGGGCAGTCCGCGCGGCGGAGGAATCCCCGGCGATCATATCTTCGCACTCCTCGAAGACCAGGCAACTCGACGAGGCGTGGAAGTCGAGCTCGAGGCAATGCAGGACCGCGTCAAAGCAGGCGATACGGTCTATATCTTCATCGCCGGGCACGGCTTCATCACGAACCGCGGCATCGGCTATTTCATTCCCAGCGACGGCGACATGAGAGTCCCCGCCTCGACGTCAATCTCATTCGCCTCCTTGAAGGAGCTGGTCGAACTCGGCCTGGGTAACACGGAACGTCGGATCCTGATCACCGACATATGTCATGCGGGTCGAATCGGCACGCAACAGTCAGAACTGACCGGGAAGATCCAGGAGCTGATCAATGCAGAGTTGATGAAAGTCACGCAGGGAGGAAAAGGAAGCTACCTCAATCTCCTGTCCAGCCATCCTCTGGAGCAATCCTGGGAGTCCGGCAAGCTGAAAAGCGGTGTGTTTTCCTACACCCTAATGGAAGCCTTGAATGGAAAGGCAGCCCGATCGGGCAGCCAAATAGTCCGGGCGCGGGAGCTTGTCGCCTATCTCAAAGCCGAGGTCCCCAAAAACACCGGCGGCCGCCAGACTCCGACGGTCAACGAAGACTATGATCCCGAGCTGCCGCTGTCCTACCTGGATCGCCCGGTAACATCCGGGGCCGGTTCCTCCGCCCCCACGACTCCCTCCAGTTCCACGCTCAAAGTCTTGAATGCAGACCAGGCGGGTTTCATTCGAGTCCAATGGACCGATCCTGTGACCCAGGCAGTGGCCGTGCGACGGATCCAGTTGCCCGCCTCCGCATTCCAGATCGATTCCCTGGTTCCCGGCGACATCGACCTCGTTTTCTTTGACTCTGAGAATCGCAGCCGCAAGGTCACCGTGACTTTGAAACCGGGCGGCAACAGCCTCGATCTCCTGGCACTGCGCCAGGGCCGGCGGCGGGCGCCCGCCCTGGAGCGATTTCTGCCGGTCGCGTTCTCGCCTGCGCGCCCACGGCTGGCGTTTCAGGCCTATACAGCTGGCGCCGAAGCTGCGGTCGACGCTTCTCTCCTGCTAAGACTGGAGGCAGACACACAGGTCTACATCGACGGTGATTTCTTCGGCGCCAGCCCGGGTCCCGACAGGTACTTCCTGCTGCAGGGTATCCCGCCAGGGCTTCATGGTTTGGCGCTCATGCCCAATCCGGATCGCGAACAACGGTTTCGTCTGACTCTGTTTCCCGGCAAACAGATCTTCGACGTCCAGAGCGGCGAACTACGCGCGGTGATTTCCGTTCAGCCACCGCCGGACTTCCTGCCGCTTCCGCCTACGCTTCCCGCCGAGCAGCAGGAGACCTACCGCAAGTTTGCCCAGGCGCTCTGGGAGGAGAAACTCGTCAGACCTTCAGGCGGATCCGCCCTGGACTATTACCATGCGATGAGTGCAAGCATCCCGGGTGAACTTCTCGAAGCCCTCAGGAGCCGGTTGGTTGTTGCGATGGGGGATCGAGCACAGCGCATCCTGCTCAAGTATCTCAAGGGCAGCGACATCCGATGGACGGCCGAGATCTTCGAGGAAGGAGCGGCGCTTGCGCGCCACGCGCAGAGTCTGCAGAGACCAACCGACGCCCTGAAATCTCAGGAACAGTTCTTTGCAGGACGTGCTCTGATCGAGAAGGGTCAAAATTCCGAGGCGGTCCGGGCGCTGGAGCAGTCACTGAAACTCGATCCTGCCGCCGGTCATGCCATGAATGCGCTCGGCCTGGCGCTGTGGAAACAGAACCTGCTCGATCCGGCGATCGCACCCCTCGAGCAGGCCATCAACTTCAACCCTGCCTGGACGTATCCGCGCAACACCCTTGGCCTCATATACCTCGAACAGCGCCGCTACCAGGACGCAGCCCGAAGCTTTCAATCCTCAATCGAGCTGAACAGCGAAGACAGCATGGCATACCACTGCCTCGGCCAGCTTCAGCTCCTGATGGGCCAGCTCCAGGACGCAGAGAAGAACCTCCTCCAGGCAATCGAAGTCACGCCCGGGAACGCCTATGCCTATGAGACTCTCGGCAAACTCTTTCAGAGGCGTCAGGAGTGGGTCAAGGCGGAGCGAATCTTCCGGCTCGCCATCCGGCTCGAGCCGAACGAACCGTCCTTCCGCCTGAGCCTGGCGGAGTTGCTCCAGAGGGCTGCACGTTTCGAGGACGCCGATAGACTCTATGCGGAGCTTGTGCAACACAGCCCGTCAAACACTCAGTACCTGCTGGCCTATGCGTCTTTCTTCGCTTCCCGGAAGAGGGACGCCGAAGCCGAAAAGAACTTCAAGCAGGCGCTGGATGCTTCTCCGACAGACCCGATAGCGCACGTGCGTTACGGAATTTTCCTTCTCCAGCAGGATCGCACGGAAGATGCCGTCAGAGAGTTCAGGATTGCGATCCGGGTGGCGCCTGCCAATCCTTACGCGCACCACAATCTGGCGCAGGCGTATCTGGCGCAGAAGAGACTCCCGGATGCCGAGAAGGAGCTGGCTGCCGCGATCAAGGCGGACCCGCGATATCCGGCGCCCCGGGTGCTCCTCGGCGACACGCGGGCGGCCCAGAAGCGCTATGAAGAGGCGCTCAAGGAGTATCGCTCGGCTCTCAGCCTGTCGATCGAGGCGCCTCAGCGACAGGAGATCACGGAGAAGATAGAGCAGGCCGAAGATGCCGCCGTTAGAGGAAGTGTCGAAGAAGCGAAGAAGAAGATAGATGCGAAGGCGTTTGCATCGGCCTGGGAAATCCTTGCCGGGGCGCTGAGAGCCGCCCCGGAGAACAGGCAGCTTCGTGATATTGCCCTGCTGCTCGAGGCCGGACATCCTGCGGAGGCGAATCCGGCGAGTCTGCCTCCGTGCCGGCTGAAGGAGGTTATGCAATCTTCATTCTGGCGCAACCAGGCAGAAGCGGAGATGCTGTGGCGGGATGGTCAAAAAGCGTCGGCTTTCAGGTTGATACTCGACGCTGTCGGATCGCTGAAACCCGACGAAAGACCGCTCATCCTCAGTATCTATTTGAACCTCGGGAGCAACATCTACGGGATTCATGGAAGGATTTGCCGGTGGGCTCTTCGCCTGGTGGAGGAGGGGGACTATTCAGGGGCCGTCAGGCTGATGGAGGAAGGCATCCGCCAGAAGATTTTCGGCGTCGTCCCTGATTTCTCCCCGCTTACCATCGACAGCCTCATGCTGCCCCCGGATAATCCTGCACCCAGGAGTTTCTCCGATTTCGAGATCGCGCACCATCCCGACAGGCACGCTCATGAGGCCTATGCCGCGGCTTATGCCGGCCTGGGGAATACCCCGGAAGTCGGCAGGTACTTGGCCGCCTTGGAACCAGGCAAGCCTGACCTGGCCGTGCGCATGACTGTGGCCAGGGTGTTTCGACGGGAAAAGAACTGGACGCAGGCGATCTCTCTCCTCAAGGAGAGCCTTACTCCCGAGCAGGTTGCGGCCCGGAAAGATCTGGCCGCGGATGCGCTCGTCCTTCTGGCGGACGTCCAATGCCTCGCAGGCGATTGCACAGCAGCTCGGGATACGCTGAAAGAGGGGCTGAAGATCATCCCGGAAAATAAACCTCTTCAAGAGGCCTTGCGAAAACTCAAGCCATAGAACCGGAGTTGCCCATGCCCCACACCAAGGCTGCAGTTTTCGTCGCGTTCGCGCTGCTTTGCTCCTGCCTGCCAGGGACCTGCTTTGCCGACACTCTTACCGGCGAGGTAAGGGGCACGGTGCTCGATATCGAAGGCGGTGTCCCTCTGGCCGGAGCCTCTGTTGCCCTGACCAGCGTGGATCGGGGATGGAAGAAGCAGTTGCAGACGGATGCCGGCGGCAACTATGCGTTCCTGCAGCTGGAACCGGGTAGTTACTCGGTGTCAGTGGAGAAAGAGGGGTACTACCCCAGTGAGCGGACGGATGTGCTCATCCGGCTGAACATGCCGAAGATTCTGATTCCACCCTTCGAGCTAAGAAAGAAAGTATCGACTCCTACACAGCAGATCACACTGCGCGGTGAACAGACCAAGACGGCCATTGTCGATCTCTCCAATCCCGGAGCGACTCCTGCGATCCTTGCCGTGCTGACCGCCCCCGGCTTTACCTCCCTGGTGACTCTTTTCGATGCGGCGCTCCGCTTTAACTTCGGAAGCGCACTTGTCCAGAGCCTGCCGCTGGCGGGAGGCCGGACGTTTGACCAGCTTGCCCTCTACGCGCCGGGGGTTTTCCGCGTGCCGTTCTCAGCGGGGCAGGGCCCGTCGGTGGGGATTGGGGTCGGCTCAGGCGGCCAATTCTCCGTCAATGGCATGAGACCCAGGAGCAACAACTTCACCGTGGACGGCTCGGACAACAATGACGAGGACATCGGCATGCGCCGCCAGGGTTTTGTGGCGCTCGTTCCACAAAGCGTGGAGAGCGTCCAGGAGTTCCAGGTAGTTACGGCGGGGTTTCCGGCTGAGGCGGGACGGAACTCGGGCTCCATGGTCAATGCTGTATCTCAGTCAGGCCGAAAGGATATTCACGGCAACATCTACGGCCTCTTTGGAGACGACGGACTCGATGCCCGCAACTTCTTCGACTACGACTTCTTGGACGCAGTCAATGCCGGCGACTTGAGCGGTGGAAGCTACGACGGCAAGGAATCCAGTCGCCTGATCTACGGCGCCACGATCGGCGGCCCCATACGGGAGGACAGCCTGTTCTATTTCCTCTCTGTTGAACAGCAGCGAAATCACGGTACCGCCCTGAGTCACTTCGTTGTGCCGACTGCCGGCGAGCGCGGACTGCGGACCAGCCAGGGCTTTGTCCCGATCGAAGACTTGGATGCGTTCTTTGCCGAATATGCAATCGACTACTCCGATGTGGCAGGAACAGGAGTCTACTCGCTCTATCCGCTGCCGAACAACGCACCGGGTCCGTTCGGGCCGCACAACTATTCCCAGACGGAAGAATGGAAGCAAAACAGCTCCAACTTCTCTGTGAAATCGGACTGGCGCCTGTCCTCAGTACACAGCTTCGTTGGACGTTATGATTTCACAGACGATCATTCTCTGGTGCCATTCACAGGGGATGCGATCGATTCAGCGGTGGGAACGCGCACCAGGACTCAGAACATATCCTTGTTCTTGAACAGCACAGGATCGCGGTGGGCGAGTGCCTTGCGAGTGTCCTACGGGCGGACGGCGCTCTCCTTCCCGCCGCAGGAAGGCAGCCCGCTCCTTTTCGGCTCGGCCCCTTCTGATCAACTGCCCCCGGACCTGAACCAGGCGATCGCGACATCCTACGGCCAGTATGGTCCGTTCGGTGCAACCGGGCCGGTCGGTCAGCTTCTGATCGAACCCTACAGTCCCATCGGGGTCGACGCATACAACTTCCCTCAGGGGCGAGTCGATAACACCTATCAATTCAGCGAATTCCTAACTCGGTCAGGATCGAAGCATACTTTCAAGGTAGGTTTTGACATCCGGCACTCGCAGCTGAACAGTTTCTCGGATCGGAACAGCCGTCCTTTGCTCCTCTTTGGCAACGGCATCGTGGCCTCGGGATGCGCCAGCAACCCGTTCTGCCTTTTTTCCACTCCCGACGGCCTGCTTCACGGCACCGACCTGGCAGCGCTGGGTGTTGCCGCGGGACTCCTTCAGACCATCAGCACCGGCGCCATCCCCGACACCACAATCGGCCTTCGGTTCACGCAGTATGATGTTTTCGCACAGGACCTCTGGAAGCTGACGTCCAACCTCACGGTGAGCCTTGGCCTTCGCTATGAACTTCAAACCGTACCCACCGAGGTCAGCGGGCGGATCGAAGACACGTTCAATCTGACTCCGGACATGTTCGGGCGCCTGACGCCATCGGGCAGCCCTCGTGACCAGGCGATCATAAAGGCCGGAAATGCTGCTTTCGACGCGGCCCTGCAGGCCTGGAACCAGTTCCTCGACGGCAGGCAGAAGATCTATGACCCGGACCGGAACAACTTCGCGCCGCGCTTCGGTGTGGCCTGGGACCCGCAGGGGCAGGGCAGGATGGCCATCCGCGCGGGCTTCACTGTGTCTTACGATGCCAACCTGGGAGCCGTTACCAGCCAGTCGCGCAACGTGTTTCCCACGTTTGCCCCGTTGAACCTTGACCCGAGCTTCTACGTGACTTCCGGGCTGGTGGTTAACAGTCCCCGCTTCTTCGTTTTCACGCCGACGCAGACGCCATTGATCCGGCCCGGGACTCTGAACACGTACAATCTTCCCGCGGACGCATTTGCCACCGGCCTGGGGACGTTGTTCGTCCAGTCGCCGCCGTTTCCCGGGGGCAGCCTCAGCAGCAATGGGCTCGCATTTACTCTGACTCAAAAGGAATTCAAAACGGCGAGCGCCCAGCAGTGGTCGCTGACGTTCGAGAAACAGCTGAGCGATTACTACGTTTTCTCTGCCGGCTGCGTCGGAACCCACGGCCTGCACCTCACGCGTTTCATCACGCCGAATGCCGGGCTGGTTTCGACTCCGGTGCTTGTCTCTCCGGGACCGAGCGGGGCCGCGCTGACCGTAGTGAGTCTCCCTCCGACGATTCCGTCCACCGGCCGAAGCCGTCCGCAGCCTGCACTGGGTGCCTATACGGTGTTTGCGAATTCGGCCGGATCTGATTTCCACTCCCTGCAAGTCTCTGTGGAGAGCCGGCTGCGTCGCGGGCTCCAATACCGTGCCAGCTATGCGTGGTCCCATGCTATCGATGACGTGTCGGATCCATTTGACAGCCGGGCATTCTTCTCGCTTCCCCAGGACAACCTGAACCTGGGCTTCGACCGTGCGTCCGCCAATTTCGATGCGCGCCACCGTCTGACCTGGTATTTCAACTGGGCTCTTCCGGGAGGTTCAGCGGGTGCCTTGTTGCGAGACTGGAATCTGGCGGCGATCGGGGAATTCCAGAGTGGTCAGCCATTCACGGTAAACACGTCGCTGGATCGGAATCGTGACGGCAACCTGACCGATCGCCTTGACTCGATCGCCGGTATCAGTGCGAATCCCGGAGCAGCCCAGGCGATCAGCATCGATTCCGGTGTATCCCGGCTCAGCCTGGTTGCCCCGCAGGGATACGACGGTAAGGTGGCTCGAAATTCCTTCCGGAGCGACGGGATCGCCAACATCGATGTGGCATTCTCGCGCACCCTCGCTTTCAGGGAGTCGAAGAGGCTCGACCTCCGCGTCGAAGTGTTCAACATCTTTAATCACACCCAGTTCGGGGTGCCGGAGAGGATTCTCGAATCGCCGGGTTTCGGCAGTGCTTTTGACACACGGGTGCCACCCAGGCAAATCAGGCTAACCGTGCGCTTCTCATTTTGAGGTCTGACGGAGATACACAAATGGAGTATCGAACCATCCTTGTAGTTCCGATTCTGGCGGCAGCAGTTTCCTGCATCGCCGCGATGGCGCAAACTGCATCGGCCCCGCAGGAGGGCTACAAACCTTATGTCCTGGCCACGGATGACACCGGGCTCAGAGCCCGAGGTGCGCCGCCAAAGAACCCAAGCACCTTTACGAGCACCTACGTTCTTGTATCTCCGGGGGGCTCGGGCCAGGCCCAGGGACTACCGCCCCAGGCAGCGGCGGAGTTCAGCTTTCCTTCTCTGAGCTTCGTTTTCTCCGCCGCCGCCAAGCTCATGACGGATGACCTGGTGGAACCCGGAAAGATGGAAGGGAAGTGGGTGAGCGACGCGGAACTGCGCAAGCTTCACGTGAATATCAAGGTCCGGGGTCTAGATGCAAACAAGAAACCGATGTTGGCTCCGCGGCGTGCTTCGTTTCCCGGAGACCGCGACTTGGAGTTGAGATCGAAACAGGATACGACCGAGTACGAGGAGAACCCGTACGTCGCGGTGCTCGCGCTCACTCCCAGTGAGAGTCAGTTCAGGACCGCTGAAGCCACGGTTTCAAAGCAGATGACGAGCATCGACATCTTCACCAGGTTTATGGGGCCATATGGAGGCGTGGTATCCGGGGTGACAGCCCTGTTCAAGAACTGGTTCCGGACCAAAGACTCACCGACACAGGTGGCCTACATGAGTTCCGACGACGAATTCGGGTGGAGCTGGCGGGACGCGGAGCAGTTTGGTATCGAGGGTATCCACCAGTGTGCAGCCGCCCTGAGGACACGCAAGGAGGTCAAGTACCTGCATGTGCACCTCGATTTCATCACCGACTGGCGCCGCTTCGGCGCATGGATGAAGGCGTACGACTACATCATTGCGGTTCCGCAGGAGGGTGCCACAAACTGAGCTTGCGCCTGAGTGTGCCTGGGATTGCAGCCGGACACCGGGCGGCATGATTCCATGACAGCGGATCATGCGGTTGCCGCCGGTTGTGCGACGATACGAGCCGGGCCGCGTGATTCGAGGTTTCTCCTCAGAATCCCTCCATCCATGTCTTGTTGCACGGCCTGCCCATGGTCAACCATTGCATATTAGCCTCGACTCTCTGGGTTCCACCCTCGATCCAGAGGTGGATGACGTACGTCAAATCACGGCTGCCCACTTGCGGTCTCTTGATGAATGTGGCGCCTTTCTGAGGGCCGACAGGCAAGCCGCGCGCGCCGGAGAGGTCCCAGTAATCCTGATATTGGCCGTACGTGAAGTGCTCCTTGAGCAACTTACCGCTGAACAAGACAAACTCACATTTGCAGCCGAGGAGGGGATTCTTGTTTCGACACCACAACCTGACCTCTCCGGTGGCGTCACTCCAGACGTCTATCCCTCCCTCAGCGTTGCTGTCGAGCATCCTGCTTGTGGAAGTGAAGCCGGCGCTTTTTGATTGCCCGTATACGGAGCTCGCCCTGATCTGCTCCGGGTAGTCCTGGTCTTTGACAAATCCGATGCCTGCTTGCTTCTCCTGCTCGCCGCCCCTCTCATTCTTTACCTGCAACTCCGCCGTGTAGTAGTTGCAGAGCTGAGGAATCTGTACCGTGACAGGTACGGCGTAGGGTTTCCATGTGGCCCCGTTGATGCAACCATATGATTGAAGGGCATTGGCGCATGCGCGATAGTGCGTCGGTGCCCCCGTCACGATGTGATTGAGCGTGATCACAGGATTTCGGGTTTGGGCCTCGCCGCTATTGATCGTCAGTGACGCCACACTTGCCGGGCGAAGCTTATAGATGCCGATTCGCAGGATACTGGTAGGGATGTCGATCTGCTTGGTGCCTTTCAGCCGGAGCTGGCAGTCGCCGTTCTCTCTTATCTGAGGGTTATAGCTCGACGTGATCTGTATTACGAGGGAGGTGAGGCTCTTTGTCGGGTCAAGGCGCGGGAAGGGTGGGCAAGTGTCTTGCCTGCAAATCCAGCCTGCACCCCGGAAACGGGCGAGCCGAAGAGAATCACTTCCGCCGAGCTGACCAGATTCAGGTTGCTGCCGTACAGCGTGACAGTCTTCGTTTCCTTCTCCAGGACCGGGAGGAATGTGGGATTCGCAGATGTCACGGTCTGGGCAAGAGCCGCCAGATCGGCGATGGCAAGAACGACAACAAGCATTGATGCCACAAGGTAAGCTCTTTTCACGGTTCACCCCCAAACACGAAGAGCAGGAGAAGTGCATTTCCCCTCATAGCCATTCGCCCGCGGCAGGACGAATCTCACAGCATTCTGCTGAGACCATCCCTTGTTAGATACGACTGACCGGACGCGAATCTATTGAGCGAGGAATCCAGCTTCAGGACAAGGCCGGCGCTGAGCTCTATCCATTCGCGGCATCCGGCCTTCGAATTTCAGGAAGGGAGCGCGAGCATGAAACCGGGGCTCAGGAAACAGAGTCGGCATAGTGGCCTTTGCTGTCGTACTCACTGTCTCAATATCCGCCCGTGCGACTATCGTCGATGACCTCAGTAACCTGATCAATACAGTCAGCAACCTGCTCGGTCAGGCGAAAAGCTCGGCGAAGGCGGCAGCCCAAAACAGCTATAACACACTGGATTCGGCACTGCGGACGTCAGGCAACAGCGTGACTAACGTTGCGGCTGCGGCAAGGCAGTCTGCCTATGACTCGAGAAACAGCATCAACCAACTGGTCAATAACAGCCTGGTCATCAATCCCCAGGATGTGACGGCAGCCCTTCAGGGCCTTCTGGACTGCATTGGAGGAATCCAGACGGCGGCGGCCGGCACCGCCAGTAGCCTGAACCTGATCAATGCCGCAAAGCAGGTAATCGCCTCAGAGCTGAATGCGGCTAAGGCGGCAGCCCCAATCGGTTCAACAACTGCGGCCACCGCCGTCAAGGCGGTGCAGACAGCAGTCAGCGAAGCGGATGTCCTTTCTCAGAGAGTGCAGGCGTGGTCAACGGCGCTTTCGATGCTGGCCAAAGAATCCAACGATGTCGTGCTCGCAACCCAACAGGGGAGATACGGGGATCTGCAGAAAGAGATACCTGAGATGCAGCAGGCTCAGAGTTCATACCAGGGCGCATGGAGTCAGCTGCAGACGCAGGCAACGAAGACAGGAACTGCCCTCGCTCAGGCACGAACGGTCGTTCAGGCGGCCAAAGGAGACGCTGCGCTCACGGCTTCCCATCTCAGTAATGTACTGGACCAGGTTGGCAAGATCGTGGGCCGGGTCGCCGCCGATGTCAGTGCTTTCAGGAGCGGCTACGACTCATGCGTGTCTGCGGTCAGCCGGTATGTCACCGCCTGGAACAGTGCCCTGGCGAGCGCCAAACAGCGTTTCCTGGATTCCCTGACTCAAGAGCAAAGGGACGCAATCGCGAACCTGAACAACAAGATCGCCCAGGTGGACGCATTGGTCACCAGCATCGGGGCGGCAGTAACCGCGGCACTGTCAGCCGCTTTGAACGTCGTCAACACCGCAGAATCCGCAATCTCAAACGCGGTCTCGGCAAGTATCACCGCCTTTATGAAATTCCTGCAGGGATTCCTGACTCACGTGTGGGATCTCAACATGACCCAGTTGCAGGCAGACCTGAACAACCTGACGGCCACGATCGCCCTGGAGGTTGCCAAGGTTGCCAACGCGGTCATTACGGCGGCCAATCCCAAGAAGGCGGAAGCGGAGACCCAATTGGCGACTCTCACTGGCATTTCCGACCAGCTTGCTCAACTCCATCAGCAGCTCAACCAGGCTTCGAGCAGATCCACCGTGACCCTGCGAGCAGGCTTCACCCTCGTGCAACCCAGGACTGTCCTGCTCTCCCCACTCAAGTTTGTCGCGGTGAGCACCACGAGTATTCAAACGACCACGGCTGCCCAATTGAACGCCACGTTGACCACATCCGTTCAGACGTTGTCGAAGAGCGTATATGAGGAACGGCTGCGCAGGAAATTGCCGGTGCAGTAGCCCCGGAACCGGCCGGCTGACTCAACGTCCGGGCCGGTAGATCTGCCTGCATTCCTCGGAAACACGACGTTTCAAGTCGGAGGATGCTGAAATGCGTAAGTTCTTACTTGTCGCACCCATAGCCGGAATTCTTACAGCCGCTCTGGTTTTCGGACAGAACTACCGCGGGACATACACGATGACGTCCGGCAACGTCACACTTACTTTGACGCTCGATCAGGATACAGCGGGCCGGATTACAGGCAGCTTGGCGAGCACCAAGGGAACACGGTTCCGAATCGAAGGGGCCGTCACAGAGGGGGTTGCACAAGGCACCTGTGCCGGTGATGCCGGGCAGTCCTACTTTGAGGCGGAGTTTGAGGAGAACAATCTGATCTTCACACTGGTCGAGATCAGCGCGAACGGCGAGGGTTCCTCACGTTCTCTCGAATTCACACGCGCGAAAGGCGCCGGTGCAAAGGACGCGCCCGTTTCGCCTGCCCCGGCTGAGGAACGCAAAGCCAGACCACCCTTGCAGGAACCACAAACTGCTGCGCCTTCCCCGATGGCGGCTCAGTCCGATAACGAGCTCATGCGCTATTTCGCCGGCGACTACTACTCCTACTCCGGCGGCTCGACGATCTATGGCGGTGCAGGCACCGAGCGCACAGTCACGCTTTGTCCTGATGGCCTGTATCGCGATTCCTACGAGTTCAGCGCTTCGGGCACAGGCTCCTGGGGCGGGGCAAACAGCCAGAGGGGCGCGGCACGCTGGAGCATCCAGGGGGACAAGAACCGGGGCGTGATCACCGTGACTTACGGAAGCGGACAGACGAAAAGGATCCCCTTCCAGGTTGTCTCCAAGGACGAAGGGGCGATCCTGTTCGACGGAATCAAGTTCGCATTTGCCGGCGCGCCCAAGTGCAGGTGAGCAGATGAATCCAACCCGCCGGCCCCGTTCAGGACTGAGAAGGCTTCATCTCCTTCCATTCCGGTGCCGGCGTTAGATCCCTTCGGCTCTGCCTCTAGCGGGGAAGGGCAAGCGCAGACGGGGGCCCTATCTTCACGGTTGTCTTTACAATGTTAGCCGTGTTCTTCGAGGCATCGCAGCTAAGGGGAGAAACCATAACAGTATAGGTCTTTACTATAGTGGAGCCCTTCACTATGGCATAGGTGTGCGTTGCCGACTTTGTCAGGATCCCACCTGGTGCCGACGTCAGCTTCCCGATGTTCACCGGCTTTGTGCCATCCCCATAATCGACGAACAGGTCGCAAGGGCCGTACAGGTATTTGATGCCCTCATCCGCTGCGGTTATGGTAACGGTGACCGGCTTTCCCGCGACCCCCGGGTTTGGTTTCACTTCGACCAGAAGACTGGCGGCTGACGCGGAACCAACCAGACTCATCGAGAGCACCAGCAGGATGCCCACGGTAAGAATCAGTGTCAAACTACCTCTCATAGCTGCCTCCGTTGTTGAGTGTGCTGCTCATGCAGAATGACCGACCACATTTGGAAATTCGCTCCTGCGCGGCCAGATCTAACGAACCGGTTCATATTTCAACTCTCAGGGCAGCCCGCACAAAACGCCATTGATCAAGGAATGGGCCCGCGGATGGCCCGGATTCGATAGTTGCCGGTGTCGGGGATGAATACGTTCCCGGCAGAATCGACGGTTATTCCGGTAGGTATTGTCAGGAAAGCTGCCGTGGCCGGCCCGCCATCGCCGAAGTCCCCCCACTTTCCGGGCCCTCCCACAGTCGTGATTACTCCGGTGCCTGCAGCTACCCTCCGGATGCGCGCGTTGAGCGTGTCTGCGATGAAAAGATTGCCCCTCGCATCCACGGCGACCCCTTTGGGACCCTCCAAGGAGGCCGAAACGGCCGGCCCGCCGTCGCCGCTGTAACCGGGCTGGCCGGTTCCGGCGACGGTGGTGATGAGGCCATTCGACGCCGCGACCTTACGGATCCGCTGGTTTCGAGTGTCGGCGATGTACAGGTTTCCGGCAGAATCGACCGCGATTCCGGCAGGCTCCAGCAGGCTGGCGGATGCCGCCGGGGCATTGTCGCCGGAGAAGCCGCCGTTTCCATCGCCTGCAACCGTGTCGATGACGCCTCCGGAAAGGCTCAGCCTCCGGACGCGATGATTGCCGGAATCCGCGATGAGCAGGTTGCCTGCGGTGTCAAAGGCAAGTCCTGTCGGCACGTTTAGGCTGGCACTGGTGCCTGGACCGTTGTCTCCTGAATAGCCCTGGTTTCCGTTTCCGGCAACGGTAGTAATGATGCCGTTGACCGCATCGATTCTCCGGATCCGGTGATTGGCAGTGTCGCACACGAAAAGGTTTCCCGACGGATCCGAGACAACCGCCTCCGGCATGGACAACCCGGCAGCCTTAGCCGGCCCGTTGTCCCCTGAATATCCAAGAGCGCCCGTTCCGGCTACGGTGCGGATGATTCCGGTCAAGGCCTCGATCTTCCGGATCCGGTTGTTGAATGTGTCAGCAATGTAGACGTTTCCTGCAGTATCGACAGCAGTGCCGTACGGTCCCATGAGCTGCGCGGCGCCTGCAGGACCGTTGTCTCCGGAGAGTCCCTGTGTCCCGACCCCGACCATTGTGCTTATGATGCCCGTGGCGGCTGCCACACGTCGCACCCTGTGATTGAAGAAGTCTGCAATGTAGTAGTTGCCGGCGCCGTCGACGACGATTCCGGTCGGCGCCATCAACTGTGCTGAGATAGCGGAACCGCCGTCTCCGGAATAGCCGGGATAGCCGTTGCCCACAACGGTCTGAATGATCCCGGTAGCTGCGTCGACCTTGCGTACTCGGTTGCTTCCGGTGTCCACAACCAGGAGATCGCCGTTCGAACCCAGGGCAACGCCATAAGGCCTCGCCAGGTTTGCAGCCGAAGCGGGCCCACCGTCGCCATAGACGCCGAGGATCCCATTGCCAGCCACGGTCCTGATGATCTGCGTCGATGCGTCTACCCTCCGAACCCGATAGTTACCTGTGTCTGCGATAAAGAGGTTGCCTTCTGCATCAAGGGCCAACCCGCAGGGCTCCGACATTGTTGCATTGGCAGCCGGTCCTCCGTCACCGGAGTAGCCGGCCGTGCCGTTGCCGGCGACCGTGGTAATCACCCCAGTCCCTGCTTCGACTTTCCGGATGCAGTTGTTGCCAGTATCCGCAATGAAGAAACTGCCGGAGGCGTCCGCGACGACCGCGTACGGCGCGGTCAGGCTCGCTGATCGCGCGGGACCGCCGTTGCCGGTATACCCGTCGGTGCCGTTACCAGCCACGGTCGTGATCACGCCGGTGTCCGCGTCGACCCTGCGAATCCGGCTGGTCAGGGTATCGACGATCAGAAGACCGTTCGCAGAGTCGACAGCGATCCCGAAGGGGAATGCCAGGCCTGCCAATACTGCCGGCCCGCCGTCGCCCGAGCCGTCCACGAATCCCGTGCCGGCCACAGTTGTGATTATTCCGGTGGATGCCGAGACCCTGCGAATGCGGTGGTGGTACGTGTCCGCAATGTAGAGGTTCCCGTCGTTATCCATGGCGACTTTCGCAGGATAGAAAAGCCATGCTGACTCGGCTCTCCCGCCGTCTCCGGCAAAAGAACTTCCCCCCGCAACCGTTGTTATTTGACCGGCGGCCAGATCCTTCAGTGCGACCGGCTCGACGTAGAGTGAGGTCTGTGCTATGCCACCGCGATTCTGGATAGTGAGAGTCGAGAGACCGCTCGGCAACGCGGAAGTCACGAAGGTTATCGTTTGGGAGTCCCTCACTTCGACATCAGTGACCTGGATCCCGGCGATCGCTACCAGGGTCTCGGGAGCGAAGTTGCTCCCCCGGACCGTCACTTTTTCGCCTCCCTGGAGGCTGACCTTGGAAGGACTGACGCTGGTCACCTGAGGTGTGCCGAAGCGGATTTCCTTTGCGGCATTGTTCGAATCCGAGACAACCACCTTGCCACCCTCGGCTGCAACAATGCCCTTGGGTCCGAGGAAGGTGGACGCCGGGTTCATGGACACCAGGGACCCGCTCCTGAGCAGCGTCTTCACGCCGGCGGAATCTGGTTCAGTGACATAGATGTTGCCAGCTGGGTCGATGGCGACGCCGGTGGGGGAGGAGAAGGGGAGGGGAGGGGATGGGTCGTTCTGTTTGACTCTGAGGGATCGCGGGTTGAGGGCTGTGGTGGTTTGTGATGGGGGGCGGATGGTGGTGACCTCGCCGGATTCGGTGACGCGGCGGAGGGAGTTGTTGCCGCGGTCGGCGACGATGACAGAGACCGGGGGAGGAGGGGCGCCTGAGATCTGCCGTTCGAGTTGCTGGGCGATGGATTCGGGTTCGACGGCGATGCCGGCGGGGGAGTTGAAGCGGGCCTGGGAGCCGGTGCCGTCGGAGTTACCGGGGGAGCCTGGGGAGCCGGCGACAGTGGAGACGGAGCCGTTGAGGAGGTTGATACGGCGGATGGAATGATTGCTGGAATCGGAGACCCAGAGGAAGCCGCGGTTATCGAGAGCGATGCCCTGGGGGTTATTAAAGGAAGCCTGATTAGAGGGGCCGTCGAGGCGGCCCGGGGAACCGGAACCGGCGAGGGTGGAGGTTCTGCCGTTGGGGCTCGGTGAGATGCGGCGGATGGAGTGGTTGGAGGAATCGGAGACGAACAGAGAGCCGAGGGCCTGGTCGAAGGCAAGGAAGGAGGGGTTGTTGAAGCGGGAGAGGAGGCGGAGGTCATTATCAAGGCCCGGGGAGTTGGAGACGCCGGCGTAGGTGGAGGGGGATTGGTTGATGTTCTGGGAGAGGAGGATGGTGTGGAGTGAGGAGTTGGAGAGGTAGAGGCGGCGGGAGAGGTCCTGGGCGATGCCGGAGATCTGGAATCCCTGGGGGCCTGAGCTGACGGAGACGACGGTGGCGGTGGCGGAGGAGACGGCGCCGCCGGCGGCGAAGGCGAGGGAGGAGAAGCCGGTCTTGAAGGCGCGGAGGTAGCCGAAGGAGTCGATGGAAGCGATTGCAGGGTCTTTGGAGGAGCAGGAGAAGTCGAAGTCGTCGCGGATTTGGCCGGAGGCATCGATGACGAGGAGGGAGAGTTGTGAGGAGGAGCCCTCGTTGAGGACGAACTCGGAGGTGGGGGAGTTGGAGTAGGAGTCGAGGAGGAGGAGAGAGGAGGCGGGGATGGGGTTGCCGGGCTGGAGCTGGCGGGCAGCGGCAGGTGGGAGGAGGAAGGAGAAGGAGGAGTTGGAGGAGCCGGCCATGGGGAGAGTCATGGGGAGGCCGTTGGAGAGGAGGAAGGAGAGGGAGCCCGGGGCAGGGGAAGATTTACTGGTATTGATGAGTATGAGGCGGGTGGAGAATCCCTGTCCGGAGGCGATTTGGGGGAAGACGATGGAAGAGGCGGTAGGGGGGTTATTGAGGTCGGCGACGGGGAGGGTGGTGAGGACCTGGTCGAGGCGTGAGTTGATGGTGAGTTTGAGGGTGATGGGGGCGAGGGGGAAGGGGGAGTCGAATTCGATGAGGCCGGAGAAGGAGGAGGGGAGGTTGGGGAAGAGCTGGTGGGCGAAGATGGCGATGTGGCCGTGAGGGGGCATGGGACGGGAGGAGGAGGAGATGAGGTTGCCGAAGCGGTCGAGGAGGAGGAAGCGGACAGGGGCGGTTTGGGAGGAGGTATTGGCGAGGGCGAGGCCGGTGAAGGTATCGATATTGTCGACAAAGATGCGGGCGTTGGAGGTGGGGGGGGAGGCGGCGACGCCAGCTTCGGTGACGATGGAGTTGTTATGGAAGAACTGGAAGATGGCGGTGCCGGAGGGGGAGGGGGAGGAGGGGTCGGGGGAGACGGTGGCGTAACCGACGGTGAGGGAGGAGGGGGAGTCAAGTGTGGCCTTGAAGGTGCCGTTGGGGCTGATGAGGTAGGGGAAGGAGGAGGCGGAGGAGTTGTTGAGGCGCAAGGTGAGGGGATTGCCGGAGGAGTCGGTGAAGGATATGGATCCGGAGGCGGGGGAGGAGGAGGTATTGAGGAGGACGAGCTGAGTGGAGTAGCCGTCGCCGGCGGCGATCTGGGGGAAGACGAGTGGGAGGGAGGAGGGGGGAGAGGAGAGGTTGATGACAGGGAGAGTGGTGTAGAGGGGTTCGTTGTAAGCGTTGCGGGATTCGCGGAGTGTGATGGCGGCGAGGGGCTGGTTGGAGGAGAAGGAGAGGGAGCCGGTGAAGTTGTCGGGGAGGTTGGGGAAGAGCTGGTGGACGTAGACGGCGGTGTGCTGGTGAGGAGGGAGGGAGAGGGAGGACTGGAGGAGTTCGGAGCCGGAGGGGTCGCGGAGGGAGAGGGAGATGGAGGCGGAGGAGGAGGAGGGGTTGGCGAGGGCGAGGCCGGTGAAGGTGCCGGCCTGGTCGACGAAGATGCGGCCGGAGTTGAAGGGTACGACGCCGGCGACGCCGGCCTGGGAGACGAGGATGCCGGAGGGGTTGGTATAGGTGAAGAGGGCGGAGCCGACGGGTGCGAGGGAGCCTGGGTCGGCATTCAAGATGGTGAAGCCGACCTGGATCTGGCTCTGTGAGAAGAGCGAGACGGAGAGGACAAGGGCCACGGCGACAGGAAATGCCCTCATCAAAGCGCATGGCGGGATTCGCATCAAATGCCTCCTATATCTGCGGCAGCAGGAACAAGGGGACGAGGCTCATCAGGCAGCCGTCAGGCTCCCGCCGCATCGGTGCAGAAGACCCCCTCAGTGTATTCGAGGAAGCCCCGCCCTGCCTAACAGGTTCTCGGTTCCCCAGCCATCCTGAGAATTGATTTCCGTGGAAGTGTGAACACGGACTAGAATCCCGCGCATGACGCTGACTGCCATCGACTGGACCATCATCGCAATCTATCTCGCGGGGTGCGTCGGAGCCGGGATCAGGACGCGCCGCTATGTCCGGGACTTGAACGATTTTGCGCTCGCCGGGCGGCAGGTGGACGTCAATCTCGGCGTAGCGTCCCTGGCGGCGACCGAAATAGGCATCGTCACCGTGATGTACACGGGCGAGATGGGATTCAAGAGCGGCCTTGCCGGAGCGGCGCCGGGCGTCCTGCTGTGCCTTGCAATGCTGATTGTGGGAATGACCGGGTTTGTTATCGAGCCGCTGCGAGACGCCGGAGTCGTTACCATCCCGGAGCTATTCGAAAAACGCTTCGGCACGAAGGTCCGCTGGCTGGCGGGACTGGTCGTCGTCCTGGGGGGAGTGCTCAACATGGGCATCTTCCTGAGGTTGGGGGGCGAGTTCCTGATGTATATCGTCGGGCTCAGTCCCAAGGCGTCTTTCAGCCTGTCGCTGTTCGGGCAACATTGGCATCCTGGGCTGCTCGAAGTCACAATGACTTTCCTGCTCGCGCTGATCCTGATTTACACCGTTCTGGGAGGGATGGTATCGGTCCTCGTCACGGATTACCTGCAGTTCCTGGTGAAGGGTCTGGGCATTGTCATCATTTCGGTCGTCGTTTTCTGGAATACGAATCCCCTCAGGCTGATCGCGGGGCTGGACGGCGTCCAGAGCCAAACCCGAACCGCCGGGAGCATGACGATGACCGACCCTTTCAATCCGTTCCACTCTCTGGGCTACGGCTGGGTGATCTGGCAGTCGCTGCTGGCGGTTGCGGTGATGACCACCTGGCAGACAATCGTCGCCCGGGCGCTCGCGGCCAAAGATGCCTGCATCGCCAAGAAGATCTACCGGGGGACTGCTTTTTACTTTGTCGGGCGATTCAGCCTGCCCGGTTTGTGGGGAGCTGCGGCGTTCCTCTACTTCGCCTCTGCGTCGGCGGGAGGGCTGCCCGATGGAATCGGGTCGCTGGCAGCCATGCCGGTCTATCTCGGCAGGATTCTGCCCGCAGGGATTCTCGGCATCGTTGTTGTGGCGATGCTGGCCGCTGAAATGTCCACAGACAGCGGCTACCTTCTCACCTGGGCAACTGTCATCTACAACGATCTCGTCAGTCCCTGTCTGAAACGACCGATGTCCCAGCGCTCGAAGCTGCTGACCGTCCGCCTGCTGCTGGTGGCCATCGGGATCTTCCTGCTCTTCTACGGCTTGTGGTACCGGATCCCCGGGCGCGCGTGGGATTATCTGTCCGTGACAGGCAATATCTACCTGGCAAGCCTGTTCACCCTGCTCGTGGGGGCGCTCTATTGGAGGCGCGCCAACAGCTGGGGCGCTCTCGCCTCGATCGTTCTGGGCGCGATCGGCCCGATCACCTTCCTTGTGGTGAATGCGATCGTGGAGGACCCGGCGCGGCAGATCTCGCCCGAAACGGCAGGTCTGAGCGCTTTCGGAATGGCGTTTGCCGGAATGGTTTTCGGATCACTGGCGGGCAGGATGGCCGGTGTTGGGGCTGCGGTTCATCCGACGGAGGTGGTCAGATGAGATTCCTCCTGGCTTGGTTCTGGATGGGCCTGATCCTGGCGTCCATCCTCTGGTATGCGTTCCTGCTTTTCTACGTGGGCATCAAGGGCGGAAAAGAGATCATCACCCTCGGCAGAAACCTGTCTCAGAGACCGCAGAGCGGGCATGAGGCGGGGACTTCTGGTTCGTGATCGCGCCTCGGCTTCGGTTGCCTGCGGCGCGAGCGGTGTGATTTCAGGGCCGGCAGGTAGCAGTCAATCGGGCGAACTGCGGCAGCTGCTCCGCCTGGGCTCTGAGCATCGCCTCGGTAAGCTTCTCCGCGGTGCTGTAGTCTTTGACCGCGCCGTCCATGATCATGGCCTCAACCATCATTTTGCGGCTTCCCGATAGAGCTGCCTCCACTGCTGCTTCCACGACAGCGATTCTCCGAAGCAGCACATCAGCCAGATTCGCAGGGATTTCTCCGACCGGGATCGGGGCCATGCCTTCCTGTGTGGTCATGGCCGGAATCCCGACGATGGCATCGCGAGGCAGATCGGGAACCGCACCGCGGCTCGGGACATTGAATATCTCGCATGGACCGGAGCCTTTCTGCCGCGCAGTCAAGCGCGGCCAATATTCGCATCTTTTGCCGATGCTGCGCAGCCGAATGATCCGGGCCGCGCACTTTGAGCTTGTGACACTGGAGTTGCTGGGATAAGAATGCGTTTGCCGAACGCCTCGTTGCATCGAGGACAGGTGCATGCGGGCCGGCCAGGTCATTACGCCCATTCCCATGCTGAGACTGCCGCCGGAGGCACCATGAATTGCTTGACCTCGAGAGTACCTGCTCTGAAGGTCCATCTGGGCCTGGTGACCGCTCTCCTGCTCGGGAGCGCCGGCATATTCGGCCAGACCCTCACGATCCCCGAAGTGTCCCGCGCACGCGACGCGGCCGCAAGGAAGAAGTCGATCACCGAGATCGAGAAGAAGCAGGTTCTCGGGCTCTACGACCAGGCCATAGCGTCAGTTGAGGCAAGTCTGCGATTGCGGGCTTTGCAGCTGGGGCAGGAGAGGACGAGAGCCGCGATGCAGCGCGAGCTTACCGCGCTGCAGGAGGAAGTTCGCCGCCCCGTCCCTGCGCCGACCACACCCCAGCGGCCTGACGAAACCTCGCGGGAGGTGGAAGAGGCGCTCGCGCAGACACTCACCGAGCGGGACGCCCGGCAGAAAGCCATTTCCGACCTGTCCCGCCTTGAGTCCGACCTGATCAAGCGACAGGATGAGATCAATCAGCGACGCGCGTCATTGCGGCAGGCGCTCGAAAACGCAGACGATCAGCTCGCCGTCGTTCAACTGACCTCGGTGTCCCCGGAGTGGGAGGCCGCCGCGCGTACCCGGCTGTTGGCCCTGAAACAGGAGCTGACTGCCGAAATGGACAGCCTGAAGGCAGAACGCGAGACACTGGACCTCCGCCGTGCGCTCGTTCCGCTGCAACGGGAATCGGCCAAACTCCGGCTGGAAGCCGCGGAGCGCAACATTACAGCACTCAAAAAACGGGGTCAGGCGGCGCAGGAGAGAGACGCGGCCCGGGAAGTGGAACAGGCTGTCAAGGTAGCCCATGAAGCCGAGGCCGCCTTTCCGGAACTGGGGCCGGTCGCGCATGAAGTGGAAGAGTTGGTTGTCAAACTGTGGGGGCCGAACGGGGCGCGTGCGAAGTCGCAGGAAGTAGCGGAGATATCGGCAAGGATGAGCGAGGGATCCGCACGCGTGGAACAGATCGCCGCGGTGGTGAAGCGGCGCTATCGCGCTGCCGGCCTTTTTGCCCCGGCAAATGAGTGGCTGGAGCAATTGCCCAAAGGCGCCAACCTTCCGATGGAAATTCAGCGCAAGCGCCTCCAGGAACTCTGGCTGCTGCCACAGCTACGCAGGGACATCGTCGCCCAGGAGGAGCGGCGATTTCAGGAAACAACCCTGGAAGCCGAGGTTGAGCAAGCGAAGTCCTCGGCCACAGAGCTGGCGGCAGCGGACCTCCCTGGGTTCGAGAGTCAGGCCCGGGCGCTGTTACAACTCCGACGAAACCTCTTCGAGGATCTCCTCAGGTTCAACCAGGGATTGGAAGCGCAGCTCGCGGAGTTTGACACCATTTCTACAGGCCTGCTGCAGCGACTGCAGAACCTGATCGAATTTGTGTGGGCACGCATTCTCTGGACGCGAAGTACGACTGCAGGACCCGTGCCAACTTTTGCCATCCTCGCGGACTGTGCGCGATGGTCTGTCTTGAACCCTGATTGGGCACTGATCGCCAAAGGTCTTCTCTGGTCGAAGATTGCGGCGATTTCGACGATCCTTGCGCTTCTGCTCGTCATCCTGCTGTTCGCGGGAAGGCCAAGGTTCCTGAATCAGCTTCAGAGAGTTTCGGCAGGCCTGTCAGGGCATCCGGCCAGGGGTTTCCGAGCTCTCTGCTCATCGCTCTTTTACACGGCCCTGATCGCGGCCGGAGTCCCAGCCGCTTTGTGGTGGCTTCATCTCATCATCGGTATTGAAGAATTGTCACCGTTGAGCCGCGCGATGGCGGCGGGTCTGTTGCACGCGTCCAGGTTTCTGTTCCTGCTTCTTTTCATCCGTTCATCGCTTGTCGAAGGCGGATTGGCCGACACGCAGTTTGGCACACCTGAGCCAGTCCGTCAGGCACTGAGGAAGGAGATCAGGTGGCTGATCCCGGTGCTCCCCTCCCTTTGGTTCTTTGTCACGGCGTTTTTTGAGGCAGGCGGCATGTTCTATGAGGATCTCCGGCTGCAAGTCTTCAACAATACGCTCGGGAGAGTAACCTATGTCGCCCTGCTCCTGTCTTTGCTCGTCGCCGGCTGGAGAATCCTGTGCCCGAAGGGCCCGGTGGTAGCGGCATACTTCCGTCGCGCGAGCAGAGCTCGCAAGTCAGTGCGGAAGCATCGCTCCAGGTTCCTGGTCACGCTTATGATCGTCGCTCTGATCCTCCTCGCGATCGCGGGATTCTACCTCACGTCGATGGTGCTGGCTCAGAATCTGGGGCTGACGATGCTTCTCACAGCGGGCTTGACGCTTTGCTCAGTTCTGTTCACCCGCTGGCGGCAGGAACAGGTGACCGGTGTTCCCACGACGGCCGAGACGGTAGCTCGGGACAGTGAAACGGCCCACCTGCAGGTCCGTCAGTTGACCCAGTTCGTTCTGACGATGGTATGGATCGTGGGGGCGCTCTTTATCTGGGCGCGTGCGCTGCCGGCGCTGACTCTCCTCCGTCAGGTCCAAGTCCTGCCGGTGGTCAAGATCGTCGAATCTGAAGAGGTTGCATCCCTGGGGAAACAACCTCCCAGAACACCGGCGGCAAAGGAGGAAGCCGCAGCGTCGTCGGGAGCCTCCGCGCCCGCGCCTGCGATACTGCCTGTGGCACCGGCACAGAAGGACACGGGTCCGAAGAAGCCTGATGCCTCAAGCCCACTTTTTCTCAGTGACATCCTGAAGGCGATCGTTGTGGGCATTCTGGCCATGATCTTCGTGAAGGACCTGCCCGGCTTGATGGAGTTCCTGGTGTTTCGCAGGTTTGATCTGGACGCGGGCGCCAAGTATGCGATAAGCACGATTGCGCGTTACTCAATCACCATTCTGGGCGTGATCGCGGTGTCGAGCATCCTCGGGATCTCCTGGAGCCAGGTTCAGTGGCTCGCAGCCGCTCTGACCGTCGGCGTCGGTTTCGGCCTCCAGGAGATCTTTGCCAATTTCGCCGCAGGATTGATCCTGCTCCTGGACCGATCGCTCCGCGTGGGAGATGCGGTCAGTATCGGCGAGCTGAGCGGCCGTGTTTCGCGAATCCAGATGCGCGCGACGACCGTCCTACTCTGGGATCGGAGCGAGATGATCGTACCGAACAAAGAGTTCGTCACCAGCAAGCTGGTGAACTGGACGCTCTCGTTCCCGGAGAGCCGCGTGGACGTTAAAGTCGGGGTCGCCTATGATTCCGACATCGACCTGGTGCGGCGCGTCCTGATGGAGGTTGCACGTGCGAACCCGAATGTACTGAAGACCCCTCCACCCGAGGTTCTTCTCACGGAGTTTGCAGACAGCGCGATCCTGTTCGAACTGAGGGTGTTCTGCATGTACGATTACGGGCGCATGCTGCTGCAGGACCAGCTGCAGTCGGCCGTCTTTCACCAGTTTCGCAAGAACAGCATCGTGTTCGCCTTCCCGCAGTTGGATGTGCACCTCAATCCGGAAGACAAGAAACCCGCAGGGACGCCGCCGCAGGCGCAATCTTCCTGATGCAGTGGGTTACGATCCGGGGCATGCTCAGCGACTGCCGGGATGGAAGGCTGCCGCCCGGTCGGGTCGTCCCCAGGCCTCCTGCAGGGCCACGATGCGCGAACGTGCCTCCATCGTCCGCTCGTGTGCGTCTCCCCGCCCGAGACAGCGGTCAAGTGATATGCGTAGCCAGTAACGCCGCTTTCATCCCTCGTGTGCGCCGTGGGAGTGGGCGCGCCACGGCACAGAAGTATGCCGCCGTCGAAGAGATATCGGATGTTGGCCCGTTGCCGGCAGCCGGTATCCTTAATACCGACCGGCGAAGGTTGCTGCATGGGAATCATGGGACTGGTGATATGCTTGGCGAAACATTTTTACGGAACAGGGGGATGCCATGAGAGCAAAGCCCTTTGTTTGGTCCAACATCACCACTTGCGTACTGGCTGCTGCTACGTTCGCGAACCCTCAGCCCGGTGAAGGCAGTCTTCACCAGGATCCACAGGGACGCTTCACCGTGCGCCTGGCAAGCGGCTGGACGGCTTCCACGCTGGATCAAAACACCGTGCAATTCGCGGGCGACGGTGCGTACGCGACGGTTTTCGTGCTTCGGGGGGGCGGCACGGCGGAGGAGTTCATATCCCTGCTTGCCGGGCAATACGCTCACAAGTGGAAAGACTTCAAGCAACTGAAGAGCGGGCAAGCCACTCTCGGCGGACTACCGGGGATGGCCGCCGCGTATTCGGGTATGAATCCCAACGGGGTTCTTTCTTCCTTACGGATTGTGGCAGCTCTTCGAGCCGATCGCGGCTACGGCCTGCTCATATTCTCTCCCCAGGAACGGCTCAGAGCGGCTATGCCTGCGCTGGACTTGCTGGAATCGAGTCTCGCCCCTCCCGGCGTTCAAGCGTCATCAGGAGCGATGGGATTGGCCGCTATGCCCCCAGCACAACCCCGAATGAGCCAGCCGGCAATCACCGGCATTCCGCGCGGCGGTCTCCCGCTGCAGCCGAAACAGGCCGGCTATTGCCGCGCACTTGCGCCGGCAGACTGGGCGATCATTAACGTCAGCCAGAACTCCAATGCTGTTGATTTGTTCAACGGAGCGTTTGCGGCGTCGTGGGTGGTGAGAGGGGTTACTGCCGCCGAGATGATGTACTACCCACAGCAATTCGGCAGCCCGGAGGCGGTGCTTCTGACACACACGACGCTGCCGGATGATCCATATCCACCGCAATTCTCTGCGCCCCAGCCCCTGGGAGGCGGATACGTGGCTCGCGAATTTGAGACGCCAACCAGGCACGGAGTCGTAATCTACACTGTTTATCCACAGGCTATGGGCGGCTTCATCATCACCAGCCGGATTGCATACGGGCCCAAGCAACTGTGGCAGGCGTACGGACCGGTAGCGGTGGCGGTGGCACTCACCATCCGCTGCACGGTCCAACTGCAGGTGTCACCTGTCTCTGGCGGGGGCGGCGCTTCAGGTGCCAGCCGTGAGGAATCCACTTATAACCAGCAGTTAGGTACGGAATACGCACATGATCCGGTCACGGGCGAGAACTTCCTGATGAACTACGGAGCCGACCATCGGGACAGCGGCCCTCAAGGCCCCGGATTCTACCATGAGGTCAACGGCGAGCTCCGCAAGTTGGAGCCAGGCCGCACAGAATGAGGAGATGACAGACATGAAACAGAATCGTCGCAGCTTCATAGCACAGTCCGCCAGCCTGGCCGCAGGACTCGGTGCGCTCAGAGAGCACAACTTGTTTGGAGGGACTACTAGCGGCAAGCCCGCATGGCCCGGCCCCATCGGCCTCGCGCTATACACCGTGCGCAACGAATTCGAGTCGCAACCGGCTCAGACTCTGAAGAAAGCTGCCGCTATCGGCTACAAGGAGGTCGAAGGCGGCATGGGCAAGATCTCCGCAGAGGAACTTTCCGGCTACCTCAAAGACGCCGGGCTGAAGATGCCCAGCGGGCAGTTTGAACACCCCGCGAGCCCGGAGAAATATGTGAAGGTGATCGAGTTCGCCCGCAAGATCGGTATGCAATACGTCACCTGCTCGTTTTCAGACGCCAGGACCGCCGACGGCTGGAAGAAGATTGCCGACGACTTCAATCGCGCCGGGAAGCAGGTCGCCGATGCCGGCATGCAGTTTGCATACCACAACCATCTGCAGGAGTTTCGCCCTCTGGGTAACACAAACGGCTACGAAATCCTTATTGCCGACACGGATCCTGCACTCGTCAAGTTCCAAATTGACATCTTCTGGATGACGTGGGCAAAGCAGGACCCCGTGGTGTACCTGAAGAAGCTAGCCGGCCGTGTTCCGATGCTTCATATCAAGGACCGGAAGAAGGACTGGCAGTGGGACCCGCTGAACTTCCCGAAGGACAAGGAGGTTCCGTACACGGAGGTGGGATCAGGAGCCGTCGATTGGCAGTCGATCTTCGCGCATGCCACCGGTGTGAAGCACATCTTCGTCGAACAGGACCTCTGGGACCGGGAGCCGATGGAATCCGCCCGGATGAGTTACGAATACCTGAAGACGCTCACGCTGTGAGGGATTGACCCTGGAGTCTGCTGCCGAAGGGCCTTACCGATTCGCGAGGCCCCTTCACCGATACCTGAAGCGCCTGAAACTCGACGTGCCAGTTGAAGGGGTAATTCGATCGTGACGACCCACGGACACCCGCGACCGAAGTTGACCGCAGCAGAGGCACTGACCCGTCTGAAGGAGGGCAATTCCCGCTTCCTTGCGGGGAAAGCCCGTTTCCCGACGGTGCAGAAGGAAGTCCTGGCCGAACTGGCGAAGGGTCAGCAACCTTACGCCACAATTCTCGGGTGCAGTGACAGCCGGGTACCGCCGGAACTCGTATTCGATGCCGGATTCGGGGAGCTGTTCATCGTGAGGGTGGCGGGGAATGTCCTTGGTCCCGCGATCGCGGGGACGCTGCAGTACGCCGGCAAGCATCTGCACACCCCGCTCTTTGTCGTGATGGGGCATGAGGGCTGCGGGGCGGTGCAGGCTGCGATCGCTTCGAAGCTTCACGGCAGGAAGCATTTCAGCCGGCTCGCGGTGCTGCTGCAAAACATCCTTCCCGCGCTGGACAGCCTCGATGCGACTCTGCCCCCGGATGCCCTGCTCAGCGCGGCCGTCGAAGCCAACGTGCGTTGGACCTTGCGGGCAATTCTCGGGTCGCCGGAGGGAAAGGCGCGCGTGGCCGAGGGCGTGATTCAACTCGCGGGAGCCATATACGAAATCAGCACGGGCCGGGTTCGCTTTCTGAGCCCGTGATCCTGAGACTCCGTGGGTTGTCTAGCGTCGGTTCGTCTGTGCCAATCGCTGCTCAATCTTGCCCAATCGCGACAAGACATCCTCAATCTCCAGCTCCGCTTTGAAATTGACGCGGTAGTCCAACTCGCTGCGCACCCGGTCTTTCGCATCCTGCCGGTTCTGACTCATCATAATGATCGGAGCCTGGACCGCCGCCAGCATGGACAGGAACAGGTTGAGCAGAATGAAGGGATAGGGATCCCACGGGTGGCCGATTGCGTGGTTGACCAGGACATAGGTAGCCAGGACGGCACCGAAGAGGATGACGAACTTCCATGAGCCGCCAAATTTCGCAACGGCATCTGCCATACGGTCGCCCACGGTTTCGGTTTCCTCGATTTCCATGTTGGGATTGCGCGACACCCTGGTGCGCATGAGTTCATGAGTTGCGCGCAATTGCTTTTCGATCATCGTCATCATATCGAGCCCGGCATGCGGCTTTCGTTGCAGCAGGGTAAGAATGTCAGCGCGATCAATCTCTATAGCAGAGGTATCTTGCACTGCGATCGCCGTCGTGAGGTGCTCGGCCTCGGCAAGCATCGACGACATGCCCAGAAGTCCTCCGGCCTCGACTACATCCACGATGACATTCTCGGAAGAGATATCCGTAATGCTCACATTGACACGCCCATATTGCACCAGGTAAGCGAGGCCACCAGGATCCCCGGTCTTGAAGATGGCTTCGCCGCTGCCAAAACGCCGCAGGGAGACCTGCTGCGCCAGCACCTGCCGTTCATCGGGGTCCAACAGAGAAAATAGGGGTGCCTCGTTGAAAATGTTGGGATCAACCATAGCGTCACCTGCTGCATCGTGAGAGGTTACAGGGAGCAAAGCCACCCATCCTGCCCGGTCCGCCATCCGGTGAGACTCATCGGTGTCTCGCTTGCCGGCAATCGTGGCTGCCTGGAAGGACCGTTGCAGGCCGTACCTGTCGGATTCTACAGAACGATCCCGGATCGGGAAAGGCAACAATGCGGGGTCTGATGCATGTGGGTTCCGGAGGCGGCGTCCGGCTCTGTGCCGCGCCATCAGGCGCGCAACTGACTATCCCCTTCGGCGCGGAGTGGCCGCCATCAGGATGCCTGCCGACCTGCAAGATTGAGGCAGAAAGCCAAATCGGGGGGCGTTTTCGCTCCCTTTGAAACCTGTTGGGCCAGCGAGACTCGGAAATTCGGGGACTGACACCCTGTTTCGACCGGTGGTACGGTTGGGGATTACCTTGCCGGTTGATGTCAGGTGCCTGTCCCCGAGTTTCGTTACCGAACCTCACCCGTGATATCGGATACAAGCTCTTTCATTATCGGTGTCACGGCGATGAATCTCGCGCCGCGAGCGTGGATCAGGGCAAGCAAGTATCTGCCTGCGCTGTCGACGTGATCCACATCCGTCAGATCCACAACAAGGGCTTTGTGTCGCGCGGAAGATGCCGTGCGCCAGCACTGCTCCATCTCCGGGACCCATGGGCCTTTGAGCTTGCCTTCAAGTTTCAGGCGCACCGTCCCGTTGTTTTCGTGAGTCGTGATCCTAAACATCGCACTCATACTCCTCTATGCGATGGCCTGAAGTTGAAAATCAGAAGAGCTTCATGTCGTTGATTTTCGTCGTTTCGTGAGCGTTCTTCATGCTCCTGAGTCCTGCAAACACCAAAGCGCAAAGAATTAGTCCGCCAATCAGTCCGATGAGAGCCATGGTTTCCTTCCTTTCTTGATCGAGTTGCCTTCAATCACCTTGTTAAACCCATGAACTGATGTAGCAAGAAGAAGACCAATTGGGGGCATCGAGCTTGATGACCTGTCTGCCAACACGGCAACCTGAATTTACTCAGACGGTTGCCGTTGTTTTGGCTCAGTGGACAAATGCGCATTTGTGAAGCGAGGAGAACGGTGTGCCAACCAGGCAAGTGCCGGCATGCTGGCAGATGCCGGCGGGCTGGCGCCTGCCACGTACAGGCGTTCCCTTCAGGGGTTGCATTGGACGACTATTGGGGGCGGGAAATGCCGAGTTTTTGCATGCGGAACTGAAGCGTGGAACGCTTTATTCCGAGACGTATTGCTGCCCCGCGCGGGCCTCCGACGACCCAGCCGGTTTCGCGCAGCACCTGGAGTATGTGCTGACGCTCAGCATCCTGAAGAGTCTGCCCCTGATTTCCCTGTCCGCCCCGAGCCACTTTCAATTCCCCGGCAGGGATCCGCAGGTCTGTTCCCGTAGTGAGAATGACGGCGCGCTCCACGATGTTCTGGAGCTCGCGGATGTTGCCCGGCCACGGATAGCGCATCAGAGCGTCCATGGTCTCGGATGGAATCGTCGTGATCCTTTTCCCCATGCGTCGTGCGACCTGGTCAGCGAAATAGCGTGTCAGGAGCGGAATGTCCTCGGGGCGGTCCCGCAGCGGCGGCAGAACGACCGGAAAGACATTCAGCCGGTAATACAGGTCTGCGCGAAACTCCCTCTCGTTCACCATCTGCAGCAGGTCCTTGTTTGTGGCCACGATCAGCCGTACATCCACGCGGATTGTGCGCGCATTCCCCAATCGTTCGAACTCGTGTTCCTGGAGCACACGCAGAAGTTTGGGTTGGAGATCGAGAGAAATGTCGCCGATCTCGTCCAGGAAGAGCGTGCCGCGGTGCGCCAACTCGAATCGGCCGATATGCTGTGCGACCGCTCCGGTGAACGCTCCCTTTTCATGCCCGAACAGCTCGCTTTCCATCAGGCCGGTCGGGATCGCCGCACAGTTCAGTTTTATGAAGGTCCCCTGCCGCCGTGAGCTCAGGTTGTGGATAGCCCGTGCAATCAGCTCCTTGCCCGTACCGGTCTCTCCACAGATCATCACCGTCGAATCCGAAGGGGCCACTACCTCGACCTGACGCAGCACTTTTTGCAGGGGCTGGCTGTTGCCGATGATCTCTTCGAAAAAGTAGTTGCTTCTGATTTCATCTGCGAGATAGAGATTTTCCTCCCCCAGCTTTGCGTTGAGTTCTTCGATGCGTCCGTAAGCAAGCGCATTGTCGAGGGCGACGGCAAACTGCCCGGCGACCTCGACAAGCAACTTGACGTCGCTGTCTTCGAAGGCATCTTCACGCCGGCTGGCGATGTTGATGGTCCCAAGCACCCGTTCCCGCGATATCAACGGCACAGCGCACAGGGAGTGAAGGCCCTCGTCGAGCAGATCACGGGCGATTTCCCGCGGCAGACGTTCGAGATCCGATCGGCTTGCCAGGACCGGCACGCGCTTCGTAAATGCCTCGCCGATCGTGGAGCCCTCGATGGGAATGGTCTCATTTTCCTGGAGCAGGCCGCGGCCACCCGGGAAATCGAGTGATTGCCGCCGGAGCCGGTTGGTGTCCGCGTCCAGCAACGTAAGGCTGGCGTATTCGACGCCCAGGGCCTGGCGCAGGCAGAGAGAGATGGCGGAAAAGAGCTCGCGTGTGTCGAGCTTCGCCGCCACCGCCTTGTTGACCTGCAGCAGCAGCTGCAGGTGATCTCTGTCGCGGGCCAGGGCCTGCTGATAGGCAGCCGCGGATTCGCAGTTGAGCACGTTCTCCAGCGCTAGAGCCACCTGTCCGGCCACCTTCTGCATGAACTCTATGTCTTCGGAGGTGTAGGCGTCCCTGGTCATGGATCCGAAATGGAGGCCTCCCAAATCACGCCGAGCCGTAGCGAGGGCGAGTACGCAGTAGCTCCGCACGCTATGGCGGCGGAGCAGACTGTTAATGACGGGGAAACGGGTCTCCGCATCAACGTCGGGCACATAGAATGGCCGCCCGGTACGCAGTACCTCGGCAGTCGGCGCCTCTTCCAGCGGGAATACCTGTCCGACAGGAATCTCGTTTGGACTCCTCGTTTCAACGAGATACAGTCGCGTAGATTTCTGTTCCAAGTCGAATAGAGAGAGTCCGATTCCATCGAAAGAAATAATCCGGCTCAGAGGCAGGCTCAAGCCCTGAAAGAAGCGGGAAAACTCCCGATGGGATCCGATCGACTCGGATATTTCGAGAAGTGCTTGACAGCGTTGCGCAGTTTCGTCCATTGCTTTCGATCTTTGTTCAGCCTGTGCCCTCCTACTCGCACGAGAGCTTCGACCAAACATGTTATCCCACCGCACGTCGGGATCGAAGCCGGAATCGAGAGCGCGACCTATGGTCTCATTCATTGACTGGGGCCTTGCGGGAAGGAGTGGGTGCGTTTCGCCGCAGCGCGCAATGTCCGCACCGGCGGCAGAGTCCCACGCTGCTGCCGGGGAGATGTCGGACCTGGACTGAACGACCTGCCTTCAGCGGGCCTTCCAATCGGTCAGCTCACCGGTTCGGGGATCGTGCAGCGTCTCGGCCGGCTGCGATCCCTCCGGGTCCATGTGGACGATGCAGTAGCCGGTGTCGGTGAGCTTCTGGATGCGCGCTTTCACCTCAGTGGCGACCGCGTCAGCCTGCTCGATGGGTGTACCGCGCATGATTTCAATATGCAGCGTGGTGTGGATAGTCTCCGGCCCGATCATCTCGGCGCGCAGGTTGTGCACGCTCAGGACACCGGGTGTTGATAGTGCCGCCTGCCGGATTGCGTCCATCGATTGAGCGTCCGGCGCGCGTCCCAGCAGGAACGACAGGTTCTGGCGGAAGAGCCCGACTGCATTGATCGCGATGATGGTAGCGACAAAGATCGTAGCGAGCGGGTCGGCTATGGGTTTGCCCCGCATGACAAGCAGGGTGCCCAGAATCGCGGCCAGCAAACCCAGTTCGTCGTTGATCAGTTCGATGAACTGCGCCTTGGCGGCCGCCCCGAGCGTCTTCTGGCGGAGGAGCGTGACCAGGGGTGCGGCCGCGATCAGCATCGAAGCGATGAGCACGCCGAACGCCACCCCGAGGTTCTGGTGCGAGGCTTCATGGGGGTGCAGAAGTCGTACAGCCGCTTCTTCGTACAGCTTGTAACTGGTGAACGAGATGAACAAAGTCGCAGCAACCAGCGCGGCCGCGTTCTGCGCCCGTCCATGGCCGAGCATGTGCTCCCGATCAGCCTTCTTGCGGGCCCACAGGAGTGCCGCCAGCAGGAAACCCGCGATGAAGATGTCGCTCAACGTGTGCAGCGCTTCCGCAAACACCGCCATCACGCCGGTAACGAAATACGCGATCAGTTTGCCGGCAAAAATGACGACGTAAACCACCAGCGTCAGCCGGATACTCCGCAGATCCTCTGATTCAGGCATGCGATCCTCCCGGGGCGGTTCGTATTGTACCGCCGGATTGCCTGGCCGCAGTCATTCTGGATCAAGGTGCCCCGGCTGGTCACCGCAGGCAACCGCCGGGCCACCTTCTCATCGATAGATGCAGGAAAGTCTTGTATAGTTGATCATGTCGTGTATAAAAGACACTGCGGATCCGTGGTTTCACATGCTGCGGAGTGTCGGACCCGGCTTTCCTGGAGGCACGGAGGACGGTCATCATACCCAAGGCAGCCCGATTCGCCACGCAATTCATCCCGGTTCTGATCGCCATCTTTTTTGGCGCTTGCCTCTCGACTGCCCAAACGCGGCAGATCCTCGCCTGGCAGGATGATCTCACGTACCTGCAGAATGCCCCGGCTGACGTGTTGGCCCAGGCGCACGCCGCAGTGGTGCAGATCCGGAACGGCGTGGAGCTCTGGCTGAAGATGCACCCGGACGCCCGCATCGAACTGCAGCCTCCCCCGCAACAGCCATGGGGAGAGGCGGAAATGCGCGGAGAGGTTTCCGCGCTTCGCGGGGTGGTGGAGTCGATTTTGGGAGAGGATCCCGGCCGGCCGTTCAACCTCGGCATGACGACCGTCAGCGTCACAGCGGAAGCCTCGCCACTGTCTCCGGTGTCCGACAGCATTGATCACTCCGAGATCGTCAACCGGCGGGCTCTGACCGCTTCCGCGGCGCTCGACTATCTGCCGGGAGTGGCGATTGATCACGCCACCGCAGGGCGGAACGAAGCCGACATTCGAATACGGGGATTCACATCGAAGGGACAGGTGTCATTCTATATCGATGGCATCCAGGTGACGATGCCCTACGACGGCACAATTGATTTCAACCGCTTCCTTGCGAATGACATCGGAGAGATACAGGTGTCCAAGGGCTTTTCTTCTCCCTTGCTCGGTCCGAATGCACTGGGCGGGTCCATCAACCTGGTCACAAGGGAGCCGGAGAAGAAATACGAGGCGGATGCACTGATGGGGACCGGATCCGCAGGCATGTTTCTGTCGTCCGTGAATATCGGATCCCGGTGGGAGAAGTTTTATGTTCAGGGCAGCTTTGGCTGGCTGCAGAGTGACTGCGTCCCGCTCTCGGGCAATTTCCCGCTGAATGCTTTTCAGCCGACCTACAAACGCATCAATTCGGATAGCCGGGATGCAAATTACTCCGGCCGGTTCGCGTGGACTCCAGGGGGCGGGGACCAATACGTGTTCAGCTACATCAACCAGAAGGGCCAAAAGGGCGTACCCCTTTACGCAGGCCCGAATTCCGCGGCAACCTTCAGGCCGTCCGACTATCGCAGGTGGCCGTACTGGGACAAGACCGCCTACTACCTCATTACAAACTCGGGATTGGGCGAGTCAAGTTCCATCAGGTTTCGCGCGTACTACGATCAATTCCCGAACGAATTTGACTTCTACGATGATGCAACCTTTTCAACCATGACGAAAACATCGTCCAATCACAGCTACTACGATGACCACAGCGCAGGAGGTTCGGCGGAGTTCACGACGCGGGTATTATCCCGGAACATTCTGAGCGCGTCCATCTACTTCAGGGACGACAACCACAAGGAAACGCTCGAATATCCGGCAAGATCGCCTTTCCCTTACGTCACACCTACTCTACTCGACAGGGCTCAAACCCTTTCCATGGGATTTCAGGATGTGATCACCCTTGCCTCCCGACTGCGCGCCACAGTCGGCTTCAGCGCCGACTACATGAAGGGATTGCAGGTTCAGAGGCTCAACAAGTCTGAAGCCGCCCTGGTGCCCATTACCTGCGCAGCCGAGCCTGACAACACTTCTTTCTCCGGTTGCACCGCCCGGATGTGGAACTATAACCCGCAAGGATCTCTTTCGTACGCATTCACATCCGTGGACACCCTCTATCTTACGATCGCTGACCGCGGCCGTTTTCCTCTGCTGAAGGATAGCTATTCCTATCGACTCGGAACCGGCATTCCCAATCCCGATCTGCAGCCGGAGCACAGCACCAGCATCAACGCCGGATATTCACATGCCTTTCGGGGAAAGACCGTTGCGCAGCTTGAGTACTTCTATGATCGGCTGCGCGACGCTATCGCCGGCGTATATGTTGTGGATTCGGCTTCGCTTTGCAGCAATACCGGTGCTCAGGCCGGATACTGCAGCCAGAATGTGAACATAGCGAGAGAAGTGCATCAGGGATTCGAATTCAACCTCCGCAGCAGGCCAGTCTCGCGAGTGATGCTCGATCTTAATTACAGCTACCTGAATCGCACCATGGTTTACGACTTCGGGGACAGAATTGATGTCAGTCAGGTCCTTACGACCATCAACTATCTGCCGACATATCCGAAGAACAAGGTCACCTTTGATGCCACGTTGCGGCTGCCGCGCGAGATACTGGCCATTGCCGCCTACAGGTACGAAGGCGGCATTATTCTGCAGGATACGACCTACCCCAGGACCGCGCCCAACTATTTACCTTTCGGGACTTCCTATGGCGTGGTGGATCTGGGTGCGATTGTGCCGATCCATGCCCGGTTCTCAGCGCAGGTCGGCGTGAAGAACCTGTTCGATCGGGATTATTGCTATACCGCCGGTTACCCGGAGGCCGGCCGGAACTGGTACCTCAATCTGCGTTACACATACTAGACGACGGACCTGCGCACAGGCAGGCGATTACAGTTGGCCGTCATCACATGGGAGGTCTGGATGCGCTCAATCGTCAAATCACTTATCCTGCTTGTCGGTGTTCTCGCCCCCGTTCATCGTTCGCTTGCACAGGCACCGTCCTCGACGCTCGTGGTTCGCGGCGACATTCAGAAACCGGGCGAGTGGACCGTGGAAAGCATCAGGCAACAGTTCGCCGGACAAGCACGGGCGGTCACATTCACGGCCGGCGATAAGCAGCCGAGAGTCGGCACAGGCATCCCGCTATACTCTCTCATTCAGGAGGCGGCCCCCAGGACCGAGAAGGTGCCGAAGCACTATGACCTTTCGTTTTTCGTCATACTGGAGGCGCGTGACGGCTACCGGGTCTTCTTTACTCTTGCCGAATTGAGCCCGCAGTGCGGCAATGCGCAGGTCTGGCTGGTCTGGGAGGTTGACGGCAAACCTCTCAGCGAGAAGGAAGCTCCCTTCCGCCTGGCCGTTCTGAGCGATCAGGGGCACGATCGGTACATATATGGTATTTCGACCATCACATTGGTGGATGGTACCAGACTGGCCAACCAGCTGGCGGGACAGAAGTAGGATCGGATGGTGACCGCCACGGTCCCCCGCAGTCAAAAGGAATGGAGAATACGATGGCTCGTTCATGGAAACACGCACTCCTCGTCTGGATAGTCCTGGGAACCGCGAGCGCCGGCGCGGCATCGGGCAAGTTTTACATCGTCGGGATGGGCACGGCTCCGGACCTGATCACGCTGCGGGCGGTAGAGGCCATCCGGCAGGCCCAGATCATCCTGCTGGAGGATCCTTCCGAACGCGACTACTGGAAGGACCTGATTGGGGACAAGGAAGTGTGGATTTGTCCTCTCCGCGTGCGAGTCGGACTTGGCCTGGACCCAAAGACTGTGAATGATCCGGCTGTGCGTGATGTTGTCGAGCAAAACGCTCGGATTCGCCAGGAAATCGTGGACAAGATTCGAAGGGCGGTGGAGGATGGCAAGACGGTGGCGGCCCTGAAAGGCGGCGACCCCATGATCTATGGCACCACCTTCTACCTGGAAATGCTCCCTGCAGATTTTCCATCGGAGATCATCCCGGGAATTGGTGCCTTTCAGGCATCCGCCGCAGCGGTGAAAATGAGCCCTGTTTTCGGGTATGACACGAGCTCGACCATACTGACCATGGACGACTGGCCTGGCCGCAACGATGTCAATGAGAAGTTGATGGCTACCAGGACGACCATGGTTTTCTACACGATGAATCTCGACTATCCCAGGCTATTCGCCCAGCTCAAGCGGCACTATCCTCCGGCAACGCCGGTAGCCGTTGTTTCCTTCGCGGGCGATCGACAGAAGCAGACGGTGCTGCGCAGCACGGTCGGACGGTTTCTGGCGGAAGTGGATTACAGGGGTCTTCCCCGCGAGGCGCACATGCTGCTTGTAGGCAAATTCCTGGAGGTCGGTCAGGCGCGCAGCGATGCCTTACTGGGAGCGCGCAGGTACATAGAGAGAACCCATGGAGCGAGCCCAACGGGTAACTAGGGAGGAATCTGGCGGAGCCGGGTTGTGAGAGAGTGAACGGTCCGGCTATGGTAACCTGTGGGTAAGGGAATTCATGGACGTTCAAAACCGGTTGGGTGAAGTGCGACGGCGTCGCGGGTTGTCTGCTGCTGTGCTGGCTTCCAGGGCGGGCGTCAGGAGGCAGACGATCTACGCCATTGAAGCGCAGCGATACGTCCCCAATACGGTTGTGGCGCTCCGCCTGGCGGAAATCCTCGAGGTAAGCGTCGAAGATCTGTTCTCGATCACAACGCCGGCCCCTGCGGCCCAGGAGTCCACGCCGGTCGATCTTCTGACGCCGCATGCTGGATCCGGCCGGCCAAACCAGCCGGTGCGACTTGCGAAAGTCGGGAAACGCCTGATCGGCGTGCCGTCTGCGCCGGTTCTTGGAGAGATTCCTCCGGCCGATGCGATCGTCATGGGCCACGGTCGTGGAGGCAAGACGCTGGTTGATCCGATAGGAACTCAGGTTGGTGTGGAGGGCCGGCTTATTATCGCCGGGTGCGACCCTGCCATGCCGATGCTTTCGCGGCATGTGTTGAAACAGGGCGGCATCGAGCTCATTGTCGCCATGTGCTCCAGCCGGCAGGCGCTGGAGTGGCTCGGAGATCATAAGATCCACATAGCAGGGACTCACCTCAGCGCCAAGTCACGCGGAGGGTCGAATCTCGAGGTTATCAGGAGTTACTTCCCGGGACGGGTTGTCCGGGTGGTGACCTTCGCATCGTGGGAGGAAGGGCTGGTGGTTGCGGCAGCGAATCCGAAAGGAATTTCCGGTGTGGCCGATCTCGCGCGCCCGGAGGTCACAATCATCAATCGGGAAGTCGGTGCAGGAGCACGTCTCCTGTTGGATGCTTCACTCAGGAAAGAGGGAATATCCCCAACGAGCGTTTGCGGATACCGACAGACCGCGGGTGGGCACGTGATGGCGGCCTGGCATGTATACAGCGGCAAGGCCGACTGCTGCATCGCAACCCGGGCGGCGGCACGCGTTTTCGGACTGCGATTTCTTCCCATGTCCTGCGAAAGTTACGATCTGGCTATCCCTGAACACTGCTTCGATCAACCGGCAGTTCAGGCTGTGCTGGACACAATCTGCAGGGCTTCCTTCAGGCATGAGCTCGAGGCCCTGGGTGGCTACGACACCAGCCAGACAGGCACCATGCTGCGGTGAAAGAGCAGGATCAGGCCTGGGGCCGGGAACCCCAGAGGAGGGCTTTCGGATGGCGAAGGCGGAGGCAGGGCCGAAGCGTTCGAATGATAAGATGCCCGTCATCTTCGCAGCGCATGGATCACCGGTTTTGCTTGACGACACTGTGTGGATGGGTGAACTCGCCTCGTGGGCGAGAACCATGCCGAAGCCCGGAAGCATTCTGATGATATCGGCCCACTGGGAGGAACGGCCGGTAACTCTCGGCGCCACCCGGACGGTGCCCCTGGTCTACGATTTCTATGGGTTCCCGGAACGGTATTACCGGACGACGTACCCGGCTCCCGGCGCGCCCGAGCTCGCGGTTCGTGTTCGGGCACTGCTGGGCGAGAGTGCGATCGCGGCAGCGGAGAACCGCGAGCGCGGTTTGGACCATGGGGCCTATGTGCCGCTGGTTGCGATGTTTCCCGCCGCCGACGTGCCGGTGCTCCAGATCTCGATGCCCGGCTTGGACGCTCGCGAACTCTTCGTGCTGGGGCAGGCTCTATCACCTCTCCGCGGTGAGGGAGTGTTGATATTCGGGAGCGGGTTTCTCACCCACAACATGCAGTATGCATTTCGCCCCGGCACTCCTGATTGGGCACGGGAGTTCGATAGCTGGGCAGAGGACGCCCTGCTGCGCTTTGACGTGGAGGCTCTCGTCGACTTCCAGTCCCGCGCACCGGCGGCACGGATGGCTCTCCCGACCTGGGAGCACTATGCACCGCTCCTGGTAGCCGCTGGTGCCGCATCTGACGGGCGGCCGCGGATCTCCTTTCCCATTGCGGGCTGGTGGATGGACGGTGCCTTCACGAAACGGTCGGTACAATTCGGCTGACCGCATCCGGCCTGTTTCAGATCCAACTGAAGAATCCCATCTGTTCCAGAGCCAGGCGCAGTTCCTCGCGCCGGTGCGGCGCCAGCGGGGCGTGTGGCAACCGCGGAGGCCCGACTGGAACGCCGAGCATTTCCATGACGGCTCTGGCGGCAGCCAGGTAACCGAAGCTGCTCAGAAGCTGGATTAACCGAACAGAGCGGTATTGTTCTTCCCGGGCGGCTGCGAGATCCCCGTTCCTGAATGCGTCGATCATCCGGAGGTAGAGCGGCGCAGCGAAGTTGTAGCTGCTGCCAACGCCGCCCTGGGCGCCGAGAACCAAGGCCGCCAGCAGGCATTCATCGATTCCCCAGGGAATATCGAAGCGCCCTTCGTGACTCCTCAGGCACTCTTGATAAGCCGCCAAGTCCGGATTGGAGAACTTGATCCCGGCCAGGGTCGGGATGCAATCTGCGGCAGCACGCAGGAAGTCAGGCGTGGAGAAATGAATACCGGTGAACGCGGGGATGTCGTAGTAATAGAAGGGAACTGCCGGCGCGGAAGACGCGATTGTGCGACAGCATTCGACCAGCATGCCGAGCGTGTGTGGCCTGAAGTAGCTTGGGGCTACGGCAGCGATCGCGGACACCCCGAGGTGCTGGGCGTGCTCTGCGAGGGCGCGCGCGTCGGCCAGGCAGTTGGCGCCGACGTGGATGACAATCTTCAAGGATGAGCCCTTGGCCACGGCCGTCCACTCCTCCGCGAGGGCGCGCCGTTCGGCGAGACTCAGCGAATGGCCCTCTCCGGTGGTTCCGCCGACAAAAACGGTCCGCACGCCGCTCCGGTGCAAGTGTGCGGCTTGACCCTCCAAGACACCCAGGTTCAATCGACCCTCCGCGTCGAAGGGGGTATGAGTTGCAGCAACCAGTCCACGCAGTCTTGCCGTCATTGGGCCTGCTCCTGATCGATGAGTTCTTTCCTTGGACGGATGAGCAATACGAGCGCGATAGAGACAATAGCCGTGCCGGCGAACGCCCCGAAGATCACGTTGAGCGGAACATGGCGGTCGCGCAGTGTGCCAAAGCCCCAGTCGGCCAGCCCTCCGCAGCTGATGCTTACGAGGTTCATAACCCCGTAGCCGGTGGCGCGCAGTTCGGGCCCCACGATCTGGCACAGGATGGGCATGTTGTTACAGTCGAAAAAGCCCCATCCAAGGCCGAACAGTATGAGGAAAGCAACGGCCGCGGTGAGTGAGCCGGAGTTGCCCACGCCGAATATGGCCGGCACGATAAAGCTCATTCCGATGGCGCTGACAAAAATGCGGCCGCGCACGTATCGCCGCATCCACCTGTCCGCAAGCCAGCCGCCGGCGACCGCACCGATGACGGCGGCAACCTGCCAGTAGAGCGTGGCGGCCACACCCGCTCGACCCTGGCCTACGTCGAACTGCTGTTTGAGGATGGCGGGCATCCAATCGCGTACTACCCAGCCGGCCAGCGCCGGCAGCGTGAAGTAGAGAACCAGCAGGACGAAATAGACGTTTGTGAGAAGTTGTCTCGCGGCGCGCGCCGGGGAGATCGCCTGCTCTGTGACACCATGGTCCGACCTCGGCATGTCGCGCAGCAGAAGCACCAGCGGCAGCGCATAGAGCAGGCCAAGAACGCCGCAGGCGTCGAAAGCGGACCGCCAGCCCAGCGCAGGAGCGTCAGCCACGTACCCGCCAAAGCCGCCGACGATCACGCCCCCGTAAATCGCCATCTGGTGCAGACCCACGGCACGCGAACGGGTCGACCCGGTGTGGTAATCCGCGATGAGGGCGAGCGCCGCCGGAATGTAGAACGCCTCGCTGATGCCCATGAGCGAACGGGCTGTCAGAAGGTCGGCATAGCTCGTGACGTGTCCGGTCCACCAGGTTACTGCCGACCATACGAACAGGCTGCCGCAGATGGTCAGCCGCCTGCTGAAGCGGTCCGCGACGTATCCGCCAAGGGGACTGAGAAAGGCGTAGACCCATTTGAACTGCCCGAGCATGAATCCCCAGTTTTCCTCCGTGCCGATGCTCGGGATGTCCGCCATCACGGAGTATTTCATCGCCGCGAGCATCTGGCGGTCGAGGTAGTTCAGGAGCGCGACCGGCATGAGAAGGATGACTACCAGCCATGCCGCGCGAGAGAGTGTCGACCTGCGCGATCGCGTTAACACGGAGCGGGTAATTCCTCTCCTCTGTCGTCAGAGCTCACACTTCAGGGCAACACGCACCTGTGCGGGCGTCGAGAGACGCCGATCCGGCTCATACGGCCGCTGATTCTATCCGGCGTGTCTGATGCGGTCAACGTGAGTCGCACCTTGTCCGTATCGCTTCCGTGATTGACAGGTGCTGTGCGGGAAAAAGCGGGCGAGCCCCGGCAAAGCGGACCCTCATCCGGCTCTCGGGATCGATTCTTCGGAAATGAAGCTGGCGCCAGGAGCGTCAACGACGATGGTTTCCGCCACCGCCTCCGCTGAAGCCGCCTCCGCCGCCTCGGCTGAAGCCACCGCTGCTGCCTCGGCTGAAACCGCTGCTGAAGCTGCCGGAACTGCCTCGACTGAAGTTGGCGCCGCCGCCGGAGAATCGTGGCGCAGACATTTGCGGAGCAGCTCGGTAAGTCTGTGGAGCCTGGTACCGCGGCTGCGCCCGGCTTTGAAATCCCTGAATCTGCGGCGCGGACCGGTACTGCTGCCCGGATTGATAGCTCTGCGGCTGGCTCTGATACCGCTGAACCTGCGGCGCGGAACGGTATTCCGGCGCAGCCTGATAGCTCCGTGATTGGCTCAGGGACCGCTGAACCTGAGGCTCCGCCCGGTATTGCTGCGGGGCCTGGTACCTCTGCTGCGTCTGATCCCGGGATTGCTGGACCTGCGGTGCGGACCGGTACTGCTGCGAAGACTGATACCGCGACGATTGGCCCTGCGATGGCTGAGCCTGAGTCCGGTACTGCTGAGAGGATGCTGTGGACTGCTGGGAAGATTGATATCTCTGTCTTTCAGGATTTCGGAACTGCTCAGCTTGAGCCGACGCGCCCCGGTACGCCTGCTGCCCGGCGGGAGCTGCCACACGTCCGCCGGAGCGGTTTGCATACGGAGACGTGCTGCCTCCAGGTCCGCTTCGCGGCGGAACCGAATTCCGGAAGCCCATCGAACCTGCCCCGTATCTCGAGGCTACCTGGCTATTCTGGTAGGGAACGTGCATTCGATGGCCCGGATCGTGCGACCAAGCCGTCCTCCCGTGATAGCCGCCCCCGTAGTAGCCGTGATGGAACCCATAGTGATCGAAGAAGTAGTTGTTTACGTATACCGAATGGCCGAACCAGTTAGGACCCCATCCCCAACCGAACCAACCTCCCCAGTTGCCGAAACAGAAGCTGAGGTTGAAGCCCGTTCCAAAACCAAAGCCGAAGTAAGGGTAGTACAGCGACGGATAGTAGCCCCAGACCGGGGGCCCCCAGACATAATACGGATCATAGACGGGCACGTAGATCACTTGAGGGTTGGCCGGTTCAATGATGATTACCTGCCGCCCACCCTGTTCCTCAGTCGTGACTGTCTGCTGCGGCGTCGACGAAAGACGGCCGTTCGTCTGGGCGCGAGCCCGCATGCGCTGAACGGCGCTCATGACATCCGCCTGTTGCGCAAGAAATGCATTCCCGAGATCCGTGGCCCAGCGAATGTCCTGGTTCAATTTCGCCAGGGCATCTGGAACAGCCACCAGTGCCTGTACGCTCGGATCCCAGGGTTGTTGCTTGGCGGCATCGAGGAGCGCCTGGCCCTGGAGATTGCGATTCCGCTGCAGCCACTGGCTTGCCTCCACAACCTCGAGCGGATACGTACTGGCCACAAGTATCTGCCCCAGCAGAGGATCCGGATACAGGGCAATCGGAGCCACGAGGTTGTCCAGCTGATCAGCAGGCCACAATTGCTGCGGCGCAGCTTGTGTCTGAGGCTGCTGCTGAGGCTGCGGGAGGGGTGGCCCCTCTTCCTGTGTCCAGACGATCGTCGCTGCACCGAGGACTGCAAACGCCAGAAAACCTGATACCGATAGAGCGCGTCTCATGGGAAGCTCCTCCGTCTACACACTTATAGATGCTCGCGCGCCTGTGTTGTTTCAGTTTGACACGGACAGGTCCGGGAAATCCAGATCTTTGCCTGACGGTGGTTCCTGGAATAAGATCAGCTTTCGCTCCTGAAATGGGTGCCAGCAGGCACCTCCGAATGAGTCGGATGGTCGGCACAGCCAACGAAGCGTGGAATCAGCTCGAAGTGAGCGGCTTGGAGCTCCAACGATCGGTCTCGCATGGAATTATTCCGCGGGGAAGGACCGAGGATGACGGTTGACCGTCGCAAGGAGAGGTTGAGAAGCGGGGCAGGTGATTTTGTCCGGTTCGGCCTGGTCGGCATCAGCAACTCGCTCGTGGACTTCGGCGTCACGAACCTTCTGGTCCTGACATTTCAGGCAAGGAGCAGCCTGAGCCTGATGGCCATCTCCATCGTTGCTTGCGCTCTCGCGACTTTAAACAGCTATCTGCTGAACCGTAAGTGGACCTTCCGCCGGTCCGGCCCTGCCCGGCGGGCAGGCGAGGTTTCTCAGTTCTTTGCGGTCGCCTTGATGGCGATGCTCGTCAACACCTCGATCTTTCTCTTCGTGACGAAGTACTCTCCGGACCGCCTGGCCATAGGGCACCTGGCGGCGGTGAATCTCGGGAAGCTCGCCGGGATAGTCACCGCCTTCGCTTTTTCCTTTCTGGGCTATCGGTTCGGCGTTTTTCAGACCGAACGCCTCAGGGCTTTCCGTCGTTCCTTCCGCTTCCCCATGCAGGAATCCAGCTCGTTTGCCGCGCAGGCGGCGATTTTGATTCTCGCCGCTGCCCTGGTTCGAGCGGGTTACCTTCTCTTAACGACGGCGGTTTTCGGGGATGCGGTGAACTATGCGTGGGTCGCGGACTCCCTCTCCAAGGCGGAGTTTTCGAAGGTCGACGCATCCTGGTGCAACCTTTTCTGTTACTGGGAAGCCTTGTTCCACCTGTCGGGCCTGGACCTCTCCCGGAGCGCGATCGCAGCTTCGTTCGTGCCTGGAATTCTTCTGGTTCTCCCCGTGGTGTGGATTGCCCGTGCGCTGTTCGGTTCATCGGTTGCCTGGTTGGCGGGGTTGCTGACCGTCGCACACCCAAGGCTGGTCGAGTATTCGTGCAACGGATACGCCGAGACGTTCTATCTCTGCGCGTTCGCTCTCGGATCGGCATTCCTGCTTCGCGTTTTCCAGACGTACGGCCTTCCGCCAGCGTTTGCCTGGGGGCTCTGCTTTGGTCTTTACAGTTGCGTCCGGAGTGAGGGGCTTCTTGCTTTCGCACTTTCCGGAGTCGTATGTGCTCTCGTTCTCAACGTACGCCGCCGGGTAAGCGAAGCGGATTCCGGGGCAGCGGTTTCCCTTGGGATACGACGGATCGCCCTCGTACTGGCTGTGGCGGTCGTGGGGTTTGTTGCCTCTGCGAGCGCCTACGCTGTTCTCTCCGTGGCGACGGTCGGCAAGCCCGGCGTCCTCCCGAGAACGATGAACCTGGTAATGGAGTTTTCGGAGCAGTCGGGCACTCGGGCGGTGGCGCGTGAAACGAACGCAGGTCGAGGTGCCTCGGGCGGGGTGAATCCGCAGCAGAGTTCCCTCGGAGACACGCTTGCGGGAGCGCTCAGCCGTGTCTCTCGAAACGTGCTCTACAGTCTGGAGAGAATCCCGGGCGTTTTGCTCTCGCCGATTCTGTTGTTTGCGCTGATCCTGCCGTTTTTCGCCGGCTCATGGGGCCGGGGTAGCCTCGACGAACTGCCGCCCCTGCTCATGGCCGGTTTCCCCTTACTGTTTTACCCGCTGGTCCAGGTCGAGCCTCGAGTTTTTCTTCCGGTTGTGTTGCCCGTACATATCTTCGGTGCCGCGGGACTGGCGGCGTTTTCACAATACGTCGGGATTCGCCTGGGCAACCCGGCCGAGGACGGGACGCCGTCGAGGGGTGCCGAGCGTGCAGAGGCCGCAGGTTCCCGTTTTTACGGGGTTGTTGCTGCATCCATCCTGGTGGTGTACTTCGGCCTGACCGCCTGGCGGGGGGTGGATGTCGAGCGAGGCTACGCTTTCCACAGGGAACTGGGTGCCTGGATCGGTTCGCACGTCAATCCGGATGATGTGATCACAGGCTGCGGGTACGGATACGTTTCCACGACCGGTTTCGTGGTCTCTCGGCGCATGGTTCCCCGGATATGGGCCGGCCAGCCATCTGAACTTGCCGAATTCGCCCGCCAGCACTCGGCCGGCTGGATTATAGTGTACGAACCTTTCCTGAGAGCCGCGAACCCTGAATTGCTCAGCGTGCTCGACAGCGGAATTCCGGGCTTCGAGAAGGTATATGAGATCCGGGACTACCGGGGCTGGAGGAGCCAGATCTACCGGCGCAACGTGGGCAAAGACAAGAACTCGCCGTGACCTGTGACGATCGCGAGGCCGGCCTGAAGTGGTCAAGCTCAGGTTCTGCGGCAACCACGGGCGATCATCGGCTGTGGGGTTGCACTGTTTCCCCGTGAAGGGATCACGGCTCTGTCTTCTTTCCCTGAGCCTGCCTTCCAGGGATCAGAGTGCCTGCATGGGGATCAGGATTCCGGCGCGACAACCTCGACGTCCATTAGAGCCATCAATGTCCTGCCTACCAGCTTGCGTATTTCAGGAATTGCCCCTCTTATCTTTTCCTCGGAGTCAATGGCGCTGATGGTCACAGGCCGGTCGCCTGGCACGTCAAAAAGCCTCTTGCGGTGCACCTCGTGATGCCCCCCGTAACCCATGAGACCGGCGTGTACAGTCGCTCCCGCGATGCCAAGCTGGCGTAGACGTCTGACCACCGCCTCATGCAGCGGAATCTGCTCCCACATGTCGTTTTCATCGAGATAGACCAGGAGCATCTTTCTCTGCATATTCACTCTCCTTCCTTCCGACCCTGCCGGCAACTAAGTAGCAGAGGCCTGGGAGCGCCATCAACGCCAGGGAGAGGGCCCACGAGAGGCCGCCCCGGCCAGAATCGTCTAATTCCGGGGACAGGCGCCATAGCCTCGAAATTCGCCTGAGCAAATCGTCCAACTGCCCAGAGTAACTTCGAGGTTATGGCGCCTGTCCCCGGAATTCAGGAATCGAGGCTCTGAAGACAGTCGCGTCGCAGGTTTCGGATTCGAGCGCATATGCGAGAGCATCGGGTGCCAGAGCAATCCCGCCGCGCTTCAAGAGGAGTGATCCGGATTCCGATCTCACCCACGCGGAGCCCTCGAGGACGATCATTGCGTCCGGGCCGTGCCCGGCCTCGCGGGCGTGCCGTTCTCCGGGGCTCAGCGAGATGCGGCTCAACTCGAACTCCTCAGCGGAGGTTCTATAGACCGTCTCCGTGGAAGAGACTGGATCCCCGCGGAGCACTCGGGCGATCCCGCTCTCGAAGGACAGCGTGTGCATGAGTTCTGTGACGTCCACGTGCTTGGGCGTCAGCCCTCCCCGCAGCACGTTGTCGGAACTTGCCATCAGTTCTACGGTGGTTCCCTCGAGGTACGCATGAAGCACGCCGGCACGCTGAAATGTGCCTTGTCCCGGTTGCAGGTGAAGCAGGTTCAGCAGGTAAATGGAAAAAACCCCCCGGTCGTAGCTTCCCCCAGGAAGGGGAAAGCTTTGGGCGGCGCGCAACGCCCAGAAATCATGCCCATTCCTGTCGGCGGGAATTCCCCGTTCCAGCCGTCCGATCATCTGAGCGAGGATGGCATCCACGCGGGCCTGTGGCATGCGCATGACACAACCGTACAGATCACGGAGAAGATCGCAGCGAGCTTTGAGGTCAGTTCCGGAGGCGTTCAGCCGCCGCTCCAGATCCGGCATGATCGGGACCAGTTCGGGATACGACATGAAAGTCCCGGCAATCTGCTCAAGTGGACGAAAGCCCTGTAGCATCCAGAAGTGTGACAGCGCCACGTGCACCTCCGGCTTGTGGTTATCATCCCTGTAATTGCGACGAGCCGATTGCAGGTTGATCCCGGCAGCGTTCTCGCGGGCGAAACCTTCTTCTGCTTGGCGCTTGTTCGGGTGAGCCTGGATGGAGAGCATCTTCCTCGCGTCCAGGACCTTAAGAAGGTAGGGTAGACGACCGCCGAAGCGTGAACTTACCGCGGGGCCGAGGATCTTTTCAGGTGCCCGCCGGATGGCATCTTCCAGGCTCAACGTTTTGCCTGAAACCTCGACGATGGCAGGTGACTTCGGGTGTGCACCGATCCAAAGCTCGGCAAAGGGTTTTCTCTCTTCGTTCCGGACATCGAGAAGGCCGGGGATGAATTCATAGCCACCCCACTCGTAATGCTGGATGGATCCCTTGAGCTGCATCAACACCGGAGCGACCCTTCTGGTGTCATCGGCCTTCATCGCGGATTGCCGCTTTCTCCATCCTGCGCAGGATTCCGTCAGGCTCCGCGATGCCGATGCGGCCTATCTCGTCGGCACGGGCCTGGGTGTCGGCGACGGCATAGACGCGAAGCTCATCTGCGTTTCCGGATGGGCGGATGTGCGCGACGTCTCCATTGCTGAAGGTGACTCTAATGCCATCGACATAATTCAAGCGCACGATCCCCGGGAATCCCAGGTCTGCCGGGAACACCTTCCCCAGACGAGCCCGGATCTCGTTCATTTCTTCGAACCGGGCGGAGAGAGCCGGGATTGCATTTCCGGCTTCATCCGAAAGGGACATCCGGTCCTGTTCAAAGGCCGCCTGTCGGACCGTTGCGTCGGCTGGGGAGAAACGCCTTATCATCTCCAGAGCGCGAACTCTGGGGAACTGTTTGAGCAGCACAGCACGACTGAAGCGCCTCGGGAGCTGCGCGAAGAGTCCGGCGACGGTCTGCTTCGTTTCGTGTGCCGCGAACAACACGCAGAGGATGGGGAGGACGGCATCGCGGGTCGGGAGTGCTGCGAGCACACCTCCGTTCGACTGGAAATCCGAGCCGGTAAGGAATCCGCCATTGGCCTCCCAACCGCAGATTGCGCGCTTGCCTCTTCTTCGAGCTCTCTCCATCCCTTCAATGACGTAAGGCGAGCCAATTCGGGTTTTTGCCTCGAGCATCCCCCGAAGATCGCTCCTGTCTATCGCGTCATTGCAGCTGATCGGGACGACCACGGCATCAGCTCTCAGGAACTTCGCCGCGATCATGCCGAGCAGGTCGCCGCTGTAAAACCTCACCCTGCCGGTTCCCGGATCCGCTCCAAGTATCAGCGGCCTGTCACTGTCGCCGTCCATGGAGACAACGGCGTCGAGTCGGCCGTGCCTGGCACGGGCCTGGTCGGCCAGCACCTGGATCGACGCTACCTGTGCATCGTCGATGTTTTCGGTATCGATTGGTACGAAAGTATCGCTGCGTCCACCGGGAATCACATCCGCTCCCAACTGGGCCAGAATTTCAACGAGCAGGTCTCTGCCAACTGCCGAGTGCTGATAGCACAAGAGTCGCATTCCCCTCAGCGACCGATCGGCGAAGAACCCTGTATAACGATCGATATAGGCTGCTCTGGCTTCCATGGTTTCAGGTGGCAGTTCCTCGTGGCCGGCTTTAAAGAGTCCTTGTGCATTGAAGAGGGATTCGCCGTATGGCTGGTCATAGAGTAGCTCCCGAATCCGCTGAACCCTGCCATTGATCGGGGCCTCGTCTTTTTTCAGAAGCTCTCCACGGGAGGTGTTGACCTTATAGCCGTTCCTGCCGAAGGGAATGTGGCTGCCCGTGATCATGATGCTGCCCTTGCGCTGCGAGAGTGCATAGCAGGTCATCGCGGGTGTAGGGATGCGGCCCAGGTTGACCGGTTCCATTCCGGCGTCACGAATGGCGCGCACGATCGTCTGAGCAATCTCGCCACGTCCGCCTTGGTCTTTCACGTAAAGGCTGGAACTCGGCCTCAGGTCATAGGCGAAGTAGAATCGGTCCCCCGGGGCAATTCCTCCCTCCGTGAGAGGCAATGACTGAAGATATTCGAGCTCCGCGAGCGCATTGATGTATACCTCCAATTGGGTGAGGTGTACGACTTCACCGCGACGCCCGCTGGTCCCGAAACTCAGCTCCACGGGCTCGTATTCAAGGCAAGACCGCAGCGAGCCCTTGTGGCAGGCCTGAGTCACTTGTCTTTCCTCGCACTCCATGATTGCCCAACCTTCACCGATTGGAGAGGACGGCCACTTCACTCTTGCTCCGGCGCCGTGCCCTGAGGCCTCTGAAGATCGAGCTGGCCCTGGCGCGCGAAGTCGATAGCCTCGGCCAGGATGCGGGCCGACTCCTGCCCGGCATGGAAACCCATGGAATTTTCCGCGTTGACCATGTCCACGCGCCACTGAGCCTTGCGCTGAAGTTGGCGGGCGACGGCCAGTCGGCCGTCGCTGAAACCGGCAGCCTGAGCGGCGCCGATGCCGCTAATGAGATCGACCAGGGCGTCCTCGGCGCGGCCCAGGAGGTCATGGTTTCGCCCCTGAATGATGCTGACGCGCGCTTTGATTTCATCCTCGGAAAGGCGATGGCATACCTGGCAGGAGCTGGCGACGTCGAGCAGCGGGCTGCGTACCCAGTGGTCGCTGATCTTGATCGCTCCTTCGCGGCGATAGGGCATATGGCAATCGGCGCAAGCCACGCCGCTGCGGGCATGGATGCCCTGGCTCCACGTTTCAAACTCGGGGTGCTGCGCCTTGAGCACCTCGGCGCCCGTGGTTGCGTGTTTCCAGTCGAAGAACCGGTGGCCATCGCTGAACTCGTATGCGTCGTAATACATCTCGATTTGCTCTACCTTCAGCCCTTTGTTCCAGGGATAGAAGAGTGTCGTCTTCGCGCCGCAATAGTACTCAACGTGGCACTGGCCGCACACGAACGAGCGCATCTCCTGGCGCGTGGCGAGCACATTAGGATCGTAGGGCTCGCTACGGTTGCTCGACCGCCACTTTTCAACAGAGGGCAGGTGTGGTACAGGCGCGTCCGACAGTGCGAGCGCTCGAATGCCGTTGAGAAATCCAGGACGGGTCACGCGCAGCTGCATCGACTGGGGATCATGGCAATCGATGCACGCGACCGGCTGCTGGACTGCTCTTGTTGCCTCTTCGAAGGCGATCCCGCCCAGGACCTCGAACCCCCTCTGCAGCTGCGCGTAGCCGTTTATCCCGACCAGCGGGTCATCCGGGGTGCCGGGTGCGCCGTCTTGCAGCCCGGCCTTGCGGTAAGCAACGGTGTTCGAAGCGTGGCATTGAATGCAGGCGCCGGTCTGCCGAAACGGCAGTTGCACACGCCTGGTTTCGCGCTGGTCGGCGAGCATGTAGGCGTGGCCGCGCCGCAACCGGTAGTCCACGCTGAAGGCGTAGCCCGCGAAAACGATCTTCAGGCGCGGATCCTGAGCGAGCTTATCTTTTGACAGTGTATCCGAACCGCCACCGCCAAAGGTGGTGCCGGTGCGCTCGGCCGTGCGCCGGTAGGCATCGTACTGACGCGGGAAGTTCTTGCCCCACTCGGCAGGATCAACCGTTTGCTCGCTCAGGTTGACGAGCCTGAACACGACCTGCTTCGCCTCTTCTTTGCGCGTGGCGATGTTCTCGCGAATCAGGATGATGCCGATAGTCAAGGCTGCGGTTATCACGATTACCAGTGCATAGAGCAGTCGCTTTTTCATGTGTGGCACACTTTCACCGGCTGGGTCCGTGCCCGACGCTGTCGTGGCAGCGGACGCAGTAGAGTTCTCTGTCCTTGATCACGCGCTGCGCCGTGATTTCCTCCACGAAACGGCCGTGGCAATACAGGCAATTGGCGTTGAGCACGTCGGCGTTGCCCGGCCGGATCCGGACCGGCTCCCGGAAATTCTGCAGCGTGAATGCCTCCGAATGGTGATAGCCGTTGCCGGCCTTGGTCAGCCACTTGCCTGCAAAGCTGTGTGGCACGTGGCAATCGTTGCACGTGGCGAACGAGTGGTGGCTGGCCTTCTGCCAACTGTCGAACTGATCGCGCATGATGTGGCAATTGACGCAGGCGCGCGGATCATCGGACAGGTATGAGGCACCGCGTCCGTAGTAAAACGTGTACACTCCGGCCCCGAGCATGATCCCCAGCAAGGCAGATAGAAGTAGTCTCATCCGACGCCCTGCCTGATCAGAGCAACCACGGCGACCGCACGTTTCGGGAAGCGATTCGTTCCTGCGCTTCGCTGTCGTTAAGGAACCGCTCTTTCTGCGGATCCCACACCACCTTTCGCCTCAGGCGCAGCGCCAGGTCTGCGACATGGCAGAGCTGATCTGTCTTGATTGCTTCCTCGATCGGGCAGATGCTTTGCGTGCGGGTCCTGACGGAATTCAGGAGGTCACGCACGTGGCCAGAACTCTTCTTGAGCTGCACCTGGTAGCTATCCGGTTTCTCTTCGAGCAGCGAGGCGGGATGCGCGTTGATGCCTGACCTGTCCACGTGAATCCACCCGTCGGTCCCCTCGAAGGCTGTGCCGTGGGTGCTGATCTTGCCGTAATGGTTCTTCCACTCCTGTTCCTGCGGCCACGGCTCTCCCGTCGGCTCCCCGGAATTACGGCCATTCGGGGTACCTACGAACTTCAGGGTCACGCCGCCGTGGAATGCGAAATCCACGTCCCAGATAGTGGCAGTGTCACATGCGCCATCACGCGGAATCCGGCCGTACCCTTCTGCTTCGAATGGGGCGGCGAACAGCTCCGCGCCGCCGCCCCATTGCGCGATGTCCATCGGATGGATGCCCCAGCCGGTGATGAATCCCAGCGTGTAATCGGAGATGAACCACCAGGTCTTTTTGACGTCGACCGCCGAACACCGATCTTCGGTGTACGGCCTGTAAGGGGCCGGCCCCGTCCAGAAGTCGTAGTCCAGTGTCCCCGGTACCGGAACGACTTTCGTGGATCCTCCCGGAGCGCTGCCCGGGGCCCACACGTTGATGTGCCGCAGCTTGCCGATTCTCCCGTTCAGCACCATTTCGCAGGCGCGGCGGAACCTGGCGTCCGAACGCTGCTGCGTGCCGAACTGGAAAATGCGCTTGCGCGCGTCTATCTCTTCCCTCAGAACCTGATGTTCCGCCAGGCTCAGGGCCAGCGGCTTCTCGCAATAAACGTCCTTGCCCGCCCGGATTGCCGCGAGCGCCGCGAGCGTATGCCAGTGATCCGGTGTGGCGACCAGCACGACGTCGATATCCTTGCGCGCGACGAGTTCCCGAAAGTCCTTGTAGACCGCGCAGTCTTTGTTGTCGTAGACGGCATTCACACGGTCCTGCGCCGAACGGCGTTGTTCCTCCTTCAGGTCGCACACAGCCAGGACGCGGGCGTCTTTTTCGGCGAGGAAGCGGCTCATCACGTAGGTGCCCTGGGGGCCGACCCCGATGCAGCCGACGCCGATGCGGTCCCCCGGGGCAGGTGCCGGTCCGCGGCCGAGAGCGGACGGCGGGACGATGGCGGGGAAAGCAGCGGCAGCGACCGCCGTCTTTTTCAGGAGATCCCGGCGCGTGATTCGACTATCGATCTTCATGATCCATCCTCCACAGGCATTAGAGCAGGAATCCAAGAAACCCGGGCTATCCTCAGCCGTGCTGCGATTGTGCGGAAGATCGCCCGGAGTTGTTCTGTGCCTCCGCGGAGATGCGGCTATGCCGGCCCGTGCCAGCGGCAGGCCACCTGTTCTTTCATGAACCGCAACGCGTCGGCCGCCAGCTGGTGCTCAGTCCGATACATGCGCCTCCAGATCCTGCAGGTTGGCACGAGCTTCTCCAGCGACAAGCCGAAAGCCTCCACGACCATTGTGTTGTCGTAACCTATTGCGCAAAGTGTATCGAATGTCTCTGCCCAGCGGACGTTCCCCGAGCCGGGCGTGCTTCGATCATTCTCGGAGATGTGGACGTGAACCAGGAAGTCCTTCGCTGCCGATATGGCTGCCGGCGTGCTCTTTTCCTCGATATGAGAGTGGAACGTGTCGTACATCATCCGGCAACGCGGGTGATGGACGTCGCGGCAGAATCGCGCGGCGTCCGCGGCGGAAGTGAGAAAATAGCATTCGAAGCGGTTAAGGTATTCCACGGCGATCGTGACGCCCAGGCCGGCGGCGTGCTCGGCCGCCTCGCGCAGGCTCTCAACTCCCCATTTCCACTCGTCTGCCGTGGGGCCCGCGCCGGAGAAAACGCCGAGTGCGGAGTGTGACGGCCCGACCAGCATCTCGGCGCCGACGGCTCTGCTGCAGTCCAGGATTCCCTTGAGCCAGTCCACCCCCTTGCGCCGCACATGCGGGTCAGCACTGATGGGATTCGCATCGGTGCCGCAGACCGTGACCACGGTCCGTTGAAGCCCGATGTCATCGAGGCGTGCGCCCCAGGTTGCGTACTTTTTCGGATCGTACTCGAATGCCGGCAGTTCCACGATGTCGTAGCCGATGTCCCCGATTTCACGGAGAACCGGCAGTAACTCATCACACAGCGTGTCGGACCAGAGCAGAACATTGATTCCAAAACGCATGGAATTCCTCCCCGGCTGGATCCGCGGCTTATGAGGGGACCGTGAGCCACCTGCCTTCGCCGGCGCTCTGGAGCACCGCGTCGCAAACCCTCTGTGTCTCGAGGGCGTCACGGAAAGTAGGGCTGCAGGGCTCCCCCCTATGCATCGCAGTAAGGAAATCGGCGATCTGGTGGACGAAGGTTTCGGCATAGCCGATCTGGAGGCCGGGAACCCACCAGTGGTTCATGTACGGATGCTCGCCGCCACCGTCGGTGACGTGGATCGACCTCCACCCGCGCAGCCTGCCCTCGTCACGGTGTTCGAACCACTTGAGCCGGTGCAGATCGTGCAGGTCCCAGCGGATCGAGGCCGTTTCCCCGTTGATCTCGAGTGTGTAGAGCGCCTTGTGCCCGCGCGCGTAGCGAGTGGCTTCGAAGTTTCCCAGGGAGCCGTTTTCGAAGCGACAGAGGAAGGCGCAGGCGTCGTCGATACCGACCGGTTCCATCCGCCCCGTCTCCGCGTGCCTGCGCTGCTTGACGAATGTTTCGGTCATGGCTGAGACAGAGGCGATGCGACCGTTGTGCCAAATGGCGGTGTCGATGCAGTGTGCCAGCAGATCCCCTGTGACGCCCGAACCGGCGGATTTGACGTCGAGCCGCCACGTGGCCGCACCTCCCTGCGGCACCTCCGGAGAGATGGTCCAGTCCTGCAGGAAATTAGCACGGTAGTGGAAGATGCGCCCGAGGCGTCCTTCATCTATGAGCGCCTTCGCCAGACACACGGCAGGGACACGACGGTAGTTGAAGGAGACCATATTCTGGACGCCGGCCTTCTCGACCGCCGCGACCATTTCTTCGCCCTGCGCGGCGTTAAGCGCGATGGGTTTTTCGCAGAGGACGGCTTTGCCCGATCCGGCGGCGGCGATCGCGATCTCCGCATGGAGGCTGTTCGGCACGCAGATGTCGACCAGGTCGATATTCTTGTCCTCGATGACCTTCTTCCAGTCGGTCGTGCAGGACTCGTATCCCCATCGGTCCGCGAAGGCCCTCGCCGCTCGTTCCTCCAGCCCGCAGATCAGCTTCAATTCGATTTCGTACGGTATGTCGAAGAACCGGCTGACTGCGCGGTATGCATTGGAATGAGTGCGCCCCATGAATCCATAGCCGATCAATCCGACTCTCAGTGTTTTGGGCATGGTAGTCTTCCTCCGGTTGCCAAGACGCGGATTCGCCACGCCACGGCGGACATTCGGGCGCTCCCCCCGAGAGCGCCCGTTTCCCTCAGGCTACTCCTTCCATCCGTGAGCGTCGCGGACGCGTACCATGGCTGCGAGAATCTCGATCCAGGTCTGCGGCTGCATCATCACCGCGTTCGGAAACATGCAGCCGTCCCAGCACAGGTGCCGGATCTTCCGGATGACCCCTCCTCTTTCGTCGCGCAACCAATAGCCCGCATGGCGGACGATGTCGAGTTTGCCGCCGGGATCTCCGGGCCGGCAGTGGCGTCCGGTCTTGTCGTGCGTGCCGGATCCGAATACGGTTGCATCATTCTGGGCTACGTGGAAGTCGATCGTCCAGGGGCGCAAGATCGAGGCCAGTTTCGCATACGCCTCGTCAAACACCTGCCTGTCCTGCCAGTCAAAACCTCGGGGCAGCATGGCATCCTCAGGCGCGTTGTAGCCCGGCAAGTAGAGCAGCGTGTGGGCCATGTCCGCCTGGAGGCCAAGCGTCGCCGGCCGGTTCACCATTTCCAGGAGCTGGAGCATCCGTTTCCAGCTGTGCATCCCGCCCCAACATATCTCGCCTTCGGCAGCGAGTTTTTCCTCGTATTCCTCGGCAATGTCGCACGCATCGCGAAAAGTGCGGGCAATCCGCTCCTGGCTGCCTTCGGGATCACGGGACCATGCATCGACACTGGTAGCGGAATCGATGCGCACGACCCCGTAGGGGCGCACGCCAAGCTCCCGGAACTTCCCGGCGATGCGGCAGGCCTTCCGGACCTGTCCGAGGAATCTCGCCCGGTCCTCGCCGCTTCCGATGGCTTCGCCGCCGCCGGTCCCGGGCCACACCGGGGCCACGACCGAGCCGATGTTCAGGTCGAGAGACCGGACCTTGTCGGCAAGCCTCCGGATGTCGTCGTCAGCGGCATCGATGCTGAAATGCGGTTCGTATAGAAAAAGGTCGATCCCGTCGAATCGGACACCGTCGTGTTCCGCCTCGACGGTCAACCTGATCATCGTATCGAGATCGATGGCCGGTTCTGCGCCCGGGCTGCCCTTGCCTACCAGCCCGGGCCAGGTAGCGTTGTGAAGCTTGGGGTAGTTGTTGGGGTGTTTTCCAGGCATGCGACTGTCCTCTGTGCAAAGCTGGGAGAACGACCAGGGTCACTGGGCCTGCCGTTCTGGCCAGGGGAGTTCACGGATCCGGATATCCTTGAATTGCACTCCATCGGGCCTCCATGCACCTGGAGAGCGATGATTTCGCTCTTAACTATTTCGGGCTCCTGCGTCTGGCATGTCCGGATTCGTGTCCGGCCCGAAATAGCGCAGGGTCACCAGCGGATCCGTCTTCGATGTGTTTTCGAAAACCAGGCCGGCCGTCGCTGCTTCGGCTGAAATGAAGACCTCGTCTTCGGTGAGCTGCCCGAATCGAATCATCGACGGGCAATCGAGGGTGAGCTTGCCGATTCGGCCCGTTCCCTGGGTCACGATCAACCCGGATGCGCCGCCATCCTTGATAGTGAATCTCACCCCCGGTTGTATCGTGAGTTCCTTGGCACTGAAAAGTTGGCGCCCGTCCACCTTCCCGTAGACCACCCACCTGTCGACATACCCTTCGGATGCCGTGTCTGCTGCCGGCACCGGTTCCAGAAAATGGCTGTCCCTGAAATTCGGCTTGGTGTTTCCGTCCCAATCGATCAGGCCCACGAGGAAGTCGAGGTCCCGGTGTTTCTCCTTCGGCACATCCTTGACAAGCAGATCCCAGGGAACGTACCGACCCTCCACCATGGACTGGTACATGGCAAACACGTCGCTGCCCCACTGGGGCTCATAGGTCAGCAGCGATCCGGGGGCGTGCAGGATACACGGCGGAACCAGCCATCCCGTCCCCGGTTTCAGGCGATAGGCCCGGGCCAGGTCCAGTATCCCGTTGTCACCCGCGTCCCACAGCTCGAGGCAACGGCGCACCTGATCCCTGCTCGTACCGGGCTCCAGGCCGAAGTAGGTGTGCGGGAAGTTGTTGTCCACAGGGTTCAGCTGCGGCGGGAAATAATACCCCTCCGGTTTCCCGTCCTGATTCACGAGCTTCGCCTGCGCGGTGTTCTGGTGCAGGTGATGCGGAATGGGTCCCATGTTGTCGAAGAATTTGCTGTAGACCGGCCACCGGTGATACTCGTCCCAAATCTTCCTGCCGATGAGACGCGGTCCTTCGGCATCGATCGCGTCTTTCAAAAGGAACTTGTTGCCGTTGGAAACGACATAGCTGAGGCCTTCGTCCCAAGCGCGATTCTCGTTCATCGCCATGGTGGTCGACGCAAACCAGCGCTCGTCGATACCTCCGCGGTGGGCCCCCAATGCGTACAGGTCCTGGGTGGCCAGCTTCAGCCTCCGCCCCGGCATCAGGAAGGACCTCGGAACCCAGGTGGGGGCCAGCCTGAGGGTGCCGTCACCCTTTTCGAGCGCCTCACGTGTCATCTTTTCAACCGACATGTTTGCCTCCCCTCGAGAATCAGCTGCATTCGACGTCCAGCATATCACCATAAGAACACCGGCGCGCTGCCAGATTCCTGATTTGTCTCTCTGAGTATGCAGAGCGGTTCCGCGCCGCCGGCGCAGGCCCTGCGTCCATCGAGGAAGCGTGCGCGCGCACTTTCATGCACGCGTCTCTCTGCCTCGTGGGTGGCGTCCGTTCATATTGATTGCACGCCAGTGAGCAGTTTAGAATCGAGCGGGTTTTCGTGCTTCCGGGATGTAGGCAGCCTGTTTGCCAAACCGGATCGTCACGTCCTTGAATCGTGACCATCTTTGGAAAGGGATCCTATGAGCCACACTCGAAGAGAAGTCCTCCTTGCGATACCAGCCATGGGAGCGGCCGCTGCGCGGTTGGCGGCTAAGCCCCCCGGTAGCTGGAAACCGAAGATCGGAATCCTGTGCCGATACACCGAGGCGAACGTGGCATTCGCCGCAGCCGAGGGCTTTAAGAGCCTGGAATTGACCGCCGCGCCCGGAAGTCTGCTCGATGCTTCCGTCATCACTGACGAGCAGGCAGAAATGGCGAAGAGCCTGGTATCCCGCGCAGGTCTGGAACTGTCAGTTTTGGGGCACGCTGCGAATCATACCGCCCCGGACCGGGCTGAACGGGAGAGAATCAACACTTACACCGCCAAGGTCATCGAGCTGGCAGGGAAGATGGGTGTACCGTATCTGGCCACCATGTCCGGCAATATGCGCGGGCGTCCTTTCCGTCAGCAGATCGACGAGATCGTCCGCGTCTATAGCGAGAAGTACTTCCCCCTGTGCGCGAAACATAAGGTCCGGATCCTTTGGGAGCCATGGCCGGAGGGACCGAACCTCGCGACCGGGCCGATCGGCTACGATGCTCTATTCAAGGCCTTCGGCAACTCGCCTTACGTCGGAATCCAGTTCGATGCCTCCCATTTGCTGAGGCAGTTCATGGATCCGTTGCAGTGCATGCGGGACTACATGGACAAGATCTGCAACGTTCATCTCAAGGACACGGAGATATTCTGGCACGTGCTCAAACGCTGCGGCATCAATCCGCCGGACGGAACGCAGTGGTGGCGATATCGCATCCCGGGTTACGGTCAGCTGGACTGGCCGAAGATATTCACCGTCCTCATGGATGCGGGCTACCGTGGGTCCATGAACATAGAGCACGAGGACGAAACATACGGTGAGCCTTTGCCGGACGGCAACTTCAGCGAGGACTTCAAGACCGGCTTCCGGATGGGCCTCCGTTACCTGCGCCAATACGTGCCTGCATAGGATTCGACTCGTCGTCCCGGGCCGGAGAGAAGCGTGCCACGGATTTCACAGATTTCACGGATCCTTCGAGTGACGCGTGGGGCAACGGAAGGCCCACCCTGCGCCTCGCCGATGTTGGATATCCCGCCTTTTCCGTGGAATCCGTGCCATCCGTGGCAACGATTCCGCCACTGGTCCCGCGCGCCTGTACCGATACAGGTCCATGGTTTGAATCGCAGAGGCTAATAGAACCGGTAGTTTCGCGGCATGGGGACCTCCGGGAATGGGCAATCTCCCATCGTGAACTCCTTCGGGGAGTAGTCCCGCTTGGAGTTCATAGCCGCCTCCCATGTTATCTCCTGGCCGCTGTAGGCCGATTCGCGGCCCATGATGGCTGCGAGTGTGCTCTCGGCAACGGTCCTGGCCTCGTTCAGCGGTTTCCCGGCACGGATGCTTTCTATCAGGTCGATGTGCTCCTGCTCGTAGGCATCCCGCACCTGGCCCTGGAAAACCCACTCGCGTTCGCCCTGAATCCGGTTTTCACAGTTGCTTGTGCCCTTGGTCCCCCGGACTTCCGCGCCGATGCGGTCCGTGCAGCCGTCGATCTGTCGGTTCTGGCTGAAGAGGCGGGCTCCTCCGGGATACTCGTACTCGATGGCGAAGTGGTCGTAGATGTGACCGTACTCCCAGGAGGGCCGGGCCAGCCTGCCACCCATCCCATAGGCCCGCACCGGGTTGGCTCCCATGACCCAATTTACCAGGTCGATCGTGTGGATGTGTTGCTCCACGAGAATGTCGCCCGAAGCCCAGGTGAAGTAGGGCCAGTTGCGGAGTTGCCACTCCATCTGCCCCCACCCTGCTTCGCGCGGGATCACCCAGATCTCGCCGATGTTGAAGTAGGCTCGCGCTTCGACGATCTGTCCGATCGCGCCGTCATGAAGCCGCCTGACCGTCTCGATCTGGTCTGCGGAGTGGCGGCGCAGGGTTCCGGCAACAATTCCCAGGTTCTTCTTTTTGGCTATCTCCCCTGATTCGATGATGGAACGTACGCCCGGGGCGTCGACAGCGGCCGGTTTCTCCATGAAAACGTGCTTCCCGGCTTCGACTGCAGCCCGTAGTTCCCGGGGACGGAACGCCGGAGGCGTTGCGAGAATCACGTAGTTGAGCCCCGGGACCTGGAGGAGGTTCGGACAGGCGTCGAAGCCGACGAAGCAGTGCTCGTCGCGGATACTGGTTCCCACGGCCCGGAGCTGCGCGCGGCATTCCTCGAGACGGTCGCGGAAGAGGTCGGCCAGCGCGATGACCTCCACGTTTTCGGCTGTCGCTCTTGCTCCGGGGACGGCGTTCTCGGTGTGGTAGCCCTTTCGAGGGGGCGGATAGATGACTTCGGTCTTGGCCTGCAGGATATTCAAAGCGGCACCGGTGCCGCGGCCCCCGCATCCGACGACCCCAACCCGGATCGGTTCAGGTGCGGCGAGCCCGTATCGCGTGTTGATGAACGGGAAGGGAATTGCAGCGGCCACTCCTGCGGCCGACGATTTCTTGAGGAAGCTGCGCCTCGGCATATCCTGTCGGGCGAGTGGATCAGATGGCTTTCCGGGTGTCATGTCGGTTCCTCCTTCCAATGGACGGGATCAGGATTGCTCGGTGAGCCATTCTGCAGCCCATACCGCAAAATAGCCAGCGGGAAGTCCTGGGAAGTCCGGTCTTGACATTCATATCCAACTGCTGTCTTCTTTCCTCATTCGAAACGCACTTATGCTTGGGTTATCGGACCCGTTTCCGCCGCGGCTTTGACCGACAGGGGGGGTCTCCCTGTGCAAGCCGAGTACATCCGCACTGATAAGTCACTCGAGGTTACCAGGTGGAGGCTGGCTCCGCAGCGACTGGCAGCCACGGGGTAGCATCTACGACAACAATACTTAAGACCGAATGCCCGGAGACTATGACAATCCCCCAGGATCCACCCCGTCTCCTCCCAAAGACATCCGCTCGACGCCTTCTGGAAGCGGCTTTGGTTATCACCGCTTACTTCCTGGCAGGTAAGATCGGACTCAGCGTCCCGTTCACCAGTGGAAATGTATCTCCTGTGTGGCCTGCTGCCGGGATCGCTCTGGTTGCCCTGCTGCTGATCGGCTATCGTGTCTGGCCGGCAATAGCCCTCGGCGCTTTCCTTGTGAACTACCTCAGCCCGATCCCCCACGCAGCCGCGCTTGGGATTGCTCTCGGCAATACCGCAGGCCCGTTGACGAGTGCCTGGCTACTGCGGCGGGTCCGGGGATTTCTGCCCTCTCTCAGTCGCCTGCGGGATGTGCTCGAGTTGATCGTCTTCGGCGCTCTCGGTGGCACTGCAATAAGTGCCACGATCGGGACTTGTGCCCTGTCTGTCACCCGCGTACATCCCTGGTCGAATTTCGGATTGGCCTGGCTGATGTGGTGGCTTGGCGATGCGATGGGTGTCCTGATCGTAGCTCCGCTAGTCATGACCTTCGCCAGGCTGCTCACAATGTATCGGAAGAGCCGGCTCCTGGAACTCGTGGGGATCCTGTTTGGTGCGTTGCTCACCTGCTGCCTTATATTCAAGGATCGGTTTGGATCCAGCGCCGGATCGGACGTACTCGCATTCGGCGTTTTTCCCTTCGTGATCTGGGGGGCAATCCGATTCGAAGCTGCGGGAGCGGCGACGATCAGCGCTTTGATTTCTGCCGCGGCAGTCTGGGAAACCGCCCTCGGGTCCGGGCCATTCGTTCGTAACAACAGCCTTCAAAATGCCGCCCTCCTGCAGGCCTACCTTGCCGCCCTTGCGGTGACTGGAATGACTTTGGCTGCCGTTGTCACTGAAAAGGCAGAACTGATCCGCCAACGAACGGAACGCGAGGCACTCCGGAAGGGGGAAGAACGATACCGCGAAATTGCGGAGACCGCCAACGAGGGCATCTGGATGCTGGACTCGCAATTGATCACTTGTTTCGTCAATCGGCGCCTGGCGGAGATGTTGGGGTACTGCGTCGATGAAATGCTCGGCAAGCAGGTCTTCGATTTCCTGTTCGAAGAGGACGTCGACCTGAGACGGGCCGGTTTGGAGCGCAGGAAAAAGGGGGTCAACGAGCAATTCGAATGCCGTTACCGCAGGAAGGATGGCTCCGAGCTGTGGGCAAGGGTGTCGACGACCGGCTCTTTTGGCGCTGGTGGAAGATTTGAAGGCGTGCTTGCGATGGTGAGCGACATCACCGATCAAAAGCGCGGCGAAGCCGAGCGGCGAGATGCGTTGGAGAGGGTCATGCTGCTCTCCAGAGCCGTAGAGCAGACAGCTGACAGTGTCGTCGTCACGGACAAACGAGGAATCATCGAGTACGTCAATCCGGCCTTCGAAGCCACCACCGGTTACACGAGGGAAGAAGCCTTGGGCCAGACACCGCGGATCCTCAAGTCCGGCCAGCACGATTCAAGTTTCTATAAGGGGCTTTGGGATCGCCTTCTTCAAGGACAGGCGTTCCGGGGAACGCTCGTAAATCGGAAGAAATGCGGTGAACTTTACTGGGCCGAGCAAACGATCACTCCGATAAAAGACAATGACGGCGATATCACCCACTTCGTCTCTGTGCTCAAGGACGTCTCGGAGTTGCGCAAGAAGCAGGAGCAGGAGGTGCAACTGAGCCTGGCGCGTGAAGTGCAGCAGCGGTTCTATACCGCGCCGATCTCCGTGCCCGGCTTTGATATTGCTGCCGCCGCGTACCCGGCGGATGAGACCGGAGGTGATTACTTTGATTTCATCCCGATGCCTGAGGGTCGATTCTACATTGCGATTGGTGATGCCAGCGGCCACGGGTTCGGTTCTGCACTGGTCATGGCGCTGACCCGGGCGTACGTGCGTTCGTTCGCGGCCATGAACCTGGACGTGGCTGAGATACTGACCCGTGTCAACAACATGCTGGTGACCGACCTCGAGACCACCCGTTTCGTCACACTGCTTCTGGTGCGGCTGGATCCAGCCGGCAGGTCTCTGACCTATGCGAGCGCCGGACATGTACCCGGTTTTGTTCTGAACAGCGACGGAGGGGTCGAGCTGCTCCTTTCGAGCTCGGGGCCTCCTTTAGGCCTTTTCCCCGGCCCCGAGTTTACGAGTGCCAAGACCTCGCTCGCGCCGCAGCAGTTCATTTTTCTTGGCACTGACGGCGTGCTGGAAGCCGCCACTGCGGATGGCATACAGTTTGGCAGTGAGCGAGTCATCGAGTACCTGCGCTCCCATCGGCTGGATCCCGCTCGCAGAATCGCCGAGGGTATCTATGAGACTGCGCGGGCTTTTGCAGGGGACGCGCCTCAGGACGACGACATCACCTCGGTGGTTGTGAAGTTGGGAGCCCTCGACCAGCCGGAGGACCAAATAGAATCTTCGACGCAGACCGGCGCGCCTTGGCCGCGAGACCAAGTGTGATGTTGCCGACACTCCTGTCAGAGGTCCGATTCCCAATGATATAATGTGATCCTGCGCAGCTGTCTCCCGCAGGAGGGGCATTGGAATCGACCGCGGTAGAGGGATCCGACAAGAAGTGTACCGTCCTGAATGTGGACGACAGCAGGGACTCCTTGCGCATCAAGACTGTCACGCTGAGGCGTGCCGGGTTCGCGGTTATCGAAGCCGAAACGGGCAGAGAGGCCCTTGAGCTCGTGTCCGGGTCCAAGCCCGATGTCGTTCTGCTCGACATCAACCTGCCCGACCTGAGCGGATACGAGGTCTGCCGACGGATCAGGACGAACCCTGCTATCGCATCCACCTTGATTATTCAGATCTCGGCCTGTTTTACCGAAGGTTCGGACAAGGTCAAGGGATTGGACGGAGGTGCCGACGGCTACCTGACCTCTCCGGTAGAGCCTCCGCTGCTGGTAGCCACGATAAAGTCCCTCATGCGCGTTCGGGACGTCGAAGGAGTCCGGAACCCGCTTTTCCAGTACTGGCAGGCGGCATTCGACGCGGTCGTGGATGGCATCGCCCTGTTGGATCACGAGGGGGCAATCACCCGGTGCAATGCCGCGTGTGAATCGCTGCTGGGCAAAGCCCAGGGAGCCCTGACCGGGCAGATCCTCCCCGGGCTGCTGACCGAGGGTTCTCCCGATGCCGGATCCGCTCCCGCCCCGATCAACCTCAAGAGTCGGAGTCGTCAGTCCGTCGAAATCGCCCGGTCCCGAAGGTGGTTAAAGGTCACGTCGGACCCGGTCATAAACGCCGAAGGCCGGCTGCTGGGAACGGTATGTATCCTCAGCGACATCACCGACCGCAAGAACCTGGAGGCGTCGCTGCAGCGCTTCCAGCATCTCTCGGAGCCGACGGATGCGGTCTACCTCGTGATTCGTCCCGACGGGAAGATACTGGACGCCAATAAGGCAGCGGTGTCCGTGTACGGATTTTCGCGCGAGGAATTGCTCTCCCGAAATGTTCGCGATCTCTTCGCGAAACCTCAGACCACTCCGGCAGGTATCAGTGCGGTGCTCAAGGATTGCGGGGGCATCTACCACGAAATGATGCACCGCCGCAAGGATGGCTCCACGGTCAAAGTCGAAATGTGCTCGAAATACACCGCACTCGCGGGAGCCGATGCTTTTGTGACTATCGTGCGCGAGCAGGGTGCCCGGCCTCTTGACGGGCAGGACAGCGCCGGTCGGGCGCTGGGAGTATGCAGTCAAACCCACATGCCTGCCCAGCACTGCCGGTCCCGTGCCGCCGTGGAGGAACTGTACCTTTTCGGAGACCACTCCCCATCCCCGGATTCGGCGAAGTACGAACTGGGTGAGCTGGAGAGCTTCAATCGGCAGATGCAGGGGATATTGAAAGTGCTCCCTCAGATTTCGACCAGCAACTGTACGGTTCTGCTCCAGGGCGAGACCGGAACAGGCAAGGAGTTGCTGGCACAAACCGTGCACAGCCTGAGTCCTCGGGCTGCAAGGCCGATGATCGTCGTCAACTGCGCCACCCTGCCCGACAGCCTGCTGGAGTCGGAACTGTTCGGATATCGTGCTGGCGCTTTCACCGGCGCCTCCAAAGACAAGGCGGGACTGTTCACGCTGGCGGGCGAAGGAACGATTTTCCTGGACGAAATCGGGGACCTGAGCCCTCTGCTGCAGACCAAGTTACTGCGTGTCCTGCAGGAGAAGACTTACCTGCCTCTGGGCAGCACGGTGCCGGAGAAGACGGCGGCCAGATTCATCACAGCCACCAACCGCCCGCTGTCGACGCTGGTGAAGGAGGGCCGGTTTCGTTCGGACCTTTACTATCGCATCAACGTTGTCACACTCGAATTGCCGCCGTTGAGGGAACGCAGGGAGGATATGGCCCTGCTGGTTGAGCGGATCATCAGGAATTTCAACCTCGAGTACGGTAAACAGATAACAGGCGTCAGCAGCGAAGTGATGGCTGTGCTGCAATCCCACGAGTTTCCGGGGAACATACGCGAGCTGATAAATATCCTGGAACACGCCTATGTTCTTTGCACGATGCCGGTGATCGAGCCGCATCATCTTCCCGCATACTTGACCGGGATTCCTGCCGGGCCGGGTCAGAGCGGGACCGGAAGCCCGGATTTGAGGAGTATGGAGATCCGCGCGATAACGGAAGGGCTCGAGCGCAACCGGTATAACCGCCTGGCTACTGCGCGCGAACTCGGAATTCACAAGAGCACGCTGTTTCGAAAGCTCAAGGATTTGGGTATTGAATTGCCCCGCGTGGACGGCCGATCGAGCAGAAAAAAAGCGCGGGGGTGAAACACCGCTTCGTGAGGCGCGAATCAGAGCACGCCTTCGAGGTTCGGTATCATGGTGGCAAAGCGACGCGCTCATGGTGTTTTCCACGTGGAGACGCAATGCATCGACATCGACTGAAGTTCGCTCTCTGGACGCCGCTCTTCTTTGCATGGCACCTTGTCCCCGCCTCGGCGCAGGGGCCTGCGATAGTCCCTGAGGAGGAACTGCCGCGCGTCGTGCCGACCGGCTTCTACTACGAAGGGCAAGTCGCGCCCACGCAAATGCGGAACGCGGCGGCTGTCCGGATCCGTGAGAAGAAGCACGTGATCGCGGCACTGGTGGACAACTCGGGATATGCCACCGAGACGCGCGATAAGATTGAGGGTTTCTGGGCTACCGACGTGCCGGTGCGGATCGGCGGAAGGAATCTGGCGGTTGGGGTCTATCCGTTTGGAGTGACCCGGGACGGGGTGCTGAATGTCTATGATCTCGCCGGTGCGCTCCGTTTTTCAGTCAAAACCACCCGGGATGCCGTCCTCCAAAATCCCCGCCCCCTGGCCATGATAATGGCCGGCGACGGAGTCCGTCTCTACAGGGGCCGCAACTACGTTCTGGTGGAGCTTCGGTAAGCCGGCTGTCGCCGGAAAAGCGCCAACTCATATCGGTCATACCACGTATGGATCAGAAAGGGCAAAGTTATGAATGATCCCACTCATGCTCAGACGACGCGTCGTGAATTCATCAAGACCACGGGCACATTAGCTGCCGCCTCCGCGCTGGCTGGTGTCGCCATCCCGCGCGTGCACGCAGCCGGCAGCGACATGATCCAGGTGGCGCTGATCGGCGCAGGCGGGCGCGGCGGGGGAGCAGCTCAGAACGCGTTGGCTGTCAAGCGCGGCCCCATCAAGCTCGTCGCCGTCGCCGACGTATTCGGCGAGCGGATGCAAAAGACGATGAGCGGGTTGCAGCAGAAGTGCGGCAGCCAGATGGACGTGCCACCGGAACGTCAGTTCCTCGGTTTCGACTCATACAGGAACGCCATGGACTGCCTGAAGCCGGGTGATATCGCGATCTTCGCCACACCGCCTGCGTTTCGCTGGGTGCACTTCTCTTACGCGATCGAGAAGGGACTCAACGTCTTCATGGAGAAGCCGGTGACGGCGGACGGCCCTACCAGCAAGCGCATGCTCGAGCTGGCGGAAGACGCCTCGGGGAAGAACCTCAAGGTGGGAGTGGGATTGATGTCGCGCCACAGCAGGGCGCTTCAGGAGCTGGCCAACCGTGTTCACGACGGCGCCATCGGCGACATCATCCTTCAACGCGGCTACCGCATGCATGGCCCCGGCGGGTACTTCTCCTCTCTGCCAAAACCGGCCGGCATCAGCGACCTGCTCTACCAGGTGCAGCGCTTCCACAGTTTCATCTGGGCGAGCGGCGGCTGCTTCAGCGACTTCTACATCCACCTTATCGATCATCTCGGCTGGATGAAGAACGCCTGGCCGGTCAAAGCCCAGGCTCTGGGAGGCCGCGAATACAAGCTGAGCCCGGAGGGCATTGCCTACGTCGACCAGAACTTCGACGTCTATTCTGTGGAGTACACGTACGCCGACGGGACCAAGTTCTATTTCGACGGGCGGACTATCGCAGGCTGCCAGCAGATCTACGCCAGCTATCTGCACGGTACCAAAGGGATGGGGATCGCCTCCAAGAGCGGAGACTGCGGTATGCCTTCCGGCCTGTACAAGAGTCAATCACCGTTGCCTGCGGACATGCTCTGGGAATCCGAGGTCAGCGAGGACGAGAAGAACCCGTATCAGAACGAATGGAACGACCTCGTTGATGCCATACGCGATGACAAACCGTATAACGAGGTGAAGCGCGGCGTCGAAGCGAGCCTCGTGACCAGCATGGGGCGCATGGCTGCCCACACCGGCAGGGAAGTGAGCTTCGAGGAAATGCTGAACTGCGAACACGAGATGGCGCCGGGCCTGGACAAGTTGACGATCGATTCGCCGGCCCCACTGCTCCCGGATGCCAACGGGCGCTATCCCGTCCCGCAGCCCGGCATCGTCACGGACCGCGAATACTGAGTGGGATAGCCGGTTGTTCCCGCCACTGCACGTGGGGCGGGTTTTCACCGACGGATCTCCAGGAGTCACCGCAGACTCGAATAGGGCAGATCCATGATCAGATGGGCATGATCGCGTTTCCAAGTGCAGCCCTGGCTCTGCCGCTCTTGTCTTTCCCTATGCGCTGGGAGAGGAGTTGGCGGTCAGCGCGGCGCGCCGCGGTCGGTTTGTCCCTGGTCGCGGTCGGCTGTTTCCTGACGGTGTTCTGGCTTGAGGGATAAGGCTCGCCGGCCTGTCCCAGCGCATGTTTCTTGCCACGACGCCGGCGTGGATGTTCATTCTCGGCAGGAAATTGCCAGCGGCCGCCCCGCCCAGCCCTCGGCCAGGTTCAAAGGATCAGCAGTCCCCAAGCCAGCGCAGCGCTCCGACGTGCGACGGCTCCTTGTCACGGGGAGCGGCCTGTGTGACAGTTAGTGTATGGGATTTCGGGCCGGAAACGGGAGAGCACTCACGATAGCGAGCCTCCTGAAACCGCATTCCAGTGCGCTGGTCTTGGCCCTGATTGCGGTCCTCGGAGAGGGCCTGGCTAACCTTCTGGAGCCCTGGCCCCTGAAGATCGTCTTTGATGACGTGCTCAGGACGAAGCCCGGCCACGGTTGGCTCAACCAGTTTATGTGGGTCGGTTTGGTAATTTCAGCTCACATCCAGGGAAGGCCTGAACCCAAAACGGCGCGAAAATCACGCGAAAGGGGTATCATGCAAAATGCAGACAATGGACAGGGTGTTTAGGCCTCATAATAGGGCATATCTATCTACTCCCCTTCTCTTCCTGGCCGCTATCCTGGCGACGGCCATAGGAGCCGAATCCCAATCCCAGGAACTTCCTCCAGTCCACATCGGGAATTTCGGGCAGGCGAACGAAAGCTACTATCGGGGTGGCCAGCCTGACACCGCAGGTTTCGCAGAATTGAAGCGACTCGGGATAAGAACCGTGATTGACCTGCGCGAGGGTGGCGGAGGCCGGGAATCAACCAGGGTCCGCGAGGCAGGGATGCAGTATTTCAACATACCCCTCTCCAGCTACAAGCCGGCAACGGCGGAACAGACCGAATATTTTCTGAAGCTCGTCAATGACGCCCGGAACCGGCCGGTGTATGTCCATTGTGCGCGCGGGAGGCATCGCACCGGTGAGATGACGGCTATTTACCGCATCAACCATGATGCATGGACCGCAGAACAGGCATATGGCGAAATGAAGCGATACGGCTACTACTCCCTGGGCGGACACGGCTCCCTCAAAGACTACGTCTACGAGTACTACCGCAATTACGTTGAAACCCGACTGGCACAGCCGGCTACTCCGGGGACCCCGGCCTCCATCCGCGAGTGACTCGGTCCGGCACGGCGCGCATTCAGGAAGACGGCGCCGTCATCCCAGATCCGCCGAAAAGAAGATCGGACAGGGGAGAGAGCGCAGGTTCTCCTTCCGCTCTGCGCGACATGGAATAGAATACGGGGCGGAGGGACTCAGATGGATCAGTTTTCGTCAAAAACAGAACTCCGGATTGACTGGAGCGAGATCGACGCTTTCGGACATATCAACAATCTCGCAATCCTGAAGTATGTACAGGCTGCGAGAGTCAAGTATCTGGAAGCCATCGGCCTGATGCAGTCGCAGGCGGAAGCCAGGATTGGCCCGATACTGGCTTCGACGAGTTGTCAGTACCGTAAACCGCTTTTCTACCCCGGGCATGTGACAGTCCACTCCACCGTTGATGCTATCAAGAACACGAGCTTCAGAATGTGCCACGAGGTCTGTAACGATAAGAGCGAGATCATTGCGGAAGCCCAGGACATTCTCGTGCTTTTTGATTTTCACAGACAAAGTAAGCTGGCCATTCCGGATGATCTCCGGGAGCGAATCGCAAAGCTGCAGGATGTGAATTGCCGCGCGGCTCCGGCGACTCAGCCTTGAGGGGCCGGAGCCCGGATAGACCGACAGGCCGCCTGCTCCATCGTTCCTCCATTACACGTGAAGTGCCAGGCCTTCCCGAATCCGGCAGTCACTGACTCAGGCGGCAACGCCGGAACTCTCGATATTCTGAATGGCCTCATCGATCTCCGCCGTGCTGGCGAACCCGATCACGATTGCGTCCACAAATCCGCAAGCCATGGCGTAGTGAATCGCCTTGCGCCGATCGGCCGGATCCTTGAACTCCCCGTTGCCGATGAGCTTCATCCCTATAACACCCCTCCCTTTGGCGTGGATGGCCTTGATCTCCTTCATCGCTTCGTTGACCTGGCCCGGCGCTCCGAATTCCGGATCCTCCCCGTCGACATGCACCCCCTGCGGGTTGACCCGGGCGAGCTGCACTTCCGCCCAATCCACCTTGGCAGCCACGCGAAGAGCCGGAAGCCCGTGGCACGACATCCCCTTCACACGGATGAGCTTCTTTTCCTTGGCCTCGTCGAATGCGTCCATCATGGGCCGCACATCCTGAGGCCACGTGCTCTTCATTGTGCAGTGGATGAGCAGGCTGTCGATGTAGTCGGTGTCCAGTTCCTTCCGGTACTGATCGAGTGCAGCCAACGGCTTCTGGAGATTCTCCGGGGTCCACCACATCTTGCTCTGGATCCACAAGCGTTCGCGGGGAAGCCCCTTGATCGCCTGCCGCACCATCGGTTGAGTTTCATAATTCTCGGCGGTGTCGATATAGGTGATGCCGTGATCGTAGGCGTAGCGAATCAGCCGCGTGAATCCCTGTTGCCCCAGAGAGCGTTGGATTTCACCGCCATTGCTCCCCGTCCCGATACCGAGCCGGCTGATCCGTTTGCCGGTCTTCCCCAATATGACAAGGTCGCTGGCTGCGATCTTCTTATCAGCGGCATGAAGGACCGAAGACCACGGCGTTACCGCGGCCGCCCCGGTAAGGAGCACGGACTTCTTGATGAAACCGCGGCGACTGATGCATTCCTGAGTCATGAGTCTCTCCTCTCGGTTTGTGATGAAGCAGGGTATCGTGGCGGCCCATAGCCCGGAGCGCCCGGCCTCTGCGCGCTGCTCTTCCGCCTCTTCCTGGCCGCCGGACACCTATCGCGATCATCCCATCCTCCGGCCGGAGGATCAAGCGTCAAATCCCGTCCGGCGCAGCGGGTTTCGCCGTACAATCACGGTCCGGGGGATTGCTCATGGACTATCAGAAGGTGATAAGGACCCGTCGCAGTATTCGAGGATACCGGCCCGATCCGATTCCGGAGGGGGTCTTGGAGCGAGTGCTCGATGCGGCGCGGGTCGCTCCGACTGCCGCCAACCGGCAAGCCTTTCAGCTCATCGTGGTCACCGACGCCTCGACTCGAGCACGGCTGAAGGAAGTCTACGACCGTGAGTGGTTCTGGACGGCTCCGGTTATCATCGTCGGTTGTGCGGAGGTGGCAAAGGCCTGGCAGCGAGCCGATGGATTCAACGCCGCCGAGGTCGACCTCAGCATAGTCATGGATCATCTGATTCTGGCGGCTACCGACGAAGGACTCGGCACCTGTTGGATCTGCCATTTTGACGAAGGCAGATTGAAACAGGTCCTTGGAATCCCCGGTGATGTGCGCGCGGTTGCCTTGACGCCCCTGGGATACCCTGCCGCAGAGCCGCGCCCCTTTCAGCGTAAGCCCCTCGCAGAGCTGGTCCGGCGGGAACGCTGGTAGTCCGGCGGGGCACAGACGGGGAAGATCGCTCGTTTCCATGCTTGGATGTGAGTCAAAGTAGATTTAGAATGGCTGCCGCTATGAAAACATCCCTCGGAGCTAGAACCCTGATTTATCCGACGCCGGTGTTTGTCGTTGGGACCTTCGACAAAGCCGGCCGGCCAAACGCGATGACCGCCTCTTGGGGTGGCATTTGCTGCTCTCGGCCGCCATGCGTGGCGGTGTCGTTGCGCAGGGCGACATACACTTACGGGAACATCATTGAAAGGAAGTCGTTCACGATCAGCATTCCCTCCGAAGCGTACGTCAAGGAGGCGGACTACTTCGGGCTGGTTTCCGGCAGGGACACGGACAAGTTCGCGGCCACGAAATTGACGCCGGTCAGGAGTGATCTTGTAGACGCACCGTACGTGAAGGAATTTCCTCTGGTTGTGGAATGCAGACTGGCCCACACGATCGAACTGGGGCTGCACACGCAGTTTGTCGGCGAAGTAGTGGACGTGAAGGCTGAGGAAGGGGTATTGATGGGCGACGGCCTGACGGACATCGATAAGGTGAAGCCGCTGTCATATACCCCCGATACCGAGATGTATTACGGGATGGGGCTGCGCATCGGGCGGGCCTTCTCGATAGGCAGAGGGATCTGAGCGGAGGGGTCGGGCAGCAGAATCCTTTTGTTCCGGCGTGACTGCTCCCGAGCACAGGCTTCCGGCGGAACTATGTCCGGAATGACAGATAGCCGACAATGGCCGACACGACCAACAGGATCCCGGCCACAATGAACAGCAGGACAAAACGAAGCTGGGTCCGCCTCGCTGCCTGTTCCTGCTCGGCCGCCCGATGGCGCATGCGCTCGCGGAATTGGTGATAGTCCAACGTATGCCTCCCAAGCAGCCAGGTTCGGGCGCGGATACCGCGATTATAGCGCTATTTCTGTTGCTTTGTGCAAGAGGGCTTGAGAGCGTCCGGATGCGACCGATTTCAGGCAGGCCATATCCGGCTGGATCTGTTTGCCGATAGAGTAAGACGGGTGATCGCATATGCTTTTGATGGCCGCCGCAAGTCAACCCGTTCACGACAATGACGATTTTTTCAGTGCGATGGGGGACGTTTATGCTGCAAGCCGCGACCGGGTCGAGGAGGTAATCGGACAGGGCAACCTGAAATGGGTGCTGCTTATACTCCTCCTGCTTCTCGCCCTCTGGTATGTGAGGCGGCAGCGGCTGTCTTCTCTCTAGTTGAATCCTGCAAGGGAACTGTTCCGATCCCTGGCGGTCCGCCGTCCTTCCCGCTCTGTTTGCCCATACTTGTCCGTCTCTCCCCGTTGCTTGAAGCGACTACCTGGCCGTCAGGCACATGTCGGCAATCTCCAATGCCAGCGGGGTAGGATCGGTGTCGATGCGGTTGGAGAGGATGATGACCGCGAAACGATCATCGGGAAAGCGCTGCATGGCCGCCAGGAATCCGCAAGTCTCGCCATAGTGCCAGGTGCGGCGGTGCCCTTTGTAGGGATCCAGGAACCAGCCGAAGCCGTAGGCGGCGGGCGTGTGATCCGGAGATTCGACGCCGGGCGTTACCACGGGCGTGAACGCCGGCCGCACCTGCACGCCACTCAACAAAACGTGGCGGTCAAGCGCATTCATCCATTTCGCCAGATCATCAATCGACGAATACACGCCGCCGTCGCCGAGAACGGCTGATGTCGGACTTTGGTCTGAAAAGGCCCACGCATCCCCGCGTTTGCGGTATCCGAAGGCTCGATCCGGCACCTGGTTCCTGCCCGGGACGAACGCGACCGTATGGCCCATGTCCAGGGGTTTGAAGATGCGGTCGCGCAAGAAGTCCTGGAAGGGCTCGCCCGAGACGCGTTCGACGGCCATCGCCAGAAGGGCGTAGCCGGAATTGCTGTAACGCCAGCGCGAGCCGGGAGGGAAATCGGTACCACTCTGCCGCTCCATAAGTTTGAGGACGCCGGCATCGGCAATCTGCGGAATCCTGTCAGTCGGCCTGCCGCTCATCTGCTCGGCGTAAATGTCTTCGTAATCCTTGAGCCCGGAGGTGTGATTGAGAAGATGGCGGATCGTGATGGTCCTGCCGTAAACCGGAAATGCAGGGAACACTTCGGTGAGAGGCTCGTCGTAGCGAAGCCTCCGGTCATGCACCAGGAGCATGATCGCCGTGGCGGTGAACTGCTTGGTCAGCGAGGCAAGGCGAAAGTTGGTCGATGCGGTGATGGGTGCACCGGTCTCGAGATTGGCGAGACCGTACGCGCGCGAGAAAACGAGCCTCCCGTCACGAACGATGCCGACCGCGAAGCCCGGACTGCCGTCGGTGATGAGCGGAAGGAAGCGAGCGTCGAGACGATCCGGGGTTACCTGCGGACAGGCTGGCGGCGGAACGAGCAGGAAGAATGCCAGGACGGCACTACGAATGCGGTTCATCGGTGCAAATCACCCGCAACGATTCAGACCCCCGGGCTGGGAGCGGTCGCCGTACAGATCGGCCCCTGGGTTCGTCGCTGCCGGGAAAGGCGCTGCGCCGGTGGCTACATGTTCCTCTTTAGAAACGCGATTACCTTGCCAAACGCGCTCACGGTGCGAGGGTCCGTCATCTCCCTGTCAAACCCGTGTTCGCCACCGGAGATCGGGACAAACTCATGCGCTACCCCAGCCCGTTCCAGCTCGCGCGCCATGTCAACCGATTGCTGAAAGGGAACGTCTGTGTCCTTGTCGCCGTGAAGCAGCATCGTGGGCGGGTACGCTTTCGTGACGTTGCGTACAGGACAGTATGGGTCGAATTCCCGCAGCCCGTCCGTCGGGTTGATGCCCACAACCTCCTTCGGCCAGAGTCCCTGCTGACGACAGTACAGATAGAACGGCCACCGTGCGGTTTCGTCGGGAGCCTCCGAGATCGGCTGCGAGCCAATGCCTGCGATCGCTTGCTCTCTCGTCACCGCCGGTTCCTTAAGGTAAAAGGGGTCGGGGAGCCTGTACCAATCACCGACAATGTCACCGTACCCGTAGAACGCAACTAACGCCCTCGGCCTGGGGGACAGCCTGTATCCTGCCGTCAGGGTAAGGTATCCCCCGGCTGAGTGACCGATCACGGCGACCCGATCGGGATCGATGCGGAACAGTTCCGGACCGCGTGAGCGTATCCAGCGATAGGCATCCTCGAGATCCTCGAGAATGCCCGGCAGCTTCGTTTCGGGCGCCAGGCGGTAATCGATCGAGACTACGACAAACCCCGCCTCCAGGTACCGGGACAATTGCAGCCGGTTGATCCCGCCCCGCTGGCCGAAGATGAGCGCGCCGCCGTGTATCCAGAGAATCGCCGGGCGGATGTCGTCTCCCGCGGCGCGATACACATCCGCGCGGATGGAGCACTGGCCATCCGTCTTGTACACGCAGGTCTGCACGGGGTTCTCAGGCTGAGCGGTTGCCCACCATACGAATGCTGTGAAAACAACGGCTGTCCTCATCCCTCCGTCCTCTCCCTATTGACACTGCGAGTCTACCGCAATTGACCGTGGACGGGCTAGCGCCTTGAAATTCCATGGGCTTGGCAAGATGCCTTCGATTAGGCTTTCAATGAGCTTCGAGGTTGAGTAGCCTGTCACCCAAACGGAGGAACCTGCTGATGAAAGGCTCCTGCAAAACGGCCCTGGCGGCGGGAATCGGCGCAGTTGTGAGTGCCGTCTGGGAGCTCATCTGCACACCGAGGTCCGATCCCGGCATCGAGGAACGAGGAGGCAAGATGATGATTAAGAGGGTCCTGGTTGGAGTGATCTGCTTGGCAGCTGCAGCTACGGCGTGGTCCCTGGACACAGGGCGGAACTCGCAGCCGAAAACCGGCCCTCAGATCAAGGACACGCTGCGCAGCATCATTGAGTCTGCGCATGACCCGGACCTGCGCTGGCCTGACTTTCCTCTCTTCAGAGCAGAAGCCATGAAGTTCTATGAGGCCGCCGGGTACGGCTTGGCCTGGGTTGAGGGCCGACAGCCAACGCCTCAGGCTCTTGCCTTGATCGGCGCCCTTCAGGACGCCGCCCAGAAAGGTCTGAATGCGGAGGACTATGATGGGCCTCGTTGGGCCGAGAGGGTAACCAAGCTGCGACAGTCGCCGTCCGATGCAGATCTGGCGCGTTTCGATCTGGCCCTGACTGTCTCGGCAGGCCGCTACGTCGCTGCCCTGCACCTCTTCCCGTGCTCATACTCTATGGAACAGTCGCCGTGGACGAGAGCAACCAGGTCCATTTCTTTCATGATATCTACGGCTATGATATCGAACTGGAGCGGGCGTTAGCCAAAGGATATCCATATCCTTGAGCAAGGCGGTGCTATCGGTTTCGGCTCATGCCGGGCAAGACGTCCCTGAGGGTTACCTGGGCGCGTTGATGATTGCGTGCTTGTGTTCAACCGGCACGCTGCCGAGGCAAGACTCGTCCATGCCGGGAAGGTACAACTCAGCCGGGGTGTACTTCCCGTCGACGTCGTCGAATACGAGCTGCGCCTCCTGCTTCAGGTGTTCCCTCGGGGAAAGCCGGGTCGGAACGGGAACGCTGATCACCGGCCCGCTCTGCGGATGAAGAGACAGGATCTTCGGGTGAGGGTCCAAGCCGGAATCTTTGTCGCTGGCAATGCATTTTCCCTGCAAGGCGTCTCAGCCGTCCCGTCATCACAACGAGAGACGCAATCCTGAAAGGGGGACATGAAAATGCGAACAGTGCCTGGGAGTCCGTTGCTTGTATTGTTGCTGGCCGCCTGCCCGGCCTCCGTTTTCCCGTCGGACCAGGGCGGGTTTCGGATGGAAGTCCTGCTGCGCGGCGATCCGACGCCGGAATACTGCCTGAATGGAACGACTTATGTCGAGGCGTCGCAGGGAAAGGAGTACGCCATACGGTTGACAAACCCGCTCCCGGTGCGGGTTGCCGTGGCACTTTCCGTGGATGGCCTGAATTCAATAGACGCAAGACACACAGATGCGTGGACGGCCCGCAAATGGGTCCTTGAACCCTACGAGACAATTACGATCCAGGGGTGGCAGACCAGTCCGGGGGAGGCGCGCAGGTTCTATTTCACGAGCGAGACAGATTCCTACGGGACTTGGCTGGGCAAATCCCGGAATCTCGGGGTTATCAGCGCGGTCTTCTTCAAGGAGAGGCCCCCTGTTCATGTGCTCAGGGAGATGAAACGCGCGGAGACTGAAGCGGGCGCGACCGCAGGAGCGGCTCCCGCTGCAGCCTCCGACTCAGCGCAGAGAGAAAAGGCTGCGAAGGACGAATATGCCGCCACGGGCATAGGGGATCGCTTTGCGCACCCGGTCGAGAGGGTCTCCATGGACCTGGATCCGCGATCGTGCGCCAGTTTCACTATCCGCTACGAATTCCGACCTGTGCTGGTCCGCCTGGGAATCCTTCCCCAGCCGAAAACCGTGATTGACCCGCTGGAACGGCGTAGCCGGGCACGCGGCTTCGACGATATGACCTTCTGCCCTGATCCGCGGTAGTCGCCGTGAGCGTCTGGCAGCTCGCGAACGCCGATGCACACAGGTGCATGACACCATGCATCGGCGTTCTCAGCTTCCGATGACGGACAGCCGTACCGCAAGAGCCCTCACGACCCCCGGTTCAGCCTCCCCAGAGCGGCGCTCGGCCCCTTTCGAGGCCCGGCGGAATGGTCAGACCTTCTTCAGATCGTGTCCGCAGCCGCACTTGCCCGGTTTCTGGCTGACGGTCTTGCAGTCGCAGCTCGCACCGCAAGCGCACACATACTTGCCTGTGGTGTGAAACGCACGCTCCTTGTCCCATCCGTCGGCTTTGAAATAGGCGGTGTCGCCTTCGACCTTTGTCACCTTGGCCTTAACGAGGTCATGGCCGCAGCCGCACTTGCCGGCCTTGGTGGAGATGGTTTCGCAGCCACATGTCGTGCAGCCGCAGACGTTGTACTCTTCTCCGGGCTTCACGGTCATTTTGGCGGTCGAGCCCTGGAAGGCAAGTCCCACCAGAGCGACCCCAAACAAAAGAACAGTTGCCAGAAGCCAACTTCTTCTCATCTGCATTCCTACTCCCCGATTTCCTATCCGCTGGCGGTTGCTTTCGCCGGCCAGGTTGCGCGCAGCGGAAATCGCGCACAGGCCGGTCATCAAGTCCCGAAGAGTATACGACACCCGAGCGAATTGTCCACGGACACTGCCGCCGGTTACGCAGCTGCGACGGACGAGCGCTGCAGGATCTTCCCTTCCAGGCTGACTACGATGGCCTCGATCGGGATCCGGCGCGAGGCTTGAGCTACGGCTCCACGCGTCATTTGAAGCAGCCCCGAGCAACACGGAACCTGCATGATCATCACCGTTACCGAGCGAACCCCCGCACGGTCCACAAGCGCCGCCAGTTTCTCCAGGTAGACCTCCTGTCCGTCGTCCAGTTTCGGGCATGCGATGGCCAGTTTCTTCCCTTGCAGATAATCCTTGTGAAAGTCAGGCAGCGCGAAGGGCACGCAATCGGCGGTCAGGAGCAGATCCGCACCCTGGTAGTGAGGCGCCAGGGGATTGATCAGGTGGAGTTGGATCGGCCAGTGCGTGAGGTGGGACACCCTCGCGCCCGCTTCATCTGCCGGCTGCTGTACCGGGCGCAATGTCCGGCTCTGCGATCCGGGGCAGCCTCCCTGCGCAGGCACAGCCGGGTGGATCGGAAAATCAACGGGACATGGTGCCTGTTGATCCCGGCGGCGGAGGAACTCCAGTGCCAGGTCCAGATGGCCGGTCTCGCCGTGCCCTCGCAGGTGCTCCAGGTGTGCCATTACAGTCTCCTGTCCTTGGCGCACGACGTTCTCCATCACCTTGACTTCGTCGTAGTCGGCTGCCTCGCGCTCCTCTACGAGAATCGCGCCCTCAGGACAGTGTCCCAGGCATGCCCCCAGCCCGTCGCAGTAGGCATCGCCCACCAGACGCGCTTTCCCGTCTACGATCCTCAGAGCCCCTTCCGGGCACCCCGGGATGCAGATGCCGCAGCCATTGCATTTCTCCTCGTCTATGATGATGATTTTTCTGCGCATGTACCTCACGCCTTCCGATTGATTCGAAGCTAATGACAGATGCCGCCGAGCCCGGCTTCTTGACCCCGATAAGTTTACAGGCAGGGACTGATGATGAAAAGACCATGAAGCGTGGGGGATCCGCAAAGTCGAGGTCGGAATCGGGGTCGCGATCGGCACTCGAAATCATGATTTTCCGACGGATTTCACTGTTCAGGCTGACTGTCGGTCGATAGCGATACCGATTGCGACCCCGATTCCGATCGCGGGCCCAGCTTGGATTCACTCTGCGGTATCAGCTCAACGCCCTGAGGACCCGAACCCACCTTCACCCCTTCGGGAGAGCCCGAGCTCTCCTTCATCCCACTCTACCGGCTCGTAGCGCGCAACCACGAGCTGCGCGATCCGGTCTCCCTTATGGATGTGGTATTCGAATCTTCCCAGGTTCAGGAGAATCACTTTGATCTCACCCCGGTAACCCGGGTCGATGGTCGCGGGCGCGTTGGGCAGGGTGATGGCGTGCTTGAGCGCCAGGCCGCTCCGTGGTCTTAACTGAGCCTCGAAGCCTCCTGGCAGTTCGATTGCGAGACCGGTCGCGACTGCGTGCGGCACTCCGGGCACAAGGACCACCGCCTCGATAGCCCGCAGGTCCATCCCTGCATCCTCGCGCGGGCCATGTGCGTATTCGGGGAGGAAGGCCTCCGGAGTGAGCTTCTTGATAGTGACGCGCATGTCAGCCGGTATATTACCTGAAGTGGGTCCGGTCTGTCAGACCGGACCTGCAGCGCCTCTCCTGGGCGCCGCAAGAGCGGGCGCTTCGCCGAAACGCGCCCTGTCCGCGCCGGCGGCGCGGAGCCAAGGCGCGGCCCCGGGAATGCCGGATCCGGGCACTCCGTGACTCACGCGATACATGAAACAGATCGGCAATGTTGCCTCTGCCGGGCAGGCCGGTATATCCTCCGATGGACAATGCGGAGTTCACCATGGATCGTCGTCACTTTCTCGGTTCCCTGGCCGCGGGCCTGGCCTGCGCCGCGCGCGGCAATGCCTTTGGTCTGGACAGCCAGAAGCCCAGGCGTGTGGGCCTGATCGGCAGCGGCTGGTACGGCAAGTGCGACCTGATCCGGCTGATGCAGGTGGCACCGGTTGAGGTTGTCTCCCTGTGTGATGTCGACAGCCGCATGCTGGCCCGGGCGGCAGACATGGTAGCTGCCCGGCAAGCCTCGCGCAGGAAGCCTCGTATATTTGCGGACTACCGCGAGATGCTCAAGGAGAAGGACCTCGACATCGTTCTGATCGACACCCCGGACCACTGGCATGCTCTGCCCATGATCGAGGCGGTGCGCACCGGCGCCGACGTGTATGTCCAGAAGCCGATCAGCGTCGATGTCATCGAAGGACAGGCGATGCTCGCCGCGGCCCGCAAATACAAGCGCGTGGTCCAGGTGGGCATGCAGCGCCGCAGTACGCCCCACCTGGTCGAAGCCCGGGACAGCATCGTTGCCGCAGGCAGGCTGGGCAAGGTCGCCCTGGTCGAGATCTACTGCTACTATCCCGGCCACCCGGCTTTCAATGTGCCGGATATAAAGCCGCCCGATTACCTCGACTACGAGATGTGGACCGGGCCTGCCCCCATGCGTCCATTCAACCGTCTCGTTCACCCGGGAGGGTGGCGCCAGTTCATGGAGTACGGCAATGGTACGATCGGCGACATGGGCGTACACATGCTCGACATGGTTCGCTGGATGCTCGGGCTGGGGTGGCCGACGCGCATTTCCTCAACCGGCGGGATACTTGTCTACAAGGCAGGCAAGGCGAACATCCCGGATACACAAGTGGCGACCTTCGACTACGGCGACCTGAGAGTGGTTTGGCAGCACCGGACCTGGGGAAGTGCCCCCGATCCCAAATACATGTGGGGTGCGACCATCTATGGGGACAAGGGAACCCTGAAGGCGAGCGTCTACAGCTTCGACTTCACGCCGCTCGACAAGAGCGAACCGATCCACCGCGATGTTGCCTATGAGCTCGACCAGTACCCGGAGGACAAGACCGAGCCGGGTCTGGAACGTCATGTCGCACCGGCCATCCGCCGTCACATGACCGACTTCCTGGCTGCTATTGATTCCCGGGGGAAACCGGTGGCCGACATCGAGGAGGGCTACATATCCGCCGCAAGTTGCATCCTCGGCAACCTCGCACTAAAGACAGGCCGGACCCTGGTCTGGGATCCCGTCTCGCAGAAGATCGTTGGCGACGAGGAGGGAAACGGCCTGCTCCAGAGGACTTACAGGGCGCCGTGGGTGCATCCTGAGGCGCAGGTTGTCTAGCCGCGAGTATTCGTGAATAAGCGGCAGGGAATCATTTCCGGACGCGGAAGAGCGTTGGCGGCAAGAGCTCCAGCACGGACCAAAAAAACATTCTCAATCAGCATATCTCCGCATTCGCCGGCGTCAGCAGATAGACCCTCCCTCCCGCTTCGGGAATCCCGCGCCGGCGAGACGGCTACCAGGTCTTCATGATCTCGGCGAAGCACTGCAGGCCGCTATAGATCACTCCACCGTACCCGTGACCGGGGGTCGTCCAGGCTCCCGCCAGGTACAGGTTCCTGATCGGGGTCTTGTGCGGCAACCTGGTTGGCCCGCTATTGTTCAGGGTCTGATCCCAGCCGTATATCGCGCCGCGGTAGTTGCCGGTGTAGCGGGCGTGAGTCAGCGGCGATCCTGCCTCCATGACCTGGATGGACTTAGTCAGGCCGGGCAGGAAGGTATCTTCAACCTTGCGGATCAGCACACGGGCCATCCGCTCCTTTTCCGCGCGGTAGGCTGACTTGTCTCCCTTGCGATAGTCCGCTTCGTACTGTTTCCAGTGATCGTAACCCTGCAGGACGATAATATTGAGCGTGTTCCTGCCCTTGGGCGAATATCCCTCGTAAAGATTATCGTACAGCATAAGACCGTACCACCCGCGCTCGACGTCAGCGTCGACGGCCAACTGATACTCGGCTTCCACGTCATAGCCGCCATGATAGAAAACCTCCGAGTCAGTGATCCCGAGCTTGCGGACAAGGTCGGTTTTCAGGCCGAGGAACACCTGGAATGCTGAGAGGCTGACGCTGTAAGAATCAAGCCGCCCCATGTAATCCTTGAGATATTCCGGCTCGTTCATCATGGTGCGGAACGTATCGTGGGCGCTCGCATTTGAGACCACGACCCGGGCCGCGTACTGCCTGCCATCGGCGGTTCGCACACCCAGGGCATTGTGGTCCCTGACCAGGATCTCCTTGACCGGGGTCCGGAGCAGCACTTTCCCGCCCTTGTCCTCGATGTATTTCACGATCGCGCTGCTGATTTTCTGCGACGTCCCGCGGGGATAGTAGCCGCCTTCCGCCAGGTAGCCGATTGTGGGCAGAGCATAGTAATAGCAGGACAGCCTTGACGGCGGCAGGCCATAGTACCCCCACAGGTTCGAGATGATGGCTTTCAGCCGGGGATCTTTGATGCGCGTGTCTGCCATCTGTCCCCAGGTTTTGCCCTGGTACTTGAAGAGGTAGGGGAACTCCGTGGAAAACCGGCTCATGTCAGGCATCGATCCGCCGCCGGACAGCTTGTTGATGTCGCGTGCCAGGCCCCCCATGTCTTCAATGATTCCCTCGATTCCCGCCTCCTCCGCGGGGAAGTGTCCGGTGAGCAGCTTGATGTAGCCGTCAACGTCTCTCTGCGGTACGCGCAGGTCGTGTTCAGGGAAGATCGCGCGGTAAAGGTGCGGGTGAGGCACAAACTCCACGTCGGTGATCTCGGGCAGGCCCGGGATAACGTTGTAAAGACCGCCACGCTTTCCGGCTCCCGTGGAATGAAGAGAGACATCAAATACGAAACCTCCCGGCCGCGCGAAGGAGGTGGCATAGCCCCCCGGCCGGTCGTGCTGCTCGAGCACCAGGGGGCGAAAGTTCTTCCGGGCAAAAGCGAAGCCGCAACTGAGACCGCCGAGGCCGGAACCGATGATGATCGCGTCGAACTCTCCCTCCCGGCCCTGAGCCTGTGCGCCATCCGGAAAAGCATCCCAGTCAAAAGAGCCCACTGTCGGTGCAGCTATCAGCGACTTCAGAAACTCTCTTCGTTCCATTGCCACCTCCTGCAAAATCATGAGTAGCCGACGAACCGTGAGATAGAGGTCAACTTCCGGTCGATACCGATGCCGACCCTCATTCCGATACCGACCCCGACGAGAGCGTCGATCAGCGCCGCAACCATTGCCGGTTACTGAAGCTCGAAGATAACCCGCACCGAGGCCGTGACCGAGATGCGGCCGGGAGACAGAGCACCTTCTTCCGGGAGCATATCGCCACCGGCGTTCTGCATGACATTCTGATACTGGGATCCCTGGCGGCTGCCCCACCAGCTCCGTCCGTACCACGAGTACCAGCGGTTGCTGAGCTCCGAGATTTCGATCGGGTTCCCGACCTTCTGGTTGAGTTGCGCGGCCAGATCGACGGCCTTTTCCCTGGCTGCCTTGATGGCGAGAACTCGGGCCTCGTCCCTGTGCTTCCTCAATTCCGAAGTCTGAAACTGCACTCCGAGCACATAATTGGCGCCTGAGGCAAGAGCTGCGCTCAGGACCTGCTCGAACTTCGGCACATCCCGCAGCGTGACCACGACCGTCTTGCGCACGAAATAGCCGATGAAGTTCTCAGGCCTCGGTGTGGCGTCCCATCTGGGCTCGATCTCCAGGTAGTCGGTCTGGATGTCCTTTGCCTCCACCCCGTGACGCTGAACAGCATCGATCACGGCTCGTGTTCGGGCATCATGGAGCTGCCTGGCCTTCTCGAGGTCTTTGTCGCTCGTCTCGATCCCGAGCGTGAGAAGAATCCGGTCTGGCGCAACCTTGACCTCCGCCTCCCCCTCCACGCTTATTGACCGTCTGCCATCGGGCCTCGTTGCTTCGTGCTGTGCCTGAAGCCGGAGCGGAACCGCCATGCATGTCAATACGACCAGATAGATCTTGATTTGAAGCATAGGCCTCTCCCTCCTCTAGTCAAACTCTACGCGCGGGGGCGATTGCGCGGGTCCAACGCTCCCGGCATGGATGTCGGCCCTGAAGAAATTCTCACCCCGGATCGGCACGCCCGCGACACGGCGGAGAAGCGCGATCTGCCCGATATGTGTCAGGGCATCTGCGAGCGGTCCCTGAAACAGCGCCTCAGCCGGGGAGCCCATTTGTTTGCCTGAACACAGACGCTCATCGAGGCGAGCGAGTGCCTCGAAGAATCTATCCACGTCCTCCTTCCACCCCCGCGGCCGGGAATCCTTCCACACGTGCCGCCCCTCGCACAGATAACCCGCCCAGTCGAGAAGGTCGCACACGTGGGCCAGTATCTCTCCCGGCGTTCGGCATGTCGAGGCGATGCACAGCGTTGAGAAGCCGGTCGGCGTGTCACGCAGCACCTTTCCGCCGCGGTAGGCAATGGTCGCCAGCGCGTGACGGAGGAATTCCAGCTGCGCAGTCTCAGTCGGATTCATTCGGTGTCTTCTCCTTCCTGGTTTACAGCGACAATCGATCAGACGATCTGTTCCAGTTTCGATCGTGGTACTGATCCGGGAGTAGCGCGGCGCCCGGCCGGGCTGTGCCTCGAATACAGGCCCCTTCTAGGTTCGTTGGTATCCGCATTTTTGCAGTAATTCAAGGGACATTTCGCGCAGCTTGTATTTCTGGACTTTCCCGTTCCCGGTGATGGGATACTCCCTGACGAAGAAGACGTATTTCGGGATTTTATAGCGGGCGATCTGCCCTCGACAGAAATCATGGATCTCATCGGCAGTCAGGGCCATGCCGTCCTTCACGATGATGAAAGCGGCCACTTCCTCACCGTATTTCTCACTCGGCACACCCGCAACCTGGACATCCTTGACCTGGGGCATCCTGTACAGGAAGTCCTCGATTTCCTTCGGGTACACGTTCTCGCCGCCTCGGATGATCATGTCCTTGATCCGCCCTGTGACTCTGTAGTTGCCGCTATCATCCTTGACGGCAAGGTCGCCCGTGTGAAGCCAGCCGTCGGCATCTATGACCTCGCGCGTGGCCTCCGGCATCTTGTAGTACCCGCGCATCACGTTGTAGCCGCGACAGCAGAGTTCACCCTGCTCGCCGATCCTGCATTCCTCGCCGGTCTCCGGAGAAGTGAGCTTCACCTCAATGTCAGGCAACTCCCGCCCCACCGTGCCGACCTTGACTTCAATAGGGTCGTCGGCGCGTGTCTGTGCCACAACCGGTGAGGCCTCCGTCAACCCGTAGGCAATCGTGATGTCCCTGCAGTGCATGTCGTTGATCACTCTGCGCATGATTTCGATCGGGCAAGGCGATCCTGCCATGATGCCGGTCCGCAGGGAAGTGAGGTCGAACATCCCGAACATCGGGTGGTTCAGGATCTCGATGAACATGGTCGGTACGCCGTAGAGCGCGGTGCAGCGTTCTTTGTGAACGGATGCCAGGACCAGGAGAGGATCGAATCTCTCGCAGAGCACCGCGGCAGCCGCGTGGGTCACGATGGCCATCATGCCCAGCACGAGGCCGAAGCAGTGGAAGAGCGGCACCGGCAGGCAAACCCTCTCGAGTTCGGTAAACTTCTGGCACTCGCCAATAGAGAAGCCATTGTTCAGGATATTGAAGTGGGTGAGCATGACACCCTTCGGGAAACCCGTGGTGCCCGAAGTGTATTGCATGTTGATGACATCGTGGCAGTCCAGTGTTCCCTCGATCACCCCGAGCTCGCGATCATCCTGGTGCGCGCCCAGCAGCAGGATCTCCGACGTATTGAACATCCCCCGGTGTTTTTGGGGGCCGATGAAAACCACGTTTTTCAGGAAAGGGAACCGCTCACTCTGCAAGTGGCCGCGCTGCGATTCCTTCAACTCCGGGATCAGATCGTTGATCATCCGAACGTAGTCGCTGTCCCTGTAGCCATCCGCAAGGCACAGCGTGTTCATGTCCGACTGCCTCACCAGGTACTCGAGCTCGTGGAGCTTGTAGCTGGTGTTGACCGTCACCAGCGTCACGCCGATCCTTGCGGTGGCGAAGAAGATCGTCAGCCAGTCCGGCACGTTTGTGGCCCACACGCCTGCGTGGTCGCCCCTCCTGAGACCCATGGCGAGGAGGCCCTTGGCCATGTTGTTCACGCGCTCATCGAACTGCCTGTAGGTGAACCGGAGACCCCGGTCGGAATAGACCAGGAGTTCCTTTTCCGGGTGCAGCCGCGCCTGTTCTCCCAGGACGGCTCCGAGGGTCTTGTCGATGAAGGGCATGGCGTCATCTCCTGTCAAAACGGAGCATACACGACGGCCACGATCGTAGCGGGTCGGTCTCCGAGGGCGTGAAGGTTATGAGCCACGGTGGAATCGTAGTAGATGCTGTCTCCTTCACCCAGTTGATAGAGGTCCTTGCCGTAGTTGACCTCGATCTGCCCTCTGAGGACATAGATGAATTCCTCACCCTCATGGGAAGACAGGGGGTATTCCTTGTCACTGGCCGGCAGGACATCGACCAGAAACGGATCCATGTGCCGGCCGCTCTTCTCCGTTGCCAGTGAATAGAAATCGAGTGCCCCGGAAGACACTCTGGACTTCTCGGCGAAGCGGACGGCCTTCGAGCGCTGCCCATGGCGGGTGACGACGGGGCCGATGTGCTCCATGTCGTCCATGAAAGTGCCGAGCCTGACGCCAAGCACCCGCGCAATCTTGATCAAGGGCGCGAGAGAGGGAATGAGCGCGCCGTCTTCTATCTCCCGGATCAGTTCGGCGGCAAGCTGGCTGCGCTCCGCGAGCTGATCCGGCGTGAGCCCTCTGGACTCCCGGATTCTGGCGATCCGGGTTCCTACGTCGTCGATATCACGCATTTTGCACCTCATTTGCCGACAACAGCATCGCGGGATCCCTGCGGGTGTTCTGCAAGGTCACCGTCGATAGCCCTAGCCGCGCTTCCTTGGCGGTGTCCAGCGACTGCGCCCTCCGGTGTCAACCAGGAACTTCATCGCCTGTTGGTGACAGATCAGCTGGGCATCGAGAAGGTCGTCCGGTGTGAACACGAATGGTTTACCCTCCCGTTGCGCCGTGGAAGCCGCATGAGAGGGAGATTCGATCACTACACTCAAGGCACCACAGTGGAGGTTCAGGGCGGTATCGAGGTTGTAGGGCGAAGGTGTCGCAACGCGCGCGGGATCAGCCTCCTCGCTGGGGTTGTCGGAGGCCTGGAGACCTCTCCTCATCAGACCCGTCTGCACCCGTCGAAACAGCTCCTCAAAGACGGGAGTCAGGGCCGGTTCTGCAAACGGACGATGCATCAGCGGAAAAACCGCGCCCGTGTGCATGTTCAGGATAAGGTCGGGTCGTTCCAGTGCCGCCAGCCTGAAGAGCGCCTCGGTTTCCGGCTGGCGTTGCCCGAAGAAATCGTCGTGCTGAATGTTGACGCCGTTGTCGTTCGGGTACCCGCCGGGAAACTGAGTGCGTGAAAAATCCAGTGGGATGAACTGCTTGCAGTCCGGCCAGCCTATGTTTCTGCCGCCCGGCCATCCGCCGGTATTGAAGTATTCGGGGATCGTCTCATCGCTGCCTCTATACCGTTCCATGCGGAGGGGAACCCGCGCGCGGCCGTCGGGGTTCATGACCGGGATGATGATGATGCGGTCGAGGGACCTCGCCGCTGCCGTGATGTCGGGCCAGGGCTTGCCCCGCAGATCGGCGCCCGTCTCGAGGACGGCCAGCAGGTTGACCATGCCGACAATTCCTTCGAACTCGCCGCCATGCACGCATGCGATTCCCATGTAGACGCGCATTTCCGCGTCGGGCCCCGTATAAGCGCGGACGTTGCCGAATCCCAGCGAGCCTGAGAATGTGGTTGTCCCTCCCCCCTGCCTTGCGTGCCCATAACTGACCGCGCGTATCTGGCGGCCACCGGCGGTGACTCCGATGGCCGCAACCGTGCCCTGATGGATGTGCCCGTCAAGGTAACGATTCACCTCCTCCAATCTGCTCACCCAGAAATCCGGTATGGATTCCGCTTCCAGCAGGTAATCTGCAGGGATGTTCGGAAACCTCCCCGTCGTTTCGGCGGCCGTCAGTAATGAGCTCAAAACCATGATTCCACACAAAAGGCCCCGTCTCATGAGTTGATCCTCCTGGGTTGCCGGCGACGAAATACAATAACGCTTTTGGCGGGCGGAGTCAGAGAGATTTCCTGATTCCGCGCATGGGCATCGAAGATGTACGATGGTTGTCCTGATTGTCGGAAGAATGCAGCCACGGTCGATCAGGCGGACCCTTGAGCTGTGCGAAGGGAGGGCAGCTCCGTGAAAGCACATAAGTATTACCGTGCGACGGTAGCGGCACACTCGATATCCTCGGCAAACCCTACAACTGGAACACTCCGCGCCTGGACATCTGGCTCAATATGGGTCCCTCCCCGGCGCCATGATTTCTCCATGTCGGGATCGGGATCCCGATCGGCATCGGGATTCGAAATCAGGATCAGCCATTCGTGATGGTCCCGGCAATCAGTTCCATTCAACCTCTGCGCAGGTGCTCGGGTTGGGCGGGTAGTTGCGGCCGGCAAGTGAAAAGCCACCCTCGGCCCTGAGCTGCGGGTCCACCACAACGGGGGCAAGCCGGATACGCTTCTGGCCTCCCGGCGGCGAGGCCAGTTCAGCTTCGAGTACAGTGCCGGTTGGGTTGGCGGCAAAGGCATTCCTTGCCATGCTGTATTATTCAAGGTGGCATATGCCTGAGCGGCGGGAGTAGGATACCAGCAGTCCGGGCAATGATCATCCCGGACAGCGCGTGTGATGCCGGCCTTGGATGGGAGCTTGCCGGGGAGTGAGCGCGCAGTCTCCGTGCCGGCAGAGCGGGCACACCCCGGGGCCGCGGATAAGGAGAAGCCATGAAAGAAGGGGATCTGAGCGAGTTCATCAAGAAAGCCCGGAAATTTTCCAGGCCATTCTGCGTCACCGATGGCCATGGGTTCCGGCTCAGCGGCATTGACCCGGGGGACACTCTGGGACTCAAGTCCGGGGACAAACCGCGCGCCAAGGAGGCGCTCGCCAAAGGTGTCGAGGTGCTGGCCCGCCTCCAGGATACGCTCTTTGCCCAGGATCAATGGGCGGTACTCCTGATCTTTCAGGCGATGGATGCGGCCGGGAAGGACGGCGCGATCAAGCATGTCATGTCCGGAGTGAATCCGCAGGGGTGCGAGGTCTACTCCTTCAAGTCTCCCACGAGTGAGGACCTCGACCACGACTACCTCTGGCGCTGTATGAAACGCCTGCCGGAGCGGGGCCGCATCGGCATTTTCAACCGGAGCTACTACGAGGAAACGCTGGTTGTCCGGGTTCATCCCGAGTTTCTCGGAGCGCAGAAGATGCCGCGGGAGCTTGTGACGAAGGATATCTGGCGGGAACGCTACGAGGACATTCGGAATTTCGAACGTTACCTGACCCGGAACGGAGTTGTGATCCGCAAGTTCTTCCTCCACGTGTCCAGGAAAGAGCAGAAGCGACGCTTCCTGGAACGGCTGCAGACCCCTGAGAAGAACTGGAAGTTTTCGGCCGCAGATGCGAAGGAGCGGGAGTACTGGAACGATTACATGAAGGCGTACGAGGACACAATCAAGAACACCGCCGTCAAACATGCGCCCTGGTATGTCGTGCCGGCCGACAACAAGTGGTTCACGCGCATCGTTGTTGCCGCGGCGGTCATCGACACGCTGGCTTCACTCGACCTCGAGTACCCGCACATGAGCGAGGAGAAGCGGAAAGAACTGGCGAGCGTGGAACGCGCGCTGAAGCGAAATGGATGATTGCCTCGGAGGTGCGGGAGAATCTCACCGCGAAAACGCAAAGGCCGTAGAGCAAACCGCCAAGTTATCGATTCTTATGTCCGTCTCTGCGTCCTGGGCCGCTCTGCGGCAAATTCATCGCTGAAGGCCGCCTGCTCACCAGGGGATGCGCGCCTGGGATCTCCTCGGCAACGGCAGGAACACGTCTCGAGCATGCGGGACAAGCCTGATTGCATTTTCGGGACACTGCAGTTCGCACTGGCCGCAACCGATGCACTTCCGCGAGTCTATACTCGCGCTGTCGTCAACCAGCGTGATCGCCTGCACGGGGCAGAAGCCGATGCATGTGCTGCAGGCATTGCAGAGCGAGGCGTCGGAAATCTGAGCCTCGAAGTACGATCTGAAACGCAGCGGCGTGATGGCACGGCTGTATGAACCCAGAACTCCGCAGCAGTCCCAGCAGCAATTGCAGATCGCGACCTCAGGTTGGTCCACATCCTCGTTCTCGTGGAAGACCTGGTGAACGACGCCCTTCTGCTGAAGTGAGCGGACGAGCGCTGTTGCTTCATCCTTGGATATGAGGCGCCCCGCGCCGTACTTAGCCGCGTGCTGAGACATCGGACCGATCACGATGCAGGATTGAGGAGGCAACTCGAGTCGGCACGGCTCGTCGATCATCTTGTGATACTGCCTGCAGAAACAGTGGACCACGGCGATACTGCCGGCAGCCCCGTGCTTTTCGATGAGTTGTTGAACGGTCTTCCCGGGATAGATCTTCATCGGTTCGACGCGTAGGGTCTCCCCTACCGGGATCGTCCTGGTCGAGGTTCTCTCGCCCGCGGCCAAAACGCTCTGCGCCGGTCTCGGGTTCTTCTTATACATTCGGCTCAGCAGGATGCGCAGCGGGAAAACGTTCAGCCTCCCCCAGGACTTGAACAACTCGTCGAGGCGCCTGGCAAACTCCCGTTTTTCCGGTGTCATTTGCCCGTCGCACAGGTAGGTCTCAAACCACCCCACCATGATGCCGGCAAGGGAGAAGCCCTCGTCCCCGTTGTCGTGCTGCGGTGAGATGGGGCCCTTACGGATCAGGGCTTCGAACAGGAGATCGAACTCCTCTTCCGGGAGTTGGCTCACCGAGGCTGCCTCTGCGCGAGTGAAAGGCTTGGTGCCCAATCGGACGAGGAAATCGGCCTCTTCGCGCGTGAGTGCGACGTCGAAACAATCCAGGAGCGGCCTCGTGATCGGAAAGGGGTGGCGGTGGCGTGTATTCATCATCCCTATCAGCTTGCGAAGGGTCTTCTCCCGCTGCGGTGACATCCTGGATTTCGTCATGGCTGCTCTCCGCGCCAGGCCCAGTCTGTTGGAGCCGGCTCTACAAACCTGTCTTCATTTTACGCCCGCGCAGCTTTGATCTTCGGGAAATAGAGCCAGAGGTGGCCCAGGTTGTCATTCTCCCCGAAGATAATCTGCCCGTCGCGCCCGGTGACCGCGTCACCGAACACATAACCGTAGCGCCGGCGCTCAATGACCGACAGGGCGACACCCAGGTTTGACATCTGGCCGCCTTCCGGATCGTAACAAAACATTTTGGCGAGCTCCGGGCCGCAGAATCCGAATACCCGGCCGTCGAACGTCACGGCCATCGGTCCGACGGGCTTCAACATCGTCTGGCCGAGCGGGCGGCTGAATCCCTTGTTTTCATCGAATGAGAAGAGGCGCCCCTCCCCATCAGCGGTGTAAAGCAGGCCGGTCTGCTTGTCCCTGGCCCAGAGAAGCGGAGCTTTGCCCCAGGTCCCGTCAGGCAGGACGAAAGCCCTGCGCCGCAGACTGCGGGTGCGGGGAGCATAGCTCCAGAGGTGGGAATTCCCATCCAGGCCGACGATCGACCCCGAAGCAGTCCGGGCAATCCGGCCGTTCCCGGGCACCTCACCGAGGATCTCGATCTTCGAGGAGGCGGGATCGGCGCTGAACAAGTGCCCCGAGGTGATACCGATGACTGTGCCGGACGACGGCTCCGTGACCGCATGCACGATCGTCTCCCCACGAACCGCCGGGCCGAAATCCTGAAACGGCGGCCGCTCGAACCCCCACTCCTGGATGCAGTCGTACGGCAGAGGCTGCAGCTTCGCGGCCAGAATGCGCCCGCCGTCCTGCCAGCCGTTGACACATGCCAGGACCTTTTCTTTCCCACAGCAAACGGCTGCGCAGTCCGTCGCACCATCGATGGCTTTAAGGTCGAAGACCATGCCGGTCGCTCCGTGGAACATGGCCACGAACACGTGTGAACGGTGACCGCTGGTTCCGCCGTAGATAATTCCCTCCGGGGTCGCATCCAGGGCTGTGATGCGGCTCTCATCCGCTACGATGGGGATCGAGGCGCCGGGGAAGCTGGTGGGGAATGCCACCATGGTGCCTTCCTTCATGAAGGTTCCGTGGGTGATCTCCTCCATCAGGGCCTTCGCCTCGGGTGAATTCATGTCATATTTCTTTTTCTGTTCGCTCATGGCCAGCCTCCCTATCCCCACATCCGGATTGGCAAGTGGGCGTTCTGTTTCTTTCGATCCGCCGGCATCTCGACCTTGAAGATGCCCGACGGGTGCGAGCCAACGTGCCCGAAGAAGAGATCGCCGTTGTGGTCCACGGCACCGCGCGAAACGTACTGCGCGAACTCCTTCGGATGCTCGAGGCGTGTTACCTCTTCCCGCTTCAATGTGGCTGGATTCAGCCTCCACACCACACCCTCGCGATCCTTGTGCCCGGCAGGCATCGGGTTGTACACGGGGTCCTTCCAGCGCGATGCCACGTAGTAGAGCTGACCGTCGGCAGCGAAGGTGAGGCCACCGCAGTGATCCACGAAGGTGTCCACCGACACGCTGGGATCCCGCTTCTGCGTTGCCGGTCCCAGATCCTCGATTCGGGGCCATTCCCCCTCGTCTGGCCAGATACGCATCAGGTACGAGTTGGCGATCCACGTTACGGCGTAGACGCAGTCCCCGGTGGGGGCCGGAGCCACGTCGTAAAACACGCTGTGGAACCCGGTCTGGAATTGCGGATTGTGAGGCACGACAAAGGGTGAATATTCCAGTCGCCCTGTTTCCGGAGTGTAGCGGACCAGTTGTCCGTAATCGCTGGTGGTCCACACGCGGTGCTTCTTGTCCAGGAACAGAGCCTGTGAGTTGACCGAGCCGATCCTTCCCATGTCGCGGCGGGTCCGCTTCCTCAAATCGTAAATGATGAAGTGGTCCCGGGGGTAACTCAGCGCGTAGAGCAGTCCGCGCTCCTCATCGTGCAGCAGGCAGCGGCAGCCCTCCTTCGGGATCAAAGTATCCCACCACTTGATCTCATCTGTCCTCGTGTCGAAAGCAAGCAATGCGCTGCCCCGGAAGCAGCGCTTCTCATCGTGCCATGAAAGCCAGGGCGAGTATGCGGGCTGGTCGATCGGGGGGCCGGAGAGATGGGTGGCCATATAGAGAATGCCGTCGTGCATCGACGGCGCAAAGCTGTAGTGGATCTTGCACTGCGTCGCGCGGCCGGAATCGCCGGGATCGTCGACTTTCTCGTCGACGGCGAAAAGATAGTCCAGGTCGTCCTTCTGTTCGTTGTACCGGACGACCTTGACTACGCCGCCCGGGACGCTCTCAGCACAGGCGGCGGCGTAAATCCGCCCGTCCGGTCCGACCGAAAGCGACCAGCACGTGTCCGACTCCGGAGCCTTACTGAACTCGTACCACTTGACCGCATACGGGCGGCCCTGCGCCTGAGCGTCAGATCCGGACCCGGAACCCAACAAGTCGGCGATCGGCGACAGGCTCGCCGCGGCTGTAGCCAGTCCCGCGTTGGTTTTGAGGAACTGACGTCTGCCCATTGACCATGTCATCGGAAACCTCCTTTTCTTGTCTACGTGACAGCAGAAACGCGCTCTCTCTTACAGCTTTTGAAGCAGTATGTCACCCGATCCAGCTCCGCCGACCGCCGCCCGTATCCGCACGCGTTGCCCAATTCCGGGTATTGTCAGGATGAAGGCGTCGGTGCGACCCTTCTCCGGACGCAACAGGGCCGGTTGTGGAATCCCGCCCAGCAAAGCGACGGCGTCGATGACCTTGAAGGGATGCCCCCCTTCGGGTACGAACCTGAGACGATATTGGGTGGCCGCATCAATCTTCTTCGAAATGTCCAGATCGACTTTCCCGTTCGTCCATCTTCCGACCGCATCTGCTGCCCAAAGCTGCACCGGGTCGTTCCAAGCGGGAGGCGGCGCGGCGTTGGTGGCGAATACGGCCATCCGACGGATCACGGGAGTTGCGGCAACCTTTGTGCATCTCAGGCGCAGGGCCTCGAGAATTGGCGGCTCAAAGGGCTGGATCCGCATCTGGCCGATGGCCGTTCCGGAGCCGAGAGGAACCCATTTCCTGTCTGCCAGGCCTTCCAGAACATACTCCCTGACACGTTCGCCCTGGCCGATTTCCTCCTGCAGAACGACGTGATCGACCCGAGCCGGCGGTTCGAGCTTGAGCTCAATCGTGTTGCCCGATCCTCGCGTCTCTGCGACGCTGTGGCCGAAACGCCGCCGGACCTCGCTGCCGAATTCCCGGGCACGCGCGGCATCAGCCGCCGGGATCAGGCCGCTCCGGTCGGGCGTCAGGTTGATCAGCAGGTTTGCTCCTCGGCCCACTGAGCGATAGTAGATGTCCATCAGCTGATCGAGCGACAGGATCCGGCGCTGGTTCGTGGTGTTCCAGAACCAGTTGGGCCGGCGCATCGACACATCAACCTCGTCAGGCAGCCAGACGTCGCCGTCAGGGTCTCCGTGCATGGCGGTCGCGATCCCTGTCCTGGCATCGCTTGCCGGGATGGCATTCCAGGCAGGGTAGGGAGCGACTCCCATCTCGTTCCCGACCCAGCGGATGGTGGCGTGGGGGCCCTGGAAGATCATCGCGTCGGGTGCATATTTCCGCAGGATATCTCCCACCGGAACGACCTGGCTGCCGTCAAACCAGATCTCGACAATGGGCCCGTAGTTCGTCAGCAGTTCTGTCAGTTGCTTCCGGTACAGGGCATCGTACGCCTTTTGCTCCTCGGGAGTCTTGCAGTGCCCTCCCATCCCGACGCCATGTCTCGTATCCTGGGGTGAAAGGTAGATTCCAAGTTTGATCCCCCGTTTCCTGCAGGAAGCGGAAAGGTCGGCCATCACGTCGCCTTTCCCGCCACGCCAGGGGGTACTCCTGATGCCGTATTCAGTGGTTCCGGTCTGCCACATGCAGAAACCGCCGACATGTTTTGCCACGAACACGATGTATTTCGCGCCCATGCTCACGGCCGTTTCCACCCATTGGTCGGTGTCGAGCTTCTCGGGGTTGATGTTCGCGAGCGGAGTTGACAGGTCGTCGTACTCGCGATCCTGCCAGGTATTCGGGGCGAAGTGGATGAACATCCCCAGTGCAAGGTCCTGCCAGGCCTGCTGCTGCGGGCCGGGGAGAGCCATGTGAGCCGGCGGCGAGCCTCCCTGCTGCATTCCGAGTACCGGAAGAAGGATGGCTGTGGCAACGAAACGATCAAGCATCTGTCCTCCAGCTCGCTCAGAGAGCGACGAGGAAGCAGCCGGTCGACGGCAGACCGCAAGGCGGCGCGACCTCATTATATCCAAAGCGCAAGGTTCGGACGGTGTTTCATGTGTTAGAAATCTGCGGCGCGACGCGGACCTCGGTATCGGAATCGGGGTCGGTCTCGGAATCGAATGGGTGGCAACCTTAATTCCAGGATCCGCTGGCCAACCTCGATTTCGAATGCCGATACCGATCGCGACGCCGATTCTGATCCCGACATCGAGCCCTGTTCGCCCGGGCTTTTAGGTTGCGAATAATCTCTTCCTGTCGTTGTATCCTATGGTGGAAAATCCGGCTGGAGTTCAGGCAGCCGACTCTCGTGACATGGTCGGCGACGGAGCGGAGGGCTGACAGGATCTTTCAGGGAGCGTTGACAATGAACATATGGGATAAGGTGCGTGGCGAGTTTGTCGACATCGTCCAGTGGATCGATGACACCAATGACACGATCGTGTACCGGTTTGAGCGCTACAACAATCAGATCAAGTACGGCGCGCAGCTCACCGTGCGTGAAGGACAGGCGGCGGTGTTTGTGAACGAGGGCCAGATCGCCGACGTTTTCAGGCCCGGCATGTACTCGCTCGAGACCAAGAACCTTCCCATTCTTTCGACCCTCCAGGGATGGAAGTACGGGTTCAACAGCCCATTCATGGCCGAGGTCTATTTCTGCTCCACACGGCAGTTCACGGACCTGAAGTGGGGTACCATGAATCCCATCATGCTGCGGGATGCTGAATTCGGGCCCATTCGCCTGCGTGCTTTCGGCACCTACGTGATCCGCGTGAAAGATCCAGCCGTTCTCATCCGTCAGATTGTCGGGACAGACGGGCACTTCACGGTTGAGGAGATCATCAACCAGCTGCGCAACTTCATCGTTTCCCGCTTCGCCGAAGTTGTCGGGCAAAGCAAGATCCCGGTGCTTGACATGGCGGCGAACTACGGCGAGTTGGGCAATTTCCTGACCGCGAAGATCGCGCCCGAGTTCGAGGGCTATGGGCTGGAGCTGACCAAGCTGCTGGTCGAAAACATATCGCTGCCGCCGGCGGTGGAGGAAGCGCTCGACAAGAGAACCAGCATGGGTGTCGTCGGAAACCTCGCGGCCTACACGCAGTTCAACATCGCCAACTCGATACCTGATGCCGCCAAGAATCCTGGAGGTCTGGCAGCGGCCGGTGCCGGCCTGGGCATGGGAATGGCGATGGCTGCGCCGATCGGGCAGGCCCTCTCGGGCCAGCAGCAGGCGGGTGCCGCCGCGATCGGAACCCCTCCTCCCATCCCTGCAGCTGCCGCGTACTTTGTCGCTGTCGGAGGACAACAGTCCGGGCCCTTCGACATGCAGGCGCTCGCGTCGCAGGCAGCAACAGGGCGATTGACCCCCCAGACGCTCGTATGGATCCAGGGCATGGCTCAGTGGACCCCGGCAGGACAGGTCCCGGCCCTGGCCGGGATCTTTGCTGCAGCACCTCCTCCTCTTCCGCCCAATGCCTGAGGGCGTTCGGATGCCAGGGACCGAGGCTGATTTGCCAGGAAACCGGGACGATCGCCCGAGCCAGGCGGAGCCCACCGGCAGGAAGCAATATCCGTGTGGCCGATGCGGCGCGAAGCTCGATTTCGCACCCGGCACTTCCGCGTTGAAGTGTCCTTACTGCGGCTTCGAAAACCCGATCCCGAAATCGGAAACACCGGTGGAGGAGCAGGACTACCGGTCGTTTCTCGAGCAGGCAGCCAACGAGAAGGAAACCCACGAAGCTCATCGTGTCAAATGCGACAAGTGTGGTGCCGAGACGACAATGCCTCCTGAGGTCACGTCCGGTATCTGTCCGTTCTGCGGGGCGAACATGGTGTTCTCCGGAGAAACGTCGCGTCTGATCAAACCGGAAGGGCTGTTGCCGTTCAAGTACACGAGTAACGCCGCCTTCGAAGCCGTCCGCCGCTGGATCAGGGGACTCTGGTTCGCTCCGGGAGATTTGAAGCAGTACGCACGATCGGACAGCAGACTCGCGGGAGTCTACATCCCTTACTGGACCTATGACAGCGACACGACGACCTCCTACACGGGCGAGCGTGGCGACTACTACTACACGACGGAAACCTACATCGCCAACGAAAATGGACGTCAGGTGACGCGCACCCGCCAGGTGCGCCACACGCGCTGGACACCGGCAAGTGGCACTGTCCGGAAGAGTTTTGACGACATCCTGATCCTGGCCAGCAAATCACTCCCTGCCAGGTACACCGACAGCCTGGAGCCTTGGGATCTCGAAAACCTCGTGCCTTATGCAGATGACTACCTGAGCGGGTTTCGTGCGGAGAGCTACCAGGTTCCCCTGGCGGAAGGATTCGAGGAGGCAAAAGCAGTGATGGCCTCCGCCATCCGCGAAAGCATCCGAAGCGACATCGGCGGGGACGAGCAGAGGATTCATTCGGAAGACACCCGGTACGGCAAGATCACCTTCAAGCACATCCTTCTCCCTGTCTGGATGAGCGCATACCGGTTCCGGGACAGGGTGTTCCGCATCCTCATCAATGGCCGCACGGGCGAGGTCCAGGGGGAGCGGCCGTACAGCCCGTGGAAGATCGCAGGGGCAGTCCTGCTCGGCCTGATCGTCGTCCTCGTCATCGTCCTGATTTCCATGTCGAAACAGGGGTGAGTCAGGCGATGCCCCGAACCGGTGAAGACGGCTTTACCGCAAAGACGCAGAGGCCGCAGAGTTACTTGTGTGGGCTTCCCTCTGCGGTTTTTGCGCCTCTGCGGTGAGATCCTTTCCAATGTTGCGGCAGGCTGCTACGGCTGCTCCACCTTCAATATCTGGTCGGCACTGACCGAGGTCAATTTCTGTACAGTCCCGCCGGGCCACCGGATCTCGATTTCGCGAATCTCTTTTTCCCGTCCCAGGCCGAAGTGCAGTCGCTTGTCGCTGGAGGACATGAAACCAACGCTCGTTGTCACATGGTTATAGAGCTTGCGCCCGGAACCGGTCACGAGCGTGACTGCCGCTCCAATCGCATCCCGGTTTATGTTCTTTCCGCGCAGGTCGATCTGGAGCCTATGATTCCCGTTACCCCCCGAATTCAACATGATGCGGGGTTTCTCGTTGAGGGAGGTGACCACCAGATCGAGAAAGCCGTCGTCGTTCAGGTCCCCGATCGCGGAACCACGCTGATAGCCCTTCCTGAGGAAGTCTTTGCCCAAGTTCTCCGAAACGTCCAGGAAGTCCTTCCCGGCTCGGTTTTGCCAAAGCGTGTCATGTTGTGCTGCGTTGTCGCCCAGGTAATCGACATCCCCGTTGGACGAGTAGATGTCTTTCCAGCCGTCGTTGTCATAGTCAATAAATGCGTTGCTCCACCCGGAAAAACGACGACTCAACTTTTCGATGTTTGCGGCGGGACTGGCGTACTCGAAATACTTTCCCGATTCGTTGCGGAAGAGCGCGAAAATCTGAGTCTGAAGGTTGCTGTACAGGATGTCCACCCAGCCGTCGTTGTCGAAGTCCTTGACGTCGCATCCCATACCGGAGACGATGGCCGCGTCTTCGTTATAGGCGACGCCATAGACCATTGCCGATTCTTCGAATCTTCCCTTGCTTTTGTTGACATAAAGGAAATTGGGCTCGGTGTCGTTGGCCACGAACACGTCCAGGAGTCCATCCTGGTTGAAATCTGCAATCCCGATTCCCATTCCTTTGCCGGACGATGAGGAGAAACCGGACTCTGCGGTCACGTTGCGAAACCTGCCGTTCCCCTCATTGTGGTAGAGGGAGTGGGGTACCGGTTTGACGGTGCGCGGGCTGCAGTAGATCTCGGTCTTCTCGTCTCTGAGGCAGCGGGGGTCGGTCACCGGATCCCAGTAGGTGTATTGCGAAACGACCAGGTCCAACCGGCTGTCGTTGTCATAGTCAAACCATGCAGCGCAAACGCTCAACAGGAATGGAGGTTTGTCCGCCAAACCCGCCTCGCGGGTGACATTCGAAAAAGTGCCGTCGCCGTTGTTGTGGTAAAGAGCATTCACGCCTGCATCACATATGAAGAGATCCGTGAACCCGTCGTTGTCATAGTCGCCCGCAGCCACGCCGAAACAGAAATCGAGGTCGGCACCGGCCAGATTCGCCTTCGCAGTCACATCCTGGAAGACTCCACCACCCTTGTTTTCGAGCAGGCAGTTGTAGAGAGAAGGATCGGTCTTCTTCAATTCCGGCAGCTTTGCGCCGTTGGTGAAAAAGATGTCCAGGCGCCCGTCATTGTTGTAATCGAGAAGGGCAATGCCCCCGCACATCGGCTGGGGGAAGTACTTCCGCCCGGTAAAGTTGTTGTTCGAGGTGTAGCTGAACGGCAGACGGGAGGCGACGTCCGCGAATTGAATTCCTGAAGGCGTTGACTCCGCCTGTTGAGGTGCCGGGGCAGCGGGATTTTGCGAGGTTACAGGCCGAGGCGTGGCCAACACCATCAGCTGGAGGATGAGCAGGATCGCACGCACCGAGCACCTTTTCGCGTTTTTGCGCAACATCTGTTCCGGCATTCAGTCCTGAAAAACTCATATTCTTTGCTCGAAGCGGCAATGTCAAGCCGGGCCGCGAAATCGGGGACAGTCACCTCTTTTCGCCCTGAAGGTCCCGTCTTATGCGCGGGCCGGGTAGCGAAAGAAGGCGACTGTCCCCCATTTCGCCTTGTTCCATCTCTGATCTCAGGATTGAAATGCGGGTCAACGGCCGCTGAACCCAGGAGGCAGCATATGAAGCGCGATGCGCGTGGCGCTGCAGCCCGGGGCAAATCAAATCAAGGTTCGCGTTGCGAACCTGATCAACAACAGCTACGGCGGATCTTCAGGACTCCGGCCTGCTCGGCCCCGTCCGCATACTCCGGGTTCGCGAATCCGCTGACCTGCATTTCGAGAATGGGGCTACGAGTCTGCGAAGGGCCCGCCGCGTCCTATCCTGCGCGCACGTCATCGTTCTCGACGAGGTGGCGTGGGTTCTTTCCCTGAGGTAGCAGGTTGCAGCTTCTGGAAGATCAGCATCTCCTGTTCCGCATCCCGGGTTCTGCCCAGCGCCCTGTACGCTCGTGCCGAAACAAAATGCACCTGCGCGTTATTGGCGTCAAGTCTTGCCGCCTGTTCCAGGTGCGGAAGGGCTTCTGTAGCGCGCTGGCTCTTCACCAAAAGGCTTCCCAGCTCAAACTGAGCAGTTGCCTGCGAAGCGTCCAGCTGGATTGCCCTGCGGAGCAACTGCTCGGCTCTGGCCTCCGCCCCAGGGATTTCGCCGGATGCCCAGGGAAGAAGCAGAACTTTCCCATATTCTGCATAGAAGCGGGCATCGCGGGGGAAGAGCTTCAGCCCCTTTTCAAAACTTGCCACTGCATCCTTGTTTTCGAGCAGGTTGGTCTGAGCAAGAGCCAGCCCCAGCAAGGCCTCCGGAGAGCGGCGATTCAGCCGGACAGCCTGCTTGTACGATTGCACGGAGCGTGCATGCAACCCCTGCCTGGATTCCAGTTCTCCCTTGAGTTCAAACAGAAGGCTGGAACCGGGATGCCTTTTTGCCCCGCTTGTGACTGCCTCGAGTCCCTTGTCGAGACTGTTGTCTTTCAGACAGAGTCTGCCGAGATCGATAAAGTTGGCAGGTTCCTCGGGAAACCTGTCGATGGCATAAAAAAGGATCTTCTTCGCCGTCTCCTCGTCGCCTTCCTTCAGGTAGCACCAGGCCAGCAGGTTCACGACGGACCCGTTGGATTCCGGTGAGTTGGCGATTGGCTCCAGAAGCATCCTGCTTTCGTTGAACCGCCCGGTCTCGTAACGGATCCGGGCCAACTGGTAATCGACAAGAAACGGTTTTGGATGGGTTGCCTGAATTGAAATGAAAAGCCGCTCAGCCGTCGGCCAGTCTTTCGCCTCAAGCGCCATCTGTCCGCCCAGGTAGACGGCAGCCGGGTCGGACGAGGAATCCTTCAACTGGTCCAGCTGGCCGCGGGCTTTTTCCTTCTGCCCGGTGCGGTAGTAGGAACGAACCAGCGCGGCCATGCAGTCCGGTTGTTGCCGCGCGAGTTCCGGGACCTGTTCCAGGGAGGCAATGGCGCGCCGGTAATCCTGAGCGTGTTCCCAGGCAAGTCCCAGCATCAGGGTCGACTGCCGGTCGCCCGGCTTGGACTGGAGGACTGACTGGAGATTCTTGATCGCTGCGGAGGTCCGGCCAAGCTGGAGCTGGTTGGCCGCCAGGCTCCGGCGCAGATCCGGGTCGGCGGGATCCAGTTGCACCGCCTTCTCAAAGAAGGTGCTGGATTCCTCCAGGCGTCCCTGCATGCCCAGCACGCCTCCGAGCATAGCAAGCGCCGGAACATCATTCGGTGCCAGAGCGACCGCCCTTCTCAGATCGACCTCCGCCGATTTTGGGTCGCCGCCTTGAATGCGGCCGGCCGCCGAACGCAACAATTCCTCAACTTCGGGCGAAACGATTCCTTGTGCCCGGACAACTGCATGCCCGGAAAACAGGATGAAGATCAGGCCCAGTTGTAACAGCTGCTTCATGAGCATGTGGCGATCAATGTTCGGGTGGAGCGGCGGATCCTTCCACTCCGGCGACTGCGGGTTTGCGGACCGAGAAGAGCAGGTCCTGCATCGATGGTGGAGTCTGTGTCCCCGGAGGGAAAAGCTTGTTGAGTCGCTGCACCTCGGCCAGTTCAATCCGCTGTTTCTCTCCTTCACCCGTGACCCTGTAGAGATTGGCCAGGAGCCAGTGTGCATCAGCCATCTCCGGATAGAGCCGGATAGCCTCCTGCAGGTGTGAAAGAGCAGCAGGGAAATTCTTCATGGCAAGCGCGATCTTCCCCGCTTGCGCCTGCATGTACGGATCGGTGGGATCAAGCTTCAGCCCGGTTGAGACGGTCTTGTACGCAGTCTCGTAATCATTCGGCGTGAGGTCGCTGATTGCCAGGGTGAGGTGATAATAGGCAGACGGATCGGTGGATCCGAGGGCGATGGCGGTTTCCAGCAACTGTTTTGCCTCGGCCGCCTTGTGCTGGCTCTGCAGAACTATGCCGTGAATCACATATGGCAAAGACCATTCCGGCCACTGCGCCTGAATCCTGACAAGCTTCTGGGTTGCTTCGTAAGTCTGATTGCTCATCTCCAGGACGACGGCCTGGGCAACAGCCAACTCGGGTGAACCAGGCACATTTTTTTCCGCCTGCGCCAGGAGTTTCAGCGCCTCGTCGTTTTGCTTGTGCTTGATCAGGAAAGAGCAGGCCTGAAGGTACAGTTCCGCGTGGGTGGGTGCGGCACGCAGGGCTTCATTCAGCGCCTGCACTGACTCCGAAAACCGGTTCAACTCATCCAGCAGCTGCGCCCTCAGCAGGTAATAGTCTCCGCTTCGCCTGGAACCCGGTACCTGATCGAGCTTAGCCAGAGCCTCCTCGGCTCCAACAGTGTGAAATGTGGCCACCACGTAATCCAGCGAAAGATCCTCGGGAGCGCCCTGCTGACGGAGTGCTGTCTCGAGGAGCGGCAGAGCCTCCGAGTAACGGTCGAAAGCAAGGAGCACCTTGGCGGCGCGGGCCAGAATCGTGGGGTCCTGGGACAGTTTGGAGACCTCTTCGATCAAAGCCAGTGCATCGGACGGCTTGTCTTGTCTGAAGTAGAATTCTGCAAGTGTGATCCGCAGCCCTAAATCCCTGGGGCGTTGTTCGATCGACTGCCTCAGCGTGACCATGCTGCGGGCCTGCTGTTCCTCCGGAGGAAGGCTCAGGAAATCAAACAGTCCCGGCTGCGGCACCCTTCTATCCTTCGCGCCTCCCAACTCCTGGAATCGGCGCAGCGCTTCCGTTACTTCCTGCGTGCGCCCCAGGGCCCGCAGCGCGCGGCTGAGCTGGAAATAGAGATTCCCGTCCGACGGATCCTTACTGATGGCCTTTTGCAGATAGTCGACGGCAGCCTGCGGCTCGCCGACCTTCAGGAGCGCCCGGCCCATTTGATCCAGGGCCTGCACATTCCCGGGATCGACGCTCAGGTAAGCCTTCAAATCGGCCACAGCCTCAGCGGGTTGATTCAGCTGGAGGTAGAGTAGACCGCGGGCATAGCGAGCCTCGTGGAAGTCAGGTTTCAGGGCCAGCACCTTATTGATCAGTTCCAGCGATTGCTCCTTATTCTCAGGGGATTGGGCGGCGGCCAGCTTGTAGTATCCTACCGGGTCCTTGGGATGCCGGCTGACGTACCACTCCAACTCCTTGACCCCTTCCTTCATCCAGAAGCTCCGGGCCAGTGCGAAACCTCTCTCTCTCCGGGCGATGTCATCGTCCGGCTTCAGCTTCAGGTATTTTTCGTAGGCAGTTACGGTATCAGCGTAATAGCCGGCGTTGTAGGAGGCCTGCGCCATGAGCAGAAGAATGTCGGCCCGATCGGGCGCCAACCGGTTCGCGCGGACCAGGACCGGGAGGGCGTTCGAGTCCTTACCCGTGAGCATGAAGGCGCGGCCAAAGCCGACCAGGCAGTCGATGTCGTCAGGCCGGATCTGCAGTGCCCGCTGAAACACTTCGATCGCCCGCTCCAGGTGACCAGCCTTCAGGGCGGACATGGCGAGGTTGTAGAGGATGTCAAAATTGACCGGATCGGCCTGCAATACGGAAGTGAAGGCATCCTCCGCTTCGAGCGAATCTTTCCATCGCCACATAAGCCATTGCCAGCGCGAATCGGTAGCGGATGTCGGAGGTTGCTTCGGTCTCGAGGCCGCGCAGCATGCCCTCGGCCTCTGCCTTCTCCCCGCTCCCCCACAGGGCGCGCAGGCGGAGGAGGCGTACGGGAAATGCCTCCTGCTCGGGTTCAGGAAGCCGGGCCAGACACCGCAGGGAAAATGCATATTCCTTACGGTCAAGTGCCAGTTGTGCGGCCTGCAGGTTTGCGTTCACGTGCGCGGGGTCCAGATTCAGAACCTTCCTGAAGGTGCGATAGGCGCTCTCGGCGTCCCCCCGTGCCAGATAGTGATTCCCGAGATTATTCAGGAGCGACGCCGAGTTCGGGGCCAGTTTGACGGCCTTGAGATAGGCTGACTCCGCCTCCTTGTAGCGATTCTGCGAGTCAAGAACAACTCCGAGGAGGCTCAGGGCGTGGAGATCGTCGGGCGATGACTGGAGTATTCCGCGCAAGGCCTTTTCGGCCTCGGCCAGCCTCCCCTGTTCGATTGCCGATGTGATGGAGGCAAATGGGTCACGCCTGCTCTGGGTCTGAGCGGGAGCGATTGAAGCGAGCCCCAGCAACAGCAGGATCACCGGCAGCGGATCGTGGAATCTCATGCCGTTAGGATATGAAGTGTCGGCCGCAAAAACAAGCGGTGTGGCGTGGCCGGAATCCCGTATTTTTTTGTTTTGATCTTTTGGCCATTTAGTCCTACGCTGAAACGCGTAGACGTAACCTTTCCTCTTTCTGCAGGTGTTCTAGATATGCTGTTCGTCAGAGCAGCTCTTCATGACCATTCATCTGTAACAGTCAGGAGGTATGCATGAAATTCTTAATCAGAGGAAAGCCCCGGGTGATTCTCTCGCTGGCGCTGCTTTTTGTCGTGACGGCGGTGTCCGGCTCTCTCTGGGCTCAGGTTTACAGCGGTTCGCTCACGGGAATTATCACCGATCCTTCAGGAGCAGTAATACCCGGAGCCAAAGTTACCCTGACCGATGTCGACAAGCATTTCGAATACACGGCCGTCACGGACAGCGTGGGACGCTACCTGATCCGCTCGCTTCCACCCAGCACCTACGACCTGAAGGTGGAAGCTCCCGGCTTCACTACGGCGGTTCAGAACGGCATCATCCTGGGCGTGAACCAGAACGGCAGCGTGAATGTGGCCATGCAGGTAGGCACAAGCGCGACCGTCGTCGAAGTCTCCGCGACTTCGGCAGCCTTGCTGGCCACGCAGGACGCCTCCACGGGCCAGGAGCTCGATCGGAGGCTGATCAACGACTTACCACTCCTGGGACGCGGGGTGTTCGATCTGGCTACACTCTCGCCCGGAATGGCGCCGGCCGCTGGCTTTACAGGTGGCTCGATCAACTTCATCTCCAACGGCAGCCGCAATTCGACGGCCGATATCCTGCTGGATGGCGCCAGCGCCACCAGCTTTGAGCAGAACAGCGGCATTTTGGAGCCGCTCTACACACCATCGGTGGACTCGGTGCAGGAATTCAAAGTACAGCAGTCCAATTTCAGTGCGGAGATCGGCTTCAGCGGCTCTACGATCATCAACATGGTCACCCGCTCCGGCACCAATGAATTCCACGGCAGCGGCTGGTGGTTCTTCCGCGACAAGAGCCTGAACTGCAAACAACTGGTACAACAACGCCGCCGGCGTTCCCCTGGCAAACCGCCGCTACAATCTCTTCGGCGGCACGGTGGGCGGGCCGATCATAAAGGACAAGACCTTCTTCTTCTTCAACTATGAAGGGAACCGCAACACCAGCGCCGGCACGTACCGCTTCGGCGTACCGAGCGAGGCCGAGCGAAAAGGCGATTTCAGTGAGCTTTGCGCCGAAGGATTCGATGCCTCAGGCCAGTGCCTGGGGGACGGACAGCTCTGGGATCCCTACTCCGGAGTTTACGACGAAAATGTCGGCGGGGCTGTGAAATCCCGTTTCATACCCTTCAATCGTATGGACCAGTACGAGAGCCCCGGAAATCCTACACTCGACGGGACCATCTACCAGGTCCGGCCCGGTGTCGGCAACCTGATCGACCCTGTGGCAGCCAAGATGATCACCTACTTCCCGCTGCCAAACCTGAACGTCGGACAAGCCAACTATAACAGGTACAACAACTTCCTGAAGGCAGCGTCGAATAAAGGAAGGGACGATCTGTGGGACGTCAAGGTCGATCACAGCTTCAATGACAAGAATCGCCTCAGTGCCCAGCTTCGCCCACGGCAGCTCCTTTTATACACCGGCTAACATTTTTGGAAACCCGCTGGATCCCGTCGCACAGGCTCCCTATCCCAGTGACAACTATTTGTTTTCAACGAACTACGTTCGAACGCTCAGTCCTACTTCAGTTGCGACTATCACATTCGGGTTCACTCGTAGCTATGTTTACTCCAAGGACATAGCCAATGCGTACCCTGACTATGATCCGGTGAAGGATCTGGGGTTTCCGGAATACATAAAAACCTCAGGGATCAAGTCCACCCCATCCATGGCCATGGACATGTACGCCACGTCGGGCAATGGCAACATCGGGTCTATCCCTTGGGGCATCTACCGGTCGGCGCCGGAGACCTTCCACCTGGCAGGCAGCTGGAGCCGGATTTCCGGGCGCCACGATCTGAAAATCGGCGGCGAAGGGCGGATGAACAGGCAGAACATGGGACAGCCCGGCGAGCCGGCAGGTACATTCTGGTTTGACCAGAACACTACCTCGCAAGAACCCTGGAGTCAGGGCGATTCGATGGCCAGCTTCCTGACCGGGCTGGGTGGAGAGAGCGGATGGGGAGAGTATGAAATCCCCATGTGGCCTGCCACCCAGAGCTTCCGTTTTGCGGCGTATGTCCAGGATAACTGGAAGGCCACCAGCAAGCTGACTTTAAACCTCGGCCTGCGCTATGACCTGGAAGCGCCACGCACCGAACGCTTCAACCGCATGAGCTACGTCGACCCGAACGCCCCATTTCCAGCCGAGGTGCCCGGAATGACGAACCTGACGGGCGTGTTGAAGTTTGTGAGTCCCGAGAAACGACACAATTATGGTTATGACAAGAACAATTGGGGTCCTCGCTTTGGTCTCGCCTATGAGCTGACTCCAAAGACCGTGCTGCGCGGCGGCTACGGCATCTTCTATCAGATCACTACGCGTGGCGCCGCAGGGGTTGGGGCCTACGGCTTCCAGGGATTCGACCGATACACCCCCTGGATAACAACGTACCAATACGATGGCGCAACTCCCGGTGCTCGGGTGAGCAACCCGTACCCTGATGGCGTCCTGCTTCCACTTGGATCCTCGCTGGGAGATCTGACCTACTTCGGTGATGGCATCAAGGGACCGATTCTCGGACAGGATGCCACGCCCTATGAACAGACCTGGACCCTTGGGATCCAGCATCAACTGCCCGGGAACATCGTCATCGATGCCAATTACGTGGGCAAGAAGGGGACCAAGCTCTATTTTGGCGGAGCAGAGGGACTCCAATACCTGGGGCCGGAAATCGAGACGTACAGTGCGGACCAGATTGCAGGTTTGAAGACCTACGTACCTAACCCCTTCTATGGAATTGCCCCCTCGTATTCCTCGCTGGGCGGTGCTCCTGAAGTTGCAGCGGCCGATTTGCTGGTTCCGCATCCGCAGTTCAGCGGCGTGTCGGGGATTTCCCCACCGATAGCCAACTCGATCTACCATGCCTTCCAGCTGAAGGTTGAGAAAAGGTATTCCAATGGGCTCCAGTTTCTGGGCACCTACACCTTCAGCAAGTCCATTGACAATGCCTCCGTAACGCACGGTGGACTCACCTGGTTGGGCGGCAGAACCAGTCTGCAGGATCCTAACAGGCACTATCTGGAACGGTCGCTCTCGGACTGGGACATGCCGCACGCGGTGGGACTCTCGTATGTCTACGATCTCCCGTTCGGGAGGAGCAGGGCAATCGGGAAGAACTGGAATCCGTGGGTGGATGCTGTTCTGGGGGGATGGAAGACCAACGGGATCTGGAGGTTCTCCTCCGGTCAACCGCTACCCTCTGGGCCTGAACGGGGGAACAAGCCTCCCGACCTATGGCGGCCAGCGGCCGAATCTGAACGGGAAACTCGAGCGGAATACCGGGCCAGACTGGCGTGACAGGTATTTCACCAACCCCGATGTCGTGAGCACGCCGGAGCCCAACACGCTCGGCACCGCGCCGCGCAACATGGGCAACGTAAGGTCGCCCGGCGTGAACACGGCCAACCTGTCAGTCCTGAAGGAGTTCTACATGAACAAGGTCAGGGAAGGGACGCACCTGGAATTCCGGGCCGAGTTCTTCAATGCCTTCAACCATCCGCAATTCGGCCCTCCGGACACGTCCTGGGAGGGCGGGAATTTCGGTGTAGTTACATACCAGCAGAACGATCCGCGCGAAATTCAGTTGGCGTTGAAGTTCTACTGGTGATGTTTCCGCGCTCGCTTCCAGGCAGGCTGTTTCCTGAGTGAGCGCACGCAGATTGCCGGGGGCGTCGGTCAGTCCGGCCTGGCGCCCCCGGTTTTCGTTTGTGGGAGTGGATCTGCGCCGCCGGCGCCGCACGCTATCCTTCAACGCGCCCACTCATTCCGGCCAACTGCTCACAGATGGCTAATGCGACGCCGCAGGGCCGAAGCCTATGGCTTGTGCTCCAGATTCGCGATGGTGGCTTTGATCTTGGGTATGATGTCTTCATGCTCGCCGGGGTGGACCTTTTCGAGGAATTTCCTGTAGTAGCCGATCGCGATCCGAGGCTGCCCACCCTTTTCTGCCAGCAACGCCAGGCTCAAATAAGGTTCGGTGAGGTCCGGATCGCATTCGACGGCTTTCTCCAGGTAACGCCGCGCGGCATACCCGTCACCGCGCTGGATTGCAAGGATGCCGTAGATATTGTAGGCCTGGCCATAGCGGTCATCCTGTTTCAGGATCGCATTCAGGGTCTTCTCGCAGGCATCCGGCTTTCCCAACTGCAGGTAAATCCCTGCCAGGTTTACCAGGTTCTGGAGACTCGCAGGATTTGTCTCGGCGGCCTTTTCGAGGGCAGCCGCAGCTTCCTCCAGCCTCCCCAGTTGGACGAAGTTGTTGCCTATCGAGGCGTAAGTGCGATCGGTCTCTGCGTGGTTCTTTATGGCCGCCTGATAAACATCGATGGCCTTCCGGAAATGGCCGGTCCTTTCAAGGCAAACTCCGAGCTTCTGATAGATTGCCGGATTTGCCGGGTCCCTGGCCTGGATACTCTTCAACATTGGAATCGCAGCCTGAAAGCGGTCGCGCTGCATCAACTCAGCTGATCTTTCCAGTACCCCCAGCACCTCGACTCGATCCTTCGGGTCGGGTCCGCTCATGTCAATCTTCAGACCATGACGGGTGCCGGCGCTGACGTAGCCCAGAGACTGCAGCTGTCGAAGAGTCTCGTCGTCGACCGGTTGGCGCTCCACGTTTTCGAGACTGCTCGGCGCGCCAGCGACTTCCCAGATCTTCTTTTGCAGGTGATCGGCATCTGCCGGATAGCGGTCTTTCACATTCTGCTTCTCCGCAGGATCTTCGCCCATTCGGTACAGCTCGGGCTTCGGTGCCACGATCAGCTTCCACTGGTCTGTCCTCATCCCGCGGAGCTCGGACCATCCCATGCCGGTCTTGGGGTAGAGAGTCTCCATATAGCTGTAATTGGTTGGAACGTGCTTTTGCGAGGCGAGCAACGGCATCAGGCTCGTCCCCTGGACCCTGCTCCCGGGCGGGATGGCGAGAAAATCCGCGACTGTAGGCATAATATCGATGGAACGCACCTGCTGGTCCACCGATTGTCCTGCGGAAATTCCGGGTCCCGCAACGATGAGGGGAATATGCATGGTCGACTCATAGAGAAAGACACCGTGAGTATATTCTCCATGCTCTCCGAGGCTCTCACCGTGATCCGCCATTAGAACTATCAGGGTCTTTTCGTTCAAACCGCGATCCGTCAGCCGCTGGAGGAGCCGGCCCACCTGGGCATCGGTAAAAGCCACCTCCCCTGAGTACGGATCCTTCGCATATTTCTCCTTGAACGGCATGGGGGGATCGTAAGGGAAATGCGGGTCGTAATAGTGCACCCAGAGGAAGAAGTCTTTCGCCGACCTGCTTCTCCCGTTGCTGCTGTAGCGCTGCTCCAGCCACTCCAAGGCACGATCGGTGACCTTGTCACCCCGGACCTCCGCCACAACGCCCGGCGACAGCCCTTCGTCTCCCCTCGTACTCATGTCGTCGTTGTAGGTTCCAAATCCCCGGTTCAGGCCGTAGCTGTGGCTCAGAACTGCCGAACCGACGAAAGCTGCAGTTTCGTAGCCGGCCTCTCGAGCCAGCGATGCCAGGGTGGGTACGGATTTGTCGAGGATAAATCCGCCCATGTCTCGCAGTTTGTGGACCGGTGGGTAAGTTCCCGTCAGGATGCAGGCATGGGAGGGCGCAGTGAGAGGGACCTGGGCGACAGCCTGCTCAAAACGAACGCCCCGCGCTGCCAGTTCATCAATATGGGGCGTCGGGACACTCTGCGGGTTATAGCAGGAGACGTGATCTGCCCGCAGCGTATCCAAGGTGATCAGGAGGACATTGGCTTTTCGAGGCTGGGGCGCCTGCATCCTTACTGTGTCGGCGCGGTCAGGACCGCGTGAACATCCAGCCAGCAACGCAGAGAACACAAGTACCTCGGCCGTCCGGAACTGACCGCCGGCTAATCGAGGGACGGCTCTGTGTGTTCGTGGCATACAAGGTTTTCCAGATGCCTTGGCATCATACCGCAGGACAGGCGTGAATTCAGCGGAGCAGGCGCTGCTAAGGAGGTTCTGATCGGCCCCGGCTTTCGGACCGGACATGGCGCTGAAGTCTCGCGCGGCGCCTCGGAGACGCGCCGTGCGACGAGTCAGGCACAAAAAAATCGGCTTGGCCGGAATGTTCCGGCCAAGCCGAGGTTTACGCGATACGAAATGATTCTACCAGTAGAACTTCAACGCCAACTGGACTTCGCGCGGCCTGTTGGCCTGGGAGGTAACCATGCCAAACTGGCCGCCGCCCAGGGAGGTGTTGGGCCCGCCGAAAATCGGGTGGTTGAAGGCGTTGAAGAACTCCGCCCTGAATTCGAACCTCGTGCCCTCCCGCACCTTGTTGACATAAACATCCTTGAGGATCGATAGATCCGCGTTGTTGATGCCAGGCGTGCGGACGGTACCGATAGTGCGCGGCGCATTGCCGATCGCGTAGGATGCCGGCTGCACTACCACCTCAGGATTGGCAAAGTACTGCTCCTTCCAGTTGTCGCCGGTGTTTTTCGTGAGCGCACCAGTCAAATTAGCCCGCTGCCCACCGTAAGTCGGCAGACTCTGGGAACTGGCCAGGTAGATCGCCAGCGGTTGTCCTCGCGAAAACCGCAGAATGCCGTTGGTCTTCCAACCGCCCAGGAAAGCATCCACCCAGGGATTCCAGTTGGCCCCGATCGCTTTCCCGCGTCCGAACGGAAAATGGTAAACGTAGCTGATGTTCAGAACCTGGGGAATATCGAACTGCGAAAGTGAGCGTTCCAGATAGCGCTTATTCGGATCCTGCAGACTGGTTGAACCACCCAGCCAGGTCAAGCCACCGTGCCCGACCGAGGAGTCGTCGATGGATTTCTGGTTGGTGTAGGCCACGAGGAACTGCAGGCCTTTCGAAAAGCGCTTCTCGACCCGCAACTGGAAGGCGTGATAGCTCGAATTGCCTATCGGGAGAGTCAGCGTCGAGACTCCCGTGTATTGTGGGTAAGGTCTCATCAACTGAGATTTCGTTACTTCGGGAGTATCCATGGGCGCTCCCGGAGGCAGCTTCCCATAGAAGGGGTTGGGTACGTAGGTACTCAAGTCGGCAATCTGGGCGTCAGAATATGACTCGATCTCCGGGCCCAGGTAGTTGAAGTCTCCGGACCCGCCGAAATAGAGCTTCGTTCCCTTCTTTCCCACGTAGTTGGCATCGATGATGATGTTCCCCGGCAGTTCATGCTGGAAGCCGAGCGTCCAGGTCTGCTCGTAAGGAGTGATCTGGACTTGCGTCAGCATCGGGCCGCTGAAACCGTCGCCAAGGAACGAGGAAGCTCCCTGCGAAGAGCCGATAGGCAGAAGCGGCCCGCCGTTCGGGAATGGATTCTGCCATGAAGCCCCAGGGCGTCGCGCCGTTGTTCTGGTACGTGGTTACCCAGTTGGTACCCTGGCTGAAGCCCTGGAAGCCGCTGCCCACGCCTGATGCGCCCGTAGTCACGATGGAATAGAACAACCCGTATCCGCCTCGGACCACGGTCTTGGGAGTCACCTGGTAGGCAAACCCGAAGCGCGGGGCAAGGTTGTTCTTGTCATAGGAAAAGTAGTGGCGGTTTTCCGGGCTGAGGAAAGAAACCTCGCCTTTCAGATTAGGTAAGCCTTCAATCTGTCCCGCCAGGGGTGAAGTGGCATCAGGATTCCAATAGCTGCCCCGGTCGAAGCGTTCTGTACGAGGAGTATTGAGGTCGTACCTGACGCCGAGATTCAGAGTGAGCTTGGGGGTCACCTTCCAGTTGTCCTGGACGAACAACGCGTATTGGAAGCTCTGAGTGGCTCCAAACACCGGCACCTCGTAACCTCCCCAGCCACCGCTGCCACCGGAACCCGTCAGGAAGCTGGCCATGGCATCGCCACCGCCCCACCAGGGATGCTCCGACATGCCGACGGATTCGAAATCGTAGACACCGTTGGGTTCGCCTGGCTGAGCATAATTCAGGCGGTGCATGCGGCCCTCACCACCGATCCGCAGCTCGTGTTTGCCGCGGATCTGGCTCAAGGTGCCGAGGAGGTGATAAGTCTCGGTGGCCTGACGCATGATCCCCCAGGGCTGCGAACCTATGTCGGTCAACCCGGGCTGGATCGTGTCATAGTTGCTGATGTAGATCCCGGGCGTCGCCAGGAACCCGGACCTGAGTGTGTACTCGGGCAAGCCCAGATCCGCGACGGGGTCGTAGCCAGGCACCGTGGCTATCGTGTCCGCACGGTTATAGGAATTGCGGGCCCAGCCCAGAGTGGTCGTCAGGATTGTGCTGGGGCTGAATGTGTGGTTGAAGTTCGTCGAAAAGACCTGGTTCTTGTTTCTGGACGGGCCATTCACAGCCGAGCAGTATGCGTTGGAAGTGCCCGGCCAGATCTCGCCGGTCGAGCCGACTCCAGGACTTATGGAATACTTGGCGCTGAGCACGTTGGTCGTGTTGATATTCCAGTCGATCTTGGTGTCGTACATGTTGTTGGTGCCGTTACTGGATCCTGCCCCGACCCAGTTGTTGAACCGGTTGTAATTGGACTTTCCGACGTTGACATTGGGATCAGGGTAGTAGTTGATCATCTTCAACGAAACCGGGTCGATCAGATTTCCGGGCACGGGGGCGGGCTTGTAACCCTCGGGAGCGTTTGTGCCCGGGCTCTGATACGTCGCCATGTTGTTGTAGGGAATATACTGGCTGCGGATCGGGCCTCCCTCGTCGGCAGAGTAGACTCCCGTGTAGGGATCCCAGAGTTGCCCTTCGGCGTCGTTGCACTTGCCGGTGGCGTCGAAGCCTGCACCGCAGATCTCTCCAAAGTCCCCCATCTTCATGGCCGGGCTCGGGACGCCTGCGGTGTAAGTGCTCGCGCTTGTGTCGCGCAGCCCCTCATAGTTGAAGAAGAAGAACAGCTTGTCCTTTATAATGGGCCCCCCGCCGTTGGCGCCGAAAAGGTTGTACTTCCTGGGGGCCAGGGGAATTCCACCGGCGTTCGCATACCAGTTGTTGGCGGTCAACCCGTTTCTCCGGACAAACCACCAGGCCGTGCCGTGGAAGTCGTTCGTGCCAGAACGGGTTACCAGGTTGATGATGGTCGAACCGCTGAAACCCATTTCCGCGCTGAAATTGGCCTGCTGCAGCTTGAACTCCTGCACCATGTCCACCGACGGGGAGTACATGCTGGTTTGGATTCCCGTGTTTTGCTCGAAGTTGGAGGTGGTGGCTCCATCGGCGATGATGTCAGCTTGCGCGTTGCGGCTTCCGTTCGAGATGAAGTTGTTCGCCAAGCCTCCACCAATGTATCCACCCGAAACCTGCGTAACACCCGGAGCCAGATTGGTAAGATCGTAAACCCCGCGTCCGAGGAGCGGGAGCTCATTGATGAAAGACCGCTGGATTTCCTGACCGGTTGATGCGTCCTGGGTGGAAAGCAACGCAGCACCCGACGTGACTTCGATGACCTCGCTTGTGGCTCCCACCTTCAGTTGGACATCGATGCTGGCGTTCTGGCCCACGGCCAGTACGATATTGTCCTGAACATAGCTGGAGAACCCGCTGGCTTCGACCTTCAGCCGGTAAGTGCTGGGAGGAAGCGGGCGAATCACATAGCGCCCCTCGGCATCGGAGACGGCGGGGAAGTCGACAAGCTTGCCTACGTCCGTCAGAGTCACTTTGGCTCCGGGGATCACGGCACCAGAGGGATCAACGACTCTGCCGGTCAAAGACCCGCTGTAGACCTGTCCCCAGACCGTGCCTGCCAGGGCGAGGCTCAGGCAGACAAGCAACAGAAGCACTTGTGATAAATTATTGATTCTAAAGAGTTTTTCCATAGATGATTCAGACCTCCTGTCGGATTTCAGGCCGTTCTGTAGCGGCAACCATTATTCTGTGGGCCAGAATCGCTCGAAACAGGACCGAAGGCAACTGTTTTTTAGTAGCAAAATGCGACTGTATCGCCTGACGGAAGCACGCGCTTTGCCGGGGCGCGCCTGCCCTCTCCCGGATGGCGCACCCATATCGCACAGTTGGTCTGGTTGAGGGGAGCGATTCATGCGAAAATGCGTTCCTGCACCTGCGAAGAAATGGTGCCGGGCCGTGAATCAGGTGTGAGGTGGCCGTTTTGAAGGCAAGACCAGTGCTGACCGTTTTCTTGACAGGGTTGGCCCTGACTCTGTCTGTATTCCCTGAGTCGGCGATGGTTCAGGAAACCAAACCTGCGGCCCCGGGCCGTGTCTCGCCTCCGCCCGCGGCAGCTCCGGGACGACGTACGGGGTCAGGGGTGCCTCAAAAGGATGCAAGACAGGATCCTGCCCGGTTGAATTCGACTATCGTTTTCGAAAACGTAATCGGCAAGTCCGGCATTGACTACGTATTGAAGAACAGCGTCTCTGCTTTCCATTACTACTACGAGACCATGATCGGGGGCGCGGCAGTCTTTGATTTTAATAACGACGGTTTTCTCGACGTCTTCTTTCCGAACGGAGGGACCATCCCCGGATTGGAGAAGGCGGATCCGGGTTACTACAACCGCCTCTACCGGAACAACGGCGACGGCACTTTCACCGACGTCACCGAGCAGGCGGGGGTCAAAGGTCTCGGCTATTCGATGGGAGTGGCGACGGGCGACTACGACAACGACGGTTTTGTCGACTTTTACGTCTGCGGAGTGAATCATAATCAGCTGTTTCACAATAACGGGGAAGGGACCTTCTCGGATGTGACGGCCAGGGCCGGCGTTGCGGGGATACATCCGAAGTTTGGGAAGACGTGGGCCATCACGGCAGGCTGGTTTGACTACGACAACGACGGCCGGCTGGACCTCTTCGTCAACAACTACCTGCAATATTCCATCGCCACGGCCCCGGCCTGCAAGATCCAGGACTTTCCTGCCTACTGCTCGCCCTCCAATTTCGACGGCCTGCCCAATTTCCTCTACCACAACAACGGTGACGGGACCTTTACAGACGTGTCCGAGCAGTCCCGGCTTGCCAAACACCATGGCAAAGGGATGGGCATGGCCTTTGCCGATTACAACGACGACGGCTTCGTCGACGTGTTCATCTCGAACGACACATTTCCCAACTACCTCTTCGAGAACAAGGGCGACGGGACCTTCGAGGAAGTTGGTTTGCTGTCCGGGGTGGCCTACAACGAAAACGGACAGACGGTTGCGGGAATGGGCGCCGATTTCAGGGACCTCAACAACGACGGCAAGCCCGACATCTTCCACACCGCGATGTTCGCCGACACATTCCCCCTTTACAAGAACACGGGCGACGGATTTGAGGATGTCACCAGCGCAGCCGGCATTACGATCCCAAGCAGCCGCCTGACCGCCTGGGGGACGGGCATCTTCGATTTCGACAACGACGGCTACAAGGACATCTTCGCTGCCTGCGCCGCCATCCTGGATAACTCAATGGAGGTTGAGCATCGCCCGTATCCGCTGCCTAACGCGGTCTTCCGGAACAATGGCAATTTCACCTTTACCGAGGTGGGTTCGCAGGCCGGCCCCACTTTCACGGTCCCGGCAGCTCACCGCGGGGCGGCATTCGGGGACTTCAACAATGACGGGAAGGTCGATGTGGTGGTGGTGGTCCTGAACGGCAAGACCGAACTGTTCCTCAACCGCTCCACCAACCGGAATCACTGGCTGCTGATCAACCTCGTCGGCACAAGGAGCAATCGGGACGGCCTCGGGACTCGCATTAAGATCACCGCGGGCAAACTGGTGCAGTACAATCACGCCACCACCGCCGTGAGCTACGACTCGGCCAGCGACAAACGCGTCCATTTCGGCCTCGGCGAGGCCGCGGTCATAGACAAGATCGAACTGGCCTGGCCGAGCGGCGTCAAGCAGGAACTCGCCAACGTCAAAGCCGACCAGGTCCTTACCATCCAGGAACCCAAGTGACTTATTGAGAATCCCGCCCCTTTCTCATCCTGTTGCCGCCTTCCAGTATCGGTTCTCGGTCGACGGGGATGGGTGAGCGAGGGAACATGTGCGGCGGCTTGAAAAGCCGCCGGGGCGGGTCGAAAACCCGCCCCACAGGGCGCGCGGAATTCCTCCTGATTCAAGGCAGCGTCCGGCGGGGGAGGCGAATGCGGACGTCCTTGACGCGGCATTTGACCTCGATCCGGGATTCTCCCGTCCGGGGCAGCGGGAGAACAAATGAGTACTTGGCAGCGAGGTCGCGCGCCATGTGCAGCATGTTGAAGCTCAGGGCATTCGGCTGCGTATTGCCCGGTGTGAGGGGAAGCACCTCCGATCCCGGGTTCAGCGCCCCGAGAACCGATGCCACTCCGCCCGTCCTGCGGGCGAGGTCGAAGTAGTCCTGCACCCAGCTCCCATAGACCGAACGGGGGACGAAGACGGGGTAGAGAAAAACTCCCTCCCGGGCCGCAAGAGCACAAAGCGGGCCGGTCTTGTATGAGGGGTTAATGTTCCCGTCCGACAGGATCATGATTGCCCGATACAGTTCCCGGTCACGCAGGCGGGGTGCCGACCTGGCGTAGCTTTCGATTTCGCCGATCGCCAGTTCAATCGCTTTCAACATCCCGCCGGGGCCAACTACCACGGAGGCGCCGTCCCCGCCTGCGCGCAACTCGGTGCGGCGCCGGCCGAATTGGAGAAATGCCGAACGGAGAGAGCTCGGGTCATGTTGAAGCGGTGCGAGCGTTTCGGAGCGATCGCTCACCAGCTTGACTCCCACGACGGAATCGGGATGGAAACGGGTGAATATTTCCGATGCAGCCTGTGCCTGCTGCTGAATGACACCTGTATGGAGGTTCGGATTGAAGTCGATCATGATCCAGGCGACCAGCGGGATTGATCGATTCCCAGCCTGCGATCCTTGGTGGAAGTCAACGAGCGGTGAAGCCTTGCCATCGACGCGTAACTCAAAATCGGCCACCGCCAGGCGGGTGACCGGCCGTTCCGACTTGTCCAGCGCAGAGAAATAGATGCGCTCGGTGCGCTGTTGACTTGAGGGCTGGGCGAAACAAGCAAGCTGGAGCAGAAGCAGCAGTGAAGCCGGCTGACTGAATTTCTTCGCGCGCCCGGCCGGGGACTTATACCGCGCCGGGTGCACGAGTGCGCGACGAATCATGTCAATACTTCTTTGCCCATCTCGTCCCGGTTCTCGACCTCTGCCGCTGACGCTGTAAGACTGTAGAGCATCTCCTGCGCATTCTGCTGCAGGTTTGTGATCTCGTCCCACATGTGCCGGTTGTAGATGCACCCCGGGTCGCCCGCCAGCATATCGCCGGTATATCCGTCGGCACGCGCCCGACACCCCCCACAGAAGGAACGATAATCACATACCCCGCAGTGGTCTCCACGATCCTCGCGGTCACTGAAGGCCGACTCCAGGGGTTGATCCCAGATTTCGGCAAAGCTCGATTTTCGGAGATCCCCGACGATCCGGGTTGGCATGTAAACGCAGGGTGTAACCAGGCCGTTCGGCTGGACGGAGCAATAGCAGCGGAAAGCGCCGCAGCCCCCGATGTACTTTGCGACTATGCGCGCCTGCCGGCCCTTGCCCGACCCGGCGTGCCCCATCGCCATCATGCTGTCGGGATCCCCATGGGTAATACAAGTGCGCCCGAACTGGGGCGCGGTGGACATGACGCCCATCTTCTGCTCGTCGAGGAATCCCCGAAGCCGATTCAACAATTCCTCGCGTTGCTCGGGCAGCATATCCTCGCCTGCCATTTCGATCCCCCTGCCGACAGGGATGAAATTGAAATGGACGAATGTGTCGACTTTCAGTGATACGGCCAGGTCCAGCATTTCAGCGGCGCGCTCCACGGTCTCCCTGGTGAAGCAAACCGCCATCCCGCAGCGGACATCAGGCTGGGCGACCACGTTTTGAATTCCTTCGACCGTGCGCGCCCACGCGCCCGGCACGCCCCGGAATTCGTCGTGGGTTGAAGGGTCGGGAGAGTCGAGTGAGACTTCGACATACTTGACCCCCAGCGAGGCGATCCGCTCGACGTTCCTGCGGGTCAAGAGTGTGCCGTTAGTGGCAATGGTCACGTATACCTTCTTCTGCTGCGCACGTTCGAGCACGGCCCACAGATCAGGATCCGTCAGGGGCTCTCCGCCGGCGAGCGCCATCATCGGGACATAGTTTTCGGACAACTGATCGACGATCCCGATCTTTTCGGCACGGCTCAACTCGTCGCGCTCCCGCCGCGCTTTGGCATTCTGGTAGCAATGCTTGCAGCTCAGGTTGCAGGCGTTTGTAATGTTCCAGACAACGAGCAGGGGCGAGATGAACCGTTGCGGAGCTACCAGCCCGCGCACGGCTATGGAGCGGGCCGTGTTGACCAGCGTGCGGACAGTCGGCTGATGATGGAACACCTTCTTGATCGCTCGTTCGCGAGGTATCCGGGTCTTATCCACAAAGTAGTCGAGAGCCTTGTGAAACGGCAGGTATTTGAACTTGTGAAGAGTCGTTGCCTCCGGGTTTCGATACGAATAGAAGATGTTCTCCATGGGTGTGTGCCCGTTGGGCCCACTTGTCAACCTCAGGAGAAGGTTGCGAGTGATCGGATGGTTCAGATAGCCCTCAAACGGGTGGGGTTCCATCGAAAGCGTGGGACTCTGCTTCGGTATGTTCCCCCTCAACGCGGTTCGTTTGCGACTACCATCTCGAAGGTACATGGCAGGGAAATCCCTTTCTCCTCATGTCGATCGGTGCTGAATCCTACCCAAACAGGCCCGGTGCTGCCAGGCGTTTCGTGATTCTGGTGCGATACCCCCCGGAATCCTCGCGCCGATGCACTCCTCGCTCTGGTCTGCAAATCCGGCCTTGCCTCAAACACCCGTGTTGCAAACCGGCACATATCCGGCTCACTGGTACTCAGTTTCCAAATTCTAGCGATCTTCCGGCTGGGATTCAATTCCGATCCGCGAGTCTGGAAACTCAGTGAGTTTGGGGTGCCATTTCGGCTTTCTTGTACGAAATGGACATCCCGGAACCCCCCGGTCCCGTGAGGGATGTCTCGAGGCAGGGCAGGCTGCGGGCATACTGGAGGAATTCGCGGCTGTATCCGCCGTAGGAATGCTCCGAAATGTTGTGGGCGACAAAGCACCCCCCGATGGTTAGCTTGGGTAATGCCGCAGTAAGGTAGTTCTTGTACCAGTCCTTGTCAGCGTCGCAGAACACAAAATCGAAGGGGCCCGGCAGCGAGGGGACGATCTCGTGTGCATCACCCAGGCGGGAATCGATATACCGTGACAAACCTGCTGCTTTGTAGTTCGCCAACGCTTCCTCTCTGCGTGACGTGTCGATTTCTATCGTTATGAGCCGTCCGCCGGTCTTCGAGAGGGCCCAGGCGATCCAGATTCCGGAGTGCCCGGTGGATGTCCCGATCTCGAGTGCGTTCCTGTATTTGTGTTCCACGATGATGTCGTACAAAGTCTGGCCGTCGGACGGCGGGACGTTCAGGTCGTGCCAGGTTCCGCGACGGCTTTCGAGGAACTGACGAACCCGCGTGTCCAGATCGCCCGGGCCGGATGGTTTCTGCCAGCACCCGGCATCCCCGGCACAAGTCAGGAGAAAAAGACTCCCTGCGATAACAAGGCAACTCAGCAGCTTCTTCATAAGGTCACTCGAGTACGGGGATATCTTCAAGATTGGTTGATCATCCGGCGTATCCTGCCTGCTGTCCAATCCACCGCGATTCGGATCAGGGCTTCGCCCTTCTCCGGAGTTGCCAGCAGGGATTCCTCATAAAACTTCCTGTCCTGGCTGGCATCCTCAGCACTCTTGAGGTTCAGTTTGACCTTCGAGTAGTCCACTCCTTCGCGGTGCACTCGCTCGGGGAAGGCGGCCAGTGCCACGGATGTTTCGAACTCCGCCGAGTGCCCCGGGATTCCCGCCATGCCGCTGTCCATGTGACGCGCGGCGTTCTCCTCGGTGTACGCCTCCCAGTAGGAGCACGCGTCGAGCTGTATGCCGAGTTTCGCTCGCCATTCCGAAAGTCGGGACTTGAGCGGGGCAGCGTTACCGCCATGCCCGTTGAGAATCAATACGGTCTTGATCCCGTGAGTTTTGAGGCTTTCACAGATCTCGTAGACTACAGCCAGAAAAGTCTCCGGCCTCAGGGTCAGAGTTCCCTTGCGCTCCATCCAATAGGGCGATATGCCGACGGGAACCGGGGTCGCGACGACAGCATCCGGGTAGATCCGCAGTGCCGCGTTCTGGGCTATCAGGATGGCACTGGCCGTGTCGTGGATCATGGCGAGGTGCTCGTTGTGCTGCTCCGTGCTGCCGGTAGGGACGATGGCCGCCTTCAGTCTGCCGGATTCGATTGCATCGCGGATCTCTTTCCGGGTGCATTCCCAGAGCAGGACTTTCCTGGGAAGGATATACCCGTCCCCGGCGTACGCGATTGCCTGGGAAGCCCCGGGCATGGTTTGCCGGCCGAGCGCCTCCGGCACACTGACGGCGGCAGCTCCGCCGCCCAAAGAAGCGAGGAAGTTGCGTCGCGATCGATTCGAACCCATGGCAATCCCTCCACCCGGCGAGCCGGTCAAGTCTCGCGGCCACGTACAGAAGCCTTCAGACCGGTTATTCTCGCACACGGGCGAGTCGATCCGGCTTTATTTTCCCGGGCAATGCATGTAAGTTGTCGCCGTGCCGTTTCGCCCGGCCGGACGGGTCGTGCCGCTCGCTGACGGACATCCAGAACGGGAGGGGCCATGAAGAGAGTGATCACATTTGGCGAAATCATGGGGCGCCTTGCGCCGGAAGGATTCCTCCGGTTCAGGCAATCCTTGCCCGGCACGCTGCGGGTCACCTTCGCCGGCGCTGAAGCCAATGTCGCCGTCGCCGTCGCGCAACTGGGCGGTGAAGCGGCCTTCGTCACAGCTCTTCCGCGGCATCCGATTGCCGATGCCTGCGTGGCCAATCTCCGGGCGCTTGGCATCGATACCCGTCACATTCTGCGGACAGACATGGGGAGGCTCGGCCTCTACTTTCTCGAGACCGGTGCCAGCCAGCGAGCCGGAAACGTGATTTATGACCGCACAGGATCGGCCGTCAGCCTGGCCTCGTGGGACCAGTACAGCTGGGACAGCATTCTCGAGGGCGCTCACTGGCTTCATGTCACGGGTATCACCCCCGCGCTTTCGAAAATCGCGGCCGAGACGACGCTGGCCGCCGTCAAAGAAGCCAAGTCCCGCGATCTGCAGGTCTCCTGCGATCTGAATTTCCGGAAGAAGCTGTGGCGATGGGATCCGGCGTGCCCCGCAAATCAACTTGCGGAGAGAACCATGCGTGGAATCCTGCCTTACGTGGACATGGTGGTGGCCAACGAGGCAGATGCCTCGGATGTCCTCCGCATCCATGCCGGCGACACCGACGTCGAGGCCGGCCAGCTTGCCGTCGCGCAGTACCCGATGGTGGCGAGCGAGATCGTGCGTCAGTTTCCGAATGTCTCGAAGGTCGCCATCACCCTGCGCGAGAGTATTTCGGCTTCGCACAACAACTGGGGGGGGATGCTCTATGACGCACTTCGTAACCAGGCATTTTTCGCGCCGCTGCGGGACGGGCGCTATGAACCCTATGAGATCCGGAACATCGTGGATCGTGTCGGCGCGGGGGACTCCTTTGCCGGGGCCCTGATTTTTGCCCTCACGACGCCCGAACTGTGCGCACCCGAAACGGCAGTGGCCTTTGCAGCTGCGGCCTCGTGCCTGGCCCACACGATAGCGGGCGATTTCAATTACACCACCCGGAGTGAGGTCGAGGCATTGATGAAGGGCTCCGGTTCCGGCCGCGTCGTCCGCTGACCAGCGTCGGATGTCAGCCTACATCTCTCAAGACGGAAGACTATGTGAGGCTGCTTGCTCCCAATCCTGTAGTTCGCCAAAATCCTGGCTGGTCGGTTTTTGGAGTCCGCGGGCTCGTCCCACCTTTGACACGAAGTAGCTTATCACACGACATCCAGCCGCATGGCGAACGCCGAGATCCCCGACGGGAGGTGCGCGGGCCCTACCTCGCCGGCAGGCCAGTTCCTCGAAGGGGTTTCGCGGCAACTGCCGCAGCAGGCTCAGGCCGACAGGCAGGCCGACCGCCCTGCGCCGCCGGCGGCGGCACGGCGGCCGGCAGCTTCACGAAGGCCGGCACGTCCATCGTGATGCAGTGCAGCAGGCCGTTGCCATAAAGCAGCGGGTCGGCCCGCACGCTCACGATCTGCCAGCCCGGCAGCAGGCGCGAATAGGTCTCCATCGCCTCGGTCTGCATCTGCGGATCGAGGTCCGCGAACGTCGGCATGAGCAGGACGCCGTTGGCCATGATGATATTGGTGAACGTCCGCCAGTGCGTGTCCTTCGGCGGCGGCAGCGGGACGCGGTAGACCCGCATCGGCCCGCGCGAGGTCTTGAGGGCGGCCAGGGTGTTGGCGATCGCGTCCAGCCTCCGGGCGTTTTCGGGGTCCCTCTGCGCGTCGCACTTCGAGACGACCGCCACGTCGGGAGCCAGGAACGTCATGAACATGTCGGCGTGGCCGGTCGGCTCGCCCTTGAGCGACGCCACGGCCACCAGTTCCTGGAAGCCGAAGTACTCGCTCAGCAGCGCGAATACCTTCTTCACGTCGTAGCCGCGGGACTGCTTGTTCCGCACGAGCTCGCGGTAGGTGAAGACGCCTACGCCGTCGCCGTTGCTCAGCAGGCTGCCGCCAGCTAGGTCAAGCGGCATCTCGGTCACGGGCAGCTTCATCAGGGCGGCGACTAAGCTGGGAACCTGCTCGTCCTTCGGCCGCACCTCGACGGTCACGTGCTCGTCGTCCGTCTTCGTACACCGCCTGTAGCGGTAGGCCGCTTGTACAACCATGACCGTGCCGTCCGCCCGCCGCACGAAGAACGGGCCGTAGTCACGCAGCCACATCGTGTCCATGGGAATGATGCTGAACTGCACTGCGCTGTCAGGGATGCCGGCGCTTCGGAAGCCGCCCTGCACGGCCCCCTGCTCCCAGGCGCTGTCGACCAGGCAGATGATGGAAACCCTCTCGCGCAGCGCCTTGACGATGTCCACCAGAACCGTGCCGTACATCTGGGCGGCCTTGCAGCTCAGCAGCAGCGCCGACTTCCTCTCGTACTCGCCCGCCAGCGGCAGCACGCGCTGCCGGGCCGGCGCGGGAGGCAGCGTCCGCATGAGGTCCGGCGCGGCCTGCTGGGCCGTCGGCGTCGCGGCGGGCGCCGTCGAGGCCGGCGGATGCATGGCGTGGACAACGCGCTCCCTGAAAGGAATTCGATCGTGCAGGAGACACAGTATGCCGCACCCCGCTGCGACTGTGACCAGGATGAGTCTGTGGAGGAAAAGCCAGCGCCTGGCTTTGCTCGAAAACCACTTCAGCATACGACGTTACGGCCTTCTCGCCAGGCACGGCCTGCGGATACGACCAGTACCACGCTTACGACGCCCACGGCCGACTTCCATTGACTGTGGCACTACTCCAGATCTACCCTAAGTTACGATTCCAGTCAACCTATTGCTGTCAGCCATTTCGAAAGATGGGCAGAGGGTGGCGCGGCGGCACCCGCAAATGACGCTTGGCTGAAGAGGCGTGACGGTTGCTCTGGAAGATGGTGGCATCTTCAGGCCGGTTTCTTGGCCTGCATCGGCACCGATCCCAAGAACTAAGCGCTGTTGGAATCAGAGAGAGCAGCCGCAGTATCATTGGGATCATGGCAGGGGAGTGTCAGGCCCCGAGGCACGGAGAGTCAACGGTTTCAACGGGGCCGGAGTTTTGCCGAACGACAGCGTTGTACGATAGAAGCCATCAGCATCAAGCCTTCAGCAATCAGCCGCTGACAGCTGAAAGCTGATCGCTGACGGCTGATTCTTACCAATCCACCACGGATCCATCGTCTGCGTCGTACGACTCCGGGTTCCGCCAGTCATGGCCGATCTTGCCGGCGAGGGCCTCCTCGTCGAGTTCGATTCCGAGGCCGGCTGCGGTGGGGACGGGAATGTACCCGTTCTCGACCCTGAATGGCGTCTTGATGTAGCCCTCGCCCAGGCTGACCTGTTCCTGGCACAGGAAATTCGGTATCGATGCCGCGATCTGAATCCCCGCGGCCAGCGAGATCGGGCCCAGCGGATTGTGGGGTGCGATCGCCGCGTAGTACGCCTCGGCCATCCCGGCGATCAGTCGGACTTCGGTGATGCCTCCGGCGTGGCAGAGGTCCGGCTGAAGTATGCTGGCGGCTCCTTTCTCCAGGATCTCGCGGAAACCCCATTTGGTGAAGACTCGCTCCCCGGTCGCAATCGGCAAAACCGTTCCGCGGGCAATCTCGGCCATGACATCCACATTCTGGCAGTTGACGGGCTCTTCGATGAACATCGGCTGATATGGCTCCAACGCCTTGATCAGGATCCTGGCCGTCTGCGGCGAGATCGCACCATGGAAATCAATCGCGATGTCGACCTCCGGGCCCATGGCTTCACGCAGCGACGCGAACTCTCGGACGGCATTGTCAACGAACGCCTTGGTCTCAACGATCCTGGCCGGCCGTTTTTTTGCGGGGCCCGTCTTGAACGCAGTGAAACCCTGTGTCCTGCGTTCCTTCATCTGCGCGAGCGTACCTGCATGTGCGTAGACCCGGATCCTGTCGCGAGTCGGACCGCCCAGCAATTCGTAAACAGGCACGCCGAGAGCTTTCCCTTTCAGGTCCCAGAGGGCCTGGTCGATGCCGCTCAGGGCGCTCGTCAGCACGGGTCCGCCGCGATAGAAGGCGTGCCGGTAGATCGCCTGCCAGTGGTGCGTCACGGCCCGCGGGTCCTTCCCGATCAGGTACGGTTCAATTTCCTTAACCGCCTCGGCGCAGGTACGTGCGCGTCCTTCGGTGATCGGCTCCCCCAGGCCGGTGAAGCCTGCATTGGTCCGTATGCGAAGGAAGAGCCAGCGTGGTTTCACCAGGAAAGTCTCCAGGCCGGTGATCCTGATGATCTCCTTCGCTGCCGGGCGCTTCGGAGCCGTTCCTTCCTGCTGCCCGGCCACGGGCGTGGGATCCGGGTCGGGCCCACGTGCTCCTGCCGGCATGGTGCCGACTGCGTTCAGGCCCAGCAGTGCGGTTGTACTTTTGAGCAACGATCGCCGCTCTATGCCTTCAGGGACCTCCGGGATTTTCGTCAATGTCATCTCTCCTTTCGTTTTTCCTGGATTACGCATCCAGGGTGCGAACGGAATTCCTGCCCCTGAGGCTGCCGGCCAGGAACAGTGCGACTGAAACCAGGAGTCCGGCGGGAACGGGCGGAATCCCCCACATTCCGGCTCCCCCGGTTGCCAGGTGCAAACTCGCCGTCACCGTCACTGATGCCGAGATTGCTGTCACCGCGGTGCCCGCATCGGGCCGCCGCGAGTAGAGGCCTGCCACGACCGGCACGAAGAGCGACACCGTCACCAGGCCATAAAAGATCGAGAGCGCGGAAATGATGGTCGGCAATTGAATCGCCAGGCCCACTCCCATGAGCCCCGCGACAACCGAGCTGATTCGGCCGACACGCAAGAGGTGCTCCCCGGACGCCGAAGGTCGCAGGAAACTCTGGTAAAGATCCTTGCTGAGCGATGTGGCGAGCATGAACAGCACCGCATCGGCAGCATTCAGCTCCGCGGAGAAGATCGCGGCGAGAGCCAGCGCGCCTGCCCATACCGGGAGCAGGTGCATCAGCACGGCGGGCATGGCCATCTCGCGATTCTGAAAACCGGGATAGGCCGCGCAGGCGGCCATCCCCAGCAGCACCGGAACAAACGAATAAAGCAGCAGGACCAGCCCGTTTGCGGCAGTCCCGAATCGGGCCGCAGATTCGTCTCTCGCCCCGTAGATTTTCTGGAGCAGGCCCGGGGAGACGATGAACGGCGGTACCAGCAGCACCACGTATCCGAGGATGCCCGCTGTGCCGATGCCTGTCATGGAAAGAAAACCCTGCGACAGCTCGGCGCCTGCGGTTTTCGAAATACCATGCCATCCTCCGACAACAGCAAGCGAAATCGGGAGAGCGAGGAGGAGGCCCGCCATCTTGACCGTCAACTGCACCACGTTTACCCGGACGGATGAAAGCAACCCGCCGGCTGAAAAGTACAGGGTGACGCACAGCCCGCCCAGAAGGCAACCGAGTGGCTTGGGCGCGCCCGTTACGACATTCAGGATCCACGCTATGCCGATCAGCTGGCCGGCCAAAATAGAGAGGGAACCGACCCACAGGAGAACGGCTATCAGGGCGCGGACGGCAGGGCTGTAGCGCCAGCCCAGGAAATCACCCAGGGTGTAGAAGCCGTTTGACCTTGCCAGCTTCCAGATGCGTGGGCCGACCGTGGCCGCGAGAATCAGCTGACCCAGGCCGGCCGAGCCCACCCACCACCAGGCAGAAAGGCCGTACTGGTAACCCAGCCCTGCTGCCCCGACTGTCGATCCGCCGCCAATGTTGGCTGCCAGAAGGGTGGCGAAAAGCAGGCGGGACGGCAGACGCCTGCCTGCAACAAAGAAGTCCGACGCGCTCCTGACGCGCCGGGAGACATAGAACCCGAGGCCCACAAGCCCGGCAGCGTAGGTGATGATGACGACCAGGTGAACGTTCACGGCCGGAGGTCTCGGGTGGACGGATAGCCGGGTACTCCTGCCGCCTTCAAGGCGGCACGGACGATCGCGCGCGACACGGCGTCGGCTGCAAGCGCGCCTGCGAGGGAGAGACTGACGTTCTTCAATTCGCCGGTGGTGATGGCAAAGAGCGTATCGCCGTCCATCGGCGTGTGAGCCGGATTGACCGCCCGTGCGAGTCCGTCCTGCGCCATCTGGGCGATCTTGGTCATCCCGGGTTTGTCGAACAGGGCATTCGTCGCGACGACTCCGAGAGTCGTACTGGCGCCCTCACCGGATGCCACCGCTGCGGGCCCATGCTTCAGGGCCTCCATCGTGTTGGCAAGCGCTTTGCCGTCCGGCGTTCTTGCGCCCGCAATGATGCGGCAACTGCGCGGGTCGATGATGTCTCCGGCCGCATTTACGGCGACAAGCGCGGCAACCTTCAGCTCACCTACCCTGATCGAACAGGTCCCGATGCCGGCCTTCATGGCCCGGCCGCGGCCGAGCATCTTCCCGACCGTCGCTCCGGCCCCGGCTCCTACGTTGCCTTCCTCCACCGCACCCGCAGTCGCGTTGCGACAGGCAGCGTAACCTGCGGCTTTATCGGGGCGTATTCCTGCGTCACCCAATGCCAGGTCGAAGAGGATTGCGGCGGGGACGATCGGTACGCGGGCCACCCGCATGTCGAAACCGACCCCTTTTTCTTCGAGGAACTGCACGACCCCGGAAGCGGCGTCCAGTCCGAAAGCGCTGCCGCCCGCGAGCAGGATCGCGTGGATCTTCTGAACCGTATTGATTGGATTGAGCAGGTCCGTCTCACGCGTTCCCGGGGCGGAGCCGCGCACATCCACACCGGCGACTGCGCCGGCTTCAGCGAGCACTACCGTGCAGCCCGTGGGCCGGCGGGAGTCGGTGAAATGGCCCACCTGGATGCCGGCGATGTCTGTGAGGCAGCCCTCCGAAAGAAGCGTTTCCGTCGATTGATCCCACATGAGACAAGCTCCTCGCGGGAAGAAGCCGGCGGCGATCACGGATTTCAGGAAGCGCCGGCGTTGTTGGTTCAGCATGATCCGGTACCATCCCAGACGCAAAGCAGGCGCATCCGATGCTCAACTGCCCGTGCCTGAGTCTCCCAGCCGGCAAAATTCGCGGCCTGGCTTCGTCACCACCATGGCAATGTTACCGCTCCGGCTCCCTCACCAGTGCAATCCTCATGCTGCTGCGCAATTCACCGGCTGTTGCGCGGTGAGATGACACGGCCGTACGCGGACGAGCGGCCAAGTCGCTCGAAGCATTCGTATGCGGCCAATGCGATCCGGCTGATCGCATCATCCGCCGCGCGCTCGTCCAGATCGTAGCCAGTCATAACGCCGATCACGAACGGGCGATTCTTCGCAAAAACGATGCCTGCGTCGCAGCGAACGCCCTCCAGCGCACCCGGCTTGTTCGCGATCACGACTTCCTCCGGGATCAAACGCGGGATAGGGCTCTCTTTGCGCGTGCTAAGCATCTTCAGGAAATCCTCGGTCATTGCCTTGTCAAATACCTTGCCGCGATAGACCGCTTCCAGCAGCCTGACCAACTCGAGGGGCGTGGCCGTGTTCTCGCGCCCCTCGCGCGCCGCCGTGATGTCCATCATCTTGCGTCGCAGCCTTGTCTGCTGCAGACCGAGACTCTCGAGCAGGGCGTTCACATTCCCCATCCCAAGCCTGTCGATCAGGATGTTTGTCGCAGAATTGTCACTGACGGCAAGCATGAAAGTAGCAATGTCGCGATTGGTCACCCTGGTGACGCCGGGAGTCAGCCCAGCCATGATCTGGCTGTCATCCACGAGGTCGGCCCGGTTCATCGTGTAGGTGTCGGTCAGCTGCGCCTTGCCGGCGATTCCCGAGGCGGATTGCTGCGACTGATGGTAGAGCTCTGCCAGCACCGCGATCTTGATCGTGCTGGCCGTGGGGAATACCTCATCTGCGTTGCGAAGTATTTGCCGTCCCGAAGCCAGATCCAGGATAGCCAGCCCCAGCACTCCGTTCAGCTCGCGATCCGCCTGGGCCATCGCCGCTTCCAGTTTTCCGAAGAGGACGTCTGCCTTCTGTTTACCCTCCTGCGCAACCGCATGAACTGCGGCGAGGGATGCGAGGAACAACGCGGCGCTTGCCATGGACCTTTTGATCATCTGCTTGCCACTCCTGACCTGAAAATGTGTCCGCACGATAAGGCGGATCGAGAGACAAGTCAACGTGCTGTTCGGGAAACGGGCTGAGAAGGGGGGATCCAGTGGGCGCGCTTCGCCGAAGCGCGCGACGTCCGCGCCGGCGAGGCTGTCTGAAAACCAACTATGATACGGGCTTTCAGCCCTCCATCGTCCGTCCATGGATACATTTCCTGGGGCTTCGCCCCAGGCTGGTATGGGGCGGGCCTTCGGCCCTCAAAACCATATTCGGATCAAGATGCGGAGCGCTGAAAGCGCGTTTTCATAACAGCCTGGGGCGAAGCCCCAGTTTTGCATGCAGTCACAGTAATCAAGGGCTGAAGGCCCGCTTCATAGAGCTTTGATGCAGCCTTGCCGGCGCGGACGCACGCGGCCCTTAATCAACTCGATGGCTGCGGGACCAGGATCTGGCCTATACTAGAGTTTTGGCAAGCTGCAGTGTGACGATCATAATCAGAATTGCAGGCCTGAGTTCGCTGGAGGACCAACCGAATGCTGCCCAAGAATCCCGTACCCGGCCCCAAGGCGCGTGCTCTCCTGGCGCGGGACGGACAAGTCATTTCTCCCTCCTACGCACGCGACTACCCTTTTGTCATGTCCCACGGCTCGGGCAGTGAGGTCTGGGATGCGGACGGCTATCGTTACATCGACTGCGTTGCCGGCATCGCAGTCTGTTCGACCGGGCATGCGCATCCCGATGTCGTCCGAGCGATCCGGGAGCAGGCCGGTAAGTTTCTCCACATCTCGTCCGACTACTACCACGAAACCATGGTGAGGCTGGCGGAAAAGCTCGACGAGATTGCTCCGTTTTCCGAGGACGCAGTTGTGTTTCTGACCAATTCGGGAACCGAGTCTATTGAGGCGGCGCTGAAGCTCGCACGCCATCACACGAAGCGCCAATACCTGATCGGTTTCTACGGCGCCTTTCACGGACGGTCGTACGGATCGGTGAGCATGACCGCGAGCAAGGCGGTTCAGCACCGGGGTTTCGGACCGTTGCTGGCCGGGGTTGTGCACGTGCCCTACCCGGACCCTTACCGGCCCCGTCTCGCGATCGCTCCTGGGGCAGGGGACTACGGCGATGCGTGCGTGGACTTCCTCGAGCAAGTGGTCTTCAGATACGACGTTCCCCCGGACGAAGTGGCCGCCGTCCTGGTCGAAGCGCTGCAGGGGGAAGGCGGCTATATCGTGCCGGCGCCTCATTTCCTGCCTAGGCTTCGCAAGCTGTGCGACGATCATGGAATCCTCCTGATTGTCGATGAAGTCCAGAGCGGTGTGGGCCGTACCGGTAAGTGGTGGGCTGTGCAACACTGGGGCGTTGAGCCCGACATGGTCTGTTGCGCAAAGGGCATCGCCTCGGGCGTGCCTCTCGGCGCGATGATCACGCGCCGGAGCGTCGCCAGCTGGGGACCGGGCGCCCACGGCAACACCTATGGAGGAAACCCGCTGGCGTGTGCTGCGGCACTTGAGACACTGCGCCTGATCGAAAGCGGCTATATGGAGAACGCGCGTACAGTCGGGGCCCGCATGCTCGAGAAGCTGCGTGCGATGTCGGACAGGCACCCGACCATCGGCCAGGCACGCGGCCTGGGTTTGATGATCGGAGTCGAGCTGGTCAAAGACAAGGCCTCAAAGGAGCCGGCACATGAGGCCATGGAGGCGGTGCTCAAGGGTGCGTACGAGCGCGGCCTGCTGCTTCTCGGATGCGGCGCAAGCGTGGTGCGCTTTGCTCCGCCGTTGAACATAACCGCAGAACTGGCCGACGAGGCGCTCGAGATCTTCGACGACGCGGTGAGCGAGGCGGAGGCGAACAGCGGGGCAATGTAGCTCCTGTTGACCTCCCTGGCGGGACGCGATGCGCTTATGACAGACGAGGGGAAGTACGTCCTGCACACGTGGACCAGGCAGGCCGATTGGAAAGGCCCTACGGTGGTCGGCGGACAGGGCGCGTGGTTCTGGGATGAAGATGGCAGGCGTTACCTGGATCTGAGCAGCCAGGCGGAGTGCTGCAACCTGGGCCATCAGCACCCCGCGGTCGTGCGCGCGATCCGCGAGCAGGCCGCCAGCCTGTGCTACGTCTCCAACAGCTGGGGAGCGTCGCCGCGCGGAGAATTGGCGGAGAGAATTGTCTCGATCGCCAACGGAGGGTCTGCGGACGGGAATCAGGCTCAGGAGGACAAGGCCGGGGCGGTAGACCAAGGCCGCCTGTCGAAGGGCCAGCGAGCCGGGTTCGGCAAGGTGTTTTTCACCTGCGGCGGCGCGGAAGCGACCGAGAACGCGATCAAGATGGCCCGCTGGTACACGGGGCGTCACAAGATACTGTCCCGTTACCGGTCCTACCACGGCGCGACCCATGCCGCCTTGAAGGCAGGCGGAGACGCGCGCGGCTGGAATACGACGGACGGGCTGACGGGCGTCGTGCATGTGCTGCCGCCCTACTGCTTTCGATGCCCCTTCGGGCTGCGCTACCCTTCGTGCGGCATCCGGTGCGCGGCCCATGTCGAAGAGGTCATACTCTTCGAGGGGATGCACACCGTGGCCGCCGTAATCGCCGAACCGGCTGCGGGAACGAACGGCATCATTCCACCGGTCGAATATTGGCCACGGCTGCGCGAGATCTGCGATCGCTACGACATCCTGCTGATAGCGGACGAGGTAATGAGCGGTTTCGGCCGCTGCGGGGAGTGGTTTGCCTGGCAGCGCCTGGGAGCGGCGCCTGATATGTTCACCATGGCCAAGGGGCTGACCGGTGCACACATCCCCCTCGGTGCCCTCTGTGTTTCGAGCCCTGTCGCGAAGTATTTCGACGATCATCTGCTGGAGACCGGCCTGACGTACAGCGGGCACCCGCTGGCGTGTGCGGCGGGCGTCGCGGCCATTCAGGCCTATGCAGGCCAGAGACTGATCGAACGTGCGCGAGAACTCGGGTCGTGGATGTTCGGGAGATTACGCGAGTTGCGTGCCCGCCATCAGATCATCGCGGACGTGCGCGGGTTGGGATTGTTCGCTGTCCTGGAGATGGCCGATCCCGGTGGAGGATCGCCGGCGCCTCCGTTCCCCGGACCGCTGCCATGGTTGAGGGCGCTCGCGCGGACTGCTCTGGAGCGAGGCGTGAGCGTCGCGGTGCGGGGCAACCTGCTCATCCTGTGCCCGCCCCTGGTGATCGATCAGGCGGATCTCGAATCAGGACTATCCGTGATCGATGACCTGTTGTGATCCGTGAACCGCGCCGGGTGGTAATTCCCGAGCCCGCCGATTACAATCTGCTTTCTGCAATTGCCATTCAAGGAGGGAACATGGTTGCCAGAACCCGTGCAGGGAAGAACAAGTCCGCCGTCAGGAAAAGACGTCCGGTGCGGAAGAGCGCAGGCCCGGCTCTCACTTACGCGAACCTCAGCACCGCCCTGACGGATCCGGGCTTGCTGAAAGAATACGACCAGGCGTACGCGAAAGTGCGTGAACAGGTCGGCAGAACTTACCCCATGCTGATCGGCGGCCAGGATCGTACCGCCGCCGGGCTCCTGGAGAAACGCACACCGGTTAACACAGACGTTGTTCTTGGTTACTGCCAGAGGGGCACCGTCGAGGACGCCAGGAGCGCCATCGCCGCGGCGAAAGCAGCGTTCCCCGGGTGGAGCGCACTTCCGTGGCGGAGGCGCGTGTCCATGATGCGGAAAGTTGCCGCCGTGATCAACAAGCGCCTGTTTGAGCTGTCGGCATGGCTCAGCCTGGACGTCGGCAAGAGCCGCGCGGAAGCCCTGGGAGACGTGAAGGAGACCGCCGACCTGATCGATTACTACTGCGACCAGGTGGAGGCCAACCAGGGCTTTGATCACCCGATGAAGCCGGAGGGAACCTCAAAGACACGCAGCGTTATGAAACCTTATGGAGTATGGGCGGTTGTATCGCCCTTCAACTTCCCGGTCGCACTCAGCGGCGGGCCGATGGGGGGTGCACTGGTTGCCGGCAACACGGTGATTCTCAAGCCCGCGAGCGACACCCCGATCAGCACGTGGCACCTGGCACAGTGCTTCCGCGACGCAGGATTGCCGCCGGGTGTGGTCAATTTTATCACCGGTCCGGGACGCACGGTCGGCGAGGAACTCGTGGTCAATCCTGATGTTGCCGGCATGACCTTCACCGGTTCCTTCGATGTGGGGTTCAACATCCTGAAGCGATTCAGCCAGGCCTATCCACGCCCCTGCATCACCGAAATGGGTGGAAAGAATCCCGTCATCGTGAGCAGGAAGGCCGACCTGGTTGCGGCGGCCGAAGGTGTAATGCGTTCGGCATTCGGCCTGAGCGGTCAGAAGTGCAGCGCCACTTCGCGCGTTTATGTGCACCGTGATGTAAAGGATAGGTTCATCGACGTTCTCAAGCAGAAGACAGAAGCCCTCCAGGTGGGTGATCCGACAGTCCCCGGCGTGTTCATGGGTCCGGTAGTAAATGCCCAGGCCTACGAGAAGTTCAAGGAGTCCGTTGCCCTTGCTCTCGCCGCCGGAGGAAGAATCGTGTCCGGAGGCCGGACCCTCGCCGAGGGTGAGCTGGCGAAGGGCTATTACGTGGCGCCCACCATCGTGGACGGGCTGCCCCTCGATCATGTCCTGTTCAAGGAAGAGCTGTTTCTGCCCTTCGTCGTCATCGGTGAGTTCACCAATTTGGAGGATGCGTTGCGTGCGGCGAACGACAGCGTCTATGGACTGACGGCCGGCATCTTCAGCAAGGATAAGGCCGAGATCCGCCAGTTCCTGGATGGCATTCAGGCGGGTGTGGTGTACGTTAACCGTGTGAAGGGAGCGACCACGGGAGCCTGGCCGGGAGTCCAGCCTTTCGGCGGATGGAAGGCCAGCGGGAGCTCCTCACGCGGCGGCGGCGGGCTCTACTACGTGCAGCAGTATCTGCGCGAGCAGAGCCAGACGGTGGCGTGACGAAGCGTCGACCGGATGAGTCCCGGTGACTGGCAGCAAACGCCTTTTCGCAGAGGCTTTCAGCCTTCGGCTATCAGCAGTCAGCTTAGGCTGAAAGTAACGGCTGATAGCGCAGACTATGTCGACGAAGCTGCTTTCCATGCATGAAGCGGTGTCCCGGTACGTCCCGGACGGTGTGTCGGTCGCGATCGAAGGTTTCACCGCATTCATCTGTTTTGCCGCGGGGCACGAGATCATACGGCAGCGAAAACGTGACCTCACGCTGGTCCGTATGACACCGGACGTGATCTACGATCAGATGATCGCCGCCGGCGTGGCTCGCAGGCTCGTGTTCAGCTACCTGGGCAATCCCGGCGTCGGCCCCCTCAATTGCATCCGCCGGGCAGTCGAGCAGGGGATTCCCTCGCCGCTGGAGATCGAGGAATACTCGCACTTCGGCATGGTCGGCCGCTACATCGCCGGCGCGGCGCGCCTGCCGTTCTACCCGCTCCGTTCCTATCTGGGCTCCGAGATGCCCGAAGTAAACCCGAAGATCAAATCCGTCAAGAGCCCTTACGGTGAAGAAGAGGTCGCGGTCGTGCCGCCCCTGAACCCGGACGTGGCTTTCATCCATGCACAGCGAGCCGATGCCGAGGGCAACACACAGGTGTGGGGACTGCTCGGTGTGCAGAAAGAGGTCGCATTTGCCGCGGGCAAGGTCATCGTAATCGTGGAAGAACTCGTCGATGAGTCCGTAATCCGCGCGGACCCTAACCGCACCCTGATTCCCGGCCTGATCGTGGATGCGGTCGTCCACGAGCCATTCGGCGCCCACCCTTCGTACGTGCAGGGCTACTACGACAGGGATAATGCGTTCTACCTCGAGTGGGACAAGATCTCGCGTGACCGGGATGCAACCGAGGCCTGGCTGGAGGAATGGGTTTGCGGGCTTGCCGGCCGGGCGGAGTACACGCGGAAACTCGGGCAGGAGACTGTCGAACGCCTGAAACCGATCGCATCTTTCTCCGCGCCCGTCAACTACGGGAGCCATCAGTGACCGCCGAACCCTACACCGCTTCCGAGATGATGATTGTTTCCGCAGCCCGCGCACTTGCCGGAGTGCGTACGGTGTTCGTTGGGGTCGGGCTGCCCAACATTGCCTGCAACCTTGCCCGCCGAACGGTCGCTCCCGACCTCGAGTTGATCTACGAAGCGGGTGTATTCGGCGCCCGTCCCACGCGCCTGCCGCTCTCGATCGGAGACCCCGCGCTAGTCACCGGCTCGCTGTGCACGATGTCGATGGCCGATCTGTTCGGTTGCTACCTCCAGGGAGGCCGGATCGAAGTCGGGTTCCTGGGAGGTGCCCAGGTCGACCGGTTCGGCAACCTGAACACGACGGTGATCGACTCCTATACCAGGCCGAAAGTCCGGCTGCCGGGAAGCGGCGGTGCGTGCGAGATCGCCATCCATGCCAGGCGGCTCTTCTACATCATGCGGCTGAGCAAGAGGGCGTTTGTCGGAAAACTCGACTTCCGAACCAGCCCCGGGTTTCTGGACGGCGGTGACGCGCGCTTGCGGCTGGGCATGCCGGGTGGCGGCCCCGGGCTCGTCGTCACCGACAAGGCGCTCTTCGACTTCAGCGGCCCCGATCACGAGATGAGGCTGGTTTCACTCCATCCGGGGATCGGGGTTGATGAGGTGGCGTCCCGGATCGGCTGGCCGCTGTGCCAGGCGCCACGGGTCGGCGAGACGCCCGCGCCGACCGCAGAGGAACTCGGATGCATACGGCACGAGCTGGATCCGGCAGGCATGTACCGTAACTGATGCGGGGGAGCGGCAGGACAGGACCGACCGCCAGGGAGGCGGATACCATGAATGAAGCCTGGATCGTCGCAGCGGTGCGGACGCCGATCGGACGTTACGGAGGTGCGCTCAGGGACGCCCGCCCGGACGACCTCGCCGCGCACGTCATTGCGGATCTCGTCAGGCGTACCGGCGTGGATCCTGGCGAAATCGCCGATGTCTACCTGGGTTGCACCAATCAAGGCGGCGAGGATAACCGGAACGTCGCGCGCATGGCCTCCCTGCTGGCCGGGCTGCCGGTCGACGTCCCGGCCGTGACGATCAACAGACTGTGCGGGAGCGGCCTCGAAGCGGTCAATCAGGCCGCGCGCGCGGCAATGCTGGGCGACGGCGAGCTGTTCGTCGCGGGCGGAGTGGAAAGCATGACCCGTGCTCCGTTCGTATTTTCCAAGCCGGAGGCGGCGTTCGCCCGGCAGGCACCGCAGGTATTCGATTCCACCATCGGATGGCGTTTCACGAACCCCCGGCTGGCAGCGATGGGGCACACGCTGGCGCTCGGCGAAACGGCCGAAAGGGTCGCGGAACGGTATCACGTCACCCGCGAGGATCAGGACCGGTTTGCGCTGGAGAGCCAGAAGCGCGCCGCGGCGGCGATGCAATCCGGCCGTTTCGCAGACGAGATTACGCCGGTGCCGACTCGGGGGCCAAAGGGATCGCCGCCGGCCCTCTTCTCCGCCGATGAACACCCTCGTCCCGACACCACTCTGGAGGCGCTTGCGGCACTAAAGCCGGCGTTCAAGCAAGGGGGGACAGTCACCGCCGGCAACAGCAGCGGCATTAACGACGGTGCGGCCGCAATACTGCTCGCCACCCCTGAAGCGGCCCGCAGGCGCGGACTCAATCCGATGGCCAGGATCCTCAGTTGCGCTTCTGCCGGCGTCGATCCCTCCTGCATGGGGATCGGGCCTGTTCCGGCAACGCTGAAGGCTCTGGACCGCGTCGGTTTGAGCATGGCGGACATCGACCTGGTGGAGTTGAACGAGGCTTTCGCCTCGCAGTCCCTGGCCTGCATTCGCAAACTTGGACTCGACCCGGCCAGGGTGAACGTGAATGGGGGAGCGATCGCGCTGGGTCATCCGCTGGGCGCCAGCGGCGCAAGAATCCTGGTGACTCTGCTGCACGAAATGCGTCGTCGCGGCGGACGGTACGGCCTGGCGACGATGTGCATCGGCGTCGGCCAGGGCATCGCGACTCTCATCGGCAGCTGACCGGAACAGGCCACTCCGCAATCACAACCGAATGCCGAGCCTCAAGGCAGGGTTACCGCTGTTTTGGCCCGGAAAATGCGAAGAGCGCTCCTTGTATCCTGGGAGTGACGTATGCGCCTTGCGCCAGCGTTTCATATGTACCCCGGATTCCTCCGAGGCGCCTGCGATCTTCTTTCGCGTGCTCTTCTGACCAGAAGAAGACGGACTTCCGTCAGAAGCCATCTATGATACTGCGCGCGCCCGGTTCGACACCGGACCACGGGGCAAACAAGACAGGCCTGGCTCCGGCCTCTTCGACCTGGTAGCTGAACTCGCTGTCCACGCTGAAGTGCAGGGCCCGGTGGCAGTGTGCACACTCGGTGGCGACGGTTCCGCTTATGCGCTCTCCTCTTATCAGCCCTTGCACGAAGGGCACCGCTATCGCGTCCACCGCTCAAGCCGCATAGATACTCTCACCCGTGCTGAGCTTCACATGATGGGGCGTGCGCTCGACGGTTACCGGATAGGCCCAGGTCACCGCCCCTGATTCGTTCCTGAAGAGAAACGTCATGTGCCGTTCGAGATCTTCGAGAATGGTATTTACCCGGGCCAGCGGAAGATTCAGATTCTGCCCGATGCATTCCGGCGGCATCGGCTTTCCCAGGCGGGGAAGCTCGCGCACAGCAAAGTCACGGACCAGGTGGTGCTCCGTCGACATAAAAGCGAGACCGGCCTTCAGTTGGCGCACGCCACGGGAGACACGGCGGCGCCACAACACAGGAGGAATCGGCACCATCCAGTGTCCGACTCCAAGCAGCATGTTGTCACCCATGATATGGCCTCCAAGTACGGGCAAACAGGAGATTGACCGGGCTGAGCTATATCACCTTCGCCCCGGAGTCTGCAATATGCAATGCTTCACCCTGCAGGGGTAGGTAGCTTCGGTCTGTTGAGGCTGTCTCAAGAATCTACGGAGCGCGCCCTCAGCCCTCCGTTCTTGTTATCGCATGTAAACCTGGGGCTTTGCCCCAGGCTGCTTTGGAGCGGGCCTTCGGCCCTTTGAACACGGTTCAGATCGACTTGCTCAGCGCTGTAAGCGCGTTCTCATAACAGCCTGGGGCGAAGCCCCGGGAATGCAGCCACAGACAACGAAGGGCTGAAAGCCCGCTCCATAGATTCTCGAGACAGACAGCAAGGCTGGACTCCCGCGCGAAAATTCAGCCAATAGTGCTGGAAGCGTGGTTACAGTATATTTTCAGTTCACGGAATCAGAGGAGGCAGGCACCCGAGGATGAGACACATCGAGAGCGAAGAACAGCTCGAGGACGTCCTGTCCACGCCCGGACCCGCGGACATCGATTTCATGCACCGCCTGACCGGCGACATCATCATCCTTGGTGCCGGTGGGAAGATGGGGCCCTCCCTCGTCCGCCTGGCAAAGCGGGCGACCGAGGGTGCTGGAATCAGGCGGCGGATAGTGGCGGCCTCCCGCTTCTCTTCCGGGACGGTCCGCGACGACGTAGAGCGCGCGGGAGCCGAGGCGATCGCCTGCGACCTTTCCGACCCCCGCCAGATTGCGTCTCTACCCAGGTGCGAAAACGTCATCTACATGGCAGGCCGCAAGTTCGGATCCGCTGACCGGCCGGACCTGACGTGGGTCATGAACGTGCTCGTGCCGGCTGCCGTCCTGCCGCATTTCGCATCTTCCCGGATCGTCGCGTTTTCGACGGGCAACGTCTATTCATTTGTGGAGCCTGGCACCGGCGGCTCGCGCGAATCGGATCCGCCGGACCCCGTGGGAGAGTATGCCCAGTCCTGTCTCGGGAGGGAGCGAGTCTTCGAGTATTTTTCGAGAGAGCAGGGGACCAGGGTGCTGCTGTTGCGCCTCAACTACGCGGTCGACCTGCGCTACGGAGTGCTCGTAGATATAGCTCGCAGGGTGTATGAAGGCCTTCCGGTTTCGCTCGCAGTCGGATACATCAACACGGTGTGGCAGGGCGATGCGAATTCCTATGCGCTGCGGAGTCTCGACCTGTGTGAATCGCCGCCTCGGACCCTCAACGTGACGGGGCCGGAACTGGTATCCGTGCGGCAGGCAGCCGGGTTCTTTGCAGCGCGTTTCCGCCGCAGGGCGGTGTTCGACGAAAAGGAGACAGGCACCGCGTTGCTCAGCAACGCCTCGCTATGCCACTCACTGCTGGGCCCGCCGTCAATCAAGCTCGACCAGCTGATGGAATGGGTTGCGCGCTGGATCGAAGTCGGCGGCGTCAGCCTGAACAAACCGACACATTTCGAGGTCAAGAATGGCATGTACTGACGTCAACAACGTCTCCGGCCCGGGTATGGACGTGCGCGTCGCGCGCAGGCTGCGAGAGGGCGCTGTGATACCTGCGCATCCGCTCGCCCTGGATTCGAAACGGAGGCTCGATGAGCGCCGCCAGCTCGCGCTTTCCCGATACTACTGCGACGCAGGAGCGGGAGGGCTGGCCGTGGGGGTTCACACGACACAGTTCGCGATCCGCGAGCCCGCTATCGGCCTGTATGAACCGGTGTTGCGATTGGCATTCGAGGCAATGCGAGGCTGCGAAGGCAAACACGGAACACGACTGATCCGGGTGGCAGGGATTTGCGGCAAGACCCGCCAGGCCCTGAGCGAGGCACAGCTGGCCTCCGAGACCGGCTACGACCTCGGGCTGCTGAGCCTGGGTGCCATGCGTGACGGCGATGAAGCAGGACTGATCGAGCATTGCCGCAGGGTTTCGGAGGCTATTCCGCTCTTTGGCTTCTACCTGCAACCCGCGGTGGGAGGCCGGTCCCTCAGCTATTCCTTCTGGCGGAGGTTTCTGGAGATTGAGAGAGTCTTCGCCATCAAGGTGGCCTGCTTCAACCGCTATCAGACGCTCGATGTCGTGAGGGCGCTCGTCGACAGCGGACGGCAGGACCACGTGTCACTCTATACCGGTAACGACGACAGTATCGTTGTCGATCTGCTCTCCGGATACCGCCTCCGCGGCCCGCAGGGAGAGACGACGATTCGCTTCGCCGGAGGGCTGCTGGGGCACTGGGCCGTCTGGACGCGGCGAGCAGTCGAGATGCTCGATCGGATCCGTGAGAGCAGACAAGGCGCCGGACAGGGCGCATTGGCCCTGCTGGATCGTGCGGCGGAGGTCACCGACGCCAATGCCGCCTTTTTTGATGCCGCAAACCAGTATGCAGGGTGCATAGCCGGCCTGCACGAGGTTCTGCGGAGGCAGGGTTTGCTGGCCGGCAGGTGGTGCCTGGATCCGCTGGAAGATCTCTCACCGGGCCAGCTCGAAGAGATCAACCGGGTGTACCTGAGCTATCCGCATCTGAATGACGACGAATTCGTCGCTCAGAACCTCGACCGCTGGCTGGCGTGAGGCTGAGGGCCGGGCACGCCAGGGCAGGGAATTTGGGCCGGTTCTCAAAAACACTTGCGGTCAAGCGTGAGGAACCCTCGATGTCGGGATCGGAATCGGGGTCGCGATCGCTGCCGGCGTTCGAATTCACGATCAGCCGATGGCCCTCGATATCGGGGTAGCTCCCGGTGGATACCGATGCCGACCCCGAGCGCATCCCGGGTGTGTCCCGTTTGCGGCACAGGCCAAAGCCCCGCCGGGCGCGATCGACTATTCGTAACGGAGGGCCTCGATCGGATCCAGTCGCGAGGCTTTTAACGCCGGATACCATCCGGCGCCGATTCCGATGGCCCCCGCAAAAGAGAACGCCATGGCGATCGCGGCCGTCGACACGAGTGTCGGCCATCCGAGTGAGTCGGAGATCAGGAGCGACGCTGCTATTCCCGTGGCGATCCCCGCCAGGCCGCCAAATACGGCAAGCACGACTGCTTCGGTCAGGAACTGGAACTGGATGTCTCCTCCCGTAGCTCCCACTGCCATCCGGATGCCAATCTCGCGCGTTCTCTCGGTCACGGAGACGAGCATTATGTTCATCACGCCGATCCCGCCGACCACCAGGCTCACGAAGGCGATGCTGGCCAGCAGCATGGTCATGACCTGGTTGGAGCTGTTGGCCAGCTCCGCCATATCGGACAGGTTGCGCACCATGAAGTCGTTCTCGTCACCGAGCGGGATATGATGCCGCTGCCGCAGGAGATCGGTCATTTGCTGTTGAGCCGTCGCCGACGCCGACTCGGAGACTGCGGATACCATGATGGCGTTGATGAACGTTATACCCTGGATTTTTTTCTGGACCGTTGTGTAGGGTGCGATGATTGTATCGTCCTGATCCTGCCCCATCCCGCTCTGCCCTTTTGACTTGAGGACGCCGATGACCTGCCAGGGTGCGTTCTTGATCCGGATTTCCTGCCCCACGGCGTCCTGGCCTGCGAAGAGGTTGTCGACGACCGTCTTTCCCAGTATGCATACCCGCCTGGCTGACGACTCATCCTGCTGCGTGAAGAACGCGCCGCTCTCCACCTCCCACAGGCGTATCTCCGGGAAATTGACGTTTACGCCTTGTATACTGGTAAACCAGTTCTGGTTACCGAAAACAACCGACGAGCTGGCCCGTACCACAGGAGACGCCAGGCGCACGGCGGGGCACTCGTGCTCGATTGCCTGGTAATCTTCAACCGTGAGATGGCTTGATGTCCCCGCCCCGGAACGGAAGCCACCCTGATTGAATGAGCCCGGCCACACATAGAGCATGTTGCTGCCGGCGCTGGCTATTTGCTGGCTGATCGTGTATTGCGCACCCTGCCCGATGCTGACCATCGCGATGACGGCGCCTACGCCTATGATGATGCCCAGCATGGTGAGTATGGACCGCATCTTGTTGCGCCCCAGCGCCTGCAGTGCAACTCGCACGATCGTAAGCAGGAAGACCATCATTCCTCCAGTTGCGGCATCAGTTCAAGGACCTCACCGGCAACGCGACGGCGGGCAACGGGCTGATCGCGTGTTATATGGCCATCACGGAAGGTAATGACGCGCCTCGCATACTCTGATATGTCAGGTTCGTGTGTCACGAGGATGATAGTCAGATTGTCTTTCTCGTTCAGTTCCTGGAACACCTGCATGATCTCCACCGAGGTCCTGCTGTCGAGGTTGCCTGTGGGTTCGTCCGCAAGGAGAAGCGCGGGATTATTCACGAGCGCCCGCGCAATGGCGACGCGCTGCTGCTGGCCTCCCGAAAGTTGAGAAGGAATATGGTCAATCCGGTCACCGAGCCCAACGCGTTCCAGAGCTTCGCGAGATCTTCGGTGCCGCTCCCTGGCGCCAATGCCGGCGTAAATCAGCGGGAGCTCGACATTCTCGAGCGCGGTGGTCCGTGACAGCAGATTGAAGCCCTGAAAGACAAACCCGATCCGCGCGTTGCGGATCCGTGCCAGTTCGACCCGGGACAGCTGCGCCACATCCGTGCCGTCCAGCCGGTAAAGTCCCTCGCTGGGCTTGTCCAGGCATCCGAGCAGGTTCATGAACGTGGACTTCCCCGAGCCGGATGCACCCATGATGGCCACGAACTCGCCGGAGCGGATGTCGAGCGAAATCCCCCGCAGCGCGTGCACGCGGTTGTCCCCCATCTCGTAAGACTTGTGCAGGCCCTCCACCCGGATAAGGGTTTCCGATTCGTCCGAATTCACCGGAATGACCGGCTGGGACATATTCTCTGCCAGAGCTTTCATGCGCCGCCACCTGTCTGCTAGAACCTGCGGGGACCGCCCATCGGGCTCCCGAAGCCGGGGGCCCTGGTCGTTGCGGGTGTCGCCGAATTCGACTGGGCTTCCAGCGCGACTATGACTTTGTCGCCTTCCTTGAGCTTGCCCTCATCGATCTGCGTGATAACGCCGTCAGTGAGGCCGAGCCTGACGACCACAGGCCTGAGCAGTCTGTCGGGACCGATCACCCAGACCGGCGCCCGCCTGCCCCTGTTTGCAGGCATGGTTGCGGCTGAAGAGCCGCCGCGCGCCGTGCCGGCACTCCTTGCAGAGGCAAAACCCATGCCGAGCCCCCCCGTCCCGAACCCGAGCCAGGCCTGCCGGCCGTTCCGCCGCCGGCGGGGCCGGAGCGCTCAGCGCGTAGTTTGGCATACGCCAGGTACTTTTCCTCGCCGGCACGCTTGTAGGCTTCTGCCAGTTCGGAATCAGACAGGTTGGGCCGGAACCTGAGTGCGGCGTTCGGAAGTCTCAGCACGTCGTCTGCCCTCTGGATGACAACTTTAACGTTGGCCGTCATGCTCGGCTTGAGCTTCAGCTGGGGGTTGTCAACGTCGACGATCGCGTTGTAAGTCACCACGTTCTGAATGGTGGTCGCGGCCAGACGAATCTGGCTGATCTTGCCCTGGAAAGTCTCGTTTGGATAGGAGTCCACGGTGAATGTGGCCTCCATGCCGGCGCGAATGCGACCCACGTCGGCCTCATCGATGTTGGTGTTGACCTGCATCTTCGTGAGGTCGGCCGCAATTGTGAAAAGCGTCGGCGATGAGAAGCTGGCTGCCACGGTCTGGCCGCGGTCCACGCTTCGGGAGATGATAGTCCCTGATATCGGGCTCGTGATTACGGTGTGCTGCAGGTTGACCCTGGCTGTCTCCAGTGCGGCCCGCGTCTGGAGGAGCCTCGCCTGATCGGCCTTGAGGCGTGCCTGCGCCGAGTCGAGTTCCGCTTCCGCGGCCTTCTGCACCGCGATGGCGGCGCCGATAGCGGCTTCCGCGGTGTCGAGGTCGTCCCGAGCGATCAGTTTGTTGTCCCAGAGTTCCTGCTGCCGTTTCATCTTGCGCTGTTTGTCGAGAACGTCGACGCGCGCCTTTTCCAGGTTAGCCTTCATGCTGGCTATGGTCGCCGCCGTGTCATTCACCGTGGCCTCGGCGGTGGTGACGTTCGCCTCGGCCTGCTGTACCTGCGCCTCGAAGAGGGCAGGATCCAGCTTGGCGAGGAGTTGCCCCTTCTTCACCTCCGAGTTGAAGTCGGCGTACAGCTCGGCAATGGTGCCCGAGACTTGTGTCCCGACCTGCACCGTTGTGACAGCCTGGAGGGTGCCGGTTGCGGCTACCTGGAGGATGATGCCGCCCCGGTCCACGTTGCCGAAAATGTAGTTCGGCTTGTCAGCTCTGACGGTGATGATGCGATACGTGCCGAATGCCAGCAGGAGAACGGCTGCCAAGCCGAGCCAAAACAAAGTACTTACTGGAAAACCAGCGTTTCGGTCTCATTTTTCCCACACCCGTTTCTGTCAGATCGGGGTCGTTCAGCCCGGCAATCCGGCTCAGAGCGCCCTGTCTTTCCTACCCCTGATAGAAAATACGTGGCTTCGAGATTTTTGTTGCGCTCTTTCCGCCCCCTCGCAGCGGTGGCACTCACCCCGGGATTGCAGGCGGTTCCTGCACCGGAAAGCGATGTGGAAGCCATCCAATCCCTGATATGATGGCCGGGATTTTTATTGGACGAGGAGATGCTCGAGCCCATGAGGACCAACTTGCACCTCGATACGACAAAGGCAGGGACCTGCACCCCTTGCTCTCCTGTTCGCATGGCCGGCTTCATCGGGCTATTGACCCTTGGACTGTCCTGCGCATATTCTCGGGGCATGGATTACAGCCCTCGCTACAATCAGGAACTCGCTCACTACACGTGCCACCATGCTTCCGGGCCGATCCGGGTTGACGGCAGGTTGGATGAACCTGATTGGCAGCTTGCGCCCAAGTCTTCACCTTTCGTCGATATTGTCACAGGGAAACAGGGGTGGTTCGACACGCGCGTTGCCATGCTCTGGGATGATCGCTACCTCTACTTCGGCTTCACGCTCGAAGAGCCGGATGTATGGGCGACCCTGACGGAGCGTGACTCCAAGATCTGGTTCGATAATGATGTGGAGGTGTTCATCGCCGGCAAGGATGCGTACTACGAGCTCGAGGTCAACGCGCTGAACACCATCTATGAGGTTTTCTGGATCTGGAAGGACATGTATCGCCCCGGCAGCCCCTACAACGTCCCGGAGTGGAATCCGGAGGGCCGCAACCTGATGGTGATCGATGGCATCGGGGGGCACGTTCATCCCCGCGGATGGCGCAACGGATACCTGGACTGGGATTTCCCCGGGCTCCTTCATGGCGTTCACGTGGACGGCACCCTGAACAAGCGCGACGACGTCGACCGGGGATGGACGGTGGAACTGGCTTTTCCCTGGGATGGGATGAAATGGCTTGCGGACGGGCGGTCGCTGCCGCCCAAGGAGGGGGATATCTGGCGGATGGACTGCTCACGTTTCGAGCAAGTCGGGCCCAAGGGTGAGAAGCTCGAGACCGCCGCCGGCTGGACCTGGAACCGCCACGGGTACTATGATTCACATATCCCGGAAACCTTCACCCACGTCCACTTCACCGAAAAGGTCGTCGGGAGGTAGTCCCGAGAGTAACCTCGCGGTACGTCATCGCTCAGGCGCCAACGTCGGTCCGGCCTGTCAGACCGGACCCGGACCCACTCTAGAAATTCTCGGGGATAACCCAGAAACTCTCTTTCCAGGTCCCCCGTGGGGGAATTGACTGAAGCCCTTTGTAGAGCCCTGCGTGCGCCAGGTTGAAGGCGTTGGTGATCCCCACCATCGGCTCGAAGCAGATGAAATCGCGCCCGGGCGGAGCGAATACTATCGCAACATCGAATTTAGGTCCGAACATGACCCTGATCTTCTGTTTCCGGCCCAGGACCCAGAATTCAGCGCGCCCGGCCGCATCGCGGACAAGGTTGACGAACCCGGCATCCAGATTGAAGTCGCGGAGTGGCTGAGGGTCAGCCAGGGTGACCGGCTCGGTCTTCCCGGTTGGGATCAGGTTTCGGGATACGGCCACACTCTCGCGGGCCGCCACGTGGACACGCCAGTCATCGCGGAGGGAATCGTCGAGCCGGTAATAGGTATGGTAACCGAGCGACAGGGGCATCGGCTCCTCGGACAGATTCTCGATCGAGGTTTCCACCTCCAGTTGCCCGTTGCAGAGGCGGTAAGTAATGGTGATCCCGTGGGCAAACGGGAATTGAGCCATCCAGTCAGGATATCGCCAGAAATCGAGCCTGGAGGTCACGCTCGCCGACTCATTGTCGGCCCGCATACTCGTTACTTCCCACCCGCTCGAGTAGGCGAGAAGGCCATGGATCGGGTTGTGATTTCCGTCGTAGCGGAAGTTCTTCAGATCGGGGTTCAGATGGTATTGCCTGCCGTTTGCCCAGTAGGCATCTCCATCGATGCGATTCGCCCAGGGGGCGAGCAGCGGGTTACCCAATTGAACAGGCTTGTCCCTGAACTCGCCGAGGCTCCGGTAGGGTGACCACAGGATGTGTTTTCCCTTGACCTTCATTTCAAAGGCGTTGTTACCGATGGAGGGGACGATCAAAACCTCGGTTTCGTTCCTGGCGTCCGAAAGACGGATCACCTCGATCCCGTCCACGGTGATACGCCCGGCGGAATAGTCCATAGGCAGCCCCATGAGCGGCATGAGGAGGACAGCAATAGCTATGCAGATCATGATCTTCCTCTGCGCCGGCGGCGAACGGCAGGCTGCCTTGCCGGTGGAGGCCTGGCGCCACGCCAGCCCCGGCTACTTTACGATATCGCCGAATGTGAGCAACGTCGCCTGGTACTGGGCGGCGAGCTTCTCTGCCTGCCCCTTGTCCTTGAGAGCAAGGATGCCGCCATTCTGCGGGGTCTTGAACTGCTCCGATTTCACAAAAGCAGCCTGCTCGGCGGGGAGCCATTCCTTCGTCACGTAGTCGACGACGTAAAAAGCGCCGATGTTGTTCTTTTTCATCTTGTTCTGTGCGTAGTCGGCCATGCACGCGATGTCATCGAATTTCCGGACGAAGCCATCCTTGGTGGCAAACTCCGCGGCATACTGCTTCTCGACAATCGGCGCCTTGCAGCGGAAGCAGACGTCGTTCTGGGCAATCTCCACCGGTTTGTAGGTCGGCTGCTGGCAAGCCACAAGGGCAAGGGCCGCGCAGGCGAGCAACAGCTTGCGAACAGTCATCATGGACACACCTCCAGAATAGATGATCAGACCTGGTCGCGAAGAGACAGCCCCGGTCTCGGATTGCCGATGAGGCCGTGCAGCCTCACGGCCGGCAACCCAAGCGACCGGTTGATGCCATCACTGCCGCATCAGGCCCGGACTATCTATAAGCGTGCTCGCGAATTCTCGCAAGCAAATCCGAAACTGAGAAACAATAAGAGCGGGTCAGTTCTTCGGGTAGCCCACAGTCTGAGCCAGGATGATCTTCTGCTCCGATCGCAGCCCGAGCGCTTTGGAGAGCGCGGCCTCGTCAACCGAGGCGCGGACCACTGTTGCCAGGCCCTCGGAGGCACAGTAGAGGTAGACGTTCTGCGAGATGAAACCCGTGTCGGCTCCGGAATATAGAGCCCTGGATTCCTCATCACCGCCGCCCATCTTGGCCGAGTCGGCCACGTACACAAGGTTCAGCGGCGCCTCCTTCACCCACTCCTGAGTCCCGGCCAGGGCACGCAGGTCGCCTGCAGCCACCGGCTTCAGTAACTCCCCCTTGGCGTCATAAAGCCAGGCCGCCTTGGCCGTGATGACATAGACGTCTATTTCCTGGCGGTTCATCGCCGACGGTGCCGTCCGCCTGCCGTCAGGCCGGTTGATACCGAAAGCTGCCCAGAGCAGGTTGGAAAGGGTCTGATCGGGCAGTTCCCGACTACTGAATTCCCGCGTCGATTTGCGTTCCTTCAAGACCTCCATGAGAGGTTTGCCACCCTCGGTCTGGGGCTTTGGCAACTGGACAGGCTGGAGTTCCTGGGCAGGTGCCAGGCATACCAGGCAGAACGTGCACAGCAGTGTCAGGATCGAAAACCTGCGGAGCGAAATCCTCATAGAAGCCTCCTCTGGCATAGTAGCGATGGGATTATAAGCCAATCCTGCTGCGAAGGCGGACTGTAAAATCATGTCCTGGTTGCGGATCCCGACCTGTAGAGGTGGACATATGACCTGGGCGCCGATAAAATCAATCGCCTCGGTTGCTTCTGATCTCATCAGGAAAGGACGTGACGTGCGATGAGAGTCACATCGTTTGCTGTAATTACTGTATTTCTCCTGGGCCTGCCTCTCTTTCTCTGCGCGCAGGAGCCGGGCTCGATGGGAGCCACACGGGAGATTCGGCCGTCTGGCGCGCCCGCAGCCGCCGCGTTGGGCATCTCGCCGCAGGAAGCTGTGCTGGGTGGGGTACCCACAGGTCAGGCCACGCCCGACACGATCCCGCTATCGCTAACGGAGGCGATTGAGCGCGGGCTCAAGTACAACCTGGCCGGCCTTCTGGGAACGCAGGGAATCCGTTCCGCGGAAGGAAGCCGCCAGCTCGCCCGCAGCCAGCTTCTGCCGACGCTCTCGGCCGGCATTTCGGAAAGCCAGGCGCAGATCAACCTCAAGGCCTACGGATTTCCCACCCCACCCGGGGTCCGTTATATGTACGGGCCGTTCAGCATCTTCGACGGCCGCTTCTACCTCACTCAGGCGATATTCGACCTGAAGGCAATCGATGATACCCATGCGGGGTCGGAGCAGTTGAAGGCGAGCCAGTTGTCCTACCGGGGCATCCGGGACCAGATCGTGCTGGTGTGTGGGCAGCTGTACCTCCGGGCAGTTTCGGGCAAGAGCCGAATTGAAGCCGCCCGCGTCCAGGTGCAGACCGCACAGGCGCTGTACGACCTGGCAGTGGACCGCAAAAAGGCGGGCGTGGCGCCCGCCATCGACGTGCTCCGCGCCCAGGTGGAGCTGCAGGCGCAGCAACAGGGACTGATCGTGGCAACCAACGAATTCGAGAAGGAAAAGCTCGACCTGGCGCGTGCCATTGGCCTGCCTCTCGGCCAGCGATTCAGCCTGTCGGATGAACTTCGTTTCGGTGCGTTGCCGCCGATGACGTTGGAGGAAGTCGTACAGAAGGCATATCGCGACCGCTCCGATTACCAGAGTGCACAGGCGCAGTTGCGCGCGGCGCAGTATGCCCGCAAAGCGGCGGAAGCCACGAAGCTTCCGTCCCTTCAGGGGATTGCCAACTACGGTGTGAATGGACCGGGCCCCGGCCAGAGCCACGGAGATTACACGGTCGCCGCGAGCCTGAACATCCCTATCTACGAGGCGGGACGAGCGCAGGCGAGGGTGCTCGAGGCAGATGCCGCCCTGAAGCAGCAGGAAGCGATTATCGAAGACCTTCGAGGTCGGATCCACTACGAAATCCAGACCGCATTCCTGAACATCCAGGCTGCCGACGAGAGTGTAGGCGTCGCGAGCAGTGCTGTGAAGCTGGCGCAGGAACAGTTGAACCAGGCGCAGGACCGGTTCAGCGCGGGTGTCGCAAACAATATAGAGGTCGTGGAAGCGCAGCAGGCGTTTGCGCGCGCGACAGAGAACTACATCTCGAGCCTGTATGCTCACAATGCCGCAAAAGCCAGCCTGGCAGCGGCTATCGGAGATGCGGAGTCTTCATTCCTCAAGTTCGTGCGAGGCTTTTGATGGCAGAGAACTCAAGTTCCGAAAATGAGGGCCGGATCGGGAACCCGGAAGCGGTTCGGCCGGGAGACAGGCAGCTCGCAACCGGCGTCGAGAAGCGCCGGGGCGGCAAGAAGTGGCTTCTGCTCGTTATCCTTGTCATGGCGGTCGTGGTCGCTCTCGTCCTATGGCATCACATGTCCGGGCGCGAATCGACAGATGACGCACAGATCGACGGCCACATAAATCCCGTCGCCTGCAGAGTGGGCGGAACGGTGCTGGCTGTGTACGTCGATGACAACCAGGATGTGAAAGCGGGCGAACTCCTGGTCAAGATCGACCCCAGAGACTTTGAGATTGCATCAGAGCGGGCGAAGGCCGAACTCGCCGCCGCCGAGGCTGCGGCCGCGGCGGCGCGGACCCAGGTGCCCGTAACATCAATAACGACATCGAGTCAGACCAGCGGCGCACAGGCCTCGCTGCAGAGCGCGGAAGCAGGAGTGGTGGCCGCCGCGAAGGGAGTCGACACGGCGCGGGCGCGTCTCGTCGCGATGCGCGCGCGTGTGTTGGAGGCTCGAGCGGGAAGCACCAAGGCGCTGCAGGACCTGGAGCGGATGAAACAGCTCGTCGCAAAAGAAGAGATTTCCAAACAACAATACGACGCGGCGGTGGCGGCCGCGGATGCCAACCGCGCGGCGCTCGACGGGGCCGAAGCCGCGGTTCAGGAAGCTGAGGAAGGCGTGAAGGCTGCCGAGGCGCGACTGGTCCAGGCGCGAACGGTCGTTTCCCAGGCCCAGGCCGGGATCGAGGCCACGCGCTCCGGGCCGGACCAGGTCGCAGTCATGAAATCAAACGCCGCCTCCGCCGAGGCGCGGGTGCTGCAGGCTGGAGCCGCTCTCGACAGGGCGCAGCTCGATTTGGAATACACCAGTGTCCTGGCTCCCGTCACCGGGGTCGTCAGCATGAAAAAGGTCGAGCCCGGCCAGGTCGTACAGCGAGATCAGCCTCTCATGGCGGTCGTGCCGCTGGAGGACATCTGGGTGACCGCGAACTTCAAGGAGGACCAGCTCAACCAAATGCGTGTCGGTCAACGCGTGACGATCTCCGTCGATGCTTACGGCGGCCACACGTATCTGGGCCGGGTGCAGAGCATCGCCGCTGCGACGGGCGCCCGCTTCAGCCTGCTGCCGCCTGAGAACGCCACGGGCAACTATGTCAAAGTCGTGCAGCGCATCCCGGTCAAGATCGTGCTCGATCTTGGCCAGGACCCGGAGCACCTTCTGCGCCCGGGCATGTCCGTGATCCCGACCGTGTTCACGAGGTGATATCAGGGAGCAATCTGCCAGATCATGGCCGAAGATTCGCCTGCCACAGTTCCGCAAATCAACCGCTGGCTTGTATCGTTCTCCGTGGTTTTCGCCACGTTCATGGAGGTGCTCGACACTACCGTCGTCAACGTTTCGCTGCCGCATATTGGCGGCAGCATGTCGGCGACCGTCGAAGAAGCCACCTGGACACTGACCTCCTACCTGGTGGCGAACGCGATCATCCTGCCGATGACCGGGTGGCTGGCGAACTACTTCGGACGCAAGCGCCTGCTGATGCTTTCGGTCTCAGGGTTCATGATCTCTTCCTTCTTGTGCGGGCTGGCACCGAACCTCACCTCCCTGATTGTTTTCAGAGTGATGCAGGGGGCATCGGGCGGAGTCATGCAACCTATTTCGCAGGCGATCATGCTCGAAGCCTTTCCCCCCGCAGAACGGGGGAAGGCCATGGCGCTGTTCGGCCTGTGCATCGTCACGGCGCCGATTTTCGGCCCTGTCTTAGGGGGATGGCTGACCGACAGCTACAGCTGGCGCTGGGTCTTCTACATAAACATCCCTGTCGGCGCAGTTTCGCTCATCATGGCGAGACTATACGTCTTCGACCCGCCCTACATCCGCAGGCGATCGAGCCGCGTGGACTACTGGGGCATCGGCATGCTGGCGCTCGGGATGGCCTGCCTGCAAATACTGCTCGACAAGGGCGAGCAGGAAGACTGGTTCACTTCGCATGCCATGACCGCCCTGGCCCTGATTGCTGCGATCGCCCTTTTGTTGTTTGTCGTATACGAACTGATCGTTGCCCATCCCGTGGTCCATTTGAGGGTGTTCAAGAACAGGACGTATGCCACAGGCGTGTTCATGATGACCACGCTCGGATTCGTGCTCTACGGCAGCCTCGTGTTGCTTCCCATCATGCTTCAGACACTCCTGATGTACCCGTCGCTGCAGGCTGGAATCGCCACGGCTCCGCGTGGTATCGGGTCGCTCCTGTTTATGCCTGTTGTGGGTGTGATCATTTCACGTGTCGGAGCGCGCAAGTTGCTCGTGTTTGGGATAGCGGGCGCCGGGCTTACGCTGCTATGGCTGTCGATGCTGAACCTCGACGCGGGTTACTGGGACTTTTTCTGGCCCCAGCTCTTCCAGGGCGTTGCGCTGAGCTGCCTCTTTGTTCCCTTGACGACCACCACGATGGACCCGATACCCAAAGAGGAGATGGGAAACGCTACCAGTATTTTCAACCTCATGCGCAACATCGGTGGGAGCATGGGCATTGCTGCCTCGGCGACTATGCTGTCCAGAAACAGGCAGATGCACATCAACGTCTTGGGCGAACACGTAAACCCCTACAGCCTTGAGACCCAGCAGCGGTTGGGCCAACTGCGGGCGGCGATGATGGCGAGTGGGTCGGATGCCACGACGGCAGCGAGGCGTGCCGCCGCCCTGGTTTTCTACAATGTGGAACAGCAGGCAGCGATGCTCTCATTCATCGACGTTTTCCGACTTCTGGGAGTTATTTTCCTGCTGACGCTTCCACTGGTGTTGATAATGAAAAGCCCGCGTGTCGGCAGGCCGGGGGAACCACCCGGCATGCATTGATTCAATGGCGAGGCAGCCAAGTCGCGGCACGCCTGTACCCCTGGATGCTCCCCGGAGTCAGCCAATGGACAGTCGGCAGAGGCTTCGAGAGATTTTCAGATATGGCAGCCCGGATCGCGTGCCCTATTTTGAGGAGCCGGTACGCCGCGCAGTGATCAGGTCATGGCGGCGGCAGGGCATGTCCCGCGACGCCGACCTTGCCCGCATGTTTCCTTCCGACCGCTTCGAGGAACTCGAGCTCAATCTCGAACCCCGCCCTGAGCCGGAGTCCTGGCCATCTTCGACGGGCGCCCTGGACGACCTTCGCCGCCATCTCGATCCTGATGCTCCTAGTCGTTTTCCGAAAGATTGGCCGAGACGGGTTCGCCGTTGGCGCGCGCGTGAACATGTGTTGATGCCCAGGGTGCATCGTGGGTTGTTCCTGTCAATGGGTGTGCACGGCTGGGACAGGTTCGCCGAGGTGGCCCGCCTGCTTTGCGAGGAGCCCCGGTTCGTGCGCGCATGCATGGAGACCCAGGGCGATTTCAGCGCCAGGATGGCCCGAAAGGTGCTGCAGGAAGTTGAGGTCGATGCGGCCGTTTTCTCCGAGCCCATCGGAGGAAACACCGGGCCGCTCATATCGCCGCGGATGTATGAGGATCTCGTGCTGAAGAGCTACGAGCCGCTGCTCGACGTACTGCATCGTCACAATGTCGAAACTGTCGTCTTCAGGACCTATGCCAACGCGAGGTTGCTCCTGCCTTCTATCTTGAAGTGCGGATTCAACTGCCTCTGGGCATGCGAGGTGGACGCCGCCGCGATGGACTATCGCGATATCAGGCGCGAATTCGGGCGGGACCTGCGCCTCATCGGCGGCATCGATCTTGACGCGCTACGCTGCGGCAAGGAAGCCATCCGGCGGGAAATCATGGAAAAGGTTCCGCCTCTCCTCGAGAGCGGCGGCTACATACCGCTGGCCGACGGGAGGGTGCGTGAAGACGTTCGGTACGAGGACTACCTCTACTACCGGGAACTGCTCGCCGAAGTCACCGGAAGGCGTTGAAGGGCGATGGGCCCCGCTCGCCGTCGCACCGGGCGCCGTCATTCTTCCAGGATCGCGACCGTTAGAGCGGCAACGTTGCCGAATTCCGCGCCGAGTGCGGCCGGCACGATGGGACAGGGATCCAGGGCTTCCTGTGCCAGAATGCGCCGGGCCGGTTCCAGCAGCAGGTCGCCCAGCTTCACTGCCATCGTTCCGCAAACCACCAGTTCCGGGTTCAGGACGTCGCACATGATCGCGATGCCGCGCCCGAGCATTTCCCCCGTCTGCCTGATGAGAGCCACTGCTTTCGGGTCGCCGGCCAGCGCCTCCCGGCCGATTGCTTCAGCAGGACGACCTGTGAGACTGAACAGCCCTGCGCCGCTGGCCCAGCCCTCGAAAGATCCGGCCTTGCGATAGCCCACCGGGCCGTCGTCGGTGAGCCTGATGTGCCCGGCTTCTCCTGCCAGATCACGGGCGCCATGGTAGAGCCTGCCGTCGAGTATCAGGCCGGCACCCATGCCCGTGCTGCAAGTCAGGAACACCATGTGCCGCGTGCCCCGGCCTGCGCCGAAAGCCCATTCCGCCTGCGCAGCCGCGTTGGCGTCATTCTCGAGCCGCACCGGCCGCCCGAACTTGCGGTTGAGCACTTCGCACACGGGAACTTCATCCCAGCCGGGAAGGTTCGGAGGAGAGAGCACCACGCCGCGCCGGGAGTCCAGGGGGCCGCCGCAGCTGATTCCAATCCTGGCTACGTCTTCCACTGAGAGGCCGTTCGCCTCCAGGAGCTGTCGGAAGGCGCGTTCGATCCCGTCCAGTGCCTGATATGGACCTGCGACCGAAGCGGTAGGAAATCTGTCTGTCGCGATGATTTCCGCCTGTGCATTGCCAAGTACGACTGCGATCTTCGTTCCCCCGATATCGGCCCCGAGATATACCGTCACGCGCCACCTCCGTTCGCGCGCCAGAATACCAGAAACTGCCGCCAAGCCCGAAGAACCGTCGTCGCCAGGATCGGCATGGGTTTCGCAATCGGTATCGACATTCGAAATCGTGAGGCGAGAGACCTCGGCATTGATGCTGTCTCCGGTGCAATACCGAGCGCGATAGCGACTCTGATTCCGATCCCGGGGGCAATTGCGAATTGCTGCGACTTACCCTCAACGGGACAAGTTGTGATATATCTTCGGCCCGAGGTGAAAGGAGGAATTGGGGAGCTCGCCTCCCAATTCGTGAAACGACTGGATGGGTATCTTTGGGCGAAGGCTTCCGCTATTTGTTCTGTTTGCCTCAATCATTGCCGGCCCGCCATGCAGCCGCCAGGTGCCGGCACAGCAGAAGGTCGAGGACAAGCAGGTCGGGGAGATGAAGAGCGAGCCTGAAGCCGCGCCTGCGGATGCGGGCAAGCGAGTCGAGCTGAACCTGGTCGGGAAGACCGATGCGGCGGCCGGCGAGAGCCGCCGGAACGAAAACATCTACTTCAATCCGGTCGATAACAACGCTCTCAAGGAACTGAACGTTCGCCTCGGCACGACGGCCACTGTCGTGCGCGAGTTCTCTCCGGCACGCAATTACTTTGGTTCGGAGTTCGGCAACGCTCCCTCGGCGGTGCTTGCCGTCCCGGCTGCCGGCGGTACAGGCTTCCACGGCAGGATATATGCGTCCCACCTCAACAGCATCTTCAGCGCGCGGTCGTTTTTCCAGGTCGGGGACGTCAAGCCTGCTCACGAGAACGACTATGGATTCGCCCTCCAGACTTCGCTCTGGAAGGGATCCCGGCTGACCCTCGAGGGAAATCAGCTCAAGTCGCGCGGCAGCGTCAATGGCAACGTCCTGGTTCCCAAGCCGGACGAGCGGACACCGCTTGCCACCGATCCGACTACCCGGGCGATTGTCACCCGTTTCCTGGGGGCATACCCGCTCGAGCTTCCGAACCGCACCGATATCAATCCTCGGGCTCTCAACACGAATTCGCCCCAATCCATCGACACAAACAACGGCATGATCCGTCTGGATCAGGATCTGTCGGGCCACGACCGGCTCTACTTGCGTTACTCGTTTACTTCCCAGGACATCGACGCATTCGAGCTGGTCGCCGGGCAGAATCCTATCACCAACAACAAGTTCCACACCGCACGCATAGGATGGAACCGCGAGTGGTCCAGCTCGACCCTGACCGATTTCTCGTTCGGCTATGATCGCCTGCGGTCGCAGCTGAGCCCCGATGAAAACGCCGTCGGGACGATGGTTTCCACCTCGGGGCTCGAGACACTGGGTCCCCAGGGCAACATTCCCATCGACCGGGCGCAAAACCTCTTCCGTTATGCGGGGCAGATAACACACATCAGGGGCCCCCACACGCTGAGTGCCGGTTTCGGGCTGACGAGGCGCCAGTTCAACGGCATCGAGACGGACGCGCACCGAGGCGTGTTTTCGTTTTCGAACGATTTCGGCCGCGACGCAATCACGAACCTCCGCCTGGGCCTGCCGTCCCAATTCATCGTATCGATAGGGAACGTGCACCGTGGTTTCCGTAACTGGGATATGAACTTCTATGCCGGAGACGTCTGGAAGGCAGGGCCGAACCTCACCCTCGATTTCGGCCTGCGCTACGAGCCGTCCCCGACCCCCTACGAAGTAAACGGACTGAACGTGATTCCCTACGACTGCGACTGCAACAACTTCGCCCCCCAGGTCGGGCTGGCCTATCAACTGCCCGGGCGCTGGGGAGTGACGCGCGCAGGCTACGGGCTGCAGTACGGGCAGATCTTCCCGGTCACCTTTCAGCAGGTGCGATTCAGTCCCCCCGGCAGCGTGAAAATCGTTGTTATGGCGCCCGATCTCAGCGATCCGATGCGCGGCTTGACTCAGACAGGGCAGATCCCGGATGCGCGCCCGAATCTCTACCTGCTGGATCCCGAACTGACCGTGCCGTACTCCCACCAATACAACCTCGCGTGGGAACCGAACTGGTCACGGGTTCTTCGGGTCCAGTTCGGCTATGTCGGCAGCCGATCGCACAAGCTCCTGATCATGTGGTACCTGAACCGGGCTCACGCGGTGCCTGGGATCCCGCAGACCACAGCCACTATCAATGACCGGCGAGCGGATCCGTACCATGCGGAGCACCGCTGGGTGCTCAACGGTTCGGAGGGGTATTTCGATGCCGCTCGCGCCTCGCTTGTCATGCCTCAATGGCACGGGCTGTCGGCCAACGCTTCCTACTGGTTCAGCAAGGCTATCGACCTTGGGAGCAACTACACCAACACGGCCTACGACAACGATTCCCGGATTTCGCGCAGCCAGTCGGAATTCGAGACGCACCGGGACATGAAAGGGCTCAGCTCGTTCGACCAGACTCATGCGCTGCTCTGTGCCGTGAACTATCAACTGCCCGCGGCGCCCGGCGCATCCTGGGTGCGACGTCTCACGAGTGGATGGGAAGTCTCCACCATCGCTCTCGCAAAAACAGGAATGCCTTTCAGTGTAGTCTCCGGTTCCGACGCCCCCGGGTACGGCAATGTAGATGGCAACGGCAACGATCGCGTGCACCTCCTCGACGCCTCGGTGCTGGGTCGCACCGTCGGCGATCCCGACACATCGAGACTGCTGCTGCCGCGCTCTGCCTTCCGTTTCATGCAGCCGACCGAGGAGAGCGCCAATCTTGGGCATAACACGTTCCGCAAGGGCGGGATTCGGAACGTGAACGCGATGGTTTCCAGGACATGGAGCTTTGGCAACGAGATGAAAGTGACGCTGCGCGCGGAGTCGATCAACCTGTTCAACACCCCGCAGTTCGCGGAGCCCGGGACGGAACTCGCGAATGGGAACTTCGGCCAGATAACCAATACGCTCAACGACGGCCGCACCTTCCGTTTCGGCGCTCAGTTCATCTGGTAGCCGGGCGGTGCACGTCCCCTTTCAATTCCAAATTTCAAGTTTGAAATTTGCGTTTACGGGCCTTTGCAGGCCATCGGGCAACACCGTCGAGAACGGCGTGGCAGTCGACGATGCTATGATGAAGAAATGAAGGCGTTGCTCCTGTTTCATTTCAGGGTAGGTGTCCGGGTCGCGGTCCGGAGTTTCGCACCTCTTTTCTCCGCCTTCCTGATCATTGTCATTCTGCAGATGTATCCGATTGCCTTCGTTACAGGCATCGCCATGGGCGTATTCGCATCCCAGCCGCCCATCTCCTTATACCTGCTGCTCGGCGCCCTCTGCTTCCTGCTTCCGGCCTGGGCTGCTCCGCTGATGCTCGCAGGGCTGAACGGCTGGGTGCGTCATCTTCCCTTGAGTGGAACCGGAAATCGCAGGGGACTGACGATTGCGTTGGTTGCCGTTCAAGTTCCGCTTGCCGTCCTGTTCGGTCTGCTTGGAATCGTCGCACACAGCCACGGCCGTGCCGTGTTTCTGCCTGCAGCGCGCCTTGCGCTGCTGCTGGCCGCAGGGGCATTTGCCGCCGTGCCGTCACGGAGACAGCCGATGACAGCGTTGCTCTCCGTGGCGGCAGCGATCTGCGCGGCTGCAGGCGGTTGGGTGTGGATGATTCTCGCACTCGTCCTGCTGAAAGCGGTCGACCCTCTGGCCGGGCCACTGCGCGACCCACCACCCACCAGGGCCTGGCGGCCGGTCGGCCCGCTCTTCGATGCACGAATTGCGATGCGCGCTCTTGGTCCCGCCGCAGCGGGTCCGTACATGGTCTCGCTGATCCCGATCGGTGCTGCACTCCTCTTTACGGTAAATAATGCCCCTCCTCCCGCAATAGCTGCCGGGGTTGCCCGTTTCGGCGGGGCCTTGTCTTTCACGCTCTTGATTTCCGGGATGGTTGACCGGCTCCTGGTCCGCAGGCCCGTCTGGCCTTGGGCCCGTTCGTTGCCGTGGTCGGCCGCTAACAGGACCCTCGCGGATGCAATGCTGCTGGCGGCTCTTGGGCTGCCTGTGATCATTCTCGCAGGCGGTCTAAGTCCCGCCGCCGCACTCCAGGCGGCGTCTGTCGTTCCGGTACTCGCGCTTCGGGGCGCCTCTTTCCTGAGGAAGGGCCGGGAGCGCAGGACCGGAACCGGCGGATTGCTGCTGGAAGGTTTCTTCGTGTCTGCAACCGTCGCCCTTGTCGACTGGACGTGGACCATCTGGCTCGCCGCAGCGCCGGCTGCCTTTCTGGCTGCCCGAAAGGCGGATGTGAACCTGAAGGCAACCAGATGGGTCGAACGTCACCATGCCAGCGCTGGCGACTCGCTCTCGTGGAGCGGAAGATGATCCGCCTATCGCAGGTACATTTCTGGTACAAGGAAGGCGAGCCGGTTCTGAGAGGTGCGGACCTGGAAATTCAAGCCGGACTCACGCTGCTCCTGGGGCCGAACGGCTGCGGCAAGAGTACCCTGCTGAAACTTGTCGCAGGAGTCGAGAAGCCGGACCTGGGAACGGCGGAGATCGAAGGGCGCAACCTCTGGGTAGACGAGGTCGAGACGCGGCGAAGTCTGGCCTACGTGCCGGAGCAGCCCGACCTGACGCCATATGCAACGATCGGCGACGTCATCAGGCTGGTCTGTCGCCTGCGGGGCGAATCCCTCGAGAAGGGCAGGGCGGTTCTGGATCATGTCGGACTCGGACGGATGACGCAACGCTCAATCCGCGAGCTCTCCATGGGGCAGAGAAGGCGCGCGGTCCTTGCCGCAGCCTGGATCGCCCATCCTCGTATCATTCTCCTGGATGAACCCCTGGAATCCATGGATCGGTCGATGAGGGAGGAGATACTGGCATGGATCGACGGAGCGCTGTCGTACGGTGCCTCCGTTGTGATCGCCACGCACGAGATCGAGCCGTTCGTTCAGAAGGCTGCGCGGGCTGTTACCGTTAGCAACGGCGTCTGCCGGCTCTATGACCCGCTCCCGACGGGGGAGTCTGAGAGGGTCGCGCTCCTGGAATCGTTGAGCCGCTGCCGGCTATGAAATGAAGCGCCGGGACGCATTTACTGTGCCGGAATCTTCATGGCCCCTGGACGCATTCGCGTGAGGATGGCGGCGGTGGTGATGCTTGTGATGGCGCCGAAAATGAACGGCGCTGCAGGTGCCAGCGAAAACAGAAATCCTGCCAGGACGCTCGATATCAGCAACGCCACACCCTCGATGGTCTGGAAGAACCCGAGCGCCGTCGCCCTCGAATCCTCGGGAGCCAACTCCACGACCAGTGCTTTCTCCACCCCTTCGGTCATTGCGTAGTAGACGCCATAAAGCACCCAGAAGACCCAAAGCCACGCGGAGCCGGCTTTCGTGACCAGGCCGAAAGTTCCATAGACGACGCCGTAAAGCAGGTATCCGGAGATCAGTATCCCGATCCTGCCGACACGGTCCGACAAACCGCCCAGATAACGGGACAAGAGCGCGGTGGAAAGATTGTGCGCGAGGTACATGAGGATCACGCTCGGCAGGGCAAATCCGAGATCCATGCTGCGCAAGAGCAGGAACTGGTTCGACGAATTGCCAAGCGTGAAGACCAGGTGCGCCAGGAAGAACACCTGGAGGCGCCGGTCGTACTTCCTGTAGTCGAGGCTTGGACGGGGCGCGTTCTCCCGGCTCGGCCGAGCCAGCCGGGTCTCCTGTGCGAAGGCAAGGAAACAGACCGCAGCGAACGCGGGAATCACCGAAAAGGCGAACAGGAGATAGAAGGATCTGAGATCTCTGAGCGTGCCGGTCGCGGGATCGAGGTGCTTCAGGCTGACGAGATAGCAGATTGCGACGCCTGCCGTTGCGCCTGCGAAATCCATCGCGCGCTGGAAGCCGAAGGCGGCACCCTGCTGCGTGGCCGGCACGGATTCCGAAATCAGCGCATCCCGTGGTGCCGTACGGATCCCTTTGCCCACGCGGTCGAACAGGCGCGCCAGCAGCACGAAGTACCAGCCGCGCGACGCCAGGAACAGCAGTGTCTTGGCGCAGGCCGAGACGCAATAGCCTGCGATCGTCGGTGCTTTGCGCGAGCGGGCCCTGTCGGAGTAGAAGCCTGAAAAGACCTTGAGCAGGCTGGCCGTGGATTCAGAAATGCCCTCTATGATCCCGAGAACCGGGCCGAGCAGCGCTCTCCGCCCGGAAAGTATCATTGCCACAAATGCCTGGAGAAGCGGATAGATCATCTCCGTCGAGACGTCGGTCAGGAAGGAAGCCCAGCCGGTGACGAGGAGGTTTCGCTGCATATAGAGATGGCACCGTTTGTCAGAAACAGACGGAAAATCGCCCAGCATTCTATCGTGCCGGGGTGTTTTGTGCACGCACAACGCGGATTATGCGAAACATCCGGACCGCTTCGAGTGTATAAATGGTTTTTGGCTCCAGGCCGGCCGGAGATATCCGGACGCCGGGAGGGGCTTTGCCCTCAGTTTTACTCTTCTCCAACGGAGGCCTGCATGAATTTGCTGCCCATGCGATCCGGATCGCCTCTTGTCTCTGCCTGCTTCGTCCTTGCCGCAGTGATCCTCATGCTTCCGGTCGACGCACGGCGCGCGGGCGGTGAAGAACCGCCAGTCTATGCCATCACGAATGCCAAAGTCGTTCCGGTCTCCGCTCCGACCATTGAGGGGGGCACTGTCGTCATAAGACGCGGGATTATCGAAGCGGTCGGGACGGATGTGGCGATCCCCGGCGATGCCCGGGTTATTGACGCGACCGGCCTTGTCGTCTATCCGGGCTTGATTGATGCTTTCTGCGCCACGGGGCTCGGGGAGGATCAGGGGACGCCGCAGACGCCCGCGCCGTATCGTGTACGGGGAACGCCTCCCCCCGCTGCGCCCCGGCAGGAACCCTCGCAGTCGCCGGAAGAGCGGCAGGGTATCACGCCTTACCGCCAGGCCGCTGACCTCCTCAACCCTGCCGGCAAAGAGATGGAGTCGGTGCGTGCTGCCGGCATCACGACGTTGCTGGTTGTGCCGAGGGGCGGCATCTTCACCGGGCAGTGTTCACTGGTCGACCTGAACGGCGGGGGAGCCGGAAGCATGACCCTCAAAACACCGGTGGCCTTCAGCATCGACCTGGCGAGCAGGCGCGAGTATGGCGGAGGGTATCCCAGCTCTCCGATGGGAGTATTCGCACTTGTCAAGCAAACGCTCCTTGATGCTCAGCGTTACAGCACGGTGTGGAGCATTTACAACGCAACTCCCGGCGCTCGACGCCCGGAGTACAACAGGGCCCTGGAATCGCTGCAGCCGCTGGTAGGACAGCGGCTGCCGGCTATCATTCCGGCTGACAGCCCGACCGAAATCCAGCGAGTACTGGACCTGGCATCGACGTTCAGGCTGAACCTGATCATCTCCGGCGGGGCTGAGTCGGGCAGTATCGCGCCGTTATTGCGCGAGCGGAACGTGCCGGTTCTGCTCAGCGTGAAATACCCGGAGCTGGACAAGGATGCGGATCCAGATGCGAGAGAAGAGCTCAACGTCCTGCGACGGCGGGTAAAGGCGCCCGAGTGCGCCGCACAGTTGGCTAAGGCCGGGATCAGGTTCGCCTTCCAGTCGGGTGGCGTGGTGAATCCGAAGGATTACATCCGCAACGTGTCCAGGGCTGTCAAGGCAGGGCTGGACAGGGACATGGCCGTACGTGCTCTTACGCTCGGCCCGGCGGAGATCTTCGGTGTCGCCGACCGGGTAGGGAGCATCGAGAAGAACAAGACCGCGAACCTCATCCTGACCACAGGCGACATATTCGATGCGGAGACTCGAGTGAAGCACGCCTTCGTGGACGGCAGGAAATTCGATATTTCTGAACCGGACTCCCGTCGCGAACGTGACGGCGAGGCACCTGGGTCTTCTGATCCCGGAAGCTCCCGAGAACGGTAGGACTGCGGGGTTGAGGCGGAGAGAATCCATGGTGAAGAGAATGGGAATGCGAATGAAAGCAACCGCGGCCCTGACAGTTCTCCTGGCTGTGGGCGTCGTCCAGGCGGATGCGGCGGAGCCGGGGGCGGACAGTGCGGGTGTGATCGTAATCAAGGATGCCACGATACTGACCGTCTCACATGGCACGATTGCCAAAGGGTCAATCCTGATCCGCGATGGCAAGATCTCCGAGGTCGGCCAGGCCGTTGCTGTGCCAGACGGCGCCCTGGTTATCGATGCAACAGGCCAGTTCGTAATGCCTGGAATCATCGACCCGCACTCGCATCTCGCACAGAACGGAGGAGTAAACGAGGGCAGCCTCGCGGTCACCTCCATGACCTCGGTCGAGGACTTTATTGATCCAACCGATGTTGACATCTACCGTGAGCTGGCCGGCGGAGTGACCACCACTGCCACTCTCCATGGGAGCGCGAATCCGATCGGGGGAACCGGCGCCGTGATCAAGCTCCGCTGGGGGCAGGACGCGAAAGGACTCCTTTTCGCGGCTGCCAGGCCGGGTTTGAAGTTCGCACTGGGGGAGAACCCGAAACACACGCGCGCACAGGAGCGATATCCCGGCACCCGGATGGGAGTCGAGGACGTGATCCGTCAGGCCTTCACCGAGGCGAGAATCTACATGCAGGAGTGGGACGAGTACAACAGGCGCGTCGCCGCCGGCGACAAGACGGCGATGCCGCCACGCAAGAACCTGACGCTCGAGCCGCTTGCCCAGGTGCTGCGCGGCGAACGTCTCACCTTCGTCCACGCCTATCGGGCCGACGAGATGCTCATGATGATGCGGGTGGCCGATGACTTCGGTTTCAAGGTCAATTCCTTCGAGCATGCGCTCGAAGGCTACAAGATCGCGAACGAACTTGCCGCCCACGGCGCGGTTGCATCCACCTTCTCCGACTGGTGGGCCTACAAGGTCGAAGCGTATGACGCCATCCCGTACAACGCCGCCCTTTTGACCCGCAAGGGCGTAATGGTCTCCATAAATTCAGACAGCTCAGAGGAGGCACGGCACCTGAACCAGGAAGCCGCGAAATGCGTGAAGTACGGGGGCCTCACCGAGGAGGAAGCGCTGAGGCTGGTCACGCTCAATCCGGCGAAGCAGCTGAAGATCGACGACCGCGTGGGCTCTATCGATCCCGGCAAGGATGCCGACCTGGTGATCTACAACCACCATCCTCTGAGCGTCTACGCCGTGCCGCAGAAGGTCCTGATCGACGGGCAGGTCTATTTCGAAATCCGGAAGGATCAGGAGATGCGAAAGAGGATGGCTGAGGAGCGGAAATCTCTCGAGGAGAAGGACCGGCAAACCAGGGACAAAGAACGTCCGCCCCACAAGCCGGGTGACAAAGGGGCCGGCGAGGGCAAGACCGCGACCGAAGTTCCTCCGCAAGGCGAAGAAGGAGAGTGACCATGGCTGAGCCCACCAGACGCACCCGCATTGCCCAGTCAAGCGTGATCATCCTGATCCTGGCGCTGACGCTGTCTGCTGCCGGTAAGCCGGTCTGCGTAATCCGGAACGCCAGGGTCCACACGCTCTCATCTGCAGGGACGCTCGAGCACGCTTCCGTCGTGATGGAAAACGGGAAGGTCGTCGCTGTCGGCACCTCTGTGAGAGTGCCGCCCGGGGCCCGGGTGATCGAGGGGAGGGGGCTCGAAGTCTACCCGGGGATGGTGAATGCATGGAGCAACGTCGGTCTCACGGAGATACCCGCTGTCGAGGTGACCAACGACGCGGCCGAACAGGGCCAGTACAAGCCTCAGCTCCTCGCGTTCAGCGCCATTCACCCTGAAAGCGAGCACATTCCCGTCGCTCGAGTGAACGGGATAACCAGTTGCCTCAGCGTCCCCGAGGGGGGGATTATCGCCGGTCAGTCCGTATTGCTCCATCTGGACGGGTGGACCGTTGATGACATGGCGATTCTCAAGTCAGCGGGCATGGTGGTGACCTTCCCGAGCCTGGAACGGCCGAGGGGGAGATACCCCGGGGCCGGGTTCGGGAGAACAGCCCGGCAAACATTTGCGGAGATCAAACGGAACTACGAGAACCAGGTCAAAGAGCTCTCCGAGTGGCTGGAGAAGGCAAGGCATTATGCCAAAGCCAGGCAGGCGCAGCCTGCAACGCCCGCTGACCGGCAGCTCGAGGCGCTCGTGCCCGTGGTGGAAGGCAAGAGCGTCGTTTTTCTTACTGCCGACACCGCGAGGGACATCAGAAACGCAGTCGAATTCGGGAAGAAGGAGAGACTGCGGTTCGTCATCCATGGAGGCCGGGAGGCGAACCAGGTGGCCGACGTGCTGAAAAAGGAGGACGTCGCGGTGATCCTCGATTCGATCGTTGAGCTTCCGGTGCGGGAAGATGACCCTTACGATGCCCGATTCACTCTGCCCCGGGACCTTGCGAACGCCGGTGTGAGATTTGCGCTGACATCCCCCGACAGCAGTGAAGTCCGGAATCTCCCCTATGAAGCGGGATTTGCCGAGGCTTACGGCGTGTCTCATGACCAGGCCCTGAGGGCCGTGACGCTCAACCCGGCCGAAATACTCGGCGTTGCAGACAGGCTCGGAAGCATCGAGGTTGGAAAGGTCGCGGACCTCGTGGTGACGGATGGAGACCTCCTGGAAATCCGCACCCAGGTAAAGAACCTGTTTATCTCCGGTCGTGAGGTCAGTCTCGAGACGAAGCATACGCGGCTCTACGAGAAATACCTCGGCCGACCGTAGTTCCAGGCCGGGCAGGTCGGGTCTGACACTGACAGATCGGACTGCACTCCAGGACTGCGCGTCCGGCCTTGCCTGCATACCGGACCGCTGCTATGCTCGGCGCTTAAGACTTTCGTGAGGGCGAATGCATATGGACTATCAGAAATTCATCCAGGAACAGGTCGATGAGATCAGGAAAGAGGTCGGTGACGGAATCGCTATCAACGCAGTCAGCGGAGGCGTTGACAGCTCGGTGGTCACTCTGCTGGCGCACCGCGCGTTGGGCCCCCGGCTGCGGACTATTTTCGTGGACAACGCGTTAATGCGCGAGGGTGAGCCGGACCAGGTCGTTCAGGGATTCGCGGGCGTGGGGATACCGGTCGAGCTCGTAGACGCGCGCAAGGAGTTCCTGACTGCCCTCAGGGGTCTGACAGACCCGGAATTGAAGCGCCAGGCGATCACGGATACTTTCTACCGGGATGTGTTTGCCGCCGCAGTCAAGCGGACAGGAGCGAAATTTCTGCTCCACGGGACGATCCTGACCGACATCGAAGAGACCGTGGCCGGGATCAAGCGTCAACACAACATACTGAGCCAGCTCGGCATCGACACGGACGAAGCTTACGGCTACAAGGTAATCGAACCGCTGAAGACGCTTCGCAAGGACGGGGTGCGGGAGGTTGCACGGCAGTTGGGCCTGCCTGACAGCATCGCGCGGCGTATCCCGTTCCCCGGGCCGGCGCTGGCCACCCGCATCGTGGGCGAGGTCACCGTGGAGCGGTTGGCAACGGTTCGCGCCGCAACCGCCATCGTCGAACAAGAGCTGGCGGACATCGGAGCGTTCCAGTATTTTGCGGTCCTGCTTGGCGATCGTGCAACCGGCATGCGAAACGGGCGCCGGGAGTTCGGCCAGATAGTCGTGGTCCGCTGCATCGACAGCGTCGATGCGCGCGAGGCGACCGTCAGGGAACTTCCCTGGGAGTTGCTGCGACGCATCTCGCAGGGAATCACCCGGATTCCCGGAGTCAACCGCTGCCTCTACGACCTGACGCCAAAGCCTCCGGCGACAGTCGAGTACGTGTAAGGCAGGCCCGAGGCAGGTCCGTTCTCCGAGGCCGGAACCTTGGTATAATACCTGCGATCTGGGTCCGGTCTGTCAGTCTGGGCCTACTCGGCCCAATCCAGAATTACCTTTGCGGCATCCCCCGTCAGCATTACATCGAAGGCTTGCTGGAATTTCGTGTAGTGAAATCGGTGGGTTATAACCGGGCGGATGTCCAGGCCGGACTGCAGCATCACCGTCATCTTGTACCAGGTTTCATACATCTCACGGCCGTAGATGCCCTTTACGGTGAGCATGTTGAAGATGACAGTGTTCCAGTCGATCGACATTTCCTTGTCCGGGATTCCAAGCATCGCAATCTTTCCGCCGTGACACATGTTGGTCAACATGTCGCGGAAGGCAGCGGAATTTCCCGACATTTCCAGCCCGACATCGAACCCTTCCTTCATCCCCAGTTCTTTTTGTATATCGGCAAGCGACTGTGAACGGGCGTCGACGGCGCGCGTCACACCGACCTTCTTCGAGAGCTCGAGGCGATAGGGATTGACGTCGGTAACGACCACGTATCGGGCACCCGCATGCCGGACCACGGCAGCAGCCATGATGCCTATTGGCCCTGCACCGGTGATGAGCACGTCTTCTCCCAGCAGGTCGAACGTGAGCGCGGTGTGCACGGCGTTACCGAAGGGGTCGAAGATGCAGGCGATGTCGAGGTCGAGCCACGAAGGATGGTGCCATACGTTGGTCATGGGCAGTGCTATGAATTCCGCGAAGGCCCCGGGGCGGTTTACGCCGACCCCTTTTGTCCGAGCGCACAAATGGCGCCGCCCTGCCAGGCAATTCCTGCAGCGTCCGCAAACGACATGCCCCTCACCCCCGACGATGTCCCCCGGGTAGAAATCCGATACATTCGAACCGACCTTCACTATCCGGCCGACGAACTCATGACCGACCGCCATCGGGACGGGGATCGTCTTTTGTGCCCACGCATCCCACTTGTAGATGTGAAGATCCGTTCCGCAGATGGCCGTCCTGAGCACCCTGATCAGGATGTCGTTTATGCCGATTTCAGGCTCTGCGGTCTCTTCGAGCCAAAGCCCGGGCTCCGCCTTGCTCTTGACCAGTGCTTTCATTTCTTCCGCTCCTTAGGTTTGTCCGGAACTGCCTGTTCAAATGCGCAGTCACGTCGCCGGCGTATGATACACGGCTTTTGATGTGGGTCCGGCCCGAAAAGTTCACTCCTCCCGGCGGCCGGCGAGTCCATTTACTATTGCATCGTCGTAGAATAGAATTATCCATCGAATCGGAACACAGACAAGGAGGGGCTATGAAGCGCAGCGTTTGCTGTATGCTCGTGGTGGGATTGGTATGTCTAATCGTTCTGGTTCCTGGAGTTTATGCCCAGGCAACCAAGGATGCCAAGACAGGGCTCGACAGGATCGAGGGTTATGTGGTCTCGATCGACAAAGACAAGTCTGCGCTGGTCGTCCGGCAGAAGAGCGGAACCAACGTCACGTGGAACGTCCTCTACAACGCCGACACCAAGTTCACCCTTCGCAACGCTCCGTCCAAGGTGGACGAGATGAAGGATGGCGAGAGAGTGATCATCCTCGGCAAGTTCGATGATAAGAACAAGCTGACCGCTACCCGGATTGACATTCGCGCAAAGTAGGGCGGCAGACAGCCTCCTTCAGGCTGAAGGCCGGGCAGGTTCGCGGTTGTGATGTGTTGGGGACGCAAGAGTGGATTGCGACCCCCCCAGGCCTTGCCGTCTTCGTTGGGAAAAGACAGGGGGCCCGTCGAAATGGCTTTGCCGTGAATGGCGGCCTGGATGCGGGGAGGGCCTGTGTCTTACACGGCGGTCGCCCATGTTGCAGGCGTGTCTCATTCCCCCCGTCGCGGGGCTGCAGCTCGCGACTGAGGCGTCTCGACGATGCTCAGAGTCGGTCGGCTTCACACCCGGGTAGTCTTGGTCTTTGCACTCCCGTTTGTGTATTTCAGTGCCCTCGGGCCCACGCCGACGAATTCGCAGTTGCCTGCGACGCGGCCGGAGCGGACCGGATACGTTGAAACGAGCCGCTACGACGATGTTCTGGAGTTTCTCCGCGAGGTCGATGCGGCATCGCCCCGGATTCACCGCACTTCATTCGGATACAGTTACGAGGGGCGATCGCTGCCGCTGGTCGTTGTGGGCACGGTCAAGGACGCGCGCCCCGAGTCGGTGCTCGCCAGCGGGAAGATCAGGGTCTACATCCAGGCCGGCATCCATGGTGGCGAAGTGGATGGGAAGGAGGCCATGCTGTCACTTCTGCGCTCCGTCGCAGCCGGCGAACACTCCTCGTGGCTGGACTCCATGGTGCTGCTCATCGCACCGATCTATAACGCCGACGGAAACGAACGCATCAACCTGGAGAATCGGCCGGGACAGAACGGCCCCATTGGAGGCATGGGGCAGCGCGCAAACGCGCAGGGTTACGACCTCAACCGCGACTTCGTGAAACTCGAAGCGCCGGAGACGAGGTCGGTTGTCTCCCTGATGAACCGCTACGATCCCCACGTGGTATTGGATCTTCACACGACGAATGGCACGTATCACGCCTACTACCTTACCTATGAGCCTCCGCTCCACCCCGACTCGGCACAGGAGATCGTCGACCTTTTGCGCGACGGATTACTGCCGGCGGTTACCAGGGAGATCAGGGATCGCTGCGGCTGGGACCTTTACTACTACGGCAACGTGCCGGGTAAAGGATGGCAGGCCGAGCGAGGCTGGTATGCCTCGGATCACCTTGCCCGTTACAGCCACAATTACGTCGGGCTCAGAAACCGATTTGGGATCCTCAGCGAGTCCTATGCCTATCTCACGTTCGAGGAGCGTGTACGAGCTTCTCAGTACTTTGCAGAAGGAGTGCTCAACTACGTGCAGCTTCACGGTGAGGAGATCCGGCAGGCGGTTGCGGAGGCCGATGAGCGGGACATCACGGGCGAGGAACTCGCGCTGCGGGCTACGTATGCGAAATCGCTTGCAGCCGCCGAAATCCTGATGGGAGACGTCGCCGAGGAGCGCAATCCCTACACCGGCGCTACCATGCTGCGCCGGCTTAACGTGAAGAAGCCTGAACTCATGCCTGTCTTCGGAAGATTCAGATCCGAGGAAACCGCACGTGCTCCCAGGGCCTACTTCATCCCTGCCACACTCGAACGGGTTCTCGAACGCCTGGAGGCGCATGGCATCCGCTCCTACCGGCTGGAGGACGCGCTTACGCTGAAAGGCGAGCGGTTCCGGATCGCATCGTCAGTCCTGGCAGAGGAGGCCTATCAGGGCCACAACGAGCGTACTCTCACCGGGAAATGGCAGGAATCTGACCTCACGCTTCCTGCCGGCACAGTGGCCGTCACCGTCGATCAGCCGCTCGGTCGCCTCGCCTTCCTTCTGCTGGAACCGCGGTCGGATGACGGTCTCGTGACCTGGAATCTGCTCGACGGCACGCTGGAGAGGGCCGCGTTTTACCCGATCTCGAGGACCTTCGATGAGGTGACTGTCCGGCGCTGACCGCAAACGCGAGGCTGGCCGGCACTGTTGCTGTTCAATCCCGGGCCGGTGTTTTTCCCGGAAGGCCGGCTGCCCTTCCAGATGCTGGATGCCTCATGACCTGTCGGAAGGCAATCGCCCTGAATCTGCTGTTGATGTCGACCCCGTCCGCTGGGGCAGTCAACGATCTTCGAGGGGTGCGCATGGAACCGCCGGGTCTCTTCGAGGAGGCAACCCCCCCCGAGGGAGATCGTTGAGAACGTCGCCTCAGTGCACCTCAATGCCATTCTCTGCACTGTGCACCCGCCCATACTCGACGATGGGCGTTTCCTGGAGATGCTGCAGGCCGCGCATGCCAGGGGCATTGCAGTTCATGTGATGCTGAGCACCATCGTTGCGGGGGCAAATTCTGCGCATCCGGCCGCCGCCGATCCCGACGCCAATGCGACGAACTCTTCCGGGATGCTTGTGCCGGAGTGGTTGTGCCCGACCAAGCCCAAGGTGCGGCAGCAGGCACTGGATTTCGCACGGCGGCTGGCCGCGCTCGACGTAGACGGTCTGCAACTGTTTGGAAAATCCTGAGCAGATGCCGCCGGCCGGGTTGGTCCCTGAGGGAACCCACCCGGCCGCGACCGCACAAACGGCAATCCTACTGAGCCATCAGCTTGAGCGCTTCTTCTGAAAGCTTGAACTTGAGACTGTTCTTGCTGCTCTTGATTGTGAATTGATGCGTCAGATCCACCTTCCTGTCGAACTGCAGAATGCCGTTGATCCTCTCGCCTTTTGTTACGGCGCCGCTCTGAAAATTCTTGATGTCGCGAGCCACGCCTTCTGTAGTCTGCCCGTCCTGCTCGAGGTAGAACGTAGCGTCCAGCTTGCCGTCCTTTTCGGGCGTCCCCTGGACGTACAGCAAGGTGGATACCCTGGCCTGTGCCCTCACCGCATACTTCCCGGGCGGGTGGAATAGAACATCGACCGTCCGGTCGTTGAGATAGACGAAGCTCATCATGATCCCATCGACATTCATCGACCGGGTGAACTGCTTCAGCAGCGCGGCCGACGACTCCTGCTGCTGCGGCTGATTTTCCTGCTGCTGCGCTGCGACAGCGCTCACGGCGAGGACGCATGCAAGAATTCCCATAATCATCTTCTTCATTGCCTGACTCTCTCCTGATTGATGTATCTCGCAGCCAGCAGAAGGAGGGGCAGGCACTTCGCCTGTACCCCGTCAATCGGCGACGGCCCGGGTACCCCGGGGCTTGCTGGCAGCAGTGTTCGATGGAAAGCTGGCCGGGATCACCGGCTCGGTGACGCTACGGGACGACCGTGGCGCATGCTTGCCCTGAGCCGGTGAGTTCAATGGTGATTCGTACACGACTTCTCCGACTCCCGCCGCGCGGCAATTTATATGATTTTCGCCTGTATGGTTCAAGGCAATACTGTTGTGCCTGTGTTAGCATAGCCGTCGGCAATTTCAGACTGCCACAGGAGAGGAGGCGGGCGCGGATGCTGAAGCCCGGCGCAAGGCAGAACCGCATTGAGCGGCGCTCCCCCCGCAGCGGACCCAGGTTCCTGATTATCCTTATCGTTTGCTCGGCACTTGCCGCTGTCGCTGCGTATTTCATGCTCGGGAGGCAGACTGCACCGGGCTCCCGGGCACAGACTGCTGACATCGATCTCCAGGCACTGAAGGGACGATGGTTCCGTGCCGACGGCGGCTACGTCCTCGAAATCAGGAACATAGATCCTGACGGCAGGATGGACGCCGCCTACTTCAATCCCAGGCCAATCAACGTTTCCAGGGCGGAAGCGTCCAGGCAAGGCGACGGGATGAATGTCTTTCTCGAACTGCGCGACACTGGCTATCCGGGCTGCACCTATACGATGGCCTACGATCCGCGAGAGGATTCGTTGAAGGGTGTCTATTACCAGGCTGCGGTTCAGCAGAGTTTCGAGGTGATTTTCATAAGGATGAAGTAAGAGGAGCCCGATTTGCACTCGGGTGGCGTCGTTTCCATTCTTTTCGCGGTGCTGCTCATGTGGTTCCCGGGCGCCGGTGCACTCGGCTTTCTCTGGCTTATCGCAACGTACGCTATCGTCTTCAGCCTGATTCTGCTGACCCTTGGATTGAAGCTCCGAAAGCACCGTCCCAAGACCGCCTGAGTACTGGAACACCCGGTCCTTCTTTTCGGGCACCAAAGCGATGCACAGGCTCTGAGCCCGTGTTTGGACGTGGCGGGCCGGAGTCGGTGGACTTCGCCAGAGCGAGCAATATCCACGCCGGCGGAGCGAACTTGCCGAGCGGTCGATAGCGTATTGCGATTCAATCGCCTGCGGCCGACGGGATGCGCCGTTTCTCAGGCATTTTCATACAATTCTACGGCTTCTACGGTGCAGAATAGGGAGAGACCCAGGAGACCGACATGGCCTACGACGCATCGAAAATGGCAGATTGGCAGATAGCCCGTGAAGTAGAGAAACACATGCCTACTCCATCCGAGTGGATGACTCGGCTCGGGCTGGAGAGGGACGAAGTCCTGCCGGCTGGCAGAGTCTGCAAGTTGGATTTCCTGAAGATTATTGAACGCCTCAAAGACCGTCCCGATGGCAAGTACATCGAAGTGACCGCCGTGACGCCGACGCCGCTGGGAGAGGGGAAGAGCACAACCGCGCTTGGCCTGATCCAGGGGCTGGGCAAGCGCGGAATGAACGTCGGGGGATGTCTGCGGCAACCCTCGGGTGGGCCCACGATGAACATCAAGGGAACGGCGGCCGGCGGCGGGAACGCCCTGCTGATTCCCATGACCGAATTCTCCATGGGGCTCACGGGCGACATGAACGACGTCATGAACGCTCATAACCTGGCCATGGCGGCGTTGACGGCGCGGATGCAGCACGAGCGCAACTACTCCGACGAACAGCTGCAGAAGCTCTCCAGGATGCGCCGGCTGGACGTCGATCCGACCCGGGTGGAATTCACCTGGGTCATGGATTTCTGCGCCCAGACGCTGCGCAACATCATCATAGGAATCGGTGCCCGCAATGACGGCTACATGATGAAGTCGCAGTTCAACATCGCACCCAGCTCGGAGCTGATGGCGATCCTCGCCATCATCCGGGACCTCGCCGATTTGCGAAAGCGCCTTTCGGAAATTACTCTTGCCTTCGACCGGCAGGGAAGACCGATCACCACGGGAGATCTGGAAGTTGCGGGCGCGATGTGCGCCTGGATGCGCAACACGATCAATCCGACGCTGTGCAGCACCGCCGAATACCAGCCTTGCATGGTTCATGCCGGGCCTTTTGCCAACATCGCCGTGGGCCAGTCGTCCGTGGTCGGCGACCGCGTTGGACTGAAGCTTTTTGATTATCATGTGACGGAAAGCGGGTTTGGGGCGGACATCGGTTTCGAGAAGTTCTGGAACGTCAAGTGTCGCTTCAGCGGACTCCAGCCGCACGTATCCGTTCTTACGGCGACCGTTCGCGCCTTGAAGATGCACGGCGGCGGCCCACCGACGGCGCCCGGGCTGCCGCTGCCGGAAGAATACCGCAAGGAGAATCTTGGCCTGGTTGAGAATGGTCTTCCGAATCTTGTCCATCATATAGGTATTATTCGCAAGTCCGGGTTGAACCCGGTCGTGTGTATCAACCGATTTGTCACCGACTCGGAGGACGAGCTTGCCCTGGTTCGCCGTAGCATCGAGTCGATGGGAGTGCGGTGCGCGGTCGCCGAGCACTGGGCGAAGGGTGGCGAAGGCGCGCTGGACCTTGCGGATGCGGTGATGGATGCCTGCCGCGAGGAGACTGGCCTTCGTTTCCTGTATCCGCTCGAAATGAAGCTCCGGGACCGCGTCGAGACGATCGCACAGGAAATCTACGGCGCATCTGGTGTTGCTTGGACTCCTGAGGCCCAGGAAAAGGCGAAGATGCTTGAATCAGACCCGAAGTACAACGACTACGCGACGTTGATGGTGAAAACCCACCTGAGCCTCAGCCATGATCCTGCCCTGAAGGGGGTGCCCAAGAACTGGTTCCTGCCCGTAAGAGATGTGCTAATCTTCTCCGGGGCAAGATTCCTCTGTCCGTGTGCGGGCGCGATCACCCTTATGCCCGGTACCGGCTCCAATCCAGGCTTTCGCAGGGTTGACGTTGACGTCAAGACCGGGGAGGTGACGGGACTGTTTTGAGACCGCAGGTGGAGCGGGCGTGGCCGGCTGCCCGCCGCCCCTGAAAGGAGACGCTATGCTTATTGAACAAGCCAATCTCTTCAGAGGACTGAACCGTCAACTGGTGGAGGAGATCGGCAAATGCTGCGTCGGAGAGTCTCACCCAGCCGGCGCTTTTCTTTTCAGACACGGCGAGCCTGCGGACTATCTTTACATACTCGTCGAAGGCCGCGTGAGGTTGAGCATTGGCGACCTGGGCCACATCGCCCTGGTCGTCGGCAATCCCGGCGACGCCTTCGGCTGGTCCAGTCTCGTGGAGCGTGAAAACTACACGGCTTCGGCTGAATGCCTCGTACCAACGCGCGTGACCAGGATCGGGAAAAAGGTGCTGGCGGAGATTTTCGAACGCGATCCCGCGAGCGGGCTGCAATTCTACAAACGCCTTGCGACCCTGATCGCGCAGAGACTGACAGACACCTACAAGCTGATACCCGCGGCACACGGAGAAAAGCGTGCCTCCCCAGGCTTCTAGGAGCAGGTTCGGCGCCGGTGCCTTGTCGAGAAAGCAGTCAGGACCGCCCGGCCCGCCGTCCATGCCGGTCCCTTGAGGCAGAACCGGGAGAACGCGCCGCATTCCGGGACGCGAAATCCCTGTGCGCAAGGAGATAAGCCGGCAAATATACCAGGGAGTATGTCTTGAACAACCACTTGAAAGATGCCCTCCGGGACGGTGAATTTCTCCATTCGGCGGAGATCGTCCTGGATCGCGACCACACGGTTCCTGAAGCAGAGGGTTTCGTCCGAGACGCTGCGCGCGAAGCCGGGGGTATCAAGGTCATCAGCCTTACGGATCTCCCCGGCGGCAACCCGTCCCTGCCGCCCGAGGCCTTCGCGTCGTTTGTCGTGGAGCATGGTCTGACCCCCCTGGCTCACCTGACGGGGAAGGATGGGAACAGGAGTTTCACCGAGGGACGTCTTCACTCCCTCGCCCGCATGGGCGTCGAAAACATCCTCGCGCTCACGGGCGACGCGCCGAAATCCGCCTACCAGGGGAAGGCAAAGCCGGTTTTTGACATCGACTCGGTCCTGATGATCTGGCTGATCCAGGCGCTCCGGCAGGGGCTGGCCTATAGTGTGGGAACCAGGGAGGTGCGCACATCTCCCTTCGAGTTTTTCCCGGGGGCTGTCGTCAATCCATATAAGACGCGCGAGCCTGACCAGATGATGCAGTTTTACAAGCTCGAGCTCAAGATTCGCGCCGGCGCGAGGTTCGTCATCACGCAACTCGGATTCAACCTGCGCAAGCTGCTTGAGCTCAGGCAGTACATGGTGCGGGAGGGTCTCGACCAGGTTCCCGTGATCGCCAACATCTATGTCCCCACGGCGACGATAGCGAGGATGATGAAAGCCGGCGATGTCGCAGGCTGTGTTATCCCTGACGGGCTGCTGCGCCGCCTGGAGGGCGAGAAAAAGCCCCAGCGCATGGAGCGCGCGGCTCTGATGCTGGCGGCGGTGCGCGACCTCGGTTTCGCGGGAGGCCACATCGGCGGATTCGGCCTGGCCCATGCGGACTTCATGAAGATCATCGATCGTGCTGCTGAGATCGGCCAGGGCTGGAAAGGGCGCGTGGAGGAATTGATTTTCGAACTGCCGGGGGAATTCTATCTTCTGCCTCGCGGCGACGACGGGCTCAGCAACGGCCAGGGCAACTATTCGCTGACACTGAATGGCCGACACCCCTCGTTCAAGCAGAGGCTGTCGATGTTCGTGCACCGGTTGATGATCGATCCCGAATCGTACGGCGCCCGGTTCCTGGGATCCCGCCTGAAAGCGGAGCGACGCACGCCGGGAGCACCGGGCGGTCGCGGCCTCTGGCACTCGGCCATGGGACTGTCGAGCCTGTATCGCAAGGCCGCCCTCGGCTGCATGAGCTGCGGTGACTGCATCCAGGATCACCTGGACTATGCCGGTTGTACCATGCGCTGGTGCTACAAGAACCTGCGCAACGGGCCGTGCGGCGGATCCAGAGTTGACGGCAGCTGCGAGGCCGATCCTGCGCTTCCTTGCGTATGGAATCTCGTCTACCTGAGCGCAATCTCGGCGGGTGACGATCCGAGACGGTTTGCGCGCACATTGGTTCCGCCCCGGGACTGGTGCCTGGACCGGACCAATGCCCTGGCCAACCGTCTGGTAGGACTCGACAACTTCTGTCGCCGCGCGAGGCTTTGACACAGGCGCTGCCGGTGCCGAATGGGCCTCGATAGGGACGATACGAGGAGAGGAGGAGCGGGGGGATGCTGATCATTGGTGAACGGATCAATTCAACACGCAAGCGGATTGGCGAGGCGGTACAGCAGGGCGATGCGGAGTTCATCCGCGAGGAGGCTCGCAAGCAACTGGGCGCCGGCGCGCACATGCTGGATGTCAACGGCGGAATCGCCGGACGCGAGGCGGAACTTCTGTCCTGGCTGGTCAGAACGGTTCAGGAGGTTACAGATGCGGCCCTCTGCCTCGACAGCGCCGACCCCGAAGCGTTGCGGCAGGCCCTGCCTCTGTGTCGCCGGAAACCGATGATCAATTCGATCACCGACGAATCCGGCCGCTTCGACTCGCTCCTGCCGCTGCTAACGGAATACCGCACCAAAGTAGTCGCCCTCTGTATGACCGCATCAGGTCCGCCCGCCGGGGTGGACGATCGTGTGGAGATCGCGTCGCGGCTGGTGGACCGGCTTGTCGCCGCGGGGCTTGCCCTCGACGATATCTACGTGGATCCGTGCGTATTCCCGATCAGCTCGGGCGCCGGCTACGGTCCCGCGGTTCTGGAGGCGGTCACGCGCATCCGGGCATCATTCCCCGATGTGCACATAAGCTGCGGCGTGAGCAACGTCTCTTACGGACTTCCTGTGAGGAAGCTTCTGAACGAGGTCTATTTGCTGATGCTGATAGACAGGGGACTGGACGCCGCGATCATCGATCCTTGCAGCGACGGCCTCGTGGCGCGCGTCCTGGCCGCCGAAGCCCTTTCCGGGAAGGACGAGTTCTGCCAGAACTACCTGCGGGCCTACAGGAGCGGACTGCTTCAGTAGCACTCCCGTTCCCCGTGACTATGGCTGCGGTGCCGCGTCATCCCGGCCCACGCCGGCGGTCCGGGCTTTTCTGAACCAGGCCCATACCACCAGACCGATGGAGGCTCCAAGCGTATCAATCCCGACGTCCGCAAGCGAGGGACCCCGCCCCGGTGTGAATCGCTGGTGAAATTCATCCGTGACGGAATAGAAGACTGCCAGGGCCGCAGCGAGGAACGCATGACGTCGGGACATTGGCTTGCCGCCGGTCAGCCCGTGCAACAAAGCGAGCGCGAGCAGCGCGTAGCCGGTCATATGCGCGCCCTTCTTTACAGCAATATCCCAGTACCCGAACCCGGGCAGGTCCTTGCCGGGGGTGGAGGAGGCGATGAAGATCAGTGCCATCATCAAGACGGCGGGCCACCAGCGGCGGATTGATTGCTTCGTCACAGAGTCCTTTGCCTGTTCGCGTCTGTCAGACGTGACCAGAAAAGTTACATGACTCCTGCTGTGTAAACGAGGACAAATTTTCACGGCATCGCTGCCGGGATCGGAATCGCAACGGCATCGTGATTCGAAACCCTACCCGGCCCTTAGCACTGGGAATCGCGGTGAACTGTCAGTTGATACCGACGCCGGTCACCGCAGCACCTGATGGACTTGGTCGACGACTTATTTCTAAGGTAAGATCTCTCATCCGGCCGGAGGTCCGAGCTCCCGACCTTGAGCGCACATCGGAAGGTTACGCTGGCGATTTCCATCGCCATCTGCGGCGGCTACCTCTTTGTCGGTCTCTGGCCATTCGAATTTCACCCCCGTAACAATCTAGGGTGGCGGCCGGGTGCCAACGGTACTTTCTTCGGGTGGCCTTCGATCATATACAGCGAGGGCTCGTTCGATCTCGGCAGCACCGCCCGGACCTCGTACGCCGGTGCCGTTACGATCGAACTATATGTTCGATCAGAGCATAAACCGGGCAGGGAGGTTGGTTCGATCCTGACCTTTTTCGACGGAGAACTGCCTGAAAACCTATTGGTTGCGCAGTGGAAGGATGATCTTCTGTTGCGCGTGATCTCACGTGAAACGCGCGGCCGGAAGAATTTCCGAGAAGTCGGTGTGGATGCGGGCCTGCGCCCGGGCGCGCGGCGCTTCATCGCAATAACATCCAGTGCCGCGAGTACGAATTTCTACCTGGACGGCATCCTGGCCAGGGAGATCCCCGGCCTGAGCGTGCGTCCCGAAGCATTGCGCGGACGCCTGTTGCTGGGGAACGGACCCCAGGGCAATCAGCGATGGGCCGGAAAGATGTTCTGTGTAGCAATATTCAATCGGAGCCTCGCCGCCTGTGAGATATCACTTCACCAACGGTTCTGGGCTGGCGATCGCCTCCGGCAACTCCAGTCCAAGCCTGGGCTCTCAGCGCTCTACTTCATGGATGAGCGGAGTGGGGCGACAATACCGGACCGATCCCCCTCCGGCATTCCGCTCCTGGTTCCCGAGCGCTTCCAGGTTCTCAAGAGGACTGTCCTTGTGCTCCCCTGGGAAGACCCGCACCCCTATTTTTCAGACACCGGCGATGTCTCGATCAACGTCCTCGGCTTCATCCCCTTCGGATTCTTCTATTTCATTTACCGAACTCAGGTCAGGCCAGGACGTCCTTTCCGGAATGCAGTCCTGGCTGTCGCGGTCTCCGGGATCATCAGCCTGGCGATTGAGTTGATCCAGGTGTATCTTCCGACCCGTTCTTCGTCCCTCACCGACCTGATCTGCAACGTCGTCGGATCGGGTATCGGCGTCGCAATGTCGTTCCTCGCGCTTGCAGTTTTCCGGCGCGGCGTTGCGGCGCGGACCTGATCCTGCTTTCAGGCATATCGCCAATCCCGGCTGAGTGCGGCTGCGTGCGCACGCCCGGAGTCTGACGGAGCCCCGGTTCAGGCTTTGCGGATCAGATTGTGGTGAATAGCGAAGAGGGCCAGTTCCAGGCGATTGTAGACCCCAACCTTGTCGAAGATGTTGGTCACGTGGTGCTTTACGGTGTTCTGGCTGATAGAGAACCTTTCGGAAATCTCGGTGTTGGAGTGGCCTGCTGCGATTGCGGATATGATATCGAACTCGCGCCGTGTCAGGCCGAAAGCGTCTTTTCGAGCGCCGACCTTCGAACGAGCGCCGAGCTTGCCGAGCCCTTTTCTCGGACTGGAACAGGCCTCGCCGGCGATCCAGTACTTGCCGTCGCTCAGGCTGCGGATGCCGGCGGGAAGGGCCTTCATGGTCGATTCCTTCAGCGCGACCCCCCGGACCCCCAGGCGAAAAGCCTGCGCGATCCCATCCTTGTCCTCCTCCGCCGCGAGCACCAGTAGACGAACCTTCCTCGGTGGCCTCGAGAGTCGGCTCAGGAGCTCGAGGCCTGAAGTCCCGGGCATTCGCAGATCAAGGACCGCGACCTCAGGCTTGGTGTCGACCAGGAGTCGGACCACATCCCTTCCTTCGCCGGTCTCCGCGACGATCCGCATGTCGGGCTGCTGCTCGATCAGATGCCGCAGTGCTTCCCGGAGTATGTGCTGGCCTACTGCAAGAAGGATCTGAATGCCTGGCCGACTCTTGCTCATAAGAGTCCGGTGTAGACCTGCTCCAACTCTGCCATGGCAAAAGCGTCCAGCACCGGCGTACACAACTTCCACCAACGACTTGAGGCTGGCAGCTTTTCGTCCGCGACTGTGATCTACTTTGTTCAGTTATTATACTTCAAGCGTCGGCCCTGGCAGCATCCATAATTCCCCGTGCGGAGGGCGTCAGAAGCCAGTTCTGCACCGGGTTGGCCGAGTCCGGGGCCATGGCCGAGCCCGCCTTGACATTCCGCCTTTGACTGACCGGCCTGCTATCTCTATTCTTGAAGAGCGATGCTTCCTGATCCCGAGATAGTGGCAACCCTGGGGCCCTCGAGTCGAGGTCTCGCTACCTCCCTCCGGGATGCCGGCGCGACGTCGATTCGATTGAACGCATCGCATCTGTCGGTGGAAGATCTCGGGATGGCGGCGGCCGAGGTCCGGCAGGCGGACTCCGGCCTTCCGGTGGTCGTTGATCTGCAGGGCGCGAAGATGCGGCTGGGTGACCTGGACGACCGCGCCGTTGGGGTCGATGACCGGATCGTGTTTTCGCTTTCAGGATCAGGCGGTACGATCCCGCTTCCGCATCCGGAGTTATTCGCGGCTGTGACCGTCGGCGATACGCTAAGCAGTGACGACGGCCGTCTGCGGTTTCGCGTCGAGGGTGTTTGCGCAGACTCGCTCAGGGCAGTGTCGCTGAACCGCGGCACGCTCAGATCCCGGAAAGGGATCAACGTAGTTGAACACCCGATTACGCTGCAGGACATTTCCCCGCGCGACCTCGCCTGCATCAGGGCCACTGCCTGCCAGGGCGGGATATCATTCGCCTTCTCATTCATGAGAGACGGGACCGAGGCTTCCTGGATCCGGCGCCACGCGCCGGACTGTGCCGTGATCGGCAAGGTTGAGCGCGGAGAGGCGGTTCGGAACGTGCGCGCGATGGCCAGTCTCGTCGATGCGCTCTGGATCTGTCGCGGGGATCTGGGCGCGCAACTGGGACCGGCGGCTCTGGCGCGGTGGATTTCCGCCTATGAACCGCGGGCAGAGCGCTGCCCGGTCCTGATGGCCGGCCAGGTGATGGAGCATCTGACTCTTCACGGGGAACCTACGCGCACCGAGGTCTGTCATCTGTGGGATTTGGCCGCTCGCGGCTATGCGGGCTTCGTCCTGTCCGATGAGACCGCGATCGGAAGAGACCCGGTTTATGCGGTGCGAAAGACGCGGTCGCTGCTGGCCGCGTTTTCGGGAGAAGTCACTGTCTGATAGAGAGGGCGACGGTCGTCACCCTCGTATGCATCAGGCAAGGTCGTCGTCGCCGAGAGCGGCGCCCGATTCTCCTCTCGGGCGTCCCATCCCGTAACCGCAGTCCAGGCAGCGCCAGCGCGGATCGTTCCCGGTGACCTCACACCCGCCCAACACGACCCGGCCGACTTTCATGTCCAGGCGAAGCTCTTCCGAGAGAGCGGGCATGCCATACAGTATCCTGGCGATGCGCTCCGATCCGCAGCGCGGACACTTGGGAGGGCGTCCTGTCATTTCTCTTTCTCCGCGGCTTGCAGCGAATGAACAGCTGCTCGTGTGTGCCGGGATCGAGGGTTCTAGGATCCCGCCGGGTGCATCTCGCTGATCTGTGACGCGAAAACGAAGCGGACGATCCTGGAACGAACCTTCTCCGAGACTTGCGAAAAGGCGAAGCCAATCTGGCACTCGTTACTTCCGGGAGATTCGCTGCATCGCACAACCTTGGCCACGATCGGAATGGGATCCTCCTTGTCCGGGAGAACCATCTTTACGTCGAAGATCGTTCCTACAGGAACGAAGGTCCCATGGAGGATCGCAAAACCTCCTCCGCTGATATTGACCGTGACCGTCCGGATGACGCTTTGCTCTCCCTGTGCCTTGAAGTCTGACAGCGATACCACTCGCTCCGTGAGCTCGACCGGCACAGGCACGCCCACCCGCACGTTGTCACGGCGCTCGATGCGGCTGGGCGTTACGGCTACGTGGAGCACCAGTATGGGAATCGGCGTCAAGGCCGATTCTTGAACGGTTCCCTCGAGTCCATAGTATTTTCCGTCCCGCACAAACGACACGCCGACGACCTGTCCGGCACTAACCGGAAGAGGTGCGCCCTTCTCGGTGGGCCAGGCAATGATCATCCTGTCGCCCATGAGGTCTTCGACTCTGCTGGGGTAGGGATCGCGCACCTCCCCTTCAAGGATGCGGACCTGGATCAGGTCATTGATCTGGAGATTCGGCGGTTTCATGGTGCGTCGGGAGCCACCGCTTCGTTGCGTGTCCCCAAGCCAAAATCCTAACACGGCAGGGCGATACCAGTCACCACCGTTGGCACGGTGATCACCCGGGCACCGTCCTGTCGGCAAATGGCAAGCCGGGTGGTGTCGCGGGAGGACGCCTGCGCTCATGCCAGATGCCCCATGGGGGCGGACAAGAGTGCCGCCATGCTGTTGGTGGCGTTCGCTTACGGGATCGAGCGCTCCAGCACTGCCGTGCACTGCGTCTGGACGGCAGCCCCATTTGCGCTCGCCTTTGTCTCCCGAGTCCTCACCTTTCCACCCGATGTCCCCCGCCCTTGACCCGATCGCGCGAGCCCGTTACCCTTTTGACACGGTCACATCTTTTGGCCGTGGATGTGCATTGGCTGCCAGTCGGGCGGAACCGTCTCGGGGATCACCGCCCTGATTCTTGGCGGCATCTCGGGCTGAGAGGTGCCCCCTCATGAAGCAGAGGCTGCTCGTGGTTGATGATGAGGAGAATCTGCGCGAGTTCTACAAACTCGAACTGGAAGAGGAGGGATACAACGTCGACACGGCGGCCAATGCAGGTGACGGCCTCAACAGGTTGGCCTCCGACAAGTACGACGTGGTCATTCTGGACATCCAGATGCCGGGCATGCATGGGATTGAATTGCTTCAGAGGATCGTCGCTCGTGATAGACAGCAGCCTGTCATTTTGAATACCTCCTATGCGTTCTACCGGGAGAACTACCTGGCCTGGCAGGCTGATGCCTATGTGGTGAAGAGCTCGGATACGGGCGAACTCAAGCAAGCGATCAGGAAAGTGCTCAACGGGCATCCATGAATTCAACGCGTGCGGGCGTGTTGACGATGATCATGGCAGGGGGCCGCGGCGAGCGGCTGTATCCCCTGACCCGCGATGCCGCCAAGCCGGCGGTGACAATCGCAGGTTGTTACAGGATCATCGACTTCACTCTGTCCAACTGTTTCAACAGCGGGATGCGCCAGCTGTATCTCCTCACTCAATATTCGAACGTAACCATGAACCGCCACTTGAGGCTGGCGTGGGAACCGATCTTTCTCCCGGATCAGGACGAGTTCGTCGAGTCCGTGCCGCCGCAGCATCGGAGTGGTGAAGACTGGTATCACGGTACAGCCGACTCGATTTATCAGAACATAAGCATCCTCCAGCGGCATCGACCCGAGTACGTGCTCGTCCTTTCGGGAGACCACGTCTACCGGATGAACTACACGGGTATGATCGAATACCACGTCGAGAACGGTGCTGAATTGACCATCGCGGCCGTGGAGATCGAGCGGGAGCAGGCGAGTTCATTCGGCGTCATGGGGATCGACCGGGACGGTTGTGTGCGCCTGTTTGTGGAGAAACCCGGGAATCCACCCGCATGCCCCGGCAATCCGGAAATGTCGCTCTGTTCGATGGGGGTTTACTTGTTCAGCACGACGAAGCTCGTCAGAGAACTCATCCGGGATGCGAAGGACCGCCGCTCGAGCCACGACTTCGGCAAGAGTATCATCCCTGCCCTGATCGAAAGGGGTGATCGGGTGTTTGCATATCCGTTCCGCGACGAGAGCACGGGGGCCACGGGATACTGGCGCGATATCGGGACGCTGGACTCGTATTTTGCATGCAACCTCGACCTGGCCTCGCCCCGGCCCGGGATAGACCTGTACGATAAGAACTGGCCGATCCGAACGCGTACTCAACCTCACCCTCCGTCCAGGGTTGTCGGCACCACGGCCGGCGGTGCGCGGAGTGGAGAGGTGGTTGATTCGCTGCTGGGGCCGGGCTGTGTGATTTCGGGGGCCCGCGTCGAGCAGTCGGTGCTTTCGCCGGAAGTGCGCATTCACGGAGGTGCCGAGGTTTCGCAGTGCGTCCTGATGGAAGGTGTCGAGGTGGGATGCGGGGTTACGCTGCGTAAGACGATTGTATGTCCGGGCGTGCAGATCCCGGAGGGGAAGAGAATCGGCGTGGATGGGCGTGCCGACCGTGCCCGTTACACAGTGAGCCAGGGAGGGATCACGGTTGTGCCGTCAGAGTTCACCTGGTGAGGTCGCAGTCCCGATCCAGCACCGGGGCCTTCAGCGATCGCTGTCCCAGGTTACGCCTGATCGGGGGTTTGTGCGGCCTGGACCGGCAGGCAGATTGTGACCGACGTGCCTGCGAGAGGAGAACTCTCAATCTGCAAAATGCCCCCGTGCGCTTCAGCCGTCTTCTGCGCCAGGGCAAGGCCTAACCCGGTGCCGTCATGCTTGGTGGTGAAGAAAGGTTCGAGAACCCGTTTCAGATTCTGTGGCTCGATACCGGAACCGGTATCCCGGACGGTGATATCGACGGTGCGGCCCCCTTCGCCACATCCGGACGACGCGCTAACAGTCAGATTCCCGCCGCCGGGCATGGCCTGCACGCCATTTAGCACGACATTCAGAAGAGCTCGCTTGAGTTGATCTCCGTCCCCCATTATCGAGAGAGATCCTTTCGGGGGGACGAAGACAAGCCGGATCCCGCGCTCATGCGCGGGCGGTTGTGCAAGCGTCAACACCTCTACGACCAGCGCGGACACGTCGACGACATCTCTCCCGCGGCAGCCCGGCGAGGCGAAATCGAGCAGTTCCCTCAGCATGGTCTCGAGCCGGGCGACCTCCTGGGTGATGACGCGCAATCCCTTCTGGGCCGGATGCTCCGGATCGATCTGCTTCTGCACGCGGCTGGCAAAGCCGCCGATTGAAACCAGCGGGGTCTTGATCTCGTGAGCGATCTGGGCGGATGCCTCGCCGAGCATGGTCAGGCGTTGTGCGTCGCGCAGTCTTTGCTGTGCCTTGCGCTCTGCGGCGAGAGCTTCCGCAATACGCTGCTCGAGCTGAGCGTTCAAAATGCGCAGCTCCGACTGCGCTTCGCAGGCCCGAAGATACTCGCTGATCAGCTGAGCCGCCATCAAACCGGGGATGTAGAAGAGCAGGATCTGCGACAGATCTGCATAGGCATAAGCGACGTGCTGGAACCAGCAGGTGGCCAGGTATAGCAGACCGCAGAGAGTCGCAGTGAGCAGGACGCCGGGTGTACCGTAAGTCACCGCAGTGATGAGGATGGGGATTCCATAGAGATCGGCCGGTTCACGACCGGGGCCGGTGATCCAATCCAGCCACGATGTCACTCCGACCATCAGCAGCGATACCATCAGAAGTGCGCGGCGTGCCGCGTGACCACGTACCTCCATAATGGTCTTACGCCACCGCTCACCTGGATCACGCGCAGTCACCGGCGCTCTCCCGCACCCGGAGTGTTCCTGAGAGGCATAACTCCGAATTCTATGGCTGTGCACCTCGCTGTTCAATGCCGCGTTCGCTGCGAATCCTGAAGTGGCTCGCTTGTTCGAACCTGCGGGCTGCCGCTTGCCCTCCTGACCTGAAACACATAGCATTTGGTCACACCGGCCGCAACCGAGGAAGATGCCGTGATGCAGGAGGTCCTTTGACCCGGTTCACACTGGCTGTAATGGTGATTCTTACTCTTCCCTGCCTTGGAGTCCAACCAGGTGAGCCCGCGTTATTCCTGACAAAGTACGCGGGGCTTACGCAGGCTGATCTTTCGGACATCGCGAAGGGAGTCCCGGTTCCCAGGATCCTCGATCCCAGTGTTTCCACCGAGGTCGTGCCTTTCGGAACCATAAGGGTTGATGTGCCGGCTGATTTCTTTGTTGAGAAGTTCAAGGACATCGCGGCGTTCAAGAAAGGGAAGGAGGTGCTCCAGATAGGCAAGTTTCACTCCCCTCCCCGGCTGGAGGACCTCGGTTCATTGACGTTGGGGCTGGATGAGCTGGAGGCGCTCAGACGATGCCGGGTCGGGAGTTGTGGTCTGAAGATGACCGCGGAGATGATCTCCCGACTCCAGAGGGAAGTGGACTGGGCTGCACCGGACTGGCAGCGGCGGGCCATGGTCGCATATCGACGGCTTCTGTTCGATTATGTCAACGGCTACCTCCAGAAGGGACCGGCCGCGCTGGCTGTATATCAGGACAAGCCCGAGCCTGTTCGCCTGGCTGACGAATTGAGGTCCATAGTCAAGGCCTCTCCCTACCTCGAGCAATACCTTCCGGAACTGAACCATCACCTGGCTTCATTTCCTGACCGCCGGTTGCCGGACAGCGAGCATTTCCTTTACTGGTCCCAGGAGAAGTTCGGATTCAAACCCGTGGTGAGCGTGACCGACGTGACCATATGCCGCATCACACGGGAAAACGAGATATCCTACGTGGTTGCCTCGATGCAGATCTACGCCGATCACTATTTCACGGGCTCTCTCGGCCTGGCGGCATATGTTGACAAGGACCGCAGGCGCCCGGGCTCGGATACATACCTGATTTACCTGAACCGGACTCGAGTGGACCTGCTGCAGGGAGCTTTTGGCGGCTTGAAGCGTTTCTTCATCAGGCGGAGGTTGTTGGACGGAATGGAAAAGTATCTCCGGCTGGTGAAGCAGCGGCTTGAAGACGAGTACCGGTCGGGCACAGGGGCATGAGGTTTACACCGCCAGGCAGGCAGCCAAAATCGCCGCCGCAACGATCAGCAGTACACTCAAGCCAAACAGGATCGCATGCAGCCACCAGGGCGGGCCTGCCGGCATCCCGGGTGCGGACTCAGTCAGTCCGGGTGTTTCGCTGTCGCACCATGTCATATCGTCAGCGCAAAGCCGTGGTCCATCGTGTCGGCAAGCTCGCCGGCGCCGACAGCACCGGATTGCCAGAGCAGCCAGTATGGCCCCCGGGCATCGAGCAGCTCCTGGTGAGTGCCCTGCTCCAGGATCCGGCCGGCGCGGAGCACAGCGATCCGGTCCGCATGGCGTGCGAGGGCCAGACGGTGCCCGATCAGGATGATCGTCTTGTGCTGCTTCAGGCTCTGCAGCAGTTTCAGGATTTGCCGCTCCGTATCCGGGTCGAGGTGGCACGTTGCTTCGTCAAGAACCAAAACGGGTGGGTCTGAAACAAGCGCGCGTGCGATCGCCAGGCGCTGCCGCTGGCCGGAACTGAGCGTCAGGCCCCGCTCCCCAACCCTGGTGCCGAGGCGTTGCGGCAGCCGTGAGACGAATTCCTCGAGTCCCACCGCACGGATGGCCCCGACTGCCGCATCCGTGTTGCCTCGACGATCTCCGAGCATCAGGTTCTCCTCGATTGTGCCGCTGAAGAAGAAGGCATCCTGGTCCACATAGCCGATGTACGAACGCAACGAGGCAAGATCGAAGTCGCGGAGGTCATGTCCGTCGATCTTAATTTGTCCGGTCTGCGGGTCATGAAACCTCACGAGCAGCCTGGCAAGCGTGGATTTCCCGCTGCCGCTCTCACCGACGAGGGCGAGGAGCGAATGAGGCCGAACAGACAGGGTGATCTCGCGGAGAACCGGCTCGCGCGTCCCATAGCGGAAGGCGACCTGCTCGAAATCGATTCTTCCCGTGAGGTCAGTGGCGAGAACGGGCTTGCCCTGATTCGCCGCAGACTCGGGTTGAAGTTCCAGGATCTCGTACAGGCGCTCGGCCGCGACCCACGCGTCCTGAATCTGCTGGTTCAGGTCCGCAAGCCGGCTCAAAGGTTGAAGCATGTAAAGGAGAACGGAATAGCAGGCGACCAACTGGCCGAGCGTCAGCTTGCCCGCCAGCACCATCCAGCCGGCGTTCCACAAGAGGCCGACGAGCGCGAGCGACGTCAGGATTTCGCCGGCGGAACCGGACGCTACTCCCCAGAGTGTCGCTCCGAACGTCTCCCGCAGAAGACACACCAGTGCACCCTCCGCCTTTTGCCCCTCTTTCTGCTCGGTTCTGAAGGCCTTGATCGTGGCGATCCCCGCAATGCTTTCCACCAGGCGGGACTGCAGTTCTGCCGCCAGTTCCAGGGCCGATCTTTGTGCGCGCCTCAGCGGGCGACCCGCGACATGGAGGACCGATGCCATCACGGGCACAACCAACACGACCGAAAGGGCGAGCCTGCTGTTGAAGCAGAGCAGAACCGTGAACCCGGCAATTATCGTGGCGGCGTCGATCAGTAACGTCAGGGTCGAGCTGCAGATCATCGTGCGGACCTTGACCGCATCGCCGAGCCGCGAAAGGATTTCACCACTCGCTCGAGTCTCGAAAAACTGCAGCGGCATGGACAGGACCCTGCGATAGTAGGTGAGCATGAGAGACAAGTCGACGGCGCGGCTCACGTATGCTGACAATGTGCCTCGGACCGCACCAAATGCAGCTCTGATCAGGGCCAGGACCACGAGTCCCACGCTCAGCCAACGAAAGAGCAACTGGTCTCCGGCGACGAGCACCCGGTCCAGAATCACCCGCAGGTACAGACTTGTCGCCAGCCCGAGCACGGAGAGAAACACGGTTGCCAGAAGCGTTTCAAAGAGCAGGAGACGATTTTGCCGGAAGAGGATCATCAGCCCGCGGCGCCTGCCGGAGCAGACGCTACCCCGTTGAAAGGCCGGAGCCGGAACCAGAAGGACGAGGACTCCGCTCCAGATAGCCCCGAACCGGTTGAGGGGATGACGCACGATTCCCCGTGCAGGATCAGCAACCGTTACAGTTCCGGCTGTGACTCGGAGGATCGTGACATAGTGCAGCAAGCCTGCCTGGTCCACGTGCGCGATGCAGGGCAGAGGAACCTGCGCCAGCGCTTCCACGCTCCCTCGGACCCCGCGTGCATGGAAGCCCAGCCTCTGAGCGGCCTCCACGAGGCCCAGCACGTTTGTCCCAAGCCTGTCCGTGCCCGCATATTGACGAATCAGCGCGATCGGGACCCTGAGCCCGTGAACGCGCGCTACCGTCGCGAGGCAGGCTGCCCCGCAGTCAGTGATGTCGGTCTGCCGGACACATGTGTAGGGCGTTATCATTTCGGGACGACAGTCACAGCCATTCCAGTCGGGCGCCGTGTTCTCCGACAAGTGTCAGGTAGAGAGTCTCGAGGGAATTGAAGCTTTGCCCGTTCGATACTATCCCCATACCTGCCGCCAGGCTGCTTGTCTCGCCGTGCCAGACAAGCATGCCCGACTTGATGATGGCGACCTCGTCGCAAAACCGTTCGATCGTTTCCAGCGCATGGGAGGCCAGGAAGACTGTGCGTGCCTTCGCCGCGAACTGCCGCAGCCAGGTCTTGAGCATGGCGACGGACGCAGGATCGATGCCCGCAAAAGGCTCATCCAACAGAAGAAGCTCAGGTCCGTGGATAATTGCCGCCGCAAAGGCCACCTTCCTCCTCATGCCGCTGCTGTATTCCAGAAGCGGCCGCCTGAGTGCATCGGACAGGTCGAGGACCTCGATGAGTTCGTCCACCCTCCGGCGGACCGTCACACGGTCGAGACCATACATGCGCGCGTTGAATGTGAGAAACTCCTCGGCCGTGAGGTGATCGAACAGCGCCAGCCTTTCCGGCATAACCCCGATGCGTCTCTTCAGCCCCACGGAGTTGTCGGTGAGTTCCTCGCCGAGCAGCCTTACGGTGCCTGTTGTCGGTTCAATCAAGCCGGCCAGGCACGCGATAGTTGTGCTCTTGCCTGCGCCATTGGGACCCAGGAAACCCACCAGACGGCCCCGTGGGACTTCCAGGCACAGGTCGGCAACCGCGGTGACGGTGCCATAGCTTTTCGTCAAGTGCTTGATAGCGAATGCAGGGTCACGCTCGGTGTCGTCGGCCACCTTCTTCCTCGCTTACAGCAGTGCTGGTTGCTCGAATGTCATCCCGAGCCGACCGCAGGCAGTCAGGCGCGGTCGGAGCCGGCCACCACACGGGTCAGCAGGTCGCGTCGAGAGTTCATGGCTCTCGAAACAAGTCTGTATGAAATCAGGTACAGTGAGGCGCACAACGCCGGCACAACGGTGAAGCACCACCACGATGCCAGGAACGACGCATAGGGGATGAATTCCGCCGCAATAAAGGCTGCGGCCAGGGCGAGGGCAATCCCGAGCCCGATCCCGAGGGTGGCGCTGAACGAGAGTGCGTTTCCCATGACCCCGCGAAAGTTGCTCCTCCGCGGTGACACGACGGAGGTCCACAGGCCGACGGCGTTGAAGAAGAAGAGTCCTGCGGCCGCACTTGAGGCAAGGATGGTCACAACACGGCCATCCAGCGGAAATCCCGCCAGGAGCGGCAAGCCTGCGATCGCAACCAGACCGAGCGTTCCGCCCGAAAGCAACGAGGCGACGCTGGCCGCCCGCAGGGCAGAGACTGCGGGTATGGGCAGAATCCAGTAGCGACGCACCCCATCACCATCGTAGCCGAACTGGTTCAAGGTAATTGAGGCGGTTGCCAGGATTGCGGAGAGAAACATGAGCGCCGCTGTCTCGAGGAAGGTCATATAGGGGTTGCTCCCTCTGCCCATGAAGCGCGGCAGCAGGAGTACGAGAGGGACGGTGCCTGCGAAACTGAACCGGACGCGATCGCAGCGCAAGTGGTAGCGCAGTGCCTTGCCGACGAGAGGCCCGAAGGAGCTTTCGAAGAGATCTGCAACCCTGTCGCAGACAAGCGCGAAGGCTTCCGAGACGGATGTCACCGACCTGTCGGACAGAGTGCGGCGTTCCGCCAAAACAAGCGCGAAGGCCAGGAAGCAGAACCAGAGCAGGAGTGTCGCGACATCCAGAAGCCCTGACGGGGAACGGAGCCCCGCGAGCAGCGACGCCGCTGCGCCGGGCGGAAGGAATCTCAGAGCCAGGTCCGCCTCATGCCACGGCAATGCATTTGATGAATCGGAAGGGGACGCGACAAGAAGTCCGGCAGCCAGGAACAGTAAGAACGCGGTGGCACCCAGAACCGTCCCCCCGCCACGGTGGGACAGGATGAGGTCTACAACCGAAAGCAGTACCAATGAGGAAAGATAGCAGATTCCGATGAACAGCAGCGCGACCGGTATTATCAGCAGTGTCCTGCCAGGCCCGTCCCCCGTGCATCCCGCAGCCACCGCGCCTGTCGAAACCGCAATTAAGAGCCAGACCGGATCGAGCAGGCCGGAAAGGTGCCTCAAGCTTAGCCGGCCCATGCGGGTCAACGGGTAGCGTCTCAGGACAGTCTCCAGAGAAGACTGCCTTGTCCCTTTTCCCAGCAGGAGGTTGACAGTGGCGCCATTCACCCATATCCCGGTGAGTATCCACCGGGCCGCCTCTCCGCAGTGCTCCTGCGGTGCGGAGAGTGAGGCGGGCGCAGATCCTGCGACGATCAGCAGCATAAGGAGCGATCCGCCCAAGAGATATGCGGCTGCGAACAGAGTTCTCCTGCCAGTGCTGGTCCGGGTCTGCGCCCAGAGCAGTTGCTGGCGCAGCCGGATCAGAGTCCAAAGCGTCCGGAGTGCCGAGCGGGTTCCCGGATTTCCGGCCCCCGCGCGGAACCGGGACGCCCAGGCTTCATTCCCTGTCGATGGCATGCAAGTCACCCGGAGGACAGCCCGTCGGCCTCGTATTTGCTCCGTTAGGGATCATCTTCGCCACCTGCGCCGGTTTGTCCGCCATCTGCCCGCCTCCCTGCAGAGCGCGGACTGGCCGGGGTCAGTGCAATCGACACCCCCCGGCCATCTCCCCGCATCCGGGGCCGTTGCATGGGCCTCGCCCCGCTTTCGCCGGCAAACGCGAGGCCGCGACCCCAAGATGTTCCGTCAAACCGCAAGCGTGCGCTTCCCCGACTATGTCTGGAAACAACCGCCGTTGTAGGCGGCAATCAGGCCGCCTGTGACCGCCCACCATTGCCCGGCAAGAAAAGCGGCAGCGGTCAGCCCTCCGAGCATTGCGCAGGTGTATCGCTCCATGCCTCCGTCGATACTCAGCATTTCCTGTGCTGTCAGGCTTGCAAGAACTTCTCCTTCCATTTCATCGTCTCCTTTCGGTACCGATTCCCGTATTTCATGGTTGATGCCTGGCACGTACGGGCGCCCTCCTACGGTGCCCTCTTACTCTGAGGCAGAGTGCCGGGAACAAGGACCAGGGATGCCGCGATTCAAAGAACGATAATCATGGCCCTGTCCGAACGTCGTCCGGAGCGGCACCCGACCTGCCCTAGCAGTAGTTGTAGATGAAAAAGAGACCCGCGGTGGCGGCCATGGCGTTCATGGATGCAAATCCGAGGACAGTCATGACCCCGCCTCCCCAGCAGTAGAATTGGGACGTTCCGCCGGAGAGCACCTGCATCTCTTCAATTGTAAGGCTGGCGAGAACAGCGTCCTGCATTTTACCCCCTCTCCTGAAGTTTGGAATTTCGAACTGCCGTTGACTGCAATTCGGCTGTCCCTAATGTTTCAGGAGACGGCGATCTATTTCAGAGAGGAAGAAGAAAATGCATTCTTTGCGAAAACCTCGTTGTTGCCGGGGTTCCCGGTTCCCGGCCTCGCGCAGGGATGCCGGTACGGCGAGTTGCATGGTTGAAGCGCCTTGAAATGCATCCCGTAAGCCAGAGAAGCAGCCTTCTCCCAGGGCCGGCGGGAATCGCAGAAGCCAATCCGTTTCCCAGGAGGCGGATGTGAAGAGCGCCACAGTTCGTACAGCAGGATCATCGTCTGGCAGGGCTGAGCCTCCGCCGACACTCGTCGAGGATGCCCGATGTGCGGCTGGCTCCGACCCGGGTGACCCCGAGGCCGCGAAACTCCAGGAGCCTGTCCAGGTCGCGAATCCCGCCCGCGGCCTTGACCTGGACCTGCGCAGGGGAGTGCTTCCGCATCAGCCTGACATCCTCCAGGGTCGCGCCGCCGGAACCGTAGCCGGTAGAAGTCTTGACCCAGTCTGCGCTCAATTCGCCGCAGATTTCGCACAACCTGATCTTCTGCGCGTCGTTCAGGTAGCAGTTTTCGAATATGACCTTCACCTTGCGGCCGAGTGCGTGCGCTGGCTCGACAACGGCCTGGATATCTCTGCGTACATAGGCCCAATCAGCGCCCAGAACCTGGCTGATATTCACGACCATATCGAGTTCCTCGCCTCCGTCTTCGAGGGCCCGGCGTGCTTCTGCGGCCTTGACGGCTGTCGTGTGTCCGCCATGAGGAAAACCGATCGTGGTGCCGGAACGTACCGTGCTGCCTTTAAGGATTTCTGCGCACTGTTTCAGCCAGTAGGGCATGATGCAGACGCTGGCCACATCGTATTCCAATGCGAGCCGGCACCCGGCTTCCAGTTCTGCTGCGGTCAGGGTGGGACTCAGCAGCGAATGATCGATCATCTTGGCGATGTCTTCGTATTCATAATCCATAGCGCTACAACTCCTGGCGCGACCTGCCCGCCGCGGTCCGGTCCGTCAGGCCGGACCTGGTTTCAGATCCTGGAGAAGCCTCCCTTCATGGCGAGTGCAACTCCTCCCATGATTCCCGCCTGGTTTCCGAGGAGCGACGGCTCGATCCTGATGTCGTCAACCGGAAACATCCCGACTCGCTCCCGGACAGTCTGCCTGACCGTGTCGAACAGCAGGGGCCCGATAGCGGCGACTCCTCCACCGAGAACGACCAGATCGGGGTGCAGGATTGTGACCACGTTCGCTGCAGCGATCCCGAGGTAACGTGCGGCCTTCGTGATGGCCTCCCTGGCTGCGAGGTCGCCTGCTTCGGCGGCGGCCGCCATCCCTGACGGTGTCACGGCGGATGCATCTCCGCGGACCAGCCGACGCAATTCCGGGGCCTGGCCGCTCAGCAGAAGGCGCACGCCTTCGGCGGCGAGAGCCGGACCGCTGGCCAGGGTTTCCAGGCAGCCATAATTTCCGCAGCCACAAAGAGGGCCATCAGGCAAAACAGTCTGATGGCCGAGCTCTCCGGCTGCGCCCAAAGGTCCCAGGCGCAACCTCCCGTCGATAACGATTCCACCGCCGATGCCCGTGCCCAGGGCGAAAAATGCCATCGTTCGGCATGAGCGCCCGTGGCCGAAAACGAGCTCTCCCAGGGTTGCCATGCGGACGTCGTTGAGCAGGTAGACCGGGCACCCGACCTCGGGCGCCAGCGTTTCGGCCACCGGGACGCCTCGCCAGTGCGTAGGGAAGTTGGGAAGAAATCTCGTCGAACCGCTCTCCAGATCCGCCAGGCCCGGAACCCCCATGCCGAGCGCTGCGGGTTCCGTGCCGATCTCCGCCGTGAGGCCGCGGATCAATTCCGTGATGCGCTTCAAGACCGCCGCGGGGCCCTCATGTGATCGGGTAAGCACTCTCCCCGAGCACAGGAACCGGCCGTCCGACCGAGCCAGCGCGCACTCTATGTTCGTGCCGCCCAGATCGACGCCGGCGTAGACGGCCTCATTTCCACTCATGGGATGTACATTATCACGATCCGCGCTGAGCCGAAGCCGGGATTAAAGCGACGATGGGTGCCTTTCTACGCTTGCCGCGGACTGCGGGCTGGACTATCGTAAACGATGATTCCGGAGAGAAATGAGGCTCTTGGTATGACTCGAGGCGCTGCCAGAGGTGTGATCCTTGCCTTACTGCTGCTGTTTACTGTCCGGTCAGTTGATCCTGCGTACGGCGACCGCCTGGAGCAAGCGGGCAAGCCGAAGGGTCCGGGCATACCCGTGATTCTCGATACGGATATCGGCACCGACATCGACGACACGTGGGCACTGGCCCTGCTTTTGTCCCTCCCCGAGTTGGACCTCAAACTGGTCGTTACGGATTACGGCGACACGGTCACGCGCGCCCGGGTGGTGGCGAAGCTCCTGCAGGCTTCGGGGAGAACGGACATCCCCGTTGGCATCGGCATGCGCGGGAAACCGGTTCCTGTGCCGCAGAAAGAGTGGGTCGGCGACTACGATCTCGCTCGCTATCCCGGCGTCGTCTACCAGGATGGAGTCTCGGCCCTGATCGATTTGATCATGAAGTCGCCGGAGAAGGTGACCCTCATTGTGATCGGGCCGGCGCCCAACATCAGGGAGGCTCTCAAGCGGCAACCGGCGATTGCAGGCAAGGCTCGGGTGTTCGCAATGAGCGGCAGTGTCGACATGGGTTATGATGGCAACCCACAGCCCTCTGCCGAGTACAACGTCAAGGAGGATCCGGTTGCGACCCGCGCGATGTACGAGGCCGGCTGGGAAGTGACGATCGCTCCGCTGGATACGGCGGGCACGATCCGGCTCGAAGGAAGCCTCTATCAGCAAATCCTCGCCTGCCGGAAAACCGTTATCCGCGCGCTGGTCGAAAACTACCGCGCCTGGGCAAAGAACATCGATTGGACCCGCGCGGATCCGGATCGGCAGAGTTCGACTCTCTTTGACCCGCTCGCGGTCGCCCTCGTTGGATGGCCCGGTTACTGCGTGGTTGAACCGGTGCCGCTCGAAGTGACTGACGACGGTTTCACCCGGAGGAAACCGGCGGCAAAACAGATCCGCGCGGCCCTGCGATGGAAGGACCGCGAGGGCTTTGAGAATTGGCTGGTTACAAGACTTACCAGGTAGACCTATTTCACTCCAGGAACATCGGGATCCCGGCATCGAAAGGAGAAGATACAGTGGACAAGAAAGGCGACATCGCACTCATCGGCCTGGCCGTCATGGGCCAGAACCTTATCCTCAACATGAACGATCACGGCTACACGGTGGTGGCGTTCAACCGTACCGTATCCAAGGTGGATGAGTTTCTGAAGGGCGCAGCCAGGGGGAGGAACACCATACTGGGGGCCCACTCCCTGGAGGAAATGATCGGGCTGCTCAAGAAGCCGAGGAAAGTGATGCTCATGGTCAAGGCGGGAAAGGCAGTCGACGAATTCATCGAGCTGTTGCTGCCTCATCTCGATGCGGGCGATCTGATTATCGACGGCGGCAATTCGCACTTCCCCGACACGATTCGCCGGACGAAATACCTGGCTGGGAAGGGAATTCTATATATCGGGACCGGGGTGTCCGGCGGCGAGGAAGGTGCGCGGCACGGCCCCTCAATCATGCCGGGGGGGAATCCTGCGGCCTGGCCGCTTGTCAAAGGTATCTTCCAGTCGATCGCCGCGAAGACCGCCGACGGTGAGCCTTGCTGCGACTGGGTCGGAGAGGACGGCGCCGGCCACTATGTCAAGATGACCCATAACGGGATCGAATACGGCGACATGCAGCTTATTTGCGAAGCCTACCAGTTGATGCGCGACGGGCTGGGGTTGACAAACCAGGAGATGCACAACGTCTTTGCCGAGTGGAACAAGGGTGAGCTCGACAGCTATCTGATCGAGATCACGGCCGACATCCTCGGCTACCGGGACGAGAGCGGCACCCATGTCGTCGACCTGATCCTGGACTCGGCGGGTCAGAAAGGGACCGGGAAGTGGACCGGCATCAACTCCCTGGAACTGGGGGTGCCGGTCACGCTGATCGCGGAGGCCGTGTACGCCCGTTGCCTGTCGGCGCTCAAGGACGAACGGGTCACGGCTTCGAAGCTGCTCAAGGAATCCCCGGCGGTGTTTCAGGGAGATAAGCAGGCCTTTGTCGAGGACATCCGGAAGGCTTTGCTGGCCTCGAAGATCGTTTCCTACGCCCAGGGCTTCATGCTGATGCGGGAGGCCGCCAAAGAGTACGGCTGGAATCTGAATTACGGGGGCGTGGCGCTGATGTGGCGGGGCGGGTGCATCATTCGATCGGTTTTCCTCGGCAAGATAAAGCAGGCCTACGACAGGAATCCCGCGCTTAACAACCTCCTCCTGGATGATTACTTCCGCGGGATCATCGAATCCTGCCGGTCTTCATGGCGCCGTGTTGTGGCAAAGGCGGTCGAACTCGGCATCCCGATGCCTGCCATTTCGACGGCCCTGGCCTTTTACGACGGTTACCGTTGTGCAAGGCTCCCGGCCAACCTGTTGCAGGCGCAGCGGGACTATTTCGGTGCGCATACCTACGAACGGGTTGACAGGGCGCGCGGCGAGTTTTTCCACACCAACTGGACCGGGACAGGAGGCAGCGTTTCAGCCAGTAGTTACACCGTCTGACCGGTTCGAACCTGATATCCCGGAGACCCTGGAACTCCAGGCGGTCGGTGTGTCTCCGGCCGCCCGTCCGTTGTTATTGCTTCAGTTATTGGCACTTGCCGCCGATAAGCAATCCAGGGCAGTCGAGGACGCCCCGGCTGACGGGTTTTGTGAGGGGAACCCGCCGACCGGGCACTCTTTCGAGACTGCCCTCTTTTTTTCCACGACGGCTCAGCAGGGCGGGCATTCCCGATTCTGACCCGCTGGAGTCCCCTGCCCGCCAGCCCGCTCCGCCGTCGGTCGCGTTGGGGCAGGGAGTTTCCCTTGACAGCATTCGAGATGGCTTATTAAGATGTCGCGCGGCGTTTGCAGCTGCGCCCTAATGCCTTGTTCGACCGTTTATTCCGATACCGCGGATGGTTACAACAGAGAATACCATAGAGGTCAGCATCGGGAGCGCGCTGGAATATCTGGATCTTGTCCAGCTGGTCACGGATTGCATCACCAGATTTATGGGATTTGACGAAGACTCCTCTCACTGGATAGGCATGTCCGTGCGCGAATCGGTCACTAACGCCATACAGCACGGGAACAAGCTGGATCAGAACAAGAAAGTGGACATCAGGTTCGAGGTGTCGCCGGAACAGCTGGATGTCTATGTTACGGACCAGGGCAACGGCTTCCGCATTGAAGATCTGCCCAGCCCCCTCGATCCGGAGAACCTGCTAAAACCCAGTGGACGTGGTATCTTTTACATCCGATCCTTCATGGATTCTGTGGAGTTCCGGCAGCTCTCTCGGGGAGGTATGGAAGTCCACATGGTAAAGAGGGTATCTTCCAACTAAGGAGACTAATATGAAGATTGAGACTCGCACCGTAGGGGATGTGCACATTCTGGATTGCAGCGGCAAGATCACGCTCGGCGAAGGGACCATGGCCGTAAGGAACACGGTCCGGGATGTGCTGAAGACTGGAGGGAAGAAGATAATCCTGAACCTGTCAGATGTGAATTACATAGACAGCTCCGGAATCGGTGAGCTGGTAAGCTCCTACACCACCGTTACGAATCAGGGCGGAAAGCTGAAGCTCCTCAACCTGACCAAGAAGATCCAGGAGCTGCTGGCGATCACCAAGCTGCTCACCGTCTTCTCGGTCTATGACAACGAGCAGCAGGCCATTTCAAGCTTCTAGCGGAAGAATTTGTCCAGCATCACGACCTTCGACAGGTCGTTGATTACCGCGAATCCCATGAGGAGGATCAGGAAGACGAATCCCACCTGAACGATCTTTTCCTTCAGCGCTATGCTGAGATCCCGCCGGATCAGGCTCTCGACCGCGAGAAGCGCGATCACGCCCCCGTCCAGGATGGGGATCGGCAGCAGGTTGAAGACTCCGAGTTGGAGACTGATAAGCGCGAGGAAGCTGAGGAAAACACGGACGCTGCCCGTACGGGCAGCGTCCCCTGAAATGCGAGCGATTTCCAGAGGACCGGAAATCGTCTTGACCGACGCGGATCCGGTGAAGATCCGACCCACAATCCTGAAAGTGAGTGCCGCCAGTTCATAGTTGTGCCGGGCGGATTCACGGACAGCCCCGAGCACTCCGAATTTCTCCAGGTCAGACGGGACCTCAGGGGTAAACCCTATCAGGACCCGACCTTCGGCTTCCTCGGGGACAATCCTGAGTTCGACCTTTTCGCCGGGCGGGCGAGCCTGCCCGGGATTCAGTCCCTCTCCCCGTTTCGGCTCCTTGGGCCGCCAGACATCAAAGGTCAGCGGAATGCCTTTGCTGGCCGAGATCAAGTTCAGCATGCCGTCATAGGATTGCGCCAACCTGCCATTTCCCCGCACGGAGACGATTTGGTCGCCGGGCAGAAGGCCGGCTTTCTTAGCCGGAGAATCCGGGCTGACAAGCGCTACAACGGTCGTGGAAAGCGTGAACTTGATGCCCAGCGCGAAGGGCGTGACCGGGGCGGCGGCCGGCGCGTCAAGTTTCAGGGCGACGCGTTCCCCACCCCTCTGGGCCACGATCTCCAAGGCGTCTTTGGGGGCTGTCGCGAGGGCGATCTCCATGTCTTCCCAGGTGGAAACCGGTGTTCCGTGCACCGAGACGATCTGGTCGCCCGACTGCAGCCCGGCGCGCTGGGCGATCGAGCCCGCAGCCACGGGACCTATGACTGCCGGCCCCTTGAGATATCGCGGTACCTGGACCCCTTCCATGTAGGAGAAACTGACAATGAAGACAGCAAGCAGGATGTTCATCACCGGCCCAGCAAGCGCGACCAGGAAACGGTGCCATTTGGGGTGTGAAAGGAACTCATCCGGCGCACCCTGGCGTTCCTCTCCGAACGCCTCGCCTGCCATCTTCACGTAGCCACCCACAGGGATGGGGCTCACGCGATATTCGGTTCCGCCGCGGGTGAAGCCCACCAGCCTGGGTCCAAAACCGATGGAAAAAACGAGCACTCTTATCTTGAGCAGCTTGGCCATGGCAAAGTGGCCAAACTCGTGGATGGTGATGGTAATCCCCAGCACCACTATGAATGCGACAACTGTGAGTATCATGGGGCTATTTCCCTCTCCATCCTTCCATCATCCATAATGATCGCCCAAACTCTCTTCGGGTCCAAGAGCATATCGGCGCAACGGCCTGCGGGTCGCGTGTCGTCAGTCATTTGAACTTCCCGCCGTCTGGCAGGCACGCCGGGTGAGGCTGGCGGCGCTCTCTCTCGCCCAGGCGTCCGCACGGAACACGGTTTCGAGGTCAGACGCATCCTCTACCTCGTGGCGTTCCAGGACACTTCCGATAACCGACGCAATCTCGGGAAAGGAGATGAGCCGGTTCAGGAACGCCTCCACGGCGATCTCGTTGGCGGCGTTCAGAACCGCAGGCGCGGTGCCTCCCCTGCGAAGCGCCTCGTAGCAGAGGCCCAGGCTCCGGAACTTGTCACAATCAGGCTCCAGGAACTCGAGGCGTGCGAGCTGGCGCAGGTCGAGCGACGGGAGCGTGCAGGCCCAGCGCTCCGGATAGGTCAGGGCATATTGAATGGCAATTCTCATGTCGGTGGGGCCCAGCTGCGCGAGAACCGATCCGTCCACGAACTCGACCATCGAGTGAACGACGCTCTGCGGATGGACGGCCACGCCGATCTCGTCCGCAGTGACGCCGAAGAGCCAGGCAGCCTCGATGACTTCGAGCCCCTTGTTCATGAGTGTGGCAGAGTCGATGGTGATCTTCCGTCCCATGCGCCAGGTCGGATGCTTCAGTGCCTGTTCCGGGGTCACGAAGCGCAGTTTTTCGGCGGGCGTCTCGCGGAACGGGCCGCCGGATGCGGTGAGAATCAGGCGTCGTACCTCGCTCCTTTTTCCTCCCCTCAGGCACTGGTGAATCGCGTTGTGCTCGCTGTCGACGGGTAGGATTTGCACGCCCTTCTCGCGGGCTTTGGACATCATCAGCTGTCCCGCTACGACCATCGTTTCCTTGTTGGCCAGGGCGATGTCCTTGCCGCATTCGAGTGCTCTGTAGGCAGGCAGGAGGCCGGCCGCTCCCGTGATTGCCGAGAGGACCATGGCTGCCTCCGGGTGGCACGAAACCTCGACGCAGCCCTCCGCGCCGTAGACGAAACGGGTCCGCCCCATCCGATATCCGCGCCGGCGGAGGAGAGACTGCAGTTCCAGGCAGCCCTTCTCGCTGCCGCTGGATACAATCTCCGGCTGTACCGCCTCGACCTGGTCTGCCAGCAGAGCGATGTTCTTGCCGCCGCTCAGACCGACCACCCGGAAGGCATGGGGGAAGGCCGAGACAACGCGAAGGGTGCTGGTTCCGATGGACCCGGTCGAGCCCAGGACCGAAATGAATTTCATTGGGTCAAGCCTGTCATACTCGTAAACCGGTGAATACTATCGGATTCGGAAGGCCTTGAAAATGCCCAAGTTTGTCGTGCTTGCGTACTCTGCAAAGCCGACAGAGTCACCGTGCGGAGACGCCAGGTGCGCGACGGAACACACGCAAGGGACGATCAGTGAAGAATCAGGAGATAAACGTACAGTACCGGGAATGCGAAGAGCAGGCTATCCACGCGGTCCAACACACCGCCGTGCCCCGGGATCAGGTGGGAGCTGTCTTTGGTTTCCGCAGCCCGTTTCAGGAGCGATTCCGCAAGATCTCCCAGTTGCGCGAACACCCCCACCAGGACGGAAGCCGCAAGGACATGCAGGCGGGGCAGATCCGTGAGCAGAAAATGCTGGAGGAGAAAGGCTGCGGCGATTCCCCCGAGCAGGCCCGCCACGGCTCCCTCGTTTGTCTTCTTCGGGCTTATCCGGGGAGAGAAGAGCGTCCTGCCGAATGCCTTTCCGGCGAACATGGCGGCCGTGTCGCCGACCCAGACGACTGCGAGCAGGATCAGCGTCCATTTGAGGCCTGCCGCCGCACCGAAATCAAAGCGGATCCGGAGGGCGGGCACGAGTGTCAGGACCAGGTACAGGACGCCGAAGCATGTGGCCATCATCCCCAGGGTCCGATCCCGCATCGGACCGCGGCTCCACAACGCTCCCAGGAAAGACGCAATGAGAACCGCCGCGAAGACAGCGATCGGATTGAGCCAATTGAGCCCCAACGCGGCCACCATGATCCAGAGAGCAGGGTACCCGAACCACGGGTGACCTGTAATCCCCATCCGCCGCACCAGGGTGAAGTATTCATACAGGCAGAGGGTTCCTAACAGTCCGAGCGCCAGCAAGAGCAGCCCGGGGCCGGCAAAGACGACCAGGGCGAGGACAAGGGGGACAAGAACCAGGGCCGATACGATTCTCAACAGCATGTGTTCAAAGCCCGCCATAACGTCGATTCCGCCTCTGGAACTCGACGATGGCCTCGAACAGGTCCTTGCGGCGAAAATCGGGCCAGAGGGTGGGTGTGATGTAGATCTCGGAATAGGCAATCTGCCAGAGGAGAAAGTTGCTGATACGCATCTCGCCGCTCGTCCGAATCAACAGGTCAGGGTCCGGTACGCCGGCGGTGTAGAGACAGCCGGAAAGTTGTTCCTCGGTGATGGGATGCTGGTTGGCGTTCCTCCCCCTCTCGAGGAGGATCCGGTTCGTGGCATCCACCAGCTCTGCCCTGCCGCTGTAATTGAGGGCGACCTGGAGCAGCATCCCGCTGTTGTTGCGCGTCCTCTCGACGGCCTGTGTGAGGACTTTCTGAACCGAGGGTTCCAGGTCCTGGATTCTGCCGATGACACGGAACTTTACGTTGCTCTCCTGGATGTTCCTGAGCTCGCGACGGACAAACTCCTTCAAGAGGTTCATGAGCGTCCTGACTTCAGTCCGTGGCCGCTTCCAGTTTTCGACCGAAAAGGCATACAGCGTCAGGACCTCCATACCCAGTTTTGCGGACGTCTCGACAACTTCCCGAACGGATTCCATCCCGGCCCGGTGACCGGCGACCCGGGGAAGGTTCCGCAATCCCGCCCACCTTCCGTTGCCGTCCATTATGACCGCGATATGTTTCGGGAGTTTCGCCTGTTCGATGGTTTTGAGCAGGCCGGCTTCCGCGGAACCAGCCTCCACCAGACCCCCCAAGTCGCGCATGGGCCGTATCATAGCAAAAAATGCCGCCGCCGGCGGGAAGAGGATATCCGGGAAGCTCTATTGTGAAACGGCGCTTCCGTCTGCCCTGCGCCCCTTTCATACCCGCCTGCTTAATAGCTCACCTTGAGCAGCGTCAGGCCGCGGGCCGGCGCCGTGAAGCCCGCCAGGGTGCGGTCCCGTGCGTGAAGCAGGCCGCCGAATTCTTCAGGACTCATCTGCCCGCGCCCCAGCTCGAGCAGTGTGCCTACTATGTTCCTCACCATGTGATGCAGGAAGCCCGTTCCCTCCACGGTGAAAGCCAGTTCGCGGCCTTTCTGTTTGAGATCGATTCGCAGGATGCGACGCACAGTGGATCGATCGGCGGACTGATGTGCCGGGCCGGTGCTGATCGACCCGCTCTTCTTCGCGAAGCTGCCGAAGTCGTGCTCGCCGGTCAGCATCGAGCCGGCCTGTCTCATGACAGGCACATCGACACGATAGGGGTAGTGGAAACATTCCCGCGCCAGGTGCGGTGGCATGACCGGCCCGAGGTACACCCGGTAGCGGTAGGTTTTCGAACGGGCAGAGAGCCGCGCGTGGAAGTCGTGGCCTGCTCGGCTTGAAGCGAGCACACGGATTTCAGGAGGGAGCAGCCGGTTGAGCGCCCGGGCGAACGCAGGTGCGGGGACGCGCGATACGGTGTGGAAGTTGGCAACCAGCCTCCGGGCGTGCACGCCGGCATCAGTCCTGCCGCTCCCGTGGAGCTTGACCTGTTCGCCGGTGACCCTCAGGATCGCGTCGCGCAGCACTCCCTGGATGGTCGGCCTGTCCTTCTGAATCTGCCATCCGTCGTAGGACGTGCCATCAAAGGCGATATCCAGGCGGATGTTCCGGCTCAGCGGCTTCCCGGCTTCACCGGCCTGGATCCTGTGCTGCATAGAGGGCAGTTCTCCGGGGCATAGGCTGGAATGTCCATGACCGCAAGGGCTGTTCTGGGAACTCCCAAGTCCGCCTTCCCGCCGGTGCGGTCGATCAGCGACCCGGCCGCGGTCACGTTTCCCCCGGCCTGCAGGACGACTTCCATGGTTTCGCGTGTCGACCCGCCTGTCGTGACGACATCCTCTACTACGAAACAGCGCTCGCCCCTCGCTATGTTGAACCCGCGCCGAAGCCGAAGCTTTCCATCCTGCCGTTCGGCGAACAGCCCGCGCACGCCGAGGGCGCGCGCGACTTCATGAGCCACCAGGATACCGCCCAGTGCAGGGGCGACGACGACGTCGGGAGGACTTGCCAGCGCCTTCATCCGTGCGGCGAGCTCGCCACCCAGAGCTTCTGCCTCCCCGGGATGTTGCAGTACGAGGGCGCACTGGAGGTAGGAGCCGCTGTGCAGGCCCGAGGTGAGAAGGAAATGACCCTCCAGCAAAGCCCCGCAGCGCCTGAAAAGGGCCAGCACATCTTCCTGATTCATCGCTTTGCAGCCTTTCTGCCCGCCCCCGCGGCGGACTCTTTTATGTTAGAATAAGCCGGTTTCGCCGGAAGGAGTCATTATATGTCGGGACATTCAAAATGGCATTCGATCAAGCACAAGAAAGGGGCCGCGGACGCAAAGAGGGGCCGGATCTTCACACGCTTGATCAAGGAGATCACCGCTGCCGCGCGTAACGGCGGTGGCGACGCAGATTCGAACCCGCGCCTCCGCCTCGCCGTTCAGACGGCAAAGGGCGCCAACATGCCCGCGGACAACATCAAGAAAGCGATCATGCGCGGCACGGGTGAACTTCCGGGCGTCTCCTACGAAGACGTCAATTACGAGGGCTACGGACCGGGGGGAGTGGCGCTGTTCATGCGCGTGCTGACGGATAACCGTAACCGGACGGTTGCGGAACTCCGCCACATCCTGTCGAAGAACGGCGGAAACCTGGGTGAGAGCGGCAGCGTCGGCTGGATGTTTCACCGCAAGGGATACTTCGTCATCGAAAAAGCGGCGGCCGGCGAGGAAAAGATACTCGATGTCGCTCTGGCAGCCGGCGCGGAAGACATGGCCGAAGACGGCAGCAATTTCGAGCTCTTCTCGAGCCCGGAAAACTTCGAGGGCGTCAAGGTGGCTCTCGACGCCGCGGGGATACCCCTCGCGGCAGCCGAGATTTCCATGGTGCCCCAGAACTACGTGAAGCTCGAGGGCAAAGATGCCCAGACGATGCTCAAGCTCATGGATGCTCTCGAAGAGCACGAAGACATCCAGAACGTCTGGGCTAACTTCGATATCGATGAGTCGGAGCTGAAAGAGGCGTCCTGAGGCAGGCCCGGCATGCGCATTCTGGGCGTCGATCCCGGCAGTGAGTCAACCGGCTACGGTCTCATCGAATCCGACGGTTCCGAGCACAGTGTCATCCTGTATGGCGCGATAAAGACGCCGGCCAACCAACCCTTTTACAATCGCCTGCTTAACATCTATAACGGTCTCACAGGACTCCTCGACCGCGAACCCGCCGACATGATCGCGGTCGAGGAGGTGTTTTATGCCGCGAACGTGCAGTCGGCGCTCAAGCTTGGTCACGCTCGAGGTGTCGTTCTGCTCGTCGCAGCCCAGCGGCGGTTGCCGCTGTACGAGTACTCCCCGTTGGAAATAAAGAGAGGGATCGTCGGGTACGGACGTGCGGAAAAGACACAGGTCCAGGGCATGGTGGCGTTCGTGCTGCGAATGCCCGAGGTCCCGACGCCTGACGACGCCGCGGACGCGCTTGCCGTGGCCGTCTGCCACGCCCATCGCATGAGACGAGGCGTCCCCGTACCTGCGAGACGGTCCCGCCGGCTACGCCGGGAAATCCTCCGCAAGGGGATCAGCTGATCAGCATCCCGGCGTAACTTACCACCTCATCGCAATCACCCGTGATCTCACCGGAGTGGGAGTATCGCACCAGCTGCCCCTTCGTTGCGCCCATGTCCCGACAGCAGATAAGGGCTGCGACGGCGGGAGCAAAGCCGCACATGCTGATATCTTCCTCGCAGACAACGCGATGAAGCCCCTCGGGATCGACAGCGATTACGTGTCGGATGGCAAGTTCATCCTTTCGTTTGTTGACTTCCGCCGACTCGAAATGGTTCATGTCGGAGCTGGCGACTATCAGCACCGGCTCCTTCGATGACCGGACCACGCGCGCGAGCGCGTGGCCCAGTTCTTCGAGGCTGGCAAGATCCACCGTGCCGACGCAGATTGCCGCAAGTTGCAGATCCCCGGCCAGCACCTGAAGGAACGGGACCTGAACCTCGAGTGAGTGCTCGCGCTGGTGTGCTGCGTGATCCTCGCGGAGCAGGGCGCACTCCGCGAGCAGGCGCGCATTCATTTCCTCATCGATGCCGGCCATTCCCAGCGGTGTCCGCCATTGCCCGGCCGGGAACAGTGCCATTGGTACGCCCCGGCCTGTGTGATTCGGGCCCAGGATGATGTACCGCTTCGCAACTTGCACCGCGCCGTAAACAGCTCCCGCCACCGCGCCGGAATACATGTAGCCCGCGTGCGGCGATACCACGGCTTTGGCCTCGATCTGCGGGTCCGCCTTCTTCAGGTACGAACGGACGGCCTTCTCGAGAGCCTTCGGGTCAGACGGATAGAAAGTCCCCGCCACGGCAGGTTCGCGTATCATTGGGATCCCTCATAGTTGTTGTCTATCCTACACCCCGGAGCATCTTAAGGGCAAACCGGGCGGGGCAACCACCGGCCTGACCTGGAGGACAGATGTCCCCGGATATGGTAACCTCCAAGAATCTTCGGGGCGGGGGCGATACGAACAGATGCAAATGGATGACTCAACGCAGCAAGGCCCGGAAGAAATTCATGGGCTGGGTTACCTGATAGACGACGTCTACCTGGAGCATGACCCCGGTAGCCGGCACCCGGAGTCTCCGGCAAGGTTGGTGGCTTGCCGCAGCGCGCTCGCGGATTGCGGCGTTTTAAACCGGTGGGATCGTATTCCGGCACGGCCGGCACACCTCGATGAGCTCGAGCTGATTCACCACTCGAGCCTTCTGGAGCGGATCGAAACCGCCGCGAAGAAAGGGCCCACGTATCTTGATCCGGACACGGCCGTTTCAACCGGCAGCTATCGTGCCGCGATTTTTGCGGCAGGCGGCACACTGGAGTGTGTGGATGCCATCTGTGCCGGAAGGATCCGGCGAGCGTTCGCGCTCGTCAGGCCGCCAGGGCATCACGCGGAGGCGGACCGCGCCATGGGCTTCTGCCTCTTCAACAATGTCGCCGTGGCGGCTGCATACGCCCGTGCCCGGCACCACCTGGAACGGGTGGCGGTGGTTGACGTCGACCTGCACCACGGAAACGGTACCCAGGCCTGTTTCTACGAGGATCCGAATGTCCTCTACATCTCGTCTCACCAATACCCTTTCTATCCCGGCACCGGCGATATCACGGAGGTAGGGCAGAAGCAGGGAAGGGGATTCACGGTCAACTTCCCGCTTCCAAAGGGGACGGGGGACGAAATCTACATCCCGCTGTATTCGAGGATCGTCCGGCCCATCCTCGAAAAATATCAGCCCCAACTGGTGCTGGTATCCGCCGGCTTCGACGCTCATTTCCTGGATCCGCTGGGAGGCCTTCGCGTTACCTCGGCCGGTTACGCATCGGTCGCGGCGTCACTGATTCGGGCGGCGGACGAAGCTTGCGGCGGGAAGATCTGCCTTGTCCTCGAGGGAGGTTACAGCCTGGAGGCTTTGAAGGAATGCACGCGCCTGGTAGTAGGACAGATGGAATCCCCGCTCGCGCAGGAACGGCGCCTGGCCTCACTTCCGAGGTTCGATGAATACGCGGCCCATGCCCGCCGAACCCTGGGACGATTCTGGAACTTCTAGGGGGCCGTCATGCCATGGTGCAGCGCTGCTGGCGTATGTGGGCGTCGAACTCGTCGTAAAACTTCCGGATGTAGCTTTCCACCGGCATTGCCGCCGCGTCGGACAGGGGGCAAATCGTTCTCGCCATCATGTTCTTGCAGATGTCGAGGAGGACCTCGAGTTCACCGTTCCGCCCTTCCCCGTTCTCAATGCGCCGCAGGATCTGGTACATCCATTCGGTGCCTTCGCGGCACTGCGTGCACTGCCCGCAGGATTCCTCGGCGTAGAACCTGGTGATCCTGGTTACTGCCCTGACCATGCAGGTGGAATCGTCCATCACGATCACGCCTGCCGAACCGAGCATACTCCCGGCCTTTGCGACCGAGTCGAAATCAAGGTGGACGTCCGCCTGGTCCGCGGTGAGGACCGGCACAGAAGATCCGCCGGGGACGACCGCCTTCAGTGTCCTGCCCGCGCGCATTCCGCCGCAGTGATCGTGGATGAGCTCCCGCAGCGGGATCCCCATTGGAAACTCGTAGACTCCGCGCTTGCGGACATGCCCGCTGACGCCGAACAGGCGTGTGCCGGTGTTGCGCTCGACGCCGATCCCGGCATACCACTCAGGACCGTTGTTTACGATGTGCGGCACGTTCGCCAGTGTCTCGACATTGTTGATGACCGTGGGGCAGCCGTACAGGCCGACAACCGCCGGGAAAGGCGGTTTCAGACGCGGATGGCCCCGTTTACCCTCGATCGACTCGAGCAGCGCCGTCTCCTCCCCGCAGATGTATGCGCCGGCGCCCCGGTGCACCAGCAGGTCCAGATCGTACCCGGTTCCCAGAATGTTCCCGCCGAGATACCCCCGGGCGTAGGCCTCCTCGACTGCCTTCTTCAGGACCCCTGCGCCGTGGAAGAACTCGCCCCTGATGAAGATGAAGGCCCTGTGGCAATCGAGGGCGTATGCGGAAATGATGGCGCCTTCGATCAATTGATGCGGGTCCTTCTCGATGATCAATCGATCCTTGAATGTTCCCGGTTCGCTTTCATCGGCGTTGACGCAAAGATATACAGGCGAACCCGAGTTCTTCGGGACGAATCCCCATTTCATCCCGGTCGGAAAGCCGGCACCACCGCGGCCGCGCAGCCCGGAGCGTTTCACCATGTCCGTGACATCCGCCGGCTTGCATTCGGTCAGGGCCTTGCGCAACGCCTGATAACCGCCGAGAGACTCGTAGACCTCGATGTTCTGAAGGCGGGGGACATGCATATTCCTGGTCAGCACTTTGATTGACATGGAGGTTCCGCTCCCGGTGCTAGGGAAGTCGCTATACTATCACATCATCCCTTTTTTCACGGCAAGACGCCGAGAATGAAGCTATCCTATGGTGGATAGTGTGGCCGCAGATGAACGACGAAATCGTCCAGGCATTCGAACGTTGTCAGCGCCGTTATCCCACGATCTCCCTGGAGTATGAGGCGTTCAGGGATCGGGTCGAACAGGTCCTGGCCGGTGGGTCCTCGTCCGCGGCGACCGGCCCCGGAGGCCGGCCCCGGCCCGGCTTGTTCCTGGAAAGCCTCCATGTCGAGGATCTCTTTCTGGCACTCGCCTGTTCCGGGGGAGACCGCATCGCCTGGGAGTACTTTGCGGATACATATCTCCCTGTTGCGAGGCGTTGCGCAGAGCAGGCCTGCCGGCACCTTGCGCAAAGCGAAGATCTGGCTCATGAACTCGTCACGAAGCTGCTCGAGGATCGTCACCGCTTTGCTGGGTACGACGGGCGCGGTTCACTGGCCGGCTGGTTGCGCGTGGCAGTAAGTCATGCGGCCATAGACCATTTCCGGCGCGCCCGGAGGCAGGTATCGATTGAGGAGATCGAAGAGGCGGGACACGCGGTCGCACTCCCGTCAGGCGGTTCCGGGGCGTGCGAGCCGGGGGAGCGGCTCGACGCCCGATGGGGCCCCGTCCTCCTCGCGGTTCTGGTCGAGGAAATCCGGCGCCTGTTGCCCAGAGACAGGCTCCTGTTGAGTCTCTACTATGCTCAGGGTGTTCCGCTCAAGACTATCGGGCGTCAGTTTGGGGTTCACGAGGCTACCGTTTCGAGGTGGCTGGACCGGCTGAGGCAGGATCTGCGCAAACGCATCGAACGGGAGATGAAACGGCGCCACGGGATCCGATCGGTGGAACTGGAATCGCTCTGGCGCTGGGTGTCGGAGGAAACGGATTTCTCGCTCCGGGAGGCGATTTCTGAATGCAAGGAAGTCTGATCCCGTCGTCCTTTAGAGGGATAGGCCATGCGTGAGGAGAGGTTCATAAACAACGCGATCAGGAAGGTGCTCGGGCGCCAGACGCCGGGGACCACCTCCGCCTGTCCGGATGAGAACCTGCTCGCGGCATACCTGGAGCGCAGCCTCTCCGATCAGGAGATGTCGCGCGTGGAGAACCACGTCTCGCAGTGCGCTCCCTGCCTGGAGCTGCTCGCGCTCTCCATGAAGACCTCTGATGAGGAGCCCTTGCAGGCACCCGGAATGCCTGCCTCGAGGGAACGGAAGTCACTCTTTCGATTCAGCGTGCCGCTTGCTGCGATCGCCGTGCTGGTGATCGGGGTCGGGGTGGCGACCCTCTTCCTCCTGACTCGCGAGTTCAGGAAGCCCGAGCGGACCGAGGTCGCTCGGCAGATGCCGCCGGCAGGTGCCCCAGCGGCGAGCGAGATGCAACGGGCGAGGCCGGAACCGTCAACTGTGCCAGTCGAACCCGCGAAGCCCTCCGCCTCCAGCCTGCCTCCAGCCCGGGTTTCCGGGATGCGAGACGCGACAGACCGGATGCCCCGTGCAAAGGACAAGGAGGCCGGGGCGCAGGAGCAGTCGGTATCCGCGGAATACGCGCATGTCCCCGGGCCGGAAGGAGAGTTGTCGAAGGCCGACAGGATTGCATCGAATGAAGCCGCCAGGAGGCCGGCTGCCTGGAAGGACGAGAGCAAGACGAGCGCCGCCACGGCTCAAGCTGGTGGCGGCGGGGTCGTTGGAGGAGTGGTCGGCGGTATCCTTCACCCTGCCAGACCGGCCGAAGAGCCGGCTGCGGCGGAGGGGGCGCCGCAGGCGGCAGTCGTCACACAGGATTCCGGAGCGGCAAGAGTGCAGGCTCCGGAGCGCGAAGCCAGACTGGCGATGAAAAGCCAGCGCGCGTCGCTTTCGACGGCCCCGATAGCCGCGGCAGAATCCAGCCTGCGCGATACCATCCGGCGGGTGGCGGCGGACGAGAAGGCCGGGAAACGCTCCGGTTCGACGACCCGCGCGGTTGGCGGGCGCATCTTCGCGCTTAACGGAGGCTTCTGGGTGGACCTGAGGTGCATCGCCGAACCGGATGCCGAATTGGCCGAATTCAAAGCGGGTTCAGCTGGATTCGACGATGTCCTGAAGGCCGTTCCCGGTCTCGATGAACTGCGCCGTGAAGGTTTGCCGATCCTGCTAGACTGGAACGGCAGGATCTGCATGATCCGATAGGCCTTCGCGCACGGAAGAATATCCGGTGTCGGGATCGGGATCAGCCGGCGGGTCTCGGAATTGAGGACGAGTGGTTTTCGACACTGATCTCGATCGCGATTCCGATCCGTGGGGAAACTCGATCATTCCGCGCGATACGCTCCCACCCTGACCGCGGCAGGTCGGAGGATCTGGTCGCCCAGCCGGTAGCCGCGCGCCACCTCATCGACCACGATACCGTCCAGGTCTGGAGAAGCGACCGGCACCATCGCGGTGGCTTGCCCTTCGTGCGGATCAAATGGCCGGTTCAACACCTCGATAACCTCGACGCCGAGCGAGCGCAGCTTGCCGCGGAAGAGCACGGCGGTCATCTCGATCCCCTGCCGCAGCGTGTCGGGAGTCCTGGCGGTCCCTGCCGCGGCGAGTGCGCGCTCCAGGTTGTCGAGGACCTCGAGCATGGGGAGGATCATGTCCCGCTTTTCCAGCTGGACCCTCCGCTCGAAATCCGCCTGCAAACGGGCCCTGGTCTGTTCGACGTCCCGCTGCATCCGGGATTTCATCTCTTCGAATCTGCGTTGCGTTTCCGAAACCCTGGCCTGCAGTTCCTCCACGTAGGCAGGGTACCTGGGCTTCTCCTCGACCGGCGTCCGCGGCAGGTTGTCCAGGTCGGCGAAGGGCCGCCGATCGATCACCTGGAACGGCTGCGGTTCATCGGATCCGGTTTTCTTTGCCTCCATAATCTTCCATCCATTCGGTCGCAGACACGGCGCGTTCGTGATGCCCACACGGGCACAGGACACGGCGCTCCGATGAACAAGTGACCTGGTTATCTCTTCTGCCCGAGCAGGCGCTCGATCCGTTTCTGGGTCGACGGGTGTGTGCTGAACAGCGTCATGAGCGCGCCCGCCGAGAACGGGTGCATGATGAACATGTGCGCCGTGCTTGGAGAGGCCTCCATGGGCAGGCGTTTCGAATAGGCCTCGAGCTTCTGAAGTGCGGAAGCCAGGCCATGCGGGCTGCCTGCAATCGAAGCGCCGCTGGCGTCAGCCTCGTACTCGCGCGTGCGGGAGATCCACATCTGGATCAGCATGGCTGCGATCGGAGCGACGATGATGGTGACCAGACCGGCAAGCGCACCGCCTCCTTCGTCATCGCGGTCACGTCCGCCGCCGAAGAAAGCGGCGAACCGGGCCATGTTCGCCACGAACATGATCACGCTGGCCATAGTCGCCGCGACGCTGCTGATCAGGATGTCGCGATTCTTCACGTGCGAGATCTCGTGTGCGAGGACCCCGGTCAGCTCGTTTTCGTCGAGGAGTCGGATGGCCCCTTCGGTCACCGCGACTGAAGCGTGCTCAGGATTGCGGCCGGTGGCAAACGCATTGGGGGAATCCGAGGGGATGAGGTAGATCTTCGGCATCGGGATGCTGGCGCGGCTGCAAAGGAACTCAACGATGCTGTAAAGGCGCGGAGCCTGCTCTCGGGTCACCGGTTGGGCGTTGTACATCCGCAAGGCTATCTTGTCTGAGAAAAAGTAGCTTCCGAAATTCATCAGGATCGATAACAGCAGGGCGATCACCAATCCCTGCTCGCGCCAGAAGCTGCCGATGAACAGGATAATTCCCGACAATAGTCCGAGCAGAAAAACCGTCTTGACGTTATTAGCCATAGTCCGATCAAAGCTCCAAACCCGAATTTTAGGACGCGGGGACGGCGCGATCAATGCGATTCGGCCCCGGGATGAATTCTGTCAGCTCTCTTCAAGCACGAGCGGACGCGCCGCCGGCGCGGACCCGGCGCGCTTCGCCGAAACGCACCCGCCTCCTCTTGCCCGGGAGGTGCACCGCTCGATCACCGCGATCCCACCTCTGCAGCAGAATTGAATATGAGCTCCTTGGATTTCCTGTCGAGATCGAGATGCACCATATCGCCCGGGTGCACCTCCCCACTGAGCAGCATGAGCGCCAGCCTGTCCTGGATCTTCTTCTGCATCAGCCGCTTCAAGGGCCTGGCGCCGTAGACAGGGTCGAAGCCCTCATCCGCGAGAGCCGTGACCGCCTGCTCGCTCACTTCCAGCTTCAGATCCTTTTGAGCGAGCTGCTTGCTCAACGCCTTGAGCTGCAGTGCGACGATGCCGCGCAGGAGGTCGCGCGTGAGCTGATGGAATACGATGATATCGTCGATGCGGTTCAGGAACTCCGGGCGGAAGGTTCTGCGCAGCGTTTCCATCACCTTCGGCATCACAGCCTGCGTGTCGCCCGAGGCTTCGCTGATCCACTGGCTGCCGACGTTGGAAGTCATGATGATGACCGAGTTCTTGAAATCGACGGTACGCCCCTTGCCGTCCGTCAGTCTCCCGTCGTCGAGAATCTGGAGAAGGATGTTGAATACGTCCGGGTGTGCCTTTTCGATTTCGTCAAAGAGAATGACCGCATAGGGGCGGCGCCGCACCGCTTCTGTGAGGTACCCTCCCTCTTCGTAGCCCACGTACCCCGGAGGCGCCCCGATCAGCCTGGCCACCGCGTGCTTTTCCATATACTCGGACATGTCGATGCGCACCATCGCGCGCTCGTCGTCGAACAGGAACTCCGCCAGGGCCCGGGCCAGTTCGGTCTTTCCCACGCCCGTAGGCCCGAGAAAGATGAAAGAGCCCATCGGGCGCCTTGCGTCCTGCAGGCCGGCGCGGGCACGGCGGATCGCATTCGAGACGGCGGCAAGCGCCTGGTCCTGCCCCAGGACGCGCTCCCGCAGCCGATCCTCCATGTGGATCAGTTTCTGGATCTCGCCTTCCAGCATCCTGCTCACCGGTATGCCGGTCCACTTGGCCACGACCTCGGCGATGTCTTCCTCGTCCACCTCTTCCTTCAGGAACTTCCTGTCCGCCTGCAGGCTTGCCAGTTCCGCATTGCGTTCCGCCAGCTCCTTCTCGAGCTGAACCAGCGTGCCGTAGCGCAGTTCCGCCGCCCGGCCCAGGTCGCCCGTCCGTTCGGCGTTCTGTTCCTCGGCGCGGAGACGCTCGGCCTTCTCCTTCAGGTTCCGGATCGAGTCGATGATCTCCCGTTCCTTCTGCCAGTGCAGCTTCATCTGGGCGCTCTTCTCCTTCAGGTCGCCGAGTTCGGCTTTCAGGTTGGCCAGCCTCTCACGGGAGGCCTTGTCCTTTTCCTTGGAGAGAGCCTGGCGCTCGATCTCAAGCTGCGTGATCCGCCGCTCGACCTCATCGATCTCCACCGGCATGCTGTCGATCTCGATGCGCAGGCGCGAAGCGGCTTCGTCGACAAGGTCGACTGCCTTGTCGGGCAGGAAACGGTCCGCGATATAGCGGTGCGAAAGTGTGGCCGCTGCGACCAGGGCTGAATCCTTGATGCGCACGCCGTGGTGGACTTCGTACTTCTCCTTGAGGCCGCGCAGAATCGCGATCGTTTCCTCCACGTCCGGTTCCGCGACATACACCGGCTGGAACCGGCGTTCCAGGGCGGCGTCCTTCTCGATCTGCTTCTTGTACTCGTTCAGCGTGGTGGCTCCGATGCAGCGAAGCTCGCCGCGGGCCAGAGCCGGTTTCAGCATGTTGGATGCGTCGATCGCGCCTTCGGCCGCTCCCGCGCCCACGAGCGTGTGCAGTTCGTCGATGAAGCAGATGATCGATCCCGCCGACTCCTCGATCTCGCGCAGGACCGCCTTCAGCCGATCCTCGAATTCGCCACGATATTTCGCGCCCGCGAGCATCGCACCGAGATCCAGGGAGACCATGCGCTTCTTCTTCAGCGTCTCAGGAACGTCGCCCGCAACAATCCGCTGGGCCAGGCCTTCGACAATGGCGGTCTTCCCGACACCGGGCTCGCCGATCAGGACCGGGTTGTTCTTGGTGCGGCGCGACAAGACCTGGATCACACGACGGATCTCTTCGTCCCGCCCGATCACCGGATCGAGTTTTCCCCGGCGCGCCAGGTCGGTCAGGTCGCGCGCGTAGCGCTTGAGCGCTTCGTACTTGTCTTCAGGATTCGGGTCGGTAACGCGCTGGGTTCCGCGAATCGAGGCCAACACCTTCAGAATGGACGACCGGTCCGCCCCATGAGACCGCAGCAGGCTGCCTGCCGCACCCTGATCTCCTGCCAGCGCCAGCAGCACGTGTTCGGTTGAGACATACTCGTCCTTGAAGCTGTCTGCCTCTTTCTGCGCCTCGCGCAACACCGCGTCCAGTCTGGGCGAGATGGATAGCTGCCCCCCACGCGCCTTCGGTTGCGAAGCGAGATGCTCCTGCAGCCCTGTCCGGAGCGGTTCCGGGGAGGCCCCGAGCTTCCTGAGAAGCGGGGAAACGACACCGTCGTCCTGAGTCAGGAGAGCTTCCAGGAGGTGCTCCGGCTCGATCATCGGGTTTTCGAGCGATTCAGCCCTCTCCTGCGCAGCCCTGATGGCGTCCTGCGCTTTGATGGTGAACTTGTCCAGACGCATGATTCAGATCCTTCCATCCGGACCTCGCGGCCCGGTCAATGTGCCAGCCAAAAAAAATCCGCGTTGCCCCGACTCCCGCGTCGGAGAGTCGGGGCAGACGCGGACGCAAACCACCGGAGAGCGGCTAATTCACGCTGACCGGGATTTCGCGAGGCCGGACCTCGGGCCTCTGCGGAATGGATACCGTCAGAATGCCGTTCTTGTAGTCCGCCTTTATCTTATCGGTATCCACAGTGTCAGGCAGCGTGAAAGACCTCGTGAACGAGCCGTAGAAGCTTTCAACGCGATGATAGTTGTGCTTCTTCTCTTCGCTGTCGAGTTTGCGCTCTCCTTTCAGGGTCAGAATGTTCCCTTCCAGCTTCACGTCGATGTCCTTCTCATTCATGCCCGGAAGCTCCGCGCGCAGAACGAGATTGCCATCCTTTTCGAGGATGTCCACGGCCGGGATCCATCCCTCGGTTCTCGGCATAGAGGCCATCCAGGGCAGATCGTTGAAGAAGTCTTCGAAGAGTCGAGAGACTTCCGGGAATACCCTCGAAGGAGTTTCAGATTTGCGATACGGTACTAACCTCATTTCTCTTTCCTCCCTTCCATTAACTTATACCCAAAACATATCTAAGACTTGAGTCGGTCATTGTCAACCTTGTGTTCCGGAACCTGGGTTGCGGAGCGCCAGTCATCCCACCTTGATCGTACGCGGCTGAGCCTCAGGCTTTGACGGCACAGTGACCGTCAGGACGCCGTTCCTGTATTTCGCGCTGATCTTGTCCGCATCGATCGAATCGGGCAGGCGGAACGACCGCGAGAAGCTCCCATAAAAGCCCTCAACCTGGTAGAAGGTGCTCTGCTCAGCTTCCGGTTCCAGCTTCTTTTCTCCCCGGATGGTGAGCACATTGCCTTCGAGCTTCAGATCGATAGCCTTCTCATCCACGCCCGGGATATCCGCCTTGATAACCAAATCCCCTTCTTTCTCATATATATCCACCACTGGCAGGGATCCTTCATGTGAGTTCCCGGACCGGGCCGTCCTCGCCATCCAATCGTTGAAGAAGTCCTCAAACACCCTGAACGGCGTTGGTGTATACGATTTTTCGTCTGTTTCCGGCTTTGCACTTGACGAAGTCACTCTTATCACCATGTCCTTCCTCCCTTTTGTAATCTCAACGCAACAGAGTAATAAAATCTGAGTGTTACGTTGTCAAATGCTTGAGGCTAATTATCCCGAAGGCTTCGGAAGGAGGCACCCGAAGGAGCAATCTTGAACAAGACGCGCGCGGGTGGAATGGCAATAAAGAATTTAGAATGTAGAATTTAGAGTCTAGCATCCGTGATTGGCGCCCGGGCAGCTGCACTCGACCATGGATTCTAAATTCTAAATTCCAGATTCTATCTTCTGTTCCGGTGTGAACTGATGGATGGTTGACAAATCCACGTCAGCGCACGTTCTTTAGAATGGCCAGGAGAAAAGCCCAGTACCGTTCCACGGTTTCGATGTGGATCCTCTCCTCGGGGGTGTGGACACCTTCGAGGGTCGGGCCGAACGAGACCATGTCCATCCCCGGGTATTTTTCTCCGATGATCCCGCACTCCAGCCCGGCGTGTATGGCCTTGACCTCGGGATCTTTTGCGTACAGCGCACGATAGGTTTCTCTGGCGATTCGGAGTAATTCGGAATCCATGTTCGGCTTCCACCCGGGGTAGCCGTCGCTTGACACGGCGGTTGCGCCGCCCATCTCGAAGACCGTTCTGACGACTTCGGAGATCTCTTCGATCTCCGAAGCTACCGAGCTGCGCTGGCTGGTCACGACGCGGATCTCCTTCGCTTCGGTGCGAATGACAGCCAGGTTGGTGGATGTCTCCACCAGGCCGGGGATGTCCGCGCTCATCTTCATTACGCCGTGGGGAAGGGCGGTCAGCGTCTGCAGGAGCTTCTGCTGCAGGGACCGCTTCAGGACCTTGCCGCGGCGGGCCTTCGGCACAGGTGTCAGGACAATCTTCAAGTCGGGTTCCACGCTGGCCAGTTCCCGACCGGCTGTGCGAGCCATCTCCGTGACCGCCGCGGTAGCTTGTTCCAGTTTCTTCCGCGGGACCCGGACGGTGGCCTCGGCTTCTCTGGGGATCGCGTTGTGCTTGTTGCCGCCCTGGATTGCCGCCAGGCGGGCCCCGTTTTTGGCAAGAAGAGTCAGAGTCCTCACCAGGATCTTCACGGCATTGCCGCGACCTTTGTCGATCTCCAGGCCCGAGTGCCCGCCTCTCAGACCCTGCACGCTGACTTGCAGAGCGACGCTGTCGGCCGGGGCGGGTTCTGACACAATCTTCCAGGACCCGGTCGTATCCTTGCCCCCGGCACAGCCGACATAGAGCGTGCCCTCCTCCTCGGAATCGAGATTGATCAGGATCCTGCTCTCGACGAAACCGGGCTGCAGGTTGTTGGCTCCTGTCAGTCCTGTTTCTTCGTCGACAGTGAAAAGGAACTCGAGCGGCCCGTGTTCGAGTCCCTTGTTGGCCATGATGGCGAGACAGGTGGCGACGGCAATCCCGTTGTCGGCACCCAGGGTGGTGCCATCGGCAGTGAGCATCCCCTCCCGCCGCACGAGCTCGATGGGATCTTTCGAAAAGTCGTGTGGGCTGCCGGCGAGCTTCTCGCACACCATGTCGAGGTGACCCTGAAGGCAGACCCGGCGCACATTCTCATTCCCCGGCGACGCTGGTTTCCTGGCGACGACGTTGCCCACGCTGTCGGCTTTTGCCTCCAGGCCCAGGTTCCTGGCGGTTGCCAAGACGTGCTTCGAGATGGCCGCCTCATGCTTGGAGCACCGTGGAATCCTGCTGATCTCGGCGAAGTATCGCCACACACCTTCGGGTTTCAGGCCTTCGATTGCGCTGGACATGATTTATCCCCCTATTCTGAGCTCCGACTTCTATTCTAGCGCGTTGCTGCTCTTCTGTCCCCTTCCTGCGCGTTCATGACGATGAAATCCTCGCGTTCGAGCCTCGCCAGGAAACGGCCGAGTCGCTCGAGCACGTCATCCACATCTGATCCTGACTGGGCCGACATCTGCTCTGCGATCTTGAGGACGGGGGTGGAACCATCGCAGCGCTGCCAGAAGGCGGTGCCCAGCGCGTCCAGTTTTACGCGAAAGTTGGGCTTCGCCAGCAGCGGGAGGAGCCAGGCGCGCAGCAGACCGCTCCTGAACCTGGGCACAAGCAGAACAGCGCTCCCTCCCTCCTCGATCTCCCACTCGATGTTGCGCCGCGGTTTCAGTTCCAGCAGGTTGACAGGCTCGCTGCCGCTCGATTTCACAAAAACCCCAGGTTACACCATCGCACTGGGCGGTGCCGGTTCATCCGGTTTCCCCGCGTTGCTCAGCGGGACGACCGTAAGAATCAGCGTGACAACCAGGAAAACCAGGAGACTCGGCAAGAACGAAGGCGTCGCGAACGCCTGGTAAACCTTGACGTCGTAGAACGCCAGGGCAGCGAAAACGAGTCCGACGAGCGCCTCCCCGGCGATCAAGCCCGCCGCGATGAGAATGCCGGTGTTGTCTACACGGACCTTCTGTGCGGCATTAAACTGGCGGCCATTTGCCATCTTGTCTGCGATCCCCCGGATGATGCCACCTATGAAGATCGCGAACGTGGTCTCGAGCGGCAGGTACATGCCTACGCACACCAGCATCGGGCTGCGCACCTGGACGAGGATGAACCCGATGGCCATCAGGATACCCACGATGATGAGCGGCCACGCCATCTGCCCGCCGACGATCCCCTGAGAGACCAGCGCCATGAGGCTGGCCTGTGGTGCGGGGAGAGCGCTGCCGCCGAGTCCGCTGCCGCCGGACTTGATGTCGCCCTGGTGCAGAACGAGTATGGGGAAGATCATTACGGCGGATGCGGCGAGTGTTCCGATTATGTCCCCTGCCTGCATCTTCCAGGGAGTCCCGCCGAGGATATGCCCGACCTTCAAATCCTGCAGCATTTCCCCGGCCACGGCCGCCGAGACGCATATGACCCCGGCCACCGCGAGCACGGCTGCCACACCGGTCCGTCCGGTCTGTCCGAGTGCGACCATGAGAATCGCCGCTACGATCACAGTGGAGAGCGTGAGACCGCTGATGGGGTTGTTGCTGGAGCCGATCAGACCGACGAGATAACCGGAGACAGCTGCGAAGAAGAAGCCGGCTATGACCATAATCACGGTCGCGGTGAACGCCGCTCTTACGTCGTGTGTAAAGTAGTTGTAGAGGAAGAACGTCACCGCTGCGGTTGCGATGATGCCGACCAGCACGACCTTGAAATTCAGGTCGTGTTCGATGCGGTCGACGGCTGCCATCCCTTTGGCCGCTTTCTGGACATCGGATACGGACCGCCTGATGCCGCCTATCAGGTTCTTTCTCATGCGCCACAGGGTGTAGGCAGCGCTCATAAGCATGCCGCCGATCGCGATCGGGCGCACGACGAATTTCCAGACCGTGGTCGCCTGCACGAGCCAGGAGGATTCCGTGTCGCCGCCGGTCGCGGCCAGGTCGAGCGTGGGGCCGAGGAAGTAGAGGAGAAGTGGAACGAAAAGCCCCCAGGCCAGGAGGCCGCCGGCAAAATTCAGCGAGGCCAGCCGCGGGCCGATTATGAAGCCGACCCCCATGTAGGCCGGGCTGACGCCGGGCGTGGAGAGCACGACCCCTCCCGAGCCTGCCAGAGTACCCCCCTGCGGACCCAGCCTGACGCCGCCGCGGCCAAACGGGATGAACTTCTCCCAGCTCGATGCAAAAACAGCCATCTGCTTCATGGACTGGATGGCCGCCCCCACGACAGCAGCCAGCATGAGGTAGACGGCTCCCGTACCCCCGGTTCGGCCTGCTTTGTGGATTTCGCCTGCTGCCACCGACTCCGGGAACGGTAGCTCCACGTCTTCGACCATGACCCGGCGCAGGAGGGTCACGAACAGGACGCCCAGGACACTGCCGACCATCATGATCGCGGTGGCTTCGAGGTAGTGGCCCTCGAGACCATCCCAGACACCCGAGATAATGAAGGCCGGGATCGTAAAGATCGCCCCCGCCGCCACCGATTCCCCGATCGAACCCACGGTACGTGCGATGTTCTCCTCGAGGATGGTTCCTCTCCTGAGCCCGATCCCGGGAAGGTGGATGCGCAGCACCGCCATGCTGATCACCGCGGCAGGATAGGTCGCGGCGATCGTCATGCCGGCCTTCAGGCCCAGATAGGCATTCGCTGCACCGAGTATCACTGCCATTACAAGGCCATAAAGGAGGGCCTTGAGCGTGAATTCGGTCATGCCTGTTTCGCTCGGGACGTAGGGCTTGTATCTCAAGCCGCCTGTGCTGGTAAGGTCTGCCATTGGGTGCTCCTCCCGGGGACGCGATCGACCGGCCGATGCTAGCACAAAATCGCCGAACCGCACAGCACTGCAAACCGTGTTAGTCAGCACCGTACCCTGTGGAATACAGCCCCTCCGGACCCGGTCAAGGATGGCGAATCAGGCCTTGGACCTTCCGGCCGGTGCAGCCGCATTTCAAAGTCCCTGGACGTTCCCCGTGAAACTTCTGAAGGCGGGCGCTGTCTAAAGAAATGTCAAGTCGGCTTGCCCTGGAGGGGCGCGTAGCTTAATATTTTGAATATGAGTTTCAAGGAATCCTGGTCCGGGTTTAGCGATAAGTTCATGAAGTTCTTCGGCCTGCGGCCGTTCGATACGGGATCGCGCATGATCGATCCGTATAACATTTACCTGGACGAGGACGACCCCAACGACAAGCGGGCGCTGCGAGTCGCGATGTTCATCGCGCTCCTGTTCCACCTGCTGCTCTTTGTAGTGCGATTCGCGACGGATTCACGCGTTTTCATCCCTGACAATCGCCAGTTGATCACCCTGCGTAACCTGGCAGGCCCTCAGATGGGAGGGGGCGGCGGTGGCCGCCCGAAGACCGCAGCCCCCAGGGCTGAGGTCCCCAAGCCGAAGCCGGTTGTTCTCCCCTTTCCCGACCCGACGCCGGATGAACCGGAGCCTCTCTACGAACCCGTGACGGAGAGTGCGCCCCAGATCGTCGCGCAAGTCGGGAACGATTTCAGCATCGGCGAAGCCACCGGGCCAGCCGGTTCCGCAGGCCTGGGCGGCAGCGGTCGCGGCGGAGGCATGGGGGACGGCATCGGCAGGGGGACCGGTTCGGGTATAGGCGACGGTGTCTACGGCCTCGGCGGCGGTGTAAAGCCTCCCGTGGCAATATACCAGCCGCTGCCGCTCTATACGGAGGAAGCGCGCAGGGCACGCGTCGAAGGGATCGTGCTCCTGCAGGCGATCATCAGGAAGGATGGGTCCGTCGACAGCTTCAGGGTCATCCGCGGACTGGGTTACGGTCTGGACGAATCAGCCATCAACACGATCGCGACCAAGTGGCGTTTCAAGCCGGGAACGCTCAGCGGCCAGCCCGTAGACGTGCAAGCCAATATCGAAGTCACGTTTCGTCTCTACTAGTGTGTCCTTCTGGACTCTGAATTCCCCTTCTGCCCATCCTGTACCGCTCCAGCCTTGCGATTTCTGATATGATTTTGCGTCTAGCCCGGAACTTATGGAGAGGCATGAAGTACAAGTTTTACCTTCTGACGCTGGCTGTGCTGGCCCTCGACCACGTAACCAAGTGGCTCGCCCGGACCGAGCTCGATCCGGAGCGCGCTATCGAGGTGATACCCGGGTACCTGAGGATCTCTTACGTAAGCAATACCGGCGTCGCTTTCGGGTTGTTCCGGGACTTGGACTCGCCATGGAAGCCCTATGTCCTTGCTGCGATGGCAATCGCGGCCGTGATCATCATCTTCGTTTACAGCCTCCGCATGCCTTCGAGCCGGCTCCTCCTGCAATCTGCCCTGGCCGCAATCATGGGTGGGATCCTGGGCAACTTTGTGGACCGCATCATGCAGGGGTACGTGGTGGACTTCATAGAGTTCCACATCAGGGACCATTTCTATTGGCCGACCTTCAACGTGGCCGATTCAGCCATTACGGTGGGAATCGGTCTCCTGCTGATCGATGCGGTCAAGAACACCGAGCTCGATGAAGAGCTTCAGAGCAACTAGCTTCGGCCTGACGAGGCACACAGCAGCGATCCAGGCAAGCATCCTCGCGGGAGTCCTGTTCCCGTGGTGTCTTCTGCCGCCCCCGTTTTCACGTGCGGAAGATCCCGTGTCCGCGGCAATCGCCGGCTTGCAGCAGCGCTACGCGGCGGTGAACACCGTGACAGCCAGTTTTGTGCAGACCTATCAGGCTCCGGGCATGAGCCAGACGGAATCAGGGACCCTTTGGATGAAGAAGCCCGGCCTCATGTACTGGGAGTACAGCCTTCCGGAAACCAAGTTCTTCTATGCTGACGGGCGCAGGACATACCTTTACATCCCGACAGACCGCCAGGTCATGGTCCGGTCGTTCACGGAGGAGGATCTTCACAGCACTCCCCTGGAGTTTTTGCTCGGTAAAGGGAAGATCCTGCAGAGCTTCATTGCATCCCGGGAGGCCGGGATCATGCCCTCAGCCGACGATGCCGTATTGGTGAGGCTGACGCCGAAGGCGTCAGATCTGGAATATTCTTACCTGGTGCTCAAGATCGACAGACAGACCTTTGATCTGCGCAGCATAGCGATTCGCGAGCGGACCGGCAACCTGTCCGAATTTTCTTTCACAAACATGCGCACAAACGTGAAGATCGACGATAGCCGGTTCCGGTTTCGGATTCCGAAGGGCATCGAAGTGATACAGCTCGACGAAAAGTGACTCTGCGTCAGGGAAAGGGACTCCCTCAAGGAAATACTGACGTTCCAATGGAAATGCCGGATAGAGAAAGGTATGAGAAGGCGGGGACTGAAGCCGCCCTGGCGGCCGGCGACCTTCTCATGAAGCGATTTCGGACGAAGATAGCCGTGGCGCACAAAGGCGTCATCGATCTCGTGACCGAGGCGGATCTGGCGGCAGAGGCGCTTATCGTCTCGGTCCTGGAGCGCGAATTTCCCGGCTGCGCGATTCTCGCCGAAGAAGGCCACGGGGGAACCGCCCGAGGCCCGTTTACCTGGATTATTGACCCGCTGGACGGAACGACCAACTACGCTCACGGATTGCCGTTTTTTTCCGTATCGATTGGACTGGAAGTCGAGGGAGAAATCGAGTTTGGGGTCGTGCACATCCCGGCGCTGGAAGAGGTCTTCATCGCGCATCGCGGCCTCGGAGCGCGCCTTAACGGTATGCCGATTCACGTTTCGGGCACCTCGTCCCTGGATGCGAGCCTGCTCACAACCGGTTTCCCCTATGACATCCGGACCAGCCGGGAAACCAACCTTGAGCATTTTGCCGAGTTCTCGCGCCGCTCATTTGCCGTGCGCCGGGCAGGCTCGGCTGCCATGGATTTCTGTTACGTGGCAGCCGGATACTATGACGGATTCTGGGAGCTCAAGCTCAATCCGTGGGACTGCGCGGCCGGCTACCTGATGGTCCGCGAAGCAGGCGGAAGAGTCACGAACTTCTGCGGCCGTGCCGGCTCGATCTACGACCGCGCATCGCTTGCGACGAACGGCTTGATACATGATGCAATGCTAAACCTGCTATGCCGGCCCGGCGCGACGGCCGCCGATCCGCAATAGCTTCGGCACGGGACGCATCCGACAACCCCGCCGGCAACTCAGACAGGACGGACACCATGAAGATCAGGGACAGGATCAACGCAGACCTCATGGCAGCAATGAAGGCGCAGGAAGCGGCTCGCCTGAGCGTTCTGCGCATGATGAAGGCTGCGATCAAGAAGAAGGAAGTGGACCTGTGTGCAGAGCTGGACGACTCCCAGGCAGTTCAGGTTCTCTCCACCATGGTCAAGCAGCACCGTGATTCCGTTGAGCAATTCGGAAAGGGAGGGCGAAACGACCTGGCTGAGAAGGAAGCGGCCGAGATCCTCGTGATCGAAGAGTATCTGCCGGCCGCCGTGTCCGACGAGGAAATCGCATGCGTGATAGACGAGGTCGTGCGCGAGACCGGCGCCTCCTCTGCCAGGGACACAGGTGCGGTCATGAAGCAGTGCATGGCGCGATTTGCAGGCAAGCTCGTCGACGGGAAGAAGGTCAATGCCCTTGTGCGCGCCCGCCTTGAGAGAGCCTGACCGACGGAGCTGGCTTTCGTGGATCGCCGCGATTGTCCGCAATCACCCGGCGGATTCTGCGGTCCCACGCCCGGTTTGTCCTCCGCCCGCAGGCCGTCCTCACCCGTGAGCAGGCCCGTAATCCGATAATCTTTGTCAGCAGAGTTGGTCTGCATGGTGAATGTCACCGTCACGCTGAAGGAAAAGGTCGAGAACCTCCCCGGTTCTCCCGGGGTTTACCTCTACAGGGACTCTTCGGGGAGGATCATATACGTGGGGAAGGCCAAGTCCCTGCGCAACCGTGTCCGTTCCTATTTCCAGGAAGGCCGCCCGCTCGATCCCAAGACTGACCGCCTCGTATCCGAGATCGCAGACGTCGAGTGTATCGTCACCGACAGCGAAGTCGAAGCCCTGATCCTCGAGAGCACACTCGTCAAGAAGAACCAACCCCGGTACAACGTCAATCTCAAGGATGACAAGAGCTTCCCTTACCTGAAGTTAACGGTGAACGAACCGTACCCCCGGATTTTTATCACCCGAAGAATAAAGCGGGACGGGGCCCTCTACTTCGGTCCCTTTCTTCCGGCCAGTTATGCCAGGCGGACCATCAAGCTCATCAACAAGTACTTCAAGCTGCGCACGTGCAACCTCGAGATTGACGGGAGCCTTCCGAGGCCGTGCCTCGATTACCAGATGAAACGTTGCCTGGGCCCATGCGTGGCGGCGCTCTGCAGCCGGGAGCAGTACAGCCGGGCGGTCGAAGACGTGAAGCTTCTGCTCTCAGGGAAATCCGAGGAACTGATCCGGCAGTTGGGGAGTCGGATGAACGAAGCTTCGGAACAGCTTCGTTACGAGGCTGCGGCTCTCTACCGCGACTGGATTGCCATGGTCCGCGACATGTCCGAGCGGCAGAAAATGATCCTGGCCGGGCAGGATGACAGCGACCTGTTCGGGTATTTCCAGGAGGGATCACGCCTTGCGCTGCAGGTCTTCGCAATGCGCGGAGGCCGGATCGTCGGGCGCCGTGAGTTCTATTGGGAGGACCTGATTTCCTTCGAGCCCAGCGAATTCTTCTCGGCGGCGCTGAAGCAGTATTACCTCCAGGACACCTTTACGCCGGGCGAGATATACATTCCTGCCGACATCGAAGATGCCGAAGCGCTCGAGTCCTGGCTCTCGGGGCGGAGAGGCCGGCGCGTGCACATCCGATCACCGAAGCGCGGTCTGAAGTCCGGGCTGCTGGACCTGGTCATGCGCAATGCACGCATGTCGTTTGAAACGCGGTTCCGCGTTCTCAAAATCAAAGGAGCTGAGTTGCTGGCGCCGCTGCAGGAAATGTTGCGCCTCGAGGCGCTTCCCCGGAGAATGGAGACCTTTGACGTATCGCACGTACAGGGGGCCGACACCGTTGCCAGCATGGTCGTGTGCGAAAACGGCGAGATGAAGAGGAGCGCTTACCGGAAGTTCAAGATTGAGAGCGTCAAAGGCCCCGATGATTTCGCCGCGATGCGCGAAGCGGTTCATCGTCACTACGAGAATGTGCTGGAGGAGGACGAAGGTTCTCTGCCTGACCTCGTGCTGATCGACGGCGGGAAAGGGCAGCTGTCGGCCGCGAGCGAAGCGCTCGATGATCTGGGCCTCGATCGACTTCCGGTCGCGGCGATCGCCAAGAAGGAGGAGATCATCTTCATCAGGGGAAGGGAGGATGAACCGATCCGGCTGCCGGGGGAGTCTCCGCTGCTGCACCTTTTCCAGACCATGAGGGACGAGGCACATCGTTTCGCGGTGACCTACCATCGGAAACGCCGTGAGCTGCGCGACTTCGATTCCGAACTGCTGGATATACCGGGCATCGGAGAAGTCCGCAGGAAAGTTCTGCTCCGCGCTTTTGGAAGCCTGGAGCGGGTTCGGTCGGCCAACTTCGAAGAGCTTGCTCCCTACGTGGGCCCCAAGGTGGCGGGGCAGATCATCGAGTACTTCCGCGGTCAACAGACGGTTTAAGGGGGGAGTCCCAGGTTTCGGCATGGGAATCGCGATCGGAATCGGACACGCGAATCCGTGATAGGCCGACGGCCGGTGATCGGATTGGCTGCCTATTGAATTCGAGACCGGGCCCGATCACGAGACTGGTCACGATCTCTCCCGCTGTGTGACGCAGGCCGATGCCGCACGCTGCAGTCGTCACCGGTTACGATCCTGCTGCCGCACACTCGCGACCGTCCCGCTCGAGCGCGTCGAGGATCGCCTCGCCATCGCTCACACGGGTGCGCGGGTTCATCACTGTCATCCGCAGAACATCACGGCCGTTCAGGCGAGCACCTGTGATCCATCCCTGGCCTGAGCCATTGAGCCGCCTGCGCATCGAAGCGTTCAGAGCGTCGAGTTCGACCTCATTCATGGTCCCGTCTCCGATGTACCGGAAGCACAATATGTTGCATTCCGGCTCCGGACCCGCTTCGAACACGGGCCGGCGCCGAACTGAGTCATGGATGGCCGACGTTGTTGCGCACAGGTGATCGTAGAGGGTGCCGAACGCCGCAGTTCCGTATCGCTCGAGCGCGATCCAGAGCTTCAGTACATCGGCCCGGCGGGAGCACTGGAAGCTGCGGACGCCCTGGTCCCAGGCGCGGCCTGTTGCCTGGCCATGAAACAGGTAAGGGGCTCGTTGCGAAAAGGCTGCCTCCAGGAGGCGCTCGTCCCGTATCAGGAGGGCACCGGTCGAGAGCGGCAAAAACATCATCTTGTGCGGATCCCAGGAAATCGAGTCTGCCTTGTCGAGCCCTTTGAGGCGCCCGCGATGTTGGGTGGAGAGCAGGGCGGAGGCGCCGTGGCAGCCGTCGACGTGCAGCCAGATTGATCGCCCGCCGCACAGCGTCCCCACCGCTTCGAGGTCGTCGAAACGGCCTGTTGCCGTGGACCCGGCCGTGGCGACCACCGCCATCACGGTGCGTCCCTCGGCCTGCAGGCGGTCGAGCTCGGCGGCGAGCCTCTCCGGGTTTTCGCGGAATGCGGCGGACGGAAGCGCGATGCAGTTCCGTGATCCGACTCCCAGCTCAGCGGTTGCGCGAGCGACGGAATAGTGCGCGTGCTCGCTGGTGACTACGACCGCGCCGGCCACGATCCCCTCCTCCCACGCGTCAGGCAGCGCTGCGGCTCGCGCCGCGAGCAACGCGGTGAACGTTGCTTCCGTGCCGCCGGAGGTAAATACGCCGCCAGCTTCGGGCCCGAATCCAGCCAGGCCGGTCATCCAGCGCAGAAGGCGGGTCTCGAGGACTGTGGCCATCGGCGACATTTCCCGGACTGCAAGCGACTGATTCAACGCGCCGATGATCGGTTCGGCCCAAACCGCCGCCGGGAGAGGAGCCGAGACCTGGTGCCCGAGACAGCGCGGGTGATACAGCCAATTGCTGTTCGGCAGCAGGTCACGTTCCATCTGCGCGACGATCTCTTCTGCGCTGCGGCCTGCCTCGGGTGGAGACTCTGTCAGGGCCTGCAGGATGGATTCCGGGTCCCGGGCAACAGGCTTTGCATGTTCCCCATTCCTGCTCAAGTCGAAGTACCGGGCGGCCAATCGGAGGTACGGCTCAGCTGCGGAGAGCTTCATATCCTGCTCGATCGTGTCCAGGAGTCCGGTGAGTTTGTCCATCACGCACCCTTGTATGGCAGAAAGAAAGTGGAATAGGGCTGATTCATGCGTCCCTTCCCGGCGGGAAGACTGCCGGGTCGGGTGTTGCGGCCAGGCCGATCCTCAAGCCATGACAGGACCAACCCGGGGACATCGCTAGATGACGCTGTAGTCGGTCACGATGCTTTTGTCGCCCAGCACCGTTCCGGGGCGCAGGTGCGCCCCCTCACCGATGTGACATTGCCGCCCGAGGATGCTGCGTTCGATGCGTGCCTCCGGCCGGATCCTGGTCCCGCTCCATATGACAGAGTCTCTGATCAGGGCACCCTCCTCCACGCGGCAATCCTCCCCCAGGACCGAATTCTCGATCACGACGCCGGGCTTGATCACACAACCGCCGTCGAGGATGGACACCTGGTCGATCGAGACCTGATCCCTGTCCCACGAGTTCGGGGGGCACGATTTCTGAGGGTACTCAGGCAGCTTCATCCTGCCGGAGATAATGCCAAAATGAGCTTCGAGGTATTTGCGCGGGCTGCCGATGTCCTGCCAGTAACCGCGCGCCAGGTAGGCGTAGAACCTGGCTCCATCGTGGAGCATCGCCGGAAAGACGTCACGCTCAAAACTCTGCAAGCCTTCGGCCGGGATTCGCTCCAACATGGAACGTTCAAGAACATAGATCCCGGCGTTGATAGTGTTTCCGGTCACCTCGTCCTCGGCCGGCTTCTCGGTGAAACGGACCACCTGCCCGGATTCGTCCGGTACGACGAGGCCGTAGCCCGTCGGGTTCATCACGCGGGCGGCCACAATGGTTGCTTCCGCCTCGCGGGAGCGGTGGTAGCGGATCACGTCCTCCAGGTCGGTGTCGGTCAATACGTCGCCGTTGAGGACCAGCGTCGTGTCATCGATCAGATTTTCAGCCGCCTTGTAGGCGCCTGCGGTACCACGGGGCAGTTCCTCATGGGTGTAGCGGATGATGACCCCGAACTTCGTTCCATCGCCGAAGATGTCCATGATCTTCCGTGGCTGATAGGAGAGGCTGAGGATGATTTCGGTGATCCCCGCTCTCTTGATCCGGTCGATCTGGAAAAACAGGAACGGGATGTTGGCCAGGGGCACCACGGGTTTGGGTATGTGCAGCGCGAGAGGACGCAGGTGGGCACCCTTGCCACCGGCGAGTATCAGTGCTTTTATCAACGGAGCGTCTCCCATTCGAACCAACTATGATAGCAGACTGACGCTACGGACAACGAGTCCCGACATGCCTCGGCTGCGAGGTAGGCGCTGGAGCCGTCAGCCCCAGCGTTATAGGAGGCATGTCACGGATTTCACAGACTTCACGGACTTTCGAACACACCTCGATCCGTGCCCATGAGTCTGTGTAATCCGTGGCATCAACGGCTTTTCACCTGCTCGCCTGGCTTGCGGCTGTAACATCGCATATCCGCGGTCAGAGCCGCAGATGCCTCCGCTCGCACTTTGGTCACCGGGAACGAGCCGGCCCGCGCAGCGTGTCGCAGGCAGCATGTGCGGCGGCTTTGCCAGCCGCCGGCGCGTGCCGGGAGCCCGCCCCGCATGGAGGCCAACCCCGGCATGGGCACAGGGTTTCCCTTCGTGGTATATACTCTCCATGAAACTTCGCGGCCTGAACCTCCTCCGGATCCATGGCATCCAGATCACGGTCGACTACTCGTGGTTCATCATCTTTTTCCTTGTGGTCTATTCCATGGCGGAGAGCTACTTTCCTCCGGCGGAGAAGTTTCGCTCGACGCCGCAGTACTGGTTGATGGGCGTCACGGCGGCGTCTCTTTTTTTCCTTTCGGTGCTGGCCCATGAACTGGCCCATTCCCTGGTGGCACTCAGGCAGGGGATAAGAGTACACAGCATCCGCTTGTTCATCTTCGGGGGCCTTGCCCAGATATCTTCGGAACCCAAGTCGGGCAGAAACGAGTTCCTGATTGCGCTCGCCGGCCCGGCGACCAGCATGGCTATCGGTCTCGCTTCCTGGTTCTTTTACGTTTTCCTCCTCCTCGGCGGCTCTTACCAACCCCTGGCGGCGATGGCGCTCAACCTTGCGATCGCCAACTTCGGCCTCGCTCTGTTCAACATGATCCCGGGATTTCCTCTGGACGGCGGCCGTATCCTGCGTGCCGTTCTCTGGGACCGTTGGAATGACCTGACGCGAGCCACCAAGACCGTGAGCCAGATCGGAAACGCGGTCGCGCTCTTCCTGATACTGCTGGGCGTGGTTCTGCTCTTTTTCACGCAGCTCATGATCGGGGGGTTGTGGGTCGTTTTCATCGGCCTCTTCATGAAGCAATCGGCCGTGGGCAGCTACCAGGCTGCCGTGCTGAAGGAGGCGCTGAGCGGGGTCCAGATCCGCCAGATCATGACGGAGAATGTCGTGGCAGTTGACTGGCTGAAATCGCTCGACGAACTGGTGAAGGATTACGTCTACAGGTTCCAGTTCACGAGTTTCCCGGTGTTTGACCGGGACGAGTTCATGGGGATGGTCTCGCTTTCGGATGTCAGAACCGTGCCCAAGGAACTTTGGGGCTTCAAACAGGTCCGGGATGTCATGACGCCCGCCGATCACGTGATCTCGCTCGGGCCGACCGACGACGCTACTGAAGCGCTCTCCCGCATGGCGACTGCCGACGTGGGGTGCATGCCGGTGCTCGAGAACGGACGCCTGGTCGGCATTGTGTCGCGCCGTGATATCATGAACCTGTTCAAGATCAAGTCGGATCTTGGTTTGACCTGAGGTGCGAGTGTCGGGGTGAGAACGCGCCCGACGAGGACCTTCCGAGGTTGCCGTTCTACAGCCGGGGATTGCCATGATACGGTCGATCTTGCTGCCGTTGTCCGAGGGGCCATTGGCCGCTGCCACCAGGGATTACGCCTTCTGGCTGGCCAGAAAAGAAGGAAGCTGCATCAATGCACTGGCCGTCATCGACTTGAAGGCCTTCGAGATCCCGGTCCTCGGGACACCGGATGGTTTCATGCCTTCGGTTGTCACGCCGCCGATTGCGGAATCGCAGTCACTGATGACCGAGCTGACAACACTGGCCAAAGACCGGCTCGGACAGTTTGCAGGGGAATGCGGCCAGGCAAACATCCGGTGTTCGACTGAGACCAGGACCGGCCTGCCGGGAGAAATAATCGCCCGACAGGCGATAGCGCACGACATCGTGGTAATGAGCCGCTCCGGCTACACGCGCGCCGCAGCTGCCGAAAACCGTGTCGACCCGCTCGTATCGGATGTGATTCGCGGATCGATTCGGCCGGTGCTGGTCGCCGGGATGATTTCTCCCGGTGACGGGGAGGTAAGGAAGATCGTGGTGGCGTTCGACGGCAGCTCTCACGCGGCGCGCGCGCTGCTTGTGGCCGCCGAACTGGGCGCCCGACCCGGAGTCGAATGCACGATCCTGACTGTTTCCCCTTCCCAGGAAGCAGCCCAGGAGATTATCGAGCCTGCGGAGGCTTTTCTCTACCATCACGGCCTGGTTCCAAGGAAACAGATTGTGCCGGGCCCCAGGGCGTCCGAAGTCATCTGCGAGGTCGCGGCGGGACTGAGGGCCGACATGCTGATCATGGGAGCCTACGGTCATGCCCCGGTGCGCGAGATGCTTTTCGGAAGCACGACCGAACGGGTTCTTTCCCACTGCGGAACCACTGTTGTCCTCCAATCCTGATTCGACACTTCTGCGGCAGGGCGCGGCTCAGCTCCGCCGGCGCTGACTTCGACTTCATGGAAACCCGGTCACTGCAACCTGCACCGCTGTGTTTGTGCTTGGTGCGGGGAGGCTTGAGGTGCTTTAATGTCACCGGCCATGAATCTTCCTAATGCCCTGACGTTGGGCCGGATATTCCTGATTCCGTTCGTCGTGGTGGTCCTGCTCACGACCCGCATCGTGAATTGGGCCACCTGGGGTGCGGGCCTTTTCCTGGCTGCCGCCGTGACGGACTTGCTTGACGGCTACCTGGCCCGGAGGCGGGGCCAGGTGACGACTCTGGGACGTCTTCTGGATCCCATCGCCGACAAGCTCCTCATCTCCTCCGCGCTCGTCTCTCTGGTTCAACTGGGCATCGCGCCGGCGTGGATGGTCACGATCATCATCGGTCGGGAATTTGCGGTGAGCGGTCTGCGGAGCATCGCAGCGCACGAGGGATTCTCGATCGACGTATCCACGCTCGGAAAAGGCAAGATGGTGGCGCAGGTCGCCGCGGTCACCGGTTTGATCCTCGGGCGCGTTCATGGCGGCTGGATCCTGTATACCGCCAGGATGTTGCTTTGGGCTGTGGTCGTGTTTGCGCTTCTTTCTCTGGTTCAGTACTTTCGTGAGTTCTGGTCCAAGCTCGACGACAGCATCAAGTATCGCGAGCGCCGCCGTCTCAGGATACTGGAACGACGCCGCCAGATCATCGCGGAGCGGCGGGAATTGCGTCGCCTCCGCAAGCTGGAACGACAGAGGCAGAGAGAGCAGGCATCCCTGAGCCAGGAAGACTCGAACTGACCTGACCGCGGCCCTGAGGACGAGGTCGCCGCCGGCCTGAATTCAGACGATCCATCCGCTCTGGAGGCACCATGGTCCATCTGGACATCGACGCACAGAAAGAACTCCTGGCAATCGCGCGCAGGACCCTCGAGCAGTTTCTCGCCACTGGCGAGGTGCCGGACCACAACCCCGAGAGGGCGGAATTGCATCAGGAATCGGGCGCCTTCGTTTCGCTGCACATCGGCGATGAACTCAGGGGCTGCATCGGTCTGATCAAGCCTGACGGTCCGCTGTACCGGACCGTGCAGCAGTGCGCCGTCAGCGCGGCGTCGGAAGATTACCGGTTTGACCGGGTCTCCTCCGGGGAACTGTCTGATATCACGATCGAAATATCGGTGCTCTCGCCCATGGAGCGCGCAAAGGACGCCTCGGAGATTACAGTCGGCACGCATGGTTTGTACATAGTCCGCGGGCAACGCCGGGGGCTATTGCTCCCCCAGGTGGCGATCGAATGGGGATGGGACCGGGAGGCGTTCCTGGCCCAGACCTGCCAGAAGGCGGGGCTTGAAGAGAGTGCCTGGCGGGATCCGGCAACCACCATCTACCAGTTTCAGGCGCAGGTGTTTTCGGAATGACCGATGGGCCCGTCTGACCGATCAGCGTCCGAAAATGAAGGCCTTCGAGCGTTCATCGGCGAGCCACCGGGTGAGCGCGAAGTTTTGCCGGTCCCTGGCGGAGACCAGGGGCTGCAGGGCGGGCCAGGAGATTCCCAGCACAGGATCGCTCCACAGGATTCCACCCTCGCCGGCAGGGCTCCATTCTTCGGTGCAGAAATAGAGCATCACCGAATCCTCCTCGAGAGTCATGAAGCCGTGTGCGAATCCTGCGGGAACCCACAGGACGTTGTTGTTCTCCGCGCTCAGCTCCACGCAAGCGTGATCGCCGAGCGTCGGCGATCCATGCCGGATATCGACGACGACATCGAAGATCCGGCCCCGCACGCAGCGGACGAGCTTTCCCTGCGGCGGATCCCACTGGAAGTGCAGGCCGCGTATGACGCCGCGATGGGAGCGGCTCTGGATCGCCTGGCGGAACTCACCCGGGATCGCTCGCGCTTCCAGGTCGCTGCGAACGAAGGCCTGCAGCAGCACGCCGCGATCATCAGAAAATGTGCGGGCCTCGAAGGCCTGCAGGCCCGGCATCTGGTCGACCGGTCTCAGCATAGGCGACAGATAATAACAGAGAGCAGCTTTTCCTAATAGAACACATGGTGGTTGACGAGATATTACCGGGGAGTCGCCCGTGACGGGCGGGCCCCCATTACAAAATCCTGGTCCGTCGTTCCCGGACTGCTGGGGATCGCCATGATACCGATTGCCGTAGTACCTGTCGCCGGGCTCGGCACCCGGCTGCTCCCCGCCACGAAGTCACAGCCAAAGGAGATGCTGCCGGTCGCCAAGAAGCCCGTGGTTCAGTACGTAGTCGAAGAGCTGGAGGCAAACGGAGTCAAGCAGATCCTGTTCATCACCGGCCGCAACAAGAGCTCCATAGAAAACCACTTCGACTTCGACCACGAACTCATGCGCACTCTGCGCGAGGGGGGCAAGGAGGACCTGCTTGCGGAGCTCGAGTACGAGCGCATGCGCATGCAGTTCTTCTTCACGCGCCAGAGACGCCAGAAAGGGCTGGGTGATGCCGTGCTCTGCGGCCAGCATTTCACGCAGGACAGGCCCTTCGTCGTCGCGCTGGGAGACAGCATCATCGGGCTGCGCGGTGAATCCAGGGTAGTTCAGCGCATGGCTGGGATCTTCACCGCGGAAAAGGCCGGTTGCGTCATCGCCGTCGAAGAGGTCCCGCTCCAGAGTGTGGCGTCCTACGGAGTGGTGAAGCGCGGAGCAGAGCTGGGTGGCGCCGCTTTCATGATCGAGGACCTGGTTGAGAAGCCTACCCCTGAAACCGCCCCGAGTAACCTGGCCATAGCCGCACGTTACATTTTTGGCCCGGAAATCTATCCCGCGCTCGAGAAGACCACTGCCGGCAAGGGAGGGGAGATACAGTTGACCGACGCGATACGGATTATGCTGGAGGGCGGAAAGAAGATCGTCGGCATCTGCCTCGGCCAGGACGAGCGACGCTATGACATAGGTAATTTTGAGAGCTATTTCGAGGCGTTCATTGAATTCGCGCTGGTCGAATGTCCGCATCTCGCCAGCCGCATCCGCACGCGAAACAATGAGAATCATTAGGACGGCGGCACACGCACGCGCCGGGGTTGTGGGGAACCCCTCCGACGGGTATTTCGGTCGGACCATTTCCATCATCGTACGGAACTTCACCGCCAGGGTGGTGCTCTACGAGTGGCCCGAGCTCGAGATCATCCTCAGCCACGAAGACCGCTGCCTGTTCGACCGGCTGGATGATCTCGTGCAGGACGTGCGGCTCCACGGCTACTACGGCGGCCTGCGCCTCGTCAAAGCGGCGATCAAGAGGTTCGCCGAGTACGCAGGGGAGCAGGGGATCCGGCTTCACGGGAAGAACTTCGCTTTGCGTTATGAGACCGATATACCCCGGCAGGTCGGTCTCGCAGGCTCGAGCGCCATAATCACCGCAGTCTTCAGGGCGCTCATGCAGTTCTACGACATCTCGCTTCCCAGGGAGGTCCTCCCCGGTTTGATTCTCTCCGTAGAAACCAAGGAGATCGGTATCTCTGCCGGGCTCCAGGACCGTGTCGCGCAGGTATATGAAGGCCTGACCTACATGGATTTCGACCGGGCGTTCATGGGAGAGCACGGCCACGGCATATACGAATCACTGGATCCCGCGCTTCTGCCGCCGCTCTATATTGCCTATCGCACGGACCTGAGCGAGGTTTCGGGAGTCTTCCATAACAACATCCGCGCCCGCTGGGAGGCAGGTGACGAAAGCGTCATCAACGCAATGAGGCGGGTCGCAGCCCTTGCGCTCGAGGGCAGGGAATGCCTGCTGTCAGGCGATCACAAACGGTTGGGCGAATTGATAGACGAGAACTTCGACGCGCGGGCGAGCATCTATCGGCTCGATCCGCGCAACGTCGAAATGGTGAAGCTGGCACGCAGCCTGGGGGCCTCCGCGCACTATGCGGGCTCCGGCGGCTCGATACTCGGGATCTACCACGGCAACGAAATGCTGCGTCGGCTGCGGAAGGAATTCGCTCTGCAGGGCTGCCGCGTCATTATCCCGATTGTCTCTTAAACCGCCCGCAGAATCGGCGATCGCTCAGTGCCCGACCGACTGCACGCCGTCGAACCGACTACAGGCCGACTTCGGCCCAGGCCTCGCGCGTCGCCTTCTGCTCCAGGCTGTTCCTGCCGAAAATCTCACCCGCCGCCTGCACCGTTTGGTTGACCGCGTCTCTGAAGTTCGAGGCCGGGCGCAGCTTGCTGGTGAGAGTCACGTACCAGATGCGCCCTGCTTTCTCCCATGCGTAGCCCTTGAGCCGACTCGCAAGTTCATAGAAAGCGCGATTCGGAATACCCGAGTTCAGGTGTACTCCCCCGTTGTCTTCCATTGTCCTCACATAGTCACGCATATGCCCGGGCTGTGGGTCTTTTCCCAATATCGGGTCGTCGTAGGCTGTCCCAGGCTCCTTCAGCGAGCGAATCCCCCCGGCACTGATTCCGGGCATGAACAGCTCGCTCCCGATGAGCCAGTCCGCCTCTGCCGCCGTCTGGCGACGGCTGTATTGCTTCACCAGGGATCCGAACACATCGGAAAACGACTCGTTCAGGGCGCCGGCCTGATCCCGATACTGCAATTCCGCTTCGTGCTGAATGACCCCGTGGCACAATTCGTGACCGATTACATCGAGCGCACTGGTGAAGCTGCGGAAAATTCGTCCGTCACCGTCGCCGAAGACCATCTGCGAGCCGTTCCAGAACGCGTTGTCGTAGCCCCGTCCGTAGTGGACCGTCGAATCAAGGCGCATGCCTCGACCGTCGATCGAGTTGCGCGAAAAGACCCTGGCAAAAAGGTCGTATGTGGCGCCTGCCCCGTTGTAGGCTTCATTGACGGCGCGGTCTTTGCTCCTCGGGGATCCCTCGGTCCTGACCAGCTTCCCAGGCAGCTCGTACCGCCTCCTTGCATCGTAGACTGTCCTTCTTTTCGTCCCGGGAGCGTTTGCCGCCAGGGCGATGATGGGCGCCAGAATGCGACGCTGACCGCGGAATTGCTCGGATTCGGTCAGGGTGGCCCATGCCATCGCCTGCTCGCGCGCACTTCCGTGCAGCAGAATCGATCTCAACATGTACGGGGGAACAATGCAGCATCTTGTCATAAAGTCCCGGCCTCCATCCAGTCGCAGCCGAATCTATCACAGAACCTGCAAAGGCCGGCCAGAACATCCGGCAGCACGCTTTCGCATGACAATCAGCTACCTGAGAGCTGACAACCGACGGCTGAAAGCTGCCAACATGAAGATGCAACTCTTTGATCCCTGAAGTAAGATTCGATCTGCCCTTCGAAGCCGCGCATGAAGATGGCGGGCTCGCTTCGCCGCGGCATGCAACGTGTACGCCAGGGAGGTCCTGTCTGACAGACCGGACCTGCCCGGCAAGGACAGCAGCATGAGTATCATCGATCGTCTCTCTGCAGGCGTGTCGCGCAAAGTGCGCACTCGCGGACGCGAGTACCACTCTGCGGGCGTCGTCAGCATCCAGCGTTCGGCGGCCGATTTCCTGGAAGCTGCAGTCGAAGGCGCACGGGTTTACAGTGTCTTCATCGTGCGGGAACAGGACGGGTTGCATGTCTCCTGCTCCTGTCCTTACTTCGACGATTGGTTCGAGGTGTGCAAGCACATCTGGGCCACCCTGCTCACTGCGGATGAACGCGGGCTTCTGAGAGGCTGGGAAGTCGCGCCCGCCAGGCTGATCCTGGAGGAGTCCGAGGAAGTAGACGAATCGGAAGACGGCGAGCCTGATGACGATTTTGACGGGGGGCGTGGGTACGCCGGGCAGGATAGCCCCGGATCCCGACCGTCGCCTGGGCCTGTCTTCAAAGGGAAATCAAGTCGCAGCGCCGTCACCGGAATGCCTCCATGGAAGTCGGCCATGCGGGCGATCCTCGAGGATACAAAACGGCCATGGGCTGCCCCGCGCAGCGGGCTGCATGACAAGCAGATCGCCTATATCGTGGATGCAGCCCTCGTCATGGAAATCGGTCTCTGTGTGACGGTGGGCGCCCGGAACCTCAACAAAGACGGAAAGTGGGGGAAACCGAAGACAGTTTCGATCGGATACGATTCGATTGCTGAACTGTCCGATCCGGCGGATATCCGCATCCTGGGACGCCTTATGGGAGTACCCCGCGGCAGGTACGGCGGCAGTATCCAGGAATGCGCGAGCACCTTCAAGCTCCCGCTCACCCCGTCGAACGAGCTCATGGCGATGGTGTGCGAAACCGGCCGCTGCGTGCTCCGGAGGCCCGGCGCCGATCTTCTGAGCACCCTTCGCTGGGACTCCGGCGCACCATGGGAGTTCCGCCTGGAAGTGCGCCGCGAAGAGGATCCGCCGCAATATCGGGCCGAGGGTTACCTGGTGCGCGGCCAGGCGCGCATGCCGCTCTCGGAACCGCTGGTGCTGCTCCGGGACGGCTTGCTGATTGCCGGAGACTCTGTTGCCTCCCTGGACCACCACGACGCCTTTGGGTGGATCCGTGTGCTCCGCCGCGACGGGCCTATCATCGTTCCTGAAGAACAGAAGCAGAACTGGCTGGAGGAACTGATCAGCACGCCACGATTGCCACCGCTCGATCTTCCGCCTGAGCTTCATTTTGAGGAAACCACCGTCACTCCCAGGCCCCGCCTGAAGATCGACCGGCTCGGCTACCCGGGCCGCACCGGTGAGCTCGCCGCACAGGTGGCTTTCGACTATGAAGGTGAGATGGTCGACAGCCGTAGCACGGCTCCGGCGATAGCAGACGTGGCACACCTCCGCAGGATAAGGCGCAATCTCGATTTCGAAGCGGCTGCCTTGGACCACCTGCGGAGCGCCGGCTTCAGGAGCGATACGGACTTCTCGGGGCAACTGCAATGGCGGCTCGCCTCCGGGAAGCTGGGCCATGCGGTGCGGCGGATCCTCCCCCTGGGGTGGAACGTGGAGGCCGAGGGCCGGCTCTTCCGGCGCCCCGGCTCCCTTAAGCTGGATGTCAGCTCAGGCATCGACTGGTTTGAACTGCGCGGCGACGTTGACTTCGAAGGTCAACGAACGCCATTTCCCCGGCTCCTGGCGGCACTCAGGAAAGGCGAGAGCACGGTAACCCTCGATGACGGGTCACTCGGCATGATCCCCGAGGAATGGCTTCGCAGATACGGGATCCTGGCCGGGCTCGGCTCAGACGGGAAGGATCATGTCCGTTTTTCCCGGAGCCAGGCCGGCCTTCTGGACGCGCTCCTGGAAGCTCAGCCCGAAGCTACCTGCGATGCCGTTTTTGAACAGGCGCGCGAGCACCTGAACCAGTTCGCGGGGATTGTGCCTGCCGATCCGACGCCGGGATTTTCGGGCCATCTGAGGTCCTACCAGCGTGACGGCCTCGGGTGGCTCCATTTCCTCCGCGAGTTCGGCTTCGGCGGCTGCCTGGCAGACGACATGGGTCTGGGCAAGACCGTTCAGGTACTGGCACTGCTCGAGGCCCGGAGGCAGTCCGCCACGCGGGATGCCGCCGGGGCTGACCCGCCGCGCCCCTCGCTCGCGATAGTGCCCAAGTCGCTTGTATTCAACTGGAAGCAGGAAGCCGCACGGTTTGCGCCCGGCATCCGCGTTCTGGACCACACTGGAAGCCTGCGAGTCAAAGACGGCGAACATCTTGAGGTCTACGACTTGATCCTCACCACCTATGGGACTCTGCGACGGGATGCCCACTACCTGAAGGACGTCGAATTCGATTACGTGATCCTTGACGAAGCCCAGTCGGTCAAGAACGCCGCGACGGCCTCGGCCAAAGCGGTGCGCCTGCTGCGCGGGAGGAACAGGCTCGCACTCAGCGGCACCCCGATCGAAAACCATCTCGGTGAACTCTGGAGTCTCTTTGAGTTTCTGAACCCCGGCATGCTTGGCTCGGCCTCGGTCTTCCAACTCGGAGCCGGCGACCTTCGCAATCCCGACGCAGAAACGCGGAAGCTGCTGTCGCGGGCCCTCAGGCCGTTCATCCTTCGCCGCACCAAGGAGCAGGTGGCCTCCGATCTGCCCCCGAAGCAGGAGCAGTTGCTCTACTGTGAACTCGAGGCGCCGCAGCGCAGGCTCTACAACGAACTGCGCGACTATTACCGGAAATCGCTCATGCGGCGGGTAGACCAGGACGGGATTGGCAGAGCGAAGATACAGGTGCTCGAAGCCCTGCTCAGGCTTCGCCAGGCGGCTTGCCACCCCGGGTTGATCGACAGGAACAGGACCGGGGAGGCGAGCGCCAAGCTGGATGTGGTCTTGCCCCAGATCGATGAGGTCTTGGAGGAGGACCACAAGATACTGGTCTTTTCTCAGTTCACCTCGTTTCTCGCCATCGTCCGCGAACGGCTCGACCGCACAGGAGTCGTCTACGAGTACCTCGACGGCGAGACGCGCGACCGGTCCCGGCCGGTCGAACGCTTCCAGAACGATCCAGCTTGCCGCCTGTTCCTCGTCAGCCTCAAGGCGGGAGGCCTCGGTTTGAACCTCACGGCGGCCGAATACGTCTACCTGCTGGACCCCTGGTGGAACCCCGCCGTCGAACGCCAGGCTATCGATCGCACGCACCGGATCGGGCAGACCCGCCCGGTGTTCGCCTATCGGGTCATAGCCCGCGACACGGTGGAGGAGAAGGTGCTGGAGCTTCAGCGTACGAAACAGGACCTCGCCGACGCGATCATCAGCTCCGACACAACCCTGATCCGTGACCTGAGCCGTGAAGACCTCGAGCTTCTCCTGGGCTGACCTGCGCCACAGGTGTTGCAGCCACGCAAGGGATCAGGCCTGCCGCACTATCGCCGTCGGAATCGGTATCGGAACCGGCTTCGGGATCGTGATCGATCCCGAACGGGCAACCGGGGATACCCGATGGGAGCGCTGCAGACGTTCGGCTCCTCATGTGCGAGAATCGTTCTGCGATTTTCGGCGCCGAAAGCGATGGTGACCCCGGTACCGACCCCGGGGGTGGTGTTTCAGCGACGTGAGCCCCTTGTCACCTCTGCTGGCGCGGAGTTTGACCGTGATTCACTGCTGCCAGGATGGCTTCGACCACCGGCTCGAAACCATGCCCGAAACGGTGCCCGGACTGGACCGGGATCGACTCTGCCAATCCGGGCCCCAGGCTTGGGCAAAGAGCGTCCTTGTCCTCGGTTCCGTAAAAGCAAAGGATCCGCATACCTTTCAGTTTTTCCACCTCCGGAAGCACCGGAAGTGAAGTTGGGCGGGAGCGAACGGTCAGCCAATTCAGGAGGTGAAACTCGAAGTCCGCGGTCTGGCTCAGCCCCAGGAAAGCTACCAGCTGTATCTTCGCCCGGGTGTCGTTCGGGAGTCGGTTCAACACGAACGGAAGGACATCCGCACCGAACGAATAGCCAATCACGATTACCTTCTTCTTGTTCCACAACGCCGTGTAACGGCGGATGATGCGGTCCACGTCACTCGCAGTCTCTTCCGGCGTTCTGCGCTTCCAGAAATACTGAAGCGCACTAAGCCCGACAACCGGGATGCCATGCTCGGCGAGTGCCTTGGCGATGCCGCGGTCAGTGACGCCCCAACCGCCATCTCCAGTCACGTGCACGGCCATCAGGTCGCTGTCGGGGGCGCTGGCGGGAACCTCGATGAGAGGCAGGTCCTTGACTGGCTCCGCGCCGGCTTTCAGTTGGGGATTCACGTCGGCTTTCGGCCGCGGATCCACGCTGGTCTTGGCGATGCGCGCGAAGGCCTCCCTGAACTGAGGCATCCAGTTGTGGGGTACCGAATAGCCGTGCCCGACTTTCGGCAGCATGATGACTTCGCCGTGGGGAACCCGCTTCGCATAATCCTGCGTCCCTTTCGGGTCGCACACCCCGTCGGTTTCTCCCTGCAGAGCGATCCAAGGGTCTTCAAGCGATTTTGCCGGCTGGAAAATGTAACCTTTGCCCTTCGGGCCGAGGACCCACTCCAGGCCGCTTCCCCGGCACATAGGCCTCGCCAGCAGAAGATCCGGGCAGAATCCCAGGCTGAGAGCTCCCTGAAAGGTACTGTATGGTGCCTGAACCAGGGTCGCGTAGACCAGGGTGGCTCCGGACGAGTAGCCCACCAGCACCGGCATCTGGTACGCGGGGTAGCCGAGCTTCATTTGAACAGACTTACTGAGAGTCTCGAAGTCAGCGGCAGGATAGAGGCATTCTTCGGATGAAGCAGCCAGATGGCGCAGATACTGGGTGATGTCGACGCCGACCACCAGGGCGTCGAGCGTGACGAGTTCGCGCGCCATGTCGACGACGCCAAGATTCCATCCGCCGTCGCCTGATACGAACAGTGCTACCCGGCTGGGGTGGGGAGATGCGTAGTAGAGATGGACCGTGCCGAATCCCTCGAATGAGACTGTCTCTTCAGTGGCGGGAAGCGTCCCGACGAAACAGACCAGGGCAAGAATCGAGGTCAGGGCTGTCTTCATGGTGAGCACTTCCTTTCTCTCACGAGCATCCTGAAGTGGAGGGCGGCAATCCGAACTCCTTGTGGTCCAAACAATGAAAAGCGAGGTGACCTCGTTTCGTGAGGTGGTTGCGTCCAACCCCTTCGGGGTTGGACCTTGCGGCAGACACGAACATCCCCGGGGTTTGCACCCCGGGCTGTTCGACCCCTCCGGGGTCGCTTCCGAGATATCGCTCCCGGGGGCTGAGCATGACTATGCTGTTCAGTCCACTGACTCGCCGGTGGCGGCGGGACCCTACAGACGGCAGCCATGATCGACGCCGACGACGCTGAAAGCGTCGAATAGAACAGCCCGGGGTGCAAACCCCGGGAAAGGGAATGATCGCCAGATTTCAACCCTGAAAGGGTTGAACAGCGTCCTTGCGACATAGGCCGATTGTCCCGGTGCACCAGTCTCGTAGCCGTCACTGCCTGCACGACAGGATCCCCTGCGGGCAACTACCGCACTTGCCGATGCACAGGCATTATAAGTGATTCGCCAAGCTGCTGAGACGGTAACCTCGGTGGGGAAGCGTGAAAGCATGCTTCGAGGGGTCACCTGGACCAAGCCGGCGCGCTTCGCTGGAATGCGAGATCTCCGCGCCCGCGGCGTGGACGAACGCCCAAAGTGAATGGCATAACAGAAGGCTTGTGGTGAGCGGTCGGCCGTCAGCGGCGGGGGGGCCCGGGGCCATCTGCACGAACCAAAGCCTTTTCAAAGTCTTCGCGCGAGAGCAAAGCATAAAAGATCGCAGCGTCCTGGGCCAGGCTGCGGGCGCCGCTCCGCGCGTATGATACCCGCCCATCGGAGCCGACCCAGTAGACAGCAGGCACGGCAAAGCGGCGCATGCGCCGCGTCAGGACTCCTGTCGGATCCAGGTAGGTCGTGACCCCGGTGTCTTTCCTGTCTCGCGAGATGGCGCTGAACAGGGCCACGCGCAGGCCAGTCATGGTAGGAGCCAGCGCCTCTATGTTGCCCAGCTCAGTCAGGCATGCCGGACATGCCGGGTCAAACAGCACCAGCAACGTAGGCCGGCCATACCACGAGCTGGTGTCGACCGGCAGGCCCTCCGGCGAGATCAGGCGAACGCTGGGAAGGCGATCTCCTGGTTTGAGGCCCTGAAAGTGGCTCGGCAACCGCAGGACCAGGATCGCCAGTGCCGCAGCTGCCGCCGCAGCCCCGGCAAACACTGTTGCGAAGATGACACGCCTGAATCCGAGATGATGCCGTTTCATTTGAGTCGGTACCCCCTGTCGGGTTTAATGTGTGCGCAGCAGAGAATCCATTTCAAAAAGCAGTGCGATTCTCAGTTTCGACGGGAAGTCGAAGAGAAGCTGTCATGCAGTTCGGGGAGCGCTGGCTGCGGATTATGTTTCGCGGCGCGCCAGCCAGTCGAGGAGAGGCCACATGTTTGCAGGGACCGCCGCCTCCCCGGCTTCGACGGTGTGTGACTGGCTGTCGGCTTCCACCGTGACGCGGTAAAGGAAGCGGTCGGCTCCCTCGGGGCCGGAGCGCATCTCCAGTGGCAGGTCAAAAAAACGAGATTGAGCGAGGAGCGTCCGCAACCGCTTCGCCTGTGTGGGCGGCAGGGATTCGGAGTCAACAAAGACCTCCGTCTTTCGGCCCGTGATGCCCCCTGTCCGTTCAAAATGCACGCGCACACGCATGCGTTCATTATAGGCCCGCAAGACCGCCGGAGCGACCCCTTCTGACGGCCTCCTGGGCGCCGTTCGCACGAGGATTCTCGCCGTTCACCGAAAACCTCTGAATAACTGCATACTTTACCTTTACGCTTGAAAGTGGTTGTTGAAGATTCGCGGAGCCATCGAATCGTGGAGGTAGTCCTCTGCGGACTTGACCTCGAGGGTTCCAGGGTTCAACGGCGTCTTCTTGCTGCGAAACAGGCGTCAGCCTGCCACCCCGGAGGAAGTATGCCCGGCGGGTTTGTTGAGTGGCGGTGGGCTGGCGGTGGCAAGCGCGGTGCCCGCCGGGCCATGGTTGACTCTAATGTGTCTCAACAGGTCGCGTTATTTCACGAGTCTCAACTTTTTTGGAGGCGGCGATCAGGGACTTGGCCAGCCGAATCCGGGCGGGCGTTGGATTGCCGTGTGAACGATGGCAGGTTTTGATAACATCTCACCGGTTATGACGGACAGGTTCTCGCAGGACTTGAACTCACTGAGGATCGAAAAGCACAAGCGAGCCGGAGAAGGACGCGGTCGCAAGCAGATGGTGCTGGGCTTGGCCGCCCTGGTCACACTGGGGATCGCGGCCGTGATCGCGTTCGTCCCGGTGGGCACGGGCCTGAAGGATCTGCGCGGGAAGACACGTGAAGTAGGGGTCGCCCTCGTCGCGCGGCAGGCGTCGTCGGCGGACAGCGTCGTGCTCACGGCCGGCGGGTACATCATTCCCCATCGGCGCATCGAGGTGTCTTCGAAGATCAGCGGCCGGGTAGAGCGGCTGCTCGTGGAGAAGGGGGACCTGGTCCGCGGCGGGCAGGTGCTGGCATACCTTGACGACCGGGAGATCCGGGCGCAGCTTGAGCAGGCTCGTGCCACGAGGCTGGCTGCCGATGCCAGGTTGAAGGAGGCGCTGTCCGGCTCGCGGCCGCAGGAGATACAGCGTGCCACGGCTGCGCTCGAGGAGGCCGAGGCGACTTCGAAGACCACCTCATACAGTCTGGATCGTGCAAGGCGTCTGCACTCGGGGGGTGTTCTCGCGCAACAGGAACTGGATAATGCACAGAATGCCCACGATGTAGCCGTCGCCCAGGCCAAGGCAGCGAGGGAAAACCTCGAGCTGGCCCGGATCGGTCCGCGCCGGGAACAGATCGACCTGGCGCGCGCTCAACTGGCGGAATCCGATGCCGCGGTCCGGTGGCTGGAGGCCCAACTCGAGAACACAATCATCCGTGCGCCCGCCGATGGGACTGTGCTCGAGAGGCTGATCGAACAGGGAGAGATGGTCACCACCGGCTATGTGAGCGGCCGCGGGGCGAAGTCCGCGTTTTGCAGCATCGCAAATCTCAAGGACCTCGAGGTGGAACTCGACATCAACGAATCCGACATCCCGCGCGTCCGCCTCGGGCAGGGTTGCGTGGTGTCGCCCGACTCCTATCCGGACCGCAAGTACAAAGCCCGCGTGCGCGAGATCGCGCCCGAGGCGAACAGGCAGAAAGCTACCATCCAGGTCAAGGTGGCGATTGAAGCCCCGGACGAGTACCTGCGTCCGGAGACCAATGCGAAGGTGAACTTCCTTGAAGAGGAGAGAAACCCGGCGGGAGCCAAGGAAAGCCGGATATTGATTCCCAGGGCGGCGATTGTAGGCAGCGGCTCCGGGTCGGACGTCTTCCTTTTGAAAGACGGACGGGCGGTGCGTCAGAGCATAGAGGCCGGCAGAGAACTCCGTGGGCAGGTCGAAGTCAGGTCGGGTCTTACCGGCGGCGAGCAACTCATAGTTCGCGGCCTCGAGGGGCTGAAGGACGGGGACAAGGTGGCCACCAGGCAGTAGCCGGCTCCCGTGGAGTTTCCCCCCGTCACTTGCGCTGCGCAGGGCCGATCCACACGACCTGGATGTTCACGAACTCGCGGATGCCGAAGTCGGAGAGCTCCCGCCCGTACCCGGACCGTTTGACGCCACCGAAAGGCAGGCGCGGATCTGATGCGACCATGCCGTTGATGAAGACCTGCCCTGCTTCGATGTCCTTGGCCATGCGCCGTGCCGTTTCCAGGTCGGAAGTCCAGAGACTGGCGCCAAGGCCGTAAAGAGACTCGTTTGCGAGCCTGATTGCGTCCTCTGCGTCCCTGGCTACCATCAGTGCCGCTACCGGCCCGAATATTTCCTCGCTGCCGGCCGGCATCTCGGGCCGGACATCGGCCAGCACCCCAGGTTCGAAGTAGTACCCGCGGCCCTGCCTGCGGCTTCCGCCCGCGAGAAGTGTAGCTCCCTGCCGGACCGACTCCCGCACCTGGAGCTCCAGCGCATCACGCAGATCCGCGCGGGCCAGCGGCCCGACTTGCGTGGAACGATCCGCCGGATCGCCGATCCGGAGGGAGCGCACCGCCTCGACAAAGCGCTCCTGGAACCGGGCCGCTATCGGCTCCACCGAAATGAAACGCTTGGCCGCGATACAGCTCTGGCCGGTGTTTTGATACCGCGCCCTGATGGCGGTCGAAACGGCCAGATCGAGATCCGCGTCCTCGAGAACGATGAACGGATCTGACCCGCCAAGTTCGAGGACCGTCTTCTTCAGTTCGCGCCCCGCCTGGGAGGCCACGTCGCTTCCGGCTGCGTCGCTCCCGGTGAGCGTCGCTGCCGCAACTCGCCGATCGCGCAACAGCAGCGAAACCAGGGCGCCGGGGATCAGCAGGCTCTGAAACACACCCTCCGGGAACCCTGCCTGGCGGAATACCTCCTCGATGGCGAGGGCGCATCCCGGAACGTTGGATGCGTGTTTCAGGACGGCTGTGTTTCCGGCCATCAGCGCCGGTGCGGCGAACCGGAACACCTGCCAGAACGGAAAATTCCATGGCATCACGGCAAGGATCGTTCCCAGGGGCCTGTATTGGATGTAGCTCAGGCTCGCGCCGGACTCGCGCGTTTCGTCGTCAAGGAACCGCTCCGCGTTTCCCGCATAGTACTCGCAGTTCCACGCGCACTTTTCAATCTCCGCTTCCGCCTCGAGAATCGGCTTGCCCATTTCGGCGGTCATAATCCCCGACAGCCGCTCCTTTTGCTCGCGCAGCAGGGATGCGGCGCGGTTCATCAGATCCGATCTCAGTGAGAAAGGGGATCTGCTCCATTGCTGGAAGGCCCGGTCGGCAGAATGAAGCGCGAGTTCGATTTGTCCCGCGGAATGCATCTCGTAAGTCTGGAGGATCTCCTCCGTGGCCGGGTTGACAGAACAGACGGCGTTGTGTGAATTCATGGCTTGCTTCTCCCTGACGAGACCTACCTGCACCACCAATCATATACTTCTGCGGCAAAGATCGGTGGAGCAGGATGATGCCGCACGGCAAGGGAACGCGTGTCCAGAGCCCCTGCATGAGTATTCCCTCGCTCATCGGCGGTAACTCAGCGGCAAGGGGTGGGCGCGCTTCGCCGGAGCGCGCGATGTTTACGCCGGCGGCGCGGACCCACGCCGCGGTCGATCCACCGTCGGATTTCGGCCGCCTGCGACCGACGGGGTAGCTGCATGGGCACTTTGTGTTACGGTTTCAGGCCCGATTGGTAGTAAAACTTAGCGGTGTCCGAAGGCTCGGACCAGTTGTGGCCTGTGGACCCCGTCCTTCCAGGACGGAGACAAATCGTTCGTGGAGACACTCACTATGAAGAAACAGATGACTATGGGGCTCATCATCGGCAACCGCGGTTTTTTTCCGGACCATCTGGCGCGCTCGGGTCGCGAGGAGATGATTCGCGTGCTTGGCGCGGCCGGTGCAAGCGCCGTGGTCCTGGGCCCCGAGGAAAGCATGCACGGGGCACTGGGAACCCGGGAAGATGCCAAGAAATGCGCCGCCATGTTTGATGCGAACCGGGACAAGATCGACGGTGTGATCGTCGCGCTGCCGAACTTCGGCGAGGAGCGGCCGATTGCCGAGACCCTGAGGATGGCCCGCCTGGATGTTCCGGTGCTGATCCAGGCATTCCCGGACAAGATCGAAGCCATGAGCCTCAAGGATCGGGGCGACAGCTTCTGCGGGAAGATGTCCCTCTGCAACAACCTCACGCAGTACGGGATCCCCTACTCCCTGACGAGCCTCCACACCGAGGCACCGGACTCGGAACACTTCAAACGCGACCTCGAATGGTTCTCGGGGGTCTGCCGGGTGGTCAAGGGACTCCGGCGCCTGCGCGTCGGCGCCATCGGGGCGCGGCCCGCGGCGTTCAATACGGTCCGCTTCAGCGAGAAGATCCTCGAGGCGAACGGGATCAGCGTCGAGCCCGTCGACCTGTCCGAGATTCTCGGCCGCATCCAGCGGCTCAAAGACTCCGACGGGGCCGTCGCGCAAAAACTCGAGCTGATCCGCAGCTACATCCCCGCCGCCGGCGTTCCCGAGGAGTCGTTGCTCAGGATGGCCCGGCTCGCGGCAGTCATCGACGCATGGATGGCCGAGGTCGATGTCGCCATGACCACCATACAGTGCTGGACGGCGATCGAGGAGTACTACGGCGTGGTGCCCTGCACAGTGATGAGCATGATGAGCAACAGCATGATGCCGAGCGCCTGCGAACTGGATGTCTGCGGCATGATCGCCATGTATGCGCTTCAACTGGCATCCGAGACCCCCAGCGCGTTGTTGGATTGGAACAACAACTATGGAAGCGATCCGAACAAGGCAGTCTGCTTTCATTGCAGCAATCTCCCCAAGCACTTCTTCGAAGAGGTGCGAATGGATTTCCAGGAGATTATCGCGGGCACCGTCGGGCGGCAGAACGCTTACGGAACCTGTGTAGGAAGAATCAAGACCGGACCCATGACCTATCTTCGGCTATCCACCAGGGACTCCGCAGGGAAGATAGCAGGCTACGTGGGGGAGGGGAAGTTCACCGCTGACCCACTGGAGACCTTCGGGGGATACAGCGTGGCCGAGATCCCGAACCTGCAGAAACTGCTCCGCCATATATGTGAACAAGGCTTCGAACATCACGTCGCCGCCAATCTGTCGTCCGTCGCGGCCGCGGTTTGCGAGGCCGGGAGCCGCTATCTCGGCTGGGACCTTTATCGCCATCAATAGAGTCGCTTTCCCGCCCGCTCGGGCGGGATTTCGTCCCCCGCGTCGACCGCGGGCCTTGCGCTTGCGTGCTTCAACGCTGGAGGTTGCTCATGTCGATCGTGGCCGGTGTGGATTTCGGTACCCTGACAGTTCGCGTGTCCATCATTGACAGCGGGAAGGGCAGGCTCGGCTCTGCGACAGCCGAGTATCCGCTGTTTCGCAAGCGGGAGAATCCGGACTACGCAACGCAGCGGCACCCGGACCACATGGATGCGCTGACGCGCGCCACAAGGCAGGCGCTCGAGGACGCGGGTGTGGCGGGAGACCAGGTGGAGGCCCTTGCTCTGGACACAACCGGCTCCACCATCGTCCCTGTCGGGCCGGGCCTGGAGCCGCTGGACGATTACTACCTCTGGTGCGACCATCGAGCGAAAACGGAAGCCGCGCTCATTACCGATGTCGCACGCCGGGAGCGGCTCGCGGCGATCGATTGGATCGGTGGCGTGTACTCTTCGGAGTGGGGTTTCGCGAAGCTGCTTCACTGGCTTCGGCACAATCCCGAAAAGCGGGAGCGCATGGTATCGGCCGTCGAGCACTGCGACATGGTGGCGGCTGTACTGTGCGGTATCACCGACATCGAGCATATGCCCCGGAGCGTCTGCGCCATGGGCCACAAGTGGATGTGGAACGAGGCACTCGGCGGGCTGCCGCCGGAGGATTTTCTCCTCAAGGTGGACCCGCTGCTGCGCGGGGTGCGCGACAAGCTCAAAGGCCGCTATTTGACGTCCGACAGACTCGCGGGCCGGTTGGCGCCGGCGTGGGCTTCCAGTCTCGGGCTGAGAGCAGGCATCCCGATCCCCGTCGGCGCGTTTGACGCTCACTGGGATGCAATCGGGGCAGGGGTGCGCGAGGGCGACGTCGTCAACGTAGTGGGGACTTCGACCTGCATCATGGCCATCGCCCGCCAGACGGATCTGATCCCCGGCGTCTGCGGCGTCGTGAAAGGGTCAATCCATCCCGAATACTTCGGCATCGAGGCAGGGCTTTCCGCAAGCGGCGACATATTCGAGGCGATCTCCAGGCGCGCCGGGTCCGATGTGGCCGCGCTTTCGGCCGGGCTCGAGCGTTACCGGGCCGGGCAGACCGGTCTCCTGCGCCTGACCTGGGACAACGGGGACAGAACGGTCCTCGTCAACCCCGAGCTCGGCGGCGTGACTCTCGGCTGGAACCTTACCCACACGGCACAGGACGAACTGTTTGCCGCCGTCGAAGGCACCGCCTTCCACACACGGGTGGTCCTGGAGCGGATGGCGGAGCATGGCGTCCCCATCAACCGGATCATCAACGGCGGCGGAATCCCGCAGAAAAACGAGGGACTCAACCGGGTCTATGCCAACGTGCTGAACAAACCCGTGCTGGTCCCCGAATCAGAGGTAACCAGCCTTGGGTCGGCCATCTTCGCTTTCGTGGCTGCCGGGACCTTCCCGTCGATCGAGGAAGCGCAGCAGGCGCTGTGCCCTGCGTACCGGGTCGTTCAGCCCGAGGCCGGGCAGGCGCGCGTATACGAGCAGCTCTATCCTCTGTTCAGAAAACTTTACTTTGCCCTGGGAAGCCCTGCTGCCGGCCCTGTTGAAGCCGGCGACGTTCTGCCGGTTCTCCGCAAGGTTGCAGCGGAGGCACGGTCAGCGGGCGCCCGCGTGTGAGCGCGACCATCACCGGAAGGAGGCCCGGTATGCTCGAGTCACTGAAGACCGAGGTCTTGGAGGCCAATCTCGAGTTGGTCCGGCAGGGGCTCGTAATCGACACCTTCGGGAACGCCAGCGGCATAAGTCGATCCGACGGCCTGGTTGTCATCAAGCCGAGCGGGGTTCCGTATCATTCCATGAAACCCGAAGACCTGGTTGTGACGGACATGGAGGGCCAAATCATCGAAGGGAGCAGGCGACCTTCAACGGACCTCCCCACGCACCTGGTCCTGTATCGTTCTTTCCCGGCAATCGGCGGCGTGGTTCACACCCACTCTTGCCATGCCACGACCTGGGCCCAGGCGGGCAGGGAGATACCGTGCTTCGGCACCACGCACGCGGACTACTTCCACGGCCCGGTCCCGATCACGGAACCGCTCACGGCCGACGAGGTCGAGAGCGACTATGAAGCCAATACCGGCGTGATCATCGCCTTGAGGTTCGCGGAATTGGATCCCGCCCGGGTCCCGGGGGTCCTGGTGCACGGACATGGGCCTTTCTGCTGGGGTGAAGCACCTCGGGCGGCCTGCCATGCGGCCGTGATGCTTGAAGAGATAGCGAGAATGGCGCTGGGCACGGTCGCCATCAACCCGGCTGCGACGGCGATCCCTCAGTTCCTGCTGGACAAGCATTTCCTGCGTAAGCACGGCGCCTCCGCGTACTACGGACAGAACCGGCAGAAGTGAACTGCAACCACAAGGGGCTGTGCCAACCTCTCGGGCCTCGCTGCCAATTGTCGTCGGTAACCGGGCGCTCACATGCGTGGTTACTCCCTGCCGGCGCTTCGCGCCTTGCTCTTCACCCACTTGATCAAAGCACAGGTCTGCCGATGATTTCCAGACCAGCCTCGAAAGGGCGGCAGTACGGAGGCCCGGCCGTGAGGCCGGGATCGAGAATGGCCGTGCGTTGAAGCGCCGAAGGTGCGGCACAGCAGGCATGCGGGCCGGAAGATGATGAACAGCGCACCTGCGCACGCGGTTATTCGTCCGCGGGCCCTTTCCAGACGCTTCCGCCGAAAGTGTCGACGTAGATCACCGACTCGTCCACCGGGTCGAAAGAGACACGTTGGATATTGCGGAACGGAATGCCCAGGAACGGCTTCCAGCTCTTCCCCCCATCTTTACTCAGCCAGAGGCCGGGTCCCGGCGCGCTCTCCGTGAGACACATGTAAACCCAGTCCGGCCTCTTCGGGTGGACAGTGGCCCCGAAAGTCTCCGGTCCCTCCCGTGCGATGCGGTTCCACGTGAGCCCGCCATCCTCGGTTTTGTACAGACCGCCCTCCTGTTTACGATAGGTGTCGGCGGCGCCCAGATAAATGACGTTGCTGTTGCGCGGGTCGACGTCGTAGTCTTTCGGCCACAACAGCGGCTGAGACTTGTTCAGATATTCCCAGGATTCGCCGTCATCCTTTGAGCGATAAAGCCCCGGGCCTTCCGGCTGGAACTCTCCATCCTTGATCAACGCTGTGACCAGGCAGAAGAGCGTTCCATCGGGATGAAGGATCAACCGGCAGGCACGCACGTTCTTGTCAGGCGCACCAAGGCCCTCGGATTTCTTCACCCAGTTCTTGCCGCCATCCACCGACTTGAATACCCCGGCTTCGAACAGGGACGCATAGAGAATCCGGGCATCCTTCGGGCTCTTCGGATCAAGAACAACAGAGGTCACCGGCTCCTTGGGGAGACCCTCGGACGTATCCTTCCAGGTAACTGCGAAGTCCTGGCTGATTCCCACCCCGCCGCCGGACTGCTCCCGATAGTGTCGCCCGTAGATGATGTTGCCGTTGGGAATATCGTGCATGTCTGCAAATGCTCCCCAGATCCTGCCCGGTATCTCGGGATCGAAGGCCAGCTCGTAGGTAGTGTTGCGAAGCGGTTCTCAAAATCGGAAATCCAGGTCTTGCCCGCATCCACACTCCGGGCGAATTTCACGTCCGTGTATGCGATGTAGTGACGATTCCGTTCAAAGGGATCGATGTAGTAGTGCCAGACAGTCGTAACTACCAGTCCGTTGTTGATCCAACTCTGTCCTTTAGCCAGGCGACGCTCAGGTTCGGCGCTGCGGGTATGGAGGGTCTGCCATGTCCCGCCCCCGTCCCTGGTGATCTGACACTTGAACCAATCCGTCATGACCACAGTCTCAGGGTCGACGGGGCTGATCCCCAGGCCCGATGCGGTGCTGCCGCCGCGCCCCGTCTCGGCCATCGAGTAACTCGGCTCGACGTTGAAGCCGTCTTCATTCGGATTGGCGAACCAGGTCGGCCGCCATGTTTCGCCTGCGTCGTCACTGCGATAGACCTGGCCGGGCCGGGACTGGGCGACATAGACAGTCTCCGGCCGGACATTATTGGCCACCACGAAGGTATAGCCCGGAACAACGACCGAGCGCCTGTCGCCCCTGGTGAAGACCCTCTCGGTAACGTCAATGCCCTTGCCCATGGCCTGCACCCAGGTTTCCCCGTTGTCAGTGGAGCGATAGACGCCGCCAACGTACTTACCGCCGTCAATCGCACCTTCAGAGACGCAATACAGCGTGCACCGATCGGCGGTCGCGCCCCCGGCGAAATCGACCAGCGGCTTCTCAGGCAGACCCTTTCCTGTTCTTTCCCATGTTGCGCCGCTGTCAAGGGAGCGGAAGAAGCCGCCCGTGGACGCGGCAAAACAGCGCCGCTGCCCCTGGGAACTCGACGGGCCTATGAGCAGACCGACCGGGCGGCCGGTGAAACCTGTGCCTCGGGTCCAGTTCTGCCCGCTATCGGTACTGTGGAAGATCCCATCCTGGGTGCCTGCCAGCAGGAAGTCCCCGCGCACGCTGTCGATGGCCAGCTCCAGCAGGCCAGCCGGCAGGCCTTTTCCCAGAGGACTCCAGGTTTGACCGCGGTCCCGGCTCACCCGCAGCTCTCCGCGATACCCGTTAGCGCCAAGAACGACGTTGGGATCGCGGGGATCAAACACGAAACGGCAGCGAGTGGACCCGAGAAGATATTCATGGTGAATCATGTCCCATGTCTTGCCGCCGTCCGCAGTGCGATACGCGCCGCTCATGTCGCAGGTAATGAACACCAGATTGGGATCATGAGGTGATATCGAGGGCATGTACATCGCACCTCCGCCGGTGAGCCCGACCGGCGTCCAGAGGGCTCTCCTTGCTGCAAGATCCTTTCCCGATCCCGGCTGCGCTGAGAGGTGCAAGCCGGTGTACGAAAGCGCCGCAAAGACCATGGCCGTTGCCAACAGGGTGATCGTGCTGCGGTGGAAGTGTTGAAGACTTCGCATGGCGGATATGCCTCCAATCTCATGGGAGAACTTGGAATCTCTCCTTCGCGTGGAGAGCGGGACTGATCACTTCATCGCGGACCACTCATCCACGTACAGCATCTTCAGCACGCCCGTGGCCTGGTCGAACGACAGCGGCATCCATAGCTGGCACGACTCGTCGATCGGCACGTGCTCGCTCTTCGGGCCGCGGAACCACTGGTCGCACATGGCGAAGACCTTGTCGCTCTCGGCGATGTAGACGAAGTTCGAGATCTGACTGTTCCAGGTGCGGTTCCCGCTCATCACGCCCATCTCGCGGTAGGGGCCGAGAGCCGCGTCTGCCAGGGCGTAGCTCGTGTCGGTAGGGTTCCAGCCCTCGACGCCGGAACCGGCTGCGATGTATTTGCCCCGGTAGCGGATCAGGGCCGCGCCCTCGTACCGCTTCTTCTGGCCGTCGCTCTTCAGGGCGATCGTCGTCTGGCCAGTCGTGCTCAGGAAGTCGTCGGCCAGCAGATCCACGCGAATGTTGCGGTGCCCGTCGTCATACACGAGGTATCCTTTGCCATCCTGGTCCTTGAACAGCCCCAGGTCCTGCCCCCAGCCGTGCTCCTCCGACGTGTTGCGTTGGCCGAGGAAGGTGAACGGGCCGGCGGGCTTGTCTGCCACAGCGACAGCGAGCATCGCTGCCGGATACTCCGGCTCCACGGTGCCGATGCAGAAAAACCACAGCACGTATTTGCCGGTCTTGTCGTAGTAAAGCACGTTGGGGCGATGCGAGGTGCCCTGGGCGAGCCAACCGATCTTTGGGAACTGAAGGCAGACCCCTCGTAATTCCAGTCCACGAGGTTCTTCGAGCTGTAGCAGTTGAAGCCGCGCTGAAGGTGAGCGCCTTTCCGGCCCCAGATTCCCGTCGGGTTGCCCGCGTAGCTGGTCCCGTACCAGTAGAAGGTATCGCCGACCCTGGTTATCCCGCCGTCGTGGCAGGAGATCGGCTTGCCGGCGGCATCAGTCCAGGCGGTATGGTTGCGGATCGGCTTGTCGGACGAGGCCGCGTGAGCGGCCACCAGGGCGAGTAGGACGGTCGAAATAACGAATGCTCGGTTCATGGCGCTGACTCCTGGCGCGGTGTATCTGATCAGTACGCTTCAGAGGCCGGGTGGCTCAGCCGGTTGTCCGTCCTGGGAGCGAATCGCAAATGAGTGCCGGGTCCATCAGGCCTGGCCTGGTTGGCGCGTGATTCCGAACCGCGCCGGCCTAGCCCAGTTTCGGCGGAATTTCGATCATCGGCCCCATCCACTGGAGCTCGCGCTCGATATCGAGGTGGAGCTGGTACTGCCTCCGCACGTCCGCTACCTGTGGGCCGCGAATGTCGATGCCGGACAGTTCATACTGCCCGAGGCCTGCCTGGGCGCAGTATTTGAGGTAACCAAGCCAGTCCGGATTGATCCCCATCGCCTCGACTCCTACCCGGTCGGCAGCTACGTAGTCCGTCGAGGCGATCGCGATGCGCGACGGAACGGGCGTCCCTGCCGACGGGCCGTTTCCCTCCATGCCTTCGTAACCGTCGATAACGGCAGCACCCCAGAACGGGCGCATCTTCTGGGCTGTGAGCAGCATGTCGAAATGTGTCTGACGCACACCTCCGTGGTAATGCCGCTTGTCATTCCATCGCTTCGTCTCCTTGCGCGCGTTGTGGAGCGGGGCGCCCAGGGTCATGTTCTTGACGGACAGCGTGGCGACCGTCACGTTGTGGGTCTTCAGGATGGCGGAGCAGATTATGTAGGCCTCCGGGTCGAGCAGCCGCGATGCAAGCCGGACAGGCACGGGATGCAGGTCGGCGTTAACCACGTGAATGGTTTCATACTTCGCCTCATCGTTCAGATCGAGCAGACTGACCGGCCGTGGCTTGAAGTCGTCTACGACACGCTGGTAACCGAAATTGTCATATCCCTGGAGCGTGTCTCCTGCAGAGGACTCGGCGATGATCACCGGTCCCTTGAAACGGGGAGCCAGGAAATCCAGGATTCCGCGGAGAGCGTCGGCGTGGGTCGCGGCCAATTGTTTGACAGTCGAGACGAGATTTGGTTTTATGACTACGTACTTCTTGCTCCGCAGTACCGGCAGGATCTGGTCCTCGATGGCGGCTAGCGAATCACAGGCGTTTTTCCGCCGGTCATCGCCGTGAACCAGCGCCACGACAGACTTGCCATCGGGGGAGGGTGCAGGCCGGACCTGGGCGGACGCGATCGGCGTCCATGCCAGGTGCCGCGCAGCGGCCGCTATAGTGGCCGTTTGAATAAACGATCGGCGTGAAAGTTCAGGTTCCATTGGCAAGTCCTCTCGACCATAAAGGCAGAGGAAAAATTTACACATTTTGGGGGGAATTATGAAGGACAAATCATCGCGACGTGACTTTCTGGCCCTGGGTCTGGCGCTTCCGGCGACCGCTCTGGGTTCCACACCGCTGCCCGGCCTCGCCGGCCTCGAGGCGCCGAGGCCCGCAGACCCGCCGGCGGGCGGCCTGAGCTACCGCGTGCTGGGCAAAACCGGCATGAAGGTCACCACGGTGGGATTCGGGTGCATGATCACGTCAGACCCGAGCGTCATCGAGAAGGCCGCGGATCTGGGGATCAATTATTTTGACACGGCGCGCGGATACCAGGGTGGCAACAACGAGCGTATGGTGGGCGCCGCGCTCAAGGCCAAACGCAAAGACCTGTACATATCCACGAAGTCGGGCGCGGGAACGAAGCAGGAGGCGCTGGACCACCTGGAGACCAGCCTGCGCGAGATCGGCACGGATCACGTCGACATCTGGTACCTGCATGGCAAGAGCAAAGCCAGTGATCTCACCGACGAACTGATGGAGGCTCAACGGATCGCAAAGCAGCAGGGCAAGATCCGTTTCGCCGGTGTGAGTACACACGGCGGGCACGCCGAGGTTGTGCAGGCGATGGTCGGGAAGAGGGACCATTTCGACGTCTGGCTCTGTTCCTATAATTTCTCCATGGACCCTGCCACGGCCGGACTGGTCGAGACCGCGGCCAAGGCAGGACTGGGTGTCGTCGCCATGAAAGTAATGGCCGGCGGTTTCCGGAGGCTGAAGCCGGGCGAAAAACTCTACGATAAGTTCAAGCAGCCGGGTGCGATGCTCGCCGCCCTCAAGTGGGTCATCAAGGACAAGAACGTTCACACCACGATTCCCAGCATCACCGACATGGAGCAGCTGGACGAGGACATGCGCGCGATGACCGCCCCCTTCGCCAAGAGCGACGAGGACCTGCTGGCGGCGCAACTCGAACACATCCGCCCGCTCTATTGCCGGATGTGCGGCCAGTGCGACGCGGTGTGTCCCAAGGGCCTTCCCGTTGCCGACGTCCTGCGGTATCTCAGCTACGCCGAGGGCTATGGCCAGTATCAGCTCGGCCGTGAGAGCTTCCTTGCCTTGCCCAGGGAAGCCAGGGATGTGCGCTGCAATTCGTGCTCCACATGTTCCGTCGAGTGCCCGAACGGCGTCCAGGTCGCGGCAAGGCTGACGCGCGCGCAGGAGTTGTTCGCATGAGATGCATTTTTGTCGTCGCTTTGCTGCTGGCCGCTCCGGGGCTGCTCCCCGGCCAGACCGCGGAATGCGGGATGGTGGCAGGATGCCTGCAGCAGGGTCCGGCTCGGTCCTACGAACCGGACAACCTGTTCGACTACATGGACGGTAACGCCGAGGGCTACCTGGTTTATCGCTTCGTGGGGATGAAAGGCATCACCTGCAAGTGCGGTGACGACACTTACGTCATCGACATTTCGGAGATGGGAAGCCCCGAGTTTGCGTTCGGCATTTTCAGCGCCAATCGCGATCAGCGTGCGGATGTCGAGCCGATCGGCATGGGGGGGCAGGTACTGCCTCGACGTGCCACGTTTGCCAAAGGGAAGTACTACGTGGAGGTGGCGGCCAGCCCCGCGAAGGACCACACCTCCACGTTGCGCGCCTATGTCGCCGCCATAGAAAAGACAATCGAAGGGCAGAGCACGCCGCCGGAACAGATCTCCTGGTTTCCGAAGGACGGGCTGATTCCGGGGTCTGTCCGGCTCGTGCCGGAGAGCGTACTCGGGCTGCGTATGCTGAAGTCGGGTTATATCGGCCAGTACGATTTCGGAAAGGCCTTCCTGGTCACCGAGTCGTCGCCCGAGGCTGCCGCCGCGACCATGACCAAACTCAAGGGACGCGTTGGCCAGACAACTCCCGTCGCAATCGGGGACGAGGCGTTCACGGGTGCTGACAAGTACCTGGACGGCCTGTGCGTTTTCCGCAAGGGGAGATACATAGGCGGGTTTGCCAACCTCAAGGGCGGTCGCGACGTGATGGCTGAAGCGTCCCGGTTGGCGGCGGGCGTGAAATAGTTCGCGGCCGCCCGAGCCGGAAACTCAGAGAAGGGGTGAGGACTTCACCGCAGAGGCGCAAAGTACGCAGAGAACGGTTTCTATCTGATTTGGAACCAGTTGGTTTTCTCTGCGACCTCTGCGTCTCTGCGGTGGCCCTTCGCTTCTTCACGGCTTTGGAGACCCGCCGCACGGCGAGACAAGGGCAGGTATGTCGGACGCACGCATTCTTCACCTGCACAGCTACTTCCTGTTTCCGTTCTCCATCGACAAGAAGATCGTATCCGACCGGCACCCGGCGATCTGGTCCGAGGTCCGGCACTGGATCGACGGCCTGGACGAGTGGATAGGAGCGCATCACTCGCCGGGCTCGTCGACCATCGTCGGAAAACTGGGGCCGTGGCGCAGATCCACTTACAGCCGGTTCGACATGGACTCCCCAGCTTACCAGGACATGGTTTTCTTCCATCCTTTCGTGCGCAGGGTGTTCTTCGATACGGCAGACGTAACCGGATCTGCGGATGAGGCGGAGTCGCTTCTGAGATGCTACACGATTCCGCTCGGTCCGGAAAGAAAGCTCTGGTTTCACGCTGAGGACCTCAAGGGCCGCTCCGCCACGGTCGAAGTGACCGATCTCCGGCTGTTTCTTTTTGCCAACGGAATCGGCGTGCTCTCGATCGGCGTCGAAACGTTCAACCTGTCATCCCAACAGGCCTTGTGGATCAACGAATCCATGCGCAAGGTCTACGCCTCGAGCGGACGGCAGGTGCGCGAGGGCCGTATTCCGAACAGGATGACGCTGACTATCGAGACGGACGGCAAGAGCGAGACCATCAGCGAGGAGTCTTTCACACAGGGAGAAATGACCGGCTTCCTGCCGCCACTGTCGCGAAACATCACGTCGCTCATATACTTTGCCGACTACGCCAAGGGAGAGTTCGAGCCGGTGCTGGATGAGCGCATGATCGTTTATTCCTATCTGGCTCTTGACCCGGCCTCGCTTCCCCCGGACTACGTCGACTCGGAGGCCTACCAGATCCTGCTGAGCCGCTTCCTTTACGTGGATCTGGACGGCGTCGGGTACCGCTATGAGCCGCAGTTCGTCAAGGAGCAGATGGACAGGCAGATGTACCGGCGCTGGGCCCACCAGGGCACCTGGTACGGATTCACGAGCTACAGCAACATCACCGCCGCGATCGGGACTTTTGAGTGCGACGAACACACCCTGCGTGAAGGGTTCCTGGTGCACAGGATGTTCAACACCCGCTATTACCTGATGGCGCTGGTGGCTTTGTTCTATCGTGCATCCCTGCTCAGTTTCGAGGAGCGCACGGCGCTGGTCTCCAAGCGCCTGTACCTCGACGAGGAAGACGGCAAACTCACGTCGGAGAACATCCTCAGTGCGACAGACCTGCGCGCCGAGTTCCTGCACTTCTCGAACTACTGGTATTTCGACGAGCTGGCAAACAAGGACGAAGAGATCGAACATTTTGCCCTCCAGTGCCAGCAGTACCGGATCGAGCCGATCAAGACCGAGATCGAAGAGGAGCTCGAGAAGCTGAATGCGTCTCTTCAGGAGTACTCCGCATTCCGCAGTACGGAAGCCGTGAACCGACTGGCATTGCTGAGCCTGATCATGGGCGGCGGCGCGGTGCTCACGGGCTTCTTCGGTATGAATTTCGGGCACTATTTCGGTCAGGTATTCTTCCAGCCCGATGAGAGATCCCTCTACGTCCACTATCTTGCGATCGCGATGGTGGCGTTGCTGAGCTTCGGCGCCATCGCGTTCGGGTTTTACATGGTGATCGCCAACTGGTCTGACTACCGCGAGATCCTTCTCCCCAGCCGGCGCAGGGCCCGCTTGCGCCGCAGGGCCCGGCGCCGCTCTTGAAGGCTTCGGACTGACGGCCTGCGCTCCGCCCGGTCATCGGGGCGTCGAAAGGGCCTATCGGAACATTTCAACTCGGACGATTTGATGTAAGAGAATACTGGAGGGACCCCAAGCATCGTGCACGATCTCCGAGTCCGGCCGGACCGTCGCAGCCCATGGAAACGCGGTGCCATCGGTATTGGGCTGTCATTCTGCGGGCTGATCGCCTGGCTCCCCTGCGGACCCTGCTGCCATGCCTCCTGGCGGGTTCCGGGCAGCCGGATGCCCGCCACAGATCCCTCCTTGGCCGAGCTCGAGCGCAGGCTGTTCTCCATGCTCAACCATGACAGGGCGCGGCGCGGGCTCCCTCCGCTGGTGCTCGACTCTTCACTCGCTCGTATCGCACGCGATCACTCACGGGAGATGGCCGGCCTGGGTACTCTCGGCCACGATTTGCCGTCTTCGGGGGACCTGAAGGCACGGCTGAGTCGCGCCGGCTACATTGTGCGCAAGGCCCGCGAAAACGTCGCGTGCGCCGATACGATCGAACAGGCAGAAACCGCCCTCCTGAAAAGCCCCGGGCACCTCAAGAACATAATGGCCGCCGATGTGAGCCATGTCGGTGTCGGCATTGCCCGCGGATCCGCGTCGCATGCGGGCGATCTCTTCATCACCCAGATATTCGCCGATCCCGCGACGCCGCCGAAGCCTGAGCAGCTTCGCAGGAGGCAGCTGACCAGGATCGAGGAAACGAGACGCAGCTCGGGTTTGAAGCCGCTTCGTGTCGACCCTCTCTTCGACAAGACGGCCGCCCGACTGATCGGCAGCCTCGAGTTTCCGTTCAAGGCTGGGGACCTCGATCGACTGCTCGATGATGCGGCAGCGCATATCCCGCAGGGAACCCTGAACGACGTCTCGAGAATCAGCCTCGACGTGCAGCTGGTTCACGATGAAAGAGACCTGAAGATATCCGACGAGCTGCGCCGGACTCGCACAAGTGTTCTGGGGACGGCCGCGCGCGAGTTCCGTGACGCCCACGCTCAATCCGTGGTCGCAATACTCACCCTCATCGGTTCGCGCTGAAGTATTGCCCGCGCACTCGGCGTCTCCGCGGTAAAGCCCTTTCTAGCGGGATTCGGCGGGCCAGAACGCGTCGAGGACCTCCAGGGTGCGGTCCACCAGAATCCTGCCCCCGGCCGGCCCCACGAGCGCACTTTCGGCCACCGCACTGTATCCTCCGCCGGCGACTGCCCTTTCCGTGGGCAGGTAACCGCCATCGCCGCAGGCGAGCTGGATGACGAAGGTCTGCAACGCACGGCTGCGCGTCCGGATCTGGATGCCGTAGTCCAGAAAAAGCTCAAACGGATTCGTCGCAATAGCCACGTCGCCCAGCCGTAGCGCATGCAGTTCCATGGAGTAGCTGGCGTGTTTCTCAGGGTGCTCGTAACGGTCTGTCACCTCCTGATGCCAGGCCAGGCGGGCGAAATCCTCGCGTCCCCAATTTTCGCGCGGCTTCGACCGGATCGCGTCACATGCGGACTTCGCCGCCAGATACTCCTCCTTGGAGATTCTCGATGTGGGTAGTTGAAGGTTCCGGACGGTGTGCGCGAAAGGCAGCTGTGCGTAGGTCTCGCTCCGGACCGCCGCGTAGGCGTAGCTGACTGCATCCGCAATTCTGACCGCGATAGCGCGGGTCTCCGGCACGTCACCGCTCATCTTTCTCATGCGGGCCGCCGCCGCCTTCTGAATCTGCGGGTGAGGCGATAGATCCCCCGAAGCCCCGGTCCAGGCCAGAACGAACAGATCCCCGGAGAAACGTTCCCTGAGAATGGCTCGCAGGTCGTGCCAGAAATCGGAGGAGACGTAGTTCTCGCCTTCCACAACCTGGGAAGGACAGGGTACGTTTACGGCCACCCCTGCGAGTTTTCGATTCGCATCCCGGAAGAAAAGGGTCTGAATGGTTGAATCCTCGTATCCCTCCACATGGCGGAAGTCATCTGTGTCATTGCGGCCGTACATTTCGGCACGGCCGTCCGCGTAGACCATCCGCCGGTTGAATCCCGCCACGGCGTAACCCAGACCCCAGTTGACGCTTCCCGGCCGCCTCTTCTCCCAGGCCTCGGTTGCAGCCTCGCCCAGTCGTCTCAGAAGGAAGTCGACGTACTCGGCGGGTTTCATCACGCCGGGTTCGGTCACTTCGTACCATTTCTCGCCGGTGACCGGACCCGTGTGAGTATGAGTGGCATTCAGGATGAGCTTGCGCGTGTCGAAGCCGACCAGTCTTCCTTCCAGGCTGCGGCGCAGGCGGGGCGTGATCGTGTCGTCGATTCCGACGAGGTCGCAGGAGACCAGGATCGCCTGGTCGAGCGAGCGCTCACCCTCACGCGTCTCGATGGCCAGCGCGGTAGACCAGAGGGGAGCCTCGACGTGCGTGGAGATCCGTTTGTGGAACTGCCCGGAGAGCGCGACAGGCCTATCGGGCGTGATCTCGCGTGACGCCCATCCCAGATGGATCGTTCCGGGCTGGGTTCCGGAGTCGGACCGGGCCTCAAACCCGGGAGCCCCGGACAGGAGGGTAAAGATGGACATCGAAACAAGAAAGGTGATTCGGCTCACAGCATCCTCCAAGAGTGACCTGCACGGCCCTTGATACCCCTGCCGGACGCATTGGTCAAGCTGTATGCCGCAGGTCGGCAGGATGACCAGCCGGGGCCGAGCGAGTCCTGTCGATGCCCAGCAGCATCTGTTATTTGAGCTCGGATGCGGTTAGAATCAGCGCGTACATAACCAGGAGGAACAAGGATGCGTATCAGGTGCGTTGGGGTTCAGGTGGTCGCAGTATCAGTCGCTCTGTGGCTCGCCGTTGCCGCGTTCGGGCAGGGCAAGGCGGAGAAGAAGTCCGCCGGAGGCGCCAAACACCCGATCGTCGTCATGGAGACCACGATGGGGACGATCAAGATCGAAGTGCTTACGGACAAGGCCCCCGTCACGGCAAAGAACTTCCTCGACTACGTTTCCGCGGGTTTCTACAACGGGACCGTCTTTCACCGTGTGGTGCCGGAATTCGTGATCCAGGGAGGCGGCTACCTCGAAAACATGACGAAGAAGCCGACGAATCCTCCGATCAAGAACGAATCCAAGAACGGACTGAAGAACCTGCGTGGGTCCCTCTCCATGGCACGGTACGATGATCCGAACAGCGCCACCTCCCAGTTCTTCATCAACCTCAAAGATAACGCTCACCTGGATCCGCCCGCGGGTGGCTGGGGATACGCCGTCTTTGCCAAGGTGGTCGCGGGCATGGACGTCGTCGACAAGATAGCCACGGTGGCGACTTCCACGCGGAGCGTCCAGGGAACGCCGTTCCAGAACGTCCCGGTGAAACCCGTTGTCGTCAAGTCGGCCCAGGTGCAGCCGTAATGCAGGCTGAAAGATCCGAAGACGTGTGCCGGAGCGGACACGCTCTCTGCGGACTGATTCAGTGAACTGATGCTGCTTTCGCAGCAGTGAGTCAGCGAAGATCTCTCTCCCCGGTCTTGTTCCCGGCATGCAGTGAACGGTAGACGAGCAGCGGCAGGGCCAGCAGCACCATCAGTGCGAGCGCTGATCGGACCGGCTCCGAGGCAACTCCGGGCAAAGGCAAGGACAGGTCGAAGGCCACGGGGATCGCGAGAAAGATCCCCGTCAGTGCCTCCCCGGCCACAAGGCCGGCGCAGATGACCGTTCCCTTCTGGATCGACGCCGCCAGGGAATCCGCATTCTTCTGACGCAGGGTGAGAAAGAGGTGGATCAGCCCTCCGAGCAGAATCGGGAGTGTAGTCGTGAATGGCAGGTAGATGCCGACCGCAACAGCCATGGGGCTGATCCCGAAGCTGGATCCCCTCCGGCGCAGGAGTTCGCCGACGCCAATCAGGACGATAGCCAGAATCATGCCCAGCGTCACCATGTTCCAGGGCAGGCTGGAACCCTCCATGAAGAGTCCCCGGGCCATGGCCGAAAACATGCTGGCCTGCGGTGCGAGCAGTTTGTCGGAACCTATGTGGAACGCGCCATCGAGAAAAGCCATCAGGGGTGCGGCAAGCAGGGAGGTCGCAACGACCGCGATGAGCAGTCCCGCCTGCAGCGCACGCGGAGTGCCGCCGACCACGATCGCCGTCTTGAAATTCTGAGCAGCCGTGCCTGACAGGCACGCGGCAAGGCACACGACGCCGGAGATCAGGAGCACAGTCCGGACCGCTTCCACGCCTCCCAGTCCTCCGGCGAACAGGAACACTGCAGCGAGCAGAAAAGTACAAATCGTTATACCCGATACCGGCTGGTTTGTGCTTCCGATCAGTCCGACGATGTATACAGATACGGCCACGAAGAAGAACACGGCCAGCACGGTGTAGATGGTCGCGATCGTCGCACCGGCGACGCCTACACTCGCAAAATAGACGATCACGGAGAGCAGTACCCCCGCTGCAATCAGGCTCCAGATCACGCCGTGTGACAGGTCCGGGCTGCCCGGATTCACCTCGGGATTATCGGACGTTCGCGCCCTGGAAAAACCCGCTGCCGCCGACCGGATGCCGGCCGCCAGCTGCCGGCGGATCTGAATGATGGACCAGAGCCCGCCGATGATCATGCCGCCCACACCGATGTAGCGCACCTTCGAAGCCCAGATGGCCTCGGCCGCGTCCGCAGCCATGGCCTGCGACGGCTCGAGCGCAGTGAAAATGGGAATGAATACCAGCCAGGCCAGCGCTCCCCCGGCGGCGATGAGCACGGCGCCGTTGAATTCGACGATGAATCCGACGCCCACCAGCGCTGCCGAGATGTCGGAACCCAGCTTGAATGCCGCCCCGCCCACCCGGAATGCTGTCGATATGCTCTCCTGCATTACGGCGATGCCGCTCGAGAAGATCTTCACGGCCATACCTCCGAAGAACGCAGCGACCACTCCCAGCATCCCCTCGCGCCGGCCCTGACCGAATGCAGCCATGCCCGTTTTCAGGATCTCGGCAGTCGCCACTCCTTCAGGGTACTTAAGCTCCTTTGATGCGATCACCATCGGTTCCCTGAGGAAGCCCGTCAGGACTACGCCCAGGGTGCTTCCCGCCAGGACCGCCGCTGTGACGGTCAGGTACTCAAATGCGCCCCATGAGCGGAACGGCACGAATGCCCCGGAGAGCACCAGCGCCGGGAAGACGAAAATGACGCCGGCCGCAATACCTTCACCCACAGAGCCGGTTGCCTGGGTAAGATTCACCTCTGCGATCGACTTCGATCGCAGAATCGTGTGGAAGAGAATCAGCGCAAGCACGCTGCAGGGGATGTTGGCGGAAATCGTCAACCCCACCTTGAGACCCAGGTATGTGTTCGCGGCAACCATGGCCAGGCTTAGCAGCACACCAACCAGAACGGCTCGAGCTGTGAATTCCCGATTTTCCATCGCCATGATCCTCTGCATGAACTGAGAAGATGTAGTTCCTATCGGAGGCCGGCGGATCATATCATCCGCCTGTGCCGGGGGCCAATGCCTGGCTTATGACACCTGCGGCAGGTTTCAGACTCCGGGTTGTGCAGGGGGAAGCGACTCTCTATGATAGGTGGCATGGCCACGAATTCACGATTGTCGAACCGGGGTGAGAACCGCAGGAGTGCAGAAGTTGAAGATTCGCCGCCATTCAGCACCTGGAAACGCCTGTATGCGGCCGTGGTCATCTACACCCTGGTTCTCGCAGCGGCTCTTTACTGGATGACCGCGGCGCTGAACCGCTGAGGATCGATGCGCCCTGCCGACTGGATCATCGTCGCTGCATATTTCGCCTACGTTCTCTGGGAAGGTGTGCGTCACGGCCGGAAGAACGCCAGCCTCGACGATTATTTCAGGGGCCAGAGGTCGCTCCGGTGGTGGGCGGTGGGCCTTTCGGTCATGGCCACGCAGGCCAGCGCCATTACCTACATCGGCACCACGGGCCAGGCTTACGGGGCCGGGATGTCCTTCATCCAGGTATATCTTCCTCAGCCGCTGGTCATGGTCGTTCTATGTCTTACATTCGTGCCGTTCTTCTACCGGGCGAATGTCTTCACCGCCTATGAATACCTGGAAAGGCGTTTCGACGCGAGAACCCGCAGCCTCACCAGCTTTCTGTTCCTGATGTCGCGCGGACTGTCCGTGAGCATAGTCCTCTACGCGCCGTCGATCGTACTGGGCGTCATCTTCGGCTGGAGCGAAGTTACGACGATCCTGGTAATGGGACTGACGACGATCGTCTACACAACCATTGGCGGAAACAAGGCAGTGATCCTGGTGGATGCCAAGCAGATGATGCTCATGTTCGCCGGGATCTTCGTGGCGATTGGCCTCCTCCTGGCCCGCCTGCCTGATACCTTCTCGTTCTCCGACGCGATTCATCTCGCCGGTGCCACGCGCAAATGGAACAATATCGACCTTTCAACGGACCTCAGCAGTTCCTACACGCTCCTTTCCGGTATGCTCGGAGGATTCTTCCTTGCGCTCTCCTATTTCGGGTGCGACCAGAGCCAGGTGCAGCGGTACCTGACCGGCAGGTCGATTACTGAGAGCCGCCTGAGCCTGATTTTCAACGCGTTCGTGAAGGTACCGATGCAGTTCCTGATCCTGGCGATCGGCGTCCTCATGTTCGTGTTCTATCACTTCGAGAAGCCGCCGCTGAACTTCAATGAGTCCTACCAGAGGCTCCTGGCTGCAAGAGCGCCGGCGGAGTATGCCGACCTGGAAAGGAGACACGAAGCGGCGTTTCAACAGCGGCGGGAGGCTGCCATGGAGCTCGAGCTGGCCAGGAGGGCAGGCGGCACCTTCGAGCCCGAGGAGCGACGCTACCTGGCGGCCCAGGAAGCCCTGCAGAGAGTCAGTGAATCCAACCGTCTGCTTCTTTCGAAGACTCTTGGCGCCGCTCCGTCCGCCGAGATCAACTACGTGTTTCCCTCCTTCCTGCTTCACTACGCGCCCGCAGGCGTGCTGGGGATCATGATCGCCGTGATCTTCGCCGCCGCCATGTCGACCTTTTCATCCGAAATCAACTCACTGGCGAGCGCGAGCGTCATAGATTTCTACAAGCGCTACTGCAGACCCGAGGCGCCGGACCGTCACTATCTGCTGGTTTCGCGCGGCGCGACCGTATTCTGGGGGCTTTTCGCGACGGCGGCTGCCGTGTTCGCAGGCCGGCTCGGTTCTCTGATTGAAGCGGTCAACAAGGTGGGTTCGTACTTCTATGGGCCCATCCTCGGTGTCTTCCTGCTTGCCTTCTTCGTCCGTCGCTCCAACTCTGCCGGGGCGTTCTGGGGACTCCTTGCGGGAGAAATGAGCGTGCTGGCAGTTGCCCGGTATTCCTCGGTATCGTGGCTCTACTACAACGTGGTGGGGGCCGCGGCCGTGGTCCTGGCGGGTTCCCTCATCAGCCGGGTATCACGGACAGTGCGCTCAGAGCCGGTCGCGCGGGTGTAGCGGCGTGTGGTGCGAGACTGCCTGGTCCGGCCCGAATTACCCTGGATATCGGGATCGGAATCGGGGGCGCAGTCGGTGCCGGATTTCGGGATCCTGATGAGCCGACGGGCCTCCGCGCGACGTTGGCCCAAGGTCGACACCGATGCCGATGGCAGCTTCGACTGGCTTTGGTATGACGTGGAGCACTGCCAGGTCGGCGACGCTTCGCTGCCCGGAGAGGCTCCGGCGGGTGCTCAGGGCTGTCCCCCCAGGCTCAACATGTTGGCGAAGATCCGATATGCGCCCGGGACGCCGGCCGGCAGCTGCCTGAACCATGCATAGGCTGTGTAGATGTAGCAGCCCTTGCCGTACCTCGCCACCAGCATCCCCCCGCGCAACTGTGACTCGCCGGGATCCGCACCTGACAGGAGGGGCGTGTATCGGGGATCCCACTGCCTCGCGAAGTACAACCCACGTTCCTGTACCCAGCCGTCAAAGTCCGCGCCGGTGATCCTGTTCGGGCGTGCAAAAAGCGGGTGCGATGGTGCAAGCACCGTGACGGGAGAATCCTCGACCGTGATACGGTCCGCGTTCGAGATCACAAATGGGTAGGGTGAGTACGGGAAGGCCTGTTCCCCTTCAGGCCGGCAATATTGGACGATCAGCGTCCCGCCGTTCCTGACATATCCAAGAAGCCGGCGGTTGTTGGTTTTCAGGGACTGGTTTACGTTATAGGCCCTGATGCCTGTCACGATGGCGGAAAAACCGGAGAGGTCCCCGAGTGCGAGTTCCTTGTCTGAGAGCACGCGGACCCTTGCACCAAGCTGCTCCATTGCCCCGGCTACTTCGTCGCCTGCCCCCGGCACGTATCCGACGCGAAGGCCCTGCTGCAGGCGATAATTGAATACCCGCACTTCCGCTTCCGCCGGAGCATAGAGATACCGCGTCCAGTTCTCCGGATAGGAGACCTTCTGGTAGCCACTGGTGTAGGTTTTCGTTCCCACGGCGGCCTCGGCCTCGATAACCGCCTGTAAGCTGTGATTCTGCGGAGGCACACGCACGGAGAACCGCGTGTAGGATTCCTCTCCTCTGCCGGCAACATTGAAATCCGCTTCGGGCGGCTCTGATCTCCAGCCGGCCGGCAGTTTCAGAAGGACCTTGCCGGCAGCGGCGCTTTCCGAGTCGTTCAGGATCGTGACCATTACTTCGCGGACCTGCGGCGTCGGCGAGAGCGGAACAATTGCAGGGTTGGGCGACACTCGCACGGAAACCGCCGGTACGACCTGGAAATCCACCAGGTCGACGCCCCGGATCGGATCGTTTGTCTGCACCAGGAGGGGCTTGATCGAGGTCGCGCTGGCACCGTGATACGAATAGGAAACCTCGAGCGAGACCAGCGGCCCTTCAAATGGAGCAAAGGGATTCGCGGTCGGTCGGGTCGTGTAGTGCATGTCGGTCGGATGGGCGCGATACCAGAACGGCTCCGTGACCGCCGCCTTGGCCGGAATACCCGCGCTCCAGGCAAATTCGATGCTCTCGCCCGCTCGTACTGCGGTACCGCTCTTTGTTGCTGCTTTTTCCCGGATCACCCACTGCTCAGGGGCCACCAGGGCAACACGTTGCAGTTCAACATCGCCTGCCCCGCGGTTCACGAACCGCCCGGTGACTCCGACCGTTTGCCCCGGGACGGGTGTCAGTTCGTCCGCCAGCGCGGAGACATAGATTCCGAGAGTGGCGTCCAGCGCATCCTGAAAATCCCGGATCTTCTCGTTGAGTGCAGCTTCGACAGGGGCCTTTGCCGCCCGTGCAAGCGACGAGGCTGACAACGCGGCCTGCGCCTCGTTGAGAGTCTTGAGACCAGCGGCGACTGCCGGGGCCGCCCGTTCCGGGTGCGCCGGCTCGAAAAGGCGTTCCGCCTCGTGCGCCGAGTTCAGGGCTGCCTGCAGGAGCGGTCTGAGAAAGTCGGCATTGCGTGCCTCGTCCCCGGCCAGATCCGTGATTGAAGTCAGCGAAGTCTCAATCGAGGCCAGCAAACCATCCCGCTTCTGCGGCCCGGGCAGTGTTGAGTCCACAAGAATGAAGTAATCGCCGGCAGGCCCCGGCAGCGCGAAGCGTGCGCCGTTTCCCTGGCTGCGATGCTTGCTGTATCCCTCAATCCCGATCTCCAGGAGTGAGCGCCCCAGAACCGGGTTGTAGTCACCCACAGGTATGGCGTCTGACCCGTCGCGACCGCGCCTGTAAAGCAACTTCGCCTGCCAGGGCGGCAATCCCAGCCTTGCATGTTCCGGGAACGCCGCGGGATCACCCGCGATGCGGAACGCCTCCCGGGTCAGCAACCCCGCGACCTGGTGGTGTCCGTGTCCATCCGCGGGCGAGCCGGCGAACTGGGAGATGATTACAGCAGGGCGCCACATCCTGATGAAGCGGACCAGTTCCTCCAACGTCCGTTCTTTGCCCCACTTCTCCAGCGTTTCTTCGGCGCCCTTGGAAAAACCGAACTCGAAGGCGGTCGAGAAGTACGGTTCGGCTCCGTAAAACCTGCAGGCTTCGAGCAGTTCACCTGTCCGAAGAAGGCCCAGCGCCTCGTACTTCTCGCCCCCGAGGATGTTTTGACCTCCATCCCCCCGGGTGAGCGAGAACAGGGCGGTGCGCACGTGCTCATGGCGCGACAGCCAGACCAGGGTGCCGGGACTCTCGTCGTCCGGGTGCGCGATTGTATAGAGCACGTGGGCATAGGCGGGCAATTTCTCGAGGGCGTACAGGATACCCGCACTGCCACGTTCCTCGGGCAGCGGGTAGGCATTGTGGTTGCCTGCGGGAGCGTGGATTGCGGCGATTGCCGCCAGGAGCAGGAACGACGCGAATCGGGCTTTCATTTCAACCTCGCTCCGAGACTCAAGTGCTCAGTTTTCTTCTCGTACCCAGACCACCAGATGCGCAAATCCCTCGATGCGGAGCACGTGGTAAAGCTCCTCCAGGAGCGAAGGCCCTGCCCGGGCGATCAGCTGATGCACCGTCAATTCGCGCTCCTGAAGCTTTCCGTTCGGCAGGCAGCTGTTCAGCAGGAGTTCCACCTGGTCGCGACTCAGGTTCGCCCTCTTTTCGAGCCTGACGACGCTGTTTTCGATGCGCGTGACATTCCGGAGTACCTTTCTCCGCACCGTGTCGACAGCGGGTCCAAGCGTGGTATCGATCTCCGTTACGCCCGGCTTGATCGCGTCGAGCGTTTGGGCGACCTCCTCTCGCAGAAAGGCCACATCCGCCATTGAGTCGCGATGCGTCCCGGTTTGGGCAAGCCGGTGCATGAGGCGGGATCTGTCACCCGTCAAGTCCGGGAACGAGAGGCCGCGGCCCTCCATCAGAGCCCTTATTTCATCAGGAAGAACCGTCAGGCTTGACCGCGGCCAGATGACCGGCATCGGCCGGCTGAAGGTCCGGTAGAGGGTTTCGACCTGGGCAAAATACGAGACCTCCGCCGGCCCGCCGACATAGGCGACCGTCGGGAAGAGATGATCCTGCACGATCGGGCGGAGGAGGACATTCGGGCTGAACCGCTCCGGCGCGCTTTCGACGAGGGACAGGAGCTCCTTTGGCTCATATGCCGAACCCGTATTCTTGGAGGTGAATCCTGCCCTGCTGCGGGTGAGGGCGCGGCGCCCTCCATTCTCCTCGATGAAGAGGACGGTTGCATTCTCCTGCACTGCGACCTGCGGCGAGAAGCCGGCTTCCTCCAGCTCCCGGCTTCGCTCAACCAACGCCGAGTGAATGGAGTCATTGCCGATAATGGCCCGGCGGAAGACCCGGGCCATGACACCCTTGGCCCGATGATCCCGCGGGTCGAACAGCACTAATCCCTTCGAATGGAACAGCCGTGTCATCAGCCCCGCAAAAGCATCGGCAAGACTCGTGCCGGGGCTGTAAGTCGATCCCAGCATCCCTCCAATCCGGTCCTCCCACGGGGAGGGGGCCAGCCATGACAAGAACCTGGATATCAGCGGACTGATCTCCTCCGGCAGACGGACCGAACCTGCTGCCTGTGACGACTCCGCGCCAGCTCCGAAGAGGGCCTCACGGCAGTCGACCGTGTGCGGCGCCCCTGCTCGATCCAGCACGGTCAGGCGGGTGACCTCTGCAAGGTCGTGATCTTCGGCGTCCATCCAAAAGACCGGGACAGCGACGACTCCGAGTCGCCTGAGTTCTTCGGCCAGTCTGAGCGCCGTCATTGCCTTGTAGATCGTGTAAAGCGGACCCGTGAACAAGCCGACCTGTTGCCCAGTCAGTATGGCTACGCTGCCGGGCTGCTCGAGCTCGTCGATTCGCTCCATGGCCAAGTTGTCGTTCCCCCACGAAGCATTCTGACGTCGGAGGATTTCAGCCATGGACGAGCGGGGAAAGTCGAAGGTCCGGACATCGTCCTGCACTGCCTTCTTCAGGCTCTCCAGATCCGGCTGGCGGGGATAGAAAGGCGTTACCCGGGGGGATCGTTCGATGTATCGGAGAAACAACTCGCTCTGTCGGGGAAGCTTCTGGAATGGGAATGCCTGTATCTCGAGCCTGATTGTCATGGGTGTACCAATCATAATTGCGACCGGGCATCAAATCCAGCCCTCGGGTTGCCCCCCCGGGCTGTCGGAGGCGACGCGCTGCGACCGGCATCGAGACTTGAGTCGGAAAGCGCCTACCGATGGCGACCCCGATTCCTACCCGGATCCCCAGTGTAGCTCCGATATGCCCCGCTGGGTGGAACACGCCAAAGCTTCAGCTTCCAGGTACGGTCGATCACGCAGGGATCAGTTGCCAAGGAAAGACTGGACTTCGGAGCCACGCGCAATCATAATTTGCCGGCACATGGCTGGGATTGGTCGCGGTGCCGGGCAAGTAGAACTTGCATTTAAGTGACACTTGCATATAATCGACCTACCGCCCGAGCTGCTGATCAAGCATTGCCTTCAGCCGGCTGTGATATGTGAGATAGGTGTTTTTGATGGAGCAATGCGTGGGTAATGCCTCCGATGTAACGATGTTGAATGTCGATGTGCTCTCCGAGGGTGAACGCCAGGAACTGATGGCGATTGGGATACTCTCCGAGAAGGGCGAGGTTTCCCCTGTGAGTACCCGGGATGCAGGCGGGCGTCATCACATTCCCGTGCGATGCCGTGCTATCAGTGCCCCCGGGGTGTTGAACGAGGCATATGACTACGCAAAACCCTCTTCTTTCTCCCGTGGACTTCGGCTCGATCTGGGAGCCTTCACGCTGCTCCTGATCTCCGGGACGGCGAGCGTGGACGAGGAAGGAAGGACGATACATCCGGGCGACTTTCGGGCGCAGTGCTGGAGAACCTACAGGAACATCACCGAACTCCTGACGTCCGAGGGGGCAAGCTGGAACGACATAATCAGAACTACTTGTTACTTGAGGGACATCGAACGCGACTACAAGGACTTTAACGAAGTGCGGACGATGTTTTTCCGCTGGCTTGGGCTTGACCCGCTGCCGGCCAGCACGGGAATCCAGGCACGGTTGTGCCGGGAGGACCTGCTGGTGGAAATAGAGGCCATGGCGTTGTTCAAGAATAAGAACAACGCCGGGAAGAGCTAGCAGGAGCAGGGAAGGGATAACGACAACCGAGCGAGCGGAGCAACCGGCGCCCGCCGATTCAACTTGCAGTTCGCAGACGCCGCGCGGACCTGCGGGCGCGCCCAGTTTCAGAGGGCGGTCGGGGCCGACGCCGGCCGGTGACTTCGCTTGAACGCACATGAACGCCGGCCGTGCTCCCCTGGTTCAAGTCGCCGACGATCATCTGGGGCGTTCGTGCCCGGATTGTTCCGATGCAGGCATGGGCACCATCAGGTGTGGTCCTCTGCGCTCCTGACCCCTGAGGCTTTTGTCCGTATCTGTGTCGCCGTAGCGGCGAGGCTGCGGCCGGGCGAGTCCCTGGTTCCTTGCTTGTAGGTACGTCATGAAGTGGGCCACCGAGTATTTCACCGGAGCTGAACCTGTTCTGTTCATCGATCCTCCGCTCCAGCACGCACGTCGCGAAAGAAATCCCCAAGGTACGGTTCTCAGAGTCCGTGATGTGAGCATTGGTGGTCCTGAGGTGGTGGTGATTGCCGGACCGTGTGCGGTCGAGAGCGAAGACCAGATTCTCGCGACTGCAAGGGCCGTAAAGGAGAGCGGGGCCAAGCTGCTCCGCGGAGGCGCATACAAACCGCGCACCTCCCCGTACTCGTTCCAGGGGATGCGGGAGGACGGCCTGAAGCTGTTGACCCGGGCCCGCCAGGAAACCGGACTCCCTATTGTGACCGAGGTGATGGATGCCCGGCACATCGAGCTCGTGGCCCGGCATGCCGACATGCTGCAGATCGGCTCCCGCAGTATGCAGAACTTCACCCTGCTCGAAGAGGCAGGCAAATGCGGCATGCCCGTACTCCTCAAGCGCGGCATGAGCTCTACGATCGAAGAGTTCCTGCAGGCTGCCGAGTACATAATGAATGGGGGCAACCACCAGGTCGTCCTCTGCGAGCGGGGGATTCGAACCTTCGAGCCTTCCACTCGCAACACTCTCGATCTGAACGCCGTCCCAATGTTGAAGCGCTACACTCACCTGCCCGTGATCGTGGACCCGAGCCACGGAACAGGCCACTGGTGGATGGTGCCTCATCTGGCCTGCGCGGCAGTAGCCGTAGGGGCGGACGGGCTGCTGATCGAAGTTCACCGCAATCCACAGGAAGCACTGAGCGATGGCCGGCAATCCCTCGCTCCGTATCGGTTTGATTCCCTCATGCAGGAGGTGCGCGCTGTCGCGCGAGCAGTCGGAAGGGAGTGATCAGGGTGGGTCGGTCCCAGACCGGTCCTGCGCCGTCCGACCGCACTGGCTTCATGTCGTTCTTCAATTACCGGACCTAAGACACCAGGCTACCGTTTTCGTGCACGCTATGAACAAAACAGGCCCCCTCATCGCCCTCGCGCTATGCCTTGCGTACGGTTGGAGTGCCGCCATCCCGGTCGTGACTTCCTCGTCCCCGCAGTCCGCTGACGCGGAACTGCTCGACAGGGCCCTCTCCCGCAACAACCGCGGGATTGCCCGTCTGGAGCAGTACGACTACCGTCAGGCAATCGAGGAGTTTCGAAAGGCCGTGGAACTGAAGCCTGATTTCCTGCAGGGGCGCGTCAACCTCGGCATCGCCTACTACTACGACACGAACTACCGCAATGCCGCGGAGCAGCTGGAGGCTGCTTTGAAGATCGATCCACGGGAGCCCCATGCGCATTTCGTACTCGGGCTGCTGAATAGCAAGGAGTACAGGAAGGAAGAGGCACTGAAGCAGTTCCAGCAGGTAATCGAGCAATACCCTGACGACACCTCCACGAACTACAACCTCGGTCTTACCCTCATGCGCGACAAGGATTACGCCGGGGCGGTTCAGTATTTTGAGAGTGTGATCAAGGTTGAGCCACGCCACCTGTCGGCGATGTACAACCTCGGCATGGCACTGATGCGTGCGGGCAGGCGCGAAGAAGCACAGAAGGTGATGGCCCAGCTCCGCGACCTCAAGGGGGATGAAGGCGGCAGTCCCACAGGTGCGATGGGCACGCAGTATTTCGATGAGGGGCGGTTCGCGATTGCGGTCGGCAACTATGACGTGTCGGTCCCGGAGGCTCTGACGGGAAACCACGACGTCCGTTTCATCGACGTCACAGCGAAGGCCGGCATAAAGCTTCCTCGGAGGGACGGCGCCCAATCACGTGCCGGTTTCAAGCCCGGGATGCCACTGCAGGCGAAGGACTATTCCCGGGAGTGGGCAGAGAAGAACCTGGTGCCGGCTTTGGGCTCGGGGGCGGCGTTCCTCGACTACGACGGTGACGGAAAACTCGACCTGTTCGTAGTCAACTGCGGCTCCGACGGAGCACCGGCCGTACTCTACCGAAACAACGGTGATGCCACGTTCACGGATGTCACGACGGAGGCCGGTGTCGGCAAGCCCATTCGCGGCATGGGAGTTGCGGTTGGCGACTTCAACAATGACGGGTGGCCCGACCTCTATGTCACCGCCTACGGCGGCAATCTGCTCTTCCGCAACGACAAGAATGGCAAGTTCACGGATGTCACTGCCGAGGCGGGGGTGGGCGGGCCGGCAGGGCAGTGGAGCCTGAGCGCCGCCTTTTTCGATTGCGACCACGACGGCGACCTCGACCTGTATGTGTGCAACTTCGTCGATCTGGCCCGGGCTCCGGGCGGAACCAGCTTTCGCTTCCCCGACGATTTTGCCGGCCAATCGAACCGGCTTTACCGGAACAACGGCAACGGGACCTTCACGGACGTGACAGACCAGGCGCGGGTCGGCGGTGGCGGCAAGTCCACTTCCCTCGTTTTCATGGATTACAACGAGTCGCGGGATATCGATTTCTGCGTCGGGAACGACGGCGGCCCTCTGCAGCTCTACAGCAACAACCGTGACGGTAGCTTTACGGATGTCGCCGGCAGAGCGAACCTCGACAATATCCGGGGCACTTTTGCCGTCAGCATGGGCGACGTGAACAAGGATGGGTACCCGGACCTGTATCTCCCATCACCGGAGGGAGGAGCGCGCGGTCGCCTCATGATCAACGAGGCAGGGCGCACTTTCCGGGAAGTCCTGGTCGGGGCGCCCCTTTCGCAGGGGCCGGGCGGCCCGGCGTGGGCCTCGGCCATCTTCGATTTTGACAACGACGGCTTCCTGGACGTCATCGGTGTAAGCGATGGCCTGTATCTCCTGCGAAATGCAGGAAGGGGTGAATTCAAGGATGTCACGGCGGCATGCGGGCTGGACCGGTTTGAGCTCGAGTCTCCCCGCAGCCTGGCTCTTGCAGACTACGACGGCGACGGCGATGCGGACGTCCTTGTAATGAGCGCCGCCGGCGTACCGACGCTTCTCCGCAACGAGGGCGGAAACCTGAATAGCTATATCAAAGTGGACCTGGCAGGGCTGAACGACAACAAGCCGGGCATCGGCAGCAAGGTGGAGGTACGTGCCGGCGGTCTCTGGCAGAAGATCGAGGTCGGCGGCGACTGCGGCTACCTCTCGCAGGGAACTTCCGAGGTGCTTTTCGGCCTGGGCACACGCAAGACCGTCGACGCCATCCGCATCCTGTGGCCGACCGGTGTACTCCAGGCGGAGATGGATCCCGCGGCCAACAGCCTCGTCAAGATCAACCAGGTCGATCGCAAGGGGACTTCCTGTCCCATCCTTTATGCCTGGAACGGCGCCAGCTACCAGTTCGTGACAGATTTTCTCGGTGGAAGCGCCTTCGGAAACCTCGTAGCTCCAGGCAGATACAACACGACCGACACGGATGAATACATCCTCGTCACTTCCTCGCAGTTGAAGCCCAAAGAAGGCATCTACTCGATCAAGATGAACAACCAGCTGGAGGAGGTCATCTTCCTCGATCAGGCGCGCCTCCTCGTTGTGGATCACCCGGCCGATACGCGGGTTTATCCGAACGAGCGGCTGATGCCGGCCCGGCCGTTCCCCGATTACAGACTCTTCCTGACCAAGGATTCCCGGCCCCCGGTCGGCGCCATGGATGACCATGGCAACGATGTCCTGCCGCTGATTCGGGATATAGACCGGAAGTACCCGGGTGATTTCAATCTCCTGCCTTTCAAGGGATACGCAGAGAGCCACTCGCTGATTCTCGACCTGGGAGATTTGAGCGCTGCCAGGAGAGTCGTCTTGCTGATGAATTCCTGGATCGATTATGCCGACTCGACTTCGAACCTGGCAGCGTCTCAGGCCGGCGTGCGGCTCGTCCCCCCTTTCCTCCAGGTCCCGAATGAGCACGGAGAATGGGTCACCGTGATGGATAGCATGGGATTCCCGGCGGGGCTTCCGAAGACGATGACAGTCGACCTGACCGGCAAGTTCCGGAATCCCCGGGATTACAGGATCAAGATCACCACCAACATGAGAATCTACTGGGATCAGATCCTGGTTGACAGCTATGCGGGAAATGACAGGGTCCGGACCATCACGCTCGATGCTTCGAGCGCCGTGCTCGGCTGGGGAGGCTACCCACGCGAGGTCAGCCCGGATGGCATGAAGCCGAAGATGTACGACTACAGCCTCCGCGACGAGTCCGCGCCCTGGAAGACCCATGCCGGCGCTTATACGCGGTACGGCGACGTTCGCGATTTGGTACGGGACAAAGACAATCTCTCCGTTGTTATGCGTCATGGTGATGAAGCGACGATCGATTTCGACGCGCGTGCCCTTGAACCCCCTCCTGCGGCGTGGACTCGCAGCTTTCTTGTGTATGCAGTCGGATTCGGCAAGGACATGGACATAAACTCGGCCTATCCCGATACGGTGGAACCACTGCCGTTTCATGGCATGCCCGGTTACCCTTATTACGGTGCGCCTTTCCCAAGCAGCCGGGCATGGATGGAGTACAACAGGAAATACAACACCCGCATCATTCCGCACATATATTTCGGAAACGGAGACCTTAGGACCTACGCGGCCACGGAATAGTTCGCCATCCAGGACTTGAAGAACCGCGCCACCTTACCAGGGCTATCGTGTATGAGCAGGGAGAAAGCGTTTGAGGGCACGGAAGAGCGCTGGCCGCAAAAGCTCCGCACGCTGATCGCATCATCAAGTTCGATCGGGACCCATCCAGGCACATCCGTGTTCATCCATGTCCAGGAGTCTGTTCGCCTGCGCGCCTCGTGGACGATCCCGACTGGAGAGTCGCCGTCTGCGACTCTAATCTCCCGGGTAGTCTCGAATCGCGACCTTGGAACCGGACGCCAGCATCGGAGCCATCTTATATCTAGCTGAGTAACAGTCGTTTACAGGAGTGTCGTCCGTATCCATCACCTGGCTATTAACTTGCCTTTGCCTCTGGGATGCAGATTGCCACCGGTCTGCCAAGCCGGCTTGGGAACGCGTCGTATCGATGAAGGGTCCTCGATGGAAAGAAGATACTGGGTGCTTCTCATCCTTCTCTCATCGTTCCTTCTGGCCTGGGGCCAGGAGGCTATCCGACCTGTATTTGTTGATGTAACCAAGCAGGCCGGGATATCGTTCATGCACTGCCTGGGGGACGACGAGATCAACACGATCGTCGAAGCTACAGGCTCCGGGTGTGCCTTCCTCGACTATGACGGCGATGGCTTCATGGACATCTATGCCGTAAACGGAAGCTACCTGGAGGGGGTGAACGACCCGGAGTCCCGCTTCAAGGGCCAGCGCCTCACCGACCATCTCTTTCGCAATCGCGGCAATGGTACGTTTGAAGATGTCACCGAAAAAGCGGGTGTTGGCGACGCCCGCTACGGAATGGGTATCACGGTCGGCGACTACGACAACGACGGTCGTCCTGATCTGTTTATCACCAACTACGAGAGGAACACCCTCTACCACAACAACGGCAACGGTACGTTCACCGATGTGACAGAGAAGGCCGGTGTCGGAAGTTCGCTGTGGAGCGTCGGGGCCGCATGGCTTGACTACGACAAGGACGGGCTCCTGGACCTGTTCGTGGGCAACTATCTGGAGTTCGACACCAAGTACCGGCTTTACTACGAGGCGGACGTTTACCCGGGTCCTCTTGCCTACCCGCCGCAACCGTCATTCCTCTACCACAACAACGGGGATGGCACGTTCACGGAAGTGTCCGCAAAGGCCGGAATCACCAAGAAGGGCCGGGCGATGGGCGCGATCAGTTGCGACTACGACGATGACGGGTGGCCGGACATCTTCGTGGCCAACGATGCGATGCAGAACTTTCTCTACCGTAACAATGGCAACGGGACGTTCACCGAGGTGGGGCTGGAGAGCGGTGTCGCTTTTACCCAGAGCGGCAACAGCGCCGCCTCCATGGGAGGGGATTTCGGCGACTATGACCTGGACGGCCGCCTCGACCTGATGGTGCCCGACATGGCCTACAACGCCCTCTACCATAATCTGGGGGACGGGCTGTTCGAAGACGTGTCGGCGACGATCGGGCTCGCCAGGGCCAGCGCTCAGTTCTGGTCCTGGGGGGAGGCTTCTTCGACTACGACAACGACGGGTACCTGGACATCATGTACGCGAATGGCGACGGGCACAGGCTCTCGGAGGAGTTGGAGCAGTTGCTCATGCGTAATTCGAAGGGACCCGATGGGGGCCGCATCTTCGTCGACGTGTCCAGGACCGCGGGCGAGTTCTTTGACGGCCGGATGGTAGCCCGCGGGCTCGCGTTTGGGGATTTTGACAATGACGGGGACATCGATTTCTTCGTCCTGAATATCGATCAGCCGTCGATGCTGCTGCGGAACGACGGCGGAAACAGGAACAACTGGCTTCAGTTCAGGCTTGTCGGAACCAAGAGTAACAAGGACGCCATCGGCGCGCGCGTGACCGTCAAGGCGGGCTCCTATTCCCTCGTCAGGGAGAAGGTGTCGGCTACCAGCTACCTCTCGCAGAACGACCCCAGGCTGCACTTCGGCCTGGGGCAGCATACCCTGGTCGACGAGGTTACGGTGCGCTGGCCGAGCGGAAAGATCCAGAAACTCAAGGGCGTGAAGACTAATCAGATTGTGACGGTCGTGGAACCATGAGGGCAGGGTCCGTATTCTCCGCAATCCTTTTTCTGATGCTCGCTTCCCTCGCAGCCGCTCCTCCCGGTGGCGAGGAGACACGCACGGGTTTCGTTTTTACCCAGGTGCCGCACAGGGCGAAGTTGCATGGCAGCAAGCCCGCCGGTTTTCTTCTCAATCGCGCAGCCGGGAAGGGGAGTCGCGTAGTCTTTCTCTCCGATGGGGGAGCGCCGAAGGTTCTTACCCCGGACTTTGCCGCCGCCTCGGATCCCGCGGTTTCGTTTGACGGCAAGCGCATCGTGTTCGCAGGCAAACGTACTCCGCAGGAACCCTGGAACATCTGGGAGATGGATATCGACGGCGGCAATAGACGCCAGGTTACACGGGATCTCGGAAACTGTCGAGAACCCGAGTATCTCGCCACGAGCTCAATCACCCCGCCGGATTTCGCGGACCGTGTCCGCTGGGTTACCTTTGTCTCGGATGCTGCCGGCGTCTATCGCGAGGGAAGCGCCGAGCCGGCCACGTCTCTGTACGTGATCAACACTGAGCCGATCCAGGGACGCGGCGCCGTCGCCTGGCGCACCACCTTCAATCTGTCGAGCGACTTCTCACCCACTGCGCTGCGCGACGGGAGGGTGCTGTTTACCAGTATGCAGCTTGCTGCACGCTCTCCGGGCGCCGGTGAACGCTATCTCCTCATGGGCACAAACTGGGATGGGAGCGGCCTGAATCTTTTCACCGGCGATGCGGAGGGCGGTGCGATCAAGACCATGGCGTGCGAAACGCCGGACCGCTATCTCGTGTTCATAGAATCGGCAGATCCCTCTGCGCTGGGGGGGCGGCTGGCCCGTGTCTCCTTTCGGCGCCCGCTCCGAAGTTACGAGCTGCTGTCCAAGGGTGAAGGCTACTACCTTTCTCCGCGTCCGCTCGCAGATGGAAGATTGATTGTCTCCTCTACCCGGGGCAAAGAGAGCTACGGCCTTTACTACTTCGATGCAGGGAAGGGCGGCGCCGGGGCAAGACTCTACGATGACCCCAAATGGGAAGACCTGGATGCCCAGGTCGTGGAGCCCCGGCCGGAACCCACAGGTCTGATCAGCTCGGTCGTGGAGAAGCTCAACTGGGGTGACTTGCATTGCATCAGTGTCTACGACTCCGACCGGCCGGAGATGACGAAGGTCCGGAGAGGAGATGTGAAGCAGGTACGGCTGATAACCGGCAATCCAGTTCGGGCCGGGGGCCGGTCTCCAAAGACACCGCCCGCGGTTCTGACAAAGGTACTGGGCGTGGTACCGGTGGAGCCCGACGGTTCCTTCTTCGTCCGCCTGCCCGGGGACACCCCTTTTTACATGGAGTTGCTGGATGGCCAGGGAAAAGTCCTGGAGGCGATGACACGCTGGATCTGGGTCAGAAGAGGAACCAGCCGGGGTTGCGTCGGGTGTCATGAAAACAAGGAGCTGGCACCCGAGAACCGGGTCAGCGACGCGGTAAGGCGAGGAGAGCCGCATGACATCAGCGGCTCCAGGTGAGGCCTGCGCCACAGAGCGCCGGCCTGGTCGAAATTGGCAGGGAGGTATCGGGTGATTCTTCATTTCAGCGGGAGTCGGGTCCGGGCGCTGCTGTTCGCTCTGTCGGGACTGACTGCCCTGGTTTGTATCGGACGGCCGGAGGAGCCCGGTCCGGCCTACTTGAAGGACGGCAGCAAGAAGGCTTTGCATTCGGTTCCCGAAGACAGCCTGTACAAATCGCCTGTTCACCTCCTGCTTTCAAAAGACGGACGCCGGCTCTTCGTTGCATGCGAGAACACGAACGAAGTCCTGGTCGTCGACACGGGCGAGCGCAAGGTGACAGGGAGCGTAAAGGTCGGCGCGTATCCCTTCGGCCTGGCCCTCAGTCCCGATGAGGGCAGGCTTTACGTCAGCAACCGTCGGGACCGGACGGTGTCTGTTGTCGATCTTGCCCGGATGACAGTGGCGCAGACGATTCCGGTCGGGGACGATCCGCATGGACTGGCGACCGACGCGGCCGGCACATTTCTCTATGTGGCAAACATGTACACGGATGATGTCTCTGTCATCGACACCGGGAGCTTCAAGGAGGTAAAGCGCCTCGAGTCCGGGCACACGCCGTTCGAGGTCGCGCTGGCACCGGACGGAAAAAACCTCTATGTCTCCAATCAGCTCTCCATGCCGGTGCCGCAGCGGACCCCGCCGGTACTCGAGTTGACGATCATCGATACGAAGCGGCAGGTCGTCGTCGGGCGGCGCAACCTGTTCTCCACGGTGATCGGTCAGCACCTGGCGGTCTCGCCCGACAATCGCTTCGTGGTTGTCGCCCTGGAGCTGCCCAAGAACCTCCTGCCGGAGACCCAGGTCTACCAGGGCTGGATGGTCACGCACGGTTTCGCTATTGCGGAGGTCGGCCGCGAAGGACGGATCGCCTATTTCCTTTTGGATGAGCCTAACCTCTACTTCGCCGACCCCTACGGCGTCGTCTTCTCGCCTGATGGCCGGTGGCTCTACATGTCCTCCAGCGGCGTCGACGTGGTATCCGTAATTGACACGTCGCGGCTCTATCGGTTGCTGGATCCGCAGGGCGGCAAGATCGGCCTCTCGGATGATGCCATCGCCACCTACGCGCGTCACCTCGGAATCAGCAACGAATACGTCGTTGCACGTATCCCCACGCAACACAACCCGAAGGACCTTGCTATTTCGCCCGACGGTGCCCGGCTGTACGTGGCGAACCGGCTTTCCGATACGATCCAGGTGGTGGACACCGGGACGAACCGGACAACAGGATTCATCAGCCTCGGCGGGCCTGAATCAGTGACGGAACTGCGGCGAGGCGAGAGGCTGTTCAATTACAGCAGCATCAGTTTCCAGAAGCAGCTCAGCTGCAATACCTGCCATCCCGAGTACCATCTGGACGGGCTGCAGTATGACATCGTTGCCCCGGAGGAAGGGATCGGTCGCTCCCTGCTCGATAACCGCACGATGCGCGGAATTGCCGCGACCGCCCCCTACAAATGGACCGGCAAGAATCCTTCGATTGCGCGCCAGGACGGCCCGCGCGCGGCCCAGTTGTTTTTCCGCTCCCACGGTTTCCAGGCCGATGACCTCAAGGCGGCAGTCAAGTTCATCGAATCCATACCGCTGCCTCCGAACCGCTACCGGCCGGCAGACGGAAGGCTGAACGAGTTTCAACGGCGGGGCAAGGCCAATTTCGAAAGAGCGTTTACCAAAGACGGACGCTACATCCCCGTGGCGAATCGCTGCATTACATGCCACCCTTCACCCTACTTTACCGACCAGCAGCTGCACGATATCGGAAGTCAGACGGGCATCGATGATACGGGTGAATTCGACACGCCTCAGATCGGGGATGTGCAGGAGACCGCTCCCTTCCTGCACGACGGCCGTTGCTACACACTCGAAGAGATCTGGACCGTCTACAACCCGTACGACACCCACGGCGTCACCAACGACATGGCCAAGGAGAACCTGAACGATCTGATCGAGTACATCAAGACGCTCCAGGTTGGCACACCCCTCCCGTACAAGGAGCTGTTTACTTCTCTGTTTGCGAAATCCAAAGGTTCCCCATTCAGGCTGCGCATCGGAGATCTGTCGGAAAACAATACGCCCGCGGCGCGCTACGTTGGCAACGAGGTTTGCGGCACGTGCCACATCCGGGAATACAAGGAGTGGCTCGGGACGAAGCACGCGCGCACCTGGGTCATGCTGGGGATGGCGGACAAGGCGAGCAAAGTGGCGGCCGGCTTCAAGATGACCGAGCAGCCGCAGAACAGCGCCGTCTGCCTGCGGTGCCACGGCACCGCAGCGAGCGCGCCCGCCTCGTACCGCGCCGACACGTTCCATGTGGAAGACGGCGTTCAGTGCGAACGCTGCCATGGCCCGGGCGACAAGTACGCGACCGCAGAGGTCATGAAGGACAAGAAAAGGGCGATATCGATGGGACTGATTCTACCGACCAAGGATGCATGCATAGGCTGCCATGCTGCCAAGCCATCGCACGAGTTCATGCACACGAAGCCCTTCGATTTTGATGCGGCATATAACAGGATTAAACACACACACGGAGCGAACAACCCGAGTGCCTATGGAATACAGGCCGGGAATTCCTCCGGGATTACCCGCAAGGAGACACCACAATGAGACATGCTGGGCGCCTGGCGCTTTCCCTGGCGGCTCTGCTCTGCGTCACCGCACGTGCCGGCAGGACGGCCGGGGATGATGCGACGCCGCGAGTCTATACACAGTGGGAATCGTTCCACAAGGAGGACGGGCTACCGGGAGACAAGGTCTTCTGCGTGGCAGTCGACGGCGATCGGGTCTGGGCGGGTACGGACAGCGGCCTGGGACTTTACGAAGACGGCAAGTGGAAATCGTACGGCGTCAAAGACGGGCTCTCCTACCCGGCGGTCCTGAGCCTCGCATTGGACCCTGCGAGCGGCGACCTGTGGGCAGGCACGATGAAGGGCCTGAGCCACTATTCGGCAGGGCGCTGGGAGGTGTTTACCCAACTCAACAGCGGGCTGCCGAATGACGTGGTGTTCGGGGTCGCGGTCGAGAATCAGAACGTCTGGGTGGCCACGACAGCCGGCACCGGGCGCTTCCGGGTCCGCGACAAGAAGTGGGACGTATGGACCCCGGCGAATTCACCGCAACACGAGCCCTGGGGCTATTTCGTCACCTACGCCGATGGACGAGTATATGCAGCCCTGTGGGGCGGCGGCGTGCTGGAATTCGACGTGGCCAAGGAGCAGTGGCGATCGTGGCTCGACCCGGACGGCGAGATGGAATACGACGTCTTCCGCGATGACGGCCTGATCCATGTCATTACTACGAGCGTCAGCTACGTGGACAAGATCCTCTGGGTCTCCACCTACTTCGGCATGAGCCGCTACGACGGCAGGAACTGGCGCGGATACCTGGACAGCGACTCGGGATTGGCCAGCAATTTCATCAACATGGTGAAAGCCAAAGGCCCGGTCGCCTATGCCTGCACCGACAAGGGGTTGAGTGCGGTCAACGGCCTCACGAACCGCTGGGTTACTTACGCGCCTTCCGATCCTGCCTGGAAACACGGCAACAGCGCGCCGCAAGGCCCGGTAGAGGGCACCAAGGGCTGGGAGGCACGGATTTACGACGACGCGAAGCTCCTGGAAACGGTCAAGCTCGAACACGGCCTGGCGAACAATCACGTCAACGGCGTCGATTTCCAGGGCGATGACATCTGGGTCGCGACTTCCAAGGGAGTGAGCCACGGAATCTGGAAGGAGGGTAAGACAGGTGAATAAGGGGACCAGACTGTTTTGCATCCTGGTTCTGGGCATCGTGGCCTGCAGCCTGGCCTTTGCAGTCCAGAACCCTGCGGGGAATACGCCGGCCGGTCCGGCACAAACGGAAAAGAAAGCGGCCGAGCCGGCAGCGTCAGATGAAAAGACGGCTGAGCAGCAGGCTGCCGATGCCCGCAGGGAGGTCCTGTACGGGAATACTCCGGAGGAGCTCAAACCCTTCGGGAAGTTTGTCCAGGAGCCATACAAGAAATATTTCGTTGTCGGTGATTCGCCGACCATGTTCTGGGGACCGGGGCGCGACAAACCGCTGGTCGAGGATGTCCCGAGCGTCAAGATCGGGGTGATTGCGCCGATAGAACGCAGCTATGAAACGTACATCGGCCGCTCCGTTGTCCGCGGCATGCAGATGGCGCTCGATGAGGCAAACGCGGCCGGCGGCTACAAGGGAAAGCCTTTTGAAGCCGTGGTCAAGAACGACACCGGCCTGTGGGGAGCGAGCGCCAACGAAATCGTGTCGCTTACCTACGAAGACAAAGCGTGGGCGGTCATCGGTACGGTGGACGGTGCCAACACCCACATCGCCATACGCGTTGCGCTCCGCACCGACATCCCGATCGTGAACGTGGCTGATCTGGATCCGTCGCTGGTGGAGACGAAAATCCCCTGGCTGATCCGAGTGATCCCCGATGATCGCCAGATGACCTACACGATCGCCTACTACCTCTACAAGCAACTCGGGCTCGAGAAGGTCGCCATACTCCGCGCCAATAACCGTTACGGGCGATTCGGTGTGGCACAGTTCCGCAAGGGTTCGATCAAGCTCGGCAAGCCGGCGCCGATCGAAATCAACTACGAGCCGAATTACGACAAGGTGAATCCGGATTTCGTCGACCAGATCGACCGTCTCGAGAAGGTAAGCCCGGATGCCGTTATACTTTGGGCTGACGCGGGCGCAGCCGGAGTGCTGGTCAAGAAGATCCGGGAGGCCGGAATGAAGTTCCCCATCCTGGCGTGCGAGCGCATTGTGAACCCCGAGTTTCTGAAGGCAGCAGGTGCAGCTGCCGAGGGTGTCATAGCGACCTACCCGTTCGACCCGGACAACAAGAACCCGAAATATCTCGATTTCGTGAGACGATACCGTGAACGGTTTGGGGAGGACCCCGACGCCTACGCGGTCCATTCTTACGACGGCACGATGATGACGGTGGAGGCCATCCGGAAGGCCGGGCTGAACCGGTATCTGATCCGCGACCAGCTGGCTTCGATGCGCCAATGGGACGGTATTTCGGGCGAAATCATCCTGGACGAAGCGCTGTCGAATCGCCGCCCGGTGACGATTGCGACCGTCAAGAACGGCAAGTTCGTCTTCGGCATCCCACATTTGGACAACGTCTTCTAATTTCAAATTTGAAATTCTAAATTTGGAATCTGATCCGGTGCCCCACGGGAAAAAGCTATGCGTACCTGGCTGATCGGTTTGTTGCTTCTGCCGTGCCAGCAGTCTCCCCGGCCTTACTATGACTTTGCCAGGGCCGGGGCGGGATTCTATGGGGCCGGGCGCGAGGATCCGGATCCCGACGGGCTGAATGCCGTTCGTATCGGGGTGCTCGGCCCTGAGAAGGATCCGGATGGCTCGGAACTGCGGGCCGGCGTCCAGGTCGCCATCGACGAAGCCAACCGCCACGGTGGATATCGCGGGCGCATACCATATGAAATCGCTTTCCGGGCTGACGACGGTTTCTGGGGCGTCGTTGCGAGCCGCGTTGTAGATCTGGCTTACGAAGATCGAGTCTGGACGATCATCGGCGGGCTTGACGGTCAGCGCACGCATATTGCCGAGCTGGTTGTCGCCAAGGCATGGGTCCCTGTTGTCAGCCCCTGGGCCTCGGATTCCTCGGTCGATTACGCAAATGTTCCCTGGGTCTTCCGTTGCGCGCCTGCAGACAGCAGTCAGGTGGACGCGCTTGTAGCGTATCTGAAGAAGCGCGGGGTCAAGAACCTCGTGGCCCTGACCGAGATCGAGCGCGAAGCGCACACCGGATACGAACGGCTGGAGGAGAGGCTGGAAAAGGAACGGCTGCCTCTCGCGGCTCACTTGCAGTACCCTCGTATTGACCCGTCCCAGGTTGTGCCCAGGGTCGCGGAGTTCGCACCCGATGCGATCCTGGTCTGGGGTTCTGCACGAACCGCGATTCCGCTGATCGAGGCGTTGCGCTCCGCCGGAATTCATGTGCCGGTGCTCGGCCCTGCGGCCCTGGCAACCCGCGAACTCGCCGCCAGGGCAGCCTCGGTCGGCGAAGTTATCGTGGCCGCGCCTTTTGATCTGAGTGGGACCGGCCCGGCGCTGGATGAATTCGCCGCGCGCTTCAAAGCAAACTCCGGGTCGGATCCCTCGCCCCTCGCCTGCTATGCCTACGATACGGCGCGGCTTGTGATCGCCGCCGTTGACTCAGCGGGGCTGAACCGTGCGCGGATTCGGGACGCCCTTGCACACACTGCCTTTGACGGAATCACGGGAAAGATCGAGTTTGATTCCCTTCGAGGCAACGTTGCCGTACCCGTCCTGATGACCGTCAAGGCGGGCAGGTGGGCAAGGGTGGAACCTGCGGACGTTACCGCGCGGAAGTAGATGCTTCCCCGGAGAGTCCCCGCTCAGTTACCACTGTTTGAAATCCGACAGCTCATCGACAGCGGCGTGGGTCCGCGCCGGCGGCGCGGACGAGAGGTGCGCTGCGGCGAAACGCACCCGGGGAGAGGCTATTCGCTTTTCTTGGGATAAGTCGCCGGCGCCAATATGTGGCGAAGAGCCGGTTCCAGCTCGGGGAACTGGAATTTGAAGCCCGAGTCCAGCAGTTTGGCAGGCTCCACTCGCGCGCTGGCCAGAAGCAGTTCGTCAGCCATCTCCCCCATCATCAGCCGGGCTGCGAATGCCGGCAGCCCCGCGATCGCGGGACGGGACAGGATGCGCGCCAGCGTCCGTGTGAAATCGCGGTTGGTCACCGGGTTCGGCGATACCACATTGACCGGCCCGGCCAGGGTTTCTTTCTCTGCGGCGTGGAGGATCGCCATCAGGAGGTCATCCAGCGCGATCCAGCTCCAGAATTGCCCGCCGTCCCCGACGACCCCCCCGAGGCCGGACTTGAATAGCGGCAGCATCTTCGCCAGCGCCCCGCCCGTGGCGCTAAGGACGATGCCAATGCGGAGATTCACGGTCCGGATGCCCCGCGCTGAAGCCGCATTTGCCGCGGCTTCCCATGCCTGGCAGACATCCGGCAGGAAACCGTGCCCCGCAGGGCTCTCCTCCCGCAGTAACTTCGCGCCCCTGGTGCCGTAATAGCCGATCGCCGAGGCGCAGATGAGCACTCTCGGTGGCTTCGACAGGCCGGTCAGCGTGTCGACCAGGAACCGCGTACCGATCGTGCGACTCTCCCGGATGCGGCGCTTTCTCCAAGTCGTCCATCGACCACCGGAGATGTTTTCGCCCGCCAGGTGCACTACGGCCACGAAGCCATCCAACGCTTTGGAGTGGATCGACCGCCTGATCGGATCCCACTCGATATCGTCGCTTCCGGGTGTCGCCGAAGATCGAACCATGCCCCGGACGTCGTGGCCCTTTGACGAAAGGAAGGGAAGGAGGGCCGATCCGATGAACCCTGACGAGCCGGTCACCAATATCTTCATGACTTTCACCGCTCACGAGAGAAGTTGGACTTCGTTCTTCCAAGCCTATTCTATGCGGTACTCGGACCAAAATCTTCAGGAAACGCGTGTGCGTTGACTTGCGGCGCGCAAATACCTAAGATGGCGGCAGCCAGCGAGGAGAACCCATGAGGCTCGTAATCAATGAGCGCGAAGAACGTGGAGTTGTGATATTGGGTCTTAATGGCCGACTTGTGATGGGAGAGGAGGTCAAGCTGCTCCGTGAAAAGATCCGCAGCCTCCTCGCCGAGCACAAGAAGATGATCCTGTTGAATATGGCCGAGGTCGCATACGTAGACAGCTCCGGTATCGGCACCCTCGTCGAAGGTGTGGTTCTGACAACGACCGAAGCCGGCCGGCTGAAGCTCGCGAACCTCCAGCGGATGGTTTACAGCGCGCTGGCCTTGCACAAGCTGACGCCTGCATTCCAGATATTCAGCTCTGAAGAAGAGGCACTGACCAGCTTCGAAGCGGCAGGCCAGACTGCGGGTCCTGCAGCGGAGCCGAAATAGCTGACAAGTTCATAACGCGAGCGCCGCGCGTCGATCGCTCCGCATTACGGTACACTCTCCTCTGTCAAGCATAGCCATGCTCTACCGCACCCTTGGGAATACGGGCCTGGAGGTCTCGGCTCTCAGCTTTGGAGCATCCTCCCTCGGCGGCGTGTTTCACGACATCGACGAAAATGAGGGCATCCGCACGGTTCATCTTGCCATTGATCTCGGAATCAACTTCATCGACGTCTCTCCGTATTATGGATTGATGCGGGCCGAGATCGCACTCGGCAAGGCGCTGCGCGGGATTCCACGCGACCGTTACTACCTTGCCACCAAGGTCGGTCGGTATGGCGATGCGGTGTTCGACTTCTCCGCACGCAGGGTGACAGCAAGTGTCGACGAGAGCCTCTCGCGCCTCAATCTCGAGTACATCGATGTCATCCAGTGCCACGACGTCGAGTTCGGCGACCTCGACCAGGTCGTAAATGAGGCCATTCCGGCCCTCCGCCTGCTGCAGGACCGGGGCAAGGTTCGGTTTGTCGGCGTGACCGGGCTCCCACTCAAGATCTTCCGTTACGTGCTGGACCATGCCGAGGTGGACACGATTCTCTCCTACTGTCGTTACTGCCTGAACGATACTTCCCTCGAGTCGCTTCTGCCGACTCTGCGCGAAAGACGGGTCGGCATCATTAATGCTTCCCCCCTCGCGATGGGGCTTCTGTCGGACAGGGGAGCGCCCGCCTGGCATCCGGCGCCCGAAGAGACCCGGGCCGCGTGCGCTCGAGCGGCTGCGTTCTGTCGCTCGCGTGGCTCAGATATATCCCGTGTCGCTCTCCAGTTCAGCGTATGCAACCCGGAGATCGCGACGACCCTGGTTGGAACCGCCAGCCCGGTCAATCTCTCCCGAAACGTGCAATGGGTCTCAGAACCGCCGGACCCGGAAATGCTCTCTGCCGTCCTCCGGATCCTCGAGCCGGTTCACAATCTCAGCTGGCCCAGCGGACGCGCGGAGAACAACTGAAGAAACGGCCGGGCAGGGTGCGTGAAAGGGCGAAATGAAGATTGATGCGCATCAGCATTTCTGGCGTTATCAGGAGCAGGGATATCCCTGGATCGGTCCGGGGATGGGTGCGCTCAGGAGAGACTGCCTGCCCGGCGAATTTGGGCGGCTGATGCAATCCGCCGGATTTGGAGGCAGCATCGCGGTGCAAGCACGACAGGTATCGGAGGAGACAGACTGGCTGCTCGAGCTCGCCGATGCCCATCCTTTCATCAAAGGTGTCGTGGGCTGGGTCGATCTTCGCAGCGCTGACCTGCGCTCACAACTCGAGCACTACACCAGTCACGGCGCACTGTGCGGCGTGCGCCACGTCGTTCAAGATGAACCGGACGAGCTGTTCATGCTGCGTGAAGATTTCTTGACCGGCATCAGCCAGCTTGCGGGGTTTGACCTCGTCTATGAGCTGCTCCTTTTTCCCCGTCACCTGACGGTAAGCCGGCAGCTCGTCGAGCGGTTTCCTGCTCAGCGGTTTGTTCTCGATCACATCGGAAAGCCGCCGATCAGGAAGGGATTGCTCGAGCCGTGGGCAACCGACATCCGGAAGCTGGCCGCGTTTCCGAACGTTTTCTGCAAGGTCTCTGGCATGGTGACTGAAGCGGATTGGAGAGCATGGAAGGTGGAGGATCTGGCGCCGTATCTGGACGTAGTGTTCGAGGCATTCGGGGTGCGGCGGCTCATGGTTGGGTCGGACTGGCCGGTGTGTACCGTGGCGGCGCCTTACGATCGCGTGATGACCATCATGACGGACTACCTGGGAAGGTTCCATAAAGAGGAACAGGAGATGGTACTCGAAGAGAATGCGCGCCGGATTTACGGTCTGCGCCAATAGAAAGACTGGGTGCCCTTGGGGCTGTGTGCAGAGGGGGAATCTGAGATGAAAGCAGGAATCCTTTACGGCGACCGGGAAATCCGTTTGGGCGATGCGCCCGAGCCGGAGATGAGACCGGATGAGGTTCTGGTTGCCCCGGCTTACGCCGGAGTCTGCGGAACCGACCTGCACATCTACCGGGGCGAGTTCCACGAGCGGGTGAAGTTCCCGGCCATACTGGGTCACGAGTTCGGCGGAGTGGTAGAGCAGGCGGGAAAAGCAGTGGCGGGAATCAAGGTCGGGGACCGGGTGGCCGTCGATCCGATCCTCTCGTGCCACAGTTGTCCGGCCTGTCTGTCAGGTCACATCAATGCGTGCCGGAGCCTGAAGCTTCTGGGCGTCGATCTCGATGGGGGCTTCGGCAGACTTGTGAGTGTGCCGTCAAGCCGCATCTATCCCTTGCCCGAGAGTGTGCCGCTGGAACATGTTCCCATGGTCGAGATGTACGGGCTGGGGCACCACGTGCTGCAGCGGGGGCAGGTTCAGCCCGGCGAAACAGTGGCTATCCTGGGCGCCGGCAGGCTGGGTCTCTCTGTGCTCGATGTGCTCTGCCACAGCGCCGGCGCCGCCATGACGATCGCAGTCGACGTTCAACCCTTCCGGCTCGAGAAGGCACGGCAGCTGGGAGCCGATCACGTCATCGACGCCGCGCAGGAAGATCCGCCGGAACGGGTGGCCGAAATCACAAAGGGCTCGGGGCTGGACTGTGTCATCGAGTGCGTCGGCCACTACCAGGTCCTCGAGGGCCAGGAACCGCCCCTGGGTCAGGCAGTCAGAATGATCCGGAATGGAGGGCGGATTGTCACCGCAGGCCTGGGGGAGCAGCTGACGGCGCTGCATTTCAAGACACTGGTTCTGAAGGAAGCTGAGATCATCGCCTCACGCGTCACGCGTGGCGAATTTCCACGCGCCCTCCGCCTGCTCGCCAAAGGACTGTTACACCCCGCGCTCCTGATCACCGATCGGATGCCTCTGCGCGAAATCTCGACGGCGTTTGAAAAGGTCGATGGGGAAGAACCACGGACGATCAAGATCGTTCTTGATGTTCGTGCCGGCGCCTAGAAGTTTCTGTCAATACCCGGGACAGTTTCAAAAGTACGCGTTCTTCCGCTCTGCCTATCGACCTTTGCTCACCAATGCAACCACCGCAGGCCCGTGTTTGTCGGCGTCCATCAGCGTGTTTCAGCGTCGGGGAAAATACGCCACTTATGGCTTCGCCTGAGCCGATGCGCCAACGTGGCAGGGGTCAAACGAGAGAGCCTTTCTGAATTCAGCTTGCGCTTCGGCCGTCGATCCTTTCCCGAGGTAACCGAGCCCGATGCGATAGTGCTCTTCAGCATGCCGCTTACGGTCGGCGAGCGCTTCCTCGAACGCAGCGCCTCTGGAAGGCTCTGATTGCCGGACACGTGGCGGCCGTGTCGTGACCAGCGCGTCGAATAGCTTCATGGCCTCGGCCGATTTCCCCAGCTTCCCAAGCGCCAGGGCGCGGTAGTACACCGCGTCCGACGTCATCTGTTGTGTAGCGGCGGCGTGTTCATAAGACGTCTTTGCGTCCGCAGACTTTCCCGTCGCCTCCAGCGTGAGTCCGATCAGGTATTCGGCCTGCGGGTTCTCGATGTGATCAGGCGTCGCCACATCCAGGTTCGCCGGGTACTCCATCGCGGCCCGGAAATCTGCCGCCGCCTCCTTGTATTTCTTTTCCCTGAGATAATTGCTTCCCCGCAGCAGGTAGGCGCTCACATATAATTCATGGACATCCGTGCCGCCTTCCCAGATGCGAAAATGGCGTTTGGCCATCAGCTCGATCGCCTGATCGAAATATCCGAGCCTGACCAGCAGGACGAGGAGCCGCGCGGCCGCATCGTCCCGTTTGAGTACGGTTGTCTTGTTCTGGTTCAGGACGGCGTAGCGTTTTTCCGGCGACAAGCCGTTTGCTTCGTGCAACTGATCCATCTCCAGGAAGTAGCGTGGATCCCCGGAGTCGGCGGCAACTGCTGCCTCGAGACTCTTGGTCGCCTTTGTGAGATCGTTCTGGTGATGAGAGTAGGCGAAACCGAGATTTCGGAGCGCGGGGGCGAGACGCGGATCGAGACTTGTCGCCTTCTCCCACGCGCGCGTGGCCGCTTCGGGCTGGTGGTCGTACAGGAGATTGCCGAGGTAAAGCGCTGCGCGCGCGTCACCCGGATTGACCTCCATAGCGCGCGCCAGCACGCCGGCCGATTCGAGCTGGAACGGAAAGCAGCCATCGGACGGCAGCCGGCCGGCCAGTTGATAATATTGGCGCGCGCTGTCCATCTGTCCTGCCTTTTCCAGATAGAAGGCCAGTGAATAGGGGACAAGCGGATTTAGGCCCGCAGTCGCACTCGGGTCCGTGATTCTCTTCAAGACGTCGGCAGCTTCAGTGTAGAGCCCGGCGTTTCCGTAAGCTACCGCCAGCTCGAGGTACGAGTGTGCTTCGGTCCTCATGCGTTCGCTCAGGGACTTCAGCGTTCTGGCCGCATCCGCCTCGCGCCCGAGCGCGGTCTCTGCCAGATGGATCTCGTTGGAAGCGCGAAGATCCAGCGGAGACATCGAGTCCACCAGGCGTGCGGTGGCGAGAGCTTCCTCAGACCGGCCCAGTCTTCTCAGCAGTGCGGCCTTCAGACAGTGGGCCTCGGTGTTCCTCGCGTTGGCGAGGATCGAGCGCTCTGCGAAACCAAGAGCCTGTGCATAGTCCGACTTGCGCGCGCTCAACTCCGCGAGCTCGAAATTGGCGGCGCCGGTCCAGGCCAGGCTCCATGCTGCCTTGTGGAACGCATCCGCGGCCGGCTCGTACTTGCCCTGTCCCCGCAATGCGACGCCCAGGTAGTAGAAGGCCTCGCCATCCTTCGGCATGGTGTACCCTGGAGTGGAGCGGGCAATCGCTCGGCGGAGCTTCGCCTCGGCCTCGCTGTACATGCCACGCTTGCAGTAGAGGATGCCGAGAGCAGTGTTGCATCGGAAATCGCCCGGATCCCGCTTCAGGCCCTCCTCGAAGTATGCGTAAGGGTCGTGAAGAGGGTCATGCATCTGCATGATCCTCAGCCCCGTGAAGTAGAGTTCGTCGCCGCTCTTGATGTCCGCCGGCGGCGGGGGCGCCTTGACAGGATCCGGGAGTGGTGTCTTTTCCTTCCTGACCGGTGTGTATGAGACCAGTTCCTTTCCGTCGGCCGACCGGAGCGATGCCTTCAGCTCTTCCGCACGCAGGTCCGGGGGAAGGACCAGGCTGGCAACAAACGGCTTCGCCGGACTGATCGTCACACGCTGATCCAGCAGCGTCCGGTTTCCCGCCTGGAGAAGCACCCTGGCGTCGGGGTACTCGGAGGTTGCATTGAAGCCGAGTTTTATTGTCTTGCCGGCCTCGACGTCGAGGTTTACGGCCGCTTCACGGGTGGCGTTCTTGACTCCGCCGATATCGCGAATCGGGAACCAGTACTGATTGAATGACTTGACCTCGCAGGGCTGGATCCAGCTGTAATCGGGCTGATTGTCCGAATACGCACCCACCATCAGCTCGATGTAGGGTCCGTCAGTGTCGGTGAGGATCCGGTCCCAGAGCCGCCCTTCGGGACCGTTCCCCCATTCCCAGAATTTCTTGCCGACAACCATGTTGTGGTTACCAACCTCGACGACGCCGGCCTTCTTGCCGTGGTCGTAACCGGCGTGAAAGTCCATTTCAGATCCCCATGCAAAAAAGGAAGTCGGGTCGGGATGGTTCTTCCACCAGCTGATGTCGACGCCGCGGGTGTAATCGACTCCGTTGAATACGGAGCTCGAGATCGGCCAGTAGGAGAACTGGTCCTTGGCATGGAACGTCACTATGTTGACATCGGGAGGGAAGATGACCTGGTAATCGGGATTCGCAAAGACGGCCGGGTTCGCCCAGTAGAGGAACGAGTTGACCGTGGGGGTCCGATTGTAGAGTCTGACGGTGGCCTCGATGTACGACTTCCCGGGATAAACGGTCAGGCCAATCTCCCAGCGCATCCGGTGCCGGAGTTCGATCTCACCGACCCAGACCGTTCTGCTCCCGTCGGGATTCTCAACCATGCGGTAGTCGACCGGCATGAAACTGGTGGCTCGGTGATGGTGGGGTATATTCCATTCCACCCCACCCGAGATCCAGGCGCCGAGCATCCCTACCAGAGCAGGCTTGATTACATGCTGCCGGTAGAAGAAGTCGTAATTGTTTGTCTTATCAAGGCCAGTAAAGATCCGGCCGCCGATCTCCGGCAGGACGTCCATCCGGATGAATTCGTTTTCCAGCGTGACGACCTTGTAGGCCTTGTCCGCCCGGGTGTCTGTGAGGTTGTCCATCAGCGGGTAGGGATAGATCGGCCCTTTGGCTCCCTGGTAGCTGCGGCCGTCATAGAAGATCGGATTCCGGTCCGGCTCACCCGCAAGATAAGTGGGCAGGAGGACGGACTCCTCCCTCATGTTTACCGCAGATTGGGCGATCGCTTCGGTCGCCAGCGGCGCCATCAGCGCGAGGCAGCCTATCGTTGCGAAATATCTCAACCATCTCACACCCATTTTCTTTCTCCTGTTATGAGCTCAGCCTGCACTTTAAATCACACTCTGGCCGAGGCTGCAAGCCATTCGACCTTTGCCGGGGTCCTTTCTCTCTTACGTCCGGGTACTTGCTCTTTTCGCTTCCCCGTCCTGCCGCTCCTGATGAAGAATGAGGCCGACTGCACATTCATTGTTCCTGGAGCCACGCCATGACCAGTATCAAGAGAATCGGAGTATTAACCGGCGGCGGCGACTGCCCCGGCCTGAATGCCGTGATCAGAGCCGTAGCAAAGACTGCCATGAACCGATTTGGCATGGAAGTCGTCGGCATAGAAGACGGATTTCTGGGCCTTGTGCAGGACCGGATGCACCCTCTCGATAACGAATCCGTGAGCAACATTCTCACGCTCGGCGGGACCATTCTCGGCACGAACAACAAGATCGAGCCTCGTCGATATCCGGTGGAGGTGGACGGGAAACGGGAACTCCGGGACGTGACGGAGGTTTGCCTGGGACACATCGTCTCGAGGGGCCTGGACGCGCTCGTGATCATCGGAGGCGACGGGACGATGAACGTTGCCGCCCATTTTTCCAGGATGGGCATCGCCTGCGTCGGCGTCCCCAAGACCATAGACAACGATCTCTACGGCACGGACGTGACATTCGGATTCTCGACTGCCGCCGCCATTGCCACTGAGGCGCTTGACCGGGTTCACACTACGGCCGCGAGCCACCACCGCGCGATGGTGGTGGAGGTCATGGGCCGTAATGCGGGCTGGATTGCCCTGCATGCCGGTATCGCCAGCGGTTCGGACGTGATCCTGCTTCCGGAGATTCCGTATGATCTTGACAGAGTCTGCGATTTTGTGCTGCACAGGTCGCAGCGCGGGAAGCGCTTCAGCATCGTCTGCGTTTCCGAAGGGGCGAGGCCAAGGGATGGCCAGCAGGTAATCAGCCGTTTTGATCCGCTCAGCCCCGAGCCCGTTCGCCTGGGCGGCATCGGCCAGAAAGTAGCTGTCGACATCGAGAACCAGACCGGGATCGAGACACGCTCGATCGTCCTCGGGCATGTCCAGCGCGGAGGCTCGCCCATCCCGGTGGACCGTGTCCTTGCCACCGAATTCGGGAGCGCTGCCGTTGAGCTCCTCGCCTCCGGCGAAAAGGGCAGGCTTGTTGTGATGCAGAAGGGAAGCATCACGCACATCGCTCTTTCCGAGACTGAGGGCAGGCAGCGTCTGGTGCCTGTCGATCACCCTCTGCTAAACGCGGCACGCAACGTCAGCACCTGCTTCGGAGACTGAGCGCAAACCGGGCCGGGCACTTTGTCGCAACGGCTGCACGCCGCGCGAGGCAGCATGGCGCGAAACAGAACGATGCGCTGTCACCGCCTGTCGGCGTACCCGGCAGCGTAATTCGGCGGATTGAAGAACCGGACATCGCGTCGTTTGAAAAGACCCACGAGAGCTATTCCCGCCACGAACCCGCCGACGTGCGCGAACCAGGCGATGCCGCCGCCCTCGGGGCTGCCGAGGCTTCCGCTGATCAACTGGAGAACGAACCAGAAACCAAGCACGAGGCCTGCAGGAAGGTGAATGAGTCGCGTAAAGAATCCCAACGGGATGAGAGTCAGCACGCGTGCGTGGGGGTAGAGCAGAAGATAGGCGCCCAGCACGCCTGAGATTGCACCGCTGGCTCCAATCGTTGGGATTGTCGAACTCGGGTTAGAGAGGATGTGGGCAAGCGCGGCTAGCACTCCACAGGTCAGGTAGAAGATCAGGAATCGCACCCGTCCCATGGCATCTTCGATGTTATTGCCGAAGATCCAGAGATAAAGCATGTTGCCGATGATGTGCATGAATCCCCCATGGAGAAACATGCTTGTGAAAAGGCTGAGAACGGGGGGAACAGCTGCCAGCTGCTGCGGGAGCGACCGCGTCCCGACTATTACTGCGGGAATTGCCCCGAACTGAAAGACTAAAGCCTGTTCCTGGCGTTGCCCCAGCGACAATTGGTAGATGAACACCAGCACGTTAACCGCGATCAACAACACCGTGAGCACGGGGTATGAGCGGGTCGGATTATCATCTCGAAGGGGGATCACGCCTCCAGCGCTCCATCAGCAGGCACGCAGCTATTATAGCGAATGCGGATCTCCGATTGATGCGGACTTTGCCGGCGGCGCTCCAGCCACCAGAAATCCGGTGGATGTGCTCTGCCTGCGCCGGTGCCAAATGGCGAGACAGCGGCTGTCGCATTTATGCGTTCGAGGCTGTAATCGACTCACTTTTCACCGACTCTATGAAACCTGAACGTTGGCAGGAGATTGACCTCCTTCTGAGCGAAGCAATGAAGCGAGAGCCCGGCCAACGCAAGGATTCCCTCGAGCAGGCCTACCTCAGCGATAAACGCCTCCGCGGGGAAGAAGGCATGCTTCTCGAAGCTCATGGCAAGGCAGGAAGCTTTATTGATAGGTCCGCCCCGGAGAGCGGCCCTTGTGTGGGATGACCCAACCCATCCCGTGCCTACGGCGTCAGTGCTTTACAGACCGCCTCAAGATCCTGGTCGACAAACTGATTGTGGCCGGTGTTATTAAGCCATTCACCGGTGTTGAGGTCGAGGATCACGCGGCCAGTTTCGTAATAGATCGGCCCATATCCCGGTAATCTGATCTTGAAAGGAATTCCTGTTATAGAGATGGTTCCATTCTCACGTCGATATGGTCTATCTCAGTTTCACCCGGGCCGCCAACCAAGAACAGCTCGGGATCTGTCGGGTTGTCTTTCGAGCTATAGTAGATGGACTGCCCGATGCCCTTGTACCGGTTCACCGCCTTGACGGGCTGCCCTTCCTTGTCGAGAAGCCATACTTCGTGAACTAAAACAACATAGTCAGTCAACACGTCAAAACCACCACAGCTGCCTAAATTCTGTCCCGCCACGTCGATGGTGTACTTATAGTGTTCGGTACGGCCTTGCGTCTGGCCATACCCGAGGCTGACCAGAAACAGGAACACGACTGCGACTGCAAATACTCGCTGTACTCCCATGGCTATTCCTCCGATGACTGTCAGTAGTTGAATGCCGACGGCGCTGTCGTTGCGGGAATGGCCCGGGCCAGAACCAGCTTTAACCGTCGCCCTGGAAGCACGGAGCTCGGCGGCGTTCTGATGCCCCCTGACTGGTGTGGTCGCCACGGGATGATCGGTTTCGTCGGAACAACCTGCACGAGGAAACCGTCACAGCGGACGCCCACGTGGCACGTTCACATCGCCAGTGCCATGCCTGACAATCCCCCACGCAAACGTTTGTTATAGGACACATCTCCCAATGGCCACGCCGGTCCAACAATCTCTCCGCATTCGCAGGCGGCCCAGGAGGATCCTCAGGACCCGGCGGCTAGCCAAGCGAGACAACCGTTGGGCGGCTGGAAGGTTAACGGGTTGCGGCTCCGCGGATCAATGCAGTGGATCTCACATGAATGTCACAACGCAATAGATTGATTTTGCAGGATTTGCCGATCCAGATAACAGCCCGTGCTATACTCGGGCGGCAAGGTGGCACCATGGGCGCGCCTGTCAGGTTCGGCATCTTTGAGGTTGACCTCGGCTCGCGTGAATTGCGCAAGCGCGGTATCCGACTGCAACTGCCGGATCAGTCCTTCGAAATCCTCGCCATGCTGGTGGAGCGGCCCGGCGAGGTGATCACCCGCGAGCAGATCCGTGATCGGCTTTGGCCCCACGGCACCGTTGTCGAATTTGAGCACAGCGTGAACTCGGCGGTAAAACGGTTGCGCGACTGCCTTGGCGACTCAGCAAGCGCCCCGCGGTTCATCGAGACTCTGTCGCGCCGAGGCTACCGCTTCCTGGCCCCGGTGGAACCTGGAGTGTCTGCTCCCTCATCTCCGCACTTTCGTATTCTGGGCGAGCTCGGGCATGGCGGCATGGGCGTCGTCTACAAGGCCGAGGATCTCATCCTTGGCCGAACCGTCGCCCTGAAGTTTCTGCCTGAAGACCTGGCCCGCCACCCACCTTCCGTGGAGCGGTTCCGACGTGAGGCGCGGACCGTGGCTTCGCTGAATCACCCGGGCATCTGCGCACTGTACGGCGTCGAAGAGCATGAGGGCCGGCTTTGCCTGGTAATGGAGTACCTCGAAGGGCAACCGCTGAGCCGGCTGATGGAGGGCGGCCCTCTCGCGCTGAAGCGGTCCTTGAGGATTGCCGCCCAGGCGTCGGAGGCGCTCGCCGCCGCGCACTCTGCCGGAATCGCGCATCGCGACGTCACGCCTGAGAACATCTTCGTGACCGGACCAGACCAGGTCAAAATACTTGATTTCGGCCTGGCGGAGGTCAACCGGCAGGACGCTGCAATGTATGGGGCTTCGCCAAAGGCCGTTGAGACCGAAGACGATCTCGCGGAGCGGGTCGCCGCCAACGGAACTACGGCTTACCTTTCGCCGGAGCAGGTTCGCGGAGAAGCGGTCGATCCAAGGTCGGACATCTTCTCGCTGGGATCGGTGCTGTATGAGATGGTGACGGGGCAGAAGGCGTTTCAGGGAACGGCCAAGATGTCGACGCTCTCGGCGATCCTGCACCAGGAGCCGAAGCCCATCAGCGGCATGACGCCGGCCATTCCGGCTGATGTCGAAAAGCTGATTGACCGCTGCCTGACTAAGGACCCACAGCACCGCTGGCAGAGTATGGCGGATCTGAAAGTTGCCCTGGATGAACTGAAAGAGGATTCGGATTCGGGCCGGGTGCAGGCCCCGTCTTACAAGGCGAGGCGGTTCACGCCCGCTCAGCTCGTGATCGGCGCCGTCGCGGTCGTTGTTCTGGCTGCAGCCGGATGGTACTGGCTGGCCCGGCAGCGCACCGCCGAACCGGAAGCGGCGCTGAACGCTGTCCCTCTGACGACCTATCCCGGCGATGAGCGCACGCCCAGTTTCTCTCCTGACGGCCAGCAGGTGGCCTTCCAGTGGTGCACCGAAGGGCCACCAGGGAACTGCGACATCTACATCAAGCAGATCGGCGTGGAGCCGCCCTTCCGACTGACCAGTGATCCTGCCGTGGATTTCAGCCCTGCCTGGTCTCCAGACGGCCGATTCATCGCATTCTTACGCGAGCTGTCCCCGGAAAGATGGGGGCTGATGCTTATCCCCCAGAGAGGTGGAAAGGAACGGTTGTTGGAGGAATTGGATTTCACTGTAGGGCGCGACCTGTCAACGCGTGGACCTTATCTGGCCTGGACCCCTGACTCAAAATGGCTGGCGCTGCCTTCGGCGGAACCTGGCAAAGAAGCCCTGGGCTTGCTGCTGGTGTCAGTTGAAACTCTGGAAAACAGAAGGCTGACGACTCCCCCTGGGGGTTCTTTCGACACCATACCCGCCTTTTCGACAGATGGGCGAACCCTGGCCTTCACGCGTGGTAGGGGCGGCAAAAAGCTGATGTGGTTTCTCCGCCTCGGGACGAACTACGAGCCCCAGGGAGAACCTGAGAGGGTCGCTCTCTCCGAGGAGCGTGATAAGCACGATAGCCTCGGCGCAGCTTGGACACCCGACGGGCATGAGATTGTGTTCTGGTCTGGGGACTACGGAGACCATCTGCTCTCCTGGAACGGGGGCGGGCTATGGCGGATAGGGGCGTCGATGCGTGGGAATCCGGTCAGGCTCCCACTCGAATCGGACACCCCCTCGGTGCCGGTGATCGCCCGGCAGGGGAACCGTCTGGCCTATGCCCACGACGTGCAGAAGAGTGACGCCGAGGTATTCCGTATTGACTTGGATGGTGCAGGATCGAATCCGGCGATTCCCTACAAGTTCATCTCATCCACCAGGGATGAGGTCCGACCGGCCTATTCGCCAGACGGAAGCAGGATCGCCTTTTACTCGAACCGGTCCGGGGCATGGGAAATCTGGGTGTGTGATCGTGACGGATCGAACGCCGTGCAGCTCACCTCGCTTGGAGGCGGTGACTGGGACGGCGCAACATGGTCGCCGGATGGCAAGCGCATCGCCTTTGGTCTCTTCACCGCAGGGAAGATAAATCTATTTGCGGTCAATGCCAATGGAGGGGTTTCACGGACTCTGACAAGCGATCCATCAGGCGCAATGTTCCATCCGTCCTGGTCGCGGGATGGCCAATCGATCTACTTCCGCTCCGGTCGCAGCGGCAAATCCGAGATCTGCAAGATGCCTGCCGGCGGCGGCGATGCGGTACAGGTCACGCGCGACACGGGTGACTTGCCGCAGGTATCGCCCGACGGGAAGTTCCTGTACTTTGAGAAGACAGATCGATATCCGAAGGAGTGCAGTGTCTGGGGGATGCCGGTCGGAGGAGGCGAAGAGATCATGGTGCTCGAATCCAGTGCATGCCATCCCTCCTATGCGGTTTGGGAGCAGGGCATCTACTTCTTCACACCACGAGACGAGCAAGGCCGCCAAGATCTCGCTCTGTTTGATTTCCACACGGGCAGGACGCGAAAGGTACTGACGATTGAGCAGCCCGGGGCCATATATGCCGCGGTTTCCCCCGATGGGCGAACGATTCTCTACTCAGCAAACGACCAGAGGATCAACCGGGACCTGATGCTGGTGGAGAACTTCCGATGAATGCGGGAAACACTGCCCGGGAACTGCTCGAGGCGCTGGACCATGGCCCACCGCCCGTGTCTCCTATCCGGCCGACCTGCTCTCACGGCAAACCCAGTTCGATCCGCTCGCGGCCGGAGAGAGAGGTGATCACCACAGGCGCACTGACCCCTGCGGTGCCGATTCACCCCGGCGAGGCCTGGACTCCTGTTACGACGTCCCGCCCGGGGGGTCACCGGGGTTACGCCTGCCTCTGCCGGGTGAGAGTCGACGACGGGGAGTGATCCGACACATCTGAAAGCCCCGTCTCAGTCTGCCCCCCTCAGTGGCCAGGTTTCCTGTTTCCAGGCGCATGGTTGAGCGCCGCGCATATGAGTTGCTACGCCTGAAATCCGGGGTCAAGCCGGAAGCTTGGCGAGCGGCGTCAGACCTCTCCGTCTGCCGCTCTCTATGCTTCGTTCGAACAATTCCCAGAAGCGGCGATTCTGCGAAAGGACAATTGTCTCCATATCCGTTTCATCGTCCACCAGAATGAGCGCGGCGCGGGTACGACCGTTCTTTGTGATCAGCACCGCGCCGGTTTCCGGAAGTTCCTCAATGACCCGGCTCAAATTGTTCTTCACTTCGCGCAGACATTCGGTCTTCATAACAGGAATACCTCGCCGTCAATCAGGAGGCGGTTCCCCTCCTTCCTGCCCAGCAGCGTGACGATAGCCGTGCGTTCGGGCACCCGATAGAACACTCGCCACTGACCGAGGCGCAGTTCGAAGTCGGCGTGCTCAGACGGGCGCCGGAGCCGGAACTTGTTCCGCGTCTCCTCCGCCGGATCCGCTTCCACGAGGTGAGCCCTGATACCCCCGAGGATCACTACCCGGGCGGCCTTGGGCAATCGTCGGAACTGTCGAACCGCCGCCGGGGTAAACGCGACATCACGCACGATCTTAGTGTAGCACAATTGAGCTACGTAGTTTTGTCGATTTCAGGACTTCATTTCACTAAAGGAAACGGATGAGTGTGCGTGCGTGCCCGCCCGGCCCGTCTTTACCTCTTTGCCACGCAGGTGCTTGGTGTTAAGTTCTGTGGGTTTCGGGAGGACACAGATGAGCGGCAAAGAACCTTAGCATCGACACGAAGGTGATCCATGCAGGTGAACCGACGCCTCGTATCGCGGGCGCCGTCAGCATGCCGATCTTTCAGACCGCGATGTTCGAATACTCGGGCGAGAAGACGTACGACCAGATTCGCTACATCCGTCTCAACAACACCCCGAATCACATCGCTCTCCACGCCAAGCTCGCGGCGCTCGAAAACGCGGAGGCGGCGCTCGTGGCGGCAAGCGGCATGGCCGCCATAACCACCTCGATGCTCACGATCCTGTCGGCCGGAGACCACCTGCTGATCCAGGACTGCCTCTACGGCGGCACGCACGACTTTGTCACCAGGGATCTGGCTTGCTTCGGCATTCACTACAGCTTCATCAATGCGGACGAGCCCGCAACCTGGCAGGAGCAGCTGCGCCCCACCACGAAAGCGATCTATGTCGAGTCGATGACCAACCCGCTGCTGCAGGTCGGAGACCTCGAGGCTGCGGCGCGCTTCGCCCGGGAGCACGGTCTCGTGTCGATGATCGACAACACTTTCCCGAGCCCGATCAACTTCCGTCCCACCGAGTGGGGTTTCGACCTCTCGCTGCACAGCGCCACGAAGTACCTGAACGGCCACTCGGACATTGTGGCGGGAGCCGTGATTGGACGCGCCGCACTCGTCGAAAGTATCCTCCACCGGCTCAACCACCTCGGGGGCACGCTGGACCCGCATGCCGCCTTTCTGCTGCATCGGGGGCTCAAGACCCTCGCGGTGCGGATGCGGCAGCACAACGAAAGCGCGCTCAGGATCGCCCGCTTGCTGGAAGAGCATCCCGCTGTCCTGCGCGTCAACTACCCTGGCCTGAAGAGTCATCCCCGGCACGAACGAGCGTGCAGGCTGTTCGGCGGCTTCAGCGGGATGCTCAGCTTCGAGCTGAAGGGAGGGTTGCAGGCTGCGGAACGTTTCATGAAAGCCGTACGGCTGCCGGTGGTCGCTCCTAGCCTGGGAGGGGTGGAGACACTCGTCACACTTCCTGCGACGACGTCACATTCAGGGATGTCCCCTGAGGACAGAAGGCGGCTGGGGATCTCCGACGGCCTGATCCGGGTCTCCATCGGCATCGAGTCAACCGACGACCTGCTCGAGGATTTCAGCAGGGCCCTGTCCAGCTGAAGGCGCACTCCCGTTCGGGTGGTTCAGTCGTGCCGCAGAGCCTGAATCGGGTCGAGCCGGGCTGCACGGGACGCGGGGTAGCTGCCTGCCAGCAGGCTGGTCAGGATCGAAAAGAGGATCGCCCCCCCGATCAGCCATGCCGGCAGCGAGAAGAGATCTCCCGTGGGGCCGCCCTGGCTCTGGATGTAGATGTTGGCTCCGAAGTTGATTGCCCTGCCCACCACCCACCCCAGCAGGATGCCCAGGACGCCGCCGGTCAGGCCGATTATCGCTGCCTCCACCAGGAAGATCAGCCGGATATCCCGGTCGTCGCCGCCGACCGCCTTCATGATTCCGATCTCCCTCGTGCGCTCGAGAATCGACATGACCATCGTGTTGACAATGCCGAGCGAGGCAACGGTGAGAGCGATCGATCCGATCAGGCCCAGGAGCAGGTCCAGAAGCAAAAAGCCCCGTTTCGCGCCCTGCATGGCGTCGTTCAGAGAAAATGCCGTGAAACCCAGCTCCTTGATCTTCTTCTCTGCCTCGTCGACATCCTCTGGGCGTTTCACTTTGACTGTGACGGCGCTGTAGGTCCGCCGGTCTGACAACTGGCTCAGGAGCGTCTGCGGGTTGGAGATGTCGGTGACACCCATCCCCATCGCCGTGTTCAGAGGGACCATAATCGGAGGATCAGTCCGAATCCCATTCCGGGGCCTGATTCCAATATGCCGGCGACCGTGAACTCTCTCTCCTCCCGCTTGAGGCTGATGCCGCCCAGCGTGAAGGCGGCGGCCTCCGGTGACCGTGCCGGGGAGGAGGCGAAGCTCAGCGTGACCTTCCTGCCGATCAGTTTCCCCGTGTCGCCTTCGACCATCCGTGCGGCGAGATTCTGGACGAGAATGCAGGCATCCGCGGCATCAGCCGCGAAGAAGGAACCCCGTGACATATTCCGGAAGGCTCCTTCGTTGCGCGCGGACATCGGGATACCCGCCGCCGCAGTGAATTCCGAAAACGAGCCATACTTTATCTCGACGGGCACTCGCACATTCGGGTAGACCTCCCTCACTCGGTCGATGGCGGCGAATTTCTTCAACGCGTCGTCGTCCAGCAGTGGTGCCGTGGTTTTTGCCTGTGTGGCCCCGGGAGTGTTCTCAGAGCCGGATCGCTCCGGGCGTCCGCGCATCCCGGGCCCGAGGCCCAAACGGGCAGAGGTCACCGTGATCGTGTCGAAAAGGCCGGACTTCAGGAACTGCCCGAATAACTGCTCCTGGATGCCGAGTCCGAAGGAGACCATGCACGTGAGGGCGCCGACGCCGATTGCCACCCCGATCGTGGTGAGTGCGGTGCGCAGCTTCGCCTCGCGGAGATTACGCGCGGCGAGTCGCGAAACGTCGGCTGTGATCATGATTCCCTTGATTCCTCGACGATCCTGCCATCCATGAGGGTCACCGAACGGCACACGTGGCGGGCGGCCAGTGCCGCGTCGTGCGTCACCAGCACAATCGTCTTCCCGTCTCGCGCGTTCAGTTCTGCGAATAATTCGAGTATCTCGCAGGCGGTCCGGCTGTCGAGGTTGCCTGTGGGTTCGTCCGCCAGCAGGACGCGCGGAGAATTGGCGAGCGCTCTCGCCATCGCCACCCGCTGCTGCTCGCCGCCCGACAGTTCTCTCGGCCTGTGCGACTGGCGCGCATCCAGACCCACGGAGGTGAGAAGCGCCTGCGCTCGCTTCTGGCGCTCCCGGAGCGGGACTCCGGCGAACAGCAGCGCGAGCGCCACGTTTTCCAAGGCGGTCATGGTCGGGATGAGGTTGAACGATTGAAAAACAATGCCCACGTTCTGGCGGCGATGCAGGCTCAACTCGCGTCGATTCAGTTGCGCGAGATCACGGCCAAAGACCTTGAGCGCGCCGCCGGTCGGCCGGTCAAGGCCGGCGATCAGGTTCAGCAGCGTGGACTTGCCCGAGCCCGAGGTCCCGAGGACCCCAATAAACTCGCCCGACATCACCGAGATCGAGACGCCGTCGAGCGCGCGCACGACAGTCTGCCCCATCTCGTAATGCTTCGTTACATCGCAGGCTTCCAGGGCGGTTTCCAAACTCCCCTCCGGCGGCAAGCAGAGTATGCAAAACGGGCGCTCCGCTTCAACGTATTTCGTGATCTCCGCATATTCGCTTAGCCGTCATCGGGAACTCGGCGGCAAGGAGTGGGCGCACGCAGCACGCTGCCGGGCAGGCCCGGATGAGCCTCACGAGGTCCGCGCCGGCGGCGCGGACGGCCGCCGCCGACAGGGTATCGGATTTTTTCAACTCGTAACCGATCGGGCACATCTCCATTCATCTCCGCTGTTGCTTCAGATACAATGGCCGCTCACGGATTGAGGTACAGGTCCGGCTCGAGGATTGTCCAAGGACACCCGCAGTCCGCAGGAGGAGGCATGTTCAGACACTCACTCATACTCGCATGGATCGTGGTGCTCGTGTTTGTAGTCCCGTCCGCGGGACAGGTTCAGTTCCAGGAAAAATTCAGCTACGGAGGATGGCCCAACTGTGTCCGGCTGAACAATGGCAGGGTCGAGTTGGTCATTACGACGGACGTAGGGCCGCGCGTCATTCGTTTTGGCTTCATCGGGAAGCAGAACGTCCTGAAGGAATTCGCCGCGCAGATGGGTAAGACCGGCGGCGACGAGTGGCGCAGCTATGGAGGACACCGCCTCTGGCACGCTCCTGAGGCGATGCCCCGCACCTACGCTCCCGACAATGAACCGGTCAAATACTCATGGAATGGCAAGACCCTCAGGCTCGTGCAGCCGGTCGAGACGACCACCGGCATTGCCAAGGAAATCGAAATCACCCTGGATCCCGCGAGTGATCACGTGACGCTGCTGCACACGCTGATCAACAGGAACCTCTGGGCAGTCGAGCTTGCACCTTGGGCACTCACGGTGATGGCGCCGGGCGGGAGGGCTGTTTTCCCGCAGGAGCCTTACCGTCCGCACCCTGAATACCTGGCGCCGGCCAGGCCGCTGACGCTCTGGCATTACACGGATATGAAGGATCCCCGCTGGATCTGGGGCACCAGATACATCCAGCTCAAGCAGGACCCCAAAGCCACGACCAAGCAGAAGATCGGCATTATGAACACGCTCGGCTGGGCTGCCTACTACTTGAATGGCGACTTGTTCCTGAAGCGGTTCGGGTTCGACCCGAAGGCGATCTACGTCGACTTCGGCTGCAACACCGAGACATACACCGATCCGGAGATGATCGAAGTAGAGACTCTTGGTGCTTTGAAGCTGCTGAAGCCGGGCGAAAAGAGCGAACATCTCGAGAATTGGTTTCTTTACCGTGCCCAGCTTGATGAAAGCGAAGCGTCGATCGAAAAGGTGATCCTGCCGCTGGTCCGCCAGACGGACAAGTACAAGCCGTGATGGCAAAAGAACCGTCATGAACAAGTCGTCTGCCAGCGGTGAAGCGGGGAATCAGCCTGTCCCGGGTTCGGGGGGGCCGGCTGGGCGAGCGCACAGCCCTCTGGGAATCCTGTTCCTTGCGGTATTCCTGGATCTCATCGGCTTCGGGATCCTGATCCCGATCCAACCCTTCTACGCGGAACTGTTCGGTGCGAGGCCGGCAGCCATCACGCTCCTTAGCGCTTCATTTTCCCTCGTGCAGTTCTTGTTTGCGCCTTTCCTGGGTCGAATCTCGGATTCGGTCGGACGCCGGCCGATCATGCTCTTCACGATAGCCGTCAATGCGGTCGGCTACGCCCTGTTCGGACTGGCGGCGAGCCTGCCTATGCTCTTCCTCGCCAGGATCACATCGGGCTTCGGCAGTGCGAACATAGGCACCGCACAGGCGATCGTGGCCGACTCCACGACGCCGGAGACAAGAGCGAAAGGCATGGGCATCATCGGCGCAGCCTTCGGGCTTGGTTTTATCCTCGGCCCGGCGATTGGCGGCCTCTTCAGCCAGTACAGTCTTTCGCTGCCGGCGTTTGTAGCCGCCGGCCTTTCGACCATCAACTGGTTCTATGCCTTTTTCAGGCTTCCCGAGACGCATCCTGCAATGCTGGGTGGAGGCCACATTGCGGGAGATCCGAGCGAATCGATTCGGGAGAACCCGCGCGTGAGAGCAGCGGCGCGGCATCATTTGGGATTATCATGGCGCGACCTTAGGAACGCGGTTAAACACCCGAATGTCCCGCAGCTGTTCTGGCTCTACCTGGTAGGAACGGTGGCGTTCTCGTTGATGGAACAGACGCTGGGCCTCTATATCGAAAGAATCTGGCTTCCGACGGCAGGCGGCGGTTCAAGCACCGCGCATCTGCGTCATGCCTCGGCGATGACCGCATACTTCCTGGTGGTAGTCGGTGTGACCGGGGCCATCGTTCAGGGCTTGCTGATCGGCCGGTTCGCCAGGCGATTCGGGGAACACAGGCTCGTCGTGACCGGCACGGTTCTCGTCGGATGCACCCTCGTCCTGATCCCGATCGTCGCGGACATCAGAATCTACGCGCTGCTGCTCGCGCTCGGCCCGATACTGGCGCTTGGCTCCGGAATCCTCAACCCCTCGATACCGAGCCTGCTTTCGCAGGCCACGGAAAGCGATGCGTTCGGCGGGGTACTCGGCCTGGGCCAGTCACTCTCCGCTCTCGGGCGCGTCGTGGGCCCGATGTTTGCGGGTCTTTTGTTCGAGTTCAGCCACGAGATACCGTTCTATCTCGGAGCTGCGCTCATGTTCACCTGCTCCCTGGTTTCGCTCACGATCCGTGTTGTCTCGGACCGGAGGAGGGTGGCAGGTGAACTGGGGGACACTCCGGAATAAGGCTCGGCGTCGGGATCCGAATCGGGGTCGTGACCGGTACCGGAATTTGAAATTGCGGATGGCCGAAGGATCCCGGCCAGAGGTTGGATCCTGGTCGACACCGACACCGATCGCGATTCCGATACCGACCGGGGAGAACGCTCGATTCACCTCGTGGTGCGCGTTCGAGTCTCGGTCAACGGTCGCGGATCAAACCCCCGGGGGTCGGAGGTACTCCGTCACACGCTGCACAAGTTGGCTGGCTTCGGCTTCCGTTGGTGCCTCCGCGATGATGCGGACCACCGGTTCAGTGTTCGACGCCCGCACGTGGACCCAGCGGTCCGGCCACAGGACCCTCACGCCGTCCGTCAGGTCGGTCTCGTTCTCCCTGAAAAGATGGCGAACCAGCCTCAGGAAAGGTGTCGCGTCGCGCGACCGGCAGGGGATTCGGTGCTTCACCATGGCGTAAGACGGCAATTGGCTGCGGAGCTCGCTGACCGAACTCCTGGTCTCCGCGAGCGCCTCGAGCAGATACGCCATCGCGACGAAGCTGTCGCGGCATGGGTTGATCGACGGTGCTATCACGCCCCCGTTGCCTTCGCCTCCGATCCGGGAACCCAGAGCCAGCATGCGATCAAGCACGTGAACCTCCCCGACACGGGCTCGATGGATGGCCGAGCCGTGCCGTGCTGCAACGTCATCGGCCATCCGGCTTGTCGACATGCTGACGACGACCGGCCCGGGGCGGCGGGGGAGCAGGTGGTCGAGGACAAGCGCGAGCGTGCAATCCTCCCCGATAGGCTCGCCCCGCTCGTTGACCACCGCCAGTCGATCGGCATCGGCATCCTGGGCAAACCCCAGGTCCGCGCCCGATTCCCTTACGGCACGGCGCAGAGCAGTCAGGCTTTCCGGGACCGGCTCCGGATTGCGCGGAAAGGGGGCACTCGGGTCCGTGTTTACCTCGATTACCTGACAGCCGAGAGCCTTGAGGAACTCGGGTGCAGCTTTGCAGGCTGCGCCGTTGCAGCAATCGATTGCTACCTTGAAATGGCGCGATCGAATCGCCACCTCGTTGATCGCGGTCAGGATCGTCTCACGGTGCGCGGTCACCGCTGAATCGTCAAAACGGCATTCCTGGATCCGGAACGAGCTGACGCGCGGGTACAGTCCCTGGTGGTAGAGGTCGGTCAACTCGGCGAACTGGTTGGCACGCAATGCAGTTCCATCCGACCCGAGGAATTTCAGTGCGTTCCATTCCATCGGGTTATGACTTGCCGTAATGCAGATTCCCCCCGCGGCGCTGATTCTCCGCACGTGGCTTTGCAGCGTCGGCAGCGGGACGATTCCGAGGATCACGGGGGTACAACCGACGCTCAACAGTCCCGCCACGGCCGCATGCGTAAGCATCTCCCGCGAAGGCCTGGTGTCGGTACCGACGACGATCGGTCCCGCACCGCAGTAGGTGCCGAAGGCTGCGGCGAAAGAGGTCACCAGCTGCGGCGTCAGGGACGTCCCGGCTATGCCGCGGATACCTGCCAGGCTGATCTTCAGCGAGAGCGGGTTCGTCATTTCGCCCCTTTCTCCTTGACCGGGGCGCGGCGCGCGAAGATCATCGCCTCCTCGAAAAGGCAGTCGGCCCGGTCCTCACCCTCCGCTTCGACTATCACGCGCAGAAGGGGCTCCGTGTTGGAGACCCGGGCGTGCATCCAGGAGTCCTCCCACTCGACCCGGACTCCGTCGGTACAATCGGGCGAGCGGTTCTGGTACGCGGACCGGAGGGCCTCGAGCGCACGGTGGGCCTGATCCGGCTCGCAAGGCAACTCTCCTTTTCTCATCGCAAGGTGCGGCAGCTTACCTGCCAGGGTTGCCAGGGTCGAATTGCTCCCTGCCAGGGTTTCAAGAATCAGGCCGAGTGTCTGAAGCGCGTCGAACGTTGTAGTAGCGGGCAGCGCGCCGACGCCGCCGGAACCCTCCCCGGCGAGGACTGCACCTTCCTCGAACCCGCGGTCCATCACGTAGCTCTCCCCCACGAATGTACGGATCACTTTCTGCCCATGATCCCGGGCGACGGACTCGATCATCCGCGAAGTGGATAGGTTGGTCACGACCGGGCCAGGCCGCCGGGCAAGCCGCCCGAGCGCCGCGAGCGGGAGCGTGTATTCCTCCGAAAGCGGGAACCCCTCACCGGTAACGAACGCGATCCGGTCGCCGTCGATATTGACCGCTGCGCCAAGGTCTGCTCTCGAGCGCCGCATTTCCGAAACCAGGGTGCTCATGTTCGCGGGCGTCGGTGCAGGCGGATGGGCAAAAACCTCCTTGGGTTGCGCGTGGATTGGGAGGAGCCTGCATTTCAACGCCTGCAGGAACTTTTCGGTCAGCCCTGCACACGCTCCGTTGCAGAAGTCTATGGCAACAGAGAACTCCCGCTGCCGGATCTGATCCGCGTCGAGGGTTGCCAGAAGGTGTTCCAGGTAGCGGTCCTGAATCTGCGGCGCCCCCGTGACGGGCATCAGCCGGTCTGATGGTGCGGCTGTGAACGCCGAGGCATGGTAGATGTCCAGGAGTTCCTCTCCGCGAACGGAGTTCAGCAGGGCACCGTCGGGTCCGACGAACTTCAGCGCGTTCCACTCTGAGTCATTGTGGCTGCCGGTGATGGAAATGCCGCCGGCACAACCAAGTTCGCGGACGGCGAACGAGACCAGCGGCGTGGGACACACACCCAAGTCGATGACTTCACACCCGGGCGACATCAACCCCGCGCACACCGCGGCGTGAAGCATGTTCGACGACCGCCGCGTATCTCTTCCGATCACAACGGGTTCGCCGTCGGCCCACGTGCCGAAAGCGGCCGCAAAATGAACCACCAGTTCGGGCGTCAGCGCCTCCCCTACCACGCCCCGAACCCACGATGTGCTGATCTTGAGCTCCCGCATCGTCAAATGTCTTCCACCCTGACCTGTGCCGTTTCTATTTCGGGAAGGTACTCACCCCCGTACATCCCGGGCCTACTCCTCGCCGCCAAGGCCGGAGCCGCACGAGGAAAACTCAGCGATGCAGTTTCGGGAGTTTTCCCCGTTGTCCCGCAGCCTCTCGAAAAGTGTCAACTGCGTCATCCCGCGGACCTTGTTCAGGTCGGGCGGGTCGGTGGGGCTCAACTTGAAATATGTGTCCCCCCGCAAGTAGTCGGTCATAAAACGGACGCCCAGTTCGAGCGCGATAATCTCAACCGCATCCGCCATGAGCTCGACCTCGGCGCCGGTTACTTTCCGTGCCGTCCCGAGGAAGCCGCGTGCGAGTGCTCTGTAGAGGTCCATGTCGACGACAACGCTGCGGAGATCCCTTTCTTTTTCACCGGCGACGTTCACAAGCGACCGGACCATGTCCCCCCAGTCCGCCAACCAGGTATGCGGCATGATGGTGTCGAGATCCACCATGGCCTTCACCCTTCCGGTCTCCGAGCTGAACAGGAAGTTGTCCAGTTTGGTGTCGCCGTGGATTGCCACAGTGCGGATCATCCCGGTCTCCATCCCGCGCAGCAGCGTAAGCCCGAACTCTCTCTGGCTGCGCGCAAGGTCGATGAAATGCCGCAACTCAGGATCCTCGATCCTCCTTTGACTTTCTTCCGGCGGCAGGTGGACGAGGTAGTGCTGCTCGGTGCTCTGCCGGACGACCGGGTCATCGGGCAGCAATGGCACGGTGTCCTCGAGCATGCGGTTGCCGAGCAGGACCGACTGGAGCTGGTCGAAGTACACCCTCGTGTTACGGTAGCCGGGCAGCGGGCTGACCAGGCTGCTCGTGTCCATGTCAGCCGTAAGGTCTCCGTAGATCGCGAGGCCGCGCCCGGCCTGCTCCGCCAGGGCGAGCCGCTCCGCGCGATCCTGGATCTCACCCAGGCTCTTGTAAGTCCGGCAACCGCCGATTCTTGCCATGAGTCGCCACCAGGTCTTTCCGCGCCGACTCTCGAATTCAAGAAAAGCATCTCCCCGCCGTGTCGGAACCAGCGTGATGGTTTCCCAATCCTGGCCTGCCGGCAGCAGTCCCGCCGCAACGCCCCGCCGTTGGGCATCCAGGCAGGCAATCATGGCGGCCATGACTGTTCCGGGCCTGGTGAACACCTGCTGATTGATGCACTGGAGCAGAAATTCCTGCCGCGCCGATGAAGGCCCCGCGCTGATGAGGAACGTGTGCTGATTTATGTTGCCCTTTTCCGCGAAATCAAAGGCCTCCACCGGTCCGGGCAGATCGAACCTCGAGGCGATCCTGGCCGCAAGAGCGGTGGGATACTCTTCGCCCACCAGGCGATCCTGCAGGGGAATCTGAATCGTTGTGCTCATCCGCTCCTCGGCGATGCGCATATTCTAGCCTGAAGCAGTACGACCTTCAGCACCTAGTTTTGGAAGACGATCAGGTGCGGCCGTGAGAACCTTGAAAAACAGGGCAGGACTCGGTAAAAAGGGTTCGATGCGTGAATTGGTTACTGCCCACCCGGAGGTTTACGTATGCCAAGTTATGATTACGCCTGCAACAAATGCCGCAAGAAGTTCACGCTCGTGATGACGGTCAGCGAGCATGACAAGAAGAAGGTCCGCTGTCCGAAATGTTCCAGTGTTCGCGTTGAACAGCAGTATCGTTCCTTTTTCGCGGTGACATCAAAGAAGAGCTGAAGATACAACTCCGCAGGATCGCGCCGCAGTTTCCCTGGAAACACGCGACCATGTCGTTGCATTCGTGTGGTGCAGCGGGCTATCTTGGAAAGAGCAATGGAGAAACAGGATGACAGACGCCATGGCCCGACGGGAATTCCTTCTTTCACTTGCGGGATTATGCCTGGTCCCGCCGAAGGGCGGTTCTTCGTTGACCGCACCCGATGTTGCCATGACGGTGCGGGGCGCCGTCCCTGCGCAGGATCTCGGGATGACGCTCATGCACGAGCACGTGATGGTCGACTTCATCGGAGCCGCGCGGGTGTCGAAGGACCGGTACGATCCCGACGAAGTCTTCAGGGTAGTTCTGCCGCACTTGTCAAGCATCCGGAGCCTTGGCTGCCGGACGCTTGTCGAGTGCACGCCCGCGTATCTCGGGCGGGATCCGGTCCTTCTCACGCGGTTGTCGGGCGCAAGCGGAATCCGGCTCATCACCAACACGGGCTACTATGGAGCTTCCGATGGCAGGTACCTGCCGCGGGAGGCGTACCAGGAATCTGCCGAGCAGCTGGCGCGGCGATGGACAGAGGAGTTTGAGAAGGGCATTGAAGGGACCGAGGTGAGGCCCGGAATCATCAAGATCGGGGTCAACAAAGGACCGCTGTCCGCCGTCGACGCCAAACTGGTTCGCGCGGCGGCACTTGCGCACAAAGCGACAGGACTAGCCATAGCGTCCCATACCGGTGACGGCGCGGCCGCGCTCGAGCAACTCGACATTCTCGCCGCCGCGGGCGTGGCCCCCGGTGCATTCATATGGGTACACGCGCAAAACGCCCCGGACGCCGACATCCACGTGAAGGCTGCCCAGCGGGGCGCCTGGATCGAGTTCGAAGGCTCGACTGAATCGGCGGTCGCTGCGCGGGCAAAGCAGCTGAAGGCTCTCGCCGACCGCGGATATATCAACAGGACGCTGATCTCCCTCGATGCCGGCTGGTATCGTGTCGGTGAGCCCGATGGCGGCGACTTCCGGAGCTATGACTTCTTCTTCAATGCTCTTATCCCTGCCCTTCGCCAGGCCGGCGTCACCGAGGCTCAATTGCGTCAGGTGACGGTCGACAACCCGCGGGAGGCTCTTACCATTTCCACGAGGCTCCTCTGAACCATTGACCGCTGCCAGAGCAGCGGAACCCGAGGTGAGCGGCCATGACGATCCCGCTGAAATCTCCCAGTCCCAAGGCCAAATATCGCGCGGTCTTCCGCTGCATAAACGGGTGCCCCGGCGACCATCCACTCAACGAGGTCATCTATCATTGCCCCGATTGCCGCGACCTGCTCGAGGTGGTGCACGACCTGGAACCTCTGCGCGAAACGACTCCGGAGGAATGGAAGGATATCTTCGACAGCCGCTTCATGCGACCTTTCTGGCCGTTTGGATCGGGCGTGTGGGGCAAGAAGGAATTTGTGTGCCCGGATGTGCAGGATGACAACGTCGTTTCCACCTGCGAGGGGGGCACCAATCTCTTCTGGGCCGAGCAACTGGGTTACCGTTGGGGGATGGAAGACCTATGGGTCAAACAGTGCGGAAACAGCCACACCGGGTCCTTTAAGGACCTTGGTATGACCGTGCTGGTGAGCATGGTCAAACAGATGCGGCACGAGGGGAAGGAGATCCCGGCAGTAGCGTGTGCCTCGACAGGCGACACGTCCGCCTCTCTCGCGGCTTACTGCGCCGCCGCCGGCATCCCGGCGATCGTCTTCCTGCCGCGAAACAAGGTTTCCGCCGAGCAGCTGGTTCAACCGATCGCCAACGGCGCCATCACGCTTGCGATCGACACCGACTTCGACGGTTGTATGGCGATAGTCCGGGAGATAACGGAACGCAACAACATCTACCTGGCGAATTCCATGAATTCGCTGCGCGTGGAGGGCCAGAAGACGCTCAGCTTCGAGCTCTGCCAGCAATTCGACTGGGAGGTGCCCGACCTCGTCGTGATTCCCGGAGGAAATCTCGGGAACGTGACGGCCCTGGGTAAGGGCTTCCTGATGATGCGCGAAGTGGGTTTGATCAAACGTCTGCCGAGGATGCTCTGTGCCCAGGCTGAAAATGCCAATCCTCTCTATCGGAGCTACCTCTCCGGATTTGACCGCTTCGAGCCGGTCCAGGCGAAACCGACACTCGCGAGCGCGATTCAGATCGGGCATCCGGTGAGTATCAAGAAGGCTATTCGTGTACTCCGCCAGTTCGACGGCGGCGTGGAGCAGGCCTCCGAAGACGAGCTCGCCGAGGCCGCAGCTGAAGCCGACCTGACCGGGCTCTACAACTGCCCGCACACGGGTGTCGCCCTGGCTGCGCTCAAGAAGTGGGTGCTCGCGGGCAAGGTGAGAAAATCCGATCGGGTCGTCGTGATATCGACCGCCCACGGCCTGAAGTTCTCGGCCTTCAAGAACCGGTACCACACCCGGCAGCTGGAAGGGGTCGAGTCGCGTTTCGCGAACCCGCTTATCGAGGCGCCCGCTCGCTATGACAGGGTGAGGGAAGTCCTGTTCCGCGCTCTCGAGACACGCAACGCCCACATTGCCGCAAGGCTCTGAGTCTGCTTCGTCCGAGAACCGCGCAAGTACTGTCGCTCCCCGATAATTGACACTATAATTGCCTGGCTTCGGAAATGAGGACAACCACACCCACCCAGGAGGTGCGAATGAAGTGGTTCATTTTGTTGCTGCCGTTACTCATCGTTGCCGCGTTCGCGGGGAAGGGCCGGTGTGCGAACGCAAATGATCCGATCCGGGTCGGGATCATCGGCCTGGACACGTCCCATGCCCTCGAATTCACGAGGATCTTCAACGACGCCGAATCCGCGGACCATGTGCCTGGCGCGAAGGTGATAGCCGCCTACAAGGGCGGAAGCCCCGATGTCGAAGCGAGCGCCAGCCGCGTCGAAGGGTTCACCACCCAGTTGAGAGAGAAGTGGGGACTGGAGATCGTTCCTGACATCCCCACGCTCTGCTCGAAGGTCGATGCGGTTCTGTTGCTGAGCGTGGACGGACGGAAACACCTCGAACAGGTGAAGCCGGTGTTCGCCGCGCGCAAGCGCGTCTTTATCGACAAGCCGCTTGCCGCAAGCCTCGCCGATGCGCGCGCCATAGCACGGCTGGGAGCCGAGAGCGGCGTACCCTGGTTCAGTTGCTCCAGCCTGCGTTACCAGGCCGCCATACAATCCCTGAAGCAGGATTCGGCGCTGGGCGCCGTTGTGGGCTGCGACGTTTACAGCCCTTCTCCGACCGAACCTCATCACCCTGACCTGTTCTGGTACGGGATCCACGGAGTGGAGATCCTTTTCACGCTGATGGGGCCCGGCTGCGAATCGGTGGCTCGGATCAACACCCCGGGAACGGATGTCGTGATCGGCAGATGGAAAGGCGGTCGACTCGGCACCTTCCGCGGCATCCGGGAAGGGAAGGCCGACTATGGAGCGATCGTCTTCGGGCACGATGGAATCAAGACGAGCGATCCGATTGAAGGGCCTCCCTATGCCGGGATGCTGCGCGAGGTCGTGAAATTCTTCCAGACAGGCGTCGCCCCGCTGCGTGTCGAAGAGATGCTGGAGATCATGGCCTTCATGCAGGCTGCGGAGTTGAGCAAGCAGAAGGGCGGAAGCGACGTGCCGCTTTCGGAGCTTGTCGGCCCCTGATTGACCGGCAGAAACGACGCCGACGGTGCGGACAGGAGGTGCGTTGCGGCACAGCGCACCTGCCTCCCAAGCAAGACTCAGCGACAGCGTGGGGGGAAGCAGGTCCGGTAGGACAGTGACAGACCTGACCTGCCTGGGACCGAATGTGGGCAAAGCGTGTCCGCCGCGCCGTGGCGAACTATTGCTTGCTTCGGCGAGGAGCGCCCACCCAGCCCCGCCTTGCCGGGGCGAAAAATGCTATATTCAAGGCTGTGGACAGAGACATCGACAGGGCCTCCGCGCGCGTAGCCGAGCTGCGTAAAGAGATCGAATCCCATAACTACCGTTACCACGTTCTGAACGATCCGGCCATCAGCGACGAAGAGTACGACCGCTTGTTCCGGGAGCTCCTGGAGCTGGAGGCTGAGTTCCCGGAACTGGCCTCGCCGGATTCGCCATCGCGGCGGATCGGCGCCGAGCCCCAGGAGAAATTCAGGAAGGTCGAACACCGGCGCCCGATGCTGAGCCTGGCAAACGCATTCGACGAGGAGGAATTGAGGGCATTCAACAAGCGCATAGTGAACCTCCTGCAAACCGATGCCATCGATTTCGTGACTGAACTGAAGATCGACGGGATTGCTGTGACAATGACCTATGAACGCGGCGTTCTCAGGCAAGGGGCGACTCGCGGCAACGGTTTGGTCGGCGAGGATATCACGGCCAACCTCAAGACCATAAAGACCATCCCCCTGAGATTCAGATCGGGGCAACCTGTGCCCGAATTGATCGAGATCAGAGGCGAGGCATACCTGCCGATCTCGGCCTTCAACCGCATCAACGAAGAACGGGCGGCTGCAGGCGAGAGCGTGTTCGCCAACCCCAGAAACGCGGCGGCGGGTGCCTTGCGTCAGCTTGATCCCCGCGTAAGCGCGTCGCGGCCGCTTGCTTTCTTCGGTTACGCGGTCGGTCACTGCGAGGAAATGGCTTTCAAGAACCAGGTCCAGTTGCTCGAACAGCTGGCGGCCTGGGGATTTCCCGTGAACACGAATTACCGCCACCAGCCCGACATGGACGCAGTCGCTGCCTTCTGTCGCGACTGGCAGGGCAAGCGGCACACACTCGACTACGAGATAGACGGCGTTGTGGTCAAGGTAAACAACCTCGATTACCAGGAAAGGCTGGGCGTCGTGAGCCACGACCCGAGGTGGGCCGTGGCATACAAGTTCCCGGGACAGCTCGCAACCACCCGCCTGCTCAAGATCGAAATCAACGTGGGAAGGACCGGCGCCCTGAATCCCTACGGCATCCTCGAGCCGGTTCAGCTCGCCGGTGTCACGATCCGGACCGCGACATTGCACAACGAGGATGACATTCGACGGAAGGACATTCGTGAGGGTGATTTCGTCATCGTCAAGAGGGCAGGCGACGTCATTCCCCAGATCGTCGGCCCGGTCCGGGAAAAGCGGACCGGAGCTGAGCGCGAATTCCAGTATCCTCGCGAGTGCCCCGCCTGCGGGGGGCCGGTGGTGCGCGAGGAGGGCGAGGCGATGGCCTACTGTTCCAACTCGCAGTGCCCGGCCCAGCGGCTCGAGTCCCTCAAACACTTCGTCAGCCGGGGTGCCATGGACATTCGCGGTCTCGGTCCGCAGACACTCGAAAAGATGATCGCGCTGAAGCTGATCGAAGGTCCGGCGGATATCTACGGCTTAACCGCAGGGCAGCTGAGCCTGCTGCCGGGGTTCAAACAGAAATCCGTCGAGAACCTTCTCGCCAGCATCGAGACGAGCAAAGCGCGTCCTTTCCCCAGGATCCTTTTCGCGCTGGGAATCCGACATGTCGGCGAGAGCATCGCCGAGCTGCTCGCGTCTCATTTCGGTTCGATCGAGGCCCTTGAGAATGCGCCCGAGGACGAGGTCTCTGCGATCCAGGGCATCGGGCCCGAGATCGCGCACAGTGTGCGGGCCTATTTCGACGTGGAACAGAACCTCGAACTCGTGCGCAGGCTGGCGGCCGCCGGGCTGCGGTTCCGTGGCGAGCGCAGGTCTCCGCCCGCCGGTCCATTCGCGGGCAAGTCATTCGTGATCACAGGGACCCTGCCGACGCTCAGCCGCAAGGAGGCCGAAGAGTACATCGAACGCCATGGCGGCAAGGTGGTTTCGGCCGTGTCTTCGAAGACGAGCTACCTCCTTGTCGGTGAGGATCCAGGCTCCAAGTTGCGGAAGGCCCAGGAACTGGGCGTGTCGAGGATCACCGAGGATGAGCTCCGCCGCCTCGGCGGCGATGAGCCCAGGGTTTGAGACGATTGTGCCGCGCGTGGAGCGCGAACCTCCAACTGCCTAAGGATTTCACGCCGGGATGAGCGACAGGCAACTCCTATTGCGATCAGAGGCGGCAGGCTGTACCGACGGGGCCGTGCCTGCCGCGCCGGAAGCGTATCCCTCCATCGTCGCCCGGCCCAACGCGAAACTGATCGGCGCCCTGGCCCTGGGCCACCTGGTCGTGGATGCCAACCAGGGAGCTCTGCCTGCCTTGCTCCCGTTCCTCAAGGTCGCGCACGGCCTCAGCTACACCGCCGCCGGCACGCTCATCCTGGCGGGTAACCTGGCGTCGTCGATGGTTCAGCCTGTCTTCGGGTATTTCACCGACCGGCAGGCCCGCAGGTGGATCCTGCCTGTCGGCGTGCTGCTGTCAGGATTCGGACTGGCACTCACGGGCGTGGCTCGCGGCTTCTCGACGCTTCTTGGGCTCTTCGTCCTGCTGTCTCTGGGGAACGCTGCCTACCACCCGGAAGGATTCAAGGCCACCGCGGGTCTCTCCGGCGACCGGAAAGCGACCGCGCTGTCGTGGTTCTCGCTCGGCGGCAATATCGGCTTTGCATTGGGCCCGGCCGTCGTCGCGGCGATCGTCACCGAACTTGGCCTGTATGGCAGCCTCGGGATGTCCCTGCCGGCGGTGCTGGTGGCCCTGATCCTCGCGGCTGTCCTGCCCGGACTGAATAACGCGGCTGAGGTGGCGCCGGTGCGTTCATCGGCACCGCCTGCTCCTGCCATGAGGCGCGCGATGGTTGTCCTCATGGTTGTGGTTATGCTCAGGTCGTGGGTTCAGCTCGGATTCGTCACCTACATGCCGTTCTACTACGTAGACTATCTGAAAGAGGCGCCGAGTCTCGTCGGGACGCTGTTGCTTGTCTTCCTGGGTTGCGGCGCCCTGGGCACGGTGCTGGCCGGGCCGCTTGCGGATCGAATCGGCGCACGACCCCTGATCCTGGGCGCGTTCATGCTGTCCGTCCCGCTCGCGGTGCTCTTTCTCCTTACCCGGGGAGGGACGGCGCTCTTTGTTCTCGGGCTTTTCGGGGCCGTGCTGACGTCGACGTTCCCCATGACCGTGGTGCTCGGCCAGGAATATATGCCCCGCAATGCCGGGCTCGCGAGCGGGCTGGTGGTCGGTTTCGCGATCGGTACGGGCGGATTGGGAGTCGGTGCCCTGGGGTGGATGGCTGACCGCTTCGGCCTCACGACCGTGCTCTGGACCTGCGCTCTCCTGCCTGTCACAGGACTGGCCGCCGCACTGTTCTTGCCTCGTCCGGGCCTCGGAGGTGGGTCAGCCGGGGAGAAGCTGTCTCGATAGTTGCTATGATTCGGGCTTTCAGCCCTCCTTCGTCTATGGGTACAATTCCTGGGGCTTCGCCCCAGGCTGGCATGAAGCGGGCCTTCGGCCCTCAAAACCGCGCTCAAGGCAACATATAGAGCGCTGAAAGCGCGTTTTTATACCCGGAGCCCCTGGTTTGCAGCCATGAGCAGAAATCGAGGCCTGAAGCGCCGCTCCATAGATTGGTCAGCTCTCGAGACTCGACGATGTCGGAACAAGCCGCGAAACGCCCCTTGGCATTCCATGTGATCGCCAAACCTGTCGGGCCAATCTGCAACCTGGAGTGCAGGTACTGCTTCTATCTCGAAAAGACAAAACTCTACCCTGGAGAGAACGGTCTCGCCGACTGGTCCATGCCCGAGGACGTGCTCGAGTCCTTCATCCGCCAGTATATAGAGGCACAGGAGGTCCAGGTCGTGAATTTCGCCTGGCAGGGAGGCGAGCCTACGCTCCTGGGGCTCGATTTCTTCACCAGAGTCGTCGGGTTGCAGAAGCGGTACTCGGGGGGAAAGCGCATCGAAAACGGCCTTCAAACCAATGGCGTTCTGCTCGATGACCGCTGGTGCGAGTTCCTGGCCGGGAGCGAGTTTCTTGTCGGCCTGTCCGTCGACGGTCCGCCGGAACTGCATGACAACTACCGGGTGGACCGCGGCGGGGGACCTACTTCTGCGGGGGTGATGAAGGCCATTTCACTGCTGAAGAAGCATGCCGTGGAATTCAATACACTCACGGTCGTTCAGAGGCACAACGCCGACAAGCCGCTCGAGGTCTATCGATTCCTGAAGGAGAACGGAAGCGGCTTCCTGCAGTTCATTCCCGGCGTTGCACGATGCGCGCAGGATGCGGCCCCTGATGGACTGGTGCTGGTCGCCCCTGAGTGCGGGGCGCCGGCAAAGGTGACGGAGTGGTCTGTCAGACCGCTTCAGTACGGCAATTTTCTGTGCGCCATATTCGACGAGTGGGTTCGGCGGGACGTCGGCCGATGCTTCGTGCAGATTTTCGACGTGGCGCTCGAGAGCTGGTGTGGGATGGAACCCGGCCTCTGCGTCTTCCGCCGCACCTGCGGCGAGGCCATGGCGATAGAGCACAACGGGGACCTCTATTCCTGCGACCATTATGTCTATCCCGCGAACAGGCTCGGGAATGTCGTCGGGCAGTCCTTGACATCCATGGCGGCCTCGGCGCAGCAGCGGGAGTTCGGTGAGAACAAGCTGAATGCGCTGCCCCGGTGCTGCCGGGAATGCGAGGTCCTCTTCGCCTGCAACGGGGAATGCCCCAAGAACCGCTTCGTTACAGCTCCCGGCGGCGAGGACGGGCTCAACTACCTCTGCGCAGGCCTGCGCCGCTTTTTCAATCACGTCGATCCGTTTATGCGGTTCATGGCACAGGAACTGCGCGAGCGGAGACCGCCGGCCAACGTCATGTCGTGGGTGAGGGAACAGGACATGCTGAAGCGGCGGGGTGGCGCCCCGGGACGGAACGATCCCTGCCCCTGCGGCAGCGGCAGGAAGTACAAGAAGTGCTGCGGGGCGATACAATAGGTTGCATCTCGCGGGCAGCAAGGGGATTCTGCATTGCTGTGGCGACTGGTATCTGGGATACTTGAACCAATTTCAGGATGGCACCATGAACGCCGCCCCGCTACTTCAAGAAATTGCCCGCGCGATGCAAGAGTGCGGTCTGGAGGCTGTTCTAGTCGGCAACGCGGCCGCCGCGCTCCAGGGAGCTCCGGTCACTACGCTCGATCTTGATTTCATGTTTCGCGAGACGCCGGCCAATCTCAAGAAGCTCCGGCGCCTTGCGAGCAAGCTCGACGGTAGCATCCTCAAACCTTACTATCCCGCGTCAAAACTCTACCGCCTCGTGAACGAGGACCGAGGCATCCAGCTCGATTTCATGTCCGCCCTGCACGGGATTCGCTCCTACGAAGGGCTGCGGTCAAGGGCATCACAGGTGACCTTCGGTGGTTCACACCTTTACGTTGCCGCTCTGGAGGACGTGATCCGCAGCAAACGGGCTTTGGGACGCCCCAGGGACAAGGCAGTGCTGGAGATTCTGGAAAAGACGCAAGATGAAAAAGAGAAGGCCGACAAGGCGAAAGAGTCTGAATGAACTGGAAAAGGAGAGCGAACTGATTCTGCGGGACCGGATCAGGCGACTGCTCGCCCTTCCGATGCACAAGCGGACCCATTTCTTGAGGAAGAGGCTCCCTTCCGGTGGGTCTGCGCTCTGAGCATCTGCTTCCCGCCCCGTGATGCCCTCAGCGAGGGCCTATCGCCTCTGCCACGTCGAGTGCCATGCGGTAGCGCCCGAAGGGAGCGCTCAACTGCACCCCCTGCACCATGGGCCGGACGCGCTGCACCATCTCGCGTGCGATGGCGACGCCCTCTTCGCGGGCCTGCTCCGCACTCTCGGCCCGCCGCATCCTTCCCATGAACTCTTCCGGGACCGGCACCCGGAGTTCGTTCACCATGAATTCGGCGTTGCGAAGGCTTGTGAGCGGCCAGATGCCGGCAATCACCGGGATCTTGATGTGTTCGACCTGCCTCACGAATCGCTCCAGCATGTCGAGGTCGAACACCGGCTGAGTCACGACGTACTCTGCGCCTGCCCGGACCTTCCACTCGAAGCGGCGCATTTCCTCTTCGGGGTTGATGGCGCCGGGGTTCGCGCCAACGCCGATCAGGAGTGCGGTCTTTGATCCCATCGGGTTGCCGCCGATGTCCAGACCGTGATTCAGGTTGTTGACGATGTTGATCAGGCCGATGGAATCGACGTCGAAGACCGCGGTAGCGCTCGGGTAGGATCCCATGCGCGGCGGATCGCCGGTGATGCAGATGAGGTTGCGTATCCCCACGGCGTGGGCCCCGAGCAGCTCGGACTGGATGCCCAGGATGATTGCGGTCGCGGCAGCAGAAGTGGAGCACGGCTTCGATTCCCGCCTGCTGCTGAATCAGCTGGCACGTGACCTGGGCGCTCATGCTCGCGCTGGCCCGTGGCCCGTCAGGGACGTTGATGCAGTCGATGCCGTGTGCGGCGCACAGCCGCGCCCCCTCGATCTCGCGCGAGTGCATCGAGCCGCGCGGCGGCAGGATTTCGACGAAAGCAACGAAGGTGCCGGCGGCGAGCTTGCCGCCGAGCCTCGATTTCTCGGCGACCGGAGTTTGTGGCAGCGCCGCTGGCCGAGCCAGCGGCTCCACGGCGGCCGCCACCGGAATCGGCTTGGCCGGCTGCACCGTACGCATCTCGGCGCGCACCATCCGGATATGATCCGGCGTCGTCCCGCAGCAGCCGCCTACGATCCTGACTCCGGCCTGCAGGAAACGCTTTGCGTAGCTGCGCCATGTACTCGGGGGAGCAAAGGTAGATGCTTCTGCCCTTCCACGCGCGCGGGATGGCCGGCATTCGGCATGGCGCTCATCGGCTTCCGGGAGTAGAGCGCCATCTTCTCGATCGTTTCGAGCGTTGCCTTCGGCCCGGCCGTGCAGTTGCAGCCGATGACGTCCGCGGGCCACTCGTCCAGGCGGCGGGCAAAAGTCCCGGGCGCGCTGCCGCCGGGCATGTTCCCGAAATCGTCGATCGTGACCTGCGCCACCAGGACGATATCGTTCCCGGCGGCCTCCCGGGCGCCGTAGATCGCCTCGCGCAGTTCCTCGAGGTTGGCAAAAGTCTCGAGGATCAGCAGGTCGACACCGGCATAAACGAGGGCCGCTACCTGTTCGCGAAAGGCCGCGCGGGTCTCGGCGTACGAAGTCGGGCCCAGGGGCTCGATGCGGACACCCAGAGGACCCACGGATCCCGCGACAAATGCCTTATCCTGCGCCGCCTCGCGCGCGATCCGGACGCCGGCGCGATTGATCTCCTCCAGCCGGTCCGCTCAGCCCGTAGCCCGCGAGACGCACCCGGTTGGCTCCGAATGTGTTCGTCTCGAGAATCTCCGCCCCGGCCTGGACATACTGCTCGTGGATCTCCCTGACGAGGGCAGGGGCGGAGAGGTTGAGCTCGTCGTAGGAGCGGTTGATGAACACGCCCCTGGGCGTAGAGCATCGTGCCCATGGCGCCGTCTGCGACGACCGCCCTCTTGTCCAGGAGATCGCGGAATTCCAGGGCCCTGCTGGATGCTGTCATCTGATGTCCTTAACGATATTGCACAACCACCCGGGCTGCCCATGCGGGAGGGAGTGGCCACGCTGCGCCGCAGCGCGGACCCACGCTCTAGGTTGACGGCAGACCCATCTTGATCACATCCTCGACCGCCTCGCAGAAAGTGTCTATTTCGCCGAGCGTGCTGTAAACGGATGGCGTAACGCGAATTCCTTTGCAGTTGGCATAGTCGATGGGGGTGACGATGATCCGGTGCTTGTTCCAGAGGTGCGCGACGAGCCTGGCCGGGTCGATTCCCTCGATGCTGAAAGTTGTGATGCCGCAGGACTGGGCAGGGTCGAGCGGCGTAAGAAGTGTGACGCGCGGGCTGGCCTTCAGGCGGGTGGCCCATCGGTTCTTCAGGTACCTCAACCGTGCGGACTTGCGCTCGATCCCGATCCCCTCCGTGAACGCCAGGGCCTCTGCGATCGCGTTGTGATTGGCTGCCGGGTGGGTTCCGATCTCCTCAAACTTGCGGATATTCTCGTTCTGGCTCTTGTCTGCCGCCATCAGCGGCCACAGCCTGGCGATCCTCGAGCGGCGCACAAACAGGAAACCTGTGCCGTGCGGAGCCATCAGCCATTTGTGCAGGCTGGTCCCGTAGTAGTCGCACTCGAGGTCCGCCAGCTTGTAGGGCAGGTGGGAGAACGCATGGGCGCCGTCGACGATTACCTCTATTCCCCGCTCGCGGCCGAGTTGGCAGATGCGCTTGACAGGGAATATCTGGCCGGTCGTGAACGTGATGTGCGAGACGAGAATCAACCGTGTCCGCGGCGTAATCCCCTGCGCGAAGCGGTCATACAGATCGTCCAGCGAAGGCGGAGGCAGAGGAAACGTGATGTAGTTGATCTTGATACCGTCCCGGCGCTCGCGCTGGCGGAGGGTGGTCAGCATGCGCGGGTAGTCCTGGACGGTAGTGAGTACCTCGTCCCCCGGTTTCAGGTCGAGGCCAAGCAGACACGTTTCGAGCGCTTCACTGGTGTTGCGCGTGATTGCCATTTCCTCCGGGTCGCAGCCGAACGCGCCCGCAAGGCGCGTGCGGACGCTCTCGATCTGCGGCTCGAGGAGCTGCCACATCGAATATACAGGCGCGCTGTTCGACAACTCCAGGTATCGCCGCATGGCGTCCTGCACGACGCGCGGTGCCGGACTGACGCCTCCGTTGTTCAGGTTGATCAGGGTGCGGTCGACGGTGAAGGCCGACTGGATTTCGTGCCAGAAGTCCTCGTCGCCCGCAACATCCTCCGGAGGCATGCCCGACACGGCCCGGGTCGCGGCCAGAATGCGTCCGATGCCGTCGGTGCACGGCGTCACGGCGGCTGTGCTGAACCCCAGTGATTTCAGGAATACTCTGCGTCCGGGCATGGCAAAGACCTCCAGGTTGGTGCCGGATCTTACCACAGAGAATCCGGCCTGAAGTAGATCCGGTCTGTCAGGCCGGGCCTCAACGCTCGCTATTTCGCACAGAATCTTCCCATCGAGCCGATCAGACGGCCCGGTCCAACAGAGCGGGCCGGGTCGCGACGTTGGCCTGCACTCATCAGCAGATGCGGGGCAAGCTGCTCGCCGCTCAGCATGTCGACGATGCGGGTTGCGCCGATCCGGCTCTTCATCGTCACCATGCCGGCTTTCCCTTCGGTTACGCTGCCGAGGATCTGCGCGTCCCTGCCCAGCGGATGACCCCGCATCAAGTCGAGCGCGCGCGCCGCATCCTGCGGCTCGCACGAAGCTAACGAACCGGCCCTCGTTCGCGACGTAAAGGGGATCGAACCCCAGGATTTCACACGCTCCGCGTACGTTTTCGTGCACGGCGACCGAATCTCTCATGGATGCGGATGTGCAGGCCGGAAGCCTCGGCGATCTCCACGAGTGTGGTCGCAAGTCCGCCGCGCGTCAGGTCGCGGAGGCAGTGAACGGAGATTCCGCCAGCGAGCAGCTTCTCGACGACGCCGGCGAGGGGAGCGCAGTCGCTTTCGACAGGATTTTCGAAAGACAGCCCTTCGCGCGCGGCCATGATGGCGATCCCGTGACGGCCGATATCCCCGTTGATCAGGATGGCGTCGCCGACCCTGACGCTTGAAGGCGCCACCACGGCCTCGTGGCGAAGGACCCCGATACCCGCCGTGTTGATGAAGATACCGTCTCCCTTGCCACGGTCGACCACCTTGGTATCGCCGGTAACCAGTTCCACGCCCGCTTCGTCGGCGGCACGTTTCATGGACCGGACGATGCGCCAGAGCGTCTCCATGGGAAGCCCTTCTTCCAGGATGAATCCTGCGCTCAGCCACCGCGGCTGCGCCCCGCACATGGCCAGGTCGTTGACGGTTCCGTTGACGGCGAGCGTGCCGATGTCCCCGCCCGGGAAGAAAAGCGGACGGACGACGTACGAGTCGGTCGTGAATGCGATTCTGGCCGCGGCCGGTTCCAAGATGGCACCGTCGTGACGCGATTCCAGCGCGGGTGTGTGGAACACCGGCAGGAACATCTTCTCGATGAGCTGGTGCATCAGCCTGCCGCCGCCACCATGTGCCAGCAGGACCCGGGGATACTGCTCGATCGGGATAGGGCAGTGAAAGCCGGCGAAGTCGGCACCCTCGGGTTCAGTCATCGGATCCATCCTTCCAGGACTTTGCACCGCAGGATTCGTTCGAGGTACGATGCCCCGCATCAGGATGCGGCGCTGATTTCGTTTCTGCGGTAGCGATAATAAGCGGAACAGGCGCCCTCGGAAGAGACCATGGTGGCGCCCAGGGGATGCTCCGGCGTGCATTTGATTCCGAATGCCGGGCACTCAAACGGCTTCTTGTGGCCCTGCAGGATCGTTCCGCTGATGCAGTCCGGGGATTCGTCGGCAATGCGATCCGCGACGCCGAAGCGGGTCTCAGCGTCGAAGGCGGCATAGCGCGGCTGCAGTCCCAGGCCGCTCTGCGGGATCTCGCCGATGCCGCGCCATTTGCGCGGAACCACTCTGAAGACCTCTCGTATCAGGTCCTGGGCCGGGCGGTTTCCCTCACGACGGACGGACCGGCTGTACTGGTTCTCTACCTCGGCACGTCCTTCCTCCAGCTGCGACACGCACATGTATATTCCCTGGAGTATGTCGACGGGCTCGAATCCCGTGACCACGATCGGCACCCGGTACCGCCTGGCGACCGGCTCGTATTCGGTGTAGCCCATCACGGTGCAGACATGGCCCGCGGCCAGGAATCCCTGGACCCTGTTGGCGGGCGAGGACAGGATTGCTTCCATCGCCGGCGGGACCAGCACATGGGACACGAGGAGCGAAAAATTGCCGACGCCCTGCTGCGCCGCCTGGTAGACAGACATAGCGTTCGCCGGAGCGGTGGTCTCGAAGCCGACGGCGAAGAAGACAATCTCGCGTGCAGGGTTCTCCCGGGCAACGGTCAAGGCATCCATCGGCGAGTAGACGATCCTGTACGTCACCTCCTTCCGCTTTGACCGCGAGGAGATCCTTCGAGCTGCCGGGAACGCGGAGCATGTCACCGAACGAACAGAAGATCACCTCCGGACGCGAAGCGATCTCGATCGCCTTTTCGATCAATTCGATGGGGGTAACGCACACCGGGCAACCCGGGCCGTGGACCAGCGTGAGCGATCGAGGGGAGCAGTTCGTCGACGCCGAACCTGACGATGGCGTGAGTCTGCCCGCCGCAGACCTCCATGATCGTCCAGGGCCGCGCAGTGATCCTCTCCAGAGCGCGGGCATACCGAACTGCCGCGCCGGCGTCCCGATACTCGTCGACGAACTTCATTGCGCTTCAGGCTCCTCGGCTTCCGCCAGGTCTCCCATCTGCTTCAGGTAATCGAAGACCTGCTTGGCCTCCTCCTCGTCGATCGTACTGATGGCGAAGCCGACGTGGACCAGCACATAGTCGTCGATCTTGGCTTCGGGGACATATGCGAGACTGATCTGCTTCACTATCCCGCCGAAGCTGACCCTGCCCGTTCGCAAGACCGGGTCGGTTCCCTCGATGCTGAGGATCTTTCCAGGCACTGCAAGACACATCTCAAATTTCCTCTCCCTCCTCACCGTGCTCTGCGCCCGGCGGGGGAAGTAAAAGGATACCTCCTTTCACGCGCCTGGGCCATGGGCGCCGGCTTGCGGGCTCGAAGTTCGCGCCGCGGCAATTACCTGTCCCAGCGAGATTCCACCGTCGTTGGGCGGTACGCGCTGGTGCCAGTAGGGGCGGAAGCCTGTCTCGGAGAGCCGGCGGACAGCACGTTCCGTCAGGTAGCGGTTCTGGAAACAGCCACCGGTCAGCACGACCCTGGATTCCCCCAGCCGCCGCGGCGATTTCGACGATTGCCTCCACCAGAGTATTGTGGAAGCGAGCGGCGATGACTTTCTCGGGCAGCCCATCCCGGAGATCCCGGAGGACTGCCGACACGGCGGTCTCCCAATCGAAAATCAGCATCGCGTTCGCCGAATCCCGGGCGTCCATCGCCAGCAGGGAGAAAGGATAGGGATCATCCACCCTATCCGCTGCGGCGAATTCCAGTCCCATGGCTGCCTGTCCTTCGAAATCCACGACCTGGCGGATACCCATGATCGAGGCGACGGCATCGAACAGACGGCCGGCGCTGGTCGTCATGGGCGAATTGACCCGCCGCCTCAGCATCTGTCTCAGGACTGCCAGCTCCGTCTTTTCGAAGGAACGCATGAACGGGATATCATGGCGCTCGAACAGACTGTCACCGACGATAGAATGCATGACTCCGAGTGCTGCACGTCGCGGTTCCCTGACCGCGCGTTCACTCCCCGGGAGCGCAAACGCCCGAAACGCGGCGGCGCGTCGATAACCTGTTTCGTCAGTGAGCAGGAATTCTCCGCCCCAGACCGTGCCGTCCGTACCGAAACCCGTGCCGTCCCAGGCCACACCGAGCACGCGACCCTCGATCTCATTCTCCGCCATGCAGGCGCAGACATGCGCGTAGTGGTGCTGGACGGCTACTACAGGACGGCCTTGAGCCCGCGCATATCTGGTCGAAAGGTAATCGGGGTGCAGGTCCGAGGCCAGTTGGGCCGGCGCGGACTGGTATAGACCGCATAGGCTTTCGATCACCTTGTGAAACGCTTCGAGCGCCTCGTCGTTTTCCAGGTCCCCGATGTGCTGGCTGATGAAAATATTGCGATCGACAGAGAGTGCGACGGTATTCTTGAGGTGCCCGCCGACAGCAAGAATCCTCGGCAACGGTCTGCGAACCGAGACAGGCAGAGGGGCATAACCGCGGGCGCGCCGCAGAACGAGCTCGCGGCCGAGCAGAACGCGGGCGATCGAATCATCTACATGCCGGACGATCGGCCGGTTGTGGACTAGGAACACGTCGGCGACATCCCTCAAACGGTGCAGGGCCTCCCGCTCGTCAGTGCAGATCGGCTCTTCGGAGAGGTTGCCGCTCGTAGCGACGACCGGGAAAGCGATCTCCCGCATCAGCAGATGATGGAGCGGACTATAGGGCAGCATCACTCCCAGGTAAGGGTTGCCGGGCGCGACCGCATCCGAGACCGATCCGGGTGCGGCCGCCGCTGCGTCGCAGCAACACTATGGGGGATTCAGGAGAGAGCAACAGGCGATGCTCCAGCCGCCCCACCTCACAGTCCCGCCTTACCGAATCCATTGACGGATACATCACAGCGAACGGCTTTTCTCCGCGCCGCTTCCTTGCCTCGCAACATCAGGACGGCCTTCTCGGAGCGGGCATCCGCCAGCAGATGTGAAAACCGCCTAGCCCTTTGACTGCCACGGTCTCGCCCGCGAGCGATGCGCTCGCGCCGCTTCGCAGACGCCTCGTGGGCCGCTGCCGTCTATTCGCCCTGCCCGGTCCCATAGCTCGGCCTGCGGGCCGCAAGCCGGACAGGCGTTGGGCTGAGCGTGAAATCGGCGGTCCAGCGGATCCTCGTATTCCCGCTCGCAGTCTGCGCACATCCGAAACATCCGCATCGAGGTGTTGCCCCGGTCATAGGGGAGCGACTCGATAATCGAGTACCTGGGCCCGCAGTTGGTGCAGTTCGTGAAGGGATAGCGGTAACGACGATCCCGGGGATCAAATATCTCCCGGAGACAGTCTCGAGCATGTGGCGATGTCCGGCAAAACGAGGGCAACCCTGTCTCCTCGCGGGTCGCTCGGGCGGATCTCAAATCCGGCGAAGCCGCCAGGGTCGAGGTAGGAGAATTCGAGGCTCTGGATCACGGCTCGAGGCGGTTTCTCGTCGGCGAGGCGGAGGACAAACTCTTCGAGCCGCGGTTTCTCATTCTCCGCCTCGATGAAAACGCCGCTTGCGGAGTTTGAAACCCAGCCCTGCAAACCCATCTCAGATGCGAGGCGATAAACGAAAGGGCGGAATCCGACGCCCTGGACCGCACCGCGGATGATGATTCGTACCCGCTGGATCACGACGGGCGGCGGCTCCTCTCTTCGAGCCAGCGGCACCATTCGGGAATGCCGGCTTGCGTCGTGCATGAGGTCTCGAAGATCTTCAGCTGAGGATTGATCTGGAGGGCATTGCGCCTGACCGTTTCAATATCACAGCTGACGTAGGGCAGAAGGTCGATCTTGTTGATGATCAATACGGAGGAGTTGCGGAACATCACGGGATATTTGAGGGGCTTGTCGTCTCCCTCGGTGGTACTCAGGACAACGACCTTCAGCGCCTCGCCCAGATCGTAATTGGCGGGGCACACCAGGTTGCCCACGTTCTCGATTATCAGCAGGTCGAGTTCCTCCAGGTTCAGCCGGGCGAGCGCGTCCTGCACCAGCTTCGCCTCGAGGTGGCACCCCCCGTGTGTCACTATCTGGATGGCCGGCACGCCGTAACGGGCGACGCGCTGGGCGTCGAAGTCGGTCTGAACGTCCCCTTCGATCACCGCGACGCGTAGCGAACCCCGGAGGTGTTCAATCGTGCGCTCGAGGATGCTCGTCTTTCCTGCCCCGGGGGAGCTCACAATGTTGATCGAGAACAGGCCATGCCTTTCGATGAGGGCGCGGTTGAGGCGCGCGATCTCGTCGTTCTTTTCAAGGACTTTGCGTTCGATTGTGATTACGTTCATGGCTCCCGGACCGGCACCTCCTCCAGTTCGATGTCGACCACCTGCAGATCGGACCCGGATATCAGTTTCGTGTGCATGCCGGAGCATCCGGGGCACGCAAAGACGAAATCCGCGACCTCGAACTCGATACCGCAATCTTCGCAGCGGCACACGGCAGGCACGCGTTCAATAATCCAGCCTTGCGGAACCAAGCGGCGTGCCGGCGACGATAGCGGAGAACGAGAACTCCAGGGACTCGGGTACGATGCCCGAAAGCCCGCCGACACGCACGCGAACAAATCGAACGTCGCCCATTGCCTCGCCGGGCACGTACTGCTGCACAATGTCGACGATGTTCTGCGCTATTGACAACTCGTGCATCCGTCCGGTACCTCTCAGGATGCAAACAGTACCACGCTGCCGATTCCGACTGAAGCCCGCGGCGTGCCGGCGGTGTTTCAATTTGCATGCGCAAACAGACGCGGCTACAGTCATTGCATGCGCCGAGAGACGAACGAGCGGGAGTACGTGGATACCGTTGTCAAAGTCCGCTACGCGGAGACGGACCAGATGGGGGTCGTATACTATGCCAACTACCTGGTTTGGTTTGAGGTCGGGCGGGTGGCGTGGTGTGACGCCCGGGGTTTCCGGTACAGTGACCTCGAGGAGAAGCACGACCGCATGATGATGGTGGCCGAGGCGACCTGCCGCTACAAGGCGCCTGCGCGGTTCGAGGAAGAGCTTGTGATCAGGACGGCAGTCGGCAGAGCGACGGACAAGGTCATCCGCTTCCACTACGAGGTAAGGCGCAAGGGAACAGGAGAGCTCCTGGCCAGCGGCGAGAGCGCGCACGTGGTTGTGGACGGCGCTCTTCGCCCGGCTCGGTTGCCTGCGGAATTCCGGAAATTCTTTGTGTCCCCCGGCCGGAAATGAACCCCCCCGGCCTCCATCATTTTTGCCGTTGACCGCCGGAGCGACTGAGTGCATCCTCAGCCGGTGTTCCGCTTCGTCAGGGCCCTCTGTGGCGCGGCAGTGGATTTCTGGCGTGCAGGCTGTTCGAGCCTGGCTGCGTCGATTGCTTTCTTTTCCTTGTTGTCCTTTTTCCCGCTTGTGTTCCTGCTCCTCCAGCTCCTGGGCTATCTCGTCAGCCAGGACCAGACGAAGCACGAATTCCTGGCGCGGCTGCTCCGCGGTTTCTTCCCGCACGTCGGGATCGCGGAGACCAGCCTGATGGCGGAAGTTCAGAAGATCTCCGGCACACCTGCAGTCCAGTGGGCCCTCCTGCTGGCGTTCGTATGGTCTGCGATGCAGGTGTTCGGGGAGCTCTATTACGCCGTCAACGTGGTAACCGGAGCGGCGAAGAACCGCAACCCGTTCGTTTCCACCGTCGTCTCGATCGGCCTGCTCGCGCTGGTCCAGTTGCTTTTGATCAGCGCCTACGTCGTTATCCAGGTATTCAGCGCCGTGATTTCCCATGCGCCCAGTGTTGCCGGGCTGGACCGCTACGCTGCCGTGGCAGGCCATTTTCTGTTGAGACGCGCGCTGCCACCGGTGCTCCTGCTGTGCGGCGCCACACTGCTGTATCACTACCTGCCCCGGGATCACCCCCCTTGGCGCCGGGCGCTGGCCGGCGCGCTCGTCTTCGCCCCACTATGGGAGACAGCCAGGTATTTATTCACGAGGTACGTGATGAATTCCGCGTACTATGGCCTGATGTATGGCTCTCTTCTCGCGGGCGTGCTGTCGCTGCTGTGGGTGTACTACACTGCGGCCCTGGTTCTCTACGGTGCCGCGGTTGTCCATCGGCTGGGCGGCAGCCGCCGGCGCTGATATGGCCGGTCCGTCCCGCTGCTGTTCGCGGACAGCTCCCAAGCAGCGGAGCAGGCTGCGGACGACCTGTGCCATCGTCGCCCGCAGACTGTAAAAACCGATCGCTGCACATCCGGAGCTGATTCCGTCCGCAGTTACTTGTCCTTCAGCAGCTGGAGGCATTCGATCATCGCCCTGCCGTCGTGATACGCGGCCTTCCAGGCATGCGCCTTGCCTCCGCCCGTCTTGCCGTCAGGCGTAACAAACTCGTGCCACTCGCCGTTACGCCAGTCGACCAGGTGCTTCTCGATAAATTCGAGTGTCTTGTCGAAGACCTCCAGGTACTGCGAATCTCCGGTCCTGCGATACATGTAGAGTGCGCTGACGATCGCTTCCGCTTCTACCCACCAGATCTTTCTCATCGCGTCGGCGTTCCGGTTTATCGGCCCGCTTTCGTAGAAGCCTCCGCCGGACCGGTCGTAACCGTACTTCAGTGAATAGCGCCACAAGGTACGGAACAGGTCGAGAAAGGGGTGGACGGGAAGACCGGCAGCTTCACAGGCATCGATAAGCAGCCAGACGCTCTCGATGTCGTGACCATATGAGACTACGCCAAAGCCGGCATCCAGGATCGGCGTCCAGTCTCTGCGGTATTTGTCGGTGCACGCGCCAACATCCTTCCGCACCACGGCGTTGCTGTCGATTTCTATCAGCTCGAGCAGGCGCTCGCGTGCCAGGGGCAGCCCGCTGGCGCGATAGAACGTCGTCATCGCCTCCATCAAATGCAGATGCGTGTTCATCAACTTCCAATCCGGGGGGACGCCCATATACGAGATCTCGCCGGCCGGAGGCGCGGACCAGTCTTCGTTGAAACATTCCACGTACCCTCCATAGGTCTTGTCGTGCGCCCGGGTCTCCAGCACGTCGAAGACCCTGGTGGCGAATTCCAGCACGTCCTTCCGCCGGCTCGCGAGGTAGTACTCGGACACCGCGTAGATTCCGTAGGACTGGCCATAGAGGTGTTTGCGCGGCATGAGCTTCTTGTCCCCGGTCGGATCCACCTCCCAATAGAAACCGCCATTCTTCTCGTCCCACAACTTTTCCTTCAGGAACCGGTACCCGATCTCGGCGGCGGCGAGATTCTGTTCCACATCCCGACCGGCACGGGCCATGCGCGCGAAATACCACACCATCCGGGCCTGAGTGACGAGCGCCTTGGGCCCGGCTTCCATCGATTCGCCTGCGGGTCCGAAGTTGATAACGTACCCGCCGTACTCCCGGTCCGGGCTCTTCTGGAGCCAGAAGGGAGCGATGTTCCCGGAGAGGATCTTCTCGAGCCGCTGGCTGTACCTGGCGCTCAATCCGCTTTCCTGTGCTGTCATTGGAGAGGCTGCCAGCCCAACCGCCACCAACATCGTCCGGATGCGCATCACCCGAATCCTTTCATCCGATCCCGCCGACAAGGTCACAGCGCGGCGGGCACTGCCGTTCAAGACAGTCGCTCCGACCCCTGCGACTGTTCCTGACAGGTCGTCTCGTCTTTGGAGAGGCGTGCTACGGGATCCGTCTGCGTACCTTTGCGCCCTGTTTCTCAGCCCAGGTGTTGAATTCTTCGGTCATCTCCTTGGTCCAGCTGCTGTCTATCTGGCCCGGGGTGTACTTGCCTTCGCGGAGCATCTGATGGCCCCACCTGTCCTGAAGCTGTGTCAACTCGGAGTGATCGGCCACCTTCTCCGCCAGGTGCGAAGGTACGAATGTGATTCCTTCGGGGTCACTTACCACCACGTCGCCGGGAATCACTGTGACTGCGCCTATTCGGATCGGCACGTTGATTCCCATCAGCGTGACATCCTTCAGGGCGGAAGGATCGAAGCCCCGGACGTAGCATCGGAAGCCCTTTATCTCCGAGATGCCGGAGACATCGCGCACGCTGCCGTCAACGATCAGGCCCGTACCGGTCTTGGTATATATGGATGTCGAAAGATTATCGCCCGCGAAGGTTCCGTCCTTGATCTTCCCGAACAGGTCGACGACGAGTACATCGTTCGGTTGCAGGATGTCGATCACCCAGGCATTCTGCCCCCCTCGCTGCGAGCGTCCTTCCTTCTTGCCGGCATCACTGATGACCGCATTCACGTCGGGCCGCAACGGCATGAAGACCGCGGTGACCACTCGTCCCACGAGGCGCTCGCCGGCGTTGATCACCTTCCAGTTACCCTCGAACTGGTTGATGTATCCGGCGCTCTGCAGCACCCCCCAGGCTTCCTCTGCGGTGACGTTCTTCATGCGACTGAGCAGCTCGTCCGAAACTCGTGGCCGGCCGTCTGGAAAGCGGTCTCCCTTCCAATCGCGTGTGAGCTCGACCCGCTGCTCTCTCGAGAACAAACCCAGCTGGGCGTAACCGCTGGAGGCAAGGCAGACGACCAGGGCAGGAAGAATTGCATAGTGACCGGCTCTTCTCATGTTTCTTTCTCCTCGGGATGGCTCGGGCACCGCGAGCCATCAATCTCAGATCCGTTCTCACTGAAGATGGCGTTACAATCGCAACCGGAGGGCCCCGCATGCTGCCGTGCATCGAGCCGGTCCGGACGGTCGGCCAAAGAGGAATCGCAACATCACCGCGTGGCGCTTCCACAAGGCCCTTCACGTGGGGCAATCATCCTTCGTCCGTCGTTCAGCGTCAATCTATAAAGGGAAGACCTCTTCATCAAACCAAATCGCGGGAGGATTTATGCACAGGCGAAATCTTCTGAAACACCTCTGGACCGGAGCCACGCTGGGCGGCTCCTCCGTGCTCCTGAGTCAGTCGCTCAGTGCGTCATCGAGTGAGGAAACGGCGCCATCGGCGGTTCGCGGCCTGCCGCGCCTGAAGATTACCGACGTCAGGACGATCATGACCGCACCCAACGGTATCCGCCTGGTGGTTGTCAAGGTTCTGACCAGCGAGCCCGGCCTGTACGGCTTGGGCTGCGCGACATTCACGCAGCGGGCCGGGGTTGTACAGACCGCGGTCGATCAGTACCTGAAGCCCTTTCTTGTCGGTCGCGATCCGGATGAGATCGAGGACATCTGGCAATCGTCCTATGTCAGCTCTTACTGGAGAAACGGTCCGGTTCTCTTCAATGCCATGAGCGGAATCGACATGGCTCTGTGGGACATCAAGGGCAAGAGAGCGAGCATGCCGCTCTACCAGTTGTTGGGCGGGAAATGCCGCTTTGCGGCCGACCTCTATTACCACGCGAGCGGTCGCGATTTTCAGGAGGTGGAGGACAATATCCGGAAGGCGATGGAAGCCGGGTACAGATACGTTCGTGCCCAAGTAGCCGTGCCGGGCCTGGCGACCTACGGAGCTCGCCGCACGGGTCGGTCGGCGACGGCTTCCGCTGCCGGACCTGCAGAATCCGGGCCGACAAGCCCGGTTGATGTCTGGGAGCCGGGAGCATACGTGCGGATAGTGCCCAGGCTGTTCGAGCACCTGCGCTCCAAGCTCGGTGAGGAGGTTGAACTGCTCCACGATGTGCACGAGCGCATCAGCCCCGCCCAGGCCGTCCAGCTTTGCAGGGATCTCGAGCGATTTCACCTGTATTTTGTCGAGGACCCCTTACCGCCCGAAGAGAACGACCACTTCGCGCTCCTCCGCCGGCAGACGAGCGTGCCGATAGCGATGGGAGAGCTATTCAACACGCAGCACGAGTATGTTCCGCTCATCGCCAACCGCCTGATCGACTTCATCCGCATCCACATTTCCCAGATCGGCGGCTTGAGCCCGGCTCGCAAGATTGCGGCGCTGGGCGAGTATTTTGGTGTGAAGACAGCCTGGCACGGGCCCGGCGACGTGTCGCCGGTCGGACACGCAGCCGGACTTGCGCTGGAGCTGTCGACCTATAACTTCGGGGTCCATGAGGGCTACGTCTTTCCCCCGGAAACCAGGGAGGTCTTTCCGGGCTGCCCCGAGGTCAGAAACGGCTACCTGTATGCAAACGAGGCGTCCGGTCTGGGGATTGACATAGACGAGAAACTGGCCGCGAAGTTCCCGTATCCCCCGGGCGAGCCTTTCGACTTCAACTGGGGCAGAACGCGGCGGCGCGACGGCACCGTGATCCGGCCGTAGCTCGATGAAACGGGCCTACAGCCCTTCTCGAGGCTGCTCCTGGGGCGAAGCCCCGATAGCCGTGGTGCGGAATCAGGGACAAGGGGTGAAGGCATGCCCCATCCCAGGAGCCGCCGGTATCGGACCTTCGGGCCTCCGGTGGTTCAGACAGTGAGGACTACGAGACTGGTGACGCGTGACAGGCAGCCTGCGCTGCAAGGACGCTGTTCAACCCCTTCAGGGTTGATATCTGCTGATCATCCTGGTCCCCGGGGTTTGCACCCCGGGCTGTTCTATTCGACGCTTTCAGCGTCGTCGGTGTCGATCGCGGCTGGCACCTGTGAGGCGTCGCCGCCACCAGTGAATCAATGGACTGAACGGCATGGTCACGCTGAACCCCCGCGCGCAGCACGCCGGACTCGACCCCGAAGGGACTGAAAGGCATGGTAACGCTCTGCCCCGGGCGCAGTGCGCCGGACTCGACCCCGAAGGGACTGAACGGCATGGTAACGCTCTGCCCCGGGCGCAGTGCGCCGGACTCGACCCCGAAGGGACTGAACGGCATGGTAACGCTCTGCCCCGGGCGCAGTGCGCCGGACTCGACCCCGAAGGGACTGAACGGCATGGTAACGCTCTGCCCCGGTCGCAGTGCGCCGGACTCGACGCCGAAGGGACTGAACGGCACGGTAACGCTCTGCCCCGTGCGCAGTGCGCCGGACTCGACCCCGAAGGGACTGAACGGCACGGTAACGCTCTGCCCCGGGCGCAGTGCGCCGGACTCGACCCCGAAGGGACTGAACGGCATGGTAACGCTCTGCCCCGGGCGCAGTGCGCCGGACTCGACCCCGAAGGGACTGAACGGCATGGTAACGCTCTGCCCCGGGCGCAGCGCGCCGGACTCGACCCCGAAGGGACTGAACGGCATGGTAACGCTCTGCCCCGGGCGCAGTGCGCCGGACTCGACCCCGAAGGGACTGAACGGCATGGTAACGCTCTGCCCCGGGCGCAGTGCGCCGGACTCGACCCCGAAGGGACTGAACGGCATGGTAACGCTCTGCCCCGGGCGCAGTGCGCCGGACTCGACCCCGAAGGGACTGAACGGCACGGTAACGCTCTGCCCCGGGCGCAGTGCGCCGGACTCGACCCCGAAGGGATTGAACGGCATGGTAACGCTCTGCCCCGGGCGCAGCACGCCGGACTCGACCCCGAAGGGGGTCGAACAGATCAGCCCGGGGTGCAAACCCCGGGATGACCGAATCTGCCGCAAGGCCCAACCCTGAAGGGGTTGGACAGCGATCACCTGACGAGACAACGTCACTTCGATCCCCGCTATCTGAATCACAGCTCGGGTCTCATCATTCATTGTCACCTTGCCCGGCGGTGGGTATACTTAGGGTTTCAACAACAACTCAAGGAGCTAGCCATGTCCCTCACACGTATAGCAAGCGTTATTGCTGCTTCGATTGCGCTCGTTCTGCTTTGTTCGTGCGCGACCAAGAAGTTTGTCAAGCAGGAAGTGGCAACCACCCAGGCTCAGCTTTCGACTCGCATCGACGAAGAAGCCGCCCGCCGCACCGAGCTCGCGAATCAGGTAGGGGAACTCAGCGCCCTCAACAAGAAGAACACGGCCCGCATCGAGCAAGTTCAGGGAAACCTGGACAGCTCCGTCAAGACGATGGAGCCCAAAATCGATGAGGCCCGTAATGCGGGCGCCACGGCCGGCAAGGCGGCCGACGCGGCAATGAACGAGGCCAAGGAGAATGCCGCGGCTTTCGCCAACCGGAACAACTTCCAGGTCCTCGCTACTCAGGACGTCTACTTCAAGGTCAACCACGCCGACCTCGATGATGAGGGGAAGGCACGGCTGGGAGAAGTATCGAAAGTCCTCTCCGGCAACAGCAACCTGGTGGTAGAGCTTCAGGGGTACACCGACAACTCGGGTGATGCCGCATACAACCTGCAGCTGAGCGATCGCAGGGTCGAAAACGTAGTTCGGTACCTGGTGGGGGACCTCAAGGTCGATCTTAGGCGCGTTGCCCGCCTGGGCTTGGGCGAGGCAAATCCCGCCGACGACAACAAGACCCGTGAAGGACGAGCCAAGAACCGGCGGGTGACCGTCATGGTGCTCGGACCCAAATAAGCTGTCGCGATTACACATGATCTGTTGTCAATCGGGGCGCCGGAAATTCTGCGTAGCCGGCACCCCCGGTTGACCCTGTCTGCCCCCGGTTGTCGCCCGCCCATGCCTGAAATGGTCTCTCTCAGCAGAGATGAGAACATCGCAATCATCAGTGTCAATAATCCCCCGGTCAACGCTCTGAGTCCTGGTGTGCCGGACGGCATTATGGAAGCGATCCGCCAGGTGGCCGCAGACGGGTCCGTCCACGCTGCGATCCTGGCCGGGTCGGGAAGGACCTTCATCGCCGGCGCTGACATCAGAGAGTTCCAGTTGATGACCTCGGGAAAGAAAGAGGCGAAGGTTGGGCTCTATCCTCTGATGCTGGCCCTCGAAGATTGTCCCAAACCGGTGGTTTGCGCCATCCACGGGAGTGCGCTCGGCGGAGGGCTCGAAGTCGCCCTTGCATGCCATTATCGAATAGCACTGGCATCGGCTCAACTCGGCCAGCCCGAGGTGAGGCTGGGGTTGATCCCCGGGGCCGGAGGTACGCAGCGGCTGCCCCGGCTCGCCGGTGTGGCAAGAGCGCTAGAGATGATTACGTACGGCTCTCCGGTCGGCGCTCCGGAGGCCCTGGAAGTTGGAATACTCGACGATCTTATCCCGGGCGATTTGCTGCCAGGCGCCATTGCCTGGACCGGCGATCTGCTGACAAAGGATTTGGGACCCCGCAAGACTCGGGAGTTCGGATCGAGGCTTGGGAACGTGGACGTCAATGGTCCCCTCTTCGATACGGCGCGTAGCATGGTGCAGCGGCGTGCGCCCGGGCGGCTGGCGCCTCTCAAGGCGATCGAAGCAGTCGAGGCCGCGACCCGGATCCCTTTCGAAGATGGCTGCAAGAGGGAAGAGGCACTGTTCATGGAATGTCTCTTCTCGGATCAGTCCAGGGCATTGATCCACGTCTTCTTCGCCGAAAGAGAGCTGGCCAGAATCCCCGAGCACGCCAGAACCGCGTACGACGCAGCCTCCCGCCGGCTGGTCGAAAGATGCCGGGACGAAATGCGGCACTTGATTGCGGATGGAGCGAGCGTCGATGAAGTCGAGCGAACGCTCGGCGAGTTCGGCCTGCGGGGAGACTGGCTTCAGGGAACGAGCCGCCTTGCAGCAAGCGCGGATTCCCGGAACACGCATCCAGTGGGATGTGAGGAGATTCTCGCGAGGCTGTTGTATGCGTTCGTAAACGAGGGCGCGCGCATGCTCGAAGAGGGATTGCCTGCGCGCGCAGCACTCATTGATGCACTCTGCATACGCGATTGCGGTTTCCCGCCCTGCCGGGGCGGGCCGATGTGGCAAGCGGATACCCGGGGTCTCCAGGCCGTTTGCCGGCAGATCCGTTCATTCCAGGAGCGACACGGCGACCGGTGGGCACCGGCTCCGCTGCTCCGGCGCCTGGCCGGGCAAGGGCAATCCTTCGCCGAATATGATGCTCGCTGAACTCCTGCGACCGGTCCCCTCATTGCCGATCGTGCTATGATGCCCGGTGCCCGGGACGCTGACATCCGCAAAGCGGTGCCGGGCATGATAACGCGAGGCTGGGACCGGCGAGGACGTCTTTTTCCGAATTCAATTGTCATCCAGAAAGGAGTCATCAAATCCATGACCCGTAAATGCGAAGTCACAAGAAGGGATTTCCTCAAATCCACGAGCAGTGCTGCTGCACTCGGCGGGATCTCTTTTCTCGCGCATCCCCGGAGAGTGTTTGGCGCCAACGATCGGGTTCGCGTCGCCGTCGTCGGGCTGCACGGTCAGGGATGGTCGCACGTTGAAGAGTACAAGAAGATCCCCGGCGTCCAGATCGCTGCCTTCTGCGACGTGGATGAAAACGTGCTGAACAAGAGACTCGCTGATGCCGAGAAACTGGGTATCCCCAAGCCTGCGACCTTCATTGACCTGCGGAAACTCCTCGAGGACAAGTCGATCGACGCCGTTTCCATCGCAACCCCGAATCACTGGCATTCGGTGCAGGGAATCTGGGCCTGCCAGGCCGGCAAAGATGTGTACATGGAAAAGCCGATGTCCCATGGCTTGTGGGAAGGGAGCCAGCTTGTCAAAGCAGCCCTGAAATACGACCGGGTCGTGCAGCACGGCACAAACAGCCGCTCCGGGCTGGCTATGAAGGAAGCCGTGCAGAAGATGCGGGACGGCTTGATCGGGGAGGTCTACCTTTCGCGCGGCCTCTGCTACAAGTGGCGCAACACGATCGGCCGGGCAGCGGAAGAACCGGTGCCGGCCGGCGTGCACTACGACCTGTGGACCGGGCCCGCACCGTTGAAGCCCTTCACGAAGAACCGCTTCCACTACAACTGGCACTGGATCTGGGATACCGGGAACGGTGACTTCGGCAATCAGGGCATCCACGAACTGGACGTCGCGCGTTGGGGCCTGGGCGTGACCTACCCCAATCGGGTGGCTGCCGTCGGCGGACATGTCATGTTCGACGATGACCAGGAAACCCCCAACATGCTCAATGTCGCATACGAGTTTGACATGCCTGACGGCAAGCGCAGGCTGCTCGAATTCGAGGTACGTCACTGGATCACAAACCACGAGGCGGAGATCGGCACGCCAACGTTCGGCAGCGGCGGGGTGCCGGCCGCACTCGGCAACACCGCTGAGGTAAAGGGGAGAAAAGGGCCGCAGAACACGATCGGCAATCTCTTCTATGGCTCCAAGGGATACCTGGCGATGGATGGTTACGACTCCTATCGCACCTGGCTGGGCGAAGCGCAGGAGCCGGGGCCGCACGGAAAGGCCGGGGGCAACAATTGGGCCAACTTCATCGACTGCGTGCGCAGCCGCAAGAAAGAGGATCTGAACGCGCCTATCGAGGAAGGGCATTTTTCCTGCGCCCTTCTTCACCTCGGGAACACCAGTTACCGTCTGGCGCGGTCGCTGAAGTTCGATCCGCAGACGCAAACGGTTATCGACGACGCGGAAGCCAACCGGATGCTGCACGGCACCTTCCGGGCCCCTTACACGGTCCCCGAGGAGGTCTGAACCGCAGCCGGTCATGAACATGGGCACGTCAGGATTCGATCCGAACGTGCCCTTTTCCCTGACGGTCTGGCTCACGATGATAAAACCTGTCTTTCTGTTCGCTGTTTCAGTGCAGGCGTGCATCGTTCTCAGCGCGGCCATGCCGCCGCAGGAGCGGAATCTGCTGACGGGCCGATTTACCGAGCAAGATCTGGGCCGCGTCCTGCTCCCCCGCGGCTCATGGCGTCCGTACCCGGGGATAGACGACCGGAACGCGTGGAATACAGTGCCGCAGAAGCTGCGCTCGGCCTGGGTGCAAAATGCCGGAAGATACGTGGATTCTGCGTGGCCGCCGTTGCCGGCCACCACGTTTCTCGAGTACGCGATAAGCGGGAACCGCAGCGGGTTCGAGCGCCTGTCGTTCGAGCGCCGGGAGAGACTGGCAAGACTTGTCGTCGCCGAAGCCTTCGAGAACAAGGGACGTTTCCTGGGTAGTATCGCGAACGGTCTCTGGGCCATCTGCGAGGAGTCATACTGGGGTGTTCCTGCACACCTCGGGATGCAGCGCAAAGGGACCGGACTGCCCGACGTGACTGAACCTACTGTCGACTTATTTGCGGCCGAGACCGGAAGCCTGCTGGCATGGACGGTGTATCTCATGGGAGACAGGCTCGACAAGGTATCCCCGCTTCTGAGCGAGCGTGCTTACCTGGAGGTTGATCGCCGTATTCTTACTCCCAATCTCCAGCGGGATGACTTCTGGTGGATGGGATTCGGGACTGAGCGGCAGGTGAACAACTGGAACCCGTGGATAAACTCGAACTGGCTCACCGCTGTCTTGATCCTGGAGCGCGACGAACAGAAGCGCCGGCGGGCGGTCTTCAAGATCATGAAGAGCCTGGACAGTTTCCTGAACAGCTATCCGGAGGACGGAGGGTGCGACGAAGGCCCGGGCTACTGGGGGCGGGCAGGGGCGTCTCTCTTCGAATGCCTGGAGTTGCTTCAGGGAGCGACGCGCGGAGCGGTCAATCACTGTGAAGATCCGCTGGTCCGCAGGATCGGACAGTACATCTACAAGGTCTACATCAAGGACGACTATTACGTGAATTTCGCCGATGCGAGCGGCAAGAACACCCCGGAAGCAGGATTGGTGTACCGCTACGGCAGAAGCATCGGTGACCCGATGATGGCGGGGTTCGGCGCCCTTCTGGCGGCGCGGCAGGATCAGGGTGCCGAGGCGAGGTTTCAGAGGATCGATTCGCTCGGTCGCCTGCTCCCGGATCTTCTCCATGCGCAGGACCTGAGCGCTGCGAAGACGGTGGAGCCGCTCCTCAGGGACTTCTGGCTTCCGGACCTGCAGGTCATGGGCGCTCGCTCCTATCCTGACTCGTCGAAAGGCTTCTACCTTGCAGCCAAGGGAGGACACAACGCCGAGAGCCACAATCACAACGACGTCGGCAACTTCATCGTGTATGCCGACGGCCGGCCGGTCCTGATCGACGTGGGGGTTGGGACATATACGGCGAAGACGTTCAGTCCCGAGCGTTACGAGATATGGACCATGCAGTCGGCATATCACAACCTTCCCTCGATCAACGGCTTCCTGCAGAGGGACGGCAGGGAGTTTCATGCCGAAAATGTCATTTACAGGGCTGACGATACGGCCGCGACTTTCTCACTGGATATCGCCAAGGCCTATCCTGCCGAAGCCCGTGTGAACAGTTGGGTAAGGACGCTGACCCTTGTGCGACGGAAGAGTGTGGAGCTGTCTGAAAAGTACAATCTGGGAGCATTCCTCAAGCCGTTCACGCTGAGCTTCATGACCCCATTGCAGGTGGATCTCTCTACCCCCGGTCAGATCCGTCTGGGTGATGCGAAGGGAGAGGCGACGCTGAGCCTCGCCATCTTTTATGAGAGCGCACGGTTCAAGGCCACCGTCGAAGAGATTCCGCTCACCGATGCCCGGCTCAACGCCGTCTGGGGCAACCGACTGGCAAGAATCCAGCTTGTGTCGCTCGGCGTCTCCGTCCAGGGCGAACACAGAATAGTCGTAAGGCCCGCGCAGTAGCCGGCGAACCGGCCTGCCACCATTCACACCTGCGTGCAGGCCATCCAGGGCGGACTTCGTCCGCTCGTCCACGTTGCGGTTGGTCGCAGCCTGAACCTGGTCTATGCTAGCCTTGGATGAAGGCCTTGCTGCAACTGCGGGGACGCAAGAAACCGTGAACGATCCGACGACCAGGAACCTGAGCTCGCAGCGAACCGGAATGGCGCATGGGAGCCGGCGCTTCTTTCATTGGTGGGCGGCCCTCCTGCTCCTCGCTTCGCTCGCCGTCGGTTCACTCATGGTTTTCACCTTCGGCGCTGTCTCGTTCGCGGCGATATTCATCCTCTGGTTGCGCGAAGGCCGAAGACAGCCGAGGCTCGAGCTGGATCGGATCCATGGGGTCATCCTCGGGCTTTCGACGCTCTGGTTCATCGTGAACATAGCGATCGAACTGGTCGTCACGCTGCTGAAGCCCCATTCCGAAGCCTTGTACGCCCCGCTGCTGATGTTGGGCATCCTGTATCCCCCGCTCATAATGCAGCAGTATTACCTCGAGCAGGCACCGTTGCTGCGGCCGAACCGGGGCTGGCGGATCCCGCCCCTCGCCATGTTCGGGATCAGCACGGTGTTCCTGATCATTGCGTCGTTGATCCTGCTTGGGATCGTGCCATCACGAACCGGGCCGGACAGCCTCACGCTGCAGTCCGCCATATTCGGCGAGTTCATTATCGCAACAGTCTACAGCGCGCTTCTCTACTCCAAGTCGCATCGGCTCTCCTGCGCGAAGGAACGGAAGATTCGTTTCTGGAACCTGGTTCTTCTCGCGCTTACTGTCGGGCTATTCTTCTCCACGGTAGGTCTGCTTCTGGTACGGTCGGAACTGTATCAGCTGCACCAGTCGTTGTTTGCCTATCTCGGGATCCTCTCCCGCTCCCTCCCCCTCTGTTTCTTCTTCGTCAGCACCTACTATTATGACCGGTTCGCGTTCTTTGACGTCTTCATCAAGCGAGGCACATATTTCTTCCTGCTCCTTCTCTTCCTGCTGGCTTATTTTGCATTCGTGATTCCGCTCCTGGACAGATCTCAAACCGGCTGGTTGAAGCCGTGGGTTCTGTCCTTGACTCTCTCTCCGCTCCTGTTGCTGCTCCCGTGGGCATATGGCCGGATGGCACTGTGGATGGATAGATTCTGGCTGGGCCGTCGCTTCTCCGCCGTCGAGGCGGTAAAGTACTTCCTGAGCGGCACGCAGGAGGCCATCGACGAGCGTGGATTGGTCGAGCAGGCGGAACAGAGTCTCTCGACGATTTTTCTGGCGGACGTGAAGATACTTGTTGGTGCCGATGCCGGGACGGAGGGAGACGGGCCGGATGTCGTTCATGAGGTGCCCATCCGCGAGCGTGGAGAGACCATCGGCAGGATCTGCATGGGGCATCGACCCAACGACGCACCCTACTTTTCTGAGGATGTCGCTCTGCTGAGCTCCCTGGCGCACGTCTTCGCCTCACTGCTCGACAACATCCGTCTTCAGCGGCGCAAGCGGGAACAGGAGAGGAACGAGCAGGAATTGAGGCTTTCCGCCAGCAGGTCCGAGCTGAAGGCACTCCGTGCCCAGATCAATCCGCACTTCCTGTTCAATGCCTTGAACGCCATCGCGGGGCTGATCCACAAAGAACCGGCCCGGGCCGAGGAGACGGTGGAGGAACTGGCCGAGGTATTTCGCTACGCCCTGAAGCGATCGGAGAAGGAACTGGTTCGGCTCGAGGAAGAGCTGGATTTTGTGAGAGCCTACCTCGATGTCGAGAAAGCCCGGTTCGGTGACCGCCTCTCCGTTCAGCTCGACGTGGACGAGGAAGCGAAGGGCGACCTGATTCCCACCATGGCTATCCAGACTTTGGTGGAGAATGCCATCAAGCACGGAGTCTCGGCGATACGCGGGATGGGGATCATCGAGATCCGCGCGAAGCGGCGGGGCGATAGCCTGTTTCTTTCGGTGCTCGACAACGGGCCCGGCCCCGCGTCGGCCCCGCTGACGGGCGGCTCCGCTGAAGACGGGTCGGGCTACGGTCTCAGGAATCTCGCTTTGCGATTGAAAGCCCATTACGGCGCTCAAGGCTCACTCTCGATCCGAAGGGATCCGGGGGACAGAATCACGGTCGCAGCGGTTACGCTCCCCGTTGTTGTGTCGAAGCCGGTATAGCAGCGATGACTCCACGCCGGCTGGCAATGTCGGCAGGGGAGGGAGAAGATCCTTGATCAGGGCACTTCTGGTCGATGACGAACGCCCCGCCCGGGACCGCCTGCGGCAGATGCTGGCCACCTTTCCGGACATCGAAGTTGTCGGCGAGGCGTCCGACGGTGTTGAGGCGGTCGAGCGGATCGCAGCCCTGCGGCCCGACCTCATATTCCTCGATATACAGATGCCCGGGCATACCGGCCTGGAGGTTGCATCGTCCCTTCGTCCGCCGCGCCCGAGGATCGTGTTCTGTACCGCCTTTGACCAGTATGCGATCCAGGCGTTCGAACATCACGCGATTGACTGCCTGCTGAAGCCGGTTACCCGGGCGCGGCTTTCAGACGCAGTGCAGCGGGTAGCGCTGCCATTGCGCGAACGTGACCGCTGGGCGCGTGAGATCGAGGACGCAGGCCTGGTGCAGGCCGGGATGTTCCCGAACGGCCTGATACCCTTCGAAGGGATCGACTATGCGGGTTCCCGCCCGCAGGCCATCGGGATCGGCGGCGACTACTACGACTTCATCCGCCTCTCGCGCTCGTCAACAGTGAACCTGAACGAGGTTCTCGAGGTTGTCCCTCTGACGGGGGGCCACGGCGAGGTGATTCTGAAGAGTGGCACGCGGCTCGAGGTGAGCCGGCGGAGGATGAAGGATCTGGTGGACACACTCGAGGGACCAAAGTGACGGGATCTTCTGCACCCGAGGCGAATCGTCCTTCAGTGTCCGCGACTCCGCTCCACGTCGCTCTCTTCAGGCCCGAGATTCACCCCAACACCGGCAACATAGCCCGCTTGTGCGCCGCCAACGGCATCCCGCTCCACCTGGTCGGTCACCTGGGTTTCCGAATCGACGAGCGCTCCGTACGTCGCGCCGGCCTGGACTACTGGCCTTTGGTTGACCTGAGGCGGGAGAAGGACCTTGTCGGGCTGCGGTCCGCCCTGCCGGGTTCGCGGCTCCTTTGTTTCAGTGCGCGCGCCGATCGCCCCTATACTGATGTGCGCTATAGGGAAGGGGACTGCCTGTTGTTCGGGCGTGAGTCGACCGGGTTGCCCGACGAAGTGCTGAATGCAAATCCGGAAAATGCATTGAGGATCCCGATGCTTTCGTCGCACGTACGCAGCCTGAATCTGGCTACTGCGGCAGCCATTGCGGTCTATGAAGCCTTGAGGCAACTCGGGAAGCCGGGAAAATGATCATCATGAGTTGATCCGACACATCGACATGGGGATCTCTATGACAGAGCAGAAAACGGCGGGCAAAGAAAGGAAAGTTGGTGCAGGCGGCGGTAGGCTGGAATCACTCGATGTCTTTCGGGGGGCGACGATCGCCGCCATGATGCTGGTGAACAACCCGGGGACCTGGAGCTCAGTCTATCCGCCGCTGCGCCACGCGGAGTGGCACGGCTGGACTTTCACCGATCTCGTCTTCCCGTTCTTCCTGTGGATCGTGGGGGTCGCGATGACCCTGTCGTTCGCCAAGAGGGTGGCGCGGGGAGAGAGCAAATCCGTCCTCATGTTCCATGCGCTGCGTCGCGCTCTGATTCTCTTTGCGCTCGGCCTGTTCCTGGCGGCTTTCCCGTATTTCGACCTGGCGACGCTGCGGATACCGGGTGTACTGCAACGCATCGCCGTCTGCTACCTGTGTGCGACCATCATATTCCTCAACACCAGGATCCGCGGCCAGATTGCCTGGACCGCCGGCCTGCTGACCGTCTACTGGGTTGCGATGAAGTGTATACCGGTTCCAGGCTTCGGAGCGGGCGTCCTGGAGAAGGACGGCAACTTCGCCCAGTTGATCGACAGCCTGTTCCTGAAAGGGCACATGTGGAGCGCGACCAGGACGTGGGACCCGGAAGGGATATTCAGCACTCTTCCGGCAATCGGCACCACGCTTCTGGGAATTCTCACCGGGCACATCCTGCGGACGCGATGGAGCCCGGAGGAGAAGACGGCGTGGCTGTACACCATGGGCAGCTCGCTGACCCTGGCCGGCCTGGTGGCGGGGATCTGGCTACCGATCAACAAGAACCTCTGGACGAGCTCCTACACCCTCTTCATGGCCGGCATGGCGGCCACGGTGTTTGCTTTCTGTTACTGGCTCAATGACGTCAAGGGATACCGCGGGTGGAGCAGGCCCTTCGCGATCTATGGAATGAACGCGATCGCGGTGTATTTTCTTGCCGGGGTGGTGGTCAGGCTTTCGATGATGATCAAGGTCCCGGCTTCGGCCGGCGCGGTGTCATTGCGGGACTACATCTACCAGACCGTATTTGAGCCGCTGGCATCGCCGCTGAATGCCTCGATGCTGCATGGGATCGCATTCTCGCTGCTGATGTACCTGGTTGCCTACATCATGTATCGCAGGAAGTGGTTCATGAAGATCTGAGGCGAGATCAGGACGGGGCTCTCAGATCCGCACTCAGAAGCGCGTCCCCAGGCTGGAGTGCCGACGGAGAAAGGCCGCTATCCTTTCCGCTGCCGGTTCCAAGACCGACATTTCGGCCGCGTAGCAGATGCGCACCGACCCCTCTCCACCGGCCCCAAAAGCGACGCCGGGGGCAATGCCGACTCTCTCCTCGGCGAGCAGGCGGCGGCAGAATTCGAAGGAGTCCGCGACCCCCTCGATCGCCGGAAACAGGTAGAAGGCTCCGTCCGCGGGTGGCACCGTTACGCCCGGTACCTGTCGCATCACCCCCATGAGGAAATCGCGGCTCGCTCGCAAACCGCCGATCATCTCACGCAGCGTAGCCTCCCCCTCGCGCAGTGCGGTCTCGGCAGCCTTCTGCGCCATCGACGGTGCATGCGAAACGATGAATTCGTTGAGCTGGGTCGCTTTCAAAGCCAGGTCGGCGCGCGAAACCAACCAGCCCAGGCGCCACCCCGTCATGCAGTAGCTCTTGGAGAAGGAATTCACGACGATTACGGCATCGTCCGCATCGCAGAGGCGGAGAATGGACGGTGCCACGCTCCCCCCATAGTAGAGGCGTTCATAGACCTCGTCGGCCAGAATCCAGATGCGGTGACGCCTGCAGAACGACAGGAGACGAGCCTGATCGCTTTCGCTCGCCACCCACCCGAGCGGATTGGATGGGGAAGTGTAGATGAGAAGCCGTGTCCTTGGGCCGACCGCATTTTCGAGTGCCTCGAAATCAATTTCAAACCGATCCTTCGAGAGGACAAGCGGAATCTCGACGGCTCGGGCGGAACACATGCCGACGATGGCCGATCCGTTCGGCCATGCCGGTGTCAGGACGATCGCCTCGTCGCCGGGATCAAGGACACAGCGAATGACAACGTTGAGCGCCTGCACTCCGGACGCCGTGACAACCACTTGCCTCATGGGATCGGGCGAGACTCCGTGAAGCTCGGAGTACTTGCCGGCGATCGCGCTCCGAAGACTCGGCAGGCCGGCGTTCTCGGTGTAGAAGGTGTAACCATTTCTCAGCGCACGGATTGCGGCATCCTTGATGTATTGAGGAGTGGAAAGGTTGGACTCGCCGAAGTACAGCCTGAGGACGTTGTCCATGGACATCGCGATGTCGGCGAGTTCACGGATTCGTGAGGGGGCAACGGCAAGGACAGATTGGGCGAGTCCCGGTTCCGAGGCGGTCATGAATGTCCATCCTCCCAGCGTACCGGGCCGGATCCAGGCGCAGGCAGGCCCGATCTCTCAATGGTGAGCGCCCATGATAGCAGAATCCGGCAGCGCCGTTTGCGGGCAGTCAGCGCTGCCTTGCGCGTGGCCCTGGCGGCCACGACTTTCCGGCTGAATTCAGCGGCGTCCCCGGTCGATATGACCTATTTGGTATGAAACTGACAGAATCGCTCGACAAGCCCGGAGACCTGCTGCACGAAGAACGGACCGGCGAGGACCGCCGTCGAAAGGCGACCTTTCCCCCCGTCTTCTCGGCCTATCGTCGCAGGATGAGCAGCGGGCGGCGGCAGACCGATACCGCGCGGTACGTGGACATCTATGATGCGGGCAGCTGGAGGGTGGCGGTCTCGATCCTGCTGCTTTCGACCCTGGATGCAATCCTCACGGGGATGCAGATCAGGACCGGCTTGTTCCGTGAGGCCAACCCGCTGATGAACGCGCTGCTTGTCCACGGCGGCGTGTACTCCTTCGTGAGTATCAAGCTCGCGATGACTGCCATGCCGCTGGCGATCATCGTCCTGCACAAGGAATGGGCAGCGGCGCGCTTCGCCGCCCGCCTCTGCCTCTGGGCCTACATCCTGCTGACTCTCTATCATCTCTATCTGATTCTGCTGCTTCCGGGGTAGCGCGGCAGTGTCGGTATCGCTATCGGAATCAGCAATCGACGTAAACCTCGACTTGCGGTCGATGCCGATACCGGTTCCGATACCGACCCCTCGGATCGCTCGATTCGTGCGGAGGGTGCAGGGAAGGGCTGAACCGCGCCTCCTTTGGGATGACGGTCATTTGCCCTGGTAGATGTGACTCTTCAGGATACCGACGCATGGCAGCGTCCGGTAGCGCTGGTTGTAATCGAGGCCGAAGCCCACGACGAAACGGTCCGGTATCTCGAAACAGCGGTACTTCACAGGAATGTCGACAAGCCTCCGGGTAGCCTTGTCGAGGAACGTGCACACCACGAGGCTGCGCGGATGCCTGCCGGACAGCACGTTGAGCAGGTAGCGGAGGGTCAGGCCCGTGTCGACGATGTCCTCGATCACCATGACGTCCATGTCCTGGATGTCCTGATCGACGTCCTTGGAGATGCGGACAACGCCCGGCAGGGTCCTGCCGGGCGAAAAACTGGCGATGCCCAGGAAGTCCAGCTTGACCGGGATCGTCAAGGACTGCGCGAGGTGCGTGAGGAAGAAGACGGCGCCCTTGAGCACGGTGACAAGCATGAGTTCGCGCCCCTGGTAGTCGCGGGAGATCTCCCCGGCTATTTCGGATATGCGTTGGTGGATCTGCTCGTGCGTGAACAAAACCTTTTCGAGGTCTTCGTGCATAAGGGGTCCGTCATGCCTCGGAAGGGCTCCTGGCGGTGTACTTGAAGATGAGATCCTCAAAGTCCTTCTGATAGAGAAGACGAATTTTGATGTCGGGATACAACTCGCGCAGGCGCTTCACTTTCCTGTTCTTCTTCGTTACCAGCGATTGCTTCATCGTCGTCAGCTCGACGTAGAGATCACTGTCGGGCAGGTAGAAGTCCGGAGAGAACGCCTCGGCTATGTTGCCCTTCTCGTCGTAACGCAGCGGGAAAGTCCGCGGCTCGTACTGCCAGCGGATACCATAGAAATCGAGGAGCCTGGCGAAGACCAGTTCGCTCGGATGTGCGAACTGCGTGAGCGAACCGCTTTTTTCGATTGAGAGCCTGGTCAGCGCGCGCAGAAGGCGGATCTGGTTTCGCAGCTTGGCACGCTCGGTGGTCTCGCTGGAAACCATCCCGTATTCGGACAGTCTCTTGATCTTTACGGCGGAGAGCACCAGCTCCACGCAATGATCCACTTCGAGGGTGCCGGAATTGATCAGCAGGTCGTACCGCTCGGGGGTTTCGGTCAGGCGGCGGAAGCTGGAGCGGAGGAATCGCGCGTGCCTCCGGCCCTCGTCTTCTATCGCGTGTAACGCCTGGTCGAACGTTCCCCCGGTATCCCTCATGATGTTGTGGATGCGAATGTCCCGCGGAGCTATGACACGCGCGTGGAGCGCGTTGGGAAAAGAGCGGAAGATGAACTGCCCTCCGCATTCCAGTGTCACCAGGTCGTTCAGGACGGCCATGTCGGCCAGGACGGCCGAAATCAGGTTCGCGAATATCTTGCTGGTGTGGTTATCGTGCGATGTCTCGCCGGCCTGGCCCGTCAGCGAGTAGTCGAGCTGGTATCTATCGCGTATTATCTCCTCCACCTTCGCCGGGGTGACGAGAATGAATCCCAGGCGGTGCGCCACCTCGCGCGCAATGGTTTCGCCGCGGCTGCCGTACTGGTGGGAGATGGTAATGATCGCCAATGATTTCCGCCCCTGAGACCGGGCCGGTTGGACAGCCGCTTCCGGTCTTCTGTCACAAATGATATTCCATTATCGGCACAGCAGTACAGACTCATGCCTTCCCGCCTTTGTATAATCGTGCGAGTCGGGCAAGTCTGCCCGGGGAGGAGATGCGATGATTACAGGCCTTCGACGCAGCCTGCTCTATGTTCCGGCCGACAGCCGGAAGATGCTGCAAAAAGCCCTTACCGTCCCGGCAGATGTGCTCATTCTGAATCTCGAGGACGGCGTTTCGGCCTCCCGCAAGGACGAGGCCCGGGAGAACGTGGTCTGGGCACTCGCATCCCTGGACTTCGGTGCGCACGAGGTTGTCGTGCGGGTCAACAGTCCGGGATCCGAGGTCGGACGCAGAGACATGGAAGCCGTGGTGCCCGGACGCCCTGACGGAATCTGCCTGCCCAAGGTCGAGTCGCCAGAGGAAGTTCTGGATGCCGAGGCCCGCGTGCGGGAACTCGAGGCCGGTTGTGGTGTCCCGCCCGGAAACCTGCGATTTCATGCCATGGTCGAGTCCGCTGCGGGGGTCCTGAACGCCCCGGGGATTGCCCGCAGTTCTGCGCGCATGGCCTCTCTCATCTTCGGCTCTGCCGACTATTCGGCCCAGGTGCGCTGTGGGCCTTCCGAGGACCGGCTCGAGATCCTGATGGCGCTGCAGCTGGTTGTGACTTCGGCGCGCTCGGCCGGGATCGATGCGATCGATGCCCCCTGTTTCGATATAGAGAACGGTGCTCTGCTGCGCCGGGAATCGAGGCAGGGACGACGCCTCGGTTTTGACGGCAAGAGCGCGTTGAGCCCCGGGCAGGTCGGAACGATCAACGAGGTTTTCGATGTCACCGCCGAAGAAGTCGCAAGGGCGGAACGCGTGCTTGCAGCGCTCGACGACGCCGAGCTCGGCGGAAGGTCCTTGACGACCCTGGACGGCAGCCTTGTCGATGACCCGCACCGTACGGCCGCCCGCCGCATCCTGCGTCGCTGGAAGGAACTGCATCCTTAATTGAGTGTTCCTGTATGATCGCCGCGGTGACGGACATTCGAGGTTGACTCCACGATGGCGGGTTCACGCAACGAAAGGAACGGATCTACCGGATGACCGTCTTCTGGGAAAGAGCTGCCGCGCTCGTCTGGGGACCGTTCACGGTCATTTTGTTGATGGGGACGGGACTCTATCTGACCTTTCGGCTGCGTTTTTATCATCTGCGCCATTTCAACGTGGGCTGGAAGTCCGCGCTGCAGGCGAAGGGCCGAAAAGGTGAGGAAGGAGCCATCGGTGAAATTTCTCCCCTGCAGTCGATGATGACGATGCTCGCCGGCGCAATCGGCAATGGCAACATCGCCGGCGTCGCGACGGCAATCGCAGCCGGCGGGCCGGGCGCGGTTTTCTGGATGTGGGCCAGCGGGCTCGTGGCGATGGCCACCAAGTACAGCGAGGCGGTCCTGGGATTCCGCTACCGAACGCAGCTCGAAGATGGCAGCGTCGCCGGCGGACCGATGTTCTACATCCGGGACGGTGCGCACTCGAGAACCCTGGCCTGGGTCTTTGCCCTGGTGGCAGGCATCGCGGCTATGACAACCGGGCCTCTGGCCCAGACCAATTCGATGGCGCTCGTGCTGGATACCGAGTTCCACATTCCCAGGTGGATCTCCGGGCTGGGGATTGCTGTCGGTGCCTGGCTCGTCGTGATCGGCGGCATCAAGAGTATCGCGCGGTTCGCCGAAAAGCTCGTGCCGGTGAAGATAATTCTATATGTGGGTGGCGCTGCATATGTGATCCTGGCGAACCTGACCCTCATACCCCGGACGATCGGGCTGATCTTCGCTCACGCATTCACTCCGACGGCTGCACTGGGCGGGTTCGCGGGCGCGACGGTGCTGCTGTCAGCGCGTCTCGGGGCTGCGCGCGGACTGTACGCCAATGAGGCGGGGCTTGGAACGGCGGGCATGGCATACGGGACCGCAAAGAGCCGGGATCCCGTGCGCCAGGGTCTGATCGCGACCGTGGACGTGTTCGTCATAACTTTCATCACGTGCACGATGACGGCGCTGGCCGTGACCGTCACGGGGAAATGGGCCGATGGGCTGACGAGCACGGCCCTCGTTGCCTCTGCATTCAACAGCAGGATCCCGGTTGCCGGCGGCTGGATGGTCGCCGTGAGCTCATTTCTCTTCGGGTATACGAATCTCGTGGGATGGGCCTACTACGGCGAGCTCTGCTTCAGATACCTCTTTCACTCGCGCGTCGTGAGGCTTTACTACTGGACTTACTGCGGGCTCATATTCGTAGGGGCGGTCGCCCAGGTGAGCACGGTCTGGTATTACGCCGACACGATGAACGGGCTGCAGATCTTTCCGAACCTCTTTGCCGTGCTCCTGCTCGCTCCCGAGTTGGCAGCCGTCACACTTGCCCGTCGGCCCGGGTCCGCCTGAGACCGATCCTCCTTGATGAGAGCCTGTGCGGCGGTCAAGCAGCCTCACCCCGCAGGGTGCAGATGATGCTCGCGGCGTACCCGACCGAGAAGGTGATGACGCTCCCGATCAGGACATACCAGGTGAAGGCTATCGAGCTGAAATACCAGACCGCCAGCATCGACAGCAATCCGGCTGCCATGCCGACAATTGAACCCCGTTCGTTGGCCCTCCGGGTCAGGACGCCGAGCAGGAACACGCCCACCATGCTGCCGTATGTGATCGAAGCGATCGTGAGTCCTGCCTCCAGGACCGATTGGACACCGCGTGACAGGATCGCCAGGAAGACCAGTACGAGACCCCAGAGCACCGTGATCCAGCGCGAGAGCCGCAGCTCGTCCTTTGTTGTGACTCCCCCGGTTACGAAAGTGCGATAGAAGTCGATCACGGTCGTGGACGCGAGCGAGTTGATGGCGCTGCTCAGGTTCGCCATCGCGGCTGCGAGAATCGCGGCAATCATCAGGCCGGAGACGCCGTGCGGGAGATGCTGTACGACAAAGTTGGGGAAGATCCGGTCGCGCATGGCGGGCACGGTTTCGTGAGGGTTGTATTGATAGAAGCTGTACAGCATGACGCCCACGATCAGGAAAAGCGTGAACTGAAACAGGATCACCAACCCGCTCGAGAGAAGGGCCACCTTGCTGTCGCGCTCGTTCTTCGCCGCCAGCAGACGCTGCACGATCAGCTGATCCACGCCGTGGCTCGCAGTGTTGAGAAAGGCTCCGCCGATGATCCCGGCCCAGAAGGTGTAAGGCACGGCCAGGTTGGTGGAGAAATTCCAGACCGACAGTTTCTGACCGGCGTTCGCCAGCACGCCCTGCCAGCCGCCGGGGATCAGTCCCAGAATTACGAAAAATGCGACCAGGGTGCCGCCGATGTAGATGAAGAGCTGGACGACGTCGGTCCAGATCACCGCAGTCAATCCCCCCTCAAAGGTGTAGATCAGCGTGAGCCCCGAAATGATGAGGATCGACCAGACATCCCCGGTGCCCAGCACGACGCTCACGACGGTTGCGATGGCGAGCACCCGGACACCCTCTGCCAGGGCCCTGGTGATGAGAAACATGCTGGCCGTCGCATGTTTTATCTTCGGACCGAAGCGCCGCTGCATGAGCTCGTATGCCGTGTACATTTCCCCTTTGAAATAGGCGGGAATCAGGACCAGGCTGATGAAAACGCGGCCAACCAGGTAGCCCAGCACGAGCTGGAGAAAGGAGAGGTTGCCTCCGAATGCGATGCCGGGAGTTCCTATGACCGTCAGCGTGCTCGTTTCCGTCGCGACTATCGAGAGCGAAAGCGCCCACGCGGGTATCGTCTTCCCGCCGAGAAAATACGTGTGGATGGATTGCTGCTTGCGGCGAAAATGGATGCCGAAAAGGGTGATGGCGATCAGATACGCGACCACGATCAACCCGTCGATCCAGTTGAATCCCATCGGCAAGACCTCCGGTCCCGGGAGAGCCACGATTATCCCAAAGCCGGGCCGATATCAACGCAATTCTCGCCGCAGATCCCTCCCATCAGCGATTGTGAAATGAGAAACAGACGTGCTAACCTTAGTTTCTTTCCCATGCCAGAGGAGTGTACGAGCTGTGAAATTCCGCAAATGGATGCCGTTGATTGTTCTCGCGTTCTTTCCGGCGGCGTGGTCTCCTGGGCAGGCTCAACAGCCCGCCCCTGGGCCGCAGCCCGGTGCATCAACACCTGCAGCGAAACCGGCCGGCGCGCAGACGGGGCAGGGGGAAACGATTCCGCCCGCCGGGCCCGACGCCATTTTCCCGGCCGTTGTTGCCAGGGTTAACGGTGTGCCGATTCTGGGCCGTGATATCGAACAGCGAGTCCAGGCGCAGCTGGCCCCCATCGGCAGCCCGGCTTGGAAGAACCTCCGTGAGGATTACCGGCTGGAACTGACCAACAATGCGCTCGGATCGGCCGTCGCAGAGGAGTTGATCTACCAGAAAGCGGTCGCGGCGGGTGTCAAAGTCGCACCGGCGGACGTTCAATCCGAGTTCGCAAAGGTGGCAAAAACATTCGGGAGTGAAGCGGCCATGAACGCAGCGCTCGCCGAACGAGGGATGGACCGAGCCTCCGTCCTGAAAGGGCTGGAGCGGAATCTCGTGGTCGCCAAGTATATCAACGACAATATCACGAGCAAGATCACGGTTACGCCGGAGGAGGTAGCGGAGTACTACAAGGCGCACACCGAAGAATTCCGCCATCCGGACATGGTGCAAACGAGCCACATCCTCATACTGGTTCCAGAGGGTTCGTCCCCCGAACAGGACAAACTCGCACGCCAGCGCATCGAAGCAATCCTGGATCGCGCGCGCAAAGGGGAGGATTTCGCCAAGCTCGCACGGGAAACCTCGATGGACGCATCGGCCTCGGAGGGCGGCGATCTGGGGTATACGCCGCAGGGGCAGCTTGATCCCGCGTATGAGGCAGTGGCTTTCTCCCTCGCCGTCGGTTCCCTGAGCGACCCGGTGCGCTCCCAGGTCGGGTACCACATAATCAAGGTGACTGACAAGAGGAAGGCGGGACTGGCTACACTGGACGAGTCCCGGGTCCAGCTGGCCGAATTTCTGAAGAGCGAGAAATCGAACCTGCAGCTGCAGCAGCTGGTCGATCAGCTGCGCAAGGAAGCAAAGATCGAGACTCTGATAAATGTAGATCCGGTACCCCCCGGCTCCCCTACAGCTTCATCCCCCCGTCCATGACGATGGCCTGGCCGGTCATGAAGGCCGAATCGTCCGAGGCGAGCCAGAGCGCCATGGAGGCGATCTCGTCCGGCCGCGCGATGCGTCCCATGGGCTGGCGCGCGATGAACGCGCGCCGCGCGGCTTCAGGGTCGGGTGAGCTGGCGATCCGCTCCCTCAGAGAAGGCGTGTCGACAGTGGCCGGGCATATGCAGTTTACCCGGATGCCCTCCTTCACGAAGTCAGCGGCAAGGCTCCTGGTCAGACCGATCACCCCGGCCTTCGAGACAGAGTAGGCACCACGGTTGGGAATGCCATTCGTCCCCGCGATCGAAGACATGTTGATCACGCACCCGGAGCCCTGTTTGCACATTAGAGGTATTGCCTCGCGACACAAGATGTACATGGACTTCAAATTCACGTCCATAGTTCGCTGCCAGTCATCCTCGGTGCAATCGAGCAGGCTGCCGTTCAGGACTATGCCCGCGTTGTTGAAAAGAACATCGATCCGGCCGAACTGATTCGTGACGCGGTCCATAACCTTCCGGCACACAGCCGAGTCGGAGACATCCCCGGCAATCTCCAGCACCATCGTGCCGGACTGCTCCAGCTCCCCCGTCAGCATCCGGAGCCGCCCGGCGTCGACATCCACAAGGACGAGCCGGGCCCCTTCGCGCGCAAACAGCCGGGCCGATGCCTCTCCGATGCCCGCTGCCGCACCGGTGATAATGACAACTTTGCGGTTTAGCTTCACAGTTTGTCTCCGTTGAAAGTCGATCTCGCCGGCCACGGTCATGCTATATTGAAACTCCCGGGAGCACAACCGGCCGCGCCAAATGGATACGCTGAAACGGACTCTCGAGGTCACGATTTCACCGCTTGGGATCATGTCCCTGCTGCTGGCCGGCGGTGTCATGCTCAGTCTCTTTGGGCGTCACCCGCGGCAGGGACGCCGCTTGCTGGTGTCCGGAGCGCTCCTGTACCTGATCTTCACATTCTCGCCCCTGGCCGAGATCCTGATGCGCGGCCTGGAGAAGCCGTTCGAGCCCATGCTCGTGCCGCCCGGCGAACCGAAGATCGACAGGATAGTGGTTCTCTCAGGATACGGCGAGTTCTGCCCCGCCTTCCCTGTGACCAGCAATCTGTCCGGTGAGACCGTGGGCCGCCTGGCCGAAGGGATCCGCCTCCATCGCCTGCTGCCCGGATCCAAGCTGATCGTATCGGGCGGCGTGGTTCGCGAGGGGGACGGCCCCATTGCCGGGCTCATGGCCGATTTTGCGCGGCAGCTGGGCGTGCGCGCCGAGGACATCCTGGTCGAGGGCAACTCGACAACGACGTACGAGAACCTGCTCGAGGTAAGGAAGATGGTGGGTTCGAATCCCTTCGTCCTGGTGACCTCCGCCTGCGATTTGTGGCGTGCCTCTGCGGTTGCCCGGAAGCTTGGGATGGCCCCGATCCCGGCACCTGCGGGCATCTGGGCGCTTAAGGACTATCCGGCCCGCATGAATGCCGGTCAATGGGCGACATCTCTTCTCGGCGGCTTCGCGCACCCCTCACCAACCCGATTGGCCAGAATCCAGTGGGCATATCACGAGTATGTCGGCTACGTCTGGTACCGGCTACTGGGTCGCGTGTGAAGTCCCCCGGAAGCCGATGCTTCGGGCTCTGACTGCCTGTCGGCGTTACGGGCACCCGTGAACTCGCTCTGCGGAGCTCCGACGGCAGCGTCTGCGCCGGTACTTTCGAAGCGGGACCGCGTAGCCCAGGGCGGCGAGCTGCGCTGCGATTTTCCTTCTCCCCCGGAAGAGGTGGTTGATGACATTCTGGTACCTTTCCGGGTGGAGTGAGGCGGCGATTTCGTGCGCCTGAAGACCGGCAAGGAACAGCTCCATTGCCCGACGCTCCCTCTCGGGCAGAGCGCGCAGTGTCTTTCGTACGACCATGGCCAGTTCCGAATGAAGAAACCTCATCTCTGGTGACATGGATATTCGCGCGCGTCCGGACGATTCGGCGCATTCCATCGGTACATAGCGCTGCGCTCTCCGGTAGTAGTTCCCGATCTTCTTGCGCAGTATCCCCATGCTCCAGATCAGGAGCCCCTTGTCGGGCCCGTTTTCCGGGCATTTCTGGGTCATGGTCAGCAACGTCTCCTGCACGAGGTCTTCGGCATCGGCCTCGTTTTCGATTCGGAGCGAAGTCAACCGTTGAAGCACCAGTCGGATGCGCGCAAGTTCTTCGTTCGACCAAAGGCGACGAACACTGGAAACCGTCGGACAGCTATCCGGAGCGGTCTCACAGACCCAGCACGTTTCACGGTCCCAAACAGCAGAATAGACAAGATAAGACACCCCTCAGCCCTCCGTGTATCAGTTCAAGGGAGTCCCGAACCTCCGGCTGTGTAACGGCGGCTATGCCTTGCACGGGCCCGGAACCGGACACGAGGAGACTTCTGAGGGCTTCCCGAAAAATAAGCGCCCGGCGACCGGGTGTCAAGGGTGATCTAAGGCGGATTTACGCTCCCGCCCGGCAGGCATCCATGAGTGGCAGATGCCGAACGGAAGGGAAGACTATCGTTCCTGCTGATTCGGAATGGACGAAGGCATTTCGTTCGTCGCGTAATAGCCGGGGCGCGCCGAGGCCAGGGCGTCGGGCGAAGCGACCGCGACCTGAATGCGACGGTAGGTTCCGTCCTTGAGTTTGTTGGTCGAGACGTAACCGAGAGTGTACTGGTTGCGGAGCTCTTCGTCGACCTCGGCGTAGATGTTGTCGAGCTGGCCGAAGCTGTTCGGGTAGAGAACCCGTCCGCCGGTCTCGTAAGCCAATTTCCTAAGTGCCAGGTCCGCCTGCACGAAGACATCCGCAGGAATGCTCCGGTAGTAACCCGCGGCTGCCTGTTCGTACAGGATCATCTGCCGGACCGCTTCAGTCTTGCTTACGACGTATGCGGCGGCCTCTGAACGGACGGCCGCGTCCAACGCCTCCTTGTAGGAAACCGAGCTTGCGTTGTCGAGGCCGTCCGTCATGATGATCATGGCCTTCTTTTCAGAGATTCCCTTGAAGACCTCGTTGCTGACGACCCATATGGTGTCCCAGAGGTTGGTATTGTCCTTGCAGTAGACCGATGTGAGTACGGGGTCGAGCCGGTCACTCTTGTTGCCCCAGTCCATTTTGAGGCGAGTCTCGATGTTGAATGTCACCAGCGCAAACTGATCTTCAGGTTTGAGGTTCTCTACGAACTTCCTGGTCGAGTACTTGATGGATCCCCATTCCGAGCGCACGCTGCCGCTGCTGTCCAGGACTATGGCGATGCGGGTGGGCACACCCTCCTGTGCAAACAGGACGATTTCCTGCTCCACACCGTCCTCCAGGATTCGGAAGGCGTTCTGCGGCAGTCCTTTGACGAAGCCCCCGCCAGGCTTGCGCACGGTGACGGGGACCGTGACGAGGCCGACCTCGACGCCGATCTGGAAGCCCTGCTGTCCCTGCTGCTTGTCGGGCTGCTGGGACCGCGCGGACGGCGAAAACGATCCTATCGTTGCCAGTGCCAGAGCGACGCAGACCGCGATCGGGAAGGCGAGCCGCCTGACGTGTACAAATGGCCGGCTATGGCTCCTGGGCTGGCGTTCCATCCGCTCTTTCCTCCCGCTCGAGGGCTGCAGGCAGTTTCTCGAATATCCCGCCGAAACCGCCGTTGGACATGATCACCACGAAATCTCCGGGTTTCGCCGCTTCGCGAACCTTCTGGATTATACCGGCCGCATCCCTGAGATTCCAGGCGTCGCGGCCCTGCCGGCGGAGGTCTTCAATGAGGCGAGCGAGGTCAAGTCGCTCTGATTGAGGGACCTTTTCGGGACGGTAGAGGTCCGGAATGACAACACAGTCAGCCACGGCCAGCGATTCTGCGATTTCCTGCTGGAAGACGTTTCGCCTGCTCGTGGCGGAGCGCGGTTCGTAGATCGCCCAGAGTCGTGAAGGCCCGAAAGATTTGCGGATCGCCTCCAGCGTCTCTCTTACGGCAGTGGGGTGATGTGCAAAATCTTCATAGATACGGATTCCCCGCACCTGCGCAAGGAACTGCAGGCGGCGTCGGACGCCGCGGAATGATTCGAGCGCTTCACGGATGTCATCCTCGGCAAGCCCGAGTCGGTGGAGGATCGCCGTGGCTGCCAGCGCGTTCCGGATGTTGTACTCGCCGATCATGCCGAGTTTCATACGCCGATAGAGTTTCCGGCGGTAGATCACATCGAAGCCGACTCTCCCCTCGCCCCACTCGATCTCCCGGGCGCTCCAGTCATTGTCGGCGTGCATCCCGAAAGTCTCCTTCATGCAAAACACCTTGCGGGTCAGCTCAGCTGCCACCGCGCTGTCGCTTCCGACCGCGAGGAAGCCCCTTTCAGGTATCAGATTCACGAACCTGGCGAACTGAAGCCGGAGCGAGTCCAGGGTGGGGTAGATGTCCGCGTGGTCGTGTTCCACGTTCCCAAGCACCGCCACTTGCGGCAGGTAATGCATGAACTTGGGCCCCTTGTCGAAAAACGCCGAGTCATACTCGTCGCCCTCGATCACGAAATGCCGGCCGCCACCGAGACCGTAGCTCGAATCGAAGTTCTCGGCCACGCCGCCTACCAGGAAATCCGGAAGTTGACCGGCGCATTGAAGCCCCCAGGCGATCATCGCCGTCGTCGTGCTCTTCCCGTGGGTGCCCGTGACCACGACCGGGATCCGGTCCCTGAGGAAGAAAGCCTTCACCGCTTCGGGCAGCGATGCATAGGGGATCCGGAAATTGAGGACGTATTCAATCTCCGGGTTGCCGCGCGAGAGGGCATTACCCACCACGGCCAGGTCGGGTTCGGGACTCAGGTTTCGCAGGTTGTATCCCTGGATCACTCGAACATCTTTCCTGGCGAGAAAATCGCTCATGGGAGGGTAGACGCCCTCATCCGAACCCGAGACTTCGTACCCGCGGTCCTTGAGCATTGCGGCCAGCGAAGCCATGGCCGTGCCGCAGATTCCGATGAAATGGATCTTCCGGATCTTTTCAACTGGGAACATGCCGTCACCTTTTCCGGCGAGACCATCCCGTCACGGCTCTGCCGGCTTGTGTCCTTTTTCAGCCTTCGCCTGTCAGCGGCCGCCTGCCGGTGATGGATTGATGTCGATGCGTGCCGGGGGCGGTCCGCTCGCCCGGTACTGATAGCGGATCGTCCACAAAAGTATGCCACCGCTGACAAGCATCATCAGCGGAGCAAGGAGCGTGGCGCGGAAGAGGCCGAAACGGTCCGAGATCATGCCGATGATCGGAGGCGAAATCGCGTCCCCGAGTGCATGAATGAATAGGATGTTCACCGCCATCGCCGTGGCCCGGATCTGTGCAGGCACGCACCCCAGCACTACGGCGTTCAGCGGGCCCGTGTTGAGGAAGAGGAAAAACTCGGCCAGGAAGAAAGCCGGAAGGAAGATCACGGGGTTCCTGGCCGTCAGCGCCACAACACTGAGCGGGGCGCCCACGAACATGCACAGCCCCGAGACCCAGAGGTAGGAGTACCTGGTGTAGCGCAGAAGGTAGTCTCCCAGGAACCCGCCGAAGAATGTTCCCAGGAATCCCGCGACCACGGCAATCGCCCCGAATACCTGGTTGGCCTGCGCGGTGGTCATGCCGTCGTAGCGCTCGAGGAATGCGGGCATCCAGCCGACAAGCCCTCCCAGGGAGAAGGCGTAGGCAACGAAGCCTGCCGTGACCAGGACATAGGTCCGATTGTGCCACAACATGCGGTACGTGGCTGCGAGCGTCGGTGCCGGCAGCCCCGGCTCGGCCGGCACGGGGTCCGACCCGCCGCGTTTCGGCTCACGGATTGCCAGCGCGAGCAGCGCAAACATCAGCCCCGGTAGGCCCACCATGAAGAAGGCCGCTCGCCACCCGTAACTCTCGGCAAGCTTTCCCCCCAGGATAAATCCGAGCGCCGACCCGACGGGAATCGCAGCATAGAAGACCGCCAGCGCCCGCCCCCGCCGCTCCCTTTCATACAAGTCCGTGATGATCGTCGGCGAGAGCGTGGCGTAGCTCGCCTCGCCGATCCCCACCAGGGTTCGTGGCACGAACATATGCCAGAAGGAGTGGGCCAACCCGGCGCCCGCGGTGGCAAAACTCCAGAGAGCGACCCCGGCCGATATCAGGTACTTGCGCGTCATCAGGTCGCCGAGCCGGCCGAAGAGAGGCGACGTCACCGCGTAGGTAACCATGAACGCGGACAGCGTCCATCCGAGCTGCGCGTCTGTGAAGTGCAGGTCTCGCTTGATTGGCTCGAAGACCGCTGCCGGGACATAGCGGTCGATGTAGTTGAGGAAATTGATCGCCGTCAGGATGGCGAGGGCCGCGTTAGCGTCTCGACGGCTCATGCGGTCCTGTTACCCCCGAACTGGCGAGCCTCGAGATTCCTCCGAAGGCACTGCGGCTCGGTGCTTGATGAGTGAACTGGCATACCCGGTTCGTTCTAGCTCTGCGGCGTCTGCTTTGGTCCCTTATCTGCTTTCAGCTGCGGCACCAGTTCGACCAGCCTGCGCAGGTCGATGCCCGAGAGGCTCTCCACGACGGGCGGGAGCTGGGCCATGATATTCGTCACATCCTGCGTCACCCTGCTCGCTCCCGCGCCCGGTCCGTCGGTGTGGACGACGGTGATGGAGTCGGTTTTGGACAAGGGCTCCGAGATCGCTTTTGCGATTTCCGGCAGCGCCTGCAGAACCAGCTGAATGACCGCTGCCTGGTTGTACTCTTTCCACGAGGTGGCTTTTTTCGACATCGCCTCCGCTTCGGAGGATCCTTTCAACGCTATAACGTCGGCTTCCGCAGATCCAGTAGCCTTCACAACGTCGGCCTGTGCGAGGCCTTTGGCTCGCTGTGCCTCGGCTTGACCGTGCGCCTCGGCCTCCAGGCGGAATCGCGTGGCCTCGGCCTCCGTCTGCACCCGGTACCGTTCCGCGTCGGCCTGCCGCTTGATGGTCGCTTCGAGTTCCTTCTCCCTGCGCAGGATCTCGCGTTCCTGCACCACGATCTGCTGTTCCTTCTCCACCACCGAGACCTGGACCTCCTCGCGCTTCAGTGACTGGTTGGTCTTGTAACGCTGGAGATCGTAGGCCAGGTCGGCCTGTGCCTTGGCTTCGTTAGTTGACCTGTCGTAGCCTGCTTTCTGCAACATGTAGTTCTTTTGCGCCTCGGCGATCTGAGTTTCCGCGGAGAACTTGGCGATCTCGCCCGCCTGCCGCGCCTGAGCGGACTTGACCGTGGCGTCCCGGTCCGCTTCGGCCTGCGCGATAACGGCATCGCGCTTCACCTCCGCGGTTCGCGGTCTTCCCAGCGCTTCCAGGTATCCGTGGCTGTCACGGATGTCCCTGAGCGTGAAGGAAACGATCTGCAGGCCCATGTTGGCCAGGTCCGAGACCGCCACCTCCTGCACCGAGGAGGCAAACTGGTCGCGGTTCTTGTATATGTCCTCGACGGTCATGGTGCCGACGATCGCACGCAGATGTCCTTCCACCGTCTGGAGTGCGATCTCTTTGATCTGGTCCGCTGATTTCCCCAGGAATTGCTCGGCTGACGTGCGGATCGACCTCTCGTCGCCGCCGACTTTCACCTGCGCCACGGCATCGACGATTATCGGCACCCCGGGCTTCGTGTATACCTCGGGAGTCGTTATGTCCAAAGTGATGATTTCGAGACTGAGAAGGTCCACCTTCTCGATCAGCGGCAGGATGAATGCGCCGCCACCCCGACGAATCCGGAAACCTACTTCGTCCACGCGGCCATCCGGTGTCTTGATCCGGTACTTTCGCCCGGAGATGACCATTACCATGTTGGGCCCGACCTTCTTGTACCGGCGGGCGACCGCGTATACCGCCAGGATGAAGGCGAGTGCCAGGCCGACTATGACGAGCGCGAGGTTGGTTTCAGCCATAGATCCCTCCAGATCCGTCTGCACGGCACCGGCCTGCCGATAGTCGGCGGGCCGGAGACGCTAACCCGGATAATTCATGAAGCATCCGGAAGAAGGGGATTTGGGACACGGATGAACGCCGATCGTAACTGGTGATTCGATCCGCGCGCGGAGCGTTTCCCGGGTTCACAAATGCTCCCTTCCCGCTGATTCATGAATAATCCCCGCTAATGACTCTGTGCCGGCGCCCTATCCGCCGAGGCACTGATTTCCTGCACGTAGTAGAGGTTTCCCACAACCCTGACGATTGTCACGGCGGCGTTGCGTGGAATGGCCCTGCCGTCGATGGACTTTGCAGGGCCGTTTATGCGCGATCCCTTTGCCTCCACCGCGATCTCGCCGGTGCTGCCCTCCGGTATGGTAGTAATCACCTGCACCGTACGGCCCACCATATCGTCGAGAGAGAACTCAGCCCCTGCCTGGGTCTCCCGGAACAGGAAAAACAGCACGGTGTACGTGCCGCCGCTGAGCAGGACGCCGCACAAGATCGCAACCAGGACCCCTTTCCCGACCGATATCTGGAAGTAGGAGTTTGCGAGCATCCCGCCGCCGCCGAAGCCCGTAAGAAACGTGGCAATGACCGTCGGGCTCAACGGGCTCATGGGCAGGTCAGTCCCAATGTCCATGTGGGCGTCGCCGGCATCGCCGCCGAAAAGGTGCCCGGCTACGCCCACGAGGACGGCATACGCCAAGCCTACCGCGAAACTGAGAAAATAGATGAAGCCGATGGACATACAAGTCCCTCCCGTCGGGTCTGCGGGATTCCCTGGATTTACCTTCCCAAGCGGGATTTTATTCTACTTCCAATGGGTTTGGATACTACTAGTAGTGCCTGTAATCGAACATGGTCACGTCATCCTTGATGCGCACACGCCTTATGACGTCGCCCGGAACGACGTGGTCGGCCACCTGCATACCGCTGACGACACGGCCGAAGCAGGTGTAGCCGCCGTCGAGATGAGGCTGTTGAGAGAGAGTGATGAAGAACTGGCTGCCCCCCGTATCTTTGCCTGCCAGGGCCATGCCCACGCTTCCCCTGGCGAACGGCTGCATGTTGATTTCACAGCGCAATGTATAGCCGGGACCGCCTTCCTGATCGTTGCGCGGATCCCCGCCCTGGATGACGAAGAACGGCACCACGCGCATGAAAGTGAGCCCGTTGTAGTAGCCGCTCTGGGCAAGCCTTATGAATGCTGATGTGGTGACCGGGGCATCTTCGCGAAAGAGCTCGACCTCGATGTTGCCCCGGTCCGTTTCGATGACTGCGACGGTCCGGTCGAGACGGGCGGTGGCCAGCATGTCACAGGTCAGCCGAGTCAGGGTACTCTCTGCCGGCCCCGGATCCTGGGGCACGTGCGTGGCCCCGACCGAACGCAGGATCGTAGCCGCCTTGATGCGCGCATTCCTGGAACGATCGTCCAGTGCGGCACGGAGCAGTCGCTGCACCTCGGCCTCGCCGGCCCACGGCCTCAGGTACTCGAGGATCGACACCTTTGACTCAACGTCGCTGCGGGCGGAGATTCTCTGATAGGCTTCAACGGCCGGGAGCCAGGGCTTTGCTTCCCCTGCCTGTATCTTGCGAACGCGGAGAGCCGTGCGCAGGACGATGCCGTCATCGGATTGCAGGAACGGGCGCAGCAGTTCATCCAAATCCTGGGCATTCGCGCGCGCCAAAGCGTCCAGGATCGTCGGGACCGCGACGAGCGCATCCGGGTCCAGCTCCTTCGTGGGCACGCGCGCAAGGATTTCGACCAGTTCCTGGCAGGCGTGCGGACCTCCAATCTCACCCAGCGCCTCCGCCCACGTTCGAATATCCTCGGGACTTCGCGGATCGAATCCGTGGACGGCCCGGAAGAACTGTGCCGGATCTTTTTTCAGTGCTTTTGCCAGGCCCACGACCGCACTGCGCTGAACCGGTCGAGGCGCCTGCAGGAGTCGCACCAGGTGATTAACAGCTCGAGGTCCCCCGAGAGCACCGAGGGCGGCGGCTGCTTTGACGGCGAAATTGACCTGATCCGGATGCGCGTCGTCAATCGGCTCCTCCCCCAACGCCTCGACTATCGCCGGCACCGAGCCCACGCTGTGCAACGACGCCAGGGCCTCGACGGCCGATACTCGCAGCGCCAGCGAGTTGCGTATGCTTTCCGCTGCACCGCCCGCGGTCACCAGCGCCTGCAGTATCCCGGAGTCGCCATCCATCGCGCACATGCCGAGGCCGCGAACCGCATAGACGCGAACGTCCGGGTCGGAGGACTTCAGCAGGCCCAGAAACAAGGGACGTGCCGATCGATCGCGCATGCGCACCAGTGCATTCCCGGCGCGCCACTGGACCTGCGGATCCCGGCCTGCGGCGAGCGACCGGATCAAGGGCAGGGCGGCGGGATCTCCGATGCGCATCAGGGACGTGATGGCCAGGTCCAGGAACAGCTGCCGTTCGGGTACTATGTCGATCCGCGTGGTACGAATGCAGTCGATGAGGACCGGCAGGTCGGCGGGCCGACCGGACTTACCCAGGGCTTCGACGGCGCGCATCCGCACCAGAAGCGCCGAATCGCCGAGCAGCCGGATCAACTCCCGGCGGGTCTCAGGATCGGCAGGGCGGCCTTCGGCCGTCAGTGTCTCTCGATCCTCCATCTCACCGACGGCGAAAGCCGCCGACGCACGCAAGCCCGCATCGGACGCGCGGAACGCACGGTAAAGCCAGGGGAGAGCCCCCGGGTCACCGATGCGCCCCAGGGCGATGGCGCACCACCTCGAGACGGCAGGATACGGCGAGGCCAGAAGGTTCTGCTCGAAAAAGTCGTCACTGCCGAGCGTCCGGTGATCCGCACGATAGACAATTTCGGCGAAGAGCCTGTTTCGCTCGAGTTCATCGGGTTTGAGTTTGCGGCGGCCGCATGAGACTGCCGCGACGGAGATCAGAATAGCCGTCAGGAGGAAGATATACCTCCGGGAGATCATGTCCGGAATCATACTGATGTATCAACGGGCCGCCCCCGGGCGGTCAGGCAGTGGCGAGGGGCTGCCGGGATATTTGCCCTATTGGTATTTCAACCCTGTGATTTCGATCTCGACCTTCCTGGGATTCCAGAGCTGCTCCACAGCTTCCAGGGATACGCTGAAGGTGCGTTTCTCGAGCGGTTCCATCGGGCGGTACATCCCGGTCCCGGGTCGCAGCGGTGTTGCAATGCGCGATTTCGAGAACTTCCCGTACAGGTCGTAGAGCGTGACGCGGAGTTCCAATGCTTCGAGCTTCCGGTCGCCGTCGTTGTAGATAATGCCGGAGATGACGGCCACACGGTTCTTATTGAAAGTAATGCCCAGACCGGCCTTCACATCCTGCAGGCGGATCCGGTTCTTGTAGTATTCGAAATTCGGATCACCCGCGTGGAGCATTCCCGGAACGACCACCGGACCGCTGGGCCCTGCGGGCTGGTTGTGTTTCTGGTAGCGCGCGAAAATGAATATCCCGATTGCAGCCGCCGCGAAGAGTACAAGGGCGACAATCAGCGTCCTCGCCCGGTTCGATTCGCTCCGCTTCGATGTGAGTTCCGCCATGTTCTTTCCCGTCTCGTCCACAGGACAGCTTGTGCCCTCTGCTTCAACAGATCATCAGGAAGACCGGATCATCCACCGCTCACGGTCATTTTACCTATCAGGACGGTCGGGGCGAAGACTTCCCCTAAAGCCCGCAGGTCGTTGCCAGTTGCTTCGATGCCAAGCAGCATGTCCGTGAGGTTCCCGGCAATGGTAACCTCCTCGACGGGGAACGCAGGCTGGCCGTCTTCGATCCATAGGCCTGACGCCCCCTGGCTGTAGTTGCCGGAGACGATGTCGGCGCCGAATCCGATCAACTCGGTCACGATGAGCCCTTTCTTGATCGAAGCTACGATCTCGGCAGGAGGGGCGGTTCCGCCTTCAAGAAAGAAGTTCGAGGGACCGACGGACGGTCCGCCATTTGGCTCCCGGTTTGAGTTGCCTGTGCTCTCTAATCCAAGCCTGCGCCCGCTGTAGGAGTCCAGAAGATAGCTCTCCAGCACCCCCTCGTGGACCACCATTGTGCTCTTTGACGGGATGCCTTCGGCGTCGAACGGACGCGATCCGGGGCCCCCTTCCAGCAGGGCGTTGTCGCGGATCGTGACCAGGCGTGAAGCTATCCTGGCACCCAGCTTTCCCACCAGGAACGAGGCCTTGCGGACAAGGGCCGTGCCGGCCACCGCTTCCGACACATGCTTCAGAACCGACGCTGCGGCGAGAGGCTCCAGCACAATGGGTACTTCGCATGTCTTGATCTTTCGCGCCCCCAGGCGTCTGAGCGTGCGGCGGGCGGCCTCGATGCCGACCTGCTCCGGCGGCTCGAGCTTCGAAAAATCAAGGTGGGTAGTCAGCCAATAGTCGCGTTGCTTGCTGCCGCCCGATTCAGCCAGCGGGGTCACGTTGAGGGAAACCGTGGTCTTCGAATAGGCGGAACAGACGCCCAGAGAGTTGCAGTACAAGTTGTGGACCAGCACGTCGCTGAACTCGGCGCCTTCGGAGTTGACGATGCGGGGATCTGCTTCGAGAGCCGCCCGCTCGCATGTAGAGGCGAGGGCGACCTTGTCTTCCACGGGCAGTTCCGATGCTGCCGGGAAGCAGATCTGAAGATCCGGCATTCTCGATGAATACGCCTCCGGAGAAGGCAACCCGGCCCACGGATCCTCGCCCGCCGCCCGCGCCATCTCCAGGGCGGCGGAGACGACCTTGCCGGCAGCTGCCGTGGAAAAGTCCGAGGTGGCAGCGACCGCCGCCCTCTTGCCGTCGAAGGCCCGGAGGCTGAGCCTGCGATAATTCGCCTGCTGGAGGCTCTCGACCTTTTGCAGCCGGACCACCGCAGAGAAGTCAGAGCCTTCCCGTATGACCACCTCCGCATCGCTCGCCCCTGCCCCGAGAGCGAGTTCCAGAACCTTGCGTGCCAGCGTCTCCCGATCTTCTGTTCTCACTATTCCCGGTTCCTGGTTCCGCCGACGGTGATTTCGTCGACTCGAATCATCGGCATACCGACACCCACCGGAACGTTCTGGCCTGCCTTCCCGCAGGTCCCGACTCCCTCGTCCAGCGCCAATTCGCGCCCGACCATTGAGACACGGGTAAGTATGTCAGGGCCGTTGCCGATCAGAGTCGCGCCCTTGACCGGGGCGGTGACCCGGCCGCCTTCGATCAGGTATGCCTCGGACGCTGTAAACACGAATTTACCACTGGTGATATCGACCTGCCCGCCTCCGAAACTCACGGCGTAGAGCCCGCGACTGACTGATCGCAGAATCTCCTCTTCGCCGTCCCTGCCTGCCAGCATGAAGGTATTGGTCATGCGTGGCAGCGGCGCGAAGGCGTAGCTTTCGCGCCTGCCGTTCCCCGTGGGCGCAGCACGCATCAACTTTGCGCTCAGGCCGTCGTGCATGTACGCTCGCAGGATCCCCTTTTCGATCAAAACTGTCCGCTCCGTGCGATTACCTTCGTCGTCGAAGTTAAGAGACCCCCTCCGGAAGGGTAGCGTTCCATCATCTACAACCGTGCAGAGCTCCGACGCCACTTTTTCGCCGATCCGTCCGGAGAAGGCCGATAACCCCTTTCGATTGAAGTCAGCCTCGAGGCCGTGTCCGATCGCTTCATGCAGGAGGATGCCGGGCCAACCGGATCCGAGCACGACCGGCATAGGGCCCGCGGGGGCCTCCCCGGCCTGAAGAAGGAGGACAGCTCTGCGGGCGGCCTCGCGGGCGAAGTACGACGGGGTCCGGGATTCGAAGAAATCCAGCCCTACACGCCCACCACCGCCCTTGATGCCAACCTGCAGCTGCTTGCCGTCGGACGCTATACACGACACCTGGAGGACAGTCAGCGGCTGCGAATCGAAGACAGGATCCCCCTCGGAGCTGCGAACAAGTACGCGCTTGATCTCATTCGCCAGAACGACTCTCACCTCCGCAACGCGGGGATCGTAGCGACGCGCGGCGCGGTCGGCCTCTTCGAGGAGACGTATCTTCGAGTTGAGCTCCAGTTCCGCAACCGGTCGGGGAACCGGATAGAGCTCCTGTGCGGTACGCTCTACGCTTGCCTGCAAAGGGGACGACGCCGCACCGCCGGCAAGCGCGATGGCGCCCGCAGCGCCTGCGGCTCTCAACATGTCACCCTCGTCGAACGCGTCCGCGCAGGCGTAACCGGTGTTTTCTCCGGACAGCACGCGAATTCCGACCCCCATCATGACGGTCGCGCTGGAGTTCTTGAGGATTGATTCCTCCATGGAGAACGTGTCTTTGACCCGGTACTCGAAGTAGAGGTCGGCATAGTCGCCGCCTCTCGCGAGGGCCCTGGAGAGAAGCCTCTCCTGCGTCTCGCGGGAGACACCAAACCGGTCGCTGAAGAAGGTCTCGCTGTCGTTCATCGTGCGTATCTCGGGCCTGCGGATTATAACAGACGCATCGCAGAATGCAGAGTAGGGTCGGACCGAGCGAAGTCGTTAGTTTCCTGGAGGTTAGGTCTTAAGAAGGCCTCGAAATCAGTCCTTGTGATCTGTTTTTGATGCCGTTTTTCCCGTTTTAGGATTCGCCAGGCGTGATTTCAGAACTGCGGGATCGGGGGGAATCGGGGTCTGACCCCGAAAATGAAATTTCCTGCCGGGCGCGACCGGCCGCATCGAGACTATGCTCGACCCGATCATGGAGCCGCAAGTCTGCGGACCGGTCGTTGCGATTTTCGAGGAAGCAGGCGGCTCCCTCGGTGACTGGCGCGGCAACCGCACTATCTCTGGGCGGGAAGGGCTGGCAACCAACGGCGCTCTCCAGCGGGAGGTGTTGGGACTGCTCGCAATGTGCCGTTTCGGTTGCGATTCTATGGACCGCACGGGCTTGTCGCTCCGCGAGTTGCTGTGGTAGCCTTGCCATCCTGGCGGATGAAGAAAATGAAATATCGATCGGAGATTCGCATGAGGTTGCTGCCTGCTTTCATCTCCATCATGCTCCTTGGGTCGGCCGCGTCTGCGCAGACGGCCCTCGTGCTGCCGGAACTCAACTCGAAGCGGCTCCTGAACGAACTGCAGGTCGTCGTGGCCACCCCGCCCAAGGCGGCAGACAGTCTCACCATTGCGCTGGTGGTTCGTTACGGTTCGATCTACGACCCCTCGGACAAAGGCGGCCTGGCCAACCTGGTGTCGCGCATGTTCTTTCGTGCCTCCCAGGACCGCACGAAGAAGGATTTCCAGGATGAACTCTCGCTCCTCGGGGCGACCATCGATATCGCCTGTGACTGGGACGGCATCCGCTTCACTTTGCGGGGCCAGAGCCCCGCAACAGAGCGGTCGCTGCTGTTGCTCTACCAGGGGGTGGGGGAGGCGGTCTTCACGGAAGAGGATCTCGCACAGGTCAAGAGCGAGATCCTGCAACAGATAGAGGCGCCGCCCGACCCGCGGCAGCGCATTCGCCAGCAGTTTGAGGATGTGCTCTTCCGCGGTACGAGCTACGGGCGTCCCCTCGTTGGCTCTGCCGCCTCGATCCGGAACATCAATCTCGGCGACGTCCGTCTTTTCTATCGGCGGTATTTCTCCCCCGGTGCTGCGGCGCTCGTGGTCGTGAGCTCTGCTCAACCCCAGGTGATACTTCAGCGATCCGCCCGTATCTGGGGGGTATGGGTAAAGAAGGACGAGGTGCCCTTTACCTTTCTGCCGCCGACAGTACCTGCGGCGAGAACAATAATGGCCGAAGATGACGCCACTTCTCCTGCGGTCCAGTTTGTCATGGGAAGCCTCTGGCCGCGGCGGGACGACACGGCATTCTACGCGGCGAATCTCGCGGCGCGCATTCTCCAGGAGCGCCTGACAAAAGCGTTGCCCACCTCACTCTTGACTGTCGCGTCCGAAGGCCGGCGGATGCCCGGCCCTTTCTACATCCAGGGGCAGGCGGCGGCCGACCAGGCGGTAGGCGAGATCCGCAAGATCTTGGACGCTGTGGAGGCCTTGAAGAATGCACCGGTAGCGCCCGAGGAACTGGCGGACGTGAAGAGGCGATGGATCGTAGAATTCCAGGGCCGGCTCGAGACGGCAGAAGGCATCTGCTCCATGATTCTCGACTCCGAACTATATAGGCTCGGGACAAATTACGCCGCGAGCTTTCCTGAGCTCGTGCAGTCCTTCGATCCCGATGCGGTGCAGGCCGCCGCCAAGGACTGGCTGCTGCCGGGCGGGGTCATCATCCTCGTGCGAGGCTCGATGGCGGCGCTCAAGGCGCCCATGGAGGCCCTCGGCACGATTCAACCGATCAAGTGATTTCCGGCATGCGGGTCCAGCCTGTCAAGACCGGGCCCTGTTTCGCCTTTAACCCAACCGAACGCCGGATGAGTCCCAAGCTGTGGGCCCGAGTGTGCTCATAGTGCCGGAATAGCCGCTTTGCTATACTTTTGCGAACGATCGAAATCCGGAAGGGTCGGCGAGGAAATCGCGAAATCACGCCGGGAGTGACCGGTGCCCTGCGGTGCCGAATAGGCATGCCGCCTCCTCGGAGGATTTCGATCGTGCGCAAAGCGGGACTCTCGATTTGAACGTGCGATTCAGTTCTCCGAGCTTCAGAGCACCAGGGTTCGCTCTGGCGGTAATCCTGACCTGTTTCGCATCCGACGCAGGCCAGGAACGTCGAGCCAGCTCCGCCGATCAGGCGGGGCAAGCAGCCGCGCCGGCAGCGCCGGAACCCGAGTTTACGTTCGCGCGGGCGGTCTACACGAGCCTTCGCCCCTGGGGGTACTACAAGGGGTGGTATACCGATTGGCCCAAGGCTGACCGCCAGTTTCTCCTCGGTCTCGAGCGTCTCACAAACATAGGGATCGCCAAGGAAGGCAAGACGATTCCACTCACCGACCCGGAGCTTTACCGATACCCATTCCTCTACTCGGTCGAAGTCGGACAGTGGGACTTGAGCGACGAGGAAGTGTCGTCGCTCGGGGAGTATCTCCGGAGGGGTGGATTCCTCTTCTGCGATGATTTCTGGGGCAGCGTCGAGTGGGCGAACTTCGAGCGCAACATGCGCCGTGTTCTGCCCGAATGCCGGATCGAAGAACTCCCGCGTGAGCACCCCCTCTTTCATTCCTACTACGACATCAACGAGATCATACAGACTCCCAACGTCGGGAACGCCGTCGAGCGCCGGCCCACGTATGAGCAGGATGGCTTTGTCCCTCACTGCAGGGGGATCGCGGACGACAGCGGGCGGCTCATGGTCGTCATCAACTGGAATACCGACCTGGGCGATGCATGGGAATGGGCGGACCTGCCCGGGTACCCCGCCAGGTACTCGACCTATGCTTACCAGGTCGGAATCAATGCGATCGTTTACGCGATGAGCCACTGAATGGAGTCTGTTTTCGAGTTGCTCTTCAAGTATCGCCCTCTGGTCTACGAGCGTGGATCCTTCGCGTTCAGCCCACCGTGGCCCGTCGCTGTGACGTGGGTGTTCGTGGCGGCGGCGATGGCCCTGGCCTGGTTCCTTTATCGAGGTACGCGACACCTTGCGATGTTTCCCTGGCGCATCCTGCTCATGACGCTGCGCTGCCTTGCGTTGCTGACAGTCCTCGTTCTTCTTCTCCAGCCGGTACTGACGCTTCCCGTGGTCACACCCCAGCGCAGCTTCGTCGCAGTGGCATACGACGTGAGCCGGAGTATGGAGATCCGGGACGCCGCGGGCAGCCGCTCACGCCTCGATGCGGCAAGGGAACTCCTGGAACCTGCCGCCGGCTCGCTGGTCCCGGATCTTGCCACGCGGTTCAAGCTGCGCTACTTCCGTTTTTCAAGCGAAGCGGAGAGAACCCTGGCATTCGAAGCCCAGGGGAAGCGAGGAAGTCACACCAACCTCGAGCATTCAATCGACCAGATGCTGAGCGAGCTTGGCGGTGTTCCCGTGGCCGGTATCGTGCTGCTCACCGACGGTGCGGACAACCGCTCCCCAAACCTCGGCGCTCTTGCCGCTCAACTCAGGGCAAGGAGGATACCCGTCTATGCCATCGGGATCGGTTCCCGCCGTTTCACGACTGACGCCGAGATCGTGCATGTAGCTATGCCGGGACGAGTGCTTCCGGAATCGATGGTGGAGGCAATTGTGTCGGTGAAGGCTTCCGGACTTGCCGGTCGCGACGCGCAGCTCGTTGTCGGGCAGCGCGACAGAGAGCTGAAGCGGGCCAGGATCACTCTGGGTGGCGACGGAGAGGTCAAGACCCATCGCGTGGCCTTCGCTGGCGGTGCAGCGGGCGCCAAAGTCATCACCTTCCGCATCGAGCCATTGCCGGGCGAGATCGTATCCGAGAACAACGAAGCGGCCGAGCTTCTGCGTGTTGAGGATGAACAGCCGCAGGTCCTGTATGTCGAAGGTGAACCACGGTGGATTTACGGGTTCCTGAGGCGAGCGGCCACGGGTGACAAGAACGTGCGCCTCGTAACCCTGCTTCGCCAGGCGGATGGCAAGTTCCTCAGGCAGGGGATCGAGTCGAGTTCGACGCTGGAAAAAGGATTTCCCGCCCAGCCCTCCGAACTCTTCCGATACAAAGCGCTGATCTTCGGCAGCGTCGAGGCGAGTTTTTTCACCTTCGACCAGTTACGCCTCGTGTCGGAGTTCGTGAGCAGGCGGGGAGGCGGATTCCTGATGCTTGGGGGAAGGGGCTCATTCGGTCAGGGAGGATACGCCAATACCCCTGTTGAGGAGCTGCTGCCGCTGAATATCCGGTCCGGGTCCGGAGCCGCGTTGCCGCAGTTCGATGACCTGGAATTCCGTGCCCGGTTGACGGGCTACGGCGCCGGGAACCCGGTGACCCGTGTAGCCCCTGAAGAAACCGGGAACCGGAAACAGTGGGATGCCGCACCCGCGCTTGCCGGCATCAATCCGACCTCGGGGCCGAGGCTGGGCGCGACGGTGCTTCTTACGGCCGAGACCGGGCAGAGGCGGGGTCCAGCACCCGTGCTCCTCGCGTTCCAGCGCTTCGGGCGCGGCAAATCCATGGCACTTACGACTGCCTCGACCTGGCGCTGGCGGATGGAGCTGGATCATCGGGAGGACTTCCATGATGTTTTCTGGAAACACATGCTGCGGTGGCTGGTAAATGACGTACCCGACGCCGTAACGGTGGCGGCTGAGAGAAGCTCATGTTCGCTGGACGAGTCGATGACACTGACGGCGGAAGTGAACGACCCGGAGTTCCTGGCCGTGAACAATGCCCGCGTCACGGCCAATATCAAGAGCCCGTCGGGACAGACCACCACGCTGCCATTCCATTGGGAAGCCCGGGGGGAGGGGAAGTATTCCGCCGCCCTCAAGCCGACCGAAGAGGGCATCTACGAGCTGTCGGCGGAGGCGTTCGCCGGAGAGCAGAGCCTCGGTCGATCCTCCGCCAGCTTCCGCGTTGCGGAGTCGACGGAAGAGTTCCATAACGCGGTTCTCAATGCCGACCTGCTCAAAGTGCTTGCGAGAGAAACCGGCGGGCATTACTACCCCCCGGCAGAAGTCCGGACGCTGCCCGAGGACATCTCTTACATCGACAACGGCGTATCGCGTATCGAAGTGAAGCCGATCCGGGACATGCCTTTCCTCTTCCTTCTGCTCGGCGGTGCGATTTCCGCGGAGTGGATCGTGCGGAAGAAGAAAGGGTTGGCATGATCGCGAATCGCAGGGAGGCGCCGGCACTTCGGAGAAGGGCGGGCAGACGGCCCGGCAGGGTCCTCGCCGGTCTCTTGCTCCTGAGCACCATCCCGAACGCCATGGCGGGTTTGAGCCGGGGGGCGGAGCGACCGGCAGACGGGAAGGACGGCAGATGGGCGATTCTCATTGCCGGGATCAGCGGAGACCAGGAACTGCAGCGTGAATTCATTGATGAGGTGAAGTATCTTCATGCTCTCCTGTCTGCCAATATGCGGTATCCCGCCGGTCACATCGAAGTTCTCGTCGACGACCCGTCTCTCGTGCCGGGACTGGCAGCCCGCAAATCGACCGCCGAAAACCTCGTTGATGCATGCCGCCGGATTGGCCGCGGCGCGACCCGTGACGACTCCGTGTTTGTGTTTATCGCGGGTCACGGCAACTACGATGGCAAGACCTACAAACTGAATCTCGTCGGGCCTGACCCGACAGCAGACGATCTCGCGAGCGACCTGTACGCGATACCTGCTCGCAGTTTCATTGTCGTCAACACGACGGCTTGCAGCGGAGGAAGTATCGGGCCCCTGGCTCAGCCGGGCAGGGTCGTCGTCACTGCCACCAAGAGTGGCCACGAGAAGAACAGGACGGTTTTCGGACGCTATTTCGTGGAGGCATTCAAGAACAACAGCGCGGACACGGACAAGGACGGTCGTGTCTCCGCCCTCGAAGCCTTCAAGTATGCTTCGCAGAAGGTGGAGGAGTACTACGCGGGCGAGGGACTGATGCAAACAGAACATTCCGCCTTGAATGATTCCAGCGACGGCCTGCTTGCCCGCACGGCGTACCTGGACACAGGCGGGAGCCTCACCGGCGAACGCGCGCTGAGCTCTGAGGAGCGCCGCTTGAAGCAGGAGTCGGACGACTTGGAGAGGCAGATCGAGTCTCTCAAGCAGGCTAAGGCCGGGATGCCGGCGGACGAGTACGACAAGAAACTCGAAGCCCTGCTGCTGAGACTGGCTGAGGTCGGCGCAAGACTGCGTCAGAAATCGGCAAACGACCCTGAGGACTGAAGATGAGAAGGTATTTGCGGGCGGCCGGTACAAAGCCATAAGTGCCGAGGGATTCCGTGCACCAAATCCTCCTAACCACCCTGCTCCTGTCGATTTTGACGCTGTCGACCCCTCGACCGGTCCCGACGCAGGACGCCGGCGCTTCACTCGACCGCGCTGATGCGGCATTGCGAGCCGGCGATTACGCTGCTGCGCGCAAGGGCTACGAGACACTCGTGGCAGAGGGCCACGACCCCGAGCGGGCCCGGGTCGGACTGCTGAGGACGCTCTATGAGACTGGAGCCTATCGCGAGGCCTCCGGACTGGCGGAGAGCTTCGTATCGAAATACCCTTCGCCGGCGCTGTCCTGCGAGGCAGGCCTGATCGCGTGGGCGACAGGGGACCTCCTTCGAGCCGAAGCGCATCTGCGTCAGTCCCGAGAACAGGGGGGTACGGCTGGCATTCACGCGGCCAGAGAACTCGCTGACCTCCTGAAATCCCAGGGCAAGCCTTCCGAGGCGCGGGTGTTGTGGGAAGAGATCCTGCGGCAATACCGAAGCGGCCACCTGCAGGGGAGCGATGCTCTCGGTCAGGCGGCTGTTGCCGCGTGGCGGCTTGGCTACGCACAAGATGCGAAGGAGATCTTCCTCGACGCCACGGATGAGAAAGTCTCCGGGCCGGTCTCTCCGCGTTCCCTCGCGGACTTCGGGTTCCTGTTCCTCGAAAAGTACAATTCCACGGACGCGATGGGTGTGTTCCGCGATTGCCTGAAGATCAACGGGCACTTCGCGCCCGCGTTGCTGGGCATGGCGCGGGCCGGAATGTTTGAGAGCAGCCCGGAAGCCGAGCTCCATGCGCGGGCCGCGATCGCCGTCAATCCGAACTATGTCCCGGCGATCAACCTGCTGGCCGAAATCCGGATGCAGGAGGAGGATTACGGAACTGCCGAGCGCGAAATCCGCCGCGCACTGGCTATCGATCCGGTCAACCTGGAATCGCTGAGCCTGTTGGCTGCCTGTCAGCAGTCCACAGGCGATCGGGCCGGGTACGTCGGGACTGAGAAGAAAGTGCTCGGCATCAATCCTTCCTGCGGCCTCTTCTATCACGCTCTGGCGGAGAACCTGGTGATGCGCAGGAAGTACCGCGAGACGGTGGAACGGGAAAGGCGAGCTGTTCAGCTGGATCCCGAGCTGTGGACGGCACACGCGGGCCTGGGCATGAATCTCCTTCGTTTGGGCGAGATGGAGGAGGGCAGGAAGGCAACGGAACGCGCATTCCGGGGCGATCCCTTTAACGTCTGGGCCTACAACACGTTGGATCTCCTGGATCAGATGGACAGGTTCGTTCGCACCGAGAGTGCTCACTTCTTTTTCATGATGTCGAAGGAGGACGGGCCGGTCCTTGCTCCTTTCGCGACGCGGTTGGCCGAAGAAGCTTATGGCGCGCTGGCTGCCCGGTACGGGTTCAACCCGGGCGGCTTGGTCAGGGTCGAGCTTTTTCCCGACCACGGCGGTTTTGCGGTCCGGACGCTGGGGCTGCCCCGTCTGGGTGCGCTGGGCGTCTGCTTCGGGACGGTGATTGCGCAGGACTCGCCGCGCGCACGAAAGACTGGGTCCTTCAACTGGGGATCCACCCTGTGGCACGAATACGCTCACGTGATCACGCTCCAGATGACCGACTACAACATCCCTCGCTGGTACTCCGAGGGCATATCGGTCCACGAAGAACGCCGCGCCCGGCCGGGCTGGGGAGATGGTTTGACCGCTGCGTTTATCAGGGCCTACAAGGAAGGAAAACTCCTCAAGATAAGCGAGCTGAATGGGGGCATGATGCGCCCGCAGTTCCCGGAGCAGATCGCATTCTCGTACTGCCAGGCAGGGCTCTTTTGCGAGTTGGTCGAAAAACGCTTTGGCCCTGAAAAGATAAGGCAAACTCTTCTCCTTTTCGCGCAGGGCAAGTCAGCCGACGAAGTTTTCCGCGAGTCGCTTGGTTGGGACTCTCGAACGCTCGACAGCGAGTATGCCCGATACCTCGATGTCCGGCTGCATGAGCTGGCCGGGAACCTGGACTTCGCGCGCGCAGACGTATCGGGCCAGAAGGGCACCTCGGAAGCGCTGGCCGCGATTCTTGCGGCGAATCCGGACGACTTCTTCGCTAACCTCAGGCTGGGATCGCTCGAGAAAGAACAAGGTTCGAACACTGCAGCAGAGCGCCACCTCAAGAGGGCCCAGGAGATCTTTCCCGACTATGCCGAAAACGGGGGCACCTACAGGCTGCTTTTTGAAATCTATCAGGAGGAGAAGCGGCAGGATGAGGCACTGGCGCAGCTGTCCGGCTGGTCAAGCCACGATGGCGAGGCCCTTCTCCCGCTGACGCGGGCCGCGCAGATATATCGCGCCCGGGAAGACTGGAAAGCCGCGGCCCACTTGCTCGAGACGGCGTGTTACATCAATCCCTACGATCCGGATATCCAGAGAACGCTGGGGGAATGCGCCGCTGCGGCGGGGGACTGGTCCTCTGCTGCAGCGGCCTACCAGGTGCTGCTGGCGTCGAACCCGCCGGACCCGGTCGGAGCGCACTACGGTCTGGCGCAGGCGTGGATGGCCCTGGGCAGGAAGCCGGAGGCCAGGAAGGAGGTCCTCCGGGCGCTTGAGATAGCACCGACTTTCCGGCCTGCGCAGCGGCTGCTCCTCGATTTGAACCGTGCGGCGCCATAGCGGGCTCAGCCACTCTGGGTGCGGGGGAAGGGTTCTGGTACAGTTCCAGTAGATGGTCACTCGAAAGGATCGGATTCAGTGATGGAAACGCAGTCGCAGCCCGTCGTCGACGACGCGGCAGTCGTGGAAAGACTGAAGCGAGGCTACTGCCAGATCCTGCATGAACTGCGAAAGGTAATCATCGCGCAGGATGCAGTCGTCGAGCAGGTGATGATCTCCGTGATGGTGGGCGCACACTCGATGATCACGGGCGTCCCGGGCCTGGCGAAGACCTTGCTGATCAAAACTCTGGCGAGTGTGCTCGATTTGCGCTTCAAGCGCATCCAGTTCACGCCCGATCTCATGCCGGCCGACATAACGGGCACGGATATCATCCAGGAGAACCTGTCCACAGGGCGGAGGGAGCTCGCTTTTGTCAAGGGCCCCATTTTTGCGAACATCCTGCTTGCGGATGAGATAAACCGCACCCCGCCGAAGACGCAGGCAGCTCTGCTCGAGGCGATGGAGGAACTCCAGGTCACCGTGCAAGGACAGACCTACCGGATGGACAGGCCTTTCTTTGTCCTCGCGACTCAGAACCCTATCGAACTGGAAGGCACCTACCCGCTGCCCGAGGCACAGCTCGACAGGTTCATGTTCAACGTCATCATCGATTACCTGGACGAAGAAGACGAACTCAAGGTGGTAACTGCCACGACGACAAGCCAGCAGGTTGATATCGTTCGATCCGTCACAGGCGAAGATATCCTGGAGTATCAGACTCTCGTCCGGCGCGTCCCGGTGTCGGAATCGGTCGCACGCTACGCGGTGTCCCTGGTCCGAGCCAGCCGGCCGGACCAGAACGGGGGGCTGGGATTTGTCAGGGAGTGGGTGAACTGGGGCGCCAGCCTGCGGGCATGCCAATACCTGATTCTTGGAGCCAAGGCGCGAGCGCTGTTGAACGGCCGCTTCAACGCCTCTATCGAGGACATACAGGCGCTGGCGTACCCGGTGATGAGACACAGGATCCTCACCAACTTTCACGCCGAGTCGCAAAGGGTGACCAGGGACGAAATCATCCGAAAGCTGCTCGAAGCCGTTCCCGTTCCGAAATCGGGGTTGTGAATCAGGTATGGCAAGCATCAACCCCTCGACTTCGCAACCCACGCGCTTCATCGATCCCGCGGTGCTCACGCGGATCTCGAGCCTGGAGCTCGTTGCGCGTACGGTGGTCGAAGGTTTCGTGGCGGGACTCCACCGGTCGCCCCACCTGGGCTTCAGCGTCAATTTCGCGGAGTACCGGGCCTATCGCCCGGGAGACGACATTCGTAAAATCGACTGGAAGGTGTTCGGGCGCCTCGACCGCTTCTTCGTGAAGGAATTCGAAGGGGAGACAAACACGTCGATCCATCTCATCCTGGATTGCAGCGGGTCCATGGCGTTCGGGAGCCGCGGCATAAGGAAGCTTGAGTACGGGCAGTTTCTCGCGGCTTCACTCGGCTATTTTGCGTTCAAGCAGCGCGATGGTGTCGGCTTTGCAGCATACGACGACCGGGTTCGGGAATTCATCCCCGCGCGCGGCAGCATGGGACACCTGAACACCGTGCTTCATGCGATCGAGAACACTCGCCCGGCTGACAGGACGGAATTCCTGAAGCCGCTCTCCGACGTAGCCGAACGCCTGCGCCGCCGCGGAATCGTCATCCTGGTGTCGGACCTTTACGACGAGCCCTCCAGGGTCATGGAAGGCCTGCGCCGCCTGTCCTACCGCGGCAACGACGTCATCGTTTTCCACCTGGTCGATCCGGCCGAACTTGATTTTGATTTTGGGGGCAGCGCCCGGCTGATCGACATGGAGACCCGCGCCGAGATGCACGTGGTTCCCGAATTGCTGAGGCCGGAGTACACGCGCATATTTCGTGAACAGATATTCCGTTATGAAAGGGAATGTCAGAAGGATCACATCGACTATGCGCTGCTTGATACTTCGCTGCCGCTCGACCATGCCCTGTTCGCATATCTCCTCCGGCGCGAGCGCCTCTACTGAATCAACAGGGCTATCTCGAACCCCGTTGGCGGTGTGCGGGCAGAATTGGCGAAGCGAATAGCTGAGGATCGGATCAGGATTCTGACGCGACCATGAGCCTATTGAATCCTCTCTTCCTGCTCGGGACTCTCGCGGCCGCGGTGCCGGTACTGCTCCATCTGATCAGGCAGGCTGATGCCAGGAAGATCGATTACCCGTCCCTCATGTTTCTTCGCAGGGTCAGCAGGAGATACATCCGATTCCAGAAACTGCGACACCTGCTCCTGCTCCTCGTGCGGGCCCTGGCGCTCATTCTCATTGCACTCGCGTTCGCGCGCCCGTACAGGAAGACACTGCACGCTGCCGCCGGTTTCGGGCAGCCGGCAACCGCCCACGTAATCCTGCTCGACAATTCGATGAGCATGGCTTACGGCGACCGCTGGACCAGAGCCAGGGCTGAGGTTGCGGGCATCGTGAGGGGCGCCCGCCCCGGCGACAAATTGGCACTGCTGGAGTTTTCAGACCGGACCCTGATCCGCGTTCCCTTGACCACTGACCCTGCTTCCATTCTGCGCCAGGTCGGCGTCGCGGAAACGACGGACCGCGCGACAAGTTACGGACAGGCGCTCAGGACGGCAGAAGGCGTCGCTCTTGACGCGGCCGCGGTGCGACGCACGATCTACCTGGTAACGGATTTCCAGAAGTCCGGGGTGGTTGCCGGCGAACAGGACTTCCGGCTGCGAGCGGGTGTAGAGCTCAAGGGAGTGGACGTCGGCGCGGCCGGATTCACCAATCTGGCGCCGACGGACTGCGTCGTATCCGGTTTGGAAGGAAGCGCGGAAGGGCCACGGAGACTCTCCGGTTCGATATTCAACTGCGGCGATAGGGATCGTAACGGAACTCGGGTCACAGCCTCGCTTGACGGTCGCACTTTCGGCGAAAAGACAGTCGACCTCGCTCGCGGAACAGTGGAGAAGGTGGAGTTCACGATCCCTGCGCCGGGTCCGGGCCCTCATGCAATTCTCTTCCAGGTCGATGACCCCAACCTCGTCCGGGACAATCGTTTCTCCGTGAGACTGGACGTTCGGGGGAGTCGGCCGGTAGTGTCGGTGGAGGAACAGGCACGCGCCGGCCGTTCGCCAGGGATTTTCCTGAATGCAGCCTTGAATGTCTCAGCCCTATCCCCTTTCGCCCTGAGCCGCGTTTCACCCAGGCAGTTTGAGTCGGTGCATATTTCTCCGGCCACGCTCGTCATCTGGAACGGCGCTTCAGCGACCGGCAGTGGCCTGAGGGCGAAATTGGAGGAATTCGTGAAGAGCGGCGGGGGGATGGCCATAGTCGTCCCGGATTCGTCATCGGGCCCGGTTTTCAACCGGCTGTTCGGGCCATGGCTTCCGGCAAGGGTGGAAGCAGACGCTGCAGGCAGCGCCACTAAGCCTCGCCCCTCGGAAGACTACCGGCTGCTCGCGGACCTGCGAATGGATCACCCGATCTTTCTCCCGTTTCGCGAACCGCATTCCGGCAGCTTTTCAGGTGTGCGGTTTTTTGGGCACGCCAGGGTTTCCGTCGGTGACGGGGCAGATGTCCTGGCGCGCTTCGACAATGGGGACCCGGCATTGATTTCCGTGGAGGCCGGTAAGGGAAGGGTCGTAATACTTACTTTTTCGGCAGACGATTCGGGAAACGACCTGCCGCTCAAGGCGGTCTATGCTCCTCTCTGGCAGCGGTTGCTCCGATACCTGGAGAAGTTCCGGGAAGACCGGCCCTGGTACCGTGTCGGCGATGCGGTCGATCCCGGAAAACTCCTGTCCGAGGCTGCGCTCGAAGCCGGCAGGAGGGATTTCGATGCTGAAGGGCCGGTAGTCATGCTGGATCCCGCGAGGCGGCGCGTGCCGCTTGGCAGAGACCAGGGCGTGGTGACGCTGGATCAGGCTGGGTTCTACGAAATCCGTTCATCCAACTTTGTCACTGCCGTGGCAGTAAACACGCCGCCGATCGAGTCGGACCTGACTCAGGCGGATGCCGACGAGCTGATAGCGGGCTGGCGCTCTTTGCAGCCTGTTTCTGCGCAGGCGGCTGCGGACGAAGAGCCGCTTACGCCTGAAGAACAGGAACAGCACCAGGGCCTGTGGCGGTTCCTCCTGCTGGCGGCCCTGGCACTCTTCCTGGGGGAGGGCCTGCTTTCGAACCGCCTGGTTCTGAGGCAGGAGTGAGGAGGCGGTGGTGTGAGACCGGCCATCTGGAGGAGCTCATGGGAAAGGAGTGGCAGCCTCCGCCGAGGCGCACAAGGACCGCGCCGGCGGCGCGGACGGACGTCGCGGTTACAGAGTGACATATGAACGCGCATGACAGGCTCATGGCCCGGATCCGGTTCGTCCGGCGCGGCTGGCAAATTCGGACCCTGGCGAAGGGAATGGCCATCCTGTCGGCCTTGGCCGCGGGACTGCTGATCCTGGGAGTTTGGGGCGCCGGTATCTTCGGCTTTACACCGGCCGCGATCTGGATCGCGCGTCTGGCAACAGGCTGTGCCGTCCTTTTCGCTGCCTCGCGGTTCCTCTATTTCCCGCTCAGCCGCAGGATCTCCGACGTGCAGGTCGCACAGTTCATCGAGGAGCGATTCCCGCAAATGGAGGATCGTTTGATCACGGCCGTCGAGTACGGCGAGTCAGCTGAAGATTGCGGCCTGATCGGCCTGGTGACCCGGGACGCGCTGGAGAAGTCTGACGGTTTCGATTTCTCCGTTTTCGAAGACAGGCAGAAGGTTATTTCGTATTGCGCCGTGACGGCTCTGGCAATCCTGGCTCTCATCAGCCTCGTCGTGTGGGGCCCTCCTGTCCTCCCTTACGGATTCGGGCGACTGTATGCCCCGTGGGAGGGTGCCGAGGGCACGGCAGCGATGAGGATTGAAGTGGCCCCCGGGGACAGCGAGATCAATCGCGGCTCCGATCAGCAGATCCTCGCTCGCCTCATCGGTTTCGACACGCGAGGGGTCACGCTGTTCACCCGGGCTGAAGACGCCGTGGCCTGGGTTCCCCTGGCAATGGAGCCGCAGTCCCGGGGAAGCGGGTTTCTCTGCCTTCTGACCGATGTTCAATCACCACTCCGCTATTACGTCGAGGCTGGTGGCGTAAGGTCGCAAACATACCTCCTGCGTGTCACTGATCGCCCGGCAGTGGAACGGATCGACCTGACGTACAACTTTCCAGCGTACGCCCGGATGGAACCGCAGGTGGTGGAGAACGAAGGTGACATCTCTGCGCTCAGGGGAACCAGGGTGGATTTGAAGGTCCGGCTGACCCGGCCCGCAGATTCCGCCCGCATCCTCCTGCAGGACGGTTCGAAAATCAGCCTCTCGAGGGTGGGTGAAACGGATTTCACCGGCTCGATCACCGTGAGACAGCCGGGCTCTTACGTAATCGAACTTGCCACGGCACGTGAAGGCAGCTACGCAACATCACCCGAGCATCTCATCGACGCGATCGAGGATTCGGCCCCCCGGGTTTCCATCACAAGACCGATGCGCGACCTCAAGGCTACCAATGTAGAAGAGGTGTTCACCGAGGTCCGTGCGGAAGACGACATAGGCCTCGGAAAAGTCGAACTGTGCTACTCGGTCAACGGCGGACCGGAACAGACCCTCGCCCTTCACAACGGGAAACCTTATCTGAACAAGCTGACGGGCACCCACACGTTCTTCCTGGAAGAGTTCGGCCTGCAACCGGGGGACATCATCTCCTATTATGGGAAAGCATCGGACAATGACAACCTCAGCGGTCCGAAGAGCTCCTCGTCAGACATGTACTTCATCCAGGTCCGTCCGTTTGAGCAGCGCTACGTTCAGAGCCAGCAGGGGGCCGCACCGAGCGGTGAGGGCGGGGCGGAAGAGGCTCTGAGCAGGCAGCAGAAGGATATTATAGCCGCTACGTTCAGGCTGATCCGTGATGGCGGCAGCATGGACACCAGGGAATACACGGACGGCATGAAGTCTCTGGCTCTCGTTCAGAGGCGGCTCCAGACCCAGACACAGGGTGTCGTCGAAAGAATGCAGCGGCGCGATGCGGTCAACGTGGACGATAACTTCGCGCGCCTGTCCGGGTATCTGACCAACGCTTCCGGTGCCATGGGGAACGCGGCGGCCCGGCTGGGGTCTCAAAGGGCCAGGGATGCATTGCCGGACGAGCAGAAGGCCCTCCAGCAGCTCATGCGTGCCGAGAGTCTGTTTCGCGAGATTCAAATTTCTTTTGGAGCGCAGAGCGGGCAGGGTTCGCAGGCAAATGCAGAAGACCTGGCAGATCTGTTCGAACTCGAACTGAACAAGCTGAAGAACCAGTACGAGACAATCCAGCGCGGCGAGGAACGAAACCGGGATCAGCAGCTGGATGAGGCGATGCAGAGGCTTAAGGAGCTGGCCCGCAGACAGCAGCAATTGAATGAACGTGCCCTCCAGCTCGGCCAGCGAGGCTTGTCGTCTTCCGGATCCTCCGGCACAGGCCGGGGGCAGCAGCAGCTCGCGGAGGAGGCTGCGAGGCTTCAGCGTCAGCTGCAGCGTTTGTCCCGCGAGCGCAGTTCGCCCGACCTGGACCGGGTGAGCGGCCAGCTCAGGCAGGCCGTTGAGAAAATGAATAAGTCGCTCGATCGTTCGAGGAGAGGAGAAGGGGAGGCCGCTGCCGCGGAGGGCATCCGTGCCCTGCAACAGCTCGAAGACGCAGGCCGCCAGCTTGCCAGATCCAAGGATGCTGCCCTCGGGATCCGGCTGGACCAGGCCGTGGACGAGTCCGGCCGTCTACTCGAGGAGCAGAAGCGGATTGCGGCCGAAGTCCAGCGGCTCAGGCAGGAAAGCAGCCAGGAAGAGCGGCCGGAGGCGCAAGAGCGAAGGGATGACATCGCGGGCCGCAACTCGATGCTTGCCGAGAGGTTGAAGAGCCTGGCCGGTCAGCTAGATGATCTCTCCGGGCAGGCGCGGGCCGGTCAGCGGGAAACCAGCGCCAGGCTGGCCGAGGCATCCGGCACGATAAACGATCGCAGGTTGCCGGAGCGCATCCTGAGCTCGAGCCAGCTCCTGCGGAATGGCCTCTACGATTTCGCCAAAGCTCGCGAAGGTTTCATCCGTGCCGGGTTGGAGGATTTGAAGAGGCAATTGGAGTCTGCAAGGAGCAGCATGGGCCAGTCGCGGGAGGGAAGAATCGAGGATGCCTACAATAAGGCGAGGGAATTGGCCGAGGAGCTGGAGTCGATGCAGCAACGGCTGAGCGTGCAGGGAAGGCAACAACCAGGCAGCAGTCGCAGTTCAGGAAACGAAGAGGAGACTCGGGCCGACGAACCGAAGCCCTCACCCACCGTCGCATCCCGAGAGGCTAACCGGGACGCTGCCGGTCCGATCACCAATCTGGGCGGCTATCGTGAAGATGAAGTGCGGCAGCTTCGACGCGAATTCCAGCAGCGGTTGACGGATGCGGAAGCACTGCGCCGGCTCTTGGACCGCAACACGACGCGGATGAAGGGCCTCGACGAGGTGATTTCAGCTCTGCGCCTGATGCAGGGAATTCGCAGCTACGGTGACCCGGAGGGAATGGCCCGCCTCAGATCGGCGATCGAGATCCTGCGAGGGGTGGAGCTTGACCTGGGCAGGCAACGCGACCGCCTTTTCGGCAAAAGCCAGTATCAGCAGGCGGAAGACAACGACGCACCGCAGGATTACAGGAAGCTGGTCGAGGAATACTACAAGGCGCTGGCCCGGGGCATGCCGTAGCTCCATGACTCCATTCCGCTTGTATTTCGTTTGATTTCTCCGCTATGGTCATGGCCGACAGCCCGATTCTGGATTTGAGGGAGGCATAACATGAAGGTAGTCATAACCGGTGGCGCGGGTTTTCTCGGGAGCAGCCTGTGCGACCGGTTGCTCAGCATGGGTCACCGCGTCATCTGCCTCGACAACCTGATTACGGGGAGCATCGACAACATTTCCCACCTGATGGGGGACGAGCGCTTCCGCTTCATCAAGCACGACGTCACCGAATACATGTTCATCGGTGAGCCGGTAGACGCGGTCCTGCACTTCGCCTCGCCTGCCAGCCCCCGCGATTACCTCGATCTGCCGATACAGACTCTGAAGGTCGGCGCGCTGGGCACCCACAAAACACTCGGGCTTGCCAAGGCGAAGCGCTCTCGCTTTCTGCTGGCGAGCACGTCCGAAACCTATGGGGATCCGTTGGTCAATCCGCAGCCGGAAACGTACTGGGGCAACGTGAATCCCATAGGACTGCGCGGCGTCTATGATGAGGCTAAGCGCTTTGCCGAAGCCCTGGTCATGGCCTACCACCGGACGCACGGCGTGGACACGCGTATTGTCCGCATTTTCAATACCTATGGGCCGCGCATGCGGCCGCATGATGGACGCGTGGTATCGAACTTTGTTGTCCAGGCGCTTGAAGGTAAGCCGCTCACCATATATGGCACGGGAAAGCAGACTCGCAGTTTCTGTTACGTCGACGACGAGGTCGATGGAATCGTCAGGCTCCTGCTTGCCGCGGACTCCGAGGACATCCACCTTCCCATCAACATCGGAAACCCCCACGAACTGACGATCGAGCAGATAGCCCGGAAGATCATCGAGTTGACCTCCTCCCGCAGCCGGATCCTCTACGAGGCACTGCCCGAGGACGATCCGAAAGTGCGGCGCCCGGATATAAGCAGGGCGGAGCGGTTGCTTGCATGGAGCCCGCGGACATCACTGGAAGAAGGGCTCTGTAAGACCATCGAATACTTCAGGTCGCGGCTGGCGAGGTCATCGTCGTCGGGCGGGTAAGGGTCGCCCCTGCAATCAACTCCAGAATCGAGGCCAACTATGCAAGTTCCACTCCTGGATCTCAAGGCACAGTATGCAGGTATCCGGGACGAAGTGCGCTCGGTTGTGGACCAGGTGCTCGAGAGCCAAAGGTTCATTCTCGGGCCGCATGTAGAGGCTCTCGAGAGAGAAATAGCCGGCTTTTGCGGCGCTTCCCATGCCGTTGGGCTGGCGTCCGGCACCGATGCTCTCCTCCTATCGCTCAAGGCTGTCGGCGTAGGCCCTGACTCGGCGGTGGTCACGGTGCCTTACACCTTCTTTGCCACTGCCGGCGCCATCGTGAATCTCGGCGCGAGGCCGCTGTTTGTGGATATCGAGGAAGCCAGCTTCAACATGGATCCCGGCTGCCTGTCGTCGTTCCTGCAGGATGAATGCGCGCTTGACCCGGCTGCCCGGCGGTTGGTTCACAAAGCCTCGAACCGGGAGGTTCTTGCAATACTGCCGGTACATCTCTACGGCCAGTGTGCCGACATGCGCGAAATTCTGGAAATAGCAGGACGCTATCGTCTGCCGGTAGTGGAAGACAGCTGTCAGGCGCTCGGAGCACATTACGATGGCCGCGCCGCCGGCACGATCGGCACCTGCGGCTGCATAAGCTTCTTCCCGTCGAAAAACCTGGGCGGGGCAGGCGACGGCGGAATGGTTGTCACCAACAACGAGGAAATCGCATCCCGCGTCCGATTGCTTCGAACTCATGGCGGCGTCAGGAGGTACTACCACTCGGTGGTGGGGTACAACAGCAGGCTGGATGAGTTGCAGGCGGCCATACTCCGGGTCAAGCTGCGACACCTGGCTGAATGGAACGAGGGGCGGCGACGAAACGCCGCGGCCTACGAAGCAGACTTCAGGGCCGCCGGTCTTTCGCCGTATGTCAGACCCCCCTCCCTGATGCCGGACCGGGATCATATTTACCACCAGTATGTGATCCGCTGTCAGCGCCGCGACGGGCTCAAGGCTCACCTCGCGGCCAAAGAGATCGGGACGGAGGTCTACTACCCCGTCGCCCTGCACCAACAGGAGTGCTTCGGTGGCCTGGGGTACCGGCCGTCCGACTTTCCGCATGCCAGTAAGGCGGCGCAGGAAACGCTGGCGCTGCCGGTGTACGCCGAGCTTTCTGCGGAACAACGGTCCTACGTTGTTTCTTCGATTGCGGAGTTTTACCTGTCCAGGATGTAGGCCGATCGCTGGCGGAACCGGAATCGGCGTCGCAATCGGGATCGGCATTCGAAACGACGTTCGGGGCCGGAGCGCGAGCGGAGCTGGAGGCAGGACCTGCCGCATTCAAGCCGTCGCAGAATTACTGCGACCGGTATCGATGTTGTCTGATACTATTCCCCGGGCCGAGAGATGGCCCCCCGGCTATGGCACAAGTGACTTACATCCTCGGCCTCAACGCGTATCACGGCGACGCTTCTGCCGTGCTCCTGGCTGACGGCCGCGTGGTCGCCGCCGTCGAGGAGGAGCGGCTCAATCGCGTCAAACACTCTGCCGGTTTCCCCGCGAATGCCGTACGCTTCTGCCTGGCTCGTGCCGGAATCAGGATCACCGATGTCGCCCACGTGGGGATATCCCGGGTCCCGAACGCTCATCTGATCAACAAGATGACATTCGTGCTCTACTCGAAGCTGATGTTCACCCGCCAGGGCCTGGATCGGCTGCGCAGCGTCGAGAAGATCCGCAACGTCAAGACGGTTCTCGCCGAGGTCACGGGCGAGAACGATTCGGACCTGCGAATGGAGTTCCACAATGTGGAGCACCACGTTGCCCACATGGCAAGCGCGTTCCTTGTCTCGCCGTTTGAGCAGGCGGCGCTGTTCTCCGCGGACGGTTTCGGCGATTTCTGCAGTACGATGCTCGGCCGCGGATCAGGCAACACGATCGAGAAGATCGACGCCGTGATGTTCCCGCACTCGCTGGGTCTCTTCTACACCGCGATGACGCAGTACCTGGGGTTCCACAACTACGGTGACGAGGGCAAGGTCATGGGGCTCGCGCCGTACGGCGAAGCCCGCTATTTCGAAGACATGGTCGACATTGTCCCTCCCGAAGGCACCGGCAGCTTTCTGCTCAATCTGGACTATTTCACGCATCACACCCTCGGTGTCGAAATGAGTTGGGACGAGGTGGTCCCTCAAATCGGACGTGTATACTCGGACAAACTGATCGAGAGGTTGGGACCGCCCCGTGAACCTGGAGCGGAGATCACGCAACGCCATCGCGACCTGGCGGCGTCGCTCCAGAAGTGCCTCGAGTTTCACTTGTACCGGATCCTGAATCGGCTGCACGACCAGACTGGCCAAACCCGGCTTTGCCTCGCGGGCGGGGTCGCGTACAACAGCGTCGCGAACAGCGGCATTCCACGGAACACGCCCTTTGCCGAGATCTTCATCCAGCCTGCTGCCGGCGACAGCGGCACCGCGCTGGGCGTCGCCTACTACATCTGGAACACCATCCTGGGAAAGCCGCGGAATTACGTCATGGACGATGTCTACCTCGGTCCGGATTACGATGAGGGTGCCCTCGAGCGTGCCATCCGGAGCTTCGGCGCCACCTTCGACAGGTATGAAAACATAGAGGATCAAGCGGCAGAGCTGCTCTCGCAGGGGAAGATCGTGGGCTGGTTCCAGGGACGGATGGAATTCGGGCCCAGGGCACTGGGCAACCGGAGCATACTGGCCGACCCGCGATTTAACGAAGTGAAGGATATCCTGAACCGACGGATCAAGCACCGCGAGAGTTTCCGGCCTTTTGCTCCTGCCGTACTCGAGGAACACGTGGACGACTATTTCGAGGATGCCTCTCCATCCCGGTTCATGCTCATGGTCTTCAAAGTGCGTCCCGAAAAGAGGCCGTCGATCCCTGCGATCGAGCATGTAGACCACACGGGGCGTATTCAATCGGTTTCCAGGGAGAACAACCTGCGGTTCTGGAACCTCATTGATGCGTTCAGGCGGCGCACCGGCATCCCCCTGGTGCTCAACACCTCCTTCAACGAAAACGAACCGATTGTCTGCTCTCCGGAAGACGCCCTCAATTGCTTTGCGACTACACAGATGGACGCTCTGGCCCTCGGCAACTTTCTTGTCACCCGCTAGGCGGGCGGAACCCTGCAGTCACTCTTTCCAAATCGCCAGTTTTGCCAGGATGCCAAAATCGGCACTATAATGAGATGCTGAGGGGCTAATCATGCCGACCCGCAGAATCTTACGGGTTCCGCCTGCCCGTGAGATAGCGATCCTGCTGGCTCTACTGATTTCCTGCGGATCAGTCCGCCCTGGCGATTCCTGGGAGAAGAAGCCCTATACCGAGTGGACGAACCTGGAAGCGCAGAAGGTGCTGACCGACTCCGCATGGTCGAAGACCGCTATCGTACAGAGCTTCGCCAGCCCTGCAACCGCGCCAATACCATCCGTGCTCACGGCTCGCCCGCAGCCCGGCGGCAAATGCAACAGTTGCGGCCGGCGCGGTGGTGATCAGGTTGCCGACGACTCGGGAACCGTCTCAGCTTCCGAGTGGGGACCCGCCCCTGCCGTTCAGGTCGTCTACTTCAGAGTCGTCTGGTTTTCGTCGTCCCGGATAAGACAGGCGCTGATTCGCCTGGCGCAGCTCAATGGCGATTCCGTGCCCCCTCAGATACTGGATCGGCTCCAGAGTCCCCTCGCTGATTATGTAATTGCGCTGGCGGGCCCGTTTGTGGGCGCCTTTCAGGGCGCTTCGCTGGATAGCCTCAGGGCCTCGACCTGCCTGCGAGTCAAAAAGACAGGGGCGAAGCTCGAGCTGAAGCAATTCATCTCGCCCGCCGAGCGCACCGACGGGATGGCGCTCTTTTTCTTTCCCCGGGGAACGCATGACAGGCCTCCGTTCGATGTCACAGACGGGCAGGTCGAGTTTTGTACAGGCGAGGGGGGAGCGAAGATCAGGGCCTCGTTCAGGATCGATAGAATGGCAGTGGGTGGTATGCTCGATTTCTGAGTTTCGGGGACAGGCGACTCGACCTCGAAACTCAATCGGGTCAGGTTTGAAGGTTTCAACGAAGCAGGCGCGATGCTGGCGGTGAGCCCGGTCTGTTTCCCAGGTTCGCAGGAAGGGAGCTCAAGCTTCCGACTCACAGGGATCAGCGAGCTCAATTTCGAGGTTGAGTAGCCTGTCCCCGAAACTGGAACCGGGAGGGTTGTCGTTGGATTATGGCGTTAAGAACCTCGATCGTGCGCGGGCGGAGATCAACCAGCGGGCCCTGGCCGAGGAGGGTCTCTACCTGCCTGGTGTCGCTGTCGCTGAGGTTCAGGCTCTTCAATTCGGCCAGGATGGCAGTGCTGCAGCGTCTCAACAGTTCGCGGATCCGTTCGATGCCCTCCCGGATCATGGCGTTCAAATCGCTCACCGGCATCTGAAGCCTCAGGTCAGCCCCGGGAAGGAAATTACAATAGCAGCGCGGGTACCGGTCCAGTATCCGCCGCACGGGCAGGTTGCAGTGATGATTCCGGAGCCAGGCCGCAATGGCTCGGACACGTTCCAGGCTGGTGCGATCGGCCTGCGCAAAGCCTGAGAGGATTTCGAGGTTGCGCAGGGCTGTTGTGTCCAGCCCGGTTGCTTCTGCCACGGAGCCGACGATCATCGCGACCGTCTGCTCGTGAGCCCGGGCATAGGCCTCCGCGTAGTGCGACTTGAACTCCAGAAAAGATCTGTCGAAGGAATCGCGCTCGTCTGCTGCCAGGAAACGGTCGGGTTTTTCGATAGAAGCGAGCAGGGAAGCGCGTACCCGATCGATGTCGGGGTCGCCGGAAGGAAAAGCAGACCTGACGTAATCGCACGCGTGCTCGAATGCCGGAAGCCACCGCATGAGAGCGGCCAGCTCGTCCACGGAATTTTGCCAGGGCATCCCCGGTTCCTGCCCCGGCATGCATTCGCCGGCGATCCGGGACATGGCCCCGACAAACGAAACGTCGTTTTTCCAAAGACGTTCGATTGTGACGGTCAGCGTGGCCAGGCGATTAGCGAACGGCCTCGTCCGATTGTGGAAATGCACCGTCATGAAGGATTCCGGCAAGAAGTCGAGTTTCTCCACCAGGAGAACGCAGTTTGCTGCGGGGCCCGACACCCACCATTCCCGGAACCGGAGCTCCGCCTCCTCCAGCGTCATGTGGCGTAATTCATCGATGCCCGTCAGATACGAGGCGCAGGACAGGGCAGTTTCCGCCCCTGGCTCCAATCCGACAGCGGGATCTGCCTTCTGATGGCTATGTTCGGCTTCGATGCTGTTCACGAAATACGATGCCCTGGTGCATTACGGGGGGGATGTCATGCACTATGTCGGCTTCTTCTTTTCACCGGTGCCTGTCTCTATTTTATCGACCTTCTCGGGAGAGTCTTTAGCGGGGCTCGCATAAATATTGGTCGGGTCGGTGGCAAGCATCTGCTCGTAGCTGTTACCGTAGCAGCGGATCGTCGGCTCGCTCCCCTTGATGAAATACTCTTCCTGTCGTTCAAGGCAGCGTTCCGTCGCGAGGAGTCCGGTTGAGGGATCGATTTCAACCTTGACGATTCCCTCGGGAACGGAGAAATCTTTGCCTTCGAGAGGAACAATGGCGGCGGTCTTCTTCATGAAGTCGGCCCAGATCGGCAAGGCCGACTGGGAGCCGGAAAGGTTCAGTTCGCGGTTGTCGTCGAATCCGACCCACACGATACAGAGCATGTCCGGGGTGTAACCCGCAAACCAGCCATCGCGGGACGTCCCGGTCTTGCCGGCGGCGGGAAGCGCGAAGCCGCGCGCCCTCACGCCCGCACCGGTACCCTGGTCGATCACCGACCGCATCAGGGAAGTGATCATAAAAGCAGTCTCGGGGGAGATCGCCTGAATCTGCTTCGCAGCGGGGGCGTAGACAACCTTCATCACGGGATCGCACACCTTGAGAATCGGCGTCAAATCAGAAAGCAGGCCGCCGTTCGCAAAGGCCGTGTAGGCGCGAACCATCTCGAGCGGCGTCACCTCGAATGCGCCTATAGCCATCGCGGGGTATGGCTTGATCTGCTCGTTCAGTCCGAGGCGCTTCGACAACCCGGCGATCTTGTCGTATCCGATCTTCTCGGCGAACTTGATCGTGGCTACGTTCAAAGACTTCGTAATCGCCTGCCTCATGGTGACCTGACCCTTGTACTCGTCCTTGAAGTTCTTCGGCTCGTAGAGAAGATCTTCGAAGGCGAACTCGGTCGGTTCGTCCAGAGCGGTGGACACGGCAGTCAGGGGGGTGGCGCTCGTATAGGCGGATTCGATTGCCGCCGTGTAGACAAAAGGCTTGAAGATGCTGCCAGGCTGCCGCTTGGCCTGGGTGATGCGGTTGAATTGTGTTGTGCCGTAGTGACGGCCCCCCACCATTGCCAGGATGTCACCGTTGCGCGGATCCACGGCGATCAGGCTCGCCTGGACTGTACCGGGCGGGATCGCCCGCTTGCCCTGGGCAAAGTGGGCGTCCATCTCCGCAATTCCCTGGCGCAAGGCCTCATAAGCCGCCTGCTGCAGGTCCATGTCGAGCGAGGTGAAAACTTTGTATCTACCCTGGGCAAGCGCCCGGTCACCCAGTTTTTCAACCAGGGTCTCCTGGACATAGTCCACGAAGTACGGGGCGTCCGAGTAGTTCAGCATGGTGGAGGGCTTGACTTCGAGCGGTTTGGCCTTCGCCTCGGTGCACTCGCCGCTCGTGATCATGTCGTATTCAGCCATGAGGTCGAGAACAAGATTGCGACGGGCTTTGGCCCGATCCGGGTATCGGATCGGGCTGAATCGGTTCGGCGCACTGACAATCCCGGCGATGGATGCGGCTTCACCCACGGTGAGATCCTGGACGGCTTTCCCGAAGTACGCTCCGGCAGCCTCTCCCACCCCGACTATGCTGAAAGATCCTGCCTGGCCCAGGTAAACGTCGTTGCAGTAGAGCTCGAAAATCTGCTCCTTCGAGAGCCTCTGCTCCAGGAGTATCGACATGTAGGCGTCGGCTATCTTGCGTCGCCAGGTTCGCTCCGGGGTGAGGAAATAGTTCTTCACAAACTGCTGAGTCAGAGTGCTGGCACCCTGTACCTTGTCCCCGGCACGCACATCGACCAGCAGCGCGCTGATGATCCGAAACGGATCGACGCCCCGATGACTGAAGAACCGGCGGTCTTCTGAAGCGAGGATCGCGTTTATCACCACCTTGGGAAGGTCCTGGTATCGGACGTAGCGGCGTTTCTCTCTGCTCGCATCGATCGCGTTACTCAACAATTCCGGCCTGAGTGCAAACCTGTCGAGCCCTTGGTGCTTCTCGCCGTCGACCACCGAGGCTATCTTCTTGCCCGACCACGTAACCAGCGCTGAACGATTGGCGTCGTAAGGCGCAGCGGCGTCGTTGGTCAGCAGAAGCCGGTTTGGCTTGAGGAGCTGATAGGTTGCCGCCGCTGCATGGTCGCCCGGTTTCAGTTCAGCGTATCCGAGCCGCCGGAGTCTCGTCACCAGGTCCTGAGGCTCGATGCGTGTGCCGGAAGTAAGATAGACAGGGCTTGCATAGATCTCCGTTTCGATCATGCCCTCGGGCTTGCCCAGCTTGGCACGGATCAGGCTATCGAAAACGTAGTAGTAGCGGATCAGAAAGATGCCCGCGACGACCACGGCCAGCGACACGATCACTGCCAGTATCTTGAGTAACTGCAGACGGCGGGATTTCCTCTTTGCCGGGCTCTTCTTTCGGGCACGCGGCTTACGCTCCACCATAGCGCGTCAATGATACCTGAAAGGCAGCGGCGGGTGAAAAGCATATGCTAGGATTTAGAGTGCCTGGCAGGTAACTGGAGGTGTGCGGCAGGATATGGTAAAGGCGAGCGGTGGTAATCCAGGTTCGACAGAGCCTCGAGTGGAAACTTTGACTGACAGGTATTCACGACAGGTCCTGTTCAGCGGCATTGGAGCCGCAGGCCAGGCGAAGATCCGCCGCGGCAGGATACTCCTGGTCGGCTGCGGAGCACTTGGGTCCGTAATCGCGGAAATACTGGTGCGGGCGGGGGTCGGCAGCATCACGATAGCCGATCGCGATTACGTCGAGGAAAGCAACCTGCAGCGCCAATCGCTCTATACCGAAGAGGACTGTCGCCGGGGGTTGCCCAAGGCGATCGCGGCGGCCGGACACCTGCGTGCGATCAACAGTTCCGTTGAGGTTCGCCCCCAAGTCCTTGACGTCCGATCCTCCAATATCGAGGAACTGGTTCTGGGGCAGGATGTCGTCCTGGATGGAACGGATAACTTCGAAACCCGGTACCTCCTGAACGATGCCAGCTTGCGGTGGAATATCCCCTGGGTTTACGGCGCCTGCGTCGAGGCGTACGGGATGTCAGTGGCGTTTGTCCCGCACGTCACACCCTGCCTGCGCTGTATTCTTCAGTTGCTGCCGCCGCCGGGCAGTTCACCCACCTGCGATACAATGGGAGTGATCGGGCCGATAGTCCACGTCGTCGGCGCACTCGAATCCACTGAAGCGCTGAAACTTCTTACCGGACAGATGGATCTGCTCAACCGGAAGCTGATCACGATGGATCTTTGGGCGAACCGAGTGGCGACCATGGATCTGTCTGCGCAGAAGCCCGATTGCGATTGCCCTGCTTGTGGACGGGGGCAACTGGAGTTTCTGGATGGGCTCCATGAGGGTCACGCGGATATGCTGTGCGGCCGCAACGCGGTCCAGATCTCCCGCCTGGTCCCGAGACCCGTGGATCTGGAGCCAATCGCAAGAAGGTTGTCTGAACTGGGCTCCGTGACGCGAAACGAGTTTCTTCTCAAGGCGCAGATCGGCGAGTTTGAACTCGCCCTGTTCAGGGACGGGCGAGCCATAGTAAAGGGAACACAGGACATCGGGGAGGCACGGCGGGTATACTCAAAGTTCGTCGGCGACTGAGCGACGGGTTCCGGAAACAGATGCGCGGGACGGGCGTTCGGGCGTGGTCAGCCGCGATGCAGTGCCTTCGTGCCGGCGGACAGTCGGATGGGCAGGTGATATGAGACGATTACGTGCAAGCTGGGGTCTGATGCTGGTATTGGGTGTGACCGTTCTGGCTCGGGGACAGGATGAGGAGAAGATCCAGAAGCTCTTCCAGGGGGCCATCGAAAAGATGGGAGGGCAAGCGTACCTCGACGTCAAGGATATGGTTTCAGACGGTAACTACTTCTACTTCGACCGGGACGGGAATTCCTCCGGGTTGATCAAGTTCATCGATAACACCAAGCTCCCGGACAAGAGCCGGTTCGAGTTGGGCAACAGTAAGAAATCCAAAGATATCCAGGTCTTCAATCTTGAAAAAGGAGAAGGCTGGATTCTGGAGGGCCAGAAGGAAACACGGGAAGCGACCCCCGACGAGATGAAGGATTTCAAGAATGCCGTCAAGCACAGTCCGGACACGATCTTCAGGTACCGCTACAAAGATCCGGAGAACAAGCTCTTCTATTTCGGGCCCGGAGAAGGCGCCGATGTGACCTTCGAGATCGTCAAGCTGCTCGACCCCGAGAACGATGAAGTTACCATCTATTTCGACCGCCTCTCCCAGCTTCCCGCCAAGCTGGAGTACCGCTCCATGGACAAACGCGGTGTTCAGTTGCGCAGCGTAGTCGAATACAGCCAGTGGCATGTGATTCAGGGCGTCAATACGCCATTGCGGATCGACACGAACGTCAACGGCCGCAGGTCTTCCCAGCAGTTCATCGTGAGGATCACCTACAACAACAACCTGGGCGACGATGTCTTCTCGAAACCGGTTCCGCCCAAGTAGTCGTCGGAGCCGTCGATGAAGGGGCAGGGGAACATGAATCCTCCGGACGCTGAAGCAGGAGGTCCGCCGCTCGATCCGCCTTCGGGACCTGATGCGATCTGCTCCGGCGGCGAGCCGAGTTTCCGGTTCTCGAGAAGACCGTCTATCTCATCAGCAAATCCCCGGGAGCCTGTCGCGGGGTGTTTACCTCGCACTCGAGGATTATGCAGACGCGCGGGCGAGCCGTGGCGTGCGGGCCCGGGGCGATTCCTGGTGGGACGTGCCGGTATCTGCGGGTAACCTGCTTGCACCCGCTTGTGACCTGAACAGGGGACGACGTGGAGATCTACGACATTTCACAGACACTTCGTGAAGGGATTGCCGTCTGGCCGGGGGATCGGCCTTATCGATCGGAATGGACCATGCGGATGCGCGACGGCGCATCCTGCAACGTTTCCGCCATAGCGATGGGCAGCCACACCGGGACGCACATCGACGCGCCGTTGCACTTCGACGAGTCGGGGGTTGATATCGCGGCCATTCCTCCGGACCGTTTCATCGGGCCCGTGCGCGTGGTGGAGATACTGGCGGAGCAGAGCATAACCGCCGCCGACCTGCGGCGCCTGCCGATTCAAGGCTCAGAACGCCTGCTGTTGAAGACTCGCAGCGGTTGGCGGGAGAACGGCGAGTCCGGTCCGGGGTTCGTTTATCTCGCCGAGGACGCGGCCGCCTATCTGGGCGGACTTGGATTGCTGCTGGTTGGAACAGATGCTCCCTCCGTTGACGCGTTCGACAGCAAGACGCTCCCGAGCCACAGGATTCTCAGTCGCCATCTGGTTGCCATTCTGGAAGGTGCCCGGCTCGACCCGGTGCCCCCCGGCGACTACGAGTTGATCTGCCTGCCGCTCAAACTGGCGGGGCTGGATGGCTCGCCCGTCCGGGCTATTCTCAGGAAGTAAAACCGGCGGGCGGGGAGTGCTGTGCGAGATCGCGGAGAGTGCTTGATTTCTAGTGACTGCTTGCCACTGCTTCCGAGACTGCCTGACGGGTCGGAGTATCAAGCGTCTCCGTGGGGCGGAGTTCCGGGAGGGTCGTCAGCCGGTAGCGGTGCGTCAGTCGCGCTATCTGGTCGGCAAGGGCCGTGTGGATTGCGTGTCCGGCCTTCCTGGCATACAAATGGCCAATGATCGGTCGTCCCACGAGCGAAATGTCCCCCAGAAGGTCGAGCAGTTTGTGCCGCACGAACTCGTCCGGGAAGCGCAGGTGATTGTTCACAAGGCCTGAATCATCCAGCACCACCGCGTTTTCGAGGGAACCGCCGCGTATCAAACCGTTCCGTTTCAAATACTCCACGTCCGACATGAAACCGAAGGTCCGGGCAAAACCTATCTCCCGACGGTAGCTCTCCGGGGAGAGAGCCATCTGGATTTCCTGGTACCCGATCGCGGGATGCTCGAAGTCGATGATGTAAGTGGCCCGCATTCCAGGGCTGGGATAGACACCTGCAAACTTGTCGCCGTGGCGCACCTCGATCGGTTCCTCGATTACCATGTACTGGCGCAACGCTTCCTGCTCCTGGATGCCGATCCTGTCGATCTCCTCGATAAACCGCTTGCCGCTCCCGTCCATGATCGGCACTTCCATGGAATCGAGGTCGATGTACAGGTTGTCAATACCAAGCCCGTAGAGGGCGGAGAGCAGATGCTCGACCGTCGAGATCATGACCCCTTTCTTCATCAGCGTCGTGGCGTAGCTGACCCTGGCTACATGAGCTCGCGTGGCTTCAATCCGGAAATCCCTCAGGTCTGTCCGGCGGAAGACGATTCCTGTCCCTGTCGGGGCTGGCGTCAGCCGCAGATGCACGGGGTAGCCGGTATGCAGCCCGGTTCCTTCCAACCTGATCTCGCCTCTGAGCGTCCTCTGGAACGGCAGCATATTCACCCTTTGCCCAAAATCGGGCACTGTGTCCTTGTGAGACACTACCCTCTCCCAAAATGGCGAAACAGGACATTTAAGCAATATCTGATCCATTCGTCATTCGACAGGCGTGAAGGCCCTATCAATATAAATACTATGGGCTTACGTGCATTCTACTCACGCCGGCACGTGCCTTCACTAGCTAACTGTGGCTCGATTGACACAGCCGACAGCTCCCGCCTTTCAGCCAGGAGAGCTGAAAGCTGAGGGCTGATGGATGGCGGAGCTGTAAGCTTCCGGCAGCGGATCACCGGCTGTTTCCGATTGTGTGTATCTCAGCGATGTGCTAAATAAAGAAGCGAGGCGCAGGACATGATTGGCGGGTTTCGGGGGAATTACTGGTACTGGCGGGGCGTGCTCGGGTTCGTCCGAGTCCGTTCACTGCCCGTCCCCTGAAACTTGAGTGAGAGGGGATTCAGGAGAGCCGTGAACGACTCGAGGCGTTCACGGCTTTTTTGTTATTGAGCCATGAAATCAAGAGTCAGTCCACTTTTGCAGGAAGTCGAGGCGCTTTCCGGGAAAGGGAACGTCATCCCGATCCGGAAGGATATCCTGGCAGACCTGCTCACGCCTGCGGCCGCCTTCCTGCGTGTCGCCCACGGGCGTCGACGTGCCTATCTCCTGGAGAGCGTCGAAGGGGGCGAGCGTATCGCCCGCTACTCGTTCCTGGGTTGGGACCCGTTTCTGGTAGTCCGTGGCCGGGGAGACTCGCTCGTCATCGAGGAATCGGGTGAGACCTTGCAGGAGAACGTCCGCCCGTTCGACAGGCTGAGGCAGCTGGCGCTCAAGTACCGGCCGGTCTCCCCGCCGGAGGCGCCGCCATTCCTCGGAGGGGCCGTCGGCTATTTTGCCTACGACTTCGTGCGTCAATTCGAAAAACTGCCGGCAATAGCGGCCGACGACCTCGGAATGGAAGATCTGCACCTCATGTACTTCTCGGACATCCTGGTGTTCGACCACCTGCTTCATCGCATCCATATCGTTGCCAACATTCTGGCCGACCGGGGCTCGCAAAGCCTGGAGTCGAAATATCAGGATGCGGTACTGCGGATCGAGCAGATCGAGGCTCGCCTCACTGCGCCGATGTCCCTGCCCGTATCACCTCCGGTGCAAAGCGTCCCGGAGGTTCAATCCAACCTGGGCGAAGACGAGTATCATTCCATAGTCAGGAAAGCGAAAGAATACATCCGGGCCGGCGACATATTTCAGGTCGTTCTTTCCCAACGATTCCGGATGCCGGTCAGCTGCGACCCGTTCGATATCTACCGTGCGCTGCGTTTTGTGAATCCCTCGCCTTACATGTTCTTCATCCGCATGGATGACCTTCACCTCGTGGGAGCCTCGCCTGAGATGATGGTGAAGGTCCGCGACGGGCGCGTCGAGTACGGCCCCATAGCCGGCACCAGGCCGCGCGGCAGGACGCTGGAAGAGGACAAACGCCTTTCAGAAGAGCTGATTCACGACGAGAAGGAGCGGGCCGAGCACATCATGCTTGTGGATCTTGGCCGCAATGATCTCGGCCGTGTCTGCGAGTACGGCACGGTCCGTGTCACGGACCTGATGCGGATCGAGAAATACAGCCACGTGATGCACATCGTGAGCAGCATCGAGGGGAAACTGCGCGCAGGCCTGGATTGCCTGCACGCACTCGAGGCCTGCCTGCCGGCGGGCACTCTCTCGGGCGCACCGAAGGTGCGGGCGATGGAGATCATCGAAGAGCTGGAACCCAACCGCAGGGGATTATATGGCGGCGCCGTCGGGTATATCGATTTCTGCGGGAACCTTGACACCTGCATCGCGTTGCGCACTCTGGTCATCCGGGACGGCACCGCCTACATCCAGGCCGGGGGCGGGATAGTTGCTGACTCCTCCCCGGAACGCGAGAGGGAGGAGTCATGCAACAAAGCCAGAGCGCTGATCCGGGCTGTGACTCTGGCTCATGAGGGGCTGCGATGACGTGCAACAACGGCGCAGCAAAAGGACCCGAGCATCCCCATCGGCCGGGCATGATCCTGGTGATCGACAACTACGACTCGTTCACCTTCAACCTTGTCCAATATCTCGGCGAACTGGGTGCCGAACCCAACGTGATCCGCAACGATGCCATCACGGTCGAGGATATCGAGATGATGACACCTGCAAAGATCGTGATCTCCCCGGGTCCGGGCAGGCCGGAAAACGCCGGCATCATCGTCGAGACGATACGCCGGTTCGCGGGGAGGATTCCGATCCTCGGGGTTTGCCTGGGACATCAGGCAATCGGCCTCGCTTTCGGCGGGGACGTCGTTCTGGCGCCGTCGATCATGCACGGCAAAACCAGTGCGATCCACCACGACGGCCGGACGATTTTCCACGGTCTGCAGAATCCGTTTGAGGCGACACGGTATCACTCCCTCGTGGTGTCGCCTGAAGGGCTTCCCGGGTGTCTGGAGGTCTCGGCCCGGACCCGCGATGGCGTGATCATGGGACTGCGGCACCGGAGCTGCTGCGTCGAGGGAGTACAGTTCCACCCTGAGTCCATACTTACCGGGGCAGGCAGGGCTCTGCTGACCAACTTCGTCGGCCAGCGTCAGGACACCTGCGGCGAATAGGAGATCGGAGCATGCCGGGACACATTGTTGATTACAGGCTCCCCGAACCGCTACGCGGCACGTTCCTCGAGGAAATCATGAGGGCGCGCATCCCCGAGATTGTGGGATCGTGCCGGAAGTGGCCGGCAGAAGCGATCCGGCCTGTTCTTGATCGGGCGCCTGTGCCGCGTTCCCTCAGGCGCTCGTTGACAGGAGCGTTCCCCGGAATCATCGCGGAATTGAAGAAAGCTTCTCCTTCAGCGGGAACTCTGCGTGCGGATTTCGATCCCGTGAAGCTGGGCATGGAACTCGAAAGTGCAGGCGCGGCGGCCCTGTCCGTCGTGACTGAACCGAGGTACTTCCAGGGTACGCTGGAGTATGTCGCCCTGCTCCGGTGGCCGGCAGGAGTGCCGATCCTCCGCAAGGACTTCATCGTAGACAGCTATCAACTCCTGGAAGCCCGCCACGCCGGAGCCGATTGCGTGCTACTGATCGTCGCCCTGCTCCCTGAAGTACTGCTGCGCCGCCTCCTCAAAGAGACGGAAGCACTGGGGATGGAGGCTCTCGTCGAGGTTCACGGCGCTGACGAATTGAGTCTCGCCCTCGACTCAGGTGCCACGATCATCGGCGTCAACAACCGGGATCTGCGCACGCTGCAAGTCTCCCTGGACGTGTCGCTTGGGTTAGCCAGGCATTTCACGCGGGAGATCCTGGCGGTTTCCGAAAGCGGCATCCGGACCGCCGACGACATCCGCCGTTTGTCGGACGCCGGATATCGCGGCTTTCTGGTTGGAGAACGGCTGATGCGCTCTGCCTCGCCCGCTGCGGCAATGTTAGAACTGAAAGGGAAGACTCCCGGCCGGCAGAGGGCGGCATCATGAAGGTCAAAGTCTGCGGGATTACGAGCTACAGGGACGCGTCGATGGCACTCAGCCTGGGAGCTGACGCGCTCGGATTCAATTTCTACGCCCGCAGTTCCCGCTATATCACTCCCGTGGCTGCAAGACGAATAGTGGAACGCCTTCCCCCGTTTGTCACGAAGGTGGCAGTCTGTGTCAACGCGGACGTCTGCGAGGTGGCGGAATGGGCCCGTCGTGCGGGGGTGGGTGTCGTGCAGCTGCACGGCGACGAAACGCCGGAATACTGCCGCTCAATGGCCGGCCTGAAGCTCATCAAGACGCTTCGGATAGGGGAAGACTTCCAGCCTGTGGGACTGGAAACGTACCCGGTCTCGGCATTTCTGCTCGATACACGGCATCCCGGGCAATACGGCGGGACCGGGAAGGCGTTCGACTGGAGGCTCGCCGCGGCGATTCGAACCAGGCGCCCGCTGATTCTCGCCGGCGGCCTGCGTGCGGAGAACGTGGCCGACGCGATACGCGCCGTTCGGCCGTATGCCGTGGACGTTTGCAGCGGCGTCGAGAGTGCTCCGGGTAAGAAGGATCGCAGCAAGCTGGTCGCGTTCATGAGCGAGGTACATCGTGCAGCCAGGGATATCAATGATTAAGAAAGAGCACCAGCCTGACGGGCAAGGACACTATGGGGATTACGGCGGGCGGTTTGTCCCCGAGACCCTGATGGGACCGCTCCAGGAACTCGAGGAGGCCTACGACCAGGCGCGCCGCGATTCTTCGTTCATTACAGAGTTGGACCGGCTCTTCCGGACCTACTCGGGCCGGCCGACTCCCCTCACGCCGGCAAGGCGGCTTTCTGCGCACCTCGGGAAGGGAAGGATCTACCTGAAACGCGAGGACCTCAACCATACGGGGGCGCACAAGATCAACAACGCTATTGGCCAGATCCTCCTCGCCCGCCGCATGGGGAAGTCGCGCGTGATCGCCGAAACCGGTGCCGGTCAGCACGGGGTCGCAACCGCAACGGTGGCAGCCCTGTTCGGGATGGAGTGCGAGATCTACATGGGCACGGAAGACATGCGGCGGCAGGCCCTGAATGTGTTTCGAATGAGGCTGCTGGGAGCGAGAGTCACGCCCGTCGATTCCGGGAGTCGGACGCTGAAGGATGCGATCAACGAGGCGATGCGCGACTGGGTAACGAACGTGAGCAGCACTCACTACCTCCTGGGTTCGGTTCTCGGCGCACATCCTTACCCGATGATGGTCCGCGATTTCCAGTCGGTGATCGGGCGGGAGGCACGCGAACAGGTGCTCGTGTCCGAGGGGAGGCTGCCGGACCTTCTCCTTGCCTGTGTGGGTGGAGGGAGCAATTCGATCGGGCTGTTTTTCGATTTCCTCGATGATCCCGGAGTCCGAATGGTTGGTGTCGAGGCAGGGGGACGCGCCCTTGCGCTCGGAGAGCACGCGGCTCGTTTCGCCGGCGGTCGCAAGGGCGTGCTGCAGGGCACGCTGAGTTATGTCCTGCAGGATGAGAACGGCCAGATTGCTTCGACGCACTCGGTTTCGGCGGGATTGGACTATCCGGGCGTCGGCCCCGAGCACGCTCTCCTGCATGACACGGGCCGCGTCCAATATACGGCGGTTTCGGACAGCCAGGCACTGGAGGCCTTCCAGCTGCTCAGTTGCCTGGAGGGCATAATCCCTGCGCTCGAAAGCGCGCATGCGGTCGCGGAATTGATCCGCCTTGCGCCCGGGCTCGAAGACGACAGCGTGGTCGTGATCAACCTCTCCGGGCGGGGTGACAAGGACGTGGAGCAAGTCTCCCGGCTGATCGGGGAAGCCCCGGACGGGCAGTTCCCCGGGGCAGCGGGGGCTGTGAAGGACCGGGGAAAAGGAATCTAGAATATGGAATCTGGAATATGGAATGCATTGCCCCCGGCTCGGCCCTCCATTCTAAATTCTATATTCCCCTCCTTGAGCTGACGGTGAAGCAGATGACGAGCAGAATTTCGGAGACTTTTCAAAGGCTGAGAATCAACGGCAGGAAGGCATTTATCCCGTTCCTCACAGCTGGAGACCCCGACCTCGAGGCGACCGTTGCCCTTGTCGTGGAGATGGAACGCTCGGGCAGCCACGTCGTGGAGCTGGGGATCCCGTTTTCCGACCCGCTGGCTGACGGGCCGGTCATTCAGCGCGCTTCGGAGCGAGCTCTCCGGCACGGGTACCGAATGGCTGACCACCTGGCTGCGGTACGGGAGATCCGAGCCCGGTCCGCTGTCCCCATCGTCCTGTTCAGCTATTTCAACCCCATCCTGCAATACGGGCTGGAGCGCCTCGCCGGCGATGCTGCGGCTGCCGGAGTGGACGGGGTTCTGGTGACCGACTTAACCCCGGAAGAAGCGGACGAATACTGCGACTGCATGGGCCGCCATGGCCTCGATCCGATATTTCTGGTGGCGCCGACGAGCGGTCCGGAGCGGGTCACCCGCATCCTGTCCTGCTGCCGCGGCTTTGTGTACGTTGTCTCCCGCACGGGCGTGACCGGTGCCCGCGTGCGGCTGTCTGATTTCGTCCTGCCGACCGTATCACGAGTACGGGCGCAGAGCGATCTGCCGGTTGCCGTGGGGTTCGGGATCTCGCAGCCCGAGCATGTGCGTTCGGTCTGGGAAATCGCGGACGGTGCGGTGGTCGGCAGCGCGATCGTGGCCGAGATCGAGAAGCATGCGAACTCTCCCGGGCTCGTCTCACGGGTCGGCGATCTCTGCCGGTGGCTGACGACGGATACGGGTGGATAAGAGTGTGGGTTTTGCCCCTCTCCCCCTGGATTGCTTTGCCCCTGGGCCGATCGAGTCGACGAGCAGGCCGTGCCTGGTTCAGAAAGGAATGACGAGATGGTAATCGTGATGGAGCGTAAAGCCACCGAAGAGCAGATCGAACGCGTTACCGAACGGCTTGTCGCCGACGGCTTTGCCGTTCACCGTTCCACGGGTGTGGAGAGAACCGTGCTGGGTGTTGTGGGGGAGAGATTAGTCGATGAGAGAGACTATGAACTCCTTGACGGGGTCAAAGAAGTTCTCCGGATCACTCATCCGTACAAGCTGTCAGCCCGTGCCTTCAAGCCCGAAGGTACGCAGGTGCGCGTAGGCGCAGTCGAGATCGGATCGAACGCCGTCGTGGTGATTGCGGGTCCGTGCTCGGTCGAGAGCGAGGACCAGATCAATGCCGCCGCTGAGGGATTGCACAGGATCGGAACCAGGGTTCTGCGCGGCGGTGCATTCAAACCGCGCACCTCCCCTCACAGCTTCCAGGGCCTGGGCGAGGAGGGACTCCGCATGCTCCACGAGTCCGCGCGACGCCGTGGGATGTATGTGGTTTCGGAGATAACGGACCACACCCTGATCCCGCTTTTCCTGGAGTACTCCGATATCCTGCAGGTCGGGGCGCGCAACATGCAGAACTTCAACCTGCTGAGGGAACTTGGCAGGACCCGAAAGCCCGTGCTGCTGAAGCGCGGCATGTCGGCTACGATCGAGGAGCTTCTGCTGGCCGCCGACTACATCATGACCGGCGGGAATCACCAGGTCATCCTGTGCGAGAGGGGCATCCGGACTTTCGAGACTTACACCCGCAACACGCTCGACCTGTCCGCGATCCCCGTGGTGAAGAAGCTGAGCCACCTGCCGATTATCGTCGACCCCAGCCACGCCACCGGCCGCCGTGACAAGGTTGCTCCCATGGCGCGAGCCGCAGTGGCCGCAGGCGCGGATGGGCTGATCATCGAAGTCCACCCGGACCCCGACCATGCTCTCTCGGATGGAGCGCAGTCGCTCCGGCTCGAGCAGTTCGAACAGCTCATGAAGGAACTTGAACTGATCGCTGCCGCGGTCGGTCGCCGGATCGATCGCTAGCTGATGGAGGCGAAGCGGCTTCGGCTCGACGGAGATGGTCCGAATTCCGGACCAGGCCGGAGTCCAGGTCTACGCCAAGGCAGGAACGGGCAGATTAGCCCCCGGACAGCGAGCCGAGGAAGTCGGCGTTGCTCTTGGACTTCGACAGCTTCTCGAGCAGCAGCTCCATGCTTTCCGTCACCGACAGCGGGTTGAGGACCTTGCGGAGGATCCAGATCCGGTTCAAATCGGCACTCGGGAGCAGTAATTCTTCCTTCCTGGTCCCCGACTTGTTTATATCGATCGAGGGGAAAACCCGGCGGTCCACGAGCTTGCGATCGAGGTGAAGCTCCATGTTGCCCGTGCCCTTGAATTCCTCGAAGATCACGTCGTCCATGCGGCTGCCGGTATCGACAAGGGCAGTGGCGATGATCGTCAGACTGCCTCCTTCCTCAATGTTGCGCGCGGCGCCGAAGAACCTCTTGGGCCGCTGGAGGGCATTGCTGTCCACGCCGCCCGACAGCACTTTTCCGCTTGGTGGCACGATCGTGTTGTAGGCACGCGCGAGGCGGGTGATGCTGTCCAGGAGGACAACGACATCGCGCTTGTGTTCCACGAATCGCTTGGCCTTTTCGAGGACCATCTCGGCAACCTGGACGTGGCGCGCCGCCGGCTCATCGAACGTTGAGCTGATCACCTCGCCCCGGACCGAACGCTGCATGTCGGTGACTTCTTCCGGCCGCTCGTCGATCAGCAGGACCATCAGGTAGACATCCGGGTGATTCTTGGCGATCGAATTGGCGATCGACTGCAGGAGCATGGTCTTGCCTGCGCGGGGGGGTGAAACGATCAGGCCCCGCTGGCCTTTGCCGATCGGGGTCAGCATGTCCATGACCCGCCCTGACAGGTTCTCCGATATCGTCTCGAGCCTGAAAGCCTGGTTCGGGTACAACGGCGTCAGGTTGTCGAAGAGTATCTTGTCCTTGGCGACGTCGGGATGCTCGAAGTTGACGGCCTCGACCTTGATCAGCGCGAAGTAACGTTCGCCATCTTTGGGCGGCCGGATCTGGCCCGAAATTGTGTCCCCGGTCCGCAGATCGAACTTCCTGATCTGCGAAGGAGAAACATAGATATCGTCCGGTCCCGGCAGGTAGTTGTAATCGGGGGCCCGCAGGAACCCGAACCCTTCGGGCAGGCACTCGAGCACGCCTTCGGAGAAGATGAGCCCGTTCGCCTCTGTTTGAGCCTTCAGGATCTGGAATATCAGTTCCTGTTTGCGCATCCCGGCGTAACCCGGGACGCTCAGGTTCTTGGCCACCTCCGCGAGGGAGGCGATGTTCATTTCTTTCAGATCGTGAATGCTCAGGTGACCGTTTTCACGGCCCCCGTTGTTCCGCGGTTGGGTTGTTTCAGCCATAGTTGCTCCTGAGGGGAGAGGATTGAGTCCAGTCTCTGTCTCTTAGGTTTGTCGGGAAGTTCCCTTATGTCTTTCGCCGGGCAGTGCCTCGAGGATTCGTTGCCAGATCTCCCGGCATCCTTCGCCGGTCATCGCCGAAGCCAGCGTCAGCGGCATATCCCCGAATGCTTCGGAGATTCGCCGCCGCTGAACAGCCTGCTGATTCCCCGAAAGCTTGTCAGCTTTGGTGGCGACCAGCAGACGCCGTACTCCCAGGCCATCAATCCAGGCTGCCAGCTGGAAATCGAGTGGCGTGGGCGGGATGCGGGAATCGACGAGCTGAATGACCAGCGACACGCGTTCTCGGCTCCTGAAGTACTTGTCAACCAGGTGCTTCCACTGGCGGCTCGCGGTTTTTCCGGCCTTCGAGTAGCCGTATCCCGGGAGATCGACCAGGCAGAAAGACCGATCGAGCCGGTAAAAGTTTATGCTTTGTGTCTTGCCCGGCGTGGCACTTGTCCGGGCGAGGTTCTTCTGCCCCGCCAGCCTGTTTATCAGGCTGGATTTTCCAACGTTCGATCGTCCCGCGAGCACGACTTCGGGTACGCCTTGAGGCGGGAAATTGCTATCCGAAAAAGCGCTCACCAAGAATTCAGCGTGCATGCAATAGAGCCATATCCCGACCCAACCGACTCGCGAAGCTGATACAAGCCGGCTCGCGCAGCTAAGGGAACCTCACAACCTGATGTTCCACTATCAGTGAGCTATGTTCTCGCCCGGCCGGTTACTCTTGAGGTCGGAGATTTCGGCTACTTCCCCTTGCGGCATCGGAAGTCTTTCGAGGGCGACCTGCAGGACTTCATCCATGGTATCCACGAGGCTGACGCTCATCGCTTCGAGGATATCCGGCGGAATGTCCTGGAGGTCCTTTTCATTGTCCTTCGGTAGGATTATGTTCTTGATCCCTGCCCGGTGGGCGGCCAGGAGCTTCTCCTTGACGCCCCCGATGGGCAGCACCTTGCCCCGCAGCGTGATTTCACCGGTCATCGCGACATCCCGGCGCACGGGAATCTTGGTCAGCGCCGACACGATCGTCGCCGCCATCGTAATTCCCGCGGAAGGGCCGTCCTTCGGGATGGCGCCTTCGGGGATGTGTATGTGCAAATCCATCTTACGGTAGAAGTCGCGGCCAATACCATATGCGGTCGCGCGGCTCCTCACATAAGACATGGCGGCGCGTGCCGATTCCTGCATGACCTCGCCGAGTTTGCCGGTCATTGTCAGCTGGCCACGCCCTTCCATCAGGGTAGCTTCCGTGAGCAGGACCTCGCCGCCGACTTCGGTCCATGCCAGCCCTGTGGCAAGGCCGACCTGATTGGCCTCGCTGATCCCCTGCTGGCGGAACTTAGGCCTGCCAAGGAGCTTCTCGACTTCCTCGGGATTGATCTCGCTTGAAGGTGCCTCCCTGGCTACGATTCTCTTGGCGGTCTTCCGGCAGACGTTTGCAATCTCGCGCTCCAGGTTGCGTACGCCCGACTCGCGCGTGAACTTGCGGATAATCTCCAGGAGTGCTTCGTCCGTGAATCTGATCTGGTCCTTGCGCAACCCGGTGGCTTTCATCTGCTTCTTGACGAGGAATCGTTTTGCGATCTCGAGCTTCTCCATTTCGGTGTAGCCGGAGAGCTGAAGCACTTCCATCCGGTCCTGAAGGGCCCGCGGGATCGTGTGCAGCACATTCGCGGTGGCGATGAACATCACAGTCGAGAGGTCGAACTCGGTGTCGAGGTAGTGATCCACGAACATGTGATTCTGCTCGGGGTCCAGCACTTCGAGCAGCGCCGCCGACGGATCTCCGCGGAAATCCATGCTCATCTTGTCGACTTCGTCGAGCATGAAGACTGGGTTGCGTGTCCCCGCCTTCTTCATCATCTGAATGATCTGGCCGGGCAGTGCACCTATGTAGGTACGCCGGTGGCCGCGAATTTCGGCCTCGTCACGCACTCCGCCGAGAGAGAGGCGCACGAATTTCCGGCCGGTGGCCCGAGCGATCGATTTTCCGAGCGACGTCTTTCCGACTCCGGGAGGCCCTACGAAACAGAGAATGGTCCCCTGGGGCTTCTTGACGAGGCTTCGTACTGCCAGGAACTCGAGGATTCGGTCTTTGATTTTTGCCAGGCCGTAATGGTCCTCCTCGAGGACCTTGGCCGACCAGCGAATGTCCCTGATCTCCCTGGATCTCTTGTCCCAGGGCATCGCGATGAGCCAGTCGAGATACGTGCGTGACACGGTGGACTCGGCCGACATCGGCGGCATCATCTCGAGCCGCTGGATCTCCTTCATGGCCTTGTCATGGGCGTCCTTGGGCATGTGGCACGCGTCGACCTGCCGCTTGAGCTCGTCGAGTTCGCTCTTCTCGTCCTTGCGCCCCAGCTCCTTCTGGATCGCCTTCATCTTTTCGTTGAGGTAGTACTCCTTCTGGGCCCTTTCCATCTGGCGTTTGACCCGCCCCTGGATAGTCCGGTCCACTTTGACCTTCTCGATCTCTACCTCGATGATCTCGTTGATCCTCTCGATGCGCTCCGCAAGGTCCGCGAATTCGAGCAACTGCTGCTTTTCCTCGATGCTGATGGGCAGGTTGGCGCAGATGTTGTCGGCCAGCTTCGATGGTTCCAGCGTCTTCATCGCGGTCACGATCGCATCGTAGTTCACGTGATGGCTGAGCTTGGAGAACTGTTCGAAGACCGACTGGAGCCGTTTTGTCAGAAGGGTGGTCCGCGCGCTGCTCTCCGAGGTCTCTTCGAGGATTTCCACGTCGGCGACGAAGAAACCGGGTTCGCTCGCGTACCGCAGCGCCTTCGCGCGCTGGATTCCTTCCACGAGAACCTTGATGTTGCCGTCGGATTGCTTGACGCTCTGAACGACGTTCCCGATGGTGCCGACGTTGAATATGTCCTTGGCCTTCGGCTCATCCAGGGATGCGTCTATCTGGGTAGCCAGGAAGACCCTCTTTGAGCCTTCCAGTGCGAACTCCAGGGCACGGACAGAGGACGGCCTTCCGATCACGAACGGGATCATCATGTGGGGAAACACCACGACGTCCCGTATGGGGATCATTGGCAGACGTTCAGTTTTCTTGGGGAGATCTTCTTTCATCTTTCTTGACGTATCATCCTGCTTTCTCGAGGAGTGCGAACACGACCTCCTTGTTCTCGACCATCTCCCGGGTGATTATGAACTCCTTGACCTTCTTCTGGGAGGGCAGTTGGTACATGACGTCCAACATGAGATCCTCGAGAATGATCTTAAGTCCCCGGGCGCCCATCTTGCGCTGCGTCGCGAGGTCGGCTACCGCCGAAACTGCGTCGTCGGTGAACTTCAGCTTGACGTTCTCAAACTCGAAGAGTTTCTGGTACTGACGCATCAGCGCGTTCTTCGGCTTTGTCAGGATGTCCACCAGCGCCGCGTGGTCCAATTCGGACAGAGACCCGACGACCGGAAGCCTTCCGACGAACTCGGGGATGAGGCCGTACTTTATGAGATCCCTCGGTTCTGTTGCCTCCAGAATGTTTGCCGGCACGGCCTGTTTGCCCTTCGAGATCTTGCCGCCGCCCGAGAGGAATCCCAGGCTCTTCTTGCCGATCCTGCGCTCGATGACCTTATCGAGCCCGACAAAAGCGCCGCCGCAAACAAAGAGGATGTTTGTCGTGTCGATTTGAATGAATTCCTGATGCGGATGTTTGCGCCCGCCCTGGGGCGGAACGTTGGCCACGGTGCCTTCGAGGATCTTCAGAAGCGCCTGTTGCACTCCCTCGCCCGAAACGTCCCGGGTTATGGACGGGTTCTCGTCCTTGCGCGCAATCTTATCGATCTCGTCGATGTAAACGATCCCCTGTTGGCATTTTTCTTTGTCGCCGCCGGCATTCTGCAGAAGTTTGAGGATAATGTTTTCCACATCCTCGCCTACGTACCCCGCCTCGGTGAGTGTGGTGGCATCCACGATGGCAAACGGAACCGACAGCATCTTTGCCAGCGTCTGAGCGAGCAGCGTCTTGCCAGTGCCCGTGGGGCCGATCAGCAGCACGTTGCTCTTCTGAAGTTCCAGGTCGCTCCGCTTCTTGCTGATTTCGAGCCGTTTGTAGTGGTTGTACACTGCCACGGCGAGCTTCTTCTTGGTGAGTTCCTGCCCGATCACGTAGAGGTCCAGAAACTCCTTGATTTCCTGAGGTTTGGGCAGTTTCTCACTGACCGGGGAGGCAACCACATCGTCCGCGATGATCTCGTTGCAGACATCAACGCACTCGTCGCAGATGTAGACGGTCGGCCCCGCTATGAGCTTCTTTACGTCGTTCTGGCTCTTGGAGCAGAAGGAGCAGCGAAGTATGTCATCGCGCTCGTCGTCTCTTCTCAAGGGAACTCCTCCAAGGAAGGGTGTTCAGGCCTTATTCCTTCTTTGAGATCACGGCATCCACGATGCCGTAGTCCCGGGCCTGTTCCGCCGTCATTATATAGTCCCGCTCGACATCTTTCTCAATTCTCTCGATCGGCTGCGCCGTGTGCTCCGCAAGGATCCTGTTCATGCACCCGCGCAGGCGAAGAATCTCCCGCGCGTGGATGTCGATGTCGGTCGCCTGTCCGGCCAGCCCGGTCATCGACGGCTGATGAATCAGAATCCTGGAGTTGGGCAGTGCGAACCTCTTTCCCCTGGCCCCCGCCGCCAGCAACAACGCTCCCATGCTGGCTGCCTGTCCGATGCAGATCGTCGTCACATCAGGCCGGATAAACCGAATCGTGTCGTATATGGCCATTCCGGCGGAAATCGAACCACCAGGCGAGTTTATGTAGAGGGAGATGTCACGCTCCGGGTTCTCGGCCTCGAGGAACAACATTTGCGCTGTCACCAGGTTGGCGACATTGTCGTCTATCGGCGTGCCCAGGAAGATGATGTTGTCCTTGAGCAGACGGGAATATATGTCGTACGCCCGCTCGCCGCGGTTGGTCTGCTCGACCACCATTGGAATCAATGCCAAGGCTTGTTACCCCTCGCTAATATTAGCATTGAGGCGTATGAAATCAAGCGCCTTGTTCCGCCGCAGATGGTCCCTAAAGCTTTGAATTTTCTCATCCTTCTCGAATTGAGCCCGGATCGCGACCGCCGTACGCTGTGTGCCCTCGGCGAGCTTCTCGAAGGCATCTTCGAGGTCCTTTTCGGTGACCTCGATACCCTCCTGGCGTGCGATCGCATCCAGAATCAACGTCCGGCGGACCGTCTTCTCTGCGTTCGGTCTTTCCTCCTCGAACAGCTTCCGCCAGTCGATGGAGGTCTTGTTTGGATCAATCCCCTGTTGCGCGAGGTTTCCGGCAATTCTATGGACGTAATCTTCCAACTCGGCATCAACCAGGCTGCCGGGCACCTCGATCGAGTTGCGGAGGAGCACTTCGTCCATCACCGCATCTCTCGCCTTCTTTTCGGCAGCATGTGCGGCCTTCGTTACCAGTTCATCTCGAATCCGGGAGCGCAGGTCCTCGAGGCTCGAAGCGCCGAGCTCTTTGGCCAGGTCTTCCAGCTCGGGCAGGTGCTTCTCCTTGATTTCCTTGAGATTGGCGGCATACGCGACCTTCTTCCCCGCGTATCGCTTGCGGTGGTAATCGGCCGGATAAGCCACCGTAAATGACCGGGTTTCGCCCAGACGGGCACCTCTGAGGTTTTCCGAGAAGGTTTCGTTCGTCTCCGGGGCCCCGACTACACAGGTAACATTATCCTCCTGCAAGGGTTTTCCCCCTTCCTCGAATGTACCCTCGACGGAGAGCGTTACCAGTTGGCCGTCACGGACCTCCCCTTCCTCCACCGGAACATATTGTGCATTGCGCTCCCGGAGCGATTCGAGCGCCGCATCGACGTCCTTCTCGGTAACTTCCGTGCGGGGGACGGTGGCGCTCACCCCCTTGTAGTCCTTTGCTTCAAACGTCGGGAAAATCTCGAATCCCAGCGTGAACTTCAACGGGTCCCCCGGTTCATTTGAAAGGCTCTCCAGCGACGGCTCATTGATGGGATGCAGGTGGTGTTCCTCCAGGGCCTCCTTCCAGGCGCGCCTGACCATCTCCTGGGTCGCATCATTGCGCAGCTCGGTGCGATAGCGCTGCCTTATCACCGTCAGCGGCACCTTTCCGGGACGGAAGCCGGGCACCTGGGCGCGCTGGGCATACTCTTTGGCCTGCCTGTCGATTTCCTCTTCGAGTTGCTCCGCGGGCACCTCGACGATGAGGCTCCTTTTGCAGCTGCTGATTTCCTTGATTTCGTGTGTCAATTCTTCCACCTGTCTTCTCTATGTGTCCCGCTGCCCCGAGTCCTGCCGAAGACCGCCGAACGGCCTGTTCGTTTCGCAGCTAATAACAATTTACTGAGCCTGGTGGGTGTGCTTGGTGCGAAAGGGGGGAGTTGAACCCCCACCCCTTGCGGGACTGGATCCTAAGTCCAGCGCGTCTGCCAATTCCGCCACTTTCGCAACCGACCTGCCTCGCGGCTCTTTTCCGAGATTCCCGTCAGATACCGGCACCATGCAAGCGGGTAGTAACCGTGAGTCGGCATTACGGGGCAGACGCCCGTAAATCGAAGGGGGAATGTAGCAAGGCGGAGGCAACTTGTCAATTGGACGGGTGTCTCCGGGTAAAGAAGCGATCGGCGGTGGGCACAAAGCAGCTGAATGTCGAACGCTGAGAGCTGTCACTGGAAGTCCGGGCCATGGTTCGCGCGGGGGGGGCGGCGGATAGCGTCGAAGGCTAGGGGACAAGCAGGAAGTCCTGGATGAGGCCCTCAGCCTTGAGCCGGCGGGCAACTTTCAGGGCCTCGTCCCGTGACTGGAAGCCGTTTAGATACAGCCTGTACCAGGTGCCCTTCGACCCGAGATCCGCTTCCTCGATATCGGTTGTGAGGTCCGTCCCGGCAAATTTCCTCGCTTCATCCTCCGCGCCTTTCCGGTTGCGCGCCGAGGAAACCTGAATGCGGAATGACGATGGTGCCGAAGTCTTCGGGCCGGAGGATTCAGAGGGTTGGAGTGAATTTCTGGGAGGGGTCTTACTCGATCGCGCTTTTGTCTCGTTCACAGGGACACCCGTCAGCGAGGATGGCCCGGCGCGCGCCCCCGCAGGCGATCCCCGAGAGTCCCCGGTGCTCTGCGCCGGTCCTGTGGTGGCAGAATCGGCTGGAAGCGGCCGGGAAACCGGGAGGGTGAACGTCTTTGGCGGCGGGACTTCCACCTCCGTCTCCGGCGCGGATTCAGCACTCGCGGCATAAGCCTGAGCGGGAAAGGCGGCAGGCTGCTCAGTCGGCGCCGGCGATTGCGGTGCGACCAGGCTGGTATCCGGGGGCCTCTGGTCTTCCGGAGGAGGGGGCGGGATCATGGGCGGCGGTTTCGTGATTTGAGGCGCAGGCGGGGGAGCGCCGACGACCGGGTAGAGCGTCGGACTGAATATCAGGCGAGCGAACTTACTGTCCGATCGGGACACGGCGGCGGCAATTGCATCGCCTTTGCCCGGCGCCGGGGGCACGAACCAGCCGTAATCGCTGTCCATGGTCTCCGCGATCTGCCGCAGCAGGCCGGCATCCATAGCTGCTTTGGATCCCTTGACGACCGCCGGGTTGGCCAGCCGATAGTGGACGAACCTGTCCAGTGCCTGCCACACGTTGGATTCCAGCGCACTCAAGGCGACGGCCTTCTGATACCTGAACGCGTAAGATGCTGTATTGACCGGGATGAAGTCTATCAGGAGCGTAATCCCGTCCTTTGACGGGGCAATATCCCCCATGGCGGCCCATCGGGCGCCCATCCGGCTGGCGACGTAGCTTGCCAGTTCGGGGTTAATCGTCCTCGCCGCTCCGGCGTTCTCGACGGCGATCGGCGTCGATTGCCATAGCGGCACGGGCTCGATATCGGTCGAAAGGGGCGCCAGCTTGCTCATCAGTACCGGCACAGCCAGCGACATCCAGCGCATCTCAGCGTTGTCTGCGGCGATGTTGGCCGGCAGAAAGACGATTCGAATCGGTCCCTGCGGGACGACTTCCGGGGCAGCAGCCTTCTTTTTCTTGAAGAGGCACGACGGCGCCCCTCCAGCAAGCGTCACAAACAGCACCGGAATAATCCACCCGTGCAGCCAGCGGAGTGTCCTTCCCCGTCGGGTACTGTTCCGTCTGATATCTGTTGGAGAGTATATGGGCATTATTGCTTCCTTGTGACCTGTCTGCGAGTGCTGTCGCCGGCAGCCTTCTCCGCCGGGCCTGCCTGGACGCGATATGATAATCCTCATCCTGACGATTTGATAGTAGCTGCCTTGGTGCTGTACAGTATCCGGGTGATCCGGTCTACGTGGTCCTGCCCCGGAGACGGGCTTCGGATTATGCGGGCGGATGGAACCCCCATCCTCCGCGTCGACGCCACGGCCTATCCTTTACCACAAAGAGAGATGGCGACCAATCGATTTCAGGCGACAACGGTATGGTTTCAGCCATTGGTCGGAGCCTGCCGGGAAAGAGCGGCCGCGTTGCGCCGAAGCGCGGCGCGAAGCTTTGCCGGAAGCCGTACGGCAAGATGTCCGCGCCGGCGGCGCGGACCCACATCGCTGTCGTAGATGATGCTCAGCGAGGAGCGAGGTAATGACTATGAGGAAACTCAGGTTGACTGCAGTTGTCCTGGTGCTGTCCGGCCTTTCTTTGCTTTGGGCTTTCGCTGCGGAAAAGCCCGTCCCCAACTATACGGTTCTGAAAACGCGCATCCCGATCCAGGTTGACGGCAGGCTCGACGATCCCGTGTGGGCGTCCGCCCCGGCCATAGGGAAGTTCGTCAATAACGTGGACGGTTCTCCGAACCCTCTCGAGACCGAGGCAAAGATACTGTACGACGATCGCTTCCTTTACTTCGGCTACCGTTGCCAGGACGAGAATGTCTGGGCGACGCTCACAAAGCGGGACGAGCATCTCTGGACTGAAGAGGTCTTCGAAGTGTTCCTCAGGCCGAATCTCCAGTATGAGAGCTATATCGAGCTCGAGGTCAATCCGCTGAACGCGCTGATCGATATTTATCTCCTCGACGTCCGCAAGCCGCTGCACTATGAGAGCTGGAACAGCGAGAAGATCGCCTGGGCGGTTCATGTCGACGGTACCGTCGACGGCAAGGGTGGAGACCGCGGATGGTCATGCGAGCTTGCCCTGCCCATGGAGGACACAGTCCCGGCACCGAACATACCGCCCAAACCGGGAGATCGCTGGATGCTCAATCTCTACCGGGTGGAAAGCAAACCGCAGAAGGCGGCCCTCGCCTGGTCTCCGACCTACAGAAACGACTTCCACACTCCGGACAAGTTCGGCGTGATCGTTTTTTCGGACAAGCAGGTTCCGTAGGCCCGGAAAAGACGTGAGGCATGGACTTTGGGACGCGGATGAACGCGGGCACACGCCGACCGGACAGGATTACTCCAACCTGAAGCCACGACCTTCCTGAGGCCAGATTCTCGGCTAATGTATACGGCCACGACGCCGATAAGGGGAGTGTCCAATCCAGGGCAAACTGTGCCGTGAATCGTCTCCCTGTGCGACCCCGGCGCCTGGGATCGAGTCTCAAGAGGCGCCTATGAGCAGTGGTCTGCAAACACACACCGAGTCAGAAGGGCAATCCGGGCCCAGGCCCGTCATTTTCCGGGAGGAGGGTCTGGCGACGCTGATTGCGCTGATCGCCCTTGCCATCTTCTCGCTCCTCTCTTTCTACATGGCGTTCGGCGCGAAGACGGAACTGCGCATAAGCGACAACTATGAGAGTGAAGTCCAGGCCATGTTCGCCGCCCGAGCCGGGCTGACACATGCGCGCGAACTTGTCCGGGGGCCGCTGCATAACGACCTTCTGCTGGGTCCTGACGGGACCTACACCAATACCTCGGCATATCTGAACGCTGCCAGAACCTTCGCCTTCAGGAACCCGGTACCCTGGGCGACAGCGCGGTCGCTGAATATCCTCAACCCGGCGTCATCCCTGACAGGGATCGCGGATGACGGCCTGGTAAACACCGGCAAATACAACACCACGAACGGCACGCCCCTGGTCCCGCAGGTTGGAATCGCCGAGACTGCGCCGAATCCATACGGCGCCGGGACGATTACCACGGCGCGCTATTTTGTAAAAGTCACCGACAACAACGGTGAGGCGACAGAACTGGCCGGGGATGCTGCGAACAATCCCTTTGCCGACGGGGACAACATGATCATCGTCCGTTCGATGGGTGTTGCCCAGACTCTAAGTCAGACCGTCGCCGGAACGGTCAGGCGGAACTCCGTTGCAGTCGTGGAAACCCGCTTCAAAATGCTTACCACATTCGACCTGGACGCCCCGTTTGTTGTGGAGGGGCCCGATGTAGCGCCGTCGGCGCCGAACCTCTTCAATGGCGTACCCTTCAGGATCACCGGAGGCGCGACGAATCCGGAATTGGTATCATCGACACAACTCCAGGCGATCCGGCCGCTGCGGTTGATACACTCAAGGGTGACCTGAAGAAAAACCAGGAGAAAGACATCACAGGCATTGGTCCAAATCCCTCGATCATAGACATCACCAGCACGATCCTCCCGGGGAGCGATGAGGAAAAGCTCAAAGATCCTGCTTACCTGTTGAACTTCGTCAATAACATAGTGCCCGCATTCGCAGACAATGTACTTCAGGGGGACCAACATTGGTCCGCAACCAACGGCCCCAACCTCGGCAGCTACGATTATTCAAAGCCTGCCAATGATCCGACGCAGAATCCCCGGGTTACATACGTGAACGGCGATCTTGACGTAAGCGGAAATCTATCCGGGGGTGGCCTCCTGGTTGTCACAGGCAAGTTCAGCGGCAACGGTCGCTTTGCCTTTAATGGCCTCGTCCTGGTGATCGGCAAGGGCGAAGTCGACTTCGGCGGGTTGAACATCGGGCTCCATGGCGGCTTGTTTGTCGCCAACGTGTCGGCCCAGGGCGGGGTCGCAACCTTTGGGGTACCCAAAGTCACCATAGGGGGCAACAGCGACATCATCATCGACAGCAACGGCATCGATATGGGCGTCCGGCAGATCGCTCCGCTCCAACTGGGCTACCGCGAGATCAACAGCATGATGGATCCGTAGCCCGATTCTCCATTTCATCGATGGAGAGTCAGGCCAGGACAGCAGAAGATCTGCCCTCCTGAGCTTGCCGCCACCCGGGGGTCGGGATGGTGGGCGAACTGAGTTGTTGCGTTAAGCATCCCCTCCTTGAAGTGCTTTACCTCCCCCCGTTCATGTTCCCAAGGAGATAGTCATGCGCGATTCCGTCTTTGCTCATCCGTTGTGGACGTTCTGTCTCATCCTTCCGCTTCTTGGCATCGTTGCAGTTCCCGGCCTTCAGGCTCAGGATCGCAATCCTGCGGGCCACGAATATCCTTACATGCGGCTGAGCGCGCCGGTAAGAGGCGCCGGAGCCATTGCCGCCCTCGCTGCCCATTTTCCTGAGGTGGCGCAGTACTACGGCAAGTCCGAGAACGAATTGCGCGGCATCCTCTCCCGGGATCGCACCATCTGGGCCGACATTCACGGCAGGCTCTTATATGTCTGCGAAAACGATCCGCTGCAGCCCGAAGCTCCTACCGTACCGGCGGAGGGATCAGTCCTGGAAGGACCTCTCCCGTATGACCAGACCTTCCTGCTCCACAGCCGTCCGGGGGTGAAGAGGGTGATCTACCTGGATTTCGACGGGCATGTCACCACCGGGACACCGTGGAACAGCGGCCGCGGCGACATCGTTTCGGCCCCGTTCGACCTCGACGGCAATCCATCCTCCTGGAGCACAGGAGAGCAGGACGTGATCCAGTACATCTGGCAGCGCGTCGCAGAGGATTTTGCCCCGTTCGAGGTTGACGTAACGACGCAGGACCCCGGGATCGAAGGCCTCAGGAAGACCAGCTCATCCGACGAGTACTACGGGCAGCGCGTAGTGATCAGCCCGACCAACTGGTATTCGACCAGCGCGGGCGGGGTTGCCTACATCGGAGCTTTCAACTGGAGTTCGGACACGCCCTGCTATGCGTTCACAGCACAACTTGCCAACGGGGAGAAGTACATCGCGGAAGCCGCATCTCATGAGACCGGGCACACGCTCGGTCTGTACCATGACGGAACGACGGCGGGCGTCGAGTACTACTCGGGCCACGGCAGCTGGGCGCCGATCATGGGCGTCGGCTACTACAAGGACATCGTTCAGTGGAGTAAGGGCGAGTACGCCAGCGCGAACAACACCGAAGATGACCTGGCGATCATTCCGACGTATGGAATTCCGCTTCGCGTGGACGATCACGGCGACTACATCGACTCGGCGACGACGCTGACGGGGACCAACATCAGTGCATCGGGCCTCATCGAAGACCGCTTCGACGCAGACGTCTTCAAGTTCAACACCGGTGCGGGCGCGATCAACATAACGGCGACGCCCGCGCCGAGAAGCCCGAACCTCGATATCGAGCTGAGATTGTTCGACGGTACCGGCAGTCTGCTTCTGGTGAGCAACCCGGCCGGCCTTTCCGCGAGTCTCAGTACGGCCGTCACAGCCGGGACTTACTATGTGAGGGTCGACGGGGTGGGCACGGGCGATCCGTCCACAGGCTACTCGGACTACGCCAGCCTGGGCCAATACACACTCACCGGGACAGTGCCGGATCCGGGAACCAACCAGCCGCCGACGGCGAACGCCTCGGCCACTCCGTCGACCGGGCAAGGCCCGTTGGCTGTGAACTTCTCGAGCGCAGGGTCGAAGGATCCTGACGGCACCATAGCCACATACAACTGGACGTTCAGCGACGGTGGTTCATCCACGCTGGCAAATCCCTCCCACACGTACGCAAGCGAGGGAACCTACATCGCGACGCTGATCGTAACGGATAACGGGGGACTTAGTGCGACGGCTACGGTTACCGTTACGGTTACCCCACCCCCCAACAAGCCGCCGGTCGCTGCCGCCGCAGCGTCGCCGGCGAGTGGTTATGCTCCGCTCGACGTTTCTTTCTCCAGTGACGGTTCCTCCGATCCGGACGGCAAGATCATCGGCTATTCCTGGAGCTTTGGTGACGGCGGCACATCGACCTCACCCAATCCAGGGCACATGTACAATTCAGTGGGTGCCTTCACGGCCACGCTGACCGTTACCGACGACCGGGGTGGCACCAACAGCAAGTCCGTTGTGGTCACGACCACATCCGACCCGAACCGGATACTCTCGGTGTCGAGCATCGCCATGTCCCTGGTACCCTCTCGGACCGGCACCGCAGCGAGCGCGGTTGTCACGATAAAGAACAGATCGAATCCGGTCGGCTCGGGGATCTCAATAACGGGCCGCTGGTCGGGACTCGCAACCGGTACCTATACGGCCACGACTGGCGCGAATGGCACGGTAACGTTCACTTCGAAGGCGACCAAGAAGCGCGGGACCTTCACATTCACTGTCACGGGTGTTTCGGGTGCCGGCTACACGTATGATCAAACCAGTTCGGTGACAAGTGCGTCCATAGCCAAAACCAATTAGCGGGAGATCACCGCAACACGACGGCGGCGGGTCGCAAGACCCGCCGCATTCTCCCTGGAAACTCCCTGACGGGAATCATTGATGAATCGGCGGGAAGGAAGCATTTGTGGACACGGGGAAACTGGCGGAGCTTTTGCCGCACCAAAGGTGCCAGCGCTGCGCACCGAAGGCGGCAATAGCTCCGCACGCGGATCGAATCACCATTTTCGATCGGCGTTCAACCGCGTTCATCCGTGTCCCCAATCCCTTTCTCCTGGATGCTTCATGAATGATCCGGGCCCAGCCGAGTCTCCGGCTCGGGTAACCGCCGCATGATTGCGGGACGGTGGCGCACTGAGTTCCGCATCTTCGAGTGAAATAACCAGCCCCTGACCGAAACATTCGTTGCATGAGAGGCATCTCGATGCCGCTGCAGCGACTGTTCGACCGCGAATCCGAATCCGGTCTGGCTCTCCTCCTCACGCTTATCGCTCTGTCACTGTTCTCCCTTATAGGGCTGCTCGCTGCCCTTGATTCAGCCTCCGAACTGCGCATAAGCGACAACCATGAAAGCCACATCCGGGCGGAAAACGCCTCCAGGGCAGGGATGAGCCATGCGCGCGAGCTGTTGCGCGGCACTGTGTTTGATGACCTTCTCGAAGGTCCTGACGGCGCTCATGACGCGAGCGCGGCATACATCACCTATGCCAGATCGTTTGCCTTCCGCAACCCCCTCCCCTGGACACTCGCACGTTCAATCGACCTCTCAAGTCCCGTTGGCGACCTGGGCGGCATTGCCGACGACGGACTTATGAATACGGGCTTCTTTGGAGGAACCGCCGGCGTCGCACTCATTCCCATGACCGGGGTGGCTCTGATGACAGCTCATACCGGTGACCCGACCGGGACCGTGTCTTCCCGCTATTTCGTAAAGATCACCGACAACAACGGCGAGGCCTCCGAAGTGGCCGGCGATGCCGTCGACAATCCGTTTCATGACGGTGACGGCATTGTTATCGTCCGATCGCTCGGTATAGCAAGAACGATCAACGAGCAGCTCGGTTCGCTCAAGCAGTGGAACTCTGTGGCCGTGACTGAGTCGCGGTTCCGGTTGCGTCGCCTCTTTGATCTTGATGCGGCGCTGGTCGTGCAGGCAAGGGAAGTTCAGCCCGGCGCGGGCGAGATCTTCAGCGGCAACGTATTCCTTTTCGAGGGAGGGGCAGGTCACTTCGGGATTGGCGCGGTCGACGTCGACCTGCTGGACGGGATTTCCCCGACGCAGCAGATCGCCTCTGCGGTGATGGTGAGCCAGGCCGCCGGTATCCGGGGTGCTGGGCTGTCACCGTCGGTCGCAGACCTGGGCGCGGCGTTTGCGGGCGACGCCGACAAGAAGCCGGCGCTCGATCCAGCATACTTGCGGAATCTCGTGCGCGAGGAGATACCCCGGTTTGCGGACACGGTGCTCCTGGGGAGCCAAAACTGGGGCGGCGCAACCGCGCCGGACCTCGGCCACTACAACCTGGATCTGCCAGGGTCTGCCCCCGGGCAAACGCCGAAGGTGACGTTTGTCGACGGCGACCTTGCCATCGAGGGACCGATCGAAGGCGCCGGAATCCTGGTTGTCACGGGAAGGCTGCAGGTAACCGGCGCTTTCGCGTTCTGCGGCCTCATCCTGGCGGTAGGGGCCGGAGAACTCAATGCTTACTCATGGAATCCCGGAGTCGTGGGCGGCCTCTACCTGTCGGCGCTTGTCGGATCAGAGGGCGAGGCAGGCTGGGGGACTGTCCGGCTGTCCGTTTCCGGGGAGACGACTATTGCCATGAACGATGGGGCAATCGCGATGGCGCTGCGCCTGCTGCCGCCGGTGCAGATCAGTTGCAGGGAAATCACCCGGACCCTCGATCCTTAGTCAGTGCGTATCCTGCGGGCGCGTCCTGTCGATTACCTCGTCGGAGAGTTCGTTCGTGTCGTCGGCCTTTCGGGGAAAGTGGCAGGCGAGGGCCTCGCCGCATCTCGCGACGGCGGAGCAGATCCCCGAACGGGCCTGTCCCTGCCTGATCCCCTGGATGATCAGATCGCGAACCTCCTTCCAGTGCTCATCACCCATCTTTTCGTGGATCGCTTTGTCTCCCAGGACCACGACACGCCTCTCCAGGATGGAGAGGTAGATGAGGACGCCGTTCGAATCGCGGGTTCGGTAGAGGCCGCTGGAGTAAAACTCCGTAAACGCTGCATCCCGCACACGCGCTTCCAGCTCGCGCTCCGGAATGCACCACCTGCGCCATGTGACTCGTGCGGCCAGCGCGTAGAGGACGGCAAACGAAAGAATCTCCGTCCAGAGAACAGCATTGACAGAGTGTTGGCCGGGGATGACGAGGTAGAGGGCCGTAATCGCGGCCATGCCGGTCAGGGCCAGCTGAAGGTGAGAATGCCGGTAGCGTCCCGACGCCTCGGCGACGGCGAAGACGATTTCGCCGGACGTTCCTGCTTCGGCTTTCCCGATCGCCCCGGATATCGCCTTCTTGTCTTCCTCAGTCAATCTGACTGTTGAGAATCCCAAGAATCGCTTCTCCTGTTCCGAAATCAGGTGTACTTCGAGCTCTTCGAGTCTTCGAGGTGAACCTGGCAGAAGCACCTCCGAGCATCAGAGAGCTCTGAGAATCTCCAGCAACCGTGGTAAAAGGCGAATCTACCACCTGCCTGAGGCCCCGCCGCCGCCGAATCCACCGCCACCGCCTGAAAACCCGCCAAATCCTCCTCCGCCCGAAAAGCCTCCTCCCGAGAACCCGCCGCCTCCGGGGAAGATGAAAGGGCCGCGGGATCCGCGGGACCTGTGGCCTGCGGGTGATCGCGAGCCCGCCCGGACCAGGAAGCCCGCGACGGCACCTGCGGCAGCACCCAATATGCCGCCTACGCTCATCGGCAGGAGGCCTGCGCCCGCAAGTGAGTACGCCAGGAGCAACCCCGCCCCGCCTCCTATCAGCAGCCCCCCTATCGCGCCCGTTGCGCTCAGAACCCAGAGCAGCGGGAAGAGCAGCGCGATGATCCAGTCGAATCGTCTCGTCGCCCCCTTTTGACCGGTTCCTGTCCGGCCCGAGCCCTGGTATTCCCCCCGGACGGTCTGGATGATCGCTGTAACGCCGGCATCCATTCCCGCATAGAAGTTACCCTGCCTGAAGTACGGGATGATTTCGTTCTGGATTATCTGGCGGGACCGCGCGTCGGTCAGCTTCCCCTCGAGCCCGTAGCCGACCTCGATCCTTATCGCCCTCTCCTTGAGCGCAATCAGGAGCAGCGCCCCGTTGTCACGCCCTTTCTGCCCGAGTCGCCAGGCTGTGGCCACGCGTTCCGAGAAGTCTTCGAGAACCTCTCCCTCCAGGCTCGGGATGACGAGCACCGCAACCTGCGTGGAATCAGACGCCTCCAGGTCACGCAGCTTTGAATCCAGGGCCGAGATCTCTTCGGGCGACAGCAGGCCGGCGAGGTCCGTAACCCGCGCCTGCAGGTGCGGCACCTCGAGACCCGCTGCATGCAGCGGGAATGCGAGGAGCAGGACAAGGGCGAGAAACAGGTGTGCCATCTTTGAACCCGTCTACTTGGTGAAGTCCACGACCGGGGCCTTTTCGCTTCCGGGCGCGGCCTCAAAGTAGGCCTTCTCCTTGAAGTTGAAGAAGCCTGCGAGCATGTTGACCGGAAACTGCTTTATCCGGGTGTTGTAGGCCTGTGCGGATTCATTGAATCTCTTGCGTTCCACCGCGATCCGGTTTTCCGTACCCTCAAGCTGGCTTTGAAGCTCGAGGAAGTTCTGGTTCGCCTTGAGTTCCGGATAGTTCTCGACGACAAGCATTAAGCGGGAGAGCGCGCTGCCGAGACTGTCCTGTGCCTGTTGGAACTTGGCCATCTCGGCCGGGTTGTTCAGCATTTCCTGGGTCACGCGTATCGACCCTACTTTCGATCGCGACTCTGTGACGGCTTCAAACACCTCGCGCTCATGAGTCGCATACCCTTTGACGGTGGCGACCAGGTTCGGCACAAGGTCCGCCCTTCTCTGGTAAACGTTTTGAACCTGTGCCCATTTGGCGGTTACATCCTGGTCCAATACGACGATGCCGTTGTAGGTCGACTGCACCCAGAAAAACAGAAGCAGCCCGACGACTACCAGTGCCCCGAGGCACCCCAAGAGCCATCCCTTCATGTTTCCCCCTCCTCTTTCTCCAAGTTCAGATGCCCGACGAAATATAGCATCCGTGTTTGCCGGTTATTCGCCCCATCCTGGTTGCGCGACCGGTTTTGCCGTCAACTCCCCGAGCCCGTCCGGGCCCGGGTCAAAACCCTACGCAGACTGGTTCCAGTTCCAGCGCAATGCCGAAAACGGATTGGACTCGCCCGCGGATCTGCTGCGCGAATGCGAGAACTTCCGCGGCAGTCGCTCCCGGGCGAGTGACTATGGCCAGTGCGTGCCTGCTCGAGACGGCAACGTGTCCCGTGCCGAAGCCCTTCTTGATCCCCGTCCGCTCTATCAACCAGGCTGCCGGAATCTTGCAGTATCCCGCAGCGGTTCTGAATCGCGGCAGTCTTTGCGATTCCGTCAGGAGACCGAGACGCCGGGCTGCCGCCTCGGCATCCTGGAGGTCTTCGTCTCCGATCACCGGATTCTTGAAGAACGATCCTGCTGTTCTGCTCTCCGGATCGGCCGGGTCGAGGAGCATGCCTTTGGACTGGCGGATCAGGAGCACAGCCTGACGGACCTCCCATGGCGACGCCGCCCCGGCTCTGCCGCCGAAGAAGCTTTCCACGTCCGGGTACGTGACGGACGGCTGACCTCCGGGTTTGAGTTCAAACGTTACCGACAGTATCACGAAACGGTCGCGCTGGCCGGTGCAGAAAGCAGACGTACGGTATGCGAAGCCGCAATCAGGGTTGCTCAGCTCTCGTATCGTTCGGTCCTTTCGATCGACGACGCGGACCGAGTGGATGGTCTCGCCGACCTCCTCGCCGTACGCGCCCACGTTCTGCACCGGCGTCGCTCCGACAGTGCCGGGGATTCCGCTCAGGCATTCGATGCCGGCCATCTCGTGCTTCACCGAGAAGCGAACGAAGGTATCCCACTCTTCTCCCGCGGCGGCCGTCAGGAGGGTGGACCCGTCGACCTCGATCCCCTTGTTGGCGATCCGCAGCACCAGGCCGGGGAATCCGGCATCTGCGAAAAGAACGTTGCTTCCACTTCCAAGGACAAAGACAGGCCAGCCTTCGGAGGAAGCCCAATCGAGGGCTGCCAGGGCCTGCTCTTCGGTCACAGCCTCGACCATGCGACGCGCCGGGCCTCCCACGCCCAGGGTGGTGTACTGCGCCAGCGGCACGTTCTCAGCAGTTGTCAATGGCGGCACGCGAGAAACACCTCCGAACAGGCATGGTCGATTACCAATCGTCCGGCAGATGCACGAGCCGGTCAAGCGAATTCAAAGTGGGTCCGCCGCGCCGCGGCGGGCCAAAGCGCTCTGCCGATGCATCGCGCCCGCTCCTCCCCGCCGGGGCCGCACCGATGACTACAGCTTTGCGTTGTGGCAGAATAGGCTGGCGGGTCGCCCGTCGCCTGATCCCTGTCCCGCTCTCGGCCTGCCTGCCGGGTGAACATCATGAACGGGCGGCCGCAACAACCATAATGGGAGCGCTTTCGAATGAGTGATGTGACCATCATCTGTCGCGATAATGGCCCGCTTCGTGTGGCGGGCAAGTTCGTGATCCAGGACGCGCAAGGCAACACCTTCGATCTCTCAGGGCGCGAAACGATCTCACTTTGCCGCTGCGGCGCTTCTGCCAACAAGCCCTTCTGTGACGGTGCGCATCGCCAGACGGGCTTCTCGTCCGCGGTGCAGGCGACCAAGCTCCCGCAACCTGCAGCGAACCCAAGTACGTGAAACCGTGCCGGTAATTGACCAGGTCAGGCCCGTTTCACCCGAAATCCACGCGCCGCCCGGGAAAGTCGGCGTCCGGTATGGTTTTGTCGACCTTCTCCGAGGTCTTGCTCTTGTGGTGATGGTCGAGACCCATGTGGTCAATGCATACTTGCCTGCCGCACTTCGCCAGGGCCCATTCTTCTTCTGGCTCGCCTTTCTCAACGGCCTGGTGGCCCCTTCTTTCCTGTTCGCCTCAGGGTTTTCGCTCGTCCTGCAGGGAAGCAGGTACTGGAACGACTGGCTGCGTTTTCGCCCACCGTTCTGGAGGCAACTCCGCCGGCTCGGATTCATCGTGATTCTGGGCTACCTCATCCACGCGCAGCACTTGAGGTTGAGCCAGTACCTCGGCTCGCAGGATCCGGATGTCTGGCGGCGTGCCCTTCAGGTAGACATACTTCAGTGCATCGTGGCGTCCCTCTTAATCGTGCACATGCTGATTCCCGCAGTGAGGACCCGTGCACGGCTGGCGTATGCGGTCGCCGCTCTTGCGATCGCCGTCTCTTTGGCCACCCCGTCGATCTGGGCGATGGACTTCACGGGACGCCTGCCGCTTGCCGTCGCGCTGTTTCTGAATCCCGGAGGCATCTCCCTTTTCCCGATCTTCCCCTGGGCTGCCTTTCTGCTTGCCGGAAGCAGTGCCTCCTGCCTGTTCCTCTCCGCGGTAGAGCGGGGCGTTCTGCCGCAATTCATGCGCCGGCTCGCGCTGGCGGGGGCAGGACTGATCGGCACGGGACTCGTGGGCCGTCTCGCTGCTTTCTCGCTTCCCGGCGACCAGGATTTCTTCCTGACCAGCCCGCTGTATGTGGCTATCCGGCTGGGCTGTGTCCTGCTCTTGCTCGCAGCACTGTGGAGGGTCGAGCGAAGCCGAGTCTGGTTCCCGCAGACTGTTGTGACCGCCGGACAGGAATCGCTGCTCGTCTACGGGCTCCATCTCTTTGTGATCTTCGGCCTACTGCGGAACAGGTACTTGGGGAAGATCTTCGGCCTCGAGATGGGATACGCGGGCTGCTTCATCCTCAGCGCCCTGCTGATTCTCCTCATGCTTTGGGCGGCGCACTTCTGGCACGCTTTCAAGAGGCAGCACACCGTGGTAATCCGGCGGACGCAGGCAGTTGTGCTGGCGGCTCTGGCTGCAGTCTTCCTGCTCGGGTAGGTTGGATGACGTGCGGCGCAGACGCAGGCCCGCGGCGCCGCGCTCAGCGGGAAAGAGCCTGCTGCGCCCCGGCCTGAGGAGTCCCGAACGGCGTGCGGAGAAAGGCAAGGAACTCCTCCGGCTTCCTCGTCATTCCCGGGAAAGTCGCGATCTTCCTCCCCTGCGAATCCAGGATGGCGTACAGCGGGAGAGCCACCGTCCCGAACTGCTCTTTCTGGTAGGTCTGATTCGCCTCGTATTGCCGGCCTTCCCCATCGGTGAAGAGCTGGAGCCTCACATACTTCTCCAGCTCGTTCTGCACTGCTGTCAGCGGGAAGATGTTGGATTCCATCCAGCGACAGTTTGTGCAGGTGTATCCGGTAAAATCGATGAAGATCGGCTTGTTTTCCCGGCGCGCCAATGCGAATGCCGTTTCCCTGCTGGTCTGCCACTCCAGGGCTTTGCCGGCGGCGCCGCCTCCCGTCAATGCCACGGCACCCGAAGTGCGTGGCGGCAGGAAAGCGTCGAGCTCCCCGAGGCTTCCTCCCATCAACCCCGTAAAAAGGTAGAAGCCGAGGGACAGGAAGGTCATCGCGGAGGTCATCCGGATCGCACCGAGGCTCTCGATGGGACTGTCATGGGGGAACCGGAACTTGCCGAGCAGGTAGAGCGTCGCCATGAGGGCAATCGCGATCCAGATTGCGAGCACGACCTCCCGTGTGAAAAATCGCCAGTGCCAGACGAGATCGACATTCGAAATGAACTTCATTGCCGCGGCGACTTCCAGGAATCCCATCGTGACCTTGACGGAGTTCAGCCATCCGCCGCTCTTTGGGAGCGCGGTCAGTGCCCCGGGAAGAAGAGCCAGGATGAAGAAGGGAGAAGCGAAAACCACCGAGAAACCCAGCATGCCAAGGACGGGCCACATCCACTCCCCCTGCGAGGTCGCGACGAGGACTGTGCCCACAAAAGGGACCGTGCACGTGAAACTCGTAAGTGTGAAAGTCAGCCCCATCAGGAGAGTCTGGGCGTAACTGCCTCCGCTGCCCGCACTTGACAACCTGGTCAGGATCCCGGAAGGAACGCTGATTTGGTAGAACCCGAAAAGATTGAACGCAAACCCGAGGAAGATCAGCGTGACGAGCAGATTGACCCAGGGATTGGCGGCGAATTGATTGATGCCTGTAGCCCCGAGCAATGCGGCGAGGCCGATGCCGAGCACGGTGAAAGTGAAGACGATGCCCAGGCTGTATACCAGGGCCTGCTTCAGGACCCCGGCCCTGTTCTTCTCGGCGTTCTTGGTGAAATAGGAGACGGTTATGGGGATCATCGGAAAGACACATGGGGTTGCCAGGGAAACCGCCCCCATGGTCATTGCCAGCCACATGAAGGGGAGCAAACCGCTTGCCCTTGCCTCCTGGATATCTGCTGCCGTTCCGACAACCGTGCGCTCGACCTGCGACCCGGCTTCGCGCGCAGGCGCAACCGGCGTCGAGGGAATTGCCTGTCCGGTCGCCGCCGCTGCCGCACTGGTCTGCGTGACCGCGGACCGCCTGGGCGGTTCGCTGTTTCCCTGCGGAATCTTTGGCTGTTCCGGCGGCGGTGGGGTCACGACGGGGGGTGTCACGGTCCCGGATGCGGCCCCGGTTGTGACGAGCACCTTCAGCGGTATCGGAACACGTCTCGGCGGCAGGCACATCTTCTCGTCGCAGACCTGGTAGACCGCCTGCATTTGCAGGTCGTATTCCCGGGGGGCGGCATCAGGCGATACTCTGACAGGAATCCAGAAATCCGCTTCGCCCTTGAAGTACTCCGTATCGATGCCGAAGTTCGGATCGAATTCGGTCGTCGGCGTAGATTGACGCGGCTTGCCGAATACCTCGAAGGGGGTACCGGGTGCGATGTTGAAGCGAGTCGGATTAGGGCCGCCGGGAGGTTGCGTGGCGGAGTAGAGGTGCCAGATACCTTCAATGGTGGCGGTGATCCTCACCTCGAACAATTCCCCCGGCCGGACCGTTGCCGACGAAACCTGGGCGGTCCATTGAACAGGGGTTCTCCCGGCGTACTGACCCTGGAGGCCGGCCGGTAGCAGGCCAACAAGGCAAAACATCAGCGTCTTTCTGAAAGGCACCATGGCCCAAGAGTATACCATCGGCCGCTGGCTATCCTGAGACGGTCGGTGATGCAAAACCTCCGGCTGAGCATGAGCCTCCCAGGTGTCGGGGCCGGAGTCAGGGCCGTGATCGCGTCGGCATGCGAAATCCCGATCAGCCGCCAGGCCTGGGGATTGAGTTGTGACTTCCCGCCGATAGCGATGGCAATATCCACCCCATGGGAAGTCTTGAGTGGCCGCGAGGTGCCAGGCAGGTTACAGCTGCGCGCTGTGAGCGTGCTCGACTATTCCTGTGTTTCCTCGGTCTTGGCGCGTTCGGTAATTTTCTGACAGGCCTGGACTGCCAATTCCCGAACCCGCTCGTCGGGATCTCCTCGCGCCAGGACCTCGAGCCTGGGTAAGGCGGACGCGGTCCCGCAGACACCGAGTCCCCAGGCGGCGCTGCGTCGTTCAATAGGCTTTGGATGACGGAGCATCCTGAAGAGAGTCTGGAGCCCCTGAGGGTCTCCGAGACGGGACAGTCCGACGGCTGCGAGGGTGCGCACCCGGTGATCGGTATCCGTTAACCCCTGCAGGAGAAACTCGCTCCCCTGGTCATTTACGCGATCAACGATGCCCTGCAGCGCATTGGCCCTTACCCGGGCGTCCGGATGCTGCAAGAGCCTTCGCGTGTAAGCCTGTTCGGAATCGAGCTTCTGGATGATGAGCGCTGCCTTGGACTGTATCTTCGGATTGTCGCTGCTGATCAGGCCGAACAGCAGGGGTACGATCTGTTTGCTTTCCGCGATCACTTCCAGCAGTTCGAGAGAGTGCATCACGACGGCGTTGTCTTCCGACTGAAGGAAGGGCGCGATCTTGAGATCCAGGCCCCGCTCCGCACTCTGGAGCTTTCGTGCCAGGTTCTGAGCTGCCTGAGGGTCCAGGGAAAGCAGGGCTCCCATGAACTGCTGGACCAGCCCGGCCTGTTGGAGGAGGCGGGCGATCATCATCTCTTCCATCAGGCTGAGGTCGGGCTCCGTCATCCTCTGAACACAATAATGCACCGCCTCCTGTTCGTGGGATCGGGCGAAGCGAAGAAGGACATCGGAAGGAGTACGCCCCTCGTGGACGGCCTCCATCATCGATCGCAGTTGCTGCGAGAAGTCTACGGACCCGGGTTCTCCCGGCGGGGCGCTGTCAGGAGTGTTCATCCTGTCGGTTTTTGCCGGTTCGGCAGAGGCGTCCCTCAGCGCGCCGGCCTCACACCTCCTTGTTGCTGATACGCAGGATCGCCTTCCGCTGGTTCAGGTCAAGCGGGCTTGAGTCCCTTATGTTTCCAAGGCGTCGCGCGCGAGATTATCAATGTTCCCTTTCCCTCACAACCAATTTCTCGGGGAGGCGCCCGGTGTGGTATGAAGAGTGTCGCACGGATGAATCGGCCGAAGGGTCACATTGAGCCGCGCCCGAGCATAAAACAACGGTGATCATCCCCGAAGGGAGGGAGTCCATTGCCTTATCTCATGCCCAACCTGGTGAAGAGAGTGAACCCCCGGCTTACCGAGATCACCTGGAGTGACGGCCATGTCGGCAGCTATCCATCCTGGTACCTCAGAGAGAAGTGCCCTTGCGCCCTCTGCATCGACGAGTTCACTGCCGAACCGAAAGTCGAGCCGGGTTCAATCCCTTCGAGTTTGGAGCGGGTGAGCGTGGAACCGGTGGGGAATTACGCGCTTCATTTCAGCTGGAGCGACAACCACGATACGGGCATTTACACCTTTGACTACCTGCGCAGGATTTGTCCCTGCACCTCTTGCGTGCCCGGAGGGCTCAAGGAGCCTCCCGCACAAATCTCCAGGCCCGGCTCTTTCGAGGCCTGACGCACGGCAAGCTCATGTGGATTCGCGTCGCCGGCGCGGACAAGTCATCCCCCGATTCGCTCTTCGCCGACCCGAATCGGATCCCTTTTTTGGCGTTGCGCACCACAATGCGAGCCTGTAACTTCAGTTAATACATTCAGAAGGATTTGGCCTGTATGAGGCAGCCGGGTTTGTTGGAATCGTTGCTCCGCGAGCGCATCGTCATCCTGGATGGCGCCATGGGAACCATGGTCCAACGATATAACCTGGATGAAGCGGCCTACAGGGGGCTTGCTTTTTCCGGGCACCCGCACGACCTGCGCGGCAACCATGACTTGCTGTCTCTCACACAGCCGGACCTGATCGGGACGATCCACCGTGAGTACCTGGCGGCGGGCGCGGACATCATCGAGACCAATACCTTCAGCTCGAATGCGATTTCGATGGCGGATTACGGACTCGGGCGCAGTGTCCGGGATCTGAACCTCGCGGCTGCGCGCATCGCCCGCGACGCGGCAGACGAATTCTCCAGCCGCGACCCGGACCGCCCGCGTTTCGTGGCCGGTGCGATAGGCCCGACCAACAAGACCGCATCGCTCTCGCCCGATGTCGCCAACCCCGGTTACCGTGCGATCACTTTCCGCACGCTCGCAGCGGCCTACTATGAGCAGGTTCGTGCGCTCGCCGAGGGCGGCGTGGATGTCATCCTCGTCGAGACCGTCTTCGATACCCTGAATGCCAAGGCCGCGTTGTTTGCGGTCGAGCGATACTTCGCCGAGCGCGGCTCACGACTGCCGGTCATGGTCTCCGTGACGATCACGGATGCGAGCGGCCGGACGCTTTCGGGCCAGACGCCTGAGGCGTTCTGGATTTCGGTCTCGCACGCCCCCCTGCTCAGTATCGGAATCAACTGCGCTCTCGGCGCGGCGCAGATGCGGCCTTACCTCGAGGAGCTTGCCGGCCTGGTTCCGAATTGCCTCAGCTGCTATCCAAACGCCGGTCTCCCCAACGAGTTCGGCGAGTACGACGAAACGCCCGAGGAGATGGCTGCCGTGCTCAGGGACTTCGCCTCCGAGGGATGGCTGAATATCGTGGGCGGGTGCTGCGGGACCACACCGGACCACGTCCGCGCGATTGCCGAGGCGGTGAGACCGTTCGCGCCGCGCGTCCCCGCTGCCCCGGAAGCATTCACCCGACTCAGCGGTCTGGAGGCCCTGACGTTTCGTCCCGAAACGGGGTTTGTCAACGTGGGGGAAAGAACCAATGTCACGGGGTCATCCAGGTTCGCCGAGATGATACTGAACGGCCGGTTCGAGGAAGCCCTGCCGGTTGCCCGTCAGCAGGTGGAAGGCGGAGCGCAAATAATAGACGTCAACATGGACGAGGCCATGCTCGATTCCGTGCAGGCGATGGTTACTTTTCTGAACCTGATCGCCTCGGAGCCCGACATCGCCAGAGTCCCGATCATGATCGACAGCTCCAAGTGGGAAGTGATCGAAGCCGGGCTGCAATGCGTCCAGGGGAAGCCGGTCGTCAATTCGATCAGCCTGAAAGAGGGTGAGGAGGTCTTCCGGCAACGCGCACGCCTGGCGCGGTTGTACGGGGCGGCCGTCATCGTGATGGCCTTCGATGAGCAGGGACAGGCGGTAACGACCGGACGCCGCTGCGAGATCTGTTGCCGTGCATACCGCATCCTGACGGAGGAGATCGGTTTCCCGCCACAGGACATAATATTCGATCCCAACATACTGACGGTCGCGACTGGCATAGAGGAGCACTCCGACTACGCGGTCAGCTTCCTCGACGCCACCCGGCAGATCAAGGCTGCGATGCCCTTGTGCAAGGTCAGCGGTGGCGTGAGCAATATTTCGTTCTCGTTCCGCGGGAACAACCCGATCCGGGAGGCGATGCATTCCGCCTTCCTCTATCACGCGATCAGGGCCGGGATGGATATGGGGATTGTCAACGCAGGGCAGCTCACGGTCTACGAGGAGATCCCCCATGACCTGCTGACCCTTGTAGAGGACGTCCTTCTGAACAGGCGTCCCGACGCGACAGAACGGCTGGTTGGCTACACGGGCCTATCGGGGCAGGCCGCGAAAGGCGATTTCCCGGAGGATGCCCGGAGGCACGAACCCGTCGAGCAACGCCTCGCGCACGCCCTGATCAAGGGTATCACAGACCACATCGAAGCCGATGTCGAAGAGGCCCGTCTCAGGCACGGCAGCCCGCTGGCAGTGATCGAAGGCCCGCTGATGGCGGGCATGAACACGGTCGGCGAGATGTTCGGCGCGGGAAAGATGTTCCTCCCGCAAGTTGTCAAGACCGCGCGGGTGATGAAGAAGGCGGTTGCGCACCTGCTTCCGTACATGGAAGCAGAGAAGCAGTCCGGGGCGCTCGGCGCGCAGGGGACGATCGTGCTGGCCACCGTAAAGGGAGATGTTCACGACATCGGCAAGAATATTGTCGGCGTTGTGCTCGGCTGCAACAACTACAAGGTTGTTGACCTCGGTGTCATGGTCCCGGGCGACAGGATCCTGAAAACGGCGCGGGAAGCAAACGCCGACATCATCGGCCTCAGCGGACTGATCACTCCTTCGTTGGACGAAATGGTTCACGTGGCACGCGAGATGGAACGGGAGGGGTTTCGAACTCCGTTGCTCATCGGCGGTGCCACAACGAGCAGAATGCACACGGCTGTGAAGATCGCCCCTGTCTACCGAGGCCCCGTTGTTCATGTCCCGGACGCATCGCGAGCGGTCGGAGTGGCAGGCAATCTGTTGAATCCCGGCCAGAGGGAAAACTTCGAGGCGGCCAATCGGCGCGAACAGGAGGGGCTCCGCGAACAGCATCGCGGCCGGGAGCCGCAAAGACGACTGGTTACGCTGGCAGAGGCCAGGCTGCGGCGGACTCCGATACGCTGGCAGGCTGCCGATATTGCGAAGCCCTCGTGGCTGGGCGCACGCGCCATCTCTTCTTTCCCGCTCTCCGAAATCGTGCCGTATATCGATTGGACCCCGTTCTTCCATGTTTGGGAATTGCGTGGACGTTACCCCCAGATTCTCGATGACGAGGCTGTCGGAGCGAGAGCCCGGGAGCTGTACGACGATGCCCGAGAACTCCTGCAGCACATCGTCGCCGCGAAGCTGCTGACTGCCCGGGCGGTCTATGGCTTCTTCCCGGCGAACAGCGACGGTGACGACATCCTGGTTTTCGGGGCGGATGAACCCTCCAGGCAGGTCGCTGTTTTTCACACGCTCCGGCAGCAGACCTCGAAGGCGGACGGACAGCACAACCACGCCCTGGCCGATTTCATCGCGCCGATCGACAGCGGGCTGCAGGATTACCTCGGCGTCTTTGCGCTGACCGCCGGCCTGGGCACCGAAGAGCTCTGCGCGCGGTTCGAAGCGGATCAGGATGATTACAGATCCATCATGACCAAGGCGCTCGCAGACCGTCTTGCCGAAGCCCTTGCCGAGTTGCTCCACAAGATGGTCAGAGAGGATTGGGGGTACGGCAGGGATGAGCAGCTCGGCATCGAGGACCTGATCCGTGAAAGGTATCGCGGCATCCGCCCGGCTGCCGGCTACCCTGCCTGTCCTGATCACACCGAGAAGCAGATCCTTTTTGACCTTCTGCGAGTCGAGGAGCGGATAGGAGTGCGGCTGACCGAGACGTACGCGATGCTGCCTGCCAGCTCGGTGAGCGGACTCTATTTCGCGCATCCCGAATCCAGGTACTTCGCCGTAGGCAAGATCGATCGGGATCAGGTTGCAGACTACAGCCGGCGCAAAGCGATGGAGCAGCGCGCGGTGGAACGATGGCTGGCGCCCTGCCTCGCCTATGATCCATCGAGCCGCTAACCCGGCGGCAAGGGTAAGCGGGTCCGCGCCGCCGGCGCGGACGCTGTGCTCTCCGGCAACGGATGAACGCCTGGATCCCGGCATCCTGCCTGCGTGGCAGCTACCTGATTCCCGACAGGAAAGCCCGAAGACGCTCTGAGTACTTGCTCCCGGCTGCCAGGATGAGGTCGTTGTGACCCGCGCCGTCGACCTCATAAAACTCCTTCGCAGGCGGAGAGAGCTCGAACAGCCTCCTGCCGAGGCGGATCGGCACGATCTCATCGCGGTTGCCGTGAATGAACAGCTTCGGGCAACTGATCGAACGGATCTTGGCCGCAGAGTCGAACCGGACCCCGGTGAGCGGTTGCAGCAGGCCCACCGGCATTATGGTCTTGGCCATATCCCAGGCGGTAGTGAAGGTGGACTGAAGCACGATTCCGTCGGCCGGGACCCTGGATGCAAGGTCGATGGCGACAGCACCTCCCAGAGACTCGCCTACCAGGATCAGCTTACTCCGGTCTGCCGTGCGTTCCCTGGCCCACCAGGTGTAAGCCGCAAGGGCGTCGAGATACAGCCCTTTTTCGAACGGCTTTCCCTCGCTCAGGCCGTACCCGCGATAGTCGACGATCATCACGTGCGCATCCAGTTCGTGAAGCATCCGGATCCAGCCCAGGCGGTGGCTGATATTGCCCGCGTTTCCGTGGAAGATGAGAAACGTGAAAGGTGCGGCCGGTTTCGGAATAAACCAGCCATGGATCTTGAGCCCATCCCCGGTGACAGCACTGACATCCTGATATTGCAGGCCGATGCGTGACGGGTCCGCGAAGATCTCCTTGATCGGGTAGTAGACGAAGAAACGCTCGAGGATATTCGTGGTCATGGCGAGCAGCAGGATCCCGCCGACGAAGATCGTCGTCGGCCAGTGTCTGAGTGTAAACCGTCCGGCGGCTTTCAGATAGTCAAGCACCCGCCCTTTTTACTCCCAATCTCTCAGGCAGGCCAGAAATTCCGCGAGCGCAGAATGCCGGGGCGCCAGGCAGTTGCCCGATGTCCAGGGAAGTGGTAGCGCGACGCCTGAATCTCTGCCAGAATAGCGCCGGCGTTTGAGACTGAGTGCCGGCCTGGAGTGCTTCATGCATCAAAGATGCGGAGTTGTGGCCCTGGATGTGGGAGGGACGAAGGTCGCTTGCGGCCTCGTCCTGACCGACGGCTCGGTCGAGTATTCGAGGACGGTTCCGACCAGCCAGGAATCGCCGGATTCGGTGAGTGAGCAGATCGTGGCGCTGGCGACGCAGGCAATCGAACATGCGCCGCGTGATGTGGTAACCGCGGCCGTCGGCCTCGTGGTTCCAGGCTGGGTCAACCACGCGGACCGGACCGTGTGGGCGCCGAACGTAGCCGGCTGGGATCACATCCCTCTCGAGCAGTTGCTCGAAGAGCGGCTCCCGTTGCCGATCGCAGTCGATTCCGATCGAAGCGGTTACGTAAAAGGGGAGGCCTGGCTCGGGGTCGGCCGGGGCCTGCAGGATATCGTCTTCCTCGCCGTCGGAACCGGGATCGGGGCGGGGATCATGGCGGACGGGCATGTTCTCCACGGTCACAATGATCTCGCCGGCGCAGTCGGGTGGATGGCGCTGAGCCCGGTTTTCTCCGAACTGTATGCGCAGACGGGATGCTTCGAAGCTGAGGCCTCCGGAACCGCTGTTGGCCGCAAAGGCGCCCTGAGACTGGCTGATGACCGAGCCCGGGAGGGAGACCCGTGGACCGCACAGCGCGTGTTTCAGGCCGCCGTCGCCGGCGAAAGCCGCGCATCAGAGACCGTCGACGAGGTTGTTGGATATCTCAGTATGGGAATTGCCAACCTGGTGAGCACCCTGGATCCCGAGATGGTCGTCCTGGGCGGCGGGCTCTTCCAGGTCGGCGAGTATCTTGCGGAGAGGGTCCGGCGTGAGTTCGCCCGCTGGTGCCAGCCCATTGCCGCCCGGCGCGTTCGCATCGAACTCTCAACCTTGGGGGATCGCGCCGGACTGATGGGTGCCGCCCGGATCGCCATGGACAGCTTTCTGTAACCCAGCGCCTTCTCTGCGGAGGCCTTTTTCAGGAGAGGAGTAATCGAACAAATGTCAGCCGACATTTACCTTGCCCGAATCCAGGAAGTGATTTCGCAAATACGTTCAACTCAATCGGAGCCTATCCGCAAAGCCGGAGCGGCGATGGCCAAGTCCATTTCGGGCGGAGGCCGGGTGTATGTCTTTGGCAGCGGCCACAGCGTAATGCCCGTCATGGACATTTTCCCCCGCTACGGGAGCTTTGTCGGCTTCTATCCGCTCTATGACCCGCGATTGATGTGGACCAGCGTCATCGGCCCGGGCGGGGCCCGCGAACTGCTCTGGCTGGAACGGCGCGAAGGCTACGCAAAGGTGTTCCTGCAGAGCTATGCGCTCGAGCCGCGCGACTGCATGCTCGTCTTCTCGCACGGTGGTCTGAACGCAGCCCCGATCGAGGTCGCGCAGGAAGCGCGGGACAAGGGCCTCACGGTGATTTCAGTCAGCTCGCTGCAGAACGCACGCGTCGCGAAAGCAAAGCATTCCTCAGGTATGAAGCTATCTGACGTGGCGCACATCGCCATCGACAATTGCGTTCCGCCGGAGGATGCCCTGGTAGATGTCGGACAGATCGAGCATGTAGCGGCGGGATCGACCGCGGCGGCGATTACGGTCGCGATGTCGCTCGTGGCGGAAACGGCGGCGCGCCTGGCCGAAAAAGGGGAGGTCCCTCCCACCTTCGTTTCGCCGAACGTTACCGGTGTGCCTCCGGGCCACATGGATAACGTCTATCAGGCCTTTACCGATTTCTACTACGCGCGCCCACCGAAGAGGTGATCTCGGCCAGCCAGCGAGACGAGGCCATCATGAATGCGAAAGCAGAGTCGTACCGGGGATTGCGCCTTTCCATCTTCGCCGGCGCTTTTGTATTCGGCGTCGTCATGTCATCCCTCGGGTCCCTGTTGCCTTCTCTCACGGTGACCCTTGGGCTGCAGAAGGTGGATGCCGGGATGCTCTTTCTTTTCATGAATTTTGCGATGTTGTTGGGCTCGCTGGTCTTTGGCCCCATCTGCGACCGATTCGGTTTTCGTCTCCTTCTCGTGGCGAGCGCACTGCTGATCAGCGGGGCGTTCGCCATGCTCTCGCGGGCGGCGGGGTATGGTTCCATCGTCGTTTCGATGTCGGTTCTGGGGTTTGCAGGTGGGGCCTTGAACGGTGGGACGAATGCGCTCCTGAACGATATCAGCCCTGAGCGGCGGCAAAGCGCATTGAACCTTCTTGGCATCTTCTTTGGTGTCGGCGCGCTCTTCACGCCGTTTTTCACAGGTTCCCTGATCACTACGCTGGGACTTCGGCTCATCCTGGTCAGCTTGAGCATCCTGACGCTCGCCCCGTTCGCGCTCTTCATGCTTGCGCGATTTCCCGCAGCAAAACACGGAGGAGGTTTCCAGCCCTCTGAACTGCGCGCCGTCCTCTCCAGCCCTTTGCTGTACCTCTTCGGGTTCCTCCTTCTCTTCGAGAGCGGCAACGAGTTCACGGTCGGCGGCTGGGTCTCGAGCTTCCTCGAGGAGCGCCACAACCTTGGCCGGAGCTCTGCGGCCTATATCCTCGCAGGCTACTGGGGTGCAGTGCTCGCAGGCCGTTTGGCGGCGAGCCGGATAGGCACCAGGATTCCGGCCGTGACCCTGGTGGTATCTGGCGCACTGCTCGCGATGCTGTCGACGATCGGGCTGATTTTCTCCGGCAACAGTGTCGTGGCGGCACTTTTCGTCGCGCTCGTCGGCCTCGGGCTGGCGACGATTTTTCCAACCACCCTCGCGCAGGCCGGCACCGCTTTCGCCAGTCATTCCGGTACGGCTTTCAGCGTCATATTTGTGCTTGCCCTCTGCGGGGGCATGACCTCACCGTGGCTGGTAGGCAAGATTGCGCAGAATCAGGGGATCGGAGCGGGATTCTGGGTTACGGCGGTGAGCTGCGGGGCCATCGTGCTTCTTCAGCTGGTGATCCGCAGAGTCGCGCACGGGATCAGGCAGCCGGGTTAGTCGTCGAGGCAGCCCCGGAAACCCGAAATCCCAGGCCCGACAAGGGCGCCGCCAGTATTTCGTTTCTCGCGTCCAGCTCTGCCACAAAATGTCGGAACTCGGGCCGCAGCGGATAGTCGTTGCGGAGTCTGTCGAAGGCGGATGCGGCGACGTCCGGGGCGAGCCGCTCAAGCGCTCTCAGGTTCGCGTCGGGCACCAGAATATCGAATGCCTGCAAAACAACGGAACATAGGGCGTCGAGACCGCTCGTGCCGGGGGCTGGTGCGATGCGCGCAATCGGGGGGTAGATTCCTGCGGTGTTCCAGGTGGACGCGATGCCGAAAAACCGGCACAGCTCCTCCAGGATCATCGCGGTGCCCTGGACCTTCCCGTCCAGGGAATATCCGGCGATGTGAGCGCTGCCGAGTTCCGTCATGCGCAGCAGCTCGTAGTCGATGCGTGGTTCGCCTTCCCAGACATCCAGTGCTGCGCCCCCGATCGCCTTTCCACGGAGAATGAGCTTGAGAGCGCGATTGTCTATCACCGCGCCCCTCGATGTGTTCAGCAGAAACTGCCGCGGAGTCAGTCGGCCGAGTAAGGCCTCGTCGAACATGTGCCACGTCGGATAAGGCCCTTCCTTCGTCAGCGGCACGTGCAAGGTCAGTATGTCTGCGTCCAGGACATCATCGAGGAAGAGGTATTTCTTGTCCCCGGTCGACTCCCTCAGCGGGGGATCGCACAGGAGGGTGCTGATACCGAGGGAGGCGGCCTTGTGCACAACCCTGGAACCGACGTGCCCGACGCCAATCACCGCCAGCGACTTGCGCGCCAGGTTCCACTCCCTCCGGCGGGCGGTGAGCAGCAGGGCCGCGACGACATGCTCGGCTACCGCGTTGGCGTTGCTGCCCGCTGCGTTGGTGAAGTGGATTCCACGCTGCTTCAGGTACCTCTCGTCCAGATGGTCCATCCCGATCGTGGCGGTGCCCACAAAGCGGATGCGCGTGCCCTCGAGCAGGCCGGCGTCGACACGGGTCACCGAACGGACGACCATCGCTTCGGCGTCACCGAGGTCGATCGGGCGAACCTTCCGGGCGGAAAAGAGGCGGACCTCACCTACCGGCGGGAATGCCTGCTCCCAGTATGGAATCTTTTCGTCAACAGCGATTATCATGGCTGTCCAACAAACCCGGTATCATGCCGTCTCGCAGCGACAAATGCAACCTCCCCAGATTTTTCCTTGGCCGGAGAACGGCGCCGGTTAAACTATCAATAAGTGCAATCCCGGGAGGTTTGACATGGACGCTCAGATCGAAGGCATCCTGAAACACCAGCTGCACGACCGGCGCGATCGCCTGCACTCCGCAATACCCCTGGCGCCCGACCCTGCTCCGCTCGTCAATCTCCTTCAGGAGGTCGATGATGCGCTGGATCGCATGAATCAGGGGACTTACGGCCTGTGCGTGATCTGCCACGACCCGGTCGAGGAGCAACGCCTGCTGGTTGATCCGCTGCTTCGCAACTGTCTCGATCACCTGACCGCCGAACAGCAGCGGGCTCTGGAACAGGACCTGGAGTTGGCGTGGCGGCTCCAGCGTGAGCTGCTGCCGAGGGCCGACCTCGATCTGCCGGCATGGGAGATCAGCTACCATTATGAACCGGTCGGACCGGTGAGCGGGGACTACTGCGACGTAATCCCGCTGCCTGAGGGCGACATGTTCTTCGCGCTGGGGGACGTCTCGGGAAAGGGAATTGCCTCTTCCATGATGATGTCTCACCTTCACGCGATCTTCAGGAGCCTGGGAGGCCTCGGCCTGCCGCTAAACGAGTTGATGGGCCGGGCCAACCGGGTTTTCTGCGAGAGCACGACACCCGCGTTTTTCGCCACGCTCGTTTGCGGACGAGCGGACCGGTCGGGTGAAGTGGAAATCTGCAACGCCGGCCATCTTCCAGCTCTCTGGGCCCGGGAGGGCCAGGTCACACGCCTCGAGGCCGGCGGCCTGCCGCTGGGTCTTTTCTGTAACAGCAGCTATTCCACCGGGAGGATGCGCATTGCGCACGGCGATCTCCTGTTTCTGTACACCGACGGCCTGTCGGAGGCGCGAAACCCCGTCGCGGGAGAGTACGGCGTGGAAAGGATTGCAGCGCTCACATCCACATTCCGGCTGGATGCACCGCGCGCCCTGGTTGGGGAGTGTCTCAACGACCTGGCACGGTTTCTCGCGGGTGCGCCCCGGACGGACGACCTCGCGGTCCTGGCAATCCGGCGCCGTGACAGCACGGCCGGTGCGTAGCAGGGTCTTTTCATGCGCGCCCTTTTCCAGGCCGTCACGAGTTTCGCGGAATATCGGATCTTCTCAATTCACAGCCCTGGCTCGGTCGTGGCGGAGACGTGATGCGCCCCTGCGCGCTCAGGGAAATACCTCTCGCTCATGACGTCCCTGTCAGGAACGTAGCCACGCACCGTGAGTATGCGGATGGTGTTGCTGACCGTGCCCGGATGGCCGCAGACATAGACTGCGTGAGTCTCGGGCCTCAGGAGAACGCAAAACATCTCCCTCACCGTGGTTTCCAATCTGGGACGGAGCCACCTGCTCTCCGCGCCACATTGCAGCAGTGACTCCGCCCTCCCCTTCAACCCCTCCCAGGCAGAATCGAGGTGCGGTTGACTGACGGTGGGCAGGTAGACCAATCCCAGCCTGCTCTGCGGATTGCCGATCGATGCAGCAGCCAGTCCCTCCAATTCCGTGCGGTACCCGAGATGCTCCGGGCGACTTACGCCATGGACAAGATAGATTCTGCGCGGGGTGGAAAACGGATCGACGCGGGAGTCCTCATCCAACTGCCTGATTATGCTCATGAACGGGGCGAGGCCAGTGCCCGATGCGATGAAAACCAGATCTCTATGGTCATCCGGGTTGAGGCAGAATCTTCCTTTGGGCCCGGTCACAGCGAGACTGGTTCGATCATCTCTGGCCTTGAGAGCCCGGATGACCTCGGGGTCCCACAGCGAAGGGGTCATCTGGCCCTCCGCAACAAGGTTCAGATAGAACTCCAGCCGTCGCGGTTGGCTTGGCGAGGAGGCGATCGAGTACGGTCGCGGAACTGTCTTGCCGCGATGAGTTAACCACAAGGTCGCATTCTGACCAGGGCGGAAGCTGAAGTCGCGGTCGAGCGACAGGGTGATGACGGCAAGCCCGTCGGCCAGGTCTACTCTCGACACCAGCCAGGCTGGAATCCTGGGCTCCTTGGGGCTCATGAAGGAAAAGCTACCATCTGTCGGGCCGCCCGCCAAATCCCGAGAGATCCGCAGATCAGGGGTTCTTCTTCTGAGCAGAGAACGCGCCCGAATCGCTGCCGTCGACTGCTGACCACTTTCCCTTCAGGCTGCCGCCGTCCACGGTGGCTTCGAATCTGTAAGTGCCGCCCATGTAGTCCACTTCGAAGCCAAGCTTGCCCCCGGAGAACGATACCTTGTTCATTTTGACGACCCCGTCGGGCATGGGGATCTGACCGGTCAGGGCGTCGCCGTTCTGTTGAAGCTGCATTTGAAAAGACATCGTGCCATCCGGTGTCTCCGCTGAACCTTCCCATGTTCCGCCGAGAGACGCCTGGGCAGAATCGGCAGATCCAGGCGCCGCGCCTTTCCGCTTTCCACTCCACGTACCGCTTGCGCCAGTGAGTGTAATGGCCCAGCGCCCCTTCATGTTGTCCCCTTCGAGCGCCCCGTCGATGACGTACACATCAGTCCCGCCGTCGACCTCGAAGTGGAGCTTCCCGTCCTTGTAGGAGAGTGCATCCAATGGCGCGGTACCCATCTCGCTGCCGATCGTGCCGGTGAGGGCATCGCCACGCTGGTCCAGTTCGAGAAGATAGGTCCTGTTGCCATCCGGTGTCACAGCGACGATGTCCCAGGCCCCTGCGATTCCGGCTGCAGGTGCCGCCGTTGCACGCTCTGCGGTCCAGGTTCCCTTGTATTCACCGCCGACCTGTTCCCAGGTGCCCGCCATCCTGGCGCCGTTGACCGTCGCCGCGAGCCGGTAATTCCCGCCCATGACAGTGATCTCGCCGCTGAACTTGCCGTCTTCAAACCGGAGCGCCGAAATGGGCGAGGATGTGTCAAGAACTGTGGCGGTGCCCTTGAGCTGGCTGCCGTCCTGCAGTATTTCAAATGCCAGGTCTACCGGTCCGTTGGGCGTGTCTGCGTTTCCAAGCCATTTGCCTGCAATTGCCTGGACTCCGGCCTGGTTTGCCGGCAGGGCGATCGCGAGCGCGATCATGCATGCGAAAGTGCTCAGCAGGATGATGCGGGTCTTCATGTCAGTCTCTCCTTCCGGCCGTGCCTAGTTTGCCTGGGCGGCCCTGTTCGTCATGGCGTGACATTCTGACACAACCCGGAAATTATTCAATCAGAGTCCCTCGGGCCCCAGGGCCCGATCGAGCAGCTGTCTCGACCTTCGGAAGACCGAGTGGAACATTTGTCGGGTGAGTTTTCCTGTCTGCGTGTTTTGCTGACTGGGATGATAGGATGAGATCAGGATGAAGCCGCCGGGCAGTTCCCATTCCCCGCCGTGACGAAACTCCGGCCTGCGGTATGGGGACGGGCAGCCGTTCTCCGCCCACGCCTTCAGGAAAGTTTGAAAGGCGATGCGCCCCAGGGCAACAAAAACACGGGCGGAGCGAAGCAGCCCGAGTTCCCGGCAGAGGTAGCCACGGCAATTCTCGAGTTCGGACGGCAACGGTTTGTTCGCCGGCGGCGGACAGCGCAGTGCTGCCGTGATGAAACAATCAGAGAGTGCCAGACCGTCCTGTCGATCGCGTGATGTCGGCTGGTTCACGAAGCCAAACCGGTGGAGTGCGCCGAAGAGCCAGTCACCGCTCCGATCGCCGGTGAACATCCGGCCCGTTCGATTGCCGCCGTGGGCCGCGGGTGCGAGGCCCACGAGAACAAGTGAGGCAGCCGCGTCGCCGAATGCCGGGACCGGCCGGCCCCAATACTCTTCATCCCGGAAACGCCTCACCCTGGTGCATGCGACCTGCTCGCGCCATTCCACCAGGCGGGGACAACGCGTGCAATCCGTCACGCGTTTCTCCAGTGCCTGGATTTGATTCCCCATGTCTGTCATCTGGGCTCGCTTCCTCATTCCCGGACCGCTTGAATTCCGTGGCAACCTTTCTCGATCCGGGTGTATCATGACGGCAAAGCGCAGGAAAGATCAACAGGGGCACGCAGGGGCGCCCGGTCTTTCTCGGAGCAGCGCCTCTCGTCCCTCTTGCTCACTTCGGAGGCGCTATGAGTAACGCGACAGCAAAGCCGAAGATCCAAATAGATTTCCGCAACTTTTTTCTCCTCATGCTGCTGGCACTGATCCCATTACTGGTCGGAACGTGGTGGCTTTTCCGGAGCTTCGAGGACGCCTATCTGGACCGCATGGGATCCGACCTGAGCGGGATCGCCGATACCGCCTTCGCGGCGGTAAACAACTACCTGCAAAATCAGATCATGGAGACCGCGGCCCTGACGGAAGTGCCGGTGCTGCGCGAGACTGTGAACCGTGCGAACCAGGACCTGGGCCGTGATCTGAACGAAGTGCGCAAGGCGATCCCGAAAACGGAGACGGCCTGGGCTTCCATGAACGTGCAGTCCCCCAAGGTCAGAGAAATACTGGGCAACAATGCGGCAGAATTCCTGCGCAAGTACATCGCCGTCAACAAGTCCTACCGGCAGGTGATCGTCACCGATTTCTTCGGCCGTCTCGTGGCCGCGACCGACAAGCCGAACCGCTACTACCATGCGCTTGATGAGTGGTGGAGGGAGGCGTACGGCGATGGCAGCCGGGGAGCCGTTTTCATCGGCAACGTTCGCTACGACGGAAACAGCCGGTCTTATATTATGGACATGGCGCAGCCGATCATCAGTGCGGGTGGCGGCGTTGAAGGCATGCTCAGGGTGGTTCTGGATACGCAGCCGATCCACGCTCTGATCGGATCGATCCAATCGGATCCCGGGATGAACGTGGCTCTCATTCACGCACGCGGAGATATCATTTCCGCCGCGGGATACAGCAGCCTCGAGTTCCGAACCTACCCCGCCACCCTGGATATTCTAAATGCCAGGGACAGGGAGAGACGATCCTTCATCTCGTCCGAGGAGCCCCGTTCGGTATATGGCCTCAGCCAACGCAGCTTTGCCGAGATATTTCCGCATCTCAACTGGCTCATTGTTGCTTCCTCCCCCGTCAAGGGACTGCTGGGGCCGCTGTCACAGTTGCGGAATTACTTCATTGCCCTGCTCCTGGGGGTATTTCTGGCGACTTTTATCGTCACGCTGATGCTGTCACGCGTCGAATCGAAGCCTGTCATCGAGGAAGATCCGCACCTGGAACGGCTTTGATTTCCCGGCCGGCCTGAGGAGAAGAGACGCACGGATTTCACCGCACGTGCAAAGCTATCGGGTGCAGGCGATCTGCCCTGATCCGGGAGCTTGGTCCGGTCTGTTCGTACTTGCCCCGGATGTGCCATGAATCTGCCAAATGATCAGTCGTTGACCATAAGGCGGCTGGCTTCCCTCATCCGCCGCCGTGAGATTTCTCCGCTTGAATTGACCAGATTCATGATTGAGAGGGCGGAGAGGCTGCAACCATCGCTTAACGCCTTCATTACGATTACGGTGGAGCTGGCTCTCTCCCAGGCCCGCGAGGCAACGAAAGAGATATCAGGAGGCTCCTACCGCGGGCCGCTCCACGGAATCCCGCTCAGTCTCAAGGACCTGTTTGACGTCCGGAATGTTCGCACCACTGCCGGCTCCAAAATCCTCCGCTACCACCGCCCCGGGCGTAATGCGACCGTGGTGGACCGCCTGTTGGAAAGCGGGTGCGTCATTCTGGGAAAGACGAACCTCCATGAGTTTGCGTTCGGCGCTACAAGCGTGAACCCGCACTACGGCCCTGTTCATAATCCGTGGAACCCGGCGCGAATTTCCGGAGGCTCCAGCGGTGGCAGCGCGGCCGCAGTGGCAGCGGGTCTTTGCGTCGCCTCCCTGGGAACCGACACCGGAGGCTCGATCCGCATCCCCTCGGCTGCCTGCGGGTGCGTGGGCCTGAAACCCACTTACGGCCTGGTGCCGGTTGCCGGTGTGATCCCGCTCGCACCGAGCCTGGATCATGTCGGTCCCATCACCAGGTGCGTTGAAGACGCCGCGATAGTCCTCGACGCAATTGCCGACCACGGGGCGGGTGCCGGGAAAGGAGGTGGAAAGCTGCTGCGTGGGCTGCGGCAGGGGGTCCAGGGACTGCGCATCGGGATCCCGAGGCAGTATTTTTTCGACCGGATACGTCCCGATGTTCGCCGCGTCGTCATGACTGCCATCTCATGCCTCCAGGAATCCGGGGCGAAACTGATCGAGATCGACCTGCCCGGAATGAAGGAGACAGCAGAACTGGCGGCCGAGATCACCGTGGCTGAAGCACTCGTCTACCATTGGAAGTGGCTGCAGACGCGGGTCGGAGACTACGGCGATGATCTGCGCACGCGCATGATGGAGAGGCTGGAGATGCCCGCAGTTGCCTATCTGCGGTATCAGGAACGGAGGCGGGCGTACGCGGAGAGGTTGGCGCGCGCAATGGACGCCTGCGATGTCATGGCAGTGCCCACCCTGCCGATGCCGGCATGCTTCATCCGGGACACCGAGGTTGCTTTCGGGGCATCGCGGGAGTCTGTCCGGAACGCACTGCTGAGGCTGACCAGACCTGCGAATCTGGCAGGGCTGCCGGCGATCTCTCTCCCCTGCGGTTTTTCCTCGGAGGGACTGCCCGTCGGCCTCCAGTTGATCGGACGGCGTTCCGGGGAGTCGACGCTGCTGCGTGCGGCGTGGTCCTATGAGCATTCGACGCCCTGGCACACAAAGTTCCCGCCCGTATTCTGAAATTCTCGCCGATGGCTGAATGCTGAGAGCCGACAACTTTGTGTGCTATCTTTCTGCTCCGGGGGAAGCATGCGGACCGCTTTGGCGCAGATCAACACCACGGTGGGAGACGTCCGGGGCAACCGTGACCGGGTCCTCGTGGAACTCGAAAACGCCAGCCGCCTGGGTGCTGACCTCGTCCTGTTCCCGGAGCTCACTCTCACCGGGTACCCGCCGCGCGATATGCTCGGCATCCACGGGTTTGTGGACGCCAACATTGCCGCGCTCCGTGACATCGCGTCGCACACAGGCAGCACAGGTGCCGTGGTCGGTTTTGTCGATCGCAATACCCTCGGGGAGGGAAAGGAATTCCACAACGCTGCCGCGCTTGTGGCCGAGGGCAGGGTTCAGGGAACAGTCCACAAGACGCTCCTGCCGACCTACGACGTTTTCGATGAGGACCGGTACTTCGAGAAGTCTCGCGAAAACCGGGTTATACCCTTCCGAGGCCGGAGGGTGGGAATAACCATTTGTGAGGATGCGTGGAATGCGGAGGACTTCTGGCCCCGGCCGCTCTACGCGACCGATCCCGTGCGAGCCCTTGTCGAAGGTGGGGCCGACCTCCTCGTCAACATCTCCGCCTCGCCGTTCGAGATGAACAAACCCAGGTTCCGGTACGAGATGCTGCTCGAACACGTCAGACGGCACCATGTCCCGATGCTTTACCTCAACCTCGTCGGCGGAAACGACGACCTCATCTTCGACGGCAACAGTCTCGTGATCGGCAGGCACGGAAACCTTGTCGCGCAGGCGAGAGGCTTCGGAGACGACCTGCTGATCTCGGACCCCGATTCCTCGACGGATCGGCCCTATCGCGAGTGTGATGCGCTGCAGGACCTGCTCGACGCGCTTGTGCTCGGGACGCGGGACTACGCACGGAAGTGCGGATTCAGGTCGGCAGTGCTCGGATTGAGCGGCGGAATAGACTCGGCCGTCACCGCCTGCATCGCGGCCAGAGCCTTGGGGCCGGCCAATGTGGTCGGCGTTTCGATGCCGTCCGTCTACTCCGCGCAGGCAAGCCACGACGATGCGCAGATACTCGCGCAGAACCTTGGCATCGAGTTCAGGGTAATCCCGATCCAGCCGCTTTTTCGCGAGTACATCGATCTGCTTGCGCCGCTCTTCCGCGACCGACCGCCCGACACGACCGAGGAGAACCTTCAGGCGCGCATCCGCGGCAACCTTCTCATGGCGCTGTCAAACAAGTTCGGCCACCTGGTTCTCAGCACCGGGAACAAGTCGGAGATCGGAGTCGGGTACTGCACGCTCTACGGAGACATGGCCGGAGGGCTTGCCGTGATCTCTGATGTTCCGAAGACGGTGGTCTACCGGCTTGCCTCCCACATCAACCGGGAGCGAGAGATAATTCCCCCTAACACTATCAGCCGCGTGCCCTCGGCGGAGCTGAGACCGGACCAGGCGGACCAGGACACATTGCCGGATTACGCGGTGCTCGATGAGATACTCCGTCTCAGGGTCGAAGAGCAGCTGGCCGTGGATGAAATCGTCGCGCGCGATTTTGACCGCGGCACGGTCGCGGAAGTGGTCAGGATGATACACGCCAGCGAGTACAAGCGGCGGCAGGCCGCTCCCGGCTTGAAAGTCTCGCAACGCGCCTTCGGCACCGGTCGTCGGATGCCGATTGCTTCTCGTATCAATTTCTAGGCGATTCCTGCTGTCCCGGGCTGCGGCTGCAAGCCCGGGGCAAAGCGCAGCGCAACCCGTCTTCGTTCGAAAGGGCAGGGAAAATGACAACGCGAGCCCTTCTGACCGACCTCTACGAGTTGACCATGATGGCCGGCTACCTCGCACAGGGCAAAGTCGGGGATACAGCGACGTTCGACCTTTATTACCGCCACAACCCGTTTGGCGGCGGCTACGCGGTCGCCGCGGGGCTGGAACCGGCGATTCGTGCCGCGATGGGCATGGAATTCACGGCCGAGGATACCGGGTATCTGCGGTCTCTTCGAACTCCGGCCGGGACCTCTCTCTTTCCCGAGTCCTTCCTCGAAAGCCTCGCGGAATTCCGATTCCGCGGGGATATCCGTGCCATCGAGGAAGGAACGGTTGTATTCGCCAACGAACCGCTCCTTCAGGTAAGCGGCGGGTTGAGCGAGTGTCAGATTCTCGAAAGCATCCTGCTCTGCATCGTCAATTTCCAGACTCTCGTCGCAACCAAGGCCGCCCGGCTGTGGGAAGCGTCCCGCCACGGCACGATACTCGAATTCGGATTGCGAAGGGCACAGGGTCCCGACGGCGCGTTGAGTGCCTGCCGTGCGGCCTTCATCGGCGGGGCAGCGGCGACATCGAACGTGCTCGGAGCCGCCACCTACGGCCTGCCCCCGAAGGGTACACACGCACACAGCTGGGTTCAGTCCTTCCCGAGCGAGCTCGAGGCGTTTCGAGCTTTCGCGCGTTCCTTTCCGAAGGAGTGCGTTCTGCTTGTCGATACCTACGATGTTCTGCGCAGCGGTGTGCCGAACGCCATTGTGGTGGCCAGGGAACTCGAAGCCGGCGGCGACCGCCTCTCCGGAATTCGTATCGACAGCGGCGACCTGGCGTTCCTGAGTCAGCGTGCCAGGAAGATGCTCGACGACGCGGACCTCCGTTACGTGAAGATCCTGGTCTCGAATGAAGTCGACGAGTACGTGATTGCCGAAATCATGTCCCAAGGTGGCAAGGTCGACATCTGGGGGGTTGGAACGAACCTGGTGACGGCCGGAGGCGTCGGCGGCGGGGCTCTCGGAGGCGTGTACAAGCTGGTTGAACACAACGGGCAGCCCAGAATAAAGTTGAGCAGTAACCCGGAAAAGGTGACAACGCCGGGCACGAAGAAGGTGATGCGGTTCATGGATGACGCGGGATTCATGGAGGCGGATGCGATCGCCGACGTCTCAGAGGATCTGGACACCGGACCGGTTGTCATTGTCGATCCCAACAACCCGCTCCGCAGGAAACGGCTGGAAAACTCCAACCGCACCCCTTTGCTCCGCGATGTATTGCGCCGCGGCGCCCTGATCTACGATTTCCCGTCGCTCGAACAGGTAAGGCGCAGGCGGACAGAGCAGATGGCGCAGTTGCACGAAACCTATCGCCGGCTCCGTAATCCGCATGAGTACAAGGTCGGGCTGACCCAGACCCTCTGGCGAGAGAAGGAAAGGATGCTCAACCGCGATATGATCTGAATTCAGATTGCGCAGCGGCGAGCAGACGGCAGAGCGAATATTCGACCCGATGTGACCCGTTCTGATAATCTTTCATCCGCGTGGCATACTATGCCGAGGCGTTTTCACAGATATACGGGAGGCTGGCAATGATACCTAAGACCCGACGACAATTCATCCGCGAGTCGTTCGCAGCGGGCGCCGCTGCCGGCACTCTGGCTCCAGGGACCGGCGTGCTTACAGCTGCTTCTTACGACAAGGTTATCGGCGCAAACGATCGCATTCGCGTCGCCCTGATCGGCAGCGGCGGACAAGGCCGTGCCGACCTGAGCAAGTTCATCCGGATCAAGGATGTCGAATGCATCGCGATCTGCGATGTCGATGACGCGCAGGCCGCACGAGGAGTCGCACTGGTTGAGCAGGGGACAGGGCAGAAACCCGGCCTGTCGACTCGCGACTACCGGGTCGTCCTGGAGCGGAAGGAGATCGATGCTGTGGTCATAGGAACGCCCGACCACTGGCACGCTCTGCCTGCCATCATGGCCTGTCAGGCAGGCAAGGATGTCTACGTCGAGAAGCCCCTGGCAATCTCGATCGGTGAAGGGCGCGCCATGGTGGAGGCTGCCCGCAAGCACGACCGGGTCGTTCAGATGGGCACTCAGCAGCGGAGCGCTCCTCATTACCAGAGGGCGGTCGAATACGTGCAGAGCGGCAAGTTGGGCAAGATAAGACTGGTGCGGGCGTGGGCCTTCCTCGATTGGAAAGGCGAGATACCGGTTGTCCCCGACAGCGACCCACCCCCGGGGGTCGACTACGACTTTTGGCTCGGGCCGGCCCCGAAACGCCCGTTCAACAAGAACCGCTTCCATTTCACCTTCCGCTGGTACTGGGATTACTCCGGTGGCCTCATGACCGACTGGGGCGCCCACATGATCGACATCGCAAACTGGGGCATGGGGATCAAGGCTCCGAGCTCTGCCGTCTCGGTGGGTGGAAAATTTGGCTATCCCAACGACGCAATGCAGACACCCGATACCCAGCAGGCGATCTGGGAATTCCCCGACTTCAGCATGATCTGGGAGCACGCGGTGGGCCTGGGCCGGGGCCCGGAGTCTCGTGAACACGGCGTCGAATTCCACGGCAACGACGGTGTGCTGGTCGTGGATCGCGGTGGCTGGGAAATCTACCCGGAAACCGATGCCATCAACAAGCCCAGGCAATACAAGTCAGCGGGAATGCCGAGGCAGTCGGCAGGCAGCGCGGACTACCATGGGCTCCATGTCCAGAACTTCGTGGACTGCATGCGCTCGCGGCAGCGCCCCAATTCCGATGTCGAGATCGGCCACAATTCAATGATCGCCTGCCACCTGGCAAACATCGCGCAACGGCTTGGGCGACAGGTGAAATGGGACGTCGAGAAAGAGCTGATGATCGGTGACACGCAGGCACAGTCATACGTCACCAGGGGATACCGCGCACCCTGGCGTCTCGACATGACTCTGGGGACTTCCGCATAGATACAGCAACCCCCGGAATACGCAGGCCGGCAGGCCGCGCCGGCGAGTCGAGGGTGACCGGGAACTTCGAGATCGAGTACGACCAATCCTCGCATGCGGGATCGGAGTGGGGACCGCGATCGGTATCGAGATTCGAAGTCGTGGTCAGCCGACAGTCCTCAAACACCAGGCCTGTTGCCAATCGATACCGACCCCGAAGGAGATCCCTGTCAGGCACGATGCGCGGGGCAGGCCGACGCAATGCCTTCAGGGTGAGGTCGATGACTCATCGGATATGCGTCACTCTCCGTGGTTTTGCAGAGGTCTCACGGCTTTGCCCGAATAGGCGGGTGCGAATACGAACCAGGCAAGCGACGCGACTGCCAGCATCCGCCGATACGTCTCTGACTCAACGTAACCAAGGAAGATAAGCATCCCCGACGCGAGGCACGCCGCGAAGCTGAGTGCAGCCAGCAACCCGAAAACAGTTCTGAACATCGATATTCTCCTTGAGTCAGGCCTGGTGAGCCGCCCTCAAACCGGCGCCGGTTTCCGGAAGTGCAGGTTCAGCGCGGTATACAGAACAAGCGCGAACAGATAACCGGGCAGCCAGCGGAAGAACAGGTGCATGGGCATCAGGAAGCACGCAGCAAGAGTTCCGGCCCAGACCACCCCCGCCCGCCAGTTGACAGCAGATCCCATCCGTTCCGCCCGGTACCTTGGTATCCGCAGGAGGGGGAACAGCCAGTGCTCCGCGACTACCACGGCGCCCATGGGCATCAGCACGAGGCCATAGATGGCCACGTAGTCCAGCAACCTCATGAAGATTACCGGGAAGCAGGAAAGCACGGTGGTGATGAATCCCGCTATAAGCGTCACCTTCCAGCGCGGCCAATTGGGGGTCACGCACTGCAGGGCGAGGCCCGCCCGGTAGAGTGTGGGATTGGCTGTTGTCCACCCTGCCAGCACCACCGCTACAACCCCTGCAGTGCCGGCAGCCTCCGCAGCCATCATGCCCGGATCCATCTGCCTGCCTGCGGCAGCCACCATGATCCCGGAGCAGAGCCACGCCAGCATGTGGCCGGGATACATGCCGAAAGCCGAATAGAGTCCATAGGCCCAGTGCTTCGCGTAGCGGAACAGCGCCATGTCGGAGAGAGCAATATGCATGGCCAGGTTGCAGAACCAGGCGAAGAAGATGATGTGCCAGACCGAAAACTTGTCCTGCCCGGCGCTTGTTACCCCGTTCCAGATCCGGGCCTTTGCGATTTCCCAGAAATTACCGAGATCTGCGTGGACGCCCAGGCGCGGAAGTACAGCCAGCGCGCCGACGACGAAAATTGCCAGGATCCAGGGCGCGCAGACCCTGGCGAATTTGCTCAGTTTCTCGAAACCGAGGATGGCGAGCGTTACAAAGGCGGCGCCGATAGCAAAGGTCAGGGCAACCCAACCGGGACTGGTCGGGCAGACATCCGTCAGCGCTGGGGTCTTTATCCCAAGCGGCAGCCCGATCGCCGTGGCTGACACCGCGATCATGGCTCCCGCGAGAATGCAGTAAAGGACCGCGTTGGCCACATTGTAGATGGCGGTCAGTCCCGGACCTGCGATGCGGCGAAGGTACCAGTACAGAGTCAGTCGGGTCTGTACGGCGACAGGCGCGCAGATGAAGGTCCAGGAAAGAACTGCCAGCAGGTTCCCGACTATCAGTCCCAGAATCAGGTCGGCGGCCTTCGCGCCATGCAGCACAAAAAAGGCGCCGATCACGAATTCGGTGCCGGCCACATGTTCGCCGGCCATGAGGCTGGCGAACTGCCACCCGGTTTTGAGTTGGTCCGGGGCAACAGGCTCCCGATCGTACTCATAGAGGGCGTCCATCCTCGACATGAGCTGGGAGAGTTTCATGGGCATGGGTGCGTCCCGGTTCGCCGCGATCATTTATCGCTGGCAATTCCGTATCTCGATTTGGCAGTATGGTCGAGGGCGCGCCGACCGCCGCGCAACAGAGGCGCGCCGGAAACCCGTTAACCATATCAGACAGACGACGCCATATGTCAAATCAAGTGAAAAAGACCGAACAGGCTTACCGGCTCGCAAGGGAACGCTATGCTGAACTGGGAGTCGATACGGACCGCGCGCTAAGAGAACTCGGATCCGTATCAATCTCCCTTCACTGCTGGCAGGGCGACGATGTGGGCGGTTTTGAAAACATGGGGCAGGAACTGGGAGGCGGACTGGCCGTAACAGGAAACTACCCGGGCAAGGCGCGCACGCCGGATGAGTTGCGATCGGATTTCATCAAGGCGGTCTCGCTGGTCCCCGGACGACACCGGCTCAATCTCCACGCCTGCTATGCCGAAACCGGCGGCAGGAAAGTCGAGCGCGACGAGCTGAGACCGGAGCACTTCTCGAATTGGATCTCATGGGCCAAATCCAACAGCCTCGGACTCGATTTCAACCAGACCTACTTCGCGCATCCAAAAGCCGCAGACGGGATGACGCTCTCGCATCCCGACAAAAGCATTCGCGGGTTCTGGATCGAGCACGGTATCCGATGCCGGGATATCGGCGCAGCCTTCGGCAAAGAACTGGGAAAATCGTGCCTGACGAACCTCTGGATTCCCGACGGCATGAAGGACACTCCCGCAGACCGCAAGGCACCGCGCGAGCGTCTGGTCGAGGCCCTGGATGAAGTCTTCCGGAAGAAGATCGACCCGAAGCTGAACGTCGACTCCGTGGAAGGAAAGCTGTTCGGAATCGGCTCGGAGAGTTACGTGGTCGGCTCGCACGAGTTCTACCTGGGTTATGCCGTGAGCCGCAAGAAGCTGATATGCCTCGACGCGGGTCATTACCATCCGACCGAGGGAATCGCCGACAAGATCTCCTCCGTGCTCCTGTACCTGCCGGAAATCGCCCTGCACGTGAGCCGCGGCGTGCGCTGGGACAGCGATCACGTCGTGACTTTTTCGGACGATCTGCTGGCGATCGCCCAGGAGTTGGTCCGGGGTGCATACCTGGGCCGCGTGCGCATCGGCCTCGATTACTTCGATGCCAGCATCAACCGTGTGGCGGCCTGGGTGATCGGAGCCCGGAATATGCTCAAAGCACTGTTGTGGGCCATGGTTGAACCGAGTGACAAACTTCGCAGTGTCGAAGCCGAGGGCGACTACACGTCGCGGCTCGCGCTGCAGGAGGAGGCTCGCTCCCTGCCGTTCGGGCCCGTGTGGGATTTCCACTGCCTCTCGTCCGGGGCGCCCGTGGGAGAAGGCTGGCTGGCGGAAGTCAAGACGTATGAGCGCGACGTCCTCTCGAAGCGATGCTGATTCCCGGGCGCCGCGACGCGTTGCAGCGGGGGGCAACGGTCAGGCATGAGTCGGTTGCCCCCCTTCAGCTTTTCCCAGGTCTTTCGATTTCTCGGGGATGGATATGGATCCGACGATTGAAATGACCGCCAACCCGTTGCTCGGAATCATCCTGTATGTACTGGGCGGGGCCGCGGGAGCCAGCTTCTACCTGCCGTTCAAGCGTGTCAGGAACTGGGCCTGGGAAAGCTACTGGATGATCTATTGCGTCTTCGGCCTGATCGTCGTGCCCTGGACGCTCGCCTTCACAGTCTCGCCCAATTTGATCGCAGTTCTCAGGGCGACCCCGGCCGGGACTCTCCTGAGGTGTTGCATGTTCGGCGCCATGTGGGGCGTCGGCGGGCTGACATGGGGCCTGATGATACGTTACCTCGGGGTCGGTCTCGGTCTGGCAATCGGCTGCGGGCTTTGCGCTGCGGCGGGGACGCTCATTCCGCCCGTCGTCAGGGGAGAATTCGCGCTTCTGGCCGCATCGGCATCGGGAATAGCCACGCTGGCAGGCGTGGCTGTATCGCTGGCGGGCATCGTAGTGGTGGGCGCTGCGGGGATGTCGAAGGAAAACGAGCTGCCGGATGAGAAGAAGAAAGCTGCAGTCGCGGAGTTCAATTTCCGGAGAGGCCTTCTGGTAGCCGTTTTCTCCGGCATCATGAGCGCGGGCATGGCCTTCGGACTCGGCGGCGGTGCGTCGATCGAGGAAATGGCCCTGCAGATGGCCCCGGTGACCCCGGCCGCGTGGAAGGGGATCCCGGTGCTGGTAGTTGTTCTCCTCGGAGGTTTCGTTGTCAACTTCGCCTGGTGCCTGTACCTGAACCTGAAGAACCGGACGACCGGCGACTACACGAGACGGGAGGCGCCGCTCCTCTCAAACCATGGCTGCTCGGCGCTCGCGGGCGCGATCTGGTGTTCGCAGTTCATCTTCTTCAAAGTGGCCGATACCAGGATCGGTGCGTATGCTTTCGCCGGATGGACTGTGCTCATGTCCAGCGCTATCCTCTTCAGCTCGCTTCTCGGGGTCGTGCTTGGTGAATGGAAAGGGGTCAGTAAACGCACTCAGCGACTACTTGCCGCCGGTCTGGCTACGCTCGTTGTCTCGCTGGTAATCATCGGGTACGGTAATTACCTGAAGGGATGAACTGCGGCAGGCACCCGACGAGTCCGATCCTCGAGACCAGGGTCGATTGTTTTCGATTCCGATCCCGACCCGGAACATAGCCTGAAGCCCGATTCCTCACGCTGATACAGCGGGATGCCGGATCAGTCCGGGGAATCTCCGGTAAGCGTCCTCCCAGCGTTGCGTATCGCGGGGCTCGTATGCCTCGGTTCTGAAAGACGTGCGGATGACCGCCCGCCCGTCCTCGATGCCGCCGAGCTCTCCCAAGGCGATCAGCTGCATCAGAGCATTGCCGGCAGCAGTCGCCTCCACGGGGCCTGCAACCACCGCACGTCCCGTCGCGTCGGCGGTGAACTGGCTGAGAAGCCGGTTCTGCGACCCGCCTCCGACGATGTGGATAGTTGCGAGGCGCCTGCCGATGAGCTCCTCGAGCCTTTCGAGCGTCAAGCGGTACTTCAGAGCGAGGCTTTCGAATACCAGCCGTGCGAGTGATCCTACGGTTTCGGGAGGCTGCTGACCCGTCTGCCTGCAAAAGGCGCGTATGCGTGAAGGCATGTCTCCCGGGAGCCATGAAATCCCGGTGATCGGGATCCACGAATGCCGTGGAGGGAGGGGCCTCGGCCGCCATGTGCGCGATCTCCTCATAAGAGAGCGCCGCGCCTTCGGCAGCCCACGTGCGGCGGCACTCCTGAATCAGCCACAGCCCGGTAATGTTTTTCAGGAGCCGGATGGTATTGCACACACCGCCCTCGTTGGTGAAGTTGTAGGCAAGGGCCTTCTCATTGATGACGGGCCTGGGCAGCTCGACTCCCATGAGCGACCAGGTGCCCGAACTCAAGTATGCGTAGTCGTCAGTCTCGGCCGGCACCGCTGCCACCGCGCTGGCCGTGTCGTGGCTGCCGCCGGCGATCACCTGCACAGACACTGCCCCTGTTTCCTCGGCAACCGAGGGAAGCAGCGGGCCAAGGACGGTGCCAGGCTCGACGATTTCGGAGAAGATGTGCGTGGGAATGCCCAGGCGCTCCAGGAGGGGCAGGGCCCAGGCGCCGCTGTTCGGATCGAGACACTGACTCGTGCTGGCGATGGTGCGTTCGCTGCGGATCGTCCCGGTCAGCCAGTAGCTGAAAAGATCGGGCATCAGAAGCATCGTCCGGGCAGAGGACAGCGCCGGGGAGCCTTGCAGTGTCATTGACAGCAGCTGGTATAGCGTATTGATCTGCATGAACTGGATGCCGGTCCGCTCGAAGATTTCTGCCCGCGGAACACGGCTGAAGGCTGCCTCAAGCATGCCGTCGCACCGGCGGTCACGGTAATGAAACGGATTGCCGATGAGCTCACCTCTATGATCCAGCAGGCCGAAATCGACGCCCCAGGTGTCGAGCCCGATGCTGTCCGGTGTGCACGCGTGGTCACGGATCGCCGAGGATATCCCCTGCTTGATTTCGGAAAACAGGCGCAGGGTGTCCCAGTAAATGCTGTCCCTCAGGCGCACCGGTCCGTTTGGAAACCGGTGAACGTCCTCGAGCGCAAGCAGGCTGCCGTCGTACCGTCCCAGAACGGCCCGCCCGCTTTCAGCGCCCAGATCAAAAACCAGACAGTTCCTGGTAGCTGCCATATCCGTCACACCTCCTCCATCCCTGCGCAGCGAGAGACCGAGCCGCGGGCAAATCAGATCTTCCTGCCCAGCATCAGCCTCGCGTTGTTTTCGCCGCCGTTTGCGAGGTACAGCAACGGGACCGGTCGGTCCACACCTTCGATGAAGGTCGGCCTCGCCGCCCAGCTGGACGCGGAGAGCACGTTGTTGAGATCCATCCAGTATTCGAGACGGGCAGGGCTCAGGCCCTGGACCATGTGCAGATGATTCGCCGGCGGGTAGTGCTTGTACTCGTACATTGTCGCATACCGTGGAACCACGAAAGTGTGCGGCCAGCCGGGCGAAGTTGCACGGCAGAGCGCGCCGGCGAACGGCTCAGGCACCTCCGCGGTTGTCGCTTCGTCCCAACTCAGGCCGAAGAGACCGCTCAAACTCGAGAATGTGAGCCTGCCCGCAATCCCGCTCAACCCCCCCGGAGAGACAAACGTGACCGAGTTGCCCATTCCCGGGAAGTAATCCCTGTCGGCAAGCGGCATGCTGACGCGTGCCATGATTTCCTCCACGCCGGCACCGGGGCCTGCAGCCCAGTCGAACGAGGCGCTCCCGGAATTGTCGCCGTCGACAAGGCCCTTCGCAGCCCACGCCTCGTCTCCTCTCAGTCCCACCCCCAGGGTCCGGGCCAGTTCATCGAGCTCCCACTTTTCCCACACCTTGCGAAAATCCATGAACAGGGGGGGATTACCGCCTGTCAGGGCGCTGAAGAAGAGCATGGTGAGCAGCCCCTGGACGTCTGCCTCGGTGGCGAAGGGGACCGGCGTCTTGCGGCCCTGGTGGTCGAAGGTCGAGTTGAAAAGAGACTCCATGGTGTCCGCAACCGGCAGCGGGATCCCGCGGAGATCGGATCCCCACTCCAGCTGGCTCATGAAACCTCCGCCCACGGCGTCGAGGTCCTTGAGCAGGTTGCGCACCACCAGGTAGAGCGCCAGGCTTCGGTCGAAACGGTCCGAATCCTCCTGGCCGTGCAGCTCGAGGCGGGAGCCGAGATGACGATCGACCCACGCCCGGAGCTCCCCCAGTTCCCCGGGATCGTAAGCCTTCTTGTTCAGCATGTCGGCCAGCAGCTTCATGTCGAGCCTTGTGATCTCGACCCCGAACTGCCGACGGGTAGGCAGAACGTGTGCCAGTGCAGTCTCCATCCCCATTGAATCGTGGCCGAAGACCACCACGCGGCGCCCCTTCAGCGCCTGCGTGGCCAGCGCTGCAAACCCCCAGTCGACCAGGGCGTCCGCCGTTTCGCCGGTCATCACGGGATCCGTCCCGGTATCAGGCCATGTGCCCACGTTGAGGTGCGAAAGGCGCCCGTACTGCGCCAGCGCGCCGTTGACCGCATGGGCGAAAACTACGCCGGGCTTGGGGGCGCTGTTGCCGCATGTGAAATTGACAGGTGTGTCCGGAGGAAACTGCTGCAGAAGGGAGATCACGCTGAGTTGCGGGAAGGCCCAGGTGTCCGGTGTACTCACCAGGATCTTCACCCCCGCGGCCTGGAACTGAGCGGCCACTGCATCCGCCTGAGTCTCGCCGTCCACGAGCAGGGGCGAATAAACGACGCGTGCCGGCGAGCCGTCCGGGAGCTTGAGACGTTCTGCCAGTATATCGGCGACCATCCGCACGATGTTCCTGCACCGCTGCCTGCTCTCCGTGTCGATACGCGGGTCGCCAGGGACGAAGACGCCTACGGCCGGGGTCTTTCTCTCTGGATGTCCCGCAGCATCGGATAACTCAATCGCCTTACGCATGATTCCACCTCTGATATGTATGTGGTTTCCCGGGGTACGGATCTACGAGCACGCCAGCGGGTCCCGCCGGCCATGGCACGCCACGGCTTCCCGTGAGCGTGAGCCGACCATCCCGGATTCTAGCGCGGCGGCCCCTGCATCGCCTTACCTGTCATAGGCACGAAGCGTACCGGAATCGTGGAGCGACGTGTGATTCCGGTGTCCCCTTTCTCGATCAACAGCAGCTTCTGGTCGATCCTTCCAAGCGGAATTATCATTCGGCCGCCGCGCTTCAGCTGGTCCACGAGAGGCTGGGGCACATGGTCCGGCGCGGCGGTGACGGTGATGGCATCGAACGGGGCCATCTCGGGCCAACCGAGGTAACCATCCCCGGTCTTGAAATGGATATTCTTGTATCCCAATGAAGTCAGGACCTCCTCGGCGTGCTTCGCGAGTTCGGGAATGATCTCGATCGTGTAGACTTCCTTGACGATCTCGGCGAGCACCGCAGCCTGGTATCCGGATCCGGTGCCGATCTCCAGGACCTTCTCACCGCCCTTCAGCTCGAGCGCCTGTGTCATGTAGGCGACGATGAATGGTTGGGATATTGTCTGCCCCAGAGTCAGGGGAAGGGCGGTGTCTTCGTAGGCTGAATTGACGATCCCAGGAGGCACGAAGAGGTGCCGGGGCACCTTGAGCATCGCCGCCAGGACAAGCGGGTCCGTGATTCCGCGCGCCCGCAGCTGATCCTCGACCATCTGCTGGCGTCGCTCGGCGAAGCCGTTGCCGGCTGTCGCAGAAACGTCTCTACCGTCGTCGCTCTGAGCGCGGAATACGTTCGTGGCGCACCCTCCCTGGTACACGAGAAGGAGACTTGCCAGGAATACGGCCGTGATTTTCACAGGGCTGGATCTCATTCGCTTGCATCCGCCGATAGTGTAGCGCCGGCGTGTCAGAAAAAGCAATCAGGCTGGCCGGACAGGCTGGATGAACGCAGCATCGGCGACCGGGCCAGGCAGCGTTGCACAACAGGGTATGCCGGCCACCGCCCGGTTCGTCTGCTACGACTGGTACGCGATAAGGAGGGCACGGAAATAGCGAAGCACGCGCAGCGGGTCGCCCGACTCCGGTATCTCTGCGCAGCAATACCCCCCGTAGTTGATGCCCTGCAACAGGCCGATTAACTTCTTCCAGGGGTATTCCTCGAGATAGAGGTCGCGCATGTGTACGTTCCGGATCTTCTTCTCGACGCGCGCGAAGTTCTCTTCCAGCGTGCCTCCCTCCAGGTCGACCTGGTTGCAGTTCCAGTTCACAGTCACCATCGGGTGGTTTGCGACCTCCATAATCTTCTGGATGTAATCCAGGCGCTGGGTTCCCTCGCCGTGCACTTCCAGGCGGATCTCTACGCCGAGGCCTGCGCCTGTCTCGCCGAGTTCGCGCAGCGACTTTCCGATCTGCTCCAGGGTCTTCCCCACCGTGACACCGGCCTTTGTTGCCAGGCCATTGGGTCTGACCTTGACCGCAGGGGCCCCCACATCATGTGCCAGCTGGATGTATTGTTTGCAGCCTTCGATGTTCTTCCTGACCACGCCCGGGTCAGGTGACTGGAATTCGTAGGTGCTTCCGAGCTGCACAATCTTTATCGGTGAGCCGGCGAAACGGTCGCGGACTTCGGCGCGCCGGCCGGGGCTGAGGGAGATCTCGACACCGTGCGCGTGCTCCGTCCGCAGCTCGACGCCGTCAAACCGCACCTCGGTAAGATTCCCGATGATTGTCTCGATGTCCCAATCCTTGGCGATATTGTAGGTGACGATGCCGAGCTTCATCGCGGATCCTGCCGGCAGGGGCCGGGGTCGGCCCGAGGCTCTCTGCTCGAGTGCTGCAACGGCGCAGCCGGTCAACGAGGCACTCATAAGGAAATCTCTGCGGCTCTGCTGGTCCATGGCTCCTCCCTGCGTTCTGATGAAAAAGCTGCTGCTGCGTTATGCGACCTGGATTCGGGCGCCCAGCCGTAAGACCGCGCACCGGTTCGCTGCACGTAACCCGACACTTTTCGCTCGCGGACGTCGGATAGTCGGCATGGGGACCCGGATCCGGGTTGCGATCCCCATCGGCATCCGGGAATCACTGGATCGATCCCGGGACAGTGTCCGCGTCGCTGTGGATACCGATACCGACGAATGTGGCGCCCCCCAGCCTCCGGGATCTCCCCGGCGTCAGAAGACAGGATCCGCCAGGTTCGCCAGGATGGCCCCCGAACCCTTCTCGACGTCGGCATGCAGCGAGTTGCCGGCGGCATCCATGGTGACGATGGCCGGAAAGTCCTCGACCTCCATGCGCCACATCGCCTCCGGAATCCCGAATTCCAGGAGGTAGACGTCTTTCACCCTCTTGATGCAGCGTGAATAGTACTGTGCTGCTCCACCGATTGCGTTCAGGTAGACGGCTCCAGATTCCTTGAGGCCTGTCAAGGTTCTGGCTCCCATGCCGCCTTTGCCGATCACCGCCCGCACGCCGCACTTCTTTATTACCTCCGCCTGGTAGGGTTCCTCACGTATCGAGGTAGTCGGGCCGGCAGCCACGATCTTCCAGCTGCCGTTCTGCTTGAGCACGACCGGGCCGCAGTGATAGATGACTCCACCCTTGAGGTCCACCGGAGGCGCGTTCTTCATCAGGAAGGAGTGCACGGCGTCGCGGCCGGTATACATCTCCCCCCTGAGGAGCACAAGGTCTCCTACCCGGAGTTTGCGGATCTCGGACTCAGGGATCGGCGATTCGAGCACGATCTCCTTGCCGGTGCGTCGGAACCCATCCTCCCTGGACATCGGCGCGGCCGGCCGGCGTTCGTCACGGTACAACCATCTGCGGATCGCCCCGGTCGAGGCGTCGAGAATGATTCCGAGACGCCGGAAGGCCCAGCAGTTATAAGCGACAGAGACAAAATAGCTTGCCGGAAGCCGGTTGAGGACACCGATTTTGCAGCCGATCAGCGTGATACCGCCTCCGAATCCCATGGTGCCTATGCCGAGGGTGTTCGCAGCGGACATTATGTACTCTTCCAAGGCAGCCAGTTTCTGATCGGGGTTCACGTCATCGAGCGGCCGGAAAAGCTGTTCTTTGGCGTACTGATACCCCGCTGTCCTGTCGCCACCGATGCAGACGCCGATCGCGCCGGGTGAGCAACCCTGCCCCTGCGCTTTCCAGACGGCGTGGAGGATGCACTTGCGCACACCGTCGAGGTTCCTGTCGGCCCTCCCCAGATGTTCCAGTTCGCAGGGGACCGAGTACTGTGAACTGGTATTCTCGCAGCCCCCGCCTTTCAGCAGCAACCTGACCTCGATCTCGTCTGGAGCCTCCCATTGGTTCCAGTGGATGATGGGAGTGCCGGCACCAAGGTTGTCACCGCTGTTTTTCCCGGTAACCGAATCCACCGAGTTGGGGCGAAGCTTCCCCTGCCGGGTCGCCTCGGCGACCGCGTCGAAGATCGACTGCTTCATTGCGAGCTGGTTGACACCCGCCGGCGTACGGATCTCGAACGTGAGCATCCCGGTATCCTGGCAGATTGCACCCTCGCCTGCGGCCGCCATGTCAATGTTCGTTGCGATCACATTCAGAGCCGGCAGCGCCTGGGTACCCGGCGACTCCCGCTCGAGGGCAGACGTCATCGCCGCCCTGACGTCAGGGGGGAGGTTGGTGGATGTTTGCACGACCAGCTGGTAGATGCTGCTCTTCAATTTGTCCATTCCTGCGCCTCCGGCAAACCCCCACAGTATACACCCGGCATCAGCCTGCGGACTCCGGCGCCGTGGAGCCGCCTCCTCCTGCCGCCCCGCTGATGGTATCCTGATTGCAGAACGCGGCTGTGTGGGGCAACTTTCCTGCCGAACGATGGCCTCTGACCAGGCCGGCGCGGAGGGATGGATTGTGATTCTGTCGGTTGATGTATGGCTGCTGCCTGCCATTGCGGCGGGATCGTCTTCCTACCTGGTCTGCCTGCTCTGGGAGAGGTTCCGTGCCAGCACAGCCCCGAGTGGATTTCTCGCGGGTCTGCTGTCGTTTCTCAGTTTCATCATGGGCGGCGCCAGCGCCCATTACCGCGCGGCTCTCTACGAGAGATCGCTCAACAACAACATCATCGTGATGTTCGTGGTTGGAGCAAGCACAACCTACTTCTACCTGCTCATGCGCAAGTATATCTTCCGCACGAGGACGTGAGATCACGCTCCGGAGTCCCGTCGCGAAGCCAGGTCGAGGATATCTTCTTTGCTGAAAGCTATCTGGAGGGAAACCCTCGGATGTCGGTGGCTTGCGGTGCCGGCGGAAGATGGAGCGCGGGCCATCGTGCTACCGGCGGTCCCCTCACCCGTTTTCCTCTTAAACCGAGCGCTTATCCGCCTGCAACGCGACGTCCCGCGCATAGTACGCCGAGGGCCGGTCTCCGGCTCCTCACTTAATTTGGTGTCTACGCGTACATATCGACAGGGACAGGGAAACGATTAGCGCTTTTCCTCTGCACTCCCCATTCTCATTGACTTGTGCGCAATGTAGTTCTTAGAATGCGAGGCATAAGACCAAGTGCATGAAAGGATAAGTCATGTCAAGTGAACATAAGCGACTGCTCGAGTTGGCGCTGGAATCACTGATGAACAGGAAGAAGGAGCTGGACGCGGAGATTGAAGAAATCACGCGTCAACTGCGGGGACCACGCGGCAGGAAGGCTGCCCCTGCAAAGGCCAAAGCGAGAAAGAGACCGAGATTCTCCAAGCAAGAGCGCCTTCGCCGCGCCAAGCGGATGAAAGCGTATTGGGAGAACTGGCGAAAGCAAAAGAAGGCAGGGAAGTAGCGGTTGTTTTATTGAACCCGGCGGAGCGCCTGATCAAAATGAGTGTATTTCCCGGTCAGGATGCGGTCCCGCCGGGTTGTTCTCCTTATCGGCCTGCGACCTCCGAACGGGTGTCACCCCGCTGCGCATGTTCAGGGCTGTGCTTATATGAGGACTATGGATGACTCCGAAGTCGGATTACCTGATTCCTGGCGAAGCTCTCGTTCTGTGTACTCACCGGCACGTCCTGACCTTGATGGGGGCGATCCTTGTCAACATCGCGGCTCTCGTGTTGTTGTCCTGGGCTGCCTATGCATTCGCTGAGTTCCGACTGTACTGGCTGCTGATTCTACCCCTGATGTACCTGGCTTGGAAAATTCTGCTCCGTGCGCGCAAGCTGTACATGATCACGAATCTGCGCGTCATCAGGCAGGAGGGCCTGATTGCAGTATCATCGCTTGATGCCTCGCTCGACAAAATCAACAACGTGTTCCATGAACAGAGTGTTGCAGGACGAATATTGCGCTACGGCAATGTAGGCCTGGAAACTGCCAGCGAGAAGGGGACTATAGTGTTTCACCTGATTCCTGATCCGCAGGGGTTCAAGAACTGTGTACTGAAGCAGCGCGAGAGCTACAGACCGGCCCGGGCGGAGGAACGGACGCAGCCCGATCCTCGCAGCATACCGAAGCTGCTCGAGGAGCTGGCCTCGTTGCGCGACCGGAATATCATCACTACAGAAGAGTTCGAGGAAAAGAAGAAGAAGCTGCTTGGCGGTCTCTAGCCGGCCTTCCGGGGCTGCGGTGGCCCCGGCGATGCCGCGTCACGGGGAAAGCAGGCCGCCCTGCCCGATCCCGTCCTTTACCCCCGACTGTCGTCGGTGCCACCCGGCCTGTTCAGGCGAAGGATCAAAGCGAGAATCCAGCCGATCGTGAAACCGGTCGCGGTGTTGCCAAGTGCGAGAATAGCCGCGGCGGTTGCATACATGACAGTGGCGGGAGTCCTCTCGGTCTGATCCCTGGCTACCAGCGCGAGCTCGAGGCCACTGACACCAAGCAGCACACCGAGGACGGAGTGCGGGTATCCGTGCAGCAAGGCCAGCAGCGAACCGCCAAAAACCATCGCAAGGAGCACCTTGACACTCCCCAGAAACAGTATGCTGGTGCTGCTGCGTGCGCCGAACCGATATTGTCCGGCAAGTCCTCCCGCGCCGTGGCACATGGGCATGGCACCAAACCATCCCCCGATGAGGTTCATGATGCCTACGCTGACTGCAACACGCCGAGGGCGCGCCGGCTTGTCGGGAAAGAGGTCGGCGGACAGGGCGCAGACGGCGATCACCGAGTTCAGGGTCGTGAGAGGTATCTGTGGCACGGCAGCCCTGATGAAGGAGCTGTGGAAATCTTCCCAGGTGAGTGGGACCCAGCGAGGCAGGTAAAAACCTGGCCGTATCTCCGCGAGCACCTGGTGCCTGGTGGCAACCGCGATCACGAGACCCGCGCAGAAAAGCAGGAGGGCCACGGGTGTGCGACGCGAGGAAGCAAGCGCAAGGACGAGTGCGAATCCCAGGATCCCGGTGAGCACGCTGTCAAGCCCCCAAACCGAGCCCGTATCTCGAACCAGGAGCACTCCCTTCTCGATCAACTGAAGACCGAGTCCCAGCTGCAGCCCGCGGATCACGGGCCTGGGGATCACGCGGTCGACGACGTCTATGACGCGGGTCAATCCCAGGAGAAGCACAACTGCACTGGTCCAGATGCCCGCGGCAAGGATCTGCTCCGCCCTGAGGTTTTCCGAGATGGCGACGGCAGCTATGGCCTTCATCGGCTGGACCGCCATTGGAATCGAGAAGACAAGCCCGGTGAGTATGTTGAAAACGCCGGCAAAGAAAAGCGCTGACGCGAAATTGAGGCCGTTCGTGACACTCATTCCCACGAGCAGCGGAATGAAAGTCCCCAGATCGCCAAGTGAACCGGAAATTTCGCCGCGGTCCAGGGGCCGGAAACGGGCAAACCAGGAGGGGATAATGCGGCGGCAGCCGCGGGAAGCTTCGTCATGTGCCCCCGGACCACGCCCCGCGTCAGAAACGTCAGATTCTGAGCCTTGATCTGCCATCCGGTGCTCGTTCTCGAAAGCCAGTCCTGCCCGCGTGTGCCGTGGGAACTGCTCATTCGCCCGGCCACGGACCCGGAAGTGCCTTCAGGAGATCGGCCGGGCTTTGGCGCGGAGCGCGTCTTCTATCTGAGCGACGATGAGGTCCGCTGCCGCACCGGGATCTGGAGCCCGGAGGATCGGGCGTCCGACCACGAGATAGTCGGCCCCTGCGAGAATGGCCTGTCCCGGCTCGGCGGTTCTGGCCTGATCCTGAGCCTCGGCTCCCGCGGCGCGGATCCCCGGCGTGACGATTTTCAGCCTGTCACCATACTGTCGGCGTATGCCGGCGGCTTCGAGTGGAGACGCGACCAGCCCGTTGAGCCCCGCACTGCACGCTATGCCCGCGAGCCTTCCGACCCACGCCTCGACCGCATCTGCTATGCCGATCGATCTGGTTTCCTCCTCCGAGAGGCTTGTGAGAGCCGTGACCGCCAGGAGCATCGGAGGAGATGGTGCCGATGCCGCCGCATCCCGGGCCGCTTCCAGCATCCGGCGCCCGCCCGATGCGTGCAGCGTCAGCATGTGAACTCCCAGCCTGCCGGCGGACCTGACCGCCCCGGCCACGGTGTTCGGGATGTCATGGAGTTTCAAGTCCAGGAAGACCCGCTGACCCCGTTGGAGCAGTTCCTGAACCAGCCCGGGGCCCTCGCGCACGAAAATCTCGAGCCCGAGCTTGAAGTAACCGACACGCCCGGCGAGTTTCCCGACTGCGTCCAGCGCTTCCGCCCGCCCGGGCAGGTCCAGGGCTACGATCAGCCGCGAGCGGGCATCGTTCATGTGCGCAGGCTCCCTATGATATCGTTGATGTCGCTGATCTTCCTGGACCGACAGTAATCCGCAAGACCCAGTGCGATCTGCTGCGACGCGGCCGGATTGTAGAAGTTTGCCGTTCCCACCTGGATGGCCCGTGCTCCCGCGATCAGGAACTCAAGCGCGTCTTCCGTTGTGGCGATGCCGCCCACGCCGATGACGGGTATCTTCACCGCGCGGCAGGCCTGCCAGACCATGCGCAGAGCGATCGGCTTTATTGCCGGCCCGGAGAGACCGCCGGTCACATAATTCAGTCTTGGTCGTCTCTTCTCGACGTCAATCGCCATGCCGACGAGGGTGTTTATCACCGAAAGGGCATCGGCCCCTGCCTCCTCACACGCACGGGCAAACTCGGATATGTCGGTGACGTTGGGCGAAAGCTTGACCCAGAGAGGCAGCCTCGTACAGACCTTTTTTGCCTTTGCGGTTACGGTGTGCGCATCGCGGGGATCCTTATTGAAATGAAAGCCGCCCTTCTTCACGTTGGGACAGGATATATTGAGCTCCAGGGCCGCAATTCCCGGGCAGTCGTTCAGAAACCGCGCAACTTCGAGGTAGTCATCCAGTTCAAACCCGACGATGTTCACCACGATGTTGGTCCGGTACTTCAGAAGGGCCGGGAGCTTTGCCGTCACAAACTCCACCGCACCGATGTTCTGCCAGCCGATGGCGTTCAACATTCCGGAGGACGTTTCCCATATTCGTGGCGGGGGATTTCCCTTGATGGGCTTCATCGAAATGCCCTTCACCACGATTCCCCCGATCGCATCCAAGTCCATCAGGTGGGCGAATTCCACCCCGTAGGCGAAGGTCCCGCTGGCTGTCATCACCGGATTCCGGAAACGGACCGTGCCGATGCCCACCTCGAGGCGAGGTGAGGGTTCGGCTTGCTTCTTAACCTGTTTTGGGGCCATAGACCAAGCTCTGCTGCTTTCGCGACCGCGCCGGCGCGATCCTCTCCGGGGATTCAGACGGGCGGCGTGTTCCAGTCCACCCTGCGACTGTCCATGATGGGGCCGTCGAGGCAGACGCGCAAGTATTGCTCCTCGCCGTCATCGCCGAAGGCACGGATCACGCAGCCCATGCACGCGCCCAGGGAGCAGCCCATGCGTGCCTCCAGGCTGACTTCGCAGGGCACCTTGTATTTGACCGAGAGGTCATGCGCCGCTTTCATCATGGCCCACGGCCCGCACGCGTACACTCGCACTCCGGTCCGGATCCTGGACTTGAGGAACCGCTCGAGCGGGTAGGTTACCAGACCTGCTTCCCCAAGGGAGGCGTCTTCCGTCGTGTAATGCGCCTCCAGACCCAACCGCTCGAAATATTCCCGCAACACCAGGTCAGCGGCCGTGCGTCCGCCGTAAAACAGGACAGGCGTGATGCCGCGTTGCACCAGGCGTTGTGCGAGAAGATACAGCGCCGCGATACCCACTCCCCCGGCGACCAGGCACGCTGCACTGACGCGGCCTTGCGTTTCGGCAGTAAGTTCAAACGGACGCCCCTGGGGACCGAGGACGTCAACCTCCTGGCCCGGCTTCAGGGCGGCAAGCATGCGGCTCCCGGCACCCACTTCTTTGACAAGAAGCACGAGGCCGCGGGCGCGCCCCGCGCCGCGTGTGCGGTCCACATCGAAGACGCTGAAGGGGCGACGGAGCAGGGGATTGTCGTTGATGCCGGCCGCGCACTTGAGCATCACGAACTGACCGGGTTGTACGAGCCTTGCCTGTTCGGGTGAATTCATAGTCAGGAGATGGTTGCCGCCGCCCAGGTCCCGGATCTCCCTGACCTTGATCTTTCTGTCTAACATTGATTGTCAGTATAGATGCGGAAGGTGCGTTTGCAACGCCTTTTTCCCTGTGGTAAGATCGCGCCGCTTTTCGGGCTTCAGGTTCGGCTGCGGCGGGTTCAACTCTATGGTGAGAAAGCTGGAACGCAGGATCGTGATGAGCGCGGCCGAGATTGATCTCGCGCTTGCGCGCATCGCGGCGGAAATCATAGAGAAGCTGAGCCCGCATGATGATTTCGCCTTCATAGGGATCCGGCGCCGCGGGGTTCACCTCGCGGAACGTATCCGTTCGAAAGTCGAAGCGACTCTGAAGCGCCCGATCATGAGCGGCATCCTGGACATCACCCTCTACCGGGACGACCTGACGGCTATCGCCAGTCACCCTATGCTGCGGGAAACGTCCATCGATTTCGACATCAACAACCTCAGCCTGGTGCTTGTAGACGACGTCCTGTATACCGGTAGAACCGTCAGGGCTGCCCTGGACGGCCTGGTCGACCTCGGGCGGCCAAAGCGGGTCCAACTGGCCGTGCTGATCGATCGGGGGCATCGGGAGCTTCCCATCCAGGCGGACTATGTCGGCAAGTACGTGCAAATCCAGGAAGGCGAGTTAGTAGAGGTCCGGTTGAACGAAGAGGATGGCGAGGAGCGCGTCATCCTGACGAGAAAGCCCTAATCTCTGCGAGCAAGACCAATGGCCTCACTGAACCAGAAAGACCTGCTGGGCATCGAGCAGCTCACTGTCGAGGAGATCCGGCTCATCCTGGACACCGCCGATGCACTCCGCCAGGTGGCCGATCGTCCGGTAAAGAAGGTCCCTGCGTTGCGCGGGAAGACCGTCATCAACCTCTTCTTCGAAGCCTCCACCCGCACCCGTTCGTCGTTCGAACTCGCAGAGAAGAGGTTGAGTGCGGACATCCTGAATTTTGCGGTTTCGACCAGCAGTGTCTCGAAGGGAGAAACACTCGTGGACACGGCCCGGAACCTCGAGTCGATGGCCCCGGATATCATCGTGGTGAGACACTCCTCCGCAGGTGCGCCTCACCTGCTGAGCAGGGTCTGCCGTTCCTCGATCGTAAACGCCGGCGACGGGATGCACGAGCACCCAACGCAGGCGTTGCTGGATGCCCTGACGATCCGTGAGGTCAAGGGCCGCCTCGGCGACTTGAAAATCGCCATCATCGGGGACATTTCCCACAGCCGCGTCGCCCGCTCCGACACGATTCTGTTTGACAAGATGGGGGCACAGGTGTGGGTCTGCGGCCCGCCGACCCTCATTCCCTGGGACTACGGCAAGCTTGGGGCCCACATCACGAGCCATATTGAAGAGGTGCTGGAAGGGGCTGACGTGGTGATGATGCTCCGGGTTCAGCATGAGCGTCAGAACGAGGCTTTTCTGCCCAGCACGCGCGAGTACTACAATTTCTATGGCCTGACCCGCGAGCGGATGCGCCTGGCGAAAAAAGACACAATTGTCATGCATCCGGGACCTATGAACCGCGGAGTCGAGATCGACTCCGATGTCGCAGATGCTCCCTACTCGGTCATCCTGGATCAGGTGGCCAACGGCGTCGCCACCAGGATGGCCGTTCTGTATCTGCTCTCCGGCAACGCGGGGCTCAAACCCCGAAAACAATCGAGATAGAACCGGCTATGCAACTCATCGTCCGGCAGGGACGGGTTGTCGACCCCACCCAGAGACTCAACAAGGTTGTCGACATCGGCATCGAGGAAGGACGCGTGGCCGAAATCGCGCCCAGGATCCGCAAGAGGGGCCGCAAGGAGATTGACGCGCGCGGCCTGGTCGTGTGTCCGGGCTTCATCGACATGCACGTCCATCTGCGCGAGCCCGGCCGCGAGGATTCCGAGACGATCGAATCCGGTACGAGCGCTGCAGCCCGGGGCGGATTCACCGGAGTCGCCTGCATGCCGAACACGACCCCGGTCAACGATTCCGAGGCCGTGACGGCATTCATCCTCGAGAGGGCCCGCGAGGCGTCCAGGATAGCTGTGTACCCGATCGGCGCCATCACCAAGGGAAGCCAGGGCGAGACTCTCGCGGAGGTCGGTGAGATGCACCGCACCGGCATCGTCGCCATCAGCGACGACGGGCGACCCGTGCAGAACAGCCAGGTCATGCGACGCGCGATGGAGTACTCGTGCGTCTTCGGACTGCCGATTATTGATCATTGCGAGGACCGCGATCTTGCGGCCGGCGGATGCATGAACGAGGGGTACTATTCGACACTTCTCGGTCTGCGCGGGATAAACCCGGCGGCCGAGGAAGTGCACGTCGTGCGGGACTGCGTACTGGCCCGGCAGACGGGTGCGCAGCTGCACATCGCCCATATTTCCACACGCCAGTCCCTGGCGGCGGTGGCACGGGCCAAGAAGGAAGGGGTCCGGGTGACCTGTGAGGTCACGCCTCATCACCTTCTGCTGACCGATGCGCAGGTGACTTCCTACGACACCAACATGAAGATGAACCCCCCGCTGCGCAGCGCGGAGGACGTCGACGCGCTGGTGCAGGGCTTGTGCTCGGGTGTGATCGACGCCCTTGCGACCGACCACGCTCCCCACAACATCAACGACAAGATGCTCGAGTTCGATCGCGCTCCGTTCGGTGTGGTTGGACTCGAAACGGCTGTGAGCCTCATCCTGGACCGCTTCGTCCGCGCCGGGCTGATCGGGCTGGAGCGCCTGGTTGAGCTCTTTTCCACCAACCCGGCCAGGATACTGAGACTCGAGCGCGGGACCCTGACCCCCGGTTCATGGGCGGACCTTACGGTCCTGGATTGCGAGCGCCAGTCGGAGGTCCGTAGCGCCGAGTTCCTCTCGCGCAGCCGGAACACTCCCTTCGAGGGGTGGAAACTGAAAGGCGGCCCTGCGATCACGATTGTCAAAGGCAGAGTTGCCTGGAGCGGATGACCGGCATCCTTCGATTTCGACTGCGATCAGGCCGATCGAGGTCAAATCCGAAACCAGGGACGGGGATCCGGGGAGAACCTGGGGTCACTTCGGCTTCTTTGGCGGCGGCTCCGGAGGCAACAGCTGAATAATCTCGTCGGTCCCCGCGTAACCGCGCTCGCGCGCCACCCGCTCCAGCGTCCGTTTGTCGGATTTCAATGCCTGAATCCGGGACCGCGCTTCCTCATTGGCCAACTTCAGCTCGCTGACCTTTGCCTTCTGTGCCTGGAGCTCTACCTGGGCTTTCTTGAGTTCTGTATAACCGTGCGGGCCCCACACTGTCAGGGCGGCGGCCGCAATCGCTCCCACGATGGAGAGGATGTAGTAAGCCTCCTTCCAGGACGAAACCTCGCGACGTCTCATACTGTCTCAGGCAATTGGCCGCATTGACATCTGGAATCTGAGCAGATAATACTCAACTGGACCTGCATTGCAACGGAAAATATGAACGAGATAGTGGTATTGAGCACGGTCGACTCGGTTGAACTGGGGCGGAAGATCGCTTGCGCGCTCGTCGACGCGGGGCTCGCGGCCTGCGTCAACATCATTCCCGGTGTGCGCTCCGTCTACCGGTGGCAGGGGAAGACCTGCGATGAGGGAGAGTTGCTGCTCCTCATCAAGACGACCGCCGGGCGGTTCGAAGATGTTCGCCGCCAGATCCGTGAGCTGCACACCTACCAGGTGCCCGAGGTAATCTCGCTGCCCATCGGCGCAGCCGACCGGGATTACATTTCCTGGTTGTGCGAGCAGGTTGGCGGAACCGGCGGGGCGTGACCGCACCCGTAGCGGGTGTTGCGCGTCTCGCTCAGAGCGCAAAGGATTGAGGCCTCACCTGTTTTTCCACTTAGGGGCGCGTCTCTCCAGGAAAGCCTGGATTCCCTCAGCGGTGTCCTCGAGGTCCATCAGCTGATTAAGGTAGATGGATTCGGCACGCCTGATTCGATCATCGAGCTTCGCCGAGCGCGTCTCGCGCGCCTCGAGTAAGGCAAGTGCAGTAACAGGCACCGAAATCCCCCGGAAAGAGGCGGCCAGCTCCTCGATGGCGGCGGCCATCCTCTCTTCGGGTATGGTGCGCGAGATCAGTCCAATGCCCTCGGCCTCTTTTGCCGAGATCAGGTTGCCTGTCAGGATAAGTTCCGTCGCGCGCCTGGTTCCCACGAGTCCGGGCAGGATGATGTGAGCCACAGACGGGATCGTGCCGGTCTTGACCTCAGGCTGACCGAAAGACGACTTTTCGGTTGCGAAAACGAAATCACAGCTGGCGGCCAGTTCGTTGCCCGCGCCAAGGGCCATGCCGCGGACGACCGCCAGTGTCGGTCGCGGTACGGAATGGAGCAGCCGCACGACATGATGAAATCGCTCGAGCAGGAGGAAGATTGCGTCCCTCGTCTGTTCCGACATCTCCAATCCGGTGGAGAAGGCAGGGGTGTCCGAATCGATGACCAGCAGGCGGCACTCAGGGTCGTCTCCCAGGGATTCGAGATGCTCTTCCATCTGCCTCAGTAGTTCAAGGTTCAGGAAGTTGAGTGGGGGCCGACGCATTATCAGGCGCGTGATGTCCCCTGTGGTAGTCAGCGAGGTCAATTCAGGGGCTTCCATACGGGTAGTCCTGTCGAAATTTCTGAAATCCGGGTGCAACCGTTGAAACTTATCGGAAGAAGGCGGCAGAAGCTCCTGCCAATTCTTGGTTGCCGTCGGCAATGCACCGGGATTTTCAGACATACCTGCGCAGGCAGAGACTCCAGCTGGAACGGATCTCCCTGGAAAAGGGAGATGCAACGGTCATGTGGCGCTTCGAAGAACTGGGGACCTGGAACGATCTCCACGCACAATGGCGCGACTTCCGGCATCAGACCAGACTCCTCTTCAATACTCCCCGCGGTCGTCTGCTGCGCATCGTCAGGTCTCTGGAACTCACCTCTCATGGTGCGAGAATCCTCCTGGCCGGCAAAAGCAGTCAGGTGAGTGAGACGCTGGATGTAATCTGGAAGGAGCCGAGGCAGCATCTCAGTCAACCTGACAGCATGTTCGAACTGGCTCGCTCATGGCTGAGACAACAGGCGCCCGGGGCCGCGATCCTGCGCTGCTCGCGGCGTTCCGACCTGGCGGCGTCACTCTCCCGGCTCTTCCTGAGAGTCCATGCCCGCCTCCGTCAAACAGATTACCTGCTGCTGGCGTCTCCCGCGACGGAGGACAAGGACAGAACACCCGAAATGCTTGGCCAGGCTCTCATCTGGGTACAGATCCTCCGCCGGCGCAACCTCCTGCGGGCTACGCCGAGAGTGGTACTCCTTGCCCCCTGGGACAGATCGCCCGCGCTTCACCATCGCGCCGGCGTGCTTGACAGGTCACGAGCGGCCGTTGAGCTATGGGAGTACCGACCCTGCGGCCAGGATTGGAAGCTTCGAAGGGCGCCGCCTCCCCCCGCACCTGTGGAACACGTTGATTACCGCTGGCCCGTTCTGGGACCATTCAGATGGAGTCAAGCCCTGGCGGACGTGCTCGACCTTGCCCCGGGCGACATCCGGCGCCATCCGCGGTTCCAGGAATATGATTCGCTGCGTCTGCGCGGACTCGAGTTCGCCCGGGCGGAAGGGGTGGCTCGCGACCGTGTGACCTTCGGCATCGGGCCGCAACGCACCTACCTGACCGCAGATAACTTCGATCAATTACGCGAACTGGTGGAGGGGATCCTTTATTACCGCCGGCCTGACAGCCCGGATGTGCATCACAGGTATTTCCGACTCCAGGCGGAACGCTGGCTCGAAAGTCTGATTCTGGATGACATTGACCGGCTCCTTCCGGAACTCGCCCCCGGATCGGTCTATTCGCAGATCCCCGTCTACCTGGGCAGCGAGCAGGGGAGAGTGGATATTCTCGGCGCGGACCTCGACGGCACGCTGGTGGTAATGGAGCTCAAGGTGATGGAAGATCCTGGCCTGCCGCTTCAGGCTCTCGACTACTGGGGAAGGGTGATCCGGCACAATCACTCGGGGGACTTCGGACGACGTGGCTACTTCAGCGAGGTCAAGCTAAACCGCCAACCGCCCAGGATCTATCTCGTGTCGCCCGTGTTCTCGTTTCACGATACGACCGAAAAAATCCTCGACTTCGTTAGCCCGGGAATTGAGATATGGAAAATTGCCCTCAATTCCGACTGGCGATGCGGTGTGAGGATCCTGAGCCGAACACGGGTCAGGCAGAGCCGCGGAACGTGAATTGAGGGCAGCGGCGGATGGATCTACTGTTTCTGATTCTTGTCAGGCTCTTCCTGGCCGGCCTTCAGCGCAGACTTGAAGTTCCTGATGCCTTCTCCGAGTCCCTTGCCGAGCTGCGGGATCTTGTTAACCCCGAATATCAGCACTACGATCACCAGAATAACCAGCAGCTCTGGCATTCCTATCGGTCCCATATCAAATCTCCGTTCTCCTGCCCCTTGTGGGCACGGGTAAAGCGTACTTGACTGCCTCATGGATGTCAATTGCGGTGGTTCCCGCGCCACCACCGCGCAGGTCGGAATCGCTGTGCCGGCTTCGGCGCCTGCGATTCAAGAGAGAATCCGCCTCGGGAGACCTGATCCGCCCGGATCAAAGCAGGACCCGATCGTTGCCCTGCCTGCGCGTGAACCGTTCTCTATCAAGGAATTCCAGCAGCGGTATGGCGTGCTTGCGCGTCAGGTCGAACAGCTGTTTGAACTCAGCCACACCGAACCTGGAGCCGGGGGAGTAACTTGCGTGGATTCTCCGCTTGATCTCATCGAGCACCTCCCGATGATAGGTCAGTTCGTCGGAGACCTTGACCAGGGTGCGCTCGCGCTGCATCAGGAAATAGATCTTGCGCACCAGCCCGGGATCCGCTTTGAGCGACGACGTGAGTTCGCCGAGTGACGGGGGCTGGTAGCCGGACCGGCGGAAGACGGTCTCAATCAGTTCTCTGAGGCGGAGTTCCTCCCCGGAAAGCTGAACCTCCCGGCCGTGGAGCGAGACCATCTCATCCTGCAACGAGATCTTCTTCGCCTGGACCAGCCCCTCGAGGCAGTTACGGAAGACCTCCAGCGGCAGGTCGTCAAAGAGACGTTTCCGCAGTTCTTCTCTGGAAATACCTTTGAGCAGCGGATTTTCCGAGTGGAACCTCGAGATCAGCGCCACCGTGTCCCGCTCGAGGCCGGCCATTGTCCCTGGGAGGACGAGTATCGGGACCGGCGCGGGCACGGCGAAGATTGCCCGCGCGCTGCTGACGTCCTGCAGTTGAGCTCGTATAACCGGGTCCTTGAGGCCGAGGAGTGCGTTAAGCTCTCGCAGGTCCAGCACACGCCGCGCGTGCGACCTCAGGAACACCGGGATCTTCTCAGCGAAAGAGCCTCCGTCGAGTGTCTCGAGGTCAGCCTGCACCTGCCGGTCGGTGGTTTTGTGTTTGGCGGGCCTGGGGTGAAGTACCTTTCCGCCTCCGATGGTGACGGCCGGTGAGAACTGCCGGATGATAAAGGCGTCACCGTGCAGGCAGAAGATCGGCGCGTCCAATCGCATCTGAGCGTAAGCCGTTTCTCCCTGCATGAGAGTGTCGCGCCCGAGCAGGGAGACGCGCGCAAGGACCTCTGAGGTCCCGTGGTGGAAACGAACCTTGACGAGGTTCTTCAGGGGCTGAGCAGTCGGAAGAGTCGAAAGGCGGACGTCCACAAGTTGGGTTGCATGGAACTGGCCGGGGACCGTAACGACATCACCTCGCCTGACCTGCGAGAGATCCACGCCCTGGAGGTTGACGGCGGTCCGCTGTCCTGCAACGGCGTGTTCGGTCGACTGGCCGTGTACCTGAAGGCCGCGCACGCGGGCCGTCAGTCCCCCGGGGACCAGCTGGACCTCCTCGTCCTTGTGCAACTCGCCGGATGTCAGGGTCCCTGTCACCACGGTTCCGAAACCCCGGACGGAAAACGCGCGGTCGACGGGCAGCCTGAGCAGCCTGTCTGCCGGGCGGGGGGGTATCCGGAGCGACATCTCATGGATCGCCGCTTTCAGCACTTCAACGCCAGCGCCCGTCACAGCGCTCACCGGGATTATCGGTGCACCTTCCATGAAGGATCCGCTCGTCGCAGCGGCGATCTCCTCCCGCACCAGTTCCACCAGCTCGGGATCGACAAGATCCGTCTTGGTAATCACGGCGATCCCCCGCTCGATACCGAGCAACCGGCAAATGTCGAAGTGCTCCCGCGTCTGCGGCATGATCGATTCATCAGCGGCGACCACGAGGAGAACCAGGTCGATCCCCCCCACACCGGCAAGCATGTTCTTTACGAACCTTTCGTGTCCCGGCACGTCGACGATCCCGGCCTGCACTGATCCAAGGTCAAGGTGGGCGAACCCCAAGTCGATGGTGATGCCGCGGAGCTTCTCTTCCTTCAGCCGGTCCGGGTCTGTGCCGGTAAGAGCCTTCACCAAAGCGCTCTTGCCGTGATCGATGTGACCCGCTGTACCAATGATGATGTGTCGCATGGATCTTCTGAATGAGGCGGAATTCGCGGAAAAAAGACCTTTCGCGCGGAACCCGAACAATTTAACCACAGTTCCATCGGCGCGGCCAGTCTATGCAGCAGTCCCTCTTCACCCATGAGGGAGCGCGGGTCCTCGGCCATGGCGCACGCCAACTCCTTGCCGCCCGGCGCTGTGCTCAATGAGCCGCAAGGAAGAATCTCCGGACACGGAAAAGCAAGCGCGGAAGGAGTCATCACGTTTTGTCTGCGTCCGTGGGCGGTCTTCCGTGTCCCAAAGTCCCGTCTCCTGGATGGTTCATCAATGACCTCGGTCCGGAGCGTCCGAATCACGGCGCGAGGAAGGAAACGCTTGACTGCCTTGGGGCGCGTCAGTACCTTTACTGGCTGCTCAATGGGGCTAAGAGAGGGTGTGGGGCCGTGTGGCGAGAAGCAGTTGAGTCCCGACCCCGGCGGATCATTCAGGCGAAGAGATGCTGGACAACCTGTCGAACAGGCTTCAAAAGATCATCAGGGACCTGCGCGGATACGGGCGCGTCTCCGAGCGGCACCTGGGGGAGACGATGCGGGAGATCCGCAACGCGCTCCTGGATGCCGATGTTCACTACAAGATCGCGAAGGAGTTCGCGGATCGCGTGCGATCCCGCGCCCTCGGCCAGGAGGTCATGGAATCACTGACTCCTGTGCAGCACGTAGTCAAGGTTGTCCGCGACGAGCTGGTCGAACTGCTGGGCGGCGCTGAGACCCCATCGCTCCGGTTTTCCAAGACCCCGCCTACCACGGTGCTCATAGTCGGACTCCAGGGTTCAGGCAAGACCACCACGGCCGCGAAACTGGGTCTGTGGCTGTCCCGGGCCAACCATACCCCGCTCCTGATGTCGGTGGATGTCTATCGCCCGGCCGCTGTCGAGCAACTGCGGGTGCTGTGTGCCGAAAACGGCCTCGGCTACTTTGATGCTGAGGGAAATGTCGAGCCCGTCGGGCGCGCGGAACTCGCGACCCGGTACGCCCGCAACAGCGGATACGACGTTGTCCTTATAGATACCGCCGGACGGCTGCATATCGATGAAGAAATGATGGTCGAGCTGGAGCGCATACGCGACTCAGCCGCGCCGACCGAAATCCTGCTTGTATCCGACGCCATGACCGGGCAGGACGCCGTCCGCAGCGCCAAGGAATTCCATGAGCGCCTTGGGCTCACAGGTGTCATTCTGACCAAGATGGACGGCGATGCTCGCGGGGGCGCGGCGCTCTCGGTCAAGAGCGTTACCGGCCAGCCGATCAAGTTCGTCGGTACCGGTGAGAAGGTGGACGCGCTGGAGCAGTTTTTCCCCGACCGCCTTGCCGGACGAATCCTTGGCATGGGAGACGTGCTCTCCCTGATTGAAAAGGCCGAAAAGGCCGTCGACGAGCAGCAGGCCATCGAGATGGCCGAAAAGCTGCGCAAAGACGAGTTCACACTGGAGGATTTTCGAGATCAGCTCCGGCAGGTGCGGAAGCTCGGGCCGCTAGAGCAGATTCTTGGAATGCTCCCGAACATGGGGGCGATGCGCGGGTTGAGCTCCCTGAGAGTCGACGAGAAGGAACTGATTCACATCGAGGCCGTCATCGATTCGATGACGCCGCAGGAGAGGCATAATCACCAGATTCTCAACGGGAGCAGAAGGAAGCGGATCGCGCGCGGCAGCGGACGGCCGGTGCAGGAGATCAACCGCCTCTTGAAGCAGTATCTTGAAACGCGGAAAATGATGAAGAGCCTGAGTCGAGGTGTCATGCCGCGATTGATGAAAGGGATGAAGTTTACGGGCTAGCTCCGCCAGGTCGGAGTTGCATGACGACGAGTTACGTGCCACAATTGCTTCAACTTAACGCCTTTTGCCATTAGGAGGAGTTTTGCTGAGAATTCGACTTACGAGGATGGGTGCCAAGAAGAAACCATTCTATCGCGTAGTGGTGACGGAGCGGCGGCAAGCTCGTGACGGACGTTTCGTAGAGATCGTCGGACATTACAACCCGGGCACAAACCCGCCCGTGGTTGAGATGGACCTCGAGAGGGTTCGCTATTGGATGGCGAAGGGCGCGCAGCCTTCTGAGACAGTCAGCTCCCTTGTCAAGCGGGCTGCGACACCCCCCGCCAGCTGAGACGCCAGGTTTCCTGCCCTCGTTCCGAGGCCCCGAGGCTCCCGAGTGCTCCAATTCGCAGCTGCGATACGGAGGAGAGGTGGTCATGAAAGAGCTGGTTGAGATGATTGCGAAAGCTCTGGTTGACAATCCTGAGCAAGTGACGGTTACGGAGGTTGAGGGCGAGCAGACCACGGTTCTGGAACTCCGGGTGGCGCCATCGGACCTTGGCAAAGTCATCGGAAAACAGGGCAGGACAGCCCGCTGCATCCGCACGCTCCTCGGAGCGGCCGGTATGAAGCTCCGCAAGCGCTTCGTCCTGGAAATACTGGAATAGTGGGGCCAGATACCGATTCCCCGGCTCTAGCAATCGCCCGCATCGTCAGAACTCGAGGCAACCGCGGCGAAGTTCTGGCTGATATCCTGACGGATTTCCCTGAGCGCTTCCAGCGGCTGAAAACCGTGTGGCTGGAATTCCCGGATCAACACCGCGAATCGGCCGTGGTTGAAGCGGCGTGGCCGCACAAGGGGCGGCAGGTGCTGAAGTTCGCAGGGATAGATTCAATCTCGGATGCGGAGCGCCTCAGGGCGGCCTGGGTGCTTGTCGATCGCAAGGACGCGGTGCCGCTTGAGCAGGGCGAGTACTATGACCATGACCTGATCGGTTGTCGGGTCGTGGACGCCGCGGGTGCAGTGCTTGGCACCGTGCGGGAGATCCTGAAGACCGCGGGGAACGCGGTGCTTGTGGTGGACGGCCCCGATGGGGAGGTCCTGATCCCGGCGGTTGGCGACTTTTGCCGACACATTTCAATACCTGAAAAACTGATCGTCGTCGATCTTCCGGAAGGTTTGTTGGACCTGAACAGATGAGGTTTGATATCATCACAATTTTTCCCGAGATCTTCCAGGGGGCACTGGACTCCGGGATCCTCCGGCGAGCCACGCAGGCAGGGCTCGCAGAGATAAGAGTCGTCAATCTCCGGGACTTTGCGACGGACAGGCACCGGAGTGTGGACGACCGGCCGTATGGCGGCGGCGAGGGAATGGTATTCATGCCGGGCCCCCTGTTCGCTGCGGTGGAACACTGCCGCGGAACGGCCAGGACTCCGGAGAGCCGCGTCGTTATGATGACCCCTCAGGGGAAGACGTGGTCACAGCACCTCGCAGAGTCGTTTTCGAGGTTGCCGCATGTGGTGCTCATATGCGGCCGCTACGAAGGCGTCGACCAACGTGTTATTGATGGTCTGGTGGAGGAAGAGATATCCATCGGTGACTATGTTCTTACCGGTGGTGAGATACCGGCGCTTGCGGTCCTGGATTCGGTCGTCAGGCTGCTGCCGGGTGCACTGGGCAATTCGGATTCGGCGGTGAACGAGAGTTTCTCTTCTGGAGCGCTCGATTACCCGCAGTACACCAGGCCGGCGGAGTTTCGTGGGATGGCCGTGCCCGAGGTCCTGCTTTCGGGTGACCATGCCAGGATCCGTGAGTGGCGGCGCCGACAGGCAGAGGCGAAAACCGGCAGCAGACGTCCCGACCTCGCTGCCGGAGCACGGGCTGGCGATGCTTGAAAATCGCCTGAATCATGAGTTTAGTCTTCGCGCAGGCCCCCAGGGCGGGGGCCGGAAGAATTTTGTCAGGAGTCTGTCATGAATTTGATCCAGTCGGTCGATAATTCTCAAATGCGGGCCAACTTTCCCAGCCTACGTGCGGGGGATACGGTTCGTGTTCATGTGAAGATAAAGGAAGGAGACAAGTACCGTATCCAGGTATTCGAAGGCGTTGTGGTGGCCCGGAAGAGGGCCGGCATCTCGTCCACTTTCACGGTGCGAAAAGTATCCTTCGGATACGGTATCGAACGAATTTTCCCGCTTCATTCGCCAATCATCGACAAGCTCGAGGTGGTCAAGAGCGGGAAGGTGAGACGTGCCAGGCTCTACTACCTGCGGGGGCGCCGTGGCAAGGCGGCGCGCCTGAAGGAAGTCGGCCGGGTGGATCGCGCGAACGAGAGCGCGCCGAGCCAGGAATGACCGTTGCCGCCGGATCTGGCCGGCAATCGTCAGTGCCATGCGCGACACCCCCGGGCCGCACTTTCCGATGGAGTGAGAGAGTTCGGGGTTCCAGGCGTAAGAGGGTGTCATGGCGACTGACAGCAAGGCTAGATTCCTTCGCGACGCGGAAAGATGCGTTCTGCAAGGCAAAATCCGGCAGGCCATCAACGAGTACCTGAAGATCATCCGGGATGATCCGAACGACGTACTCACAATGAACACAATCGGTGACCTCTACCTGCGAGAAGGCAGGATCCCCGAGGCCACGAAGTACTTCTCCCAGGTTGCCGAAAATTACGCGCGCAACAACTTTCTGCTCAAAGCAATTGCCGTTTACAAGAAGATCCTCAACTCGGACCCGGGCAACCTGGACATAAACCGGGTTGTCGCGGAGCTTTACGTCCGACAGGGTGTGATCGTCGAAGCCAGGCACCAGTACCTGCGAATAGCCGACATCTGCGCGCGCCAGGGAAACAGCGCGGAGTCCGTCGCTGCCTTTGAAAAAGTCGCGGAATTGGATCCCGCGAATGCATCGGTCAGGCTGAAGTTGGCCGAGATCTACCTCGCGGAAGGGGCGAAAGAAAAGGCACAGGCCAGTTTCGCAGGCGCCGCGAAAGCTCAGTCAAAGGTCGGCGACCACGCGGCCGCCGCGCAATCATTCCGCCGCGCCTTGGACCTTGCACCGACGGATCCCGATGTCATGAAGGGTTACGTGGAGACGGCGGTTCAGCTCGGGAACGTGAACCTGGCGATTGAGCAGCTCGGCCGGGCTCTGCAGGTAGCACCTGATGACGTGCCGCTGCGCCAGCTGCTGGGTAAAACCTTCCTCGCTTCGGGTGACCCGCGCAGTGCCGCAGAGGCATTCACGGCCGTCCTGGCCCGGGACGAATCCCAATTCCAGGACTTTCTGTCTCTGGGAAAGGCTTTTCTTGCCTCTGGAGACGTGGACGCATCCGCGCGCAGCCTGGATCCTGTCATATCGACGTTGATCAGCCGGCGCTCGACCGACCAGGCGGTCGAAGTCTACAACCTGATTCTGGAGGGGCACCCCGACCACGAGCCCACGCTGACCCGCCTGGCCGACGTACACTCAGCTACCAACAACCACTTCCGCTACACAGAAGTCCTGGACCGCCTGATCGACATCGAGCTGCGGAGAGGAAACCCTACCGGCGCTATCGGCTTTCTCGAAAAGGTCCTTCAGCTCAACCCGCGCTCCGAGAAGCACCTCAAGCTGCACCAGGAAGCGTTCGCGCAGGCGTATCCGGAGACCCCTTACGAACCGCCCAGCTTCACAGTCGAGACTCCCGCTGATCCGACTACTGCGTTTGCCATGAGTGTCAGCCCGGAGACTCCCGCGGCTGAGGAAGAACAGGCGGACGCCCGTTTTGTCGAAATCGACCTGCTTCTGAACTACGGCATGAAGGCCAGGGCCCTCGAGCGCCTGCAGGCGCTGGAAGACCAGGATCCCGGAAGCAAGGAAGTCCGGCTGCGGTTGCTTTCGCTTTACAGGGAGGCGCGACGGAACCGGGATGCTGCTGAGCAGTGCGTGCTGCTCGCTGCCATACACCGGAGGGCCAAGGACGAAGACTCGTCCCAGGAATACATAGCCGAGGCTCGCAAGCTGGCGCCCGACTGGGTTGTGCCGGGTTTCGATATAACGGACTTCGCCCGCTCACGTCGTGTGCCGCTGGACAGGCGGAAGCCCCAGGAGGCTGCGACCACCCTTGCTTCCGAGGATGACTCCCTCGAGATCGACCTTTCCGAAGATATCTCCGAAGTCTTTTTCAAGGACTCGGCCGGCCACCCTCAGACCACCGGTCCGGCTGCGCCCGCTGCCCCGGTCGGAATCGCCGAAGAGTACTCACCTGCCGCTGCGCCGCGCGCGCCGGCAGCCGAATCGCTGAGTGACAAGCTGCAGGAGGTCGACTTCTACCTGCGCCTCGGATTCCATGATGAGGCGCGGGCCAAGCTGGATGAAATCGCGGCAACCAGCCCCGGCCATCCCGAACTTGAATCGCGCTACAGCCAGCTCTCCGAGGTGAGCACGCAACCGGCCCAGCCTGATACCATCGTGACCCCCGAAACGCCTGTTCCGGCCACGGCTCCTGGAGGGGATGCCGACGGGAGCGCGGCAGACCTCGATGCTGTCGTCAACCGCTTCGTGGAGGAGTACTTCCTGACACCACCTCCGGCGCAGCAGGCGGAACAGACTCCGTCGCCCGCGCCACCCGCAGCCGCACCGGCGAAGGCTGTGCATGAAGAGGACCGGAAGGGGCGCGTCAACGAGATGTTCGCGGATGTGATCGAAGAAATGAACACCCTCGAAGACGATGAGGCGACGAAAGAGACCTTCGACATTCATTTCGGTCTCGGGGTGGCGTACAAGGAAATGAACCTTGTGGACGAGGCGATCAAGGAATTCGAAACCGCCGCCAAGTCCCTGGATCCCGCGAGGCATGCGCGCCAAATCGTGCAGTGTTCCGGAATGCTCAGCAGCTGCTTCCTCGAAAAAGGGATGGCGCGCTCCGCTCTGCGGTGGTGCCAGACGGGCCTTGGCCTCTCCGACATTTCTCCCCACGAGAAGATGGCTCTTAGGTATGATATGGGAGTTGCTCATTCGCTGGCCGGAGAACCGGAGAAGGCTCTCGGGTGCTTCGGGGAATTGTTTGATATTGATCCCACATACAGAGATGTCGCGCAGAAGATCGACAGCTTGAAGAGCACCTCCCAGAGCCATGGCCCATAGTATCCCCCCCCATCCACAGGACTTCGCGCTGGCAGCCAGGGCGAAGCCGCGCTTCGGGTCCGGGTGGTTTTGGCAGGTCGTCTACATTCTCTACTGCCTCGAAGTCGGAATCTTCCTCCTGTTCCTTCCATGGATGAACCTCTGGGATAGCAACTACATCGTCTACCTCTACCCAAGGCTGCGACCTATCGTTGCCAATCCGTACCTCAAGGGCGGGGTCGTCGGGCTTGGGATTGTCAATATACTCATTGGAATTCAGGGAATTGCACAGTTCAGGAAAGGTTCGGACGACCGCGTTTCCCGTTAGGCGGCCGCTCTATTACTGCGTTACCGACCGGCGTCGGCTTCTCCCGCAGGACTTTCGGCCGCGGGTCCGCCGCCTGATCCGCTGGGGCATCGATTTTATCCAGATACGGGAGAAGGATCTGGGCGATCGCGAACTGTTCCTGCTTGTCAGGAACGTTGTCGCTGATGCGCGGTCGAGCGCCTGCCGCATCCTCGTGAACGGAAGAGCCGACGTGGCGCTTGCGGCCGGGGCGCATGGGATACACCTGCCCTCGTGCGGCCTGCACGCCGGTGACCTCAGGCCCTGGCTGCCTCATGGGTTCCTGGTCGGTGTTTCCGTGCATTCAGAGGATGAAGCGCTCCGCGCCTGGACATCCGGAGCGGACTACGTGCTTGCCGGCCCGGTGTATGCCACCCCCTCAAAGGCAGGAATGGGTCCTCCTCTGGGCCTCGCTCGCTTCCGGGAAATCTGCTGCTCGATTCCAGTGCCCGTGCTCGGCCTTGGTGGAATTGGGGCCGGGACCGTAAATGCGGTGCTCGATGCAGGAGCGGCAGGCGTAGCCGCGATTCGACTTTTTCAGGAGAGTTCCGAAATCGATTTTCGGGGGCAGCGAAAATTCAAGACCCCATGATCGGGCGGGCTATGGTCGCCTGCTAGGGCTTTTTCTTTGATTTCTCCTTCGCCTCGGGAGGCTGGCCGGCGAGGCCGAGCTCCGCTCCATCGTTCGCACCACGCGCGATATCCAGTGCCTGGTTCGTCAGGTTCCAGACATCCTCGAGCTTCTTGTCCTCGGCGATCGTCTTGATGATCTCCAAATCTTTCAAGGCCCGATCGGTGCCATCCTTCAGACTCTTCAACGCTTTGACTATCTTCGCCCTGTCGCTGCCGGGTTTCTGGAACGCGTCATCGACGGAGATCATGACGCTGCGAACTATCTGATAGTAACCCTCCAGCATGTCCTCGACGCTGAAGAACTCCATCGGATCCCCCGGCGCGGATTCCTTGCCATTCAGTCGCTCCTCGGCAACCTTGAGGCGCAACGCCGCGGCCTGCATGTAGAGTTTCGTCCTCAGGTCGATTTCCTGCGCGTCCTGGATCTTCGTGATCTCGTCTTCGGTGAGATACTCCTTGGATCCAGGTTTCTGCAGCGCGCTCGCAGGCAGATCCCCGAGAAGCAACTGAAGAAGCAGAAACAGCCGTGCCGCTTTCATTTTCGTATCCCGAACCGGCAAATCAGCCGGGAAAGAGAATCGCCACGAGTTTCTTCTGAATCTCACCCGCATGATTCAGCCATGCCTCAAATTGCTCGAACTGCTCGTACGAGCCACCCTTGGTCTTGAGATCGCCCAGCATGCCGATGGCCTTTCGCAGGTGGATCTCATAGTTCTTCAGAGCCTTGGACTTGGATTTCGCTCCGGCATTCGACTGGATGTCCGCGAGCGAATAATCGAGGACTTCGCCCCAGGACCTCAATATCAGGGTGATTGCCTCGACGTCTTGCTCTGCCACCGCCTTCTCGATTGATCGACGACGGTCGTCCAGCAAGTCGGTGTAGATGTTGATCCGCTTCTCGATGCTCGGTGCCGCGGCAAGCCTGGATCTCTCGAACGAAGAGAAGCCGCCGGGCAGGGGGCCGGCGGGCAGACCGCCGGTTTGCAGAAGAACGGCCAGGAATGATGCGGCGACTGCAACAAGCGTTGCCATGGCGGCTACATCTTCGGCGGCACCCCGCAACCGAGAAGTTCGAGCGACTTCTCCAGTTGCCGGCGGACAATGTCGACTACAAGCAGAAGGTTCTTCTTGCGGGCGGCATCGGCCTCCGACAGGATGTGATAATTGTGGTAGAAGAGGTTGAATTTCTGTGCCAGGTGGAAGGCGAACTTTCCGACCTGGGACAGTTCGAGCGTCTGCGCCGCCTGGCGTACAACCTCGGGGAGTCGTGCTGCCTGGTAGATGAGCTCCCAAATATCGTTGTTGTCCGCCAGGAACGCGCGCAGCGACTCCTGCTCGACGTCCGTCCAATGGAACCGGCCGTTGTCTCCCGCTTCCTCCAGCTTGCGGAATATGTTGTTTGCCCGGACGATCGCGTATTGCACGTAGGGCCCTGTCTCGCCCTCAAAGTTCAATGCTTCCTTGAAATCGAACGCGATCACCGTGTTGCGCGCGAAGCGGAGCATGAAATAGCGGAGGGCTCCCACGGCGATCACCGCGGCTATGGCGTTTGCATCTGCTCCGGAAAGATCGTGCCGTGTCTTCACCTCCTGCAGCGCCTTCTCCAGGAGCGTGTCGAGCAGATCGTCCGCCTTGACCCCGAGTCCCTTCCTACCCGCAACCAACACAAACGGACGTTTTGAGTCCTCCTCAGAGAGGGTAATTCCCAGATCCGCTGCGCAGGCGGGTGTGAGGGCGACCATCTCATAGGAGAAGTGAACGGAATTGCGCGCCTCCTCTTCGTAACCGAGGGCCTTGAGCCCCTGCAGCACAATGGTCTGGAGGTAAGCCTGGCGGCTGTCGATCACGTTGTACACGCGGCGCCCGGCACCGAAGTGCGGCACCTGGAGCCCCGGGATTTGCTCCGTTGCTGTAACCCAGAGATTCCCCCCGGCTCCGGAATCGAACGGCCGATAGAAGAAATCCAGCCCCAGCAGGCCGAACTTCCACAGCTGATAGGCGATGTCCTTCCCGACATAGGTCACGGTGCCGTCAGACCGCACGATGATCTTCTCATCGTCTTCCAGTTCTTCACGCGCGGCATCCTCCTCCCCCTCCGGGCGCTCCCCGGTCTTCATTACCCAGCACCCACGGTTCCTCCCCTCCTCTACGAAATAGATGGCGCCGCGCGCCTTCAGTAGTTCAAAGGCTTTTTCCCAGAAGTGGAGATGGAGTATCTCGCTCTCACGGGGGAGAAGGTCGTAATGAACATTGATGCGCGCCATGGTGGCGAGGTGTGCCTGTGCGATCCTCATCGCGACGTGTTCCGCCAGTCCCGCGGTCGGGTTGTTTCCCGCCTCGATCGCCTGGAGCGTCCGGCTTCTCTGCTGCTGGTTGGCTTCGGCCTGCCGGTAAAAATCCGCCACCCGCGCGTACACATCCCAGCAGTAATAGTCGAACTTGCCTTCCAAGGCGGCAACCTGGCCGAGCGTCAGGTGTTCCATCTGTTCGAGGCCGACGACGACGTCCGCCACCTGGACTCCGGTGTTGTCCAGGTAATTCTGAACCTCGACCCGGTGGCCCAGGAAACGCAGACAGCGGACGAACGAGTCCCCGAGTACCGCGTTGCGCAAATGCCCGATGTGCGCGGCTTTGTTAGGGTTGATGTTGGTGTGTTCGACGATGACCTTCCCGGACGGCGCGGCTCCGGCTGCCAGCCCGTGGAGTTTCTTCTCAATGCTATCGGCCAATTTCAGGGTCAGCCCGACCCGGTCGAGACGGAAGTTGAGATATCCGCCGCCTGCGACTTCCACCTTCCACACCCCGGGGATGCTGGCGGCTTCCTGAGCCAGCTCGCGGGCTATCTCGGCGGGAGCGCGCCTTACCTTTCGGGCAAGATCGAAAGCGACCGGCAGCGCGAGCTCGCCCAGCTCAATGCGTGGCGGCACTGAAAAATTGAGCCGGTCGTAGGAAACGCCGTAACGGTCGCGTATTCTTTGAAGCAGCGCCTGCTCCAGGAGCTGTGTGAGTGAAGCGATCATGCTCTGTATTTCCTCGGCTGAAAAGGCCCAAGAAACATACCCCAACGCCCCCGGTGATTCAATCACGGTGGCCCCGCGTCGACTCGGGATCGCGATGCGGCTCCAGGCCGCCAGCGCGTATCCTGCGTGCTGCGGCGAGGCTCGAATGTTTCATGTGTTTCATGCAGGCGACGTCCTGCCGATCGCTCCTGCCATGATGGCGTTCTGCCGTATCCTTGACTTCGGCTGGCCCCGTCCATAAACTCACGCCGAATGCCGGCGGCGCGATGCGCTGTACACGTCGGGTGGCCGCGCAGGGCAGCCAGGGTGGCTTGTGGGAAAGAACCAGATTCTCTACATCGATGCGTCGTCCGGGATCAGCGGAGATATGACCATAGGTGCTCTGCTCGACCTCGGGGGCGACCTGAATTTGTTGCAGGAGCGGCTCGCCTCCTTATCCCTGCGAGGATACCGGCTTTCGGCACGGAAGGAACTCCGTGCGGGGATCCAGGCTACGAAATTCGATGTGGTCCTGGACGAAGCTGCCAAGAACGTGCCCGGGCACCACGACAAATCGCACGGTGACCATCATCACGATCACCACCGCAGCTTCGGCCAGATCCGCAAAATGATCGAGTCGAGTTCTCTCCCGCCATGGGTGAGGGAAAAGTCGGTGAGCGCATTTTTCAGGCTCGCCCAGGCGGAGGGTGCGGTTCATAACCAGCCTGCCGAAGAGGTCCATTTCCACGAAGTCGGTGCCCTGGATTCCATTATTGATATCGTCGGCTGCATGGTGCTGATGGAAGAGCTGATGCCGGCTCGGATCGTGTGTTCTCCTGTCAATCTGGGTCGGGGCACACTCAAGTGCCGGCACGGCATCTACCCGGTTCCGGGGCCTGCGGTGGAACATCTGCTCCGCGGTGTTCCGACATTCTCGAACGAGGTGGAAGGAGAGCTCACCACGCCCACGGGAGCTGCACTGCTGGCTGTTCTGGCGGAGTCGTACGGCCCGCGCCCGCTCATGAACGCGCTAGGTGCCGGCTATGGCGCCGGTGCGCGGGACACGCCCGGCAGCGCAAATGTGCTGCGGCTGACGCTCGCAGAAGAGGGATTGGTCGACGCCTCCGTCGGGGTGGGAGAGGTTGCGGTGATCGAGGCCGCCATCGACGACATGAGTCCCCAGGTCTGGGGTTATTTCCAGGAGCGTGCGCTTTCCGCCGGGGCACTTGATGTGTACGCTGTGCCGGCACTGATGAAGAAGAACCGGCCGGCCGTTGTCCTGACACTCGTCTGCGAGCCCGCACGTCTTGACGAGATGTCCCGTCTTGTATTTGCTGAGACCACCACCATTGGCCTCCGCTACACTGCTGCGCGAAGAAGGACGCTTGACCGGGAGACTGTGCAGGTGGAGACAGGCTACGGCCCCGTCAGGATCAAGGTCGCGTACCTGGAGGGGCGGCGGGTGAACTTCGTCCCGGAGTACGAGGACTGCAGGCATCTGGCTGCGGAGAAGAGGGTTCCTCTGAAAGATGTGACCGCCGCGGCAAGCCGGGCCTACCTTGACACCGCGAAACAGAGCAGCCCGTGAGTGAACGGAGCCTGTGACACTGCCGTTCCTCTCTACCGGCCGTTGCGGGCTTTGCCGCCCCGGCCTCAGCGCGGCGATGGCGGGCCTGGATGGCGCCCGCTCAAGAGCTGCGCGACAACCAATGGAGAACCGATCACCGTGAGTGAAGAGAAACCGAAAGATGCGAACGCGGAACCGGCCGCCGCGCCGGCCGCGCAGGATTCCCGGATCACGATTGAGGAATTTGCCCGCGTGGAGATGAGGGTCGGGCAGGTCGTTGAAGCCCAGAAGGTCGAGGGATCCCGCAAGCTGGTTAAGATGAAGGTGGACGTCGGGAGTGAGATCCGCCAGGTCGTTGCAGGCATCGCCGAAGCCTACGACCCGGCTGTGCTCGTGAACAGGAAGGTCGTGCTGGTAGTCAACCTGAAGCCGGCGCGCATAATGGGAATCGAGTCCGACGGGATGATCGTGGCGGCATCGGACGGTGCCAGGCCGGTTCTCGCAACCTTTGCCGAAGAAGTCCGGAACGGTTCCCTGCTGAGGTGAGTGGCTCCGGCAGAACCGCTGGCGCCGGTCCCGGAGGTGATCACGGCAGATGATCGCGGATTCGCACGCCCATCTGGACATGCCGGAGTTCGGGGCGGACCTGGAGGAAGTCCTTTCACGGGCAATTGCGGCCGGGCTGGATCTCATCGTGACCATTGGTACGGGCAGGCCTGGCGATGATGGCATCGAACGGACGCTGAGACTCGCGGAGAGGCACGATTTCGTCTTCGCCGCCGTCGGTGTTCACCCTCACGATGCCCGCTTGGCCGACGATGACTACCTCTCCTGGCTGGAGACTGTCGCTGAGCATCCCAAGGTAGTCCTCTGGGGTGAGATAGGTTTGGACTATCACTACGACAATTCTCCCCGGGCTGACCAGTGCCGGGCCTTGCGACGGCAGCTGCAGATCGCACGGCGGAAGAGCCTGCCGGTGTCCATCCACTGTCGTGATGCCTGGCCCGACCTGCTGACCATCCTCGGCGAAGAATGGAGCGGCGCCCATCCCGGCGGGATCCTGCACAGCTTCACCGGCACGGAACATGATGCGCAGGTGTTTGCCGATCTCGGCTTCCTGATCTCCTTCTCGGGGATGGTCACGTTCAAGAAGGCAGACGGGATACGGGAAGCAGCGCGCAGCATGCGCCCGGACCAGGTGCTGGTGGAAACCGACTGCCCGTATCTTGCCCCGGTGCCCCACCGGGGCAAGCGCAACGAACCGGCATTCGTGGTTGACGTCGCCCGTGGTCTGGCTGCGACGATGGGCGTCGGACTGCCCGAGATCGCCGCGGCGACATCGAGGAACCTGCGGCGCCTGTTGGGACCGCGGGGGAAATCTACCTCTGCATCGCGGGTTTTCGATGACCTGTGATAGAATCCGTTTTTCCGAAGCTTGAAGGCGCGGGCTGAGTTGTGCCTCACAACCACAGTGAAGGGGTGTCTTGAACCAGCACGAAATCTACGAATTGGTGAGGGAAGGACTCGAGTGTGTTGAGGAGGAACTCGCCCGTCATTCGAGATCCGATGTCCAGCTGGTGGACCGCATCGGACGGTACCTCTCCGGCGGTGGCGGAAAGCGGGTGCGTCCGGCGATACTTCTCCTCAGCTCCAGGCTGTGTGGCTACGACGGGCCGGCCTCTTACCGACTGGGGGCCGTGGTAGAACTTATCCATGCCGCCACGCTGGTTCACGACGACATCATCGACGATGCGAAGGTACGCCGCGGCAGGGCCTCGGTAAACGCGCAATGGGGCAACGAGATTACCGTCCTGATGGGCGATTGGCTTTACATGACGTCGTTTTACCTGGCTCTCGAGCACCGGCGTTTCGAAATCCTGGACATCCTTACGGATGCCACGCGCAAGATGGTGGAAGGCGAGCTGATGCAGCTCGGCCTGAGCGGCAGCCTGGACATCACCGAAGGCCAGCACCTGGACGTTTCAAAGCGGAAGACAGCCTACCTCTTCTCTGCGTGCTCTCAGATCGGGGCGATCCTGGGCTCCGCCGGGAGTGAGAAGCAGGAGTTGCTGCGCCGGTATGGGTTGAACATCGGTGTCGCTTTCCAGCTTGCGGATGACGTGCTGGATTTCACTGCCGATGAAACGACAATCGGCAAACCCGTGGGAAGCGACCTGCGCGGAGGCAAACTGACATTGCCGCTGATCTACCTTCTGCGCGACGGCCGATCGGAGCATCGCGAGCTCGTGCGCCAGGTGTTGGGTGAGAATGGCTCGGGCGGCGAACATCTGGAGGCCGTGATCCGGCTCGTCCGCGAGAGCGGCGCAGCAGACCGGGTTTTGGCCAAGGCGCACAACTACGCGACGGAGGCGAGGTCGTTTCTCGCCGGTTTCCCGGAATGCCCGGCCCGCGAAGCGCTTATGGCAATCCCGGACTTTCTCGTCCAGCGCAACCGCTAGGGTTTCCTGGGCGGCGAAACCGGAGGGAGATCTTCGATGAAGAGCTTCTTCTGGTCCGAGTCGGGCACGAAGTCCTGACTCTCCGGTGGACCCTCCTGCGGGATCTCCACGACGGGAAAATTCTCGATCGGCCTGTCCTTGAGTATCTCCTGCATATAATTGATCCAGATGGGTAAGGCAACCGCTGCCCCCGCCTCCTTGTTTCCAAGCGAGACCTTTGCATCAAAGCCCACCCAGACCGCCACGGTCAGAGACGGGGTAAATCCGACGAACCAGGCGTCGGTAAAGTCATTGGTTGTCCCGGTTTTGCCGCCCACCGGGCGGGCCAGTGATTTTGCAGCCTGCGCAGTCCCTTCTGCTACCACCCCCTGCAGGAGCCTGAGCATCTGCTCGGCGACGGGCGGCTCCAGGACCTTCTCCATCTGCGGAACGTTTTCCAGCTTTCTGATCCTGCTGTAATCTTCGATCCGCCTGATGAAATAGGGCTTAGCCCTGAGGCCAAGGTTGGGGAAGACGGTGAAGGCCGACGCCATCTCGAGCGGAGTGGCCTCGCAGGCTCCCAAGGCGAGGGGCAGGTAGGGATCCAGGGGACCTCCCACCCCGAACCGCCGAGCCATGACCACGACGTCGTTGATACCAATCGTGGATGCGATCCTGACGGTGGGCACGTTCCTGGACTCGATCAGCGCCTGGCGCAGCGTTATGCGTCCTTTGAACTTACCGTCGTAGTTCGACGGCTCCCAGACCCGGCCGAGCGCGTCGGTGAAGCTGATCGGTTCGTCAAGCACCGGGGACTGGGGCTCCAGCCCTTTCTCGAGGGCTGCCGCATATACGAAAGGCTTGAATGTTGACCCCACCTGCCTCAGCGCCTGGGTCGCCCGGTTGAACTCGCTTGATTCGAAGTCCTTGCCTCCCACCATGGCCTTGATTTCGCCCGTTGCGTTTTCCAGGGCGACGAGCGCACCCTGAACCTTGGGCATCTGCTCGAGCGTGAGTGTCAACGTCCGGTCGTTCTCGTCGATGCTGAGGATTCGAAAGTAGGCGAGGTCTCCGGGTTTCAAGATCGCCCCCGGAGACGTGGCCTTAGTCCACGCAACGTCTTTGGGGAGGAGCCTGGCCTGATACTTGCCGATTCGAACCGCAGCCTCCCGGTCCCCAGAGCTCTCCACCAGGCCCGCAGCGATGTCGCCTGCATGGAGCGGAGATCGCCAGTCCGGACGGCTGTAAGCGGCAAGGCTGACGGAGGGCGACTTCAGAATGTTGTCTTCAGGGCCGCGCCAACCGTGCCTCTTGTCATACTTCATTAATCCTTCCAGCAGGACCCGGTTGGCGGCCAGCTGCATCTGGGTGTTCAACGTGGTGTGAACACGCAGGCCCCTGCGCCAGATCTCATCGGTCGAGTAGCGGTCGGCCAGAGATTGCCGGACCCACTCCACGAAGTAGGGAGCGATCTCCGTATCGCGCGTCTTTGGCTTCAGGACCATCGGCCGGGCTTTCGCTTCGGCAGCCATCGACGCCGGGATCATTCGTTCCACGGCCATGCGATCCAGGACGTAATTACGGCGCGCCGTTGCGGCTTCGGGATGGAGCCTGGGAGAGTAGAGCCCCGGATTTCGGGGCAGTCCCGCAATCGTCGCGCATTCCTCCAGCGTCAGGTCCTTCAGCTGCTTGCCGAAATAGGTGTCTGCGGCCGCAGCCACCCCGTACGCTCCGTGACCCATGTAGTGCTGGTTGCAGTAAAGCGTCAGGATCTGCTGCTTGGTATAGCGTTTCTCTATCTTGCGCGCGATGAGCAGCTCCTTGATCTTGCGGTCGTAGGTCTTTTCGTAGGTCCCGAGCAGCATTCGGGAGAGCTGCATGGTGATAGTGCTGAACCCCTCGGCTTTCCTCATGGAGACAAGGTTCTTGTAGGCAGCGCGCAGAACCGAAAAGTAGTTCACGCCCGAGTGGTGATAGAACTGGTCGTCCTCTGCCGCGATTATCGCCAGCTGCATGAAGCGGGGGATCTCGTCGAAGTTGACGATGATGCGCCTTTCGACGGCAAACTCGCCGATCACGCTGCTATCGTCAGCGAAGACCTCGGTGATGACATCCGGCCGGTAGTCCTCGAGGCTCTGGATCCTCGGGAGATTGTACTCGTAGCCGAGCAGCGTGCCGAAAAGCGCGGCTGCAGTCACGGTGAGGAGGATGAGGAGTCCATATATCGCCAGGAGCCAGCGTGGAGTCCTGCCAGGCCGTCGCGCAGCTCCCCTGTGAACTAAGGCCATAATGCGGTGGCATTATAGCATGGGCCCCGCCGGCAGGCCGGATGTCGAGTTCCAGGGCCGGTTCGCAGGGGGAGCAGGGGCTCCGGTCCGCCCAACGCCGGCAGCAAAGGTCCCGCAAGCGGGTCCGGGCTAGAAACCGTCGTCCGGGCCGTCCGCTGTGTCCGTGCCTCCTGCTTCGGGCGCCGGTGAGGATCCTTGTGAGTCGAGGAAATCGACCCGCACCGCCACCACCTCGGTGGTGTAGTGGCGTTCCCCCGGAGGTTTTTCCCAGGAGCGGGTGTGCAGCGAGCCCTCCACGCAGATGAGCCGGCCCTTGCGCAGATACTGCTTGCATTGGTCGGCCGTCTTCCCGAAGGCTACGATCCGGTGCCATTCCGTGAACTTCTCTGTGACGCCGTCCCCGGCGCGAAAGTAGTTCGTGGCGAGCGAGAGATTGGCGACAGATTTGCCGTTTGACGTCATACGATCTTCCGGGTCCCGGCCGAGCCGCCCGATGAGGATGACTTTGTTCATACCTTTCATGCCTTTCCACGGTGAATGAACGATCTGCAACAAAATAGCGCTTAGTCCCGCACTGCATCCGCGGCGCTCGGGTCGCGCCGTGCGGGTCAGGCCAGGACCGCGCCCTGGTGGCGTGACCGCATGTATCCGCCGCGCCTGGTGCGGAGGCGCCGGTTCAGACAGCGCTGCAATTCATTTTCACTAACTGGGGGACAGTGCTGGTGAGCGAAAGTTTCTTCGCCTCGATACCCGGCGGGCAGTCGTGGGGCGCGCGATTGGGGCCTCGCCGGGACGGCGGATGGGGAGGAAAGTGCTGTACCCACGGCACTTTTTCGCCGGCGTCGGGCTTGACAGCCGCATGTCGCTTTGTTATATTCGTCCGGTTTTTTCACTGTTGCGATTTCCGGGTGTCACAGACTGTGGAAGGTGACGCTCAGAGTAAGTAAGGAGAGTACGGGTTGCCAACCTTCAATCAGCTGGTTAAGTCTGGCCGAAAGAAGATCAGTTACAAGACTAAGAGTCCGGCTTTGCAGGGGTGTCCCCAGCGCAGGGGAGTTTGCACGAGGGTCTATACTACGACCCCGAAGAAACCAAACTCAGCGCTGCGCAAAGTAGCACGTGTCCGGCTCACCAACGGGATCGAGGTTACTACCTATATCCCCGGTGTCGGGCACAATCTGCAGGAACACTCCATCGTGATGATTCGCGGTGGACGTGTCAAGGACCTCCCTGGGGTTCGCTACCATGTGGTGCGGGGAACTTTGGATTCCGTCGGAGTGCAGGATCGCAAGAACTCCCGCTCCAAGTACGGTGCCAAGCGACCCAAAAGCTGATCACTCCTTCATTAATTCGTCAAAGGGTGACGGGTTCCCGGCCCGCTGGATTCTTCGGATGGCGACAGACGGTGCCGACGAGAATCGCTCCAGGGGGCACTGTCGCCTGAGGCGACGCTTATCGCGGAGAGTGGGAGATCTTTTGCTATGCCGAGGAGAAGAGAAGTACCCAAGCGGGAGACTCTGCCCGATCCGATTTTCAGCAGCACGCTGGTGACGAAGTTCGTCAACTGCATGATGGTGGGCGGCAAGAAGAGTGTTGCAGAGCACAATTTCTACGGCGCGCTGGATCTGATCAAGGATCGTACGAAGGATGATCCTGTCAGGGTCTTCAAGAAGGCTCTCGACATGGTGAGACCGGTGCTCGAGGTGAAGTCCCGCAGGGTCGGAGGGGCCACCTATCAGGTGCCGGTGGAAGTGGCCCAGGATCGCCGGACTTCGCTCGCGATTCGCTGGGTGATTTCGAACGCGCGCGGGCGCGGCGAAAAGACGATGCGGGAGAAGCTTGCCGCCGAGATACTGGATGCGAGCAACAACCGCGGCGGCGCTATCAAGAAGAAAGAGGATACCCACCGGATGGCGGAGGCCAACAAGGCTTTCGCGCATTACCGCTGGTAAGAAGGATTCACCGTGGCGCGTTCAGTACCTCTCGAAAAGACCCGAAACATCGGGATCATGGCGCACATCGATGCCGGTAAGACGACGACTACCGAGAGGATACTCTTCTACACGGGCATCACGCACAAGATGGGCGAGGTGCACGACGGAACGGCGATCATGGATTGGATGGAGCAGGAGCAGGAGCGGGGAATCACCATCACATCCGCTGCCACCACCTGCTTCTGGAACGATTGCAGGGTCAACATCATCGACACCCCCGGACATGTGGACTTCACGGCTGAGGTCGAGCGCAGCCTCCGCGTGCTCGACGGCGCCGTGGCTCTGTTCGGCGCGGTGGAAGGTGTTGAGCCGCAATCGGAAACCGTCTGGCGACAGGCGGACAAGTACCAGGTCCCGCGTATCGGGTTTGTAAACAAGATGGACCGCCCGGGCGCTGATTTTCCCCGCGTGCTCGAGATGATGCGCAGCCGGCTGAATGCCGTGCCGGTTGCCGTCCAGCTGCCCCTCGGCGTCGAGGACGACTTCCGGGGCGTGATCGACCTCATATCGCAGAAGGCCATCGTCTTCGGGGACGAGTCGCTTGGCGCCGACTTTGAGGTCGAGGAAATACCCGCCGAGTACGCGGCGGAGGTGGCGGCCTTCCGGGAGCGGATGATTGAATCGATCGCGGAGGTGGACGACCACCTCCTCGAAAAGTATCTCTCCGGACGGACGATATCTCCGGAAGAGATCATTGCTGCCCTGCGCAAGGGCACGGTGGCGATCAAATTCGTACCGGTGCTCTGTGGCTCAGCCTTCAAAAACAAGGGCGTGCAGCAGCTCCTCGACGCCATCGTGCGCTACCTTCCGTCCCCGCTCGACATCCCCCCGGTCAGGGGTGCGGCTGAGAACGGCAGCGAGCCTCCTGTCCGGCATGCATCCGACGACGAGCCCTTTGCCGGCCTGGTCTTCAAGATCATGACCGACCCGTTTGTCGGTCATCTGGCCTTCTTCCGCGTCTACTCCGGCCAGCTGAAGTCGGGTGGTTCCGTCTTCAACTCCACGCGCGACTCGGTGGAGCGCATCGGCCGCCTGCTGAAGATGCATGCGAACAAGCGAGAGGAGATCAAGGAGGTTCTCTGCGGCGACATCGCCGCCGCCGTTGGCCTCAAGAACGTGAGCACCGGCGACACGATCTGCGACCGGCAGAAGCCCATTGTCCTGGAGGCGATCGAGTTCCCGGCGCCCGTGATTTCGGTGGCGGTCGAGCCCAAGACCAAGGCGGATCAGGACAAGCTCGGCGCGGCTCTCGATAAGTTGATCCGTGAAGACCCCACCTTCAGGGTTCATGTCGATCAGGATACCGGCCAGACCATACTCTCCGGCATGGGTGAGCTGCATCTTGAGATTCTAGTCGACCGGATGGTGCGCGAGTTCGGGGTGGCGGCCAATATCGGGAAACCCCAGGTTGCCTATCGAGAAACCATACGGCAACGGGCCGAAGCGGAAGGCAAGTTCATCAGGCAGACCGGCGGCCGGGGACAATACGGACACGTCAAGATCGTACTCGAGCCGCTGCCCCCCGGCGGCGGGTTTGAGTTCGTCAATGAGATCGTCGGTGGAACCGTGCCCCGCGAATATATCTCCTCCGTCGAGCGCGGTGTGAAGGAGGCGCTGGAGGCAGGTATCCTGGCCGGGTACGAAGTGGTGGATGCCAGAGTCACGTTGATCGACGGCTCGTATCATGAGGTGGATTCGTCGGAAATGGCCTTCAAGATCGCCGGTTCGATGGCGGTCAAAGAGGCTGCGAAGCACGCCCGCTCGGTTCTGCTGGAGCCCTCGATGAAGGTGGAGGTCGTTGTCCCCGAGGAATTCATGGGTGCGATCACTGGAGACCTTCACGCGCGGCGCGGACGAGTGGAGTCAACCGAGTCAAGGCTGAGCTCGAGGATCATCCAGGCGAAAGTCCCGCTCTCGGAGATGTTCGGCTATTCGACGGCCCTCAGGTCGATGACCCAGGGCCGTGCGACGTATACGATGCATTTTTCGCACTATGAAGAAGCCCCTAAATCGATCAGTGACGGGGTGATTGCCAATGTGCGCGGCAGACTTGTCACCAAGTAGAAACGCATCAGGAGGATAGGCCATGGCCAAGGAAAAGTTCGATCGGAGCAAGCCGCACGTCAACATAGGGACGATAGGGCACATAGACCACGGCAAGACGACGCTGACGTCGGCGATCACGCAAGTGCTGCACAAGCTGGACCCGAAGGTGGCGGTGCGGACGTTTGACTCGATCGACAACGCGCCGGAGGAGAAGGAGCGGGGGATCACGATAGCGACGGCGCACGTGGAGTATTCGACGAAGAACCGGCATTATGCGCACGTGGACTGTCCCGGGCACGCGGATTACATCAAGAACATGATCACGGGGGCGGCGCAGATGGATGGGGCGATCCTGGTGGTATCGGCGGCGGACGGGCCGATGCCGCAGACGCGGGAGCACATACTGCTGGCGCGACAGGTAGGGGTGCCGTGCATCGTGGTGTGCATGAACAAGATCGACATGGTGGATGATCCGGAGTTGCTGGACCTGGTGGAGCTGGAGGTGCGGGAGCTTCTGACGTTCTACGAATTTCCCGGCGACGAGATTCCGGTGGTGCGGGTAAGCGCGCTGAAGGCATTGGAAGGGGACCCGGAGGCGGAGAAGCAGATACTGGCGTTGATGGAGGCGGTGGACAGTTACGTACCGATACCGCAGCGGGAGGTGGAGAAGCCGTTTCTGATGCCGGTGGAGGACATATTCACGATTTCGGGGCGGGGGACGGTGGCGACGGGGAGAGTGGAGCGGGGGAAGGTGAAGGTAGGGGAAGAGATAGAGATAGTGGGGATGCGGCCGACGGTGAAGCGGGTGGTGACGGGGGTGGAGATGTTCCGGAAGCTGCTCGACGAAGGGATGGCGGGAGACAACGTAGGGCTGTTGTTGCGGGGGACGGACAAGGAAGAGGTGGAGCGGGGGCAGGTGATAGCGGCGCCGGGGTCGATCACGCCGCACACGCATTTCAAGGCGCAGGTATACATATTGACGAAGGAAGAGGGTGGTCGGCACACGCCGTTTTTCACGGGGTACCGGCCGCAGTTTTACTTTCGGACGACGGACGTGACAGGGGTGGCGGAGTTGCCGGCGGGGACGGAGATGGTGATGCCGGGAGACAACGTGAACCTGGAGGTGAAGCTGATCACGCCGATTGCGATGGAGAAGGGGCTGCGGTTTGCGATTCGTGAGGGTGGCCGGACAGTGGGTGCGGGCACCATCTCGGAGATCATCGAATAAGGCAGGGACGCTATGTTGAATGAGAAGATCCGAATCAGGCTGAAAGCTTACGATTACCGCGTTCTCGACCAGTCGACTTCAGAGATCGTTGAGATTGCCAAGAGGACCGGTTCGCGGGTCTCGGGTCCGATCCCGCTGCCTACGATCAAGAACAAGTTCTGCGTCCTCCGCTCGCCCCATGTGGACAAGAAATCGCGAGAGCAGTTTGAGATTCGGACTCACAAGCGGCTGGTCGACATCCTGGAACCGACGCCGCAGACAGTCGATGCCCTGATGAAGCTGGATCTGCCGGCGGCGATCGACGTGGAAATCAAGGCGTTCGGGACTGACCACAAATAGGGCACGGAGGATCGTGCCGGCCCTGAATGACATGGCTTTCCACGGAGCGGCGACCACAGCCTGAGCGAGAGGACGGACGCTCGGCGCACGACAGCGCGAGGGAAAGAGAAATGGTGGATGGACTCATAGGAATCAAGGTCGGGATGACCCAGGTCTTTGCCGAGGACGGGACTGTCGTCCCCGTCACCGTGATCAGGACCGGCCCGTGCGTGGTAGTTCAGAAGAAAGTCCGTGAGAAGGACGGCTACGACGCGGTGCAACTGGGGCTGGTGGAGTTCGTGCGACCGGCGCGGGTCGGGAAGCCGCGGGCCGGCCATTTCAAGAAGGCCGGCGTACCGCCTTGCCGCGTCATGCGCGAGTTCGCCTGCGGCGGAACGGAAGATGCACTGAAGGTCGGCGACCAGATCCTGGTCGGACAGGTCTTCCAGGCGAAAGACAAGGTGGACGTCATCGGGACAAGCAAGGGCAAAGGCTTCGCAGGCTTGGTCAAGCGCCATCATTTTGGCGGAGGGGGCGCTTCCCACGGTTCCATGTTCCATCGTGCGCCCGGATCGATCGGCGGGTCGGCCTTCCCGAGTCGCGTCCTCCCGGGCATGCGGGCGGCAGGACACATGGGAAGCGAGCGAGTTACGACACAGAACCTGAGCGTCGTACGCATCCAGGACCAGGAGAACCTGCTGCTCGTCAGGGGCGCGGTTCCGGGACGCAACGGCGGATACGTGCTTGTGAAGAAGGCTTGAGGAACAAATGAGGGATTGCGAATCGCAGATGAGAGACCGCTGCAGGGAATCGCGCGCCGTCGTCATCAGCCGTTCGTCATTCGGGACTCGTCATTGGTCTTTCAGCGGGGTCAGTAATGGCCGAGATTGATATCAGGAACCTCCAGAACGAGGTGGTCGGAAAACTGGAGTTGTCGGACGAGGTGTTCAAGGCGGAGTTGAACGAGCCTCTCATATGGGAGGCGGTCCGGCATTACGCCGACTCGCTTCGGACGGGAACGGCCGCGACCAAGACGCGCGCCGAGGTCAGCGGAAGCGGGAAGAAGCTGTGGCGCCAGAAGGGCACGGGGCGCGCGCGCATCGGCAGCATCCGCAGCCCGCTGTGGCGACACGGCGGTACCGTCCACGGGCCGCAGCCGAGGGACTACTCCTACCGGTTCCCGCGCAAGAAGCTGCGCGGGGCGATGCGCTCGGCGCTGTCCGCCAAGCTGGGCGAGAACCTGGTGACCGTCGTCGACTCCTTCAGCCTCGAGTCGAACAAGACGGGGGAATTCCTGAAGGTTCTCAAGGGTCTCTGTGGTTCGGGCAAGGTGCTGATCGTTGAGTCGGCCGCCAACCGGAACCTGGAGCTCTCTTCACGCAACCTGCCGAACGTGAAGCTGGTTCCGGGCAACGGCGTGAACATCCGCGACATCCTGAACCACCGGGTGCTTCTCTTTTCCAAGGATGCGATTCTCCAGGTGCAGGAGGTACTGAGCCGATGAGCCGCGCGCACGAGGTTTTGAGACTTCCCGTAATCACCGAGAAGAGTACGCACCTCAAAGAGAACCTGCGTACGATGACCTTCAAGGTGGCGCGGGATGCCAACAAGAGCGAGATAAAGGAAGCGGTCGAACGGATTTTCAAGGTCAAGGTGGAGAGCGTGCGCACGGCGAGTTTCCATGGGAAGATGCGCCGTCAGGGACGTTACTCCGGACGAAGGCCGGACTGGAAGAAGGCTTACGTCACTCTCAGGGAAGGGGAAAAGATGGTCGAGTTCTCCGAGACCGTCTAGTCCAGAGCAGGAGCGTACAAGGCCATGGCGATCAAATCATACAGGCCCACCTCACCGGCGATCAGGTTCCGGACGACCCTGATCAACGATGACCTGTCGCGGGAGCGGCCCCTGAAGAGGCTGACCGAACCGCGGCAGCGCATCTCGGGTCGGGATAACAAAGGGCACCTCCAGGTTCGGCATCGCGGGGGCGGGCACAAGAAGCTTTACCGGGTGATCGACTTCCGGAGGGACAAGCGGGATATACCGGCGAACGTCGCCGCGCTCGAATACGATCCCAACCGGTCGGCGCGCATCGCGCTGCTTTCGTATGCGGACGGGGAGAAGCGGTACATCCTGGCCCCGAACGGGCTCACCGTGGGAGCGACCGTGCTGGCAGGCGAAGGCGCGGACATCCTGGTCGGCAACGCCCTGCCCCTGAAGAACATCCCCCTGGGGACGATGGTGCACAACATCGAAATGAAAAAGGGCAAGGGCGGACAGATGGCCCGCGCCGCCGGAGTCGCTGCTCAGCTGCTGGCAAAGGAGTCAGGCTACGCGCAGCTGAAAATGCCCTCGGGCGAGACCAGGATGGTTCACCTCGACTGCTATGCGACCGTCGGCCAGGTGGGGAACCTGGACCATGAGAACATCTCTATCGGCAAGGCGGGGCGTACCCGTTGGCTGGGACGCAGGCCCACCGTGCGCGGCGTCGTGATGAACCCGATCGATCATCCGCACGGGGGCGGGGAAGGGAAGACCTCGGGCGGCCGCAACCCGGTCAGCCCGTGGGGGCAGCCCACAAAGGGTTTCAAGACGCGGAACAACAAACGGACGCAGCGCTTCATTATGAAACGCCGCGACAAGAAGTAGGAGGTTGGCTGCATGACCAGATCGGTAAAGAAGGGCCCGTTCGTCGACGATCACCTGATGCAAAAGACGCGCATCGCCAAGGCCTCATCCAGCAGGGTCGTCATCAAGACCTGGTCCCGGCGATCCACGATCATACCCGACATGGTCGGGCTGACGCTTGCAGTCCACAACGGAAAGAAGTTCATCCCGATTTACATTTCCGAGAACATGGTCAGCCACAAGCTGGGAGAGTTCGCTCCTACCCGGATTTTCAAGGGTCACACGACCAGGGTTGCGGAAAAGGCGACGCCAGTTAAGCCGCCTGCCTAGGGAGAATCCACGGCGGATGCCGATTGTCCGGCCCGATAGCGGCCGCCGAGTCATGAGCGACGGAAGCAGACTATGGAAGCAATTGCGAAAGGCAAATATCTGAAGGGAAGCCCGCAGAAGGCGCGCCTGGTCATCGACCTCATACGTGGGAAGAACGTCCAGGAGGCGCTGGCGATCCTCCGCTTCACCAAGAAGAGGGCCACGCGGGCCATCGAAAAGGTGCTGCTGTCAGCGGTAGCAAATGCCCGGGAAAAGAACGCCACGGCCGACGTGGACCGGTTCGTCGTCGATCGCGCCGTCGTGGACATGGGACCGACGAAGTGGCGCCGCCGCGTTCGTCCGGCGCCCATGGGCCGGGCCTACCGGGAGCAGCGCCGGTACAAGCACATTACCATCTCGATCAAGGGCAGCGACGTAGAGAAATAGGGGAGGTTGCGTCTTGGGTCAGAAAGTTCATCCGTACGGCTTCAGGCTTGGAATCAACCGGACGTGGCGCTCGCGCTGGTTCGCCCGGAAGGATTATGGAGCTCTCCTGCTGGAAGACTTGAATCTGAAGCTCATGCTTAAGAAGAAGTTCTTCCATGCCGGCATTTCCCACATCGAAATCGAGCGGGCAGCGAACAAGCTCACGATCATCATCTTCACGGCCCGCCCCGGCATCATCGTCGGCAAGAAGGGGAGCGAGATCGAGAAGTTGAAGAAGGACCTGCAGGCGCTGACCGGCAGGGATGTGAACCTCAAGATCCAGGAGGTCAACAAGCCGGAACTGGACTCCCAGCTTGTCTCCGAAGGGATCGCACAGCAACTGGAGAAGCGGATTGCATTCCGCCGTGCGATGCGCCGGGCTGTCGACAGCACGCTGCGCTTCGGCGCCAAGGGGATCAAGGTCCGCGTGTCCGGCCGTCTCAACGGTGCCGAAATCGCGCGCACGGAGTGGTATCTGCACGGGCAGCTGCCCCTTCACACGCTGCGCGCCGACATCGATTACGGTTTCGCCCAGGCTTACACCACCTACGGCGTGATCGGAATCAAGGTCTGGATCTACAAGGGCGAGGTGTTCGACGTCCTGAAGCCGGAACGGGCACGGTAACCCGTTTCCAGGGAGTAGTTGCTCATGTTGATGCCGAAGAAAGTCAAATATCGAAAACAGCAGAAGGGCAAGCGCCGCGGGAAAGCCTGGCGCGGCTCTGAAGTGACTTTCGGGGAGTACGGGTTGAAGGCCCTCGAAACCGGCTGGGTAACCGATCGTCAGATCGAGGCGGGACGCGTCGCGATCACGCGCTTCGTCAAGCGCGGCGGCAAAATCTGGATTCGGGTCTTCCCCGACAAGCCGATCACGAAGAAACCCGCCGAGACCCGTATGGGAAAAGGGAAGGGCGCGCCGGAAGGCTGGGTCGCCGTGGTTCGCCCGGGCAAGATCCTGTATGAGATGGAGGGGGTCACCGAGGAAGTGGCCCAGGAAGCGATGCGGCTTGCGGCACACAAGCTTTCTGTAAAATCCAGGTTCGTGAAGCGTTTTGGCAAGGGGGAGGCATGAAAGCTTCCAAGTTGAGGGACATGACCAGGGAAGATCTTTTGCAGGAGGAGTCGACCCTCCGGGAGCGGCTTTTCCGCCTGAGATTCCAGGCGGCCACCGGCCAGCTGGAAAGCGCCTCGAAGGTGCACGGTGTCCGTAAGGATATTGCGCGGATCCTCACCGTCCTGCATGAGAAGGAAGAGCCCAGGCAAGAGAAAGAGAAGAAGTAGCCGGAGAGGCACGAGGAAGATGACTACGCAGCCCAAGACCAGAGGATTGAGGAAGACCCGGGTAGGGATCGTTACCAGTACCGCGATGAAGAAGACGGTGACCGTCGCCGTTGACAGGTTCGTCCAGCATCCGATGTACAAGAAGACGCTGCGCCGGACCAGCAAGCTCATGGCCCATGACGAGGCGGGCACATGCAAGGTCGGGGACCGGGTATTGATTGTTGAAACACGTCCGCTGAGTGCTCGAAAGAGGTGGCGGGTAACGGAGATCCTGGTGAAAGCCAGGTGACTCGAATGGCGAGGCGCGAACCGCGGATGATGACCCGGGAACAAGCGGCGTCCAAGGCTCGAAGGCGTCCATCCGTGCTTCGTCATTCCCGATAGGGGGCAGTCATGATTCAGATGAGGACAATCCTGGATGTTGCGGACAACTCGGGGGCCCGCAAGATCTCGTGCATCCACGCCAGGGGCAACCAGGTCGGACGCGTTGCGACGCTCGGCGATATCATCACCGCCAACGTCAAGGAAGCGTCTCCCGACGGCAGCGTCAAGAAGGGCGACGTAGTCAAGGCGGTCATCGTGCGGACCAGGAAGGAGTATCGCCGGAAGGATGGTACCTACATCCGGTTCGACGACAACGCGGCCGTGCTCATCAACGATCAGAAGGAACCGATTGGAACGCGCGTATTCGGTCCGGTCAGCAGGGAGCTGAGGGACAGGGAGTTTCTGAAGATAGTATCCCTGGCACCCGAGGTGATTTAGCGGCGCGCTAGCGAGGAAGAGAGTCCATGCCAAAGCTGCATATCAAGAGGAATGACCAGGTTTTCGTGCTGACGGGCAAGGACCGCGGCAAGACCGGCAAGGTGCTCAAGGTGCTTCCGGATGCCGCCCGTGCGATCGTGGAAGGGTTGAATTTCCAGCAGAAGCACACCCGTCCCAATCCGCAGAAGAACATCAAGGGAGGGATTCTGCCCAAGGAAGCTTCGATCCACCTCTCCAACCTGATGGTGGTCTGCAAGCGCTGCAACAAGCGTGCCAGGGTAGGAATTTCGCGGGTCCAGGACGGACGCAAAGTCAGGGTCTGCAAAAACTGCGACGAGCTTCTGGATGAATAAGGGGTACGCGCCTCCTGTGAGGACTGAACATGAGTCGACTTAGAGAACTTTACAAAACGGAAGCGGTGCCCGCCCTGATGAAGCAGTTCGGGTACACGAACATCATGGCCGCACCCAGGCTGGTGAAGATAAACGTCAATATGGGGCTGGGGGAGGCCATCGCCAATGCCAAGGTGCTCGACGTGGCTGCCGAGGAACTGGCGGCGATCACCGGCCAGCGCCCCGTGGTTACCAAGGCGAAGAAATCCATTGCGGCCTTCAAGCTGAGGCAGGGGATGCCCATCGGGGTGACCGCGACGCTCCGCGGTTCCCGCATGTACGAGTTCCTGGATCGGCTGGTGAGCGTCGCGCTGCCGCGCGTGCGCGATTTCCGGGGCGTGTCGCCGAGATCCTTTGACGGCCGCGGCAACTACACCCTGGGACTGAAGGATCAGCTGGTTTTTCCTGAGATAGATTTTGCGAAGGCGGACAAGGCGCGCGGGATGAATGTCACTGTCGTGACAAGCGCCAAGTCCGATGAAGAGGCATACGAGTTGCTGCGGATTCTGGGCGTGCCTTTCGCCAAGAGGGAGCAACAATAGACTGGGGACCGGCCCGGAAGCGCACCCGCCGCTGCCCTGAGACACACGACGGACGGGGCGGGAAGGGGCTTCCGGCCGATTGAAACCTGAAGAGTGGAGTGATTGTGGCCAAAACGAGCTTGATCGCCAAAGCCCGAAGGAAACCCAAATTCAAGGCGCGCGCCTACCATCGTTGCCAGCGGTGCGGCCGCCCGCGCGGATACCTGAGAAAGTTTCAGCTCTGCCGGTTGTGTTTCAGGGAGCTGGCGCTCGCGGGCGAGATCCCGGGAGTCACGAAATCGAGCTGGTAGGAGGACGAAGAGGGGCGTTCGCATCCCGCGTGTACAGACATCGCGGGGAGACGGATATGCGCCCGGCTTTGGAGCTTTGAACATGACTATGACCGACCCTATTGCTGACTTGCTGACCCGAATTCGCAACGCTGTCGCCGCGAGACACGAGACGGTGGAGGTGCCGGCGTCGAAGATGAAGGTGGAGATCGTGCGGATTCTCAAAGAGGAGGGCTTCATCGAGGGCTATTCACTCGCCCGCGACGATCGCCAGGGAACCATCCGGATTGTGCTCCGGTACACGTCCGGCAAGAAGCCTGTCATCAACACCCTGAACCGCGTGAGCCGGCCCGGCTGCCGTGTCTACGCCGACCGGACGGAGATCCCGTCTATTCTGGGCGGAATCGGACTGTGCATCCTCTCAACCTCCAGGGGAATCTTCACGGGTGAACAGGCCAGGCAACAGGGGCTCGGTGGAGAAGTGCTTTGTTCGGTCAGCTGAGCGATGCGTAAATCACAGAGCTAAGGTGGAACATGTCGCGAATCGGTAGAAAGACCATCAAGGTCCCGAGCGGGGTCAAGATCAAGATCGAAACGGATAAGCTCGAGGTGGAAGGCAAGCTCGCAAAGCTGACCAGCCCGGTTCCCAAGGGCATCCGCTTCGAAATGAAGGGTGATGAGCTCACCGCTTACAGGGAATCGGACGACAGACCGCTGCCGGCCTACCATGGCCTTGCCCGTGCGCTGGCAGCGAACGCGATCCTGGGCGTGAGCCAGGGATTCTCGAAGGAGCTGGATATCGTGGGGATCGGTTACAAGGTCGACGTCAGGCCCAAGTCCGTGACCTTTACCCTCGGTTACTCCCACCCCATCGAGTTCCCGCTGCCGGTTGGAATCACGGCCAAGGTGGAGAAGCAGGCCAGGACCATTCAAAACTATGTGTCCACCGTGATTATTTCCGGGGCCGACAGGCAGTTGGTTGGGCAGGTAGCTGCCGACATCCGTGCCCTGCGCAGGCCTGATGCCTACAAGGGCAAGGGAGTCAGGTATGCCAAAGAGTTCATTCGTCTGAAAGTTGGAAAGAAGGGTGCGTGATGATTACTCCAAGAGACCGCGCAAGGGAGCGGCACCGCATACATGTCCGGACGAGACGGAAAGTTGCTGGAAAACCGGAGCGCCCAAGGCTGTGCGTGTTCCGGAGCCTCAATCACATTTATGCCCAGATCATTGACGACTCGCTGGGATCGACCCTCGTCTCCGCTTCCACCCTGGAGAAAACGGTGCGGGGCGACCTCAAGTCCTTCGGAAATCTGGACGCCGCCAAGGCTGTCGGGAAGACTATTGCCGAGCGGGCCAAGTCCAAGGGCATCGAGATGGTGGTCTTCGATCGTGGCGGATATATCTATCATGGCCGGGTCAAAGCTCTCGCGGACGCTGCCCGGGAAAACGGACTGAAGTTCTAGGAGGGGCCGTGGAAAGAATCGATCCGAATGCGCTTGAGCTGAAGGACCAGGTGGTCTCGATCAATCGGGTCACCAAAGTCGTCAAGGGTGGCAAGAACCTCAGCTTCAGCGCCCTGGTGGTCGTGGGCGATCAGAACGGCATCGTCGGATACGGCATGGGTAAAGCCAAAGAGGTTCCCCAGGCGATCCGCAAGGGAGTGGATCAGGCGCGCAAGAACCTGGTCCGTGTTCCGCTCAAAGGCCGGACGATTCCCCACGCCGTGGTAGGGCAGTATGGGGCAGGCATGGTAATGCTGAAACCGGCGGCCGAGGGTACCGGGGTCATCGCCGGAGGACCCGTGCGCGCAGTTGTGCAGTCCGCAGGCATCTCCAATATTCTGACCAAGTCCCTCGGGAGCACCAA
>CAVVHG010000008.1:0-278446 GCA_963747985.1 uncultured Acidobacteriota bacterium
CCCGCGACTATGTTGACGAGTTTGCCCGGGACGACGATTACCTTGCGTATGGCCGCATTCTCCAGATGCTTGCGAATCTTCGGGTCCAAGAGGGCCGCCCTTTCCATTCCCTCCCGGCTGACCGAACTGGAGACGAGCAGGCGGGCACGCAGCCTGCCGTTGATCTGGACCGGGATCTCCATCATATCGTCCCTGGTGTACTCCTCCTGGAAATCGGGCCACGCCGCTCGGGCGATCGAATCCTGATGGCCCATCGCCAACCAGAGCTCCTCTGCGAGATGCGGCGCGAGCGGCGAGAGCATCAGCACGAATGTCTCCATGCACGCGGCCGGCCTGGCGCTCTGAGCGGTGAAGAAGTTGACAAATTCCATGAGCCGGCTGATGGCGGTGTTGAATCTCAGCGCTTCCAGATCTGCCGTTACTGCCTTGAGCGTTTTGTTCAGGATCCGCAACTGCTCGAGTGTCGGCTCGCACTCCGGCTCGGATTGCGGGACGACCTTCGCGTTCAGTTTCAGCTCGTCGGCCTCTTCATCAACGATCATCCGCCAGGCACGGTTCAGGAACCGGCTGATGCCTTCGACGCCCTGCATGCTCCACGGCTTGGTGTCCTCGATCGGCCCCATGAACATCTCGTAGAGGCGCGTCGTGTCGGCACCGTACTGCTGCAGCGGCACGTCCACCGGGATCACGTTGCCGCGCGACTTGGACATCTTCTCCGTCTCACCCGTCAGCTCTTCACCGGTTTCGGAATGGATCGCCTTCCCTTCATGAAAATCGATTTTGGTGTAGGGGACGATTCGCCCCTCGGCGGTGCGGTAGGTGATCGAAAGGATCATGCCCTGGTTGATGAGCCGCCGGAAAGGCTCCATGGTAGATACCTGGCCGCGGTCGAACAGCACCTTGTGCCAGAAGCGCGCGTAGAGCAGGTGCAGGACGGCGTGCTCAGCACCGCCCACGTACAGGTCCACCGGCATCCAGTAGCGCTCCTTCGCCGGATCCCAGGGGAGGGTGCCGTTTCGCGGGTCGCAGAATCGCAGGTAATACCAGCAGGAGCCGGCCCATTGCGGCATCGTGTTGGTCTCCCGCATCATGTCCCTGCCGTCGGTCTTGGTGTGGACCCAGGAGACAGCCTTCTCCAGCGGTCCACCGGGATGTCCCGTAGGCTTGAAGTCCTCCATTTCCGGGAGAGTGACGGGCAGTTCCGCATCGGGCACCGGCACCGTCAGATCCGATGGTTTCCCATCTGAGTCCGGCTCGTGGAGTATCGGTATGGGCTCTCCCCAGTACCGCTGGCGGCTGAACAGCCAGTCGCGCAGTTTGTATTTGACGGCCGCGGAGCCGAGACCGGACTTGACCAGCCAGCGCGTTATGGTCGTCTTCGCCTCGGGCGTCGGCAGGCCGTCGAGCGAGACGTCCTCGTTCTCAGACTGCATGCCTTGGCCCTCGTCGACGAAGGCTTCGCTCAAGCTGCCGATGCGCCGGGCATAGTCTTCCTGTTGCACCTGCATCTTCTGCAACCAGAATTGCGGCGGCAGGACTACAGCTCGAATCGGGAGCCCGAACTTGTTGGCAAACTCGAAATCCCTCTGGTCGTGCCCGGGCACAGCCATGATCGCGCCCGTCCCGTAGCTGATGAGGACGTAGTCGGCAATCCAGACAGGGATCATTTCGTCCGTGACCGGGTTGGTCGCATAGCCGCCGGTGAAAACCCCCGATTTTTCGCCGCGCCCGGTGATCCGGTCCTCTTCGCTCATCGACGCCACTCTCTGACGGTAGGCATCGACTTTCTGCCGTTGCTCCGGGGAGGTCAGACGGTCCACGAGGGGATGCTCCGGGGCAAGGACCATGTAAGTCGCACCGAAAAGCGTGTCGGGACGGGTGGTGTAGATCCGGATAGCAGCAGCGTCGGGCTGATCGGGGTAGCCGCGGCGGGAGCGCCCGGCACGCCACTCCGCATAGTCGGGACCCGGCTCACCCGCAAAGAAATCGACCTCGGCACCCTCGCTGCGGCCTACCCAGTTGCGCTGCATTTCCTTGATCGGATCAGGCCACTGGACCGTCTCCAGATCCTCCACGAGACGGTCGGCATAGGAAGTTATGCGCAGCATCCACTGCCTGAGCGGGAGCCGCTGGACCGGGTGGTTTCCGCGCTCCGACCGGCCGTTGATCACCTCCTCGTCAGCCAGGACGGTGCCGAGTGCGGCGCACCAGTTCACGGGAGCCTCGGCCTGATAGGCGAGGCGGAAGGAGTCCTGATAGCGCCGGACAGGCTCCTCCCCCTGCGCGCGCACGCCTGGAGGGATCGGCAGCTCCTCGATCGGACGCCCTTTGCCGCGCCTCTTCCTGCCGTCGGGATCCGTCCACTCGGCATCGGGGTCGAACCAGGTGCCGTACATCAGCAGGAAGATCCATTGCGTCCACCGCACATAGTCCGTGTCGGTAGTAGCCAATTCCCGGTCCCAGTCGTAGCTGAACCCGAGCCGCTTGATCTGCCGCCGGATGTTGGCGATGTTACGTTCCGTAGTGGCCCTCGGGTGCGTTCCGGTCTCGATTGCATACTGTTCCGCGGGCAGCCCGAATGCGTCGTAGCCCATCGGGTGCAGTACGTTGTAACCGCGCATGCGCTGGAATCGCGAGTACATGTCGGTGGCGGTATAGCCTTCCGGGTGGCCGACGTGCAACCCCTCGCCGGACGGGTACGGGAACATGTCGAGGACATAGAGCTTCGGCTGTGACGCATCTTCGACAGCACGGAATGTCCGGTTCCGCTCCCAGTACTCCTGCCACCTGGGTTCGATGCTGTGAGGATCGTATCGGGGCATCTGAGGCTACCTCCCGGCAACAATAGACCAGAGACAAACGCCAACCACAATCCACAAATGATAGACGACGGAATACAAATGGCGAATGACGATTTGCGAAAGCGGGCACGATTGCGTGAAGCGAGCGGTGTCAGCGCCGGCGGCGCGGACGCACTTCCATCGTGCCGGGAAATGCGGATAGACAGGCGAAAGACCTGCTCAGACAGCGCAGAGCCGGACAGCTTCGCGCAGGGAGGCGAGCGGATCGCCTTTGGGCACAAACTCGTGGGCGACGAATCCGGCGAAGCCGCTCGCAACGACAGCACGCATGATGGCCGGGTAGTTCAGTTCCTGGCTGCTGTCGATCTCATGTCGTCCGGGCACCCCACCCGTGTGGTAGTGACCGATCCATTCCTTGTTCGACTGAATGGTCGCGATGATATCGCCTTCCATGATCTGCATGTGGTAAATGTCGTAGAGCAGCTTGACACGCGGCGATCCCACTTTCCTGACTACGGCCGCACCCCAGGCAGTGTGATCGCACTGGTAGTCTTTGTGGTCGACCTTGCTGTTCAAAAGCTCGAGGCAGATCGTGACCCCGTGCCGCTCCGCAAGGCCTTTGACACGGTTCAAGCCGATCACGCAGTTCTCCAACCCTTCCTGGTCGGACAATCCGCGCCGGTTCCCCGAAAAAGTGATGACGTTCGGTACTCCTGCAGACGCGGCGCGCGGGATGTTCTCGCGCAACTCACGCTCAATCCTGTCGTGGTTCTCCGTTCGATTCAGCCCGTCTGCGATGGTCCCGCCCCCGGAAGTGATTGAGCAGACGAGTCCGTGTTTGTTCAGCGTGGGCCAATCTTCCGGCCCGACGAGGTCCATCCCCTTGATCCCCATTTCTGCGATCGCACGTGCGAAGTCGTCGAGGGGTATGTTCTGGTAGCACCAGCGGGCCACCGCCTGCTTGTACTGCGCGACGGTTGGTTTTGCCTGCCAACGTGCAGCTCCTGACATTGCCGGGCCTTCGAAAGCGGCACATCCCAGAGCCGCGCCTGCTGCCTTCAACGTGTCTCTTCTCGATATCATGGATGGCTCCCCCTTGCGAAAAGCTGCAGGAGAATCGATTCGCGGACCGGACTTACTTGCCGCTACTGGCAACTATCGGCCATGTCGGCTGGGCGGATTCTCCGTCCCGTTCAAGAGTGATTACGGTCTGGCTGACCTCGGTGCCGGGATCGGGCCCCTCCAGCACGGTAAATATGTGGCCCTCTGAATCCTGCTGTAGAATCCCCGCGCCGTATCGTCCTGTCCTGGTTACATACCAGAGCTTGTACATCGTGCCCGGCCCGGCCTGGGGAAGGCGCCCGGTGACTACCCACCGTCTCCTGGCGACGTCCCAGAAAATGGCGACCGAGGCGGACGAAGAAGGTTCAGATCCGGTCAGAAGAATGACCCTGGCACCCGGTCTTTCCAGGATGGCGTTGAGGTGTTCCAGCTCGCGGGATCTGCCGCGCTCCAGTTCGAGCATCTTGCTCAGCTGTTCCGCGTCGCTGCGGGCGGCGACGAGTTCCGCGGTTTGTTCCTGCACGGATTGTTCAGACTGCTTCCAGTAATAGTACGAGTACCCGGCCAGCAGGGCGCAGCCGACCGCCATGGCCCACGACAGCACCCTGGACCAGAAAGACAGCGGACGGCGAGGCCGCGGCGGGGATTGTACCGGAGGATTCCTGTCGACCTGCGCCGCCGGCCCCGCCATCGCGGCCGGGGTGGTGTGCTCGACGTGCGCGACCAGCAATTCTCTCAGGTAGACGGGCGGGTCCGCATCGGAAGCAGTCAGCCCCATATAACCGACGACGCTCTGGAATCGTTTCAATTCGGCGCTGCAGGCAGCGCATCCCTCTTTCAAATGGCTTTCAAATGCGCGTGCGTCGTGCTGGCTCAGCGACCCGAGAGCGTACAGGGCCGCTGTCTCCTGGACCTCCCCGGTTGAGCGTTCGTGCTTCAAATCGAAACCTCCGGGTTTGCATTCAAGGTCCGGTCCGACAGGCCGGCCCGCCTGGACCGGACCTACTTGAGCTGCTCTGCGAGCTTGACCATCCCCAGGCGAATGCGGGTCTTGATTGCAGCTCGAGGCTGACCGATCTGCGCGGCGATCTCGCCCGGGCTCATCCCTGCATAGTATGCCAGCTCCACGGCGACGCGCTGCTCAGGAGGTAGCGACTCAATGGCGGCCAGCGCCCGCTTTCGGTCCTCCGCAAAAGGTCCGGCTGCCGATTGGCCGTCCCCTTTCACGGTTTCCACGACAGCCGTCTCGATCCGGTCCGGCTTGGCAGACTCGCGCCGGTTTTGTCGTCGCCTTTCGACGGCACAGTCGCGCGCAATCGCAAGTACCCAGCCGGTGCCGGAGAGTTGCTTCGGGTCGTGTCGGGCAGCGCGGCTCTCGATGAGCTTATAGGCCTCGACAAGCTCCTCCTCGGATGCGAACCGATCCCCGGTTACGCGCAGGATCAGCCCAAAGAGAAGGCGGCTCGATGCATCATAAAGGGAGAGCAGCGCCGAGGCCTCTCCGGCAGCGATCTTCTGAATAAGGTTCGACAGCTCCACATCAGATTGCATGGACGGGCACATATTACACCATCAGAAGAGCTTTCTTAGCCGTCTTTGCGATTTCCGCGGGCGCTGCATCCATGGACGGACTGTCGCCTGGAACAGTCGGCCACACCCCGCAGCTCATGCGGACGCGCACACGTTCGCTGCAAGGCGTGCCAGCGACATTGCCGAGGGTGCCTGGGGGTCAAGATCCGCGAGCAGGCACTGGTGACTCAGCGCGCGCGCGACTGCAGGGTCATTGGGAACACACCCTGCGAGCCGGACAGTCACGGCGCCGGTGCCGCGGTCCGCGAGGAACTTCGTGACTACCCTCTGCAGGTGCGAAGTCACCGCGTTTCCGGTCTGCAGGGGATTGATGGGGTTCGCCCGGTTGACCACCAGGCTGAAACTGAGCCTGCCGTACCGTTGCGAGAGTATTTTGATGGTGGCGTAGGCATCCATCAGCGAGGTCGCTTCGGGAGTAACGACCAGCAGTATTTCGTCGGCGATGCGCGCGAAGAACATCACCAGGTCCCCGATCCCTGCCCCCGCATCGAACAGGATCGAATCATACCTGGCACCGAGCGTCACCAGAATCCTCTCCAGGGCATCGGCCATCGGTGCCGTCAGGGCAGCATCGTCCTGAAGTCCCGAGCCCGCCGGCAGAAGGTCGAAGCCGCCGTGCGCATGGAGCATGGCATCCTCCGCTGCGCAGGTGCCGATCAACACGTCGTGAAGCGTGTGAGACGGGTATAGCCCGAGGATTACATCGAGGTTTGCCAGGCCCAGGTCGGCGTCGACTAACAGCACGCGCCGCCCCGCTGCAGCCAGCCCCGCAGCCAGGTTTGCCGCAATTACTGACTTGCCGACGCCCCCTTTGCCGCTGATGATCGCATACCGGCGGGCCTTGAGTTCACTTGTCATCGCCAGACTCTCCTTCTCCGGGAAAAAACAGGAGGACCTTCTCGTCCGAACTGACCTCCGTCGACCGGATCGGTGGGTGGCAGAGCTGCTGCCTGCCGAGCCTCTTCGCCCGGTACATTTGCTGGTCGGCGCGCGCCAGGAGTTCACGAGCGCTCTCTGCCCGCGCCAGGTCGGTCCAGACCAGGCCTGCACTCGAGGTCAGAGTGAGCGTAGCCTGGGCGCAGGAAACCACGAACGGGTTCAATGTCCCATGGATTCGCCGGGCCGCCTGCAGTGCTGCCTCGGGAGAACACTCCGGCAAAATGACTGCAAATTCTTCCCCGCCGATGCGGGCCGCCGTGTCCATCCCGCGCAACGACTTCTGCATCAGGCATGCAACCGTCTGAATCGCGTAATCGCCGATCTGGTGACCATAGGTATCGTTGACCTTCTTGAAGTAATCGATATCGATAACGAGCAGCGCGCAGGAGCGGCCCGTCCGCGAGCTGCGATCCATCTCGGTCGTCAACGCGGCATGGAAGAAAGAAGCGTTGACGAGCCCGGTGAGCCCATCGTGGACCGACAGGTCGCACAGAGCATCGATCAGGTTCTGGAGTTGTTCGTCGGGATCGAGGCTGGATCGTATGCTGTCCAACCTCCCCGCGTGCTGGAGTATGCGCTGCGCGGTGGTCAGGTTCAGGCCGCGCCCGCGAGACCCAGGAGCATTCTGCTTCATCTCTTTCTCCGAACCGAGCCATGCGAGAACAACTTCAGCCACAGGCACGGCTGCCAGAGAGTCTTTTCGGCAGTAGAAACCGGAAACAGAACTATAATCACTGGCCTTTACCCGGCCCGGCGATCGGCTGCTGCAATCAGGTCCGGACTGTCAGACCGGACCATGGATTGGACGGCGCCTGTCTTCGTGGTCTGGGCGCCACCCGTGGCAATCGGCAGAGGGGGGACGGAGGGAGTTGTGAGTGAGACTGGGGGGGGCTGCAGGGGCGCCGCGTGTGTCCTGGCTGCTGCAGTTCTCTGGAGCACGGGAGGGCTTGGCATCAAGAGCCTGGCACTCTCACCGCTGACGACCGCCGGATGGCGCTCCGTATTTGCTCTGCCGGTTCTCCTGCTCGCCGCAGGATGGCGGGGAGCGGGGATATCCAGGCTCAGGCAGCGCCCGATTTCGGCCACCGCGCTGTTTTATGCGCTGACGCTGATCCTGTTCGTTTCAGCCACTCGCCTCACCACCGCGGCAAACGCCATCCTGCTCCAATACACATCGCCGTTATGGGTGATGGTGCTCTCCTACCCGGTGTTGCGCGAGCGGCCTGGAGCGAGGGACTATGGTGTCGCGGCCGGATGCCTGGCCGGCCTGACTCTCTTTTTTCTCGACGAACTTACACCCAGCGGCACACTGGGAATGGTGCTCGCCGTGGGGAGCGGCCTCACAATGGCCTGCATGGTGCTCGGCCTGAGACACCAGGGTCGGCGCGGCACGGGGGTTGCTTCCCTGACCGCCGTCTTGTTCGGGAACGCACTTTGCGCATTGTTGTGCTCACCCTGGATGGTCTCCGGCTTGCCTCTGATCGGAGTGCGGGACTGGGTCGTACTTGTACTGCTCGGCTCGTTCCAGATCGGCGTTGCCTACGTCTTTTTTTCCCGTGGGCTGCGCCATGTCACTGCACTGCGGGCGATCTTGCTCGGCCTCGTTGAACCGCTGCTCAACCCGCTGTGGGTCTGGCTGGGAAACGGCGAAAGGCCGAGTAATTGGACCTTGGCCGGGGGGGCCGTTATTATCGTGTCGCTCGTTCTGGAATCCCTGATGCGCCGCAACCCTCGATCCTGTGATCCTGAGACGTCAATGTAACCAGCCGGCTTGCAGCCGGCTCCGTTTTACAGAACATGGCTCCTCATCAGGCCGAGGGAGATAGAACCGGTTCGCTCCGGCGAAGTCGTTGCAGAACTCGAGGCTCGAGCCCCTGAGGGCAAGGGAGAAGCCTGCACCGCCCCTGGGGACTCCTGCAGGGTCTGGTCACGCGCCGCGGGGCTCACGCCCCGGGCTGCGCTGACTGGCCCTTCCGGGGCCGGCGGCAATGCGTCACCTGCGAAGCGCGGGTTTTGGGGCAATCTCGGCGGGGCCCCCACTTCAGATTGTGCGTGCCCACCCCGTTCCGAACGAAATCCGGCAATTCGATCGTGCCCTGTCGGCGTGTTTTTTCTTTGCCTGTTCGACGCCGGACAGTGATATAAGATGGCGAAATTTGTTTCGTGTTTGTAAGTATTTATTCGGGCCATCCCGGTGGGGAAAGGGCACAAGTACTTACGAGGTCGCCCTCCTTGACGGGATCCGCGGAGGCCAGTATGAAACGGTCTTTCACTATTTCCCTCTTCCTGACCCTTACGCTCATGCTCCTGTTCGCGGGCTGCAGCTCCAGGCCTGATGACCAGATCGCGCGGGCCGACGAAGCGATGAAGAAGGCGCAGGAGCAGCACGCCGAGTTTTTCGCTCCTGAGGACTGGAGTGCCGCAAAGCAAGCCTGGGACCAGGCTCAGGAGAAACTCGCCAAGAAGAGCTACGGTGAGGCCACCACGCTGCTGCTTAAGGCCCAGACCCGCTTCCGAAAAGCCGGGGAGATCGCCACGGGTAAGCGCGAGGATGCGATCAGGGAGATCGAGGGTCTTCAGAAGACTGCAGAGCTGAGGTGCAAAGCTCTCAAGGACGCCCTGGAAAAAGGAAAGCTTCCGGCAGCAAAGAAGCAGACGTTTGAAGACACCTGCAAGGAAATCGACCAGAAGCTGTCCCAGGTCAAGACCAAACTGGATGGCGGGGAATACCAGGACGCCAAGTTTCTGGCACAGACAACACTGCGCCAGGTCTGGGAAACCCAGAAGGAGCTCGAGGGCGCGCTTGGCGGGAAGAAGATCTCCTGACCTGAATCCCGGCGCTGGTCGTCGCAGGAAGGCGCCCCTCCGGGGCGGCACGTCCGGCGAGGCGCCTGTGTGATTTCCGTTCGAAACGACATCACCTGACGGGAAGGGTAGGGGTTTCCCTGCCTGCGGTTGTGAAGCCCCCACGCCGTTTCCGCTCCGCAGCGTGATTGTGTTACCCGAGCCAATGTGTAGAATAGCCCGGTCGTAGGTCCGGCGGGTGCCGGGTGCGTTTCATCCACAAGGGCACGACAGGCGTTGCGTCCCGTGCGATGCCCGTTGGTGATCCCCGCTTTCGATAGGATCGGCGCATGGTCAACTCTCTCTTCCAGCATCCAGTTCTCCTCCAGGCGACACCATCGCGACTTCTCTCCTTGAGCCCGGTCGACCTGATCATCATCATCATCTACTTCGGCCTTGTGCTTGGAATCGGCTTCTATCTCAAGCGGTATGCAAAGACCTCGGAAGACTTTTTCATGGCCGGGCGGGAAATGACGGCATGGATCGCGGGCCTGAGTTTTCTCGCCGCCAACCTGGGCTCGCTCGAGCTCATGGGCTGGGCCGCCGCCGCCTATCAGTACGGGATTCTGGCTACTCACTGGTACTGGGTCGGGGCGATCCCGGCGATGCTGTTCCTCGGTGTGGTAATGATGCCGTTCTACTACATCTGCAAGACGCACTCCGTGCCGGGCTACCTGCAGTTGCGCTACGGCGAATCGGCGCGTGCGCTGTCGGCGATCTCCTTCGGATTCATGACGGTTCTGATGAGCGGCATCAACATGTATTCGATGGCGCTGGTTCTGAAAGTGGTGCTCGGCTGGGACATCAATTTCAGCATCTGGGTTTCCTCGATCACCGTCGCGGTCTATGTGGCCCTGGGGGGATTGCTTTCCGCCATATTCAACGAAGTGTTGCAGTTCATCCTGATCTGGGCGGGCGCCCTGCTCATCCCCATCCTCGGCCTCATAGAAACCGGCGGGTGGGACGGCATGGTCGCACGCATCCAGAAGAATCTCCCCGGGGGGGACTACACCCATCTCTGGCGGACCATGGGTTCTTTCACAGACAACCCGATGGGTATTCACTGGACCGGCATCGTCTTCGGACTGGGTTGGGTGATTTCTTTCGGTTACTGGACCACCGATTTCCTCGTGGTTCAGCGCGTCCTCTCCGCGAAAGACCTGCGCTCCGCCAAGCTCGCCCCGATCATCGGGTCGGCGTTCAAGATGATGGTCCCGTTCATAGTCATCCTTCCCGGCTTGCTCGCCCTGGCAGTCCTTCCCATGAAGCTCGTCGGCGAGGGCGAGGCGGTGGCCACCGGGGCGCACAGCTACAACGAGGTCCTTCCGCTGATGCTGGCGCGCTACTGCGGCCCCGGGCTGCTCGGTCTCGGCATCACCGCCTTGATCGCCGGCTTCATGTCGGGCATGGCAGGGAACGTGAGCGCGTTCGCCACGGTCTGGACCTACGATATTTATCGCCCGCTGGTGAAGAGAAGGCAGCCTCGCGATGAGCACCTGGTAAAGGTCGGCCGGTGGTGCACCATCCTCGGCGTGCTCGTCAGCATCGGCACTGCCTACCTGGTGATGCAGTTCAAGAGCATCATGGATTACGTGCAGGCGTTGTTCAGTTTCTTCATTGCGCCTCTCTTCGGTACCGTCCTCCTCGGCATGTTGTTCAAGAGAATTACGCCGGCGGGCGGGTTCTGGGGGCTCCTCGCCGGCACTGTCTCTTCGATCGGCATGTGGGCCTGGGTCAAGGTGGACAAAGGAGCGCTCGCCTACATTGCGCTCTCGAGCAACGCCAAGGACATGGCCGAGAACATGTATCGCGGCCTCTGGTCCTGGATCGTCTGCGTCGTCGTCACGGTCGTCGTCAGCCTGCTCACCCGGCCAAAGCCGGACAAGGAACTCGCGGGCCTGGTTTACGGGCTGACTGAAGTTCCATCGGAAGGGCACCTGCCGCTTTACAAGAGGCCTATATTCTGGGCCGCGGTTATCGCTACAGGTTTCTTCATCCTGAATATCATTTTCTGGTGAGATCGATGTCTGACAGAACCCATTTCATCTCCATCTGGTTCTTCATCGGAGCGATGCTGCTGACGTATGGGATCCTTATCTTCGGCACCGGGATCTACGAATTGTACTCGCCGCCTGCACAACCCGTGAAGCTGGCTAACCTGCACGCCGGGATCTGGTGGGGCGCGCTGCTCTCTCTTCTCGGCGCCCTTTACATTCACCGCTTCCGCCCGAAGTAGGATCCGTCGGTCGAGCCCGCTCGCCGATGACCAAAGACTTCGGTTCCGAAAGCTCCGGTCCGACAGACCGGGCTTGTCACTCAGGAGGACACGCATGACTCCAAGGTATCTGCCTCTGATCGGATTGATGCTCTTCCCCGCACTTGCCATGGCCCAGCCGCCGAAAATGGATACGATTCTTTACGGGGCCTCCTACTACCACGAATACATGCCCTACGAGCGGCTCGAGCAGGATGTGCAGCTCATGCAGAACGCCGGCCTTTCGGTGGTGCGCCTGGGGGAATCGACCTGGAGCAGTTGGGAGCCGCGTGATGGCGAATTCTCTTTCGAATGGATGCAGCGCACCCTGGACCGCCTCCACAAGGGCGGGATCAAGGTGATCCTCGGGACACCCACCTATTCGATTCCGCCCTGGCTGTACAAGAAGCACCCTGAGATCCTCGTGACGCGCCTGGGCGGGATCAAGAGTTACTACGGCATCAGGCAGAACATGGATATCACGAGCCCGGCCTACCTGTTCTATTCCGAACGGATCATCCGGAAGGTCGTCTCGCATTTCAAAGACCATCCCGCCGTGATCGGGTACCAGATCGACAACGAAACCGGTTCCTACGAGACGGCCGGCGAGAGCGTGCAGACCGCGTTCGTCGAGTACCTCAAGGATAAGTTCCAGACGCCCCAGACGCTGAACAAGATCTGGGGGTTCGTCTATTGGGGCCAGCTCATCAACGACTGGTGCGACCTGCCGCCGCGCGACGGCATCCTGAACCCCGGCTACAAGCTTGAGTGGGAGCGGTTTCAGCGAAAAATCACGACAGATTTTCTCGCGTGGCAGTCGCGCATCGTCGGGGAATACAAGAGGCCCGATCAGTTCATCGTCCACAACTTCGTCGGCGGCGTCCGGACCAACATCGACGAGTATGAAATCGCGAAGCACCTCGATATCACCGCGGTGAACCCTTACTTCGACACGCAGGAGGACTTGAACGGCGAGGCGAACGCGCTTTCAGGCGACATGTGCCGTTCGCTCAAACAGGCCAACTACCTCGTGACCGAGACCAATGCCCAGACCATCGGCTGGGACTCCAAGACGCAGCGGCCGCCGTTCGACGGCCAGCTCCGCCTGAGCGCATACGCCAATCTCGCGCGCGGCGCCAACATGGTGGCTTACTGGCACTGGCACTCCCTCCATTACGGGCAGGAGACCTACTGGAAGGGAGTACTTTCGCACGACCTCGAGCCGAACCGCGCTTACGGCGAGGTCACCAGGATCGCCCAGGAGTTCAAGCGAATCGGCCCGCAGCTGGTGAACCTCAAGAAGAAGAACAAGGTAGCGCTTCTGTTCAGCGCGGAATCTTACGACGGCATCCGCTTCATGCCCTTCGACGACAAAGCGGACTACATGACCGTGCTGCATCAGCTCTACCGCACGCTCTATCACTTGAATGCGGGCATCGATTTCGTATTCCCGGCCAGCCCTAGTTTCGACGGCTACGACGTGCTGATTGTGCCTGCGCTCTACGTCGCCAGCAACGCCCTGCTCGAGCGGATCGCGGCGTTTGCGGAGCGGGGCGGGCACGTGCTCCTTACCTTCAAGAGCGGCTTCTGCAACGAATACTCGACCGTCCGGTGGGAGCGCGCGCCGGGACCATTGCGGAAAGCATGCGGCTTCTCCTACCAGGAGTTCTCAAATCTGAAGAATCCGCTGCCCTTGAAGGGCGACCCCTATCAGGTCGGGGAGGCGAACAGGGCCTCGGTCTGGGCCGAGTTTCTGGTACCCGAGACCGCGCAAGGGCTGGCCTGGTACGACCACGGCTTTTTCGGCAAGTATCCTGCGATAACACGCAACAAGTACGGGAAGGGCACGGTCACGTACGAAGGGACCGTGCTTTCCGACCAGATCCAGGAGAAAGTCGTGCGGGAGATTCTCCGCGCCGCAGGTCTTGAGGGACCGGATCAACAACTGCCGTCGCCGGTCCGGACGCAGCAGGGAGTCAATTCCCAGGGCAAGACGCTGCGCTATTGGATGAACTTTTCCGGAACGCCGCAGACCTTCGATTACCCTTATGCGGGCGGGACCGACATTCTCTCCGGCAAACCGGTGGCCAGAGCCCAGTCGCTCACGCTTCCACCCTGGGACCTGATTATCGTAAAAGAGGACTGACGCTCCTTCGTCGGGCGATGTAAACTTCCACGGGCGCTGCTTGGCGGGCTGCCGCACGCACATCTGCGCCGGCAAACGGTACACATGAGAAATTTGTCCTTTGATTTCACTTCCGGTCAGAGCCGGTTCATGGTGCTGGACGTCGAGACCCAGTACCTGAGCGAGGAGGTGGCCGGAGGGTGGAATGCCGTAGACAAACTCAAGGTCGCGCTCGCCGTCACATGGGACGAGGCTGCCGGCATGCGCGTCTGGTACGAGGCCGATGTGCCCGGGCTCCTTGACGAAATGCGCAATTTCAGCCCCATTGTGACGTTCAACGGGGAACGCTTTGATTTCCAGGTCCTGAGTGCGTATGGAGATATCGCGCATCTCCGGGGCGAAAGAAGCAGGGATCTCATGGTGTATCTCAGGGACAAGCTCGGCTTCAGGGTCAAGCTCGACTCGCTCGCCGCTTCAACGCTCGGCAGGGGAAAGAGCGGCTCAGGCATCCAGAGCGTCGAGTGGTGGCGCTCGGGAGATCCTGTTCTGCGCCAGAAGGTCGTGGACTACTGCAAGATGGACGTCGAGCTCACGCGGGATGTCTACCTGTTCGGAAAAGAGAAGGGCTATGTGCTCCTCGACGATATAAAAACCGGGGCAACGCGCCGTATCAACGTGGCCTGGTGATCCGGAAGCCTGCATGCCTCCTGTTCGTTTCATTCACACTTCCGACGTCCATCTGGACACCAGCCTCGCCGGCGCCGGCTTTCCATCGCGTCTCGGCGATCGCAAACGCGAAGCCATTCGCGCGACCCTGCGCCGGATCCTCGACGACGCCCGCAGCCAGGCAGTGGATTTCGTCCTGATCGCGGGAGACCTCTTCGAACACGACCGCGTAACACCGGACTCGGTCGAGTTTCTCAAGCAGCAATTCGCGGACTGCTCGCCGGCGACGGTCTTCATCGCCCCGGGAAACCACGACCCCTGCCTGCGCGGTTCTCCGTACTGCGAGGAGGCCTGGCCGTCCAATGTCCACATCTTTCGCGACGAGCAGTTCAGGTCCGTAGATCTCCCACAACTCGGCGTCAGGGTCACCGGGTTCGGTTACAATCGGGCACGGCTGCAGGAACCCCGGTTCCGTGATCTGCCGGTCCTTGCCGACGACCTGGTCAACGTGGTTGTCGCGCACGGGTCAGACACGAACCGCATCCCCGGCGGCAAGGCGGTGCACGCACCCCTGACGATCAACGAGATCGCGGGCAAGAACGTCCGTTACTGCGCCCTGGGCCACTACCATCAGCAGGGACGTGTGCCGAATCCCATCGACGGAACCCAGGTCTGGTACAGCGGGATTCCCGAAGGGCGGGGCTGGGACGAGGAAGGCCCGTGTGCCTACCTCCTGGTCGAGATCGACCAGGAGGTCCACGTGGAAAGCAGGACCTGCAACCAGTTTCCTCTGAGAACCCTGGAAATAGACTGCGACGGGTTCTCGAGCCGCGAACAGGTCATTGACGCCATCCTGGCCGGCCGCGAAAGATCTTTCGACTCGAGTACCATACTCAGGGTCAGGCTGCGGGGCGAATTGGATCCCAGGCTCGATTTGTCGCTCTCCGAAATGGAAGAGAGGCTCGCCGGCGCCGTGCTTCACATTCAATGGGACGATCGCACCGAGTCCGCCGTGGATTTCGATCTGCTCGCACGCGAGGGCACTCTGGCCGGCCAGTTCGTTCGCGATCTGCACGAACGCATCGCGGGCGCGGCCGAATCCGAGCGTCCTGCATTGGTGCGCGCGCGCCTGTACGGAGTCCAGGCTCTTCTGGGACGCGAGGTGCGGCTCAAGTGAAGCTCCTGCGCTGCTACATCCACGGTTTCGGCAAGCTCACCGGCCGGTCGTTTTCCTTCGAGCCCGGGTTGAATCTCCTGTTTGCCCCCAACGAGGGGGGGAAGTCCACGCTTCAGCATTTCCTGATCGGCGTGCTGTACGGCCAGTTGCGGCCGGATGCCAAGGTGCGCAGGCCGGATTCGTGGGTGGAAAAGTACCGACCCTGGTCGGGATCCGACTATGGAGGGATCCTCTGGTGCAACCTGGCTGCGGGCCGCGAGCTGGAAATACGTCGGACGTTCGGCAAGGAAGATTTCCGCGTAGAGATCCGGACCGCCGCCGGCGAGGATATCACCACTCAGTACGATCGCCTGAAGAACGGTGAGGTTCTCTTCGCAGCCTCGCATCTCGGTCTGCAAAAAGAGCTGTTCGAATCCGTGGCCGTCATACGGGAAAGCAGGACTGCCGAGCTGGAAGGCCGGGAGACGATCCGGGACCGGATTTCGAATCTTGCACTGTCGGGCCGGGAGGACCTATCCCTGCAGCGCTGCCTGCGGCGCCTTGGACAGGCGCTCGAATCCATAGGATCCGAGCGGGCGCCGACCAGGCCGTTCAAGCGCGCTCTGGACAGGCTCGAGGGACTGAAGGCCGAGAGACGCACCCTCGACGCACGGCGCGCCGAGTTCGAAAGCGGGCTCGGGGAACGAGTGAGATTGTCGGACGAGCTCGCCCGGCTCGAGCGGGAGCTCTCCCGGTCCAGACACGTGGCTGCCGGTGCGAGGTTGAGGGATGCGGCACAGAAGATCGCAACCCTGCGGGAGATCCAGGAGGAGACCGATTCGGTCCGTCGGCAGATCGTCGATTCCGGCGCCGACCCGGAGTTCCCGGCTCCTCGGCTCGAAGAACTCAACGCCCTTCACGGCGCCAGGGAGAGCATCGAGCTGCGTCTGATCGACGTCCGCAAAGAGGCAGGCCACGTGCTTTCCCGCGCCCGCCAGCTCGAAGAGGAGATGAGGCCGCTGGCCGATTACGGTGTTCTCTACTCGAACGGCGAAGCCGAGAGGATCTCCGAGTGGTTTCACCGGTACCTCGCTCTGTCCTTGCAGAGGGATGACGCGCAGAGGTCTCTGCAGGCGCTCCAGGCGGAAATCCACTCCCTGCAGGGGCTACTGGATACCAAGCCTTCGCTCAGGGATTCAACGGTCGACTGGGAGCGCCAGGCAAGGGAGACAGCCGACGCCGAACTGGCCGCCTCGGAGAAGAACGCCGACCTGGCTGCAAGGATTTCTCTGACGCAGGCGACACAGTCGCTGGCGGCCCGCAGGGCTCGAATCACGATGCTCCTGGGTGCCTCGTCGGCGGTCGCCGCTCTCCTGCCCGCCTGGGCGCGTTGGATACCGGGATTCCCCGAGATGCCGCGCGATGCGGTGTCGCTTGTCGGAGCACTTTTCGGAGTTTCCGCCCCGGTGTTGCTCTTTATCGGATGGAGGTCGGCGGCGCTGGCACGCGCGCTGGTGCGCAGCGTCCATGATCTGGAGGCTGAGCAGGAGAGCCTGCGCGAGAATGCCAGGGAGGCCTCCGTCCCCCTCCGGAAGGCGATGGCGGATTCAGGGTTTGCGACGCTCGATGAGTTCTTGTCCGCCGCAAGGGAATTCAGTCAGACCCGGCTCAGGCTCGATCACCTGTGCGAGCAGCAAAAGGGTGCAGCCGCTCATTTTGAACGGCTTTGCGTCGAGGCTGATGAGCCTTACCGCAGCCTGAGGCTCAGCCTGTCCAGGGTCGGCCTCACATTCTCCCCGGCAAATCTGAGCGGAGTGGTGGACACTGCCCGTACAAATCTGCGCCGCTACCGGGACCTGGAACTCCGACACCGGGGCAATATCGATCGCTCGACATCTCTTCGAGCCGACGAGGAAGACCTGACGGCTCAGCTCGACGGCAAGAGTGCGAGCATCCTCGCAATACTCGCCGAGGCGAAGGTCGATTCCCTGGAAGCCTTTCGCGCAGCGTGCGCCGCGCGCCAGCGTCTGCTCAAGCTGCGGGATCGCGAGGGTTACCTCCAGCGGGAAATGCAGCGCGTCTGCGAGGGTCTGACGCTCGAGGAATGGGAGGAACGTCACAGGCAGCTCGCAGCGGCGCCGGAGCTCGCCTGGTCGGCCGGCACGGCAGCCGGAAACGAAGCCGGCCGGGATTCGCTGCTCCCGTACATGCCCGGTGTCGACGAGGCGGAGCGCGAGGAGAAAAGGATCGCATCGAACCTCTCCGCTGCCCGCGAGGAGTGGGCCCGCCTCTCCGAGCGCCTGCGGCACGCGTTCTCGGGCGCGCGAACGGTTTCGGAGATCGAGGAGGACACCGGCTTGGTCGAGGCCGAACTTGAGAATATCCGCACCAATCGCCGGGCGCTCGAGATCGCAATCGAAGCGATCGAATCACAGTCCCGTCTGCGGCAGGAAGGGTTGGCGCCGCAGTTGAACCGGGCAGTGGAGAGCCGCTTCCTTCCTCTCGCCCAGGGCCGTTACAACGAAGTGAGAGTTGATCCTGAATTCAATATTCTCGCACGAGAATCAACCACGAACGAACTGAGGCAACTCGAGAACCTCAGCCGCGGCACCCAGGACCAACTCTACCTGGCGCTCCGCTTCGGCGTGTTGGACCTGGTCGCGAGCGCCGACGAGCCGTGCCCCTGCCTGCTGGATGAACCGTTTGCCGCCTACGACCGGGATCGGATCACGGAGGCATTCCGGATCCTTTCCGAAGAAGCAGTCCGCAGGCAGTTGCTGCTCTTCACTTGCCGCGAAGACGTGCGGGACCTGGCTGCCGGCCGCGGTGCACACGTCATCGAGCTATCCGCAACCGATGGCGTTCGACAGCTGGGCGGAGGCTGACGCACTCGCCAGCGCTTTCTCGAGATGCTATGGAACGGGCCTTCAGCCCTTTGGTCCCTGCTGCTGCATGCAACCCTGGGGCTTCGCCCCAGGCTGATATCAGAACGCGCTTTCAGCGCTCAGCAAAATGCTGATCCGAATGCAGAGATGAGGGCCGAAGGCCCGCCTCATACCAGCCTGGCGCAACGCGCCAGGTTACGGGAGCCACAGTGGTCTCGAGGGCTGAAGGCCCGTTTCATAGGGAACCTTGAGGCCGTCCCGGTAGTCGGACCCGCGCTGCCTACCCTCGGAAGATGTTGCGGGCAATGAACAGCACGTTCGCCGGGCGTTCGGCCAGGCGGCGCATCAGATAGGGATACCAGCGACTGCCGTACGGGATATAGATGCGGACGTTGTAGCCATCTCGTGCAAGCTGCTGTTGCAGGTCGCGCCTGATGCCGTAAAGCATTTGAAACTCGAACCTTTCCCTGGGAATTCCCCGCGACTCCGCGTACTCTCTCGTGGCAGCGATCATGGCCTCATCGTGTGTCGCGATGGCATGGTACAGGCCGCTGTCGAGCAGCAGCTTCATGATCCGGGCGAAGCTGGCATCCGTGTCCGACTTCTTCCTGAAGGCGACGGTATCGGGTTCGAGGTAGGCACCTTTGCACAACCGGATGCGGATGCCCTCCTGGATCAGGGCCTTGGCGTCATTCTCGCTCCTGTAGAGGCAGGCCTGCAGGACGGTGCCGACGTTGTCCATCTCCGCGTAGACCCTGCGGACAACGTCCAGCGTCTTGTCTGTGTAGCTGCTGTCTTCCATGTCCACGCGCACGAAGATGCCCAACTGGCGCGCGTGAGCCACGATCGATGAGAGATTGCCGAGGCACTGCTGTATATCCAGGTCCAGGCCAAGCTGCGTGAGTTTCACCGAGACGTTGCAGTCGATATGTTCTGAGCGTATCCGATCAAGGATGCCGCTGATTTCCCGGGTTGCACCCCGCGCGTCGTCGAGGGAGAGCGTGTTCTCACCGAGAAGGTCCAGGGTCCCTCTGACTGCCTGCCGGTTTGCCTCTTTCACGACCCGAACGGCGTCAGCGAGCGTTTCGCCCGCCACGAAGCGCCACGCCAGCCTGCGGGACATTCCGACCTTGAGCATCAGGTTTTTGAACCCTTCACTGCGGGCCAGGTAGAGCAGTAACGCGCGCACCAGTCGAGTCTCCTTCAGCCGAGGATCGTCAGCGATCTGCGAGCCGGCGACATTGTATCAAAATGGATCAGACAGTCGGTATTCGGCATTGATCCGCGACGGCCCCGTCCCCCGGACGGACGTCAATGGCAGGGATCGCAAGCCCTCGCGCGACGCGTTGACGGCCGAGGCGAAGCGGAATAATATCCTGCTAACCATGATTGTGCCGGTTTTTCCTCTGCCAAACGCTGTACTTTTTCCGAAGACGCTGCTCCCGCTGCACATCTTCGAGGATCGCTACCGGACCATGACAAGGGAAGCGCTCGCCGGAGACGGGAGGATCGCGATCGCGCTTCTGCGAGAAGGGTGGGAGAAGGATTACCGCGACAACCCGGCCGTCCATAAGATCGCGTGCCTCGGAAAGATCGAGACCTATGAGGAGCTGGAAGGCGGCAGGTACAACATTGTCCTGGTGGGAATCAGGCGGGTCCGATTGATCCGGGAGACCCAGCAGGCACCATACCGGCGAGCCGAGGTCGAACCGCTGGTAGAGCAATGTGACGATGAGAGCGCGGCCGCAGTCGCGGGCCGCCGCAATCACCTTGGAGCACTCTTCACCCGATTTACCGAACTCATGACGGACGGACAGTATCACGCCGGTGACCTCGTTCCCCAGTTGGATTTCGAGGGCCTGGTCAATGTTGTGGCATCGACGCTGAGCCTCCCGGCCGATGACAAGCAGGGTCTGCTCGAGATAGACGACATCGTAAAGCGATGTGACCGACTGATGCCGCTGCTTCAACGTCAACTCGAATCGCTGGTCGTCGTCCGTCAATTCGAACACATCAAGCCCGAAGATCCGAACAGGAATTGAGAGGAAAAACGTGCCCTACCCATTGATGTGCCCGGTCAGGCAGGAATTTGCGCGTGAACGGGAGAGCGACGTTTGTGCCGCAGTTCAACGGGAATGCAGCAGGATGCTGGCGTCGGTCAAGATCAGGCCGGGCGCCCGCGTGGGCGTTACGGTGGGCAGCCGGGGCATTCACGACATCGCCCGGATAGCACGAACCCTGGTAGACAGGCTGAAGGACGCCGGGGCGGCGCCCTTCATTTTCCCGGCGATGGGGAGCCACGGCGGCGCTACCGCGGAGGGCCAGGCTGCGGTGCTGCGGCATTACGGCGTGACGGAAGATTCCATGGGGTGCCCGGTCATCTCGAGCCTGGAGACCGTCTCGCTTGGCCACTCAGCCGAGGGGATTCCCGTCTTTCTGGACAAGCACGCAGCGGGGGCGGACCACGTGGTCGTCCTCAACCGCGTGAAGCCGCACACCGAGTTCAAGGGCCGGATCGAAAGCGGCCTGGCGAAGATGCTTCTCATCGGGATGGGTAAATGCGAAGGTGCCCGGATCTACCACCGCGCCTTCGCCGATTTCGGGTTCGACCGCATCGTCGAGAGCGTGATGCCGATCGTCCTCGAGAAGGCTCGCGTGCTGTTCGGTCTGGCCATTGTCGAAAACGCTTACGATGAGACGGCGCAGCTGCGCGCCCTGTTTCCGGCGGAGATGCTCGACCAGGAACGGTTGCTGCTGATGAAAGCGAAGGAACTGGCACCTGCGCTCCCCTTTGATGATATCGACGTGCTGATCGTGGATGAAATGGGGAAGAACGTAAGCGGCGCCGGGCTTGACACCAATGTCATCGGCCGGTTCTATAACCTTGTGGCACACGAACCTCCACGCCCGCGAATCAAGCGCATCTATGTCCGCGATATCACCCCGCAAAGCATGGGTAACGCCACCGGCATCGGCCTGGCCGACTTCGTCCACCGCAGGATCGTGGAGAAGGTGGATCCCGCTGCAACGCGGGCAAACTGCCTGACCGCCTCCAATCCTGAAAAAGCGCGAATCCCGATCGCCTGTGACTCCGATCGCGAAGCCCTGAATTACTGCTTTGGAACGATCGGTCTTACGCCGCCGGAAAAGGCCCGTGTGATCAGGATCCAGAACACCCTCAGGCTGGACGTCCTGCAGGTCTCGTCCGCCCTGATGGAGGAGGGATCGGCAAGGCGGGGCTTGGCACCCCTGGGGGCGTCGGAAGAGATGCAGTTCGATGCCTCCGGCACCTTGGCCGGGGACATTGAAGGCAGGTTACCTCAGCGCAAAGGCAACGTATGAAAGGGAAGTATCCCGCCTATCCGGCCGACCCGGTCTCGGATATCCGCGACATGTTCCTGAAGAGCACCGCGCGGAATGCCGATCGGGTCGCGCTGCAATACAAGAAAGGCGGCCGATGGATCCCGATCACCTACAGGGATTTGCGGATCGCCGTGGAGGAGGTGGCCGGCGGGCTGGCGGCACTCGGCATGGAGCCGAAAGCGAGCCGGCTCGCCATCCTGTCGGAGAACCGCCCCGAATGGGCGATCTGCTACCTGGCTGCCGCGTGCGCCGGGATTGTCTGCGTCCCCATCGACAAAGACCTCGGGGAAACGGAGGTTTATCACATCCTCTATCTATCCGGCGCGCAAGTGCTGGCAGCCAGCGCGAGACATGTCGAGCTGGTGGAGGACCTCCAGCCGAAATTGCCGCGACTCGCCACGCTGATCAACATGGACGGCACGAGCGATGGACCGGGACCGCTCAGTTTCGAGAGACTGAGATCGCTCGGCCGCGAGCGAATCGCTGCCGGGAAACGGGATTTCCTGGAGCGAGCCGTCTCCCCCGGCGACTTGCTCGCCATCCTCTTTACCTCCGGTACGATGGGCAATTCCAAGGGAGTCATGCTGACCCAGGGGAGCGTGGCCGTGAATATCACGGATGCAGTGCAGTGGGTGGATCTTGGGCGCGAGGACCGCTTCCTCTCCGTGCTCCCCCTCCACCACTGCTACGAGTGCACGGACGGCTTCCTGATCGCTATCTACCGTGGCGCACAAATCTCCTTCGCGGAGAATCTCCGTCGCCTGGCGGAGAATATGGCAGAGACAAAGGCAACTGCCGTTCTCGGAGTGCCGTTGCTCTGGCATGCCTTGTACAAGAAGATAGAGGCGGGCCTGGCGGAGCGGGGCTTGTGGAAGGTCAACGCGGCCAAGAAAGTGGCCCGCTACTCAGAGCTGCTTTTCAGCACCGACATTCGTCGAACGATTTTCTCGGAACTGCACGAGCGCTTCGGCGGAGCTCTCCGGATCCTGATTTCCGGCGGCGCCGCCATCGACCCGCGCGTCGCGCAGGGCTTCACCGAGCTGGGAGTCACGTTCCTGCAGGGTTACGGCCTGACGGAGTCCTCCCCCATCATCGCAGTCAACCGCAACCGCGCTTTCAAACATGCGTCGGTAGGGCTTCCGCTGCCAAGCGTGGAAGTAAGGATCGCGGAAGACGGAGAAATCCTCGCCCGTGGACCGAACGTAATGCTCGGCTACTACAACAACTCCGAGGCGACACACGCGGCCCTCGAAAATGGCTGGCTTCACACCGGCGATCTTGGATACTTCGACGAGGATGGTTTCCTGTATGTGCGCGGAAGGAAGAAGGCAGTCATCGTCACGCCCGGGGGAAAGAAGGTCTACCCCGAGGAAGTTGAGGCCGAGATCGTGCGATCTCCTTACATACTCGAATGCCTCGTCTGGGGCGGGAGCGAGACCGAATCCGACAGGAGGCACGAGGTACACGCAATCGTGGTCCCCAATATCGAGTACTTCATCACGAAGGGTCTCGAGAAAGAAGGGGCGGTCGAGGTCGGCCGGGTGGAGGAGATCCTGCAACGCGAGGTGAAAGAGCGCTGCCAGAACCTTGCGCCGTTCAAGCGGGTCACCAGCCTGACAGTGCGTCACGAGGAATTCGAAAAGACGACAACTCGCAAGATAAAACGCTATCTCTACGCGGGTCGAGAGTCACCCGTGACATAGGCAACCGCTCCTCGAGGGTGCGGCTTTGGCCGGACCCGAAGCGGGCCAACCCAGGAGGCGATCGGGGCCGGAATCGGGATCGGTTCTGGCACCGGCCGGGAGCGAACCCGAGACCGGTTGGTTGGACATGCGCTGGAACGGCGATACCGATCGCGACACCGATTCCGATCCCGCCAGCGAGAAACCATCGTGGTTACATAATCCGGCCGGGGGGAAGGGCAGGAGATGCTTGAAAACCGGACAGCGCTCATCACGGGGGGAGTCAGGGGCATCGGGAGGGCGGTGGCGACCCTGCTGGCGGACAGCGGCTGGGCGATCGCCGCAACGTACCGAACACGGCGTGAAGACGCCGCGTCCCTGGAATCGGGCCTGAAACTGCGCGGCGCGCCTGTCATGACCCTGCAGGCGGATGTCTCCGATCCGGCTGCTGCCGAGACTCTGGTGCGACAGATCGAGGGCGCCTGGGGCCGGCTGGATGCCCTGGTACATTGCGCAGGCCCCTACCGGCGCCTGCCGGTCATGGAGGAGAGCGTCGAGGGTTGGCGCTCGATGTTCGACAGCAACCTCCACTCGCTGTTCTATCTCGCACGGTTGGCTGCCCCGGGAATGAAGGAGCGACGCTGGGGCCGCATCGTGAGCTTCAGCGTGGCCAATGCCGACCAACATGTCGGCCAGCCATACATCACCGCGTATTACGCAGCCAAAGTGTCCGTCCTGGTTCTCACACGGTCGCTGGCGAAGGCGCTCGCGCCCCACGGCATCACGGTCAATGCCGTCTCCCCCGGGATCATAGACACCGGCAGCATACCGATGGAGGAGTTTTCCAGCCTGGTGAAAAACATTCCCGCGGGATACGCAGGGCTCCCCGAGGACGCTGCCACGGTGGTGGGTTTTCTGCTTTCCGAAGAAGCGCGTTACATCAACGGCGCCAACATCCACGTCAGCGGTGCCTGGGGGATATGACGGAAGGCCCTCGCTACCCCGGGGAATCTCCTCCTGTCAACCGCCCAGGCTTCTCGGGCGGCTTTGCGGCTTCCTCGTGTGTCCGGGGGGAGTGGGTGACGCCGATACCATGAAGCTGGCAGAAAGCCTCGACGTCACGCCGGTGATTCCCGAAGAAAACCAACTGGTGGAACCCCTACACATCACGGCAGTCCTCGACATTGTCCATGCGGATTTCGACGCTCGTCCGGCATCCGCTGGACGCAGAAAAGGCAGCCTAAGACTCAAGGTTGTATTTATAGCCTTGATTCTTGCCCGACGTCTTCAAAAAAGAGACGTATTCCCGTTCCGCGGAGCTGCGTCATCCCTCAGAGGGGCGCATCCGGCGTCCGAAGTAGGGCCGCATGAGCTTCTTCAGAACCGCCATCCAGCCCTGGTAGAAGCGGTCCGCGGGCGACATCGAGGCGAGATAGAACGTGTCGTCAGGCGTCAGCGACAGACTTACGTTGATGTTCGGGGCGATTCCGACGGGGAGGTTGTGGTTTCGGCAGGTCTCGTAAACATGTCGGAATACCCGAAGCATGTCCCTGTAAGCCGGAGGAGGGTAGTTCTCCATTTCCGAACCGGCGAGCGGCCGGAAAATGCAGACAAGAGGAAATGCCCCGGCACGCACGATGTACTCGATCGCCCTGAAGGTATCCGGCAGCGGTTCCACCCCCGCGATTATCTCTCCGGACACCCGCCCTTTCCCCATTTTACGCGAGCAGTGTTCCATGGCCCGGAAAAACACTTCACGGCCGAGCACGCTGGTCTTCCCGGGCAGGAACTGACGGAAATATTCCATGTTGTACAACTCGAAACAGAAGGAGAAATGCTCGACTCCCATCTTAATCGCCCGGTCATAGAGGCTCAGGTCCTGTTCCGGGGCGAACTGGATTCCCACGAGCATGCCGACCTTCTTCTTGATGGCCTCGACGTACGGCAGGGCTACCTCCAGCCCCCGGAGTCCCTGGTATCCGCTGTTGAAGTGGATGAATGTGACCCCCGATTCGGCCTTTGCCGCGAGAGCTGTCTCAACGACATCGTCGACTGACTTTTCGGCCTCTTCGTCCTTGCCAACATTCAAGCCGGTCGTGCAGAACTTGCAGTTCAGGGGGGACTGGGGTGCCCAGAACTTGCACCTCTCTCCGATATAGGTTGAAAGGCACGTCCCCTGAAGAGTGGCGACGCGGGACATTATGACTCCCGCCTTGGTCCGTCGCTCGTACCACTCGGGTTTCGGCGCGAGTCTGACGGGATACTCGAAGCCGTTGACCTCGTCAAGGAGGTGGTGCCCGGATTCGTTCCGCTTCAGCAGGTAACGAGTGTTCTTCACAAACTCTTCCACCACCGGAGCGTTCACCCAAACATCGCGCCGGTTCCCTGGCAGTATCATCTCCAGACCGCTGCCGAGCCCCGCCCGCGTTCGAACCAGCGGTCGGCCTTCCTCGGCAACATTCCCGGAGTCCCCGATCCGGATGCCGGTACAAAGCAGATCGATCTTCAGCTCCGCCGGATTGAGGCGATGGGGAGGTGCTGTCACAAAAGGGGCCCGGTGCTGCTCACCGGATTCGGGTGGTGCAACTGTTTGAGTGCTCATTCGTTCCTGTCTGCCTCCATCGGCACGGGTTATCAGCCGATGGCGCCGCGATGTCCATCAAAATCTATCCCGCGCTCGAGTTCATGGTCAAGCCGAGATTGCCGGTTGGCTTGGTGACCCCATGCGCGCCCCATACAGCGGAAGCGGGGTGATGTTCGGGCGTCGAACGTCATCCTTCCCGCCGGCGCAGGCTGTCGAGCCTCACCCAGGCGGCCTGGCGCCGCTGTCCTGACTGCTGGACCCTGCGCGACAGGGGATGCCTTTTCCCTGATGATCGGTTACCATACACTCCACGAGCCTTACCAGCCGGCGGCGTTCCGCACCGGCGACCGACTGAGCTCAAGGACAGGAGTCGCGGCCATGGATGATGCGCTGGCACTTCATCGCTTCCATTTCGCCTTCACGGTGACCTACCACTACCTGTTCCCGCAATTGACCATGGGACTCGGCCTTCTCATTGTCGTCCTGAAGAGCATGTCGCTGTGGAAGAACGACGAAGCGTGGAATCAGTCTGCCCGGTTCTGGGCGCGGATCTTCGGCATCAACTTTGTTCTCGGGGTAGTGACCGGGATCCCGCTGGAGTTTCAGTTCGGGACGAACTGGGCCCATTTCTCAAAACTTGTCGGCGGGGTGATCGGCCAGACTCTCGCCATGGAAGGCATCTTTGCGTTCTTTCTGGAATCGGCTTTCCTGGGACTGTTCCTGTTCGGGGAAAAGCGCCTGGGGAAGTGGGGCCACTGGACCGCGGCGTTTCTGGTGTTTCTCGGTTCCTGGATATCGGGATTCTTCATCATAGTGACGAACGCCTGGATGCAGCATCCGGTAGCGTACTCGACGGCTGCCGACGGCAGCCTGCACCTGAACAGCTTCTGGGATCTGCTCCTGAACCCCTGGGCCCTCTGGCAATACTCGCACAACATGGGCGGCGCGGTCGTCACAGCATCGTTCGTGATGGCCGCGGTCGGGGCTTATTACCTGCTGGCCAACCGGCACAGGGAGCATGCGGCAAGGTTCGTGACCGTAGGCGTCATCGCAGGCCTCGTCTTCAGCGTTTGGCAACTGGCCCCCACAGGGGAGCAACAGGGCAGCCTGGTCTTGCACAATCAGCCTGCGACTCTCGCCGCCATGGAAGCTCTTTTCAAAACCACGCCGGGAGCGCCGCTGATCATCCTCGGGCAGCCCGACGTGAAGAACCAGAAGATCGACAACCCCATCATCGTACCGGGGATGTTGAGCTTCCTTACCTATCGTCGCTGGGAAGCCGAGGTCAAAGGCCTGGATGCTTTCCCCAGGGATGAATGGCCCGACCACATTCCGCTTCTGTACTACAGCTATCACATCATGGTGGGGCTCGGTACGATCTTTATCGCCGTGATGCTGGTGTCCGGCTATCTGCTCTGGCGCCGCCGGCTCCACGAATCGCGCTGGATGTTGTGGATCCTGATGCTGAGTTTCCCGTTTCCGTATATCGCGAACACGGCGGGCTGGCTTACTGCGGAACTGGGGCGCCAACCCTGGCTCGTCTATGGCTTGATTCGCACGAGCCGCGGCGCTTCCCCCGGCGTCTCCGCCGGGAACGCCCTATTCACTCTGCTTGGTTTCATGGGGATGTACATGGCCCTGGGTATGCTGTTTCTCTACCTGGTCTGGCGTGAGGTGGAGCACGGCCCGGATTCCAACGGGGAGGCAAAAGCGTGATTGTTCTCCGGCAGGTGCGCAGACACGGGAGCCGTGCCTCCCGTGCGGCACTCCCGCGGCCCTCCGGTCGGGCACGGAAAACCCTCATTTGACGAGATCGATATGGAAACCCTCTGGTTCGTACTGGTTGCCTTCATGCTGACGGCATATGTCGTGCTCGACGGCTTCGATCTGGGGGCCGGAGCCATCCACCTGTGGGCCGCCCGGACGGACGAAGAGCGTCGGTCGATCCTGTCAGCCATCGGCCCGGTATGGGACGGCAACGAAGTCTGGCTGCTCGCGGCGGGCGGCACGCTCTACTTCGCGTTCCCGGCCCTCTATGCCTCGAGCTTCAGCGGCTTCTACCTGCCGCTAATGATTGTGTTGTGGCTGTTGATGCTGCGGGCGATCGGGATAGAGTTCCGCGCGCACCTCGACAGCACGCTCTGGCGTTCCTTTTTCGATGTCATCTTTTCGATCTCGAGCCTTCTGCTGGCGGTCTTTCTGGGCGCGGCGCTGGGAAACGTGATGCGAGGAGTCCCGCTGGGGGCAGACGGCTACTTCTTTGCGCCGCTCTGGACCACCTTCACGGTGGCGCCACAGGCAGGCATTCTTGACTGGTATACCGTGCTGGTCGGGGTCACGGCCCTCGTGATCCTCACGGGCCACGGGGCTCTCTACGTCGCCCTCAAGACCGAGGGCGAAGTGAACCGGCGTTCGCACGGCATCGCTGCGCTGGCCTGGTGGGCGACTGCGCTGCTGACGATCCTCGGGGTGGTGGCAGCCCTCGCTATCCGTCCGCAACTGCTCGACAACTTCGAGCGGTATCCTGTCGGCTGGATTCTCCCGCTGGCGGTGTTGGCAGGGCTCGTGGGTATGGTCGTATTCAGAACCCGCCGAAACGAGCGGGCTGCATTCCTCGCCTCGTGTCTCTATATTGCAGCCATGCTCGGCGGTGCGGCCTTTGCCGTCTATCCTGTTCTTCTGCCGGCGAGCACCGACGCCCGCTATAGCCTCACGATCCACAATGCGGCCGCGCAGAACTACGGCTTGCGTGTCGGCCTCTACTGGTGGGGGATCGGGATCATATTGGCGCTCGGATACTTCACCTATCTCTTTCGATCGTTCAGCGGAAAGGTCGGCGGAGAGCCGCACGCCTATTGATCAGCGTCACCGATAAGCGCCGGCTTTCAGGTTGCGTCGAATACGCAGGACCTCGGTAAGCACCTCGGCATAGGCGCTCATACCGACTTTGCTGCCGGGGGAATTGTTCCATCGCACCGGCAGCTCGCAGACTCGGAAACCGTGCAGCCGTGCGATCGCAAGGACCTCGACGTCGAATCCCCAGCGGTCGATCGTGAGCCGGGGGAAGACCGTTTCAGCGCTGCGGCGCGTGAATATCTTGAATCCCACCTGGGTATCCATGATTCCGGGGACTGCAAAGGCGCGTATGACCCAGTTCCCTGAGCGGCCCGCCAGTTCCCGGTACCAGCGCTGGCGAGTCGCGACCATCGCTCCTCCGATGACCCGGGAACCGATGGCCACGTCGCAGCTCCTCTCGAGGTGGGGCCAGAATCCCTCAACCTGGTCCACGGTGGTCGAGTTGTCGGCATCCATGAACAGGCGATACTCACCGGTCGCCTCGAGCATCCCTCTCTTGACGGACGCGCCCTTCCCATGGTTTGCACCGTCAGGGTGCCGGAACAGCCGTAACGGTATCGAGCTGTCGATTTCCCGAGCCGCACATGCCGTCCCGTCCGAAGACCCATCGTCCACGACAACGACCTCCGACCGGTACGATTGCGCTGAAAGGTAATCCATCACGCAGCGCAGAGTGCCGGGCAATCGACGTTCCTCGTTATAGGCAGGGATGATCACGGACAGATGCACATTTGACATGGCTACCGGCGCCAAATCTGGCCTGACGGCCAGTATATCAGAGTAGTATTGAGGCACGAGCAACTGTAAGGTCGAGATTGCCGGTCGGTACTACCCGGCCAAACCACGGAGGGAGAACACCCATGACAAGCACGGGAACTGCGGAAAATCGGCAAACGACATTTGGACTGATTCTCTGGCCGGCCCTCGTGAGTCTCGCCGTCACACTGCTGCGCCTCGCCGGCGAGCTCCTCAGGTGGTCCCCGCGCTGGTTCAGCACCCAGACAATGGGGATCGAGCCGAGCGGAGTAAGCTGGCTGATCGGTATTACCTGGCTCGGCTTTCCCTTCGGCACCTATTTCGCCTGGAGACTGATTCGCGCCGGACAAAGTCCCGGATCCTTCAGGAAGGCGTCGCTTCTTGCGCTATGCGGCCTGCTGATCATGCTGACACTCGAAACCCCGGCCCTGCGACTGTTCCGGGTTGGATTCCCGCAGATCCTGATCTTTGTCTGGCTCACCATGGTCATCGCCGCCGTGCTCCAGTACTTCGGGTGGCCGGAGCTTTTTCGCACACTCCTCCTGTACGGCTTTGCCGCGCGCATACCCGTTGCAGTCATCATGCTTCTGGCGATGGCAGGCAACTGGGGAACTCATTACGACTACGTGGGCACCCCCTTCCGCTCCTCTATGGGCTTTGTCGCCGGTTACCTGTGGCTGGCCTTCTTCCCGCAGCTGATTTTCTGGGTCTCCTTCACGATCGTAATCGGGTCACTCGGTGGAACCGTGGCGACACTGTTGGTGCGCCAGGAGACACCAGGTCAGATGGATGTCCCTTGACGGGAGATTGCCTTTCCCGAATCAAAGACAGACGCGGGATCGGGATCGCAGTCGGTATCGGTATCGACCGGGAGTCAGCCCCGATACCAAGGTCCATCGACCGACAAAAATGTCGAATGCCGATACCGATTCCGACATCGCGGATACAGGTTTTTCCTCAGGGTTGCCCGACCGAAGGGCGTGGTTGCTGGCCGGGGACGAGATAGGGAATCGTCATCGGGCCCTCGGGGAGCACCGCGATCGGCGCTCCCCGCCCGATTTGTGCCAGCTCGTTCTCGATACATGCGGCGACGCTGGAAACGGCAAGCAGATGCGCCCGCCGCACCTCCTCCTCCGGGATCTCGCTACAGAGCGCGACCCTCGCCTTTGAAAGGATAATTGCGAGCAGCTGTGCTTCCCACTGGTCGTACATCGAGAATCCGGGCGCCATGATCGTCTCCAGGATGGCGCGCGGCGAGGCATGCCCAAAAAGGAGCTTCCGGAAATTGCCGTGTGCCGGGAAGCCATCGTTGCAGCGTGAGGCAGTCACGATCAAGCCGCCCTCGCTCACGATTTGCGCCGCAGCAGACATCCCTTTGACGGTCTGGTAGAGATTCTGATCGAGAGGATACCCGCTGTTGGTTGTGACCACGATCGGAAACGGCTTCGGGCACGGAATCATCGCCGTCTCCCTGGCAAACGAGCACCCCTCGCCGTGCGCGGCCATGGCATCCCCGCAAAAGATGCCGGTGATCCTTCGTTCCCGGTTAAGCGTCACATTGATGCAGAAATCCGGGGGCACGAGCAAACCGTTATGTCGGATCTGCTCCTGGGTGGGATTGTCCTCAAGCCGGCCCCAGGTGCTGCGGGGATCACCGATGACCTCGGCCCGGTGATAGTGCATGATCGAATCGATGTCCGCCACGGCGGGAAATATCCCCTTGCAGCCTCCGGAAAATCCGGCCATGAAGTGCGGTTCGATGAATCCGATCACGATCCTTCTGTCCGCCTCCAGGTACTCCCTGTTCAGCAGAACCGTCCGCCCGTCTGCTGTCCGTCCCGCCGGCGCAACCATCGATGGATCGTGGGCGGTGTGATTTACGACCCGGACGCGTGCCATTAGATGCGGGCCAACCAGCGAGAGCAGTTCCTCTCGCGTGTTCATGCGGTGAGAACCGGTGCCGCTGATGATGACAAGATTGCCGTCCGGCACATGCGAGAGTTCTTCAAGCGTCCAGGCAAGAAGGCGCTGGTTCGGGCAGGGGCGTGTTATATCGGGAATCACAATGGCTACGCGGTCGGCGGAGAGAATCAGCTCGCGCAGGGGCGGAGATTCTATCGGGTTCCTCAGCGCCTCGCGAAACGAGGCGTGTTCATCGGCAACGCCCGGCAGATGGCGCGGAGCCAGAACAGTGATCTCCGACGAGGGAATCTCGACGGAAAGCCCCTCTGTGCCGTAGTCGAGCCGGATCCTGGTCGAAGGCATCCTGTAACCTCCGGTGATTCGCGCGCTGCAGGCGGATGTCGGCGCGGAAGCGATCCTGGAAGGGCGCCCGCCGCGCGGCTGCCGGTGATCAGGCGACTGTTACCTCCGGGCAGAGGTACACATCCTGGATCGCATTCAGGATGGCGACGCCATCCTTCATCGAACGCTGGAATGCCTTGCGCCCGGAGATCAATCCCATCCCGCCCGCGCGTTTGTTGATGACCGCTGTCCGGACAGCTTCAGCCAGGTCGCTCTCGCCGGCACTCGCACCGCCCGAGTTGATCAGACCGGCGCGGCCCATGTAACAGTTGATCACCTGGTAGCGCGTGAGATCGATCGGGTGATCGGAAGTCAACTCCGAGTAGACCTTCTTGTGGCTCTTGCCGAACTTCAAGGCCTCGAAACCGCCGTTGCACTCCGGGAGTTTCTGTTTGATGATGTCCGCCTCTATGGTAACGCCGAGATGATTGGCCTGCCCGGTAAGGTCGGCGGCAAGATGATAGTCCGGCCCTCCGTCCTTTGTTTTGTTGAATGCCGGGTTCCGCAGGTAGCACCACAGCACCGTCCCCATGCCCAGTTCATGCGCAGCGTGAAATGCCGCCGAGACTTCCTGGATCTGCCGTTTCGATTCCTCCGAGCCGAAATAGACGGTTGCGCCGACGGCAACCGCACCCATGTCAAACGCCTGTTTGATGTTCGAGAACAGGATTTGGTCGTAGGAATTCGGATAGGAGATGAATTCGTTGTGGTTGATCTTCAGGATGAACGGGACCCTGTGCGCGTATTTGCGGCAGACTGATCCGAGGACGCCGAGGGTGGAGGCGACGGCGTTGCAGCCGCCTTCGATCGCCAGCTTCACGATATTCTCGCCGTCGAAATAGATCGGGTTCGGGGCAAACGAGGCACCGCCGGAATGTTCGATTCCCTGATCGACAGGAAGGATTGAGAGATATCCTGTGCCTCGGAGCCGGCCGTGGCTGAAGAGTGCCTGCAGGTTCCTGAGCACATGCGCCGGCCGGTCGCTGGCCAGCCACACGCGGTCGATGAAGTCCGCACCGGGAAGGTGGAGTTGCTCCTTCGACACCGTCGCGCACTTGTGCTCAAGGTAATAGCCGGCCCTGTCGCCGAGCATTTCGGTGATCCTGTTGATAACCGTGGACATCGCCATGCAGGTTTCTCCTTGCCCGAGGTAGCGAATTATATCGGCCGTTATTCCCGGCTGCAACCGGCCCCGACCCTCCCGCGGCCGCCGGTCCGGAGCCCGCACACTAAGTGTCCCGTCAGGGCGCGCTGAGAGGCAAGCGTGGAAGACCGGGAGCCCATCACTCGAATTGCCTTCATTTGCGAACGTCGAGCCTCGCCGGCGTGTTATATCTGATGATGACCGGGACTGTTTCGACAGCCGGGAAAGGGATACCGATGGATAAAGCTGAGTGTATGGCGCTCTCCGTGCACCTGGGTGCTGACGGCGCCGTGGAGCGACTTGTCCGTACATACCAGGATCAGCTCTACGGCTACGCCCTTCGCCTGCTTCGCAATCCCTTCGATGCTGAGGAGGTCACGCAGGATGCGTTCGTTCGGGCGTGCCGAACGCTTGCGGCCGACTACGGTCCGGAGAGGTGCCGGCAACTCGAGATGCGCCCCTGGCTGTTCCGGATCACGAGGAACCTGGCCCTGAATCGGATACGCGACCGCAGGTCAGCCGGGGAGGGCCGCTTTTCGCCTGTCGACGATCCGGCTGTTGCGGACATCCCGCAGGACGATAGCGCAGGTCAGCCGTTCGAGATCCTTCAGGACACGCTGAGCCGGGCATTGGACAAGCTCGAGGCGGAAAGTCGGGACCTGGTGGCGCTCCGATTCATAGAAGGGCTGTCGTACGCCGAAATCGCGCAAGCCACAGGCGGCTCTGAAGCCGCTGCAAGAGCGAAAGTATTCCGAGCGTTGCGCAGGCTGCGCGTTCTCTTGAGCAGAGGAGGATCGACATGCGCTGTGAAACAGTGAGACGAATGGCAGATGCATATCGAACAGGGGAGATCAGCCACCGGGTTGCTGGGATGATCCGCGACCATCTGCGAAGCTGCGACGGCTGCACCGGGGAGATCTCCTTCCTGAGTCGCCTCGCTTCGGCCTGCGAGGGTCTGCGGACGCGAGCGCCCAAAGATCTGCTTGAAAGGGTCCGGGCAGGCACGTCCGATCATTTCGACCGGGTCCAGACTCGACTCGGGCCGGTGTGGGTGGGGTTCAGCCGGCACGGAATCACGTTGCTTCGGCCCGCCGAAATGGACCCGCTGGAATTCGGGAGGCTGTACCGGAAGATCCGGGGGCGGGTGGCGACACGGGCGAGGCTGTCGGAGCCACTCGCACGGGCCGTTCAGCTGGCGGCCGACGGCAGACTGAGCCGGCCGGCGCGGGTCGATATCACCGGGCTGACGCCGTTCCAGCAGAAGGTCCTCGAAATCCTGCGGACAATCCCGAGAGGCGAGGTGCGGACGTACGCGTGGTTGGCGCGCGAGGCCGGGAGGCCGAGGGCGGCGCGTGCGGTGGGGAACGTCATGGCGGGCAACCCGGTGCCCTGGATCCTTCCGTGCCACCGCGTCGTTCCCACGCAGGGGGGGGTCGGCAACTACGCCTTCGGCAGCGAGATGAAGCGCGACCTCCTGCGCCGCGAGGGCGCGCGGCCGTGATGCCGGCGCCCGGCCTTGTCAGGACTTGAGCCTGCTTTCAATCCCGGCCGCCGCTGCCGCATGCCTTTCACCGATAGCAGAAGCAATGCGGCGCAGGGCTTCTCTTTCTTTGGCGGATACCTTTGGACCGACACCGAGGAATCCGCCGGAGGCGGCGGCCACCCTCTCGCAGGCATCGATCAGCTTTGCGCTGGTTGTCTGCCTGGGATCGCCTTTCTGGAACTGAAGAAGGTCCTGGATAACACGGAGCGCCCGGTCAAAAAGGACCGCAGCGGGCCGAGTCCGGAGCAGGCCGCCAAGCTTTTCGTATGCTGGCGACTCCTCCTCGACGCCGTGGGTCCGGGCTGCCTGCAGGATCAGCGCCCGCTCTTCCTCGGAAACCTCGCCATCACTCCAGGCCACCTGGAGCAAGGGGAAAAGGAAAAGGAGGATGACGGTCGATCGGTCGAAACCCATCTCCTCGAGGACATCCAGGATCTGCCGGTTTTCCAGGCCGATGGCTTCGGCCAGCCCTTGGCGGTGCGCCTCGGAGGCAGCCTTCTTCTTCAGTCTTTCTATCAGCTCTTTTTCCTTTTTTCGAAAGTACTCTTCTTCGGATGCTTTTGCGTACGCAGAAAGGTCCGGCATGTCATCTCCTCATTCGGCCCCGGATCCGGGCCGCAACCGCGCGCAAAATTAGCATTCACGGCATACCCAAGTCAAACTGGTCGGCGACAAGAGCTATCAGCTCTCAGCAATCAGCCATGTCCGTCCCTGTGCCCCGAGCTTCAGCTCGGGAGATTTCCCCGATCAGAGAGGGTCGAGCCCGTACCGGACGAGCGGGAGCGATAGCGGGCCTCACAGGCTGAAGCCCGTGTGGCAGGGGAACCTGACAGCTGAAAGCTGACGGCATCCGCCAGCCCGGAACTATCCCCAAGCCGTATTCGAGCCCCCCTTCTGAAAAGCCGGCTTTCCTCATAAAAGGCTTGACACAGGTCATACGAACGTTTTATTCATACGTTTGTTTGAAACGATCGTTGGCGTCGATGAAACAGAAGAAAAACACCAGGGAACGCATTCTCGATACCGCCGAGAGGCTGTTCGCGGAGCGCGGGTTCGACGGGACCTCCCTCCGTGCCATCACCTCCGCGGCGGACGCGAACCTGGCTGCGGTGAACTATCACTTCAGGTCCAAGAATGACCTGATACACGAGATCTTCGCCCGCAGGCTGGCGCCGATCAACGCGCGGCGGCTCACCATGCTCGACGCATGCGAGCACGAGTCCGGAAACGGCGTGGTCCCGCTTGAAAAGGTTGTCCGGGCCTTTGTGGAACCTCTTCTGCGACCGGAAGGCATAGCGCCTGCAGGGCGGTTGCCCCTGCAGACCCTGCTCGGACGAATGTACGCCGAGCCCGGCCGGAACGTACGCAGGATCTTCCTCGGCGAAATGGAGAAGGTTGCCCGGCAGTTCCGGGAGGCCTTCCGGCGTGCGCTGCCCGAGGTCCCGCCGACCGAATTCTTCTGGCGCCTCCATTTCACTATCGGTGCCATGGCACATACCCTGGCCGCATCGTGGATCATCGAAATGCTGTCCGGCGGGCTGTGCGACCCGTCCGACGTGGATGGGACAATCGAACGGCTGGTTGCGTTCGCGGTAGCAGGACTTGAGTCCCCCGTACCTCTCCGACCGGACGGAAGAAGAGGCAGATTGATTCGCCCGCCTGGCCCACGGCGGGCACTAGCAGGGCGCGAGGCCTTATGAAGAACCGTGTCGCAGTATTGCTTCTGTCGGGGCTGCTTTCAGCCGGTCTGGAATGCGGTGCCCAAACCGAAGGCCGGGAGCCGGCATCTGTTCCCGCCCGCTCACCCGGGGGCGTGTTGCGGCTGAGCCTGAAAGAGGCGGTCGACATCGCCCTCGGCGCGGAAGGCAATCCAAGAGTCCGGATAGCCGAGGAGACGGTGAGCCAGTCGAAGTCCCGTTCTGCACAGGCCCGGTCGGCGCTTCTGCCGAACCTCGAGGCAAGCGTCGGCCAATCGAACCGGACTCAGAACCTGGAGGCCTTCGGCCTGATGCTCCGGCTTCCCGTCTCGGGATTCCAATTCCCTACCCTGGTCGGCCCGTACGGTCTGTTCGACGCACGCGCGAGCGCGAGCCAGTCAGCCTTCGATCTCAGCGCTATACGCCGCTACCAGGCGTCCCGCACCGGGATCCACCAGGCAGAGTCGGAAAGCGAGAACGTGCAGGATCTGATCACCGGCGTGGTGTCCCGGAGCTATCTGGGTGCGGTGCGCGCCGATGCAGCAATAGAAACGGCCAATGCCAATCTCAAGCTCGCCCAGGATCTGCTCGACTTGGCCTCCAGCATGAAAACCGCAGGTTCGGCCACGGGGATCGAAGTCACCCGGGCCCGGGTGCAGCTCTCTCAGGCTCATCAGCGCATCCTGGTGGCAGGAAACGAACGTCAACTGGCCTATTTCCAGTTGCTTAACTCCATCGGCATGGATCTCACCACCCCTGTGGAACTCACGCAATCGCTCGCTTTTCTCCCCGTAGACGTAACTGCGCCCGACCAGGCCCTGAAAGTCGCGTTCGAAACACGCAACGACTGGAAGGCACAGGTCAAGCGCGAGCAGAGCGCCGAACTTGCATATAGTGCCGTCAAATGGGAACGCCTGCCATCGGTAGGCCTCTACGGTGACTATGGAACAATCGGCACCAGCATCAACAACGCCATCCCTACCCGCGTTTATGGCTTCACGGTCAAGGTCCCGGTCTTTGACGGAGGACGCCGTGATGCCCGCAGGGCGGAGAGTGCATCCCAGCTTCGGCAGGAACGTCTGCGAACTCACGAACTGCGGGACCAGATAGATCTGCAGGTGAGGGCGGCGCTCGACAGCCTCAAATCGTCCATCGAGCTTGTCAAGACGGCTGAAGAAGGACTGGCGCTTTCTGAAAGCGAGTTGGCCCAGGCGGAACGACGCTACAAAGCGGGCGTGGGTACGAGCCTGGAGGTAACCGACGCCCAGACGCGCCTGCAGCGTGCACGCGACGACAGGATCCTGGCTCTCTACTACTACAACCTCTCCAGGATCGACCTGGGAACAGCTATGGGCGTTATACGTCGGATGATCCAGTAACGGCATTTCGGGGAAGGTCCGACATCCGGACCCGGGAGACGAATCATGAAACTGATACCCAGATTTGCGTTCCTGTCACTGCTGAGTCTCAACTCCTGCAGTTGGTGGAACCGCGAGCCGGGCGATACCATCAAGGTCTCTGGAAACGTCGAACTGACCGAGGTCAACATCGCCTTCAAAGTCCCCGGGAAGCTTGTCGAGTTCCCGGTCGAAGAGGGAATGCAAGCGCGGAAAGGGATGCTCCTGGGCAGACTCGACCAGGTGCAGTTGCAGAGACAGCGTGAGAGGGAAACAGCGGGCCTGGAGGTCGCGCAGACCCAGCTGACGCAGCTTCAGACCGCAATTGAATACCAGAAGTCCTCACTGTCGGCAGAACTGCAGGTGCGCGAAGCAGAGCTGAAACAGTCCCAGGCGCGACTGGACGAGCTTCTTGCCGGGTCCAGAAAGCAGGAAATCGAGCAGGCAACGGCTGCCGTCGCGGAAGCGCGCGCCCAGAACGTCCAGGCGCAGAGGGATTGGGAAAGGGCTCAGGAACTCTTCAGGAATGACGACATAACCGCCGCCCAGCACGACCAGTACAGGGCCCGGCTGGACGCCACAACCGCAGCCCTGAAACAGGCGCAAGACCGGCAGTCGCTCGTCGTGGAGGGGCCGCGCAGGGAACAGATCGAATCAGCGCGCGCACAGGTCGAGCGAAGCCGAGCGGCCCTGAAGCTCGCGGAGGCAACGCGGCTCGACATAAAGAGACGCGAACAGGAATTGGAGACCCGGCGCGCGGAAATTGCACGCGCCCGAGCGCAGATAGCAGTGATCGACGCCCAGATTGATGACACCGTCGTGCAATCGCCCATCGACGGCGTCGTCCTGGTCAAGTCCGCCGAGGCCGGAGAAATCATCGCACCCGGAACGATCGTCGCAACTGTCGGCGATGTCGATCGGCCGTGGCTGAGAGCATATATCAACGAAACGGAGATCGGGCGTGTGAAGCTCGATCAAAAGGCCAGGGTCTCCTGCGACTCATGCGGAGGAAGGACTTATTGGGGGCGGGTTTCGTTTATCTCCTCCGAGGCTGAATTCACCCCCAAGCAGATACAGACCACGGAGGAACGGGTGAAGCTGGTGTACCGGATAAAAATCGACTTGCCGAATCCGGAACACGTGTTCAAGTCGAACATGCCGGCCGATGCCGAGATCCAACTGGAGAGCACGAGAAAGGCGGAGTAGCCTCAGTCACCTGCGATTGCCTGAGAACGCGCGCATCGCTGGTGATCTCTTGCCGCCGGCCCTGAAAGAGCCGGGAAGCCTTGCTTTGAGAGGGTAGATACCGCTTGTGATCCGAACTGAAGACCTGACGCGCTGTTTCGGGAAAATGACCGCAGTCGACCGCCTGAACCTCGAGGTCGGACGGGGAGAGATATTCGGGCTGGTCGGACCTGACGGTGCCGGGAAGACGACTACCCTGCGGCTCCTCTGCGGTCTCCTGGACCCCACCTCCGGCAGCGTTACCGTGGACGGTCACGACGTGCGTCTCGAAAACGAGTTCATCAAGGACAGAATCGGCTACATGCCCCAACGGTCGGGCCTCTACTTGGACCTGACGGTGAGGGAAAACATGGACTTCTACGCCGATCTCTTCGGTATCTCCGCGGAACGAGCGCGCTGCCTTGACGACCCGCCTCCTGAAGATGACACGCATGGAACCGTTCCAGGACAGGGACGCAGGCAAACTCTCAGGCGGCATGAAACAGAAGCTGTCGCTCATGTGCGCACTGCTTCACCGTCCCGAGGTACTCTTCCTCGACGAGCCGACCAACGGCGTGGACCCGGTATCGAGGCGCGATTTCTGGACCATCCTGTATCAGTTGGTGAAAGAGGGGATGACCGTCGTGGTGACGACAGCGTACCTGGACGAGGCCGAGCGATGCAACCGCGTCGGACTCATGCACCAGGGACGGCTCATCCGCTGCGATTCACCGGGCACGCTGAGGCACCAATTCAGTGAGCCCTGTTTTGAAATCCAGGTCCCTGACCTGAAACGCGCCAGGGATTTCCTTGAGAGGTCCGAAGGCGTTCTCAGCGTCGAGCCGGCGGGAGCGGTTCTGCATCTGTTTCTCTATCCGGATAGAACCTCCACGGCCTCGCTCGGGAAATCGTTGGATCAGGCAGGCCTCGGCCCGGCAGAGTTCAAGCAGATGACGCCATCGCTGGAGGATGTATTTATCGCATCAATCAGCAAGGTGACTCATGCAGCCGGAAACGTGAGGCGCGGTTGAGATAAGGACAACAGTTCTGCCATGAACGGAAAGGGTTGCGTCGTCGAGGTTGAGAGCCTGGTGAAGCGCTTCGGCAGCTTCGTTGCGGTCGATCACGTGACTTTCAGCGTGAAGGCCGGCACGATCTTCGGTTTTCTCGGCCCCAACGGTGCGGGCAAATCGACCACGATCCGCATTCTCTGCGGCCTGCTTGTGCCTTCCGCCGGCCGTGCCTGCGTGGGCGGGATCGACGTGGCGGCTGCGCCGGAAGAGGTGCGGAAACAGATCGGCTACATGTCTCAGAAGTTCTCGCTCTACGACGATCTGACCGTGGAGGAGAACATCGACTTTTTCAGCGGCATCTACCGCGTGCCGGAGGGCAAGAGGGAGGCACGCAAGGAGTTCGTCCTGGGCATGGCCGGGCTCGCGGAGCGCAGGGACTCCATGACGGGAGTCCTCTCCGGCGGCTGGAAGCAGCGACTGGCCCTCGGTTGCGCGATCCTGCACGAACCCCCCATCCTCTTCCTGGATGAGCCGACCTCCGGGGTGGATCCGATCGCGCGGCGGTCGTTCTGGTCTTTGATCTACCAGCTGTCTGGCGCGGGGCACACGGTGTTCGTCAGCACCCACTACATGGACGAGGCCGAGTATTGCCACCGCCTCGCGCTCATGAATCGCGGAAAGATCGTCGCTCTCGGGACTCCGTCCGAACTGAAGGGAGAGATGCAAAACCACTCGATTCTGAGCCTGGAGTCTTCTGACCCGCTCGCGAGCATGAAGGCGCTCGAGGGCGTGCCCGGCATCGTGGACGTGGCCGTGTTCGGCGCAGGACTGCATGTGAAGGCGACGGATGCGGCGGCTGCAACGGAGCGGATCCGGCAGGTCCTTGCGCAAAGGCAGATCAGTATCGACCACCTGGCAGCCATCCCCCCGTCGATGGAGGATGTCTTCGTTTCGCTGATCGAGGAACAGGAGCGGAGCGCATCATGAACCTGCGTCGCACGAAAGCGGTCGCCCACAAGGAATTCCTGCACATCATGCGGGATCCGAGGAGCCTGGGCATGGCGCTCGCACTTCCCCTGCTGATGATCATCCTGTTCGGGTACGCCCTGACCCTTGATGTCGATCGCATCCCCATGGTGGTCTGCGATGCTTCCCGAACACCCCAGAGCAGAGACCTGATCGATGCGTTCCGGGGCTCCCGGTACTTCAGCGTCGTCGCCTGGACGGACCGGTACGACACCATCGAGCGGTACATCAACAGGGATCAGTGCCTGATCGGCATCGTGATCCAGCCGAGCTATGCCGCCGACCTCCTCTCGGGACGAGGCGCCGAGGTTCAGTTGATACTCGACGGGAGCGACTCCAACACTGCCTCGATCGCGCGCGGGTACGCAACGGCCGTGATGCTGACTTACAACATGAGCCTTCTCTCCGGGGAACTGAACCGCCGGTCCGGGGGCTCCTTCGCGCCGCAGGTCGACGGCCGCCTCCGTGTCTGGTACAACAGCGAGCTGAAGTCCAAGAACTACGTCGTGCCCGGACTGATCGCGCTCATCCTGATGATCATCTCCGCCTTGCTGACTTCGCTGACGATCGCCCGGGAATGGGAAATGGGGAGCATGGAACAGCTCCTCTCCACCCCCGTGCGGCCTGCCGAGATCGTGATCGGGAAGATGTCCGCGTTCTTTGCGCTCGGGGCCATCGACACGCTCCTGGCCGTGGCTGCCGGTGTAGGCCTCTTCAAGGTGCCGCTTCGCGGCAGCATCCTCTTCCTGGCGGCGACCAGCTGCATCTTCCTGGTCGGCGCCCTGTGCTGGGGCATACTGATCTCGGCGCTCACAAGATCGCAGCTCGTGGCCTACCAGCTGGGCATGCTCTCTTCGTTCCTGCCGGCGTTCATTCTGTCCGGGTTCATCTTCGCTATCGAAAACATGCCGGCCATGATCCAGGTTGTCACCTACATTTTCCCCACGCGATACTTCGTCAGCATTCTCAAGGGGATATTCCTCCGTGGGGTTGGACTTCACGTGCTCTGGTTCGAGGTGCTGCTTCTCTCGATATACGCGGCCGTCGTGTTCCTGATTGCGGTGAGAACACTCAGGCAGAAGGTGGCCTGAGAGTGAGGTGAAGAGGGCATGTGGGAAAGGATCCTGGTAATAGTCCGGAAGGAACTCCTGCAGACCGTGAGAGACGTACGCAGGCGTGCCCTGCTCTTCGGCCCGCCGCTGCTTCAGCTCATCGTCTTCGGCTACGCTGTGAACATGGATGTCCAGAATGTCCGCCTGGCATGGCTGGACCTGGACAATACTCCTGAAAGCCGCGAGCTCAGGGCATCTTTTGAATCATCAAAATACTTCCAGGTGGTCGAGACTCCCTCGCGCATCGGCGACGCCCGGGACCTGCTCGACCATGGGGAGATTCAGGCGATCGTGCAGATACTGCCCCGTTTCGGGCGCGACGTGCGGCGGGGCACGACGACCGCGGTTCAGATCCTCGTCGACGGCACGAACTCCAACACTGCCGCGATCATCTCGAGCTACGGGTCGCAGATCGTGGCTTCATATGCATCCGCCGCGCTGGCCGAATCGCAGAACGCCAGAGCGGTCGCTTCGGGAACCATGGCAGTCTCGCCCGGCGGAGCACCAGGCGTTTCGGCGCGCCTGCGCGTGTGGTTCAACCCCGATCTCAAGAGCCGCGATTACTTCGTGCCGGGTGTCGTGGTCAACATAATTGCGCTCGTGACCATCATGCTTACCTCCATGAGCATCGTGCGCGAGAAGGAAGTGGGGACAATGGAGCAGCTGATGGTCACCCCGATCCGGCCCTTCGAACTCATGCTCGGGAAGGTGCTCCCCTTCGCCCTGATCGGCCTGTTCGAGGTCGCGCTTGTCGTCGCCGCCGCCGAATTGGTCTTTCAGACACCCTTTCGCGGCAGCGTGCTGACACTGTTTACCTGCTCGGTTCTCTTCCTGCTGACCTCGCTCGGTGTCGGGCTGTTCATCTCGACCGTCTCGCACACGATGCAGCAGGCGATGATGGCTTCTTTCTTCTTCTTTCTGCCCGCGATGCTGCTCAGCGGGTTCGCGTTTCCCGTTCGCAACATGCCCCCGGTGGTGCAGTACCTCACCTATTTGAATCCCGTGCGCTATTTCATGGAGATCGTCCGCGGCATCTTCCTGAAGGGGACGGGCCCCGAGTTTCTCTGGCCCCAGATGACGGCACTCTTCATAATCGGCGCCGCGATTCTCATCCTCAGCTCGTTGCGCTTCCACAAGCGTCTTGACTGATGCGGCGACCGAAGTGCATGTGGGGCGGCTTTTCAACCCGCCCCGGCGGCTTGAAAAGCCGCCGCACATGGGGGCTGTCTGAATCGCGGATTATCTGCTTGACTTCCTCAAGCGCTGGGAAATAATGGGTTCCAGTCGACTTGTGTATACACGAGTTCCTTGGGGGTGTAATGTGCCCAAGGTTTTCTTCAATTCGTCACACCGGGATCACGGGATTCAATCAGACATTTCTGGAGGTGTCCCATGCATAGTAGTTCGGCTTCAGGGCCGAATCGAATACGAGCAGTAAAAGGCTGGGCGGTGCTCATTGTCGGCCTCGCACTCCTGACAATGCCCGCCGTCCAGTTGAAGGCGCAGTCGCTGTTAGCCACTGTGACGGGTGTCGTGACCGACCCCTCGGGCGCGGTGGTGCCGGGCGCGACCGTGAAGCTCATTAACGAGCGATCCGGCTCTGCGCGCGAAACGCTCACCAACACCGAGGGTTACTTCGCGTTTGCTTCCGTGTCAGTCGGTGACTTCACCTACAAGCTGACGGTCGAGGCGCAAGGCTTCTCCACCTATCAGGCGCCGGCGCTGGCCATCCTGGGCGGCGAGAAGCGCAATGTCAACGTCACGCTCACCGTCGGCGCAGCTTCCCAGACCGTCGAGGTCACCGGTGTCATCACGACCATCACACCTGTGGACTCCGGCGAAAAATCTCAAACTCTGACCACCAAAGAACTGCAGAACTACGTGCAGGTGAGCAGCAACGCGGCGGAGTTCATCAAGATCATGCCGGGCTTTGCCATACAGAACGGCACATCGAACAGGGCAAATTTCAGCGGTGAAGTCATCGGCATCAACGCCAACGGCGATGCCGGCAGCCAGAGCCCGCTGAACAACGCCTATTCCTATAACGGGCTGCCCGGCAACTCCCTGGACATCACCGCAGACGGGGCGCACGTCTCCGATCCGGGCTGCAACTGCGACACGCCCGTAAATCCCAATTCGGAGATGATCTCGGAGTTCAAGGTGCAGTCTTCGAATTACAGCGCCGAGGGCCAGAAGGGCCCCATCGTCATCAGTTCGGTGACGAAGGCGGGAGGCAGCGAGTTCCACGGCTCCGGGTTCTTCTCCCTGCGCAACTACAAGTTGAACGCCAACGACTGGCTGAACAACAAGAGCGGCGCGCAGAGACCGCAGAACAAGTACTACTACCCGGGCGGCACCATCGGCGGCCCGATCATAAAGGACAAGCTGTTCTTCTTCACCGGCTACGAGTACTTCTACCAGGTCCTGGATACCGGACTGCTACGCGCGACGGTTCCCACCCCGGCCATGCTGACGGGCAATTTCTCGACCGAGGAGCTGCAGAAGATCGGCGACGCAAACAATAACTATGTTTCCGCTTCCGGCTCGCCGGTCGGCACGAATTGCAGTACCGACCCCAACGCCGCATACCTCCCGTGCCTCAACGCGGCCGCCCTGGCCAAGTACCCGGGGGGGATCATCCCGCAATCGCAGCTCGATCCCAACATGATTGCGCTGATGAAGCTGTATCCCGCGGCCAACGCCGATCCCAACTCGACCGGCGGATATAACTACGTGCAGGCGCAGACGTTCAACCAGAACAATCATCAGTGGGCGACGCGGGTGGACTACAGCTTCAGCGACAACACGAAGCTGTTCGTCCGCTACAACCTGCAGCGGGAAGTGCAGCAGTTCCCGGTCGGCCTGTGGTGGCGCAATGGCTCCCAGGTTCCGTATCCGACGCCGGTGCTGGGCAAGAACCGGTCCGACTCCGTTTCGGCATCGCTCACCCACGTGTTCAACCCCACGATGACCAACGAGTTCGTCTTCGGTTACACCTTTATCGGTTTCCCCAACGTCTTCCAGGATCCCGCAAAGGTGGATCGTACGAACGTGGGCTACAGCTATAAGGGCCTGTTCAAGAACGGCGTCGCCCAGATCCCGTCCTTCGGAAATTACGGGGTCCGAAGCGGCCTTCATGTTCAATCCCGGCGGTTTCGAAGCCGGCGGCCCTACGTCGGGTCTCTATGCCAACAAGTACATGCCCAGCTTCAGCGACACGTTCGCCAAGGTCATAGGCACGCACCTCATCAAGGCGGGTTTCTTCTGGGAATGGATCCGCAATGCTCAGCCCGCCAACAACAACACCAACGGATTTCTGCAGGTTTCCGTCGGGGGCAATACCAACTCGCTCGGGGATGCCTATGCCGACGAGGTCATGGGCATTCTAAGCGGTTACAACGAAACCTCCTTCAACCGCATCAACAATATCTCTTACAATACCTACGAGGGTTTCATCCAGGATGACTGGAAGGCGACAAGGAGGTTGACCATCAACTATGGTATCCGCCTCACTCATTTCCAGCCCTGGACGGACCGCGAAGGGTTCGGCTATTCGATCTTCAACCAGGCGGCCTACAACCAGAACTGTGCGGCTCCGCCCGACTACTGCGGATTCGAATGGAACAGCAAGAACTCCAGCGTCCCGCTGCCTGGGTTCCCCACACGGGCTCTGTTCTATCAGCCGCGCGTGGGCGCCGCCTATGACCTCTTTGGGACCGGCAAGACCGTCCTGAGAGGCGGCTGGGGCCGGTACTACTTCCATGCGGGTCAGTTCACCAACGGTCTGGACGCGTCGGCCGGTGTGACCTCGTACAATCTTGGCAATAACGTCCCGGTGCCCGGTGGCGGCACGATACCCTTGCTGGCCTCGGAACTGGACACGCTCAATCTCACTGCTTCGGCCTCGGGCCCCTCGGCGGTGGACAGCACTGACGACAAGCAGGCATACACGGACAGCTGGAACTTCACCGTTGCGCAGCGGACGCCGTGGCAGGGCCTGTTGGAGGTCGGCTACGTCGGTAACCGGACCAGGGATATCCCCAACTCCGGTAATGGTGGCAGCTTGGGCTTCAACACTCTGAACATCAACAAGGTTCCTATCGGCGCGATGCTGTCGTCGAACAATGGCGGCGTAGATCCGAACACGACTCATCGCCGACCAGTTCCGTCCTCTGTTGGGCTACTCGGACCTGAACCTCGCCACCAATAACGCAGTGGGCAAACTACAACGCGATGCAGATCGTTTGGACGCGGCCGACCGGCAGGGTTAATCTCAACTTCAACTACACCTATGGCAAGGCCATGGGGATCGTTGGTTTTTACGATCAGTTCAACCTGAGTGACAACTATGGCGTGCTGGCGAACAACCGCACGCACATGTTCAACGCCGCTTACACCTTTGACCTGGGGAATCTTCACTCAGAACAAGGCCCTGGGCGGCTTTGTCAATGGCTGGCTGCTCTCCGGCATCACGCAGCTTCAGAGCGGCCCCAACCTGTCGGGGATACCAGGGTCAGAACTTCGGCATGAATCTCAACAGCGCGAAGATCCCGGGCACCACCTACAACATCAGCAACGTCTCGCTTCTGGGCACGCCGAATATTCAGCTCAGCCCGATCTTGACGTGTGATCCCAGATCGGGCCTCGCGGAACACCAGTACATTAACGCGAATTGCTTCGCTGTTCCGACCGCTATCGGCCAGAATGGCGGGACGATCATTCCACCCATCTACGGACCTGGCTACTTCAACACCGACCTCGGAGTCTATAAGAACTGGCGGATCACCGAGGGGAAGACGTTCCAGTTCCGTCTCTATATGTACAATTTCCTGAACCATCCGCTGTATTCCTTCAACGGAGGAAACCTGACCCTCAGCTTCGATCCGAACACTCTCAAGCCGAACAGCCCGAATTTCGGGATTACCACGGATAAGCAGGGTCACCGCATCATCCAGCTGGCGTTCAAGTTCATGTTCTGATCGCGATCGCAAGGTCGCACAGGCATCGAAAAGGGCCGCCCTCGGGGGCGGCCCTTATTCTTTGTCCGAGACATGTGGGGTGGGTTCTCAACCCGCCCCGGCGGCTTGAAAAGCCGCCGCACATGAAGCGCTCGGCTGAGCCACGTGAGTATCCTTCTTTTCACCTTTCGCGGGCACGAGAGGCTCCGCTATACTCTCCCCAGGGCAATGACATGGGAGGACGTTCCGCGGCTCGCTTGTTAATCATTCCGATCCGGTCGCTGCTGTGCGCCTTCCTTCTGGTTCTGCCGTTTGCCGGCGCTCTTGCCGGCCAAAGCTCCCGATCTCCCCAGGAACTGCTCAGGGAAGCACAGTCGCTGCACCAGGCCGGCAAACTGGATCAGGCCATCGAGGACTATCGCCTCTTCCTGAAAGACTACCCTGATGTTGCGCAGGTAAGGTCGAACCTCGGCGCGGCCCTGGCGAGCGCCGGACGCTACGAGGAAGCGATTGCGGAGTACGAGCGCGCGTTGCGATTGAGCTCCCTTCCCCAGATCCGGTTGAACCTCGCACTGGCGTACTACAAGGCCAACAAACTTGCCCTGGCCGTGGAGCACCTCGAGAAGGTTCACGCCGACATGCCGAACGATCTTCGTGTTGTCATGCTCCTGGCGGATTGCCGTCTTCGCCTCGACGAGAACAAGAAGGTCCTTGAGCTTCTGGACCCGCTCGAACCGACTCATAGGGACGACCTGGCGTTCACTTACCTGCTTGGCACCGCCCTGGTGCGTGACGGGCAGGTGGAAAGGGGCCAGGCTATAATCAACAAGATCCTGGAAAACGGCGATTCGGCCGAGGCTCGGCTCCTGATTGGCACGACGAAGTTGCTGGCGCACGACGCTCCAAGCGCGGTGGAGGATCTGCAGAAGGCGGTGGAACTGAATCCCAACCTGATTTCCGCTCACGCGTATTACGGACGGGCTCTCAGAGAGACTGCAAACCCGGAGGAGGCCAAGAAGGCTTTTCGCGCCGAGCTGAGCATAAATCCCAACGACTTCTACTCGAACCTCCATTTGGGGGTTATTCTGAAAGAGGAACAACAGTACGAGGAGGCGCTTCCCTATCTCAAACATGCTTTGGACGTGCGTCCCGGCGACCCCGGGGTACTTTATCAGATCGCGGCCCTTCATCTGGCCGCTCGGAACTATACTGAGGCGCAGCGAGAACTCGAATCCCTCCTGAAAGACTCACCCGATTTCCGCGAGGCCCACGTCGCGCTCGCCACGCTCTATTATCGACTCAGGCGAAAAGAAGACGGAGACAGGGAACAGGCCATAGTGGAGAAGATGACGGCTGAGCAGCAGGCCCGTGATGCTGCGGAACAGTTGCGAAAGAAGGACGAAACGCAGCCACCGGCCAAGCCCCCAGACTGAGCAGTAGGTCAGGTCGGTTGAGGCTGTCTCGAAATCTATTATGATACGGGCTTTCAGCCCTCCTTCGTCTATGGGTACAATTCCTGGGGCTTCGCCCCAGGCTGAGATGGGGCGGGCCTTCGGCCCTCAAAGCCGTTTTCAAGTCATCAATTGGAGCGCTGAAAGCGCGTCCTTATACCAGCCCGGGGCGAAGCCCCGGGGTTGAATGCAGCACCAGGAACCAAGGGCTGAAGGCCCGCTCCATAGTTTTGAGACAGTCTCGTTAGACCGGACCTGCTGGGATGCCGTTGATGAGATCCTTATTGTTCATTCTCGCCCTCTCGTTGAGTTTCGCCGCAGGCCAAGGCACTCCCGGAGCAACGGTGACCTTCCGGGAGGCCGACCCGAAGCAAAGCGGGGTGACGTGGGTCCATGACAACGGGATGTCACCGCAACGCTACCTGCCCGAGACCGAACCGCCCGGCGTCGCCATCTTCGATTACAACAATGACGGAAACATGGATCTGTTTCTGGTAAACGGCGGCGAATCCGTCTTCTATCACCCGAAGGCCCCTCACCCTCACGCGCTCTACCGCAACAACGGCGACGGCACTTTCACGTTTGTCACGGAGAAGGCTGGAATCACGGCCGACCTTTTTGGAATGGGCGTGGCGATCGGGGACTATGACGCCGACGGGCACGAAGACATCTTCATCACCGGCTACGAGAAGTGCGTGTTTTACCACAACAACGGCGACGGTACTTTCACGGATATCACCGCCGCGAGCGGAATCAATCCGCCCGGGTGGTCCTCGACGCCGGTGTGGTTCGACTACAACAACGACGGGAAACTGGACCTCTACGTCGGGCAGTTCGTGGACTATTCGAGTCTCAGGACCTGCGGGCAGGCGGATTCGTACGGCGGCGCGTTGGAGAGTGCGTCTGCCGAACAGCGCTTTTACTGCGCTCCGCGTATCTTTCCTCCCACTTCTTCCCACCTCTATCGCAACGAGGGCGGAGGTAAGTTCACCGACGTCAGCGCCGAAACGGGATTTGCCAAGACGGTCGGGAAAGCGTGGGGCGCTGTTGCCACCGATATTAACAACGACGGTTTCATGGATATTTTCCAGGCCAACGACATGGTAGGGAATTTCCTGTGGGTAAACCGCGGCGGGAAGCGCTTCGAGGAGATGGGCCTCGCTGCAGGAATAGCCTACAGCATGGACGGCGTCCCGCGCTCGGGGATGGCCGTGGACGCGGTCGACATCAACGAAGACGGGCGCGAGGATCTTTTTGTCTCCAATATCGACCAGGAAATCTTCTCCATCTACCACAACATCGGTGACGAGATGTTCAACGATGAGGCCTGGAACATGGGGATCGGGTCTGTGACGCGCATGCTGAGCGGCTGGGGATTGAAATTCTTCGATTACGACAACGACGGGTTCATGGACCTGATCCTTTCCAACGGTCACCCCGACGATCTGATCGACGCGCGCAGTCGCGGCGTAACCTACCGCGAGCCCTTGATTCTGTTTCACAACGCGGGCAACGGCAAGATGGTCAACGTGAGCGCGCAGAGCGGCGAGGTCTTCAAGAAGCGCTTTTCCGCCCGCGGCCTCGCCGTCGGCGATCTGAACAACGACGGCTTTCCCGATGTGCTGATCGGTGACAATGGGGGGGCGCCGATCCTCCTTTATAGCAACGCGGAAAGCCGCAACAACTGGCTGGGAGTGAAGCTCGTCGGAACGACATCCAACCCGGCGGCAGCCGGGGCAATCATAAAGTGGAGCGTGGAGGGCAAGGTTCACCGGCGTCTGAAAAATGCGGGCGGGAGTTTCATGTCGAGCCAGGACCCTCGTGAAATCATAGGTCTGGCCAAGGCACCGAAACTGGATTGGCTCGAGATTGCGTGGCCGCATCCGAGTCAGCGCGTCGACCGCTTCACGTCAGTCCCCATCAATCGCTACATTACGATCGTCGAAGGGAAGGGAATCACAAATCCATAATCGAAATTGGGGACAGTCACCTTTTTTCATCGCCCGTGCCGGCGCCAGTGGTAGTACCCGAGGTGAAAGAAGGTGACTGTCCCCAATTTCGCCCGCTCTCAAAAATGAAGGCTTTCCGGATTATTGCGCTTCTCGTTTTCGCGAATTTCGTTCCCCGGTCGTCCTATCCCCAGGTTGCCGAAGACCCGATGGCAATTGCGCGACGAGCCTGGCAATTGCAGCAGGCAGGGGACTATGCCGGCGCCGTGGATGCCTACCGCGCCTTCCTCGAACTTCGCCCCGACGAGGCGGGCGCGCGCTCGAACCTGGGCGCTTCGCTGGTCAAGCTGGGCCGGTACGACGAGGCGATCGAGGAATACAGGAAAGCGGAGAAGCTGCTTCCCGGCGAGCCGCGCATCGGGATGAACCTGGCGCTCGCGTACCAGAAGAGCGGAAGGATCCGCGAAGCAGCCGACAAATTCGCAGCGCTGCACGCCGAAATGCCGCAGGAGAGGCAAGTCACGCTGCTGCTGGCAGACTGCGCCCTGCGGCTGGGCAATTACGACCGGGTCATCGAACTGCTCCAGCCGTTGGAACGCGACGATCCTGCCGACCTCGCCACGGCTTACATGCTCGGGACCGCTCTGATCCGCACGCAGAGGATCAAAGAAGGAGGAGCGCTGCTCGATCGCATCTTGCGCAGCGGCGACAGCGCGGAGGCACGCTTCCTTCTGGGCACGCAACTCTACGAATCGGGCGATTTTCCGGCCGCGGTGAAAGAGTTGTCCAGGGCCATCGAGCTCAATCCGGGCTTGCCGGAACTCCAGTCCTTTTGCGGTCTGGCACTCCTGAACACGGGCGATCCTGCCGGTGCGGCGGCCGCATTCCGCGCAGAACTCGTTACGAATCCCAACGAGTTTGCCTCGAACCTGGCGCTCGGCCAGATCCTGATCGCCTCGAAAAAGTACGACGAGGCCCTGCCCTTCGCCGAGACGGCGCTTCGCAGCCGTCCCGGATCCATCGACGCAGCGTTGGCGCTGGGCGAATGCCTCAGCAATACGGGGAAGTTACAGCAGGCCCGGGAACGACTGGAAGCCGTCGTGCAAGCTGTCCCATCTTCGTCGGAGGCCCACCGTGAGCTGTTGTCTGTTTATGCGCGGCTGGGCCTGGGACCGGAGGAGGCTCGTGAGCGCGCTACGCTGAATCGACTGGAAAGGGATGCGGCCGCAAGAGCAGGAGGGCCACAGATCGGCGGACCCGCGCCTGATTTCGGCCTGCCGGAGGTGGGGCGGGAACATAGAGTGCAGCTAAGCAGCTACCGGGGCAAGTCGCCTGTGGTGCTGGTCTTCGGGAGCTACTCGTGCCCGAACTTCCGTGCCTCCGCCGACGCACTCAACTCTATGTTCGAGAAATATGGCCGTCAGGCACCGTTCTATCTCGTCTACATCCGGGAGGCGCACGCAAACGGCGACTGGCAGAGCACGCGGAACGTGCGCGAAGGCGTCGCCGTAGCTCCCGCCCTGACAATGCAGGACAGGGAAGATCACGCCGTCATGTGCACGCGAGAACTCCACCTCAAGTTTCCCGCTCTTGCGGATGGCATGGACGGGAGTGCCGAAGCTGCCTATTCAGCATGGCCGAGCCGAGCTTTTGTGATCGGCCGGGACGGTCGCATCCGCTACAGCACACACCTGACTCAGCAGGATTTTCAGGCCCGCGAGATGGAGGAGGCGCTCAGGGCGGCTATCGCCGGCCACTGAGCGTTCTGCGCAGCAACGTGGGTCCGCCGCGACGCGGCGGACCCTGGCGCGTTGCGGCGCAACGCGCCCACTCCTGATTCTACTTGACGGCGGTGAACATGATCTCGATCAGGCCGTCGGGCGCAACCAGGCCGGTCTCCACCGTCGCGCGCGCCGGGAACTCTTTGGTGAACGTTTCACGATAGGCTTCGTTCATCCCGCCGAAATTCTTCACGTCAGTAAGATACACAATTGCGTCTACGACATTCGACCAGTCAAAACCCGCGGCTTTGAGAGTACGCCCGATGCGCGTCATCGTCTCGCGGGTCTGGCCCCGGATGTCGCCCCTGTTCGAGTCAGTGTTCCCCATCATTCCCGCAACGTAGAGCCGGTTCCCGGCTCGGACTGCGGAGCTGAAATTGGGATTCGGTTGTCCGGGGGACCCGTCGGCGTTGGGAGTGGTCATCGCTTCTTTGTTGCCGCCTTTCACGGCGACGAGAGTGATCTCGACCAGGAATTCAGGCCCCATGAGACCGGCCCGGACCGTCGCGCGCGCCGGCGGCTCCTTGGGAAAGTACGGCCGGTAGGCAGTGTTCATGTCCTGAAAGATGGCCGTGTCGGTGATGAAAACGCGCGAACTCACGGCATCCGCGTGCGTCATCCCGGCAGCCTTGAGAATCTCCCCGGCATTGTCCAGCGCGGTCCGAGTCTGAACCTGTATGTCACCCGCAACCACCGAGTTGTCCTTTCCGTTCCTGGATACCAGGCCGGCCAGAAAGAGGGTGTCGCCTGAGAGGATCCCATAGCTGTAGGGCAGGCTGCCGGCAACCCATCCCTGAGGACGGATCACACGGCGCTCGGCGCCATCCGGAACCGCCACCATCGAAATTTCCACCAGGCCGTCAGGATTGACGAGATTCGCTGCAATGGTGGTCCTCGTCGGCGGATCGGCGGGCCAGTAGGTTCGATAGACCTCGTTCATCGCGCCAAAATCGGCGGCATTCTTGAGATAGACCGTTACCGAAGCCACATTCCGAAGGCTGGATCCTGCGGCTTTGAGGATGGCAGAAATATTGTCGAGGGTGCGCGCGGTCTGTGCCTTGATGTCTCCCGGCACCAGGCGGCCCGACTCATCGGTCGCCATGCTTCCGCACACATATATGAAGCCGCCTGCCTTCACGGCCTGGCTGAATGGATAGTTCATTGCCGGCCCGACCTGGACGATCTCCTTGCCGGCCTGGGCGGCAAATGCAGTTACCGCGATCAAACAGGAAAGCACTACAGCTGCAGAGCGCATCACTCACCTCACTTTGGAATTCCCGTTGTACTCGACAGGCAGGACGCCTTTGCCTGCATCACCAATAACTTAACACGCTTCGATCGCCAACTCCCGGGGCGGAGGGGCAAAGGGAAAAGAGCGCTTGGCACCTCTATTGTTTGTGATTAAATTAAGGGTTCAAATATAACAAGGAGAGTGACCCTTATGAAGCGGATGTTATTCCTGACCGTACTCCTGAGCCTTCCTTTGCTTGCCGCCGAGATGAACCTCGGCAAGCCGATCGACGTAAAGCAGATTACCAGCATCAAGGAACTGCTGGCCAATCCTGACCAGTACCTCGGAAAGGACGTGAGGATCGAGGGCGAAATAACCGCAGTCTGCCAGAACATGGCATGCTGGATCAATGTGAAGGACGGCAGCACTCCCGAGACCATCACGGTCAAGGTCAACGACGGCGAAATCGTATTTCCCAAAGACGGCACAGGAAAAAGCGTCGTGGCCCAGGGAAGATTCGAGAAGCTCGACCTGACAAAGGAGCAGTACATCGCGTACCTGCAGCATCAGGCCATCGAGTCTCATACGAAGGTCGACACCTCGAAGATCATGGCCGCCAAGCCCGTCTACCGCCTGAAAGGCAGCGGCGCGGTGATCCGGTAACGCCTGTGCGCACCATTGCCTCCTTCCGGCGGTAAGTCGCGCGGACGATGCGCGTCGTAACCCGTTCCGGAAAGCTGGATGGATATGACAAGACACGTAGCCCTGGTGACGGGAGCCTCGAGCGGAATCGGAGCCGTCTTCGCGCGCAAGCTCTCCGCCCGGGGCTTTGACCTGATCCTCGTGGCGCGGCGGAGGGAACGGCTGGAGCGCCTGGCATCCGAATTGGAGGGAGCGGAGGTCCTGGTGGCGGACCTGTCCATCGACGCCGACCTCCGGCGCGTCGAGGAGCGCATCGCGGCAGAGCCCAACCTGGGTTTCCTGGTCAACAACGCCGGCTTCGGCTCGCAGGGCAGATTTTGGGAGACCGGCCTGGAGGTCCAGGAGCGTATGCACCGGCTTCACGTGATTGCCACGCTCAGGCTGACGCATGCTGCACTCGGAGTTATGCTTCCCCGCGCGCGGGGAAGCATCATCAACGTCTCCTCAGTCGCGGGATTCCTGCACAATCCGTTCAGCGTGAGCTATGGTGCTACGAAGGCCTGGATCAACAGCTTCACCGAAGCCCTGTACGTTGAGCTCAAGAGCGTCGGGTCGGCCATCCGCATTCAGGCCCTTTGCCCGGGATTCACTTTATCGGAGTTTCATGACGTGCTGGGGATCGACCGCTCGGTGATCCCGGGCAGCCTGTGGATGTCAGCCGAATACGTCGTGGAAACGTCACTCCGCAGCCTGGAGAAGGACAAGGTCATCGTCATTCCCGGGTGGCGCTATCGCTGGTTCGTCCGCTTCCAGCAGCGACTGCCTCGTTTTGTCCGTCACGCGATCGCCCTGAAGTACGGGAATATCAGGAACCGTCAGTAGCGGGAATGTCCCTCGCAGTTTTTCGGGACGTACCCGGATTCGCAGTCCGGCCTGACGAGCCGTGTCAGACCACTATGATACGGGCTTTCAGCCCTTCTTTATCTTTGGGTGCAAGTCCTGGGGCTTCGCCCCAGGCTGATACGACACGGGCCTTCGGCCCTAAGAACCGCGTTCGGATGAGCATTTTGAGCGCTGAAAGCGCGTTCTTATACCAGCCCGGGGCGAAGCCCCGGGTTCGCGTCCAATCCCGGGAACCAAGGGCTGAAGGCCCGCTCCATAGAATTGCCAGTCGGTTTCAACCGAATGATCCTACTTCATCCGCGCGAGGATGGCATTAACAACCGCTTCACCGTGAAAGCGGCCGTTCTCGATAAAGGTCCTGTTGGTATCGCGTCCCGAGACGATGGATCCCGCCACGAATAGTCCTGGGACGTTGGTTTCCAGGGTGTCGGGATCGTGTTCAGGGGCCATGTTCTCCCCTCTCATCGCAATGCCCGCCTGCAACAGCAGGTTCGCATCGGGATGATAACCGGTCATCAGGAACACAGCCTCCGCCGGCAGCTCCTCCGACCGCCCGCCGTTTTCGACCGCGACTGATTCCGGCAGGATTCGGGTCACGCGTGTCTCGAAAAGCGCCCGGATCGAGCCTTCCTTGATCCTGTTCTCGATGTCCGGCCGTATCCAGTATTTGATCGAGTCGCTGAGGCGGCTCCCGCGATGAACCACGGTCACGGTGCTTCCACCGCGAAAGAGTTCCAGCGCGGCAATCGCGGCCGAGTTCTTTCCACCGACGACAACCACCTTCCTCCGATAGTACGCGTGCGGCTCCGAATAATAGTGATGCACGTGAGGCAGGTCTTCGCCCGGAACGCCGATCAAATTGGGGTGATCGTAGTAGCCCGCGGCGAGGACAACGAATCGCGACGCATGGACACGCTGTGTTCCGTTGGGCAAAAGCGTCCTGATCTCGAAGAACTGCCGGTGGTCCCGATCGGCCTTGCCCGGTGTGATGCTCAAGGCCTCCTCATTGAAATGGACGGGGATCCGGTGAGCATCAGCGACCCGGCGGTAGTATCGCAGCGCTTCCCAACGGGTCGGCTTTTCGTACGGCGAGGTGAAGGGTAGTCCCCCTATTTCCAGCAACTCCGGGGTGGTAAAAAACACCATGTTGCGGGGGAAGTTGAAGATGGAGTTGACCAGCGCCCCTTTTTCCAGGATCGCATAGTTGAGTCCGGCCTTCCCAGCCGCGATCGCGGCAGCAAGTCCGGATGGACCGGCTCCGACAATGATCAGGTCGAGAATGCGGTCCATGAATTTTCTGAAAGCGACGGGAACGAGAATCGTCCCGCGGATCAGGCCCTCCGCACACGAGAGCCCGATCCGCGGGATCCGAAGGAAAGGAACTAGAAAGTCTTGTCGGGGTGCAGACCCTTGACTTTCACGAGCAGCTCCTCGCGGGTCTCCGCGACATTCGGGTTCTTCTTGATTGCATCGGTCGGGCACACGGACACGCACTGTTCGCTATCATGGAATCCGACGCACTCGGTGCATTTCTCAGGAACGATGTAGTAATAGTCCTGAGAGAGGGCCGGCAGCATCTGCCCTTTGAATTCGTATTCGTCCCCTCCCACGTAGATAGCCGTGTTGGGGCACTCCGGCACGCAAGCACCGCAGTTGATGCAATCCTCGTTGATAAGCAAAGCCATTTTCTCAAATCCTCCTAATAGTCAGGCACTTCAGAACTAACATCACCGGATTCGACACGATTCTGGGGATCCGTCTCGAGCCCGACGAAGAAATTATACCAGATCGGCCGATCAAACGGCTATCGGCTCTCGGTCTTCAGCTATCAACCTCTGAAGGCTGAGAGCTGGCCGCTGACAGCTTGTTTCTGCCTGCGGCTTTGATGATATAGTCCAACCCATGGAAGAGACATTCGACCTGGCGGTGGTTGGCGGAGGGATTGTTGGTCTGGCGAGCGCGCTGGCGATCAGCGCGAGATATCCGCGCTGTTCCTTGACATTGTTGGAGAAGGAACCTGAGGTCGGTTCCCAGCAGACGGGCCACAACAGCGGCGTCATACATGCAGGCATCTACTACAAGCCGGGTTCCTATAAGGCAATGTTGTGCGTCGAAGGGGTTCGGCTGATGAGGTCCTTCTGCGAAGAATCCGGAGTCGCCTGGGAAGCCTGCGGCAAGGTCATCGTGGCGACGGATGATTCCGAGATCGCGCGCCTGGAGGAGCTCTATCGTCGCGGTGTGGCAAACGGCGTCGACGGCCTGGAACTCATGGGCGCCGACCGGTTGCACGAAATCGAGCCAAACGCGCGCGCCGTCCGGGCTCTCTTCTCGCCGGGGACCGCAATCGTCGATTTCAAGCAGGTCGCCGAGGCGATGGGCCGGCGGCTGAAGGCGTCCGGCATCAGCATCCGCACCGGCGCCCGCGTGAAGGGCATCCGGCGCGCCGGTGAGCTGCAACACATCAACGCAGGCGAGTCATCCGTCAACGCCCGCTTCCTGCTCAACTGTGCCGGTCTTCAGGCCGATCTCGTGGCCCGGATGGCCGGGGTCGATCCCGGCGTGTCCATCATCCCCTTCCGCGGAGAGTACTACAACCTGAAGCCTGAATGCCGGCTGGTCCGGGCACTGATCTACCCGGTGCCCGACCCGGCCTTCCCGTTCCTGGGGGTTCACTTTACCAGGCGCATCGGCGGAGGCTACGAAGCGGGACCTAACGCGGTACTTGCGTTCGCGCGCGAAGGGTACCGCAAGAGCGATTTCGACCTGGCAGACCTCGGTCGCATGTTGTCGTATCCGGGCTTCTGGATCATGGGGTTGCGCTACTGGCGCATGGGCGCATACGAGTACTACCGATCCTTCAGCCGTCGCGCGTTCGTACGGGCGCTTTCGAAGCTGGTGCCCGATATCAGCGAAGACGACCTCTCCGAGGGCGGTTCCGGCGTCCGGGCGCAGAGCCTCACCCCTAATGGCTCCTTCGTGGATGATTTCAAGATCGTCGAGGGGCCGAAGGCCATTCATGTGCTGAACGCGCCCTCTCCTGCCGCGACCGCATCCCTCGCCATCGGGCAGCATATCGCGCGGCTGGCAGCCGACCGGTTTGATTTGAAGTAACAACGCAAAAAAACGCCACGGATTTCACGGATTATCACTGATTCAAGCAGATCCAACCTCTTATAAATCAGCGGCAATCCGTGCAATCCGTGGCGTTCTTGTCTTCTATCCTTATGTTGTAGCAGGCGCCGGTTTAGCTGCCTGCGCAGTCGCTTCCCCGCTTCCCCACTTCATATTGGCCAGCTGCTGGTACATGTTGTACCTGGCGTGCGCGTCCTGCTGCGCGAGCTCCAGCAGGTGCCTGGCAGCTTCCGGCTGGCTCAACGCGAGCATCTTGTAACGCGTCTCCATGTACATGTAGTCCTTGATCGGTATGGAGGGCGGCTTGGAATCCAGGATGAACGGGTTCTTGCCCTGAGCGATGAGCCTCGGATCGAAACGATAGATCGGGAAGGCTCCGCTCTGCACGGCGGCCTTCTGGTTGTTCATGCCGTGGGTCATGTCGATCCCATGGGCGATGCAGTGGCTGTACGCAATTATGATCGACGGGCCGTCGTAGGACTCGGCTTCGAGGAAGGCCCGCACCGTGTGCGCATCGTTGGCTCCCATAGCCACGGCGGCGACGTAGACATTGCCGTAGTTGACGGCATGTAGTCCCAGATCCTTCTTGGACATCGGTTTGCCGCCGGCCGCAAACTTGGCCACCGCACCGCGGGGTGTCGACTTCGACGCCTGCCCGCCCGTGTTGGAATAGACCTCGGTATCCAGTACCAGGACGTTCACGTTGCGGCCGGATGCCAGCACGTGGTCGAGACCCCCGTACCCGATATCGTAAGCCCATCCGTCACCTCCGACGATCCAGACGCTCTTTCTGACGAGGCAGTCTGAGACGCTCAGAAGGTTACGGGCTTCCGGCGAATCGACAGAACGGAGTTGCTCGTTGAGTTTTGCCACCCGCTCGCGCTGGTCATGAATGCCGGATTCGTCAGACTGGTCGGCGTTCAGCAACCCCCGGACCAGTTCCTCGCCGATCTGCGGTGCCAGCTTCGCCGCCAATTCCTGTGCCATCTCGCGGTGTTTGTCGATCGTAAGGCGGTAGCCCAGGCCGAACTCCGCGTTGTCCTCAAACAGGGAGTTCGACCAGCTCGGTCCGCGCCCCTCCTTGTTGTAGGTCCACGGAGTCGTCGGCAGGTTCGCGCCGTAGATCGACGAGCATCCCGTCGCGTTGGCGACGATAGCCCGGTCTCCGAAGAGCTGCGTCATGAGCTTCAAGTATGGCGTCTCGCCGCAGCCGGCGCATGCCCCGGAATACTCGAACAGCGGCTGCAGAAGCTGGTTGGCTTTGATGCTGTTCAGCTTCACCAGCCGCCGGTCGTATTCCGGAAGGTCGAGGAAGAACTTGTAGTTCTCCCTCTCCTGCGCCCGGACCGGAACCTGCGGAACCATGTTGATTGCCTTGAGCCGTGTCTCCTTCTTGTTCTTCGCCGGGCAGACATCGACGCATAGCCCGCACCCGGTGCAGTCCTCAGGAGCGACCTGGACCGTGTACGCCATGCCGGGGAGGAACTCCGGCCCTTTGGCCTTCATCCACTTGAACGTGGCGGGCGCGTTCTTCACCAGCGCCTCGTCATAGGCCTTGATGCGGATACTTGCGTGCGGGCAGACAAGCGCGCACTTTCCACATTGGATGCACACCTCGGTATCCCAGGCGGGGATTTCGAGGGCGATGTTGCGCTTCTCCCACTGGCAGGTCCCGGTCGGGAACGTACCGTCGACGGGGAACGCGCTCACCGGCAGCGAGTCTCCCAGGCCGGCGATGATCGGGGCAGTAAGCTTGTGGACAAACTCGGGCGCCTCCGGCGCGACTACCGGCGGCCGTTCCCAGGTACTGGTGGCAGCAGCCGGGACCTTGACCTCGAACAGGTTCGCCAGCGTTTCATCCACGGCCCGGTAGTTCTTCTTGACGATCTCTTCGCCCTTGGCTCCGTATGTCTTCTTGATGGAGTCCTTGATCGATCTTGATGGCTTCGTCGCGGGGCAGCACGCCGGAGATCGCAAAGAAGCAGGTCTGCATGATGGTGTTGACACGCGCGCCCATCCCGGTGTCCTTTGCGACCTTGTAGCCGTCGATGACATAGAAGCGCAGCTTCTTGTCGATGATCTGCTGCTGAACACTGTGAGGAAGCTTGTCCCACACTTCCTCCGGGCCATACGGGCTGTTGAGCAGGAACGTCGATCCCGGGATCGCGCTCTTGAGCATGTCGTAGCGTTCCAGGAATACGGACTGGTGGCAGGCGACGAAGTTCGCCTTCTCGATGAGGTAGGTCGAATGAATCGGTCTGGGGCCGAACCGCAGGTGGGAGACTGTGACCGCGCCCGCCTTCCGCGAGTCATAGACGAAGTAGCCCTGCGCCCAGTTCGGCGTGTCTTCACCGATGATCTTGATTGAGTTCTTATTGGCACCGACCGTGCCGTCAGCGCCGAGTCCGTAAAACAGCCCGCGGAAGACATCCGGCGGCTCCGTCGAGAACTCGGGATCGTAGTCGAGCGACGAGCCGCTCACGTCGTCGACGATTCCGATCGTAAAATTGTGCTTCGGCTGGGGCTTCTTGAGCTCGTCGAAGACGCCCTTGATCATGGCAGAGTTGAACTCTTTGGAGGAGAGCCCGTATCTGCCGCCCACGATCTTGGGGAATGCCTTAAAGCGAGCCTGCCCGTTCGAAAACGCTTCCGCTACCGACGTGACGACATCCAGGTAGAGAGGTTCTCCTGCGCTTCCGGGTTCCTTGGTGCGGTCCAGCACTCCGATCACGCGCGTTGTCGGCGGCAACGCATTGATGAGGTCTTTTTGAGAGAACGGCCTGTAGAGCCGGACCTTGACGGCCCCGACCTTCTCTCCCGCCGCCACCAGGTACTCCACCGTTTCCTGGACGGCTTCAGCGCCCGATCCCATCAGTACGACCACGCGCTCCGCATCCGGGGCGCCGACGTAGTCGAACAGGTGGTAATGGCGGCCGACCACGGACGCAAACCTGTCCATGGCCTTCTGAACGATCGCCGGGGCTGCCTTATAGAAGGGACTGCATGCTTCCCGCGCCTGGAAGAAGACATCCGGGTTCTGGGCCGTCCCGCGGAGCAGCGGCTTTTCAGGCGAAAGACGTCGTGCCCGATGAGCGCGAACCAGTTCGTCGTCGATCATGGCACGTATGTCGTCTTCGCTGAGTTGCTCGATCTTCATCACTTCGTGAGAGCTGCGGAAACCGTCGAAGAAATGGATGAACGGGATGCGCGCCTCGAGCGTTGCCGCCTGGGCGATCAGCGCGAAATCCATGATCTCCTGGACGGAGTTCGAGGCCAGCAGGCCGAACCCGGTGGATCGGGTTGCCAGGACATCGCCGTGATCGCCGAAAATCGACAGGGCATGAGTCGCTACTGTCCGGGCCGACACGTGGAACACCGTCGAGGTGAGCTCGCCGGCAATCTTGAACATGTTCGGGATCATGAGAAGGAGCCCCTGGGACGCGGTGAACGTCGTCGTGAGGGCACCAGTCTGGAGCGCGCCGTGGACAGCCCCCGCCGCCCCTCCCTCGCTCTGCATCTCGGTCACCGATGGCACTGTTCCCCAGATGTTCTTCTGGCCCTCAGCTGCCCATGCGTCAGACCACTCGCCCATCGGCGATGAGGGTGTAATCGGATAGATGGCGATTACTTCGTTGGTTTTGAACGCAACATAGGCGGCTGCCTCGTTGCCGTCGATTGTGACCATTTCACGTTTCATGTTATGCCTTTCACAATAATGTGAATTCAAGTGATTATGTACAGGCCTCAATGATTTCCGCGTGGACGGTTGCTTTGCCGGCCGTTTCTTGATGTTGCGGTGACGCCCAGGGTTCCCGGCCATCGCGACCAGCACGGGTTCAACTCGTGTCAGCGCTGTGCCCCCTGGACGACATACTTCCCAACGCTCAGCTCAAATCCCTTCGGGTCCTTGCAGGCGAATCCGACGGAGGACTCATCTCCGGAATTGGGATTCAGGCGGAGGGTGATCTGGCCGATCTCCGACCCGCTGAAATCCCGGGCGATCAGGGTGCGCGTCGTCGAACCCCCGGCTTTCTCCGGCGCGAGCGCCATGCCTATCATGCCGGCCGGCAGGTTCAGCTGGTCCATCTTCACCCTGGCCTCCGAGACGAGCACATACTGGTACTTCTGCTTCATCTCGGCCGACAGCCCGGCGTTCGATAGCTGCGCAAACGCGATCCTGGACTTGTCTGTAAACTCGATCGCGCACGCACGGTTCATGTCCACCGGGATCACCTCAGTTTCCATTGGAACCCGGTCCGGCAGATACCTTCGGGCGGCCGCCGTATCCAGAACCTTGCACCCGCCCTCCTGCGCCTCCATTTCGGGCAGGCAGGCGCACAATGCGACGAACAACGCCGGCCCGACAAGCAGTCTGTGCAGCATAGCTCTCATCCTCGGGACCGCACCACGAGGGCACCTTCCAGCGGAGGTCGGGCGTGACCCAAACCATCGGAACCAGGGATCGACATTCCCAGGGAGTCCACGGCAAGTAAACCCAGTATCATACCATCACCGCCTGCATCGGGTGGGCATTTTCGAGCGCCCCCGGCAGCCATTCATGACTGAATATACCGGGTCTTTCCTGCTTCGAAAATCCGACTTTATCGGCAGCGTGGGATTCATCGCGCGGTGCCGTCCTCCGGGGCACTTGACGCCTCAGGATGAGGCCAGACTCCGTCCTGTCTCCAAAGCCTCCCGGTTCACCTTCAGCAGTTCCGGCCGCATTCCATGTTCTGTGAGCGAAGAAAGAATGGATGCCGCCTCGACTGCATGAGTTTCCCCGATGTAGGCGCCCAACATTACCATGTTCGCAACCTTCGGGTTCCCGATGTCCTTTGCCGCCTCGGTGGCGGGAATAGACAGTATCTTCACGTCGGACCGCTCGGGAATGCTGTTCACCATCGAGGAGTTGATCAACAGGAGGCCCCCGGGAAGGAGTTCCGGAAGGAACTTGTCGACCGAGGGTTCGTTGAATGCCACCACGGTTGAGGGCCTGTTGATGAGCGGTGAGGGGATCGTTTCGCACGAGAGGCGCACGTGGCAATGCGCGGTGCCACCACGCATCTCGGGACCATAGGATGGGATCCAGGAAACATGCAGCCCTTCTCTCATGCCTGCTTCCGCAAGCGCAATTCCGGCGAACAGCACTCCTTGCCCACCGAAGCCGCTGATCTTCATCGCGACATCGCGTCGCGCTTCCACGGCGACAGACTTCACCTCCTCATGAGCGTGCTCCGCCGCGGGCGCCGTCCCCGCGGGCGATGCGACGCTTTGCGCCTCGGTCATCGACGCAACGGGTGACCCGCTTTCACTGCGCTCCTTGAATACCCCCAGCGGGAAAACCGGGATCATGACCTTCTCGACCCACTTGACGGCGTCCGGAGGAGTCATCTTCCATCCCGTCGGGCACGCCGACAGGACCTCCACGAACGAAAAGCCGCGATCCTCAACCTGGTTCTGGATCGCCCGCCGCACTGCTTTCCTGGCACGCATGTGGTTCCTGGCATCCGTGAGCGCGACGCGTTCCACGAGCACCGGGGCGTCGAGCGTCGAGAGGAGCTCGCACATGCGCAGTGGGTACCCTTCGGCTGCAACCGTGCGTCCGCGAGGCGACGTGATCGTCCGGAGCCCGAGCGGGGTGGTCGGCGCCATCTGGCCGCCCGTCATACCGTAGATGCCGTTGTTGACGAAAAAGACCGTTATCCTCTCGCCGCGGTTCGCGGCGTGGAGGATCTCGTTCCCTCCGATGGCAGCCAAGTCGCCATCGCCCTGGTAGGAAAGAACAATGCTTTGCGGACGCACGCGTTTGATGCCGGTTGCGACCGCCGGAGCCCTGCCGTGGGAGGCTTGCACGTTACCTACATCGATGTAGTAGTAGGCGAAGACCGAACAGCCGACGGGACTCACCAGAATCGTGCGATCCTGGATGCCGGCGTCGGCGATCGCTTCCGCGATCATCTTGTGCAGAACACCGTGCCCGCAGCCCGGGCAGTAATGTGTCGTCTCGACATCGCCACCCTTGCGCTCGAAGGTGTCGTAAAAACCGCCGGGTTTGCTATGCGTAATTTCCCACACACTCTCTCTCCAATCTCCTGATTACTTCCAGTACGTCCTCGGCGTTAGGAATCATTCCGCCCGTGCGCCGGAAGAGCTGCACCGGCACCGCTCCGTTCACGGCCAGGCGGACATCCTCCACCAGCTGGCCGGAGCTCAGCTCCACGGTCAGCAGCGTGTGAGCCTTACCGGCAAGCTGATGGATGCGCCCGGAGGGGAAAGGGAAAAGTGTTATCGGCCTGAGCAGGCCCGCGCGCACTCCCTCCGCACGTGCCATTTCGACAGCAGCATGGGCGACGCGGCTCGTGATCCCGTAAGCAACAAGCAGAATCTCAGCGTCCTCCGATGAATATTCCTCCCACGAGCACTCCTTCTCCATCTCACGGTACTTGGCTTCGAGCTTCAGGATGAATTCTTCCTGCCGCTCGTGCTCGAGATGAATGGAGGCAATCAGATTCCGCCGGGTGGAGGCATCACCCGTAACCGCCCACGGCTTCGCCGGAAAACTGACTGCCTGCCGGGGCAGCTCGATCGCTTCCATCATCTGCCCCAACACTCCGTCGGCAAGAACAAATGCCGGATTTCGGTAGCGATCCGCAAGCTCGAATGCCCGGACGGTGAAGTCGCACATCTCCTGGACACTGTTCGGGGCCAGCACGAGTATCCGATAGTTCCCATGGCCGCCGCCCTTGACTACCTGGAAGTAGTCGCCCTGCTCAGGGCCGATGTTCCCCAAGCCGGGCCCGCCCCGCATGATGTCCACGATAACGCACGGTAGCTCGGCTCCGGCGAGGTAGGAGAGCCCTTCCTGCATCAGGCTGATCCCCGGGCCCGACGAAGCAGACATGGCGCGGACACCTGCAGACGCCGCGCCGAATACCATCTGGATCGCACCGACCTCGCTTTCGGCCTGGATGAAGACACCGCCGGACTGCGGCATGAGCAGAGCAGCCGACTCCGCTATCTCGCTGGCCGGCGTGATGGGGTATCCGAAATATGCCCGGCATCCGGCAGCAATCGCCGCATGAATGACCGCTTCGTTTCCCTTCATCAACTGGCGCATCTCACATCTCCTGGTCCTAGTCCCCCGCGGAGTCCCGGGTTCCGGGGCCTGCGTTCGATTTCGCCGCAGGCGGGGGCGGGTCCTTCCGCTTCCGGACCGTTATCGCTCCGGGCTCAGGGCAGACATAGAAGCAGATGCCGCATCCCGTGCAGCCCGATCCAGCATAAGCGATCGCATAGTAGCCCTGACGATTCAGAAAGTTGCTCTGCGCAAGAACGCCGGGCGCGCAGGCCACCGTGCACAGGCTACAGCCCTTGCACAGTTGCGGATTAATGACCACGTCGCCACGGCTGTTACTGCTCATAGTACGTTCTCCGCTTGGGAAGCGCCGCCAACAAAGAGGAGTGAGGATCCTCTAAGATACCACCACGAGTTACTCATGACGCAATACCTGTTCCGATGACAGCTTCCAGGAGAGCTCTCGCTGCTCTCCGTTACCTATTGTGAATCTATCGGTTGGAGGAATCAAGTCACGGCCCTCCAAAGTCTGCCACCTTGAAAGCGGGCTGTGCGTGTGAAATGCCCCAACTATGGGCAGTCTCGCTCTGACACACTCGGCAGGGAGATCGACCTTCGGAAGAATCTCGCAGGTGGAGCGGTGTGTCAGGCCCGGGGACAGAGACTCGCACAACCTGTTCGTCCTCGCTTGCTCCGCAGTGACCTCGGAGCTGAAAGTGGGGGGAATGACCCGATCAGCATATCAACGAGGATTTTCACACACGATGCGGATCTCGCAGCAACTCCGATAGGCCTGTAAACAATTGAACTAATTAAACAAGTGGGAACCAACAGACTCGTACCCGGAAGTCACGCCTTGGCAAGCGAGTTGCATATCCAAACTCTCCGGATCTTCAGCGCTATGGCAAAACCGCATGTGAACGTCCTCGTCGTAGAGGACGAGAAGTTGCTCAACTGGTCGCTTGCTGAGTCCCTGTCGAAGTGGGGATTCGAGGTCCGCCCTGTCTTCACGGGCACCGAAGCCGTCGCTCAGATCGAGAACTCGTGCTTCGATGCCGTTCTGCTTGACTATCACCTGCCGGACGTGGACGGGCTCGCCGTAGCGCGCCGTGTCCGTGCGGTCCAGCCAAATGCCGTGATATTCCTGGTGACGGCGTTTCAGCTCAACGAATTGACGGTCGACTCTGGGCTGATAGACGCGTATTTCAACAAGCCGCTGGACCTTAAACAGCTGCACCAGGCTCTGAAAAAGGTCCCGAAGTGGCATGCGCCCGGGGCCGGAGTGACGCCGCCGCTGCGGCGGCGGCGCGCCTGATTCGTCGTGGAACTCGGCGCGACGCGTAACCTCCCGGGCGGGATGTCAGTGTTTCAGCGATTCGATCCGCGCAGCCATTCGCTGCCGCAGCTCAAACAGCTCTTCCACGTTGCGTGAAAAGGCGCTGACGTCGACAACCATTCCCTGCGCAGCCCGGTCGGCAAAATCCGAATCGCCGAGCGACTTCAGCAACCACAGGTATTCGTAGTCTTCGATTCCCTCCCGCAACAATTCCATGCGGATGGACGAAACGGGGCCGTCCACGTCGCTCTGACCGGTGTAGCGTTCCGCATGATTTCCGGGATAGACCAGGCAGCCCTCCCCGTTGACGACATAGCCGCCGCTGCACAGAAAACCACTGAGGTAGGTCACGGGATCCAGCCACGGGTCCGGCGTCTGGGACCAGAAGGCAACATCCCAGTAAAGGATGCCGTTCATTCCATAGCGCCAGGTGATCCATGGCACCATCACAGGATCCATCGCCGGCCCATCGATGAAGTAGTTCGGCTGCGGGTACACCTGGTCGCAGGAGATGTACCAGGTAGCCTCGCCTCCTTTCGCCTGAACATCGCGAAGGGCCTTCTTCACCTGCGGGTGATTCAGTTCATTGCCATGAACTGCGAAGTTGTTGGCAAATCCGATCAGGGTCCCCCAGTCGGGGCTGTCGGGCACGGGAGACTCTGTCACGAGGAACGGCACGCCGGGTGCCGCTTTGTGCACCAGTTCGGCCCAGCGGCGCGTGTCGGCGTATTGCTGTGCCGTATTTGGTTCGTCTATCGGGCTGTTGAAGACGAGGCGCGAGAGCCAGCCGTTCCGGCTGAAGTAGTCGTAAACCTGTTTCACGTAAGCCGTGACGCGCCGGTTAAACGGTTCCGAGAAAGGCACCAACCTTCCCCCCGCGGGCATTTCTCCGGACCGCGGTTCGAGGACGACGCGCTTGGTCTTGAGCGTGTCCATGTAGTGCGCGTACTCGCGCTCGTCGAAACGGACTTCGATATCCCCGCCTGCGGTCTCCCTGATTTCAGGCTGCAGCATCTCATGAAACCAGGGTTCCATGCGGTTCGCGTAAAGAAAGTCATAGTACTTCCCGACCAGCGCCTTCAGCTCGCTCGAGTTATCCCTGAGGCCGTAAAATCCTGCCAGTTGCCTGCTCGAAATACCGATGTAGGTGACTAGATGAGTCTCCTTCGGCAACGCAAAATCGTGGACTTTCAGGGAGACGAGAAGCCGGTCGATCTGCTCTCCGTTTCGGGTGACGTCCAGAGTCCCGCTGTATGCGCCGGCTGCAGCATCTTCCGGGACCTGCACGTCGATCCAGATCGCGCGGTTCCTGACGAATGAGCGGAACTGTGAATCCATCCCGAATGGTTCGGTGAGCGGAACCAGCGCGTCCGGCCAGAAGCCGGTTGCTCCAACCGGGCTGGACTTCCCGTAACAGAGCACGACATGCTCGAGGTACAGCCTGATCCTTTCTTTCTTGATCCGTCCGGAAGGCGAGACAAGATCAGAAGGTTCCACGCGGAACCCGGAAGCTGCCTTATCGTAGCGCGTCGGCGGCGGTGGCGTCGTAACCACGATTTGAAACGGCACGTGCTCGTTCTTCGCTCCGGAGATCGTCACGGTCTTTGTTTTTCCCGACCATACGAGATTCGAAACCTCGACAGGGTCCTCAGGCCGGACTTTCTGAACGCTGGGCACAGCCCAGACAGTCACCAGCTGATCCGCCGCACAGGCTGCAGCAGCAAAGGCCGCGACAAACAGAAGAAGTGTCGACACTCGTCTCATAGGAACTCCTCGCAGGTGTATTGTTGCAGGAAACACATGATCCCCTATTGTTCCGGCTGCGCTGCTTCGCGCTCGTTCTACCGCCTCGTTCATTCTAAGGCTTTTTGGGTCCTCCGGGGAGCATTAGGACTTCCGCCGCACTCCTTCATTCTCGTGAAGCTGCAACTGAACCGCTGACCGCAGCCGGCATCTGCGGTTATACTGTCATCATGAAAAGGCCCAAACTGACTCTTTCGCAACTTGTATCTTTCGTGTTGGTTTTTGCCTTCTGCATCGCGCCTGCCTTCCCCCAACCAAGGAAGACCATCTTTGTCATCACCGATGCAGAGGGCGTGGCCGGAGTCTGCCGCCAGGACCAGACTGATCCCAAGGAGGCTGAAATGCGGCAACTGCTGACCGGCGAGGCTAACGCCGCCGTCGAGGGCTTCCTTGCTGGCGGTGCGGACGAGGTGATCGTCTGGGATGGACATGACGGGAGCCAGTCGCTCTCGGCACTTACCATTCACCCCAAGGCGAAACTGGTCATCGGAGACCTGGGTGCTTCGATGACCTGCGAGCGCGGCTATGCAGGTATCGCCTTTGTAGGCCAGCACAGCATGGCAGGTGTGCGCAAGGGGATCATGGCGCATAGCTACAGCTCTCTCGGCATCCAGAACATGCTCATGAACGGCCATCCGGTTGGGGAAATCGGAACGCGAGCGGCGCTGGCGGGATGGTACCGCATTCCCGTGATCTTCCTGTCCGGCGACATCGCGGCCACAGAGGAACTGAAGGCAATCGTGCCGCAGGCCGAGGTGGTTGCGGTCAAGGAGGGAGTTGCGCGTTACGCATGCATATCGATGTCCGCGGAGGAGGCGAGGACAGCAATTCGGGATGGCGCTGCGCGTGCGATGAAGAAGCTGGGGCAGATACCCCCTTACAGGATCGACGGGCCCGTAACGATCGAAATAGAGCACACCACGCGTAATTCACTGCCCATCGATGCCGGCCTGGCCCCGGGAACCGAGCTGGTGAACGACAGAACAATCCGTTACAGGGGGAAGGATTTTCTCGAAGCCTGGATCCGCTATAGTGGCGGCTTCTGACAGGCAAGATATTCGCTGCCTGATCGTGTCGAAGAATGCCCGGGAAGCCGAAAAGTAACTTATATGCGGAACATGCTTCTGGAAAAGGTTGAGTACAAGATCGAGGAGACACCGCGCGGCGTCTGGCGGCGTTTCGCTTACCCGGACGGCAGGTATTTCGCCGAATTCCGCAGCAACACCGAGGTTTTCGGAATGCCGCTCCTGCACTATACCCGAGGCATCTGCCCGGAGACCGGTAGAAGAGTTGTCGCCCGGGGTTTTGTGGCGGTGGGGAGGCTCGCTGTCGGCGTGATCGGGATCGGGCAGGCTTCTGTCGGCGTCATCGCTTTCGGGCAGGCAAGCGTCGGCATAGTCCTGAGCCTCGCCCAAGCCGGCGCAGGGCTGCTGGCCGTCGGGCAGCTTGCGGCCGGCGTTCTCCTCGGCCTGGGTCAATTTGCGACGGGTATAACGGCCATCGGGCAGCTTGCGGCAGGGCAATACGTGCTTGCACAACTCGGTTTCGGCCAGCACCTGTGGACTCCCGGTCATGCTGACCCCGTCGCGGTGCAGCACTTCCAGGCCCTCTGGGATGCCATCCGCAACCTCGGCGCCAGGCGGTAGTTCCTTCTCGACATAAGGATCATCGACCACACCCACGTGGCGTGGTTTCCGGCCCCCTGCCCCGAGGCGCGAATCGAGACTGCCCTTGGAGTCGGAATCGGGTTCGGTACCGATATCGACCGGGAGTTGGCTTCAACCCGAGCCCATCGGCTGACCATGATTACGAATACCGAAACCGATTGCGACTCCGATTCCGACCCCGACAGTGAGGATCCTTCGCGCCTGGAGCAGCACTTCTCCTGCAGTGTATTCAAACCCCGCCAGGTGCCGCTGCTCCGGATCACCCGAAGCTGATATCCTGTCGGAAAGCGAGAACCAGATAATGACCGGAATACTGGAAATCCTGAAGCTATCTCCGTCCTCACAGTCGATCGACTATGTGGAAAACAAGAGGCAGTTTCACCTCTTCAGCCTGTTGACAGAGCAGCGTCATCCGCAAACGTGGAACCTGAGCTTCACAATCCAGGCCGACATGGAGGCCGGGCTGCGAATGCTACTGTCGGTGGACGATGACGTGACCAACAGGATCAATGAGTTGTCGCGGGATCCGCAGCCGCTGGAGCAGGCCGCAGAAGCGATCGTCCGGGCAGTCCGCGAAGGCAGGAAGGTATACGTGTACGGATGCGGCGCCACGGGACGCCTTGCCAAGCAGATGGAGAGCGCCTTCTGGCGCCCGTTCTGGCGCAAGGCGAAGCTTCTGCCCTGCTGGGAGAGACTGCGTCGCCATCTGCCACCCGACATCGATGAAAGGCTCATCGGTGAGATGACCGGGGCGGATCGCGCGCTGGTGAGTTCGCTCGAGGGTTTCGAGGACCTGCAGCTGATCGGAAGGCTTCAGATGCAGGACCGGGGTGTGACCCGCGGAGATGTGGTCATCTGCGTCACCGAAGGGGGCGAGACCTCTTCGGTCATCGGCACCATCCTGGGGGCGCTCGATCAATATGGGGAACCGAAAGCCGATAGAGACGCGGAGTCGCAGCGCAACCTGTATTTTGTCTACAACAATCCCGACGAGGTACTGCGACCGTTCGATCGCAGTGCGACCGTGCTCGACAGCCCCGGAATCACGCGCATCAACCTTGCCACCGGTCCGCAGGCGATCACCGGATCGACCCGTCTTCAGGCCACGACGAGCGAGACCTTTGTCGCAGGCGTGATTCTCGAGGAGGCCATCGCCCGATTGCTCCGCCCGCACCTTTCGCCCGGTGAGCAGCTCGCACTTGGCTTTCGTCCCAACGAGGGAGTGACGGACAGGCTCTCTGCATTCGAGCGCGTCAAGGCCTCCGTCGACGCTGCTGTGCCCGCGCTGGCCCGATTCTCCAGCCTCGAGGCAGACACCTACCGCCGAGGGTCCTTTGCCACCTACTTCGCAAAGGCAGCTCTCATCACGGTCTTCATAGACAACACGGAGAGGAGCCCTACTTTCCGGCTTTATCCTCTCGACAAGGTGAGCGATGCGGAGCGCAAGTGCTGGGTCCAGGTCTGGACCGAGGCGTCGGGTCCACACCAGGCCTGGCAGGTTTTTCTGGGCCGTCCCTTTCGCGGCCTGGACTCTGCCATCTACAGAAAGCCTTTCGAGCAGTCAGTCGAGGATCCCTACCTGCGCGAGGCAGCCTTGCGCAGCCTCGCCAACGCGGGTAATGACCAGGAAGGGTCATACGATTTCTCGTTTTCGGAAGAAAATGTCCGACGTCGTGGCCCGCGCGCAGGTGACCTCGGCGTGGCGGTCCTCATGGACGAAGAGGTCCTCCAGCTGAGCGAAGCCGGTTCGAACTGGCGCAGGTTTCTGGCTTTGTTCAGCGAGCGGGCAGCCAACCGCTCCGTCCTGCTTGTCGCGCGAAAAGAGCTGCAGGACGAGGTGCTCGCCCTTCCGGACAAGCTCCCGGCCGACGTGGTTATTGTGCCTGTGATCATCGATGCCGGCCCGGATCCCCTCGGACTCAGGGGCCAGATAGCCCTCAAGATGCTCCTCAACGCGCATTCGACCGGGATCATGGCCGCCCTCGGACGGGTCATCGGTAACACCATGACCAACGTCAGCCCCAGCAATCTGAAGCTGATTGGGAGGGCCACATACCTGGTGATGAATCACGTCAACGACACGCTGCGCCGGCCCGAGTGGCAACAGAGGCAAGGGCCGACTGAGCCGCTCAGTTTCGCCGAAACCAATGCCGTGCTTTTCGACGCGATGGACTACGTGCGCTCGCATGAGATGGGCCAGACTGCGGAAGTTGCGCTCAGCGCCATCCGGATCATCGAGGCCTTGCGTCGGCAGGCCCCGGTCTCATGGGACGAGGCGCGGCAGGTGCTCGATATGGAAGGGCTTGCGGCTTACCTCGCCAGGAATAACCCGGCTTTGACCCGGGCGAACGGAGGAACCGGGGATCAGCGCGGGAACTGATCTTCCATTTCGAAGCTGTCCCAGCCCGAAGTTCCGGCGGACAATCCTGGACGTCCCGGCAACGAGGGTTGGACAAACAAGGGTTGGACCAACGCCGGCTTCGGGCGGCTTCATTCGTCGCCGTCGCCGCGAGGTCACTCAACGGTCACTTTCGTGCCCTTGTGCTGCGTGCCTGAAAGGTGCTCTATTCTCGCATCAATGATGCTGCGAACTGCCTTCAGCATCTCGACCCGGGCGTTGCGCACGTGATTCCAGGTCTCTTCCGACCCGATTCCGAACATCGCTGTCAAGTGAGCGCCAAGTTCCCTGCAGACGCAGGTTTCCTGGTGCGTCTGGTTAGCGGTCGTTTTGTCTTCCATGGTCCCGCAACTCCTTCCGGAGGCCGAGAGGTCAGACTACGGCTTTCTCCGGATGATATCTTACCCCTTGGGGAGTACGTCTTTCATCTCCACGGTCAAAATCTTGTTCTCCAGCCTGGCATGTACCGGCTGCATCGACGCCATCGACGTGGGAAGGCCTATGTGGCGGCGCACACTGCCGACCTCCACGACCAGCTCATCGTCTTTCTTGAAAAGCCCGATCTCACCCTTGGTCGCAAACGGGAGTTGCAGCCGGATCGAGTAACCGCCATCCTGCTTTGAGAAGGAATAGGGACGCTCTTCCCGCACGATCGCGGCCGGATTTTCGTCCTCCCTGTACAGGGCCTCCGCCAGCTCTTCCAGTCGTTCTCGACCCATGACCTCATGCGTGAAAAGCGGCGTTTCCCTCACGGGGACCGGGGCGAAATACTCGTGAATCTCGTCCAGGATCTTCCTCTGGGACTGGCGCCACTCGGTAAAGAAGGGATCGCTCACCTCTGCCGGCAGAACCCGGTTCACGATCACCGTGTCAACGGTGAGCCCGTGGAGAGAGAAATAAACAAAGGCCCGCTGCGTCTCCCGCAGCACCATCTTCTCCGGGTTCGTCACGAGGCGGACGCTTGTTGTTCGCGGATCCTCGAGCAGCTGGTCCACGCCCTCCAGGCGTTCGAAAAGCCTTTGGATATTGGCAAAATAGGTGTCTGTGGGGAGCTCGATGGGGGCCACGCGGTTGGCAATCGGCCTCACGGCCTTCAGCAGGCTGCGCTGAAACGAAAAGATGTGTTTCATGTACCAGTCGAGCGTGGTGGGCATGCTCACGAAACGCATCGATTCGGCCGTCGGTGCACAGTCCAGGACGATCACGTCAAATCGTTCCTCTCGCCGGAACTGGTTGACGTACATCATCGCGCTGAGTTCCTCCATGCCCGGGAGAATGGCGAGTTCCTCAGCTTCGACCTCGCTTATCCCTGTCGTGCGCAGGACCGAAATCACGTAGGTGGAGATCTCCTGCCAGTGCCGCCTGATCTCCCTCTGGATGTTGACCTCGTGGATCCACAGCTTCTCGCCGACGGAGTAAGGGTCCGCGGTCTGAGAGCCGAACAGGTCGATATCGAGGTCAAACGCATCTGCAAGGCTGTGGGCCGGATCGACACTCATGACCAGCGTCCGGTAACCCATCCGTGAGAGCTTAACCCCTGTCGCCGCAGCAAGACTGCTCTTCCCGACACCGCCCTTGCCGCTGAAAAGTAGCATCCTCATATGCACATGACCTCGTAAACGGCGCCGCTCGCGCTCCTGTCAATAAGGATAGGCGATGGCGGTCCGGTCATCAATGAAGAGATGGGCCTCGACGCTCGGGCTGCGCTGTTTTGGTTGAAAGCTATCAGCACTCAGCATTTCGCTATCAACCACCGCGGCGATGGCAGCTGCATAACACATGACGAGTTCGCGGAGATGATGACCGGCCTTCAGCGTCGCGGTTGTCGCGATATCAACTTTGTAACCCCGACCCACGTCGTACCGCACCTCTTCAGGTCGCTACGCATCGCCATTCGCATGGGTTTCCAGCTTCCCCTTGTGTACAAAAATGGAGGCTACGACAGTCTGGACGTCATCCGCATTCTGAATGGGATTGTCGACATCTGTTTGCACGACTTCAAGTTTCAGGACGGAACGTTGGCCGCCAGCGCCAACTGCGGCGCCCGGCCCCGGCTCTGGGCGTACGGATACCCTTTACGGTCCATCCGGGCGCGAACCAACGCCGTCAGGGATTCCAGGACCTGTAGTACTGATGCGGCAGTGAGGGAATCTCCGGAGGAGGGATCAAGCAGCCAGAGCTACCGGGCGCCTGGCCCGGCAGCTCTGTTTTCGAGGGAACTTGCGGAACCCGTCGATCTTCGCAGCCCTATTCCGCAATCACTTCGATGCCGTTGATCTCGGGATTCTGCTCAAGGGCGATGAACTTGACCTCGAGGGTGCCGTTGGTAGCGTCGACTCCCTTGAATTCCTTGATGATCGCCTTCTGGACGCCGGCGGCCTCTTTCTGCACGTTGAAGTCCTTGAGAGCCGGCTTGCCCTGGATGTTCACGTTGAACACGCGGGGGCCATCCGTATCGATATTTTCGTAGGTTTCGGCGAAGTGCAGGCGAACGGTGTACTTCCCGTTCGGGACCTCCGCTACGAACGAGCTCAGGTTGTAACGCTCGGTCTGGTAGATCTTGGGATCGTTTGTCCCCTGGATCTTCAGCGTGTTGCCGCGATCAATCGTGTCGCCATCGACGAAGCCGTACTTGCCGCCTTTCTTGTACAGCTTGTCGGGCTGCCACGCATTGCCGGCCTTGTCTGTATAGACGGCGGTGTCACCAGCGTTTACCCGGAGTACGAACTTACCCTGGGCAATTACGTATCCGGAAAGTGCAGCCACCAGCAGCGAAGCCACCAGGGCCAGAACAAAATAATGCCGTTTCATGTTGTCAAGTCTCCTTTTTCTCGTGTTTACTATGAGCAGCCATATTTTGCCGGTGCTCATCACCGCAATCAAGGGATTTGCATCCCGGGTGCGGGAGGGTTAGTCCGGCCGCTGCCACGTCAACGTACCGGGCCGGAGCTGAGATTTCCTGCGGGAGCTCGATGCTCATAGACATAGAGAGGGTCAATCCGGGTTCGAAGTTGCAGGTAAATCGCTTCATCGAGATACCGTTTCGTCTCTACGCCGGCCATCCGCAGTGGGTCCCTCCTCTGAAGAGCGAGGTCGCTAAGTCCTTCGATCACAGGCGACACCCTTTCTATGAGCGATCCGACGCGGTGTTCTTCATCGCGAAGCGCGCCGGCCGGGATGTCGGCAGGGTGGCGGCCCTTGAAAACCGGCCGTTTAACGAACATCACGGCGCCAGGCACGCCAACTTCTACTTCTTCGATTGCGAGGATGACCCGGGTGCGGCGGCAGCGCTTCTGGGCTGCGTATTCGAATGGGCGCGGTCCCGGGGCCTGGACACCGTTGTCGGCCCGAAAGGACTGTCGGCGCTGGACGGGTTAGGCGTGCTGGTGGAAGGTTTCGAACATCGTCAGATGATGACGATGACGAACTACAACTACCCCTACGTTGCACGGTTGCTGGAGGGCCTTGGGTTCGAGAAGGAAGTCGATTTCGTTTCATCCCTCATCTGCATATATTCCTTCCATATGTCGGAGCGGCTGATCCGTGTCGCCACCCGAGCAGAGCAGCGTGGTTACCTCCGGATCAAACGATTCGCCGGCAAACGGGAGCTGGTGAAGTGGGCTCCCAAGATAGGCGCCGCCTACAACCGGGCATTCGTCCGTAACTGGGAATACCACCCGCTGAGTCAACGCGAGATCGATTTTATACTCGGCAACGTTCTCCTCGTGGCCGATCCACGGCTGATCAGGCTCATTGTGCGTGAAGACGACGTGGTTGGATTCATGCTGGCATTCCCCGATCTTTCGGCTGCGCTCCAGCAGGCGGAAGGACGCCTGACTCCCCTCTCCGTTCTCCGCATCATGAGGGAAAAGAAGCGGACGCGATGGTTGTGCATGAACGGAGCCGGCATCCTTCCGGAGTTTCACGGATATGGAGGCAACGCCCTGCTGTACGCGGAAATCTTGCGTACAGTCCTGCAGGCCGGATACGAGCACATCGACTTGCCGCAAGTGGCTGAAACCGCAATCCAGATGCGTCGCGATCTCGAAGAGCTGGGCGCCCGTCCGTACAAGGTTCACCGGGTTTACAGGCGCGTCGTCTAGCGTGACCGACCACGTCCGGAAGCACCATACCATCGGGGTCGGCAATGGTGTCGACCGGGAGTCAGCGGTGACCCGAGCTCCGTCGGTTCATGGTTTCGAATGCTGACACCGATTGCGAGCCCGATTCCGATACTGAAGATGCCTGGGTCTTGGGCCGGCGCGTCAAGGCTATTCCGTGCCCGTATAGATAGAAAGTACTGCAGCCCCCTGGATCCTGCCTGCCCGGAGCCGATCCAGGGCATCGTTGGCCTGCTTCAGCGTGAAGACCTCCACTTCAGTCTTCACCGGGACTTGCGGCGCGAGCTGGAGCAGTTCCTCGCCGTCGCGACGGGTGAGGTTGGCCACAGACCGCAGAGCGCGCTCTCCCCAGAGCAGACGGTAGGGAAAAGAGGGAAGGTCGCTCATGTGGATGCCTCCACAAACAACGGTCCCGCCCTTTGCCGTGGCGCGCAGCGCCAGGGGGACGAGGGGGCCGACCGGCGCGAAGATAATAGCTGCGTCCAGCTCCTCCGGAGGAGCGACAGTTGAATCTCCCGCCCAGACCGCCCCAAGCCGGCGGGCGAACTCCTGCGCGTCGACGTCGCCCGGTGACGTGAATGCGAATACCCTTTTCCCCTGGTGAACCGCGATCTGGGTAATGATGTGGGCCGCACCGCCGAATCCGTAGATCCCCAGGCGCTCGATCCCGTCACCCGCCATCCTGTAGGACCGATACCCGATCAGCCCCGCGCAAAGGAGCGGCGCGGCCGCGGCATCGTCGGGATAGCCTGTGATGGCAAAGCAGTATCGTTGATGCGCGACCTTGTACTCCGCATATCCTCCATCGAGCGTGTACCCGGTGAAGAGCGCGTTTTCGCAGAGGTTTTCCTGTTCACGAAGACAGAATCGGCAATGACCGCATGAATAGCCCAGCCATGGTATGCCGATGCGGTCGCCGACGGAAAATCGACCGACTCGATTTCCGAGTGCGACGATGGTGCCAATGATCTCGTGCCCGGGTACGAGCGGCAATTTCGGGTCCGGGAGTTCGCCATCTACGACGTGCAGGTCCGTGCGGCAGACGCCGCACGCGCGTACACGGACCAGGACCTCCTCCGGTCCGGGTTGAGGCACCTCCAGCTCCGCTTCCCGCAAACGGCGGGCGCCGGCCTCCAGCACCATCGCCTTCATCCGACTCTTGACGGCCATGTGGAACCTCCCGGGCACTGCTCAATTGATACCACGAGATGGCGTCAGAGATGCTTGTTCTCGAGTGCAATGTAGCGCTTCACCCCCTCCATCAGGCCGGTGAACTCCGGAAATGTGAGCGATTGGGCCCCGTCGGACCATGCCTCCTCGGGATTTGGATGAACCTCGATCATCAGGCCGTCGGCCCCTGCCGCTACTGCGCTCCTGGCCATCGGACTGACAAGTGAGCGCTTGCCCGTTCCATGGCTGGGGTCTACAACTACCGGCAGGTGAGAGAGCTCGTGCAAAAGCGGGACAGCGGAAAGATCCAGGGTGTTGCGGGTCATTACTTCAAACGTCCGGATTCCCCTCTCGCAGAGGATGACCCGCGGGTTGCCCTCCGAAACCACATACTCCGCCGACATCAGGAACTCCCTGATCGTTGCCGAGAGGCCCCGTTTGAGGAGGATCACTTTGGACGTCTTGCCGACACGCTTCAGCAGGGCGAAATTCTGCATGTTCCGGGCGCCGATCTGGAGTATGTCGGCATAGTCGGCCACCAGATCGACGTGCTCGGGTGTCAGAACCTCGGTGCAGATCTTCATACCGGTCTCAGCCCTGGCCTCAGCCAGGAGCTTCAGGCCCTCTTCTTCCAGTCCCTGAAAGTCGTAGGGAGAGGTTCGTGGCTTGAAGGCGCCGCCGCGCAGGATCCTGGCCCCGGCGTCGTACACCGCCCTGGCCGTATCCAGGAGTTGCGTGCGTCCCTCTACCGAGCAGGGCCCGGCCACAACGACGAACTGATCCCCTCCAACGGTGACGTCACCTACGTCGATGCAGGTCCGGTCGGGTTTCAGTTCCCTGCCTACCAACTTGAACGGTTCCCGTATGGGAACGACACTCTCAACCCCGGGAGCGCCCTCGAGCGCGAAGATAGCCACACGGTTATTCCCGCTCCCGACCGCACCAATGACCGCCCTGGTAGCCCCTATGATGGGATGGGCAAGGTAACCGGCTGCGCGAACCTTCTCGCACACGTGGTCAATTTGGTCCCTGCTAGCCCCCGGCTTCATCGATATGATCATCGCACCGTCTCCCAAAAAAAAGGCCCGCAACCATCCGGCTGCGGGCCTTTCGAACAGCTCATGTCACAGAGAGCTAGCCCACAGCGCCATGGCGTGAGCTGCTAAAGTAAAGCCAGAAAAAGGCGGATTGGTGCCGGGATTTGACTTGAACAGGATCAGAGCATGGGCAACTGAACAGGGACATGAGCATCTCCGGCACCGCGGCCTATCTTACGGATAACACTGAAATTGTCAAGTCATCAGTGGCGATAGTAACGCCGCGGCACGTAGGCACCGTGGCGGCCGCCCTTGTAAGGCTTCTGGTAGTATGGGCGATAAACCGGCACGGCCCGATAGCGGTATGGAGCATAGTAGTATGGCTGCACTACCGGTGCCGCATATACAACCGGTGGACCGTAGGCTCGATATACGTATGGGGGCGGAGCGGAGGAATATCCGAAATATCCGTATGCCGGGTAACCGGGATAGCCGAAGCTGAATCCGACGGACCACTGCCCTGCTGCGGCCGGGGTTGCGCCGGCCAGAATCACCAGCGTAGCTGCACAGAAAAGTGTAAGAACTTTCACTCTCATGGCGACCCTCCTGTTTCTGCCTTCCACTGATGAAGATGCGGTCCCTGAGGAAAAGGTTCATAGCCGCGGACGGGGCAGAAGGCGAAGCGCCCGGAGGGTCATTTACGCCGCGGGGCGCCTGCGGGCCTTTCGCTTTGAGGATGCTGCAGCATGTGGATGAATTTCCCGGCTGCAGGCGACAGCGCGTGCCTGTGCCTGACAATGATCCCGAGGGGGCGCAGGAAGTTGCGGCGCGCAAACCGCAGTTCGGCCAGTGTTCCGGATTGGACTTCTCTGCGCACGCTCAGTTGCGGGACCACCGAAATCCCGGCACCGATCTCGACGCTGCGCTTGATGGTCTCGATGTTGTCGAACTCCATCACCACCCGGACCCGGATACCGTGCTCCTTGAAGATGTCATCGATCGCAATGCGGCTGGGGATGTCTTTTTCGAAAGCGATGAAGTCCTGCCCTTCGAGTTGCTTGATGTCCACCCGCCGGTGCCGGGCGAAGGCATGGTCCGGTGAACAGATCAGTATGAGGCGGTCCGAGGGCAGCGCAACGACCTCCAGCCCCCTGCGTGTTTTTGGATAGGGAACAATGCCGAAATCGACGCTTCCTGCAAGGCAATCCTCGTAAACCCTGTTTGCACGGCTGAACTCGATGTGCAGGTTCACCTTGGGATATGTCTTGAGAAAGGCCTTGATGACCTCGGACATCTCATAGATACCAACACTGTAGATCGTCGCGACGCGCAGGGAGCCGGCCATCTGCTCCCCGACCGATTTCATTTCGAGCTGGGCCTGGCTGAGCCGTTCCAGGATGAGGCGGGCGCCGTCGTACAGGATGCGGCCTGCGGGTGTCAGGGATATCGCCCTGCCCTCGCGCACGAACAGCGGTGTCTCAAATCGGGCCTCCAGGCCCCTGATTTGCTGGCTCACGGCAGACTGCGTGATGAAGTTGCGGACTGCGGCCTGGGAGAAGCTGCGGCTCTCCACCAGGTCGCAAAAGACCTTCAGAGTCTCGATCTGCATGGCCTGTAGTCTCGCTCAGGGCACCCGGCCCGCCCCCCGACGCGGAGAAGGCAAGGGCCAGCCTCCGATCCCGGCTGAAATATTAGTCCATCTGATTCTATGTATCAAACTTATTCATTTCACTTATCGGAGCCGAGTCCTGTATCTATTTGTCCCCGAAGGCCACGTATTCATAACGCGGGAGCCTCGAATTCATTTCATTCATTTTCTCAGAGGCATCAAATGAGACCCGGCGGTTTCGCCGGGTCTCGCGCTCCAGTCCGCCGCCCGCCCTCCCGCTTCAAGCGCTCGTCCGCGTCTGCCTCGCAGGGCTGCAGCAGGGCCGGACATGCCTGCATTCTTCCGGGACTCGGTCTTGCCTGCGGCATGGCCCCCGGTACATACTACCCTGGCCTCAGCACGATCGCAGCTGAGCCTCCATCTGTTGTCCCCGGCCTTGGGGATCTTCGCTGGTCCGCTGATCCGGGGCGCCGTGGCTGATCGCGCTGGGTACGGTCCGATGTTCCTGTCTGCCGGTTTGCCGATGGCCGCGGGCGCTTGCACGTTAGCATTCTCGCGCACAGCGCGAGTCCGATCCCGGGCCTGACGGTGGAAGGGGCATCCCGCAGGGAGCGGCCTCCCTGATTCGACCAGGCTGATGAGGTGCCCGCGGTGCTGCGCGCGATTTTCGTCACCACATGCTTGTCTGCGTTATGCCTTGGCCAGCCGTCGCTCCGAAGCGAACCTGCGCCGGGGCCCGGTGTCCCTTTCACCCCCTCGACACCGGCCGCCCTCAGGACGTTCTGGCTCGACTTCCACGCAAACCGCCTGTGCCAGGATATCGACGCGGTTTTCGTGTTTCACGCGGACGGGTTGGAAGTCTGGTGCCTGACAGACAATCAGAAGAGTCTTGATCGGTTGAAGCGCATGGCCGCACCACTCTCGCCCCCGTACCGGGTGGAGTTCTATGTAACCCGCCCGCAGGCGGAGCGAGACAAAGGAGAGGAGGGCGGACCACCGCCCGGTCTCTGGAACAACCAGGAATTGCGCTCGTTCCTGGGCGACATAATCGAGGAGCATCGGCATTCCGCTCCCACGTCCCTGTCCGGCGTCGATGATGCAATGTTTACGCTGACGAACCGGATACAGATGTTCGCCGACCAGATGCTGCAGCTTAGCCAGCGGCTGGAGAGTTACGCAATGGATCTCGAGGGCCTTTCGGCTGTGGCATTTGATCCTGCTTACGCAGCGGCCGATCGGACCAGGGCGCGGACGCTCTGCGCGCTGCACGCTTCCGCTATCGATGAGTGCGCGTCGAAGCTCGACCAGAATCTGCGACAGGCGTTGCCGCCGCCTGCAAAGTCCGTCAAGTCCGAACGGAGAGGGGATGAGATGCACTCGGCAGCCTCACCTCGGGACACGGCGGCAGAGATCGCCCGCCAGGGACACAAGATGGCCCACAGGGTCTACCGGTTCATCTATCCTGACCATTTCACCGTCGGGATTGCCGATTTGAGAGAGCCCGGTCTGCTGGAGTCGCTGGCTGCACTCCGCCGGTTGGCGGCCGATTTCCAGCACAAGCTCAAGAAGGGTTGAGGCCCCGACCCGCGAGGCCGGCCAACACGCAATCCGATCACTCCGCGGACAGCAGATCGCCGTGACTGAATCGGCCGTCAGGGGAAACACCGCCATGTGAACCGCGAAAACCCTACTCCTGTCTCAGCGCTGCCACCGGGTCCACTCCTATGGCGCGTCGCGCGGGGAGGAAGGACGCGGCAAGGCCGATCGAAGCCAGCAGGAGACCCCCTGCTGCCATCGTCGCCGGATCGCCGGGGCTGATCTCGTAGAGAAGGCTGGTCAGGATTCTGCCGGTCAAAAGCGCACCCGCCAGACCCGCAACCAGTCCCAGCGTGACCGGCATCATGGCCTGCCTCAGAACCATCCTGTAGACGTCGCCTCCCCGCGCACCAAGGGCCATGCGAATGCCGATCTCGTTGGCGCGCCGCGCCACTGAGTACGAAACGACGCCGTAGATCCCCAGGAAGGCGAGGAGCAGCGCTGTTCCCGCGAAAGCAGCAGCCAGCAGCATCTGGAAGCGGCGTTCGGCAACGGATTGTTCGAGTACTTCCTGCATCGTACGGATTCCGGCCAGCGGAACATCGAGATCGACGCTGCGCAGTGCACTGCGGACCGCACCGATGATGGAGCGCGGGTCGCCTGCCGCACGGGTCACCAGCTTCACCCGCACAGGAGCCCACTCCCAGTAAGGCCTATAGAGCATGGCTACGGCGGGTTTGTGGGCTTCGGCCCGAACATCGCGGGCCACGCCGATCACCTCCCGCGCCGCGCCGCCGTCCAACACCTTGCGGCCGACAGGCTCCTGTTCGTGCCATAGCATGCGGGCGAGGCGCTCGGAAACGATCACTACTTCCCGGTGGTCGTTGTCGGTGAAGGAGCGCCCGGCCAGGAGAGGCACACCCATCGTCCGCAGGTAGTCGGGACTGACGAAGCGAACGTTCGCAGTCGGCTTCTCAAAATCCGGAGCCGTGTCACCGGGCAGCGAGACCTTGTCGATCCATGTCTCGCCTTCCAGCGGCAGCGTGGTGCTGATCGCTGCAGAGAGCACCCCGGACTCCGTTGCCAGTCGGTCCAGCAGGCGCTTGTAGAAATCATTGCGTTGCTCATCCCTGCCGTATTTCGCGGGTGGGATCTGGATCTCCGCCGCAAGCACCGTCGGTGCGCGGAAGCCCTTTTCTGCACGCATGACGCGAGAGAAACTCGTCATCAGCAAGGCTGCGGTAACGAGGAGCACCGCACTGAGGCAGACCTCGGCCGTCACCAGCGCGTTCCGCAGACGCAGGCCGCCGGCGCCCGCGGTCGCAGTCCTCCCGCCGGCCTTGAGCGCAACTTGAGGGTCGGTCCGGGCGGCACGCCAGGCCGGCCCGAGCCCGAACAGCAAACTCGCCACCGCGGTGATGCCCAGCGCATAGAGCATAACGTGCATGTCGAGTCGCACTTCCTCGAGACGCGGGATATCCGCCGGAGCGTTCGCGAGCAGCGTCGCGAGCACCGCAGCCGCAAGCGCCACACCCAGCGCGCCGCCGAGCAGGGCAATCAGCACCGCCTGCGTAAGCCCCTGCCTCAACAAGCGGCCCCGGCCTGCCCCCAGAGCGATCCGGATGGCCGACTCATGCCACTGCCGCTCCGCGCGAACCAGCATCAGGTTCGCCAGGTTGACGCACGCGATCAGCAACACCGAACCTACGGCCCCAAGCAGCACCATCAGCCCCAGCCGCGACTTGCCGGCCATGGCATCGAGCAAGGGGAGCGCCAGCGCCTGCAGTCCCACCTTCTCACCGGCCATCTTCTCCAGTTGCCCGGCAGCGACGTTCATCTCCGCAACTGCCTGCGCGATTGACACGCCTCGCTTGAGCCGCGCGACGACGTTGTAGTTGAACCGGCCCATCAACTCCCCGAGAGCGTCTTTGGTGAACACCAGCGGGAGGTACATTTCCGGCCTGGCGGCGTTTGACCTTCCAATCTCCATCACCTGCAGGCTGGGAAAATCAAGCCAGGCAGGCAGCACCCCCACAACGGTGACCACCTGGCTGTTCAGGCGGATGGTCCGACCGATGATTCCCGCATCGGAATGAAACCGCCGTCGCCAAAACCCGCAGCTGAGCACCGCCACGCCATCCTTGCCCTCCTGGTCTTCGCCATCCAGAAAGGTGCGCCCGAGCAGTGGGTCGACGCCGAGAGTACGGAACATGTCGGCTGACACACGCATAGCATCCAACTGTTCGGCCTCATCGCCGCCGGTCAGTGTCGCACTGACCGGCTCCATCGCCGAAAGTCGCTCGAAGGATCTCAGCAGTCGGCGCCACTCGACAAAGTGGCGGGCACTTACCGGAAGCGTCGGGTACCTCTGCGCCATTGCCGGCACCACTTCGCGCAAGGACACCAGGCGATCCGGCTCGAAGTACGGCAGCGGGCGCAACAGGACCCCGTTGACGATCGAGAAGATCGCGGTGTTTGCCCCGACGCCTACTGCGACCGTCAGGATGGCAACAGCAGCGAAACCGGGCTCGTGAAGCAGCGTGCGCACGGCATGGCGCAGGTCGTTCCAGGAGCTCATGACACCTCCTGGAACTATTAACGCCAAAACTGCGGGAATTGTTCGGGTGAAGTTCGTAGCGCCGGGTGAAGCCCCGCCGGTAACCGGCTGCAGGGAGACGTTTGGCGCGCCGTTTCCGGATGAACGCGAGTACTGGCGGGGGGCGTCGCGCGGGATCGGGGGCAGACAAATGCCTGCCGAGCGCGGAAAATCCCGGTGTAAGGTCGCGGCAGCGTAATGTGCCCGCTACCGCACTCGCCCCCGACCCGCGACAGGCCAGTGCTCGACGACCTCCCCGTCCCGGACTCCCCAGACCTCGTCGTGCATGTTGACCGTAGTGCACACATGGTTGGGGATGAAGTGCAGCCTGTCGCCGACCTTCAACTCTCCCGGGCAGGCTTCTATGTTGAGATGACCATGCTCTTCCGACATGGATTCGAGGATGATCTCGGGGTGCTCGACGGACAGGCCGAAACCCCGCCCCTCGCCTCCGCGCAGCAGGTCGCTCGAAAAAGTCTTGGACCCCCCGTCGATGACCGCTCGTCCCTTGACGGCAACACTCACGACCGTGACATGCACCTTCACGGCGCAGCGGGACAACTCCGTGGCGCCGATAGTCACGGTATTCATATCGTTGAATACATAGGTGCCGGGACGGATTTCCGTCACGGTCTTCATCAGGTGGCTCTGGAGAGCCGTCGGCGTGGAACCACCGCTCACCACCCGCACCTGGATGCCGGATCGGTACAGTTTTTCCTGCGCTTCCTGCAGCCTGGCATCGATCTGGCCAAGCACCGGAGCCTGTTCGCCGGGTGGCAGCCTGATCTGACCCGGGAAGAACATGAATCCGAGGAACTCGATGTTGGGAAGCCGGGTCATTTGGTGAGCCAGGGCGGCCAGGTCGTCGGGCGTCTGGACCCCGCATCGGCGAAGACCGGCGTCCATTTCCGCCAGAAGCCTGATGGTCAAGCCTGCGCGTCGCGCTGCCCCGGATATGCCCAGCGCGACATCGGCCGAGTCAGTGGAAACCGTGACACGCCCCCGTCGGGCCAGCTCTGCGAGTCGATCGAGCTTCCCTGACCCTACAATCGGATATGCTACGAGGATGTCATCGAGGCCTTCCCGGGCCATGATCTCCGCTTCTCCCAGTTTCGCGACCGTGATACCACGTGCCCCGGCCCGGATCTGCATACGGGCGATCTCCGGGATCTTGTGGGTCTTCGTGTGGGGTCGCAGGCTGAGGCCGTGTTGCGCGCAGTAGGCGGCCATTTCACTCAGGTTCCTGTCCAGGATGTCCAGATCGACTACTACCGCAGGCGTGTCAAGCTCGGATATATGCATGTCGGTTACCCCCCTTGCGTAAGCGGCAGGATCGGGTTGAATCTATCACGGAGTCCCGGCACTTGAGTCATGGTTCCGGCCAGCCGGGCGCCCCCGCGACTTCATGCGACTGCGGAGCAGCGCCTGTCGAAGCAGAAATTCGATCTGGCCGTTGAGGCTGCGGAACTCATCCGCAGCCCAACAGCGCAGTTCCTCGAAGTCTTCGGCGTCGAGGCGCAGGAGGAATGTCTTTCGTTCTCCCATGTCACTGATAGATCGTGCCGGTATTCACAACCGGTTGAGTCGCCCGATCGCCGCACAGGACTACGAGCAGGTTGCTGACCATCGCAGCCCGGCGTTCCTCGTCGAGTTCGACTACCTTGTTTTTCGAAAGCAGGTCGAGTGCCATCTCCACCATGCCGACTGCTCCCTCGACGATCTTCTGCCGCGCGGCGATGATGGCCGAGGCCTGCTGCCTCTGCAGCATTACCGCGGCGATCTCGGGGGCGTACGCCAGGTGGCTTATGCGTGCTTCCATCACCTCGACACCGGCTTTTGCCAGCCGCTCCTGGATTTCCTTCTTCAGATGGGCTGCAACGATGGCGGTCTGGCCGCGAAGCGAAGTGATGGCCTCGTCATGGGAGTCGTACGGGTAGGCCGTAGCCAGGTTCCGCAATGCCGCTTCACTCTGAACATGAACATAGTCTTCGTAGTGATCCACTTCAAACGCCGCTTCGGCCGTATCCACGACATTCCAGACCACTACGGCAGCGATCTCAATCGGGTTGCCGTCATGGTCGTTGACTTTGAGGTGCGCGGTCTCGAAGTTGCGCACGCGCAGAGATATCGCCTTCCTGCCGGTAAAGGGATTCACCCAGTGCAGCCCGGGTGTCCGGACCGTCCCGGTGTATTTCCCGAACAACTGGACGACGACGCCCTGATTCGGATGAACGACGAAGAGCCCGGCAAAACAGATCCCATCCGCAACCATCCACAGGATGGCAAGCAGGGTTCCAACGGGCTCCCTGCTCCTGATAAAGACGCTCAGGAGATAAATCAGCAAACCAAGGATAATGATCAACGCCAACAAAGTAGCAATTCCCGGCAACGTGCCTCGCGATTTTTCCTGTATCACGGATGACCTCCTTATGGTCGTCGGTTTATATCATAATGATATTACATTGATATGTCACGTCTATTCGATTCACGTTGGGGAACGCGATCAGATTTCCGCATTCAGCTGAAAGCTGAAGGCTGATTGCTGAGAGCTGACGATACTGGTCTGTGATATTACTTGTCGCATATGAGTGACCAGGAACCCGGCACTCTCAAGAGAGAGGAAGACGATCTGACTGAAGACATGATAGTGTCTTCCAGGAGAAGGACCCGGATGAACGCCGTGGTTCTGTTACTGGTCTTTGGCCTGCTGACATTCGCGCCGCAGCCCTGGGCGGTGTTCGCGCCGCTGCTCCTGCTCATCCCGCTTCTTCAGGCCGTCAGGGACAGGATGCGTCGCAGCTCTTCCCCGCACGGCGGCACGCATTCGCCTGAGGCGGGTTCATACCCGGAACCATACGGCGCGGAGCCGCGCGATCCTAAAGATCCTCGCCGTTACCGGCCCATCGGGTAGCAGCCGTTGGCATGGCCTTTACCGTCGAGAGGGCCCGGCGGCTTCGGCAGAGTGTCGTCGACTCAACGACAAGGTCCTGCTCTGCGAATCTTCCGGGCCGCAGCGGCCCGATGCAGATGAAGCGGCACTCCCCGTAAGCCATCAGTTCGGCCGCAGACCGCTGCCTTCCCCGAAACGATTTCGATCTTCGGCTGTCCTGTTCACACGACCGGTGTTCCCGGGCAGACGGGCTTCGGGCAATATAAAATCGCTTCTGCCGGCGACGCCCTGCGCGTAAATTGTGGTTCGTGAGCAGCCACCGCCACCTTGTGTCCAGGCTTGCGTCATTCTCGACGATCGAAGAGCTGAATCGGTCCGGCTTCTTTGCGGAGTGCGGCGAGGAGATCCGCTCCCTTCTGCAGACCCCGGAGGTAATCCGGAATCCATCGGCCCGGCCTCGCACCCAATCATTTCTGCGCGTCGCCCAGTGGAACATCGAGACCGGCAGGCGTGCTCGAGCAGTCGCCAGGTTTATTGCAGACCATGAAGTCCTGAGCCGGGCCGACGTGATCCTGGTGAACGAAGCGGACTACGGCATGGCCCGGTCGGGAAATCTGCATGTCGCGCGGACGATCGGCGAACACCTGGGCATGCACACAGCCTTCTGCCCTGCTTACATGGAGCTGTCCCCGGGAGGCGGAGATCATCCTCCGGCCGAAAACGGAGAGAGTCTTCAGGGGAACGCGGTTCTGAGCCGCCACCCGATCCAGGATGCCGTTGTCATCCAGCTTCCGGTCTGCTTCGAACCCTACGAATTCCAGGAGAAGCGCTACGGCCGCAGGAACTGCCTGCTCGCCAGGCTTTCCGTCTACGGTAAGGGCCTGTGGGCAGGATCAGCGCACCTGGAGGTGAGAAAAACGCCCGCCTGTCGCGCCGCTCAGATGCGTCACCTCCTGGCCCGGCTTCCCGCCCGGCCGGGTGAAGCCGTCGTGATCGGCGGAGACCTGAACTCGAATGGTTTCCCTCGGGGATCGCGCTGGCGCACGCTTCAATCCGTCTGCCGCTTGCTTTCCAGCCGGCCTGAGGTGATGAAAGAACGGCTGCGCCACCCTGAGCAACGGGCAGAGCCGCTTTTCTCGATCGCTGCCCGCCACGGTTTCTCGTGGGCAAGTCTCAACTCTGGTGATGCCACCGCCACTGCTGCGATAGAAATGCTGGAGGACGCCTCGATGCTGCCGGGGGCGATCACGCGCTGGGTCGCCGGCCGCCTTCATCCCTATCAGGGACGGCTGGAGTTCAAGCTTGACTGGATACTGGGACGGCACGTCCGGGCGTTGTGCCATGGCGAAGACCATGATCCGTCCTCCGGAATCTCCTCCGAGGATCCCGGGTGTATCCCGACGGAGAGAACCGGCAACGACCGGATGTCTGATCACTCCCCGATTTTCGCCGACATCCGGATTTGAATGGCAGGCGGCTGAAGGTTTCCGCTGGCATAATATGGCTCTCGATCGCAAAGCAGGTCCGGTCTGACAGACCGGACCGGAGAATCGCCCATGAGTCGCTTAGACAGGTTTCTGAACGCCGTACGCCTCCAACAATCGGATTGCACTCCGGTCTGGTTCATGCGGCAGGCAGGACGTTACATGTCCGAGTACCGCCGCATCCGCGAAAAGCACGGCCTGCTCGAGATGTTCAAGACGCCCGAAATCGCCGCCGCGGTGACGCTGCAACCGATCCGCGCTTTCGCCGTGGACGCTGCCATACTCTTCGCCGACATCCTTCTTCCCCTCGAGGCGATGGGTTTGTCGCTCGAATTCGTCGAGGGCGAAGGCCCTGTGCTGCGTAATCCTGTGCGCAGCCTGAAGGAAGCCGAGGCGCTGCAGATTCCGGATCCCGAAGAATCGCTCGGCTACGTTCTCGAGGCGCTGCGCCTGGTGAGAAAGGAACTCGGCGGAACGGTGCCGCTGATTGGCTTCGCCGGGGCACCCTTCACACTGGCAGGCTACGCAATCGAAGGGGGTGGTTCACGCACTTTTGCTCTGACAAAATCCCTGATGTATGAGCGCCGTGAAACATGGGAGGCCATCATGCGAAGGGTCACGGAAACCGTGACCACGTTTCTGCTGAAGCAGGCTGCTGCCGGCGCACAGGTGGTCCAACTGTTCGACTCCTGGGTAGGGTGCCTGAGTCCCTCAGACTATGGCCGGTACGTGCAGCCCTACTCGCAAATGATCTTCAGCAGACTCGCGCAGGAGGGTATTCCCGCGATTCACTTCGGCACCGGCACCGGCGACCTGCTGCCTTTGATGAGCGCGGCAGGAGGCGATGTGATCGGCGCCGACTGGAGGATCTGGATCGATGACGCATGGTCGCGCGCCGGCAGTGGCAGAGGAATTCAGGGAAATCTCGACCCGGCGGTCCTCATGGCCCCATGGCCCGTGGTCGAAAAAAAGGCCGGCGAGATTCTCGATCGCGTCCGGGGCCGGAACGGCCACATCTTCAACCTGGGGCACGGCATCCTTCCTCAGACACCGGTCGACAACGTGAGGCGACTCGCCGACTTCGTGCACGAACATACGCAAAGGGGGGACAGTCACCGGTGTCACTAGCCTGCCAACGGAGTCCGTTGGGTGGAACCAGAATCGGTCGGCTTCCGGTATTGTTCTGAGGCGGGACACTGGTGACTGTCCCCCTCAATCAATCAAAAACGACGGTCTGGAGCGTGGTTATTTCGATGGTTTTCCCGCAGCGCGGATTCGCGCACCGCAGTTTGTCGTCGATCCGGATGCGATAGTCGCGAGCTTTCGCGAACCGGGCGCGGTCACGCTCGTCGGCTCGCGGCGGCAGGCTCGCCTTCTTCGTGCGGCGCCGCCATCGTATCTGGTACTCAGAGGACGTTCTGCACTTCGGACAGTAAATCTGGGCGGGGATAGTCTCATCCTTCTCGGTAAAGAAGTCGCGTTCGTCAAGCGGCGGCATGGTCAGACTCCAGTCAGGTTTCCGGGCGATCGAACGGAACCCATTATAATTTGTACTGCCCCACCTGCGACCAGAATCTTGTTGTAGAATCAACATGCTATGGGCTTGTTCAAGAAACTGTTCTCAGGCGATGAAGGCCCCTCTGAGGGTCAGATCAGGAGAGCACTGAAGCAGGTCACGCAGATACACGGAGACGCTGCGACCCGCGTGGCGGCGATGGAAAGACTGGGGGACTGGAAAACCTCCGAGGCGGCAGCCGCGCTGCTGCGCAGGTTTACCGTCCAGGTTCCCCAAGCCAGCATGGACCACGAAGAGAAGCAGTACACGGTCCGCCTCCTGGTCCGGGTGGGAAGCGTCGCGGTGGGACCGATCCTGAACTACCTGGAGACAGAGAGCGAGGTTACCTGGCCGGTGCGCGCCCTGCGGGAGATCCTGCCTCAGGACGAATATATCGCCGCCGTGCGCAAGGTGCTGGAGCAATTTTCATCGGGATACACGCGCTGGCCGGAAGCCAAAGCTGTCATGATCGCCAACCTTCCCGAGAGTGCCTACCCGGAGGTCGCCGATACGATACTGCGCATGCTCGAGGACGATGACGACGACGTCTGCATCGCGGCGGTGGATTACCTGGTCCGCAGCGGCGACGAGGCCGTGCGTGAACGCCTGATAGAGACCCTGCTCGAAGCCGACGCCCGGCCAAGGGTACGCGGCCGCATCCTCGAACAGCTCTGCGAACGCGAGTGGCCCGTCAAGGGCTACCGGAAGCGGGTCGAGGAAATCATACAGGAGCCCTACTACCTCACCGCCAAAGGCACCGTCAAACGGCGTTCCGTGTAGCCAACGCATTCCTCCGATCATTGCCTTGCCGGGATCATACTGTGTGGTATAATTCCGCCATCGGGTGGTTAACAACATATAAAAAAAGTGGTTAGGAGGAATATGAAAATGAAAGTTGTTGTCGGAACGGTTTTGTTGCTGGCAGTGGCCCTTGCCATGCCGGTCGTGGCGGCGGAAAAGATCAAGGGGAGCATCAGCGACAAGATGTGCGGCGCTGATCATCACGGACAGGATCCGACCGCATGTACACTGAGCTGCGTAAAGGGAGGCAGCCCGTTTGTCCTCGTGGTCTCAAAGGACAAGATCCTGGATATCGAGAACCAGAGTGACGCCAAGATCAAGGCGGAGCTCGAGAAGTATGCCGGCAAGGCCGTGACGGCCAGCGGCACCCTGAGCAAAGACGGCAAGAGCGTGAAGCTCACATCGCTCGAGGCCGGAAGCTGAATTCGAGCGGCGAGTGACCTCGCATGGGGGCGGAAATCACTCCGGCCTTGAGGTGCGATGCCGGTTCTCAAAAGAACATCAGCGCCGGATGTTTCATGCGACATCGGCGCTGAGTGTGAACCGCTCCGCGTATTCCGCCCTTGCGGCTCAGTGCTCTCCCAGAAAACTCTCGAGGACCTGGTTGAAAGCCTGAGGCTTCTCGAGAAAGACGGCGTGCCCGGCCTCGGGGATGACCTCGAGTTTTGAGCCGCCAATCTTTGATTGCAGGTACTCGCCCAGCAGGCGATTGCTGTCAGCCATCACGATCAGCGTCGGCACCCTCACACGCGGAAGAAGCGGCCGGCGGTCCCCCGTGAAGATATCCATCAGCAGAGAGACGACCGTGCCCGTGGGAACCTTCATGGAAGCCTGGGTGATCTCGGTGATCAACAACTGCGGCTGCCGCGACTTGAATATGCCCTGGACGAACTGGTCTGTCGCCTTTGCACGGTCCTCCTGAAAAGACAGCACGATGCTCCTCGCCTGCTGCATCGTCATTCCGCCGGGATAGTCCGCTTCCTTGGAACCGAGGACTCCCCCATCTACCAAAACAAGTCTTTCGGGTTGTTCGGCTTCACTGCTGGAGACGTATTCAAGCAAAACGACCACGCCCGCCGACCAGCCCGCCAGGATCGGGCGCCGGATCTTCAGTGTCCTGATAAACGCATTCAGATCCGCTGCCTGCTGCTGATAGGTATTTCCCTCTTCTGTCCGCGTCGTCTGCCCGTGACTGCGGGGATCGATCGCCAGTACGCGGAATCCCCGCGAGGCGAAATACGGGATCTGTTCCCTCCAGATCTCCGCGGTCGTCGTCCACCCGGGCACAAAAACGACAGTCCGGTCACCGCCACCTGCCTCGACATAGTGGACCTTGATGTCGCCAACCTGGACAGTCAGATCCTTCCAGGGCTTCTTCTCCGCTCCGGAAAGAAAAAGAGAGGTTGCCAGCATGGCAACAATCGAAAGCGGGATAGCAGATCTCATGGTGGTTCCTTGGTCTCCTCTGCGTCACAAAACAGCGCGAAACGAGATAGCCGGAACAAAGGCAAACAGGAGCAAGGGCGGGACAGAAGCAGCGCCACGCCCCTGCCCCGTGCAGGATTCTCACATTTTGGCCACGGGCGCCTTGCCGGCGATGATGCGGTCCAGGCGGCCGACGACATCCTTCAGATAAGCACTGTCCCCGCCGTCAATCTCCGCCGAGATGTAGCCGCTGTAACCGATTTCGCCCAGCGCCTTCCGCACCTCGGGCCAGTCGACGTCCCCCTCACCCAGGTTCCGCCAGTAAAACCGCTCTTCCTTCTGATCCATGTGGAAGTCTTTGACATGGACCTTGACGATGCGCTTGCCCAGTGTGCGGATCCAATCCTGCGGGTAACCATAGAGGAGAATGTTGCCGACATCAAAATACGCCTGTACCCACGGAGACTGGAAGCTGTCGACATAGGCTGCGAATTCCAGCGGGCTGAGCAGAAACTTGTTCCAGACCTCCTCGATCCCGATGATGATCTTCTGTTCCTGTGCGAGCGGAAGCAGCCGCTCGCGGATGATCTTCTGCGACCGGCTGTACGCGTCACGGTACATCGTCTTGGCGTCGACGACGGCCGGCACAAGCAGGACCACGTCTGCGCCGAACATCTTGGCGTTGCGAATCGACGTTTCCATCCCGGCGACACTCTTCTTCACGACCTCCGGATTGGCGCTCGACAGCGGGAACTCCCAGTGCGCCTGATTCATCACGGACTGGATCTTCAATCCCGACTTTGCCGACGCTTCGCGAAACTCCTCTGCCTGCTTCGGACTGTCCGCGGTCGGAACCTCTATGCCTTCGAAGCCGACATCCTTCGCCAACTTGAATTTCTCGAGCGTTGTCATCTGCTTCGGCAGCATTTCCATGTAGAGAGACTTCTTCGGAGTTCCGGCAGCTGCCAGGCCGGGCCGGGTTGCGATTGTGCCTGCCGCCGATACCATCGCGGCGGATTCAAGAAAAGTTCTTCGATCGATGAGCGTCATTTTGGTCTCCTCGGTTAGTGAGAATACGACATTTCATTATACGATGTCTGCCCGCCGAAACGCGGGCCAGAATTGCCTTTCCCGCTGAATCTCCTGACTTCCGGCCTCGTGTCTGATATCCTCTCGGCGATTCCCCTGCTATGAGATCAAGACGAACGAGCGGCGTACTTCTGCATCCGACCTCCCTGCCGGGGAGATGCGGCATCGGCGATCTGGGGCCGTGGGCTTACCGGTTCGTGGATTTCCTCGTCGACAGCGCGCAGAGCGTCTGGCAGATTCTTCCGCTCGGCCCCCCGGGCCTTGGTCATTCCCCGTACATGTGCTATTCCAGCATGGCGGGCAATCCCCTCCTGATCAGCATGGATCGTCTCGCCGATGACGGCCTGATCTCCCATGCCGACATTCACGACACCCCGGTCTTCCCGACCCGACGGGTTGATTTCGAGGCCGTGAGCGCCTTCAAATGGAACCTCCTTCGCAAAGCGGCGCGGGCGTTCTTCGAAAGAGCCTCCAGCCACCAGCGTCAGGATTTCGACGCGTTCTGCCACCTCAAACATGCCTGGCTTGACAAGTTTTCGGAATTCGCCGCCCTGAAGGAAAAGAACGGCGGGGCGTCCTGGACCGAATGGCAACGCGGCGCACATCCCGATCGTACCGAGGTCCTGACCCAGAGGTTCGTCCAGTACGAATTCTTCAGGCAATGGGGCGCTCTGCGGCACTACTGCCGCGAGCGCGGGATAGACATCATCGGGGATCTGCCGGTCTTTGTCGCTCACAACAGCGATGACGTGTGGGGAAATCCGGAGCTTTTCGACCTCGACGACTCCGGTCGGCCCCGAACGGTTGCGGGTGTCCCCCCCGACTATTTCAGCGCTACGGGGCAGTACTGGGGAAATCCCCTTTACCGCTGGGATGTCATGGAGCGAACAGGCTACGCCTGGTGGATAGAGCGTGTGCGATCCGCTTTCGATCTCGTGGATATCCTCCGCATCGATCACTTCCGCGGATTTGAGAAATACTGGGAGATTCCCGCAGACTCGAAGACGGCTGAAAAGGGACGCTGGGTGGACGGGCCGGGAGACCGTTTCTTTGCGGCGCTTGAGCAGGCGATCGGAAAACTCCCCTTTATTGCGGAGGATCTCGGCTACATCACGCCGGAAGTGCACGCCATGCGCGACCGGTGGGGATTCCCCGGCATGCGGGTTCTGCAGTTTGCCTTCGGCCATGAATCGGCCGACGATCCCTTCAAGCCCTACAACTTCATCCGAAATTGCGTGGTCTACACCGGGACGCACGACAACGACACGACCCGGGGCTGGTTCACGAGCGATGGCAGCGCCAACAGTACGCGCTCACCGGAGGAGATCGGGAACGAACGCGGTTTCGTGCTGCGTTACCTCGGCACGGACGGGCACGAGATCCACTGGGACTTCATCCGGCTTGCCATGTCGTCGGTGGCCGACACCGCTGTCTTTCCCATGCAGGACGTGCTGGGACTCGGCTCGGAGGCACGGATGAACATTCCTGCCTGCCCGGATAACAACTGGGTCTGGAGATTCGAGCCCGAGCAGCTCAAGTCGGAGCATGCGGCAAAGCTGCGCGATTTCAGCAGGACGTTCGGCCGCAACACCCCGCTCCTGCGCCGCTGACGCGGGGTAGAAGCGAGCGGCCTCACGGCGAAGGCGGTTACATCTACCTCTTCGATGCCGCCGCACTGCGCTGATACACCGGCGCGCACCATTCGGCGTACTTCGATACGCGACCGCATACAACGTCGAAGTAGAGCTTTCTGAGCCGGTCGGTTACCGCGCCCATCTTCCCGGCAGCAACCGGGCGATGATCGATCCTGGTGATGGCGGCGATCTGAACACCCGTCCCGCAGAGGAAAGCTTCATCCGCCAAATAGACCTCGGTCCTGTCAATTGGGCGCTCCACCACCTCCAACCCGAGCTCGTCTCGCAGCAGTATCATGATCGTCCTGCGAGTGATTCCCTCCAGGATGTTGTCGGTCACGGGTGGCGTTACGGCAACGCCGCGGCGGATCATGAAGAAATTCTCTGCCGATCCCTCGGATATGTGGCCGTTCTGGTTGAGTACGAGCGCTTCCCCGAATCCTGATCTTTGCGCGTCGGTCTTCGCAAACGCCGAGTTGACATAGGCGCCGGTGATTTTGCCGCGCGCCGGGATCATGTTGTCGTCGATGCGCCGCCAGGAGGAAACGGTGATGTGCAGTCCCTCCTCGTCGTCCACGTACGAGCCGAACGGGATCGAGATGATGGCGATTTCGGGAGTGAGGTCGTGAAGGCGGACGCCGATGATTTCGTCGCTGAAATAGGCAAGTGGCCGGATGTAGCAGTTAGTGCGGAATTTCTCGACCCTCAGGAGCTCGAAAAGTATCCGCGTCAGGTCGCTCTCCGAATAAGGGAAGTCCATGCACAGCAGCTTGGCTGAATCCAGGAACCGGCGAAAATGATCGTTGGGCCTGAAGACAAAAAGCTGCTCCTCATCCTCGTTCCAGTAGCCGCGAATCCCGCCAAACACACCAGTCCCGTAATGCAGAGTGTGCGTCATCACGCCTACCTTGGCTTCACTGTATGGAACGATCTTCCCTCTGAAGAACGCGTAATTCGGCAATGGCATGACCCTCTACCTCCCGTGAGATTCAAAGACTGCGTCGATAATAGCCGTCATAGATTCATATCATATCTCAGCCTGAGCGTCAGGCTCGCTGAAATCCGGCCATCCATGGCCCTGGCTCTATCTTGTCCAGTCAGCTGTCTTCAATCGCTTGATGCGACTGAATTCGCGCGTGTTGTTGGTGATCAGCGTCACTCCCAGGCTCAGGGTATGGGCACCCGTCAACATGTCCATAGCGCCTGTGGGGGCTCCGGCGGACTCAAGCGCGGCCCTTACGGCTCCGTAGCTCCCGGCGGCGGGTTCGTCGAAAGGCGCAATCTCCAGGGGCAGCTTGAAGCCGTGCAGCGCACTCCCGTTCCTCTGGATCTGCGTGCTCTTCTCGACCGCATAATGGAGTGCTGCAAAGGTGATCGACGAGACACCCACCTCCCCGCGCTGGCATTTCTCCAGGCGGCCCGGTACCGCCTCCGGATTCCGCTTGATCAGGAAAATACAGGTATTCGCATCCGGCATGTAACTTGTGGTAGTGATAGACGGGGAAAAGGATGGAAAACACTTCCGTCCGTGGTCTGTCGCCGTGGAATCGGCTCGAGCTCTCAGGCAGAGTCCGCGGGACCTCACTCGTCCCGGGATAGTATTGACGGAGGAAACATGAATCGTCGGGATTTCATCAAAGGCGCCGGATTTTCGTTTGCAGCTCCGGCTTTCGGGCAGGAAGGACCGCCCGTCAAGGAGAGGATCGAGGAACTTACTGCATCCAGGAATCCGGCGATTGCGCTGAACCACCTGGGCTTTCTGCCCGACGCCCGGAAAATCGTGCTTTTTCGCCATCCCGGTCCAGGGGCGCCTGCAGAATTCACCCTCGAGGAAATCGGGACGAATGCGAAACCGCCGCGATGGACGCGCCCTCTCCGGCCGGTCAGGTGCGACCTTGGCCCTTGCCTGGCAGGGGATTTCACCGATGTCGAGCAGCCGGGGCTGTACCAGGTCACAGTCGGAATGCTGAGATCGGTGCCGTTCTTCATCAGGACCGATCTCTGGAGGCGCACCCTGCCCAAGGCTTTCAGCTTCTATTTCCAGGAGCGCTGCGGAGTCGCCGTTCCGAACGTCCACCCGGCCTGCCATCTCGACGATGCGAGACGTCGCGATAACGGCCAGTCTATCGATGTAACGGGCGGGTGGCACGACGCAGGCGACCTGCGGAAATGGATGTCGACAGCCCTTCATAGTGGAATTGCGATCGCCCGGATGGGTAGAAACCTCGGCAAGGACTGGAATCTGGACGGATCCGGATTGGGTCCGATCCTGGAGGAACTGCGTTGGGGCAACCGTTACTGGCGGAAGATGCAAGACAGCGACGGCCGGGTCTGGGACGATGCCGCCGGGGGTGTCAACGGTGATAACAGCGATAATCACTGGACGGACAACCGGGTGGGCACGGCAGATGACCGTTACATCAACCCGTCCAAGTCCGGAGTCATCCAGGCTGAATTTGTGGCCGTGCAAGCCCTGATCGCCCAGTTGTTCCGAGAAACAGACCCGGGCTATGGCCAGAATTGCCTGGCCGCCGGTTTGCGTTGCCGTAAGGCCAACACCCCGGGGAACGACACCGAAGACCTGGTATCCTGGGCGATGGCCGCCCTTGAGCTATACCGTGCCACCGGGGAACAGGCGTGGGCACAGGAAGCCCGGCATTTGGGCAATCAGCTCCGTGACCTGCAGGTCCGGGAGTTTCGGGGCAACCAGCGGCAAGTGCGCGGATATTTTCAAACCTCATCGACCGACCGCACTCCTTATGTCAACGCGATCGGTTCGGCTGTGCCCGCATTGGTCCTGTTGGACCTGGCTGCAACTTTTCCCTCCGACCCGGACGCTTCGGCCTGGGGAGAGGCCGTCCGGATGCACCTGGATGAATATGTGCAACCACTGTCGGAAAGGAACGCATTCAGGATCATACCCTATGGCATCTTCGAGAAATCTCCCACACCGGAAAAATACCGCCCCCTGGCGGGCGAACTGACCTATCGGTACTTCATGCCGGCGCGGAAGCAGTTCTGGTGGCTCGGCATGACTTCGCACCTCGAGAACTATGCCTGCCTGCTCGCCAGCGCTTCCGCCGCTTTCAAGCGGCGCGAATACATGGACCTGGCATTCCGGCAGCTGGAGTGGGTCATGGGAGCCAACCCCTTCGGGGCGTGCCTCATGACCGGAGAAGGCATGAACAATCCCTATCCGCATTCCCGGTATGTCGGTTTGATCACGGGCGGCATCATGAACGGCATCGCGGGGAATCCGGAGGATGAACCGATCCTGGACATGGAATACGGATTCGATTGGCGGACCACGGAGTACTGGACTCCGCACAACGCCTGGTATCTCTGGGCTGTCTCCGAGATCGAAAAGGGTCGTTCATAACACCGGCTGGAACCAGCGGCGGCACCTTCATGCATTGCCGGGAAGCGGGAGCACGATTCAGGGCGCCCACAGTGATGCGATGAACGAGGGAGCGCTGACTAGGGTCGCTGACTCTGCTGCTCGTAGAAAGCCAGGCGTGCTCGCAGCACTGCCACCTTGCTGCTGTCGTGTTGCTCGCCGGCCACTTCGAGCGCGCGACGCGCCACCTGCGCTGCTTCCGCGAAACGGCCAACGTCAGCGTAGAGAGAAGCGAGGAACTCAAGGCTGCTGAGCTCGCCTCCGCCCGAGAGGCTCACGGCCTTCTCAAAATGGGGAATTGCTTCGGCCAGCCGCTGGCTGGCCGCAAGCACGCGGCCGCAGTTGTACTGGTATTCCAGAGAATCAGGATTAATCTGCGCCGCCTTGATGATGTGCTCGGCAGCTTCATCGAGACTGCCGGCGCGGGCCAGAGCTATGCCGAGTGTATTCTGCGCGTCGGCGTTTTCCGGATTTGACGTCACGGCCTTGCGGCAGTGGTCGATCGCTGCGTTATTCTGGTGCTTTTCGAGCAGGGCGGCGCAAAGGTTGCCGTGAGCTTCCGAGTTTTCCGGATCAATCTCCAGCGCCTTCTCATACTGCTCAATTCCCTCGTCCAACCTGCCGGCTGTGGCGAGCGCAATCCCGAGGTTGCTATGCGCCGCCGCGTAGCTTGAATTGATCTTCAGCGCCGTTCGATATTCACCTATGGCTTCGTCCAGCCGGCCCGACTGCTGCATGACGTACCCGAGATTGAGATGCGCCTTGGCGTCATCAGGATTCAGCGCAAGCGCCTTCTGCCATCCGGCGACCGCGTCGTTGTACTGCCCTTTCTCCATCAGCTGAACGGCCTCGTCAAAAAGCCGATAGAAGTCCGTCGCCGGCGTCTCGATCCTTTCCAGCCCGCCGGCCGGAATATTCGCAAATTCCGGGATATTCACCGCGCGGTTCGCTGCCGTCGCGTTTTCGACAAGAATTGCGGGGCTGTCGTTGCCCTGCTCATCGATGTGAGTCAGGTACATCTGCGTGTAACCGGTACGCGCCTTTGATGAAAACACCAGCCAGCGGCCGTTGGGCGAGAAACTGTGCCACGAGTTCATCCGGCTCATGTTGCAGTTCAGCCGCCGCACCGTGCCGCCCTGGAAAGGAACGATATACAGCTGGCTGTCGGGGCGCATGAGCAGCCCGCACTTGTTCTGAACGAACACGATCCACTTGCCGTCGGGCGAAACCTTCGGGAAGTCGTTGCTCATCCCGTTCGCCGAGGCGCCGGCGACTGGTTCGGGCTGGCCACCCCGACCGTCGTTGAACGGAATCCTGTAGAGGTCGTACTGGATCTGTGTCTCGTCGGGGCCGTTGGCGTACTCCGACATGTTCTGCCCCGGATAGTAGGGGTCCTTGGCCGGGGCTCGCGAGAACACCAGGTACTTGCTGTCGGGGCTCCAGAAGGCAGCCGCCTGCACGTAGTCCGGATCATCGGCACCCGGAAGCGGTTCGAGTTTTCCAGACTCGCGGCTGTACCAGGCAAGGATGCCTCGAGTCGGATAGAACACCTGAGAGAAGTGGTAGTCGTTGTAGGAGGCGTTGTAGAACCGGTCGTCCACGCCGCGGCCCATCTGTTTGCGTTCGGGATTTTCGATGGACGTCACCAGGTATCTCCCGTCGGGCGACAGCTGCGACATGAAACCGAAGCGCTTGTGGTTCGGCTTGTCGGAGAACGAACTCCATTTAATGACGTCTTCGGTCCGGATCGACATCACCTTCCTGACAGGGACTATCGCGTACAGGCCCTTGTCATTCTGCGGCCCGTCAACGTCCAGGCCGAGCATGCGGCCGTCGCGTGACAGCGAGTGGCAATTAGCGCATGTGGGAAGGCCCTGCATCACCACTCTGCTCTGCTCGTCGCTCACATAGCGAAGCCGCCACTTGATCAGCGGAATCGCGCTTTGGGGAAGTGGCGCGATGACACCCCTCTCCGTTGTCGGCGGCCGGATCAGCGGCACGTCGCGGTAGAAGAGGGCCGCGGACACGGGATCGGATGACGTGCGAATCGTCACCTGGCCGCGTGAAACGGCTTGCTTTGCCCCGTCATCCGCGTATCCGGTGATGGTCACAATGGCCGGACGCTTCACCGAGTGCTTCTTAATAACAGCCCACGCCTCTGATTCCGGCTTCCACGTGTGAGCTTCCGCCAATTCTGGCGGCAGCGTGGGCGGATCGGCTCCCACACAGGAAGAGTCGAGTTCCCCGGGCGTCATCTTTTCGCCAGCCGACCGTACTTGGATGCGACGGGCCCGCTCCGCGAACGAAACCTCTATCAACCAGATCTTCGCCTGACCTGTGTCGCGCCACAGGAAAGTGGGTGGCGATATGTCGGGCGGGAAGATCGAACCGTCCGCCGGATATTCCACGCTGATACCGGCTTTTGGGTCGGAGGATTTCACCTCACGCCCGCGAGACAGGACCGCCGTATAGGCAACGAACGTGCTTAGCAGAATCCCGAAAATCGCGGACCGGACAAACACTGATGCCGGCCGATGATAGCTTTCCATGAGCATGATGCTTCTAGCCGCATATCTTATCAGAGCGGCGGCAGCCTCGTGCAACAATACAGAATGCCGGGTTCAACCCTCGAGTCACCCGCGGCTTCTCGCGCTCACGCCGCCTTTGCGGCCGCCGGTATCAGCGAGTCTATCCGGGTTCTGCGCTTCGAGTAATCGTGCTTTCCGCTCCCCGCATCGCCCTGCGCACGAGCCTTCGTCCGAACCACAGCATCCAGATCAGCGCAATCAGGTTCATGACCGTCCTGCCGATGATGTCAATTCCGGGCCAGGTGCTGCTCCCCAGGAATCCGCACAACATGCAGACCAGCATGGCGCCAAGTATCAACGCCCACCGATGCAGGTCGCGCCAACCGGGCCGAGTTGATATACGTCGGAGAATTCGGGTGTGAGAGCGGCCCCGAAATCCTCGGCTTCAAACGCCTGGCACGAAGTGCTCAGCCACTCAGAGCCTCCTCCCGCGATCGGATTTCAGAATGTCGCAGACGGCGGCGATGGTATTCCAGTTACGCGTGGTGGCAGGGACACCGAGCCGCTTTTCAACGACTTCGTTAGAGTAGACGCGGGTCCGGCCCGGCCTCCCGAGACTCAGGGCAAATCGGCCGATGACCGCGACGACTCTGACTTCCCACTCGTGCCCGACAGGCTGCTCCAACGGAAAGGGCGGCAGCGATCGTGGCTGAGCAAGCATGACGGAAGCGAACCGACGTACATGCTCCTCTGGAGGCCCGTCGCAAAAGACCGGTGTTTGCATCAGCTCGAGCACTTCTCGCGCAGGACAAACCACCAACTCCGGCTTGAAAGCCAGCCTCCGGAGTACTTCGTCGCGCAACTTCCTTTCACTTACATTCCCGCGTACGACGAAGGTTCCCGCCGCGGCGACGTTGACGACGCCGTACTCCGCCAGGTCCCTGGCGAGTTGGCTGGGGTGAAGCCTCTGGTGCCCACCCACATTGACCGCTCTGAAGAATACGACCGATGCCATAGGTATCCGGTCCTTCTTTAAGTCTGTCTGCTTGTCACGAGGCGAAAGACTCTGCTTTCACCTTACACCCTTGTTTCCTTTCCATAAGCTTACGCCCCCGGTCGACACTCCGGCGGATCAATTCGCCGCGGCCGGAACCTCCCGCTTGCTTAGCTCGCCACCGAGGGCTAAGCTTTTTTCATCGGGTGTAAGAAAGCCCACTCGGGTGGGTGACGAAAGACTGAACGAAGGAAGAAGGTCAGGGTTACTGCCTGGCGGTAGCCAGTGACTTCGATACCGGGCGCAATTCCCTGACTTCGGCAAATCGAGGGCGGGAGTCCCTTGATTTCGGAGAGGAGGAGTCTCATGCACAGAAGTACCTTGTTACTGACCTTGGGACTGTTCGCGATCGCGTCGGTGGCCGCTTCCCAACCGGCCGTCGCGCAGTTCTATGAACAACACAACTTGATTTCGGACGGTGCCGTTCCTGCGGATCTTGTCGATCCACAGCTGGTGAACGCCTGGGGTCTCGTGGCAGGTCCGACCACCCCGTGGTGGATTAACGACAACGGGACCGGCATTTCCACCCTTTACAACGTCAACACCGGCACCGTGCCGTTTTCGGTCGTGGTACCCGGCAACCCGACCGGGATCGCTTTCAACGGCACCGCCGCCTTTGTAGTCGATAACGGCGCGGGGCCAGCCGCGGCCCGCTTCCTGTTTGCCAGCGAAGATGGAACCATCTCAGGTTGGCACCCGGTGATGGGTGTTGTGCCGCCGGCCACCGTCGTCGTGGACAATTCCGCCAGCGGTGCGGTCTACAAGGGCCTGGCTCTCGCTTTGACCGAAGAGGGGGAGCCACGCCTGTATGCGACCGATTTCCACAATGGGAAGGTGGATGTTTTTGACGGCAACTTCGATGCCGTGGAAAGCGGCTTCGAGGACCCGACCATCCCCGAGCACTATGCGCCCTTCGGCATCCGGGCCTTTGGCGATGTCATACTGGTGACCTACGCCCTCCAGGATGCTGACGCGCACGACGATGTCCCGGGCGAGGGTCACGGGTACGTCAATATGTTCGACACGGAGGGCAACTTTCTCAAGCGTGTTACCGAGAAGGGGCAACTGAATTCGCCGTGGGGATTGGCGCTTTCTCCTGACGACTTCGGAGGCTTCAGCGGTGATTTGCTGGTCGGCAATTTCGGGAACGGGCGCATTCACGCGTTCGATCCTACCAAGTTGAACGGGAAAGGAGAATTCCAGCATCGTGGCCCGCTGCACAGTGGCGACGGCATGCCGATAGAGATCGACGGCCTGTGGGGCCTGTCGTTCGGCAATGGCGGGCCTGCCGGCCCTACCAACACCTTGTTCTTCACCGCCGGTCCCGACGACGAATCGCACGGGCTGTTCGGATCGTTGGTCGCGGTCGCTGCCCCTGGCCGCAACCGTTGACATTGGGGGAACAGTGGAATGAGGTTGAAGGGGGGTGTGGAGGGAGGCCGTAGTCTGCTCGTCCAGACAGATCACAAGTGGCGGCGCCTCTACGCCCCCCCCGGGCTCAATGTTTGTGGAGAGTCCAAGGGCTTGCGGCCTCTCGGGCTTCAGGCCTTCGGTTTTCCTTCGGTCCCCGGCGCCTCGGCAGGCGCCAGTTTCTCCTCAGGCCGCAGTCCTTCTTTTGGCTTCCACGCTGCCGCCAGCGCCCTGCCCTTGGCGATCTGATCAGGCGGAATCTGTCGTTCCGCCACACGGAGCGCGTTCTCATAGGCTTCACGAAATCCCGACCACGCGCATCCCGCAAGACCTGGCGGCAAGCCCGAGCGCCTGGTCGTGAGTCGCCATAACCAGATCAGCCCGGTTCATTTCGCGCCAGAGTAGTGCCGAGGCGAGGTGGATGGAGTCAAGAGTGCCAAGCTCGGTCGGCAGCGGCTGAGAAGCACGAGCAAGGATCGGGTAAGTGATCTCAACGATCTCGACCGCACTCAGAAAGCGAAAAACCGCTTCCCTCCGCAGCGCAATCTGCTCCGCGCCCGCGGCTCAACGCAACCGAAGGCGGTCCAATGCCCGCAGGCATTCGACCTCGGCGAGCCGGCTGGAAACAGCTGTCTTTATGGCTCGCCACTTGTGCAGTGCTCCCGGCTGGCCGAGGACAATCCGAAGCAGAACCGAGGAATCCACGTAGGCGATCATCGCCCGCCTCGCCGATCTTCGAACAGCAGCTCAACTGCATCGACATCGACCATGAGCGGAGGCGGCAGGCGAAGCGATTTCAAGGTGGCGCCCGGCACTCTGCTCCGTACAGTCAAAAGGCGCTCGTTCTCGCGGTGAGGAACGATCTTCGCGATAGGGGTCTCGCGGTCCAGCACGGTAATCACTTCACCAGCGCGTACTGACCTCAGGTGTTCGCTCAGGCGGGCTTTCAAGTCGGCGATGCGGACCTTTTTCATGACTATATGATAGTCATATATAGTCATGTCCTTCAATTTCCATTTTCCTCGTTCCCCATGCAATGCGGCAGGCCCCTTACTGCCAGTAAGAACGATCCAGGGTTCTGTACTGGATCGCCTCCGCGACGTGTCGCGCGCCGATTCTTTCTGCCGCTTCGAGGTCCGCAATCGTGCGAGCCACGCGCAGTATGCGGTCGTAGGCCCTCGCCGACAGGCCGAGACGGGTGATGGCGTTCTCCATCTGCTTTTCCGATTCCGAATCCAGCTTGCAGAACCGGCGCATCGTCCTTGGCGTCATCTGCGCGTTGCAGTAGATCGCAAAGGGTTCCAGGCGGCGAAACTGTATCTGACGCGCGTTCAGGACGCGTTCCCGGATTGCCGCCGACGTCTCCGCCCTGCCGTCTTCGGCGAGCTCTTTGTACTTGACCGCCGGCACCTGGATATGAAGATCGATGCGATCAAGCAGGGGCCCGGAAATCCTCGAGAGATAACGTTGAATCAACGGAGGAGTGCAGTTGCATTCCCGGAGCTGGTCGCCGTGGAAACCGCACTGGCAAGGATTCATGGCGGCAGCGAGCATGAAGCGGGCAGGGAAGGTAAGAGAAGTAGCCGCGCGGCTGATCGTGACCTCCCCGTCCTCGAGCGGCTGCCGGAGAACGTCGAGCACATGTCGCTGGAACTCGGGAAGTTCGTCCAGGAAGAGCACACCGTTGTTGGCCAGGCTCACCTCGCCCGGCCTCGGCACTGAACCTCCTCCGATCAGGCCTGCATCGGAGATGGTGTGGTGAGGCGCGCGGAACGGGCGCGTGCCGATCAGTCCTTTCTTTTCAGAGAGAAGTCCGGCGACGGAATGTATCTTGGTGGTTTCGATCGCCTCGTCGAAGCTCATGGAGGGAAGGATTGTCGGGATGCGCCGCGCCAGCATCGTCTTCCCGGACCCGGGCGGGCCTATGAGCAGAATGTTGTGCCCGCCTGCTGTGGCGATTTCCAGCGCCCGCTTGGCCTGATACTGGCCTTTGACATCTGCGAAGTCCGCGTCATACTGGCTGTTCTGCACCAGCAACTGCTGCCGGTCCACGACCAACGGAATCCAGGGCTGGCGCCCGTTCAGCAACTCGACGACCTGAGGGAGCGACCGCACCGGGTAGGTCGAAACGCCGTCGACCACAGCCGCCTCGTGGGCGTTGGCTTCCGGCACGACGATGCGCTCCATCCCCTGATCGCGCGCCATGACCGCCATAGGCAAGGTTCCCTTCACGGGTCGGATCAGCCCATCCAGCGACAGCTCGCCCAGGAAGAGACACCCTGACAGGCCCGGGGAGTGGACGCACCCCGAGGCTCCCAGGATTCCGATCGCCATCGGCAGATCGAAGGCCGAACCTTCCTTGCGCAGGTCCGCGGGCGCGAGGTTGATCGTTATGTGCTGCGCGCGGAGGAAGTACCCGCAGTTGCGCAGCGCCGCCTTGACGCGTTGACTGCTCTCCCGGACGGCCGTGTCGGGAAGGCCGACCGTCATCATGTTCAACTTCTCGCCTGAGCTGAGATCCACCTCGACAGAAATCGGGTACGCTTTGATTCCGAATACGGCTGCGGACTGCACACGGTATAGCATAGCCTGGCATCTAACCAAACTGCCGTGGAGCCAATATGAGCCAAGATTTCTCGAGCAACGTCAGGGTGGCCCGACCTCGGTCCCCGGCGCCGGCCGCCCCGCAGTCGAAGCTGCGAAGCGCACGTCTACAACCGGTACGACCCAGCGATCACACTGGAGGCGGAAGCGCCACTGTGGGGCGGACTGGGCAGCCTGCCGTTCGGCCAATTCCACCAACTTCACAGAGACGACACGGTCGAGCCTGGGCAGCCATCGCGCACATGCCGGGCGCGACAGCGTCGCAATCGGCCCGTCCTCCGCTTCGATAGCGATTCCAGCGTTATGCCTTCTCAGTCGAACCTCCTCGCCGGTTTTGCGCGCTGCCAGCCGGCGATGCACCGGATCGGATGGCGGCAATCGTCCCGCCCAATCGATGAAAAGGTCGCCGAGCCCGATCCGCTCCATGCAAGTCACGAACTCTGGCGGTGAGCCCTCGATCACGGCCAGCACGGCGCCTGGGTCGATCCGCCTCCGAAACCAGACCACGCGTGCGTGCGGAGGCAGTTCGCCGGCGCTGCAGTTCAGCCCCCGATCTATGCACAGCACGAGTGGGATATGAGGCATGGCGCGCAGGCGGCCAAGTTTCTCGCGCAGGTAATCCGGTGTCCAGAAACCCACGATCTCGAGCAGGAACCGCCTCGATTTGTCGTGGCGATGCACGACGGCGAAATCGGGAAACACCAGAAACTCACCGGCTGGGACAGGCTCGGGTTCGCGGACCAGGTCCCAGTCGAGGTTCGCGCGTACGAAGTCGCGTGCGAAGCGCTCTTCCAGACGGCTGTCGTACGCGCGCGGCATCGCTCCAACGGCTATCGGATCCCCCGGCCCCAGGTGCACACTCAAGACTCGGTCACGAATCATGCAACGCGACTCCAGATCGAAGCGGGTACACCAGGGGAGCAGCGGAAGAATCGATGCAAGCGCACGCCCGTACATCGTCGTGTGGTGGAAGAGTGAAAAAGGGCCCGACACCTCCAGCCGAACCCCCTCAGCCCCGGTCCGCCTGACGTTGCAGAGAAGGCGTCGAAGGCGCACCTGTCTGATGACGGCCCGCGCGTTTCCGTAAATATCGATGGTGACCTCGGATGCAAGCCGGAGCAGGCCTTGTGCCAAGGCGAGGTTCGTGCGTGCCGCGAGCGCCTGAGGTTCTGGAGGAAGCTCCGGAACCCTGAGGCGTCGTTCTCCCGGGAGGTCAGCGAACATGTGTTCGTCAGCCTCCGCGGCGGACAACCCGAAGGGCCGCGCGCCCGCAGCCAGGACCCTCGATCTCTCGAACCGCCCTGCGTCGCGGGAGCTTTGTGCCTCGACGGCAACGGCATCGCGAAGCAGACTCGCATCAAACGGTGGCCGTTCTTTCTCACATAGGTCCTGTATGGTCCGCACCGCCATGCGCCGTTTTCCGGGCGGCGCAGGCGTGCAGGGCGGTTCCCGGAGGAACGACACTGCCTCGCGCCAGCGGTGGCCGTCGAGCCGAGTAAAGTCGGCAATCAGCACACGGAGCCAGGCGTAATCCTCCGGCCCCAGCCAGAGCGGTGTCGCCACGCTTCCTGCCAGCCGGACCTGGATGCAATCAGCCGGAAGCAAGCGCCCTCCGATGGCGATTGACGCGAGGCACCTCGAAGGTACCGGTGGTAACCAGATCGTAGACCAGGGCCTTCTTGCCATCCGAGGGCCTGAGCACACGCCCGACCCGTTGTACGTATTCCCGTGAGCCCTGGCTGCCGCCCACCACGATTGCTACGTCCGCGGCGGGTACATCGAGGCCCTCGTTCAGCACGCGCGCGCTTACCAGGATGCGGAGCTCGCCCCGCGAAAAACGCTGAAGGGCGCGCGCTCTCTCATTGGCTCCGATGTCGCAGGTGATCGGTTGGACGAGGTGCTCCCGGGCAATGGCATAGGCGGTCTCGTTGTCTGCCGCGAATACCAGTATGCGGGAGTCACGATGTCGCAGTAGCAGGTCGCTGACGGCGGCTCGCTTTTCTGCGCAATAACGGACGATGGCGTGGGAACGCCGCCAGGCCGAGAGCGCAAGCCGCCCTGCATCGCTTCTGCCTGCGGCGGAAACAAAATCGGACCATGAAGCTCCGGGCGTCGACTCGAAAAACGCCCGGCACATGGGACGAAACACCGACAACTCGGCATCATAGTCATGTTGTTCCGCGGCAGTGAGTGCGACCGAGATGGTGACCAGTTCAAACCTTGCCAGGTAGCGACCCGCAAGCTCCTCCACGCTCGCGCGGTACACCACGGGACCAACGAGCGCATCGCGACGGACTCGCCCCGTTTCACCCTCGGGAAGCGTTGCACTCAGGCCAAGCCGCGCCGCCGCCGTGCACATCTCGAGCGTCTCGTCTCCCCCGCCTGCGCCGAAGTGATGAACTTCATCTATGACGAGCAGGTCGAACCGGTTGCCGAGAATCTCCACGTTGCGGAATGCGCTGGCGAAGGTCGCCACGGTGACCGGTTCCTCGCTCCGGCGTCCGTCGCCATACTCACCGATCGATTTGAGGCCGGTTTCAGCAAGGGCCCCAACCCACTGCGCCATGAGCACGCGCGTTGGAACCAGGCAAAGCGTTCGCAGCCCGGTTTTGGCCATCGCCGCGACTGCCGCGCGGGTCTTCCCGGCGCCGGTGGGCAGAACGATGATGCCTCGTCGACCGGCGCGCTCCCACGCCGCAACCGCGGCGGCCTGGTAGGGGCGGAGGTCCGGGCAGGTGATCGACGGAGCGCCCTCCAGCTGAGGGCGGACTTCGTCCTGGAAATCAGGGTATTGTCGCGAGAGCTCGCTTGACAGCTCCCTGTGATAGCACGCCGGGGCTCGCCACGCCCCGACGCGTGGATCCCAGAGAATCCCGGGAAGGCCCGTGGTTCCGGCCAGAGTCCCGTGAAGCAGAAGCGTCCCGCGATCGAAAACGAGCTGCATCGGGCACCGCCGGCAGAACAGGGAAGCTATCGTGACGTTGGCCGTGCTCCGGAGTCCCGGGCGGGTGGACAACCTCACAATATCTCTAACTGTTTCCGGCCAATTTGAGCGAATCAATCAGGGGGACAGTCACCGGTGTCCCCCAATAGCAGGAACAGGGCCAAAGGCGGAGCAGCAGCGCAAGAACAGGCGTCATAAGAAAGGCACGGGAAGGGCTGGCCCATGGCCACGAATCACCGCGATGGGGACACTGGTGACTGTCCCCCTATTCTCTAGCTTTATTTCTGCTATCCCCGGCAAGTGCTATGATTTCAGCATGGAAACCAATGACCATGCTCCCCTGATCGCCATTGCCATTCTTGCTGCCCGCGCCGATGGATCCGTGGATAGCGCCGAGCAGCGCGCCGTTGACGCCGTCGAGACCCACATGGGGAATCCCGACGTCACCAGCCTCGTGCAACAGGTCGCCACCGGGCAATTGCGCGTGGCGGACCTTGCCTCTCGCCTGTCGGATGACGAAGCGCGCCGCGTGGCGTACGAAAGCGCGCTGACCGTCATCAACGCCGACGGCTCGGCCAACGAGTCCGAGCAGGCCTACCTCGACGAACTGCGGACGGCCCTCGGTTTCAGCGATGCCGACGTGGCCGACGCGACTCGCATGGCCGGAGCCATCGCGGAAGCGCCCATCGCGGGGGCTCATACCGGCGAGCCACCCGCCGGCCAGGTGGACGAGTTCATCCTTCAGCAGGCCATCCTGACGGGAGCGGTCGAGATCTTGCCGGACCGGTTGGCCAACATTGCCGTCCTCCCACTCCAACTCCGCATGGTGTACCAGATCGGCCAACGCCACGGACAGAAGCTGGACATCAACCAGGTCAAAGACCTCGCCGCCACGTTCGGTCTCGGCGCCGCGGCGCAGAGCCTGGAGGGCGTGGTGATGAAACTGGTCGGCGGGCTCGCCGGCGGGCTGCTGGGTGGGATGGTGGGCGGGGCGTCCAGGATTGCTGCCGGCGCCGTCATCACGTTTTCGGCGACCTACGCCCTGGGGCACGTGGCGGAGCAGTACTACGCACAGGGGCGCCGGCTCAGCACGGAGAATCTTCGGGCGCTGTTCGGCCGGTTCCAGGACGAAGCAGGAACGATCTATCCACGGGTGCAAAAGCAGATCCAGAGGCAGGCCGGCACACTCAACCTGCAGAGCCTGCTGCGGGGCATGAGCAACGCCTGAGTTCAGTCGCCGCGCGGCGCCGGAGCGGAAGACCGTAAGCATTACTCGTCTCTGCGGCTTCCAGCGAGGGCCGGGGAGCTCAGCACCTCGTTTCATATAAGGAAGATGATGATCGCCGGGGTACCCACCGGTTGTCAGGCATGACATGAAACAGGTCGAGAAGGTCCAGCACGTGGCATTCGTCCACAGAAAGCAGCTCGGCCGGTCGATCCTCTGGGCCTGACCTTGAGATCGTTACTCGCATCCCAAGATATTCCGGCTGGGCCTTACTCGAAGAAAACGCGCGCGAAAATCGAGTCTGAGGGCCTCCCAAGGGCATGTCTTCCCCCTATCTGCTGCGTCTATTCGGATTAGCTCGGTCCGACCCCGATTGGAAGTTATCGTGATATGATCGTCGCGTGATGATGAAGAGGCGAATGCTGTGGTCAATCATCGCCGCGCTCCTGCTCCTTCAGGCGAACACTGCAACCGTTCAGGGAGCCGAGGATGAAAGGATACAGCCGGATGAGCTCATAGCGCGTCATCTGGCGTCAATCGGTACTCCCCAGGCTCTTGCGGCCGCCCGCTCGCGTGCCCTTACCGGAACTGTATACTTCGCATTCCGCCAGGGAGGGCACGGCCAGATGCGCGGAACCGCAGTCATTTTTTCCGAGAAGGAAGATATCCGCGTCAGCTTGGATTTCGATTCCATCCAGTACCCGGGAGATCAGTTTACCTACGATGGGAAGAGTGTCGCAGTCGGCCATGTCAAGCCCGGATTGAGATCACCGTTGTCGAGGTTCATCTTTGACCACGGGCTTCTCCTGCGGGAAGGTCTCTTCGGCGGCACCACCACCACCGCCTGGGCGCTCCTCAACACGGCAGAACGCAAGCCGAAGCTGAAATACACGGGACTCAAGACTGTCGAGGGAAGGCAGCAACTTGAGCTGAGCTACAGACCCCGAAAGGGAGCCGGAGACGTGCAGGTGTTGCTCTATTTCGATCCCGGGACTTATCGCCACACCGCTTCGATATACAAGCTTGTGCGCACCGCGAACATGGCAACCGACATACTGGAATCCCCTTACCAGCGCGACAGCTACTACAAGCTCCTCGAGCAGTTCGAAGACTTCCGGCAGGTCGACGGGCTCACACTCCCGCACACCTACAAGATCACACTTTCAGTTGACGGCGAGCCGACTATTCTCCAGGACTGGGATATCTCAGCGGACGAGGTTCGTCACAACCTGCCGCTTCAACCGGATACGTTCGTCGTGCGATGACCGGAATGCTCTGAGTCCCCGCTGCCCTGAAGATCCATCCTTCCGAGCCATCGAAGCGGTTCCGATGACACCGACATTGATCAGGTTGCCGGGCGCGGAGACCTCCCGCAGCGAACGCGTCGCAAACATGGGGAGCACCATCGCAGCAGCTTGCGCCCCGATCGGGGATTTCAGGAATGTCCGCCGGGAGCTTTTCATGATCACCTCCGGAACAGAGGGACCCCAGTATCCTGCCGTCCTGGATCGACTCCACTCTTTTCAGTCAATCCGGCACCCATATCAGCGCCCCGGGCTTCAGCGGCAATCTTCTCGAAGATGCCGCGCGCCCGGCGATACCTGCTCTGCGCTGCCGCCAGACCCTGCCCGAAGTACTGATTCCACTCACCGCCCGGCGACGTCTTGCGGATCAGGCTGTCGATATAGCGCACGAAGAACGCGGCGTCGGCAGCACTGGCCCGGACCGGAGTCTGCCCGACGTTCACAAACACGGCTGCGGTGTGTGTCTGATGCCCACGCGCATCCATGCGTCTCGCACAAAGCCAGCCGCTTCGCCTGAAGTCATGGCTGGCAGCGAGCACCAGCGAGCTTCCCGGGCCGGCAGTCCCCTTGCGGGCGGCGAAAACTTTGCCGTTGCTGACTAGCTCGAGAGTCCCGCTGAGTTCTCTGGCTGCGGACCACTCGAGGCTGACCTGGACTGTGCCGCCGCTGCCGAGCCGTATTTCATCGCCAGGCCCGGCGGTACCATTTACCCTCAAGTCCAGGAACTCTTCATGACTGTTCCGGGAAACCACCGTCCGGCCTCTGGCTATCCCTTCAATCCAACCGCGGTAGTTCAACCGACCATTCGGTATGGAGACATACGTCAGGAGTGAACCGATCGGTTTCCGGAAATTACATGGGAAGTCAGTGCCGGCCGCCAGGCCGGGACGAAATCCGCAATTCAGCAACCGATAGTAGGCAAGGATGGCCGATTCACTGCCATCGACATCCTCCATGAGGAAGTCGATAGTGTGCAGGGCGGTTTCCACCGGGTATTCGAGCGGGAGGCAACAGCTCAACTCATCCGGTACTCCTTCGCCGAGATACTGCATGTGCGCATAGCCGACGATCGCGCCTTCCCGCTTTGCCCACTCGATGATCGGGTAGGTGTAGTCGTCGTACATCCTGCTTGCCTGCCTCAAACCCAGGACAATGAGGTGGCCGCCTATGACCTTCTGCTCGAATGTCACCCCCTTGGGATCGAAGTGCCACTCCGCATCCCAGTGCAGGATGTGCTGGACATCGGAGCCCGGAAAGTCCTTCCCATTCACCCTGGGAAGATCCTGTTCGGCGAATCGCACCTCGCCGTTGCCCATGTCGGCCAGCAGCGAAACCACCGCCAGCCCACGAGCCCTCATCTCCGCGAGCATCTGCACGTCGGTCATCGGGTCGTGCCCGCTTCCGACGCCGCAGTCCACATGCACGTGCGGATCGCCTGCATACCATCCCGGCGGCTCGGGATTCGCCTTCTGGCCCGGACCCGCCAGCGTGATGCAGGCTACGGGCAGGGCAGAAACCGTCGCAAAGATGACTCGCTTGAGTGCTTCCATGGGTTCCTCGCAAGATATTCGGCACAAGTAGTTCCGGACTGTCAGACCCGATCGACTCAGGTTCTGCCAACGCTTCCTGTCAGTGTGAAGATCACTTCATCAGGCAGTTCAAGATCAACTGACCGGCGGCAGTCCCGAACCGAATCCTCCGTCGACGACCACCGCCGATCCGGTCATGAAGGATGCGTCATCACTTGCCAGGAACACCGCAACGCGCGCCACCTCCTCGGGACGGCCGATCCGCCAGAGCGCGTGCAGTTTCCCTGCGGCAAGCCGCGCAGCCGCAGGATCGGGCTGAACCTGGAAATAGCTTTCAGCCAGTCCCGCGTCGATGTAGCCGGGGCAGATGCAGTTAATCCGGACCCCATCCTTGCCGTGATCGATCGCCATCGCCTTGGTCAGCGCGATGATGCCCGCCTTGGTGGCGCAATAACCGGCGCAGAGCGGCTCTACGAAGAACCCGTTGACGGAGGACATGTTGACGATGCAGCCCTTCGTCATTCGAAGCAGGGGCAGGAAGAACTTGGAGCAGAGAAAAACTCCGCCCAGGTTCACGGCGATCTCCCGGTCCCACTCTTCAACGGTGGTGTCCTCCACGGTCTTGTTGACCTGGATTGCCGCATTGTTTACCAGCACATCGATCCGCCGAAACGCACGGCTGGTGTCGGCAGCCAGAAGCTCCACCTCCCCCGCCCTGGAAACGTCCGTCTTGAATGCGCGGGCGACACCGCCGGCGTTCTCAATCAGGCGGACGGTCTCCCGGGCAGCTGACAGGTCGATGTCGATTGCCCCGACTGCCGCGCCCTCCCTGGCAAATTCAATCGCGCAGGCCCTGCCAATGCCGGCGCCCGCGCCCGTAATCACAGCAACACGATCCTGAAGTTTCATGGTTACTCCTTCATGTAATCTCGCAGAGCCGGCGAAACGTTTCGATGCCGGGCGCGGTGCGCATTTGCGCCGTCAGATCAGGATGGTCCCAACGGAAGAACGGATTCGTCGCGCACTCCTCGTCGAGCACGAGCGGAACCGTGGGCTTGCAGCCCGGGGCCGCAGCCTCGAGGTCCCTCAGGCGCTTCGCGAGGCGTTCGTTGTCCGGCTCGATGCCGGCAGACTCGCGCACGTACTGGAGAGTGTATTCATGGGAGCACCAGATCCGCGTCTGCGCCGGCAGATCCCGGATCTTCCTTATCGACTCGAACATCTGGTCGGGCGTGCCCTCGAACAGATTCCCGATGGTGCCTCCGAAGACAGTGTCGCCGGAGAAAAGCTCACCGCTGGATCCGTCGCGGGCAGCGAAGAAGTACGCTATATGCCCCAGCGTATGGCCAGGCACTTCCAGAATGGTGGCACTCGACCCGCAGACAAAAACCTCGTCGCCTTCTCTCAGAGAGGCGGTCTGGCCGGGTATCCGGCCGCGATCGCGCGCGCTCCCGTAAACAGGAATATCCGGAAAATGCCGAAGCAGGCCCTGGTTTCCACCCACGTGGTCACGGTGGTGGTGCGTGTTGAGGATGGCGGTCAACCGGGAACCTGCACGTCCCAGGTATTCGAGCACAGGTCCCGCTTCTCCCGGATCGACGGCAGCCGCCTGCTGCGACGCATCGTCGAGAAGAAGGAAGATGTAGTTATCGGCGAAAGCGCGGATTGTGAATACTTGCATGTCATACCCCCGGTCTCGGCTCCCCGGATTCCGGGAACCCATTCTAGCGCCGATTCGAGCTGCACCGCAGCACAAGCCGAAATCATTTCTGGCTGATACCCGGATCCGGTAGCATGGTGGCGGAGGTCACCATGTCCGAGCAGATAGAGGTCCGCACCCCCGCACACGCCTGCCTGGTCGACATCACCGCGCAGGTGGAACGATCCGTGAACCGGAGCGGAATAAAGGAGGGGGTCTGCTGCATTTTTGTGCCGCACACCACCGCCGGGGTGACCATCAACGAGAACGCGGACCCCACGGTCCGGTCCGACATCCTGAAGGAGCTCGACAAGATCGTACCCTGGCGAGACGGCTACGATCACTCGGAGGGAAACGCTGCTGCTCATATCAAGTCGAGCCTGGTCGGGTGTTCGCAGGTCGTCTTCATCTCCGGTGGAAGCCTGAAGCTGGGAACCTGGCAGGGAATCTTCCTGGCGGAGTTCGACGGGCCGCGCACACGCAGGGTGTGGCTGCGGATCATCCCGGCCTGAACGGGGAAGCCTGCCACGCCATGAGACTGTGTCTGTACTTGCGAATCTACTTCGCATAGGATGCCCGGGGGAGGTGGCCGCTTGCCGTTTCACCAGCGTTTGAAGGAGATTCGCGAGGGTTTCCAGCCGGCGTTCTGGGTGGCGAACGGAACGGAACTGTTCGAGAGGCTTGCGTACTACGGGCAGCAGGCGGTGCTCGCCATCTTCCTGCACGAGCAGCTGAAGTTCTCGGTGGAAGAGACAGGCCGGCTCCAGGGTTTCTTCGGTTTTGTCGTCTGGTTCCTGCCGATTCTTGGCGGCACACTCGCCGACAGGTTCGGCTTTAGACGTTCCCTCGCCGCAGCCTACCTGGTTCTCTCCGTGGGGTACTTCCTCCTGGGATCGCTTTCCGCAGGCTGGATGGCTCCGCTGCGCGATGCCTTTCCGCTCTATTGGCTTGTCTTCGCCATACTGATGGTCCCGGCCATGGGGCCGTCGATTGTGAAGCCGGTGGTGGCGGGCACCACGGCGCGGGCCTCGAAGGACAACGTCCGCTCGCTAGGCTACTCGATCTACTACACGCTGGTGAACATCGGCGGATTTCTCGGTCCGATCATGGCCTTCTTTGTGCGTCGATCGATCGGGATCGAAAATGTGTTTCGCATCGCGGGTCTTTCGGTGTTCCTCATGTTTTTCGCGACACTGATCTTCTATCGGGAACCCGCACGCCAGCCCGGGGAGCAGGTTGCCAGCCTCGGTGCGGCCCTCCGGAATGTCGGCAGGGTTTTGCGCAACCTGCGATTTGTGACCTTCCTCCTGATCTTTTCCGGCTTCTATATCGTTTTTTGGCAGGAATTCATCGCCTTACCTCTCTTCATCCGCGGCTACATCGATCCGTCAGCGGATGTGGACCTGCTGACATCGGTAGAGGCCCTGACGGTCATCTCCCTGCAGGTTCTCGTCAGCTACCTGACACGCAAGCTGCCCGCGTTCACAGTGATGATCTCAGGTATCCTGATCGCGGCGCTGTCCTGGGTCCTGTTGGCGATTCATCCCTCTGTGCCGATGGCGATCGCGTCGCTGGTGGTACTTGGCATCGGGGAAATCACCCAGGCGCCGCGTTATTACGAATACATCTCGCGGCTCGCGCCACGCGGGCAGGAGGGGCTTTTCATGGGATATGCGTTCCTGCCCATTGCGATCGGCTATTTCATCGCCGGGCCCCTTGGCGGAAGGCTGTTGCACTACTTCGGCGAGGTAAGGCACGCTCCGGAGCAACTATGGTTCGTCGTGGCAGGCATAGGGATTCTGACCACCCTCCTCATGTGTGTCTACAACAGGGCAAACCTCGCTCGCTCTGTTCGCGAAACCCAGGGGTAAGGGAATATACGGGTGGTATTCTGAACACCCTTCGGGCGCGGCCTTCGCGAATCCCGCAGGATGAGGCAAACCGAAGCTACCCTCGGGATCGGGATCGGGCTCGCTGTCGCAATCGATTTCGACCGGCAACCTGCGTCAGCCCCTGACCTGTCGGCTGATCGTGAGTTCGAATACCGATGCCGATTCCGACCCCGACGCAGAGGACTCCCCGAAGCCGGACGCGACGTTTCACGTCACCTGCGGTTTCCGGGAACGGAGTCAGCGCTGCGTGAAGCGGATTGAGTTTATCATTTCACGGAAAGTGCGCTCGTAGCTGGAGAATTCCTTTTCGGGCACCACGAATACAAAATAGAGCAAACCTTCAGGACGCAGTACGGTGACCAGATAGTCGGTTTCATTCCCGCCCAGGGGAGAAACATTGGTGAGGGTGGTCGCAAGGGCAGGCTGACCGCCAACCCGGAGCTTGCCGGAATCCTTCGAGACCCGCATATCCGGATTCGAGCTGTGCAGGCTGTTGACCAACTCGGTCGTCGCCGACTTGAGATCGATCTGACCGCTACTGCCTGCGCGGGGCTCAAAAATGGCCATCATTGTTCCGTAAGCAAGCGAGGTATTCCCCTTGCCGTCGGACACGAGACCGCCGTCCGGGACCAGGCTGAAAGAATCCCCCTGGCCATAAGCTTTCCAATTGTCCGGGTAGCGCAGACTCAGGTTGGAGTTCGAATAGTCCTTATAGCTCCCGGATGGCAGTGCAGGCCGCTGCCCCTGGCTGTTTCCGGTGCTCGGGGTGCTCTGTTGCTGCTGTTGAGCCTTGGGAGCCGGCGGCATGGAGTTCACATACCGCTTTATCTCGCGAAATTCTGCGCTATCGTCCTGGTAACCACGGGATTGGCCGCCCATTTTCGCAACCTCTGCATTGACGGAGGTGATCCGGTTCTCAGGATTCGGGTGGCTGCTGAAAAACTGGATCGAACGCCCCCCCGACTGCTTGGACTCTTCTTCCAGTTTCATGAAGAAGTTCGCCATCTCTCGCGGGTCGAAGTTGTTGTCGTACAGAATCTGCGTGCCTATGATATCCGCCTGGTTTTCCGCAGTGCGCGAATACTTCAGGAGAATTGACTGTGCCCCGAAATTGGCTCCAACCTGTGTGAGGAGTCCAACAATGGATTCGCTCCCGACGACACCGCCGAGCACCGCAAGGGGAAGCTGCATGGCCGTAGCCTTGGTCATCTGATTCGTGCCATGCCGCAATGCAACGTGGCCGATCTCGTGTCCGATGACCCCGGCAAGTTGCGCTTCGTTGTCGGCGGCTTCGATGGTCCCCCGATTGATGTAAAGAAAGCCGCCCGGCAGCGCGAATGCGTTGATGCTTGCGTCATTCACAGCTTTGAACTGGTATGGGTACTTCTCGCCGGGGGCCTTCGACGCGAGTTTCAGCCCGAGCCGGTTGAGATAGCTGTCGACCTTCTTATCGTTCAGCATGACCAGTTGCTGCTCTGCCTGCTTCGATGTCTCCTTCCCGATTTCAACATCCTGCTGCGCGCTGAAGACGTTCCAGCCCGGCTTCAGCTTGGTCCGGTCGGCCAGCCCCAGGGGTGCCAGTGCAAGCATCAAAGCAATCACCACGAACGCGGCCAGGCTTCTCGGGATTCCACGGCTTGATCCTGCTTCACATGAAGTTGAAACGACGTGAGAGAGTGACTTTTTCACAGTTCCCTCCAATTGAATCGATCGGTCACGGAAGTGCGTTCTGTGAGGACACGATTCCTGGATCACAGGTGCGCGGCACCGTGATTTGACGACAGGACGGGCCGGCGGCCTGTTCGGCAACGAATGCACCCCGCCGGAAATGACGATCACCTGCCCCGGTCAGGTCGCTGCCCGCGTCGGATCTCACGATCCCGCGCCCTCCACACATAGATATTACTCGTCTCCCGGGCAATTCTGCGATGAAGTTTGTCGGCGTTCACCCGGAGCGATCGAAGGAGGCCATTCAGTGACGTCTCACGGGTGTGGCGATTGATTGGCGCCGGTCCCTGAATCGGAATTGGCAGGCGTGAACCGCCGTCGGTAAAGGAACTGAGGCTGTGTCGGTGGAGACGCGAGCCGTTCGAAATCGCTTCAGCTGCCCGCAGCCGAGGAGGCGCCGGAAACACGCACCGATTCGGACACGAGTTGAAAGTTTTCTCTGATCGCACGTCTGCTGAGTTCCGGGCGTGCCCTCTGTCGGGTTTCGTGAGACAGGGCGTTACTATCGGGCGAGTATCACTGTTTGCGCCGCTCTTCTGGTTCCTTCAGAGATTTGATCTCGACGGGCGACTGAAGTCTCATCAGGAGGTTGCGGTTCCTGGCCAACGCGGAGATCAGACTGGGATGCAGGTTATCGAGCTCGAGCCCGAGAGTGCCTGCATACCCCACCTGCTCCAGCGCCGCGATCATCCCGGCCAGATCCTGCTCGGTCAAACGCCCGTCAAGCAGCGCCCAATGGCGGTCCTTCTTGCCGTCGTTGTCGTTCAACTGCACGTAGCCCAGACGAAGACCGGCCATGCGAACGGCTTCTGCCGGCTCTTCTCTGGAAATGAGAGCATGGCCCGTATCAAGAAGCAGGTAGAGGCCCGGATGTGCCGTCTCTTCCAGAAAACCGAGCGTCTCTTTCACAGTGGGGAGCGCGCTGCCGGGAACGTGCTCCACGCACAACTTGATGCCCTTCCGGGTAGCGTCGTCCGCCAATTCGACCAGGGAAGCGCGGTAGGTTTTGAGATGCTTCGGATTGGCACACGGACGGACATAAGCCGCACCTGCGCCGAGTTCTCGCGATGTTTCCAGGGCCTGCTTGAGGTGATCCGTGGCTCGGCGAAGGCGATCCGGGTTGTCACCCTCCAGCGACGCACCCTCCGGAAGTTCGTGGTCAAGGGCCACGCACGACACCTTGAGTCCCAGCTCCCTGAGCTTCTGCAAGGCCTCAGGCGACGACAGCGTGCCGGGTTCGACGTCTATGTAGTGGAACGCGGTCTGCTTGACCTTGGTAAGGACTTCCGTAATAGGATCCTGGAATTTCCAGATGCACGCTGAAGGTAAGAACGCCATGCTCGCTTGCCACTCCTTCCAGTCTCGTCCTGAATAACCAAAGGCTGAAATGCTACCACCGCCGTGTTCCATTCTCCATCACGGATCCTCTGCATCTGTGCCCCTCAGTCACGGGTGGCCGCAATCCGATATCTTTTCGGCCACAGTGCGGGTCCGCGCCGGCGGCGCGGACATTTCGCGGTTCGGCGAAGCGCGCCCACTCCCTCCCGCAAGGCTGACATCGCCGACTGAGCTGGTACTTGCGTCTTCCGCACCTTTGCGGGCGGCAAGCTCATGTCTATATGGTCGGACGGATGGCGTAGTCGACAAGGCTGTCAAAGTACGACTTCTTTTCAAGGTAAACCCGGCGGGCAATGATCGAATCCCGGTCCAGCGCTCGGTCCAGGGCAAGAATACCGTCCAGGTGGTCGACTTCGTGTTGCAGCAACTCCGAGACATTCTTTTCGACACCTGGCCGGGAGATGAGTTCACCACCTTCGTCGCGATACCGAAGGCCCACGGAAATGTGCCGCTCGAGCCGGACCAGCAGCCACGGAAAACTCATGCAATCGTCCCAGAGTGTGAAACGCTCGGTGCTCGGATCAATCAGTTCCGGGTTGACCAGCAACAACGGACCCTGGCCCAGGTTCATCGCGATCATGCGGAGCGGAATCCCGACCTGCGGCGCGGCTACGGCCCGCCCGAACCCGTGTTCACTTCGGAACCGGTCGAGTGAGTTTGTCAGCCGTCGGCCATACTCCCGAAACTCCGGGCTCTTGAAATCCGTGACCGGACGGCAGACCTGACGGAGTCGAGGGTCGCCGATGAGCAGAATTTCTTCATGATCGTCCATACCCGAGTGCCCTTTCCCTGGCCGGGACTACAGCCACTGCTTCCTCCCGGACCGAGCTGATTCAAAAGCCGCCGTGATCACCCTATCGGTCTCGATCGCGGTATGGCCGGTTGAAACCAGCGCCTCACCGTCCAGTACCGCCCGGACGAAATTATCAATCATGGGATAATGCAGGTTGCTTGAAGCCGGCAGTTCCTCCGTCCATGCCCTGTCGCTCCGTCGGATCGTCAACATCGGCCCATTCAGCGGCGTGAGGTCCGCTTCCCCTTCGGTGCCTATCACGTGTAGCTCGTCCCGCTCAATGCGCGAATTCCAGCGCACGTCCAGAACGGCTCGCATGCCGGAGGCGTACTCCATCAGGAGTGTGGCGGAGTCCTCGACAGCGTAATCCTGGATTTGCGTTCCCGCCACAGCCACTACCGAGACGGGCGTGCCGAAGAGGAAATTCAGCAGGTCAATGCGGTGTGAACCTATATCCGGCAGAGGCCCGCCGCCCGCTTGATTCGCGTCAACCAGCCAGGTGCGCCCGGCCGGATCGTCTGCACCCAGCCAGGTGTGGCATCCCGCACGCACCAGGGTGACCAGGCCGAGGGCGCCTTCGCGGATCAGCTGCTGCAGGCGCAGAACCTTCGGGTAGTGGCGCCGGTAGAACGAGACTCCGAACACAACCCGGCGTTCATCGGCAACCTTCACCATCCCGGCGGCCTCTTCGTAATTCAGCGCAGTCGGCTTTTCACACAGAACATGCTTTTCTGCGACCATGGCTGCAATTGACTGACGGGCGTGCAGGAAGACAGGAGTGGCGACATAGACGGCGTGTACGTTCCCATCAGCCAGCGCCTCGTCCAGTTCCGTCGAGTATCTCTCCACGCCGTACGGTGCACAGATCCCCCGTGCACGATCCGGATGGGTCGTCACAGCGACACGAATACGGCTGCGGGGAACACTCGTCAGCGCGGCAAGGACCCGCTTGCGCGCAATGTCTCCGACACCTACAATCGCCCAGTTAAGCACGCGGTTCGCTCCCGATACCCGGAATCAAGGTTAAATATCCCGATCTGCAGCGCTTTTATCAAGACTTGCGTTTTTTCCCGGGTCGGCAAGCTGGCATACTTGTGCCGGAAGGTGAAGATGCGCGCTCTTTATTTGAATGCCCCGGGATCGCTGCAGTTTCGCGAGACATCTCCAGTTGAAGTCCCTCGCGGCTGGGCTCGGGTCCGGATGCGCTATACCGGCATCTGCGGCTCCGATATTCACTACTTCACAGCAGGAAGGATAGGTGACCAGGTCGTCACATCGCCGTTCATCCTGGGTCACGAGGGGAGCGGGGAGATCCTGGACGGTGGGAGAGCTTTCAGCGCCGGGCTGCAGGTATACATAGAACCCGCGATACCATGTCACCACTGTGATCAGTGTCTGTCGGGCCGTGAGAACACCTGCCGCAGCATGAAGTTTCTCGGCAATCCTTTGGAGACAGGCGGCTGCATGAGGGAGGAGATTGCGATGCCGCACGAATGCATCGTCCCCATCCCGAGCTGGATGACACTCGAAGAGGCCGTTCTGCTCGAGCCCCTGAGCATAGGCATGTACGCCGTCGCCCGTGCCTGCGGCCGGAAAGGTTGCCGGGTAGCCGTCGCAGGGGCTGGCCCCATCGGCCTTTCGGTCCTGCTCGGTCTCGGCGAGATCGAGCCGCGCCAGATTCTTGTTTCCGAGCCGATCGACGCCCGGCGGCGCGCCGCCGTGAAACTCGGAGCCGGGGCCGTTTTTGATCCGGGTACCGGCGGGGCCGCCGATGCTGTTTGCGCCGCCTCCGAGGGCGGCGTCGATCTGGCGTTTGAGTGCGCCGGAACCCAGGAGGCGATCGACGACACTGCGCGCATGCTCAGACCCGGCGGGACGTTGGTTCTGATCGGGATACCCGAAGGCGTCGACCGCGTCACCTACGATCCGCACCTGATGCGCAGGCGCGAGATAACGGTGACCAACGTCCGCCGTCAGAACAGGATGGTCGAGCGGGCGATTTCTCTGCTCGAGCGCCGTCGCGACGCCGCCACGGTTCTCATCACCCACCGCTTCCCCGCCTCAGCCGCGGCACAGGCATTCAGCCTGGTCCAGCGCAGGGGCGACGGTGCCATCAAGGTTCTGCTCGAGTTCTAAGCGAGGATTCCCGGTGACTATTCAGGCGGTGATTTTCGACATGGACGGCGTCCTGACCGATTCCGAACCCCTCATCAATGCCGCAGCCATCGAGATGTTCCGCGAAAAGGGTCTTGTGGTCCGACCCGAGGATTTCATCCCGTTTGTAGGGACAGGCGAGAACCGGTACATCGGAGGGGTGGCGGAGAAATACAGCTTCCCGCTCGATATTCCTGCCGCGAAGAAGCGGACCTACGAGATATATCTCGATCTAGTGCCGAAGCGGCTGAGGGCATTCCCCGGGGCGCAGCCTGTCGTGAACGCCTGCCGGCTCGCCGGTCTGAAAACCGCCGTCGCTTCGAGTGCCGACAGGATCAAGATCGAAGCGAACCTGCGCAAGATCGGCCTCGCGCCTGAATCCTGGGACGCGATCGTTACGGGCGAGGATGTAGCACAGACAAAACCGAATCCGGAAATCTTCTTTGCCGCTGCGCGATTGCTGCAGCTTGCAGCGGACAAATGCGCGGTCGTTGAGGACGCTCCCAACGGAATCCAGGCAGCGAAAGCAGCCGGCATGCGATGCATCGCCGTAGCCCAGACCTTTCCGGCGGCGATGTTGACCGCCGCGGACTTCATCCGTCAAACGATTGCCGGTATTTCAGTTGCCGACCTGACAGGAAACCCCCGCTAAGGCCGGTACTTGCCATCTGCCTTCCACAGATACAGCGTGCGGGGGAATCCTTCCTGGTTGGTGAAGTTGTCCACTTTCGTCGGTTCCCAATCGCCCATGCTGAACATATGCGAGACGATGCGGGCACCGGGCTTGAGTTCTTTGGTCAGTAGCGGGCGCAGTTTGAGGTTGGACGCGGTAAGCAGGTAGAGCGTCACGACGGTTGCAGGCGACACATCCACCGTCATCACATCCTGCTGCTTGAATGACACGAGGTTGTCGACGCCGGCAGTATGGGCATTCTCCGTCGATTCCTTGATTCTCTGAGGATCGATGTCGAAGCCTACCCCGTGCGCTCCGTACTTCTTCGCCGCAGTGATGACAATTCTCCCGTCCCCACACCCCAGGTCATAAACCGTGTCCTGGGGCGTGATTTCCGCAAGAGCCAGCATCCGGTCCACGACGTCCTGGGGAGTCGGGACGAAGGGGGCAAGGCTTTCTTGCGGACCCGCGAAGGCGACCGTCGAAGTGCGTTGGCCTGCGGCCGCAAACGCCAGTACACACAGCGTCAGCAAAACGAGCAATGGCTTGGTGTGCTTCATGTTTCCTCCAGTTCCAGGGGCCGGCCCACCGGCGAAAACCGACGGTCACAGTCCCGGCGGACTCCTCCATAAACATACAACTTCCTGCTCGTCTCAGAAATTCATTCTTTGACTGCGGCAAGCCATATCTGTGAGAATCGGCGTTCAGCCGGCGTGCAGTTCGAGGCAATTTCGCGACAGGCTTTCTCACGGGCCTCGTCGCCAAGGAGAAGTCATGACATCCAGGCTCTGGTTGCTATACGCCGTCATCACGACTGTTTTCTGGGGTGTCTGGGGAGCCTTCATCGAAATCCCGGAGAAGGCCGGATTCCCAGCGACTCTGGGGTACTCGGTCTGGGCTTTGACGATGATTCCTTGCGCGCTTGTCGCGCTCAAGATCATCGGCTTCAAACTCGAATACAACGCGCGGTCGGTCTTCCTCGGCTCCGCGGTCGGCTTTCTGGGAGCGGGCGGACAACTCATCCTGTTCGAGGCACTCAGGACCGGCCCTGCCTACCTGGTCTTCCCCATCGTGTCGATGTATCCGGTACTCACCGTGATCCTCTCCGCAACTCTGCTTCGCGAACGCACCGGCAAGCGCTCCTGGACCGGGATCATCCTCGCCTTTCCGGCAATCGCCCTTCTGTCCTACCAGCCGCCCGGCAGTAGCGCTGCGCACGGGTACGGGTGGCTCATCCTGACGTTCGGTGTGGCGGTCGCGTGGGGAGTGCAGGCCTACGTGATGAGGTTCGCCAACAGGACCATGAAGGCGGAAAGCATCTTCTTTTACATGATGGCGACCGCGGTGGTGCTCATCCCCTTCGCAGTCGCCATGACCGACTTCTCGGTGGGGGTGAACTGGGGATTCAAGGGACCGTACCTCGCCGCGCTGATCCAGGTCCTGAACGCGATTGGAGCCTTGACGCTCGTCTACGCCCTGCGCTTCGGCAAGGCGATTGTCGTCGTGCCAATGACCGCGCTGGCACCGATGCTGACGGTCGTCATTTCTCTGATTCTTTACCAGGTGGTCCCTCACCCGGTAGTCGTCGTCGGCCTGGTCCTGGCCGCAATTGCCATGCTGCTCATGTCCGAGTGACAGATTCTTCAAGATCTTCGAGCCTTGGAGGCGGGGTTGAAGACCTCACCACGAAGGCTCCGAAGCCTCTACGAGCCTTCAGGAACCACTTCGGGGAAGAAGGACTTGCGGTGTTCCCGGTCCCGGAAGGCCTCCGTGCCTCCGGGACGTGTCGTGGAGAAACCGCCTGCACGGTTGGCCCACTCCAGGCAGGTCGCCAGATCCGCTCCGCGCACATACTGGTGAATGAACCCGGCATCGAAACTATCACCCGCTCCAACCGGGTCAACGAAATCAACCTGTACGCGTGGGCTCGTGACCTGTTCGCCGCCGCGCCGCGCAAGCGCTCCCTCTTCCCCAAGCTTGACCACGAGCAGCGGCACCATTTCTGCGAGCTGTGCGATGGCTTCCTGCAGGCCGCTGCACCCTGTGATTCTCTGCGTTTCGCGCGCATTCGGGAAGAATACGTCGACGTGCCGGAGCGTCTCCAGGAGTCCTCCCTCCCACCTGTCATCAGGATCGTCGTTGGTGTCGAGCGAAGTAGTCAGGCCCCTGGACTTCATGATCTGAAAAAGCTCCGGTATGCGCGGCTGGAGGGCACGGTGCAGAAAGAAGGACGACAGATGAAAATGCCGGGCCGATGCAAGGTAATCGATGTCGAGGTCCTCGAAGTTCATCTCGAACATCGTCCCCGGATAGGTGAGGATGTGCCGGTAGCGCGAATGCGGGAGTATGACGGTCAGTCCGGTAGTTGTGGGCCCGGAAACCCTGCGGACCTTTGACACGTCGACACCGCCCTCCGCAAGCCGCTCCAGGCTTATCACCCCCAGAGGATCGTTGCCTATGCGCGAGATGAATCCAACACGGCTCCCGAGCCGCGACAGGTTGTGTGCGAATATCGCCGAGGAGCTGCCCAGTGTCATCGCGAGTCGGTCGGCGAGGTGCTCACGTTCCGGCTCCATGTCCTCGGGCAATCCGTAAAGGATCATATCGAGGTTCAATTCCCCCACTACCGACACATCCATGGTTTCGTTCCCCATACGTTTCTCCCGCTTCCTCCTCGCTGCTTGGCGGATTTAAGACGAGGTCGGCGCCCATGTCAAAGAGAAAACGCCGCCGGCAGAACGTGGAAATTTGCCATTGTCCTGCTATGCTGTCCGGGGGCTGAACGAAATGCTGAACACGAGCCAGTACCTTCTCGATACTGCGAAGGCCAACCGGGACGGAAAGCGCGGCGGCGTTGCATCCATTTGCTCCGCGAATCGATTCGTGCTGCAGGCCGCCATGATCGAAGCGAGAAAAGGCGGGAACGTAATCTGCATTGAATCGACCTCGAACCAGGCGAATCAGTTCGGCGGATACAGCGGCATGACCGCATCCGATTTCGCCGCATTCGCAGGCGGAATCGCACGCGAAACCGGTTTCCCCCCGGAGCGGATCCTTCTCGGCGGCGATCACCTGGGCCCGTTCCCCTGGCAGGAAGAGTCGGCCGCGGTCGCGATGGCCAAAGCAGGAGATCTGGTGCAGTCCTGCGTCCTCGCCGGGTACACGAAGATACATCTTGATACGAGCATGAGATGCGCGGATGACCCCGGGGGGGCAGGGGCACCCCTGAGCGAGAAGACTGCGACGGAGCGGGCAGCGCTCCTCTGTGAAATCGCCGAACGCGCCTACGCGTCCCTGCCGCAGGGCTCTCCGGCACCTTTATACGTCATCGGCACTGAGGTGCCTGTTCCGGGAGGCGAGCAGGAGGAGAGTCTCGTCCAGATAACCCGTACCGGGGACCTGCAAAGGACCATTGAGCTGACGCGCCGGGCTTTCGAATCAAGGGGATTAGGTTCGGCGTGGCAACGCGTCCTCGCGGTGGTGGTTCAGCCCGGCGTCGAATTCGGCGACGCGACGATCGTCGAATACGATCGCGTGAAAGCGCGCGAACTCTCCTCCTTCATCAAAGGCATCGACAGGCTCGTATACGAGGCCCATTCGACCGATTACCAGACACGGCGTTCGCTGCGCGGCCTGGTGGAAGACCACTTTGCCATCCTGAAGGTGGGTCCATGGCTCACCTTCGTTGCCCGGGAAGCGCTCTTCGCGCTCGAGCAGATGGAGGTCGAGTGGCTGTCGGGCAGGAAGGGCCTCGAGCTCTCCGGGCTTCGCCGCGCCCTGGAGGAAGCGATGCTCGAGAATCCCCGGCACTGGCAGAAGTATTACCGGGGCAGCGAAGTCGATCTGCGTTTTGCCCGCAGTTTCAGTTTCAGCGATCGATGCCGCTACTACTGGCCGCAGCCGGGAGTGCAGCAGGCGTTGCAGAGACTGCTTCGGAACCTGACCGAATGCCCGGTCCCTCTGACCCTGCTCAGCCAGTTCATGCCCGATCAGTACGAGCGGGTCCGCGAGGCGAGGCTCACGACTCTACCGACGGACCTTGTGCGCGACAAGATCGCCCGCGTCCTGGCTCTCTACGCAGACGCCTGCGGCACACCCTCGTGACCCGCATCAGCAATTGAGGAGTCAAGAAAAGAAACGCCACGGATTTCACCGATTCCACCGGTTTTCAGGAGACTTCAATACGCTGAATCCGTGTTGATTCGTGCAATCCGTGGCTGTGCTTTTCTGCAGACAAGCAAGTTTCAGATCCGGACCTTCAACAACCTCGCAGCATTCTCGTAGTAGACCTTGCGCAAGATCTGCTCCGGCAGGCCCACTCCATAGATCCGCCAACGCCCCTGCGGCGGTACAGGCGCCGGCGCATAATCGAAGTACTCATCTTCGGTCTCGAGAAAGCGGTAATAGATCTCGTACAGCTGGTCTCCGAAGACCTGCTGTGGAGTCTCGTAACCCTCCGGCACAGCGTCAGTGCCGAACATGATCCGGTCCTGGTACCTGTCAAAGAACCTGCGCGCGGCTCTCGGCTGCCTCCCCAATTCGCCGATCCTGGCGGCCAGCTCCACGTGCATGTTCGGAAAGCGGTCCATGCATTCGCTCACGTAACCAAGATTCTCCGCGTCGTTCCCGAAATGCAGGGTGATGAATTGAGTCTTCGGATGGCGCGCGTACACCCGGTTCCTCGCCTCGAGGATCTCCTGGTTACTCGGGTAATCCCGGCCGTGGAAAGACCAATCCGGGTGGTTGTTGAGCTCCTCGAAGCGTTCGTTGAAGCGGTCGATGGGGAGAAAAAAGGCTTCCGGATCGGAGACGTGAATCGCCACGGGCATTTCGAGCGCCGCACATGCTTCCCACATCAGATCGAAGCGTTTGTCGTCCACCTTCAAGAGAGGCCCGGCAGTAATGTTCTCGCGGAGGTAGAGGCCCAGCACCTTCAGGACCTTGAGCCCCTTCGCGCCCGCCTCATGCGCGCTCGTGATCTGATCGGCCTGAAATTTCGGATAATCCGGTCGCTGCGCCAGGTCGTACCGCGGCTCAACGAAGGTCACGAAGCGGCCCGGGTGCGCCTTGTCGTAACGACGGATGCTCTCCTCGAGCCCCTTTCCGGCGCCCCCGGTAAGGTTGACCGCAATCCGGAGATTCTTGCGATCCATGATCGGCAGCAGCCGCTCAGGAGGCCAGATATACGTCATTTCCTCGCCGAACGGCACACCCTCTCGTGACTTGGACACAAAGCCAAGGTGCATGTGAACGTCGATCACCGGAAATCGTGGCCTTTCGACATGTGACTCCTTCACGTGCAGCATGCTCTTCGGCTGGTAATCCTTGAGATCGAGCGGCTGCGGCTTCTGATCGCTTGATTGCTCAGGAGTGCCGGGAGTCAGTGCGCGGAACGGCGGCGCTACAACCGCAGCGGCCCCCGCAGAAAGCAATTGTCTTCTGCCGATTCTTGTCATTTGCTGATCTCCATGATTTGCGATGTTCGGGCTCAGTGATGGATCCTCGGCGGCTTGTGAATCTGGAAGTCCCCGACTACCCGGCTGATGACCCCTTCGGGAGACGGGGAATCGGGCCGCAGCCCGATCGCCAGGCAATGGTACAAAGCCAGCAATTGGCCGGCCAGAACATCGATAACGGCGACGTTGTCGTCGCCCGCCTGTTTCATCCCGGGGCATTCGACCGCGACGTCTCCGCCGCGCAGGAGCTCGTTTGGAATCTCTTCACCGACAATGACCTTCCGCCGCCCGAGCCTCTTGCGGTTCAGCTCGTGAATCAGGTCGATCTCGTATGCACGAGCCAGCGCATCACCGGACAGGAAGCAGACGATCAGGGTGTCGTCATGGACTGCGGCCATGGGGCCGTGCCGCAGGCCGAGGTAGGTTTCGACCATCGTGCGCGTCCTCCCGGCGCTCATTTCCATCATCTTCAGACTCGCCTCGCGGGCGGCGCCAAACCGGCAGCCGGACGCAAGGTAAAGCGCAAAACCATAGTCGTCGCGCGCCGCATCCGCCAATGACTGACCGTGACGGATGAGGAGGTGCCCGGCTATGCCACTCAGCCGGTGCACCGTTTCCTGATACAGCGAAGGCCGGTCGAGAAATCCCAGGGACCTTGCAGCCAGAACCATGTTCGTGAAGCTGCTTGTCATGACCAGGCTCCGGTCGTTGGTGCGCTCATCCAGGATCAGTGCATGAGTCCTCGGGTCGCTCCTGTAGCCGACAGCCAGCCGGCCTTGCTTGTTGCACGTGATGAACAGGTGGCGGCAGTCGGTTTCCCCGTACAGAAGGTTTTCGACCGCACCGGCGCTCTCGGGGCTGTTGCCTGATCTGGCAACGGACACGAGCAGAGACGGTCTGCCAGGCAGGACCGCAGAGTGGGGGTGGGTCAGGAGATCGCCGCCGGCGATCGCCCGCACCGGCAAACCCAGGTCGGATTGCAGCGCCGGCGCCACGCACTCGCCTGCATACAGCGAACTGCCGGAACCGGTCAGCATAAGTGATCGAATGCCCACCTCATGACCGTCCCGGCCGAGGAGCGACTGCAGCGCGCCACGATGCTCAGCCGCCCTCGCTGCCGTATCGAGCCAGGTCACCGGCTGCTGGACGATCTCCTCGATCGTGTGGCTGTACCCGCCCTTCGTGCGCTCATCTTCCGTCGCATCCAGCAGTTCGCCAATGACGGGCACCTGCGAAGAGACATGCCGCCGCCATGTAATCAGTTCCTGCTCGAATTCGGCCATGTTCGGGTCCGTTCAATACAGAGGATTGTCAAACATCACACAGGCATTACAGTTCAGCCGATCAACCGCCTCAGGCTCTGCAGATGTCGCGGTACGGCGGTTTTCGCATCTTCCCTGGCTTCGTACTCGAGAGCCACGTAACCACGGTATCCCACCTTCTTGAGCAGATCGATAACGCGTGCGAAGTCGGCCGGCTGCCGGTGACCTCCCCTCACGGAGATCTCCGTCTTGACCTGCACGGTCACGGCGTAGGGCGCCAGTTGCGCAAGTTCGCCGTAGGGATCAGGGCCGTGGAAGCCGCCCGTATCCAGATTGACGCCGAACCAATCCGACTGCACAGCCTTGACGATCGCAAGCGTCTCGTCGGGGGTTGAGACGATTCCCCCATGATTCTCCAGCGCCAGCATCACGCCATGCTCGCCGGCAAACCCGCAGCATTCCTGGATTGCATCGATGCACCACTTCCGGGCATCCGCGACTTCGGTTCCCTTTTCCAGGGACCCCGCGAAGATCCGGATGACAGGCGCCCCCATGTCCGCCGCCCGCTCGATCCATTTCTTTGCCTCATCGACTTCTTTCCGAAGACTCGCGCCCGGCGGGTAGGTGAAGGTGTTGCCGATCGCGGTGCCGGAAATGTCGAGGCCGTTCAGAAAAGCGCGCCTTTGATAGCGTCTGAGGTAGTCGCGCGTAACGGGTTCTTCGAAGTAGTACGAGGTGGGCTCGATCGCATCCAACGGGTACGTCGCGGCCAGGTCCACAAAATCCTCCATATTCATGGATCTTGCGGACCCGGAGAGGTAATCACGGAATGAGTAGGCGGCCAGGCTCAGCTTCATTCGCGACTCTCCGCGACGCTGAACGGGCACAATACCGAAGGTCGAGCGAGCCGTAACACCGGATACGGTCGCGGCTCCGATCGCAGTCAACAATGAACGCCTGGTCAGTTCCATGTCACTCCTCGCGCGGAATCCCCCGGTGGTTCGGCGGGACACCACAAAAACCGCTATTATAATCCAGCCGCATGAGCTTCCGAAGTCGTGAATCGCATGCGCTGTGATTCAGACAGTGGTGATTGAAGTCACCTCGTCTCGTCGGGTGATCGCCGTCCAACCCCTTCAGGGTTGGGCCTTGCGGCAGATCCGATCCTCCCCGGGGTTTGCACCCCGGGCTGATCTGTTCGACCCGCTTCGGGGTCGAGTCCGGCGTACTGCGTCCGGGGGCTGAGCGTGACCATGCCGTTCAGCCCATTGAGTCGCTGGTGGCGGCGATGCCTCACAGATGCCGGCCGCGATCGACACCGACGACGCTGAAAGCGTCGAATAGAACAGCCCGGGGTGCAAACCCCGGGGATCAGGATGATCGGAAGATGTCAACCCTGAATGGGTTGAACAGCGTCCTTGCAGCGCAGGCTGCCTGTCACGCGTCACCAGTCTCGTAGTCCTCACTGTCTGAACCACAGTCGCATCCGGCGTTGACAGTGCTCGTTCAGGAGATGACAATCTGAGGGGCACAACCGCCGCCGGGCATGTCCGGTCTGCCAGACCGGAACCGGAGTTTGACGAACGGCAGTTTCAGCCGGGGCAACCGTTTCAAGATTCTTCCGCCCCGATCGAGGTGCACGTGAGTCCTGTCCAGAAGTATGCACGAATGGTTTTCCCCGCCCTGGTGCTTGCTGGCTTCGCCGCACAGGGTTTGATGGCCTCAGACCTGACTTTCTACGTGGGCGGCATCAACCCGGGGAACCTGCAAAACGGCGCCCAACCGATCAACCTCGACGGCGGCGCGGTTTATGGATTTCGCCTGAACATCGGCTTCGTCCCTACGGTAGGGCTCGAGCAAACCGTCGGATTCAGCTCGAACTTCCTCGCCCCAAGCGGCCTCCCGGCCGGACAGGATTCCGACGGGTTCATCTACAACGCCAATGTGATCGTAAACATACCGCTCAAGAAGTTCACTCCCTACGCGACCGCAGGCGCAGGATTCATCTGGCAGCACGGATCCGAGAACCTGCCCGTCGGGGGGGAGTTCGCGCTGAATTACGGCGGCGGCCTGAAGGTCAATCTATTCGGTCCCACGGGCCTGAGGTTCGACGCGCGCGGGTACACGACAACGAAGGTTCACGACGACAGTCTCAACATGTTCGAAGTAAGCGTCGGCTTCTTCGTGAAGTTCTGACGCGACCGGCCGGGGCGCTCCGCGGCTCCCGCTCAGGCCGGTCGCGCAAGCAGTTCGTCGATCCGCGACTCGAGTTCCACCGGCAGCACCCAGTCGCCCGCAGCCACAAACTCATCGACCTGCGCTGCGCTTCTCGCTCCCACGATCGCGCAGGTCACCTCGGGCCGTCTCAGCACCCAGGCAATCGCAAGTTCGCCGAGCGTTCTGCCTTCGTGCTGCGCCAGCGGGTCTCAGTTGCTCGACCAGCTTCAGGTTCGCCGATATCTGCGGTTCCTGGAACCTCGGATCTCTCCGCCGGTGATCATCTTCCGCCAGGTTTTGCAGGCGCTCCCTGCTGAAGCGGCCCGTGAGGAGCCCTTTGTACATCGGGCTGTAGCAGACCACGCCGATCCGGTGGGTTGCGCAATAAGCGAGCAGGTCCTGCTCGATGCCCCGGACGAGCATGCTGTAAGGCGGCTGAACCGATGCGACCGGATGGATCTTCCTGATGCGTTCGAGCTGTGCGACGCTGAAGTTGGAAACTCCTCCATATCGCACCTTTCCCTGGCGGATCAGACCGGCAACGGCGGACCAGCCCTCTTCAATATCCTCATCCGGCATGGCCCAGTGAATCTGATACAGATCGATGACGTCGACCTGCAGGCGACGGAGGCTCGTTTCGGCTTCGCGTTGAATGCTCGCCGCTTTGAGGCACGAACCCAGAGTCCCGCGTTCGTCCCAGACGCGACTGCACTTGGTCGCGACGAAGGGCTTCCGTGTCATCTCACGCATTGCCCTTCCCGCTATTTCCTCCGAATGACCAAGACCGTATGCAGGAGCCGTGTCAATCCAGTTGATCCCACGTTCGATGGCCCGGTGGATAGCAGCGATTGACTGCGCGTCGTCTTGGGGGCCCCAGCTGAACTGCCATCCGGAGCCACCCATGGCCCAGGTGCCCAGCCCGATTGTTGTCAGTTCCGCACCCGTCCAACCCAGCGTCCTCGTCCTCACGTTGCCCCCCGATATGAGTAGGTCTTGTTCACCGCAGAGGCGCAAAGACCGCAAAGTAGAACCGCTAACTCACTTCGCTTCAATTAGTAATCTCTGCGCACTCGGCGCATCTGCCGTGAAGCCGCTCCATCAATCCTTCTTTGGTTCCTTGTCGTCAGCCGGGGTGAAACGGAGCGCCGCCGAGTTGAGACAGTAGCGGAGCCCGGTCGGCTCCGGGCCGTCTTCAAAGACATGACCCAGATGCGCATCGCACCTGCTGCACAACACCTCCGTCCTGCTCATGAAGAGGCTGTTGTCGTCGGCAGTCTTTACATTCCCCCCGGCTACGGGCTCGTAGAAGCTTGGCCATCCCGTGCCTGAGTCGAACTTGGTCCCGGAACTGAACAGGTCGTTGCCGCAGCATACACATTTGTACATGCCCTTTGCCTTGAGGTTCCAGTAGCGCCCGGTGAACGCGCGTTCCGTTCCCTTTCTGCGAGCCACCTCGTACTCCTCAGGTGACAGCTGCTGCTTCCACTCCTCGTCCGATTTGACCACTTTTTCAGTCAAGAGACTCCTCCCTTTGTCGACGAAATACAGGCGAACCCACCCACCCGAAGAAATTCTCACCGCACCCGGGAGACCTATTCCGGCGAGAAGGCCTGCCCGATCCAGCCAAACGCACAATCCAAGGATGGCCAGAAAAAAGGCAAAAAGCAATCGCTGCAGATCGAAGCGCATCGGTGTGCGCATTCGCCGTGCGCTGCCTGCTCCTCCAGTCCCGGCCTCTCTCCTCGGAATCAAGCCTGTGCCTGTCCGCTGAGATTCAGGTAATCCACGCCGACCTTTGCCAGAGCATATCCGGTCTCGCGCAGGTAGTCGCCGTAGCAGGTCATCCAGTGGAATCCCCTCATCTCGCGGAGCAGCGCATCGCAGTTCCCGTCGATCTTCACGTCGATCTGGGAACGACAGATGTCGATAAACGGGTTGCCGACGATCGACCCTCCGAAGGCGACCCACTTGCGGCTCGCGAAGTCGGGGATCAGATTGGTTACCGTTTGGCCGATGCGCATTTCGACCTTGGGTGCGGCACCGTAATCGGATTCGAAGTGGGTCAGAATCAGAGCGTCTTCCTGATTCTTACCGTCCAACTTCCGCGGAGCAGTGCAGTGCGCCAGGGTCACGACGTTCTTGTTCGGGTAGGTCGGGTCATTGAGGAAGACCGGCCTGCCTGAGATGTAATGCAGCAGGATGCCCGAGGGCACGACGACAAAGTCCGACTCGCAGAAAGCCATATAGTCGCTGTCGTTCAGCAGGCTCAACGGCAGGCAGGCGGTGGTCTCGGATATGGGCATGATGGTACCCATGCAATTGTTTATCGTGATGGCGTTCGTCTGCGCCGAGTGCATCAGGTCCTTGAAAACCTCGGTCAGCACGAAAGCGCGGTGTACGAAACCGCGGTCGGTCTTGAGAGTCGTGCCCTTGCGGCCGAGGTAGTCGTCGGCCTCCTTCACGCACCGCTCCTGGAGAGCGGCATCCTGGCGCGCCAGCCGGATGCGCTTGCCCAATTCATCATAGGAGACATCCACGATCTCGAGCTTCCACAGCTCCCGGGATCTCTGGGGGGCATTTCGCCCGCCCTGACCCCACCCGGAAGCTCCTCCCACAGCGACGATGCGCTTGCCCAGCGTGTTCTTCAAACCGTGCAGAGCGCGCAGCCTCCACAGCAATTCAGCGGGGTCATCGACCACAATGTCCCGGACGTCCATGCCCGGTTGGCCGAAGTCATCGACGGTTTTGCGCAGGAAACGGTTGTGGGCGATCTCGTACCAGAGATAGACCGGGCCGGAACGGTGTCGCAGGAACATGAGGTTCCACTTTTGCGGCATGGCGAGCGCCTCGAGCACCTGGACCGGCCCGCCGGCGGCATACATGATCACGCCGTCGTGGTCGCCCAAGGCAGCCTGGGCCGCCTGGGCTTTATCCTTCACTTTGATCAAGGGAAGGATTTCGAGCGGAAAGTCGGCCTCGCGCCGGAGTTTCGCGAGCTCGGCCTCGATCCTTGACGTCTCTTCCGCCGCCGCAGCGTCCGTCTGCACGCCGCCCCATTCGCGCCAGCTGGTTGCGTTCCTCCGCGCCGGCGTGCTGTATGTCAACACGGGCTGCATCTTCAAGCTTGCCGTGGACACCGCCTGCTTATCCAGCCCGGCGGCCGGCCTGGCCGGCCCTGCCTGGATGGCCGCTGAAAGCACACCGCCCGTGCTGAGCGCGCTGACACCGGCCAGAAAATCCCGTCTCGTCACACCTTCGTCACCTGATTGATTCAGCCGTCCATGAGAGCAGCATCCGCACATCGAAGTCTCCTTTCGCGGGCGAACCGTAGCGGTTCCATCGCCCCGAGATGATCCGGATCAACCCGGATACAATAATCATAACCGGTCACTTCAGACAATCCCTCAATCTCGACGGTACGCCCGTACAGGCTCTGATCTATAATCGGTTGCGCCCGGATCCTTCGTGCGCAGGTCGCACCCAAGAACATACAAACGAAAGCCTGGCCGTCATGCTTAGACTCCCGGTGAGGAAGGGCGAGCGGTTCGTCACCGCCCTGATGTTCGTCTACATTTTCGGGGCATTGAGCTTCTACTACATCCTCAAGCCGCTGCGAAGCGGGCTCTTCCTCAGGAATTTTCCTGCCAGCCAGTTGCCCTACGCCCTGTTCCTGACCGCATTTGTCGCGGGAACACTTGCCACCCTGATATTCAAGCTCCACAGGCACGTTACCCTGATAAAGCTGATGACGGGCATCAACGGGGCCATCATCGCGACACTGTTCTATTTTCGGTGGGCGCTGGGCAGGGAGATCGGGTATCTCCCGTACGTGTATTACGTCTATGTGCAGATCGTCTCCGTGCTGTCCACCGCCCAGTTCTGGCTCCTGGCCGGGTACATCTACGACAACCAGCAATCGAAGAGAATCTTCCCCCTGCTGGGCGCCGGCGCAATCGCAGGCGCGATGGCCGGCAGCTTCATCCCCGGTTTCCTGTCAGCCCGTCTCAGCACCAAGTCCATGCTCCTGATCTGCGTACTCGTTTGCGCCCTGCTGATTCTGCTGAGCCAATTCGCATGGCGTTTCCGCAGGCCCGGCGCGGACCGCCTCCAGACCCGCAGATTCGAGGAGTCGAAAGATCGCGCCAGCGACCTGCTGCGACTGGCCTTCGGTTCGCGCCACCTCACGCTGATGATCCTCCTGATTCTGCTGACGCTGGTTGCGTCCCAGATCTCGGACTGGCAGTTGAACGCGGCTTCGCAGGAAGCTTACAGTCACTTGCCCAAAGACCAGATGGAGAGCGCGATCAATGAGCTTTGGGGTCGCTTCTACTTCTTCACCAACATAATCGGCATCCTGCTGCAGGCCACGCTGAGCGTTTTCATTGTGCGCCGCTATGGAATCAGCGCCGCCATACTGTTTCTCCCGGTGAGCCTTCTTCTCACGTCGGTTGGAGTGTTTCTCCTGCCAACTCTGTCGATGGCCGCCCTCTGTCTCGGGAGCAACTCGGTTTTCCGCTACTCGATCAACCGCGTGGGGTTGGAGCTGCTTTATCTTCCGCTCGCGCCGGAAGCACGCAAGAAGATCAAGTTGTTCATCGATGTGTTCGTCGACCGGCTGGGGCGCGCCATAGCGGGTGTGATAATCCTGGCGATGACCGGCGCAGTCTTCACCTTGGGGCTTCGGGGAACGGCCGGGGCGATTGTATTCTTCTGCGGCGCCTGCATCGTGGTTTGCCTCATGCTGCGCGACTCCTATGTCGGGGCGTTCCGCCAGAAGCTGGCCCGTCATGAAGTCGATCTCACGGAGATTCACAGGTACGTGAGCGATCCTGCCTCTGTCCGGCTTCTCACATCCGCGCTCGAAAGCCGGCAGGAGCGCCGCATTCTTTACGCGCTGAGGCTGCTGCGGGGGATCCGGGGAGTCGATTTTGCCGAGAAGCTTCTCCCGTTGACGCAGCACGCGTCACCTGCTGTAAGGGCGGAGGCGGCAAGAACTCTGGCAGCACTGCCCGACGCTCAGTGGGCTGCGGCAGAACGGATGCTTGCTGATCCATCCGATGCCGTCCGCGACGCGGCCGTCGACTACACCTGCCTGCGAGCGGCCACTGCGGCGCCCGAGAAGATCGAGCAACTGCTCCGGCACGAACAGGCGCAGGTTCGAAAGGCGGCGGCACGTTGCCTGGCCGGGAATCCTGCCATCGCCTTCCGCGCGTCCCTGGATCTGGTCCGGGACTGGATGGGTCGCAGGGAGCCCGGCGCTGACAACACGCGAGCTGCCGCGGCCTACCTGGCATCCCGCCTGCCGGCGCGCGACGCCATCCCGCTCCTTCGCTCCTGTCTCGAGGATCCCGACCCGGAGGTCGTCATCGCTGCCATGCGGGCAGCCGGGAATGCGGGCCATCTCGAGCTCGCCATCGACATCACCCATCTTCTGACAAACCGCCGACTGCGCCCCGTAGCCCGGGAAGCCCTGGTCTCATTCGGCTCCCGTATTGCGGGAGTGCTGGGTGACATGCTGGCTGACGCCCAGCATGATATCGAGCTGCGCCGCGAAATACCCTGGGTCCTCAGCCGGATTCCCGCTCAGCGATCCACCGAAGTACTGGTCGACAGTCTCGGCGAAGAGGACCGGCCACTGAGGTACGGAGTGGTCAAAGCTCTGAACCGGCTGCATGAGCAGCGGCCTGAACTGCCGATTCCGCGCGAGGCCGTCCAGGCGCACATTTACGCCGAGGCCAAGATCTACTACGAGACATTGTGCGTTCACCAGTCACTCTCCTCGAGCCCTGACGGGAATTCGCGAGGACTCCTGGTGAGAAGCCTCCAGGAGCATCTGGATGAATACCTGGAGGTTATCTTCCGGCTTCTCGGCCTGCACTACAGTCAGAAGGAGATTTACTCCGCATACAGGGCCATGAGGGAAAATAAAGCCGACGCGCGTGCCACGGCAGTTGAATTCCTGGACAGCATCCTGAACAGGGATCTCAAATCCATCCTGCTCCCTCTGCTCGAGGAGCGTTCCGCCGAGCGGGTGATTCAGAGGGCGTCGAAAGTCTTCGGCCTGGAGATCCCCGCACCGGAAGAGGCGTTGCGTCTCTTGCTGCTTCAGGATGATCGATGGCTCAAGTCCTGTGCCATCTACGACATAGGGGCTAGAAGGCTGTCCGGCCTCTCCGATCTATGCCGCGGTCTTCGCTGCAGTGCCGATACCCTGGTAAGCCAGACCGCGGCCTGGGCAACGGCGCAGCTCTGAACCGGGATTCCAACCGTGGAAAGCCTGCCTCCGACCCGCAGCCCGTCAGACCGTCACGCTCGAAACGGCCAGTAGAATACTGTGCACGGTTTGCCCGATCGGGATACTCTTATTGGAGTGGATGCGGACGAACGGTCGCTGGTTTTGCGCGCTCAGGATGGCGATGCGGCAGCCTTCTCACGCCTTGTCGAACTCCATTGGTCCTGGCTTGTCCGCTTCGCCCGCTCCGTTGTCGGGGAGGCGGAGGCTGAAGACTGCGTTCAGGACGGCCTGGTCGCCGCCTGGACAAAGCTATCCGGTCTGAGGCAGCCGGACGCATTCCGTGCCTGGATCCTGCGAACCGTGTCGCGGCTGGCGTTCCGACGGGCACGCCGGAGCGCCCGTCACGTTTCCATCGATGAGGCAACCGACGCACAGGATCCGGCAGCGGCCTTCGGCACGGAGACGGTCGACGTGGAGGCGGTCCTGGCCGTGCTGGCGCCGCGGCAGCGAGCCGTCATGCATCTCACGGTCATCGAAAACATGAGCGACAGCGACATCTCGGCAGCGCTGGGGTTGGCAGCGGCATCGGTTCGCTCGCATCGGAGGCGGGCGAGGGAGATGTTGCTCCGTGTGCTGAAACCGGTATCGGTCGCGGGAGGAAGGAAATGAGTCACATCGACAGTCGCGATCCGGAAGATCGCTTCATCGAGGCCTGGAAGCAGTGGGCCCGGCGGCCGCCGGCGCGATCGCCTGCCGAGGCAGCCGCAGCGGTGTCCGGTCGCCTGACCGTGCGGCGTGAACGGCCATACTGGTGGGCTCTGGCAGCTGCCGCGGCCCTGACACTGACGATCGCAATGGCCGTCCACTGGTCCATTATCATCAGGCGTGCCGGTCCTCCCGGGGCGAATATCACCCGCCAGGAGACCGCGCCGATGGGTAACGGGGAGGTACTGATATGGCTGGACGAGCAGACACCGCTCTACATGAATTTCCAGCCGCCCGCGAACACGGGGGCTTTGGAGAACAAGTCATGAACCTATCGATCAGAATGACGCGCCTCGCAGTCTGGATCGGTTGCGCGTTCGTGTCGGTCACCTCCGGTCCGGCCTTCACTCTGGCCGAGGATGCGCTCGGCACCAATTTCGGAATCCTGGTCGGATTCCCTTCGCAGCAGGAGGCGGGTGGGGGAGGAACACTGCTCGTTCCCGGCACTGTCATTCCGCTCACCGCCAACAGCGCTCATGACAGCCTGCGCCGCCAGGTCGTAGAAAAAAGCCTCTCGTTTGCCCAGGCGACCGAAAGATTGTGGAGCACATTTCGCCTCGACCCCGGCCGCCAGCAACAACAGGCGACATACGAGCTCTTGACGACCGGCAAGACTCTGGAATTGCCGTCCGTGAAGGAAGCCGGCGTTCGCATCATTGCCACCCTCCTCCGCGTCGACGGTCAGACCGCGACCTACCGCATCGTTTTCAGACAGGGCGAAAAGAACCTTGCTGACTCTACTGTGCCCGTTGCGCGCGGTGGTCGAGCAGTTGTGGGCGGGATGGATGGCGCAGCGGCCCCTTACATATTTGTCTTCGTGGAACCCGACGCCGTCGGCGCTGAAAAGGAACGCAGCGGCCGGCCATCCGAGGGCCTCGGCATTACCGCACCAGTGTTGACCCGGAAAGTGGCCCCGGCGTATCCCGATGAAGCGCGACAGGACAAAGTGACCGGAGTTGTCGTGCTTCAACTGCTCATCGACGCAGAAGGGAAGGTCCGCGAGGTCGAAGTGCTGCAGAATCCTGACCCGCGCCTGACAAAGGCAGCCGTGGAAGCGGTGAAACAGTGGGAGTTCGAGCCGGCACATGACAAGGACGGCAAACCCTTGAGCGTGAAATCTTCAGTGACCCTCAATTTTGCCCTGAAGTGACGGCGATTCGTGCGCGTTGTGCGCTGTCAGCTCGACTGGGTCGGCGGGTTTTGCCAGACCTTGCGACCTGCCCGCTACGACGCTGCGCGCCCATCCTGGAATCGGTGTGGCACCGGTCATGTGACTCGGACACTGAGAAGGCGGATGAGACTGCCCCTGGCAGGAATGCCGTTCAATCCCTTCAGGGTTGAATCCAGGCGGATCATGCCCGGGGTGCAAACCCCGGGGAGCCGGATGATGATGTAACCCCGATCCTGAAGGAGTTGGACATTGTCCTTGCCGCACATGCGGGCAACATCCGTTCCGCGCCTCGGCCTGCTCCAAATGTCCGGACTTCAGGGCTCGGCTGTTCACTGTACACGAATCTGCCCCGCTGACGCCTCTATCTGACGAGGGCCTGCACCGATGAGCGGGCCAAATCGAACGGAAGGAGAACGACAAAATGAAGAACACAATGCTTCTGGTCTTGATGCTCGCACTCGGATGCGCGTGCGCCTATGCCTTTCCCGGGCAGGAGAAGGGCAAATCCGAAGATCCCACAATCGTGAAGCCTGTTCTCATCGAGAAGGTAGCCCCGAAATATCCGGAGGATGCAAGAGAAGAGAAGGTTTCAGGCGAGGTCATCATAGATGCCTACGTAGGCGCCGACGGCAGGGTCCTCGATGCCAAGGCGACAAACAACCCGGATCCGCGACTCGCAAAGGCCGCTCTTGAGGCTTTCAAACAGTGGAAGTTCAAACCGGCTACTGTGAAGGGAAAACCGGTCAAAGCGAAGATGACCGTGACGATCAATTTTGCACTGAAATAACGGCGAGGCCCCGCGCGACTCCCGGGTGAGGCCGGGCGCATCAGGCCCGGCCTCACCCGGACGCCGGCTCAGCCGGCCTGCAGCAGTTCCCGGGCGACCGCCTCTGCCGTGACGCCGTAATGTGAAGCGTGCCAGAAAGCGTGCCCGTCCTTCAGGAGTAGAACCTGCGGCGACTCGTGGCGCACGGAAGTGATCCGCGCGATCTCCGCCGAGACTTCGCGGTCTTCGATCAGGTCCACAAGGAAAACCGGCGCCTGCGGATTGGATTCAAGGAAAGCCTTCATCTCGGAAAGTGCCGCAGCGCTGATGGAACAGTTGGTGCTGTGTTTGAATATCACAGCGACGGGCTGTCGCAGAAGGTCCCGTACCTCATCGATGCTTTTCAATCGCTGCATGATGTATCTTTCGAATCACGGAATGCCTTCGACAGCAGCCGCGCGCAACTGCCGGCTACTTTGCAGCGTGCCGCGTATTCCACTGCTCCTGGGTCATCACCATCTCGACCGTCGCCTTTGTTCGGAGGTCCGCGACGTGCTTCTCAATCACCTCCTGCTTGTTCTTGCCCTCCAGGAACGCCTTGATCTTGTCGCTCGCCTCCGCGAAAGTCATCTTCCCCGCCGGCTTGATCTCAATGACTTCAATCAAATGGTAGCCGAATTGGGTCTCGATGACGGGGGTGAGGGTGCCGGCCGGGCTTGAAAAAACCGCATCTTCGAACGGCTTCACCATGCGGCCGCGGGGGAAGAATCCCAGGTCCCCGCCCTTCTGCGCACTGCCCTTGTCATCCGAGTACTTGGTGGCCGCTTCCGCGAGCGTGATCTTCTTGCTCTCGATATCGGCCCGAATACCCTCCAGCCGCTTTTGAATCTCCGCTTTCTGCTCCGGCGTGCTGTTTGGCTGGACCCGCAGGAGGATGTGAGCAGCGTGGGCCTGTTCAGGCTGCTCGAAGTACTTCGGGTTGTCATCGTAGAATTTCCGGATGTCGGCCTCCGTCGCAGCGGGAATGTTCTGGGCTGCTGCTTCGACCGCCATCGAAACCAGCATGTTTTCTTCGAGCGCCTTGCGCAACCCGGCTTCGTCCAACCCCTGCGCCGCCAACGCCTTCTTGAACGCCTCTTCAGACGTGAACCGCTTATGGATCGTTTCATAAGCTTCGTTGGCCTTTGCCGGTTCGACGGACAGCTTCTTATCGCGCGCCTCGTTCCTCAGGAGGACCGTCGCGATTACGTTGTCGACCGCCTGGTTGAACAGCAGGGTGTCCTTCTGCTTCAACTGCTGCGCATCCAACTGCTGCCGGCTGGCCAGCTGGTTGATGGCCTCCATCACCTCTTTTTCGGTTATTGCCTCGCCTGAGACACGAACGACAACGGTGCTGCCCTGATCCGGGCTTGCGGCAGGCTGCGCCGCGGCGGGTTGCTGCACGGCAGGCTGCGCCGCGGCCGGCGGTTGTGCGGGCTGCTGACTGCCTGCAGCCAGGCCGACGGCCGATATGAATGCGACGACGAAGATTGTTGGAAGAGAAAAACGCTTGCTCATGGCACTGTGATCTCCCTGTCTTGTTGGAGGAACCCTCAATCACTGATCGAGGTCCGCGTATCGCATCGCTCAATCGATGAGGGTCGAAAGGAGGGACCAGGTACGCGGCAGATGCGCGCAAATTGTCGCTGGTGGACAGGGGGAAGTCAATGGACGGTTGTCGGAGGTCCGCAGCCAGTCCGCTGGTTCGGCTGGTGTGGGATGCGCCATATCCAGGAGCGTGCCGTGTCTCCGTGCCGCAGGACACTGTTTGGTTCGCCCTGCGTCGTTGAGAGCCGTGCCGCGTGCGCCTCCGGCGCGCGCCCACTTCTGTGCTATGCTGCGACGCGTCGAGGACTCGTGCACCACCGCAGCTGGCCTGCATCGTCATCGGAGGGAGAACCGAAATGACACGCCCCACCCGAAAGACCATCCCGTCGCGCCGCTCATCGTTCCATGTATTTGTCGTTGCCGCAATGCTCTGTGCCATTGCGGCGGCGGTTGACGCAGGTTCCTGCGTCGCACAGGAATTCAGTGTAACCGTCGACCCGGGCGTGCGAGTGCGGATGCGGGATGGCGTGATGCTCATGGCGGATATTTATCGTCCGAGCGCACCAGGCAAGTTCCCGGTGCTGCTCGAACGCACGCCCTACAACCGGCAGGATCCGGGCACCGGGCTCTTCCTCGCCTCCCATGGCTACGTCGTCATCCTGCAGGACACGCGCGGACGATACGCTTCGGAGGGCGAATTCTACCCGTTCCGGCACGAAAGCCAGGACGGCTACGACACAATCGAATGGGCGGCTGCCCTGGATTACTCGGACGGCAAGGTCGGGATGTTCGGCGGCTCGTATGTCGGGGCGACGCAGATGCTCGCCGCCGCCGCAGTACCGCCGCACCTCGTCGCGATCTTCCCGTACGTAACCGCGTCCGAGTATTACGAAGGTTGGACCTACCAGAGCGGTGCCCTGATGCAGTGGTTCGCCAGTTCCTGGACCACGGGCCTGGCCGAGGACACACTGCGGCGCAAAACGAGCGCCCTGGCGCAGCCTGCCCAGTGGGTGCAGCAGCTTCCCATCGAAAGCTACAAGCTCGTGGCCTTTCCGGGCGCCGGCGATCTGGCTCCCTACTTCGGGGATTGGGTCGAGCATGAAAGCAGCGACGACTACTGGCGCCAGTGGAAGGTTTCGGACCGTTACGGGAAGATGACGGTCAAGGCTCTTCACGCCGGCGGCTGGCACGATATCTTCCTCAAGGGGTCCATCGGCAACTATATCGGGATGCGCAATGGCGCCGCCACTGCCGAGGCCCGCCGGGGACAGCGCCTGCTGTTGGGGCCCTGGGCCCACGCGGAAACATCCCCGGAAGGAAAGATCGGCGAAGTCACTTTCGGAAAGACCGCGGTCATGGACATGCCCCGGACTATCCTGGACTGGTCCGACTACGCCCTCAAAGGGAGGGCGAACGAGTATGCGACCGGAGCGCCGGTAAGAATCTTCATCATGGGTGAGAACTCGTGGCGCGACGAGCAGGAGTTTCCGCTGGCGCGAACCCGCACCACAAGGTTGTTTTTGAAATCGGATCGCGGCGCACGGACTGCTTCCGGCGACGGTCTCCTGGCCGCGGGTCCGCCCGAAACCGGTCCGGCCGATACCTTCGTCTACGATCCGCAGAATGCGGTCCCCACCGTGGGTGGCCGCCTTTGCTGCGGGCAGGCGTTGCGCCCCGGTCCGTTCGACCAGCGACCGCTGGATTCGCGGCAGGATGTGCTCATATTTTCAACTCCGCCGCTCGACAAGGACACCGAGGTTACGGGCTTTATTACGGTCGAACTCTACGCTGCGAGTTCGGCGGTGGACACCGACTTTACAGCCATACTCACCGATGTCGAGCCTGACGGGTACGCGCGCTTCCTGACCGACGGAATCGTCAGGGCTCGATACCGGAATTCCACGGAAAAGGCCGAGCCAATAGAGCCGGGCAAGATCTACAAGTACAGCATCGATCTCTGGGCCACGGCCAACCTGTTCAAAGCAGGTCACCGGATCAGGCTTTATGTCTCCAGCAGCAACTTCCCGAGGTTCAATCGGAATCTGAACACCGGGGAACCCAACCTGGGCGCGACAAGGATCCAGAAGGCGACTCAGACCATCTATCACAACTCGGCCCATCCGTCCGCGCTCGTTCTGCCGGTCATCCCCCGGCCGTAAGGCTTCTCCGAGTGGTCTCCGCGACAAGGAGCCGGTTCCGAACGCGGACAGACGCCGGTGGGAAAGGCTCCGCACACGGATCGGATAGGCAGGTTCAATCAGCTTGTGTCGGCGTTCATCCCCGTCTCGAAGTCAATTCTCGAGCGGATAGACTCTACCTGACGGCTATCCCTGCCTGCTCGTGCAACTGCGCGTTCATCAAGTGACCCAGTGTTGCGAGCGCTGCCTGCACGACCACCGTGATAATCCAGGTTGGCAGGACAATGCTCAGCGCGCGCATGGGCGTGACGCGCACGGTTCTTGATATCCCCACCACCAGGAGGGTCACGAACCACGCTTCGAAGATGTTGACGCTGCCGGCGAGTGCGGACCAGGGGAGCGGCATCGAAACAAAGAGGATATTCAAGCCGAGTGCGACTGTCATCCCGTCCGCATGACGTAGAACGTCATCGCTTCGCATGAGAAGTATCAGGCAGGTGACCGCATCACGGGCCAGGATCGGCAGGTAAGAATAGGCAACGACCGTCAGAACCTGCCTGTAGGCCACGGAGTCCAGAAATACGGCCGCCGTCAACCAGAGCCCTGTCGCCAGCAGCAGCCAGCGCAGGAAGAGAAGAACAGGTGTCAGCAACGATGTCAGGACAGCGGATTTGTTCATCATATCCAGGCTGGAGTTGATCTGCTCTCCCGACGTACCTGCTGCTTCGAGCTGGAAACGCGTCCATTCAATTTGAATCGGCGACTGGAGGATGGAGATACCGACGCCGACGAGGCCCAGAATGCACAGGGGCACCAGGAAACTCGGGCCGGAAAACTCTTTCAGGAATGCCGTCTCCGGAGAGTGCAGCGCCTCGAGAAAAAAGCCGATCCGTTGCCTGACCCATCGCATGGTGCCCCTCCGTCGAGAGATCAATCGACCTGGCCCGCGCCCGGAAGCGCGCGGGACCGCCTTGTGCCAAGGCACCATTGAAGTGTCGGCCGGGAGGTCGCAATTTCAGGAGGTCTGCAAAAGTTCAGGGCTTCACCTTGCGGTGGTGGCAAACCGATTGGCAGTTCCATATCTGCGCCGGGAGCAAGATAATGGAAGGCAGCATGGACAAAAGCGAGAGCGCAGCACAGGACACGGGATCCTCCGTCGCCCCAGTTGCGGGGCGGGATCCCCTGCAGGCGATCCCGACCGCGGGCCGGAGAGCACCGCATCTGGGTGAGCCTCTGCGAGCGCTTCGCCACCGCAACTTCCAGCTTTTCTTTTCCGGGCAGTTCATCTCCCTCATAGGGACGTGGATGCAGGGGGTGGCCCAATCGTGGCTTGTCTACAGGCTGACGGGCTCTTCCTTCCTGCTGGGCGCTGTCGGTTTCGCCGGGCAGATCCAGGTCTTCCTGCTCTCGTCCATAGGCGGGACGGTCGCCGACAGGTATGACCGCCGCCGCGTGGTCATCGCGACGCAGTCGGCCTCGATGCTCCTGGCCTTCGTGCTGGCCGTGCTCACTCTGACAGGCTATGTCCGGATCTGGCACATCTTCGTCCTGGCTGCACTTCTGGGTGCGGTCAACGCTTTTGATATCCCTGCCCGCCAGTCGTTGATAGTCGAGATGGTAGGCAAGGCTGACCTCATGAATGCCATCGCGCTGAACTCATCCATGTTCAACGGGGCGCGCATCGTAGGACCCGCCGTCGCAGGAATACTGGTGGCGACCATCGGCGAAGGATGGTGCTTCTTCTCCAACGCGGTGAGCTACATCGCCGTGATTGCCGGGCTCCTGCTCATGGACACGCGCACACCGCCGCGACGGGCTTCCGAAGCTTCTCCACTTGCCAGGATCCTGGAAGGCTTCCGCTTCGTGCGCAGCACGACTCCCATTCGTGACCTGCTCCTGTTGCTCGGATTGGTAAGCCTCGTGGGGGTCCCCTACATGGTCCTGATGCCGATTTTTGCCGACCAGGTCCTGCACGGCGGCGCGCGCGGGCTGGGAATTCTTATGGGCGCAGCAGGGGCGGGGGCACTCTGCGGAGCTCTCAGCCTGGCCGTTCGCTCCAGAATCCAGGGCCTCGGAAGATTGGCGGGTTACTCGAGCGCCGGTTTCGCGGTCAGCCTGATCCTCTTCTCGATGTCCCGCTCGTTCTGGCTCTCGGCGTTCCTGCTTGTGCCGGCGGGCTTCTTCCTCATGGTTCAGACAGCTTCGTCGAACACCCTGATCCAGTCGATGGTGCCGGACGAGCTCCGCGGCCGCATCATGGCTGTCTATTCCATGATGTTCATGGGAATGGCGCCGTTCGGGTCGCTCTTTGCAGGCGTTCTCGCCGAGAGGCTGGGCGCACCTCTCACGGTGGCTACCGGTGCCTTGGGATGCATCGCAGGAGCAGTGGTTTTCCTCAGCCGATTGCCGCGTCTGAGAGCGCAGGCACGCGAATTGATACGGGCACAGAACATCGTCCAGGGATCTTCGGAATAGGGGAGCGTATGTCCCTGGCAGTTCTCCTCCCGGCGGCTGGCCGCGATACTTCTTCGAATCAGTGTCCGGTCTGACGACGCTGTCTCAAAACTATGGAGCGGGCCTTCAGCCCTTTGCTTCCTCACACTGCATGCAGGCCTGGGGCTTCGCCCCAGGCTGGTATTAAGACGCGCTTTCAGCGCTCTCGGTGCTGATTTGGGTTCGGGCTCTGAGGGCCGAAGGCCCGACGCATATCAGCCTGGGGCGAAGCCCCAGGACTCCTGCCGACAGATAAAGAAGGGCTGAAAGTCCGTATCAGAGTAAGTTACGGGACGGCCTCATCAGATTGGACTGGTGCAGCCCACATCCTGCTATCTGCAGACGGTGGCTCGTACCACACCAACCAGCACGCTCTCGGAAGTGTCCGGGGCTCCTTTCACCTTGATTCGCCGCATATCAAGTTTCTGGAGCGCCTCCAGGATCCCCTGAACCTTGACGATCTGTGTCTGCAAGGTCTTGCCGCTCGCGGCCTGGTAGCTGAAAGACACCTCGATGTCGCAATAGCCGACGCTGGCGGTGTTCCGCAGCGTGAATGAGTGTATGGCGGCTCGCGCCAGATAGTCGTACTTCCAGGTCTGATTTGAGACGAGAATGTACCGGTCAGGGTAGCGGCGAAAATAATCCAGGAGCTGAGCCTGCGGATCGGCTTTGCGGGTCGTCCGGCTCTGACCACCTGTAACCGCGGCAGGTGCCGTCGCAGTTACCGCGCGGCTCGGGATTCCCGGCGATAGCGCTCCTGCGCCGCAGAGCAAGAGGACGGATGCGGATCTCAGAAGCATGAGGTGCTCCATGCCTTGCCAATCCATCCTGCCGCCTGACCACACCCTGTGAGAATCCTACATCCCTGCGTATGCATACATCAACAGTCGGAGCAGTCGAAGGGATCAGCAATCAGCCTTCAGCTTTCGGTACTGAAAGCTGAAGACTGCGAGCTGACAGCTACCATGCGATCCGGAACCTGTATCCAGCTGCCCTGAATATGACTTTACTTTTTGTCACGTGGGGCTATAGAAAAGAGGCCACAAAACCGGGGGGAGAGCCGAGCATGCCTGTGGAAGAACTTTACCAGTCGCCCTGGAATTTCCTGGGGCTTCCGGAAGAACTGGCGAAGCCGTCACGCGCGCGGGGCTGGTTGCTGCCGATTCCATATGAATCCACGACTTCGTACGGAGCGGGGACGCGCGAAGGTCCCGCTGCAATCCTTTCCGCGTCGCGCCAGGTGGAACTCTACGACCAGGAGCTCGACGGCGAGCCTGCCACGGAATACGGGATCCACACCTTGAACCCGTTGGGACTGGTGCACCGGTCTCCCGAGGCCATGGTCGAGGCCGTGGAAGCGGCTGTCTTCTCCATTCTCTCGGGTTCCCCGCGGCCCGAAGTGCTGGCGGTGCTGGGCGGCGAACACACTTTATCGGCAGGCATCGCACGCGGGCTGGCGCGCGTGATACCCCGAGAAACGATGGTCGCGGTCCAGGTGGATGCGCATGCCGACCTGCGGGACGAATACGAAGGCTCCCCGTTCAGTCACGCGTGCGCGGCGCGAAGGATCCTGGACGTATGCCCTGTGTTCCAGGTAGGCATCCGTAATCTTTCGAGCGGCGAAGCGGCGTTCCGCCGGGTCTCGAAGCGGGTCCGAACAATATTCAGCGAGGAAGCCAACGACCCGAGGAGCGGGTTTCTGAAGGATCTTGCCGGGTTCGTCAGGAACAAGAAGGTCTTCATAACAATTGACCTCGACGGGTTGGACCCCTCGATCATGCCCGCGGTGGGTACGCCGGAGCCGGGAGGAATCTCCTGGGAACGGCTGCTTCAGATCGTACGGACGGTCTGTTCCTGCGCGGCGCAGGTGCCGGTCTTTGACGTCGTGGAGCTCGCGCCCATTCCCGGCTTCCGCGCTCCGGACTTCCTCGCGGCCAAGCTGGTCTATAAACTCTTCTCATACACTCTGGCGATGGGAAAGAAACGAACCGTGAGCAAAAGGAGAAGCAGGCATGAGTGAAGTCAAGCTGCCAAAGAGATTTAGAAGCAAGTACCCGCACACATTTTCCAAGGGGAAACAGCATTTCCTGCGGGGCAAGCGCATCCTTCCGAAACCGATCACCGGAAAGGAGGCGTTGCCGGACCTGCTGGACAGCTCGTTCCAGGCGTACAACGCCGCCCGCCTGCAGGAGGCTTGCCGCCTCTTCACGGAAAAGATGCTGGGAGCGCAGGTCACCGTGGGGATGAGCCTCGCCGGTGCGCTGACCCCGGCGGGGTTGGGCTCCGCGGTGGTAATACCGCTGATCAAGGCCGGGTTCGTCGACTGGATTGTCGCCACCGGCGCCAATCTCTACCACGACATGCACCATGCGATGAACATGCCGCTTTACCGCGGTACGCCTTTCTCCCCGGACCCGGAGTTGCGTGAGGTCGGCGTCGTCCGCATCTATGACATCCTGCTGGACTACAACGATGTCCTCATGGCCACGGACCACGTCCTCAGGCAGATCCTGATGCAGCCGGAATTCCAGCGTGAGATGGGCACTTCGGAACTCCATTTCCTGTTGGGGAAGTACTGTGCGGAGTTCGAGGAACAGACCGGCCGGCAAGACAGTTCCGTCCTGGCGGCCGCCTACCGTGCCGGAGTCCCCTGTTTCTGCCCTTCGCCGGGTGATTCGACAATCGGGATGAACGTCGCGGGGCTGGAGCTCCGCGGCAACGCGTTGCGGATAAACCCCTCCCGCGACGTGAACGAGACTACGGGGATCGTCCTGGAAGCGAAACGCGCAGGCCGGAAGACCGGCGTGCTCCTCGCCGGGGGAGGCTCTCCCAAGAACTTTATTCTCCAGACCGAGCCCCAGATCCAGGAAGTACTGCGCGTCAACGAAGAAGGGCATGACTACTTCATCCAGTTCACAGACGCGCGGCCCGACACCGGCGGCCTGTCCGGCGCCACCCCGCACGAAGCGGTGACGTGGGGCAAAGTAGATCCGACGCGGCTTCCGGACGCAGTGGTCTGTTACCTGGATTCGACTGTCGCGCTTCCGCTGCTGACGCATTACGCTCTTGCCCGGCACAGGCCGAGAAAGCTGAAACGGCTTTATCACAAGCTGCCTGCCCTGATGGATATGGTCACGAAAGAATACTGGAAACACAACAAACGGCTCTGAATATGAACAAGGCAACATTATTCAAGAAACTGGCCCGCGAACACGGCACTCCGCTCTTCGTTGTGGACCACGAGACGATCCGCGGCAACTACGCGGAATTCAAACGCTTCCTGCCGCGCGTGCAGGCGTACTATGCGGTGAAGGCGAACCCCGACCCTGCCATTGTGCGTACGCTCTTCGACAGTGGCGCGAGCTTCGATGTGGCCTCCATCGCGGAGTTCCGCCTGGTGTACGAAAACATCAAGGAATTGCCTGCCAGGGTTCGCCAGGACTTCATCTGGGACAAGGTCATCTATTCCAACCCCATCAAGGACCAGCGCACGCTGGAAGAGCTGGACACCTACAAGCCGCTCGTGACCTACGACAACCTGGAGGAGGTCCGGAAGGTGCGGAGGCACGCCCCGCACGCCGGGCTGGCCCTGCGTATTCGCGTCCCCAACACAGGTTCGATGGTGGAACTCTCGAGCAAATTCGGGGCTTCACCCGCCGAAGCTGTCGACCTGATCGCGGCTGCATCCGATGCCGGACTGGTCGTCGAGGGGTTGAGCTTCCACGTGGGGAGCCAGTGCACGAACTTCGAGAACTATGTCCAGGCTTTGTCTACTTCGGCTATCATCGTCGAGGAGGCTGCCGCTCGTGGCTTCAACCTGAAGCTGCTCGATATCGGGGGCGGCTTTCCTGCGCGGTATGACCGGCATGTCAGGCCATTTCGTGAACTGGCGAAGATCATCAATTCGGAACTGGATCGTTTGTTTCCGAAGAGTTTCGAGATCCTGGCAGAGCCGGGGCGCTTCATGGTCGCGACGGCAGCGACACTCGTGGCGGAAGTCATCGGCAAAGCGGAGCGCGACGGCAAGCGCTGCTACTATGTGAACGACGGCATCTACCACACCTTCTCGGGAATCCTGTTTGATCACTGTCAGTATCATGTGGAAGCGCTCCGGAGGGGTCCGAGGGAAATCTCCGCGGTTTTTGGCCCCACGTGCGATGCGCTGGATGTGATTTCACAAGCAGAGGAACTGCCGGACCTGAAGATCGGCGACCTCGTCTTCAGCGAGAATATCGGGGCCTACAGCCACGCCTCTTCAACCTGGTTTAACGGCTTCCCGCCCGCCAAGGTATTCCACTATCGCCAGTGATTTGTCCCAGGGACGGGCATTCGGGCTCGAGTTGTCGACGACGTCGGCAATGGCAATAGGGGCTGTGGCAGGCCTGGTCGTATCGAGCTGGCAGGGATTCAAGGACCCTCCGTGGGAGGGCTTCTTCATCGGAAAGTTCTTCCGCAGTATCCTCGTCGGTTCCGGCCATGGCCTCCACCATTCCGATCCCGCCGCCGACAATCAGGCCGAGAAATGTCGACGGTAGCGACCTGGGGAGCATCCGAAACAGGCAGTAGCAGCCGTAGATACCGCTGACAAACCCGATCCCCATCGCCAGGCGGATGATCGGGTTGCTCACTACTCCCTTGACAGTTGCGGCGTACGCTCCCGCGGTTTTTCCAGCCAATAACCACTTCCTGCCGACACGTTGGGGCAAGAAAGATGCCGTGCTTTGTCCTCATGTCTACGCAAGGGGTTACAGGATGTTGAGTCACGTGACCTGCCAGGAAGCATGGCTTGTGATGCAGTCTTTTGCGCCTGCCGCCTTCTGTAACTGGGTCGGATATGTTCAGCAGTCTCGCTGACACTCCCGCGAGCGGCGCCTCCTCTCCGTGACCTGACTATTGGATCCCAGGCACAGATGCCTCCGCAGCTCTCCGTCCGGTATGTTCAATTGGATACAGATCGAGCTGAGGCGCATCCGGTAGCATCACCGCATGATCAGGACTACAGGGCGGCACGGACGGCATGGTGGCTGAGTTTCGACACAAGCATGGGGTCAATCTGGCGGTTCTATCGCAGTCCGTCCCGACGCTGTGGTTCCAGACGGGTCAAGGCGAGAGCCCCAAGCGTCCAGGAACCCCTGGCCTGGTCAACAGAGTTCGATATGCGACAGTCGGGCCGCTGGTCATGGGGCCCACCCGTCGCGACAGGAGGGGCCCATGAGTCTTCTTACTAGTTGGCTTGAGCTGACCTGCGGGTCAAACCTCAGAGGCCGCGAAGCAAGGACGCAGGTTTGTGCCGGCACAAATAGCCTGTTCGCGGACTTCAGAGGGATCGTGGTTCTTACCTTCACCCTCGCCAGTCTGGTCGGGTCAGCGCTCGCCCAGCAGAAGCCGTTGCTGGAATACCGCTTCGAGGAAGGTTCCGGCCCGATCGTGGCCAATACCGGAACCGTGATCGGCGCAGCGGGAACGCTCCAGAATGGCACGGCTATGCGAAGTGGGCCTGCTTTCTCTCAGGATACTCCCCAAGGCATCGGATCGAGCTATTCCCTGCAGTTTGACGGGTTGAATGATCTGGTCCGCATACCCGATGACCTCAACTATACCGTGGACGGCACGCCCTCGAGTGCTCCCCTCTCGCAGTTGACGATCGAAGCCTGGATCAAGCCTGACGTTGCGGGTGGTCAACTGCAGAGAGCGATTTGGGACGACTACAGCAATCCGGGAGTGTTTCTAGGCCTTTCGGGTGATATGGTCCAGTTTACGATTTCCACTTCAAAAGATCCGGGCATCGGGATCACCAACTATTCAGGACGGATCGCGGCAGGCGTATGGCAGCATATCGCTGCTGTCTACGACGGCGCACAAATCAAGATCTATGTCGATGGGGAAGACACAGGAGTGAGCGTCGAGACGTCCGGCCCCATCCAGGACAACAGCTCCGTTAATCCGGCCCGGGCGTCCATATCAATCGGTGCGGAAAACACGAGTCTGAACCTCAACTACTCGGGCTTGATAGATGATCTGCGTGTCTTCCCGGTGGCGCTGACCCGCGAACAGCTGGCCGGCGGCTTCTTTGCGAACCGAAGCACGGCAAGCGGAACTCCCTACCATTTAGACGACGGAGCTGCCGTGAGCCTCACCAGCTCAGGTGCGTCACCTGATGTGAGCGTCGGATACGGACGAGTGGAACCGAGCGGAAACCAGTCCGCACCTACTGGGATCGCGATATTCGGGCTCCGGCAGAACGGTGTCCTGGTAACAGAGTCCGGCGTTCAGGCATCGGGACTGATCAGATCCGGACGCATTCCCGTTTTCATCGGCGGCTCGCTCAATACGGGGATCGCCCTCGCAAACCCTTTCACCCAGGACGCCACCATCGACTATTACCTCACGGATCAGAGCGGCGCAACGCTCAAGACAGGAAGTGTAGTAATTCCCGCCTACAGCCAGGTTGCGCGTTTCCTGACGGAGGCACCATTCAAAAGCGGAAGCCCCGTCCAGGGAACCCTTACCTTTGCGGCCAGCGGGCCGGTAGCAGCAGTCGCCATGCGTGGCCTTCTGAATGAGCGAGACGAGTTCCTCATTACGACCTTGCCCGTGGTGGATATTACTGCAGTCGGCACAGACCCTGTTGTGATTCCGCATTTCGCCGATGGCGGGGGATGGACGACAGAGATCGTTCTCGTCAACCCGGCCGACACGGCCTGCGCCGGGACAATACAATTCTACGACCAGGGTAGCCAGACGACCCCCGGGCATCCGATCTCACTCAGCGTGGATGGAACCACAGGCACATCGTTCGACTACTCGATACCCGGCAGGAGCGCAGCGCGCCTGAGGACTGCGAGTCCGGGTTCGGGCCAGGCAGATTCCGGCTTGAACATGAAAGTCGGATCCGTCGTGGTAACCCCGAATACCGGCAGCCTGTCCCCAGCGGTGCTTGTCATCTTCTCCCTCAACAACGGCGGCGTCACGGTCACTGAGGCGGCCGTTTCGAGCGTGCGGGCGGCGAAGTCCTTCCGGATGTTTGCCGAGAGCGGCGGCCCTTTTGGCGTGCCCGGCTCGCTTCAAAGCGGTCTTGCCGTCTTCAATCCGTCCTTGGACCCGGTCTCCGTCAACCTGGAATTGATCTCTTTGAGCGGTGCTTCAACAGGGATTACTGCGTCCATCAACCTGCCCGCCCAAGGCCAGAAAGCCATGTTCCTGAACCAGATTTCCGGGTTCACGGCCTTGCCGGATCCATTTCAGGGCCAGCTTCGCATCTCGACGAACGCTTCCTCGGGACTTGTCGTGGCCGGGCTGGCCGGCCGCTTCAATGAGAGAGGGGACTTCCTGATCACGACAACGGCGGCAGTTGACGAGACTTCAGCGCCGTCCGGCGCGGAGCTCTTCTTCCCGCAGATCGTGGACGGCGGCGGGTACACTACTCAGTTGATTCTCTTGAGCGGGGCGCCCGGCCAGGATCCTCCCGGTCGAGTTCTGTTCTTCTCCAGTGCCGGCCAGCCACTCCCAATGGATTTCCCGTGATCGCGGCAACGGCAGACTGAGGAATTCACCGGGCGATCCGGGATTGATCAGATAGGCTCTGAAGGATCGGGCTCGCCCGCCGCTTCAGTTTTCGCGGGAGAGCGTATCTTGCGCCTGGCGGATAACCTCGTCGAACCTGCTCACGAGCGCCTCGTTCGCGCCGAGGCAACCGTCCACCACACTGCGTGCCCACTCAAGGTACTCACGGCGGCGCTGTGAAGACCAGTGCTGAGGGGGACTCTGCATGAGCTCCTGGATGTTCGAAATCTTGTCCGCGATCCTTATCAACTTGGCGGGAATCGAAAGACCGGGGGCTCGCTCTGCCTGCAGCTTCTTGCGGTGGTCCTTCGGCAACCGCTTGTCATCGGTGACCTCTTCAACTATCGCCCGGACCTTATCGCCAAACAGCGTTGCGATTTCTTCTCCGCTCGTGCCGGTGTCCTCGATGGTGTCGTGCAGGACGGCAGCGACGAGCGTGTCGAGGTCCGTGACCCCAGCCACTGATGCCAGCATCTCCGCTACTTCCAGGGGATGGTTGATGTACGGAAATGCCTCGGCTCCCTTGCGGCGCTGATTCCGGTGCCTGGCTGCGGAAAAAGCCACAGCCTTGAGCAATGTCGCCTCGTCACCCATATCGCGTCTCCTTTGCTACGCATGTTACACCAAGTCGGATGACGCCGTTGGAACCGCAAAGGAGACAGGCAGGATCCCGCCGACCATTTCCTGTTTGAGCGTAATTCGATATTATCCCTCAGGCACTTCCTCCGCCTCGGGTGGACTATACGATGGCATCGATCCAGGGTGGCTAGACAATGGACGCAAAGGCCTTTCAGGATTACTATCCCACGGAACTCAGCTATTGCTACGGATGCGGCCGGCTGAACGAACACGGCCATCGTTTTCGAAGCTACTGGGACGGGGACGAGACCGTCGCGTTCTTCACTCCGGAACCCTATCACATCGCGATCCCCGGTTACGTTTACGGTGGCCTCCTGGCCTCACTCATCGACTGCCATGGTACGGGCACGGCGGCCGCGGCCGCGTACCGTGCCGAGAAACGGGAAATGAACACGCAGCCGCCCCTGCGCTTCGTGACCGCCGCGCTGAAGGTCGACTACCTCAAACCTACTCCGCTCGGCGTACAACTCGAAATTCGTGGGCAGGTGAAGGAGCTGGCAGGGCGCAAAGTTGTTGTCGCGGTGAAGATCCTGGCCGCTGGCGAAGTCTGCGTGCGCGGGCAGGTCGTCGCAGTGCAGATGCCGGCCAGCATGATGCCGGCCACTGAAGCCGGCGGAGAGAATTGATCCGTCAGTGAGTGTCTCGGGCCGCTGAATCGGGACTGGGCGAAGGCGGGCGGGTCAAGTAAGTGAGATTGTGGAAAGTGTCGAGCTCAGCCGGGGTGAAGGCATGATCCAGCTTCCCTTGTCTGTGCAGCTCTTCATGTGAAGCTTCGAATCGATCCCCGACGCCAAAACCGCGCAGCGAGAGGTCGGGCCCGAGGTTGAAATAGACGTGAACATCCAGGCGCGGCGTTGCCCCTACAAGTTCCGAAACATGCACAACAAGGGATCTTTCCGTGAAGTCCATGCGCAGGGCATTGTTATACTCATGCGATACTTTGTTCATGCAACCCCGCGGAAACAGGATCCGTGCCATTTCCTTCGCGGCCGGGAATCCCAGCAACTGGGCCCCGCGCAGGACTTCTGAGGCTGCGCCCTCAAAGCTCTCCGGGTCAAGAACCACCAGGGTGGCCTGTCGATACCCATTGCTGACGCCGCAGAGATAGATCTCATCCCGTCCGTCACCGTCGAAATCAACGACCCGAAAGGTCTCCTTTTGTCCGCCGATGTGTCCGGAGTGCCAGTACTGACGCACAACCGTACCCTTGTTCGACAGGAGGGCGACTTGCGTCGGATAGTAGAGACGGTGAGTGGATACTACCAGCAGCGATTTCTCATGATTCGTGCCGTGGCCGATCACGGCAAAATTCCTGACATCGAAAACCGGGTCAAAGGTCTCCCCGCCCCGGTTTCGCACCGTGCTGTCCGCGACGAAGCGCCATTTTTCGGTGCCCTTGCCGGAATAGCATATCAAGGCCCCTCTCACACCTCGATCGTTCGGCTGGTAGGGGAAAAGCAGTTCCGGGTCACCGTCATCGTCAATGTCCGTGAACCGCGGCAGCGAGCCGTCGTTGACCGCGGGATCATATGCGGCCGGTTCCAGCATCTTGTCGAACGTCTGGCGCCACAGCTCATGGTTTCGAGCGTCGAGGACGATCAGATCGGTCTTTTCCACGCGCCATTGCGTAGGTTTGCCCTTCTTGAAATAGAGAAAACTCGCCGGCACGGCCACTGCCAGGATCAGGGCGATTCGAAGGGCGTTTATCAAAACGCTCCTGGCGGCCAGGTAGGGCTTGGTCGTCACAGTCGGGCCGGGCGGCTGCGGGATCCCGCTTGGCTGCGTTTGATCCCCCTGGCCTGCAGGCTCCACTTCCGGTCCTGCTTCACCGGGTGGAAGGACGCAGGAGCGTTGCCAATCCTCAAGCTCTGCGTGGCGGGCGAAGACGCGGCCCCTCCCTCCGCCGGGCAAACGTCGGACGGGCAGCCCTCTTTCCTCTTCCCAGTGCTGTACTGTGCGAACGCTCACCTTGAAGTAGTCCGCAATCTCCTTCCATGAGAAAAGGTCTCGTCGGTCTTCCATGTGCGAATTCAGACCTCCGGACTGCGAACGCAACAGGGAGTGGCCGGAGGTGGTGTGACGGCGCATCCCTATTCTTGAGCGTTTCTGCGGCGTGGCGATCCAATCTGCCCCGCTGAACAAATATCGGGAAAGAAACTAGCAGAAGTGAAGGGATTTTAATACTCGGATCCACCATCTCAGGCAAGCCCAGGGGCCCTGGCGCTCCCGTCGATGCGCCGGTTGAAAGTCAGTATCCGCAGGTCACGAAACGTATGCACGACCCAATGGCCGGTACCGGTGGACAAGCCGGACGCCTTACCCCCAGTTCGCTTCCGTGCGGTACTATAGGGCATGTCGTTAGTCCGGATCCTCGGCCGCGGAGCTTGTTCGCCCCGGAACAGGAGGTTCGATGCGCTCATTTTGGCACGACATGCAATATGGAGTTCGGGTGCTTGTTAAATCGCCCGGATCTGCGGCGGTCACCGTGCTGAGGTACTTATGAATAGCCGGACAATCTGTCTCATCCTCGTGTTGGTGTCACTCACGCTGGTGTTTTGCGCGATCCCGGCTGCAGGACAAGGCGACAAGATTCTGACGCAGATTGCAGACGGAACCGGAGCTGACGGCACGCAGTTCATCACCAAACTCAAGATCACTAATCTGGGTCCGACGCAATCGACCGAGATCACAGAGCTGAAGGTCATGTTCTTCAGACAGGATGGGAAACCCTGGTCGGTCACCACGAACCTGGGAACGGCGAGCGAATTTCCGTTGGATCTGGGCGCATACCAGACCATCGGTATCCAAACATCAGGAACCACTCCCGCACTGACATCGGGCTACGCCGTTATCCGGAACTCCGAGGGAGCCACTGTTTACGCTGAAGACTATCAGGCGGCAATCACCGCCTACTATGAGGTCCGTAAGGGCGGAGCGACAATCGATACCATCAGCGTGCCGGTATCCGAGCCCACCCTTTCGTTTGTCATCCCGGTAGACATAGATGCGGAGGGCAGCCTCTTCACTGCGTTCGCAGTCGTGAATCTCACTTCCGGCGCCAACAGCTTGAGGATGCAATTGTTTCGAGAGTCTTCACCATCTTCGGACCCGGCCTCGGACGGAGGATCGGCAACGGTCACGCTGAACCCGGGCGAGCAGAGGGCAGTATTCCTGTATCCCGGCGTCTTTCCGTCCGCCGCCAGCTTTTCAGGCATGCTCAAGGCAACCACAGATGGGCCGGTCGCAATCCTGGCCTTGCTGCAAAGCCCGACCCCCACGGGAGTGCAATATGCGACGATCGTCCCGGCCTACCTTGATGCGTTGAGGCGGAACACCTATGTGTATCTGCGCCTGGGATATTCTCTGGACGCCGACCGATGCATCTCCGATTATTGGTGGGACCAGAACCGGATTCACGACCCCGAGTTTGAACCCGATGTGACTCTCCCTTGGGACCTGCTTTTCGAAAAACAGAGCAGCACCACAAGGCGCCTCACACCCCAGGGAGGTGCCCGAGTCGCAGTGATCGGACAGAGGACCGGCGACCAGTTTGATCAGGAGGTGACGCTGACCTACCTGCAGGGCTTGAGTTACGGGCAGAGCCCGATCGACATGAGTGACGGTTCCCCCAATCTCAATACTGACTCCATGTTGGGCAACTTCTCCTTCGCAGTCAGAACCGGCCTGGGGAGGTACGTCAAGCTGCGCGTCAGCAGCGTCATATCGAGCGACACCGGCAAGGATCTGGTGCTGGAGGCCTTCGTCTCCAGATAGTTTTGGGGACAGGCTACTCAACCTCGAAACTCCGCTGGCCACCTGAGCCTCATGCGGGATTGGGGACTTCGATCTTACGGCCTGTGTTTACTGCTACGAATCAAGATAAGGATGATTCGGGATTTCGAGGTTGAGTAGCCTGTCCCCAAAACTATAATGTGACTGAGCGGATATCATGCATCAGGGATCCTCGATACCACGGCGTTCCTTCTTGCAGGCCGCTGCGGCGGGCCTGCTGATCGGTAAGGCACGTCCATTGAAGGCCGGCTCCGGACTCCCTGCCTCTCCCGTGGCGATTGCGCGCTGCCGGAGATACGATTTCGACCTGATCAAGTCCACGGTGGCCGGGCTTTTCGACCAGATCGGCGGCGTGCAGTCTCTGGTTCGAGGGAAGACCGTTTCCGTCAAGATCAACCTGACCGGCGGATGGAACGTCCCAACCTACACACTGGCCCCGGTGCTTGCTGTGTACACGCACCCCCTCGTGACGTTGGCGGCCAGCTCTCTGTTCAGCGACTACGGTGCGCGGCGGATAGTCATCTGCGAAAGCCTGTACACAACCGACGAAACACGGACCGCGTATGCGGGCTTCGGGTACGACCCGGCGCTTTTTGAATCCACCGTCCCTAACCTCGACTGGGAGGACACGCACAACAAGGGCACCGGCGGAAGCTACAGATCCCTCGCGACAGGTGAAGGGGCCTACCTCTATTCCTCGTTCCAGTTCAACCACCGGTATGTGGATACCGACGTTCTCGTGTCGATCCCCAAGATGAAGAATCACCTGATTGCCGGGATCACGCTGTCAATGAAGAACCTGTTCGGCATAACGCCGAGCGCTCTCTATTCTTCGGGCCAGGATAATGAGTTCACCACAGACGCAAGGTCGAGCGTGCTGCACGAAGGGAACCTGTCTGCCGCTGGAGGAGAGATTCTGCCCGTTCCCTCGACTGATCCGGGGTTCCGCGTTCCCCGGGCAGTGGTAGATATTGTCCGTGCGCGGCCGGTGGATCTGGCCATTATCGACGGCATTGTCACCATGCACGGAGGAGAGGGAGCGTGGCACAACACGCGCCTGGGTCTTGCCGTGCCGGGCCTGCTGATAGCCGGAAGGAACAGTGCGTGTACGGATGCTGTCACAGCAGCCGTGATGGGGTACGATCCCGCGGCTCCGGATGGCAGCAAGCCTTTCTACAATGGCTCGAACATGCTGCGACTGGCCTCGGAACGGGGAGTTGGCACCCATCTGTTGTCGGAGATCGATGTCGCAGGTCTAAGCATCGCCGCAGCGCGATACACATTTCAGCCAACCTACAGGGAATAGTCCCCGGATTGAGATCCGCCCCGGCGGTTGGTGGTTTTGGGTGAGTTCATGCCAAGCACCTGCGAATCAACCAAGCCGTTCCGGATTCATGTGCCTGAGACAGTCAGACGCGCAGTCTCGTATCAGCCGGCAATGGCTTTGTGCCTCGTACTGGCTTTGCTTCGCGGCACGGGGATCGGCTATGGCCAGGACTCAGCTTCCACGTTCCATCATGATGCCCAGCGCACCGGGCGCGAGTCTGCGGTAGGGCCGATCGCCCCCGGACTGCTGTGGTCGTTCCAAACCCAGGCCTCGATCGACGCTTCTCCTATAGTCTCGCGCGACGGCACTGTCTACCTGGCCTCCACCGATGGCAACCTGTACGCACTGACGTCGTCAGGCCAGCTGAAGTGGAAGTTTGCAGCCCGGGAGAGCATCTTTTCGACTCCCACAGTTGCACCGGACGGATCAATCTTGTTTGCCGATCTGGCAGGCTGGTATTACAGCGTCAAGCCGGATGGTACCCTGAGGTGGTCGCGCACGCTATCGGGCGGAGGTCCCGAGCGTCGAGCGATCGCATCCCCAGCGATCGCAGCCAACGGGCAGTCTTACATCGGGGCATGGAACGACCAGTTCTATTCGTTTGACTCAGAGGGGAATCTGCTCTGGCAGGTCTCTATCGGAGGAGATGGCCAGATCTCTACTCCGCCTGCTTTGGACTCGGCCGGCAACGTATACCTGGCTACGCACGATTCTTCGGACAAGAACAGAATCGCGGTCTTCAAGTTTGATGCCGGATCACACCTCGTGTGGAAGTTTACGGATGATCTGGGGGTCGACCGTAACCGCATCATCTCCGCGCCGGCAATCGACACATCAAGCGGGCTGCTCTACATCGGTGCCTCACGCTCCGAAGACGGCTGCCTGTATGCAATAAACCTCGCGGATGGAAGCCAGGCATTCAAGGCCGTTCTGCCGAAAGGTATCGTCTCTTCGCCTGCAATAGCCGCCGACGGTACGGTGTATGTGGGATGCCTGGATGGGAAGCTCTACGCCTTGAACGGCAGGACAGGCGAGCTACGCTGGTCTTATTCGAGCGGGGCGTACTTCGTGCTCGGCTCCCCGAGCGTCGACGGTTTCGGCAGGATCTTTTTCGGCGACAGCGACGGTGTGATCCATGCCGTGTCTCCATGGGGGGAAGAGATCTGGTCCTACCCTGCACAATCCAACATCTCCTCGGCGCCCATCATCGCGCAGGACGGCACCCTCTACATCACGTCGTATGACAGCACCCTGTACGCCATAGCCCAATTGCCTCGCTCTCGCAGCCGCGAGTTTCGGTGACAGGCTAGTCGCCCCCGTAAGAAACGCATGTCTTGGTTGCCTGCACTTTCTTCGAACCGACGAGTGCCCCGATTGCCATATGCATCTCCGCTTCGCTGAACAGGAGCCTGAACATCGGTGCCAGCTTACGGGGAGTCACGAAGACCGCCGCTCGCAGAAATGCCTCGATAACTGCACAGACCGCATCCGCCGTTCTCAGTTTGTCGGCCGCGCGAACGAGATTGCAGTGAGTCTTCTCGAACATATGATAAGGAAAGCCTTCGGGGCTCAGGTAGGGAATGCCCTTTTTCGGAACGCTTGACGGCCCGCGATCGATCAGGATCTCACGTTGCAGTTCCGCCAGAGCGAGGTCACCCGGATCCGGCCTCTTCCGGCCGGCAACCCCCAGGTATCGTCGCACCTCACCCGATGTGGCCTGCCCTTCACGGTCGATCAACTCAAGCGCCCGTTGGGCCCCCGGGGATAGCCGCGCCGACCGGTTTCGCACTCTCAGCGCATACACGGCCGGCACGAGATCCTTGTGGACCAGAACAAGCCGATCTGCAATAACGTTAGTTTCTATTACCTCTGCGCGAGCCAGAAGCCGATTGGTCAGTTCGATCGCATGACGTTTTTCCCCCGCCGCGCGGAACATCGCAGCGAGCGGCAGGCCGGGGGTGGCATTGTAGCGGAGAGCGAAACCTACGGATCGGACAAAGCGAACGGCATCGGATTCATTCTCGATTATCGTCTGACCGTCCAGCCACAGTCCCGAGAGCTGACGATTTCTTAGTTCACTGCCCGGAGTTCCTCTTTTTTCCATATTCGCCAAAATCTCAATCCCGATGTCCGTCGGCCGATCATGATTCGGAACACAGATACCGATTGCGACCCCGATTCCGACACCGGCCCCGGTTACGGTTTCACCTCAAAGTTGGCGGCGAGGCGGATATCGTCGCATGAGCTTCCAACCCTGACGCGGAAAATCCCCGGCTCGACCACCGGTTCCAGGTTGCGGTCCAGGAACGATAGCTCCTCAGGACCCAGCTTGAACCGAAGGGTCCTTTTCTCGCCGGGCCGGAGCACGATCTTCTCGAACCCTTTGAGTTCCCTTACCGGCCGGGTGACGCTGCTGACCAGGTCGTTCACGTATAGTTGCACCGTTTCCGCACCTTGCCGCTGCCCGGTGTTCAGGACGTCCAAGCTGACCTGCACCTCGCCCCAGGGTCCGATCTGAGCGGGCGATATATTCAGGTTGCTGTATTCGAACTTCGTATAGCTGAGCCCGTGACCGAAGGGAAACAGCGGAGAACCGGGCATGTCCTCATACTCGCTCTCCTCCATCCGGTCGCCGTTCCATCGACCCTTGGTCGGCTTGAAATTATAGAAAGCCGGTAATTGACCGGAGTGGCGCGGGACGGTGACGGGCAGCTTTCCGCCCGGATTGTAGGCGCCGAACAAAACCTCCGCGACAGCGCGTCCGCCTAACTCTCCCGGCAGCCACGCCTCGACAATGGCGGGAACATGCTCAGCTGTCCAGCGGATCGACAGTGGCCGACCGTTCACCAGTACGACGACAGTCGGCGTGCCGGTGGCATAGACCTCCCGAATCAGATCCTCCTGCGCACCGGTAAGGTCCAGGCTGGCTACGTCGCGTCCTTCACCATTACTTCCCTTGTCCGGCGAATAACGCTCGTTCTCTCCCACGACGATCACCGCCACATCGGTCTGTTTCGCCGCAGCTACCGCTTCTGCAAAACCGCTTCTGTCCGTGCCCCATACGCCGCACCCTTTCGCGTAGAGAACCCTGGTACTGGCCGGTACCAACCCCTTGATCCCCTCGAGGACAGTGACGATGTGCTGGGGAATCGCGTGCGAGACATAATCGCCGAGCAGGTTTCCGGCATGGTTCGCATTGGGCCCGATGACCGCAACAGATCTCAGGTCTTTGCGCAGCGGCAATAATCCTCGCTCGTTCTTGAGCAGAACGATGCTCTCGCGCGCGGCGCGAAGCGTTAGATCCCGGTGTTCCTGCCGGTGCACCGTCGCGATCGCGTGGTCGAGATCGACGTAAGGCCGCTCGAAGAGCCCCAGTGCGAACTTCTGTCGCAGGATGCGGCGCACCGCGCGGTCGATCAGGTCCACGGAGACGTTGCCCTCCTCGACGTTCTCGATGAGCGGCTTCATGAAGCCGGCCTCGTAGGAAATGCCGACATCGAGACCCGCCTTCAAGGCAGCTGCGCCCGCTTCTTTCTGATTCGCCGCCACGTGCTCCCATACAATGGTTTCGATTCCGCTCCCTTCGCCGAGCACCAAACCGCGAAAGCCGAGCTCCTCGCGCAGGATCTTTGTCAGGATCTGTTTCGACGCGTGCGTCGGGATGCCGTCGATGGCCGGATAGGTCGCCATCACACCCAGGGCGCCTGCCTTCCTGATCCCTGCCACCCAGGGTGGCAGGAATACCTCTCGCAGCATCCGCTCAGAGATCTCCATGGCTCCTTTCTCGAAGCCGCTCACCGGCTGGCTCTGCCCCGGATAGTGGCAAAGTCCCGCTACCACCTTGTCGCCGGCGGAAACATCGTCGCCCTGTGCGCCGCGCACGATGGACTCGGCGATCCGCGCGCAGAGATAGGGATCTTCGGCGTAACCTTCCTCGTTTCTTCCCAGCCGCGGGTCGCGATTGGGTTCCACCACCAGCGTGAAGAGCTGATGTATACCGACCGATCGTGCTTCACGCGCCGCAGTGGCGTAGATCTCACGGATCAACTCCGGATTCCAGGTGCTCCCGATCCCCGGGCCCTCCGGGAAGATCGTGTGACCCGAACACATGACTCCGTGGGTGCCCTCTTCGGTCTGAAGCAGAGGGATCTTAAGGCGCGTCTTCTCGACGGCGATCTTCTGCAACTCGTTGTAGAACTGCGCCTGGTCGCGCGGGCCGTCGCGCATGACCTCGTTGGCGGCGGTGAAGAAGCCCCCGCCCGGCCCGATTTCGTCCGTGTAAGTGCCCAGGGTGAAGCGCCGGAGGGCTTCGCGCTTGCCGGGGATGTCGGGCCCGAGGGCGTCTTCGTAAACGCAGGGCATATTCATCTGGCCGACCTTCTCCTTCAGGGTCATGCGTGACAGAAGGTCTTCCACTCTGCGCTCGATGGATTGTGAGGAATCCAGATAGACTGGAGACTGGTCTGCTGCCGGCAGGTACAGGACAATACCTGCACATGCAAGGATTTGAAAAATACGGAAGTTCATACGCTATGCCTCACGCTGAGATGGCTGCCTGCATCGCTCGCCAACTCTATTGGCGCAGGGGTAAGGCGGTCAAGGTACAAAGGGCGCGCGGTTCGTGGCCCGATCCCCGCGGAAGCGCGGAAGAGCCCGCCGCGCCACCAGGAAGTACGGTATCGAGGACGCCGCCAGCAGGGACGCAAGAGCGAACGCAGGGCGGTAGCCATGGTGTTCGATGATCATCCCAAGCAGCATCGAACCGGATCCGATGCCTGTATCGAATGCCAGGATTATGCTCCCGAAAGCCGCACCGCGCCGGCCCGGGTCGATCTTGCGGAGCATGTAGGAGGCGAAGACCGGATAGGCCGAGCCGAATCCCGTGCCGAAAACGATCGCCGAGGCGACGAGGTACGGCAGGCGGCCCGAGATCGCAAGAATGCCAAACCCCGCGGCCGTCAGCCCCAGGAGCGGAAGCAGGAACCTCGTCGGGTCTTTCTGGTCCGCCCGGCGCAAAAGGTAGGGGCGTGTCAGGAGCACGGTCACAGTGAAGGCAACGAAATAGATTCCTCGAAACCTCACGCCGGATTCCTGCGCATACAGTGAGGCGAAGCTCGTGATGCCGCCATAGCCGAAGCTGTAAAGGAACAGGGTGACGGCCAGTATGAAGACATCCTTTTCTATCAGGCCTCCTGAGAAGAATCCTGTCACCGTCCAGGTATGCCGGGTTCTCCTTTCGGAAATGCTGAAAGCGACGGCAAGCATCCCGACCGCCAGCGTGCCGGACACCAGGCAGAGCAAGCTCCAGCCAAACCGCATCAAGAACAGTCCCAATGGAGGAGCAACCGCGATCGCCAGGATGCTCGCAAACCCCCAGAACCCGATCCCCTCGGCGCGACGGCTGGAAGGGATCGTGTCGCTGATCAGTGCGGCAGAAGCGGCCATGAGCCCGGACCAGAAAGCTCCGTGCGGCAGAGCTGTCAGGAGAATCAGTGCCAGCGAGCGTGTTGAGGCATAGATCAGCACAAAGCTGAGAATCGCTGCGCTGGATATCAGCAGGACTGGACGCTTGCCGATCCTGTCTGCCAGCGCTCCTCCGACGGGGGCGAAAAAAGCCGACGCGTAGGTGAGAAATCCGAGGAACAGGCCTGCTTCCGACTTCGTTCCGCCCAGGGCCAGTATCCGAAGCGGCATGGTGGGAAACAGCAGAAACGCAGACACGAAGGTCGAAAAGGTGAAGGCGCAGAGCAGGAAAAACCTGCGCGTGAACAGCGTTTCTTGCTCGATTGGAATTGCTCCTTCGGTTTTCATGGTAACCAGATTCGGTTACCGGGTCAAAGGTTGCCGGACGGACTGTAATTTCAAGGTTGAGTCGGCCGTCCCCAAAACCCTAAGATCTCACCGGCAAACCACAGCAGAGGAAGACAATGAAATCCATCCGTGCAATTTCAGCTTGCTTGGTGATTTCCCTCCTGGGAGCGGGACTGCTCGTCCCCGCGGCGGCAGAACAGGGCGGCGTTACGTCGCCCGAGACATTTTTCGGCTTCCAGCCGGGCAGCGACAGGAACCTCCCGCGCTGGGACAGGATCGTCGAGTACTTTCAAAGGCTCGACAAGGAGGGCGGCGGAAAGATAAAGGTGGTGAACATGGGGCCAAGCACGATGGGCAACCCCTTCCTTCTGGTTTTCATCTCCTCTCCCGGAAACATGGCCAGGCTCGAGGAGCTCCGCAAGGTGAACGCCAGGCTCAGCGATCCGCGCGGCATCTCCGACGAGCAGATCGGCAATCTCATCAACGAAGGGAGGGCCGTGGTATGCCAGTCCATGAGCCTCCACGCGACCGAGATCGGCGGCACCCTCATGGCTCCCGAGCTGGCCTGGGACCTTCTCGTACGCCAGGACCCGGAAACCCAGCGCATCCTCGATAACGTGATCTTCCTCATGGTCCCGTGCTTCAACCCGGACGGTCAGATCATGGTCGCCGACTGGTATCAGAAGACCCTGGGGACGCAATATGAAGGCACATCGCCTCCATGGCTGTATCACAAGTACGCCGGCCACGACAACAACCGGGACGCCTTCCAGACCAACCTGGTCGAATCACAGTACATGGCGAAGGTCCTGTTCAGGGACTGGACCCCTCAGGCATACGTCGACCACCATCACATGGGGAGCTATGGCGCGAGAATCTATGTGCCGCCGTATGCAGAGCCGGTGCGGCCTTTCGCCGACCCGCTGACCTGGCGGGAGAGCAGCTGGTATGGGGCGCATATCGCATACAAGGAGGAAGAGGCCGGCGAGGCCGGCGTCCTCAACATGGCCCAGTACTCGGGCTGGGGCCACTTCGGATTCCATTGGATCACCCCGTTTCACAACATCGCCGGCATGCTGACCGAGTCGGCGACCGCGAAGCTTGCCACCCCGATCTTCATTCACCCCCAGCAGCTCCAGGGAAAGACGCGCGGACTACCGGCGTATGAAGAACAGACCACGTTCCCCGCGCCCTGGCCGGGCGGGTGGTGGAGACTCCGCGACATCATCGAGAGGCAGAAAATCTCCGCCTGGGCGATTCTGGACCTCGCGGCCCGGAACAGGGAGACTGTACTTCGGAACGCCTACCTGAAGGCGAGGAGGCAGACCGAACGCGGCGCCTCCGGCCAGCCCGCCGCCTATGTGATACCTCCTGCACAGCACGACCCTCTGACAGCGGTGAAGCTCGTGAACAAACTTCTCGTCCAGGGCATCGAGGTCAAGGTGGCCCCAGGGGGATGCTCGACTGCAGAGGGCATGACCTATCCCCCCGGCTCTTATGTAGTCTCGCTCGGCCAGCCCAAGATGGGTCTGATACGGTATCTTCTCGGCCGGACACTCTATCCCGACAACTCCTACACGCGGGACCGCGACGGCTCTCCGATCCGCCCCTACGACATGGCCACGGACACCATGTTCGAATTCATGGGAGTGCGTGTGGATCCGGTGGATGGGCCCATCCAGGCTGAGCTGCGAACGCTCACAGAGCCCGTTCCTGTAAAGGGCAGAGTCGCGCGGGGAGCGTCCGGGTTCGTCTTTTCCAGCCGGACGAACGACAGCTTCAAGGTGTTGAACCTCCTCCTCGACAAGGGAATACCAGTCCGGCGCGCTGACAGGGTGACGGAGGTTCTGCAGCGCGGAGACTTCATCATACCGGCTGCGCCCGAAGCCTTGCTCTCTGCCGTTGCCGCGCAGACAGGCGTCGACTTCGGCCCCGTCAAAGGAGAGATCGAGCAGGCCAGCCATCCGGTCCGGCGCCTGCGCACCGGCATGTATCAGCGGTACCGGGGCGGGAACATGGACGAGGGCTGGACCCGCCTGCTGCTGGAGCAGTTCTCATTTCCCTGCCAGGCCCTGATGGATGCTGAGATCAAGAAGGGAAGTCTGAACGGGCAGTATGACGTCATCATCCTCCCGGACGATTCGACAGTCGAGATCACCGGCGAACGGCCAGAGAAGCCCGACATGCGCGAGGAGCCGGAGGACGAGTATCCCCCGGAATATCGCAGCGGCATCGGGAAGGAGGGGGTCGAATCTCTGAAGACATTCGTGCAGAAGGGAGGAACGCTCATCGCGCTCGGTGAGGCCACCGACTTCGCCATCGGGAAGTTGAATCTGCCGATCCGAAATGTACTGGCCAACGAGCCGGCAAAAGACTTCTTCTGCCCGGGGTCCACACTCAGGGCCCGATTTGAAACCGAGGATCCGCTGGCATACGGGATGCCCTCCGAGGGCCTGGTCCTCTTTTTCTACAGCCCGGCTTTCGAAATCCTGCCGAACCCGTTTAATGAGCGCTTCGAGATCATCGCCTCTTACGCCGATCGAAACATTCTCCGCAGCGGCTGGCTCATCGGGGAGAAGAAGGTGGCAGGAAAAGCCGGGATGATCTCGGCAAGACTCGGAGAGGGGAAGGTCATTCTCATCGGTTTCAGAACGCAGCATCGCGCCCAGACCCACGGCACATTCAAACTGCTGTTCAATGCCCTGGTGCGCTAGAGCGGCAGGAGGGTTCCCAGGCCCATGTCACGAGCGGCCCGGTAGATCGAAGGTGCCACGGCCATGTCATCCAGTGCCAGGCCGAGGTTGATTGCCATCGTGCGCTCATCCGCAGACTGCCGTCCCGGCTTGAGCCCCGTGACGAGCTCGCCGAGGTCGGCGTAAGGGTCGGGCGTGTGCCGGAAATAGCCGACCGACCTGTAGTACCGGAACTGGGCATGGTCATCGGTGCTGATGCGATCCATCTGCGCCATCGCCGCGCCTGTAAAGTACGAGTCGAAGTCCACTGCGGAGGCAAACGCTCCCTCTCTCAGCCAGTCCTTCTCGATGGTCGGCACAGGATGTTTGAGTATCGGGCCCGACGTCACAACGATGTCCGATTCCACGACTGCCTGCCTCGGATCCTCGACGCTGACGATGTCCAGTCCGAGCTTCCGGCCCATCTCCCGGATGTATCGCTCCTGAACCTCGGGCAGGATATCGTAGGCAAACACCTTCCTGATCTTGAACAGGCATGCCAGAGCCTCGAGGTTGGTCCGCCCCTGGACACCGCAGGCGAGGATGCCCACGGTTTCACTCGCAGGGCGGGCAAGATACCTGGCCGAGAGGGCCGTCGCAGCCCCGGTACGGAAGGCCGTGATCCAGGTGCAGTCCATCGCCGCATACGGGATGCCCGTCTCGACGTCATTGAGGATGAGCAGTCCGCTGATGTAGGGCAGCGCGCGCTCGAAGTTCGCGGGATACCCGCTTACCCACTTGATGCCTGCCGATCTCATGGAAGGGATGTAGGCCGGCATCGCGTGAATGAAAGCGTCGGGCATGGTGTGGATACCCGGCTTGGGCGGCATTTCGACCCGACCGAGCCCTTTCTCTTCGAAGGCCTCCTCAAGCAGTCCGATGATGGACGCCATGGGCAGGTTCACAGCTTCGACATCTGCGCGGGACAAATACAGTATCTGTTGCTCAGGCATCGCACCTCCTTCAGTCTGCCCTGCTCTCCTGCCAATCGCTTACGGTCTGGCTGGTTGCGGGACCGTGAGCTTTTCGAATTGTTCCCTGGTGATCGGCGAGGAATAGCCGGAGTAGTTCAGCAGCGGCGCGGCTGGCTGCCCGGCCGGCGTCCATTGCCCCTTGCTGTAGTTCAGGAAGACAAAGTTCCAGTTGTAGCCGTCAAGCACGGGGATGATCCCGCCGGCAGTCTTCAACTCGCCGTCCCGCCACTCAACCGGCCTGTAGGTCCCGGCTTTGATCTGCTGCAGGACGGGATTCGCATGGCAGTCGCCGCACTTCCTGCCCTGCTTCATGACCAGGTGTGAAAACGAAGGCGCAAATACGATGAGCGTCTTGTTCTTGTAGATGAAGGTGTGCAGATTGGCCAGCGTGACCCTGTTGTCATGGTTGATGAGGAACAGCACGTTCTTCATGGGGATGGAGACACTCTTCCCCTCGCTGACCTTCGTGTCGAAATGACAGTTGTAGCAGGATGGCACGTCCCGGACGTGACAGGCGGTGCAGTCCACCTTGCCCTTGTGAACCGCGCTGGACGGGCACTTCGTGAGGTCCGTGTGGCATTTCTCGCAGCTCACGTCAAGCGCTCCCGGCGCCTGTATCGATTCATACGGCGTCCCGTCGCCATGGATCTCCCGCGCCGTGTGGCAATCCATGCATTTCATGCCCTTCGCGAAATGGACGTCGGCTGCCGGGTCTGAGGGATTCTGCGTGGCAAAGGTAAGACTCTCCATGCCATGACACTTCACGCAGGCCTTCTCCGTCCTGGCAGCCTCCGTCGAATAGGCCGGCTTGCCGTTGACTTCCTTCACATGGCACGTATCGCATGTGCGCACGTGGCAATTGTTGCAGCTCAGTTTCTCGAAGGGGATACCGGTGATGCGCTCCAGCCCGCCGTTCTTCGCGAGGTACCAGTGCTCGAGCCCCCGGTTGGTGTAGTGAAGGCTCTTCTCGTAGAAGTTCCCGTCCTGCTTTTGACTCTGTTCCTGTGCGGGCAGTGATGAAACATAGAAGAATACGAGCAAAGACAGCAGGAAACGCCTGATGGTGACAGAGTGTCTCATTTCACCTCTCCTTGGGATGATGGGCAATGATATCGGTCGTATTCGCCGGAACGGTCCACAGGAAGACCTTACAGCCGCTCACCAGGATGGACTGCTCCGGCTTCCAACTGCCAAAGTCGAAGGCGTGGGAGACAACGCGCGTGCCCGGCCTGAGAACGTGGAGCAGTTTCGGAAGCAGTTCCCGGTTGACCTCGGGCAGCAGGTACATGGCTACTACTGTCGCCCGGCTCAGGTCGGCATCGAAGAAATCCTTCTGCACGAACTCAGTCAGGCTCGAAACACCGGCTCTCGACGCGTTCTCTATGGACTCGCGGACCCGGTCGGGGTTTATGTCGATGCCCACGGCGTGTGCCCCATAGTCGCGCGCCGCTGTTATCGCGATGCGCCCGTCTCCGCATCCCAGGTCGTATACCGTATCTTCGCTCGTGACGTGTGCCAGCCGCAGCATGGCTGAGACAACCTCCTGCGGCGTCTGCACGTAAGGCGTGTTGATCCGGACCAGCTGCGGTTCGGTCTGGGATTGACTGCCGGGCACCGCCGGGCCCGCCAGGAGGAGCAGGGCAGGAATCAGGCGATAGGGACGTTTGACTGCGGCCTTACTGGAATGCAAGCGGAATCTCCTCCGGGGCCTCGGATCGTCTGCGCGCATAGCATATCATCGCCTGTTGATGATCGCAGCAACAGGCGCACCTGGACGTGGACCCAGGTCTTATGCGGCACATACGTGAGCTCTGCGGGGCTGGATCGTCCAAGTCCAGGCCCAGGTCGAAGTTTGAGAAAACACCCAAGCGTCGATACTGCAAGAATCCTCAGATTATCTGCACGATCGGCGGCAGGGTCCTGCTATCCTTTTCCGGAATTTGGGGACCTATAAGGGAGGACCTATGGACAAAGTCATGTTCTTGAGACTCATACTCCTGTCGCTCTGCCTGTTTGCCGTCGCAGGGTGCCGCGACCGCAGTGCCCGGGTTTCAGGGCCGCGGACCATAACCGTGGCTCAGTCCGGACAGGCTGATGTGATCGGCAGCGACGATGCTGCCTTGCAGAAAGCGGCGGGACTCCTGCGTCCGGGCGACACTCTCGAGATTGGCGCCGGAACCTATGAGATGCGCAACAGCCTCTTCGTCCCGTCGAAAGTAACCGTTCGGGGAATCCCGGGTCAAACCATCCTCAGGAAGAGCGCGGGCGTCGAAAGCCGGCTTGTCGAGGACGGTGACTACGGCGAAAGTCAGCTGAGAGTCGCCGAGCCGGCCAAATTTCAGCCTGGGATGGGGCTGAGTGTATTGGACGACACGCTCAAGGGCGGATGGGACATAAGCGTCACAACGGTGGCAGCCGTTGAGGGCAACCTTCTCCGGATCCGTCCCATGACGGTGAGGGACTACAACGTCTCAGAGCAGCATGCGATCGTTCGCAACACCTTCCCCATCCTTTGCGCGATCGAGGCGGAAGGGGTTGTTTTTGAAGGCCTGACGGTCGACGGCAACAAGGATGAAAACGCTTACCTGGACGGGTGCCGTGGCGGCGCAATATACGCCTATATCGCACGAGACGTCACGATCAGAAACTGCGTGGCCAGGAACTACAACGGTGACGGCATCTCGTTCCAGATATCGGACAACGTCCAGGTGCTGAATTGTGAGTCTTATGGGCACACAGGATTCGGCATACATCCGGGGACGGGAAGCGACCGCCCCAAGGTGATGGATTGCCGCATTCACAACAACGGGCAGGTGGGACTTTTCCTCTGCTGGCGCGTTCGGCATGGTCAGTTCCTTGGCAACATGATCGAGAGCAACGGGCAGTACGGAATCTCGATCGGGCACAAGGACACAGACAACATCTTTGTCAATAACACCGTTTCCGGCAACGCTTTCTGCGGTGTCCTCTTCAGGCAGGAGACACTCAGCAACAGCGGCCATCGAAACACGTTCAAGGACAACAAGATTCTCGACAACGGCGACGCGAAGCAGGGCTACGGTTTCTACTTCGAGCCTCACGCCGGCAACATCCTGATCACGGGCAACCGCATCGCGGAAACACGAACGGGCGCAGCGCGCACGCAGCGCTACGGGATCTATGTGCTTGCGGGGGCCGGCCCGGTTCAGGCACAGGATAACGTGATGGAAGGTCACGTCGAGAAGGACTACTACGAGGCAAAACGGGAGTAACCGATAACGCCTATCAGGCGCGGCTTTTGCCTGTCCCGCACGGGGGACAAACCCTTGAGGAGGTCGGTATCGGTATCGAAGGAGAGCCGCCCTCACTCAAGGTATCCGCCGGCCGACCTCCGGTTTCGAGTCCCGATGGCGATCCCGATCCCGGCAGGCCTTCCCGGTTGAGCTCGGAGTCTTGACTCGCCCTCCGCCAGCGGAGTCCCGGTAATGTTGTCGTTTCAGGACTGGGCGCCCTTGTAGAAGAGCCAGGCCGACACCGCCAGGCCCACCATCACGATAAACAGCTGGAGCTGTCTCTGGTCCACCCGCTTCGCCAGGCGGGCCCCGGCATATCCTCCCACGATTGCGCCGGCCGCCATCAGGATGGCAATGGGCCAGACGACCAGCTTCTTGATGATGAAGTAGATGAGCGCCGTTCCGTTTATGAGGGACGAAAGGAACGTCTTCAGGGCGTTCATCCTGTGGATATCGCCCAGTCCCATCAAGCCCAGCGAAGCCAGCATAAGGATGCCGATGCCCGCGCCGAAGTAGCCGCCGTAGGCAGCCACAAATAGCTGAAAGCAGAATCCCCAGACCCGCCCCATTGCCCCCACACTTTCGTGGCCTTCCCTTCTGGAATTCAAGTAGCGGTTGATCCTGTCCCGGGATGCGAAGAGCACCGTCGCGAAAAGCACCAGGAAGGGCACGATACGGGCGAACAGGCGATCAGGCGTAATCGCGAGCACCCAGGCGCCGAGCAGTCCTCCGACCAGGCTGGGCAGCAGCAGAGTTGTCAGCAGACTGCCATCCTTCGGCAGGTCGTGGCGGTAGGCGACGGCGCTGCTCATGGCGCCGGGACAGACGGCCGCCGTGTTTGTCGCGTTTGCAGGCACGGGCGGAACACCGAACGCGACAAGCGCAGGGTAAGAAATGAGCGTGCCACCCCCTGCCACGGAGTTGATGGCACCTGCCACGATCCCCGCTACAAACAGACCCGCAAAACCAGCTAAGGATTCCGTCATGCTGTATGCCCGGTCCGGGACTCTACCACACTTCAGGATTTGCGCGCGGCCGGCCGGGCAAGCTGTTCACCCACAGGCATGAATTCGATCCGGTAGTTCGCATCAGGATCACGATCCGAAGGGCCGGCGGCGAGCATAGCGATGGCGCCCGGTACCTTTTGTTCGCGCACCCAGCGAACCGCAAAATCGCGCCAGCTTTCGGGTTCCTGAGCCACCAGGACAGGTGACACGCCGTAGGAAAAGACAAGCGCCTGGCACACGGCCGGATCGCGGCTGACTGCGGCGATCCATGCTGACGGCTTGAAACGCGAGATCATCCGCGCGGTCGTGCCACTGTGGGTGGGGACTATCACGGCGGAGCAGGGAACCGTATCCAGAGCGTGCTCCACCACCGAGGCCATGGCCTCAGCCACGGTTGAGACTTTCTTATGGAGGCTCAGTCCGCGGAGACCCTCTATCGTCTGCGCCGGCCTCCGGGCCTCGGTAGCCGCAGCAATCCTCGCGAGCATCGTCACCGCTTCCTCCGGATAGTGCCCCATCGCAGACTCGGCCGAAAGCATAATGCAGTCGGTGCCGTCGAGGATGGCGTTGGCGACATCGGTGGCTTCGGCTCGCGTCGGCAGGCGGTTCGTCACCATCGACTCGAGCATCTGCGTCGCGGTTATGACCGGCTTGCCCTCAAGATTCGACCTTGCGATCAGCTGCTTCTGGGTGACAGCAATCTCCTCCAGCGGCACTTCCACTCCCAGATCTCCCCGTGCCACCATGATGCCGTCGGCCGCCTGAAGGATGCTGTCGAAATGAGCGAGCGCCCCCGCTCGCTCGATTTTCGCAATGATGAAAGGTTGCCTGCCGAGGTCGCGTGCCGCCGTTCGCAGGGCCTCGATGTCGGCGGCGGTCTCTACAAATGACTGGCTCACGGCGTCGACACCGTTTCTCAACGCGAACTCGAGGCAGGCCCGGTCATGCGCAGTGAAGGCGTTGATGCCGAGATCGATGCCCGGCAGGTTGAGTCCCTTACGGGAACGGAGCTCCCCTCCCACCTTGACCTTGCAGTGCACCACGGGACCTTCAATCCTGCTCACCTGGAGCTGGATCAGACCGTCGTTGAGGAAGAGGCGATCCCCCGGCTTCACGACCTGCGGAAGACGCTCAAAGGTTACCGACACGCGCTGCAGGTCCCCCCGGATATCCTCTGTCGTAAGACTGAAGCTGTCACCGGGGTGCAACTCGATGGGCTCCGGGTCTATTGACCCGATCCTCATTTTCGGCCCGGGCAAATCGGCCATGACGGCGACTCGGCGGCCGGTCTTGCTTTCGAGAGTGCGGATACGGCTGATCCTCTCCGCATGACCCGCGAAGTCCCCGTGGGAGAAGTTCAGGCGGGCGATGTTCATCCCTGCAAGTATTAAGCGTTCCAGCATCTCCGGTGATTCGGACGCCGGTCCGATCGTAGCGATGATCTTGGTTTTGTGATCAGGAAGTGGCATTGAGGTCCCTCATCCGGAGGAGGTTGTTGAAAAATCAGCTCTCAGCATTCAGCGATCAGCTCTCAGCAGCTGACTGTGGAGAGCTGATGGCTGAACGCTCGTTGCGCTATGAGCGAAACTTCGTTCCCCGCCACTCTGTCTTAATGTAGCCCGCAACCCAATACCCGAGCGCCATAACGGTGAGCGCCGGATTGAACCCGCCGTTTGTCACATGAAGACTGGCATCGGCGACGAACAGATTGTCGATGTCGTGTACTTGTCCGTACCTGTTGGTAACCGAGGTCGCGGGATCGTTTCCCATCCGGCAGGTGCCTGCCTGATGGGAGCTGAGGCCACGCCCCATACCCGGAATGCTCGTCCAGGTCCTGGTGGCACCGGCCTCCTTCAGCCAGGCCTCGGATTTTGAAGCTACCTGCCGCGCAACCTCGAGGTCATAGGGATGCCGCGTGCCGGAAACCCTGATCACCGGTATGCCCCAGTAGTCCCTGACTGCCGGATCGACATCCACTCTCGCACCGGAAACGGGCATCTCCTGAACCGGGCCGTGAATTCCCAAAAGCCGCCTGAAGTTGCTGCGCTGGAACTCCTTGTGCGCTCTCCCCCAGGAAGGCTCCCCCGGGGGTCTCTTCCTCGTGAAGCCGTACGGAAGCGTGATGAACTGGTTGGTAAGCGCTCCGCCGCCACGGATTCCCGGCATGCCGTGGTTGAAGTCAATCACGGCCATCGTCGCACCGGGCCCCGCGTCATCGTAAATGTCCTCGCCGAACATGCCGGTCGCGCCTGCGTACGCGTGGTCCTGGAAGTTGCGGCCCACCAGGTCATGACGGTTGCCGGCCCCGTTTGGGAAGAGCTTTGAGCGCGAGTTCAGCAGCAACCTCGCGCTTTCGGTCGCAGAGCACGACACGACTATGACGTCCGCAGGCTGGACGCGCTCGCGGTTATCCGCATCAAAATAGCGAACGGCTTGCGCACGTCCCCGTTCATCAACGATGACTTCAGCGGCGACGCTGTTGATCCGGATCTCACAGTTGCCCGTGGCGATCGCAGCCGGGATCACGGTGTTGTGCGTGCCGTTTTTTGCGTTCACCTCGCAGACAAAGCCCGAACAGGCCCGGCAATGGATACACGCCGGCCTTCCTCCGTAACGCACGGAGTTTCTGAGCATGGGGATGTGGACGGGGTGATACCCCAGCTTCCGCGCCGCCGGTTCCAGAAGTATCGCAGGCTTGTTGTACGGGTGAGGAGGCATGGGATAGGGCTTGCGCCGCGGCGGGAAGAACGGGCTCTCCGTGTGGTCACCCGCGACGCCGATCTCCCACTCGGCCTTCTCATAGCATGGCTCCAGGTCATCATAGGAGATCGGCCAGTCCTCGAGTGTGGATCCCTCCAGCGGACCGTAGGTCGACCTCATCCTGAAATCCTGGGGCATGAACCTCCAGGCGATCGCGCCATAGGCCGCTGTGCCGGATCCGACGCAGGCGGCGATATTGCCATAGGCCCCTTCGGAGGGTACGACGGTGCGCCATGCCCCATCCCCTTCCGGCACCACCCTGCGGTTTCTCTCGTCGTCCGGACCCAAAGCCTGACGCAACGTTCCGTAGACCTGGCTGGTGAGCTCGTCGTGGTACAGGTCGCTGAAATGCGGCCAGCCTCCGCGCTCGAGAAGCACCACCGTCAATCCGGCCGCGCTGAGTTCCTTTGCGACCACACCACCACCGGCCCCAGCACCGATGACAACCGCGTTGACCCTCTTCTCAGGCATTCCGAACTCCAACAACTCATTCGCGAAGCGATTATACCGGGTCTCAGATCGACTGAAAGGGGTCTCCAGCCGGAACGAAGGTGATCCTGATGCCGGGGAGCATCGGTCGCAGCCACTCCGCGAGGTATTTCATCCCGGGCTCTTCGCTGTTTGCGTGCCCGAGTATGACGAGCGCTTTGCTCTTCTTCTGACAGACCGCGTCGCGGGCATACTCGGAGGTTTCCCATTCGTCGATCTCGCCCACGACCACGACGTCGACATCGGGCGAGGCCAGGCTCAGCATCTGCATCCGTCCTCCGGCAGCACCCACCAGGAACGCCACCCGGCGGCACTGCATTTCGACGTTGCCGACGACCTGCACCCTCTTCGCGCCAAGCCTTTCTTTCAGGATCGTCACGAGGTTCCGGAGCGGCATGGCCGGGATGGTGCACAGGTTGTTGCGCTCGGGATCTGCATAACCTTCCCACCCGAGTTCTTTCAATACACCCGTCATGATTCCATCCGGTTTGTGCATGTGCCAGTAGTCGTGAAATCTCCAGATGACAATGTCGTGCTCGTCGATCAGCCGGCGCTTTGAGATGTAGACCGGGTCGTTCTTGAGCCAGCCCGTCTCATCGAGATGGCTGTAGAAGGTCGGCTCGTGGGTGATGATGAAGTTCGCACCGAGCTTGGCGGTTCTTTCGATCACATCACAGGTCGCCAGAAAAGTAGTGACAATCCCTCTGACGTTTCGCGACGGATCACCGGTCTTGACGGTGTCGACGGTCTGCTGCAGAGGCTTTCCGACGCATTTCCTGATGATCAGGTCAATCACCTGTTGGATTGTAAGTTGCTGCGCATCGCCGGGGCTCGAGCCCTCCTGCAAACGACGCGGGGAAGTTGCTGCACCCGCCGTCGATGACCCGGCGGCCGGACTCACAGCGCCGGCACCCAACAAAAAGCCTGAGTATTTCAAAAAGTCCCGCCTGGGATAGTCGCGTGTCGTCATGACTTTGTCTCCCGGTGATCGATCATTCCTGCCAGGCATCGCAGTGCCCCGCCCCGCACAGCGGGGTGACCCGGAGCCCCCTCGGCGCCGGGATCGGGATCGATATCGCCATCGTTATCGACCGTGAGCTCGCCTCAATTCCACGGCCGGTGGCCTGCTCGTGAGTCCGGCCACCGACACCGATTGCCGCCCGATTCCGATTCCGACATTGATCGTTGGCTACCCACATCCGCCGTTGCCTCCTGCCCGGAGCCTGGACTTTACCCCCACGCCGGGAATGAAACGCGGCAGTCGACGCAGCTCGCCGCCATCCAGCAGGTCCAGCGCTCGCTCCTCCTCGCGGATCCTCCACCACAGCACGAAGGCATTCAGGATGCTGAATACACCCGCGGTCAAGTAAGCTCCGCAGAGCATCGGGATCGCCAGGATTTCGACCGCAACGGCCAGGTAGTTCGGATGGCGTATGAAGCTGTACGGTCCCTTCAGCACGGGTCGCTCGCCCGGGATCACGATAATCCTGGTGTTCCAGAACCGCCCGAGCGAGACCAGGCACCAGATGCGCAGAAGCTGCGAAGAAACCAGGAGCCCAAACCAGAAGGGCCACAGGGGATCCCAGCCCCTCGGCAGAAAGTGGTGCTCTGCAACGAGCGAGAGGAAAAACAGCACGTGCAACGCCACAACGACAGGGTATTGTCCTTGACCTGTCTCGATGCCGCCACGGCTCAATGCCCAGCTCTGGTTCCTTTGCGAGACTGCCATCTCCGAGAGCCGCTGCGCCACGAGAACGGCTATCAGCACGGTGAACATCTTCATTGCCTGTCGCCGGGATCTCGGAGAGACGGCGAACTGTCCTTTCACCAGCCGTCAGAGAAGCCCTGAGCCCGGTCGGTGAAGCATACTTTTTTTCCGGCGGCGGTGCAGCCGATTTCGCCGTGCCGCAGTATCCCACCCGCAGCGGGCGGTTCATATCCGATGGCTCATCGACCGCGCACCGGGTCCGCGCAGCCGGCGCGGATACTGAGCGCTTCGCCGCAGCGCGCCCACTCCGAACAGCCAGGCTCCCGGCAATGACTGCGGGGATTTGTGCCGGTGGACCATTGCAGCTGATGGCAGTGACGAATAGAATCACGCTCTGGCCCATGCGGCCAGGTAATTATGACCGACTCAATAGCCGAGCCATCCGCACGACGCTCCCGTCTCGTTGTTTACGTCTCGCTGGGGGCATTCGGTTTGTTGCTGCTCGCGATTCTCTGCATCGGCGGCCTCGCCCTGTGGTTCCGGCACGCGGCTGTAGCCGCGCTGCCTCAACTCGACGGGGAACTCCGGGTGACCGGACTGAAGGCACCCGTTACGGTGACGCGCGATGGAACGGGCACTCCCCACATTCGCGCCGCGGACCTCGAGGACCTGTTCTTTTCCCAGGCCTACGTAACCGCTCAGGACAGGCTTTTTCAGATGGACCTCGCGCGGCGCTACGCGGCCGGCGAACTGTCGGAGGTCATCGGCTTTCCGCTGGTACGGGGCGAGGCAGCGGCGAGCCTTCTCGAACAGGACAAGAGGCAGCGCTATCTTCAGGTCCGCAGCGCAGCAGAGCGCTTGATTCAGCAGGCAAGCGAGCGTGACCGTCTCTGCTTCGAAGCTTACGCTCGTGGCGTGAACGCGTTCATCGATCGGAACCGGGACCGGCTCCCTGTGGAATTCCGTTTCCTGCGCTACCAGCCGTCCCCGTGGCGGGCCTCCGATTCCGTGCTCGTCGGGTTGAACATCAGCCTTCAGATGAACACGCAATATCCCACGGAGTGGTGGCGCTGGAAGTTCGCGGAGCGCCTGACGCCTCAAATGCTGGACGACCTCTATGTGAACGGCTCGTGGCGCGACCGGGCCCCGGGCGAAGCAGGGGTGCAACAGAAGACAGGGGCGGTCGTCCGGGCAAGCCTGCCAGCCGGTGGTCTCTCCGCGGAGAGACGGCCGGCAGGAGCGAACCTGCTCGGGGATCTCCTGCTGCAATCGCGTACCGGGGATGCGTTCGGATACGGCGGCGATATTGAGGCCTGGCCGGGGTCCAACAACTGGGTCGTGAGCGGCCTGCACACCGCATCGGGGAAGCCCCTTCTTTCGAATGACATGCACCTGATGCACACAATGCCGTGTGTTTGGTACCAGGCCCACCTGGTGTCGGGCGAGTACGACGTGGTCGGCTACACGCTGCCCGGGATGCCGTTCGTGATCGGAGGACACAATCGGTTCATCGCCTGGGGCTTCACCAACCTCGGGCCGGACGTTCAGGACCTCTATATCGAGAAGTTCAACGACAAGGGCGAGTGCCTGGCTCCATCCGGATGGGCCAGGCCGGAGAGGCGCCGAGAGGTGATCCGGGTGAAAGGCAGGCCCGACGTCATTCTCGATATCGAAATCACGCGGCACGGGCCCATCATTACGCCGATTCTGAAGGACGAGAAGCGCAAGATCGCGCTCAGGTGGATCGCCAACGAGCCGATCCGGCAGGAGTTTCCCTTCTTCGAGATTGACTCCGCCCGTAACTGGCCGGAATTCAGGGCTGCTTTGTCCAGGTATGTGGCGCCCGCCATGAATCTGGTCTATGCCGATGTCGAAGGGAACATCGGATACCAGGCCGCCGGACGGGTCCCGATCCGGGCGGCAGGTGACGGCTTGTCCCTGGTCCCGGGCGAAGATGATGCGCACCAATGGATCGGTTATATTCCGTGGGACGAGATGCCCAGCGTATTCAACCCGCCGGCCGGCTTACTGGTCACGGCAAACAGCCGGATCGCACCGCGTGACTACCGGTATTCGATAGCTGATCAGTGGGCCTCGGCGCATCGAACCTGGCGGATTTGCCAGGTTCTCGAATCATGGATCGCGCGCGGAAAGAAGCTGACCCCTGCCGACATGCTGTCGCTTCAAACGGATGTCTACTCGGATTTCGACCGTTTGCTGGCACGGGAGCTGGCGCGTCCCATCCTGGCGGGCAACGGCTCTTCGGCCCGGGCGAGGCAGGCAGCCGGGATCTTGAACTCCTGGGACGGCTCAGTCACGCCGGACTCGACCGCGGCCGGGCTGATCAACCTTGCGCGGCGCAGCCTGACAAAGATCGTGCTGGAACCGCGCCTGGGACAGGACTACCGGTCGTATCGATGGTTCGGCGCCACGACCTTCTGGGAAAACCTGATCACACAGAAGCCCGCTCGCTGGTTGCCGCCGAACGTTACCAGTTTTGACGAGCTCTTTGTTGTCGTTGTCGAAGACGTGGTCGCCGATCGAGGGCTGCCGGATAGTCTGGATCAGTTCACCTATGGCTTGCGCTTCCCCGTCGAGATAAACCATCCGATATTCGGCTCGATCCCCTTCCTCACCAGGTATGCCGGCCCCGGAGCGGTACCGCAGCGGGGAGACGGCACCACGGTGAACCAGGCCGGTGCACAGTACGGCCCGTCCCAACGCCTGACGGTCGATCTCGGAAATCTGGACAGTAGCACTTCGAACATTGTAACCGGCCAGTCCGGTCAGATATTCAACCCGCACTATGTGGACCAGTTTCCGATCTGGCTGCGCGGGACAACCCTGCCGCTCCCGTTCTCGGGTCAGGCGGTCGCAGCGTCAACAGCGCACGAACTTCTGCTCAGGCCGGATCGGCCCGGGCGGAGTAATGAAAAGGAACATCGCTGAGAATGCGAGGTGCCCGATGAACCGAAGAGGTTTTCTCAGAACCGCGGCGGTCTCCGCTTCCTGCATCCCGGGGCTCATTGAAGGTCCGGAGACCTTCGCCGGGCAGACAGTACCTGTGCGGACCGGAAGTCCGTTCGCAAAACTCAGCTGTAACCTCTACTCCTTCAACGGACCGCTTCAGAGCGGCGAGATGAAACTCGAAGAAGTAATCGACTTTTGTGCCAGGCTGGACTTCTCCGCAGTGGATCCCACGGCCTATTACTTTCCCGGTTACCCCGCCGTTCCCGAAGACTCGTATCTGTACTCTATCAAACGAAGAGCGTTTTTGTCGGGACTGGATATCAGTGGCACCGGGGTCAGGAATGACTTCACACTTCCGGAAAAGGAGAGACGGGCTGCCGAGGTTGAACTCGTGAAGGCCTGGATCGAATGTGCCGCCCGCCTGGGCGCGCCGGTGGTGCGCGTGTTTTCCGGGGCAGGTGTTCCTGAGGGACACACCAGGGACGAGGTCACAGACTGGGTTGTCGATGGTCTCAGACGGTGCGCCGAGCACGGAAGGAAATTCGGCGTGATGCCGGTCCTGCAGAATCATTCCGATTTCGTCCGGAACGCCGATGACATCATCACGGTGCTGAGAGGGGTGGATTCAGACTGGCTGGGACTGCACCTGGATATTGGCAGCTTCAGGCAGACCGAAGATCCCTACGCTGAAATCGCCGGAGTCGCACCTTACGCCGTTACCTGGCAAATAAAGGAAAACCTGTTTGTCGGCGGCAAGGAAGTGAAGACGGATCTGGGGAAGATCATGGGGATCATCCGGAAAGTGGGCTATCGCGGCTACCTCCCCCTGGAGACTCTCGGCGAGGGCGACCCGAGAGTCAAGGTTCCCAGGTTCCTTGACGAGGTCCGGCAGGCCGCCCGATCCCTCGTCTGAAAATCGGGAATTCAGGGTCAGACCCTGAAAATGCAGTTTTCCATGTCAGCGGGATCCTCTCCCCAACAGCACGACGGGAAAGGTTCGCAGGAGAATCTTCAAGTCCAGGAGCAGCGACCAGTTGTCAATGTAGAAAAGGTCCAGCTTCATCCATTCCTGGAAATCGATCTCGTTGCGGCCGGAAACCTGCCAGAGACAGGTGATGCCGGGTTTCACTGACAGGCGGCGACGCTGCCAGCGGCTGTATTCCTTGACTTCTTCGGGTAGCGGCGCGCGCGGTCCGACGAGGCTCATGTCCCCTTTCAGGACATTCCAGAATTGCGGCCACTCGTCCAGCGAACTCTTGCGCAGGAAGCGTCCGAGCGGGGTTACACGGGGATCGTGCCGCATCTTGAACACCGGCCCGTCCATCTCGTTGAGATGTTTGATTTCCCAGAGCACATCTTCGGCCCCTTCCCACATGCTGCGGAACTTATAGAGCACGAACCTGCGACCATAGAGGCCACACCGCACCTGGCGGTATATGGCCGGCCCTCTGGATGTGAGTTTGACCAGCATGGCGAGGATGAGCATCAGGGGCGAGGAAACCACCAGCGCGAGGGCGGAACCCACAATGTCCACGAGGCGCTTTACCAGGAGCGCGAACGCGTGGTCGGGAGTGGCACTGAAAGTGATGATCGGGACGTTCTCCAGAAACTCCATGGACACACGGGAGACCTTGACCGGGAAAAAGTCGGCGGCTACGCGTGTCTTGATTCCCTGCTCCTTGCAGATGGCGAGGACATCATCGAGGCCCTCCAGGTCACGGGGTTCACTGCCGACGAAGATGATTTCATCCACGACATTCTCTTCGATGATCGTCGGCATGTCCGCTATGGAACCCATAACATCCTGGGTCATGACCCCATTTCTCGTGGGATCCACTTCGACATAACCGAGAATCCGCAGGCCCCAATCGGAATACCGGGATATGAGTTCTCCCATCTCGTGGGCCTTCCGGCTGGTACCCACAATAAGGATGTTGCGCCGAACACGAGACGGATGGGACCGGCTTCGGCTGTGCAAAACGACCGCGGCCCTGGCACCACACAAAAACGCTGCCTGGTAGAATACAAAGAGCGCGATCAGGGGCCGGCTCATGACGAGTTTCAAAGCAAAGGAGAGGAAGCCGAGGAACAAACCGAGCAAGAAGGCCGATGCAACGACTATGCCGAGCTTCTCCTGCCCGGAACGTTTGATCGTGAGGCGATAGAGGCCCAGCGCTTTTGCCACGATCGCCCACCAGACGATCCCGATTGAGACAAGCCAGGCATACTCCCGGAGTGACAGAAGTTCAGGATTGAGCAGACGCCCGACAGCGTCGGGGACCAGGTAATCCATGTGCAGCCGCGTGGCATAGGCGAGAGCGAATGCAAGGACCGTGAGCACAATGTCAGTGCAGAACTGGATGATGGTAAAGAGCCTGGCGTGTTCCCTGAACATCGAAGTTTCCGTCGGAAAGTGGCCCATTATACCAACGCGAGGCCCCCATGGGCCTCTTCAATTCAAAGAATTGGAACAAAATCCGCTCCGGCAGGCTCTCAGATATTTGAGAAACGACGGTCTGTATCTGTAAGAGACCAGATGAAGGAGAAGCAATGCACATGTGTCAGATAAAGCCGTGGATCCTGCTGGGTGGGCTATTTGCGGCCCAACTCGCAATGTCACAGTCAATTGAAGGGACGGCGTTTGACCCGTCCGGCGCCGTTGTGCCTGGTGCCCGAGTGATGCTGATGGTGGACTATGTCAAGAAATCGGAGACAGTTACAGATGGTCGCGGGCGTTTTTCGTTCAGCGGCCTGGAGCCCGGCATGTACTTTGTTCAGATCAAGCAGCCGCGGTTCTCGCTGTCGCAACAGCACGTAGTTGTCGAAAAGGGCCAGGCCGCAACGGTCTATGTTATCCTCACACCCGGCCGGATGAACGACGACTTCGTTGTGCAAAGTGGGATCAAGGCCGCTGTTCCGGGCAGCGGGAAGGCGCAACCCCATACGCCGCAAGTCGGTGGAAATATTGACCTGCCCCAGCTTCTCAACCCACCGCGGCCGCGCTACGCGGAAAACCTGGCCCAAGCGGGTATCCGGGGCACGGTCGTCCTCTACGCGCGCATCAAGCTGGACGGCAGGCTCGACGTACTTGCAGTGCTGGCTTCCCCAGACCCGGCGCTGGAGACTGAAGCGCGCCGCGCCGCGGCTGAGATGAGCTACACTCCGATGAAGCTGAACGGAAAGCCCGTGGACTGTGAGACCGAGGTGCTCTTTGACTTTCAGCCCCCTCAGAAATGATAAGAACGGAGACTGACCCTGAAATTCCAATTTTTCGCGTCAGGTTATGGCGGAAGATCCCAAAGCAACGACTACATGGACAGAGCGCTTGCGAATGGCGCTGAAAGGCCGCTACCGGTACCGGATCGAGCGTCGGGAAGAACGGCTGGCGGCCAGAGCGACCGACCGCGTGGTGCGCCAATTTGAATGGGGCCTGGAATGGATCCGGGACTGGCCCTGCACCTCCCAAATCGCGGACGATAGCCAGGTTCCCGCCGCGTACCTTGCGCGCTTGAGCGAGGCGGCGGTCCAGGACGACGGCGGCTTCTTCGGCTATCGCACACCGTCGGACTTCCGCCTCGAGAGGAACCTGCTGAGATTTACCTCCGCTGTTGCCACACCCTTTCGGGAAAACAACATCGTCACGGGACAGTGGTTTCCCGCCAAGTCCGGCCGCCGGCGGGCGGTGCTGGTGCTGCCGCACTGGAACGCCAAGGCTCACCAGCACGTGGCCCTCTGTCGTGGGCTGAGCCGTTTGGGGATTTCAACCCTGCGCCTCAGCCTGCCCTACCATGATTTTCGCATGCCGGCCGAACTGCAGCGCGCAGACTATGCAGTTTCGGCTAACGTGGCCCGCACGATCGACGCAACCCGCCAGGCGGTCATCGATAGCCGCTCCTGTCTGGACTGGCTCGAAATGCAGGGATATGAGCGATTGGGGATAGTCGGGACAAGCCTCGGTTCCTGCTACGCCTTCCTGACCTGTGCGCAGGACAAGCGCCTGCGTTCAAACGTCTTCAACCATTTCTCCCTCTATTTCGCGGATGTGGTCTGGACAGGGCTCAGCACACGCCACATCCGCGACGGCTTGGACGGCCACATCAGCCTCGATCAACTCCGTGATGCCTGGAAGGTGATCACTCCGCTCAGCTATGTCGACCGTTACGCGCAATACGAGCGGGAGTCGCTGTTCATTTACGGGACCTGCGATACCACGTTCCTGCCTGAGTATTCCGAGGCGATGATCGAGCAGGTGCGGTTGCGCAAGATCCCCTACAAGCTGGTCGTTCTGCCGTGCGGGCACTACACGCTGGGCGAGACTCCATTCAAATACGTCGACGGCTACCAGATCTGTTCGTTCCTGCTGAAGACCCTTTAGAGACGGCTGCCAATCTCAGGGCACCGGATTCCAGTTGTAAGCCGCCAAGAGCTCGCCGGACTTGCCGACAAGGACGAGGGCGGCACGTCCTGGATCGAGCCTGCCTGAAAGACTCTTCCCACTCGCGCCGTCTTTGAAAGCGACCGTCTGCGGGGCGGCGGACTCCGACGTCAAAACATACAGCGTCGCGTTTCCGACGTCTGTCGGGCATATCAGTATCCCCGGGTCTTCGATGCTCGTCGAGTACGCCGGCACGACACCCGCCTGCGACAAAGCCATACGATAAATGTCGCCGATTGCCCTCAGGTTGTCGCTCAGCTCGATGGGCAGGCTTACATACAGAATGCGCCCTTGCCCGACCTTCGCCTCGGCAAATGTCCGGTCATCGGGCAGGAATCCCCTCTCCAGGAAAGTACACTTCTCTCCCGGATAGCTGAGGAAGGCCCGTCCCCCGGGCCATTCCACGAGGGCGTCGTGAGTCGCAAGCAGCCCTGGGGCATAGTCCAACCCTGCTTCCTTCTGGCGCTGCGTGGCGTGGAAGTGCTCGTCGGCGTCGAACCTTCCCGACACCAGCAGCACGGCGCCGGAACGGACCTTCGCGAGAATGCTCTCCCAGGCTGCCTGTGTAAGCACCCAGGGAGACGGGAGGATGATCAGTTTCGGATCGCCCAGCAGATTGACCTGGTACTCGCCCACGACGTATGCGGTCGCACGCGCATAGTGATAGAGAGCGCGCACGCATTTCTGCTGCGCTTCGAGCGCGTATGCGTTGAAGACGGAAAGCTGCAGCGACTGCGGGAGCACGATGGCCACATCGGGCTTCCCTGCCCCGGTGATGTGTGGAGCAGTTTTCAGCGCAAATTGCGCCATTCCGCTGAGCACGTCCTGCCAGAGCTTCTTGGAGCCATCACCGCGCTTGATGCCGTAAGTGTCTCCCTCCGCCCAGTCCCACTGAAGCGAGCCTGTGTTGGCGGCAGCCAGTCCGAGCGCGAGTTTGCGCTCGTAAAGTCCAAGTGCCGTCACCTCGTCCCAGCGCCAGCTTCCATCGATCCGCGACGCGGGTTGCACTCCTGTCTCTCCAACCAGGTTCGGCAGGTCCGGCCGCTTGGCAGCCACCGAGTCCCAAAGCAGAGCGTCATCCCGCCACCAGGTGTGATTCGTCGTGAAAGCGACACCCGCATCCCCGTAAAACTGATTCAACAGCCGGTTCGCGACACCCCCCTCATCATGACCGACGTTCACCAACTGCCTGCTTCCGGTCGAGCGAATGGCGGCAATCATCTCCGACACCCACTGCCTGAACATCTCCTGTGCAAAGAGGTTGTAGTCTACGGCTCGCACCTGGTCGGAAATGTCGTTTCGCGTCGGCTCCAGGCTTTCCGTCGCAGGTAACGGAATTGAGCCGAAGGCGCCCACTTCCTCCGGAGCCGCATTCCAGGCAAGTGCCAGGTTGCGCAAGTCACCGTACCGTTTCTCGAGCCACCTGTTCCACGCGGCCTTTTCCGTCGGGTCGGCATTCGGAGTGTTTCCCAGCCACAACCGGCGCGGGTTGGAGAAACTCGGTTCATTGATGAGATCCCAACTCAGGCACGGCAGATCCCGGAAGGGATTCACCACGGATTGGACATAGTTCTTCTGAGCCTGGACGGCTACAGGATCGGTGTAAGGATTGGATCCCGGACCAACCTGGAGAGATTCCTCGCCGGGATAGCGCCGCACCGTCTGAGGGTCGAAGGCATAAAAGGTGAAATTGACGTGGATGCTGTGACGGGCCGCCGAGTGCAGATAGGCCTCGAGCCCTCTCAGGAAACGCTCCTTGACACCCCCGGTCAACCGGTCCAGCAGGTCAGCATGGTTGCTCCAGACACCGGTCCGCACATAGGTGATCCCGTTCTTCTCCATCTCGGCGAAGTCCCGATCCCAGACATATGCGTTTCCTTCCAGGAATCCGCCGTAGTAGTTGTCGGTCGAGAAGTAGTTGGTGCCGAAGGGCAGGAATGCCGCACCGTTCTTGCGAAAGTAGGTGTCACCTGTGGACAGCGCCGGTCCACTCTTGAGGACTTTCTCGTCACGCACCCAGAAGCCGGTTCGATACGCCTCCCGAGTCTCCCCGGCCTCCTCATACCGTGCCCTCACGAAGTAAAGACCAGGAGACAGGTCCTTGCGGAACATCACCTCTTTCGACGTTTCACTGCCTGAAAACGTCACCCGACTCGAGGACAGGACTTCGCTGCCGCTGAGAAGCTCGACTTGAACCGCTCCTGCCTGGGGCAGCCCCATTCTCTGTCGCCTGACGTTCCGGAGGTGCACCGCGGCCGCCGGGATTTCCCCCTCGGCCACGGTTGCGTTCATCAACTCGATGCGCAAAAACGTGGCGCCCTGGCGTGCACGCCGGCCGGCGGCCTGAATGAGCGCGATGCCGGCAGCGGAATCCCAGTACCCGGGTTCAGGATCGAAATTCAGGAAGATGAAGCGGGCACCTTGCAGATCACCTTCGCCCTGCGAGATGTAGTCTTCCTCGACAACCGGAGCGGCGATCCGCTCTCCCTCAGAGTTGAGCAGGAACCCGAGGCCGCGATACGCGCCCCTCTCCCATCCCGGCGCGGTAACAAACACCGTCCTTGCACGCAACTCCGTGGGTCCCGGATACGCGAACCCCTCGTCCCACGCGAAGCTGACCCAATTCTTCCGGGGCACTTCATACGAATGAACGATCCCGATCTGTCGAGAGTAGGTGCGCTGCGCCCGCCCGGCGACAAACCTGCCATTTTCTTCAGAAACAGGAACGGAAAAGGGGCGACCGCCCAGGGTCAGCAGATTTCCTCCGCGTGCAAGGTATTCGCGGATCGGTTGCCAGACGTCGGCCGGGACGGCGGAACCATAGGGGAGCACGAGCAGGTCGGTATCCTTGAGCGCGTCAACCTTTCTGATATCGGCTGTCCCTGCGAAGATCACCTCGCCGTTGCCGAAGGCCTGCAAGAGCGTCTGCTTCGGAACGGGCTGGCTTTCGACTGTGGGGAATCCGTCCTGCCAGAAGACGACGACTTTCCCGTAAGAGGGCGCAACAGAAACCAGGAGAGCGACGGAGAGCGGAACCAGGCGCGGCATTTCTTACCTCCTTCGAACCACGATGCGAATACACCGCTGAGCATAACCCAACCCAGACTCGGAGAGCGTGCCTTGAAATGCAACCAGAATCTTTCACGCGGGCGCGCTGCGCCGCAGCGTGCGCGATGTCCGGTCGGGCGAGGCAACTCTATGGAACGGGCCTTCAGCCCTTGATTCCTTGGATGCACGCGAACCTGGGGCTTCGCCCCAGGCTGGTATGAGGACGCGCTTCCAGCGCTGAGTATGCGAACACTGGTTCGAGGGCCGAAGGCCCGATTCATACCAGCCTGGCGCAACGCGCCAGGTATGGGAGCCACGATGCTCCGGAGGGCTAAAAGCCCGCATCATAGTAAATCCTGAAACAGCGTTGGCGGCGCTGACCCACACCCCTGTCGAAGAGGTGTCGGATCCCGTGCTATTCTGCATCGCTGATCATTATCGGAATGGAGGTTGATCATGTGCCGTGCGCGGAATTGCATATTCGTGCTGCTGGTTGCCCTGCCTCTCGGTTTCTCGGGCGCATGCCGCAAACAAGGACCCGCTCTTGATCTGGTCATCGTCAACGGGCGCGTCGTGGACGGATCCGGCGCTGATCCAATTGACGCGGACGTCGCAGTCATTGGAGACTCCATCGTCCGTATTGGATCAATCGATCCGGAAGCCCGCGCGCAGGCAAGGCGCCTCATCGATGCCAGCGGACTGGTCGTCTGCCCGGGATTCATCGACATCCACACTCATTCGGATTACCCGCTCCTGGTTGATGGGACCGCGCAGAGCAAGATTCGGCAGGGTGTAACCACCGAGATTCTGGGTGAGTCGGATTCCGCCGGCCCTATCCAGGGCAAGGTGGAAAAATCGGCTCCCTACGGGCTGCACGTGGACTGGCGAACCCTGGGTGACTATTTCAAGCGGCTCGAGAACAGCGGCGTTTCGGTCAACGTCGGATCGTTTGTCGGCGCAACCCAGGTGCGCCGGTGCATCCTGGGCGAGGAAAGCCGGGAACCGACCCGCGCGGAAATGGACCAGATGAAGCGCCTGGTCAGGGAAGCCATGCAGGACGGGGCACTGGGACTTTCTGTGGCTCTGCTGGTCCCTCCCAATACCTATCACACCACCGCGCAGTTGATCGAGCTTGCCTCGGTCGTCAGACCGTTCTCTGGTATCTTCCTGACGCACATCAGAACTGAAGGCGAAGGGATCGAGGCAGCGATCGGCGAGGCCCTCGAAGTCGCGGAGAAGGCTCAGGTTCCTGTGGAAGTCCTGCACCTCAAGATTGCCGACCGCCGCCTCTGGGGCAGGATGAAGGATGTCTGCGACCTGATCGAAGGTGCCAGGGGCCGCGGCATACGGGCTTCCGCGGACCAGTACCCGTATGTCGCCGGGCAAAACAACCTGGTGGCGCTTGTGCCTCCCTGGGCCATGGAGGGCGGGCACGAAAAGATGCTGACGCGCCTGCGGAATCCCGCAGAACGTCGCCGCATCGAGAAGGATCTCTACGCCGGTATTCCCGGCTGGTTCAACCACTACCTTGCCATGAACGGCTGGGAAGGGTGCGTGGTCGCGTCGGTAAGAACCGAAGCCGACAAGAAGTACGAAGGCAAGTCGATCGCGGAAATTGCCCGGCTCTCCGGCAAGCGCCCTGCGGACGCGGTATTCGATCTGCTCGTTGACGAGCAGGGATCAGTTCCGGCCGTCTATTTCCTGATGAGCGAGGAAGATGTGCGCTATGCGATGCGGCAGCCCTGGGTATCCTTCGGATCAGACGGCTCCGCCTTTCGGCCGGACGGTGTGCTCGGGAACGGGAAGCCTCACCCGCGCTCGTATGGCACCTTTCCACGCGTGTTGGGAAAGTACGTGCGCGAAGAACATGTCCTGACACTGCCCGAAGCGATCCGGAAGATGACTTCGCTGAACGCGGAGAAGCTCGGCATCGGGGATCGGGGTCTTCTGCGCGCCGGAAAGAAAGCCGACATCACTCTCTTTGACGCCGACCGGGTTGCGGACCGGGCCACGTTCGAAAACCCGCACCAGTACCCGGTCGGGATCGAGTACGTCATCGTGAACGGCGTTCCGGTCCTTGAGAAGGAACAGCACCTGGGCACGAAGCCTGGCCGGGTTCTCAGAAAAAACACACCGGCGGTCGCTGGAAGATAGACCGGGAACGCGCGGGGGGAAATCGATCCGTGGCCGAGGTGTCACCGCACCGCATCAACGGATGACTGTCCCGCCGTGAATCACCCGCTCGACTTCCATGAGCCCGCGCAGGTTCTCCAACGGGTTTGCCCGAACGATCAGGACATCGGCTTCTTTGCCGGCCTCGATCGTGCCCAATGTCGCTCCGAGGCGGCAAACCTCTGCGGCGTTCCTCGTCGAGGCAACAATGATCTGCATCGGAGTCATGCCTGCATCACGCATCGCCTCCAGTTCGGCGATTGGCATTCCTATTTCCAGCCCGGCCACGTATCCACCGTCATTTCCCATCGCCACCTTAGGTATCTGTTTGATGGACATGGCGTCTCCTGCTGCGTGCACGCTCTGCTTGCCTGGCGGCATCCGACGAAACGATCCGGCGCAGGCTCCTGCTGCAGCGTTGTAACCGGGACAGCTCCGCCTTCAAGAACCCTCAAACAATTAGACCCGACTGTACCGACTTTGTTTCAAGATTCCGGCCTGCGACATTTCCCTTCGAGGCCGGTTCCGTTTATTTTGGTGATGGACTTCACTGCCGGGGGAGCCGGCAAGCTGGAACAGCAATGGGAGTAGCACCGTGAATTCCTCCTCCTTCCTCCGGTTCATTGCAGTTCATTCCAGCACTCGAACAGTCACTGTTGCCCACAACATACCGGGGCACTGGTGACTGTCCCCTGTTGTACAATCACAACATCACTTGGAGTCAAAGCATATGCATAGACGGCATTTTCTGAGCAGTCTCCCGTTGGCGCTGGCAGGCCGGGACCTGCTGCTGGCCACGCAGGAACCGGGAGCCCCGGAGGTGACGAATCCTCGTGCCACGTCCGGGGATCCGGTCGAACCGAAATGGGAATCGGCCCTCACGGTCACCGTCGGGCCGCAGAAAGCGGACATAGCAGGCTCGGATCAGAAGGCGATCCAGGCCGCGGTCGATTACGTCGCGCGCCTTGGTGGCGGAACAGTCCACCTCCTGCCGGGGACGTACCGCCTGAGGAACGCGGTATACCTCCAATCGCGCGTGCGCCTTCTCGGCAGCGGCGCGGATTCCGTGTTGATCAAAGAACCCTCGGTCAAGACCAGGCTTGCGACCGATTCCGACTGGTACGACCAGGAGGTGACGCTCGAGGATCCGAACGGCTTCGAGATCGGCGACGGCGTGGTTCTAAACACCCGCAATCCCAACAACGGGAGTTTTGACACCTACAAGCGCACGCTGGTCGCCCGCAGCGGGAACCGGTTCAAGCTTGACAAGATGCTCGTAGAGAACTTCTGGGTGAAGGAGGGTGCGACCGCCGCAACGCTCTTCGCTCTACTCGACGGCATGCAGATCTCCGACGTCGTCATCGAGAACGTCACCCTTGACGGCAACAAGGCCGGGAACGAATTCCTGAACGGCAACTACGTAGGCTGCATCTTCCTGCGCGAGAGCAATCGCATCCACATGCGCGGCATCACGGCGCGCAACTTCAATGGCGACGCCATAAGCTGGCAGGTATGCCATGACGTCCGGGTCGAAGAGTGTCACAGCCACGATAATGCAGGCTATGGCGTGCACCCGGGATCAGGATCGCAGCGGACCGTGGTGGTGAATAACCGGCTCGAACGCAACGACATCGGTTTCTTCTTCTGCTGGGGAGTCAGATGGGGGCTTTGCGAGAGGAACACAATTCTCGACAACCGGCGCTTTGGCGTTTCGGTCGGCCACAACGACACCGACAACCTTATCCGCAACAACGAAATCCGCCGGAGCGGCGAGGTCGGCGTGCTCTTCCGGCAGGAGGACGGCCCGACATTCACTCCCAATCGAAATCACCTGGAGCTGAATCGGATCATCGACAGCGGCGACAGTAAGGGCGTCGGCGTGAAGGTCGAAGGGCGGACGCGTTCGCTCGAGATCAGGCGAAATGAGATTCGCGAAACCCGTCAGCCGGCGGAGCGTACGGGCATTCTGCTGGAGGCCGAGACCGAGGATATCCGCCTGTCGGACAATACCATCGAGGGCTTTGCCCGGCCCGTAGTAGACCTGAGCAAGAAGTAACTTCGGGGACAGGCTGCTCAACCTCGAAACTCCTGCCTGCGATCTCGGCCGTTTCGGGATTGTCTTGACGTTGCACCCGTCTCTCGATCCAGCTGTGATTCAGACAGTGGAGATTGAAGTGACGTTGTCTCGTCAGGTGATCGCCGTCCAACCCCTCCAGGGTTGGACGCTTGCGGCAGATCCGATCCTCCCCGGGGTTTGCACCCCGGGCTGATCTGTTCGACCCCCTTCGGGGTCGAGTCCGACGTACTGCGCGCGGGCACTGAGAGTGACCATGCCATTCAGCCGTTGACTCGCCGGTGGCGGCGATGGCTCACAGATGCCAGCCGCGATCGACACCGATGACGCTGAAAGCGTCGAATAGAATAGCCCGGGGTGCAAACCCCGGGGATCAGGATGATCAGAAGGTGTCAACCCTGAATGGGTTGAACAGCGTCCTTGCAGCGCAGGCTGCCTGTCACCCGTCGCCAGTCTCGCAGCCCTCACTGTCTGAATCGCAGTCGATCCGGGGATGATGCCCGGAGTTTCCAGGTTGAGTAGCCTGCCCCCGTAATCTACGCGAGCTTCGCAAGCGCCGCGCTGTGGGTTCGAAGCTTCTGAATCGCCGCGATAATGTGGTCGATGTCGCTTCGATTCGCCAGCAACATGTTCTGCCCGATCGCGACCGTCGTATCGCACACCTGCTTGTTGCCCTTCAGGTCGCCGAAGCTGTCACGGTATGAGCGCAGCCTCTGCTCACTCCAGAGGCGCTTGAACCCGCGCGAGGCGATTGCCTCATCGAGCAGGCCGTCATAGTACTGCTCGCTGTACACGCTCGAACACGGCACCCCTTCTGCGGAGAGGGCCTCCATGAACTTGTCACGGGAGAGACCGTTGAACTTTGCGGCGTCGTAGCGGAACGCATAGAGATGCCACACCGCCCGGCTGTTTTCCGGCAGGCGCACGGGCGTAATCCCGGGAATCTTCGAAAGGTTGGCGGTCAGGTAGTCGGCGGTTTCGCGGCGCATGGCAGTCTCCTTCTGCAGCTTTTCGAACTGCTGCAGCAGGAGCACGGCCGGGGCCTGCATCATGCGATAGTTGTTGCCGCGAGTAAAACTGCCTTTGCCTTTGAAGGAGCCGACGGCGCGGCCGCAGTTGTGGTAGGCGTTACAGCGGTCAATCAGTTCCTCGCTCATGCTCGTGATCGCGCCGCCTTCGCCGGACGGGATGTGCTTGGATTCCTGGAAGCTGAAACAGCCCACGTCGCCCATCGTTCCGCACTTGTGGCCCTTGTACTCGGCCAGCCACGCCTGGCAGGCGTCTTCGATGACTGGCAGCTTGTGTTTCCTGGCGATTGCGTTGATCGGGTCCATGTCGCAAGGCATTCCGAAGATGTGCACCGGGACAATGGCCCGGGTGCGGTCCGTGATCCGGCTCTCAATTGAGGCGGGGTCCATCGTGAGCGTCGCCGGGTCGGTGTCGGCGAATACCGGCAACGCCTTGGTCGTGAGGATGGAGTTGTACGTGGCGATGAACGTATAGGGCGAGGTAATGACCTCGTCACCGGCATCTACGCCCATCACGTGCAAACTGACGATGAGCGCAGTGGTGCCGCTCGCGGTAGCCAGGCATTTCCTGGCGCCGAGCAGTTGCGCGTAAGCCGTTTCGAAATCGGTCACGTGTGTGCCGGATCCGCGGAACCATTTGCAGCTGCGGTAGACATCCAGCATCTTCGGCTCCCAGGCTTCGCGCCACTGCGGCCACGGCAGCCAACCGCCCTTGTGGACCGGCGTGCCGCCGAGCAATGCCGGTTTGTCGGCGTCGGCCGCAAGCATGATCGGTCCCCTGCGGGCGCTCAGCCACGAAAGAGCGGCGCCGCCCACCGCGCCGGTTCGGATGAATCCACGTCGTGTGAGACTTTCCTTCATGGTGTTATCTCCTTGGTATCAGGCCGTTGTTACACTGCAGGGTAACGGTCCTCCACTCCTGATCATCGAGTGTGTGCCTACTCTACTGCTACACACCCTTAGTCAGAAGCGGAATCCTGCAAGCCTGATCATTCTACGCTTCCGTGACTTCAGGAGAAACCGCCCGGGAAACCGGGAGTCCAGGCGGTCTCGGTGAACACCGCGGAACAGCTGGCGTCTGAGATCGGCAAGTCACTGCCGGAACCTGGTCCGCGCCTGATACAGACAGCGCTCAGCCAATCGGTGACCGTCTGCGGAATATCCCGATTCCGCTGAGAACCACCTTGCATTATCCAGGGCTGTGCTCTAAGCTCGGGTCGGCTGATGAGACGGTACAGACAATTGATGCGTGCGCTGCCGATCCTCCTGCTCCTCCTGACAGCCCCATCCACATGGGCGATATCCGCATCTAACCACGCGTGTGAGATACGCGCACTCTGGGTGGACGCCTTCCATGCGGGAATCCGCACGCCGGCCGAGGCAGACCGGTTGGTGACCGAAGCAAGAATGGCGCACATAAATGTTCTTTTTGTTCAAGTGCGCCGCCGCGCGGATGCCCTGTACACAAAATCGATCGATCCGCCGCTCGACGATCCAATGTATGACCCCGGATTCGACGCACTGGCTTACATCGTCGACTTGGCTCATCGGGAGGGAATCCAGGTCCATGCCTGGCTGAATGCGACGCCCGCCTGGCAGGGTGTGAAGCCGCCGCGCGACCCGCGCCACGTTTTCAATCAACACGGATTGTCAAAGGCAGGTGCCGAAACCTGGCTGACCATGAGCCGGAAGGGTCAAACTCGCTTCCCTGCGGGCTATTTCCTCGATCCCGGCCACCCGGCGGCGGCCGCATATATGGCGGAGGTTTGCCTCAACGTCGTCCGCAACTATGCCGTCGACGGGATCCACTTTGACTACATACGCTACCCTGAAACCGCGGAGCGCTCTCCGCGCGGAGCGTCCGTCGGATACAACCCGGTAAGCCTTCAGCGATTCCGGCTTGCGACCGGCCGCAATGACACTCCGGAACCGTGGGACGAACAGTGGATGGCCTGGCGGAGGGATCAGGTCACTCAGCTGGTCCGCCGGATCTACCTCGAAGCCAAGGCCGCGAAGCCCGGCATCCGGGTCAGCGCCGCAGCCGTCGCATGGGGAAAGCCTCCGATCAAGGAATCCGACTTCCTGGACGCGGTCCCGGGGCAGAAGGTGTTCCAGGATTGGCACGGCTGGCTGAAAGAGGGGATCCTGGATCTCGTTGTACCCATGAATTACGCACGGGAAACCGACCCGACTGTCCGGGGATGGTTCGACGGTTGGATCCGATGGGAGAAGAGCCACAGACACGGACGACAGTTGGCCGTGGGCATCGGCGCATACCTCAACTCGAAAGAAGCCAACCTTGCACAGATCGCCCGTGTACTCGAGGCGGGGTCCGGCAGGCAAATCGATGGAGTGTGCTTCTTTTCGTACGCGAATCCCTTCGCGTCCCGACATGAGACGCTGGATATTGAGACGCCGAGACGGACGGAAGCGACCGGCCCGGCAAAACGGATGTTTTATCTCTCGGCCGGCACCGGCTCAGCCCGCGACGTCTCCGATCAACCGGCACCGGTCTCCGGGAAAGAACGGACTTTGGCGCAGGTCGGGGCTGACGCGGCGGGGATTGCTCACGGCACGGATGGGGGCTTCGTCAAAGGCGTGCGGATCCCTGTCCAGGGCGCAGGAGGGCTCCCTCCCGGCGGCGTCGTTCGCAGCAGCAGTGCCGGCAGCGCTTACTCAGGGTTTTCGAATCTGAACCCTGTTAAGAGCGGGGCCGGAATTGAAGGAACCTTACCCCGGCGGACCGTGCTCGACGTCGACCGCAGCAAAGTCCCACGTGTCACACTCTAAGAACACCGCGTGGACAGGCTACTTGCTCTTCAGTCTGGAAACCGGGATCAAACCCACGTTTGACCCTCCGGGGAATCCTGGCCCGGCTCGACCGCTGCCCAGGTCCCGTGAAATGAACCGATTCGAGGCGGCCATGTTTCCAATGATCAGAAAAACCGCATTGTTCCTGATGCTCGCAGCTTTACCGGCCCCTGGACAGGACCACGCCGGTACAGTCCAGCTGCGCGCGCGACCGGACCGGGAGGGTTGGACTTACACAGTCGGGCAACAGGTTACGTTCTACGTAACCGCGACGCGGGACGGTTTCCCACTCAAGGAAGCCCGTGTCACCTGCCGTGTCGGCCCGGAGATGATGCCTGCTGCCGTGGAACAGACGGTTCCTCTCCCTCCCGAGGGTGTGAGGGTCAGCGGGGGTACGATGCCGGCGCCCGGCTTCCTGCGCTGCATCGCCACATTGGAATTCGAAGGCAAGAAGTACCGGGCTCTGGCCACCGCGGGCTTCGAACCGGAGAAAATCAAGCCCACGGCGCAGGACCCGGCAGATTTCGACGAGTTCTGGAAGCGCGGCAAGGATGACCTCGCGCAACTCCCGATTGACGCCAGGCTCACGCCGCTATTCGACTACAGCACCTCGAAGGTGAACGTTTTCCATGTGAGCATTCAAAACGTCGGGCCCGGCGGGTCCGGGAGTCGCCTCTACGGTATTCTCTGTGAACCCAAAGCCGAGGGAAAGTTTCCCGCCATCCTCAATGTGCCCGGGGCAGGAGTCCGCCCGTACCGCGGACTGGTGGACATGGCGGAAAGAGGCTTCATTACTTTCCAGATCGGCATCCACGGCATACCGGTGAACCTCGATCCACTGGTGTATGACTCCCTGCGCACGGCCGCGCTGGACGGGTATTGGACCTTCGGACTCGACAGCCGCGATCGCTACTACTACCATCGTGTTTACCTGGGCTGCGTCCGGGCAAACGACTTCCTGGTCAGCCACCCGAAGTACGATGGCCGTAACCTGCTGGTCACGGGAGGCAGCCAGGGAGGTGCGCTGTCCATCGTGACCGCGGCGCTCGATGCGCGCGTGACCGGGCTCGCAGCCTACTACCCGGCGCTGTCGGACTTGACCGGCTACCTCCAGGGTCGTGCCGGAGGCTGGCCTCACATGTTCCAGTCGGAGAAAGACCCGATACTCCGCTCGAAGGAAAAGGTCGAGACATCCGGCTACTACGACGTGGTGAATTTCGCGCGGCGTGTGAAGGTCCCGGGGTACTACTCCTGGGGTTTCAACGACGAGACGTGTCCGCCGACATCCATGTACTCGGCATACAACGTCATCCCTGGTCCCAAGTCGCTGCTGCTGGCGCTCGAGACAGGGCACAACAACGTGCCGGAGCAGGTGGAGCGCGTGAATCGCTGGATCGAGGATTTCCTGAGAAATGGGGTCGGACCGACGCAACCCAAACAATAGTAATAATTTACAGAATTAGCGCGTCTTGATTGAGCCCTTATTTCGGGTTTTCCGGGGCCATTTTCGCGGTTTAAGGTATGCAGCCGGTTACAAAGCATTGCTGAGTGTTGTTGTGATACGCGGTGCCGCTGCTGCTATCATATCGCCCTGTTTATACGAATGTAGCTCTCCGGATATTGGGCGTAACATTCCTCGACCCGCGCTTTCGGGTCCACCTTCGGAAGGAACTGCTCCTGGTCGCCGCGCCCCGGAGGACGAACCCACATCGCGGCCTTGCATGCCGGCGCCCCAAGCGCGCGCACGACAACTGCGGCCTGGGCGACCAAGACCCAGCGCGGCGGTCGCAACAGCGTCGATACACCTCACTGAAATGGTAGACTGTGTTCCTGTGGAATCTGCGAATTTCGTGGCACCTTTTTCCAGGGCAACACCATGATGACTTCCCAGTCAAGACGCGAGTTCATGGTCGCCAGCCTGGCGATCCCCGCTTCTGCTCTGGCGACAGCAGGCCGACAGGCACAAGTCCCGGCGGAGACGCCGTGGTATCGACGCACGTATCGCTGGGGGCAGACCAATATCACGGAAGAGGACCCCGCCAGGTACGACGTCCAATGGTGGCGGGACCACTGGAGAAGAACACGGGTCCAAGGGGTAATCGTCAATGCCGGAGGGATCGTAGCCTATTACCCGGCTGCGGATCCTCTACAGCACCGGGCCGAAACCCTGGGTCCGAGAGATCTCCTGGGCGAGATCGTATCGGCGGCCCATGGAGACGGACTCGTGGTCATGGCGCGCATGGACTCGAACCGGGCGCACGAACCCATGTTCCGCGCCCATCCCGACTGGTTCGCACTGAACGCGAACCGCGTGCCGTACCGAGCCGCGGGACTCTACGTTACGTGCATACACAGCCGCTACTATGACGAATACATACCGGCGGTGCTGCGCGAAATCATCCAGAGGGTGCATCCGGAAGGTTTCACCGACAACAGCTGGAGCGGCCTCGATCGCGACAGCATCTGCCACTGCGAAAGCTGCGCGCGGAGTTTTCGTGACCGCTGCGGCGCGCAACTCCCCCGCGGCAAAGACTGGGACGATCCTGTCTATCGCAAATGGATTGACTGGAATTACGCTCGCAGGCTCGAGATCTGGGATGTGAATAACCGGGTCACCCGCTCGGCAGGCGGGCCGCACTGCATCTGGAGCGGTATGCTCAGCGGCGACATCCCGTCCGAGAGCGAGCGGTTCCGCGATCTGAAAGCGATCTGCGCCCGCGCCGACATCATCATGTTCGACGACCAGGGTCGCACGAATTCGTCCGGGTTCCAGAGCAACGGCGACATGGGGAAACGCATGCACGGACTGCTCGGCTGGGAAAAACTGATCCCCGAGAGCATGGCCATGTACCAGCGGATACCCACGTTCCGGAAATCGGCAAACCCTGAGCCGGAAGCTCATCTGTGGATGTTGGAAGGAATCGCGGGCGGCATCCAGCCCTGGTGGCACCACGTCGGAGCTGTGCAGGAAGACCGGCGTCAGTTCCGCACGGCCGAGCCGGTGTATCGCTGGCATGAGGCCAACCAGAAGTACCTCGTCGACCGCCGGCCGGTCGCGTCGATCGGTGTCGTGTGGTCCCAGGCCAACACGGAGTGGTATGGACGCGACCAGGCCGAGAGCCGAGTCATCCTGCCGTACCGCGGCATGATCAACTCTCTCATCCGGAGCCGCATTCCTTATCTCCCCGTGCACCTCGATCACATCGGGCGAGAACCGGGGCTCTCGCTGCTAATTCTGCCCAACATCGGCGCCGTAAACGAAACCCAGGTCGAGGCATTGAGAAGGCATGTTGCCGGGGGAGGAGCGTTAATTGCCACGGGGGAGACGAGCCTGTACGACGAACGCGGTGTCCGGCGAAGCGACTTTGCTCTCGCCGACATTCTGGGCGTGCACGTTCAGAACGGGAAGGTTGGGCCCCGTCATGGCGGCTCGGCCGATCACAGCTACCTGAGGGTTCTGCCGGACATGGGATCCGGAGATCGCCATCCGGTATTGCGCGGACTCGAGGAAACCAACATCGTCGGGTTTGGCGGAACGATTCAGAACGTGAAGCCGGTGGACGGCACGATCGTGCCACTCACATACATACCGGATTTCCCGGTGTACCCACCGGAGACCTCCTGGATGCGTGAACCGCGCACAACGATCCCGGCGGTTGTGCTGCGACAGCCTGGTGCCCGGGTCGCATATCTCGCCGCCGATCTCGACGCGCGTTTCTCTCTCGACAACCTGCCCGACCACCTCCTCCTGTTGCAGAACATCGTGCGCTGGGCGGCTTCGGAGGATATTCCGCTGAAGGTAGCCGGCCGTGGTTTCGTCGATTGTCATTTGTACTCGCAGCCGGAACGACTGATCCTGCATCTCGTGAACCTCACCAGTGCAGGCACCTGGCGGGCGCCCGTGGACGAACTGATCCCGGTCGGCCCGCTCGATATCGCAATACGTGTCCCGCAAGGAATCGAGCCGCGAACGGCGAAGCTCCTGGTTGCCGGTGGCCAAAGCAGTCTCACCGCCGACGGGAACTGGATGGCGCTTCGTCTACCGTCAATACTGGAACATGAGGTCATCGTACTGGAGTAACGGTGCCTGAATCCCTCGTTTCAGAAGTGGAGCGCTGGCTCGACCGGCTCTTCATCGCCGCCGAAGGAGCCACCCTGCGGCGCGAAGACAGGCGGAAAGCGGTGGAGGTCGCGGCCATGCTCGGCGAGATCGAAATGGCCGTAAGCAGGTTGTCGCGGCGCTCTCCTCTCATCCTCATTGATGCAGCGGCAGGCAAATCGTACCTCGGGCTTCTCGCCGCCAGGCTCGTCCTGGAGCCCGCGGGCAGGACAGCGCGCGTAATCACCATCGAAAGCGACCCGGATCGGGTGCGTTCCGGCCTGCGCGCCGTCGAGTGCCTCGGCAGCAGCGTCTCGATCGAATGCCGTGTGGGAGACGTCGCGGATCCAACGGCCTGGCCTGAGCAGCCGTCGATTGTTGCGGCCCTGCACGCATGCGGCCCCGCCTCGGACGCCGTGATCGAGCAGGCCACCCGCAGTCGCGCCAAGGTGCTGCTCGTCGTCCCGTGCTGCACCAGTAAGACGATCGCGGCGTCGACACGCGCGATCGAAGCGGCAGGCCGGCTCCATATTCCTCGCCAGGCTCCGGTTCGCCGCCGTTTCATACAAGCCTGGGTGGATGCGGAACGAACGCGCACGCTCGAGGCGGCCGGTTACGAAACCGAGGTGGTCGAATTCGTCCCCGCGACGGTCACGCCTCACAACCTGCTCTGGCGAGCGCGCCGGGTCCTCCCCAACGAGCACCGCAAACAATCCCGTCGACCTGATTAAGGCCAGTTTCTGCTTGACGGTTTGCGGGTCTGCCACAACCATGTGCGCCGGAGGAGGCATGGCACACTCTGAAACGCCGAGGCTGCTCCAATGGGCCCGCGAGATACAGGCGCTGGCACAAACCGGATACGAATTTGCCAAGGACGATTACCAGAAGGATCGCTGCCGTCGGCTCATGGAGATTGCCGCCGAGATGGTCAGTGAAAACTCGAACCTGGAGTTCATCTCCGTGGCGACCGCTTTTAAGAATCAACTGGGCTACGCTACCCCCAAGGTAGACGTTCGCGCGGCCGTCTTTGATCAGGGAAGGCTGCTGCTCGTAAGGGAGGTCGAGGACCGTGCGTGGACCATGCCTGGGGGCTGGGCTGATGTAGGTGAAGCGCCGTCGAAGGCTGCCGAACGGGAAGTTTGGGAGGAAGCAGGCTTTCATGTCCGGGCCAGGAAGGTCATCGGTGTCTACGACGCTAACCGGATTGCGCCCCTGCGGCTCTTTCACGCGTTCAAAGTTGTCTTCCTGTGCGACTTGATCGGCGGAGAAGCCCGGCCAAGCAGAGAGACATCCGAGGTCGGATTCTTCAGCCGAGCGGAGATTCCACGGCACCTTTCGGGCGAGCGAACCCGCGCCCGTCACATCGAAGATGCTTTCGCCGCCCTGCAAGATCCTTCCACCCCCGCCGCCTTCGACTGAAGAACGGCAGAACGGGGTCGGACCGAATCATCTCTTTGTTTTGTAATAGATTACGTCATTCCAGAGCAGAAAATGGGGGCCTTATTTCGCATTTCGGGCGGCTCTTTCTTGAATTGAGGCCGGCCGTCCACCTCCCACTCGCGGTGCCGTTCACGCGCGTCCACGGAATCTCCGTGCCTGGGGGCGGAGCCATATGTCGCGACAGTTCAAAAAAAGCGACCCAGAAAGCACGGTCTAAGGGTCTGCCTTTCATGTCAGAAGTCGTCTATACTATTGATCTTATGAGGTTTGCTTCGGTCCGACCCCATGTGCTCTAGTTTTGATTCTCTCTTACCCTGTATTTCACGATCCTTCCTATCAAGTCGTAGGGGATAGGTTTATCGAGCGGAAACTGTACTGAGCCTTTTGCGCTTTTGTATGCAGACAATTCAGTCTTGAATTCCTCGATTCCTGTCGGCGCAGGATAGAACCCGATGTGCTCTTTCCAGGCTGCAAAATGAACCAGGTTGCCTTTAAGAGCGAACGTCGGCATCCGGTAGCTGATCTTCTCCTCAGCGCCGGGCGCAGCGTTTCTGATCGTCGTTCTTACCCTCTGCAGAATCGCCTGAACATCCCGCGGGAACCCGGCCATGTATTCGTCGACACTCGTTGCGGCCCTTTGGTTGGTTTTCATGTCACTCCCTTTCATCCTTCTCTATCTCAGTGGGATGCTGCCGCGCGTCTGGCCATTTCCTCGGACGACACATCCTCTTTGTGCGTTGCGATGGTCCATATGTGTCCGAAGGGATCCTGGAATGTGCCGGAGCGGTCGCCATAGAACTGGTCCTTGATGGGCCGCAGTTCCTTCAATCCTGCCGCCACTGCCCGTGCAACCGTCGAGTCCACATCCTCCACGTACAACAGCATCTGAACCGGAGTGCCTCCGAGCGAGTGCGGGCTGCGCGCGTTCATCTCGGGGAACTCGTCGGCGAGCATGATGTGCGAATCACCAACTTTGATCTCCGCGTGAGCGATTCTCCCATCCGGCTGCGGCATGCGGAAAAGCTCTTTCGCGCCGAAGGCCTTTTGGTAAAACTCCAAGGCACTCGCCGCGCCCTTCACGATCAGGTACGGCGTCACGGCATGGTATCCATCGGGAATGTGATGCACCGGCTTGCTCATTCTCGCTCCCTTCCTGAAATGACACCCGAGTAATATGCTTATTCAAGAGTGTATCACGATCGGCAAACAGGGCAGGTCTTCCCGACGTGGCATCCGGTCCGGGGCTCGCTGCGATCACCCCGGGCGGTTCTCCTCCAGCCCCTCCGAAGCTCTCCATTCTGCGACTCCGGTTATCGACGGATTGTGATCTTCGCCGGCGACTGGATGCCACATTCCCGATGAGGTATCATCCGTCTGTTATTTTGCTCGGGATCTTCAAGGGATGGAAACGGCAGCGCCGTTGGCAATAGTCCTCGGTGGCGGCGAAGGACGCAGGCTCCTGCCGCTTACCAGGTATCGCTCTAAACCCGCCATGCCTTTCGCCGCGCGATGGCGTGTGATCGACCTGGTCATCGGCAATCTCTACAATTCCGAGATCAACAGAGTCTTCGTCCTCACCCAGTACGAGACGAAATCTCTCCACCGCCATCTCCGGCACGGATGGTACGACCGTTTCGGCACCGACCCCCGCAGGTTCATCGAATACCAATGGCCGCGATATCGGGAGGACCGCCTGGAAAAGTACCGCGGCACGGCAGACGCGGTGTTGCAGAATCTTGACCACATACAGGATTGCAGGTCCGGTTCTGTACTGATCCTCGCGGGCGACCACGTATACCTGATGGACTACAGGCAGATGGTGAAGTTTCATCGGGACAAGGGAGCGGACTTGACAATCTCGGCTGTTAGAGTGCCCCGATCCTCCGCCGCCCTCAAGTTCGGTGTCCTTCAGGTGGAACCCGATGGCCGGGTCACCGGCTTCGAAGAGAAACCTGCGGAGCCCCGCCCGCTGCCCGGAGAGCCGGACTATTGCATGGTTTCCATGGGGAACTACCTCTTCGAGACCCGGGTACTCATCGATGAGCTCATCCGGGACAACATGAAAGAGTACGCTCCGGTGAATGCGTCAGGTCAGGACCAAAACGCGAATTCAGCCGACGGCTTTTCCACGTATGATTTCGGACGCGATGTGCTTCCCGCGATGTTGAAGGCGGGAGTGAGCAGATCCATTTCGCGTACGATTTCAGCCATAACATCGCCCCGGGAATGAACCGGCGCGGATACTGGCGGGATATCGGGAACGTCATCGACTACTACGAGGCCAGTATGGCGCAACTGGAGGAGCCGGCCCCGCTCGATCTGGATCACCCATCCTGGCCGATCTACTCGCACGAGGAACCATCGAGGGCCAGCTTCGCGGGCGGAAGAGGCGGCATTCTGGAACAGTCCCTGGTTGCACCCGGTGTCCGGCTGCACGGCTCGAAGATCGTCCGCAGCCTGCTCTCCTCCGGCGTGATGGTCGACGAGGCGGAGATTACCGACTCGATACTTTTCGGCGGCAGGATAGAGTATGAAGCCGACACGATGATCGGCCACACCCAGGTCGGCCGGGGAGCCCGGATCAAACGCTGCCTGGTCGACAAGAACGTCATTATCCCGCCGGGCGTCTCGATAGGATTTGACGAGGAGCTGGACACCAGGCGCGGTTTCACGGTGCGTGACGGCGTCACGATCGTGCCGCGAAACTATCGGCTCCGTTGACGCCGGGCTTTCAAAATGGCAGCCAGTATGAACAATCTTCAGCTCACAAAGGTTCCGACGGCGAAGACCGGAATGCTTATCCGCCGGCCGGTCGCGGATGTGTTCGAGGCCTTCATTGATCCCGACATCACCACCGGGTTCTGGTTCACCAGGAGCAGCGGCAGGCTCGAGGCCGGCAAGCAGGTCCAATGGGATTGGGAAATGTACGGAATCTCGATCCCGGTGACGGCCAGAGCCATTGAACCGGACAAGCGCATCGTGATCGAGTGGCCAGGGCTACGGTACTCCTACCACCGTAGAATGGATTTTCACATCCCGGGAGGACGGCACGACCTTCGTCAGCATCACACACTCCGGCTTCACGGGCGATGGCGACGCTTTGGTCAGGCAGGCGACCGATTCAACCCAAGGATTCTCGCTTGTGCTGGCCGGTTTGAAGGCTCTCCTTGAACACGACGTCAGGCTGAACCTCGTGGCCGATCGCTACCCCAAGGGAATCGAAGAACACTAATCCTCGTCCCGTGTCGCGGGTGCCATGAGTCGGGCCTTCAGCACTCGGCTGTTTTGTCCCGCCCTTACCTGGCGCGTTGCGCCAGGCTGGCATGAACTCGATTCGGCGCGAAAGGTCATATCTCATCCTGGAGGCACAACCAGAAGCGCCGAAGGCGCGAACCATACCAGCCTGAGGCGAAGCCCCAGGAAAAATGGCGGCGAAGAAGAACAAGGGCTGTAGGCCCGTTCCATAGGTACAGCTCCCAGCCATCATGCGGCCAACTCGGGCCCATGTCGCCGGACTAAGTCGGTTCCTCGGCATTTACTTCCAGGAGGGCGGATGCTACGTTTAAGTCAGGGTGTAGGGAATGGTGAGTCCGCGGCCTGTCCGTCAGGCAAAATCGGGGGAGAGTGTTCCCCAACGGATTGGTGTCACGCCGTCGATACGATTGCGACGGGCCATTGGAGGTCTGCCCGAAGGGATTGAAACCAAGCCCGGTGATGATGCCCTGCCTGCCCGATCGGGCATTCTTCGCATCCCGGCCACGCTTCTCGAGGAGATCCGCAGGCACGCGCAGAGCGCTTACCCCGAAGAATGCTGTGGACTTCTCTACGGAAAGGCGGAGCCGTCCACAAGACGGGTGCTGGCCGTTCGGCCGGCAGCGAACGCGCGCGAAGATTCCCGGCACAACCGATATGTGATCTCGCCCGAGGAACTCCTCCAGGCGGAAAAGACGGCCTCAGCATCGGGGCTCGATGTAATCGGAGTCTATCATTCACACCCGGATCATCCCGCGCGACCCTCCGGGTTCGACCGGGACAATGCGCTGCCATGGTATTCGTACGTGATCCTGAGTGTGGCAGGCGGGGTGCCCGCGGAGCTTACTTCATGGAAACTACGCGAGGACCGCTCCGGGTTCGAAGCGGAAACAGTCGAGACTCGGGGATCAACCCCGCCTTTGAGCCGCGATGAAATCTCGCGGTATGGCCGCCACCTGATCATCCCCGAGATCGGGATGGAAGGGCAGCTGAAACTCAAGTCGGGAAGAGTCCTCATAATAGGCGCCGGCGGACTCGGGTCGCCGCTCTCGCTCTATCTGGCGGCCGCAGGTGTCGGCACGATCGGCCTCGTAGACTTCGACAAGGTCGAGTTGACGAATCTGCAGAGGCAGATCCTCCACTCGACAGACAGCATCGGCAGGTCGAAGCTGGATTCCGCGCGAGAGAGACTTCTGGCCCTGAATCCCGGGGTAAAGATCGAAGCCCACGATACGCGCCTCACTTCCGAAAACGCACTCGATATCCTCCGCGAGTACGACGTCATAGTCGACGGCACAGACAACTTCCCGACCCGGTACCTGGTTAATGACGCCTGCGTCCTTCTCGGGAAGCCCAATGTCTATGGGAGTGTCTTCAGGTTTGAAGGACAGGCGTCCGTATTCGGCGCCCCTGAAGGCCCCTGCTATCGCTGTCTCTATCCGGAACCTCCGCCGCCCGGGTTCGTGCCGAGCTGCGCGGAGGGGGGAGTGCTCGGCGTCCTCCCCGGGATAATCGGCGTTGTCCAGGCGACAGAGGCGGTCAAGCTGCTCCTGGGCATCGGGGAACCCCTGGTCGGGCGGCTGCTGGTCTATGACGCGCTCCGGATGAATTTCCGGGAACTCAAACTGCGCAAAGATCCCGCGTGCCCCATTTGCGGGCCCAATCGCACCATTCACGAGCTGATCGATTACGAGCAGTTCTGCGGAGTCTCTTCGCAACCCGGCGCGGGCAGCGAGATCGAACCGCTCGAACTCAAGGATCTGTTGGACCGGCGCTTGCCCATGCTCCTCCTTGACGTCCGCGAGCCTCATGAGTGGCAGATGTGCCGGATCCCCGGTGCGACTCTCATACCGCTGGGTCAACTCCTCTCGAGGACGGCGGAGCTCGCGGCCGCAGAAGACATCGTCGTCTATTGCCGCAGCGGCGTGCGGAGTGGAAGGGCTGTCGAGTTACTGAAAGGAAAAGGCTTCCCCAGGGTTCGCAACCTCAGGGGCGGTATCCTCGCCTGGGCGGATCAGGTCGATCCTTCCATGCCGAGATACTGAATGACATGGATTTTCGCCACTGGCCGAGGTTCTTTTTGCGGATGAATTTTTCTTCACGATCGCCAAGGAGGGAGCAGACATGAGCGGGGTAAGGGTCCTGGTAGGCACACGCAAGGGTGCGTTCATCCTGACGTCGAACGCGAATAGAAAACGGTGGAAAGTCGAAGGTCCGCACTTTGCGGGATGGGAGATCTTCCACCTCAACGGGTCTCCGGCCGACCCGGACAGGCTGTACGCATCGCAGTGCAGCGGCTGGTTCGGGCAGGTGATCCAGCGCTCCAGCGACGGCGGCAGGACCTGGGAGCCGGTGGGCAATCAATTCACTTACGATGGCGTCCCGGGCACTCACCAATGGTATGACGGCACGCCTCACCCGTGGGAATTCAAGCGGGTCTGGCACCTCGAACCATCGCTGACCGATCCGGATACCATCTACGCCGGGGTGGAGGATGCCTCAATTTTCCGCTCCGCCGACGGCGGCCAGACGTGGCAGGAACTCCCCGGGCTGCGCAACCACGAAACGGCGTCCCGCTGGCAACCCGGCGCCGGCGGCATGTGCCTGCACACCATACTCCTCCATCGTGACGATCCCGCAAGGATGGTTATCGCCATCTCGGCTGCCGGGGTTTTCCGAACCGACGACGCGGGCAAAACATGGCGCCCGATCAACCGTGGACTCAAGTCGGATTACATCCCTGACCCGACTGCCGAAATCGGCCACTGTGTTCACCGCGTCGCGATGCACCCGTCCCGTCCCGGCGTGCTCTTCATGCAGAAGCACTGGGATGTCATGCGCAGCGACGACGCCGGAACTTCGTGGCGGGAGATCAGCGGCAATCTGCCGACTGACTTCGGCTTCCCCATCAGTGTCCACGCGCACGAGCCGGAGACTATCTATGTCGTGCCGATCAAGAGTGATTCAGAGCACTACCCGCCCGAGGGCAAGCTGCGGGTGTATCGCAGCCGCGTGGGCGGCAACGAGTGGGAAGCGTTGACGAAGGGGTTGCCGCAACGCAACTGTTACGTCAACGTGCTGCGCGACGCGATGGCGGTCGACTCTCTCGATTCGTGCGGCATCTACTTTGGAACCACGGGCGGACAGGTGTACGCATCTGCCGATTCCGGAGACAGTTGGGCTGCGATCGTCCGGGATCTTCCCGCCGTCCTGTCGGTCGAGGTCCAGACACTGCAATGATACGGGTCCATCTACCTGCTCACCTGAGGACGTTGGCGCGCATCGAGGGGGAGGTGAATCTCGATGTCCCGGGGGAGGTAACACAGCGCTCCATCCTCGATGCGCTCGAGGCGTGCTATCCGACGCTGCGCGGCACGATTCGAGACCACGTGTCCGGCAAGCGCCGGCCGTTCGTGCGGTTCTTCGCCTGCGAACAGGATCTGTCTCACGAGCCGCCCGATGCCCCGTTGCCCGAGGCGGTCGCGACCGGGTCGGAACCCTTCTTCGTCATAGGCGCCATCGCCGGCGGCTAGCGCCGCGCGCCGGGGAAGATCAGGGCAGGACCGCCTCCCCGGCCCCTGCCCTTGCGCGCTTCAGCGAAGCGCGCCCACCTGGGATCAAGCCTCAAGTCCGAACACGCGAGCGGCGTTTTCGTGGTAGACCTTCCTCAGGATCTGCTCCGGCAGCTTGATGCCGTATATGCGTCACGGGGCGTTGTACGAATCGAAGTAATCGTCGTCGGTCTCGAGGAATCGATAGTACACCTCGTACAATTCGTCCACGCCCTCCAGCTTGCCGGGCATGTCCATAATGAAGTCGGTCCCGAACAAAATGCGGTCCTGGTATCTGTCGAAGAACTTCATCGCAACGCGCGGCTGACGCCCCAGTTCGTCGATCCGCGCGCCGAATTCGACGGTCGTGTTCGGATATCGATCCAGCACTTCAGACATGTAGGCAAGGTTTTGCGAGTCATCGTATCCATGTCTGCCCCTTTCGCATCCTTCCGGCTGCACGTGGTTGACCTTCACGCCGCTCATGATAGACAATTCCGCGGGGGATTCATCCACAATGAGAATTTCGAACCGTCGCGATTTCATGAAAGGGACCATTCGAGCGGCTGCAGGCTTTGCATCGGGATTAGCCGCCGCGAGTCCAGGGACTGCCGGCAAGAGTCGGCAGCAGAATGCAAAGGGCGTCACCGCCGTTGTCCCCATGCCCATCCAGGTCGTGATTGATGATGTGGGCTGGTGGTCCGGGCACGACGGCAGTAAGCAGCAGGAACCCTACCGTACCGGGATCCCCCGCAACCATGTACCCGAAGATTACGAAGCAATTGTGCGTCTCGGCCGACTGCTTGGCATACGGCCGCAGGCCGCGATGATCCTCTGCGAATGGGACAGAAAGAATATCCTGCGTAGGCTCCCGACCAGCACCTGGATGGGCTCAAACTGGGACAACAGCAGGTGGGTGGGACCCTGGCTCGATAAGGCGGCTCATATCATTCGCAGTAATGCTGATCATTTCGAAGTGACGATGCACGGCGTGGGCCATGAATACTGGGCCGACGGGAAATTTACGAGAGCCGAATGGGCTGATTCAAATGGCACGATGCGCCCCATCGACCAGGTGGAAGCGCACCTGGACAACTTCGAGGCCCTGTTGAACCAGAACCATCTTGGCCCATTGCCCGTATCGTTCGTCCCCACGGCGTTCCTTCATGGCTTTGGTCCGACGGACGGATACAAGGTGAGCCTCGCGGAGCTTCTCAACAAGCGCGGCATCGTGTACATCAATACCCCATTCGAGAGCATGCAGAATCGATCCGCCGTGAGCCACGGAGTCTTCGGTTTCGATGCCGGGGTGATCACCATTGATCGGGGCGAGGACCTGATGGAGTGGAGTGATTTCGGCAAGACGCCAACCGGGAAGGCCCACGGCCCCACCTGCGGCATGCACTGGCCAAATCTGCTTCATCCCAGCCCTGAACGGAACTCCGAGATCGTCGACGCCTGGGTTCGCGCTCTCCAGCCTCTCAATGCGGCAATGGGAACGTTGCTGGCTGCGAACTCCGAGTCCTTCCGAACTCAGCTTGTTCACCATGTATGCACGCAGCTGGCGATGACGGACGACAGCATCCGGCTTGATTTTTCGAAAGTGGACAGCCTGCCCCGACCTTTGAGTCAGCAGGAAGTGATTGTGAAGGTCAGAAGTCCACACGTATTGAAGTTCAAGTCCGATACGATCAAGCTGGTATCGGACTCTGCAGTACAGGTGGAAGGATCGAATCAGCACACCCTGAAGTTAAGCAGGACACGGGGCAGGAAGGAAGCGCAGCTGAATTTCGCTCCCCGGTCTTAGCGAGGTCTTCCCGCACTGATTTCACGACAATCCCAACTTGTCGGTCGTTCAGGGACGGTGCGCCGCACCTTAAGCACTCGGGTTCTATTCGTACAAGCATCCCCGGCCTGATGGCCGGGGATGCCGACTAACGGCGCCCTTCAGGCCTCGTCGCCAATCGTCACAGGCGGCCCCACACCTCATCCGCTGCGGCCCCGGCGTCTTTGCAGTGAGATCTTGTGTTCCGTATTGAACAGAAATTCAGGACTCCGACGGCTAGTCTTGTCGGGCACGGGCAAGTTCTGCCGGCGTGTAATCACCGACATCGGGCGGCGACGCGTTAATGTTTTCGATAAAGGGATATCCGGCAACGACAACAGGTTCGGGTCCCGCGAGGCTGATCGTCTCCGGAGCTTTGATGCCGCGCGTGCGTTCCATCGCCACAGCAATCCTGTCGCTCGCTCTTCTCACTCCGTTCTTCGGCGGACTGATACCATATCTTCAGGCAGAGCGCTCTTCGTGCGGCATGAGCTGTTGTACCGGGAAGAGACACTGCTGTTGCTGCTCGCATCCGGCCACGACGAAACATCGCACGATCCGGAACGCCACCGCACGCTGCCCCGAAGGTTGCGCCAACAGGCCGGTACTGCCCCGATCGCCCGGCATCGCCCTGATGGCCACCCGGTTTCTCTCCTGCTCTGTCGGCGAAACTGATATCCTCCGTGCCTCCCCGCATCCCGGCGAAAACCGCAGGGACCTCGCATTTGCACTCTTCGGCAGACCTCCTCCCTCCTGCTGATCCCGGTCAGAACATCACCAGGTCTTCAGGTGGGGGAGAGGAATGCGATTCATCGTCGGATTCGTGGTGTCTGTCTGCAGTCTTGCGGTTGTTACGCGTGGGGCTTGCGCACAGGAAACCGTCAATTACGCCAGTCTGAGCGGCAGCGTCACCGATCCGTCAGGCGCGGTCGTCGCGGCAGCGCAGGTCGTCGCGCGCCAGCTGGACACAAATCTGGCGAGCGCGCTCCAGACGGACCATGAGGGGCGATTCCGGTTTCCATACCTCAAGGTGGGGTTGTACGAGATAGTCGTCTCACAGACCGGGTTTGCCGATGCGGTTCAATCGGTGAGACTCACTGTCGGCGCCGCCTTTGATATGCCGATCCGGCTTCAGGTCGGTTCGCCTTCGACCAGGATCGAGGTCAATAGCGGTGCTGCAACACTGGAAGCGTCGCGCAGCCAGGTCGCAGGTACGCTCATGCAGGAAGAGATCGGCAGCCTGCCGCTGAACGGCCGCAACTTCCTGGACCTGGCGCTCGCGGTTCCCGGTGTGTCCCCCACGAATACCGCCAGCACGCAGGTGTTCGCCGAGACGTCCGCTGTCCCCGGCCAGGGGATCTCGGTAAACAGCCAGCGCAATTTCTCGAACAGCTTCATAGTGGACGGCCTCTCCGCCAACGACGATGCCGCCGGCCTGAGCGGGATGTTCTACGGTCTGGGCGTAGTCCAGGAATTTCAGGTTGTGACTTCGGGCGGTCAGGCGGAATTCGGGCGCGCGCTGGGAGGCTACATCAGCATGGTGACCAAGAGCGGCTCGAACTCCATTCACGGCGAGGTCTACGGCTTCCTGCGCAATCGACTTCTGAACGCCGCCAACGCACTCACGCACACGGCTCTACCCATGACCCAAGCGCAGTACGGCGCCAGCCTTGGCGGGCCGATCGTGCAGGACCGAACGTTCTACTTTCTCAACTTCGAACAGCGCCGTCTGAACCAGTCCGGCTTGAGCACAATCGATCCCGCGGATGTTGTTGCGATCAACACGCGCCTGGCCGAAGTGGGGTATCCCGGTCCTTTGGTCTCGACCGGGCTATTCCGGAATCCTGTCCACAACACCAACATCCTCGCGAAAGTGGATCACCAGTTCGGCGCCGGTGACCAGTTCAGCGCCCGGTACAGTCTGTACACGGTCCACAGTGAGAATTCGCGCGGTGCGGGAGGGCTGAGCGCGCCTTCTGCGTCGGCCGGGCTCGACGACGTCGACCAGACCCTGGCCGTCGGCAATGTTGCGACACTCTCCTCGCGGGCCATCAACGAGACGCGAGGCCAAATCACCTGGAGCAACCTGGAAGCTCCTCCCACGGATCCGGTCGGCCCCGCCGTCAGGATATCCGGCGTCGCTTCATTCGGAACGCTGTCCGTGTCGCCCACTTCCCGGCGGAACGACCTCCTCCAGGTCGTCGACAACTTCACCTACCAGAGCGGACACCACGCGCTCCGGTCGGGTGTGGAATTCCTGTATAACGACACCACGATCATATTCCCACGGGCCTTCCGCGGCAGCTATACGTTCGCTTCGCTTCCCGGCTTTCTGAGTGGGATCTATACCAACTCCGGTTTTACGCAGACATTCGGCAACCCGGTTGTCGCTCAGACAAACCCGAACATCGGTCTGTACGTGCAGGACGAGTGGAAGATTCTTCCACGCCTGACCCTGAACATCGGAGTACGCTACGACCTGCAATTCCTGAGGACCGTATCGACCGACACAAACAACTTTTCGCCGCGTGTCGGGTTCGCCTGGTCGCCGTTCGACTCAAACCGTACGGTCATCCGCGGCAGCTACGGCCTGTTCTACGATCGAGTTCCGCTCCGCGCCCTGGCCAACGCTCTTCTGTCGGCCGGAAACACGACCGATCTCGTGGATCTGAACCAGAACATGGTGACCCTCTCGCCGGCCCAGAGCGGCGCTCCGACATTCCCCGGCATACTCGAATCCGTGATGCCGTCCGTCACGCTTCCGAACCTTACGACCATGGATCGGCACATACAGAACGCTTATTCCGAACAGGCGAGCTTCGAGATCGAGCAGCGGCTTGGCGACAGCCGCACGTTCAGCGTCGGATACCAGCACGTGCGAGGCCTCCGGCTGATCATGTCGATCAACCGGAATGTCCCTGTTTGTCCGGCGGCAGGAGAAAACAACGGATGCCGCCCGAATCCCGGCTATGGCAACAACAGTCAGTACTCGTCAAGTGCCGATTCCCGGTATGACGGTTTCTATGTCACCTTCCTGCAGAGGCCTGCTCAATGGGGCAGTTTCAGGATTTCGTACACATACTCGAAGGCTTTCGACAACGTGGGTGAGTTCTTCTTCAGCTCCCCTATCGACAATTTTGACATCTGGAAGGACTATGGCCGCTCCGATGATGATCAGAGGCATCGCATCGCTTTCGACGGCACGATTCACACGCCGATGAGCAGGGGCGGCACCGCATGGGAACGCATCACTCACGGCTTCGAACTCAGCGGCATCCTGCAGTGCTACTCTGCCTTGCCGTTCAACATCATCACGGGCGGCAATACCATCCAGGGGACGACTGCCAGGCCCATCGTGGATGGATCTTACATTCCCCGCAACTCAGGAACCGGCTTCGATTTCTTCACGGCCAGCGCGCGGCTCTCTCGCACGTTCACTATCGGGGAACGTCTCCACATGCAACTCATGGTTGAAGCGTTCAACGTCTTCAATCACACTAACGGTGTCACGCTGAACAACACGTTCGGACGCGGCGCGTTCCCCGCGAGTCCCCTGCCGACGTTTGGACAGATAACCGGGGTTGGTGAACCGCGGTCATTTCAGGTGGCCCTGCGCTTCACATTCGGATGAGACCGCGGCGGCTCTCACATCCAGAGACAGCAGGCAGGTCAGATCCGTTGAGGCGGTCGTCGCTATGATACGGACCTTCAGCCCTCGATCCTATCGTTGCATCCGTGACCTGGCGCTTCGCGCCAGGCTGGTATGAGGCGGGCCTCAGGCCCTTGAACCGCATCTCCATGGAGCCGCAGAGCGCCGAAGGCGCGGACTCATACCAGCCCGGTGCGGAGCGCCGGGTTCCAGTCCATGGATGGGTATCAAGGGCTGTAAGCCCGCTCCATAGAGTCATGAGACGGTATCGGTAGACCGCGCCTCGGAGCGACGCTCCGCGTCCCAGCCAGATCCCGCATACGTTCCGTATTGAACAGACTCCCGTATATAGAGTTTCTACCATATGGATGTCTTTGCATGTGTTCATTGTTCCGGAATCGGGAGCCTGGGGCTGTGACCGAACACGATTCAGTCGACCAATTCAAATCGCAGATCCGCGAACTACTCAAGAGAGACATGCTCAATTCCAGCATAGTCAGAGTAAACAGAAACCATCATCTGTATACATCCGGAGAGTGTGACGACAAGGTCTACCTTGTCATCTCGGGATTGATCAAGGTTCTCATCCTGACGCCGGAACACAGAGAGTGCCTCGTAGATGTTTATCCCGCAGGGGAGATCTTCGGCGAACTGAGCCTCTGCGGGCAGATCATGCGCCTCGAGACCGCGGTCGCGATGGAGGAATCGGCCGTCAAGCAGATCTCTTCACGCACCTTTTTGAACATGCTTGGCGAAGCGTCTCTGCTTGATGGCCTGGTGCAATACCTTGCCAGTCGCATGGCTGAGCAGCAGCAGATCATCACCAACCTGATCACGGCAAACTGTGAACAGCGCCTCGCGATGACACTGCTTCGTCTTGCGCGAAGGCTGGGCCATAAGGATCCACAGAGCCTGCGCATCATCCACAGGCTGTCGCAGTCAGAGCTGGCCAAAATGGTAGGCACGACCAGGACGCGGATCGGCTTGTTTCTGAAGAGGTTCAGAGCACTCGGGTTGGTTGCCATGACCGGGGAACAACACCTGATCGTCCGAGAATCCAGGATCTGCCACCACCTCGAGAGCCTGGCTCTTGGCGAAGACGTGAGCGCGGGTCAACAGCCCGCCCGCGCATCAGGCGTCCGGATAGAGTTCCGTCTCGCAGGGGGTGTCCTCCACATGAGGCGTTACTGGTTCCGCTGATCTCAATTCTGACGTTGCTGGTGTTTACACTGCAGGGCCAGCTCCGGCCAGGGCTTCGCACAGGTGCGTCCCGGGATACAGCCGGTGGTGAACGTGCCCGATGGGTGTTCCATACAGGACCCGGTAGACACCGAGAGTCTCTACTCTTTCATCAAAGTCCAGATTCAGGCTTTGTCTTTCGCCAGAGACGGCGAGAGAGCCAATCGTGAAATGCTCACTGCGAGTGACGGCCCGCCCGTGGAAAGAATCCCGAAGGTGACTCGCCGGCCTGAGGCAGGAACGGGTAGAGGACACCTGCGCCGGCTTCGTAATCTCCTCCTATACCGGCAGCAGGAACGAAGCGGTCTCAGCCGTCGCCAAGGTCCTGGCCTTTGCCTACGACGACCTGGCGAAGATGACCAACGAGATGCTCAAGCTCACGCTGGAAGACTCGAGAAAGAAGACGCCGGACATATTGACCGCAAAAGCGCTGTCTGAGTTGAAGAACAAGCGCCAGGAGCTTCTAAAAAGCATAACGGAGGGTCTCAATATATCCCTTTCCCTCCTTGTCGACCGAAGCCGCAAGGACCCGGATGGGCAACCTGATCACATCATCCTGTCCAGGGAAGAGCGTGATGGGCTGCTGGACTATCTTCACGCGCAGTTCCCTAACATGGTGAACCAGCGGGAGGGTGGCGTCCCGGCGATTTTGTGGAGCAGGCTGTCCTGGTCCAATCGTTCCTTTCAGACAAGTATAAACCGGCGGACAGATAGGTAGGACGAGATCTGTCATGGGTGTCGCGGAGCGGGAATAAGAATGTCGCGTTGGCTCGATCCAAGAAATCTCGGGATGCTCAATATTGAACAGCAGCCACCGACTACGCTGCCTACCATCAAACCACTTACTCTGGATTTCGGATGTTGATTTTGGAGTGGGGAACTCGAACCGGCGCTGAGATTGAATTCTCCAGGGACGTCGCCGCATGGGCATCCGGATCGCAGTGCGCAACCATGAAATCAAATTTCAAGACGTGCTCAATAGTGAACAGACGCCAGGAGCGAAACCATTCATATTCGCCATGTCGGAAGGAACAAAACGGATTCTCGAGCAGGTAGGCGGCATTGGAGGCGCTCACCTGCCCTGTAAGGAGGCGGCATGAAGCAAAAAGGGCTATATCAGCTTTGGTTGACCACGTCGGTCATTTGTATCGCAGCGGCCACTGCAAGCGCCCAGTCGTTCAGGGTCCAGTGTCCGGGCAGCACCATCACGCACCCGAACGCAGGTAGCAACAATTCGGAACCTGCTTACAAAGGCGCGACGACATGGACGCTCGGCCCGAATGGATACTACCTGCCGGCTGGAAATGTGAACGGCGCGATCAAATGCCAGCAGATCTCCGGCGGTGATGGTTACGCTACCATGGGAGACGGCACGCAGACATACCTGTTCGCCTTCGGGCCGCTGTCCGGGCTTAGGGATATCGCAAAAGGCCTGCCCGGCACGGAATTCCCGCAGGTCTTCAATAGCGTGTACTCGGGTCCGGCGCTGCAGCCCGGTGATCCCGCCACAACGGGACTTGGTTCGTTCACATACAACGGGGCCATAGGCCAGGTTCCTGATGCGGACTGTATCGCCGACAACGCTGCTGCGGCCGCCGCCGGGACTCCCCTTCCTTGCCCCCACCTTCCTGCAGGCGGCGTCGACGGCCACGTCGATCCCCGCCAGATCATGGACATCGGAGTGATGAACGGCAACATCCCTGCCCCGCTTTTCGCGATCGATGAGGATGATGAGTTCTTCCTCACCCTGACGAATGTGGGCATGATCATGCGGCCGGACCTGTTCGAGCAGCACACGGTCCACTTCCACGGTTACCCCAACGCATCGTCGTTCTATGACGGCGTGCCCGATGCCTCGGTGGCGATCAACATCGGCGCCAGCTTCACGTACTATTACCTCGCGCCGGATGCCGGCACCTATTTCTGGCACTGCCACATCACGCCTCCCGAGCACTTGCAGATGGGCATGGTCGGACAGGTCTATGTCCGCCCCCGGCAGGATCGGGTGCCATCCGGCACGAGTCTCTACACTGCCCTCCAGACACAGCAAGGGGACCTGCGCACGGCATGCAACCCTGCCGCCGATATCCTGTGCACCAATCCGCTGCCGGCCGTCAATACCGGCGCCACGCAGGGCAACGACAAGCTGGGCAACCGCAGAAGTATGCCTATAACGACGGCGACGGATCGACCGCCTATGACGTCGAGTATCCGCTCCAGATTCACGGCTTCGATCCCAACTTCCATTTCGTCGGCATGACATTCAATCCGGAAGGTTTTGCCGACATGAAGGACAAGTACTTCCTGCTGAACGGGCGGAGCTACCCCGACACGGTGACGGCAGGTCCACTGCAGACTCAGTCGGCGGACGGGGTCGACCACGTTCTCGCAGCCGCTCCCTGCGATCATCAACATTCCGGTGGGAGGAAGGCTCTCCTGCGGATCTCGGATCTGGATGTTCAGGAATATCAGACCCTGGCTTCACTCGGGATTCCGATGACGGTCATCGGGATCAACGCCAAGCTGTTGCGCGACCAGGCAGGAGACAACATTTCCTACAACACTAACTCAATCACGCTGGGAGGCGGCGAGTCGCTCGACGTGATTCTCGATGCGACGTGAGAACTCGCTGGGGAACTCACTATCAAGCGGGCAGGTGTTCTATCTCTACACCCCCAATCTCGACCACCTGTCCAACGATGCCGAGAACTTCGGCGGCCTCATGACCGAAGTTCATATCTGCAACAGCGTAACTGGCGGCAACACTTTCGGCAACATCTGCAACTAGGAGAGCGGCAATGAACGACGAAGAAAACAGAGCTATGAAGACACGACTGTTTTTCGTGGCGATGGCGGCAGCGGTGCTTTCGCTTACTGCGACGGTTTACGCCGCGGCTCCCGGCATCACCGGTCCGAGCTTCAACCTTACGGCGCAAGCCAGCTACATCAGCCAGCCGGACGGACAGTCGATTTACTCCTGGGGATACGGCTGCAACGGTACGCCCGCCGGCTATGCCCCGGCCGCCATCACCAATGGATTCTGTAACACGATGCAAGTTCCAGGACCCACGCTGATTGTCACGGAAGGGCAGACGGTTACGGTGACTCTGACCAATGATCTCCCCCCGTCGGCCGGCGACACATCGATCCTGTTCCCGGGTTTCAACGTGACGACGAGCGGGGGTGTAGCTGGCCTGTTGACACAGGAAGCGGCGCATGGCGGCACCGTGACATACACGTTCACAGCCTCAACGCCGGGAACACACTCCTATTACAGCGGCACGCAGGGCGATCTGCAGATCGAAATGGGACTCTATGGTGCCCTCATCGTTCTCCCTGCCAACGTCCCCGCCGCTTGCACGGCCGGGCTGCCGGCAACGAACCCCGGCGCGAACGCAGCGGCAAAATCGTTCTGGGGCGAATCCGATTTTCGACTGGCGGCGGCCGCCTACGACCATCCCGAGACCTGCTACGACCGGGAATACATGTTCCAGTTCTCGGAGTTGGATCCCGACATCCACAGCCAGGCACTGGCGCAGGTCACCAAAGCCGGCAACTGCACGCCGGGAGCTTCGGGATGCAGCCTCAAGGTCCCAACCGAGCCGTACCATGCCACGTACTTCATGATCAACGGGCGCTCTATGCCCGACGACATGGATCCCAACTATGCGACCCAGTACCCCCACCAGCCCTATAACGGCAATCCGCACATGCATCCGGGCGAACTGGTGCTGATGCGCGTCATCGGCCAGGGCCGTTGGCAGCATCCCTTCCACGAGCACGCGAACCACGTGCGCATCCTGGCGCGGGACGGGAACCTGATTCTCAGCGCGTCCATTCCGGCACGACCGCCAGCGCTTGCCGGGCCGCATTGTTCACGACCACGACGACTCCGGGCAGGCCATGATGGGATCTTCTACTTTACAGGCAAGGGTCTGAACTGGGATATGTATGGTCACAATCCCGAGCTCCAGCGACCCGCAGCGCCACACTTTCCTGCACACCGGACGCAAACGGCTACAACACCGGAGTTCCCACCGCGATCAACTACTTCGAATGGTGTCAGGATCATAACAAGCCGCTTGAGGTGGTTCCGTTCGGCGATGTCGGTATGGGCGGACCTGTAACTCTGCCCGATCCGAACCTGTTCACAAACGGCCCCTGGTTCGGCGGCAGCGCCTATCTCGGTCCGGATGCGACCACTCGTGCGGTGGGCCCCACCGGTGCGACTCCGCCCTCCGGCACGATCGCGAACCCTCCTCAAAGCGAGGCCGGCTTCGCCTACATGTGGCATTCGCACAACGAGCGCGAAATCACCACAAACAACATTTTCCCCGGCGGCATGCTGATGATGCTGTTGGTTGATTCCCGGGAATTTGTAATCGACGAGTCCAATTAGGACGAGGAGAACAGCGATGCAACAAACCACTGCAAAATAACCCTGAGAACAGCGGTACTGGGGATAACCATTTTCCTCCTCGCCGCCGGGCTCTCTTTCGGGCAGCAACAGATCAATCTGACCGCCGGGCCGGCCACAGCAACACTGCCCGACGGCTCAGCCGTGCCAATGTGGGGCTACAGTTGCGGCGGGGCAGTGACCGGCTCGACCGCAACCTGCGCCCCGTTGAATCCGGCGGCGACAAGCCGTCAATCTGGTCTCCGGTCGTGATTACGGTGCCGACTGGTCAAGACCTGACCATCAACTTGACCAATAGCTTGCCGGTGCCGCCGGGAGCGACAGCAGGCATACCGACATCGTTGGTAATTGTGGGCCAGTTGGGCGGCGGCCTCGGAACACCGGGTGGATTCACGACGAGTCCGGACCATACCAACGCCCAGCAGGTTACCTGGCCCATCGCCTCGCCCGGACCGGCAAATACGCCACCGCCGCAAGGGCCGCGCGTGCAATCGTTCTCGACGCAGGTAGCCACGGGGTCGACAACCGCGTTGACCTGGACTGCACCGAGGCCGGGCACCTACCTCATTGAGTCAGGCACCCACCCGTCTATCCAGGGTCCAATGGGGCTGTATGGAATACTGGTGGTTACCACAGCGCCAGTCGCGGCCATCCGGGCGCACACTCCGGTTGCGGTGCCGCCGGCACTGCTTACACCGGCGTGGCGTACGATGCGGATGTCCCGCTGCTTCTCAGTGAAATTGACCCGGTGCAGAACTCCGCAGTCAGCACCGCGGTCAACACCTCGGGTTTCAGTGAGGCCATGGTGTGGTCGGGTCAGCCGGGCGGTTGCGGGAACCCGGCTCGCCGACTTACCACCAGTGTTACCCGCCAGCAGTGAACTACACGCCTCTCTACTACCTGGTCAACGGCGTCGCCTTCGACCGGACAGCATGCCAGACATCCTATTTCGCCACGGTGCCTCCGCGCTACAGGCACTACCTCACCGACGGTCCTCGTCCGCCTGGTAAACGCAGGTCTTCGAATGCACGTTCCCTCGATCGTGGGAGCTCAGACAGGCGCTTCCACAGCTCCGGGCTTTTCCCTGATAGCAGAGGACGGCAACGTTCTTCCGGGCACACCAAGGGTGCAGAGCGAAGTGTTCATGGCTGCGGGCAAGACATATGACGTGATGATTAACGCCCCCGCTGCCACTGTGGCTTTGCCGGTGTTTGACCGGCAGTTGAGCCTGTCCGGCAACGCTACCGAACGCGACGCAGGGATGCAGGCCTACATCGGCGTGTCTGCCCACTGCAACACCCTCACGATTGCGGGAAACTCCGCGGGACGATCAGCACAGCCGGCTTTGGAAGTGGCCTGTCCGCCCAAGCCAATCCGGATACCTATAACTCGATAGTTACAGGCAAGACGCTCACGGTATCGGATCCGGCCAAAGGAGTGATCGCCAACGACGTGAACGTGTACGGCGTGAAAGTCTCGGGAGCGGCGCCATCGCGGATTGACTCTCAACGCAAACGGCACCTTCACTCTACACGGGAACCCCGACTCTTTCACCTATTGCGGCAACGGCGCGACGTCGGGGCAGCGTGTGCCCAGGTGACGTTGGGCGCGGCTCCGATCGAGTCGGCTTCCGGCATCACCGTCAATAACGATTCCTACAAGTCGAACATCGCCACATCTCTGACCGTCAAATCCCCCGGCGTGCTGTCGAATGACCGCGATGCTGCAGGCTATCCTCTCACGGTCAATGGAGCGACGGCCGCAGCACCATCATCAGTATCCCTGACGGGTCCTGGCACAGGAACTGCTGTTCTGGATCCCACCGGCGGGTTCACCGCATCCGTCAGCGCGCCCGGAACATACACGTTCACCTACCGGGCCCTGAACTCGCAAGGGACTCCGAGTACCAGTTCCGCGACGGTGACTTTAACCTTCCCGACGGCAACCGGTCTCCAGGTGTCCGTCGTGGACGGCAGAGACAAAACTACTCCGATCACCGGACTATCGCTGGATCATCGAGGAAGACCGTACCTACTATGTCGACCCTAAGTGCCAGGTTAATCCTCCACCGCCTGGCTGTCCGACCGCCACCATCCCGGCAGAATGTCGCGGGAGTCGTGCCGACCTTGGGTACCAACTTCCACACCAGCTACATGCCGTTAGTGGCGACGGGCTGCACCGGGCCACTTTCGTGCGAGTCGGGACAAACTCTATCTGGGCAGTCCCGCTGTTTGCGATCTCGGCAACGGCGTTTGCAGGACCTCAGCGGCGCAGGAGACGGCGGTGGATCCGAGTCGGGCCGCCCTCGACCCGACCAAACGCTACTACATCTCTGTCCTGCCGGGGACGCGGCCAATCCGTTTATCAACACGAACCTGACTGCCGACTGCCTGAATGGAGTCGCGAACGCCACGAATCCCAGTGCTTGCGGCCACGGCATGGGCGGCGCCCCGATCGCCGCAGGGCAGACAGCAGTCAAAGTCTTGACGCAACCCGCTCCTTTCCAACCGGCGAAACTCACGGTGTTCGTGTTTGAAGACGACTTCCCGCTCAACGGTGAGCAGGACGCGGGAGGCGGCATCGACGTGCTGTCGCCAAACGAGCCGGGGTCTGGGGGGCTTCAACATCGACCTCTTCGACGATGCCGGCGGCACCGGTGACGCAACCGGACAGACGACCTATGACATGTTCAACCAGCCGCTGGTCAACAGCCTGGCGGGAAAGATAGACCCTGCTACAGGGCAGGATGCCTGCCCGATCTCGAAGAACTCACGCAACCCGAGGACGACCTCGACGGGCATCACAGGCATGATCGCCGACCTGCCCGAAATATGAGTCGGACGGCAAGACGCTGTCGCCGCTGGCGGGGCAGGCGGTCATCGCCAACCTCTACCCCGGAAGGTATGGCGTGGTGGCCACGCCTGGGGCTGACCGGATTGCGCAGAGGGGAGGAATGGCTGCAGACCAATACTCTGGACGGCAGAAAGCCCACGACGCCTTCCTCGGCTCGGTGAGCCGAGCTATTTCCAGGAATACGGACCGGCCGGATACCACGTCTCCATCGGATTCGCCAACCCGGCGATCATCAACGCCCGCAAGGCGAGCGTCTGCAACGGCAGCAACCCGAACATCACGGGCACAACTGCACCAACACCCTCACAGGCATGGTCACGACGGAGCGCATGAGCCGGACGCCGGATCAGCGGCTTTACGGCAGCGGTACCAACGACACTTTGCGTTCACCCAGTGCTATGTGAGCTTTGGAGATCCGGACGGCGTAGACTTCGCGTTCACGAAGTGCAAGGCCGACGGAAACTTCAGCCTTTCAGGCATGCCGGATGGCGATTGGAGAGTCACGGTCTTCGACCAGTGGAACGACATGCTCGTCGACGGTCTGTCCACGCCCGTCAGGCTGGTCACGCGGACGCCGACACGCGGAACATGGGCAGGTTGCCGTCAACCAGTGGCAGGCAAATATCCTACACCCGCACCTTCCTTGACCAGAACGGCAATGGTGTTCGGGACAGCAATGAGACTGGTCTGCCGCTGGTGCCGACGAACATTCGGTTCCGCGACGGCAGCTACTCCAACTTCAACAATACCGATCTGAACGGCTACGCGGGCTTCAACGAGGTATTCCCGCTGTTCAACTGGTAGGTGGTTGAAACGGACTCGACGCGCTACAAGAGCACCGGGACGCACGTCGTCTACGATGCCGGTGGACCGGCCGACGGGACCTGCGGCGTCGACAACCGCGCCGTGCGGAACTCCGACTATCGGCGCGAACATGGCGAACACCGATGAACGGATCCCTTGCCTGCGGATCTGCGCGTGCCGGGCGCGGTCTATTGCGCCGACGCGGATTGCACGGCGGACCGATCGCGACTCGCCCAAAGGGTCGAGCGGCCGGCCTTCCACTGGGCGCATCGATCCGCCCTGGGTCAGCACCCAGGGTTGGCAGGGCTTCTCGGCCAGAACAGTTTCATCGAATTCGGCATGAAGCCCTTCGTGCCCGGCGAAAACGGCGGCATCCACGGGTCATGTGGTGTATGCCTCCACCCGTCCGTTCGACGATCCGGCGCTGCTCCTGCAGCTCAGCTGGGAGCCGCTGGTTCCGCATGTAACGGTCAACCTGTACAAGGAAGGACCGCGCGCCGATGGCAGCCCGACCCTCACGCTGGTCGACACCACCAAGACCAGCAGTTGGGACGACTGGGCGCAGGGCTTCCGGTCCGATGGCATTCCCAACATGAACTGCCCGGGCCAGGGCACAACCGACGCGTCCGTTCTTCTTCACGCTGAATGACCAGCCGAAGTGGCTCGACTGCTACAATCCAGCACGGCGGACCTGCATCCCTGCCGAACAACTCCCAGTTCAAGTGCTACGACGGCATGCACAACTGGAACCAGGTCCAGCCGGCGCCGTACGACGGCATGTACCAGTTCCCGAGCGTCACGGCATCGATCCGGCAACCGGAAAACCGACCGGAACAAACTGCACGGCCTGCGTACGCAAATCCGGACACAACGGATCCTGACCGGTCCGGCACGCCCATGCTGCCCGCCGGCAAGTACGTGGTCGAAGTCGTCGTGCCGCCGGGCTACGAACTCGTGAAGGAAGAAGACAAGAACATCCTGCTCGGCGACAACTACATCGCGCCGGTGACGCAGCAGTTCGCCGGACTCGGCAACATCTTCATCATGCCCGACCAGGCCGCGGTCAACGCCTCCTACAACCCGGCCATACAACCCGATAAGCTCAGAACCCGACCACGGACCTGGGCGCGGTGCCGCGCCACGAGGGCGACACCGGCAGCGTCGAGACGTTCTGGCCGTGCGTGGCGCCAGGCGCGTATCGTGCCCGATTACATCAGCCTCTTCCCGCGTCGCAGGAGGTGCGCCGTTCGCCGGCGCGACCCGCCATCTGTGCGACCGCAAGGAAGTGACGCTGCGAGGATCAGGCGTCGGTGCTGGCGAAGTTCTACGTCTTCACCTCGACTCACGTCGCCGCCCACTTCACCGGCATTATCACGGACGATTTCGCGTCGGAGTTCGATCCCTTCTCGCCGCAGTTCGGTGAGAAGTTCTCGCCGCGCCAATCTGCCCGTCTCCATCAGGGACTGGACCGGGAACGAAATCTCCCGCGTCTATTCCGACCAGTGGGGATCTACAATGGCTTGACTTACTCGACCTGGGAAGTCAATCCGCCAAACCCGACCGGATATGCGCCGACAGATGATGATCACGTGCATGAACGACGCGGGGCCGATTCCTGATCCGGCGCACCCCGGACAGATGATCCCGGATCCGCTGTACCAGCCGGGCTACAGCCAGTTCTGCTACGAGATGGCCCGTTCATGCCGGGGCAGACCGCGTACATGGATACGCCGGTCACACCCACTGAGGCTTTCGCGGGTGCAGGGTACGACAATGTCGACTGCGCGTATCCGGGTGGCACAACTGCCGCTCCGGGCATTCCGGCGATCAAAGAGGTGGATGGTGACGGCCTCGGACCCTGGGTGAGTGCACCCGGCAAAACCCTCACCATCACAGCTCTGGGTGACCAGAACGTGAACAACTACGGGTACGTCGGGCCCTCGGGCACAGCACAGCCCTGGGACCAGAAGACGGTTACCCGCCACTATGGGTTTGGCGGTACGCGCGGCACCGTAACCATCGGCGGCGTGCCCGCGACAATCAAACCTGGACCGACTCACAGATCGTTGTTGTTGTCCCCGGCGGGAACGGCAACGTCACCAACGTGCCACCATGCACCATACAGCAGCAACAGCAGTACGGCGGGCCGACGGGCAATGGTAATAACGTCGCTCTTTGCGGTGAACTGGTCATTACCACCGCCAACGGCTTGAAATCGATCGACACGGTGACCGTCACAATCGGCGGCAAGGCTCCAACTCACGTCCCCGCCTCGGGGTCTATTCAGAGTGCGATCGACGCGGCCTCGCCGGGTGACCTGATCATTGTAGACCCCGCCTGTTCCAATGCGGCCGGGGCGCCGGTTGCATGCACGACTGGCGGCGCCTCTGGTGTGACATATACAGCCGTAGCCCACAACGAGCAGCTGCTTATGTGGAAGCCGGTCCGGCTGCAGGGCGTCGGTGCTGCCTCCAGTATCATCGACGCGAATACTCACCCCGCCGGCAAACTGGACGTCTGGCGGCGGCAGGTCGGACTGCCTGATGGGCCTGGCGCTCAATGGTTCCCCAATCGCCAGCGGGAATCCTTTTGACCCGACGGTTCGTTTACTGCGGAGCACAAAGGGGGCTGGAAGTACTTCCATGCGTTCGACGGGATCAACCGCAGGTGGACCGGATACCGCTCGAGGCGACTGTGGGCTGGGATGCCACGCTCAACGGCAACCTGGCCGAGCAGCTGCAGGAGCCGAGCCTGATGGGCGCCTATGAAGGCGCAGGGATTACCGTCCTGGCGAAGGGGGTGGAGTTCCACGTCGAATCCGTGCGATCCGGCGTTGAGTGCGGGCTTCCCGGACGGGCACCACGCTGCTGACGAACAGTCGCGGATTGCGGGCAGCGGCACTGGCAGCGGAAACAACGCGAATCCTTTCCCTAGCAACTTCCAATGCAACCCGTCGCGCATCGACGGCTTGGCCATCACCAACAGCTCCCAGGGCGGCGGCGGCATCTTCGTGCACGGCTGGGGGCACAACCTGGAGATCGCCAACAATCGGGTCCACAACAACTCACGGTACGCTCGCGGGCGGCATCATCGTCGGTCAGGGAGAATATCCTCCCGGATACCTCGAGGGTTCGGACCACCAACGCCGCTCCGGGCTCCTGCATGGCCTCAAGCAACGGTCCCGGCATCACCTAGGTCAACCGCGGTCTGGTGACGAACCTGCAGCTCCCGTACTGCCACAACCTGAACGTGAACGTGCACAACAACGCGGTCACGCTGAACTCCTCGCACGGCGACGAATTGTTCTCGGCCACGCCGTCAGGTGCAGGCGGCGTCAGCTTCGCCACCGGCTCCGACAACTACAAACTCCAGAACAACTGGGTGTGCGGCAACCTGAGCACCGGCGACGGCGGCGGGGTTTCCCATCTCGGGTTCGTCTAGAACGGCGACATCGAGCACAACTCGATCCTGTTCAACCAGACCACCAACCCGACCATACCAACCAACGGCGGAGGCCTGCTGGTCTATGGCGCTCCCGATGTGGATCCGCCGTGCGGCGCCACGACCGAGCGGATTGCCTGGCTCCGGCCGGCTCGGTCTACCGAGCGACGGAACCGGTCCGGTCTGATAATCAACGCCAACCTGATCATGGGCAACGCTGCCGAAAGCGGCAGCGGCGGCGGCCTGCGCCTGCAGCAACGTCAACGGGAACGAAGTGTCGATCAACTTCCAACGCATGACCGGTCCGAGCCAGTGGTACGCGGACCTCTGGTCACCAACAACATCATCACCAACAACGTGGCCGGCTGGGACGGCGGCGGGATTTCGCTGCAGGATGCGCTGGCGGTGAACATCATCAACAACACGATCGTCTCCAACGACACCACGGCGTCGTCGGGCGTGCTGTTCAACGCCCTGTTTGCCCCCGGCCAGCGCAAGGACCATGCCCGCGTAGCCAGGAGTGCTAACTACTTCCCCGGGCTTACCGACCTCGACGGCGCAGGCCGCCGGTCTCATGAGCAACCAGAACAGCGCGATCCTGAAGGCGAATCCTGGGTCCCTGACCGTCGCTTGTCCTCGGGGCATTGCACCGGAGCGTCTGCCGTCAACGGGACCTGCAGGAGATACTCGTACCCGTTCCTGTACAACGACATCTTCTGGCAGAACCGCGCGTTCTACATCGGCGTCGGTCGCTTCGGTACGGGGACGCGAACCAGCAACACGTGGTGCCCTGTATAACGGTCTCACCACCAGCCAGGCGGGAACCCAAGTACCGACCGGTGCGTGCCCCGCCGGATCCAGCTACTGGGACATCGGTGTGCGTGGCGACACGGAACCGAACCCCGCCGGAGCTCGGGCGTCGTTGGTGGCGTCTCTAATAATCCAAAACTCGCTCTGAGATACACGTCCGGACGGATGCCGGGGGTTCCGGTCGCAACAACTGGGATCCAATCCGTCTTGGTCGCCCAGTACTGCAACGGCTCGCGGGTACCGCCTGAAGCAGGTGCCAGGACGAACGGGAACACGGTGGCATGCGTCTGCCAGGTGCCTCCGGGCACCAACGGACCAGGTGCCCTACCCGGTGTTCAGCCTGAGGCGGGGCGACGGTGGACGAGGGCAACAACTGGATCAACATCGGTGGGGTCCGCTGTCGTCGACGAATCCCGCCACCGGCGCGAGGCTAGGCAACGACGCAATAACGTCCAGCTGGCCTGCAGCCACTGCCGGGACCTCTGCTGCCCAGGCCGGTGTGCAACCGCCCTCTCCACCGACTTCTTCGGTAACGTGAGGACAGGCCGGTATTCCATCGGTGCGGTACAGCCTGGCGCGGCAGCCACGGCCACGCGCGGCCAGCGTATCGCCGGCTACGCTAGCCTTCGGCAATCAGGCGACCGGTACCACAACCACGCTGACCGCCACGGTGAGCAATACCGGCAATACTGCTCTGGCTGGTGGCGCCTTCACTGTGAGCGGCTCTCGCTTCTCACGGCCTGGCGGAGCGGCGGGCGGAACGTGCGCTGCCACTCTGGCAGAAGGCGCTTCGTGCAACATCAACGTGGCGTTCAACCCGAATTCGACTACAAACTTCACCGGGACGCTTGCGGTTTCCTACACAGGCGCCACGGTCACTGGTTCACCGGTGGCCCTGAGCGGGACGGGCGTGAGCATGGCGGTCACGCCGGCGTCGCTCGCGTTCGGGAGCGTAGCGGCCGGCACGGCCAGCTCACCGCTCACCTTGACGGTCCAGAATTCCACTGGAAAGCTGCGCGGTCCCTGAGCGTGACCTTTAGCGGTCCGTTTGCGGCCGCGGCGGGTGGAACCTGCGGTACATCGCTAAACAACAACGCTTCCTGTACGATCAACGTAGCCTACAACGGGACTGCGGCGGCGGGTACTTCGCTCACCGGGACTGTGGCCATCACGACCAACGGTGGCTTCACGGTCGCCAATTCGCCGGTGCAACTGACCGGCACCGCGGTCACGCCGGTGGTCGCTGCCAACCTGGCTCCGACGATCTGGAGTCCTCAGCAGACGCGGAATCGCCCGGGCACGGGTGCGGCTGGACGGGCTGCCTGCGCGGCTGATCCGACCCAGGTCTTCACGCTGACCAACGCCGGCAACGTGAACCTGACGGGCGTCACGCAAGGGTCGCTCGCTGGTGCCAACACTGCTGACTACGCAATCGTGGCGGCCTCGTCGACGTGCGGTACTGCGGGCTTCACGACCCTGGCTCCAAACGCGACCTGCACAGTCACACTGCAGTTCAAACCTCTGACCAGCGAAGCCGCCGGGGTCAAGAACGCGACTCTCACGGTCGGCTACACGGGAGGTTCACAAAGTTCAACCTTGGCCGGCATGGCACAGTAACAGAAGGTCTGCCCAGGTCAAGCCAAGCACAAAGCCGCCCGCGGGCGGGCAGCTTTTTTTTCGGCGTCCCCTCGCTTCGCCGCTCGACCTGAAACGGTTGCTCCCCCCGCTGCACGACGACCTCTTTCCTGTGCCGCACGTGAAATTCCGTCCCTGCCGATTCCGGTGCGTTCAATACAGAACAGAAAGCCCGCAGGAGCCTCCTTAAACTGGTTTCGTCAGATATCTTCGAGAAACACAGGGAAACCATGTTCAACGAAAAGATGATCAGTACTTTATGGTTGGCCGGGGCGTTTGCCGGCGTCTTTTCAGTCCTGGCAGCGTTCGGTCAGCCGAATCAGCAGCAGGCGACCACCAGAACTGACGGAACCACCGTAACTCTCCTCGGCCGTCCCGTCTTCAGGGCCCTCCTCACCCACCAGGTCCCGCTCGCCTTTTCTCACATCCCAAAAGAGCAAACGCGCGGATAGCTTCTCACAAGACTGTCTGGGGCATCGAGAAGTTGGATGTTCCGGGAAGCGGCATCGGCTGATTTCTTCGCTTCAGTTACACGATCGTGGACGCCAGCAAAGCAAAGGTACTCAACGAGACCAAAAGACCACGCCGTATCTGATCGACGAGAAGACCGGCGCCGTGCTCCAGGTTCCCAGCATGCCGAAGGTAGGCATGCTGCGCCTCAAACTGCCCAGCCCGAGAACGGCCGGGAATACTGGATGGTCTTTTCGAGCAAGGGCACCGTAAAGCCGGGAAGTCGAGTTGACGTCGTCATCGGCAATTTTCGCGCCATCGGGCTGGTGGTCCAATGAGCGCGCACAAATCAAGCACTGGAAGGGGATTCAAGCATGTCGAGAAGAACCAAGCTCAGCCGTTTGCCGCTCGTCGCGGTGCTTTGTCGAGTGCGCTCATGGGACCGATGGTCCCGGCCGCGCTCCCCCAGGCCCTGACGGCGGATCAGATCGTCGAAGAAGACATCGCCGCCCGCGGGGGGTCGAAGGCCTGGCGGTGGAGATCCAGACCATTACCCTGAACGGCAAGATGGATGCCGGAAGCAACAAGAACGTCCAGCTGCCCTTCGTCCTGAAGCTGAAGCGACCGCAAATGTCCAGGCTCGAAATCGAGTTCGGCGGGAAAAAGGCACTGCAGATCTATGACGGGAAGAACGGGTGGAAAGTGCGGCCTTTCCTTGGGCGAAACGAGGTCGAACCGTTCACCACCGCCGAGATGCGCATCGCTGCCGATCAGGGCGAACTCGACGGCTACCTGATCGACCACGAGGCCAAGGGCATCAAGGTGGAGGTGATGGGCAAAGATCCGGTCGAGGGACACGACGCCTACAAATTACAGCTCACCATGAAAGATGGCCAGGTCCGGCATCTGTGGGTGGATGCAAAGTCCTTCCTGGAGGTCAAGGTGGAAAGGGTACGCCCCGCAGGCTCGACGGCACGATGCACAACGTCGAGACCGACGACCCAAACTACGGTTCGATCAGCGGGTTGATGATCCCCTTCGTCCTCTAGAAAACCGTCGTGGAAAAGGTTCAACCCACCCGCAAGATAACCATCGAGACGGTGTTCCTGAATCCGAAACTGGAGGATAACGCATTTGCCAAGCCGACTCTGCCCCGGCATGAATCTCATAGCTCCTGTGCAGCAAAGCGCCGTACAGGCTCCGTCAAAGAATGCCACTGCCAAGGAGGCCTCAGGTGAAAAACTCCGCTAAGGCATGTTTCTGCCGCACTGGTACTTGCCGCTGCCATGACCATAGGCCTGGCGACGACGGGCGCCACGACCAGAGCGGTTCGCTGGGTTGCCGACTACACCGTCCCTCAGGTCACGCTTGTGCGGGACGATGCAAGGTGGCATATCGCCGCCCGACGAACTCAACGATGGGCGACCGGTTGTCGTGGATTTCTTCTTTACATCGTGCACCACGATTTGCCCATTGCTCAGCCAGACCCTTGCGCGCCTGCAGGATGAATTGGGAGCACAGAGGGACCGGGTGCATATCGTTTCGATATCGATCGACCCGGAGGAGGACACGCCGGCACGATTGACAGAGTATGCAAAGAGATACAAGGCCGGCCCGGAGTGGCGACACTACACCGGCACGGAGCAGGCAATCATTGCGACTGCGAAGGCGTTTAATGCCTACCGTGGCGACAAGATGAGTCACACACCGCTGACGTTGTTGCGCCTGGCACCCGGGAAACCGTGGATCCGCTTCTATGGGTTCGCAACCCCCGACCAACTGTTGGAGGAAGCTTCGCGTAAAACGCAATGGAACCCATTAGGTGGACACGCGGGCTCGCTTCGGCATTGCTGTTAGCTTGAGCGGTGGAAAAACACAAACCGAATGATTTATTGCCGCACCTTCGGCGCTCGGAGGGTTTGGCCATTCTTGCTCCCGACCTTACGGTCGGGCCTACTCACTGCCGCCTCTTCGAGGCTGGACTGGAAATGATTGTGTGCCTTGTGCCTGGATCGGCTGAGCACGCAAACCAGGCGCGAAGCGCCGGAAGTGCGTAGCCACGCGCGTAAGCGCGTGGTTACGGATTATGGCAGAAACCGAGGCCCAAAGGGCCGGTACATCGGAATTGAATGATTGATTCACAGGTCCGGAGACCCGCCGCACGGCGAATCGAGCGGGAAGTGCAGTCCGGATTGGAGAGGGCGGCGTGGATAACTTCAAAGGCTCAAAGGTCCCGAAGAATTCCAGAGAAATGCCGCTGCTGCATCGGAATTCCCTGCGTATTTCTATATTCCTGGCAGGATTGATGCTGCTCGTCTTCTGGAGATTCGCGCAACCCATGGCACCGACAACGGGAGAGCTGCTCTATCAAAAGGGGATTCTGCCGTCCGGATCCGCTCTGCAGGGAGATCGTGAATCGGGCGGGGCGACCTCCGGTGAGAGCGCTGCCTGCGTCAATTGCCATCGGCCGAGTGGATTGGGCACTGTGGAAGGGAGAACGGTTATTCCGCCCATCACTGCCAAGTATCTCTTCAGCCAGGGAGTTCTCATCGCACACGTGCCCGAGGCACATCACGTCGAGCGCAATACGGCCGGTCGCAGTCCGTATACGGATGCGACCCTTGCGCGGGCTATCCGCGAGGGTATCGATCCTGACGGGCACACTCTGGACTACCTGATGCCGCGCTACAAGCTTGATGATGCAACCATGAATTCCCTGATTGCATATCTCAAGCACCTCTCAAGCGGGCCGGTACCCGGATTGACGGCCGACACGCTGCATTTCGCTACCATCATTACGCCCGATGCAGACCCGGTCAAGCGGAAGGGAATGCTCGACGTCCTCGAACATTTTGTCGCGGCCAAGAATGTGTTCTATCGCCCGATCCCACCTCCGGTGCGGGCCACCAGGATGGAGTATCGGGTGCCGCTCAAATGGCAGCTGCATATCTGGGAACTTGCCGGATCGCCGGATACCTGGGGAATTCAGCTGCGCAACCGGCTCAAAGCCGAGCCCGTCTTTGCCTTGATCTCGGGGCTGGGCGGTAAGAACTGGGAGCCCGTTCACCAATTCTGCCAGCAGGAATCCATCCCGTGCCTCTTCCCCAACGTGGATCTGCCGATCGTAGCCGAAGGGGATTTCTACAATGTGTATTTCTCAAGAGGAGTTCTGCTCGAGGCACAGCTGATTGCACACCAGATTCAGGAGACAGCCGGAACTGCAGGGTTGCGGCGCGTTGTCCAGGTCTACCGGGAGGATGATATCGGTGCGGCAGCGGCCAACGCAATGCACGACGCAATCGCCTCTCCCGGGCTCGCCGTCCTGGAACGCCCGCTCGCGCAACACCCTGGAGGTGAAGAACTCAATACTGCCCTCGAGAAAGTTGGAGCGAAGGACGCGCTGATTCTGTGGTTACGACCCGACGACCTCCGGGATCTCCCGGACCGGCCGCCTGCAAGCCCCGCGGTGTTCGTGTCAGGGCTCATGGGAGGACTGGAGGATTCACCGATTCCGGCGAGTTGGCGCGGCACCGTGCACATATCCTACCCGTTCGAGCTGCCGGCGCGGCGCTCTGTGCTCCTGAACTACCCACTTGGCTGGTTCAGAATACAGCGCATCCCGGTCGTCGCCGAACAGACTCAGATTGACACCTTCGTGGCGTGCAACATCGTGTCCGAGAGCTTCAGTGACATGCTGGATAACTTCGTGCGCGATTACCTCGTCGAAAACATCGAGGTCATGCTGAGCACCAGGATTATCAATGGTTACTACACGAAACTGGGACTCGCTCCGGGCCAGAGATTCGCTTCGAAGGGTGGATACATAGTCCGCTTCGCCGCGGCCGACGGGAAGAAGCTGATCCCCGATGGGGATTGGATTGTCCCATGAGATCAAGCACAACACTGTGGCTTGGGGAGGAAAGTGAATGCGCGGGACTCTGATCACGATCATTATGGCGGTGCTTGTTTCCCCTGCTCTATTTGCACAGGCCGGGAAGTGGAAAGAAAAGCGAATGACGAACGTGAAGCCCGGCACGTTCGATAAGACGAGCCATCCGACGAGGGTGACTGGCGAGGGCCGGTTGACTCCGGGCGGCGTGGAGTACTGGGACATTCAGACGGGCCAGGGGGAGCCTGCAACGAACGGCCACGCTGTCCAGGTCCGCTACACTGCCTGGGTCGAGAACGGGAAGGAGTTCGCCAGTTCGATTTCCGACGGACGAGCCCCTGTCTTTACATTGGGGGTGGGTCAGGTGATCCCGGGGTGGAGGAGGGAGTCAGGGGGATGAAAGTCGGAGGCAAGCGACAGCTGCGAATTCCCCCCGGCCTGGCATACGGCGAAGCCGCGTTGCCGCCGCTGGTGCCGCCGAATTCCACTCTCATATTCGATGTCGAGCTTATCGCCCTGCAGTAAGTGCAGGTGAAGACAAGCACGAGTCGGTCCGCATGAAGGCTGTGCCGCACCCGGACACGTTCAAGTTTCTCGAGCGGGCCTTCCCTTGCTGGCTTTGGATTTGGGTGCTCTCCTGGGGCGTTGCCCGAGGCAGGGGTTCGGCCATTGTCACCGAGCTGAATCAACCCTAATCGAATGGGGCCGAACGCGTCCCGTAGGGACGGCTCAGCCGGCGTGCAACGCACTTCTTCTCTCCCTCAGTCAACCGTCCCTACGGGACTTGTCCTTCTATTCCTGCCTGACCCCGGCACTGAAGTGCCGGTCTAACATCCCCGTGTCCCTGCGGGACACACAGCCGCCCAGCTGATGACTTTCTGCCACTCCACGGACGATCAAGGCCCGGATCTGAAGCGGCAATGCCCCCTCCTTCACCGGCCGCGTCACCAGATTGCCCTGGACTACCACCGGCTCGGTCCCAGACGGGCGCAAGTCGGCCGAGCCGAAATTGCCAACCCCCAGTCGGTGCCTCTGCGAGGTGCCGACCTGAGGGATCGCTCCACGCTGATATGCGGCGTCTTTGGCGCTCTCATTTCTCACCTCAGATGCCGGGTCGATGATTTGTGCCATTTCCACAGGGCCGAAGGCCCGATCCATCCCCTGCGGACAAATTGAGTCTGCGATCGGTCCGGGCGCTGATTGTTCGGTATTGAACAGAATCGGACCGGGCCCGCCGCTATCATGCAACGGAACGTGCGGATTGGCAGGTTGTCGAGACGAAAACAAACGATAGATTACATCGAGGAGTTGTCCCATGTCGCTTCTTCATCACCCAAACGCCAAGCCTGTCTTGGTGTTGTGTCTGTTCCTTTGGAGTATTCCCGTGCTTCTGGCCGCCGGGCCGGACAACGCCAGGGCCCGCACGGTTGTTGTGTCAGCGCCCCGCCAGGTGGCTACTTTCGAGGGCAAAACCATCACGGAGGAAGACCTCCGCAAGGCGGCAGCGTCCGATCTCGATAATCTGAGCATTCAGGTTGATGAAATGAACGCCAATGTAGCGAGGCTCGAGCATCAGATTCTCGAAACAAACCTGCTGCGTCTCCTGGCGGACAAGATCTTTGAGGCGGAGGCTGCGAAGCAGGGGATGAGCAAGGATGCTTTTCTTGACAGAGAACTGCAGGGAAAAATCAAGGCGCCTTCCATTCAGGACATCGCCGCTTTCTATGAAGCGAACAAACAGCGCTTCGACCAGCCCCTGGACAAGGTTGCGGATCAGATCCAGCAGTATCTCAAGGCCCAGAACCGTATCAAGGCAATGGGAGATCTCGCGGACACTTTAAAAGCCAGCTACGGCGTGAAGATGCTTTTGCCGCCGCTGAGAGTCAAGGTTGGTACGGAGGGGAGTCCATCCCGAGGGCCCAAAGAGGCTCCAGTGACAATAGTGGAGTTTTCTGATTTTCAGTGCCCCTATTGCTCCCAACTCAGCAAGACCCTTCATGAGGCCATGGCAAAATACGGCGGCCGCGTGCGCCTGGTCTACAAGCAGTTTCCGCTCAGCCAGATCCATCCCTTTGCGGAAAAGGCCGCAGAGGCTGCGCTATGCGCGGCCGATCAGGACCACTTCTGGGATCTGCACGATTTGATGTTCGACACGCAAAATGAACTGAAAGAAGAAGACCTGAAAGCCAAGGGGGCGCAGCTCAAACTCAACAGCGCGTCATTCAACGACTGCCTGGCATCCGGGAAGTACGCCAACAGGGTGAAGCAGGATCAGCGGGAAGGCTTCTCGCTCGGGATCTCAACCACGCCGAGCTTCTTCATCAACGGGCGGTACTTTTCCGGGGCATTGCCCTTGGCGGATCTCTCGAAGGCGATCGACGAGGAGATTGCGCTGAGCTCCACCCGTGCGTCTGCTGCGGCAGGGGCGTCCAGCACTGTTCACGCTGTCCTGGCTGCAAAGGCACCCTAGGACCACAGCTGGAGGAGTGTTCCTCTGCAGAGTGACCGGATCGGGGGACACTCAACATGCGAAACGGTAGTGCAAGGGGGCACGGGAGGCAATCCATGAAAAGAGCGTCGCTGACACTTGTACCCCTCTTGACATATCTCAGTTTCTTCACCGCCACGGTACCGGCCTCTTTTGTGCATGTGCCGCAGCCGCTCATCGGCAGCGTACGTGTGGCGGATGTCACGAGCGACTCGGCGGTCATCTCCTGGTTCTCGGCGGTTTCGTCGGACTCGCAGGTCGGTTACGGCACCACCACTGCCTACGGCAGCCTCACGACTCTGGATTCGGGCTTGACGCGGTCACACACACAGCAATTGAGCGCGCTCGCCCCCAACACGCTGTATCATTTTGAGGTACTCTCCCGCACGACGGCTGGAAGCCTTTACTCGGCCGGCGATTTTACCTTCTCTACACCTCCCATAGTCATCGAGGGATGATCGGCGGTCTTACAGTCTCGGCGATCGCAGCCACTCTGCGGTGATTTCATGGACCACCACCGCACCTGCAAACTCGATCGTGAAATTCGGCAACTCGGTGAATTACGGGCAGTTTTCGCAGCTCGGAACTGAATTCGTGACATCACATTCGGTGGTCCTGTCCGGCCTAGGCCCCAGACGCTCTATCACTTCCGCGCAGAATCGGCCGACGGCAGCGGGAACCTCGGCATTTCGTCGGACACCACGTTTGTCACGGGCGAGCCTGACAATCCCGCCTCGTTTGGCGGGATCCGTATCCGGGGTCGCACTAGTGCGGCAACGGTTTCGTGGGCGACCTCCCTCCTCCAGTTCTCAGGTCGACTATGGGACGGACTCCAGGTACGGACAATCGACCCCGCCGGAACCGCCCTCAGACGTCTCACAGTCAGACGCTGGCAGGGCTTGCGCCGACACGCAGTATCACTACCGCGTGAGGTCCACAGACGGCGCCGGTAATACCTGATCTCGCCGGATCGCACCTTCGCAACACTCCCGTCCTTTCTTCTACCCGCAGGTCTACCGAACGGCGGATACCTACACTAATCAGTCCTATTCCAACCCCGGTTCGGGCACGGCGCAGCTCAAGTTTGCGGCATTCGGCGCACCGGGGAAGGAGATGCCCGCCGACGATCTCGCAGATCCCGTAGACCGAAGTCTGGCGGCAGGCTCTCAACTGGCATTGATCCAGGATCAGCTGTTCGGTCCGGGAGTCTCCAGAATATGGCCACTGGGCTGGACCATGGTCGACAGCTCCACGCCACGGCTGGCAGGTTTTTTCATGACATTTAACGGCTCGCTCTCTGTCCTGGACGGTGCCGGTATCCTCTCCGAACCTGCCCAGCTCGTTCATTCTGCCGGAGACCGGCGACCACGACTATACGACGCTTCTGCTTTCGAACCCCCACCCATCAGAAGCGGCGATCACCATCGATCTCGTGAAGACCGACGGGACTGTCCGGAGCAGCGTCCAGACGACTATAGCCGGCTGGGGGGTGTACTCCGCGGACGCTGCGACCGCGACGTTCGCAGGGCTGGACACCGATCCCTCGGACTATGTTCGGGTAGTAGTCGCCGCAGGGACTGCTCCCGTACGAGTTCTTCGGCAACGTCTCCGGTGACGTCGCCGTTCTTGAGGGCCAGGATCTCAGCGTCGGCAGCAGGATTCTTTATTCGCCGCAATACGCCGTGGGAGGGGGATATGCATCCACGCTGTCGATAGTAAACGTGGACCCCACCCCGGGAACGGTGACACTGGAGCTGATCGGAGATGATGGTTCACGGATAGGTTCAACGAAGACCGTCCCGGTTGCGGCCAAAGGAAAGATATATGTGTCGGCTGCCGAGTTCTTCCTGGGGTCCGCCCCGACAGTGCTCACGCAGGGATATGTTCGCGTGACCTCGGATGGTGTCCGTCTTCTGGGAAGTGTAACGTTTTCCGATGCGAGCAGCGGTACATTCACCACGGCGCTTCCTCTGGTCGCCGCCCTGGAGAAGTCGCAGGTTCTCAGCCATGTTGCCTCAAACAGCCTCTTCTTCACGGGCCTGGCAATCCTCAACCCGGGTGGCAGCGATGCAAACGTGACGATCGCCGTGTACACCGATACCGGTCAGAAGTATGAAACCTTGACCCGGATTGTGAAGGCCGGGCACCGGGTGTCGCGATTGCTTACCGAGTACTTTCCGATCCTGGTGGGACAGGATCGGAGTTCCGGGTATATCAGGGTGACGGCCGACCAGGGTGTTGCCTGCTTCGGCCTGTTCGGGACCAGCACCCTGTCTGCGTTGTCTGCAATCCCCACCCAGCCGATTCAATAGCGACGACCCCGCAGGGATCGAATAGAACAGCCCGATGTTTCGGCCTGGATTGAACCCTTTCAGGGTTCTTTTCTTCCTCCCCGGCTTTTTCCCCGGGGTTTGCACCCCGGGCTGATCTGTCGCACCCCTTTCGGGGTGCCTGAGCAAGGAGAGTGAGGGCAATGTTGGATTCCCCCAGGGTTGAACAGAGGTCTTCGACCCGGCGTTGCAGGACATCATCTGCTTCGGAGTCGATTTCGAATGCCGATACCGGCTGCGATTCCAATCCCGACGGCGATGTCTTGTGTGGCGATGCTGAAAGCATCGAATAGAAAAGCCCGGGGTGCAAACCCCGGGAGCACCACCCTGTCGCACGGATCAACCCTGCAGGGATTGAACAGGGATCTTCGCCGTTGCTCCGATACCGATTGCGATCCCGATTCCGACAACGAAGACGCAGCTGAAGCTAATATCCCATCGCTGGGGCGGAGGGCCGGCCGTTTCTGCCTGCTTGGATTGTGCCGTTCAGCTCCCTGGAACGTGCAGTCGTCGACCGCGAGGTCCCTGCCAGCAGCGGCTTGAGACCGGGCTTCGGCGCCCACTCCTGCTCGGCGCCGGCCTCACTCATCGCGTACTGCCTGAGCCTGTTCTCATCGATGACAAGGAAGCGCTCGGAGGTCAGCCTGATGAGCCCAAGCTCGCGGAATCTCTTCAGGAATATCCCGACGCGGGGACGGGTCGTGCCCACCATTCTCGACAACTCTTCGTGCGAGATCCTGTGCTCGATGCGCGTGCCCCCTGAACCGTTCCTGCCTAGCAGTTCGCCGAGGTGCAGGAGCGTCTTGGCCAGTCGATGCTCGCCGTTATCCGTTGCCAGCATGGCAATGACCTCCTGCTGTTCGGAAATGCGGAGCGCCAGATACTGCACCAGCCCCTCGAGGAGCGACTCCTGCCTGAGGCAGGTCAGGAAATTGCGGATTGGAATCTGGCGCAGCGTTGTTTCCTGCATCGCGACTGCTGTTTCGAGGCGCTCGTTCTGCCCGGTAAGGCACAGTTCGCCGAAAATGTCTCCCTCGGTGCGAATCGAGAGCAGGCACTCCTTGCCCTCGGGCGTGGGCAGCACCAGCTTGACCTGCCCGCTTTCTATCAGGTAGACCATTGCATCCCGTTGTCCGCTTGCGTAGACGAAATCGCGCTTGGCTATCCTGACCGCCCGGCAACCGAGGCACTGCATGCACTGCTTGCGGAACGAGTCGCGCACGCGCTGCTTGAAGATGTCAGCCTGGTGAGTTAGCTCAATCATGTGTTAACTACCTCCCTCGTTGGTACCACTGATTTGCAGGCGACCAGGGGGATCGGCTGTTCGGTCGCACGCGACGTTTTGATGACCATTCACTCCACAACTGCGGATCATCGAGCAACATGCTACCTGTTTGGGTGGCGCGGATGCATCCTCCTAAAGGAGGATTTTGAGTCGCCCACACTGATGATTCTTGCGGTCGGCAAGGACGCGCGGGCACGCGGCTAGTCTCCTGATCGCACGGCTTCTGATTCATCAGTCCGGCGGCTATTTGAGAAGTCGATCCAGATAGGTTTCGAGCACAGTGAGAGGCACGCCCCCCACAATCCGCTGGGACAGCCCGTTCGCCACAATGAAGAACGTCGGAGTCGAGTTGACCTGGAGCGCCCGACCCAGCACCAATTCCTTTTCGAGAGCCTGGTCGATGGAGGGATCTTTCAGGAATTCCCTCAGTCTGGCGTAATCCTGGGGCGAGAGGGCCTCGGAAGCGACCGCATCGATCCTGCCGGTGGAAGACCACTCCGCCTGTCGGAAATAGAGGGCGTCGGTCAGCGCCTTCCATTGGTCGGTCCCCAACCTTCTCCCAGCGAGCGCGTAACGTGCCGCCTCCCGGGCATGCCGGTGCATCTGGAGAGGGAACTCGTGATAGACGACGTCCACCCGGTTGTCTCGTCCATAGGTATCGAGGACATTTCTCACGGTTTGCAGGTAGAACGTCCTGCACGCGGGACACTCGTAGTCGGAAAATACATCGATCCTGACCTGGGCTCCCTGAAGGCCGCCGCCAAAGCGATCCGGACTCCAGCCGACCGGAGACTGGGCCGGGCCCCGGGCCACCGCTGCCATCAAGAGCAGCGGCAGCAGTGTGATTACCGATTTTGTCTTCATATCCCTGCTTCGACTGTCAACCTGCCTTCACCCGCTGCACCAACTGGTGCAGATTCCGAGTACATCTATATGGCACTAAAGAATATCTGCCGGGACGGCACGAGTGTATCCCCCGAAAGGAGGATTTTGCATCCTCCCGGGGAAGTGCGGGGTCGGACCGAGGCAAGTCGTGATATGACAGTGCCTTACTGTATTCTTGCCTCAAGAATCCGAGCCTTGATCCCTCTTTTTGATGGCCAAAAAGAGAAACAAGGCAGAAACAAGGCGTGGTTCAGAGAGACTTGATTTAAGATGTAGCGTTTGGCCAGGACGGGGCGCCTCCGCGTGTCCCTCATTCAAGGAGTCTTATGAGAATCTTGACAGGAATACTGTTCTTGGCAACGACGTTCGCCGCCGCTTTCGCTCAATCCGGGACTGTAACGCTGCAGTTGATTCCGGCGCCGACCGATGTGGCTGCTCCGCCCGATGATGCGGTGAAAACGGCCTCCGGCCTCGCCTCCAAGGTACTCACGCCGGGGACCGGGGAGCAACACCCGGCGGCCGACGACATGGTTACAGTCCATTACACCGGATGGACAACCGACGGGAAGATGTTCGACAGTTCGGTTTCCCGCGGCAGGCCATCCACCTTCCCCTTGAATCGTGTCATCGCAGGTTGGGGTGAGGCGGTCCAATTGATGGTCGTCGGGGAAAAACGCCGCGCCTGGATCCCCGAGGCTCTCGCATACAAAGGCCAGGCAGGGCGTCCCAAAGGAATGCTGGTTTTCGACATCGAGTTGATCGCCATCCAGCCGTCACCCACCAAGGCGCCGGCCGACGTGAAAGCTCCCCCGAACGACGCCAAGCGCACGATAGGCGGCCTCGCGTACAAATCTCTGCAGGAGGGCACGGGCACGAAACACCCGGGGCGTTCCAGCACCGTTACCGTTCATTATTCCGGTTGGACGACGAACGGGAAGCTTTTCGACAGCTCGGTCACGCGCGGACAGCCCTCCACATTCTCTCTCGACAAGGTCATCGCAGGGTGGACCGAGGGGCTGCAGTTGATGGTGGAAGGGCAGAAGATGCGTTTCTGGATCCCGGAGAACATGGCGTACAAAGGGCAGCAACCTCCGTATGGCATGCTGGTCTTCGACATCGAGCTGATCAAGATCCAGTAAGCGGGCGTGCCGCTCCGGGCCAAACGGGGTCGGACCGAGATAAACGATTGTTCGACAGCGGCTTACGTCACTCCAGCATTAAAAAAACGACCCTTAAAGCGACCTTTTGATGTCATTTTCTCAGTTTAAGGTCTGCCTCCTGTTTCCGAGCATTGTCACCTGTTTCGCCGCAGACCTGGCTTAGAATGATCGCTCCAGTCGGCTTGAGGACACCCGGAGTCCAAGAGAGTGGCTCGAGAAGCGAATTCAATGCGTCAGATGCCACGCTGTATCGAGAATTCACACCCCGGAAAGGCGATTTAAGGCCTGTTTTTGATTTCAACATTCGGGTATGTCTATGAATGCAAAGAATTTATCTCGGTCCGACCCCATATCTAGAAGGTCCTTTGTGAAGAGAGCGGCGGTTGCCGCGCAGGTACTGGCGGCCGGTCGTCCTTCCCTGCCCGACACGCGACCTCCCAACGTCGTGATGATCTACGCAGATGACATGGGATATGGAGACGTCGGCATCTTCGGAGGCCGCGAATTCGACACGCCCAATCTCGACGGCATGGCAGCGGATGGCGTCCGATTCACCGATTTCTACGTCGCGCAACCCGTCTGCAGCGCCTCCCGCGCCGCTCTGCTGACCGGATGCTACTCGAACCGCGTCGGAATCCTGGGGGCACTCGGCCCGAAATCCCGGATCGGCATTAGCGACGGCGAGGTCACCATCGCGCAATTGGTAAAGCAGAAGAACTACGCTACAGCCATCTTCGGCAAGTGGCACCTGGGTTGCCAACCGCAGTTCCTGCCCCTGCACCATGGTTTCGACGAGTACTTCGGCCTTCCCTATTCAAACGACATGTGGCCCTTCCACCCGGAGACGCCGAAAGATTGGCCGGATCTGCCGCTCATAGAGGGCGACAAGGTCGTAGCATACAACCCTCCGATGGACAGCCTGACGACCCGCTACACCGAGCGGGCTGTGGCCTTCATCGAGAAGAACCGGGAGCGGCCGTTCTTCCTCTACGTCGCTCACAGCATGCCTCACGTCCCGCTCGGCGTTTCGCCCCGGTTCAAGGGCAAATCACGCCACGGCCTGTACGGCGACGTCATCATGGAGATCGACTGGTCGGTCGGCGAAATCCTGCAGGCGCTGCGCCGACTGGGCCTCGATGAGAGCACGCTCGTGATTTTCGCCTCCGACAACGGTCCCTGGCTCAGTTACGGCGAGCACTCGGGTCATTCCGGCCCACTGCGCGAAGGCAAAGGCACGACCTGGGAGGGAGGCGTCCGCGTTCCCTGCGTCATGCACTGGCCCGGCCGTATCCCTCGCGGATTGGTCTGTGCGGAGCCGGCAATGACGATCGACATCCTGCCCACCATCGCTCAACTGACCGGCGCATGCCTGCCGGCCCACCCGATCGACGGGCTCGACATCCGCCAACTCATGACCGGAAAGGAAGGAGCCCGGTCACCACACGATGCCCTCTACTTCTATTGGGACGAAAACCTCGAAGCCGTGCGGAGCGGCAGGTGGAAGATGCATCTCCCCCACTCCTACCGGACATTGGGCGGCAGGGAGGGAGGAAAAGCTGGACAGCCGGTCAAATACGAGGATGCAAGCACCAGTCTGGCGCTTTTCGATCTTGTCAAAGACCCTGGGGAAACGCAGGACGTCTCGGCCGGGCATGCCGATGTTGTGGCGCGATTGAAGACGACCGCCCAACGCTTCGACAGGGAGTTGAAACACAACTCCCGCGAACCGGGCCGCTTGGGATGATCGCCGTGGCTCTGGCCGCGACAAGCTATGGAGCGGGCCTTCAGCCCTTGGTTCCTCTTACCTCCTAAATCCCGGGGCGAAGCCCCGGGCTGGTATGAGAACGCGCTTCCAGCGCTCTAAGTCCCTGACCCAGCCCCAATACTTCTGTGTCGCCAGCTACGACAAGATTCGTCAGGTCCGAACTCGGTCAGGTCTGTTAGACCTGACCCCTTCATCGAGGTGGGGCCCGGGCTAGCAGACCGGATCTACATAGCGGCACGCGGTGGACGCTGCCGGCCTCCACTGCTACACTTTGTTTACGCAGTCTGGAAGGCGCGCTACTCGGGTGCGCAAAGAATAGTGGAGAGGAGATCAGCAACATGCCGATTGAACCCTATCTTTTTTTCGAAGGACGCTGCAAAGAAGCGCTTGATTTCTACGCCAGGGCCCTGGGTGCGAAGGTGGAGATGCTGATGCGTTATTCCGAAAGCCCCGAGCCGCCGCCACCGGGGAAGCTGCCGCCCGGATCGGAACAGAAGGTGATGCATGCGGTCCTCCGCATCGGGGACGCCAGGGTGCTGGCCTCCGACGGTCTCTGCTCGGGCAAGTCCGACTTCGGCGGCTTTTCCCTGTGCCTCACGGCCCCCAAAGAAGCCGACGCCAAGCGCATGTTCGCCGCGCTCGCCGACGGCGGCCAGGTCCTGATGCCGCTCTCCAAGACGTTCTACTCGCCGTGCTTCGGCATGGTTACCGACCGCTTCGGCATCGGCTGGATGATCCTGGTGCCGCAATGAGTCTCGCCGCGGCCCTTGCCCTGAGAGGCGGCGGACTGGCAACCAAACGCGAAAAGAGGGAGAGAGACATGCATCGGCCAATCCATTTCGAGATCCTGTGTGACAACCCGGAGAAAGCGGCAGCCTTCTATCGTGACGTGCTCGGGTGGGACATCGCAAACTGGCAAGGTCAAACCTACTGGCTCGCTACCACCGGACCGGAGGGCACGCCCGGCATCAACGGCGGCATCATGCACAAGCACCTTCCGCAGTCGGTGATCAATACCGTCGATGTCGCTTCGATCGACGAGACGCTGAGCAAGATCGAACGGGCCGGCGGCAGGAAGGTTATGGGTCCGAACCAGATTCCGGGTGTCGGGATGCACGCTTACTGCGCGGACCCGGAAGGGAACCTGTTCGGCATCCTGCAGCCCGCCCCTCACGATTCGGACCGGACGTCCTGAGCCGGTTCTCAAAGAGCCGGCGAAAAACCAGGCGGAAGTGTGCGACACTTGGCTCCGGATCCTTCATTTGGATCCGACCGAGGTCGCGATGCGATTTCTACCGAGCTGCCTGCTGTTGACGTCATTTCTCGTCCGTGCGGCCGCCGCCGGGCAAGGCTGGTGGATGACGGAGCCGATCCGCTGGGTGCAAACAAACCTGCGCGAGACGGACGCCGCTCTTGATCCGGTCCGCCACGCCGGGCAACTTGCCGACATGCGAGCCAATGTCGTGCTCATGGGGATGGGGGGCATCTGCGCCTACTATCCGACCCGGGTGGAGTTCCATTATCCGAGCCCGTATCTGCCGCCCGGGCGCGACATGTTCGGCGACTTCCTCCGGGAAGCCCACGCCCGGCACATCCGCGTGGTCGGCCGATACGACCTGAGCAAGACTCCGAAGCCCGTCTACGACGCACACCCCGAGTGGTTTTTCCGCAAGGCCGACGGCTCGCCCGTGATCTACAACGGGCTCTACTCCACCTGCATCAACGGCGGTTACTACCGCGGCCAGGCGATGAAGATCCTCGCCGAAGGCCTGGAACGCTACGATGTGGACGGTCTCTTCTTCAACATGTTCGGCAACCAGTCCACTGACTATGACGGCAACCCGGTCGGACTCTGCCACTGCGAGGCGTGCCGCAGCGGGTACCGGCGTGTCTCCGGTCGCGACATCCCCGATAAACCTGACGACGAGTATCGCGCTTTCATGAACGCCTGCGCGCGCGAGGTATCGAAGGAGATCGGCGACCTGATCCGGCGCATCCGCCCGCGGGCAGGTTACTTCAACTACATGCAGGACCTGACCGACGGCATCATGTCCGAATCGAACACGGCGGTGAGCCGTCCGCTGCCGCTGTGGCCGCTCAGTGCCAGCGATAACGTCAACCGGGCCCGCAACAGCGAGCCGGAGAAGATGGCGATCGACCTCAACATGCAGTTCGTCGACTACTGGTGGCGCTTTGCCACCGTGCCGCGCGAGGAGATCGCGACGCGCATGTGGCAGCAGCTGGCGAACGGGGGCGCCCTGACCTTCGAAGTGAATGGCACGCTGGAGCTGCAGGATCGCCAGGCTTACGAGACGGCGAAACCGATCTTCCGCTGGGCTGCCGCAAACGAGCAGTACTACGCGGGGCAGCGCAGCGCCGCCCGCGTTCTTTTGCTCGGGGACGCGGGAGGCCGTGAGGTCGACGAGGCTTCCTACCGCGGCGTCTTCCGCCTGCTCACCGAGGAGCACCTGCCGTTCGCCGTGTGCGACAACATGCGCTGGTTGGGGGAGCGTGAATTCGATCTCGTCGTGGCCACGGACGGCGCACCCGCCGAATTGCGCCGATACATCGAAGGGGGCGGCCGAGTGCTCCTTCTGGGCGCGCGGCCACCCGAGTTCACCGTGGTCCCCGTGATCCGCACCGTGCCCGACCTGAAAGCCTATGTCCGCGTGCGCGATCACGCGCTCTTTCCTTCACTGCGCGACACCGACCTGCTCATGATCAACGGCCCTTTCACCGAACTCCAGGGCGACGGAACCCGATCGCTCTCGCTCGTCCCGCCGTCGATGATCGGGCCGCCCGAGAAGATCCATGTGGACATGAAAGACACGACGACGCCGGGCGCGGTCACCGCACAGATCGGGAAGGGCGTCGTCACCTGGGTGCCGTGGAATCTTGGCGCCCTGTACTACAGGCACAGCCTGCCCGCTCACGCAGGGCTGTTTCGCGATCTGGTCGCGGCGCTGCAGCCGGAACCCCAATTGAAGACAGACGCGCATCCGCTAGTCGAGGTGACGTTCATGGAGCAGGGCCCGCGCAGGCTGGTGCACCTGGTGAACCTCACGGGACATTCGCAGACGGGATATTTCCCACCGGTCCCGATGCACAACATTAATATAGGGGTTGCCGGCAACTACCAGCAGGCGCACACCGTGAGAGCGCCCGGCACGCTACCGTTGCGCAAATCCGGCGCTCGCACGGCCTTCACCGTGCCTGTTCTACGCGACTATGAATTGGTCGTCCTGGAGTAGATACAGATGAAGATAGAACCGTTTCCCGGATTCAGATCGCTGGTTACCCATCATTGCGTCACCGGTTCGATGTTGCACATCTATGACTTCCACGGCTGTCCCGTGACCGAGGACATGATTTTGGGTCTGGGCGCGGGGGTGGGGTTCGTCTACTGGCACCAGAAAGGGATCGATCCCTTCATGGGCGGCCGTGCCAACGTCGGCCGCGCCGACGAGGAGGGACTGGAGAAAGCGGCGAGCCGCCGGCTCGGGGTCACGCAGGATTCTTTCTACACCAGCAGTGTCCCCAAGGCAGAAAAGGCGTTGCTCGAACTACTCGAGGCCGGCCAACCGGCGATGCTCCAGGTGGACATGGGATACCTCCCGTATTTCGACTTTGGCGGAGAGTACCATTTCGGCTATCACGTGATTGTCGTCTCGGGATTCGATCGGGATACACGGCAGGTCCTGATCGCCGACCGCGATCGGGAATTGCACACCGTCTCATGGGATGACCTGAGAAAGGCGCGCTCCTCGACCTGGAAGCCATTTCCACCCAGGAACCGGCTGTATCGTTACGATTTCAGCGGATTCCATCCTCCGGAGCCTGCTGAGGTAATCCTGTCATTGCGCGAAGCAGCCACCCCCATGCTGGAGCCGCCCATCACCAACCTCGGAATCCAGGGAATCCGCAAGGCAGCCGGCCGCATTGGGAAATGGCCCGAAACCATGACGGTTGAAGAGCTGCGCCGGGCCTGCTTCAATTGCTTCATCTTTGTCGACGCAACCGGCGGCACCGGAGGCGGGCTCTTCCGCTACATGTACGGGCGCTACCTGATCGAGGCGGCCACGGTCACCGGGAAAAACGAGCTGGCTGCGGTGGGAGAAGAATTCCGGCGAATCGGGGACCGCTGGCAGGATGTGGCCGGGATATTCAAACGCGCCGCCGAGTGCGACGATCCCGCTGCACCGCTTGCGGAAATCAAAAAGCCCTTGCTCGCGATCGCCGATCTGGAACAGGCAGCCTGGAATCGGGTGCGCGACATCGCAACCTGAGCCTCGCGTCCCACGTGGGGCGGCTTTTCAACCCGCCCGGCGGCTTGAAAAGCCGCCGCACATGGTTCTCCTCAGCAAAGAAGAATCGTGCCGGTCGGCTGAATCTCGAAGTAGAATAGCGCCGGGGCTGTGCGACGATGTCGCCGCGCGGCCTCACATTGAGGAGGAGCTTGCCGTGGAGACTGTTCACCTTGATTCGAGACGTTCATTCTTACGAAGGGCAATCGGCACGGGCTCCGCTGTGTGCGCAGGCATCCTGGTTACCGCGGATGACTACGAGGCGGTCGCGCAGAACGTGAAGACCGCGTCCCAGCCATCCCAGCTCAAGATTACCGACCTCCGCGTATGCAGAGTACACGGCCATTGGGTCGTTCGCCTGGAAACCAACCAGGGCCTGCACGGATACGGCGAGGTCAGGGACGGCGCCAGCCCCACCTACGCCCTGATGCTGAAGAGCCGCATCCTCGGGATGAATCCCTGCAACGTCGACAAAATCTTCCGCAGGATCAAACAGTTCGGCGGCAACGCCCGACAGGCGGGAGGCGTCGTCTCGATCGAGATGGCATGTTGGGATCTTGCCGGGAGAGCCTGGGGAGTGCCTTGCTGGCAGATGCTGGGAGGGCAGTTCCGCGACAAGATCCGCCTCTATGCCGACACACCCTTCGTCAAGGACCCGCAGGAGCAGGCAAGGCGGTTGAAGGGACGCGTCGAACAGGGCTTCACATTTCTCAAGATGGACGTGCCCATCTCACTGCTCCAGGGGATCGAGGGCACAGTGACCTGGCCGAAGGGGCAGGGGGTGGACCCGTTCCAGCAGTATGGCGACACCAACTGGGAATGGACCAACAAGCCCCACCCGTTCACCGGCATTCGTATCACCGACAAGGGGCTCGCGCTTTATGAGGACTACTGCATGAAGGTGCGGGACGCCGTAGGGTGGGAGATCCCGATCGCAACGGATCACTACGGCCATTTCGGCATCGAGGACGGCATCAAGCTCGCGCGGCGGCTGGATAAATGCAATTTCGCCTGGTACGAGGACATGGTGCCCTGGATGTACGTGGATCAACTCATCGAGCTCAAGAATTCGTGCACTACGCCGATCCTTACCGGCGAGGATATTTACCTCCTGGATGGCTTCCAGCAGTTGATTGACCGGAAAGCCGTGTCCATCATTCACCCCGATCTCGCGACTTCAGGCGGCCTGCTCGAGACGAAGAAGATAGGCGACTGCGCGATGAAAAGCGGCATTTCCATGGCGCTTCACATGGCCGGCGGTCCGGTCACCATGTTTGCCAGCATCCATTGCGCCGCTGCCACTGAGAACTTCCTCGTCATGGAGCACCATGGGGTGGATGACAAGGAATACGACACCGTGGTGGATGGCCCGGTGAAACCCCTTATGGGTAAGGACGGGTTCGTGCCGGTCCCGAATGCACCGGGACTCGGCGTGGAGCTGAACGAGGACGCCGTGAAACGCGGGCTGAAGGATCCCGCGAAGGAATACTTCCCGCCGACACCGGAATGGGACAACGAACGTTCACACGACCGGCTCTGGAGCATGCGCAAGCCGGCGTTCGATCCCAGGGCGTGAAAGCATCGTACTCAGGAGAACCCTATGGTGATACTCAGAGTGTTGATTGTTGTTGTTTTGGCGGCTTTCCAGGCGCAGGCGTGGGCTCAGACCGCCCCTGCGAAGATTCAGGCGCTGATCATCACCGGTCAGAACGGGCACGACTGGCGCACCGTCAGCCCGCTTCTGAGAAAGGCATTGGAAGACACGGGCCGATTCGAGGTCCGCGTCACCGAAGAATTCCGCGGGGCCGGGCCGGAGACGCTTGCGCCGTACGACGTGGTCATCCTGAACTATTTCGATCGCCGCCTTCCGGCCCTGGGATGGGGCGAACGGGCCGATAACGCATTTCTCGAATACGTGCGGAGCGGCCGCGGCGTCGTTATCTACCACTTCTCGGTGGCGGCGTTCGACGGCTGGCAGGAATACGAGAAGATGTGCGCGGGCAACTGGCGCCCGGACCAGGGCCATCATTCCGCAGCGCACGATTTTGTGGTGGACATACGCGACTCAGACCACCCGATAACCCGGGGGTTCAAGGTGAAACTCCCGCAGCCCAAGGACGAACTTTACGCGAACCTGCGCTGGCAGCCCGAGGGGACCTATCATCTCCTGGCCACCGCCTACGACGACCACTCCCTGTACGGGGGGAAGGCGCGCCAGCCTGTTCCGGGGCCGGGGTTGGATCAGCCCATGCTGTGGACAGTGCAGTACGGCCAGGGACGCGTATTCGCGACCGTGCTAGGTCACGACGGGCCTGCGGTCCAGACACCGGTGTTTGTCTCAACGTTTGCCCGTGGCACTGAGTGGGCCGCTACCGGCAAGGTGACGATCCCGATCCCGCCCGAGCTCGCGAAGTAGAATTCTGGGGACAGGCTGCTCAACTCGAAATTCATCCTGCATTCCAGGCCTTCGTAATACGCCGGGTGACTGCTGACGGCGCCCGTAATCTCGAGGTTGAGCAGCCTGTCCCCAAAACTGGAGAGGAGCCGACCATGGAAACAAGTGCGAAATCACCTCAACTGTCTCGCCGCGAATTCATGCAAGTCACGGCCGCAACGGCGGTCGCCGTGCCTCTGATCATCCCGGCGACTGCCTTGGGAAGAGGAGGCCGGCCGGCTCCGAGCGACCGCATCAGTCTCGGGATCATCGGCGTCAACGGGATGGGACAGGAGAATCTCAGGAACTGTTCCCAGTATCCTGATGTCGTAGTGACGGCAGTGTGCGACGTCTACAGCAAGCGTCGCGAGGATGTCCTGGCCAAACACAAGGAGACGGCGAAAGGTTACAACGACTACCGCGAACTGCTGGCGCGCAAAGACATCGACGCGGTGATCATCGCGACGCCGCCGCACTGGCACGCCCTGATTGCCATTAATGCGGTCGAGGCCGGCAAGGACATCTACCTCCAGAAGCCGATGACGCTGTATCCCGACGAGACGCTGGCGGTGCGTAACGCGGTCAACAGGCACAAACGAATCAGCCAGATCGGCACTCAGATCCACGCCAGCTCGAATTACCGCCGGGTGGTCGAGTATGTCCGCTCGGGCAAACTAGGGCCGGTCAGCGTAGTCCGCACGTTCAACGTCATGAACCAGGGGCCCGAGGGCATCGGTCACGCCCCGAAAGAGGATCCGCCCGAAGGCCTTGACTGGGATCTGTGGCTCGGGCCGGGGCCCAAGCGTTCGTTCAACGCGCTCCTGTTCAGGGACTCCTACTATCATCCTTCGTTCTGGGACTATTCGGGCGGCTGGACGCCAGGCATGGCGCCACACATCGTCGACCTGCCCGTCTGGGCGCTGGACCTGGGCGTGCCGCTGGAGACCAGTTGCTCCGGCGGAAGATTCGTCATCAAGGACGATGGCGATTCCCCCGATACCCAGGAGGTCATCTGGCGATACCCCAACATGACGATGACCTGGATGATGAGCCTGTGCAACAGCTTTGCATTCGACTTCGGGCGAGGCGAACCTGCGCGCAGGCTGGGGATCTACTTCCATGCCGTAAACGGGACGCTGTTTGCGAACTATGACAAGTACGAGATCGTACCGGAGGGCAAGTACCTGGCCGATAAGACTCCTCCGCCCGAATCGATCGCTCCGTCGCCGGGGCATGAACGTGAATGGCTCGACTGCATCAAGTCCCGCCAGCAACCGAGCTGCAACGTGAACTACCACTACAAGGTCGACCTGGCGATCACGCTGGCCAATCTGTCTTACAGGCTGGGCCGGTCCGTGCGGTGGGATCCGGCAACGGAGAAGATCGTCGGAGACAGACAGGCAGTGAAGATGGCGAGACCGGTCTACCGGAAGCCGTGGAAGTTCCCGTCACAGTACCTGCGCAAGGCGTGAGTATTGGGGACAGGCTACTCAACCTCGAAACTCACTCTCGACTCTGGGAATTCCTAACCGGGATTATTCACGGATGGGCGAGAAGGAAGCATTCTTGAACGCGGAAAAACGCGGGACGGGCTCCGCACGCGGGATGGACCATCATGTCCGGTCGGCGTTTGTCATCGTTAATCCGCGTCCAATAGCCTGTTCTCCCGGATGCTTCATGAATTATCCGGGCTAAGGAGCCAGGTATCCGCTGGCTGCTACTGGAATTTCGAGGTTGAGTAGCCTGTCCCCAAAACCTCAGTGCCGGGGCATGTCGTATCGTCCCGGAATGAAGGGGAACCTCTTCTCCGCCTCATCTATCACTTCAACGCCAAAACCCGGCTTCTGCGGCAACTCGAGATACCCGCCTTTCGGGGTTAGAGGTTCCTTAAAGAGCTCCGTTCTGAGGGGATTCAAGGTCTGGTTGGTCTCGAGCATCATAAGATTGGGGATTCCGGCTGCGAGACTCGCGTTTGCAGCGGTCAACAGGGCATCATGCCAGTTATGGGGAGCACACAGCTGGCCTTGAAGATATGCCATCCTCGAGACATACCAGGCTTCGGTCAGCCCCATCACGCCGGCATCCGGTTGAACGATGTCCATGGCATTGCGGTCGATCCATTCCTTGTAGTCGAACCGGTTGTCCGTTACGTCCCCGCCATATGATAGCTTCACACCTGACAGGGCCGCTTTGATCTTCCTGTAGTTTTCCGCGGCCTGAGGACCGCGCTCTCCCACAGGATCCTCCATATCAAAAGGATTCTTGCCGATAATTGCGGGCCTGATCGTGTTCTCGAGGTATTGCTTCACTACATCAGGTCCGCCGTATTGAGTGGCTCCACCGGTTCCTTTAATGCCGGCATCAGTGAATACCTCGACAAGGATACTGTCTGTCTTCCAGCATTTATATCTTTCGGGGATCCAGTCCAGGTACCACTGCTCTTCGGGCGGCAGTTCATAGGAGAGAAGAGTGACTTTGAGATCGGTGATCTTGATGTTCTCCCTTGCGACTCCATCGAGCGGGTGGTTCCTCAGTTAACGGGGCGGCGAGCCCTCATGGTTGCCTTTGCATGCTGTTATTCCGGTCAGTGTGCCAAATCCGGCCATCGTTCCTGCAGAAATAAAACTCCGACGTGGGAGGTGTGTCATCGCGATGTTCCTTTCCAGGAAATCAAAATGTGGATTGTCGCCCTTCTGGCCTCTCGGCTCATCCAGTTTCGGGTGACACTCCGTCTCCTTGCCGCGTGTGACAATTGCGGGAGGTTTCCACCATGAGCAACGCTAACCTGCTCGCGCCGGGTGAAAGCGGACTACTGTGTTCGCGGAGATTTCGATGTCTTTGGCTGCAAGATGAAACACATCCCCGGGAAGCCCGATCTCTGTCACTATATTCGGGAAAACCTGGGCGGGCAAGGGGGCAGGTGGACAGAGCATAGAAAGGAAAAACACGATGATGCCGCGCAGATGGAGGGCCAAGAGAAGGTGCTTCCTCCTGGGATGGGGGCTGTTCGTCGGCTTGTCTGGCGCCTTCCTTTCACTTTCTTCAAACGGAAAGGACGCGCTGCGGCGCAGCGCGCCCACTCGGGTGGCCGGCAGCGTCTTTGCGCTCCGAATCTCAGCGCGGCTTGGAGTGTGCCTTTAGGAACACGGCGGCCTCGGCCTTGGAAGTCTTGTCTGTGGCCACCCTCAGGACCAGATCCGTCAGGGCGTGCTCGTCGGCGTGCAGGCCGAAGCCATTGAGCCACAGAAAGACAAGTGCGGCAGCGAGTGCCGTCCGCTTGTTGCCGTCCAGGAAGGGGTGATTTCGCGCGATATGATAGAGGTAAGCAGCGGCCATTTCGAACAGGTCATTGTGGAGAAGCATGCCGTCGAAGGTCGCCGGCGGAGTTCCCAGGGCCGAGAACAGCAAATTCAGATCGCGCACGCCGCGTCGCCCACCATATCGTGTGATCTGATCCTCGTGTAAGGCCAGGACTTCGTCCGGCGTTAGGAATGTCGGGATCATGACCTGGCCAGGCGCCGAAACACTCCTGCGTAATCCCGATGGATGGCGTCGACGGCAGAGCGAAAGCGGGCCTGACGACTCTGCCCGCGAACCGGCGAGATTACGATAACGTCACCGTTGGTTGATATATCCAGAGGCGTGTCCGCGTCAATTCCCGTTGCCTCGAGCAGCGGGCGGTCGATCACCAGTGCCAGGCTGTTGCCGGTTCTCGTCAAACGCTTGACCATTCTCTAACTCCGTAAGTACAAGATACGTCTTTTGTCCTGACGAAGCAACTCCCTCCCATAAGATTCCCACCAACGATTGAGAAGGAGTGAAGCGATGGAAAGCCACGCCTACCGCAGAGGTGCCGTGTACGCAGGGGCAACCGACCAAGAAACAACTGCTGGCTGCCGTTACTCTGCGCCTTTGCGCTCAGGGCGACCGGCGGCGTAGGTCCGCAGTACAACGCGCCAAATCTACGATCCCTGAACATTTAACCGGCTTCCTTCGTTTACTCTATTGAGTTGTCATTCATGGGGAGTTTGCCTTGTTGTCATCGTTGCGGCTGGATGCCGCCTATGCTGTTCGATCTTTCCTGAAGACTCCCTCTCTCACTGTCACGATCATCATTTCGATGGCACTGGGCATCGCGGCCAATACGGCGGTCTTCAGCATCGTGAATGAACTGCTGGTCCGGGACCTGCCGGTACGCGAACCATCGCAGCTCTATGTCATGGAGCCGGGAGGGCACCCGAGCAACTCGCTCCCGGCCTATTATGACTTCCGCGATCAGACGGAAAACATCTTCGAAGGCCTTGCGGCACACTCGCTTCTGCCGGTGGCGGCCAACATCAGCGCCGGCGGCGGAGCGCGGCGCGTTTGGGGCCTGCTCGTTTCCGGGAATTACTTCCAGGTGACCGGCGCGCCAATCCTGATGGGCCGTGGAATCGTCCCCTCTGAGGACGCGGCCCAGGGCCAGAATGCCGTAGTCGTCCTGGGGTATGGACTCTGGCGTAACCTTGGGGCTGACCCGGAGATTGTCGGCAAGCACCTCGTTCTCAGCGGAGCGCCGTACACGGTTGTGGGTGTGACTGCTGCCGGCTTCTTCGGCACGGATCGAGGCATCCTGTCCGAGTTCTGGGCGCCGCTCGCCATGCGCACGCATCTGGCGCCGGACATCGCCTCGACAAGCATGAATCGGAACTGTTCATGGCTCGAAATGACGGGGCGGGTTCGGCCCGGTGTCAGCAGGCAGCAGGCGGTGGCAGCCGCCAACGTCGTGTACGCGCGCATGCACGCCCAGTATGAAAAGAACAGCCCGTTCGAACCAGTGGGTCTCTTCAGGGTCGGATACCTTCCGATTCTGCAGGATTTGCTGCAGCCGATCATGGTGGCGCTGTTCATCGTGGTCGGCCTGCTCCTCCTGCTCGCCTGCGCGAACGTCGCGAACCTGCTCCTGGCGCGCGCGGCGTCCAGGGAGCACGAAATCGGCGTCCGCCTTGCACTCGGCGCGAGCCGGGGCAGAATCGTGCGGCAGCTTCTCAGCGAGAGCGTCCTGCTCGCCGGTGCCGGTGCAGCGCTCGGCTTTGTGCTCGCTGTCCCCGGAACCGCCGCCCTGGCAAAGGTCCAGCCACCGCTCGGCATACCGATCCGGTTCGACTTCTCGCCGGATCTTCGCGTGCTGGGGTTCACGGCGGCCCTCGCAGTGGTGACCGGAATACTTTTCGGCCTGGCGCCTGCACTCACCGGCACCCGCGGGACGATTATGGGCGCCATGCGGCGGGGCGGTTGGGGAGGCAACTTCAGCCGCGGACGGTTAATGCGACTCCTCGTTGGAATGCAGGTGGCACTGTCACTGATACTGTTGATAGCGGCAGGGCTCTTCCTCAGGAGCCTGCACAGGGCCGCCTCGATCGATGTCGGCCTGAAGGGCGAGGGCGCGTTGATGATGGCGGTGGATCCAAAAGGCCAGGGCTATTCGCAGGAAAGGATGAAGCGATTCTTCAGCGATCTCCAGCGACGTGTGGAGGCAATCCCCGGCGTCACCGCGATCGGTTACATCGACCTGCCGCCGTTGAGCCTGGCGGTCAGCAATGCCGATTTCTACGACGCGGACAGCGCCGATGGCAAGCGCGCCGCAGGCGACACGATGCATGTCAGTGCGCACTATTTCGCCGCCAGCGGCATATCGCTGCTCGCCGGCCGCGATTTTGATCCGCAGCGCGACGAAGATGCCGCCGTGGCGATCATAAACCAGGCGACGGCGCAGCGGCTCTTCGGGGGGGAGAACCCGATCGGCCGGCACATCCGGGAGGAGGGCGGGGCGGACGGCAGGAAGGCATATGAGGTGATCGGGCTGGTACGGAATGCCAAGGTCGAGACACTCGGGGAAGGAGATGTCCCCTCTCTGTTCTGTCACCTGTCGGATTTCGGAGGCGGGTTTTCGCTGTACGGAGTCACGATGATTGCCAGGAGCAGCGGCGATCCGGGACGGCTGGCAGCCGCAGTGCAGCGCGAAATATCGAATCTGGATCGGGAGCTGCCGCTTTTCAATGTGGAGATGCTCTACGATCACATCAACGAGGCGCTCCTGCTTCCCCGGGTTTCAGGTGCTCTCTTCGGGCTCTTCGGCTCAGTAGGGCTCTTGCTTGCGCTGGTGGGCGTATATGGCGTTGTGAACTACTCAGTTCGCACGCGTACCCGTGAGATCGGCATTCGGATGGCGCTGGGCGCCTCGTCCCTTTCGGTGGCCCGCTCGATCGTGAACCAGGGCCTCGCGCTCGTCGGCGCCGGTCTTGCTCTCGGCCTCGTCGTGGCTTTGATGTTGAGCCGTTTCGCAGCCAGTCAGCTTTATGGCATCTCTGCGACAGACCCGGTCACATTCGCCGGTGTTCCCATCTTTCTATTTGCTGCTTCGTTGGCAGCTCTGCTGATTCCAGCGTGCCGCGCAGCGAGAATCGAACCCATGACAGCCCTGCGCGACGAGTGAACCACCCTCACGCGGCCTTGCGCAATGAGATAGGTTCGCTCTGTTGAGACCGTCTCGAAGCTCTATGAAGCGGGCTTTCAGCCCTTTGTCCCTTTCACTGAATGCAAACCTGGGGCTTCGCCCCAGGCTGGTATAAGAACGCGCTTTCAGCGCTCCCTATAATGACTTGAATACGCCTATATGCGCTTTCAGCGATCTTCTATACTGACTTGAATACGCCTATATGCGCTTCCAGCGATCCATTACTGTTTTGAATACGGCCATACGCGCTTCCAGCACTCCATATACTGATTTGGATACGGTTATGAGGGCCGAAGGCTCGCTTTATATCAGCCTGGGGCGAAGCCCCAGGAATTGCAGAGCATAGACGAAGGAGGGCTGAAAGCCCGTATCATTACAGGTATTGAAACAGCCTCGTTAGACCGGACCCGGAGAGGCGCGCACAAGATGGTGTTGCTATGCAAGGTCGGCGCCGTGCTCCAGCAGCAGGGCCCGCAGCACCGAACGGTGGCAGTGCGATTCTTCCGCACAGTAACAACCCACCGCGAGGTCGGTCTGATGCGACAGGGCGGCCAGGAGCGCAATGAGGCGCGCGGCTTCAGGTCTCTTCATCTCAGCGCGATACCGCTTCACGAACCTTTGCCACGCCCGCTCGTCGGAAGCCCGAAGCGCCTCCTTCACCAGATTTTGAGACGGTGCAAGATCCGGCAGCCACACGTCGTAAAAATCGCGTGACGCGTGCTCAGCCTTGGGCACGCCGCGCGGCGGGCGGCGGACGGTTCCCAGCCGCAGGCCTTCACCGGGTGTTCTCGGACTCCCCAGCCGTACTACTCGTATCGCCATCTGAGTTGCCTCCGGCTGAAAACTACTTCGGGCTCGGCGGCGTGCGCGGCCGATTCAGCGAGGCTGCCGCCGTCACCTGCAGGTGCATCGCCGGTACGCGCACATTGCCGGGGATGTCGGGCCGGCTCAGGGCATCGAGCATCGACAGGGCTCCTTCGCGATCCTCCGCCATCATCCGATCGGCGCACAGCAGGGCTCCGCCGGCTACGTCCGCACGCACCGCTCCTTTGGTCGTCCCGAGCGCTCGCACCAACATCCTGGCGGCAACCGGCCCGCCAATCTCTCCCATCGCCAGCGCGGCCGCTCCCGCGACGGCAGTCTCGTCACCGTGAATCAGATCCCCAAGCGGCTCGATGGCATTCTGATCCCGGCGCCGCCGGATGGAGTTGATCACGCCGATCAAAAGCAAGCCTTTCAGCTTGCGAAGCGCCTCGCGCAGGGCCGCGTCGGCCGCCGGATCCGGGATCGACTCCAGCGCGTCGCGAGCGTAGTCCGAAACCCGATCCTCGCCCAGCAGGGCGGCCAGCGCCGGCACCGATTCCTTCGTGCCGATGACCGCCAGGCGTTTGCAGGCGATCGCTTTTCTGAATATGGTGGCAGGCTCGGATCCCGGTTCCCCCAGAATCCGTATGAGCGCGGCCTGGTCCAGCTTCTCGATGGATCCGGCTTTGAACTCGGCCGGAATCTCCGGCTTTTCCCCGCCGCCGCGTTTCTGCCCGGCTGGATTTACCTGTTCGATGTTCCGCATGGTCCGAATCTCCAGTTTTCTGTGTTATCGCCGGCTCCGGCTAGATCGCCCACGGCTTCCGCACCGCGCGTGAACGCATGCGGTTGGCCTCGGCGTCGTTGACGAATTCCTGTCTCGCCGGATCCCAGGTCAGCTTGCGGCCCAGCTCAAAGGCGATATACGCTGCATGGCAGGTTATGTGCGAGTTGCAGGCGCGGTCCGCATTGGCGCGCGGCTGGGATCTGGTCTTGATGCAGTCGATGAAATCGCGCCAGTGGTTATCCAGGACGAGTCTGTCGCTCAGCCGTTCGGGCGAGTCTTTCCGAAGGTCATCGGAGACTGCGATCTTCCCGCCGTCGCCCGTTTCCACCCAGCCTGAGTCGCCTTCGAACCGCACACTGCATGATCCCATGCCCAGCCAGCCGTCATCCGGCAGGCGCTTACCCAGGTTGTTTCCATCGCGCATCACCAGCTTCACACCGTTGGGATAGAGGCAATGCACCTGGTATGGAGCGCCGTTGGCGCCTTTGGGCACATACTCGATGGCCTGGGTTTCGTCGCAATCGGCGGCCCACTGGCATAAGTCCACGGTGTGCGATCCCCACTCCAGGATGCCGCCGCCGTGGAAGTCGTACCAGTTGGTCCAGCCGCCGCTGCCCCCGACGTAGAACGAGTTGTACGGCCGCCACGGGCAAGGTCCGAGCCAGCGGTCCCAGTCGAATTCCTCCCTGGGCGGCTCCGGCTCCGCCGGCAGCCAGTCCTTGCTCGGGACCGGGGGCCACATGATATAGGTGCCCACGTTGGCGTGCACGGTTTCGAGCTTGCCGAGTTTGCCGGTGCGGGCCGCCTCGACGGCCCACACGAAATTCGGACCGTTGCGCCGCTGGGTGCCGGCCTGGTAGATCCGGCCGGTTCGCCGGAATGCGTCGGCCAGCGCCCGGCTTTCCTGGATGGTCATCGAGCACGGCTTCTCGCAGAACACATCCTTGCCCGCGTAAGCTGCCTGGACGGACAGCGGTGCATGCCAGAATTCCGGCGTGGCGATGAGGACCGCATCGATGTCCGGGCGGGCCAGCACTTCCTCGTGATACGAGTACGTCATGCAGTCGCTGTTCTCGTAGCGCTCATCGGCCAGCCTCTTGACAAGCTCACGGCGGCCTTTCTTCAGGTCGCAGATGGCGACAAACCGGACGTCCTCGAAGCGCAGCACGGTATTTACGGAGGCCAGCCCGCGGCTGCCGATCCCGATACCGGCGATGGCGACCTTGTCACTGGGGGCCACCGCCCCGGCACGTCGACCCAGCACGGAACCCGGCACGATCAGAGGCGCCGCGACAGCGCCGGCAGTCTTCATGAAATCCCGCCGTGTAACCAGCCCATTTCGATTGCTCACGATTCCCTCCCTTTTCCTCTCAGGCTCTCTCACACTTCCTCCGGGACTACATAGGGACGCCGGTAGGCTCGGGTGAGCATGGTGTCCGCTTCGGGATCGTTGGCAAACTTCTCGTACTCACCCATGAAATTCAGCGAGCGGCCCAGGCGGTACGAAATGTTGGCCAGCAGGGCAAGCGAGGATGAATAGAAACCTTCGCTGATGTCGGCGTGAAGGTCGTCATTTTTCCCCGAGCGCACCGCATCAAGGAAGTTGGCCCAGTTGTTGCCGTCCCAGCCTTCCGTGCGTTCCTTCGAACCGGCGAAAGGCTCGCGTTCCCGCTGTCTGAACGCACTCCAGCTGGACCCGCTGATTTCGAGCCACCCTTCGGAACCATAGAAGAGATTCCCGACCTCCTGGCCGCGGCTTCCTTCATGATTGGTGTACCTGCCCCGGCATTCAAACTCGATCATCCTTCCGTCGCGGTACTTGAACGCCGCCGTCTGGGTGTTGGGCGTCTCCTGGGAGGTCTTGTCGCGGCCGTACGCCTCCACTCCGCCGTACACCATCTTGCCGGGAGTCGGGGGCTGGCAATCCTCCTGGCGGAGCCCGTAAAGTCCGCCCGCGCTCTGGATCGAAACCGGGTGCTCGTTGAGATTCATCCCCCAACGGGCAAGGTCGAGCTGGTGCGGCCCCGTGTTCCCGGTGTCGCCGTTTCCGGTGTCCCAGTACCAGTGCCAGTTGTAGTGACTCCGTTTTTCGTTGTACGGGCGGTATGGCGCCGGTCCCAGCCAGCGGTCGTAGTGGAAAGTGGCGGGCGGCAGGCTGTCTTTGGCGATTCCGTAAGAATCGCGAGCCTTGAAACAGAGAGCGCGGGCCATGAAGACCTCTCCGATCCCGCCATCGTGCAGGAACTTCATCGCCTCGATCACATTCGCAGAGGAACGGTTGTTCAACCCGACCTGGACCCTTACGTCGTACTTGCGCGCCGCTTCGATCATCTTGCGGCCTTCCCTGACGTTGTGGGAGACCGGTTTTTCGACGTAAACGTGTTTGCCGGCCTGACACGCCCAGATGGCCGCGAGTGCGTGCCAATGATTCGGCGTAACGATCGATACGGCAGTGATTTCCTTGTCGTCCAGTACCTTCTTGAGGTCCCATTCCGTCAGGGGCTGGGTGCCCGTCTTCTTGCTGACGATCTCGACCGCGGGCGGAAACAGCCGTTCGTCCGCATCACAGAGCGTCTTGATGGTCACGTTCTTGCTGTTCCTGAGGTCGCAATAGGAGTTGATGTGCACGGTGCCCTGGTTGCGGATGCCGATGACAGCCAGGATGATGCGGTCGTTTGCGCCTATGATCGAGGCATAGGACCTGGCATTCATTCCGATTGCTCCGATTGCCAATCCGGCAGCCCCCGTCACGCTCGTCTTGATGAAGTCGCGTCTCTTTGTCATTTTTCCATTCCGTTCAGATTTTTGAGATATGAAACTCGGCCATGAACCGATTGTGCAGGATTGGAGGTGGAAATCTCCAGTCTTTTTCGCGACACGCGGTCGTAGCAGTCAGCCTGCCTGGCGGTCACTATGAAACGGGCTCACAGCCCTCGAGGATATTGCGAGGGCCTTGACCTGGCGCTCCGCGCCAGGCTGGTATGAGGCAGACCTCCGGCCCTTTGAGCCGCATCCAAACCGCATTGCTCAGATCTCCGATCCTGTGGACAGAGCCTCGATGGAGATGCAGAGCGCCGGAGGCGCGTCCTCATACCAGCCCGGGGCGAAGCCCCGGGTTTCCGCCCAAGATTGGGCACGAAGGGCTGTAGGCCCGCCCCATAGGTTCTTGCCACAACTCAGTTCGCCCGTCCGCTTCCCTACTCGTAGCGCAGGGAGACAATCGGGTCGGTCGCCGCTGCCCTGCGGGCCGGGATCACGCAAGCGGCGATCGCGGTCGACGCCAACAGCAGAGTCACGCCGACGAAGGTCGAGGGATCGGCTGCATTCACGCCCAGGAGCAGCGATCGCATCAGGCGCGCGGCGGCCCATGCTGCCGGAAGACCAATCGTGATACCGATCGCAGCCAGCGACAGACCCCGGCGCAAAACGCTCCGGAGGACATCGCGCGGCCGTGCGCCCAGCGCAATCCTGATACCGAATTCGCGCGTCTGTTGGGTCACCATGTAGGAAATGATTCCGAACACGCCGATCGCCGCAAGCACGAGCGCAACGGTTCCGAACGCGCCGAGGAGCACGCTGGCCATGCGTTGTTGGAAGGCAGCCGCCCCGATGTGGGCCTCGAAGGTTCGAACCGCAGAAAGAGGCATCGCAGGATCGAGGCCCCTTACAGCCCCGGTTACGGCGGAAGTCATGCGCGCGGGATCGCCTTCGCTGCGGACAAACAGGGTCACGGTGGACGCGTACCACTGCTGTACCGGCACGAATATGTAGGGAGTCGCGGGTTCGCTCAGATTCCGGTACTTGCTGTCATGTGCTATCCCGACAACCGTAACCCACCGGCCGGCATAGGAAAGCCGCTTTCCGACAGGATCACTGCCCTGCCAGTAGCGCCTGGCCAGAGTCTCGTTAATGACGGCCACGGGTGAGGAATCCCTGGCGTCCCGGCGTGTGATATCGCGACCGCGCACCACAGGTATTTCCATTACTCGAAAATAGTCCCGGCCCACCCTCTCGATGCAGCTCCAGACGATCTCGTCCCTGGCCGGGCTGTAGCCCTCCACCTGGATCGTCGACGAAGCTTGGCCGCCGAATCCGAGCGGGACTCTGCGCGCCAGCGTCACACCACGAACTCCCGGCAAGGCTTCTATCCTCTCCAGCAGTTGCGCATAGAAGTTCCGGCCTTGATCGTCACCGTACCCGTTGGCAAAAAGATCCAGCTGAGCCAGCAAAACGTTCCTCTGCTGAAATCCCAGCTTCATCCTGCGCGCGGAGTCCAGGCTCTGGATGAACAGGGTCGCCGCGATCAGCAGGACCATGGACAATGAGATCTGGCTGACGACCAGGGTATTGCGCAGCCAGGCGGTCCGCCATCTCCACCCCGGGGTTACGCTTCCCTCCTTGATCGAGGCAACGATGCTGACCCGGCTCGACTGCAGCGCGGGTGCCAGCCCGAAGATGACACCGGTAGCCAGCGAGAGCGCCAGCGCGAACAGCACGACTCTGTAATCGATGCTGATCTGAACTTGAATCGGCAGATCGCTCGGCGGGGCTAGAAGTGTCAGCAGCCGGGACGTCCAAAATGAGACCACGATGCCGGCCAGTCCCCCGAGCAGAGAGAGGAGAAGGCTCTCGGTCAGCAACTGCCGCAGCAGGCGGCCCCGGCTTGCGCCGAGGGACAGGCGGATGGCGATTTCGCGGCGCCGTTGCGCGGCGCGTGCAAGGAGCAGGTTGGCCACGTTGGCACAGACAATGAGGAGAACCAAGCCCACGGTACCCATCAGCACCATGAGCACGGCTCCCAGGATCGCTACGGCGCCGTAGGGTGCATTCCACAAGGGAAAAACCGTGACGGACCACTTGTCATTCGTTTCCGGGTACTGCCTGGCAAGCTGACGCGCGATTACTTCGAGCCCCGCCTGCGCTTCCCGAATACCCACCCCGGGTTTCAGTCTTGCCAGCGACGCGAAGGAGTGGTTCCCGCGGTGCTTGTACCCTTCGCCACCGGCAACCTGTGAATACATCGTCATGGGTATCCAGGCGTCGAAAGAAAGTGCAATCTCGCCGCCCTGGAAACCGCGGGGCGCAACTCCGACGATCGTGTAAGGCAAGCGGTTGACCGGAACAGTCTTTCCCACTACTCCCGGATCGCCGCCAAAGCGTCTCTGCCACAAGGGATAGCTGATCACCAGCACCGGGTGATCCCCGAAACCCGTGTCCTCCTCGGCCAGGAACGTCCGGCCGTGCACGGCCTTGACGCCTAACACGTCGAAGAAGTTGGCGGAGACAATTTCCGCATATACACGCTCCGGGTTGACTTCTCCGCCCAGGTTCACCGTCGCAAAATCGTGAATTGCCAGCCCCTGAAACACGGTGTTCTCGTTGCGGTAGTCGACGAAATCGGGATACGAGAAACTCGAGACCCGGAAAGTGGGGCTCCCTGGAGCTACGATGACCAACTCCTGCTGATTTCGCGCTCCGGGAATCGGATTCAGCAGGACGCCGTTCAGCCAGCTGAAGATGGTCGTGTTCGCGCCCAGACCAACGGCAAGCGTAAGAACCGCAACCAGGGCAAACCCCGGATTGTTGAACAGCAGCCTCGCCGCGTATTTCACATCCAGCCAAAGGGTCTCCATGATTCCTCCGCCGGCCCGTGCAGGATCAGAAAGAGGGCCGGCGTGTCATGAGCAGACTTCCAGTGCTGCAGTAATCAACGAAATCGGAACGAATTCGGTTCCCGAGAAGAAGAGGTAGGTCAGGTCTGTCAGACCTGACCTGGCGCTGAGACGCCGCGCGGCGGGTCTCCAAAGCTGTGAAGAAATCGTTTCCGTCGCGTATTCCTGCGTGATCGATGTGCCGCACCTTCGGCGCTCGGTCCGTGGGCCGTTCAAACCCCGCGCTCACGCGCGGGGCTACTACTGGGCCGCCTCTTCGAGGCTGGTCTCAAAATGGCTGGCTGGATCGTGGTTCCACGAATAGGCAAAGAAAAGAGGCGCGAAGCGCCGGCAGGGAGTACCCGCGCGCGTAAGCGCGTGGTCTGGTGAGACAAACAAAACCGAGGCCTGAAAGGCCGGCACATTGACGCCGAGCGTTTTTCTTTCACGCCTTCTCCGACCCGCCGCACGGGGTTCTAGCGCCACGGGGGTGTCACCTGCGAACGGGGACCCACAGGTGCGCTGTTGCTTTCTCGCCGCGTTCGTTCGAGCGTTCCACACTCACGAGATAGTCGCCCGGCTTCTCGAAAACGTGCTGTGTGCGGGCGTAGCCTTCTTTGGCCTTCTCGTCGGCACATCCGTCCGATTTCACCGTCACCGGCCCGGAACCGTCGCCAAAGTTCCAGGTTTCCCGGCCTTGCGTCGTCCGGCACGTGCGGACAAGGAACGTGACGGGTTGGCCGGCGCGAATGTCGAGCGTCGGCCAGTAGGATGCATGGATGGTGGGAGCGAGGCTCGCCTCGTCCTGTTCTTCGGAGACCGGCCTGCCCGCAATCTGAACGACGGCGAAATCATAAGCGCTGCGGCCGCGGTCGTCCGTGACCTTGAGGATCTCGCTGTACGTCCCCGGCCTGGCATAGACTCTGGTTACCGATGGGCTGCCGGACCTCGAACCGTCGCTGAAAGCCCACTCGTATCGCAGGATTCGTCCCGAGCGGCTCCAGGAGCGACTTCCATCCAGTGTGATTGTCTCGCCCACCCATGCGTAGGAGTGGGGACGCGCCACCGCGATAAGGTCCGGCTTGTATTGCCTCTGATATGCTTCCCACAGGAAGGCGTAGCCCTCGACGATGCCTGCCTTCCCGGAAGGCTGTGGCCCGCGGATCTCATAGTGGAGATGAGACCAGCAGCCGGCGCTGCCTTCCTTGCCGATCAGCCCGATGCGCCGGCCGCCGGCAATCCTCTCGCCGGGTTTGAGGCCCGGATCGATGGCAAACAGATGAAAGTACCAGTGGTACCAGCCGCGTTCGTCCAGAACGATGACGCCGTCGTAGCTCACCTCGGTGCAGGGACTCTTTTCGTACCCGGGCAACGCGCTCCGGCCGCATACTACCACCAGCCCGTCCGTCGCCGACACGACTTCGGTCAGCCCTTCCGCGCCACCCGTGTCGAGGCCGTAGTGATAGTAGATCTTCCGGCCCCATGGAGTTTCGGAGCCGTCTACAAATGACGGTTGGTTCGCCATCTGCGTGTCCGTGGCAAACCATCTCTGCTTCACCGGATAGACATATGTCCCCGGCGCCATGAACGCGGAACCCGCCGGCCACAGTCGCAGTCTCGCGTCCTTCTCGAGACCCCACGGGTTGTCGCGCGAGTTGCCGAGGAGACCCTTCGTCACCGCGCAGTCGATTTGGACGCCCGCAATGGAGACCGGCAGGTGGTAATTGCCGCAGACGAGTTGGATTACACTCTCGTTGACCTTCACTCTCACGGAGGAAGTCCGCACCGCACCGCGCACGTTGTCGGCGATGTCGGTGTAATCGAGCAGCGCGACCCGTGCGGCTTCCCCGTTGTGGAGTTTCACGTCGACAGACTGGCCTGTGTCCAGGTCGACGGTGCTCATGAGTGGTGCTACAGGCGTCTGACAGAGCAGCGTCAGCGGAGCGAGAAGAATCAAGCCCGCAACCCTGCTCGTTGATAGCACGATGCGGGTGTGGAACTTTCGCATACTGCTCTAATAGGACATTCCACCCGTCTGCACAAGCGGAAAAGGGAAAGCCCGCTATCCCGTCAGTTACGGCTGGCCGAAATCCTGTAGCTCTTCGCCAGCGGCGCGGACAAGATGCGCGCTGTGGCACAGCGCGCCCACGTATGCGAGGACCCGGGGGCCTCAGGGCCTCGCGGCCGTCCCACCCTCGACGAAGAGGTACTCGTGCTGCGCGTCGCGGATAACAAGCCGGCGCTGCCCGTCCGTATCCGCGACAACGAACTCGAACCCGGAGATCGTCGGATCTACGGTGATGAATGAAATCGTCCCGTCGTCGTTCTTTCGTGAGGCGACCGTGCTCTTCCATTCACCCACGTCGAAGAGGGTGGATTTCCCGTCCTTCGAGGTTCGAAGCTCGCCCAGTGCCGCGTTCGTGTAGCTCGGGGCAAGCCTCGCGGCTGCGTCCGGGTCGGCCGGCACGACAAGACGTTCCCGTTCCTTCGCTATGGCTGCTTTCCGTTGCGCTGCCGCCACCTTCAGCATGTCCTCGGCTTCCGGCTTCCCGTCGAAGGCGACCTCGAGAAGTCTGCGGAGGAGTGGTCCCCGGATGATGACACCCGAGTCGGCGTTGGTCAGGATTATGGCCCCGATCCCGTGGTCGGGGAGCCAGATCATGTCACTGTGGTATCCCGCGAGATCGCCTCCGTGGTGGACTACCGGGATGCCGTACCGGGTATCGACCATCAGCGCCATCCCGTACCTCACGTCCTCACCGACGATGACGTTCGGCCGGTAGCGTGCGAGCAGGTTCTCGGCCGAGACCAGCCGTTTGCCGCCCGGAAGCATCCCCTTGGCCAACTCCAGCTCCACGTACCGCGCCAGGTCGCGCGCGCTGGTCCAGACCCCTCCCGCCGGGCGGACCGGAACGACTGAGTAGTTCAGGTCCATCCGTGCCCTGACCACCTTCCCGTCCACGTTGTCGCCATGCGGTTGCGCAACATCCCCGCTCAACGCCTTGGCAAAATCGAAGGTTGTGTTGGTCATTCTCAGCGGCTGAAAGACCTTGGTTCGCATTGCCTCATCGTAGGCCTGGCCCCACTCTTTCCCCGGCACGGCCTTTGCGCCACCGATGAAACCTGCAGCCGCGGCCATCAGGTTGCTGTACTGGAAAACCTCCCCGAAACGGCTCGTGGGCTGCATAGTCCCCAGCAGCTTCATCGCCGATTCCGGCGTCTCGTTGCGGTACTCGAACAGCCACTCCATGTCCTGCCGCGGCATGCCGGTGCAGGCACAGATCAGGTGCTTTACCAGCACCTGCCTGGTTGTCGCCTCATCCCCCAGCCTGAAGGCCGGAAAGAGCTCCGTCACCGGCTGGTCCCATCGCATTTTCCCCTCGTCCACCAACTCGGCAAGAAGCAGGGTGGTGAGCGCTTTCGTGTTGGAGGCCGCGATAAACAGCGTGTCGGCTCCCACCGGCTCCGTCTTTCCGAGTTCCTTCACGCCGAGGCCTCCTGCCCAGACGGTTTTGCCACCGTCGAGAAAAGCCAGCCCCACGCCCGGGGTGTCGAGCAGCATCATCCCGCTCGCCACAAATTCCTTCAATACGCCGATGCGCTTCTCGTCCAGCGGGTGAGCCTTCTTCCCGGCGAATGACTCCCGGGAGTACCCTTTGGGACGCAGGCTTTGCAGGGCGAGTGACAACGGCGCGCCGCGCTTTTCAAACGTCGGCTCGCTCCCGTTCACCAGGATGACCGTCCACGCTTCGTTGGCGCGCCGGGCCAATGCGGCCACGACTGCTCGTTCGTTTGGCGAAGTCTCGTATTGAAATACCTTCTGCTCGTCCCAGCCGTCCCGCGCCACCTGCGGCAGGACAATCTTCAGCGGCCGGTTGAAGTCCGGTTTGTACACGGCCCACGCCGCTGTGACGGCGGCCGCCGCGTCTTTCGCCGACTTCACGTCCACGATCGCGACGTGCGAGTCGGGTTCGGGCGGGCTGAGAAGGACCATGGCCCCGGTGGTCGCTATCGCCCACCCCGCCGGAACCGTAAACGTCGTGCCTGCCGGGGTCGCCCGGGGAGTATCCTTCTGTACGGTTTCGGCCGCAGGGGGCGCTGTTGACGCCGCCTGCTGACCGCTGGCGGGAAGAACGAGCGAGAGCATCAGAGCTGCAACGATCAACAAGAGTCTGGGCATCGGGACCTCCTTGTAACAAGACGTTAATTATATGCCGTGGGGTCGCCAAGTAAGCGGGGGAATATAAGCGGCGGATAGGGCGCGTGCCGGAGGCGCAGCGCGCCCACTCGCACGGTTTCTCAGTCACTTCTGTGCTGCAATCTCCAGTGCCGCTGAGACGACACGTTCGCGCAGCGAGGCAGGACGGAGGACACGCACGCCTGAGCCAAAACTCAGGATCCAGCCCTCCAGTTCAGGCGTATCCGCTACTCGCAGCGTCAGCGTCAGGCAGCCCTTACTGTCCACCGCGGCTTTCTGGCTCGCATGCCAGATGCGGTCCTTTGCCCATGCCGAGGTCTTGCGGTCAAAGCGCAGCTCCACCTCGACCTGCTCGCCGCCGCGCATCACTGCGAGTGCATCGCGGACGTATGCCTCAACGTCGAATCCCAGAGGCATCTGGCAGGGGTGATTCGTGACCGTCAGCGATCGGATGCGATCGACCGCGAACATCCGTATGTCCCTCCGCATGTGACAATGTGCGATCAGGTAGAGCGCGCCGGCAGCGAACCACAGATGGTAGGGATCGACCTTGCGGCGCGTCGTCGTGTCGCGCCCGGCCGTGTAGTAGCGAATCTCCACCGTCCGGTGATTCGCAATCGCCCGGGCCAGGTGCTCGATCGTTTCCCGGTGCTGCGCATAGCACTTGTGCGGCCCGATCCCGGCCGTAAACCATCCCTGCAGCTGTTTGACATATTCCCCGGCGGACAGCGGGAGCACCGCCGAGGCCTTGGCGAGCGCGGAGTCGAGCGAGTCCTTGATCGGAGTCCCCTCCAGGGGACGGGCCAGGTCGCGGGTGAATATCAAAGCCATCAGTTCCGTGGCCGAGAACTGCACCGAAGGCACCCGACTGAAGCCTTCCACGAGTTTCCAGCGGACCTGTCCATCCGCCCGATCGGTGTAGATCGGGAAGCGCACCTCCAGAGCCTGAAGATCGCGCCGTATCGTGCGCAGATGGCAGGCGTAGTCTTTGGGCAGTGTCCGGGCGATCTCCTCGATCGTGGCCCCTCCCGGCCGCTCGAGAGCCTGCAGAACGAACCACTGGCGAGTTACCTGATCGTTTCGAGACATGACGGGTACGCCGCTCCAATCCCGTTGCCGCGCGCAACGATTATCTCCATCTAATATCGGACCTCCTGTCCATTTCATGCACTCATTCCGCTGCGTCTCGAGAAAGAATGACCCCGGGTGTCACTCTGCTCCTGTAGATTTCCGGCTGGCAGGACTTCCCGAAAGGAGGCCGTATGAAAGAAGACACTCCGGATCTGGATTCGCTCGACCAAATGGTGGAGGACAATCCTGAGGATCCCGCAGCCTGGCTCGCTTATGGCAACGCACTGCTGGAGGTCAACCGCGCAGGCGAAGCGGTACAGGCGCTGGAGAAGGCGCTCGAACTGAATCCGAATGCCGTCGATGTCCGCTACTACCTCGGCAACGCGCTGGCAGAAGCCGGCAGGCTCGAGGCGGCGGCACAACAGTTCCGGCGCCTGGCATGCGATGACCCGGAGCTGGAAGAACCTCTATCGATTCCCGGGCTGTCGGCTTTGATGAGAATGGCTGAATGCCAGGGTGCTCTGGGGTGTTGGCCGGAAGCCGTCTCGACGGTCAGGCCGGCCGTCTCCCTGGCTGTCTATACTCTGGGCCATGTCGCCTACATCCATCAGAGGGCGGGGGAACACGAACAGGCGGCCGCTCTCTACTCGATCTGCCTGCTCCTGGCGCCGGAGGATCCCGAACTGCTGCACGGCGCCGGATACAACAAAATGAAGCTCGGCGACCTCGAGGAGGCGCTCAATGACCTCGGACGGGCATTGAAGCTCGACCCGAAGACGCCGGACATCTGGTACGACTATGGGATCGTGCTCGCCCGGATGAACAGGAGAAGAGAGGCACGGCCCATCTTCAGGAAAGTGCTGCGCCTGGATGCGAAGTTCTTCTGGGCCTGGTACGACCTCGCCTGCCTGGACGCGCTGGAGGGAAACCGGCAGCGGCGTTCAGAAATCTTGACAGGGCCATCGACTGCGGCTTCAAGGATGCTGCCTATCTGCATGCAAGACACGGACTTCCAGGGGATTCGCGAGGACCCGCGCTGGCAGAAGATTCTGGACAGGATCGCAGATCCTGCTCCGAGCACAGAGCATAGCGGCAAGGGACTCCTTCGCCTTAAGCCGGTTCACGGTATTCAGTGAGGAATAGTTCATTCTTGCTGTCACAAATACGCCAGTATGATCATGTATCTATAGGGAGGCTGTATGGACGTAATCATCAATACCATTTCACACATCAAAATCGGGACGCCTGCAACATTCCACAACCTGACCCTCTTCCCGCTCACGGATGACAAGAGGATGGCAGCCGACTACCTGACTCTGGACGAGGTACTGGCGAAGAAGTCGGCCCATGTCACGGAAGTGTCCGAGGGCGGCAGCGTGCCGGAACTCAAGTTCGTAAACGAATCCGGGCAGCCCGTCTTTCTCCTCGACGGCGAGGAGCTGATAGGAGCCAAGCAGAACCGGGTTCTCAACCTGAGCATCCTGGTCCCAGCGGGCAAGACCCTCGTCATTCCGGTGTCCTGTGTCGAGCGGGGACGCTGGCACCACCGTTCACGGGAGTTCTCGTCCGCTGCGCGAGCGCACTACGCCGAGGGCCGAGCCAGGAAGATGTCCCAGGTCTCGTTCTCGATGAAGTCCCGGGGGGAGCGCCACTCGGACCAGGGCGCGGTCTGGAGCGATCTCGACGACAAGTTCAGCAGGCTCGCCGCGTCTTCACCGACGTCGGCGATGAGCGACATCTATGAGCAGTACACAGCAAAGCTCGAAGGTTACGTGCAGTCCTTCGCACCGGCGGAAGGCCAGGTCGGCATGATGTTCGCCATCGACGGCCGGATCGTCGGATTCGACCTGTTTGACTGTGCAGAAACGCTGCGTAAACTCTTCCCGAAGCTGATCCGAAGCTACGCTCTCGATGCCCTGGATGCCTCACTGGGGAAGGAAACTGAGGCGAAGATCCCGTCCGCCGCAGACGCCACGGAATTCCTGAATGGAGTCACGCGGGCCAAGCTGGAGACGTTCCCGGCCATCGGTGAGGGCGAGGACCTTCGGCTTTCGGCGCGGGAACTGACGGGCGCCGCCCTGGCGAAGCAGGACCGCGTGGTTCACCTGAGTGCGTTTCGCCTCAGCGAAAACGCCGGTCCCAACGAGTGATCCCGCAAGTGACACTGGCCCGGCGGATGGGGAAGACTTGGGGGTGGGAATGCCGGAAAAGAAGAGCCTGCTGATCAGGGCCGCTTGCCTTGCAGGCCTCGTCTGCGAGAGGCTGCTCTGGATGTACCCGAACATGAGGGACGAAGCCGAGGTGGCTTTGCCGATCACCCACTTTGGGCAGCAATGCAAGCAGCACGCTTGCACTCTCGAGGCCCGCCAGCACTTTCACTGTTCCGGCGAACCCTCCCACGCTTCGCGAGTAATCCCTGCCTGTTTCAAGAGTCTGCTCAGCAGGTCTGAACCGATATCACCTCTGTGAGGATTAGGCAGGATGAGCCGGCGCTCACCCCTCATCATGAACTGGTGGCGGCCGCCAGTGTAAGGACCATCGAATCCGAGCCTGCGCAACCGATCCACGAATTCCCGTCGAGATACCGGTGCAAGCCGTGCCATCTAGCGGATGATCTCCTCAGGTACCCGAATGGTAATCCCCTCCAGGGGAGGAATTGGCAGTCGCATGGCAATGCTGAAAAGCAGCCAGTCCTCTATGGAATCGGACAGGTTCTTACGGCACTCCTCCACGGTCTTCCCGGTAGCCCATACGCCGTCCAATCCCGGGACTTCGGCGTAGACAGGCTCCGCGTCTTCTATTAATTCATAGTGAGCGGCGTCGAGGGCTGCTTGGATGTATTGAGTCAGCATCGATTGCCTCCCGCTGGATTCTGCCCCTTCTCCGTGGTGGAGCAAGTAATCCCATGGATTATTCATATTCTACATGGACTCGACGCTGATTTCCTCTCACATCGGAGAGGTAATTAGCATATGTCTCGACAGGCTCATGCTTCCCGTCCCTCAGCGTGAAGGACTTCAGCGTCTCTCTCACGCATCGCCGTGCGGCGGGTCGGAGAAGCTGTGAAAAGATCACGGCCGGAATGGTTCCTGTGTCGCACCTTCGGCGCTTCGTTGGGCTTGGTGATTCTCCTTCCCGGCCTTACGGCCGGGCCTACTTACTGCCGCCTCTTCGAGGCTGGACTGGAGGTGATTGTGGGCCTTGTGCTTGGATTTCCGCGGCACGCAAACCAGGCGCGAAGCGCCGGAAGTGCGTAGCGGCCCGCCACACCGAAAACCGGCGTGGCCACTTGTGTCGATAACAGCTTGCAGAAGCAAGAGTTCTGCGAGCTGTTACTGGGGAGCCACGCGCGTGAGCGCGTGGTTACGGATTACGAAAAAACCCGAGGCCCGGAGGGCCGGTACTCCGGGATCCACTTACTCTCCGCAACTACCAGGGATTGTTTCGACAGCGGGCGGGAATAGCAGTTCGCTACGGCTTTCGAGTTACCTTCGGCGCCTTCACACTCTTGCGGATGGCAGCCCGCGCAGCGTTCTTCTGCAGCCAGCGGCTCAGATCGTCAGGCGAATCAAAATCGAGAAGTGCTTCGCCAAGGGCTTCGATCCTGGGGAGCGGGAGCTCCTCAATCGCTTCGCGCCGAGATTGCGGCAAAGGTCCCAGTCGCCGGCGCAATTGCCGCAGCACAAGGGCGCTTTCACCGGCTTGACGGCCCTTGCGTACCCCCTGTCGAATACCCCTCTTCTCGCCCATGCGGACGAAGGGGTTCAAGCGGTCAAGGGCTCTTTCACTTATCATAGTTGGAATCAGTCTACCCATCTCCTCCTCCACCGTCAAAGCCTTCTTGTCCTCCAGTTGTCGATAAGCGAAGAAGTACCTGATCGCCCTGTTTGCTGCTTCTTTGCCCACTGGCGACTTTGCCAATGTGGCTGCGAAATCGAGGATTAAGCCCTCCAGCTCCTCCTGCTGGAATTTCATCCTGGCCGCAAGAGCGAGCGCTGCCGCATTCCCTTTGCGGACATAGTCGTGAGCCTCGAGTCCGGCCAGGTCAATCACCGGGAAGTCGAAAGTCAACACACACCGATCCGGAAATTCGATGCGCGTTGGTCGCTCCGGTGCCGGACCGGCTGAGCCCGCCAGTACGAGGACGGGATAGACCGGCAAACCTGACTCCCGCCGATCAAGGACGACATACTCGAGCAATCTCCAGGCAATGTCACGATCCCTCCTGGCTTCATGCTCCACATGGATTAGGAAGGCAGCCTCCTGGCCCTTGAAGCGGACCTTCACCAGCAGGTCCCCGGTTCGCCTCTGCCCCCGGAGTGTCCTCGTCTCCTTGTCCAGGTATTCCAGCCTCGAGAAGTCAGTGTAACTGGCAACCTCAGGCAGGAATTCTTCAAAGAAAGACCTCAGGATGACCGGGTCCTTGAGCAGCCATTTGAACAGCGCATCATGATCCATTGTCGTGCCGGCGTTTCATAGAACTGTTTCGCCAGCACGGCAGAGATTTCAGAGAATGCGCCGGGTGGTCGCGCAGTAGCCCGCTCTGCTTTGCGTAATGTGGAATTTAGGCTGGAAGCTTTGCATCGTGGCGAGACAGAGGTCGGACAGAAGGTCGCGGTACCGGCCGGCCCTCAGCCTGGGCGGTTTCGATCCAAAGAGCCTTCGCTTTCTGAACCTGGGCCAGAGCTTCTTCAGGCGTGTCCCCAAAGGCGGAGCAATAGGGCAGATCAGGGATATCGGCGATATAGCCGCCGTCCTCATGGCTGTAAAAGATGTTGATCTGATAATCCGTCATTCATCCTCGCCAGGCTCAAGATTATACCGTTTGATAAGTTGAAGCAATTGCCTGACTTGGTACGGTTTGGCGCCACCGTGAACGCCCTGCAGGTTCAGCAGCTCCCGGACTCTCGGGTGACTGAGAATGTGGTGACTGCCGGAGACTCGCGAGACTCGAAAGCCGAAAGCCCTGGCCAGGGCGCAGGCATCCTTGAACCGGAGACTGGCGGGTGAATCGAGGGCTTTCTGGAGCAGCTTTCTTGCGTCCATGAGGAGAATGCATCGGCTCCTGCCGGTGTAGTTTCGCGCGATCACCTCCCATTTCACGGGAATTTGGTAACAGGCTCTTCTTTCGCCAACTACATCTGCTTCGCCTGAGATCTACGCGGCGAAAAAAGCTGCCGGTCACCAGTTTTGTCGATCAGCTGTTCAACCCCTTCAGGGTTGACCCCGAGAGAAACTCGATCCTTCCCAGGGTTTGCACCCTGGGCTTTTCTATCCGACCCTTTCAGGGTCGACAGCGTCGATCACTGCATGGTCACGGCCAAAACACCACGGTAGGAATCAGAACGCCACCCCCGAAGGATCGACAGCGTCGATCACAATTGACCTGCGCGGTCACGGCCGCACCACTGCGGGAGTCATCTCAACGCCACCCCGAAGGTTCTTCGTTGAATCGTTTGGCCGGGCTCGATACGCTGTGAAGCTGAAAACCACCCCGAAGGGGTGGAACAGGTCAGCCCGGGGTGCAAACCCCGGGAAAGAGGGACAGGACGAAGCATCAACCCTGTAGGGGTTGAACAGCCTCTATGCCGCAGATACAGACTGCCCGGCCCGCTGGTTATCCAGTTGCCAGTGTCTAAGTCACAGGCACGACCTGGTGAGCCATGCAGGAATCTGTAAACAGGAGATGGAGCTCGGTTTGTCGGCAGCCGGATAATTGGCGCCACGCCTTCTCGTACAGGCGCAGCTGCCCTGCATAGAACATGACGTATGCGTTCACGTCTCCGACGATGCGGTCTGTCTTGTAGTCGACAAGGTGCCAACCGGCGCCTTCGCGGAACGCCAGGTCGATCATGCCGGACAGCAGTACCCGCCCCGACTGGCGGCCCAGCTCGGCGCCCTCAATCATGATCGAGAAGGGCACCTCCGTGTGGCGCTCCGGAGCAGCCATGGCGCGGCGCCACAGTTCCGTCTGTTTCACCCTCTCCAGTTCGGACAGGATCTCGTCGACGGGGGCCGGATCCAGCTCAAATTGCACTCCCATCAGCTCGATGTCGCGTCGGGTAGGCTCGCGGCCGTTCGCCATCCACTCCAGGCAGCGGTGGACGATGCTGCCGTATTCAGGACCCTTCCCCGATCTATCGGCCGGCAGGGCGCCGGCGGTCTTGGCGATCTCCGTTACGCTCGCCTGCTCGTACCCGGGGCTGGCCGACACTTGCATCGCGTCCGCCACGGTTTGGAGATCCCTGGCGCAGGCGCCGGACTTGACCTTCAGCTTCGGCCTGTCCTTTATCGACGTGTCGAGGCCGCCCATTGGAAGCTCGACCACCGGTTTGCTCAACAGCTCGCCCCAGGGATTCGTGCCCGTTCTTATCGCGGGAGCGTCCGAAATGATCAGCAGCTGCCGGGCGCGCGTTGCCGCCACGTAAAGCAGCCGGCTCCCTTCGGCGGCCTGGTATTGCTGTTCAATCGACTGCTTCTGCTCCCAGCCCGGCGGCTGGGCCACGATTTTGGATCCGTAGTCTCCAAACTTGCGTGTCACCTGGAACCAGGCGGACGGTTCCTTCCCGCCAAAACGGTCGACGTGACACTCGGGTAAACGCGCGTCCGCCTTGTACGGCGCGGCGAGGATCACGATCGGGGCTTCGAGGCCCTTCGCCCTGTGCAGATTCATCACCCGCACCAGGTCCGCCCTCCCCGCGAGAACGCTGAGCGGTTCGACATCGGCCTCGATGGCGCTGTTCAGCCACTCCACCGCGGACGGGAAGTCCGCCTTGCCGAGCTCCGCGGCGCGCCTGGTCATCTCCACCAGCTGGAGCAGCCGCCCCGCCATGGTTGCCCCCAACGGCGACGCTGCGGCAAGCGGGACAAACCCCGTCCGTTCCAGGATCGAACCGATGGCGGCGGCCGGCTGCCGGTCGAGCGTCAGCCGCCACCAGGACTCGATCTTTGCCAGCGAAACCGCGACGGGATGCGTCATGAGCGCGCCGTCCATGCGCGCGGCCCCCAGGAATCGAAACGACCCGCCTGCCTTCCTGTAGTCCCACAGCGCCTGGTAGGAATGCCCGAACAACCGGCTGGTCAGCACTCCGGCCAAAGTCGAGG
>CAVVHG010000009.1:0-358623 GCA_963747985.1 uncultured Acidobacteriota bacterium
GAACGTAGCCGCTCCGCGGCGGACGCTTCGCGTGCTCAGAAGTGACTGGACGTGATGAAAACGACAGTATCGTGAGTCATACAGGAGGATTCTATGACTCACTTACGAACAATGATGATCGAAGAGTTGGTGCGACGGAACTATTCCGAAGCGACGCGGGAGTGCTACGTTCGAGCCGTTAAGGAATTCGCTCAGTTATTCAACTGTTCTCCAGACAAATTGGGCCTGGAACATATTCGGATATTCCAGGCTCATCTGTTCACCGACAGGAAACTGTCCCCCAACACCGTGAATCAGCATCTGGCCGCTTTGCGGTTCTTCTTCGTCAAGACTTTGCACCGGCCCTGGAACACAGCCGAGACTCCCTACCCGAAACGGGTCAAGAGCTTACCAAGTGTGCTGAGCCCGGACGAGGTCACCCTATTGATCGACTCGGCGATTACGCCGTTTCATCGCATGGAGCTGATGACGCTGTACGCCACCGGAGTGCGCCGGGCCGAACTGGCACGTTTGCGGGTCAATGACATCGATAGCAAGAGAATGGTCGTGCGGGTCCGAGGCAAAGGGCTCAAAGACCGGGAGGTGATGCTCAGCCCTGTCTTGCTCGCTGCGTTGCGCGAGCACTGGCGGCGCCACAGACCGAAGGAGTGGCTGTTCCCGGGAGGAAGCCGACACCACCTAAATCATCCGATTACTCCGAAAGCCGTGTATCACGCGTGCCGATGTGCGGCCAGGCGCGCCGGGCTGGAAAAGAAGGTCCACCCTCACGTCCTTCGGCACGCATTTGCCACTCACCTCCTCGATGCCGATACCGATTTGCGTACCATTCAGATGCTGCTGGGGCACAGTAGTCTCGAGCAGACGGCGCGCTATCTGCACGTGTCGAAGCGGCATCTGAGTGCAGCCGTCAGTCCGCTCGACGCGCTGACTCTTTCAAGCAAGCGAAGAGACCCGGAAACACCGGCGAGGATATAGATGCAACGGCCACCGCTCGAGGTGGCCGACATCGTCCGCGCTGCGGGGAAGAAGTTCGTCGAAAACAGCGGCGGGTGGATCACCGCGCAGCATCTGAAGGTTTTGAGAGCCATCGTACGTTGCCGCACTGCCGCTCTCGGCTGGCATGTCGACAAGTGTACCCGCTGCGGCTACTCCGGCCACTCTTACAATTCGTGCCGTGACAGGCATTGCCCAAAGTGTCAGGCCAATGCCCGCCTTCGTTGGATCAACGGGCGGAAGAAAGAACTTCTTCCTGTCCCATACGCCCACATCGTTTTCACCGTGCCCCGGCCTCTGGCAATGCTCGCACTGCAGAATAAGCAGTTCATCTACACGATGCTGCTACGCCTCAGTGCTGAAACACTCATCGAAGTTGCCCGCAACCCCAAACGCCTCGGCGCGGAGATCGGATTCTTCAGTGTGCTCCATACCTGGACCCAGACCATGGAGCATCATCCCCACGTGCACTGTGTCGTCCCGGCCGGCGGATTGTCCTTCGATCATCAGCGCTGGGTGAGCGCCAATCCGCGCTACCGGTTCTTTCTGCCCAAGCAGGTGCTGCGACGGGTTTTTCGAGGGAAGGTCAAGGAGGCTCTGAAGGACGCATTCGCCAAAGGTGGTATCGGCTTCCACGGCCGGCTGCAGCATCTTTCAGATCCCAAGGCTTTTCACTCCTTCATCCGCGCACTCTATCCCCACGACTGGGTCGTGCACTGCAAACGGCCCTTCGGCGGCCCGGAATATGTTCTCCGGTATCTCGGCCGCTACACCCATCGAGTGGCCATTTCCAACCATCGCCTGGTCTCCTTTGTGAATGGGGAGGTTACCTTCCGGTGGAGAGACCGGGCCCATGGAAACGTAGAACGCATGATGACATTGCCCGCAGAGAAGTTCCTGCGCTGCTTTCTGCTTCATCTGCTGCCGAAGGGCTTCGTGCGTATCCGGAACTTCGGATACCTGGCAAACCGGCATCGACGCACCCTTTTGCCGCTTTGTTTCCAGGGCCTCCAATCAGCACCCGATACTTGCACAACGGAAGCTAAACCGACGGACACCTCCGGTCTGTGGAAATGTCCACAGTGCGGAGGCCCAATGATCGTCATCCTACGCGTCTTTCTCCCCAGACGACTTCCGCGCTCGCCACCTGCAGTTCATGTTTGGGCGCAGGGATCGTAAACCGAGTCAGGAGAGAGATCGATCAGTAGTCGTGTGCTTTAGAGAAGAAGGAAAGCCACTATTCCAGGCACCCGGAGCAAAATGCGCGTACAAAAACCGCTCCAAGCACCTCATCAAGTGCTCATTTGCGAGCCGGCCATGCCCACCGTCGTACCCTATGATGACCATTTACTACATTCAAAATACATAGCCCGCAGCTTTAATCTCTGACGTCGTCGTGAGTCCGCCCGGCCGCCGCTTCGCGGCAACCTTCAAGTCGTTTTATCGAGAGCGCACCATGGAGCCTGGTCCAATTCTTGGGGTTCTGTGCTTTCGGTGCGCTCCCGATAAAACACTAGGACTTCTGGCCCGCTTCGCGGGATCTATATTTACGAGTAGCCCTTCATACCGCCGAATGGCTCGGACTTGCTGATGCTTTTGGGAGATCGTCGCGTGCCATTTGTCGCGTGAAGGGGATTTTCATTGGATATGCCCAAAATCCTTCATGGGGGCGGATCGTCCAAACATGATTTTGGGCTCAAAGCCTCCCCTGCGTGATCCGCCGTGCTTCCTGAAGACAGGCATTGGTATCATCTTGAATGACAACTCCCGAGTTCCTATAATCCCATCACCCAATCATCATTGTTCAGGATACTCAGATGAAACAGCAGTGCCACATTGCCTTTGTCTATGGTAGTTGGCTGATTCTTGCGTGCGGGTTTGGCTTCTATGTGATCCATGGGAGTTTACTGCAGGCTGTGCTTTGGGCCGGCTTCGTGGGCCTCTTTCTTTGGCTCTACGTTCGTTATTTCCCATCCCTTTCCCGATACATGGGATACGGATCGGTTGCAGACCAGCTGGCAAAGGATATCCAACCTTTAAACATCAGAGTTACCCTCTACACTGGGCTTGGATGTCCTTTTTGTCCTCTCGTGAGAAGGCGACTCAAAGATCTGCAATCAAGCATGGGCTTCGAGCTCACTGAAAAGGATGTGACAGTCAGGCCAGAAGTAGTGATCGCCAAGGGCATTCGTTCGCTGCCCGTTGTGGAGGTCGGAGACGCTCGCTGGGTGGGCAATGCCACCAGTGATCAGTTGGCTGCATTCATCAGAAGCAACGCGGGCCCAACGTAGGCAGCCGATCCTTCCGCCGAAGTTGATTCGGGGGTTGAATCCTGCCAGAGCAGCATACAGCTGTGATTTGGAGAGGCCGGATTGTCAGGTGGACGTATCATAAAGGACGTCGAACTAAAATGATGACGCGGCCAGCATAAGAGGTGCAAATATGATGGAAAGGATCATCCATATCGAGTGGGAAGGACCCTATTCACTCAACCAGCTTGACACCCTTAAGGACTTGCGTAAGGACCACGGACTCTATCAGATATATGGGCATCATCCGGTCTACGGCTCCAACGTGCTTCTTTATATCGGCCAGACGATCGGGCGAACGTTTGGGGAGCGGATCGAGGAACATAACTTCGGCGGGGGCTCGCAAGAGGACCGAGCCCACATCGAAGTCTACGTGGGTCGCCTGAAGGGTGTTACGACGACGCCATCATCAGACGACTGGCGTAACGAAATCAACTGGGCAGAGAAGCTTCTACTTTACGTGCATGGCCCGGCATACAACCCGCAGCACATGCTGCAGCTAGATGAGGCCGATCCCAGGGTGAGTGGTGCACGAGTGTTCAACTGGGGGTGCATCCGAGCGCTACGTCCGGAGGTCTCGGGTCGCCGGTGGACAAAAGCTGCCACGGATGAGGCCAACGCTTACAAGGCTTATGAAATGCCTTGATTGCGGACAGCGCGATTTGACCCGATGCACCAGGCTGGGTTCGCTGGCCACCGACGTCGCTGACCGGCATTCCTTTTGGGGTGTAGGCTTTTGCCAGAGGAGTGCATGGGGTGATTTCCGATGCTGGGAAGTAGGCATAATCCCCTAGAAGTACGAACCTGGGGACCTCACAACAGGCCAGACGAGCAGAAGCCCTGACCCTGAACTGGATAGGATTCGCGGCTGGTCCTGTCTGTCCGCGTCACTTGGACGAGTAGCTATCCGGACAAGTGACCTGGATTCAAACTCCCAAGATACGGCAATGTGGGAAACTGAGGAGCCCGTCCATGGAGAGGTCGGCCTCTCTCACCGGCTAACCTCTCAGACCTCGCTGCTCTTTAGACGATACCCAAGCCGACTTGGACCGCTGTGCTGCCCATCTTATAGATCTCTGCAAGCAGCGCGCGCAAACAGGAGGATTGCACACATTCACGGTTGCTCAACGGGAAATATACCTCTCATCAGTGGAATCATCTGTCACTGCAACAGCGCTTTGAGAGAGGCGAGCGGCTTCCACGCCCCCCATGTCGTCCTCAGGTAACCCCTAAACCAACAGGTTCCCTCAGTACCTTCACCGATCGCAACCAGGGGCTTCACCCAATCACCTTTTTCCTCCGCAGGGCTTTCATTTCTCCTTCGGAAAATACTATCGTGAATAGAAAGGCAGGCAGTAATCGCTTCGCCTGTACGACAAGCGTACTTCCATAGATTACAAAAACCTGTTGCCTCACCAATCAGGAATGCCCGGAGATGTCGGTGCCTGCACCCGGGCGAGCTGCTCGATGAGGTAGCAATTGCCGGAGGGCACAACATGCTAATGTTGTAGCCGGTTTAATTCACATGCGGGTCGGTATTCCACAATTGTTCGGCGATTGTTGGAATGTACTGGCATTGCGGAAAAACAAAGGCCGCCCCGAAGAGCGGCCCTTGTGAACATAGTCTTGATGAGGAAATTATCGTTACTTCTTCCTGCGCCGCAGAATCCGCCTGCCGGATTTTGTGGGGTCCTGACCAGGAAGCAATGGAAGGGCGTCATCGACTTCGCTCGGCACTCCGTTTTGTGTTTGCAATGGCCGTGCCTTAGGTTCACGATCAGCCTATCCCTGCCTGTTGCGGGTTCCCCAAGTCTGAGGGGTGCGAAACATCTGCAGGAGGATATCCATGAATCGCTCATCTAGACACATAGGCACAGCCGCCATCCTCGTTCTATCCGCCGTCCTCCCCATGAACCGACAGCTGCTCCAAGCTCAATACCAGCGGAGCTGCAGTGGTGAGAGCCGACCCGGTGCATTCGCACAGTACTACCTCCCACAGACAGGTGGAACGCAAACTCTCACAATTGATCTGCCGAACTCGACTAGATGGTCGGTCACCAATCCGGCCCGGATTTCCTGGATCACCATCAACTCGTCAGCCAGGGGAATGGGAAAGGGCAGTTTCACAGTATCGCTTGCTCCAAATGCTAGTAGCTCCTGCAGATTCGACAGTCTCTCGATTCTTATAAACAATTCGCAGCAGTTGCCCCTCCACATCTGGCAGGATGGGCTGCCGAGCGTGAATCCTGCGGGAACAGTAGTGAATCTGCCTCTCATAGGCACTAAGGCCGACGTTGCCGGCACCTGGAAGGGAACCATGGAGACGCAGACGGGCCCCACGGAGACTACCATCACCATCCAGGCCGGCGCGCCGTTAGCGGGAAACGTGAAGTTCGACAATGGCTTCGAAGGCAAGATCGAAAAGGCCAAGCTGGAAGGCGACAAGATCTCCTTCGAGATCAACATCCAGTACGGCACGGTTTCCTTGGCCGGTACCGTGAGCGGAGACGAGATGAAGCTCAACGTCACCGGCACGACTGGTAACAAGATGACCTTGATCGCCAAGCGGCAGAAGTAGAGTCACTTCAGGAAGGAGCGGTCATGCGCGATTTGTCTCCGTCGAAGGATTCTGTCGGCTTGAATCGCTTGTGAGGCCCGCCCCGAGGCTCCCGGAGCACGCAGCCTTGAATATGGGCAGATCGTCCAAACAAGTTAGAAATTTTCTGATCCGGTCTTGGCACCAAGCGGTGATGATACGGGGTGTAAACCTCGCCCTGCCTTTGGCGGCTGCTCCGAAATCCGGGAGCGCTCACAACCGGGATGGTAGGCCAACACGAGCTGCAGGACTTTTTACTTTCACACGGCTCCTCCCTGCGTCGCTGGTTTGGGGTTACCGCTTGCAGGTTGGACAAGTGTCGCTGAGACAAGCTCTCAAGAAACGGGATTCTGTCCCCGAAGGCGACTTCGGGACAAGAATCGTGCCGGCAGGATCTTAGCGCTGGTGTTCGGCTCGGACTTCCACGGAGGAGGAGCGTGGTCAGCCGCGTTTATAGAACCGAAGGACTTAGTTTGGATATAAGAAAGGGGGCCGCATTGGAATGACTTGGAATGGCGGTGGCACAGCCGCAGTGTGGGCCAAAGTCAGCATGCCAGAATGACGGCGCCCTATCGTGAGAGAGACTCTGAACGCTTAGTATCGTCTCCCAACTTCTCGCGGCGGGCTTTCGTAGCTTGCCACAACCGATTCCTGGCAGCAGGCATTCACGGCCTTCCTTGCCGTCATTTTTCATTGTGCGGCCATAGGTCATTGCAGATAGGGTTTATAGAATCCGGATACTGCTGCTACAGTAAATATGGTCATAACTCAACAATACTCGCCTGTCTAAACCGAGGAAACGGCTCAACCTCCAGGAAATTGCAGGGAAGGAGCTATTGGTCTTGTCCATTGAAGACACGTATGAAGAAGTCAGAGAGCTGATCATTTTGGGAAAAGAGAGGGGTTACCTTCTCTATTACGAAATCAACGACTCATTGCCCGAAGGAGCTTACACCTCTGATGAACTGGACAGCATCCTTTCCCTTCTCGGTTCTGCCGGCATCGAGGTGATCGATAGCGAACAGGATCTCCAGGAGGAAGGGACAGGAGATGGCAACAAGGATGGGAACAACCGAAAAAGCGGAGATTTCGATTTTGGTCCTCTTGCCCTGAATACAATAATCGATCCCGCGCGTCTTTACTTCCGGGAGATGGCTGCCGTCCCATTGCTCACCCGTGAAACCGAAGTTGTGATCGCCAAAAGGATAGAGCATGGACAGCAGGTTATCCTGAACGCGCTCTCGCGCTCTCCCCTGATCCTCAGGGAGATTTTCAACATCGGAGACCAGCTCAAAAATAAGGAAATCTCCATTCGCGACGTGGTCTCCTTGGATGACGAGGAGTTTACTGATGATCTCGTGGGAAAAAAGCGGACTTCGGTGCTTCGTATTATCGAGAGCATTCGCAAGTACGATCGGGAAGCACGCAGAATAAGCGAGAAAATCAACCGCTGCCGCAAGCGTTCACCGATTTATAAAAGCCATCTCTCCATGTTGGCCCGCCAGCGGATACCCGTTACCTCAAAAATCCGCAGCTTGGAACTCCTGAACATTCATCATGAGAGGTTCGTTGGGATCATCAAAGATGCTGTATGCAAACTCGTGGCGTATGAACGTGAGCTCCGCAAGCTAAAGGGCGAGTTGGACATAGCGCGCCGGCTGGAAGATGCAAGCGTGATCAAAAGAGAAATCAGGCGGCTCAAAAGTGAGATGAAGCGGCTGGAAAACGAAGCGTCTACTTCGTTGCCCGAACTGAAGCAAACCCTGGCTGCCATCAAATCGGGAGAGCTGGAATCGGAAATCGCCAAGAGAGAGATGATTGAAGCAAACCTGCGGCTGGTGGTCTCGATCGCGAGGAAATACCACAACAGGGGGGTGCAACTTCTGGATTTAGTCCAGGAAGGGAACATCGGGCTCATGAAGGCGGTGGACAAATTTGAATACCGCCGGGGCTACAAATTCGGCACTTACGCCACATGGTGGATTCGCCAGGCCATCACGCGTGCGATTGCCGACCAGTCCCGAACTATTCGTGTTCCTGTGCACATGAACGAGGCACTTAATAAGCTGACCCGGACCTCACATGGCCTGGTCCAGGAGTTCGGCCGTGAGCCTACGAACGAGGAAATCGCCAGGCGAATGGATTTGCCAGTCAGCAAGATTCGTAAGATAGTGGAGGTTGCCCGGTCGCCTGTCAGTCTCGAAACCCCTGTGGGTGAGGAAGGGGATAGCCGTCTGGCTGACTTCATCGAGGACTGTAGTATGGTTTCGCCGGTGGAAGCCGCGCTCAGCGTCAATTTGAAGCAGAAGACAGAATCAGTTCTTAAGACCTTGGCGCCGCGCGAGGAGCAGGTGCTCAAAATGCGTTTTGGGTTGGAGGACGGCTGTGAACAAACCCTCGAAGAAGTTGGCCGGCGTTTTTCCGTCACCCGGGAACGAATCCGCCAAATTGAAGCTAAAGCCCTTCAAAAGCTGAGGCACTGTTCGCACAACCGCACATTGAGGGATTTTCGCGAAGGCTCACTCAATCAAGAGTGATCCGCATTCCATGACCTGTCGATCAGCATCGGATCATTAAGCTGCTGACCCTGGACTGTAACGGTTGCTGATAATTCCCGTGGTTTAGGCTTCCGGTCGAAGTGCCTGCGCTTCGGTCGGGGCAAGGGTGCTTCCGTCATCAATTGTTGTTGTGATGAGCTTAAGGCTTTATGGAGCAATATATTACAGGCGAATTTGGCCTAAGAGGTTCCATTTTGCTCTAATACGGATATAAGTGTCTTCTTCAGAACGAGATGGGGGAGAGCCAGCAACACTAGATGGCGGAAGCACCCGGTTCCTATCCACAGAAGACGGTGGCGAAGAGGCTCGGCGTGGGTCAGATAGTTTTCGTTCCCCTCGTGATCCCGCGGGATCGGTTCCTGATCCCTATGAAGTCAAAAGGGGAGTACACGACCTTCGGCCCCACCATGGCCGACCTGTTCGCCGACATCCCGGAGGGATACTCGCGCAACCGAATCGACTCGGCTCTCCGGCAGATTCTCGACAAACTCGCCGACACTCTCACAAGCCTCCCGGACAAGCGAATCACAAGGCTCCTCTCGCCGGCGCCTTACATCGAACTGACCACCATGCTGGACAAAGCCGGAAACCGAATGCTCCTTCACGCCGTGGACTACGACGTCACGGTCAACGGCGACGTCACCCCGGCCCGGGGACTGAAGGTGCAGCTGGCGCTCCCACGCGGCAAGACGGTCCGAAGCATCCGGTACGGCGGAACGCCGGGCGAGATGCACCCGGTGAAGTGGGAAAGCCCGGCCCCGAAACAAAGCTCGGTGGTTTTCGACCTTGACCAGGTCAACATGTACGGGTTGGCGGTGATCGAACTGGACACCGCGACTCCCTGATACTGGAGAGATCTGATGAAAGCACGCCTCCCCCTTATCCTGTGTCTTCTGGCTGCGATGCTCGCGATCCCGGCCGACCGGAAACAGGACTGGACGCACTTCGTCCGCATCGGCGGCAACTCCCTGCGGATCGACCGCGTGGACCAGATCGTCAAAGATGCCGTCGAAACGAACGTCTTCGGCATCGAGACGGACAACGACATTCCCGGAAGGTATGACAGTTTTCTCGATCCCGCGGAAAAACTGAAGGCCATCAAAGCGGTCGCAGCGAAAGCGCATGCAGCTAACAACTACGCCTTCGTCTATATCGCCGGACTGGAGTGCATCACTGCCGATGCCGACAAGAGGACCCACACGTTTATGAAGGATCACCCGGACTGGGTACAGCGAAAAATCACGGGCGAACCGGCGGTATTCGGCGGGGGCTCGGCCTTCTGGATCGCGAAGGGAGACGAGGACGTCTGGATCAGCCCCTACGCACCGGAGTGGCGCCGATCTACATGGAGCGCGTGAGGCAGATCGCGGCGACGGGGATCGACGGCGTCTACGTCGATATCCCGTACTGGATGACCCATTTCGAAGGCTGGGAGGACACCTGGGCGAGCTTTGACGATTACACGGTCGCAGCATTCAAACGCGAGACGAAGCTGGACGCGCGAAAGGACATCAAGCTCGGCGATTTCAAAGATCCGGGTTTCGCCGCTGGGTGGATTTCCGGATCACCACCCTGACCGCTTTCATGCGGGAAATCGATGAGAACGTCAAGAACAGTAAACCCCGACTGCATGACGATCGCAGAAATCTACCCGGGAATCGAGGAGGAGGCGGTCCGCGTCGGAGCGGACGTTTACGAAATGTACGGGGTCGTCGATGCCATCGCCCACGAATACAACTTCGCGTCGGGCGGCGGGACCGCGGCCTCGAAGACACCACTCGACTGGTTCGGCCACATGGCGGGCGTCCGAGCTTCCGGTCCTTTGCACAGGGGAAGCCCTCCTGGATGCTGACCTATTCCTGGGACGGTGAAAAAGGGGTGGACCGGCGCGACGCCATGGCGAACATGTTCATGGCCCAAGTGATGTCCGGGGCAAACCTGTGGGACGCGCGAGGTCACGTGATGTCCGGGCTCCAACGACTTGCCCACGCGCACCAAGGCATTCGGTTGGATCAAGGAATACGAGCAGATTTTCTATGTGCCCCGCAAACCGATCGCCCCGATCGGAGTCTACTTCTCGCCCGTGACTCGCAACTATTACGCCGGGGAATTCATAGATTCCTACAAGGGGACGCTCGCGCTGTTGATGCAGTCACACTTGGAGTTCCAGGTCGTCACCCCGTTGACCTTGAGGAGTTTCGCCGGCCCGATTTTGATACTGCCGGAGGCGAGGTGTCTCAGCTTCGAAGAGATCGATGCTGTCCGATCGTTTGCCGCGGCGGGCAGGAGTCTTGTCGTGACGGGCGAGACCGGCCGTTACGACGAAAGCGGCGAGGCGCGCAGCGCCAACCCGATTCACCAGTTGCTTGGATTGAAGAGGCCGGACCAGAGGGTGATGGGCACAACGGGGGCGAAGTTCATCTACGATCCCGCGTGTCCGGGGGCGACGTACTGGCACCTCTTGACTGAGGAGTTCGACTCGCTCGCCGCCGCGGGAACGGCGGCCGGAAGCCGCTTTGATGATTTCCGTGGCCGGTTCGTAAAGGAACTGATGCAAGTCTTGGCCTTCCGCGCGGCAGTCGAGGTGACCGCGTCCCCGTTTGTGGCCACGCAGATCGCGCAGGAGAATGGAACGCCGCACGTGTTCCTGGCGAACTTTAAAGGTCTCAGGAGCAAGGAAAACGCAAGGCAGCTGCCCGAACAAAACATCACAATATCTTTCCCGGGAATATCCGAGTCGCGCGTCCGGATGCTTCCTTTCCTGGGAGCGGTCCAGGATCTGAAGTCGGATCATAGAGACGGAAGGGTTGTCTGTGTGATTCCGGAATTGGACAAGGGCGCAGTGGTTTGGATCGAGTAGACCCTGTTTTGCCGGAGGTCATGAGAACCATCCGATTTGTCGCCGTGATGGCGTATGGTCAAAAAACTCAGCTGACGGGCAACAAAGGGTTCATAGCGAGTTGATCCCCGGATGGGATCCAGCAGATTTCGGGTCGAATTTGTTTGCATCAAACAGTACGTCAGTGAGGAGATCGTGGCTGCCGATTGGTCGGCCTGCAGAGGGCGAGGCTGGAGAGTGCCTCGACAAGATCTTTTCCGCATGAGTTCACGCGGAAGCTGTCATGGGAGTCGGGCAGGGAATCAGGCAGCGCGGCGGTAGTAGTAGCGCAGCATGCCGCCCAGTCGCTCACGGCACGCGATCTTGCCGGTTGTGCAACGCACTTCCTCGCCCGGTTCGATGATGCGGTTGTCGAGCCCCTGATGGTTTCTTTCGGTATGATAATGGGAAATGAATTCTTGAGCGGCGTTACGCAGCGATCTGTCACCGAAGAGAATCATGCGGTCAAGGCATTCCTCTTTTATGGATCGAATGAAACGTTCGAGATGTGCCGACAAATTCGGCGACCGGGGCGGCAGGCGAACGCAACGGGGGCCAGACTGCTCAACCAGTTCGCGAAACGCCTGGCAGTGCTTGGAGTCTCGATCCATGAGCAGGTAGCGCTTTGTGCGGAGGAATCCGTCCAGGGGGTCGGTGAGGTTGCGACCGACCTGCATCATCCAGGCTTCGGTGGGATGGCTGGTGCAGCCGGCCAGTTGCACACGACGGGTGGAGAGCTCCAGGACAAACAAGAGATAGAAGGTAACGAGCCCTCCTTTGGTCCAGACCTCGATGGTGGTGAAATCGATCGCGGCCAGAACATCCCAATGGGCTTTCAGGAATGCATGCCATGTGGTCTGGCGTTTTCTTTCCGGCGCGGGTTCGATACCGTGTTCACTGAGGACGTTAGCAACGGTTGAGTCAGAGATCTTGTGGCCGAGATTGGCGAGTGCGCCCTGGATCCGGTCATAGCCCCAGGAGGGATTTTCACGGGCCATGCGCAGAAGGAGTTCGATGGTCTCTTTGGAGATCGGCGGGCGCCCGAGTTTCTGGCGGCGATCGCTGTAATCCCACTTCTGGGCCACGAGTTCCCGATGCCAACGAAGGATGGTGTCAGGGGTGACGATGGTAGCGATTTCCTGCAGTGCCTTGCGACCCAATACCTTTCCTTTGACGGCCAGGCGGCGGCGCTGGTCATCGGTAAGCAGGATGCGTCTCCTGCCAAGCTTCTCTTTCAGCACCTGGTTTTCGACCCGCAAGTAATCGAGGACTTCTTGCTGATGCCGGTTGATCCAGCCGGCGAGGATCAGGAGCAACAATTGCCAAGGTTGCAGAACAGACTTCATATTTCTCCGGATGTGGTGTGAAAAGTCGAAGCATCCGGGATTCGTGGCGGCCTGTCAACCGCTGGAAAGAGCGATTGAGCCGTTTATCGAAATATTGTGGATATAGGGGCTTGCGGCTCGGCTGAGTTTTTTGACTATACGGGATTGAGGACACACACGGAAGGCCGAGAATAGCAAGTAAACACTCGGGGAATCGTGTGTTCACAATCCACTCTGATAACATGATGCGCGCCCGTATTAACATTGCAGACTGCACACGGCGTACATTCTTGAGCATTCATCAGCGCACGCAGAAACCGCGCTTATTTTGGGACTAGTTTGTCGTCTCAGGAAAGCGCAAGCACTACCGAGCAAACGTCAAACGCCTCCTCCACCCCGCGGACCTTTCAATAAGACGCCAAACAGTGGGTCTTGACCCGCGCGCTCTTGGAATTGGCAAAGCACGCTAAAGCCGACAGGTTTCTACAGGGGCAGGTCTGGCGGTCTATTTTGTTGTTGACAAATCTGTCATTTACGTCAATAAACGTCAGCTTAAGCACAACCTATAGTTGGAGGATCAGGCTATGAAAAACGTGTCCGGCAAGTGGCTTGCCATCTTGTTAGTCTTTGCGTTGTCCTTGCTCGCTGTCGGAGCGGCGGCTCCCGTGAGGAGCGACGCCATTGCATGGGACGATCCGAATGATCCGAGCGTCGCAGCACTCAGAGCGAAGATGGAGGAGCTTTACGGAGATCCAAACGACGCCAGCTCAACTGGTCGTATCAATAAGATGCAGGCCTTTATTATGGAAATAGCCCTGCATGCCAAGAGTCGAAATCCCGACTTTAATATCATTCCGCAAGATGGAATTCCTCTCGCCTATCTCAATGGCACGGGCAGCACGGTTAATGACCTCCTTCCGGAACTCATGGCTGTTATTGACGGTTGGGGCATTGAAGGAACGATGGGCACCAACAATAATGTCGTCACACCTGTTCCTAATCCACCAAGTACCAATCAACAAAGGTACATAAACCTGCGTACCATAGGGAAAATGATTACTGATACCACTACTGTTTCCAGCGATACGGGACTGCAAAACTACATTGCCAGATCCGTGGCCTGGAATTGGCTCGGCTATCCGCGGTTCCGCATGCCTCTCTCTAACGTATTAGATCCTACAGTGTTTGCGGGAAATAGTGAGTACAATAAAATCTGGAGTATGGACAAGACCGGCTTTCTCTTCTCGCTAAACAGCAACAATATTAACAATTTGGCTGACGCCAGAAACTATTTGTACTATATCAACCCCTCCGCCTACGAAGGTTGGAGCGAGTGGGATACTGACCTTCAAAGCGATGAGAGCTACAGGGCTGATGTAACTGATAATGAGTATCAGGGATTTCTCGTTCCGAGCGCAGGTGGGCCGTTGCAGCCATACTACGAAACTAACCCCCTGCCCGATTACACCGGCGGCTGGGACTGGTGGTGGCGCGCTAAGGGCTTCTCCGCGACGGAACACAGAGCTCAGTACATTAAGGATCTCCAGGCCGAGCCTTATGATGTCATCTATATTGACGCGCATATCGGGGCAAGCGCCTCGGAGGGGGTGGAAACAGTCGGTTTAAGCGGTCTCTCGCCTTTAACCAGGGAAGAGGTTCTAAGTCTTAAGCATAAGCCCGATGGCAGCAGACGGCAGGTTATCGCGTATCTCAGTGTCGGCTCGGCCGAGACCTACCGCTGGTATGTTGATCCTGCCTGGTTAGGAGTTGACCCAAGCACGGGCGATAGTGGTTTCTCTACCGGCAGCAGTTCTGGTCCTTACATACCGCCGAATCCAACATCCCCGCAATGGTTGGCGCATGGTTACGGCGGACGTTACGGTGATGAATCTGTTGTAGAATGGTGGCATCCGGAGTGGAGAGACATTATCATCAACGGCTGGCATAACCAGAAATCCTCTATCGACAGGATTATTGATGCCGGCTTTGACGGTGTTTATTTGGACAACGTAGGGGTCTACAGCCGGGGTCGGTGGGATGTTTGGGCAGCTTATTATGCCGCAAACGGCGGCGTGCCATGGGCATTTGCTGTAAACTTTGTCTCAAACGGCGGTAGAACTGTTCTCACCGCGCATGTAGCAGATGGGAAACTCGTCTTCAAGCCTACTGATCCCACAAGAGCCGGCTATCTTTTTGACGGCTGGTACACGGATAACGGCACGTTCAAAACCAAATGGGATTTTGAAAACGATACCGTGTCTGGTGACATCACCCTCTACGCCAAATGGACAATTGTCATTAACTCCGTTACGACAGGCAACGCTCAGGTCGACGTGAACTTCGCCATTGAGTCGGCGAACGGCAAGGGCTACTCGGTATATATGTCCGCAACCGAGAAAGGCTCTTATGGGCTCTACGAGGACGTGAACTACGACTCCAAGGGTGCGCACATCAAGGGCTTGACGAACGGTAAGACCTATTTTGTCTACATTGAATACAATGACGGCCATGGCAACATATGGAGGAGCAAACCGGTCAAGCTCATGCCCCACAAATAGCGGTTGTGATGATGAGGGCGGTACTGGGTACCGCCCTCATCGCTTTGTAAGAGACGTACGTGAGATGAAATCCCCAGTTTGTGCAGACAGCGTGAAAGGCTGTGCTTCGCCAAAATCCCGGCCGACCGGCTCTTGGAGTCTCCGGGCTTGTCCCTCCCTTCGCGCCGACTCTCTCTGAACGCGAAATCCAACCGCACGCCCGGCAGCGAGGCGCGCGAATCGGTGTGTGCGGGCAGGATGTGTCTGCAGCACAGTCCGGGGATGGTCGGAACAGCAATGTGGGAGCAGCGACTCCGCGGTACAGGAATTGTAAGATGGCAGCAGCGGGCGACCGGAATTACGCTGCGCGCCTCTCGTAGCGATGGTGAAGACCGCCGACTTCCGGGATCTCGACCACCGTTCCTCTGTCTGGTGGCTGCACAGGGCGAGGCTCCGGCGCGTCTTTGTCCAACGCCAAGTGCGTCCTCGCCCCGTGATAGTATTTCACGTAGCGCCGCACAATTCGCCTCAGGTGCGTTTCGCCGAGTATGACGACGTGATCGAGGCACTCCCGGCGAAGGGTTCCAATTACTCTCTCCGCGTACGGATTTTGCCAGGGACTGTGCGGCGCAATGACGACTTCCTTGATGTCGAGCGCCTTCACACGGTCCCGAAACGCCAACCCGTACACGCCATCCCGGTCTCGGATCAGGTAACGCGGCGACTTTCCATCGCCGATCGCCTCGACCATTTGCTGTGCTGTCCACTCGGCTGTCGGATGGTCCGTCACGTTGAAATGCACAATCCTACGGCGGTCATGCGCGAGCACAATGAGGACAAACAGGACCCGAAACGTCGCCGTCGGCACGGTGAAGAAGTCCATCGACACAAGCTCCTCGATATGGTTGTCCAGGAACGCGCTCCAGTTCTGCGACGGAGGCTTGGTTCTTCTGGGCATCCATCGAGACACAGTTCGTTCCGAGATGTCGATCCCGAGCTTGAGGAGTTCACCGTGTACTCGCGGTGCGCCCCACAACGGATTGGATTTCGCCATCTTCCGGATCAACTCCCGGATCTCGCGATCCATTCCCGGCCGCCCTGGGCCGTTGTGCCCAGATAGACGAGTCCAGTAGGAGGCGAAACGCCTTCGATGCCACCGGAGAACCGTTTCAGGCTTAACGATGACGAGTGTCTCTTTCCAGTGCTCCCAGGATTGGGATAAGAGAACCCAGAAGAAGCGATCGAGTTTCCGGAGTTTCGGTCGCCGACATCGTCGGTTCAAAACGGCGAGCTGCTGGCGGAGCGCGAGGTTCTCGAGTGCCAGCTCAGAACGCACCCTCAGGGCGGTCGGAATCAGAGAGAGCAGCCGCAGAATCATCAGGATCATGTCTGGGAAGTGTCGGGTCCCGAGGCACAGAAGGTCAACCGTATCAACGCGGCCGGGGTTTTGGCGAAGGAGTGGTACAGGATGAACCCCGACCAGCAAATCCTGATCGAAGCCCTGAGAAATTGCCTTGCCTCAATCGAAGAGACTATTAACAACCTGAAAGGATCCTGAGGTAAATGGATATTACCACGGTAATGCTTGGTGTCATCTTGATAGTCGCTGTCTTGCTCCTCATGACTTGGCGTATCCGTAACTATCAAAAAGAGAAACTCGGGGAGCTACCGGATGAGAAATCGGAAGAAACTGCTCTCAGGCGGCGTCTTGGTTTGGCTCGGGTGGAACGTCACGCAGTCCTTCGTTGGTTAGCACTCATCCCCCTGATGGGTCTGGCGCTTTTCCTGCTTGCGATCCTGATACGGTGGATGTGGATTCATCATCATTTGTGATGACAACCGGCTCGAGGATCAGATTCTCCGTCGCGGCTGGAAAGTGAAGGGGGCGGACCTTGAGGGTTTCATCCATAGGCTTAAGGAGTTACAAAGCAGGACGTCACACAATGACACGGGCTGTCATGGGGAAGCAGTAACGCTCCAGAAGCGTCAGATCACTTCTCCCTGAGAGCGTCGTGTCCATCCAGGAAGCTGTCAGCCTCGGCAATAAATGTCTTCGGCCTGCATCTCATTCCGACGACCGCCTTTCCGCCAACGTAGAATTTCATCCACCATACGGCGGATTCCCGGCGGTTGCCGGCTGCGTCCTTGTAGGTTGGTCGAAGAAGGCTTCCCATGATCTCCCTCCGTTCATTCCTCGATGTTAAATCCTTCATCCCGCATTTCCTGAATGATAGGCTCCGCTATGCGGCGATCCACAACGTAACCTTCTCCGATTACCTGGGAGCCCTCCCACTGGCAGTTATCCTCCAGCCATGCCCGCGCCTTCGCGCAGAGCGGCATAATTCGGCACAGAGATCCCTCCATGCTCACACTCACTTGATATTTAATTGCCATTTCTCCCTCCGTTGTAGAATATATGAAACCCGCGCCAATCGCGGCTTTCAGTACACCTACCGCATCAGACGAAGAGCGACGAGTGCCAGCACGACCGCGGCGAGAACTATCAGGATGGCGTACAGGCGCATCCGCAGCCGTCGTGATCGGCGCTCCTGGCGCTTTTCAGCCTCGGCGTACTTCCAGCGCTGATCCTTACGAAATTCTTCAATATTCTGACCTCAAGATTGGTAAGCGAACTTGTCAGATGATGCATTATCTCGATTCGATGTGAGGCTTGCTGACAAAGGTTAGTCAACCTGATAGAACGGTCGGTAGCCATCGCGGAAAGCCCTCCGCGGGACCGCCCGCTTTACTGGCCTGGTTCGATTTACCTCCCGGATGACCGGTAGGCTCGAATAGCAACAAGAGCCAAGAAGAACCCGACCAGAGCTATCAATAGCAGGATGGAACGGAATCTGGTCCACTTCGCTGCCTGCTGTTGGTCGGCAGCTTTCTGCTGTTGGTCGACAGCCCATTGGCGCAGCCTTTCGCGTAATGGTCGGATGTCCATGTTGGCGCCCTCCACTCGACAACCGCCGGTCCCGCTCCGCGCGGGTTACCGCTTCTTCCGAAGCGGGATCAACTTTCGCTATTCTACCTCCTCGTCGTACTCCTCGATGAACTTCCGAGCCACTTCGCTCATTTCGACGCCTTCCATCGTGCCGGCATCTTTGAAGATTGAGACCTCTGCCATGTCAAGAATCCTGCTTAAGACGGCTCAAGTTGGGCGACCTTGCCCCGGCCCTGTAATCCATCACCCCCCATGGACCCGCCGTCCCATCTGTGGTTCCGGTCCGGGTAGAAGAACAGGGTGGGCTGGTCCGCTTTCAGCAATATCAACCAACCTCCCGGGACTTGAGCGCGGAACATCCCCTCACTCAAGGGGCTTGGGGTAGCGTCTGCTCCACGGCGCTCAAAGGTGCTCAGTTGTTCAAAGACAAGGGGCTTTTTTGATGTCATCTCATGAACCTCCTTCCATTGAGTCTATTCCCCTATTTTCCCATGTCTGCAATTCGGTGTTTAGAGGCACACACGCCATTCGCTGCCATTTCCGAAGACCTCCTAGCTGCCTGAGCCTTGGGCTCGGAGAATTACTCAGGGTGCTGCGATCGTAAGCCCACTTGCGTTGTGTCGCCGGGAAACGGCCTCTTAGCAGGATGATGAAAAACGCCGATTTTCGATAGTTGGTCTCTTCAAAATGGCCATCAACGAATTCACGAATGAGATTTTGGGTGATCTTGATGCTCAAGGCAGAGGATCTGTCATCTCAATCTGCCCTGGCCAGCCGGCCGGCCAGGTACTTCTCCCGTCTCATGCGGGAGCCTCCATCAGATTTCGCATCCTGACCAGGTTGTAAACGGCAACTCCAAAGGTAAACATCCAGCCGACGCGGTCTGTCCCACGATGCCTTGTCTTTCGCAGCATCCCAACTGTCTTCAGCCAACCGAAGATTTCTTCCACTCGTTTTCGTTTTCCGCTGACTGATCGGATACCCGGCATGGCGTGTAGTACGGTTGTCGATGGCGCTTGCTCTGTTCTTCGTGTTCTGCGCAATATGAGGAGTTACTCCCATTCTTCGGGTCTGCTTCACAAATTCCTTCGTGTCGTAGGCCTTGTCGGCTCCAACAGTGATGCGCTTGTTTCCCGGCAGTTCGCCAAGCATATCCACAGCAGCTTCTCGTTCTGCCGTTCCCGTTGCCTTCGTGACTCGTGCATTAACGGCAAGACCATTCCGGTTTTCCATCGCTACATGCCCCAGGTAGCACAGCTTCGATTCCTGGCCTTTGGCTTTCTTATAGAGTCTCGCCTCCGGATCGGTCGTCGATTGATGCGTATCATTCGTTCTCTTCTCACCTTTGAAATCAACCGTCGGATTGCCCGGATCTCCAGAAGAATCGCCGCGTTTGTCTCCTTTCTTCTTGAAGCTCTTCTGTCCAGCCCACGCCTCAATCAAGGTGCCGTCAACGGTGAAATGTTCGTCCGACAGCAGATGCTGTGCGCGGGCATGACAGAGGACTCGTTCAAAGAAAGCGCTGGCGATGTCGCCTTCAAGCAGCCGGTCGCGATTCTTGCTGAAAACCGTCGCATCCCAAACCTTGTCATCCATGCTCAATCCGACAAACCAGCGGAACAACAGGTTGTAATCAAGCTGCTCCATCAGAAGCCGCTCACTCCGGACCGAGTAAAGCACCTGAAGCAGGAGAGTGCGCAGGAGCTTTTCGGGCGCAATCGACGGGCGACCAGTCTTGGCATACAGGCTCTCAAAAAGCGGCGACAGATCTTTGAGAACCACATCGACCATGGTGCGAATAGCTCTCAGCGGATGATCCTTGGGCACCCGTTTCTCCGCCGAGATGTAACTGAACATCCATTCTTGCTGTTCGTCCGGTTCCGCGCATCGATTGCCTCCTCTTCATATAAATACGTGGGACAAGGCAATTTCTTTTGCGCGGAATTGAGAGCAAATAGCGAGTTTTTCAGCATCCTGCTATAGCGGTCCAGGTTGAACGATCTCCGCAAGGTGCCTATTCGGCGACGTGTCCCTTGGCTCATTTGCCGATACAATAAGCAGAGAGGTGTTTGCATATGCTTTTCATGCTGACCGCGACGGAAACGACCTATGACGATTCTGGCGCTTTCCATTCGATTGCCGACATGATTGCCGCCAGCCGCGACCGTATCGAGGAGATGATCGGGAAGGGCAATTTCAAATGGGTGCTCATCACCCTGCTCGTGCTCCTTGCCCTCTGGTATGCGAGGAGGAAGCGCTAGGCGTCGCTCTGATCGACTACGGACGGAAAGGCTGGCGCGGATCAGCACATCTACCGCATAAGATGAGAAACAACAGGTACTACTGCACTCGCTGCGAGCAAAAGAAACAATATCAGGATGGCATACCGCCATCGCCGCCGCCGCTCTTCAGCCTTGGCGTACTTCTCGTACATCGTTTCATGAAAGACCGTTATGTCCATAGGTCACCTGCCGCCCTGCCTGCTGCGGAGGGCTGACAAAAAGCATATCGGAGCGAAAGCGGCACATCAGGTGAGGGATCCTGTCACGGCTTCTTATTTACCATCCTGTGACTCTGTGCATTGTCAGATCCATGTAAAGAATTGTGACAAATGTGTTGACGGAGGAGGCTGATACCCGTGGCATCCTCCCGGCACCGTCAAACCTCACCGCCCCCAAAACCTTCGGATTCTCATCAGCCTGTTCGTTGCACGGAATCGTCGTCCTGACCCTCCATGGCAAGTCACCCTCTTGCACCTCCGCAGTTCCAGGGCCTCACCGTTCCTGAGATCTCATCGGCATTCTGTTCTGCGGGCCTCTGGTCTCTGTCCCGTCCGGTGAAACAGAGACAATGTGATGGATGATCACGTCCTCGCCTTCCTTCTGAGCCTCGGCCATCGGTCTTGCGGCCGCCCCGGATTCAGGCGAACCCAAAGTGAAGTCTCCCGGCCTGGGCGCGGCAGTCGAACGCAATGGGCGTTGAACAGGTCCGTTCGCCATCGGCTTTACTCTTTGGGCGGGTGTTTGGAGTAGTTGTCCCTACCAAGAAGTCCATTCGGATTGAATTTGCTTTATCTATGCGGGGCACTGGCCACCGATGGGGTTCCGGGATTGTTTGAAGCGTGCCCGACGGGATCAAGCGGGGAATGACCGGTCGGACGTCCAGAGACGCGTCGGTATGCTGCCACTTCTCAGCGGAAAGTCGGTTGACGGGGAGAATGAGGGGAGCGATCAGGCTGCGCGTCGCTCGTAGCGATGGTGGAGCCCGCCGACTCTCGGAATCTCAACGATGTTGCCCTTCTCGGGTGGCTGAACCTCTCTGGTCTCCGGTGAATCCTTGTCGAGCGCCTGATGACAACGGGAATCGTGATAATAGGAGACATAGGATCGAAGGGTGCGACGGAGCGATTCCTCGCTGAGGACAACTACATGATCCAGGCACTCCCGGCGAATGGAACCGATGAGCCGTTCGACATACGCGGATTGCCAGGGAGAGCGAGGAGCGGTGAGGACTTCGGTGATCAGCATGTTTGCCGCTTGGATGCGGAAGGCATCACCATAGATTCGGTCACGGTCGCGGAGCAGGTAGCGGGGCGCGGTGTCCCACGGAAATGCCTGCATCAGCTGCGCCGCGGTCCACTCTGCAGTTGGATGGTCGGTCACGTTGAAATGGACGACGCGTCTGCGTTCGTGAGCCAGGACGAGGAACACGTACAGGACCCTGAAACTCAAGGTCGGCACCACGAAGAAGTCAACCGATACCAGCTGCTTCACATGGTTTTCCAGGAACGTCCGCCACGTCTGGGATGGCGGCTTGCGATGCTTGACCATGTACTTGGCGACGGTTGCCTGGGACACCTCAATTCCGAGCTTGAGCAATTCCGCGTGCAGGCGGGGTGCTCCCCAGAGCACGTTTGCCGAACTCATGTTTCGGATCAGGTCTCGGATTTCCTTCGACACTCCTGGTCGTCCGAAACGTTTCGCGGCTCTTCCATCTCCAGTAGAGCCGGAATCCTTTTCGATGCCAGCGGATGACGGTCTCGGGCTTGACGAGCATGAGGGCCCGGCGCCATTCGGGCCAGAGACGGGCCAGGGCCACCCACAGGAGCCGATCAGTTGGCCGAAGCACGACTTGTCTTGGCTTCGATCGTTGGAGGACCGCCAGCTGATGACGGAGAGCCAGGATCTCGACCTGGAGGGAGGCACGTGTTCGTAGCGTGGAAGTCAGGCCAGCCAGCAGCGATATCAGCACATCACACATGCTCGATGACGTTAACAGCGCCGACTCGCAAGGACAACATTTTCAACGAGTATGGAGTTTTCAGTAGGCACACGTAGCGGTGTTCGGGCAAAACGTCTTCCCACCAGTCCGACACCGGAATCGACGCCGTTTCCCGGACTTGGTTGCATAGAAACCAAAGCGGATAATGCTCCCAGCACCAACTCTTCCCGAGAGTTGACAACTCCTGTTTGGGCACCTGAGACTCTTCATTGATCCTGGATCCTGTCGACAATGGAACTGATCGCTTGGAAATGAGTCTCAAACCATACCATAAGCCTGACTTACGGTCAGGCTGCCAACAGTCGATTGCGGAAGCGCCGATCTCATAAAGAATGCTATTAATATTGCGCTTTAGTGGTACTATAAATAGCGCAATGGCGACCGATGAAGGGAAACACAATCTGGAGACTGCCTTGCGTCTTTTGGCCGGCCGTCTGGATCTTGCGAAAACGGAACCTATAGGGCTGGTCGTTTGTGGTGGGTCGGCATTGATAGCCGAAGGATTGATTTTGCGGGTTACGAAAGACGTGGATGTCCTTGCGCTGATGGATGCAGGGCATCGAATCGTGAGCCCGGCGCCCTTACCGGGCTTTCTCCTCAGAGCTGCAAAAGAAGTTGCCCGGGATCTGGGGCTCGAGGAAGACTGGTTGAACAACGGCCCGAGCAGCGATGCCGGCGGGTTGTTCCAGTTGGGCCTGCCGGATGGGATTGAAAACCGCCTGCATGAACGGCAGTATGGTCCGCGCCTGACCGTCTACTTTGTCCGACGGTTCGATCAGATCCACTTCAAGCTGTACGCCGCAGCCGATCGGAGAGAGGGTACGCACCTTGACGATCTTCTTTCACTCGAACCGACGGATTTCGAGCTTGAAGCCGCTGCGCGCTGGGCAATGACGCACGACGTGTCTCCCGCCTTTAGGTTGATTCTGCAGCAGCTCCTGAGGGAGACCGGGCATGAAAATGTCGCTGACAGAATTTAGAAAAAGATTTCAGGAACTGGCACTTGCATTCCTCTGGCGGCAATGGTCTGCACTTGGCGTTGCGGGCCAAGTCCGGACCGTTGATCCTCGTATCGTCGATCCAGAGGCATTGCTTGTCTTTACGTGCACCCTCGGGCGCCATGATCCGCGTCTTTTCGACGAGGTAATCGACTGGCTGCAGGCGAACGGATCATTTATCAACATCCTGCGCCTCAGACGTATGATGCGCACTGAACGATTCGCAGGCAGCCGCGTCGTTGCAGCCATAGCGGGATTGATGAGCAAGGGCGCCGATGTACTAAAGTGGAAGAAGCTGGCCGAATCTGACCACTGGAAGGATCCTCAGGAGGGGCTGTTTTTCGGGAAAGATGGCAAGCCTCTCCCAGTCATTGGCGACCCGGAGCCGCACTTTATCCGCTATGGATTGCGGCGCGGGCCTCTGCGAATCCGTAGCCATTCGCAGTCCTTTCGTCCCGCCGATCAGACCAATCTTCTGCTTCAATTGCGGGCCTTGTTTGGCATCAACGCCAGGAGCGAAATCGTGGCATACCTGCTCACTCACGATTCTGCACACCCGTCGCAGATTGCGCGTGATGCCTGTTACTTTGTCCGTGCGGTGCAGAATACGCTGGTAGAAATGAACCGCTCTGGCGTTGTCCAATTGCGCAGCTCGGGACGTGAGAAGCATTACTGGTTGAGGCCCGAACCTTGGGCGATGCTATTGAATCGAGATGGGCCGTTTCCTCAATGGATCACCTGGGGTCCGCTTTTCAGCGCTCTCGAGCGTATCTGGCTCAAGCTCAACGATCCGCAACAAGCCAGGTTGGATCCTCTCCTGCAGTCTTCCGAGGTCCGGCAACTCATGATCGAGATTCGTCCGTCAATCGCCCGAGCCGGATTTGATAAGTTCCTATCGGACGACCGCGCGTATCCGGGCGAACAATATCTTCCCGTGTTTATCTCGGACATCGCCGGACTTTTCGGATAGACCGATTTTTGGAGGCCTGATGATCCCGGTCCCTTCCAAATACAGCGTCCGGACTGAAGACGCAGTGGTTATGCGGTCTCGGTGATGAGGCTCGCGATGCCGCAGGAATGCGCCCTTCTTCGTTGCCAGGTTGCACGTTCAGCTTCAGGGGAGCTCCGGAGAGTTTGGATTCCGTGTGAGAATCTGTGTGAGAAAATCTTGCCGAAAACTGCAAAAATCGGCGAAAATTGCCTAAGATCGGCAAAAGGCAACTCTCGCCCTCTCTGTAACTTGCGGAAAATGAGGAGGTTGTGAAACACAAGGGAACGGCCTCTTAATCAGTAGGTTCCAGGTTCGATTCCTGGACCGCTCACCAATAAAATCAATAACTTACAGAGAAACCGTGCCCTTGCGGCAAGGGTGTGTAACTTTCATTTTTGGCTGCTCCAGTGCAGTTTTGGAGCCAAGCGGGGCTTCCGCTCGTGCGGATCCAGGGTCCTCTTGGCTTGAGTTCTTGGTGAGGATCGGTGGGATGTTTGCTGCTCGAACGGCCAGGATCTCGGCTGGGGCGGCGGTTGGTCAGGATATCAATCCAGCGGTGTTCGGCTATTCTTGACCCGATCGATCATTTGCCGATAATTCCAGAGCATCCACGGTGAAGGATCGCTTCTCACCTTGCCGGCGTTCTTCTGCAGTTCCGTCAGGTAGTCGAAAGGGGTTGGCCTTGATCAATGTTTTTTACGTTGCTGTAGACTCTCGGTTAGGAGGCAGAGGATTTCGTACATTAGGGTAGCGCCGACGAGAGCGGTATTACCTGAAGGATCGAAGGGTGGTGAAACTTCCACCACATCACCACCCACAAGATCCAAATCTCTGAACCCTCTTAGCAGTGTGAGAGCTTCTACTGTTGTGATGCCCCCAACCTCGGGCGTGCCCGTGCCAGGGGCAAATGCCGGGTCTAGTCCGTCGATATCGAAGGAAAGATAGGCCGGCCCGTCACCGACAATCCGACGCGCTTCCTTGACTATCGCTTCCACCCCCAAGCGGGTGAACTCATCCATGAAGACAACCCGCATCCCTGAATCGACCGAAAACTGCCAACCTTCCTGAGTATTTTGAGCGCCCCGTATCCCGATCTGGATGGCTCGTTTCGGATCTACCAGGTGCTCTTCGACGGCCCGACGGAACGGTGCCCCATGCATGAACTTAGAACCCAGGAACTCGTCCCAGGTGTCGGTATGGGCATCGATGTGAATGAGCCCGACTGGACGATCCCAAGCAATTCCTTTGAGGATGGGAAATGTAATGGAGTGATCCCCGCCGGCGCTTAGCGGAACGGTACCCTTCTCGTGAATCGATCGATAGTAATCGGATAAATCCTGGACTGTCGCCGCCAGATCGAAGATGTGCGGCATAAAGACATCTCCTAGATCACCTACACGACAGGTCTGATGGGGATCCATCCGGGTCACTGGGTGGACTCGCCGGATCATAGTCGACATGTTGCGGATCTCCCGCGGGCCGTGGCGGGCTCCCGGCCGGTTCGAGACACCCCCGTCAAAGGGCACTCCGATCAGCGCAATATCCACCTCAGAGGCCTCACTAACCAGCGGCGTGCGCATGAAGGTCGGAATTCCTTGATACCGCGGTGCCCTCATTGGATCCTGCTGTCCGCGCTCATCACCCATAATCCCTCATACTCAGTTGCCATGGCAGCCATAATGGCTGATGTTACAAAAGATAGGATAGCTTACACATAGGAGAGCCAGTTTGATTTTTCTTCGGAGGCGTTGCCGAAGGAGCCTCCGATCGTCCTCTTGTCCACCGTTTAGTCCAAGTAGACCCAATTTCAGATCCGATCCCGTGCGAGAACACCGTGTCCTTGCGGCACGGGCGAGTAGCGCCTGCGACGGGTCGACCGGGACGGTTTCCCCGGCCCGCCTCAGGTATTTCATAGATGGCGCAGGCTTGGAGCGCTGTACGGACGCTTTGCCGACGGCCACAACTGTATGCACATTACATCGATAAGCAGGAAAGCGATTCCGGCTTTGAACAGGGTCTCGCCAAAATCCTTCCCAATACCGAACGCCGCGCCGATCATTGATGCGGTTCCGAGTACAAACATGGCAATCTGAAACCATCTCATGGTCTGTGCTCCGATACGGTTAGTTCAACCCTGGTTCGTATGTTTGCGCCGGGAGCCGACAAATGCAACCGCTCTGTCTCAACGGGGGACGTCTCCTGACCTGGTTTGGGTATGGACCGAGAAGCTCGAGTAGCCGATCTGGTAGTCGCCTGCAATTCTATCAGGGCTGAAGGCCTGGTGTTCGCCGGGGTGTATACTGCGGCCGTCCAAGTCGGCCAACCCAGCGTCTCGCTACTCGGCGGCACGCCGGGTCGATGGGGGCTTCTCGATGGTCAAATCCCTGGCCACCTCCTGGTGGAATGTCGTTTTCCGGCCGTGCTCCGCGAAAACTCCGTCCCAACGGATTTCGTTGGATTTGTGGGTTTCTGGAATCCATGCTTCCGGCATGAAGATTGTGCTCATGATGGTGGTCGTACAGTCTCTCAATCTGGTCATCTTCGCGTGGTTCAATCGGGTGGCAGGGCTGCGGATCCTCGCACTCAGACAGCAACTCACCGTCTACAAGCGCAAGTCGAAGAAACCGATGCTAAGAAACAGGGATCGGCTGTTCTGGTCGTTGCTGTCAAGGATCTGGAGGGACTGGACATCCGAGCTGATCCTCGTGAGACCGGAGACCGTGATCCGATGGAGGGAGAGGAAGTTTCGGGATTTCTGGCGGAGGAAGTCCCAGGGGAGGTCGGGCAGGCCTGCAATCCCCAAAGAACACATCGACTTCATCCGGCGGATATCCTCTGATCATCCGGAGTACGGGGAGGATCGCATCGCCCTGGAGTTGGAGGTGAAGTTCGGTATTCGCCACGCCAGATCAACTGTCCGGAGATACATGGTCAAAAGGTGTCCGGGACCGAGAGATTCCCAAGCCTGGAGAGACTTTCTGAAGAACCAAGCCAAGGCCATGTGGTCTTGTGACTTCTTTGTGCAGCACACGGTTGGGTTTCGTGTTCTCTACGTTTTCGTGATCATGGAGCTTGCGAGTCGAAAGGTCATCCACCTGCACGTAACCGATCATCCAACACTCGAGTGGACGAAACAACAGATCAGGAACGCCTGCTTCGAGGCAGAGCCCAAGTTCCTGCTGCACGACAACGACGGGAAGTTCGGTCAGCTCGGTCGTCCGTTTCGAGTGGAGAGGGCAGGAAGGACGGTATCGTGTCGATCGGTATACGATGCGTGGCTGTGGCAGGAGATGGGCATCCGGGGGATAGCGATTCCGTATGGCGCACCGAATGCGGCGGCACAGATTGAGCGGCTGATAGGGACGCTACGCAGGGAGTGTCTCGACCGTATGCTGATCTGGAATGAACGGCATCTTCGGTGTGTACTCCGAGAATTCATCGGCTGGTACAACCGAGGCCGCGTGCATCAAGGACTGAACGGGATACCGGATCCTGATCCGGCAATCGATGGGCCGAAGCCGTTGCGTGGCAGACTTGTGGCGATTTCTGTGTTGAACGGCTTGCATCACGACTACCGGCTGGCTGCGTAGTTGTCGTCGGACCAGGTATGTATTCTGGGGCTTTAGCCGAGTGCGTCCCGGCTACCGGAACCAGAGGCTTCCCCGGAGCTATCGGCGTCTGTTGGAGCTCACGCGAAATCGAAACAAGGCGAGGGTCGCCACCGCGAGTGTCCAGATCCATAGGGTTCGAACGCCGTATCGGATTTTCGCGGAGCACGGGCGGAATCACCGAAGGACAGGCCCAGACTTGCGGGTCCTCGGACTCCAGCTTCACGTTCCGGTAGAATTCCATGCTGCAATCAGGTACAGGTGCATCAAAGAACCGGATCCAAGACCCCAGTATAAGTTGTAGAATGCTGCCCGGGAGGGGCACAAGCTCGGAAGTTGCATATTGCCCGGTATCGCCAGAGGTAGCGAGTCCGGGTCGGAGGGGCACAAGAACCCAAACGGCAACTTGCCCTACCCGTCCATTACTCCCCAGATACTCACGGCACCTCATGAATGTATCGACCGGCATTCTCGTCATGGCCATGATCGGCGCGGTGACCGCTCAAGGCAGTCTTGCCGGCCAGTCCGATTGGGATCGGCTGGCAGCCGCCCAATACTTGGACGATCGCATCAATCTCTGGTTCGTCCGCGGCACACAACTCCGAGCCGGCGAAGGCACGGCCACTTGCGTTTCCTGCCACACAGTGGTCCCTTACTTGCTGGCTCGTCCAGCCCTGCGAAGGGCCATGCAGATCACGGAGCCGACTTCCCAGGAAGCCCGGCTCCTTGACTACGTCACCCGCCGGGCTGAGACCTGGCTGTACGGCGCTTCCATGTCCGACGCCAAGCATGGAGGGCAAAACGGGACTGAGGAGGTCTTGAACGCGCTGATCCTGGCCCGACATGATGCCGATGAGGCGAAGCCGCAAGCCAGTGAAGTCACCCGCAAGGCATTTCGACAGCTCTGGGAAACACAACGCTCTGACGGAGCCTGGGACTGGATGGATTTCGCGCAAGAGCCGGATGAATCCGCCGGTGCCCGGTTCTACGGGGCGGCCTTAGCGGCAGTGGCTGTGGGCACCGTGCCTGAGCTCTACCGTGGCGGTGAAGCCTATTCCGCATACCCCGCGGGTAATCTCCGTGGTTATCTCCGTGAAAACTACTCCCGGCAAAATCTCTACAATCGGGTCTGGATGTTGCTGGCTTCGGCCCGCTGGCCGGGCTTGCTGACTCAGCCGGAGTGCGAAGATCTGATCGCCGAGCTGAGGCTGAAACAGAATCGGGACGGAGGCTGGTCGCTCTACGGGCTGGGGCCGTGGCAATGGTCCAAGACCAATCCACCCTTTGGGCCCCCTGGGAAGCCTGATCTGTCGCTCCTGGAACAACCGGACGCTTACGCGACAGGCTTGATCACCTATGTACTGATTCAGGCAGGAGTGCCAGCCACCGATGCGGCTTTGGTACGAGCCGCGGGATGGCTCAGGAGTAATCAGCAGGAGATTCAGATGGGCCAGTATCGTTGGAAGTGCTGGCGAGCGCCTTCCCTCAATCACGTTGACGAGCCTGAAAGCTCCCGGGGCGGAGCCTGGGAGCGAATGATGATGTCCGACCTGGCGACCGCCTTCGGTGCCTTGGCTCTTCTCTCGGTGGAGCAAGGGCCAGGGCATTGAGTCTTTCCCTATGAGACAAAGACCCCTGACCTTCCTTTCTCTTTTGTTCCTCACTCCCGTGTGGGCACAGGAGCCGAGCACCGTCATCGCCAAGTGGCAGGATGGGAAAGCCGCTTGCATTTCCCTGACCTACGACGATTCCAGCATCAACCAGTTTCGAATCGATATGCCGTTGCTCAACGAGCGGCGCCTGCCTGGCACGTTCTACATCGTGACCGGTGACATTCAGGGATCAAAAAACGGGCCGACATTTGTCGGACGGCCAATCATGGACATCATCCGTGAAAGCGAAAAGGTCCCAACGACAAAGGACAACGCATTCGAACGCATGTCCATGCTCAACTACCTGGAGTCGGTCCAGCACGTGGTCGCTATCAAGGACTTCAGGACGCAGAGCCTCGAAGGTCTCATTACCCGCGGGAACTGGGTGGTGCTTGGCAAAGTTGTGGACGCCGCCCTGGAGAAATTACGCTCATCCGGCATCATCTACGAGGCAAAAAAAGTTCCTTCGACCGCGGGCGACCCACGGCTCCCGATCACCTGGGACATGCTGCGGCGGTATGCCGCCATGGGACACGAGTTTGCCAGTCATACCATTTCCCATCCATTCACGCCGGCTCTCGACCGAGCCAACATTGCTTACGAACTCGATAAGTCGGCCGAGGATATCCGTGAGCAACTCGGAGCGAGGCACACCTTTTCTGCTGAGCTTCCTTACGGAATCGATGACGCCCGGGTGCGCCTGATAGCCACTTCGCGGTTCCCGGTCACCCGCAACTGGGTGACGGATGAATTCATGGAAGGCGTCATGCGCGACGATCACCGCGATCCGGCAACCTCGACCAGGGAGTACGTCCAGTGGCAACGAGGCGTCCTTTCGCGAACCAGCCTCGAGGCGATGAAGGGCTGGGTCGACACCTCCATCGGTAACGGTATCTGGCTGGTGCTGGTGTTCCACGGCGTAGAGGGCATAGGCTGGGAGCCGCGTACCACGGAAACCACGCGGGCTTATTACGACTACATTGCCGACCGCCAATCTCAACTATGGATCGCCACGTTCGAGGACGGGGCCAAGTACATCCGTGAGCGCATGGCGAGCAGAATCGCCTCGAAGCGGTCCGGCGATACCATCGAGGTCGCGGTGACCTGTTCGCTTGATCCTGCGGTCTACGACCTGCCTCTAACGGCGCGAACAACGATTCCGAATGACTGGGGGATTGTTCGCTTCCGGCAGAGCGGCGAACAAGGGTGGCTCCCCATTCACCGCGAGCAGGGGAGCACGTTTGTGTCATACCGGATCAAGCCCAACGGAACCCCCGCGACGCTCGAAAAGGGGCTTAACTGAGCGGTGTCTCCTTCCTGCGTCTCACCTCCGAGCCGCGCCGGGCACAAAAACAGATTGGACAAGAACTGCCGATCACTACGGCGAAGCTCATAGGGCCGCCAAGAGACACGCTTATGACGAGCCCAGAGGCGCAGCCGCCCCGTCAATACTTGAGTCGAGAGGAGAAGCCGTGATGCAATACAAGTCCGTTGGATCTTGCCGGGGTAAGCACATCTCAAGAGTCTGGCGTGCCATAGGCATCATGCTCCTGACCGCCGGCGCGGCTGACGCCCAGACCATCGTTGTTGACGTTGCCAGGACCCACGTTGCCAATACGTTCAGTCCCCCTCGAGCCCTCGGCGCCTGCGTGGACCGGCTGCGGGCCGACACCGACAGTCTCCTCACCGGTCCGCTGCTGAAGGAGGTTCTTTCGGCGGGTTGGGGAGCAATCACCTATCGCCAGAATACCGAACTGCACGTTGAGGCCTGGCACTGGAACGACAAGGGAACGTGGAGCAACCCGGAAAAGCAGGAAGGGTATTTCGTCGGCAGCGCCGAACTCGGGGAACCGATCCACCACTCCTGGGCTTACCCTCTGCCCCATCGGGGATTCAGCCTCGGCGACGGCAACGGCTGATCCCGGCTGACCGATGGGGATCTCGATAGCTATTGGAAAAGCAACCCCTACCTCACCAGCGATTTCACTGGCGAGCCCGATTCGCTGCATCCGCAGTGGATCGCCATCGACTTGGGTGAGAAGAAGAACATCAACGCCATTCGCATTGCCTGGACCAATCCTTACGCGCGCGAGTACGCTGTGAAGATCGTTTTCATGGATCCGGAAACGAAACGGACTCGCTTCTTCTCGGAGAGAGTCGATCGGATCGTGTTCGGCGCCAAGGAGTACGAGTGGCATCCCGATGGCGTCAACGGCCGGGCGGAACCGGACGGTCCGCCTTCGAGGTCAATCGAAAGAGGCGGTCGGGAGGCGCTGTATCAACTCCCCAGGGCGTCGATGACCGTACTCCGCGGGACCCTCGTGAGTGAATGAGCTTTCGCGATAGGAGGGACTAACCTCCACTTGGTAATCAACATGATTACGTGCTCAGCTTGCTATACGCCGGGTCGCGACCTGCGGTTCCCCTGGCACTGAAACGCGGGCAGAGCCCCGGGCGAGTGGTAGAATACGGCCGCCATAGTCTTGAAGGGAGGATCAACTTCATGCATTCCACCACTCGTCGCGGTTTCATTCGCCAGGGGCTGGCGGGCGGGACGGCCCTGGGATTATTTCCCCACAAGGCGTCGCCGACTGCCGCACCGCTGTCCATGCCAAACGCCGGGCCAACCGCTGCCCAGGCTTTGGCCAGTACGGAATTCGTTGTTACCCCCACGCCCGTGCGCACGGGGTTCGGCGGCGTAGGATTTCACGCCCAGATGTCGTTAGAGCTTGCCACGCGTGATTTCGAGGAGCAGGTGTTGGCCAAGCGCTGGCGTGAGCTGAATCCGCGTTTTGCGCGCATCTTCCACACCTGGTTGCCGGGCCAGCCGGGAAAGCGCGACCCCAAGGCTCTGGAAGCGCTGGCGCGGCAGATCGTCATGATGAAAGAGTCGGCGGGAACGGAAATCTACATCACCACCGGCGACCTGAAGGAAACCAATAGCAGCGAGGCGCTGCGGGCTTACGCGATCGCCGTCGTGAATGATCTCGAGTACCTGCTCAACGCGGGCGCCACCAACCTCAAGTGGTATTGCTGCACCAACGAGCTTTCGCTCATCGAATGGGCCGACATGCACGACGACTTGCCTCGCTACCGCTCTTACCAGGCCGCCATCGCCCGGGAGATCAAGCAGCGCGGACTCCCCATTCAGCTCCTCGCCACCGACGCTTCACCCGTGGAATACTGGGGAACCATCGATTGGGCCACCAAGAACATGGACGACATCACCGGCGTTTACGGTGGGCACCACTATATCAACGAGCACGCGCCCGACAACCTGGAATTTTACAAATGGTTCCTGGGACGCTGCCAATGGATCGTCGGCCTGGCCAAAGCCCGCGGCAAGGATTTCATTCTTGGCGAATTCGGTCCCGCGCAGTATTTCGACCTGAAATATGGCATCCGCTGGGACGCCTGCAAGTATTTCGATACGCCGCTGGAGGGTTTGGCAGGCCTGCAGCTTGCCGAAGCTGCTCTCGCCGCCATCAACGCGGGCGTTTACGCCATGGGATACTGGACGTTCAACGATTATCCCGACCGTCCGGAGGAGCCCTACATCAACCACTGGGGCGTGTTTAAGTGGCAAACCAACGCCGGCCTGACGCGGGCGCCTTATTACTCCTTTGGTCTGCTCACGAAGTTCTTCCGCGGACCTGGCACCGTGTTTCAGGTCGAGGGTGGCGAGGACCTGATCCGCGTGGCCGCTCTTCAGCATGAGGACGACAAAACCTGGTCGATTGCCGTGATCAATCGGAAGCCGCAGGCCGCCCGCGTTTCCATTGGACTCGGCGGCGCGCAGGACTCGCCGGCGTTTCGGAAGTACGTTTACGACCCCCACAAAATACCCGTGACAGAGGACGGCGACCTTCAGGGACCAGAGGGAAAGGTTACGCTCGCGGAAGGCAGGCTGATGGACACCGTCGAAGCGGGGACGTTGGCGGTTTACACCACGGCATACACCGATGCCACTCCGGCTGCGGTGAAGGGCGTGGAGGTGCAGCGCATCGGGGACATTCAGCTTTCCGGACCTACGGCCGGCGCCAATCGGCTGCGATGGACTCCCAGCGCCGAAGCCGATTTCTGCTACTACCGCATTTACCATAACGGCGCGCGCATTGGTTCCACCACCGTAGCGGAATACCTCGACGCCGGGCCGACGCAACACCAGAAGGGCCCCTACGCCGTGGTGGCGGTGAGCCGTTCGGGCAACGCCGGCCCGCACTGACGCTTCCTCGCCCGGGCCTGATCAGAGGCGCGCCTATTTCATCCAGATCGAAAACCGCGCCCCTTTGCCGTCGACGTTCTCGAGCACGAACTGAAAGCCGTGCTGCGTCAGGATTTCCTGGATAAGCGTGAGCCCGATGCCCTGGCCCTCCGCCTTGGTGGTAAAGAAAGGCGTGAAAAGGTTCTGATGCACTTCAGCCGATAACCCCGTCCCGCTATCTTCAATGCTCAGCACCGTGGCATTGGGCTCGCGGCCGACATTGACGGCAATCGTCCCGTCCTGACCGATCGCTTCGACGGCGTTCTTGAACACATTCAGGAAAACCTGCTCCATCTGGTTCTTGTCCATCGAGATGAGCACCGGCCGGTCCGGGATCTTCCAGCTCAGACAGATCCTCCTCTTGGCCAATTCCGGCTGGATAAGGGAGGCGAGGTCTTCAAGGAGGCTGACGACGTCGCACGGACGACGATCAGGGAGGGGCAAACGGACGACATCCGCAAAACGGCGCATGAAGCCGTTCAAGTCTTGTGCGCGCTGCCGCGCGACCATCAGGGCGGTTGTGAAATCCTCGCGGTCTGCCGATTCGATCTGCCCTGCATAGGTTGCGCCGGATTCCAACAGCGAGCTGATCGCACCGACCGAGTTGTTTACTTCGTGTGACATCATCCGGACCAGTTTCTCGTAAGCCCGCTTTTCCGACAGCCTCAGTTCCTCCGTCAGCTCTTCGAGCACGACAAAGTGCCTCGGAAAACCGCGGTCGAAGAATACGGATTTCTGGCAGCGCACACGGCGGTTTCCGTGAAAACTCAAGACTCTCGATTCACCGACCGCGAGGGCTTCGAGGACACCCCCGATGCTGTCCCCAAGCTCGCTCAGTCGTTTCCCTGCGGCCTCCGGCCCGGTGTACATCATCAGCCGCGCTGCGCTTGGATTCAAATCCGTGATGTTCCCATCATAATCGAGAACGACAATCCCGGCCGGGGACGCGTTGATCAATTCCTGAAGGAAGTAATGCTTTTCGGTCAGCTTGAGGCGTTCCTCGCGAAGCGCTTCGATCATCCGATTGTAGACCCGGATCAGCTCGTCCATCTCGGCCTGCCCTGTCTCGACAAAAGCGCAGGTGAAATCGCGCTCGTTCATCAACTCCGCTCCCGTCTGGATCAGCTGCAGGGGAACGAAGAACGCCCGGACGAGCAGAACGCCGAACAAGACCGAAGCCGCGAAGAACAGCTCGACAACGAGCAGCCAGACCCGATTCTGGTAAAAGACAAGAACGGCCATCGCGGCCCAAATCACATGAATGACGACGAGGTAGAGGATGATCTTTGAGCGGAGACTCACGATCGGATCCCGTATTTTTCAAGCCGGCGGTAGAAAGCCTGACGAGTCATACCGAGAGCCGACGCCGCTTTGCAGATGTTGTGGCCGTGACGCTCGAGCGTTCTCACGATCGTGGCTCTTTCAATTTCTTCCATGGTGGCCTCGTCGGCCGGAAGCCGTGATTCCTTGGAGCTTTCTTTCGACTCCATGTCCAGGGCCGCGGCGAGGTCGTGCGGCTCGAATCGATCGTGCGCGCTGATCAGCACGGTTCTCTCCATCAGGTGCTTCAGCTGCCGCACGTTTCCCGGCCAACTCTGCGATTGAAGCCACGTGAGTGCGCGCTCGCTGACCGTCAGGCGTCGTCGATAGACACTCCCGATGTTTGCCAGAAAATGCGTCGCGAGAAGCGGGATGTCGTGTGTTCGTTCCCGCAACGGCGCCAGGTGGATCGTGATCAGGTTCAGTCGATAGAGCAGGTCTTCCCGAAACTCGCCTCTCTCCACCATTTCGACGAGACTGCGGTTGGTAGCGGAAATGACCCGCACGTCCACGGTGCGCGGTGTGCTGGATCCCAGGATCTCGTAAGTGCGGTCCTGGAGGACACGCAGCATCTTCACCTGGGCACTCAGATCCAGGTCGCCGATTTCATCGAGGAAGATGGTTCCTCCGTTGGCCAGTTCGAAACGTCCCTTCCGGTCCTGGCGCGCATCGGTGAATGCCCCGCGCACGTGGCCGAACATTTCGCTTTCGAACAGCGTGGACGAGATGCCGCCGAGGTTCACTTTGACGAAAGGACCGCTGTGCCGCCGGCTGTTCCTGTGGATGGCCTCCGCGACGAGTTCCTTTCCTGTGCCGCTCTCCCCGGTAATCAGAACGGAAGCATCCGTGCAGGCCACCCGGCCGATGAGGTCGAGGACTTTCAGGAACTTTGGGTCGCGGCCAATCAGCTGCCGGAAATCGAAGCCGGAGTCGAGCTCTTCCCGCGTGAGCTGGCCTTCTTTGGCTTTGGGTGCGCGGGAAAGGCCGAGCGCCGTCTCGACGGTTTGCAGCAGCTGCTGGTTGCTCCATGGCTTGGTGACGAAGTCGGCCGCCCCGGCTTTCACCCCGCGCACAGCCAGCTCGATTGAGCCCCAGGCTGTAATCAGGATGACGGGGACATCGGGCTGTTTCTGCTTGATCGCCTGGAGCAGTTCGAGCCCTTCTTCGCCGGTTGTCTTCCGGGAGAAGTTCATGTCCTGGATGACGAGCTCGATGGGATGCCTTTCCAGAAGCTGCAGAGCTTCCGGCGGACTCACGGCAGAACGGGATTCCAGACGGTTCTGTTTGAGCAGAAGCGCCAGCGACGTTCGAACCGAGGCATCATCGTCGACAATGAGGATCATAGAAGGCTGTCTCGGCAAACCGCCGCATTCCGCGCAAGGCACGCCTTCACTCCCAACGCAGCGCTTCGACCGGCTGAACGCGCGTCGCCAGCCGGCTGGGATAGATTCCACAGGCCAGCGTCAGACCGTAGATTAGCGCCAGCGAGACGATCAGGCTGTAGATATACACCTCCGTCGTTAAAAAACCAACCAGATCCAGGAGCGGGATCTGGATCACCAGCAGGGTCGCGAGTCCGAGTCCAACTGAGCTGATGACCAACAGCTCGCCGAGAACCTGAAGGTGGATGGAGCCGGCGGGCGCGCCGCAGGCGCGCCGCAGGCCGATTTCTCTAGTTCTTTGCGAAACGTTCTGCCAGACGACGCCGACGAGTCCGAGCGCCACCATGACGATCAGGAATGAAACGACGATTGCGGCCGCTGCCATGGGGGCAATCTGCCAGCCGAGACGCGCTGCCCTCGTCTTCTCCAGAGGATCGATCTCGAAGGACCAGCTGGGATTGAGTGCATGCAAGCGCTTGACGAGGGTTTCCTCGAAATCAGGTCGGATACCAGGTTGGATCCTGATAAGGAAATCCCAACTGCGGTCCTGGCCGGGGACAGTCCGGGTGAAGAGATAGGTTTCCGGGGCAGAGAACTCGCCGTCCTTTCGATAGTCCACAATGACTCCGACGACCCGCTTCTGGCGCTGCTGAGAAGTGGGTGCGAGATCCGCCGTGCCGCCGGTGCCGCTGGCTCCCTTGCTGGAGATGTCCTTGCCAAGCGGGTCCTCGTCCCCGAACAGGTCGTGCGCCAGTCTCTCGTTGATGACGACCGGATCCCAGGCCAGCCCGTCATCTGTCTTGTCAAACCAACGTCCACGCACAATCTGGAGTTTGAGGACCTTGAGGAGGTTGTCGCTCGCTTCGTTTACACTGGTGTTGATGGACTTGCCGCGGTACTCAAAATGGGCGGTGTGCCAGCTGAAGGTGTACGGCGCCTGGCCGACGGTCGACACGGCCTCGATCTCCGGCATGTTACGCATGGCATCGTAGAAAACTGCCGTCCACTTCTGCATGACATCTTTCTGCGCACGCTCAAGGTCGGCAAGCGTGGACAGGGAAGTGCCCACGCTCCAGACATTCTGGTACTCGTAGCCGAGGGGCTTGCGGTAGTTATTGGCGTAATAACCCACCATGACCACCGTCGCAAACAGGACCAGGAAACAAACGAAAATCTCGAGCGTGATCAGGATGTTGCCCCGTTTCCGGTTCCACACAAGTTTTAGTAGATGCTTGATCATGATTCCCTCCCTCTGAGCGCCTCGACTGGATGAAGTCGAGACATCTTCCAGGCAGGATAGACGCCCGAGAAGAGCCCGAAGAAAACGGCGATAAGCAGGCCGTACAGGAAGATCCGGGGATTGAGAGTCAACTGTGCATAGGGAATCCAGTCGCTCTGATTGACGGCTCGAAGCACCAACTGCGAGCCTCCAAACGCCAAGACCCCGCCCAATAGAGTGAGAACTACGTTTTCGACGACGAACTGGCCGACCAGGGTGAGCGAAGACGCACCGAACGCTTTCCTTACGCCAATCTCCGATGAACGCTCACGAATCCGGCTCACGTTGATGTTGATCAGGTTGATCGTCGGCAGGCACATGAACAGGATCATGGCCACGAGAACCGCGGTGGTCATGTATCCCTGGGCCAGTTCTTCAGACACCGTCTGCAGCAAGGTGTTCGGTCGCCCCCGGAGTTGATTGATGTACTTTGGGTCCGGGTACTCGATCCGGGTCAGCATATCCTTGAACTCCTCCTGGATCTTCGGGATGTCGGCCGGGCTCCTGGCCAGAATCGTCGAGAAGAACATCCCATTCTCGAACTCGGTCTTGTATAACATGGACTTTCTCGTGCTGATCGGCACCCAGGCATCGGCAAAGGATGTAAAGCGAAGCATCGGCACGTCTGACACGACACCGACGACCCGGAAATTCTGGCGATCGAGTTCGATCATTTGGCCGACTGCGCTCGCGTTGCCGAAGAACCGTCGCCGGGTGGTCTCGTTGATCACCGCCACCCGATTCCCGTTCTTCTCATCCTGAGAAGTGAACGGAGTCCCTTCCAGAAAATTGAACCGGAACACGTTCCAGAATTCGCCGTCCACGTTCTTGAGCCACGACTTGATCTCTGCGCCATTCCGGTAGGAAATCGTGGGGAGGAAGATGCCATGAACCGAGATCCGTTCGGGCTCCTTCAACGTCCGGACGTATCGGTCGTGGAACATGTATCCGGCCGGCCCATTGGTGCTGGCACCTTGCGGCCCTCTCGCTTGCACGAAGTAAAGCGTGATCAGCCGGTCGGCATTGGTCTCCGGCGGCTGAGGGCCAAACACGTGATCCCACAGCGCCACCGCTACAACGAGCACGATCAACGTCAGGGCAATCCCGAAAAGGCTTATGAAGGTGAAGAACTTCCTTCTCAGGAAGACTTTGAATGCGATCTTCAGGTAGTTCTTGAGCATAATGAGCCCCTTTTCAGCGTCTCTCCGCGTCCCTTTCCGCGGAATCAGTTCACCTGCCGCCCGTCGAACAGCCGCACGGTTCTTGCCGTGTGCTCAGCCATTCGTGAATCGTGGGTGACCATCACGATCGTTGTCTGATCGTTCTGATTCAGCCCGTGCAGGATGTCCATGATCTCGTCACCCATGTGGCTGTCGAGGTTCCCGGTCGGTTCATCGGCGAGGAGAATTCTCGGCTTTCCGACGATGGCGCGGGCGATCGCGACGCGCTGCTGCTGTCCCCCTGAGAGCTGGGTCGGGAAGTGGTAGGCGCGCGAGGTCAGGCCCACTCGCTCGAGTGCCTGCATCGCCATCTTCCGGCGCTGCGAGCCGGGGAGTTTGCGGTAGAGCAGCGGAATCTCGACGTTGTCGACGACATTCAGATCACTGATCAGGTGAAAGGTCTGAAAGACGAAGCCGATCTCCTGGTTGCGAATCCTGGCGAGGGCCCGGTCCCGGTAGGACGAGATCCAGTCCCCGTTGAGCGAAAGACGGCCGCGGGTCGGGACGTCGAGCAGACCGATCACGTTCAGCAGCGTGCTCTTTCCCGATCCCGACGGACCCATGACGGAGATGAACTCCCCGTCCTGGACGGTGAGGTTGACGCTGCTCAACGCCACTGTTTCCACCGTGTCCGTTCGATAAACTTTGTCGATGTTCTCGAGCCTGATCATGTTGTCCTCCGTCTTCTCTGGTGGGCCGGCTTTGGGCCAACGAATAGCGCGAATACCACGGCTCCGTTCGTCCGATTCGCGTGATCCGTCGGCCTATCTCACGCTTATCTCCCTGCGCGAGGAATAATCACTCATATCGGAAACAATCACTTCGTCACCTTCCATCAACCCGGACAGGACTTCGGCCTCCTCAAAGCTGCTCAATCCGATCTTGACCGGGGTCTTGACCGCCACGTTTTCGCGGATCACGAAAAGATCGTGGATCCCTTCGCCGGGAACTGCAGGGCCGCGCTTGATTTTCAGGGCCTTGTCCTTGTGCCCGCTCACGACGTATACATCCACCCGCAGGTTTGACCTGAGATTGGGGTCAGCCTTGTCCTTCAGCCCAATGACGATCGTCATCGCGCCGTCCTTGATCGTCGGCAGGATGCTCGTAATCATCCCGTCGAGCATCTTCTCGTTGGCCAGCACGCGGGCGGGCAGACCCGGCATGAGCTGGCTGGCGTGAACGTCGGAGAGTGTCGCCTCCACCCGGAAGGAGCTCAAGTCTGCAACTCGGGCGATCACCGCTCCCTGCTTGACCATGCTGCCCACCTCCTGGACGACCCAGGTCAGTACACCATCCCGGTCCGATTGAGTGGTCGCCAGTCGCAGGCGGCGTTCCTTGTCCTGTCTCTCCTGGCGCAGGATGGCCATCTCCATATCGCGGCCTGCAAGCTGGGCGCGCGTCGATTTCTCGGCGCTTTGAATTGACTCTTCCAGCTTCTTCAACTCGATCTGGGACCGCTGCCACTGGACTTCCGACTTGCGCAGCTGTTCGTCGGGGATCAGGTTTTCGCTGCGTAGCTTACGGTTCTGGGACACGTCGAGTCCAAGTGACTGAACCTCCAGCCTCTTGATCTCGAGCTGGCTCTTCAGTTCGATCAGAGTGTTCTCGAGGCTGATCCGAAGCTGGTCTTGCTCGTTCTCCTTTATGGACACTTTGTTGTCGATCGTCTTAACCTCGGACTCGGAGTCGCTCACGTCCAGCTGGACAATCGGATCGCCTTTCCGAACCTTGTCTCCTGGTTTCTTGAGAATTCGAAGCACCCGCGCATCCAATGGGGCCGCCAGTACCTGCTCGAATTCCGGAACCACGGTACCCGAGGCAGTGAGTGTGGACTCAATCGGGCCGACAGATACCAGAGCTGTGCGGACCCGGGCCCGGGTGACCGAAGATGTCAGAAGCGCAGGTCCCCACGCGAGCGTTGTGAGAAAAGCCACCCCAACCAGTACCCCCAGGCCGACTCTCTTCATCCATCTTCTTCTGCTGTAGCTCGGGTCCACCGGACGATCCATGTTCGCCTCCGACCGAAACAGGAGCAAAGATTGTGCCAATCGATAAGTGTCTATTTAGTAAGTACTTATGTGAACTGCATGGCGGATCTTGTCCGGCCTCGTACACCGATTTGTCCGGTAGCGGACATTCCGTGGCGGGTAGGCATCCTGACTGAAGAGGAGATCGGGTCCCTGCCAACAAGTCCATCCGGGTTGAATTTGCCTTATCTGTGCGGGGCACTGGCCACCGATGTGATTCCGGGATTGGTTGAAGCGTGCCCGACGGTATCAAGCGGGGAATGACCGATCGGATGTCCAGAGACGCGTCGGTATACCAGTACTTCTCAGCGGAAAGTCGGTAGACGGGGAAAATGAGGGGAGCGATCAGGCTGCGCGCCGCTCGTAGCGATGGTCGAGCCCGCCGACTCTCGGAATCTCAACGACGGTGCCCTTGTCGGGTGGCTGAACCTCTCTGGTCTCCGGTGAATCCTTGTCGAGCGCCTGATGACAACGGGAATCGTGATAATAGGAGACATAGGATCGAAGTGTGCGACGGAGCGATATCTCATTTTCAACGAGTATGGAGTTCCCAGCAGGCACGGCAACCACAATGATCAAGAGTCGAGAAGTATGCATATTCATACGTTTCCTTTAGGCGATGGATCACTATAAGATAAGCGTGGCCGATCAGGGTCAGGAACTTGCGGATCCGAAGGCGGCCGAATTTTCGCTGAACTCCCGGCGCGGGTGAATTCCGGACGGGATGGAGGACAGCCTGTAATCATGCAATATACTGGAGCCGAAGCCGTCTGGGAGTGCCTTCTGCGCGAGGGAGTCGACATCGTATGGGCTTATCCGGGCGGAGCGGCCCTGCCGCTATTCGATGCGCTCGCCAAGTATCCGCAGATCCACCACGTTCTTGTGCGCCATGAGCAGGCAGCCGCACACGCCGCCGATGGCTATGCCCGCGCAACCGGCAAAGCGGGCGTCTGCGTGGTGACTTCCGGGCCGGGAGCCACGAACCTGGTCACCGGCATCGCCACCGCGATGATGGACTCGGTTCCGATCGTTGCCCTCACTGCGCAGGTTGCCGACTCGGTTATCGGCACCGATGCCTTTCAGGAGATCAACATCACAGGTATCACGCTGCCCATCACCAAACACAACTACCTGGTCCGGCAGCCCGCGGATCTCGTGCGCGCGGTGCGCGAGGCGTTTTTTCTGGCAAGAACCGGCCGCCCCGGCCCTGTGCTCGTGGATCTCCCAAAGGACCTTCTCATCGGCCCGTGTGACTTTCATCATCCGGAGCGAATCTCGCGCCCCGGCTACCGGCCTGTCGTGCGATCGGCTCCATACCAGATCCAGAGGGCGGCGCAGGTGATCGTCGAGGCGAAGCGGCCCGTAGTTCTCGTGGGACGCGGGGTGCACGTAGCTGCGGCGTGGGAGGAACTTCGGCGCTTTGCGGAACGGATCGATGCGCCCGTAGTGAGCACGCTTCTCGGCCTGAGCGCGCTTCCGGCGGATCATCCGCTTTTTCTTGGGATGGCGGGGATGCACGGCGTCCCCTGGGCCAACCTGGCAACACACAACGCCGATCTGCTCATCGCTCTGGGGATGCGCATGGATGACCGTTTTACCGGAAGCTTGGCGCACTTCGCACCCCAGGCCAGGCTCCTTCATGTCGACATCGATCCCGCCGAAATCAGCAAGCGTGTTCCGGCCACGGTGCCTATGGTAGGCGACGTCCGGCTCGTTCTCGAAGGATTGATGGCCGCGCTGCCCGAGTTGAATCACAAGGATTGGAGAGATCAGATCGCGGGTTGGTTTGGCCGTCATCCGCTGGATGTCCATGGCCAGGGTTTGTTGCCCCCGCAGGAGGTCATCCACGCGCTTCACCGTGCGACCGGGGGCTGTGGCATCCTTGTGAGCGATGTTGGCCAGCACCAGATGTGGGTAGCGCAGCACTATCAGTTCCGCCGCCTGAACAGCTTCTTCACCTCCGGCGGGCTGGGCACCATGGGGTACTCTCTGCCGGCGGCCATGGGCGTGCAAGCCGCTCATCCGGCGGAAATCGTCTGGGTTGTGGTGGGTGACGGTGGCTTCCAGATGAATCTGCAGGAGTTGGCGACTATCGTGCAGGAGCGGCTTCCCATCAAGATCGTGATCATGAACAACGGTTATCTTGGCATGGTCCGGCAATGGCAGGAACTGTTCCACGGGGCCCGCTATATAGGCACACCGATCAGCGGCCCTGACTTTGTGAAGCTGGCGGCGAGTTACGGCATTCCCGCCCGGCGCGTAGATTCAACAGCCGAACTGGATGAGGCCTTCACTGCCGCGCGCGCGGCTGACACCCCCTACCTGCTCGACTGCTGGGTGGAGCGGGACGAGAACGTCTATCCCATGGTCCGGCCGGGGACTGGAAACGCCGACTTTGTCGAGGATCCGCGCGGGAGGTCGCAGGGGAAATGAGACACGTCTTGGTGGCCCTGGTACAGGACGAACCCGGCATGCTGGCCCGGATGGGGAGCCTCTTCGCCCGGCGAGGCTACAATGTGGAGAGCTTCACTGCCGGTGCATCCGAACTGCCGGGGATTACCCGCGTGACCATCGTGGTCGAAGGTCCGAGCACCGCACTGGATCAGGTCGCAAAGCAATTCCGCAAACTTATCGGCGCGCTCAAGGTGGCGGATGTGACTGACGACCCCGAGCAGCTTGCCTACGAGATGCTGTTGGCGAAGGTGGGCGTGAACGCGAGAACCCGTCAGGAGGTGGTCAGCCTGGCCGATCTCTTCAAAGCCCGAATCGTGGACGTCTCTTCAACCACCCTGACCCTGGAAACAACCGGTGACCCGGCCAAGCTGGACAGACTGCTCGAAGTTCTCCGCCCCTTCGGCCTCAAGGAACAGGCCCGCACCGGTGCCGTCTTCATGCGCCGTGGTGCCAAGGTACTCAACCAGCGCGCCGTTTCCCCAACCGACCGCAAATACATCGGGGTCGGACCCGAACAAAGCAATTAGACCCGACAGATATGGCAAGAACAGTCTTCAAGTGGGGCCTGTGTGTCGCCAAAACTCCGTAAGGATGCAGATTCAAATAGTCGGGGTGAACATAAAGATGGGCCCCTGTGCGATATATCCGGACCCGGGGCATTCCCAGCCCCTGGTGTGTTCCGGATGCCACACCAATTCAGATCTGCGTTGATGCTTCGAATCCGGGGGCAGGAACAACGAAGCGACGGACTATTGGCGACAGACAACACGCCGGCAGATTCAAACAATTGATCGTCACCCGGGAGGCCGCTGCAGAACGGCGCATCATCAGAAGGAGAATTCGAGGCGAATCTCCGGAAAAGAGTTATCGCATGAATACTGCCGTCATAACGATCCGGCGATCAAGCACAGCCGTGCTGGCACTGCTTGCGCTTTTCGTCTGTGCAAACGGAATACAATCGGGAACCGAATTCAGGGAAATGGGTCATCGCTGGATCCCGGCTGAACCTGGTACCCACCCTTCGCTCCTCTTTTCGCGGCAGGAAGTGCCGAAACTGCGGGAGCGCGCGAAATCCTCAGGCACCCCCGGAGAAGCGTGGCGCCGGATCGAGGCGCTGGCATCGGGAGATGCCACGGTCCGATACGAGGGCGACTGGAAAGCGCACCGGCTGATCGCGCTTGCGCTGGCCTATCAGATATCCGGCCGCAGGGAAGACGCCCTGAAGGCCATTGGATATTTCCGCGAAACGCTGGCGGAGAACGAACCGTTCACTTTCTATCGCAAGGTCGGTAGTAATTTCTTTGAAACGGAGCACTGGCCGCGTGCATTCGCCTATGCCTGGGATTGGTTATATGAGGCGATGGATGAAAAGGACCGGGAAGCGCTGGAGCCGCAACTCGAGCAATGGTGCAAGGCGCTGTACCAGCACACCGAGTCCTGGTGGTGGCGTGACGCGTCCTACAACTGCGGCGCCATTCCGGTCGGCGCACTGGGATTGCTGTGCACCGCAATCCAGGCTGAGGCCAGGCATCCGGAATTCCAAAAATGGTTTGACAGCGCCGTTGTGCGGATCCGGGACAACTACTATCCGACCACGTGGCGGAGCAACGGAATCTGCAACGAGGGCCCCTGCTACGCGCAGTATCACAAGAATCCGACCCAGTTCGGCGAAGCGCTGAGGCGCACCGGAGGCGAGGATATTCTGCGCACCAGCGGCGCCGTAAGTGCTATGCAGTACCAGGTATATCAGTGGATGCCGCAAGGAGGCTGCGGTCCCGTTGGAGACAACACGGATTACGGGCCACGCGTCTTTTCGGCCTCGTATCTGCTTGGCATCGGGGAGATGCGGAACGGCCCCGGGCTGTGGACCTTTGAAAAATACACAGATCGAAAGAGCCTCGATCCTGTCTTGACGTTTCTTTGGTATCCCGAAGGACTCAAGCCGGTTTCGCCGGGTGAGGCAGGCTGGCCTACCTCGCGCTACTTTGAAATCACGCCGCGCCGTGCGGGTTATGTCTATTCCCGGTCGGAATGGGATAACGAGCGGGCCCACTACTTCGTGTTCGTGACGCGCTATGCCGAGGCCAACCACCAGCACTACGACATGAACTCCTTCCTGTTCCACGCCTTCGGCGAGGAATTTGCGACGCACAGGAATATCTGGGGCTACAGCGATCCTGACCATGGGGCGGACAAGGAGCATAACATCGTGATTGTCGACGGCGGCGGCTGGCCGAAAGACGACCGCCCGGATTCGGCTGGAGACGATTGCTCAACCAACGGGCTGCTGGTCGGCCTGGGATTGGGTCACCTTGCCGACTATGTCCGGGGGGACGCCAAGGACTCCTATCGCGACAATTCGGTTCCCGGCAGCTGCCCGGCCCTGCGGGCCGATCGAACCTGTCTCTTTGTGAAGCAGGGAGAGACGCCCTACCTGTTGGTGGTTGACGACCTCCAGCAGAGCGAGCATGTTCATGACTACGACTGGCAATGGTACTCGGTGAGCAAGGACTTCAAAGGCGCCGGAAGCCTGCAGGATCCGGTACTGATCGCAGGCCAGTCTGCGAGCTGCTCGATCGGCTTTCTCGAACCGGCCACGCCTGAACTGACGCGGCAGGTGGTGAGGGGAGGCGGCAGACGTAATTCCGAGTTGGGCCTGCTGAAGGCTCGCCGGAGGGGGAGCCGTGTCCGCTTCGTCGCCGTGGCTGCGGCCTGGGCAAGCGGAGGGCAACGCCCGATTGTGGGTCAGGGCCCCGATGTCAAGGGCAACACACGGGCCGTGAGCCTGGTGGTTGAAGGACCCGGTTTTGTTGATCAGCTTGTCTGGCAGCCGGAGGAGATTCGAGATCAGGCTGCTCCACCTGTCACCTGCGGCGACCTCGGACTCTCAGGTTATCTGGCGCTTGTCCGGCGGGATCGCAGCGGCAAAGTACGGGGATATGTTCTCGGCGAGGGGAGTTCTCTCGCCTGGGCCGGAGAGCAGTTGGTGCAGTCTGCCGGGACCGTCAGCGTGACCGCCGATCTGCAACAGGTCTGGATAAAGGGTAGGCTTGGCACGCGGCAGGGAGACGGGCCCACTCCGGCTTCCGGAACTATCCGGCTGCCGTCGCCAGGGACTCAGCTTTTTGTCGATGATCTTCCGGCGAAAGCCTGCGCAAAAGACGACCTCGTCAAAGTCGGCCCTTAGCCGGGCCGCCGTCCGGCTACTCTGAAAACCGCGGCAGGCTCTTCGAAGAAATCTTGACGCGCGCAATGATCTCGGGAGTCGGCGGGGGAACAAGCAGTGCCGTCAGCGAGCCATGATCCAGGCGAATCCTGTCAGCCATCGCAAGGCGTTCCCCGCCTCGAGCCCGGTGCGCCGATGGGATCAGGATGTTTTCTTCCATGCCTATGTGCCGCAGCATCCCGCTCCGGAATTCTTCGTATGCGCCGGCGCCCCGAGCGCCGGTGTCCGCTTCGGCAATCGTGAGGAAGACCTCCATCCGCCTGTGATCCTCGACGAGCATTTCATACATGAGGCCCGGCATACCATCTCCCCGGATTCGATATTCGCGTGCTCCGATTTGTTCCTTCCTGCTGCTTCCCCCCTGGATTTCTGCAAGCCCGACTGCACCTTTCTCAGCCCCGGATCATCGTAAGCAGCATCTTGAAGCGCTGGCGCGCATTCACCGCGTGAGACACGTTGGCGGGCATGAGCACCGTCTCGCCACTCTTCGAGTGGATGATCTGCCCGCCGATGACCAGCTCGGCCTCGCCGTCGAGAATCTGCACATAGGCATCATACGGAGCCGTGTGCTCGTTGAGTCCCTGACCGGCGTCGAACGCAAAAAGGGTGATAGATCCAACCGGTTTTTGCACAAGGGCACGGCTGACGATGGAGCCCTCCGCATATTGGACTCGCTCAGCTAGATGAACGGGCTTCGCGGGCTCTATGGGTTCTGCGGTCTTGTTCATTGACTGCTCCTTTTCAATGGAAATGTCAGGGGTGCTACAGCCTCGGATTGCAGGCCGAGGTTTCAGTGCTCCTCCTTATGGACGTTTGCGGCCTCTCCTTCTTGGAAATGACCCTCCGCCGGACCTCTGGCTGATGCGTAAAGCTGCTCGACGTAATGGATGTATTCCACGTATGCCTTTACGTAGCGCCGCCCTGCCTCGACATCATCTTGCGGGTACTTGCTGCTGGCGCGGACCTGCTCATAGTGTGCGTCAAGCCGTTCGCGGACCTTGTCGGTCAGAAGGTCCAGGAGCGCATCGGTCGATCCGGCTGCGATTGCCCTGTCGCCGGCCGGGATCGCCGGTCCGAGGTCGCGCCCGGCGGGCTTCAAGCCCGTGTAGGGAGCCCCTTCCCCCGCCCTGTGGACACGGACCAGCGTTTCGAAAAAGTACATGTCCGCGAGATCCCGTGCCTGCGGATTCAGTTTGCGGACCGCCAGCGTCTGTTGGAAAGCGGTTCTGATCTCGGGCTCGTCGGCCTTCTGCACCCATATGAGAACCAGGTTCACGTTTCCGTTCTCCAGAGCCTTGCGCGCCGCCGTGACCACAGGCCCATCCAGACCGTCGCAATGCGCCCGCGCGGCGTTCGGAGCAAACGACAGCACTGCGGCCGTTAGTATCAATACGATAAGCATCGTTTTGATCTTCACATCTCTCATTTCAGTTCCTCCCTGTCAAAGATCTCAATGCGACGGCGCTTCTGCCTTCATCTTCAGATAAGTTATCACCACCGCCGCGGAGGGCATAACTCCCAGCCCGACAAAAACCAGATCACCCGGCATTCTCCGCCATTCAATGGATCGCATCGTCCCCTGGTTCAGAAATTCCAGACTCCTGGCGTGCCAATAGCCGTTGTTTAGCACGTCCACGAGCTGCAGGACCCCTGTGCTCCTAAAAATCCTGTACGAATCCCTTTACAGGTGCCAGGCTCTCAGGCAGCAACCTTCGCAAGTCGATACTCATGGTGCAGCCCGCCCAGAACGGGGGTGGCAATCACTCTGTGATCGCACGCAATCGGATGTCCGGAAGTTCCAGGAGGTTGCGGAACCACACAAGGATCGGGAATCCCCGGTCCCAGACTTGAGTGAGGCCGGACCTTGTCGTATTGAGCCACCCATTCCCTGAGAATACATCGCAGGTGTCTTTCGTCCAGCGGAATCATGAAATTTAGGCACTCCCTCCGGATCATCCCTATCAACCGTTCACAATATGCGTTTGCTGTCGGCGCCCTCACCGGCGTCTTCAGGATCGTCACTCCCATCGCCTCGGGGGCTAAGTACAGGTCCGCGGAATAGATCCTGTCCCGGTCGTGGATCAGAAAGCGCGATGCGTTCTCGCCTTGCATCGTCTCGCGAAATTGCTGTAGCGTCCATTCCGACGTCGGGTGATCGGTGGCATTGAAGTGAATTACCCGTCGGCTCCCTATCTCCGTGACGACCAGAACATACAGCATCCGGAAGTTCGCCGTTACCGTCACAATAAAGTCACAGGCTAACGTAGCCTTCGCGTGATTTGTGATAAATGACATCCATTGCCAGCAAACCAGCTGTTCGGCTTTAGTGTCATCAGTGATCCTTCCGAGCAAATAACCTCGAGAGGAGAGCCATAGCCAGGCGGGTGTCATCATTGGCCCGCCGTCCCTTTGCCCTCCGTTCCGCATACAGTGCAAGGTGTCTCCGGAGGAAGAGATTCTCAGCCCTCAACGCTGCGTTAGGTCGGAAACTCAGAGACGGAACCCACAGCGCAGCTTTCAGAGGTAGCGCGAACAGGACGGCCAGGAAGCGGTTAAGCCCTCTAATGATATCCATGGCCATGTAGGATGCCCGACGATCAGATTGCGCTCAATCGCTCAACCCTACTGAGTCAGGGATGCGCTGCCGACAGATATTTTGCGGAGTATGGCAGTGAATCGGCTGATCTGGTGTTCGTTCCGGTGAAGGAACGTGCGTGATTCTGCTAAGATGGCCTCGAGGCCGGAGAAAGTTGAACCCGGTCGCCCCCGGCGGCGAGGCAGCGGTTCTCGCGGGCTTCTGATCTGGAGGTAGCGGCATCATGACAAAGACACTGTGGATCATAGTGGCGGCACTGGCGGTTTGCGCGGGCTGCGGCCGGCCGGCCCCTCAGAAAGACGCACAGGCAAAGCGAGAGGCTGAGACCGTCAAGTACGGCGTGCCGGTGAAGGCCGGGCCGATGGACGGGATCCTCCTGAAGGACTACAAGCCCTCCTCATCGCTGGTCGTGCCGGCAACTCACCTCACCAAGGCCCGCATGCCCGTCATCGACGTGCACGCGCATTCATCAATGAACGGCATCAAGACGCGAGACGACCTCGATGCGTGGGTGAAGACGATGGACGAAGTTGGCGTCGAGTTGTCGGTCGTGTTCACGAACGCCTCCGGCGCGGAGTTCGACCGGCAGGCCGAGCTGTTCGCCGCCTATCCGAAAAGATTCCAGCTCTGGTATTCGTTCGACGCGTCGAACCCGGACGCGCCCGGCTTCACGGCCAAACTGGTCGAGGAATTGGAGCGTGTTTACAGGAAAGGCGCCCGCGGCGTGGGTGAGGTGACCGACAAGGGTTGGGGCGTCGAGGCGTCGGAGAAGACCGCGCTGCCGAGAGCCAGGCGCCTGCGATTCGACGATCCGCGGCTGGACGCCTACTGGGAGAGGTGCGCCGATCTAGACCTGCCGGTCAACATCCACCTGGCCGACCACCCTTCGGCCTGGCAGCCGCAGGACGCCACGCAGGAGCGCACGCCCGATTTCCAGGCATTTGCCCTGTACGGAAAAGACGTACCTTCATATGAGGAGTTGCTTGCCGGCCGCGAGAGGTTGCTGGCAAAGCATCCGAGGACCAGGTTCATCTTCTGCCACTTCAGCAATCAGGGCAACGACACGGCCGCGCTGGCGAAAATGCTCGACCGGTTCCCGAACATGTATGTCGATGCTTCGGCACGCGATTACGAGATCGGGCGGCAGCCGCGGACGATGAAAGCCTTCCTGGAGAAGTACAAGGGCCGCGTCATGTTCGGCACGGACATGGGGCGCGACAAGCAGATGTATCTGGACTGGTGGCGCCTGCTCGAGACAGGCGACGAGTATATGAAAGGCCGCATCTGGTGGCCCTATTATGGACTCGAATTGAGCGAGCCTGTGCTCAAAAGCCTCTACCGCGACACTGCTCTGAAGGTGCTGAACTTCAAGTGATCACATCATGAATATCGATTGTGAAGATTGCCGCCTGATCATCGAGGGGTGGTGATGGGGTTCGAACAACATTTTGCGGAGCGCAGGCCGGTTCACTAAACCTCGACCTGGCCCGGGATAACCGGATGCCAGGTCGAGGCAGATCAGCATGAGACCTTGAAGGCCCATTCCCCGCGATCACGCAAGGTCGAAGCGATCAAGGTTCATCACCTTGTTCCAGGCCGCTACAAAGTCGTGGGCAAACTTCTCCTGCGCGTCCGAACTTCCATAGACTTCAGCCAGGGCGCGGAGTTGGGAGTTTGAACCGAAGATCAGATCGACACGCGTGCCGGTCCACTTGATTTTGCCCGTGGCGCGGTCGCGGCCTTCAAACACATCAGCATCTTTCGAGACCGCCTTCCACTCTGTACCCATGTCGAGAAGGTTCACGAAGAAGTCGTTGGTCAGCGCCTCCGGCCGGTTGGTAAAGACGCCGTGCTGGGTCTGGCCGAAGTTGGTATTCAGGACACGCAAGCCGCCAATGAGGACCGTCATCTCAGGCGCAGTCAGCGTCAGCAACTGCGCTTTGTCAACCAGCAACTCCTCGGCCGATACGGCATAGCGGGTCTTTTGGTAGTTGCGGAAGCCGTCCGCTACCGGTTCGAGCACGGCGAAGGAGGCCGCATCGGTTTGCTCCTGCGAGGCGTCCATGCGTCCCGGCGTGAAGGGAACCGTCACATTGTGGCCGGCATTCTTCGCCGCTTGCTCGACGCCCGCGCAACCGGCCAAAACGATCAGGTCGGCCAGAGAGATCTTCTTGCCGCCAGACTGGGCGCTGTTGAACGCGCTCCGGATGCCCTCCAGGCTCTTGAGCACCTTCGCCAGCCGGGCAGGCTGATTGACTTCCCAATCCTTCTGCGGTGCCAGGCGAATGCGGGCGCCGTTCGGGCCGCCGCGCTTGTCGGAGCCGCGGAACGTGGACGCCGAGGCCCAGGCGGTCGAAACCAGCTCCGAGACGGACAGACCGGAAGCCAGGATCTTGACCTTGAGGGAGGCGATGTCCTGCGCATCAATCAATTTGTGATGGACCGCGGGGATGGGGTCTTGCCAGATGAGTTCTTCCGCAGGAACCTCCGGGCCGAGATAGCGCGCGCGAGGACCCATATCGCGGTGCGTCAGCTTGAACCACGCCCGGGCGAACGCGTCCGCAAACTGGTCCGGATTTTCCATGAAGCGTCGTGAAATTCTCTCGTAGGCAGGGTCGAACCGCAGGGAGAGGTCCGTGGTCAACATGGTCGGCGCGTGACGCTTGGACGGGTCGTGGGCATCCGGCACGGTGCCGGCGCCCGCGCCACCCTTCGCGATCCACTGATGCGCACCGGCCGGGCTTTTCGTCAGTTCCCATTCGTAGCCGAACAGGTTCTTGAAAAAGTTGTTGCTCCACTTCGTCGGCGTTTGTGTCCAGGTGACTTCCAGGCCGCTGGTGATCGTGTCGCCGCCTTTGCCCGTGCCAAAGCTGCTCTTCCAGCCCAGACCCTGCTCTTCGAGGCCGGCGGCCTCGGGTTCAGGCCCCACATGGGAGGCAGGGCCGGCGCCGTGGGTCTTGCCGAAGGTGTGGCCGCCGGCGATGAGCGCCACCGTCTCCTCGTCGTTCATCGCCATACGCGCGAAGGTTTCGCGGATATCCCGCGCCGCCGCGATCGGGTCCGGGTTGCCGTTCGGGCCTTCCGGGTTGACGTAAATCAGCCCCATCTGCACGGCAGCGAGCGGATTTTCGAGATCCCGGTCGCCGGAGTAGCGCTTGTCACCCAGCCAGGACTTCTCGGCGCCCCAATAGACGTCCTGATCCGGTTCCCAGGCGTCCTCGCGACCGCCTCCGAAACCGAACGTTTTGAATCCCATCGTTTCCAGGGCGACGTTGCCGGCGAGGATGATCAGGTCGGCCCACGAAATCTTCCGGCCATGCTTCTGCTTGATCGGCCAAAGCAGCCTGCGCGCCTTGTCCAGGCTGACGTTGTCCGGCCAACTGTTGACCGGCGCGAAGCGCTGCTGGCCCCTGCCGCCGCCGCCGCGGCCGTCACCGATGCGGTAGGTGCCGGCGCTATGCCACGCCATGCGGATGAACAAAGGACCGTAATGTCCGAAGTCCGCCGGCCACCAGTCCTGAGACCTGGTCATCAGTCCGCGGAGGTCCTTCTTCACAGCCTCCAGGTCGAGGCTCTTGAACTCTTCAGCATAGTTGAAATCCCCGCCCATCGGATTGGACTTGGAGGAATGCTGGTGCAGGATATCGAGCCTCAACCGGTTCGGCCACCAGTCCTGGTTCGTCGTGCCGCCGCCGGCAGTGTGATGGAACGGGCACTTTGCTTCGGTTGACATGGGTTCTCTCCTTTGGTTGTTTGCACTCAATTAGTCGGTCCAGTTGGTGATAGGAGTTTGCTACTCGGGATCGCGCGACGATCCCCTTCGCCTGGCCGGGAGCCCTCCCGAGCCGGAACGGAATATCCCGAGAGGGGTGAGGCCGTCGAGGAAAAGACAGTTGCCGATCCTGCACAAGGCGTGGGTTGCCCGGTCCCGCCGTGAGGGAGTTCTGGTTGTCTCCGACAGGATCCCCGCCGGGATCGTCAATCGTTTCTTCTCCATGGCGCTCTCCTTTCGAGTTGATTGGCTTAGGCACTTCCCCGGGCTGGAAAATGTCCGGATGAGCAACAAAAACAGGCGCTACTTGCGCCTTCTGCCGCGCATTACGACCTGGTATTCCCGGACTTCGAACCCGTCGAGAGATTTCCCCCCCTGACCCTCAGCGCTTCCCAGGGAACGTCGATCACCTTCCCAGTGTCCTCGTCGATGAAGTGGTGGTGCGGCTTGACGCGGGGGTCGAACACCACAACCCCCTCCCTGAGCGGTTGAGGCTTGAGGAGGCCCTTCTCGGCAAACAGGTTGAGGGTGTTGTACACCGTGGCACGGGAGAGGGTTGGGCAGCGAGTTCGCACATGCATCCATACTTCATCCGCGGTCGGATGGGCGGGGGTGCTCAAAACGAATTCGGCGACGGCAATGCGTTGAGGCGTGGGTTGAATGCCGTAATTGCGGAGCCGGCCGATAACAGTGCCCATGGTCATTTAGAATATGTCTACTTTTAGATAAAGTCAATGGGTTCGTGCGTCTTGCCGCCCGCATGTCCCTGCCAAGTATCCCGTCCGGACCGAAAACACGGTGGATCTGAGTTCTCGGTGAAAGGACCGGAGATGCCGGGCGAACGCGCTCTTCCCGGTCTCCGGGTCATGCATTTTGATCTGCGATTGACGTTTGGCAAGGGGTACAATAGAGGAGACTTGCCCCTGAATGATCATTCACAAACGACATATACGGAGGCAGCGATGAGCGGATTGTTGTACTGGATCATCGTCGGGCTGATTGCGGGCTGGCTTGCAGGAAAGGTAATGAAGGGCGGTGGCTACGGCGTTGTCGTGGACATCATCCTCGGGATTCTGGGAGGCATCGTTGGTGGATGGCTCTTCGGGATGCTGGGAATCTCGGCGGGCGGCGGATTGATCGGTGGAATCATCGTGGCTTTCATCGGTGCCGTGATTCTGGTGTGGATCACCCGGGTAATGAAAAGGGTCTGACGGCTGCCAAAGCCGATAGAAGGTGCTGGCTGAGGTGCATACCCAGTTTCCGGCTTCTTCCTTTTGGTAGTCCCTCTATCCGTCACTTCTATGCTTTTGTGCAAGAAGAATCAGGCTGCAGCCGCCTCGGAATGAAGTTGAGGAAGCGGGGCGTGCCTCAAGGGTGAAAACGCAGCCATGACCCGCCTTCCGCTACCAGAAGTACCAATACACGCCGCCCATGGCGGCGGCATAGAGGCTCCACCATAACCACACGCCGGCGTACCATGCGGCTTTCGGGTCGGTGCGGAGCATGGAATGGTCCCAGAGCCCGCGGGCGACGGCCGTTCGCTTCATTGCCGGCAGGCCGATGCCGGCCAGCGTAGTCAAGCCCATCACGACGACCATTGCCGCGGGATTCCACGCAGTCAGCGCGACGATCGCCGCGCCCATGATGACAGCGGGCGGCAGTTCTGCGCGCAGCGGACGCCTGTCTGTCAGACAAGCCATCAGCGCCCAGGAAAGGAGATTCACGGCCCCGGCCAGCACCAGCGGATTCTCCAGATTGGCCGGCAAAAAGTGGATCCGGCAGTCCGCCAGGATACACTTCGCCAGCGTGAACGGAGCGGAAAGGGTCGCCAGCCAAAGACAGGCGACGGCGCCGCGCCGTCCGACCCCGCTCCAGAGTGCTCCGCAAAGGAAAACGACCACCACCGGCGCGGCCATCGGAGCCCAGATGTCCTGGGCGTAGCGAAAAATACTCTCCCATCGCATGACGATCGGCGCGAAGGCGGCGCCGGTCAGCAGGGCGATGCCGCCCGACCAGCGTCCCACGCGCACCAGCCGCTCCTCCGGCCAGTTGCGTCCCCAATGGCGCCGGACGATATCGAGCGTGAAGATGGTCGAGGTGGAATTCACGAGTCCGGAGATTGTGGACATGATCGCGCCGACGATGGCCGCCGCTACCAGTCCTCGCAGTCCCGACGGCACGAACTCGGCCACCAAGGCTGGATAGGCGGCGTTCGGGTCGGCCAGATTCGGATTGACCACGCGATAGATCATCGCAGGGAAGCAGGTGGCCAGCGGCAGCAGAACCTGCAGCCCGCATGCCAGCAGGACACCCATCTTCGCGTGCCACTCGTTTCGCGCGGCCAGACAACGCTGGTTGATGTACTGGTTCGTGGCGTAGTACCAAATGTTAGTGGATAGGGCCAGCACGATCAGGGCTGTCCACGGCACGTCAGGGTGATCTGCGGTGGTCATCAGGTGGGCCCTATTGCCGGTGGCGATCACGGCGGAAAAATCCCAACCGATCCGCGACATGCCGGCAAAGAAAACGTAAATTCCACCTCCCATCAGCAGAACGCACTGCAACGAACTGGTCCACGCCATCGCCTCCAGGCCGCCGTAGACCGTGTAGAGCCCCGTGAAGAGTGCCAGCAGCCAGACGGCCGAGAGTTTGTCGATGCCCCAGACTTGCTCCAGGGCGAATCCGCCGGTGTAGAACACCAATGCGAAATTGACGAACACATAGCTGGCCAACGTGAGGTAGGCAAAGAGGGTTCGGGCTTCGCCGCCGAAGCGCTCTTCGAGGTATTCCGGCATGGTCGTGATGTTGTTCCGCACGTAAAGCGGCACGAACACCCAGAGCAGGACTGTCAGCGCGGGAGAGACCAGCCATTCCCAATTCAACACGGGCATTCCCCAGCGGTAGGCGTAGCCGATCTCGCCGACGAACTGCTCGGAACTGATGCCCGCGGCGATGATCGAGAAGCCCACCGCATGCCATGGCAGCCGATTGCCGCCGCGGAAATAGTCGTTGACCGACGTCTTCTGGTGCCGTGTTGTCCAGAAACCGACCGCCAGTACGGCAAGCAACGAGCCCAGAAAGAAGATCAAGTCGAACGTACCGTACATCAGACGACTCCAGTCAAGCGTTCGCTGTTGTTCCCCGTTGGCGAGATAGCTTCACTACCGGAGCCATTGGAGCCTCAACAGCTCCCCGCGGCCGACTGCGGATCTCTTGATCCCCCGGCAACATGATCCATGCGTTATCGGCATCAAAGCCATTGTTCTTCCGGCAGTCCCTCTCGAAAGTGCGATCCGAGCGGGATTCGACACAGACAGGCGAGGTGCTGGCGACTACTCTCGGGACCAAAGGCTGGCGACCGAATCCCGTAAGTGCAACAATCTAAATTTGGACCGAATATTCGGAAACCACACATATCAACGCGATGCATGATCACTGCTTTGTGTCCATTTTATCGGGATTTGTCTGTTGATCGTGTTGCCGGGCACGGGTGTTTCCAGAACTCTCAATAAGCAGGATCCAGGTTCGATTCCTGGACGGCTCACCGACAAGAGTTCAGGCTGCCTTCAGTTGACAACGGAATGACTAAACGTCAATCCAGCGGTCGGCTGCGATCGATCTCGACACCGCTTCCAGAACCTTCTGATTCTCGAGGCCCGTCTCGAATCCCGGCTCGGGCTGGCGATCGTCGGCGATGGCCTGGAAGAAATCGGCGAATTCGTTGACGAACGTGTTCTCGTAGCCGATCGCGTGCCCGGGTGGCCACCAGTGAGCAATGTAAGGATGGCAGCCTTCCGTGGCTTGGATGCTCCGGAAACCGGGGGCGTCGTTCGGGTCTTCGGCGTTGTAGTATTGCAGGCGGTTCATGTCCTCGAGATCGAAGTACACGGAGCCCTTCGAGCCGTTGACCTCCACGCGGTTGTGGTTGCGGCGGCCCGCGGCGAAGCGGGTGGCCTCGAACGTGCCCAGGGCGCCATTGACGAATCGAGCCAGGAAAGCGGTGCTGTCGTCGACGTCGACCGGCTCCATCGTGGCCGTCGCGGCCTGAGCGGTGAGCATGGTTGAAAGTTGCTCGGGGGGCGCTTCGGCCGGCCGCTCACGGATAAACGTCTCTTCCATGCCCACTACGCGACGGATCCTGCCCACCAGGTGGAGAGCCAGGTCGATAATGTGGCTGTTGAGATCGAAATGCGGACCGGCGCCGGCCATTGCCCGGGTGAGCTTCCAGATCCGCGGAAACCGTGGATCCATGATCCAGTCCTGCAGGTACACGGCGCGGTAATGATAGATCCTGCCCAGGCGGCCAGAGTCGACGAACTGCTTGGCGAGCGCCAGGGCCGGGACGCGGCGATAATTGAAGCCAAGCATGTGCTTGACGCCGGCGCGACGCACGGCCGAAAGAGCCCGCTCGGCCTCTTCGACCGTCAAAACGAACGGTTTCTCGCAGAAAATGTGCTTGCCTGCCTCGGCGGCGGCGATGGCCATCTCGGCATGGGCGCCGGGCGGGGTGACGATATCGACCACGTCGATGTCGGGACGCCGGACCACGGCGCGCCAGTCGGTCGAGTACTCATCGAAGCCGAAAGCCTCCGCGGCCTGCCTGACCGGACCCTCGACGGGCCCCCAGATGACCTTGCGCACCGGCAGGATTCCGGTGTCGAAGAAGAAGGGCGTTGCCAGATAGGCATAGCTGTGGGCCTTGCCCATGAAGCCGTGGCCCAGGAGCGCGATGTTCAATTTTCGGGGCATGGCGATTCTCCTCTTTCGAACTGAAGCCAATCATGACGGGCCTGCGCACGCAAGCTCACACGGCCCGTTTAGTGTCCTGCAGCCCGGCAACGAGCGCTTTCAGATATGCGATGCTTTGCACGACGAGCTGGTCCTCGTCCTGGTTGTCCTTGTGGTGATCGGATTCGACAGCCAGCACGCCCTGGTATCCGCTCTCGGCCAGCGCCCGGACGACCCCCGGGATATCGATCAGCCCTGTGCCAACGGGCACCGAAGAGAAGAAGTACCACTCCTCGGGCCGCACGTGCCGGCAGGCCGCCAGGTCCTTGGTGTGCGTGGCGACAGTGTAGGAACCCAGGCGCCGGGCGGCCGCCACGGGATCTTCCATCATCCGCAGCGTGTTGCCCGTGTCGAAATTGACCTTGAGGGCATCCGAGCCCACGCGCTCGAGGATTTCGAGGATTTCGGCCGACGTGTAGTCGATGTGGTTTTCCAACGCCAGGATGACGCCGTGGTCGCGGGCGATCTTCACGCTCTGCTTCAGCATGCGGACAATCGCCTCGATCTGCGGGGCGTGCGGCTCGAAACGAAACATCAGCGACGAGGCGACGATCCGCATAATCCCCGCGCCGATGCACGCGGCCCTGGGGATCAGGGCGTTCATCTGACGCCAGGCCTCCTCGTTGCGGCCCGCTTCCAGGCCGTCCGGGTGTCCCCAGGCCAGAACCCGCGACAGGCGGTGTTCGTCCAGCACAGCCCCCAGGTCGGCCAGGTAGCCCGGCTCCAGGCTGTCGAAGAAACACGACTCCAGCGATACGTCGTCGACTCCAAGTTCCCCGGCCCGGCGGACGAAGTCGTGAAACGACCACCGCACGCCGGGGTCGGTCTGGTCGGGGTAGATCTCGCCGAAGTAGCGGTGGTAGCAATAACTGTCGATGCCGACTTTCATGTTCAGGCTCCCGGGATAAGCAATCAGCACATCTCCTCAACCGTCAACCCGAAGACCTGGCCCACGAATCCCAGGTCTGTGCCGTGTTGTCCAACAAGCAGAAGATAGTGGTGCGAGCCCAGCCGCTGCATGAACTTGCGCCCGTCGCGGACCCGGATCACGCCGCCGTTCAGGCAATCGGAGCCGGGGAACTGCGCGTAGCCGGTAAGCCGGCCTTCGGTCATGCTCAGCCGGTCCATGGTGGGCATCAGCTTCGCCAGGGTAATGTCGCCGGTCGGCAGCCGGGCGTCGATCGCCACGGCGTTGTCGTCGACGATCGCCAGCACTTTCTTACGCAACGTCCAGTCGGTGGCGAACGGCTGCGGGATTACGCCCATGTAGCCGCAATGGGCGACCAGGATGTGGTTCTCCGGCTCCGCGTCGACCTGGGGGAAGGAGGCGATCCGCTCGTGCTTCAGGGCCGCGTCACCCAGCAGGAAAGGGTACATGTTGGTCATCATGATCGGCGCGCCGAGCGACTTGTGCAACACGAACTTGGTGAGCATGGCCAGGGTGTCCGCTTCACAGCCCCAGATCAGGCCGCGCTCGCGATAGAGCATGTTCCATGCAAGGCAAGGCGTCGTGTCGGAGAAGTGCGACTCATTGAGACAGTTGATCCCGGCGGCGCCGATCGCCGGATCGCCGTCGAGATCCTCGCGCACGGCCAGGTAGAGCTTCGCCGCATTGCGTCGCGCGCGGTCCGAAAGCCCGTCGGTTGGAATGTCCCACCCCCGCCAGGTCTCGTCGGCCAGAGCGTCCGGCAGCGATCGGGCCCGCGCCCCCAGTTCCCGAAAGCTCCGCTTCACGATCGACAGGCCGAACTTCTGCTGCATGCGCTGCGTGCATTCGTCTTCCCACCAGTAGAAGCGCTTGAAGATCGGTGCCTGGAATCCCTCGCCCGGATCGTCCTGGTAGACAAGGAACTTTGTCTGCTGCAGCCGGCGTTTGACGCCCAGCGCGGCCACGATCCTGCGGGTTTGCCCGAGATTATAGGGGCCGATGGTTGCTACGCCCTCGCAGCGCAGGTACTCGGCGATCTCCCAATCCCACATCGACAACGTGCCGAATTCCGACGTGACCAGTAGGATCGGCAGGCGGATTGCCCGGAACGCTTCCAGCCGCCGGTAGGCGACGCCCAGCAATTGCGGAAAGAGCACCGCGTCGGCCTCGGGAAGCGGTGCCCCCAACGGGCGCGGATCGAGCAATTCGGCCTGGTCGGCCAGGAGCCCGCGCAGGGTCGTGAGCTGGCGATCGAAGTCGGCGTCGCGGCCCGGGTCGAAGAAAAGCGGAATCAGTCGAGCTTTCATGTCGTTGTCCCCCGTGGTTGTCGAAATCTGGACGCTCCCGCCGCAGCACCTTTGGAAGCGTGCAGTTCGTAAACGGTAGTGACGTCCGGCCGCACGCACTGCGGAGGGTCTGCCAAAGCGGCGATCTGCTCATCGAGCCACTCCTCGCCGACCGTGTTGAAATCGAACATCCCGAAATGGCACGCCAGCATGGCCTCGATGCCGGCGTGACGGCAAAGGTCGACGGCTTCGGCAAACGTGAAGTTGCCGGGAATGCCGGCGGCCGACCGCTGCATGTCGCGTCCGTTGACCGGCAGGATCGCCACGTCGACCTGATGATGGGCGATTTCGGCCGCCAGGCCCGGATAGGGCACGCAGTCGCCGCTGTGGTAGATCCGCACGCCCTCCAGTTCTATGACATACCCCAGGAACATCTGCCGGCCTGCCGCGTCGGTCCTGAGCTGCTCGTGAGCCGAGGCCAGGGCGTGCCAGCGGACTGCACCGGCCGTTCCAGCTTCTCCCGCATCCGCCGCGACCAGCCGCTCCGGCGGAACTCCCCGCTCTTCGGCAATCACCCGGCTGGAGAGGGGAACGACAAACCGGCATGCCGGATTCACCTGCGCCAGCGGACCGAGCGTGCCCGGATCCATGTGATCGGTATGTGAATGCGTACAGAAGACGGCATTCAGTCCCGTCAGTTCCTCGGGAGCGATGGGCGGAGGCATCATGCGGACGTGTGGAAATTCGGCGCCGCGGTACTTGACCGCCAGCGAGTCGGAAAGGTACGGATCGATCGCCAGCAGGCCCGCACGACACCGCACCAGAACGCCGGCCTGTCCAAGCCACGCAAGGACCGGCGCGGGACGATCCGGCGAGGCATGAAGTATGTCTCGCGGTTGCATTCCATGACAGGTCACGATCGGCATGCAGAGTTCCTGGTTTCGCCCGCCGGGTCAATCTCGGCGGGTCTCTTCGACCACAATCCTTCCGCCGCGTCGAAAGACCCGCCGCGGGAATCCCTCCGTGCGGATGTCTCCATAGTTATGGCCGGCATCGCCCGGGTAAAGGCAGAGCGAAATCAGCGGCTCATCGCCCGTGTTGATCGAGCGATGCGCCCAGTAAGGCGGAGCGTAGACCAGCCGGCCGGGGGCGAATTCCTCCCACTGGCATTGGCCGTCGGCGGTTTTCATCATCATCATTCCGCGTCCGCGCAGGCAGAGATAGACCTCGCCGGTCGCAGGCACCGCGTGATAGTGCCCCTTGGTCATGAAGCACTCGTCGCCCACCGTGCCCGGATAGAGCTTGCTGATGCAATACTTCACCTGCCCCGGCTCTTCCGGAACGGGACATTCGAAGGTTTCGTAGTGCGGTGGATCCTGTTGGGCAGCGATGAGTGCCTCGAGCGCGTCGCCGTCGGCGTAATAGCCGCGCATGTCAGAGGCGCGGCGGACGATCCGCTCCCGGGAATCGCACATCACGCCTTCGGACAGATCGAACTGTTGGGCGAAGGGCTGGATCAGGGAGGTAGTCGTTTTGGTCCGCATATGTTTGTGCCCTTATCTCGTGCCGGCGGCGATCCGCGACAACTCTTCAAACCGCTGCCCGCTCGTAGGGATGTCGATGTGGAACACTTCGGCAATGACCCGTGTCCAGCCGTGAATGAAATAGACCCAGCCATCCTCGATGTGAAGATCCCTTGCTGCCTGTTGTGCGCGCGCCTGCTTGAGAAACAACAAGTCGCCGCGGTAGTTGAAATCCCACGCCAGGCCGCGTTCGGGCCAAGGTGCCGCGTCCGTCAACGGCGATCCGGGGGCGTCCTTGCCAAGCCCGGTAGCGTTGATGACCAGCGATCCGGGCTTCAAGCCGGTCATGAGCCGGTCGGTTACCTCCGCTGCGGGCGTGTGGTGGTATTCGATCGGAAGATCGGCGCCGATCCGCTCGTGGAAACGGCGGATATCTTCCAGCCGCGGAAGACTGCGGTTGGTGACGATCAGCCGCGAAGGCCGGTTGTCCCCGTGCGACCGCTGGAGCATGTACCATGTGACGGCGATCGCCGACCCGCCGGCGCCGAGCACGAGCGCCTCGGCACCCGTCCTCTCCCAATGTCGCTCGGGCAGGAAGGCTTCCAGGGCCAATCCGCTGGTGATCGGGTCCTTGGCGTGCCCTACAAGAGTGCCCTCGTGTTTGGAGATGCTGCTGATTTCGCCCATCAGCTCGGCAAATTCGTCGAGCCGGTCGAACTGGTCGCGGCAGGCCCTGAGCAGGTCGAGTTTGTGCGTGGTAACCAGCGCCCCGAGCGAAAGCGGATCGTGCTTCATGAACGCCACTGCCCGGCGGTAGTTTTCCGGCTCGTCGTGCCAACGGAAATCCATGCCCTGCATCACGACGTCGCCCAACCCGAGGTACTCGGCCCACCGCGGGAAGACCTTCATGATCGACGACTGCTGAGTCGTGACGCCGATGAAGTACATGGTCGGCTTCTCGGCCGGTGGAAAGGGCTTGTCTGGGGTCAAGGGCGGTCGAATGATAGAATCGGTCACTGCGGGCCTCCCATTTCCGGGTCGGACCACTTCTGCATCGCATCGAGGAGACGACGGTAACGGTCCACCCGCATGCGGTAGTATGCCGCAAAGGCCGGTTCGGGCCGCACCGCGTCGTCCGTACGGATCCACCGCCGGGCTGCGTCATCCAGGTCGCCGATCAGCCCCACCCCGTAACCGGCCAGGAGCGCCGCCCCGAGCGGCGCCCCTTCGCGTCTCGTTACACGAACGACAGGGATCTGCAGTGCGTCGGCCTTGATCCGGTTCCACAGGGCGCTCCGCTGCCCGCCGCCTGTGACGCGCACCTCGCGGATGGCCAACTCGGGATTGAGTGTCTCGAGCACGTCGCGGTAAAGACAGTATTCCAGGGCCACGCCCTCCAGGACGGCCCGATAAAGGTCCGCGGTGGAATGTGACCAGCAGAGGCCCGCCCAGCATCCGCGCAAGTGCGGCTGACTGGGAGTGACCCGGCCGCCCATGTGAGGCAGGAACATCGGGTCGTCAGCACCGGGAAGGATCCTGCCGGCGAGACGGTTCAGCCGGGAAATCGAGCCTGAGGAAATCATTCTTGCTGTGGCAATGTTAGCCGCGAACCACTCGACGTTCATCCCACCGCCGTTGATATACGCATAGGGATGCCAAAGTCCCGGCGTGGCGGACCTTCCCCAGCCCAGAACGCCGTGCGCGACGTCGGCGCGGAACTCGGTGGTCGTGGCGGCAAACACCGACGCCGTACCGGCCACGTCGACGCACACGCCTTCCCTCGTTGCGCCGCAGGCGAGAAACGAGGCGGCCGTGTCGCCGCAGCCTGCCACAACGGGGGTGCCGGCCTTGAGCCGGCAGCGCGCCGCCACCCGGGATGAGACCCGCCCGACAACCGCGTGCGGCTCGACGATCCGCGGCAGCTTGGCCTCCGAGACGCCGAAGGTCCGGCACAGACCTGCGTCCCATCGGCCGCGGACATTGTCGGCGAAGCCGCTGAAGTGCAGATAACTCGTGTCGACGAACGCCTCCGCGGCCGGCAGTTCACACAACCGCATCGCAGCATACCCGCCGGGCTGGACGAACGCGGCAATACGGCGGTAAACCGCCGGATGCCGGGATTTCCACCAGAGGATCTTCGGGCCGTGGTTGAAGCTCGGCGGCCCGCCTGTCTTGCGGATGATCTCTTCGCCGGCCGTGCTTCTCATCAGGGCTATCTCCGCGGAGCAGCGCGTGTCGAGCCACGAATCGTATGGAGTGACATGCCTGCCGTCTGCGCCGATCCCGAGGATGCCTGCCATCTGCCCGTCGATCCCGATTGCGGCCAGCCGGGCGGGATCGATCCTTGCCGCCGCGAGGCAGGCCCGGATGCAGCGGCATGCCGCCCGGAACTGATACTCGGGATCTTCTTCGACTGCGCCGTGGGCAGGCCGATGCAACCGCGATTTACAGAACGCACTCCCGCGCAGTCGGCCGTGGATGTCCACGAGCACGGCCTTGGTGCCCTGCGTGCCGATGTCTATTCCGAGGAGATGATCGGGGTTCATGCTCCGTCTGCCAGGAGTAGGATCTTGCCCGCCGCGCCCGCCAGCGCTGTGCGGTAGGCGGCGTCGAGCTCGCCGAGCGAATAGACGTTCGAAACGACGGCCGTGAGATCGATCCGTTTGCCGGCGATCAGACGCAGGGCCGTCCGATAATCGAGCGCCGATCCGCCGGTCGAGCCGGTGACGAGGAAGTTGCCGTAGTGAATGGCGTTGGTGTCCAGGGGCACGCTCCCGCCGCCCCGCGGCAAGGCCCCGAACAGGCACAACCGGCCGTACGGCGCCAGGAGCCCCACGGCCTGCGACTGGACTTCGGGGACGGGACAGGCCGTGATGATCACATCCGCACCGTTTCCCCCGGTCTCGCGGCGGATCCGCTCGCGCACATCATCCTGTTGGGGATTGATGGTCACGTCAGAGCCGAGCTCCCGGGCGCGACGGAGGCGGTCGTCGAGCGGATCGATGATGATCAGCCTGGCGGCACCGCTGATCCGCGCGAGCATCAGGTGCATCAGGCCGATCGGCCCGGCACCGAAAATCGCCACCGTATCCCCGAGGGCGATCCGCGAGACCCGGATCCCGTTTACGACGCAGGAAAAGGGCTCCAGCAGCGCGGCTTCGCGATCGGATACCTCCGCGGGAAGCGGCATGACATTGCCTTGAGCCACGAAACGGCCGGTGATTTCGACGAAGACGGTATGAGCTCCGTCGCGGTCGATGCCGAAGGCTGTGTACTGGGGACAGTAGTTGGCCTGGCCACGGATGCAGGCGTCGCACTGCCCGCAGCCTGCGTTCGGGATTACACCGACGCGCTGCCCGATACTATAGCCGGTCACGTCGGCTCCTGCGCGCTCGATCGTTCCGATGAATTCGTGGCCCAGGACGATGCGCTGGCCGTCGGTCAGCTTGCGGTGGCCATTGCGGACGATCTTCACGTCTGTGCCGCAGATCGAGGCTGCTCGTACCCGCAGCAACAGGCCGTCGCGGCCGATCCGGGGAATCGGGACCTCGCGAATGGAGAACGCGCCCCCCTGCTGGTAGGTGGCGGCGAGCATCGCGCCGTTCGTGCTCATATCTCGGCTGCTCCTTCCTCGTCCAAACGGACGGGCCGGCGTTCCCGGATCGATCGGTTTCCGGCGTTCACAACCTCGACGGCAGCCTTCCCGTCGATTCCTCCGGCTCGCGGCGGGTGGTCCTCCCGGATGCAGCGTGCGAAGTCTTCATCCTCGGCCCGGTACGCGTCCTGGAACAGGTCGGTCCAGCTCCGCACGATCGGCGTCGTGCTGCCGGCCGTGCTGTGGGTGGTCACCGCCGCGGAGGCCAGGCTGCCCACGGCGATGAGGCCGCTCTCCCCGAGGATCTCGCAGCGGGCGTCGTAGCCGTAGCGGACGCCCTGCGCACCGCAGATCGAGCCCTGCACGCCGTTCTTCATCCGCGCGGAAAGCACGACGTTGTCGTAAAAGTCGGGATGGCTCTGCCGGGCGTCGGGCGATCGATAGTTGCCGGCGATGGCATACACCTCTTCGAACTCGCTGCCGCTGAACCACCGCAGCGTGTCGATGTCGTGGCTGTTGACCTCCGACAGGGGGCCGTTGCTCTGGCGGATGTCGTACATCCAGGGCTTTGGAATCGACGGACCGAAGGTCAGCGACTTCACGAGCACGACCCGCCCGATCTCGCCGGCGTCGATCCGCTGCCGGGCCGCCACGAATCCCGCGTCGAAACGGCGCATGAAACCGATCTGCAGCTTCACTCCCGCCTGGTCGACCGCCGCGAGCATCTCGTCGCATTGATGCGCGTTCATAGCCATCGGCTTCTCGCACAGGATGTGCTTGCCTGCCCGCGCGGCCGCCACCACGATGGAGCAGTGATGCTCGCTCGGTGTCGCCACCACGACGGCGTCGACTGCCGGATCGGCGAGAGCCTGACGATACTCGGTGTAGACCTGTTCCAGCCGCAGTTCCCGCCGCGCCGCCTGACGTGCCGGTTCGGCAGGCTCGACAATTGCGACGAGCGCGGCCTCGGGCACCCGGCCGAACGAGAAGTTGCGGGCATGAATCATCCCCGCCCTGCCCGTGCCGATCACACAAACTCCCAACAGCGACGGCTTTGCCATTGATCTCCACTCGACAATTGCCGGTGAATCGGCGAGTCTTCCGCGGATTATAGTTTCTTTGAACCTGAAAGCAATTGTCAGCTGGGGACGCTGCCGCGGACACGACGCGCCGTCTCGACAGACTGCCGCGCATTCCCGGCGATCTTTTGCCACTGCCGCTGACGAACCAATTCGCGCGGCGCGATCCACGAGCCGCCGACCGCGGCGATCAGCGGATCGGCAAGATACCGTTCAGCGTTTTGCGCGTCCAGTCCCCCCAGCGGGATGAACCGCAGGTTCAGATGCGCATACGGGGCCGCCATGCTCTTCAGATACGGCAGCCCGCCCGCCGGCTCGGCGGGAAAGAACTTCAGCACCCTGCATTCCTGCTCCAGCGCCTGCTCGATGTCGGACGGTGTGAGCACCCCAGGCGCAAACGGCAGGCCGGACTGCTGCGCGGCCTGCACGACGCGCGGATTCATTCCCGGTGCAACGCCGAACGCCGCACCTGCCGCGGTCACATCCGCAACCTGCGAAGCAGTCAGAATTGTGCCGACACCAGCCAGGATCCGAGGAACCTCCGACTTGATCCGTTGCAGGGCGGCGATCGCCGCCGGCGTGCGCAAGGTCAACTCCATGCAGTCCACACCACCCTCGAGCAGCGCGTGGGCAAGCGGCACGGCGTCTGCGGCATCGTCAATTGTCAGCACGGCGACAACACCGGTCTGTTTCACCCGGGCCAGCAGGTCTTCCGGGAATGGATCATATTTCATGACGGGTCCTCCTCGACGGATTGTCAGATGCACCTGCGGGAGTGGCGTCGCTGGTCCTTCTGTCACATGCCTCTCGGACGCCTCGCCGCGAACCTTGGAGAAGATTTCCTGTTACTCCTGTACTCCTTCGGGAACAGGTTGCGGCCTCCGCTCCCTGGGGGGTGCCGCCCGGATCACTTTGGTGTTTCCGCCTTCTTCCAGCAGGATGTCCACCGCCTTATTCGTTTTCCACGATCCACCCGTGAAGTCAGGAACATCGATCGAATTCGAACGGTTGGCGACCGACCACTCGCTCAAAGGCGCGATGGAGGTCCAGAGCGCCGCATCGTAAACGTCCTGGTCGAGAGGCAGTCCGTTGCGCAGGCAGTCGATCAGTCGCCAGTCTTCGAGAAAGTCCATGCCGCCATGGCCGCCCACCTGCTTCGCCATCTCTCCGACTCTCTTGATGATGGGAGGGGCGTACTTCTCTTCCAGCGCTTTGAATTCCTCATCCGAAATCCAGTCGCGGTGACCGATAGCGATCCTTGGAGGGAGCGGATATTTCAGTGCGGAAGCCTTGGTGCCGCTGACCTTGTGGATCCTGGAATAGACATTGGGCGAGGTGACGTCGTGCTGCAACATGATCGTCCGTCCCTTGTTGGTCCGGATCGTCGTGGTGGTCATGTTGCCTCTGTACGGCTGGTCAACGAATTCTTTGTAGAAATCGTCCGTCGCCGCCCGCTTCCTGGCCGTCTCGTTCATCTGGAAATCGCGGCTCATGACGGAGACCAGGTACTCCATCCGGTCGCCCCGGTTGATATCCATGACCTGGCAGATCGGGCCGAGACCGTGTGTCGGATACAGATTGCCGCGCCGGTTTTCGTTCTCTCTCAGGCGCCACATGTTCCAATAGGCGTTCTTGTTGAAGTTGCTCTCGAGCAGGGTATGGATGTACGCGCCTTCACCGTGCACGATATCGCCGAAGAAGCCCTGCCGCGCCATGTTCAGAGTCAGCAGTTCGAAGAAGTCATAGCAGCAGTTTTCCATCATCTGGCAGTGCTTCCGCGTCTTCTCGGAGGTCTCTACCAGTTGCCAGCATTCTTCGAGCGTGTCGGCTGCGGGGACTTCAATCGCAACATGCTTGCCGTGCTCCATGGCGTAAACCGCCATCGGCGCGTGTAGATTCCAGGGCGTACAGATGTAGACCAGATCGATATCGTCCCGGTCGCAGAGTTTCTTCCAGGCCTCGGCATCGCCCGTGTAGAGGGCGGGATTGAACCCTGCAAATTCAATCCCCTTTCGGGCCTTCTCCGCTTCCTCGGGGACCAGGTCGCAGAGCGCCTTGATCTCAACTCCTTCCAGGAGACTCATGTTCCTGGCGTGACCCGGCCCCCGGCTGCCAAGACCGATAAACCCGACCCGAACGGTGTCGATCCGCGCAGCCCGATAGCCGGACATGTTGAATCGCTGCGCGTGCTGCTTTTGTGATTGTTGTTTGATGCGATCCGGAACGGCTTGTTCTGTGCCCTTCGGACGCCCGGCCAGGATATTTGCACCGGCCAGGCCGGCGCCGGCTATACCGGCGCCCGATGCGCCCAAGAACGCTCTGCGATTGTACTTCCTGCTCACTGGTGTCTCCTTCCCCAAAGGAGGTTTAGATTCCGAAGTGTCAGACTCGGAGAAGCAGCATGGAATTTGTACGAGCTCCTGTGTGCTTCGACTGCCAGCCTCGAGGCAGGCCAGTTAAGCACAGAAATGAGCCCCTGTCTTGATGAAAACCGATTGCTCTCTCTGCACCTCCAGATACTGACGAAGTAAAACACTATCGACCAGGACCGAGTCTTCAGAAGCGACAGGGATCGGATCGCCCCGCTCCAAATACGTCGGCCTCACCTAAGGAACAAGGGCTCTTCTGAGCGGCTCTATCCACCGGTCTTTGTCGATGTCATAAAGGATGAAATCGTCATCGAACTGCCAGTAGGTCCACGCCCAGCCCAATGACTCCGCAGTACGCGCGACGTAGGCTGTGTATCGAGCCCGGGATTCCATCGGGGCTTTGTCGTAGGCGCCGAACTCGCCGAGCAGGATGGGACGCCGGTGCTCGAGCGACCATTTCTGCGCCCGGGCGAAGTCGTTTTCCACCTTCTTTTTCTCTTCCTCGCTGCCCCACTTCACTCCCGAGATATGGGCAGTCTCCTTCTCCCACAGCGCGCCCTGGTGGGTGAATACGTGCGGGTCGTAGTAGTGGACCGTCACAATGAGATTACGGTCCTCCTCCGGGAGCGCCAGTTCCTGGAGGTGGTCGATGCCGTTCCAGAACGGCGGGCCGACGATTACGGTGCGCCCGGGATTGGTGGCGCGGATAATTGCCAATGCCTCGCTCAGAAACTCGTTCCAGAGCTGCGGAGTCAGCTTTCCATTTGGTTCGTTCAGGATTTCGAATAGGACGGTATTGGGAGCCTGCTGGAAATGCGCGGCGATTTGCCTCCAATAGGCCAGGAACCGGGGTTTGAATCCCATCGGGTCCTTGGCAATGTCTTCGTAGTTGTGAAGGTCCAGGATAACCATGAGGTTGTTAGCCAAAGCATTCTTGACCGCCCAATCCAAAGTATCGAGCCAGGCATCCCCCAGTTTGTAGCTATTGTCGGCCGTTAAAAGCTGAAGAGCATGCAGGTTGATCCGAACGGTCTGGAAACCCCCGTCATGAATCAGCTTGAAATGCCGTTCCCTGAAGCGTCCCTTCTCGAAGTCTTTCCACAGGGGATCATACCCCAGGATATTCACCCCCCTGCCCAGGCGCTTGACCTGCTCAAACGGCTCGACCCCTTCACCCGCCGAGGCAGAGCTCGAGTAGCATGCCGGCAAGATCACCAGCAAAAGGGCTAACTTAGCCCATCGCAACTTGTCTTTCAGCATCGGTGCTTGTGCCTCCATACTTCGATGACCTTAACAGCGGCGCGTCGCAAGGGCAACATTTTCAACCAGCGTGGAGTTATCAGGAGTCACGAATATGACGTCTTGCTAGAATCTTTTGCTCCTTTGCCAGTTACTGAGCGCACCCGTCAGTAGTCTGAGACCATAGCGATTTGCAGGGGTCATGTCCTGACATGCCTCGTGGCCGGGCCCATGCTAGCACCGGAGGAAGAGGCATGCTCCACCGTGCGGAAATACGTGGTCAAGAGACCTCCGAGACCGAGAGGTTCCCAGGCTTGGAGTAGCTTTCTGAAGACCCACGCCAAGGGGACGTGGCGCTGAAACATTTCGGGCAGCACACGGTGGGCGTTCGTGTTATCTACGTTTTCGTGGTCATGGAGCTTCCGAGTCGAAAGGCGATCCACGTTCACCTAACCGGTCATCCGACGTCTTCCTCGAGCTATCGGCGTCCATTCAAGTCGATGCGAGATCGAAACACGGTGACGGTGGCTGCGGTCTCCCAGCTTTCCTTTACTGGACTTTCACTTCGGCCTGCAACGTGAAGGTCAGCTTGGTCTCGGAGGGGATTTCGCCTTCCTTGATGGTGGCGGCGGAGAGAAGCAGCCCCTCCGCCGGCGCCAACTCCCGCGCCGATCAGCGCGCCCTCGCCGCCTGTGGTTCAGACAGTGAGGACTGCGAGACTGGTGACGCGTGACATGCAGCCTGCACTGCAAGGATGCTGTTCAACCCCTTCAGGGTTGACACCTTCTGATCATCCCGATACCCGGGGTTTGCACCCCGGGCTGTTCTATTCGACGCTTTCAGCGTCGTCGGTGTCGATCGCGGCCGGCATCCGCGAGGCATCGCCGTCACCAGTAAATCGATGGACTGAACGGCATGGTAACGCTCAGCCCCTGGGCGCAGTGCGTCGAACAGATCCGAGAAGTAAGCCTCCCGGCTATGCAGCATCCCTGGATGCCGCGCGAAGTCGTCCGTGCGTCGACAACGCGCCCTCGCCGCCTGTGGTTCAGACATTGAGGACTGCGAGACTGGTGACGCGTGACATGCAGCCTGCACTGCAAGGATGCTGTTCAACCCCTTCAGGGTTGACATCTTCTGATCATCCCGATACCCGGGGTTTGCACCCCGGGCTGTTCTATTCGACGCTTTCAGCGTCGTCGGTGTCGATCGCGGCCGGCATCCGCGAGGCATCGCCGTCACCAGTAAATCGATGGACTGAACGGCATGGTAACGCTCAGCCCCTGGGCGCAGTACGTCGAACAGATCCGAGAAGTAACCTCCCGGCTATGCAGCATCCCTGGATGCCGCGCGAAGTCGTCCGTGCGTCGACAACGCGCCCTCGCCGCCTGTGGTTCAGACAGTGAGGCCTGCGAGACTGGTGACGCGTGACAGGCAGCCTGCACTGCAAGGATGCTGTTCAACCCCTTCAGGGTTGACATCTTCTGATCATCCCGATACCCGGGGTTTGCACCCCGGGCTGTTCTATTCGACGCTTTCAGCGTCGTCGGTGTCGATCGCGGCCGGCATCCGCGAGGCATCGCCGCCACCAGTAAATCGATGGACTGAACGGCATGGTCACGCTCAGCCCCCGGGCGCAGTACGTCGGACTCGACCCCGAAGGGGGTCGAACAGATCAGCCCGGGGTGCAAACCCCGGGGATGATCGGATCTGCCGCAAGGCCCAACCCTGAAGGGGTTGGACGGCGATCACCTGACGAGACGAGGTCACTTCAATCCCCACTGTCTGATTCACAGCAATAATAGTAGCCCGGATAGAAACAGGGTCGCGGTGGCGGCGCGGGACAAAGCGCGGGATATCGCCGTGGATTGCGTTGGGCTGGTCCGTCCAGATAGTCCTCTGTGGTAATAACCCTGAACGCCTGCGGGTCTTGCGCCGTCGGGACGGTCAGCGGCTCGGTCAGGCGGAAGGTGACCAATGTCACCGGGTAGATCTCGTCGCTCGTCCCCCTGCAGACAGGACACCGATGACACCTGCCACCGTCCCGGCGGCTGCACCAATCGCCGCTCCTGGCCCTCCGCCTGCCGCGGCGCCTGTCAGGACTCCCATACCGGTCGTTGCGCCGATCCCGGCCGCGTGCTGTCCGTTGGATGGTCAGGCGGAGCTCTGTATGAGCTGCATCCCTGACATCGATTGTGGCGGAGGCGCCTTTGTTTAGTGGACAGGCGTCGTTTCACTCGGCGATGCCTTTACAGGACCCCAATCCCTGCATGAGTGTATTTTTACGCTGCGTCTCGATCCTGATTGTTGTTCAATGAGAGGATGCAAACCATTTTGAAGCTCTCCGTTTTGTTGGCCTTCTGCCTTGTGTGCCGGCAGGTCCAGGCTCAGCACTACCTTGAGGTGAGGGGCGCGAGCACCGAGTACCGCTATTTTGACTGGAACTATACATTCTCGAATTCGATTGTGCTCGATACCTTTTACGTCGGCGTGCCGGGGAGCAATGAATTCAATCTGGGGGGCGGGTATGCCCTGAAGCCCTCCCCGTCTTTGACGATAACTCCGCTCGTCTACGCGGTCATCGGAAAGGAGGGCGGGCAGCGCGGGATCAAGCTGGCTGTGCTCGCCGCCCTTGACAAGGATGGATGGCGACTGAACGCGTTCCTGGGCCAGTACGCCAGGCTTTCAGGAGAGGTCGGAGGGTACCAGGTCCTCGATACCCTGGATGTCAGCAGGGTGGTCTGCCGACGCTGGGAAATCGGAATGTCCGGCGGCTTCTTCCATGCCGATCGAGAATGGAATCCCCAGGTTGGTCCCCTGATCAAGTTCAACGATCACCTGGGAGCCTGGAGTGTATCGTACCGCTTTGGCCCGCAGAACGAATTCCGGGCCGGCCGGACTTTCCTGCTCAAGAAGTGACCGTCCGGGAGCCCCTTCTTTGCATCGTTGACGGATATTCGCTTGATTCTGCAGGGAACCCGGCTGCCCGGCTCCTACTCGCCGGTCCGAAATGGAGACGCCGGCAGCCCCTCCTTGTTGTAGAGATTGCACTCCGGGTTGTCGGCCCAGCCATAACGCACGTAAGCGGGTTGCGGAATCAATGCGCTGGAAACCACCACGGTTGCGTTTTCGATGCGGGCGTCGGCGGGCATGAACTTGCGGTCGACGCCGGCGATCTCGAATCCCTTAATTGTCCCGCCTTTGACCTCCAGGCCGCTCGCGGCGTGATCGAACCACAGACGCATTGCACTGCCTTCGGGTGCCGCTGTGCGGAACAACGGGCCCGAGTGCTCAATCTGCTCGCCGTAGACGATAGCGCGTGCAGCCAGGGCAAGCCGCCCGCCCACCTCCTGTTTGTTGCGCGGGTGGATGTCTATTGGATCTCCGATGTCGACAGTGACGGCCATCGCAGTCCCGGCTATGCCGAGCGTCTGGAGTTGCGCCTCCCGAACCTCGGGCCACTTCTCCATCGGACCGGTCTTGAAGTTCGCAAGCTGCACGAACAGGAACGGGAAATCGCCGATCGCCCAGGCGCTCCGCCAGTCGCGAATCATCGTTTGAAACATCGGGGCGTAAAGAGGCGCCCGCTCGGGTGAAGCGTTGCTTTCCCCCTGATACCAGATTACGCCGGCGATGGGATAGGGTGTCAGGGGGGCAATCATCGCATTATAGAGCCCGGCCGGCATCCACGAGTTCTCCAGGTTGCGCTCCCAGGGCAACGGTGGCGGGGATGCCTTCCCCTCGGCCTTCGCGCGGGCAACAGCTTCCTGCCAGTCTCTCACTCTCTTCTCTCGCTGCAGCATCCGAGCCGTATAGTTCTCGTTCATCCGCGACCATTGTGCGAATGCAGGCATGAACTGGGCGCTGGAAGAGAGAGCTCGCAGGCTCATCCATGCTTCGACCGGCGTTCCTCCCCAGCTTGCGTCGATGAGGCCGATAGGAATGGCGAGCCTGCCTTCGAGTTCCCGGGCGAAGAAGTAGGCAACCGCGGAAAATCCCTCCGCCGTCCGGGGACTGCAGACCTCCCAGGCACGGACGTCGGCGTCGCCTTCGGGGAATGACGAGGCTTTCCTTGTGACGCGCATGAGGCGGATCTTCGGATGGTCTGCCGCGGCCACTTCTGCGGCGCCGTTAAGCACATCCCTCAGAGCGAATTCCATGTTTGACTGACCGGAGTCGAGCCAGACGTCGCCGACCATGACGTCGCGCAGCACCACCGTGCTGTTACCCTTGACGGTAAGCTCGAACGGACCGCCGGCAGGGGCCGGGGGCAGATATGCAGACCACAGGCCGATGTCATCGGCGGATACTGTGCGCGTATCGTTGCGGAACGTCACTGAAATCGTCTCGGCAGGAGCAGCTTTTCCCCAGATGTGGATCGGCACTCCGCGCTGGAGCACCATGTGGTCTGCGAACAACGGCGATAGCACGGCATTCGCGTAGGCCGAGAAAGAAGGTACGAAGACGAGGGCGATAAGAAGCAAAAGGCGACTTAGAGCCGGCTTGGCGGTATCACGATGATCGTTCAATGGAAGTATCCTCATTTTTGAAGGTTGAAGGCTGCTCGGCACTCCCCGTCTGGATCAGATCGAGCAGGCCGTTCACATTGGCGTCTTCCGCGTAACCAGGTCAGACAGTAAGATTACAGCAAAAGCGGACATCGTGCGTCGTCATGATGTCCCTTCCGAGGGTCCACTTACTCGGGTAGCCGGAGCTCCGGCAACAAGATTCCTTTGCTTTGGGCAACGTCATCGGTAGAATCGTTCCCGGTATCGATACTCCGCAGGCACCAGTCGGTCGAGGTGCTCATGAGTCGGCTGAGTTTCTTGACCACGCGGGAAACACAAGAACCTGGTATCCGCCGCCACAGGTCCCAATGGCAAACGAAGAGCACCTCAGGAGATTGAGAGAATCCATCGTCGCCTGGAACAGGTGGAGGAAGGAGAATCACATCATACCGCTCCTCGAAGGGGCGGACCTCTCGGGTGTGAACCTCGAGATTGTGAATCTCCAGGAAGCGGACCTCCGCTCAGCAAACCTCATCGAGGCAAATCTCCTTGGAGCGGACCTCGGGAAAGCGAGCCTTCGGGGAGCGAACTTACGGTCAGCGAACCTCCGGGGAGCAGACCTCGAGGGTGCGAACCTCTGGGGGGCCAGCCTCCAGAAAGCGGATCTCTCCGGGGCGAACCTCCAGGGAGCGGACCTGTGGGCAGCGAGCCTTCCCAGAGCGGACCTTTCCCGTGCGAACCTCTATGGAGCTAATCTCCAAAAGGCGGATCTCTCGGGGGCGAAACTCGAAAACGCGAACCTCCGGGAAGCGGACCTCCGCTCGGCAATGCTCATCGAGGCAAATCTGGCTGGAGCGGATCTCGAAAATGCGAGCCTCCGGGGAGCGGACCTGTGGGCCGCAAACCTCTCTGGAGCAAACCTGCGGGGAGCCGACCTGGCAACTGCAAGCGGACTGACACAGAAAGATATCGCTAAAGCTAAGACAGACAAGAACACACAGCTGCCGGACCATCTGAGTATCTGACCCGAGCAGGTGAGTGTGTGCGAATCAACAAGCCGTTTCGCGTCCCGGAAAGGACTTGCCATGAAGCCGAATTCCTTCGTGTCTGTGATCGTTCTGGTCATGATCCAAAGCCTCTTTTCCCAGGAGGCGAATTCTCCTGGCGCGCAGTGGAAGCTCGTATGGAGCGACGAATTCAACGAGTCGGCGATCGACAAGTCGGTCTGGAACCATGAGATCGGCTTCATCCGGAACAAGGAACCGCAGTACTACACCGATCGTGCCGAGAATTCGTATATCGAGAACGGCAATCTTGTGATCGAAACCCGGATGGAGAACTACAAGGGCGCTCCCTATACATCTGCGAGTCTGAATACGCACGGCAGGAAGGCTTTCTTGTACGGCCGGATCGAGATGCGGGCGAGACTTCCGAAGGGGAACGCGATCTGGCCCGCCTTTTGGACCCTGGGAGAAGAAGGACATTGGCCCCGCAGCGGCGAAATCGACATCATGGAAATGTGGGGCGGGGAAATCGAGGAGATCTGGGGGAAGAAAGGGAACAACGAATTAGGGGACGGGGTCACGACGGGCTGCATCCACTATGCCGACGAGAAGGGGAAACATGTGTCGAGTGGACAGGGCAGATACCGGCTTCCCGGTGGAGCGAAATGTGCCGATGCTTACCATATTTATGCCATCGAATGGGATTCGGACCAGGTCAAGTGGTTTTTCGACGACGTAAACTTCATGAACTTCAAGATCGACACGGATGCAAAAAGACAGGGGTTCCAGCACCCGCATTACATCCTGGTCAATACCGCCATAGCGCCGACGATCAAGCCTGGACCGACTGCGGACACGCTCCCGCAAAAGTATTACGTCGACTACGTTCGGGTCTACCAAAGAGGCAAGTAAAGATTGCCTGCTGGTGTGGCTGAATTTCAAATCGGATGCGTACTAACTGTGTATGAACATCCGATAAAGGTGATAGCTTACAATCCCGCTCAACAGCATCAGGATCGTCGCCAGGCTCAGGAATATCCAGAGACGAAGAAATTGGTACCTGCGCTTGCGGCGCCGCTCCAGCTCCTCCAATTCCATCCGATAGCGTTCCTGATGGTACCAATGGGCCATTGCAGTCACCGTTTCCCTTGTCGATGTGACTTTCGGGAAAATAGGTGCCTCACATTCTAGTTGGAGATTGATCCCTGCACAAGAAGTCGGTGGCCGCCGGCGGACGCGTAACTCGCAGGTGACGCCTTGGGAAGGTGACGCATTCCCCTCGGTAGTATATCGACTGCATTCGGGCATGCCGAAACAGGGCAGGGACACTGGTAACCTTCGACGTGAAGTATGCAGGGTAGCCATTGACCTTGGTTTCGCCAATACTCCGTGAGGCCACGAATGCGGGTCATCATTCGGACGACGATGCGGACATCGGCGCGCAGAGGTCGGCCCTCGGCCCCCATCTTCCGTCTGATCCCGAGGTCGCTACGGCGAGAACCAGTAGGTGAGTTTCACCATGAAGACGTTGTCGGGGCGTTCGCGCCACAGCGCGTTCCAGTTCGACGAAAACGACGAGTCCCAGCGCTGCTCCTCGCTCGTGCGTCCCTGCGACCAGACGACATAGAGCGTGGATCCGGGCCTGTACTCCCAGCGCGCGACGAGATTCGAGCGGAACTGGCGGAAGCTGAAATCCGGATTGGCGAAGGAGTAGGTCGCACCGCCTGCGGCTTCCCGGACGAAGTATGTGTTGGAGGCCGGAAGGAAGAGGAGTTCGCTCGCTGAATACTGGTGAAACCGGTCCTGGTAGCGCAGTGCAAGCGTGTCGGTCGCCTGCTTGAATTCCGTGTAGAGGCCGTTGCCGATGAAAGGGCTGCCGTAGTACTGGACCGTCAGGGTCGGGCTGAATGCGAAATCGGCCCTCAGAGTGAAGTCCCAGATATCCTGATCAATGCGGCCAAGCACCCACCGGGGCCCGGCGGTTGTCGTCGGCGTCGCTACGTACTGCAGAGTGTCGGCGATGGTCTCGTGGGCCGCGCGGCCGGAGACGGAGAAGCGGTTGGATAACCGCACCCGCAGGAGACCCTCGGCACGGGAGTGACGTGACGGGTCGTCCACGGCCCAGTCGTAGGTGCCGCTGGCGTTGAGGGCGATCCGGCGGGAAGGGTCGCTTCCCAGGCTGAGTATTGCACTCCAGTAATCATGCCAGCGCAGGGCTGGCCCACCACGCAGGGCCCGGGTGTCGACGGGGTTCTGGCGTCCGAAGCTCCCCGTTGTCTCCCACTTGTTCTGGAACTGGGATGCGCCCTCGAGCCGGTTTTGCGACAGTGTTTTCAGCCCGCCGAAGTCCCATTGATCCTCCCTTGCATACTGGAGCGAATACGCGCGGAAGATCCCCCTCGGCTCGGTTTCAGCCCAGCCGAGGAAGATCTGATTCGCGATGACATCGGCTTGGCGGAGGTAGCCGAGGTCATTCAGCTCGAGTCCGGGTGAGTACCAGTGGAAGTGATTGGTCAGGCGCAGGCGGCTCGAATCGGAACGCCCGAACCGCACGGAACCGCCGTGGCCGCTGAGTGATGTCGCGTTTTTGTCAACGCCAAGGTAGCTCGCGTCCGGGCGCTGAAAGTAGTGTACCGCGTTGGTCTGCAGGGCGTAGATGGCCTGCCGGTCGCCGTTGACCTGGCTCATGACCGCCATCGCGTCCAGAACCCAGGAGCGATTCGAATAGTACTGGATGAAGTCGACGCCGCCCGTCAGGGCGTTCGTCGGCAGGAAGTCGAGCTGCGGATCGGAAATGCTCCGGTGGGTTTCCGTGACCATTCCACCCAGGCTCGTATTCCCCTTGTCCCAATCCTTGTGAATTCGCCCGACGGTGTAGCTGCCGAACGGCTCCACCTCCTGTTCGCGCGAGCCGGAAGGCGAGGAGATCTGCGCGGTCTCCGCAGAGGTGAGACTCTGCAGCAGGCCGACGGAGAGTCCGCCATCGGTGCGGCCGGTGATCTTCGCGGCGCCGAGGATGGTTGTGCTTTCCGGAATGTCGATGGTCTCGTCAGGGCCGAGCGGCGGCGAGTACGAAGGAGCCTGGCCGATGCGGCGGGAGTAGAAGAGCTGGTCGAATCCTTCGATCGGGAAGCTGAGGATCTTCTTGCCTTCCAGGAAGAACGGTCGTTTCTCCGGGTAGAAGGTCTCGTACGCGGTGAGATTGATGACCGATGGGTCCGCCTCGACCTGGCCGAAGTCGGGGTTCATGGTGGCGTCGAGCGTGAAGTTGGAGGTGAGGCCGATCTTCACGTCGAGCCCGGTTGATGCCGAACCCTCCGTGCCTTCTGGCCCCGTGCTGTCGGACTCGACCCTCCCCAGGACATACGGCAGGAGCTCCACGTGACGGGGACGCGGCAGGTTGCGGATACCGTGCAGCTCGCCGAGTTGATGCATGCGTCCGGTGTTCTGCCTCGGGATGAGCTGCCATTGTGACTCTTCCCGGTTGCGGCTGATCCACCGCCACGCGTGCATGCCCCAGACCTGTTCGTCCTGCGGCCCGTAGCGGAGCTGGTTGAGAGGGATACGGAACTCGGCAGTCCAGCCCTGGGTGTCGTGCGCCACTTCTCCGTCCCAGACCGCGTCCCACGTGGTATCCCATTCCATTTCGCCGTTGCCCAGGATGAGATCGATCTTACCGCCACCGGCGGTGAGGTCGAACTCGAAGCCGGTGCGCTTGCTGTTGTAGCTGTCGAAGCAGACGCCGACGATGTCGACGGAGTACTCGGCAAAGTCATCCCGTCGTCCGGGATAGCTATGGACGAGCGATGGATCATCGTAGGCGCGGATTGCCACGTAGACGCTGCGGTCGTCATAAAGGATCTTGAGCTCGGTGGGCGCGCTGGGTTTTGCCCCCTCGACCGGCATCTGCTGCGTGTAGTTGCCGGCCCACTCGCCTTCCTTCCAGGCGGGGTCGTCCAGACGTCCGTCGATGAGAGGGGGAGCTCCGGAAAGGCGAACGGTGTTATAGATCCGAGGCGGATATTTCCGTCCGGAAAGATCCGCGACTGACTGCCCATTGTCGCGGGGCGGGGCCTGCTGAGCGGCAGCAGCCCGGGCAAGGCAGTTCGCGAAGACACCGATCACCGCGGCGACCACGGCAGCACAGAGGCGGAGCCGGTGTGAAGACAGCCGGGATGAGCGCAAATCAATCATGACGCGCGGAGGTTACTGTACGAACCCTGGGGTCGTCAACGAGGCGACGGGGGACTGCCCCCATGTTGTCGAGGCTTCGACCCGGCGGGTGCTGTGCCCTCAAGGGACACTGGTGGCTGTCCCCTCCACTCACAGCGTCCAAGGGTCACGCATGGGGCGATCGAGCATCCTGTTAGCCTCGTCGTCGTTGACGAAGGACTCCTTGTCCGGATCCCACCGCAGTTTTCGCCCGAGCAGGATCGCGATCTGCTGGAGATTGCAGATGGTGTCCGAGTAGAAGGCGATGTCAATATTTGCCGCCGGCTGGGTCTTTCCCTTCACTGCGTCAATGAAGTTGACGTGGTGGTCGTCGCTCTTGAACAGGTTGATTTCACCGGCACCGATGGTTTCGTTTACGAGAGACTTGGGGCTGGCGTCCAGCTTGCTGCGGTCCACGTGAACCCATCCTTTGTCTCCGATGAACATCACACCGTGGCCGTGACCTTCGGCCTGAAGCGGATGCTCCTTGCTCGTCGCGTCATCCATGTGGACGAGGGTCACGCCGTTTGCGTACTTGTTCTCGACCTGCCACTTTGTCGCTGCGTTGGTGAGCATCCCGGTCGGGAATTCACCTTTACCTTCGACGGCTACCGGACAGGAAAGGTCAGTACCGTTTCCCCACTGAGCGATGTCGAGGTGGTGAACGCCCCAGTTGCCGATCATGCCGATGCAATAGTCCAGGATGCAGTACCAGATGCTGTAGCCTCCGAATGGTCCTTCATCCTTGACCCATGGCCGGCATCGCTGATAGCAGTAGGGCGCCATCGGTGCGGGTCCGAGCCACATCTCGTAATCCAGTTCCTTCGGCACCGGCTCTGTGGGTTGGAGCGGGCAGGTCCAGCTCCCCGGGACACCGACCAGAATAGTCTGCAGTTTACCGATCCTGCCGTTACGAACCAGCTCACATGCCTTCCGGAAGTCCGCCCCGGATCTCTGCTGCGTTCCAAACTGGAAGACGACCCCGCTCTCCTTCACGGCCTTTCGGACCGCCTGCGCTGCCCGGATGCTCCAGCCGATCGGCTTTTCGCAGTACATGTGCTTCTTCTGCCGCGCCGCCTCGATCACAATCAGGGGGTGCCAATGGTCGGGCGCCGTGATCTGTATGGCGTCGATATCCTTGCGGCTCATCAGCTCCCTGAAATCCCGGTATTCCGCGCACGACTTGTTCTCGTAGACCTCATTCACTTCGTTCCGGGCCTTGAGCCGGCGGGTTTCGTGAACGTCGCAGACGGCAACCACCTGGACGTCCTCCCTGTGCCTGCGGAACTTCCGCATGTTGTCTGTCCCCTGGATTCCCAACCCAATGCAGGCGAGAGCTATCTTGTCGCTTGGCGCTGTTGCCCCATCTCTGCCCAGGGCCGAAGACGGGATTATCTGCGGGAACGATGCGACACCCGCAGCCGTTGCCATCTTCTTCAGGAACTGCCGGCGGTGACCTCGAAACCCTGTCGATTCTTTCATGAGTTCTTCTCCTGTCGCCGAATGCTCAGAACGCCCTTATAAGCATTTCCACTCGGGAGCACAAGGGCAAATCCGTGCTCTACCGGATGCTCTCGGGACAGCGCGCCTTCCAGGGTGAATCCATGCCGTTGGCGCCGGCGGCGATTATGCGCGAGGAACCGAAGTCGCTCGGCGAGGTCACGGGACAACTGCCCGTGGAGGTGGAGCATCTCCCTGACGGCGGACACGCTGGTCTCCTCATGGAGTGAGCATGCGGACAATATTTGGACGGCATTGCTCCGGACGGCTTGAAGCAGCTCAGGCCACGCTGCATATCTTTGACCGTTGTCACCCCTTGAGGTTGTTGACTCATTTCCCCTCAAGGCCTACGCTACTGACCTGATTCAATTTCGAGATAGACCGCTGCGTGTTTCGAAGGTTCGACAGCAGTGAGCCGAATGGCGACGTTCTCTCCATCAGCCCTCAACAGGAGAGATCGGGCTGACAGGCTCGAATTCAAAAGGAATGGAATATGAAATGCCCCAAGTGCGGAATCATCAATCAAGGCGATGCGCAGAGATGCCAGTGCGGCTACGATTTCGAGCTGATCAAGCAACTGACCTCGTATCTGGGCCAGTCAGGAACAAGAACGCCGGAGGAGGGGGAGACGATCGAGGACCTGTTTCAGAGGCCCCAGAAAGTGCAATCGGACGAAGGTCACTCGCTGGCAAGAAGATATGGAGACGCCTATCGCATCGGGAAGGGTCTGGCGAGGATAGGGAGACTCGCAAGAGTCCTTAGTCCGATTCTTGGTGTTCTGACGTTTCTTGTCGGGCTGCTGCTTGCCGGCGGCAACTACCCTCCCGGACTTGGCGCGACGACAACAGTGTTGGCCGGTTCGCTAATGAGCATCCTGGTCGCGGTTCCCGTCTTTCTTCTCGGCGAACTCGTGAACGCACTGGGGCAGGTCCTCATGGTGACTCTCGATACTGCCGTCAATACGTCGCCGTTCCTGGATAACACGCAGAAATCGCTGATATTGAGATTGGGTTAGTCCCAACCTAGTCAGCAGGGAATTCTCCTTTGACCGTCGTGGCCGGCTGGTTCGAGCATATGTACTTCTGCGGTCCCGGATTGAATGCCTCGCCGAGGTAGAGGTTCCCCTGCGCGTCCGCGCAGATGCCATGGAGCATGTTCAGCTTCCCGGGCACGTGGCGATCGCTGCGGGGACAGGTGGGGAATGCCCATATCTGAAGGATCCTGCCTTCAGGATTGAATTTCACGGCAATCTGATCCTGCTGAAGCCGGCCGCCGGTTATCTCCGTATACTGATCGAGCCTGATCGGGGTGCAGCCGCAGGTCCATATCGCGTTGTCCGCTGTCGGAACCAGGGGCCAGGAAATCATCAGATCGCGCCAGATGTCCAGTAGCCTGCCGTTGAAATCGTACACCTTGATCCGGATATTTCCGCGATCCACGACGTAGAGGTGTTCGCCGATGTGGCAGATCGCATGCGGATCGATAAAATCCTCCGGGCCGACGCCGTTCTTCCCCCACGTCTTGATGAATCTTCCATCCGGCGAGAAATGCACTATGCGACGGTTGCCGTAACCATCGGACACGAACACGCCTGCCGGGGTGACCGTCATGTCGGTGGGACGGTTCATGTGAGTGCTGTCTTCCCCAGGCGCGTCGAGCGTTCCGATCGTCAGGAGGACGTTGCCGTCCTGGTCGCACTTCTGGATCACGTGGCGGTTCGTGTTGGCGACCCAGACATTTCCGGATGCATCGAATCGAAACAGATGAAGATTGTATGGCCCCTTCTGCCTGCTTTGGAACAGAGCAGGTCCCTTTTCGGAAAAGAGCTCCGGGCTGTCCCAAGCGCGGATGAAGTTACCTTTCGTGTCAAATATCATCATGGCCGGAAAGGCGCGGTTCGATACCCAGATCCGCTGTCTGTCGTCGACCATTACGGCGGGATTGCCTGCCCAGACGCCGAGTGATTCGGGCTTTCGCGGCCAGGCCGGATCGAGCTCATACCTGGTTACAGGCGAGGTCGGTGTGGAAGAGGATGACTCTGTTTGTCTTTGGGTCATATCGAAGCTGCTGGGAGCAAGAGTGGAAGCCAGCGTGAACCCGGCGAGTTTCCGCCCCGTTTCATGGAGAAACGCCCGCCGCGGGTACCTGCTCTCGTCTTCTCCCAATCGCATTCCCTTTCCGGGCTGTAGCCCGTCATTTCGAGCAGGGACCATGTCCTGTCTATTCGGGCCATGGTTGCACAACTGCAGCGAAAAAGTCGACGGTCAACGCAATGGGCGCATCGAAACCGGACGCCCTGGTTTCGATGCGGTACTGGTCAAAGGGTAAACCACAAAAGGGCAAATCAGCAATTGACTGGGAAGAGAGGTCATGGCAAAAGGGCTCCAGCAGATGCCGGATGAAAGGAGTGCATCACAAATGACGCACATGACACGCCGTTCATGGATCAAAAGCAATGTCGCGATTGCCGCTGCAGCGAGCGCGGCTTCATCCCTGCCCAGGATGGGCCACGCTACGCAACAGGGCAGGATCATACTGTCACACGTCCTCAATCTGGATGAACCTGAACGCCTGAAACTCTGCCTGCAGATGGGCGTCACTCACGTTGTTTCGACTCCCTCCCTGAAAGGTATCGGCCCGGATCAATATGCGGCGGCGATGCAGAGTCATAAAGACGCATGGGCCGAGGCAGGGTTCAAAGTTGCGGTCTATGAAACCATGACGCCGGTTCCTGCTGACAATATAAGGCGGGGCTCGCCCGGCCGTGACCAGGAACTCAGAAACTGGATTGCTTTCGTTGAAGCCATGGGTAAGGTCGGCATCCCGGTCCTATGCTACAACCTGGGACAGGGAGGAAGGCGAACGAGTAACAAACTTGTTCTGCGGGGCGGAGCCATCACAACCGAGCATGACTATGAGGCGTCCAAGAAGCTTCCTCCTGCACAGGAGATCTACACCGAAGACCAATTGTGGGAAGCCTTGACGTGGCTGATAGAGCGAATTATTCCCGTATGTGAGAAGGCGAATGTCAAGATGGGGTACCACCCCAACGATCCTGCTGTGTCTCCATACCTCGGCTCTGCGCAGATAATGATCAGTCCTGCAGCCTACCGCCGTCTGTTCTCAATTGCAGAGAGCCCATGCAATGGCGCCTCATTCTGCCAGGGGAACTTCAGATCGATGAAATACGCGCCGGGCGAAAGCATCTATTCGGTGGCCACGGAATTCGCCGAGAGACGCAAGATTCAATTCGTCCACTTCCGCGACGTTGAGGGCACGGCGGATACGCGCTACCACGAGACATTCCATGACAACGGCCCGACGGACATGGCCAGGATGCTCCAGTGCTACGCCCGAGGAGGATTCGTCGGCCCCTTGCGTACCGACCACGCACCGGCGATGGAGGGCGAGGATTCACAGAAGAGACCCGGCTATGCCATGCTGGGGCACATCTTCGCTCTCGGGTACACCATAGGCATGATGCAGGCACTGAATATAGCCTATGAGTAGACTCGCATTTTGTTGTGTCTGCTTCCTCACGCTCTGCCTGCACGCATCCGCGCAGAAGGCGAAGCGCATCTACCTCGCGCCCGATGACCACACGGACTACATGTGGAATGCGGACGAGACAGCCTATCGTGATGCCTTCGTCACGATGCTTGACTACTACATCGCGCTCGCTGAGAAGACCGCCGGCGAGCCACCGCAATGGCAGAGCCGGTGGAACTGTGACGGGAGTTACTGGTTGTGGACCTACGAGCGCGAGCGCGGGCCGGAACATTTCGCCCGGCTGATTGCGCAGCTCCGCCGCGGGCAGATCAGCGCTCCACTGAACGCGCTCGTTTCCTGTTACGGCGGGCAACCGGCGGAGGCGGTGCTGCGTGGCATGTACTACTCCGGGCGGTTGGAACGGCGATACGGGCTGCGTTTCCGGCAGGCGGCGGCGACGGAAAACCAGACGCTGCCGCTCGGCCTTGCGTCGCTCTGGGCAGGGTCGGGCGCGCGCTGGAGCTGGCACGGTGTGTGCGCCTGTGCGTCGAAAATGCCCTCGGCGACCGAGCCGCGCGATCACGAGATCTACTGGCTGGCCGGCCTCGACGGCCAGCGCGTGCTCATGAAGTGGCATTCGCTCAACAACCACCCCCGCCAGGGCCACGCAAACGAGAGCATCGGCGGCTATGCCGAAGCCCGCTATCCGGAGGACGTCGTCGAGTTTCTCGACAGAGACGAGGGCTTCAACCGCCGCTACACCGACCCCGCGACCGGGCAAGCCTACGAGGTCCGCAGTGCCTTCGGCAAGGGATGGGACGACCTGCAGACACTGACCGACGAGTTTCCGCGAATTGCGCGTGCGCTCAGCAACGATCGCCGCCAGGTGATCGTTTCGAACATGGAGGATTTCTTCGCCGATTTCGAAGCGCGCTACGGCGCAACCCTGCCGACAGAGAGCGTCGCGCGGGGTAACGAGTGGGATTTGTACTCCGCCTCGATGGCCGAATTGTCGGCAGGCGTGAGGCGCAGCGTGGAGAAGCTGCGCGCGGCCGAGGCCCTGGCGACGCTTGTGAGCCTGCAGCGGCCGGCTTTCCTCGACGGACGCGCGGCCGCACGCGACCTGGCGTTCATGAATCTCGGCCTCTACTGGGAGCATGACTGGACTGCCGACGGGCCGGTAAAACGCGAGGCACGCGCCGCGTGGCAGCGGCGTCTTGCGAAGGAAATCGCGCGCTACGTGGACGCACTGCACAGCGGGGCGGCCGCCGGTCTAAGCGCACTTATCCCGCGGGGCGGCCGATGGCCCCGTTTCTATGCATTCAACCCGCTCGGCTGGACGCGCACAGCCGCCGTGGACCTCCCCTACGGTGGCCCGTGGCCCGCGCACGTCGTCGACGTGACGACAGGGAAGGAGGTTCCGTCACAGGCCGTCACGCTCGATGGAACACGGCGCCTGAGAATCCTTGCGCCTGATGTGCCGGCCATCGGCTACAAGGTCTTCGAGGCTCGACCCGGGCCGGGTGCGTCCTTTGCCGATGCTGCTGCCGTGCAGGACGCGACGCTGGAGAATGAATTCTATCGCGTGACCCTCGCGGGCCACGGCGCGCTCGTCAGCCTGGTCGACAAAACGCGCAGCAACCGGGAGTATGTTCGCAGCAGTATGAACGACCTCGGGGGCGACGGCGGTACGGTGACGGTAGAACAGGCGGGGCCGGTATCGGTCACGCTTCGGGCCAGTGGCGGCGGCCCGCCTGTCCGCACGGTGCGCGTGACCCTGGTGCGCAACTCGCACCGCATCGAACTGCAGAACGAGATCAACGCGAATTTCGCCGACGTCCGCTCCTGGGCCTTCCATTTCAATCTTACCGATCCCGTCGTACAGCACGAAGAGGTCGGTGCCGTCCTGCGGGCGCGGCTTTCCCCGGACGGGGGACACTACACCCCGCGCCAGGCACGATACGACTGGCTCACCCTCAATCACTTCGTCGACATGACCGGCGAGGGCGGCGTCGGCATCACCCTCTCCAACGCCGACTGCGCCTTCTTCAGACCCGGCCAAAGCAGGGACGAACAACTCGACACCGCCACCCCGAGCCTGACTGTCCTTGCCGGCGGCCAGGTGGACGGACCCGGCCTCGGCATCACGGCGCAGGGCGGAGACAGCCATTTTCTTCAACGATTCGCGCTGATGACGCACGCCGGCTACAATCAGACCGCCGCGATGAAGTTCGCGCTCGAGCATCAGAACCCGCTCGTAGCCGCACGCGTTACCGGCGGAGCCGGGGCGGCCTATCCCGCGGAGACACTCTCGCTGCTGACGGTCTCAAACGACAACGTGCTGCTCTGGGCTCTCAAGCCCGCGGAGGAAGGCGTGGCGCAAGGTCTTATCGTCCGAGTCTGGAATCAGGCAGCGCAAAGCGCGGTCTTCAGGCTCGCTCTGAACGTGCCCGGCAGGACGCTGGCATCCGCTCGGAGCACTACTCACCTGGAGACCGACCTTGCGCCCGCCGATACCACCGGCGGGGCGCTGACTGCTCGCGCCGCGCCGCAGCAGATGATGACGTTTCGACTGCAGGTGAAATAGGACCACGCCCTGTGCCTCTGTGCCAGGTGACGGCGGTGACAGAGTCTGCCAGCGATCCCGGCAGCCCGACTTCCGGGCTAAATTCCCTTCCGGGCGCAGCCCATCCGGTCGGCGGCGATCAGCGCGGCCACAACCTGGTGAGGACTGGCATCGCCGGCCTCGTGATGGATGCATTCCCCGGGGGCACATGCCCGCCGTGCCGCCGTCAGAAGATCCTCCTTGGTTACGCCGGCCAGTCCTATTTCTGCCAGAGTCGTCGGCAGTCCGACGGATTCGCAGAATCCGTAGACGGCATCAATCTCCCTCGGACCCGCGTCCGTCAAATGCAGGCCGGCGAGCGCACCGATTGCGACCTTCTCGCCGTGATAGTAGGCGTGCGTCGGTGCCAGAGCCGTCAGGCCGTTGTGAATGGAGTGCGCGGATGCCAGGCCCGAACTCTCGAAGCCGAGGCCGGACAGCAGCGTGTTGGCCTCGACGATGCGCTCGAACGCCGGAGTTACTATTCCTGCTTCATTGGCCTGTTTCGCGGCCACTCCGTAGTCCAGCAGGGTCTCGAAACACAGGCGGGCCAGTGCCAGCGCGGAGATGGTGCTCAAGCCGCGGCATTCGTTGACTGAGGCGGTTCGTTCGCAGCTGCGGGCTTCGAACCACGTCGCGAGTGCGTCTCCCATGCCGGAGACCAGGAACCTGACCGGGGCTTTGGCAATGACGCCCGTATCGACTACCACCGCATCGGGATTTCGACGCTGGTAGGTGACTCTTTCGAACACGCCTTGATCCGTGTAAATGACCGCGCAGGCGCTGCAGGGAGCGTCGGTCGAGGCTATGGTCGGGGCGACGATGACGGGCAGGCGGGCACGATCGGCGACGATCTTGGCGGTGTCGATCGTCTTCCCACCGCCGACCGCCACAACGACCCGGGCGCCGCACTCCTCTGCCAAACCGGAAAGGCGGGTCAGCTCCCGCTCGCAACACTCCCCTCCAAACCGCTCCGCCCGGCTCCCCTGCGGCAACACGTCCGCGATGCCGGGCAGGACCTTCGCAAAGGCGGAAGACGCGCAAACCACCAAACCTGCGCCGCCGAGCGACTGCATCAGCTCGGGCACCGCACCTGAAGCACCGTCACCCTGGAGATAGAGCCCCGGGAAGATGGCTTTGCGAAACCGCGGCTTGTCGGCTGTCATGGGGTCCTCGCCTTTCCGTTTGGAGCCGCCCGACCTGGGAGGCCCCTGCATCTAACGGGGATTATTCATGAATCAGCGGGAAGGAAGCATTTGTGGACACGGAGAAACGCTGGCCGAGTTTTTGCCGCACTGAAGGTGACAGCGCTGCGCGCGGATCGAATCACCATTTTCGATCCGCGTTCATCCGCGTTCATCCGTGTCCCAAATCCCCTTCTCCTGGATGCTTCGTGAATTATCCGGGTTAAGACGTCAGCATACCCCATTTGTGAGGTTCCAGCGCGGGCATCGACGAACTTCGCGGCGGCCTCTCAACTCCTGTGTCGCCGATGCTCGCCGGTGCAGTGAATTCGCGGTCTTCGTTTCACGCGATGCCTGCGCAGGGAATCAGAGTGATGCCGTGATCCTCGCGAACTCTCTCCTGCCGGTGTTCACTGTGTCAGTCACGTGCGGGAAGGTTTGGCCCGACATCGGGGAGATATCGTTACTCTGTTCCGCCAGTTTCCTTCAGGCTGTCGCGCTCTCTTCTGTGCCCCATCAATCCAGGGTCATCTGGTTGGTTGCGATCTCGTGTCAAACGCGACTGTATCAGGGAGCGCCTTCAGCTCTCACGGACCTGATGAGGTACAGGTAATTGCGGCCCCCGCGACGTTCGTAGCGGATTGAAGACATGATCTGGCGGACAAGATGGATCCCAAGTCCACCCACAGGGCGCTCGAGCAGACTCTTCGTAAGATCCGGTGACGGCGCATCCAGAGGATTGAAATGGCCGCCGCTGTCTGAGAGTACGGCGCTTACCTCGTCACCCTTCTTTGCCATCGCCAGTTGAATGGCGTCTTCCTTCGTCCCGCAACCACCGTACCTGATTGTGTTGGTGACCAACTCCTCCAGAACTACCTGCAGCTGGCAGCAGATCTCCTCAGGGATCCCTTCCGATTCGCAGAACGAAGCGACGAACCTTCTCAGCCGCTCCAGTTCAGCGATGCTGCCGGCCAGCGTGAGAACACTCTCCCCGGAGTTGGTCTGATTCTGCTGCATGGTTCCCATCCCGTCTCTGGGCCGACGATAACACAGCCGACAGGCTGTAGCGTCATCAACCGGCGCAATACGCCGCAGCCTCATCGAGCGTCTGAAATATGGAGAACAAGTTTGTGAATCCGGCAAGATTGAAGATTTCATGAACACTGTCGTTGAGCGTCGCGAGAGCCAGCTTGCCGCCGGCCGTCTGCACCTCCTTGGCAACGACCATCAATACCCGCAGTCCCAGGCTGCTGATGTAATTCAGCCCGGAAAGGTCGAATGCAATCCGGACTTCGCCCTGAGCCACCAGTGTGAGCAACCGCTTCTCAACGCCTGGGGCTGTGGTTGCGTCCAGCCGCCCACGTAACCCTATGACTCTAACCTCTCCCCGCTTTTCCTCTTTGATTTCCATGCGAAATCTCCCTGGCAGGATGCGGCCGAAATTCTGCTCGGCGGCTCAGCATAGAACGACTTATCCTCAATAGTCCACCGTGTCGAATTCGTGATCGGGATCGAGGACGGTGCGGACACGGAAGGGCAGCCGGAGGCGCCGGTTTAGCCTCCCGCAGGTTTACCGCCATCCGATGATCGGCAGCGGATCGGGAAAACTCACCCTGAGAGCCTCGACCCGGGACGGTGGTCCGTAGCCGTCGAGTTCCGCGAAGCGTTCTATAAGCGCTTCGACCAGGCGATCCAAGGGGATGGTCTGCAGGTGCAGGTGCGGTGCCCAGTTTCCGTTGCCGGGTGGACCGCCGACCTCGGCGAAGATCGCACCACGCGCGAGGCGCGCCCCCGGCATCACCTCTGCCCCCTGCAGGTGAGCGAAGATGAGCACTGGATCATGGGGCGGCTGGCAGTCCAGTTTGAGGAAGACACGCTGCCCCCAGCCGCCATCACGGTCAAGGTCATGATCGACCAGGAACACCACTGCGGCTCGCGGTGCGGCCACAGGCGTACCCCACGGTACGTGGAAGTCGACCCCGAGGTGCACGAAGTTGCCCGTCCGCTCGAGATAGCTCCCCTGCCAGATGTGACACCGGTCCTCCAGATAGCCGCCGTAAGACCACTCGACCCGATGGCGCGCATGGAAATCGTCGAGCAGCGTCTCGCAGATCGCTGGGTCGAGCAGAGGGTTAACCCCGCCGGCGAACCGTTCCGGGTGCTGCGCACGCCAGCGCATCGCCTCTTCGTCCAGATTCACTTCACAGAATGGGGATCCGCCGAGGCTCGGGAAAAGGGACGTCACGGCGTTCCGTTGGACACGGCGCAGCTCCATTATTCGACCACGTTGGGATCATGCGCGCGGATGTAAGCGAGCATTTCCTGCGCGACGTCCGAGTATGCGATGATCTTGGTGTAGTCGAGATCGACGTTGTTCAGGAACTGCAGGATCAGCATATCGCCGATCCGGCCGCAGGGCAGGATTCCGCCAAAGAAGAAGCCCAGCTTTTCGAACTCCGCGGTCAGGTGATAGGTCGATGGCTCCTCGAGGTTGAGGAACAGGTTGATGGCCGCGTACTGCTGCAGGCAGAAACCCCGCAACAGTCGCCGCACATCGCGAACGACATCCTTGCCGCAACGGCGGATGAAGATCTCCGCGCAACCCTCGGCCTGATTTGTCCCCGTGAGAATCTCCGACTCACCCGTGAGAGCAGGCGCTTCGGCCGGCACCGCATACTCATGATCGGCGGCTATGTTTCGATACAGCTTTTCCACGATCTCACGGTGGTGCGCGGGCGGGTAGAGCGTGAGCTTCTTCGGCGTACCGAGGTATCGAAAGGCAAGGACCACACTGATGCGCTGGTTCGGGTCTCCCGGTATGCCTTTGAATTTCCAGCTCGCAGGGCTTGTTGCCAGCAGGAGGCCGCAATCCTTGATGCCCTGCTTCACTCCGGCCTTCTGGGTAAACGGGTGGTTCGCCACCGCGTACGCGTAAATGCCTTCAAGCGGTCGCCGGCTCTCGGGCGTGAGAAGCGCTTCCGTAAGGCGTCCGCAGGCCCCCTGGCCGCGGTACTCCGGGTTTACGAACAGGAAGGTCAACTCCGCACAACGATCCTCCGGGTACTGGAAAAGCAGACAGGCGTGGCCCATGAAGACGTCGTTCGTGGTTACCGCTACGAACGAAATCATGTCCCCGCTGCTGATCATCTTGACGAGACGATCGGGATAATAGATGTGGTCGTCGAAGAAGCTGTACCCATGCGACTTGAAGGCACACTTCGAGACCTCGATCGCCTCGTCCTCACGCATGGGCCGAACCTGGTACTGGATCTTCTCCTTGATTGCCTCGGGCTCGGCCTCGGCCGCATGAGTGTCCACGACCACCTGCTCTGCACGCAGGTGGCTGCCAAGGTGCTTGATAAGGCAGGTCTCCCTGCCTCCGGGTCCGAGGTTGTGGAACGAACACTCGTCCATGAGCGAGCGCATGAAAAACACGCCCAACCCTGCCGTCGAGGCCACATCGAGGTCATGCGCCGCCTTATACACGGGGATGCGCGCGGGGTCGAAGGGAATGCCGTGTTCCCGGATGACGACCTTGAGAGCTGTCGGGAGCAATTCGCAGATAAGGTCGAACTTGGTATTTTCCTCGGCATCATAGGCGTGTTGAACGTTGATGACGGCTTCTTCGACGGCCACCTCGATCTCGCTCAAGGGGATACCCTCGAATCCCATACTTGCCGCCGCCTCTCTGGCAAGTGATACCGCGATTTCCGCGAATACGGACTCGTTGGGGAAAGTTGCCTTGATGAGCCTCGTCAATTCAGGCGACATGCGGCCCTCCTCTTGGGTCAATCCTGCTCCGGGGATCGTTTCCGGCTGGCAGCCGTCAACGGACCTCAATCATACATCCGACTGCCGGAAATCTGATGTTTCTTCGACCGAAGTGCAGTTCTGCGCCGCAGGCGCGGGTCTTGCGCGCTTCGGCGAAGCGTGCTCACTCATCCTGGCGCCGGCTGAAAACATTTGACTGCCTCAATTTCTCTGGCATAGACGGCCTATGATCCCGCTGATTCTTCATCTGGCGCTTGCCGCCGCTCAGGCCGGAATGCTCAGCGGATATGTATTCCGGGAAGCTGACGGTAACCCGCCGTGCCGGCCCCTGCAGGGAGGTGACCTGATGGCGATAGAGAGGCGTACCTGCCGTGAATTTTATCCCGCCTGGTGGCGGATTATGTTGTGCCTGGAATACGCCGGGTCTCTGCGGCTCCTGTGTATCGTCAGGGGGTTCGCAAGGGGGTGAGCGCGTCGTAGAGCACGATGCCTGAACGGATCGAGGAGGCAACCGCGTCGTCCTTTTGCCGCAGTGCGATTCCCAGGGCCCGGCGGGCGGTGGCCGAAGCGTCTGAAAACCGTCCTGTCTCGGCATAGGCCGCGGCCAGAGTCTCGAGAACCTCGGAATCCTTCCCCCCCGTCAGTAGCAGGGCCTTGCGCGCAAGCGAGAGGGCGTCGCCGCCGTTGCGGAATTTCTCCTCCCGGCAAGTGGCTAGAACCCAAGCCAGGTGGCGAAGCAGGCGCACGTCATCCGGACGAAGCTCGATCGCTTTGCGCCACAGGTTCAGGGCCGCGGCGACTTCTCCGCGGTCGCGGAGCGCCATCGCGAGGCTGTCGCTCGCCTCGGGGTAATCCGGGTTGATTTCCAGCGCCTGCCGCCACGCTGCGATCGCGTCGTCCGGCCTCCCCCGCTCCATCATGGCCTGCCCGAGGTAGTAATGCGCGGGTGCATGTCGCGGGTCGATTGCGAGCGCCCTGCTCACTTCGGCCGCAGCCTCGTCCCATGCACCCATCTTCGCCAGCGCGGCTCCCAGGTTGCAGTGCGCGGCAGCGGAGCCGGGATCGAGAGACAAGGCGCGGCGGAACTCAGCGACCGCCTCTTCCGTCTTGCCTGCGCGCAGCAGCAGTGCGCCGAGATCGTTCCACGCCGCGGCGCGGGCCGGGTCCAGGCGGACGGCGCTGCGCGCCTTGAGCTCCGCTGCACGTTGCAGGTGCAGTTCGGCTTCCTCCCGATCGCCCCCGCTCAGCATCAGCGCCATCCCGAGGTTCCGGTGCGTCAGCTCCTCGTCGGGACTTACGTCGAGAGCCTTCCGCCACGCTCCTACCGCCTCGGCGTACCGCCCGCGTCTCTGCAGGTAGGCCGCAGCGTCGAACAGCCTGAAGAATTCAATGGCGGGCCCTCCGATCGAACGGATACCGTCGGAGCCGGCGTTGAAGAACTCCGGGAGATTGACCGCACGGTTCGCCGCGGTCGCATTATCGACGAGGATGGGAGGGCTGTCGTTGCCGTTCTCGTCGATGTGAGTGAGGTACATCTGCGTGTAGGGCGATCTGCTTTTCGAGGAGAACACGAGCCAGTGCCCGTTTGGCGAGAAGCTGTGCCATGAATTCATCAGACTCGTATTGCAGCGCATACGTCGCGCGGTTCCACCCTCGAAGGGCACTATGTAGAGAGCGCCGTCGGGGCGCATGAGGAGGCCGTTGCGGGCCTGGACAAATACGATCCAGCGGCCGTCCGGCGACACCTTTGGGAACGAGTTGCTCATGCCGTTCCGTGATGCTCCGGCTATGGGGACGGGAGTACCGCCTTTGCCGTCGTTGAAAGGTATCCGGTAGAGGTCATACCGGATGGGGGTCTCGTTCGGGTCGTTCGCGTATGCGGCCGGCGGGACGCCCTCCGGGTTGGGGTCTCCGGCTGGAGCGCGCGCAAACACAAGCTGGCAGCCGTCGGGTGTCCAAACGGCTCCCATTTGCACGAAGTTCGGGTCGTCGGCACCGGGCAGCGGCCGGAGTTCCCCGGTGTCACGACCGTACCAGTGCAGGACGCCGCGAGTGGGGTAGAAGACCTGGAGGAAGCGGTAGTCTGCGAAGTTGGCCACGTAGTAATTGCTCGGAACCGGAGCCGGCGCGGCGCTTCCGGCGTCCCACCGGGGTCTCGCAAGCGCCGCCGGGTTCAGCGTTGTCACGACACGTTGTCCGTCGGGCGAAACCTGCGACATGAACCCCACCCTGATCTTGCCGCGCAGCTCTCCGGCAGGAGAACTCCACTGGAGAACGTCGCCGTTGCCGATGGACATCTCGGGCCTGACATGCACCAGCGCGTACCTGCCGCGGTTATTCTGAAGCCCGTCCATGTCGATTCCCATTGTCCTGCCGTCGGCCGAGAAGGAGTGGCAGTTCGCACACATCGGGAGATCCGTCATCACCACGCGGCTGGCGGGCTCGGCCACGTTGCGGACCCGCCAGGCGACCAGGCGCACCGCGTGCAGCGCGAGCGGTTCGATCACGCCCTGTTCAGTCTGTGTCGGCATGAGAGGCACGTCGCGGTAGAAGATCGGCGCCCCGACCGGGTCTTTGGAAGTGCTGATCCGGACAGTGCAGCGCGAGCGGTCCCCCGCCGCGCCTGCGGCGGAGATGGTTACGGTCGCGGGCGCGGTGCTCGAACGCTGCTTGATTTGGGCCCAGAGCGGGCCGTCGGGCGTCCATGTGTGAGTGGCGGCCTGCTGCGCCGTGAGCTTCGGGATCTCGTTGGTGGATGAGACGCACTCCGGGTCGATCGGGCCGATGCGCATTGGCGCGCCGCGTGTGACCGCGCGAATACCGGGCGATCCGTCGTTGAATGAGATGTCGATGGTCCAGGATGAAGCCCGGGAGCCGGCGTCTCTGAAGAGAAATGTCGGAGGGGTTATCTCGGGCGGGAAGATCGACCCCTCCTCAGGGTAATCGATGACGATCTTCGCCGCCGGAAGTTCCCCGAACGCGGGACAGAAGAACACCCAAGAGAAGACCAGGACAGCAGCCGCATATTTCATGGTGCGGCATCAGGATATCAGGCGTTCCCCGGCAAGGGAACCAGGTCTGCCGGAGGGGGACAGTCACCAGTGTCACCTTCCGGTACAAACCTGTGGACCCATTTAGGCACGGGCTTCATGACCGGAGGTTCACGCGAGCGGAGACACTGGTGACTGTCCCCCTATCCACGGACGGTCGCGGGAGATGCCCTTCGCCAGCATTTCCTGGACTATGGCCGTATCGTCCCGAACCTGCCAGTCGAACATGCCCACGGCTATGAAATCGGCTCCCTTCTGAAAGGCATGGAGAAACCCTTCAGGCGGCCTGTCGCGTCCGGCGCCCAGGACCTTGAACCCGATCCAGGGTTTTTCGATGTCCTTCATGAACGCGGCGATATCCGCCGGGTTGCTGGAGTAGTAGCTCATCTTGTTGATGGTGAACATGTAGAAATCAGGATCCGAACCCGCCCGGACGCAGGCTTGGACGGTGGCCAGTTCGTGAGCCCCGATGCCGGCCAGGAGACCCGCGGCCTTGATGCCGGCAACCACCTTGCCGATCTCTCCGGTCTTCCCCTCCTTCACCAGCCTGTCAGCGACGCCGCCGTGAAGATAGATCGCGATTGCGCCGTTGTCCCGGGCCCGCTTCGCGTTTTCGATCGCGTCGCCCTGCTCGGGGGCCGACTGGGCTATCCACTGCAACCGGCCGCCGCGTTCCCGCGTGAACTTCCGGTAGTGCTCCATGATGTGGGGATCGGCGCGCATCAGCGTGGTGTTGATGCCGTTCTCCTGCGCCAGCGCCCAGGTCTCCAGTATTTTCTCTGTCGTGAAATAGTGAGTCATCAAGGCCGATTGGTAAAGGAGCTCTCCCGCGTGGGCGGATCCCGAAATGAGGTTGCCCCCGATGACGAGGCGTGAGATCTCGTACGACCCCAGTTTTCCTCGCTGGAGCCCCTTCACCGGTTCCTTCGTTTTCCCATAGTCCGAGCGATCAACCAGCTGGGCCATGAGGGCACGGTCTTCGTAGCTGATTCCGGCCAGCGCCCCTGCACAAAGGCCCAGCGATTTTTCAATAAAAACACGGCGGTTCGGTTTGTTCATGGCAGCTGCTCTCCAAATGACTCGGGCCGGCAAAAATCTCCGGCGATTTGTTCCCGCCCAGACTAATCGAAGATTCCGTAACAGTCACCAAGATTGAGGCCCCGGCGATGCGGCGGAGGCCGGCGCCGATCTCGAATGCCATCTGGATAATAGAAGTCTCCAGCGAGGACCTGTGCCTCGACGCAGATGTGAACCTGCACGCAGGCATGGATTCGCGTAACCACCAACTGGATGACGAACCGGGCGACTGAAGTCAGCTGACTCGAAGAGAATGGTCCAGGTTGAGGTCTTCCGGGAATGCCGGTTATCTCAGGGCCATTCGTGCCTGCCCACCCGGGAAGCGCCAGTTGCCGATTGATCGGTTGTGGCCCGTTTGCTATTATCACCGCCCAACATGCCTCTAGTCGCCCATAGCCCTCTTCCCAGTTTCGAACACCTCCGCCAGCAAGGGCAGGAGGTCCTGGCCCTGGACCACGCTATCCACCAGGACATCCGGGAGCTCCACATCGGGTTTCTCAATATGATGCCGGACGCGGCTCTCACGGTCACGGAGCAGCAGTTCATGCGCCTGGTGGGCAGTTGTAACCAGATCGCCCAGTTCTATGTGCATCCATTCTCCGTCGATGGCCTCGAGCGCAGTCCCGAGACGCGAAGCTACCTCCACCATTACTATGAACCCTTCGAACGGTTGCAGCAGGACGGTCTGGATGCCCTGATTATCACAGGAGCCAATGTCGCGAATCCCTCACTGGAGCTGGAGCCGTTCTGGAAGCCTCTTCAAGAGGTAGTCGCCTGGGCGACTGAGAGCACGACCTCCGTGCTGTGCTCCTGCCTGGCGACACATGCCCTGATGAAGCAGCTGTATGGCATCAGCCGCCAGCCGCTCCCCCGGAAGAAGTGGGGCGTGTACAGCCACAGGGTCACACAATACCGTCATCCGTTGCTGCGTAATGTCAACACCCGCTTCGATGCGCCGCACTCCCGCTACAACGCCATCACGCGGGCCCAGCTGGAGGCTGCCGGCCTTACCATTCTGGTGGAGGGTGAAGATGCCGGCGTACACATGGTGGTGAGTCCCGACCAGTTCCGCTTTATCTTCTTTCAGGGCCATCCCGAATATGACTACAACAGCCTCCTGAAGGAGTACAAACGGGAGGTGTTGCGTTTCATCCGCGGCGAGTTGGATAGCTATCCGCCCCATCCTGAGAACTACTTCCCGCCCGCGGCTGCAGCCATCGCGGATGAATATGAACAGATCGTGATCGGCAGCCTGGCCTCCGGCACGACGATTCCGCCGTTTCCTGAGCTGACGCTGCAGCACCACCTGGACAATACATGGGGGGACACAGGCAGGGCTCTCTTCAATAACTGGCTCGGACTCGTATATCAGTTGACGGCTCTGGACAGGAAGGAACCTTTCGCGCCCGGTATCGATCCCTCGAACCCTCTGGGTCTGCGCTGATCTGCCCCCGGGTGAAGCAATCACCTGTCGCGTGCGGTTCCCGGATTGTTACAGCCAACCATCAAACGGGAGAAGATGAGAAATGAAGCCAGCAACCATCGGTATTCACGGCGGCTATCAAACCGATCCGACCACCAAGTCTGTCGCCGTCCCGATCTACCAGACCGTCGCCTATGAGTTTGACAGCGCCCAGCATGGAGCCGATCTCTTCAACCTGGCTGTTCCGGGCAATATCTACACGCGCATCATGAATCCGACATCGGACGTCCTGGAGAAGCGCCTTGCCGAGTTGGAGGGGGGTATCGCCGGCCTCGCGCTCAGTTCGGGGAGCGCGGCCGTCAACTATTCCATCCTCACGATTGCCGAAGCCGGCAACAACATAGTCTCTGTGCCCACACTCTACGGCGGCACCTACACGCTGTTCGCCCACATGCTTCCCAAGCAGGGGATCGAGGTGCGTTTTGCCAAAGACGACAGCCTCCCCAGTCTGGAGGCTCTCCTCGATGAAAAAACCTCGGCGGTCTATTGCGAGACCATCGGCAATCCGGCCGGCAACATCGTTGATATCGAAGCCATTGCCGTCATGGCTCACAGGCACGGCGTCCCCGTCATTGTGGACAACACGGTTGCCACACCGATCCTTATCCGCCCGATCGACTATGGAGTGGATATCGTGGTCCACTCCCTCACAAAGTACATCGGTGGCCACGGCACCTCGCTCGGGGGGATAATCATCGATTCCGGAAAATTCCCCTGGGCCGATCACGCGGATCGCTTCCCGATGCTCAACCAGCCGGAACCTGCCTATCACGGCGTGGTATACACGGAAGCGCTGGGACCGGCCGCCTACATCGGCCGCGCCCGCACGGTGCCGCTGCGCAATACTGGATCCGCGCTGAGTCCTTTCAACGCCTTCCTGATTCTCCAGGGGGTCGAGACTCTGGCGCTGCGCATGGAACGGCACACAGAAAACGCCCTCGCGGTGGCTCGCTACCTCAGTGAGCATCCGCGTGTCGCGTGGGTCAGCTATGCGGGCTTGAGGAATTCACCCTACTACCAGCTGGCGCAGAAGTATACGAAGGGAAGGCCCTCGGCGCTGCTGACCTTCGGAATCAAGGGCGGTTTCGAGGCGGGGGTGAAATTCTACGACGCACTCAAGCTGTTCAAGCGCCTGGTCAACATCGGCGATGCCAAATCCCTGGCAGCCCATCCTGCTTCGACGACGCACCGCCAGCTTTCCGACGCGGAACTGGCATCGGCCGGAGTCACCCCGGACACGATCCGGCTTTGCGTCGGCATCGAGCACATAGACGACATTCGAGCCGATCTCGAGCAGGCATTGTCTGCAGCGGCTGTGTGAAGAGAGCGAAAGCCGCCGGACTCGCTTGCCGGCGGCTGCAGGCGCGACGGTCATTCTGTTGGTTGCTCCTTTCGTTTCGATCCTCCGGTGGGCCTTGCCGGGAGGGAAGGGGGGATCCGGACGCAAGTTTACGCTTTCCGGGCGGCAGCGAGCCGGGCGGCTTCGTCGGCGATCTCGCTCGCCAGCAGAACCTGAAAGAGCGATCCGATGAGGAGGAACGTGCTGGCGTCGCCCTGATGTGCGGAACAGACGGGCGCAAACAGGAGGTCGAGCAGACGGCGGCGCTCCGCCGCGTTGAGTTCAGGCTTCTTCCGCTGAGCCCAGTGCCACATTTCCTCATACAGGAACCAGGCTGAGCCTGCGCATACCGAAGCCAGCCCCGCCTTCCACGCCTTTACGTGCTGGCGTGTCGCCACAGCCATCAACCCCTCGCTCAGGATGCCGCTCATGATGGAGAGAGCCAGCTCACGGGCACCCTGGGGTTCGAGAAAACGCTCCACCACGATTCCGCTGATGCTTGCGATGTCCAGGCCCGATGCGAGCTCACTGTATTGGCGCGACTCCGTGCTGGTGCGCACCTGCTCGAGGAAGCTCTGGTATTCTCCGAGGATGGACCACACCCGGCCTCCCGGCGGCACGCCGGATTCGAGGAGCTCCGCCCGCAGCTGCCAGAGATTCTCTGTTGTGGGATAGCTGAGGGTTCTGCCCAGTGCTTCGACCAGCGGCATGAGGATCCACTCCTTCCCGACCGAGAACGATTGTAGCCGCAAACACGCCGCGAGGCACTCGAAAGAATCTGACCGTCAGTCAGACAACCAAAGGGTGCGAAAGGAGTTTGCTGCGTGCAGATGCCGGGGATAGGATACGTTAATCTCAGAGACGGGGGGCGATGCGTATGTTGTCCGAAGCGCGGTACGGCAACATTCAGCTATGTATCGTGAGGGACAAGGAGGCGGCGACCGAGCACTTTGCCAGGACGATGGTACAGTCAGTCCAGGAGAACAATCAGCTGAATCTGCCGACGCGGCTGATCATGCCGGTCGGTCCCACTGGGCAATACCGGCGGTTCGTCGAGAAATGTGGTGAATTGCGGCTTGATTTGTCACGCCTGCACGTGTTCAACATGGACGAGTATGTTGGTGATGACGGCTGCAATCTTCCCGAGAGTCACCCGCTGAGTTTCATCCGGTTCCTCCGGCGGAACTTCTATTTGCGAATGGCGCCTGAGTGCCGCTTGAACATTCAGCAGATGCATATACCCGATGCCCGGGACACCGCCGCCTATTCCCGTGCCATCGAGGATGTGGGTGGAATTGATATCTGCTTCGGTGGCATCGGCATCAACGGTCACATCGCCTTCAATGAGGCCCTGGATTATTGGGAGCTAATGAGCAACGAGGCGTTCAGACAGCTACCGACGCGGGTGATCCGGCTCGCGGCGACGACCAAGGTGATCAATGCCGTGTTCGGCACCGGCGGCAACCTGCAGGCGGTACCGAGCTTTGCCGTCACCATAGGCATGAGGGACATTCTGAACAGCCGGAAGATCATTTTCTACTTGGATTGGTTCTGGCAGAAGCAGGTGCTGCGGAATGTATTGTCCGGTCCCATCACCCCGATGTTTCCCGCCAGCTTCCTGCGCGAGCATCCGGATGTCACACTCGTCGTGACTGAATCCGTCGCGGAAGATCCCAACATGGAACCGGAATGAAGACGAGGAACCACCGCTGTGATATGTTGGTCACGAAACCATGAACTTGGATGAACTGAGGACTGAACTCGAGGAGGTAGACCGCCAGCTGCTCGGCTGCGTCGCGCGGCGCCAGTCGCTCGCCGCCGAAATCGGGCGGGCCAAACAGAAGAGCGGCGTGCCGACCCGTGACTACGGTCAGGAGCGGGAGGTGATGCAGCGCGCCCTGGCAATTGCCGGGGAGCTCGGCGTGTCGAGGCAGTTGGCGGAGGCGTTGACGCTCCTGCTGATCCAGTCCTCCCTCACTGTTCAGGAGCAGGACCGCGTTGCCTCAGGAGGGGAAGGATCCGGCAGGCGGGTGCTGATCATCGGCGGCAACGGGAAGATGGGGCGCTGGTTCGTGCGGTTCCTCAGCTCGCAGGGATACGGGGTGGAGGTTGCAGATCCGGCCGGCAGCGTCTCTGGCTGCCGCTGTTACAGCGAGTGGCAGGAGGCGGAGCTCGACCACCACATCATCATCGTCGCGGCCCCGCTCCGCGCCTCGGCCGAAATTCTTTCCGGCCTCGCGCACAGACCGCCGGCAGGGCTTGTGTTCGATATCGGCTCGCTCAAAAGCCCGCTGCGCGCACCCCTGCTCGCACTGGCAAAATCGGGGGCGAGGGTCACCTCGATCCACCCCATGTTCGGGCCCGACACGGAACTTCTTTCCGGGCGCCACGTCGTGTTCGTGGACGTCGGAAACCGGCAGGCAACCGCGGACGCAAAGAGCCTTTTCGCGTCCACGATGGCGATCCAGGTCGACATGGACCTTGAAAGCCACGATCGTATAATCGCGTATATCCTCGGACTGGCACATTCCCTGAACATTGCCTTCTTTACGGCACTGGCCGAAAGCGGCGAGTCGGCGCCCAGGCTGGCGGAGGTCTCGAGCACTACCTTCAATGCCCAACTGGAGGTAGCCAGCCGCGTGGCCGCTGAGAATCCCCACCTCTATTTCGAAATCCAGTCTCTGAACGACTACGGGACCGAATCGCTCACCGCGCTTCTGCTGGCGATCGAACGCCTGCGCTCGGTCGTGCGGGCTGCCGACGAGGCTTCGTTCGTGCGTCTCATGGAGCAGGGTCACAGGTATCTTGCCGCCCGGTTCCAGGACAATCACGGGTAGTAGCAGGTGTTGCAGCGCAGGCGAACGTGTCCGCCCGAACCGGGAGTCCTTTTCCGGATTTTTTCGACGGCTGTCCCCTGCTACACTTGAAAGGCGTATGGATGCGTATGCGGCAGTTCGAATTGTCGTCGGGGTCGTGCTTCTCATTCTGGGACGCAGGCTTTTCTGGGTCTTTGTAGGGGCTGCCGGTTTTATCGCCGGGCTGCGTCTTGCCGAAAGCCTGTTTGCCGGAGCGCACTCCTTGACCATACTGGCCGTCGGTCTGATCGCTGCGATTATCGGTGCGGTGCTGGCGATATTCCTGCAGAAGGTCATGGTGGCCGTCGCGGGATTCCTGATCGGTGGTTATCTCATACTCGAATTGCTGCAGGCCGCGAATGTCGTCGTGCCACAACCCTGGGATCTGATGGCATACCTGGTGGGCGGCATCATCGGCGCGGTCTTTGTGATCAGCCTGTTCGATTGGGCGTTGATCACTCTCTCTTCTCTTGCCGGGGCCGTGCTGTTGACACAGAGCCTGCATCTCACGGGTCCGAGCGCCGGAGTTTTCGCCCTGGTACTTCTGATTCTTGGAATCGTCGTCCAGGCCGGCCTCATGCGCAGGCGCCGCTCTGCAGCCTGAATCCTTCTCGTTGCGCCCTGAATTCCCGCCGAGTTGCAGCCAGGGACGGACAAGAGCTGAAGGCCCGCGCCATCGCGGTTTTCAAGACAGAGCCGGAGGCACGGGAGGAGTTCCGGGCGGTGCCCTTGCGATGAGATGAAACAAATCGCTCTGTCTGACATCAACTCCCATGTTCAGGTCGGACAAACAGGGGGAAGCGTATGGTTGTGCGGCCGTGGAGATTTCTCCTGAGGGTCGTTCTCGTCATGGTTGCAGTGATCCCGCCGCTCGCGGCTTCTGCGGATCGCGCAGGGTCGGTTGGGTTTGTGGCCGGGATGTACCGCGACAGCAAGGGTGACACCATGCCGTACAGGCTCTATTCCCCGGTCGTACTGAATCCCGCGTTCAAATACCCTCTCGTGCTCTTTCTCCACGGGTTCGAAGGGCTTGGTAGGGACAACGAAAAGCAGATCTCCGGGATGGACTTTGCCGGCACTCATGCATGGGTGATGCCCCACAACCAGGCGGCCTATCCCTGCTTCGTACTCGCTCCCCAGTGCCCGGTAGGCGGGCTTTGGGCGAATCCCCTGACCAGGAAGCCGACCGGGCACCTGCGTCGCGCAATTGCGCTTGTCGAAAAACTGAGCGTCGACCTCCCGATCGATCGGGACAGGATATATGTGACCGGTCAGTCCCTGGGCGGCTACGGAACCTGGGCAGCGATCAGTTACTTTCCGGATTTTTTCGCTGCTGCCGTGCCTGTCTGCGGCGGTGGCAGAACCGCCAGAGCGCGGTTTCTTGTCGGCACGCCGGTCTGGGCCTTCCACGGTTCACTGGATCCGATCGTCTGGCCCCGGGAGTCCAGGAGGATGATCGCCGCGCTCCGCAAGGCCGGAGGCAGCCCAAGATACACTGAGTTCAAGTTTGTCAGCCACAACGCCTGGACGGCGGCCTACTCGCATCCCGAGCTTGTCCCGTGGCTCTTCAGCCAGGCGCGCACGCCCAGGCCGTGAGGTGCGTGCGAGGGACGGCAGACACTCAACTGCGTCTGTTCTCCCTGCTCTGGACACAAGGCGCTCCGGTGGAATAAGCTGCCCTTTCGGAATCCGGCTCCTTTGTGAAGAGCTCCGGGCACCTGTCGACCGGTCGCGGCGACAACACGGCGGAGTCAGAAGGAATCTTTCCATGAAGACATTTTCTTTCAAGGTCGATCCGCTCACCGGCGAAGAATACTACGAGGTTTACATCCGCGGCCGCCAGCTGCTGAACGACCCGCTGCTGTCGAAGCTGTCGGGCTTCAGCCAGGAGGAGCGCCTGGCGCTGGGGCTCGACGGTTTCGTGCGCCCGTCGGTCTCCACGATCGAAGCCCAGGCCGAGCGTTGCATGGAGTCGTACCACCGCAAGCAGGACGACCTGGAGCGCTACATCTACCTGCAGAGTCTCCTCGACCGTTGCGAGGTCCTCTTCTACCACGTGCTCTGTAACCACCTGGCCGAGATGGTGCCGATCGTCTACACGCCGACGGTGGGCCACGCCTGTATGCAGCTCTCACACATCATGCGGCGTTACCGCGGCCTGTACCTGACGCCGGACAACATCGGCAATATCGACCAGATTTTCAGGAGCGTGTCGCGGCCGTTGGTGAAACTCATCGTTGTCACCGACGGCGAGCGCATCCTCGGGCTGGGCGATCTGGGCTCGGACGGCATGGGCATCCCGGTCGGAAAGATGAACCTCTACGTTGCCGCCGGCGGCCTGCACCCGGCCTGCTGCCTGCCCATCTGTCTCGACGTTGGTACCAACAACGCACGCCTGCTCGAGGACCCGCTTTACCTTGGCTATCGCAAGCCCCGTCTCGAGGGCCAGCACTATTTCGATTTTATCGAACGCTTTGTCCTCGGGGTGAAGCGTTGCTATCCCGAGGCCCTGCTGCAGTGGGAAGACTTTGCCAAACACAAGGCCTTCATCCTCCTCGAGCGCTACCGCGAGCGCATCCTTTCTTTTAACGACGATATCCAGGGAACCGGCGCCACCACCCTTTCGGCGCTGATGACCGCGATGCAGATCAAAAGAGAGCGCTTTCGCGACCAGTGCTTCGTGATCGTCGGTATGGGGCAGGCGGGCTCCGGTATCGCAGCCAACATCCGCAACGCGCTGCGCGAAGAAGGCGCGCCCGATGGCGAGTTGAGCTGCCGTATCTTCGCCGTCGAACAGTCCGGCCTTCTTCTCGAGGACGCCCCCGGGCTCGAAGGGCCGCAGAAGGCGTTCGCGCAACCGCGTGCCGCGATTGCCGGCTGGAAGCTCGCCGATCCGGGCCGGATCGGACTCCTCGATGTCGTGACCAACGCCCGGGCCACGGTGATCATCGGTGTCAGTGCCCGACAGGGGCTTTTCGACGATCCTGTCCTGAAAGCGGTTGCCGCCAACTGCGAGCGGCCGATAGTTTTTGCGCTTTCGAACCCGACCTCGAAGTCGGAGTGCACGCTCGAATCGGCAGTCAGGGCGACGGACGGCCGGGCTCTCTTTGCTGCCGGCAGCCCCTTCGCTCCGGTTGACTGGCACGGTCACAAGAGGGCCGCCTCCCAGTGCAACAACATGTTCATCTTCCCGGGCATCGGCCTTGGGGCGCTGGTTGCCAGCTCACCGCGGGTCACCGACGGCATGTTCCTGGCGGGTTCCAAGGCGCTCTCCGGCATGGTCACGGCATCTCAGCGCGAACGCGGCATGCTGCTGCCGGAAATCACCAACGTACGCGAGGCTTCGGCAAGGGTGGCGATCGCAGTGGCTATGTGCGCGCGCGAAGCCGGCCACGGTCGGTTGTTGTCAGACGAGCAGATCGAGGGACTCGTACGCAAGGCACAGTGGCAGCCGCACTTCACCCCCTATCGTGCGGGCACCCCATCAGCGGTTTGACCTTCGGGAAGCCTGGCATCCGCACCAGGGACGACCGCGGCACGAGGTTGTCTCGCACCCTGTTTGGCCAATCGACGGCACAGGGACGCACGTGCCTGAGATTCGAGGCGCAGGCAGACCCTTTGAACGAGGCTCTCGTCTTCAATCAGACACAGGCCGCTTCACTCTGCCTGTGCCTGCCCCGGAGGCCTGGTGCTGCTCTCGAAACTTTGAAGCGCCAGGTAGCTCGGTCCGAACCGCTTGATGTTGTCCAGCTGCTTGTCGAACAGGTCGAAGTGATTCTCTTCGTCGACGACCAGCGATTCAAAAAGCTGCTTTGAAACCGCATCGGCATTGGCGCTGCTCTCAAGGGCGGACCTGTTGTAGTCGCGGACCGAGCTATTCTCCATCTTCGCAGCCATGGCGAGTATTTCGGCAGGCTCGATGATCAACTGCACCGGTCCCGCCGTCACCATCTTCACGTCTCCCTTGAGAAACAGGATGCGTTCGGCAAGCCGCTCCACGTGACCCATCTCCATGATAGCGATGCGTCTCAGCAGCGCGGCCAGGGGAGCGAAGCCCTGATCAGCTAGGTGAAAATGCCAGTACATGTACTGGTGCACGGCTTGCAGTTCGTCAGCTACGGCTTTATTCAGAAGATCGATGCTTTTTTGAGGTTCCATGTAACACTCCGGCTTTCCAGTTGATCCCCAGGGGGGCACCATCCGGCACCCCAGCCCCTGGGTTATGGCGTTTCCAGAATTACACAAGGGTCTGTTTCTGTATACCACATGATCGCAACTAAGAGGTCTATCCGTCGAGCAGAGCAATCTGGCCAGGCAGGAGGCCGAGAAATATGTCCGGAGACACATGCGCCCGTTTGACCGGATGGGCGTGGCGGTTCTCCGGCGAAGCCTGCTAAGCAGGGCGGAGGCGGACCAGGACGACACCGTGCCTGCCGACCCTGGCGCTGAACCTCTCCGTCATTGTGCCGATGTCCTGTTGCCGCCAGAGGTCTCTTGCCTTCTGAGGCCCGCGGATTCCGAGGTCCGCCCACTGGGCCGCGATTTCCGTTTCGGATTCCCCGCGGTTGAACAGGCCGACGGCCAGCGACCCGTCCTCCATTTGCCTGGCCCAGACTTCGCTCGTTCCCTGTCGTACTATCCGCCGGCCGGGCTTCCCCAGCGGGTCCTGATCAACCTCGATGACCTCGTCGTTGCAGAGCAGGCTGAGCGTGAAATCGTCCATGCGGGTGATGTCACCGCTGAATATCAACGGTGCCGCGACCAGGCTCCACAGAGATACGTGGGTGTACTGCTCGTTGGGAGTGAGCGGCGTTGGGACAGTCTGGCCTTTCCAGTTGCTCAGGTAACCGATCAGCAGGTAATCGGGATCGTTCCATCCTCCGGGCCCGCCGTAGCGATGAAGTCCCTTCTCCGCATACACGTCGAAGCCGTCGCGGAACAGAGCCGTTCCGATCTCATCGAAACTGCCTCCAAGGTCCCCGGCCGTTCTCCAGCTCTGACCCCCGACTTCTTTGCCCCATTCCCATACGTCGCCCATGCCGTACTGGCACAGGTTGAGGATGATGTCGCGCGGCTGCTTTGCCAGCAGTGAGCTGATGAGCCTGTACGGTTTCTGCAGCGCGGCTCGGTCGGGGTTTTTCACTATGTCCCGATAGGAGCACCAGTCATACTTGAGAAAGTCGAAACCCCAATCCACGAATTGCTCGACGTCTTCCTTTTCGTGCTGCCACGCCCCGACATGCCTCGCGCAGGTCAGGGGGCCGGGCGAAGTGTAAATCCCGGCTTTGAGGCCCCTGGAATGGATGTAATCCGTGAGCGCCTTCATGTCCGGAAACCGCGGATTCGAATTCACCCGGTTGCGCGCGTCGCGCGGCGGGCCTTGCAGCGACGGATCTTTGGAGCCGGGCCTCACGGACCAGCAGTCGTCGATATTCACGTACATGTACCCGTGGTCGATCATGCCGCTGCTTACCATGGCGTCCGCGGCCGCGCGCATGATCTGGTCCGTGACGTGGTTCTCCCACACGTACCAGCTGTTCCAGCCCATGTGCGGCGTCAGCGCGAGGGTATCGCCGCAGACGATCCTGAATTCCCGCTCCGTCCGGGCGTGGCGATTCGAGGCGTGGAGCGTTACCTTGTAGTCTCCGCGCGCCCCGATCCTGCCCGATATCCTGCCGGTTGACCGGTCCAGGCTGAGGCCCTGCGGGAGACCGGTGGCAGCAAACGCCATCGGGCGCTCTCCTGTTGCAGGGATGGTGAAAAGAAAGGGTGAGCCGGGGCGAACCCCGAAGACCCTGGTCCCGTTAATGCGGGGTTCCGGGCCGGGCTTCGGCGTAAGGATGACCTTGTCTTCGCCGGCGGTACTCGACACTGCCGCAAGAACCAGGAGGAGCGAGAGGAGAGTGAGGACCAATCTGCCGCAATACCCGGGGCGTGCAGGAACCATTTCATGCCTCCATGCAGGTGAGCCTTGATTAAAGACCGTCCGGTGAGCCTGATGCAATAGTGAAATGCGGATCAGGCGTTCCCTCAGTCGTTGGCGGGGGGGGCCGGCGATAGGGAGTGGGCGCGCTGCGCTGTAGCGCGCAAGTGTCCGCACCGGAGGCGCGGACGCATGCTGCAGCTGAACAACTTTCGGGCTTCGGCTGCCCGCAATCGACGGGATGCAAATCAGGACCTGCTCATGGCCCGCCAGAGACCGCCCGCGAAGAAGACGGCGAGACCTGTCAGCGCAACAGCGGAAGCCTGCGGTGCGGCCTGGCTGGCCATGAGGATCCCGCCGATCACAAGCAAAAATCCGAGGCCCAGGACGTACAGGCTCGCGCGTCCGGAAAAAGTTGAGCGCTCCTCCTGAAGCGGCGGTCCCTCCGGTTCCGGGATGGGCCGCGCCCCGGTGGTCAACAGGCTCACTACCGGGCAGACCAGGGCTGCCACAGCGCCGCTGATTATGGTTACCGGAGCTACATCCAGGCCGAAGCCGAAACGCAACACGGCGCCGGCGGCGGAACCGGCCAGGTATGCCGCGATGGCCCCCTGCCACGTCGCCCGTTTCCAGAGCAACCCGTAAGGGATCGCGATCACGAACAACGGCATGTCCATGATGCTGATTATTGTCAGATACGCATCGACAGCCCCCCCGAGGTAGGGAACGAGATAGGTGATCGCAATCATCAGGACACCGGCGAGCACGGTAGCAAGCCTCACGGCAATCAGCAGCTCCCGCTGCGATGCCTTCTTGTTGAGGAAACGCCCGTAGATATCGTTCGCCGCCAGGGTGGCTGCCGCCCCCAGGTTCGAGCCGATCGTGGACAGGCCCGACGCCAGGAAACCGCAAATGACAAAACCGAGAATGCCGGCGGGAAGCAGGTGCACGATCAGAGTCGGTACCGCCATCTCCGGTTTGGGAAGGCCCGGGTAAAGAATGCGTGCGGCGAGGCCGGGAGCGATCCAGAGAAACGCAAAGGGGGTGATCATGAATCCCGAGAGCACCATGCCCTTGGAAACGACTCGCGCGTCCCGCGCCGAGAACGCCGACTGCAGCAGCCCCTGATCGAGAGTGGCCCACTGGATGCCCAGCAAAATGAATGCTATGACGGTCTTCCAGCTGTACTTGCCCGCCTGTGTCAGGAAATCGAGGTGGCCCGCCGGAAGCTGCGCAACGAGTCCTGGCCACCAGCCGACCGCGCTCATCGCCATCGGGAGAATCGTCAGAACACTGGCCATCATGAGGAGAAAACCGACATTGTTAGTCAGCACCACCGACCACATCCCGCCCGACGCGGTGTACACAACGGTGATCAGCGCGAAGACGCAAACCCAGAAGGTGAACGATTGAATGCCGGTGAGCTGCTGCGCGGCAGTGACGCCCGCGTAGAGCACAATCCCGATCCAGAAAGCGAGGCGAAAGACCCAGAGCACACCCACCAGGATGCGCACGGAGGCGCTGTAACGCATTTCCAGAAACTCCGGAATCGTGCGGATGCGCAGCCGGCGCAGCACGGGAATAACGAACAAACCGCTCAGCACGAGCGCCATGTTTCCCGTCCACGTAAGCCAGATAATGGAAATGCCGCTCTGGTAGGCTGTGCCGCTGACACCGACGAGGCTGAAGAGGCTGATGTTGGCCGTCGTCATTGCCGCCGCCAGCATGAAAGGCGTCAGTTCGCGGCCGGCGACATAGAAGTCGTCCGGGCTGCCGATCCAGCGGTAGAAGCGCGATCCGAGCCAGAGCAGGCCGGAGAGGAAAACAGCGATCGTCACGTAGTCGAAGAGACTCATTCTCCTCCTCCGCTGGCAAAGGCATTCCTGATCCTCTCCAACTCCCCGCTGCGCCCGGCCAGGAACCGTTTCAGTTCACCGCAATCGGGGAAGCCAGCCGTGCCGCCCAGTGAGAGAGTCGAGAGCGCGCCGCACGCATTTCCCCACGCAACGCAATCGTCGAGCGAGGCCCCCTGCAGGAACCTGAAGACGAAGCCTGCGTTGAAGCTGTCCCCGGCTCCGGTGGTGTCCACCGGCTCTATCGCGAACCCGGGAGCCGCAATGGTTCGTTTGCGCGTCGCGACGAGAACGCCGGCGGCGCCTCGTTTCACTATCGTGGCGCCCGCCAGCCCGCGCATTTCTTCGACTGCCGCGCGGAGGTCGTCTTTGCCGGCGATTCCCATCAACTCCTGTTCATTGGGTAGAAACAAATCCACGCTGGCCAGGGCGTCGCGCATCCCGCCGTTCCAGCCGCCTGTCGGATCGTTATCGGGATCGAGCGAAGTGCTCAGACCGGCCTGCCTGGCCCGCCTGAAGAGTTGCGGGATTCCCGGTCTCAGGGCTGGCTGGATATAGAAGCTCGACATGTGCAGGTGTCGGGCCGTCTCCACATAGTCAAAGTCGACCTCCTCGAGCCGGAACGTCTCGCGGATCCCGGGGAAACTCACCATCGCGTAGTCTTCCGGGAAGGACATTACGACACAGATGCCGGTGCGTCCTCCCGCGTGGCGTATGATCCGCGAAGTGTCGACTCCCGCCTGTTTCAGGCTGCGCAGCATAAAGTCGCCGAACTCGTCGTCGCCGACTTTGCCGACGAAGCCGACCCTCGCGCCAAGCCGGGCCGCGTTGCATGCGAATATCGCCGACGAACTGCCCAGCGTGAAGCGCATATCGCGCGCAAGCCGAAGCTCCCGGTAGCCCGGGAGGGAAGGGAGGCCGGTCAGCACCAGGTCGACGTTCAACTCGCCCACCACGACGATGTCCATGGTCATGGATCCTTCCTCCTGCGTCTTGCGAAGAGCATCCTGAATTCGCGTACGGTCCCGAAACACCAGTAGAGCAGGAGCACCAGCCCGAAGACCCAGACGCTCCATGTGATCCAGTCGATGTACATGCGCCCCTCGCAACGAGTTGTCGAAGCCTTTTACATCACGAACCCAACCACAGACAAGAACTCTTCCGCCCCACAGCGTGGTATGCTGCGGGTCGCGTCCTGAGGCCCCGGCGTAATGGGGCCTCCGATCGACGCATTCAGGGAGGTCTTCATGCTGCGTCCGTGGTCGCGTCGCCATTTTCTGTCGCACTCCGGATCGGTCCTCGGAGGTTCGGTAGTGGGTGCGGCTCTTCCGCGCCTCGGGTTCACTGCCGGTCGTCCGGGGGACTACATTATCGTTGAGGGGCACCGGGATATTTGGGAACTCAGTGACCGATTCAGGCTGCCCGAGGAGAGCCAGCACTCTCCCGTGCGCGATTTCCTCGTGCCGCGGCTGATCGAGGCAGGGGTAAGCGTCGTGATCATGCCGGCGGGTGGCGACTCGCTCGAGGAGAGGGACGGGCGCGACAACCTGTTCGAGGGCTCCATGCGGGTGCTCGACATGTTGTTGTGCGAAATCGAGAAGACAGGCGAGCGCGCCTCTATCATCAAAACCAGGGCCGACATCCCCGAGCGGCCCAATGCCGGGAGAGTGCAGTTTTTCCTGGATCTCGAAGGTGGAGGATCGATCCAGATCGATCCCGAGCCCGGGTATCACCCCGACCGCCGCCTCGCGTTGTTGCGGCAGTTCTTCCGCCTGGGCGTACGGGGAATGCAGTTGACGCACAACGGGCGCAATATGCTCGCCGATGGCGTGGGCGGCGGGAAGACGGGCGGGCGTCTCTCGGATTTCGGAGTCGAGGTGATCCGCGAAATGAACCGGCTCGGGATGATGATCGGCGTGTCGCATCTGTCGGCAAATGGGATTCTTCATGCCGCGGAAGTTACGAAGCGGCCGATCGTTTCGACGCATCAGAACATACAGCCTTTCCTGAAGACGCCGCTCGAGCTCACCGAACCGGAGGTGAAGGCAATTGCCTCAACCGGAGGAATCATAGGACTCCGCTATATTGAGGATGTAACCCCTTACAAGCTCCTCGTCGACGAGGTCGAGTACCTGGCCGGGTCCGTTGGGATTGAGCACATCGGTATCGGCTGGCTGGGGCACGACAAAGGTCACCCGGCCGCGGGTCACGTCCCGGGCTATACGAAGCGCGAGTTTTCCGGCGTGGAGGCGCAGAGCATGTACGAACACTGGAATACTTTCATCGGGATGCTCGGGGAGCGTGGATTCACCGAAGAGCAGATCGGCCTTGTTCTCGGCGGAAACTTCATTCGGATCTGGAAGCAGATCCTTCCCGCCAAGGCTGCGTAGGCCGGCTTCCTGCCCACCACCTATGGCATCAGGGAGAGGAGCACGATGAGAATTGTCGTAAAGCAGACGGCGGAAGAGGTCGACCTTGCGGCGGCACAGGAGGTCGCACGACAACTGTTGTCCCATCCGGAATCCGTGCTGGGGCTGTCGACCGGCAACACCGTGACAGGTCTGCACCGGGCCTTGGTTAGGCTGCACCGCGAGTGCGGGATAAGTTTCGCCAGGGCTGTCACGTTCAACGTCGACGAGTATGCCGGGATAGCGCCTGGCCACCCGGGTAGCTGCCGGTTTCGAATTTTCGAGCAACTCCTCGACCAGGTGGACATCCGTGGTGAGAACTGCCACCTGCCGGACGGCGAGGCTGCGGATTTTGAGCAGGAAGCCCGCCTTTATGAAGAGCGGATCGCACAGGCGGGCGGCATCGATCTGCAGATTCTCGGGATCGGGATGAACGGGCACATTGGTTTCAATGAGCCGGGGACCCCTTTCGAGCGCGACGCGCATGTGGCTGTCATTTCGGAGCGCAGCCTTTCGGACAAGGCAGAGTTCTACAGGAAGACCGGCATTGCGCCGCGGAAGGCCGTCACATTGGGGATCCGGAACATCATGAGGGCAAGAAGGATCCTCCTCGTCGCCAAAGGTGCCGCCAAGAAGGATGTCATGGAGAAGACGCTGTACGGGCCGGTGACACCCGACGTTCCCGCGTCGGTGCTGCAACTCCATCCCGACACCGTCGTGTTGTTGGACACGGCGGCGTTCGGAAAGTCACGCTAGTGTGACGCTATCAGAGCCGGTCCAGGAAGTCCCACCCGCCGGCCTCCTGGTAGCGATTCGAGATGTCGCTGGGACGCAGCCAGACTACGCGTCCCTGCATGTGCTTGCGGACGCGCCGCACGACGGTGGTGAACGCCCGCCAGCCGACGCCGTTGCCGGGATTCAATCCCTGCCAGTGGGCGTACCAGATACAGTACGGTGCGCCGCTCTCGACACGCCTGACGATGATCCCCGACTTGCCGTCTTCGGTGATGTAGTAGTCCGGATCCACACGGGCCGGGTTGTTTTCCCAGATGCCGAATCGGTCCATGGCATTCGGCATCAGGTCGTAGACGGCGCACCGGCCGTCACTCGCTTTCTGGTGAATGCCGAATTCACTCTCGCTGGCATCGAAGAAGCAGGGAACCGTTCGGCTGCGGAACTTCCCTTGCTTGGCGAGATTGAGCAGCGCACTCCAGAAGGCCGGGTTGGGCTTACCGTGACCGCCGACCCGCAGCTCAGCGTACCTGCGGTTGCATGCATCGCAGCTGCATCCGGGCCAGGTGAGTCCGGTAAACAGGAGATTGGCTCGACTTCCTTCCTCGATGATGCTCGCAAAGTAACGTTCGTATTCCTCCACCGTTACCGAGGGTTCATGCAGCCAGAGCCCTTCGTGGACGACGCCAGGCGGTTCGCGGTCGGCGGCGAAGTCGAAGAGACCCTGATGAGTCATGATCTCCATATGCGAGTCGATACCGCATGTCCAGGCGCGCCGAACCTGTTCGAGGTACGCGGCTTGCTCTTCGTTTGGCGCGCGCGTCATGCTGTGGCCGCCCGCCCCGAGAATGACGCTGGACTCGCCCTTGATCCCCTGTTCGGCGCAGTAATCGAGAAAGGTGCCGAATGCCCTGGCACCGGCAGTGCCTGGGCCCGTGTCGTCACAGTAGAAGGAGAGGATCGTCTTGCGCTGATGCCGCGCATCGGAGGCACGAGCGAAGTATCCCGGCAACCGCCCGGTGGCCAGAGCGGCCGTGCTTGCCGAGGCCGCGCCCAGGAATCGCCGGCGTGTAAACCCTTTTAATTGATGTATCATAGAAAGCTCTCCTGATGTCAGCGTGCTGCGTCAAACCGCCTTTCCCCCGATCAATGCCAGGGCGTAGGTCATGGGGATGATGATTCCTGTCTTTTCCCCGAAACGCTCGATGCGCCTGATGCTCTCGTCACCCTGCGACTTCACTTTCGTGTACAGTTCGTCGTAGTCGGCGAAGCGCTGCTCGGTCGCATAGGAGCATTGGCGCGTGACCTGCATCCGGCCCAGGGCCCGCCAACTGCGATCGACTTTGTCGTCCTCGGCAGTGAAATAGACCCATGATGAGCCCGGGGCATGATCGATTACGACGATTTCGGGCGCCAGTGTAGTTGCTTTAGCCACCGCTGCCGAAGGATCGTCCATCTCGTGCAGGCAAAATTCGAACAGCACGACATCACCTCGGCGGTCGCAGTCGGCAAACTCGCCGGTCCAGTATTCAAAGCGGTCCTGCAGGCCCAGCCGCTCCGCCGCTTCCTGCAACTGCTTCATGGCCGCCAGATCCCGGTCGATTGCAAGCACCTTCCGCATCGACCTCGCGTACCCGGCAAGTTGGCCGCCGCCGGCACCCACAGCCAGAACAGTCTTTCCCGAAAAATCGAAGAATGCGAGCAGCCTCTGCAGGATCAACCCGATATCAGTAGCCATCGCCGCCTACCCCGTATCCTCCATTCCCTTCGAAATGGCAAGAGGAAGCCTGGACCCGTTGAGTCGACTTCGGCTACGCAGGTCCGAGGCGCTCCAGTCTCAGGTCTGTAACGAACACGGACCCGCGGTCGACGAAAAAGCCGAAGTGACCGTTTGCGCCCGGATCGACCGCTGCCTCGAGATCCAGCATGTTCTTCCAGGAAGCTCGTATGCGACCACCCCGGATTTCGAGGACGAGCCGGTACGCGATGTTGTCTCCGATATTGAACCACGACCTGGCAATAATCTCGCGGTTGCCGGACCTGTTCCGGGCCAGATAAACCTTCCCGTCAGGCGAATAGCGGCTGGTCAACGAGGCCTCGATTGCTCCGCTCCCGTCGGGAGCTGCCAGCGCGATGCCCCCGATGCGCTCGCCCGCCGCCTTGCTCGCCGTCAGGGTGAGGCGCGCATCGTGGAGCGGCGAGGTGTCGATCAGGACCATGGCCCGCTCGCTCCTCGCGGTCAGGCGCAGGTGGCCGTCGACGATCGTGGCCCTGGCATCGGCGCCAACGATCTTCAGGCGCTCGAGCAGGAGTTGCGAATTCCCGCCAAGAGTCAGGTAACGATCCTTTTCGGATCCCTGGCTGCCCGGCTGGAATCCGGCCGAGATGAAGTCCTCGAAAGGGAAGTGCTGTGACTTCTGGATAACAAGGATTCGTCCATCCGGGTAGAGGTGCACCATTGTATACCCGAAGGGTGAAGAGACGTTTGCCACCCGCACCAGGATGGGGACTCCCCCGAGAAAACTGATCGAGTTACGGTGCATATGGCCGCACAGGACGGCCTTCACACAGCCGGAAGCGGCAATCAGCGTCTCGAAATCCGCAGCGTTCACCCAGCCGGCCGGAGGAACGTGCGTGCAGATGACCACCTTCAACCTGCGCGTGGAGGCATCTTCAAGACTGCCCCTGAGCCAATTGAATTGCGCCGGATCGAGCCCGAAAACCTCCCCATGACCATACCGGCCTTGCGGGTTGGCCAGAAGGCAGTTGACCCCTATGATGCGCCAGCCCTGCAGATCATCGTAGCGGTAGGGGGCGCCGAAATCTCGGCTCCACGCTTCGAGCTGGGAGTCGCTCTCATACCGCGGATCCAGGGTTTCATGGTTGCCGGGCAAGGGCATGCAGGGATGGGAAAGGCCGCTGTAGAACCGCTTGGCGAACGCCAGTTGCCGCCCGTATTCCTCAGGCGGCGGAAAGAACGAATCTCCGGCGCTGATGACATCCCCGGCATGGACGGACAGGTCGGGCTTCTCCTCGTTCAGGGCTTCCACCAGGTCGGGCATCCGCCGGTCGGTGCTGGTCGTGATTTGGCTGCCGTCTCCCCAGTTCTCGAGGTGCCCCGGCCAGTAGTGGTGATCGCACACGAATGCGACCTTGCAGTCAGCGCCCGGCGGCACGAACCCTGCCGAATAGACGGTTTCGCCGGGCTCGGCCGGCTGGGGGAATGCTCTCCTGCCGGTGAAAGAAGCGGTGGTAAGAGCTGCTGACGAAAGCTTCAGAAAAGAACGTCGGTCGATATAGTGTCGCGATGCCATTCTGGGGCTCCCTTCACGAGTGCGTGGCGTTGCGATTCAGATGCATGGGTGGCGAGCGCTTTCAGAGCGTGCGCGCCAGGCGTCGAATGGTTTCGAGGCAGGCCCGCGTAGCGTGATAAGGGCCGCGCCAGGGGCCGGCCTTCGTGCCGTCGATTTTTCCATCGGGATCTATCGCCGCGTACCATTCGCCGTATTCTCGGTCCACGAAATCGTCGAGGATGAACTGCGCCTCGAGTTCGAATGCCTCCATGTATTTGGGGAGGCCCGTCAACTGGTAGGCGTTCAGGGTTCCGACCAGCGCCTCAGCCTGCTGCCACCATTCTTTGCGCTTCATGTCGGCGGGGCCTGAGGCCGGTCCCTCGAGGTAAAGCCCGCCGCGCTGGTTGTCAAAACCATCGCGCAGAGCGTGATCAACAAGCGCCAGGCAAGCCCGCTCAACCTTCGGGTCCCGGTTGCGCCCGACGAGCACCGCAGACTCCGTCACGAGCCAGCTCATCTCCATATCAAGGCCGTACAGGCATCGGGTCGAATCGCCGTCCCGGTCGACGGGCTGCCAATCGTCGGCAAAGTAAAATCGTGCATAGCCCTGTTCCAGATCCACCACCCTGTAAGCGAAGATATTCACCAATTCCTCAACGCGAATGAGGACGCTTGTTTCCGCTGTCACGTCGTAGAGCGTGGCCAGCGCCTCGAGGATGCCGAGGTGCCAATCCGAGGACTTCCGGCCGTGTGAGTCAGCGAGGACCGGATGAACCTCCGCATCCGGTGCGACACACGACGAGGCCGCCGCTCCTGATCCGTGTTGGTAGTCAAGAAGCGGTTGCCAGTCCTCGGTGAAGGCGACATGGTAGCCCCCATGCACGTTGTCATGCGCGCGGCGCTCCATGATTTCAAACAGGTCCAAAGCCTCCTGGCGGGCTTGCGCCTCATTGAACGCCAACGCGTACTCGGCCAGCCCCTCGAGGACATATGACATCGGGTTGAGCAGTTTCATGCCATCGATCAATTGACCTTGGCGATCAACCAGCCAGTAGTAGCCTCCGCGCTTCGCGTCCCGGAACTTAGTGCGCAGGAATCTCAGCAGATGCGCGGCTGCCTCCGCGTAAATGGGCTCGGGATACCGTCGATAGACTTCAGAAAAGGCCCACAAGAGCCGTGCCTGCTGTGCCACGGACTTTGTCCCGGGAGGGACCGGGTTACCTTGCCGGTCAAGCCAGCCCACAGCCCCGCCGCATTGGCGGTCGATGCCGTGGTCGATCCAGAATTGCAGGATGCTGTGCAGAAGATTGTCGCGAAACTCAACCATCCAATCTCGCTTCGGCATGCGGCCTCCCGGTTTGTGCGTGCCATTGTACCAACGCGAATGCGAGATTGGTGCCATATCTGACGTGGACAAATCCTTACGGTCTCCTCACCAATCGGTGCTAACCTTCTCCTGTCGGGAAAGAGCAGGAAAGAGAATCTCGTTGGGCTGGTTCAACCGCTACCTCGTGCCGGGACGTTCTGGTCCCGTCCGCCTGTGTGGGAGGACGTGTCATGAACTTTAGCAGGGTCGCCAGGTTTCAGCCATACGCGCTTTCACTCCTTCGTATCGTGGCAGGATTCACCTTCTCGCTGCACGGCATGCAGAAACTATTCGGAGCTTTCGGCGGAATGGGAGGGAAGGGGGCGACGGCCGACCCGTTCTCTCAGCTCTGGACTGCCGGCATCCTCGAATGCTTCGGTGGTTTGCTCGTCTGTGCCGGGCTCTTTACCCGGCTGATTGCGTTCATTCTCTCCGGTGAGATGGCCGTAGCCTATTTCACGGCGCACGCGCCGCGCGGCTTCTGGCCGATCCTCAGCGGAGGGGAACTGGCCGTCCTGTACTGCTTCGTTTTCCTCTATTTTGTTTTTGCGGGCCCCGGCCCGTGGAGCCTGGACAAGGCCGCTCGAGGGAAGATGTGAGGGAACCGGCTCCCTGTCGATCCCCTGGACCGCATGGGTGCCGAAAAACCGGGCACTCGAGCGGGCCGTGGCCCGCACCCAAGAGTGCATCCGCACTGATCTCGGCGATGCTCGCGCCTTCAGCCTCGATACGCCAAAGAGTCCTGGACACAGGATAGAGGCAATCCGCGCGGCCGCTGCGGGCTGATCCTCACTCGGTGCCAAAAGCCGTCCCCTTTTTCACCGGCGGCAGACTTGTCCGTTCCAGGGCTGGACTCCGTGGCCATTCCCAGTTCGCTGCAGAAGCGCTCGGGAAGCCAGCACGAAGGGATGGAACAGATCAGCCCGGGGTGCAAACCCCGGGAAAGCGGATTCACATGCCATACCAACCCCGAAAGGGTTGAACAGAGTCTATGCCACGCCGGACGCACCGTCGTGGCGGGCGACTCCCTCGGCTGCTCCTGTCCGAATCAGAGCGTCAACTTCAGCCGGGTTGACTGCGGCCGGATGTCACGCGCAGTATAAAGAGATCGCCAGGAGACTTCCGATATGAAACGCTTCCTCATTTTGCTGGCTTTTGCACAGCTGACGTCATTTTCCCTGACTGCCCCCGACGCCGCCCTCAAGCCTGTCGGGCTCCGCTGCGAGTATCTCCAGGATCCGCTCGGGATAGACGTCGTGAAGCCGAGGCTGAGCTGGGAATTCAACCCTGTCGAGGGCCATCGAGGATTGCGTCAGGGCGGCTACCAGGTCCTGGTTGCGGGCAGCAAGACAAAGATTGATGCCCAAGAGGGTGACTTGTGGGACAGCAGCCGCGTCGACTCCGATCAATCCGTCAGCGTGGTGTATGGCGGCAGGGAACTCACATCCCGGATGCAGTGCTACTGGAAGGTGCGCGTATGGGACCAGGAGGGGAACGTGTCCGGCTGGAGTCGTCCCGCCCGCTGGACAATGGGACTCCTCAAGCCGGAAGAGTGGCGGGGCAAGTGGATAGGTACATCGTCAGGAACGGCGCCGGACCAGGTGACACCCTGGTTCAGAAAGACCCTCTCGATCCCCGCCCGTCCGCAAAGCGCCTATGCCTACGTCGCCTCGATCGGTTATCACGAGCTTTACATTAACGGCAGCAGAGTAGGGGACGCGGTATTGTCACCCTCGGTTTCTGACCTGGCCCGCCGCGTCAGGTATGTTACCTACGATATCTCCAGCCTGCTGGCTCCGGGTGAGAACTGCATCGGAGTCTGGCTCGGTAATGGCTGGGCGTCGCACCCCGAATACAAGCTCAGGGGGAGCGCGGGATTTCTCCTGCAGATGGAGGCTGCACTCGAGAACGGTTCGGAGGTTGTTGTCGCGAGCGATGCGTCCTGGAAGACGCATGCGAGCCCGCTGACGGGCATCGGCCACTGGAAGGCAAGGGAGTTTGGGGGGGAACGATACGATGCCCGGCAGGAAATGCCGGGATGGAGCGCGACGAAATTCCGTGACTCGGATTGGGGGCAGGTCAAGCTGTTGGATTACCATACGCCGGCGATCACTGCCGAGATGATCGAACCGAATAGACTCGTGCGGAAGCTCGAGCCCGTATCGATTCAGCAGCGCCCGGACGGTTCCGTTCGAGTCGACATGGGGCGGAGCTACACGGGCTGGTTTGAGATCGCCCTTAAGGGATCGGTTGGGCGCGAGATTTCGCTGGAATACTCAGAACGGGAAAACGAGCTGGCCTCCCACAGCCAGCGTGACGTGTATATCTGTTCGGGCAAAGGCGAGGAACGCTTCCGCAGTCGATTCAACTATCATGCGTTCCGCTGGGTGACCATCCGCAACCTCGGATATTTGCCCGCGAAGGGCGACCTGGTGGGTTACCTCGTGCGTACCGATTTCCGCCCGGCCGCCACCTTTTCATGTTCCAATCCTTTGTTAAACAGGCTTCACGAGATCATGTCATGGACCTATGAATCGCTGGCGCTCGGCGGTTACCTCGTCGATTGCCCTCACCGGGAACGGCTGGGATATGGTGGCGACGCACACGCGACCATGGAGACGGGGCTGAGCCAGTTTCGCACCGAAGCTCTATACACGAAATGGCTCCAGGACTGGCGCGACACACAGGCGCCGAGCGGAGAAATGCCGCACACCGCGCCGCAGATGGATGGGGGCGGCGGGCCGGCCTGGGGCGGCATCTGCGTTGTTCTGCCGTGGGAGCTCTATCGCCGCTATGGGGACATCCGGATCCTGGAAACCTCCTACACCTCCGCTCAGAAGTGGCTCGAATTCCTGGATTCGAAGTCGTCGGGCGACCTGCTGCAGCCCTTCACTTCCTTCAGCACGCCTGGCCAGCGGATCTGGAGCTTCCTGGGCGACTGGGTACCGCCGGGACGGGGGCAGGAACCTGCCGATCGGGTCGACGAGCGGTCGACGCATTTTTTCAACAACTGCTATTGGATCCTCAACCTCAGAATCGCGGCGGACTGGGCCGAGGTCCTTGGGCATAACGACGACGCCCGGCGTTACCGCGCGCGGGCCGACCAGGTTTCGGCCCGGGCACACCGGACATTCTTCGATGCGAGCCGGAAAACCTACGCCAACGGGGAACAGACATACCTGGTGTTTCCACTTGCCGCAGGAGTCGTTCCTGAGGAACTGCGCGCCGATGTCCTGGGCCGGCTCGAGGAGCGCATAAAGGTGGAGGACAAGGGTCACATCAACGCCGGCATGCACGGCACCTGGCTGCTCTATCGCTACCTGGGTCGCCTCGGGCGAGACGACCTCCTCGCCACGATGATGGAGCAGCTGACGTATCCGTCGTGGGGGTACATGCTCGAGCAGGGAGCCACGACCGTCTGGGAGGAATGGAACGGCGACAATTCCAGGCTGCACTCAACCCTGATGGGTGCCGGCCAGTGGTTTACGGAGGACGTGGCAGGCATCCGCCCGGGCGAAAAGACACCGGGGTACAAGAACTTCGTCCTTCGTCCTGTCACGATCGCAGGACTCGATTCGGCGGCCGCGACATTTCAGTCGCCTTACGGTGAGATCCGTAGCGAATGGAAGTCCGGAGGGGGCACGTTTCGCTGGCACTTCCGGGTGCCCCCGAACACGACCGCCACGGTTTATGTGCCGGCATCAAGACCGGACGCGGTCACTGAAGGTGCGAAGGCTGCCTCGGAGGCGTCAGGCGTCAAGTTCCTGAAGATGGAAAAGGGCAGGGCCGTCTTCGAAGTGGCGTCCGGCATCTACGACTTCACATCAGGGGACTGACGACGATAACCGGATGATTCCAAGAGCAACAAGAGCAAGAGGATCAAAATTCCCCTGACAAAGAGTGGCTTAGCCGCAATAATCCAAAGGGGATCGGAAAGCCAGTAGTTCTGGATCCGGCATAACGCTGGCGGCAAGCGCCCCGCACGCGGCTCGGATCTTTCTCTTTGGTCGGCGATTGTCAGCGTTGACCCTCGCCCCACGCCTATTCTCCCGGATGCTTCATGAATTATCCGGGCCGGGGCCTGAATCAAGCCTCCCTGTTCAGGGCTTCCACTGGAGATTGATATACCTGCCGTCGTCAGTCCCCGGGAACCTTCTCCACGAGCGGCAGGACCGTCTGGTCGATCCAGTTCTCATCGCCCCCGGCCGGAACGTTTTCAAACAGCATCCAATCCTCGACGTGTTCCACGCTTTGACCCGGCTGAAGCACGGTAAGCGGGGCGAGGCTCTCGAGCTCGAGGAAGCCGGGTTCGGTGTAGAGTTCGAAATTGCAGCCGTAGTCGGGATACTTCGCACTCGGCGCTGGAAGTACATGCTTCACGAAGAGTCGACTGTCCCGGTAATAGGCGCCCCAACCGGCGGGAACGTAGATGCCGCCCATCTGTTCCCTGAAACGACCTGTGTGCACAAGGTCTGCGAAGAGCTGAACGTATTTTGCACCCAGCCGCCACCGGGGATCTGAGAAGTCCGTGTATGACCAGACCGCGAACACGCTCTCCGGCAGAAGATGGTCTTTGCCGATGGGAGCCCGCGGGGGCAAGGGCAGAATGGCGCGGCCGCCGGCCTCCATGACCGACAGGCCCCACGGTGCGAGTTCTGTCGCGGCCTGAGAACGATTGGTGATCCGGTGCAGTACCTTCACGTGCGTGCCCGTCGGTGCGAGCGCAATCTCCATGGATTTCTGAAGGCCGGTAACCGGACTTGCTCGTTCCTCGACCGGCGCTGTCAGCACCAGGGTGTTCCCCACAGTGCGGGCCTCCACCTCGAAGTTGTCCGGGTAGTAAGTTCTCTCCGTTTCCGGGGAAATCCAGAACCGGTGCCCGCCGTAGCTGAGAAACCTGTTGCCTCCGGTTTTGCCCGCATCCTCGGAAAACTCGTGAAACTCGTTGCGCCCCCCGACAAAACCGTAGCGGAGTATCCTGGGGCCCACGTCGGCGAGAACATACAGCTCCACTTTGTCGTTGGCCATCCTGTAGACTCTCCGCCAACCGCGATAGTCGACCTTTTCCATAACAACCTCGGCGAAAACCGTGCACGTGAAAGAGAAGAACAGCGCCTGGCATCCGGCGACGACGAAGAGATATCTTGCGAGGACCATAACCTTCGGACCCTGTCTCGAATCAGCGCTCACGTTCCACCCCGGCGCCGCTCGCAGCAACTGCTGACCGTCAATCCGTCAACGAAAACGATTGTAAGTTAAGGCGGCCACAAGCAGTATGGGATTTTCCCGCCTGTGAATGGGGGTACCACTTATGCGGACCTTTTGCGGCATCGTGTTACTCGTTTCATGTGTCAGTTCCTCGCATGCCTATGCCGCCACGCCCGCCGACACGCGAGCGGATAGCAGGCTCCTGCTGAAGGAGAATTGGCGGATTCAGCCCTCAAGCCAGGTTCGAGGTGATGGTAAAGAAATCTCAACCGCAGGATTCCGGACAGACAACTGGTATTTCGCAACGGTCCCGTCGACAGTACTCGCTGCCCTGGTCGATGCCCAGGTCGTCCTGGACCCGTATTATGGTCTGAACCTGCGATCGCTGCCCGGTGCAACCAATCCAATCGGAAGCGAGGACTTCATGCTCAGACCGATGCCGCCGGAGAGCCCGTTCCGCGTGCCCTGGTGGTATCGCACCGAGTTCAGCATCCCTCCGCAGTTCCAGGACAAGACGCTATGGCTTCACTTCAGCGGGGTGAACTATCGGTCGAACGTCTGGCTCAACGGACGTCAAATAGCTGACGCCGGTGAAATGGCGGGAACCTGGCGCACATTCGAATTCGACGTCACCAAGGTGTTGGTGCCTGGCGTGAACAGCCTCGCGGTGGAGGTATTTCCACCCGGGCCGGATGATCTGGCGATCACTTTTGTAGACTGGGCCCCTACCCCACCCGACAAGTGCATGGGACTCTGGCGCGAAGTCTACCTGACTGCGACGGGCCCGATCTCCCTGAGGTACCCGCAGGTACTCACGCGTCTTGACCTCCCGGCTATCGACAAAGCCCACCTGACGGTTACAGCGGAACTTCACAACGCGACCGGGAATATCGTACGTGGACTGCTGAAGGGCGATATCTGCGACATTGAGCTGCGTCAACCGGTCGAGTTGGCACCACACGAGGTCAAAACCGTCAGTTTCACGCCCGATGATTTTGCGAATCTTAACCTCGCAAACCCGAGGTTGTGGTGGCCGGCACAGGTCGGCCCGCAAAACCTGTACACGCTAAACATGCAGGTTGAAACCGAAAGCGGGATCTCCGACCGGCAATCAATCCGGTTCGGAATCCGCGAGATCAAAGCCGAAGTGGATGAGAGTGGTCACCTGGTATTCAGCGTGAACGGAAAGAGAGTCCTGATCCGAGGTGCGGGCTATTCATTCGACATGCTGCTTCGCAGCAGCCCCGAACGGCAAGAGGCCGAGCTCAAGTATGTCCGCGACCTGAATCTCAATACGGTCCGGATGGAGGGTAAGATCGAAGACGATCACTTCCTCGATCTTGCGGACGAGATGGGCATCCTGGTGCTGGCGGGGTGGTGCTGTTGCGACCAGTGGGAACAGTGGTCGAAATGGAAGAAGGAGAACTACACGGTCGCCGCCGAGTCTCTCAAGGACCAGATTCGTCGCCTCAGGAGTCATCCCTCGCTGCTCTCATGGATGAATGGGAGCGATTTCCCGCCGCCTCCGGAAGTTGAGCGGATGTACATCAAGATCCTGAAGGACAGCAACTGGCCTAATCCATTCCAGTCATCCGCGACGGCAGATGCAACGACGGTGACGGGGAAGTCAGGGGTCAAAATGACAGGCCCCTACCTTTATGTGGCACCTCCCTACTGGCTTCTGGACAAGAAGTATGGCGGAGCTCATGGATTTAACACCGAGACGGCCCCGGGACCGGCAATTCCGCCGGTCGAGAGCCTGCGCCGGATGCTGCCCCGCGATCACCTGTGGCCCATCGACGCTTACTGGGACTACCATGCCGAGGGTCGCGAATTCAGAAGCATGGAGTTGTATCAAGAGGTTGTGGACGCGCGATACGGACCCTCAGCGAGTGTTGAGGAGTATGCCGAGAAAGCCCAATTGTCCGGCTATGAAGCCTATCGGGCCATGTTCGAAGCGTTTGGACGCAACAAGTATACGGCGACCGGGGTGATTGGGTGGATGCTCAACAGCGCCTGGCCATCGCTCCACTACCACATATATGACTACTACCTCCGGCAGGGGGGTGCCTATTTCGGGACCAGGAAGGCGAACGAGCCACTGCACATTCAGTATTCATACGATGACCAGTCCATTGTAATCGTCAATTCCTACTACCAGGCATACAAAGGGCTCAAGGCGAGCGCCAGAGTCTACGATCTGGACATGTCTGAGAGATACGCGAATGAACGTGTAGTGGATGTAGGGCCCGACAGCAGCACCCGAGCGTTTGTGCTGCCGGAGATCCCGAACCTCACGCCCACCTATTTTCTCCGCTTGCGTCTCGAAAACGAAAATGGAACAGCCCTAAGCTCAAATTTCTATTGGCTCTCTGTCAGACCGGACCTGCTGGATTGGGACAACACGGTTCGCCTGCGGACACCGTCGAAACAACACGCCGACTTTGCCGCCCTGGCGAGATTGCCGAAAGTCAATCTCAAGCTGTCAAGCCGCTCTGAAGTGAACGGCGAGGCCGGAGTGACGCACGTGACGTTGGAGAATCCGACCCGGAGCCTTGCCTTTTTCGTTCGTCTGATACTGAAAGACGGATTGCCTGAGTACGATGAAGAGCAGAAGTTTCATGAGCAGGAGATCCTGCCGGTTCTGTGGGAGGATAATTACTTCTCACTCCTGCCGGGAGAGAGGCGCGAACTCACGGCAACATACCGTGCCAAAGGCCTGGCGGGGGCCGCACCTGTCGTCGAGGTCGAAGGCTGGAATGTGACAGGAGCGTCGCGCTGAAATCGGGATCAGGGAGCGCGATGACAGGATCATCGTCATTACCGACGAACAGGCTCACGATTCAGTGCCGAAGCCCAAAGGCAGCGGCTATGTCATCAACGTCGCCAGTTGCAGGAATGGCGTCGGGTACGGGTTTTGGGTCCACATCGACGGCTGGAGTGAGGCTGTTATCGATTACATCCGCTCGTTCGAGGAAGTACGCTGGAACTGAGCGCAAGGGTGGCAGTCACGGCTGTTCGACTGCCGGAGATACGTAGTCGCCGAGCCAGGTATAATACGCGTGACTGCCGGGACTTCGACGCGCACTGCAACCTCGACGAAGTCATACGCTTCGACATTCGCAGTTGACTGCGAAAACGGGACACCTAGCGACGCTCCGGGCATCGGTAGAGCGAGGGTCAACAAACAGACGCATCCCGCGAATACTCGATTGGGCATGAATTCCTCCTCGTTTCCTTTCTCATTGCGCATCTCTATCTCATGACCACGGGCCGTACGGTCACCTCGAACCTCGGGGCTATGATCACCGGATATGAAGAGCTGCCTGAGGAGTCTGAGGCGCGGGGATCCGCTGCCGGAGCCGGCGCGGCCCCACAGCTCAATGGAAATCGCATATGAATACCAAATATATGAATCCTTATCTTGCCGGGTTCGCCCTCGGCCTGGTGTTGCTTGCCGCCATTTTCATCACCGGTCGCGGGCTGGGCGCGAGCGGCGCCATCAAGAGTGTCGTCATCGCGTCTGTGGGCAGCGTCGCTCCGAATCACGCCCAGAAGTCCGCCTTCTATAATGCCTATTGGGGGCCTGATAAAGAGAATCCGCTCAAGTCCTGGCTGGTCTTCGAAGTAATCGGCGTTCTGATTGGCGCGTTCGTCTCCGGCTTGGCCAGCGACCGCCTGAAGCTGGTCACCGAATCGGGACCACAGGTTCGTCCGAAGTTGCGCTGGCTTTTTGCCATACTCGGCGGTGCGCTGTTCGGCCTGGGTGCTCAATTTGCACGCGGCTGTACCAGCGGCGCTGCGCTCAGCGGCATGGCGGTGCTCTCGACGGCGGGGTTCGTCACCATGCTGGCCATTTTCGGCACAGGTTATGCGGCGGCGTACTTCGCGCGCAAGCTTTGGCTCGCAGGCGGGAAGTAGGGTGAGACTATGGGACCATTCGTACCAGACTTGATCTCGGACCAGATGAACCTGGTGGTCGCGCTGTTGATTGGCATCTGTTTCGGCTTCGTCCTCGAGCAGGCCGGCTTTTCCTCATCACGCCGGCTCGCAGGCGTCTTTTACGGCTATGATTTCACCGTGCTCCGTGTTTTCTTTACCGCAGCCGTCACTGCGATGAGCGGCGTGCTCGTGCTTGGTTACCTGGGCATGCTCGACCTGGAAGCCATCTATGTCAACCCTACCTGGCTTGTCCCCGCGATCGTCGGCGGCGACATCATGGGGTTTGGTTTCATCCTCGGTGGTTACTGTCCGGGCACGAGCGTTTGTGCTGCCGCCATCGGCAAGGTCGATGCCATGTTCTTTGTCGGCGGCGGAATCCTCGGAGTGTTCGTGTTCGGCGAACTCTATCCGCTGTACAAGAACTTTTACGACTGGACGTCGCTTGGGCCGGTCAAGATCTTTGATTCGCTCGGTATCCCGCAGGGTCAGTTCGCATTTCTGCTGATTGCTGTGGCCGTCGCCGCATTTGTTGTCACCACGATCATCGAGCGGCGCGTGAACAGGACTTCTGCGCCCAGCCTCGAATTTGGTTCCCGCAAGCACGCGGCGGCCGGTGCGGCTACGCTGGCCTTGGGCGTCCTCCTCATCTTTATGCCGGATCGAAAGGCCCGGCTGACAACCATGGCTGCAAACCCGGACTACATGGCAGCTCATCCTGCGCTTGTCATGGACGTCGATGAGCTGGCTTTCCGGATCGTTGACCGCGAGCCCCGAATCCAGATCATCGACATTCGCCTGCCGGAAGACTTCGCCAAGACCGCCTTGCCAGGCTCCATCAATATCTTGCCGAAGGACTTCTTCAGCAAGGACTGGAATGAACTGTTCTCCCGCCGCCACATCAAGAAAGTCATTGTGGGCGACGATGCTGCTCAGGAGCATCGTGCGTTCTTGCTCCTGCAAGAGCTTGGCTATGAGAACCTGGCTGTGCTGGACGGCGGGTACGGGGAATTTCAGAAGAAGATCCTCACACCCGGCAGCTTCGTACCAACGGGAAGCCGATGGGACGGCGACGTAATGAAATTTCGCGAAAAGGCCAGGGTGGATATTCTCGCCATGATTGCCAGCAGCAAGAACGTGGTGAAAAAAGAGACGACGAGAAAGAAAATACAGGGCGGTTGCTGACCTTTGTTTCCGGACGCCTCGCCGGCTAGACTCTGATTGCACCCTGGAGGGCGCGATCCCAGGGAGTGCGATAAGGCCGGAAGCACATCGCGGCGGCTTCCTTGTCGCCGATCAGCTGCTGCTTTTCAGGATCCCACCGGATGGATCGGCCGAGCCGCAGGGATATGTTGGCCAGGTTGCAGACAACCGCCACACGGTGACCGGTTTCCACGTCGCAGAATGGCTGTTTGCGTGTGCGCATGCAATTCAGCCAGTCACGTTCGTTCATAGCGAGCGTGTCCTCGCCGCCGGTACCGTACCGGGCGTCCGACTCGACGCCACCCCTGGAAGCTTCGATCCACGGCGTGGGTTTTGTATCAGAGCGGACCGGGCCGCCTATCGGCTGCCCTGCGAAAGGCGGGATGTCATTTGCCGGGTCGATCTTCAACTCCGGTATGACCTCCCAGCCGCCTGCCAGGATCAGGCTGCCTTTAGTCCCCAGATAAACCTGGCCGCGGGCAGCGGGATCACCGCGCAAGGCGTTCGCTTCCCGGATGGCGAAGCTGAGATTGAAACCGGGAAACACCCACGTCGCGTCCTGCAAATCGGGAGTCTCTCCGTCGTCTTCCAGGGCATACCGGCCTCCCACCGAGGAGACAAGGGTCGGGCTCTTCGCATTCATGACGTAGAGCACCTGGTCGATCAGGTGAGCTCCCAGGTTCGTCATCTGGCCGCCCGAATAATCCCAGAACCAGCGGAAGTGGTATAGCCCCCGGTGGGCGGTATAGGGCTTTTTCTCCGCGGGACCGAGCCACATGTCGTAGTCGAATCCGGGAGGCGGATCCGAAGCAGGGGTCTTGCCGAATCCCGGATAGATATTGCGAAACGAGGCAATCCGGACGGTATGGATCTTGCCAAGCGTGCCGCCCTCAACTGCTTTCCTGGCTTCGGCAACGCCCTTGCCCTGACGCCGCTGGGTGCCGACGGTAACCACGCGATTGTATCGGCGGGCGGCCTCAATCATCCATTTGCCTTCGTCGATAAAGACGGTCATCGGTTTCTCGACATAGACGTCCTTCCCCGCCGCGCACGCCAGGACGGTGTGCAATGCATGCCAGTGATCCGGTGTGGCCACCACTACCCCCTGGATATCTTTGTCTTCATACATCTTTCGAAAATCGCCGTAGCCCCTGGTGTTCGAGTGCCCGATGTATGTGAGGCCTTCGTCCAACCGGGGTTTGTAGACGTCACACAAACCCACAAGGTCCACGTCGTCGAACTTCTTGAAATCCGCGACGTGCTGTTTGCCGATCAATCCGAACCCGATGAACCCGATTCCGATTCGGTCGTTGGCTCCGGGTACACGTGCATACGATGCAGCCGTCATCGCGGTCGCCGCTGCCACACCCAGAAACGTCCGGCGGGTGGTTCTGCAAACATCGATCGAAGTATCAGATTCTGGATTTGTGGGATTTCGCATATGCTCATTCTCCGCGGCAGATTGGACCGGTTGGATGAGCAGGAGTCTAAGAGATCGCGTGGTCAATATCAATCGTTCCGTCCAATAGGGATTGCGTGGGAGCAGGCTGTGGGATAGGCTCGCGCCAGATCTACTTGCAGACGGGGAGGTCTTATGATTTCGCGCAGACAGGTGCTGTCAATGGCCGGAGCTGCCCCGGTGTGGTCGGTGTTGAATTCCTCCGCGCCAGCGGACGAGGCTTCATACCTGCCGGGCAGATCGACGACCTTCGGGCAAGGCGCGGCGCGCATGGGAGGAACGCCCACGGCATTCGCCCTGCGGTCAAAAGCCGCTCACGCGAGTGGGAAGCCGTTCGACATCGTCGGACACTGTCACGACATCGGTCTGGCCGGGGTGCAGACGAATCCGCCTTCCATCGATCCCGAAGCGATCAAAGAATTTCGCCGGCGTCTGGAGGGCTGGAACATGCATCTGACCAGCGACCCCCGGTTGCCGCGCCAGGCAAGCGATGTGGAGGCTTTCGAAGCTCAGGTGAGGGCGTTCAAGGAGGCCGGTGCGGCTGCTTTTCACGCCGCGATGACAGGCCGGCGCTACGAGGATTTCGACAGCGTGGAGAAGTACAGGCAGATGTTCGAACAGTGTCAGAAGTCTATCGAGCTGGCGGAGCCTGTCCTGCGCAAGTATCGAATGAAGCTCGGCATCGAAAACCACAAAGGCTGGCGTTCCGGCGAGCAGGTGGCGTGGTTGAAGCGTCTTGGCAGTGAGTGGGTCGGTGTCTGCCTGGATTTCGGGAACAACATCGCGCTCTGCGAGGATCCCATGGAAACAGTGCGGGCCCTCGCTCCTTACACGTTTTTCGCGCATATCAAGGATGTCGCCGTTGAGGAATATCAGGACGGTTTCCTGATGTCCGAAGTAGCCTTTGGCGAGGGATTTCTGGATCTCAGGCAGATAGTGGCAACCCTGCGCAAGACCGATCCGGAAATGATCTTCGACCTGGAAATGATCACGCGTGATCCGTTGCAGATACCGGTGCTCGCTGCCAAATACTGGGCGACCTTTGACGACGTATACAGTCCGCTGCCCGGCAGGGAGCTGGCCAAGACCCTGACGATGGTAAGAAACAATCGTCCCAGGACACCGCTGCCACGCACAAGCGGACTGAGTCCGGAGGCGCAGGTCAAAGCCGAAGATGACTACAACATGAAATGCATAGAGTATGCGCAACGGAACCTCAGCCTGTGAAGACGGATTGATTATGACTGCGGGCAACTATCTCAATTGGGTCGTTGAGAGCACAGATACAGCGTGGTGGCATGATTCGGCGGACCCTGCTGAACTGCGCCTCGGACTTGATCGCGGCGCGGTTGGAGTGACGACGAACCCTTTCCTGTCGAGCGTCGCACTTGTGAAGAACAGGGCCGAATGGGCGGAGGGCGTGAACTCCGTCCTGGCCAGATCCCTGAGCGCGGAACAGAAGGCCGAGGAGTTGATGAAGCACGTCATCGCGCACGCTGCAGCTATGTATCAGCCTCTTTTTCACGGGAGCGCTGGGGGACTCGGATACGTTTGTGCGCAGGTGAATCCGTCGCGCGCAGGAGAGCGGAACGCAATGATGGCGATGGCGCGCCGTTATCACGCATGGGCGCCGAACATCGCCGTAAAGCTGCCCGCTGTGGCCGCGGGCCTCGACGTTCTGGAAGACTGCATCGCGGAAGGCATCACCGTGGCTGCGACGGTCAGCTTCACTGTGCCTCAGGCAACCGCCATAGCAGAAAGATGTCGCGCGGGTTCCAGGCGTGCCAGGAACAGCGGCGTTGAACCCGGCAGGTGTTTCGCGGTTATCATGATCGGTCGGCTGGATGACTACCTCAGGGAGGTGGCGCTCGACAACGGTACAGCGCTGACTGAGTCGGATATCCGCCAGTCCGGCCTGGCAGTCACCAAGCGGGCATATGGGATTTATCAAGAGCGCGGATATGAGGCAGTCCTGCTGGTGGCGGCGCTGCGCGGAGATTATCACCTGACAGAACTGGCCGGAGCACGGCTGCTCATGTCGATTGCCCCGGCTGCCCAGGAATGGTTCATCACGAGGGATCATCCCAGGGAGGAACGGATAGACAGACCAGTCTCAGCAGATGTCGTGGATCGTCTGATGAGAATGCCGGAATTCGTGAAGGCATACGAGCCTGATGGCATGGCGCCGGAAGACTTCATCTCCTATGGCGTGACCCAGCGCACTCTCTGCCAGTTCATCGAATCCGGCTGGAGGATTCTGGAAGCATTTCCGGGGTCGGACCGACGCAAGGCCAAGATAGTCAACAAATGAGTGGAAAACCTGGCCCAGGACACCCCATCAGACTCGATTTTTGATGCCGGTTTCCTGAACTGCGTAGATGTTCGCTCGCAGTCCTTGTTTCGACCAAGTCCCGTAGAAGGGTGGCCGGAACAATCACTCTCTGTCGCCGCCGTGCCGCACCGGGAGCGCAGACACTGCCGTGCAGATCCGCTCAGTCTTCGAAAACGGGCCCTGAATTCGCGACTAAGCCCTGTTTTTGCACCTGCCCTGATAGTTAATCCTTTGTAGGCGTGCAATTTACGTCGGTCCGACCCCGATCGGCCGGGAAGGTGTATCCGGCGGCGATCGCTGTCTTCAGCTCCTCGAAGAGGCTGGAGCCGAGCGTTTTCAGAGCGCTGCTTTCTCTCAATGCACCGCCCCGGTCGCCCATCTTAAGAAGACAGGCTCCCAGGTTGAAGTGCGCCTCTGCATTCTGGTCGTCGAGTCGGACTGCCTCCCGCGCGCTCTGCAAGGCCTTTCCCCACTTTTCTTGGGCGTAATATGCCGCCGCCAGGTTGGAGTAAGCCTCAGCATAGTCCGGCCTGATCCGGATTGCTTCCCGATACGCACCGACTGCCTCCGGGAATCGTCCAACCTTGGCATAGGCCAAGCCGATGGCATGATAGGCGGCGGCAAAATCAGGTTCGAGTCTCAGGGCTGCCAGCCTCGCCTGCATTTCGGTTCCATCGAGGTGCAGCCGACCGTAATACACACCCAAGCCGGTATGGATAATCACCAGATCGGTATTCGCCGCCACTGCCTGCCTGAGCGCCTTGCTGGCCTGAACCGGCTGATTCAGCATGTCCAAGGAAGATGCCAGATACAGCCAGGCCTCGACATTTCCGGGCGTTGCAGTCGCCGCCTGCGCGAGTATCGGGAGCGCCCGGTCCCACTGGGCATCCCGATACGCCTGCCTGCCCTGTTCAAGGATCGCTGCACCGGTCGTGTCCTGGGCCGGCAGACTGCCTGGTGCCAGGATGGATACGACCAGGATGGCTGTGCTCAACCTCATGTTGGGAAGCCACCCCCCTTCTAATGGAGATGGTCTGGCCATAGGGACCTCTCGCCAGCAACCGGCCTTGCCCACTTCACCGCGCGCTCCCGCACGGATGCATGCGCAGGGCGGCCGCAGCAGAGACATGTCTCCACCTTCCAGCCGTTCAGGCTGAATTCCCCTTCACCTACTAATGCGTCACAGGGGTCGTGAAACGGTCAGATGGCGAGAGTTTTTCTTTGATTGCGGGTTACGGACGACGACGCCTGGAAACAGATCGGTCTGGCCGCGCTTGCCGGGAATGGAATCGCCACTCACACAGAACGAAAGCACGGCTGCAAGAATCACGTCCGGGGCTTGGAGCGAACCCCACGAATCCGGTTCTCCAGCGGGGACTGGCAGTCTCGTCGGTTTCAGTGGCCACGAATCGTCAGGCAGACGCCCGACGCTCTCGGCGGCACGCTCAGCTTTCCAGGTTTCGGAGGCGTTGGTTTCCTGGCCACAGCGGCGCAAGATGAAGGTGGTCGGCTCTCAGCCGCCTACCATCACGATGCCCTGTTTCAGCCAGGCAGGGCACCGCGTAATCGGTTGAAGCGGATCGCTCCAATTCTCCTGTCGTGCGGCAACGTGAACGCCGGATGTCAGCGCGAGAAGAAATGCAAAAACCATCAGCTTGTGTGAATACCGCATGACTCCTCCGCAGGATCTCTGGAACGAGGGCAGCAAATCCGAACCTGTCCGGTTCCGGCGAGTTTATCTTGCGCGATTGCCAGGTCATGGCGCCTGTCTCCGAATTCTTCGTTTCTGGAAGCTCTCTTCCAGAAAGGCGCTATGCCGGCGATCCCAATCCTGGACATGCTCGTCCAGTCTCGGGCCGCCGACCTTGGCGCGTAGTCCGGTGAGCAGTTTGTAGGCTCTCTGGCGCCATGTCAGATACACTTCCGGATCCATGCTCCAATGCGTAAGGTCGGTGGTTATCTCAGGCGGGACGCGCAGCAGCTCCCGGGCGTCACGAACCAGTTCTGCAGTGTCGTCGGCCGCGTCCGCCGTCGCCTTTTCAACGGCTCGCTGCAGCAGAAAAAGCACCTCCCAGTCTTCGATGGCATCGCGGAGGACGCTCAGGCGGAGGCTGGCCAGCGGTTGCCCGCCGGGACCGGGGTAGACCAACAACCCGTCCCCGTTCGCCCAGTCGTAACTCCGGCTGTCCCAACCGGAACGGTTTCCCAGCGGCCAAGGCTCTTTCCCGCGACTCAACGCCAGGTTGGGGCGCCACCAGTTAAACCACCAGTACTCGAACCCGGTGATTCCGTACTTCCAGGCCTGCCACCAGAGCGCCCGGATCGCCGTCAGCGGATGATCGTTGTAGACGTTGGCGAACGGCGCCTGCGGGCCAACGCACGTGTACCAGAACACTTCCTCGCCTCGTTCCACGGCCTGCCGGACCGATTCTGGATCGAAGTTGTAGGTCCCCCCACCAAAAGTAATGGGATCCCACACATCCACATAACCGATCAGTTCCTCGCGAGGCTTGCTCCCCCCGACCATGACCCTGAGTCCGGGCCACCGTCTGCGAATTGCGGTCGACTTCTCCCGTACGGCTTTGAAATCATCCGTCTCGTCGCCTATATAAATGATCGCCCGGTCCAGATATCCCTTCTCGTCCAGCCACTGATACGCGGGCCCGATAATTGCCGGATCGAGCGGGCCGCTCGAGAAACCCCCGATCAGGATCACGTTGGCGCCGGCCTCGAGCGCCCAATCGATGTCCTCCTTCTCCGGCGAAAGTCGGGCGCTGTACTCGCTGGTGGGCGAAAAGCGGTGTTCGAGCAGCATCCGGTAGAACTCCCGCCGAATGCGCGCGCTATCACGCTCTCCGTACCACTCTGTCAGACCCTCGAGGGCGAGATGTCCCTGAGTCCGAAATCTCCCGGTCCGGGGGAGGGCAAAATCATAGACGGCCAGTCTGACCTTGATACCGGCCGGTTTGCCGGCATCAGCCCGGACCGTGATCTCCCCGCGGTATCGGCCCGCTGCGGCATCAGCCGGTACTTTCAGGCTCACCCATATCGGCTTGACCTCTCCGGCTGAAAGCGGAAAGGGCTTCTCGACAGGAATCAAGGCATCCGGCAGCCAGCCTACCTGTGACTGGGCGGTGCCGGGGCTGGGTTGAATGAACTGCTCGATCTGCTCAAAGAAGCGCAGGTTCTGCGATTCAATCCGCTGGGACCCGCCCTCGGCGACGAGATCTGAGGCTTCAATTCGGAATCCTGCGAGGGCTCGTCCCGGGGCCAGCAGCACGACCTGAAAGCTCTCGAATTCGTTCCTCGCCGCTTCGAGCGCCACTTCTCGCGACAGGGGCCCGGGGAAACCGAAGCCTTCGTGACGCCCTGAGATTCTGGTCAGGCTCGAAGCGGTCCCCACCAGGTAGTCCGACCTGGAACCGGGGTCGATCAGCCAACTCCTGCTCCTGAGCAAGAGCTCGTTCAATTCGTCCTGCTGAATCCACCAGGAGCGGTCGTTCACACCCGGGATATTGAATCCTGCCACACGCGCTCTTGCCCGCTCAACGGCTGACGCCCAGTACTTGCGGACCGGGGAATCCGCCGGGAGTCCTTCCAATCGAGCCGAGAGGCTTCGTGCCATCCGTGCCAGGTAATCGCCGCCGGCTTTCCCGCTCAGCCCATAGCCTTGCACTTTGAGGGCCCCGAACCGTTGTCCATCCTCCACAGGGACGGAGAGGTGAAAGGCCACGCGCCCAATCTGCAATCCCGCCAGGTCGAAGGGCCGCTTTGCACGTGTGACTGACTCGAAGAAGTCCCGGTTCAGACTGACCACATGTTCCTGCGCCGTCCCTTCACTGAGTTCAACCACGGTTCGAAAATCGAAAAGTCTGTGCGGATTGGCCCAGTCCTCCTTTGGGATCGCCGATTGGAGTCCTTCGGGGAGTTGAACCGGCTGGAGATGAATCGTGAGGCGCCCGCGGCGAGATGCCCGCGTGGTAATCACCAGGAAAGATGGAACACCCCGGGGGACCTGGAAACTCACCTCGTAGGATTCGGCCTGATGGTCCCGATCGACCTGGATCGTTCCGGAGGAAGGAACGGTGGTCAGGTCCCGATCGAGAAACGCCGTAGCCAACTTGAGTGTGGAGGCCTCCAACTGCCAGGAGCGCCCGAAGGATTCCGTACAGAGCGTTGACAAAAGGAAGAGCCAAACAGAGTATCTTCGCATGATCCACCTGATTGCACGATTGCTGACAAACAAGGACCGTATACGCACCAGATCATCATAGGCCGGATCACAGCCTGATCATCAAGTACTTCAGGGGAATTGTCTGCTCCGGGGCCGCAGCCAGGGTGTAGACTCCTGCCGTACTTTCCTGATGGACCCCGAAACAGGAGGAAAGATGAAGCGACGTGAATTCATGAAGCTGGCGGCTGTATCGGCGCCGCTCGTGACTGGCAGGCAGACGAAGGTAGCGACGGGCAAGGTGTCCTATGAGGGTTTCCTGAGAGAGAGCGCCGTCTCGAAAGAAGTGATTGACCGGTGGCTGCGCGGCCCCAGCTGGGCGCGTTTTGACCCCGAGCTGGGCTATGTCCTGGGGAACTACATGCCGCTGGACGGGATGGATGGGAGCGCCACCATCTCGACCATCCAGGCCGATGGTGCACGGACTTCCTTCCTGTATACCGGCAGGAGATGCCGTATTAATACGTACGGAGACAGTTTCACCCAGTGCCACCAGGTCAGCGATGGTGAGACCTGGCAGGAATACCTGGCGGGCCACCTGGGCGAGCCGGTCAGGAACTTCGGCATGGGTGGCTTCGGTGTCTACCAGGCGTACCGCAGGATGCTCCGGGAGGAGCGAACGGATCACGGGGCTGAGTACGTAGTGCTCTACCTTTGGGGGGACGATCACATTCGGAGCCTGCTGCGCTGCCGCCATGCCATTACCAACCGCTTCTGGGACCACCAGGGTGGCAGCATGTTCCACGGGAATCCCTGGTCGCATCTGGAAATGGATCTCGAGAAGGGGCAGATAGTCGAGAAGGCGCAGCTGCTGTCTACCAAAGCGGAGCTGTACAAGATGACGGACCCGCAGTTCATGGTGGACCACCTCAAAGACGACCTGGCCCTGCAGCTTTTCGCATTCAAGCTGGGCCATACAAAAGACCTGGATCGCAAGCTGATCACCAGGCTGGCGGCGCATCTGAACTATGCCTGGGACTGGAGCCGGGAATCGGCCTTCGTCCGGCAGGCGGTTGAGCTCCTTGACAGATATTCACTCGCCGCTTCGAAGCTCATCCTGGATAAAGCTCGGGGATTTACCCGCCAAAACGGGAAGAAGCTGCTGGTCTGCCTCTTCGATCCTTACCGCGCGATGTCCGAAATGCACAAGAGCGGCACTCGATACGACCAGGAATTGAAGGATTTCCTGATAGGAGAAAAGTTCGATCACTTTGACATGAACGAGGTGCACCTCGAGGACTACAAGAAGTACGGCCTGAGCTTCGAGGATTACATGAAGGTGTACTTCATCGGCCATTACAACCCGCGGGGGAATCACTTCTTCGCGTACTCTATCAAGGATACGGTCAGGCAGTGGCTCGATCCCGTGCCGATCACGTACCGCAAGGTCGGCGCGGATTCGCCGGATTTCAAAGGCTATCTCGGGATCGCGCAGTGAAAGGTGAACAGGAGACGGTTACCAATCGGCGTCGGGATCGGCACTCGAAAGTATGCCTGCCCCACGAACCTCAGGATTGAGTTCGTTCCTGGCCGATACCGATACCGACCGTGACCCCGACGGGAAATTCCAGTTGGCCCGCAGCGGTGCGCACGCCAAGGCCGCACCTCATAGGCATGGTGCTATTCGATCCGCAATGCGCCCATCGGCGAAATTGACGCGGCACGCGTTGCGGGAATTATGGCCGCGAAAAAAGAGCAGATCGCGAGCGCGCCTGCGGCCACGGACAACGCAATCGGATCCCAGGACGAAACGCCGTAAAGCTGGGCTGAGATCAATCGTCCGGCGCCAACCGCCAGCGGCAATCCCATGATCAACCCGATCGCGACGCGGTTGAATGCCCCGCGCAGCACGAGGTGAATGATTTTTGGGCGGTCTGCTCCGAGTGCCATGCGGATTCCGATTTCGTTGGTTCGTCGCGCGACCGAATAGGCCGTGACGCCGTAAAGCCCGACAGCCGCCAGCAGCAGGGCCACAGCCCCGAAAAGGCCGGCGAGGCTGGCCACAGCGCGCTCCTGGTCGAAGGAAAGCTCGACCTGCTGTCGCATCGTCCTGATGCTGGTGATCGTCAGGTTGGGATCGATGTCTGCGAGCGTTTTCCTCAGTATCGGCTCCAGCACGCCGGTGGGCAGGTCGGTCACCAGCATGATGCCGCCGATGAAGTGCGAGCGCAGCTCGATCTTCTTCATCAGTTCGTGCGGGTAATCGACAGTCTGTGCCAGAGGCACGTAGAACATCGGGCGCGCAGGCCGGTTGAACCCGTAGCCAGCGAACTTCGCATCGCGCACGATCCCGATGATTCGGAATGTACCGGCATACTCAGGCAGATCCAGCCCAAAGTGTTGATCGAGGGGCTCCTCGCCGGCTTTGAAGAACCGCCTCACGAAGCCTTCGTTGACGATCGCCACGGGTGCCGCGGTTTCGTTGTCCGCCCGGCCGAAGTATCGCCCGCGCAGGATGGGGATGCCGAAGTATTGAAGGTAGTTCGCGCTGACCCGGTCCCACGACGCCCCCGCCTCCTCGTTCATCTTGGGAGCGGGGTGACCGGCGATGATAATGAGTTCACTCCAGTTGTTGGTGAGCGGATTGTAGAGAGCCAGCCCGGATCCCTGCACCCCGGGCAGGCGATTGAGTTGTTCCTCCAACTGACGGTAGAGTGCGGCCAATTTGGCTGGCGAGTAGCTTGCCGGCGGATTGTGCAGGTCCAGCACCACGCGTCCCTGGATCTTATACCCGAAATCCTGGCGCTGGAGTTTGTCCAGGCTGCGCGCCAGCATGGTTGCACCGGCGACCAGGACAACAGATAAGGTGGCCTGGACGATCAGAAGCGCGTTGCGGGCGAAAGTAGAGCGGTCGGTCGCGCCCCGGCCCGATCCGCGCAACGCCTCCGCCGGGTCCGTGCGTGTGACGAACCACGCGGGGGCTGCTCCGAAGATGATTCCCGTCAACAGTGATAAGCCGAAGGCAAATGCCAGCACTGCGGGTGACGGCGCGGTGCTGATGGGAAGGAAATGTGAGCTGTGGAAGGCCAGCTCGAGCAGGAGCTTCGCGGCTGCCATGGCGACCAAAAATCCGGCGATGCCGCCTGCAATGGCCAGCAGGATGCTCTCCGTAAGAGCTTCGATAACGATCTGGCGTTGTGAGGCTCCCACGGCAAGTCGCACCGCCGTTTGCCCGCGCCGCCCGACTGCTCGAGCCAGTTGCAGGTTCGCCACGTTGGCGCACGCGATCAGCAATACCAGGCCGCATACCGAGAGCAGGATCTGCAAGCTCCGGCCGTAGTCTTCTTTCATGATTGCCACGCCCGCGCCCGCTGGAACGACGTTTATCACCTGCGTGGGAAGCATCCGGATCACATCCGGCATCCAGCTGGGGGGATACCCCGAATCGTTCCGCAGCCATTGTCTTAGTACTCCGGTAAGCCGTGGTGACATCCCGTCAACCGATGCTCCCGGCCGCAGCCGGCCGATTACGCGCAGCCACGCGGAAATCGGCTGGCGGAGAAGACTGCCTTCGCCATTGAAGAGGGGCTCCTGCTGGACCGGGATCCAGATATCCGGGGGGTCACTCTGCAACGTTTCACCGAAGAATCCGGGAGGCGCGACGCCGATCACCGTGAAGGGGTGGTCCTCCAGGATGAAGGTCGAACCTACGACCGAGGGATCCCCTGCATAAGCCGTCTGCCACACGCGATGGCTGAGCACGGCGACCGGCGGTGCACCCGGTTTGTCGTCCTCCGGAGTGAACACCCTGCCTCCGAAGGCCGGCACCCCAAGCGTCGAGAAATAGCTTCCGCTGACGAATTCGGCGCTCAATGGCCTGGCTACCTTTTCGACGCCTTCACGCCGCGCGCTCGCTCCCCAACGACCTGCCTGGAAGGCGGTCACTTCCTCAAACTCCGGCATTTCCGTTTTCAGCCGTTCGTAAAGAGGGAATGAGTACATTCCCCAGCGGTCCTGAGGACCCCCTTCGACGCAGCAATCGCTTCCATCGCCGATCCGGTAGAGGCCCCCGGGATCCGCGACGGGCAAAGAGCGAAGCATCACAGCGTGGATCAACGTGAAGATTGCAGTCGTACCACCGATTCCCAGGGCCAGGGTAAGTATCACCGTGGCCGCAAAAACCGGTGACATCCGGAACTGCCTCAAGGCGTAACGCATATTGCCGAGCGCGTTTTGCATCCCGCACTCCTTCCTGGTTCCTTACGCAAAAGAGCCGCCGGAAGTTTCCTATTCTGTGCCGGCCTCGGTGTTTGACCGCTCCCTGTGTGAGGGACTAAGATCTGCCCGATGCCGGCACGACCGCTTGCACGGAGGTCGACGTCATGAAACCGCTCCCGGCAGGACTCCTGGTTTTGGCAGGCCCCCGGGTTGTACCGGCCGCCGGGGGACTGACGACGACAATTGTTGAAGATGCAGCGGAAGATGCAGAACAAGCACTCCATTTTACAGGTCAGGGCCGGTTCTTCGGTGCTTTTCTGCTATGGAGGCCTGCAGGGAGAGACCGGCCCCAGGAACGTAGAGGTTCTGCGCAGCCACATCCCCGAGTTGCTGAAGACTGCTGCCGAAGTGAGATCGCGGAAACTGATTGGCATCGCGGCCTACAAGCCCCCGAACAGTGAGCCCGGCGAGGAGGCCAGAGTCTTTGACTTTGTCGGGATGATGGGTTTGCCCCTTGCGCCCTGCCACGATTTTCCCGCAGAGGCTCCGGCTGCATTCCTGTCAGTGCATGCCCTGAAGGATCCCGGACTGGCGGGGAAGCTATCCAGTTTCATCCAGTCGGGCAAACCGGTTCTGATCACCGACGGGTTGGCGAAACGGTTGGCCGGGAAAGTGGATTTCGACCGCCCGAACGTCCTGCAGGTCAAGGTAAGCGGTGCGCCCCCCTCCCTGATGAAGCTAACCGGTTCTGAGATTGATTTGTTGCGCGCCAGGCTGCTGCGGCCGTTTGAGACGGAGTACCAGGCTCCCATCCGCACGGCTCTATACCTGTTTGATGACGGGAGCTGGGTGATAGAGAATTTCAACGACCAGCCGGTTCAGACGAGGCTGAACGGTGAAACCGTATCGATCCCGCCGCGTGAATGGGTTTGCCGGTGGATGGGGACAGGGAACTGACGAGGGCAATCAAGGTTTTCGCTGTTCCAATCCCCGCGCCTGCGCGATATAAGAAATGGTAGACCGTCAGGCGGCGCGAATACTCTGCGTTGATCCTGGCTTTGGACGTCAGGTCCCGGGGGAGACCCAACGATGGCAGTCAAACGCGTGACTGAGAAGACGGGTGAGGTCGATGCCTTGTGGAGTGCGCTCCATGAGGAAGTAGTGGCTATGGCGAAGAAAGAGCCGATGCTGGCCAGCTACCTGCATTCGACTGTCCTCAAGCACTCCTGCCTGGAGGATTCACTCTCTTACCTGCTGGCCGGGAAGCTGGAATCTTCCTATTTCTCGGCCATGGCCCTGCGCGAAGTCATCGATGAAGCGCTCAGCGCGTCCGCCGATATCAGAGAGGCGATCCGGCGGGACCTCCAGGCAGTCGTAGAGCGCGATCCCGCCGCGCGCGGGGTGGCGCAACCGTTCCTCTACTACAAAGGCTTCCATGCCCTCCAATCCCACAGGGTGGCGCACTGGCTCTGGGGCGAAGGGCGAGTGCCTCTCGCGTGCTACCTTCAGAACCGGATATCCGAGGTGTTCGGCGTGGACATCCATCCGGCTGCGCGAATGGGCAAGGGCATCCTGATCGACCATGCCACCGGTGTCGTGATCGGCGAGACCGCGGTCGTCGGCAACGACGTCTCCATGCTGCACGAGGTGACTCTTGGCGGAACCGGCAAGGAGAGCGGCGACCGTCACCCAAAGGTCGGCCACGGGGTCTTGATAGGTGCCGGCGCGAAGATCCTCGGCAACGTGCGCATTGGTGACGGATCGAAAGTCGCTGCCGGAAGCGTCGTGCTGAATGAGGTTCCTCCGCATGCTACAGTGGCCGGGGTGCCTGCCAAGATCGTGGGCCATCCCAGAAGCGCTGAGCCCGCCCTTCAGATGGACCAGAATATCGACAACGAATCGAACCATGCAGGGGATTGAGGGGGAGTTGCCCGGCAAGCGGGCATCGCTCTGATGTGGCAGGGAAGTGAGTGCCGGAGAGAGCCACAACGACGGCTTCCGGTCCGTTGGCCAGGGCGGTGAACAACAGCAGCGCAGAGGCGACAATCCCGACGGTGCCCAAACACCCTGTGAGTAGCTTGAATAGCAGTCCTCTGTCGCGGAGCCGGGCGAGGATGTGTCAGCGCCGACACCCCGTGTTTTTGCAGCCCTTTCCCCAGGCATAACGAGACTGCAGAAGCTGTGCCGTACACGACTGCCTTGGTCGGCGATGGAAGTAGCGGACCGACAACGGCAACTGTGAGAGTCACCCGACAAACTCGGATTACCGGGCCTACGGAAGCGCCAGTTGCGGGCTTTGCATCTGCAAGACGTAGGCTTCGGCACGCTTATACCCGCTTTCGATACCCCGGAACCCGGCGACGGCATCCTGCAGGCCGTAATACCTGTCGGGGGCCTGACTTGCATGGGCATAGCACGCGTCGCGTTTGCGGGGTTCGACCTGGCTGATGTCCACGTAATGGGTGGGGGAGAACTGAAGCGTATCTTCTCCGTTTGAGACTTCATAATAGAGGAGTGCGAATCTCTTCCCCATCCCGACCCAGGCGTTGTATGTCAGCGCCCAACAGGCGCGGTGATCGGCGTGGTTATCGATGGGCCAGTGGGAAAAGACCACGTCGGGGCGCTCGACTTGAATGATTTTCAGATACTCATCGTAATGAGATTGATCGACCACGGCCTTGCCGTTGATCTGTCCCGCATAGGCAGGTCGCGCTCCCAGTATCTCGCACGCTCTTTTTGCCTCCGCCATTCGGGTTGCGGCGGGCGCGCCTCCCATCGATGAAGGCCACTCACCGTTGTTGAGGTAGAGGAGAACCACCTCGTGACCCTTCGAGGTGTAGCGTGCGATCGTGCCGCCGCATCCGTATTCCTGGTCCCCGGGATGCCCTCCGGCGAAAATAACCTTCAGCTTTGGCGTCTCGGACGACTGCAGGATGCTCCGGGATCCGGCGCGCGAGTCCGGTAAAGGCAAACCAATATCGAGGCCGGCGCCGAGCCAACCGGCACGAATCAGCAACTCTCGTCTTGCTATTGCGCTCATTTACTCTCCTGGGAACCGGCTCAAGCCCTCGGGCGGCTGCGAGTCAGGTCCCACATTTTAGGACGAACGGGGAGACAGCACCAGCATCGCCTGCAAGCCGGTCCATGGACGTGGTGCAGACCGGAGCGCGGTGCGCCGTATCACAAGTGCTCTTCCGCAGGGGGATCCGGGAGTGGACTGTCCTCCTCGAATTCTTTGTAGTGATCCTTGACACAAGCGCCGATAAGTACAGCGATTCATAATCGCGTGGACGACTCTCGTCTATGTGCTGTTATGTCAGGACTCCCTCACGTGAGGAATTTGGATGACGACACAATCACTCACATTCGTGGTTCTGAGCACAGACCTCGATAATTTCAACGAGATCCGCGAGGCACTGTCGACGGATGGCCGCGCCAAGCTGCTTTCGGGCGGAAATGACACGGAGCAGCTCTACGATCAGGTGTCTCGCTTCAAACCCTCTGCTGCGATCATCAACCTCGGCGCGGATGCGGACCAGGCGATCAAACTGATTCAGCGCTTGAACGCTGAATTTCCGGAGACGGCGATCATTTCGTCCGCGCACGAGACCTCGGCCGACCTGATCCTCCAGAGCCTGCGTGCCGGTGCCCGCGAGTTTCTTCGCCTTCCAATTCATGCCGACGAATTCGCGACGGTTCTGGATCGGATCAGTGAGCTGTGCGCCGGACAGGTGGAAGCGACGAAGAAGAAGGGCCGCATGATCGCGGTCTTCTCGAGCAAGGGCGGTTGCGGCACCTCGTTTATCGCGACCAATCTCGCCGCCGCGGCGAATGTGCGGACGGTGCTGGTCGACCTCAACCTCGAGGTTGGGGATCTGCCGCTGTTTCTCGGTGTGAAGGCCAAGCACACGATTGCGGACATGGTCGCGCGCCATGGACGCCTCGATATCAATCTGATTTCGGCTTTTGTCACTCCTTATTCAGCGAATCTTGACCTGGTTGCCGCGCCCAAGGAACTCGATCCCGTCGACAAGATAGAGCAGGCACACATACTCGAGGTCCTCGATCGGCTGCGTGAGTGTTACGACTACACCGTACTTGATCCGCGGCACACATTCGACCCCATCACACTCACAGCTCTCGACCAGTCTGACGAAATCCTCCTGGTACTGACGCTGGACATCCCTGCGATCCGCAGTGCGCAGCGCGCTCTTCAGATCTTGGAGCGTGTCGGCTGCCCGCGAAGAAAAGTTCGGATCGTCGTCAACCGCTGGAGCAAACAGGCCGACGTCAATTTGCGTGAGGTCGAAAAGCTGTTCGGTGAAGCGGTCTTCGGTTGCCTGCCGAGCGACTACCAGACCGTGGTCAACTCGATAAACCTGGGAACCCCGCTGGTGCGGTCCAACTCGAGATCGAAGATCTCCCGGGAGATCAAGCGATTTACACTGGCGCTCTCAGGAGGTACCAGTCCGAAGCCGGAAGTGAAGTCGAAACGATCCTGGGCTTTCTTCCTGAAACGCCAGCCCGCCGAAAAGTAGCATTTTCGGGGTCTGACCCTGAAATTCCAGTTTTTGGGGTTAGAATCGGGGGCATGAAAAAGGTCTGGTTACTTATTGTCCTTGTTACCCTGCCTCTGGCCGCACGGGAACAACCGATTGTTCTCGCCGATGGAGGCAGATCGACTTACTCCATCTGCATATCCCGCGAAGCCTCCCGGTCGGAACGCCACGCCGCCGACGAGTTGCAGCGCTTCCTCGAGGAGATTTCGGGTGCACGGCTCCCGATCGTGACTGACGCGACGCCGGTTTCCGGTGACGCTGTCCTGGTTGGGAAGAGCGACGCTCTCGACCGTCTCGGCGTGGCCCTCCCATTCGAGGACCTGGGCCCCGAGGGCTTCGCTCTGAAGATCGCGGGCCGGCACCTGGTGATCGCCGGCGGACGACTGCGGGGTACGATGTACGGCGTCTACACATTTCTCGAGAAACTCGGCTGTCGCTGGTTCGCCCCGGACGCGAGCCGCATCCCGAAGATGAGCCGTGTGACGGTCGCGTCCCTTAACGAGACCCAGAAGCCGGCGTTCGAGTACCGGGAGCCGTATTTTACGGAGGCTTGGGACAAGGACTGGGCCGCCAGGAACAAGACCAATGGCGCGTTTACCCGCCTGGACGAGACGACCGGCGGAAGGGTGCAGTACTACCCGTTCGTCCACTCCTTCTATGAAATGATCCCGCCGCCGCAGTACTTCCGTGAGCATCCCGAGTACTTCTCGCTGATCGACGGACAGCGGCGTACTGAAGGGGGCCAGCTCTGTCTCACGAACCCGGATGTTCTGCGTGTCGGCGTGTCGGCCGTGCTCAGGTGGATAGAATCGCATCCGGAGGCAACCATCTACTCGGTGTCACAGAACGACTGGACCGGCTGGTGCGAGTGCGACAGATGCCGCCGTGTGGAGGAAGAAGAAGGCGGCGCGCACTCCGGGCCGCTCCTGCGTTACGTCAATGCGCTGGCAGAGGAAATAGAGAAGAAACACCCGGACAAACTGATCGACACGCTCGCCTATTGGTACACCGAGGCCCCACCGTCCCGGGTGAGGCCGCGCCGCAATGTCCGGATTCGGCTCTGCCCGATCGGTGCGTGCGACGCCCATCCATACGAACAGTGTGACCGCAACGCATATTTCATGCGCAACCTCGAGGCCTGGTCGCAGGTGACGAACCAGCTCTACATCTGGCACTACAATACGAACTTTTCCCATTATCTTCTGCCGTTTCCGGATTTTGACGAACTTGCCGCTGACATCCCGATGTACCGACGCTACGGCGTTGTCGGACTCTTCCTCGAAGGCGCGTACCCTCCAGGCGGCGGCGCTGAAAACGCCGAGCTGCGCTCCTACATCATGGCGCGCCTGCTCTGGGATACGAACACGAACGTCGATCAGGCCATCGACGAGTTCATGGAGGGGTATTACGGCCGTGCGGCGAAGAAGATGCGGGCCTATTTCGACCTGTTGCACCGACAGGTCCGGTTCAAACCGGGCGGGTCGGGCCACCATCTCTGGATCTATCAGCAGCCTGGCGCTCCCTACCTGGACCGCGACTTTCTCCGCAAGGCCCGCGCGCTGGTGGGCGAAGCCGGCAGGATTGCTACGGACGACGCCACCATGCAGCATGTGCGGAAAGCGGAGCTCCCGCTCGAGTACGTGGAGCTTTCACAGGCAAAGCAATTCCATGTCGACAAGAGCCGGTACGCCCCCTCCGATCTCCCCGCGCTTAAAGCAAGGTTCGAGACGTTCATGAAAGACGCCCGAAGCTTCGGCATCCAGAGCCTTCACGAAGGGCGCGAGTTGAAGGACGACGAAGAGGAATTCGACAAGCGGATCAAGCCTTACTCCGTCGTGACCCTGGAGACCGCAGCCCTTCGGGTCGTTCTGGCCCCGGAACTCAACGCGCGCGTCCTGTACTTCACCGACAAACGGACCGGTGAGAACCTGTTGCGCGAAGCCGATCCCGGCGAGAGGGGGTACCCGGACCTGGGCGGCCTCGGGTTGTTCGTTTTCCCCGACTACCATGCGCGTGCCTGCGAGGTCGCCTGGAAAATACTGGTCTCAACCTCCAATGAGATCACACTGGCAGGGACGTGCCCCAACGGGCTCATCCTTCGACGGACGATCCGGCTCAAGGCGGATGAGCCGGTGCTGCAGACTGAGACGCGAGTCGAAAATGGCGCCGGGAAGGCGCTGCCGGTCGCCTTGCAGGCGCGAGCCGAATACAGCGCGGGCTTGCCCGAGGATCCGGGCCTGTCCTTGTCCTTCACGCGCCAGGACGGGGAAATGGTTGACAGGACCTTGTTTTCCGCAGGCGTGGAAACCTCCGGTTCCGAAACCTACCTTGCGGAGGATCGTCCCGCCGGGGAGTGGCGGGCGTTCCATCGTCAGCGTCCGCTGAGGTTTGTGAATCATTTCGAAAAGGACGACGTGGCACGCTGCGCCATGAACTGGTCCGTGCGGGGCGAGAATCGGCTGAGTCTCGTTCTGTGGTCACCGCAGAGGACGCTGGCGCCAGGCGAGGGATTCCTGTTCAGAACCGACTATCGCATCGAGCGCTGATCGGCGGCCCCAAGCTTACTGCAGAGACACAAAGTTCGCAGAGATAACTCTATGAATCCTAAAATGACGATGATTTGTCTTTGCATTCTTTGCGCTTCCGCGGTGGTCACTTCAGCCTGGTCGCCGTTCGCACCGGACGAGCGGGTTCCGATGAAGGTGGGGCCGCAACCCGATGGGACCATACTGGTGCCCACGAACCAATTGCTCAGCCCGGCGGGATTTCAGCTCCTGCTCCCGGGCCGCCCGACCGACCTTGCCTTGAGCCCGGACGGAAACCTGCTGGCGGTCAAGAACATGGATGACATAGTCCTCATCCGCATGCGGGATCGCGCCGTCCTCCAGACGTTGCCGATCGAGAAGGGAGGACAGGGTTTTACGGGCATCCTGTTCTCGCCCGACGGGCAGAGGCTGTATGCAACCGACAGTGAGGGGCGAATCCTTATAGCGGCTTCTGCGCAGGGCGGGGCATGGCAATGGCAGGCCCCGATCCTGCTGCCCGGACCCGGAACATCTGAGTCCGGGCGATCCGGATTGCGGTCGAACGATCCGGCGCGAAATCCTTCCTCTCCGGGCGGAATGGCCCTGAACCCCGAGCGGCAGGAAATCTGGGTGACACTGAGCCGGAACAACGCGGTCGGAATCGTTGACCTGAGTTCAGGCGACTTGACCCTGATACCAGTGGGAATGGCCCCCTATACCGTCCTGCTCGGGAAAGATCACAAGGCATACGTGTCCAACTGGGCAGGCAGGAACCCGGTTCCTGGAGAGTCGACGGCAAACAGCTCCGGAAGCAGCGTGCTGGTGAATCGCGAGACGGGGGTGGCGAGCTCGGGCACCGTCTCGATCGTGGACGCACTTGCCCGCAGGGAGACAGCCCAGATCGAGGTCGGCCTGCACCCGAGCGGCATGGCTTTCAACTCGGATCGCTCGCGCCTGTTCGTCGCCAACGCCAACAGCGACACGGTCTCGGTCATCGACACGGCCACTGACAGGGTCGTCGAAACGATTTCTGTGAAGGCAGAAGGACCTCTTCCTTTCGGAAGTGCGCCAAATGCGCTGGCCGTGAGCTCGGACGACTCCACGCTGTGGGTCGCCAACGGCACCGAGAACGCCATTTGTGTTGTATCGCTCGGGCATTCCTCACGCGGGTTGAACACAGCGGGGCGGAGCAGTCGCGTCAGGGGTTCCGTGCCGACGGGCTGGTACCCGAGCTGTGTCCTGCCGGATGAGAAACGGGGCGTACTCATCGTCGCCAACACCAAGGGAATAGGCAGCAGGAATCCGCCCACCGACCACAGGAGTTACAACTCACATGATCACATGGGATCGCTATCCTTCATTCCCATGCCCGGCGCGATTGAACTGAAACGATACTCGGAGCGCGTGGAAATGAACAACAGCACGCCCCGGCTCATCGAGCGCCTCGCGGCCAGTGCCCGCGAGGTCGCTCCCCGGCCGGTACCGGAGCGGAGCGGGGAACCGTCGGTATTCAAACACGTGCTTTACATCATCAAGGAGAATCGGACGTACGATCAGGTTTTCGGCGACCTCCCGCAGGGCGATGGAGAGCCCTCCCTCGTTCATTTCGGGCGCAACGTCACTCCCAACCAGCACGCCCTGGCCGAGCAATTCGTCCTGCTGGACAACTTCTATTGCAGCGGCGTGCTCAGCGCGGACGGTCACCAGTGGAGCACGGAAGCCTACGTCACGGACTACCTCGAGAAGAGCTTCGGCGGTTTCAGCCGGAGCTATCCGTACGCTGGTGATGATCCGATGGCGTTTGCCTCGTCCGGATTCATCTGGGACAAGGTATTGCAGAAGGGGCTGTCGTTTCGCGACTACGGCGAGTTTGTCCAGGCTCGGATCGAGCCTCGAAGAGCGACCTGGAGTGATGTCTGGCAGGACTACGTGCGGGGGACACGTAAGATCAAGGTGCGCGCCACGACCGAAGTGGAAAGCCTGCGCCCCTACCTTGCCCCGACTTTCATCGGCTTCCCAAGCACGGTGCCGGACGTCTATCGCGCGCGGGAGTTCATCAAGGAGCTCGAGGAATTCGAAGCGAGGGGAAGCCTGCCGAATTTCATGATCATGCTCCTGCCCAACAATCACACCAGCGGCACCCGCCCCGGCTTCCCCACGCCGCGCGCGATGGTTGCGGACAACGACCTGGCGCTGGGCAGGATCGTGGAAGCGGTCAGCAAATCGCGCTTCTGGCCGGAGACAGCGATCTTCGTGACTGAAGACGATCCTCAGGCCGGTCTGGACCACGTTGATGGACACCGCACCGTGGGACTGGTGATCAGCCCGTACACCAGGCGCGGCGAGGTCATTCACTCCAATTACAATCAGGTCAGTATGGTTCGCACGATGGAGCTGATCCTGGGGCTTCCGCACATGAACCAGCTCGACCTGATCGCCGAACCCATGGCCGACTGCTTTCAGGAGAAGGCCGATCTGCGACCATTCACCGCGCTGCCGAACAATATCCCGCTGGACGAGATGAATCCACCGCTCAAGGCGGTTGAGGGAGCGCAGACTGCTACTGGGCACAGAAGTCGATGGAGCTGGACCTCGAGGACGTCGACCGCGCGGACGAGGACACCCTTAACCGCATACTATGGCACTCGGTCAAGGGTTACGCGACTCCGTATCCCCGTTAGGAACTCTGACCTTTGTCGGTGAGAATTCTGTCGTGGCCTATCTGGTCAGAGTGAAGCTGTACATTTTGCCCATGGACAGGGAGGTCATTCCTCCTGCACCGCCAGCTGAGCCCAGGCAAATGAACCCATATTCTCCCGGCTCAAGGCTCTCCGGCAAGCTTACCGAGTAGAGGCGGTTGCCGATCTTCTTGCCTTCGAACTCGACCATGTCCCGCATCGCGCCGCCCTTCTGGTTGAATACACCGCCGGTCATCGTGCGAAATTCGCGGTAGTCGTCCTTAGCTCTCAGCCGGATCAGCTGATATTCGGTGATAGCAACCCCTTCCGGCATATAGATCGCGAACTCGACCGGCCTGCCCACCGAAGTTCGGCTGTGGGGACCCGGGATATTCCCGTTGACGTCCTTCTTCACCACTCCGAGGCTCGCGAGATTCTTGACGGCGCCACCGGTCTTCCAGTTGACGACCTCGGGCAGAACCTCGATCCATTGGCTGGCCTTCCTGTAATACACGCCAACCTCGATGACCGTAGGCTGTGGAGCCTGGGCCGCCGTGGGCGATGGTGGGACACCTGGCGAAGGGGCCGTGGGGGTGGCACCCTTGGCCACGATAGCGGCGATGATCTTATCGGAAACCCCCGCCTGCTTGAGAGCGATCACGTCGTCCGCACCCAATGAGTAATTGCCCGGTTGGTTGTTCACCATCCCGACAATCAGGTCCTCCGAAAGACCGGCCTTGACCAGCTTCACTATCGCTTCGTTATTCAGAGCCTGCTGGGCGGTTGTGAGCGCAGGCAGGGAGAGAAGTACGGCCACGCAGAAAAACAGCATCATGGATCGTTTCACGGCACACCCTCGATTTGGGGATAGACACAAGCGTACACGAAGAGCGAACCTGAACGCCGTTGCTGGCATCCGCGGTGACGCCGGCGTGTGAAGCTTCATCGTCACCCTCACTCCGTGGCCGCATCATGCATCTGCAGCAAGTCGAAGTCAAGCCAGTGGGCGCGTCTCACTGAAGCGCACCCTGTACCTGACGGGGCGCGCGGTCTTCTCACATTAGCACTTGCGGGAATCCTGTTCTGTCATAGGCTAGAGACCTCGCGGGAATCGGAAGGGGCTGCGGTGCTTTCTTCAGAAAGCTGCGAGATTGTTTCGCCACAATAACCACCGGGATGAGCTTATGAACCGACGAATGCTCCGGGCCACCTTTTGTTTTTCAAGTTTCGTACTGATACTCGCCGCGTCGGTTTTCCCGCAGCAGGTGCGACACGGGACTGGTTCATGGGACGCCGCGACACTCGGAAATCACCGTGCTGTTCTGAGAGTGGCCATCACGACCGATGCGGTGTGTGCACACATACCGTGGCGCCGCAGGGACACCGAGCCCGAGAAGAAGGCCATCATCGTCACCGACGAATCCGGCCTGAGGATCCCGAACGTTCTCCGTATCGAGGTCAACCGGTATTACGGTGATCTGGTTTTTCAGGTGCCCTCTCAGGGAACCTACTATGTGTACTTTCTGCCCTTTGTTTCGAAAGGACGGAACTACCCGGTGGTGACTTATCCTCCCCCGGAGGAGACAGCCGATCCAGTCTGGGAGAATAACGCGCGGTCCGCGCTGCTTCGCTCCGACCGGCGCCTCCCCCAGGCCGAATTGGTCGAGATACAGTCCATTGACGAGTTCAGCAGCTTCTATCCCATGGAGATCATCGCGACTCCGGAAGAGATCGCCACGTTGCACAAGTTGAACTCGAGCCAGGAATACCTTCTCTTTCCGGAGGACAGGCGGTTCCCCATCCGCATGACCGGGGATCTGCTGCAGAAATGGGCGGTGCAAGGGCCGGTGAACGAGTTCTCCGGCGAAGCCGGGCGCGGCGAGTATTATGCGTTTCAAATCGGCTTGTACGCAGCCTCAGCCGACATCAAGGACGTCGGCGTCCGCTTCAGCGAATTTCGTGGAGACGAGCGATCGATACCGGCTTCAGCGGTGCGTTGCATCAATGCGGGAGGGATCAATTGGGACAGCACCCGCTTCAGCAAGCCCATCGCGATTGAGAAAGGAAAGGTCCAGGCGCTCTGGGTCGGTGTACAGATCCCGGAAGATCTGCCTCCCGGAAGATACCGAGGCAAAGTGACAATCCATCCTTCTGACCTGTCGCCGCAATCGGTGGCCGTGGCCCTGGCTGTCAGGGCAGACGCGATCCCGGACTTTGGAGACGACGAGCCCTGGCGGCACTCGCGGCTGCGCTGGCTCGATTCCATGCTGGCTGTCGATGACGATATCGTTCGTCCCTTCACTCCCGTCCGTGTAAACGGGAACCGGATCGGGATCCTGGGACGCCGGCTTACCCTCGCGCCTTCGGGCCTGCCTGGGCAGGTCGAAAGTCAGTACACTCCCGAAGTCACGCAGATCCAGGAAGCCGCGACGCCGCTGCTCGCGGCTCCTATGCAACTGGTTGTGGAAGACTCAGACGGCCGGTCTCTGACGTGGAGTCCGGGCGCGATCGCGTTCACGAAGCAGGAAGACGGGATCGCGGCCTGGAAGGCCGACAGCACTGCGGGCCCGCTCAAATTGGAACTGGCCGGTGCGATTGAATTTGACGGGTTCGTTCAATTCAGGATCACGCTGGGGACTCTCCGGCCCTTCGAGGTGCGGGATATCAGGCTCGAAATGCCGCTGCTCAAAGACGCCGTGCGCTACATGATGGGACTCGGATTGAAGGGCGGTCGCCGGCCACCCTCGTACGATTGGACGTGGGACGTCAAGAAGAACCAGGACGGCGCCTGGCTTGGCGACTCCGGTGCGGGGCTGCAGTTCAGCCTGAGAGCGGAAAACTACTCGCGTCCTTTAAATACCAACTTCTATCAATCCAAGCCGCTGAACATGCCTCCTTCCTGGTTCAATAGCGGCAAGGGCGGTATCACGATTCGAGAGACGGGCGGTGCTGCCGTGCTCATTCATTGTTTCAGCGGCAGCCGGACGTTGCGGCCGGGAGAAGATCTGCATTTTGACTTCAACCTTCTGTTGACACCGTTCAAGCCGCTGGACACGAGCTCCCATTGGAACACCCGGTATTTTCACAGCTACAAACCCGTGGACGAGGCCATCCAGGCCGGCGCCAACACCATCAATATTCACCATGCCAACGATGTAAATCCGTACATCAACTATCCCTTCTTGCACCGGAAGGAGATGAAGGCCTACATCGACGAGGCGCATCAGAAGGGGCTGAGGGTGAAGATCTATTACACCATCCGCGAGCTGTCGAACCACGCGCCGGAGCTGTTTGCGCTGCGCAGCCTGGGAAGCGAGATTTTCTCGGACGGGCCGGGTGGTGGCTTCTCCTGGCTGCAGGAGCATCTCGGCTCCGGCTACATCGCTGCGTGGTTCGTTCCCCATCTGAAAGACGCGGCGATCATCAACAGCGGCATGTCCCGCTGGCACAACTACTACCTGGAAGGGCTCAAGTGGTTGGTCGACAAGATGCAGATCGACGGCCTGTATATCGACGACCTGGCCTTTGACCGCACTACGATGAAGCGGGTGCGCAAGGTCCTGGACCGGGGTCGCCCGGCCGCGCTCATCGATCTGCATTCGGCAAACCAGTACAACTCGCGCGATGGATTCGCCAACAGCGCCAACCTCTACCTGGAACATTTCCCATATATCAACCGGCTCTGGTTCGGGGAGTATTTCGACCCTGATTCGCCGCCGGATTTCTGGTTTGTCGAGATGTCGGGCATCCCCTACGGCCTGATGGGAGAGATGCTCCAGGATGGAGGCAACCGGTGGCGCGGTATGCTCTACGGTATGACCAGCCGCATGCCTTACGACGGCAACGATCCGGCACCTATCTGGAAAGTCTGGGATGATTTCGGGATTCAGCAAAGCGACATGATCGGCTACTGGTCGCCGCGGTGCCCTGTGAGGACGGACCGTAAGGACGTCCTGGCCACGGCTTATGTAAAGCCGGGCCGCACCCTCATTTCGATCGCCAGCTGGGCTCCGGAGGATGTTGATATACGGCTGACAATAGACTGGCGCGCCCTCGGTATCGATCCGTCGAGGGCTGCGTTGATCGCTCCGCAAGTGAAAGGGTTTCAGGATGCTGCCCTGTTCACTCCGGATGCGCCGATCCCGGTTCCGAAAGGCAAAGGCTGGCTGCTGATCCTGGGCGGTGGACAGTTGCCATAGAAATGCCAGTGAATGGAGGGACGGGTTGATTCGAGATGCGCTGCGCTGCAACCAGTGCTATTCTGCATTCACAGGTGCAAGCGCAAGGATCGAGGGCAATCGCCATTGTCCTGTTTAGACACAGGGGTGAACGATGCTTGATTGGACGCGAAGGACTTTTCTGGGAGCGTTCTCGGGGTTGGCGGCAACATCGCTCGCGGCTCAACAAAAGGGGAGTTCATCGATCGCTGAGAAACGGCCGGCGCGCGGATCGACCAAGATTACGGATCTCAGGTGCGCAATCATCGGCCGGAACCCTGTCGTTCGGATCGTTACCGATCAGGGCATTTCCGGCTACGGCGAGGCCGAGTCGACCAAGCCGTATCTCAAACCGATGGTGCTCTTCTATAGGGACTATATCCTGGGCGAAGATCCTACGGATGTGGAACGTGTCCTGCTGAAGATCCGCCGCTTGGGAGCGTTCAAGCCCTGGGGATCGGCGGTGAGCGCGATCGAGACGGCGCTCTGGGACATCGCCGGGCAGGCGGCCGGCGTGCCGGTCTACAAACTGCTGGGAGGAAAAATCCGGGACCGGGTCCGCGCCTACAACGGAGGCGTCCGTTTCCCCATGACCGGACACTCGCCTGCTGACTACGCCGAAAACATGGCCAAGATGAAGGAATCTAAGGAGGGTTTCACCCTGATCAAGCAGGCGGTCGGCTTTCACAACCAGGGGATGATGACTGCCGTGCCCGATGGCTGGTACGACGAACCGCGGACCGGGACCCCGCACTCCAACCGAGGCCTGATGACGGAGCGCGGCCTGAACCATGTCATCGCCTGCGTCGAGGCCATGAAGAAAGTCCTGAGTGATGAAGTCGGGCTTGCGCTCGACTGCGGACCGGGCTGGGCAGTGAAGGACGCGATTACGTTCGCGCGAGCCCTCGAGCCGTTCCACATTACCTGGCTGGAAGACCTCGTCACAGGCGATTACATGCCGTACGTCAACGCGGATGTCTACCGTGACCTGAAACAAAGTACCTCCATCCCGATTCACACGGGAGAACAGATCTACCTCCGGCAGAACTTCAAAGATCTCATCGAGAAACAGGCAGTCGACGTCGTCGGCCCCGATCCTGCGGACTGCGGCGGAATTTCGGAACTCAAGTGGATCGCCGAATACGCCGACCTCCATAGCATTCTCATCGCGCCGCACGGGATCTTCAACGGTCTCATCGGACTCGCGGCGCAGGTTCAGGTGGGTGCTGCGATGCCGCAGAATTACATAGCCTTCGAGTATCCGGTTGGCCAGCCCGAATGGTGGTACGAGATCGTCGAGGGGTTGCCGAACCCCATCGTCAAGAAGGGCTTCATCGACGTTTGGGACCGCCCGGGACTCGGCGTCACGTTCAACGTCCAGGCAGCCAAGGCGCATCTTTCCGACGAGGATCGTAACTTCTTCGACTGAGATAGAGGGGGAGGACCCGCGTGCACACGCATGGGAGCGTCCCCACCGGCGCGAGACAGGATGCCCGACTCCCGTCAGGCATGGTAGTCGCCTGTTTGCGGAAAGCGGCAGAGAATACGGGCCCTGCCGTCGTTTGCGGCTACTTCATGCTCTCCGCCCTGCCGTTTCAGGCTGACTACGCACTGCTGATCCTGGCTGGCGCAACCATCCCGCTTGCCGTCCTTGCCCGGCCGCCCGGACCGGTTCAGACTTCCCATTTTGATCTGGCGATTATCCTCTGGCTCCTTGTCCAGGCCATTGCTGTCTGGTTTTCAGCCGACCCGAAGGCCAGTGTTCGCCTCAGTGCTCCCCTGATCCCCGCAATTCTCATCTACTACCTTATGTCCAGGCAGATCCGACGGCTGGGCTCGCTGCGCCGGGTTTACCTTTGTCTCAGCGCGCTCGCCCTGGCTCTGGCGGCCGCGCTCCTGTGGACAGCGTGGCGCTTCCCCTGGACTTCCACCTACCGGTGGGCGGCGCGTCTTGGCAGCCCGATGATTGTGGTGCCCAACGATTTCACGTTTGTGGCGCTGGTGATGCCTTTGTCGGGCCTCTATTTGGCGCCCGGGTATGGCCGTGCGAAGCGCATCGTAGCTGGTTTGTCCATTGCCATAGGTCTTGGCGCCATCACGGTCTTGCGCAGCCGGATATCCTTGCTGACAGCGTTTGTTTCTCTGACGTCTTTTGCCGCGCTGAAGCGGCCGAGACTGGCGTTAGTCGCCATGATCGGCGTGCTGCTGATCTTTGGCGCCACGGACGCGGCGCTCGACTTCACGCTGCTGAGTAAGTTCGCCCATCTCGACAACGACGAGGGATTGACGGGCCGGATCTCTCTGTGGTCCACTGCGTGGGCGCTCTTTCTCCAATCTCCCTGGACCGGTCATGGCCCCCACACTTTCGTCTTTGAGAGGGTGCGCTGGGTACACAACCTTTATCTCGAGGCGCTGGCTGAGCAGGGCATCGCCGGCTTCCTGGCGCTGCTGCTCCTGCTCGGCTATGGCCTGCGGTGCGCCTGGCGGGTAGCTCGTTCAGGTTCCGAAGAGTCTGCACATCTCGGCGGCGCAACCTTTGCAGCTCTGGCAGGATTCTGTTTTGCCGCGCTTTTCGAGCTGACGTTTCTGCGGCAGTGGGTGCCGCTTGTTCTATTCGCACTGCTGGGTGTTCTTGCGCGCCTCGCAAACTGGCGTAGCGATTCGCCAGCGACATCGGCTTGATGCCGAAACACAGATCGGTGGATTCGAACTTATTTGATCGAGATTGACGGGTCTCATTGGTGAATCACGCATATAGATAGTAAGGAGGATAATGCGATGTCCAGGACCACCAGCCCACGGTCAATGGCAATCACTGTTCTCGCTCTTGTAGGCGTTTCGCTAGCCATCTTGTGGCCGGGTTGGCGGGGCGAGCTCAGGGCACTTGGATACTATCCGGTCATTGTCGTTTTGAACGGCAAGGTTACCGTTGTTGAAACGCAGCCTGAACTTTCCCTGCATCTGGCAGCGCAGGTTTCTTCCGGGAAGACCCCCGGATCGAGCATCCTCTATGGAAGAGGGTCTACCTCGGTCCTGCATGACGGTGCCAAGCCCGACGAAGGTGCCGCCCAGTTCAACCTTTCTGGGTGGGTAACTGCAGAGGGTATGGTGAGCCTCACCGGGCAGGTCGTGAAAGCAAAAGATCCGGCCTTGATTGGTCAGCCGATTTCAATAACGGCCAGTGAGCAGACTGGAGATGTTGTTCTGACGTTCGGTGAGCTCATCCTGACCGGAAACGGGAACGTAATGATCCGCTGAGGCCACCCGCTAATCCACCAATTCGCGTTCGAGATCCTCGAGGGTCCTCCCCTTCGTCTCCGGCAGACGGAAGAAGATGAAGGCGAAGCCGAGGACGCAGATCGACGCATATAGCCAGAAGGTTTCTGCCGGGCCGAGTCCCTTGTTGAGGAGCGGGAACGTGTAAGTCAGGATGAAGCATGCGATCCAGAGGGACGAGACCGCTACGGACATGGCGGCGCCCCGGATCCTGTTCGGGAAGATTTCCGAGATTACCACCCAGGTCACTGGCGCCAGCGACATCCCGTAGCAGCCGATGGCGGCAAGAACCAGTATGAGCATCGGCCAGCCTTTGACATCGCCCCGGTAGCAGATACCCATGACAGTGTAGATCACCGCCAGACCTGCGGCGCCGAAGAGCATGAGCGGCCGCCGCCCCCGCCTGTCGACCAGCCCCAGGGCGACAAATGTGAAGAGGAGGTTCACGGACCCTGTCCAGGCAATGTTCTTCAGGACGTCTGAGATGTCGTACCCCGCAGCGCGGAAGACCTCCTCGGCGTAGTTGAAGATCACGTTGATACCGCACCACTGCTGAAAGACGGCGAGCGTCACACCCAGTACCAGCACTCTCTTCATCTTCGGTTCCAGCAGTTCGCGGAAATCCACCTTCTCGATCTCGTTGACGAGGGTTGCTTCAATGTCGGCGAGTGCAGCCACTGCATAGTCCTCGCCCCCGATCCTGCCGAGAACAGATCTCGCCCTCGAGTGCCTGCCGTTCTTGGCCAGCCAGCGCGGGCTTTCGGGGACCATGAACATGCCGGCAAAAAAGAGCAGGGCGGGCACGGCCGTAAGGGCGAACATCCAGCGCCAGCCTGCCTGGCCGTACCAGGATCCGCGGATGAATTCGTCGGTCGCACCCTGCGGAAGGTTCCGCACCAGGAACCAGTTGACGAACTGCGCCAGCAGGATGCCGATCACGATCGTGAGCTGGTTGATCGCGACGAGACGGCCGCGCATCTGCGCGGGTGCGATTTCGGCGATGTACATCGGCGAGAGATTCGATGCCAGGCCGATGGCGACTCCCCCCAGCATCCGCCAGATGATGAAGGTCGAAAAATCGGGCGCCAGCCCGTTTCCGATGGAGGTGACCGTGAAGAGGAAGGCGGAGAAGATCAGCAGGCGCTTCCGGCCGAACTTGTCGCTGAGTGCGCCGGCGATCAGCGCGCCCACGAGGCATCCGATGAGCGCGCAGCTGTTGGCCCAGCCGCGGGCGAACTCACTGGTGAGTTCAAAGTGCCGCTCGAAGAACGGCTTTGCGCCGCCGATGACGACCCAGTCATATCCGAAGAGCAGGCCGCCGAGCGCTGCGACGAAAGAAATGGTCCAGATATATGAGTAGTTGTACTTCGCCCGCAGATCCGGCGTTTCAATTCCGCCTGAAATAGTCATGGGTGCAAGTATAAATTGGGGGACAGGCTACTCAACCTCGAAATACAACGGAAGGCACACCGCAGGGCAGACCGCTGTCGCCGTTTCTGTCGAACATCGTGCTGGACGAGTTGGACCGGGAGCTGGAGCGACGCGGCCACGCTTTCGTGCGCTATGCGGATGACCGCAACATCACGTTCGCAGTGAGAGAGCGGGACAACGAGTGATGAGTAGCGCGAGCGACTTCATCACACGGCGGCTCAAGCTGAAGGTCAACGCTGACAAGAGTGCGGTGGACCGGCCCAGCAGTCATGCGGGAAGAATCAACGGCTGCGATTTATTCACAGCTTCTCCGAGGCGCCGCACGAATCAGCAGGACCTACTTGCCCTCGAGCACCCTCTTGTATAGCGCCAGGGTGTTGGTCGTCCCTTCGACGGACTTGCCGGTAGCCACCTTCCTCACAATGCTGAGCTTCAGACCGCCAAAATCGGGCATCTGTGAATCATTCATCTCGATCAGGTAGAATCCGGGCTTGTTGGGATTCTGCGTGTCCGGGACACAGTAGAACATCTGCAGGGCCACTCGAATGTAGCGGGTCGAGTAGAGCTGCTTATTGGCGATCATATACTTGATCGGGCCGAAGCCCTGGGGGAAAAGCGTCACGTGGTTCACCCGTATCGTGGGCTCCTGGCCGAAATCGATCTTCTCCCAATAGAAGAAGTCCTCGGCTCCCGCCAGTTTCCCCTGGGGGTAATCGATCACGTGGCTGTAGATTGCCGGGACCTTGTCCTTCGGAAGATAGAACGCGCGATCGACCATGTCCTTTGTGGCCTGGTAGATACTAAGAGGCTTCTCCCGGTCACGATAGCTTCCCAGCGCTTTCAAGCCCCCGGCCTGGTATTTCGTCATTCCCTGGTAAAGCCCATCCCGGACCAGCTGGTTCATCTGGTTGTACCTGTCCGGGGATTTCCAATTGATCTTGGCCTTATTAGCCTCGAAGTTGCCGAGTATCTGAATGTCACAATCGCCGGGCTGGCAGCTCCCGAACTCGTCGACATCTTTCTTGTCGAGTTCCAGGCGGGCGAAATCGGAGGGTTTGGGCGGGTTGCCCACCTGGCTGAATTCCTGAACGGCCAGGTACACCTTGTCTTTCAGGAGCGTGTTGACGTCGCGGTAGGCCGCAGCGAACTTGGGGATCGGCGCATTGATATAGACGGCACCGAAGACAAGCAGGCCGTACTTGTCGCCGGTGTCGAGGACTTTCGTCACTACCTGCCCCTGCCCGATCTGCTGGATCTCGGCGTCAGTCAAAGCGATGCGGTTTTTGAAGAAAGTGGACGGCTGCGGTTGGGCGCAAACGAGCGAGCATCCCAGCGCCAGAAAAACAACGGTTGCCACGACGATTCTGAAACTCATAACCCTGCCTCCAGGCTGCCAATGCGCTGATCAGTGTGTGATTCCCTAGCCGGATTGAGCGGCCACCTGTGAGGAAGGTGAAAAGCCGTACAGTCTCACCCGGACGGGTTAGTATACGATCGATCCGGCCCTGCACGAAGGACCATCGATCGATTCTCTGTGATTCAGACTCTGGGATTCCTGCTTGCCTTGCGCTTGCTCGGCGTTCGCCCGAGCTTGGAGAACGTCGATCGAGAACACCACGAAACCATGGTGCCCGAGAAATCCCGAACCATGCAGAAGCTACTTCTGACTCTCCAGGGTGGTCTTGAAGACCGCCAGCGATTTTTCGAGACCGGAAACCGATCGGTCCACGGCGACCTTTCGCACGATCGAACCTTTGAACCCTGTCAGGCCGGCCTGCTCAGACCCCATGGCCTTGATGAGGTAGAATCCCGGTTTATTCGGATCCTGGCTGTCGCGAATGCAGAAGGTAAGGTCCATGGCGGTCTGAAAATAGTGGCTCGAGAAAAGCTGCTTCTCAGCGATTGCATACGCGGGTTCATCCGGACCGGTTCCGCGCATGGTTACGATGTGCAGAACGCGCAGCGTCGGCTTCAAACCGAATTTCACTTTTGCCCATTGGAATGTGTCCGAAACGTTTGCGGGCTTTCCATTGGGGTACGTGAGGAGGTAGTTGTAGAAACCAGGCAGGTACCCGGGAAGAACTTTAGAGTAGCTGAGCATGTACTTGAACTGCTCCGGCACCACGGTCGGATGCTTCTTGTCGTTGTACTCGCCCAGCACCAGGTTGCCTCTCTGCCGGTAGGCGGCGACGAGCTGCACCGCACCTTCCTGCAGGAGTTTATTCGCTTGCTGATCCCGCTCGGGAGCGGACCAGTTGATGGACTGACGAGCCTTCTCCATGCCGCGGGCGGGCACCTGAACGTCACAGTCACCGGGTTTGCATTCCTTCAGTGCCTCCACGTCAGCGCTTTCGAAAGTAAAACCCTTCAGGTCGGACACTTGAGGCGGATCGCTGAACCCCCCGATGGCCAGAAACTCGGAGAGCTTGCGAAGGCGGTCGAAATCATAGGCGAACTTGACGTAACTGTCCGGGTTCGCGTTGATGTATACGACGCCGAACACGAAAATTTCGGCTGGAACGCGGGACTCCATATTCTTCGCCACGGGCTTGCCATTCCGGATCTCCGTGACCTGTTCCTGGCTCAACCCGATGTTCTTTGTAAAGAAGGCATTCAGGTCCAGTTTTGACTGCGATCTGCCGGGCCCCGAAATCCCGGCAATAAGGGTGACAAGCACCACAATCTGCATGAAGATCCGTCTCATCGTACGCTCCGCGAAAATGTTCGAGCCAGTCTGCCCACAGACGCCGCTTTTTCAAGCTGATTCAATCGGGCATTCCTTCACCGCCACCGGAAACGGAAACCCTCGATTGTGTCTGCTCTCTGGGCGCGGATACATTACCATCTTTTCAGTACTGGGGACAGGCTACTCAACCTCGAGACTCGGCCCGGTTTCTTCTCCCGGAAGGACGAGGTTCTCCGAACCGTATCTCAATCCCTGTGGAGTATTCAGGAGTTTCGAGGTTGAGTAGCCTGTCCCCGAAATATATGCTGATCGTCCGCGCCACCGCCCGCCGCTGGCCCAGGCTGAGCATCCTGCACTTTGACGCGCATCCGGATCTGTATGACGATTTTCGGGGAAACAGACTCTGGCACGCGTGCCCGTTCGCGCGGATCATGGAAGAGGGACTGGCCGGAAGACTCGTGCGGGTGGGCATTCGAGCCGCGACCGGCCACCAGCGCGACCAGGCGAGCAGGTTCGGTGTGGAAACGATCGACATGAGGGATTGGAGCGACGACCGGGTGCTTTCGCTCGGCGGGCCGCTTTACATCTCCTTTGATATGGGCGCTCTGGATCCGGCGTTTGCCCCTGGCGTGTCGCATCGCGAGCCCGGAGGGTTGTCGATGCGACAGGTACTCCGGACGATCCAACGTGCGGAGGGGCGGATAGTGGGCGCGGACATCGTCGAGTTTAACCCCCGGATGGACTCTTCGGGCCTGACGGCATCGGTGGGCGCCAAACTTCTCAAGGACATCGCCGGCCGGATGCTGGCGGACAATCCACTGGCAGAACTGCGCGGGCCATGAGAATCCCTACCGATCCGTATGCCGGGGGAGGTACTTCACCAGCAGGACCTCGTTGCCTTTCTCGCTGTAGATGAGCTCGTCAACAAGCTGGCGAGCCATCAGGACGCCATATCCTCCAGGGCGCAGGCCCAACTCCTCTCTGCGGGCAAAATGATGCGTCGGGTCTTCGGGAGGATTGGAGATGGCGGCATGCTGAATCTCGTCGAGCGAGAAGCCTTCGCCGGGATCCTTCACGCGGCACATCACCATCCTGCGGCCGCGAACATAAGTTATCTCGATGTATTGCTTGGGATCAAAATGCCCCCCGTGTTCAATCGCGTTCAGCAGCATCTCGCGGAACGCCATCCCCACTTCGCATTTTTCGCGCTGTGGGAGATTCGCAATTTCGCCGAGGAAAAGAAGCAGCCGGTCAGTGGTCCTGACTTCACAGCGAACGGCAAGGCTGATCAGCGTCGGCGTTGCCGACAGCACCTCGATCCCGTCGTCCCAGCAGGGCGCATCGGTGACCATGCGCACGGTTTCTGCGAGCGAGTCCAGCGAAAACGGTTTGGAGAAATACCCAAACGCGTGCTCGCGCATGGAGGCAATGACATCTTCCGGAGTGCTGTCGTCGGTGAGAATGATCAGGCGCGTGTGCGGATGTACTCGCCTGATCTCCTGCAGCAACTCGACGTCTTCACGCCCCGGGGTTCTCTCCCCAGTGATGATCAGGTCGTAGGGCCTGATCTTGACGAGCCCGAGCACGTCCCTGTTGTCTCGGGCGACTACCATGGCCCAGTCCGCTGGTGTAAGGATGCTGGAGAGCATGACGCTGGTCTGCGGGTCGGGATCAACGACCAGCGCCATTTTTTTCGACGTGCGTAGCGCTTCCGCCTGCAGGGTCGAAGTCATGTGCAGCTCGATGTCAAATGCCCGTTTCGACGGAGTCGGATCGTTTCTGATCGTGCAATTATATCAAATCCCACGCAATCCGATATCTACTCTATGAAAGCATGGGTCGCCACGGCCGGGGCTGACGTGGTGCACTGCGGCACAATATGCCCGCTACTTCCAGCAACCTGATCCTTCGGGGATGTATGGATGCTAATTCAACCTCCTGGCAGGGAGGATCTGACCTCCCTGATACAGTTTCAGGCTTGTCACATTCCCCGCGTCGTCCTTGATGAACTCGATCTGCGCGTCCGTGACCTTCAGAAAGAACTTCGTTTCGGACTCCGGAAAGACCTGCACCTTCGACTGCCCGGTCGCCTGTGTCATGAGCTTTCCGTCCTCCAGGGTCACGGTAAGAAGGAAGTTGGGCGCAAGTTCGTAAACTCCGACGTACTTTTGCAGGGTCGCGGAATCGACCTGTACTTCTTTTCGGGAAGGCAAAGGCTTGTCTGTCCGCACCGCCTCTTCAACCGGGCCAACCCGGGGTCTGAGCTCAACGCGGACTATTTTCCCGGAGCTGTCCGGCGTGAAAACGAGCCGGCTTAGCGATGCGGGGAAGAAGAACTCCGTCTCGGAGAGAGGTTGTATGGCGTACCTGGTTCCCCCGCTTCTCTGGGAGTAGAGTTGGGCGCCTTCCCGGGTGATGAATCGTTGCTCCTTGTCGTTTATCGCATAGACGCCGGTATAGCGGTCTAGCTGCTCCGGCTTCATCGATATGGCTACCGGTTTCACCACCGGCGTGCCGATCGCGATCCCTGCCATCTGCACTGCGAGGCTTTCAGGAGAAGCGTCAGGTCCTGCCGAGCCGTTCGTGAGTATGGCAACGAAGACGCGATCATCGGGCAGGCTGAGTGCGTAAGTCGCGAATCCGTTTATCCCGCCGCCGTGCTCGACCGTGCGATGTCCTTCATAGGTTCCAATTGCCCAACCGTAGCCGTAGCCCGTGACGCGCCCGGTCTTGAGGACGTGGGCTTTGTGTGCCTTGGCCAGCGATTCCGGTTTGAGGAGCTTGTTGCTCCACAGGGCGCTGTCCCAGAGTGCGAGGTCGTCCACGGAAGAAGCGAGGGAGCCGGCTGCATAGGGCTGCGTCATGCTCAGGTAGGCAGCGTTCTGGAATCCGGAGGACGCGCGCTCATATCCCTTCACGCGTTTCGGGATTATCCTTTCCGTGTGGTCGTAGCACGAATGCTTCATCCCAACGGGTTCGAAGATCTTCGTCCGGATAAAATCCTCGTAGGATTGTCCTGAAGCCTTCTCGATGATGGCGCCCAGCAGGATGTAGCCCGAGTTGTCGTAGAGCCACCTTTCATCCGGGGCGAAGTCCATCGGCTGGCTCTTGAAGAAGTCGATCAGCTCACTCAGCGTGAAGTCCTTGCGCCACAGGGGAAGCCACTCGGGCATCTCAGTATAGCTTCGGATCCCCGACGTGTGGGTCAGCAGGTGCTCCACCGTGATCGTCTGCCCCTGGGTCGGGTAGTCGGGGAGGAACTTCGTGATCGGGTCGCTGACCGAGAGTTTCGCCTGCTCCTCGAGCATGAGGATTGCCACCGCCGTGAATTGTTTCGTCAGGGAACCGAGCCGGAACACCATGTCGGGTTCGATCGGGACCTGCAGCTCCAGATCGGCCATGCCGTAGCCCTTGCGAAAAAGGGCCTGCCCCTTTCGCGTCACGATGACCGCAGCGCCCGGCGCGCCGGGCTTGAAAGTACTGCTCAGCAGTTGATCGATGGCATCGGCTTCGGATTTCTCCGCAGCCGCACATGCGCCGAGTACTGTACAGAAGATTGACAGGATGGTGGCGGTGACCGGCAGTGGGACAAACCTCTTCATCTGAGCCTCCTCGAGAGCGACTATTCTCGTAGATACCGTGCCTTCTGTGCCAGTCTTTTTGCGCCGCGGCGATTTGCCAAGGTCACTGGCAGCGCCTTTCGGGAAGAGGGGAATGCGCTTTGCCGGAGTCCGCATTGTCCGCGCCGCCGGCGCGGACCGGCACTTTGGCCGAAGCTCGGGATCAGCGCCGGATCTTTCGACAACTGCCGAGCTCTCCTGCGGAGGCGGCCTTTCCCGGAGGCGGCCACATGACCCTCCAAATCCATCTCCCGCAGTTGGTTGCATGCTGCGCCGGCCCGGGAACCGCTTGGCCTGCTTTTTGCTCCATTCCCCCCCATGGATTATTCCAGGAGGAGGATACAACGTGCTGAGATTCAGAAGATATTCCCGGAACCGGACCATCCCGTTTACCCTGATGTACCTGTGCTTGTCGTTTTGGGCTTTTGCCCGGGCGCAGGACGGACAGACCGCGCCAGGAACCCCTGACCGGCACCACGGCCAGGGTTATCTGTTCCTGGCACCCGGGGCTTACGTCGGATATTCGGAGAGCGTTGCCACGATGCACTTCGGTGGGGGTGGCGAGGCGTTCATCTACAAGGGCCTTGCCGCGGGGGCGGAGGTCGGGGGCATCTGGGCTCTTCGAGGCTCAGATCTGCTTGCGGTTTTTTCCGCTGACGGCTCGTATCACTTCTCGCGCAGCCGGAAGCTTTCCCCCTTTCTGGCCTGCGGCTACTCGCGCATCTGGGGAGACGGCAGCGCCAACATGGTCAATTTCGGCGGCGGGATCAATTGGTGGCTCGGCGAGAGGAAGGGAATTCGTCTCGAATTCCGGGAGCATATCTATGCTGAAAGCAGCCACCGGCAAATAGCCGAGGTCCGGATCGGCTTCGCGTTCCGCTAAGCATGCGCCGCCCCGCGAGCACGCGTCTGTTGTGAGCTCCGCCGCGTGCCGCGTGGTAATCAAAGCCCAACTGGGCATGTCCACAGATCGCCCAGGCGCTATGGCGCGCTTCGCCTTTGATAATTCGGGTACGGCGGCCTCTTATAGGTCGGCGTTGGATTCTTCTTGAGCAATTCCGTTACGACCTCGACCGCCTTTTCCAACTGCGGATCGTGACCCTCCCGCACCGCTTTCGGGTCCATCTCGACGTCGTAGTCGGGCGGCACGCCGTGATTCTCGACGTCCCACTTCCCGTCCAATGTATAAAAAGCCAGATTGGGCACGCCGGTGAAACCGCCGTCCAGAAGGTCGGCTGGATTCGTGTAATGTCCGACCAGCCCGCCCCACGTTCTCTTCCCTACGAGCGGCCCGATTCCGGTCTTGCGAAACATCCAGGGCATGGCGTCGCCGCCCGAGCCTGCCATTTCGTTGATGATCATCACCTTCGGTCCGAAGATCGCTTCCTGTGGCGTGGTGATATCCAGGCCCTCGCGCATGGTGAAGAAGTTCAGTTGGGGGCGGCGCAGGTAGTCGATGATATAGTCGGCGATGTCACCCCCGCCGTTGAACCTTTCGTCGATGATCGCAGCTTCCTTACCGACCTGGGCGAAGTAGTACCGGTTGAAGTTCGTGTATCCGCCGGCGTAGGTGTCGGGCAGATAGACGTAAGCCACGCGGCCTCCCGTCATCTCGTCCACCTTGCGGCGATTCCCTTCGATCCAGGCGTAGTTTCGGAGTGCGGTCTCATCCTCAACGGGCACTACTGTGACCGCGCGTGATCCGGTGCCGTCCGGATTGGGGCCGACCCGCAGTACCACCTGCTTGCCGGCTGTCTCCTCGAAAGGCCGATAGATGCCTTCCGGCGGCCTGAGCTCGTGCCCGTCCACGGCAAGCAGGTACTCGCCCGCCATGACGTTGACGCCGGGTTGCGTCAGCGGCGCCCGGAGCTGAGGATTCCAGTTTTCGCCATTGTATACGCGGGCGAACCGGTAGCGGCCGTTTTCCACCTTGTAGTCTGCGCCGAGCAGCCCGCCCTTCACTTTGGTCACCCGCGGGCGGTCGCCGCCGCCAACAAACATGTGACCGACCGTCATTTCTCCCAGCATCTCGTCAAACAGGTAATTCAGGTCGTCGCGGCTGGCCAGGTTGTCGAGATAGGGTTCGTACGTCTTCTTGATCGCTTCGAGGTCGACGCCGTGCAGCCCGGGGTCATAGAAGAAATCGCGTTCGTTGCGCCAGACCTGGTAGAACATGTGCCGCCACTCGGCGGTGGGATCGACGTATATCTGCATCGCATCGAGTTTCAGCGGCCCGCCGTCGCCAGGCTTGGCAGGACTCTCGGCAGGTTTCTGAGCCGGCACGATGAACCACTGCTGCTTCTGCCGGTACAGCATCTTTTCGCCGTTGAACGACACGTCAAAGGCATTGATGCCGTCGAGGATCTTCTCCGTCTTGCGCGTCTTCAGCTCGAATTTGTGCAGGGTGTCCGTCGGACCGTCTCCTTCGTACTCGAGCGGATTCACCGTGGGACCTTCGACGAGGAAAATCACGCCTGCCTTGCCTGCCGCCAGGCCGGTGTAATTCCGAGCCGGGATGGGCAATGCGAGAATGCGCTGACTGATGTTTTCGAAGTCGATTTCCACCGCGGCGGGTTTTTCCTCCTTGCCCTTTTCCTTTTCCCTGTCTGTCTTCTCTTTGTCCGCCTTCTGCGCTTCGGGCGACTTCTCCTCGTCGCTTTCCGGGGCCAGGGGCGAGGGCAGATCCTTTTTCAGGACGGCGACATAGACGCTGCGCGTCACCGGCCGCCGGAGACTCGACATGTCGAGCCAGCCCGAGCTTAGCGCCACGTCTGTGCTGGCCGTGAAATAGAGGTACTTACCCTCCTTGTCGAATGCGGCGTGGAGCGCGTCGCTCATGCCGTCCGTCATCTGGTGGCTCCTTGCCTGCTCCAGCGAGTAGGCAAAGACCGCGTGCAGGTGACTGCGCAGCTTCTTGGTGTATGCGATCCAGCGGCTGTCCGGAGACCATGAAGGATTGAGAATGGTATAGGCGCCTGCATAGGTATCGGTGTCGATGTGCACGGGAGCCTTCTTTTCCAGGTCCACGTACCAGACGTTGAGCCGTTTGTCCGTGTACGCAATCTTCCTGGAATCCGGAGACCAGACCGGGGATGAGTAGAAGGTCGGCGGGTTGCCGAGATCGAGCTTGCGCACCTCACCCAATCCACTCTGGTCGCGGATGTGCAGCGCATATTCGCCCGATTCGTCGGAGAAGTAGGCGATTGATTTACCATCGGGCGACCAGGCCGGGTCACGCTCCACCACGCTGGTTGTGTTTGTGAGGTTGCGTATGTCGCCCTTCTCGGCCGGCACGGTCAGGATCTCGCCCCGCGCCGCGAACACCGCCCTGGCTCCGGTGGGGGATATCGCGGCATTCCGGAACTGTTGCGGCTCCACCTTTGCGAAGTGCGGCCGAACCGCGGTGATGTCGCCCACCACCTGGATGTTGAGCCTGCGATCCCGGCCGGACTTGGTGTCGAACAGGTGAATCGATCCGAACCGCTCGTAAACGATGGCTTCCGGTCCGGCGGAGGCCGACTTTATATCCAATCCGTCGTTCTTGACCAGCTGTTTCACCTGCTTCGATTTCGTGTCGTAGGCAAACAGGGTGACGGGTCCGTTGCGGTCGGAAAGGAAGTAGATGGTGTCTCCCACCCACATGGGCTTGAAGTCATTGCTGTTGTCGCGCGGAATCTTCGCGTCGAGGCTCGAATCCGCGAGGTTGACGATCCAGATGGGCTTTGTCTGACCGCCTCTGTACCGCTTCCAGGCACGCTGCCACTGATTCACCGGCACATAGGCGAGGTGCGACCCGTCCGAAGAATATGAACCCTCCGTGGCGCTGGGAAGGGGCACCTCGCCGGGGAATCCGCCCTCGGCCGGGATCGTGAAGAGCCTGACGATCCCGTCAGCGAAGCTCAACCGGGTCGAACTGAAAAGCACTTGTTTCCCATCGGGCGTCCAGCCCACTGCCGCGTCCGGGCCCGGATGATAGGTCAGGCGCCGGGGAACGCCGCCCGAGGCCGGCATCACATAGACATCCTGGTTACCGTCATACTCGCCCGTGAAGGCGACTTGAGTGCCATCTGGCGAGAACACGGGATTAGCCTCGATACCGATGCTCGTCGTCAGCCGGCGGGCCTCGCCGCCGTCCCTGCCGACGATCCAGATGTCGCCGGCATAGGCAAATGCGATGTGTGTCCGGTTTACCGACGGCTCGCGCAAGAGAAGCGGCTTTTCGGTCTGGCCAACGGAAATCTCCGTCGCTCCGAGTATCAGAACCAAAGCGAGTGCTATCTGCGGTCTCCTCATGGCTCCTGCCTCCGGTGAACTGAATGGGTATCGCGTCCAACTGGCATGTCGATAGTCAAAGGCAGCAGTATTTCTATTCCTTGGGCCTACGCCATGCAACAGTCAAATCCGGGGCTCCAGTCCCGTAGGGAGACTCAAATATCGAGATTTGCCTCAGAGCGTAGGCGCGGAGCCTGTCCGAAACCGCGGCAGAACCTGTAGTGCGATTTATGACGATGATTACTTTTGGCTTGTTCCTGCGGCATGACTGGAAGGACAATCGAAACACGGAGTTTCCGGGCCAATGAATCGCCAGCGTCCGACTTGGTGGATGTATGTCGTTGCAGCCTCGTTCCTCGCCCTGATTGCCTTCTTCTACTACATGTTGATCTGGGGCCCCGGTGATCTCCGTGGATTACACGCGGTCTTCGAGCACGGTGCCATGCGGGTTCGGGTCGCGGCGCCGGACACGCCGTTTGCGGAGGCGGGGCTTCGTGCCGGCGACCTCGTGCTCTCTGTGGACGGATTGCCGGTCCGCAATGCGTACGACTGGACTACCGTTCAAGCGAACATCACAGTGGGAAGGCCCCAGGAGTGGCTGATATCCCGCGACGGGCAGCAGCTCAAACTGTATTTTACTCAGCAACGCGCCACATGGCAGAACCGCTTGGCTCATGCATATCTGATTCACGTAGGCCTGATCTTCGGGTGTTTTCTCCTGGGCATTCTCATCGGATTCCGGCGCCCCGGAGACACGGCAGCCAGAATCTGCGCCTGGTTCATCATGACGGCCTCCATGGTGTTCGGCTTGCCGATCGGCTGGGCTGTGCTGTGGCGGCAGCTGCCGCTGGCGGTTCAGGCGTTTCTATGGATCCCCGAGATCAGCCGCTTTGTGATTGAAGGCATCTTCGTGTCTCTATTCGCGGTATTCCCCCGCCGGCTGTTTCGCGCCCGTTGGCCCTGGCTTGTTGTGTGGGTTCCCGTGCTTTCGACACTCCCTTGGAGAATCTCCGCGTTCTCGTCGATGATATCCGGGCACCCCGCAAACGTGCCGCGCTGGTTCTTTCAAGCGACGAACGTGCGCACGATGCTCTACCTGGTGGCAGGGGTAGTGCTTCTGGCAGTCACCTATCGCCGACTGGCCGACCTGAACGAAAGGCGCCGAGTTCGTGTCCTGATGTTAGGAACTGCCGTCAGCCTGTCAGCCACCATCCCTGTTGTCTGGTACTTCGCTTTCTCGGGATACGAACTAAGCCCCTTGTACACGCTGATCATCTCTCTTTTCTTTCCATTCACACTGGCCTGCCCGCTGGCCTTCGCATACGCCATCCTTCGCCACCGCGTCTTTGATATACAGGTGATCATCCGCCAGGGCCTGCAGTACGCGCTGGCGCGCGGAGCAGTACTGGCCCTGGTGCCGGCGCTCGGAGTCATTCTCCTGTTGGATCTGGCAGTAAACAGCCGGCAACCGCTGGCGGACATACTCGCGGCTCGTGGCTGGGTCTACGCCGGTCTCGGCGGTCTTGCTCTTGTGGCTTATTGGCGGCGGAAACCCTGGCTGGAAACCCTCGACCGTCGTTTCTTCAGGGAACACTACGACGCACAAAGGATCCTTCGCGAGGTTGTCGGCGAGATCCGCGAAGCCAGGGGATTTGAACGTGTCGCTCCGCGGGTGGTGGCGAGAATTGAATCGGCGATCCATCCTGAGTTTGTGTCTCTGATGATGCGCGAGGCGGAGCAGCACGAATATCGTCCCTTCGCGTCGGCCCCTTCAGACCGGATTGTCCCGCCACTCGCCGCCGACAGCAAAATCGTCGCGCTCGCTCGCGTCCTTGGGAAAGCCGCTGGAGGTTCTGCTCGCCGATTCGGCCTGGCTCAGCCAGCGCCTGCCCCGGGAAGAGGTCGACTTCGCGCGGCAGGCTCGCATCGACCTCCTGGTTCCGATCGCCAGCAGCGCGGGTCAGAAAGAGGCAGTCCTGGCGCTCGGTGTCAAGCGATCCGAGGAGCCTTATACGCGGGAGGACCAGGAGTTGCTTGAGGCAATTGGAGACAGCCTCTCCCTGCTTCTTGAGCAGCCTGTCGCTGCGGGGGAGCATCCGTCCGGGGTGCTCGAGGAGTGTCCCGAGTGCGGCATTTGCTATGACTCAGGTCTCGGAAGGTGCGCGATGGAAGGTGCCGGTCTGGTCAGTATGCATATGCCGCGCACGCTGGCCGGCCGGTACCACCTGGAACGGCGTCTTGGGCGCGGAGGAATGGGAACCGTATACGAGGCAACTGACAGGGCGCTCGAGAGACGAGTAGCCGTAAAGCTCATTCGCGAAGACTGGGTAGGCAGCGACGAGGCTGCTCAGCGATTCCAGAGGGAAGCCCGCACGGCCGCCGGCTTTGCCCACCCGAATGTCGTCACCGTTCATGACTACGGTGTCGAAGCCGGAAGACGCGCATTCCTGGTCATGGAGCTGCTCAAGGGTGTCACGCTGCGGGACGAGCTCAAGCTAAGAACGCGTCTCGATCCACCTCGGGCCGTCGGCATTATGAGAGGTGTCTGCGCCGCAGTGGAAGCGGCGCATCGCCGGCAGCTGATCCACCGCGACCTGAAACCGGAGAACATCTTCCTCGCCCGATCGGAGCGGGTTGACAGTGAGAAAGAAACCGTGAAGGTGCTTGATTTCGGTATCGCCAAGTTTCTCACGTCATCGGACGACGCGGCAGTCACGCGCACCGGTTTCGATACGCATCCCGGGATGCTGGTGGGGACTGTTGCTTACATGTGTCCCGAACAGTTGATGGGCGAAAGCCCGGCTGTTTCCTGGGATCTGTGGGCCCTCGGGGTTGTGGTTTACGAGTCTCTGACGGGCGCACTGCCTTTCAAGCCTGTACCGGTGGAGGACTGGAAATCGACTGTCTTGTCCGGCAGGTTCACCCCGCTCGCCGAGCACCTCAAAGATCCCCTATCCCAGTGGCAGACTTTCTTCGCCGGCTGTTTTGCGGTGGACCGCGCGAAGCGTCCCCGTTCGGCGGAAGAATTCCTGCACAACCTGGAGTCCGCCACAACCTGCTGAATCCCGTAATTCCCGGGTTCCGAATTCGATTCCAGGCAGGCTCGAGGATGAGTATCCTGTTGCAGGACACCACGCGCCAGCGGAGGAGAATGTGAACGCCATACTCGAAGCCATACAGAATCGAAGATCGATCCGCTCGTTCAAACCACAGCCTGTTCCCGCGGATGTTCTCAGGACGATCATTAGCGCAGCCAATCAGGCCCCTTCGGGGATGAACACGCAGCCTTGGCGCTTTGTGGTCGTCGAGGACAGGGCGCTCAAGCGCAAGCTGGTGGAGACCGCGGTTCCAAACTCCAGGAAATACCTGGAACCGCTGAGGGAGGTGAACCCGGCGAGGCACGCTTCCATCATGAAGCGATACGACGAACTGGATGACCCGGTGTATTACTCGGCACCTGCTATCATCTTCGTCATCGGTTCGGGACTGTACGCTTCGGATTCCTGCCCGCTCGCCTGTGAGAACCTGATGCTTGCGGCACTCTCCTTGGGCCTGGGCACCTGCTGGGTCAAGCTGGGATCGCTGATCACGGACAATCCGGACATCGCCGGTGCCCTGGAGCTCAAGATAGACGAGACCATCTTCGGGCCAATCCTGGTCGGATATCCGACGGACCAGCCCAAAGCCCCTCCGAAGAGAGATCCCGTAACCAAGTGGATCTGAGGAATCGATGCCAGTGCGGATGACTTCCAGGGAAAGGATGCTGGCGGCGCTCGACCACAAGGAGCGCGACCACTGTCCGTGTGCTTTCATGAGCTTCAGCGCCATGCGAGGCAGATGCCAGGACCCATACGAAGTCTGCGAGCGTGAACTTGAAATGGGCCTGGACAGCTGGCTGTTCATCCCCGCCACCTGGCGCAACCTGCGACCCAACCACCCCGACCTGCGCGGCTTGCCTGTGAGGCTGCCCCCATTCGTTCAGACCGGCCTGTGGCTGGAGTCGCTGCCCGGGGAGGAGTCGCCTGTGTTCCACAAGGAATACCGGACGCCGGCCGGAACACTGACGACCCTTGTCCGGAAGACCGGCGACTGGCCGCACGGGAATTTCGTCCCGTTCATGGACGACTACCAAGTCCCGCGTGCCGTCAAGCCCCTCGTCACGGACAGGTCCGACCTGGATGTTCTGAGGTCGATGCTGCAGGTGCCCGGGGAGCAAGACGTCGCGGCTTTTCGTGCCGAAGTTGAGACGGCCGGGGCCTTCTGTCATGAACGCGGCATCATGCTGGCTGGAGGGTGGAGTGTCGGCGGCGACATGGCAGGCTGGCTCTGCGGCCTGGAAAATCTGGTGATGATGTCTGCCGACCAGCCTGACCTGGTGGAGGCTTTGCTCGACATCATAGGGGAATGGTCGCTGGCCCGCATGCGCGTCGTGTGCGAAACGGGCGTGGATCTCTACATCCGGCGCGGATGGTATGAGACCGCCGACTTCTGGTCGCCGCGGAGCTACCGGCACTTCCTCCTGCCCTGGATACGACGGGAAGCGGAACTCGCGCACGGTTACGGCGTCCGTTTTGGATACAGCCTGACCACGGGCGCGCTGCCTATGCTCGAGAACATCCTGGAAAGCGGGGTGGATGTCCTGATCGGGTGCGATCCTCTCCAGCACGGCTCGAACCCGCTCGAGACCATGCGCGACAGGCTGGCCGGGCGTGTTTGCATCTGGGGTGGTATCAACGGTGCGATCACGGTGGAGGAAGGCACCGAGGAAGAAGTCCGCCGGGCCGTGCACGACGCGCTCGAGATCATGCGCGGCATCAACGGGTTCATCCTATCTCCGGTGGATAACATCACGGAGATTACGCAGCGCGCCTGGCGCAACATTGGCGTCATGATCGAGGCATGGCGGCAATTTCGTTGAGAGTAGGGCGGGTGTGCTATCGGTTAGAAATAGAATTCAGAAGGAAAGGACACTCGTTTCGACGAGAGGGAATTGCCTGTCTAACGCAGTAGCCTCGTATTCTGAATTCTGACTGCCGAGGGCTTTCGGCCGCAACGGGACAGCCTGAGCCTTTCGGGGACCACTGAGGGGGGAGAGATCATGGATGCGATCGAATGCATGAAGACTCGCCGCAGTATCAGGGCTTTTTTGGATCTGCCGATCCCGCGTGCTGTTGTCGAGGATATCGTGGACTGCGGCCGGCTCGCCGCGACTGCCAACAATCTTCAACCCTGGGTATTCATTGCCGTGGAGGATCCTCTGCTGCGCAGACAGATTGCGGAGATCACCGATTACGGCCGGTTCATCGCCCAGGCGCCGGTGTGCATAGCGGTCTTTTGTTCGAATACGAAATACTTTCTGGAAGACGGGAGCGCTGCAACTCAGAATATCCTCAACGCCGCGCGCGCACACGGACTGGGTTCCTGCTGGGTGGCGGGTCACCAGAAGAAGTACGCGGGCAAGGTGCGCGATATTCTGGGCGTACCGGACAGCCACATCCTGGCGTCACTCGTGGCGCTTGGCCGGACAAGTGAAGAACCGATGCCCGGGAAGAAAACCCTGGCCGAGGTTCTGCATTGGAATCGTTTCTCCTCCCGGCCGGCTAGCTGAGGCAGGCTGGCTCGTACCGCGGGATGCCCGTTCGTGCCGCCGAAACTCAGCCTTGCTCGACTGCAGATAAGACATGCCGAGGTTGCACAGATGATCACTCGACTCCGGATTGCAGTTGTTTTGTTGTTCTTTACGGTTATTCCTGTTGCGATCGCCCAAGATGGGTGGGTCCGGCTTTTCGATGGCAGGACTCTCAACGGCTGGAAAGCCGGTGAGAATCCATCGTCTTTCCGCGTAGCTGATGGCAGTATCGCGGCGGACGGCCCGCGCGCGCACCTCTTCTATGCGGGTGGGGGGCAGACAGCTGAGTTCAAGAATTTCGAATTCATGGCCGAGGTCATGACCAGGCCGGGTGCGAACTCCGGGATCTATTTTCACACGCAGTTCCAGAATGAGGGATTTCCGGCGAAGGGATTTGAAGCGCAAGTCGATAATTCCGCAGGTCCGCTGACAGGGTACCTCGAGCTGAAGAAGACCGGCAGCCTGTATGGCATACGGAACCAGTACAAGGCTACGGTCGGCGACGATCAATGGTTCACGATGTACATCGCCGTGCGAGGCAAACGCATAGAGATCCGTGTGAACGATGTCCTGCTGGTCGACTATGTGGAGCCCGCGGAGCCTGTGGTGCCCTCCGACCGAGAGGGCCGCGGCATTTCCAGCGGCACCTTCGCGCTTCAGTGCCATGATCCAGGGAGCAAAGTGTTTTTCAGAAACCTGCGTGTCCGGCGGCTGCCCGACGAGATGCCTGAACCCGACGCGCCCGTGGCAGTGGACGACGTGTACCGGCAGATCATCGAGCTCGGCAGTGCCAACTTTCCGCTCATTGATTTCCACGTTCACCTCAAGGGAGGGCTGACCCTGGAGGAAACGTTGGCGCTGTCGCGCCGCCTCGGGATCAATTACGGTATTGCCGTCAATTGCGGCATGGGTTTCCCGATCAGCGACGACAAGGGGATCCTGGAGTTCCTGGATTCAATGAAGGGACAGCCGGTATTTGTGGGCATGCAGGCCGAGGGCCGTGAATGGGTCCGCCTTTTCTCGCCCGGGGCCGTCGCCCGGTTTGACTATGTATTCACCGACGCCATGACATTCACCAACAAGAATGGGCGGCGAATGCGCCTCTGGATCCCCGAAGAGGTCGAGGTAGGCGACAGGCAGGAGTTCATGGACATGCTGGTGGAGCGGATCGTCGGGATCATGGACAACGAACCGATCGATATCTATGTGAATCCGACGTTCCTGCCTGCAAACATTGCGGCCGAGTATGATGCCCTGTGGACTCCTGAACGGATGCAGCGGGTGATCGATGCTGCCGTGCGCAACGGTGTTGCCATTGAAATCAACAACCGTTACCGGCTTCCCAGCGCGGCCTTCATGCGCAGGGCCAAACAGGCCGGGGTCAGGTTCACGATCGGCACGAACAACGCGGACCGGGACCTCGGCCGGATCGAGTACGCCCTGCAGATGGTCCGGGAATGCGGACTGAACTGGACGAACATGTGGATGCCGAAGCCTGACGGTCAGAAACCGATCCAGACTCGCGGCTTCAGGGACAAATGATTTGGAGGAGCAGCCATGCATCGCAGGGAGTTTATGAATGCAATCGGGGCGTCAGCTGCGGCAGCGGCGATGCCGGCCCGTCTTTTGCCGGGAGAGGCGCGGAAGCTTCATATCGTAAGTCTTAGCTTCGATGACGGTTTCAAGAAATCCTTCCTTCGCATCGCCGGGATTTACGAGAAATTCAGCCTGTCGGCCTGCTTCAACATCATCGCCTCTGCACACATGCCGGGCAACCAGGTCCGCGATGACTATATGAAACAGGAGCTGTTCGGCGATTTCACGGTCTGGAACGAACTCCAGGACAGGGGACATGAGATCATGCCCCATGGTTATCGCCATGCCCACCTCGCGAGTATACCGCTCGAGGATGCCAAGGACCTCATCCGGAAGTGCCTCGATGTGTTTTCCAGCGGACTGAGAGGCTTCGATCCCAGGAAGTCGGTGTTCAACTTTCCCTACAACCAGTCTTCGCCGGCGCTCGAGGAATGGCTGCCCTCCGTGGTCATGGCGTTCCGCACAACAGGGGGAGAGATCAATCCAGTCCCGGGCGCTAATACCGTGAAGGTCACGACAGGCGGGTGGGGTCCTGACAGCGCCGAAAAGGATGTCGACGCGTGTGTGGAGAGGCTTCTTTCCCAGCCCGCCGGCTGGATGGTTTACAACCTCCACGGTCTGGACGAAGAAGGTTGGGGCCCGGTGAGCCCGGGATACCTGGAAAAGCTCCTGGGGCGGCTTCGGGAGATCGATTCCGTGAGGATACTGCCGACAGCCAGGGCGCTGATGCAGGCCAGGGCTGGGTCTTTTGCATAGGCCGGCCGCCCGGAAAGAGGCGGCCGGTCTGATGCACGATCGCGTGCTGTCGATCTGCTATTCGAGCGGAATTAGGTTCTTGTTGCGCGCGAGCCACTGATCGAACGTCTGCAGCGCCGGATTCAGAGCCCGGCTCGTTTCCACGCTGCGCGCGCCGCAGTAGTCCTTCTGGAAATCGCGCTTGAACTGGAACATATTCCCGAGGTCCTGCGCGCCCGGGAAACCGAAGCTGCGGTAAACATCAGGCGGTACGTCGTTGAAGCGCACCTCTTTGCCGAGCGCTTTCGTGAGCGCTGCAGCTATCTGAGCCCCCGTCAGATGCTCCCCGGCGATCCCGACCGTCTTCCCTATGAACTCGCTCCCTTTCTTGAAGATGCCGTAGGCACACCTGCCGATGTCTTCGGAAGCGATTCCCGGAAGCTTCTTGTCGTCCATGGGAAGTGTGAAGGCCAGCTTGCCGTCCGGTCCTTTCTTTGGCCCCATGCCGAAGTGAATCAGGTTGTCCCAGTAGAACGAAGTGAGCAGAAATGTCACCGGCAGTCCGAGTTCCTTGAACACTCGGTCGGCCTCCGCCTTGGCGTCGAAATGCGGCACCTTGTACTTGCCCATCAGCGTAGGCATGCGGCTGTCGCTGAGTGGTACCCACTTGCGCGTGTCTTCGAACGTCGACCAGATTACGTGCTTCAGGCCCGCGTGTTTTGCCGCGTGGGCCATGTTGCCGGCCTGGTTGAACTCTCTCTCCGGTGAGAAGTGTTCCCAGAAGAACGTGACGCAGTACGCGCCGTGGGCTCCCTTGAATGCCTTCTTCAGGCTTTCCAGGTCCTCTACGTTGGCTTCGACAACCTCGGCCCCAAGCCCGGCCAGTTCCCTGGCCTTTTCCGAGTTGGGATTTCTAGTGAGCGCGCGCGCGGCAAAGCCGCCGTTTGAGTCGCCAAGTATGGCGCGGACGAGCCCGCCTCCCTGCGCACCGGTAGCACCTGCCACTGCGATGATCTTCTTTGTCGCCACAACCTTCTCCTTTCCGATTATGTGAATGTCACCCGATGGGATCAATTATACCTGACCGGATGGAGCGGGAAGCGCGCCAGGGGAGGATCTCCGGAATGCTTGTGAAATTGAAGCACTTGAAGGATTCGGACGAATAGTCTGTGCGGGAAGTGTTTACTCTCTTCTATGGACGGCAAGCGGGAAGGAACCAGCTGCGCGCGAATCGAAGCCCAGCCTCACAGGAACGATTTATGTCCGAGAGTGTCTACGATCTGATCGTCCGCGGTGTAGCCGCCGCGCGATCCGCTGGTCCTCAAAGCAGGGAGGAAGCGCGCTATTACCTGGAAAAGGCGCTTTGCAGGGACGATGCGGAACCGGATCAGAGGGTGCGTGCGTGGCTGTGCCTCAGCGAAATTGCAGATGATCCCCGGAAGAAGCGCGAGTATCTCGAGAGCATTCTTGCGATCGATCCGGGCAACGGATCGGCGCATCAGGCGCTGGCAATGCTGGATGGCCGGCTCAAGGCTGAGGACCTGATCGAGCCCGGCAGTTCGGTCGAACCCGTGCGGCCGGCCGAGGTGCCTCCCCGTTCCGAGGTTCACTGCACCGTCTGTCCGAAGTGCGGCGGCCAGGTTAGTTTTGACGTCGAGCGGCAATCACTTGCGTGCTCCTACTGCGGTGAACCGGTGGCTGCAGCTATTCCGGACCCGCAGGCGGAAATGGTCAAGGAGCAGGATTTCTTCGCATCGCTGCCCACTGCCAGGGCACATCGCTGGGAGTTGCCTGTCGAAAGGAGTCTGAGGTGCGACGGGTGCGGAGCAGCGTTCGTGCTGCCGCCTCTGCAGGCCAGCGGTGTCTGCCCCTTCTGCGAGTCCGCGCAGATCGTGACCGCTTCCATGGGAGAACTGATCCAACCCACAGGGCTGCTCCCGTTCCGTCTCGATGGCGAGGAGGCAAAAGAACGCATCCGCGCGTGGATCAATCAGGAAAGATTCAGGCCGGGAGATCTGGGGACAGGTGCCGTCGTTGATGCGCCTCGGGGCGCATACGTGCCTTACTGGACCTTCGATCTTGGAGGCACGATGTCCTGGCACGCCATGGTCGAGGAGGGCAGGGGGCGGACCTCCAAATGGGTCCCGCGTACAGGGTTGTACCTCGTTTATCATGACGATCTGCTCGTGCCGGCCGGCCGTCTTATACCCGATGAACTTGCGCGCAGCCTTCCGGCCTTCGACACACAAGTGCTCGTTCCGTTTTCGGCAGATCTTCTGGCGGGATATACCACCGGCATATCCCAGGTCACACTCGACGAGGCCTCACTAATCGCACGCCAGCAGGCGCTTGAGCAAGGACGCCGTCACGAGCAGAGGACTTCACTCGCCGGCGAGAGGTACCGCGATTTCGTCATGAACAGCAGCGGCCTGGTGGTTGCCTCGTACAAGCTTGTCCTTCTTCCGTTCTGGATCGGTGGTTATCGTTACAGGGGTATGACATGCCCCGCCATTGTCAACGGACAGAACGGTTCGGTCGCAGGACGAATGCCGCGCAACGGCCTGCAGAGAATCCTCGCCCGATTTTGGGGGCGATAGCCAGTGCGCGTGACAGCGGAGGGCCGGCATTTCCAAATTGGGCTGCCCCGCACGGGCAATCTCACAGCTCAGCATGATACAGGTTCTCGGCCGTCCTCTGTCCGTTGGCACCATCCCGTGGATTTAGCGCGGGGCTGGAATCTATGGTTCGGGCCTACAGCCCTCGGTGGTTTTCGCGCATCCTTTCCCTGGCGCTTCGCGCCAGGCTGGTATGAAACGGTCCTCCGGCCCTTTGAACTGTGCCTTCCGGCAAAGATGCAGAGCGCCGAAGGCGCATTCTCATGTCACCTGGTGTGGGGTTGTCCTCCGGCCATTCGAACCGTGCCTCCCGGCGAGGGTACAGAGCGCCGACGGCGCGTTCTCATAGCAGCCCGGGGCGAAGCCCCGGGTTTTGGTCCATGAACGGGCACCGAGGGCTGTAGGCCCGTTCCATAGAATATCGGGATAGCCTTACCGCGGCGAAACGCAACCGTCCAGGTATTGATACCCCGCCGTCTTCAAGACAGCCGGCTCAACCTGCGTGCGCAGTCCGCCCGATGACTTACTGGATCCTGCCGCGGAGCACGGTGACCGACGCCTTGGGCAGCGAGTACGAGGTCTGTGGACTGCCCTCCACCTTCGATCTCGCCGGGGGGCCGTCAGGCGTCGCGTAACCGTCCGCCCCGTTGGGATGCCACTGATACTCGGGCGCTCCGAAGGTGATCCGGTCCACTGTCCCGCTGAAAAACCGCTCTTGTTTGCCCTCCGAGTCGGCGAAAGCGATCTGTACGTTGTGACCTTCCTCGTGGTCTTTGTTGACAAGCAGCAGGGCCCACTGGCCATCCGGCCGCTCCACCGCGTACGCCGTGACCAGCAGGTTCCCGGATGGGTCGCGCACATCGGTCGTCGTGCGGAACACGCGATGGGTTTCGTCAACGGGCTGCACCCACTCGCGGGTCAGGAGCTGCGACACGAAATACTGCGCGAAATATCCCTTGACGTTGTAGTCGGGATCCAGCTGGAAAAGGCCGAACGATCCCCATGAATTCCTGCAGCCGGGGTGCAGCGGCGACGGCATGTAGTGGAAGAAAAAGCTTCCGGTGCCGCCGGCTGTGAAAAACGCTCCTGTATAATCCGCCAGCCACAACCCCCCCAGAATGTCTACGAAGGTTTCCCCTGTCTGCCACGAGAGGTTCAGCTCCGTGATGAACATGGGGAGGTCCCTGGGCAAACCGTCGTCTTTCCAGACCTGGATGATGTGGTTGATCAGCTCCGGTTCCCGATAGAGGTCGTTCCACGAGGTGCTGCAGGGATCATAGGGATAGTGCTCGAAAGAGAGGAACGTCAGATCCCCCAGGCGGCCGTGAGCCTTGAGATAGTCCAGGAACCGGCCCAGCCAGGAGACTCGCCCGTCGGCGTCCGGCCACACCTCCACGTCTTCGTTCACGCCTTCGAACGACGGTCCGCCCAGCTTCAGCCTCGGATCGACCTTGTGTATGGCCGCGGCAAACTGGAGGTAGAGCGCGCCGTAATCCTCGGGCTGCATGAACTGACCGTCCGGTTCCTCGCCCAGCTCCACCCACGAGATCGGGTATTTCCGGCTTTCGAGATATGCAATCTGGGCTGCGGCGTCGTCGGGCGTGGAGTAGACCATTGCCACGGGAATCATCGCCGGAAGACCGCGCGTCAGTCCGCTCGTATAGAACAGATCGAGGCCAACCTGGTCCCCCTTGCTCTCGTCGAGGTCGGCGGAGGAGTGCCACGGGTCCACGGAGGAGCAGGAGGTAACGGTCTGCTGGCGGCTGGGGGCGTGACTGACCACGTCGGTGAACGCACCCTCATCCGAAAGATTCCCGACGTACAGTTCGTTTATCGCGTAACCCATACAGTTGCGGCGGTCACCGGAGCCGTGCGTGTCACATGTGTTCGACGATTCAGTCATCCAGATCCGCACGTGCCTTACCGGGATCTTCCAGGAGGCCAGTCGGAGCGTCACCGTGCCGCCGCGGCCCTCCGCGACTGCTCCGAGCGGAAATGTAACCCAGGTGCCTTTCACCGGCGACCTGAGAGGCTCCTCATCTCCGGTCCAGAACTGGACGCGGTACCGCTGCGCGTGCGGGGACGCCCAGGCGATTCGAATGGCATTGATCTCCGTCTTCCTGCCCAGATCCACGAGAACCCACTGCGGGTGCAGTGCATCGTCCTCGCCGGTAAAGGCCCGGGTGAGGTAGGGATTGCTCTTCCAGTAGGTGTTCAGATCCCCATCCGTGAGCCGTGAGTACCCGCTGCCGTCGCCCCTGCTGAATCCACGGTGCGGCAGAGGATAGGCGTAGGAGTGACGAATCATGCCTGTCGGGGTGGCGCTGCCGGTGAAATAGCCTTGTCCGGCAGGATCGCTCCAGGCACCCTCCGGATTCCAGTGCCACGCTTCGACGTGCAATTCAGTGTTCTGACGGTAGCTGACGGATTGCCAGCCCGCGGACAGGACCTCCTTGAGGAAGGGCTCGCTCAAAAGCTTATCCGTCCTGCCTCCGCGCAGCCGGTCGATACCTGCGCCGAGGGCGCGTACAGGGCTGAAAGCGTTGACCGCGTGCGACGGCGCGGCGTCGACGACGATGCATTCGGCCTTCGTACCTGCCGCGGGCTGCGCTTGCGCACGCGACGGCTGACTCAGTTTGGCCGCAACGACGACTGCCAGGATCATGATGGTAATTCGCTTGCAGTTCATTTCTCGCCTCCTGCCACCGGTGATTATCTGTGGATGGTTGCCTGGTACGGGTGAGATTAGAACATGGGTGGGTTAGGAAAGGGAACTATGTGATATAAAGGCCGGTCGACAGGCGAAAACCAATGCACAAACCCAGACTACTTATCGCAATCCCTCTGCTCTTCGTGCTCGGTACGGCCGGCTGTGGCGGTGCCTCCTCGCTACGCATCTGGTACGTGGACTCTCTCGTCAAGGTGTTTCCCGGTGACGAGCCGGGCACGAACGAGTTATCAGACAAATCGTGGCTTGTTGCACGCAACGGCCACATCAACATCCAGGTCGCCCTCCGATCGGAAAAAGCGATCCCCCAACTGAGGATCGAACTCAAGGCTCCCGAGAGGGCGGGAAAGGCTCTGGAGGTCGAGCCGCGCTGGGTTGAATACGTGGCCGTAGGATCCAACCCGCCCGGCACGCCGTTCGATGAGTTGTCACGCCCCGCTCCCGGACTGTTTCCGGACCCCTTGATGGAAAGATGGCCCTTCGAGCTGAAGGCGGCCACAACGCAGCCCGTCTGGCTGACAGTATACGCCCCGGCGGACGCTCAGCCCGGTGACTACAAGGGCGAAGCACGGTTCTTCTCGGACCGCGAGCCGTTGAAGTCCGTAAGCTTCACCGTCCGGGTTGCCGAGGCCGCTGTTCCGGCTGATCAGAAGCTCATGGTGACCAACTGGTTCAGTTTCAGTTACGATCCTGCATCCACCGATCTGCGGCTTCACTACAAGATCGAGCCGTTCAGCGACAAACACTGGGAGCTCCTGGGTAACCTCGGCCGTGTAATGGCGGCGCACAGGCAGAATGTGATTCTCACACCGGTCATGATGCTGGCGAAGCCCTCGATCGCCGGCGGTTCCATCCGGTACGACTTCTCGCTGCTGGACAAGTGGATTGAAACCTTCCGGAAAGCCGGCGTGATCGGCACCATCGAGGGCGGCCACCTGCTCGGCCGCAGCGGGGGCTTCTTCACGCCTATGGTCGTCCCGGCATACGTCATCGAGGGCGGCCAGGTCGTCAGCAAGCCGCTTGACACGGACGATCCGCGCGCGGAGCAGTTCCTCGACTCGTTTCTCACGACGCTCTACGCGCACCTGAAGGAGAAGGGTTGGGAGAAACAATACATCCAGCACGTCAGCGACGAGCCGCATGATCGCGAAGCGCCGATCTACAACCGGTACTCGAAGATCATCCACAGGAACCTGCCGGGCGTCCCGACCATAGACGCCGTCGGCCTCGACCAGGACATCAGTTTCTTCGAGGATGTTTGCGACATCTGGGTTCCCGTGCTCAGCAGCTTCGACCACCAGCTCGACAAGATCCGCACGCATGTTGAGAAGGGCGGCCAGGCGTGGTTTTACACCTGCATCGGACCGCAGGGGAGATACCTCAACCGTTTCATCGACCTGCCGCTCGTCAAGACCGAACTCCTGCACTGGTTCAACTTCCGCTACGACCTGACAGGTTTCCTGCACTGGGGAGGGAGCTCCTGGGGTCCGAAGCCGTTCCAGAACGTTCAGACGGTCATCAACGATAACCGCACCCTGCTGCCGGCAGGTGACAATGCCATCGTTTACCCGAACGCCGATAAGCTCTCGGTGCTCAGCTCAATCCGCCTCGAGGCCATGCGCGAGGGTATCGAGGACTACGAGCTGCTCGTGGCGCTGGCCGGAAAAGATCCGGCGAAGGCGAAGGAACTGGCGAAGACCGCCATCCCCAACATCAACGATTACATCCGCGACGTGCAGGCTTTCAGGAGTGTCAAGCGGCAACTCGTGCAAGCGTTCTAAAGGGGGGAGCAAATTGATCAAGAGAGCCACTTTTGGTGCACTCCCGGGCGTTCTTGGACTCGCTTTGATCCTGTTCGGCTGTTCGACGCGTCCCGCGCTGGACCATTGGTTCGTGGACTCGCTGGTGAAGGTGTTTCCGGACGACCCTGCCGGCACGGCGAGGCTGGACAAGGCGGTATTCCCGGCCGCGCGGAACTCGCACGTCAGCATCCAGCTGGCGCTGCGAGCCGCCCAACCTGTGGGGGACCTGTACGTCGACGCGCTCGCACTGACCGGCCCGGGGCAGCCGATCGAGACGGTGCAGGTGCGGTGGGTGGAATACTCGGTGGTCACGACGAACACGCAGAACACGCCGGAAGAAGAGTTGTTGAGGAAGGCGCCTGCGCTGTTTCCGGATGCGGTGTTCACCGAGTTCCCGATCACCGTGAGGAAGAACGAGACGAGACCAGTCTGGATAACGGTCCACGTGCCGAAAGCGCAGGAACCGGGCGAGTACAAAGGCATCTTGAGACTGCGACAGGGCACGGAGGCCCTGGCGGCCGTCCCCTACACGCTGGTGGTCCGCAAGGCCACGGTGCCGACGCCGATCCCGCTTGCCATCAACAACTACATGAACTTGAGTGATTCTCACCTGGAACAGTTCCATAGCTGCACACGCGGATCAGGACCCTGGTGGGAGCTCATTGCCAACTATGCGCGCTTCTGGGCAGACTACTACCAGACGTCGATCGCCGCCAACGCGGTGTCGCTCGCGAAGCCGGAACTGACGGCCGGGGGGTTGACGTACGACTTCAGCGACTTCGAGCGGTACGTCGAGACGTGGGAGGCCGCCGGCGTCAAGGGCCAGATCGATGGCGGGAACCTCATGGAACGGCAGCGGCGGCGGGATGCCACGATCATGACCGAAGCATGGATCATCGAAGGCGGCAAACCCGTCCTGCGCGGCATCCCGTGGAACGATCCCCGGGCTCAGCAGTTCCTGAACACATTCCTGCCGGCGCTCTGCAAGAGACTGCAGGAACTTGGCTGGACGGGCAAATACATCCAGGGAATCATGGATGAACCGAACCAGTGGGAGATCCCGGCATTCCTCGACGCAGCTGCCAAGGTTCGGAAATTCATGCCGGGCGTGCGGACAATCGAACCGGTCGGGTTGCGCCAGGACGTCGGATTCATGGCGAAGACGGTGGACATCTGGGTGCCGCTGCTCGGGACGTTCGACGATAAGCTTGACCTGCTGCAGAAGCACATCAGTGAGGACAAGGGCGAGATCTGGTTCTACACCTGTCTTTCGCCGCGGGGAAGATACCCCAACCGGTTCGTCGATACTTCACTGACGAAGGTCCGGTTGCTGCACTGGGTCAACTACAAGTGGAACTTCACCGGCTTTCTGCACTGGGGCGGTAACTTCTGGGGCCCGGAACCGCTCAAGGATACACAGCCGGTCATCAACGAGGGGCGGACTTACCTGCCTCCGGGTGACGCGTTCATCACCTACCCGGCGCGCATGGGTCTCTACAGTTCGATCCGGCTGGAGCAGATGCGGGAGGGCATCGAGGACTACGCCCTCCTCAGGGAACTCGACAGGGAGGACAGAGAGGCGGCGCAGAAGATCGCGGGTGAGGCCATCAAATCGTTCGTTGACTACGTGCGCGACCCCAAAGAGTTCCGCGCCATCCAGCAGAAGGTTCTCGAGGCAGCGCCCTAGCGATCTTCGCCACAGATCAGTGGCCGCGACTTATCTGAATGCGGATAGAACCGTCCGCCAGAGCAGGGCCGTTCCCTTGTCGGTTACGTCCAGGGAATTCTCATAGGCGGCATGGTTCTCCTGGGCCTCCGGGGTCACGAGCCGCACGAATACAAAATCTCTCGACGGGTCGACCAGGCAGACGTTGTGGAAGCTGCCCAGAAATCCGTAGCCACTGCGATCGACGCCTTCCCAGATGCCGTTGGTGTTTACGAACATCAACCAGCCGTACCCCCGACGCCTGAAATCCTGCTGCCCGGGAGCCGTCGGGATTGTCGCGAGCAGGGGATCGTTCACGGTCGCCTGAGCGATGAAGCGCTCGCTCAACAGTTGCCTGCCATCCCACCGCCCCCGGTTCAGGAACAGTTGTCCGAACAGGGCGAGTTCACGTGCGCTCGTGAGCACGCTCCGGTAGGTCACGCAGTCCCCTTTGCGCGACCGCAGCCAGCCGGTGTTGTTTGCGCCGATGGGGCCCAGGATGCGCTCCCGCAGGAACACGATCGGCTGCTTGCCTGTGAGACGCTCGACTATCGGGCACACGGCCTGCGCCGTAGCCTGCTCGTAGGACCACATGGTTCCCGGCTCGCGTTCCAGGGGCCAGCTCAAGGTAGCCGCGACAGGATCGATCAACGCGGTGAATGCTTTGTAATCAAGCTTCAGCCCGGACGTCATCGTCAGGAGGTTGCGAATCGTGATCTTCCGGCGATCGTCCCCCGCCCACTCGGTCAGGACCGTGCATGCGGGGTCGTCGATCTTCAGCTTCCCGTCGTCGATGAGCAGTCCAATCGCCGCCGCCGCGTAGGCTTTGCCGGCGGAGTACGTGTCGAACCTGGAACCGGGGCCAAACCCCTCCCAGTAGTGCTCCCAGACCAATTTGCCCTTGACGGCCAGCACGGCAGCCCCGGTCTTGTTTGCCCCCAGCAGGTCTTTCAGGGCTCCATCGAGTACCTCGGGTCTCAAGCCCATATCAGCAGGGCGTGCTTCCGGCCACTCCCCGGCCCTGGCCGCTCCCGCGGCGGCAACGAGCGATAGCAGGCACAGGGTGATTACTGAGGATCGCATCGAGGATGTCTCCAGATGACTGGACTGTCATCAAGTGATGAAAAGGATCTGTCGTTGATACAGAGCGAGTCTAGCACATATCCATGGTCTCAATGCGCGGCAGATCAGCGCGTTCCGGAAAGGCGAGCCCGCAGTGGCCGGTATCCGGGTGCCGTCGCCCGAATTCTCTTTGGAAGCCCCCTGTTTTGAGGCAACTTATCGCCATGAAACCGGTAATGGTGTTGAAGTTCGGAGGGACTTCGCTGGCAGACAACCAGCGGATCCTCCAGGCGGCAGGTATCGTTTGCCAAAGGCGGTCGCAGGGATTTGGCCTTGCAGTGGTGGTATCAGCCCGTGCCCAACAGACGGACGGCTTCCTCAGTGAGGCACGGTCTTTCACCTCCAGCCCCGCGCCGCGTGAGATCGACATGCTCCTGAGCAGCGGAGAGCGGATCAGCGCTGCGCTTTTCTCTATCGCACTCAACGCGATGGGGTGTCCAGCCATAGCCCTGAGCGGTTCCCAGGCAGGTATCATCACCGACGACAACCACACCAACGCTCGCATCATCGAGATCCGCCCATTTCGCGTCAGGGAAGCCTTGCAGGAAGACCGGGTGGCAGTCGTCGGAGGATTTCAGGGAGTCAGCTTCCGCAAAGACATAACGACACTCGGGCGAGGCGGCTCGGACGTTACGGCGGTGGCGCTGGCGTCATCGCTCGGAGCCGAAGTGTGCGAAATCTATTCGGACGTGGACGGTGTTTTCACCGCCGACCCGAACGTGGTCGGTGCCGCGAGGAGGCTGGACGAGCTTTCGTATCAGGAAATGCAGGAAATGGGAGAATCCGGGGCACGCGTCCTGCACCCGGGATCGGTGGAATTCGCGAAGATCCGGAACACGATCATCCATGCCAGGAGCACATTCGAGCCCGGGGGTGCGGGGACCTTCATCAAGAACCTGGAAGGCCGGATCAAACCAAGAATCGTGGGGGTCACGTCCGAAGAGAAGGTCGTCCTGGTGCACGCCCACGACAAAGACGGCGGGGGACTGCGGTCGATCCGACTCCTGCTGGATTTTTGCAGCCGGGAGGGAATTCGCAGCAAGCAGGTCGCATTCCACCGCAATCCATCCGGCGAGGTGTCCGGCAGCCTGGTCATCCCGGAAAAGGAGAACTACCACATCGAGTCCGTCCTCACGGATCTGCGCCTGCGATTCCCTTCGGGGATCGAAATCAGCAGGGACTGCGGCGCCCTTTCGCTGATCGGGACCGGGATAACGGACCGTTACCAGTACCTGCAGGATTCCCTGGAATTACTTTCGAAGGCGGACATTCGGGTCAGCGCGCTGCACACCTCCTCTTTCCGCATCAGCCTGCTGATCGATCGCATGCCCCTTCCTGAGGCGGTGCGCATCTTCCACCGGCATTTCATCGAACCGGAGTAGCGGGAATCAGGCGGGCGCGCTTCGCCGAAACGCGCCGTTGCCCGCTCCGCCGGCGCGGATGCACCTCTGATACCGAATGCGGCTCCAAGGCGCGGAGAACCTGAACCCTGCCTTTCTCTGCGGCGCGGGCCCAAACCACGAGTCGCAGGTGCACTCGGTCACTCTTCGGGAGGCGTGGACAAGACATCGGCCCAACCCAGCGGCGCCGGATATCCCAGGTACTCCTGGCGGTAAACCTGAAGCAGGAGCAGGAAGAAGGCAAGCAGGAACGGCCCCACTACAAGGCCGACGATCCCGAAGAACTGCAAGCCCGCGAAGGCTCCAAGCAGCATGACGATGGGATTTATGTTGCCGAGTCTCTTCCCGAGCCGGGGACGCACGAAATTGTCGATGTGGCTGACAACGATTCCGCCCCAGAGCAGCAGGCCGATCCCCGAATAATAGTCCCGGTGCGCCAGCAGGTAGACACCCGCCGGCAGCCAGACCAATGAAGTCCCCACTACGGGGACAAGAGACAGAACGGCCATCATGATGCCCCAGAGCACGGCATCAGCCAGGCCGAAGATGACGAATCCTACGCCCCCGAGAAAGCCCTGGAGGCACGAGATCAGGATCTGGCCGACGAGTATGGCCCTGCTGATGTGTTCGAATTGACGGACGAGCCATATGGCGTTGGATTGCCTGAACGGCAGGTACTCAGTGGACCGAATGACGACGTAGTGGAAGTTGATGAATATGTAGTACATCACGAAGAACATCACAAAGAGCGACAGCACCAGGTTTGAGACGGCACTGAAGAACGAGGGGAGCGCTTCTGTCAGCCTCGTGAAGAAGTTCTGGGTCAGGCGCTCCAGGGTTGCGTCGAGCGAGGCTCTCACTTTGGGACTGAAGCGCTGGAACAGCACCGAGAAGTCCTGCGGGTCGAACTTGTCCTGCAAGGTCAGCGCCTGGTTGAATGCAACATAACAGACGGTCAGCAACGGAGCCAGGGCGACGACGAGGATCAGGGAGACCGTGAGTAATGCAGCAACCTCGTCCCTGCCGATTTTCCTTTTCAGCCAAACATACACGGGGGAAAACATAAACGAAAAGACATAGGCACCGAAGAGCGCCAGGAAGAAGATTCTCAGCAGATAAAGAAGGAACAGGCCGAGCACTATCAGGAGACCGCTTGCGACGGTCTTCCTGTGGTCCGCGTTGTCGATGAGCATATCGGGCCGCTCTTGCCGGGAACCGGCTTCACTGCCGGAAAGAAATGCATCCGGGGACCGCGTGCCTGCGCGCCTGCCCGGCAATCCGGCCGCAGATCGGAATGCCGGCTAATTGCCCCTTCCGATTTCCTGCCGCATTGAGCCCAGGAGCTTCGAGGCGGTCTCGTCCAGGCATTCGGAGATTCCGGTGACTACCCCGCCCATATCCCTTGTCGCCACCGGTCGAGTGCACTCCGCATTTCCCCGCCATACCGACGCGTGCGTCTTGTTGTCGGTCAGTTCGAGTTCAACGGCAACCGAGGCGAACACTTCCTTGCCCCGGTCCACCTCCTCAAAATGATACAGGCGGCCCCGCAGGGTCAGGTCCGGGGCTCTGGCCGTTTTCGCCGGGGTAACTTCCAGATAATCGCCGCTGTCTTTCATGCGGTGGATGATGTAGTTGGTCGCGATGTCCACCGGCGAACTGGCCCACCGTTTGTATTCGTAGAAACTGACTTCATTCGGGCGGTTGCGATAGAGAATGCGATCGTCCACCAGTGTCCGGTCGGCGCTGAAGCGCTGGACGGCAATCCGGCGCTCGATGGCAGCCCCGGCTACCTTCGTCGCCTGCGGCATCTCGACAGTGAAGTAATTAGTCCTGGGCACGCCGCAGCACACGACTGCGAACGCAATGGGCAGCCACGACCCCCACTCGAGAATTCGACTCATACTGGCTTCCCCCTGGGAACGGTCTCCCGGTTTGAGGCCGGAACCGACCCGCGTTTCATTTTGGCACCTTCCGGTCAGGCTTCGCTTTGATGCGAATCAGACTGTAGGGTTGCTGCTTCAACGTATCGGTAAGCTCCTGCAGGTTTTCGGAACTGCGGCGGAAGTTCCCGAGCATCGTGTCGATGTCGTTGCGGTTCGCCTCAAGCATGGCCGAGATATCGGCCATGACCCTCCGCGCTTCGGTCAGAGTCGATTCGAGGGCCTCGAGGTCCTTTTTCAACTGCGGGCGGTTCTCCGTGACCGTTCCGTCGATGTGCTCCAGAAGCGAGTTCGCTTTGGCGGTCACTTCGTCGAAGCGCTGCGTCAGTGCAGGAAGCTTTTCCGTCGCCGCCTGCAGGTTCGCTGTGACCGCCTCTATCCTGGGAGAGGTCCGGTCGATCAGGCCGTTCGCGTTCGAGATCATCGTTTGCGCGCCCCTGAGAGTGGCCGTTATCGTCTTGCGATTTTCGGGGCCGGTCACCTCGTTCAGGTTTCCGAGCAGCGTGTCGGCGCCATTCGTGATCCTGTTCACGTCACGGTCGAGGTCCGCGATCAGTTTTCCGGCATCCTCCGAGAGCGCGTTTATCTTCACCAGAAGTTCGCTGAACTGCGGGGCCTCTGCCGACTTGATCGTCTGGCCGGGTTTCAGCACGGGGGTGTCTTTGCTGCCCGGGCTGATCTCGATGTAGTTCTCGCTCAGGGCATTCAGGCTGGCAAGGCGGGCCACGCTGTCCGTCTTCACGGGCGTCCCTTTCTGCAGGCTGACCACGATTTCGACGGCCGAGGTGCCGCCGGGCGTGAGGCGGATGGAAACGACCTTTCCCCGCTTGATCCCGCCGAAGCGAACGACGTTGTCCTTCTCCAATCCGCCGGCAAAGTTCAGGTTGATCCTGTACTCGTCTCTCGAAGCCTGAAACGGATTGTAGTTCATCATCATGAAGAGAGTGATGACGAGGATCGAACCGACCGTGATCACCAGTACTCCCACTTTCACTTCATCCATTCGTGTTGCCATGGCTAAGCAGGTCTTCCCAGGTTCGCGCTGATCCGATGAGGTTGCATTCCGCGCGCCGCAGGTCGCGTTTCACGGGCGGCATGCCCTGATCTGAGGACTCCGCCGCTTCCACTCGCGAATGCACTTCTCTGCGGCCGTCGCAGACCGATTCCACCACCTGTTCTCCAGTAACGCTGCCTAAATTCCGCTGCCGGCAGGCGATGCCTCCCGGGTGAGACTCTTGAGGTACTGCTCCACATCCTGCGATTCCTCGTCGGCCCGTCGCTCCAGGAACTGGCGCACGCGCGGGATGGTGCATGCCTTGAATTCTTCGGGGGTACCGACAAACAGGATTGCCCCCTTGTCGAGCATGGCTATCCTGTCAGCGAGCAGGAAAGCGCTCGCGAGTTCGTGCGTGACCAGAACGATCGTCAGGCGAAAAGCCTGTTTCAACCTGAGGATCAGTTCGTCGATCCCTGCGGCGATGATCGGGTCGAGGCCGGCGGAGGGTTCGTCGAAGAGAAGGATCTCCGGATCCATTGCCAGGGCGCGGGCAATTCCCGCCCGCTTGCGCATTCCCCCGCTCAACTGGGAGGGCATGAGGGGATCGCAACCCGAGAGGCCAACCTGATCGAGCTTGATGCGAGTCATGATCTGGATTGTGGAATCTTCCAGGTCGGTATGCTCGCGAAGCGGCAGAGCGACATTCTCTCCCACCGTCATCGAATTGAACAGCGCGGAATTCTGGAAGGCCATCCCCATCTTCTTGCGCAGCTCGTTGAACTCGTCCTCCGAAAGCTGCGTGATATCCAGGCCGTTGATCCAGATCTGCCCCCTCGTCGGCCTCATGAGTCCGACGATCATGCGTAGCAGGGTGGATTTTCCACATCCGCTGCCCCCGAGGATCACGAATGTCTCACCCCTCAGGATGTCGAGGTTGATATCGTTGAGGATCTCCCGTGCGCCGAACATTGCGGCGAGGTCCTTGATGGCGATTGCGACGTTGCCCTCGGCAGGTTGCGGTATCGTTCCCATGCCATCCGACCCGAAGCGGGGATCAAACCTCGCTTCCATAGTAGAAGATCGCCGTGAAGATCATGTCGGCCGCGATGACACTGAAGATGGATTTCACGACCGACGCGGTTGTCGATTTCCCGACGCCCTCGGCGCCGCCCTGCACGCTGAAGCCTTCGTAGCAGCCTATCTTGGTGATGATCACGGCAAACACCAGGCTCTTGACCAGGCCTGACACGATGTCGCGCATCACCAGCGCATCAATGGTCCTCAACAGGTAGTTTTGCAGGCTCCACCCCATGCTCACCATCGCAAACAACGCGCCCCCGAGTATGCCCGCCGTGTCGGCGATGGTTGTCAGGCAGGGCAGCATTACGAGCATGGCGAGATAGCGCGGTACGACAAGGAACCTGACCGGGTTCAGCCCCATCGTCTCCAGCGCGTCCACCTCCTCGCCCACCTTCATGGTCCCGATCTCGGCGGCGAACGAGGACCCGGACCTGCCGATGACGATGATCGCAGTAAGCAATGGGCCCAGTTCGCGCGTGATGATCACCGCGACCATGTTCACGACATAATTGAGCGCGCCGAACGTGCGAAGCGAGTAGGCGCCCTGCAAGGCGACGATCACGCCGATGAAGCACGAAATCAGGGAGACGATCGGGACCGCGTTGAAGCCCACCACGACCATCTGCCGCACGGATGCATACCAGCGAAGCCCCTTGCCGCGGAGCGGGGCCACGAGGACCCAGTAGGTGCAATCGCTGGTCAGCCTGGAGACACCACCCACATACCCAGCCAGGATGAAGAACCCTCTGCCGACCAGCGCGAACAGGCTATACATGGCGCTCTGATCCTGTGCCCGGAACCGGTCACTTCCCCAATGCGTCAGCCTCGGTAGCGCGGATCTCAAAAATCCTGTCGAGGCGCGCGAGTTTAAGCACTTCTTTCGCCGCATCCTGGAGGCCGAAGAGTACGAACACGCAGTGTCTCGCACGGGCGCGCTGCAATCCCTCGACCAGCGTGGCGACTCCCGAGCTGTCGAGGTAGCTGACCTCACTCAGGTTGATCGAGACCTGCGAGACCCCCTTGTCGTTTATGGCTTCCAATATCGCCGACCTCATCTTGGGCGATGAAAACAAATCGACCTTGCCCCGGACCTCGATGATCAGGTTCGTACCAACTGCACGTGTCTTTACCTCTGTTGGCGTAGTGCGCACCGATTCACTCCCTGGCCGCTGCAATCTGTGAACTGAATGGCGGCAAACATCCACCTGACCGCACATCCTGCCCGGCATCCCTGCTCATACCGGGAGCGCCAGATCAGGCCGTGTGCCTGCACAGGCGTTTTGTCATCCGCAGGACGTTTCCGCACCCTTCCTCGTAACCGTACTCAACCTCATCCATGATCGACCTTATGAAATGCGTTCCGAGCCCGCCCGGCCTGACTTCGTCCAACGGGCGCGGCTGCACTCTCTTGAGGTCGACGGGCGGCCCGCAATCCCGCAGGACGATCTCAATTCGCTCCGGGCTCCCCGCGCAGGACACATCGATCGTGTGGCAGGTCGCCCCGAGGTATGTGTGCCTGATTATGTTGGAACAGGCCTCATCCACAGCGAGAACGATCTTGCGCTGGTCTTCCTCCGAGCATTCCATCAGCTCGCAGAACCGGGCCACCACGTCGCGAACGACAACGAGAAACTTGGGATCCGAGGCAATTCGGATATGGATCATGTGATTTGCCGCTCAGTATCCTTACCAGGGCCCGGGTCGCGCCGGCTCCATTCAAGCACAAACCCGGTTTCCGTGTCGAGCACCCGTCCCGTTATTGTTATTCGTGCCTTCGCCTGTTGCCCTGTACGAGGGTTGCCAGTTCCCTCAGCGCCCGTAGCTCGTTCTGCGCGGGGAAGGACGTCGCATACCACTGGTTTACGCGCGCCTTCATCGTTTCCGTTCCCGCCCGCGGATTGCGGGCCGAGTATTCTTCAATCCGTTTCTGCGCTTCCCCGGCTTTTGCGGCCGCACCCATCTTCTCATAGGCGAATGCCATCAGGTAATCCTGCACGCGGAAGTCCGGGTCGTGAGGTTGGCCGGTCCCCAGCCGGGCCGGGTATTCCTTCGAGCCTTCAAGCCGTTTCAGGGCGTCCTGGTAACGCCCCTGTTTCATGGCCTCCATGGCCAGGCAGATCTGGCACTGAACGAACAGATCATGCACGTCACGCTGTCCCTCGAAGGGGAGGATGGTTGCGTTCTCCAGCACCGCGTAGCACTCGCGGTAGCGGCCGCTGTTCAAGTACGTCCTGGCCAGCAGGATCTTTATGAGGTCCTCGTCGGGAAATCGCTTCGAGGCTTCCACGGCGATCGCGAGTGCCTTGTCGCGCGCACCCGATTCGTCATAATAGGAAGCGAGGTGAAACCAGTTTCTCCAGTCCTTCGGGTCGACGGTGCGAGCTCTTTCGAAATCCGCGAGTGCCTTTGCCGGGCTGGACCCCTTCTCGAGCCACGCGCGACACACGTAGGCGGGCGCGTAGTCGGGCCGGTCCCCGCACTCGTTCAGCAGGCTGAGGGCCTCCTCCTGCCGCCGCAACCCCCAATAGACAAGGCTGAGATAATATTTGGCTTTCCAGTCGCCGGGCAGAGCCTTGTCGGCCCACTGGTACACCGGAATGGACTCTTCTCGATAGGGGAACACGAGGTAGGGCGACAGGGCCGCCGCTCTTTTCAGCGTCTCGCTGCTGCGCTCGGGTGACTTCTCTCTCAGCAAGTATGCCTGCAGGTAACGAATGGTCGCCTGGTCCGGTGCCACTTCGAGCAGGCGCAGCGCGTCGTCTGTCAAACCGAGGTTGACGTAGTACATTGCGATCTCGAGATAAGTCTCATGCGGGAGTTCGTTCCTGATCAGGGACTTGAAGTCCTCCAGCTTCTGCGGGCCTGGCTCCAGCAGGTATTGTTCGAAGCGGGCAAGGTGAGCCAGGGGGTCGATGTCGAGGATCCCGTTCAGGGTCATCCTGGCCTTGTCCGGCTGCTTGAGGAGGCGATAAGCAGTGCTGAGCACCTCCTGCGCCTTGATGTTGTGCGCGTCGTAGTCAAGCGAACGCTTGAGAAACTCCAGTGCGCGCGCGGGCTTGCCTTCCAGGAGGTAGATCTCGCCCAGCTGGCAGTTCGCGGCGGAGCGATACTTCATCGATCGTGCTGCCCACGACATCGTCTCCCTGGCGTCCACCAGGTCACCCATGTGTCTCGCGATGACACCATAGATGTAGTTCGCGTCGGCGTCGTACATGACGAAGTCCAGCGCCTTCCGGGCATACTCCAGAGCCTTGCCGTACTCCGCCCTCCGGCAGTAGAGCTCGGCGACACGCGCCAGCGCGCGCATGTGCTGCGGTTCCCGTTTCAGGACCTCCAGGTATTTTTGCAGAGCGAGATCATAGTTGCGGCCTTTCTCCTCACGCTCGGCGTTCTGGTAGAGGCCCTCGAGTGTGTTCTCCTCGTAGTTTCGGAAGTTGAGCGGGCGCTTCAGGAGGTCTGTATTCGGATCGTCGGAGTAGGCCAGCTTGTCGCCGACATCGACGCGGAGCCCGCCTTTCTTCACCGACGCAGGGATCGTCTTTTCGTACACTCCCATGGGTTCGAGAACCACCCGTTCCCGGTAGATCTCCTTTTCACCCGAGCGGACCACGAGGTCCTCGTCTATTTTCTGCAGAGCGCAGAAGGCCAGGACGATAGCGTCGCCGGTGTTCCGCGCGTTGAGCGCGCCGTAAGGCGTGGCCTTCACCATCGGCCCGGTCTTCTTGTAGGGGAACCAGACCTCCCGCCACTGGTCTGTCGTGTAAGGCGCGAAGAACTCGTGGTCGTTCTGGTCGAGCAGGCGCCCGTTCTGGGGTTCAAAGTACGGCCCGTCGGTATCCGTCAACAGGCTCTCCCAGATCTGTCCGGCGCCCGAGAGCGGCCAGCGGAAGAACTTCTGCCCCGGCACGTCCTCGTGCATGGCCCAGTGCCCGTACCCGAACTCGGAGTCGTGCCAATATCCGCCGGAAAAGTCGTTGAACGCGCCGAAGATAAAAAAGCTTCCCTCATCCGAGTCGTCGTGTTCCTTGTAGAAAGCCAGGTTCCGGCCGTCTTTTGTCACAGGCCATGGACGCTCGGGAACAGCGTAGTTGTGCCCGATGTGCATGGTCCCGGGGAAGATGAATTCAAGGTCGCTGCTCAGCTTGTTGGCCGCATTCATCCACACGTAATAGGACTGGTTCAGCGGCAGGGGGTTATACCAGAGGGCCCGGGACTCGAAGTAGGCTTTGTCCGGGGGGACGACGAACTCCACGCGCCATTGCGTGCGCGACGGCAGGTCCATGGCACCGACGAAACAGCTCACACTTCCATCGGGATTCTTGCGGTAGAGATAGTCCACGGGCGTGGCGGTCGCAGGCGTATGGCCGACAATGCCGAAGTTGAGTTCGATCCCGCCTGACGTCCAGGGACCGCGCAAAGCTATGTGCCGGAATTTGAGGGCATGATTGAAGTAGATGAAGGTCTTGTTCGTACTCTTTTCGATGGCCCCGATCAGCTTGCCGCCCTCAGCCGGCAGAACGAACACCTGGATATACGGATTTTCCATCCGCACCACGTTCCAGGTCTGGTCGGTTCCGTCGTAGCTGAGCTTGTCAAAAAAGAAGTAGGGGTAGAGTCTGGGGCCGCTCCCCCACATGCTCGATCGGGTCATGATCGGCGACGGATCCGGGCCGGAAAATGGGTACGTTTTGAATACCTTCTCTTCCTGCTGGACCGTTGCCTGTTGCGCCCACAGGCATACAGTAAGGGTGAGCAAGAGCAGCGATGAGGCCAATAAAGTTCGTTTTGCCATAAACGCTCCCGGGTGCATGAATTCGAACAACGGAATCTGAGTCTAATGAGCCCCAGCCCGTGGTGCAAGCAGATGCTGAAGTGAGCTCTGAATCAGAGACCGATAGGTTGAGCAGGCACAACACGCAGCAGGGTTGCTGTTCAACCTGTTCAGGGTTGAACATCAACCCTGGGCTCCTCTTTTCGGCCCTTTCAGAGTTGCCCGTGAAAGTCAGATTGAAGCTATTCCGGAGATCCAAGCGCCAGACGAAACTCCACCGTCGGCATCGGAGTCGGGATCGCAATCGGATTCGGGATTCGGAATTCGATGAGGCAGACCGATAAAACCGGACCGGTCCGTGGGCTCATTCAATCGCCTCGATGAGGATCTCTGTCTCCGCCGCGGTCGTCCGGTGAATTGTGAAGCGCTGCCGGCTCGTGGTGACCGATCCAACAGCTCCGGCGAATCCGGCACGGATCGCGCTGTCGCTCGGCGTGATGACGAGGATGCCAAAATCCACGACTGCCACCAGGATCCTGCCCCCGGTGTGACCGCCGACGGTGACAAATCCCTCACTCTGGTAATCCGCCAGGAAGTTGGTAACGCACGTAAGTCGCCACTTCGTGGGCCCCAGGCTCTCGGAGAGGACGGCGCAGTGGTAGGTCTCCCCGTTATCGAGCAGCAAATCAACTGCCCCGCTGTAGTGGTCTGCGCGGTCCTGGCCGGTGAGTGGTAGAGCAAGCAAAAGCACGACGAGCAGACTGATTGTCGTCTTCATGAGATCCCTCGCATGTGCAGAAGTTGAAAATAATCCCACGCCTGCCGCGGGAGGAAGCTGGCCTGCCCTGCGGATGGCCGGGGTATGGAACTCGGCTCTGGTGATCATCGGCTGCCGGAGGTCTGCAATCGGTCGACGCGCTCCACACGAGCAGCAACTGGAGAAGAGAAGAGCCACCTAAAAATATATCAAGACCGGCGCGATGAAATGAGTGAAAAGAAGGAGAAGACGTACTGTGTTGGGACAAGGTGCCTGTGGCCATCTGCGTCCGGGGAATACAGTCGACAGCACTTTCCCATTTACGAAGCAGGGGCTGTCCAGAGAGTGTCTGCCGTCTGTTTCTGCTCGGGACGACTCGCCAACCATCGCCATACGTTCCGGCAGAGTTCGGTTGGCGTTACAGGGCGATGATCCGTCGATGCCGCGTCTCGCAACCGTCGCCGGCTACTTGCCGGATGCGCTCTCGAAGATCCGCGTGGTCCAATCGACCGCACTAAGGTAGGTTTGCGGGATCGAGTTCTCATCGAGTTGCAGTCGCGAAATCGGATTCGAGATTTCCTTCCAGGCGCCCCTTTCGAGACCGAGCGCGATGCTCAGCACATCACGGAAACGGCCCTGTTGGTCCAACAGGGCCGCTTTCACCTCATCGGACAAAGGCACCTCGCACACGACCTGCGCCATGTGGCGCCCCAGGACGGCATCCATGGTGGACATCAGTCCGAGCAGGAAGAGGTCGGTTTCTCTTGCGCGCATTCCGAGCGGTGCCGCGAGCGATTCACAGAAGCGCGCGCGCAACAGCGATGTGACAATCAACTCCGTAGGCCTGTTGTGGGCGAGATGGACCATTGCTGCGACCGAAGTCCACTTGCGCAGCTTCTCCTCCCCCAGCAAGGTCAGCGCATGCCGGATTGATGTAACCTCGGCACGGAGCCCGAAGTAAGCCGAGTTGAGGTAACGCAGCAACTTGTACAGGAGGGAAGGTTCCTGCTTGAGGATTTCCTCGACCTCCCTCAGGTTCATCTCCGGCAGGTTAACCGCCCGCAAGATACGCATGTAGTTGGGCTTGAAACCGCTCAGCCCCGAAGTTGAAACGATCTGCGGCCTGCAATAGAAATAACCCTGGAAGTAAGTGTAGCCGGTCTCTCTCGCGGCCAGAATGTCCTCGTGGGTCTCGACCTTTTCAGCCAGGAGTTTGATGCCTCTCGGTGCAAGACGCCGAACCAGGGTCTCTCGTTCATGTTCTCGCGTGGTGCGGAAGTCCACTTTGACGACATCTGCAAAAGGTAGAAAAGGCTCACTGCGCGGGGAAAGGACGAAATCGTCAAGGGCGATGAGGTATCCGGCCTGTTTCAGTTTCCGGCAGGCAGAGATGACCTCCGGATCAGCCAAAGTGCTTTCGAGGATCTCCACCACGATCCGTTCACGCGGGAAGAGCGTTGGAAGATCGCGGATCAGGTCGCTCCGCGTGAAGTTTATGAACGCCCTGTGCCCGCCGGTGAGTGTCTCCAGGCCGAAGAGGAGGAAGTTATCGATATGGCATTCTGAGGGTTTTGAGGCGTCCTGGCTCCCGAAGAAATTGTCCAGACCGGATCTGAACAGGAGTTCGTACCCCAGCACAGAATCCTGCCGGTCAAAAATGGGCTGCCGCGCCAGGTATCTGTCCACGCTATGCTCGACGACGGCAGATCCACGGACCTCCAATGGTCCCTTGAGCACCGGGTCAACCTCTTCCTGCTTCGGCTATGACGATCGAAGTAAGCTGTGGTGCAACGGGAACGGAACTGCCAACCTGAACGTACCTGGCTATACAGTTCGGCAGGCCGGCCCCGGACGATTAGCATGAAAGACCCGGTATCAGCCGGGTCTTTCATGCCGTCGAGTCATGCAGATTCATGGTGCGAGGCGGAGCAGGTATTGAAAGCCCGTCTTTGCGGAAGGGCAGCAACTCGCAGAGTCTGTGCTTGTCAGGCTCCTTTCGCCTTGGCCAGGTTCGCTGCGGCGAACTCCCAGTTGGCGAGATGATCCAGAAATGCCGCGACGTAGTCGGCTCGGCGATTCTGGAAGTCCAGGTAGTAGGCGTGCTCCCACACATCGAGGGTGATGAGCGGGATCTGGCCGTGCGCCAGGGGTGTGTCGGCGTTTCCGGTCTTGATCACCTTCAATGAACCGCCGTCCAGAACGAGCCAGGCCCAGCCGCTGCCGAACTGGGTCATTGCCGCCGTGGTGAGTTCCTTTCTGAAACTCTCGATGCTGCCGAAGGCGGCCTGGATCTCCTGCGCGAGCATTCCCGCCGGTGCGCCGCCACCCCCGGGTTTCATGCTGTTCCAATAGAATGTGTGGTTCCAGACCTGGGCGGCGTTGTTGAACAGCCCCACCCTTTCCGCGTTGCCCGCCGTCTTCTTTACGATCTCTTCGAGCGTGGCGGAGGCCAGGTCCGTCTTGTCCACCATGTTGTTTGTGTTGGTTATGTAGGCCTGATGATGCTTGCCGTAATGAAACTCCAGTGTGCGCGCGGAAATATACGGTGCCAGCGCGTCCTGAGCGTAGGCTAGAGTCGGCAATTTGAAGGGGGCCTTTTCCGCGCCGGCGGTTGAGGCTTGAGCCGCGAGCGGGACGGCATGGAGTCCGGCATGATCCATGGCCAGGAGGGCGGGAGCCACCATGCCGGCCTTTAGAAACTTGCGGCGGTCCAGGTTCGGAAACGTGCTTTTGCTTTCCATGGGATACCTCGTCACCTTAAGAGCCGGTTCTATTACCGGGGATGCAAGGAACTATTACGGGATGCCCCAGAGAGGGGGCCCAACGCTCCTAGTCTAGCACAGAGAGGCGGATCATTACCCTGGGGGCCGGTAATGGAATCGATATTGACCGGACCAGGCTGAAAACCAGAGCCCCATCGGGTAATCATCGTTTCGAATCCTGATGCCGATTGCGACGCCGACTCCGATACCGACCGCCGGATCTTGCGTTGCCCGCGATTATCATGACCGGCAGAGCTTCACCGCGAGTCGTGAATCTATAGAATTGCCGGATAACGCGATCCTGTGTCATCCTGCTCGGCCATGGAGACCACAGGGCATAATCAGCCGCCTCTCCGATTTTTCCGACGCGATCGTGGCCGAAAGGCCGGACCTGCCGGCTATTTGCGCAGACGTGCCGGATACGTGGATACGCGGTCCCGCGGCCGACCCGGCCGGAGCGAAGATCGCGCGCGACGAAGCGCTGGTCACGCAGCGCGGGACGACGTCTTCGTGTTTCCCCTGCCGGCATATGCCCCGGCCGGCTTTGTCATCGTTCCGTGACAGTGGTACTGCGGCGGGGTCGAGCCTTGCCGGCGTCTCAGGTTGATGGAGAATATACATGAACGGTTCCCGGACAGCCCTGACGGAGTCGAACGGCCCATTTTGTTTCACGAAAGACGGGAAGTACCTGGACGGCAGGGTGGCGGTGTCAATTGAAGTGTGTGCCCCCAGCGCGCCGCTCGTGGCCGCGGCCCTGGCCGCCAACGCCGGGTTTCCTGCCGGCACCGTCAGACTGGGTTGGATCTCAGCCCGCGTCAAAGGCGGGACCGACACGATCCGCTTCCGGGGCAGCCTCTCCGGCACGGTTAGTTTCAAAGGTGGGGCTGCGTTCGACGGAGGCCTGGCGGTCTACTCCACGGGAGACGATCTTCGGAAGGATCTCGACCCGGATGGTAAGACACTTGATGCCGTCGACCTCCCTGACAACGGTGTCTCGAGATACGTAGCCCTCACCTGGGCATACGACATCCAGGCGACAGCCAAAGGTGCCCTTGCGCTTGGTGCGGGGTCGAACATCCGATTCAGCGCCGAGGGGCAGCGAGACGGCTTCTTTGCCGTGATCCGGGCATTTGATGTGGATCCGCCGGCTTGCGATGCGGTGCAATCCGTGCTCGACAACTGGATGCTGCCTGGCCAGGTGACCTCGCCGGATCAGCTCGCCCCGGGGACCTGGCTGGTCGCGGAGGTGGATGGTGAGTTTGCGGCAAAGCTGTCAGCCCGGTTCGGCTACAGATACAGCTGGCTCCGGAATGTCGGCCTTGCGGGGCTTTCCGGAGATGTCGGCCTTCGTGTCCAGGCCGCTGCCGATGCGACCATAGGGCTGGGCGCGAGCGGGAAATACATCCTGGTCGTGGGGCGTGAGTCCCTGGATCCGGGAAACAGGATCGTCCGCGTGCGGTTGACGAGAATGGCCAAAAGAGGTTGGGAGTTTGCCCTCAACGCCAGCGTCGGCGTGACCGGGAAAACGGGCCGCTTGCGACCGGGTGATCTTGACGACCTCGTCGCAGCCGTATTCGGACTCCACGGCGCCCAGATTGTCAGCGACCTGCAGGTGTTCCGCGGGTGGACGGACCTTACGGTCCCGTTGCCCGAATTGTTCGCCGGCTTCGTTGTGGCCTATGTAAAGAATCGCCTGCCCGGATCTGCCGGCGAGGACCTCGCCAGGCTGGCCGAGGCACGCGCCCGCATCCGGGACTTTCTCGACCTGTGGAGCGAGCTGCAGACCCAGGTGTGCAGCCTGCTTTGGTCCGAGTTACGCAGGAACGACGGCAAGGTGGGTTCTGAGTTCGCGAGGTTTCTCAACTCGCTGGCCTATTCGAGCGAAGCGGAAATCCAACAGGCAATCGAAGAGTACCTTCGGGACCCTGCCTCCTTTGACACCCTCGCCGGGCGCTGGCTGGAATCGGCCGTCGATGACGATCTGCTCACCGTGCTCACGGAAAGCGAAAAGGCCCGCTCCGTCGGCAAGGAGGCCGCCTCTACGCTCGCAATCCTCGATGGAAACGTTCTCGAGGAGCTGGTCTGTTATGTGAATCGCAACCTGCATCTTGACCGCTTGCGACAGGCGATCGACCAGGCTTCGCTCGAGGCCCTCGACCCCTGGCTGAAGGCAACACTCTCCAGGTTCCTTGGCGAAACACCGAGTCTTGAAGGGTTGGAACAGGTGCGCAAGACACTCGCGTTCCTTGACCGGGAAGCCCAGAGTATCTTCGACTCAACCCTGTCGGCACTCAACGAGACATATTCAGCCTCGTTTGGAGTGGCATACTCGAGTGCCCGCACGAAATCCGCCTTGCTCGACATCGACTTCGATTTTTCGCGCGACGCCGGAGTGGCCGGCCTGCTCGCGAGTGTCATCGCCGGAGAATGGAGCACGGTGCTGCTGGAAGGCCACACCGGCGTCACTTTGCGAAAAGCCTTGCTGAGCCATGGGATCCGGCGCCAAAGCCACGTCGAGATCAATCTCCCGTACTTCGCAGGTGCCGTTGCGCGGCTGGCGAACTCGCTGTCCAGCATGACCGTCGTCGAAGACGGAGGGCGGATTTTCGTGTATGAGCTCGGGGCCCGTGATGAGATACAGGCGCGACACAAGTGGCGCAGCAATCTGTCGATGTCAGGCAAAGTCCTTGCGCGTGCGGGCGATTCGGTGCGCGCCTTCGCATCGCCGGCGCAGCTGGAAGACTCCATGACGTGGAGTTACACCTTCCGAGTGGCTTTTCCTTCGATGCGCGCGTTGCAGTTGCGCCAGCATCTGCAGCCGCTCGCTGCGGCCTGCTTTACCCGCACGTTCGGGGAGTCGATGTCCGGCGACAGGATGACGGTTGACGCATGGGTGGACGGCCTCGAAAGGTACGCCGGCCAGAGCGGTGAGGGCAGTCGGGGATGTCTCGGCAACACACTTCTATCCTTGCGCATAAGTCTCCCGGGAAGGGTCGTCGCCGCGTGGCAGGAATCCCCGGAGAGCGCACGGGACGTGCGTTACATGGCGATGTCACGTGCGGTGCAGCGCGCCCTGCGCAGGATTGTCCCGTTGTGCTATTTCCAGGACCCGCACCGCTTCGTGGCCGCAGAATCCGGCATTGCCGCGCAGGTGCTCGTCTATCAATCCCTGCCGGTTTCAACATCGATCATCCTGGACAGGGGCGAGGTGCTGCTTGATGCGAATGAGAACCTGTACTGGGACTACCGCGACGACGCCGAACGCCGGGCGATGATATTTAACGGCATCACCGGGGCGGCACTCCTGTTGCGCATGGAACAGGTCCGCGGGCTTCTCCTCGAGACCGACGATTTGAGAGAGCATGCCCGGGATTACAGCCCGGGCCGCCTGGATCTACTGCGTGAAATGGCGTTCGACCCGACGGGAAACGATCACCTGACGCGGAGCCTTCTGGCCGCCGAAGCCACGGCCATCCGCCATGCGTGCGAAGCCGGGTGCGCGATGGCGAGGTTCAGGAATTCGGCCGGCGCCGACCCGGCTGAGGCGCTGGAATCCATGGCGCAGTTTGGCGAGAGTGTCACCTCGTCGTTTAACAGCGGCCTGAGTGACCTGTTCCGGGGGCAGGGCCCGAACATCCGTGAACTCGGTTCGCTTCTGTACCTCGAGGCTGCCCGTGCGCTCGATCCTGGACTGGATGCCGAACCGTCGGCTCACCTCGAGGTCACGATCCTGCGCAGCCCGGCGCCGGCATCCTGGGCCGCTGATTTTCTCGCAGGGAAGCGGCCCGTACCGGCTTCCGTCGCGGTCCGGCAGTCGATCGTCGAGAGGCCTCCAAGCCGGGTGTCTCAGAAGACGTTCTGACCGCGGGAGGATCGAAAGATGCGGACCGAAACGCATGACCCGTTATCGCCCGCTACGGTAATCGAACTCGACAGGGAACGCCCAGGTCCGCAAGATGGCGTAGCGCTTTGCCTCTCCGGCGGCGGGTACCGGGCGATGCTGTTTCACCTCGGCGCGCTCTGGCGTCTGAATGAAGCAGGCTGCCTGCCCTCCCTCGAGAGAATCTCCAGCGTGTCCGGTGGTTCGATCATCGCCGGCGTACTTGGTTTGAACTGGTCAAAACTCGCCTTCGATGCCGCCGGAGTGGGCCGGCGCTTTGAGCCTGCAGTTGTCGACCCGATACGGTCATTGGCCGGCAGGACGGTAGATCTGCCCGCCATCATCACCGGCGCCTTCCTCCCGGGCGCGACCTCGGAGAGGCTTGCCGCGGCCTACAAGAGACACCTGTTCGGCGACGCGACGCTTCAGGATCTGCCTGATGATCCTCCGCGTTTTGTGATCAACGCCACCAATGTCCAGTCCGGCGCGCTCTGGCGCTTCATGAAACCTTACATGCGAGACTACCGGGTCGGCGAGGTTCGCAATCCGCGGATCCCGCTGGCCCTCGCAGTTGCGGCCTCTTCAGCATTCCCTCCCGTGCTGTCGCCGGTGAGGCTCAGGCTCAGGGCTTCTGATTTCAGCCCGCCGGCACGCAGCGAAGACCTCCACATGAAGCCGTACACGACCGATGTCACTCTGACCGACGGCGGTGTGTACGACAACCTGGGGCTCGAGACAGCGTGGAAACGCTACAAGACTATCCTGGTCAGCGATGGTGGAAGTGGTCTGTGCGCCGAGCCGGAACCGAAGCGTGACTGGGCGCGGCATGCACTGCGAGTCTACGATCTGACCGACAGCCAGGTGAGAAGTCTGCGCAAAAGGCAGGTTGTCGATTCTCTGAGAGCCGGGAAGAGAGCAGGTGCGTTCTGGGGAATAGGCAGCGACATCGCCGACTACCGTCTGCGGGACTCGCTGCCGTGCCCGGCCGAGGAGACGAGAGCACTGGCCGGCATTCCTACCCGCTTGAAGGGGCTCGAGCCGGACCTTCAGGAACGCCTGATCAACTGGGGCTATGCCGTCTGCGATGCGGCCCTCAGGCGCCATCTGAACCCGGCGCTGCCTGCTCCCCCGGGGTTCCCGTATCCCCGGCGATTTTGACACAGGGAAACAAGGCGCTCCGCTCGCGAGATGTCGGGCCGTGAAGGGGGCGAAGACTCTGTCCAATCCCTTCGGGCTGGCTTTGCGCGGACAAGTGCGGCAGCGACCGTGATCAGCCCTGCGGACCCTGAAAGGGTTTAAAATAGCAGCCCGGGGTGCGAACCCCGGGAATGAGCGGGCGTATCGCAGGACTCAACCCCGCAGGGGTTGAACAGCGGCTGCATCCGGAGTCGGGGCCACCCGCTCTACAGTGTCTGGATCGTGGGCCGTATCCCGCTCAGGCCTTCATCCGCTTGCCCTTCTCCTCATAGGTGAAGATCCACCCGCATACCTTGCCCGGATCTATCTCAGAGAAGTTGCTCCAGTACTCGCGGGTGTCGAGCGTGCGCGAACTTGTTTCATTCTCCGGCATTTGTTCCACCATTTGAATGATATCGCGCATTCGCCGTTTCCAGCGCCTCATGTTTTGTACTCTGAGATCGACCCAGCCATCATGAGCCCACTTGTTGATGTTCGTGGATGTGACGGGAAGCTCGTTTTCACCGCGGAAGGGCGGAATTTTTATCGCGGTGGCGCGCAGCAGGGACCTGCCGTCCGGGAGAAGGACAGGAATGCCGATGGAGATTATCTCCGAGCGCAACTGAACATCTTTCTCGATGAGGCGGGTCAGTCTCCGGCTCAACTCCTTCGGCTCGGTGCCCGCGACCGCGCGCATGTCCGGGAAGGAGCGCTTCAACAGGTAGGATTCATAGAGAAGCTTCGAAAGTCGCGGCGGCCCGAGCATTTCAAACGCCACGCTGTCGACCTTGTGGGCCCGCTCCAGCTTCATCATCCGGGTGAGGGCGCTGTTGAACATGTAACCGGCCCTGTACGTCGGCGCCAGCGTCGCGTTGTCCAGGGCGTTGATGATGTCGTGCCCCGTGTTGCCGGCTCTGATCTCAAATACCGCGTTCTCGGCGATCTCCTCGGGCGTCACGAACTCCATCTGGCCGGGAGAAGAGATCGCTTCGAACTCCCCGCGGGAAAAAATGCCGTTTTCGCCGGTGTCGATGAATACGGACTTCAGCACCCGGCCGGTCGGCGCGGCGACTCCGTCCATGTGCAGTCTCAATCCGGAATCAAGCTTCACGGCCCGCGAAGGCGGACAATCGACCAGCCGGACCGGTGCCCCTCGTTTCATCACCTTGCCGTAGGTGATGCGCTTCCAGGCAATCGCCGCTGCGGGCTTTATCTCCTTGGTGATCGGCGCATCCGGCGTGCGTCCCATCAGGAAGAGAAGCAGGGTGTGCGCGCCTGCCACTGAGGACTTGGAGAGAAGCATGCTCGACGGTTTCTCCTCGCTGTGGGTATAGGGAATATTCAAGCCCATTCCGCCCGTGCCGCTGGTTCCGATCTTCAGGTAGATCTTCGTCCCGGCGTCTCTCATCGATCGATAAATGAGTTGGACGTGGCGGATGAGCTGAGGAACGTAGAGTGTGCACAGAAGTCGCTCGGTGGTTACGACGAGGTCGTGCAGATCCCCTGCCGCTAGCGAACGTTTTGGTTCCCGCACCGTGCTTAACTCTTTGAGCACGGAACGCGCCACCTGGAACAGGTCCTGATAGGCGATGGCGGTGGCCGAGTTTATCGAGTCGACGACGATGTCCGGCTTGTATCTCTGGATCAGCCGGTACAGACTCGAGCGCTTCAGCAGCGGCTCGCTCAATTCGTCGAGCATGTCCGCGATAAACATCGCCCTGCGCTTCTCGTCACCCAGGATCTCTTCCCGTGACAACTCTTTCAGCGCTTCGCGCGCGAAAATGTTCCCCCACCAGGGAACGAAGAAATTCCTGCCCGCCTTCGGGTACTCTCTGCGGAGCGACGCGACCGCTTCCAGCGCCTCCTCTTTCCGGAGCGAAGTGACGACCATCCGCCGTGGATTCTCCTCCATGAACTTACGACAGATCGCGGAACCCACAAGACCCCAGCCACCAAGGACCAGCACCGTCTTGCCTTCGATGTCCATTGAGTACTCTCAACAATAATTTGATTGAAAGGAGTGTCGGCAGGAACGGGCCGGAGAGAATGTAAAGCGGCGCCTGCCATGTCCCACAGCGGCCGCCCCATGAAACTCCGGGTTTCCGCCAGCAACACGGCTGATTCTATATGGAATCGGTTCGTGGAATCAAACGAACCCGCCGCGCCAGGAACCGCGCCAGGAATTCTCTTGCCCCTCCGCCGCCGGCGAGATAAAAACACGCTTTCGGAGAGGACATGACACTCAAAGCGAACGAACTGATGGACAGGCTGGTTTCCCTCTGCAAGAGACGCGGCTTCATTTTCCCGTCGTCGGAAATCTACGGCGGAATCAACGGATTCTGGGACTATGGGCCGCTCGGTGTCGAGCTCAAGCGCAATATCAAGGAAGCCTGGTGGCAGGACGTCGTGCTCAAGCGCAACGACGTGGTCGGCCTCGACTGCTCGATCATCATGAATCCCAGGGTGTGGGAGGCTTCAGGCCATGTGGTCAACTTCAACGATCCGCTGGTCGACTGCAAGAACTGCAAAGCGCGGTTCCGTGCCGACAAGGTCTTCACCGTCCGGGCGGTTCTGCCCGGCCAGACCGAGAATGTATTGATCTTGGCCGGTGTCGAGGGCGACGACGAGCAGATCGTGAAGGCTGAGGCCGCTTCGAAAGCGAACAGCAAGACTCGCCGTCGACTCGAGGAACATGCGGACCGGGTGATCTGGACAATATTCCGCGGTGATCAGGCACCCGAAGGCGCCGCGAGCCTTTGTCCCGCATGCGGCGGCACGCTGACCGATGCCCGCAAGTTCAACATGATGTTCAAGACCTTCGTCGGTGCCATGGAGGATTCCAGCAGTGTGGCCTACCTCCGGCCCGAAACGGCGCAGGGTATCTTTGCCAACTACAGGAACGTCCTGGACACCAGCCGGATCAAGCCGCCGTTCGGCATCGCGCAGATCGGCAAGAGCTTCAGGAACGAGATCAATCCGCGCAACTACACCTTCCGCAGCCGCGAATTCGAGCAGATGGAGCTGGAGTTCTTCTGCCATCCGTCGGAAGCGGACCGGTGGTACGAATACTGGCGTGCCGAGCGCTACAAGTGGTATACGGATCTCGGCCTGACCTCCACCAAGCTTCGCCTGCGGGATCACCAGAGGGGAGAACTCGCGCATTATGCGCGCGCCTGCGCCGATGTTGAATACGAGTTCCCCTTCGGCACAAGCGAGCTGGAGGGGATCGCGAACCGGGCAGACTTCGACCTCACACAGCATCAGCAGTTCAGCGGAAAGGACATGGCCTACTTCGATGACGAGACCAAGGAACGATACGTTCCTTACGTGATCGAGCCCTCTGGCGGCGTGGATCGCGCGACGCTCGCATTTCTGTGCGAGGCATATACCGAAGACCAGGCCCCCGACGAAAACGGCGTGCCGCAGCCTCGCGCCGTGCTGAAGTTCCATCCGCGCCTGGCGCCCGTGAAGCTGGCTGTCTTCCCGCTTGTGAAGAAGGACACCATGCCCGAGATTGCAGACCGGATCTATCGGAATTGCCAGAAGTCCGGCCTTGTCAGCTTCTACGATGAGAAAGGAGCTGTCGGCAGGCGCTACCGGCGTCAGGACGAGGTTGGCACGCCGTTTTGCATAACCGTGGACGGGCAGACGTTGCAGGATCAGACCGTGACCGTCCGAGACCGCGACTCCCTGAAACAGGAGCGGATTGCGTCGGACAGGGTTGTCGAGTATGTCCGCGAACGCATAGGCCCGCAATAGGTCGAGGCCCGATATCTCTGCGAATGGGAAGTGGGTCTCGCGCCGCCGGCGCGCGCCCACTCGCCTCCAGAAAGGCTCCCGGCAATAACCGAGGGTATGCCGGCACCTCAGGATCCGGTTGAGCTGCGCGCGTGCGGCTGCTATTTTAATCAGTCACCCATCTTCTCTCTCCTCGGGGATAAATCGGATGAAAATGCGGCCAGTTTTGACAGCTTCTTGGGTTGCCTTTGTTCTCGCGGCGTCTGCCCATGCGCAAATCGACGCCAGGATGCTTCGTGAGCCAGATGTTTCGAACACTCAGGTTGCCTTTGTCTATGCCGGCGATATATGGGTCGCAGCGAAAACCGGAGGCGTCGCGCAGCGGCTGACGTCTGCGAAAGGAGAGGAGTCCAGGCCGCGGTTCTCACCCGACGGCTCGTTGATCGCATTCAGCGGCAACTATGACGGCAACACGGACATCTACGTGGTCCCAACCCGCGGTGGAATACCGAAACGTATCACGTACGGTCCCAAGGCGGATCGGATGCTCAATTGGTACCCGGACGCCCAGCACATTCTTTTTGCCTCGGCCATGGAGAGCGGGAGCCAGAGGTACAACCAGCTGTACCAGGTCTCACGGGACGGCGGGATGCCGGTCAAGCTCCCGGTCGCATATGGAGAGTTCGGAGCGATCTCCCCTGACGGGAAACAACTCGCGTACATGACGCAATCCCAGGACTACCGCACCTGGAAGTATTACCGCGGCGGCTGGGCCCCCGACATCTGGCTGTTCAATCTCCAGGACATGTCTGCGCGCAACATCACCGCCGACCCCGCCATCGATTCCCAACCCATGTGGTACGGGCGCACGGTCTACTTCATCTCCGACCGGGGGCCGCGGCAGCGCTTCAACGTCTGGGCCTTCGACCTCGACAGCGGCAAAACCCGTCAGGTTACCCGCTTGGACCAGTACGACATCCATTTCCCCGCGTGTGGCCCGTCGGACATGGTTTTCGAGGCTGGCGGGCGGCTCTACGTGATGGACCTGAAGAACGAGCGCCCCAAAGAGGTCAAGATCGAGGTCGTCACCGACCGTTCCACTTTGAAGCCGACGACGGAGAACGTTTCCAAACTCATTGAGAACTACTCTGTCTCGCCGACCGCAAAGCGGGCCGTCTTCGAAGCCCGGGGTGAGATCTTCACCGTTCCGGAAGAACACGGTTTTATCCTCAACCTCACGCGCAGCTCCGGTGTGGCGGAGCGCAACCCTGCCTGGTCGCCAGACGGCAAGTACGTCGCCTACTGGAGCGATCGATCCGGTGAGTATGAACTCACTATCCGCCCCGGTGACGGTTCAGGCGAGGAAGAGAAACTGACTTCCCTCGGGCCCGGCTTCCGATACCGGCCTTATTGGTCTCCGGACAGCAAACGAATCGCCTTCGTCGATCAGGCCATGGACATCCAGGTCTATGATCGGGACACGAAGCAGGTTAAGGAGGTGGATAAAGGTCTCTGGATGTTTCAGGGAGACCTCGACCGCTTTCGTGTGAACTGGTCACCCGACGGCCGTTGGATGACTTACTCGCGCGGCGTCGAGAATCGGAACGACGCGATATTCCTTTACGATACGCAGGACGGGACGCGCCACCAGGTTACCTCCGGATTCTACAGCTCCGCGCAACCCGTGTTCGATCCCGACGGCAAGTACCTGTACTTCTTCTCCGACCGCTCGTTCAGGCCGTTGTACAGCAATATGGATGGAACGTGGATCTATGCGAACAGCACCGAGCTGGTCGCGGTTCCTCTGCTCAAGGACGGCCCGTCGCCTCTCGCCCCCCGCGACGACGAGGAGAAAGGACCGCAGGCCGGGGACAAAGCAAAGGCGGGCGGCGGGGAAGAGGGCGCGAAGGACGCGAAAAAGGCCGACGAGAAGGCGGAAACGAAACCTGCCGGCGAGGGTGCAAAGGCAAAAGAACCGGTCAAGATTGACCTGGAGGGTTTGGAGCAGCGTGCAGTGATCCTTCCGCCGAAGCCAGGCAACTATACCGGGCTGGCAGCGGCGTCCGGGAAGGTGCTGTACCTTCGGGCGCCCCGCACGGGCGCTCCTCCGGACGAGAAAGGCGAGCTCGTCTACTACGATTTGAAGGAGCGAAAGGAGGAGACGGTAATCGAGGGCATCGACGACTTTGCCCTCTCGGCGGACGAGAAAAAACTGCTTGTCAGGAAAGGCGATACCTATTCAATCCTGGAGCCGAAACCCAAGCAGAAGATCGAGAAGTCCCTGCGCACCAAGGAACTGGAGGCAACGATCGATCCTCCCGCCGAGTGGCGGCAGATCTTCAACGACGTCTGGCGCTTCGAGCGTGACTATTTCTATGACCCGAACATGCACGGAGTCGACTGGAATGCGATGAAGACGCTTTACGGCCGCCTGCTCGACGATGCCGTCACGCGCTGGGATGTCAACTACATCATAGGCGAACTGATCTCGGAGTTGAATGCGTCTCACACTTACCGTGGGGGCGGGGCTACGGAAGCCGCCGCCGAACGCGGGGTCGGAATGCTGGGAGTGAACTGGGCTCTCGAGAACGGCGCTTACCGGATCAAGACCATCATCCGGGGCGCACAGTGGGATGACGCCGCACGCTCTCCGCTGGAGGAGCCGGGAGTAAACGTCAAAGAAGGTGATTATGTGCTGGAAGTCAACGGCGTGCATGTGGATACAAGCAAGGATCCCTGGGCATCGTTCCAGGGGCTGGCCGATCAGGCCGTCCAGCTGACAATCAATGACCGACCCACGAGTGAGGGGGCGCGCAAAGTGCTCGTCAAGACTCTTGCCGGCGAGGATCGTCTCCGCAACCTGAATTGGATTGAGTCCATGCGGCGGCGGGTCGATGAGGCGACGGCGGGTCGCGTCGGTTACGTATATGTGCCCAGCACCGCAGTGGACGGGCAGAATGAACTCATGCGCCAGTTCCGTGCACAGTTCAACAAGGAAGGACTGATTATCGACGAGCGCTTCAACAGCGGCGGCCAGATCCCGGATCGTTTCATCGAACTTCTGGGGCGGAAGCCGCTGAGCTACTGGGCGGTGCGCGACGGTAAGGATTGGCAGTGGCCCCCTGTAGGTAATTTCGGCCCCAAAGTCATGCTGATCAACGGGTGGAGTGGCTCGGGCGGAGATGCCTTCCCGTACTACTTTCGGGAGGCCGGGTTGGGGCCTCTGATCGGCATGCGCACCTGGGGCGGTCTGATCGGCATCAGCGGTGTGCCCGCGCTGATCGACGGGGGAGGCGTGACGGCTCCGACGTTCCGCATGTACAGCCCCGACGGAAAGTGGTTTGCCGAGGGGCACGGCGTGGACCCGGACATCGAGGTCGTTGACGATCCTGCGATCATGGCGAAAGGGCAGGATCCGCAACTGGAGCGGGGAATCCAGGAAGTCATGCGCCTGCTGTCGCAAAAGCCCCCGCTCCCCCCCAAGCGGCCAACATACCAGAACCGGGCACCGGCTGCCCAGTGAAGGGATCTTTCAGCTGCCGGGCAGGCAGGCCTGCCCGGCGCGAACCGTGATCCAAGGAGGATATAGTCATGCGTAGCTTCGTTATCGGAATCGTCTTCACGTTGGTGTTGCTGTGCCTGGGTGGATTTGTCTTCACATGGCGCGGTTACATGAACACCTCAGCCGACGCCCAGCCTGGGATGCTCGAGACCTATTTCGCGACTCGCGCGCTTGATGCCTCTATCGAGCGGCACGCGATGAAATCATCGAATCCGGTTCCTGAGACCGACGACAACCTGAGTGCGGGCATGATCGGCTACACCATGAACTGCGCGGGCTGCCATGGCTCGTTGGACAGGAAAGAGAACAAGCTCGGCTCAGCGTTCTATCCCCCCGCTCCCAGCCTGGCCACTGATGGATTGGACGACCCGCAGTGGCAGACGTTTTACGTGGTCAAGAACGGCATCCGCTACACCGGGATGCCCGCCTGGGGCAAGGTCCTGGACGATGAAACCATCTGGAAGATAACTTCATTTCTCAGTCGTCTTAACGACCTGCCGCCGGCGGTGAAACAGCAGATGCCCGCGCCGGCGCCGAAATGACGGCCGGCACCACCGCGCATGTTCCTCCTACGAGGGCGATCGTGACATGAAGCTGCTCGCGGTATTTGCACATCCGGATGATGAGACCTTCGGACCCGGAGGAACGCTCGCTCGCTACGCGCTGACCGGCCATACGTGCCGCCTGGTCACGTTCACACGTGGCGAGGCGGGATCGCTGGGCCCGGCGAAGTACCTGACGCCCGAAGAACTGGGGCGTCTGCGCAGCGCAGAACTGGAACGTGCGGTCAGTGCCCTTCAGCTTTCCAGCCACCGTCTCTGCGACCTGCCTGACAAGAAACTGGCAGCGCTTCCGCCGGAGACAGGGCTGGCCATCATCCGCCAGGAGATCGAGGCCTTTGAACCCGACCTGGTTCTCACCTTTCACAAAGATGGCATCTCCGGACATCCCGATCATCAGGCCGTGGCTCACTGGTGCCTTCAGGCAGTACGGGAGGCGACCGGCCCGCGTCTGCTCGGATACGGGATAGCTGAGAGCCAGGCTCATTTGGTCGGTTTCCGCAGACTCAGGCCAATTCCCGATACTGAAGTGACGCATGTCATCGACGTCTCCTCATACCTGGAATACAAGCTCAGGGCAATTGAGTGCCACAAGTCGCAATCGGAGCTTTGGGACAGGCTGCGGTCGGTCGAGGGCGGATTCTCTCAGTACGCAGGGCGGGAACACTTTTCGCAGGCCTGGCCTGCCCTGGAACCAGGCCGAGCCCCAGTCCAGGGTCTGGAACAATGAAACGGTTGGAACCGAGGTCGGTGAATCCCGGAAATCTACTGTTGATAACCCTTGTACTCGGCGCGCTGCAGATTGCGTCATCGCAACCGTCGATCAAGCGCCTGGACGGAAATCTGATATCGCAGGCGGACATTGACGGGACCGTGTCGCGCCTGATGCAGGCTGCGGAAGTATGCGGAGCCGGGATCTCGGTCATCAACAACGGGAAGACGGTTTATGCCAAGGCCTACGGCTTCCGCGATGTGCAGAAGAAGTTGCCACTGACAGTGGACAGCGTCATGGCCGCCGCCTCGTTCACGAAAGTGGCATTTGCCTACCTCGTCATGCAGCTTGTCGATGAGGGCACTCTGGACCTCGACAGGCCCATACAGGAATATCTGCCCAAGCCGCTTCCCGACTACCCGGGATACGGGGATCTAGCCGAAGATCTGCGCTGGAGGAAGATCACAGCCAGGATGTTGCTGAGCCACACAGCGGGTTTCCCGAATTTCCGCTGGCTCAACGAGAACCATAAGCTGAACATCAACTTTGAGCCGGGGACGAGATACGCATATTCGGGCGAAGGCATGCAGCTTCTGCAATTGGTAGTCGAGACGATCACCGGAAAGCCGCTCAAGGATTTGATGCAGGAGCGGGTCTTCGGCCCTCTTGGCATGTCGCGCACCAGCATGGTTTGGGAAGAGCGATTCGATAGCGATTGCGCGGACGGCTACGATGAGTGGGGACGCTCGCTCGGCCGCCCGCAACGCAGGAGCGCAGCCGCTGCCGGTTCAATGCTGACCACGCTGCGCGACTTCACGCTTTTCGTGCAGGCCGTGATCGAAGGCAAAGGGCTGAGAAGACCAACCAGGGAACTCATGCTCACCCCGCAGATCCGGATTCTCTCAAAACATCAGTTCCCGACACTGTCAGCCGATACCAGCAGTGAGAACGACGCGATTCGCCTGAGCTACGGACTTGGCTGGGGCCTTTACTGGAGTCCTTACGGGAAGGCCTTTTTCAAGGAGGGACATGAAGACGGCTTCCGTAACTATACGGTGGTCTTCGACAAATCGGGAGACGGCATCGTCATCATGACGAACAGCTCCAACGGCGAAGGCATATTCAAGGAGCTCCTCGAGACGCTGCAGGGAAACACTTACACGCCCATCGAATGGGAAGGCTACACTCCATACAACGAGTTGCCTCCCCGGAAGCCGCTCCCGGCACACACAGAGGTCGCTCTCGATCCGAAGCTTCTCGACCGCCTGGCAGGCCGTTACGCGATCCCGCCCGACCTGATCGTCACGGTCACGCGCAAGGAAGGCCACCTGCTCCTGCAGGAGAACAACGAAGCTCCCGGGGAGGCCTTCCCTGAGGCAGAGCTTCGTTTCTTCAGCAAAACCTCCGACGATGTCGTAACCTTCGAGATAGACAGCCGAGGCAAGGTTATCAGGATGGTGATCCATACGGGTGGGCGTAGCATTCCCGTGAACAGGGTAGAATAGAATTGAGAAAGGCGCGGCAGGGCCCGACGGCGGGAAGGAGTTATGGCAGAAGTCCCGGATAGGTTGTTGCATCTGGCAGAGCAGCGGGGCTGGAAAGCCAGGATCGTTCCTATCGGCCGTCTCGGCGACCTGGAGCGGGAAATCCGCCATCGCTACGAGCGCGGGCTTCTCCATGACAGGCTCTACCATGAGCAGTTGAGCTTCTTTTCATTTCAGCCGCCCGAGATCCTTCCGAACGCACGCCATTCGACCAACTGCCGGAAGAGACCGCAGCCAAACTGCGAAGCCTGCGGCTCAATGAAGACTACCGGATCCTGTGTCGGAACCTGTCACTGTTCATCGACAGGGCGGCCCCGGGCAAGACAGCGCGGCGGAGCCGCGGTTCCCATCCGGATCGGGAATCCCTTCGATCAGTACTCGCAGAGTTTCCGGGCGACTGGGAAGAAGTTGGGGAGGGCGGGGCATGGCTAGACCCAGCCGAGTTCCTTCATGGCCAGGCCGGCATGCCAGATCTTCGTCATATGACGGATCTTGTCTCCTTCAAATTCCATCACGTACACGTAGTCGGACTTCACACTCTGGCCGGTTGGGGGGCAAGGACCTCCGGGAGCCGAGTGCGTGCCATAGAAGACAGCGTAGGCGCAGACATTCTTGCGCTCCTGATCAGTGGCAAATGACTTCATTTCGTACCGGCCGTCAGGCATGAATGTCATCAAACCCTTCATCCACTCGGTGTAGTCTCGCAGGCTGTGAGTCTGGGCGAGTGGCTCGGCCTGTGCGGAAAAAGTCGCGTCTGCCTTGCAGTACTCCTTGCATCCCTGCCATCCTTTGCCCGTTTCGCAGGCTTCGAAGAATTTCCCGGCAATAGCGGTTATCGACTCCATCCTGTGAACTCCCCGTTAACGCTGCTTGGCAATGAATCCTGACCTCAAGATTCTACGACAGGAAGCTGATCGTATGCTACAAACCTGCGGCTCGTCCGGGAAAGGGGCGATTCGGTATAATCCGAGCTGGGTCTTTCGAACCGGGGTGAATGAATGAGTCAAGACACAAAACAGAATGAACAGTCAGGATTGGTGAAGCATTCCGAAGCGGTTGACAAAGCCATTGTGGCCGCAGGCACCGCGACGCAGATGCAGGTCCTGATCGGGCCTGCGGACAATGCTCCGAACTTCGCCATGCGGCGATTCATCATGGCGGAAGGAGGAGGGATGCCGATGCATACCAACACGGTGGAGCACGAACAGTACGTACTGTGCGGCCGCGCCGAGGTCGGCATCGGCGGCAAGGTGCGTGAAGTCCGGCAGGGAGATGTCCTGCTGATTCCCGCCGGCGTCCCGCATTACTACAAGGTGCTTCAGGCCCCCTTTGAGTTCCTGTGCGTGGTGCCGAATTCACCCGACCAGATCAGGATCGTCCCCGAGCAGCATTCGTCCTGCTGATCTGAACTGTCGCAGTATTGCCTGCTTTCGCTGTCGGAATCGGTATCGCAATCGAAATCGATGATCGAAACAGATCGCGATCCCGACGAATCGAAAAGGCATCTCCAGGGCAGTCAAGGCCGATAAGTACCGTGGGGCGGCTGAGATTGCTCTGGCTGAGGGGATGGCAGCGAGGGGAAATCCCATCGGCCAAGACCTCTCCTCGGCCGTCCCGCTGCACAGCTGCCATCCCGTGGATCCGAAACACCCTCCGTAACCCTCAAATCCCTTTTGACAGGTGCTCCCGCACGGCCGCATCATACGTCGATGATTCTTCACCCGGGATTTACCCCGACCGAGGCGCAGACACTGGTCGAATACAGCGGATTGCTCGCTTCTGTCGCCGCCAGGATTTCCGCTATCATCGCCCGTGCCGAGTGGTACGTCGGGCAGGGAAATGTGAAATACATCCTCATCGGCCTGCTGGTAATACTCCTGCTGATGCTTGTCCGGCGGAGACCGTGAACCGGGTCGCCCGTCAGCGCTGAATGCGCGCGGATTCCCCTTTGGCGAAAGCCCGCACCTGCTCCACTGTTGCCATCGTCGTGTCCCCGGGGAAGGTAGTTAGGAGCGCTCCGTGAGCCCAGCCGAGCCTGACCGCCTGCTCGGGAGGCTCGCCTGTGAGCAGACCGTAGAAGAAACCGGACGCGAACCCATCCCCGCCGCCGACTCGATCGAGAACATCAAGCTCGCAGGTCGGCGCGACATAGCTCGAGCCATCCACCCAGGCCACCGCGCCCCAGCTGTGGCGGCTGGCCGAGTGTACCTCACGAAGCGTGGTGGCCACGACCCGGACCTGCGGGTGTTGCCGCACGACCCGGTCGATCATTCCTATGAAAGTGCCGGGATCGAGCTTGGATTTTGCGGCTACCTCGGGGCCTGGGATACCGAGCCCCATTTGGAGGTCCTCCTCGTTGCCCACAAGGACGTCCACGTTCTTCACAATGCGGGCGATGACCTCCAGTGCACGCTTGTGGCCACCGCAACGGTTCCACAGCTTCGCGCGGTAATTCAGGTCGAAGGAGACCACGGCGCCGGCAGCCTTGGCTGCCTGCATGCCTTCGATGATCACTTCGGACGTGGTCTCCGAGAGCGCCGCGAAGATCCCGCCGCTGTGGAACCAGCGAACGCCGCCGGCAAAGACGGCTTGCCAGTCGAAGTCTCCCGGCTTCAACTGCGCCGCCGCCTCGTTGCAGCGATTGTAGAAGACCACAGGTGCGCGCACGCCATGCCCCCGGTCGCTGTAAACGGCTGCCATGTTGGGGCCGGTAACGCCGTCGTGAGCAAAGAGTTTGTAGAACGGCTTCACGCCCATGGCCTTCACGCGCTCGGCTATCAGGTCCCCGATCGGATAATTCACGATCGCCGTCACGATTCCGGTTTGCAGGCCGAAACAATCCGCCAGGTTGGCGGCGACGTTGAATTCGCCACCGCTGACGTGTACCTGGCACTCGGCGGCTTTTCGGAACGGGACAATTCCAGGGTCCAGGCGATGGACGAGCGCACCCACGGACACGAAATCGAGCGCTCCCTCCTGGCGGATATTCAGGCCGTACTTCATCTTCCTCTCCCTTTCATTGAGAAATACCGGCCGGGGCCGGCTGCCGCGATGAATCCGGTCAGGATGGCAATTTTCAGTCTTCCGCGATCCATCCGAACCGGTCCTGCCGGTCGAGCAGCGGTGATTATACTCCTCGGGTGCGCCTTCGCGCTCAATTCCATTCGCGATGGAGGCACTGTTCAGCGATTGGTGCAAGCTGTGCAGGAATGAGGGGGAGCGCTGCGGCCCGGGTGCAATCCGAACCTGGCCACCGGTGCCTGGCAGGATACACATGGACATTACCCCCGGATGAGGTAAGCTCATCCTGCATGTATCTTTGAGGGCCGGCGCCTCCCGCGGAGGAATGCGCACGCCGAAGGACGGGGGCCCTGCGGAGTCGATGGTTCGGGAATGTTCAGCATCAAGGTCAGGAACGTCCTGTGCATAGTTCTGATATCAGGGGGCGCGGCGATTGCACAGGCGCCCGCTCCTCCCGCCGGCCTGCCGGCGGATGCCGGAGTCTATTACCACCGGGGAGAGACGCGTTGGATCGCACTTACGCGACCGGTGCTGGCGGAGACCAAGACTGCCGGCATGGAGCATTTCCTCGACACCTATGGTTGGTCAAATCTCAATCGGACCATCGTGTTTCAGGGTGCTGCCGCAGGGATTCGCATACCCGAACCGAGACCGACTTTCTATGTTCGAGGCATCGGTTCAGCCCAGGATGTGCTCATCGCCCAGCTCACCGGCAAGAAGGACTCCCGCGAGATCCAGGCCGACTCAACCAATGCCAGCGTCAACAACAAGGAAGGGTTCAAGCGGGGAAGCATCTACAGGCTGACAGCCACCGTGCTGGCCAAAGACTTGTACAGCGTCACACCCGAACAGAACCTTAAGCCCGGAGAGTACCTCCTGGTGTTCGGTCACGCCGAGACTTCGTTTGAGTTCGGCGTTCAAGCCGGGCCTCGGTAGCAGGATTGGCGCACGCCGCCGCCCCGAGCCTAATGCAGTCCATTCCTGCGCAGCTTTATGCGCGAGGTCGTCGCATAGAATATTGCCCCCCCGAGCAGCACAGTAACGAGAGAGAGTGTCGACTCGAGCGGGCGTCCACGGAAGTTCCAGATCAGGGCCCAGGCAGAGACCGCGAGAAACAGCACCGGTGTGATGGGGTATCCCCAGGCACGAAACGGGCGTGCCATCTGCGGCCTCCTGAGTCGCAGCACGATCACACAGCTGATGGCTATGCTGGCAAAGAGGGTCAGTGTGAAACCGACATACTGCTGGATCTGGTCCACACGGCCCGAGAGGATCATCACGGATGTGATCGCTCCCTGCAGGAGGAGGGAGGCTGCCGGCGCGCCGGTAGCGCTGCTGGTTCGCGAGAAGAGTCGAAAGGGCGAGAAATCCCGGCCGAGTGCGTAGTAGACCCTCGGACCCGCAATGGTCATCGCGGAGGCGGAAGCCACCAGCGAGACGGACAGGACGGCTGTTACGAGGATCGCACCGACGTTCCCGAAAAGAGCGTTGGCGGCGATGAGTCCGACTTCCACCTTGTTGGCGAGCGCATCGACGTTCGCGCCGTAGAAGTAGACGGCGTTCAGCCCCAGGTAGAGCAAGACCACGATCACTGTTCCCAGCAACAGGGAGCGGGGCAGGTTCTTCTGGGGAGCCTTGATTTCACCCGCCACGTAAGCTGAGGCATTCCACCCCGAATAGCAGAACATGACGAAAATCAGGGAGTTCGCGAAGGCTCCCCACTTGTCGGCAAGACTCATGGCTCCGTAGGCGGGAGAAACGTAGGACAGGTTGGAGGTGTGGCCCTTCCCGACGGCAGCGGCCGCCACGATAATCAGTACTATCCCTGCCAGCTTGAACAGGGTGATCAAGTCGTTGAAACGAATCCCGCCTCGGATTCCCCGCAGGTGAATCGCCACCAGGATCCATCCCAGGCAGACCGCAATCCAGTCATTGACGTTGATGAAACCCCACAGAACCGGCCCGGATGCGAGAGCGGGAAAGAAGAGGGTCAGGTAGCGGACCAGGCTCTTGAGCGCCGATGCAATTGGCGCCGCGAAGCCGGCGAAGAGCGAGACAAATGCACTCATGAAGCCGAACGGCAGGCCGTAGGTTTCCTTGAGGTAGACATATTCCGCGCCGGCATGGGGCATCGCGGCCCCCAGCTCGGCGTAGCAAAGAGCGCCGCAGAACGCCAGGATGCCTCCCACGATCCAGAGGAGGAAAATGTATCCCGGGTGTCCCAGCGCTCCCGCCTGGAATCCGGTTGAAGTGAAGATACCGGCGCCGATGATGTTCGCGATGACGAGCGCCGTGGCCGATCGGAGCCCGATGCCCCGTATCAGGCCCTGGTCGAGGGCATTATCTGCTGCGGCGCCCGGTTTCTCCAGGACACCAGTCCGGGTTCCCGCCAGGACACCTTCGGGTTGCTCGATTGCCATTCGCGAATCTTCCTCAGCCTCGGATCAGCAGCATCTCCGAGCTGAACCCCGGCCCCAAGGCGGTGACGAGGCCGTATTCCCCCGGACGTACAGCCTGCGCCTCCACGAATTCCTTGAGCACGAACAGGACCGTCGGCGAGGACATGTTCCCGAATCTGGTCAGAACGTCCCGAGCGCGATCCAACTGGCCGTTGGTAAGGCCGAGCGTCTGCCTGTAGGCTTCGAGGACCTTGGTGCCGCCCGGGTGGGCGATCAGGTGTGTCAGATCTTTGAGGGTGATATCGTGCTCGCCCAGGAATTCGAGCAGGTTCGGCAGCACCCATTCGCTGACGATCGTCGGGATATCGCGCGAGAAGAGCACCTTCAGCCCGTGCTGGTTCACCTCCCACCCCATAACGTCCAGCGAGTCATACCAGATTGTTGACCTGCTTCCCACGATGGCGGGCCCCTGGTCGCCTGTCTCCGCACCCGACACCAGGACCGCGGCGGCACCGTCACCGAACAGGGAAGTGGCGACGAGGTTGCTCTTGCTCAAATCGTTTCGCAGGAACGTCAGGCTGCAGAGCTCCAGCGCCAGGACCAGCGCTCGTTTCCCGGGGAAAGCCTGGGTGAATTCGTAAGCCCTGGCAAGCGCGGAAACGCCGCCGGCACAGCCCAATCCCCACACCGGAGTCCGCCGGATGTCCTTACGCAGGGACAGGTTATTTACCAGGCGCGCATCGATGCTGGGAGTCGCCAGGCCCGTCGTCGACACGAAGATGATGTAATCAATTACCTGTGGTTCAAGCCCGGCGGCCGAGAGGCACTTGAGAATCGCTGCCTGCCCGAGTTCGAGGGCCGTGTTGATGTAGACCTCGTTTTTCTCGGCGAAGCTATGCTGGTGGGAGAACCACTCAGCCGGGGCCGAGAAGTACCGCTCGCGTATCAACGCATTGTCGAATATCGGTATCAGCCGATCGATATCGGGGAAAGCTTCCTGGAACAGAGACCTGCTGAAGTCCCTGACGCTAGCCTGGTCGATACGGTACCGCGGCACCGCTGTTCCCACCGCGCTAATCCTGCTCATGAACTGCACCTCCTCAATAGAATCTATGTCCTGACCACCCCGATTCAACGCGGCGGCAAGGGCTGCTGCCCCTGCCACCGGGGTGGCACGAATGCACTCGCGGCGTGGCCGCGTCTTTCAAAATCCCGTACAATCCCCGGCGAGAGTTGATAACGATCGGCTACTTCCCCCGCGAGTCCAACACCGCAATCTCGCGAGCGAAGAGCGGATTGGTGGGAAATTCTTCGCTCAAACCCCTCAGAAGCTCGCGTGCCTGCACGGGCTTGTTGGCGCGAAGGTTCGCGATCGCGAGCAGCAAGCGCGCGAAAGGAGCCAGCAGGCAGCCGCGTTCAGCAGTAATCTGCAAATGCCGTATGCCCTCCTGCGCATTGCCGCTGTAACCGGCGAAGCGCAGCATCCAGCGGACTGGGGCAAACAGGTTGCCGATGATGTAGCTGCTGATTCCTGTGGCGAGATAGGCATCGTAGTAATCGGGCGCAACGTCGAGCAGCGTCTTGGCGTAATCCGCAGCTTGCTTGGTGAACCGCAGCGCCGTCAGGTTTTCATTTTCGATCAGCGACGAATAGTCGCCTCTGAGTCCGTAGACCAGCGCCAGGGAAAACAGGGCGTCGTGGTTGAGCGGGTCCTTGGCGAGCCGCTGCTTGGCCAGAACCTCAGCCCGGTCGAGCTGCCCATAGAAGCTTTCCCGGACCTTGGGATCGGCTGTGGGGCGGGCACGGGACACGAAGGTAGAGTTCTTGGTGTAGAACTGCGCCTCCAGGACGCCGAGCCTGTCGAACTCGGCAAAAATCAGGCTGGCCGCCTGCGAAACCGGGCCGCGCGGGTCATCGGGGTTGCGTTGTTGCCAGAGCGCCAACTCCTGGCGAGCCGCTTCGAATTGGCGGGCGTACATCAGCCTGAACCCGGTCTCCAGCGACGGCAGAGAATTGTCCGCCTTCGCAACCGCCGGGACGGTCAGAAGCCCCAGTAGAATCGCCATCTTTTGGGCAAACCTGTACATTCAACAAATCCCCTCTGCTTCTGCCGGAAACATGACGGCGGTGGTCAACGCAGCCCGGCGGCAAAAGCCGCGCCATTAATATTTGCATTTTTCGAGCCTCTGGGGTAGCTTTTTCGATGTTTTTGGTTACAGTATCCCGCAATCCTAAGCTCTCGAGCGCTCAGCCGCCCCGGGCGAAGCGAGGCGGAACGAGCCACGAAAGGCCATGTCTGATCCACTACTTGATGAAGTAATCGGCATACTCGCCGAGGCCAAGCGCAGACGCCCGGACACAATCTCGCCGGACAGTTCCCTGGTCGAATTGGGATTTGACTCCCTTGACGTCATTACGACCGTTTTCGAGCTCGAGAGCAAGTTCAAGATCTCGATATCGGACGATCACGTTCGCACGCTGCGCACGGTTCGTGACGTTGTCGAAGGGGTCAGAACGCTCATAGCCGAAAAGACAGCGAATGCCTAGACGTCGGGTGGCGATTACCGGAATCGGTGTCATATGCGCGCTGGGCCGGAACCGGCAGGAGTTTTGGGAAGCCCTGGCGGCCGGCCGCCCGGGTATCGGCCCGATCGAATCGGCCGACATCTCTGACCTGCGTTTCCGCAACGGAGCGGAAGTGCGGGGGTACGATCCCGCTACCTACTTTGACGGCAATCGATCTGCTCTACTGGACCGGTTCGCGCAATTCGCCCTGATTGCCGCCCGTGAAGCGATGCAGGATTCCGGCGTGCAGCTCACTCCCGAGTTGCGCGAGAACACCGCCGTGATCACTGGTACGAGCATGGGAGGTCAATCCAGCCAGGATGCCGGGTTCGTCGATCTGTACAGGCTCGACAGGCATCGCGTGCACCCGCTCACCATACCCCGCACCATGGCCAATGCCGGTGCGAGCCATATCTCGATAGAACTGGGGGTAGTCGGGCCTACCTATACGGTGTCGACCGCCTGTTCGTCCTCGAATCATTCGCTCGGGCAGGCGTTTCGGATGGTGCGGGACGGCGAGGTGGAGATGGCGATAGCGGGTGGAAGCGAAGCACCCTTCAGTCTGGGTATTCTCAAAGCCTGGGAGGCGATGCGCGTGATTTCAACCGACACCTGTCGCCCCTTCTGCAAGGATCGCCGGGGAATGATCCTGGGCGAGGGGGGTGCGATGTTCGTGCTCGAGCCCTGGGAAGCCGCCCGGGCCAGAGGTGCGCGAATCCGGGGCGAGATCGTCGGTTTCGGCATGTCGGCCGATGCGTACCATCTCACCCAGCCTGCGGTTGACGGCCCGGTACGTTCGATTCGCGCAGCCCTTCGTGACGCGGAATTGTCGCCCCACCAGATCGGCTACATCAACGCCCACGGTACAGGGACCACCGGCAATGACCCTTGTGAGGCAAACGCCATCAGGACGGTCTTCGGCAAACACGCCGAGTCTCTGCCGGTGAGTTCCACGAAATCCATGCACGGGCACGCCCTCGGTGGCGCCGGGGCGCTCGAGGCGGCAGCCACCCTGCTGGCACTCGAGGAGGGGCTCCTCCCGCCGACCGCGAATTTCACCACGCTCGACCCGGAGTGTGAGCTGGATTTGATCCGGAACCAGGCTCGGAGGTTGAAAGTGGAGTACGCACTTTCCAATTCCTTCGCTTTCGGCGGCCTGAACGCGGTATTGGCCTTCCGCGCCCCGGCCGGTTAAGCCTGTCAGCATGCGGCGGTTGTTCCCGGCCCGCTTCCCGCGCTGCGCGTGTCAACTTGGGGAAAAGCTCCGGCTGCTCGGCTTTTGCAACTCGCAAGCCGGTCCCGGATCCGATTTCGACCCCGATTCCGATACCGACCTGCGCTGCTTCAGTTCCTGGGAGGCACGTCCTCCCATCGTGTTTGGGAGATCCCGTTGGTATCCCAGGCTACCTTTCCGTCACGCACGGTGAGCTCACATTCGAGCTTCGTCGTGCCCGTCATCTTGCCGGGTGCGGTGTCGACGTAACCGAACAATCCTTCCCGCACCCGGAATACGGCCAGGTCCGCAGGTGCGCCTTCGCTCAAATGACCGAGGTCGGTTCTCTGGATCACCTGAGCGGGTTTCCACGTGGATTTCTCGATGACGTCGGGCAGAGGCATCCCCAGATTGAGGAACTTCGACATGACGTTCAGCATGTCCTTCATCCCGGCATTCATGCTGCCGGTGTGCAGGTCGGTGCTGATCGTATCGGGAGGGAAGCCCTCGCGGAGCGCGGGGATGGCCTGCCTGAACAGAAAGCTCCCTCCTCCGTGCCCGACGTCGAAGATGACGCCGCGCTTGCGCGCCTCAATCACGTACGGCCTTACCTTGTTCTGCTCATCCACGACCGGGATCCGCCCCCTCACGTGGGCGTAAACGTGGGTGAAGATGTCGCCCGGGCGAAGATGCTGAAGGAGCAGGTCCTGGAGGGAAAGCGGCGGCGTATGCCCCCCGAAATCGATCATGACGGGCACCCCGGCGATGCGTCCCGCCTCCACCGCGCGATCGACGGGAACCCATTCGGGTCCCGTGTAATGCGCCACCTTGATGCCGACAACCACGCCCGGGTACTGGCTCGCGCACTTGGCGGCAGGCTCCGCCTCCATGTCGGCCAGATTCTGTTCAGCCGGACCGCCTCTCATTCCGGCGCCGACGATGTTCAGCATCGCCAGGACTCGGGTCTTCGAGTGGTCGATCACCAGCGTCTTGAATTGATCGAAGTTGCGCCATCCCGCCCCGCCGACGTCCACGACGGTGGTGACGCCGACACGGAAAGTGAACCCGTCCGGGGCCACAGCGCTGGAGCCGCCACTCAGATAGGTATTGGGATCAGTGCCGTAAAACACGTGGGCGTGGATATCGATCAGGCCCGGCGTGACGATCAGTCCGGTGGCGTCGACCACATGCCTGGCCTCCGAAGCCGGTATGCTTTCGGCCACGCGGGCTATCTTGTTCTCCTTGATCGCGACGTCCCGCAGGCCGTCGATTCCGTTCCTGGGATCGATCAACCGTCCGCCGCGAATGAGAAGGTCGTATTGTGGCGCCTGACCGACTGCCGGCACTCCGCCCGCGGTCAGCATCGCCAGAACCAGAGCCCTGAGTAATCTATTCCATTTCTGCATAGGACATCCCGGAAATTGAACATTGTTTTCGCATCATGATGCCACGGATTTGTCTCAGAAAAACACGCATTTCGGGTAGCGAAATCTTCAGCTACGCACCCCGAAGGGGTGCAACAGACCAGCTCGGGGTGCGAACCCCGGGAAGTCGGATTTCCACATCATGTCAACCCTGAAGGGGAACAGGTGCTCTCCGCAGACGCAGCCCGTCCCGCTGCTCCAGTTCTCCCGCCGCCATTGTCTGAATCACGATCCCGCCTGAAAGCACGTTTACCAAATGGCCGGTAAATAAGATAATGCCTCCCGCGGAGGACAATCATGACAGAATCGCGATCAACGACACAGGCAGTGCACGGCGTTCAGGCGCAGGAGTGCAGCTCGACTTCCGGGATAGGGCGGCGTGAGTTCGGCCGGCTCGCGCTTTCCGGAGCAGCAGCGGCAGTATCCCTCCCATGTTCGGGAGCGGCAGGGGCCGAAGCAAAAAGCGGCAGCGCCAGGATCAAGCTCTCAGTCCAGGTGCCGGCCGACCCGAGTGACGATGATCTCCGGTTTGTCGCGCAGCTGGGCGTGGAGTACGTCAACATACCCTCGGGTGGAGAAAGCGCGACCCTCGAAAACTACCTGCGTCTGCGCCGGAGGGTCGAGACCGCGGGACTCAAGATCTGGAACATCGGCAACAGCAACGTACACAACATGGAAGAGGTCACGCTGAACCTCCCGGGACGCGACCAGAAAATAGAGGAGTACAAGACTTATCTGCGCAACCTTGGGAAGGTTGGGATCCACTACACGACGTATGCCCACATGGGTAACGGCATCTGGAGCACCGAGCGCGAGCTTACCCGAGGAGGCGCGACATCCAGGGCATTCGACCTCTCCAGGGCGAACGAGGGTGTCTGGGCCGGCAAGACTTTCAAGGGTCCGCTCACCCATGGCCGGGTCTATTCACAGAAAGAGATCTGGGACAATTATGCCTATTTTATCAAGGCCGTGGTTCCTGTCGCCGTACAGGAGGGGATCCGGATCGGAATCCACCCGGACGACCCGCCTGTTCCGGAACTCGGCGGTGTCTCGCGCTGCATCTTCAGCAGCTTTGACGGCTACAAACGGGCGCTGGAGATCGCCGACAGTCCGAACGTGGGTATTTGTCTTTGCGTCGGCTGCTGGCTGGAGGGTGGAAACCTGATGGGGAAAGGTGTCCTGGAGACGATCCGCTACTTCGGTGGCCAGGGCAAGATATTCAAAGTTCATTTCCGCAATGTAAACGCCCCGTTGCCGCACTTTGTGGAGACTTTCCTGGATGACGGCTACATGGATATGTACAAGGTCATGAAGGCCTTGCGCGAAGTGAACTTCGATGGCGCTGTGATCGCGGACCACGTCCCCGGCATGGTGGGCGGTCCCCGGCCAGCGACCGCCTACAGCATCGGTTACATGAGAGCGCTTCTCGAGAGGGCAAACGCCGAAGTTCGAGGATGACCGTCGCATTCGCGCTACCGCGCTGACACAGGAGACGATATCGATGAATTCACCCTCAGCAGCCACACCCGGGTATTCCCGCGTCCTGTCTGTGGACATTTTCAGGGGCCTGACCATTCTCGTGATGATCTTCGTCAACGCTCTTGCGGGCGTTCCAGGATTGCCCTGGTGGAACTATCACCTTCCCGCTGAGGTCAATGGCATCACCTACGTCGACATGGTGTTTCCCGCTTTCCTCTTCATCGTGGGGATGGCGATCCCGTTGGCGATAAAGCGGCGCCTGGAGAAGGGTGATTCACCCCTCAGGCTATGGATGCACATCCTTGTTCGATCGCTGAGCCTTGTCCTGCTCGGTCTGATACTCGCCAACTGGAGCAAGGTTAATCCCCCGCTCACAGGCATCAGCGGGGACCTGTGGTGCACGTTGGCGCTTGTGGGAGCAATCCTGTTCTGGAATGTATATCCCCGGTCTCCCGGGCGTCAGAACCTTTACAGAGTCCTAAGAGGCGTCGGGTTGCTGCTTATCGTCGCAATGCTGGCCGCGTTCCGCAGAAGAACGCCTGAGGACCAGGTGGCATGGCTCGATTTCTCCTATTGGGAGATCCTGGGGCTTATCGGTTGGGCGTATCTGTCCGCGTGCATCCTCTATGTCCCCTTAAGGAAGAAGCCCTGGGCGCCGGCCATGCTGCTGATCGCCCTGTGCACGATGAATGTTCTCATGAAGATGGGCTGGCTGAGCGCCCTGCGTGATCTGCCGGATTATGTGTGGCCGTTCGAAACCGGAGCGCTGGCCTCAATAGTAATGGCAGGAATCGTGGCCTCCACGATCTTCCTGGATACCGTCCTGGCGCGCACATTCAAACAGAAAGCGGCGTGGGCCCTGGTGTACGCCGCGGTTCTGTTTGTCGCCGGTTGGTTGCTCACTCCTTTCGGCATCTCCAAGATTCGCGCCACGCCGACCTGGTGTCTCTACTGCGCGGGTTCTTCGATCCTGATCTTCCTGGTTCTGCACTGGGTGGCAGATGTCAGGCACTTGACGAAATGGGCGTCGTTTGTGAAGCCTGCGGGATCGAACACGCTCCTCGCCTATCTGCTGCCCGACCTTTTCTATGCCGTCCACGGTTGGTACCTGTTCGCGTTCTTGCCCGCTCAAGGATGGCCCGGTGCCGCAAGTTCGCTGTTGTTCACCGCCTTCATCCTTGGCTGGGCGGCTGTCATGACCAAGCTGAAAGTCCGCTTGCAGCTGTAGGAGGGACAGTCACCAGTGTCCCCTTCAAGGGGAAACTGGTGACTGTCCCCCTTATGCGCCCGAGTCCCCCGAGTCCCAGGAAGAGCGGGCCAGGCTCTTTGAGAACTGGAAGGAGACAGGCCAGATCCGTAACGAGGAGATGGTGATCCTGACGAAGAACGGTGAGAATCGGACGGACCGAAGCGACCGTGAAGAGAAGTCAGGTCCCCATGTTTGGAGGAGTAATTATGAGACCGAGCAAGATCATATGGCTGTGTGTGGCTGTGACCGCCGTCCTGCTGACCGCATGGGCTTGCACGTCCCAGCGCCAGGAGACAGCGGAGCAGGGAACGCCGGGTGGGATGACGCCGGTCAGCGGCGAGCCGGGCTCACCCAGCGCCACCGTCAACATCGACGGAAAGCAACTACCACAACCGCCGCCGAAATTTGGAGGCAAGATCGAGCGCGAGGCGACGCAGTCCAAACCTTACTGGCCGCCGCGGGTCGTGCCGCCCAAGGGCGCCCCGAACGTGCTGCTCATCATCACCGACGATGCCGGCTACGGGATTCCCAGTCCCTTCGGCGGCGTGATTCCGACGCCGGCGCTGGACAGGATCGCAAACAACGGCCTGCGCTACACCAACTTCCATTCGACCGCGCTTTGCTCGCCGACGCGCGCTGCCCTCATCACGGGGCGCAATCATCATTCGGTCGGCTACGGTGTGATTGCCGAGCAGGCAACCGGCTACCCGGGCTATGACAGCTTCATCACGAAGGACAAGGCGACGATCGGCCGCATCCTCACGGACAACGGCTATCACACCGCGTGGTTTGGCAAGAACCACAACACGCCGGAGTTCCAGGCCAGCCAGGCAGGCCCGTTCGATCAGTGGCCCACGGGTATGGGCTTCGAGTACTTCTACGGCTTTATGGGAGGCGACACCAACCAGTGGGAGCCGGGGAATCTCGTCCGCAACACGACGCCGATCTACCCTTACGTCGGCAAACCCGGATGGAACCTGACGACGGCGATGGCGGACGATGCGATCAGCTACATGAACCGCATGAACTCACTGACGCCCGATCAGCCCTTCTTCATCAAGTACGCGCCGGGCGCCACGCACGCCCCGCACCATCCGACACCCGAGTGGATCAAGAAAATCAGCGACATGCACCTCTTCGACCAGGGGTGGAACAAGCTGCGCGAGCAGATCTTCGCGAACCAGAAGAAGCTTGGAGTGATCCCGCAGAACGCGAAGCTGACGCCGTGGCCGAAGGATCTGCTGAAGGAGTGGGACGAGCTCACGCCTGCCGAGAGGAAGATGTTCCTCCGCCAGGCGGACGTGTTTGCCGCCTACGTGGCTTACGCCGACAACGAGATCGGCCGTGTCATCCAGGCTGTGGACGATCTCGGCAAGCTCGACAACACGCTGATCATCTACATCGAAGGCGACAACGGGACGAGTTCCGAGGGGACGGTCAACGGCACGCCGAACGAAGTCGCGATGTTCAATACGGTCGTGCTGCCGGCCGAGGAGCAGCTGAAGCTGTTCTACGACGTCTGGGGCACGGACAAGACGTACAACCACATGGCAGTGGGTTGGGCGTGGGCATTCGACACGCCGTTCTCGTGGACCAAGCAAATCGTGTCGCACTTCGGCGGGACGCGGCAGGGCATGGCTATCTCATGGCCGAAGGTAATCACGGACAAAGGCGGCATCCGCAACCAGTTCCATCACGTGATCGATATCGTACCTACTGTCCTGGAGGCGACCGGCATCTCCGCGCCGGAGGTCGTGGATGGCATCAGGCAGAGCCCGATAGAGGGCGTCAGCATGCTGTATACGTTCGACAAGAAGAACGCCGAAGCCCCGTCGACACGCCACACGCAGTACTTCGAGATGATGGGTGACCGCGCCGTCTACCACGACGGGTGGATCGCGGGAACCAAGGTCATGCGCGCGCCATGGGTGCAGGTCCCCCCGAAGGAGAGCGTACTGGACTACCCTTGGGAACTGTACGACCTCTCGAACGACTGGACGCAGGCTGAGGACGTGGCCGCCAAGAACCCGGCCAAGCTGAAGGAGATGCAGGACCTGTTCTGGAAGGAGGCGGAGAAGTACCAGGTGCTCCCGCTCGACAACACAATGCTGGATCGGATCGTCACACCGCGGCCGAGCCTGTCCGCCGGGCGTACGGAGTTCGTCTGGACGCAGCCGCTCACCGGCACTCCCAACGGCGATGCGCCGAGCCTGCTGAACACCTCCTACACCTTCAAGGTTGAAGTCGAGATCCCGCAGGGCGGAGCGAGCGGCATGCTCATCACGCAGGGCGGCCGGTTCGGCGGCTATGGCTTCTACGTGCTGAAGAACCGGCCGGTGTTCCTCTGGAACATGGTCGATCTGAAGCGTGTCCGCTGGGAGGGACCCGCCCTCGCGCCCGGCAAGCACGTCATCGGGTTCGACTTCAAGTACGCTGGCCTCGGGCCCGGGACGATGGCGTTCGGCAATTACAGCGGGGTGGGGCAGGGCGGCACCGGCGTGCTGAGCGTGGACGGCAGGGACGCCGCCACGCAGAAGGTGGAGCACACGCTGCCGTTCATCCTGCAGTGGGACGAAGCGCTCGACATCGGGTCCGACACGGGCACGCCGGTGAACGACGCGGACTACCAGGTGCCGTTCACCTTTAACGGCAAGCTCGTCAAGATCACGCTAACGATCGATCGTCCGAAGCTTTCACCCGAGGACATCAGGAAACTCGAGGAGGCCAAGCGGGCCCAGGCTGCCAGCAGGTAGCGCCGCGTCCGACCCCAATGCACACAGGCCGCGCTCTCCGGAACGAGGCCTGCGCAATTCAATCGACAGGAGCGGTATCAATAAAAAGGGATCTCATGAAGTGAGCAGCAACTTTCAGAAGCTCGGGAGGTGAGGGTGTCGAAATACCTCCGTGGGCGGGGCTCGGGCAAGTGACGTCTGCCCGCGCGCAGCGCTGATGGCGGGCGAGCGTCGGGGTCGACTGCTGGAAGTCAGGGGGCTGGTATCATAGTACAATGGTTCATGTGCGGGAAGCGGGATAGACACCTGTCCTGCGTTTTCGTGTCGCGAGCGGGAGTATAACCAGGGATCCCATAGGAGGGAGACATGTTGAGAACAGAGAGGACGATTTTCAGAATAGGTTTGACTGTATCTGCTTTGGTGCTTCTGGCAGCCGTATTGAGTTTATCTCAAGAGGCTCAAAAGAAAGAAACGTTCCAGGCTACGGCCTTTGGCCAGGGGACGTCGCTCGGGCGGACGTTCGGGGTGACTATCATCATTAACGAGTACTCGACGGCAGACGACCAGAAGATCCTGTGGGACACCTTCGACAAAGCGGGCATGCACGGAGTCACGAACGCGCTGGAGAAGATGCCTTCGAAGGGACGCATCGCGATCACCGGTACCCTCGGTGGTGACCTTGCCTTCGTGCGGACATGGCCGACGCCCACCGGCCGCAGGATCCGCGGGGTTACCAATCGCCTGCTCCGGTTCGGCGAGGCCTGGGCTGACGGCCGCTCGACGGACTACAACATGACGGCCTTCGAACTCGACATCAGCAATGAGAAAGGCAAGAGCACGGGCACCCTGATCCCTGCTTGCCAGGTTAAGGTTGACAAGAAGACCAAAGAGATGGAGATCGAAACATTCAACTCTCCACCCTGGAAACTTGTGAACGTCCTTGACTGGCAGAAGAAATAGATCAAGAGGGGGACAGCCGCCAGTGCCCCCCTCATCTCCATGCGGTCCTTCGGGGGACACTGGTGACTGTCCCCCTCTTACTTCCCGGCAAAGAAACGAAAAAAACCTGACAAAGGTTCGGGCAATTGGATTTACCCTTGGCCTGATTCTTGTCGGCCGGCTTTTTCCGTCGACTGGGTTCAGGCGAGATTCGCCCGCCGGCCCGGGGAGCGAACGATGATGACCCGTTCTCTGTGTGCCCTATTGACCTGCGCGTTGTTTGTTCTGTCCGGTTGTGCCGTGAGGGTCGGTCCGAAGACTGTATCCCGGGATCGTTTCGACTATTCCGCCGCGCTCACAAATTCCATGAAAGAGCAGATGCTCATGAACATCGTCAAAGTCCGGTATCTGGACCTGCCCGTTTTCATGGATGTGGCGCAGGTAGTTGCCACGTATTCCTTCGAGGGCTCCGCCTATGTGAACGCGCCCGACTGGGCCGGCGTGGCCTCGGGCCCTTTTGCAGGGGCCTCCGGCCGATGGGCGGAAAGTCCCACCATCACCTACAATCCCCTCGTGGGCGAACAGTTTTCCAGGAGCCTGCTGACGCCGGTTTCCCCTCTCGCGATTTTTTCCCTGGTCCAGGCCGGTTGGCCCATTGACGCCGTTTTCAACGTAGGAGTGAGAGCCATCAACGGGCTTTACGCGACCACCCATGTCGAGCTTCTGAAAAGGAAGGGCGACACTGACTATTACCGGCTGCTGCGGACGATGCGCGTGTTGCAGTCGAAGGAAGCCTTTGCCTTGCGTGTTCAAAAGATGGACGGGGCCGAGTCGGGCGTGATGTTCTTTCGTCCCCGCCAGGTAGACGAAGCAGCTGAGGCAGACGCAAAGGAGGTCAGGAAGCTGCTCGGACTCAATCCGGAGGCCCGGGAATTCAGTTTGGTCTTTGGCGCCATCCAAAAAGACGACAGAGAAATCGCCATGTTAACCCGCTCCATGCTGGAGATCCTCGCGGAGGCGTCGGTCGGGGTGGAGGTTCCTGCCTCCGATGTGCAGGAGGGGCGTGTGCTGGCACTGCCGGATGCGTCTGGTCTGGAGGAGGAAGCCAGGAAGCTGAGACTCCGGATCCGCTCCTCCCCGGACAAACCGCCCCAACAGGATGTCTATGCGGCCGTGCACTACAGGGGCCGCTGGTTCTGGGTGGATGACCGGGATCTGCACGCAAAGCGGGGCATGGGTTTTCTGCTGACGCTCTTTACCCTCGCCGAGACGGGAACCACGGCAAGCCCGCCTGTGCTGACCATTTCCAAGCCCTGAACCGCGCGGGATCGGTCGAAGGCATGCGACTGCGACAACTCAGCCACGGGGCGAGAATCGGACCGCAACGATTGAGATGTCGTCGGACTGGGGTGCGCCCGCCGCGTGGTTTCGCACCGAACCAAGGATGCCCGATACGGTCTCGAGGGCACTCCGCCCGGGTTGCTTCGCCACTTGTGCCAGCAGCCGTGTGTCGCCGAAGAGTTCCTCCTCTTTGCTGAAAGCCTCCGTGACCCCGTCCGAAAAGAGCACGAGCGTGTCCTCGGGCTCCAAATCCACCGTTTCGCCGCTGACCGTGTTACCCGGGAAAAGCCCTGCCACCATGCCCGTGGACGGGAACACGAAACGAGGCGGCTTGCCGGGACCGAAGAGCAGCACGGGGTTGTGCCCCGCGTTGGCGCACGTGACGCGTCGCGATTTCAGATCATAGACAAGACAGGCCATCGTAACGAACATCTTGCGGGGATTCTGTGTGACCAGTTCGTCACTTACGTGCCGCAGGATGTCTTCCGGCCGCTCATACAGGCGAGCCATGCTGCGGACCAGCGTCATCGTCACCGCCATGAAGAGGGAGGCGGGGATCCCCTTGCCTGAGACGTCGCCGAGGACCACGACAACGCGGTCATCTCCCGTGCGCAGCACATCGTAGAGGTCTCCTCCTACCTGTTGGGCGGGTTCCAGTACGGCGTGAATGTCAAGCCCTGTGCCGGTTGTACAGGTCGAAAGATCCGAAGGCAGGATCCCCATCTGTATCTCCCGCGCGATGCTCAGCTCCATTTCCCGGGCTTCCCTGATCGCATCGGCATACGCCTTGGCTCTCACCAGCGATCGGACCCTCGCCTTCACTTCCAGGATCTCGAACGGTTTGGTGAGGTAGTCGTTCGCGCCGATTTCGAAGCCGCGCGCCTTATCCTGCACGTCCTCGAGCGAGGTGAGGAACATGACGGGTATATCTCGCGCCTGCTCGCTTGCACGCAGCCGGCGACAGACCTCATAGCCGTCGATGCCGGGCATCATGATGTCGAGCAACACGAGATCAGGGGGGTTCTTCTCGACGCTGCGCAGGGCGCTCGATCCGTCGAGGGCGACGCTCAGTTTGTAGTCGTTGCGCAAGGCCTGGACGAGCACGTCGACGTTTGCCTTGACGTCGTCGACGATCAGGATACGGCACTCGGATAGGTCTTTCATGAAAGTCGTTCTCCTCCCAACTTCTGAATCAGGCGTGCTGCGAGCGCAGCCGCGTCATCGTACTCATAACCTTCCACCAATTCGTCGATGCGTGCCAGATCCGGGGCCATGTCCGGCGGTGCACCCGCGTTCCGGAGCTCCCGGAGCGCCTCTGAGGCATCGCTGAGGTCGAAGTCTGCGAGCGCCTTGCGCAACCGCTCGAGTCCATCCCTGAGTCGCGCCGCGTCGGCCTCCGGCGCAGGGGTGCCGGCCGCGGCTACCTGTGCGGCTGGCGCCGGGGACTCCAGTGACGCTATGGATCGAAAAACCACTATGGCCCGCTCGTCCACAACCGCGAACAGTCCCTCGATGTCCGGCTGATTCTGGCGCGCAGCCTTTTCGAGCGCCTTGGCCGCTTCCCGCAGCGAGTCGGCTCCAAGGTTCCCTGCCGAGCCTGCCAACGCGTGCGCGTGTGCCGCGGTCGCAGTGGCGTCGCTGGTTTGCACGGCCTCGCGGAGGTTCTCCAGGGTCTTCTGCTGTCCGGCGGCGAACCGGATCAGCATCTTGCGCAGGCTTTCAAAAGGCAGGCCGAGCCGCCGGAGCGTCGCTGCCACCTCGATCCCTTCAAGAACCGGCACCTCGGCCGAAGCTTCGACATCAACCGGCTTTGGTTCAGGCTCCGACCTGGCCTGATCCGCTGCCGCGGCTGTGCCGGCAGATATCGCTGCCTTGGTTTGGGGCAGCCAGCGCCGCAGTGTCTGCACGAGCGCCGCCCGGTCTATCGGCTTGGTGATGTGGTCGTTCATGCCGGCTTCGAGGCATGCGTCCAGGTCCTGCTTCATGGCATTTGCGGTCATGGCGACGATGGGAATATCCCGGAAGGCCGGGTCGGCCCTCAAGGCACGGGTCGCCTCCAGGCCATCCATCTCGGGCATCTGCATGTCCATCAGAATCGCCGCGTACCGGCCCTGGTTGGCGCGTGCCATCTCGATCGCTTCGCGGCCGTTGCCGGCTATGTCCAACTCGATTCCCAGCCGGGAGAGCAGCTCGGTCGCCACCATCTGGTTAGCCTCGTTGTCCTCGGCAAGCAAAGCGGTGGTGCCTTTGAATTCGTTCTCGAGTATTGTGTCGGAAGCGTGACGGCGCACCTGAACATCCAGCCCCTGCGCCTCGACGATCGCGTTATAGAGCGAGGAAGCGGTAATCGGTTTCGGCAGGAACACGTTGACTCCCGCCTCGGAGCAGCGCGCCTCCTCCTCCTTGCCTGCATATGCGCTTATGAGCACGATGGGGAGCGACCTTGTCTGTTCGCGCTCACGGATGCGGCATGCCGCGTCCAGGCCGTTCATGCCGGGCAGCATCCAGTCCAGCAAGACCATGCCGAACGGCTCTTCGCCGCCGCCTTGGTTATGTCTTTCCAGCAGCGAGAGACCCTCCTCGGCGGTGGCGACGGACACGCAGGGCATGGACCAGCTGCCGAGGAACGTTTCGAGAAGTTCACGGCTGGTATCGGTATCCTCCACTATCAGCACGGGGTGGCGTCTGATGTCCCCGGGAGGCGACGGGAGCGGCACCTCCTGCGTCTGCTGCAAACCGTAACGACCGCTGAAAAAGAACGTTGTGCCCGCGCCAGGATGGCTTTCGAGGCTCAGATCCCCTCCCATCATTTGAGCCAGGCGCCGGCTGATGGCGAGCCCCAGCCCTGTGCCGCCGTACTTGCGGGAGGTCGACGTGTCTGCCTGCGAGAAGGCCTGAAAGAGCCGGCCCTTTTGCTCCTCCGTAATCCCGATTCCGGTATCACGCACGCTGACCACGAGGCCCACATGCTCCCTGGGGGCCCCGTCTCGCGCCTCCCCCGGGTCCCGAAGGGCTACCCTGACGCAAACCTCCCCCTTGTCTGTGAACTTGAATGCGTTGCCCACCAGATTTGTGATGACCTGCCGGAAGCGCAGAGCGTCGCCGATCAGTCCGTCCGGTATGTCCACCGGCACATAGGTAACCAGCTCAACGTGCTTCTCGACGACCTTTGCACGGAACGTCTCGGTAACCTCGTCCAACACCTTTCGCAGGCTGAATGGGGCCTGTTCCAATTCCAGCTTCTCCGCCTCTATCTTCGAGAAGTCGAGGATGTCGTTAATGATCCCGAGCAGGTTCTTCGATGACGAGTGAACCACGCTCAGGTAGTGTTGCTGGCGCGGCGTCAGGTTCGTGTCGAGCGCAAGGCCGGTCATGTTGATGATCGCGTTCATCGGTGTCCGGATCTCATGGCTCATTACGGCCAGGAAGGAGCTCTTGGCCCTGTTTGCCGCTTCTGCCGCCTCGCGGGCGGCCACCAGCTCCTTACTGGCTTCTTCCAGGCTGGAGATTCCCTTGTCGAGTGCCTGGGCCAGCTCTCTCAATTCGCCGGTTCCCGGCGGCAGACCTGTTCGTGCAGCCAGATCGCCTGTCTGAAGCAGGCGGGCGGTTCTCAATACGGCGCGCGTGTCCCTCAGGAAGAGCCTTTCCGAAACGAACCACGCGATCCCGACGGAAAAGAGGCCGCCGACCATGAGAATCAGCAGGTTCCTCATGAGCGATCGTCTCGCTTCTGCTTCAGCGACCGACGTGGGAATGCCCACGGCGAGAAATGCCTTGGTCTCCGTCGCGCCGGTGCGGATGGGAGCGTACGCGTACAACCGGTCGATGCCGTCAAAACCCGTTATGGCAGTAGTGCCGGCACGGTCAGTCTTCAGAATGTCCTGCACGAAGGGTGCGTCGCGCACGCTCTTGCCGACCCATTTCTGCGGATCGAGCGTGCGGGCCAGGACGACCCCCTCGGAGTCGAGAACCACGAGCGCGGCTTTTTCCGGAAGATCCGCCCGGGCAGTGAAATCGGCAAGCCACGAAAATCCCAGCGAGGCGATGAGCACTCCGGACAACTTGCCCCGAGGATCGCGGAGCGGGTAGCCGAGATTAAGGCCAGGTTTGTGACTGATCGGGCTAAAGTAGTATTGGCCGACTGTGAAAGCTTCGGTGGCTACCGTTTCCTTGAACGATTCGAAGCGATCGAACCTCGCCTCGCCCTGAAACGGAATGGCACTGCAGACGATCTTCCCCGAAGGGTCGGCAATGACGAAGTTGGTATAGATGCCCTCGTCGCTGAGCACCTCTGCAAGCCGGGCGTCGGTGGAAGCATTCATGGCCCGGATGTCGTCCATGCGCGAGAGCGTGCGGAGCTGGGCGCGGGTCTCCTCAATGAGCGACTCTATCCGCTCCTGCGCCATTGCCCCGACGCGTACAGTCTCCCGGTGGATTGCCTGAAAGATTCGCCGCCGGAATTGAATCTCGTCGTAAACGATGACGGCGATCGCCGGCAGCAATGCAAACAGTACCAGCCATGTCAGTCGAGCTCTGATCGTTGAGAACACCGGACATCATCTCCGCGGACGCGCGGTCCGCATAGTCTGTGGATCTTTTCCAATGGCGTAATAAGGATCTACCGACCTTTGGTCTGATCGCCGGAAACGCAGGCGTGACGGCCCTCCAGGCGCGGTATCAGCGGGCGGTCTGATCTGTCACGCGCCGCAGCCATGCCTCCCGCCAGAGGTGAAAGACGTGACGTGAGCAGCCGCCCAGTATGGTGTGCCCGTCACAGGTTGCCCCTTCCAGGATCACGGTATTGGCGATCTCGCGCATCTCACCCGAGGTTTCCAGGATCATCCTTTCCACCCGGTTCCTGACCCTGGCCTGCTTGCCGCAGAAAGGCAGCATCGATGCAGTGAACTCCAGCCCCCGATTGCGGCCGCGGCGGTCCAGCGTGAGCGATATTTCGCGGGCGGACTTGACCTCGACCAGCTCGCCGGGACGAAGGCCGAGCCTCTCGGACGGCGTGCTCGAGCCGTCCCCGACCGGCTGAACCGCGCCGACTCCCAGGAGCTTCGTTCTCAGTTTGACGACGAAGGGCACCCAGAGGAACTCAAGCGCCTTCCGAAGCCCGACGTTGCCGGCCTGCAACTCTGCCGTGCATCGCTTGAAACCGATCGGGAAGAGGTACTTCGTTGCGCGTCCCAGTTCGGTGGATTGACAGAAGTAGCGCCCGCCATCGCCCGCAGTGCGCAGGGGAATGTCCATGGCGGAAGGACCGGCCGGTCCGGACGAAACCGGGCCGGAACCGTGCTCCGCCGATTTCAACCAGGCATCCTTCCAGAGCAGCGGGCAGCATCTCTGGCAGCCTCCATGCGAGGTGCCGTCGCAATACGCACCTTCGAGTGTGACTGTCCGGCCAAGCAGTCTGCCTCCGTAACCCTCGACGCAGGTCTTTGTAAGCCGATGCCGGACCACGAATTGCCTGCCGCCGGACGATGTCATTTCCGGCATGAAAGGCAGATGTTCCAGGCAGCCATCGGGATCAAGCGTCGCCGCTATCTCCTCGAGGCTGCGCACCTGAACCCTGCCACCCGGGTAGAACTTCCTGTCGTTATCCATAGCTTCGCGCCCGCAATCATTGTCCGAAAATTGGCGGGGGTCAAGCGCGGGTAATCCCCTCCGAATGTCGACCTCAGTCTTGGGGCCAGGCTACTCAACCTCGAAATTGCGGCAAGCGGGGACTGAACCTCGAGAGATGTTCACCTTCCTTGCGGAGTACTTGTGGACTGACCCTCCGACCCTGCGGCCTATTGCGAGGTTGAGGAGACTGTCCCCAAGACTCAAGTCATTGACTGGAATCTGCCGCTGCCTTAGTCTTCCTTCGTGGTGCCATGGGCAGGCGGGACCAGGTCCGCCGGAAAGCGCACCAGTTCCGACGACATTTCTTTACCAGTGCCATCCGGTAGTCACGTTCGTCCTGCACCTGACATGATATCGGCTCGGGCATTTCTAACTTGTCAGCAAGATTCGGAGAAAGGCTATGGTACGCATCGCAATCCTGCTCCTGGGATTCTCGCTGTCTTCTCCGCGCGCAGCATCCTATGCTGCAGAAGAAGGCGGACCCCCTCCCGCTCAGAACGAAGGCAGCGTTGACCCGGCGACTTTACAGGCACTGAGGACCCAGGTCGCAGCCCTGAAGGCCGAATACGACAAGCGCATCAAGGACCTGGAAGCTCAGATCGAAGCGCTCCAGCTGCAATTGCTGCGCGGGCCCGAGACCGAGGCGCCGACGCCGTCGGCGCAGCAGGCGGCACCGGCGGTGCAGAGTGTGCCGGGCGCGCTGAACCCGGCCATGACGGTGGTCGGCAACTTCGTAGGCCAGGGTAACGACATGAAGGTCTACAATGCCGAGGGGTACCGCATCGACAACAAAATGAACCTGCGGGAGGCCGAACTGGATCTGAGAGCAGCGATTGATCCCTTTGCCGATGGGGTCATAATCACCTCATTGAGTTCCGACACGCCGGGAAGCTACTCGGCGAGCGTGGAGGAGGCATACGCCACCATAAAGAAATTTCCCTTTGTGGATCGGATGCCGCTCGGCCTCAAGCTGCAGGTCGGGCACTTTCGCCCCTGGATCGGAACCGACAACATCCTGCACACGCATGATCTGCCGCAGACCTTCCGCCCGCTGCCGATCCAGGAGTTTCTCGGCGACGAGGGGTTCACGGGGAACGGCATCTCCGGAAGTTTCTTTCTCCCCACGCCCTGGAGCCGCAAGTCCAGCCTTAATGCGACCCTGCAGTTCATCGACGGCGGCAACGTCGCCCTCTCTCCCGACGCGAACAGCCGCAACGCGTATATTGCACATTTCAGCTGGTTCAACAGCATCAGGGATACACAGAACCTGCAGATCGGACTTTCCAGTTACTACCACCCGGCCGGCAACAGAGTCAATGGCGCGGATTTCTACGATCTGGATTTCACTTACACATGGAAACCGCTGCGGCGCGGGGAGTGGCAGTCCCTGGTGCTCAGCGGTGAGTTCCTGTTTGCGAGGCACGCCTACCCGGGCGCCGAAGAGCCGCCGGAGGTGACCACGGCTCTGGCCGGCACGCCGCCGGGAGAAGGGAAACCGGTCGGATTCACGACCTTTGGCCAGTGGCAGTTCAACCGCCGGCTCTACGCGGGCGTGCGTTGGGATCGAACCGATATCCTCTACAACCCGTCCCTGGCACGCAGGAGTCTGACGCCATACATTTCCTATTACTTCAGCGAATTCCTTCGCTTTCGCTTGAACTATGAACACAGATGGAGTGACCTATATACTGAGGATGGGCGTGACTCGATCATTGGAGAACTGAACTTCGTATTCGGCTCGCATCCGCCGGAACCCTACTGGGTGAACCGATAGCCCCCGGGCAGGCGGATCGAAAAATGCGCAGCGCGTGAGGCCTGAGATGAAGAAGATACTCGTGCTCTTTGCCGCGTTCACGGCGGCCATCCTGCAGCTGTCGGTTCTGACAGGCGCCGCCCAGGCGCGCAAGGTCCGGGTCGTCTGTACGTTGCCCACGCTGAAGGCGCTCACGGAGGAAGTCGGGGGCGACCGTGTCGTGGTCATCGCCCTGGCGAAGGGCGATCAGGACCCGCACTTTGTTACCCCGACGCCTGTCCTGATGAGAGACACCAGAGAGGCCGACCTGTTCGTCGAGAACGGCTTCTCGCTGGAGCTCTGGGCGGACCAGGTAGTAAACGGATCGGGCAATTCGAGGATCTTTCGCGGCACGCCGGGCAGGGTGGTGGCGGGCGCGGGGATATCTGCGCTCGAGGTCCCGCAGGTCGTCTCGCGGGAGTTCGGCGATATTCACCCGCAAGGGAATCCGCACGTCTGGCTGGACCCGCTGCAGGCCAAGGTCGAAGCCGGCAACATCTGCGATGCACTCAAGCGGGTCGACCCTGCCGGAGCCGGTTATTACGACTCCCGCAGGGATGATCTCTTCAATCGCATCGACCAGATGCTTTTCGGACCGGAACTGCTCAAGCTCATCGGGATTCAGAAGCTGACCCGGCTTGCCTGGAACGGGCAGCTGCACAGTTTTCTGGAAAACAACCAGTTCGGCGGTCAGCCACTGTCAGCGCGAGCCGGCGGATGGTTGAAGGCGGCAGAGCCTCTCCGGGGCGCCAAGGCCTTCGAATTTCACAAGGTGTGGGTCTATTTCGCAAGGGTCTTTGGCTTGCAGCTGCTGGGTACAATCGAGGAGAAGCCCGGAATCCCGCCTGGGCCGCAGCACGTGCGGCAGGTCATCGAAACCGTCCGGGCGGAGAAGGCGCGCCTGATCCTCGTCGACAATTTCTACGATCCGTCGCTGCCGAACAGCATCGCGCGCGAAACAGGCGCAGTCGTGGTCCTTCTGCCCGATCAGGTCGGCGGGGAGCCCGGTGTCCGCACCTACTTCGACCTGATTGATTTCCTGATCAGGAAGATGACCGCTGCCCTGGGGTCCGGACCGGCTGCCCCGGGCGGTTCAAACGCCAACTCTAAGTGACTTCTGGAGCAGCCATGTCCACGCTTCTCGATCTGAAATGGATGTTGCTTCCGTTTCTTGCCTGCCTGGTCCTCTCCATCAACCACGTGTACCTCGGGATTCACGTGATCGCGCGCCGCGTGATCTTCGTGGACCTCGCCCTGGCGCAGATTGCGGCGCTGGGTGCGACCTTTGCCCTGACCCTCGGGTATGATCCGGCGAGCGATTCCCTCAGGATCTCGCTCTTCTCGCTCGCATTCACGTTTGTCGGTGCCGTCGCGTTCGCGATAGCGCGCATGCGCAAAGAAAGGGTCCCCCAGGAGGCTTTCATAGGCATCATCTATGCGGCGGCCTCGGCTGCCGCCATTCTCATCCTCTCCAAGTCACCGACGGGCGGCGAGGAATTGAAGCACATGCTTGTGGGCGACGTGCTGCTGGTAACCCGGCAGGAGATCTTGAACATGGCCCTGCTCTACGGCGCGATAGGGCTCTTCCATGTCATCTTCCGCAGGAAGTTTCTCGCGATTTCGATCGCACCGGGCGACGCGATCGGGGCGCACGTCAACGTCCGCTTGTGGGACATCCTGTTCTACATGTCGTTCGGCGTGGTGATCACCAAGTCGGTTGCGATCGTCGGCGTGCTGCTTGTCTTTTCCTACCTCGTGGTCCCCGCGGTCCTGGCACAGATGTGGGCGGAGACCATCCGCGGCAGGCTGCTGCTCGGGTGGTTCGTCGCCATTCTCGCCAGCACGCTGGGGATCATCTGGTCCTTCTATTCGGACTACCCGACCGGTCCCGCCATCGTCGTGATGCTTGGGTTGTTCCTGGTCATTTCCAGCGTGGTCTACTACGTCAAGAATGCGCCGCAAAAGCTGAGGGCGGTCGCCGCTATTGCGTCGCTCACGATGTTCTTCTCCGTTTTTATCCTCGGCCTCGCATACTTCAAGAAATCCGCACCGGTTGCTGCCGCAAGCCATGTCGGGCCTGTGGACGTAATTCTTCAGGATCTCGCGAGCGACGAAGAGTCCCATCAGTTGCACGTCCTGGGGCACCTGGGAGAGGTACACGACCCGAGAATCGTGCCCGCATTGGCGGCACTTCTCTCACGCACCAAGTCCGACCAGGTGCAGGAGGAAGTCGTCAATGCACTCGCGACCCAGCGGGACCGGCGGGCCATCCCGGCCCTGCGCCGGGCAGCCGAGGGGCGTTGGGACGAGTTCATGATGCTCGCCATAGGGGGGGCTCAGCTCAAGCTGGGCGATCCCGAAGGCTTTTCCACGCTTATCAAGGTGCTGAAGATCGAAGGGGCCACTTACGCCCGCCAGCAGGCGAACGAATTGCTCGAGAAAGACGCCGGTCGCACCTTCGGTTACAGGGTTGACCTGCCCGTTGCGGAGAACGCCGCCGCATTGAAGAGCATGGAAGAGTGGTACAAGAAGGATGGCGCCACGCTGAAGTTCGATCCGGCATCCGGCAGGTTTGTTCGCTGACGCGGCAAACGAGGGGGTGGTCGGTCTTCGACTGACTCGGGAGGAGCAATACCGATGATTGCAGAAAAGCGGAAGAGCACTCTCGTTGTGCTGTCAGTGTCACTCCTGGTTACCTTCGCCCTGGCGTGCAAGATGATCGGCCAGGAGAACCGGGCAGGCGCTGAGCTGGCCGAGCCTGCCGTGGTGGATCCGGGCGGAGTCGGCCAGGCCCCGTCGGATGCGATTGTACTGTTTGATGGAAGCGACCTTTCACAGTGGCGGAATGCCGGGCACTGGGTTGTGAAAGACGGCACCGCCACCGTGGGTGCGGGATACGGCGGCATAACGACGAAGCGGGCATTCGGGGACTGCCAGCTGCACCTGGAGTGGGCGACACCATCTTTCGTGGAGGGCTCGGGGCAGGAGCGCGGCAACAGCGGCGTCTACCTCCAGGAGCGCTACGAGATCCAGGTGCTCGACTCATTCCGGAACAAGACCTACCCTGACGGTATGGCCGGGGCGGTCTACGGCCAGTACGCCCCGCTCGTGAATGCTTCCCGCCAGCCCGGCGAATGGCAGTCGTACGACATCGTCTTCAGAGCCCCGCGGTTCGATTCTCAGGGAAAACTCCTGGAGCCGGCTTTCGTGACGGTCCTCTGCAACGGGGTCCTGGTTCAGGACCACGTGGAAATCAAGGGCGACACGGGAGGGGAGAAGCCTGCCTATACTCCGCATGCAGCGAAGATGCCCCTGCACCTCCAGGATCACGAATGCCCCGTGCGCTACCGGAACATCTGGATCCGCGAGCTGTGACGAGGCATCAGCCGTCAGCTCTCAGCTGTCAGCCTGTCAATTTGGAGGATCGCGCGCAGAACTTTCAGCAGCGCAAAACACTTGCCGAAAAGCGGTCCTTCTGTCCATGAACCTTTCGCAGCCCATGCCTAGGGCGTCAGGCATTTGCAGACCGTCTCAAGGTCTTGGTCCACAAACTGATTGTGACCGGTGTTATTAAGCCATTCACGGGCATTGAGAAACAGAAACACAACTGCGACTGCAAGCACTCGCTGTATTCTCATGGAACGCTCCTCTCCTGATTGTCAGTAGTTGAAGACAGCAGACCTGCCGCAGGTGTCGCCCGATGGGAAGTTCCTGTACTTTGAGAAGACAGATCGATATCCGAAGGAGTGCAGCCTCTGGAGGAGGCCGATTGGAGGAAGCGAAGAGACCATGGTGCTCGATTCCATCGCCTGCCATCCAGCCTATGCGGTTTGGGCACAGGGAATCTACTTCTTCACGCCGCGAGACGAGCAGGGTCACACAGACCTCACGCTGTATGACCTGCCCTCCGGCAAGAGGCGGAAGATCATGACGACAGAACAGCCCGGGGCCATGTATGTTGGGGTCTCCCCAGACGGACGAACGGTTCTCTACTCAGCGAATGACCAGAGGATCAAGCACGATCTGATGCTGGTGGAGAACTTCCGATGATCGGCACAGCGCTTTCTCATTGCCGCATCACGGAAATGCCCGGCCAGCTCGCTGCGGTTGTATTTCGTAATCAGCAGGTCGGATGAAGATGTCTTTGTATTGGATGAGCAGCTCATCCTTCATGTGCAGCTGAAGCGCAATCATGCCTTTGAGGCCTACGTTATGCTGCCTGTGTGCCTCATCGTTCAGAATGCCGCCGCCCTTGAGATTCGCCGCAGGCACTCCGTTCAGCCTTGTCGTGAGGTTGGTGCCTTCGCAGAGAATGAGGAGATCGTTCCATCCATCGCCTTCGTCCGAGTACTTCCAGGCCCAGCCGCGCGGGGCGTACGAGTCGTCGATCTGCCAGTCCCTGAGGGAGGGATAGATCCAGCGCTGCGTTCCGCGCGTCTCGTCATAGATGAGGCCTGTCCGCCAGGGAGCCGGAGGGTGAACGTCTATTTGGGGCCCGTCGAGCCATCCTGCCTGACCGTCATACCGGCTGCGCACCTGGACACCCGAATTACCCGGTGACCTGCGAAAACCGCGTACCTTCAATCTCAGCTGGAAGTCGGCGAACTCCTTTTCATTGATCAGCCAGACGTAGTCATGATCCGGTCTTCCCAGGGAATCGCAGGTGATCGCGCCGTCCCTGACCATCCAGAAGTTCTTACCGGCATCTTCCGGTTTGGCAGCCACGTGCCAACCGTTCAGGCTGTTGCCGTCAAACATCGCGATCCAGCCGTCAGTCTCTGAGGCCGGTTTCACGAGGGGATCACTCCTGCCGGATACGGTGGCCAGCGCGGCCAGCATCGGAATCCAAAACCATCCCCGCGCCAGCAGAAGATTGGGCGATCGCGTCAAGCGATTCATATTCTCTCCATAAACTCCGCACCTTGCCGATCGCGTGCCGCGGGCTTCAGCCTGCGGAGTCTGCCGATGGGATTCGAGTCGGTACCGGTCGAGTCAGGCGGTCGCAATTCTCGCGGGCTAAAGCCCGCGACACACGAGCACATCGCAGATCCTGAATTCTCCACAGAAGCTCCGTCCAGTTCCTGGCTCGCGCAACCGCCCCGGCACTCGGGGGAGGTGGTACGCTGAGTGCTGAATTCTGCATTCTGAGTTCTGAGGAAATTGACAGCTCTCGAGCTACCTGCATCCCGCACAACTCGAAGCCCGACAGGAGGAACAACCCGACGAGAGGGACCGGACCGTGCCTTCTCCGGTGCGGGTGCGAGCCGCGAATCCCGAAAACAGTTTTTCGACCTTCCGGCACTGGCAAGCCGGGCAGGCCACCGATTCGGCTGAAGCTGATCCGAGCACCAGTTGCTCAAAAACATGCTCGCATTTCAAACACTCGTATTCGAAGATCGGCACCTGTACCTCCCGACTCTCGGGGTCTGACCCTGAAATTCCGATTTCCGGCGAAGAGTCACCCCGCGGCCCGGCACAAAGTGAGCGGCCAGGCCCTGAACCAATAATTATATGCCGGGTGAGGGCCGTTTGACAGCGGCAGGCAATTCCTTTGAGCCCGGGTGGACGTGAGGGTAAGATTCAGGCGACCTCGGTCCCCGATGATCCGCCGGAGCGTTTCATTGAGCCCCGGTGACAAGGCTATGGCGTCAACATGCAGAGCGGCATGGTCTTCAACATCCAGAGATACTGCCTCCAGGACGGTCCTGGCATCCGGACCACCGTGTTCCTGAAGGGCTGCCCGCTTTCCTGCTCCTGGTGCCACAATCCCGAGGGCATGGCACCCCAACCGGAAGTCGCGGTCATCGAAAGCCGCTGCCTTGTCTGCGGGGAGTGCCGCAGGGCCTGTCGTTTCAGCGAATCCCTCTCCGGGGGCCGGGCGCTCCAGACCGGGCACGAATTATGCACCCTCTGCGGAGACTGCGTCGAAGCATGCCCGACTGGCGCCCGGCAGGTCATCGGGGCTGAGATGACCGTCCAGGAGGTGATGCGTGAGATCGTACGCGACCGGGTCTTCTACGAAGAGTCGCAAGGCGGAGTCACGTTTTCAGGCGGCGAGCCGCTGATGCAAGTCGGATTCCTGTGTGAACTGCTCGAAGCATGCCGGTCAGCAGGTATCCGTACGGCCGTGGACACCTGCGGATTTGCCGCGCCCGGTGACCTGCTGGCAATCGCACCGATGACGGATCTGTTCCTGTACGACCTGAAGTTCATGGATGACGCAAAACACCGGCAGCACACGGGCGTTTCGAACAGTGCGATTTTGAGCAACCTCAAGGCCTTGGGCTCGATTCACGGCAATATCTGGCTCCGGATCCCTCTCATCCCGGGGATCAACGACTCCGAGGAGGACTTCGAGATCCTGGCCCGGTTCGCGGCCTCCGTGCGCGGAGTGCGCCAGGTCAACCTGCTGCCGTACCACAAGACCGGCCTGCATAAGTTCCGGCGCCTGGGCCTCACCTACTCGCTGGAGAACGTTCAGGAGCCTTCGGCCGAGCTCATCGAAAGTATCCGGCTGAAGTTTGCCGCCGTTGGCATCAGCGCCGTCGCAGGAGGGTAGAGTCACAAAGGCAGTGCCTTGCCGCCGCGAAGAACTGGGCGCTTATCGCGAGGCCCGGAAACGCGTACAATAGTGCGGTTTCCCGGTTTGAGTTCGTGGTCTCAGTTGAAGCCGGTTCGCCCCGGTACACTTACGACTCTCTATGAACGAAAGAACAGAAAAGCTGCGACGTGAAAGCCTTGAGGCGATGCCATCGATCTCGCCGGAGCGGGCGCTCCTCATGACCCGATTCTACAAGGAAAACGAGGGCAAGTACTCCGTGCCGGTGATGCGCGCGCAGGCCTTCCTGCATCTCTGCAGGCACAAGACGATACATATCGGCGAAGACGAACTCATCGTCGGCGAGCGTGGCCCCCGCCCGAAATGCGTGCCCACCTACCCGGAGCTGACCTGCCACAGCCTGGAAGACCTGCGCATTCTCGATTCCCGCCCCAAGACCTGGTATCGCGTCGACGGGGAGTGCCTGCGCATCTATGACGAGGATGTCATCCCTTACTGGCGCGGCCGGTCGATGCGCGACCGGATGTTCGCCGAGCTCCCCCAGGAGTGGCGCGATGCCTATGATGCGGGCATCTTCACAGAGTTCATGGAGCAGCGGGCGCCGGGTCACACCGTCCTGGACGGCAAGATCTACGGCAAGGGCATGCTGGACTTCAAGAACGACATCGTGCAGGTCGTCTCCAGCCTCGACTTTCTCACGGACCCGGAGGCCTACGAGAAACGCGAGGCATTGAAGTCGTTCGACATTGCGTGCGACGCCGCCATCATTTATGCGCAACGCCATGCCGGGCTTGCCCGCGAGCTCGCCGCGAACGAGACACGCCCGCAGCGCCGCGCCGAGTTGCTGAAGATCGCCGATGCCTGTGACCGCGTCCCCGCGCAGCCGCCGCGCGACTTTCACGAAGCGCTCCAGTACTACTGGTTCTGCCACCTCGCGGTCATCACGGAGCTGAACGGGTGGGACTCCTTCAATCCCGGCCACCTGGACCAGCACCTGCTTCCTTTTTACGACCGGGGCATCGACGACGGCACTCTCACGCGCGAGTCTGCCCGGGAACTGCTGGAGTGTTTCTTCATAAAGTTCAACAACCACCCCGCGCCGCCGAAGGTAGGTGTCACCGCGGCGGAGAGCGGCACGTACACGGACTTTGCCAATATCAACATAGGCGGTCTGCTGGCGGACGGCTCGGACGGCTCCAACGAGGTGTCTCATATCCTGCTCGACATCGTGGACGAGATGCACTTGCTGCAGCCGAGCTCGAATATCCAGCTGTCACGCAAGAGTCCTGATGGGCTGCTGAAACATGCCCTCCGGGTCCTGAAAAGAGGCTACGGTTTCCCGTCGATCTTCAATGCCGATGTGGTGGTCGAGGAACAGATCCGCCAGGGGAAGACCCTGGAAGACGCACGTGCTGGCGGCTGCAGCGGATGCGTCGAAGTTGGGGCGTTCGGGAAGGAAGCGTTCATACTCACCGGTTATTTCAACCTGGTCAAAGTCCTCGAGTTGACGCTGCATGACGGCGTCGACCCCAGGACCGGAAAGCAGCTTGGCCCGCACACCGGTGGGGCTGACGAGCTGCGGAATTTCGATCAGTTGTCCGCGGCTTGGCGCAGACAATTCCGGCATTTTCTCGAGATCAAGGTCCGTGGCAGCCGGCTGATCGAGCGTATGTATGCGAACCACATGCCGGCACCATTCCTGAGCGTGTTGATCGACGACTGCGTCCTGAACGGCAGGGACTACAACGCCGGCGGCGCGCGGTACAACAATACCTTCATCCAGATGGTCGGCATCGGAAGCATTACCGACAGCCTCAGCGCGATCAAGGAAACGGTTTTCGAGTCCAGTGCCATGACGCTGGGCCGCCTGGTCGATGTGCTCGCCAGGGACTTCGCCGGCGAGGAAATACTCCGCCACCGTCTCGTCAACCGCACCCACAAGTACGGCAACGACGATGAGTACGCCGACGATATCATGAAGATGGTCTTCGACGCATGCGTCGAGGAGATCGACGGCAAGCCGGATGCACGGGGCGGCCGCTACCGCGTCGAGATGCTGCCGACGACGAGTCATGTCTATTTCGGCAGCGTGACCGGAGCCATGCCGGACGGCCGCAAGGCCGGCCTGCCCCTTTCCGAGGGCATAAGCCCCGTACAGGGGGCGGACCGGAGGGGCCCCACGGCAGTCGTCAAGAGCGCCGCCAGGATGGACCATGTGAAGACCGGCGGGACACTGCTCAACATGAAGTTCTCACCCGGCCTGGTCTCCACCGAGGACGGGATCGACAAGTGGGCCCACCTGGTGCGGAGCTACTTCAAAATGGACGGTCATCACGTCCAGTTCAACGTCGTGACGGCTGAGACGTTCCGCCAGGCTCAGGCGAACCCGGAGCAGCACCGCGACCTGATTGTGCGGGTTGCCGGATACAGCGACTATTTCTGTGACCTCTCGGTCGAACTGCAGGAAGAGATCATCGCCCGCACCGAGCACCGGGGGTTCTGAGCCTGTCTCACCCTGAAGCCGGTCTATCTGTTCCTCGGTTGCGATGCACAGACCGACCATGACAAACGGAGATTGCGCTTGCTCTCTCACGCCCTTCCAGGGCTCGTTCGTTCGCCTCGTCCCGATCCGGGGTTCGCTGCGCTCACTCCATTATGTCTATGTTTCTTTCGCCCCTCCGGGGCGGACGCCCCCATTCTCTCTCCAGTCCCCCCACATTCCGTCGCGGCGAGAGTTCACCGGCGGAGATCACCCGTACAAATCGGAGTCCCGAAGCGCCGGAGGCGTGAGTAAGATTCCGGAGAATCCACGCCTTGACCCGATGCCCAGGAGCGCCAGAGGCGCGACAGACAGTAGCCCCGGGTGAGCGAAGCGAACCCGGGGATAGAGACCCCAAGAGACATTCGAGCCCCAGGGGGGCGAAAGAAATCTGGACAACAGTACCAAGCCGACACTTGGGCTGTCTGCGCTGCGGACTATTCCGGAAGCGGCTTGCCTCTAGTCTCGGGCGCGAAAGGCAGGATGAGCAGGCCAAACAGGTAGATGAGTGCTATCGTGCTGGCGGCAGGGCCAAAACCTCCCAGGGCTGCCACCAGGAAGCCGGTCAGGAAGGGCCCTGCCGATGCCAGAACGCGGCCGATGTTGAAGCAGAATCCGGCGCCGGTTGCCCGGATCCGAGTCGGGTAAAGCTCCGGTAGATAAATGGGGAAGCCGCTGAAAATGCCATTGTTGAAGAATCCGAGTATGGGCAGCAGCACCATAACGTGAGAGTAGGAACGAGGCACGAAGAAGGTGATCGGCAAGGTGATCAGGCTGCCTGCGCACATGAGCGCGAACACAGCTCTTCTGCCAAACCGGTCTGCCAAAGGACCGAAACTCAGGTAGCCTGCCAGAGCCCCGGCGTTCAGGACCATCGTCGCATAGCTGACATAGTCCGAGAGTGTCGACCCGTCCACACCCTCGAGACTGGGCAGAGCGCGGATCAGTGTCGGCGTCCAGTTGGTTGCGCCCCACAATCCAAAGACCGCGACGAAGGCCAGCCCCGATCCGACGAAGGTGGAGCGCCTGAGGGCCGGCGAAAAGAGTTCCGCCAGCTTTCCCAAACTGCTGTCTCCCGCCTGCTGCTCGCTCGCGCGGGCCTTGACCCATCGTTCCGGTTCCTTCACCCACAAGCGAACGAGCATGGCGACTATCGCCGGTGCGATGCCAATGAGGAAAAGAACCCGCCAGCCAAAACCGGCCATCGCCAGGTTGACGAGTGCGGCGAACAAGAATCCGGCGGCCCAGGCTGACTGCAGTATTCCCGCCGCCCTGGCACGCTTGTCCTCCGGCCAAACCTCGGCAACCAGCGCCGCACCGGCGGCCCACTCGCCGCCGATGCCCAGGGCCGTCAGGAACCGGTAGATGGCGAGTTGCCACCATGTCGCGGACAATGCGGCCATGCCGGTGAAGACGGCGTAAATGAGAATCGTGAAGATGAGCGTCTTTGTCCGGCCGAAGCGGTCGGCGAGCATGCCGAACAGGACGCCACCTGTGGCCCAGCCGATGAGGAAAATGGAAAAAATGATTCCACCGTACCACCCGATGGTGTCGGAGTCCGCCGCCCTGCCTGCTATCGGATCCAGCAGTTCCGTCAGGGCCGGATGGAGGACGATCGCGTAGATCGTCGAGTCCATCGAGTCAAACACCCAGCCGAGCCATGCGACGAACAGAACAAGCCACTGGTAGCCGGTGACACCTTCGCGCCACGATTCCCGTTTCATGGGCGAGCATTCTACAACAACCGGATGTTCATACAGAGGTTCATCAAAGGTGTGACTGCCCGGAAGACCGCAAGCATGGCATCGACCAGGTCCGATCCGGTCGAGGCCAGGACTTCCTCCTCCGGGAACGGATAATAGACCTGGAACCCTGCCCAGTTCCCGGGGGGTGCTGATTTCAGGACCTGGCTGAGTTTTCCCATCGTCGGGAAGTCCTTCTTCGATGCCTGAATGAACTGATCTTCCCAATTGCCTGCGTGCAGCCGGAACCCCTCGCGCAGGAGTGAGGCGGCGCAATTCGCGTTCCATGGGCCCGCCGGGTTTCATCTGTCTCAGCAACCGGTGCCAGTCCCAGTCCGGAGCCAGCTGGCACTGGGGAAACTCACGCGGAGCCCTGACGTAGCCTCTTTCCACCTGCATGCCGCATTCGAAAAGGCGATCCTCGGTGTCCATCGAAATGAAGAACTTCGAGCAGCCGAAGCTGACCTTCGAAGATAACGGCATGGCATCGCGGTTCGCGCGGGGAAGATAGCCGATCCACTGCCAGAACACGCCTCGCCCCCAGCGTTCGGTGACGAAAGGCTGACCGTAGCCGGATTCGAGCGCAAGCTTGAGGATGCGGGTGATGCGCTCGTTGTCCTCGAGATTGCCGACGCGGATCCCGCGCCTGAAATCGAGGAATTCCGGGCGAAACCCGATTGAGGCGGCTGGTGCCGGCGCGAAAGTACGTCGTGTTTTGTCCATTTTCAATGGTCTCCGAGGAGATTGCTGCCGTGCCATCGGCCCCCTGTGGCGGGCCAACTTCTTACAATGAACGATCTCCAAGCGCACACCATTCTTGCCCATTTCCGATCCGGAACGCCAGCCCCGCATAGACAACAGGCACGATTACAAAACGCGGCAAGCCGCCCGGTCGTTTCGAGCGCTGCCTCGCACCGACCTGTCCGAGGGGGACATTGCTGCCGGCACCACCCGCTTGCGGTCGGGTAACATGAGGTAACCATGGATGCACTCCCTTTCGAAGCGATACCGATCCCGATTCCGATCCCGCAGTCACCTGGATGGGCGCCGGTGTGTTGAGCAGGCCCAAGCCACTGCTGTTGAGCATGGTCGAGTATCCAGGCCGGATATTATCTGGCCTGCCTGCGAATTCTGGGTTAGCATGCAGCCCGGGGGCCGGGCACCGAACCGACATCAACTGACGAGCAGGAAACACCCATGGACCAGAAATCCGGACAACCGAACATACCGGAAGGGCGGCTTTTGTCGCTTGACTTCTTTCGGGGCATCACGATGTTCCTCCTCGTGGGGGAGGCGACCGAACTCTATGCCCTGCTGGGATCTCAGGCGCTGCAGGGGACAATTCTGGGCGCCATCGGGATGCAACTTGACCACCACCCCTGGAACGGCTTGCGCTTCTGGGACCTCATCCAGCCGTTTTTCATGTTCATCGTCGGGGTCGCGATGCCTTTTTCGATCGGCCGGAGGTGGGAACACGGCGATAGGTGGACACAGACGTTCCATCACGCACTTCGCCGCTCGGGATTGCTGCTTCTCTTCGGCTGGGGCCTTTATTGCATCGGGCCCGGCAGGCTTACATTCGAGCTCTGGAATGTCCTCGCTCAGCTGTCCTTCACCTACCTGGTCGCTTTCCTGATGATGCGAAAATCTGCGCGGACGCAGATTTCTTTCACCTTTGCCCTGCTGGTGATTTCCGAGCTTCTCTACCGGCTCTGGCCGGTTGCCGGTTTTAACCAGCCGTTTACCCCCGACCAGAACTTCGGATCCTGGGTCGACCTCCATATTATGGGGAAGCTGTCCGAAGGCCACTGGGTCGCATTCAATGCCATTCCGACGACGGCCCACACCATGTGGGGTGTCCTGGCAGGACAAGTCCTGAGGAGCGACCGCCCATCAGCCCGAAAGATCAGGGCGCTGGTGATCGCCGGGATCATCGGTGTGGTTGTCGGCTACGCGCTCGATCCCGTGACCCCGATAATCAAGCGAATCTGCACCAGTTCGTTCGTGATCGTCAGCGGCGGATGGTGCCTGCTCGCCCTCGCCCTGTGCTACTGGCTTATCGACGTGAAGAAGCTGCAGCGAGGAGTCCTCTTCTTCAACATCGTGGGCATGAACTCGATTTTCATCTACATGTTTACCAACACAGGCGGCGCGGAATGGCTCCACAGGATCGCCAAACCCTTCACGATGGGAGCGTTCGTCTGGGCGGGAGACCTTCAGGCCAGGATCGTCACGAGCGTCGTGGTCTGGGGAATGCTCTGGTCTCTGTGCTATTGGCTTTACAAGCGCAGGATCTTCATGAGGATCTAGCCGGGGATCCCGATCCGACCCGGAAATCCCCGGCCGGCTCTCGCTATTCGTTTCCAGAACCTCCGCGGATGTTCCTTACATCCCCATTCTGCGGAGGTTTTCCAGGCAGTGCCCGACGCTCTCGAGCGGCGGCATACCTTCAACCTCGTATTCGACGATATACCACTGCGTCCTGCCGACCTTCTCGAGCAGGGCGAAGACCTCTTTCCACTTCACGTCTCCATCCCCCACATACGCCTTGGGATTGGATTTCGAGTATTCCTTCACGTGTACCGTCGTCGCCCTTCCGGGATACTTGCTGATGAAGGGGACAGGATCCGCCCCGCCCTCGAGGGCGTTGCCGATATCGACCTGCATAATGACATTCTGACTGGTGTGCGCGAAGAACGTATCCCACGGCATCTCACCGTCCAGCGGTTTGAACTCGATTGTGTGGTTGTGGTACCCGACCCGCATCCCTTCGGGTTTGAGTTTCGCCGCAATGGAGTCAAAGATGCGGGCGGTTTCCATCCACGCCTTTCTGGACGAGGTCCGTTCCTCGGGGAGCCCGGGGACGATGAGAAATTCGTTGCCGAGTATTCTGTTGAACTCGACGGTCGCCTGTAGTTGCTTGTCCATCAGGGTGTCGAGCCCTATGTGAGTTCCACAGCACTTCAACCCGTGGTCGTCGAGCATTTTGCGCAGTTCCTTTGCGCTACGCTTGTAATATCCGGCGAACTCAACGGCCTTGTATCCCATCTTGGCGACGGCCGCGATCGTACCGGGCAGATCCTTTTCGCACTCGAAGCGAACCGAGTAGAGCTGGAGGCCGATCGGCTTCCGGGTGGCGGCCGCAGAACCTTCGCACAGTCCAAGCGATTCGGCAACGCCCCCGGCGGCCAATCCTGCGGCGCCCAGTTTCATGAAAGTGCGTCTTGAAAGCCCATCGTCTCTTCCCGATTTCATGTCTCCTCCTGCAGGATGGTTTGATTCTCAGCAATCCAGGATGTGCTGGCAGCCGATTCTCTGTGATTCAGACAGTCCTGGGATTGAAGTGACCTTGTCTCGTCAGGTGATCGCTGTCCAACCCTTACAGGGTTGGGCCTTGCGGCAGATCCGATCCTCCCCGGGGTTTGCACCCCGGGCTGATCTGTTCGACCCCCTTCGGGGTCGAGTCCGGCGTACTGCGTCCGGGTGCTGAGCGTGACCATGCCGTTGAGTCACCGGTGACGGCGATGCCTCACAGATGCCAGCCGCGATCGACGCCGACGACGCTGAAAGCGTCGGATAGAACAGCCCGGGGTGCAAACCCCGGGGATCAGGATGATCAGAAGGTGTCAACCCTGAAAGGGTTGAACAGCGTCCTTGCAGCGCAGGCTGCCCGTCACGCGTCGCCAGTCTCGTAGTCCTCACTGTCTGAACCACAGAGCCGATTCTAGCAGAACTTGCCGATACACAGGCATGAGGTTATGCTTGCCATTTGGACTCGAGCTAAGTCTAATGCTCCAGAGCATCCGAGCCGAATTGTGAAATGGACGGTTTCGCCGTGGAAAACGAAAACAAAGGTTTGCCTCCGATAAGCATCGATTCCAATACCTTCCTGAAGGAGCAGTTCGTCCTCCCGATGCTGCCCAGTACTCTGATGCAGATCCTTCAGGTCGTGCACTCAGATGTAGGGGGAGCAGCCCAGGTCACCGAGCTGATCGGCCGCGACGCGTCGATGGTTTCCCACATCCTGAGAGTCGTCAACTCGGCCTACTACGCGCTGCCCAAGCAGATAGCCAACCTGCAGCATGCCGTCGCGTACATCGGGCTGGGAGAGGTTTCGCGCATCTGCCTGACGCTTTCGGTCATAAACACGCTCAAGCCGAAGGACAAGAAGGAGCTTCAGCACTTCTGGCTCCACTCCTACCTCTGCGCCCTGATCGCGAAACGGCTTGTTCGGGAATACCGGAATGTCGGCGAGATCGGTGACCTTTACGCCGCCGCGCTCCTGCACGACATAGGCAAACTCGTATACACCCGTTTCTTCCCCGACCACTATGCCGAAATGAGGAAGTACTGTGCCACGTACGGGAGGTTCCTGGTCGACGCTGAGCAGCATTACTCCCTGCCGTCGCACAGAACATTTGGCGCTCTCCTGTGCGATCACTGGAACCTGCCTGCCACGGTCAAGCGTGCATGCGAGGCGCACGAGCTCCAGGATCTCAAGGTGTTCAAGTCAAGGCCTGACGCCACTCCGTTCGAGCTGGTGGTCATCGTTTCCAACCTGATCGCGGCGCTTGCGACGGATTTTCTCGAGGAAACGCTCAAAGAGGAAGTGACGACGGAGATCAAGAGCTGCCTCGGGATCGGCAAGGAGGAACTCGTCAAGTTCCTCGGCGATGTGTACGAGCTGAAGCTCAAGGCCGAGACCACCATCGGTCCCATGGTCTAGACCCGCATCGGGCGGCTTTCCTCATCACGGGCTCAGCCTCCGGCCCGGGGCCGTGTGATCCTTGCGGAATATGCCGGTCCGTCGTTCCGTCGGTGATGTGCAACTTCCCAATCACGCACGAAGAATCCTCCATATAGTGGTCGGAACCGTGACGAACCGGCGGATCCCGGGATCGGGGTTGGCTTGCGGTCGATAGCGATCCCGATTCCGAAGCCCACGCCAGCTTCAATCCACCGCGCCGTGCGGTGCAGACCGAAGCCGCGCTCCAGGGACGTATTCGATTACACCCGCCCGAGGGCGTGCTCCAGGTCCGCCACCAGATCGTCGGCGTCTTCTATGCCCACCGAGAGCCGTACCAGATCGTCCGGGATGTCCAGTGCCTTGCGCTGCGCCCTGGTGCGGTCCCAGAATGACATGGTTGCGACCAGCTCAGCCAGGCTCTCGACGCCTCCGAGCGAGGGCGCGATGCGAAACATGGCCAGCCGGTCGAGGAATCGTTCGGCGCCCTTGAGGTTCGATCTGAGGCGGAACGACACCACACCTCCGCAGCCCTTGAGAAGTCGGGACGCGACGTCATGGTGTGGGTGGCTCGCCAGCTTCGGATAATAGACTTGCCGAACAGCGCGGTGTTGCTCAAGGAAAGCCGCGATCTTCTCAGCGGTCTGGTTCTGCCGCTCCATCCGCAATGCTGCGGTCTTCATGCCGCGCAGTATCAGATAGGCGGCGAGCGGGGGCAGGAGAGTGCCGGCGGTTCCATGGTACTCCCGGACCGGCGTCAGGAGGTCGCGCCGCCCCAGGACTGCTCCACCGATCACGTCGTTGTGCCCGGCCAGGTACTTCGTGAGCGACAGAATCACCAGGTCCGCTCCCATCGCGACAGGATCGGCGCTAAAGGGCCCGGCTATGGTCGGGTCGACGATCAACGGGATGCCCCGTTTCTTCGTCGTGGCGGCGATCCTTGGCACGTCGGGGACATACAGGTGCGGATTGGTCGGGATCTCCACGAACACGGCCCTCGTTCTGCGATCGAGTGCGGCGATTATCGAGTCGGCCACCGGTTCCGCGAGAGTCAGGCGCACTCCGAACCGCGTGAGGACGTTCTCGCAGAAGTTGCGGGTCCGCCGGTAGGACTCCGATGTCATGACCAGGTGATCGCCCGCCTTGAGCAGGGCGAGGAACGTATCTGTTACTGACGCCATCCCCGAAGAGGTTACGAGCGCATCTTCGGTTCCGTAAATCGCCGCCAGCTTGGCTTCCAGCACCTGCTGTGTGGGCGTGCCGTAACGGCCGTACTCGAAACGCGTTTTGACACTCTCCTCCTGGTAGTCCCGGACCGCCCTGGATGTTTCGAATGAGAAGGTCGCGGTCTGGACGATCGGCACGGCGAGGGCATCGGCAAGCTTTCGGCCTCTTTCGCCGCCATGAACGGACAGCGTCGAACTGTTATTCGGTTTGCGCATTCTGGGCTCCTGTCGACACAGGCGGAGGAGTCCGGCATCACGGATTGCACGCTGCAAATCCGCTAATCCCTTGACAGATCCGCCTGGATCCTTTCTCTTATGGTCGCATGCGGAGGTGAAGTCGTGAAGACAGAACAGCAAGGTGAGGTTCAGGCGGATGCGGCCGCGCGCGATCTGCGGGAGCGGTTGCCGCTCCTGGAGAGCAGCGTGGCGCTCAACCATGCCGGAATATCGCCCCAACCGGAATCGAGGGCGATCGCCGGGTTTGAGGAATCGAGAGCCCGGCTATTACCGGGCGAGGGCCTGGCCCGGATCTCAGGTGTGCGCGACGAGATCCGCCGCCTGTACGCGGAACTGCTGCACGTTTCTCCAGCCGAAATTGCGGTCACGAAACATACAGCCGAAGGCGTGAACCTGATCGCACAGGGCTTCCCCTGGAGACAAGGCGACCGAATCCTGACGGTAAGCGTCGAGTACCCCTCGAATGTTTATCCCTGGTGGAACCTCCGGGAGCGGGGCGTTGAAGTCGTGCCCGTGTCCGAACGCGAAGGGAGGGTCGACCTGGACGAATTCGTCGGCGCCATTGATGAACGTGTCCGTATGGTCGCGATCAGCCATGTCGAATTCGCGTCGGGATTCAGTTTTGATCTCGCACGCATCTCCGATGCCTGCCGCGCCTGCGGTGCGTTTCTTTTCGTGGACATAGCACAGTCGATCGGCGTCCTCCCGATCGACCTGGGACTTGTCGATGCGGCGGCGTGGCCGACATGGAAGTGGCTCATGGGGCCAATCGGCATGGGCGGCCTGTATGTCGCCGCGAACCGCCTCGAGTCCATCCGACCCTCGCTTGTCGGCTCCGATGGCATGGTCCCGACGGCGGATTACCTGGACTACCGTTTCGAGTTCCGGCCCGATGCCGGACGGTTCGAGTACTCAACTGAGAACGTACTGGGCCTGATCGGCGTCGTCGAGGCGCTCCGTCGGGTCACCCCCCTGTTCGCGAGTGAGGCTGCGGACGCGGTGGCGCGCAGGGTGTGGGGCCTCGGCGACAGGCTGATCAGCAGGCTCGAGGAGCGGGGATTCCGGCTGTACTCCTCGAGACTTCCGGGGGAAAGGAGCGGTATCTTTTCGTTCATCACGCCCGGCAATCCTGCACAAGTTGCCACGCGCCTGCGCCGGAACGGAATCGAGGTGGCGGTGCGCAGCGGACGTCTCAGAATCTCACCCCATTTCTACAACAACGACGAGGATATCGAACGCCTGCTTGCCGCTCTTTAATCGCGAATGCGTCAGAAGGTCTGACGCCGGTCGCGCAGATTTCTGCTAGAATGTCTCAATCGGCCAGACGGCGGCATCCGGCCTCGGTTAGCGTAGACACATGCTTCCCCCGTCATGAGGGATTACACACCCTCTTTATGCGGTTGAGGTTTACGGATTGACGGATTGAAGCCGTGATTCCAGAAACGGTATCGCACTACCGGGTATTGAAAAGGCTCGGCGGCGGGGGCATGGGCGAGGTCTACAGCGCTGAGGACGTGAGGCTTGGACGCCGCGTCGCGCTGAAATTCCTCCCCGACAGTATCGTCCGGGACCCCATCGCTCTCGGGCGTTTCCAGCGCGAGGCCCGCGCCGCTTCGGCGCTGAATCACCCTCACATCTGCACGATTTATGACGTCGACGAGGCGGCCGGCCGGCCGTTCCTTGCGATGGAACTGCTCGAAGGTGAGACGCTCAAGGAGATGATTTCCGGCAAGCCGCTCGAGGCAAGCCGGATCATCGAGTTTGGCATCCAGATTGCCGACGCTCTGGCCGTTGCCCACTCCAAGGGTATCATTCACCGCGACATCAAACCTGCCAACATCTTCATCACGGGCAACGGCCAGGCGAAGCTGCTCGATTTCGGGTTGGCAAAGGTCGCCGACAGCGCCGGCCGGGCGACAACTGTCGGCGCAACATCGACCGCAGCCACCAGCCCCAGCGTCGCGACCGAACTTACTACCCCGGGTACGGCCGTGGGTACGCTGGTTTACATGTCACCGGAACAGGCGCGGGGCCAGGATGTCGATGCCCGCTCGGACATATTTTCTCTTGGTCAGGTGCTCTACGAGATGGCGACCGGGGTGCTGCCGTTCGGTGGGCCCACCCTGGCAGTCATGTTCGATGCATTGCTGAACAAGCCGCCGGTCCCGCCCACGGCACTGAATCCGGGAATATCGCCTGGCCTGGAAAATGTCATCCTCAAGGCTTTGACCAAAGACCGCAACCTCCGCTATCAATCGGCCGGGAGTTTATTGGCTGATCTGCAGCGGCTTCTGCAGGGCAAGTCCCGGTCCCGGTTCCTGGACTTGGACCATAAGTGGATACGCGTGATGCTCGGCTCTTTGGTCGTTGTGATCCTGGGTTTGACGCTCTGGGGCCTCATCCCGAGGTTCAGGAGCAGCCCGGCACCGCAACTAACGAATCTGGCCATCGTTCCGATCTCGGGCAGTTCTGCGGACTCAACGCTTCAGCGTATCTGCGATGGCCTGGCGGAGAACGTGGCGAGCCGTTTTACCCAGCTTCCGCAGTTCCGGCGGTCCCTGGCATTGGTGCCGATGAGCGAGATTCATGCCTTTGACGTGGACAGCGCCAGCAAGGCAGGCAGGCTCTTCAGGGTCGATCGCGTGGCGACGATTTCCCTGCAGGGCGAGGGTGCCGCACTCCGGCTGACAATCAACCTGATCAATCCGCGTGCTCTCAGGCAGATCGATTCCAGGCAGATCCCGGGGCATACGGCCGCCATATCTGCACTGGAACAGGAGAGCGCCATTCAGCTGGCGGAGATGTTGAACGTAGACGTCTCTCTGGTTGCGCTGAAGGAATCGGCAGTCGGCGAGACATCGGATGCGGCTGCCGCATTGCTCTACACGGAAGGACGAGGCAGTCTGCTGCGCTACGACAGGTTGAAGAACATCGACTCAGCCCTCGGCTGCTTTGAGCGCGCCATACAGAGAGATCCGGACTATGCGCTGGCTTACGCCGCGCTCGGCAGAGCATACTGGCACAAGTATCGGGCCGCCGACGACAGGCACTGGATCGAGCCCGCCATCAGCAATTGCACACGCGCCCTTGGCCTCGCCCCGCGGCTGGTGCCCGCCCTCGTCACGCTTGGGACGATTTACAGAGGAACCGGCGAATTCGCGCGCGCCAGGGAGGAATTCCTGAAGGCCTTGGAGATCGACGCGCGTAACGAGGACGCGCTCCTGGGCCTGGCAGAGACATACATTGCGCTGGGCCTTTTCGATCAGGCGGAGGCTGCCTACCGGGGGGCGATCATGGCCCAACCGAATCTATGGACCATCTACGTCAGCCTGGGCGGGTTCTATTACGACCGAAGCCGTTATGCGGATGCGCTGGCCGAATGGAAGAAGGTGATCGAACTGGTGCCGGACAACAGCTGGGGATATTCGAATCTCGGTGCGGCATACCTTCGGATGCGGCGTTTCTCGGATGCCCGCCGCATGTTCGAAAAAGCGATTTCGCTCGAGCCAGGGGATCCCGGTCCTCTTTCAAACCTGGGCACCGCCTATTTCATGGAAGGGAAGTACCGGGAGGCCTCCGCCAACTATGAGAAAGCGCTGAAGCTGGGCGAAACGTCTTACCTCCTGTGGGGCAATCTCGGGGAATCCTACACTCGACTTGGAAGGAAGAAGGAGGCAATGGAAAGCTTCCGCCAGGCAGCGAAGCTCGCTGAAGAACAGGTTAAGGTGAATCCTCGCGACGCCGGAGTGATTGCCCGCTTGGCTTCGTACCAGGCGTCGCTGGGACTTCGTTCGGAGGCGGAGGCGAGCATTGGGCGAGCCCTTGTCGTCGGGACGCCCAACGGTGAGCTACTGTACCAGGCAGCGCAGGTGTACGAAATCCTGGGCAACCGGGAGGAAGCACTCAGCTGCGTCGGCGACGCCCTGGCGCAGGGATTCCCGCTGGAGACCGTGGAGAACTCGCTGGAACTGCGCAACACGCGGAACGACCCCCGGTACGGAGAAATGTTGTCGAGTCGTCAAAAGAAGAATTGAGGCGTTCAATAGAACCGCACTGTTCGAATGGAGGTCAGCATGCAAGGAGGAGTCATGGACCATAAAATCATGATCTACGGTCGTAATTTGCCGCCGAAGGTAAACCCCGGCAGGAAGGATGTGTGCCCGGGCGACACGGTCACCTTTGAAGCTCGAGGTACTGAGGCCAGAGTGATGTTCCCCCGGGAAAGGTGGCCGTTTGTCGAGGATTGGGACGTGATCAAGGTGGACCAGGAGACGGTCAAGCCATTACAGCGAAGTGTCTACACCGTGAAGGCCATAGAACTGGAGTCCGATCTGGAAGAGTTCCCTTACGCAGTCTTTTGCTCTTCCCCCAACTGCTTTGCGGTTGGTGGCTCCGATCCCATAATCATCATTAGACGACCGTCTTGAAAAGTCGCTGACGGCACCACCCACCAACAATCGGCTGGGTTCCGGCAAGAGGGTGAGGTTCAGGACGGAGTCTTGCCTGCCTGGAGCGCGGCAATTTGTCCGAGTGGACATGGACCCACACAGCGATTGCACGCGCAACCCGTCGGTGAGATGATAGCCGCCATATCGAGGTGACTATGAAGACTATGCGCATGATTGCTCTGTTCATGTTGGCTGTACTTGCTTGTGTGCCTCTGAATGCCCAGCCCAAGAAGAAGCAACTGCTTGCCATCGGCATGTCCGGGGGCTGGGAACATGAGTCGGTTTCGGATGCCCTGGCGACCCTCTATCAGCTCGGGAAGCAGACAGGCATCTGGGACACCGTCGTTCGCACCGACGTCGAGCTGATCACGAAGAAGAAACTCGACCGGAACGCGAAGAACCTGGACTTCTTCGACGCCGTCTTCTTTATGACCACGGGCGAACTCCCGCTGGACGACCAGCAGAAAGCGGACCTGCTCTCGTTTGTCCGCGACGACGGAAAGGGCTTCCTGGGCGCGCACAACGCCACGGACACTTTCTACAAGTGGCCCGCATACGGCGAGATGATCGGGGGCTACTTCGACGGCCACCCGTGGAACCAGTTCAACGCGACCATCGAAGTCGACGACCTGGAATTCCCTGCCACGCGCCACTTCCAGAAGACATTCCAGGTTGTGGACGAGATCTATCAGACCAAGAACTTCGATCCCGGCAAGTGCCGCGTGCTGATGCACCTGGACATGAGCAAAGTCGACATGTCACGCCCGGGGGTGAAATACAAATACGTGCCCATTACCTGGGTTCGCGATTACGGCAAGGGCCGTGTCTTCTATTGCGGTCTGGGTCACCGCACCGAGGTATGGGAGCGCCAGGACGTTCGAGACATGTGGATCGGCGCCGTGAAGTGGGCGATGGGCCTCGTGCCGGGTGATGCGACACCGAAGCACTAGCGCCACGCCGGGACCTGAGTGGGTCCGCGCCGCGGTGCAGCGCGCCCACTCGGATCCGGCATGGATCTCGGCGAATGGATCAACGGGCCAGAGTGCGGCTGACCAGCAGGTCGAGATCTTCAACCAGATTCTGCAAATCCTCCTCGTGCTGCACCTCCTGCTCGAGGATCGTCGACACCACGTTGTATGTGACGGTATCCTTCCCGTGCGTGAGGTTCACCAGTTTGTTATAGAAATCAATGGCGCACCTTTCGCTCCTGATGTTCTGTTCCAGGATCACGCGGATGTAGTCATCCTCGGGGGCGTCATAGCCGCAGCCGGACCATTCGTACCAGAGCTTGGGTTGGGTGACCGGCTTGCCTCCCAGCTGGATGATGCGGTTCGCCACCTGGTCGGCGTGAGCCAGTTCCTCGGTTGCGTGCTGGAGCAGTTCCGCCACGGCCGCGTCCTTCATCGGGCCGCGCACCAGCTTGGCTCCCAGCCAGTATTGATAGTAGGCAAACCATTCGTCGGCAAATGCCCGATTCAGAAGCTTGAGCGCCTCGTTCACATCGATTCCCAGTATTTCTCTGCCACGCGTACCCATGAAGCCTCCTTTCCTGGATGATCGTCAGATGAACTCCTCCTTCGAATCTTACCAGATGCTGCGCTCTCGATGACAACATGGGTTTGGCGGGTTATGATATAGCCGGTCCGGCGGAATCGAGCCCGCCCGGATCAGGCGTGTGTCATCGCGATGCGAGCCGGTGACCAGGGCGTCTGGAGGAGGTAGCGATGAAACGGTTGACGGCTCTACTGGTGGTCTTCGGCCTCCTGGCCGGGGGCGCTTACGGGCAGAAGGTCAACATCACCTACGTCAAATCGACGGATTTCGGCAAGTACAAGACTTACGCGTGGAAGCCCGGTCACACCCTCGGCAAGAGCCAGATTCTGCCGATGGAGTTGATCGACCAGACCGTCTTGAGCGCAATCAGGCCCATATTTGCCGCAAAGGGCCTCAAGGAGGTGACGACCAACCCTGACGTCTATGTCACGTATTTCGTCAGTCTGACGCAGAAATCCGAGGTGGGGCCCATGGACTCGTTTGATACCTTCGGGCAGCTGGGATACCAGGCGTCGGACACATTCGTAGCGCCATGGAATGAGTCGATGGTCACGAGTTACCGGAAAGGCATCCTTCTCCTCGACGTCATCGATGCCCGCACCAACGCACTCGTCTGGCGGGCTCACTGCAAGAGGGCGACCGACCAGCCCCGCGACCCCAAAGGCGCGCTGGAAAACGCTATCACGAAGGCTTTGAGTGATTTTCCTCCCCAACCCGGGAAGTAGGAACAAGAACGCATAGGCTCTCGATATGAAAGGGAGTAATCCGATGAAACGAATGGCCACACTGTTGTTTGTCATGTTCGCGCCTCTGGCTTTGAGCCTGGCTCAGGAAGAGCCGAAGAAGGCGGAGGCCGCTGCGCAGCCCGCCAAGGAATCCGTCTCCCTTCCCGCCCTTGACCAGGTCCTCGACAAGTTCATTGAAAGCTCCGGCGGCAAAGCGGCGATGGAGAAGATCACCAGTCGCTACGTGAAAGGTACCTTTGATATCCCGGCCATGGGAGCCAGCGGAACGGTGGAGATCTATGCCAAGGCTCCCAACAAGTCCTACACCGTCATAGACGTCCCGGGCTTCGGGACGATCCAGCAGGGCTATGACGGGACTGTCGCCTGGGAGGACAACCCGATGACCGGGGCACGGGATCTCACCGGTGCCGAGCTGGCTGCCCGCAAGCGTGACGTGGATTTCTACCGGGAGCTGCGCCTGAAGCAGCTGTATCCCCAGATGGCAGTCAAGGGGAAAGAGAAAGTTGGCGAACGCGAGGCCTACGTGGTTGAGGCCACGCCGCCCGAAGGCAAGCCGGAGAGGATGTTCTTCGACGTCGAAAACGGCCTTCTCATCCGGGCAGATGCGGAGCGGGAATCGCCGCAGGGAACGGCCCTCGTTGAAACCTATCTCGAGGACTATCGGGATCTGGACGGCATCAAGACTCCGTTCACGATGCGCCAGGTCAACCCGATGTTCAGCATGACGATAAAATTCAACGAAGTGAAGAACAACGTTGAGATCGAAGACAGCAAGTTTTCCAGAGCCAAACCGCCGGAGCCCGCCGCGCCTCCGAAGCAACCGTAACCGGGACGCTTCCTGCTGCGGAGGCGCGAAGAACGCAACGAAGGAACACCGAAGTCTCTGCGTTCTTTGCGTCTCCGCGGTACGCTTTCGGGATCATTGACCGCGTGGCTTCAATTGCTGGTTACCCTGCAGGACCGGCCTGGTCCAGAGGTCGAATGCATCCGGAGGCAGAGGCTGGAGCGAATCCATCTGGTAGCGGCTCCGTTCCGGATCGTACTTCGCATAGAATCCTTTCGGGAACTCGTACACCTGGCCCGTGGCCGGGTCGAACAGCCTCTCCACACCCCTGACAGTATCCCGGTATCGTTCGCTGGCCGCGTCCTGAGCCGGCGCACGCTTTTCCCAGCTCGAGTTGATCAGATCGGACACTTCACGGAGCATTTCTCCCGGCTTGAGGATGCCTGTCCAACGCGCAGCGGACTGTTGCACGCACCATTTCACATAGTTTTCGTTCAGGTTGAAGCTGGCAAGGCATCGAATCAGCTCCGGTTCGAGGGTTGCGAATTCGCCCTTCGGCGCTGCAATCCCTGCGATCAGATAACCGTAGGCAGTCCCGTATCCGGGTTGGCCGTTCATCGGCAGGCCCGGGGCGGCGGTTGCATAGAACAGTCCTTCACCCAGATCTGCGTCTTCCATGAAAAGACCGCGCAGCAATTCGGTGTTGCCGTTCTGGATGGGGCCGGGCACGGAGGTGCTCGAGACGATGAAAAGATCCTGCAGGCGCGGCCATCGGGGCATGTATTCCCGGGCGGCGCGGGTTTGTGCGATCTGCTGCCATTGGGAGAGAAGGTTCGCAGCCGTCAGAGGAGCGACCACGGGCATTTCGATGTAGGGGACCGACAAGGCCGTCCGTGCCATGAACTGCTGATCTATCTGTCTCTGCTCCGGGCTCACGTAAACAGGCCCGACCTGTCCGAAAAAGAAGATCTGCCGCGCGGGTCGTGACGGATCGAACAGCCTGAACGCCAGCTCCGAGCAACGCCCGGCCAGGGCTACCTGCCAGCCTCTCGGCACCAGGATCGAAAGGAAGTCCGTGGCGAACCTCTCGGGATTCAGCGCAGGGGCGCTTGGCGGTATGGCCGGCGCAGCGACATCTGGAATGGGCGGGATGCCGAGCGGCGTCAGGCTCTGCTGGATCCTTTCCAGGCTCGCCTGCGCCGAGGCATACTGGCCCTGCGGGAGCACGGCGATCAGGAGAAGAGTCCTGAGCCCGTAAGGGATGGCCCACAATCTCAGGACCGATGCGTCCGCCCCCGCGCTCAGCCCCGTCGCCTGCGCGTACAGACCTCTGCGCCCTGCGACGGTGCGTTCCCCGGGGCCGACTACCTCAAAATCCTGCCACTGTTTCTCGAACCGGCGGATCGTCCCTGCGACGATCTCACGGGCCGACGCACCGCCTTCGATGGCCGTGACGGTGCAGCGTGCATCTCCCCTGGCGAGTGTGACGCCGCCCTCCACCAAACCTGCGGCTGTCCACTCAGGAGGCACGATCACGGAGAAGCGGTCCTGCGGGTCCCTGTAGAGGCTCCCGTTTCCAGGTTGAGTCAGAGGGGCTGTGCTGCCGGAAATGAAAGTGGCGAGGATAGTCAGCAGGAGCATGAATTCCGCCGCGGGTTTCAGGAGAAGGTGCCTCACTCGCGAGCGCCGGTCGGTCATGGCCGTCGTTGGCGGAAAAGACGGAAGAGGTTGCTGTAGTCATCCGTCCAGAGCACAGGTTTGGGATCGTCATTCGACCACGGGACGGCAACCTTCCTCACATCCGGATTCTCCAGGAATCGACGGTTTCTGGTCAGGAGGACCCAATCACAGGCGTCCGTGCCCTGCATGTCGTTGCCGGCGGAGTAGATCCCGAGGAACGATTCGCCTTCCTCAACCTGGCCGCGAATCACGGGATTCAAATCGAAATACCGGTTGCTTATGTGCAGGGCGAGGATCCCATCGTCTTTCAGGTGACAGCGATAGGTCCGGAAACACTCGCGTGTGAGCAGGTGCACCGGGATGGCATCACCGGCAAACGCGTCCACCGCCAGCACATCGAACTTCGGGGCGCTTCCGCTTCTGCATTCCCTTTCCATCTCCAGGCGGGCATCGCCCGGAACGACCTCGACCAGGGCGGCACTGTCCTTCCGGTAGGTGAAGTATTTCTCGGAAAGCTCGATCACAGCCGGGTTGATCTCATAGAAGCGGATGTGATCCCCCGGTTCGCCATAAGCGGCGATCGTTCCCGTTCCCAGGCCTACGATCCCGACACTGAGGTTCCCTGGCCCGGACGAAATGGCCGCGCGCGCCGGATGGAAACGGATCGCGATTCCGATCCCGCTCTGCGGACCAAAGTACGAGGTTGGCCAGTACCGTTTCTCCCGGGAAAGGAACTGGAAGCCGTGTTCAATGCGGCCGTGCATCAGCGTGCGTCGCGCTTTGTCCGGGTTTCCGATCTCCTCCGCGCGGACGCGAAGGACGCCGAAAAAGTTCCGGATTTGCGCCACGCTGTCACGCTTCGCCTCTTCGACATTCAGGTAGAGAGCCGCCGCCAGCGACACGAAACCCAGGTACATGCCCATCCACGCCCACAACCTCCGGCCCCTGTGGAGCGGCGACCCGGGATCCAGGAAAATGACGATCATGATCAGGAGCGCCGTCAGAACCAGCCCCAGATGATATTCCCAATAGCCCTGAAAAAGGGAGGGAACGATCAGAGCTGCAGTAGCGCCTCCGAGAGCGCCGCCGGCAGCGATGGAAAGGTAGAACGCGGTGAGATGACTCGGTGCCGGTTTCAGCCTGACCATCTCACCGTGGCAGACCATGCAGGAGACGAAAAGTACGACGCTGTAGGATGCGATCTGCAGGCGAAGGTCGGCGAATACGCCCTGATGAAGCACGTAACAGATCCATGCGAAACCGGCTGCGAGCAGGATGAAGTACCACTTGCGCGAGTACCACTTCGGGCTCTGGAAACAGAAGACGTATGAAAGCAGATACAGGGACAACGGCAGGATCCAGAGCAGTGGCACCACAGCCACATCCAGGCATAGCTGGTTGGTCGTCGCCAGGAGCATGAGGGAACCGCAGGCCGAAAGGGCAATCCAGAGGATGCGCGCCGATGCTGCCGGCGAAGCCGTCGATGCAGCTTGCACCTGATCCTCTTCCGCGTTGCCTGGAGACTTCCCTAACCGAAGAACGCGCGTGGCGCACAAAACCGAGAGCACGGCGACGGCTCCGTAGCCCACCGACCAGAAGATTGCCTGCCGGCTCAGGCCGAGTGCAGGCTCGATCAGGACCGGGTAACCGAGAACCGCCAGCAGTGAGCCTGCGTTGGACAGGGCATATAACCGGTAGGGTGAGCGTTGACTTCCGGTTTCCGCAAACCAGCGTTGAAGAAGAGGCGAAGTGGAGGCCAGCACCAGGTACGGCGCACCTGCCGAGACGAGGAGCAGACCGAGGATCTGCAGCACAGGGTTCCTGCCTGGCTCGAATTTCCAGGAGCCCGAGGGCGTAATCGGAAGCAGCAACAGCGTCAACCCAAGCAAAGCGGTGTGGACCTGCGCCTGCCGGCGGATTGACAGCCTGCTCGCCGACAAATGAGCGTACCCGTAGCCTGCGAGGAGCATAACCTGGAAAAAAAGCATGCAGGTCGTCCAGACCGCAGGAGTGCCTCCAAACCAGGGCAGGATGAACTTGCCGAGCAGTGGTTGAACCAGGAAGAGGAGCAATGAGCTGATAAACAGCGTTGAACCGTAAAGAAGCATCGAAGGATCCTGGGCGCCTGCATCCCGGGAGCCGCTGTCAAGGATCCCGGACAGAGATTCGCTGCGGAAGAGTAATCGTACACTAGATGGCTGAGAAAATCCCGGCACGAACCGCCGCAAGCTGGGGTAGTATGTGGCCGTTGACCTTTTACCTCTTATAGGATGGACTATGGGCAGAAGACGAAAGAATTCAGGCAGCCGGCGCACGATAAGCCGGCGCGGTTTCCTGACCTCGGTGAGTACGGCGCCCATCGCCGGCGCTGCAATGGGCCATGCGCTCGAGACTCCAACCCCGGTACCTGCGGCCAGACCGCACGAACCGGTCAATGTCGTGCTGAAAATCAACGGGAACGCCTTCAAGCTGCAGGTCGAGGCGCGTGACACGCTGTTGACGGCGTTGCGCGAAAAGCTCGGCATGACGGGCACCAAGCCCGGCTGCGAGCGGGGCGAATGCGGCGCCTGTACAGTGCTCATAGACGGCATCCCGCGTTACGCCTGCCTCACCCTGGCCCTGGAGGCGGCCGGCCACGAAATCACCACCGTTGAGGGCCTGATGAACGGTGAGCAGCTGGGACCCGTGCAGAAGGCGTTCGTGGAAGACGATGCGATGCAGTGCGGCTATTGCACGCCGGGCCAGGTAATGGCCGCGGAGGGCCTGCTGCGCGCCAACCCGAACCCGTCTCTGGAAGAAATCCGCCTTGGCATGAGCGGGAACCTCTGCCGGTGCGGCGCTTATGACCACATCTTCAAGGCTGTGCAGCGCGCTGCCCAGGCGCGGCGCACGGGAGGCGTGTGATGAGGACAAGTGAACCGTATTTGACGCAGACGGGCGCAGGCACTTCGACGAGCCAGACGGGAACTGATCTGCCGCCCTGGGGTGAGACGCGGTATGTCGGCAAACCTCTGCCCCGCGTTGACGGTTACGAGCGGGCTTCGGGCACTGCGGTCTACGCCCGCGACATCGCCTTGCCGGGCATGCTTCACGGCGCCACCGTTCGCTGCCCGCATGCAAACGCCCGGGTCAAGAAGATCGACGTCAGCAAGGCCGAGAAGATGCCGGGTGTACGAGCAATCATCACCGGGGAAACAGCGGCGGCGAAGATTCCTTGGTACTCTGGCGACAAAGGGCCGACGAGCTGGCTGTTCGACTCACATTGCAGGTACGAGGGGGAAGAAGTAGCGGCAGTAGCGGCAGACACGCCTGAGCAGGCACAGGACGCCGCACGCGCCGTGTCGGTCGAATACGAAGTCCTTCCGTTCGTGGTGGACCCTGAGAAGGCTCTCGAAGCGGGGGCGCCGCCGGTTCAGGAGGGCGGGAATCGCTTCGGTGAGCCGTCGGTCTACCAGCGCGGCGATATTGCTGCCGGGTTCGCGGCGGCGGATGTGGTGGTGGAAAACACGTACCGCACCCCGACCGTGTTCCATACCGCTATGGAGGTACACGGGTCGGTCGTGCAGTGGGATGGCGATCGCCTGACCGTCTGGGATACCACGCAGGGTGTGTTCAATCGCCGTGCCGAGCTTGCGCAGATCTTCAAGATGCCCTTGAGCTCCATCCGGGTCGTCAGCCTGTACATGGGCGGCGGATTCGGCGGCAAAACCGAGGTAGGGAAGTACACGGTCATAGCCGCGCTGTTAGCGCGCATGACAAACCGTCCCGTCAAGATTTTCCTCAGCCGCGAAGAGACCTTCCTCTGTGTCGGCAACCGGCCCTCCAACAAGATCCGGCTCAAGGCCGGGGTCAAAAAGGACGGAACGTTGACCGCCCTCGAGGCGCGCTTTTTAGGGCCGGCCGGGGCTTACCCTTCCTGGGACGCGCTCTCCTCTTACCAGATCGCAGATCTCTATCTCTGCCCCAACGTGCGCGCCGAGGAACAGAACGTGTTTATCAACGCCGGTAAGGCGCGGGCCATGCGCGCTCCGGGGTTCCCTTCATGCTCCTGGGCGTTGGAGCAGACCATGGATCTACTCGCTGCGAAGCTGGAGATGGACCCTGTGGAGCTGCGTCTCAAGAACATACCGACAGTCAGCCAGATCGAGAAGAACATCCCTTACACCACGACCGGGCTGAGACAGTGCATCACGGAGGGGGCGAAAGCCTTCGCCTGGAGCGAGGCGCGTACCCGGCCCAAAGGTGATGGGCGCGTCAGGCGCGGCACGGGCATGGCCGCGGGCATGTGGGGCTGGGCGGGAGAGCCTTCGGCCATCGTGATCGTCAAACTCCTTGCGGACGGTTCCGTGAACCTGAACATGGGTGCGAGCGATCTCGGGACCGGTACCAAGACGGTCATGGCGATGGTTGTGAGCGAGGAGCTCGACGTCCCCCCGGAGAAGATCGCGATTGAATATGCCGACACCGCGACGACGCAGTACGCGCCGGAGTCGGGTGGAAGCCAGACAGTGGTGGCATGTGCGCCTGCAGTGCGTGCGGCTGCTGCTGCAGTGAAAGCCGAGTTGCTCTCGCTCGCCGCCGCCGAACTTTCCCAGCCTGTCGCGACCCTGAGGCTGCGCGACGGAACCATTGAACAGACAACAGACGGGAAGCGAATACCGTTCGCCGAGCTAAAGTCGCTTGCCGAGCGTCAGCTCCTCATAGGCGTTGGCCGGCGCGCTCCGCATCCTGTGGGAAAGACCGCGCTGCCGTTTGAAGCGCAGTTTGCCGAGGTCGAGGTCAATATCCGGACCGGCGCTGTGAGGGTGCTGCGAATGGTGGCCGCCCACGACAGCGGGCGGGCGATGAGCCCGCTTACGTACGAAAACCAGGTATTCGGCGGTTTCGCCATGGGTTTGGGCCTCGCCCTCACCGAACAGAGGGTGATAGACCGGCAGACCGGCAAAGTCCTCAGCGCCAACTGGCATGACTACAAGATCCCGACGGCGCTCGATGTGCCTGCCAGCCACACCTGCCTCCCCATAGACCTGCACGACACGGAGTGCAGCTCGACTGGCGCCAAAGGTCTCGGCGAACCTGCCACAATCCCTTCCGCTGCGGCGATCGCGAATGCCGTCTGCGACGCCATCGGCGTGCGCGTTTTCGACGGGCCGATGTCACCGGCCCGGGTACTCGAAATACTGGCCCGCAAGGGCGCGTAGGAGTAAGCCATGATGCCAGATATCGCATATGTCCGAGCTTCCAATCTCGAGGAAGCGATCCGCCTGCTGTCCAACCCCGGCACCTGTCTGCATGCCGGCGGGACCGACCTGCTCGGCTGCCTGCGAGACGGAGTGTTTTCCGCCAGCACGGTGGTGAGCATCAGCGGGCTGACCGGCCTGCGGGGCATCAAGTCAGTGCCCGGCGGTGGCCTGCGTGTTGGAGCGCTTGCCACGCTGGCGGAGATTGCAGCGCACCCGGGAATTCAGAAGGACTATCCGGCGCTCGCGCAGGCGGCAGCCTCCGCGGCCAGCCCGCAGCTGCGCAACCAGGGGACCTTGGGAGGCAACCTCTGTCAGAGGCCGCGCTGCTGGTACTTCCGCGGCGACTTCCACTGTGCCCGCAAAGGCGGCGATATCTGCTACGCCGCCGAAGGGGAGAACGAATACCACTGCATTTTCGGGGGGGAGATCTGCTTCATCGTGCATCCGTCCGACACGGCGCCCGCACTCGTCGCCCTGGAGGCTACCTTCCGGATTTCCGGGCCGAAGGGACAGCGGAGCGTGCCGGCGGGGAAGTTCTTCATCCTGCCGGGGCAGGATCATACGCGCGAGAACGTTCTCCAGGCGGGGGAAATCATCACCGATGTCATACTGCCCGCACCGCTCCCCGGCGGACGCGGCGGATATTTCAAGGCGCGCTCCCGCGCGACATGGGATTTCGCCCTGGCCGGCGTTGCCTCTTCGCTCCAGGTCGAGGGAGACACCGTCAAACGTGCCCGCCTGGTCTTTTCAGGCGTGGCGCCGGCGCCGTGGCGCGCCTCGGCTGCCGAGCAGGAGCTGGTCGGGCACAAGCTTGAAGCCGATGCAATCGCCCGGGCCGCGAACGCGTCCCTTAAAGACGCCTCGCCGCTCAGCAACAACGGGTACAAGGTTACGTTGCTGCGCGGAGCCGTCGAGGAAGCGCTCTCGCATCTCGCCTAGCCTGTCTCTGAACGGGCTAGAAGTAATCATTTCCGGACGCGGAAGAACGCCGGGGTAAAGGCTCAGCACACGGGTCGAGCAATCTATCGGATCGGTGTGCATCCGTGTCCCCAAGTCCATCCCGCGTGCCAAGAATTCCTGCGATTCAGAGAGTGAGGGCTACGAGACTGGTGATGCGTGAAAGGCAGCCTGCGCTGCAGGGATGCTGTTCAACCCATTCAGGGTTGACATCTTCCGATCATCCTGATCCCCGGGGTTTGCACCCCGGGCTGTTATTCGAAGCTTTCAGCGTCGTCGCTGTCGATCGCGGCTGGCATCTGTGAGGCATCGCCGCCACCGGCGAGTCAACGGGCTGAACGGGATGGTCACTCTCGGTCCCGGCGCGCAGTACGTCGGACTCGACCCCGAAGGGGGTCGAACAGATCAGCCCGGGGTGCAAACCCCGGGGAGGATCGGATCTGCCGCAAGGCCCAACCCTGAAAGGGTTGGACTGCGATCACCTCACGAGACGACGTCACCTCAATCTCCACTGTCTGAATCACAGCCAAGAATTCTTTGGAAATCGCCCCGTATTGTGAAAAAGTATAATGCCCGCAGCCCTTCTCCGGCGGCTCGCGCCGGTGGAGCACTGACAGGGGAGTTCCCGGATATTGCGGGGAGAAGGTAGACTGCGTCTTATCAAAGGAGACAGGAAGTATGGCAGTGATTGACTTCGGCGGAGTGAGGGAAGAAATCGTTACCCGCAAGGAATTCACGCTCGCGAAGGCGAGGAAAGTGCTCAAGAACGAGGTGATTGCGATCATCGGGTACGGCGTGCAGGGCCCTGCGCAGGCACTCAACCTGAAGGACAACGGGTTCAACGTCATCGTCGGGCAGAGGAAGGCGCTCAGGAAAGATTGGGATCGTGCCCGCAAAGACGGCTGGATTCCGGGCAAGACGCTCTTCGACATAGAGGAGGCGGCGCTCAAGGGGACCATCATCCAAATGCTTGTCTCCGATGCTGCGCAGATGGCGATCTGGCCCGGAATCAAACGTCAGCTCAAGGCAGGGGACGCGCTCTACTTTTCCCACGGCTTCTCGATCGTTTTCAAAGACCAGACCAGGGTCATCCCACCCGTCGACGTCGACGTGATCATGGTAGCGCCCAAGGGAAGCGGCACATCGGTGCGGCGCAACTTCCTTTCCGGTGCCGGCATCAACTCCAGCTACGCGGTCTTCCAGGACGCAACCGGAAGGGCGCGCGAGCGTTGTATCGCCGTGGGGATCGGGATAGGCTCCGGCTACCTGTTTCCCACGACGTTCGAGGGCGAAGTCTACAGCGACCTGACCGGCGAGCGCGGAGTGCTCATGGGGGCCGTTGCCGGCATCATGGAGGCTCAGTACGAGGTACTGCGCAGGAACGGGCACAGCCCGAGCGAAGCTTTCAATGAAACAGTGGAAGAGTTGACGCAGAGCCTGATCCGCCTGGTCGACGAAAACGGGATGGACTGGATGTACGTGAACTGCTCGGCGACGGCGCAGCGCGGTGCGCTCGACTGGAAGCCCCGCTTCAGGGACGCGGTCCGGCCTGTTTTCCGCGAGCTCTACGAGCGAGTCAAGACAGGCAAGGAAACCGAGCGCGTGCTCTCCGCCTGCGGGCAGCCGAACTACAAGGAACTGCTCAACAGGGAGCTTTCGGAACTGGGTAACTCGGAGATGTGGCTGACAGGGAAGGCCGTGCGCGCCCTCCGGCCGAAACAGAAGGCAGCCCGGATTTCGAGGGCAACCAGAGGCCTCGCGGGGAGGGGTGGCAACTAGCCTTCCAGACACCTCAGGAGAGATTCTCGTGACAGTCAAGATCAGCGACCGCGACCTGGAAACATGGGCCGACTGCCTCCTCAATCACTCTGTCGGCGGCGTCACGCCGGATGATGTCGTAATGCTCAAGGGGGAGCGAATCGCCTGGCCGCTGCTCTCCGTTTTGCAGGACAAAGTCTTCGCAGCCGGTGCCGTCGCCGACGTCTGCCTCGTCCCTCCGGACAACGACCGGGGCAAGGTCTGGGGAGCCTCCATCGCGCGCCACGGCAGTATCGCGCAAATCGGGCGTGTCCCGTCCTGGCACCGGGCCCGGTATGAGGCCATGACAAAGTACATCGAAGTTCTCGGCGCCGAGGCGCCGGAAATGTTTGCCGGCCTCCCACAGGAAATGGCCGCCGCGTTGATGCGGGCGGACGAGCCTTACCGGAGCATCCGCCTGCTCAAGCCATGGGTGATCACCCTCTACCCGACCCGGGGGTACGCGGACCTCGAGGAGATGAGCCTCGAGGAGTACGCGGCCGTGATCATCGCAGCCTCGACTGTTGACCCACGCCAGCTCGAGGCTGCCGAGGAACCTGTCTGGAAGGTCATGGACGGGAGCCGGACGGTCCGGATAGTCACAGAGCATCCGCGCTCGAGCAGGACACTCGAGCTGACGATGGACATCGGCGATCACAAGGTCCGGAAATGTACCGGAAAACACAACGTCCCTGACGGCGAGGTGTTCACTAGCCCTGATGCCCGGACAACCGAAGGCGAGATTTTCGTGGACATGCCGGTTTCCGAAAGCGGGGTCACCGTGCAGGGAATCTACCTGCGTTTCGAAGCCGGTGTGATCAGGGAGTACTCCGCGGAAGTGGGCAGCGACGCGCTGGCAAGAGTCATCGAGACCGACGCGGGCTCGCACCGGTTGGGGGAAGTGGCGTTCGGAATGAATGCCGGCATCACCAGGGCGCTTCGCCACCCGCTGTTTGCCGAGAAGGTCGGCGGCACGGTGCATATCGCAATCGGCGGCAGCTATCCCGAGTGCTATGTCGACGATCCTGCTTCGGCTGAAGGGAAAGCACGCTGTGATGAGCTCGCCCGGCAGGGAAGCCTGAACCGTTCGGCACAGCACGTCGATATCGTGACGGATTTCCGCGGGAACGGGGCCGGACGAGCTGTCTACCTCGACGATACGAAGCTCGCCGTAAGGGACGGCATCTGGGTGGTTCCGTAAGCCGTACTATCCGGGCCGGACCAACTGGAGGCAATTGATTCCGGCAGGCTTCGAGCTTTCGGCTCTCCAAGCTGACGGCTGAAAGCTGAGAACTTCTGCCGACAACGCCGATGTTCCGGCTCCAAGAGCGCGCCCAGGCCTTAAGTGCGATTGACAACAGCCCGCCGGCAGCCCACCATTCATCCCGTCTCGCATGAGTCCCAGTGCGTGCCAGCCGTCCGGCGCACGTTGCGCACCGCGAACAGGCAGGTCTGACCCCTGGAATCCGGCATGGAGGAATCGATCATGAAGATGTTGTGCAGACGGTTGCTGTCCCTGTTTACAGCCGCGGCTCTCATCACCCTTCCTGGAGTGATAGACGCGGGTCAGGCGCCTCCGCCGCAAAGAGCCCCGACGCCTCAGAACTCGGGCACCCCGTCGTCGCCTGGCCAGGAAGGCTGGCCGCGGGAAGTCAAGAGCGGCGACAAGACATTCAAGGTGTACCAGCCTCAGCTGGAATCCTGGGACGGCAGCCGAATCTCCGCTTACTCTGCCATAGAAGTGAGCGTTGCAGGCAGCGACAAGCCAACATTTGGAGCCGCTCTGGTGACGGCGAGAACCGAGGTGGACAGAGTGACCCGAATGGTCAGCCTCGAGGATCTTAAGGTCCCCAAGGCGATCTTCCCGGCAGACCCGGACAACGAAGGGCTCTACCTCCGGATCCTTCAAAACAGCGTGATGCCGAAAGTTCGGCGAATCTCCCTCGACAGAATGGAGGCAGAGCTGGCGATCACTGAAGCACAGAACAAGATCGAAGCCATGCCGCTCAAGAATGACCCTCCGCGCATCGTCTTTTCGACCGTACCTGGTATCCCTGTCCTGATCGATGGGAATCCGGCATACCGGTCTGTAAAGGAGACCAAACTCGAGCGCGTCATCAATACGCGGGTCCTGATTCTGCGGGAACCCGGCGGCAAGCACTATTTGCACGTCTTCGACGGATGGATGGAGGCAGCCGCGATATCCGGGCCCTGGACAGTATGCAGGAAGCCTGACGGAGATCTCGAGAAGGCGATGAAGGATGCCATCGCCGGCGGCCAGGTCGATCTGCTCGAGGGGAAGGGTGACCCGGAAGCGAAAGATGAGAAACCGTCGCTTGCCAAAGGTCCCGTTCCGGTGATCTATCCAGCCACCTCCCCCATGGAGCTCATCGTGACCGAGGGGGAGCCCAAGTACGTGCCGGTTGAAGGCACCTCGCTCGTATATGCCGAAAACACCACCGGCAACCTCTTCAAGCACACGGCCGAAGACAAGGTTTACGTGCTTCTTTCAGGGCGATGGTTCCGCTCCGCAACGATGGACGGGCCGTGGGAATTTGTCTCCGGCGGCAAGCTGCCGCCGGATTTTTCCAAGATCCCGGATGATAGCCCGAAGGAGAATGTGAAGGCGTCGATCCCCGAAACGCCGCAGGCGAAAGAGGCGGTCATCGCCGCCAACATCCCGCAGACAGCCGTGGTAAATCGGAAGAACGCCAGGTTGACGCCACCGCAGTTCGACGGCGAGCCGCAGTTCAAGCCGGTCGACGGCACCCCGCTTCAGTATGCCGTCAACACCGCGACTCCGATCATCCGGGTGGATGAGAAGACGTTTTACGCCGTCGAGAACGGAATATGGTTCAGGAGTTCCTCAGTCAAGGGCCCCTGGGAAGTAGCGGATGCGATACCGCCTGCGATCTACGGAATTCCCCCCAGTTCCCCCGTGCATTACATCACATACGTGAAGGTCTACAGCTCCAACGCGGATACGGTGACGGTCGGATACACACCCGGGTACTACGGAACCTGCATCACCCATGGCTCGGGCTACGTTGCGGTGTACGGCACCGGTTACTACTACACTCCGTGGGTCGGGTCGGCCTGGTTCGGACCGCCGGTGACGTACGGCTTCGGTTCAGCCGTGGTCTATACCCCCTGGTCTGGTTGGGCCTTCAGCTTCGGCTTCGGCTGGTCCTGGGGCTACCCGATGTACCCAATGGGCTGGGGTTGGGGGCCATATCCCTGGTGGGGGCCGATCGGGTGGGGCTACTACTATCCGTACCCGTACTACCGTCCTCCTTACTATGGCGGCGTGGCCTGGGGCCCGGGCGGCGCGGTCGCCTGGGGTCCTGGCGGTTGGGCAGCCACCACAGGCAACGTCTATTCACGCTGGGGATCCACACAGGCAGTCACCCGCACATCCCAGGGCTACAACGCCTGGACGGGCAACAGGTGGGCAAATCAGGTCGGGGCTGCCTATAACTCGAGAACCGGCACCATCGCCGCGGGCCAGCGGGCGGCAGTCGGCAACGTCTACACTGGCAACTACGCATACGGCAAGCGGGGGGCTGCCTACAATCCCAACACGGGCCAGGCTGTCAAGGGCGGCACCATCACCGCGGGCAATGCCGGTTCAGGCCAGAGCGGAACCGCCTCTTGGCTGCGCGGGGAAAACGGCGGTGTCATGAAGGTAGGTGACGACATCTATGCCGGGAAGGACGGTACGGTTTACCGAAAAGGGGATAGCGGATGGGAGAAGAACAACGGCGGCGGCTGGAATTCCGTTGACAGACCCCCGACTGGTTCACAGTCCGGCCAGACAAGGCCCACACAGGGAACACAGCCCCAGACTCGGCCGGCTCAAACTTCGTCGTGGAACCAGCAGGCGCGCCCGACCCAGATGGATACCACGCGGACACTCGATCAGCAGCGAGCGGCGCGATCCACGGGACAGGCGAGAACCCAGAGTTTCAACTCGGGCGCGTACCGCTCGGCAGGCAGTATGCCGCGCAGCGGCGGTTTCCGACGAAGGTAGTGAATGATCCTTCGAGGTTCTTCGGGGCCTTCGAGCCCTTGAGGTGAGCCCTTGGCGTTCACCCCAAAGGCTCAAAGAGCTCGAGGGACCTCTACTGGACGAGGGGGATCTGAGAGCCGATTTGAAGTTCGACCATGTCGCCGAGCATGGTTTCCGTCTGCAGGAAGCGCGCCGCGACCCGTGCGCCGAGCGCCGCCTTCATCAGGCCGTAATACTTCTTCCTGAGTGCGAGCGTCTGCTGGGCCATATCGAGGTTCTTCACTGCCAGTTCATCGGCAACCGCATCCGTAATGGTCTGGTAGTTGTCCGCGTACTTCTTTATGTTGGCGATCCTCTGGTCCCAGATCGCATTGAGCTCCGTCTGGTACTTGTCATAGACGCCCCAGAACTGCGCCTTTTGTGCCGCTTCCAGCCCCATTGCTTCGTCGACTACCGACTGCTTCTGGATGCGGAGGTCTTTCCGCATCATGTCAACCATCGCCTGCATATTCTTCTCGTTCGGCTGTGGCGCGGATGTCTGAGCCCACGCGCTTACTGCCAGCAGGCAGCCAAGTGTCAAGAAAGCCAGGATCAATCTGCAAGATCTCATATGTCTCCTAATATCAGCCCTGCGTTGACGAACCGATTCAATCGTGAAGGCGATGGCAGGCGGTGAGGCACGCCGCTTCACGAACGACTCGCCTGAGTCGGCGCGAATTGTATCACGCCGCACACAATCGTCCAGTACTGGCATGGATACTCTGCGGTCTGCCTTCCCTCCAACATGTGGGGCGGGTTTTCAACCCGCCCACTTGAAACCGCCCCTTGAAAAGCCGCCCCACAGGAGAGAGGCACAGGTTTTCCTCCTGCAGAAGGAGAAAAATCGATGCCAGCTGAGGTAAAGTATCAGTGCCGCGAAGCCAGCCGGAGTGAAGGGCCGCACTCAGGGCCCTTCGCGGACCGGCTTCGACGGACCAGGGAGGAAACTTGGCACGTCCGCTCTTCCGCACGTCGATTCTGAGCGCGATCTTTGCGGCCTTTGGGTTTTTTGCCCCTCCGGCCTGCCCACAGCCGGAGACCGGCCCCGCCAAAACGATCCCCGGGTCGCCTCGACTGTTGAAGACAGATGCTGCTTCCGGACTGGAACTCTGGCAGACGGGCCTCGGCCCACTCTGGATTCCCCAGCCGGGATACTATGTCATTAAGCACCTGGATTGGGAGAGCACGGTCGAGAAGGTCTACGATCACCCACTGGCCCATGTCGGTCGCGACGACGTAGTAATCGATTGCGGCGCACACATCGGCGGCTTCACGCGCATCGCACTGCAGGCAGGCGCGCGCCTGGTGGTGGCGATTGAGCCGGAAATTGCCAATCTGCGCGCTTTCCGGCGGAATTTCGAACAGGAACTGAAGAACGCCCGGGTGCTGCTGATTCCCAAGGGCGTCTGGGAGACAACGGGGAAGCTTTCACTGCACATTTCGAAGACCGGAGACTCTCACAGCATCATCTTCGCGCAAAAGGGCCCCGGCGATGAGGAAATCGAAGTGACAACGCTGGATACCCTGGCCCGCGAGCTCAAGCTGGACAAGGTTGATTTCATCAAGATGGACATTGAAGGATCTGAGGCGAATGCGCTGCGGGGAGCCAGTCAGGTGATTCAACGGTGGAAACCGCGCATGGCGATCTCGAGCTACCATGTGAAGGGCGATCCAGCCGTGTTGTCCGCACTCGTCTGGAGCACACGCTCCGACTACCTGCTGGACACGAAGGACCTGATCCAGGCGCCTCACGGCTCTACCGTCCCCAAGGTGCTTTTCTTCCACTGAACCGCGAAAGCCGGAGGGTTGTGCCTCACGGATCGCAATAGCAGACCGTGCCCGCCAAACCGCAGGAACGGGCATGGATCAAGAAACCAGGCATGAACAGATCGGAGGAACCAAATGAAGCGAAGGGCCTTTTTGAAGACCGCAGCACTGACTGGCGCCGCCACCGAGATCACCGCCTCGATGTCATCCGGATACGTTCCTGCCCACAACTGGGACAGGTACGATTTCGGATCAGGCCCTCCCATCACCGGCCGGCTGAACCAGGGGCCCTTCCCGCAATATCCGCCCGAAGACCTCTTTCCGGGCGGAGACGTGGTGATGGCCACGACACCGGCCAGTGAACCGGTGCCGAACTACGGCAGAGGGCTCGTGACCTACATTGCCGCCGACATGGGCACGGCCGAGATCATTTCCGACGACAAGTCCAAAGCCATCGATGATCTCGCCCGCCTTCCGCTGGGGCAGAAACTCTATATTCGCCCGACCTGGCGCGAGATCCAACAGCGTCGCGGCCGGCTCGACTTCCCCGACTATTGGAAACTGACTTTCGACCTGGCCAGGAAGTACAACAAGCGGGTCGGCTTCCGGATCCAGATGCGAGCGCCGGACTATCGCGAGGAAGCCCTTCCGGACTTCGTGCTCGAAAAGGTCCCGATGGTGAAACTCATAGGGGAGTGGAAAAGCAGCCCCAACAGCGTACGCGGTCAGAAGAAGGGATTCGAGGAACCCCGCTATGATCATCCCTACTTTCAGGAGGCCTACAGGGAACTGAACGGGCTTCTTGCTGCGGAACTGGACGGCAGCCCGCTTATAGAGTACATGGACACGTTCATGTACGGCTTCTGGGGGGAAGGCCATACATGGCCCTTCACGAACAATCCGTTCCCGGATTACGAGACTGCTGAGCAAACCTGGATCAGGATGTGGGAAATCCAGGCCGAGCACTGGAAAAAGACACCGCTGGTGACCAACACGCAGCCGGATTTCAGCCTCGTCGGCAATTCAGAACTGGTCGACCGCACAATCCGCAGCCACAATTGGCTCCGCACGGATACCATCTTCATCGAGAACATGCAGATAGAGTCGATCAGCAACCGTCCTCCCTGGATCGCCGGAGTCCTGGAGGTCGCGATGTCCGACGGGTCGCCCAACTCGCTCCACATCAGTGAAGGTGTGCCGGGGACGGACAATATGATCGCCCATGTGATGGACGTTGGCGCAAACTACTGGTCGCTGTGGAATTTTCACAAGATCAGCGCCGAAGGCATCATGAATTATTACAGGCAGTATCCCCAGGCCATCGATCTGATCAACCGCAAGGTCGGCTACAATGTCCGTCCATCCTTCATCTGGTACTACGAGGGAACAGGCAACCCGGGCTTGATCGTCGGTTTTGCCAACGACGGCATCGCAGGAGTGCCGGGAGCCTTGAGGGCTTACGTGGTCAACGATGACGGCAAGGTGAATGTGGGAGGCAGTCTCGACCCGGGTTACCCCGTGCCGGGCAAGATTCGGCAGGCTCAGTTTGTGCTGCCGAAAGGCACGAAGTGGGAAGGGCTCAAGCTCAAGGCGGAGCTCGAGGTCAAAGGCGTTCGGTACCCCGTCCGCTGGGCCTGCCATCAGCAAACGAACCCGGATGGCTCGCTGACGCTGCGCCGTAATCTGAGGGGGGACTAACTCCAGGATTGCAAAGACACCGGAACGTTCCTTGGGACGCGGATGAACGCGGGCAAAGCTCGCCGACAGAACCGTGAGACGACGATTCATGTCGGCGTCGGTCGGCGTGCTTCCGCGTCCGCAAGCACAGCCAGCCGGACCCGGGAACTGCGGTACTGAGCGATCGCGACGAGGCACTAGCCCCAGGCGACCGGGATCGGTCGGGGCGGGGCTACTCCAACTCGATTACGGCCATGCCGAAAATGCCCACCTCGTCAGCCGTGAAGCTGATCAGTCGTGGCGACTCCTGACGAAAAGCCACGGGTTTCAGCGCCGTCAGGTTTCCACAGTAGCGTACGTCACGGACTTTCATGCCAGCCGGGACGAACGCCTCGATCTTCAGGTTCCTGGCGGGTGTGATGGTCCCGTCCAGGGTGACATCATAGTTGACCAGGTGGACGAGCATCCCGCTCCGGTCCTGCGAGAGCATCGAGGTAATCTCTACGTACGGCGCTTTGCCTGTAACGCGTGTCAGTCGGCCGGGGAGCAATCGCTGAGTTTCGTCCGCGGCGCTCTCAAGGATCCTTCTCAAGGCCGGATCGATCCGGTTGCGCGTGTACCCTTCGGGAATATCCGCAAAGAGATCCGCCATGGTGGGTCCGAAGGTGGTGTACTCGCCCTTGGCCTTCATCGGGATCAGGAAACGCGAGGCAGGAATCATGACCGGCAGGAAACGGACCCGGCCTGATCCTGCTTTTGTGAGGGCCGGTTGCTTCGGATAGGCAGAGTGCCCCAGTATGCCTGCCAGCGGAACGGGGCTCTGCAGGAGATTGAACTCATTCTTCACCCCGCATTCCCCCAGTATCAGAAGGTTTCCGCCCCCTTCGACGTAACGGATGAGGCCGTTTTGCTTCTCCTGGCTCAACAACGGCAGATAGGGCAGAACGATCAAATCGTACTTTTGCAGATCACCCCGGAGAAGATCGTCTTCCACGAGCATCACGTGCGAGATGCCTCGATCCGCAAACACTCGCGACATGCTGAAGGCAAAACTCAGTTCATCCGCCAGGTACTGGTTCAACGAGGCCAGCACAGCCACGTTGCTGTGCAACTGGCATGTCAGCAGCCTCTCCTCGTTGCCGGCGAGGAAGTTATAGATCCGTGTCGCGGCAGGCGGTGTCTCCCGTTTCTCGCGGAAAACGGCATGATTGGCCTCGGCCTCCGCGATGTTGATCTGGGCCATGGCGTCCAGGCACTTCTCAGTCGGGTTGGGAAAGACCGGGGGCGTGATCTCGGTGGCATAGACGATCGCCGGCTTGCCATGATTGGCGGCTGCCAGAAACTTGAGCGCAGGACTGTTGGTGATCTTCACTCCTTCGTCTGTCTTCCGTGGCGCGGTGTCCAGGAACTCCTGGATTTCCGAATACGTGAAGTCCTCGTAGCCGTCTCGACCAAGCATCTCCATATTTCCGGCGGCGTCGTATGCGATCGGCCCGTAGCCGAAGCCGCCGAAGACATTCCCTGAGACCATGAAATTCGGGTTGTACTTCCGGGCGACGGCGCGCAGATGCTTGTGGTATTCCGCCACGGTAAAACCGCGAAAAGTCACCCACTCCATCCAGAACCTGTCACCGCGCTTCCGCGGCAGGTCGATCGAGGAGTAGTCGGCGGCTCCGTACTTGGCACTCGCGACATTCCTGGGGAGTTGCTTTTCCAGGTAGGCGAGAAAGTTCTGCCTGCAGTACTTGCAGTAGCAGGTTTCTCCGGCAATCTGAGTCCAGTCGATGTAAGTTCCGTCGATTCCGCTCTCGGCCTGGGCCCTGATACGGCCTTCCATCATGCGGACGTAATACGGGTTATTCGGGCATCCCCAGGTCTCGAATCCCTTGCCGGTCTCCTTGCCGTAAGGGGCATATCGGTAGTGCGGAAAGGTGCCGTCGGCACGGACCATGATCCATGTGGTGGGATCCTCAGGCGGGCGGGGGCCGATATAGTCCGAATAGTCGTTCCAGCGCTCGTTGTAGAACTTCAACAGCTCAATCTGTTCTTTCCGGGGTATGTCCTTGTTGGACTCGGACTGGCCGGCAAGCGAACTCGACATGTAGCGCAGGACGATGTAGCCCTTCTCGTGGAAGCCGCTGTTGAACGCCTTCGCCTTCTCCATGCCCGCATCGAATTCACTGCGGTTGGCCGACTCGAAGTTCGGAGCGCCGCTGCCGAAGGTGACAGTAAATCGATTCTGCTGCAGGAAATCGAGATTGGATCTGTGGCCGAGCCGCCAGTGGCCCCAGTCGGTGCTGGGCTTCCAGCCATCCGGGCCGGCCCCGAAAGCAAAACTCAGTACCACAGGGATTACAGCCAACCGCATCCAACCTGAAGTGTTTCGTCGGGATTTCATAAAAGTGCCTTTCTCAACCGCGACCGGTCGTTGATACGGAATTCAGCTTAAACGCGAAGCGGTCGGATCGCAAGATCATGCGATATGCCCCCGCCGGTGACCGCAGATACAAACCCGGACATTCGGAGAATACCACTGTGCAGGAAAGGCCGATGCAGCGGAGCGCTACCTCATTTCCTATTAAGGATATTGGCTGGCAGAGAGAAAGCTGGTATTTTTTGCGCTCATTATTGTGCCTTTGGTGCGATCATAATCGGTTCCGCATTGCCTTGCGATCATTCACGAACGGGAGGGAGGCTGCCACGTTGGCACGAACAACCCTCATCCGCGCGCACCAGTCAACCAGGGAGGACGATATGAAACGTACCATCACCACCGCGGCGACTATTGCGGCGATTTTGTTGTTTGCGTGGCTGGCCGTGGCTCAGTCGCAGCCCGGCACGGCCCAGGGGACACCGGCATCCGAAGTTATAAGCAAGTCCACCACGGCGATCGGCTACATCGTCGGAGGGGGGGCGACCAAGGTCTATTTCAAGGGCACGCAGTTGATGCCCGGGGCCACCGGTGAGGCCAAGGTGGAAGCCAAGAAGGGGTACACGGAGATCGAGGTCGAGTTCAAGAACCTCGCACAGCCGACGACAAAGTTCGGAACGGAATTCCTGACCTATGTGCTTTGGGCTGTCTCCCCCGACGGCCGGAGCAGTAACCTCGGTGAGATCCTCATCGACAACAACGGGAACGGCAAACTCAATGTCAGCACCCAGATGTCTGTCTTCTCGATGCTCGTCACCGCCGAGCCCTATTTCGCGGTTCGCATACCGAGTGAATTGCTGGTTCTCGAGAATGAGGCCGGGAAGAACATCAAGGGTAAGATCTTTGTGGTCAACGAATACAAGCTGATGAGACGCGCCCAGTATCAGAAGAGGGCGAATCCGCTCGCGTTGACGCTAGATCTGAAGAAGATACCGCTGGAGATGTACGAAGCCAGGAATGCGGTCGAAATCGCAAAATCCAACGGGTCCGAGAAGTACGCGCCGGAAATCCTCACCAAAGCCGCTTCGAGCCTGCAGATGGCCGAGAATTCTCTTTCCAGGAAGGCGGACAAGAAGCAGGTAGTCTCGACGGCGCGGCAAGCCATCCAGTTCTCCGAGGATGCGCGCGCCCTGGCGGTGCAGCGCCAGAACGAGGAGCGCATTGCCCAGGAGCGTGAGGCAGCCGCATCCAAGGCGAGGGCCGAGGCGGAAGCCAAGGCGGCTGAGGAAGCCGCAGCGGCCAAGCAGAGAGCGGACGCAGAAGCCAAGCGCCAGGCTGAACTGTCTGCGGCACGTGAAGCTCAGTTGAAGGCGGAAGCAGACGCCAGGGCATTGAAGCTCAAGATGGAGGCGGACGCTGCGGCAGCCCAGGCCAAGGCGGAGCAGGATGCTCTGATGGCAAGGGAGGAGGCGGCGAAAGCTGAAGCCGAAAGGGCCCAGAAAGCAGCCGAGGAGCTGCGCGCAAAGCTGCTGCAGCAGTTCAATCAGGTGCTTGACACACGCGACACGCCTCGCGGGCTCGTCGTGAATATGTCGGACGTTCTTTTCGACACCGGCAGCTACACGCTGCGGCAGACGGCACGCGAGAAACTTGCGCGCCTCGCCGGTATCATCCTGAACTACCCCGGCCTCAGACTCGAGGCCGAGGGTCACACCGACAATGTCGGCTCCGCGGATTTCAATCAGAAGCTCTCCGAGCAGAGGGCCAACTCTGTTCGGGATTACCTGGTTTCACAGGGGATCCCGATGACATCGATCGTCGCGACCGGGAAAGGTTTCTCGATGCCCGTCGCCTCCAACGACACCCCGCAGGGCAGGCAACAGAACCGGCGCGTTGAGCTGATCGTCTCCGGCGAGGTGATCGGCACGAAGGTCGGCGCGACCGGTCAGCAACAGTAATGTGGGCCCGCCGCGCTGTGACGCGCCGGCCGAAATACAAGTGGGGCGGGTTTTCAACCCGCCCCGGCAGCTTGAAAAGCCGCCGCACATGTTTCCGCTTGAACCCAGCGCTCCCACTGTATCCCTTTGCCCGACTCCGGTAAGATTCACGATTTGCAGCTTCATCCTGCTTGATACGGAGGACATGTGTTTACTGACTCACGCGCTTCACGCACTATCGGCGCGACCCTGTTGATCGTTGTCATTGCTGCCATCGCCCCGGCGCTGGCCGCGGCGCAAACAAAGCTTCTTCGTTTCCCGGCGATTTACGGCGACAAGGTAGCCTTCACCTATGCGGGCGACGTCTGGATCGCTCCCGTTACAGGCGGGACCGCGACCCGGCTTACCGCCCACCCGGGGATCGAGGTGTTCGCAAGGTTTTCACCCGATGGAAAATGGATCGCCTTCACCGGCCAGTACGACGGGGACGAGCAGGTCTATGTCATGCCCGCGGCCGGCGGTGCTCCCAGGCAGCTCACCTACTATCCTGCCCTCGGCCCGCTGACACCGAGGTGGGGGTGGGACAACCAGGTTTACGGCTGGACGGTGGACGGGAAATCGATCTTCTTCCGGTCTCAGCGGGATTCGTGGACGCTCGGTCTGACGCGACTCTACATGGTGTCGATGGCCGGCGGTCCTGCCGAAGTCCTGCCCATGCCCGAGTCTGGAGCTGGCGACTTCTCGCCTGACGGCACGAAGATCGTCTACTCCCCGCGCTTCCGGGATTTCCGCCCCGAGAAACGCTACGGTGGCGGCCAGGCCAACGATCTTTATGTCTTCGATCTCAAGACAAATGACGCACGGTGCATCGTCAACCACCCGCGCGCCGACCGCGACCCGATGTGGATCGGCAGCACGATCTACTTCACGAGTGATCGCGACGGCACATTCAACATTTACGCCTACGATGTGCCGAGCGGCAAAGTAGCCCAGGTGACCACCAGCAAGCTATGGGACGTGCGCTGGCCCAGTACCGATCATGCCGGCCGCATCGTTTACGAGCTCAATGGTGAATTACAGCTCCTCGATGTCAAGTCAGGCAAAAGCAAATCAATTCCCATCACCGTACCCGACGACGGTCTGTGGAAACGTCCGTCTCGCATCTCGGCGGCGGGCCAGGTTGAGGATTTCGAGCTCAGCCCGAAAGGCGAGCGCGCACTCTTCAGTGCCAGGGGCGATGTTTTCACCGCCCCTATCGAGAAAGGACCGACCCGCGACCTGACGAACTCATCCGGCGCGCACGACAAGTGGGCCCGCTGGTCCCCGGATGGCTCAAAAATCGCATTCATATCGGACATAACCGGCGAGGAGGAACTGTACGTCATCGCGCAGGACGGCTCCGGTAAGCCCGAGCGACTCACGGACGGCGGCAAAGCCATGCGCTACCAGCCGGAGTGGTCTGGTGACGGCAAGCGCATCGCTTTTGGCGACAAGGACGGCAAGATCTTCGTTTACTCGTTCGACGACAAGAAGCTTACTGAGATCGTCGATGCACCGCGCGACCAGGTGAGAGATTACGCGTGGTCGCCGCGTGGTCACTACCTTGCGTTCAGCATGATCGGCCCTAACAACTTCCGCTCCATTTACATCTGGAGCGAAAAGGACGGGGAGGTTCGCAAGATCACCGACGAGCTCTTCAATGCCGAAAATCCGGCCTGGGATCCCGACGGCAGCTACCTTTTCTACCTGAGTGACCGCCAGTTCGCACCGCAGATTTCGAGCGTGGAATTCAACTACGCCACGAACAGGACCACCGGGATCTTCGCGCTGGCGCTGCGCAAGGAGGTCAAGCACCCGTTCCCGCCCGAAAGCGACGAGGCGGGCGCCGGCAAGGAGGACAAAGAGAAAGAGAAGGGTAAGCCCGAGGACGCGAAGGCAGGCGACGCCAAGGCAGGGGAGAACAAGCCGCTGGAAATGACGATTGATTTCGACGGGCTTGGCCTGCGGGTTGCCCGAGTTCCGGTTGAAGCGGATAACTACGCCGGACTCACTGCCGGGAAAGGGCATCTGCTCTACATGATCAGGCCGGCGTTCTACTACGGCCGGAGCCCGGACCACAAGACCTCGCTGCGGATTTACTCATTGAAGGACCGCAAAGAGACAACACTCGCAGAGGATGCAAACGGGTACGCGCTCTCGTCGGACGGATCCAGGGTCTTGGTCCGCTCCGGGGGATCGTACACTCTCTACGACGCAACACCCACTGGTGCCGCTTCCAAGAAGTCCGTTTCCACAGCCGGCCTCATGGTCAACCGGGTGCCGGTCGAGGAATGGAACCAGATCTTTAACGAGGTCTGGCGCCGTTACCGGGACTGGTTCTATGTGGCCAACATGCATGGCTACAACTGGGAGGCCTTGCGCGAACAATACCGGCCCTGGCTTCAGTACGTGGCCCACCGCTCGGATCTCAACTACCTCATAAGCGAGATGATCTCGGAACTCACGGTCCAGCACACGTACGTCGAGGGCGGCGATTTTATGATTCCCCCCCGCCCGTCCGTCGCGCTGCCGGGCGGGCGCTTCGAACTCGACCGGCAGGCAGGCCGCTATCGCATCAGCAGGATATTTCCCGGGCAGAACGAAGAGGAGATCTACCGCGCACCGCTGACCGAGATCGGCGTCAATGCCTCCGTGGGCGATTATCTGCTGGCCGTCGACGGCGTTGAACTCAAGGCGGACGAGGATCCTTACCTGCAGTTCCGCAACAAGGCGGACCGGCCGGTGCAACTCACGGTCAACTCCAGGCCGACGATGGATGGGGCGCGCACGGTTTCCTACACCCCGATCACCAGCGAAAGCAACCTGATCTACCTCGACTGGATTACAGGAAACCGCGACCGTGTGACGAAGCTCTCAAACGGACGTGTCGGGTATATCCATGTGCCTGACATGGGGGCCGAGGGCATCTATGAGTTCATTAAGTGGTACTACGGCCAGATACGCAAGGAGGGGCTGGTCATCGACGTCCGCGCCAACGGCGGAGGCAATGTTTCACGCATGCTGATCGAGCGTCTCTCGCGCAAATGGCTTGGCCTGAACTACGGGCGGACCGATGACCAGGCCGATACCTACCCTGATGGGGTGTTCATAGGACCGCAGATCTCGATACTCAACGAGAACTCCGCGTCAGACGGCGACATCTTCCCGGCCATGTTCCGCGAGGCCGGCATCGGCCCACTCGTGGGACGGAGGTCGTGGGGCGGTGTGGTGGGTATCTCGGGCCGCGGGCCGTTGATCGACGGCGGCACGATCTATGTGCCTGAATCGGGATTCGCCGACAGGAAAGGGCAGTGGATCATCGAAGGCCACGGGGTTGATCCCGATATCGATGTGCAGAATGACCCCAAGGATGTGATCGACGGAAAAGATCCGCAGCTTGAGCGGGCAGTCGCCGAGTTGATGAAGAGGCTCGACGCGAATCCCGTGAGGCTTCCGCCAAAACCTCCCGGCCCGGTCAAGACTGAGAAGTAGCCCGGGTAACCCGGTGCCAGGCCTTCGGATTTCGGATGCTCAATCCGGGAGGCCTGGCTCCCGGGAAGAAACCACGGCCAGCCAGGTTCGTGCGGCTATTCGAAGGGCAATAGTCCGCGTTCAGGCCCAAGTTCAGGTCAGAGTCTAAGTCTCTTTAAAACAGTGGATTAGGGGAGCGGCTGCAGGCGAAACATCGGGGATTTCCATGCATCTTGAGAGATGGGTGTATGATGCTCACAGGTGTGCCTGAAATTCCTGCGATTACAGATCGGAGGATTCAATGACGGCAGAGAGCAAGAAGATGGAGTATCGACACGCGCTGTCAATGTGGTGGCTGCTCTTGTGGAGGTCATTTCTCGGTCTTCTACTCCTCTCCTTTCCCATGACATGGATGGTAACGATAAGTCTTGGGGGGCCGAGCTTTCTCCATCCGAGTCTGTGGCGTCGTGTTGCGGCGACCGTCATCTGGATCGGCATTCTGGTGCTCACGGTGTTTGCCGCTCAGTTGATTGTTCAGCAAATGATACGGAAACGCTACCGGCGCTTCGCGGTTTCCGTCATTGACAATACCGGCGGAGAAGCGCGGCCAAACAACCACCTCTTCGTGCTGGAGCGTTTCAAGGTTGTGTGGGCGTTGTTTTGGCGCTTCGTGCCAGTCGCGTGGATTGTTTACTACGTCTTTAGATCACATCTGAACCCACTGCCTATCTTTGTGGGTCCTCTCACATACCTCATCCGCATCGGTTACGTTGCCGCGCTGGTCCTGGTGGCCCCGTTTGTCGTTCTATCTGCCCTGAGAAGGCGATATTCCACTTTCGAGCTGCGCTTGACCGAGCCGGATGGCAACACCGCTCCCTGAATGGCTGGTTCGGCGTCCGGCGGCGCGGGATTCCTGATGAATGGTTTGAAGTGGCGGCTATGCGTGACAATTTGCCAGACTCGGCGCCCCCAATCGGTCGCGGCAATCATCGTGGCAAAAGCTGCCGCAACGACCGCTGCCGCGCTTTCCTGACCCAACCCCAGCCGTCTCGATACCGCAGGACAACAAGGCGTTGTCTGTGGCCATACGCCAAGCTGAATGTGCTGTACACGCCAGGAGTCATCTGGTAAAAGTCGACCCGTCATCGCACGTGCGTTCGGCTCAACGACAATGTTTCCGAGAATGTGAGATTCGTATGACCTGGTTTCTCATCGCGCTTTTTGCCGTTGTCATCGCGGCATTTACCTATGAGTATCGCCTCCGCCGCCCCGACTGCATCGTCCTGTGCGAGACAAGGACCGGGCTCGGCGTGCGCAAGGGACCCTTCTACCCGCGGCACTTCAGCCTCCCGATCAGGCGCACACCTCACTCGCTGCTGCTGACCGTCGACGCGACCGCAGCGGGGAACCTGGACATCCGTGTCAAGCTGGTCGGGACAGTCGCTCCCTCCCTGGACAACCTGCAGGCGCTCATTCGCGTCGGCGGCTGGCAGACTGCAGCCGTGGCAAAGGCAGCAGAGGAGCTGCAGGTGCTGCTGCAGGGATTCGTCAAAGAGTTCACCGAGACCCACGAGATCCACAATCTTTCGTCTCAGAACATTCTCGACCATCTCAACGAGCGGGTAGTCATCAGCGGGAGCAAGCTGGGCCTGGAGGTCATTTCGCTTGCCATTCAGTCGTTCGAGCCGGTGGATCCGCAGATTGCCGAGGCGCTGCGTCAGCAGGAACACGCCCGGATCCTCGAGCAGACCGAGCAGGTCAGCCACCAGGCGCGCATCAACGCCGCCAGGGCGAAGTTCAAGGCCGACGAGGAAATCGCCGTCCTCGAACACGAACTCGAGCTCAGGAAGGCGGACCTGCACAAGGCGCAGCTTCAGCAGGAATCGGCGCTCGCGCAGCAGCGCCTCCAGGACGAGCTCCAGCGCAGCCGCATGCGCCTCCAGTTCGAGAGGGAAGAGCTGGAGCTGCTCAAGAACAACCCGGAGTTGCTCATGCTCACGCCGCAGGCGGCGCGACTCGCCGAAGCAAGCCAGAGCCTGAAGAACGCGCGCACCATCGTCTCGCTGTCGTCGCAGGACCTCCCGCAGGGATCCGAGCTGCTCGGCATCTTCCGCGGCCTTCTCCAGAAGGCGCTGGATGGCTACAAGGAGCAGAAGGAGAGAAACACCGCCACCTAGGCGGATGTGCAGGACCGTCTCTCAGGTGCTTCTGCGTTCAACGCTTTTTCTCTGACGCGAGTTCATGGACCTTCACTCTGCTGATCCGCTCCGCCTTTTCCGGTTGAAACCGCTCCGTTCGGCCCGGGTTTCGGAAATCAGCGAATCGACGGCTGCATCAGGGATTGCTCCCGCAGAGCGAGTCAACTTCCACATCGGCAACCCGCTGCAGGATCCGCGCCTCTCCTCCGCTTATCTCAGGATCGTGCTGGGCATAGACGTGGAGCGTGAAGACCTGGGCGAGTCCTCCCCGGAATCGCTACTGCAGCACCTCGGATGGACCGGGGCCGACAGGTATCTGCTCGATCTTCTCACTGCCCTCATCCTGAAAAGCGGCCCTTACCTGCCGCGCGGCGGGTACTCGCGGGGCAACCCTCCCGCACTGGTCCGGTTGTTCTGCTCCTGGCTGGAGCAACAGCAGGAAGCCTTGAGCTACGACGACGGCGGAAAATCGGGCCGGCGCGAAATGGTACTCGCCTCCGGCGGGATTCAGGAATCGCTCAGGATTCTCTTCCACGCGCTCTCCTTGTATATTGCGGTCCGGCCGGCGCGGGTCTTCCTGTTCAAGACGTCGCTCGATGATACCCTCCGGTCGTTCGATGGACTCGACTTCGAGGAGCTTCCGACCGACGAGCGGCTGGCCCGGGAGAGAGTCCAGCAGACCGTCTCGGAGGACCGGGAGCACCCGGCTTTCCTGGTTGCGGGTGGACTCCTGGGGGAGGAGATGCGTCGGGGGCTCCGGGCGATCTGCCTCGCCCATCCGGTGTTCTTTATCGAGGCAAACGATGCGCCGAATCACCTGTCGCTGGCACGTGAGTCAAGGTTGACCCAGCACGTTCTCCGGTTCCTCACACCGGGGATCTTCTCGCCCCGCCTTCGCCACCTCTCGACCGTTTTCGTCGCGGGAAACGCCGACCTGTTACGCGCATTCGAGTCGGTACACTTCCAGCTCAAGGGGTCGCCGTCTGCCTCGGAAGTGGAATTCCTCTCCTTTCTTATCGAGCAGGGACTCGCCTCGGGAAGCGTTCCCGGCGGAAAGCCCGACGTGGAGCGTACACCTTCTTTCGAAGGTCTCGGCCTCGGCATGACCGCCGAAGCGAAGATACCCGAGTATGCCCGCGCCGCCGAGCAACTCCTGGCGGGTCTGATCGATGCTCGGGGAGAGACGGTCGGGCGTGCACTCGACAGGTTCTCCGGCAAGGCCGACCGCCTCGTACGGCACCTGCGCCGGCCATTGCAGGGTGCGGCCTTCGATGAAACCGCCCTGATGGATGCAAGGGAATTCACCTCGGAGTTCATCCGACAGGTTGATTCTTCGGAGTGGCACGAGGGCTTGTTGAGAAGCTACCTGAGCGTCTTCGTCAGGCACAACCCGCAGTACCGTCTGCCGGACTGCACCGTGGTGAGCGGTTCGTCGCGCACCGCGCTCGGGTTGCTGGGTTTCCATTGCGGTATATCCGAGGTGGTCGTCCCCGACCTCAGCTGGTCCTACGAACACTGTTTTCCTGAAATTCACGCGGTGCCGCTGACTGCGGGGCTCGAACTGGACGTCGACGCGATCGTCGGCGCCGTCGACTCGAAGATCACGGCAGACTCCACCTGGATCCGGAGAGGCGCGGTCGTGTTGAACAATCCGCACAACGCTACCGGGCGGGTGTTCGACGAAGGCTCGGTGCGGCTGCTTCTGCGCCGGCTGCTCGAGCGCGGGATTTTTGTCATCGACGACCTGTCCTATCAGAAGGTGGTGCCGCATGACGATCTGCCGGAGATCAGGACCATCCGCCAGGTGGCCGACGAGCTCGTCTATCTCGGCGCCGTGAGCGACGAGCAGGCCCAGCGTGTCATCACCGTTCATTCGATGTCGAAGACCGACTGCCTCGCGGGCGCGAGGCTCGCGGTCGTGGAAATTCGCGAGCGCCGGATTTTGTCCCGTTTCCGACGCATAAATGATTTGATCCGGCCAAACGTGGCGGCCGTCGCCATCAGCTACCTCCTGTACCGCCAGGATGTCGAGTCCGTGCGCGCTTACTGGCGGTTGCGCAACAAGCTGTTCGAAGAGCGCACCCGCGCCCTGCTCGAGGCCATGGCCAACCTGCCGCATGAACGGAATCCGTTCGGCATCAGCATCGTCCCCCCGACCGGAAGCATGTACCCGTTGCTGTCAATCCGCCTGCTTCCGCCGGGCCTTTCCCTGGACTGGCTGGCTTCCGGCCTCGCCCGGCAGGGAATCGGGATGCTTCCGCTCGCCACCTTTGCCCGCACCGAGGAGGGGTACGAGACGGCCAGAAGGACGTTCCGTCTGACCCTCGGCGGGACGGACGGCGCCGATACGCTGGCAAACAAGACCCGCCGCGTGCTCATCGACCTCAACCGCATCGTCGCAGAGGAATCGGCGAACTACAATCGCAGAACGCCGGCGTGCAGGCCCGTCGTATCCGACGAACAACGCTCCGCTTCTCTTCAACTGCGTTGGAAGACAATCGAGGAGCAGTTCGACCGGCTCTGCGGCAGGCACGGCCGCATGCGGCACCTGTTTGCGAGCCACGGCGGCGGTGCCGGCAGTGAATACGGACGGTTCAGGAAGGAATATCTTCCGCATCGGCTTGCCCAGTTCCGTGTGCGCCTTTTCGACCGGGCCGCGATCGCAGACGGACTCGTCCGTGCGGCCGGGACGGACGACGGCAGGAAACTGGCCAGCTCGCTGGAGAAGGAGTTCTACAAGGACGACCTCGAGCGCCGAAGGGAGGCGTTCCGGCTCCGCCTCTGCGATCGCACCGTGCACCCGACGCAGATGTACTCCATCAAGACCGAGCAGAAGTTCGAGAGCATCCTCTCGGCGCTGATTCGTGGAACGGCGGTGCCGGACGCCGCGGTCGCCGGAGCCGCGGAGGAGTTGGCCCGTGAGCACGTCGGGCTCAACGTGAGCATTACGTCGGGAGAGGAGGCCGGCGAGATCGTGCTCGACCTCGACTCGCTCATCGCCGCAGAGCAGTTCTCGCAGCTTTCCACCGATTCTCCCCTGCACTCCTTCCTCTCCTTTTGGGGAGACTGGGACGGAAGCAATCGGCCATCCGGCCAGGGGCACCTGCTCGCCGCCTCGGTGGTCATGGAGAATGTGAACCGGATGGTGCGGATCATGGATCTGCTGCTGCGGAGCGGCGGCGTCCCCGGCGTCGACCCCGCCCTGCTTGTCGAATTGCAGAAGCTGCCTCAGCGCAACCGGCGCTTCACGCGCCTGCTCGACGACATCACGCTGCTCACGCACCAGCTGGAGAAGCGCTACCGGGGCATCCTGCCGTTCTCTGTTCAGCCGAACGCGATTCGCCGCGTCGGCATGACATTTCACCTTTCATCCGACCCGCTCAAGGCACTCTGGCAGCACAACGACCGGCTCGAAAGAAAGATGCTCGAGTTGCGCGGCCGGCGGCGCGAGATGCTGGAATACTATTTCGCGCTCAACAAACGACTGCGAAAACAGCTTCATGCCCTGATCCCCGCGATATGCGACCGCCGTGAACACAGCGGGCTCCTGCGCGAGGCTTCGCTTTACCGCGACCTGCTGCAGCGGGTCATAGTCACTCCACGCATCCAGCAAAGCCAGGTCACGGCGAAGGACCAGTTCGCGATCGACACCACGGTGCACAACCTGTTCGAGATCAATGCCATCGGCGCGCAATACGGAAACCCGGGATTCGTACTGGGCCTCCAGGTGAGTCTCTCATCCAAGCCTGAGGCACTCATCTCTCTGGATCGGAAGCTGGCGGCGCGGCGCGACCGCATGCAACGGGCGAATCCCGGCATCGCTCTGCCTTCCATCTGGCTGATTCCTCTTTTTGAGGACCTGGAATCGGTAGGCAGCGTTCCCGGTTACCTGGGCAGGCTCTGGGATCATGCGCTGCAGAGCCGGCGCGCCGGGCAGGACGCGAAGGAGCGGTTTGCGGAGATGGTGCCGGAGGTTTTTATCGCCGGTTCCGACCTCTGTCAGCAGATCGGCCAGCCGCCTGGCGCGTCGCTTTACAGGCAGGCAAAGAGGGAGGTAATGCTCTGGCTGGCGGAACACGGGGTGGCCGAGAGAGTGCGGATGAAGCTGGGCAGCGGTGAGCCGATGCAGCGCCAGGGCGGATACTACTCCCCGGTAGCAGGGGAGCCCGCCTTCATTCGCTCCGCCGATGCGCAGAGGAGAGTCAACGCCTGCCTGCCGGCAGCGGCGCGCCAGAGCACCCGCTACGCCGTGACTCCGTTGCTGGGGATCTTTTCGGGCGGCGATCTGCGCACATTCCAGAGCAACCTTGCCGAGCAGTTGCGTTTCCTGCCTGTGCGGGAGCTCGCGAGCGTGCTGCACCATGTCGGTGAGGCTCAATCCCATCACAGGGGCAGCCTGATCCGGGCGGTAGAATCGCTTTCAGAGAGCCGCCTCCAGCTGAAGGACCGGAGGACACAGGAGCTGGAGAGGCTCACATCCGGTGCCAGGGAGCCTCTGTACGGCGAATTCCTGCCTGTGCTGACCGACTGCTTCAGGCAGATTCTATACGGACGCGAGGAAGATGTGGTCGGCCTGCACATCATCTCGTACTTCATCGCCCGTTCCATGCCCCAATTGCGCGACCGGCCGACCAACAGGAGGAGCCTCGGGGCAGGAGCCGAGCGGGGGCAGAGAATTCTTGCCGGCATTGCCGAGACGATCCCGCTCGCCCGCCAGGGAAGCCTCCTGCGGGCCATTGCCCACAACCAGGCGCAGACAGCCGTGATAGGTGTCAACCAGCTCACCACCGGACTCTTCCGGGCGCTCGACCGCTATGCCCAGAAGGCGTTTGCCGAAGGCGAAAAGTTCACGATGCTCACCGAACGGCTGCTGCCGTACCTCCCGGTCTACGAGATTCTGCAATCGCTGCGCCTGTACCGCGAGCCGGGTGACGAATACGTGAGGCGCATCGAACCGGCCCTGCCGGCCGGCAATTCGGCCTTCGTGGCCCTGCGTGAAGACAGCGACGCCATGCGTACCTTCCTGCCGCTCATTCAGCAGGAACTTCTCCGCAGGCATGGCGTTGACGTAGGGGACTTCTTCGTCGAAGGCAGGATCATCCGGGACCTCCAGCCCGCGCTCAGGCCGGATCTTGCCGTGCTGCTCCAGGCCGACCTGTTCAACACGAACATCGAAGAGATGCTGGAAGGCGTCACGGGGCGGGTCTCAGAGGAGTGGCAGAGTGAGGTCAGGCGACTGCTGCACCTCCCGGATGAGATCCAGTCGTGGCGTAGACGGATCTGGGAGATACTCGAGGAGTCGGTCTTCCAGAGGGTGCAGAGCTTCACCGAACTGGCCGCCGGCCTGCACTCTCTCTCCTCCGGGCAGTCCGTCAGCCCTGTTTCTGCCGTCACCCGCACCGCCCGCTTGTCTCCCGTGATGGCCGGCTTCCTCCGTACGGCCCGCGCCGATGACGAAATGCGCCGTTTCCTTGTGGGCGCGATCGAGTATCTTTCGGCAATGTCGGAAGGAAGCGTCGAGGTGCCGGTGAGCATCGTCCGCGCGATGAACGAAGTCGAGCGAATCGCCCAGATCGAGGAGGATGTGCTGCCGTCAGGGAAACGGGATCTTCTGCGCTTCTACTCGCTGCAGATTGCCAGGCTCGCCGGCGACAACGGCTGAGATCACCGTACGGGGCGCCTCCGAAGCCGGGAAGAAGTAAAAGAACACCGCAGAGACGCAGAGTTCGCAGAGACGACTGCCTGACTTCAAATCACATATGGATTGCGCTCTGCGGTCTTTGCGCCTCCGCGGTGAGTTGTCTTCACCTTCTCCGATCAGAAATCGAAGCGCACTGCGAGTTGAACGATCCTCGCGCCGGAGCCCTCCGTTGCTTTGCCGAATGAACTCGAACTCGAGTTGAACGAAGGGGTGTTCTGGAAGTCAAAGTTTGGGTGATTGAACAGGTTGAAGAAGCTGGCCTGCAGCGAGATCGCAGACGTCTCCCAGATCCTGAACTTCTTTATAACGTTAAAGTCCACGTTCTGATACCCGGGCCCGGTCATGGCGCCGCGCGCCTGGGCCGAATCGCACCACAGCCCTCCGTTTACTGATGCGGGGCAGACGTACCTTGCCCACTGGGTCGTGTCGAAATAGCCGTCGGCCGGACTGAGGCTCCCGTTCACCGAGCTCATCGGTTTGCCGGAACCGACGTACACAAGGCGGTCGGTGTTGTAGCCGTCCTTGTTCGAATCGTACCTGCTGGAGCTGCTGTAGGGCGAGAACGGCACTCCGCTTTGCGCCGAAACGATCCCGTTAACCTGCCAGCCACCAAGCCAGCGGTGCCCACGGGCGAAGGGGAGCTCATAGCTGAACGACATGATGAACCGGTGCGTCATGTTGAAATCTGCCGGGCCGTAATCCGCCCTGGGATTCATGTTGTCGGTCGGACGGATGCTGTTGCGGTTGTTGAATACGTCGCTCAGGTAGTCGAGCGCGCGCGACCAGGTGTAGCTCCCGTTGAAGCCGAGGCCGCCGCCGAAGTTCTTCCGGACCGTCACCTGCCCGCCGTGGTAGTTGGACGAAAAGGCGTTGGAGCGGAAGTTGTCCGCACCGATGTTCGTGTTCATGCGCGTTGAGGCGTACCCGCTCGCCAGCCGGCCGTTGAAGGTGTTGATGTCGTAGTAGCCAGCCAGCTTGTGGCCCAGGGTGCCGATGTATTCCGCCTCGAGCGCGTAGCCCTTCAAGAACTCCCACTGAATGCCGAGGTGGAATTGCTCGTAGTACGGGCTGACCATGTTCTGATCCATGTGACGCGGATTCGGCAGGGCCGAATAGCCGCTGGCAAAGGCCGGCGTGGATGTGAACGGGACCGTGTACAGGCCTGGGGTGGAGATTGCTCCCATCGGCACTCCGTTATAACCCGCACCGATCTGGTTGTCCGAGAAGTAGGGCGGGTTGAACCGGATGTTCTCGAAGACGTTGTTGTAGATTCGGTCGTACATCACCCCCGCGCCGCCGCGCAGGATGAGCCTCTGGTTGCCGAGGAGATCATAGGCGAAGCCGAGGCGCGGACCGAAATTGTTGGTGTCCTTGTTCCAGATCTCGTTGTTGCGCACCTGGAAGCCTCCCGTCACCAGGCTTGCGTAGAAGGCGTTGTTGACCGGCATGAACGGATTGTCGGACGTCGTGCTGAAGGGAGTTACAGGCACGCCGAAGTAGAAGTTGGAATCAATGTTGGGACGGAAGTTGTGCGGCGGCCCGTAGTACTCCCAGCGCAGGCCCCAGTTGATCGTCAGCCGCTGCGTGACCCGCCAGTCATCCTGAAAGTAGGCAGAAAACTCGTTGGCCCTGAACCCGCGATAGACATCCGGCACCGTTCCGGTGGCCGGATTGACCGCCGCGCTGGCGTATTCGGCGGAGCCGTTGGTGAGCTCTCCGAGAACGGCCAGATCGGCCTCGTCGGTGAATGCGAGATCCGTAACCAGGTCTTCGATGCCGTAAGGATAGAAGGTCCCGTACGTGTCGTAATAAAAGCTGGAGGCGTTGGCGATGCGACGGTATTCCACGCCGGCCTTGAAGCTGTGTTTTCCGCGTATGATCGACAGGTGGTTCTGGGCCTGGTACTGGGTGTCGGTAAAGTACTGCGGCAGGCCTGCGGATAATCCCAGCCCGACGGTCATCGGGTCGTACCACGTGATGATCGACGGATTTCCTATGGTGCCCGGCGAAGCCGGAAAATCCATCCTGTGCCTCAGGTAGCTTGCCCTGACAGTGTTGGTCACGGCCGGGCCGAAGATGTGGGTCCAGGTCACTCCCCAGTTCTGACCTCGCCCGTCCTGGATGTAGGCGGGGCCGATCGTGCTGTCTCCTCCCTGGTACGGGTCGCCCTGATTCGCGGTCTGATTCAGGTAGAGGCCCGAAAGCTGGTCTTTACTGGTCAGCTGGTAGTCGACCTTTGCGGAGATGCGATATTCGTTCAGATGGTAGGGGTCGGAGACGAAGACGTCGCCATACACGGGTACCGGGTACTGCAGGCCGTAGGTGTAGAATCCCTGGCCGGTATTGTCGAATCCGGAAGTAGCGAGAGGGTACGGGCCCGCCTCTACGAGCTTGGAGAAGATCGGTCCCAGGGTCGACGACATCGGGAACCTGCCGGGACACGCCGTCCCCAGGTTCTGCATGCAGACCCCGTTCGGGTCGCTTTCGGCCCACTGCTGCAGTCCGCCGGACTTCACCCAGTCCAGGTACTGCTGCGTGGTGCCTGTGGCGCTCAGGGAATTGGCCTGGCGAAACTTGTGATACTCCATTGAGTAAAAGAAGAAGGCCTTGTCCTTCAGGATGGGGCCGCCCACCGAGCCTCCGTACTGGTTTCGGACCAGGCTGTCTTTGAGCCCGTTGGCGTTTGAGAAGAAACCGTTGGCGGCCAGCGCCTGGACACGGTTGTACTCGAACAGGGATCCGTGCCACTGGTTGGTTCCCGACTTCAGCACCGTGTCGGTGACAAACCCGCCCGCCTTGCCGTACTCGGCGGCGAAGCTGTTGGTGATGACGCGATACTCACTGATCGCATCGGGCGAGATGGTTGTGGCCGCTCCGCCTGGATCGGAGGTCGACAACTGGCCGCGGCCGCCCTGCCCCTGGTCGTTGTTGTCCACGCCTTCCACCAGGTAGTTGCCGGCACCGCCGCGGGCTCCGTTCACCGCGGCGCCGCGTGTGCTGCCCGCCTGGGCGTCAGGCACCGCGCCTGCCACGAGCTCGATGAAGGCATTCTGGTTGCGGACCTCCAGCGGCATGCTCTGCCAGACGTTCCGGTCCACCAGTGTGGATACCGATGACTCCGTGGACTGGACCACCTCGGCGCCCGACGTGACGGTGACGACCTCCGCGGGGGCCCCGACCTCCAGCCTGATGTCGCGCGTGACGGTCGTGCCCACGCTCAAAACGATTCCTTCAACCGCGGCTGCCTTGAACCCGGGCTGCTGCAGCTTCAAGGTGCAGGTTCCTGTAATCGGCAGGGAGACAAAGCGGTAGACACCCGCCGTGGAGGTCGTGGTCTGCCGGGCTGTGCCCGTCGCTGAGTTAAGCAGGTCCACCCTCACACCGGGCACGACCGCGCCGGTCGGGTCGGTCACAAGTCCCGTCAACTCACCCGTCCCGGCTTGAGCCCACGCATCGGCACTGCAGGCAAAGCACAAGCATATGAATGCCAAGGCAAACAGAATCATGTTGCTCTTCATGGTCACTCCTTGCCCAAGAGATATAAGAGAAACTGAATCTTCGAGCCTGACGGCAGACGCTTCCGACACTTCTTCACTCAGGAAGGTAGACGCGCGGCGGGGCTCAGGGGTTTGTGAGGTTTGGCTGAGGTTTGGTTTAGCCTGCGATCTTTCTTCAGGCGGTCAGGATGCTGGAGGACACAGTCCGCCGCGGCGCGCAATGTCCGCGCCGGCGGCACGGACTCACTCTGTTGTATACTGGCGCCGACACGCCCGGTGCGGCGAATTTTCAGGGAAGGAGTTCGGATCATGCAGAGACGCGCATTCTTCGGAACTGTGTTTTCAGGCCTGGCTGCAGCCTCGGCGGCGACGCCTCAGAAGCCCCGGGCCGGGGATATTCCCATGCGGGCACTGGGAAAGACCGGCCAGAAGCTTACGTGCATCGGCATGGGCGGCGCTCGCTTCCATCTGCCCTCTTTCGACGAAGGGGTCTCCCTGGTCCGGCGCGCCTACGATCTGGGCATCAACTACTTCGACATGGCGCGCAGCTACTGGGACGGACGCGCGGAAGAGGTATACGGGGCTGCGATCCCGCCGTTCCGCCGGAACATTTTCCTGACCACAAAGAGCGGGATGCGGACGCGCAAAGAGGCTGAAGCGGAGCTCGACCTGTCTCTCAAGACGATGAAGACCGACTACGTCGACCTCTGGCAGATGCACGGCGTCAACGAGAAGGAGGACATCGACAGGATATTCGCTCCGGGTGGTGCGATCGAGGCATTCGAAGCCGCCCGGAAAGGCGGCAAGTGCCGGTTCATCGGCTTCACCGGCCACGCCGACCCGGAATACAACGTCGAGATGATGCGCCGCTATGGCAGCTTCGACACCGTGCTGATGCCGCTCCATGTAACCGACGCGATCTACCTGAGCTTTGAAAGGAACGCGTTGCCCGTGGCGGTGGAAAAGGGCCTGGGCATACTCGGCATGAAGATCTTCGGAAACGCTTTCCTTCTGCGCGGATTCAGCGTCCGGGACTGCCTGCGCTACACTCTCAGCCTGCCCGTTCATGCGGTGACGCTGGGGTTCAGCACCGTCGGGCAGCTCGAAGACGACGTCCGCGTCGCGCAGCAGTTCAAGCCGCTCTCCTCGGAAGAGGTGGAAGCCCTCCGGGCTCGGGCGCGAAGCGGCCGCTTCGATGTCCCCACCGGCCCCGGCCTGGAATACTGGAAGCGGAAACTCCCGGCCTGAGATCATGTGGGGCGGGTTTTCAACCCGCCCCGGCGGCTTGAAAAGCCGCCGCATATGGGCTCAGCGAGGGAGCAAAACCCGGAAAGGGCCGCTCCTGAGAACGGCCCTTTCGCCGGAGGGCAGCGAAGTGAACCCTGGCATGGATGCGCTTCGCTTCCTGAAGAGATCAGCCTGCCGCCGGGATGAGTAAGCCGGGGCAGGGAAGTTGCCTACGGGTTTTGGGTTCGCGCAACCCGTCTCTGCGCCACAATAATGGTCTCAGACCCGCGATTGTTTTGTGCCCTGAGCTCCCTCTCGACCTTGGTCGCTATGAGGCTCGCTCCTGAGGAAGGGCCCTCGACTTTGTTCAGGAAGTAACTGCCGGAGTACCGGGTGAAGTGAAGATGGCCATCAGCCATACGCTGGTATTCCCAGCCCGTGGGAATTGTGGAAAGCATGACCGCCAGGCTTCCGTCCTGCCTATAGACAGCCACCGCAGACGAAGAAGAAGAGCCGAACCCTATCGCGCGCATCTCGAAGACATAGTTGCCGGCCGGCAATTGTTCCTCGCCGGCGTAGAAGGCGAAAGGAACGTTCGCCCGGATTTTCGTGGTTGGACCGGCAAGCAGGCACGTAGCAGACAGAAGAAGTGCAGCAATCACGACTACCAATGTCTTTCTCATTGAACCCTCCAGTTCATTTCCCGGCGTCCCCGTTCCCCGACCTCGGGGTGACGGTTTCGTCTCGTTTCGCCAAGTAAGACGCAAAACCAGGCATGGCGGTTGATGAGGATTCCCTGAGGGTTGGCTGAGGATGCGGTCGTGCCGACATCGCTTGGTATGACAGCGACTTACAGGGATGTCGGCGATCAGTGGGGATTCAGGCTGCGGGGACAAAAAAGGCCGGCCCGAAGGCCGGCCTTTCCATACAGCGCTTAGCTGGCAATTAGAAGTCGAAGCGCACTGCGAGCTGAGTAACCCTGGGTTGGTACGCGCTTGTCGACTTGCCGAACGAGGAACTCGTGCTCGAGTTGTAGGTTGGGAGGCCGAAATTCGGGTGATTGAACAGGTTGAAGAAGGAGCCCTGCAGCGAGATGGAAGAGGACTCGGTGATCCTGAACCTCTTTATGACGTTGAAGTCCACGTTCTGGTAGGCCGGGCCAGTCATGGTTCCACGTCCCTGGGGTGAGCTGCACCACAGGCCACCGTTGACCGAGGCCGGGCAGACATACCTTGCCCACTGGGTGCCATCAAAGTAGCCGTCAGCCGGGCTGGTGCCCTCTTTGAGGGAGTTTATTGGCCCGCCGGAGCCTGTGTATACGATGCGATCGCGGGCAAGGCCGTCCTTGTTGGCATCATAGCTGCTGGAGCTGCTGTAGGGCGAAAATGGCACGCCGCTTTGCAGTGAGATGATAGTGTTGAGTTGCCATCCTCCGATCCAGCGGTTTTCCTTGGCCCACGGCAGTTCATAGCTGAAGGCGCCCACGAACCGACTCTGCATGTGGAAATCCGCCGGGCCGTAGTCCATGCGGAGGTTCATTGTATCGGTGATGCCGCCGCCTCGATAATTGAAGAGGTCGCTCAAGTTGTCGAGCGCCCTCGACCAGGTGTAGCTCGCATTGAATCCCAGCCCGCCGGCAAAGTTCTTCCGCACGGTCGCCTGCGCGGCATGATAGTTGGACGAAAAGCCGTTGTTTCGGTAATTATCCGCACCGATGTTTGTATTGATGCGGGTAGTGTTGTATCCCTTCGCCACCCGGCCATTGAAAGTATTAATATCGAAATAGCCGATCAGCTTGTGCCCCAGCGTTCCGACGTACTCCAGCTCCAGCGCTGTGCCCTTGTGAAACTCCCACTGGATACCGGCGTGGAACTGTTCGTAATAAGGAGTGACCATGTTCTGGTCCATGTGACGCGGGTTCGGCTTGGGAGCGAGGCCGCCGCTCGCAAAAGCAGCCGTGGACGTGAACGGGACCGTGTACAGCCCCGGAGTCGCGATCGCCCCGACCGGAACTCCGTTAGCAAGCGCACTGATCTGATTGTCCGAGAAATACGGCGGATTGAAGCGGATGTTCTCGAACACATTGTTGTAGATGCGGTCGAACATGATACCCGCACCTGCCGCGCAGGATCAGCTTCTGGTTACCGAGCAAGTCATAGGCAAAGCCCAGGCGCGGCCCGAAGTTGTTGGTGTCCTTGTTCCAGATCTCGTTGTTTCGCACCTGGAACGTCCCCGAGGCCACCGAGGCGTAGAAGGGATTGTTCGCCGGCAAGAACGGATTGTTGGAGGTGGTCTTTACGGGTGTCACCGGCGTGCCGAAGTAAAAGTTCGAGTCGATATTGGGCTTGTAGTTATGGGGCGGCCCGAAGTACTCCCAGCGCATGCCCCAGTTGATCGTCAACCGCTGGCTGACGCGCCAGTCATCCTGGAAATATGCGGCCAACTCATTGGCGCGGAACCCGCGATAGACTTCGGGGAGCCCTCCGGTGGCCGGATTTACGGCGGCAGCCGAGTATCCAACAGAGCCGTTTTGCAGCTCACCAAGGATGGCTAGGTCGGCCTCGTCTGTGAAGGCAAGGTCGGTGACGAGGTCTTCAACGCCGTAAGGATAGAAGGTTCCATAGGTGTCGTTGTAAAAGCTGGAGGCGTTGACTGTGCGGCGGTACTCCGCCCCCGCCTTGAAGCTGTGCTTGCCGTGTATGAACGAGACGTGGTTCTGAACCTGATACTGAGTCTCAGTGAAGAACTGCGGCAGGCCCGCGTACATCCCGAATCCGACGGTCATCGGGTCATAGTACGTGAGAATCATCGGTATCCCAATGGCTTCCGGCGATGGCGGGTAATCCGATCTGTGCCGCAAGTAGCTCGCCTTGAGGGTATTCGTCACAGTCGGATTGAAGATGTGGTTCCAGGTCACGCCCCAATTCTGGCCGCGTCCGTCATTAGTAGAGGACGGGCCGATCGTGTTGCCACCACCCTGGTACGGGTCGCCTGAATTTGCCGTCTGGTTCAGGTAGAGTCCGGAGAGCATGTCTTTGTTGCCAAGCTGGTAGTCAACCTTTGCGGTAATGCGGTAATCGTTCAGGTGGAAGGGGTCAGAGACGTAAACGTCTCCGTACACCGGAACGGGATATGTCAGGCCTCCGGTGTAAAAACCCTGGCCGGTATTGTCCAGCCCGCTAGTTGCAAGCGGAAAGTTCTGGGTCGAGGCAAGGTTTGAAAAGATCGGTGCCAGCGTTGCCGACTGCGAGAACTTGCCGGGACAGGGAGCTCCGAGGTTTTGCATGCAAACGCCATCCGGACTGCTTTCCGCCCACTGCTGCAGCCCGCCGGTCTTCACAAAATCCAGATACTGCTGGGTGGTCCCGGTGGCGTGCAGAGCACTAGCCTGACGCATCCTCTGCCATTCCATCGATAGAAGAAAAAGGCCTTGTCCTTTATTATCGGACCGCCTATCGAACCGCCGAACTGGTTCCGCACCAGGCTGTCTTTGATCCCGTTTGCATTGGAGAAGAAATCGTTGGCCGCGAGAGCCTGTACGCGGTTATATTCGAACAGGGATCCGTGCAACTGGTTGGTGCCGGATTTCAGCACCGTATCGGTGACGAATCCGCCCGCCTTGCCGTACTCGGCGGCAAAGCTGTTGGTGATGACGCGGTACTCACCGATCGCATCAGGCGAGATGATGTTGCCGCGCCGCCGGGGCCACCGGGCAGAGCTGGCCACGACCGCCCTGGCCCTGCTCGTTGTTGTCCGATTCCTTCGACGAGGTAGTTGCCGGCGCCGCCGCGCGCGCCGTTTACGGCCGCGCCGCGCGTGCTGCCCGCCATGGGCGTCAGGCACTGCGCCCGCCACCAGGTTCTATAAAAGTGTTCTGGTTGCGGACTTCCAGGGGGAAGTTCTGCCAGACGTTGCGGTCCACCAGGGTGGAGACGGCCGACTCCGAGGACTGCACAAGCTCGGCGCCGGAGGTAACAGTGACCACCTCCGCCGGTGCTCCCACCTCCAGCTTGATGTTGGTGGTGACGGTGGTGCCCACGCTGAGCACGATGCCTTCGACCTTTGCCGCTTTGAATCCCGGCTGTTGCACCGTAAGGGTGTATGTCCCCACGATCGGAAGGGAGACGAACCGATAAACGCCCGCCGAGGAGGTCAGAGTCTGGCGGGCAATACCCGTAGCTGAGTTCACCAGTTCCACCTGGACTCCGGGCACGACCGCACCGGTCGCGTCAGCCACAAGCCCCGTCAGCTCGCCGGTGCCGGCCTGAGCCCAGGCGTCGATGCTGCAGGAAAGAGATGCGAAGGCAAATGCCAGCGCAATCAACGTCGTTTTCAGTCTCATATTCGCTCCTTGAGAATACCCATTGGCGAAATTCTGCAGTCCTGCTCGGATGCGGCACCGCGGAGCGGGAGAGTCGGCTCGATTTGTATTTCGATGCTCGAAGCCATACCCGGGTCGCGGCGTCTTTGCATGCACTGCCACACAATAGTCGAAACCGATGCAATCACTGTGCCAGCGAAGCCGTCAAGGAGGTTTAGGCTATCATATTGAAATGGATGGACTAACACAACCGCGGAAGCGATGATTGAGGCACGTTCGTCCAAAAGATTGAATTCGTGCATAAAATTGAAGCCTCCCATATGGATCTTTGGAGGAACCGGAATTCCCGGACCACGGCATCCTGGCGTTGCGCACGAGGCAGCGAGCTTGAGGTTGCACCGGGAATATCGAGCGAGTCATACTCATTCTGACAGAGGTGCAAAATGATATTCGGTCTTTCCACAGGAACAGTGTGCCTGTTTGCTCTCCTCTCTTCAGGTGCGATCCCAAGAGGCAGCCCCTCAGTGCAGGATCCATACGCATCCGGCGGCTACAAACTGATCTGGGCGGACGAGTTCAACCGCGACGGCCGCCCCGACCCCGCGAGATGGGCTTACGAACGAGGCTTCGTCCGCAACGCGGAATATCAGTGGTATCAGCCGGAAAACGCCTGGTGCGAGAAGGGTTTGCTGATCATCGAAGCCCGGCGTGAAAAGAAGGCGAATTCCACCAACACCCAGGCAGCAGCGGGTGGAAAAGAAAAGCCTCCACACGCGGACTATACATCGGCCAGCGTGACTACGCGAGGCCTCCACAGCTGGCAGTACGGACGCTTCGTGATGAGAGGGCGTATCGACACCCGCCCGGGCCTCTGGCCTGCTTTCTGGACCGTTGGTGCAGGAGGCCGCTGGCCTGCCAGCGGCGAGATCGACATCATGGAGTACTACCGCGGTATGCTTCTGGCCAACGTAGCCTGGGCCAGCGGGAATGATCGCGAAGCGGCATGGGACGACTCGAGGAAACCGATCACCGAATTCAACGATCCCGACTGGTCCAGTAAGTTCCACGTGTGGCGAATGGATTGGGACAGCGACACCATAAAGCTGTTCGTTGACGACCAGCTCCTCAACGAAGTCGATCTGACCAGGACATTCAACAAAGATGCGGAGGGAAAGAATCCCCTGCGGCAACCCCATTACATCATCCTCAACCTGGCGATTGGCGGGACTTCCGGTGGAGACCCTTCGAAGACCGAATTCCCCGCGAGGTACGAGGTCGATTATGTGCGGATCTACCAGAAGTAGGCACGGGCGGCCGTCCTCCTCGGCAGCAGCATGGGTTGGCCCTGTCCGTTCGGTCGGGCGCATTTTGGCGAAGCGCGCCCACTCGTTCCAGGGATTTTTGATGTATGCACTGGTTCAGGCCGGCTTGCTCCTGGCGACATTCGCGGGCTCATCAGCCCAAGTCGATGGGCAGGCGCAGGGTGCGACCACTCCGCTGCTGCGCACGGTCGCGGACATCCAGCTACCAGGAGCGCCGGTACGCTTTGATTACCAGAGTCTCGACCGTGAGAGCGGGCGACTGTACATCGCGCACATGAACGCCGATCAGCTCGTCGTCTTCGATACCGGGACGAGGCAGGTCCTCGCCAATCTCGATGGCTTCAGGCGTGTCCACGGTGTCCTCGCGGTTCCGGAACTGGGACGGGTGTACGCGTCCGCCACCGGTGACCATCAGGCTGCCGTCGTGGATATGAAGACACTTCGAACCATCGCGAGGATAGGCCCCATCGACTACCCTGACGGCCTGGCTTACGCTCCGGGATCTCAACGCGTCTTCGTTTCGGACGAACACGGCAACGCGGACGTCGTCATCGATGCCAGGACCGACAAACTTGTTGCCAGAATTCCGCTCGGAGGCGGGGCTGGCAATACCGTCTACGATCCCGGCTCCCGGCGGATTTTCGTGGCTGTTCACGAAACCAACGAGTTGGTCGGAATCGATCCGGCGACAGCCCGCATCGTCGGGCGCTATCCCACGACGGGCGTGAAACAGCCGCACGGGATTGCTCTCGATCCGGACCACCGGCTTGCATTTGTTGCGGGAGAAGGGAACAGCACCCTCGCCGAGATTGACCTGGTCACGATGAAGGCCCTGGCTCTGCACCCGGTCGGAGCGGATCCCGATGTTCTTGCGTTCGACGCAGGATCAGGACGACTCTACGTTGCCTCCGAATCCGGGACAGTGTGCGTCTTTCGAGAACGTGAGGGGAAACTCGTTTCAGAGGGCAGTATCTTCATGCCCCACGCGCATTCGGTGTGCGTTGATCCGAAGACCCATCTTGTCTACTTCCCGCTGGAGAACATAGGCGGCCGGCCGCTGCTGAGGATAATGACGCCGATCTCCGAGAACTGAGGGAATCCCGGCACCGCTACCCCATCCGCGCGCCATCCGTGTGCGTACGCTCTTCCCGCCGAACTGGTGGAAACTTGGTCCTGGGCGTAAGGGACGCGGCAGGCCGGGTCCGACACGAGCTTGGGAGGCTCGGCCGGCTGGTTTGCGTTCAGGTCCAAGTCCAGGTTCCCAATGTTCTCCAAAAACAGTGTGATGGTAGAATTCTCCCATACAAAGCAACGGGACACCGGATGGGTCCCTCTTAAAGATAGAGAATTAGTGGAAAGGGGCGAGATTGTGAAGAACCTGACGACGGGATGTTTTCTCTTGTTATGGTAGTTGCGGTTGCGAGCCACTACGGTCGAGCTCAATCCACCGCCGCAGCGCAAACGACAAAAGAAGTTCAGATGACTGCCAAGAAGTACGAGTTCTCGCCGAGTACGGTTGAAGTGCCGGCGGGCACGAAGATTATCTTCAAGATCAAGGCGCTCGACCGCGAACATGGCTTCGAGATCGAGAACGTGAAGGACAGCTGCGTGAAGATCAAGAAGGGAGAAACCGCGACCGTCGAATATCTGGCAGAAAAGCCGGGAACGGTTGAGTTCAGGTGCTGTTCATACTGTGGCTTCGGTCACGGCAAGATGAAAGGGAAGATTGTGATTCAGTGACCGCTGCCTTTTTGACGGGAGAAGGAACTTGTGGATATCAGCCCTCTGGGGGCCCGACGTCACAGCCTTGATCGAACTGGCGATGGGATTGGCCCTGGGGTTGGGAGCGATTCTCGCCCGGATGGGACGCTATCGAGCCCATGCATGGTGTCAGGCGGCAGTCGTCCTGCTTAACCTTGGCGTAGTCACAACCTGCATGGTGCCTGTTTTCCATCGCCAGGTGGCGGTCGCACTGTCTGCCGGTTCGCTGAGCACACACTACCTCCTGGCTGCCGTCCATGGAGCAGTGGGGGCCATGGCGGAGTTGTTCGCGGTCTACGTCCTGCTGGTGGCGGGAACGAGCCTCGTACCGCATCGGCTCCGATTTGCAGCCTACAAACCCTGGATGCGCAGCGCACTTGGGCTCTGGTGGTTGGTCCTGCTCCTGGGTCTCGCGGTCTATGTCTCATGATGCGTGAGGCCGCTCCATCAGTTCGGAATTGAAAGGAGCGGTCAGACCTGCTGAGGGTGGGGAATCCTCAAGGCACACAGCTGTCGGCGTCGAAAACTTGGACCTCCCGCCCCAGGCTCGCTGCCAGCATGGATGCACGAAAATCTCCGAATAGGCATCTTCCCCGTAAGGAAATGAGTAGTCCTACCCATTGATACGCCTGGAGTGCCGGAGTCTCATCCTTGTTGACGCTCTTTCGACATCGAATGCAGCGTTATTGAAGCGGCTCACCATGTGGCCGGTCGCGGCGGGAGAGAAGGCGAGCGGCCATGGGGGGCATATACCTCAGCAAGATAGGAGGTGAATCAACATGAAAGCCAAGTCAGTCCTGACGATATCAGGGATTCTGTTTGTTCTTGTGTGCGGCGTTCTGCTGGTCGGGCCGTATCTATACGGCGCCGATCCCGGCACTTTCGTCGCACCGTTCAAGCATATCCGAGACCTCACATCAACAGTCCCGGCCAACGGCGACGTCAACCCCTACGGCGTGGCTGTTGTCAAAAGGACAGTCGGATCGCTGACCAGGAATCACGTGTTGGTCAGCAACTTCAACAATAGCAGCAACCTGCAGGGCACTGGCACCACGATCATGGACATCTCTCCGGATGGAAAGGCCAGTGTCTTCGCTCAACTCAATCCTGCCGACCTGACCGAAATATGCCCTGACGGCATCGGATTGACGACGGCCCTGGTTGTGCTCCGCTCCGGCTGGGTTATCGTAGGCAGCCTGCCCACGACCGACGGCACCTCTGCTACCGCAAAAGCTGGCTGTCTATTGGTTCTGGACAGCAACGGCAATGCGGTCGAGAGCATTGGCGGTGACGCGATCAACGGACCGTGGGATATGACGGCAGTGGAGGGAGATGGTTGGGCCGTTCTGTTTGTTACGAACGTCCTTAACGACACTGTGGCAGGCAATGGCGAGACGGTCAACAAAGGAAATGTTCTCCGAATTAACCTGGAAGTCGATGAAGACACTATGCCTGAGGTTACAGATCAAATGGTGATCGCTTCGGGCTTCGGGGAACGAACGGATCCTGCGGCGCTCGTGATCGGGCCTACCGGTGTTGGTTTCGGCCCGGACGGCACTCTCTACGTTGCCGACACGCTCGCCAACCGCATTGCTGCGATCCATGATGCGCTCTCACGCAATAGCGATGCGGGTACGGGCGATACGGTGTCCAAGGGTGGCGCACTCAATGGGCCTCTGGGATTGGCGGTGGCGCCGAATGGCCACATCCTGACCGTCAACAGCAATGACGGAAATCTGGTCGAAATCACTCCCGATGGTAATCAGGTTGCGGTGATGAACATCGATACCACCGGAACCGGTGCCGGCACGTTGTTCGGATTGGCCCTCGGCCCCGGTAGAAGCGGGATCTACTTTGTCAACGACGGCAACAACACCTTGAACCGCCTCTTTTAGTTTATGAGGGGGTGCCGGTAAGATTGATGTCAGGTTTGCCTTCATGCCGTTTCCGCGGCAGAGAACAGACTTGGTACGCGACAGGGAAACCGGTGAGGGGGAAGCCTGACATCGAGTTCGCATGCGGGATGAGCGGGTGGTCGAAGGCAAGCCGGGCATGAAGGTTTAATTATCACGGCTGAACTAATCCACGAGCTGTGACCAGCCATCCGGCGATTAAAGCGCAAGCCTGTGCGTGCGCACGAGGGTGACGACTCCATGTTCAGTGCGTTATTTTCCTTCCTCATCCTGCAACGGTTGGTAGAACTGGCTCAGGCCGAGCGTAACCGGCGCTGGGCCATGGACCATGGAGGCCGCGAGTATTTCGGACGGACCTATCCGGTGATCGTGACCGTCCATGCCTTGTTCTACGTTTCGCTGCTGCTCGAGTGGAGATTTCGATCCAACGGCTGGAATTCCCTGTGGCCGTTGTGGCTGGCGCTGATCACGACGGCACAGATGCTGCGTCTCTGGAGCATCCGGTCTCTCGGCCGCTGCTGGAACACGAGGATCATCACGGTTCCAGGTGTGAAACTGGTCCTGCGCGGTCCCTATCGCCTCGTTCGGCACCCCAACTACGCAATCGTCATCGTCGAGCTCCTGGCAATTCCCGTGCTGTGCGGCGCCTATTTCACTGCGGCAATCTTCTCGATTGCGAATGCGCTGATTCTCGCCGTACGAATCCCCCAGGAGGAGCGGGCATTGGAGGACACCATCGGCAAGCCGCTGCCACGCCTGCCGCGATTTGTTCCTCGGTTCCCTTCCGACCTGAGAGTTCTCCCCGTATTCCATCTGAGGCGCATCAATTCGGAGCACGGCCTCAGGGTGCGTTTGACGAAAAGCATGTCGCGAAGTTGAAAGGACCGGATCGCGGAATTCCGATCCTGCGTTCTGTGCGCCCCAGGGCAGGACGGCACGGAAGGGAGAACCGCAGTTGTCTAGCGCTTCTGGAGCAGCGAAAGCTCGTGTGCGAATACGGGATTGTCGGGGAATTCACGAGTCAAATCGACGAGCAGCACACGGGCACGGTCCGGCTGATGTTCGCGCTGAGCGGCGAGGGCCAGCAAGGTCTTGGCCAGAGGCTTCAGGTAGAGGCCTCGCGCGGCCGCAACTTCGAGTTGCCGCATGCCGTCGAGCCGATCACCGTGGATGCCGCCGAACCAGAGCACGAATCGCTTGTACCCGGGGAGACAGCCGATGATGTAGTTGGCCGCGCCGATCGCCACATAAGCGTCGCCATTGTCGGGCTCGACCTCGAGCAGCACGTCCGCCTCTTTCTCCGCTCGGCGGATATAACCGAGACTTTTCATCTGACGCTTTTTGATCAGGGCTTCAAAGTCCGCGCTCATGCCGTCGGTTAGCGTCAGAGCCAGCAGAGCGTCCGCGTCCCGAGGGCTGGCGGCGAGCCTGCGCTCAGCCATCCGGCGAGCCCGCTGATTGGTCGCAAGGAACGTCGCATCACGCTCGGGATTCGAATCGCTGGCGCCGCCTCCCAGCAGCTGGTTGTCATCGAGGAAAAAAGCGGATGTCAGCACTCCCTGTTGATAGAATCCCTCGAAAAGGTAGCTGGCTGCCTGTGCTGTGACGCAGAGAGGGTTATCAGGACTTACCCGGGAACAGATTCCGATGCGGGCGCGAGCTTCATCGAACCTAAGCTCGTACATCAGGTGAAAACTCTCGCCAAGCAAGGGATTCGCGGGATCTCCTGCCCTGGCCCCCTCGCCATCTGCCCCGAGCACGATCAGGAAGGACAGAAGGACTTTCCCCGCAATTTGCACCCGAGTTATCCCTCCCGCCAAAAGAATTGTACGCTCCGGATCAGAGGAATCCGAGAACCATCCGATTTTGGATGCCCGTCCCTCCCGGGGATTCGATGCAGGCGGCGTTCGATGCGCCCGGCTGCCACCTTGGGTCAGAGGGACAGTCGCCGTTACGGCCTGGATGGGAAGTATCAGCGGGGGATTCTAGATCATTTCATCCGTCGCCGCGCGCCGGGCGGCTTCGATGCCCTGACGCTTGAGGTCCTCGTCGACCATCTCGCGCACCAGTTCCTCGAAAGCGAGGCTTTAGGTCCAGCCGAGGACCCGTCTTGCGCAGGATGAGTCGCCCTGGAGGACGTCGGCTTCCGCCGGCCGGAACAGATGGCGGTCGATGGCCCGTATTCCCGGTAGTCGAGTTGCAGCATTCTGAACGCCGTTTCCGCAAACTCGCGGACGGAATGGGTCTCCCCGGTGGCTATGACATAGTCTGAGGGCGCGGCCTGCTGAAGCATCAGCCACATCGCCTTCACATACTCTCTCGCGTGACCCCAGTCGCGCCGAGCCTCCAGGTTCCCGAGCGGCAACGAATCCGCGAGTCTCAGCTTGATCTTCACGGCACGCGACGTGATCTTCCGCGTGACGAATTCCTGCCCGCGGCGCACGATCCCGTGCACCTGGTAGTCCTTCTCCAGCAGGAGCTCAGCGAGATACGACCCGTCCTGCCCGGTGATGCCGGTGATCAGTGCGACACGTTTACGCATGGCTCAGCCCTCGTATGATCCATGACATGGTTGACAATGCCCCCACAGGATCCGGAGACGACGGCATCGGGGCATGGCTTTCGCGTATGCTCACGCACGGCGCGACTGCGACAGTACTGTCTCGTAACATCTCATCGTATCCTTTGCCGTCTGCTCCCATGAATAGCCTGCCGCCCTCTCCCTGCCGCGGGCGGCAAGAAGCACGCGCCTATCGCGGTCGCGGATCGCCTCGGAGAGAGCCGCATGCAGGTCCCCTGCGATTCCGGGTCGAACCAGCCAGCCGGCATCCGAGACGAGAGACTTCAGCGGTTCCACATCGGAAACGATGACCGGCAATCCCGATGCCATTGCCTCCAGCACGGGCAACCCGAAACCCTCCATGAATGAAGGATAGACGAAAGCCAGCGCTGACTGGTACAGGGCGGACAGCTCGTCTTCCGGAACGTAGTCGAGCATGTGTACCCTGCCCGCGGCCACGAGTTCATGCGCCTTGCGCACAACCGGTTTCGATCGCCAGGCGCGCCGTCCCGCGAGCACCAGGTCAATCCCGCTTTGCCCGAGGTTGCCGTATGCATCCAGCAATGCCGCCAGGTTCTTTCGCGGTTCTAGGTTGCCGACATAAAGAAGGAACGGCCGATGCAGCCGGTACTTCTGCCTGATCTCGTCCCTTTCCCGCTGCGATCGGATTTCGAAGAAGCGTTCTCGGGCTGCCAGCGGCACCACCCGAACCTTGCCGGCATCGACCTTCAGCCAGGCGAGCAGGTCATTCATCGTAGCTTCCGAGTCACAGAGAATTCCCGAGGCGCGCATTATCGAAGGACGCAGAATATTCTTCATCCAGACCCTGCGTGACCAGGGGTGCCAACCCGGCTGTTTGACGAGACTCATGTCGTGAACCGTCAAAACATAAGGCACATGAATGTTGAGCGGCGCGACGCTGTTTGTGAAGTGGCATATGTCCGGGCAGAGCCGCTCCAGGAGCCTGGGGAGCCAGAGCTGCATCCAGATCTCCTTGATCGGGAAAGACCGCGTTTGCGTAGGAAACAGGTTCGTGCGGGTCAGGCCGGCCTGTGCGAGGTGGGATAGAAGCAGAAACTGCCGGTCCGGGAACAGGAGGCTGAGCGCGTCCAGCAACGATGCCGTGTAGTGTCCGACTCCGGAGCGATATCTGCGGATGGAACTGGCCTCATAGCCGATTCGCATATGTTCCCCGGTATTCCCGTCCCTCGGCGCACAGCATGCCAAGAAGCAGCCAGAACAGCAGGAATGTGGGTGTGAACTTCAGGAAATAGTCCACGAGTCCGTGCAATATGAACGCCGCGAAGTACATGGCGCCAAAGTAGGCGGAAATTTGTTCTGCAGGGCTGCATGCGAGCATGAGCTTCGCCGCCAGCACGCGCCCGAACTCCCAGAGCAACCACAGAAGAGACCCCAGCCCGAGGATTCCGCTGCCGGAAAGGATCTCCAGGCAAAGGTTGTTGGCGAGGATCGTCTCGTCCCAGGTCGGAAAGTCCATATGCCTCGATTTGAGAAGGCGAAAGCTGTCGGGCCCTCTTCCCAGGAGAGGACGCTGCGAGACCATCCTGAGAGCGGCACGCCACAGATCCGATCTGCCGGGGGTGCGCGTACGATCCAGCTGCCGCCGCTCATCACGGATCGCAGCGACATAACGACCAGCCCTGCCCGACATGACCTTCGGAGAGGCCGGACCATCCGGACCTATGAGGCATAGGATTCCCGGAGAATAGGAATCCTTGAGCTCTCTCGTCTCGCCGTTGCGGCAGACGACAAACCAGATCAGGAAGTATTCCCCCAGGCCGGAAGGAGTGGCGAGAGAGACCGGTATTTCCACCCTCTGGCCTGGGGCAACGGCGTCCGTGAAGGCGGCTGCTGTAACGAGCGATTCAGTCCTGTCAGTGCTCAGACTGTGCCACTTGTAGCCGACGCCGCAATCGCGGGCCCGCCAATGTAAAGGGGAGGTGTTCTCAATGGCGATTGTCTCCCGATAGGTATGACCCGGGAGAAGATACCTCACCTCTTCCGCGGCCCTCAGCCCCCACACCGCCATTCTCGTCTTCGCGATCACTCCCGTGTTTTCAAGCCCGCGGCGCGCCAGGTAAAGACCAGGCATTCCGACCAGCACGGCAATGCAGCATGCAGCCATCACCATCCGTTTATCAGACTCGCCGATATGTCGACGGAAGACCAGGCTCGCAAACAGGATGGCAAGTATCGTGGACGCTATCGCTCCTCTCGAAAACGTCAGCATGAGAGCCAATCCCTGGACAGCGGCCAGCCCCAGCCACACAATCCTGTGCTGCCCGCGTCTCCCGGGATTCGGGAATACTGCAAGCGCGAGGCTCGCGCAGAGTGCAGCGGATAGGAGGGAGCCGGCCGTGTTTGGATGCTCCATCGTGGAAAGGAAGCGGATCCGGTCCCCCAGGAAGTACTGAGATCTCTGGAAAAGATGCACGATGTTTCCGAAGAGGTCGATCCCGGCCAACTCGCCCAGCCCTAACACGGCCGCGACCGCTCCCGACATGGACAACGCGAGCATCGAAGTTCGCACCGGGTCGCTTCTCTCCGGTTTTCGCGGGTGAAAGCATGCCACGAGATCAGCTGCCGCAATCGCCAGGAACGCTCCGAGGCCGGTCTTCATCGCCGCCTTTATCGCGTTCCCGCGGAATTCCGATGCGAATATGGCGGCCAGCGACTGGACCAGAACGAACAGAGCAATCGCTGCCAGGAGCCTGCCAGGTACAGGCAGCCGCAACCGGATTGCCGGACCCGGCTTGAGCGCCTCGACGGACTTCAGGCAAACCCAGGCGGCAGCAAATAACAGGATCTGCACCTTCAGGCTGGTGAAGAGCGTCTGCTCGCGACTGCAAAAGTAATACTCAAACGGCAGGGCAAGAAACAGCGCATAGAGCTGGAGCTCGCATGCCCGCCTCAGAATCATCGTTTGCCGATCGCCAGCCGGTCCCGGTGAATCCACGATATTCAAACCATACCCCCCCAAACCCCTTTCGAGGAAGAGCCCATTCTTAGCCTTTGGGTGCTCGGCGGCTCTGCGATGGGTTCTTCCATCCGATTTTTCCCTTTGCGCGGTTAATGTTGTATGGCTAAGATTTGAATAAGTGTAGGCTCGGGATCATCGTTGGAGAGGCTCGGATGCCCGGCAAACGGAAGAAGGTGGTTTTTTTCTATCCGGCTTTCGCCAGTCTGGAAGCCACGGCCCCGCTTGGCATTCTGGCAGTGGCGACTCCACTGCTCCGTGCCGGCTACCAGGTATCCATCGTTGATTCCACGATAACACCGGCCTTTCGGGATCGTGTTCTGGAAGAGCTCGACGACGCGTTGTGCCTCGCGGTCTCCCTGGTAACGGGCCCCATGGTGCGTGAGACAGTAGAGGTGGCGACCGCGGCGAAGCGGCTCTATCCCAGCCTTCCGGTGATTCTCGGGGGATGGCATCCCTCGTTGCTGCCGGATCAGACGTTGGCTGCGTCCTGCGTCGACATTGTTGTCAGGGGACAGGGAGAGGATGCGCTGCTGGAGGTCGTCCGGCATCTCGAGGACGGCGCCGCTCCTGCAGGCATCGAGGGGGTCGGTTACAAGGAGTGCGGGGAGCTGATTTTCAATCCTGCGAGAGCTCTGAGGCCGATATCCGAATTGCCTCCCAAGGCCTATCAGCTGGCCGACTTCGACGCTTACGAGCGAGTGTGCGGGCGTCGCTGGGCCATGTACATCTCCAGCCTCGCATGTCCCTACAGCTGTGCCTACTGCACCAACGAAGGAGTGTACGGCCGGCACTGGAACGCCTTGGAGGCGGACCAGGTGATCGATGAGACGGTCAACCTTGCACTCCGGTATCGCCTTCGGCTGATCTGGGTCGTCGATGACAACTTCCTCGTGGACCGGGAACGTGCCCTGGCGATCGCAGAAGGGCTTGTTCGCCGCGGGGCTCCTTTTGAATGGAGCATCCAGGCTACAACCAACCTTGTGAATCGACTGAGCGTGGGTGACTTGAGGATTCTGCGTCGTTCCGGCCTCAGGCAAATCTGTCATGGAGCCGAATCCGGGTCCGCCAGGGTCCTGAGACTGATGCGGAAGCATTTCCAGACGCCCGACACGATCTACAGGTCGGCAGAAAAATGCTCGCAGGCGGGAATTCGGCCTTCGTTCAACGTCATATTCGCCTTTCCCGGAGAAGGTGAGCCGGAACGGCGCGAGACGGTCAGGCTCATAATGGATGTCTGCAGGCGCTACCCCGGGGCGGAATTCTGGACCAATATCTTCACTCCCTATCCCGGGTCGCCGATCATGCGGCACGCGGACGAACTGGGCCTCCGGATCCCGGAAGAAATGGAAGGGTGGGCCGATTTCTTCCCGCGCTACACCATCCTGCCCTGGCTGAGCGGGCATCAGCATCGCAGGGTCCAGACTATGAGGGAGTACCTTCGGGTCGCCTTCAACCGGGTACCGATTGCCGCTGACCGAAGACACCGTGTGACGAGGATGGTGCACAATGCCATCAGCATTCCCGCGCGATGGCGCCTCGATCACGATTTCTACGGCCTCCCGATCGAAATCTGGCTGAAGAACGCTGCCGGGCGCATCTTCGAGCCTCCGAAGCCTTCTGTTGACGCCGCGCAGCTCACGGCAGAAGCCGTGCCAGGCCGACGAGCGCGCGCATGTGCAGCAACGATTCCGGGGCATTCCGCGGGCTAGGCTGGCGCATCTCCTCTGGAGGCGGCTCCCCCGATTCGGATGCCTGGCAGCAGTTCGAGTGAACAGCATGAAGAAGGTTGTGCTCTTCCTGCCCCCGTACTCGGGCCCGCCCATGGGTCCGCCTGCCGGACTGTTGTCTCTGGCTTCACCGCTGAGGCGGAATGGGTATGAAACGAGCATCATCGACGCAGCGGTGGTGCCGGACTACCTGCCTGCGCTCGAAAGCGCAACTGCCGATGCATTTTGTTTAGGCATTTCGCTCCTCACAGGGCCGATGATTCTGGGCGCTATCAAGGCGGCAGTCCGTGTAAAGCAAGCACACCCCGGATTGCCGGTTGTCTTCGGCGGATGGCATCCGAGCCTGCTGCCCGAGCAGATTCTGCGCGAGAGCTACGCGGACGTCGTGGTACGGAACCAGGGGGAGCTCACGTTTCTCGAAGTCGTTCGGCGGATCGAGAGCGGGCGCAGCTTCGAGGCCCTGGAAGGGTGCTCATACAGGACCGGCGACAATATCCGCCGCAATGCCGACCGGCCGATAGTGCAGCTGAACGACCTTCCCACTCCGGCCTACGACCTGGTTGATTTTGACGCTTATGAACAGGCAGGCGGGGGAAGGAAGCTTCCTTACGCGAGCAGTGTCGGGTGTCCCTACGCCTGCAGCTACTGCACTGATACCGTCTACTATAGCCGGCGATTCAATGCGCTCAGCCCTCGGCGCGTGGTACCGGAAGTCGCGAGCCTCGCGTCGAGGCATGGCTTGAACGAGGTGGCATTGCTGGATTCCAACTTCCTCGTGGATACCAGGCGCGCCATGGAAATCGCTCGTGGCTTCCTCGAGTCAAATGCCGATTTCAAGTGGACGTTTCAGGCGTCCACAGACCTTCTCTGCAGGCTGAGCGACGAGCAGGTGCGCCTTCTTGGCCGGAGTGGTGTCGCACACATCGGGTTTGGCGTCGAGTCGGCTTCCTCGGCGGTGCTGGCGCGGATGAACAAACATCACCAGCGGGTTCCTGACGTCTTCGAAGCCGCCCGCAAGTGTATGCAAGCCGGCATCCGGGCTACCTTCAACCTGATTTACGGGTTTCCCGGCGAGACAGAAGCGGATCGAGACCTGACCTTCGAGATCATGGGGACGATTGCGCATCGATATGAGAACGTGACCTTCTCTCCCAACATTTTCACGCCCTATCCCGGGCTCCCCATCTGGCCGGAGTTGAAGCGTCGGGGATTGACGGAGCCGACCAGCCTGAAGGACTGGAGTGCGATTTCTCTCGGTACGATCAAATTGCCCTGGTTGGCGGGTTCGGCCTATCGCGACGTCAGGCGCGGCGTGTCTTTCTTCATGCTGCACGACAAGATCGCTCGCGCATGCCGCAGCCGCTCCTTGTCCCGATTCACCCGTTCAGCCCTGCAGGGATTGCTGAAGCCGATCTGCTGGCGCCTGAAGCACGGCCGCTTCGGGTGGCCGGTCGAGCTTTGGCTGGCGAAGGCCGGGAGCCGCGTGGTGTCCAGGCGCTCGCTTCTTACCGGGCAACCCCTGGAGAGCCGTCCGGCGGAGAACTGCTAGTATGGCCGAAATCCTTCTTACGCACTGCAACCACCTCTACCATGACCGAAAGCAGGTGCGAAAGATGCGGCCCTACCCGCCACTCCAGACCATGATGGCAGCCGCGCTCCTCCGTCAGGAGGGTTTTGATGTCGCGCTCTTCGATCCCACACTGACTCCCCCGCAGGAGGGATTTCGCGCGTCGCTGGCCACGCACCGCCCCCGCCTGGTGGCGATCTGCGACGACAATTTCAACTTCCTTGCCAAGATGTGTCTCGAGCGGAATCGCGAGCTTGCCCTGTCCATGGCGGAAATGGCAAGGGCACAGGGTATTCCTGTCATCATGAACAGCCCCGACGCCTCGGATCATCCCGCCGACTACCTGGCGCGGGGGCTGGATTTCGTCATTATCGGGGAGGTCGAGAGAACGCTACTCCACGTGGTGCAGTGCCTTGTGCGCGGTGTTGGTGGCCCCGCCTCGTCGGTCGCGGGCATTGCCTGCAGAGATCAGGTTACTCGCGCCGTGCGCTGCAATCCGCCTGTCGAGCCGCCCCAGGATCTGGCCTCACTTCCGATGGCGGCCTGGGATTTGGTTGACGTGTCCGCCTACAGGGAAGTCTGGCGCAAAGCTCACGGTGTCTTCTCGCTGAATCTCGTGACGAGCCGCGGCTGTCCATACAGGTGCAACTGGTGTTCGAAACCGATTCACGGGCAGACGTACCGTTTCTATCCGCCCCGGCGGGTGGCGGAGGAGATGCTTCATCTGAAGACCGCATTTGCCCCGGACCACTTGTGGTTTGCCGACGACATCTTTTCCCTCTCAGGTTCCTGGACAGAGCAGTTCTCCGAGGCCGTGGCAGGGCTCCACGCAGAACTCCCCTTCAAGGCGCAGTCCCGCTGCGATCTGATGACTCCGGGGACGGTGGCCGCGCTGAAGCGCGCAGGATGCGCGGAGGTGTGGATGGGAGCGGAGTCCGGCTCTCAGCGGATACTGGATGCCATGGACAAGGACCTCCGGGTGGATGAGATATACGAGGCCCGGGAAAACCTGAAGCGCCACGGAATCCGGGCCGGCTTCTTCCTGCAGTTCGGGTATCCGGGCGAAACCTGGCAGGACATCCGGAGCACGATCCGCCTGGTCCGTGAAACCGCACCGGATGACATCGGCGTTTCGGTAGCGTATCCGCTGCCCGGCACGAAGTTTTACGCCAGGGTTGCGGCGGAGCTGGGGGCGAAACAGAACTGGCTGGACAGTGAAGACATGGCCATGATGTTTCGTGGCACCTACACGACGGAGTTCTATGCCGCCCTGCATGATGCGCTTCACCTGGAGCTTGAACTGCGCAACGGGATAGATCGCGCCCCGTCTCATCGGTACCTGCGTGACCTCTGGTCCAGGGTGGAAGCGCTGGCGGAAGCCGGCTCACATGTCATCGGCTGAATTCAATGGACCTGCTCCTGACTCACGGATTCTTCCTCGCCGACGACCCGAAGGAGTCTGTCGTGATGAAACCGTACGCTCCTCTCGGAATCCTCTACCTGTCGTCCCACCTCAGGAACAAGGGATTCGCCGTGGAGATCTACGACACGACTTTCGGCTCGAGAGAGGAGCTTTTCGCCATCCTCCGAAGCGAGCCGCCATCAGTCCTTGGCATCTACGTGAACCTTACGACGCGAAAGAACGCGCTCGAGATCATCAGGATTGCCCGATCTGCGGAGTGGACCGTGGTTCTGGGAGGCCCGGAACCGGCAGCTTACCCCGCGGAATACCTGGCAGCAGGAGCGAACGCGATCGTTGTGGGGGAAGGGGAGATAACCCTGGAAGAAGTCCTTGCAGCCGTCCGGGCGGACGGGATGGCCCTGCTTTACCGGATCAACGGCCTGATTCTCCCCGGCGAAGACGGGTTGCCGGTTCCAACACCTGCACGTTCCCTGATCCCCGATCTGGATGCCGAGCCGTGGCCGGATCGTGAGCGCATCGCCATGGAGTGTTACCTGAGGGCCTGGCGCGATCACCACGGCGCAGCCTCGCTCTCGATCATCACGGCGCGGGGCTGCCCCTACCACTGCCGCTGGTGCAGCCATTCGACCTTCGGCCGGACGTGCCGGAGGCGTTCCGCGCAGGGTGTGGCGGACGAGGTCGAGTGGGTGATCCACCGCTATCAGCCGGATATGCTGTGGATGGCGGACGACGTGTTTACAATCCATCCTGGCTGGATACTGGCCTATGCCGGTGAGATGAAGCGGCGGGGAATCCGTATCCCCTTCGAATGCACCACGCGCGCCGACCGGCTCGATGCCCGCATGGCGGATGCATTGGCGGGCCTTGGCTGCATGCGCGTCTGGGTCGGCTCGGAAAGCGGATCGCAACGGATCCTCGATGCGATGGAGAGAGGCGTCAAACTGGAGCAGGTACGGGAGTCGATCCGGCTCTGCCGGGAGCGGGGAATTGAGACCGGCATGTTCATCATCTGGGGTTACCCCGGCGAAGAGATCGCTGATATCGAGGCAACGATCGAGCATGCGAAAGCGGCTCTTCCCGACACGCTCCTGACGACGGTTGCGTACCCGATCAAGGGAACCGCTTACTACGATGACGTTGCGGCGCGGCTGCTGCGGCCCTCGGATTGGTCCTGCAGCACCGACCGCGATCTGACGATCCGCGGTCGGCCATCGCGAGAGTTTTACAGATTCGCGGATTGCCTGCTCAAGAGCGAAGTCGCTCTCCGCAAGATACGGGATAGCGTGCCTGTCGAGTCAGAGACCCAGAGAGACTTGAACGACCGGATCGAAGAAGCGAGGCGCGGGCTCTATGCAGCCGCCTCACAGGTGGAATCGTGACTCAAATCTCCGGCAGGTCGTCGAGTCAAACGACGGCGGTTGCGGGCGCGTTTGACGCCATCGCGCCTGACTATGACTCAGCCTGGACCGAGTCGACTGCCGGTCGGCTCCAGAGACGTCACGTGTGGAGGCATCTCCAGTCGGTCTTTCGGGAGGGTGAACGCATCCTCGAACTGGGCTGCGGAACCGGCGTCGACGCGGCTTTCCTCGCGGGCATCGGGGCCTGGGTGCACGCAATTGACGTGTCTCCCCGCATGGTAAGCGCGGCAAAGCAGCGCATTGAACAGCAGGGACTTGCCGATCGTGTGACGTGCGAAGTCTGTGCGCTGGAGAATGTCGCCGACATTCCGCGGATCGGATTGTTCGACGGTGCTTTCTCCGACTTCGGCGCCATCAACTGCCTGGCGGATCTCAGTTCGGTGGCAGGGAACATAGCCGCACTGCTGCGATCGGGCGGCAGGCTCGTCCTCTGTTATCTGGGCAGATTCTGCCTGTTGGAAACGGCCTACCACCTTTTGCACGCACAGCCCGGCAAAGCGTTCCGTCGTTTGCGGGCAGGGCGATCCGGAGCTGAAACCGTCATAGGCTTCGGCCCGGCCTTCAGGGTCTATTACCCCTCGGTCGCCGAACTTGCCGCAGCTTTCAGCAGGGATTTTGACCTGGTGTCATATGGCAGTGTAGGCATCCTGGTCCCGCCTTCGTACCTGGAATCGTGGGCGAGAACCAGGCCGCGCACGCTGCTCACCCTTGCGTCTCTCGACCAGCGCATCGGGGGCTGGCCGCTCGTGCGCGGAACCGGAGACCATCGATTGGCCGTCTTCGTCAGGAAGTGACTTATGTTCGGGGATTCGCTCTTCGCCGGTGGAGTGCGGCTGAGGTGCCCGTCCTGTGGCGGCCCTGGCGTGGCAGGATCAGCGTGCGCGTCCTGCGGCTTTCGCCTTGCGTTCGAGGACGGGATACTGAAAGCCCTCCCGGACCGTCGACGGGAAACGTACGCCCGCTTCCTCGTGGAATACTCGGCCATCCGGGATGCCGAGGGCCGTGGTTCTGAGGATCCGGCATACTACCTCGCGCTCCCGTTCCGGGATCTGACCGGCAGGCATTCGGACCAGTGGAGCATTCGCGGAAAGAGTTACCGGTTCTTCGAGAGGCGCGTTCTGCCCGGATTCGAGTCAGGTCGCAGCCTGGACGTCCTGGATCTTGGGGCCGGGACCGGGTGGCTTTCCTACCGGCTCGTGAGACGAGGCCACCGCCCTGTGGCGGTGGACATATGCGTGGATTCGCGGGACGGCCTGGCCGCGGCGCGCCATTACTGGACCGGGCTGACCACGCCCTTTCCCCTGGTTGAGGCTGAATTTGAGGGCCTTCCTTTTGCCGATGCGCAATTCGACCTGGCGGTTTTCAACTCCTCTCTTCACTATTCAACCGATTACCTGAAGACGCTTGCGGAGGCGATGAGGTGCCTGAGACCTGCAGGCAGAATTGTCATCCTCGACTCTCCGGTTTACAGGCGCAGGGAGCACGGAGAAAGAATGCGCGAGGAGCGCCACCGCCAATTTCAGGCACAATACGGGTTTCGTTCCGACAGCATTCCGAGCCTGGAATACCTCTATGATGCCCAGCTCGAAGAACTGGCCGGGAGACTGAAGCTCGGCTGGACGGTCTACCATCCCTGGTACGGCCTGAAATGGCATGCTCGTCCATGGAAGGCCTTTCTGCGAAGGCGGCGCCCTCCGTCCCGGTTCTGCATTCTGGTGGGGAGTGTGTCCCGATGATCATCCTCCTTCATCCCCGTGCCGCCAGCCCGCGCAGCAGGCGCTTCCCGCTCTCCGTACTTGCCCTTGCGGCGGTAATTGACGGCAAAGAGGAGTACGCGATCATCGATGGAAACGTGGATGCCGACGCCGGAGGGACGCTGGAAAGGCTGCATCGCCGGTCGCCCGCGGACATCCTCGCCGTTTCGGTAATGCCCGGCCCGCAGATGGTTGCGGCCATACCGCTGTGCCGGTCTTTTCGTGAGAAATGGCCCTCAGTGCCGATCGTCTGGGGTGGCTACTTTCCCTCGCTTTATCCGGACACCGCACTGAACGCCGGCTATGTGGATTTCGTTGTCAGGGGCCAGGGAGAGGAGACCTTCACGGACCTCATCGCTGCCCTGCGGGGTGACAGGGAGTTATCCGCCATCCGCGGCCTCTCGTACAAGGACGGTGCCGGCAGGCACATGCACAATCCGGATCGTGCGCTGCGCGGCCCGGACGAGTTTCCCTGGTACCCGTACCACCGTCTGGATGCCTCGAAGTACATTCTTCCGACCTTCCTCGGCTCGCGCACGGCCGCGCATCAGGCCAGCATCGGTTGCGCCTTCCGCTGCAATTTCTGCGGCGTCGCCTCGGCCTACGGCAGCCGCCAGAGAGCGGAGCCCCCGGCGCGCACAGCCGCGATCCTGGGGCATCTCAAGGAGCGGTACGGGGTCAATGCCATCCAGTTCTTCGACAACAACTTTTTTCTGCAGGAAGACCGCGCACGGGATCTTGCCGAACGCATTGCCCCGCTCGGGATGCGCTGGTGGTGCGAGGCCCGCATCGATGCGGTGCTGAGCTACTCCGATAAGACGCTGCACGCTTTGAAGAGCGCCGGCGCAACGATGATCTACTTCGGTGCCGAGTCCGGATCGGATTGGGTGCTTGCGCAGATGGACAAACGGGTTGAGTCCCGCCAGACCCTTGCGCTTGCAGAGCGGATCCGCCACATCGGGATCGTTCCGGAGTTTTCATTTCTGGTGGGGAACCCGCATGATCCGGAGCGGGACACGCGCGAGACCATCGCTTTTATCCGGAGGCTCAAATCAGTCAATCAAGACGCCGAGATAATAGTTCAGCACTACGTTCCTACGCCCCAGCGCGAGAGGATGTACGGCGATGTCGATGGGAAGATCCAGTTTCCTGCGACTCCGGAGGAGTGGGCCAGCCCGCGCTGGTACAACTTCACCATCCGGCAGGACCCACGCCTCCCGTGGTTACAGCGCCGGACCAAGCGGCGGATCGACAACTTCGAGCGGGTGCTCAGCTCGCGCTGGCCGACGATCCAGGATGTCCGGATGCCTGGCTGGGGCCGCGGCCTCCTGCAGGCGCTCAGCGGATGGCGTTACCGGCTTGGATTCTATGCCATTCCTCTGGAGCTCAAGTGGGCCCAGAAGATCGTTCATTTGAAGAGACCGAAATTGGAGAGTCTGTGAGCGTGGTGCCCAAACCTCCTCTCCAGATCGAGAGCACTCCTGTCCGGCTCTCCGTCGCTGAGGGATACCGTCTCTGGTCACAGACCTACGATCTGGAGCCGAACCCGCTGCTCGCGCTGGAATTCAGGATGCTTTCCCACAAACTGGAGAACGTCGCAGGGAGGGTCTTCCTTGATGTGGCTTGTGGCACGGGACGCTGGATGGCCGATGCCGCATTACGGGGCGCCAGAACCATCGGGCTGGACCTCTGTCATGAGATGCTGCTCGTAGCCGCGGGGAAACCCCAGCTTGCCGATCATCTGGTTCAGGCTGATGCCGGGGGTCTTCCACTGCGGGATCAGGCGGCCGATCTGGTGATGTGTTCCTTTTGCCTTGGATATGCAGAGTCGCCGGATCAGATCCTGGCGGAACTGTGCCGTGTCACCCGGCACGGAGGCTCCGTCCTGGTCAGTGATTTTCATCCGGACGCGCATCAGGCGGGCTGGCGGCGCTCATTCCGTAATGGATCAGAGTCCTTCGAGATTAAGTGTTATCGCCACACCCCCGCTCAACTGATCGCCGCCGGTCGAAAGGCCGGCATGAGGTTGAGCCGGGTGTTGGAGCCCCGCCTGGGTGAGCCGGAACGGCACATCCTGCAGCACGCGGGGAAGGAGCATCTCCTGGAACATCTCTCTGCGGTCCCGGCTGTACTCATCATTGAATGGGAACGCAACTGAAGATCGATGGGAAAGCGGGGCTCGCAAGGGCGCGGAATTATGAATTCGTGGATGCTATCGGGAGCTCGCGTGGCGCTCGGTCCCCTGAGGACGACGGCCCTTGATCTCGAGGTCGAGGGAGGAAAGATCGCCTCCCTGATCGCCCGCAAGGCACGCCGGCCAGGTGCCGCGTCGCTGGACCTGCGCGGCTGTCTCATTTTGCCGGGGCTCATAAACGCCCACGACCATCTCGAATTCAGTATCTTCCCCCGCCTGGGTAACGGATGCTATCTGAGTGCCGGGGACTGGGCGCGGGACATATATCATCCCGATCGATCGCCGGTAAGGGATCTCCTGCAGGTTCCACTCCCGGTGCGTCTGGCCTGGGGCGCTGTCAGTAACCTTGTCAGCGGGGTGACGACTGTCTGTCACCACAATCCGTACTACGCCAGGCATTTCCCCCGGCGCTTTCCCGTCCATATCCCACGTGCGTATGGCTGGGCGCATTCGCTCGAGTTCAGCCCTGATCTGTTGCATCGCCATGAACGAACTCGCGCCTCCGGGCCCTTCATTCTCCATCTGGGAGAGGCCGTTGACCGGCGCGGCAGGGAGGAAATCTACCGGCTTGATGCCATGGGAGTGCTCGGCAGCCGCACGGTCCTCGTGCACGGAGTTGCCCTCGGACGGCGGGAACTGGAGCTGGCGCGGCAAAGGGCTGCCGCCGTGGTCTGGTGCCCGAGTTCCAATGCCTTCATATTGGGACGAACTCTCAAGGCCGCGGTGTTTACGAGCGGCATCCGCGTTGCCCTCGGGACCGATTCGGCGTTGAGCCGGCACGGCTGCCTTCTCGACGAACTCAGGCTGGCCCGGATGGCATTTCGGCTGCCGATTTCGCGTCTCTATCGAATGGTCACCCGCGATGCGGCGGAAATCATGCGGCTTCGGATGGGCGAAGGCGATCTGTCACAAGGCGCGATTGCAGATGTCCTGGCGGTGCGCGACCCCGGTCGGACCCCCGCGGCCACCCTCCTCGGGCTTCGCCCTGGCGACATCCAGATGGTGATGGTCGGCGGCGAAGTGAAGCTCTGTTCGGCCGACATGATGGACCGGCTGCCCGGCCGCGTCCGCCGCTCTTTGCATGGCCTCGTGACGCCGGAAGGAAAGCCGCGGCACGTCTTCGTTGCCGCCGATGTCCCGAGGCTCCGGCGCGAGGTAGAAGGCGCGTGGCAGTATCTGGGCCCGACCGTAAAGGCCATGCTGAGGGCCTTATGAACGACGCGAGTCTTCTCCGGTCTCTCCCTGTTCTGATCCTCAATCCTTACAATCGCTGCAATTGCCGCTGCGTCATGTGCGACATCTGGAGGGCCCACGGCACGCAGATACTCGGAATCGAAGATCTGGAGAGACAGACAAGCGACATCGAGACACTCGGAGTGAGGCAGATCGTCTTCTCCGGCGGCGAACCCCTCCTGCACGCCGACCTCTGCGGTCTCAGCGACCACGTAAGGAAGCGAGGCGTCACTACAACGGTCCTGACAGCCGGGCTGCTCCTCGAAGAAAACGCGCATTCGCTTGCCTGGCGAACCGATGCCGTGATCGTTTCACTGGATGGGCCGCCGCAGGTTCACGATCGTATCCGCCGTGTGGCCGGGGCATTTCAACGTCTGGCTGCCGGGATCAGAGCGCTGCACGCCGAAAAGCCGGGCTATCCGGTAGGCGCGCGGTGCACAGTTCAGCGCCTGAACCATTCTCTCCTGCGTGAGACAACGAAGACAGCCGTCGAGTTGGGGCTGCAGTCCATATCGTTTCTTGCTGCCGACGTCACCTCCACCGCCTTCAATCGTCCCGCGGGATGGTCCGCCGCGCGCCGGTCAGAGGTGTCGCCGGATGAAAGGGAAGCACGCGAACTGCAAGAAGAGATCGAACGTCTGATCGGAATACTGCCGGGCTACGCCGGATTCGTTCTGGAGACCCCGGAAAAACTGCGCCGCATCGGTTTGCACTTCCAGGCGCAGCTGGGCCTGGCTGAGCCGGTCGCTCCTCGCTGCAACGCGCCCTGGGTGTCCGCCGTGGTCGAGTCGGACGGAGCCGTTCGACCCTGTTTCTTCCACAAGGCCGTCGGAAATGCAGGACGTCAGACCCTGGCAGAGGTGATCAACGGCCGGGAGGCCGCGGAGTTTCGCCGGACACTTGACGTCTCTCAGGACCCGATCTGCAGACGCTGTGTCTGCTCGCTCTACCTGCAGTGACGAGGAGCCGCGCGTGCGGCTCCCCGGCACCCCGCTGCAGCTGGCAGGCGAGTTTTGGTCGGCTCACCGGCTAGCTGACGACCTGCTCGCGAGGCCGCACTACCGTTCAGAGAGACTTTCCACCATCTTGGTCGTTCTGTGGCCGAGATCGAGAAAGAGCCGCTCTGACCTGTTTCTGGCGACCTTCCCAAGGTGCAGAAGGTCGCGCCTGGTCTTCACCCCGGATTGAGGAGCGAAAAGGAGGGCAGCCCCTGCGCCTATCAAACTGCCGATCGCCAGAAATGCAACATCCTTGGCTCTGCCGTTCACTATCTGCATCCCAGTCCTCCTTTCGAGCACTTAGGCAAACGCGGAGAAAAAGCTCCGCCCATTTTGAGGTTCTTCACCCACACCTGCACACCCGATACTGATATTTGTTAGGATGAACCCAACGCCGCACAGGTTTCAAGAGGCGACGATGAAATTGTCTGTGGTCGGGTCAATTGACCCGGAACAAGCCGAACGACGTCGGAGATCAAGACCGCTATCTGTGAGATCTTGCCGCCTCCGGCCAGTAGATGGGTTTTATGGCACGGTCGTACTCAGCTCCTGGAGGCGCCATCCCGGAATCGACCCCGAAGGGGGTCGAATAGAACAGCCCGGGGTGCGAACCCCGGGAACCGTTGGGATTTGCAGCCGGGCCGGTCTTGGGGGTTGAACAGCGCCGGCGACCACAGCCGCCATCTGCGAGATCTTAACGCCCCGCCAGCAGACAGGCTGTATTGCATGGCCGTACTCAGCTCCTGGAGGCGCCATCCCGGAATCGACCCCGAAGGGGGTCGAATAGAACAGCCCGGGGTGCGAACCCCGGGAACCGTTGGGATTTGCAGCCGGGCCGGTCTTGGGGGTTGAACAGCGCCGGCGACCACAGCCGCCATCTGCGAGATCTTAACGCCCCGCCAGCAGACAGGCTGTATTGCATGGTCGTACTCAGCTCCTGGAGGCGCCATCCCGGAATCGACCCCGAAGGGGGTCGAATAGAACAGCCCGGGGTGCGAACCCCGGGAACCATCGACACGCAACCGTGTGAACCCTGAAAGGGTTCAACAGCGGTCCCACCTACGTCCACAAGTATCTCTCGTCGTAAGGCACCTGATGTCGCTTCAGGAGCTCGAGATACTCCTCCTGAAATGTCCGGACTCGGTGGTGCTCCTCTTGGCCGCGGATGTATTGCCTGACTTCCTCTACCTGTGACGGACTCACAGAAAACGCGCCGTATCCGGCCTGCCACTGAAACTTTCCGAGCAACCCGCGGCAGGTTTTCGCCCACACTGAGGAATTCTTCTTTGCGTCGGCGATGATCCTGGCAATCGCGTGATTGCGGCTGAGGGAGCACAGGATATGGACGTGATCGTGCCATCCCCCAACCTCAATCGCCGGGGATTGGTACGCATTGAAAACCTCCGCGAGATAGGCATGCATCCGGCGACGAAGGTCGGTATTTACCAGAAACGCAAATCGATCTTTGGTTGAGAAGACGATATGAACCAGAATCTTGGCAAGGGATTGAGCCATATTACCTCCTTGCAGCTTAATGTTTCGGCCGGTGTTGAACCCTTTCAGGGTTCTATTCATTTTTCGGCGCACTTTTCCCGGGGTTTGCACCCCGGGCTGATCTGTTCCACCCGCTTCGGGGTGGGTTTCCGGAGGCTCTTGCTCAAGCGATGGGCTGAGCAAGTGCTGTCGGGGGCGGGATCTCACAGATCAAGGCGGTGATGGGTGCGGACGACGCCGAAGGGGGTCGAAGAGAAGAGGCCCGGGGGTGAGAACGCCGGGAATGGTTGGAGCCCGCCGGTTGTCAACGGGTGCGCGAGGCATGCGCAAGGTGGTGCAGACGCCCGCTCATTCGCACACCCAGCGACCTCAAACGGCCCAGGCCGGCACCCTCGTGCAACGGGCGGCGCACGGAATCCAGCAGCACTCCAGCTTTCTCAATCCAGTTCTTCGCCATGTTCCAATGGAGGAAGTAGATCAAGGAACGGTCACGATTTCGCAGGCTCATCGAGCAGACGTCGTGGGCGCCGCTCAGCTCCAACCATCTAACGACCGTCGAAGGTGTGGCATCTCTCAGGACATCCCGGACTCTCCCTGGTATCCTGCATCCGCCTACCCGCGCGGCCAGATCGAACGTGACGAAACAGAAAGGCTCAAGGCGGTCTCTTTGAATGGATCCGACGATTGTATCCCAGGCCAGCTCTGAGCCGCGCTGCCGCAGGAGCAGCATAATGTCCAGGAGATGCATGAGGCGCGCGCTGCACTCCAACACATTGCAGGCAAAGTGGACCGCAAGGTGAACCAGGAGTTGCTCCTCCTGCGGAACGTTGAGCGTTATCCCGCCGATCTCCGCGACGCGTTTGCCTCGCCAGAGATCCAGCCCGCATTCCAACCTGAAACCATGCCAGTGTGGCTCCCACGGTCTTGTATGCAGTTCAACCATAATCGGGCGGTCAGGGTCGGACACCCCTTCGGGATCCCACGCATACTCCCTGGGTCGCCAGAATGGGAGTCCCGGTTGATTGCCTCGCTTTGAGAAGAAGGGCTCGTAACCGATGTGGTGCAGGGCGTCAAAAGCCCGCCCGGCATCCTCCGGTCTTACGAGCAGGTCCAGGTCATACAGGACTCGCAGCCCAAGGTCACCATAGTACGCCTGAGCCAGCGGGAGCCCCTTCGAGACCAGCGTGGCGATTCCGCGCTCCTGCAGCACCGAAATGATCTCGTTGAGCAGGAGGATCAGCCGCCGGTTGCGTTCCGCGTTATTCTGCCGCGCGGCCGCGAATCGCCCGGCGATGTCAGGAGGCAGTTCAGCCAGCCTCCCTGATTCGAGCCAGCATTTGTGAAGGTAAGGGACCAGGCAATGATCGCGTGCGCTGACCCACAGCGCTTCCCATCCGGGCGAGTCAAAGCTGAGTTCCGGGGGGGCGGCTGTGCCGAGGCTTTGGACCAGGGCCAGGCTCACCCGGGAGCCGAGGTCAATCATAGTGAGGGTCGCCAACCGGTATGTCAGTAATCAAGGAATGACTCGAGGAGGTCGACCGCTGCTTCAGGCGCCCCTTCCCAGTGCAGAGCAAAGGATCCCCTGTTCGCCAGCGTGGTCCAGGCGCGGCGATGCCTTTCAATGACTTCAGGCGAGTCATGAACCATTTCCCGCGCCAGAAACCGAAGCGCTTCGTCTGCTCCCAGCTGCTCGAACGTTGTACGATCCGATGATCGTTCAAGGATGAACAGAGCCTTTGGCACGCAGCTGGCTTGCGCCGTGCCTGGCAGAAGCTCCTGCACGTCGATCTCGACCACCTCATTGCCTGCGATCCTGGTGTTCTCCGCCTTTTCGTGCAACTCGGGGAATAAACGGCCGCAGTCTGGCAGCAAACGCAACCTCCACGGCCTTCCCCACGCGATCATGTTTCGCCCTGATCTCAGGTAGACGACGTCATCCGCCACAATCTTGAAGCCGCGTCGTGCACAGGCGTAGGCAAGAGTGCTCTTGCCGGACTCGCGCGGGCCCGCGAGTATCAGTCCCTGGTTGCCTTTAGCGACCGCCGATGCGTGGACATATGTGTGCGTGGCCCCCCTTCCAAGCGTCATCATGGTGAGGGCCAGGCACTCAATGAAATTACGTCGCAGGAATTCACGATCCGCGGCCATTGCCGGCGAGATGAATCCGAAGGCCTGACGCCGCCGCAGGTCAGCCACCGCGACGTTCTGACTCCCGGCGGAAACATAGAACATATCCGCCTGGCGGCGGAAAACCATGTCAGACCATGGAGGTGTTGCCGCGAAGGATTCATCCACCAGCAGCCTTATCGTGAACAGCGATGCTCGTGTTCCGGAGGAGGGCTCGCGATAGGGGCCGAAGCTGGCCCGGCACGCATCCAGGATTGCCCGGCTGTTCGTTTCGATCTCCAATACAACTCCGAGAGGCCAAAAGGTGCCTCCAAACCCGGCAGGCATCGTGAATCCCAGTGGATCCCGCGTTGGAACAAGCGCTGGCTTCATGTTGCGAGAGCACCCGATCCGTCAAAATCGAACTGCATATATTCTTGCCGCCTTGCCTGCGTTGCGTATTTCGACCTCCGGCGATCGCGGTCCGGCATGAAGATCCAGGAGGATCTTCTCATGTTCCGCCGCCGGCTTGAAATCCGAGAAGACGACGACGTACTCGATCTGCTTCTCGCGCAGAAACGCTTCGATTGCGTCGCGTGGCATATCCCTGAGTCGATCCCCGGAGAATACCTTGTCCCTGCCCATCCACGAAAACGTGAGCACCCGTTGATAGTCCAGCGGTGTGGTTTCGACTTCCCGCAGCTGCTTGAGCGCGTTCACTCTGCCCCTGGCGCCGTTCCACCTCTCGACGCTGTTCAGATAGCTCTCCACTTCGGCGGGCGGCAGCGGCGCGGCCAGGACCAGGCTGCCCGCGTGCTTACGAGCCAGAAATTCCGCCACTTGGTAAGGTGTCTTCAGCTCCGCATCATCGTTGCTCCCGGCCACTCGATGAATGCCCCGGTTGATACTGTACCCGGCAGCCACAGCGAGCACCAGCAGCGGGACACCGGAGCGCAGCAGGAAAATGCTTTCGAGCCGGCTACGGCATTCGAGCCATAACCAGCCGGCTCCGATGCCGGCATAGATGACCAGGAGGCTGATCGGGATGAAGGCCTCTCGCTCTGTGACCAGGCGCACCGGATCGGGTTGGATGGCGTGGCCGGAGAACACCAGCGCCGCCAGAAGCATGACGAGAAGTCCAAGGAGCGCGTGAGTTCTTCGCTGCTGCCGGATCCGAGGGTCGAGCCACGAGTAGACAAATCCTGCCAGCGCCATCAGCACAACCGCAGACTCTGTCCACCAGAGGGCCGACTTCATCACGAAATAGGGCCGATAGAACCGGCCCCACTGAAGTCCGGTGTCGAGGACATATGATCCCGCGGGACTCAGGTCCCCGTTCCAGGCGATCCAAAGCGCCGGCGCCCAGCCGAAGAGCACAAGTGACCGAATGGTCGAACCGAACGATATATTGCGGCTCCGCTCTCGAGCCTGCCAGATGTGGAACAGAGCGGCCGCAAAAGCCGCGATCCATCCCTCGTAGCGGGACAAGCATGCCAGGCCGAAGAAGATGCTCGACAGGAGAGAGTTGGCCGATGAGGGCGGCCGGAACAGGCAGCAGAATCCCCACGCCAGGAATGCGACGAGCAGCGGTTCCTGATAGGGCACGCGGGAGTAGTAAAGGACGAAAGGGTGCGCGGCATACAGAATGGCGGCTGCCCATGCGGCGCGACGGTCGTGCGTGATCTCCCAAGTGAGAGCATGCATCCCGGCGCAGGCAGCGGCGGAGATCAGCGCCATGAGCCAGAAAATCGCGTCGGGCCCGTAGAACCATCGCATGGTGCAGTGAATCAGGAACTGCAGCAATGGGAGCTGGTGCCCAACCAGGATCCGGGGAAAATTGACCAGTCGTGCGACCGGATCCCCCCCATAGATGATCGGGTAGCGCTGCATGAGCAGCCCGTAAAAGCCGAGCGTCATGAGGGCGATCAGCAGCCGGTCGATGACAAGCAACGACGAAGGGACGGTCCGTGGCCCTGGTTCGGGATCCGGTTTCATGTCTCTCGGTTGTCGGTCTTAACGTCGGCTTCCCCAAGTCTACCTTCCGCAGGTGGCCCCGGCAACAGATTTGACAACGGCGCGCCGAAGGGGCTACGATCTGATCGACTGCGAAAGACGGCAAGGTTCTCGGGATCCGAACCGTCTCTTTTCTCTTGCAATCGGCCTGGTTTCAGGCTGAACTGCCCTCGAGGGCAGCCTGAATGAGAGTGGCACTGGTGCATGACTGGCTGACAGGCATGCGCGGTGGCGAGCGCGTCCTGGAACAGTTGTGCCTGTTGTTCCCCGATGCCTCCATCTTCACCCTGTTTCATCGAAAGGGATCCGTTAGCCGGCGCATCGAGGCCATGCCGATACACGCGTCGCGGCTGAACCGGGTTCCCGGAGCGGCGCGCTACTATCGGTACCTGCTTCCGCTTTTCCCCTGGGCGGTGTCCCGATTGGACCTCCGGGGCTATGATCTGGTCATAAGCGTCAGCCACGCCGCGGCGAAAGCGATCCGGAAGCCACCCGGCGCCCTGCACATCTGTTACTGTCTCACGCCGATGCGCTTCATCTGGGACATGCAGCCGGACTATTTCCAATATGCCGATCGACTGAGGATCCGCGCCACAGTGCTTCGAGCGATGACTCGCGGGCTGCGGAAGTGGGATCGTGCGACCGCCGATCGGGTCGATCATTTCATCGCCGACTCTCGCCACGTACAGCAGCGGATCTCCCGTTACTACGGCCGTGAAGCGAGCGTCATTTACCCGCCTGTTGACACGGAGTTCTTCTCCCCGCCTCAAAACGGCAGCGGACCCCGGCCATACCTTGTGGTGTCGGCGCTGGTCCCGTACAAACGTGTGGATATCGCCGTGGACGCTTTCAACCGTCTGGGTTCTCCGCTCGTGATCGCCGGCGCCGGGCCTGACCTCAGCGAGCTTCGAAAGCGAGCGGCAGGCAACATCCGGTTCAAGGGTTTCGTGAGCGATGAAGAGCTGCGCAACCTCTACCGACGGTGCCGGGCGGTGATAGTGACGGCCCGGGAGGACTTTGGCCTGGTATCACCGGAAGCCCAGGCATGCGGGCGCCCTGTCGTTGCCTTCGCCGCCGGCGGTTCCCTGGAGTCGGTCATCGATGGGGAAACCGGCGTTCTGTTCCCCAGGCAGGATGCGGGCAGCCTGGCAGAGGCGGTCCGGCGTTTCGAGGAGATTTCGTTCGACCGAGTACGCCTGCGATCCAACGCCGAGCGGTTCTCGAGCGCGAACTTCCGCAGCGCCATGGGTGAGGCGATCGGAGAACAGTGGCGCTCGTTCCACAATCAACCCGGGGTGCATGTGCGTCCATTGTCGGATGGTGGGGTGGTGTCGCCGCGCGCGGCGACCGCCCGGCAGCACGCTTCATTGGCGGGGATAGCGGGCATGGCGAAACGGTGTACAGACGTAGTCCTGTCCCTTGGGGGCCTTGTCGTACTGGGCTTGCCGGTCCTGTTGGCCGGGCTTTGCATACGAATCACCACCCCGGGGCGGGCTTTCTTCGTTCAGCCCCGGCTGGGATTGGGAGGGCGAAGATTCCTGATGTTCAAGCTGCGCACCATGCGCGCCGATGCGGAGCTGGAGAACGGCCCGACCTGGGCTGTGAGGGATGATCCCCGCTGCACCCGGCTGGGAGGTTTCCTGCGCAGATACTGCATTGATGAGCTGCCCCAGCTGTGGAACGTATTCAAGGGAGACATGAGCCTGGTCGGCCCGAGGCCGGAAAGACCTGAATTCCAGGAGCCCCTGGAAGAAGCGCTCCCCGGGTACAGGAAACGCCTCGAGGTTCGAGGCGGAATAACCGGCCGGGCGCAAATCCGCGGTTGGCGAGGCGATACCTCCCTGGAAGAACGCCTTCGCTGCGACCTCGAATACATCGAGCACTGGTCCTTCTGGGAGGACATCCGGATTCTGTGGCGCACGCCGCAAGCCCTGCTATGGCCGGACCAGCACCCACGTCAACCGATCTCGCATTTCCTTGGGACCGATGCGCCCGCGTCGTCGAAGCTGCGGCCCAAATCGGCGATCGGCCCGCTGCCGGCCCGAGAGGTCCGGCTGATTCGTGATGGAGGTTTTCACCCGGATGACGAGACGATGGTTGGCCGTCTTCTCTGAAATTGCCCTCCTCACGGTGCTGACTCTGTGGGCCGGATGGGGTGCTCTGCGCAACCCGTTTCACTTTGACGATGCTCTCTTCCTGCAAAGCGCGCAGGTGACTGAGCCTGCAGGTCTGCTGTTTCTGATTCAGCCCGCGCAGAGTCGCCAGCTGACGTACCTGACTTTCTATTGGAACTACCAGGTGGGGAAGGCAAATCCCGCCGGGTTCGACCTGGTAAACCTGCTGCTTCACCTGGCAAACGTTATCGGAGTTTACGCTTTCGCATCGTTGCTCGTGAGAGGGGCGGCGGACGCCCCTTCTGCCCCTTCCTGGCTGCCAATCCCGCTGGCCGCGGCTGCACTTTTCGCTGTCCATCCGATCCAGAGCGAAGCGGTCAATTACGTGTACCAGCGCTCTGTGCTGCTGGCCGCATTCTTCTCGCTCCTGTCGATGAATGCCTGGCTGCTTGGCATGCGCGCACGATGGCCATGGATGCTCCGCGCGGTGGCGGCCCTGTCCTTCGTTCTGGCGGTAGCCAGCAAGGAATCGGCGCTCGTTCTACCGGGCATCCTGATTCTCTATGTCTGGACTCGTGCGGATGACTGGCGCTGCTTTCGCGCGCAGCTTTTCGCCCGGTGGAAAGCCTGGGTGCCGCTCGCCGCTGCAATGATCCTCGGACTTTCTTGGCTGCTCTTCGGCCTGCGGAGCGCCGGCGACCGAACGGTTGGCCTGCCGCTGACACGCGGATCGCTGCGCTACTGCCTGGAGCAGGCGCAGGTCTTTGCGACTTATCTTCGCATGCTTGTCTGGCCGACGGATTTGTCGGTTGACCACGATTTCAGGGCAGCGCCCCTCCTGTCGCTTTACGCCATGCTCTGTGTCGCGCTGGTGGCAGGGATCGTTGCAGCCCTCATTCGCTTCCGACGGGTGAGTCCTACTCTCTGCTTCCTGGCAGGCTCGTTTCTTGTTCTGCTGGCCCCGACGTCGTCGTTCGTGCCGAGCGCCGACCTCCTGTTTGAGCACCGCCTGTACCTGCCCATGATCACAGGATCGGTTCTGCTCGCATGGGGTGGCGCCGTCCTGGTGCTTGGGCGGGGCAGCTTCGGTCGGTTGCGACAGGCGGCCTGGATCGCCTGCATGGTGTTCGTGGTGGCTACCTGCGCGTTGCTGTTCAGGCAGCGGACATGGATCTGGGGAGACAACGTGCGTCTTTGGGAAGATGCGGTGTCGAAAGCGCCCTGGAACGCGCGCGCACACTACAATCTGGGCGTGTCCAGACTTGGAACCGATCCGGAGAGAGCACGAGAAGCGTTTCTGGAGGCGGTCGAGCTGAGACCCGGGTATGCGGCGGCACTCTACAACCTTGGCTGGCTGGCGCAAAAGGCGGGCCGATTCGGACCCGCCGAGGAGTACTACAGGAAGACCCTGGATGCCGATCCGCTCCACTGGCAGTCCCACCAGATGCTTGCGAATCTTTCCGCCATGCGGGGCGACCTCCAGGGGGCCCTCGGCGAATTTCGCGAGGTCGCCCGCATCAGGCGGGATTACTGGCCCGCATACCAGAGTATGGCAGGCCTGCAGGTGCAGATGGGTGACTTCGCGGGGGCTCTGGCTTCGGTCGGAACACTCGAGGCCATCAATCCCGGCTCGCTCGAAGCGGGGTACCTTCGCGCCTATGTTCTGGTTGCCCAGGGCAGGGCGACGGAGGCCGATAAGGAGATCTCCTCGGTCGCCGCGCGCGACACGACCGGCGCCTACCGTGAGCGCCTGCTTGAATTGCGGACCTGGATGGACCGGCACGGGACACCCGTCAGGCAAACGAAGTTGACGGCCGGGGGACGGTGACGTAATGTTAGTCTAACTGTATTGTGCGGGTTCTGAAAAACGTAAGATCCGCGCTGTAGCGCAGCATTTCAGGGGGTGACCAATGAAGGCACTCTTCAAGTCTTCCATGGCAGCAGGTGCTCTGATCATCGTAGTCTTCATTCTTGGCCTGTGTCCCCGGATGACTTTATGGGCTCAGGACGGTGTGAGCCTGCCTGCCGGCACGCCGCCCGTCCGGATGTTGATGACCGATCCCGGTCCTATCGGCGTCAACACGACGACGGCTCTGTTTTCCCAGGTCGCGATCGGAGGAGGTTACCAGACGATCTTCACCCTGCTGAATACGGGAGCAACCGACCTAACCGGGGTACTCATACTGACGGAAGGGAACGGCACTCCCATGACCGCCACTTTCACAGCGCCCGGGGCGGCGCCGGCAACCGGCGACTCGTACAATGTAGGCCCGATTCATTCGGGAGGAACGCAGTTCATCACGGCGAGCCCGACTAACCCGGCCAACGCGACGGTGACGGGTTGGGGGCGCGTTGAGAGCAGCGGCGGCACGATTGGCGGGGTCGGGACATTCGAGTTCAGCCAGGGAGGAAGGCTGACGACGGTTGCCGGCGTTCTGGCCGGCAATCTCGTGAATGTAGCGACCATACCGGTTGACAACGACGGGGCACAGAGTCGCTTTACCGGATACGCGATCGCCAACCCCTCCAACGCGAACATCAACGTCAAGATCGATATAGTCAACACCAACGGCACTCTCCACCAGACCCTGACCCTCCCGCAGCTCAATCCGCTCGGGCCTCACCAACAGGTGGCGCGATTCATTCACCAGGATGTCGCGTCGTTGCTGACATTCCAGGGCTCGATGGTGCTGATCGCGTCGACCGGCGAATCGTTCAGTGTTGTGGCACTGGTGCTGGACCAGAATCTGATCACGGCCGTCCCGGTGATTCCTTCCAAGGCTCCCGGCATCAACTGAAGACAGGCATCAGGCGGCAGCGCCGGATTTGCTGAGAAGACGCGAGCCACCTGACTGTGCGTCGGGGGCCCGCAGGGCCCCCTTTTCCATTCTCGAGGAGGCACCTCATGCGTCCGCGCCATCTTTTTGTCCTTGTGCCGTGTCTGATCATTATCGTCCATGGACTGCTGTTCGCCTTCTCGGCCGGGCCGCTGCCGCAACTGACCGGCGGCTTCGGCGAGAAGACATGCGTGCTCTGCCACACCAGCTACGATCTGAACCAGGGGCGAACCATCGGAGGCGTATTCCACATACTGGGCGTGCCCAGGACTTACAGCGAGGGGACCGCGTATCCGATTACCGTGGTCATCGGGCAGCCGGGTCAATCACGCTGGGGATTCGAACTTTCGGTGCGTCACATGGGCTCCGGAGCTCAGGCGGGCAGGCTCTCTCCTGTCGACGACATGACGCAGGTGAAGGAGGCTGGCGGAATCCAGTATATCGAGCACACTTCGGTGGGAAACCGCGAGCACACGCCGGATGGCCCGGTCGAGTTTCACTTCAACTGGGTAGCTCCTGATTCCAAGGGAGGCCCGGTTCTGTTCAACGCAGCCGGCAACGCCGCCAACAGCAGCGGCGATCCTACAGGTGACTATATTTACACGGCCGGTGCCTACAGCGGCGTCGAAGGGACATACACGACCACTGGTGTGGTGCCCGAGAAGAACGTTGAAAGGCGGCCGCTGCGGGTGAGCACCAATACAAGGCTTCTGGATCTACCGGCTCCGAAGGCGTTTAAGCGTGGCGAGTGGTTCTTTACGGTCCAGCACAGGTTCCTCGGGCCGCTCAAAGATGCCAGCCTGGGCAACGCCCTGGGCATCGACGATGGCGGGAACATCAACCTGGAACTGGGGTACGCTCCCACCGACCGATTGAGCGTGGCAGTCACGAGGGCGCGCTTCGCAGTCGCGCAATCGAGCTTTGCGCCGGCTATCATTTCCTTCGCCGGGGCCTATTCCATCCACAACAACGAGAAGTCACCCTGGAAGATGTCCCTTGTCGGTGGAATCGAAGGGCAGAATAACTTCCTGCGGCAGTATTCCCCCTATTTGCAGCTGGCGACGTCCTGGGACTACAAGCGATTGAGAACCTACGTAGTGCCTACCATGGTCTTCAACAGCCGCAGCGATACTGAGGTGCGGAACAATCCGGGCCTCGCGATTCACCCTGAGCACAATGACACTTTTTCACTCGGCTTCGGGGGCAACTTCGCCCTGCATCCGCGCTACTCCGTGTCGGCTGAATGGGTGCCGCGCCTTGCGGGTTTCGGCGGTTTCGGGGACGCTCATTCCACTGTGACGATAGGGTTCAACGTCCAGACGTGGCGCCACGTCTTCACTGTCCTTGTTTCGCGCAGCCGGGACTTCACGCCGGCCCATTACGGGGTCAACGCAGACGGTCCATGGGCTCTCGGTTTCAACATCTACCGGCAGTTTCGGTAGTTCCTGCTGCCGATCAACGGCCGCGCGAAATTGAAGCACGGCGCGGGACTCCCGCCCTTTAGTAATGGAACCGGTAGCGCAACCGGACATAGACCTGCCGCGGACCTGCATAGTGAGTGCCGCCGAAGGTCTGGCTTTTGTTCTCGGCCTTGCAGACGACACCCATCCCCCCGCCGCCAGGTTCCCCGATGATCCGGTAATGAGAAACCGTCTGGCTGATTATCGGAAGTTTTCCACCAGTATCAGGTCGCTGCCGGACTGATCGGACTGAGTGAAGAGTGCCCAGCGACGGTCCGGGGAAATTGCCAGATCCCTGCAGCCCAGTTTCCCAAGTCCTGCGATGGTTCTGATCTTCCCCGTCGCCAGTTCAAGGAATCGGATAGAGTATCCTTTGGTCGGATCGGGACCGGGAATGAAGTAAACCCCGTCGTTCGCAAGTTCATATGAATCGAAGTTAGCGAGCGATTCAAGGACCAGCCTGGACTCCCCTCCTTCGATCGGCACCCTCCACAAGCCCATGTCTGGGTCAGTCACGAAGATAGCTTTACCGTCTGCGGATTCGACCGGGGCAAAACCAGGGGCATTACTGATCACGGGCACTATTGGCCCTCCCTCAGCTGGTACTTTTTGAATGCTGTATCCTGGTCCGTCCGAATTGAAGTAAATCCAACGCCCGTCTTTCGACCAGCTTGGATTCTCTGAATAGGAGGAGATTGTCAGGCGCCGCGGAGATCCTCCGTTGATATTCACGACGTATACTTCGGGGTGCCCTTCAATATTTGAATCGAAAGTCAAACGGTTGCCGTCCGGAGACCATCGTTCATCCGAAGTCTGCCCCCTGCCAAATCGGGTCAACTGGACGGCATTCGATCCATCAGCGTTACAGACCCAGATCTCCATACTGCCTGATCGTTCCGAAACGAATGCAATCTTCTTTTCATCGCAACAATACTGCGGGAACCCCTCGAAACGAGTGGAGGATATGAGCCTGGTCGATGGATTAACCTCTCCCCCGGAAGAAGAGATTTCCAGGCGCCAGATATCCGAGTCGAAGGCTGTGTGAGTATAAGCCAGTCGTGAACCTCGGGGGGAAATGGCAGGGCAACTGGTATCCTCACCAAGAGACTCCAGCTTCTGTGGCTGGCTGCCACCCGACGCTGCGATCCTCCAGAGATATCCGCCTGCTGAACATATCAACGCTCTTCCGTCCGGCATCCAGGCCACTCCTCCGCCCGACAACGCGCCCCAGGCCACTCCTGAAGTAAACAGGTTCTGGAATGTCAGACGGCGAGGTTCCCCAACGGGTTTGAGATCCTGCGAGAGGTTCAATAGGTAGAGATCGCTGTTAGCCCATGCAACCCACCGGCGAAAGGCCAGGGTGCGGCCATCAGGGGAAAAGGCTGGACAACTGTCAGGCCTTCCGGACGTCGTTAAGGGGTATTTTTCCCCGGTCTCCACGATATACAGATCCAGGCGGCCATGTTCATACATGGCCAGGGCCCGGCCATCCGGAGACCAGGAAAGGAAGGGACCGAAAAGGTCGTCAACCCAATCCGCGTGATGCTCGAGCTCAGTTAATATCTGCTCCGGGCCGCCCAGCGGAGAAATCAAGACCACGGCCCTCTTGCTCGGTCCAAGATCGCGACAGAATGCGATCTGCCGTCCATCCGGAGACCAGGCAGGCCAAGTGTCACGTGCAGGATTGGTGGTGAGACGCAAATGCTGATTGGAACCTATCAACTTTACGTAGATATCCCAGTTGTCTTCTTTCTCCCCGTTCCATGCGAAAGCCACCTGGTTTCCATCCGGAGAAAAAGAGGCGCCCCGTTCACTGCCTGCAAAGCTGGTGAGAGGCACAGACGTCAGCGGTGCCTCCGGTCGAGCAGGCCGCTGTCGACTCATCCAGTACCATCCGGTCGCGATCAGCACGACGACCGCAAGTCCAGCCCCAGCGAACCGCACGGGCCGGAACTGCTTCGCCCTGGCTGCCGTGACCTGCAGCCGTCCTGAATCCGGATCCTCCTTCAATTCGTCGAGGGCGACTTTCACGTCGTCCATGTGCTGGAAGCGCTTCGCCGGGTCTTTGCGCAGGCAGCGGCCAATCAACTTCTCGAGATCAGCCGGAATTGTCCGCGCGATGCCGCTGATCGGTTTCGGGTCCTGGTGCAGAATGGCCGAAAGCGTGGGTATTTTGCTCGTGCCCTGAAACGCCTTCTGCCCCGTCACCATCTCATAGAGCACCGATCCCAGAGAGAAGATGTCCGAACGGGCATCGACCTTCTTGCCTTCAGCCTGTTCCGGCGACATGTAGGCTACGGTGCCCAGAATCGTCCCTTCCTCCGTTCGGGGTTCAAGGGGGTCGATCGTCGCGAACGCGCCCGTCTCCGCACATTCGGTCAGCTTCGCCAGTCCAAAATCGAGTACTTTCACCAGCCCCTTTTCCGTGATCATCACGTTGGCGGGCTTCAAATCCCGGTGCACAATTCCCGCCGCGTGGGCCGCGGCCAAGGCATCGGCGATCTGGACGGAGTATCTCAACGCATCGGTTAACTTCATGCCTCTGTGTGGGATCACCTCGGCCAGCGTCTTACCAGACACGTACTCCATGGCGATGTAGTCCGTGCCTTCAAATTGGTCGATGTCGTAGATCGTAACAATGTTCGGATGGTTCAGTGCTGAAGCGGCTCTGGCTTCCTGGGTAAAACGGAGCCTACGTTCCCGGTCTGCGAGCATCTCCGGCGGTAAGATCTTGATGGCAACAGGGCGCTGCAAATGGGTGTCCAGTGCCCTATAGACGATCCCCATCCCGCCTTCGCCGATCTTCTCAAGCACCCTGTAATGAAGGATCGTCTGCCCGACGAAATCGAGCTTCCTGCCCGGCCCTGCATTTTTGGCCAGGTCCCGCGCTGCCACATCCAGGGCCGGAGATTCCATGAAGCTGCCAACCTTCTCATGCGCTGAAATCAAGGCCCCGACTTCCTTGCGCAGTTCCTCGTCACCGGCGCAGGACTGCTCCAGGAAATCCTCGCGTTGGCCGGGATCTCGCGTCAGGGCCTCACTCAGAAGCTTGTCGATCTCTTGCCAGCGTTCAGGGTTCATACGCTCGCGGATCAGTCCCCCTGTGATTGGCACGCTTCCAGACTCCGGGTCGCTGCGCGCAGACGTGTCCTCATCCATTTTGTGATCGGATAATGGCCGACTGTCTTGCCGATCATGGGAGTCCGTCCTCCCTCTTGATCAGTTGTTCCCGATGCGTCCAGCAACCAGGGGAAGTTGAGGCAATTATAGCCCTGAAAGGATCGGTGCGATAGGGTGGAATGAAATGAATGGATTAAATGGTACGCCTGGCAGGGTTCGAACCTGCGACCTTCGGTTCCGGAGACAAGCCTTAGCATTCTTGCCTATTTTAGTCTGTTGCAGTTTGCCTTTGTATGTCAATGAGTTAGCGTCATCAGATTCCATTGTGTCTAAGCCTGATTTTGCCTGTCTCCGTCCGAGTTGTTGATTTTTGTTGATGGAGACACCCCCCCGGTAGGTCCGACCCCTTGGCAGGGTGGGGGTCGAAATATGAGACTCACACTCAGCCGGCGTAATCGCATCCGAAATGGCCCATATTCCGAGACAAGAGGAGTGTGCCGGACTGGCAGGATCGAGACCGCATAGGAATGGCTCGGGCATTCGAGCATCAAGATCACCGTGGACATTTACGGGCATCTGGTGCCTGGGGCGAATCGACAGGCGGTGAACCGCTTGCCTTCGTCAGATCGCCTTCAATCTGCGGAACGGAACCTGAAGAAGGGATCGTAGACCAAGCGATTTCTCCCTTATTTGACGGTTGGTCTACGGGAGGAACCTGGGGGGATCGACTTCCCCGAGCGGGGCTTCGGGACAATAACGCCAAATAGGAGTGCAGTCCGTGCGGCCCCGCAAGCTGCCAATCCTGGCCGGGCCGGTCAGGTCCAGCGACGCTGCCCCATTCGACTTCAGCAACATCCTAAGCAGTTCAAGCAGGTGCTCGTCATTGATTGTCTCTGAAGTCTTGGCGTAAAGTCGGAAGGAGCTGCAATTCTGCGTTGCAGCCTGCCCACGCCACCTCCCCACGTCTGCGAGGAAACGACCATGTCAGGACCGAGACTTGCGATTTCCAAGTTGCGCCGTCTCGCCGCGTTGCATGTTGTCGACCGGCCCCTATCTATCTCTCTCCTCGCCAAGATCCTGCGCGTTTCGCGCTCCACAATTCGGAGGTATCAGCGTTGCGTTAAAAACAGTGGGTACTCCTTTGAAGGCTTTGCTCTTCTCCGTCCAAAACAAATGCACGTTTTGCTCAGCCAGCATATCGGGGGCACGAAGCCAAAAGAACGGTACCTTAGGTTGCTGACTGTCTTCCCCCGAGTTCACGCCAACCTATCGGAAGGGCGTGCGAACGTAAAGCAGTCGTGGACCAAATACAGGGAACAGCATCCGGACGGCTATGGATACTCGCAGTTTGTGGCCAGCTTCCTCGCGTGGAGGAAAGATCAAGGATTGCCGCCAACCACCTTCTGCAAGTGGCGTGTTCCTCGCATCTCCCAAGAGGACATGCCCGAACTGATACGGTGGCGCCGGTCGAACGATAGAGTCAAGTGGGCCAAGGCAGTAGTGGTGATTGACTCGCACAGAGGGATAGGACCAACGAATTTATCCTCAAAGGTGGAGAAATCCCCCCGGATTGTGAAGAGATGGATCGGTGACTATCTGCAGGGTGGCATGGACGCTCTGCGTGTGAAACGGAAGTATCACCAGGGACCGGAGAGAATCGCCGGCATGAAACAACGGCGAGATCAAATCATATCGCTTCTGCATGAGACTCCGCAGATACATGGAATCAATAGAGCATCATGGAGTCTGAAGACCCTCGCGCAGGCTTTTTGCAGGCAATACGGTGAATCGGTCGGCAAGAGCACGATTTCGGAGTATGTGAAGGCCGAAGGCTATACGTTTAGGAAGGCACGTCGTGTACTAACCAGTCCTGATCTGACTTATCGTGAAAAGCTGGAAGAGATCACGCGGGTTCTGTCGAATCTGCGTGGTGATGAGAAGTTTTTCTCCATAGACGAATTCGGTCCGTTCTCCGTGAAAATGCAGGGTGGGATGGCTCTGACACGCAAAGGCACTATCCGAATCGTACCGCAGCGACAACGAAGTAGAGGACGATTAATCATTACGGCAGCCCTGGAACTCTCCACGAATCAGATCACACATTTCTACTCGGAGAAGAAGAACACTGACGAAATGATCAAACTTCTTGGCGTCCTGTTGCGCCAGTATTCCAATCAACAATGTCTTTACCTTTCCTGGGATGCGGCTTCTTGGCATATCTCCGCCAAGCTCACCGAATCCGTCTGTACAGTGAATCATGCCGCTGAAGCGTCCGACGGAGGAACTCCAGTCGTGAAACTGATGCCTCTCCCGTCCTCGGCCCAGTTCCTTAATGTGATCGAGTCGGTCTTCAGCGGTATGGCCAAAGCCATCCTCCACAACAGTGACTACCCATCTGCGGAGGATTGCAGGACAGCCATTGACAGATACTTCGCAGAACGAAACGAGGCTTACAAAAGGAATCCCAGACGAGCAGGGAAGACGATTTGGGGAAAAGAACTGGTCCAACCACGTTTTGCGCCAAGTAACAACTGCAAGGATCCCAACTGGCGATGATCCCCGGAGTCGTCCGTTACATTCGCGTCTTGGCCTTCAGATACGCAGAGTCTGCCAAGTGGAAAACGCAATCCAGGCGCAACCAAAGGTAGGAAGTTCAAGCGGGTGAAATTTCGCATCTTGTAAGTGATTTATTATGAAGGAATTATGGTGGAGCTGATAGGGATCGAATCCGTGACCTCCTGACTGCCAGAGTGAATTAGAGTATTACCCCGCCATCCTCATAAGCACCGGGACGCTGCAAAGATGCGGTGTTGAGTACACTCGGGTATCTATGGGTGTGTCCTGCAGCGGGGCATTTTGCCACCAAGACTGCCACCAAAATCCAAAGGCGAGGGAGCTCCGTTCCCTCTGGTCAGATCTTCTGTAGGTCTCGAGGACCAGCGGCAAACGTCACGTTTGCCCTGTGACTGCGGCTGTCATATCCAGCGGACCGTCACGCATACGGCTATGACAGCCTGGCCCCGGCCGCTGTGAGGGCACCGCCCAAGATGAGCCCGGTCCGCTACGGCTGGAGCTGTCTCACGGTGAGACTCGATGCCTGGGTCGCCAGGGCCACAACCCAGACAAGGCAGGAAGGAATTGCGGTCAAGGTCATGTCGGCCACTGAGCGCCGGCACCGGTTTGGATCCGGCCAGCGAAACCACCCCCGGCGGGGTCCTGGGAGTGCCATACCGGGCTAGTCATAATGAGGCTCCAGCTCCAGGATTTGCATTGGCCGTGAAACAGCCCCATATTCCGCGCCCACGCTCATCAGCGTTCGCACTTAGTCCGATCCGGTCCGAGGTTGGTTTCTGATCGTCGTATCTGCGCGGATCATCAAAGGCATCCGGCGTGACCCCGTACCCGGATGCCTTCTTCCCGCTATTAATTCTGTGAGCAGCTTTGGAAATCATTCTGGCGGCGTTATTTGTAGCAAATGCTGTAAGATGGAGACTGTTAGAGCGCGGTGGCAGTGCTAACGTCATTCATAGGGGAGAGGGCCATGGCAGAGACGGTTCGGAAGGTCGACTACTTCTATATTGAAACGGCAAACAAGCCAGGCGAAGGGGCAAAGGTGCTCGGGGCGCTTCGGGACGCAGGTGTGAATTTGCTCGCCTTTACCGGGTTTCCAAGTGGTCGGAAGGCGCAGATTGATTTCATCCCGCAAGACACGGTTGCTTTTAAGGCCGCTGCTAAGAAAGCGGGATTAAAGCTGAGCCCGAAAAAGACCGGCTTCTTGATCCAAGGGGAGGACCGAGTCGGCGCCATCGCCGACATCGAAGGCAAGCTTGCCGCTGCCAACGTCAATGTCACTGCAATGGACGCAGTGAGTGCCGGGGAGGGACGCTATGGGGCAATCCTGTGGGTCAAGCCTACCGACGTGCGGAAGGCGGCAAAGGTGCTTGGCGTATCGTAGCTTGGCTGCAAGTTGGTAGTCCGAGGTCAACTCCCAGGCGGCGCCCCCTCCGTGCCAATTCGCATCCGCTTCAAATCGTTGGATCAGACTTTGATCATCATGAAGGGAGATCTATGGAAAACAGAATAATCGAGCTTGCGCTGGAGGCGCTGGAGGCGAAGAAGGCAGCTGTTGAGAAGGAGATTGAGGGGCTGAAGGCAGAATTAGCGAAGGCAAGACCAAAGCCGACGAAGAGGAGAAACGTGCCTTCCAGATCGTTGGCGGCGCGAAAAGCTCAAAGCGAGCGGATGAAAGCGTACTGGGCACGGCGGAGGGCGGCTAAGGCGGCTGGAAAGAAACCCGCCCGTTCAGCCAAGTAGCGTGGAGCGCACTGTCAACTTAACAGAACGGGCTTTGGAGAGTGTCCACCGAGCGGTGTGTCTGAGAGCTTGAATCCAGCAAGCTGGCCGCTTTCGTCTGCAGACCCCCAGGTGGGGAGCGAGAGTTCTACCTCCAGGGGTCGCAGGATGGGACCCGCTCAGCATTCGTCCAAGCTCTAGGAAGATCGCTCCTATCCCGAGCTTTGCTGCTACCTGTGGTGTTTCAACCATGAAGAAGGTTTCAACCAATGTGTACGGTCGCCACTACCCGAAGAGTCCACATTACCCACAGGCTGTTCGAAGTCTACGAATTGGGCCTGTTCCTGCAGATCCATTGACACTGCGCTGCTCGCAGTCCACTGGTAATTGCAGGTAGGGCACTGTGCAAGCTGGTGTTCGCAATCCGGTGACAGTACCACCTTCGTTCCATCGTTCGGGCAATTTGTGCCAGAGAACATCTCGGGAGAGGGATCCAGAAATGGTCCTCTGAGACCCAGAACCACCCTCGTCACCTTGCCGATACTGCTGCGGTACCCAGCTACTTCCTTGTAAGTTGCAGACAACTGCCCAGTACGTAGAGAGAGATTGTTATTGAGTTGGGCAGCAGCCAGGTAGTTGAGACATGGATCATAGGATCTCGTCGCAGCGTCTTTTCGAGTGTTTCTGACCAATTCGAATATTTGCCTATGGACCGACGTCGAGTACTCCCTGCTCGCATCCAAGCACGCGCGCTGAATGTACGTAACGCATTTCTCGATCGAGGCCAGCGCCTCCTGCACCTGCGAAATACTCATGTGCATGCGTGCTACTACATCGTCGATGCCGTTAACCCCAAGGTAAGACAAATCAAACAACGAGCGGTATGATGCTTCAGAGGCCGATAAGCTGGCTAGTGCTTCTGGAGATAGGTGACGCTCGTACTCGAGTTTTGGAGTGGAGCGCATCGCACAAACTAGCTTGTAGGTGAACGCCAATTGACCTGGGTTAAGATAGCCGACCTTGAGTTGCTGGGACCTCATCCTCTCGTCGCCGTGAGGCCGGACCATAATTGAGGAAACACATCCATTAAGCATGAGCTTCCCCAAACCAAGAAAGACGGCAGTCACATCGGTGAGAACTTCGTTGTGGTAGGCATCAAGGATGCTCGAGCCCCATGTGATGCGGTTGATGTGAAGGTACTTATGACTGATCTCGTGGGACAGAGTAGCCAGAACCGCCGAGTCAGATTCGGCAACATCAGGGGCGATGTCAATGAACACATCCTTCTCACTGTCGACCAAGTCAACGTGGCCACCGACGCCTGTCGGTTGCTTCGTTCGGCTGACCACGAATGTAAGATCGCTGAGTCCTATGAAGGTGGCAATGGTCCGGGCCGCATTTTGAATGGAGATCGAATCCCCTGGATCGACATCGAACGGTTCAAGCATCGTATATCCGGTCTTGTGCCCTACAGCTTTTTCCAGCAAGATCAGCTTCTCGATATAGTCACTCGCCGGAAGTCTGTCCATAGAACCTTTTACCTCCACAGCGATGGTGTGTCGTTCGTAATTGCCTGAACCTGACCTTTAGATGAAGGCAGGGCGAAGCCAAGGCATATAGCAATGCTAGGGGGTCGACGCCCTCGCCAGCGCCACTGATCCAGCGGGACCATCGTGAGAGTCCGCCCCGCCGACCAGGCCAGGGCGCCAATGACTCCGAGCGGGATTCCCGACAGATAACACGTCATCTCCGCCTCAGGGATCGCACAAATCAGAAATGCCAAATGAGGCCCTCAGTCGTAAGACTGGCTTCCTGAAGTATATCCGATTTTGGGATATCTGACTCGTCAATTGCAGCGTTGGGGGCCATGGGGTCGGCCTTTCCAGACGAGTACCGGCGATTCTTGAAGAGACTCAAAGCGGCGCGGTTAGCGGCCGGCCTGACTCAGGTCGACGTTGCCAAGCACCTGAAGAAGCCGCAGTCATTCGTCTCGAAGTTTGAAACCGGAGAGCGGCGCGTGGACCCTGTTGAACTTCGGCACCTCGCTGGGCTCTACAGAAGAAAAATAGGCTGTTTCCTTGAATGAACCGTCGGAACCCCCGTCGACGTGGAGGCAGAGGGACCACAGGGTCTCAATCGAAGGGGCGTTGGGACTTCTGTCGCAGAGTTGCTTGATCATCACCGACGGGCATGCTGTGGGAAGCGCCCACGCTCCTGATTGAGTCTGAGGCGTAGCAGGAGGAGACGGTTGTCGATCTCCACGACAACTCCCTTCGACTGGGCCTTCTTCTTCCCACGCAAAGCGCTTTTCCAACAGCTAACGGCCCAAGTGCAAAGAGCAATCCCTACAGTGAGAGCAAGAGGAACGGGGAACTTCTTCGCCCCCACGGCTTCGATGCTGTCGCTCCAGATGAAAACGAAACCGATGCTAAGGAAAACACCCACAGCCCACGCTGCGATGGGGATCTTGGGAGGGGCGAAGGCCACGTCCACCCTGTGTTTGTCAAAGTCGTAACCGCAGTCACATCTCTGCGCGGTGGGTGGGTTCCACAAGCTGCAGTTTGGGCACTTCATTGCGATGTCTTCTGTCAATGCGTCTTACCTCACCCGTCTCCCGCTCTTGAGCTCTCCAATCTTCGGACCGAACACTTCTGCTCGCCGACCCGGCTCCATTGGATATTCAGGCACCGTCAGCCGAGCCCCTTCACGAACCGAATGAAGAAAATCACCACCGTATCAACCTTATAAGGCTTTCCATTCGGGAGCACAAGGCGGAAAGCGGAGAGGCAAGGGAGGAAATCGCGGGAGAACTCGGGCAGGCAGCGGTTTGCCTGCACGATCCTCAACGCTAGACAGAGGAGCATGTTTCCTGTTGTGCCGCAGAGACCATTCCCGCTGTCGCTAGCAGGTGGGAGGACAAAGCCCATATTGAGCGTAACTGTTTTGCCCTATAATTTTGGTTTTGATCGGTTTGAGTTCCAGCGGTTGTGGCAAACGGGGCAAAGGTGACATAACACCCGAATGTCAGAAGTTCAGCCAACCTCTCGGAGCCGATGAACAACCATGGAGACCCCAGGTTGTCGGACTATCCGTCGTTGGCTACTTTGTCCTCGGGCGAGCGGCGCAGGCCTGGGGTACAGGACCTCAATCCTGCATTGAACTCGATCTGAGGCAAGTCGATATTGAAAACGACCCGGGCGGGACCGTATTTGATTGGTCAATCCAGCAATGGCATCTCGCCATGACAACCGATAAGACCGCGAGGGAGTTCGCAAGGGTTATTTCGTGCCACCTGTGCACCGCTGCAGGAGACCGCACCATCCTCCGCGACCAGACGTTCAACCTTCCACAGCCTGGCTACGTCGGCAGAAACTACTTCAAGACGCGCGTTCTACTAGTTGGACAGAACCCCGGTGTGTCGTCAGAACGATTCACAGAGCAGGATATTCTGTACGCTCGAGCACTTACAGCAGTGGCCGAAATGCCGTCGCTCGACACCATGGAACGGTTACTGGATGTACTCGACACGATTATCCCGACATGGCCGGTGACCGATAACTACTTCCCCTTGTCGGACTGTGGTTTGGCGCTACAGGACATCGCTTACCTGAACCTGGTCCGGTGCCGCACAAACAGGAATGCCGCTCCCTCGGATATGATGGTCAGCACCTGTTTAGCTAACCACTTCTTGTGCTGGCTCGACTGGCTCGGGCCGCGTGTGGTGATCTGTATCGGCAAATGGGCAGACACAGGATGGCCTCCATCCTGACGACCAAGGGCTTGGCCAATGGCTTCATGAACAGAATGCGAAGTCTCTCGTCTGCCGAGAGGCAGGCGAACCGGCGGGTTGTCGTTCAGTTGGTTCGTGGCATCCTTGAGCAACCAGCAGCCGCGCCATTTCAAGGCGAGGAGGGACGGGTTCTCGCCTCGTGCATACTCCGCCTAATGAAAGTCAGCGAAATGTGCCGCATCCCCGCCCACTTACAGAGGAGGCAAACAAGGCATGAACTCTGAAGAGTACTTCGTTCTCTTTCAGAAATGGGATTTTACTGCACTGATCTCCGAACGAAGCTCAAACACGCGAGATTGCGTCCTACGGTTTACTTCAATCGTGCAAGAGGCGGATTTGTGTACTTCACGATACGAACGAAGGAGGTCGACTGCTTCAAGGCGAATCTGTGGGATTTCATAGCGCCACAGCAAAAGAAGGATGACAGGCCGGAACTTCAGACGGTTTACAAAGGAGGGTGCGGAGGAGCAAGCATTCCGTGACATTTTGGGGTGATCCCGGCAACATTATTCGGGTGTAGGGTGCCCTCGTGCGATTGCACATCTACGCCTTCCACTCTGGGAATTCCAGAATGACACACAGAATCTATTCCAGACATCCCGCGCTCCACCCTGTTACCATCGAAAGGACCTTCACTGACTGCATCATGGACCTCAAGGAGGTCATCGTCCTGGACGGCATCGACATCCTGCCCGACAACACTGGATTCCGCGTTCGCTGTCATGACCTCCACGGGCCACTTCCTGAGATCGTCGTGACAGGACAGCGGCGACATGTTCGTGGACAAGGACCGACTGGGTAGTGAAGCGTGCAAGCTCGTTGCCATCGTCAGGCTAAGGGACGAGATGAGTCGGTGGCTCGCGGCGGGAAATTCCTGCCGCCGACCAAAGTGGACAGCCTCACGCGATCGTCGGCTTCAGGTGGGGCCGCAAGCACTGGCTCGCGAGCGGGGGAAGACTTTCTGGCGGCGTATCATGAGCTGCACAGGCAGGTGGTTGGATAAAAATGCGTGTGATTCAACGTGAGAATGACCCAGGGCGAATGCTGGATCAGGAGCTGGCCTCCCAGTAGATTGGGGGAGTGCGCCCCCCGCTTGGCTTCCTCTGAGGCTCATTTCGCATTTCGGCGAGGCCAGAGGAATCGCCCATATTCCCAACGATCTGAGCCACAATGCCGCACAATTCCCGGCAAGTGGTTACGTTCAGCGGGATGAGGCCGTAGGAGAAGTCGCCGTCGCGCCCGGTCTTCCTCGCTATCCTGCTTGCCGGTAGCAGTTGAGCAGATCGATTACCTCTTTGTTCGCTACTTCATCAGCAATATCGAATTCAGTCCCCCAATCCGTTTCTCGAACCGGTTCTAACCCCAGCTCCGAGCAGTGCCTTTACGACCTCCGCATGGCCACCCATCACCGCCAGATGCAGTGCGGAGTTGTGTGCACCATCGCGGGATAGTAGTCTCAGAAGAATCAAGCCACCATTGTCTACTGGAAGCTCTAAGATTTCTTTGACTCGGGCGGCATTGCCCTCCTGCGCCGCTGCCAGTAACTGACGCCCATAGTACTCGCCCTCTTGAAATCGCTGAACCTCTTCCAGCGCATCAAGGACTTCGTCATCTTCATTTCAATCACTCTTCTATATTCTACGGCAATCCAGGATCTCAGCCTTACCGGATTTGTGGCGATATAGGCAGAGCGTTCCCGGTCGCTGACGCCAGGGGCCCCGAGTTAGTCGCCTTGGCTGTATGGGGTTATCGTCCGGCGATCTGGTCCGACGACATCTACGCAACCAGTCAGTAGCTCTGGTGCAACCCGTTCAACACAGGAACGGCCACAAGCCTGCCACCCAATGGCTTCGCCTCAGACAACACCCGATCGGGATCCGGTATCCCCTTCAGTCCTTGATGAACACGGCCGGGGTCTCAGCGAAGGCCAGAGATCTACCTGACTTCACCGGCGTGGCTGCCCCAATTGCTGTTCTTGAATTCGATGAAGAGGAGTCTCTCCTCATCCTCGATCATCGAGTTCATCTCAGCTTCCTTTGTCTCGATTTCATTCCGCGCATCGGCGATATTGCTTGAATTGTGAACGGAAGCCCATTCCTTGGAGAAGATCTCCGGTGAAATTGTGCAAGTCGTCCCAGCTCTCATATCGATAGAGGAACGTGAGGTGAAGTGCCCGCGATATTCATGCAGGAACCAAAGCACCTCGCGCGTTCTGCGATCTACCAGCAAGAAAAACGTGTTGTACCGATCAAGAAAACCGCTGAGGTCATTCCATCGCACTCTCAACCGCACCTCGACTACCGGATAATTGTTATTCAACAGCTGCAGGTCTGAAGAAATCGGCATCCTGTTCTCGCCAAGTTGTCATTTATCCACCTCAGTGCGCGGGTTTCAATACGCGCTCGAATAGCTGCTTGTTGACTGGTACGAGACTTCTATTTGCCCAAACCAATTCAGCACGACATTCAACTTAACAACAGTCGGGATTTCAGGGAATCCCAGGCCGATAAAGTGGGTTCCGTCGGGATAAGTATCCAAGACCCAGAGGTTGGGATATCGAACAGGACTTTTGGCTTACCGATTTGCGCCTGCCGCAGATCACGGATTTCGACGGACATCAGCTTGCTGCCGTCATAGTAAAGAGCTCGCGTCCGCCCGGAGCCCAGAATGGTCCCGTCCCGCCGCCGATTGGCACCCGCCGGCCGGCGTCCTGTAGCTCTGAACGTAAACCATGGGTTGGCCGGAGACGTCCGACTCGTAAGCGAACCACCCACCATCGGGCGAAAAGGATTCCCAGCGCTCATTGAATGGAGTCTGAACCAGGGGTCTCGAAGTTATTCCCTTCGTGCCGAACTCGACAACACCAATGTCGAACTCCGTCTCAGGCTTCTGCTCATGATAAGCCAGCGCAGACCCATCGGGAGACCATGACGTAGGCCAGCGCGGATAGGCTGGCGGCAGGAGCTCCTCTGCTGCACCACTCCCGTCGGAGGCCTGGCTGAAAAGGTTAAACGGACCCGAGCGTGTGGAGGAGAATGCGATTCGATCTCCCCTCGGGCTCCAGACCGGGAACCCATCCCAGCCTGAAGACGTCGTAACGCGGGCAAACAGACCACTTGCTGGATCATAGGTCCGGATGCTGTACTGGGTTTCGACCGTGCTGAACGCTATGCGGCGGCCATCCGGAGACAGCCGCAGCCGCCCAATCGGACGGCGCTCATTCAGAATCGGTTGGGTCCGGGCATTCCGATCCACGCGTCCAGCAGTTCATCAGCCTGCGCCGCCGCCGGTGCGTAGACCGCGTCCCAGTCTGTGAAACGGCAAACACCGGGATACCGAGGCCCCTTGCCGACATCACGTTGTGCATAACCGGAACAGGCGTCCCCGTTAACCTGAGCTTTGAAACATCGAAAGGGACGGCCAGTAAAGTGTCGTTGCGAGCGTAGACGATGTGTCCTGTCCTGATGTAAACGGGATTGCTCCCACCATCCAGGAGCTCTTCACCTCGCCGGTCTTGGTATCTAAGAGCGCGATCCGCGCGCTATCGAAATTGCTGCCGGTCCAGACCTCGAACAGGGTCGAACGGCCGTCAGGAAGCATTTGAGGAGAGCCATGCTGCTGCTCACCCTGCGCTGGTTGCAGGAAGCTGACGGCTTTAGGAGGCCCACCTTCCACCAAATCTGCCAGAGGCCGGACGAGAGTGAACGTGCGAACGTGATGTTGTTCCCAGGCCCCCATGTCCCGCCCCAGCCCCTGGGGGCGTCGCACAAGGTCGAAGCCGCACCTCCCGAGACCGGTACCTTTTTCAGTTTGCCGTCGGCGAAAAATCCCACCCACTTTCCATCTTGTGAGAAGAACGGACTGTAAGCCCCTTCAGTCCCGGCGATCGGCTGAACATCGGAACGCTCGAATGACCGGAGAAACAGCTGGCTCGGCTTGCCCTTGGGTGCGCCGGCATA
>CAVVHG010000010.1:0-67820 GCA_963747985.1 uncultured Acidobacteriota bacterium
GGTACGCCTGGCAGGGTTCGAACCTGCGACCTTCGGTTCCGGAGACCGACGCTCTAGTCCAGCTGAGCTACAGGCGCACGATCATGATTCTATTCGATTTAGCCTCTGATTCCAACCCATAAGAGCACTGCCTGAATTGCGGCAAGTGGAAGATTTGTGGAAGTTCTTCCACCCTGCAGGCCCCTCAACACGGTCCTCGATGCGGATTCCGGGCTGAACCGGGCATACTGCTTTCGTGTGAGATCCACGGAATGGTGACCCATGACTTCCGATATGAAATGCATGGGCACTCCCCTCTCCGCCAGTTTGATCCCATAGGCGTGCCGGAGGTCGTGGATCCGGAGCCAGGGAAAGCCAGCCGCAATGCGTGTCTCCTCTCATTCTCACTTCGATCGGAGATACCGGCGGATGAGGTACAACATCACTTCGCCGTGCTGCTCGAGCTTCCTGTAACCTACGCCTGAGATGCCAGGAACCTCGGACGGCGTGCACGGAGGCTTCCGGGCCATGTCACGCAGGGCAGCGTCGCTGCCGATGATGTAGGCAGGCATGGACCTCCTCTGCGCCAGCTTTCTCCGCAATTTCCGGAGTTCTTCGAACAAGTCCCGGTCGACACCCTCCCATGGATCCCCTTTGGCTCGAGGCTTGGGAGCTGCTCTTATCAGCTCAAGCGCCGCTGGCGGGACGGAACGACGCACGTCCTCTATGAGCCGCTGGAATTGATGGAACGGCTGGCGGCGCTGGTGCCTCTGCCGAGGTACAATCTCACGAGATACTCCGGGGTGCTTGCGCCGGCGCCAGCCTTCCGGCCGCTGGTAGTCCCGCAAGGAGAAGCCCCATCGGCGATAGCTCATGCCGGCTGCCGAGGAGGATTTGCGGCTGCGAAAAGCGACTCAGGCGAGGCAAACGAGAAACGCCGCCTGCCTGGAGATTATCCGTGGGTCAACCTGATGGCGCGGGTTCTCGGGTTTGACGTCCGCGCATGCCCTCGCTGTGGCGCAAGGATGAGAATACTTGCCGCGATATACCCACCTGACGCGATCCGGAAAATCCTCGGTTGCCTCGGCCTCCCCACGAGGGCTCCGCCCATTGCTCCGGCCATACCGGATGGAGAGGCGGCTGCCTCATGGTGAGCTGGGCGGCCAATCTGCTCTGCATTAAGGCAGGCACGGCAGGGATGCGCCAGAAGGTCTTATCCAGCGATGCGGCTCGGGTGTAGAATGCTGCCGTAGCCGAGGGCCGGAGGTTTCAGTCGACATATCACCTGCTATCAGCAGCTGACAGAGGGCGCGCAGGGAGGCGCATCGGTGCCCGGATCAGAAGGCTGACCTGCGAGGAGGCAGCTTGAACCTCCTAGCCTTCGATACTCTACTATGCACCGAAGCCTCCCTCCAACGCTGGTGCCGAAATCCCGGCCAGTCCGCGCATTGACGCTCGGCGAAGCGTCCTAGAAGGTTGCCTGATTGCAGGAGCATCGCCCGCGCGGGCCAGCGCTCGGTCTGGCTCGCACCGGATCTCAATGGGTCAATGTCGCCACAGGAAATGAGCGAACGGCTGCCGCCAGGCGCCACGATCTCCCGCTACCGTATTCTTTCTTACATCGCGGCCGGCGGAATGGGTGAGGTATATCTCGCGCAAGACACGCAGCTCGGCCGGAGGGTGGCTCTCAAGCTGCTCCCGGAGCGTTTCAACGACGGAGCGGAGCGATTGAGGCGATTCGAGCAGGAAGCGCGTGCGGCTTCGGCTTTGAACCACCCGAACATCGTCACGATTCACGAAATCGGCGAGCACGGCAGCCTTCGCTTTATGGTTCTCGAATTCGTCGAAGGGCTGACGCTCCGAGCGCGCATGGCGCAGAGCCGGATGGAGCTGCCGGCTATCCTGGATATCGCGATTCAGGCCGCGAGTGCGCTGGCAGCGGCACACGCCGCGGGTATCGTCCATCGCGACCTCAAGCCCGACAACCTGATGCTACGCGCTGACGGCCTCGTTAAAGTGCTCGATTTCGGGTTGGCGAAGCTTGCAGGTGCGCCCGCAGCGGACGCTGCAACGCAGACGCAGGAACACCCGGCAACGCAAGCCGGGCTTGTCCTGGGCACCGTGCGCTACATGTCGCCGGAGCAGGCCCGCGGATTGCCTGTCGATGCGCGCACGGACATCTACAGCATCGGCGTCCTCCTGTACGAGATGGTTGCGGGGCGCCATCCGTTCGAAAGCGCCTCGTCCGCGGACTTGATCGCCGCCATCCTCATGGCGCAGCCGCCGCCTTTGCGGACGTACGCGCCGGAAACTCCGGACGAATTGCAGCGGATCGTAAGCAAGGCTCTGGCGAAAGATCGGGAGGCCCGATACCAGACGACCCGGGATCTGGAAGTCGACCTGCGCAATCTGCAGGGCGCCGTCCGAACCGCCTCCAGTTTGCCGCAATCGGCCCAAGGCGAAGCCGGTGCCACGCAGGCTCGCTCCGCGGCCGGCAGACTCCGGAAGTACGCCGCGCCGCTGCTCGGAACGCTCATACTCGCGGTGCTCGCGGCAGCTCTCTATTGGGCCGTGGCAGCCAGGGGCGTGCCGGCGATCGAGTCGCTCGCCGTCATGCCGTTTGCCAATGCCAGCGGGGATCCGAATGCCGAATACCTGTCAGACGGCATCACCGACACGCTCATCAACAGCCTGTCGCAGTTGCCCAAACTGAAGGTGATGTCGCACAACTCAGTTTTCAGGTACAAGGGGCGCGATACGGACGCCGAGGCAGTGGGGAAACAGCTAGGGGTCCGAGCCGTGCTCGTAGGAAACATCGTCAAGCACGACGGGGCCCTTTCCATCAGTGTGGAGCTGGTCGACGTGCGCGACAACAGCCATCTCTGGGGCGAGCGGTACAGCCGCAGTGTCTCGGATCTCCCCGCCATGCAGACCGAGATCGCGCGCGACATTTCCGACAAGCTGCGCCTCAAGCTGACAGGCGAGGACCGCAAGCGGCTGGCGCGAAGCACCACTGAGAACGTGGAGGCGTACGACCTCTATCTCAAGGGCCGGTATTATCTGAATACGCTGACGGAAGAAGGGGGCCGGAAGGCGCTCGAGTACTTCCAGCGCGCCGTCTCGGCGGATCCCGGGTACGCTCCGGCCTACGCGGGCCTTGCCGAGTGCTATACGGGAATGGTGAACCTCGGCACCACGTTCGTTCTGCCCCCAAAAGAGGCATTCGTGGCTGCCCGGACAGCGGCGCGCAGGGCGGTGGAACTCGACGACTCCCTGGCCGAGGCTCATACATCTCTCGGCCTCATCGCAATGACTTTCGAGTGGAACTGGGGCGAGGCCGAAAGGGAATTCAGGCGCGCCATCGCGCTGAACCCGAACTACGTCGTTGCACACCACTATTACTCTCACTTCCTGATCTGTACCGAGCGCCTCGAAGATTCGCTGACGGAGAGCCGTCTGGGGCTCGCCCTGGACCCGCTCGACACCGGAATGAACGTGCATCTCGGCTTCCAGTACTTCAACGAGCGCCGTTATCAGGAAGCCGCGGCTCAGCTGGAAAAAACGCTGAACCTGAACCCAGGCTCCGAGTCCGCGCACGGCATCCTGGGGCTTGTCTATGAACAGATGGGCAGGTACGACGAGGCCGTCGCGGAGCTTCGCAAGGACATGGAGCTGGGCGGCACGGACTCGCGCGGAAACATCGCACACGTGTATGCGATCTCGGGCAGAACGGCCGAGGCGCGCAGGATCCTCGACGAACTGCAGCGGGAATCGCGGCAGAAGAACATCTCGCCGTACAACATAGCTGTTATCTACGACGGCCTGCGGGAGACTGACCAGGCCTTTGCCGCGCTGGACAAGGCGTATGAACAGCGGGACGGGAACCTGGTGAACTTGAAGGTCGACCCGGAATTCGCGTCTGTGCGCCGGGATCCCAGGTTCCCGGAGCTCCTGCGGCGCATAGGGCTGGCGCCCTGATGGCCCGCGGAAAAACGGACCTGCCCGCAACCTCCCCACCTGAGCGTACGTCGAAGGCCCGATCGCGGACTGGTCCTTTCCCACCCGGCAGCTACAAGCTGGAGGTGTCGAAAGGCGGCGTGCTTGCTGAGACTCTGGAGTTCTCGGTGAAGAAGTAGGGGCGCACTAAGCGGGGGCCGCCTAACGAATGGGGTGCGGCTCGTTCGCGTAGCTGACACATGCGCGGAGTCGGGTGCCCAAGGGAAGCTCACTTGACCCTGCGGAGTCGCGGTCGAGGCTGGGGCGGCGGTGGATCCTTCACCGCCAAACGTTTCGCTGCGGAGATGCTGTATTATTCCTTCTTCGTGTGTCCTTGGTTGTCAGACAGAAGGCGGAGTGAACAACATGTATCGCAAACTGACGGCAATTCTTCTCTTTACCATACCTGCATTCTGCGCGCGGGTCCCGTCCACGATAAGCGTGGCCGTGCCCCCGGCGGGGCCGATCCGCATCACGACGGGGGACGCGGAGTTCCAATTGCTGACGACCGGGTACCTTCAGGGACGCCTGCTGGGGCCGGGGCAGAGAACATTGGACGAGCCGACGGCGGCCGAAACGGGCGACTTGCTCGTGAGCGGCGGTGTTCAAGTCAAGTTCGACCCGCTCGACTTCCGCCACGCCAGCATCGTCGACCTCCAGGACGGAATCGGCAAACAAGGCAAGCGAATTGAACTCACTGCGAGACAGAGCGGCAACGCCGGTCTGGAGAAGACGGTCGTACTGGAGGTATTTGACGACTTCCCCAAAGCGGTCTTTCTCACGATCCGGTACCGCAACGCGGGGAAGAGCGCCGTCAGGCTCGACCAGATCATGATGCAGCGCCGCCGCCTCAACGCGGCGCTCACGGATCCTACCGCGTCCCCTTTCGAGATGTGGTCATTCCAGGGCTCGGCGTTCAAATGGGGCGCTGACGATATCCTGGCGCTCACGAAGGGTTTTTCGCAGCCGAACCTTATCGGATCCACTCTGCCGAGTGGCGGTATGGGGGGTGGCATTCCCGTGGTGGCGTTCTGGACGCGCGCCGGCGGGACAGCAATCGGGCACGTGGAACCGCGCGCTGAGACGCTGTCGCTCCCGGTTCAGGTGAACGACGACGGCCGGGTGAGGGCTGCGGTGCGGATAGACAGCGCCCCGACCCTCGAGCCGGGTGGCCAGTTCTCCACTCCGAGAACCTTCCTTGCCATGTTCTCCGGCGACTACTACGAGCCTCTGAGCATGTGGTCTGCGATCCTTCAACGTCAGGGGTGGGCACCGGCCAAGTCTCCGGAAGGGGCTTACGAGGCCAACTGGTGCGGTTGGGGATATCTCGAAACCGTCACGCCTGAACAGATGATAAAGACCATCCCGAAGCTGAAGGAGTACGGAATCAAGTGGGCCACCCTCGACGCCGGGTGGTACGACGTCTCCGGCGACTGGTTCCCGAATCCCAAGACATTCGGTGGGGATGCGGTCCGGCGCATGGTGGGCGAGTTTCACAGGAACGGAATCCGTATCACGGTGTGGTGGGCGCCCATCGAGGCAGCCGACGGCCAGGGGGGCAGAAGGGACGGCCGGCAAGTCATCTCCAAGGTCGCGCAGGCGCATCCCGAGTGGGTGATCAAGGGGCCCGACGGAAAACGCGCGGGCCTGCGCAACAACCGTCTCGCCGCCCTGTGCCCGGCGGTCCCCGAGGTGCAGGAGTACTTCCGGGGCGTGACCGAAAGGCTGATACGCGATTACGACTTCGACGGCTCCAAGATGGACGGCATCTTCTCCGTGCCGCGCTGCTACAACCCCGCGCACCATCACAAGAGCCCGGACGATTCGGTGTATGCGGTGGCCGACCTGTACAGGATCATCCTGGAGACTTCGCGGAGGCTGAAACCCTACAGCGTGACGCAGATCTGCCCCTGCGGCACACCTCCAAACCTGGCATGGCTGCCTTTCGAGAACCAGTCTGTGACGGCCGATCCCGTGGGTTCCGTCCAGGTGCGGCGGCGCATCAAGCTCTACAAGGCCCTGCTCGGGCCCCAGTCGGCCGTTTACGGCGACCACGTCGAACTCAGCAAGATCAGGTTTGATCCCGACCGGGAAGTCGATCTCGGCGAGGACTTCGCTTCGACGCTGGGGACCGGCGGAGTGGTCGGCACGAAATTCAACTGGCCCGACTACGGGCCGCGATTCGACGACGTCACCCTCACGCCGCGCAAGGAAGCGATCTGGAAGAAGTGGATCCCTCTCTACAACTCGCTGATGCTTTCCAGGGGCACATTTCTGAACTTGTACACGATCGGCTACGACACTCCGGAAGGCTATGCCATCGCCAAGGATGGCAGGATGTATTACGCCTTCTACGTGGGCGAGGGGCAGGAATGGGAGGGAGATCTCGAGCTCCGCGGGCTGGAGAAGGGGAAATACCGAGTATTGGATTATGTGAACGGGAAGGCTCTCGGCACCGTGGACGCCTCCGCACCCAAGCTCCACGCCGGATTCAGGGAGCACCTGCTGCTGGAAGCCCGGAAACAGTAAAAACATGCCGTTGGCCGAGCCGAGGCACCGCACTCCACACGCTGAGCTTCAAGGGCGGAGCTGGAAGCTGAATGAGCCGTCCGGGTTCACGGGCTCCGCACAGGCCCAGCGCACGGGCCTGCGGATTCCCCCCTTCGTCTCGATCTCGGCGCGAAGTATCAGTCTCTGTTCAGCCGCCCGCTTCGGCAGAATGAACGAGGCCTGCCTGAGGCGCCCCCCGTGGGGATGCCCGGCATCCAGGCTGCCGCCGACCTTGACGCTGCCGTCCGGGCTTTCGACATACACTCGAAGCACGCCGGGAACGCCTGCGACTCCATCGTTGGCCACCGCGACGATAACTTCGACGGTGTCGTAACGCTTTCGCTGCCAGATCCACGACGGGCGAATTCTGTACCCCATTCGCTGCCGCAGCAGTTCGAAGGAGCGCGGAAATCTTTCGTAGTACCGCCTCAGGTTGTCTGCCTCCGTCCACAGTGCCCAGTAATTGCCTCCGAGATCGAGCACGTGGAGCGCCGCCTTCTCCCTGTATCTCGGATCCACTCTGTCCCGGGCCGACCTTGTGGATTGCTGTTCATCAATCAGGTGATGGCGATTTCTCCCGTCTTCCATGAATACCGCGAGCCAGGGTGGGCGATTCGACAGCTCTTCAATCTGGATGGGTTCGTCGCCGATGATGCTGTCCGAGCGTAGCCAGCAACCCGCGCGCACGGCCATGTCCAGGACTTCGCTGTTGCCAACCTTGTTGTTGTCCGGTTGCGTGTTGACTATCAGCGGCGTCTTCTTCCAGGTTTCCAGCTGGAACCTGGTCATCTCGACGAAGGTCTTCTCCGCGGTCACGTAATCCGGAAAGGGTCTCGGAAGTTCCAGGGTATGCCCCTCTCCCCACCATCCGTACATCATCAGATCCATGAACTCCAGCAGCGGGTTCCCGTCATATTCGGCGGCCGGATCAGAAGCTTCACTTGCGATCCCGGTCCACGCGCAGCTTTATCGCCGGCAACTACTCAGGGATCTTCTGCACTTCATCAATCACGGCCGGCAATGTGAGTCCGTGGATGAATCCCTGAGGATCGGTGGCAGCCGATGGATGGGCAGCTGCATCGTCAAGCGTCTCATAGCGGGCCTGATGGCGCCCAGCCCAATTGACGGCAAGCGTGGTCTTTCCTGTCTGGCGCGCTCCTGCGAGCAGAACCACTGGGGTATCGGTCCATGCATCCTCCAGTTTGCGCGTAGTACTTCGTCGGATCATGGCTGATAATTAGCCAGTTAATGACTAATTTGTAGAGAGAAAAACCGCCGGCAGCGACGGAAGCGAGCCTGCATTCGTTTTCGCACCGGGCGCATGGTTTTCGCATTTTGTCCGGCAGCCGTCCGGTTTCTGTTCGGTGTTTGTTCGGTCGCCGTTCGGTTCTTGTACGGTTTCTATTCGGTGAGGGTGCCTTGACCTCCACCGCGCGGTCGGATCTTGCCAAAACAGCGACCTCGTTGAAAGGTGGGGCCAGCCAGGGTGCTGGCGAACTACAGGCAGCCTGATCGGCTTGACAGGGCGTCGCCTGAGTGAAATAGTTTAGTCCGTAATCTTTCTTGATCTCGGGGTAGGCAAGGGGTGGCTTTGAAAGCCCCTCTTCGAATTTTTAGTAGCGTTCGGTGCGGCGCGGGCCGGTGGGCACAGGTGCCTGCTGGAGGGCCCCGGTCGCAAAATTCGTCGCCGCGGGGTGCGCCCGTGCCTGCGCGGCAACTCAAGGGAGGTTACGCAATGTCCGCTTCAGGAGAAACCCTCGTTCAGGAAACTCAGACAGGAGCCAGTGCCGTCTACAAGCTTGCTTACAGGGTGCTCGGGTATTTCGCCGTGTTTTCGGTTTTCGGGTCGCTCATGTTCGGTTTCCGTTACGACGCCGCGGCGCCGGCTGGCAACTATGTGTTCAACGTGCTGCTCTTCGCAGCGTTTATCGGCCCGCACCTGATCATGAGCCGCTCGTGGTTCAAGAATGCGGTGTGGGGGACGCCCTACAGCACTCCGAGGGAGCGGCGTTTCTACATCCTCGTCACCGCGCTCACCTGGCTGGCCCTTCTTTGGCTGCACCGCCCGGTTCCCGGAGTCGCTGTGCCATTGCCTGAAGCGGTACGTTTCGCCGGTTCGGTGGTCTTCCTTTTCGGCGTGCTTCTGTTCTTCCAGGGGATCACTACTGCCGCTATCGACGGCCTCCTCGGAGTCCCCGGGGAAGTTTCCAAGTACTCTCACGGGCCGGAAACTCCACTCATGACCGAGGGCGCCTATGCGGACGTGCGCCACCCGATGTACCGCGGAGTCCTTCTGGCTGGCGCCGGAGCGCTCTTTGTCCATCCCCATGCGGGTCAGTGTCTGTGGACTCTGTTGTTCGGTGCCACCTTCATCGCGTTCATTCCGGTCGAGGAAGCCCAGTTGATCGCTGCCCGCGGGGACGACTATCGCCGGTACATGAAGCAGACACCCTACCGCCTGTTCAAGGGAATCTGGTAGGCGCTCGATTGAGCAAAACGTGCCCGGAGGGTTGGCTGCTTTCAGAATGTCGTCAGTGAGCAGTTCGCGGCGGAACTATGCGGCGGGGCGCATCTTTTGTGATATCCGTTCTACACGTGGAAGCCTTAGACGCTCTATATGGCCGCTTTCGGATAGGTTCTGAAAGAACATGAAATGAGCTGCCTCGACACCAGGCATGTGCTCTAATCATCAATGGTATCCAGTACGTCACAACGAAATTGGAGGAAATATGTTTTCACTGTTTGCCAATCACCGCGCCAGGATGCAAGGCCTGTCTGTGATCACCGTGTATTGCGCGGCATTGGTATGCACGTCTCACGTAACCACTGCCTTCACCCCACAAGCGCCGGTGCCGACACCTGACGACAACGTGGGGTTCACGGCAATCTTCGACGGCAAGACCCTGGACGGCTGGGATGGAGATCCCGCTTTCTGGCGAGCGGAAGACGGCACTCTGATCGCCGAAAGCACCCCCGCAAAAGTAGTCCGTTCGAATACCTTCCTGGTCTGGAAGGGTGGCACCGTCCGGGACTTCGAGCTTAAGCTGGAGTTCAGGCTCAGCGCTGAAGCGAACAGCGGCATACAGTACCGCAGCGCCCTGGCGCCCGAGGCCTCAAAGTGGGCGATGAGGGGCTACCAGGCCGACATGGATGGGGCCAACAGCTATACCGGGATGGTGTATGAAGAAAGAGGGCGTGGATTCCTGGCGCCGCGCGGCTGGTTTACACGCATGACGGAAGGCAGACCGCCCAAACTGATTTCGACGCTCGGCGAGGGCGATGTCCTGAAGGGATGGATCAAGACCGGCGATTGGAACCTGATGCACGTCATCGCGAAAGGCAATACGCAGCTTCACATCATCAACGGGCATTTGATGGCCGGGTTAATTGATGAGGATGCGCGGGGCAGAGCGATGGAAGGGCTGTTGGGCCTGCAACTGCATCAGGGCAAGCCCATGAAGATCGAATTCCGGAACCTCTACCTCAAGCAGCTGTAGAGAAGATGGTTGCACTGCGACTCAGGCAACGGAAATGCAGCGTCACCGCCTTCCGAATGCGTTGCGGCGGGGATGCGTCTGAACGCCTTCAGGCCGGTTTCCGGCCGTTCCTGATGCGCCAATCACGGAAGCCGGCGCCGTATTCGTCCAGCGGCGGTTCTCCGAAACGTTTCACGTAATCGCCGTCCAGCCAGGCTGCAAATGTGTTCACGTGCCGCACGCCGCGCCCGGCGTACGTGCGAAGGTCGTCGCGAAAGACGTTTCCGTTCCAGGGAAGCGGTTTGACGTTCCGACGGTCCCAGCCGGAGAAACGAGACAGGTCCAGCCAGTATTCAAGAGCCTGTGCACCCTCGCGTCCGAACCAGTCGAGGTTGGCATCCAGGGCGTCGAGCAACCGGCCGTGCTCCAGGCTCCCGCCTCCGGGAATCTCTCGCTGCCGGAACGGCACGTCATACCTGCGCTCGATCGGGGCGAACTCCAGGAAGATCCCCGGCAGCGGTTTGATCTGCGTGGGCGGCCGCAGCGTTCGCGCATAGGCCAGGTGGGCCAGGGTCGCACGCGGATCTATCTCCCGGATAGCATGCAGCACGTAATGCTCCAGCAGCAGGGCCTGGTCACTGTCGCTCAGATCGCGGCACTTCCGACAGCGGCACATCGTCTGGCCGTCGTCGATCCAGTAGAAGTAACGGCCGGTTGTGGAGCGCAGGATCCTCGTGTACTTGACGGCGTTTTCGGCCACCACGTCGAGGGCCGCCTGCGAATGTACGCAGAGGTTGTATTCCCGCACGCGATCGCCCTTGTCCGTCATCGGGAACATCGTCGGGTCTTTGGCGAACAGCGACCGCGGCAGCAGGTCGCTCATCGCGTGCAGTTCGTGCTCGACTTGAAGTCCCAGCCTGCGGCAAGACTCCAGGAACTTCTGGCCGTCGTCGGTCTGCACGAACTCGGCGACTTCGTGGGGGAAAATGTGGGTGGCGATCGTCGACAGGCCGGCCCGCCTGGCACGCGCGGGCCAGTCCAGCGTCCGCAGGTCGCTGATAACCAGAACCAGACCGCGCGTCAGAAAGAAAGTGCCGTTATCCTCCTCCGCCCCGATGCTATTGCCGTCTCCGCCCTCGGCGCGGATCAGCCGGCTGGCATGTGCGGGGCCAGCGAGGACCGCTGCCGCCCCGAACGCCCTCAATAGCTGGCGCCGCGGGATCCCCGGTCGAAGCTGTAGGGCCATTATGCTTGGTGAACCTCAATTCTAATTTTCAGCATTTCACCGAGCTCCTGCAGTTCCCGAACATAATCTCCGTAGACCATGGCGAAATGGAAGCCATAATTGCGGGCGTTGCGGACAAGTGAATCCGGATTGGCCACGCGCACATGGGCCACTAATGAACAGCCGGGTTCATCCTGACCTTCGCATCCCGTGATCTCACCGCCAATCACCAGCAGCTTCGAGATCAACGGATCGAACCGCGCTATGGTTACCCTGGTCTCTCCGACATTCGCCAGGTTCATCTGCATCTTTGTTCCCCAGCCTTCCGTGATGAAATTCTGCAGGGAGTAGGGCGGCGCGGGCCTATCGAAGCCGAGCATCTTCGTCGCCGGCACGTTGTGGCCGAGGTACATCGATGTCTCATCCTTCTTCTCGAGATTTCCCATGAAGGCTGCCTTCTTTGAGATGCCCATCAGGAGATCCATCGCCAGCGTCACGTTGATATCTCCCTCGCAGCCGGAGGTGAATCCTTCGTCTTTCAAGAGGGAATGCGTGAGGCAGGGCACGACCTTCCAGTCGTAAGCGGTCTTCCTCGAGCAGAATTCAAAGCACTCGATCGTGAATGCGTTGCAGCTGTACTGCCGAATCAGGTCTTTAATGGTCAGGTAGAAAACCGCACTGGAAACCACCCATTGCCGGTCGATACGCACTGACTCTGCATTACGGATCAGCGTGTCCGCAACGGTATTCGCTTCCTGCATCCTGTTCGGGTCTCTGAGGATGTTCTCCCGGGCTATTGCCATCTCCCGGTAATCGATAATCGTGCTCCTCAGGCCGAACCGTTCGCCCAGAGTGCGGAAATCCATGCATGCGCTGGGCGCAGGCCGGTTCTTGAACGGGATATCGGAGATAATAAGAATGTTCGTTCCTTGAAAGATCTTGCGCGCTCGAAGACGCGAGATCAGCCGGTTCAGTTCGTCGAAGTCGGTCAACGCATATCCTTCAAGGCCCTTGCTGCGCAACCGTGCGGACATGTCCCAGGGGACATACTCGCCGATCATCGCGACGGGCTTTCTGTAGCGCTCGCCGATCAGGGAGGCCGCAAACTGCGGATACACGTTCCCGCCGGCATAGTAGAGATCTACGGCTTCATGGTCCGCCTCGAGTTGGCTGAATTCCCTTTCGCCGAAGCCGCCCGATTCCGAAAACTCGATATAGACCGGCGTGAGAAGTTCGGCATCCGGAGATAAGGCTTTTCGTAAGCGAATGACGCTCTCATCAAATGACGCTCTGAAGAGTTTCCGTTCCTCTTCCGGAGGCGGATTGGGGTTCCATCTGCACGGCCCGGTCCACACCCCGTCGTGAATGACAAAGCTGCTGACCGGCTTTACCTTGATCTTCGCGTTCCGGTGATTCAGAGGCTGCGTTGTTTCGGAGAGCGGAAGTATCCTGCCCAAATCGGTCTTCTCGGCCTGCATTGTTGCCACGGGACAGGCAAGCGCCCCGGCCGTCCCGACTGTTCCAATACCCATGTTTCCCATGAACGTGCGCCTGTTCATCGAATCCATAACTTGCTCTCCGTGAAATGGAAAATTGTGCTGTCGATTGTTGTGGGAAATAGGCTGTGCCCTTTACACCAGGTTCGACCGGTCGATCTGCCCGATGGTAGCCACGCCCGCCAGTACCATGGCGCGCTGCAGTTCATCCTGCAACCTGTTCATGAACAGCGCGACACCTTCGGCGCCTGCTCCGTAGGCCGCACGGAGCAGGTGCCGGCCCAGCATCACGACATCCGCGCCCAATGCGAGGTACTTGAGTATGTCCGTGCCGGTCTGGACACACCCGTCGGTGAGGATCGGGGCCTTGCCTTTGACCTTTTCCGAGATGGCAGGCAGAACCTCCGCAACCCATCAACGCAGAAACCTTCAGCAGATCCCGTCGATTCAGCCGAGTGCCCATATCTGCGGCCGTCTTTGGTGCCAATGGATCCCTCATCGCATCACCCCTGCCGACTTATAGGCATTTCAATCTGGAAGCGCAAGGAGATTTGCTCTCAGAGGTGATCTCGAGGTTGAATAGCCTGTCTCCAATACTCAAAAGAAGGCACTGCTGCTGCATGGTACAAGCTCCCCCCGGGGCAGGCGACAGGCGGTGGTGTGCCAGGATCGTGGAATCCAAGAGTCTGCGAGCCTATAAAGACTATTCTTGGATAGTGTCCGATCCCGCGATGCTTGGTGGCAAACCAACGATTCGGGGGACGCGCCTATCGGCTGCGTTGATACTCGCGTGCCTTGCGGAGGGAATGACCGCAGAGGAAATCGAGGACAGCTACGGCCCCTTCCCCCACCAAGCCATCCCGGAAGTGCTGAAGGCCGCTTCCGAGTTGCTGGATTCGCCAAATGTGGCTGCTTGACGTGAACATACCCCGGCAACTGAAGGCGTTGCTTTCGGAGTTGGGCATTCCTTCTGAGACCGCAACCGAGCGAGGCTGGGGGACCCTCGTCAACGGAGATCTGGTCGAGGCGGCCGCACGTGTCCTCTCTTACTGAGGTAGCGTGACTGCGCGTCGATTTCGTTGAGCTCGGCGCGCCGAACTGTCGGGATCCAACCCAGGTATCCGAATCCTGCCTCCGCATCGGTCGCCTGGCTCAGGACATGCTCCGTGATGACGACTCGATACGTACATCCCGCTTCCAGGCCTTCGACCTTCACTCGTTCGCCTTCAGGAAGATCCCGTAGGAACTTATAGGTGAAGCCTGATACGGCGAGCGGACGGACCGTCGCCAGATACCAGTCAGCTTCACCTGTCCCCGCCAGCCAGCGTTGAAGGGAGTGTTCGAGGGCCTCCCGGTGGCAAAGCCAGGTCGGAACGTACAGTCTGGCCATCGGACCTCCGCAAGATCTGCGTACCTGCAGCCAATATTACATCATTGGACAAGCCCTCCAGAGGATCGCAGGCGAGCCCTATACACAGTACATGCAGAGGAACGTGTTCGATCCCCTGGGGATGCGGCATACCGGGTGGGAGTACACCGATGCGATGAAGCCACACCGGGCCATCGGCTACATGGCGGCAAAGCCCGACGGTAGAAAAGAGATTGCACCTCTCTTCGTGCCGGGAGACTTTGGCGTCTCGGCCGGCGGGATTCAGTCATCGGTCAGAGACATGGCGAAGTTCATCTCGCTGCAGTTCGGTGAGGACGCGGCCGGGGGCGCGCAGATTCTCGGCAGCACGACCCTGCGCGAGATGTGGTCCTCGCTGGCACCGGCCAACAACTGGCTGTGGGGCTACGGTATCGGCTGGGAGGTCGAGAAGTACCCGGACCACGTCGGCATCTGCCACACCGGAGGCACGCTTGGGTTTGCCAGCAAGGTTCGAGTGGTACCTGACCTCAAGCTTGGCTTCGTGGTGCTTATCAACCAGGACACGGACTCTGATGAGCTGAGCCGCAAGCTGGTGGAGGGGCTGATTCCTGCCTTTTAGCAGATGGCAAAGCAGCGGGCCCTGCAGGAAAAACCGCCGCTGCCCGCAGACGCCGCCAAGTACACGGGACACTATGCCTGCCAGTTCGGCACTCTCGACATCTTCATCCGCGACGGCCGACTGCTGCTGATAACAACGGATCCCGATGGAAGCAAGGGCGCGCCGTGGACACTGCACGCGCGGGAAGACAGCACCCTCCTGGTCAAGTCGGGCTCCAAGGACTTCGACGGTCAGGTGATCACCTTCCGCCCTGCGGCAGCTGCTGAGCCGGCAAGCATCGAACTGCTCGGAGTGAGGTTCACAAGGAAGGGGGAGGCGTCTATCCCCGGTCAGAACCAGTGATTCACTCCTCGCGGAGTCACTCGCCATTCACCGTGAAGCCGATCCTGCCTAAGGTTGTTTTCGCCGAGGTTTGCCTGTAACGCGCGCTGCGAGTCTCAGGCATGATAAGATAGTTGTCGCAAGGTACTCGGGTGAAGGGCCGCTCATGCGGCGCCGGGATGAACGGGCTGGATTCTGCCGTTCGATCGTTGCAGAGAAGAGACGGGAGGAGCTATGCGTTTTCCGATTACCGCCGTTTGTTTCTGGCTGGCGCTTGCGCCTGCATCCCTGCTCAGGGCTCAGCACGTTGTACGTGTTACGCCATCAACCGTGCAGTGGGGCTACTTCGCCGCGGATGCCAGGCCGGTGCTGACCGTCAAGCCCGGTGAATTCGTAACGATCGATACCATCGTCGGCATTCCGGATATGCTCGAGGAGCTTGGCGCCGCCGTCGACGACCCCATCCGCGAGATGAAAGAGATGTACGCCAAGGTAAAGGATCGCGGGCCCGGACCGCATTTTCTCACCGGTCCTGTAGCGATTGAAGGGGCGATGCCGGGCGACGTACTGGAGATCGAAATTGTTGAAGTGAGGCTGCGATCGCCTTACGGCTGGATGTCGATCGAGCCGGGAGCGGGCGCTCTGCCCGAGGATTTCCCATACCTGCGAAAGAAGCTGGTCCCGCTCGATCGCGACAAGATGGTGGCGGAGTTCGCTCCCGGCATCCGGATTCCCGTGCGGCCATTCTTCGGCAATCTCGGCCTGGCCCCGCCGACGGGCCGTCTGGGCAGCGCTCCGCCGGCGTTCAACGCCGGCAACATCGACAACAAATGGCTCGTGGCCGGCACCCGCCTGATGATCCCGGTACAGGTTCCCGGCGGCCTGTTTTCCGTCGGCGACGGCCACGCCGCGCAGGGAGACGGAGAGGTCTGCGTCACGGCGATCGAGACGAACCTGACCGGTGTCTTCCGTTTTCAGCTGCGCAAGGACAAGAAGCTCCGCTGGCCCCGCGCCGAGACGCCGTCGCACATCATCACCATGGGATTGCATGAAAATCTCGATGAAGCCGCCCGCCGCGCGACGAAGGAGATGATCGACTACCTGACCTCGGAACGCGGGCTGTCGCGTGACGACGCCTATATGCTCGCGAGCGCCGCGGCGGATCTGCATGTCACGCAGGTTGTGGACGGAGTGAAGGGCGTCCACGCGATGCTGCCGAGGTCGATCTTCACCGGATCCCGGTAGTTGCGCCTGCCGGGCCACTGTTCAGCCGGACGGACGACGAGTGTTGTGCATGCAACACGGCCAGGCTGGCAGCGACCTGATGCTGGTGGAGAGCTTCCGATGATCGATCAGACGATCTCCTACATTGACCACAACCCGCCGCATCTCGAGACAAGGGATGATGTTCAGCACCGTGTATCCCTTCGAACGTGTTAATGAAATCGTCTCGGCAGGCGCAGCCTTTCCCCAGATGTGGATGGGCACTCCGCGCTGGAGCACCATATGATCTGTGATCAGCGGCGATAGCACGACGTTCGCGTAGGCCCCGGAAGAAGACATGAGGACGAGCGAGATAAGAAGCAGGCTGCGTCTGAAATCCGACATGGTGGTATCGCACTAATGTCTCATTAGAATTGTCCTTATCTTCGAAGATCCCGTCGTCAGTCCCCGTTCCTGGCGCATCGGGTTCCAGTGACGGCATCGTACATGGCTGTGAAGAACTCCGCTCCGTTCCGGATCACCCTTTCGTCCACGTCAAACGTGGCGCTGTGATGGCCTCCGCCGATCGGTGTTCCCAGAAGAACGTCCATTGCCTTGCCGCCTTTCTCCTGCACCCGCTGCATCATCAGGCACACGTCTTCAGAGCCGTTGGCCGGGCACGCCGGGACGACTTCCTTCACCGACGGCAGGCTTTTCGCCACCCTCGTTCCGAGTTCGATCAATTCGGGCGAGTTCGCGGCACTCACCGTGCTTTCCACTGGTCTGATCTCCAGGCCCAGCCCGTACATCATCGCGGCGCCTGCCAGGACTTCCCTGGCTTTTTGGGACATATACTCGTTGATCTCGTTCGTGGCACCGCGCGTCTCCATGCGAAGGCTGGCCTTCTCGGGAATGATGTTCCAGGTCGTGCCGGCCTGCAGAAAACCGACATTGATGCGGGAGACCCCGGAGCCGTGCCGGGCGATCGCGTACAGGTTGGTGACAGCCGCGCAGGCACCGAGCAGGGCATTTCTTCCCTCGTTCGGACGCAATGCAGAGTGCGTCGCACGCCCTGTGAACGTCACCTCGAAGCGCGACAGGGCGAGCCAGTCAAACACGTTCAGGCCTATCTGCCCGGTCTCTTTGAGCGCGATGCCTACGTGGGCCGCGAACAAGTAGTTCAGATCGTCAACGAGGCCCCTTGCCACCATTGCCCGGGCACCGCCCAGGTTCTCCTCGTTAGGCTGGAAAAGGAACTTGACGGTTCCCTTGATCCTCTCCCGGTTTTCAGCAAAATACAGCGCCAGAAGCAGGCCCATCGCGGTATGGGCATCATGTCCGCACATGTGGGCGTATCCCGGATTCCGGGAAACAAAGGCCTCCGCGGCAGGGCGGTGCGAGGGATCGCCGGACTCCGTGATCTCCAGTGAATCGATGTCAAAACGAAAGCCGATGACCGGACCTGGAGAACTGCCGCGCAGCACTCCTGCGACGCCCGTCAAACCTCCCCTGGCCGGGGCGATGAAATCTTCTCTGACTCCCGCCTCAATGGCCCGGCGGTACTCGGCCTCCAGGGTCGCAGTGTCCGGCAGGATCAGCCGCTCGTTTTCGGCAATCGCGTCTTTACCCAGAAGCAAGTCGTAGCCCCACTCGGCAAGCTTGGAGGCCACGAAGCCCGTGGAGTAGAATTCCAGCCATCCCGGCTGCGGATTGCGATGCAACTGGCGCCGCCATGCGACGGCTTCTTCGTAATGAGCGGCGATGGTGTCTTCCGGTCTGTGATTTGTGCAATGGTCCATTTCTTGTCACCTCTCCTCAATGTCCTCGTCAAATCCACCTCGCTGAACGGGTGTCAGCATGCTGACCACCGTAGTGACAGAGGCGTTGACGCAGAGCGAAAGGAAACCTGCATTCACCCCGAGGAACGGGTCTCGTCCCGTGAACACCAGGAACACGACCATAGCGACGCCTGTGATCATCCCGACAAAAACGCCCGCAGAGCTCGCTCGTCTCCAATACAGGCCCAGGATCACACCCGGGAAGAACTGTGTCACACCGGCATACCCAAGCAGTAGAAGTGATACGAGGGTTGCAGATCTGAAAATGGCGAAGCACATGGCGGCTCCGGAAATGGCCATTACCATGATCCTGGCCAGTTTCTTGACCTGATCGTCCGTCATCGAGGGCGCAAAAACCGGACGGAAGAAATTCTTGGAGAACAGGGCGGCCGACGTGAGGATGAGCAGTGCAGCCGGGACCATCGCGGTGAGGGCGCCCGCCCCCCCCACAACTCCCAGGAACCAGGGCGGAAATGCCTGGCGGACAACCGTCAGGAGTGACAAATCGCCATCGGCAAGACCCGGCACGACCATAAGGGCGGAGAACCCGACAAAGAAGATCAGCGGCAGGGTGATGGAATACAACGGCATAAGCACGGCATTGCGGCGCAGAATATCTCCACTCCTGGCGGTGAATGCGGAGCTCAGAGTATGCGGCCACATGTAGAACCCGCAGGAGGTCAGCAGGACCGTAGAGACATACCACGCATGCCCCATCGTCCGGGTCGTCCCAGGCATGACAAGGTGAGCCGGATGGCTCTGCGCGAGTGCGGAGAACATCGGCCCGATGCCCCCGAAGAATTTGTAGGGAATTCCGATGCCGATTACGCCCGCCACAGACAGCATCAGAAAGTCTTTGAGCACGCTGATCCATGCGACTGCCCGCACGCCCTTGGCCAGCACGAAGGTGGAGACCAGGAGCACGGCGATGATTATCCCTGCGGTGCGGCTGATGCTGTGGAAGCTCGCCGTTTCCACGATGATTCCCAGTCCGACGAACTGCAGCTGAACGTATGGGATGATGAAGATGAATCCGACCACCGCGACGAATCCGGCCAGATACTTGTTCTGATATCGCTTCAAGAAGAAGTCCGGCTCCGTCTGCATCCCGTATTTCCGTCCCACCTCCCAGACTTGCGGCAGGAAGTAGAACGAAACCACATAGCCGAGCACCAGGTATGCCAGGATGTAGAACGTGGGCCCCCCGCGCGAGTAGGCCCACCCGGCGGCTCCGAGAAACGCGAAGGTCGTATAGACTTCACCGGCCATGAGCAGCCACACGAAGATCAGGCCGAAGCCCCTGCCTGCGACCGTCCACTGTTCAAGGTCCATCTCACGCCGGCCGCCGGCATAGTAGCCGATGGCGGAACCCGTCGCGACAATCACAAAGATTATGGTCAAGGCGGTCGCGTGCGGGCTCATCGCACCCCGCCTTTCCCGCGTTCAGGCGATCGGCCTGAATCGCGCCTGCTCTCCAACCGGTATGCAATGCTCATGATCAGGGGGGTGATGAGAATCCATAGAATCAGCCAGAAGAAGTTGAATGGCAGGCCCATGACCATCGGGTAAACACGGTCCCACAGCGGCACCGAGAAGCACACAGCTGAGAGGGGCAGGCATCCTATCGCGACGGCTCCCAACGACGGCCTTTTCACGCAACCCGTCTCCTTGTCAATGGCGAGCGCAATGTGAGTGATAGTACTACAGGATCCCGCCAGTCGATGCGGGGGAATGGTTGGACAGCAGCACGTTTCTCCCTTTGCCTGCCACGGATCTGTCAGCCTCACTGCCCCTGTGGCAGTGTTTCTTATGGGGTTTGGGTGATTTCTCCTTCGGCAAAGCGCGCGCGTTCCGACACGGGGTACTGTGCCCCGCGACCGAGAGCTGCGGCGCGATACCTACCATGCGAGGTGAACATGCGGATTCGACCCACCATCCTTCTCTCGATGCTGCCGGGCGCTACCATCTCGGTGGCGCAGACAGCATGGCGCTGATGAATATCATCGACAACACGCCTCTGAAGCCCATCGACGGCTACAGGCCGCAGCAACGGTGCTTCCTCGCGTACGGCCAGATCTGGTGCCAGAACGTCACTCCGCAGCAGGCACGGGTTCTGCCCACCACCGATCCGCATTCGCCGGGGCGCTGGCGCGTCAACGGTGCGGTGCAGAACTCTGCCGCGTTCCGGGAAGCGTTCGGGTGCAAGGCGGGTCAGCCCATGGTGCGCGAGCCGGTGTGCAGGGTTTGGTAGGCGTCATTCACGGCAGCAGCCAGGGAATGTCCCAGAACGCTCCCGGAATTCCTGTGCTGGTGGAAACGGGTCAACCCCGGCTGCTGCGCCAATCGCCGCTCCTGGACCTGCGCGCGCCGCGCCGCCTATCATTGCTGCCATTCCAGCCGTTGCGCCGATCCCGGTTGCATTCCTGCCCTTGGATGGGCCGGCGGAGCTCCAAGCCTGGGCAGGCATGAGGCTCTTCGGAAGGCGATCGGCCGAGGTCTTGGCGAAGCACAACGTTAGTGCGGATCGCTCTCGAATCCTCTTCAAGCTCCATCGAAGAGGAGAGCTGCTCCGGACGGCACCGCTATTGCGCGATAGCGGTAGCATCCGATCCGTGGAGACTGGATCCGGCGAGCCGCACAGGTCAGCTGTTGGGAAAACTCCGGAGCCACAAGAAAAATTCTGGGCGGAGCAGAGAAGTTGATCCCCTGCCCCTGATACAACTTTCGGAGAATCGGCACATTCCCGACGATCCAGTCGTACTCGAAAACAGCCCGCAGGAGCATGCCGTCGTTGGGCGCAGCCTCGAGAGCGATCACCACCAGTTGACTCAGGCCGTCCACGGCAAGCAGGTCGATCGTGCGGGACAGACCGCAAGGAACGGCACCGTCAATTGCTCGCAAGCCGCTTTCGAGGGCGGCGGCGTTTGCGTTCAGGAGTCGGAGGATTTCGTCCTTACCCGGGGCTGCGGCCGGACGCGCCACGGTGACGATGGGGTCGGAGCGAACCGCAGGCTGCCGGCCGGAGGCGGAGGGAGCCTCGCCAGCGGCCGACGAGCTCGTTGCGTGCCCGGGGGGTTGGGTCAGGAAAAGGTGGACCACATCCTCCACGCCTCCTGCCGGCCGTCTTTCCGGATTCGACGAATTCGGCTGTGAGTGACTGGCCAGTTCCTGGGATTCTGGCGCCTGTTCCGCGGTCATTGCGTTTTCATCTTTCGATTCAATCAATCTGAATCTTCACGTTCCTCAGACGACTCTGGCAAGGCGCCGCCGGCGATCTTTTCTATCATTGCCGAATAAGACGATCGGGCCGGATAGGGGAAATCCTCCACACTTCCAGTCTCTGACTCCGATTCATCATCAGACCGGGGAACCGGCTCCATGGTATGGATGTATTCCTCGGTTGTCCGCAAGATCTCGGCCGCTCCGGAAGAGGCATCGACTTCGGCAGCCGTGACTTTCCGCACACCGGCCAGCACCTCCTCGGACAGTTGCTCGTAGTCTTTTTGTCCGATCGCGTGTTTATCGAAATCGCCGATAGGCACTCCGTGATCCACGGTTTCTCTGAGCCGAATATTGTAGCGAACGACCGTATTGAAAACCTTGTCCTCGAATTTCTCCCGAACTTTCTTCAGCACTTCCCGAGAATAGCGCGTCCTCGTGTCGAACATCGTCACGAGGGCCCGGGGCGCGATCAGATGGCCGGACGTTGCTTCGATCATGACCATCATATCTGTCAGCTTGGCAATCCCCCGAAGGGAAAACAAACTCATGTCGATGGGGATGATAGCCTCCGAACTGGCACGAAGCGCATTAAAGCACAGGTGTCCGATGCTGGGAGGACAATCGATTATGATGAAATCACACGGTTTCTCCAGACGCTCGATCGCTTCCAGAAGCCTCTTCTCCCTGCCGTCCTCGCCTGCCAACTCCTGTTCCACGGCGCAAAGCATCAAATCAGAAGGGGCCATGTCGAAGTTTTCCTTGACCGAAACGATCACATCATCGAGTCCGACCGCTCCCGTCCGCGCCGGAGACATCACGTGATATATATTTCTTTCAGGATTGCACTCAATGTTGAGCCCCATCGTGGCATGAGACTGAGGGTCGAGGTCGATTAGCAGCACCTTTTGCCCTTTCAAAGCCAGGCAAGACGAAAGATTAATAGCCGTAGTGGTTTTCCCGCATCCGCCCTTCTGGTTCGCGACTGCAATGACTCTCATTCGCCCTCCTTCTTGGCTTTCCTTTGTCAAAAACCGCCACAACCGTTATAGCCGATGTCACACGGGAGTCAAGCCAATAACACAATATATAGCAGCTGATTCTCTAACAGCCCCAATATGTTGAAATGGGGAGGGGTCCAATAGGTCTTTTCGGCGATGTATGGGAACGACCGGGGCTATCCAAACGCGATCGCAGCCTGGCTACGGTGAGTACCCTGGTTGCTCTGAACCGTACGGAGCAGTTGCGGTTCCACCTCCAAATTTCAAGCAGCAGGCCAATGCGGCCATTGCCGACGCCGGGCCCGGCTTGAAGTGGTTCGTGCCGGATGCCCTGCCGCTCACGCAGCTGGATGTGACGGGACACTACGAATTGGCAGACCTGGAGCAAACGTTGCGGGCGCAGGGCGCAGAACTGGTCATAGCCGGACGGCAGACCGAGATGCGTAATTGGCGCACAGACAGGGGACTTCCTGAAACCGAACAGGGCATCCGGCATTTCCCGACCTTGCGAAAGGCGGTGGGCGCTTATCGCGCAATGCTCGCGGCGGGGAATTCCAGCGCAGCCTTTGCGGGAGGTAGTCAGTCCAGCGCCACACCCGGCCCAGCTGTTTCACCGGGCGCGGGCTCCGAAACGAGTTGAAGCAGGCATGATCGCCTGCAGCACAGGTTCGGGTGAGTTTTTCGACCATACGCGGAACCAGCAAAAACAAAAACCGCAGAGACTCAGGGAACGCATGGCCAAGTCTTCTTTGCGCTCTCTGTTTCTCTGCGGTTCGGTGTTCTGCCGGAACCGGGAACGGGGGGAGTCCCCGGAGCGGCAGAGCAGACCTACATGCCGTGGCCTTCCTTGACCATGGTCGCAATGTTCTGGCCGCCCTCTACCCTGTAATGTACGGTAGCCATGCCGTTTGCCGCCAGCTTGCCCTCCTTCTTGGTTTCGGCGTTCAGGACAAACGTGGTCTTCGTCTCCTTGCCCTGCACCTTGTGCTCTATCACCAGCGAGTTTTCGTCTACGGAAACGACCTTGCCCTTGGCCTCCAGGGTCTTCGGGGCCTTCGCCTTCGCGGTCTGGGCGAAACCCGCCACCGACATCACCAACAGCAGTCCTACCATCACAGCCACAGACTTCTTCATATTTCTTCCTCTCCTTTTCATGAATGTCATGCTTTCGAGATGGAAGGATACTCAACCCGCCTTAAGGCAGGATTAAGCCAATATTATTTGTATTTAATCTCCGGAGCCGGGTGAGGGGTAGCGAGCGATCAGGTGGCATGTTCCGATCTGCGTGGCGCCAATGGGAGCGTGAGGCGGAAGATGCTGCCTTGCCCGGGGCGGCTTTCAACTGCCACTCGTCCGCGATGCTCCCTGACGATCCACTCGACCAGGCTCAGCCCCAGGCCCGTGCCCTCGGTCCCGCTGGTACGTGAAGGGTCTCCCCTGTAGAATCGCTCGAACACATGCGGCATCGACTGCTCCGGGATCCCGATGCCGTTGTCGATCACCTCGAGGACTGCTTCGTTGCCCTGCGTTTTCACCCGCACCTCGACAGAACCACCCGCAGGCGTGAACTTGATGGCGTTGTCTATGAGATTCAGAATCGCGCGCTCGAGCCAGCTGGAATCGCCGGTCACCACGGCATCGTCCGTGTGGCGGGCGCTGAGGCTGATGCTTTTGCTGGAGGCGACCGGCTCCATCTGTTCGACGAGAGAATGGGCGAGGGCCGACAGGTTGGCCGTGTCGCGTGCAAGTTCGATCTGCCCCGCCTCCGCCCGGGCAAGAGTGAGCATCTGGTTTATCATGCGTGAGAGTTTTTCGAATTCCTCCAGTTGGCTCTCCAGCACACGGCGGCACTCGCTTCCGGCGCCGGCGTGGGCGAGCGCGATCTCGGCCTCCCCCCGAAGCGCGGTCAGCGGCGTCCTGAGCTCATGCGATATGCTCGCGGTGAACTCCTTCATTTGTGCGACCGCCTTCTCGAGGCGTTCGAGAACTTCATTGAACGCGGTGGCCAACCGGTCCAACTCATCCCCGGCACCCCGGACCGGCAGCCGTCTATGCAGATCGGAAATACCTATGTCCCGCGCGGCGTCCCCGATGGCTTCGACAGGTCGCAGCACTCGCCCCGCCATCCACCACCCCAGGACCAGCGCGAGCAGGGTGCCGCCCGGCACCAGCCAGAGGGAGATCCGGCGGAAGTGGCTCAGGGCGAGGTCTCTCGGTGTGACGGAGACTCCGATCTGGAAGAGATAGGACCGGCCGTTCGCGCCCCGCACCACGTCGCTTGTGACGAGCAGGTTCGCCTGGTCGGTCTGTATGCTGCTCTGCCCTGGAGATCCCGCCAGTTCCTTCACTTCCTCAGGAGTGTACTGAAAACGCATCGCCTCCATTTCAGGCGAACGCGCGATCAGAACACCGTTTGTCGCATCGTATATCTGGAAGTAACGCGTGGCGGTGGCAACAAAAGAGGCTTCGTCAGGATCGGAGGCATCATACACGAACCTGGGCTGGTTCCCGTCAAAGTGGAGGTAACCACGGAGCGCGTTGCCTCTCTCGGACAACTCCTGCGCCAGCGACCGATCCAGCTGATACTCCAGCAGGTCGTAGAACAAGGCGCTGACTCCCGCCAGCAGCAACGTGAACACCGCCGCGTAAGTGAGCGTCAGTTTCGTTCGCAGCTTCAGGGGCTTCATGCGGGCGTGTCCGTGAGTTGATATCCAACCCCTCGGATCGTGTGGATCAGTGTCGGCGAGAATGTCCTGTCGATCTTGTTGCGCAGCCAATTGATGTGCACGTCGACGACGTTGCTGATGCCATCGAACTGGATGTCCCACACGTGCTCTATGATCATGGTGCGGGTTACGGGGGCATGGGCGTTCCTCAGCAGGAATTCCAGCAACGCGTATTCCTTGGGCTTCAGCTCAATGCGCCGGCCGGCCCTCTTGACGATGCGAGTGGAGGTGTCCATCTCGAGATCGGCGACGCGCAGCCTGACATCCTCCTTCGGAGCCCGGCGGAGCAGCGCGCGCACCCTGGCCGAAAGCTCGGCGTACGCGAAGGGTTTGACCAGGTAATCATCTGCCCCGGCGTCCAGGCCTGCCACCTTGTCACGAGTGTCGCTCTTGGCGGTCAGGATCAGGACGGGCAATTGCGGGTGCTGCGCGCGGATGCGACGCAGAACCTCCAGGCCCGGGAGTCGCGGCAACATGAGATCCAGGATCACGAGGTCGTACGCAAATCCTTCTGCCTGATGAGCACCGTCCTCGCCATCGTGCGCCACGTCCACAGCGTGGCACTCCTGCTGCAGCCCCTTTTGGATGAAACCTGCGACCTTCTTGTCGTCTTCCACCACCAGGATGCGCAAGAACGACCTCCGTCCGGCCGAGTTCGAGAGCCTGTTCGCGATTTGCGAGTCGCCGGAATTATAGACCCGCCGGACTTGGTGTGAAGAGTCAAATGGCTGCCGGATCCCTCGCGGCGGGTCCCCGGTCCTGTGAATTGATCATTCGATTCCGGTGTGCCGGCTTCGGGCCTCCAGTCTTATCGTAATCGGCAACCACGCGCTCACGCGCGGGGCTCCCCGGTAGCAGCCATGGCCCCGGGCGCCGAGGGTGCGGCACATGAATCAAGCGGGTTGGGTCGAACACTGTGGCTCTTTCGCAGCCGCTCATGCCGCCGCAGCGCCTCAGCGACATCCGCACCGCGACGCGAGAGAAGCGCGCCGCATGAGGAGAAAGCCTGAGTTCGAGGGGAATTTCGATTTGGGTTAAGGTATGATTCCCCTTTTTTGGCTACCCACGGGAGGGAGTTCATGATCCGTGTTTTGCTGGCCGTGCTTGCGCTGACGCTCGGGTTCCGTCCCCAGCAGAGCCAGGACACAAAAGCCGTTCGCGAAGAATACACCAAGTTCGAGTTCGAGATCCCGATGCGTGACGGTCTCAAACTCTTCACCGCCGTCTATGCTCCCAAAGACTCCTCGCAGACCTACCCGATCATGCTGGAGCGGACGCCTTATAGCATCGAGCCCTACGGCGTCGACCGCTACCCGGCTTTTCTCGGACCTTCGGAGAAATTCCGGCATTCGGGCTACATCTTTGCCTACCAGGATGTCCGCGGGCGCTATATGTCCGAGGGAACCTGGGAGGAGATGCGGCCTTACAGGCCGGGCAAGGCCAGCCCGAAAGAGGTCGACGAAAGCACCGACACTTGGGACACCATCGACTGGCTGATCAAGAACATCCCGGGCAACAACGGCAAGGTGGGTATGTGGGGAGTCTCCTATCCGGGGTTTTATGTATCGGCGGGGATGATCGACGCTCACCCCGCGCTGGTGGCTGCCTCGCCACAGGCCCCGGTAACCGATCTCTACCTTGGCGACGACGCGTATCACAATGGCGCCTACATGCTCGCGGCCAACTTCGGCTTCTACAGGTTCTTCTGGGAACGCAAGGGACCGCCGTCGCCGGGAGATCGACAGGCACCGTTTGATTTCGGTACGCCCGATGGATACGACTTCTTCCTCCGCCTGGGCGCCCTTTCCAACGCCAACCTGGCCTACTTCAAGGGCGAAAACCGTTACTGGAACGAGATGGTCGAGAACACAACCTACAACGACTACTGGAAGGCCAGGGCGATATGGAAATACCTCAAAGGTATCAGGCCGGCCGTGTTGACAGTCGGCGGCCTCTTCGATGCGGAAGACTGCCAGGGCCCCCTGCGGACCCATGCCTTCATGGAGCAGAACTCCCCGCCGCCAATCGACATGCTCGTGCTGGGGCCATGGACGCACGGCAGCTGGAGCTGGACCGACGGTGACCGTGTCGGCAACATGAATTTCGCGTCGAAGACCGGGGTCTTCTTCCGCGAGGGAATCGAGTTCCCGTTTTTCGAGTACCTGCTGAAAGGAAAGGGTGAAAGGAATTTCCCCAAAGCGTGGGTCTTCGAGACGGGCACCAACCGCTGGTACCGGCACGAGCAGTGGCCCCCGCGGGAGGCCCAGCCCAAGCCCATCTATCTGCAGTCCGGTGGCAGGCTGGGAATGACGGCCGATGCGCAGGAGGGTTACGACGAGTACACCAGCGATCCTCAAAATCCCGTTCCGTATCTCGGTTACACGGCCACCGGCATGCGAGGCGACTACATGACCGAGGACCAGCGCTTCGCAGCCCAAAGGCCTGATGTCCTCACCTATGAGACCGAGGTGCTCAGCGAAGATCTCAAGATCGCCGGACCCATCGGCGTCAACCTGCTGGTGTCCACAACCGGAACCGACTCCGATTTTGTCGTGAAACTCATCGACGTGTACCCGGGCGATTACCCGGACTACAACGCGTCGCAGCGGCAGGATGCTGAGCGGCCGCCCGCACAGGTCACTGCCAACGCAGTGAAGATGGGCGCTTACCAGCAGCTCGTCCGGGGCGAACCCTTCCGCGGAAAATTCCGCCATGGGTTCGAAAAACCGACGCCGTTCGAACCGGGCAAGCCCGACCGGATCGAGTTTTCGATGCCCGACGTTTGCCACGTCTTCCGCAGAGGGCACCGGATCATGGTGCAGGTGCAAAGCTCATGGTTTCCCTTGACTGACCTTAACCCGCAGAAGTTTGTCGAGATCCCGCACGCCCTGCCGGGCGATTTTCAGGAGGCCGCTGAGCGGATCTACAGGGGGGGAGCCGGCGGCTCGCGGCTGACGGTCGGAGTGGTTGGGGGCCGGAACTGAGAGTCACCGCGGAATGTGCACGGAAGGCCGCATGATCTCCTTTTCCCCCTCGCGTGTTTCGACCGAGAACAGCTTGTAGTCCCTGTAGCGATGCTGGTTGCGGTAGATCGTGTGCTGCCAGTCGATCGTCACCATGACCTTGCGGGGCAGCCAGAGCGGTTGCGGGGCGCCTTCAAGACGGACTTCTCCCAGCTCGACTTGCGATGTCTGCCTCGCCAGCATGATGTCGTGCCTTGGTGCCAACAGGTCGGTGCGCATTCTCACGATCCGGTACGTGTCGGGATCGATCCATGCCATGCCTTGGGTGAGTATGAGAGCAGGCGACCCCATGAAATGAAATCGCCCTATCAGCCCCGTCGCTTCGGGCCTCTGGGCAAACCCTATAATGTAAGGCCTGCGACCCCTGGCCTGCCTCCCGATGTAACGGAACACCGAGCCCGACTGATACATCGGATGAAAGAAGAGCGGGATCGAGGCAAACCCCGACGTCAGAAGATAGAAGCGGCTCTGATCAATCGGCTCGCCCTTGTCGTTGGTCCGATATTCATCAAGGCTGATCATCTTCTCGCTGCGTCGGGCCACCACCAGGTAGTTGCACCTGCTCGTGAGGCTGGGCGAGAATGCCGGCGGTTTCGCCACGTCCTGGGTGATCTGCTCAGTCGAGGCAGTGTTGACGAAATCGCTGAAGAGCGCTTCGACGCCTCCGCCCACCTTCTCGAGCAGGAGTGGAAGCTCCTCCTGGGATAGAGCGAACTCGACCTCATCAAGTTCAGGATACTGTTTGATCAGCTCGGCCTGCGATTGATCGACCACGGATCGGGCGTTTGCGTAAGGCTGGTGCCCCGGGGGCAAGGGTGTTTCGCCTTCCTGGCCGGCAAGGACGCCGCCCGTCCCCATCCAGACTATGCAGGACGAAAACAACAACCCGGCGCAGTTCGCAATCGGCCGGGATCTGTGCACCCAACCGTGAAGGCGTTGCGCCGGGAGCATTGTCTCTCCGTGATCCGGGACCAGGGGCCAAGGCCCGGCCGCAGGTTGCCCCGTCCACAACGGCCGGTCTGCCATACAGAGAATTTATACGCTCTGCCGCCATGTCCCGCAAATGCGTTTTGCCTGGAGACCGACGGAACTGTTTGCCGATAGTGACTGTGCGAGCGCCCAAGTCGCTCAACGTCATGCTCTCACGACGGGTCGAGGGTTATCTGTGGTTCAGACAGTGAGGGCTACGAAACTGGCGACGCGTGACAGGCAGCCTGCCCTGGAGGGACGCTGTTCAACCCATTCAGGGTTGACATCTTCTGATCATCCTGATCCCCGGGGTTTGCACCCCGGGCTGTTCTATTCGACGCTTTCAGCGTCGTCGGTGTCGATCGCGGCTGGCATCTGTGAGGCATCCCGCCACCGGCGAGTCAATGGGCTGAACGGCATGGTCACTCTCAGTCCCCGCGCGCAGTACGTCGGACTCGACCCCGAAGGGGGTCGAACAGATCAGCCCGGGGTGCAAACCCCGGGGAGGGTCGGATCTGCCGCAAGGCCCAACCCTGAAGGGGTTGGACAGCGATCACCTGACGAGACGACGTCACTTCGATCCCCACTGTCTGAATCACAGGAGGGTTTTCACTTGTCTGGCACTCTCCCGCAGGATGTACTATCATGCCGTCCCGTACGGAGGCAACCGGAAGCACTCTGCCGCGAAAAGAGGATTACCGAAGACGACTCGTACCGATATAGCCCGGCATGGCAAAGCGACTACTGAAGTCGACGCCCTGGATCGCGATATTGCTGCTCCTCGGCATAGAGATGTTTGCGGGCCCGTTCCCGCGGGCGAGTCGGGCGGCATCCGACGCGCCGATCGAACACCGGCTGCGTCTTCACCACACGCACACCGGTGAGTCAATCGACATCGTCTACAAGCGGGGCGACACTTATGTTCCGGAAGCGGTCGCTCAGATCGAGCGTTGCCTGCGCGACCATCGCACCGGCGACGTGCATCGCTTCGATGCCCGGCTCTTCGATCTGCTTGCCGATCTGACTGCCTCGGTGGGGCGGCCGGACGCAGTAATCGAAGTGATCTGCGGTTATCGGACTTCCTGGAGCAACGGGTTCCTTCGCAGCAAGTCGAAGGGAGTCGCCGGGCACAGTCTGCACATGCAGGCCCAGGCGGTTGACATCCGCATCCCGGGAGTCAAGACCTCGGATCTGCGAGATGCCGCCCTGGGACTCAATCGCGGCGGCGTCGGTTACTACGCGCGCTCGGATTTCGTCCACGTGGACGTCGGCCGCGTCCGCCGCTGGTGACGGGCCACAAACCAAGAATTTCAAATTTAGAATTGTGCGCCCGGGTAAGGCCTGTCCGCAGCGAGCGCCCGTTCCAGCGCCACATCCAGCCCATAGAGATCGGGGAAGAACTGCGCCTCGCCCGCCTCCAGAACCGCAGCGGTTGCGTAAAAAACGACGACGAGGGCAGGAGCGTTGACAGCAACCGGGATCGTTCTCCTCCCGCGCATGGCTGATCGGATGCGCTCCCTGTTCCACTCGGGGTTGCCTCGGAGAACCCAGGCCGCCAGCGCGGCCGGATCTGCCACGCGGATGCAGCCGTGACTGAAATCCCGGCGCGATCTGGAGAGGAGATCCTTCGCGGGCGTGCCGTGCAGATAGACGTCGAACCTGTTTGGAAAGACAAACTTGATGAGCCCGAGGGAATTGTGTGCGCCCGGGGTCTGGCGGATGGAGAGGCCACCGGCGCGAAGTCCCTTCAGCGTATCGTCCCCTACCGTACCTGAAGCCACCACTTTGCCGCTCCTGTCGATCACCTGGTAGCCGTTCCTGGCCAGGTACTCCCGGTCTTTTCGGACCTTCGGCACCAGTTCACTGGATTGAATGTATGCCGGCACGCTCCAGGACGGGCGAAAGATGAGCTGCGTCATTTCGGCCGCGACGATCGGCGTCTCGTTCTGATACGCCTTGCCCACTACTACCTTCATCGTCAACACAACCCTGCCGTCATCCTCCCAGGCCCGCAATCGGAACTCCGGCAGGTTGACCAGTATGATTGGGCGTGCCGGCTCGCGCGGGATCCATCGCCACCGCTCCAGTGAGAGCTGAAGCTGTTCAACTCGCCGGCTCAACGGCGTGTTGAGTTGTTCCAGCGTGGACTGGCCAAGCCTCCCGTCAGCGTCCAGGCCGTGCCGGCGCTGGAATCGCTTCACCGCGTCGACCAGGCGGCCATCATAGACCGTCGAACGAGCGGGGGGCCTGTCGCGGGCAGGGAGATCGCCGACGAGGCTCAGGAGGCGGACCAACCGCGGCACGCCTGCGTAGTGATCACCTCTTTCGACCGGGGCCCGCGGCACGGGGAGTCGTTCCCGGTCGTCCTCCCGCGCCAGGCGGATGTATCGCACGAGGGCTTTTTGCGCAAGTCTGTATCCGGGGAACGGCGGCTCGATCGACTCGATGGCTGCCCCGACATCCGGCGCATCGACGAAGCGCTCCCTCAGCACCTGCGCAAGGTCGGCATGGGCAGGCCCTGGGTCGAAGCCGGGATGAAGATATCGCGGGTTCACCCTTCCAAGGTGCAGGTCGGAAACCAATCGCATCAACGATACCGAGACGGCCAGATCGAACCTGATCGGGTCCACCCGGGGTTGTCCCTGGTTGGACTCCCCCAGCCTTGCGACACGATCAGCCCACCGGGGTCCATCGTAGTCTTCGGCATTCAGGCCCTTGTCGGCAGCGTTGCGAAAGGCCTCGATTGCTTCAAGTGCCTGACGTGTCGGCCGTCCGTCCCTAAGCCAGGCGGGGGCGTATCCGGTCGGCTCGTAGAGACTAGTCAGCTGGGATCGCAAATCGCCGATTCCCGGCCAGCGCAACTCGGAAAGATAGCCGGACTCGATAAGCGTTGCGAGGGCCGACGGGTTGCCACCCGGCTGTTGGCGGGACGAGGCTCCCAGGAGAGGAACGAGCGACGCTGTGCTTTCCCCATGGACTGGAGATTCCCGTCGCTCGATGAGGCCCGCCCCGAAGAGAAGAAGGAGGGTGCAGACACCCATCCACAGCCGTCGCGGGCTCAGGGCGCACCTCCTGCTTGCTCTCACTATTACCTCCCGGCTGAGATTAGCCGATGGTGACGGTCCCTGCAAGCCGATGTGTCCGTGACGACTGTGTGGGTCGGCGCCGCCGGCGCGGACATCGCGCTCCGACGCAGCGCACCCACCACGGGAATGCCTGACGACAGATGTCTGGTTACTGGAAGGAAAGCCGGGAGTGTTCAGACGCCGTCAACCACGCCTCTGATACGTGGCGTCGGGCTGTCCCGCGCACTGAAGACAATGTCGGGATCGGAATCGGCATCGGCTGAGAGCCGATCCTGATGCCAGGGTTTGCCGGCTGCTCATGCATTCGAATGCAGATCCCGATTGCACTCCCGATGCCGACCCGGACATCGAAGGTTCTTCACGCCCGGGCGAGAGCTCTAGCCCTCGCGCCGGCCGGCGAGAGTGGCCATCACTGCCAGCAGAGAGTAGCCCCCGCCGAGGGCTGCGTTCTGCCTGACTCAACCAGGGGAGGAGCAGGGAATCACGCCGGACCAGATGCCCGCGGCCAGGGCGACAACGAAGACGACCGCAGCCGCAGCACCCGCCACGGCGGCGGCACGTTGTCTCTTACCGAGCAGGAACAGCCATGAGCCGGCAGCGAGGAGCGTAAGACCCGCCGACAGAAAGATCGCGTCGCAGAGCTTAAGCATGGAGGCAAGATTGGGCCAGTGCCGGACCCCGTTGGTGGCGCTGGCCCAAATCCCGATCAGGCCCGCTGCGATCAAGCAGAAAGCGAGGGGGACATTCTTCATTTTCGCAGTCGTCGAATCCATTTCGGGCAGTTCACGATCTGCTCTGCGTCTTCGGCTGTTGCCTGGTCTCTGCGGGCGCATCAAGACCTGCGAGCTTCACAGTTCGCTCGGCGCAATGCGCCTTCAGTTAATAGCCGACAAAGTCAACGTACCCGTCCCCGCCAGGATATGGCTGGGCAGGAACCAGCCGGTCGCGGTGCCTTGTTGTGTCGCCTGCGTCAGCGAGTACGGATTGACAAGCAAATAGGTCAGGATCTGGTTGTCGGACGTGGCACTTCCGGTTGTAATGACCTGGAGCGCGCCGTCGATGAGGCTGCCGGTCACAGTTATTGTGTCCACATTCTGCTCAGGCACTCCGCCGACCGTCAAGGCGCGAAGAAATCCCTGCGCGAATTGGCCGTCGAACCACAGGCTGATCTCACCGCTATACGTAAGTCCCGCAAGCGTTCCCGTGAAGTTGTAGGCCTTCACCGCGGGCAGCATGGGGAGCGAGGAGAGCTGACCGTCGATGTCCGTGAGAATCGTTCCGAGAATGGGGAGGTTGGATTGTATCTCCAGCCGCCCTTTGGTCAACTGCAGGCTCGGAAAGAGCTGCCGCAGGTACACGGCCTTGTGCTCTAAGGAGGAGAGCGGCTGGTCGAGAGTACCCACCCTCGCGTTCGTGTCGGAGAAGACGGACAGCTTCGCCGTCACTGCTGTCGCGTTGAAGTTTGCCAGGGCCATGGCGAGAGGGAAGAAATCGTCAAACGGGATTGCGGTGATATAAAACCCATTGCATGGTTGGACTCCGACGCTGTCGACCAGAACCCCGCCAGAACTGACGTAATAGGTGAGAGTGCCCTCCAGGAAACTGCGCATGTCCAGATTGTCGGCCACGATGACGGCATATCCTGCTTGTGTTCCTCCGGCCTGCGTAATCTGGAAAGTGGCGCTTGCGCCGCTGTTGAGGACGATGTTCAGCTTGCCGCCAACGATCTGAGTGCCGTTGACGAGCGGGCTCCACGGTAGTCCCGCCTGTGCCTGTCCCGATTGGAATAGATTCAGAACCCCGGTGTAGGTGTCCGGGCCACGGTTGGTGATGTTGAGCCATGTTTCGTACCCGCCGCCCGCCGCAACCTGGGCAAACGCCAGATCTTTCTTCGTGTAAAGGTTCTGTGCACTCGCTGTGAGGGGAAACAGCACGAGCAAGAGTGTTAGGGAGCTTATCTTCTTCATGGGACCTCCTGAGCGAGAAGTCGGCTCGCATCGTAAAGTTGAGTTGAGGGTGCAAACAGTGTAGAGCAGCGATAGCGATGGAGTCAACTCGAGGGAAAAGTAGAGGCGCTTCGCCGAAGCGCGCAATGGCCGCGCTGGCGATGCGGTCCCGCCTCGCTCTCTTTTGACCATTTGATTCCGGCGATTTTCGGGGCACAATATGCGGCTATGTTTCGCCAAATTAACGGTCAAGTTTCTTTCCCGCGTCTCGAGGAAGAGGTCATCCGCTTCTGGAAGGAGCGGGAAATATTCGAGAAGTCTCTGGCGGCCCGGCAAGAATCTCCGGCTTTTGTGTTCTATGAAGGCCCGCCCACTGCCAACGGCCTCCCTCATCCCGGGCATTGCCTGACACGCGCCATCAAGGACCTCTTTCCGCGCTATCGTACGATGCGCGGGTTCCGGTGTTATAGGAAGGCCGGCTGGGACACGCACGGCCTGCCCGTCGAGGTCGAGGTCTGCAAGGAACTCGGCATCCACGCAAAGGACGAGATTGAGTCCTACGGCGTTGAACCCTTCATCCGCAAGTGCCTGGAAAGCGTCTTTCGTTACACCGAACAATGGGAACAGCTCACCGAGCGCCTCGGTTTCTGGATCCACCTGGAAGAGGCCTACGTCACCTATCACCAGACCTACGTGGAGAGCGTCTGGTGGGCGCTGAAGAACCTCTTCGACCGCGGGCTCCTCTACCAGGGCCACAAGATAGTCTGGTGGTGGGCGCAGGGCGGGACGGCTCTCTCGTCGGGAGAAGTCGGTCAAGGCTATCGTGAGGTTGCCGATCCCAGTGTGTATGTCCGGTTTCCACTGGCGGACGAGCCGGCAACCGACCTGCTCGTGTGGACGACCACTCCCTGGACCCTGCCCAGCAACCAGTTCGCTGCCGTAAAACCCGATCTGGATTACTCGACCGTGCAGGTGGAGGGGGAATCCCGGCGCCTGATACTTGCTTCGGCCCTTGTGGAAACCATCGCACACAAGATCAACAGAAAGCTCACCGTACTCTCGATCGTTAAAGGAGACGCGCTCGTCGGCAGACGGTATCGTCCCCCCTTCGACTACTACTACAAAGAGCAAGGCGAGAAACAGGGCCGTCTGCGGGACGGCGGACGGCTGCACATCGGCTGGCGTGTCGTGCCGGGCGATTTCGTGACCACCGAGAGCGGCAGCGGCATCGTGCACCAGGCGCCGGCATTCGGCGAGGTCGATTACGAAATCCTGCTTTCGGAGCAGGCTCGATTCGTCGAGGGTGAAGGCCCGCCGCTCATCTGTGCTGTAGGGCCGGACGGGAAATTCACCGCCGAAGCTCCGGACTACGCGGGACGTTGGGTCAAGGACGCCGACCGCGACATCACGCGCAGAATGCGGGCTGACGGCGTCCTGCTTTACCAGGAACAGTATATCCACGACTATCCGTTCTGCTGGCGGGCCGAGGAGGATCCGCTGATCCAGTACCCGCGCAGGAGCTGGTTCATTCGCACGACGCGCTTCCGTGACAGGATGCTGGCGAACAACCGGCGGGTCAACTGGCTGCCGGAACACATCCGCGATGGCCGGTTCGGCAACTTCCTGGAGACGAACGTCGACTGGGCGCTGTCCCGGGAGCGATTCTGGGGCACGCCGCTGCCCATCTGGGTCTGCGAGGAGACCGGGTACATGGAGGCCGTCGGGAGCTACGAGGAGCTTCTGGCCAAGCCCGGCGTCGACGGAACCGGGGTATGGGACAACGCGAAAAAAGACGATCCCAGCCTGTCGGACCATCTGAAGGTCCACAAACCGTACATAGATTCCGTCACCTATGACTCTCCAAAATCACCGGGCAAGCGCATGCGAAGGGTGCCGGACGTGATCGATTGCTGGTTCGACTCCGGTGCGATGCCGTTTGCCCAGTGGGGCTACCCGCACAGATCGGATTCGCGTGATCGCATCTCAGACCAGTTCCCGGCCGACTTCATCAGCGAGGCCCTCGACCAAACCCGTGGCTGGTTCTACAGCCTGCTGGCGATAAGCACGCTCTTGTTCAGCGACGAAAGCGCAGATGTACCCCGTGACGGGATCGTGGACTGGCTCCAGACCACGAATCCGGGCATGCCGTACCCGCATCCTTTCCGCACATGCGTCGTGCTGGGGTTGATCCAGGTCGAGGTCTGGGTCTGCGACGGGTGCGGCAAGCGGCACCTGTCTGAAGTCTCGCGATGCGAGGACTGCGGCGGACAGGCGTCGCGCAAGATCGAGAAGATGTCCAAGAGCAAGCGGAACTATCGGGAGCCTCAGGAAATCTTCGACATGTACGGCGCCGACGCCCTTCGCTGGTACTTCTTCGCGAACCAGCCTCCCTGGAACTCGATCCTTTTCAGCGAAAGGACGATCAAGGAGAGCATCCCCGAGTTCCTCCTGCGCCTGTGGAACGTCTACAGCTTCTTCGTGATTTACGCGAACATCGACGGCTTCGATCCGGGAGCTGCAATACCGGGCGCGCCGCATCAGCTGGACCCGACTGTGCTCGCGACCGCACCGGGCTACCGCCGCATCGCCGACCGGGGCGAGCTGGACCGGTGGATCCTGAGCGAGCTGAACGTCACCGCCGCGGCTGTTGTCGAGGCGATGGATTCCTACAACAACTTCATCGCCTGCCAGCGCCTGACCGCGTTCGTGGACGCGCTTTCGAACTGGTATGTCCGGCGCAGCCGGAACCGTTTCTGGAGCGGCGACCAGTCGGCCGACAAGTCCGACGCCTACTGGACGCTTTACGAGTGTTTGTTGACAACCGCCAAGCTCATCGCTCCGTTTGTGCCTTTCCTGGCAGAAAACATATGGCAGAACCTGGCGGTCGCTGAGGCTTCGTCGCGCGGCGGCGCCACGGAAAGCGTTCATTTGTGTGACTACCCGGCGGGCGATCCCGCGGCAGTGGACAAAGACCTGTCCCGCCGCATGAACCTGGTCCGCGAAATCGTTTCGCTGGGACGCAGCGCGCGCATGGCGGCACGCCAGAAGGTTCGCCAGCCGTTGTCGCTGGTCGAGGTGATCCTTGTCGACGCCGCCGACCAGCCGTGGCTCGAGGAGCACGCTGCACTGATCGCGGACGAACTGAACGTCAAGCGGGTGGAGTTCACCCGGCAGGCCGATCAGTACATCATCTACACCGTGCTGCCGGACCTGAAGCGGCTCGGGCCGCGGCTGGGGCGCCGGCTGCCGGCGCTGCGGAAGCTGCTCCCCGAGAAGGACCCGGCGGCATTGCTGAGAGAGCTGGAGGCTGAAGGCAAGGTTGTTGTTGCGGTTGAGGGCGCGCCGGTCGTGCTCGACTCGGAGGACCTTCAGGTCCGCCTGCAGGCCAGGGAAGGCTGGACCGCGGCCCAGGGGCGTTCTGCGGTGGTCGTACTTTCGACGGGATTGACACCGGCACTGATCGCCGAGGGATACGCCCGCGAGGTGGTGCACGTCATACAGAACAGCCGCAAGGAGATGAACTGCCGGTACACGGACAGGATCAACGTCGTGGCGATCACGCCTTCATCCGGCCTGCACGCGGCGCTCGAGGGATTCAAGGACTACGTGGAGCGGGAAACCCTGACGCAGGACCTGCAATTGATCCATGCGCCGGCGGGAGCACCAGAAGATCAGGTCGCTGCCGGGGCAACTCGCTTCGAAACCTCGGTGGACGGAGACCCGCTGGTCCTCTGCATCCGAGTGAGTCAGTAGGTCCACGGCGCAGGACCGAGTGCGGCGGCTTTTCAAGCCGCCGGGGCGGGTTGAAAAGCCGCCCCACATGATTCCCGTATGAGTTGGGTTTAACGCTTGAGGATCGCAGGTTTCAGCGTCCAGGCCTGGAGGCGTCCCAGCTCCATGATGGCCGGGGAGTGAAAATCCTCGGGGAAGATCACCCAGCCCCACAGTCCCGGCGAGTCTTTCGCGACATATTTCTCCGCTGCCAGCGTGCCGCTGATCATCCGCACGTCAGCCGGTGCCCGGCCGGTCCGCGCAAGTTCTTCTACGACACTGGCGAGTGTTGCCAGGTACGTTTCGGGCGATATCGAGCAGGCTCCGATCCACACTTCGCTCGGCACCTGCAGCCGGCTTCGGCAGTATCCCGTGACGTCGGCGATTGTCTCCGAGAAAGCCGCCCACGGTATCGTGGCAGGCGGAGCTCCGCGACCCGGTGCTGCGAAGGTCCGGGCCGGGCCGTCGAGGGCGTCGATCATGACCGACTCGGGCAGCGCACCGACTTTCAGGAAGTTCGCGGCTGCCCCGTTCAAGAGCGAAAGCACGTCGGCAGCGGAGACCGCCACCTCTCCGATGCGCTGAAACGTGATGCCGGAACCTACTCCCTGCGCCAGCCTCGCGATCTCGGCGAGGGTGAACCGGCGTCCCACGGCGCCGTCCGCGTACAGCTGTTTCAGATCGGCGGCCGTTGCGAACCGGACCCCGGGCTGATCCCTGACGAAGCGTATGTACTGCTCAAAATCCGAGAAGCCCTTCTCGATCTGTGCCGCCGGTTTGGTGGGGGGCGCCTTCCATTCGCTTCGCGGCGGGTTGTTCCCGTGACTGAAATTCACAGCGTCCCAGAACTGCGCGTGAACGAACTCGCAAGGGTGGTAGTAAATGCTGATCGTCCCACCGCCCTTGGTGCGGAGCGTCTCAGAGGCCTTTTGAAACTGATCCCGGGCACGGGCCAGGTTGTCGGGCCCGTCGAGCTCCATCCGTGTGACTGCTGAACCGAGGTTGAACACGTTCAGCATCCCGCCGTAGTAGAAAGGCTGGTCATCGAGTCCGACGTGGTCGGCCTCGTCCAGGTACATCCTGATGCCGAGTACCCGCAACGCAGGATACGCCTGCGGGGCCCATGCGCCGCCGGGCTGCCCGTAGCAGACGGGCGTGACTCCGAAGATGCGTTTGACGTCGGCGGCTCCGGACTTTTCGCGTCGCAGAAACTCGGCGACCCCATCGTCCCAGCCGGCATTCTGCAGGTACACGGAGACGGTCGGCGGACGGCTGTGCCAGTCCGTGTGATAGCCGATGTCGTGCTTCTGGAGCGCTGCAATCACATCCTTGCGCCCGCGCTGTTCGAGGACGCGCGCCTTTTCGCCCACCATCTTGAACGTCCCCTTTACTCCCAGGCTGGTGAGCGTCTCAGCCAGCCGTTTCGCGGCGTCGTCGCTCTGCGGAAGGACATAGTCTTCGGTATCGAACCAGAGCGTGACGTACACGGGCGGGCTTGCGGATTGAGCGCGCAAAGGCTGAGAGAGTGTGCAACACAACGCGACTATTGCCAGCAACCACGCTCCTGATTTCAACCATCGGCTCGTCATCTTCCGGCTCCTCCTGAGCAGCTGCGGATGCAGCGGGTGTGATTATTACTATCTGCCGCATCCACCTGCAAACCTATTTGCATGCACCCCTGAGGTTCAGAGTTCTCCGGTCTGTCGGGGCTGTGCGACGCCGCAAGATCAGCGCCCTGCATGGGCGCCGCAGAAGAGCCCAGGGCGCAAGCCCTGGGGACAGGGGAAGCTCAAAAACCGGACCCTGCAAGGGTGGAGCAGGAGCCGCCGTTCTTGACAACCGGCTATCCTGGGCGAAGTCTATGGCCGGAATAGAGAGAAGGCTGCCCGTGTTTCAATTCCCGCAGCAGCCACGCCTGCGCCAGGCTCCAATCCCGCGCAGCCGTGAAAAAATACAAATACAACCGCAGAGACGCGATGATCGCAGAAGTAACTATTTGATTTCGCTTCAGCCGGGTGTCGAGCGCCTTGTAGACGACGCCCATGCCTCCGGAACCGAGGAGGCTGGTGACCTGGTAGTGGCCGATTTTGGCGCCGAGCAGGGAAGGGCGTTCATCGTTGAGCTGATGGACGGCCTCTTCGATCGCGGGTTTGCCGAGGAATCCGTCTGCGTGTTCATGCGTTGCGAGGAGAGATGCGACTTCGGCGCGGAGATCGGCATCGCCGGCGCAGGCCTCGGATAACACACGATCTCGGTCGTCGCCGGTGGCTTCGAGAGCGGCGTGGTAGATCCGGCTGATCTTCTGCCAGCGTTCCTCGTTCATCCCAGGTTCGGGCGGACAATTGAATGTCCCCCACTGGAGTTCTCAAGCGCAGTGGAATTGTCCAGGCGCAGACTTCAGTCTTTGCGGGCTCCGGCCCCGCCAGCCGTGCCGGACTCGTCTGCAGCTTCTCTACGATGCGGTTTCCGGCCGACCACGGGAGCCATCCTCCCTTCTGATCGGTCGTAGGGCACATCCGGCAATTGGGGGAAGTCGGGGTCATTATAGGCCGAAACGTGGCGGTATGATAAATCGGCGTTGGTCCGGCGACGTTTCTATCAGCCGGCTCGTTTCGTATCAGAAAGGAAGGTCGCTTCGACGGCGCGGCGGAAGGTGGGGGGATCGACGGCAGGAAAGAGATAGAGCCGCGGCTCGATCTGCTCAAAATGCCGGAGCGCAGTCGACGGATCGACCAGATGCCTGCGGATCATCTCCTGCACGTCCGCCAGGTCCTGGGTGTGGCCTCGTTCAATCTTCGCCAGCGCCTGGGCATAGAAGTCATAGTGGTGGAAGGAAAGCCTGTTCTCCCGGCACACGAACATGCATCGCTCTTCCCATCCCGGAACTTCCGGGATGAAATCAGCGGGCGAGGCAAGCTCAACGTTTATTTCCAGCGATTCCTTCAAGGCGGGTATTGCTCGATACAGTCGGTCGCTTTCGGGAATGACCCGGATATCCACGTCAATCGTTGTCGGACGCCAGCCCAGGAGGACGGCAGTCGCTCCGCCGGTAAAATAGACACGCGCGTGTACGTCCGTCTCCGCGCCAAGAGCGCGCATGAATTTCCGTATTCGATCCTCGTCAGCTATTTTTCGCATTCGGCCGCGCGCTCGAAGCTTACCAATCTGCGGATCAGGGCGTTGTAGCGCGAATGTGCTGCGTCCGCATCCTGTTGCCGGAGCAGTTCATAGAGTCGGTGTTCGGGGAAGGGCAGGACATGATCGGGCACAGGCAATCCCAACTGCCTCAAGCGCGGCGCGCCGATTGAGACGAGGAGCGCTGCGACGGACTCGACTCCGCGATTGAGATCCTGAATGCCTGCTTCCACATACTCGTGTGCGGGCAACGACTCCATGCGCATGTTTCTATAATAGCACCGCTTACCTTGTTATCAGTGGCCGGCGGCGCCGCCCTTGCTTATCGCGGTCCGGATGTGGTCCTTTAGAAGTAATAGCTGAGCCAGAGGAAGACGCCGGCCGGGGCGCGGTTAGTGTAGGGCGTGTATGGGATATAAATGCCGCCGAATTCCGTTCCGGGCCTTCCCCAGACCGCGTTGGCCCCGAACGTCAGCTGTAGATCAGTTAGAATGCTCCAGATTCCGCGAGGTTGGAAGACCCCCGAGGGATCGTGCAGGTTCACGATTGAGGTTACATAAACGTTGAATAACGGGTGAAGTTCAACCTGCAGCGTGCCGTCGACATAGTACCGACCTAGGGTGAACATCTCGCCGCGCGCCAGCCGTGCCAGCAGTGCAGGATCGATCGAGCCGACGGAGTAGTCATTTGTGCCGAGGCCGTCGAAATAGAATTCCGCATTCCCGTAAAAGTTCTTTGAACGCCAGACCCACGAGTAATCGATATTGGTCACCAGCGCCAGGTAGCCGGCCCGATTGCTGACTTCGTTCAGAAAGGTGTACGTGGCATCCAGGCGCCAGGAAGCCCCGCCCACGTCGCCGACGACGCCGAATCCGATGACGTCGTCGGTGTAGTGACGCGCTGCCATGACGTCCAGGTTGATCTTGCCCAGTTCCTTGTGCCACTTGCCGGCGAGCGACGACTGGCTCATTTCCACATCGTGAGTCAGCGGCTCCCGGCGCACCACGCCCAGCATCTGGAACTCGCCCCATCGTGACGGCACCTGGACCGACACCAAATCTTCTCCGAGCTTATACTCGCGCTCGATGTCCGTCGGGGCGAAGGGATCGAAGATATCCATGGGACTGAATAACAAGCCGTTGCCCCACGTAATGGCTTGCCTTCCCACGCGAACGAAACCCCAATCGGGCTTGTAGGTCAACACCAGGCGGTCGAGGCGATTGTCGAGTACGTACCCGTCACTCCGGCTTATGACAGCGGTCAGATCCATCAGGCGTCGACGATCGTCGACAGGCTGGATCCGTGCCAGAGCATACGCTCCCAGATATGGGTCCACTCTTGCGAGCCCAAAGCTCCGCTTGCGGGTGTCGCCTCCCGCGAGGATGGCCTCGTAGTGAGTCTCGAGAGAAAAGCGCGGGCCAAACTGAGTGGTATTTTTCAGGCGGAACTCGATGTCGCCGTCATATTGCGGACTGGTCGAGATCGGAGTGAAATAGGAAGTGTCGGAAGGCCAGTTGATGCCGCCTTTTCCTTTGAGGTAACCGCCCCATTTCCACGAGAGATCCTTCCACCAGGGCGATTTGGCAGATTGCTCTGCCTTCGTATCCGTCTGTGGTGCCCTCTTCTCCGAATCAGTCGGCTCCGGAGCTTGTTCCTGCGACACCACCGGCCCCACAGCAAGCATCAACGCGAACGCAAGGCCACACCATGTTGCCGACGACGACATATTGGTCTTCCGAACACGACTGTTCCCTGATTCACCGCAGAGACGCCGAGTGCGCAGAGGTAATACTCAGATCCAAATAAGCCAGAAGTGCTGCTCTGCGGTCTTTGCGCCTTTGCGGTGAGCATCCTTCACAGGTCAGTTGTGCCTCTCCTCCACGACCCGGCCGTCGCGGATCATCACAAGACGCCGGGCGTACTGCATGACCATGTTGTCGTGAGTAGAGAAAATGAAGGTCACGCCCTTGCTTTGGTTGAGTTCCTTCATCATGTCCAGCAGCGCGCTGCCGGTTTTTGAATCCAGGTTGGCTGTCGGTTCATCCGCCAACACGATCGACGGGTTGGAGACGATGGCTCGCGCCACCGCCACGCGCTGCTGCTGGCCCCCGGAGAGCTGGCTCGGCCGGCGGTCGAACATCCCGTCGAGGCCGACTTCCTTCAAGATGGATCGGGCCAATTCGGTGCGCTCGCGGACCGGCACGCCCTTGAGAAGCATGACGAATTCCACATTCTCCTGTGCCGAGAGGACGGGTATGAGGTTGTAGGACTGGAAAATGAACCCCACCTTCTGGAGCCGCATCTCGGCCAGTTCGGTCTGGCTCATGCCTTCCAGCGCCTGACCGTCGACCCGGATGGTTCCGGAAGTAGTCGAGTCCAATCCGCCGATCAGATTCAGGAGCGTGGTCTTGCCGGAACCCGAGGGCCCGGCGAGGGCCACGAACTCCCCCGGCTCTACACTCAGGTTGACCGTCTCGAGAGCCCCCACATCCACCAGGCCTTGACGGTACACCTTCCGGACATTCTCACACTCGACGATGCTCATAGTTTTCTCCAGACGATAGCCCCTCCGCGACCGGGGGGTGGGTCCGCGCCGGTCAGGCGGTTACAGCACTTACTATGATACCGGCTTACAGCCCTCGAAGCCGTCTTGGCTCCCGTACCTGGCGCGTTGCGCCAGGCTGGTATGAATCGGGCCTTCGGCCCTCGGAACCGTGCTTACATCACCATCTGCAGCGCTGAAAGCGCATTCTCATACCAGCCCGGGGCGAAGCCCCGGGTTTGCATCCATGCGCAGAAATCAAGGGCTGAAGGCCCGCTCCACAGATCTCCGAAACAACCTCGCCGGCGCGGACCGGGCGCGCTTCAGCGAAGCGCGCCCACTCCGCCTACGTTCGGGCGAGAGCTTCCACCGGCTTGAAGCGGGATGCCTTCAAGGCCGGGTACATGCTCACCAGTATCCCGAGAGCCAGCACGGTCAGATCGGCCACGGCCACATCCTTGACCGCAAGCACCGGGTAAATGACCGTGGACATTCCGAAGTATTCGGAGCCCGCCGCCAGGGCCGACAGGTCGATCCCGGTCCTGGCCAGGATCCGGACTGATGCGAAACCGATGATGTTGCCGACCACCGCTCCGATGCACAGCAGGTACAAGCCTTCGATGACCACACCCTTGAGAATACGGCTCGGCCGCATCCCCAGGGCCTTCAGCAGCCCGAACTCGCGCATGCGTTCGTAGACGGCCATAAGGACGGTATTCACCAGGCCGAATCCCATCGCCACGAACACAACCACGTTCCAGATGTACATGAAGCCGTCCATCAGCCTCATATATGCCTGGACCATCGGCAGGAGCCCCTGCCATGTCCAGACCTCCACGTCCTTTGGCAATTCGCGTTTCAAATCCGCAGCCACCCGTTCGGCCATCCTGCTCTTGGGGAGCAGTACGGAGATTTGTGAGACCGCTGTTTTGATCTTCAGCATGTTCTGGGCCGAGGGAAGGGTGATGAACACGTACTGTTTCTCAGTGGCTTCGAGCTCCGCGCGGAAGGCACCGCGGATCCGGAATGCGCGCGACGCTATCTCCCGGTCGGTACCCTGTGCCATGAGCACCAGTTTGTGTCCGAGCCGCGTCTCGAAGTCCTTGAGCAACGCCTCTCCGACGAGAATCCCCTCGTCGTCATCTTCCTCGAGATACTTCCCCCGGGCGACGGAATGGCCGATAAAGGAAAGCCTGGCCTCCCGGTCCGGGACAATCCCCACGAGTGTCACGCCCGTGGAATGACGGGCGTTGCTGACGATGGCCCCGACACTCACTCTGGGCGCCCAGAAGCTGCCGGCGGGGAGGCGGGTTTCGAGGACGCGCTCGATGAGTTCAGGCTGCTCGATGCTGTTCTCCACGACCGGGTCCTGGTGGTAGAGCGGGGCCAGGATCTGGATGTGACCCGTGAGCGTGGAGATCCCGTTGTCCACCAGGTTCTCCAGGAAGCCCCGGGATATCGCGTTGAGCAGGATCATGCTCCATACGCCGATGATCACGGCGATCAGGATCACCGCCGTGCGTCGGGGATTCCGCCAGACATTGCGCCAGGCCAACTGAAAGTGCATGTTCCGTCTCCGCTCAGGCCCCTCACGGGCTCTCAGACGTGACCGAGTGCGGCAATCGGTCGCAGACGCCTCACCCTCACCGCCGGTATCAACGCGGTGAAGAATGTAATGATGAACACGGCTGACGGCCCGATGGCGACGGACCACACCGACATCCGCGGGTATATGCGATCGGGAATGCCGAATTGCTTGAGAATATCGTCGGCGCCGCCCAGGGCGATGCCGTGAATCTGGAAATACCATGTCAGCACGACGCCCGCGCCGATCCCCGTGAGGATCCCGATGGCGGTCATCGTCATCGATTCCATCAGCAGAACACGTATCAGCCGGCCCGGCGTCGTGCCGAGGGCCATCATCACCCCGAATTCCCTGGTGCGCTCCAGGATAGCCATCACGAAGGTGTTGAGGATGCTGAAGGCCACGACGATGACCAGGAAGAGATAGAAGATCACACCGCTCATCATGTCGATCTTGATGCCCTGAATGAGTCCAGGCATCAGTTCCATCCAGTCGAGCACTACCAGCGACCTGGCGTCGGGTAACTGTGCGACGCTGCCGGCAATCTCGCGTTTCAACCCTGCCGTGTTTCTCAGGTTCCGCCCCATGACGACGACTTCGTGGACGGCATCGTCCATGCTGTAAACCTGCTGGAACGTGTCGAGCGGAATGTTGATCGTGGAGCGGTCGAATTCCTCCTGGCCAGACGAGAAAATCCCTTTGACAGTGAGGACCGTCGCCGCTACGGAACCGTCGCGACCCTGCCCCAGTACCACAAGTTCATCTCCCACGTTGACCTTGAGATTTCGGGCCAGCAGATCGCCGACCAGCGCCCGGGTTCCGTCCCCGGGCACAAGATACTCTCCCTTCCGCATCAGTGATTTCAGGGTGGAGACCTGGGTCTCACGGTCCGGCTGGATCCCGATCACCAGTACGCCGTATGTTCTTTGTTTGGAGGACACGAGGGAGAAGGCGTTGGCGCGGTAGGTGAAGGCTCTCACTTCGGGATTGGCTGCCAGGATTCGGGCAACCCGTTCCGGTTGCGTCACGACCTGGTAGATGTTGTGCTCCTGCTGGTATCCCTTGGCTTGCACCTGCAGGTACCCGGTGTGGATTCGGACTGAGAAATCGATCATCGAGTAGTAGGAGCCGAACTGCAAGGAGAGCATGAAGACAAGCAGGGAGCAGGCAAAGACGATGGCGCAGATGGTCAGGATGGACCGGCGCGGGTTGCGCCAGATGTTTCGCCAGGCCATCCGGTAGTCCATGGACATGGCAACCTACCGCTCCTGGTTCCTCAGGTTGGACAGCGTGAACAGGCGATCCGGCAGGGTATTCAGGAATTTCAGTTCCCGGTAGTCAAGCCTTGTGTACTCGTTCTCCTTTTCGGCCTTGCGCATGATCCAGACCATGGGGAAGGGCTTGCCGTCCACCGGCTTGATATCAGTGGCGTCCATCGCCTTGACCAGTTTCATGTCCTCGTCGTAGAACTCCTGCCGCAGGATCACATAGTCTTCACGGATCTTCAGCTTCTGCATTCCCCAGATCACCGGCGCGCGCGGCTTCGGCATGGACTTGACCAGGTAGACCTTCTTGCCCGCGTCAGTCTCTATTCCGGTCACCTCGTGGGCGTAATCGACCAGCAGCGTGTCGGATTTGGCGAGGTCATTGTTGGAATAATCCGATCCCATCCACTCCTGGGACATCATGGAGGGAGGCAGCTTGATGACCTGGTTGATCTTCGGATTGAAGGTCCACATCTCATCGTCTTTGAGCAGCGTTCCGTTTCCCTGGTCCTTGGCCGGTTCGATGATGGAAAAGATGCTTTCCTTCTCCCCGCGCGTCCAGGCCTTGATCGTCATGCCTCGCTCCCAGTCGGGCCGATGAATAGTCATCTTCACGGTCGAGATCGAGGCCGTCCCGCGCCAGTAGTCGAAAGCCGCCGTCACCAGCTTAGCGGCATCAGGCTGCTGTGCGTGTGAGGACGGGGGAATAGCTGCGGCAGCCAATACAAAGACAATCAGGGTGCAAAAAAGTGGGCGGTGCATTGCGATCTCCTCGATGGTGTCGGTCGCTGGAGAGGCCTTCCCGCTTCCGGGGCTCGCGAGATGAAGTCCAAATCCGACCGGTGCCAGCATACGATTCAGCATACTACGATGCCGTGGGGATAGTCACCAGTGTCCCCAATAATCGGAAACACGTGTGAGGCCGACGCTGCAACGGAGGCCGCGCTGGCATGCAGGCGACACTGGTGACTGTCCCCCTATGCCCAGGGGCGGGGGCGATCCTGAATGCCCGGATCGGCAAGAACTTGCCTGGCGATCTCCACGTTCTCTTTCACGAAGAAGTCGAGCATGCCGACGGCGAGGAAGTCGGCGCCGTTTTCGAACGCATAACGGAAGCCGGCCTGCGGCTTGATGGCGCCGGCGGCCAGAACTTTGAAGCCGATCCAGGGCGTTCGCATCGTCTTCATGAATTCGATCGTTTCCTCAGGGTACTGTTCCCAAATGCAGTCGTGGTCGTCGGGTCCCCAGCTGTCCACCAGAAATGATTTTCTTTGCCCGCGCGGCAGGGCTGAGTAGTAGTTGTCGTGGTGGATCGTCTTGAAATGAAAGTCGGGCTTGAGGCCGGCCTTCTCGCAGGCAATGGGCACCTGCCTGTCATGAGCGCCGATCCCTGCAATCAAACCATTCTTGCGGACCGCATCCAGGAACTTGTCGATCAGGTCGAGTTTACCTGCCTGGACCCACCGGTCCGCCTCTGCGCCGCGGATGAAGGCTCCGGCCACGCCGTTGTCTATGGCTTCCCGGGTCTTCTCCATCAGGGTTCTCCCTGTCCCGACGTCTTCTCTCTCCAGCATCACCATGGCGAGCGCCTGTATCTTTCCGCCACGCGCTTTGCGATACCTGACTGAGAGGGACTCGCCCTCGATCATGGTGTTGATGCCGTTCTGCTCGCAGAGTTCGAGCGTATCGAAGATCTTTTCCTGCGTGCAGTAATGGCTAAGAAGTTTGCCCACGTAGATCAGATCGCGGCTGTGGGCCCCGCCGTAGAACGGGTTGGAACCGCAGATCAGGCGGCTGATTTCAACATTGCCGATTTTGCCCGTGGGCATGGGGGATGCGGCCGGCCTGGCCCGCAGGTTCGCCGCCGCGATGGATGCTGCAACCGAAGATTTCATGAATGTTCGCCGACCTACCTTCATTGTCACCTCCCTGGCTGAGGAACGACGACGCTATGTGTCGAGCATACACGAAAGACCCCGGATTTACTTCCATCACCGCAGCGACCCGAGCTTGCATTGGCAGTATGCGGGTTGTCGGGCACAAGCGGGCGCGCTGTGCCGCAGCGCGCCGCTGTCCGCGCCGCCGGCGCGGGCGCGGATTCGAGGTCGTCCGTTCTGCCCCGCGGGGCAGAGGCAGGCAACGCCTGTTCAAAGGTGTCGATATCGCGGCCTGACGGTATCTTGCCGAGGCAGCTCCCTGAGCGCCCGTGGGCATGAGACGTGTCCGACCGCGAGAGCATTGGTCAATTGAAGATTCCTGGCGGGATCCATCTTTCCTAGTTCCCAACCGCAGGCGAAAGGACAAGAACCTTTGTCTCGTGCGGCTTCAGTTCTGCCGAAAGAGGTCCCTTTGATCGGCCCAGGGAGGCGTGTCTCCAAACGTCTTGGACAGTGAAGCTGATCTGAGGGTCCAATTCCAGGTCTTTCCACGAAACGGAAACGGATTTATCCGTCGAGTTCCGATTCAAGAGCGCAATTGCCACGCGGTTTCGCGTAAGAGGTTTCTTCCATGCTTCCACGCCGTCATGCCTCATGACTCGGAATCCCTGCTTCCCCAGCGTATCCTGATCGATATCGATGAGGTCCTTGTTCAGGAGAATGGCTTTTGTCGCTTCGTCCATGTTACGGATATCGCATCCCATCATCAAAGGGGCAGCCAGCATGCACCACATGCTCATCTGTGTGCGGTACTCGAAATCATTGCACCCGCCGCCTTTGATGTATCCGGTGTTCTTGAGGCCGACGACCAGCATGTCCGGATCGTTCCAGCCGCCCGGGCCGGCGAATCGTGCGAGATCCGATACCACATCCAGCGATGTCAGAATTCCGATCGGGCTCGTCTCGTTGCGAGGTTTGTCCCAGAAGTCCGCCACATCGTAAGAGGTGCGCCACATGTGGCCGCCAACCATCTTGCCCCAGAGCCACGGCGCGCGGGGGCCCCATTCGCAGATGCTGAAAACGATGGGCCGCCCCGTCGCTTTCAGGGCATTACCCATCCGCATGTAGCGCGCGATCGCCATCATGAAATCGTTGTTGGCTGAGACGTAATCCGGACAATAGCAGTAGTCATATTTCAGGAAATCGACACCCCACTCCGCGAAAAGTCGTGCGTCGTTTTCCTCATAGCCGAAGCTTCCCGGCATGCTGCCGCATGTCTTCGTGCCGGCATCCGAATAGATGCCAAACTTGAGCCCCTTGCTATGCACGTAGTCAGCAACGACCTTCATGCCCGAAGGGAATCTCTTCGGGTCCGGGAAGAGCATCCCTTTTGAGTCTCTGCCCCCATGCCAGAGATCATCGACAACGATGTAGGAAAACCCCGCATCCTTGAGGCCGGAGGCGACCATCGCATCCGCAGTGTCCCTGATGACTTCCTCGCTCACGTTCCCGCCGAAAGGATTCCAGCTGTTCCATCCCATCGGGGGAGTCAAAGCAAGGTCTTGATTACGCGGCGCGTCGCCGGTTTGCCGTAGCTCGTCTTTGGGGGCAGAGGGTCCTGTTGATCCTCCGGTGAAGCACGTGAACGCCAGTGCCGAGAGGAATCCCGGTAGAAAACGACTGAAGCGCATCGTGTCGGCTCTCCTGTGCCGAAAGGTCCTGCTCCTCAAAAGACTGCACAAAACCTATCCCTTGTCTCTGCAATCTGCTCGAATCTCTCCATCAACATACTCTTTCAACTCGTCGAACGACACTGTAATGGGGTGAACTGTGCTTTCATTGCCGGGTAATGCACTTTGGAAATCATCCGTTCACTGTAATTTGTCTGGCATCACGAGCGACTAATAACCTGTGAGAGGGATTCACCCAATGGACACAGGTCCAGCTACTTTCAGGCAGATGCGTGCCCTGAGAGGAAGGGCTTCCAGGCATGGCCTCGAGGTTCAGAAGGGCACTCAAGAGCCGTTACCCAGTGGCAATGTGATTAGACAAGGAGGAATCATGGGTATGCCAGACTCTCCACCGCGTCGAAGCTTCCTCGCTGCCGTCAGTGCCGCCCCCATCTGCGCACTCGCCGGCTGCCGGCTTGCCCGGGCTGCTGCGCAGGCCATGCCGGCTGAAGGAGCAAAGCATAAATTCCAGGATAATTCGGATATGTCCTTCGAGCAGGTCTTCAGGTTCGGCTTCCGACCTTTCGTCGGTATTCTCAGAGTGCTGTCGGCGCAGCCAGGATACGAACATCTCCTCGAGGTTCTCCCTCAGGTCTCGTCGCAGCTCTTTGCGGAGAACACCAGTAGGAGGAAGACTGCAGATCGCAGCCTCGAGACTTTTGTTGGTTACCTCAGGACGCCCGACCGCTTTTGGAAAAATGTCCTCACAACGGAGATCATTGAGGACACCCCGAGCGCTTTTGCGATCAAAGTGACCGAATGTCTATGGGCGAGGACCTTCAGAGAGGTGGATGCGGCCGATATCGGGTATGCCTGCATCTGCCACCCGGACTTTGCCTCAGCCACGGCGTTCAGCCCGAAGATGAGAATGGGAAGGACGAAGACGCTCATGCAGGGGCATGACTACTGCAATCACAGGTGGATCATGGAGGCATAGTCGCGATCCGCCTTCTCCGGGAATGTGCCCTGGGCAGGCCGCAGTGCAAGACCGAAGCTGGTTCAGATTATATGCGCAGAAAGGGCACTTCACCATGCGCCAGTCAAGTTGACGTCTGCGATTCAGACAGTGAGGGCTATGAGACTGGCGACGCGTGACAGGCAGCCTGCGCTGCAAGGACGCTGTTCAACCCATTCAGGGTTGACATGTTCTGATCATCCTGATCCCCGGGGTTTGCACCCCGGGCTGTTCTATTCGACGCTTTCAGCGTCGTCGGTGTCGATCGCGGCTGGCATCTGTGTGGGATCGCCGCCACCAGTGAATCAACGGGCTGTTCTATTCGACGCTTTCAGCGTCGTCGGTGTCGATCGCGGCTGGCATCTGTGTGGGATCGCCGCCACCGGCGAGTCAACGGGCTGAACGGCACGGTCACTCTCAGTCCCCGCGCAGTACGTCGGACTCGACCCCGAAGGGGGTCGAACAGAACAGCCCGGGGTGCAAACCCCGGGGAGGATCGGATCTGCCGCAAGGCCCAACCCTGTAAGGGTTGGACAGCGATCACCTGACGAGACGACGTCACTTCAATCTCCACTATCTGAATCACGTCAAGTTGACATAGAACGCGCTATTCGGGAAAGTGATATCTCACCTGATGCCCCCGAAGTCCCGGTGAGGTATCGGGAGCGCGCCTCAACGCTGGTCTTGGTTGGCGCGTTGTGCTGTCGGTGCGCTCCTGATACATCGCCAGGACTTATGGCCCGGAATCGATGCCCTTCGACATCTTGCAGGTCGGGGCTTACGGCCCGGAGCTGGCGGCTTGTTTCGGCTTTGGGCAGGTACTGATGCCGAGCAGTTGATACGGAGGGCACCACCCAACCAGCCCCGTAATCAGAGGGATCAGCCCAAGAAGAAACCAGTAGTTTGACGGGCCCCAGAAAGCCAAGCTGGCAATCAGTGCTCCCACAACGATACGAATTATCCGTTCGACCGGATGGATGTTCGTTTTCATTTTGCCTCCCCGGATTCTGTTTCGAGCATCATAATCCTGGCCATCCGGATGCACAACCCGCTTACCGCATCCTTATTGCCGGGACGCAACCGGCTGGCACGGCAGATTTCCACGAATGCTAAGTCAGGGGAGCTTGGGACGTGAATACCGGAATGCTGAAATCCGCCAGGCCAAGGAAGGATAGGCCGCCTCATTGCCTGTCAGCCTTCTGATCCGGGAGCCGACGTCCCTTCCTGCGTGCCCCAGTTTCCCGACATTGCCAGGAAATAGATCAGCACCACCGGGAGGCGCGCCGATAGTCCATAGGCAAGCAGGGTTTTGAACAGCGCTGGCCATGCAAGATATTGAATCGCCGCCGCACAGGCGACGAGGAGCCAAAAAGGTATCAGGCTTTCGGGAAACTTGAGATGCATGAACCGGATGAACTGAGACAGGAATTGGCTGACGTATATGACGACCACTCCCACTACTGCCCAGGGGAGACTCCGCAGCAATCGAGGGGCTTTTCCGGTCGATGCCGCCAGCCTGATACCGAAGTAGGCGCCGAAGGGGATTGCCAGCCAGGTGATACCGATAACCCAGGAAACCGGACCGGAGAGGCCCTGTCCGGAACTGAACCACGCCGGCGACCAATGACGGAGTTCGCCCGTCAATCTTATCAGCGTCACGGCCAGGCTGATCAGGGCGGGGACAAGGATGAGTTGCAGTGTCGAACGCTTTCTGTCACTGACCGATTCGTTCATGCGCTTCCCCTTCACAAGTGGGTGTGATTGCGCTCATATTAGCACTGTCCTATGGCAAGAGCTGACGACGTTTGTGACCTGCTGCAGGAAGCGGCGGGAACGGCACTCATTCCGAGCCCGGCTGCCCCGGCTATGGAGGAAACGTGGACAAGTGGAAGTTCTACGCGGTCACCCACCGTGACCACGTGATCATGAATCCCCTCTCGTCCGAGGCATTGGACGAGGTACTCAACCTCGCGTCGATTCCAGCAAACGCGCGGGTCCTGGACATTGGATGCGGGAAAGGGGAACTGCTGATCCGACTCGCTCGCCTCGGCGCGAAAACGGGGATCGGCGTCGAGCTCTCGCCCTACACCGCGCGGGAGGCGCGGGAGCGTGTGCGGTCCCTCGCGCCCAAGGCGAACATCACGATCGTCGAGGAGGACGGCGCGACGTTTGCAGCCCAAGCGGAATCGTTCGATGTCACTACCTGCCTGGGGGCCTCCTGGATCTTCGAAGGCCACCGCGGCACCCTGCATGCGCTCGCGCGTTGGACTCGGCCTGGCGGACTGGTTCTTGTGGCCGAGCCGTTCTGGCGGATCCCACCCCCTCCCGAGTACCTGGCGTCCCAGGAGCTGCGCTCCGACGAGTTCGGCAGCCATGCCTCGAACGTCACGGACGGAGTAGCGGAAGGCCTGATCCCCCTCTTCGCCCGCGCCGCGGAAGCAACGGAATGGGATCGTTACGAGGGCCTCCAATGGAACGCCGCGGAGGAATGGGCGGGCCAGAACCCGTCCGACCCTGACAAAGTTGAGATTCTTCGCAAGATGCGTGAGAATCGCGACGCCTTTCTGCGATGGGGCAGGGAGGCGGTGGGCGATGGGTTGTACCTCTTCCGAAAACCGGAGCCATGATTCAAACACGGGGACCGAAGATACGGGGCGAACAGGTGCATCCGACCCACGTCGGAATCGGACCTTCAGGACCCTCTTGGCCTCTGAAACGACGGCCGCATCATGCGGTGGGTCGGTTTTCCTGACGACCTTCGGTACGATTCCGCCAGGATATCCCGCCGGTTCGCGCGCCTCCAGGAGCCTCCCCACCGCCGCCACTTCATAGTCACAAGCTCGCACCTCCGCTCTTGCGGCGAGGCGTGCTACGCCTCCTTGTGGCTGCGACTTGCTCAAGAGTCGGCAATGACGGGCAACGGCGAGCATAGCAGATGCATGCATTGATGCGACATCACCGGGAGAACGAATCATTTCGCGCTCATCAACCAGATGTCCGTCTCCGTCGCGAGTCGCCCGAGAATATTTGAGTATTATCTTGCGAAATCACTGACCGACTGTCCACCTGATAGGGCGCAACCGAAATGGCTCCTTGCGTCCTTCCCGACCGAGTGTCCAAGAGGTTCAGTCGCCCCTAGCGGGAGTTTCCGGGTTATTGCATGAATGGCAGAGAGAATTCCTCAGAAGCCTTGATTCGGCAAGGACTTCCAGTGGTTCGGCCATCAGGCTGCGTGTATATACTAACCGGCCTGAAATCGGCCCAATTCGAATGTATGGAAGAGCTGCGCTTGTTGCGGCGACAATCGCGTGAGGGTCCGCTCGGCACGGGGCTTGCCTCCCAATCCGGCAGCTTCACCCCTATGTGCATGATAGTAGTTGGTGATTTCCTTGATCCGTATCAGGTCTTGCAGCATTCGCCGCTGTGAGATCTCAATCCCGGCCGTAACCACCTGGCGATGCAGAAGCGACAGCAGTGTCAATGCGAGGACACAGTGGAAAGCGTGAACGCGGATCATCAAATCGGTCCTATGAAAGGCCGGAGAGAAGCGGATGAAGCATGGATCCTTCATGTCACGGAACGCCCGCTCGACATGATGCTGGCCGCGGTAGCCGAAGACGATCTCGTCGTCCGTGAGTTTGGGATTAGTCGTGAAGAGCACCCTCTTGCCGAGGACGCGGCTCTTGAGCTGTTGGTAGGCAACCTGGTCTGTGGCGAATTCAACCGTCAGCCGGCCGTTCCTTTCCACCACGCGGGCCGAGAGGAAATCGCGGATGTATTGCCCCGACGTCAGCGACTCGAGCTGCTTTTCGAGACCCTGGCGTGTGAAGGGCTTGCCGCGCCAGCTTGCTTGATGGCTCCGTTCGACGCGCCGTTGGAGATCGCGGAGGGCTCGGATCTTTTTCACGAGGTGCTGACGTATCCCCCGCACCTGGCCGCGGAGCAAGGCTTGGCTGCGGGTAACGAGAACGGTGCGCTTCTGCCCGAAGACTTCCTTCTCTGTGCGAAAGACGCGCAGCCCCTCGAAAAGCGGTCCTTCCAGGGCCAGTACAAGCTTGCGCACTCCCCGCCGTTGAGATATGATCTCGGTAACCGAGGGCAAATGCTTTGAGCAAACCTCCCGATCTCGTTCAAGGGACCCTGGATCTCCTGATCCTGAAAATTCTGGCTTTGGAGCCGCTGCACGGTTGGGCCATCGGTCAGCGGTTGAAACAGGTATCCGGCGACGTTCTTCAGGTCAGCGACGGATCGCTCTACCCCGCGCTACACAAGCTGGAGCAAGAGGGCTGGATTACCGCAGAATGGAAGACAAGCGATCTTGGTCGGCGGGCCAAATTCTACTCTCTGACTCGCATCGGGCGGCGGCATCTGGAGAAGGAGACCGCCGATTGGCAACGTCTTTCCACGGCGATCTCGCACGTCGTTCGTCTCAAGGAGGTCTGAGGCGGTATGTTTTGGCAGTGGATCTATACAGTTCCACTGAGGTTGCGCTCGATTTTCCGCCGCTCCTGCGTGGAAAGCGAGCTGGACGAAGAACTGCGCTTTCATCTGGAAGCGCGGATCCAGCATGAGATCGCCGCGGGCAAGACACCCGAGGAGGCGCGCTACACCGCCCTGCGCGCGATGGACGGCATGGAGCAGTGCAAGGAGGAGTGTCGGGATACGCGCCGCCTAAACTTTGTCGAGGATCTTGTACAAGACGCACGTTACACAATTCGATCTTTAGCGAAGAGTCCTGGGTTCACAGGAGTTGTCGTCGCCACGCTGGCGCTTGGGATCGGAGCAAACACTGCCATTTTCACGATCGTGGATGGAGTGCTGCTGCGGCCCCTCGACTATCCAAAGCCCGATCAGCTGATGTATCTGACCGCAGAATCTCCGGCCATTGGGGGCACCCGAAATGCGCTCTCTGCGCCAGAGTGCACGGAGTTCCGCCAGATGAACCAGTCGTTCGCGGCGGTTGGCGCTTATTCGACCGGCGGCGCGGCGTACACAACCGGCGAGGTCAACCTCACGGCCGGGGATCGACCTCTGCGGGTGCGCTCGATCTCCGTCGATGCACATTTGCTCAAGGCGCTCAGTATTCAGCCGGAGCAGGGACGGTTCTTCAGTGACGAAGAAACCGCGCGTTGGACCGGAACGCTACCGCCACCGATCGCAATTCTCTCGCACGAATTGTGGCGAACAGCATTTGGAGGACGACCGCTCGTTGGACAAAAGGTGGAAATCGAAGGCCGCTCCCACGAAATCGTTGGCATTATGCCACTCGGGGCCGACATCATGGATAACCACACTCAGGTTTGGTTGCCCCTCTGGCTCCACCCGAATACGGCCCAGCAACGCGGGACCCACGTCCTCTACGTCATTGCGCGACTGAAAGACGGCGTAACGTTCAAGGCGGCACAGACGGAGCTGAGTGCATTCCTCGAAAACTGGGGCGATCGTGTCGGCACGACAGACCATGTCCCCACGAACCGTCCCCTGCGCGCAAGAGACCACACTCTCCGATTGTGGACGTTACAGGACGCGATCGTTGGGAGTTCCAGCCGGCCGATCTGGGTTCTGCAGGCCGCCGTGGGATTTGTGCTACTCATCGTCTGCGCGAATCTTGCAAACCTCGTGATGGCTCGCGCTGGTTCACGCAGACGTGAGTTTGTACTGCGCACTGCTCTCGGCGCCAGCCGCGGCCGGCTGCTCCGGCAATTAGTAACCGAAGGTGCGGTGATGTCCGGGGCCGGTGGCATTCTGGGTCTGTGGCTAGCCAGCGCTGGCGTGCGGGCGCTGATCCGTGCTTACCCGACCAGCATCCCACGGACGAGTGAGCTTACGATCGATTTGCCCGTTCTGCTGGTTGCGCTCGGCCTCTCCACCGGGACTGCCCTGCTTTTCGGATTCGTGTCGCTCCTCGGGTGCCGGAGAACGAGTAGCATGATGACTGCACTCAAGGAGGGCGCAAGGGGTGCCATCGGCGCCTGGCGTCAATACGCCCGTCGTGGACTTGTGATAGCCCAAGTCGCTTTCGCGGTGATGCTGGTTATCGGGGCGGGTTTGCTAGTTCAGACAGTCTACAACCTCACGAGGATCGATGCAGGATTTGACCGGTCGCGGCTGGTGACGTTCTCCATGACGTTGCCAATGGCGAATTCAGAGGCCGACACACGCGCGCAGGCATATCAGCGCGTCCTCGACAGGCTTCGCTCCGTACCGGGCATACTGGGAACGGCTGCCATGTCGGGTCTGCCGCCGAATCGAACTCCAGATGCGATCGCTACTCCTATCGAGAACTACACTTCCGACGATGGAAGGCCCTTTGAAATCATCGACTACTACCAATTCGTCATGGGCGACTATTTCGGGACGATGGGCATCCCGATCGTCGCCGGCCGCGGCTTCGAGCCAACCGACAACGCGTCGCAAGGCAAGGTGGTCATCGTCAATGAGACTTTGGCGAAAAGGATCTGGAAGGGGCAGAACCCGATTGGCCGGCGTCTGCGGCCTCCGGGTGGGTCGTTTGGCGCCGGCGATGATGTCTGGCATACGGTGATCGGAGTGGCCAAGGACGTCAGGCAGCGCGGAGTGGAGCGCCCGGCAGGAACTGAACTTTACGTATCCCTTGACCAGCACGGTGTCTCTCCGCCAAGTATGAATGTGGTGATGCGGACGACTCTGCCGCCGGCCGCACTGTCAGAAACGATCCAGCGGTTGGTGTCGGAAGTGGACGCCGCGGTTCCCGTCGTGCGGCTTCGCGACATGGATTCGGTGTTCGCCGAATCGATTCGCCGACCAAGACTCCTGGCGCAGCTATTGGGTGCATTTGCCGGGCTGGCGCTGCTACTGGCAGCCATCGGCACTTACGGTGTGCTCTCCTACATGGTGACGGAGCGCCGGCGCGAGATCGGCATTCGGGTCGCCCTTGGTGCAGCTCGCTCCCACGTGCTCACACAGATCATGAAGCAAGGGCTTCAGGTCACGGCGATCGGTGTCACCATTGGCCTTGGAGGCGCGCTTGCCGTAAATCGGCTGATTGCGTCCCTGCTGTTTGGTGTGCAACCGACAGATATTGTGACGATCGCCTTTGTGATCGCAACGATTATGGCCGTGGCGGTGTTCGCCAGTTGGCTGCCGGCGTGGCGCGCATCGCGGCTAGATCCGAATGTCGTGCTCAGAGATGAGTAACAGCTGAGACGCTCTCTTGAAAACCGCGTTTCCGGAAGGTGTGTTGAAGACGGGACCCATGACCCGCGATCAACGCCGCAGTGTTTACAGCCCCAGTTCACTCGGCCGTGTAGTCGGCTATCCGGACAAGTGGATGGAGTCAAGGTCCCCAGACGGCGTTGTCGGAAGCTGGCGTACCGGTGGAGAGCTGACCCCCAACGCCTGAATTCTCAGGCCTCTGCTCTATGAATGGCACACTGTTCAACACGGTAGCGGCGGTCTTCGCACGCGAGAGCGGCCATGGACAGGCTGCGAGTGCAGCGACGGGCCGTCCGGTTGAGGGGGGGCAGGGGTCGATGGGCTCAGCCCAGAAGGAGTTCGAGGTCGTGGCGGACGTGGTTATCGATGTCGCGGTCGGGACGCGCAGCGGAATCCCGGCAGGCGAAGGTGCCATCGCGCTGGCGCAACTGATCGACCGGCTGCCCGATCTCAAGTTCCGCGGTATGCTCTCGTACGACGGACCCGTGCAGCACGCCAACGGATTTGCCGCGCGCAAGGAGCGCGCGCTCAGAACGATCGAGCCGAACGCCGAGTTGTTCACCACACTGCAGAAGTCTGGCCTGAACATGGAGATCTTCAGCGGCGGGGGAACCGGCACTTACAGCATCATGCACCTGGTGCCGGGCTTCACCGACGTGCAGGTGGGTAGTTACATATTCATGGACATGCAGTACATGGCCATCGGCAACGAGGGCGGCGCCCCGGTTTTTAGCGACTTCGCGCCGTCCCTTACCGTGATCACAACGGTACTCAACAACAGATTCCCTGGCCGGCTTACTACCGATGGCGGATCGAAGGCGTTGACCCTCAACACGCCGCACGCAGGGGTCATCGGAGAGCCGGGAATGGATTACAGCGCGACCTCGGACGAGTTCGGGAGTATTCAGTTCAACGCTCCTCCCTCGAAGGCCTACAAGATCGGCGACAAGCTCGAGGTCATCGTCCCGCACTGCGATCCCGTCGTGAACGAATACGATCAGATGTACGGGATCCGCAAGGATCGCGTTGAGGTCGTCTGGACAATCGACGCGCGCGGGAAATCTCAGTAGCAGGACGCGCCGGGACGGGCAACGAAAACGGTTCGGCAGGACTGCAGAGGCAGCGTTGCAGAGCTGAATGACACCGTACGAAGTCTGACTCTAACGCCTCCTCAGCGTCCGGTTTGCATGTATGATAGTGAATGCCCTTGTCTGCTGCGGGGACCCAGGGCAGCGACGACTCTGGAGCCTGCATCGCAATGAACACGTGATCCCATCTCTACAACCATGAGCGCCGATAAAACGACCATGAAAACCATCACATCTCTATTGTTCCGGGCCGGTCTGACGGCTCTCTGTTTGCTGGCGTTGCTTCCCATAGCCGGTAATGTTGCCGCCGCAAGGCAGAACGATGCGACCGCTCAGTCCGTCAAGAACCTCCGGCTCGCGGTCAGCCCTAACGGGCGCTACTTTGTGGACCAGGATGGCAAACCGTTCTTCTACCTCGCTGACACTTGCTGGCTGCTCTTTCAGCGGCTCAACCACGAAGAATTGGACGAGTATCTGAAAGACCGCGCCGCCAAGGGCTTCACGGTCATTCAAGCCTATGTGCTGCGGGGACTCGGCAAGCGACATCCCGACGGCAACTCGTCGCTCCTCGACGCGACGCCGCTCCTCGACCGCGACCCTGTTCGGCCCAACGAGGAGTTCTTCAAGAACGTGGACTACGTGGTCAACCGGGCAAACGAACTGGGTCTGGTGATGGGCCTTGTGCCCGCCAAGTCCTGGCACGTCAACGAACATCCGGAGAGTGTGTTCGACGAGAATAACGCCTACACTTTCGGCAAGTTCCTGGGCGAACGCTACAGGAACAACGCCGTCCTGTGGTATCCGGGCGGCGATTCACCTCCAGGAATATACGAGGCGGTCTGGGTGGCGATGGCGAAGGGGCTGAAGGACGGCAGCGCCAACCGCCACCTCGTCAGCTATCACGGGCAGGGGAGTACTTCTTCATCCATGTGGTTCCACACGGCGGACTGGCTCGACTTCAACTCGATCCAATCTGGGCATCATTTCGGCTCGGACAGTTACGCGTTCGTCAACAAGGACTTCGCGCTGACGCCCGCCAAGCCGACAGTGGACATGGAACCGGCGTATGAGAACCATCCCACCGGAGCCAACAAACCGCGCATTGACGCCCACAAGGTGCGCTCTCAAGCCTACTCGGCGATACTCGCCGGCGCGGCGGGGCACGGATATGGCGCGTTGGACTTGTTCTATTTCTACAAAGATGCCGACGGTCCCTTTCCGAAGAATGGTTTCCAGCACTGGCGTAAGGCCATGGCCTACGAGGGCTCTGGCCAAGTGGGGCTGATGCGTCGCCTGTTCGAGCAGCGGCCGTGGTACAAGATGATTCCCGGCCAGTCAGCCATCGCCTCGGAGCAGGGTGAGGGCACACAACGCCTCGTCGCGGCGCGAGCCGAAAACGGAAGCTTCGTGATTACCTACACACCGTGCGGCGAGCCGGTGAACATTCACATGGACAGGCTCCACGGATCGTCAGTGAAAGCTCAGTGGTACGACCCGCGCGACGGAACGTGGCAACCAATCGGCCAGTTTGCCAACAAGGGAGTCCATGAGTTTGTTGCGCCTTCCCACGGCGAGCAAGACGACTGGCTTCTGGTGCTCGATGCCGCACCGTAAGAGCCCGGCGGCGTGGCAACGAGGCTTCGCTGGCCGTGGACGAACATGAACTGAAGAGTTCTGCGATCGTCTCGAGCAGCAGTGGCGACGAGCTTGATCGTACTGGCTGCAGGCCCCAGCCAAAACCCTGTCTGCGCCGCCCCTGAAGATGCCAAACGCATCCATTCCGCGCCCGACCACTACGACGGTTAGTCAAAATAAGAATCGCCGTATATGACGGGGTTGAGGATGTGGATGCCAAGCAGGAGGGTGGCCTGTCGGAGCTTGGCTGGGCGTTTGTGATCTTCTTTAGTCGTGAACGTCACTCGCCGACGATCCTCGGCGACACGCATGCACGACTGCGGGACTGGTGTGCCCATATGAAATCAGGAAGCTATCGATCGCCGAGATCCAGGCGCTCGCGTCCTACCCGGAGGGATTTCAGCTCGCTGGGAGCCAACGGGTGAGGTGGGCCCGCATCGGGAACAGCGACCCGCCGCCGCTGATGTAAGCCATTGCTGACCGCGTCCGCCACCGCTTCTTGATGAACAAATCTTCGGCGTGATGACTGTTACTCTCGATCCTGCACTGCTCGAATTTGCTGGCTTCCCAGATCACTTCGCGGGAGTGAGGCACACGGTTCCAGCTTACGCGCAATCACAGTCTTGTGACAAACTGGATGACATGGTTCCCGAATGCGGACCACTGGAGTCATGGTGACTATTACCGGATCGGAAACGGCGGATATCCTCAGTTGTAGCTTGCGGATCCTGCAGGAGAGAGGCGGGCACCGCGCCGCTTCCGATGACGTTCTTCTCGCCTGGGCCGCCATTCGGGCGCGGCCGGACGCTCGTCGCATTTTGGAACTGGGAAGCGGGAAGGGGACGGTGGCTTTGCTGCTCCTGCGCTGCCTTGCAAAGGCGAAAGTGGTGGGGATCGAAGCTTACGAGCCGCATCACGAACTCGCTGTGCGTAACGCTGCGCTCAACGGTCTGACCGGACGGTACGATGCTCGATATGGCGATCTCCGGGAGCCTCGCATTCTTAATGGCGAGGCGCCTTTTGACCTGATCTGCGGAGCCCCGCCGTATCTTCCGGTGGGGAGTGGCATCCTGCCCAAGAATCCGGGGCGTGCTGTGGGCCGGTTTGAACTGCGCGGCGGCGTCGAGGCGTATCTTGCAACGGCAGTCCGACACGTCGCCGACGGAGCGCCTGTGGTCCTGCTCATGGACGGTCGGGGCCGCGCCCGCGCGGAGTCGGCCGTCAGGGCCGCGGGCCTTTTCGCCTGCACTCGGATCGCTGTCCGCCCGCGACCGGAGCGGGCTCCCACCTACTGGCTTATCGAAGCCGGCGCCCGTTATTTCGGAACACCAGTCGAGGAAGAGGTTTGCATGCGGCTTGCGGCCGGCATGGAGTGGTCTCCGGCCTATGCGGCGATCCGCGAACTCCTGGACCTCCCTCGCCAGGCGGATGGTGGGACGGAACGCCTCTGAGACTGGAATCTGGCATGATGACCACGACGACAACGCTTGATGCAATCCGATCCTGCGCCCGGTAGCCCCCTTCCGCCTCGGGACTGGGTCAAAGGGAGTTCGGGGGTTGTGGTGACTGTCACCGGATCTACTCGCCGACTCCCTCGGCAGTAATTCGCGAACTGGCCACAGCTCGGAAGCCCTGGAGGTTTTCGGAGTGCTACGCAGGTTTCCCCGATCACTTCTTGGGACCGTTCGCCCTGCAGCCCTGATCCAGCTTCCCTCTTCCACTCTCCCTTTGGAATTGACTGTAGTATATACTGTAGAATACAGTTGAAATATGCGATTCGAGTGGGATGAGGACAAGAACCGGTCCAATTTCAAGAAACATGGAATTTGGTTCGAAGAAGCCCAGACCATTTGGGCTGATTCGGAATCCGTCGAGTTTTTTGATCCGGAACATAGTTCCGATGAAGATCGTTTCATTCGAATCGGGCATACGACGAGAGGTCGAATTCTTCTCGTCGTATTTTGCGAGCGGGCGGAGGGATCAACGATTCGTATTATCTCTGCTCGGAGAGCAACCACGCAAGAGATGAGAGCTTATGAAAAAGGAATATAACCTCGACAAGCTCAGAAAGCGTCCAGGAAAGGTAAAAGTTGATCGGGATGCGGCCAAGATCCCCATCAGCATCCGGTTGGACGGAGCAGTGCTTGCTGATCTGCGGTCTGAAGCGGAGCGGCTTGGCATTCCATATCAAACAATGATCAGTAGCGTTCTCCACCGCTATGTTAAAGGAGAATTGGTAGATCCGAAGGCGATTGATTTAGGCCGGATCGTCGCGAAAGCCCCATAGCATGGACTGCCGCAGTGCGGGGTGTTTTTGTGCTGTGGCGAGCGCCTATGACCGGTTTCCCCGAAGGCGACTTCGGGGGAGTGAAGCTCCGAAATGAAGCGTGGTGGTATGCAGTTCACGGCTTTTTTGTGAACAATCCCGCACCGAGGTTGCAGCACAACGTTCCTCTCAACACGGTGCAGGGAGTGTCGCTTGGTCTCGTCCAGTTCAATCTCCACCGACCTATTCACACGGGATGGACGGCGTAAGCTGCATGATTGCCGGATCAAGGTTTTTGAAATTAAGCGCTGGTCCTGCGCACTTCCCACGAGGTACTTGTTGCCGGCGAAAACCGGGTTGATCACTTTGTAGTGCCAACGACCGCTTTCAAATTGGCGCTTTGACGCAGGCCGCCGCATCCGCTATTGTGCCCGTCGTGAACGAAGAGCGTGTCATAGTTGCGGGAGGCGGGGCTGCGGGCTTTTTCGCCGCGATCACATGCAAGGAGGCATCGCCCGGGACGGAGGTGCTACTCCTTGAACGAGGACCGCACTTCCTGTCCAAGGTCCGGATTTCCGGTGGCGGCCGCTGCAACGTCACCCATGCGTGCTTCAATCCCGCCGAATTTGCTGGGCATTATCCGCGCGGCGGCCGTGAACTCCTTGGCCCGTTCTCCCGTTTCCAGGCCCGCGATACCGTCGCGTGGTTCGAGTCGCGCGGCGTTTCTCTCAAAACGGAAAGCGATGGGAGAATGTTTCCGGTCAGCAACTCGTCCGACGAGGTCGTCCGGTGCCTGCAGGATGCCGCAGCGCGGGCCCGCGTTCGTCTCGAAAGCGGCTGCGGAGTCGAACACGCGCGCAGGGGACCGGGAGGTCGATTCGAACTGAATCTGTCCGGCGGGCGCACCCTTCAGTGCACGAGGGTGCTGATCGCCACCGGCGGATGCAGAACTGCCGCTGGCGGCCGCGTTCCCGTCGAGCTCGGGCACACGCTCGAATCACCGGTCCCTTCGCTGTTCTCATTTCACATCGAAACGCCGTGGGTCAGGGCGCTCGCCGGCCTATCGGTGGATCGCGTTGAGGCCAGCGTTCCGGGCACAGGCCATAGGGCCGGCGGCGCCCTGATTTTTACCCACGCGGGAATGAGCGGACCGGCAATCCTCGCGCTTTCGGCGTGGGGGGCACGGGATCTGCACGATCGTAACTATCGGTTTCCACTCCGGGTGGCATGGCTCCCCGGCGTCAAGGCCGAAGCTGTGGAGGCAGAACTCGACTCCTTGCGACGCCGCCATCCGGCGCGCATGGTTATCCGAACACCCATTCCTTCCATTCCGGGCCGCTTGTGGGGAAACCTCGCCGCAGTCGCGGGGCTCACCCCGGACACACGGTGGTCCGGGGTGTCGCACGCTTCCGCCCGCCGGCTCGCCGCAATCCTGGAATCGACAGAACTGCAGGTCTCGGGCAAAAGCCTCAACAAGGACGAGTTCGTCACATGCGGCGGGGTTCGGCTTTCCGAAGTTAATTTCAGGACGATGGAGAGCCGGCTTTGCAGGGGGATTTACTTCGCCGGCGAGGTGCTCGACATCGACGGCGTCACCGGCGGTTTCAATTTCCAGGCGGCATGGACCACAGGCTGGATCGCTGGCAACGCGCTCGCCGCGACGAGCGCATAACGAGCGCCTAAAGCGGGAATCGCCGGGTCGCGGCATCCTTGTCTACCCCGTGCTTGCAGACATGCGCGTATGTCCCCCATTTGCTTCCGCGACCCATCCCGACTTCGTCACGCGGCGAATAGGCCTGCTCGGGCCGGACAACGTATTCGGGCTTACTGACGCGAACGCGAGTTCCTGGGACTGATCCCATCTCCTGACTCAACTGCAAATCGGACTCGTCACACGAGAGCCATCGAGCACGTGATCTCCGTGTCTGCTCTCACGTCTCATTGTTGAACGGAACTTAGGCTGTCTGCCCACTGGGAAATGATCTGCGCTACCTGCGCCCCTTCACCAGTGTACATATGGTCGGCACGCTTTATCATCACGGTGTCCACGCGACTGGGGCCGCTTCGCTGACGATGGATAGAAGACTTGAGCAGTTCCAGGTCCGCTTCGGTGCCAACATCACCGTTGGTACCGAAGAATGCCAGAATCGGACAGCGGATGCGCGTGACTGCCGGATTTGGCGTTTGGATCCCAAAGAAATCGTTCTGTTCCTGGGGTGTCCGGGCTTCATCCAGGTATGTAGCTGCACTGATGAATGAAGGGAATCGGCGGCCGGGAATACGCAACAAGTCATCTCCGTGACCCTCTGCCACCAGACGAGTCGCTTGTTCCAGCATATCCGAGTCTGGCTTCACGGTGCCTGGACGAACCCCTCCGGAGGCGAGAACTAATCCGACTACTCGCCTGTCCTTCTTCTCAGACTGGTAAAGGCGAACCGCCGCCCACCCGGCACTGTGTCCAACCAGCACTACCTGCTTGAATCCCCGATCGGCAGCAAAATCGATCCAGGCAGCCAGGTCACGCACTTGCTCACTGGGCACCCCCCAGTACCCGCCACCGCGAATCCGCATTGTCTTTGTCTCCCCGATGTTGAACCCGATGTCATGCATACGGGTATTGGCGGTGATACATGTATAGCCACGCTCGGCAAGAGCCCGGGCAATCATCACATATGTGGGATAGTAGAAGTTCACTCCCCATCCATGAATCCAGACAATGGCGATGGACTTGGCTGATTGCTTTGGCGGGATAAACATGACGCCGCCATCAACGATGTCATCGTCTGACCGGACATACACGATTTGTTCAGGGAACTTTCCAGTGGGCATTCTCTCGGGGCGCCACACGTGCCCTCGCCAAATCAGCAAAGTAGTCGCCATCAGAACGATCGAAAGAGTGATCGCGATAGGTGTACGCGCTTTCAGCAAATCTTGCGGTTTCACTGTGATTCATCCTTTCCTGGTCTTCCTACCACGTAGAGGATCCGCACTCCTGGTTGCGGATTCGCAGGACTGGAGGCCGGCTCGGTAATTATGACAGCTGCTCAGTGTCCCCTCATTCGCTTGGATCCCCGGCAAGGACTCAACGCGAATGACGGCAAAGAACAGCCATTGCCGATTCCCATTCCGCTCCGCCAGTCCTGCCCCCCCCGTGGGGGTGGAGCACTTGATTTCCTACGATTCGACCTACCAGACGGTTCATAGAGAAGAACCGCCACTCTCCAGGCAACATGGAGCATGCTCCTGCGTATTGATACAAAGATACACGCTCGATTGCGTCGCTCAGCGCTCTTGTAAACGGCTGCAGAGCCCCGGGTTCTGGAGCCCACTGTTTCTAAATAAAACAGCGACTTGGACGCTCTCTATATGGATAGCGAACCTGAAACGGCGTTGTGTTCAAGAACGCGAGGTCAGGCGATTCACCCGCGCAGAGAGGCGTGCCAGGAGCACCTCCTTATTCTCAGCCATGTTTCAGCAGCGTTTCTATTCGCGCGTGCATCCTCGACCTTATCCGGTTTCAGTTCTCAGCACTATGGTTTCGTGCTTTGATTTGCCACAGCTCCTCCTGCCGAGGGGCAGGTCTTGGGGCTTAAACGGTCGCCAATTCGGATATACTTCAGGCAGAAAGGAGTCGTCATGCGCAACATCGCCCTCTTCCTCGCAGTGGTCACTGTGGCGCCACTATTCGGGCAGCAATCCTCATCCTATCGTATCACCCATACGTACCTACTGGGTGGGGACGGCGGCTGGGATTACATCGTGCCTGACCCGCCGAATCACCGCCTGTTTATCGCGAGGCAAAACCGGGTGATGGTAGTTGACGAAGACGGCGGGACCCTGCTCGGCGAAATCACGGGCATCCAGGGTGCTCACGGAACCGCGCTTGCGGCTCACAAGGGGCATGGATTCGCCACATCGGGTAACGACGAGTCCGTGCTCATGTTCGATCTGAAGACCTTCAAGGTGCTCGGCCGGATTCCGGCTGCTGAAGATGCCGACGCCATCATTTACGACAGCGCGTCGAACCGGGTCTTCACATTCAATGGTGACGCACACTGCTCCACGGTGATCGAGCCGCGAGCGGGCACCCTGATCACGAACATTCCGCTCGGCGGCAAACCGGAATACGGCGCTTCGGCCGGCGATGGCAAGGTGTACGCGAATCTCACCGACACAAGCGAGGTGGTTGAGATCGATGCAAAGACAGCAACGGTGGCGCGGCGCTGGCCGACCGCCCCATGCAAGCAGCCGGTCGCCATGGCCATCGACACCGCCCATCACCGTCTGTTTAGCGGATGCCGCAGCGGCGTGATGGCGATCTCCGACTACCAGGCCGGCAAGGTGGTCGCAACTGTGCCGATCGGCACAGGCGTGGACGGCGCCGGGTACGACGCGGCATCAGGCGACGCGTTTGCTTCTAATGCGGACGGCACACTCACTGTGATTCATCAGGATGCTCCGGACCAATATCATGTCGCCGAAAACGTGCAGACGCCGCAGGGCGCGCGGAACATGGGGCTCGATCCCTCCAATCACCGTGTGTTCATAGTCTCGGCGAAGTTTGGACCAACGCCTGCAGGAGCCCGGAGAGGGCCGGTCCTGCCCGGAACATTTACTCTGATGATAATTGAGCGAGATTCAGCGAAGCGCTGATTGTGGGAAAACCAGGCCATCTTAGGCGATCACCGTAAGGATTAGCAGAAGCAATTGTCCGGAAGGGTGATTTTCCACATGG
>CAVVHG010000011.1:0-60502 GCA_963747985.1 uncultured Acidobacteriota bacterium
AAAAGGCGCCCCCTGCGGCTGACCGTACAGATATTTACGGCAAGATGGAGGTGTTCCTGAAACTGCCGAGTGGTGAACTCGCGAGGCTCGCCGACCTCCAGCGCCAGGAGGAACTGAAGAGAAGACTGGCAGACCCGCCGACACCCCTGTTCAAAGAGGTGCGAGAGTTGGTTCTCCGCAAGTGCAAACAATACAGGCAGAGAGAGATACGGGGAATCTTCGAGAAGCAGCCCTTCGGCGAACTCGAACGTCTGATAACGCAGAAGCTTCTGGACGTGGTCAAGGGAGTCGCCCAGGAGGAATTGGAGAGCGAAGACTGGCTCCACTTGGTGGCCAAACTCAGCAATCGGAGCTACGAGGAAATGCGGGTCGCAGTGCTCGAGTTTCTGGATACGGATATCTTCAACGTGTCGATTGAAAACTGCGTGTCTTTTCTGGATCCGCTGATTGAATCCTGGGACATCGACATCGCGACTTTCAGCATCGAAGTTGCATTGAGCCACAGAGTGACCTCGCGGCACGCGAGGAGGTTTGAGTTTGTTGAATGCGAGCCGGGACCGCCCTTCGAAGAAGAGCCGGGGCTCAGGGAATTCCTTGAGGACGCTTCCCTCAGCGGCGACGCCACCAAGGACGAAATCGATTTTCTAAGGAAGCTGAGGTTCAAGGGGAAACGCCCTGCTCCGCTCTATTACTACCGTGAATTGCAGAACCTGCGGGATCCCCTGCATTTTCGCGCCGTTCAGAGCGACCACGACGCGGAGAGCTCAAAGTGATCTATCTGTGGGAAAGAGATGGGCAATACGTCGGGCCGTTCAAGAGCCGCGAAGACGCCGCGCGCTTCATCGAGCTGATGGAGTTGTGTGGTGAGGACTGGACAGGCACTGAAGTACTGGTGGTGGAAGGTACACTTGATCCGACGATACCGCCGACGGGCCGGATCCGATGATCGGAAGTCGGCGACCCGGCTCTTCTCGCAAATGATTGAAGAGCACGCACGAGCTGGAGATGCCAGGGAGGGGCCATGAGGATAGCAAGGGTTCTCAGGGAGACTCTAACCATGATCCTTGCCGGCGGACAGGGGGAGCGGCTCTATCCACTTACCAGGGATCGCGCGAAACCCGCAGTTCCCTTCGCCGGGCACTATCGCATTATCGACTTCACCCTGTCAAACTGCATCAACTCGGGGCTCAAGCGGATCTATGTTCTCACCCAGTACAAGAGCCAGTCGCTGGACGACCATCTCAGACTGGGCTGGAACATTTTTGCCACCGCCTTCGACGAGTTCTTGTTTTCGGTCCCTCCCCAGCTCAGGACGGGAGACTCGTGGTATCTGGGGACAGCGGATGCAGTCTTTCAAAACATCTACATCCTGCAGGAACGATCCCCCCAGCGCGTGCTAATCCTTTCCGGCGACCACATCTACAAGATGGATTACAGCGAGATGATCGAGTCACACGTCCGCACGGGTGCCCTGGTCACGGTAGCCGCAGTGGAGTGCGACGTGAATTCAGCTCGCCGCCTGGGCGTCCTCGAGATCGGCGGAGGCAATCGCGTCCTGACATTTGAGGAGAAACCGGACAACCCCAAAACCATCCCCGGACGCCCCGGCTTTGCCTGGGTTAGCATGGGGGTCTATCTGTTCGAAACTGCCGCTTTGACCGACGGGATCTCCTCGAAGCCCTGCGGCGAAACTACCAGAGACTTCGGCCAGGACATCCTGCCTCGTCTCGCCCAAAGCGAATCCTTTTTCGCTTATCCCTTCCGTGACGAGAAGGAGAATTACTGGCGCGACATCGGGACGGTGGATTCCTATTACGAAGCCAGTATGGATCTAATCAAGGTCGATCCGCCGTTCAACCTTTACGATACATCCTTCCCTATCCACTCCTCCATCCGGCCGCGTCCGCCGGCAAAGATGGTCTTTGCAGGTGGAGAGGCAGGTCGCATGGGTGTCACGCTGGATTCGCTCATCTGCAATGGCTGCGTTGTCAGCGGAGGCCGGGTAGAGCGTTCCATCCTCTCTCCAGACGTACGCATAAACTCCTACTCTCTGGTGGAAGATTCGATCCTTTTCGACCGGGTGGAAGTGGGTCGATCCGCAAGGATCCGCCGTGCCATCATCGACAAAGGAGTCCAGATCCCACCTGGACTCTCCGTCGGATATGACCTTGAGGAGGATGCGAAGCGGTTCACAGTGACCGAGTCGGGCGTGGTGGTGATCGCAAAAGGGGCGCGGATCTAGAAACACTCCACCCCCATGATTTCCTGAAACGGTTGATGGCGGCAAGGCAGTCGCGATGTGTGTCCCGGGCCGTGTAGGCAAGGCCCACGCCGCCCTGTCCAATTCTTGTTGATCTGGGCAGCACGATGGCTAAGATACCTCCAGTGACAGCCGAAAACCCCAAGGTCGGGAGATCAGTAATCACAGAAGTTCCCAAGGGAAGGAGCAGCCAGTCGCACGTGGCAGCTGCATCCGAAGCCGCTTTGCGTTTGTAGGGTCATGACTGGGGAGGGAGAAATCACCGAACGCTTCAGATCGTGCAGGTCTATTCGCATTGCCCGATACCTTTCCGAGATGGCATTGGTTCTTGCCGCCTATTTCCTCGCGGGCAAAATTGGGCTCGCGGCACCCTTTACCAGCGGCAATGTTTCTCCCGTGTGGCCCGCAGCAGGAATCGCACTGGCTGCCATGCTGCTGGTGGGGTACCGCGTGTGGCCGGCGGTCGTGATCGGTGCCTTTCTCGTAAATCTTCTGAGCCCGATCCCACACGCAGCGGCGCTCGGGCTTGCGCTGGGCAACACGGCAGGCCCCTTAACCGGAGCCTGGTTGCTGCGGCGGATTCCGGGATTTCAGCCCGCGCTCACTCGCCTCCGTGATGCACTCGGATTGATTGTCTGCGCCGTTCTTAGCGGCACAGCGATCAGCGCCACGATCGGGACTTACGTTCTGTCCCGCTCACATATCAATCCCTGGTCGAATTTCGAGTCGGCCTGGCTGATATGGTGGCTCGGAGACGCCATGGGCGTTTTGATCGTGGTACCGTTGGTGCTGACCTTTGCCGAACTTATCTCGATTCGCGAGAGCCTTCGGCTTCTGGAGCTGGCGGGTCTTTTTGTCGGCGCCACTGTCAGCAGCCTGCTGATATTCGAGGGCCGGCTTGGATCCAGCGTCGGCCGAAACGCATTGGCATTCGGCGTGTTTCCCTTCGTGATTTGGGGGGCAACGCGATTCAAAGTCGCGGGGGCCGCGACGATAAACTTCCTGATATGCGCCGTGGCAGTCTGGAAAACGGCCCGCGGTTCAGGACCTTTCGCAGGAAACGACCCTCTGCAAAATGCCATCCTCCTGCAAACCTTTCTCGCCGTGATTTCATCGTCTGGAATGATCCTGGCTGCCATCATCAGTGAGAGGGCGCAACTCATCCGTGAACAAACGATCCGTGAAGAACGGCTGCACAGCTTGAAAAGTTTCGGCGGGATTGCAGAGACCGCCAGCGAGGGCGTCTGGATGCTGGACTCGCAGTTGCTCACCTGCTTCGTCAATCAACGCATGGCGGAGCTGCTCGGATACACCATTGGCGAAATGGTCGGCAAGCCCGTCCTTGATTTCCTCTACGAAGAGGACTTCGAGCAGAAGAGAGCCGATCTGGAGCGAATGAAGAAGGGGGTGAGCGAGCAACGGGACGATCGGCTTCGCAGGAAGGACGGATCCGAGTTGTGGGCAAGTGTGTCGGCCACTCCGTCCTTTAGTGCGGATGGAATATTTGAAGGCGTGCTTGCCATGGTGAGGGATATCACGGATCAAAAGCGCGGCGAAGCCGAACGACGGAACGCACTGAAGACGATCATGCTGCTCTCCCAGGCCGTGGAGCAGACAGCCGACAGTGTGCTTGTCACAGACAAGCGCGGGATCATCGAGTATGTCAATTCGGCGTTCGAGTCGACTACGGGTTACAGCCGCGGGGAGGCATTGGGCAGAACGCCGCGGATTCTCAAGTCCGGCCAGCATGATTCAGATTTCTATAAGAGGCTCTGGAATCACATCCTCCTGGGACAGCCGTTCCGGGGGACGCTCGTGAACCGGAAGAAGAACGGTGAACTTTACTGGGCCGAACAGACGATCGCCCCTATAAGGGACGACGACGGGAATATCACTCACTTTGTTTCCGTACTCAAAGACGTCACCGACCTGCGCAAGCAGCAGGAGCAGGAGGTGCAGCTGCGTCTGGCGCGTGAAGTCCAGCAGCGATTCTATACCGCGCCGATTGCCGTGCTGGGCCTCGATGCCGCCGCCGCTGCCTACCCGGCGGACGAGACGGGGGGTGATTACTTCGATTTCATTCCCATGCCTGAGGGTTCTCTTTACATCGGCATCGGCGATGCCAGCGGACATGGGCTTGGTTCTGCGCTGGTCATGGCGCTCGCTCGCGCCTATGTGCGCTCGTTCGCATCGATGGAGCTGGATGTCGGTGAAATCCTGACCCGAGTGAACCGGATGCTGGTAGCCGATCTCGAGGACGGTCGTTTTGTCACGTTACTGCTCGTTCGGCTTGATCCAAGCCATGGGTCCTTGGCCTGTGCAAATGCCGGGCATGTGCCTGGTTATCTGTTGAGCAGTAGCGGGGAGATCGACTTCGTCCTGGAGAGTACAGGTCCTCCCATGGGCCTGTTCCAGGACTCTATCTTCACCAGCGTGGCGGTCACACTGAAGCCACAGCAGCTTATCTTCCTGATGACTGACGGGGCGATAGAAATAGCCGACGCCCGCGGGAGCGAGTTCGGTGTTGAACGAATCCTTGAGCACATCCGCGCCCATTGCCATGATCCCGCGCTTCAAATTGCTGAAGGCATCTATCAGGCTGCCAGGGCATTCGCGGGGGACGAGCCCCAGTTTGATGACATCACCTCGGTAGTCGTGAAGGTGGCCGCAGACTCTCGGTCAACAGGTGCCGGATAGGCCGGATGCGGACTGTGCCAGCTGTATTGGGGCCGCCACGCGATCATTCGCTTACCAGGTTCCGGGCATAGAATCATGGCAGAGCAGACCATCCATCCCGACGAGTAGGCTCCTGCCTTCAACGGCCCGGTTCTTCACATTCAACGGGCTGGAGTTCGCATACGATCCGCGGGTGCATCATCCGGTTGCTCCTGGGCGAAGGGAGTGTGTGCACCCCGACGTTTGCAGGAATGGTCGAGCCGTTCGGCCCGGCGTCTCTGATCGGGAAGTCGGCGGCCATCCTTCCGGACGCGAAATTCTCCGGGGGCGCGGATACCACGGCCATGGCCGAAAGGCTGCTGTCGATATCCGGGGAAGACTCGCAGACGGTGCCGCGCAAGTTCCTGCACGGCTGGATCGGAAGCCCACCCGCCAGATTTACCGCACCGAAGGTGCAAGAGCTCCGCACACGGAATGAATGATCATTTCCGGTCGGCGTTTGTCAGTGTTCTTCCGCGTCCCAAAGTCTGTCCTCCCGGATGCCTCATGAATTATTCGAGTTAGTCAGAAGCTGTCAGCCTCAAAGCTTTCGCCCAGACTGTTTATCAATTGGTATTTGTCGAAGATCAACTACGTGCTGCAGATAAACCCGGGCGGCCTTCGTGCGTAGGTTGGGGGATGTAGCCATCCAGACCTGAAGTCGTTATGAGGCGCTTGCCCTGAGTGCGGCCGCGCGCGCCCGTGCGAGTGCTCTCCGAAATAGCGGATTGTCATCCGATATTTCGGAGGGTCAGCCAGCTGGCCGAGGACTTCCTGATTTCGCCGATGTTCTCATAAGCCACTATCCTGGAATATCTTAGGTTGCCTCAAAGTCTCTCACCTCCACCTGGCGTCCACCTTGCTATCACCCAGGGAGTGAGCCAGGCAACGCTGATACGAGATCCCTTGCAGGGGAGGGGCTTGCTCGGATACGCTGAATCCGGGTTAAATGGACTTACAGGCAGAGACAGGAGGTAACTGATATGAGTCGCAAAACGGTAGTGAGTCTCGTTTTGCTCGCATGTGCGGTGGCGTTTGCATGTTCTGCGCTCGGGCAAGGTGCTTATACCAAGGCTTACGTCGCAGATCGCATCCGCAAAGTTGAAGACGGCGTGGACGAGTTCCGCGATTGGGCGAAGAAGCGAGGGGAGGACGCGAAGGGCCGCGCGGAATCGGCCCAGAGCAGTGGCAGGACATCGCGCCGCGCCGCCACGGGTTCTTCGAACACGCAGGCCCGCACGGACCAGGCTAAGAACACAAAAGACGACCTCGAGGACGCGCTTGGTGACTTGAACCGCTCCACGAATCGGCTGCGGCGCAAATTCGACGCCACCGACAAGTGGATGGAGACCAAGGTCCAGGTGGAACAGGTAGTGGAGGACGGCCGGCGTATTAATCAGGTTATGGTCCGAGGCAACTACGGGACTCAGGCGGAACGCTACTGGGGCGCACTTCGCACCGCCATCAACGACCTGGCGCGGACCTACGGCGTCCCACCGCTAGGTGTGTAAGTGTTTTGAATCAGGACGAGGTTTTGGCGGGGCACAGGCCAGTGGCTTACCTTGCAGCCAGAGTTGGGTGGAGAATCGCCCAGCAGAGCGGCCTTACGGCACTTCTTCACTCATCTGGGGAATTGGGGCTGGAATAGTAACGGGAGCCGGACGCGCCGTTGAGCTTTCGCCGGAGCTTATCAGCCTCGTATGCGGGGATTGTCGGCCTGTTCAGGAGCTGGAGTCAAGAAGAATCGGAGATCACCGCAGAGAGCAAGAGGGCCCCTCGTTGATGCAGGGACGGCTGAGTTGAGACAGCTCCCAACCCAGCCCGATCCTCCGCACCGCCCTCCTATTTCGGCGACGATTTCGCCTTCTTAAACTTGCCCTCAAAAATCGGCGTCCACGTCTTGCCAACGACCGATATCCCGTTCTTTGAGACATCACTCATTAAGTCAGGGGCGAATACAATAGTGCCTCTGATTCTGTACTGCTTCGAGGGATAGGAAGTTCAAACTGCCTCATCCTCGGCGAGGCTTGTGGATCCAACCGCCGTGGCCCGTCGTGCGTGCCCTTCCTCGGATTCTGATAAGCTGCTATATGTCGCCTGAATCGTCTGCACCCCAATCCGGGCCGCATTGTATACCGGATTTCCGCAGCCGAATTCGGCTTTGGGGTACACCCCTACCTAATTGCAGCCGGAAGTCCCGAAGCCGGTGCTCGACGGCTTGATGACGGACGAGAGCTGGCACAATAAAACCCTGGCGCATTTCGAGCGGAACATGTCGGATGGGAACGTGCTGCTTCTCTGGATCGCCGGGGAAAACCGCGCCGACCGGGAGGACGAGCTTGTACCGCGGTACACCGTCGAGCTTGCGGGGCCGGAAGGGACGGCGGATGCCAAAAGGGAGCAACTCTTTGCCACCCAAGGAACAGATGAGGTCTGTCGTTTCGTGCGCCAGCGAATCGAAGCGGAACTGATGTCCAGCCGAACGACGGAAGGCAAGGTGCATTGATGGGCGGCGACCGCTTACTATCTTGTTGACATTCCTATCTGCCCGGGCTGAGAATTAATACATAAAAGGCTGACAAGCTCCAGCGAAAGCTCAACGGCGCGCCCTGTTCCAGTTATCGTTCCAGCCTCCATTCCCCAGGTGAGTGAAGAAGTGCCGTAAAGCGGCTCTGCTGGGCGAGTCCCCACCCAACACTGCTAATCGTCAAACCACAGTGATTAGTCACCAGTACAGGAGGACTTATGAGGTGGAGAACCATCGGATTACTGCTGGGACTTTCTCTCGTCATCTGCATTCCGGCTTTGGCCGCGGACTACATTATCCAAGTCGGTCCGCCCACCGGACCAGACGACACTGCCCTAATACAGGGTGCGTTGAATGAGTGCGCGGCCCACCACCCAGGGGGCTGCACGGTGCAACTCGCCGCTGGAACATACTTGACCAGCCAACTGTTTGCTCGAGGACTTTCACGGGACCTTCAAGGGCAAGGGCATGGACGTGACCATCATTCAGGCCCTTCCTAACCTGCCAATGAGCCAAGACCACCCTGTCTGGATCAACCCGCCAAGTGCCGAACAACCCTTACCCGATGCTGATTCTGTTTTTCGGGGGCGACATTACGGTTTCCGACATGACCATTCGAGCCCTTGAAATGAATCCGCTTCAAGGGATGGTATTATTACGATGGGCAGCAGGAGCCATGTCACTCACTATGGGCAATCCTGGAATTCATGGGCGAGTCGGCGATGAACGTGGTTGTGACTCGGGTGGCGCTGCAAGGCGCGTACGACGAGAGCGCTGATCTTTGCGCACTACAATACTGCGGGTCTTTCACATTGACCCGTATCCCCCAATGACTTTCCTCCCCCAGGCTATCTCTCGGGCACGTTTCGTGTCTCAGCCTGTCGATTCGATACCTTCGTAGAGGCGATCTACGCCGCAGTATTGCACGATTCGCGGCTCATAATCGGGGGCTCACCGCAGAGGGAAACCTCATTCGGAACTGCGATATCGGGCACTTGTGTTCGTGGATCTGGATACGAGCGTTGTTGATTGTTCACACAACGACATCAGCGTGTTCGGACAATCGGGTAATGGAGGCATCGTTGCCTTTCAAGACTATCTAGTCCCCATTGCAGCACCCTCCTCATTTTTGATTCAGCATAACCGCATCAAAGCCGCGGGAATCTACGAGGACGGAATCTGGCTCAACGATTTTGGAACCGTGTTCGGAAATGGGAAAACGACCGACTTCGTTGTTTCCAACAATGAGATCACCATCGGGCCTACAGAGACCGGGCCTGCCGATGCCGCTATCGTTATTGCCTTCGCGGAGGGGGCGATTATCTCCAACAACCGCATCCTGGGAAACGGCGTATTCGGGATTGCCGTATCGGGAGACAGCCAGGCCATGGTCAAAGCAAACAACGTTGAGAGAGTGACGACAGATGCTGCTCCCATCTACCTCATGACGAACCTCTGGTGGGCTCCTGATATCGTCGTCCCCACGACTGACTCCACAGTGGTTGGCTTCGGCAACGAGACCAATGTTTATGCTGATCCCGAAGGGTACGGCAACATTCTGGTGGGTGTGAACAACATACAGGGTAATCCGCCAGGACCCGCCGTCCGCGACGCCATGAAGCGCAAAATGGCACTGATCAAGTCCATTCGCAGACCGTGACAATGTGACGCCATCAACCTTTCAGATTCTCAGGGCAGCTCTTCGTGGCGGCCCTCTTTATCTCCGACGTACTATGCCCGCCGCGTGTGGAAAAGTTGTCACAGGAACCTCCTGGCCGCCTTCCTCCACAGCCGATGGTATGCCCGCACGAAGTCCTAGGCCTCGGCCAGCACCGTCCTGCCGTGCCATTGAAGACCCGCAACGCACTTTCCGTCCAGCGTGGTCGGGGGCAGGAATGTCGATCCCGAGAACGCCTCCTCCAGCCCTCGTCTCAGGCGGGAGATGGCCCACAGCTTCGCCGCCTCCCTGCCCAGCCGATCAAGCGTCCCGAGCCGATCGGCCGCCTCAACCTGAATGAGGATCTCGGGCAGCGGACCGTGCAGGTCGTGACTGCGGACTCTGATCGAGGACTGTTCGGGCAGGAGATCAATGGCGTCGAGGGCGATGATTTCCTTCAGCTCGACGGCGGGGAGGGAGAATTGACGCTCGAACTCGCGGCGGTTGAGGCGGAACCCACCCAGGCAACGATTAGCCGCATATCGAGTCCCGGGCTCAAGAGGCCGATATCGTGCCGAACAATGCAATCTTGCAGTGCGATTCCATCCAATCGGTACCGCACTATGCAAAGAAAATACGCACGGCCGACGCCGCGCTTGTACAGTTGCTTTTCAGTTATTACACACGCCACTACACACGGAAGGCGTTTTTTAGCCTTCAACGGCTGCAAGTCATTGATTCTAAAGGAAGGGATCTTAAGAAAAGGTGGTCGGGGCGAGAGGATTCGAACCTCCGACCTTACGGTCCCGAACCGTACGCGCTACCAAACTGCGCCACGCCCCGTATCGAATTCAGCGGCAAATCGTAGCCTAATTCCCGGAATCGATCAACTCTATTCCCGGCGCCGAATGTTGCGAGAAGAGACTCGGCAGGTGGTCAAGCAGCGATCCAGCGACGGCATAGTCCGTCTCGTCGCGCTGAAGCGGTGTCACCGAAACATAGTGCTGGAGGATCGCGGTGAAGTCGAAAGGCAGGTTCGAATCCCCCGTCCGTTCCGGCGGTTCGGCGGACAGGTCGTGGGGTTCGGTCCGGTCGAGCACATTGAAGTGCGGGAAATGCGCGGAGCAACCCTGCCGGGTAATCCTGATGCCCCGAATCCGGTGCACCGGCAGGTTGACGTTCAGGCAGAATCCTCCATTGGGTTTCCGGGAAAGAAACGCCTTCACCAGACCGGTAATGAACTCTGCTCCCTGATCGAAACGAACGGGTTCTTCGTCGTAGGCCTGCGAGAAGGCAATGGCCGGAATCCCGTGCCGGGAAGCTTCGCGCGCAGCGGCCACGGTACCGGAATACATGATGTCGTCGCCCAGATTGGCCCCGTGGTTGATCCCTGAGATCACCACGTCCGGCGGCGACCGAAAGATATGCCTGAGTGCGAAGATGACGCAGTCTGCCGGGGTGCCGTTGAGCGTGTAATGTCGCTCGCCGATCTCCTTGATTTCGAGCGGAACGTTGATCGTGAGCCCGTGGCTCACCGCGCTGCGTTCGCGATCCGGTGCCACCACGGTGATCTCGCCCAGTCCCTCGAGGCAATCCTCGAGGCGGTGCAAGCCCTCTGCATCTATACCGTCGTCGTTTGTGAGTAGGAATTGGCGCACGAGCTGCAAATAAAGAAATGGTCGGGACGAGTGGATTTGAACCACCGACCACACGCACCCCAAGCGTGTGCGCTACCAGGCTGCGCTACGTCCCGACTCAAACGCAAAATATCACCCGCGGTCGAGCAAAGTCAAGATGTTCTCCAGCTCCTTGCGCACCTTGCCCAGCGGTTCATCCGTTTGCACTTGCGGGATTTCAGCACCTGCCGGCCCGCGGCCGCCTTCCACAGGCTCCTGCGCCGCAGAGCGTTTCCTGCCGCCGAGTCTCTTCCTGGCCCCCGCTATCGTAAATCCATCGTCGTAAAGCAACTTGCGAATGCGGAGCAGGAGCTCAATGTCCGCCGGGCGATATGTTCTCTGGCCGCCGCGACTCTTGGGCGGCGTCAGCATCGGGAATTCGGTCTCCCAGTAACGGAGAACGTGGGCAGGGACGCCGACTATCTCGCACACTTCGCCAATCTTGTAGTAAAGCTTCTTGGGTACGAACGCCATACGCGTCAGACGGATTTCAGGTATCTGGACGGCTTGAAAATGACCGCTTTCCTGCCCGGGACCACAATGCCCTCTCCCGTTTGAGGATTCACGCCCCTGCGCTCCCTCCGCGTCCTGACGCGGAAGCAGCCGAAGCCACTGAGCAGCACCTTCTCGCCGCGCAGCAGGCGCTCTCTGATCGTGTTGAAGATGTCGTCGACGATCCTCTGGGACTCGGCTTGTGAAAGCCCCCCATGAACGTCATAAACAGCCCTGGCCAGATCGTTTCTGTTCACGCTCGATCCATTCAGCTCCGACTCATCCTCCAAAAACAGGCCGAAGCCGACCTCGCATCACAAGGTATACTCGTCGCAAAGGATCGCTGTCAATCCCCGCACGCCGGGGCGGCGTCGCATACGGCCATCGACGTCGGCATCGGGATCGGAATCGGGATCGCAGTTGGTGCCGGCATTGGAAATTCTTCGGCGGCAGACACAGGGGTTTAGGCTTGCTCGCAGTCGCCATGGATTCCAATACGAGACCCCGCGCTGGTGCTGCACAGCATTGACCTGCCGCATGGAAGTGCTTATCGTCTTGGTGCAGGCTGCAGGCCGGACTTGCCCTGCGGCATACGGACGATAGGAGAACCTTCATGCGTGCCATTCCAGGATGCATCGCCCTTCTCGGGCTGCTTACAGTTGCCATCAGTGAGGCAAATGCGCAAGTCTGCTCGCCGACGGTCCTCATGAAGGGGCAGGTCGATTCGAGCAGCCTCGCCGCATTCGCTGCGGGCATTTACGCACAGTCCGGCGCGGTGACGCCGCGGCAGAAGGCCGAGGCAATCTGGCGCTTCTTCCTGACCGACGGCCGCTTCGTGACGCCGAACTTCTGGTATCACATAGCAGGATGGACCTACGAGGAACCGGACGGCGAGGTACTCGACCCGTTGAAGCTCCTGAACAGTTACGGCTTCGGCCTGTGCTATCACATCGCGCCTCTGCTGGAGGCTGTCTACGAGGCCGGAGGTTTCGAGGATGCCCGCGTCTGGTTCCTGACCGGCCACTCCGTGACGGAGGTTTTTTACGAAGGCGGCTATCATTACTTTGACGCCGACATGATGGGCTACAACCCGGTGGGCAAAGGGGATCCGAAGACACTGCCGGTCGCGTCCGTATCGCAGATCGCCGCGGACGGCAATATCATGCTGCAGAACCTGTTGTCTCCGACCGTTGTCGACAGCTCCAGGGTAGTCTACCCGTGGTATCCGGCCGACCTGCGTGAAGCCGCCATCGGCGACCTTGCAGGACTTTTCACCTCGACACGCGACAACTGGCTCTTTCCCTACACCCGCTACTCCCAGGGCCACAGCATGGATTTTGTACTGAGGCCCGGTGAAAGACTGATTCGCTTTTTCGAGCCCGAGGCAGCAGACGCGTTCTATCTTCCGTACAAGTACGGCGACGGCGGCTGGAGCGAGTTCCCCCAGGAGGTTGCTGGGTACGCAATTCGTACCGAAGACGGGCCGAGGAGCCAGAAGGACGACCGCAGGTGGGCTACAGGCAGGTTAGAATACAGGCCCGTACTCTCATCGAGGGATGCTTACTATCCGGCGTCGGGCGGAGGATCCGGTTCCAACCTCCTGCTGCCGGGCACAGATGCTGGTCGGGATTACCTGGGCCGCAAGGAAGGAAGCGGGACGGCGCAGGCCTTGTTTGAGATGCAGTCTCCTTATGTTCTGATCGACGCGAAGATTTCTCTCCGGGTGTTTCTCAGGGACAGTAATCAGAGTCTCCGGGCCGAAATATCGCTTGACGGAGGTCGGAATTGGGAGGAAATGGACCGGGTCAAAGGGCCGTTTGAGGATCTGTGGCATGCGGAGCCTGCAGTGATCCTGCGCTCGCAGCACGGCAAGCTGACTGCGGTCAGCGGCAGGTACGGCTACCTCGTCCGCTTGAGCATGCTGGGGAACGGTGCAGCCGATTCGATCCAACTTCGGGATATTGAGATCACGAGTCGCTTCGAACTCAATCCGAGGATACTGCCTGCGCTTGGCCCCGGCCGCAACGAATTGCAGTACCGGGCCGGAGCCACCCTCCAACGCCGTCCATTTCCGGTGCGAATCAGCCGGCTATCGGAGTATGCGTCTCGTGCTGCCGGTGTGCGATGCGTGACAGAAGGCGGGCAGGACATGCTCTGGCCTGACGCGGGGCAGACAGCCGAGGTCATTTTCGAGCTCTCGGCGCCTGATGGTTCACCGCTCTCCGGCTTCGATGCGGGCTCCCGCTTCCTGGATCTGCGCGATGGCCTCGCGCCTGACAAGCTGACGGCCGAAACAAGAAGAACCAGTCTCGGCGTCCTCTCCGAAACCGGGGCCGGGCCGGCCGAGGCGTCGCTGGCCTGGGCTCCTTCAATGACCGGCGAGTATCAGGTCCTCTGGCATTACGACCAGCGGCTGCGCTGGCTGGACGCGAAGCCGGTGAACCAGCTCCTGCGCTGGCCTGAAGTGGATCGGCGCGTGAGGGATCTGCCCGCCGGAACCAGAAAGGTTTATGTGCGCTACAGATTCAGAGGGATGGGGATGGACAGTGTCCGCCTTGCGACTGTTTCTCGACGCGGCCCACAGCAGGCCGGGGCGCTGGAGATTATCCATCAATGGAGTACTGACGGACAGATGAGAGTGCATCGCGAGCGGGTGGGCCGGCCGGACCTGGCTCATAAATATCTGATTGATACAGGGGATGCTGTCAAAATCAAGAATGATTGCTTGATCCTCTCTTGCCCGCCGAAGGCTTCAAGTGGAAAGGCCAGAGGCAGATCCGCCAAATAGGTCCGATCTCTTGAGGCTGTCTCAAGAATCTATGGAGCGGGCCTTCAGCCCTCGGTTCCTGTTGCTGCATGTAAACCTGGGGCGAAGCCCCAGGCTGGTATAAGAACGCGCTTTCAGCGCTCAACATATTGATTTGAATACGATTGTGAGGGCCGAAGACCCGCCCCATAGCAACCTGGGGCGAAGCCCCAGGCTGGTATAAGAACGCGCTTTCAGCGCTCAACATGATGATTTGAATACGATTGTGAGGGCCGAAGGCCCGCCCCATTACAGCCTGGGGCGAAGCCCCAGGAATTGCAGACCCAGACGAGGAAGGGCTGAAAGCCCGTGCCATAGCATGTTTTGAGATAGATCAGTCAGACCGGACGGCGGCGCCGCAAGAGGCGGCACGACCCGGAACTACGCCGGCCCAACCTTCATCACCATTAGGGTGAAGTCGTCCTGTAGTTCCTCGCTCGAAGCGAAGGCGGCCACCGAACGGTGTATGGCGGAAACGAGCTCCCGGGCTGCCAGCCCCCGGTTGGCACGGATTACGGACACCAGCCTTTCTGCCGAGTAAAACTCGCCATCGGGATTCTGCGCCTCGACTACTCCGTCCGTGTAACAAACCACTACATCGCCGGGCAGCAGCGTAACGCTGCACATCCCGAAAGCGGCCTCAGGCAACATCCCTACGATCGGCCCCCCCTCGGCGAGCCATCTGGTTTCGCCCGACGCAGTGAGTATCAGTGGCGGGGGATGTCCGGCATTGGTGTATTGCAGAGTCGACCCGGCGGGATCCAGCTTGGCATAGAAGATTGTTACGTACCGGGTCTGGCTCGCCAGTTCATAGAGGACCTTGTTCAGAGTGGTCAGGATCTCGTCGGTTCCCCGCGGGGACGATGCATCCATTCTCAGGGCAACCTCGATCGAGGGCATGAAGAGCGCGGCCTCCGTCCCTTTTCCCGAGACGTCGGCAATAACGAGCCCCACTTCTTTCCCCGGCAGCTGGATGTAATCGTAATAGTCTCCACCCAGCTGCCTGGCTGGAGACATCATGCCCGCAAATTCAAAGCCGGGAATGCTCGGTGCCTCATGCGGCAGCAGCCGCTGCTGGATTTCCGCGGCACGCCGGAGTTCCGCCGCGAGCTCGTCGCGCTGAGCTTGCACCTGTCGCGACAGGCGCCTGCGCTGCTCGGCAAGGAAGTGCACAAAAAACACCACTGTCGTGAAGCCGAAGAGCGTGAGCAGGTTCCTGTGCAGCATCGGCCACCCGGAGTGGACGAATGGTCCGAGCCAGTCGTGAAGCACGACGCAGATCGCAAGCAACGTCATCGTTACCGGCAGGGGGAGCGCAAGCGCAGCCAGGCTCAGCGGCAGGACGTAGAGATATCCGAGAGAAATCGTTACCACCAGATTGTCGGCGTAGGCAACGGCGGCGATGCCTGCGAGCACGGCGAACAACAGCAGGAGGTTGAGCGCGATTCTCGTCCCTGGAATGATTGTATCGATCGATGTTCGAACCGTTGGCAACCGGCGTCATCCCATCAATCCCTCATCAACTTGATCTCCAGATTCTGCCACTCCCGGCACGGATGTCCAGTGAAAGTCACTGAAACACTGTGGTTCAGACAGTGAGGACTACGCGACTGGTGACGCGTGACAGGCAGCCTGCGCTGCAAGGACGCTGTTCAACCCATTCAGGGTTGACATCTTCCGATCATACTGATCCCCGGGGTTTGCACCCCGGGCTGTTCTGTCCGACGCTTTCAGCGTCGTCGGTGTCGATCGCGGCCGGCATCTGTGAGGCATCGCCGCCACCCGTGAATCAATGGACTGAACGGCATGGTCACGCTCAGCACCCGCGCGCAGTACGTCGGACTCGACCCCGAAGGGGGTCGAACAGATCAGCCCGGGGTGCAAACCCCGGGGAGGATCGGATCTGCCGCAAGGCCCAACCCTGTAAGGGTTGGACAGCGATCACCTGACGCGACGAGTTCACCTCAATCCCCGCTGTCTGAATCGCAGACTGAAACAGGCGAGGCTTGCCAGCCGGGCAGACGGTGCTGCATAATCCTCTTTTAGGAATTCAGAGGCCGGCATGTTCTCAGCGCACGGAGCGGCAAACGAATTCACGGATGTTGCGATGCCCCGTGGGAGAGGACTGGCTCGCCTGGAATCCAGGCTCACGCGCCTCGCTCCCATGGTCATTTTACTCTCCGCACTCCCAGGGCAATGGCTGTGGGCCGCTGACTCATGGGAGAAGAAACACTACAGCGAGTGGACGGAATCAGAGGCTTTGAAGGTCCTCCAGGATTCAGCCTGGTCTAAGCCGAGCTTTGTCTGGGCCAGCGGCGAGGCTCTCGCAGCCAGGCCTGAATCCAGGAGCGCGACCGGTGAAGTGCACAGTGAGGAACATTCGAATTGTTGCCGGACCTTCACCCGAATCGTCGATGGGGCTTCCGCTGAAAACAGCCCCGTTGACACTTCCTCGCCCGGGAACCCGGCTCCCATGCGGCAATTTCTTTCCTATAGGGTTCTCCTTTACTCTTCAGCGCGTGTGCGCCAGGCGTTGGTTCGGCTCAGTCAGATCCGCGGAGGAATCTGGGACGTACAGGCGGAGGCGTCGCTCGACAAGCCGATGGAGGATCTGATCATCGCGGTTGCCGGTCCCAACATGCAACCGTTCGAGAACACCGCAGGCGAAACCCTTAGAGGCTCGACCTACCTGCGCTCGAAGAAGGGAAAGAGAGAAGATGTTGCGCTTACAGCCTTTGTCCCGCCGGGGGTACGTCAGGACGGATTGGCGCTGTTTGTCTTCCCCCGGCAGGTGGGCGGGAAACCGGCTTTCAGCGCGGCCGATGATCAGATCGAGTTCGGCACCGGCGAAGGGGCCTTCAAGATTCGAGCCTCATTCAAACTGGAGAAGCTGATCGTAAACGGCGCTCCGGACTTCTGACGCCGGCATCCTTCAGAACCGTCTGATCGGATACTAGAACGCGGGGCTTCCCTTGAATGCCATGTCCTTCAATTTGAATTCCATGAGAAGGCGTTGGCCAGGCAGCTTTTCGATGGGCGGACATTGCAGCTCAAGGGTGAAAGACTTGTCTGTCGGCCTGATGACAGGCTCACCGTTTACTGCGCGTGCGAAAACGAGGACGAAATAGCCGCCGGCACCACCCGTCACCTGCACGTCGACCGGAGAGCGCCGAACCGAGGAAGAACTCAGGAAGGTATCCTGCTCCCACGCACCGCGGGGCCGCGTTTGCCAATATGACGCAAGCGCACGCTCATAGGCGGGAACCGTAGTCGAGTATTCCACACGCACTACAATGTGGTCCGGGAACTTCTGTTCGAGCAACGCGGTCTGCTGAGCCTCAAGGGCCTGACGCTGAGGATCGGAAAGCCTGTTGAACTCAGGCCCCAGGCGAACCTGCCGCACCACGGCCTGCCGAATCGGTTCCGCCGACCAGATCTGAGCAAGGTAAGTTATCTGCGGGGCGTGTTCGCGACTGGGTACCGACCCGGGGTTATCTCCGATTTCCTCGATAAAGATTTCGGTAATGGTTTGACTCTTGGCCCACGGCGAGTTGTCGAGGAGCTTCGCGCACTCCCTTGGCGACCACTGAGTGAAGTCCTTTCTTGCCCAAAATCCTTCAGCGCTCAGGGACAGTGGCAGGAGAATTATCGCAAACAGAGTTCCCATCCATCGGCGCATGGCAGCCTCTTTTCCGGGAGGTTCAGACAGAGACGTTACAGCCTCTCGCTGTCTACCACCCTGATAGCTTCTATCCTGATGGCAGCCCAAGAGCAAGCGAAACGCCCACAGCGGAATCAGAAGGGTCATCACTCTCTGCTCCTTGCCTGGGGACCGTTCGTCTAATGTTCCCGGCCGCAATACTTCCTGTCAAGACGGCAGGCTTCCGCCAGTTCCCGGCGGGCCAGATCCTGCATGTTCAGCTTTGAATAGGCCAGGCCCAGGTTGAGATGGGCTTCACCATCACCCGGGTTCAACAGGATCACCTTCTGAAAATGCGGGACCGCCTCTTTCACACTTCCGCTCGAAGCCAGCAGGAATCCGGTCTTGGCGTGCGCATCTTCGTTTTCCGGGTCCAACTCCAGAACCCGCTGAAACGCGGCCAGGGCCGATGCTGCATTTCCCCTGGCCTGGTAGAGAAAACCCAGGTAAAGGTGAGCGGGGACAAAATCCGGATCTCGTTCCAGCACTTTCTTCAGGCCGGTCTCAGCCGCCGCCCAATCCTTCAGCCTGTAGTCACAGGCGGCGACATAGAACAGCGCATCCGAATTCTGCGGCTGCTGTTCGATAATTTCCCGGAAGGCCTTCCTGGCCGGCTCGAACTGGCCCAATTCGAAATAGCAACGACCCAACATGGACCGGGCCAATCTCATGCCCGGCTCGATCTGAACGACCCTTTGGAGGATCGGCAACGCCGCAGGATAGCGGCCCGCTGCGACGTCCTGGCTTCCTGTGGAAATCATCTCGAAGACCGCCAGCTTGTCTTTGGGATCAGCGGCTCCGGGAGAGATGCTTGTCGACGCGCCGCTGCCGCCCGCCATCCCGACGTATCCCAGGGCCACCAGGTTTTCCAGTTCTCGCGCCTTCAGCCGGAGGCTGGCCTCCTGGCTCGCATTCCGGTCGCTGTAATTGGATTCAAACTGAGACAGCCTTGCCCTCAGTGCATTGGCGAGAGAACTCCGATCCTGGATGAGGTTTGTCTGTTCGCCCGGATCGCCCGCCAGGTCGTAGAATTCAGATCTTGGGGCCTGGATGAATTTGGCATCGGTGCGTCGCACAGCTGTCAATGGGCTCCAGCCGAATTGGGCAGGGTAGTAAGTTTCGCAATAGGCGAGCGTGGACCAGTCGCGCTGTTTTCCCAGCATAAGCCCCAACATTCCCCGTCCCTGCAGATCCGCCGACCCCGGCAGATCCAGCAACTGCAAAATCGTGGGCGCCACATCAACCAGACTCACTTGTTCGGTTACGACCCTCCCCGCCATCCCCTTCTTTACCGGCTTGATGATCAGCGGAACAAGGATGGTAGTGTCGTAAATGAAGTAGCCATGCGTCCACTCCCTGTGCTCGCCGAAACTCTCCCCATGATCACTGGTCAAAACCACCAGCGTGTTATCGTACTGCCCTTCCTTTTTCAGTGACTCCAGGAATCTCCCCAGTTCCCTGTCGGCATATGCGATCTCCCCATCGTACGGTCTGGCTTTGTACTGATTGTTAAAGGGCGCAGGCGGCCGGTAAGGATCATGCGGGTCGTAAAGATGAATCCAGATGAAGAAAGGAGACCGGGGCTTCGCATTGAGCCAGCCCATGGCCCGTGAGATCACTTCGCCGGCGGGACGCTCAACCTGGTTCAAGTTGACGGCCGGCCCGGAAGGCGAGGAGCCGACTATCTTGTCGTCGTAGTAATCGAAACCATGGTTCAAGCCAAACTTCGCATTGAGCACATAGGCCCCGACAAAGGCGGCAGTCTGGTAGTTCTGGTTCCTGAGGATTGCAGCCACGGTAGTCTTGGACTCTGAGAGTCTGTAGCCCACGTTGTCACGGACACCGTGAAAGACCGGATATGTGCCGGTCATAATTGTGCAATGCGATGGCAGCGTCAAGGGGACCTGGGAGACGACGGTTCCAAAGCGTATCCCCTCTGAGGCAAGCCGGTCCATGTTGGGAGTCTGAATCGACTTGCAGCCGTAACAACCCACATGATCGGCGCGCAGTGTGTCAATGGTGATCAGAACCAGGTTGGGTCGAGGCGTGGCCATGGCCGCGATCACGTTGATGGCCAAAAAAAATCCAACCTGGATCGGGGCAATAAATCGAAAGAGGTCGGCCGGGGATTGCGTGTGCCTTGGAGGGAATCCGCGGCTGAATCCAGTTGCACCAGACCTGATGGATGGCATCGGCAGAAATACTATCACGAGGGGCATCCGCGACCTGCATCAGCCGGGGGGGATACAAAGAAAAGCGGCGGGTCTTCTCTGCGAGAAGACCCGCCGCCAAGCAAGTGTGAAATCCGCCGCCCTGTTACGGCCTGTGCCTCCAAGGCGGCTATGAAGACTCACACTCTCCTAGAACTCAAACCGAGCCCCAAACTGGAAGAGCCGCGGAGAGCTGGCCATGCTGGTAATTCTCCCGTTGGTGGCATTGGGCATGCCCCAGCTGGGGTGATTGAAGACATTGAACATATCCACGGTCAACCGCAAATTCACCGTCTCGGCGATCCGCGTATTTTTGAAAATGGAGAAATCGATATTTCTGAATCCGGGACCCACGATGGTGTCCCTCCCGGGACGCTTGTTCGTGTAGTAGTCAACTGCGGTCCCATTTTCATCCACGGCGGGAACGAAGACGCTGGTGTCGAAGTATCTCGCCACCGTTTGCTCATCCTTTGGAAGATTCGGGTCTCCCGTCTGCCATCTGGTCGGGGTCCGGTTGCCATAGGACATGAACATCCCGGAACGTAGCACTCCGATCGCGGCCACCTGCCAGCCTCCGATGATTCGCGAAGTGACCGGGTTGTTACTCGTGCCCCACCGCTCGTTGGGACCAAAAGGCAGATCCCAGAGGAAGTTGAAGGCGACCTGGTGGATGGGATAGGAGCTGGAAGTGGCCTTTTCCAGATTGATCCGGTCTGCCTGGCTGGGAATGCCGCTTTGCCGGTCACCCAGGATTGCCAGAGCAGCCGAACTCCCTGAACTATAGTCCGAGGTGTTCACCGAGCGGTTGTAGGCGTAGAATGCCTGGAATGTCAGGCCCCGCGAGACATTCCGCCGGAGTTCCGCCTGGAACTGATTGCTGTTGGAATAACCGAGGAATTCCAACCTCCCGATGTCGCTGTATACCGGGTTGAGTCGGCGATCCGGCGTGGGGACGCCGGGCATCGTGGAAGCCGGCGCAGCAGTATTGATCGGCTCGATTATTTGCAGGTTGGAGCCGTGTGTCCCCACGTAACTCAGCCGCAAACCGGTTCTCGAGAAGAGCTGGCGTTCCACGGTCAGGTTCCAGCTCTGGGCCATGGAGTCCTTTGCGTGCGGGTCGAAAGGCGCCATGCCGACGGGAACGCCGATGACCAGATTCGTGTCATCAAAAGCAAGCGTTCCGCCGCCCAGAACGTAAGGCGGTGTGCCCTGGGTAAACTCTGTCTGCCCGACTCCTGAGTAGTCATAAGAGGAAGGGTATTCAATCATGAGGCGGCGGAAGTCGAATGGAGGATTCGATCTGCTGCGCGCCTGGAGAGTGATCGTGGGCCAGGTCCAGTAGCTGATCCCATAGCCCCCTCGAAGGATCGTCTTTCCCTGACTGTCCAGCGCATAGGCAAATCCAATCCGCGGCGCGAAATCGTTGCGGTCAGGAGCAAAAAGGCCCGAGGGAAAGCCGACTTCGCTGGCGCTCTTGAAGATCACGCCGGCATTCTCGTAAGCCTGGATTGCAGCGTCATTGACCCCATATGCCTGTTGAATCGGGGTGGTCGTCACCATGGACTGGGTTGCCGGATCGTAACTGGCAATCTGGTCGTTCTTCTCCTTGTAGCGCGTATAGTACTCGTATCGCAGACCCAGATTCACGGTCAGCCTCGAGTTCACTTTCCAGTCGTCCTGCAAATAGAAAGCAAAGTCCTTCTGGCGGTGGTAGAAGAATCCCTTGTTTGTACGCAATTCACCGGCGAGTGAATAGCCCAGCAGGAAGCTGGCCATTCCCGATCCGGTTCCGGCGACCCATTGGCCGCTGGGGTCCGCAGCCAGAGCGGTCCAGTCGGCGGGGAATTCGTAGCAACCCCTCGGCTGCCCGATTTCGTCCGAATTGATGGCGTTGTATCGATATTGACCACCCATCTTGAAGGCGTGATTGTTGCGCGTCCAGGAGAGGTTATCGGCGACGGTGACAAAAGTCTGTGGCGCCGTCTGCGGGTTGTCGTCATCGAAATAGAAGCTCCCATACTCAACATTCACAGAAGTCGTGTAGGGATATAGGCACGGCCAGCCTGAATCACCGGTTGCATTCTGGAGCCCGAGCACGTCGGTAATTATAGGATCCTTGATCGTGGGCCCGCGGCGGCTGTTCGGGCGGGTGCCTCCGACGCGCAACTCGTTGACTATCGTGGGGCTGAAAATGTGGGTGTCGGCCAAAGTGACCTGCCAGGTCCTTGCTGTGACCTTGTTGAAATAAATCTCCTCGCTGACACCTGCCCCCCTGGGATTGTCCCTCTTCTCGTCGGTCCATGTGAAGCTTCCGCTGACGGTGTCCTTGGCGAGTTGTTGGTCAATCCTTGTCGTGTACTTGTTCCGCGTCGTGCTTGCCGACAAGTGAGTTTCCAGATTCTCAGTATCCGGGGCCCCGGCAATATTGGGAAGAGGAAAGTAGGCCATGGCTTGCTTGGCCATGTTGGAGATCCTGCTTTGCGGAATGATGTTATTGGGGAACTGATCCCGGATGTAGGTTCCCGTGGCAGGATCGAGCCGGGTCGTCAACGGATCGTATATCTTGAATACGGTGCCTGGCTCCTGATCCCAGGGAACGTAATTCGAGAAATCTCCATCCCGAACCGCTTGCGGGGGAGATCCCAAGTGGTAGGTATTGAATTGAGGCTGACGCAACCCTTCGTACGTAAAAAAGAAGAAGGTCTTGTCTTTCCCGTTGTAGAGCCACGGTATTCGAACCGGCCCGCCCAGCGAGGCGCCGAACTCTCTCCGCTGGAGTGGTGGCTGTTCATTCTGGGAGAAGGGATCACGGGCATAGAAAGCGTTGCTGCGGTACGTCAGAAATGCCGCACCATGAAGGTCATTGCTGCCCGATCTGGTTATGTAGCTGACCGTGGCCGGCTTGCTGTATTGGGCCGAGGAATTCAGGGTTTCAATCCTGAACTCCTGCACGCCCTCCAGGGCGGGGTTGACGCGGCTCATGTCGCCCGTGTATCTGTCCTCCATGCTGATCCCATCCCCAAGGAACATCACACTGCCCGTTTGCATCCCATTAACCTGGGTCCCGCCTGTGCGGGTAACCCCCGGAGTCAGGGTGAAGAGACTGGTAATTTCTCGTCCATTCAAGGGCAGCGTTTTGATTCGTTCCCACTCTTTCGTGTCGGAAATTGTGGCGCTGCTGGTCTCAATCGCCGGCGTTTGATCTCTGACTTCTACGGTGACGGCTGCGGTCCCCACAACCAGGCCGATGTCAACCGTCGCCTGCTGACCGACACGCAAGACCAGCTTGCCTTCGGACTTCTCAAATCCGGTGTGCTCCACCGTGATGAGGTAGTTGCCGGCCTGGACGCTGGGAAATACGTATAAGCCCGTCTCAGTGCTCATGGTGGTTCGAGTCTGGTTGGTGTCCTGATTCTGCAATGTAACGTTGACACCCGGAATTACCGCTCCCGAACTATCACGAATGACTCCTTTAATCTCGCCGAGAGAAGTCTGGGCCAACGCGATCTGCCCGAGGCATACCAGGCAGAGAGGCGCCAGCACTAAGACAGACCAAAGAGCTTTCCTGCTCATAAGTCCTCCCTTTACACCTTAGCGCCAGTGTCCACAGGCTTTTCTCGGACCAGCCATCTGTTGTCCTGTTCCTGCCGAACTTTCCGGATCAGCGGTTGTTGGATGCAGTCCTGACGCTCTATAGTTAGAAGATAAAGGAAACCAACTACGACAACCTTGAAACTAAAGGAAATCAAAGTTGCTTGTCAATGGAAATTAACTCTGGAATGAAAACGGGGCGATAAACGCATGCTCCCCCTGACGCAACCCCTGCGGCAAGTCGCCCTTGTTCGGACTCCTCGCAGGTCGCACGGCGGAGTCGGTCGAGGGCCGCAGCGGGTAATCGCATATCGCAGCCCAGGGCTGCATCTTGACGGCGGTGGCCGGGCAGGCAGGTCATGCGAATTCTTCCGTCCAAATAGCAGTCGGGACGGCGAAGGATCGGGCAAGCACCAGTGCGATAGCCCCGACCAGGCTTGGCCGGGCTTCGAGCGTGGTACGAGTAAGACTGAGGTGGTCCAGATAGAATCGCGAAGCGCGCAGGGAGAGTTCATGCATCATGACGGGATAGATCAGATCCCATGCACGCGTAACCGGTCCGCCGAGCACTATAAGCTCGGGATTCACTGAGTAAATGACCGGGACCAGACCGCGACCCAGACAGGCCGCTGTGTTCCGGACTGCATCGACCGCCTCCGGTTCGTTCTCGAGCGCTCTGGCAACAACATCCACAATGGTCGTACTTGCACCCGGTTCGCCCGGATCCTGCTTTGATCGACGGCGGTCCTCGTAGAATCGAACCGTAGCAGGATCTGCAGCGTAGGCCTCCAGGCAACCGCGGGCACCGCAGCTGCAGAGCGGTCCCTCGGGGTTAAGAGAGATGTGCCCGAACTCACCGGCTCCGTGGCATGACCCATGGTAGAGCTGGCCCTGGATGACAATCCCTGCCCCGATCCCTTCTTCTACATCCAGGAAGACCAGATTGCTGGGGGGCCGTTTGTGCTTGCCGAACCATATTTCTGCGAGCGCACCCAACCACGCCCCGTTCTCATAGTAGACGGGCAGGTCCATTCCAAGCGCGGCCCTGAGCATCGAGCCTACAGGTACGTCTTCTCCCCAGCCCAACCCCTCCCCTGCGAGGACTCGTCCTTCCTTGGGATCCACAAGCCCGACGAGACTGACGCCGATCCCCTCGATGGTTTCGCTGCAGTATGCCCGGTGCAATTCTCGGATTGACAGCGCGATCTCAGCCATCGCATCTTGAGGGTCGGACCTGCTTCCCAACTCGGTTGCGTGAAGGATCTTCCCTGTGAAATCGCTCAATGCCACCGCATAGCCGCTGGGCCTCAGGTCGACACCAATCGCACAGGCTTTGCGCGGGTTGATGTGAAGAAATCGCTTCTTGCGGCCTCCCTTGGGTGATGCTTCTCCAACCCCCTCCTCCAATATCAGATTGTCTGAAACCAGACGGGCGACTATTTTCGAGACGGTGCTCCCTTCCAGCCCCGTGAGTTCGGCTATCTCAATCCGGGAAATCGGCTGCTTCTCACGAATCACGTTGAGTACCATTATTTCGTTCATGTCGCGCAGTACGCGATGGTTGGCCGGAGCAAGCTTGCCGATGTCGATCTTTCTCATGAGCTTCCTCGAGATTGCCTGTCTCGATAGGTTAGTTGGGATAGGACGGAATCTAACCCGCTCGTTCTGAGCAAGTCAAGGACAATCTCCATGGACGGGCGAACGCCACATGCGCCGTGGACTGAAACACCAATAGCCACTAAAGTGCTTGGAAAGGTGGACTTATTCGGAAGAGCGAGCCTGATTACTTGACAATAGACATCAACAAACTACCTCAAGTACTATCGCCAAGGAGATAGTTTTGGTGACAGGCTACTCAACCTCGATATTCATGCTGATATGCGGCCACTGGTCCGTCCAACCTGGATTTCGAGGTTGAGTAGCCTGTCACCGAATTCTGGAGGTATGCGATGAATAGCCGTGAGCGGGTGCTGTCGCTGCTCGAGGGTCGTCCGACGGACCACCTTGCCAACATGCCGATCACGATGATGTTCGCGGCCCGCCACATCGGGGAGAAGTACGGGAAATACGCACTGGATCACCGGATCATGGCGGAGGCTCAACTCCGTACGGCTGCCGATTTCCGCTTTGATCAGGTATCGGGGATCACAGAAACACGCGAAGCACCGGATTGCGGAGCAAAGGTCCAGTTTTTCGACGATCAGCCGTGGGCCATGGACGAAAGCCGCGCTCTGCTGGCGGACAAATCCGGCCTGGCACGCTTGATATCCCCGGATCCGGGAACGGCCGGCCACATGTGCGACCGCATCGACGGGCTCGCGCTGCTCAAGGAGAGAGCAGGCAGGGAGAAGATCGTAGAGGGCTGGGTCGAAGGCCCCTGCGGTGCATCTGCGGACCTGAGAGGAATCAACCGGTTGATGCTCGACTTTTACGACGACCCGGTCTTTGTTCGGGACCTGTTCGACTTCGTCCTGGAGCTGGCCCTTCGCTTCGGCAGGGCGCAGGTGGAAGCCGGAGCGGACCTGATCGGAATCGGGGATCCGGCCGCCTCACTCGTGGGGCCTCACGTTTACGAGGAGTTCGTCTGGCCCTATGAACTCCGGCTCGTAGAAGGGCTTCACGATGCCGGCGCTCGCGTCCGTCTTCACATCTGCGGGAACACCCGGCGAATCCTTGAGGCGCTGGGCAGACTGGGCTGCGACATAGTTGATATTGACTCCAGCGTGCCGATGGTCGAAGCCCGGGAGAAAATGGGCGCGCAGCAGGTCTTGCTGGGCGGCATTGACCCTGTGAGGATTCTTCAAAACGACACACCGCAGAAAGTCCTGGAAGCTGTCGCGGAGTGCCATCGCCAGGCAGGGCCGCGCTATATCGCAGGTGCGGGCTGTGAAGTACCGCCCGACACCCCTCCGGCAAACCTCCTTGCCCTTGCCCGATACGCTGAACAAGCAAGAACGTAGACCCAGTCTGTCGGACGAGGCAGCGAGTGTGTCTATGGCGGCATCAGAAAGAGCTGACGACCTGCCGGTTGAGGGGATTTCGGATGGCCTTGCCCTCAGGAGTAAAGAGACCTTCGATCCGCCCACTGCAGGCCCCCACGACCCGGGCACGCACGACCTTGAGGGTGCTGTTGAGCATGCGGTTCTGCTCGGTAAACGGTTCGCCGAGAACCGCGACGGCTGACGGCAGCCACCGCTCAGGAAAGAGCCCGGCATACCTGCCGCCCTCGCGATACTCGTCGATCTCGGCCTGGATGAGCCCGAGCACCGCATCCTGACCCGCAGGGTCACTGAAAGACAGCCCCCGTTCGGAAAGCCATCGGCTCAGCGCTTCACGGTTGGGAACCAGCAGCGCGACCGTGTACTGTGATTGATTGTTGTAGAGCATGATCTGGTCGATGCAGCCGGAATGCGCTACGATCGTCTCCTCGATCGCCTCCGGGCTGTACTTCTCCCCATCGTGGCCGATCAAAAGGCTCTTTTTGCGGCCGAGGACAAAGAGAAACCCGTCCTCGTCGATGTAGCCGAGATCGCCGGTGTAGAGCCAGCCGTCGCGCAGGACTTCTGCAGTGGCCCTGTCGTTCTTCCAGTATCCGGACATCACGTTCTCTCCACGCACCACGATCTCGCCCTGCTGCCCGGCCGGGAGGGCGTTGCCCAGATCATCGCAGACCCTGGCTTCCAGGTTTGGAACGATCGTGCCTGAAGAGCCCATCTTGTGTCGCTCCGGGACGTTTGCGGAAATGATAGGTGCCGCTTCCGTCAGCCCGTACCCCTGGTACATCGGGATTCCGAGCGCGTAGAAGAACCGCTGAAGCTCGATGTCGAGAAGCGCACCGCCTCCGATGAAGTACTCGAGCCTTCCGCCGAAGCTCGCCCGGATCTTGCGGAAAACAAGAAAATCGTAGAGCGCGTACCGCAGCCGCGGCCACCAGCGAGAATTCTGACCGCGTGACCACCCGTCCCTGTTGAAGGCGCAGGCAACCTCAAGCCCCTTCCTGAACAGTCTCTCCACCATGGCACCTTTTTCGCGAACGCCTTTTTCGATGTTTTTCCGGAAGTTCTTGGCCAGGGAGGGCACACTGAGGAGGATGGTGGGGCAGACTTCACGGATGTTGACCGGAATGTTCTTCAGCGTCTCCAGGGGTGTCTTCCCGACCTGGACCGAGGCGATACTCGCACCCCGGCGCATCAGCAGGTACATCACCGTGTGAGCGAACGAATGGTCCCAGGGCAGGATGAGCAGCGAGCAGTACGACGGCGGGAACGGCAGTATGGCGTAAGCCTGCTCGACGTTCGCCGTGTAATTGCGGTGGGTCAGGACGATTCCCTTCGGATCCGCCGTCGTGCCCGAGGTATAGCAGATGTTGGCCGGGTCGCCGCCCTCGACCGCCTGCCAGAGCCGGGTGAACTCGCCACGCCGGGTGCGCAGGAAGTCCTCCCCCCGCAGGAGGATTTCCCGGAAGGAATGCATCCTGCGCTCAGAATCGCTTTCGCCATCGAGGAGTATGATTCGCTCCAGCTCGGGCAGTTGATTCCGGATTTCGAGCACTTTGCGGGCTTGAGTGCCTGAGACTACTATCATTCTGGAGCCGGAATGCGCCAGACGGAAACGCAGCTCTGAAAGTTCCTCGATCTTGACCGACAGCGGTACGTCGACGGCGCCTGCGTACAGCATGCCCAACTCCGCCGTCACCCAGTCGTTCCTCCCCTCCGACAGCAGCGCGATCCGGTCACCCTTGCGGATGCCGAGGTCGATGAGTCCCGCCGCGCAACGGTGAACGAGGGTCTGCATATCACGGTAAGTAGTCCCGCGGTAGGCGCCTTCCCTCTTCTCCCGCATCATCACATTCCCGCCGTGGCGCGTGACGCAGTCCTCGAACATCTCGGGCAGTGTTTTAGGAGCAGCCGATGTCATGGTTGTTCCTCAAGGCTGGAACAGGTCCCGCGTTGAGAAGCGCGGATCGCTGGTCAAGTTGACCCCGAGCCGCTTCAATCCCGCCTCGTCACCCGGCGTAGGGATATGCGTCAGGTGGACCTCGCACCCGCCCAGTTCACGCAACTTCTCCATGGCCAGCTGTGCGGTCGGACTTGTGGCGGCGCTGATGCTGAGAGCAATCAACGCCTCATCGAGATCGAGGCTGACATTCCTGGCCCCGAGCACGCTTTCCTTCAGCCGTGCGACACTCTCGATGATACCGGGCGACAGAAGATGGAGCCGATCGGGGATTCCGCCGAGCGTCTTTATGGCGTTGAGCACCAGCGCAGACGTAGCGTGCATCAGCGTCGAATTCCTGCCGGTAACGATCGTGCCGTCGCGCAACTGCAGCGCGGCCCCGCAATAAATGCCATTGTGGCCCTTCCTCGAGGCCTCGGCCTGGAGGGCGGCGTCGCGCGCCGGGCCCACGACCCTGCGGATCCCCGGTTCAAGCTGAAGCTCTTTCATGATGAGTTCGGATCTCTGAACCGTCTCCTCTGTCGCGAAACCCATCGCGTATTCGCAGCTGTACCTGAAGTACCGCCGGATCACCTCCTGCTTCGCCGCCTCGCACACCGCTGCGTCATCGGTTATCGCAAATCCTACCCGGTTGACTCCCATGTCGGTCGGAGAGCGATAGAACGACGCCTCCCCCGTGATCCGCTCGAGTATCCTTCGCAGCACCGGAAAGACCTCGACGTCGCGGTTGTAGTTGACGGCTGCGGTCTTGTAGGCCTCGATGTGGAAAGGATCTATGAGGTTGAAATCCGCCAGATCGGCTGTGGCGGCCTCGTAAGCCATATTGGCAGGATGCTTGACAGGCAGGTTCCAGATCGGGAAGGTCTCGAACTTGGCATACCCCGATTTGATTCCGGCTCCGTGATCGTGGTAGAGCTGCGACAGGCAGGTGGCCAGTTTGCCGCTGCCCGGGCCAGGCCCGGTGACGATCGTCAGCGGTCTGTTCGTCTCAATCGGCTCGTTGGCGCCATAGCCCTCGTCGCTCACGATCGTGTCGACGTCCGTCGGATAACCCTTGGTGAACCGGTGGGTGTACACGCGGATCCCGCGCCGCTCGAGTTTGTTCTTGAATAGCGTCGCTGCGGGCTGGTTGTTGAACCGCGTCACCACTACCGCCAGGATATCGATCTCCCAGTGCCTGAGATCATCGATCAGCTTCAGGGCATCAACATCGTAGGTGATTCCGAAATCGGCGCGCAGCTTGCGCCTCTCTATGTCCCCTGCGTGGATGCAGAGGATAACGTCAGCCTGGTTCCGAAGACTCTGGAGCAGGAGCATCTTTACGTTGGGATCGTATCCGGGCAGGACCCTGGCCGCGTGGTAATCGAAGAGCAGCTTTCCGCCAAACTCCAGATACAGCTTGTTGCCAAACCGGCTCACGCGCTCCAGAATGGCCGCTGTCTGTTCCTTGAGATAGCGCTCGTTGTCGAATCCTGTCACTGGTGTCATCTGCTTCTCTGCCCTCAATTCTCACAGGCAACGCCCGCGTGGAACCGCCTCACAGTTATTGGGAGATCGAATTCGGCCCCCGGGAACCGATGAGAGGCCTGCGCCAGATTACACCAGAGCGGAGCGACCTTCTACCACTGAAGGCAGGCCACGTCACGCGGCGGGAGCCCCACGAGCAAGTGGTTACCGCGGGACTCAATTTCGGCTGAGGAAAACAGGTCCCGAAAGGGAATCCCGGCAGCTCTTTAGTCATTGTCACTGCTCCTGGTCACCGCGGAGGCACGGAAAGCGAAAAGGCAATCTCCTGCTCTCCCGGGCGAATAAAGCGCCCCTGCTTCAGCCGCAGAGGCACGGAGAGCGCCGCCACTGCATGATCCAGGCTTGTCTCGGGCCCGTTTGCGTAAGGGTTGAACGGGTAGATCGGCCAGATCAGTTGCGCCGGGGAGTCCGTATTCAGCACCCAGCCTCGATGGCGGATCCAGCCACCGACCTCGCCGGCTGCCAATTCAACTCGATCGGCGCTCAGATTAATCTTTCTCCCGGCCGCGGTTTCGAGCACCTCGCCCGGCTTGAGGCAAAGTTGCAGAGTCAGACGGGCATCTTCCGGCGGGTCACCTTTACCTGTGATGGCAAACCGGAAGTCCTGTTCCGTTTCAGAAGGGACGGGTACATGAAGGTCACAGAAGAAACTATTGTATGCGAGTGACAGCCGGTCCGCGGCATCGCCCATCTGCAGCCGGCTGCTTACCGGCATGTAAAACACCTGGCCCAGCAGACGCTCGGAGAAAGTGGCGAGTTCCGGCTGGCGCTTGGAGTTGGCGCCGCTGATGATAAGCCCAAGCTCTTTGTGGTAGACGCTCAGGTTTCCCTGTCGATCCAGGTAGAACTGGTTGTTGACAGCCTGGGTGCTGATAATACCTGAGAGGCAGACCACCCAGGGACCGGTTTTCCGTATGCCTGCGGGGGCGGTCATCATATATCGGTATGCGGGCATGTCCTGGGGAATCGGCCGCATCGGTCCCGGATGGTAGTAGAGGGCATCCTGAGCGAGTCGTCCGAGGGTGTCGATGGTGAGAGCATCCGGCTTAAAGAAGCCGGTAAGAAATTCCGCGTAGCGCCTTCCATCGGGGAAGTTGGTGAACGCAAACTGGCCCCATGCGCTCACTCCCCAGTAACGGTTTCGGTCGTTGATCACCTCCACAGGGGTACCGTCGGGGTAGGTGAAATGTTTGTGGAAATCGGTCGCTCTGCGCAGTGCAGGCAGGATCACCGGGTCCTTGCTGTACTCGTAATAGAGTGCCAGGCCGGTGAGCGTGAGGTGGTTATAGCCGGTCGTCGGGCCCGACCGGTTATGTTCTCCCCAGTAGCCGTCAGCTGTCTGCTCTGTGGTAGCGAACCGGCGAAGTACAGCGGCCCCGAGCTCCTTCCATTCCTTGTTGCCGAAGACACACCCGGCGAAATGGAGTATCGAGGCCCACTGGGCGTAATGGTTGGGCGACGTACCTATGAAGGGTGACTGGTACCAGGGGAAATCCAGGCGCTCTTTGGTGTCACTCACGAGCAGAGATACATTCTCCTCGATTCCCCGTTTCCAGCGCGCACGGCGGTCTTCACCCAGGTCACGCTCGAGCAGTCGATATGCCTCCAGCCACATGTATGTATCCCAGTCGCTGTCGAGGCGCGGTTCGTAGCGGCCTTTCTCATTCTCGTCTGCCAGCAGGTCGCCGATCCTGAGGGCCAGTTCGAGCATGCGGGGATTGCGGTATCCGCTGTTGGCGGGGTCCTTGCAGGCATAGAGTACTGCCGGTGCGAGGATGGCGTATGGGAAGTGCCGCCACCCCGGCCGCGACTCGAGGGTGGCAAGGTCGGCCCCGGGCTCGGCCGCCAGCCGCTCTGCTACCATGGCAGCGCCGGCCTTCAGCAACTCGAAGTATTTGCCCGGCAACTCGGCGGCCGTCGCACTCGACAGGAACATCGCTCCATGTATTACCAGGCTGAGTATCAACACCTTGTTGAGCTTCATGGTCCCATCTCCCCTTGCCAAAGACAGTCGAGTGGGCGGTCGTAAGTGTCCAGCCCCTGCGTCACGGCTGCGTGCCGGCCCCCAGTCTCTGCAGCGCTGCGGCCGCTGCCTCGCGAACGAAGGCCTGGGGGTCGCCCTCTCTCACCTTCCGCAAGGCTTCAACCGCCCGCGAATCACCAATGCGGCCGAGAGCCACAGCGGAGGCATAGCGCACGTCCTCCTTCCCGATCTGCAGAAGGTCCAGGAGGGCTGGTAGTGCCTGCGGGTCCCCGATTCGTCCGAGTGCTTCCGCTATGCCTCTAAGCTCCGGCTCTTCGTGCCGTTTGCTCTCATCAATCAATGCCGGAACAGCACGCCGATCGTTCAGTTCTCCGAGGGCCTGTGCAACGTACAGGCCCAGGTCACCGCCCGCCGTCGGGAGTATCTTTGTCAACGGGCCCACAGCCCGGTTGTCCCCGATCCGATCGAGCGCCTGCGCGGCCATCCATTGGACCTCCCCGACTTCCTCCGGGACGAAGAGGCTGAGATGTCTGCCGGGAGCTACTCTTCCCGCAACAATGTCGATCAGTGAGGGCACAGCCTCGACTGCCTTGAGATCCCCAAGCGCGACGCATGCAGACATCCGCACCGCGTCGAATGGGTCAGCGAGCGCACGGATGAGCGCCGGAATTGCAGCCGGATCACCTATCTTGCCCAAGGCGTCTGCCGACCAGTAACGCGGTTCAGGGTCCTCAGCCTGCAGGTTTTCGCTCAACCGGCCCAGCGTTCCCCTGTCTTTCCTGAGGCCGGCTTCGATAGTGGCCTCATAGCCTGATGGTTCCGAGGCTTCTTGCGGGCGGACGGCTTCGAGCCTCAGTGAGCGCATCTTAACAGTGTTCCCGCCGCTGCAGTTGGCGAAGACGTCAAACTCAAACGGAAGGCTCGATGCCGTTCTCTCGACGTGTTGGACTCCGTCCTTGTCAGACCATGCGAGCGCGACCCTGAGCGCACTATCAGGGGTCATGGACTGGGCTGCGACATTGAACCGGTTCCAGCCAGGCTCGAGATTAGGGAGCGCCATCTTGTTCATCATGACTCTGTTGCTGAAACTGAGGGCGGCAAATGAGACAGCAGCCGGGTCGGACTCAGCTCTCATGTCGAATCTGACCGCATAGGAGTACATGCCAAGCACCGAAGTCAGCCCCAACCGGGCGCGCTCTAAACCAAGGTTCACTCTCGGCCGGCTCCCCGTGCACGAGGAAATCGGCGCTTGAATCTGCCGTGGTCACGATGTTCGACATAGCCTGTGTCCGCTCGGCAGCTGAGAGCCCATCGTAGACCCAGTCGAACGCCATCGCCATTTCAGCGCCGGCAAGGAACCCGGAAACGTCATCCTTGGCATAGGAGAAAGTCCGGGTCAGGAGAAACCCGCGAACAGTGTCCAGGTCGGCGGGCGACCTGCCCTCGAGGTAGCGCGCCGCCCGCTCTACGATGCCGGCGGGGCCTCTGGTGGAAGCAGCCCGTCGCCAACGCGCATATGCCGGACTGCCGGCCCGCAGGCGCAATTCACTGACATTCAATCCTAGACCCAGCTTTGCATCATCATGCCGGAAAAAAACGCGCGGGTGACGGGTGGAAACCTCCATTCGGACCGTCGGATCCTGCAACGCAGCTGCCGAGGAGACGAGGAGCAGAGCTAATACGATTGTGAGTCGCCATGGGGGCAGGGCGTCAGGTTCCGCGGAGTTACGGGTGAGATGGGGGGTCCGATGCATGAAGGTCAGTTCGGGAAAGCGTTCCGGCCGCGCCTAGTCATCGGCCCCGCACCAACGGCAGATGAAGCGAGCCAGCGTTTCCACTGTCAGGACGGTTGAGGCGAGATCAACCCACTCGTCGGGAGCGTGCGTGTTGCCTCCTTTCGGCCCGAACAGGACCGCAGGGATGTTGAAGTGCTCGTGGAGTACAAACATATCGCAAGGCCCGCCGATCCCCTGGACTGAGGCGTTCGATCCCGTGGTGTCCCGGTAGACACTCGACAGCCCCGACACCAGTTCGTGATGCTCGTCAATGGCCGAGCCGGGAAGCCACTCGATGGGGAAGCGGACTTCGGGTTTCGCAGGAAAGAGGTCCGGGCGCTCGTCGACGGTTGAATTCCACCAGCGCCAGAACTCACGGTCGATATCTTGCTGCTCTTCACCGGGCATGGCCTGCCAGTAGATCTCGAGCCTGCATGCGGGCGGAACCGTGATGGGTTCACCCGTTCCCCATCCGCCGCATGATATCTTGGTCACCCAAACCGGCACGGGATCTTTGCTTCCCCTATAGAGGGAGTGGACCGGCGTGTTCTGCCGGCGCTGCCGCGCAAATTCCGCGACTTTGCCGAGAACATGATGAATCTGGTCCGCCGGTTGAGCTTTGGCCCCGCCTTCGTACAGGATCCCCTCTCCACTGCTGCGGAGAGTGATATGAACTGTCCGTCCACCCATCTGGGCCGGACAGATTACATTCTGGCTGGGCTCGCACATGATCGCCGCCTGGGCGTTGTGGCCCCGCAGACGAGCAGCCAGCGTTCCGTTCACTCCACCGAACTCCTCGTCGACAACGGTCTCAATGAGCAAATCCCCCCGCAGCCGGACTCCCGCCTCCTTCACTGCCTCCACTGCAAGAATCATCGCGGCGATGCCGCCCTTCATGTCATTGGAGCCCAGACCGTAGATCCGATTGCCCTCCCTCTGGCCGCCGAAGGGATCGTGGTTCCATGGCTCCGATCCGCGAGGCACCGTATCGGCATGACCCGAAAGCAGAAGTGACCTGCCTCCGCCGGAGCCCCGCCAGGTGGCTGCGACGTTTGGGCGACGCATATAGTTGCGCCCGTCCCGATACGCGGCGTGGCTTGTGAGGCCAGGGACGCCGTCCAGATCGTACGTTTCGGTTTCGAGGCCGAGCTGAGCGAACCGGTCGCGGATATAGCACTGGCACGCGTACTCGTTGCCCTTCGGCGGGACATTCTCCGAAGGGATGCGTACCAGGTCTGCTATGGTTCCCGCCAACCGGTCCTCGAGGGAATGCGTCAATTGCGACAGACGCTTCTCAAGGCTTGCCTGCCTGCTCACGTTGGCTTTGCTCTTCATGGAGTCAGCCTCCTGAAGTCCGCGTGCAACCAAAGCCCTCTAATGCTGGAAAACCGGCGTCGGGAGGCGGTTGCTCGAGGCATAGGCCCGCGCCAGTTTCTCGATCTGCTCCGTCCACGCTTCGAGCCGGATACTCTCCTCGGGTGCGATCATGTAGCTCAGGTCGGGACGGCGGTCAGCCCAGTGATCCTTTGTGTCGTCCAGCACATGGTAGAACTTCCTTCCATCCACCGTCCTTCCCTTGGCAAACCGGCTCTTCTCCCAGGTTACGGTCAACCGTTCGAAAATCGAGCGCCGTTCAGACTGTATGTCCGCCGCCCGGTTGCGGGCTGCGACCAGCATCTCCAGGGCTCTCCGTGCATCGTTCTCTGCGGCCGCCCGATGCGCCGCTGTGAGCATATCTTCGATTCCTTTCATGCCCGCAATCAATCGATCGTGGTGCCCCAGCAGCGCCGCGATCGAGAGGAAAACCTCGAGGTTGTACCTGTTGCGGTCTGCTCTCGATATGTTCTCGTATAGCGCGTGGTCGAGCACGGCGCTCTTTGAGGCCATGCCCTGAGCTTCATCTGCAAGCCGCCCGTATCTTCCGACATATACCCCGCGGAAATCGAGTTGCGGCAATGAGGGCAGAGCCGGGGCTGGCAGGGTGTGATCGAATCGAGTGGTGCCGATCCCCTTGCCGCGTGAATTCCCATAACCGGGGCCGCGAACTCTCGATACCACCCGGTCCCACGATCGATCATAGAAACTGGCCTGCTCCTGGAGGTTACGATACACATCCACCATCCCGGTGACCCGCGGTCCGTAATACAGGTTCATGAACTCAGCCACATGCTGGCCCACCGACGGCGTGCCCGGCGTCCATCCATACTGAGCCACCGTTGCCCAACCGAGCCAGAAGGTCTCGCCGTGCAGGCCCGAATCGTCCCACGCCGCACCGTAGACCCCTGCCGGATGTGTCTGTCCGGTTTTCGCGGACAGGGTCCGAAATGCGGTTTCAAGCCGTCCGGCGGGCGGCTCGGAGTCGCCCGGCGCCGGGAGATAGTTCGGAAAGAACAACTCCTCGCCCTGCATGGGGGTGTATATCAGGTCGCGGATGCCCCGCTTCCTTTCCGCTTCCAGCTGCTCAGGGTCCTCCGGCATGACGCCGTTGATCAGGTCGGGCGGCAGGAGATTGATGTGGGCAGGCAGCACCGGGTATTCTACCCAGGCCAGCATCGTCCGGTTGCGTGACGCGAGAAAGTCGTGTGCCCTCTGCGCAAACTCGATCCACTTCAGGCTCCGGTTTTCCGGGTTGTAGGGCTTGCCGCATTTCGCGCATATGCCCGCATAATAGACCTCGTCAGTCGAAGCGTGGAGGTACTGGACCCCGCGCGTGGCCTTGATCACGTCGTCATACATCGCGAAGATCAGGTCGTAAGCACGCTCGTCGCACATGCACGCCTGGTAATTGTTCCCATCGGCGCGCAGGTCGGCGAACTCGGGGTGCTTCAGCACATATGCCATGTGCGCGGGAGCCTGTATTTGAGGGACTACCTGGATGAATCGATCCAGACCGTAGTCGACGATCTCCTGCAGCTGGGCGCTCGTGAAGGCGCCAGGGGCGCCGATGACAGGGTGAGAAGGGTATTCGAACTTGTCTTCGAGCTCGAACCCGATCATGTTGACCTTGAATCGCGCCGACCAGTCCAGGTAGCGCTTGAGTGTCTCGATACGATCCTGATGATGCTTGGTGTCCCAGTGGAGAAACCGCAGCCGGTAGGCCGGCCAGTCTTCAATCATGCAGACGGGCAGCTGCAGGCCTCCGCCGGGCTTCGCTCTCAGTAACTGCAGAAGCGTCTGCACACCGTAGAAGAGCCCCGGGTCGCCGTTTCCGACGATCTCGATCAGCCCCGGGGCGATCTTCAGCCTGTAGGCTTGCTTGTCGATTTCGGGATCAGTACCGGTCTTCACAGTTCCAGGAGCGACTGCCAGCCTGACAACCCGCTCCGCAGCAGCAGGAGCACTCTGGATGCGGATTGCCTGAAACGTCTCCAGGTCGCTGGCCAGGCTCCGGATAGCGGGATGGCCGGGGGGGATTTCCATGCGGAGCGACCACGCACCGCTGAACTCGATATCCTGCGGCTCCAGGGACACCTTCTGAGGCGCGGGAATCACAGAATAGCCACGCATGAAAAGGTCTGTCGGCGGCTGATCAGCCCCTGACACCGACGCAAGGATGCAGATTGACGCGAACATGAACCCGCATACCCAGATGCGGTGGTTTCCACGCCGCACTCTGAATCCGTGCATAGAATGCTCAGACATCACTACCCCTCCCGGGTCGACCTGCGGAAAGCGACCATTTACCAGTTTGTTGCTATCGACCGGCAACTAATCGCATGCCTCCCCATCCAAGTCAAGCACATTTACCGCGGTTGTTTGTCGTGTCACCGGCCGGGGAGCCAGTCAGGCGCGAACGGGCACGCTCTGCCGAAGCGGGAGATCTCTCCCACGGCGGTGCGAACCGATGGCAAAATCGAAGAAATGTCGGATCCCGGCCACTCGTGACCGACGGGTCTGGTGATTACTTCAATCCTGCACGATGTTGGGTGTCTTCACCCGATCGGGCATGGACGTCCGGGGGCGGGGTGCCCGGCTCGATGCTCGCGACTTCAACCAGCGCGACCGTGTCTCCGAGGCTGTTCCGGACCGGGGCAAGAACCGAGATCAGGCCGGGCTTCCGCATGACCGTCTCCCGCCTGCCGGCCTCGAGTACCCTCTTCATTTCGGGCGGCATGTCCTGGACAAGCGTCCCCCACGTCCAGAACTGGCTCCACTCGTTGACGTTCCTGATTAGAATCTGGATCTTGTCGGGCCGGTCGACGAACGGCATCCAGAGGTTCACGTCACAAGGAAACGGCAGGAGCCTGGACAGGCGCGTCAACGTCTTCTTGGTCTGGACATAGGGCGCGTCGTTGACGTCGAAGTTGTCGCTCGCGGCCCAAGGGTCCTTCGCATTGGCTGCAAACATGAAACCCAGAGCCCTCTCGGTCATGATCTGCCGGCACACATCTCCGTCCACCATGACAGTGGCGATGCGGGCAACATCATCGAGACCGCGTACCACGTCTTCCTTCGTGCGCGGCGCGATGCCACCCTCCTGGGCGCAGGTGACGGCGCAGACAGAAACAAAAACGAAAGCTGCCGGGGCGTTAATCCTGTGCCTCATTTCTCCTCCGCTACCAGTTCCATCACAAAGCGGTGTACGGCCTCCCAGGCGTTCGATGCGAGCTTGGGTTGATGGTATTCCGACGCCTTCGTGGCCTCATCGATGCCGTTGTTGGTCCAATCGCATGGCGGCGTATCGGCCAAGGGAGGCCGCGGCGTCCACCACTGGGCAGGTGTCGTGCCGTTGTACCGGCTCGTAACCTCCGCTTTCATTTCATCAATCCTGTGTCTCGACTTCAAGCTGTCCAGCAGCGCCAGGTCCTGCAGACAGTTGCGCTGAAGCTTGAGGCGAAGACTCGGAATGGGGCCCTCGATGCCGAATCGCGCTCCCGGATAGGCCAGTACGGTGCCGCCGCCGTCGAAGTGGAACCACGGATCGTCACCGGGGGAAACGGTCTGCCAATGGACCCAGCCATCGATTCCGTATATCCATGCGCGAAGGGGGTGTTCCGTGATGGCCGACGATGCCGTGGTCACGGCAGGCGGCCCACCGTAGATCCACACGGTATCGCCGCGAGCCTTGAGCATGCCGGGCGCATAGTCGTACCAGCTGAACAGGGAGCCGCCGCAGACCCAGAAGTCTACTATGCCGGCCAGGGACTTGAACTGACGCTCCATGTCCCAACTTGCATCCGCACGGAAAACGAACTTGACCGGAGATTCGGGCGGAAGCGCCTTCTTCAGCAAACGACCGTATTCGATGAAATACTTGTCATCCTTCGGGAAGCGAGTCTCGTCGCCGTCCCAGGGAAACGCTTTGTACCTCTTCTTGTGGTTGAAAAACATCTCGAATCGCGTGTTTAGCCAACCCTTCTCGCGGAAGTGACGTTCCATCTCGCCGACGACGCCGACAAACTCAGCTTCGTAACCCGGCTCTCCCCACCAGAGAAACGACGCGGGCCACTCGGGGTTGATCGGAAGGTAGACAAACGGGATCGGCTTGGCGCCCCGGCGGGAGCCTTCGAACGCAGACCCGTCGAGGAGCGGCCCATAGTGCCTGTCATACAGGTCCCAACTCGAAACCTTCCTGCCCCGCCCCGAGCCTGTGAGTTCCGGCGCAAATTCGGGGATCACCTTGCCGCCGTGCCCGTAACCCAGCTGGTGATAGGTCCCACGGTGATCATAAAAGATGCGGTGGTACAAATGCGTCAGCCGGAAGGAAGTGTCGCCGGGGACCTTCGTCCCCGGAAAGTAGTCGGCAAGCCACGAACTGCCGTAGGAATTGTGGTCGACGGTAACCACGTCCCCGGCGGGCACAGTCGCCGGCAGCACCCTCAAGACAAAGGTGAGGGTGCTATGTTCCTTTCCTGCCTCCAGCCCGGCCCTGCCACGGTACGTCCCCGGCTGGACATCGGGCGGTATCCAGATGTCGACCCAGAACGGCTGGGATGTCTGTCTCTCGATGCGATTGTCCGGATCCGGCATACGAGACGCATAGGGCACGGTCACCGGAACAAGCGCATCAGGATAGTAGCTCCGGTCGGGAACAGTGAAGTGAAACCACTCGCGGAAGAGATCGGCTTCGATCCTCTCGCGCTTGTTGTCCAGATCGAAGGTGAGCCGATAGCTCCCTCCTCCCCTGAGTTTCACCACCAGGTGAAATGAGACATAGGCGCCGCGGGCGCCCGTCAGCTCGAGCGGATGGCCCTCATCGAAGCTCCGCGGCTCGACCTCGCGGCCAGACAGCTTGTCGACGGCCACGACCCCGCCAAACGGGTCGGGGCGAAGGTATTCGGGCAGCGCCGTCAGCTCGGCCGCCGCCGCGCATCTCAGGAAGAGTAACAGGGGCCCGGCAAGCATCAGCCGGTTCCTGCTCGGTCGAGTCCCTTTGTCTGTGCGCATGCTGTCCTCCCCTCTTCTGCCGGACCGTAGGCAGAGGCATGGTTGCCGGCTGCTCATTTGCGGGGTGCCCTGAGCTTCTGCTGTATCCGGATGGGGGCGGCATAGAATTCGTACCGCTCTCTGAGCCGGTTGATAAGAAACCTCTCGCTTGAAAAGTGCAGGGGCTTGCTGCTCGCGCTGAAAACTACGAAGGTCGGGGGGTTACTGCTGACCTGAGTCAGGTACCTGATTTCCAGCTGTTGGGCAGGTCGACGGGTTTGCCAGGTCGTAGTCATGTCGGGCACGAACAGGTTGTTCAGTTCTCCGGTCGGCACACGCAGGGAACGCGCCGCATGAGCCCGGCCGATCAGTCCAAACAGCTTCGTCACCCGCATTCCTGTCAGCGCCGAGACGGTCAGGATCGGGGCGTAGGCCAGGTATTTCATTCTCCGGCGTATATCCTCGGTGTATTTCTCCAGCGTATGCTGGTCTTTCTGTACCCGATCCCACTTATTGAGCACGATGATTACCGAGCATCCTGATTCCGAGGCATATCCCCCGATGGCGGCGTCCAGCTTGGTCACCCCTTCGACCGAGTCGAGCAGCAGGAGCGCTATGGACGCGCGTTTCATGCTGCGTCTTGCGAGGACCACGCTGACCTTCTCCGCACGCTGATCCGTCTTGCCTTTCCTGCGGATGCCGGCGGTATCAATCAGCCGGTACCGGGTGCCTTCACGCACGAGGATGGTGTCGACCGCATCCCGCGTCGTGCCCGGGGTCTCACTGACGATGATGCGCTCCTCCCCAAGCAGGCGATTGACAAGGGAGGATTTGCCGACGTTCGGCCGGCCCACGACCGCGATTGTGATCTCCTCAGCGGTCTCGACCTCCGGAGCAGCGGGGAGTGGCTCCTCTTCCACTCTATCGTGCAACGCATCCAGCAGATCCGCCAGTCCCCTGCCGTGCTCCGCCGAAACAGGAAAGACTTCCCCTGCCCCGAAGGCATAGAAAGGGGCCGTGAGAGCTTCCAGATCAGGAGTGTCGACCTTGTTGACTATCACCCAGAAGGGCTTGGAGGTCCTGCGCAGCATGGGCAGAAGCTGCTCGTCGAGTGGCGTCGCTCCGGCCCGTCCGTCGACGACGAGCAACAGCAGCCTCGAGTCGCCGATTGCACGTTCAACCTGCTGGAGTATCTTTCCGGGGATCGCTTCCTTCGAATCGGGCAACATTCCACCGGTGTCGATGAATTCGACAACCTTGCCCTTCCACGTCGCAGTCCCCGAGATCCGGTCGCGTGTGATTCCCGGCTCGTCGCCGACAATGGATCTCCTTATGCCGCACAGTCGGTTGAAGAGGGTGGACTTTCCCACGTTTGGCCTGCCGACGATCGCAACCTTGTACATGACTGGTGCCGGGAAGCAAGAGAGATATGAATGGAAGCGGCGTCCCGCATCGGTGTACCCTGCACGCGGTTCGCCGCAAAACACCTCATGCTGTCACAACCTTGAGCGCTGCAGGTAGTAGTACCCGTCAGGATCCGCGTACCCCGAATCGCCCGTATGAAGCCAACCGCCTCTCAAGGTCCTGGCCGTCGCCTGCGGCTCGCGGTAATACTCCTTCATCACGTTCGGCCCGCGGACCACGATCTCGCCGACATGACCGGGAGGCAGAGCGTCATCCTGTTCGTCGAATATCCTGCACTCCTGGCCCGGAAGCGGAAGCCCGAGCGATCCGGGTTTGTGAACGCCGGTATAAGGATTGGCACAGGTAAGACAGGTGCCCTCGACCAGCCCGTACCCCTCGACAATGAGCACGTCGTGCCGTTCCTCGAACTGGCGAAGGAACTTCCTGCCCACCGGACCCGAGTGGCAGATTGCCAGCCGAAGGGTCGGGATGTGACTGCGCGCGAAAGTGGCAGAGCCCGCGATCATTTCGTACAGGGCAGGCGTGCCGGCAAGCACAGTAGCGCCGTTTTCCTCGATCTCGTGCGGGACATTGGAACAATAGGCGTCACGCAGAACGCAGGTGCCCCCGGTCATCCATGGCAGAAGGACCAGCAGGACACCAGCCGCGACGGATGAGAGCGGCAGGGCACAGAGGAACCGGTCTGTCTCGTCGATGCGGAACGGCTGTATCGTCTGGTGGCAGTTGCTGATCAGATTATGATGCGTAAGCACAACCGGCTTCGGGTCGCCGGTTGTTCCCCGGGTATACGATATCACCGCCGGGTCATCCGGATCGAGGTCCGGCCAGAAGCCCAGCACAGATCCGTGTTCCAGGTTTTCGAACGGTTGCCCGGAGAAGCTGTCGTCATCGACGGTGATCCAGTGGCGCACCTCGGACAGCCTGACCTTCAGCTCGGCGAACCGGCTCTCCGTGACAACCGCAGTCGATCCCGAGTGCTGAACCGCGAACACTATCTCATCCGCAAATGAGGTCGGGTCGATCGGAACCGGGACCAGGCCTATCTTGGGAGCACCGAGAAAGAAGAAGACAAGCTCAGGAGTATTGGAGAGCAGAAGTGCGACGCGATCGCCCTGCCGCAGTCCCAGCCTGCCCAGGGCGGTTGCGACCCGGTCCGTCCGGTCGTCCACCATGGCATACGAATATTCGCGGTTTACAGCAGCAAGGAAGGTCTTCTTCTCGTAACGCCGAGCCTGCTGCGTGAGGAGGTCGCGCAAAGTGAGGTGCTGCTTGGGCAAAGGACTCTCCCTTCGAAAACGGCAACAGGATATAAGAAGCTGTGCTGAATGACAAATGACGATTGGAACTCCGCCCCGGGTTCTTTGCGCCTCTGTGACGAGTTCGTCACAAGCTGCCCTCCCGCCGTGGCGGCTGAGAGGGAACCACGAGGGGGAACGAGCGCGGCACGATCCGGATCGCCGCCGGCAGGGTGCCGACCTGCTCTCCGTCAACCTGGACCATCACCCCGGGCGGGCCGTCGATTTTCACCGATCGTGTCCTCGCATATCGTACCCACGGGTAGCTTCGTGGCTTGCCTAGCAAGGCCGTCAGGGCAAACAGTGCCAGGTTCACCCGCGACCGGCCCTGGACAGCCACGAGATCGAGGAGGCCGTCCGTCATGTCGGCTGAGGGGGTCAGGACCAGGCCGCCCCCGTACCCGCGCGAGTTCGCCACGACACAGGTCGTAGCCTGAATTGACATGTCTTCCGCTGTGATCGTGAAATCGGGAAAGTTGTATGTCGCCAGGCATTGAAGCGTGGATTGGTAGAAGGCAGCGATGCCGACCCGGTCCTTGAGAGCAGAGGAGGTCCGGGATACGACGTATGCATCGAAGCCCGCCCCCGCCATGAGAAGGAAACACCGGGCCGGTGTCCCCTGGAGAAAACAGGAATCGACTCGCAGAACGGATCCTCCAAGAGCGCTCCTGATCGCCTCCACGGGATCCAGTGGTATGCCGACGGCGCGCGCCAGGACATTCGCGGTGCCGGCGGGAATAACGGCTACCGGGAACGGCGGATCCGGCAGGCCGTTGGCAACTTCGTTGACAGTACCATCACCGCCGCAAACCGCGAGCAGATCCGGTGGACGGGAAGCCAGCGCACGGGCGAGTTCAGCCGCATGCCCGGGTGCACGCGTGGTCAGCACCTCGACCTCCCAGCGGCCGTGCGGCCAATGGCGGACGTACTCTAGAACCGTTCTGAAAGCCCGCCCTCGCCCGGACCTGGGGTTCGCAATGATCGAAATCCGCACTATTCCACCTCGCGGGCAGGTGAAGGATGACCTACTCCTCGCTTCCGGGTCCCGTCTCGGCCCATATTTTACGGAGCCCCAGCTGTTTGAGCTTGTACTGGAGAGTCTGGCGGTGAATCCTGATGGCAGCCGCGGCCTGGCTGATGTTCCCGTGGTGACGATCCAGAACCTCTGCGAGGTACCTGCGCTCGAAAGCATCCCTGGCCTCCTCATAAGGGAGCCGCCAGAGTTCCTCCTCACGAACGCCGGCCGGCGTCCCGGGCCGTCCGGCCAGGACTTCTGCGGGCAGATCAGACGCGTCAATCGAACCCTTGATGCTGAGAACGACACAGCTTTCCACGAGGTTGCGCAGCTCACGGACGTTCCCCGGCCACGGGTAGGTCAGCAGCTTCTCGGTTGCCGCGGCTGCAAATCCGCACCACTGAATCCTGTATTTGTCAGCGAATACCCTCCCGAAATAGTCGAGCAGCAGCGGTATGTCCTCCCCACGCTCGCGCAAAGGAGACAATTCGAGGTGAACCACGTGGATCCGGTAGTAAAGGTCCTCCCGAAACACCTGCTCAGCCATCGCCTTGCGCAGGTCGCGGTGCGTGGCGCATACGACACGCACATCGACCCGACGTGTCTCCTGCGAGCCCAGTGGTTCAAACCGGCCCCCCTCGAGTACACGCAAGACCTTGGCCTGTGTGGCCGGAGCCATGTCGCCGATCTCGTCCAGGAACAGCGTGCCTTCGTCGGCAAGCTCGAATTTCCCGATCCTCCGCGCCACGGCGCCCGTGAACGCTCCCTTCTCGTGCCCGAACAGCTCGCTCTCGATGAGGGAATCCGGGAGCGCCGCGCAGTTGATGGCGACGAACGGCATGGATTTCCGCGCGCTGCGGCGGTGGATCTCACGCGCGACCAGTTCCTTGCCGGTCCCGCTCTCACCCTGGATCAGGACGCTGACATCGGTGGGAGCGACGCGGTCGATCAGCTCGAACACCCTCTGAATAGCGGGGCTCCTGCCTACAATGTCGCCGTACTTCCCCTCCTGCCCCAGTTGCTCCTTCAGGGCGCGGTTCTCCTCGGCCAGCTGAGCGCGCTCACGGGCATTGCGCACGAGCAGGCGAAGCTCGTCAATCTCGAACGGCTTGGAGAGGTACTCATACGCGCCGGCACGGATGGCGTCAATCGCCAGCCGCTCGGACCCATGCGCCGTGATGACGATCACCAGCGGGGGCCGGGGCCTTGCCGCCACCTCCTTCAGCAGGTCCAGCCCTGATCCGTCGGGGAGATTGATGTCCAACAGCACGAGGTCCGGGCTCTCTTTCTCGATCGTGAAACGCGCCGAGCGGAGATCCGGCGCTTCCAGGACAACGTGCTCCCGGGCCTGGAGCGCTTTGCGCATGCCGAAACGTGCGGCCTCATCGTCATCCACCACAAGGACCTTGTACTTCAAGATTTCCACCTTTCTCAGTCAGACCGCTCGCGAGGCGGCGCGCTTCTGCCATGGACCCTGCCACTCAGATGCGGTCGAGCGGCAGGTGCATGAGAAAACGGGTTCCCCTCCCATCCCTTATCGGGCTCTCCAGGGTGATTCGTCCCCCAAGGTGCTCCACATTCCGCTTGACGATCGACAGTCCCAGGCCTGTGCCTCTCTGCCGTGTCGTGAAGAACGGGACGAATACACGTTCCCGAATCGGCTCGGGGACACCGGGTCCGTCGTCCTCGACCACGAGCAGGACAAAGCCCTCGGAGCCATCCTCGAGGACTCCCTCCCATGCCGCGAGCCGGATCGCGGCGGTCCTGTCGTCCGCCGCCTGCATGGCATTGAGAAGCAGGTTGAAAATTATCTCCCGGAAAGTCGCGGTGGTGCCAGGCACTGAGGGCAACTCGCCCGGGATTTCGTTTTCCACGGCGAGGCCTGAACGCTGGATGTCATGCTGCAGGAAGCTGATCACGGATGCGGCGACTTCGACCAGCCGGACCGATTCCGGCTGATCGTCAGCCGGGCGGGCGAAGCTGAGCAGTTGAGCAACCGTGGAGGCAAGTCGATCCACCTCACTGCAGATGAGCCCGAGATCCTGAGCGTACTTGAGCCGCAGCTCGGGATCCTCCTGCATAACCTGCACGATTGTCTTGATCGAGCTGAGCGGGTTCTTGATCTCGTGAGCGATCCTTGCCGTCATCTCGCCGAGTTGGACCATGTGCGCCTGGGCCGCGATCGTGTGCTGCAACTCCAGTCTCGATTTCAGAAGATTGGAGTTCTCGAGGACCAGGGCAATCTGGTCGCAGACGGTGGTGATGATCCCTTCAAGGCCGGGATCGAGGGAGACCCTGGGTGAGCTGTCGACCAGAAGCAGCCCCAGGACCGTGCCACGCTGCCGGACAGGGAATGCGTACGTCGCCTGCATTGCGCGCAGGATCGCCGAGACTCCAAGCCTTTGAGCCGTGGATTCGGAGAGAAACTGCTCACCGCTTCCATCGAGTATGCCAAGCACCCTGCCGATGGTGCCGCGGACACGGGTGCTCTCGGAGGTGAACCGCTCTGCGCCTTCCGGTCGCACCATGATCTCGACTCTGCGGAGATCGAACGCACGCCGGACTTCGGCCTCCATGAATGCCTTGCGTTCCTCGGGATCGAGCAAGGCCAGTACCCTGCTCGCCAGGGAGGTCACGAATTCATGGAAGCCGGCCGCCTCATGGGAACCGGCCAGCCTCCTCCAGGCGAGCGCAATCCGGCTTGGTTTGTCCATGTACTCTCTTACCAGGCTTGGGAGCTGTGCCGGATCCCCTCACCGTCTGTCTGCCGCAGACCGGGAAAGGTTCAGAGCCTTCGAAGTCAGGGCCCAGGCGAGGTCAGCGAGCCGAAGCGGAATACGGACCGCTCCCGGGCCCATCGATCCGACTCGGGTCGCCCGGATGCGCCAGAGCCCGGTCGGAGCCGGGCACTGAGATTCCAAGTTGCGCGAGAAAGGGGTCGCGCACGGCTACGAAACGGGCAAACTCGGACGCGGGCACCGGGGGGGACGGCGGGAATATCACCTTGGTCGGGTTGATGAACTTGCCATGTTGTACGACCCTGAAGTCGAGATGTGGCCCTGTGGAAAGCCCGGTTGACCCAACCCGGCCGATCACCTGACTCTGCTCCACGTGTTCTCCGGCGCGAACCTGGATCTGCATCAGGTGCAGGTAAAGCGTTTCGTAACCGCCCGCGTGACGTATGCGGACCATTTTCCCCGCCTCCCCCGTACTGCCCGCGGAGGCTACTGTCCCCGCACCGACCGACACAACAGGTGTTCCGAGCGGAGCCGCGTAGTCCACGCCCAGGTGGGGCCTCACGATCCGCAGCACGGGATGCATCCGTGCTCCCGAGAACCTGGAGGTCACCCGGGCGAACTTGAGCGGAGATTTCAGGAAAGACCGCTTGAGTGCCCTTCCGTCGGCGCTGAAATACTCCGCGACACCAGGGCGGCTCTGGAAGCGAAAGGCCGTCAGAATCCTCTGTTGATTGGTGAAGCTGGCTGCCAGGATCGCGCCATACTTGGCCAGCTTGCCGTCCAGGTATTTCTTCTCAACGATGATCCGGAACCTGTCGCCGGGCTGGAGGTCCGTGTAGAAATCGATGTCCCACATGAAAATATCGGCCAGATCGAGCGCGAGCCGCTCCTCTTCATGTGCTTCCGTCATGGCCGCAAAAAGTGAGGTCCGGATCACTCCTTCTACTGTTTCCACGCCCACGGCAAAGGGGAAGCTCTTCACCACCGGGACGTAGCGTTCACCCTCTCGATAGACGGTCAGGTACCGCTCGTCATCGAGGGGATACCGGAACGAGCGGAGGTCGTTGTCGGGGGCTACGTCGAGCCAGTACGGCCTGCCCGCGACGATTCGGGCCAGGTTATAGACGGGCCGCGTTTCTTCGACCAGGCGGAGCACCTGCTCCCTCATCAATCCATGCCGGAGGAGTGTGCCGGTGATATTCCCGTTCGGTGCGAACGCACCGACAATCGTCTTCAGCTGCAGCCAGCCCGTGCCCGACGCGGGCTGCGAAGCGACGGCGGCCGGCCGGATCTCCCGGGAGAGCCTCGGTGTGCTCAGCGTGTCCAGGCCGCCGACGGACAACAAAACCACCGGGACCAACAACAGCATGCACAGCGCGCAGCGGCCGGATGCCGGCAGCCGCTTCAGAGACCTCAATATGCGATGCTCATTTGCAGACAAGAGCTGAATCTCGTGGCACCCGGGGTCGCCAGGTGCCGGAAAATCCTTGTCCAGGTCACTGCTTCTTCGAGTTTCCGCTTTTCAGCCGTCTCTCGACTCCCGGCGGCACGAGGCCCCGCACCGAGCCTCCCAGCTGGGAGATTTCCTTCACCAGGCGCGAGCTCAGATACGAGTAGGCTTCCGCCGGCATCAGGAACACCGTTTCGACCCGCGAAGAGAGCCTGCGGTTCATCATTGCCATCTGCAGCTCGTACTCGTAATCGGAGACCGCCCTGATTCCTCGCACGATCACCGAGGCTCCGACTTTCTCCGCATAGTCGACCAGCAGTCCCTCGAAAGTCGTAACGGATACATTGCGGTAGCGTTTGACGGCCTCCTCGAGCATCTCGACCCGCTCCTTGACGCTGAAGAGGGGTGCCTTTTCCGCGTTGCTGAGTAACGCCACGTACAGGTGATCAAAGAGGGCTGCGCCGCGTTGGATCAGGTCTATGTGCCCGTTGGTCACCGGGTCGAATGTCCCCGGGTAGACGGCTTTTGTCTTCATCGGAAATCTAATTCCTGCAACTATTTTCGGGCACTGGGGCCGGCTTCAGGATGCATCCGGCCTGACAATCGACTGGTCGGCTGCGCCGATAACTGAAGTGCAGCCGCTCGGCCGGGGCGTGCCCGGAAGCGCCGTCGCGCGGGCGCATTATATGGTCAGCATGACCCGAAATCCAGGGATTTTGATGCCATGGCTGTGATCCGGCCACTGCCGGCAACGAGGCCCGCACTGCGGGGCAGGCGGCCCGTGTCGCGAGGACCCTTTTCAACCCGTTCAGGGTCGGCCTTTCATCACCTCAACCTGTTCCCCGGGGTTTGCACGCCGGGCTGACCTGTTCCACCTCTACTGGGTCGCTGCCCGGACGCTGGTGCGGGCTGAGAATGATCACTTGGGCGAGGTTGTGAGCCGGGCAGCCGGGGTGGGGGCGAGTCGTCGAGGATTGCGGCAGTGAGAGGCACCCACGACGCTGAAAGCGTCGAACAGGAAAGCCCGGGGTGCCAACCCCGGGAATGATTGGCCCGCCATAGTGTTCAACCCTGGAAGGGTCGCACAGCGGTCTTCCGGGGGCGGGAGGCCCTTCCGGCTCCCGGCATTTCAGTTGGAGACGCTGCACCCTGACATCAATGATCATCGCTTACTGTCGATTCTCTTCCGCCTTCGAGCCGGCTGAGGATCTCAGTCAGGCGGGCACACATCCGGTGAGACCTGCCGCGGCTGACGCCCTCGCTGAACAGCCGGCTGAGACTATCCAGGCACTCCGTCAAGTCGCTCCGCCCCGCCTCCCCAGGCCACCGCTGCGCACGAAGCTCCCGCAGGCATCTGCGCAGCCGTGCGTCAGTCTCAAGGTACAGTCTCCTCTGGCTGACGGGTGTCATCTTGCTGTCGGCTGCAACGGCGATAGCCAGGCGGGAGCGCGCGGCCTCGAGCGCCTGCACCAGTTCTTCAAACGCTCGCGGGTCATAGAGCTGAAGCGTGGTGTGGTCTACCACGAGATTGCCCTGAAATATCCGGTTGCTCCTCGAAACATTACCAACGGCTCCAACAGATTCTCTTCTTAACAACAAAGTATTTGTCGTTTGAGCCAAGAAAGATGTACCAGCCTGAGTCAGAAGATCCGGACCTGCGCCGGGCACTCGAGACACTCTTTCACCGGCACAGAAAGAAGTGGCTCAATTACCTGGGAGGCTTTCTCAGCAGCCCCGCTGATGCGGAGGATGTCCTCCATGAGGCTGTGAGGAGAGTGATGGTGCGGAACCGGTCGTTTGGGTCGGAGGATCAGCTCAGAATGTACCTCGGGCGCGCTATCGCCAACGCCGCTATCGAGCTTTATCACTTTCGGAAGAGGGAGCGCTGCAGCCATTCTTCTATCGACTCGGATTCTTGCCCGGCGACCGGCCAGGCAAACCCCCAGGAGACGATGGAACTCAGCGAGGAATCAGAGCGGACAGAAAGAGCTCTCCACTGGTTGCGGAAGGGACTCAGCCGGTTGCCGCCAAAGCAGTACGAGGCCTTGTGCCTCACATATCTCGATCCGGGTCTCAGCTCGATCCGCGAAGCCGGCACCGCCAGCGGGATACCCTATTCGACGTTGCGGCACCGGAGCATGCAGGGGCTCAGAAGATTGCGCAGGTTCTTACGCAGGGCGATGCACGGTCCTCCGATCCGGACTCACCCGGCCTGCACTCGCCTGGCGGAGAAAAGGCGTCGTTCCCGACCTGCGGGGTGACGCCCGATCACACTGGCGTCTCTTCGGACCGTTCAGGGGAAACGGCGTAGAAGCTGAGGCAGCTGTCACCCTGTCGGACCTGCCGCATGAGTCGATATCCTGTCCCCGTCTCCGGGATGCTCGATTTCCGGTGGTGTTCCAGGATCACGCGGGATGCGGGCCCGACGATTGAAACAGCCGCCAGGGTGTCGATGAGATCCTTGTATGGTTGCCAGTCGTAGGGAGGATCGAGGTATACCGTGTCACCAGAGAATCCCTCGCGGCCGAGCGCACGGAACGCGGAGAATATGTCCTGGGCCAGGAGGCGGAAACCTGCCGTAACCCCGCAGAGCTGGAGGTTCTGACGTATCAGAGAGACGCCTTCCTTCCCGCTTTCGATAAAGACCACTTCTTTTGCGCCGCGGCTCAGCGCCTCGATACCTATGGAGCCGGTCCCGGAGAAGGCGTCGACGAACACCGAGCCCTGCAGCCCAGGGCCCAGGATATTGAAGACCGTTTCCTTGAGCCGGTCCCCCGTCGGTCGCAAGTCCAGCCCGCGTGGGCCGTGCAGCTTGCGCCCTTTATAGAGTCCCGAAATGACCCGCATGGAGCCCCTCCAGGTTATGAGTGTCGCGTTCTGACATTTCCGTCGGTGGCCGGGACGTGACGGAGGATGTGCGCACAATCTGCTTCGACCTCGATTCCGAGCCTGTTGCCGAGGATGCATGTCCTCTCAGCCAACGAGCGCCCACCCGTATCTTTCCCGAACCTGCTTTCGGATCAGGGAAGCGAGCCGGCGGCACTCTTCGTCGCCCCCGCGACGGACCCTGCCGAGGAATTCCCCGGCTTCTTCCCGGGCCAGTTCCAGTGCTTTCCGATCCCGGATCAGGTTGGCAAAACGGAACGCGGGGATGCCCGACTGCCTGGTGCCGGCGATTTCCCCGGGACCCCGCAATTCCAGATCGACTTCGGCGATGCGAAAGCCGTCATTGGTCTCGCACATGATTCCGAGCCTGCGCCGGGCGTCAGGGTTGTCACGCGCGTCGGCCACGAGCAGGCATATGGACTGCGCGGCGCCCCGCCCGACCCGGCCGCGCAGCTGGTGCAGCTGGGACAGCCCGAACCGTTCCGCGTGCTCCACCACCATGAGGCTGGCATTGGGCACGTCGATCCCGACTTCGATCACGGTCGTGGCGACGAGGACCTGCAGCTCGCCTGCTGCGAACGCGGTCATCACGCGGTCCTTTTCAGCGCTCTTCATCCTCCCGTGCAGGAGGCCGATGCGCAGGTCGGGGAAGACATCAAGCTTCAGGTGCCGGGCCATTTCCGTAGCGGCCCGGAGATCGCTCTTCTCTGACTCCTCGACCAGAGGATACACGACATAGGCCTGGTGCCCATCCTGCGCGACCCTTCTGATTTCATCGTAGATCGCTTGCCGGTCCTCCTGGGTGTACGAGCGGGTTTCGATCGGCTTGCGGCCGGGTGGCAACTGGTCGATCACCGAGATATCGAGGTCCCCGTAGAGAGTCAGTGCGAGCGATCTCGGAATGGGAGTCGCGGTCAGCACCAGCACATCCGGGTTGTGCCCCTTTTCCATGAGCACACCGCGTTGCACCACACCGAACCGATGCTGTTCGTCGATCACGACCAGCGCGAGGTGCGCGAATTCCACCTCGCCCTGGATGAGCGAATGCGTTCCGATGGCTATGTGCGTCTCGCCCGCAGCGATACGGGCGATCGCAGCGTCCTTCTGCTTCTTGCGCAGGCTTCCCTTGAGCAGATCGATCCGGTACCCTAGCGGCGCGAGCAGGTTGCGGAAGTTGAAGTAATGCTGCTCGGCCAGGATCTCCGTCGGCGCCATGATCGCGGCCTGGTACCCGTTTTCAACGGCAAGGATCGCCGCCTGTGCCGCGACGATTGTCTTCCCGGAACCGACGTCACCCTGGAGGAGGCGCGACATGGGATTCGGCGAGCGCATGTCGTCGGCGATTTCCTTGAGCACCCGCTTTTGCGCGGAAGTAGGATGAAATGGCAAGATCTTCTTGATTGCCTCCCGCACCTTTTCGCTGATCTGCAGTTTGCGATCTTTCGCAAGCCGGGTGCGGGAACTCCGGATAATCTGCAAGCCGACGTTGAGCTGGAAGAATTCCTCGAAAATCAGACGCTTGTGGGCCGGCGACAGGCCGCGGTTGAGCGCTTCCATTTCCGCGTTGCGGGCCTCCGGAGTCGAACCGTTCAGCAGCGGGAAATGGACGAGGGCAAGAGCTCTGTCCCTCGACATCAGGCGGTATCGTTTGCGGAGGTACTCCGGGAGCGGGTCATCCATTTCCGGGGGCAGGTTCGACGTAATCCCAAAAATGATCTGGCGCAGGGTGCGTGTGCGCATGTCGCCAAGCCTGCGGTATACGGGCACGACCCTTCCGGAGTGCACACCCGGCCCCGACTCATGCTCGTGCGACTCGCACTCGGGATTCATCAGTACCAGAGCGCCGTGGGCGTGAGGATCGCGCTTTACCTGCCCGTAGATGATCAGCTCGAGCCCCGGTTTGAAGACGCTGCGCAGGTATGGCTGGTTGAAAAACTTGAGTCGCAAGCTGCCGGTCGCGTCCCGGACCAGGATTTCCACGAGTGAGATTCTGCGCCCTCTCCCCTCGAACCCGCCGATGCCGGCGATGCGGCCACGCGTGAGCACCCACTCGTCCTCGCGCAGGCTGGCGATGGAACGGTACCGCGTCCTGTCTTCGTATCGGAAAGGCAGATGACAAAGGAGGTCGCCGACAGTCCGGATGCCGTGTTTGGCGAACTGCTCGGCGCGTCGTGGGCCCACACCCTTGACATATTGAATTTCGGTGTCGAGCCGCACGGTCCTTGGCGGGGCATCTATCCTCGGTCGGGCCATGGGGATGTATTTTAGCTTGCGGCGCGGACCCGCACCACGGCGGATTGCATCGGCTCCGGCGTTTACTGTATATTCTCGGAATGTACAGCTACAGGCTCAGGTTTCTTCTGCTCGTCCTGCCCTTCGCGTGCGTCCTTGCGGCATGCGGCGGTCGCACTGTTTCCAGGAGCAGCGCCGAGAAGTTGCTTGTCGGCCTCCCCTCGGGCATCCTGGATGATGAAGACGTCAAAGTCCTCTCCGTAAGCCAGGCCTCTTCCAGCACCGCGATCGCGGAAACGACCTTGCGGGCCGCGTTCAGGATGGAGAAGGTCCAGGGGGACTGGGTGGTCCGTGAGGTCCGGCTCGGAAACCATCAGTGGGAGAGTATCGAGAATCTCATGACCGCCCTGAACCGCATCAAGACGGACAGGGCGCGTCAGATCCTGGATACGGTCTCGGCAGCACTCGCGCAATACAGGCAGAAGACAGGCCATCTTCCGGCTTTCGACGACTACGTGGATCTGTCCGATGCACTGTACCCGAACTACATGCCCGAGGCTTACCGCCTGGATCCGTGGCGCCAGCCGTTTGGGGTGTTCCGTGAGGGGCCCGACACGGTCAAGCTGGTCTCGGCCGGGCCGGATGAGAAGCCGGATACCCCCGATGATATTGTGCTGGTCAGGAACTACGCTCCGTGATTCGCAGGCCGCGCCGGCTCGTCGGACAATAGCTCGCTTCGGAGAACCGCGCCTGCGCGGGTTACGCCCCCACGCCACTCCGTTTGGAATCAGACGCTCGAAAGCAGGTGTCCCATCCTGCGTTTCTTAACTTCGAGGTAGTCCCGTGTAGAGGACTTGGGAGGAATCTCGAGGGGCACGCGTTCTTCGACCCGGATTCCTTCGCTCTCCAGACCGCGGACCTTGTCAGGGTTGTTGGAGAGCAGACGCACCCGCAAGGCACCGAGGTATTTCAGCACTTCGGCAGGGAGCTGGTACTGCCGCTGATCAGCCTCAAAACCGAGATGCTCGTTGGCAGCAACGGTGTCGAGCCCTTGATCCTGCAGTTCATACGCGCGGATCTTGTTGATCAATCCGATTCCGCGCCCTTCCTGTTGCTGATAGACAAGGATCCCCGAACCCGAGCGCGCTATCAGTCCAAGGGCGGCGTGAAGTTGATCACGGCAGTCACACCGCTCGGAAGCGAAGACATCGCCGGTCAGGCATTGGGAGTGGATGCGCACAAGTATGCTGGCTCCGGGGTTGATCTGACCGGAGACGAGCGCGACAGCTTCCTCGCCCGTATCTTCGTCCCGGAAGCCGTAGATCTTGAATTCACCAAAGCGAGTGGGAAGCTTCGCCTGTGGTACCTTACCGAGCCTCATTTCATGCCCTGGTCTTCCAGTCCGGCTACTTGTCCCCGGACTTCCCCCTGCGCCCCTTGGTCTTCGGGGCGGACTGGCCCTTGGCGGGAGCCGCCTTGGTCGCTTTGGGTTTCCCTGCGCCCTTCTCGGCCGCCTTCTCGGAGGAATCCTTCTTGGTTTCGGCCTTGGCGGCTGCTTTCTCCGCCCTGGACTTCTTGCCGCCCTTTTCGGAGCCCTTCGCGGGTGTGTACTCGCTGCCGATGAGTTCGAGCAACGCCATCTGCGCCCCGTCCCCATCGCGGAAGCCGAGCCGGATAATGCGCGTGTAGCCGCCGCTGCGGTCCGCGAATCGCGGCGCGAGCGTGCCGAAGAGCTTGGCAACGACCGCGGGATCCTTGATGAAAGCCAGCGCCTGCCGGCGCGCGTGGAGTGTCTCGCGCTTGCCGAGCGTGATCATGCGTTCCGCCAGAGGGCGTATGCTCTTGGCACGGGGGAGGGTGGTACGGATCCTCTCATGTTCCAGGAGTGAAGTGACCATGTTCCGGAACATGCTGATCCTGTGAGGGGTCTTGCGTCCGAGCTTCCTGCCACCGACTCTGTGTCTCATGGATGCGATCTCCGATCTGGCTGGGCGTTGAGTCCGGTCATTCCATTCTTACGGGGGGGATCGGCTTTCCGTCTTCACCCAGTTTCATGCCGAAGGACAGACCCATCTCCGTGAGGATTTCCTTGATCTCGTTCAGGGACTTCCGGCCGAAATTCTTGGTCTTGAGCATGTCCGCCTCGGTCTTCTGCACCAGGTCGGCAATGGTCTTGATGTCGGCATTCTTCAGGCAGTTGTAGGAGCGCACGGACAACTCCAGTTCCTCCACCGACCGCTTGAGGTTCTCGGCCACCTTTTCGGCTTCGCGATCGACCTCCTCTTCCTCCTCGGGCGGTCTCTCCTCGAAGTTGATGAAGATGAACATGTGATCCTTGATGATCTTGGCACCCTGTGCGACGGCATCCTGCGGGAGTATGCAGCCGTTGGTCCATACATCCAGGACGAGCTTGTCGTAGTCTGTCGTCTGCCCGAGCCGCGCGGCCTCGACAGAGTAGTTCACGCGCTTGATCGGCGAGTGAACGCTGTCGAGTGGAATATAGCCGATCGGCAGGTCTTCTTCGAAGTTCTCGTCCGCCTGCACGTAACCACGCCCATTCTTCACACGCATCTCGATTTTCAGGCTTCCGCCCGGACCGAGGGTTGCGATGTGAACATTGGGGTCGAGAACCTCCAGATCCGCATCCGGAGTGATGTTCCCCGATTTGATTTCGCCGGGCTCCGTGGCTTCGAGGTAGATCGTCTTGGAGTGGTCCACGTTGAGTTTCATCGGAACCTGCTTCAGGTTCATGATGATATTCGTGGCGTCTTCCGTGACGTTCGGGATCGGTGTGAACTCATGGAGAACGCCTTCGATCTTGACGGCGGTGATCGCGGCTCCTTCGATGGAGGAGAGGAGAACACGCCGTAAAGCGTTGCCTATGGTGGTGCCGAAACCGCGCTCGAAAGGCTGCGCATAGAAGTGACCGTAGCGCGGGCTGAGCGTCTCGAGGTCGCAAAAGAGTCTTTTCGGTTTCTGGAAACCCTTAGTCATGGCATCTGTCCTCTGAGATGTGTTCAGACCGCCCCGGCCCGGCGCGCATGAGCCGGGTTGGAGCGAGCCTGCTGCTGCTCATCGCGTTACTTCGAATAGAGCTCGACGATGAGTTGCTCGTCGATCGGCATCTGGATGTCTTCGCGCTTCGGCAGAGATACAACGGTGCCCTTGAGGTTTTCGGCATCCAGCTGGAGCCATGCCGGTACTCCGCCGCGCCCGCCGATTCCCGCCACGGAGTCGGATCCTGTTGCACTTTCTTCGTCCGTTCGCGCAGGGTGATCACATCCCCGGCTTCTACCAGGGCGGAGGCGATGTCGGCCTTGCGACCGTTGATCATGACGTGCCCGTGAGTCACAAGCTGGCGCGCCTGGTCCCGCGACGTGGCGAACCCGAGACGGGCGACAACACTGTCCAGCCGCCGTTCCAGGTTTATCAGCAGCGTCTCGCCTGTGATGCCCTTCTTTTTTGTGGCCTTGAGGAAGGCGTTCGAGAACTGCTTTTCCAGGACCCCGTAAATCCTTCTGACCTTCTGCTTCTCGCGGAGTTGGACGCCGTAGCCGACAATTTTCGGCCGGTGATCCCGGCCGTGCTGCCCGGGAGGGAAATTGCGCTTTTCAATCGCGCAGGTGTCCTTGAAGCACCGATCGCCCTTGAGGAAGAGTTTCATCCCTTCCCGCCGGCAAAGCCGGCATTTCGCGTCTCGATATCTTGCCAATTCTATTCTCCTTTATAGGCCAGCTGATGCCGCGGCGAACCGGCGCGCGGCTAGACCCTTCTTCTCTTGGGAGGACGGCATCCATTGTGGGGGATCGGGGTTACGTCCCTGATCGATTTCACCTCCAGGCCTGCCGCCTGAAGTGCCCGGACAGCCGACTCGCGCCCGGCACCCGGTCCTTTGAGCAGAACCTGGACCGTGCGCATCCCGTACTCTCTGACGGAGTTTGCCGCGTTGGAGGCCGCCTGCTGCGCTGCGAACGGGGTCCCCTTGCGCGATCCCTTGAAACCTACCGCGCCGGCGCTGCACGAAGCGAGCAGGTTCCCTTCCGTGTCCGTTATGCGAAATCACGGTGTTGTTGAAGGAGGCAAGTATGTGCGCGATCCCGACGGGGACGTTTACCTTCTCGCGCTTCTTGCCGGTCTTCTTCTTGCCGGTCTTCTTTACTTTTTCTGCCATCCGTAACTCCTGATGAGGTGACAGCCCGCCCGGCTCCGCTACCCTGCCCCGGTGAGAGCGCCGGGGCGGAGATCGGGGGCCCTGCCTCCCTCGTTCCTGCTATTTCTTGCCGACGATCCTGCGCGGTCCCTTGCGGGTCCGGGCGTTCGTGTGCGTCCTCTGTCCGTGAACCGGAAGGCCGCGCCGGTGGCGGAGCCCGCGGTAGCAGCCGATTTCCATCAGCCGTTTGATATCCATGGAAATGGCCTTGCGCAGATCTCCCTCGACCATTCCATCACGCTGAATGATGTTGCGGATGCGAAGCGTCTCCTCTTCCGTAAGGTCTTTGACCTTGGTCGTCAATTTGACGCCGGCCTCATCGCAGATCTTGGCGGCCCGGCTCTTGCCGATACCGTATATATAGGTCAGCCCGATCTGAACATGCTTGTTCAGCGGCAAATCCACACCAGCTATTCTGGCCAAGTCCTACCTCCGTGCTCTCCGATCGATAGACAACCGCAGCCCGGGCAGGAGATCAACCCTGCCTCTGTTTGTGCTTCGGGTTGGTACAACGGATCTGAACCACGCCTCTGCGGCGTATTACCTTGCACTTGCTGCAAACCTTCTTTACCGAGGCTTTCACTTTCATGTTCCCGCCGTTCCGTCCTGCAACCGGGGAGGAATCCGGGCGCATCTCGCCGCCCGAAATCAGCCCGGCGATCATTTGTAGCGATAGACTATCCTGCCGCGAGTCAGGTCGTAGGGAGACAGCTCCACGAGTATCTTGTCGCCCGGCAGGATCCTGATGAAATTCTTGCGCATCTTCCCCGAGATGTGCGCCAGGACCATGTGTTTGTTCTCCAATTCGACCCTGAACATGGCATTGGGAAGCGTCTCGAGTACGGTCCCGACCACCTCTATTGCATCTTCTTTAGGCATAAGGGAGCATCGCTCCGGCAGACCGGCTATGCGCTCAGGGCTCCGCGGCTGAGCCGCGCATTGACAATTCCCAATATGGATTCAAAAATACCCTCGACGGCGCCGCTGCCGTCGACTTCAAAGTAAACCTTCCTTGAGCTGTAAAACTCTATCAGCGGTCTCGTGTTTTCCTGATATACGCGTAGCCGCTCTTTCACCACCTGCTCGGAATCATCCCGCCGCTGGACAAGTTGCGTGCCGCACTCATCGCAACGGTCGCCGGCCTTGCTGGGGCTCGACTGGAGGTGAAACATTTTGGAGCAGCCCGGGCAGGTTCGTCGCCCGGCGAGGCGCCGCAAAAGGATCTCGTCTTCAACCCGGATCCCCACGACAACCGTGTTCAGTTCGCCGCGGGGGAAAAGGCCCTCTACGTGCTTTGCCTGGCTGATCGTCCTTGGATAACCATCCAGGATGAATCCACGGGCGCAGTCAGGGCGCATCAGCCGATCCCTCGCGATACCGTCCACGACATCATCGGGGACGAGCATGCCCGACTCCATGTACTTCCGTGCGGCCCGGCCCAGCTCCGTTCCGGCAGCCACAGCCTCGCGCAGGATATCCCCGGTCGAAACCGAGGGGTAGCCAAGCTCCACGCTCAGCCTGCGCGCCTGGGTCCCTTTCCCCGCTCCCGGGGGGCCGAACAAGATCAGTGCTGTTTTCATATGCCGATGTGCGACCTCATCCTCTGCGTCCGCGCACTCTTCCTCTCTTGAGGAAGCCGTCGTAGTGACGCATGATCAGCTGTGACTCAATCTGCTGCACGGTGTCCATGGCGACACCCACAACGATGAGCAGCGACGTACCGCCAAAGTAAAACGTTACACCCAGCCCGGTCGTCATCCAGCCCAACCCCGCGGAGTTGAGGAAATCATCGACCCGTGGCCCGATGAGCGGAATCGGTTGCACCTTGAAACCGGTCATCAGGAATTCCGGCAGCAGGCAGACCAGAACCAGGTAAATTGCGCCAGCGGCCGTCAGCCGGCTCAGGATCTTGTCGATGAATTCTGCGGTTCTCTTACCCGGCCGGATCCCGGGATGTATCCGCCGTACTTCCGGATGTTGTCGGCAACTTCCATAGGGTTGAAGATGATGCTGACGTAGAAGAATGCAAAGAATATGATCCCGGTAATGTACAGCAGGTTGTAGAGCGGCATGCCCTGGGCGAGCTGGCCCGCCAGGCTGCGCATGAACGTGCCGGGCAGCACCACGCCGAGAGTAGAGGGGATGACACGATCGAGGCCGCGAAGATGACGGGGATGACGCCGCCCGAGTTGACCCTCAGCGGCAGGTGTGTCGACTTGGCCGCCGTAGATCTTCCGTCCCACGACCCGCTTCGCATACTGGACGGGAATCTTCCGTCTGCCCCCGTTCGACGAAGACCACGGCGGCGACGGTCGACACCATCACGACAACCAGCACGATCACGGTGAAGATCGACCAGGTACGCTGCTGCAGGTTCGCCCAGATGTCCCGGATGGCCCTCGGCAGGCCGACTACGATGCCGGCGAAAATGATAAGGCTGATCCCGTTGCCGATACCGCGTTCGGTGATCTGCTCCCCGAGCCACATGATGAAAGCGGTTCCCGTGGTAAGTGTGATCATCACCATGAACCGGAAATGCCAGCCGGGAGCGAGAACGACTCGGACTGCCGCCCGCCCCCGCTGCGTTCCAGCGCGATGGCGGTCATGAATCGACTGAAACAGGCGTCAGGACGACGGTGAGGTAGCGGGTGTATTGCGTGATTTTCTTGCGCCCGAGCTCACCTTCTTTGGAGAGTTTTTCGAGGTACGGGACCACGACGGTCGCCAGTTGGAGGATAATCGATGCCGTGATGTAGGGCATGATGCCGAGGGCGAAAATGCTGAACCGCCGGAGATTGCCGCCCGAGAAGATGTCCAGAAATCCGAAAATCGTGCCTGCCTGGGACGGGAACAGCGATCCAGCGCAGCGTGGTTGATTCCCGGCGTCGGAATGAATGCGCCGATCCGATAGACTGCGAGCAGACCCAGCATGAACAGGCCCCGGGTGCGCAGGTCCGGAATGCTGAAGATGTTCTTGATCGAACTGAGAATTGGACTGGTTTCTTCCGG
>CAVVHG010000012.1:0-582117 GCA_963747985.1 uncultured Acidobacteriota bacterium
GTCAGGCACTCTCCCAGCTGAGCTACAGCCCCACGCGGCGATAACTCTACACGCCACTTCAGAGCCAGTCAAGGAGCCTGCAAATCACGCGCGAGCGCATCACATCAGCAAAATTCACACCCGTGCGTCCGGGTGATGATACAATCACGAGATTGCGGAGGTGAATCTGGCCTGGTGGCTGGCCTGGACTTCAAATCCAGTGGGGTTTACCGGAAGGTGGGCTCGGTGGGTTCGATTCCCATACGCCTCCGCCACCTTTGTTTTCAACAGCTTGTCCTGCCTCGACCCCCGCTGAAGACACCGGCCGCAAAGACCGCAAAAAAGGGCCTGTTGTCCTTGTTTTGTCCTTATTCCAAAAACTTCTCTCGCGGTTCCCCTCCGAAAATCCGGTCGAATAGCGCCGAATAGCGATTGGCGCGGGTGGTCTGAAAGCGCTTCGACTATTTGGCTCAATCGGTCCTAATAAGGAGAGGTCGCATGCGTGCCGCTGACGTCACCCTCGAAAGAACGATGCCCAGCAGCCTCGAATCCGAGCGCGCCGTGCTCGGTGCCGTGCTGCTGGACGACAGGGCAATCTTCCCCGCGGCGGAAGTCCTGACGGTCGACGACTTCTACCTGGAGTCTCACCGCGAGATCTTCCGCGCGATGCTCGCCCTCGCCGAAGAGGGGACATCCATCGACCTCTTCACCGTCCGCGAGGAGCTGCGGCGCCGGGACAAGGAGGAGGAGGCCGGCGGTCCGGCCTACCTGGCTTCCCTTACCGACGGATTGCCGCGCGGGCTCAACGTCGGGCACTACGCGCGGACCGTCAGGGAGAAGGCCACATCGAGGCAGCTGATCCAGCTGTCCAGCGAGGTGATGAGCCGGTGCTATGAAGGCGAGGAGCGTCCGGCCGAGATCCTGGAGAAGGCCGAGTCGCGGATATTCCGGATCGCCTCGCGGGAAATCAAGGGCGGCTTCCAGCCGACGAGCGAACTCGCCGGCGCCGCATACAGGGGGATCGAGGAGGCCGCAAAGCGCAAGGCGCCGGTGGCGGGGATCGACACGGGATTCGCGGACCTGAACCGCATGACCGGGGGGTTCCACAACCAGAACCTGGTCGTGGTCGCGGCAAGGCCGGGATTGGGGAAGACATCGCTCTGTCTCAACATCGCCTGCCACGCGGCGATCAGGAGCGGCAAGCGCGTCGGCATCTTCAGCCTGGAGATGTCCAAGCCCGAACTCATGAAGCGGATGATCTCGTCCGAGTCGGAGGTCGAGGCGCACAGGATGCAGTCGGGCTACCTGGGCAGGGACGACTGGGAAAGGATCGGCCGGGCGACGGCCAGTCTCTCGGAGGCGCCCATCTACATCGACGACTCGGCGAGCCTGACCATCCTGCAGGTCCGTGCAAAGGCCCAGAGGCTCGCGCTCGAACAGGGGCTCGATCTCGTGGTCGTCGATTACCTGCAGCTCGTGTCCGGACCCGGCCGGCGGTACGAGAACCGCACCCAGGAGGTGACGGAGATCAGCCGGGGGCTGAAGAACCTCGCAAAGGAGCTCGACATCCCCGTGATCGCCGTCTCCCAGCTGAACCGCGAGGTCGAGAAGCGCTCCGGGAGCAGGAAACCCCAATTGAGCGACCTGCGCGAATCGGGCGCCATTGAGCAGGACTCTGATCTCGTGCTCTTCATCTCCCGGGAGGGAGTGGATGACGATGCGGACGCGGAGGGCTGCACCGCGGAAATCTCTATCGGGAAACAAAGGAACGGGATGACCGGCACGTTCAAGCTGACCTTCCGCAGGCCGATCACCAGGTTCGAAAACCATCGCAACGAGGTTGACTTACATGGACCGGGCCACGGCCCGGGCGAAACAGGCTGAGGAAAGCATCATGAAGCTGCCCTCCTTTCAGTTCTATCCCGGCGACTGGATGAAGGATCCGTCGCTCCGTTCGGTCTCGCTTGAAGCGCGGGGCCTCTGGATGGACATGCTCTGTCTGCTCTTCGAGAGCGGCCGCAGGGGCTACCTCCAACATCGTACAGGCAAACCCGTTACAGAAGAACAGCTCGCTCGGATGACCGGCTGTTCCGCCGAACAGGTTTCCCGGCTGTTGCGGGAGCTCGAAGACTCCGGCGTATTCTCCAGGACTGAACACGGCACGGTCTACTCGAGGCGAATGGTCAAGGATGAACAGGTGCGGCAGGCCAGGATCGCCGCCGGCAAGCAGGGCGGCAACCCTCGGCTCAACGGCAGCACGGACAGTTTTTGCTTAAGCAAAAATGAAGCAAAACCCAACCATCACCCCAACCAAAACAGGGGGTCTTCATCTTCTGTTTCTTCTTCGTCTTCAGCTTCAGAAGAAAAAGACACCCCCCTAACCCCCTCCGGGGGGCTGGACGCTCATGGCCTGTTTCTGATTTTCTGGGAATGCTACCCCCTGAAGGCAAAAAAGCCGAAGGCACTGACGGCGTTCCTGAAGCTCAAGCCGGACCGGAGCTTGCTGGATCGCATGCTCGAGGCGATCGAACTCCAGAAGCGGACCAGGGCCTGGCGCAAGAACAACGGGCAATTCATCCCCCACCCTGCGACCTGGCTTGCCAACAGGCAATGGGAGGACAGCGTCGTGCCCGAAATCGGCGGGGAATCGGTCTGGGATGAGTTTGTCGGAGAACCGGCAAAGGAGGCATCGTGAACGAAAAGGAGTTGGCGAAATGGCTGATGGACCTGGCGGCGTGCTACGACTACGCGCCGCAGAAAGCGGCGATTGCGAGATACCTGCGGATCCTGAAGCAGTGGAAGCTCAGCCCGGCGCAATGGGAGGAACTCGGGGACCTCGCGGTGCTGCGCTTGACGCGAAAATTTCCGATGCCCGGGGATCTCTACGACATCGCATCGGAGCTCAAGGAGCAGGACCAGCTGCGTGTGAACACCGAGCTCATGGTCCGAATGCGCGAAGAGTGGAAACGGCAGACCGAAGGGGCGGCTGAATGATATTCGCCGCCCGATTGAAGGTGAGACCATGAAGCCTGGAGACCGCGTTATCTGGCTTCGTTCCCCGGGGCGATCCTTCCTCACCGGGTGGAGGGTGCAGGCGATCCCGGGAGTAATAGTTCGGGTGTGCAGGCACCGCATCAGGATCAGGGTGAGACTGGCAGGGAATGAGAGGATCGTAATCGTGAGTCCCGAGAATGTCTTATCTCAGGACGAGGTGGATAGCAGGGAGCTGCGGTTAAGTTGTAGAGTTACTCAAGGCTGATCCTCTCGCTCCCGGCGCCCATCAGATCCTCTCGGCTCTGTAATTTCCGAGATCAACATCCGGTGAATTTCAGGTTTGTGCCAACGAGGCAGGTGCTCTCTCGAATTCAATGGGCCAGGCGGAACAAGTCGCATATCGCATCGAAGTGTACGCCAAGGCGTCTGCTCGTCTGCCCTCCTCCCGGGGTTTCAGATTCGTACTCGGGGAATGACGGGAATCCGTGCCGGCGCCGGAGACATGTACAGGAACGTCAACCTGAACTATGGGCCGCTGGTACTCGGTCTTGTGCTGGTGTCTAACCAGCCTTGGTATTAGGAGGTTCTCAACCTGTGCAGAATGGCGTATCGCCGGAGAGAATGAATTGCCTCACAAGCCGTGCCTCCTCCTGCCTGAGCGCCTTCATCCGTTCTCCCACTAACCGTAACCTCGGGACCTCGGACTGCCTGCTGGGACTCGCATTCCCCGCTATCATACCGATCCGTTCAGGTCTATAATCGCCTCAACTTCCCCTGAGTGCTGGACGTTTCGGGAACAACTGATCAAGAGGGAGGGCGCGCTCCCATGATCGGCAAAACGCTCGGTCATTATCAGATCACAGAGAAACTCGGCGAAGGCGGCATGGGCGAAGTGTTTCTTGCCGACGACACGTCGCTCCACCGCAAGGTCGCCCTGAAATTTCTTCCCAGTGAAATGCAGCAGGATGCGACAGCCCGCAAGCGATTCCTGCGCGAAGCGCACTCAGCTGCGGTACTGGATCACCCTTATATTTGCAGCATCCATGAAGTCGGGGAATCCGAGGGCAAGGCCTTCATCGTCATGGAGTACGTCGATGGCCAGACGCTCAGGGACAAACTGGCGCGGGGGCCGTTGTCGCTCGAGGAGACGTTACAGATAGCCAGCGAGGTTGCGGAGGCATTGGAGGCGGCGCACGGCAAAGGGATTGTTCACCGGGACATCAAACCTACGAATATCATGCTGACGCGGGCGGGTCATGCGAAGGTAATGGACTTCGGCCTCGCAAAGCAGCTGATCCCATCCGGCGACATCGAGAGTCAGGAACGGACGATCACCGCCTTGACCAGGAATGACTCGACCGTGGGGACGCTGGCTTACATGTCGCCGGACCAGCTGCGAGGCGTGACGGTCGATGCCGGGTCGGACGTGTTCTCGTTTGGCATCGTTCTATACGAGATGCTTGCCGGTGTTCATCCCTTCAAGAAGCAGACAGCGGCGGAAACCATCAGTGCGATCCTCACTGCGCCGCCTCAACCTCTTGATAAGTGGCGCCTGGACGTCCCCTCGGATGTGAAGCGCATTATTACCCGTGCTCTGGAAAAGCGACCACAATCGCGCTATCCCTCGGCCGGGGAGATGCTGAAAGATCTGAGGGAGTATCAGCAGAGTCTTCAAATCTCCAAGACGGGCCTCTTAAATCTCAGAGCGCTTCTGCGCCAGGTCCGAAAACCCCGCATTGCTATCCCGGCTTCGCTCGTTTTTCTTGCCCTCGGTCTTCTCGGTTTCTGGTTCTTTAGCCGCCAGGCCAAGATCCGCTGGGCCAAAGAGCAACTGTTGCCCAAAATCGACAAGCTCGTCGAGGCTGGTTGGGAGAATTATGTCGCGGCCTATAGGCTTGCAGCAGAAGCGGAAAAGTATCTGCCGCACGATCCCAGGCTGACTGAGTCCCTCAAGAAGATCGCGATCAGTATTTCGATAAAGACCGAGCCCTCGGGCGCCAACATTTATGCAAAAGAGTACTCCGATCCGGAGAGTGAATGGAAGTTCCTTGGAGTTTCACCCATCGATAGGATCAGGCTCCCGATAGGCCTCTTCAGATGGAAGGTCGAGAAAGAAGGATATGAAACAGTCCACGCAGCCGCTCCGACTTTTACCGGCTCTCTTTTGGTTGACTGGCTTCCCTGCAATTTCGTCAGAACACTGGACACGAAGAGCACTATTCCCGCGGGCATGGTGCGAGTCAAAGGCGAAGAGAAGATAGGCGACTTTTTCATAGACCAATATGAAGTCACTAACAAGCAATTCAAGGAGTTTGTCGACAGGGGTGGCTATCAGAAAAGAGAGTATTGGAAACACAAAATCGTTCGAGATAGAAAGGAACTCGCTTGGGAGGAAGCGCTGAAGGGATTTGTAGACCAGACAGGCCAACCTGGCCCGGCCACCTGGGAGGCCGGCGATTATCCGGAGGGTCAAGCCGATTATCCGGTATCCGGGGTGAACTGGTACGAGGCGGCAGCTTGTGCAGATTTCATGGGAAAAAGCCTGCCTACAGCCACTCATTGGGGTATCGCTCGGGGAGAGTTCACGCCACTGGTCCAAAAGCATTTTTGCGCTTTCGTCGCTCCTCTGAGCAATTTCAAGGGCAAGGGGCCCGCTCCAGTGGGAAGCAGTCCCGGCATGACCTCCTATGGAGCGTATGACATGGCAGGAAATATAAGGGAATGGTGCTGGAACGAAGGGCCCCAAGGCAGGATTGTCAGGGGCGGTGCCTGGAACGACGCCATTTACCTGTTTAGAGATATGAGTCAAGCTCCTCCCCTGGATCGTTCCCCGAGAAACGGATTTCGATGCGCCCTCTATCTTGAACCCGACAAAGTCCCCAAATCAGCACTTGAAATGACAAGAGTTGGTGAAGCCCCGGACTTTTATAAGGCAAAGCCCGTCTCGGATTCAGCCTATCAGGTCTACAAAGAGCAATTCTTATACGACAAGACTGATCTCAGCGCTCGTGTGGAGTGGCGGAAAGAGAGTTCGAAAGACTGGATCCAGGAGAAAATTACTTTCAATGCAGCCTATGACAACGAACGGCTCATTGCCTATCTTTTCCTCCCGCGGATAGGTGTTCCTCCCTACCAGGCTATCATCTATTTCCCCGGTTGGGGAGCCACGGATCATAAGTCGAGCGTAGACATGGAGAAATATGGGGAATTTGACTACAACCTCTCTTTTATAGTCAAAAACGGTCGTGCCGTCCTCTTTCCCATCTATAAGCTGACTTTTGAACGAGGCTATGACGCCAAGGGGCGCATTCTTGATCGAGGCTTGTCTCCTCGTCAATCGGTCGAACTCGTCATGCAACAAGTCAGAGATTGTAAGAGGAGCATTGACTATCTGGAGGCGCGTTCGGATATCGACGCCAAGAGGCTTGCATACATTGGGCTGAGTTGGGGCGGATGGTTGGGAGCTATTATCCCGGCCGTGGAGGACCGCTTGAAAGTGAGTATTCTTTATGTTGGAGGTCTGGAGTCATACGGTCTTCCTGCGATAGATCAAATCAACTATGTTACTCGTGTCACAACTCCAACTTTGATGCTCAATGGAAGATACGACATGGACTACCCGTACGAAACGAGTGCAAAGCCACTGTTTGATCTTCTCGGCACGCCGAAGGACCAGAAGGTTCAGAAGCTGTACGACACAGATCATTACATTCCCAGGAACGAGGAGATCAAGGAAACCCTGGCCTGGCTGGACCGCTATCTGGGTCCGGTGCGTTGATGGGGGACGTTCTATTGGAGGGGAATCTGACGACTCAGCGGCGTTGGCCTGTAGGTTCGCCGGAACTGCCTTGAAAGGACCGGAGAGTTTAGTGAAATGAGAGCAGCTCGGTAAGACAGCGACATGCGGCGGTTCCTGTCTTTTTCTTCCGCCTCTTCCCGCAAGTCGACGTGATCAACGCGATCTGATGCTGGTGGAGAATTTCCGATGATCGGCCGGACGGTTTCGCATTACAGGATCATCGAGAAGCTCGGTGGCGGAGGCATGGGTGTCGTCTACAAGGCCGAGGACACGAAGCTTGGTCGCGCGGTTGCATTGAAGTTTCTGCCTGAAGAGTTGTCCAAGGACCGCCATGCGCTCGAGCGCTTCCAGCGGGAAGCCCGCGCAGCGTCTGCACTGAATCACCCCAAAATCTGCACCATCCACGACATCGACGAGCACGAGGGCCGGCACTTCATCGCGATGGAGTTCCTGGAGGGCAAGACGCTGAAACAGCGCATCCTCGGCAAGCCGCTCCAGACGGACGAGATTCTCGATCTCGCGATCCAGATCGCCGACGGCCTCGATGCCGCACACTCGAAAGGGATCATTCATCGGGACATCAAACCGGCGAACATTTTCGTCACGGATCGGGGCACGGCGAAGATCCTCGATTTCGGACTGGCGAAACTCGCACCCGCAAAGCTGCAAGGTCGTGAGGCCGCCAACGCTACGGCCACTACTGAGACAGCCGGAGCAATGCTGACCAGCCCCGGCACCGCTGTCGGCACCGTCGCCTACATGTCGCCGGAGCAGGCGCTGGGCAAGGAACTGGATGCCCGGACCGACCTGTTCTCTTTCGGTGCGGTGCTTTACGAAATGGCAACCGGACTGCTGCCGTTTCGGGGAACAACTTCGGCGGCGACCTTCAATGCCATCCTGAATTCTGCGCCCACTGCTCCTGTCCGCATCAATCCCGACCTGCCCGCTGAGCTGGAACGGATCATCAACAAGGCGCTGGAGAAGGACCGCGAGGTCCGCTATCAGGTCGCCTCGGACATCCGCGCCGACCTGAAGCGCCTGAAGCGCAGCTCGGATTCTGATCGGGCGGCCGCGGCAGCCGAATCGCCTAAGCCGCCCCTATGGAAGCGGCTGCAGAAGCGGCGGACACTTGCGCTCGGAGCCGCTGCGGCAGTCCTGCTCCTCGTCTCAGCGCTGATCTGGAAATGGATGCCGGGGTTCTGGGGCAGGTCGTCAGTTCCTGGAAGCCCGAGGGTGTTGGCTCTAATTCAGATTGAGAATCGGATTCAGGATCCCGCGCTTCAGGACTTGGGCGATATCGTGCGCGAACTGCTTTACACCGACTTGGCACAAGCGCCAACTGCTAAGCTGGGGGTCCTTTCCACTGACCGCATCCGAGGTCTGATTTACCTGCGAGCCAAGGACGGGAAGCTGCCGCCCGGGGAGACTCAGGGTATTGCAGAGGAAGCGGGGGCAGATCTGTTCCTGAGTGGCGTGCTCATGAAGGTTGGCTCGCGCTACCTGCTGGACCTCCGGATTCAGGAAACCCACTCTGAAAACACCGTCCATACGCAGAGAACAGAATGGGAGAGCGCTGAGGAGGTTACCCAAAAGGTGGATCAGATCAGCGCGAGTTTGCTGAAAGAACTGGTCCCCGACGAACTACCCGTCAAGCTCGATGTCGCAGAAAGTCTTTCAGGCAACCCTGAGGCTGTGCGCGCCTACCTGGAAGGTCGGCGGAACCTGGACGGCGGTTTAGTGGATGAATCGATCAAAGCGTTCCAGCGGGCCATCCGGCAGGATCCTCAGCTTGCCATGGCGCACTACTATCTGGCGGAAGTGCACTCCTGGATAAATATCCATCTCGCACGTCAATCCATCGCCAATGCCTTGTCCCTAAGCGAGAACCGACCCCTTCCCCGACTGCAGAAGCTGCTGATCAAGGCAAGATATCTTCAACTCGACGGTCATATGGAAGAGCCCCAGCAGATCCTGCAATCCGCGCTGCGCGAGTTTCCTTATGAAATCGAACCCCGCCAAGCCCTCGGAATGCACTATATGATGGTCGTCAGATGGCCTGAAGCACAGCAGACCTACGAGGAAATCCTGCGGCTGGATAGTAAAGACAAGTTCGCCCTGCTCATGCTGAGCTATTGTTTTGCCTTTGAGGGCGATCTTTCGCGCGCCCTTTCCTCCCTGGATCGTTACGCCGCTTTTTTCGTGTTAAACCACCCCAGTGTCTTAGATGAGCGGGGCGATGTGTTCGTGCTCAACGGCCGCTACGAAGCAGCTGCGGCAGAATGGCACAAGAATCTGGAAATGAATCAGGAATACTGCAGAAGCGATGAGGCTCTGAACTGGGGATGTGGGAATAAGTTGGCCTTAAACTACCTGTGGCAGGGCCAATTTGCGCGAGCGGAAAGCACCGCCTTGACCAACCACAACAAAGGCTCGGCAAACGAACGAGCACGGAGGCTCGAGGTCCTGGGCAATATTGAGGTCGGCCGCGACCGTCTCGACGCCGCCGTCGGGCGCATCGAGGAAGCGGCGCAGATCGACGCCGGCCGGGAGACGCTGATGGAGCGCTCGATATTGTTGAAGGCCGCTCGAATCCACTTTGAACAGCAGCAACCGGAAGCGGCGCTGGCCCTCGGACGCCGCGATCGATCCCCGTGGGGCGCAGGGGTGCGCGGCATAGCCCATTTTTTGTTGAAGAATTCAACGGCAGCCGAGAAGGAATTCGCCAGCCTGCAGGCCTCCGTCGCTTTGTCACAGGGTAAGAATAGAGCCAGGAAGATTGTTGAACTTCATCGCTTGCTGGCTGCTTCCTATGCGGGACGAGCCGGGGATGTGATTGCCGCCTGGCCGCGTGTAGGCAGGGATCTGTGGCGCTTCTGCGCCCTGGAAGTCGGTAGGGCCTATTTGGAAACGGGCAGGTGGCCTGAAGCCGAAAGTCATCTAGAGGTGAACACCAAACTCCAGAGATACTGGCTTTGGCCTCAAGATCCTGTCGACTTTTTTTCTTATACGCTGTCGCTTTTCTACATGGGCAAGCTCTACGAACAGACTGGCAGGAAAGCCGAGGCCATTACTGCCTACGAGGAATTCCTGGCCCATTTCGAGAATCCCCCCACGAAGCTGCCGCAGGTCGTTGAAGCCCGTGCAGGGTTGAAACGGTTGGGTGAAAAGTGACTGGCCAGACCATCTCGCACTACCGCATCACCGAAAAGCTCGGTCAGGGCGGCATGGGTGAGGTCTATCGCGCCGAGGACACGAACCTCTCCCGGCAGGTGGCGATCAAAGTCCTGCCCGAAGAGTTCGCGCACGACGCCGAGAGGCTGGCCCGCTTCGAGGAGAGGCGAGGCTGCTGGCATAGCCCAATCACCCTAACAACCTTACGGCCTCAATCACAACATCTTATTCTCGGGAGACATGCCAATGTCGAATGAAAACAAGGCCCTGATCCGCCGCTATCTCAATGAGTGCCTTGCCAAGAACAACATGTCCCTCATGGATGAACTACTGGCTGCGAACTATGTCCTGCACATGCCCCCGACTGGCGACCTCGACCTTCAAGCCTACAAGCAGTTTCAGCCATCGGTGTTGGCCGGATTCCCTGATGGGCATTGGGTGATTGAGGACATGGTCGCGGAAGACAACAGAGTGGCGTGGCGGTGGACATTCTGTGGCACCCATCTCGGGGAGTTCATGGGCATTCCCGCCACCGGCAAGCAGATCCGCTTGAGCGGGATCATTATCAGTCGTATCGCAGACGGCAGGATCGTCGAGGAATGGGAAAACTACGACGCCATTGGAATGATGCGACAGCTTGGCCGGATGTAATTCCAAAGGGGAACGGTGAGCGCGGATCGTTAGAAGGCCCGCTCGCAACGGAGGATTCTCAATGGCTGATCGTGGATTTGTTCTCGTCACCGGGGCCTCCCGGGGGCTCGGGCGCAGCGTGGCCCTCGAGCTTGCCCGGCAGGGCTTCTCGGTCTTTGCCGGCCTTCGCCGGTCGGCGGATGGTGAAGACCTTCTGCGGGCGGCCTCTGGCGATGTACGGCCGCTCCCCCTCGACGTCACGAGCGCCGAGGGCATAGCGGCTGCCGAAGTGGAGGTGCGCCGCGCGACGGCGGGTGGTAGACTCTCGGGCCTGGTCAACAACGCTGCCGTCTTCCTGTTCGGACCATTCGAACAGACTCCCCTGGAGGCTGTTGACGCGCTTTTCCGCGTCAATGTCATGGGGGTCGTGGCGGTTACCCAGCGTTTTCTTCCGCTGCTGCGGCAAGCACGGGGCCGCATCGTCAACATCAGCTCAGTCAATGGCAAGCTCAGCTTCCCATTCTCTTCGTTCTACTCTGCCTCGAAGTTTGCGCTCGAGGCCCTTAGTGATGCACTACGGGCAGAGCTTCAGCCATGGGATATCAACGTGTCTGTGATTGAGCCCGGGATAACACGCACGGACATCCGCTCGCAGGGCGTTCTCAACTGGACCGAGTGCCGCGGTTCGCTGGGTCCAGATGAGCGCGCCTTGTATGAGCGGACGTACCTGAGCCTGCGAGACCTCGTCCCCCAGGTTGATTCTGGTGCCGCTGACCACCGCCATGTCGTTGAGGCTGTCCACCACGCATTGACAGCGGAGTCACCCCAAACACGCTACCTGGCCGGCCCGGACACACCACAGTGGATGGGGATGGCCGCCCTTCCAGATCGTGAACGTGATGCGGCTTTCGCAAGTATGTTTGGCCAGCCAGGTGCCTGAACGGCCGGGGCCATACGGGTGCGGTCTAATACCGGCTTGGAGCCGACGACAAGTCCCGGACCTTGTGCCAAAAGGCCATCTGGACAGCTTGCGATAGGGGATGCCGTTTGGCAGTGATAAGGATCGCGTACGAGCCGCAGGAGAGCGCAGCGACGGACAACTGATAGAGGCTACTTCCAACCAGTCCCTCCCGCGCCGCATGAACTTCCTGTGATAGCCTGCGCCGGCGACACGGGAGCACGAGTGGAGATTCCCATCAATGCACTGTGGGTAGTCAAAAGTCTATCGCCCCCGAATTCGTGTACGTGAAATCGAAGAATTATCGGGAAATCGAAGGGCTGGGGAGTTCCGGGGACCCCTCGGGATGGAAGCAAGTTCGGGTTTCCACCGCTGCCTTAGACACTGATGCGTGTCAGCACGAAATGATCTGCATCGAAAAAAGAGAACTCTTCAGGCAGCGTGCCGCCAGTCGTATCGATGGTGCAAGCCGCCGACGCGCGGGAATGAAACCAAACGCGCAGATTGGTCCGGCTTGGAAGAAACAGGCCGCTTCGCAGGTGTGTCTTTCTCAAGCGAGTCATGGATCCGGTCCGCGTGATAATAGGAAACGTAATCCCGGATCACACGGCGCAGATGAACGTCATCCATAACGATCAGGTGATCGAGAAGCTCTCTGCGACAACTTCCGATCCAACGCTCCGGCACTCCATTCTGCCATGGACATGCAGGGCTTATGCGTCTCGGTTTCATGCCGCTCGCTGTCAGCAGATCCGTTACCTCCTCGCTGAACTTGCCGTCACCATCCAGAATCATGTAGCGGTAAGCACAAGACTCCGGAAATGCCTCCCTCAGTTGCTGCACTATCCAAGGGCCGGTCGGGTGTTCCGTGACATTGATATGAAGGATCCTGTGCCGACCATGTTCGATCACAAAGAAACAATACAAGACTCGGAAGGTGAGGGTCGGCACCGTGAAGAAGTCCATGGCCACGATGACATCGCGGTGATTGCGCAGGAAAGCTGCCCAGAGCTTCCGGGCCTGCTCGCGAGGATGCAGGCGCCGGAGATAGCGAGAAACGGTGCGTTCGGAGACCTCGAACCCGAGCTTCAAAAGCTCCGCGTGAACTCGCGGAGCGCCCCAGCCTGCATTCTCCTCTACCATCCGCCTGATGAGGGCCCGAATTTCAGCATCGATCTTGGGCCTGCCAAGATTCTTTGGGCGTGATCGAAGGCGCCAGAACAAACGAAAGCCAGCTCGATGCCAGGCGACAACGGTCTCTGGTTTAACCATAACCAAGGCATTGCTCCATGCGGGCCAATAACGGCGGAGAAGAATCCAGAATATCCGATCCTGGATTCGCAGCCGAGGGCGAGGATGTTTTCGCTTGAGTACGCTCAGTTGCTGACGGAGGGCAAGGATCTCCAGGCCGAGGCTGTAACGGGAACGGAAAAAGGTGTTGAGGAAGCTGAGAAAGCCAACGGAAAACGGAATCATAGACCCGGATTTATAGCATAGGGATACGTCCCGGCCTCCGCCTTAACTGCTTGAATTTGCTGCCTCACGGAGTTTTGACGACACACAGGGCTGGTAAAGGAATTTGTAAGACATTTTAGCGGAGCGGAGGAAACCCCGGACACAGCCAAGGCTGCTCCTACAAGTCACCGCGCCAGTTTCCGACCCTACTGGGAAAAGAGTACTGAAACGGTTCCCCGTTCAATCCGTAATGTGCAGGAGAACTGCGCCGCGGGCCGGTATGGTCACATCGATTGCTCCCTGTGCGCCGGCGTTAACCTTCATCCAGCGAATGCCGTCAAATACCCTGGAGGAATTGATTCTCTTCAGTGCATAGGGAAGCCTCGCACAGTTCAACTTGATCCGCATGTCCTTTTGCGAGTCGGAAAAGTTGCCGGCAATGATATACGCCTCGCCGGGCCGCGAATAGACCGCCGACACACAATCATTCTCCCCGGTAGAAATGGCTCCGCTTCTCCAGTCTTCAAATTTACAGCTTTCTACATTCCCGATGGGCTGGAGCAACTTGTAGAGTTCTATTGCCTCGGGGCTCGCCGGCCAGGGAGCCACTCCGGTAAGGAGCGTCTGCAGCGCCTGAAGGCGAGAAAGGCTTTCTGGTGCGTCAGGGGCAAGTGTGCCATATCCGATGACGCCGCGGGATCGTGCGCCTGCAAAATTCCATTCTGCCGGCAGGTCACCGACAGGCGGAATACCGGTCAGCAGCGTTCCATAGCCCCATTCCATCCCCACGACATAATCGGCGAAGTTTTCCGTCGCGAACATGGGCGCCATCGTGTTATGCAGAATTATCAGTCCGTCAGGACCGACGCGCTTCCGTGTCCACTCCATTAACTGTATCAGTTCATCAATATCCCAGTGGCCGGTTCTTGAGAGTGCCAGCGCCCCAACTGCGTTCTGAGTTGAAATACCATTTGAGGATTGCCCAACGTGCAGCGGATTATTGCAGTACAGGGCAACGTTCCAGTCGTAATAAACGCCATCCAATTTGTGATTGGTCAGCACCCGGTCAATGGTGAACTTCAGGTGTTCAAGCCATCCGGACTTAAGGCACATCTGAGCGCCGAATTCTTCGTTCCGGTACTGGTTATGATACAGCATTCCGGTGTCATCCGGCTTTCTGCCCCACTCCTCGCCGTGCTCCTTGTAAGCGTCGGTGACCGGATGCAGTTCTTTATTTGAGAAGTATGTGGCCGTCCGGATTCCGTACTTCCGGCAGAGTTCAAGGACGCGGTCGTATTTGTTCATGTCTTCCGGCGGATACGGCGGATAGGTGCCGTCCTTCCAGAATAGACCATCGTCATATGCATCTCCGTCGTTATGACAGTGCACTGTGCGAATGCCCGACTTCGCCCAGTTCGAGATTTGCTCCTCGCTCACCCAGTTTCCTCTGTTGCGGTTGAAGGAATCATGCAGCCACGGCTTATTGGCATGTCCCTCGAGGATCGGCATACCAATGTAAAAATCGAAGGCAACCGATGAACCGGCAGTCACCTTGATCGAACCGCGCGCAAGATTGAGGGGATCGATTGACAATGCAACTCCGAGAGGGCTCATGGAAGCGCTAATGCCAAAATAGCCGATTCCCTGTTTTTGAGACAACTGGTAGTCCCATTGGGCGAGGTCTGAGGAGACAAACCACTCTATTCCCTCAATGCCGGGATTAAGAAACGCAACATACCGGGGAAGGAACCGCCGCTGGACGGGAGTATCGAAATGGGAACCGGCGCGCATCTTTCCCCACTCGCATACACCGAAAGATGACGGATCCGCTCCCTGCTGCTCAAATATATTCTCCCGGTATCCATAATCGGTAAGGGATGGGTCCAGAACGGATGAGAGGACGGTCAAACTTCTCAATTCGATCGCTTCAGGGAATGTGAATGTCCGATGGATTTTTATGTATCCCCAGCGATATTCGTACCGGGTCCGCACAACAATTCCGGAATGCGAATTCTGTGCTCCCATGAGGGCGGATTCGACCGTCAGAATCTCCGCATCGCCGGATTTTTCATGCTTCACCACCGGCACTGGGTTACTGCTATCGGTAAAGGAGCCGGGTTTGTCACCGGCAATACCGACTCCGCAGGCGAGAGGGGTCTTGAGGAGGTTCTCAGATTTCCCGTAAGTATATGAAATATGTGATATGACACCTCCCCGGTTCAGGTCATGGATGACCCTGTAATACGGGGTGGAGAGCATCTCCGTCCGCGCGACCGGGTCCGTCCTGAATTCATATCCCTGAGGCCAGGTCCCCGATGTTTTTTCTACAGCGTTGAGACCGCTCGTCGCCAGGAAAATCACTGCGCCGAATAATAGGCACAGGGCGGATAAACCGCCCGGCTTTAGAGAGACTAATGATGGCTTCATTTTCAGGGCTCCTTTTCCCGAATCCGCCGGTATCGTTTTGCCCTCAGTATCGCATCGACGGCGCCGGCGTGTTGGTTCGCTTCTTCCCGGCGGGAGCAGAATAGCACCGGTTTGGGTTGGGATTCTCCCGGAATTGTCTTGCGCGGCGAGCGGGACCGGGAGTTACACAAAGCTGGGGGAGCCCGAAGGCGAAAAAGGGAGGAAAAGGCTCGCCCGGGCTCGCCGGGGATTGCGCGGCCCGGCTGAGTTTCTCAACTTGTGATCTTAACATTCGGAGAGGCGTCGGGTTAGACTACGCTTCATGAAACGACGTGCCTTTCTGGAATGTAGTGTGGCTGCGCCCTGGGGCGCTCCGTTGTTGACGGCCCTGCGTCAGGAACACCTGGACGCTGCCGCCGAAGTGCTGGCTCTGGCCACCAGATCAGGCGAGGTCGCCGCGGCGGTAATGCACGTGACCCAAGGAGACAAATCGTTTACGCGCTCGTTTGGCAAGGCTGCCAACGAGCACGCGATGTTCCTGCTGGGGTCGATCTCCAAACCGATTTCCATCACGGCGTTGATGACGCTGTTCGACCGGGGGGCGTTCACCCTGGATGACCGGCTGCGGAAATTCATACCCCAATTCACTGGTGAGGGGAGGGAGGACGTAACGATTCGTCATCTGCTGACGCACGTTTCAGGGCTGCCGGATCAATTGCCCGAGAACGACGCTCTGCGGAGCAAACGCGCGCCGCTGTCCGAGTTTGCCGAGAAGGCGATCCGGACGCCGCTGCACTTCGCGCCGGGCTCCCGGTATCAGTACTCGAGCATGGGCATTCTTCTGGCCACGCGGGTGGCTGAGCAGATCAGTGGACTGGACATTCTGACGCTCGTCGACCAGGCGGTCCTGCAACCGCTGGTGATGCAGCATTCCGCACAGGGACTCGGTCAGTTTCAGCTCGAGGACATGATTCCTGTCCAGACGGAACGGGCGGCTCCGGAGTCGGGAGGCGGTGATCCCAAGGCCAAACTCTGGGATTGGAATAGCCTCTATTGGCGCAAGTTGGGGGCCCCCTGGGGAGGAACCCACGCGTCTGCCCCGGACGTCGGGCGATTTCTGGCGGAGTTCCTGTACGAGAACGGGAAGGTTGTCAAGCCGGAGACGGCTCGAAAGATGGTGAGCAACCAGAACGGCCCGGGACTCACGCCACGTGGACTGGGGATGAATGTCGGAGCGTCGGCGGGAAGTCCGGGGTGCTCGGAAAGGACGTTTGGCCATACGGGGTCGACCGGGACGATCTGCTGGGCGGACCCCGTCAGCCACACGATCTGCGTCGTACTCACGTCGCTGCCTGCGCGGGCCGTACCATCCCATCCCCGAGACATAGCAGCCGCCCACGTTGCCGCCGCGGCGAGGTGACACCAACTTCCGGGCGCAGGTTCTTAATCCGTGATCTATTTGCCCTGTCCGTCGCCAAATAACTATCGCCGCAGGATTCCTGCATCTGGAATCGATAGATTATCCGGATATTGAAGTGCTGAAAAGCACAGGACATTTGTCGGGAAGGAGGCAGCTTCGGGTGTCCGCCGCAGCGTCAGACACTGATGCGTGTCAGCACGAAAGGATCTGCATCAGGAAAGAGAACTCTTCAGGCAGCCTGCCGCCAGTCGTATCGATGGTGCAAGCCGCCGACGCGCGGGAATGAAACCAAACGCGCAGATTGGTCCGGCTTGGAAGAAACAGGCCGCTTCGCCGGCGTGTCTTTCTCAAGCGAGTCATGGATCCGGTCCGCGTGATAATAGGAAACGTAATCCCGGATCACACGGCGCAGATGAATGTCATCGATGACGATCAGGTGATCGAGCAAGCTCTCTGCGACAACTTCCGATCCAACGCTCCGACACTCCATTCTGCCATGGACATGCAGGGCTTATGCGTCTCGGTTTCATGCCGCTCGCTGTCAGCAGATCCGTTACCTCCTCGCTGAACTTGCCGTCACGATCCAGAATCATGTAGCGGTAAGCACAAGACTCCGGAAAAGCCTCCCTCAGTTGCTGCACTATCCAGGGGCCAGTCGGGTGTTCCGTAACATTGAAATGCAGGATCTTGCGTCGACCGTGTTCGATCACAAAGAAACAATACAAGACTCGGAAGGTAAGCGTCGGCACGGTAAAGAGGTCCATGGCCACGATGACATCGCGGTGATTGCGCAGGAAAGCTGCCCAGAGCTTCCGGGCCTGCTCGCGAGGATGCAGGCGCCGGAGATAGCGAGAAACAGTGCGTTCGGAGACCTCGAACCCGAGCTTCAAAAGCTCCCCGTGAACTCGCGGAGCGCCCCAGCCTGCATTCTCCTCTACCATCCGCCTGATGAGGGCCCGAATTTCAGCATCGATCTTGGGCCTGCCACGAGTCTTTGTGCGTGATCGAAGGCGCCAGAACAAACGAAAGCCAGCTCGATGCCAGGCGACAACGGTCTCTGGTTTAACAATAACCAAGGCATTGCTCCATGCGGGCCAATAACGGCGGAGAAGAATCCAGAATATCCGATCCTGGATTCGCAGCCGAGGGCGAGGATGTTTTCGCTTGAGTACGCTCAGTTGCTGACGGAGGGCAAGGATCTCCAGGCCGAGGCTGTAACGGGAACGGAAAAAGGTGTTGAGGAAGCTGAGAAAGCCAACGGAAAACGGAATCATAGACCCGGATTTATAGCATGGGGATACGTCCCGGCCTCCGCCTTAACTGCTTGAATTTGCTGCCTCACGGAGTTTTGACGACACACAATACCGGTCCTACCCCTATCCCGCACGAAGCTTGCGGACAGCGGCCGCAATCACAGTCGCCGCTTTACGCACTTCCTCGCCGGTTGTGCTCCGCCCTGTGGAAAGCCTCATCGTCCCACGCGCCCACTCTTCCGGGATCGCCATCGCACGAAGGACATGCGATATCCGAACTTCGCCGGAATGGCAGGCGGCTCCCGCCGACGCCGCAACATGGGGCTCGATTTCGCCGAGAAGTTCATTGGCGTTGATGCCGCGAATGCTGAGGCTCAAAGTGTTGGGGAGGCGCTGTTCCAGGTGCCCGTTTACCCGGATATCGGGGACGGACTCCTTGAGTCTTTGCTCCAGTTCATCCCGGGTCGCACGCATGCGCGCCGCGTTCTGCGCGAAATCGCGCCGTGCCACCTCGCAGGCCTCCCCGAGTCCGACCATTTCAAGGACGTTCTCGGTTCCGGGTCTGCGTCCTCCCTCCTGGCCTGCCCCAAGCATCAGCGGATGAAGCACGATCCCGTTGCGGATATAGAGAGCACCGATCCCCTTGGGCGCATAGACCTTGTGCCCGGCAATGCTCAGAAGATCTACGCCAAGATCGTTCACGTCGGTGGAGATCTTCCCCACGGACTGCGCGGCGTCAGTGTGAAAGAGAATTCCGCGACGGCGCGCCACATCCGCCACTGCCCGGATCGGTTGGATGGTGCCGACCTCGTTGTTCGCGTGCATCAGGGTAATGAGCACAGTGTCCGGACGGATCGCTGCTTCCACATCGCCGACACGTACACGCGCGTCTCCACCCACAGGGAGCCAGGTGACTTCGAAGCCCTCCGCTTCGAGCTGGCGACATACCTCTGTCACGGCAGGATGCTCGATTTGGCTGGTGATGATGTGGCGGCCGCGCTCCACGCGCGCCAAGGCAACTCCGCGGATGGCGTAATTGTTCGACTCCGTCCCGCCGCTGGTGAACACGATTTCGTCCGGGCTGGCTTTGAGCAGACCGGCGACCTGCGACCTCGCCTGAGTAATCGCAGCGCGCGTGACTCCTCCGTAGCGATGCGCGCTGGAAGGATTCCCGAAGTGCTGCTCCAGGAACGGTCGCATGGCTGCTACCACTTCCGGCGCATGCGGAGTCGTTGCGTTATAGTCCAAATAAACCGGCTGTTCCGATCGATCTTCCATTCTTGGTTTTTGAGCGTCTCAAGAAGCCGCACTTACTTGAGCTGGACCGCCCGACTGGCAAAAGGCAGAGAAGCGACTCTTACAGGCCCCTGCCGCAAGGCTCTCCGACGCGGTCCAGATCGAACAGGACCGCTTCTTCGCCTTTCTGCGCAATCTGATCGTCGAAGAACTTTACGATCTGGTCGCGCCGGGAGAGGAGAGCTTCGATGTCGGAGCGCGTCAGGTAACCCTTCAGCTTCTGCTCGAGCGACGATTGGTCCAACCCCCGCATGTTGGCCAGAAGCTTACGGTCGCAGCGTATGAGGTCCTCAGGTTTACGCAGGGTCTTGTATGGCCGGAACGCCCGGCTGAAATCGATCATCCACAGATGCCAGTCCTTCGTGATCAAGAAGTTCGTCAGGTTGTCGTCCGCGTTGCAGATCAGCTGGTCAAAAACCCGAATGACCGACATCTCCTCGTTCCATTGTTCAGGGTCCGGCGGTTCCACCTTGCGCTGGAATCGATCGGCTTCATCCATCATCACGTCGGGTATCCACCAGGAAAACGAGCCTCTGGCGCCCTCGAATCTTCGATCGACATAAGGCGGCACCATGTTGATTGACAGCAACTTGGCGAGTTCGTAGCCGGCGATGTTGTATCCCCAGAAGTCGTGGAGATTGAGCTCGGCGATGTTACGCCCGACCACGGACTTCAACCTCCCATCCACGGTTTGGATGCTGGCTTCGTGCTTCAGGCCGCCTCTCTCCAAAGTGGCGCGTTTCGGGTGTGTCACGCCCTTGGAACTCTCCCGGACCTTGATGATCGTAGCCCCACGGAGAAACTGCTCCATTTCCGAACAGCTCATCTGCTGAGCCTCAGCAACAGACAGATTGGCGAACAAGCCAACGCCTGCACAGATTAGCGCGACTATCCTCGGCATCACGTACACCCTCACAAGATTGGGTAAAAGTGTAACATGCTGGAGCGTCGGTTGCCTATGATCCCGCGGTTCGGATCAGCCTGTACGGGGCTCCGGGGTTCACTTATCGACGCGCCGGGAGCGTGTATTTGCTCGAGAGTTTCAGTCGCGCAGACCTAAGCTGTGAATTGCGCATGCGAAATCGTTTCCAGTTGGGAATCTGTCCTGTCGAGGAGGAGGCAACTGCAATATAATAGCCTGGCGGCCATGATTCTTGCCGATCGCACATGCGCTACCTGAGGAGCATCACCAATTTTTGGTCCGACATCGCGCCCCGTATCTGGCGCCGTGCCTTTCTGAAGCCCGCAGCCTTCGCTGTCGGATCGGTGATCCTGGCAGTCATCCTCTGGAGTCTCCTTCGGCCACCTCTGCGCCAACTCTGGTCGATGCTCGATCTCGCTTCGATCGTCCATCCGAAGCCTGTCGTGCAGACGAGCCCCCTCCTGGTCTGCACGGGAGTAGACTCACAAGGGGTACCGCAAGGCGTGTCGGATTCTTTCACCAGGGACCAGGTCTCACAGTCCATTGTCATGGTTTTTCTGGCGTACGGTCAGGCTGTACCGCAAAAGACCACCTACCAGATACGATGGAAGACCGGGGACCGGATATATGAGTCGGCAGTACACAGTTTCGAACGTGCTGCTGACGTGCTGCTTTTGCACCCGGACAAGGACTTGCCAGCCGGGAACTACACCGTCGAATTCCTTGTGGATGGCGTAGTGCAACGGAGCGCATCCGTGGCCATCCAACCTTCATCTGAAGATGAAACCATCCTTGTCGTGCCCCGCCGAAAGCCTCGGCGCTCCCCCGCCGCCCGGGTCAATACCCCGCCGTCCGTAGAGGCGGGGAACGCGATACCCCCTTCGGGCACACCACCCGCTGCTCCGGTGCCGCAACCGATTGAGCCGGTGTACCAGATGGAACTTCATCCCCCAAAGCCGGCTGTCGAACCGACAACCGCCGGCCCCTCCAAAGAAGTCCGGCCCGCGTCGGCGCGCATCTATGCCGCCAGACACAAGCATCTCCTGGGCGGTTGCTCCGGGGAACTCACGCTGACTCCAGATAGCATTGAGTTTGCTTCACGGCAGCACTACTTCAAATACCATATTGATAAGGTGGTAATCGAAGGAGACGGAATTCAGGATCGCGACTGGAAAGTCTGGCACCTCGAAATTCCCGGAGAAAATGTCGGCGAATTGCTGCAAATGTGGAAGAGTGGCCAACTGTTTCAGAAGAAGTAAGCCGAGAATGGATTTTGCCGATGCAAATCGCGCCATGATTCAGGCGCATCATTCCCGGCTTGGCCGACGAAATCCGGTGCCCCGCTCAATCGTGTCTCTGCACAAGTCTTGTGACACCCGGCATCCATCCAGGTTGGTCCGGAGGCCTCCAAGAAGAAGGATTGGCCGGGTTGAACGCTGCTCATTCGGGCATGCTGAAATGATCGGTGCGCTGGTCGATCCCCCGGGGCATGATCAACAGCATCCTCGTATCCGAGGCTCCAGGAGACGTTCCTGTCGACCTCGATCCGCGGGGCGAGCACATCTTCTCGACCGCAGTCTTGCTCAAAACGCGCCGGAGGAAGGAAATCGCTCGCATCTCCCGCATGATGCATGGCACATTGTCCCGGTACCCAGCCGAGGAGGAGTTCAATGAATCGCAGAGAGTTCTCGCGTTCTGCATGTCTGGGTGGCGCTGCCTTTGCATCCGGGATCAGCGTCCGAGCGGGTTCCGCCCCGGCGAATCGTATCCCGGGACCTCCAGCAGGCTCTACGGCAGCGCAGGCTGCAAACAAGGTCACCAGGCGTAGAGCGCTGATGAGGGTCGGCACCCAGCACGGAGCTTCTGACGAGATCCTTCGCTCTCTTGCTGCGATGGGGGTAATAAACATCTGCGGCCCCCTTCCCTCGCCGGCGCTCGATGACCGTTGGTCCGTGGAGGGCCTGACCAGGCTGAAGGAGCGCGTCGGATCTTTCGGTATACAACTCGACATGCTGCCGCTGCCTCTGAGCTCCAGCTACATCACTCGTGCCGAAAACCCGAACATCCTGTTGGGCAAGAGCCCTGAGAGGGATCGCGAGATCGACAACCTCTGTCAGATGATCCGCAATGCGGCCCGGGCGGGCGTCTTCACGCTGAAATACAACATGAGCATCCTGGGAGTGGTTCGCACCGAATCTGCAGAGGGACGCGGCGGTGCAACTTACAGCGCATTTGACTATGCCAGGGCCTCCCAGGTGCCTGCGCTGACAGAAGCCGGACGGGTGGGGGACGACGAGTACTGGGAACGGATCACCTACTTCCTCACGCGGGTTATCCCGGTGGCCGAGGAATACAAGGTCCGGATGGCCTGCCATCCGCATGACCCGGGTATGCCGCCGGACCGGGGGTATCGCGGCGTGCATACCGTTCTGGGGAACGTGGAAGGGCTCAAGCGGTTTATCCGGATTTCACCAAGCCCCTATCATGGGTTGAACTTCTGCCAGGGAACCGTTTCGGAGATGCTGAGGGATCCCGGCAGGGAAATCTATGATGTCATCCGTTACTTTGGAGGACTGGGAAAGATCTTCAACGTTCATTTCCGAAACATTCGCGGCGGGTTTCTCAACTTTCAGGAGACCTTCATCGATGACGGGGATGTGGATATGCTTCGGGCCCTCAGGGTCTACAAGGAAGTGGGCTATGATGGAATGGTGATGCCGGACCACGTGCCCGGGATCCCGGGGGACGTCGGCGGGCAACAGGCTTTCGCGTGGTCGTTCGGGTACATCAAAGCTCTCATCACGGCAATTGATGCTGAGACCTGAGTCGAAGCAGAGGCAACGACATGGCTGGCGGCAATATCCTCGTCCTCCTGACTCTTGGTGCGATCGCCCTGCTTTTGTTCCTGATACTCTACCTGCGGCTTCACGCTTTCCTCGCCCTGTTGTTGACAAGCATGGTCCTGGGATTGGCTTGCGGCATGCAGCCGGCAAAGGTGTTGAAGTCGATCCAGTCGGGTTTTGGCGAGGCGCTGGGATTCATCGCCGTTGTGATCGCTCTTGGCGCCATCATCGGCAAGTTCCTGGAGCATTCGGGCGGCGGCAGGGTCCTGGCGGAATGGATGCTGCGGCACTCGGGGCGTGAACGGGCCGCCTGGGCGGTCCTGGGATCTGCATTCCTGATCGGCCTCCCGATATTTTTCGAGGTTGGATTCATCATCCTCGTCCCGGTCGCCTGGAGCCTCGCCAGGGAGTCCGGGAAATCACTGCTTTACTTCGGACTGCCGATGGCCGCGGCCCTGACGGTAACGCATGCCATGGTGCCCCCTCATCCCGCTCCGGCGGCCGCGGCCCAGCTCCTCGGGGCGAACCTGGGTCGCGTGATTCTTTTCGGCATCGCGCTTTCGATCCCGATGGCGATTTCCGGCGGCATCTTCTACGCGCTGTGGATAGCGAAGCGCCTCTTCATTCCTGTTCCCGCACACGCGTCTGCAGGCGACCGTGCGGAGCCTGGCCCGGCCGCACCAAGTGTCGCCGTGGTCGTGCTCCTGGTTACCCTGCCGGTCCTGCTCATCTTCGCTGCCTCTGTATCAGAAGCGGCTGGAAGCCGTTCGAGCACGATCTTCGGTTTCCTGGGCCATCCCTTCGTAGCTCTGGCTGTCACAACTCTGATCGCCATTTGCATATTCGGCTTCCGCCGCGGCCTCGATCGTAACGCAGTGTATCGAATGGCAACAGATTCGCTTGCCCCCGTAGGTACTCTGCTCGCCATCATCGGGGGAGGAGGGGCATTCAAGCAGGTGATCGTCGATTCGGGGGTGGGACCCTACGCAGGCAGCCTGCTGGCGTCCTCCAGCGTCTCGCCGCTCATACTTGCTTATGTTACCGCCGCCGCGATGCGCATAGCCCAGGGTTCCGCCACTGTCGCCATCATAACTGCCGCAGGGATCGTCGCGCCCGTCGTCAAGAACATCCCGGGCTACTCCCCGGAGATACTGGTGTTGGCCCTCTGTTGCGGAGGCACCATTCTCTCCCATGTTAACGATGCAGGATTCTGGCTGGTGAATGAGTCCCTCGGGATGACGGTGCCGCAAACGCTGCGTTCCTGGACGGCGATGAAGGTTGTCACGTCCATCGTCGGCATTGCAATCGTTCTGGCCGTGCACGCGCTCTTCAGCTGACAGCGTGGCAGCGCAAGCCGCAGATCCCGGCCCGGGACCTGCACACGTGCGGCTCCCGGCCCTGTGCTGTTACATACAGGTTCCGGCAGTCTCGAGGATGCGGCATCCGGATCGTTCCGGGAAGCCCCCTGTCGACAGCCCGAAGGGTGGGTGCTGCGGTTGCAACGGACTATCGTATGGTCTTAGTATAAGCCGGTAACAGGCACGTATTCAGGAGAAGTGTATGACGGACTCTGATTTGATCGGTGAACGCATCCGGGTAACGCGGCGTCATTTCATCGAACTTGGAGGCGCCGCGCTGACGGCCTGCAACCTCTCCGCGCCAGCCGCCGGCAATGCCGGGATCGACCCCCAACTCGAGGAAGCCGTCGCCGGGGTGGAGTACCTGACTTCGCCCGACCGCGTTGGTGCCGTTCTGGACAAAGGAAAGGCGGGCGTAGCGAAGCTCTCGCCGGAGGAGCTTCGTCAAGCCGGACTGATCCCGGAGACCTGGTCCCTTGATGTCGTCCCCGATCCTGCAAGCAACTGCGTTGTGGAACAGCCCCGCTCGCGTGCGCTCGGGAACGCGCTGGACTGGGAGGGCCTGATGAAGTTGGCAGAGAAGCACGCCATCCGTTTCATGCAGGTCTGCTCCTGCACGAACGGCCCCGACCCTTTTCACATGAGCCTGTGGGAGGGAGTCCCGCTCCGCGAAGTCATCTGGTTGACCCGGCCCAGGAGCAACGTCCGACGGGTCTACTATCAAAGCTATCACCCCACGGACGTGCTCCCGTTCCAGAGTTCGCTGCCGCTGGGCCAGATCCTGGAAACCCCGCCGGGGCAGTCGCCGGTCATTCTCGCATACAAGCGGAACGGACAGGCTATTCCCGCCTCTCAGGGCGGACCCGTTCGGATGATCGTTCCGGGTGCTTACGGCAGCAAGTGCATCAAGTGGGTTCAGCGTGTCGTCCTCACGAACGAATTCAAGGCAAACGATTCGGACGCGGATTTGAACAATGACCCGGAAAATCTGCTCAAGACGAGGGCCAGGTTCATTGACGCCCCGAAGGAGACTCCCCCCGGGAATCCGTTTGTCTTGAAGGGCATGGCGCAGGTAGGTGTTTCGGGCCTCGGCAAGGTCCAGTACTGCGTGCATTCTCAACAGGTGCCCTGGCCCGCCGATGACCCGTATTTCGCCAAGGCGGACTGGAAGGACTGCACTATCCTGCCGCCCCCAAGGGATTGGGGAGGAGGGCTTCCGGATGGGAAGCTGCCCGTCACGGCGCAGACCGACCCGGCGACCGGCAAGCAGAGCCAATGGCCCCTGCGTTACGCGATTGTGCACTGGGCGGTGTCAGTCGCCGGCCTTGGCCCCGGCACTTACGAGCTGTGCTGCCGCACGATTGACGAAAACGGCATTGCGCAGCCCATGCCCAGGACGCTCCCCAGAACGGGTTTCAACGAGATTCAGCGTGCCACGCTCGTCGTGAGATGACCGAACTGGTCCCGGTATTGATCGCGCGCCGGTTTCAAACCTGACACGGATGGACGTACATGCGCGTCGTGAAACACGCCGGGCTGTTCCTGGCGTACGCGCTTGTTGGCGTAGTCGTCACGCTCGGCGCCTTCCGGCCTCGGGATTTTCCGCTGGGAAAACCTCGCGGCGGCGACGCGGTTGGCAGCGCGCGACCTTCGTGCCCGCTTGGGGAAAAAGCAACCGCTCTGCTTGATCGGGTACTCAGCAGGAGCTCCACCATGAGAGAATGGATTCTCGCTCCCACCCGCTTTCACAACACCTTTTCCGCCGGTCACTCTCCGGTGCTGCGGATCCAGCCCGGTGATCGGGTGATCACGCGCACAATCGATGCCCACGGATTCGACTGGGAAAACCGAAAGGTCGCCGAGGCGCCCAATCCGCAAACCGGGCCCTTCTTTGTGGAAGGCGCAGAGCCGGGGGATGTCCTGGTCGTCCGCATCGAGAGGATCGAGCCGAACCGTGCCACGGCATGGTCGAGCACGCTGCTTGCGCCCTATGCTGTTGATCCCGCGTTTCTGCGCCACGAAGGGCTCAAAGAGCAGGCGGACGCAACATGGAACATTGACAGACAGAGAGGCACGGCCTGGATCGATTCCGAGGACATCCGGCCCGGGAGGATTGAGGTGCCTCTGAAGCCGATGTTGGGCTGCGTGGCGACAGCTCCGGAAAATAACCAGGCGATTTCCACCAGCACTCCCGACCGGTTTGGCGGCAACATGGACTACAACGGAATGGTACCCGGGGTGAAGCTCATGCTGCCGGTCTACGAGCCCGGGGCTCTCCTGTTTCTTGGTGACGGACACGGGCGCCAGGGAGACGGCGAGGTCGTCGGCAACGCGCTCGAGACTTCCATGGATGTCGAATTCACAGTCGACCTGATCAAGCAGAAGAAGATCCGGTGGCCGCGTCTCGAGAACGACGAGTACAACGTCGTGTTAGGGAGTGCGAGCCCTCTGCTGCAGGCGCTCCAGCACGCCACGACCGAGATGCAGCGCTGGATGATGACCGACTACGGATGTGACGAGCGCGGATCATCCCTGCTGATGGGGCACATGCTCGAGTACGATATCGCCAACATCGTCGATCCGCATTTCACGGTGGCGGCAAAGATGCGGAAGTCCTGTCTGCCGGGGGCTGGCAGATAGTGCAATCGAGGGAGGGAAACAGATGGTTCGGAAGCTCGTTCTCTTCGGAATTCTGGCGTTCCTGGCAGCATGCTCGACGTCGAAGACGGAATTGAAGTCCATCGATCGGAAGCCCGGCACCGGCGATGTCGCCGCAAGTGGTGCGTCCGTTACCGTGCACTACACCGGATGGCTCTGGGTGAACGGTCAACGCCAGAAGCAGTTCGACAGTTCGCGCAGCGGAAGTCCGTTCACCTTCAAGCTGGGCGCCGGCGAGGTGATCGAGGGTTGGGATGAGGGGATCGCCGGAATGAAAGTCGGCGGTGTGCGCGAACTGATCATCCCGCCTGAGAAAGGATATGGCGCACAGGGTGCTCCTCCGGACATCCCGCCCAACGCGACGCTCTGTTTCGAGGTTGAACTGCTGAGCGTCTCCAGATAACGCTGCCGTTGCCCGACCGGCCTGCAGGCTGTCAGCTGCCTTGACATCCGGCAGATCCGACGTCGTCAGTCCCTGTACCGCAGTCCGCTTGTCCTCTACTGAGCGAGATCGCGCTGCCACGCTGTTTCGAATTCGGAGACGCTCCGCTGCAGTACCGTGTTGAAGGCGTTTTCGAAATTGTAGTTCTGTGCCATCAGGTCGAGCAGATTCCGAATCGTTGAGCGGCCATACCTGGCTGTCAGGTATTCCACCCCGGACAGGGCTTCGGCATATGCCAGGTCGACCGTTTCGGTCGGGAGGTCCATCCACGAACCTTTCAGGTCCTTGAGCGGGATCAAGCGATTCGCCCGCTGCAGCTCTGTCAGCGCCTTCCTGTCCCTTGCACCGGACCCGCCCGCTTGAATCTGGGCAACCCCTTCGAGGAACCAGGTGGGACTCCCTCGGCCGGGCAGGGCATCCATAATGCAATGCGTCAGTTCATGAGCGAGAGCTGCCTTCAATTCAGGTGTGATGCCATACAGCCCTTTGACCGGAATCCGGATCTTGCCGTCAAATACCCCGCCTGTCCATCCCGGGGCACGGGTGATGTCGAAGTAGGCCTGATCCGGATAGAGGATGACCGCCACGGTCTCCGGAGCCTGCGGTGTCAGCTCATTGCTCAGCCGCCGGTACAAACCCTCTAATGCGGCAAGGATCTGTTCTCCGAGCTGATAATCAGACGCCTTCTTGTCGTATCGCAGGATGAAATGGGTGCTTTTCAGCGCACCAAGTTCGTTGTGGACGCCCGATTCGCGCCGCGCCTTTTCCAGACGTTTCGCGATCGCTTCGTTGGGGCCCAACTGCAATCCCTCATCCCATTGGCTGATGGCCTGGGAGATCTTCTCCTGCCTGTAGTAGGTCTCGCCGAGGAGAAAGTAGGTCCATTGGGCCTTCCGATCAATTGCCATGCAGGTCAGCAGCAGTCCCTCTGCTCTCTCGTAATTGCCCAGCCTGAGATGAATCGTCGCAAGGTTCGACAGGAGGGTCGGATTGCCCTTGTCGAGGCCCACGGCTTCTTCCAGGCTGCTCTGCGCCCCGGCCAGGTCGCCTCGCGCGACCTGCAGCGCGGCGACCGAGTTCAGTGCATACACCAGTTCCCCTCTGGCCGTCGCGTCTGAAGGATCGGCTTTCAGATTGTTCCTCAGTTGCGTCAGTGCTTCTTTGGAGATGGCTGTGCCAGCGGGCGAATCGGGAACAGCCCGAGCAGACGGCGAGGGACCGTGGTCTGCCTGATCCCCCTCGTCATCCGGGGTGACCCGGCTCCACGTTCTCCCGACGGGGGGGGCGATCGGCTTTTCCTGTCGAATCTGCTCCACGCTCGATTTGGGTATGCTCTGAATTCCTTTGCTGGTCTGATACTTGACCTCTTCTCCTTCTTCCCATGCCTTAGTGACCACGAGGATGTTCCCGTTCTTCAGGTAGATCACATCCCCAAAGAGACGGCAGGCCACGAGCAGTTGAAGCGCGAGAATCCGCAGCAGCCAGACGATAGTCGACCTGCCTGCAAGTTCCATGGCCACACCCTGCGAAATCAGGTGATGGAAATCCCCTGATGCGACTCTGACGAATGACCTGCTGCCGATCATGGCGATTGTCGATCCAACGTGTCCGTGAGCGCATCCCTCACGGAGGGGACAGTCTCAGTTTTCAATGCCTTCCGCATGAGCTCCTGGCCGTCACCGCGGCGGCCCAGCACACCGATGGCTTCCAGCCGGATCTGCGCGGACCGATCGCGCAGAGCCGTCTTCAACAATTCCATGGCCTCGGCTGTCTTCGGTGGAGCCGGCAGATAGTTCATATCGCGTACGACAGCCCATCGGACATGGTCGCCCGGGTCCGCCATGCGGCTGGCCAGACGATCACGAGCCCGGGGCGCAAGGTCAGGAATGCACAGCAGCAGCACGTCGACCGGTATCTGCGCATCCGCGTCTGCTTCCGACGCGAGGGCAGCCGCCTCGCGGGCGAGCGACTTGTCCCCCAGGAGCATGGATGCCTCTGCGATGGCCAGTTTCAGACCGGCATCCGATGACCGGTCGAAGCAGTCGCGCAACGCGTCCGTGTCCCCATGCGATCCCGTCCATCCGATTCGGCGTACGTACTGCACTCCATAACGGTCTCCCTTGAGAGACGGGATGTACTGCCTGAGGAAAGCATCGCGGCCGGAGGCACGATTTTCATCGAGGAGCGCAAGACCCCGGCGAATCCTGCCGTCGTCCGATTCAGTCCCTGTCAGACGGGCCATGTAGCTGCGGAGCCTCTCGTCGGGGCGGTACCCCAGTATCTTTCGAACCTCCGCAGACAGGGTCTTGTTAGTCCCTTCGAGGAGGATTGCGACCATAGCATCGGCCCTGTCCAATCCTTCGGCATCGAGCCGGCGCAGGATCGGAACATTCGCTAGGTACCCCCTGGCTTCCGGAGGGAACTCGTCCTCCGGCCGTGGCCGGTAATCGTTCAAGCCAAGCGGATCGGTGCCGGCCCGAATGCCCGACTTGCGACCGGGGAGTTCCATGCAGACAAAGGTGGGGCGCTCGAACTTTTCACCCGTAGTCACGATGTAGGTATCACCCCGTTTCGGCCCGCGCTTCTCGAAGCTATGGACCCTGCCGCCTTCAAGCCAGCCGTGCGTGATCACCAGCTGGTCTGTCTGGGCGGGGCGGGGATTCTCGTCTTTCACAAAATAGCGGATGCGCATGTCCGACAGCGCCGCGCGTACTTTGCTGAACATGCGAACCTTGAGATAGGCGCGCCGCACGAGCTGACTGTCTTCGAAACTCATCGTCACAGGCAGGCGGCGGGTCCAGTGTTCCCCATAAGGAGGAGCTTGTACGCTGCCGAGAAGCCGGAAGTCCCTCGGGCTTCCGGCCGAGCCGAAAACGTCGATACGATCCTCCGGCACCTGTATGCCCGTGTTGTTCATCGAGCCGCCCACGTCGGCAGAAACGCGCGTGAGCACCTTCCCGGGCGGGGCCTTTATTTCGAAGATAGCGGATCCCTCCCTGGAGCGGTCAGCCGGCTGGACGGCCGTAGTCCACTCGCCGGTCCATTTGAGGTTGTCCAGCTTCCACGCGGATGAAGTGAAGGCCTGTTCGTTTTCCCACGTGGGTACCGTCCATTCGATCATTTCTCCTGCGTCGTCCAGGTCGAACGTCACGGTGTTCGTGCCACCGGCCAGAGCCGGCAGGGAAGTCTGGGCGAGCTGGAAGTACGTGTCGATGCGCAAGCCGGTAATTTCGGCGCCGGACTTGAGACGAAACCTGACCTGGTACCCGTAGCGGCGTTCCACGAAGCGGGTCAGGTCGGTTCTACCGGGAGCGCCGGCCGCCGGAAGCCATGACCGGCCGTTGTCGACGGAAACCTGCGTTTCGATCTGCCCGCTTCCCTGGAGTGAAACAAGCGCCGCGTCGACCGCACTTTCAGGGTCGTCCAGCCGGGCGGCACGGCCGCATATGACATAGGGAACCTGCACGTGGAAAACGCACTCGCCTTTGAGATCGCCGCTCGCAACGCGAAGACCGCGATCGGTTTTGACCAAACCCCGGCTGCTGAATACGCCGCGCTCAAATTCGTCTGTTGCTTTCGTGAGATCCGGTTCGTAGATGATGACGCCGTTACCGAAGCTGAGCGGTCCATCCAGATCGTGCGGCCCGTAGCGGCAGTCGGTCGTGCCGAACTCACCCGGCTCCACCCAACGCCGGTAATCGTTTACGAACCTGCCGACGTTGTCCCACGCGCGGTAATAGCATTCTCCCGGGCGAAGGCTGACATGCATGACGTGGCCCGATTGGGCGCGATGGCTGGCGTACCACGACGGGCCGCCGTCCAGGAGGCCGGCAAACACCATTTTCGACAGGTAACTCCGGAACGGATAGCGGGTGAGCGGAAAGAAATCCGGGGGAATCCTGGATGAAAGGACTACTTCTGCAGGGCTGAGACCGCACTCCCGTGCCGACGCGATCAGGCCGTCGGAGCGTGTGAGGTAACCTTTGAATTCCATGTCGAGGTAGTGGTATGCGCCGTCGAACCAGGCCTCGCTGGCCACGTGACCGGGAAGTCCGAATTCCCGCCCCTCCAGGCCGGCCTGCCGCCACACCGCCTCCATGCCGGCAGCCGAACAGAAGCACAGCGTGTATCCGTAGACGTTCATCAGGCGGATGGGATCGGTCACATCGAGGAACTGCCCGGGTTTGATCAGCGGGTATTCCACCGGGTTGTTCCAGTGGTACATCTGCCTACAGGTCGCGCGCCACAGCGCCATCGCCCGCTCTTTCTGCGTCATCCCAGGTTTCACGATGCTCTTGACGTAGCTTTCCAGATCATGGAGATCAGGCGTTCGACTACTGACCAGCTTCGGCCCGTATACCTGGGCCGACGTCTGCATCGGCAAGGCCAGGGCTGCGGTGAATGCCAGCACGACGGCATACAATCGCGGCAGAGGCAGGATCAATGCCCGCTGAGACGAATGCACAACGCACCTCTCAACACTCGCTGTCAAACCAGCGTCGCAGCACCTCTCCAATCTCCGGGAGGCGGAGTGCCATGATTTCATACCCCCTCTTTCTCCTTCAACGTTGCTCAGAGCCCGAAGCACCGGCACCCATAATACACAAAGATCGCCCGGAGAGGTGACGCGCCGCCGGCGCGGACAGCGGCGCGTTGGAGCACCGCGCCCACTCCTTCCATGATCTGCTGGTTTCTGCCGGCGTGGTTGAACTAGAATGGCCGCCGATCGTCGTTGCACGGCGTGTGCAGTGAATGCGCCGGTCGATCGCTCCCGGCTTGGAATGGTAGAAGGCCGCAATCAACCAAAAGCGTGCGGCGGTAATTTCAACGATGCCGCAATGGAAGGCGCCGATGACCCCTCCGATCGAACCCTCCAGAGTGCCGCCGAGCTCGCGGCGTACGTTTCTAAAGACTTCAGCTTTTGCCGCAGGCTCGCTTTGTCTCAATGATGGCGTGTTAAGCGGAGCTGCTCAGACGGCCACAACGAAGAAGGAACCGATCAGCCCCAAGGGCAGCATTATCCGGCTCTTTAATGGGAAGGATCTGACCGGCCTCTACGGCTGGCTCAAAGACACCCTGTATGAAGATCCGCTCAGCGTTTTTTCGGTTCGTGACGGCTGCCTGCGAATCTCGGGTGAAAAGGATGGCTATCTTGGGACGAGGGAGGAGTACAGAGATTACCGCCTGATCGTCGAGTACAAATGGGGACCGAATACCTACGGCAGCGAGACAGTCAGGAACTCCGGGATTCTGCTGCATGCCATCGGCCCGGACGGCAACCCCAGCCCCTGGATGTCGTCGATCGAATGCCAGGTGGCTCAAGGCTGCGTCGGCGATTTCATAGTCATCCGCGGCAGGAAACCGGATGGCTCCGAGGTCCCGGTCACGATCACCAGCGACACGATTCTGGGGCCCGATGGCAATACACGCTGGAAAAAGGGGGGCAAGCCAACCGTCTATACGGACAGACAATTCTGGTGGTCGTTGCACGACCCCGAGTTCAAGGAATTGATTGACACGCGCGGCAGGCAGGACGTGGAAAGCCCGCTGGGAGAATGGACTCGGGTGGAATGTGTCTGCCGCGGAGATCACATCACCGCCGTGGTCAACAATGCCGTCGTCAACGAGTGCTACAACATCTTTCCCAAGGCCGGCAAGATTCTACTCGAATCCGAGGGCTTCGAAGTCCTCTTCCGTAAGTTCGAACTACACCCGTTGTAGAAAACAAAGGAGAACCGCCATGATCCGAATTGCCAGTACCTCAAGTTCTCACCCCTCATCACGTCGCCGTTTCCTCCAGACATCGTCTGCGACGATCCTGGCTGGAGCCTCTTCGCTGAATCCATTTCTATCTCGAAGCGCTCACGCGGCCGGAAGCGACCTGTTGCGCGTCGGTCTGATCGGTTGCGGCGATCGAGGCACGGGCGCCGCAGCCGAGGCTCTCAACGCGGATCAGAACGTGAGGCTCGTGGCCATGGGCGACGCCTTTGCAGATCGTCTGCAGTCCAGCCTGGCCAAGCTCAGGGAAGACAAGACCGTCAACGCGAAAGTCGACGTCCGGGAAGACCGTTGTTTCGTCGGATTCGATGCGTACCGGCAGGTAATCGAGAGCGGGGTCGACGTGGTCCTGCTTGCAGAACCTCCGCAGTTCAGGCCAGGACACCTGAAAGCTGCCGTCGAGGCAGGGAAGCATGTTTTCGCAGAAAAGCCCGTGGCAGTCGACGCCCCCGGCATCCGATCGGTTCTGGCTACCTGTGAGGAAGCGCGCAAGAAGAGGCTCTCGATTGTTTCGGGTCTTTGCCTTCGTTACTCCCGTGGCTTTCAGGAAAGCATCCAGCGAATCCATGACGGGGCCCTGGGCGAAATCCGGGCGCTGATGGCCAACGACTATCGGGGATCCATCTGGGTCAAGCCCAGGCAGCCGAAGTGGACCGACATGGAATGGCAAATGCGCAACTGGTACTACTTCACCTGGCTGTCCGGCGATTTCAACGTAGAACAGCACGTTCACTTCCTGGACATCTGCTCCTGGCTAATGAAGGGCGAATATCCCGTTCGCGCGGTCGGCATGGGTGGCCGGCAGGTCCGTGTCGGACCCGAATACGGTAACATCTATGACCACCACTCCGTCGTTTATGAATATGCCAACGGTACCAGGCTGTTCAGCAACTGCCGGCAGCAGCCCGGATGCCACAGCGACATGAGTTGCGACGTTCTGGGCGCCAAAGGTCATGCTCATCTCTCGGAAGAGGATCTGACCATAACAGCCGGAGCGTCCTGGAAGTATTCCGGCCCGGATAACAACGTCTACCAGACTGAGCATGACGAGTTGTTCGCCAGCATCCGCAGCGGCAAGCCGGTCAACAACGGCGAGTACATGGCCAAGAGCTCCATGCTCGCCATCATGGGCCGGATGGCGACTTACACCGGGCAATCGATTACCTGGGACCAGGCGATTAATTCCAGGGAGGATCTGACACCCGAGAATCTGGAGTGGGGATCGGTCCCGACGCCGTCCATCGCTATGCCCGGCATCACGCAGTTCATCTGACTTGGAGATGCCGCTCCAGGAACGAAGCTCCAACGGAGGTGCGTCATGTCTACCTGTGGAAGAACGAATTCGACCCTTCTTCATCGCCGTGCCATCCTGAAGGCCGGGGCGGCGAGCTTGCCGGTGATGGCTTGGCATAGCCTGTCCGCCCGTGCGGGAAACGCTCCCGTTGAAAAGAAGAAACCCACGCAGTTTCAGATTGCCTGCATGACACTGCCCTACTCCCAGTTTCCGTTGGAGCGCGCACTGACAGGCATCAAATCGGCCGGGTACAGTTACGTCGCCTGGGGCACCACTCACCGGGAGAAGGACGGGAAGGAGGTCCACGTAATCGCACCCGATGCTCCTCCCGCCAGTGCCAGGGAACTGGCAAACCGGTGTCGCGATCTGGGACTGGCGCCCCTGATGATGTTCTCCGGCGTCTATCCGGAAGCCAGGGATGCCATGGAAATCCTGACCAGCCGGGTTCGCCAGGCGTCTGCTGCCGGCATGCCCCATGTGCTCACGTTCGGTCATACTGAGGGCAGCGACCGAAGGCTCTGGATAGAACGGTTCAAAAGGCTGGGGCCGATCGCGCGAGATCAGGGTGTGATGATCGTGATCAAGCAACACGGCGGCAACACGGGCACGGGTGCGGCTTGTGCCGAGATCGTCCGCGAAGTTGCCGACGAAGGAGTCAAGGTGAACTATGACGCAGGGAATGTCATGGATTACCTCAATGTTGATCCCATTTCTGATATTCAGAAGTGCGCGGAAGAAATCCGGGGGTTCTGCATCAAGGACCACCGCAACTTTCCCGCAGACGAGGATTGCGGACCCGGGCTGGGGGAGATAGATCACTACAAGCTGCTCCATACCGTGACCTTTACCGGTCTGAAGATGCCGCTCTGCTGCGAGAATATTTTTGCTCCGGTGATTCCACGTCCCACAGATCCCGCGGGCGTGGATGCCATGGCGCGTCGGGCTCGGGAATTTCTGGAAATCGTGATCGGCGGCCTGCAGGCGTGAGGCGAGGGTTCGCCTGATTCCGGATGAACGCCACACGGGAGATGACACTTGAAGGACTCGGGGGCTGGCGTACGCAGGATGTCCGACGGCCGGGATGCCGGGCAGCTCCTGGGGCATTGCTCGAGTCGCTCAGATATGCAGGCCGTTCACTGCAGCAACGCAGCGGGAAACGCCGCTCTCAGCTACGGCCGGGGGCTGCGCTCGGCTCTCGCCCGGTTCAGCGCCCTCATGAAAGCTCCGGAGAAGAGGTTCGCCAGATCCTCGTTTTCGTACTTGGCCCTGAGCAGTTCCGTGATTACGTGGAGCACCTGCTCTTTTCCGTCCGCCTCCCAGAGACAATTCTCGCTGACGATTGAAAGATACTCTGACCCGATCGCCTTCTTTGCTCCATCGATCTTCCTTGCATAGGAGGCCGGATCTTCCCCGCTACCCAGAACCATGCCGACGGTGGAGCCGGTCTTCTTGACGAGATCGAGGACCTCATTGTCGGGCAGGATATTGGTCTGGATCATCAGCGGCTTTTCGGAATTGGAAAGCAGCACCTTTGCCCGCGCCGAGTCCACCCCTTTGACGATCGCGAGGACATTTGCCTTCGCCAGGGCTTCCAGGATCTTCATGCCCTCTTCGCTCAGGGTCTTGCCGTTAAAGAGAAGCGCAGGCTGATCGAGTACGACGAAGGCAACCCCCAGCTTCGAGAAGACCTCCGCCCAGCGGAGGTCATCGCGGATCGAGGCGATACCACGCAGTCCGACCAGCACCGTGGTTTTCGACGGCCCTGCGCCAAACATCATCCTGAATCGGTTGGATGCCTGGCCCGATGCACTGTAAAGCGTGAGTCCCCTGCTTTGTGCCAGCCTCTCGGTCCCGGCCACCAGGTTCTTCATCACCTCCAACCTGAGTGCGTCGCCGGTCGCCCCTTCTTTTTCGTCCACAGTCGCCAACTGGAAATCCACATCAGGGTCTTGTACGTCTTTGTGCTCCTCGATGAGCGTGTCCAGCCTCGGGGCGTGATAATTGACGATGGTCTCGTACCTCCAGTAAAAGGTTTCCTTCCTCCTGGATTGAATGGAGAGTTTCGCGTCTGAGCCCAACACTTCGGTGGCTGCGACAACGAAATCACCTGCCTTCTTCAGGATCTCAGGCTTGATGAGATCGATAACGTCGCCGACCTGGTTGGTCTTGAAATGAGGACCGTCAGTGGCCACGAAGAACGCCGGCACGCCGTTATAGAGAAAATACGTGTGATCCGATCCACCCGGTCCCCCGCGGCCGGGAAGGCTGTTCTCCACGATCTCGTTGGGGAGGCCTGCTTTGAGAATCTCCCAGACTTCCGGGGCAAAGTAGGAACCACGGACATTGACTTGGCCGGTGCCGTGACCTTCCATGTCCAGGTTGATGTTGGCGACTGTCTTCTCCAGGGGATAGACTGGATTCTCCGTGTAGAACTTTGAGCCCAGGAGCCCTTCCTCTTCCGCGGCCCAGAGGGCGAAGACAATCGTGCGCCTGGGCTTAAACTTGCGGAGCTTCATCACCCGGGCTGTCTCCATGACCACGGCCGTTCCCGAGGCGTTGTCGTCGGCCCCGTTGAAGACGTCACCGGCCATATCCACACCCAGGTGATCCATGTGTGCGCCGACGATCACGTATTCGTTCTTGAGGTCGGTGTCGGTGCCGGGAATCCTGGCGAGGATGTTCTGCGTAGGCCGTTTCTGATCGAAGACAACCTCGAGATTGACGAGGGATTGAACTCCCAGGTCATAGGACTGAGGCTTGCGGGTCGCCTCGATCTGCTGCAGGAAATAGCGAGGGTCCGCTTTTTGCCACTTGAAAATGAACTCGACGACGTTCCTCTCGAGAGAAATGATAACGAAGTCCGGCTTGTAGTTATCCTTCTTGAGGTCCCCGCGAAAACCGCGGAAGCCGGGGCCATCCTGCATTTCGCTGCGGAAGGTCAGGACGCCGCGCGCCCCGTGTTCCTGGGCCGCTTGGATCCGGTTCCGAAACCGGGCTTCCTCCGCGAGCTTTTCTTCGAATTGCCGTGGCGTCTCGGTGGCGAAAAGGACCAGCTTGCCTCTGACATCGACGCCCGCGTAGTCGTCATATTCCTTCGAAGCTGCGGAGATTCCGTAGCCAACGAAGACGATTCCGGCTCCGAAAGTGCCCGACCCGGAATAACGCATCTGGCGCCAGTCATCACCGCAGACGAATTCGCGTTTCGCGTTGTGCGCGATGACGTTGAGCGTGGCGCCGCGCTGGACGGCGTAGTACTCGTAGGTCATGTCCTGGAAGTAACTGCCCTTTGGACCCGCCGGCTCGAGCCCCCAGCTTCCGAGTTTTGATGCGATGTATTCGGCTGCCATCCGCCCTCCGGGCTCACCGCTCATCCGTCCCTGCATCGCATCCGACGCGAGGACCTTGATGTATTCATAGGCCGCCTGTCCGTCGAAGACCGCATTATGGTCTTGCGACGGCGCAAGAGGAGCACAGAGTGACAGGCACAGGGCGAAGACGGCAAGTAACCGCAAAATCATGATGATCTCCTTCAATCAGTCGGGGCGGCGACGCAAGGCGAGAACCTCATCACGGGGCGCGAGGTGCGCGAGTGGTCTTGAGCTGCGTGGAACCTGCGCACAATTCACGGGGTGGAAGGCTAGCAACTGGATCAGGCAAACGCAACAATTTCAATTCTGATCCGGCGCTTCACTACAGAAACTGGAGGGCCGCGGCACCGTTCGGCTATAGAATCGGCGCTTGCGCCGCCGAGGCGAGCGCGGAGCAAGAGAGGGTCGTCGAAAAGGTAAGGAATCATGATTAAGGAGGCATCCCACGGCAGCAGAACATTCCGGCCGGAATCTATTGGCATGCGCTATCTCATTCAGTGCGCAGTGATCCTTCTCATGACCTTGCCGGCAGTGTCTGCACGGGAAGGCAGCGGTTCGTGGCGCGGAACCGTTCGTGATGTTTCCGGCCAACTCCTTAATTTCGACTTCTCCGTGATCAAGAACACTGCCATCGGTCCCTCGTCCAACCCGGAGCGCGCCGTTTTGCAGTTCCGTGCCGAGTTCTTCAATGTATTCAATGTGGTGAATTTCGGTTTGCCTGCGAATATCGTGGCGGGTCCCGGTTTCGGGCAGATCAGTCGCACTGCGGGCACATCTCGCCAGATACAGTTCTCGTTGAAGATCCTGTACTGAGGAGGCCTATGCTGAGACGCACATTCCTGGCCGGGCTGGCCGGCGGCGCGCTGGCGGCGCGAGGCGCTACTTCAGCCGGGACGAACTTCCTGTTTATCCTGGCGGACGATTTCGGATGGCGGGACCTGGGCTGTTACGGGAACCCGTTCTTCGCGACACCGAACATCGACAGGCTGGCGAGAGAGGGCGCGCGCTTTGCCGACGCGTACGCTGCCTGCCCGGTTTGCTCTCCGACCCGTGCGAGCATCCTGACCGGACGCTACCCGGTACGGACCGGCGTGACAGACTGGATACCCGGCCGGCCGTCATCCGAGAAGGGACCTCTCACGACGCCGCGCACCTCGACTGAGCTGAAACTCGAGGAGACCACCATCGCGGAACAGCTGAAACCGGCCGGTTACAGGAGTGCGAGCGTGGGCAAGTGGCATCTGGGCAGCAAGGGATTCTGGCCCACAGATCAGGGTTTCGACGAGAACATCGGCGGCAATCAAAGCGGCAGCCCGCCGCAAAGTCCAAGACCGTACTTCGGGCCATTCGAACTTCCGAACCTGAAAGCCGCCGAGGGTGAGTTTCTGACCGAGAAACTGACTCAGGCTGCAGTGGAATACGTCGAGCGGAACAAGTCCCGCCCGTTTTTCCTGTACCTGTCTCACTACACTGTGCACATCCCGCTGGGGGCCCGCGATGCCGATATCGCCCGGCATTCGGACAAAGCGCAGGACCGTTATGACCCGGTGTATGCGGCCATGGTGGAGAGTCTGGACGAAGGCGTGGGCAAGGTGCTGGCGGCCATCGAGGCGGCGGGCGTGACAAACCGCACCATGGTGATCTTTTTCTCCGACAACGGCGGTCTGCGGTACGAAGGCCAGGCGAAGAAACCGGTGACAGACAACTGGCCGCTGCGGGCGGGCAAAGGGCACCTCTACGAGGGCGGGATACGCGAACCGCTGATCATTCGCTACCCGGCCGTGGTGAAGCCGGGAATTGTGATCGATGTGCCGGTTTCGAGCGTGGATTTCTACCCGACGATCTGCGACGCAGCAGGCATACCCTCCGGCAAAGTGGACGGGGTGAGCCTCATGCCGCTGCTCCGTGGCGGCAGCCTTAGGCCGCGGGCTCTGTTCTGGCATTACCCGCACTATTCCAACCAGGGCGGCGAACCGGGAGGCGCGGTTCGAGAGGGTGACTGGAAACTGATCGAGTTTTACACGGACGGGCGGAAGGAACTATACAACCTGCGTGCGGATTTGTCCGAGGCGCACAACCTCGTGCTCAAGGAACCCGCCGCCACAGCCCGGCTGGTGGCCAAGTTGGAGGAGTGGAGAAGGGAAACCGGGGCGATAATGCCGAAGATGAATCCGAATGCGGATCCTGCGTGGCCGGGATGGGGTTTGACGGGCGCGGAGAAACCAACCCCTCCCTGATGCTCGCGGTTCGCATGGAACCTTGCACCCGATCGGGATCGGAATCGGGATCGCAACCGGTTTCGTCATTCGAAATCATCAGACCACGCTCCGTGGTGCAGACATGGCCGTCATTCACGGGCACGTGTCGGTAGAAGAGCGGTACATTTCAATATCAATGGATGCTCATCCAGCTTACTATGGCCCCTGTTGAGCTTGTCCGAGTTTCCGCATCTGCCGGAGCAAAGCATAGTTGACGCTGTCAAACCGGTGCGTCCGCCGTTTCGAAGGGCTCGGGAGGTACGGAGGGATCCAGCACCTGTCACCTGAACGGAGCGATTATGGCAACAACAGCCGGCATCCTTCGCTGGACTCCGCGGATCGTCTGCATCCTGGCGATTCTTTTTGTGAGCATGTTTGCGCTTGACGCTTTTGCTCCCGGACTGACCGTCTGGCAACAGTTGGCAGCTTTCTTCATACACCTCATCCCCTCGTTCGTCCTGCTGGCACTCCTGATCATCGCGTGGAAGTGGGAACTGACCGGGGGAATTGTGTTCATCATCATCGGACTTCTTTTGAGTTTTCCCATATTCCTGCGTAACTACAGGATGAATCATTCCATACTGATGAGCCTCGTTATCATCCTCGCGATCACTTTCCCGTTCGTGCTGGCAGGAGTTCTTTTTGTGCTGAGCCACAGGCTGAGTAAAAGGAACGCCCCTGCGGCCTAGCAGCACACTCCGCCCGCGGGCTGCCCCAAGGTCATCTCAGGTTCCACGCCGCCCTGTCCACCCCGTGACGCGCGGTATCCACCTCGGCACCTCGCCGCAGGGCGCAACTCTCCTCTGCGTGCACACGGCCCATTTGGGACGGGGAATGCTTCGTCTCCCTTACAGACTCCAGCCGTCGCGGTACTGGTAATGGAGCAGCCGGGTGGCTTCGTCTGAGTTGGTCACCTTGAAGTTTACAGGATCCCAAAGAAGCTTTTTGCCTTCCAGCCGGACGGAAATCGTCCCCAGCAGCACAGCCTCGGTCAATGGGCCGGCAAAGTCAGGGAAATTGGACCTTGGTGTCCCATTGCCCTTGCAGGCCTCCAGCCACTCCTTGTGATGGCCGATCGAGCGGGGAAGAGTCTTTCGCGGTTGCTTGAACGATTTCATTCTCGACTCGGGGATCAGCATCGGCTTCTCTCCGCCCCAGCCCTCCACGAGGATGGTTCCCCGGTCGCCGACAAAGATGAGGCCGTCCTCCCGGTCCAATTCCCTGTTGTCTTCCAGTCTGCTGGGCCGCGCGGGGACCAGTCCGCCGTCATACCAGTGAAGAGTCACCGGCGGCATGTTCCCGCGTGCCGGGAACTCATAGTGAACGACGGAGGCGACAGGCAAGGTTTCCGGAAAGACGGGAGTCGAGCATGCGTAGACACTGGTCGGGGCTGTCAGCTTCAGGGCTGAGAAGGCCGGGGCAATGTTGTGGATCCCCATGTCACCCAATCCTCCGGACCCGAAATCCCACCAGCCGCGCCAGGCAAAGGGAACATAGGCCGTGTTGAAGGGGCGATCGGGAGCGCTTCCCAGCCAGAGGTTCCAATCCAGTGTTTCCGGCACTTCCGGAGTGTCGGCAGGGCGCTCGATTCCCTGGGGCCACCACAACGGGTTCTTCCCCTTGTGCGTGGGGCGGTCGGACCAGACATGTACTTCCCGCACTTTCCCGATGGCACCCGCCCAGATCCATTCGTTGATCAGGCGGTTGCCTTCGAAGGCCATCCCCTGGTTGCCCATCTGGGTGGCGACTTTGGCCTCGCGCGCGGCCCGGCCGATGGCCCGGGCCTCGTAGACGGTGCGGGTCAGCGGCTTCTCGCAATAAACATGCTTGCCCCGTTTGATGGCATACATCGAGGCCGGAGCGTGAGTATGGTCGGGCGTGGCTACAAGCACCGCATCGATCTTGTCCTTTTCCTTATCGATCATTTCGCGGTAGTCCCGGTACTTGGGGGCATCCGGGTGCCTATTGAAAGTCCCTGCGGCATTCTTCAGGTCAACATCACACAAAAAGGCGATGCGAGCGCCGGCCTTCTGCAGTTGATCTATGTCCCAAGCTGCCTGACCGCCCGCCCCGATACAGGCGACGTTGATTTTGTCGCTCGGTGCAGCCTGACCTCTCCCTCCGAGCACGTGGCGCGGAACTATCATGAAGGCGCCGGCCGTTGCCACACCGGCCAGAATGTCCCGCCTCGAAATCCTGGTTTCTTCAGACTGACCGTTCATGTCTCCTCCCGAATTTACCGGACCCGATATGCCTGTCACCGTGTCCTTACCGTGACCTCCCCGATAATACAGGCTATTCGCTCCTTCCCGAAAGAGTCAGATGGAATTACGAATCGTTTTACCGCAGAGGCGCCGGGCACGCAGAGGCAAATGTTCAAGGTGCAGTTCGTTGACATCTGTTCCTCGGGCTCTCCTCGCCTTTGCGGTGGTTACTGAGTGTAGTCCCGGTGTCCCGCAATCCTGGACAGAGGTCGCGCGGTCGTCTATAACCACTGCATGTCATTCTTGATCCTCTCGTTCGTCGCCCTTTCGCTACAGCTGGTGCCGACCGATCCCGCGCAGGCTGACCGCCCTGCGGCAGCCCGCTTCGAAAGAGCCGCGTGTCCTGTCGAGGTCGCTGCGGGTGAGCGGATCGACTGTGGCGTGCTGATCGTGCCCGAAAACCGGGCGAGGACGGGGAGCCGGACAATCCGACTGCCGGTGATGATTTTCCGGAGCCGATCCTCCTCTCCGGCCATGGACCCCGTTATCTTTCTGACTGGAGGGCCCGGTAACAGCGGCGTAGCCGGGCGGCGCTCGGGCCTTGGGATCCCGTTCCTCGATGAACGCGACTACATCGTGATGGAACAGCGCGGCACACGCTACGCCAGTCCGGCGCTCGAGTGCCCTGCCATCAACGCGATCAAGGCGGAGATCGCCGCAGGTCGCCTGCGGGGGGGCGCTGCGAATGCCGAATTGGTAAAGGCGGCGACGGCTTGCCGCGAGAAGCTGACCGCGTCGGGAGCGGACCTGGACGGTTACACCAGCGAGGCCAGCGCCGACGACATCGAAGACCTGCGTAAGGCTCTGGGCTGCGCAAAGTGGAACCTCTACGGCCTTTCCTATGGAACGCGTCTCGCCCTGACAGTGCTCCGCAGGCATCCGGCCGGCATCCGCAGCGTGGTGCTCGATTCGGTTCTGCCGCCCGAAGTGAACTTCGACGAGGTGGCGGCCGGCAACCTGCTGCGTGCCCTGAATTCGGTGTTCGACGGGTGCGCGAGCGATCGCGAGTGCGGCACTGCCTATCCTGACCTCCGACTGCGCTTTGGGAACCTCGTGGCCGCCGCCGACCGGCAGCCGCTCAAGCTGCCGATCGACCCGGCAGATGCCGGGGGACGCCCTGCCGGGATACGCGGCGCGCAGGTGGTCGATGCAATCTACAACGCGCTGCACAAACCGCAGATGATCCCGCAGATTCCGAGGATGATAAGCGCGGCTGCGGCGGGTGACTACGCCGAGTTGCTGCCGTTGGTGAAGGAGAATCTGGGCCCATCGTCTGTGAGCTGGGGAATGCGGTACTCGGTCTGGTGCTCTGAGGAAATGCCGTTCGAGAGCGCCGACAGGATCGCCGCGCAGCTCTCACCCGGGTTGGGGATCGGCGGCATCGACGAAACAACGGCATCGCCCGAAGTGTGTCGTGCATGGAAAGTCTCTCCGGCCCCGGCAGTCGAGAACGAGCCGGTGAAGAGCGATATCCCAACCTTGATTCTCGCCGGCGAGTTTGATCCCGACACGCCTCCCGGCTGGGGGCGCCAACTCCTGGAGTCGATGCCCAACGCGCGCTACGTGGAGTTCCGGGGGCGAAGCCACGGGGCTGGATTCAGCGCGTGCGGTGTCGAAGTCGTGTCAGCGTTCCTGCGTCATCCGGGTTCTCCGCTTGCTGCGGAGTGCACGCTCAGAATTCGCGGTGCTGACTTCGGCTCGAGCCCGCGGGGAGTCAAGCACTAGCGTAACCGTGGCCGAATAGAATGGAGGAAGCCGTCGTGAGGTTGATTTCCGTCAATGCGGGACTTCCGCGCAGCGTAAATTGGCGCGGTAAGACAGTGAAAACGTCTATATGGAAGTACCCAGTCGAGGGACGGGTCCTTGTTTCAAAACTCAACCTCTCCGGCGATCAACAATCCGACCTCTCGGTGCACGGCGGGATCGACAAGGCAGTCTATGTTTACCCGAGCGAACACTACCCATATTGGCACAGCCAGCTGGGCGGTGCAGAGTTCTCCTGGGGAGCTTTCGGCGAGAATTTCACGGTCGACGGGCTCCTTGAAGACCAGGTGCAGGTCGGAGACGTTATTCGCGCGGGTTCGGCCGAGTTCGTCGTAACACAGCCGCGAATGCCGTGCTTCAAACTGGGGATTCGATTTGATCGTCCCGACATGGTGAAGTGGTTTCTTCAGAGCAAGCGAACCGGCTTTTACCTGGCAGTGCGTCGGGAGGGAGAAGTCGCAGCCGGTGACGCCATCGAATACGTGCACCAGGAAGACGGCGGGGTGACGATCAGCGACATCGTCGATCTTTACGTGTCGGATTTTGCGAACCAGGAACTGCTCCGCCGTGCCAGCGAGCTGGCAGCACTTCCGGATAGCTGGAAAGAGTACTTCCGCACGCGCCTATGGGATGCCGACGCCTGATTACTCACCAGGCCGGAACGAGCGCGACAATGAATGCCACGCCAAGGCTTCGCGCGGATTGAAAACTGCAGCCGTGAGTGTCCGCACACCGGGGCGGGAATTCAATTGTAGGCCGACGGCGAAGAGCGCCGGGTTGAGCCGCTCAGAAGCGGCCAGGACTTTATCTGCCTCTTACCTTTGGTGCTGTCTTTTTCCAGTTGAACCAGAACCGGAATCAGGTGAGGTGAGCGCGAGCGGATGGGCTGCGGGCCAGGCGCACCGTCTGGATCTCAGGAAGTTCGGGCAAATTCCAGGCCAGGGAAATCATTCCGATGTAGAATCCTGGTTGTCGCCCTTGCGGCAGCCGCAGCGCGGAAGGGCACAGCCGGCATGATGCGCACAACCTGAAAACCGGTTTGCAGCGTGAGCGGGCTGCGATGAAGTTGCGGCCTATTCCGACGGTGTCCCAGCGCTATGGCGCCGATCGGCGCCTCAGATACCAATCAGGAGTCGACATGCGTAGAAGAGAATTTCTCAGTGGTTCGTCATTGCTCCTTCCCGGAACTTGCTTCGCCTGTGCGCGTCCGTTGCAGTCACAAGCTGTTCCAAGGGATGCGGATTTGAGAGAGGAGTTGTCGGCCTCCGAGCTCGAAACCGTAAACAACTCCGTCATGGCTAAGGACCTGGACAACTTCTTCGGCAAAGGCTTCAGCTGAGCGGAGTCCGGCTTGGCAGTTGCCTTGCGATACCTGAAGAAGTCGGAGGATCTGATCTGGGTGGCAGGAGCTTTTGGGGGAGGGCTTGGCAACAAGGATCTCTGCGGTTTCCTGACCGGTGGGGAGATGGCGATAGGGATTTACTCCGGCGAACTCAAGCTGGAGAGAAAGGCAGGCAAGGAGATCTGCAGCCGGAAGAGCCGGGAGTTCTGGCAGTGGTGGATTTCCCAGGCTCCGTTGCATTGCTCAGAGATCCGCGAGGGCCGGACTGATAACAAGGTGTGTCGGCGTCTCGGCAAACTCGCTGCGGTAAAGATCGAGGACCTGATCAAACCCGCCTGATTCCCGAGACTGTGTCGGATGCCGAGGTGGCAGCCGAAGGCCGAGGCGATTCAGTATCTGCAGGAGCGTCGGCAGTATGTATAGACCGGGTCTTATCGTCTGCACCCTGGCGGCAGTGCTGCTGACGACGATAGCCGTTGCCGTCGAGGAACCGGTTGATTCATGAAGGTCTCCGCATCGGTCCGACAAATCAACGCCCTGCCGTATGAAGACGTTCGCTCCAGCATAAGGGACGGCGACGTTCTCATGTATCGGGGCCGCAACCTGCCCTCGCGCCTGATCCAGTGGGCGACCGGCTCCCGCTATTCTCACGCCGGCCTGGCGGCCTGGTGGAACGGACGTCTAATGGTTTTGGAGGCAGTCGGGAAAGGGGTGGTGGTGACTCCGCTCTCCGCCAACGTGCGCCGGTATCACGGCGACGTGGAGTGGTTCACCTGCGTGGAGGACATCCCGGAACCGGACCGGAACCGAATGATCGAATTCGCACAACAGGAGCTGGGGAAGGAATACGCGCGCTGGAAAGCCATGAAGTTCGGCCTGCGGATCCTCTTCCAGAAAGGTGAAAAGCAACGCGACGAGCTGCGGAGGGCGCGCCAGCTCTTCTGTTCTCAGTATGTCGCCGAGGTTTATAACTCTGTCGGTAAGGACCTGAAGAGGGGGGTGAGCGATCGCTTCATGTCACCGGCAGACGTTGCGAGTTCGCCGCTGTTGAAGCGGGCCGGTGCGTTGCGAAAATCGGTCGCGTGTGCGGGCGAGGCCCGGCACTCGCCCGGACGATAGCCCCGGTTGTGTCGGTACCTCGCAAGAGATCCTGGACTTGGCGTCGCGCCTGGAGCCTGTCATGAGAGACCCCCTGAACACCGTACTCGTCGCATCCTGGTTGCTCCTCCTGTTGGCGACGGCGATATCTGCGCAACAACCGGGCCGGCCGCCGGCGCCCTCGCTTTCGGACGAAGAGGCGTCCGGGCTTCCCTACACATACTCGATTGCCGGCTTCGAGGATCAGGGCACCTTCACTCTCCTGATAAACGAGGAGCAGGTCGGGACCACCGAATTCGCCTGGCGGAAGGACGGTAGCTACGATAGCCATTTCCTTTTGAAACTAGGGGGGCAGTCGAACCAGGTCGATGTCGTCATCACTCCGGACGAGTCCGGAGTATGGAAGCGTGTCGAAACAAAGAGCTCCAGGGGGACCGTCCTGACGGAGCGTGAGGGCCGCCTGGTGCGGACCACGTTCCAGGAAAAGAAGGCCACCGGGCAGATCAAAGAGCGCTCCGCGGCTTTCGACAATTACGGACCTGCACTCGGTGCTGCAATCGTCCGTGAGTACGATGCCGCGAAAGGCGGAAGACAGCCCCTGTCTGTGTGCATTCTGGGCGGCGGTGCGATCGACGGCGTACTCGAACGCCTCGCCGCCGTGGAACGACCGGTCGATGGCAGGGACCTCTCCTTTTCCCGGTACCGCATTTCTATCCAGGCACTGGATATCGATATCTGGCTGAATCAGGATGGAAGAGTAGTCTTCGAAGAGGTTCCCGTGCAGAAGGCGGTCTTTGTGCGCAAGGGGTTTGAGGACCTCGCCACCCGGACGATCGAGGATCCGCTTTTGTCCAAGCCCTCATTTGAGGTTTCAATTCAAAAAGACGTAATGGTTCCAGCGCGGGACGGGATCAAACTGGCAGCCGACGTCTACCTCCCGAAGGTCGATGGGAAGTTCCCGTTGACCGTATACCGGACTCCGTATGGCAAGGAGTTGATGGAACTCAAGGGTAAATACTGGGCACGGCGCGGCTACGCCTGTGCGATCCAGGACTGCCGGGGCCGTTTCAAGTCGCAGGGCACCTGGGTCCCAAACACTTTCTGATTCCATTCTTGGGGGACACCGGTGACTGTCCCCCTGAGAGGGTACGATGGACCGACGTTCTTTCCTGGGGACCACGTTCGGAGGGGCTGCGCTGCAAGCTCTGCCCCGCGCCGTGTCGGCGGGCCAACCTCCGGCGATGAAGATCACGGATATCACGTTTCTGCACTTGCGTTTTCCGGGCACAACGCCTCGCAAGCGCAATGCAACCATCGCCAGCGGCGGCGGAGCGCCCGGGATGACCCAGCTCGAGGTTCATACGGACGCCGGGATCGTGGGACGCAGCATACCGTCGGCAAGCGAGGAACTGATCCGATCGCAGCTCCTGCCGCGCATAGTCGGGATGAACCCTTTTCACGTCGAGGCGATCTGGGACCGGATGTACCGCTACAACAGGAAACCGGTAGCAAAAGGCCTCTACATTTCGGCGATGGGTTCAGTAGATCTTGCCATCTGGGACATCATCGGCAAGGCGCTGAATCTCCCGGTCTGCGACGTGCTTGGTGTCTTCTCGGAGACAATCCGGGTTTACGCGGCCGGCGGATACTACGAGGAGGACAAGGGTATCAGGGAACTGGTAAAGGAGATGGAGGGGTATGTTGCAGAGGGTTTCCAGGCCGTCAAGATGAAGGTCGGAGGGGAGCCGATGAGTACCGACCTGGAGCGGGTCCGGGCGGTGCGGGAGGCGATCGGTCCGAAGGTGGATCTGATGATCGACGCCAACAACAGGTGGACCGCTTACGATGCGATCCGGTTCGGCCGCATGGTCGAGAAATACGAGCCGTTCTGGTTCGAGGAGCCGGTGGAAGCGGACGACTTCGAGGGCTGCGCGGAGGTGAAGCGGACGCTCGATATCCCGATCGCCGCCGGCGAAAACGAGTTCACGCGCTGGGGAGCCCGCGACTTGATTCAATCGCACGCGGTGGACATATTGCAGTGTGATACGGTGCTGGCCGGCGGCATTACCGAAATGCGAAAGATCGCTGCCCTCGCTTCGGCCTGGCACATTCCCATGTCGCCGCACGGCAATCCGCACATGGCTGTGCACCTGCTTGCCTCGCTGCCGAATGCCGTAATCATGGAAACCTATCCTGCAGTCGAGAGCCGATTCAACCCGGCGCTTCCGCTTTTCCCTGTGAAGAACGGCTGCATTGACGTGCCCACGAGACCGGGCCTCGGAATAGACCCGGACCCAGAGCTCGTCAGGAAGTATCGCGTGACTTGAGTCGTTGACTATTGCTGACCATCGGTCAACTGCGGCGCCGGGGACGAGATAGACGAGGGATGCCGGGTGGCAGGCATGGCGAAGTGTGAATTGATAGCAACGACGAATCGGCGGCGCACGCGCTGCGGCAAGAGGCCGCAGTATGCCGAAGGCCTCTACGATCTTGGCGGCAAGGTCTATGCCTGGATGGTCCCCAATGGTTCCTGGGGCGAATCGAACGCCGGATTGGTGGTGGGAGAAGGCGAATCACTCCTCGTCGATACCCTCTGGGACCTGAACTTCACGAGCGAGATGTTGCGGGCGATGGAGCCTATTACCCGAACCGCTCCCATAAGGTATCTGGTGAACAGTCACGCGGATGGAGACCACATCTGGGGGAACCAGCTCGTGAAGGATGCCGAGATAATCATGACGGCAGCCTGCAACGCGGAAGCCGGGAAGATGAACCCGGCTTCGATGGTCATGTTCGGCCGGCTTGCCAAGACCCTCGAAAAGTTCGGAATCGGCAAGGTGAAGCAGGTCGGAATCTACTTCCATGACATGGTTCGTCCCTATGACTTCAAGGGGATCGAGGTCAAGGCAGCCACTCGTACATTCGAAGGTGAGATGACGCTGGAGGTCGGCGGACGCCAGGTCCGGCTCATCGAGACCGGACCCGCTCATACCCTGGGCGACCTTATGGTCTGCGTGCCGGAAATGAAGACTCTCTTCTGCGGGGATATTCTCTTCACGGGATGCACACCTGTAGTATGGGCCGGGCCTGTCGGGAGGTACATTTCCGCCCTGGAGAGGATACTCGGGATGGACGTAGAAGTCATGGTTCCAGGCCACGGGCCGATCAGCGATAGGGGCGCCGCTATTCTGCAGAAGGAATACCTTGAGTACATCCGGGATGAAACAGGCAGGTGTTACAGGGCCGGGCTGTCCGCCACAGACAGCGCATACGAAATTGCCCGCAGCGATAGCTTCCGCGGGCAGGCGTTCTCGGGCTGGGATGCGCCTGAACGTGTCATGACCAACACGCACATACTCTACAGGCATCTGCAGGGGCGGAGCGGGCGCCTGAAGACCGCGGGGAAACTGAACATCCTGCGCCGACAGGCCATACTGGCTTGTGAATTGCGGAAATCGATTCCTGCCTCGACGAACGCACCCGAAGGTGGCGCATGAAGCTTGTCACCTTCCTCGATGATGCAGGCGCGGCACACATCGGCGCCCTTACAGACCGGGACAGGACGATCATCAAACTGCAGGCGGGCGCGCTGGCGAAGGACAACGTCGAGTCTCCCTATTTCAGAGACATGCTGTCGTTTCTCGAGGGAGGACTGCCCGCAAGGGAGGAGGGGGAGGCGATCGTCAGGTTCGTGGAGGACCGGCGCCCGCCCGGTGCCGGCGTTCCGCTTGACGCGGTAACACTGCTGGCTCCTGTCCCGCGCCCCGAGTCGATCCGGGATTGCCTGTGCTTCGAACAGCACATCATCAACTGCATCCGGGTGGTGGGACTGAAGCGGCTCGCTCCGCTCGATGAGTGGATCGAGAGGGTCTTCGGGCGCAAGCGATCGATCGCCTACTTCGGCAACAAGGCCTGGTACGAACGCCCCGTCTATTATAAGAGCAACCGCTTTTCGGTGGTCGGAACAAACGCGGAAGTGAGAGTGCCGCCCTACACACGGCAGTTCGATTATGAACTCGAATGGGGGATCTTCATCGGGAAGAAGGGGACTGACATTCCCGGGGAACGAGCTCGTTCGTACATAGGCGGCTACACCATCTTCAACGACTTCTCGGCGCGGGACATCCAGATGGAGGAACGGTACGGCCGTCTTGGCCCCGCGAAGGGCAAGGATTTCGATACCGGCAATGCCATGGGACCATGCCTGGTCACTCCCGACGAGATCGGGGATCCGTACGATCTGACCATGCTGGCCCGGGTGAACGGACAGGAGTGGTCGCGGGGCACGACGGCCGATATGGGTTGGTCCTTCGAGGATCTCATTGAGTACATCTCGAAATCGGAGACTCTCTATCCCGGGGAGTTTATCGGTTCAGGCACTTGTTCCGGCAGCCAGGGGTGCGGTTGCGGGTTGGAGATGGGCAGGTATATCAAAGCCGGGGATGTGGTCGAGCTCGAGGTCGAGAAGATCGGAATTCTGAGGAACAGCATCGTCGGCAGATGAAAGTGGGCACAATCCACACTCACTCCCGCTCGCAGGTGCACACGGCTATCGCGTCAGACGAAAGACCACGAGGGCGAGGACGACAGCTGCCAGCAGTATCAGGCCTATGTAGAGCCCCAGCCGTCTCTTCTTGGCTCGGCGTTCCTGTCGCTCATCAGCCTGGGCGTATCTTGCCCGCATAGTCTCACGAAACTCCGTGTAGTCCATGGCGATCTCCCACTCCCTGCTGCACGACCCTAAAGCATATCATAGCAGGATACGGCATTTCTTCGACCGGGGCGCTGGCCCATGCCGCCGGCCAGGGTAACGCGCTCACTTCGCGCCGGAGCATTACGCTGCGAGTGACACCCCGATCGGTATAGAATGACGACAGATCCGGCGCCAACTGTCCAGGAAGGAGGAACGAGATGGCATCTCATCACACGGAACCATTCGATAGTTGCGATCTTAACCGTCGTGGATTTCTCGCGGCCACCACGGGAGCTGCGGCCTTTGCTGTCATGACATCGAAGACGGCGCTGGGCACAGAGGCCAATTCCGCGGTCTCCGTGGGCATCATCGGTTGTGGCTGGCGCGGCAATCATTTGGCCGGGATACTGAAGAACCTCGACCGTACGGGGATAAGGGTTGCGGCGCTGGCGGATCTCTTTGACGACCGCCTGGAAGAATCCAGGGCCCACTACCCCGACGACAAACCCGCGGCCTTCCGGGGTCTGGATGCATATCAGAAGTTGGTTGCTGCCCCGTGCGACGCGGTGTTGATTACCTCTCCTCCCTACTTCCACCCGGACCACCTGGAGGCTGCGGTCGGCGCGGGGAAACACGTTTACCTCGAGAAGCCGGTGGCTGTGGACGCGGCCGGTGCACAGCGAGTTCTCGCGTGCGGCAAGAAAGGGGAAGGGCATCTGACACTGTGCGTTGGGTTCCAGAGCCGGTCCCGGGCGGACCTCGTCGAGGCGGTCAGCCGTACGCGGCAGGGAGCTGTGGGACGGCTCGTCTGCGGAAGCGCTTACTATAACGCAGGCTTGATGGAGCCGAAGGACAAGCCCGGCATGAGCGAACGGGAAAAACGAATGAGGAACTGGGTGTTTGACCAGGTTCTATCGGGAGACATCATTGTCGAACAGAATGTCCACGTTCTGGATATCTGCAACTGGGTGGTCGGGACGCATCCTCTGCAGGCCTTTGCTACCGGCGGGCGAAAAGTGAGAACGTCGGTCGGCGATACGTGGGACCATTTCGAAGTCACTCTGTGGTATCCCGGCGACGTACAAATGGTCTTCTCATCGACGCAGTTCCTGAACCTGGGGTGGGGCGACGCCCAGCAGAGGTTCTACGGTTCCAACGGGGCCTTGGAGCTGAAGGCGGGAGATACGCTGAAAGGGAGCGCTGCAATTCGAGGTGGAAATGCATGGGCCTTTCAGGGCGAGGTGGAGAATCCCGAAGTCGTCAGACTGCGAGGATTTCTCGACAGTATCAGGAAGGGGGAAAACACCAACGAGATTTCCGTCGGTGTCGATTCAACCCTGACCGGGATCCTGGCGCGCACTGCCGCTTACCGTGGTGCGGGATATAGCTGGGACAAGATGCTCGAGGAAAATGAGAGACTGAACGCAGGTAAACTCGATTAGTCCCCAGGTATTCAGCCCTCAGGTCCGCCAGGCAGGTCCGGAATGCCAGACCGGACCGAGGATCTCCCGGCTTGCACGGCAAATCACTTGCGATGGGCCGCAGTGGCTATAGACGTGGCCATCGGGTCCATGAGAATGGAGAACGGGCGCCATGTTGATTCCCGAATTTTTCCGCATAAAGAGTGCTGCGGCGATTTCCGCTATGACCTGCCTCGCTGTTTTGCTGGGCTGGCCTGCCGGCTCGGCCAGGCTTCTTGCCGGTGGCACTCCTGACCGGGCGCCGCGCAAGGTGATCCTGGGCACTGCCATGCAGGCGTTCTGGGGGGACTATCCGGGGCTGCAGAGGCGACTGGCGCAACTGGAATCGATCCTGGACACCATGAACGAGCAGTCCAGGAAGAAGTTCGGCCGTGGTCTGGATCTTGCGGTACTGCCCGAGGTTGCCGTGACGGGCGAAATCACCGGTGACATAGTTGCGCATTCGGTTCCCTATGATGGCCCGGTGAGGGCGACATTCTCGCGCAAGGCGCGCGAACTGGGCTGCTACCTTGTCGTGCCGCTTTACCTCCTGGAGGATAAGGAGCGGAGGATTTGCACCAACTCGGCCGTCCTGGTGGATCGCAAGGGTGACGTAGTGGGGATCTACCGCAAGCTGCAGTTGGCGGTCCAGAACGGCAGCGACTCGATGGAAGGCGGAATGACGCCGGGCAAGCAGGCTCCGGTCTTTGACTGCGATTTCGGCAGGCTGGGAATACAGATCTGTTTTGATATCGAGTTTGACTATGGTTGGGAGCAACTCGCAAAGCAGGGAGCAGAGCTGGTGGCCTGGCCGACGCAGTCACCGCAGACCGCGCACCCGGCTTCGCGCGCGATGCGGCACGGCTTCTACATCGTGTCCAGCACCTGGCGGGACAATGCCTCCATCTTCGAACCCACCGGCAAGATCGTTTCGCAGATCAGAGCTCCCGCGCAGGTTCTCGTCGATCAGATCGACCTCAGCTATGCCATCCTGCCCTGGAGTCCGCAGCTGCAGCAGGGTGAATCGCTCAAGAAGAAGTACGGTGACCGTGTCGACTTCCACTACTACGTGGACGAGGACTGTGGCCTGTTCTGGTCCAACGATCCCGGCCTCACTATCGGGCAGATGATGCGATCCATCGGTGTTGCCGGTGCTGAAGATGAACTCAAACGCGTCCGGCAGCTTTACCGCAAGGCAGGTGTCCCTGGGTACTGAGGAGGTGTCCTCTTCTGATGAAAGGATGATGGATCGGTGAAGATCGTTACTGTGCTCGGAAGTCCGCGAAAACGCGGCAATACCGCAGCAGTCCTGGAGGCTTTTGAGCGCTTGGCTTCTGAGAATCAGCACACAGTTGAGCGCATCAATGCCGTGGATTTTACTGTCCGGGGTTGCCTGGGTTGTGATGCATGCTTTGAGGTTCCCGATGAGCCAGGATGTGCCCAGGACGATGATGATGCCGTCTGGATACTCAAACGCATTCTGGAAGCTGACCTCGTCGTATACGCGACGCCCGTATATGCCTGGGGATTCACGGCTCAGGTGAAGCCTTTGATCGACCGGCACTACTGTCTGGTCAAATGGCAGGGGGACGAAGTTGCCTCTGCGCTGATGGCCGGTAAGCGCGCCGCCCTGCTGGCGACCTGTGGCGGCGATGCGGCAGGCAACGCTGACTTGCTGGAGGAGGCGTTCAAACGCCTGTTGGATTACGCGCAGTGTCAGCCGGCAGGCGTCTACGTGCTGGACAATTGTGGCAGCAGACCGGTTGGGCCCTGCGCAGATGGTGAAGCGCTGGCCCGGCGCATGGCACGCGAATTGCTCCCCTGAGTTATCAGCCGGGCTCGAGTCGCACAGGACAGCTTCGCATCTGTCTGTTTCAGGAGTTCCAGCCGGGGCCGCGCCCGCAACCAACAAACGCCATCGTACCGGATCGGATCCAATAGTCATCTGCGTGAATCCAGCGGTTCCACGATCCAGTTGCCCGGGCTGAGTGTGACTCCGGCGATCAGTTCCGATCCGAGAAGAATGCGCTCTGAGCCGGTTCCGTCTTCGTGAAGCCGGTAGAGGGTGTTTTCGTCCACAACGAACCACTCGGGGAATTCGTTCAGCCGCACATAATTCTTGTCAAGATTGATAACGCGGCGATGGCGGGCATGATCCCACAGGACGACGTTTGATTCAGGCCCGGCGAAATTCAGGAAGAGCTTTGTGCCCTCGCGCACCGCTCCAAGACGCATTCCCGGTTTCCAATGGGCGGGGCGAACGCCCTGGCTCTTCATCAGGGCATAGAGAAGCGCCGTGCGATTGAAGTTACCTTCGCCATACCAGTTTTCGATGTGGCCGTCGGGCCGCTGCATTCCGAGCATGACCTTCATCTCGGAGTCGATCCAGTCGAATGCTTCGGGCAGAGGCTCGCGATTTGCCAGGTAGATCGCGCCTTCAATTGAATCAGCGTAGCCGTCGAAGGATCCCAGGGGCAGTTTTGGATTCGGCTCCCAGACATGGTTCCTGTATTTGGGGAGGTTCCTCAGAACCTTGCGCACTGCTTCGCGGTACTTCTCCCCTCCGCCACACTGGTAATAGGTATATACAGCACCATAAACGTAGCCCCAGTTGTCGGAGAGTCCGGCATCGACGGGCCTCAGCGTAGCAGCCCCAACCTCGTTGTACAGCATGCCGTCGGGATTGGCGGAGGCGAGAATGCGGTCCAGCATACTGGCGATCGCCGGGCGGTACTCTTCGGCACGCGGAGTCTGCCAATAGTTCTCGAGGGTATACAGAAGCGCGAGGCCGACCACCATCTCGTTGCCGTGGTCCCTCAGCCGCAGGCGGCCGTCCCCGCTGTGGCGGCAGAAATCCCAATTGCTGCTTGGCACCCCATGGTTTCCGGGCAGGACTTCTTCCACGTAGGCGTCGCCGATGCGCCGTGCCCATTCGATGAAGCGCCTGTCGTTGGACATGGCGGCCAGGCGTACCAGCGTCTGAAGGTAATCCCCGTTGAGTTCGGCGTCGGATGCGGGCAGCTTGCCAAAGCGCGAATCGACCGGGGCGCGATTCATTGCGTCAGCGGTCATATCGAGCATCCGGTAGTACCAGGGAGTGCGCCCCAGGTACTCCGTGACAGCCAGCAGCCCGTCCTTGGCGTACTCCCCGGCACCGAACAGGCTCGGCGGGCCTAACTCGCCGGTGCTCATCTCCAGGTTGGCAGGTATTGAATCCTGCACCGTTGTGAACCGGACCTCGTTGCGCAGCATTTCCAGAAGTCTGCCGTTGTACAGATCAGGGTCCGTGATGTGCGCGGTCAGGATCAGGTAGGGATACAGATCCGCTCCCGAGTTATGGGGTGTGTAAAGCCGGCTGGTGTCGCCTTCCTTCAAACCCAGTGCACCTCCGGGGACACGGTCGGGCAGGAGCGACGTCCTGGGATCCGCGTGCGTCAGCCAGACCTTCAAAACGCGTTGCGAGGCCGTCAGACGCCTGTTCGAACTGCCTGCCGTTCTCGCTTGCGGCACGGAACCGGCCATCGTCTTGAGCCATCGTGGCGCTTGGCAAGAGACAGGCAAGAACCACCAGAACCTCCGCAATCGGGGCCTGACGACGATAGTTGTTGCGAGTGCGCGGGAAACGTTCATTCGAGCGCCTGGTTTCTGGGCCTGGAATGGATTCTTGCGGCCCCTTGTCTGTTGTAAGCATCTTTTGCTCCTGCCGGAAAGCCGCTGCCGGCTCTCCCTCCTTTCTATCCAATCTGCCAAGGAAGCATCCGATGCTTTGTACAAAGCGCGCTGCAACACCTTGCCTGCTCCCACTGGAACATCCTACACTGGGACGGCACAAGAGAGCTAACCGCATGCTCAGATGTCTGCTTCTATGAAGACTGTCGTCTATAGCGCCCTCTTCGGTCGATACGAGCCCTTCCAGGAAATCGCGCTTGCAGCGCGCGACACCGCCGATTTCCTCCTGTTTACCGACACGCCCGGCTTGCAATCTGTCACCTGGAAGGTTATCTACGTCGGTCGCCTTTTCGCCGATCCGGCGCGTGCGGCCCGTTGTGTCAAGATCCTGGCTCACGAGTATGTGGCAGGTTACGACGTCAGCGTCTACCACGACGCCCGCATCTGCCTCAAGGTGCCGCCATCCGAACTCCTTGCGGATTTCCTGCCCGATCAGCACTCCCGGTTCGCCTGCGTCAGGCATCCGGACCGTGACTGCATCTACGAAGAAGCCGAGATTATCGCCAGCAGCCGGATGGACGATCCCGAGAAGGTGTATCACCAAGTGGCGCGCTACCGGGATGAGGGCTACCCCGCGCACAACGGGCTTATCGCCGGCGGTTTCCTCGTCCGGTGGCACAACGACCCTCAGGTTGTCGCTGCCATGAAGAACTGGTGGCTGGAAGTCGCGGAAGGCAGTTGCAGGGACCAATTGAGCTTCAACTACATCGCATGGAAGCTCAGGTTCGCCTTTAATGCACTTGATTGCGATCTACGCGACAACCGATTCTTCGACTGGCTCCCGCCAGCCCCTAATCGCATACCGTATGGTTTTAACGATGCAGAGTACCTGGCCTTGAACCCGGATGTGGCCGCCGCCCGCATGGACCCTCGATACCATTGGTCGCGCTACGGCTACAGGGAGGGCCGCCGCTTTCGCCTCTAGCCGGGGAGTGGGACACCACAATCAACCTCGCGGAAAGCCACCTGCCGTCGCCGTCACGGTGCCTCCTTGCGGTATCTGCGCATGATCTGGCGTCTGGGTTCGTTGTCTGCAAATACCTGCCAGGCGGCGATGCACCTGCCAGCCACAACTGCCCGCCAAACAGCCGGGGTGCTCCAGCGATCGGAAGGGTCGAGGTTACCATCTGGCGAATCTAATTGCGATCCTCCCCTCTCATGGACCGGTATCGCAAAGAACTATTCGTACCGCAGCGCGACCATCGGGTCGACCCTGGTGGCCCGGAGCGCGGGAACGATCCCCGCGAGCGCGCCAACAGCCAGAAGGATGAGCGTGCCGCCCGCAATCGCGATCGGATCCTGGGCTCCCACGCCATACAGCAGTGACTTGATGACCTTTGACGCGGCAATTGCTGCGGGAACTCCGATCGCCACTCCGATGCCGACGAGCAGCGCTGCGTCACAAAGGATCAACGTCAGCACCTCCGGGCGCCGTGCGCCCAGGGCGACGCGAATGCCGATCTCCCGTGTCCTGCGAGTCACCGCATATGAGAGCACACCGTAAAGGCCGACGCCCGCCAGGAGAAGGGCGAGCATCCCGAAAAATCCGGAGAGGGTGGCAATGAGCCTGTCCTCGAGAACGTTTGCGTCGACCTGGTCCTGCAGTGTTCTGGAGTGTGTCACCGGGACTGAGGGATCAAGTCCTGCGGCGAGATGCCGCACGGTTTCGATCAGTTCCGGAGCCGATCGTGTTGTGCGGACGCACACGCTTCGGGATGGCCAGAGGGCCCTCCAGGTCGGCACGTACAGCATCGGTTTGGGCGTCTCTCGCAGGCTGAAGTAGTAGGAGTCTTTCACAATCCCTACGATCTCGTATGCGCGCTCGGGATTGTATTTCTCGTCGAGCGCGATGTGCAGCCCGATCGGGTTCCGCCCCCCGAAAAACTGCTTTGCCGAGCTCTCGTTGATGATCATGACGCGTGGGCCAGGCGGCTCCTCCGGTGGCTTCCCTGGGATGTCTTGTTCCGGAGGTGCAGGGTAGTACACCGGGTTGTCCTCGTCGCGGAAGTCGCGGCCGAGCACCAGCGGAATCCCCATCGTCTCGAAGAAACGGGGAGACACCGCATTCATGTCGATGTACTTCACGTCCGCCGGTTTCCACTGGTAGCCTTCGACCGTGAAGTCCTCATTCCACTGCATCCCACTCAGGGGAGTAATGGCCGCAAGGCTGACAGCACGCACTCCCGGTACCGTCTCCACCTCAGTTCGCAGGCGATCATAGAACTCCCGCAGCCGCTGCCCCTTGTACCCATTGGGAGTTGGGTCGATGGATATCAGGAGAGTGTGCTCGGGCCGGAACCCGGGATCGATGTCCTGTAACTTACCCAGACTGCGTACAAACAGGCCCGCGACGATAAGCAGCATTACCGAAAGCGCCACCTGCAGGACCACCAGCGCGTTTCGCAGCGTGACGCGTGAAGATCCTCCGGACCCTGCAACCTCATCCTTGAGCGCCGGCACCAGATCCGGACGGGTGGAGCGCAGGGCGGGAACGATACCCGACAGCACGCCCGTGAGCAACGAGACCGCGGCCGCAAAGCCAAGCAGACGCAGATCAGGTGAAATGCTCATCGACCCCAGGTCCGATTCCGCCGGTGGCACGAAGGTGAGCAGAACCCTGGTGCCGATGCGCGACAGCATCACACCTAAGACGCCACCGAGCAGCGCGATGATGATGCTCTCCACCAGGAGCTGACCCGTCAATCGGGCCCGTGTTGCGCCGACGGCCAGCCGGATGGCCACCTCGCGCCGCCGCGCGGTCCCGCGCACGAGCATGAGGTTTGCCACGTTTGCGCAGGCAACCAGCAGGACGAGGCCGACTACCGACATCAGGATGAGGAGAGGTTTCTCCAGCCGGGTTCGTATGTAGGAATGCCCGGTCGCGGCGGGCTGCAGCACAATAGGCTGGGCGCGGTTCACGAATCTCGGATCCTGCGTTGTGCGGAGTTCGGCCTGCTCCTGCTCGCGATAGATCGCGAACATCTCCGTTTCCGCCTGTTTCACCGTGGCGCCTGGTTTGATCCGGCCAATGACTTGCAGCCACCACCAGTGTCTGGTATTCCAACGCGTGAACGGCTCGCCTGAGACCTCGCTGAACATCAGGATGGGAACGAAAAGATCGGGCGAGGCACTTGGATCGGTCCCATGGAATCCTCGCCGGGTGACGCCCACGATCGTAAAGGGGTAACCGTTGAGCCGGATCTTGCGTCCGACCACACGCGGATCTGAGCCAAAGCGGGACTGCCAGTAAGTGTGGCTCAGGACTACATAAGGCGAGGCACTCGGGGCGCGGTCGTCCGCTGCATTCAGGACGCGTCCGAGCGCAGGATCGACCCCGAGCACTGAGAAATAGTTGCCGGAAACGATTGCGGCGTTGACGATTTCAGCGGGAGTGGCGGAATCGGCGTCCGCCAGTTGCATGCCCAACCGCTGCATTCCACCCGTACAGGCGGCCAGCGTGATGCTCGTGTTGTGATCGCGAAACGCCACGTAGTCCGGGTAATTCCACGACGACCTGTCTTCGCCCGCAGTCACCCGGTAGAGCTCCTGGGGGGACTTTACCGGGAGCCGCTTCAGTAGCAGCGTGTCGATGATGGAGAAAATGGCGGTATTGGCACCGATGCCAAGCGCAAGCGAAAGGACCGCGACAGCCGTAACTCCCGGGGTCTTCATGACCATTCGGAGCGAATAACGAAACTCCCCCCAGTTCATGCGTCCTCCCCTGCAACGGCAAGTTGCGGCACCGAAAGCCTCGTTTCGACTGAACCAGATTACCATGCTATCGATGGCAGTTTTATAATGGCGACGGAGACAACAAGACGGAGACAATGAAAAATGATGAGACTGGTTTATCTTGCATCGGGGTTCTTCATGGGCGTACTGATGACTCTCGCGATCCCGGCATTTGCTCAATACGATCTGCTGCTCAAGGGAGGGCATGTCATCGATCCGAAAAACGGGATCGACGGAATCATGGACGTTGCCGTCGCCGCGGGAAAGATCGCGGCAGTCGCTCCGGAAATCGATCCGCGCAAGGCGATGAAGGCGATCGACGTGCGCGGACTGTACGTGACCCCCGGCGCTATCGATATCCACACTCACCTATTTGCCACGACCGGGATCCCGAATGCCTGGGCCGGGGATAAGAGCGTGCTCCCGGACGGCTTCAGCTTCCGCTCAGGCGTAACCACGATGGTGGACGCGGGCTCCGCGGGATGGCGCAATTTTGAGCAGTTCCGGCAGACGGTCATAGACCGTGTGAAAACCCGCGTCTTCGCCTTCGTCAACATCGTCGGCCTCGGCATGGTCAGCAACTTTGTCGAGCAGGATGTGAAGGAGATGGATCCCGGGCAGGTTGCTCGTATCGCCGCGAAGCACAAGGACGTCGTGGTAGGCGTCAAGACGGCGCACTACGAAGGGCGTGACTGGGCCTCCGTGGACCGTGCCGTCGAGGCCGGCAAGCTCGCCAATCTCCCCGTCATGGTGGATTTCGGCTTCTTCATGGCTGAGCGTCCCTATTGGCAGCTCGTTTCACAACGGTTGCGGCCGGGAGATATCAGCACGCACATGTACCGCAGCGGCGTCCCGTGGGTCGACGAGAACGGGAAGCTGCTCGATTACCTTCGACAGGCGCGCGCCCGGGGCGTGAAATTCGACCTCGGCCATGGTGGTGGCAGCCTCGTCTTCCGCAATGCCATCCCCGCGATCCGGCAGAAGTTCTACCCGGATTCGATCTCGACCGATCTCCATACGGACAGCATGAACGGAGCCATGATGGATTTCCCCACCGTGATGTCGAAGATGCTTGTCATGGGAATGTCCATGGCGGAAATCGTTCTCCGTTCGACGTGGATGCCCGCCGAAGTGATTCACCACCCTGAGCTCGGACATCTGTCCGTTGGCTCCCCGGCCGACTTGGCGGTCTGGAGAATCGCCGAGGGTGAATTCGGATATGCAGATACCAGCGGCGGAAAGCTCGCGGGCACGCAGCGCATCAATTGCGAGATGACCCTGAAGGACGGAGCGATTGTTTGGGACTGGAACGCCCGTGGCGCTGTGGATTACAGAACCCTCGGTCCGTCCTACGGCCTGCGTGAAGGCGCGGACTACGTGATCGTCCCCAAGTAGCGCTTCTATGGTAAGCGGACCAGGAAGCTCTCTGGCCTGCTGCCGCAAAGTGACCGCTGTTCAACCCCTTCAGCGTTGGACCCTGGGGCGGATTCCGGGAACACGATGACCATCAAGACTCGCCCCTGAATGGGTTGGACAGTTTCCTTGCCGCACACGCAGACCGTTCTGCTGCGCGAATCTCCGTGTGGCGACTTTCTGAATTACAGGTAGGGTGCAAGGGTGTTGTTGCACGAGGGTGAATCCTGCGGCAGGCGGGAAGCCGGTCAACGGAGCAGGAGGAGGCGGGTCCAGTAAGAGACCGGCGCTGCCAGGATCAGGCTGTCAAACCGATCGAGCAGGCCGCCATGCCCCGGGAGGAGGCCGGAAAAATCCTTTGTGCCCAGGTGGCGCTTGATGAGCGAAAAGAGAAGGTCGCCGGCTGTGGCGGCCAGAGCGGTCAGCAGGCCGAGAAGAGCGAGCGCGGGAGCAGAGATGTCGGGCGTGAGGAAACCCAGCGTCGGCGCCAGTGCCGTGGCGCTCAGAATCCCGCCAAGAAACCCCTCCACTGTTTTGCACGGGCTCAATCGAACGCAAAGACGATGGCGTCCCAGCAACCTTCCCAGGAGCTGGGCGTAGCTGTCGGTTGCCGCTACCACGAGAAGCACCATTGAATAGGAACCGCGCCAGGTCTGAGCAGGACCGAGAAAAAGGTGCGTCAGGAGACCGGCAGCAACCACGAAGAACAAGACGGCAAGCGTCAGGGCGTGAGCCTTCCCGGCTACCTCTGTGCGGTCGTCGTTGGATCGACGACTGCGGCGGAGGAGCCTGTACAGCTCTGCCGTGCCTCCAGCCGCGATAACGGCATAAAACGATAGGGTGTAAGACCGTCCTGCAGCGCCCAGCGCCAGCAGCAGGCTGATCAGGGCAAGGTAGACGTTGTACTTGACCCAATCCAGCCGCCTTCCAGCGGCGTCTGAGCCTTTCAAACGATGCGTGATTGCGATCAGGATCGCTCCGATGGCGAAGAGCGCTCCTGAGGTAATGATCAGGAGGCTGTCAACGCACATGACTCGATCTCCTCTGTCGGCGCCGTTTCCGGGGTGATCAAGCGCACGGCCTTGGGCAGAATTTCGATCTCGAATTCCTGGTTACGGGTAAGGATCTCGCCGTCACCGAAGAAGGGAACGACCCGGTCGGTAAGAATGCGCGCATGACGGAGGCGATCGCGCACCACTCCGGACAGGATGGCTCCCCGGCCGAGCGCGGCTTGGAGCACAATCCCTGCCTCACGGAGGTGGCTCCGCGGGTCGGGGATCGCGCAAAGATCGAGCAGCCCGTCATCATCGACGGCCTTGGGAGAAAGTGAGAAGAAGACGCCGAATCGCGGCTGGTTACTGAAGACGACCGCCATCACGCGACCGCTATACAGCGGACGACAATTGTCGATCCGGATTTCAACAGATCGACTTCGGCCGAGTTCGTGAAGGGCGGCAAGGAGATATGTAGTCCGCCGCAGGAGCCTGGCGCGCACAATGGGTGCTTCTTTCAGCGACCTGCAGCAGTTGTGTCGGATCGCGACGCGGGAGGGGAGTCCCATGCCGCCGCAGGTCGCAAAGAGCTTCCCGTTGACTGCAACCAGGTCGATCGCTCTTGTGTGATCGGCAAGGATCACACGACAGCATTCTCTGATGTCGCTTTTGAGCCCGATCGAGCGTGCCAGGTCGTTTGCCGTCCCGTGAGGCAGGATGCCGATCGGAACATCGTATCGCGCGGCAACCGCGAGAAGGCGGTGAACCGTCCCGTCCCCTCCGACCGCGACCAGTCTGAGCCCTTCGGAACGATGCGCACGGCAGAGCGATTCGATTACAGGACTGGACGGGTCGATGATCAGAGAAACCTCCCGCTCCGGGAGAAACCCGCTCAGGAGCCCCTGCACGGACCTGATCCGGCCATCGCCGGCCCGGCTGCTCATCACGACGATGTAGCGCACGATGGATGCTCCCGGAGGACGATATAGAGTGGACTCTGAACAGCGAAAGAGACCGACATATGATGCACTCCTCAGTAGACCCGGCGGAATCCCGGCTCGAGCAGCCGCATAGCCAGAAGAGCCGGCGCCACACAAAGCTGAAAGAGCATCAGAGCCAGGGGGAACCAGTAGAACACGGCGGGGGCTTCCCGCAACCAGATCATTGCCGGCACCATGGCTGCAAAGCTGACGTAGTTGGTAAGCGACTCGAACCCGGGCTTCCAGTGGGTCGTGATCAGGCTCGTGATCGGATATGGGATCGGTGACCAGCAGAGCAGAACCAGCATGCTCGTGTAAGCGGTAGCCCAGGCGGGAGGAAGCCCGAGCAGCCAGAAAAGCAGGACCGAGAAGAAGACCGGAGGAGCGCCGCGGCTGAATCCCTTTTCGAGGATCTGCGCCTTCATCGAGTACTTGAGGCTGCATGTAACCGCGGCCGCCAACGCCAATGGCCGGCCCCAGCCAGGGAGGAACACCCCCGCATGCCAACAGAAGAGCATGGGCACGAAGGTCAGCCCGATGACATCGGTGATCAAGTCGAGCGTCTCGCCGGAGATCTCAGGCAGGTGTTGTCGAATGCGAAAGAAGCGGGCCAGGGTGCCGTCTGTGTGATCCACGAAGAGCACCAGAAGCAGCCAGCGGATTGCAGCGTTGAAGTTGCCCCCCAGAATGTCCTGAGCGGCCAGCATGGCGAAGCCAAGGCCGGCCAAAGTCCAAAGATGGATCAAGAACCGCCACCGCAAGAAGATGTTCATGGTTGTGCGCTCCCCTCCGGGCCCGCGTGCTTGAGGACGGTGGCCACCTCGAAGTGGGAGTAAACCCACGACCGATCCTCAGCGAGCAGGCGTCCGGCAATTACAGTTTCTGGTCGAAACAGGTGAGTGAGCGTAGGCGGCGTCTGTCTTCGGACAAGCAGATTGCGATAGCAGACGCGCGCGTTGGGGCGCGCTACGCGATGCGTTTCACGCAGAGCCTGCTCGAAAGCATCCCCGGGCAACCATTCGAAGACGTTAGAGTAGGCAAAGGCATCGACTCGACGAGTCCGGCATCTTCGCAAGGAATGCGCCGAGTTCCATGGTTTCAACCTCAACGTGATCGACTGCCGATTGGAGCGCCGGGTAGTTTTCGGCCAGCAGGTAAGGGGGCATGGTCCTTTCGTCGAGGTAGTGTCCCAGGCAGATCTGAGCGGCGAAGTAATTTTCCTGTGGCGGCAGCTCCACCAGTGCATGCCTCGTAAGGCGGAGAAAATGGGCTCCGAAGTCTTCGATTCCGTCCACGTATGTGAAGAATGCGCGATCGAGGCCGGCACCGCCCAGGACCGGGCGTGAGAAGAAAAGACGGAAGCACAGCCTCCAGAGGCGTGTGTTCCACTGGTCTTCGTAGAACCTCCGCCGCTCCTCCAATGATCGCGGCGCGAAGAGCTGCTCGACCCTCCGGCGTCCTTCGATGAGGATGAGGAGCCTGCGGAATGCAGCCAGATACCGCTCGTATCGCCCCGCGCGCAGGACGCCGGCTTCGATCAGCGGCAGGTGCGTATCCCAGAAGACGACGGCAGAACGAGGAAGGGCGGTCCGGCACTGCGCGTACAGCCGACCTCGACGGTTAGACGCGCGGACTCCGAGCAGTTCCAGATACTCGGGGTGAGAAAGGCACTTCGTCCCCGCGATCTTCAGCCGGAGCAGGTGACCCTGGGCAGCATTCAGATCGACGGCGAGGATCCGCTCCGGCCGCAGAAGAGACAGGGACAGTGCAGTACAGCCGCCTGAGGTCACGACCACAGCCGTTTTGCCGGGCTGCAGGCAGAGCGACTCGGCATCCATGCGGGGGTCTTCCCAGCACTGCGAGAAGAGCAGCCGCTCAAAGACAGGGCGCGCCAGGATGGGAGCAGAGGTTTGTTCCTCCCGAGCGGCCTGGAAACCGCCGGCGGCCCATGTCGAGGCGTGCGAGCGTACCGCCATGGACGAAGAGTCCTGGGAGATATCTGGTTGGTTCAGCATACGGCTGCTCCTTTCACTGAACATGAGGCGTGAGACGGGTAGGTTGCTGGTTCGACAGGGTTCTGCCGGCCCCAGCGCGTGCGTTCGCAGAAGGCAAACAGGCGGTCCAGATAGTCCGCGACCCGGGGGCATCTGAGGCCGGCTTCTCCAAGCGCGCTGCGAGCACCCGAGTCATCGAATTCCTTGTGGCCTTCCAGGTAGGCGAAGAAAGTGCGCAACCCGCGGTTTCTCTCCGTGCAGCGGGAGACGAATCGCAGCGGTTCACCGCCCGGGTGGAACCACCAGATTGCGCGCGCAAGGAGCTCCTGGGCCGAGATCGTGCCGGACCGGCCGGCGACCAACTGGTAGCAGCTGCCCATGCTTTCGCGGTGTTCCATGAGCTCGACGACGGAATCTGCTACATAGTCCACCGGGACCAGGTCGAGCGGTGTTCGCGGTTCACCCGACACGCATCGCACCATCCCCTCGGCGACGAGGCGAAGCGGCCAATAGATCGACGCGAAGTTGCAGGTATAACCGTCGCGGGAATCGCCTACGATGATGCTCGGCCGGAAGACAGCAATGGGCAGGTTTGCCCCGGCAGACCGGGCCAGGAGCTCAGACTCGAACTTCGACTGCTCGTAGGCATTGAGGAAGTTCTGGCCGCACTGCAGCTCTTTTTCCAGAATGCAGCCTTGTCGATCACCAGCAACGAAAGCCGTACTGATCCAGGCAAGCGATTGGAGCCGGGTGCAGGACTGTGCCAACCGCAGGACCTCCTGCGCGCCCCCAAGGTTGGTCCTGCGCGCCTCAGAGAGCGATGTGTTCAGATGGACGGAGGCAGCTGAGTGGATGATCCGGGTGATTCTGCCGGCCAACTCCGTCGCAGTTCGCGGATCCATTCCGAGCCGCGGAAGGCTGAGGTCGCCCCGAAGCGGGCGAAGGCGGGTTCTGTCAAGGCCAGGCCAACGCGAGGCAAGAGAGTTGATTAGGCCCAGGAAGCGGCACTGCACATCGACGTCGTCACGCCCCCTGATAAGCAGGTAGATAGGTTGCCCTTGGCTGCGGGCGAGGAGGCGCGGGACCATCTCGCGCCCCAGAAGGCCGGTGGCTCCAGTGAGAAGAATCGCCCCTCGTTCCCTCCGGCACCACCCTGGCTCAGGGATTCTTTGACGGGTTTGCCAAATCGTCCGCCGATCGTGGGGCTGAGTGGTCGGTACTGCTTTACCGTGAGGCGTTGCCATTTCGGCCTCCAGCGTTGGCAACATTATCGGCGGCCTGCGCCGACCGATCCATGCACAGCATGCCAACTCCTCCGCAATCGTTTGTCTCCGGCTAAGTTGCTATGAATACAGGGCTGCCAAACCGTCTTTCTCCTGGGTCTCTCGAGAATCAGGAGCACAGAGGGGTCCAGCAGGGAGAAGAGGAACAATGCAGGAGTCGCATGTATCCTTGACCGGCAGCTGGCGCAGGCCCTTCGCACATGCATTCCGGGCCCGGTGCGTGGAAGCGGACGCGCTTCGCCTTGGTGGGCGCGTGCCGCGGGCGCGCGCATTGCAGCGGTAGAAGAAGGGGTATCGTTCTGCGCCGTGTCCCTGCCGGCAGGGCGGACCTATGTGTCCTGTTATCAGGGCTTCTTGTAGATCACGCCATCTTTCATGACGAAGCGGACATCCCTTACGGCTTTGATGTCCCGGGTAGGATCGCCCGGAACAGCGATGATGTCTGCGAGGAATCCCGGCTGGATCCGGCCAAGGCGGTCCTGCATGCGAATGATCTTCGCGTTAATCGCTGTCGCTGCCGTCAACGCCTGCACCGGAGTCATTCCATAGCGGACCATCATTTCAAGCTCTCGACAGTTGGTTCCGTGGGCAAAGACGCCGACATCGCTGCCGAGCCCGATTGTGACCCCGGCCTTGAACGCGGCCTGGAATGCAGCCTGAGCCTGTTTCATCGCGGCGGTAGGGGCAGTGCCCGGCTTATAGCCGTCGAAATATTCCGCGTAAGCCTCATCTGCGGCCAGCGTCGGCAGGTACGCGACGTTGCGTTGAGCCATCAGGCGGAAGACTTCTTCGGTACCGCCGTATCCGTGTTCAATCGTCTCGACCCCGGCCAGTGTCGCGCGGCGCATGCCTTCTGCGGTCGTGGCGTGAGCCGCCACGGGCCTGCCCGCGGAATGCGCCTCTTCGACAAGGACACGCAGTTCATCCTCGCCGAAGGTCGGGACCGTGCTGCCGCCGGGGCCGCGGCGGTAATCCGCGTAGACTTTGATCCAGTCCGCACCGTGTCCGGCCTGCTCGCGCACGGCTTTCAGAATCTCGGCCGTTCCGCTCACCGCCTGCGCGCCGCACGGCAGCACGATGTCGGGGGCAAAACCACGCGGACCAGGGCCATAGCTGGCAGTCGCCACGATCGCCAGCGTAGCAGTCAGAAGGCGGGGTCCCGGTATCAGCCCCTCGTCGATGGCCTGTTTGATCGAGAGGTCGCCGTAGCCGGCTCCCTCGGTTCCAAGGTCGCGCAGCAGGGTGAAGCCGGCCATCAGGGTGTCCCGCACGTGGTTCACGGCTCTGACCGTCCTGTATGCCGGAGCTTCCTTGAGCACCTGGTCGTTCCACAGGGTCTCGTCGTACGGACGAAGGAATATGTGGGAATGGATGTCGCTGAGGCCGGGAAGGAGCGTCAGGCCGGGAAGCTCGATTTTCCGTGCGTTCCCGGGAATGGTGACCAGTCCGGATGGGCCGGCCGCCGAGATAGTCTTGCCGGTTACGACTACCGCCCAGCCTTCCCGAAGCCTGCCTTCGATCCCGTCGAAGACGCGCGCTGGTAGAAGGACATACACGTCTGGCGGCTCCCTGTTCGACTGGTTCTGAAACGTATGGCCAGCACCGACGCCCAAAAGGACTGCCAGCAAAATCAGAACGAGTACCCTGCGCATCGCACCTCCTGCCTGACTGAGGACCCGTCGCATGGCGTATAGTGTGAATTCCTGTGAGAGTTGCCTGCCAAGTATGCACCCGTTGGCAAGGAATTGTCCCAGCCAAACCAGATTACCACGCAATCGACGGCAGCCTTATAATGGCGCCGGAGGCAACGGGATCAGGAAGATTACTCCGGACGGACATTTCACAGACTGAGGGACGGGCAGTGGAGGCAGGCATGCGCATACTGGCAATAGTGGTGACGTTGTCGATCATGGGTCTGACGGCGACCGCAGTCGCCGCGGAGCCGCATCCGTTTTCGGTGGTGGACATGCTGGCGATGGAGCGCATCTCGGATCCACAGGTGTCTCCCGACGGGAAGCTGGTGGCCTTTTCCGTCAGCGTGACGGATCTCGAGGCGAACCGGCGGCGTTCCGACATCTACGTTGCCACGCTGGGCGGATCCTCCGTGCGCAGGATGACCAGCAACCCGGCGAGCGACACGCAGCCGCGTTGGAGTCCTGACGGCAAGAGCCTGTTCTTTGTTTCGAATCGGGATGAGTCGGCGCAGGTATGGCGCCTGTCTCTGGAGGGGGGAGAGGCAGAGCAAGTCACGAAGCTCCCACTGGGTGTCGATGCGCTGAAGGTATCGCCCGACGGGAAATTGCTGCTGTTTTCCATGCCGGTCTTCCCCGGGAAGTCTCCTGAGGAGACGCGTCAGGTGCTTGACGCAAAGGAAAAATCCAAGGCCACCGGCATTCTTTTCGACCGCCTCTTCATTCGTCACTGGGACACGTGGGAGGACGGCACGCGCAATCATCTGTTCGTCTACCCTCTCCCTTCCGGGCCGGCGCGCGACCTGATGCCTGCGATGAGCGCAGACTGCCCCGGTAAACCGTTCGGCGGCCCCGAAGAGTTCACGGTATCGCCTGATGGGAAAACGATCGTATTCACCGCGAAGGATGTGGGGCGGGAGGAGGCATGGTCGACGAATTACGATCTCTTCCGCGTGCCTGCTGACGCTTCGTTTCCGCCGGAGAAGATCACCTCCAATGCCGCCTGGGATACTCAGCCCCTGTTCTCGCCGGACGGCGGGACATTAGCCTATCTCGCGATGAGCCGTCCGGGATACGAGGCGGACCGCTTCGACATTGTTTTTCGAGACTGGTTGAGCGCGCGGGAACGGAAGGTCACCTTGCGCGTCGACGGTATGCCGCTCGGTGACCGTTCTGCGGGGGAACTGCTCTGGCCGGCGGACGGGAAAGAAATCTTTTGCACCTCTGATAACCTCGGACAGCATGCGATCTTCGCGGTCGATGTGGCATCCGGTGCGGCGCGAATGCTCGTGGGGCAGGGGACAGTGGCCGGCCTGCAGTACGTTGCCGGCGGGCGGCTTTTGTACGGAATGCACTCGTTGCTGGGTCCGCTCGAGTTATACACCGTGGGAACGGATGGCAAGGATGTGCGCCGGGTTACGCACCTCAACGACACAAGGGTCGCCGCCGCGAAATTCGGCAAGCCCGAGCAGTTTGCTTTCAAGGGTGCAAAAGGCGATACCGTCTACGGCTACATCGTGTACCCGGTCGATTTCGATCCGGCGAAAAAATACCCCGTAGCATTTCTCATCCACGGCGGTCCGCAGGGATCGTTCGGAAACGATTTCCACTACCGGTGGAATCCGCAGGCCTATGCCGGGGCCGGCTACGCTGTGGTGATGGTCGACTTTCACGGGTCGACCGGTTACGGCCAGGTGTTTACCGATGCGATCAACAATGATTGGGGCGGGGCGCCGTACGAGGACCTGATGAAGGGCCTCGACTTCGCCCTCGAGAAGTACCCGTTCCTCAACAGGGATCGTATAGGCGCCCTCGGGGCGTCATACGGGGGCTACATGATCAGTTGGATAGCAGGCCACACGGATCGATTCAGGACGCTCGTCTGTCACGACGGGAACCTGGATGAGCTCATGGCCTACTACGATACCGAGGAACTCTGGTTCCCCGAGTGGGAGCATGGCGGTCCTGCATATGACAATCCGGCCGGGTACACCAGGGATAGTCCACTGAGTTTCGCCGGGAACTGGAAGACCCCCATGCTGGTGATTCACGGCGGCAAGGACTATCGGGTAGTTGATACTCAAGGTATTTCCACGTTCACGCTTCTTCAGCGCCGGGGCATCCCGTCGAAGTTCCTGTATTTCCCCGACGAGAATCACTGGGTGCTGAAGCCATCCAACACCATTCAGTGGCACGAAACGGTGCTCGGGTGGCTGGATCAATGGCTCAAGAAATAAGGAGAGAGGAGAGGATCATCCATGAAGACCAAGTTGCTGCTCCCCGTCGCTTTGCTGGGAATTGTGCTGGCCGTTGCCGGCTTAACGAACGGTCAGCCGTCCGGCGATCCGTTGCTGGAAGGATTCCGACAGGCTGAGGTTGCGAGTGTCGCGGATGCGATCGAACAGTTGTATGGCACTCAAAATTACATGCACCATGACATGCGCGCACTGTTCAAAACGAAATTTGCCGGGCCGGCCGTCACTGTAATGATGAAAAGGGAGGAACACAAGGAGGGGTCTGCCGCATCGCAGGGGATGATCGACGCGATCGACGGCGCGCCTGCGGGTTCCGTGTACGTGATGGTGCTGCAGGACGGCCTGGATTATGGAGGCATCGGCGGCTTGATGGTCACTACCATGAAGGTGCGCGGGCTGGCCGGCGCTATCGTGGATGGCTCAATCCGTGATCTTCCCCAGATTCAACGGCTGCAGTTTCCCGTGTACAGCCGCGGCGTCTCGCCGGGCACCACGATCGGTCACTTTCGCTGCGTAGGCGTCAACGTCCCGGTTACCTGTGCGGGCGTGACCGTAAATCCCCAGGACATCATCGCGGCGGATGAGGACGGTGTAGTGGTGGTGCCGCGTGACAAGGCGGAAGAAGTATTGAAGAAGGCGAGGGAACTGGATCTGCAGGAGCACTCCATGTACCCGTTCATCGAGCGGTTCAGGTCGCTGAAAGAGGCCGTTGCCAAGTTCGGCCGGCTCTGATGAATGGGGTCGGACCGAGGCAACTCGTTTGCACACTTTGGATTGGCCTGTTCTCGGACTTCGAAAGCGGCCTCATGAGCGATTTTGGGTGCCTTTTTCCCTCCATAAGGAGAACGGCACCCTGAGGCCAGTCCCGCTGGCGCAAAAAAGAGGGCATCAAAATCCCGTTCTAAACGCCCTTTTGGAGATGGGAATGTCCCTATATGACTGGATCTAATGGCTTTGTTTCGGTCCGACCCCGATTGATTGTGCTGGTTCTGTTTGCATCTGCTTTTGCGATCGGTCAGGAGGAAGAAGACCTGAGTGTCTTCTGGAAGTGGGCAAGGTGGAGTAATCCCGGAGGCCTTCTGATCACTCATTTCATTGAGCAGGCAGACAAATATTACGACCTCCGGGATAGGGAGATAGCAAATCTGAAGACGAAGGGCGAGTGGCTGAAACGACAGGACCGCGTCAAAGCCGCTCTCCTGAGAATAGTCGGCCCGTTACCGGAAAAGACTCCTCTGAATCCGCGGATCACAGGTGTTGTCAAGAAGGATGGGTACAGGATCGAGAAGCTGATCTATGAATCCATGCCCGGGTTTTTTGTGACTGGATGCCTGTTCATACCGGAAACGGTGAGAGGGCCGTCCCCGGCTATACTCAATGTCATCGGGCACAACCAGGAAGCCTTCAGGGACGAGCTGTACCAGATCGTTTATCTAAACCTGGTGAAGAAAGGGTTCGTGATTTTGGCCATCGACCCCATCGGGCAGGGTGAGGATGTGCAGTATTACGATCCGAAGATTCAGTTCTCCTCGGTGGGATACACTGTCATTGAGCATTGCTATTTCGGGAACCAGTGCTTTCTCTCCGGGGTCTCGCCGGGAAGGTACTTTGCCTGGGACGGCATCAGGGGAATCGATTATCTGCAGACTCGGCCTGAGGTCGACCCGAACAGGATTGGAGTTACCGGATTCTCCGGCGGGGGAACGGTGACGTCCTATATCGGCGCCCTGGATGAAAGGGTCAAGGTGTCCGTGCCCTGCAGCTGGTCTACCGCATCAAGAAGGCAGACGGAAACCAAAGGCGCCCAGGATGCTGAGAGCATCTTCGTTCGCGGGCTGGCAGAAGGAATCACCTTTGAAGACCTGATCGAAGTCAGGGCGCCCAAACCGACCCTCATGACCTTCACAACGCGCGACGAGTACCTTTCCATACAGGGAGCCCGGGAGGCCTACCAGGAGATCAGGAAGGCATACAGGGCATTGGGCCGGGAAGAGAACGTCGCGTTCGTTGAAGACGACTATAAGCACTGGATGACGCCGCCGATTCGAACGGCTATATATGCATTCTTCATGAAGCATCTCGGGGTGGCTGGTGATCCCACTGAAAAAGAGGTCTCAATTCTGCCAAAAGACGAGCTGAAGGTAACGCCAACCGGGCAGATATCGACTTCCCTCCACGGCAAGAATGTATTCAGCATCAACAGGGCAGAAACCGAGACATTGCTGGAAAGCCTCGAGAGATCGAGAAGGAACGTCGCCGTACACCTGAACGAGGTCAGTAATAAAGCGAAAAGGCTCTCCGGGTACGTTGCACCCGGGAGCGACTCGGCAACGGCCTTTTTCAACGGGAGATACCGCCGGGAAGGCTATTCCGTAGGCCGGTACGCGCTTCGAGGCGAGGGCGAATATGTGGTACCCCTACTCCTGTTTGTGCCCGAAGGCATAAACAGAGGCCTTCCGGCACTGGTCTACCTTCATCCTCAGGGCAAGAAGGAGGAGGCAAAACCGGGCGGAGAAATAGAGAGGCTGGTCAGGAGAGGGTACGTAGTCGCCGCGGCTGATCTTCTGGGTGTCGGTGAGACGAAGAACACGGTCACGAGGGCCCTGGCGGACGACTATACGGGTGTGATGATCGGGCGGAGCACAGTCGGAATCCAGGCGGGGGACATCGTCCGGGTCGCCGGCTATCTGAGACAACTGGACTATGTGAATCCCGCACGGATCGGCGCTGTCGGACTCGATGAGATGTGCCTGCCCCTGATCCACGCTGCGGCATTTGAGCCTTCGATAAGGGGCGCGGTGCTCGTCGGCTCGCTGATTTCGTATCGTTCCGTGGCGATGAACGAATTCTACAGGATCGGGCTGATCCGGAACGAGGGGGGAGGCTATGTCCACCCTAACGAGGTGGATTTCTCCTGGGGAGTCGCCGGGGCGCTGACCGGTTATGATCTGCCCGACCTCATCGGGTGTATCGCGCCGCGCAGAGTCGTGCTGGCAGGTTTGAAGAATCAACTTCTCGTGCCCGCCTCAGACCAGGAAATTCAAACCGACACAGCGTTTCCGAATCTGGCTTATTCGCACCATGGCGCCTCTGCGAACCTGAGGGTAGTGCCGGCTGGAGAGGATCTCGTTTCCCTGGTGGACTGGTGTCTGAAATGAGACGGATGGGGACGCGGGGAATCATCTGTCTCCCTTGGGATTCAGCGCGCCAGGTTCGTCCGACGCTGTGAGGCTCGAAAAGCCATAGTCCCTGTTCGCAGCAGGTGTGCCCTGTATGAAGAATCCCATGCCGGGGTTTCCGCTCGGGTAGGTGCTGTCGACGGCCTGTGCTACTTGCACGTTGTTGATGTAGGCGGTGATGACGTTACCGACGATCGTGGCCTTGACTGTGTCCCCGTTCGATATGCCGCACTTGATCCCTTTTTGATCTGCAAGATAGGTAAAATCTCCGAGAGGTCCGTTCCATCTTACGATCTGTACGTAAGAGTCCGGCCCCTTGAGTGATCTGAACAGAATCTCGTATCCCGTACATCTCCGGGGAGAGATGGAGCTGCGAAGTCGGATTTCCACCTCTTCGTAGAACTTCTTGCCTCTCTGATTCCCGGCATAGACAGTGGCAGTCACCGACTGATCTGGCCCCCAGGCTCCCTTCAGCAATGCTGTTGAGTCGTCATACCCATTTGACCCTGACTGAGTTCCGAAGGCGAGCCCCGGCACCGTTGAAACATCCGCCCAATCAAGGCCGGGAGTCTTACCATTTGTCCATTTGCCATTCTCGGAAATCGGGCTTTCAGCCCTCTGGAAATTCGTGGTGTAAGTCTCGGCTTCGCCATCGGGCAACAACAACGTCCCGGAGAACAGAAACATCAGGAGAGCAACAATTCCTCCACTCCCGTGCCTTTTGCTCATGTGGAAGGCCTCACCATCACTTTGACTCAGTCCCGCAGATACAGGGCGCAGATCTTGGATGACGGTATCGAATGCGTCTGATCACCGATCGTTTCCCTGATGTGTGGGAAGACAGAGGGGAAGAAAATTCAACTATGAGGTGAAACCCGGCAGGGCTATAATAGCCCCAATCCTTAGAGTACATCGCGGACAGGGATTCTGACAGAACGACCGACAGACTGTCGTCGGAGGCACCTCTATGATTGGTCAGACCTTTTCCCATTACCGGGTTACGGAGAGGCTGGGCGGCGGGGGGATGGGTGTCGTCTACAAAGCCGAGGACACCAAGCTCAAACGCGCCGTCGCCCTGAAGTTCCTGCCCGAGGACCTGTCCCTGGACCCGCATGCGCTCGAAAGGTTCCAGCGTGAGGCCAAGGCAGCTTCCGCACTCAACCATCCGAACATCTGCACGATCCACGACATCGACGAGCAAAGTGGGCGTCATTTCATTGCGATGGAGTATCTCGAGGGCAAGACCCTCAATCGTCGTATTCTGGACAGCCCTCTCAGCACGGAGGAAATTCTCGACCTGGCCGTTCAGCTCGCAGATGGCCTGGATGCAGCCCATTCTCAGGGGATCATTCACCGGGACATCAAACCCGCCAACATTTTCATTACAAAGCGTGGCCACGCCAAAGTGCTTGATTTCGGACTGGCCAAGTTAGTGCCGGAACACCTGATAGCGAGGAGGTCCGCAGAGGGAACGGCTGTTCCCACAGCCGCAACAGCCGAGCCTCGACTGACCGGCCCCGGCACGGCAATGGGCACGGTAGCTTACATGTCGCCGGAACAGGCGCTTGGGGAAGACTTGGACGCGCGCAGCGACCTTTTTTCCCTCGGGGTAGTGCTTTATGAAATGGCCACCGGCTCGGTTCCGTTCCGCGGAACGACATCGGCAGCCACGATCGATGCCATACTGCACAGAGCCCCCACCGCCCCCGTACGCCTGAATCCGGATTTGCCGCAGGAGCTGGAGAGGATCATCAACAAGGCGATCGAGAAGGAACGGCGGCTTCGCTACCAGACAGCATCAGATCTGCGGGCAGACTTGGAGCGGCTTAAGCGTGATCTGGAATCGGAGCGAAGACACGCTCAGTCCGGCGCCCCCGAAGGTCCGTGGAATCGACAGATGCCGCCGAACGGTGCACGATCTCTCAAGCGGGAGGCTCCGGCCGATCGCCCAGGCCCGGATCCGGCAAGTAATGGTGCGTGCAAGCGACCGACCACACGGAAACTGAAGGCCGCTATCTCGACTATCGGCGTCGCAGCGACACTTTTGATCCTGGTGGTGGTCTTCTGGCCGAGGCCGGTGTTCCTCCCCTGTGTCCTGCTGAGCAGTTTTGAGGGTGAGACCACCTCCGTAAGCCCGGACATCGTGCGCTTCGCGGTCGAGCGTGTGCTCTCGCAATTTCCGGAAATCACGGTCACCAACGAACAGGAATATGGGCTGATGGCCGCCCTCGAGAAAGAGCGGCTGAATGAGTCGGCAGAGGTTGCAGGACTGACCGATCGACTGAGGCGCCTGATCAACGCGGGGAATGAGAAAGAGCTCCGGCCAGCCATTCGGGTTTCCGGACATGTCTACGAATCCCCAACTGGCATTACCCTCAGATTCAAGATTGCTGACTTGGGAGAGAACCGGGATGTCGTGATTGAATCACGAGGCGTGAATGATCTGTTGGCACGCGTGATTGATGACCTGGCTCTGCGGATATGGCGCCTCTACCATGACGGAACGGGGAAGGGTAGTAACACCCCGCCACACGCCATTCCTGCAACACGTCTGCTTTCTCCCCACTGGGACGCTGTCCTGTACTACTGGCGCGGCGCTGAAGCTTGGGAGCGACTCGAAGTGGTGCTGGCGCAAAATCAGCTGACGCGTGCCCTGGAGGTCGACCCGGGCTTTGCGCTGGCCCACCTCATGCTCGGTGAGCTCCTGGTTTTCCAGAACCAATGGAGCCAGGCGTTGACCGAAATTGACACTGCGCGCCTGCATAGGACGGCGCTCACCGAAATTGATCAACTGCGAGCTGATGCCCTCTTTGCCCGCGCCGCGGGAAATACGCTCGAAGAGCGAACATGCCTGCAGAAGCTTACCGAACTTCGGCCTCACAGAAAGGAGTATCGTTACGAGCTGGCAGAGTCTTACTTCCACACCGCAGACGTGGAAATGGCCATACCCAGGTATCTGAATGCGCTGCAGCTGGACCCCCAATACGCGCTCGCCTGTAACCACCTGGGACTCTGCTACAGCTGGAAGGGTGACCACGCGAGAGCCTTCGAAGCGTTGCGGAAGTACCTCGAGATCGATCACTCAGCAAACGCTCTCGACAGCATCGGGGACGCATGTTTGTGCGCGGGTGCATACGAGGATGCAGCCAAGTACAAGCTCATGGCAGTCCAGCAGGACCCTTCGCTCTATTATGCCCGCCGCAGCTTGCCATACATAGATCTGTTCCGCGGCAGATTCGGGAGAGCAGAGTCGCGGCTTCTTGACCTTCTTCAAACAGACGAGGACAAGCTTGAAAAGGCGCGGCACTATGCCGCACTGGCGTTCGTCTACTACAGAAACAGGAATTTCACACAAGCCGCAAAGACCTGTCGTCTGGGACAGGGTCTTGTCACCCCCAGCCCGAAGAACGAGCCTGGTGACGAATTGACGTGGCTGAACGGCCTGATCGAGCTTGAGCGAAAGAATCTGGGGGGTGCGAGTCAGGCATTGGAGCAACTGCGGACTGCTCTTGATGCAGGGTCGGTCACGGCAACGAACTACAAGCCGGTTTACAAGTACTGGCTGCATTTACTGGCGTGCGTCCGTGCAGCTGAAGGACGCCGAGATGAGGCTATGCGGGCTTTGAACGACCTTCGGGCCATTCAATACAAGCTCGGGTACTGGGGCACACCCTACGACCGAGCCTTCTTCCTGAACGAGATAGGAATGGTATTTGAGAGAATTGGCGGGATGAAGGACGCCGGAGACTCCTACAGGCAGGCACTCGCCTACAACTCCCATTACGCCCTGTCGCATTTCTACCTGGCGCGCATACTGCAGAACGATCGGAAAGTGGTCGAAGCTCGGCAGGAAGCGGAGCAGTTCCTGAGGGAATGGCAGAGCGCAGATCCCGGTGTCCTTGAACTTGCTGCCGCCCGCGCGATAGCCGGCCGATAGACGCCGCGCCGTCGCTTGCCTGCTGGCGCTGGCACTGATCGAAACCGTGCTGAACCTGTAACATCAGGGCTACTCTGCAGCAAAGTGCGCTCAGTTCAGCGTTTCCACGCCTCTTACAGGTTCAGGCTCCAACTGATGCAGATCGAAGGTCAGGATTTCGTTCTGCCTTTCTTCAACCAGGGAGCGGGGCAATACAGACGCTTCCGGGGCCCGATATCCCGGTACCGCCCCAAGTTGTGCTTATTTACCCGCACGATCCGCTTCCGGCCGTTTCGTTCCTGCCCGGAAGCCTCGACCCGCACAAACTCGGTGAAGCACTCTACAAGAGGGACAGGATTGGATCTATGATACGCGGTGGACCGGATCGCGGCGGCCTCCGCTTTTCGCCTCACATCTACAACTCGATGGCGGAGGCGGAGCCGGCAGTGAATGCGCTCAAGCGTTACTTGAGGACCGGAGTCTGACGGGTGTCAGAACGACGGCAGGACATGCGGGCCCGGTTGCAGGCGACCCGAAACGCCTGCATGCTGTCGATACAGGATGGGTGGACATGACCCGAAAATTGCTTGTTCTCACGGTAGTGTCCTGCGCTTGTCTTCTCGGGCCTTTTCCCAAGACTGTGCGGGCTCAGGACACCGGCGCGACGCTTGAAGCAGCGAAATTCGATCCAGTCGCCGCCACGGAATCGTATCTCGCCAGAATTCCTGCGGGAAAGCGGGCACAATCGGATGCATATTTTGAAGGAGGCTACTGGCTTCAGCTCTGGGACTTCGTGATCGGGGTCGGCCTCGCTTACCTGCTGCTCGCGGGGCGGTGGTCAGCCGGGATGAGAGACTCTGGCTGAACGCCTGACGCGGCGAAGGCCGCTGCAGACTCTCATCTACTGGATCCAATATCTCATCGTGACGACGCTGATCACATTCCCGATGACCGTTTACCAAGACTACTTTCGGGAGCACAAGTACGGCCTGGCAACTCAGACTCTGGGGCCCTGGCTGGGAGATCAGCTCAAGAGCCTGATGGTAGGATCGATCCTGGGCGGAATTCTCATCATGGCGCTGTACGGCGTCGTCCGGAAGCTGCCGCGGACCTGGTGGATGTGGGGCCCGGTGGTGATGATTGTGTTGACGATCTTTGCGCTTCTCATCGGCCCCGTCTTTATTGAGCCTCTGTTCAACAAGTACACGCCCCTCACAGATCCTGCCATCCGCGAACCAATACTCAGGCTGGCGCGCGCGAACGGCATTGAAACCAACGACGTTTACGTGTTTGACGCTTCCCGTCAAACGACCAGAGTCTCGGCGAATGTCGCCGGGTTTCTCGGCACCGAGCGCATCGCCTTGAACGACAACCTTTTGAAGCGATGCACTCTCCCCGAGATCGAAACCGTCATGGCCCACGAAATGGGTCACTATGTCCTGAACCACATTTATAAGATGCTCAACTTTTTCCTGATCATCACGGTCGTCGGCTTTGTCTTCCTCCGATGGTCGTTCGATTTCAGCCTGAAGAAATGGGGGCGGAAATGGGGCGTGCGCGACATCGGCGATATGGCCGGGTTGCCCCTTGTCGTACTCCTCTTTTCCATTTTCTTCTTTTTTGTGACCCCCGTTACGAATACTTTCATTCGAGTCCAGGAAGCCGAGGCTGACATATACGGATTGAACGCCGCGCGGCAACCGGATGGTGAAGCTGAGGTGGAGCTAAAGCTCGGTGAATATCGCAAGATGTCGCCGGGGTCCATCGAGGAGTTCATTTTCTACGACCACCCGAGCGGCCGAAACCGGATCCTCATGGCAATGAGATGGAAGGCCGAGAATCTCGACCAGATGCCGGTCCGTGTGCCCGCGCAATCGACGGCGCCGGCCCCGTGATTGCGCGTTTGGAAAGTCGCTGCTACAAGATGATGAATGGCCCTGTTCCGGGGCGAGTTGAGCGCCGCTCGGCGCGGTCGCTTACCGTCACCGAAAGATGATAGACATCTCCCGACCGTTTCGAGAATTCAAGGAGACCAGATGCGATTGACGATTTTCGCCGCCTGCCTGAGCTGTTTTCTCTATGTTGCCGCCTGCTCGCGGTCAAAGGCTCCGACTTCCAACCCTCTCCTTGCCGAATGGAAGACTCCATTTGGCGTGCCGCCGTTCGATCGCTTCAAACCGGAGGACTTCATGCCGGCATTCGAGGAGGCGATCCGGCTGCATCACGCGGAGGTCGCAGCGATAGTCGAGGACACGAATCCCCCCGCTTTCGACAACACGGTCGCCGCCCTCGATGATTCCGGTGAGGCTCTGGCCCGGGTGAACAGCGTATTTGGTCTCCTGACCGGAGCCGAGACCAATGATCGCTTGCAGGCGATCGAAGCCAAAGTCGAGCCGATGCTTGCGGCGCACAATGACGACATCTACCTGAATGAATCCCTGTTCAAGCGAGTGAAGGCCGTTTATGACGGGCGCGACAATCTCAAGCTGGACACGGAACAGGCCACACTTCTGCGGAATGTCTACCGGCGCTTCTTGAGAGGCGGCGCCAACCTCACCCCGGCTCAGAAAGCGCGCCTGCGCGAAATCAACCGGGAGCTGTCGACGCTGATCGTGAAGTTCTCCAACAACCTTCTGGAACAGACCAATGCATACAAGCTCGTCGTAGATTCAAAAGACCAGCTCGCCGGGTTGCCCGAGGACCAGCTGGCGGCAGCTGCGGCGGCCGCCGCGGAGGCCGGCCTTTCTGGTAAGTGGGTGTTCACTCTGAAGGCGCCCTGCATCTGGCCGTTCCTGCAGAGCTCCTCGAATCGTGACCTGCGCCGGCAGATTCTCACGGCTTACGCAAACCGCTGCGACAAAACCGGAGAGACCGACAACACTGTCGTCTTTGCGACGATCGCGAAGCTGCGCATCGAGAAGGCGCAGCTTCTGGGCTACAGGACGTGGGCCAACTTCATCCTCGACGAGTATATGGCGAAGAATCCCGAGAATGTGTACCAGCTGTTGGAGCAGCTCTGGAAGCCGGCGCTGGCCCGGGCAAAAGAGGAAGCCTTCGACATGCAGGCCATGATCGACCGCGAGAGGGGCGGATTCAGACTCGAGCCGTGGGACTGGCGATACTATTCCGAGAAGGTTAAGAGAGCGAAGTACGATCTTGATGAGGAGGCGATCAAACCGTACCTGCCGATCGACGAGGTGCGTGAGGGCGCGTTCACGCTGGCGAACAAGCTTTACGGCATAACTCTCGCGGAGCTCACGAACGTGCCCGTCTACCATCCCGAGGTGAAAGTCTTCGAGGCCAGGGAGAAGGACGGTAAGTTCATCGGCATCCTGTACATGGATTTCTATCCGCGGCCGGGCAAACGTGGCGGTGCCTGGTGCTCCACGATCCGGGACCAGTGGATCAAAGAGGGCCAGTTCGTGACTCCGATCGTCTACAGCGTGTTCAACTTCACCAGACCGACACACGACACGCCGGCGCTGCTGACGCGGGACGAGGCGGAGACGCTCTTCCATGAGTTCGGCCACGCGTTGCACTCCCTGTTCTCAGCCTGCCGTTTCCGCGGGAGCAGCTTCTATATCGCCCAGGACTTCGTCGAACTGCCGAGCCAGGTGATGGAGAACTGGGTCTTCGAGCCTCAGCTCCTCAAATTGTATGCGCGCCACTACAAGACGGGAGAGATAATGCCGGAGGCACTGGTGGCGAGGATTCGCAAGGCCATGACATTCAACCAGGGCTTCGAGATGACCGAGTACCTGGCAGCGTCTTTCCTGGATATGGACTGGCACACGTTGACCGAACCGAAGCTCCAGGACGCCGATGCTTTCGAAAAGGCGAGCATGGCCAGGTGGGGACTGATTCCGCAGATCCTGCCGCGCTATCGGACGCCCTACTTCGCGCATGCGGCTGACGAGTATTCGGCCGGCTACTACAGTTACACATGGAGCGCGGTGCTTGACTCCGACGCGTTCCAGGCGTTCAAAGAGAAGGGCGACCTTTTCGACCCTGAAACCGCGGCGGCTTTCCGCCAGCTTCTTTCAAAAGGCGGGGGTGAAGATCCTGCGGTGTTGTTCCGGCAGTTCCGCGGCCGCGACCCGAAGGTGGACGCCCTGCTGATCAAGCGTGGCCTCAGGTAGCGGGGGACATTCACCAGTGTCCCTTACGGGTCGGCGCGTCTCACTGATGCAGTGGTGCTCGGTATGCCTGGTAAGAGGTACTAGCGCGCAGTTGCTCTGTTTCCGGCTGTGGTCTTACTCTTCAGTTCATTCGGGACACCGGTGACTGTCCCCCTCTGATCTCTACGACGATCCGGAAGGGGTTTGGCGTCTCCGAGACCGTGCACTCGGCCCCGGGCTTCAGATCGAGTACTATGCGGACGATACCAGGCTGGTACTGGGCTGCGCGGACCCTCCTGAGGAATCGGTCGTTGACGGGAACGATACTGTCGGACGTATCCAGGACAAGCCAGGTGTTGGAGAAATCCAGGAAGAATCTGTCCGGGTTTCTGATTCGTTGCACCTGGTAACCGGCGCGCTCGTCAAAGTCTATCGTCACGCGCGTGTGATCAGCCTCGGACCGGTAGTTGATACTCCGAACGGCCGCGGCCCGCACGCCTGCCTGCGGTGCCGGAGATTGTGCAGGGGCAGGTCCCGCCTTCGATTGCGGCTGAACGGCCTTTTCCGGCAACTGGGACGGCATGGGAACGCTTGGGGCGGGCTCCGACATCGCCTCCTGGGCCGGACCCATCGCAGCCAGGCGCAGAATCGCATAGGGCCTGAAGGGGCTGGCAGGGTAATCCTTCATGAGGAACCGCAATAGCCGCACTGCTTCCAGGTCATACTCAGGAGCTTTGAACCGCGCAGCTATTTCCTGGTAGAGAGTTGCGGCCTCATATATGGCGTCGTCGCTACCCTCAAAATGCGGATCACTCAAGTAGACGCGCTTGTAGAGGCTGATGCAGCGGAGGTAGTCACCTATGCCGGCCGATTGGTCGGCATCGAGTTTCTTCTTCAGCGTGCGCGCCTGGTTCAGCGCAGTCGCAGCAGTATCAGGGTCCCGTTGTTGGGCTCCACCGGGCCAGGGGAACCACAGCCCTGCCAGGACGGCGGCCAACAGGATCCGGGTGAATCCCCGGCCCCATCTCGCCCGGGCTTTGCCGCTCTGCATGTCTGCCATGCTAGGCCGACGCATGTGGGATGTCAACCAAGGTACTGAAACTGAAGGTATTGCAGGGAGTGCGCGCCGCCCGCATGTTGTGCCCGAAGCCGCTCTCACCTCGATGCAGGGCCCGGCAGCCGGATCTTCTGGAGCACCAGGCCATAGCGCGTTCCCGGCGGATTGGCCTTGATCTTCTCACCACTCCGGTCGGGAGCAAAGTTGCCCGAATAACAGAGTAGTCCCAATGTCGATGCCTCTTTTCCTGGTCTGCATATCCAGTTTGCCGTCAACCACCATCCGGGCCCGCCGCTGACGAATCGAGGCACAAACGCACCGCCGCAGTCTCCTGAGGCGATGAGGGTCTTGGCCCAGGGCGAATTGGCGGCCAGCACAAGCGCTTCACTCCCGCTCCACCGGGTGAACGGCTTCTCCAGCCGGAAGTCCTCGGCCAGCACCGCAACCCACAGCCCTCAAACAAGTACAACCAAGACGCTGCACGGAATGCTCGTTCTTCTCATACGACCTCCCGTGCGACAGTGGCCCTGCCTACAACTTTGCGACCGTGACAACGATGGCGTCGCCGTTCTTGAACAACTCCGGCCTTATCTCCGCTCCGATGCCCGGCAGCTCCGACGGTCTCACCTCCCCCTGTTCCGGCACCGGCACGTTGTTTACAAAGTATGGGAACTGGTGTGTGTACTTCCAGTAATTGCTTTCCATGATCAGGAAGTTCGCGATCGCCGTGCATAGATGTATGGAACAGAAATAGAGCAGCGGCCCGCCGCAGGTGTGCGGTGATGTCGGGACCATGAATGTGTCGGCCATGTCTGATATTTTCCTGGCTTCCGACACACCGCCGCACCAGGTCGCGTCGTACATGACTACGTCGCATGCCTTCTGTTCCAGGAACGGCCGGAATTGGTATCGCGTGGCCAGAGTCTCGCTGGTGCAAATGGGCACGCTGGTCTCTCGGGCAAGTTGCACGTAAGCCTCCACGTTGCTCGAAAGCATGGCGTCCTCGAGATACAGGATGTTGTAAGGTTCCAGTGCCTTGGCGATCCGGAGCGCGCTCGGCAGGTCGTAGCCTCCCCAACAATCGACGGCGATGTCCATCTGGTTACCGACGCTGTCGCGGATCTCACGAATCCACTTCATCCCCGTCTCCAGGGCCTGGTTGCCGATGTAGTTGTCGCGGCTGCCCTCAAATGGGTAGATCTTGATTGCGGTGACGCCCCGGTCGAGCAGGAATCGCACGATCTTCATGGTGTCCGGGCCCATCTTCATCCCGTTGATGGCCCAGTAATCAGTCGTCGTGTTGTAGACCCGTACCCTGCTTCGGCTCTTGCCGCCCAGCAGTCGGTAGAGGGGCAGCCCGGACGCCTGTCCGAGGATGTCCATCTGCGCCATGTTGATAGCGCTCAGGATCCGCATGTCCGCGCCGCCTGCGTTGCGCATGGCCATGTCCTTGTAGAAATCGCGCCATATGCCGTCGATGTCTCGCGCGTCCCGGCCGATGATTGAATGCGAGTAATCACGCAAAGCCCCTGTTTCGCCCTGGGAGAACGGATAGGTCTCGCCTGTTCCGATCAGGCCGTTGTCGGTATGCAGGCGAACCCACATGAACTCGGCACCATCGGCTCCGCCGGAGCCGCCGCCGATACGTATGTCCTTGCGGAAGGTTATCGCGTCGATCTGCGTGATCCTTAACGGCTCTGTCTTATCGATCGCTGCCTGCAGGGCGGCAGACCACAGCCTGCCGCCGAGCACTGTCGCCGTAGCTGCACCCAAACCCGCCTGCCTCAGGAAATCACGTCTGCGCATCGGACGCTGTCTCATCTCTCTTCCCTTTCTTCGAGGGGGACAGTCACCGCTGTCCCCTGTGATGCTGGCTGGAGCGGTGTCTTGCGTACCGGTTGCTCCGACTCTGGTTTTGGCGTTTTCCATGGTGCGCTGAGGGACAGTGGTGACTGTCCCCCTCACGCATCCATGGCCCGCGACAAATCGAAAATCAGGTCTTCAACGTCTTCGATGCCCACGGAATAGCGACCCGATTCATCATTTGGAGCCACCCCTGTCACCTGTGAATTGTTGAGGTCCTTTTGGGCGGATATGATTATGAACCTAATTGAGTGGGACAGTCACCCTCCCTCTCCGAGGAGAACTATGCGAACCATTCCGGCGCGGCTGTTGCATGGAACGGCGGGAGCACGGCGCCGATACCTTGCTGCTGCATTGCTTGTCGTGATCGTCCTTTCCGGGTGCTCTCACAAGGGGCCGGGTAAGGACTGGCAGACCCTGGTCAGCACGGTCCGGGCCAGGTTCGCCCCAGATGCCCGCCTGGCAGTTTTTCGCGTAGACCTGCGTGCCGATGGCGACCGGATCATTGCGAACGGCGAAGTTGAGAGCAAAGCCGCAAAGGGAATCGATTGTTCGGGCTTCGTCAAGACTGTCCCCACCCTGAATGGAATGCCACTGGATCGGGATGCCGATCGGCAGGCGCAGCAGGGGGAAGATGTACTTGCGGAGGCCGCGTTCCAGAATCTCCGGTGCGGGGATCTCCTGTTCTTTGGAGAGAAGGCCGTCGTCGACAAACCGGAGCGCATCGTGCACGTCGGCATCTACCTCAAGGACCGGAAGTTCATCCACTGTTCGGGCAGGGCGCGGGTCAGCAGCCTGGACCCGGCTGCGGCGGAATACGATGAGCGGCACGCCAAAGGCTTCGTCCGCGCACGACGCTTCGTCGCCCCCTGACTCATGCCGGACTGTGATGTTGCCGTGGTCGTCCAAGCGCAGCGATTACAGCCGGAATTGAACCTCCGACGACCACGGGTCCATGTCCGGCTCCGTCAGGCGGAGCGTTGCTTCGGGCGCTGGTTGTATGCGAGGACCCGCTTGCGCAGCCGGATCGACACGGGGGTGACCTCAACGAGCTCATCGTCGTTTATGAATTCGAGCGCCTGCTCCAGCGACAGCTCGCGGAAGGGCACCAACCGGATAGCCTCGTCGGCGGTCGAGGCACGCATGTTGGTGAGCTTCTTCTCCTTCACGACGTTCACGTCGAGATCCACATTACGCGCATTCTCTCCGATAACCATTCCTTCGTACACGTCGGTCCCGGGCCGGATGAACAGCTCCCCGCGTTCCTGGAGGTTGTAGAGCGCGTAGCTGGTCGCTGATCCCGGACGGTCTGCGACGAGGGCTCCCGTGAGCCGGTTTGTGATTTCGCCCGCCCACTCTCCCCAGCGCAGGAACATGGTGTTGAGCAGGCCGGTACCCTTGGTGTCGGTCAGGAACTCGGAACGGAAGCCGATGAGTCCCCGGGAAGGGGCTTCGAACTCCAGGCGGACTCGGCCGCTGCCGTGATTGATCATGCGGGTCATGTGCCCCTTGCGCCTGCCCAGCGCTTCGGCTACGACGCCGATGAAAAGCTCGGGGCAATCGACCACGACCATTTCGATCGGCTCCATCCTTCTGCCGTCGACACTGCGGGTGATCACCTCGGGTTTGGAGACCTGCATCTCATAGCCTTCCCGTCGCATCATCTCGATGAGGATGGCCAGCTGCAATTCGCCGCGGCCGGACACCTTGAAGCTGTCCATTCCCTCGGTCTCGTTGACCCGGATGGCCACGTTCCCGAGCACCTCCTTCTCCAGCCGCGCGCGGAGCTGGCGCGAGGTCACGTACCGGCCATCCCGGCCGGAAAACGGAGATGTGTTTACCGAAAAGATCATCGAAATGGTTGGCTCGTCGACGTGGATGGCGGGAAGCGGCAGAGGGTCTTCCTCGTCGGCCACGGTCTCCCCGATGAAGATACCTTCGATCCCCGCCAGGGCCACGATGTCCCCGGCCGATGCTTCGGTCACCGGCTTCTGCTTCAGCCCTTCGAACGAGTAGAGTTGCGTGATGCGCGTCTTCTGGATCGTGCCGTCGAGTTTGCAGACCGACACTCCATCCCCAACCGCGACCTTCCCGGAGAATACCCGGCCGATGGCGATCCGGCCGACGTAGTCGCTGTAATCAAGAGTGGTTACGAGCATCTGCAATTTTGTCTCGTGCCGTGGGCAAGGCGCGGGAATGCTTTCGACGATCTGTTCGAAAAGCGGGCGGAGGTCCTGCGAGGCGTCTTCAAGGCTCCGGCGTGCGATGCCGTCGCGGCTGATCGCATAGAGGATCGGGAAGCCGATCTGCGCCTCGGTGGCGTCGAGGTCGATGAAGAGATCGTAGATCTCGTTCACAACCTCCTGCGGCCGGGCGTCGGCCCGGTCTATCTTGTTCACTACCACTATCGCGGGGAGTTTCTCCTCGAGGGCCTTGCGCAGCACGAAGCGCGTCTGAGGAAGCGGCCCCTCCGAAGCGTCAACCAGCAGCATGACTCCGTCGACCATCTTCAAAACGCGCTCGACCTCGCCGCCGAAATCCGAATGGCCAGGGGTGTCGACGATGTTGATCTTTATGCCCCGGAAGAAGACGGCCGTGTTCTTGGCCATGATTGTGATACCGCGCTCGCGCTCGAGATCGAGGTTGTCCATGACACGCTCGACCACGCGCTCGTTGTCGCGAAAGGTGCCGCTCTGTCTGAGCATTGCGTCGACGAGGGTAGTCTTTCCGTGGTCGACGTGAGCGATGATGGCCACATTCCGGACGTCTGTCCGGGTGGCGCTATTAGGTGCCAAGGCTGTGTTCTCCGTGCCTGAATGGATGTGCGCGCCGGGCTCCCGACTTTCCTGTTCGTTCAGCCGGCTGCTGAGAAAACGGCCGCCCGCGGCTTCGCGGCGGACCATAATGATAGCGCGCCTGGCGCGGGCATCAAACACGCATCTGCGAGGGGGACAGTCACCAGTGTCCCCGGCATGCCAGGATGTTGCAGGGCGCCGCGTGGAGCGGGTCCCCACCCACTCCGGCGGAGAGGCTCTCCTGCGGTTGCTCCGTTTTTGGCCTTCCTTTTGTTTGTTTCCTGAGGGACACTGATAACAGACCCCGTTGATTGATCGCGCAACCAGGCTCCAGGCGATCAGGCGGTTTGTGCGCGCGAAACTCACATGGCGCGAAATATCGAAATCAAAGCACGCATCGACAGTATTGCTGAACTCGCCCACAAGGTCGCAACTATTGCGTCCTCAGGCCCAACCGAGATTGTTCAAGATGACACGTTCTTCGAATGCAATGCCGGACGTCTGAAGTTGCGAGCCTTTCCGGATGGCCGTGGCGAACTGATCTACTACCGTCGGGCGGACCACCAGGGCCCGAAAGAATCCTTCTACCTGATATCTCCCACAACGTCGCCTTCCTCACTGCGTGAAATCCTATCGCTCGCTCTGGGGGAAGCAGGCAGGGTCGAGAAACGGCGCACGCTGTTTCTCGTCGGGCGCACCCGCGTCCATCTCGATCTGGTCAAGGACTTGGGCGAATTCCTTGAGCTGGAAGTTGTGCTCAATGACGGGGAGTCATCTCAAGCTGGAATTGCCGAGGCCCAAGCGTTGATGGAACGATTAGGGATTGATCCATCACAACTGATTGAGTGTGCCTATCTGGACCTGCTGAATCATGCAATCACCTAGCCGCGCAATCAAGGTGGGCCGCAAAGGCTCAATTATCACTGTCGGGCACAGCATTTTGAAGGGAGGAGTATGAACGTCACGAATCATCAGTCGGGAACGAATGTGCATGAAGTCTCTGACGGGATATACCGCATCAATACGCCCGTTGTGTTCGAAAGTGGAAACGGGTTCTCGTTCAATCAGTACCTCGTCATGGATGATGATCCACTGTTGTTTCACACCGGGCCCCGGAAGATGTTTCCTCTCGTGCGTGAAGCGGTCGCGAGCTTGCTGCCGCCCGAACGGCTTCGTTACATTGCCTTTTCCCATGTGGAGGCGGACGAGTGCGGCTCTCTGAACGAATGGCTTGCCGCAGCCCCGCAGTCCTTGCCTTTGTGCGGCTCGGTCGCTGCCATGGTTTCAATCCAGGATCTGGCCGATCGGAGTCCCCGCGTGCTCGCAGACAATGAGGCGCTCTCTTTGGGCAAACACGACGTGCGCTGGTTCGATGCCCCGCATCTGCCGCACGCCTGGGAGTGCGGCTTTCTGATGGAAGAACGGACCCGCACCCTGCTGTGCGGCGATCTGTTCACGCAGGGCGGCGCCGACCTGGCGCCCGTCACGGAATCGGACATTCTGGGACCGAGCGAAGCGTTCCGGCACACAATGGACTACTTCTCGCACACGAAGCATGTTCGAGTGATGCTTGACCGGTTAGCCTCGACTCAGCCAGCAACGCTCGCATGCATGCACGGCAGCGCCTGGCGCGGAGACGGGGCAGGACTGCTGCGTGCTCTCGCGGAAGCGCTGTCTGCGTGAGCCCCGTGGCGTGTGCCAGATCGTTCGATCAGGAAGGGCTCGGAGCGATGAAATACCATCACGTCGGAATCCCGACGACGACACAAATGCCGGGGGAAACGCACCTCGAGAAATACAAGGTGTTCTGCACGGATCACAGGAGCAATCCCTTCGGGATCCAGTGGATGAGGTACGAGCCAGGGTGCCCGCTACCCGACCTCGTGAAGACGGTTGCTCATGTAGCGTTCGAAGTCGACGACCTGGCTCGCGCTCTGGAGGGGCATGAGATTCTGATCGGGCCGAACAGCCCGTCGGAGGGTGTGACGGTAGCTTTCGTGATATGCGACGGCGCCCCGGTGGAGTTCCTCGAATTTTCGAAGCGGAGAAAGCGCTGGGACTGAACACGAGATTGCCGGGGTCACTCAGGTTCAGGCTCCGGAAGATGTTACTCACATCTCCGACACTGTTGGCGCATACCGAGGACCAGCCGGGATACAGTTTGCTGACGCCGACGGCGCGTACGGGGAGACCGCTCGGCTTGACAGGGAGATTGTGGCGAACCGGGGCGTCGCCGCCACTGACTCAGGTCCTGCCCCTATTGAATGCCGACGCCATTTCGGGGTTCGCCGCAGTCTGACCGGATTATAATGGCGTCAATTGCCAATAAGCGTTTCGATCGGGTGCTGACAGATGGGCCGTGAAATCCCTGCGCGTGATCGGCCAGAAGATGATTCGCGGCAGGATCCTGGAAAAGGGCGGGAGCGAATGGCGTTCGCCTTGGCCGTACTGCTGTTCCTCCCCTCCCTGGCGCACGGGGAGAGTCTCTCCTTCGGCGTGACAGGCGGGGTACCTCTGAACAATCTTGCGACCGCCAGTGAGGGCACGGTATCCGCCACGGGACGGTTTACAGTCGGACCGGCCCTGCGAGTTGGCTTGCCGCGTGCCTTTGCGGTTGACGTCGAGTTCCTGTACAAGCGATTCGATTTTGGCTTCATATCCGACCCGGAGCGAATTGCGGCCAATCGTCTCGAACTGCCGCTGCTGCTCCGATACGGCTTTCCCGGCTCGCCCGTCCATCCATTCGTCCACGCGGGCGTGTCATTCAATTGGGCCATCCCGGCAGACGGAGAGAACTCATGCCCCGGTGCTGATCCGGACAGCGGCTTCTATTGCATCGGAGGCAAGACGGCAGCGCAGCTCCGGCATCAACACACGTACGGACCCGTTCTGGGTGCCGGCGCGGAGTTCAAGCTGAAAGCATTTCGGCTGGCCACCGAGTTCCGCGCCACCCGCTGGGTGGATCGCAACTTCGGCACGCAGGACTCCCTCCTGCGGTCAAACCTCACTCAGGTCGAACTGCTGGTTGGGCTGAAGTTCTAGACTGCGACTTCTGCAAACGGTCACGCGCTCGTCGTCGACGGAGGCCTGAGGGGTGGTTGTGTGTGGTCGACGGCGCAGGTCGGCTGGGTCGAACCCGCCGCGGCGATGGGCGTCCGGCCACAAGCAGCTCTGAAGCAGGTCCGGCTTGTCAGCGTCAGACCGGACCTGCTCAGCCCCGGACGCGACGCAACCGGTTACATCTTCTTGATGATCTCGGCAAATTCCGCTGCCGAGAAGGCGGGGAGTGTCGTTGATCGCACATTCCCCAGGGCAGCGATCGCCAGGATTTGTGCCACTCCGGTCTGTTCGTCCGTACTTTCAGCTATCGTCACCAGGTCATATTCACCGAGCGTGTAATAGGCGGCTAGAACCTTACCCCCCTTTGCCTCGAGTGCCTTTATTGCAGCTTTGAGCCGCTGGGGAGAGTCCTTGACGTCCTTGACGCCCTGATCCGTGAACTTATAGAGAGTTATCATGGTCGGCATGGTTTAAGCTCCTTCGTGCAACTGTTTGCGTTTGGAACAGGATCCGCAGCCGCGCGATGAATTGTCGCCGGAACAGCGTCAAAATGAGCTCTTGGAGTTGGGATGCGCTGCGTTGGTACGTGGTAAGTGTAGCACCGTCCGGACATTGGCTCAACGACGCCATGACTTCTTTGCGCCAGTTCCCCTGCATTCGTCTGCGCGATGGAAAACATGATGACCGTGATACGATCGCATGAGGAGGTGATCATGACGGGGAAGCGACCGGCTGCGTTGCTCAGTGTCCTGCTTGCAGGTGCAGGGGTGGTGGGTGGGTATCAGGGCGAAGCGCCGCTCAAGATCGCGGTGAGCTTCGGATCAGCGCTATCACGAGAGCCGATCGACGGGCGGCTTCTGTTGCTCTTCTCTGCTGACGATTCGGCCGAACCGCGTTTCCAGATCAGCGATTCGAGCCTCAACACACAGCAGGTGTTTGGCATCGATGTCGAGGGCCTGAAGCCCGGCGAAGAGAAATTCTTCGATTCGCGGGTCTTGGGCTACCCCGTGGATAGTATCAGCGGTGTGCGCACCGGCACTTACAACGTGCAGGCCGTACTTCACAAGTATGAAACGTTCCGCCGGGCCGGCGGCCATGTAGTAAAGCTCCCCATGGATCGCGGTGAAGGCCAGCAGTGGAATCGAGCACCCGGAAACTTGTACAGCACTCCCCGGAAGCTGGCGATCAATCCGCGGGAAGACAGGACGATCCAGATCCTCCTCGACAGGGTGATTCCACCGATCCCGGAGCCTGCGACAACAAAGTACGTCAGGCACGAGCGAATCAGGAGCGAGCTGCTCTCGAGATTCTGGGGGCGGGACATGTTTCTCGGCGCGCATGTTCTGCTTCCGGAGGGCTTCGACACTCATCCCGGGGCACGCTATCCGCTGGTGATCGATCACGGCCATTACCCGGCGACATTCGAGGGCTGGCGCGAGATGCCTCCGGACCCGAACGCCGGGTGCCAGCAAAGCGACCGCTTTCACATAGATTGCTATAACCGCATGGAAGACCAAGCGGCTTACCAGCTGTACCGGGATTGGACTGCGCCGGATTTTCCGCGTGTTATCGTGATCCAGATCCAGCACGCGAATCCCTACTACGACGATTCCTATGCCGTGAACTCGGAGAACCTCGGACCGTATGGCGATGCGATCACGAAGGAACTGCTACCCTACATCGAGAAGAAGTACCGCGCCATCGGGGCGGGCTGGGCACGGTTCATGTATGGAGGTTCGACGGGGGGGTGGGAATCGCTCGCGGCGCAGATCTTCTACCCCGGCGACTTCAATGGCTGCTACGCCGCCTGCCCGGATCCGATCGACTTCCGTGCCTACACGGTGGTCGACATCTACGGGGATGACTCCGCCTACGAGTGGACGGGGCCCTTCAAGGTTGTGCCCAAACCCGGCCATCGGGACTACCTCGGGCATATCTCAGCGACGCTGCGTCAGATGAACCAGCTGGAACTGGTGCTCGGCACGCACTCACGCAGCGGGGGACAGTGGGACATCTGGGAGGCCGTTTATTCTCCCGTCGGCCCGGATGGTTATCCGAGGCGCATCTGGGACAAGCGGAACGGCACGATAGACCATGAGGTGGCAAAGTACTGGCAGGAACACTTCGACCTGTCCTATATCCTGCGGCGCGACTGGGCCAACGGCCTCGGCAGGAAGCTGCAGGGTAAGATTCACATCTACGTCGGCGAAGCGGACAACTTCTACCTGAACAATGCCGTGTACCTGGTCGACGAGTTTCTCAAGGGCACCAGAGATCCCTATTACGACGGCGAAGTCGACTACGAATGTCGCGCGGAGCATTGCTGGAACGGCGACCATACACGCCCGAACGCTTTGTCACGCCTTCGCTATCCGCAGCTGTTTATTCCGCGGATCGTTGAACGCATCCTCAAAACAGCGCCGCCGGATGCAGACTTGACATCCTGGCGCTACTGAGTCCGCAAAACGACAGTGCCGGCAGGTGGAATCGATGCGACGACAGGGTGGAATGCCGCCAGGCGACTGTTCTACATCGTCTCGATGAGAATGCCCTTCTGCAAAGTGGTCAGGGATACGTTTACTGGAACGGAGTGGTCATCTGGCATAAACTACACTGGCAATTTGTCACCCAAGGAGAATCCATGAAACACAGAATTCCGGTGGTTGTGATCCTGGTTCTGGGTCTGACCCTTGTGCTGGGCTTCGGTCTTTTTGCGCAGGTAAGAAAGGATGCCAAGACGGGGCAGGACCGTATCGAGGGAAAGGTTCAGACGCTCGACAAGGCCAAATCCGCTCTGACCGTACTGCAGAGCAACGTCTCGACAAATGCCACATGGCGTGTCGTATTCAATGACAAGACGAAGATCACGGCACACAACAAGCCCGCCAGGATCGATGATCTTAAAGTGGGAAAGCGCCTGATTGTCCTCGGCAAGTACGACCAGAACGTGATGACCGCCTCTCAGATTGATATCCGGAACTAGATACCAATAGATTAATCGGCGTAGTCCGCGGATTAGGCGCCCCAACCGCCAAATGGCTGCACGGGTCTGGGGCGTCTGCTCCGAGACAACCATACTCAAGTCACTGCAGCGCACAAATCTTCGGAACGGACGTGGTCTGCTGTTTCGAGGTTGAGGCAAGCGTCCCCGCAACACCGAAAGAAGCCGCGGTCATGAAGAGTGCGATCATTGCAGGAGCTGCGCTTGCCACCTCTCTGCTCCTTCTTCTGTGGCTCCGGTCGATGGCGTTTCAGGCCTTCACCCTTGCGGCTGCAACTCTCTGTCTGGCAGCCTGGATGGCGTGTCGCTGGCACGACAGGAGGAGATCCGTCGAGCCACCGATGTGCGTCTCCTGGCGTCGTTTCTGGCTTCTCTGCTGTTTCTGACTTTGGTGGTCATGGTCTGCCTCGCCGTTGTCGGAGGGCTCGGACACGGCGGCAGGGCAAGCGCGACCGTGCCGCACAAGTGGTTGCTGAGCTTTCTGCTTGATCAGAACGCGGATCCGAACCTGGTGGACGTGCATTTCACCTGCCGGACGGAGGTTGCCTATGGAGCGTCCGGGGAAGTTGCGCCAATCCCCAGTCGTGCCGGCCTGCTTTCCAGATCGTGCAGGGCTGCCAGGAATCGCGGATGGTTGCGGATCTGATCGAAATCGCTGTCGTTCTTGATCCATTCGACATGACTGAAGCCGGCGCGAACCGCCTGTTCGAAGTAAGCAACGGCTTCCTCGATCATGCCCATGCGGGAGTGGAAGCAGGCTGTACCGTAGACTATGTAGGGATCGTCGGGATCCAGGTCGTAAGATCTCCGGGCCCATTGCAGTCCTTCTGAATGGTCGCCGAGCTCCATGAGAGCTGTAGCGCCCAGATAGATCGCGCGAGAATCATCGGGGTTCAGATCCAGCTGCTTCCTGACCTTGGCTAGAGTGCGACGATAGGCTTCTTCCGCCCTCTCCCGCTGACCAAGAGTGCGGCAGGTGAAGGCGAGGAGTGAGGGGGCCTGGCAGTCATCAGGCTTGACGATCTCCGCCTGTTCATAGAGCCGCGTCGCCTCCTCGAGCTTCCCCTGCACGAAGCAGGTCCGGCCATAGAAATAGTAGGCCTCAAACAGGTGAGGATTCAGGCGAATGGCCGCCTGGAACTCCTTCTCCGCCTGGCCGTACAGTTTGCTGAGCGACGCGGCGAGGCCGCTGGCCGAGTGCGCCTCTGCGAGGTCAGGATCGAGCTCGAGGGAGGTGCGGCTCATTTCTCGTGCCAGTTCGAGATTGAGCTGATCGTTGTCAAAGTACATGTACAGGTAGGAATAACAATCCGCCATGCCGGCCCATGCCTGGGCGAAGGTCGGATCCTTACCTGCGGCGCGGGTCAGCAATTCGAGAGCGCACTGGATACTCTTGCGTTTCGACTTGTAGAAGAACTGACGGCCACGCAGGTAGAACTCGTACGCTTCGACACTCTGCGTGGGAGCTTTGCCGAGGATGCTCCTTTCCCTGTCACTTAGCTCCACTTCAAGTGCACGGACCACCTTCTGGGAGATCTCGTCCTGGATCGCGAAGACGTCTTCGCTTTCCCGGTCGAAGCTCGCTGACCAGAGCTGGCACCCGTCGGCAACATGCACCAGCTGTGCCGTAATCCGAAGGTGAGTCCCGGCCTTACGCACGCTTCCCTCGAGGACCGCTCCGACCCCGAGTTTCCTTCCGATGCTCCGGACATCCTCGGCCTGCCTCTTGAATGCGAAGGCCGAAGTCCGGGCCGCAACCCTCAGTCCCCGCAGGTGCGTGAGACGATTCGTGATCTCTTCTGCGATGCCATCGCAGAAGTACCCATGATCCTTCCCCGGGCTCATGTCGGAGAAGGCCAGCACTGCGACTGAAGGAAGGGGAGACGCAACCGGGGAGGCGCCGGCCTGGACCTGGGCGATCAGCCTGTATCCGCGGCGGGAAATGGTCTGGATTACGTGCGGCTCGCGCGCGTCGTCGCCGAGGACCTTGCGCAGCGTGGATATCGAATAAGTGAGCGCTTCCTCTGTCACATGCGTGTCGGGCCAAACCGCGCGAAGGATTTCTTCTCTCGTGAAGACTTCGCCCGGGCGTTCGGCCAGGCAGACAAGGACATCAAGGACTTTGGGCTCAACGGATACAGCAGTGTTTCCCCTGGTGATGCGGTTCAGATCGGGCTCCACAACGAAGTCCCCGACCTGGAATCTGCGCGCCATGGAAGATCCTCTGGGGTTTTTCAGAGAGAATACTAACACCTGGCAGGAGGATTCTCATGCCGGACCTTGAGAGCGGGCAAGAGCCACGCTCTCCCGGGAGGGGTGTGCGCAGGAAACGGTTGGCGGGCAAGCGGCCGGCAAAAAGAGAAAGAGGTTCCGGGGACACCGGAACCTCTCGTTCGAAACTGACGACCGGGTTACAGCTTCACTACGTTCTGAGCCTGCCAGCCCTTGGGCCCTTTGACGACATCAAAGGTGATTCGATCACCCTCGTTGAGCGATTTGAACCCTTCAGCCAAAATGGCTGAATGGTGCACGAAAACATCATCTCCGCCATCTCGGCTGATGAAGCCGTAGCCTTTTTCGTTGTTAAACCACTTTACTGTTCCTTGTTCTTTCATTTTTCCCTATTCTTTCCCGCCTCTCGAGCGGATGTTTTTGACTGTCCTGTACTCATGTTCTCGTCACCAACTGGCATCGTGCCCAAAAACAAGAAAGGCTGCTTGCTCCTCATCAGGAGCCGCAGCCAGAATCTGTTATGACTGGTACAAAAACCTGATCAGACGGCGAGCATTATAGGACAATGGCCACCCAAATGCAAGGAAGACATTGATTTCAATATCTTTTGGACCAATTGCCGCGGGGAACGATGCGGCCGGCTTGCACGCGTGTAACTGCTCATTGCTTTCTGCCCCCCGACGGGGATAGAAATGATCCCATGAAAGGAGCGGACTTATGAATTCCATTCACATCGGGTTGAACGCCGAGTTCTCACGCAGTTCGGACAAGCCCTTCGAATGGGCTGTCGAGCGCGCGGCTGAGATGGGTTACAGGTATTTTGAACCGATGGTGCACTTCGGGCGCGAGTTGATGAGCGAGGCCGGCTACTACCACACCGTGTCCATGTTTGACGATCCGTGGCGCATCAAGGACGCGTGCGACAAGGCGGGCCTGAGGATTTCAGCCCTGCAGTGCCACGGACCGCTTGGCAGACCCGACGTCCATGGCGAGTATGTCAAGCTCGCCATCCGCGTCGCCGCGGAAATCGGCGTCGGTGTGGTTAACACGGATGAAGGCATCAAGGCGAAGTGGACCACCGAGGAGGAAGACTTCGTACTCATCAAATATACCCTGCAGGAGGCCGCTTTCGTCGCCGAGCGCCGCGGTGTCAAGATCGGGATTGAGCCGCACGCGCAGTATTCGCGCACTCCCGAGGGGCTCGATCGCATCTACAACCTGGTCAAGTCGCCTGCCATCGGCATCAACTTCGATACCGGCAACGCCTATCTCTGCGGCCACGACGTTTACGCCTGGCTGGAGCGCGTCGCCGGGCGACTGGTGCACCTGCACGCAAAAGACATCTCCGTGACGCACGGCGAAGCCGAACGTGGGAAGGTGACCGGCACGCCCGTTGGCTGCGCCTGCGGTGAGGGCATTCTTGACTGGACCCGGATCATTGAGATCGTGAAGCGCAAGTGCCCGCGCGACATCGTCTTTTCCGTCGAGTGCGGGACACCTGCGCAAGCCGCAAAGAGCTTGGAGCACCTGTCGAGGCTGGTCTAGCGCAGTCCGTCTGATCTGCACGGGGAGCTGCAAAGAAGCGAGCAAGAAGCTGCAATGCCAGGGCGAAAGCGGCACCTGGTTGCGGTCTCGACGGAGTGAAACGAGTCCTTTCAGTGCCGGGCAGAATAGCACGGGGTGCAAGCCCCGGGTCCCCGAATTCGGACGAACCGATGAACCCTGAAGGGATTCAGCGGGACCTGGTTCCGACTCCCTTCGTGGTGCCAGGACGAACGCTATTCTGATAGTCCGCGATGCTGGCCAATTTCGTGCTGTTGAAGGCTGCGCGCCATGCTGAAACCGACCTTCCATGACTACCTCGGCACCCTGCGGGTTCCGTTCCTGCTCCTCAATCCTTCGTGTGTTGCGCTCGGAGCCGGCTGCGCGTTCTGGCGCAAGGGTTCCGTCAACTGGGTCGACGCACTGCTTGCGTTGATCGGGGCGGTATGCGCCCACGCATCAGTGAACTCGCTCAACGAATACTCGGATTACCACACCGGCGTCGATTTCCGCACCGTCCGAACACCCTTTAGTGGCGGAAGCGGTACACTGCAACGCCATCCCGGCCTGACGGGATATGCTTTCGGAATCGGGCTCGCGTGCGCCGCGGCGACCGCGGCAATCGGTCTCTATTTTGCAGTTGCCTGCGGGTGGAGAATCCTGCCCATAGGAATTCTCGGCCTGATGACCGTTTCCCTCTACACGCCCTGGCTGACTCGCAGGCCTTTGCTCTGTCTTGTAGCGCCGGGTCTGGGCTTCGGGACGTGCATGGTGATGGGAACTGACGTCGTGCTGGGTGGAGACTACTCGATGACGGCATTTGCGGCGTCGATGATTCCATTCTTCCTGGTCAGCAACCTGCTTCTGCTCAACCAGTTCCCTGATGTCGAAGCTGATCGCTCAGGCGGGCGCAAGAATGTACTGGTCGTGCACGGTACCGGGACCGGCGCCGTCATCTACACCTTGTTTTTGGCAGGAACCTACATCTCGGTGATCGCCGCGGTGTTTCTGCGGATCCTGCCACCGCTCTCTCTCCTGGCTCTGTTGACGGTGCCTCTTGCGGTCCGCGCGTCGATTGGGGCGCTCAGAGACGGCCGCGACACCGAGAAGCTGAAACCCGCGCTCGGAATCAACGTCCTGCTGAACCTTCTGACCCCTCTCCTGCTTGCCTGCGGGCTGTTTCTATCGCGATAGTCGCAATTTGTTACTTTTTGGCCCGAAGATTGTTTGGATCGAAGGCGACTGAGGCGCTCTTGTAGCGGCAGACCAGGGCTTCTCCTGCGAAGGACTTGTACGGCTCGCCCTTGCAGGTACCATCGAGGATGTGCTCCACGCAGGTGATCTGTTCGCCGACAAAGATCTTGGGCAGGGGGAGCCCGTGCCCCGGCATGATCGTGTCGAACTCGCCTTCTCGCTTTTGCAGTTTCTTCAGGCTCTCGAGGTAGATCTCCAACGGAGTGCAGGTCGGCAGGAAGAGCCACACGAGCACGTTGTCATTGTCGCCGGTGAAAACAACCCTGTTCGTGGAATCCAGCAGCACGATCTCCCCGGGCGTGTGACCGGGTGTATGGATCACCTCAAGTTTTCGTCCGCCCAGGTCGAATACCTGTCCGTCCTTCAGGGCCAGGAGTTCAGCTGCAGGCATTCTCAGGGCATCCTCGAGGGGCACCATGTCTTCTGCCGGGGCGCCTTTGACCATGTTCTCTGCCATTCGTTTTCTGGAATCCTCCGAGTTGGTCTCCTTGATCGCCGCAGACTCCAGCGGGTGGGCATAAACGGTCTTGAACTGGTAGTTGCCACCCGCGTGATCAGGGTGGCCGTGGGTGTTGACGACAATCAGGGGCAGACTGGTCAGAGTCCTGACGAATTCGTTCAGCTTTGCGACGCCCAGACCCGTATCGATCAGCATGGCCTTCTGCCTGCCTTCCACCAGGTACATGTTGTCGCTGCCGTGGTCATTGATGCACCAGACCCCGTCAGCCACCTTCCTGGCGGTGAACCATGACGGACCGGCCGAGTCCGCCTGCACACCGGCAGCCTGGTAACTGCCGCCTTCGTCCGCCATGCAGAGGCCACTCTGTGCCTGCCTGCCGGCCACGCAGAGTGAAAGCCATAACATGAGCGTGGAAGCGAAGAGGAACTCGTATCTCTTGTTCATCGCAACTCCTTTTCCGCTGGATGCGTTTTATCACTCAGAGGCTGCGGACGGCAAGTCGACCCGCTAACCGGGCTCCTGTCGTCACCAAACCCGCGATCTTCTCAGATGAACAGGTTGAATCCGGAGACGAAGACTGCGCACACAAACCAGCCCGCGAGGAGGACGGCAAGCCCCCAACCACGCTTCTGAGGCAGCCGCCACCACATGTAATAACTGCCGAGAACGACAACAGCCAGGCCGGCGGCGATCGAATCCATCGTGAACGCCCAAATATCGGTCAGTATCCAATCGCGCCCGTTGCGGGTGTCTTCGGCGCGCACTCCCGAGAACGTGTGAAGCATCCGCATGACTCCCCATGCATTTACTTCGATGCGCCGGACTGTTACCTGTCCGCGGTCCAGATCTGCACTGACTTCGAAGATGCGGCCGGGGCGGCTGGCACGGAAATCCAACCGGCTTGATTCCCCCCGTTCCACAGTCCATTCAATCTCGCCCTGCAATCCCAGCTGACTGAGAATGTTCCGGGCCTGGTCGAGGTCGGTCCCGGCAGGCGGCCGCTTGATCTGCCGGTCGATCGTACTCTCTTTTCGACCGGGCCAAAAATCCGCGAAGCCCCACTTCGGATGGTTCAGCACAAGACCAGTGAAACTGAACAGCCACACAAAAAAGAGGAGATAGAGCCCGAGGTAATAATGTGTACGTCGGTTCCACGATTCGAAGTTGCCCGTACCACGGCGAACAGGAAAAGTCTCAGCCGATGAGCGCATAGATGATCCCCGCGAATGAAAGTGCACCGGCTGCCAGCAGCACTACCCCCACGCGTCTTTCGGCACGGAGCAACAACCACAGATAGATGCCGCTCGCGGACAAAAACAGGATCAGGTACACCGTGAAATCGGCAAACCAGCGCCAGATTCGCATGGGTAGCCAGTTCATCCGGATATCGATGAGGTGAGGACCCGGGGACTTGTGCAAGAGCGCGAGCGAGCCCATCACGCCTGTCTCTCGATTAGAGATCTCGGCCGTCCTGTCCCTCAGGTCTATCTCGACAATTGTCTCCCTACCCGGCACGGTGACGGGTACAACGAGCCTGTTCTCCTTCGGGAGGTACTGGATGAATCCGATTTCCCCCCGGACCATGCACTGGTCGAGCACATGGCGCACGGCAGCAAGCCGGGCACTCCCGATATCTTTGTTTACATCAGCAGAAATGAACAGGTTCCGTACCGTCCTGTGCGGGGAGGCAGCCGATTTCGGCGTCCGGGAGGGATGAACAAGAGCGAAGACGCTGAATGCAAAGACGAGAACAAACGGGCTGACAAATAGTCCTGCGTAGAGGTGCAGATCGCGGATAGTCCAGTAAATGCGTTGTCGCGTTACCATTCCGGCCTCCCAGCAAACAGAATGGTATCAGACCGGACGCGGCAGACAGCGGATTGCGTGCCTTGAACTCAATAGATGAGGGCGAATAGCCAAAACAAGGTCCATTTTCGAGGCAGTTTTCCCGATAACTCACTGGATCGTTTAGTTTTGCCTCGGTCCGACCCCGTAAACACATTGTTGACTGTCTCGTGCCTCAATATCGAGCTATCATAAGGGATACATCTTCATCCAGATGTGAACTGGCAGGGAGAAATTTCCTTCTTTCCGACCATCCTGGGTCGGACGTGGCGAGGGCATCATGCAGGAGCGCGCGATTTACATCACCGACTTTGACATGGAGCGGCTCCGGAAACTCCTGGAGGGCACGAAGAAATGGAGCCAAAGGGACAGAGAGTATCTGGAAAAGCTCGAAGAGGAGCTCGATCGTGCGATCGTGGTGTCTTCCAAGGACGTGCCCGGTGATGTCGTGACCATGAACGCACAGGTGCGTGTCCGCGATCTGGACTCGGGTGAGGAGAGGATATTTCGCCTCGTTTTCCCCGCAGATGCGGATTATGAGCAAGGCAAGGTCTCCATTCTCGCTCCGATCGGGACAGCCCTGATAGGCTATCGCGCCGGAGACACCGTTGAATGGAAGGTGCCGGCCGGAATCAGGAGGCTGAAGATCGCGGCGGTGCTATACCAACCTGAGGCGGCAGGCGACTATCATTTATAGTCTTTTCCGGCCGGCTGCCATGTGATGCGTCCGCGAGTGCCTCTGGTGTCGGCAAGCCCCTTCCTGGAAGAAGGGCGGATCCATTTGATGAGAGTAATAGCGGGTTTTCGCAGAATCCTGGCAGGACCTGACCTGGCGATAGACCTCGGGACGGCAAACACCCGACTCTATGCCGGAGGCAAAGGTGTTTTTGTCGAAGAGCCGACAGTTTCCCCGGATAGCCCGCGATGGATTCCCCGGCACAGGCAGGATCGCGAGGCGAGGGATCGCGAGTCTCCCAGCCCGGGGTTGCCCTCAGCCCCTGTCCGGGCCGGTGTCGTGGTCGACGTCGGGGCTGCGGCGGCTCTGCTCGTCCCCCTCATTCGCCGCGCGCGCCGTTTTCATCTGGCGCGCCCGCGGGCCCTCTTTTGCACACCCTCTGATGCCTCCGAGCTCGAGCGTGCCGCCCTGGTGGAAACGGCTCACCGAGCCGGGGCTTCGGTGCTGGCGGTCTCGCCCGAACCCCTCGCAGCGGCACTTGGCGCCGGATTGGATCCGACTTCACGTTTTGCCTCGATGGTCGTTGATATCGGAAGCGGCGTCACCGACATCGCGGTGATTCGCTCGGGACGAATCATCGAGGCGGCCGCGGTCCGGTCAGGCTGCAGCGATCTCCGAGCGGCGGTGGCCGCGATGGTGACACTTCGCCGCGGCGTGCGCCTGGACCCGAATGAAGCTGAACGGCTGATGAGGGTGACCGGCGTGCAGCAGGGGCCCGGGTCTCATCGTAAACGCCTTGCTTCGGGAACCGGGGCGGACGGAGGCCGAGTCACTGTTGCGGTGGCCGAGGATGAGGTCCACGCTGTCATGGCTCCCATTGTTCAAGCGATCCTCGAAAGGATTTCGACGGTATTGAAGAACCTGCCGCCGGTCGCGGCCTGCGAGGTGATCGAGGACGGCATCTGCCTGACGGGAGGCGGCGCGTGCCTCCGGGGGATGGCTGAACTGATATCGCAAGTCACCCATCTCGATGTGCGCGTAGCACCGGATCCCCTGCGTTCGGTCATTTACGGTGCTGCTCAGCTGCTCCGAGGTGCCAGGTCTTCGGAATTCGGTTCTTAGCGCGGGCGCCGGATAGTGCTGGCTCCGGGACCGAATTCCGAAGACCTGGCACCGGGGACTAGGTCGCGCGGGCGATGGCGGGGTAAACCTTGCGGATCGCCTTCACGATTTCGTCCGTGTCCTCCCTGGCAAACTTCGGGCCGAGAGGGACACCTGCGAAACGGTTCAGGATGTCGATGGTCTTCGGGCAGCAGGCCGCACCATACTGAATCTGTCTTCCGCGCTCGCTCGTGAAACTCGGCCAAGCCGGGTGGACGGTGACCTTCATCTCGATGTAAGGCTGAATCGGAAGGATGACCGATCCGACAGGAGGCGCAGAAGGAATCCCTTCCTTTTTGAGAGCCGCCATGTATGCGTCGCGCTGGTCCTTCGCGTTGAAGCCGATGAACACGGCGACGCCCAGTTCGCCGGCAGGGTCGGGCCGGTAACGCAACTTGGCTCCCGGTAGGTCTCCTATCCCTGCATAGACTCGGCCGGCAGCAGCGCGCAGGCCGCCGACAATGATGTCCAGCTTGCGCGTCTGCGCCAGCAGGACGCCGCCGGTAAACTCGCTCATGCGGAAATTGCATCCGACGAAAGGCTGCAGCTGGGGTTTTCCGATCAGATGCTCGTGCGGCCCGCGCACACTGCCGACGTCGTGGAAACGGCAGGCGCGCTCGAAAAGCACAGGATCGTTGGTAGTCACGGCGCCCCCTTCGCCGGCCGAGATGGTTTTGTTCAACTGGAGGCTATAGATCGCGATGTCTCCCAGCGAACCGAGCGGCTTGCCCTTGTAGCTGGCGCCTACGCTCTGTGCGCAGTCCTCGAGCACGCGGATGCGGTGTTTCCGCGCAATCGCGAGGATCGTATCCATGTCGGCTGGGTTGCCCTGGAGATGAACCGCGATGATGGCCTTGGTGCGCGGAGTGATATGCCTCTCGATATCCTTTGGGTCGATGTTGAAGGACTCGTCGATTTCCGCAAAGACCGGCAGGCCTCCCGCAAGGACTACCGCGGTATAGCAGGAATGCCAGGTCCATGCCGGGAGGATCACTTCGTCGCCTGGCCCGATTTCGAGGGCGGCCATCGCCGTCTGCAGCGCCGCGGTGCCCGACGTGACGCCGAGGCAGTACCTACACTGCATGCGAGCCCCGAATTCCTTCTCGAAGGTAAGCACCTTCATCGGAGGCTCATCGCCGGGTCCGTACCAGCGGAACGGGCGGCCGGTTTCAATGACTTCCAGGACTTGCTGCTTCTCCTTGTCGTCATAGAACTGAGGGCCAAAAAACTCGGCCGAGGGTTTCTTGCGTCCTGCCGACCCCGATTGGCTCTGACTCCTGACCTTGCCGGATGAACCGGCTGCGGCTGCTACTGATGCGAGGAAAACCCTTCGGCTTGGCATGGCGTGCCTCCTTTGCGTCTATCCTGCCACAGTTCTCGGAGACAGGCGTGCATTTCCTTTCGGCAATGATCACTCGTAGCGCAGAGCGGTCATAGGATCTACCCTGGCTGCCTGCCGCGCGGGAAGATAGCTTGCTGCGAGCGCCGCCAGAATCAGTATGACGGGCACGGCAACAAATACGGTGATGTCTCGCGGGCCGATTCCGTAAAGGACCGAGGCCAGCACTCCGGAAAGCCCCAGTGCAACAGGAATCCCGACAGCAACCCCGATGATCGACAACTGGACTCCCCAGCCCAGAGCCGAACCCAGCAAGCTGCCGTAGGACGCTCCCAACGCCGCGCGTATGCCCATTTCCCGCAGCCGTTGTCGCACCGAATACGCCACGATTCCATAGATTCCAATGACAGCAAGCAAGAGTGCAAAACTCGCGAAACCGGCGAGGTACCGAGTCATCAGACGCGATTGTGAGAGCGAATCGCTCACCACCTGCTGCATCGTACGCAATTGGAGAACGGGGACATCGGAATCGATGGCACGCACAATCGCGCGAACTGAGCCCGCAAGCCTCTCCGGATCCCCGCTGGTCCGTGCGGTGACCCATTCCCATCCAAGACCCGTCTGGGCGAGCGGGCGGAAGACGGCCGGTATGGGCGGCCTCATCGGCTGCTGGCTCTTGTAGGAGCCAACGATGCCGACGATAGCACGCCACTTGCCGTCGTAGTCGTCCCTGTACTTTCGTCCGATCGGATCCTCATTGGGGAAGAATTGCCTCGCCAGCGTGTCATTAATGATGGCCACCGGCAGCGAGGTGGTTTCATCGCGATCATCGAAGTCGCGCCCCCGAAGAAGCGGAATCCCCAGGGCACGAAAGAATCCTGGAGTTGATCCATTGTACTGCACGAGCGTATCCACCCAGTCCGAGGCTTTGGGACGGCCTTCGATCTGGAATCCCCCACCGGTCATCCCACCGGTCATCGGGAGGGTGTCCACCAGGGCTGCCGTGTCGACGCCAGGTGCGGAGCGCAGACGTTCCAGCAGATCTCGATAGAATTCGGCCCGCCGTTCAGGAGCACTGTACTTCGCCCGGGGAGGGGCAAGCGCGAACGTCAGGACGTGGTCGGTCCGCAGACCGGTTTGAAGGCGCAGCACAACCACTAGATCCTTTACCAGTAACCCTGCCCCCACGAGCAGAACGAGGGAAAGCGCGACTTGCCCCGCGACCAGGGACGACCTCAGGCGTACATGTGCCGGCGCGCTGCTCCCGAACGCCGGGTCGCCCTTGATCACTGAACTCAAGTCGGGTCTTGCTGCGTAGAGCGCTGGCGCCAGCCCGAACAGGACGCCGGCCAGGGCCGATGCCACCAGGCTGAATAGGAACACTGTGGCATCGAGATGCATCGTGGCATCCAACGCCAGTTCTTCGGGGGCCGCGGAGCGCAGTGCCGCCATGAGCCACTGCGCAAAGGCCAGCCCGAGCATCCCGCCGGCAACCGCTACCAGCAGGCTTTCTGTCAGCATCTGGCAAACGATCCGCCGGCGGCTTGCCCCGAGAGACGCGCGTACGGCCATCTCCCTGGCCCGGGAGGAGGCGCGCGCCAGCTGCAACCCGGCCAGGTTGGCGCAAGCCAGAAGCAGAACAAAGATCACAGTCGAAAAAAGTATGAGTATTTCTGTCTTCGTCTCCCGTGCAATCGCATTGTGGATGGGAGTGAGGAGAATACTCCATCCCTTGTTCGTCTCCGGATATTCCTGCTCCAGGCGGCGTGCTATGGTCGCCATCTCCGCCTGCGCGCGTTCCAGGGTAGCACCGCGCTTAAGGCGGGCCATGACGTCGTATTGGTGCTGGAACCGGTTGTTGGAAGAATTCTCGCGCAGCGCCGCGAAGAACTCGCAGGTCTGAACTCCGGGAAAAGCGAACCCTCGCGGCAGCACGCCGATGATCGTGTGCGGGACGCTGTTAAGCATAAGCTGACGGCCCAACACCTCCGGGCTGCCGCCGAAGCGGCTCTGCCATGCCGCGTAGGTCAAGACCGCGAGCGACGGCGCTCCCGACCTGTCTTCCTCTCCGGTGAAGAACCTTCCCAGCACGGGTTGAATGCCCAGGACTCGAAGGAATCCATGAGTGGTTGCGCCGCCGACGATGCGTTGAGGTTCCCCTTGCCCGGTCAGTGTGTATGTGCCGGTCCATGGAACGATTGCCATTTCTTCAAATACACTGTTCTGCTCCCTCCAGTCGAGGAAGTCGCGGTATCCGGCGCCCTGGTTTCTGCCGCTGATGTGGCGCGCGTCGACGTGAACGATGCGGCGGGATTCGGGGAAGCGGTAAGGATTGAGAAGAAGCGCATTGACGGCGCTGAACATCGCGGTGTTTGCGCCGATTCCGACGGCAAGCGTCAGGAGGGTAACGACCGTAAATGCCGGGCTCTTGCGGAGCATTCGAAAGCCATAGCGCACGTCCTGTGCCATCAACTCGAGAAGGCGGAGCCCGCGTGCGTCACGGCATCGTTCTTTGACCTGATCGAACCCGCCAAACGCAATCCTGGCCCGCCGATGTGCCTCCTCCTGCGGCAGCCCCGATTCCAGGTACTCGTCGACCAGGAGGTCAAAGTGAAGGCGCAACTCCTCGTCCAGTTCCGCCTCCACCTTCTTTCGCCGAAGCAGGGCACGCAAACGGAATAACAGATCACTCAACACGGTGCACTTCCTACGTCGTCTCCAGTACCTGTGCGACGGCAGCCGTTAACCTCTTCCAGGTGCTCTCTTCGACTTCGAGTTGTCGTCTCCCGGCTCTCGTCAGCTCGTAGAATTTCGCCCGCCGGTTGTTTTCCGACGCACCCCACCTTGCGCCGATCCAGCCCCGGCGCTCGAGCCGGTGGAGAGCCGGGTACAGCGATCCTTGCTGGACGCAGAGGGTGTCGCTCGAGATCTGCTGAATACGCTCGGAAATCGCCCAGCCGTGCTGCGGCCCGAGTGCGAGCGTTTTGAGAATCAGAAGATCAAGCGTGCCTTGCGGCAGATCGATACGACGATCGGTCATTCCTTCCCCTTTCGCTTCTACAGGGAAAGATACTCATTCTCTTGTCGAAGCGCAAGGGGAAAGTCAGGCATGCCTCCCAACTGGCCCGGCACGATTCCTTGACACCGAGCGAACTCCAGGTCAAACATGTGCTGGCGAGTTGAGACAGCGAGGGCAAGTCCATGAACGTAACGACAACAGTCGCCCTGGCCGCCCTGATCGAGCCCGGCCGGGCTTGTGAATACCGGATCGATTGCTGGAACACCTGCCAGGTATTCAACAAGGGGCATCGCATCCGCATCGAGGTCACCTCCAGCGCGTTCCCCGCTCACGATGTCAACCCGAACACGGGAGGGCCACTCGGCAAGACGGACGGTGGTGTTCGCGCCACCCAGCGCATCCTGCATGACCGCCGGCATCCCTCGCATGTGATCCTGCCCTTTCTTTCTGCGATTCAGACAGTTAGGGCTACGAGACTGGCGATGCGTGACAGGCAGCCTGCGCTGCAGGGACGCTGTTCAACCCTTTCAGGGTTGACATCTTCTGATCATCCTGATCCCCGGGGTTTGCACCCCGGGCTGTTCTATTCGACGCTTTCAGCGTCGTCGGTGTCGATCGCGGCTGGCATCTGTGAGGCATCGCCGCCACCGGCGAGTCAATGGGCTGAACGGAATGGTCACTCTCAGTCCCCGCGCGCAGTACGTCGGAGTCGACCCCGAAGGGGGTCGAACAGATCAGCCCGGGGTGCAAACCCCGGGATGACCGAATCTGCCGCAAGGCCCAACCCTGAAGGGGTTGGACGGCGATCACCTGACGAGACGACGTCACTTCAATCTCCACTGTCTGAATCACAGTGATCCTGCCTTTCGTGCCGGCCCCGAATTCGTGACCTTGATCTGTTTGAGTGCACTAACCAGTTTGGCTGCGGAAGAGAGGAAGCATGGCGATCCGTACGACGGTAGTAATCACGCTCGCGTATGTCCTGGCGATGCTGCTCGTGCAGAGTGCGAATGCAGCGGATGCGGAGTTGGGGGGGGTCAAGGCGAACCTGATTTCCTATCTGACCGGCGCGGAGGCCGATCGGAAGGATACGGCGGTACTCGGTTCGTTAAAGGACATCGAGCAATCGACGCAAAGAGCGCTGACGTTGATGCGCGATGACGGGAGTTGGGCAGACATCAATTACGCCGCAGGGCCGGATCAGGAAGCCCGCCTATCAAGCCACCTGGACCGTATCGAAACTCTGGCGCGGGGCTTTGCGGTGCCGGGGCAGTCGTTCGCAGGCAGGAGCGCATTGGTGCAGGCGGCGGAGAAAGCCCTCCGGTTTGCTCGCCCTCTGGTCGGCGTGGACTGCGCGAAGCCGGGGAACTGGTGGTACTGGCAGATCGCAATGCCGGGAGCGCTGGGAGAGACCCTGCTTCTGCTGGAGGGGCAACTCCGCCCGGAAACCGTGGGTGATGTAGAGGCAACGATGCGGTATCTGCTGATGGAGGATGCTATCGACGCGCCACGCCCGAGTCAGGCCGGGTATTGGCACCGGACGCTGCTTCCTACTCCCGGATCGACCGAAATGGACATGCGCCTCCATGTCGGCCAGAACCGGATCTGGGTGGCCATGAATCATTTGTACCTGGCGTTGCTGACCGATGACCTGAAGCGGGCCGAGGTGGTGCGGCAAGCTTTCGCGGATGAGGTACGTGTGCAGAAGGGTGAGGGCATCCAGGAGGACTACTCCTTCCACCAGCACGGCCCGCTGCTGTACACGGGTGGCTATGGGAGCGGCTTTACGGAGGATGTTGCCGAATACATCTGGATCACGCGCGGCACACGCTACCAGGTGCCTGGTGCCGGCTTGAACACATTTGCGGGTTATGTGCTGGACGGGGCGGTATGGAGCATCTATCGGAACTACTATGATCCGTCTGTGCGGGGCCGCGAAATCACGCGCGGGAACGACCATCCCATGGAAGTACCGCTCTCTCTGCTGGTGCTGGCGAATGTGCCGAACCAAAGACAGGAGGAAGCGGCCGGTGCTGCGAAGAGCTTCCACGAGATCAATTCCTCCTACCGGATGCAGCAGGCGCCCTTGTGGGCGGCCATCAAGGACACATCAGTTAACCCTTCGCTGCCGCGCGGGCACCGGCACTACTGGATGTCGGACTACACTGTCCACCGCGGCGCAGGCTTCTTCGCATCTCTGCGGATGTGGTCGGATCGCACGAAACCGGCCGAGCTGATCAACGGCGAGGGCCTGAACTCCTGGCACCTGGCGGACGGCTTGCTCTGGGTATTCCTGCGAGGCGGCGACTACAGCACACACGACGTGTTGCCGACCCTTGATTGGCTGCGTCTGCCCGGGATCACCCTGGAACGCAAACGACTGAAGCCGGCCGAGGGCTATGAGGATTGGCCGCCGCCCCCGGCGAAGCGTGCGTTTGTCGGCGGTGCGTTCACGGACGGGCACGGCGTATCGGCGATGGAACTGGCGGCCGCGGCGTCGCCTCTGACGGCGCACAAGAGCTGGTTCTTCTTCGATGACGAGGTCGTGTGCCTGGGCAGCGATATTACCTGTCCGACGGACAACCCGACCGAAACCATCGTAAACCAGTGGCCCCTCACGGATGCTGAAGCGCTGCTGACAGTGGACGGCGCCGCGAAGGTGTCCTCGCTTCCCTGGGCTGAGGAACTCAGGGACCCCAAATGGGTGCAATGCGACGGCATCGGCTACCTTTTCCCGGAACCGGGGAGGGTCAAAGCGCAGCGGATCGTCCAGGGCGGCGCATGGCGCAGAATGACCGAGACGGGCAGTGAAGACGTTCACCGAAACCCGTTCCTGACGCTCTGGTTCGATCACGGCGCCCAGGCCGGTGGTGCGAGGTACGCGTACGCGGTTGTGCCCGACAAGACGGCCGGGCAGATGCAGGCCTATGCGGAATCGGAGCCGATCACCACCGTCGCGCACACGAGCGCTGCGCATGCAGTCCGGCACAACAAGACCGGTGCCGTGGGCATCGTATTCTGGGGGCCGGGATCTGTGGGTCAGGTATCGGTCGATCGCGCCTGCATCGTCCTCTGTGAAGAAACGGCGAAAGGTCTCACGCTTGCGGTGAGCGATCCGACACATGAGGCCAGCACGTTGCACGTGACCGTCAACCAGCCACTGGCAGCGGCGCAGCTTCCGGCCGGAATGAGCAGCGCAGTGGAGGACGGGAAGACCGTTGTGACTTGCCGCACTCAGAGGGGGCGGAACTACGTGGTGCGGTTTGCCAAGTAGACGAGTTCCTCTTCGAGCCCGGGGTATCAGCCCGTTTTACCCGGCTGGCAGCCGTAGTATATTTTGCGTAGGTTTAGTTACGTGCAACTCGGGTAGTGAGGTGATTGACATTGCGCCAGGGCACCAGGAGAGAGCCAACCCTCAAAGTCCGATTCTGTCCCCAGAGCCAGCCATATTTTTCCCCAAATGAGGAGGACAGAATGCGCACGATGATCAGAATCAAGATGCAGGTGGAAGCAGGGAACAGAGCATTCCAGGATGGAACCTTGTCGAAGACGCTGATGGAGGCGATCGAGCGGCTCAAACCTGAAGCCGCCTATTTCTATCCCGACCAGGGAATGCGCACGGCGCTCATGGTCCTGGATGTGAAGGATTCGTCAGAGATACCGGCTATCGCGGAGCCATTCTTTTCGAGGCTCAACGCTACCGTTGAGATCTTTCCCGTGATGAACGCCGATGATCTGAAGAAGGGGCTGGCGAAGCTCAGGTAGACGACCGGGGAAGCAGCCGTTCGACCCCGTGATTCATTCCTGGCGCAGGGCGTCGGCGGGATCGACCCGTGACGCGCGTCGCGCCGGAACCAGGCAGGCGATCAGTGATGTCGCCACCAGCAGGACGGAGACTCCTGCGAAGGTGAGCGGATCCCGGGGCCGAATTCCGTAAACCTGGCTGGCCAGTACTCGTGCCGCGAGAAAGGCGGCAATCAATCCCAGGGCTGTGCCGAATGCGACCAGGCGCAGTCCCTGCGCCAGAACCATCTTCAGAATTGTGTCGGTCTGGGCCCCGAGGGACATCCGTATTCCGATCTCGCGCGTTCGTTGGCGCACGGAATAGGAAAGCAGGCCGTACAACCCCGACAAGGCCAGGCAGACAGCCAGACCGCTCAAGGTGCCAGTCAGGCTGGCGGAAATCCGTTCGTCACTTCTTGCCTGCTCCAACTGTTCATCGAGTGTGCTGATCTCAGGTTCGGGGAGGCTTGGCGATAGTCGGCGCAGTTCGCGCTGGATGGCCCCGGCCAACGCATGCGGATCAGAGGAGGTGTGGACCAGCAACGTCATCTCAGCAGAATCCCATTGTGCCAGTGGCAGATACATGTAGGGATACGAGGCCTCCTTCAGACTGACGTACTTCCCATCGCGCACGACACCGATGATCTCGCAGTCCCGCCCGTTATTTCCCCTTTGAACCGTGAACCTCCTTCCGACGGGATCCTGGTCGGGCCAGAACTGGCGTGCCATGGTCTCGTTAATCACGACATATCCAGGGCCGGACGCGGTCTCATGACCTGAAAAGGATCGCCCTCTGAGAAATGGTGTCTCCATGAAGGCAAAATAGTTTGGCCATACCAGGGTATAGCGCACTTCCAGGTCCTTGTTCTGGCCCTCCTCCCGTCCGGGAATCTTCACGGGGTAACTCTGCCCGCCCTCGGTGGGGTAGAGGGGAGGGCGCTGTACCAACGTGGTCTGCAGGACCCCCGGCAGACCCTGCACTCGGGCCAGCAGCTCGTAATAGAAGGACTGGAGCTGCTGATCGCTGTACCCCTGTATGCCGGGCAGGATCCATACCAGAAGGCGTTTGCTGCTGCTGAAACCGGGGTCGAGGCTGCGCACGTTCCAGAATGTGCGCGCCAGGAGGCCTGCGGATACAAGGAGGACCGCGGTAAACGCAAGCTGGCTGACAATCAGGATGGTAGAAAGAGAGCGGCCGCGAAGCGGATTGACTGTGGTCGACGCGTAATCCCGGAGCGTCAGGTTGAGGTTCTGCCGGATCATCTTGAATGCCGGGACCGCCGCAGATCCCAGGACCGCCAGCAGGGACATTGCCAGGGTGAATCCGACGACACGGCTGTCGAGGCGGACGTCCCATTGTGAGGCGAAGGGAATCGATGTCAGCAAACCCGGCAGCGCTCGAATGAGCCAGGCCGAGAGAAGAAACGCCAGCAGTGTCCCGAACACGGCGAGCGCGAAGACCTCCATTACTACAAGTCCGAATATCCGGAGTCGGCTCGCACCCAGAGACATGCGGATGGCGATCTCGCGGCGCCTGGAATTCAGGTGAGCCATCAGGAGATTTGCGACGTTTACGCAGGCGATCAGCAGTACAAGCGCCGCCAGCAGGACCAGGACACCGCCCAGGATCCGGGCCCACTCTCCGCGCGCCTCGAACTCTGTCAGCAGGGAGAATCGGATGTTCTTGTACAGGGAAGGGTCAGCAGATTCCCACTCCTTGCGCAGGACTTCCAGTTCCCGTTCTGCCTGGCCGCGAGGATCACCTGGATGCAGTCGACCGATGAGATCCATCCAGCGATATTTCCTCCGGGCCTGCTCCTCCCCCGTCAGCTGCGTCCATGCGCTCACCGGGACCCACAGGTCGGGTTCCTCTCCGGGCTCGGTTCCGCGAAAGTCGCGCGGCGCTATCCCTTCGACTACGCACAGCAGCCTGTTGATGTGCACAGGCTTGCCGATCACACCCGCGTCCCGGCCAAATCGCTTTTGCCAGAACCTGTGGCTCAGCACCGCCACGAGCGCCCGGTTCGGCGTGCCGGTTTCCTCGCCGAAGAGTCTTCCGGCCTCCGCCCTGATTCCGAGGAAGGGGAAATAGTTCGGCGAGACAACACAGACTGTCGCAAGGAAAGGAGGCCCGTCGAGAGTGATGACAACGCCGCGCATGCCGAAGGCCGACAGGCCTGAGAGCGTTCTGCTTTGGGAACGCAGCTCCTGATACTCCACGTATGAGAAACTCCGGGAAAGGCCATCCGGAGCGATCTGGTTCAGTCGAACGAGTTCGGAGGGCCTGGCGACCGGAAGCGGGCGCAGGAGGATGGCATCCACGAAGCTGAAGATGACGCCGTTAGCGCCAATCCCAAGCGCGAGCGCCAGGGCGGCGAGAGCGGATATCCCTGGAGCTTTCCGTAAGGTCCGCAACGTGTGGAGTAAATCCGTTGCCAGAGTATGCATCAACGATCCCGTATTGATTCGAGGAACAGCCTGCTCCACTGAGAAGCGCTGGTCAAGGCCCACCTGACGCCACACAGCACCTTTCCCGTGGAATCTGCCGTCCGGTGACTCTGGCCAGGCGGTGCAAAAACCTGCTCTACGTGTCAGGTAATTCTGCCGTGTGTCTCATGTCGTGGCGCATGCCGCGACAGCCCAGGTGTCTGCAAAAACACGACTTCCAATGCAGTGTTCCTCGTGGCAACGGATTTGCTCGCTTGAAGGCCAACCGATGATTTTTCAAGCCGGGCAGAAAGCCCGGTTGAGGTGTCTTCTGCCTCGAGGAGGGGAGATGCACAAGGTTGCGTCGTCAGTATTCGTCTTTTGCCTGGCACTTGCTTTGCCTGCCGCAGCGGCGCGGAACAACAACTACAGCATTGATGCCGATTCGCTGGGCGGCGTCGTGCTGGGCCACGCGATCCAGTTGATGATGTCCGATGGAACCTATGTGGAGGGCAAGGTCATTCGGGCTACCCGGGAGTACATAACCCTGAAGGTGAAGCGTGTCGAACCTGAAGGCCACTTTCAGGGACGCGAGGTCACCATCGGCACTTCCGCCATATCCGTCGTACACATGTCCAAGAGCGGGCCCGCCGCTGTGCCGATCGCGCTGGGCGTCCTCGGAGGATTTGCCGGTGGGTCAGCGGCAGCCTTCGCGAGCGAGAGCATGTCGAGCGCGGCGGCCGCGGTGACGGCGACTTTGGTCGGCGTCGTCGGCGGGGCAACCGGAGGGGCTCTCCTGGGCCGCGAGGCCGCCAAGGGCACTGTGACGATCAACGTTACCCAGACCTCCGGAGCGCCTGTGCGACCCGGCGCGGGCCGGTGATCTGGACCATGCAGCGTCGCAATGGGAGCCAGCCGGCGTTTGGCATCTCCGCTCGGTCCTCAGAACCGGGGCCCATTTCTCTCCGAACTGCAAGTGCACAACACGAGTGCACATCTTCGGTTAGAATCTGTCCGGGGGATGGATATGGGCAAGAGGCAAACCGAAGGACTGCGGGAGAGAGTCGAGGAGTCGTCAGAAAAGGTGCTGGGGGCGAGTGGTTCAGTAGGCCCCATCGATTTGCTCCAGCAGATGGGATTGTTGTCGCCGTCGCACGTAGTGCGCTGGCGCAAGGGAATTGTCGATTCACTGGCTGAGTTCATTCAGGGGAGTCCCGAGAAACTGCAGAGGACATTCCACTACTTTGAAGAGTGGGTGCAACGACGCGGGCTGAACCCCGTGGAGGTCCCGTACGTCAGGGTCACCCCGGGGGGCGAAGTGCAGCTGAAGGTGATGCCGGGGGGTGATCCGGCGCGGGAACGGTTCTTCCGACTGCACTACATGCCTGGCGATCTTCCTGCAACCAAGAGTGAACGGATCGCCACAAAGTTGCGCAAGCCGCCCGACATCGTCGTGTTTCAGACGGTGAGACCTTCGGTCACCTGCAGCGAATGCGAAGGCGAAATTTCGAAGGGTGAATTCCTGTTCATGGAAAAGGGGCAGCCGCTCTGCCTGCGCTGCGCCGACCTCGATCATCTGGAGTATCTTCCTCGCGGCGATGCAGCCCTTACTCGTCGCGCCCGCCAGCACAGTCGCCTGTCCGCGATCGTCGTCCGCTTCGCCCGAACGCGCGGGCGATACGAACGCCAGGGAATCCTGGTGACGCCGGAAGCAATCGAGAAGGCTGAGCAGGAATGTCTCGACGACGAGGATCTGAGAGCCGCCAGGCGAGCGCGCGAAGCGCTTCGACGCGAACAAACGGACGAGCAACTAATCTCGGCGATGGCACAGTCGATCCAACGGATATACCCGAATTGTCCAGCCGGGGAAGCCGAACGAATCGCCCGGCACACAGCGGAGCGTGGAAGCGGTCGAGTGGGACGCTCCGCTGCAGGTCGGAACCTCGAGGGGCGCGCGCTCGAGCTGGCGGTGGCAGCCTGGGTCCGGCACACTCACACCAAGTATGACGGCCATCTCGCCGACGGAATGGAACGATTCGAAGCGCGCGAGATGGTGCTCGACGAGGTCCGGGCAGTGCTTGAACGATGGATGCAGGGAGAGAGCGCCAGCGACCCCGATTGACTTGCGCTGCCGGGAGGCGGTGGATAACGTCAGGGTTGCGTGCGGCTGTCTCTGACCTGGTGCGGCGCCTCAGAGAGATGCTGCACGAGGCGTTAGCGGGGATTATTCATGAATCAGCGGGAAGGAAGCATTTTTGGACACGGGGAAACGCTGGCTGAGCTTTTGCCGCACCGAAGGTGCCAGCGCTGCGCGCTGGTCATCCTTGCCACAAGCTCCGCACGCGGATCGAATCACCAGTTTCGATCGGTGTTCATCCGCGTTCATCCGTGTCCCCAATCCCCTTCTCCTGGATGCTTCATGAATTATCCGGGTTAGAGAGATGCCGCACGAGGTGTTAGGGTGGTCTGAGAGACCGGACCTGCTCTATTTCTGCGGAACTCGTTCGAGCCAGCAGGCATAACCGCCGGCTGGGGCGAGCTTCACGTGCAGCTTGTCTCCACTGCTGACGGTCCGCGTCTCCTCCTCAATCCTGTCCGGATATTCAGCCGCCTCCTCCGCGTCCCTGAAAAGGTGGAGTCGATATTGGCCCGGCTCTGGAAAGCCGAGGGCGATGTCCAATTCCCTGGGGGTCGAATTCGTCATGCTTCCCAGGAACCACCGGTTTCCAGACCGGCGGGCGATGGTAACGTATTCACCGATCTCGCCATTTAGAACGCGAGTCTCGTCCCAGGTGGTGGGAACAACCTTCAGGAACTCCGCACCTTTCTGGTTCCGGTAGGCATAAGGGCTGTCGCAGAGGACTTGCAGGGGGCTTTCGTAGACAACCATCATGGCCAACTGGTGTGCGCGCGTTCCCATTACGAAGGGCGCGGAATCCTGCGGGCGGAAGTTGGCTTTTGTCGCGTGACGGAACCCACCGGGCGTGAAGTCCATAGGCCCGGCGAGCATCCTTGTGAAGGGGAGCGTGACGTTGTGCTCAGGCGTCACGCGACTGCTCCACTTGTTGTACTCGTTGCCGAGAACGCCTTCGCGCGTGATCAGGTTCGGCCAGGTCCGCCGAATGCCGGTCGGCTTGTAGGCGCCGTGAAAGTCAACGAGCAGCCGATGCTTGGCTGCGAGTTTGATGGTCTTCTCATAGAAGTTGACCATTTCCTGGTCGTCCCTCTGCATGAAGTCGATTTTCACACCTGAGATGCCCCATTTTTCGTAGAGCGGGAAAGCCTCCTCCATCTGTCTCTCCGCGTGGTTCCATCGCAGCCATAACATGACTCTGACGTTTCGCTCTTTGGCATAGCGGACTATGGCTGGTATGTCAACGTCCGGAGCCGAACGCGTGATATCCGCATCCGGCTTTTCGGGGTCCCCGTACCAGTGCCAGTCGACGAGCACGTATTCCCAGCCCATGTCGGAGGCGAGCTGAGTGAAGTAATTCATGGTCTGCGTGTTCATCCCGATCTTGAAATTCGCATCCGGCGCATAATCGCCGCTCCACCATCGGTCCCAAGCCGATCTGCCGGGCTTGATCCACGAGGTGTCGCCGAGCGCGCAAGGCTCACTGAGGTTCAGTATCAGGTTGGATTCGACCAGGTCGCCCGGCGTCCTGCCAATCATGATGACGCGCCAGGGCGAGTACCTGGGCGCAGTGGAACGGACCAGCACGCCCGGCATTTTCGGCAGCGGGGATAGCGTGGTGACCAGTGCATTAGATTGGTTCCCCAAGGCCGTCAGGTACATGCCGGCCCAGTCGGTCAGGTCCGCCTCAGTCAGGGCGAGGTAGGTCGATTTGTCGACTTCGATCGTGAGCGGCAACCCGATGATGTTTACCGGCGTAAGCCTGCCAAGGGAGAGTCGATCAAACTCGTTTTCCTGGTGGCTGACGTAAGTGTCGTAGCGAGCGGCCCAGACGGCATGGTTGCCGGCGAAATGAAACTCGCTGCGTTCCGAGGTCAGGAGGAAGCTGCCCACGGATGGTTGGGCTGGGATGTAGTACCGGAAGGCGATCCCATCGTCGTATGCCCGCACGACAAACTCGATGCGCCTCCTGGGTTCCCTGGTTTCTTCCAGGGCGAGCCTGAGCTCGTTGTAATGATCCACAACCAGGCTGCTCTTGCCGTAAACGGGCTTCCAGGTTTCGTTGACGCTTCTCCGCGATTGTCCCCTGATTGCCAGGTCCCGGGCGATCGGCGGCATATCCTTGAAGTCCAGCCCGAAGGGGGAATCGAGCAGGATCTCCCTTCCGTCGACGGAAACCGAATAATAGAGCCTGGTTCCTGCGGGATACGGATCAAGCTTCTCCTTGACGGAAAGTTGAACCTGTATCCTCCCGTCCGGGGACGCAACAGTGACAGGTTCAGACGCGGCGAAGCCCGTTGCGGAGAAGAGCAGCGCTGCAAGTATCAGTGCGGCAAGTTTCGGTCGGTTGGGCATGTAGATCGCTCCCGTGCAATCGGTCGATGGTATCCGGCAGGTGCATCGCTTTCAAGTTTTATGAAACCGACCAGAAAATGCCCTGCTATCTGAACTGTGCTGGCTTACAATAGAAGCCCGGCTCGGTAAACGCCTCTCAAAACCCGGAGCAAGATTATGCACAGCAGACGAATCTGTAGAGCAGGTTCAAGTGCCGTCGTGTTTGTTCTCGCGTTCGCGATAGCGCTTCAGGCCCAGTCGCAGCGTGTCAAGGAAGTGGAAGACCGCCTGATGAAGCAGGCGGACGCGAACATCGAAAAGTATCGGAAGAGCGATGTGTCGGTCCGGTTCGTGACAACGGATGGGAAAGCCCTCCAGGACGCTACCGTCGAGGTAGTGCAGAAGTCGCATGATTTCCTGTTCGGATGCATCATTTTTGACCTGATCCGGGATGAAAACCCATACCGGCAGGAGCTGTTCAAAGAGCGGTTTAAAGGCCTGTTCAACTTCGCGGTCTTTCCTTTCTACTGGCCCGGCTATGAAAGCCATCAGGGAATGCCGCGCTGGGCGGACATGATTCCTGTGCTGGAATGGTGCAAGCTGAACGGGATCACCACGAAAGGTCATCCGTTGGTATGGGCATGCCAATCGGGCGTGCCGGGGTGGTTGTCGGGGTACACCGTTCAGGAGACAGAGGAACTGCTCAAATCCAGAGTCGTCAACATAGTCCGGGGCTTCAGGGGACAGATCGACGTCTGGGATGTCGTGAATGAGCCGATCAACGTCAAGACGTGGAAAAACAAGATCTCGAAATCGGACGATGGGAATGACTGGGGTGTCGAAGATCCGATCCCCGAAATCGCGGACTATGTGACGGCCGCGCTCAAGTGGGCACATGCTGCCAACCCTTCGGCTACGCTCATTGTCAATGAATTCATGACGCTCGCCCGTGAGAAGGAGCGCATGCGGTTCAACGCATTGCTGAAGGAATTGAATGACAGGAGGGCACCCATTTCCGGTGTCGGCATACAGGCCCACGAACCGCGCGAGGAGTGGTTCCAGCCGGAGCAGGTCTGGAAGACCTTCGATCTTTTTTCTGCTTACGGTCACCCGATCCACATCACGGAACTGCACCCACAGTCGTCAGGCAAGCCGATCACCGGCGGCTGGCGCACCGGGACATGGACGCGGGAAGCGCAGGCGGAGTTTGCCGGGCAGTTTACCCGCCTTTGCTTCGGGCATCCGGCAGTTGCCTCAATGAACTGGTGGGGACTATCGGATCGGAACTCATGGTTGCCCGGTGGCGGATTGGTCGACGAGGAATACCGGCCGAAACCGATATACGACGCCCTCGACAGATTGTTCAACAGGGAGTGGAGGACCAGGGCGACCGTTCCGCTTGACGGTACGGGGTCACTCTCCTTCCGCGGCTTTTTCGGCAGCTACGACATCGGGCTGACGACGAAGGACGGCAACCTGCACGTCTATCCGATTCACGTGCGCAAGGACGAGCAGAACTCCTGGACCTTCCGGGTGGGGGACTGACGACGGCAACGCGCTGATCGCCTGCGAGCACTTGCCGTCGTCAATCCCTGGACTTTACCTGACGGTCAGGTCGCGGATGAAAATGTCTTTGAAGCGCATGTTGCCCTGCCCGCCGGAGTGCAGCTGCAGAGCGATGTAGCCGTCGAAGGACTTCGGCGTCGGGTCGGTGAAGTCGACCATCAGAACGCCGTTGAGGTAGGCGACATAACGATTTGCCTCCACCTTCATCAGGTACTCGTTCCAGTCGTTTGGGCGTATCAACGGCTCCAGGTCAGGAGCCGGCCAGACGATCCACTGGCGGTCGTCGCCGTACAGACCCCCCGTGTGGTGTCCGATGATGCGGTCGATCTCGAACTGGAGGCCCTGGCTTACGTCGGCGGTCCCGGGCTTGAAGTCGGTGTGGAAGAAGACGCCGCTGTTACCGTCGGCCTCGCACTTGAAGCGCAGGAAAAGGTGGAAGTCCTTGTACTTCTTCTCCGTCCTCAGATAGCCGTACTCTTTCGTGATGCCCTGGCCGTGGATGGTACCGTCTTCCACTTCCCATTTCTCGTTGCCGACCTTTGCCCAGCCGGTCAGATCCTTGCCATTGAAGATTGAAACCCACTGTTCGCCCGGAAGCTTCATGCGCGGGGTTTGTGCCATTGCGAAACAGCAGGTCAGAAGCAGCGCCACGATTCTCATCATCTTAATTTCTCCTTTCCAGACTCCGGTAAACCCTGTTCATATCTCCGGCAGCGTGTAGGGGTTGCGATACTGCTTGGTGAGCCAGGCATTGGCGACCAGATCGTCACCGAACGTTTCCGTTTTCGAGTCGAATCGGACATCGCGGCCAAGACGATACGAGATGTTGCCGAGGTGGCAGATCGTCGTGCTGAGTCGGCCGATCTCAATGTCTGCGTTCGGTTGCCGGCGGCTCTTGATGCACTCGAGGAAGTTGGCAGTGTGAGAGCCGCCGGCGTCTTTCCCGCTGGGGCCCGGCGAGCCATCCTTGAAAGTCACGTTCCAGCCGTCGCCGTCGACGATCAAGGTACCCTCGGTTCCATAGAAGGCGGTGCCTGCCGTACATCCCTCAATGAGGTGATATTGCTGGAAACTCTGCATTTCCCAAACCAGCATCATGTCACCGTAGTCATAGGTCACGATCTGAGTGTCCGGCACTTCCTTCGCGTCGTTAAGCCAATAGATGCCTCCGCTGGCGGAGACACGCCGGGGGAGGCAGTCGTTTATGCCGCGCATCTTCTCGATTGCCCACATCCCCACGTCGAGCATGTGGACACCCTGGTTGCCAAGCTCGCTGTTCCCGTAGTCCCAGAAGAAGCGCCAATTGTAGTGGAACCGCATCGGGTTGAAAGGCCGCGAAGGCGCGGGCCCGAGCCACACGTCGTAGTCCACACCCGGCGGCGCTGCACCGTCGGGCGGGTTCCCGATGCTCTCGCGAAGCTGTGTGATCCAGGCCTTGATCGTGCAGATCTTGCCCAGCTTCCCTGAAGTCGCGAATTCGACAGCGTCCCGGATGTGCACGGCGCTCCGGCGCTGTGTACCGACCTGGACCACGCGTCTGTACTTGCGAGCCGCGTCCCGCATCCGGTGGCCCTCATGGATTGTCTGCGAGAGGGGCTTTTCGATGTAGACATCCTTGCCGGCCTGGCACGCGAGGATGGTCTGGATCGAATGCCAGTGGTCCGGTGTGGCGATGATCACGGCGTCGATGTCTTTGTCATCCAGCACTTGCCGGAAATCCTTGCATGTTCCCGGCCTCTTCTTCTGCAGTTCTTCGAGCTGAGGCCCGACCTTGCCGAGGATGGCGTCATCGAGGTCGCAGAAGGTCTTGATCTCGGCCCCGTCCTTGATCGCATTGATCGCGACGGCTCTGCCCTGATTCCGCCCCCCGATCAGTCCCAGGACGACCTTCTCGTTTGCACCTTTGGCCCAGGGATTGAGATTGGTAATCCCCGCGGCGGACGCGAGGCCGGCCTTTTTCAAAAAGGATCTGCGATTCTCATGTGTCATACCGACTCTCCAGAATGAATCAACGCGATAACGCTAACATGCTATAGGGAAATCAACCCACGGATATTGCCGCCGAGGACGAGAGCCTCTGACTCGGCAGGCAGCTTGAGCAGTCGAATTTTATACAACTCCACGCGCGCATCGACGAGCGGGCCGTCGGAACCAAAAATCAGCTTGGTGGCCGGTAGTTCCCGCGCGGCCTGTTCCAGATACTGCACGAAGACGACGGATGAAGTGTCCAGATACAGGTTGGGCAACCGTTTGGCTTCCTCAATCGCCCGTATATGCTCTCGGTATTCGTGAGAGGCGAAGTTCCCGAGGTGAGCCAGGATGAACGGGACGCCCGGACTTGAGGCTACGATCGGAACGAGCTTGTCCACCGTGTCCGGGTGAACCAGGATCGGAATGTGAAGCTCGGCGGCGGTCTCCACCATCTCCGGGCTCGGCTGACCGTGGAGCTTCAGGCCTTTCAGGCCCAGGTCGCGGACCTCATGACGGAGCAGGTCGCGGATCTTGCCGGCTTCCGTCTTCGCGTCGTGCTTGGCAAAGCCTATGAACTTCGTGGGCCAGCGCCGGACGTAGTCCGCGATCTCAACGTTTGCCTCCTGGTAGGACGTGTTGTTGATAGGGAAAATCACCGTCCTGTCGATGCCTGCTTCCTGCATGCGCCGGAGAGTCCATTGCGGGTCGTTGTAGGTTGTCCAGGGGTCGCTGTCGGGCTTGCCGTAATCGAATCCTTTGCCGGCGTGGCAATGCGCGTCGATGATCGGGTGACGGGTAGCTTGCGCCGCTCGCGCCCCGCCTCCATTCAACGCTATGGCCGAGCCCATGCCGAGCCTGAAAAGATCGCGTCGTTTCATCCTGGGCTCCTTTGTCAGGGAATGATGACCAGAAGGCCGTCGCCGGAAGTCCAACCCGTATCGAGATGGTGCAGAGTCATCTCAACACGTCTCAAGCCGGCGAGGGCGGACGAGCACCTCTCCCGGCACTCTTCGGCTCTGCTATGAGCTGCCGGTGGCAGGACTCTGCGGGCCGCGTCACCGGCGGATGTTCACGGGAGAGCGATCACGATACGTCCTGTTACTTCTTTACGAACCGGTAGATTACGAGCACGATGATGGCGCCTACAACCGCGGCTATGAAGCCGGCCGACTCGCCTGCCTGGTACCAGCCGATGAATCGTCCCAGGAAAGTCGCAACCAGCGCTCCGCCGATGCCCAATCCGGTCGTGATCAGGAATCCACCGGAATCCTTTCCCGGCATGATGAACTTGGCGACAGCGCCTGCGATGAATCCGATAATGACAACCCAGAGCAGATGCAGCATGTTGCCTCCTCGTGTGAATGACGATTTCGCCCAGCATACCCCTGCATAGCCACATGTCAAGCGACTGCATCTCGATTGGCCTATCGCCACCACGATCCCGTCTGCCGGGGTGAAGGCGCCGGGACGGACATGAAACAGAGCGCGAACCCGCAGGCGCTCGCCGAAGTCGGTCAGATCCGATGCCGGCTACCAAAGAACGTAGGCGCCATCCCGAATGATCGCTGTCGGTGTCCCGTCCAACGCGATCAGGTCGGCGCGGGCTATTCCGATTGGGTTCCCTCGGGCATAGACGATGTCCTGGTGCAGCACCGTCGCAGGGCTCTTGAACTGCGCAACCCCGTAGACACCTCCCAGGTGATCGCTCCGGCCGTAGGCCCAATGGAATCCGGCCTTCTCGTCTTCAAGAACGTTCCCCGTGACGACCGCGCGCTCATTGCAGCCGAACGCGAGCTCGGCGATGTTGGTGCGCGCGGGATCCTCGGCGAAGAACAACCTGTAGCGCTCCGCAGCAGCGACGGCGCCGGTGACCTCGATGATCCGGTTCGCCTCGACTCGGAAAACGACCGTCTCTCCCTCCTCGCACACCGGCAGTTCGCCTGCGGTCCGGGAAGGCTCCCCGGGCCGCTCGCCTTCGTACGGTACCTGGAACGTCTCGCCCGACGGGAGATTGATCACCGGCAGGTCATCCGACTTGTCCCGATGGAGGTACCCGTCGTCCGACTCGCACATCCGGTAGCGCAGGTCGAAAAGGCAGCGATGGCCCGTGGAGAACACAACCTCGGCATGATCGGCGGTCAGGAAAGCTTCCTTCAGCAGGCGACACCTGCGGGCAACTTCACGATAGTCGGCGGCAAGCGACGTGCCCTCCATCCTCTTTTCAACCCCGGGCATGCTTGCCGCGCGGAACACGTGGGCGCCCGGCCGCCTCCTGCAAACATCGATGAGCGGTGCGGTCGGCGAGAATTCGGTAAGCGCAAGAACGAGGCTCACCTCGTCCAGGACGGAGTTCATCGGAACATTCTTGCCTCCAACCTCGGCTTCGCCCGGCAAGTCCGCGTTGTTTGCCCCGGTAGCGGCGTACGTGACAAGCGGCAGCACTTCAAAACCGATCCGCCTTCCCAATTGCTCGAGCCCGCTCCGCCACTCGGCTGCCATCGCGCGACGAGCCTGCCAGTCCGCGGTGTCCGGACATGCTGGTGTCGGAACATCGGTCATCACAACCGCCTTCTCACCGGCGACCGGATTGAAGACGTCGACGAGGAATCTCTCGAGATCAAATGTCTCCGCCATGCGTCGTCCTCCTTCTCTCAGGGCCATCGCAGCCTTGGACCATCCTTCACGGCACCTGTGTGCCTTGAGTGTTTACATAGAGCGCGTAAAGAGATTGGCTGGCGGCCATGAATAGCCGGTTGCGCCTGGCTCCGCCAAAGCAGAGATTCGCGCAGACCTCAGGCAGGCGGATCTTCCCGATCAGCCGGCCATCAGGTGCGAAAACATGGACGCCGTCATACCCGTCGCCGCCCCAACCGGCTGCCGCCCATAGATTCCCGTCCACGTCGCAGCGAATTCCGTCCGAACCACCGGCCCCCATGTCGCAGAACATTCGTCCGTTCGAGAGCCGTCTGCCGTCCACTACGTCGAACACGCGGATCGGGTGCGGCTTCCCCTGAGGTTGACCGGTGTCGACGATGTAGAGCCGTTCTTCATTGGGCGAAAGACATAATCCGTTGGGCCGCCCGAAGTCGCTTGCCACCACGGTCGCCTCGCCACTGGACGGATCAAGTCGGTAGACGTTGGGGGGCAACTCGAATTTGTCGACGTGCCCTTCGTACTCGGAAAGGATTCCGTAACCCGGGTCGGTGAACCAGATGCTGCCGTTGGAGTGGACGACGACATCGTTCGGCGCGTTCAACCGCTTGCCCTGGTAGCGGTCGAGCAGGACCGTGATCGTCCCGTCATATTCGGTGCGCGTCAGGCGGCGTGAGTCGTGCTCGCAGCTGATGAGCCGCCCCTGCCGGTCGCGCGTGTTGCCGTTTGTGTTGTTCGAAGGGCTGCGGAAGACGCTCACTTCGCCGGTATCTTCGATCCAGCGCAAGATGCGGTTATTCGGTATGTCACTGAATAGCAGGCACCGGCCGTCTCCGAACCACACAGGTCCTTCCGCCCAGCGCGCGCCCGTCCAAAGGCGCTCAATAGCAGCGTTGCCCTGACGGAGTCTTTCGAAACGCGGGTCGAGCGCCACAATCGCAGGGTCGGGGTACCTGACTATGAACTGCCCCGTCTGCTCCTTGCTCAGTGTCCAAGGGACCGCCGCGGCCGCGACCGCGCCGGAACGAGCCAGGAAATCTCGTCGATGCATGACTTGTTCTCCTTGTGCCGCGATTGTAACGCAATGGACCGCATTTCCACTGTGAAAGGTCCGGTTGTCATCCTGGATGACCCAGGCTGAAGAGTCGGATCAGCCTTTGCGGACTTAGTCTCTGCCTTGGGGTCGGACCGACGCAAACTGAATTCTTGCAGTCGTTAGGCTCAAGAACAGGCCCGCAATGGGGCCTTCGACTCACTTTTGAACCCATTTTTCGCAGGTGAAGCGAATGCAGCTTTAGTCGGATTGGCTGCATTCGTTGGGTTTCGCGCTGCAGCAAGCCGTTGGCCGTCAAGCAGGATTGGAGGGGCCCCCTACTCAGCCGGACGGGTCCTTTTCTTACATCCAAAGAACGGGGCCCAGATTCTGAGATTGAGGGGGAATTTGAACCCGTTATTTTTTCTTTTTGATGGAAGGATTCGACTTGCGTCGGTCCGACCCCCTTCACGCTTCCCTGTGCTAGAATGCTCGTCGACCGACGACCCAGGTCAGACGCCGCGGACCGAACCGGCAGGCTCAGGAGGGAATGCCTGTGACGCTATCCCGCTCAAGTGGCATACTCCTTCATCCGACATCCCTGCCCGGGCCCTTTGGCATCGGTTCTCTGGGGGACGAGGCTTTTCAATTCATTGATTTCCTGGCCGAGACGGGGCAGAAGGTGTGGCAAGTGCTGCCCCTTGGGCCTACGGGGTACGGCGATTCCCCTTATCAATGCTTTTCTGCATTTGCTGGAAACCCGCTTCTCATAAGCCTGCAGAAACTTCTCTCCGAGGGCTGGCTGGCCCAAAGCGACCTGAGTGACGCCCCCGCGTTCCCCGATGCGTTCGTGGACTACGGCGATGTTATCCGTTACAAGCTGCCGCTTCTGAGGAAGTCCTTCGAGATCTTTGACCGAGAGGCATCCGCCGGCGAAAGGGATCGATTCGATGCCTTTTGTTCGACAAATCGGCATTGGCTCGAAGACTATGCCCTGTTCATGGCTGTGAAGGGTCTCCATGGGGGTGTCGCGTGGACGCGCTGGGAACCTGAAATCGCGGCGCGCCAGCCTGCAGCGGTGCGGTGTTTCGAGAGGCGGCTTGCTCGCGAGATTCGCTCCTGCAAATACGCACAGTTCCAATTTTTCAGACAATGGGACGCGATTCGGGCGTACTGCCACGAACGGGACATCAGGATCATCGGGGACGTGCCGATCTTTGTGGCCCACGACAGCGCCGACGTGTGGTCTCTTCGGGAACTGTTCGACCTGGAACCTGATGGGACGCCGCGCGTCGTCGCCGGCGTGCCGCCCGATTATTTCAGCGCGACCGGCCAGTTGTGGGGCAACCCGATTTACCGCTGGGACGCTATCGCGAGTTCGGGTTTTCGCTGGTGGGTGGGGCGCCTGCGTGCAGCACTCTCGCTCGTGGACGTGGTTCGTCTCGACCATTTTCGCGGTTTCGAGGCGTACTGGGAAGTTCCCGGCAAGGCGGCCACCGCCGCGAACGGCAGATGGGTGAAAGGCCCTGGAGCCGCCCTGTTCGACACACTGCAGGAGGAACTGGGGGACCTCCCGATCATCGCGGAAAACCTCGGAGTGATCACGCCGCCGGTGGAAGAGCTCAGAAACAGGTACGACTTTCCGGGCATGGCGATCCTGCAGTTCGCCTTCGGGACCGATCCGCAAGCGCCGGATTTCAAGCCACACAACTACCCGCGAAATCTGGCAGTTTACACCGGCACTCATGACAACGATACGATCGTCGGGTGGTGGCACAGCGAGGAGGCGGGAGAGAGTACACGCTCTCCGGAGGACGTGAAGAACGAGAAGGATCTTGCCCGGAAATATCTCGCCACAGATGGGAGCGACATTCACTGGGTGTTCATACGGGCCGTGCTGAGTTCTGTTGCCAAACTGGCCGTTATCCCGCTTCAGGACGTCCTTGGGCTGGGCAGCGAAGCACGGATGAATACCCCCAGCAAGCCGACCGGCAACTGGCGGTGGCGCTACAATTCCTGCCAGCTGACCTCTGACTTACGGGAGCGCTTGAGGGAACTGACCTCGATCTATGACCGCTGAATGCATTCGGCCGGCGTATGGGATCCGGTGCCGAACCTTTCCTGACCTGCCTGTCGGCAGGGCGCCTTTTCCAGGCTCGGAGGTGCGATGCAGAAGCCAAGGATGAATTTCTGGCAGATGTGGAACATGAGCTTCGGGTTCCTGGGCATCCAGTTCGGTTGGGGCCTGCAGATGGCGAACATGAGTGCCATCTATGAGTATCTCGGTGCCCGTGCAGACCAGATTCCCATCCTGTGGCTGGCGGCGCCACTGACCGGACTGATCGTGCAGCCGATTATCGGCCACGTAAGCGACCGCACCTGGGGACCCCTGGGCAGAAGGCGACCTTATTTCCTCACAGGTGCCATTCTCAGCTCCGCCGCGCTGATCCTGATGCCCAATTCCTCGGCCTTGTGGATGGCCGCAGGGTTGCTCTGGATCCTTGATGCAAGCATCAACATCAGCATGGAACCTTTCCGCGCTTTCGTGGCGGACCTGCTGCCCGAGGAACAGAGAACCCGGGGTTTCGCGATGCAGAGCCTCTTCATCGGGCTGGGAGCTATAGTCGCCTCGGCCCTGCCGTGGATCATGAGGAGGTTTCTCGGCATGGAAGCCGTGCAGGCAGCGGGCACGATTCCGACCACTGTCAGGATCTCTTTTTACATCGGGGCGGCCGCCTTTTTCGTCGCGGTTCTCTGGACGATCATCAGTACCAGGGAATATCCGCCGGACGACCTGGAGGCGTTTCGCCGGCTGAAGTCCGAAGAGACCGGCATCGGCCGGAACGCGGCGGAGATCTTCCGCAGCATCGCCCAGATGCCAGGAACCATGAAGCAGCTGGCGTGGGTGCAGATCTGCACGTGGCTGGGGCTTTTTTGCATGTGGCTGTATTTCCCCGTCGCTGTGGCCAGGAACGTTTTTGGCGCGCCCGACGAATCCTCCTTGATCTACACCCAGGGAATCGAATGGGCCGGAATCTGCTTCGCGATGTATTCCGCGATCTGCTTTGGCTTCTCCTTCGCGCTCCCGATGCTGGTCCGTGTTACGAACCGCAAGGTCACACATACGATCTGCCTGCTGTGCGGGGCTGTCGGCCTGCTCTCGGTCGCCGTGATTCACAATAAAGAACTCCTTCTGCTTTCGATGACCGGTGTGGGTATTGCGTGGGCGAGCATCCTGGCGATGCCTTACGCAATTCTTTCGGGATCGCTGCCGCCTCAGAAAACCGGCGTCTACATGGGGATCTTCAATTTCTTCATCGTCATTCCTGAGATACTCGCCTCGTTGGGTCTTGGCTGGGTCATGGCGCACGTACTGAACAACAACCGAATGGCAGCGGTGATCGCTGGAGGCGTTTTTCTCGTTATCGCGGCCGTCTTGATGCAAAGGGTCCAGGACGTCACCCGCGAGACTTGATCACTGACAACGACGGGAGAAGAGATGGACCGATACAGGAATCCGCTGGTTCTTCTGTTGACTCTCCTGGGGAGCCTGGAAGCCTTGGCCCAGGCTCCCCAAGTCACAAAGGTGGAGCCCCCCAACTGGTGGGTGGGGCATTCCATCAATCCGGTCAGGGTGATGATCCGGGGAACGTACCTTTCGGGCGGCCGTGTCGATACGCTCGGCCAAGGGACCCGGATCGGTCTCACACGCATCAACGCTGCCGGCACCTATCTGTTTACCGACGTATGGGTAGGCTCAGCGGCCGAACCCGGTCCGCAGCATCTCCGCATCAGTACGGCCGAAGGAAGCGTCGAGGCGCCGTTTGAACTGCTGGTCCCGCTCTCACGCATCGGGCGATTCCAGGGCTTCTCCCCCGATGACGTTATCTACCTGTTGATGCCTGATCGCTTTGCCAACGGTGATCCGTCCAACGACGAGCCGCTGATTTCGAAGGGGCTCCTCAACCGCCGGAAGGCCCGTTTCTATCACGGCGGCGACTTTCAGGGCGTCATCGATCATTTGCCTTACCTGAAGGATCTGGGGGTCACGGCGATCTGGCTCAATCCCTTCTATGACAATGCCAACCGGTTGAACGAGCGGGAAAGGTACAACAACGAAGCGATCACCGATTACCACGGATACGGGGCCACGGACTTCTATGGAGTCGAGGAGCACTTCGGCACCCTCGCGAAGCTGCAGGAACTTGTCGACACCGCGCACAGGTTTGGATTGAAGATTATTCAGGATCAGGTGGCGAACCACACAGGTCCATACAACGCCTGGGTACAGGATCCGCCCACACCTACCTGGTTTAACGGAACCGAAGCCAACCACCTGGCGAACACTTGGCAGGTCTGGACCCTGATGGATCCCCATGCGATTCCGAAAATGCGGCGTGCAACGCTGGACGGCTGGTTTATCGATATCCTGCCGGATTTAAATCAGGACGACGAGGAAGTCTCACGATACCTCATCCAGAACGCTCTCTGGTGGATCGGGATCACCGGTCTGGACGGGATACGACAGGACACCCTTCCCTATGTACCGCGCCGCTTCTGGCACGATTGGATGGCTGCGATCAAGCGGGAGTATCCAGGCGTGAGAGTTGCGGGCGAAGTGTTTGACGGTGATCCGGCGCTGGTCTCGTTTTTCCAGGGCGGCAAATCGAGATCCGACGGCATCGACACGGGGATCGATACCCTCTTTGACTTCCCTCTCTTGTATCCATTGCGCCGCGCATTCGCCGAAGGGAGACCCATTCGTGATCTCGCCGTCATGCTAGGGCACGATAGGTTGTACGTGAAGCCCGAACTCCTCGTGACGTTCCTCGGGCTGCACGATATGACACGGTTTATCAGTGAACCAGGTGCGACACCGCTGGGACTGCGCCTCGCCGATACGTTCCTGCTGACCGCCAGGGGCATACCCCTGATCTACTATGGGGACGAGATCGGAATGCCGGGCGGCAGCGACCCGGACAACCGGCGCGATTTTCCGGGTGGCTGGCCCGCAGATCAGCGCAACGCGTTCGCTGCCTCCGGACGCACACCTGAAGAGCAGGCGATATTCGAGCACGTGCGCAGATTAGCGCACCTGAGGGCCGAGTTGGCACCGCTGCGCAGGGGCAAGCTTATGAGCCTGGCGGCTTCCGAACAGATGTACGCTTATGGTCGGGTGACCGAAGCCGAGTCAGTTCTAGTGATATTCAACAACGGGACACAGGGGGCGAAACTGGATGTTCCTGTCGGTCAGCTGGGCATCCCCCAAGGCACAACCCTTCGTGACCGGCTGGATAGTGCTTCCGGGCTAACGGTGCAGGGGGACAGTATCTCAGTGACGATGCCTGCCCGCTCCGCCGCAATTTACACGCGGTGAGGCCTTATCTTTACATGTGCGTGGCTGGAGCCGGCCGGCTCAGGGCAATTAATGCAAATGGTCCGTTTCACCTTGTCAATTTGCTTACTCCGCGGAGGTTAAGAATGAATCACCATTTTGATCGTCGTGACTTTCTCACGGTTGCAGGAATGTTCGCCGCGAGCTCACCGGGCTGGGGCTTCCCGCAAGCTACCACGTCCAGGGACGCCTCGAGCGCGGCCCATCCCAGACTCCTGTCGGGATGCTGCGCCTATTCATACGCCAGTTATCTCAAGAGCGGCCGGATGACCATGGAGCAGTTTATCCTCAAGGGGGTCGAACTCGGGGTCCAGGGTGTGGATATCACCACCTACTGGCTGAAATCCACGGATGCGCCCTATCTGGCGAGCCTGCGCCGTCTTGCCTATCGTAATGGCATGCCGCTTTCGGGTGCGGCCATCGGCACTAATATGTGCCAGCCCGATGCGGCCAAGCGCAAGGAGGAGCTCGCGAAGATCCGGAATTGGGTGGACGCCACCGAGCTTCTCGGTGCATCGCATCTCCGCGTGTTTGGCGGCGAGCTGCCCGCCGGATCCACCGACGCTCAGGGGATCGAATGGGTGGTCGAGACGATGAAGCCGGCTTGCGACTACGCGGCGCAAAAAGGGATCATCCTCGGCATCGAAAGCCATGGTGGAATCACATCGAAAGCTACCAACATCGTCGCCATTCTCAAGAAGGTCGATTCGCCTTTTGCGGGATGCAACCTGGATATCAGCAATTTCCAGGAGAATCCGTACGAGCAGATCGAAGCCTGCCTTCCTTATGCGACGCACGCTCACGTCCGCGATTTCTACGGGGAAGCCAGGAAACCGCTCGACCTCGACCGCGTCTGGCAGTTGTTTGTCAAGGCCGGCTATCGCGGATACATGTCTGCCGAATACGAAGGTGCCGAAGACCCGATGACCGGCGTGCCCAGGCTCATCGACAAGATCAAGGTTCTGTGCAGCAAGTATTCCAGGCTTTAGCAGAGGGTCCCGACGATTTGTGGGTGGTTTCTCTCTACGAGGCCTGCATCTGCGAGGCCTGCACTTGCCCGTCGGTCGCGGGAGTGGTAGACTGCCGCCTCCTTTCGAGCGGCTGTCCTTATTACCCCTGAATTGCCCCTGATGGAGAGGATGCAGACGATGAAGATAGCGATAATCGGCGGTGACGGAACTGGCCCGGAAGTAGCGGCTGAGGGCCTGAAGGTGCTCGAAGCTGCAGCGGAGAAGGTGGGATTCCGGTACGAGACGAAGGAATTCAAACTCAGCGGCGACCGCTATCTGCAGGCCGGCGGGGACCCCAGGACTCCCTCCGTCCCCGTCATCCACGACAGCGAAATCGAAGAACTCAGGAAGTTCGACGCCATCTACCTTGGAGCCGTGGGACACCCGGACATCGCCCCGGGCATCCTGGAAAAGGGACTCCTTCTCAAGTTGCGGTTCACGCTCGATCAGTACATCAATCTTCGCCCGGTGAAGCTGTATCCGGGCGTCTGGACGCCTTTGAAGGACAAGGGTCCTGACGACATAGACTTCGTGGTCGTCCGCGAGAACACAGAAGGTATCTACACCGGAATGGGCGGCGTGCAGTACAAAGGCACGCCGCAGGAAGTCTCGACGCAGATAAACTGCACCACCAGGTTCGGTGCCGAGCGGGCAATCCGCTATGCATTCGAGTTTTGCCGGCGCCGGAACAGCCGCAAGAGAATGGTCACCCTGGTTCACAAGACCAACGTGCTGACCTATGCCGGTGATACCTGGTTCAGGGCCTTTCACGAGATCGGAGAGAAGGAATACCCCGACATCAAGCGCGATTACAATCACGTCGACGCGTGCTGTATGTGGTTCGTCAAGAATCCCGAGTACTACGATGTGGTCGTCACCGACAATATTTTCGGCGACATCATCACGGACCTTGCCGCCATCATCCAGGGCGGTCTCGGCGTTGCCGCCGGCGGGAACCTCAATCCCAGGGGCGTGAGCATGTACGAACCCATGGGGGGATCGGCTCCCAAGTACACAGGCAAGAAGGTGATCAATCCCATCGCCGCTATCGCCGCCATGGGCATGCTCCTGCGCGAGACCGGGAGTCACACCGATAACGCCCAGCTTGTGGAAGCCGGCAACCGCGTTGAGGATGCGATCATGACTGTCACGCCCATGATGAAGAGCCAGGCCGCCGGTCAGATGGGCTATTCCACGCCGCAGGTGGGAGATCTCGTCGCTCGGGCAGTGCGCCAGGGTTGATCCGGCCCGAACAACATTAATCGAACAACTCGATGCAGGGGATTTTCCAGACGCCGGCCGACGAACGAACTCCGCGGTCTGCTATTTTGAGCCTTTCCCAATTGCCCCGGACTGTCCTCTCAACGCCTGGCGGAGGATTGGCTCCGTAGCATCGGCCATCCGCATGAAGCCCAGATCCGTAGGGTGAGTGCCGTCCACCGTGGCCTCCTCATCGTGCCCGAGCAGATTCTCGCAGGGGAGGTAAAGCACTCCCTTGATCCCGATTTCGATCATCTTCTGATAGGCCTGGCGAAGCGCTGCATTCTTCGACGTATATGCCCCATACCGGCCTGGCAGATAGGGACTGCCCTGGTAGGCGATATTCTCAACGAGAACAATCGGCGTCTCGGGCCGCGCCTGCCGCAGAATCTGCACGAAGGGAACCGCGCGCTCCGTCACTTGTGCGGGTTCCATGTTGGGGACGCAATCAATCACGTAGACCGCCGGATCGAGTTCGCCCATGAGGCGCGCCAACTCGAGCTCCATCGGCCCGTTTCCGGAGAATCCGAGATTGATGACCGGCCGATCCAGCCGCCTGCCAAGGATGGCGGTGTGAACCATGCCGGGTCGTGACGCACATCCCCCTTGCACGATCGAGGTGCCGTAGAAACAGATGGGCCTGGTGCGTTCCGCAGGTCGGGGCGGCCCCTTGGCGACGGAGTATTTCGGAGCAATACCGACTTGAACCGAAGAAACTCCATTATAGAGCGGCAGGTAAAGAAGGAACTCGTGCCATCCGGGCGGCAGTCCGCCGACCAAGTCCTTCTGGTTCGTGGGATACTGCGATGGGCGGCCGACGGCCAGCCAGCCCCACCCGTCGTTTTCGGTGCGAATGTACAGATCTACTCCGCTCACGCCGGTCGCCGGCATGTGCTCCAGCGCAAGTTGTTCATCGCGCAGGCTCCAGCGGATTTTGATGGCGGCGGCATCGGTAGAAAATCGCGCGCAGATCCCGGCCGAGTTCTGGCTGAGCTCCCACACAGGCTCACGAACTGCCCCCTTGGCACGCACGGGCAGGCGGTCATAGAACTCCTCCGTCTCCTGCCATCCTTTCCCTTCGATCACGAGTTCGCGGACGTCGTACCAGAGTGTGTCACTTTCGGGAAGCAGCACAGCCTTGTCTTTTCCGATCGCTGGCGACTGGGGCTGTAATTGTGCTGCCTTCCCGGACGGCGATTGCGCGCCGGCAATCGAAGATAGGAGAGACAGGCTCAGGAGGATGGTCAACAGGTATTTGTGCGTCATGATTCGGGCTCCGCTGGACGGGAATGATCGATGTTCTCCGCGTTCCGGGCAGATCGGAGGACTCCAGGAAATCATATTCATTTTGCGGCTCATCGTAGGTCTGCCACCGGCACCTGTCAAGCGCAGCGCAACCGGGATGCCCTTTCCGTGAAATCAGTGCAATCCGAGGTGAAGCTCCCGCCTGCCTGTCTTTTGGTCAAGGAGGCAGTTCGTGCCGTGTCCGAATTGCAGAAATCAGGAGAGCCGGTGACAGGGCTCCGGTTTTTGAGTACGATTCCCTTCGAACCGGATCCAGACCGATGCCTTTTGTGCGCGCTGCCGAGTCGATCAATCTGCTTTTCTTCTGCCTCGTGGCATGTCTGGCGCTCGTTGTCCCACTGCAGCGGACCAGACGCGTTGCGATTCTCCTGATCGGCGCACTGGGGGTGGGACTTCTGGTGGCTGCGCAGTTTTTGGGCCGCTTCCTGTCACCTCTGGCCGCTTCGGTTGTCCGCGATTGGCTGCCGGCTCCGATGATCCTGCTGGCCTATCATCAGGGAGGCCAGTTCTTCTCGCATCCCATGGAATCACTGCAGTCCGCGCTTCTGCGGTTCGACCGGCGGCTTTTTGCCTTTCTGGGACGCTCTCTTGGCATGAACGAGGTTCCGAGAGTTTTGCGCGTTTATTTTGAGGTCGCCTATTTCTTTTGCTACCCGCTCGTGCCGATGGGGGTCGGTGTGCTGTATGTGACACATCTGCGGGGACGCGCAGATGATTTCTGGGCGATAGTGCTGCCTCCCACCTATCTGTGCTACGCCATGATCCCATTTCTTCCGACGCTGCCTCCCTGGGCACTCAACGGGGACCGAACCGCCCGTGGTACGGTCGCTGGGGTGCGCGCGGCCAACTTCTTCATCCTCCGGCATCTCAGCATCAAAGCCAACACGTTCCCGAGCGCACACGTGGCGGCTTCCGTCGCCACGGCGCTTGCACTCCTTGACGTCTCTCCAATTGCAGGGCTTATCTTCCTGTGGATCGCGCTGAGCATTGCGATCAGCACGGTTACGGGGCGCTATCATTATGCGCTCGACGCTGTGGCCGGCGCCGCGCTCGCCGCAGTGACCTTCACTCTCACGAAATCACTGTAGAGTTAGCAGCATTGAACCGTCAGCCGCCGGAGCTATGTGCCAGCGGATCCGGGTCAGGCGGCTGAGAAGACGCAGACCATGGCTGACGAGCAACAAGCCGCAAGGGCATCCCTCCAAAGCTTCCTCCAGGCATTCGATCGAACGCAGATCCAGATGATTTGTGGGTTCATCCATGATTATCAGGTGCGGATGCCAAACCTTCTGAGAGCAGCGATGAGCAGATTTCGTGCCTCCGCATCAATGTGATTGGTGGGCTCATCGAGCGCAAGGATGGCAGGCTGGAGCCAGAGCATGACTCCGATCTGCGCACGTTTCCGCTCCCCGCGGCTGAGTGAGTACCAGCGTTCGACCCAGTCTTTGCCGATGGCCAGCCGTCCCTTCAGTTCGCAGGCCGCGCGATCAGTTCCGCAGAGGAACCGCTCGAGCGAATCCGGTGCTTCATCGGTACGCCGTGCGCAGTAGAAAGCCTCTCCATGAAATCGCACGCGACCTGCCAGCGGCCTCAGCAGGCCGGTCGCCAGTTTCAGAATTGTCGTCTTGCCCGCACCGTTCGCACCTGCGATACCGGTCCACCCCGCGGGAAAACTCGCGGAAAGATTCTCCAACAGTGGCACGGACATCGCGTCGTAGGTGTAGCAGACGTTTTCGAACAGGAGGTATCCGTCTTACATGTTTCCGTCCAGTGTATTGGCCCGGACCGGAAGAGCGGGCTCGCGTCAGGGTCGCTCGAGGTCCTGTCTGTCACGGCGGGAGTGGGCTGCTGCAGGTTTCAGGAAGCGAATCTCGCTGCGCGCGAAGAAACAGGCAGACACCGAGCAGTCGCGCTGGTCCGCATCCGGATAAGCCCGACATTGCTACGTTGTCTTTTCGCCTGGTCTAGTTCCGCACGCCGATTGCTCCAGGTTGATTTGCGGGATCGTCGAAGCGGGAAGATGATACCACCGATTCGCCCGGGCAATCATCCACTAAGATCTGCCCGGCGCATGGAATCGTGTCACTGTCCGGCCTCATCGGGTGCCGGTGGGCGTGCGCCGGCGGCGCGGCCCGACACTGCGCCGCCGCCTAGTCCGGCAGGATCAGGCTGTGTTCCGGATCAAAGCGAATGCCACGTCTCTCCAGGTACGACTTCACGGCCAGGAGCGGCGCCTGAACCGAAATGGCGGCCAGCGCGACATCGCCGTTGGGCAACTTGCGTGACCGGCAGCAGTCGAGGAAATTGCGTACGTGATCGGCGGTGATGTCGCCTTTGAAGTCCTTCTGAACCGGCTCCGCGCCCTTTTCCGAGGGAGTGAAAACGTAACGGTTTCTATTCACGTACAATCTGCCCTGGTCTCCGTAGAACGTGACGCCGTAGGGAATCGGGTTGCCTACGATCACGGACTGGAACGAGACCGTATAGCCCGGGTACTCGAACAACGCCGAGACGATGTCAGGTGCGTCCTTGTCTTCCTGGGTGTCGTAGATGGTCCCCGCCGCTGAAGCCAGGCTCGGAGCCTGTTCGCCGAGATACATGTGCACGACATCGATCCAGTGGTGGCCGAAGTCGGTCATGCGTCCGCCGTTGAAATCCAGGTAGGCGCGGAAATTGAAGTAGATCCTGGTATTCCATTCACGGTACCGGGCCGGGCCCAGGAAACGCACCCAATCGAGGCTCTGCGGCTTCTCGATCGGCCGGGGTGTGTAAGGTCGGGGCGGTCCGTCATTCCACACGCACTCGACCCACCTGACTTTGCCGGTCAGGCCCGACTTGATGAATCGTTCTCGGGCTTCGAGGTAGACCGGTCCGGAACGCTGCTGCAGTCCCACCTGGCAGATCCGGTTGTTTCGTCGCGCCGCCTGGACCATCACCGGCGCTTCTTCGAGAGTGCGGCACAGAGGTTTCTCGACGTAGACGTCCTTACCTGCGTTCAACGCGTCAACGGCGTGGTCCTTGTGCCAGTGGTCCGGCGAAGCGATCAGCACGGCGTCGACTTCCTTCAATTCGAGGAGTTTTTCGTGCTGACTGAAGGCCTTCGCCCCCGGGACCTTGCTCACCACTTCATCGACACGCGTGCCGAACACGTCGCAAACGGCCCGCAATTCCACCTCGTCATTGTGCCGGAAATCGGCCAGCACGTCCCGACCGCGTCCGCCTGCGCCGATCAGACCCAAGCCTATCCTGTCGTTTGCGCCCATCACGCGTGAATAGGAAAGCGCGCCCAGGGCGGCGGACTTGATCACGTCCCTTCTCGAGATTTCCATTTGATGTTCCTTCCAATAACGTGAATCACAAAACCATAGCAGCATCGAGGATAGGCCGCGGCGTCGCCCAACTCCACCACATTCTGGAGGCCGGTGCGAAGGGATCAGCTCATGCCTCACGAGAGCGAGCTATAGTTGCGTTCTTGCCGCCCCGCGCAGATTCTCGAGGAGTCCGACAAGTGGGAACACATGTGCCCTGGCGCGGGTTCTCCCGACGACATCCTGCCGGTGGGATTCAGGACCGAAACACTGAAACCATATGCCGGCAAGACGCCGCCCGAAGTGGCAAGACTGCGCGGGAAATCCCCGTAAGAGACTGGCATGGATTTGACCGTCGAGGACGAGAACCGTGTTGACACAGTCTATTTCACGCAGTCGGAAGACAACCTGCGGAGATTTCTCGCCCTTCCGCGGGTCAGTTTCTGCTCTGACTCTCCATCCATCCTCCAGGAGAGGTCTTTCTCAAGAGCAGTACGCACCCGAAAACCTGCGGCAGCTACGCCCGGCCTCTGGGCAGATACGCGCGCGAGCAGAAGATACTGAAATTGAAGGAGGCAATCCGAAAGCTCGCGGCACTGCCCGCGCAGAACCTCAGGGTTGATCGCAGCGGGATGTTGAAGAGGGGATATTTTTCGGATCTGGTTGTTTTCGATCCGCAGAGAATTGAGGGCGAGGCCACTTTTCCCGAGCCGCACCGGTATGCCACCGGGCATGTCGCAGGCCCGCCGTCGACTTTCAAGAGGAACAACCGGCGTCTCCGCAGGACAGTCTATGAGTGTGCCGCGAGGGGGGCGTCGGGCAGGTCGCCAGTATCTGGACGCAGGTGCTTCCACAGCTGCGGACGGACCGATGCCAGCAGCTCGCGCCTGCTCTTTATGCGGAGCCGTTTCCCGGAATAGATCTTTCCCATGCGTCCCATCAGTCTCTCCGGCAGAACGCTCGAGAATTGAAGCAGCGGCCAGGTGAAGTTCGGCCCGTTGAGCTTGCGCAATTTCCAGAGCCACAGCCCGAGGGCGCCGATCCGCCAGGCATAGGGCGCCCACCACTTGAACTCGGCGACCCTGAGGTTCATTTTCCAGCACATCATCATCAACTGCCATTGCAGAGGCGTGAGCTGACGCGTCGCCGTGACGCCTTCTTTTTCGGCCATGCGCGTATCTTGCAGCGGCGTGAAGATCGAGGGCACAAAAAACGCGAAGAGTCTCCGGTGCTCCGCTTCGTAAATAAGATCGATGGTCGCCTCGACATCCTCGTCCGTCTCGCCGGGATTCCCAATCATCAGGGTGACAACCGGAAACCAATTGTTGCGGTTCATTATCGAAAGTCCTTGAATGAACACGCTGGGCCAATCCTCGATCGGGAAGGGAACGCTCTTACCCGGCATGATCAGCTTCGCCATCCGGACCGATCCCGTTTCCAGACCGATCAGCGGAGACAGCACCTTCTTTCGAGGATGGGTACTCACCAGGGGCAGATGGACCGGGCTCTTGTCCAGCAACAGGTTCGACAACTCACGGATGAGAACCGGATCAACAACCGCCGGCGCGATGGTGCAGTGACTGAGAACGTGCTGCTCCACTCCGGGACAGCTGACGACATCGGCAAACAGGTCCAGGAGCGCCTCCCGATTCGGAAAATAGAACGGCGTGTCCGTCCGGACCTGTCCCCATACGAACAGATCCTCGGTCGCAAGCGAGATCTGCCTGTTTCCATCCCGGACGTTCGTCAGGACGCCCTGCATAATCTTTTCCTTGGGTAAACCGATCTGAGGATTCAGATCCGGGAGGCAAAAGTGGCATCTCCTGCCGCAGCCCGTTGTCATCTCTACTACCCCGAAGGTCGTGCGCCGGCTGGGAACAAGAATGCTCTCCGCGTCGAGGGGATGGCTGACCTCGAGCTTGCTCGGCAGAGCCTCCCCTCGAATCGACTTCCGGAACAGTTCGAGAGTATCCGGAGATTCGCTTCGTCCTTCGACCACGCAGTCGACGCTCAGCTCCTCGTAAGTCCCGGTCTGGGAGATCTGCCATGCGCCGGAACCGCCCACAATCACCTTGAATCGGTCACGCCACGGGCTCTCCTTGAGGCTCGAGAACAGCTTCCTGGCATAGTGAGCGTTGATGGGTTGCCTGGAGGAGCCGAAGATCGAAGCGTAGACGCCGGCGGCGAAGGTGACGCCCAGCGGGTTGTGGGTTGAGACCCCGACGGCGCGTGTCCGGGGGCCCACGAACTCATGGATGTCACCGGGATAGCAGGCCACGACCTCTTCTCGCGGGAAGCAGCGGAGCAACGACGCTTCCAGGAGGCGGACGCCGGCCGGCATGTATCGGGCCGATCCGTCGCCGTTGTATTCGAGATCGCGCCATCGAGGGTACCTCCGGGTCAGCACACCTTCCAGCCACACAGGCAGGGATGCCATCGCCATCTGAATAAAGAAACCGGCATGATCGATGATTTCGGTGAGAGGGGCAGTCAGGACAATGAGCCTGCCTCCGTCCTGCGGGCCTTCCGGAGCAGTGGTTCTCCCAGCGTCCTGATCGGGCGTGTGATCGCCAGCTTCGTGCGCACGTGAGTTCATCAGGATTGTGCAGCCACCTTTCCAATCGACGGACCGGAGAACGAGTGCCTGTCAGATGCAACAAGCCAACCTGGGCATCAGGTGTTTCAAGCTCATGAGCCGGGGCAGAGCGAACCGGAGAGCTGCGCTCAGAGGCAAACTCTGCACTCAAGCAGATTACAGGTATTGCAGCGCTTTGGCAACCCGCTGACAGGAACGGCAAACCTCATGGGTTTGGCTGCCGGCGCACCTCCGATAGTTGCCGCCGTCAGTCCCTGCTGTTCCCGCTGTGCTGCGGTCGCTTTTCCTCCCACTTCACGATCCTGAGGTCCAGGACGAAGATGGAGTACAGCACCGGGACCAGCAGCAGCGTCGTAAATGTGGCGATGGTCAAACCACCGATCTGGGCATAGCAGAGCGGCTGCCAGAGCGGACCGCCGTGCATCGCCAGCGGAAAGAGCGCCAGCACGGTCGCCCCGACCGTGATCATGACCGGGCGCAGGCGTATGATTCCCGCATCGATCAGTGCCTGCTTGAAGGGTTCGCCTTTTTCGTGCATTTCCTCGATAAAGTCAAAGAGGACGATCACGTGGCTCACGATGACGCCGACAAGACTTGCCACGCCCAGGAACGCCATGAAGCCGAACGGCACTCCCATCAACGTCAATGCGATCAGTGCTCCGACGACGCCATAAGGCACAGCGGCGAAAACAAGGAATGGCTTGACGGCGTGGTTGAACTGCATCACCAGCGCGACGAATATCATGAATACCGAAATTGCCATGATCACGGCCAGGTTCTTGAACCCCTGTACCTGCTTGGCCTTCTCCCCGCCGATCATCATTTCATAGCCCGGGGGAAGGTTCCGCCTGAACGTCTCCAGCTTTGGCAGAACGGGGTTCAAGACCTCGGAAGCCAGCGCGCCCGGCTTTGGAAAGCATTGCACTGAGATGGTGCGGAAGTGCTCCTGCCGGCGGATTCTCTGTGTCGTAATCGTGTTCAGTACGGACGAGATCTGCAGGAGCGGGACTTTCTGTTGTCCGGTGGAGGAATAGACGTAGAGGTTCTGGATATCGGAAAGCTGGGCCCGTTCTTCCATGCGCAGGCGCGCCACAACCGGGATCTGCTTGTCTCCCTCCCGCAGGGTCGTTACTGCCGTTCCGCTCATTGCAGCCGTCGAAGAACGAGCGACGTCAAGATTGGTCACACCCGCCAGATTGGCCCGATCCGGGTCGATCTGGAGCCTCACCTCCGAGCTCTCCTCTCCCCAGTCGTTATAGGCGGTGGCTGCCTTCGGGCTGGATAGCAGGATCTCCTGTACCTGACCGGCCAGATGTCGCAGAGTGCGGATTTCCTCCGTCCCTGCGGTTGAGGAAACATCCGCCTGCCCGGAGAGAAAGATCTGCACCGGGTAATCGACGGGATTCGTCTGCAACTGATGCACCTCGACCTGCGCCCCGGCGATCGCCACTGCCACTGCTGTCTGCAGCATGTCGACGAGCTCCGGCGTGTCCTCCTTGCGGTCTACCTGGATAATGATCTGAGCGTAATTGAGCTGTCTGAGTTCGGGCGACACGGAGAACCAGAAGCGGGGCCCTCCTCCGCCGACAAAAGTCGTGAGCGACTGAAGGGGCTCGCGCGGACCGCCCTCGCTCGCGGGCCGGCTGCGGCCGAAGCGGCTGATAGTCTCCCTCACCACATCTTCGACGCGGTGAGCCGCCTGATTGGTGGCGGAAAGCGGTGCATCGTTCGGCAGACGCACGTTTATGTACGACCAATACTGAATGTCCTCCGGGAAAAACTGCTGCTTCTGCTGCTTCATCAAGTACGCCCCGAACGCCAGGAAGAGCAGAGACGAGCTGATGACCAGCCACCGATGTTCAATGGCCAGGCCTGCAACCCTGCTATAGAAACCGGTGAAGCCGCGCTGTCGACGCTCCTCGACAGACGGCTCGCGCTTCCGGCGGGGGCGCAACAGGTAATAACCCAGCAGCGGGATGAACGTCATGGATACGATGCGCGACGAGACGAGCGAACAGGTCATCACGATCGGCAGGCTGTACAGGAAATCGCCCGTTGTGCCGGTCAGCAGGAGGAAAGGCAGGTAGGCGACGATATTGGTGACGGTCGCGTACATGATGGCCTTGGCCAGCCTGGTGGGCTCCAGCCAGGCCGCGATCACGCTCGGGTGGCCCGCAGCCAACCCGCGTTTGATGCCATCCCCGGCTACGACAGGGTCATCCACCAGAAGACCCAGCGCGATGATAAGCGTCGCGATGGACACCTGCTGCAGATCCATGCCCACAAGGTGAGCCATGCCGAACGTCATGGCCAGGGTGATTGGGATCGATAGCGCCATCAGCAGGGCAGACCGCCATTCCCAGAATCCGATAAGAGAGACCAGGACCACCAACGCGATCGCTTCGTACAGCGCATCCATGAAGAGATCGATATTCTCCTCAACCTGACGCGGCTGATCCGAGGTTCGAGCGATGATGAGATCCCTGGGCAACAGCTGCTTTACGGCGGCGAGCTTTTCGTCCACGCTCTCGCCGAAATTCGCAATCTGCTCCCCCGAGCGCATGAAAACGGCCACCGTGACTGCCCGGCTGCGATGCCATTTCCCGGCGGCGTCGCGCCAGGTGTAGTAGTTCAGGAATTGCGGGGGGCTCTGGTACCCGCGGGAAATATCCACCAGGTCCCGCAAGTAGACCGGGCTCCCCGAAGAGGACGCCCCCACGATCACCTCGCCGATTGCCTTCGCGCTGGTGAATTGTCCCGAGGGGTCTATGATCAGGTTCTTCTGTCCGACCTCCAGCGCCCCCGCGGGAAGCGAGATGTTGCGCGCCCCCAGTATGTCTTTGAGCTTCGAGGGTTCCAGGTTGTATGAGGCCAGGCGCTCCTGGGAATAGTTGAGGTAAACCACCTCCGGCAGTACTCCCGACCGGTCGGCTTTCGAGGCTTGAGGAGCGCCGATCAGTGTCCGCGCGATAATGTCGGTGAAATCATCCAACTCCTTGTAGCTGTACTTGTCTCCAGCCGCTTCGGCCAACTTCAGCTTGGTCTCTGAAGGATCGTGAATCAGGAGGGGGCCCCACCCGTCCGGGTGAATCTCCGACTGATGCAGCCGCTCGCGCCGCAGGCTCTCACCGTATGCGATGATCTTGGTGTCGTCGAGCGCCGGTATTCCATCGACACCGACGAACCCGGGGCCCTCGAACCGGCGGGCATCTCGTATTACCCCCTCTTTCTCCGCGATGCCGGCAAGCAGGTTGAAGGGCCTGCGCACCGCTTCCGGAGAGATCGTCTGAGGGAAGCAGTAGACCATGCTGACCCTCCCGTCTTCGGGGCGCGTACCACTCGATGCTCGTGCGTTCTCCACAGCTCGCTGTATTGTGCGCGCCCTCAACTCGATCTCTGTTTCATCTACCGGAGGGCTGGCGACGGTCAGCATCAAAGCGGCGGTGTCTGCATAGTCGCTTTGAAACTGGATGGGGCCGGCGCCGTTCGGAAGCTGGGCGCTGAGGCTGTTGAGTTTCAGGTTGATGTCGCTGAACTGCTCCTTCGGGTTGGTGATTGTCTCTTCCAACATGACGTAGACAATCGAGAGCCCCGGCAGCGTGAGCGATTTGACTCCAAAGTCCGTCGGGCTCCCCGGCCTGATTTTGGAGTTCTGCGCAATAGTGTCCTCGATCCTCCTGGTGACCTGCTGCTCGACCTGCTCGGCCCCCACTCCGGGCCACTGGCAGGTTGCCACCGCGATGGGGATGGGAATGTCCGGATCCTTCCGTTGCGGCATTGAAACGTAGCCGTAAATCCCCCCGAATACCGTTCCCAGGAGCAGTATCCAGGCCACCTGCCGGTGTTCGGAGAAAAATCGCGCGGTGTTGTGCGTCTTTTCAATTAACTCGGCGTCTGTTTCGAAAGACATAGTCAGCGGCTACTCTGTTTGCAACGCAGCCTGGGGGTCGCGATCCGACTGGACTGGGACTCGAACAGGGCGAGTCAACGAATCATCTGTACCTGCCATCCGTCTCTTACCAGCGTTGCTCCCGTGGTGATGACTCGCTCGTTCAGATTCAAGCCGGCCTTTACCCCGATCATGTTTCCGTAAGCCTCCCCCAATTCAACACTGCGCATGCGGGCCAGGGGCTTCCCGGCTTGATCTTCGATGACAAATACCGCGTAGCCATCCGGGTTCTGCGTCGACCGAACTACCGCACTCAAAGGAATCACCGGCACCGGCGCCGCCGATTGCGCTGCGGCCAGCATCAGGGTAGCTATCATTCCCGCGTTGAGTTGCCCGCGCGGATTGGGGATCGTGACCTCAACGGAAAATGTCCGGCTCTTGGGGTCCGCCGAGGGCGAGATTGCGGTAATAAGTCCTTCGAGCTTGCCTGGCACAGCCTCGGCCGTAATTGTCTGCCTGGTTCCAAGCTTCACACGGTCCATCATCGTGTCCGGCACGCCGAAAACCGCCTTCACAGAACTGACGTCGGCGAGCACGAATCCTGTCGCGCCGGGCGTGGCCAAGGTGCCGATCTCGACGTTGCGCGCGAGGACCACACCATCCATCGGAGACTTCAACGTGGCATCGGCAAGGGATAACTCGGCGCTCTTAAGGGCCTGCTCGGCCGTACCGACCTGGGCCTGCAGGGCGTCGACCTGGCTCTTGGCGGCGGACACGTTCGCCTGGTCGGAATCGAGGCGCGTCGTCGCCGTGTCAAAGTCGGACTTCGTGAGGCTCTGAGTCTCAAAGAGATTCTTCGCGCGCCCAAAATCGAGCTGCGAGTGGTTGAGTGCGGCTTCCGCCTTGGTGACTTGCGACTTGGCGGACTCCAAAGACCACTTTGCCTGTGCGAGTTGCGTTTTCGCCTGTTCCACCTTGATGACGTAGTCTTCCTGGCGAACCTGTGCCAGGACCATACCCCTGGAGACGCGGTCGCCCTGTTGCAGATCACGCGTCCGTCCGTCAGCGCCCTTTACCTGCCTGATGGTTTCAACGTAGCCTCCGGACTTGAAGGCCAGGTCTACCTGGGCATAGGGAACGATGTTGGCCGAATACCGGATTTCGTTTCCGGACTGGTACATCTGAACCGTCGTCACGCCGACGGGCGTCGGAGGATTCTGCGGAGTTTCTTCCCGGCCGCAACCCGGTATGAAACCCGCCGACGCCAGAAGGACCACGAGTGCGATACGCCTCTTTGCCACGATCTGTCCCCCAGCTCCGCCCTCTCAGTCCCGCCAAATCGAGAGGTCCGTTGTACTCCTTCAGGCTTTCATACATGCATCAAAAGCCGTTCATGGCTCCATTCCGACCGCTTTTTCGAAATCGGCACGCGCGGTCCAATAGTTGAGCAGCGCCTGCTGATATTGGCTGTCAGCCTCGGCCAGCGAAGCCTGGGACTGAAGCAGATCCACGAACAGAGAAACATCCTGCTTGTACCGGTTGCTCATGACACGCAGTTTTTCACGCGCTGTTTCCTGGCCCAGCCTGCTGACAACGATCAACTGGTGCGTCTCCTCGAGCGTGCGGAACCTGCTCCCGACATCGATCGTAACCTGGTCCTCCGCCTCGTGCAGCGCAAGCTCTGCCTGCTCGATCACCCGGCTCTTCTCCGAGAGCTCATGTTTCTTCTTTCCCCAGTCGAACGGCTCCCAGGTGAACAGCAGGCCCACGCTCGCGATGTTGCTGGGCACCAGCGAGCCGTAGCCGACGGGAGATACATAGCTGAAGCTCAGACTGAGGTCCGGGATGTATTCGGACTTCTTGACTCGCCGGTCGTACTCTGCCTGCTTGACCCGCAACCGAGCCTGGGTCACTTCGGGCCTTTGCTCGATAGCCATCCTGCGTGCAGCCTCGAGGTCCTTTTCGATGCCGGCCGCTTCCGGCACCGGGCTGACGCTGAACGCGGTTCGCAGGTCGCGCCCCATCAGGCTGTTCAATTGCTCCTTCTGCGTGTCAATAGGATTGCGCAGAGCCAGCGCGTCGTACTCGGCTTTCGCCAGCCGCGTCTTCACCTCGAGACTCTGTGATTTGAGCGCAGTCTGCTGGAGGACATACTGCTCGGTCACGCGGTCCATTTCTCTGTAAAGCCGGATGCTCTCTTCGACGCTCTCCAGCGAGCTCTGCATCTGCAGGATGCCGTAGTAGGTGCGCTTCACCTGGTCGACGACCGACTGCTTCTGGAGGCGCTCCTGCTGCATCGCGATCTGTCGCTCCATATCGATAGAGTGCAGGTTGAGCCCGATGCGATATTGCTGCGACAGCGGCTGGTCTACGCGCCCCATGAGCAAAACCGCCGGGGTGGCGGCGGCGTGAATTGCAGTGTCGGTGGCCGGGATAGGCGGGTTCGTGCCGAAGGAGCCCGCTGGGAATATGAAATCCAACCCTGTGATGCGCTGCGAGCCGAACGTATACCAGCTGAAATAGGGATAGCGCATCGTCCGGGTTGCGGCGATCTTGTCATCCAGCTTGAGGACCTCGAGCGCCGAACTGTGGATCATGCGGTTCTGCTGGACTGCCAGCGAGATCGCCTGGTCGAGTGTAAGCAGCGGCGGAGTGTGGGACTCCTGCCCAAAGGCGGCAGTTAATGGCAAGATCAACAACAGCAGGACGAGCGCAAACTTGAGGTGCATGGGATCGCCTCGTACCTCAACAGCATGTTCTCTGAGTTCCCGCGACCAGCATACAACAGAGTAAGGAAGACTTTCTATCGTGACGGTCACCGACGATGCCGGCCTGCTGCAGAAATAACACCCCTGCACCTGTGCTGGCTCCGGGGAGCGTCTTGCATCGGAGGCACAGAAGCCGGAAGCCCGGCGCCAGGTTTCACACCGAGGCGCCTGGTTAAGTTTTTCGAGCACGTTCCTGTGGTATAGACAGTGAGGACTACGAGACTGGTGACGCGTGTCAGGCGGCCTGCGCTGCAAGGACGCTGTTCAACCCCTACATGGTTGACATCTTCTGATCATCCTGATCCCCGGGGTTTGCACCCCGGGCTGTTCGCATTCCCCAGGAAAACTGCTATTTGGACCTTATTTGCCGAATCATCCATTCCCACCCAGGTGATACAATTCTTCATGACCGGTTTCCTCCCGTATGTGGCTCTGTTATTTAACGAGTAACAACCCACGCATACTACGCGATGGAAACCGGTCACTCCATTATGTCTGTTCTATTCGACGCTTTCAGCGTCGTCGGTGTCGATCGCGGCCGGCATCTGTGAGGCGTTACCGCCACCAGTGAGTCAATGGGCTGAACGGCATGGTCACCCTCAGTCCCCGCGCACAGTACGTCGGAGTCGACCCCGAAGGGGGTCGAACAGATCAGCCCGGGGTGCAAACCCCGGGGATGATCGGGTCTGCTCAAGGCCCAACCCTGAAGGGGTTGGACGGCGATCACCTGACGAGACGAGGTCACTTCAATCCCGACTGTCTGAATCACAGGAGCACGTTCGACAGTTGCTGCCGCCAGTTCCCGATTGGCTTATACTGGGCGCCGCTCGAAAGGAGATGCCAGCCATGAACACTTCACGTCGTGAATTCTTGAAAACATCAGCAGCTGCCCTGAGCGCCGCAGGCGTCGCACGGCCGGGCTATGTCGCCGGGAGCGACACCATCCGCATCGGCCTGGTCGGTTGCGGAGGGCGGGGATATGAAGCGGTCCTGAACGCAACGACAGCCGACAGCGGTGTCCGCCTGGTTGCTATGTGCGACATATTGATGGAGCGCATACAGGAGAAGCTCGGCCAACTGAAAGAGCGCAAGCCTGATCAGGTGGCAGTGGGCGACGATCACTGTTTTACGGGTTTCGACGGATACAGGAAGGTCGTGGAAAGCTGCGACGTCGTGCTGATCGCCAACGCCGCCAAGTTCCACCCGCTTCATCTGAAGGCTGCAGTCGAGGCAGGAAAGCACGTTTTCGTTGAGAAGCCGCACGCGATCGACCCGGCAGGCATCAGGATGGTTCGCGAAGCGTGCGAAACAGCCCGCGAGAAAGGGCTCTCGGTCGTATCGGGCCTGCAGAGCCGCTACCACCCCGGCTACCTCGAGACTGTCCAGCGCGTCCATGACGGGGCGATCGGCGACATCGTCGCCATCGAGGAGAACTTCCTGCGCGCGCCCTACGTGCTGTATCCGCGTACGCCCGGTCTTTCCGAAGTCCGGTTCCAGGCCAGCAACCAGTATCACTTTCATTGGCTGTCCGGCGATGATGTGCCCCAATCGCTTGTGCACAATCTGGATCGAGCGAGCTGGGTGTTGAATGAGAAGACGCCGGTCAAAGCACACGGTTTGGGCGGACGCTCGACTCTGAAGGGGGAAGTCTATGGCAGTGTTTTTGATCATCACTCGGTTGTCTACGAATTCGACAACGGCGTGAAGCTGTATGCGTTCTGCCGCACAATTCCCGACTGCTACAACGAAACCTCGAGCATCCTTCTCGGGACAAAAGGACGCTGCGACATCCTGAAGATGCGAATCCAGGGGGAGACGAACTGGAGATACGAAGGGAGCCGCCGTGACCCGTATGTCGTCGAACACGAAGAACTCTACAAGTCAATCCGCTCCGGGAAACCGATCAACAACGGCGACTACATGGCCCGCAGCACGCTGATCGGCATCATGGGCCAGATTACGTGCTACACCGGAAAGGAAGTCACCTGGGAGCAGGTTTCCGGCTCCGGCTTCTACTATCCACCCCGGCCGGAAGAATGCACGATGGAGATGGAACCGCCCGTGAAACCGGATGCAGACGGCATTTACCCTGTTTTCACGCCCGGCGTAACCGTCCTGCTTTGAGCCGGAGGCTGACAAAGGACCGCATCATGATCGGCATCGGATTTCACACGGACGCATTCAACAGCAGTTACTGGAATTTCGCGCAGTGCCTGGAATGGGCCCGCCGCAACGACCTGCATTTCATCGAGTGCGGTGCGATCGACGGCGTCAGCTGGATCCATGGGCTCGGATACCAGCCCCATATCGCATTGTGGGAGGACCCGCTGCTTTTGCGTAAGAAGATGGACGGACTCGGGCTCAGCTTCTCTCAGGTCGATGCTGCGTTCCCGCTCTCGATCCCTGAGGGCGCGACGCTGGGAGTGGAATACGTCCTCCACACGATCCGCTGGGCAAAGCTCGCCGGCTGCGCGCGCGTCGACACGACCGACGCACGGGGACGGCCCGATGGGCTCACCGACCGCGAGGCGCTGGAACATATGCGAAGGATCTACCTTCAGATCCTCCGTGTGGCCGAGCCGTACGAGGTGACAATCAACATCGAGCCTCACGGGTACTATACGACCAGACCGGAATTCATGGCGGAGATGCTGGGGTTTGCCGACTCTCGTTACCTGTCCATGAACTTCGACACGGGAAACACGTTTATAGCAGGACAAGACCCTGTTTCCTTCGCGGAACAGTTTCGCAGCAGGATCAACCACGTCCACATCAAGGACGTCAGTCCGAGCCTCGCAGCAGCTTCCCGCGGCGGGTTGACCGGCATCGCCGTGAGTCATTGCGCCGTCGGCGACGGTGTCAACGCAGAGAACATAAAGCGCTGCGTGGAGCTGCTCGTTCGCACGGGGTATGACGGCGTGTTGAGTATCGAGTGTGAGGGACAGGGCGGGCCGATGATCGAGCGCAGCCTCGCATGGGTGCGCGATGCTCTCGGAGAGCTTTCCGACCAGCCGGCGAAAAACATTTGAATTGCAGAACAGGGAGGGCAAAGTGCAAGTCCATCAGCTTGAACAATCCGATTTCCTGAAGAAACTGGCGTTCATGGCAGCAGCGTTCTTGATGGCCGCTGCCGTCGCGACGAGGGCAGAACCCGTGCGCGTGCGGGTTCTCGTCCTGACGGGAGAGAGCGACTCCCAGTACCATGACTGGCGGTCAACGACCTTGTTCCTGAAGACGCAGCTGGAAAAAACCGGGCAGTTCGACGTCCACGTCGAGGAGGAGGTCCGCGGCATCACGTCAGCGACGCTCGCCGCATACGACGTCCTGATCCTGAACTACAACGGCCCGCGCTGGGGGGCGGCGACGGAGAAAGCAATCGAACAATTTGTCGCCGGCGGCAAGGGGATGTTCGCCTTGCACGGTATCAGCTACGGGCGGTTTTTCGGCATGGAGTTCAAGGGGACGAAATGGGTACCATCCGCGGATCCCGGCTGGATCGCTTACCCCGACATGATCGGCTCAACCTGGAAGAGCGAGAACATCGGCCATGCACAGCGCGGCATCTTCACGGTGCGTTGGACCGACCGTGAACATCCGATCGGCCGCGGGCTCGGCGAGACGTTCCTTGCGGATGACGAGCTGTATCACAAGCTCGATCTGCGGCCGAACGCACATGTCCTGGCGGTTGCCTGGAGTGACCCGAAGGCCGGCGGGACCGGCAAGGACGAGCCGGTGATATGGACCGTACCGTTTGGTAAGGGGCGGGTTGTTCACACGATTTTCGGGCATGATACGGCGTCGATGTATCAAGCCGGGTTCGTGACCCTGCTCTGCCGATCGGTGGAATGGGCTGCAACGGGCGGGGTGACGCTGCCGGCGAGAATAGGCCCGGGGCCTGCTTTGCGCAATGACGCAGTGCGAGTGCTGGTCGTCACCGGAGGGCACGACTATCCGCCGGCTTTCTATACTCTGTTCGAGGGTTACAACGACATCCGCTGGACGCATGCCTGTTCTCAGGCGGAGGCTTTTTCCCCGAAGCTCGCTGAGTTCGACGTGATAGTCCTGCACGACATGTACGAGCAGATCGGGGAGAAGGAGCGCGGTTACCTCCGTGACTATGTGGAGAAAGGGGGCGGGGTGGTTTCGACCCACCACGCGATAGTCGACTATACGTCGTGGCCGTGGTGGTACGAGGACGTGGTCGGCGGAAAGTTCTTCACTCAGGCGGAGGGATCACACGCCAAATCGGACTACAAGGATGACGTGGACTTGATCGTTCGGCCGGTGAAGTCTGCATCCGAACATCCGATTCTCCGGGGGATAGGACCTCTCGCCTTGGTGGATGAGGCTTACCGCGGGATGTGGTTTTCCCCCGGGATCACCCCGATCATGGAGACCGAGAGCCCTTACAACGATCGGCCGGTTGTTTACATCGGTCCCCACCCGAAGGCCCGCGTCGTCTACATCCAACTCGGTCACGGTGAGAGCACGATGCGACACCCTGGCTATCGAAGGCTCATACACAACGCCATCCTCTGGTCCGCTCGGGGGGGACAGTCACCAGTGTCCCCCTAGCGAAGCGCCGGTGGGGTCGGACCGAGGCAAATCGAATACAGTCATTTGGTTGCGCTGGAAATAGAGACAAGGAAAGCCCTCAGGCCTGATTTTGGGCCTTGCTTTCGTCGTTTGGGCAAGTGCAGTCTCTTCCCAGTCCATCTTAACGGCCGCTCCCGAGAGTTGAGCGCAAAGATCTGCGGTAGGTGAGGGACCGTGACCTTACGAGATTGGATTGCTTGAGGGCATAAAAGGGGGTCAGAAACCGGGATTGAAGGCCCGATCAAGGTCAGAAGTCCTCGTATCTCTTTCTTTGGAAGAAACTTACGTCGGTCCGACCCCCGTACTCTTGTCACCACTACGGCACCGTCACCATCGCTTCACCCAGAGGGCCGCGGTCAAGCCCCTTGGAATCCACCAGGTGCAGCGATACGCGCGTCGTTTCGGGCGGAGCCTTCACCGTCTGCTGGAGCGTGATCAGTTTCGTTGGCGTCACATCCATGACAGCTGCTGCGCCAACGCGCATACCGCCCTGGCCGTAGAAACGTGCCTCCAGCTTGCCTGCATAAAAAACGCCGAACTCGCCGGTCAGCGCCACGCCGTCTGTGGTTCTGGCAGCTGTCAGTGGCTGTCCTATGACGCCTGCGTAAGTCGCCGCCCTGAAGTTGCTGCCCATGCGTGTGGGGTACCACCGGGTGTCCATTGCGTATGCCTCACCCGGTGCCAGTCGGATCATGGGGCTGTTTAGTTCGGCTTCCATGTAAAAGGTTGGTGGGCGCGCGCCTTGTTGGGTGCCGGTCTCCGGTTGCGACCCCTCGCCCGGTGCCCGCTTTGGTACTATCGCTGACCCGCTTGTATAAAAGATTACCGTGCTCTTGTCGGGATACTCAGCGTTCTTGTCATAGCGGAACCGCTCGACCATGGTGTATTTGTTCAAGCCGTCCACCACAGCGACATACTCTCCCGGAGAATCAACCCACACTTCGCCGCCCGCCCCGATGTAGTGCAGTGTGAACATACCGTCGCGCACCGAGTAGGTGGGATTGGAAGCCTGCCCCGTGCGGACATGATAGGAGTTCAGGTAGGCGCTGTGGGGATGCGCCGGGGTGAAGGCCCAGTAGTCGGTGTTGAATTGAGCCGGGTTCCGAGGATCGGTCAGGTCGTATTGCGAGACCGACTGTTCAGACCATTCCTGCGGATACCCACTTGTGTTTTTCATCACTGCGTGGAATAAAATCTCCGGCGAATCCGCCGCAATCGTGATGTCGCGGATGTATTGCTGCCCGATCTGTGGGTCGGGAGGGCCCGTCAACCTCACCGAACACATGGTGCCCTGCGAGAGAATCTCGTAGCTGAAAGCACCGCAGTCCAACAATCCTCCCTCCGCACCCGCCCAGTGCTGTTCGTCCTGGGACCCCTCGGGCATGGGCCAGATCTTGTCGCCGCCGTAATTGAACCATCGGTGCTGCTCGGCCGAGACTTCCGGAGGGAAGTACTGCCCCTTCAGTCGCTCGTTCACCCAGAGGTAGTCGTGGCCGTCGAACGTGACCTGCATCAATCGGCCGCCGATCTGCGGCACGATGACCAGCGTTACCCAGGGGTTCGCCATCTGCACGGCATTCCACCCGCTCCATGTGGCGGTTTTCACCGTGCATTTCTCCGCAACGGTACTCTGGCCAAACAGCGGGACGGGGCCGGACACCAGAACTAATGCCAACAGCCAGCTCCGGCGAGGGAGATGGAACTTCCCCATGTATCTTTCGAATGATCTCTCCATTGCAGGACTCACTTTCGCTTTGAGAGGCGCTCTCCTTATAAGCGTTCTTGTTTGGGGGCACAAGGAGAAATGACCGGGCTCTGGGGACCGGCCTTTCGAGATGTGCTCCTCCACCGCTTCCTGCAGTTTCTGATGATTTTGTGCTATGTTGACTTGCCGCCGCGTTGAGAGCCGAATCCGGGAGGATTATATGGAGGTCTCGTCGGCGTTTCGCATGCGTAGTGCGTATTCATTGTATCAATCGGAGGAGATATGTCTGATTATCCACTAAAACAATCGCCATCGGCATCGGCCGGCGGCTTGACTCGGCGGGAAGTGCTGCAGACGGGAAGCCTGCTCGCTCTGCCCGCCACCCTTTTTGGCGCAGCCGAAGCCGTCGCGGCTGAAGGCCCTCTCACGCCCGGACCGAATGTTTACCAGTCCATCGGTGTTGAGCCCGTCATAAACTGCCGCGGAACCTTCACCATCATCGGCGCTTCGATCGAGTTGCCCGAGGTACGGGCCGCGATGGAAGCCGCAGCCGTGCACAACGTGCAGCTCGACGAATTGGCGCAAGCGGTCGGGCAGCGTCTGGCTGAACTGACCGGAGCGGAGTGGGGCATGGTCTCGGCCGGCTGTGCAGCCGGACTCAAGCACGTGACGGCAGCTTGCGTGGCCGGCGGCAATCCCGAGAAACTGATCCGCATTCCGGATCTGACCGATCTCGAGAAGACCGAGGTTGTGATCCCCAGGTCGTCACGAAGTGTCTACGACCATGCGATTCGCAATATCGGTGTGAAGGTGGTAATGGTAGACACTCTGGAAGAGCTCGAAGCTGCGCTCAATCCAAGGACGGCCCTGATCTACATCCAGAGTGGCGGCCAGTCCGTCACGGGACCGCTCTCGCTCGAGGAGATCGCCCGGGTCGCAAAACCAAAGAACGTGCCGATTCTGGTGGATGCGGCGGCAGAGGTGCTTACCATCCCGTGCGTCCATTTGCAGCGGGGGGCGGACGTCGTCGGTTATAGCGGCGGGAAGGCGATTCGCGGGCCGCAATGCGCAGGACTGATGCTCGGCCGCAAGGATATTCTCATGTCGGCCTGGCAGGCGAGCTCTCCGCACCATGGCCCCGGCCGTGACAACAAGGTCGGTCGCGAGGAGACAGTGGGTATGCTGGCGGCCGTCGAGGCCTGGGTAAAGCGCGATCACAAAGCCGAATGGCAAACCTGGCTCAGCTGGCTCGACACCATATCCAAACGGGTTAGCCAAATCGACGGTGTGACGACGGCGGTTCGTGAGCCGGTTGGGCTTGACAACCGCAGCCCCTCATTGACCATTATCTGGAACCCGGACAAGTTAAACGTCACAGGGGAAGAAGTGGCCGAAGAGTTGGCCAGGACCAAGCCGAGAATCGCACTCAGTGCCGGTGGCGGCCGCTCTGGCCAGCGTGAGCCCGGCACAACCGGCATTTCCGTGACTCCCTGGCAGATGCAGCCCGGCCACGACAAGATAGTGGCCGACCGCATCTACGAGGTGCTGTCGCGACAGCGCAGCCCGAAGCCTCCCCTGAAACCACCGGTGGCTGACCTCAGCGGCCGTTGGGATACAACAGTCGAATTTTTCAGCAGCAAAAGTGAGCACGTGCTGTTCATCGAGCAGAACGGCAACCAGATTCAAGGTACGCACAAGGGCGACTTTTCGACGCGCGACATGTACGGCATCATCGACGGAGACCAGGTGACGCTCCGCAGTGCCACCAGCGAACGCGGAACCGGAGATGCCGTCATCTTTACTTTCGCGGGGACTGTTTCCGGCGACACCATTTCCGGCCCGATCCACATGGGCGAGTATCTCATGTCGAAGTTTACCGCCAGGAGACACAGTTACCCGGCGAGGCGCGGGGATATTCTGGTTCCGAAAGGACCGCCGCTGTCCAACTGAGAGGATTGCACGCGCTTTTGAATCGGGCCATCGGTGCCAGGAGCCTGTCTGAAGATCAATTGGGGTTGCGCGTATTCGGAACGCGGCCCCTGCCAGGTCGCGAACAGGCTCCTGGCTCTCAGTCGAGATCAGGCCGCAACCTCACGGTCGTGTCGTGTTGATCGTCCGCTGGAGGTCAATCTCCTCCAGGTAGCTTGGGCCCTCATGCGGATCTGAATAGATGAGGCGTGCGATCGCGTTTCCCTGCAGGTATTCATCGGCATCGCGTGTTTCGTGAATGGGGCTCTTGGGGCGGTCGCTGAGGCTGATGCCATCGTTGCTCATTACCGGGCAGCCCAAACGCCTGAGGATGTCGGTGCGCAAGTCTCCCCACTTCAACGAAAGCGGCAATGGCCCGCGAAACGACCCGACCGTATACTCTCTCCCGTCCAGATACACTCTTCTTGCCTTGCCGATCAACGTTACCTGTCCTATTCGGTGCCCCGCACCGGAATAGTCGGTCGTGCGTACTATTATGCCGGCTGCGGGAAAGAGGTACGTGCGAGACTCACCGATGGCAGCATTTCCGGCGACATGAGCCTCAGGTTCTGCACCCCCGTTCAGATCAAGGAGCAGATCGCGGACGCTGGCGTCGTCGAGGCGTTTTCCCAGAAGTCTGACAAGAGCGGCCAGGTCGAAAATCATCGCTCAAAGGACTTGGAAGTATTGGTGCGAGAGTTCGTGACCGTGAAGGATCCATTGTCCCTCGCCGACACTTTGATCCATTTCCCGTCCGGCGAATCCTGCAGGTTGGCGATGAACTCATCGGGAGGGTTATCGTCCGGAGCGTTGGCCGACCAATGCAACTGATAGGCCGCCTGCAGTCCAGGCGAGGCTTTGATTGTCTTTAGTACGCCGGGCGATCCGGTCTTCCTGGCGCCGTTGTCCATGATCGTTACCTTGGGCCTCAGGGAGTGAATGAGGGCCGGGGAGTTGGCGGCGTCCGCCCCATGATAGCCGATCATGAGCAGATCGACGTTTCCGACGGGATTGTTCGGACACACGAGTTCGAGTTCTTTGTTCCAGCTGAGGTCACCGAGGTCAACCATGCGGAACTTCCCGAATGTGAACAACAGGCCGATCGATTGGGCGTTCTCTGTGGTGTCCGGTATTTTTGTCGGCGTGCTCCCGCAAAACGGATTGGAGGCGCCTCCGCCCTTGACAGGAGTCTTTATTGCCTTGCCGGCGGATGTCAGCACCAGCACGTCCACGCCTTTGAAGGGGATCTTATCCCCGGCTGCAACTATGGTGCGTTTCGCTTTCGCCGCCAAATCCAGGTATGCAGCCACGGCCTTGGCTCTTCGTGGATCATTGGCCACCGAAGGGCCGTGATCCACGAAATTCACGACAGGCAACCTGGCGACAATCGCGGGAACATTGTCCACGTGATCGGAATCGTAATGAGTGACAACCAGGAAATCGAGCCTTCTGACGCCGGCCGCTTTCGCGGCTTCTTCGATCCGCATTGCGTCGCGACCGTCGTGACCCGGGAAGCCGGCGTCGATCAGCATGCTCCGGCCGGAGGGGGAAATGAGCAGCAACGCCTTTCCGCCCTCGGTGTCGATCACATACATCTCGAGAGTCTTGGCGGCAGGGAAGGCCGGCGCCAACATCAGCAGAAACAGTGCAGTGGATAGGACTCTTGTCATTTTTCTCTCCCAGGGGCCTTATTCCTGAAATGGGGCAACCACGTCCCGTTCCGTCTTATAAGTATTTCTATCCGGGGACACAAGGGGAAAGTGGCAAGGCAGGGGAGGGAATGCCGCGACATCCAGAGCGTGCGGCGGCTCCCCCATTCCAGGTGATTGTCGTGCCGATCGCGTTCCCTGTCTGCAGTCTCTGCGCCAGGCGAAATGCGGGCCATCGATGTGCTTGATCTGCGATTCCCCGTTCATTTATAACTGTTGCCGCAGTCAGTCCCTGTTGAAAGGAGCTACTTCATGCCATCTGAATATTGCGCGCGGAGAAGGATGTTTCTCAAGGCCACTTGCGGTGTTGCGGCAGGATTGCTTGGGGGAGGCAAAACGGTCGCCGCTGCCTCGGACACTGCCACCATGCCGCGGGTTCGGATTGGCAGCCATCTCGTCTCGCGCCTGGTGTTGGGTGCGAACCCCCTCTGGGGTTACAGCTACCAGGGCGAGTTGATGAGCAAGTTCATGGTGAATCACTTCAACGACGACAATATCCTCAAACTCCTCCATCAATCCGAACAGGCGGGGATCGACACGTTCCAGACGAACTTCGACAAGCGCTTCCCGAGCTTGTGGAAGAGATACCGGGACGAAGGCGGCAAGATGAACCTGGTGATTCTCTATCACCCCACGGAAGTGACGGTGAAGGAGGCGGTGCGTTTCAAGCCCATTGCCATCGTGCATCACGGCGGCGTGACGGACAACCTGTGGAGGAACGGCAAGTCCCAGGTCGTCCACGATTTCGTCAAGGAAGTAAAGGATACCGGGGTACTCGCCGGCGTCTCCTCTCATCGTCCGGACGTGATCGACAGGATCACGGAGGACACCTGGGAAAACGACCTGTTCATGACGTGTTGTTATGTGATGAGCCGCTCGGCGGAGGATCTGGAGAAGATCCTCGGGTTCAAACCCATCCAGACCACGTTCATTCCCAGTGACCGTGAGAGAATGTGCGAATCGATCCGCAAGACGAACAAACCCTGCCTGGCGTTCAAGATTCTGGCGGGTGGATGGATGGCCGCTAATCCGAAGCAGACGGAACAGGCGTTCATGTATGCCTTTCAAAACATCAAGCCTTCGGATGGCGTGATTGTCGGAATGCTCCCGGTCTTCAGCGACCAGGTCACCGAAAACGCCGGCTACACAATCAAGTACGGCTCAGCATCGTGACCGCCTAACCGGGGTCGGACCCGAGCAAATCCTTTATCTGCTCCTGTTTATCCGATTTTTAAGGTTGGAAAACGGTCTTACGCTCGATTTTGGCCGCCTTTTTCGCGTCTCAAGGAACCGGAGCCTTGAGGACGGGCTCTCTCGAGAACTTCTCGCTCCTCATTGCAGCCGAGACGCTGCCCTGACTGAGTGTGTGGAATGCCTCTTCATTTCGTGCCGCCTTGGAGGACCAAGCTGGTACAGAACGCATCTGATTCGTTCCGGGTGTAGAATGAGCGGCAGCAGACTCTTGTAGAATACGCAGATTCGAGGTGCAGCGATGGCGCTACCAGCCGGCACTTGCCTCGGACCCTACGAAATCCAGGCGCAGCTGGGCGCCGGCGGAATGGGCGAAGTCTACAGGGCACGCGACACCCGCCTCGGTCGCGACGTCGCGATCAAGGTGCTGCCTGCCCATCTCTCGACAAGTCCCGAGATCCGGGCGCGGTTCGAGCGCGAGGCGCAGGCGATCTCGCAGCTCAACCACCCTCACATCTGCTCGCTTCACGACATTGGTCGTCAGGACGACATCGACTACCTGGTGATGGAGTACCTGGAGGGCGAGACACTGGCTGCGCGTCTCACGAAGGGCCCGCTGCCGGTGGTGGAGGTGCTGCGCCATGGGATAGAAATCGGGAATGCGTTGGACTGCGCGCATCGTGCCGGGATCGTGCACCGCGATCTGAAGCCCGGCAACATAATGTTGACTAAGGGCGGGGCGAAGCTCATGGACTTCGGCCTTGCCCGCCCCACCCGGCTGTCGCCAGTGGCTGGTGCGTTGAGTGAATCGCCGACGGGAAGCCGCCCGATCACAGCCGAAGGTACGATCGTCGGGACATTCCAGTACATGGCACCCGAGCAACTGGAAGGTAAGGATGCGGACGCGCGGACGGACCTGTGGGCGCTCGGTTGCGTGCTGTACGAGATGGCAACCGGCAAGAGGGCGTTCGAAGGAACGAGCCAGGCGAGCCTGATCGCGGCGATTCTCAAGGACCATCCGCAACCGATATCAGAGCTGCAGCCGCTGTCCCCGCCGGCGCTGGAAAGGATTGTGAAGAGGTGCCTGGAGAAGGATCCGGATGAGCGATTTCAGTCGGCTGCAGACTTGGCCTTCGACTTGGAGGGGATGACCGCCACGACTCCGTCTCCGACCGTTGGTGGTTTAGCCCCAGCCGGCAGGCGGCCTTCGGCAACCGCGATCATCGGCATCTGTATCGCTGCCGCGCTTATTGCCTCCGGCCTCTTCCTTGCGGGTCGCGTGACAGTGAGCCGGCCTGAGCCCCCCAAGTTCACTCGTCTTACCTTCCAGCGGGGCAGCATCCAGAACGCGCGCTTCGCTCCGGACGGCAAAAGCGTCGTCTACAGCGCCGCCTGGGACGGAGGTCTGCCAGAGGTGTTCGAGACCAGAACGGACCTCTCCCAAACCCGTTCCCTCGGCCTGCGGGGCGCTTCGCTGCAATCCGTTTCGCGCACGGGGGATCTTGCCCTGAGGAAGCAAGTGGATGCGTGGGCCTGGACCGTCGGGACACTGGCGATCGCCCCCGGCTCAGGAAGCGCGCCGCGCGATCTGCTGGAAGATGTCTCCTACGCCGATTGGTCGCCTCAAGGCAGCACACTGGCCGTCGTGAAGCGCGTCGGCGGTGAAGACCGCCTCGAGATGCCCCCGGGGCACGTGATCCTCAAGACGTCGGGCTGGTTCGGAGATGTGCGTGTATCACCGGATGGCCGCCGGATTGCCTTCACGGACCATTCGGTGATGTACGACGACAGAGGCAGCGTAGCGGTCGCGGATACAACGGGCCGCAAGACGGCGCTCACGAGCGAGTTCGCAAGTCTCCAGGGCCTGGCGTGGTCGCGGGACGGGCGTGAGATCTGGTTCGCGGGCCAGGCCGGCAGGACTCGGCGCGATCTGTATGCGGTGACCGTGGAAGGCCGGATTCGCAGTGTCGCCCGATTTCCGTCGAGCGTCGTCCTGTATGACATGGCACCGGATGGCCGCGTCCTGCTCTCCCCCCAGAGAGGGCAGACGGGTATTCGCGGCAGGTCTTCGATGGAAGACAAGGAGAGGGAGCTTGGCTGGCTCGATTTTCCTTGGCCGCGGGCTCTATCTCCGGATGGCGGGATGCTGCTCCTGGACGAAATGGGCGAGACCGCCGGTTTGAGCTACTCGGTCTATCTCAGAAACATGGACGGATCACCCCCCGTACGGCTCGGAGAGGGCTCGGGACGCGCTCTGTCGCCGGACGGCCGGTGGGCGCTCTCGGTCCACTACGGTCAGCCGCACCGGCTCGCTCTGATTCCGACCGGGTCCGGCGACACACTGTCAATGCCCTCCGGCCAGGTGGAGACCTACCAGGACGCCAGTTTCCTCCCCGACGGCCGCCGGATCGTCTTCGTGGGGGCCGAACGCGGACGTCCCCAGCGGACCTGGATTCAGCAGTTGCCCGACGGGCTGCCGGAGGCGGTAACGCCCGAGGGTGCCGGCGGCTTTGCAGTGTCCCCCGATGGGCGCTGGGTGGCTGCGGTCACTCAGGATTCCACGCTCGTGCTCTTCCCGCTGAAAGGCGGGCAACCCAGGGCGGTCGCGAAACTCGTCCCCGGAGAAGGAAGAGAATCGGTCAGCCAGTGGAGCGCGGACGGCCGGACGTTGTTCGTCAGCCACGCGGGAGCTCGCCTCGACGTGTTCGGCATCGATATCCAGTCCGGGGCACGGCGGCTGTGGAAGACGTTCGAGGTTCCTGATCCTGCCGGTGTCCGTGTGTCCGACTTCATCATCACGCGCGACGCACGCAGTTACGCTTACGGCTACATGCGTTTCCTCGACGAACTCTTTCTGGTGGAAGGCCTGAAATAGGAACTGTTACATCCTGCCTGGGGTTTTGATATGAAGAGAAATGGGATCCTTCTCTCGACAGTTGTAAGCGTCAGCCTGTTCGCTGCAACTTCAGTCGCCCAGACCATCGCCGTTAGTGCAGGGCGCCTTATCGACGGATACAGTGACAGACCATTCGAGAATGTTACTGTTCTGATCGAGAAGAACAAGATCGTGAGCCTCGGTAGAGATCTTGCCGTTCCCGGGAATGCCACTGTCGTCGATCTCTCCAGCAAGACAGTCCTTCCGGGTTTCATCGACGCCCACACCCACATCATGTCGCTCGGCGGGGAGGACTACGGGGCGGAGCTCTACAAGAACTCCATTCCGTACCGGGCAATATGCGCCGTTGCCTCTGCACGGAAAGCCCTCTGGCGAGGATTTACGGCCATGCGCGACGTCGAGAGCGAAGGAACCATGTACGCCGACGTGGATCTGAAGAGAGCGATCGATCAGGGAATCGTTCCGGGTCCACGGCTCTGGGTCTCAACTCGCGGCTTGAACCTTCCGGGACGATACTATCCGGACGACTACTCGTGGGAACTGCCCCTTCCCAAGGGCGTGCAGATGGTCAGCGGTGTCGATGAATGTCTGCGTGCCGTGCGCGACCAGGTAGCCAACGGCGCCGATTGGATCAAAATCTATGCGGACTGGAAGCCCCTGAAGGTCACCGATGACGGCAAGATCTCCACCCCACCCAATTTCACGCAAGACGAGTTGACCGCAATGATTCGTGAAACCCATCGTCTGGGCCGGAAGGCGGCAGTTCACGCGAACGGTCAGGAAGGAATCAAGGCTGCCCTGGACGCAGGAGCCGACAGCATCGAACATGGATCAGGTTTCACTGAAGAGCTCATGGCACAGGCGAAAAGGCAAGGCGCGTACTGGTGCCCTACATTATCGGTGGCTGAGTACTACGCCGCGAAGCAGGATTTCGGCTTCTCCCGAAAGAGACTGGACATCGAATATGAAGCACTGAAACGGGCACGCGCGATGGGAGTCAGGGTCGTGCTCGGGACGGACGCCGGCTCCATGCCATGGGACATCAATCAGGCCAAGGAATTCGAGTACCTTGTCAGGAAAGCCGGATTCTCGCCGATGGACGCCATCAAGGCCGGGACATCCGTCGCCGCCGAACTGCTGGGTGAGTCGAACCGGATCGGCATGCTCAAGCCCGGCATGCTGGCCGATATCGTGGCGGTTCCCGGCAATCCTCTCGAAGACGTCACCGTCCTCCAGACCGTGGCATTCGTGATGAAGGATGGGGTGATCATCCGGCATGACCACTGACACAGGTGCCCGATCAATGATGAATGGGGTCGGACCGACCCAAGTCTTTCAGATGCTTTAGATTAGCTGTCTTTTGCCGCTCAGAAGCAGCCTTGTTCCGGCTTTTGGGTATCCTTTTCCGCTTCTGAGGGGTTGGGGGTCGAAAGATCTGACTCGTTTGCGATTAACAGGCCCAAAAAGCCATACTAAGGCCTCTGTTAGGGCCGAGAACATCCGTATGTGCTTGAATTTAAACAGTTTGTGTCGGTCCGACCCCGATCAATTGCACTTGCGCACTCCGATGTGGCAATCCCGCCCGATGAGTGAATCCCTGGGCGTTCCGGTCTTTCTCAAAATGGAAGCACTTCAGCCTGTCGGGTCTTTCAAGCTCCGGGGGATGGGGGCCGCATGCCAGCAGGCTTGCCGCAACGGGGCCACACACCTGGTGTCTTCCTCCGGCGGCAACGCGGGATATGCCGTCGCGTACGCCGGAGGCAGTCTCGGATTGCCTGTCACGATAGTCGTGCCGAAGCGGACATCGGCCCGGGCGCGAGAACTGATCCGCGGCGAAGGCGCGGAGGTGGTCGAACACGGCGATGCCTGGGACGATTCTCACATTCACGCGACCCAGCTGGCGGGGCGGCTGAATGGGGCCTACGTCCATCCGTTTGACGATCCCTCCGTATGGGCAGGTCATGCCACGATGATCTACGAGGCTGCCGAGCAGATGACCACGCCTGACGCGGTCGTGGTCTCCGTGGGCGGCGGCGGGCTTCTCTGCGGCGTAGTGCAGGGAATGAACGAAGTGGGCTGGTCGCACGTGCCCGTGCTCGCCGTGGAGACCAGGGGTGCTGATTCGTTTGCCACGGCCGTAGCGGCCGGCAGACTTGTCACACTCGATGCAATCACCTCGATCGCAACCACCTTGGGAGCTCGGACTGTGGCGCCCGAAGCTCTTGCCTGGGCCAAGAGAAGGGAGATTGTTCCCTGGGTAGTGACCGACCGGTCTGCGGTCCAGGCATGTGTCCGGTTTGCCGACGATCACCGCGTGCTCGTAGAGCCCGCCTGCGGGGCGTCCCTCTCGGCGGTGCATGACCGGGCAGAGCCACTTCGCAACCGGCGGTCGGTGCTGGTCATCGTGTGCGGCGGAGCCGGAGTGACGCGAGAATCACTCGCCAGTTGGGAACGGCAAACAAGGTGAAGCACATGCCGCCTGGGCCGGGCGCGGAGACCCGATTCAACCACCCGCGCATCTGTTTGCTCTGCGCCAAAGCAGATGCAATCCCCGATTCACCAGAACGAAGACGCAGTTGATCCTATCTGAAAATCTGATATTCTGATTTGGGAAGTCATGAAAACCAGGAAGCACAAACCCGGAGGTAGCGTGAGAGAAGGGAGCGGAACGTATCGCGCCCGCAGAAGGCTCTCGGCTACCGAGGCATCGAGGAATTTCTCGGAGATCCTCAATCTTGTTCGGTATCGAGGCGAGTCCTTTCTAATCGAGCGAGGAGGCGAGCCGGCATGTGAAATCAAACCAGCCACGCCACCTCGATTCACCGTGGCGGACCTGGCAGAGCTGCTGAACCATTTGCCTCCGATCGATGAGGATTACCTGCACACCGTGGAGGAGTCATCCAGGTCTCAGCCATTTCCCCCGGTATTGCCATGGGAGCCTTAGTAGATTCAAGCGTGCTGATTGCAGCCGAGCGCGGTCTCCTCGATATCGGGTCGCTGGCGAAGCAGCACGGTCAACTCGAACTGGCCATGTCGGTCATTACAGCTTCCGAACTCCTGCACGGCGTGCATCGCGCTGACAGCAAGGCACGCCGGGCGCGCCGCGAAGCCTATGTTGAAACCATTCTCTCGGCATTCCCTGTCGTGCCCTTTGATTTGATATGCGCCCGGACCCATGCCCGGCTCTGGGCAGACCTGGCCGCGCGAGGCGTGACGGTCGGCGCCCACGACCTGCTCATTGCCGCCACCGCGATTGCCTGTGGCATGGATCTGGCAACGCGAGACGAAAGAAGCTTTGCAAACATCCCAGGACTCTCCCTGATGCGATGGTAGCTTGCAGCGTCGCGCAGAGTCCGAGATCAGTGAGTTGCAACCCAGAGCGTGTCGAGTCTTAAGGGACTTTGTCGATGACGCTGCACACTGGCGATCGCCTCGGGCCATATGAGGTCGTTGTGCCGCTCGGCGCGGGTGGGATGGGCGAAGTCTACAAGGCGCACGACTCCCGCCTCGGGCGCGATGTGGCAATCAAGGTGCTGCCGACCGAGTTTGCCGCCGATCCGGACCGCCTGCGCCGTTTCGGGCAGGAAGCACGCGCAGCCTCAGCCCTCAACCATCCCAACATCCTGACCGTCTTCGACGTCGGGACACACGAGGGAACTCCCTACATCGTCACGGAGCTTCTGGAGGGAGAGACGCTGCGCGAACGCCTGTGCCCGGGCGGCCTGCCTGTGCGCAAGGCCGTCGAAATCGCGGTCCAGATCGCGCATGGCCTGGCGGCAGCGCACGACAAAGGCATCATCCACCGCGACCTCAAGCCTGCCAACCTCTTCGTCACCAGGGACGGCCACGTCAAGATCCTGGACTTCGGGATCGCAAAGCTGGCAGCGGCGCAGAGTGCCGGGGAGTCTGCAGAAACGGCTCCGATTGCCGAAGCAACCAAAGCCGGAACCATGCTTGGGACAGTCGGGTACATGTCTCCCGAGCAACTGCGCGGCCATACGGTGGACCCGCGGACGGACATTTTCTCCTTCGGGTGCGTGCTCTACGAGATGCTCTCGGGGCGGCATGCTTTTGCAGGTGAAACGATGGCAGATACGGTTGCCGCAATCCTCGGCACGGATCCTGCGCCGCTCGGGGGTGCGAGCAGTTACGTCGCACCCGCGCTCCAGGCGATCGTCCACCGATGCCTCGATAAGCTTGCGCAGAACCGATTCTCATCAGCGCGCGACCTAGCTCTTGCCCTGAACGCTGTCACGGAGTCGCTTCTCGCCGGTCAAGCGCCCCCCGACTGGCCGGAAAAGTCGATCGTTGTGCTGCCCTTCGACAACCTGAGTCCGGACCCTGAGAATGCATTCTTTGCCGACGGTTTGACAGAGGAACTGATCGCCGATCTGTCAAAGGTGCGCACGCTGCGCGTGATCTCCCGGACGTCGGCGATGCTGCTGAAGAACTCGAAAAAGGATGTGCCCACGATTGCACGGGAGCTCAGCGTCCGTTATGCGCTCGAGGGGAGCGTCCGTCGCGCGGGAAACAAACTGCGGATCACTGCCCAGCTTATTGATGCCGCCAATGACGCTCACCTGTGGGCAGAGAAGTACAGTGGGACTCTTGATGATGTTTTCTCCATCCAGGAACACGTCTCTCGCGCCATCGTGGACGCTTTGCGGCTGACGCTGACCGCCGACGAAAAGCATCGTCTCGCTGCGTGCATGATTCCGAACGTCAAGGCGTTCGATCTCTATCTGCAGGCACGCCGGGAAGCCTACGACCATATGACCGAAGAGGCGCTCGATCATGCGGTCCGGCTCACCGACCAGGCGCTTGACGTGGTTGGCCCGAACGCGCTCCTATACTCCTTGCTCGCGGAGATCGAGTTTATCTATCACGACCAGGGCCTCCATCGTGACGAAGAATCATTGCGTCGTGGAGAGTCGTGGGCGAGGAGGGCTCTAGAGCTCGAGCCGGAAACCGCGCCGGCGTTTCAGGCATTGGGCTCCATCCAGGCCCGCATAGGCGACATGGTGCACGCCATTCACAATCTCAAGCGCGCCAACGAATTGCAGACGAGCGGCGAAACTCTTTCTTTCCTGGCTTGGCGGTGCGCCGAGGTGGGGCAGATGGATGAGGCACGGCGGTGCGCGGCGGATGCGGTCTCAGTCGATCCGCTGCCGTGGTTCTGCCAGTGGAGCCGCGCGTGGGTGGCTTTGCTGGATGGTGAGTTTGCAGCTGCGCTGGAGCAATGGCGCGATACGATCGCCACGGGCGCCGAGGCGCCCATCAAGACTTTCTTTCTCGCCGTCTTCGCTGCGTACGCGGGGCACCTGGACGAGGCCTGTGATCTCTTCGGTCGGTTCGCGGGCGCCGAGTTCGGCGGGATGTCGGCCGTGTCGGCTGTACTCAGCGCCCTGTTTCGCCGGGACACGGAGGCGGCCGCCGGGCTTCTCGAGAATCCGACCATCAGGGATTACGCGACGCTGGACAAGGAGATGTCTTGGTGGCTGGCTGCCGGGTGCAGCAACTGCGGGTGGACAGAGGAGGCACGGCAGTGGCTGGCGAATGCGATCGACCTCGGGTTCGTGAATCACCGCTTCTTGTCGACGATCGACCCGTTCCTGGCGGCGCTGCGCGGCGACCCGCGCTTTCAGGCGCTTATGGACGGCGCCCTTGAGAAGCAGCGGGCTTTCTACATGTGATGTTGGAATGTGAAGTCTCCTGTCATGTACTCACCATAACGGAGGGTTGACATGAAGAGGATTCTGATTGCGCTCACCTTGGCCTTGTTTTTTGTTTGCGGATCGGCTGCCTGGGTATACAGCCAGGCAGATAGCAAGCCCAAGGGCCAGCCTGCCGACATGCCCAAAGCCGAGCAGTCCGTAACACAGCACAAGATCGTCATCGGCGGTGCAACAATCAGCTACACCGCGACGGTGGGAACGCTGATCGTCCGCAACGCCCAGGACCAGCCGTATGCCAGCATGGGATACACTGCCTATACAAAGAGCGAAGTTGCCGATCCGAGCCGCAGGCCGATTACGTTTGCTTACAACGGCGGGCCCGGTGCCTCTTCGATCTGGCTCCACATGGGAGCCCTGGGTCCGAGGCGCATAGTCACGAGCAATGCGACCGCCACGCCCCCGCCGCCCTACAAGACTGTCGACAACGAGTTCAGTATCCTCGACAAGACGGATCTTGTTATGATCGACCCGGTCGGGACTGGATTCAGCAAGGCGGTCGGCGAGGCGAAGGACAAGGACTTCTGGGGCGTTGACGCAGATATCGAATCGGTCTCGAGGTTCATCAGGCAGTACATTACCGACAACGGACGGTGGAACTCGCCGAAATACCTTCTCGGCGAGAGCTACGGCACAACTCGATCGGCCGGGGTCGTCGACTACCTCCAGGTCAAGGAAAGCATGGCCTTCAACGGCGTGACCCTTGTCTCGATGGCGACTGATCTCGAGCTTCCATTCTCCGCTGATGATCTCCCGGGCAACCAGAGAGCCCTGCCTTTTATCTTGCCGACCTATACGGCGGTCGCCTGGTATCACAAAGTGCTCCCCAACCCACCTGCCGAGCTTGCACCGCTTCTGCGCGAGGCGCGCGCTTTCGCCCTGAGCGAATACGCGCACGCCCTCGTGCTTGGAAGTGACCTTCCTGATGCCGATCGCAGAGCGGTCATTGAGAAACTGCACCGCTACACGGGACTTTCTTCGGACTATCTGGATAGGGCGGACCTCAGGGTGCTATTGCCGCAATTCACTCAGGAACTCCTCCGGGGGCGCCGTGAGACCGTGGGGCGACTCGACGCCCGGTTTCTCGGAGTCGCCTTCGATCCGCTCGCGAAGAACGCCGAATATGATCCCCAGGATGCTGCAACCTCGGCGGCCTTCGCCGCAGCTTTTCTGGATTACCTCCATCGCGACCTTAACTTCGGCCAGGGCAGGACGTACATCTTCCAGGCGGAGGCATGGAAGATCTGGGATTACCGGCACAAGATCGAAGGTGCACAGATGCCGGAGATGATAGTGAACACTGGTGTGGACCTGGCGCACGCGATGGGTTTCAATCCAAACCTGCGTGTTCTGGTGTTGCAGGGGATCTACGACCTCGCGACTCCGTTTCTCGGCACGGAGTATATGGTGTCACACCTCGACCTGCGCAAAGATCTGCGGTCGCACATTGAGATAAAGTACTACGACGCAGGACACATGATGTACGTCCACGAGCCGTCACTGAGGAAGTTCAAGCAGGATGTGGCAGCCTTTGTCGACAGCACGGATGGGCAGTGAGAGCACGTCGGAGGCTTCACTTCCAGGTCGCGATACCGCGGACGTCGGTGAACAGGCCTGACATCGAGGCAAAACGATGACACTACGAGCTGGCGATCGGCTCGGGCCGTATGAGATCGTGGCTCCGCTCGGCGCGGGAGGGATGGGCGAGGTGTACAAGGCGCGCGACACCCGCCTCGGCCGCGACGTGGCGATCAAGGTGCTGCCAGCGCATCTCTCTGCCAACCCTGAGCTTCGGGCGCGGTTTGAGCGCGAAGCGCGTGCGATCTCACAGCTCAACCATCCCCGCATCTGCTCGCTCCACGACATCGGCAGCCAGGATGGCGTCGACTACCTGGTGATGGAGCACCTGGAGGGTGAGACACTTGCCGGGCGTCTTGCGAAGGGGCCACTGCCGTTGATTGATGTGCTGCGATACGGGAGCGAGATCGCGAGCGCGCTCGATTGCGCCCACCGCAGCGGGATCGTGCACCGAGACCTGAAGCCGGGAAACATCATGCTGACGAAGGGCGGGGCCAGGCTCATGGACTTTGGCCTTGCTCGCCCTATGCGACTGTCGCCGGTTGCCGGCGCGCTGAGCGGATCGCCAACCGGGAGCCGCCCGATCACAGCCGAAGGCACGATCGTCGGTACGTTCCAATACATGGCGCCGGAGCAGTTGGAAGGGAAGGAGACGGACGCGCGTACGGACCTATGGGCGCTTGGCTGCGTCTTGTACGAGATGGCGACGGGGGAAAGGCCGTTCGAAGGAACCAGCCAGGCGAGCTTGATCGCAGCGATTCTCAAGGAGCAGCCTCGGCCGATATTAGAAGTGCAGCCCATGGTTCCTGCGGTGTTGCGGGCGATAGTCGCGCGGTGCCTGGAGAAGCAGCCCGAGGAGCGCTTTCAGTCCGCGCGCGACCTTGGTTTTGCACTGGAAACGCTCGGCGGTTCGGGGCCACCGGGCGCAGGTTCTGCAGGGATGTTGCCTTCACGAGGGCCAAGGCGGGTGCCCCCTCTGGCAGTGGGGAGCGTCCTCGGTGCCGCGATCATCTTCCTTGCCGTCGCTCTCGCCTGGTGGCAGCAGTGGCCGCCGTTCCAAGTCCCGGCCCAGCCCCGGTACGAACGGATCACGTTCCGGCAGGGGAGCGTGACGGCGGCGCGCTTCACGCCCGTCGGGCGTGAAGCGCTCTATTCGGCGGCGTGGGAAGAGGGCATCTACTTCGACGCTTTCATGCCTCCGAAGGCCTCACCTGACGGGACGGTCTTCCTCGCACGGTCAAAGGACGGAATGGTGATCGTGCCGCTCCGGGAACGGGGTGTGGAGCCCCGGCTCGTGAAGGGTCTCGAGGTCGGCGAAAAGGTCGTGAGCTGGTGCGCAGACTCGAGGAAATTGTATGTCGTGCGCTGGGGCCCGTTCCCTATCCAGGTGTGGGCCCTGGATCCGGACACCGGGCAGCGCGAGAAGGCGCGCACCATCGATCCCAGAGGCTACCACGGCCCATCCGCCGAGAACATCTTACTCACTCCCGACGGAAAGCGCGGCGCCATGATGACCCGGCTCTGGCACTCCGAGCTGTATGTCGTCAGTGGACTCAGGTAGTCGGGTCGGACCGACGCAAATCGGTAGTCGGGTCGGACCGACGCAAATCAGATCCAGTCAGTCGGCTAGCTCGAAAATGGGCACTACGAAAGCCCTCCAATCTGATTTTCAGCCTTGTTTTTGTCGTCCAAGGGAAAGTGAGGGGGTCAGAAATCCAGATTGAGGGGCCTGCAGGGGCTTGCTACCTAGGAATTTGCCTCACAGGATTAAGCTGGCGTCGGTCCGACCCCATGGCAGAGAATCACCCTCTTGAGAGGATGGCAGACATGACCAGATGCATTGCCTGTATCGGCGCGGGATACGTGGGGGGGCCTACGATGGCGATGATCGCCATGAAATGCCCTCAGTACAGGGTTCATGTGGTGGATGTGAACGAAGCGCGGATCGCGGCCTGGAAAACCGACGACCTGCCCATCTATGAGCCCGGGCTGCTCGAGGTTGTAAAGGCGGCGCGGGGTCGCAACCTGTTCTTTTCGTCGGATATCGACAACGCCATTCGCGACGCGGACATCATCTTCGTCTCCGTCAACACGCCAACCAAGACATTCGGCGATGGTGCCGGGCGCGCCGCCGATCTGCAGTACTGGGAGAAAGTCGCTCGGCAGATCGTTCGCGTGGCTGCGTCTCCGAAGATTGTCGTCGAGAAGAGTACCCTCCCGGTCAAGACTGCACAGACCATGGAGACAATCCTCAACGCGGTGGGGAATCCGATTGGCTTCGAAGTGATCTCCAATCCGGAGTTTCTTGCCGAAGGAACCGCGGTCCAGGACCTGCTTCATCCCGACCGTGTGCTCATCGGCTCCCGCGAGACCCCCGAGGGGATCAAGGCTCGCCAGGCGATTGTCGACATTTACGCGAACTGGGTGCCCGCGGAGAAGATCGTCACGAGCAACATCTGGAGCGCCGAACTCTCCAAACTCGTGGCCAACGCGTTTCTTGCCCAGCGCATTTCCTCCATCAACAGCATCTCCGCACTCTGCGAGAAGACTGAGGCAAGCGTGCTCGAAGTCGCCCGTGCCGTCGGCTTGGACTCACGCATCGGGCCCAGGTTCCTCAACGCCAGCATCGGTTTCGGAGGTTCCTGCTTCAGGAAGGACATCCTCAACCTGGTCTACATCTGCGAGTCATACGGGCTCCACGAGGTTGCGCGCTACTGGGAAGGCGTGCTCGCCATGAATGAATACCAGGAAAGCAGGTTCGTGAGGGCGATGATCCGCTACATGTTCAACACCATCGTCGACAAGCGCATCGCCCTGTTCGGATTTGCCTTTAAAGCGGACACAAGCGACACTCGGCAATCCCCGGCCGCCTTCGTGGCGCGCAGGCTGCTCGATGAGAAGGCGCAGGTTGTTATCAGCGACCCCAAGGCACTCGACAACGCGCGTCAGGATCTGGCGGACGCCGGTGACAGCGTGCAATTCACCGGTGATCCCTACGAGGCAGCGCGGAGTGCGCATGCAATCGCAATCATGACGGAATGGGGCCTCTATCGGTCGCTGGACTGGGACAGGATCTATGCGTCGATGGAAAAGCCGGCGTTTGTCTTCGATGGGCGCAATATCCTCGATCACCGGAAGCTGTTCGGCATCGGGTTCAACGTGTTCCCGATCGGGTCACCGCCGCTAAAGCACTTCTAAGACATCACCTCAAAGGCTCGAAGGGCTCAAAAGACGCTGGAGCGTGTCTGCGATCGCGGACGAAGGGCGAGACGGATCCGCGGCGAAGTCGCGGACTGACGTCAGATCCGCGGCCCAGAAAACCGATGTCGGCGGACGGAAAGCGTCTTCCAGTTTCTCGGGTTCTGGCGCCCGATTCTCGACAGACAGTGCCTTACCGACCCACAGCGCAGACTGAAGGAGCGCCTCTCGCTCTTCTTCCAGCAGACCTCCATTCCCAAGCAGGTGCGCCATCCTCAGTTTGCGGCTTGCCTGTTGCCGATGCGCCGCAGCCTTCTGGCGCTCGACTTCAGAAATGGCTGTGGTTTCCTCCTGTCCCGCAGCGTAGAGCTCTCGGATCGCCCTGGTCGCGGGCGCAATTAGCCCGGCGGCGATCAGGCGTCGCAGTGCTTCGTCCGTCGCCCGGTCGATCACCTCGAGCTTCGTCGGCGAAAGAGGATCGGAGCCATTCTGCTTGAACAGCTCCTCGTGAGTCGAAGCGAGCCTCAGCTGCCAGAGCGGAGCATCGCCCTCGACGATAACCACAAGCACAGAGTGTGATCCCTCGACGGGGTAGCGTTCCTCACAACGGACGAGAGCGTTCCCGAGCTTCTCGCGGGTGATCTGGCTGAAGGCGAGGGCGCGGTCGACCGGGAGCGGCTTCTGTTTAGGCGGCGGAACCGCCTCAGCCTGCCGCGGCCCCATCAACTGCTCGAGGCGGGCCAGGAAAGCCTGTCTGCCGCCGCGGAACCTGATCGCAGCGAGGTCTCCCCGGAGGTCCAGAACCCCGTCGGCCAGCGCCTGCTTGGACGAAAGCGTGTCAAGCATCCTGTGCTCAAGGGTATTTTCCGACACCAGGTGAATTACCGTAACCGGTCGGGTCTGATGTTTGCGCCAGGCCCGGGCAATTCTCTGCTCGAGCCTCGCCGGGTTCCAGGGGAGGTCGCAGTTTACGACCACGCTGGCGGTCTGCAGGTTCAGCCCCGTACTGCCCGAGTCGGTGCTGAGGAATACCCGGCAATTCGGGTCTGTCTTGAACAGCTGGATCTCGGCCCGCCTCCGTCGCTGGGGGACGCTACCGGTGTGCAGGGCATAGCCGATTCCCAGCTGTTCGCAGTGTTCCCGGACGAGTTCGAGCATGCGCGCCCACTCCGAGAACACGAGCGCCTTGACATCCGAGTTGTCCCGGCATTCTTCGAGGATCTTGCCGAGTTCCCCGAGCTTCGGGCAGGCGCGCTGGGTCGGGTCGAGGATGTAGTTGGTGTCGCAGGTCATCCGCATCATCGCCAGTTCGCGCTGAAGTTTCTCTGACTCCTGCTGCGTCAGCGGGCGCTTCCTGGCTATGGACGCGAGCCTCGCTACTACCGCTTCGTGCTCTTCGTAGCGGGTCTTCTGTTCTCCGCTCATCGGCACAAAAAAAGTGCGATCGCTCCGTTCGGGCAGTTCGGTTTCCACGTCGGCCTTGCGCCGGCGCAGCATGAAAGGCTTGATGCGCACGTGCAATTGTTCGAGGTTCCTGTATCCCGAGGGCCGGCCGCGGTCGTCGAGTTCGTAGAACTCCCGATTGAAGCGGAACAGGGGGCCAAGCACGGATGGCTCCAAAAACGACATCAGCGAGTGAATTTCGTCAATGCGGTTTTCGATGGGGGTGCCGGTAAGGACGAACGCGTAGCGGCTCTGCAGACGCTTGACAGCCTGAGCAGTCTTGGTGTCCCAGTTCTTGATCCGCTGCGCCTCGTCCAGTATGACGACGTCCGGCTGCAGGCGCGCGTTGACATCGAGGGAATCCTTGAGCATCTGCTCGTAGTTCACGATCGTGAAGAAGGGCGCCGAGGAATACAGCCGCAGCCGACCGCGTCGGTGACCGAAGACGAGCTGATACGGGAGTCTCGTAAAGCGCTGGATCTGCTCCTCCCATTCGGTCTTCAGTGATGCGGGAGTCACCACAAGCACGCGGGCCGCCTTGCCGAGGCGATGCAGCAGGGCGCAGGCGGCTATGGCCTGTATGGTCTTGCCGAGGCCCATCTCGTCGGCCAGGAGCGCCCGCTCCTTGAAGGCGAGGTGCAGCATTCCCTCGCGTTGGTACGGGTAGAGCGGCGCGAGCGTTTCGTAGGGAGGCCATTCGCCTGAACGAACCTTCTGCTCATACTCGCGCAGGGCGATCTTGCGCTCCTCCTCGCGCTTGCGTGCCTGGCACCACGTGTCAACTTCCTGGGATATTCGGAGTCCCGGAATGTCCGTCCTGCGCAACCACTCAAGGGATTCCTCGATGTCATCTCCGATCAGGCGGCCCTCGCTGTCTACGAGTTGGCGCACAGACTGGGGCAGCCCCCCGTTCGCGTTCTCGATCCGAAGCGCGCCGGCGACATGGTCCGGCACCACGTCGACTCTGGGAGAGCCGTTGTGCTGCGCCTGCTTGAAGAGGCGGGCGTGGCGTGCCTCGAGATAAGAGAGCACGGCCTCCACGTGCTTGCACGTCCCCAGGCCGTTGATCCGGAAGTCGACACAGTTGCATGAAAAACGGCGTTGAGAGACGCTGCGGATTTCGACCGAATAGGTCAGACCACTCCCCGACTTGACGGCGAAGTTGGAGAAGATCGGATAGCGTGCGTCGAGGTTCCTGACGCGCAGAGACTCGGCCCGTGCCCGGAGGCGGCGCCTCGCGATCTCATCCTCGTCTGTAGTTCTCCAGTTATGCGGCGAGGGAACCTTGGTTTTCAGGACTTCTGCGGCTCTTATTCTCATGGCATTTCCTGTAGGCGCGGGTCGACTTCCCCGCAAATCATTGAACCTATCATCCTATCAAAAAATGGCGTCGCCGAGGCGCTTCTAAAAACATCATCTTCTCGCCTTTCGAAGGCGCGAAGGCGAGAAAAGGTAAAAAAGTTGATCGGATGGCGCAAACCGGTATAGTCCTTTTTCGGAGGATGCGAGTGCGCCCAATCAGCCTTCTGCTATCAGCCGCCTTCCTTGGGGTGCAGCTGATTCCGGGGAATCCGCAATCAGGCAGTGTCTCCGGCCGGGTTGAGATGAAACCGATCCCGCCTCGGACCGTGGTTTCCCGCTACCCTTCGCCCGGCGGCCCGCTCCAGAGGACCATCGATCCCCTCCCGACGGTAGTATTCATCGACGGCCCCGTGGCCGGCGCGCCAGCCTGGCCGAAACCTTCTACTGTGATCATCGCTCAGAAAGACCTTCGATTTTCTCCTCCCCTGCTGGTGATTCCGAGGAGCACGTCTGTTTCCTTTCCCAACGAAGACAACGAATTCCACAACGTCTTCTCCTATTCCAGGGCCAAGCGGTTTCGACCTCGGGACGATATCCGAAGGGCGAATCAAAGCGCGTGGTCTTCGACAGGCCCGGTATAGTAAAGGCCTATTGTGAAGTCCACCCATGGATGAGGGCCGCCATTCTGGTTCTCGAGTCGCCATGTTATGCGATCGTATCCGGGGACGGCTCGTTTTTGATCGAAGGCATACCCGCGGGTCGTTACGATCTGGTGGCGTGGAACATCGATGCCGGCTCAAAGAAGGTGACGGTAGAGGTCACCGCCGGCAAGACGCTCGAGCTTCAGATCCGGCTCGAGGGTCGCTTTGAAACCGCAGCGATGGAGCGGAAGATGCCGTTGGGTGCCCTGGCAATGAAGACCGCTGGTTCTGCAGATGATCTCCCGAAGGGAGCCTGCTGTGCAGGAAAACGCTGAAGAACTCAAGGCGGGCCCGCTGACCTTTCGTCTCAGGATCCTGCTGGCCTTGATGGCAGTAATCGTCCCGATGGTCGGCGTCCTGCTCATTATCCTCGAGAGGGAGACATCGGTCCAGATCGAAGGGGCGATCCATGACGCCGTGGCGAACTCACGGGACAATCTCCATGAGCTGGAACAAACCTGGAAATCCGAGCTTACGTCCATTTCCAGGCGATACGCGAGATCCACGAGGATCCTCGGGGCCTTCGATGCGGCTGTGGAAGACGGCGACCCCGCTGTTCTGGCTGAAGCAGCCGACTACGAGACGAAGCTGGCCGGCTTTTCAGGGCATCTCTTTCTCTTCTTCGATCTCAAAGGCCAGGTTCTATGCACCCTGATGGACGGACACGTGCGCGTGCAAAAGGACAAGAGCTCGATGCCGGTCCGGAGCCTCCCGCGATCTGAGGAATCCTTCGGATACGACCTCTGGGGCGGCCAACTGTACGCGGCCCATACCGAAGCTCTCAATCTCTTCTCCCGCAAAATCGGATACATGCTCGTTGGTTTTCCCCTGCGGGAAAACATCGTCCAGCATCTGGGTAGACGCGTGGAGGGACAAGTGTGCTTTGTTGTGGGGTCCTCCGCCGTGGTTGCCACGCCGGGCGTAGCACGCTCCGCCCTCCTCGGTCCGATGGAGGCGGCGGCTGGGCTGAAGGGGTCCAGGGTCCTTACCCTGTCGGGCCGGACCTGGGCGCTCTTCTCCGAGTTGCTCAATCCACAGGACCCGGGAGAGGGCTCCATGGTTTGTGCCATCGCGCTGGACGATGCCCTGGCCCCATTCCGGCGGATCAGGACGATCCTCATCCTGACTGCTCTGGCCAGTGTGGTGATTGCGGTGATCATGGGTTTCTTCCTGTCCAAGGGGCTCTCGACCCCCATTCTGGAGCTGGTCAGGGGCACGGCCAGGGTGGCGCGCGGGGACTATGATTTCCGGATAAATATTACCTCCAGGGATGAAATGGGCATCCTGGGGAACGCCTTCAACTCGATGGTGCGCGGTCTCTTTCTGAAGGAGAAATACCGGGATGTGCTGAACAAGGCGGTGTCGCCGGAGATTGCGGAGGAGATGTTGAAAGGGGATCTTTTCCTGGGCGGAGAAAACCGCATGGTGACGGTCCTCTTCGCCGATATCCGGGGATTCACCGCAATTACCGAAGGGATGGATCCGCGCGAAGTCATCGCCATACTGAACGACTACCTGGAAGGGATCAGTGCCGCCATCGAGGCCGAGGGAGGGGTCGTAGACAAGTACGCCGGGGATGAAATCATGGCAGTCTTTGGTGCCCCGGTTTCTCATCCCGACGACGCGCCCAGGGCCGTACGCGCCGCCCTTCGGATGCAGGAAGCAATCCGGGTGCTGAGTGAATCCCGCAGAGCGGCCGGCAAACCGGAAGTTGCCATGGGCATCGGCATAAATACGGGGCTGGCAGTTGCCGGGAACATGGGCAGCAGGACGCGGCTGAACTACACGGTGCTCGGAGAGTCCGTCAATCTGGCAGCGCGGCTGTGCTCCATAGCCGCGGCCGGTCAGATAGTGATCTCCGCTGCGACTCTGAAGGCTGTCGGACCCATTCTCGACACCCAGGCCCTGGAGTCTGCCACACTCAGGGGGTGGTCCAACCCGGTCAGCATGTGGCTTGTTAGAGGACTCAAGGCGTCATGAATGCGACCGGACGCACGCAGCGAGGTCTCGCCTGGATTGCCTTCATGATGGCCGTCTGCCTTCCGGTTGACCGGTTGACAGCCGGAGAGTTTTCGCTCTATCCGTTCAGAGCCTCTTCAGATTCAGGGTACTGGCAATTCGGAATGTCGGGAAGGCTGATCCTGGAAGGTTTCGCCCCCGGGCCGGACGGCGCCGGCCTCATCACGGGCGGAGCAAATTTCTTCTCCGGCCAGGCCAGCCTCTTTACCGACTTGCACATCGGCAGCCATCTGCTTGTAACGGGGGAGTTCCGGCTGGACACCGGCGAAGTCCCGCAGAAGGGCGTCGTGACCGGACGGGTAGAACAGGCCTACCTCCGGTACATGCCCTGGTCGAACCGGGCACTTTACATCCAGTATGGCAAGTTCGTCTCTCCCCTCGGGGCATACAACCAGAGGCACGGCACGACTGCCGATGCTTTCATCCGTCCGCCCCTTATGTACGACTACCGCACTATGGTTTCCTCCCGGCTCATTCCCCGGACGAACGACGGGTTCATCAAATGGAAGTATGCTCCCGACATCTTCCGCCCGGCGGGAGCCCCCGTGATCTGGGAAAATCCCTACCAGGTGGGAGCGATGTTTGGCGGCGGCCTGCGGAATTTTGATTTCAGGCTCGCCATCATGAACAGCGCTCCCTCCAGTGAGCCTGACATGTGGAATTACCAGATCGGACAGAAAACTCACCCGTCCTACGTGGCTCACGTCGGCTACCGGATTCGCCCGGAGTTCTACCTGGGGACGGCTTACGGCGCGGGGCCCTACCTGGATGAAAGCGTCAATTCAATTGTCGGAGAGGGTGAGTTCAACCACTACAAGCAGAAGATATGGCAGGTAGAGTTCGTTTTCGAACGCGACAAGACGCAGATCCGGGGCGAGGCCTTCCACGACACGTGGGAAGTGGAAAACGTGCAGGACTATCCCGTGGACAAGTCAGGGTACGTGGAAATCAAGCAGAAGTTCCTGTCCGGCTTCTACGGCGCCTTCCGGTATGGAACGATCCGCTACAACAGGATCCGCCTCTCCAGCGGGCAAAGAGAGGTGTGGGACTTCAGCATCTGGCGCGCGCAGGTCGCCCTGGGCTACCGGTTCTTGAGAAACCTGGAATTGAGAGCCGAATACATGTGGAATCGCACGAGCGGCCTCCCCGATCCCCGAGACGATCTCTTCTCGCTTCAGTGCCGGATGGAGTTTTGAGCCTTGGCGTCTTCGAGTCTCAGAGGACAACTCCAAGGACTCAAAGACTCGGGGGCTCGGTTGCGCCGGACCAGCACCACCGTCATGTCGTCTTCCTGCGGATGGCCGGCGGCGTAGACTCGAACAGCTTCGCACAGCCTCTTTCTGAGTTCCTCGAGCGTCTCCTGCCGGTGCAAGCGGATCACTTCCTCGATCCTCTCTTTCCCGAACCGCTCACCTGTCCGGTCTGCGTATTCGAAGAATCCGTCGCTGATCAGCGCGAAGATGTCCCCCGGACGCATCTCAATCGGAGGAGGTGCAACCATCGGGTGCCAGGCCAGGATTCCCATAGGCAGCGTCGAAGCGTCCAGCCAGTCCACCCGGTCCTCATCGGCGCGAAAGTGTATGAGGGGGGCTTGACCCCCAGAGAGGTAGTGGATCCTGTGGTTGCTGCCGTCCAGGATGCCGGCGAATGCTGTGATGAAGTGACCGTCCGGCAGGTCGGATGTCAACTGAAGGTTGATCTTTGACATGAGTTCGGTGAGATCCGTCCCGAGCAGCATCCCCATGCGGAACATGGCCCGGAGCTGAGATACGCTGAGCGCCGGCCCGATACCGTGCCCGGTCGCGTCGGCCATCAGTAGCGCGACACGCTGCACATCCAGGCGGAGGGCATCGTAGACGTCGCCGCCAGCCTCATCGGCCGGTTGGGACCACGCCACAAGTTCGTACCCGGCCAGCTCCGGCATATGTCGCGGCAACGAACTCATCTGGATTTCCCTGGCCAGCGCGAGGTCCCGTTCCATCTTCTGCTTGCGGACGTACTCTTCCAGCAACATAGCCCTCTGCAGCACCACAGCACAGTGCGCCGCGAGGATCGTGGCAATCCGCTCGTCATCCTCGTCGAATGGGCCGGCCTGCTTGTTGAGCACCTGGAGGACTCCGACCAGCGCTCCGTCCACTCCCAGCAGGGGCACCGAGAGCATGCACCGCGTTACGTACCCCGTCTGGCGATCCACCTCCGGATTGAACCGGGGATCGGAGTAGCATTGCGGCACGTTGATGAGCCGGCGTGTTTGAGCAGTCTCGCCGGCGATTCCCAGACCTGCAGGGAAACGGATGATGTGGGAAGCGTCGCGGCGATTCCCATCACTCCAATCGCTCTGACGCTCTTTTGTGGCCATCTCGGGAAGGCTGGCCGATACCTTGACGTATAGCTCATCAGTCCTGGAATCGTACAGGAAAACACTGGCGCGGTCGGCATTCAGGACATCCAGGGAGGAATCGATGGTTTTCTGCAGAATCTCATCAACACTTACGGGAGCCGCGAGGTGGCGTGTCGCATCGAGGATGCGCCACAGGGCGCAGGAATCGAGCTGCGAGCAGCGACTCAATCCGGTATCGTTCATATCCCTCCCACCAGATTCTCCCGAGCTTGGACGGCTGGCTGCCAATCGGTATGAGGGCGCCTGTTAAGGATCAGGTAGTGATAAATCAGCCGGCCGTAACCGTGCGGATCCATGCCCTTGGCCCGAAAGTACGGCTCCAGGAGTCGACGCAACTTCGGCAGATTATAGAAGGGCACGCCAGGGTAGTAATGGTGCTCGAGATGGTAGTTTGACCAGAGATAGGCGAAGTCCCAGAACCGGCTCGGCTTCATGAGCGTGCTCCATTGAGCGGGATCCTCCGGGCGAATGTCGTAATGCTGGCCGAGCCGGTTGAGGGCAAACGCAACTGGAAACACAACAAAGACAGGAACCACATACGCACGCAAGAGCAAACTGGTGCCGGAAACAAGCCAGAGCGAAGCCATAACGCAGAGGTGGAATGCCACCGATGCCGCTCTTTCGCGAGCGATCCGTCTCCGCAATCTGTCCGGGTATGTCGACGTCTCTCTGGCCGCGGCCCGAAAATAGATGGGGAAGAGGGCGGGTGTGAAGTAAAGCGCCTTGAACCATCGCTTGTTGATCTTCGGGGTCAGATGGTGCCGCTTCGGATCCCCCTCGGCGGAGCCCAGCTCGGCATGGTGATCGAGGTGCCAGCGTGTGAACTGGGAGGGCGAGATTCCACTGGGAATAGCGTAGAGCAGCTCGAGGAGCCTGGTTGCGGATGGACGTGGCCTCGTAAACACGAGCCCGTGCAAGACCTCGTGAAGGAGCACGGTGAAGTTGAAGACCGTCCACCCCTCAACCACCGCGAAGGGCACCCACCACCAGGTATCCCGTAAATAGACCATGCCCGAAATTGCCGCTGCCAGGAGTACGAGCTGGCGCGCCAGGACCGCGAAGTGGCGCCAGGGCTGCCGGCGGTGCAATTCCCGCAGCAGGTCACGGTCCAGCAGGGCCGCGAGCTCTCTCTTCAATCCTCCGGCATGTGCCGAGTAGAATCCTGATTTAGCGTCAGATGTCATCCTGGTTCTATGATGCCCCGGAAAAGGTTAGCAGAATTGTCCCCCAGGGGCACGATACGGTTGACAGGGCCGGCACACAATTCCAGGTGAATTCAGCCTCACGAGACGATATCGTTTCCCAATGATCAGAATTAGACCGTTTCGTTTTAGCGCGGCAGTGTTGCCGCTGCTTTTGCATGGGCTCCTTCCTTCGGCCAGGGGACAATGCCTCCCTGACCCGGTTATCTACACAATCAGGGTCGCGGCGCCCGAAACACATATGGCCGAAATCGAAGCGACGTTTCCGACCGGGAAACGCCCTTCGATTGAGGTGATGATGGCAAAATGGTCGCCGGGATTTTACCGTGTGGAAGACTACGCCGGGAGCGTCCAGGATTTGTCAGCGCACGTTCCCGGGGGCATGAAGGTGGAGGTCCAGAGGACGCAGAGAAATCGCTGGAGAATTCAGACTAACGGTGCCGCTACCATCATCGTGAACTATCGCCTGTCCTGCAAAGGACAGTCCGTCACTACCAACTGGGTCGGCCCGGATTACGCGGTGTTCAACGGGCCGGCTACATACATAACGCCGGTCGAACAGACTGTGCGTCCACAGGAGGTGCGGGTCGAACTGCCACAGGGCTGGAAGGAATGCATGACCTCGCTCGAGCCGGCGGCCGATGGCCGGGCCAATCATTTCAGGGCGCCGGACTTTGACGTGGTGGCGGACTCACCGATGGTGGCAGGCAATCTCAGTATCCACGAATTCGACGTCGACGGATCGAAACACTATCTGGTTGATTTTGGCGACGTGGGACAGTGGGAGGGCCAGCAAGCCGCGCGTGACCTCCAGCAGATCGTCGCCGAGGACGAACGCTTTCTCGGCGGCCTGCCCTACAAGAAGTATGTCTTTCTGAACGGCTTCCGTAGCGCTAACGGCGGACTTGAACATCTGAACTCGGCCCTCCTTACGTCGAATCCGACACACCCGGCTGCGCCGACACTGGGGTGGCTCAAATTCGTCAGCCACGAGTATTTCCATGCAATAAATGTGAAGCGCCTGCGGCCGATCGAACTGGGGCCGTTCGATTACGAAAACCCGCCGCGGACTCCCAGCCTCTGGATCAGCGAAGGACTCACCACCTACTATGGCGACCTGGCTGTGACTCGTTCCGGTGTGGGCAAGACTCAAGACTTCCTTGCGGGGATGTCCTCTCTAATCCGGCAACTCCAGACCTGCCCGGGGCGCCTCGTGCAGAGCCTCGAGCAGTCTTCGCTCGATGTCTGGACCGGTTCTACTTCGGGCTACGGCGGCGACCCCAAGTCCACGGTCAGTTACTATATCAAAGGCCCGGTCGTAGGGTTTCTGCTTGATGCCCGGATCAGACATGTGACAGACAATGCCAGGAGCCTGGACGACGTAATACGGCAGGCGTACGCGACATACTCCGGCAAGCGTGGTTTCAAGCCGGAGGAGTTCCAGAAGATGGCCTCGGATGTCGCAAGCGTCGATCTGACGGAATTCTTCGCAAAAGCACTTCGGACAACCGGGGAATTGGACTACTCGGAGATGCTCGACTGGTTTGGTCTGCGCTTCGCGCCGCAGGCCGATCCGGTGGACCCGGCGAAGATCTGGACGCTCGAGATACGCCCCGACTCTACCGATGCTCAGAAGCGTCACTTCAGCACCCTCATCGCACCGAGCCGAGGGCGTCCTTAAACCAGGACGCCAGGCATCGGGGTTTCCCGAAGAGAGCAAGCACCGTCTTGCGGGCTCGTCCCGCCGCCGGCCTGATCAGAGATGCAAGACACCGGCCAACTTCAACTTCCTGGATATGCCTCTTCGCCCCATAGTAGAGGCTTTGGGGAAGGTCGCCGACCTGGAGATCCAGGTCGATGATCCTCTCGAAGTCCGGCACGTGACCGTCGACCTCAGTGACCGCACGGTCCTATCGGCACTCAGAGCAATCCAGTCGGAGTCAGGTATGGTGTTGGCAGTAACCATCCGCCGGGCAGACAAGACAATGCACCTGAAAGCAGGCCTCCCGAAGTAGGGTGAATAACTTGGACGAGCGAGTCCGCTCCCATGCTTCGTGTCTGTATGCCGTGAGCGTGTCCCTCCCTACAATTCCCAACCCTTTCGATATTCGCGGCGCAAGTATTTGTTCGCTTCGGCGTCGTTCGTGATTTTCGCGCTGTCGCTGTCGAGCAACACCTTCTTGCCTGCCCGCAAGGAGACAGTCCCGAGGGTGACGGCATCCGAAATCGGCCCCGCGTTCAAAAAACTGCCGGGCGACTGGGGCCCTCCCTTCAATGCCGGGAGCCACGGAGGCGCCTCTTGTTTCTCCTGCTTGTCACCCTGTTCGGCTGGTTGCGGCGGCCAGAGCGGCTCTCGCTTTCCCTGCGCGAAGAACTGCGGGTCCTCTCCCATGAACCCCGCCATGATCATTCCCTTGTCACCTATAAAGAGGATGCCCTCTATTGGCATTTCGACGTTGTGACCGGTGATCTCCTCCGGCAATCGCGGCAGCATGCCGCCGTCATACCAGAACACTTCCGGAGCGGGCGCGCCGGCAGTGGCTGCGAACCTGAAGCGGATGGCGCAAGCAGCCGGGTATGAGAAGTCGTTTGTCTTGTACCCGCTCACGTTGTCAACAACCTCACAGGAGTGTGTCTTCGTGGCCTCGGCGCTGACGGGTGAGCCCAGACTAAGCGACGTGAACACAGGCCAGAGGCTGTAAATCCCCATGTCGGCCATGGACCCGCCGCCAAAATCGTACCAACCGCGGAACACCGCGTGGGTATAGTGAGGACTATACGGTCGATCGAGTGTGGGCCCCAGCCACAGGTCCCAGTCCAATCCTTTCGGTACCGGCGGCTTGTCGGTGGGGATCTCCGTATACTGCGGCCAAACCGGCCTGTTTGACCAGTTGTGTATCTCGCGGAGCGTGCCGATTGCGCCTTCCTTAATCCGTGCCATGATCTTTTCGTTGTTTGTTCCCACACCATACGCCAGCAGATGTGTCGCTACCCCGGTCTTGCGCGCCGTTTCAATGACCAGCCTCGCTTCGTGCAATCGGTTTGCGATCGGTTTGTGCATGAGCACATGCTTGCCCTTCTTCATGGCTGCGATGGAAATGGTTGCGTGCAGGTGATCGGGCGTCATGATCTTAACGGCGTCCACGTCTTTCTCTTTTTCCAGCAGTTCCCGGAAATCGGCATAGCAGGCGCATGCTTTGAAACTGTCCGCACCCCTCTGGTTGGCGTAGTAGGTATCCACCGCCTCGCGCCCGACCTCCCGCCCGCCGGGACATCCGTTGTCGTTCTCTCTCCATGAAGGTTTACCCAGGTAAGTCCGTATCGTTTCCCGGATACTCCCTTTTTCCCACTCAACGTAATCGCTGCTGTCCTTATTAGGATCGCAGACGGCGACGATCTGGATTTCGGGATTCGCAAGGAGACCGCCCAGTTCGCTGATACCCTGCGTGCCCATCCCGATGTGAGCCAGTGTGAGCTTATCGCTTGGCGGCACGAACCCGTGTCCGCCAAGGACATGTCTAGGAAGAATGGTGACAAGGCCGGATGCAGCTGCCGACCCGATGAATTTGCGGCGATTGATATCCGACATGATCTGGTTCCTCATTTAAAGGTAACGTTCTCGAATGATGCGCAGGTGATGCCGCTCGTGTCCCAGGATGATGTAAGGAACAGCCCGAACTGTGAACGGATTGCCCGCATCTGTAGTGCCGCGCCGCAACATCGCAGCCGGCTCAAGGAAACGGAACAGGCTGAGCGTTGCGTGCCGGACGGCGGAGATTTCGTCGAGCAGACTTTGAAAAGCACGCTGGCCGCAGGCAGAGTGATGCACCCAGGCATCCTGATCGAACGCGGCGAGAGGCATGGTGTCGCCGCGGGCAACCCGCAGCGCACGATAGCTTAAGACGCGTTCGGTATCCGCAATATGCCCCAGCACCTCTTTTAGCTTCCATCTACCCGGGGCGTACGCGTAGACACCCCGCGACTCGGGAAGGGTCCCCAAAAGCGCCATGGTTTCCGAAAGTTGACGCTCAAGACTTTGCAGGATGTCGTCTTCCGCAACAAGGTCGAGGTAGGCTTTTTGGTAAGGCGCGTACTCTGACGGTTCAGGACGATTGTACTCCGGCGCGGCGGTCATGGAATTCCTCCTGCCTGCGATGCCACTGCAGATGCGTGAAAGAATATAGGAATTCAGAATATGGAATTCAGAAAAAAACACCGTTGAGATGGAGGCACCTCACCAGTTTGTGAATGAGCCATCGGGGCGGCGGTAGATTGGCATCGGAGCTACGTATTCCGATACCACCGCGAGTTCACTGAGCTTGCTGTCATCGAACTCCACCCCCAGACCCGGCCGCTCGTTTGGCCAGAGCTTACCGTCACGGAAATCGAAGCACTTGGGGAGATGCGGCGTAGGACCCGCGGCGTGCGGGAGCATCTCCATCAGGACCGGCCCCGAAAAAGAAGCACAGGCGTGAACCAGCGCTGCCTCCGAAATCGGGCCCGTGAAGTGCGGGATGAGGCCGACATAGTGCGTTTCACAGAGGGCGGCGATCTTCATAAACTCGGTGATGCCGCCGACGTTCGGGATGGCGACGCGTGCATAATCGATCAGGTGCTCTTCGATAAGCTTATTGATGTCCCAGCGGGCCCCGAACTGCTCGCCGACCGCTATAGGAACCTTCACCTGCCCACGCAGTGTCCGGTAGGCGTCGGGATTCTCTGAGCGGATGAGATCCTCGACAAAATAGGGACCGAGCGGCTCGACCAGTTGCGCAAGACGAACGGCGTCCGGCATGTCGAAACGCGTGTGAAAATCTACGGCCCAGGCGCCGTCCTTCCCGACGCCCTCCCTGGCCTCCTTGCAGTGTTCAAAGGTCTTCTGCGTCATCTCGAACCGGTCCCATGGATTCCCGTCAGCCGGACCGATTCGGAAGGCACGGTAACCTGCCTCTATGCACGCACGAGCGGTTTCCTTCAGCGTGCCCCTGGATGGATATCCGGTGGCGTAGCATTCGATGTGCTCGCGGGTCGGTCCGCCGAGCAGGCGATACACGGGCACTCCGAGCGCCTTGCCCTTGATATCCCACAACGCCGCGTCAAGAGCGCCGATGGCATGAAGCTTCTCGCGACCGGCCGGATAAAAGTAGGCACGATAAAGAGTCTGCCAGATCTGCTCGGTCCGGAACGGATCCATGCCGATGATGGCTGCAGCGCACTGCTCGATCGTATCCTTCGCCCCGCCCTCCCCGATTCCGCTGAGGCCGGCATCGGTTTCGACGACTACCACGTTGGTGCTCTGGTTGAAGAGCCCGGGCACACTGCTTTTTCTCAGGGCAGCATCGCCCGCCGACTGGTAGTAACGGACGCGCGTGATCTTCATAGCGGGCTTAGAGGTCGCCGGCACTCCAGCAGCCAGCATGGCGCCTCCGGCGCCTGCGAACGAGTGTAGGAAGTGTCTGCGTTTCATTGCCTGTTCTCCCGAGGCCTGTGCCTCACCATGGCTTCGCGACCACCGGTGTTGCCGGTCCCGTCTCCACTCGCAAGGGATTTCGGAGCGGTCGGCCGAAACCATCGAAGTTAACCACCATCACGTCCCCGTCGACGAGGCGCACTCCCTCTCCGAAACTGAATGCGTCGGCGCCGAAGAAGTGTATGTGAATGTCGCCTGGCCGGCGGTGTGATTCGAATTTAAAGTGGTGATGCTCGAGGTTCGCGAGGCTGTGGCACATCGCTTCCTCGCCCGAGTGAATCGGCCTGGACCAGAGAACGCTGCCTCCCCGCTCAATCGACACCAGCCCGCTGACGCGGGTAAAATCCGGGTCCAGCACCAGCTCGGGGCCGATAGCACACGTTCTCAGCTTCGAAGCGGCGAGATAAAGATAGTTCCTTTTCTCGAGGCGGTGGTCGGAGAACTCGTTTCCCGCGGCCATGCCGATTCGAATAGGCTCCCCCGACGTTGCGATGATGTAGATCCCTGAGATTTCCGGCTCTTCTCCTCCGTCCTCCGCATAGGCCGGAACGCAGAGCGGATCCAGGTGGCCTCGCAGGATGCTCCCCGGCCCCTTGTAAAACCACTCAGGCGCGACGCCGACGGCACCAGGCGCGGGGCGGCCGCCTTCCACACCCCATTGATACATACGCGCGCTGTCGGTGAGTTCCTGACCTGCGGCATGCATTGCCTGTCGGGTTTGCGCGCTTTTCACGTGCGTAAGACCGGTGCCGCTGACCAGGCATCTGGCAGGCTCGTCAGGATGGTCGGCTGCGGGAAGAATGCGCCATTCCGAGATGCCCTGGTAAACGGCGTCGTAATCGAGGTACTCAGCCGTAATACTTCGTTCCACAAACTCTCGAATGTGAATCCCGTTGTCGAGCGCCGCGGTGGCGAGCGAATGTACGGAACGGTGCCCCTCGAGCAAATGGAGTGTCCCGCCGTCCACAAGCGCGAGCCGGCGCTCGGACTGACGGGCCATCTGGACGATTCTCATGGTTCCGATTGTAAGGGAAACGGCTGCCAGCACCAACCCCAGTTATCCTGCAGCTGCAATTCCCCCAACGCCGGGCGGCGTGTGGCGTCAATGATGCCGCCTGTGGACTCTACCAATGCTGCTTATAGCTCAGGATCAGTGGTTCTGGCGCCGGAATTGCGTCCGCCTCGTAGCGGAACGTAGCAAGCCTGGCGATCAGCCGGTTCCGGTATGCGGCCGCGGCCAGCAGGAGCCCGAAGCAAAGGGTGAAGAATGGAACGAAAAGACGGGGCTGACCGAAGAGCTTCTGCTCCAGCTCAGTCATGGAATACGCGTAATTGGTGAAACCGAACAGGTAGATCCACCACCACAACTTCAGGTTTGCCTTGCCCGGCGCATATGTGCAGGTGAACGGCATCTTGTCCAGCCCGAAGACCAGGGCCTCGATCAAGAGCAGCGACAAGGTTGTGCAATAGGCCGTGTGCAACCATGCGACCTGCCATCCCCACAATTTCAGGTAGACAGGGAGCAGCAGAGCGAGAAGGGGAAGGATTCCGAGAAGAAGCATCGCCTTACGCACTCCGGCCAGGCTCCCGGCCAGGCTTTTCCCGTCTGTCAGCCTGAACAACCAGTTCGCCGGCAAATGAGCGGGCAAGGAAAACACCACCCGGAATCCAAGCAGCACAAAGAATCCCAGAACCAGCGGGATAGAGAGCAACTCCGGTCTCAGTCCGAATGATGCCTCCAATCCGTGGCGCGAATAGTGTGTGATGAGGCCCATAAGGACGAAGGACAAACCGACGCCGAAGTATGCGCCAAAGTAGGTCCTGTGGGCCGGACATCGCGCGAGTGTCTTGGCGATGAACCAGAAAGCAGCCCGCTCCCTGGGATCCCTCAATATCAGCGCGTGAAGCAGCGCAGACACAGCCTTCCACAGCCCGGAGAAATCCCTGGTGCAGGCCGGACCAGCCTCGAGGGTCTTACGAAGCCGGCTCTTGTAGGCCAGGGAGTAGGCCAGGGCGAAGCCGAGACCTGCCAGGCCGAGGGCAGCCAACGCCTGGTGCGCGAGCGGCAGGAACTCAGGGGTTGGCTCGCCGAGCAGTGCCTGGTACAAGCCCAGGAACCATGCCGGCGCAAAAACGTTCATCAGACCTGGTGTTTGCTTCAAGCTTTCGAAGGATACGAACGGCATCAGAAAGAAGGTGGTGAGGAAGCAAACGAGCAGAAGCAGTTGAACGTAACGTGAGGCCTGCAGAAAGGCCCTGGGTTTGAGCACGTAAAGCAGCAAACCCTGAATGGCGATGCAGGCGAAGAAGAGGTTACATCAAGGCCGGAGAGCGGCTCGTCCAGGATGAGCAGATCCGGATCATGGAGCAGCGCAGCGGCCAACAGAACCTTCTGCTGCATCCCCTTGGAGTAGGAGCTGAGCGCAGCGTGGCGGGAACGGTGAAGCGACAACAGGTTGAACAGAGCGCTGATCTTCTCGTCAAGGATCTTCTCCGGAATGCCACGAAGCCGGCCCACCAGTTGGATGTATTCGCGTCCGGTGAGGAAAGGGTAGATCAGCGGTTCCTCCGGGACATATCCGAGGCGGGCTTTGTATTCAAGCAGGCATCGACTGATGTCCTCTCCTTTCCATAGCACATGGCCTTCGGACGGCTGCAACAGGCCGGTCAGTATCTTGACGGTGGTGCTCTTTCCCGCTCCGTTTGGCCCCAGGTACCCTGCTACCTCTCCGGCCTCCAGGCTGAAGCTGATCCCGTTGAGGATGGGGACTCCGGAATACTGCTTGTACAATCGACGCACCTCAAGCATCTGCGGTCTCCCGGCTTGTTGTCGGCGGCAGTTCGAAGCGCAGAGGTGACTGCTTACTCACCGGGCGCCTCTATTCCCCTTCACTCACTATTAGTCGCCGGCGGATCGGCAAAATTACATACGCCCTGCAGGCAACCTGTCGAGGAGCGTAAGGCGCAACCTGGATCAGTCGTGGCGGAGGGTTTTTGCCGGATCGGAATGGGCTGCCCGCCAGGCTGGTATCAGGCAGGCGAGGCAGGCGACAGCTGCAAGTAAGAAAGCGACACCTGAAAAAGTCGTTATGTCCGTTGCCGGAATGCCAAACAGATAGCTCGCGATGAGGTGGACAGATCCCAGGGCTGCGAGAAGCCCGGATGCAAGGCCGGCGGCGACAAGCGTCATGCCCTCCCTGAGCACCATCCACAGCATGTGGACCGGCTTTGCGCCTACCGCCAGCCGAATCCCTATCTCGCGGGACCTGAGAGATACCGAATAGGCCATGACTCCGTAGATGCCCACCACCGCCAGGGTGGCCGAGAGGATCCCGGCCCATCCGAGCAGGGACGCCGCCATCCGCGGCTGCGAAAATGCGTTGTTCATGTGCTCATCGAGGCTTTGGATGAAGACCGGCAGTTCACGGTCGAGAGCGCGTATTTGCTGACGGACGGCGTTGATGGCAGATGCCGCGCTGCCGGCAGGATCTACGTGCAGCGTCATCATGGGCATCCCGCTCTGCTGCAGCGGCAGGTAGAGGTATGGGCGGCCGCTTTCGCCGAGCTCATGGTACTTGAGGTCCCTTGCGATCCCTACTACCTCGAGGACCTGCCCGTGTGGCTCGTGAACTTCGATCCGCCGGCCGAGGGTGCTGCTGGCGGACCAATAGCTATTTGCCAGGGTTTTGTTGACGATGACGGCCCGAGGAGAGCCTTCGCGATCCTGTTGAGTGAAGTCGCGCCCCTGCAGGAGCGATATCCCCATGGTGCGAAAATATCCAGGACCCACGACGTTATATTCGGCCGGAGTCCAAACCGTCGCGGCGCCGGATTCTGCCGGGCGGACTTTCGTTTCCATGCGCGACATATCAAGAGGGATGTCTCTCGCCCAGGCCGCGGAGCGAACTGCGGGCAGCGGGAGCACACGCTCGAGCACCTGCCCGTAGAAAGAAGCGATTCGGGCATCCCCGTAACCTTGCGTCGCGGGATCCACTGTGAAGAGGATCAGGTTGCGCGAACCAAAACCGGGATCGGCGGATTTGGCATTGATCAGTGTGCGGGTGAAAAGGCCGGCAGCGACCAGGAGCAGGAATGAGAAGGCCACCTGCAGAATGACCAGCGATCCCCTCAGGGGAGACCTGCCCTCGATCGTTCTGCCCGCCGCCCCGCGGCTCCCCGCCGTTGCGAGGGCGGCACGTGAGGCACGGAACGCCGGCCACAGTCCGAAAAAGAGGACTGTGAGGAGGCACAACACGAGTGCAAACGCCAGGACGCGCCAGTCAAAAGCCGCTTCGATGTTGAGACGAACCCGAAATGGAAGCCCGAACCGCATCAACAGGCTCCGTGTGAAGCTGGCAACAACAAGCCCCGCGGTTGTGCCGAGCGCCGCGATCAGGAGGCCTTCGGTCAGGAACAGCCTGACGAGGCGTCCTTTGGAAGCACCCAAAGACAGGCGGACAGCCGTTTCCTGCCCGCGAGCAGAAGCGCGCTCGAGCATGAGGTTGGCGACGTTGGCGCACGCGATCAGCAGGACGCACGCTGCACTGCACTGCAGCAACGTCAGAAATCGAACGATTGCTTCCCTGAATCCGGGCCAGAAACGGGCCTTCTGGATGGGCAGCAGTATCACCCTGCGGGCCGCGAAGTCACCGGCAACGAATTGATCGCCTCGATTCGCGGACAGTCCAATCGCGGCCTGAGCCTGGTCGATGTGGAGGCGTTCTTTCAGACGGCCGATGACCAGCAACCAGGGCATGTCGCGGTGATTGAGCAGGTCCGTCCCAGCCAGGGCCGGGTTTGCCTGCGCGTACATCGAAAGCGGCACCCAGACATCGGGTTGTTCTCCCCAATCGAGGGCCATGCCGGCAAATCCTCGGGGGACGACTCCTATCACCTGGAACGCTCTGCCACTCAGGCTGACGGTTTTCCCGGCCAGGTCAGGATCGGCGCCGAAACCGCTCTGCCACAGCGTGTAGCTGATCACCACAACAGGGTGTGCTCCCGGGCCTTGATCCTCTTCCGGCAGGAAAGCCCGGCCGACGATCGGGTTCAAACCAAGAACCTTGAAATAGTCGGCCGTCACGAGTTCGGCGGAGCCCCTCCTGGTCACGGAGCCGCCGCTCAGGTTGACCGGGATCCTGGCATAGGCCGCCAGACCCGCGAAGAGCTCCGACTGACCTCTATAGTCCAGGTACTCCGGATAGGAGGTCGGGCTGAACCTCCCCGGGTTCCTGGCATCGGTGTGGTACAGGGACACAAGGCTTGCAGGGTCCCGGACAGGAAAAGGACGGAACAGGATCGCGTTGGTGAGGCTGAAGATTGCCGTGTTGGCCCCGATCCCGAGCGCGAGCGCCAGCACCGTTCCTGTCGTGAACAACGGGTTACGACGCAGGAGCCGGAGACAATAGCGAAAATCCTGCCCCAGCGTTTCGAAGAAGTTCACGATGTTTCCCTTCCGGACTTCCACACGGTATCACACGGATGCAGTGACGTAATATCCCCTGCTCGCGGACTCCGGGCCGTAACTCAGTCCAGGAGTGGCCGCGCTGGGGAGCGGACCCGTGCCGCAGGCTGAGAGATGTCGGATTCCGACCCCCAGGCTGACTGCCAGGGTTCACAGGACCACAAAATAGAGCGGCACTTCGTTCCCACACTCCCATATAATTCGGTGCTGTGCCGCAGGAGGATGACTATGCTTAACAAGACGATCGCCTTCGTCGGTCCCGGTGCGATGGCAGAAGCGATGATCTCCGGACTGATTCGCCAGGGACTGGCTGAGGCCGGGCACCTGCTGGTAACCGGTCCGCGGATGCAGAGAGTGGAACAGCTCAGGGATCAGTTCGGTGTCCGACCCTTCACCGACAATGCTGAGGCGGCTTCGCAGGCCGACGTCGTTGTGCTCTCTGTCAAGCCCCAGCGGTTGACCGGGGTGATGAAAGGACTAAAGGCGATCCGTCCTGACGCGCTTGTGCTTTCGATTATCGCCGGTGCGACTATAAAGAAGCTCAGCACGGGCCTGAAACATCATGCCGTTGTTCGCTCCATGCCGAACAGCCCGGCACAGATCGGGGAGGGAATCACCGTCTGGACGGCATCCGAGGCTGTAAGCGAGGAGCAAAAGAAGGTCGCCAGCGCCATTCTCTCCGCTCTCGGCGAAGAGGTGTTCGTCGAGGATGAGTATTACCTGGACATGGCGACTGCGCTTTCCGGCACGGGTCCCGCATACGTGTTCATGTTCATGGAGGCACTAATCGACGCCGGAGTCCACATGGGTTTTCCGCGCCGGATCGCAGAACAGCTTGTCGTACAGACGATCCGCGGCTCCACCTCCTACTACCTCCAGGCGGGGCGTCACCCGGCCACGCTGCGAAACCAGGTTACGTCGCCCGGCGGCACGTCGGCGGAGGCGCTCTACTACCTGGAAAAGGCCGGGTTCCGCACAGCCATTTCGCGCGCTGTTTGGGCCGCCTACCAGCGTTCGTTGGAGCTCGGGAAGGAACAGCCGATTCACATACCTGACGCAAACCCGCAGCAGGGAAGCTAACGCGGCGGTCCGCCGCCCCGAGGAGTAATCTTGGTATTGCCGGTTGCTGATGGATCGATCCCTGTCGGAACCAGTTCGACCTCCCCTCTCAACGCGACCCCAAGGGAACGGCCCAGGTTCGCCACCATCCTGGTCGGCATCGGCGCCAGCGGCACGGAGAGGCGCATGGCATGCGTCTTCGAGCGCCTGGCCCGGCGCCACCCGGGGCGTCATCTTCTGTTGGTGAATCGCGAACTCCTCGACGTGCTTCTCTCTGCCGGTTTCCGCCTGGCGCCGCCCGACGTTCACGTTCTTGGACGTCGCTCGGTGCTCGATCGAAAGGTCCGAGCACAGGCGGGCGCGTTGACGAACATGGGCAGGTTGGTCACCCTGCTGAGGTATCGGGGCGAGATCGCCCGGATTTGCCGCTCGCTGGATATCGAGGTCGCTCAAGTCCTTCTGGAAATGGTGCCGGTGTTGGGATTGTGGCCTCTGCCGGGTGTAACGCAGGTTGCTTCTCTCGTTTCGCACCTGCCCAAGTACTACGACGGGCGTTCCTTCAGCAGCCGCCTCCTGTCAGCGTCGTTGCGGAGCTACCGGCACATAGATGCTCTCTACGAGGGGATAGCCGAAGGGCTGATCGGTATGGGAATTCCTCGTGAGAAGGTCAGCCACCCCGCCTGGAACTGCGTGGACCAGATCCGTTTCCGCCCGGAGCAGAAGGAGGATATTGTTACTTTTACCGGACGCTCTTTCGCCTTCAAACGCCCGGACCTGATGCTGCGAGCGGCCGAACTCTTGCACGGCCAGGCAAGGCATGTCCGGTTCTACATCCTGGGGCAAGGTCCGCTGATGCAGCAAATTGATCAAATGGCTCGTCGCTCGGGGTTGGGCGAGTGTGTGACAGTCGCGTACATGCCCGATCCGTCGCAGGTCGTCAACCGGAGCAAGGTGCATGTCTGTATCGAAGAATACGATAACATTACGAACCAGAGCCTGCTTGAAGGCCTGGCTGCCGGGTGCGCTATCGTTGCCAGCGATGTCGGTTATACCAGGCGTGTGGTCACACCGGACGTTGGCGTCCTGGTCCCTCTGGAGCCCGAGGCGATCGCTGATGCCGTGCTCAGCCTGATCAGCCGTCCGGACGACCGTGACGCCATGGGGCATGCCGCCCGCCAGAAGGTTCTTCGCAATCACAGCATCGATCAATACCTGGACTACCTCACGGGGATGCTGAACCAAAACCTTGCCACACCTGATTGAGGGAGCGGCGCACTCCGACTCGATTCCTGTCGAGGGGCGAGATGATTGATCCGCCGAAGATACTCATAGTGGTTAACGTCGATTGGTTCTTCCTGTCGCATCGCCTTCCCATCGCAGAGGCGGCCCGCGCGCGAGGGGCCAGGGTCGTAGTCGCCGCCGCAGACACGGGGCATTCGGCGGCAATCAGAGAGCATGGATTCGAGTTTGTTCACGTCCCCTTTTCCCGCAAGGGCAGGAATCCGGGTACCGAACTGCTCGCGCCCTACAGGCTTATCCGGGTATACCGGCAAATCAGACCCGACCTCTTGCATCACGTCACGATCAAACCGATCATCTACGGCTCTCTGGCGGCAAGGTGCGCAAAACCATGCGCCGTGATTAACGCGGTCACGGGGCTCGGATTTTCGTTCTCCGCCGGGAGGCGGGCTGCCGTCTGGAGGCCGCTGGTGAAGATTCTTTACCGGCTTGCCCTGCACTCTCCCGCAAGCTGCACCGTATTCCAGAACCCGGAAGACAGGGAGTATTTCGTGCGCGCGCGAACGGTAGAGGAGGAATGCAGCACGCTGATCCGGGGCTCCGGGGTGGACTGCGATCAGTTCCGTCCCACCCCCGAACCCGCCGGTTTGTTGACCGTAGTCCTGCCGGGAAGAATGCTGTGGGACAAGGGTGTGGGCCTTTTTGTGGAAGCGGCACGCGAACTCCGTTCGCGGGGGGCGGATTCGAGATTCGTTCTGGTCGGGCCGATCGACGAAGGGAATCCCGCCGCGGTTCCTGAAGGGCAGATCCGCGCCTGGGTGTCCGAGGGGATTGTGGAGTGGTGGGGGTATCGGGCTGAAATGCAGGAAACGTTGTCGAGTGCGCACATCGTGGCGCTCCCCGCGATTCAGAGGGAAGGCTTGCCCAAAGTGCTGCTCGAGGCGGCCGCCTGTGCGCGGCCCATTGTGGCGGGTGACGTCCCCGGGTGTCGCGAAATTGTCCGCCCGGACGTGAACGGCATCCTCGTGCCACCCGGTGATCGCACTGCTCTTACACTGGCCCTGTTGAGATTGATGGGCTCCGCTGAGCTTCGAGACCGCTTCGGCAGGGCAGGCAGGAAGATCGTCGAGCAGGAGTTCGCACAGGAAATTGTCGTGCGCGAAACGTTGGACCTGTATACCCGGATGCTGGGAGGAGCATGGTGGCGGGCGGGTGCCGAGTCATGCTGAAGCGGGTGCTCGTCACGGGGGCCGGCGGCTTCGTGGGAGGACACCTGAGCCTGGAACTTGCCGCAGCCGGCTGGCATGTTCGGGCGGCGGTCAGAAGGCCGTTTCGTCCGCAGTCGCCGGCCCCACCGTACGAGGAGCATCTCATTGGGGCGATCGGCAGGGACACGGACTGGTCGCCGGCGCTGTGTGGAGTGGATGTCGTCGTTCACCTCGCGGGCCTCTCCGTAGTCCGGGATGCCCGTGTGGAGCGCGCTCTGGCGGTTTTCCGCGATGTCAACGTGGAGGGAACACGGAGACTGGCCCGCGCTTGCCTTCAAAACGGGGTACGACGCATCCTGTTCCTGAGTTCGATCAGGGCTGTGGGAGAGCGTACGGAAGCCGGCCGGCCGTTCTCGGAGGAAAGTCCCTGCCGGCCGGTTGATCCCTATGGGATCAGCAAATGTGAAGCTGAACAGGCATTACTGGAGGAGCTCCGCCACGGCGGTGCGGAGGCGGTAATTCTGCGCCCGCCGTTGGTCTGCGGGCCCGGCGTGAGTGCCAATTTCCTCAGGCTCATGAGGGCGGTCGATCGGCGAATTCCTCTGCCGCTCGGACGTGTGAGGAACAGGCGGAGCTTGATTTACATCCGCAACCTCACGAGCGGAATCATAACCTGTCTCGCACATCCCCTGGCGGCGGGCGAGGTTTTCCATATCTCCGACGCTGAGTCTCTGTCCACGGCCGGGCTGCTGAGTGCACTTGGTGAGGTGCTCGGACGGCGCGTGATTTTGCCACCCGTCCCAATCTCCGTCTTGCGGGCCGCCGGAAGGCTGACGGGCAAGGCTGGTGAAGTCGGGCGGGCGGTCGACTCTCTCGAGCTGACGATCGACAAAATCAGGAACCGACTTGGGTGGACTCCCCCATTTGCTGCGAGGGAGGGTCTGCAAGCAGCCGCTTCCTGGTATCGTGCCGCGTCCGACGGTGGCAATCAACCCCACCTTCCCTCTGTCCCTTGACCCTTTTATCCCTTTGCCCCCGAAGTCCCCGCAGTGTTTTCAGCAGGACAGTGCGGCCTGCAACATGGCCCGTGCGTAAGCCACGTTGAAAGCGTATGCAGCGTATCCTCCTCCGCCCGGGTACTGCGTCCGGAAATTGGGCTGCTCGCGGTCGTAGTCCATCCCGCGCGGGTGTTCGGGGAAGATCAGCCGAGGGTACTTCTGTCGCACCAGTTCCTTCATGACGGCGAGCATGTGAATCTCGCCCTCGTCGATGAAGACCTCGGTGTATCGTTCGTACGGCTTCATCACCTTGACGTTTCGGAAATGTGCGTGGTTGATGCGATCCCGCGACCCGAAGTAGCGGCACACTTCGACCGGGTCCTGCCCCATCTCGCGCGTCACGCCGCAATCGTACGTGATACCGTTCGCAGGGCTGTCCACGATGTCGATCAGACGCTTCCATCCTTCGACCGTACCCATGATCTGTCCCGATCCGCGGCTGATCGGAGCCGGCGGATCATTCGGATGAAGCGCCAGGCGAACGCCGGCCTTCTCAGCGGCCGGGATCACGGCCTTTAAAAAATAGGTGATGTTGCTCCACATCTCTTCGAGGGTGTGAGCACCTTCGTCCGGGAGCGGTGGCAGGTTTCTCATGCGCTCGTAGTCGAAACCCGTCATTCCGGCTCCCGCACGGCCGGTCTCTTCGAAATAACCTTCCATGGCCCGGTGTGCGTACCAGTTGTACTCGATCACCGGCAAGCCGGCCTTGCCGGCCGCGTCAACAGACTGGATGACCTTCTGTATTTCGTCATCGCGGCCCGGCCTGGCGTAAATCGCATTGTTGAAGCCGAAGATCATCAGGTTGCCGAGGATCAGGCCATTGGCCTTCAGATGATCCATCATCCCCTTCAGCTGGTCCGCCTCCCAGGGAATCCGGCCCCCGCCCGAGATGACATGATCCACGCCCAACTGCCGGATTCTGCGCGCGGACGCTTCATCTCCAGCCGCGCCCGGAGCGGAGCCTCCCAATCCGGCCGGGAGACAGATCTTCGGGATATCCCTTTCTTCACCGCGAGGCGCCGCGCCGGTTGCCACGACCCGGACCGGGGCGGCGACGGCTGCCATGCCGGCAGCCTGTATCAACTCTCTTCGAGATAGACGGCCATTCATGGATGAGTCCTCCTGGTGTTTCGTCAACCTTGCCGCAAGGTCAGGGGCCAACCCCACCTGAACTTGTCGCCAACCCTTTGTAGGTCTCGGTACGTCTTTCTTCGGGAAAGAGGCTTTTCCATTCCCCGTAGCTCGCAACCGAGAGCCATCGCTCAAATGTGCGCGCATTGAGATCGATGTCGGCGGTCACCAGCCCCTGGCTCCCGCCCGTGTCGGCGAGTATGCGCCCGTTCGGATTGATGATCAGGCTCCGGCGGTTACTGTAGATGGAAGCGATCAGGTATACGGCGTTGTCGATGGCCCGGGCGCGGGCTACAACGTCCCACGTGGACTGCTCTTCACGCAGGTCGCCCCAGATAGGGAGCAGGACGATTTCTGCTCCCTGCAGGGCCAGGCTTCGGGTTACTTCCGGAAAGGCGTAGTCGTAGCAGATCTCGAGGCCGATCGTGCCAAAATCCGTGCGGAAGACCGGGTACGTCGACCCCGGTGTCAGGCCGCCGTTAACCTCGGTCTGAGGAAGATGTGTTTTGCGATACTTGCCGGCGACGTTCCCGTCCCGGTCAATCAACAGGGCCGTATTGTAAATTAGCGGGCCCTCACGTTCGTAGATCCCGGCCACGACGTAGAGCTTTGCTTTCCGCGCCGCCTCGCCGAGTATCCGGCTTGTGGAACCCGGGACAGGCTCTGCGACGTCCGCGAATTTCTTCGCGGTCGAAACGAGTGTAATTCCCTCTCCCAGGCAGAGCAGGTCCACTCCGAGCTTGCCAGCGTCAGCTATCTTATCTGCGTAGAACTTGCGATTCTGGTCAGGAGTCGAGCCATACAGGGGCTCGTCGTACACCGTAGCCACTCTGACTCGCCTTGGACCAGGCGCCGGAGCTTCTTCGACGCTCACGTCATCCCACCAGACGGTTCCGCCGGGGGTCCACTGCAGAACCAGCTCGATGCTGAGGCCCCGGGCAGCTCGCGGCGCCGTCAACACCTGGTCGGCCCGGTACCACTCGCCCTCTTTCGTCGAGCGGGTGACGAACTCGGTAAACACTTCCTCGCCTTTGGCGTCAAGCCAGTTGACTCGAATATAGACGTTCCTGGCCGGAGATTCGATCCCGCTCGTCTTGAAATAGCAGCCTACCCGGTAGCTCCTTGCGCTCAGGAAGTCGGTTCCCCTGACGGTGAACGTTGATGGGCTGTAATCCTCACCCTGGGTCCCTTCCTGTATTCCTCTAACCTTTGCGACCCAGTAGCCGAATGTGCCCGGACTGCCCTGGGCTGTCGTGCGGGCCGAAGACTTGCCGGAATGCGATACCATGGAATCCACTTCGAAGGCGGGTGCAATCTCCTGGCGAGGCGTCGAGGTTATCCAGCCCTGGGGAAGGCGGGTAGCCGGATCGAGCGCTTCGAATCCCGGGTTCTCCACGAGGTTGCGTTTCGAGGATTGCGGCTCGCAAATGGCGGACGGCAGAAACAGAATCGCCACGACCCAAGCGAGCAGGAACGAGCCAGTTGTTTTTTTCATCGACGATCTCCTTGCGAGGTGATCTTTCATTATGCCACGGCGGCTTTTTCCTGTTTCTCCCTTTTCAAGGGGGGACCACCGATACACATCCGGTCGGTCAGACCGGAGGCCCTTACAGAGCGGGCGCTCGCAGAGGGCCATTGCGTCCCTTGCGGGACGCCTTGCTCTCTATTGGATAGCCTGGGCAGCCGGGCGAGGGGCATAGTCACCTGCGCGGACCGCCGAACACGAGACGAGGTGGATGCCGTCCTGTACGAGCAGCGCATCGTAAATGGGACGCGGACTGAGCTTGCTCGCCAAGACATAGCTGGTGATATTCGCCGCCGCGCCCACAGGCAGGAGGTTCTGCAGGCCCCTCTATTCATGGCGCTCCGACACAGATCGGCGAGCAAGTACGGGACGGTCAGGTGCATGACTGTTTCGGAATGACCCGATCCTCCCCGCCAGGCTATCAGGAATGATTCGCTCTGGACCCCGCGGCGCCGCAGGTGATCAAACAGTTGTGGCGCGCAGGGGCATGGACCGCACCCGTTTCCCTGTTGCGTCGAAGATCGCGTTCGCGATTGCAGGTGCCACGACGATGATGGGCGTCTCCCCCGCGCCCGTGGGCTCTGCATCCTTCCGGTCGAGGAGCAATACCTCCAGTTTTGGCACGTCACGGAAGCGCGGAACGTGATATCCGGCGAAGGTCCCGTTCGTGAGGCGTCCTTCCCTGAAGCTGATTTCCTCCCGAAGAGCCGGGCCGAGTCCCATCATGATGCAGCCTTCCACCTGGGACCTCAGGTTTGATGGGTTCAGAATCGCACCGCACTCGAAGGCTTCTACAATCTCGACGAGGCGCGCAGATCCGCTCGCCTGGTCCATCTGGATTTCAACACAGGCTGCCACCACCGAGTTCTTTTCGGTGCCGCAAGCCAATCCGATGCCGATACCCGGCCGGCGTTTCTTCCGCCGCTCTGTCCAGCCGAAGCGCTGCGCGGCGGCGGACAGTACGCCCTTGATCCGGGCATTGTCGAGGTGAGACAGCCTGAATTCCAGCGGGTCCCTGCCTGTGGCTTCCGCCAGCTCGTCGGTAAAGGCTTCCCTGGCGAAGTTGTTCGCCGTTGCCGCCAGGCAACGATAAGAACCCTGACGGAGCGGAGATTGACTCTCAAAAAACCGGACCCTTGTGTTGGGAATCCGGTAGGGGGTATCGAGGGCGGCGGCCCCGGAGTTGTAGTTGGTGAAGTCCCAGGCGATGATTGAATTGGCAGTATCCATCCCGGCTTCGATCTCGATCAGCGCCGCCGGGCGGAAGTAGGCCCACATGAACTCTTCGGACCTTGTCCAGCGCAGTGATACCGGGCTTCCTGCCTCCCTTGCCAGTCTCGCGGCCTCGATGGCCGCCTCGCCTGTGTGCTTTCCCCCGAACCCCCCGCCCATGTCGGGGACAATCACGCGCACGAGGTCCTGTTTCATGCGGAACGATTCTGCTAACTGCTCTCGCACGCCATAGGGATTGTCGGTTCCGGCCCAGACTGTCAGCCGGTCGTCCTTCCACTCAGCCACTGCGGCGCGGGGCTCCATCGGCGCGTGCTGGACATAGGCCACCGTATACGACGCTTTCAACCTGCGCGTTGCCTGCCCAAGTCCCTCCCCGACCGAACCCCTGGCGGAGCCACGGGGGCGCTGCGCATCTTCCCGCGCATGTTCCTTCAAGTATTTAAAGAGGACGTCGCTGGGAGGTTGCTCAGTAGTCTCCCACTGCACAGTTGCCGCGACGGACTGCACGGCTTTGCGCGCTGCGAATGCCGTCTTTGCGACAAATCCGACGAAATCCCCATCCCGAATGGCGTGCACACCCTGCATTCGCTCTGCCGATGGCAGATCCAGCCTTGACAGCTTCGCCCCATAGGAGGGCGCGCGTAGTACCGTTCCGTAGAGCATCCCCGGACGCACGATGTCGGACGGGTACTTGTGTGCCCCGGTGACGATGTCGCGTCCGCCCAGGCGGGCGCACGGCGCGCCCAGCACCTTCCAGTCCTTCGAGGGTGTGAGGGTGGCGTCGGACGGCAGAGCCTCCCGGTATGCGGCGGCCAGTTCGGGTGACTTCGCAAGGTCGGCGTAGCCGTAACTCCTGCCTTCCACAGTCACGGTTCCGTCCCGCACTTCAAGAGAGCTGCGTGCCACGTTCAGCTGGCGGCTGGAAACCAGAATGAGAAGTTCTCGTGCTGCTGCTGCAGCTTTCCGCACCGCAGGCACCGTTCCAGGTGTCGTACGGCTGCCGGCGGTTATGCCATCGTCCGGCCCCAGTTCCGTGTCGGCCATCACGACCTTCACGCGTTCCAGCGGCAGGCGCAGCTCTTCGGCTGCAGCCATCGCCAGCTCCGTCCGCGGCCCCTGCCCTTCTTCCACTTTGCCGGTGAGGAGGGTGACGAAACCGTCTTGGTTGATGTGCAGCCGCGCCCCCAACGCACCCTCGGCCGTGACTCCCTGGCCTTCGGCAGGCGGTGCAGCGACAGCAATCAAGAGGCCTGTGCCGGCAATCTCCAGGAACTCCCTGCGGCTCAGAGGAGAGCGGCAGGCGGTAGTTTCGTGCGGTTCATAACGTTCCGGGATGAGTATTTCAGGGTCACTTGGCATGGCCGGCCTCCCCAGACTTATTCTGCCCGGCTAAGGCCGCACGCTTCACCGCCGCGATGACGCGGACATATCCGGAACAGCGACACAGGTTGCCGTTCAACCCTTCGATGATCTGATCTTCAGTTGGTTTGGGATTACTTTCCAGGAGGCCGACGGTTCTCATTATCATTCCCGGGGTGCAGTAGCCGCACTGCATCGCGTCTTCCTCGAGAAATGCCTGCTGCACAGGGTGGAGTTTCCCCCCGTCGGCGAGGCCTTCGATCGTGGTGATTTTCTTTCCCTGCGCCATGCGAGCCGGTATCACACAGGACGCGATCGGCTTGCCGTCCATGAGCACCGTGCATGCGCGGCACTGTCCTTCGCCGCATCCGTACTTTGTCCCCGTCAATCCCAGGTCCTCGCGCAGCACGTCCAGAAGGGGGCGTTCGGATTCGGTGTCCACGCTGCGCAGTTTGCCGTTCACCGTGAGTCGGATGGTAGTCATCGGTACGACCTCCAGGGAAATGGTGCGATGTCGCCATGCATTGTTCCAGCGAAATCAACACACGGCCTGTTCCGGGCGGCCGGAATCGAACGTCAGTCATTGTGCTGAGAATCCGTCCTTTTGCACAGTGCAATCGGCAGGGGAGATGTATGCTGGGGGACAATTGGTTCAAACAGGTATGATTCAACCATGCAGATTGCGCTCATACTCGGATTGCTCACAGTCGCCCTGACGTTGTTTGCGATGGAATTTGCCTCCGTCGACATAATAACGATGCTGTTGCTGATCGTGCTTGTCGTGTCTGGGATCTTGACTCCTTCCGAGTCTTTCGCCGGCTTCAGCAACGAGATCATTATCATGCTGGCGTCAATTTTCGTGCTCAGCGGCGCCCTGCAAAAGACCGGGGTAGTCGATGCGATAGGTTCGTACATTTACAGGATCGCGGGCGGCACCCGGTCTCGCCTCACACTTGCCTTAATGGTAATCGTGGGCGGCGTTTCATCATTTATGAACAATACGACGGCCACGGCAGTTTTCCTGCCGCCGGTGATGGGGTTGTCACGGAAGACCAAGATCAGCCCCTCGAAATTGCTGATGCCGATGGCCTTTGCGTCGATCCTGGGTGGGACCTGCACGCTGATCGGGACATCGACTAACGTGGCAGTCAGCGGATACCTCGCCAAGTCCGGGATAGAACCGATCAGACTATTTGAGATTACGCCTGTGGGGCTTGTTTTGCTGGCGGTCGGGATTTCCTACATGGTGGTTTTTGGCCAGCGGTTGCTGCCCGATCACAAGGGCGAGAGTCAGACCGAAGACTACGGTATGCGCAGGTACCTGAGCGAGATCGCGGTGCTGTCGGGCTCCTCCCTTCTGGGCCAGACTATCTTCGAATCGGAACTCGCCAGGTTGGATTTCCGGATCCTGCAGGTTTTGAGAGGCAAGCGGAAACTTCTGCCTGATCCGAGGACTGCGATTGAGCCCGAGGATATCCTGCTCGTCGAGGGCAGGGTCGAAGACCTGATGAAGGTCAAGCATATGGCGGGTGTTGAGATCAGAGCCTTGTTGAACCTGCAGGATTCCGACCTTCAATCCGAGGACAGCAGAATTGCCGAGGCACTCGTGATGCCGCAATCCAACCTGGTCGACCGCACTCTGAAGGAAGTGAATTTCCGACTGCGCTATGGACTGACGGCATTGGCGATCTACCGCCACGGGCAGTCACTCTGCGACAAGATCGGCCGCATACGTCTCCGAGTGGGGGACGTTCTGCTGCTTCACGGGCAGTCCGAGAGACTGCAGAACCTCCGAAGAAACCCCGACCTGACCGTCCTCGAAGAGCTCACTCCCCCGGAGGACCGCCAGAATAGGGGGATCTATGCCTCGATCGTTTTCGGGTCTGCGATTCTTCTCGGTGGGCTTGGGTGGATGCCGCTCTCGGTATCGTTCCTGACCGCCGCTGTGCTGGCGATTCTGATGCGCTGCATAACGGTGGAAGAAGCCTACCAATTCATTGACTGGAGACTGCTGATCCTGATCGGGGGTATGACCGGCTTCGGGACAGCGATGGAAAAAACCGGTACGGCCGGTTTTCTTGCCGGCCATATTGTCGGCCTCCTTGAGCCATTCGGCATCATGACTGTTGTTGCGGGCTTCTGCCTCCTGACTATCATCCTTACGCAACCAATGTCCAATGCTGCGGCGGCCCTGGTGGTCCTGCCGGTCGCGTTGAACTCGGCGCACCGCCTTGGAGCCAACGAACGCACATTCGCCATCGCCATCATGCTGGCGGCCTCCATTTCGCTGATCACGCCGTTTGAGCCTTCCTGCATCCTCGTCTATAGCCCCGGCAAGTATCGCTTCAGAGACTTCATCAAGACCGGCTCTCTGCTCACGCTGGCGCTGGTGGTCATTCTGCTGCTGCTCCTGCCGGTCTTCTGGCCGCTCTACCCCACGGCAAGCAGGTAGCACCGGGCCTGACCGGGGGTAATCCGAGGCGAGTGCGGCCGGGTGTTCAGCCGATGGTCTTGTTCTTGATGATCGGCTTTGCCCAGAAGCCCACGCTCAGAACCCAGCCGAACGTCAGGTAGAGAAACGTCATGCCCGTGCGCAGGCCGAACCAGTCCCCCAGGCGGCCGATGATCAACGGCACGATCGCACCTCCGACTATGGCTGTACACAGGATTCCGGAAAATGAACCGTGCAGTTCATCGATCGAGTTCAGCGCCAGCGAGATGATGATCGGCCACATGACGGATGCGGCCAGCCCCATGAGAGGAAAGGCGACGCGGGAGACGGGCGCAGACCCGAAGAGTGCGGCTGTGAGGCACACGAGAGCGGCACATGAAAATGCGATCAGGACCTTCCGGCTGTCGAAGATCTTCAGCAGCAGCATTCCCAGAAAGCACCCTGCGGTGAGCAGGCCCCAGAACCACGAGACGGCATCAGCCCCGGCAGTGTGGGGATCGTAGTGGTGGTACCTCGAGAGGAATTCCGAGATCCAGTTGGATGTTCCCTGCTCGCATCCGACGTATGTAAAAACGCTGAAGAAGTACAGGTAAACGATCGGCTTGCTCAGCAACTTGCGGTGACTATCCCAGGTCCCGGCCTGTTCCTCGGTCGTGCGCTGCACCACCGGAAACCGGGAAACGACGATGACGACGACCATGAGGAAGGTCACCGCCGCGAAGATCCAATAGAGCGATACCCAGGGCATGCCGGCAGGCACCAGTCGCGAGAGCGAACCTATCAGCGGATTGCGGACCGCCGGGTCGCCTCCCATGCTGCTCACCAGGTACGAGTAAATACGCGGGCTCAGGAAAGAAGCCACCCCGAAAATCAGCTGGGCGGTTGCCGAGTTGAATGCGAAGTGCTCTTCACCCCCGGTGACTCTCAGCAGGGGATTGATGGCCACCTGGAGCGCGGCCATACCCACGCCTATCAGGAAGAGCGAGCAGATGGCCATGCCGTAATGCGGTGTGAGGGCGAAAGTCAGCGAGCCCAGGAATGCCATCAGGAACGCAATCAGGATCACCTTCTTCTCCCGGTACGCTTCGACCAGCATTCCCGTCGGTATGGACATGACGCCGTAAGCCAGGAAGAAGGAGAACGGCAGGAGTGCAGCCGCAGTCAGCGTAAGGTGAAAAGCATCGATGATGTCCGGGACGATCGGACCGAGAATGTTGGTGAGGAGAGAGATCACGAAAAAGATCAAGAAGACGAGTGCGACAAGAAAATGGTTTCTTTTCATGCCCTGCCTGCTTTCTCGCTCCGCCCCTGACGCTGGCCATCTCCTGAAACCAGGTGTCTGTATCGGACGTCATTCGGCTGTGGTCACCTTGCTGCCGATCTCAAATCTGCCGGCTTCGCGTCCTGTCAAGGCCGCCAGGGCCAGCGTGATCATTTCGACGGGCAGGATTTCCAGCAATGGCCACATGCCCTGCGGCACCGGAGGAAGCCGGAAAGCTTCCTGAGGCGCATCCCTCCCGACGAGCTCAGCCCTGCCGCCCTTCGCTCTCACATCCTGTACCAGGCGGGAGTTCAGATGCCTGACTCCGACGTCTCCCTCGAAAACGAGCACAAAGGCGTCCGGATTCAACATTTCCATCGGGCCATGCCGGAAGGCGGCGCCGCTCATCCCTTCGGAATGGAAGTGCGTGGATTCCTTGATGATCAGGCCCCCGGTGCCCGCGGCTGCCAGAGAAGCGCCGCGCCCCACGAGGAAGAGGTCGCGGACACCCGCGAGCAGCGGGGCCATGTCCCGGACATGGCTCCTCCAGCATTGCAGGTATTGGCCAACAGCGGGCACCGCCTGTTCGAGTTCACTCCTGATATTCTGCAGATCCTTTCTGCAGAGGAGCGAGCTGAGCCAGGCCAGTGCGACCAGGCTTGCGAGGTATGTCTTGCAGGAGACGGAGAACTCGTCTCCAGCCCTCGTCAGAAGCACGGCGTCGGCTCCTTCCGCCAGCGGGGTTCCGGGGGTGTTGGTGATGCCGATAATCGAGGCGCGCCTCTGATTCATCTCCAGCAGCCTCAGAATCTCGACGCTTCTGCCGGACTGGGAAACGGCAATAAGCAGCGTGCTGCGATCAAAAAGACCGGGCATGTAGTAGATGAGTTCGGAGGTCTCCGCCATGATCGGCGTGTGACCGGCGCCGATCAATTCCAGGTACAAGGGATGAAAAGCATGAAAGGAGGACCCCATTCCCGTGAGTACGACGCGGCCGAACTCGCCTCCGGCAAATCGCTCACAGAGGCTCTTTAGTGAGCCGCCTTCCTCCAGCGCGTCTACGGTGTCGCTGATCGCCCGTGGTTGAGCGATAATGTCGCGCAGGTACGCTCCTTCGACGATCCTGTAATCAGATGACATATTCGGTTCCTGTCCATTGGTCAGAGCTCGGTGTTGGAGTCGGTATCGGCGTCGCCGTCGCTATTGGGATTCGAAACCATGAATGGAGGAACACCTCAGGATGGATGATGGCTCCGGGTCGATACCGGGACGGATATCGAATCCGATTCCGATCCTGACTCCGGGGGATATTGCCGCAGGCATCACTCAACTTGACTCCCGTCCCCTGCCGAAGCGATGGAACCAGGCCCGGGCAGCGCCGGCGAGAGCCGTGTCCGGCCCCAGCGAGGCCAGGAGAAGCTCTGTCTTTTCGAACGGCACGAGCCCGCAGGTCTGCCGGATTACCTCCCGGGCGCGGTCGAGGAAAAGATGAGCGCTTTTCATGACCCCGCCCCCCAGGGCAATGGCATCCGGGGTAAACATGGTGATGAGATTGGCAAGACCCAGCCCCAGGTAGAGCGCTTCGCGTTCGACCGCCTTCCTGCACAACTCGTCACCACGCACAGCCCGCTCGCAGATAGTCCTCGCATCCGCAGGGTCAGAAGACCCCTGCCGGGCGGGAAGTTGACTCCCCAGCCAGTCCACCATCGCGGGTCCGCTCGCCAGGCGTTCCCAGCAACCGTGGGCGCCGCAGAAACAAAGCGGCCCGGTCATATCGATAACGTGGTGCCCGATCTCAGGGTGAGCGCCGTCTACTCCCCGGTACAGCTTTCCATCCAGGATAATGCCTCCGCCAATGCCGGTGCTGATCGTGACGTAGATGAAGTTATGCTTGCCGCGGCCGGATCCCCATCCTGCTTCACCCAGAGCCGCCGCGTCGGCGTCATTTTCGAGAGCGACCGGTACTTTGAACTCTCTCCCGAGACCGTCCGCCAGGTTCCCGCCCTCCCACCCGGGAAGGAAATCGACCTTGCCGACGACTCCGGTAAAGGGATCGATCGGGCCGGTGCATCCGATCCCGATGCCGGAAATAGGGGCTCGAGCGCGGCGGGACACCTCGCGCAGCATGGCGGAAATCCGACTCAGTGCATCCTCGAACCCGCGTTCCGGGTCGGTGGGTGATTCGACGTGGCAGAGTATGCCGCCGCGTTCATCCACCATACCCGCCGCGATCTTGGTACCGCCGATGTCTACCGCCCCGATCACTCTCTCCACTCCACGATTGCCGCCGCGTAGGGTTGGAGTTCCATCACCCAGCCTTGTCCCTTCAATTCGAGCGGCTGCGAATCCCGCGACGTGAGCTTTGTCGCCGATTTCACAGGCAGGGTTGTCGCAATGCGAGTCTGCTTGAGCAGGGGGCCGTGGTTGACTGCGACCGCGAATCCGCGGCCGGTTCCTTTGAGAGCCACCACCTCTACGGAAGGCTGATCGGACTGGAAGAGTGGACGTACGCCGGCCCAGTCACGAAAAGCACGATAGATCCTATGAGTTTCCTCGCCGCTCTCAAAAGCGGACGGCTTTCCGGCGAGATAACTCTCCACCGGATAGGCGCAGAGCAGCGTCTTGCCTGAGCCCGCGGTGTTCGTCACGAGAGCGGGCCGCCCGTCCTGGTCGACTGCAACGACCTTCCCGCCGCGCGGTTCGAGCAAGGCTGCCCAATGCCGGGATTCTCCGGAAGGCGCAGTGTACTTGACGGTATCTCCGGGTTTCAGGTCCCCGAACGGCTCCACAAAGCGCACTGTCACCTCGGTTACGGGCACGTGGTCAACCAGGCGCGCGCCAAACAAGCCTTCCATCTCGGGGATGGCGGCATCGGCACTCACAGAAGCATAAAGCGCTCCGCCCTTCAGGACGTAACTCCGCGCCTTTTCCCAGAAGTTCGTGTGTACGTGGACGAGGTTATTCTCGGTGCTTGTCAATGGGGAGGGAAGCAGGAGCATCGGGCGGGTATGCCAGTCATCGTACTCCCGGGGGAAATCGGCCTTGAGACCCGCACGCCGCGAGATGATGAAACTGGAAAGCCAGGCCCCGGTAAGTCGCAGGTTCTGTTCGCTCGTGTCCGGCGCGGACTCGCCGGAAACGGCGCCGCCGTCCTGAGTTGAGACGTACGGGATAACGGCGGGTCCGTACAGCCCGGACTTCGAGAAGTCGCCGTGCGGCTTCGCCCACTCATCCGGGACGATGATGCCCGCTTCGGGGGCCGCAGGCTCCACGCCGGTGAGATCCATCCGGCTCACGACCTGGGTGAACTCTCTGAATTCAACGCCCCGGGGCCTGTCCTTGCGATCCCACGTCGTCAGCCCGAATTGCGTTTCGTGGGGAGCGCGCAGGTAGGGATCCCGGTTGAACTGCTCCGGGGCCGCATCCGTGAAGCACCAGAGGAGAAACCCGTTTGCCCCGGCGGCCAGGCCCGAGTACACGCTGACTCGGTCAAAGATGGCGATCCGCTCGGGTGCGTACTGCGCCGACGATGCCCCCAGCTCCTGGATCATCGCGGGGCGCCCCGCGCCGGCCGACAGAGCGGTCTGGAAGGCGGCGCCGTACGTGCCTCGCTCCGACACCATGGGATCGGGGAAAAGGTTCTGAGCGTAGATGGTATACGGATGAACGCTGAAGAAATCCACCTCGTCGCGGATTATGTCAGGACGGAACGGCCCGTGTCCGACATCCTCCATGCTGGTTCCCGCGACGATCAGATGCTGCGGGTCAAACCGGCGCATGGCCCCGCTGATCAGACGGGTCCAGTTAACGGCCATCGCATCCGTTGTGCTGCCGGCGACTATCCAGTAGGGCGGTTCGTCAGTCAAATCCCAGGCAATGATCGCGTCCTCATTCCGGTAGCGGCGCGCGAGCTCGGCCGCGTGGTTGGTTTGAAGGCGAAGCATCTCCGGGTCTGAATGCGGGTGGCGTCCGTGCCTCCAGGGGACATCCCAGTAGGCCTCGCCGACCTCACCACCGATGAAGAGGGTCGGGTGGAGGTAGATCCCGTAGCGACGGGCGAGTGAGACAAGGTAGTCAAGCTGCTTGAATGCCTCCGGATTGTAGTCTCCGGGGCGTGGCTCGAACCAGGCCCAGAAAAGATCGAGCCTGACAGTATTGAACCCGAGATCCTGCATTTTCGCGAAATCGGCCTCGATGTCCTTGGGTTCCCACGAGAGCGGCCACTGGAGCCCGGTCTTGGCGGGAACCCAGTGAGCCCCGACAGGGAAGAACCTCTTGCCGTCACGAGAAAAGTAGTAGCCGTCCAGCCTGCAACGGCGCAGGTCGACTGACCGTGCACCTTGCCCCGTCGGCGGAGATGGTGCAGGCCGGGTTGCGTGATCCACAGTCTCGCCCGGCGGCCGGCAAGCCGGCCCAGGCGAGGCTGCGACAAACAGGGTGATGAGGACGGAGAAGGACACCAACGACAAAAACTTCTTCAGACCATTTTCAGCTCGCAAGACTTTTCCCTCGAACAAATCACCGTTTTTCACGCAACCGGATGATTATAGAGTCAAGTCCCTGCATGTGCCACGATCCTGATTAGCCCGCGGCTGACGCTCGAGAATCTTGCTCCGCATGGTCTTCTGGTCACGGTTGAATTGCCGCTCTCTGCGCCCGGCCGGGGACAGCTCCCCGTCGCAATTGAGCCAGGGGGCGTTGCGTCGTCGACATGAAGATCGGTGCTCTCATTGTGGATGATGAACCGCCGGCCCGTCGCAAGATACGTGCCCTTTTCCACGGCGATCTCCGCTTCGAAGTTGTCGGCGAAGCCGGGGACGGTCTTGAAGCCGTGCAGCGGATTGAAGCGGAGCAACCCGATCTCCTCTTTCTGGATATCCAGATGCCGGGGCTCACGGGGACTACGTCCTAATCCTTACCGACGGCCATCGCCTTCCGCTCGGACGCAGGTACCGCAGTCGTTTCCTGGAACTCTTCCGCTGAATCCCATTCGGGCCCGGCGAACAGTTTTCCGCGCGCGCTCTCGCAGATTGCCACCACGGCCGGGTGTTTGAGCTTTCGTTCGATCGATACGGCGTAGATCCGCGCCCGTGCTTCGTCGGTGGCACCCACGCGGTGCAGAGCCTTGCTGTGCCGCCGATACCTGTGCAGCACGGACAGGGAAGGGAAGATCCCGCGTCCCGTTATCCCGAATTCTGTCAACAGGGCGTCGTCCTCGAATTCTCCGACCACTTCCGGGTGCACGTCGTGGGATTCGAACCAGCGCTCCAGTTCCTGACGCAGAGCGGTGTTGTCGGTCGGGAGCAGCATGGGAGCACCATCAAGGGATCGCGGGAACCCCTTCGAGTAGATTTTGGCCAGCTTCGGGGTGGCTACGAAGGTCACACCGGATTCGCCCAGCAGGTGGCTGTATGCCCTGACCTTGATGCCCGGTGCGAGAGGTGCGTCGGTCAGGATGAGGTCCAGCTCGTGGAGAGCCAGCAGGGCGAGCAGCCGGTCAGTCGGATCCTCCCGGCAGATCACTCGCACAGGCCGCTCCAGGTGCAGGGCAGGTTCTATGAGGCGGTATGCGATTCCCTTGGGGAAGATGTCGGCGATTCCGATCACCAGCTTCAGCGGGTGCCCTGTCGGTCGCCCTTTGAGAGTGTCCGTGAGTTCCCTGCCCAGGGAGAAGATTTCGCCAGCGTAGCGGAACACGATCCTGCCCATTTCGGTCAGGACCAGGCGGCGTCCGACGCGATCAAACAGCTTCTCGCCGAGGTCCTTTTCGAGCCTGCTGATCTGGGCGCTGATCGTCGGCGGCGCCAGCAGCAGCTCCCTGGAAGCCCGAGTGATGCTGCCGGTTCTTGCCACCGTCCAGAAATAGAGCAGATGGTGATAATTGAGCCATTCCATGTTCAGATAGTAATTCTAAAAATACTAATAGTCAATTGGAAACTTTCTAATTTTCTTATATTGTATCGAGTGCTATTTATTGTCCGTGGGCCGGGTGCGGAAAGCGATTCCCGCCCGTAAGGCAGGACATCCATGCCGGAGAGGGGATACGGTGCAACCAACCGAGTTGCAGCGCCACATTCTTACACTTGCGAACCTCGAGGAGGCGGCCGAGCCGGTCGTGAGTTGCTATCTCGATCTCAGGACCGGGTATCGAGAAGCCCTGAACGAGAGGGTCCGCTCGCTGAAGAACGGGCTCGATCGACGCCTGCGCGTTCCTTTTTGGGAGGCGCTGGGGCGAATCGAGGTCTTCGTCGGGACCGGCATTCGCCCCGAATCCACGGGCGCTGCGCTCTTCTCGCGTGGCGGGGACAGCGCCTTCTTCCTTCCGCTGCAATTCGGAGTGGTCCTGCCGACGCGGGTGGCCGTGAGTGCCAGGCCTCACATATACCATCTGGTAGAGCTAAGGCATAACTGTTCCAGCCGCATGGTCAGATCCTCCGGCACAGAGACTTGCCGGGTCGATGAAATTGAATCCCTGGCGTTGCTGGAAACGCTTCACAAGGAAATGGGCACCAGCGGCCTCGCGGCAGGAGGGACTCTGGCCAGCCTCAAGGCTCTGAAAGAGGGGAGGGCCAGCGCTCTGCTCGTATCGAGATTATACGCGCCTGATCCGGGTTGGTTCTGCCGGGCCTGTGGAGAAGTCCAGATTGCGCAGCAGATGCCTCCTGAGTGTGCCTCCTGCAGAGCGAGGGTACTCTGCGAGCTGAATCTGAAAGAGGAACTGGTCCGCCTCGCGGAACAGCAAAGCCGTCCCATCAGGATCCTGGAACACGATGATGGGATGAAGGCCGTCGGAGGTGTCGGGTGCCTGCTTTCCCATCCCGCCACCGAACGGATTGACCGGCCGGCGGCATGAAAGGTGCAGACCGGGGATGGCACGAGAGGAAGGCCGATGAACCCGCTGTTCTTGGGAGTAATTTGCGTCATGATTGCCCGCCGCGCCAGGAAACGCCTACGGTCCGGGAGAGGCGGAGGTGTGTCCCGGGTCCGGAATGAGGGCGCGTTCGCCCTGCGTTCCAAAACAGGGCCTTTTCGAGGGTCAGTCGATCCCTGCATTTCTTCTCCGCAAAGTCCCGGAACCGTCGCCGGATGCAAGGCGATCTTCTGACTGGCTTCTGGTCCAGGCCGCCTGAGCAATCCCGCCCGCACTCATCTGCCCGTCAAGGCCGACAAAGGCTCTATACAATCCAGCCGGTAACTGGTACAAGCATCGCCTCATGTCGGGTAGACAGAGGGATGTGGAATCGTGAGCGGTAGCCCCAAGCCAGCGACGGTACCGGGAGCACCGAGAGCGGAGCTTGTCAGGGAACTGGGTCTGGTCGATTGCGTCCTCCTGGTGCTGGGCGCGATTATCGGATCGGGGATCTTTCTGACTCCCGGCGGCATTGCGCGCGCCACGCAGAGCGCTGCCGCGGTCTTCTTCGTGTGGATTCTGGGAGGTGTCCTCACATTCTGCGGCGCCCTTTCCTATGCGGAACTTGGGGCTGCCTATCCCCGCGCGGGCGGCATCTATGTGTTCCTCAGGGAAGCATACGGGCGGGCCACGGCGTTTCTTTTCGGCTGGTGCGTTTTCTTCGTCATGGTAGCCGGCTCGATCGCCACGCTGGCATCGGCATTTGCGATTTACCTGAGCTATCTCGTGCCAATGTCCCCGCTCGCCTCGAAGGCCTGCGCAGTAGCCGTGATCCTGGTTCTGTCCCTGATCAACTGCCTGGGCGTCCGATCGGGAGCGCTGGTTCAGAACCTGCTGGGCGTTATAAAGGTCGGGTCCCTGATAGGCATCGCGGTGGTGCTGTTTCTGTCCGGAAAGGGGAATATTCAAAACATCACCGCCTCTCCCGGCACATTCTCATCGACGCCCTGGAGTGCACTCGGGATTGCCATGGTTGCAGTGCTTTGGGCCTATGAGGGCTGGTATCTGCTTACCTTCGCCGCCGGTGAAGTGAAGAATCCCAGGAGGAATCTCACGGTCGGGTTGCTGCTGGGTACTTTCTCGGTGATGGTCCTGTACCTGATCGTCAACCTCGCTTACATGTACGTCCTGCCGTTTCGGGTCCTGACGGGTTCCTCGCGGGTTGCCAGCGACTCCCTGGAACTCACGCTGGGGACGGCCGGAGGCACGATGGTGGCGCTGGCGATCCTGATTTCTATCAGCGGCGCCATGAACAGCAACGTCCTGGGCGGTCCCCGGGTCTTCTATGCCATGGCGCGCGAGAAGCTGTTTTTCCGCGGAGTCGCTTACATCCACCCGCGGTATCGCGTGCCGACCGTCTCCATTGTCTTGAACGGAATCTGGGCGAGTTTTCTGACGATGGTGGGGAGTTTCGAAAGGCTCTTCAGCTACGTGATCTTCGTTGCCTGGATCTTCTACGCCCTGGGGGCTGCGGCCGTGATCGTCCTGCGGCACAAGCAGCCTGATGTCGAACGCCCGTACAAAACCTGGGGATATCCCGTGGTGCCCATCCTGTTCTGCCTGATCGCGGGAGCCATCGTGCTGAACACCGTAGTCAACGATTTCAGGAATTCATTCTGGGGGCTCCTGGTCGTCGCCGCCGGGCTCCCCGCCTACTTCTACTGGCGCCGGGGGGCTGACGACGCCAGGCCCTAGCGGGGATTATTCATGAATCAGCGGGAAGGAAGCATTTGTGGACACGGGGAAACGCTGGCCGAGCTTTTGCCGCACCGAAGGTGCCAGCGCTGCGCGCTGGTCGAATCACCATTTTCGATCGGCGTTCATCCGCGTTCATCCGTGTCCCAAATCCCCTTCTCCTGGATGCTTCATAATTATCCGGGCTAGGCAGCGATGGAGTCGTCAGTCCCCATCCTGGAGGAGCCGCTCGATAAGCCGGGAAACATCCTGCTGGGTCCTGAGATTGTACCTGGCCAGGGACGCGCTCAGGCCGACCTTAATCGTGACGGCGTCCTCTGGAAGCACCTTGAACAGGTCTTCGTCGGTCCGGTCGTCTCCCAGGGCGAGGATGAAGTCGTAGGTGGCCATGCCGAGCAGTTTTGCCGCTACCGAACCCTTGTCGTAACCGGACCTCTTGACCTCGATGATCTTACTCCCTTCCATGACCTGGAGTCTGCCGTCATGGGAGACGATTTCCCGCAGTTCGTCCTTGAGTTCCTGTGACCGCAGCAGCGCGATCGCCGGGTCTGCGTTGCGATAGTGCCAGACCAGCGAGAGGGTCTTTTCGTCTATGAAGGCACCTGTACATCGCTCGGCATACCGCTGGAGTATCGGCAGCACTTTCTGCTTCCAGCTTGGGTCTGCATCGACCTCACCACTCCATTCCCCGGGTGGTATGCGAATGAAGGCTCCATGCTCGGCAACCAGGACTACCCGCTGATCCCCAAACCACTTGTCCAGCGAATTCCGTTCCCGCCCGCTGATTATCACGACCGTGTTCCTGGCATCCGTGCTCAACTGCTTCAGCATGGCTACAACGTCCTCACCCGGCACGGCACCCTCCGGATACCTGGAGAATGGGACCAGCGTGCCATCGTAATCGAGCATGATCATCCTGCAGGACGATTCGCGGTACTGTCCTGCTATGCGGTCCTCCACCGTCGGGCTGAGGAGCCGGATCTTACGAGCTCGCTGCTCCTCCCTGGTCCGGCCCATCACGTCGAAGAAATCCCTCGCCCAGGAGAAGACACTGTAGGCTCTCAGCCGGTTCTGCATGCGTCCGAGCACGGCCCGGCGCTCGTACTCCGACATCGCCAACGCCTGTGCAATGGCTGCGGCCACCTCCTCTTTGTCCGTCGGATTAATCAAGATGGCTTCGCTCAGCTCCGCGGCCGCGCCGGCCATTTCGCTCAGGATCAGCACTCCCGGGCCGTCCTCCTGGCAGGCGAGGTACTCCTTGGCTACGAGGTTCATCCCGTCCCGCAGAGGCGTGATCAGACCGACATCGCTGAGACTATACCGGGCCACCATCTCCGCGAAGGGAAGTGACCGATACTCGTAAACCAGGGGGCGCCAGCTCAGGGACCCGTATTTCCCGTTGATCCTTCCTGCGTCCGCCTCTATTTCCTTCTTCATCTCCCGGTAGCGTGCGATCGTGTCCCGGGAAGGAACAACCACCATGTCGAAAACTATCTTTTCCCGCCATTGCGGATATTTCTCCAGGAAGTACTCGAATGCCGAGAGGCGGTGTTGCAGTCCCTTGGAGTAATCCAGGCGGTCCACCGAGAAGATCAGCTTCTTGCCACCGAGGATGCGCCGGAGTTTCTGCCTCTCTCTGTCGACAGGGCCACTGCGAGCCGCCTCATTGAACCGGCCGTAGTCTATGCCAAGCGGAAAAGTCTCGGCTGTGACAAGCCGGTCGCCCAGCGTAACCGAATTGGCGGTGGTCTCGATCCCCAAGGTCCGGCTGACGGCCCGGAGGAAATACTGCGTGTAGTCAAAGGTGTGGAAGCCGACCACATCGGCCCCCAAAAGCCCCCGGAGAATCGCCTGCCGCCACGGACGGGGCATCAGGCGGAGGATCTCGAAGGAGGGAAAAGGGATGTGCAGGAAGAATCCAATCTGTGCGTCGGGGAACTGGCGGCGGATCATGCCAGGCAGCAACATCAAGTGATAGTCGTGAACCCAGACCAGGTCAGTCGGTCGGATCGCCGTCGATACCTGTTCGACGAACGCCTCGTGTGCTTTCTTATACGCTTCAAAATAGGACGAGTCGAAATTGGCCAGCGACGAGAAGTAGTGGAACAGCGGCCAGATCATGTCATTGCAGAAGCCGCCGTAGAATTTCTCATCCAGCTTGTCCTCGATGTGGACGGGCACGAGATTAAAGGGGCCAGCCAGGCCTTGCGCCTTTGCCAACTCCTCCCGCGTATCATCGCTCTTGCCTATCCAGACGACCTCGTTGCCCAGCCTTGTTGCCTTATCCGTTTCACCCTTTTGTGCCAGCGCCAGAACTGCCGATACGAGACCGCCGGAATTCTGCACCAGCCTGTTTCTCAGCACTCGGAAGGGCAGGCGGTAAGAAACCAGGACCAGACGGTCGTAATGGCGAGAAAAGGTCTTCTCCATCTGCACCCGCCTGGGCCAAGGCTGCAGGTCTCCTGCATGCCGATGCCCCTGATCTCAGAGAAAGATCGGCCGATCCAATCTCCTCTCGATTCGATAAACCGCGTTCATCAGACCCACGTGACTGTAGGTCTGCGGGAAATTGCCCCACTGGCTACCCTGCAGGTCCACGTCCTCACTGAATAGGCCAAGGTGATTAGTGTATTGGAGCAGACTCTCAACGGCTGCCAACGCCTCGTCGACCCGGCCCACGCACGCCAGGGCCTCGACATACCAGAATGCGGTACCAAGGAACGTGGCGCCCGGCTTGCCGAAATCATCGGCATGAAGATAACGGAAAAACAGCCCACGGCCTGCCTTTAACTCCCGCTCCAGGGCCGCAAGATGCTTTCCGGCCCGTGGTGACTTGGGATCCAGGTAGTTCAGCGAGATAAGTTGGAGCGCACTGGCATCCAGGTGATCCACGCCTATGGCTTGAGTGTATACTTCGCGGCGAGGGTCGTAGCACGCTTCGATTCTCTCCTGGCTTCGGTTTGCCAGCGCCGCGGCATCGGCCCTGAGGGGTTCATCTGCAAGGGCTTCCGCAATCTTGCAGGCGGCGCGGCTGCCGGCCCAGTGGCACAGGTACGTGTAGCAGTGATGCTGAAGCCGGTTGCGAAATTCCCAGATGCCCGCGTCCGGCTCGTCAAAGACCTGATCCATTCTGTCCAGGAGCCCGCGGATCAGGCCCAGGGTGCTCCGGCCGTCCGTGTAGTGCAACCGTCGATCTATATACAGAGGGAGCAGGCTGATCAGGACCTGGCCGTACACATCATGCTGAGTCTGGATAGCGGCGTCATTACCGATGCGAACGGGCTGATTGTCCTGATAGCCGGCAAGCAACAACTCCTTCTCCCGCGGGACCGGGTCGCCCGTGATCGTGTAAAGCGGTTGAATCGTAAGCCGCTGGCCGAACATCAGATTTTGGACATAGTCAAAATACTTCTCCAGCTCCTCGAAGTGCCCTATGTTGTTGAATGCAGTCAGGGTGTAGTGCGCATCCCGCAGCCAGCAATAACGGTAATCCCATGTGCGGCCGGACTGCGGAAATTCGGGGAGGCTCGTTGTGCCGGAAGCGATGATGGCGCCGGTGTCCTCGAACTGGTGGAGCTTGAGTGCCAGAGCAGACCGTATGATCGACTCCTGGAAGATCGGGGCGATCGACGTTGTCTTAATCCACTGGAGCCAGTATTTGAGGGTCTTATCCAGGAATTCTTCCGCTGTGGCTGCCAGAGGGGCCTCCAACGGTGGCCCGTAGGAGAAGACAAGGTACACAGGGGCATTCAGCACGAACGCCCTGCTATCCATGATGTAGAGCAGCGGGATGTCCGTCGTGAGACGCGCGTGATGGCCAAGATTCAGGTAACGGATGTGGTTGCTCCCGAATGTGACCTCCGGTGCAGTATTGCCGTAGTCGCCAACGGGCATGCACGTGACCCTGATCCGGGGATGGCCCTGGAGCGGCTCGATCTTGCGCACCAGCATGAGGGGTCTGAAGTACCGGTCATACTGGTAGAACCGGGGTGCGAAGTCCGTCACCCGCAGTTGTCCATCCGACGCCCGGAATTCAGTGCACAGGATATTGGTGTTCTCCACGTAGTACTGGGTGGAGGAGGCATCTGCCACGGGCCTTATCGAGAACTCTCCGCCCCTCCGTATGTCCAGCAGCGATCCGAACACGAAACTGCTGTCGAATCGTGGCATGCAAAGCCACCTGACCGCAGCGTGATCGTCGACGTAGGCAATGTAAGTGCAATTGCCCACGATGCCCATCCGATACGTATGCCGTGATTGGTCCGCCTTCATGCTCGATCCCGGCTCCGGCGTCGATCAATTCACAGGCGCGCAACCAGCCCGTTCGCGACGATCTTCAGTCCATGTTCACTGGAAGACGGCCCCAAACCCGGGGCAGCCCCCACTCTGATCCCACACCCCTTACCTTCCATTAATTCTAGCGCCCCGATGCCGGTGACGCAACGGATGGAGACTGTCGACTCTAACTCATAGATAACAAGAGAAATAGTTCGATCTAACGTCCCAGCCGGTTTGCCTGGCGCAACGACTTGTGGCTGGTTCTTCGATCCAGGACCGGATGGAGGCGCCCGTGTCCAAGGCTGCTGGTTCGATCCACCGGTTTCATAGGAACCAGGAGATCTCACGAGCGGGATGTGAAGCGGATGTTCAGGGAGTGGCAGCTGCGCAAGTCCTGTCGACGGTGTGGTGGCCTGGCCTTACGGCGAAAAACCGGTCCCTCTTTCTGACTGCAGGGCCTTAATCAGAGCTCGAGAATGATTGAAGTCAATGAATATGAAGGCATTATCGTCGTCAGTGCCGGTGATGTGTCAGGAGGCGTGCTGATGCGCCATCAGCCAGTCCAGCTTCTCGTTGTAGCGACGCTTTGAACTTTCATCGGGGGCGTTCTTCAGAGCCTGTTTCAGGCACGGAGCAACCTTGTCCATTTCTCCCAGGCGGATGTAGGCCTTCGCCAATGCCATGTGAAAGTAGTGTTCCTTAGGCCTGAGCTTGAGTGCAGCCCGGTACTGCATAACGGCGTCCTTGTACTGACCGGCCATATAGGACTTCAGCCCCAGGCTGAAATGATAAAAGGGGTTCTTCTCCTGAAGCTTCCGGGCCTTCTGCTGGTAGTGTGCCGCATCATGGGTGCGTCCGATGCGATCGTAGAGAGCCGCCAGGTTGCTGATGGCGACGAGATCTCCGGGCTCCACCTGGAGCGCCTTCTGATGGGATGATTCAGCCTCCTGAAAATTCCCGACGCGGGTGAGGGCCACCCCCATGTTGGTCCAGGCGCAGGCCATGGTCGGATCGCTCCTCACAGCCTTCTGAAAATATGCGATTGCCAGTTCCGGCCTGCCGGCGGCCAGGCGCTCGACTCCCCTGTTGCTGTAGAAATGGGCCAGGGCCCTCTCATCCGAAACGACGCGTCCGCCGAGTTCGATTCTGTTCACCTGCGGAAAGAGATCAACCGAGTAACCCCTGCCCTCGATGAAGACGGCCACGTTCACGTGCCCGCTCAAGCTGACCAGATCGCCCACCTGGGTCCAGATCGGTGCGATGTCCACTTCGCGAAATCGGGCATCCAAACCCAACTGGCGTGCCATTGCGATGAACAGGAAGGTGAAGGATACGCAGTTGCCGCTCTTCTTGCTGAAAGTGTCGGCGGCCGTTCTGGTCTGAGGCTCGTAGGAGAATTTGAGCTCATTGTCCCGGAAGACCATCTGGACAAGCGTCTGAAGCCGTTCAAGGCTGTCACAGCCGCGGCCGATCTTCGTCTCCAGAAACTGCCTCATTTCGTCGCTGATTCGCAGGGGATCTTCGTCAACGGGGACCAGGGTTTCTCCCGTAAGGCTCAGCCAGAATGCCAGAGCGAGGGTGAACATGTAGGTACCCTCCTTAACCGACTGCTGAATCGGTTTGAAGTTATAACACTCCTTGAACTCTTAGACGTCAAGAGTCTTCTGGAAGTTCACAAAATCTGCGAGTCGCTGTGACTCACTGTCGATGAAGCTGCGCGCGGTGCTCTGACCCGCCAAGTCTTCACCCCACCCGTGCGGCCGGACCAGCACGAAGCCAACCAGTCCCTATTGCGCAAGGCTGCAAGGAATTCCGTGACAGACCGGCGGATTCCATGTAGTCTGCGCACTTGGCGCGGGCGAGAGCCGTGGCTCCGCCTGCCCTAGTCCGGACGCGCGACCCGACATTGGCTGGAGGCTTATGCATCTGCAACTGCTTGACTGGATAATCGTAGGTCTGACCATAGCTGTCTGCTTCATCCCGGCGCTCTTTTTTGCAAAAAGGTCCGGCAAGAGCACGGCGGAATTTTTCGCATCGGGCCGATCCGTGCCCTGGTGGCTGGCCGGGCTATCGATGGTTGCGACAACCTTCGCGAGCGACACGCCGAATCTGGTCACCAATTTTGTCCGCACGCAGGGAGTGGCGGGTAACTGGCAATGGTGGGCGTTCACCCTCACGGGCATCGGTACGGTGTTTTTCTATGCGCGCCTTTGGCGACGGTCCGAAGTACTCACGGATCTCGAGTTCTACGAGTTGCGCTATTCCGGCAAGGCAGCCAGCCTGGTGCGCGGCTTCCGATCGGTCTACCTGGGTCTGTTTTTCAACTGCATCATCATGGCGACGGTGAATCTGGCCGCGTGCAAGATTGCCGCGGTAATGTTCGGTTTCAGCCGCTGGGAGACTCTCGCCGCCGTGGGCCTTCTCAACGTGGTTTTTGCGGCACATTCGGGCTTGTGGGGCGTGCTGGTCATCGACATGATCCAGTTCTTCATAAAGATGTCGGCGGTCATCGCCGCCGCCTACTTCGCCGTCACGCTGCCGCAGGTAGGCGGGCTCAGCGGACTGGTGGAAAAGGTCTCCGCCATGAAAGGGCCCGGCGGCCTGAATTACCTCAGCATGCTGCCGGATTTCACCAGTAACTACGATCTCGCGCTGGCGGTGTTCATCATGCCCATCGCCGTCCAATGGTGGGCGGTGTGGTATCCCGGGGCGGAACCAGGGGGCGGCAGCTATATCGCGCAGCGCATGCTGGCTTCGAAGTCGGAGAAGGACGCACTCGGTGGTGTACTCTTCTTCAACATCGCGCATTATGTACTGAGACCCTGGCCATGGATTCTCGTCGGCCTGGCCTCGCTCATCGTTTACCCCCAGCTGTCCGACATCCAGAAGGCGTTCCCCAATCTGGACCCGAACCTGGTCGGCCACGACATCGCCTATCCGGCGATGCTTCGATTCCTTCCGGTCGGCTTCCTTGGCCTGATGGTTGGCGGCCTGATCGCAGCCAATTCCTCGACCATACTGACTCATCTCAACTGGGGCGCTTCCTACCTCGTACATGACTTCTACCGCCGTTTCTTCCGGCGGGATGCCCCGGAGAAGCATTACGTGCTCGCGGGTCGGCTTACTACCATCGGCCTCTTTCTCTGTTCTTCGGTGCTCGTGTTCTTCATGGAAACGGCGCAGGACAGCTTCAACATCATCCTGCAGGTCGGCGCCGGTACCGGGTTGCTCTACCTTCTGCGCTGGTTCTGGTGGCGCGTCAACGCGTGGTCCGAAGTGGTGGCGATGGTGAGTTCCTTCGGGATCTCGGTCGCATTTCTGGTGATGCGGAAAGGCGGCATCGTATTCAGCACATACCGGCAACTCGCCATCACGATCGCCTTCACCTCCGTCTGTTGGATCTTGACCGCCTATCTCGGCCCGGAGACAGACCACAAGACGCTGATCGATTTCTACAGGAAGGTGCGTCCGTTTGGGCCCGGTTGGCACAAGATACAGGTCGAGGCGGGCGTCACAGCTGCCGAGGCTGCCGCGTGGGCGAGGAACGAGAATATCCCGCTCTCGCTGCTGGGCTGGATGGCCGGTTGCGCGTCCATCTGGTCGTCGCTGTTCGCCGTCGGCAATTTCCTTTATGGCCGAATGGATTATGCCCTCGGGTTGCTGGGAGTTTTCGTTGTCAGCACGGCGGTCCTGATCTGGGCCGTCAAGCGGGTCTGGAATTAGCACCTCGCTTCATGGGGTATCGCGGCGGGCGAGACGATCGGCAATGCGTATGGTCTCGGGCAGGCGATAGCGTGAGGCGCAATCCAGTACGAACCTGATTGCGGTGGGAAGACTCACCCGGTGCCCGACCGACACGAAGAGCGGCTTCACGCGTGCCTTTGTGCGCAGAGCGACTCCTGCGATCTCGCACGTGGTCCAGGAGCAGTGTCCAGCCTCCGCGTTGCATGGGAGCCTCTGAGCAGGTTCCGATCAACCGGGTTTTGGCCACGCCGATCGTGGGAATTCCGCTGATCACTCCCAGGTGGCAGGCCATCCCGAAGCGCCGGGGACGTGCTAACCCTTGCCCGTCGCAGAGGAGGAGGTCCGGAAACGCACCCAGCCTGGCCAGTGCGGCGAGCACGGGCGGGATCTCACGGAATGAGAGGAGGCCGGGCAGGTAAGGGAAAGGCACAGGGAGGCCGGCCGACACGTGCTATTTGGGCTGCAGATCCGGGAAGCTCAAGACCGCGACCGAGGCCAGCGCCCGGCTGCCGTCCCGGTCGAAATGCACATTCACACCACCGACAAGCCGGATCGGCGGCAGTTGATCTTCGGGGATGACCGGGTGCCCCAGCCGTTCCTGGATTTCGATCGCTTCCGCCGGTGTGACGTTCCACCGGCGATGCAGGAGTCCGGAGTCACACATCTGCAGCCGATGCGTGATCCGAGTGCTGTGCCTGTGCGTCATGGCTGCTGCCGGAATCGCCGCCTTGCCCGCGGGTCAACTCGGGGAACCGGGCGGATCGAGTAAGGTTTGGATGCGCATTTCCCGGAATGCTTGGTCTGAGAAACGAATTGTGATATACATCACAATACCCCTCTGCCTGTTCAAAGCCGCTCTATGAGGCGTGAGTATATTTATCCCCATCGAAGTGTGCGCTCCTTCCCGATATCGGCCAGGCGTGTGTGTGCCGCCCTGAGCCTCGCCTTCGTTCTGAGCGTCGCCGTCTTTTATTTTGGCACGCGACTTCTCGATGTCCACAACCGGATTGCGCGGTTCATTCTGAAATATACGGGCATTCCGGCAGCGGGAGCGCGAACCATCGAGATCTTCCCGGGCCTGGGGCCGGTTGATGTGCCTGACGTTCCCCAGCCGATGGATCGAGCGAGCCCCGTGCGAAACGGGATTCTCCTCGCGGCGGCGCTCAGCGCGTTGATCTTCGCTCACCGGCGGTTCCCACTCGGCCGGAACTTCGTTGTCTTCCTGATGATCCTGCTCTGTGCATCAGGGATCGTCGTGCTTTTCGTCCCGTCCTTTTCCTTCGATTCGGTCATCTATTCCCAGATCTGGCTGCGCGGGGAGACACTGATCTGGCTTCTCCTGCCGTGGGTGTCAGCTTTGCTTTTTGTCCTGACACTACCCTCAATGGCTGGAGGGTTTCTGTGGGGGCTGCTCATTGAGTGCTACGTTGTGTTTTGGTCCGCACTGAGGCTTGCCTTCTGCCTTGGCGTGCTGCATTACAGCGGGATGCTTTTTCTGCCGTTGCTCTGGTTTGTCCTTGGAATCCTGTTTGACCTTGTTGTCGTTCTCTTCTTCTACTCTCTCGCGCTGGATCAGTCCATCAGGAGAACAATGGGCGGGAGGAGATCGTGACCTACCTGATAGTGGCCTGCAAGGTGTGCCTCGGCTTCACCATAGTCGTCCTGACCGTCTACGCGATCCGGCATTACCTCTTCGCTCTCTACCGCATCTCGCTGAGAAAGTCCCAGGACATGATGGAACTGGTGGGATTCACCACTCCTTCCGTGTCAGTACTGGTCCCCATGCACAACGAGGAGAAAGTCGCGGCTCATGTGCTCCAGGCGCTGGTGGATTGCGATTACGACTGGAACAGGCTGGAAATCCTGGCTATCGACGATCGGTCGGAAGACCGCACGGGTGAGATCATCGACCAGTTCGCCGCGAAATACCCGATCATCAAGGCTATCCACCGCTCGAAGGGCGCAGGAGGGAAGGGAGCGGCCCTTCGTATCGCGAGTGTCCAGGCAGGCGGCGAGATCCTGCTGCTCTTCGATGCCGATTATGTGCCGGGCCGGTCGATGATCAAGTTCCTGATCGCGCCTTTCTGTGACCCGGAAGTCGGGGCTGTGATGGGCAGAGTCGTTCCCGACAATGGCGGCGCAACCCTGCTCGCAGGCTTGCTGGAGCTGGAACGGAGCGCGGGATACCAGGTTGGCCAGCAGGCCCGGTTCAACCTTAACCTGACGCCGCAGTTCGGCGGCACGGTCGGAGGCGTCAGGGCCTCCGTGCTCAAGGCTGTAGGGGGCTGGAACGCGGAGTCGCTCACGGAGGACACCGACCTCACGTTCCGTCTGCTCATGCAGGGATGGAAGGTTGCCTACGTGAACCGTGCCGAGTGTTACGAGGAAGCGCCCGAGACGTGGCAGGTGCGCAGTCGCCAGATTCGACGCTGGGCAACCGGTCACACGGAGTGCTTCCACGACCTCTGGAAGGCCTGGATAAAAGGGAGGTTCCTGAGCACCGCGGAGAGGATCGATGGCCTGTTCGTGCTCGCATGCTATCTGACCGCACCGGTCCTGGTTCTTGGCTGGCTTGCCTCGCTTGTGCTCTTTTTCACTCCCCAAGCCCATGCAACTGCCGTGTTCCTGGTCGCGCTTCCTTTTGTGGGCTACCAGTTGTTCGGCAACCAGGCCACGTTCCTTGAGCTCGGCTCGGCCGCCCTTCTCGACTGCAATCGCAGGCGGATTCTCCTTCTGCCGCTGAGCCTGCTGAACTTCTTTGCCAGCACGGGCGCCATTTGTCAGGCTCTGTTCAATTTCTATTTCGGCAATATTTTCCGTTCGGGCCCGCATCACTGGCACAAGACAGTGCGCTACCGTGACGCGGACGGGAGCGTCTATCGCAGCGGCGAAAACGGTGATTCTGTTTCCAAGCTCCTCGTCCGGAGTCCAAACGGCGTATACCTTTCCAGGTAAGAGGTGGGGTTGATTTGGCTGCCTGGCCCTTTGTCCTGTTCAGTATTGTCTTTGCGGCGCTGGTGTACGCTCATTTTTTGCCGTCCTACAGGGCCTGGCTGAGTTCGCGCGGGGAGCACCCCGCGGATATCGATCCTGACTATGTGCGGATGGAGGATTACTTTGCCCGCTCATTCCGGCTGAAGATGTCGGAGTGGCTCAAGCTTCCGGTTCACGAGACCATGCCTGACGGTACACTGATGATCCGGAAGGGAGATGAGCGTATAAGAGTGTCCGGACCGTGCGAGTTCCCCGCTCGGAGCGAATCGGACGATATCCTCGCTGTGGAGGGCGATTTTCGATGCGGCGCAGGCTGCGCCTTCAATCGTGAGATCCACGTTCGGGGAAATGCTTTCATCGGCGCGGGTACCCGGCTTCAGTCCATTGCGGTTGACGGGGCCCTGTTGCTCGGTGAGGGCGTCACGGTGACACGCTGGGCCGACAGTGCAGGGGAGATGGAGATTGGCTCCGATGCGATCGTGCGGGCGCGCGCAACGTCCGGCGCGCTGATACGCATGAGGCGAGGGGCCAGGGTGGGATCGGCTTTCGCCCCGATCGTGACCACGTCGACCAGTGCGGACGAGAACGAGGTCTCAGCCGAAGCGGAGATTGACCGTCTTGAGATCCCCGCAGCGGTTGGTGCCCGATCGCAGACCGATGCGGAAAGACAGCAGGGAATCGATCCGAAGAAGCTGCATCGACTCGGATCGGATTCATGGCTGTATCGCGGCGATCTGAACGCCGCAGCCCCGGTTCATATCAAGACCAGTCTGGTCGTGCGGGGCGATCTGATCCTCCCTGCTGGCAGTATAGCGGAACAACACCTGAAGGCACGCGGCCGGATCTCAGTGGAACGGGGTTCTGTCTGCCGCGGCAACGTCGTCGCTGACAAGGAGATTTCCTTCGGGCCGTCGAGCCGGTTTCAGGGCGTCGTGCACACGGGGAGGTCCATGCGGCTGGGGCGCGGTGTAGTCGGCGGAGACAAAGGCAAGAAGGTAGCAGCATATTCCGCCGGTATCCTCGAGCTGGAAGATCACGTCACAGTACACGGAAAAGTCGCTTCCGGCGAGCAGGTCGCCGCCGTGGCGGGCAAATAGGGAAGGAGAGTGGCCTCTGATTGCGAAATGTGGCCGGGACCGACCGGGGGCGCGTATGCTACCCCCCCTCTTGCTGCAAACCGCTGCGCTGGTCCTATGGGCGGGATCGACCCTGCCGGCCGCGGCACAGGGCGGAGCTGCCCCTGCCCAGACGGCAGCGCCGCCGGCCGTCACAATGCTTCCTTTCAGGTTCGAGCTGGGCGGCTATTACACCTGGGCGGACAACGGGTACGGGAACTGGCGCGGGCTGGATGCGGCACTGTGGTGGCGGGGCAACTCCAGATTCGTCCCCGGCTTTCTGGTCGATACTCAGACGCGCCCGGCGGGTACTCAGCAGAACTACGCTTTCACGTCGTACATGAACTGGACGCAGAACTTCTATACGGTGCAGGGCCTCAGCGGGGCGCCTCAAAGGTCACCTTTGGCGATCTACTTTCCCAAAGTCCGCTATGACATCAAGGGGTTCTATAAGCTCCCCCGGGACCGCAATTTTGTCCTGGGAGCGGGCTTTACGCACTACGACTTCGGGCGGCCCGGCTACGGCGAGATCTACAACCTCGGGGCTTTGTACTACCGGAAGAAGCTCGTTCTGGAGGGCAACCTTTTCATAAACCAGAGCTTTCCCGGCAACCTCTGGAGTGCGTCAGGGAGCGTGGCGTTGCAGTACGGAACCGAGGGAAAGTACTGGTTTGGCCTGTCGGCCAGCGGAGGACGCGAGCTTTATTACTATGCAGGCCTGTCGCCGGTCAACGTCAGGCTCACCAGCTTTACGGTCAACCTGTTCTACCGGCGCTGGTTCTCCCGCCACATGGGGTACGTTGTGGGCTCGATGCTCCAGGACAAGCTGGACGCGTATGCGCGGGCAGGGGTGTCGGCACGCCTGTTTTTCGAATTCTAGTGCGAATCCGCACCTTGGGGGCGCGGACTCGCTTGGCCTGTCATCATTCTCCTGGGGATTTGGAGGTTTCATATGAAAAGGACGATTCTCTCGGCAACAATTGTTCTGATGGTGGCGGCGTTCACGGCATACACCCCGGAACCGTTGTGGGCGCAGCAACCGAAGATAGCGCTGCTCGATTCCAGGAATACCCGCGACTTCTTTGAAAAGCACTATCCGGCCTGCGACCCGCCGGGCAGCTCCTACCTGGGTGCGGACGAGTATCAGCGATACTTCCGCGGCTGGCAATGGGTGCTGATGGAGCAGGACCTCCCCTATGACATCCTGCACGACACCGACCTCAACCTGCGCGGGCTTGCCGGGTACGATCTTCTGATACTCTCGAATAACGCCCTGCTTTCGGATGACCAGACGCGCGCCGTCCACGAGTGGGTGCTGAGAGGCGGGCGCCTGATGGCGACATTCGGCAGCGGGTACAAGGATCTTGTCAGCGACCCGCGTCAGGCAGACGGCTACAAGCTGCAGAAAGGGGGAACCTTCGGACTCCACGAGCTCTGGCACGATCCGGTCGGAAAGCTCTTCAGCTCGTATTGGCTCGATGCGGGGGTCGACGTCAAGATCACACGATATGACGGACCGACAAAGGAGCTTTCTGCGAACCCTGCGATCGTCGACGACATCCTCCGCTACGGCGCCGAGGCAAACCTCCTGATCCAAAGGCCTGAGAACCACCCCGGCGTACTGGGGTTTCTCATCGTCGACAACCCTGACTGGAAAGCGACCTCCCCCGCGATCATCTCGACTCGGCAGGGGAGGGGACTTGTGGTCTACTTTGCGTTTGCACCTGAGTACGTTGTATACAAGGAGCTGGAGTACGACGGCCGCGCAGATGCGGAGGGTTGGCCTGTTTGCCCGGATGGGCAGAACTGGGCCGGCCGTGGCGACGGTGCCAGGGCGCTGATGGTCAGTGCGCTCCACTATCTGCTGGGCAAGTAGACCAAATTACATGATCCCTGTTGAACACGAGGAACGACGACAAGAAAGCCGTCGGGAGCGGATTCCCGGCGCCGCGCGGCGGCTGTCTCGAGACTGGGTGCTGTGGCTGGCTGTTGGACTGGGTGTCACCTCCTGCTTCCTGATCTACTTCCACGTTCCATACGTTAACGGCCCCCGCGGTCCGAAGCAGTGGACGTGGCCCTACATGCACCGCGATGTGTTTCTGCCGAGCCTGCTGGAAGCAGCCTGGCGTCTGGCCTTAGGGGGGACCCTGATAGGTGGATGTGCGTGGCTGCTGCTGCGACGGATGCAACCTGGCGCTTTGCGTCGCGGCGCCGGGCTGGTGGCGTTGTTTTGCTGGGGTGTTTTCTTTGTCTGGACGAGCATGGTGACGGCGACGCCCCGGGGCCTGGCCCACCTGCCGAAGATCGTCAAGAGTCCGATCTGGACGAGCTATTTCACCCTCGCCCTGTGGATAGAGGACGGCAGGCGGCCGCCTCTCGGGGAGACGCTTCGCCGCTATCCCGAACTGCTGCCGGACCTGCCACTTCATACTTCCACGCATCCACCCGGCGCCGTGCTGATCAGTTACGGGATGCTGCGTGTTTTCCAGACCCACCCGGCGCTCTCTACCGCGATGGGCAATTTCTACCAGAAGATCGGCGCTGACCCGGAACTGGTCGGGGTGGAAAAGTTCACCAGCGAAGAGGTGACCACGCTGAGCCTCGGATTCCTGGTGTTTGTGGCGGGTCAGATGGGAGTCTTCCCGATGTTCTGGCTCGTGCGGCGGGCGATGAAGGACTCACTCGGGCCCGCAGGTGAGGTCCGGTCCGAACGGTCGGCCTGGGCGGCTGCGGCGCTCTGGATTCACTATCCCGCGCTCGTGCTGATGCTGCCCGCTTTCGACCTGCTCTATCCCGCCGCAGCGCTCCTATGCCTGTATTTTGCGTTGCGCGGATTGAACGATCACCCGGCAGCCTGGGGCGTCGCGCTGGCTGTTGTCTTCATGACGGCCATCACCTTCGCGTTCAATCTGCTCATGCTCGTACCCATGCTCGGCCTGATGGCCTGGCTCGAACTTGCCCGGAGGGCCGGCTCGCTGCGGCCAAGGGAAACGCTGCTCCAGGCAAGCCCCGCCGGCGCAGGCGGGAGACGGCTGTGGGTCCTGGTCCTCGTGACCGTGATCACCTGCCTGCTCATTGACGCAGTGCTGCGCTACATTTTTGGGATTCACCTTCTGCAGATCTTCCTCGCCGCGATCCAGAACCAGAACGAGCGGCTCCTCCCAAAGCTCAACCGATCCTTCAAGGTGTGGGTCTTCTACAACCTTTGGGATTTTCTGCTCTTTGCCGGTGCGCCTCTGGCGGTCCTGGCTGTGGCCGGCTTCGTGCGCTCATTCCGGGAATGGTGGAGAAAGCCGGCAGCGATGGTGCCCGCACTCGCGATCTTTCCGATCATGGTGCTGGTGACCGACCTGTCCCACCAGCTGTCGGCTGAGACCGCGCGAGTCTGGCTTTTTCTCGCGCCGGGGATCGTGTGGGCCGCCGCCGCCGAATTGTTGCGCCGTTTCGGTGAGCAGTGGCACTGGGTGCTCGCGGGATTGCTGTTGGCGCAGACGCTGTTCATTTACATCTGCCGGACCAACATGATGCTGTGGGGCTTCTGACAGACGTGGTTATGCGGTTTGCGACTTCGGTTCTGTAAACCTCAGTCTGGCACCGGCAGACCGACAGGAGGCAGGATGAGAGTCATTCGACAGGCGTTTCTGATCCCGTTGCTGGTCGGCAGTGCCCTGGCGGCCCAGACTCTTTATGTCAAGGACGGCCAGCGCGTCGTCTTCCTTGGCGATTCCATCACCCAGGATGGCCGCTATGTCGAGGACATCGAGGCCTGCCTGATAGCGAATTACCCGAAAATTCGAATCGACATCATCAAGCTCGGGCTGAGCAGCGAGACCGTTGAGGGGCTTACGGAACCCGACCACCCATTCCCGCGCCCGGACATCCATGACCGGCTGGACAGCGCCCTTGAAAAGACCAGACCCGACATCGTCATTGCCTGCTATGGTATGAACGACGGAATCTATCATCCCTTCTCGGACGAGCGCTTTCAGGCCTACCAGGAGGGGATTCGCAAGCTCATCGCAAAGGTCAAGGCGACCGGTGGGACGCCCGTTCTGATGACGCCTCCGCCCTTTGACGCCCTCGCGGCGAAGGCGAAGGTCGTGGGCGCCGACGCCCCGAAGTTCGGCTACAGCACGCCTTACGACAAATACGACACCGAGGTGCTGGCACGCTACGGAGAGTGGCTCCTCACGTTGCGAGGCGAGGGGCTGATGGTCGTGGACGTCCATACGCCGATGCTCGAGGAGGTGAAGGCACGCCGCGAGACAACTCCTGATTTCACGCTTGCGAAAGACGGTGTTCACCCGGATGCCGAGGGTCACTGGATCATGGCCCGTGCGGTGCTGCAGGCCTGGGGTGTAAAGGATCCGCGCATGCCGAGGCCGGATGTTCTGGAGATCATCCATGAGAAGTGGGAAGTTCTCGGCCCGGCCTGGCTGTCGCGCGTAGGTCACAAAGGCAATCCGAAGCCCGTGGACTTCGAGGCCGCCTCGAAGACTGCGGCCGCACTGGAGGCCAGGGCCCGCTCTCTCGTCCAATAGGCGGCCCGCTTCCATGAGAACGCCCTTCTCCTGCCCGGGTCAGGAGTGCAACCAAAGGGCGCCTACGGGCGAAAAGACTCGAGCTCCTCCAGTTTTTTCACGCGGCGGCGAAATTCCTCGTCGGTGCTGAAGCGGGCGGTCAGAAAAGCACGCAAGATTTCCTCTACCAGCTTGACGCCGACGATCCAGGCCCCCACACAGAGCAAATTGACATCGTCGTGTTCGACACATTGGTGTGCGCAGAAGGTGTCGTGGCAAAGCGCAGCCCGAATGCCCTTGATCTTGTTGCCCGCAATCGCAGCGCCGACGCCCGTGCCGCACACCATGATTCCCCTTTGAGCCCGGCCGGTCAGTATCTCCCCGCAGACCTTCCTGGCGATGTCCGGGAAATCGACGGGAGTCGTCGAATAGCATCCGACATCATTCACCGGGTGTCCCCATGCGCGCAACAGCTCGATGACCGGGCCCTTCAAAGGAAAACCGGCGTGATCGCTGCCGATCACGAGCTTCATTGGCTGGCTGGCGCGTGTTTCAGAAGCCATCGCCGATGCGCCCGCCATCGCACCGGCCGCCAGCATACCTCCGTGGCAGAATCCCCGCCGATCCATCATGTGGGTACCCTCCACTCTGACTATCGTGCTTTTCCGGGACAATTTCAACCCCGCCTCGCTGTGAGTTAGCGTTGATGACGGGGCTCTTGATTCCACCCTTCTTGCGTGGGGATGGGACATGGGAATATGGTAGTGACATTGTGGAAACCCGAGGCGGTTAAGAGACCACTGACTGCAGGAAGGAGCAGACAATGCAAACGGCATCGCTGGAGCGGACCCGGCGCCCGATCGACAACGGCGACTGGAACATGGCATTTCTCTTCCCGGCAGAGGTAGCGGAGGCAAGGGAACGGACTGGACTGGTAATCCTGCCGGTCGCGCCCCTGGAATGGCACAGCCTCCATCTGTCGATGGGTTGCGACAACCTCCTTGCCCACGCCTTCGCGCGCCGGATTGCCGAGGAGTTGCGGGCGCCCTACTACCCGCCGCTCTTTGTGGGGACGGAACGCGAACGCAATCCCAGGATGCTGGAGTCGCTCGGCTTCAGCCGGGATGCGTTCATTGAAGGTATGGACTTCCCCACGAACACGGTTGCGAGCGCCTATTTTCGCGAAGAAACGTTCTCGGCGCTGATAAGGGACATGCTCAACATCTTCTTCGGCAGAATGAAGTTCGAACGTGTCCTGATAGTGAACGGCCATGGTGCGGACAACCAGAAAGCAGTTCTCGACCGCCTGTGCACCGAGTACAACGCTTCGAGCACACACGGTAAACGGGTGATGTGGGTCTATCCCGGTTTTACCCACTCTCTCGTCGCCGGGTCCATCGGCCATGCGGATGCGGCCGAGGCTTCCATGCTGGCAGCTTACTGGCCCGCGTGCGTGGATCTGTCGAAACTGCCCGCCACGGGTAAACTCAAGAACGTCGACTATGCAGTAGTCGATGGGGACACCTTCGACGGGGCGCCGACCCCCGATCACACATTGCGTGAGGAGAGGGACCCTCGCTACCACACCGATGTTGCATGGGGCCGGAAACAAATCGAACAGGCAGCAAAAGAGGCCATCGTCGAAGTGAAGAAGCAACTCTATCCTGGCTCCCTGAGATAGTCCTGAAACCGGTCTTCAGGATTCGGTCAGCCCGAGTATTCGCTTCCGGATGAATTCATAGACCGCGTGGGAAGTCGACAGGCAGAAGACCGCAAACAGAACACCCGCGATAATGTCTACGACGTAGTGATAGCGCTGATAGACGGCAGCGGCGATGACCAGCGTTCCCGCGACCAGGATGAGATAGCGCACTCGCGCCCGGCACCGGAAACTGCAGTGAATCAGTACCAGCGTCATCATGGTGTGGCCGCTCGGGAAGATGTCCCGCTGAGCCTTGGCCATGGCCACGTCGTTCGGCACCCCCATCGGCACAGAGCCGCCCCAATTTACGAACCAGCGGAGGTAAGGGGTCAGCAAAAGCCCGGGGAGTTCGGAATTCAAGAGGGAATGGTCGTGCAGAGTGAAACGGGGACCAACTGCCGGAAACAGAAAGTATCCGAGGTATGAGAGGAAGAAGCCGTAAGCGCAAAGGAATGCGAAGAAGTCGTACATGTCACGACTGTGCCTCCTGCAGAGCTCCCAGCCCAGGAGAACAAAGAGCAGGTAGAAAGACGCATAACCGATCTGCAGCAATTCCGTCAGGGGCGGATTCGCCAGGCGCATCAGCCATCCTGTCGGATCGCTTCCGAAAAGGCTCCGATCGATCGCAATCAGGAGTCGGTCGTAGTCCATGCCTCCGCGTATCGGGCTGATCAGGTAATACAGTTCCTTATAGTAAAGGATGATCACCGGTACGACGTACCAGTCGTGAACGATGCGAACAACCCGCGACCCGGTTGCGGACTCGGCGCGAGCCAACGCCCAGATCGCCGTGAGAACCAGGCAGTTCAGAATACTCAGCACCTTCCAGTCAGAAACGCGACTGGCAAAGACCACGCTCAGCAGGATCAGGATCCCCCCGAAGCAGATGATGACCACGTCTGCAGCATGGAGCAGCCGGAGGTTTCGTTGGAATTGCATGGTTGACTCAGCGGTCGAACGCTCTTGCGCCAGGCGATTCCCCGGCGGATGGCAGCCTGGGAGCGTCAGCAGTTCCGGTGCGTCGGGGGAGGGTCCGGCTCAACGCGCTTTCAGTTCGACGATGAGGCGGGAGCCGGGTTCGGGGGCGACCTTGTAGGTGAAATCGCATGGGCGCCGCAGATCGAATACAACGCGAATGTCACCGGATTTCCACCGCGCCACGCGGATGCCTGCAAGCAGGGCGTCGTCGCTCACGTCCATCGCATTCTGTGCGTCCAACCTTCCGCGCGCACGCGCGGGTTGCCCGTCGGGCTGGAAATCGAAATAGACACGCTCGGGGCCGGACAGGCCTGCTGCCTTGATCAGTGTGACTGCTCCCAGCTCCATCGTGACTTCAGTCGTCCCTGCCCGGGATGAATAGTGAATGGCTTCGGTCGAGGGAAGGTGAGCACCGGCGGATTTCGGCGCCGGCGTGGCCGCCTGCGGCTTGACCTCCGGAGCCTTGGGGGAGGGCGCTGGCGGCGGAGGGGCCTCAGGTTTGTCCGGCTGCGGCTGTTTCAACGGCTCAACGGAAGGCTGTTCTGCCACTTGCGGTGGTTCCGTCGATTTTGGTTTCTGTACCCCCTCGCGCTTGGCAACCCAGACACCGCCCAGCCCGCCCACGACTATGGCCAAAGCGAGCACGACAATGGCGAACACGAACTCGCTGGATGACGCGCCACCCTCGCAACTCGGGAGCCGCGGAATCAGCCTTCCCGGGCACAAACGGTCGGCACCTGCCGGGCTTGCCGCGGCGACACCGCCGCCGCTGCGGCCGAGGGGAGACAGGCCCGTTCTGCCGGCGCCTTCCATCTTCGGGTCGGCCAACGTCCCATTGCCGCCTGCCGCGGAGTGCCGCTTTTTGACATTCACGATTTTGATCCAATAGCAAGAAGCCTGATGCTGACCTCATTCCGGGAATAACCTGACCTCAGCCCGAGCTCGCGCGCGGGATACGAATGCACCTTCCGAATCAGGTAATTCTCTTCCCACAGCAGCCTTAAAGGCAAGGCAAAATGCGTCGCGCCGTGCGTCCCGTCATTGATGGATCGCTCTACCCCGGCATTTCTGCGAACGCGGCTTGGGCCCGCGCCTCCGGCCGGCCGGCATCGCCCCGCGGTCGGCCAGGCTGCGAGAAAATCACCTTCAGTTCGGAACCAATCCATCTGCCGGTTCGTTTAGTAAAGCAGGTGCGGGGCCCAAGGGCCCGCGGAGGGGGAGAATGATCGAAGATCTGTGGCAGGACATGAGGTTCGGCGTGCGCATGCTGGCGAAAAACCCTGCCTTCACTGCGATAGCCGTGCTGGTGCTCGGCTTGATTTCCGTGGCAGCCTGCTATCTGCCTGCACACAGGGCTGCGCTCGTCGAGCCGACCGCGGCCTTGCGCTACGAGTAGAAACTGGGGACAGTCACCTTTTCCCGCCGGAGTTTCACATCGGATGGAGACAACAGGGGCCGGGGAAAGGTGACTGTCCATAATTTCTCTGGGATGTACAGATGTGGCGGCGAAAAAAGGTGACTGTCCCCAATTTTCTCGATGCTATATTTTGTCAGTCACAGGGCTTTAGGGGGCGGCGATGGCGCGCGAGTTCCGTGTCGGCGACTGGCTGGTCGAGCCCGATCTGAACCGCATCACGCGGGCTGATAGGGCGACTCAAGTCGAACCAAGGGTTCTGGAAGTGCTCGTCTGCCTGGCCAGCCGTCCAGGCGAGGTATTCCCCAAGGACAAGATCATACCGCTGGTCTGGGCCGACACCTACGTCACCGATGAGGTGCTGACCTATTCGATTTCAGAGCTCCGAAAGGCTTTCGGAGACGATGCGAGGAATCCGCACATAATTCAGACCATTCCGCGTAAGGGCTATCGGTTGATCGCCCCGGTCGTCCAGCTGACACCCACCGCGAAACCGCAACCTTCCGTCGCCGTGCTCGCCTTTTCCGATATGAGCCCCGAGAAGGATCAGGAGTACTTCTGCGATGGAATCGCCGAAGACATCATCAACCACCTCGGGCAGCTGGGAGGCCTGCGGATCGCTTCGCGCACCTCCTCCTTCGCGTTCAAGGGAAAATCAGAGGATGTCCGGGCAATCGGCCGGAAACTGGGCGTGGCGACCGTGCTGGAAGGAAGCCTTCGCAAGGCGGGAAACCGCCTCCGCGTCACGGTTCAGCTCATCGGGGTGGAAGACGGCTACCATCTCTGGTCGGAACGCTATGATCGCGAGTTGAAGGATGTGTTCGCCATTCAGGACGAGATCTCGAGGAGCGTTGCCGCCGCCCTGAAGATCACACTCAGCCCCAGGGAGAGTGATGCCATCAGCCGGATCCCTACGACTGACCTTCAGGCTTACGATTACTATCTTCGCGGCATACAGTTTTTCTACCAGTACAAGAGGCGGAGCATCGAATTCGCCCTCCGGATGTTTTCCCACGCGATAGAACTCGATCTGGGCTATGCCCGCGCGTGGGCCGGCGTCGCTGACTGCTGCTCCTGGCTGTTTACGTATGCAGGAAGCCACGAGACGCACCGCGAAGAGGCCGACTCTGCCAGCCGCAAAGCCATCGATCTGGATCCGGAATCGGCGGAAGCCTATGCATCGCGCGGTCTCGCGCTGTCCTTGAAAGGTCAGTACGAACAGGCGGAGAAGGCTTTTGAAGCCGCCATCCGGCTGGGGCCAAGACTCTTCGAAGGTTATTATTTCTATGCCCGCGTCGCGTTCATCCAGGGGAAACTCGAGAAAGCCATCGAACTGTACGAAAGATCGAGCGAGGTCAATCAGCAGGATTACCAGGCTCCTCTGCTGGTCGCACAGATTTACTCGGATCTTGGCTACCCGGCTGAAGCCGAAGCCTCGCGCCGCAGAGGCATCCGGATTGCGGAGGCAAAGCTGAAGCTGAACCCGGATGACGCCCGCGCGCTTTACATGGGTGCCAACGGGTTGGTCGCGCTCGGCGACAAGCAGCAGGGCCTCGAGTGGGCCAGGCAAGCGCTGGCGATGGACCCGGACGAGCCGATGGTCCTCTACAACGTGGCCTGCATCCAGTCCCTTGCCGGTCAGACCGAGGAGGCGCTCTGTTCCCTCGAGAAAGCTGTTCGCAACGGATTGACTCAGAAGGGCTGGGTCGTGCATGACAGCAACCTCGATCCGTTGCGTTCCCATCCCCGCTATCAGGATCTCATCAAGCTCCTGGATGCTTGATGAAAGTCCCTTTCTCGTATTCTTCGAAAGCCAGCCTGAGCTCCTCGCGTGTGTTCATTACTATGGGCCCGTACCACGCGACCGGTTCGCCGATCGGTTTTCCAGAGACGAGCAGGAAACGGACGGACTCCTTGTCCGCATTTACGACCACATCGTCCCCGTCGTCATACAGGACCAGAGTGTCCGCTACGCAAGCGCATTCCGGCCTGAAATCGAAGTACTTGGCGCCGACCACTTCGTGTGCATAGGCGTTCCGATCCTGGTCGAAATAGCCGCTGCCTTGCGTCACATAGGCAAAGACGGTGTGACCCCGCTTTGTCGGGTGGACGAATCTCGAGCCTGCCGGTACTGAAACGTCCAGGTACTCCGGATCGATCACGATGTCCTGCACCGGCCCACGGACACCCTCGACCTCACCGCAGATCACCTGCACCTTGACTCCCCCCGCGAGCGCGAGGCCTGGAATCTGGCTGCTTTTCACCTCCTGGTAGCGGGGATTCATCATCTTGTGGGATGCAGGAAGGTTCGCCCAAAGCTGGAACCCTCCCATCCTCCCGGCTTTGTCCCCCTTGGGCATCTCCTGGTGGATTATCCCGCTGCCGGCGGTCATCCACTGCACATCCCCTGAGGAAATTGTGCCGCTGTTTCCCATGCTGTCTCCGTGTTCGACTCTGCCATCGATTACATAGGTGATCGTCTCGATGCCGCGGTGAGGATGCCATGGGAATCCCCTCACGTACTCGGAGGGTTTGTCCGATCGGAAATCATCCAGCAGCAGGAAAGGATCGAGTTGCGGGACCTGGTAGTAGCCGAACGCCCGCTTCAGATGTACTCCTGCTCCTTCGACTGTTGCCTCGCTTTTCCACACCTTCTTGATCTTCCTCATGATGGGGCTCCTTTCTGGCACGCTGTCAAACATCCAGCCCGGCTGGCGAAGACCTCCTCGTTCAAGCGGAGCTCATCTTCGATGTCGGGATCGGAATCTGGGTCGCAATCGCCATCGGCATCCGGAATCCCCAGCCCGCGAGCCTCCTGATTCGAGAACGGTTTCCATCCGGAAGCGATAACGATTTCGACCCCGACGCCGGCTCCATTTCCGGGACTGTTCACGATCGATTTCTCTGTGCGGTGTAGCCGGAAGCCACACCTCGCAAGGTTGATCAACTATTATTGGTGCATGTGAAGATGACTGTTGATGACTTCCTTAGCCTGCGGTTGGATTGCCTCCCACCGGGCCGTGGGCCATTTCTGGAGGATGACCATCTTCTGATCCACCACCACTCCGGTGACTCCCTCTATACCGAACAGGTTTCTCACCAATCCGTCGTCCGTCGGCGGAATCTCGGCTTTGCCGCGGTATCTGCGTCCCGATTCTGAAAGTTTCGTGCTTAGGTAAAAGATGCATGAGTCATCCGGTGATATCAATTCAGAAACGACACCGCCACCTTCGCCGGATTCTTCGGGAGTTACGACGCCCGGATCCCGGTACGACTGAAATACCCACGCGACAAATCCCGCCAGCACGACAGCGAAGGCGAGGAAAAACAGGAGGTTCGCCCCTTCGTATCTTCCAAGGACATTGCGTTTCTTACGGGACATATCCCTCCTCTTGACAGCGCGCGTTCCCCTTGCCTGCCGCAAGGGATGTTTTAGCACCCCCAGGCCGGAAAACACTCTCATGAGTGCCCTCTCCTGCACACTCAGACGGTATCAGAGCCGGCCGAGTCGCCAAATGTAGCGCGGTACGGAAGCCCGGTAAGCTTCATATTCCGGGAACCGTTCGCCGAGAAACTTCTCTTCCGCCAGGATGATCCGGTGGTGCAGGAGGACAGCCTCCACCACCGCCACCAGGTTGAGCAAAGAAAAGGCATAGATGAGCGAGGCGAGCATGAGGCAATGAAGGCCGAGGTATATGGGATTGCGCGAAATCCGGTAAATCCCCGATGCCACCAGAGCAGTCTGGTCCGATGGAATGCCCATGCGCAGGTTGATACCCATTCTGCGAAAGGATATGACGAGGATTACCACGCCTCCGAGCCAGAAGAGCATGAACGGCGCAGTGAGAGCAGGGGATAGGTGTGAGCGGCCCCACTGCAACTCGATCACGAGGCAGAGCATCGAGATCACGACGCACAGCTTTGCGAGAAAGAAGAGCAGCCGCGAGATCGGCGGCTTACCCAGGCTACCTATCCTGCCGCGAAGCGCCAGGTAGATGATCTGGCCTGAAAGCAGAACAAAAGTAGCAGAAACCAGGATACCAACAGGTTGAAGCATCGCAACCTCCCCTGCAATTCCGGCAAGTAGGGTCAGAGTATCTACTTGTGTCGCCGGCATTTTATCCTATACCGTCGGGTGACAAGCCATGCATTTCCCCATTTCGGCAGAGGTTTCCACGCCGGCAGCTTTCTGAGGAGTGCAAAAAGGGTATCGCGGCCATTGGTTTTCGATAGAATGCGGATTCAGGAGGGGCGCATGAAAAAAGGAATCGTCTCGGCACTTCTACTATCGCTTGCGGGAGCTCACGGTCTGATAGCCTCAGAAACCACGCGACCCAACATCCTCTACATCATGTCGGACGACCATGCCGCTCATGCCATCAGCGCTTATAGCAGCCGAATCAATCAGACGCCAAACATCGACCGGCTGGCAAACGAAGGGGTCAGGTTTGATCGCGTCTATGCGACGAACTCCATCTGCACGCCCAGCAGAGCGACCATTCTGACCGGAAAATACAGCCATCTGAATGGTGTGCCGGTCTTCAACCGCTTTGACGGATCGCAGCCCACTGCGGCGAAGTACCTTCGGTCGGCGGGCTACTACACGGGGATGATCGGGAAGTGGCATCTCGGCAGCGACCCGACGGGCTTCGACTACTGGAAGATTCTGCCCGGCCAGGGTGTCTACTACGATCCCGCATTCATCGATCCCCGGGGACGCAGCGTCATCAAGGGCTACGCCACCGATATCATCGCTGACCTTTCCATCGCATTCATAAAGAACCGGCCGAAAGACAGGCCGTTCTTCCTGATGTGCCACAACAAGGCGCCGCATCGTCCCTGGGACCCGGACACGGTGCACGCAAGACGCTACGATGACCGAGATATCCCCGAACCACCTACCCTGCGGGATGACTACGCCACTCGCACCGACGCCGCGCGGGAGGCGACGATGACCATCGTACGGGATCTCACCTATCGTGATCTCAAGATAGCGCCTCCAGCAGGGCTGGGGGGAGAGGCACTCCGGAAGTGGAACGATACCAGGCCTGAAAGCGTGACCGTAGAACTCAACGGCCGGAGGAAGGTGCTGACGGGCGACGAATTGCTGAAATGGAAATATCAGCGCTACATAAAAGACTACCTGCGCTGTGTCGCGTCAATAGACGACAACGTGGGCCGCCTCCTTGATTTCCTCGACCAGGAAGGCCTGTCGAAAGACACGGTCGTCATCTACACGAGCGACCAGGGCTTCTTCCTGGGTGACCACGGCTGGTACGACAAACGCTTCATGTACCAGGAATCCGTCAAGATGCCGTTCCTGGTCCGCTGGCCCGGGAATATCACGCCCGGCTCCATACAAGGTGAGATCGCTCTGAACGTGGACTTTGCGCCTACATTCCTGGATCTTGCCGGCCTGAAGACGCCCCCCGACATGCAAGGCCGAAGCCTCGTGCCGCTGATGCGAGGACAGCGGCCCGCGGACTGGCGCAGGAGCTGGTACTACCGCTACTATCATGACCCGGGTGACCACAACACGCGCGCGCATTACGGAGTGGGAACAAACGTATACAAGCTGATCTATTTCTGGAAGAAGGATCAGTGGGAACTCTACGATCTGGCCAGGGACCCGGAAGAGCTGCTCAATGTGTACTCCGAGCCGGCTTACACAGACGCCGTCAGGATGCTGAAAGAAGAGCTCTACCGGCTGAAGAAAGAGGTCGGGGATCAGGACCAGTTCGCCGATACCCAGCCGCCACCGGGGGTGGACGGCCAGCCGCCTCCCAAACCGCGGGTCGGGCCTGCGATCAAGGAGCAGGAATAGCCGCAGTCCGCCTGAAAAATCAGGAAGAGACGTGTGGCGCAGGCTGGCAAATGGGACAGCTAACTCCCCTGAACAGGGCTCCTGCCTGCGCTTGGACTGGCACGCAGCGCTCTGCTTACCCCTACCTGCTGTTTGAATTACGGCAAAGAGACTGGGGAGATTGAGAGCTCCTTCTGCCCCTTCCGTTTGCGCAGGAGCGCGAGTGCTGCCGACATGTAGGTGTAAATGACCGGCGTAAGGTAAAGCGTCACCAGCTGCGAGAAAAGCAGCCCGCCCACGACAGCCAGACCCAGGGGTTGACGCGCCTCGCCGCCTGCGCCGTACCCAACTGCGATGGGAAGTGCGCCCAACAGCGCGGACATGGTGGTCATCATGATGGGGCGAAAACGGATGAGGCAACCCTGGTATATTGCGTCGATCGGCGCCAGGCCCTGGCTCCTCTCGGCGTCGAGAGCGAAGTCGATCTGCATGATCGCGTTTTTTTCCACGATGCCGATGAGCATGATCAGGCCGACGAATGCGTAGATATTCAGTTCGAGGCGGAACAGGAAGAGTGTGACAAGAGCCCCGAAACCTGCCGACGGGAGACCCGAGAGAATCGTAAGCGGATGCACGTAACTCTCATAGAGAATCCCAAGTACGATGTAGACCACCATGATCGCGACGATCAGGAGCATCCAAAGGTTGGTCAGCGAACTCTGAAAAGATCTAGCCGCGCCCTGGAAAGACGTGCTGATTGTGTCCGGGAGTATTTCAGACGCAGACTTCTGAATTTCGGACACAACCGTTCCGAGAGACGTGCCCGGCTGAAGACCAAAAGAGAGCGTGACGGCGGGCAGTTGCCCGTTGTGATTAATCGTCTGTGGCCCGGTGTCGGTAGTTACCTTCGCCAGGGTGTCCAGAGGTATCAGCTGGCCACCGGCTGATTTGAAATACAGCAGCGACAAAGCCCTGCGATCCTGCTGATATTCCGGCTTGAGCTCGAGGAGGACCTTGTACTCATTGACGGCACCGTAAATCGTCGACACCCAGCGCGGGCCGTATGCGTCGTAGAGTGCATTTTCAATCAGATCGGCGCTGACCTGGTGCGCGGCGGCCTTGTCCCGGTCGATGGAGACGTTCACCTGGGGATTCCTGACCGCAAGGTCCGTGGTCACATCGATCACTCCCGGGATTTGCGCTACCGCCCTCTCGAGATCCTGGGCCGAAGCGTAGAGCACGGGCTTGTCCGGGGACTGCATGGAGAACTGGTACGGGCTCTTGGTCACCTGCCCGCCGATGCGTATGGTGGGCGGATTCTGCAGGTAAACCTTCATGCCCGGGAATGAGTCCAGCTTCGGGCGCAGTCGTTCGATTATGCCGTCCACAAGCATGTCGCGCTGGGAACGAGGCTTGAGGTGCACGACGATCTGGCCCAGGTTCGGTCCGCCGAGCGTTGAGGCCCCGGTGCCTCCAATGCTGGACATCAGAGACACGACACCGGGATCCTGTGCGATGACGTCCGCGATCTGCTTCTGATATTGCACCATCTCGTGAAAGGATGTCCCCTGCTCCGCCTCCGTGACCACAGCGATCTGGTTCGTGTCCTGATCAGGCACGAAACCTTTGGGTATCTTGACGAACATGTACAGCGTGGCAGCGAGGACGGCCAGGAAGAAAATCATCGTGGCCGGGCGGTAACGGAGCACCCGTTTCAGGCTGGTGTCGTAGGCGCGCAGCATGCCATCGAAAAACCGTTCCGTGATCCGGTAGAACCAGGACCTCTTCTGTTCGTCCGCCGAACGGAGGAACCGGCTGCAAAGCATGGGCGTGAGCGTGACGGAGACCACCCCGGAGATCAGAATGGCCACGCAGATTGTGACAGCAAATTCCTTGAACAGGCGACCCAGGATTCCGCCCATGAACAGAACGGGAATGAAAACCGCGGCCAGAGAGAGCGTCATGGAAACGATGGTAAAACCGATCTCCCTGGAACCTTTCAGTGCAGCCTCGAGCGGCTTCTCCCCCATCTCCATGTGGCGGTATATGTTTTCGAGCATGACGATTGCGTCGTCCACGACAAACCCGGTGGACAGAATCAGCGCCATCATGGAGAGATTATCGAGGCTGTAATTCAACAGGTACATGACGGCAAAGGTGCCGATGATCGAGAAGGGCAGCGCCAGGCTCGGAATCGTGGTGGCAGACAGGTTGCGGAGAAAGAGGAAGATCACCATCACCACCAGGCCGAGTGTCAACACCAGCGTGAACTGCACGTCGTGATAGGATTCCCGAATCGTGTCGGACCGGTCGTAAAGGATGTCCATGTTGACCGACGGCGGGATTTCGGCTTTGAAAAGCGGCAGCAGCCTCTTAATGCCGTCGGTCACCTCAATGGTGTTGGTGCCGGGCTGGCGCTGAATGGCCAGGATGATCGAGCGTTGGGCGCCTCCGGCACTGTAGTACCACGATGCGGTCTTGTCATCCTCGACACTGTCGATCACATCGCCCAGTTCCTCCAGGCGGACCGGCGATCCTTTCCGGTACGTGACCACGAGCGGCCGGTATTGCGCCGCGTTCATGAGCTGCCCGGTTGCCTGAAGCGTGAACGAGCGCTGGGGGCCGATGATTGCCCCGGTGGGCATGTTCACGTTCCAGTTCTTCAGCGCGGCTTCAACTTCGTTGATCCCTATCTGCTTGGCGGCCAGCGCGTGAGGGTCCATCTGAACATGCACGGCGTACTTCTGAGCTCCCAGGACCTGGACCTGCGCCACGCCGCTGATCATCGAAATACGCTGGGCAATGCGAGTCTCCGCATATTCGTCCAGCGTCCAGAGTGGAAGGGTGGGGGAGGTCAGAGCGATGTACAGGATCGGCTGATCCGCCGGATTCACCTTGGTGAACGTAGGCGGCGTCGGCATGCCCGCGGGCAAGAGGCGGGATGCCTGCGTGATTGCGCCCTGCACGTCCACGGCTGCCCCGTCCAGGTTCCGGCTCAGATCGAACTCCAGGGTGATCTGCGTTGATCCCAGTGAGTTGGTGGACGTCATCGAGTTGAGTCCCGCAATCATCGAGAACTGATTCTCCAGCGGGGTTGCGACTGCGGCGGCCATGGTCTCAGGGCTCGCCCCGGGAAGCGACGCCGTGACCAGGAGGGTAGGGAAATCCACGTTGGGCAGATCGCTCACCGGCAACGATCGGTATGCCACGGCCCCAAACATCGCTATCGCCAGCATCAACAGGCTGGTCGCGATCGGACGCTCAATAAAACCTTTGGAAATGTTCATTGCTCGACACCGCTCAGGGTACGGCCGGGACCGGTGAATGGCGCTGCTTCCGTTTCTTCCAACTTTCCAGCACCTTTGCCATGTAGGTGTAGACGACGGGAGTCAAATACAGCGTGATCAACTGAGAGCACAAGAGGCCCCCGATGACCGTCAGGCCCAGCGGCCGCCGTGATTCCCCTCCCGCGCCCCAACCCAAGGCAATCGGCACCGCTCCAAGGAGGGCCGCCATGGTCGTCATCATGATGGGACGGAATCGAATCAGGCAACCTTCGTAGATCGCGTCGGCCGGACTCTTGCCTTCCTTCCGCTCGGCCTCCAGTGCGAAATCGATCTGCATGATGGCGTTCTTCTTGACCAGCCCGATCAGCATGATCAGGCCGACGAAGGCATAGATGTTCAACTCCACCCGGAAGATCAGAAGTGTCAGAAGCGCGCCGAAACCTGCAGAGGGGAGACCGGACAGGATTGTCAGGGGATGAACGTAGCTCTCGTAGAGCATGCCGAGCACGATGTAGACAACCATTATGGCAATGATTATGAGCAGCCCGAGATTGCTCAGCGAGCTCAGGAAGGTTTTCGCTGCGCCCTGGAAACTGGTCGTCATATTGCCCGGCAGCGTCCCGCGCGCGACCTCCTGGATCCGGGCAGTCGCGTCTCCCAGCGACACTCCCGGCTTCGGGCTGAAGGAGATCGTCACCGAAGGGAGCTGCCCGGAATGGTTGATCGTCTGGGGGCCGACGTCGTTCCTCAGTTTGGCCAGCGTGCTCAATGGAACGAGGTGACCGTCAGACGACTTCAGTTGCAGCAGCGAGAGGTAGTCGGCGTGTTCCTGGAACTTAGGCAGGATCTCGAGCAATACCCTGTATTGATTCGTGGGACCGTAGATCGTGGACGACCATTGCGGCCCGAATGAGTCATAGAGCGCAGACTGTATCTGCATCGTATTCAAGTGCAGCGCGGCAGCCTTATCCCGATCGAAGTCCACGTTCACCTGTGGAGTCCTTATCTGCATGTCCGTTGTGACATCCTGCAGTTCGGGCAGCTGCGCAATCGCACGCTCGAGCCTTTGAGCCTGGCGATACAGCTCATCAGTGTCCGGACCCTGCACCGTAAAGTCATATGAGCTCTTCGACATGCGGCCGCCGATCCGCAGAGCCTGGGGGACCGTCATAAACGTGCGAAAGCCGGCAAACCGGGATACCTTCGGCCGCAGTTCCTCCACGACCTGACTTACCGTAAGCAACCGCTGGCGCCGCGGTTTCAACAGCACGAACATGCGCCCCGTGTTAGCCGAGCCCCAGCCGCTGCCTCCGCAGCTCGACATGACCGATTCCACGTTGGGGTCCTTGCGGATGATGTCGGAGACCCTCTGCTGATACTGAGACATCTGGTAGAAAGAAGTGCCTTGCGCCGCCTCTGTCATGACCATCAACTGGTCGTTGTCAGTATCGGGGATGAATCCCTTCGGGACGATCACATAGAGATAACCTGTCGCAATCAGGACCGCGAAGAAGACAACCACCATGACGGGGCGGTGCCCCAGCACCCAGCCGAGGCTCTCTTCATAGCCGTGCCTCAACGCGTCGAAGAATCGCTCAGTGCTGCGATAGAAAACGCCTTGGCGTCCCGCGCCGAGCGGCCGGAGGAAGCGACTGCAAAGCATGGGTGTCAACGTGATGGACACAAGACCGGAGATCAAAATGGCCACGGTGATGGTGACCGCAAACTCCCGGAAAAGCCGGCCCAGAATTCCGGCCATGAACAGTACGGGAATGAACACCGCCGCAAGCGAGAGCGTCATCGACACGATCGTGAATCCGATTTCCTTTGAACCGTTGAGGGCAGCCTGCAGCGGTTGCTCGCCTTTTTCCATGTGCCGGACAATGTTCTCGAGCATGACGATCGCATCGTCCACAACGAACCCGATGCAAAGCAGCAGCGCCATCAGGGACATGTTGTCGAGGCTGTAATCCAGCAGGTACATCACCGCAAACGTACCGAGAATCGACAGTGGCAGCGCCATGCTGGGAATTAATGTGGCCGACGTGTTCCTCAGGAAAATGAAAATGACCGCGATGACGAGCCCCAAGGTCACCGCCATCGTCGCCTGTATGTCATTAAAGGCTTCCCTGATATTCACAGAGCGATCGCCACGGATGTTCAAGTCGACTGAGGGTGGAAGCTGGGCCTGAAGTGACGGCAGGACCTCCTTGATTCGGTCGGTCACCTCGATGATGTTGCTCCCCGGCTGGCGCATCACCATCAGGTTGATCGCGCGCGGGTTGCCCTTCTTTGTGTAGAACCAGGAGGCAGTTTTGTCGTCTGCAATACTGTCCTTCACTACCGCCAGGTCCTCGAGGCGCACGGGCGAACGGTTGCGATACGCAACAACTATGGAGCGGAATGCTTCGGCGTTCATCAACTGGCCCGAGGCCTGAATGTTGTAGGCCTGGTGCGGCCCGTACAGCGTGCCGGTCGGCAGATTGACATTCCATCTTCTCAGCGCGCTGTCCACTTCGTTGATTCCTATCTGCTTGGCGGCCAGTTTCCCGGGATCAACCTGCACGCGCACCGCGTACTTGGTCGAGCCCATGACGTTTACCTGGGCGACACCGGTGACCATCGAAATCCGCTGAGCGATCAGCGTCTCGGCATACTCGTCGAGTTCCCAGAGGGGAATCATCGATGAAGTCAGACCCAGCATCATGATCGGTGAGTCGGCCGGGTTGGTCTTCCGAAAGGAAGGGGGCGAAGGCATTCCGGCCGGAAGCAGGGGCATGGCCTCGGCGATCGCGGTCTCAACATCCACCGCCGCGCCGTCTATTCCCCTGCTCAGATCGAACTGCAGGGTGATTGATGTGGAACCTTGCGAGCTCGACGAGCTCATGTCGTCAAGGCCGGCTATCGTAGTGAATTGACGTTCGAGAGGTGTTGCGACGGCGGAAGCCATCGTGTTCGGGTTGCCGCCGGGGAGGCTGGCAAAGACATTGATCGTAGGAAAATCCACCGTCGGCATGTCGCTCACCGGCAGTGCGCGATATGCGACCACACCGAACAAGGCAATAGCGAGCATCACCAGGCTGGTGGCGATAGGACGTCGTATGAAGATCTCCGAGATATTCACGGCACGGTCTCTGGTTTTGCCCCGGCCCCGCCCCTGGGCGGTCGACCGGAGGGTGGGCCTCCCGGGGTCTGAATTTGCACGCGCATCCCCGGAGCCAGCCTCAGTTGACCTTCCGTGACGACCGTCTCGCCGGCTTGCAGGCCTTTCTCGATCACCAGATCCTGATCGATCCTCGCTCCGGTGACCACGGGTCGCGACTCTACGGTTCGATCCTCCTTCACTAAATAGACGTAAGCCCCTTCCTGGCCGGTCTGCACCGCCTGATTGGGGACGACTATGGCGTTGGTTTGCATGGCCAGCCTGAGCGTAACCCGGACGAACTGGCCGGGCCAGAGCCTGCCCTCCTTGTTCAAGAAGGTGGCCTTGACCCGAATGGTGCCTGTGGCCGGGTCCACCCCATTGTCGATGAAGGTTACCTCCCCGGTTTCGGATGCGGGCTGCCCCGCCTGCGGCGAAACCAGTACCAGTTGGGATTTCCTCACTTCCGGGAGCCTGTCTTCGGGAACAGAGAAGGCTACGTAAATCGGCTGTACCTGATTGATCGTCATCAGGTCGGTAGAGTTGGCGGTTACCACATTGCCCTGCTTGATGTTGAGGTTGCCGGTGCGTCCGTCGATGGGCGAGCGTATGGAAGTGTAGCCGAGCTGGACTCTTATGTTTTCGACTGCGGCCGCGGAGGCTCCGAGGGCCGCGCGGGCTGCCTTCAGGGATGCCTCGTCCGCGCGAATCGTAGCCACACTGGCGTCGGCGCTGGTTCGTACCTGCTCCTCCTGCTCTTTCGATATGAGACGCTGCTCGAAGAGGCTGGCATACCGCACGGCTTCTGCCTGTGCGTACTTTGCCTGGGCCGCGTCCCTGGCCAGGTTGGCTTCAAACTGGCCCACCTGGGCTTCGTCTCGGGCAAGATTGGCCTGTGCCTGGCTGAGTTGCGCCTGGAGGATCCGCGGGTCGATCTCGAAGAGGAGATCGCCCTTCCTGACGAAATCTCCCTCCCGGAAGTGAACAGTCATGAGTTCTCCGCTGACCTGGGCTTTGACCGTGATCGTAAGGTAGGCTTCCACGTTGCCCACGACCTGGATCTCTACAGGCACATCCTTTCGCGCAGCAGTGGCGACCGTTACCGGCACGCTGCCGCCACGTTCCCCTTTCCTGGCAGCGGCAGGATCCCTGCCGCCACAGCCCTGAAACATCCAGCATGCAGCTGCCAGGCAAAAAGCTGCCGGCAGAACACAATTCGGGATATGGATCTGTTTTCGAGCAAGTCTTGGTTTCATTTGGAGTTCCGAGCGATCTCGCGAGAGGGCGCAACGCCAGTCAGACCGCTGTGTATGAGGCACCTGGCTCGGTCGTCTAAAACCTCTTCCCGGGATAGTATCTTCCACCCTTATTACATAATTACATACGTCTACCGGGGAGGGCTGTTTCCTTCTAGATTTTCCACGGAGCCCGATACTCGTAATCCATCATCCGGCTCGCCTGCTCACTGTTGGTGATTCGTTCGTTCTTTGCGTCCCACTCGAGCCGGCACCGGGCAGCCAGCGCAATGTTGGCGAGGTGAGCGAACGTGGTTGAGCGGTGCCCGGTTTCCAGGTCGCAGTTGCACCGGGCGCGCGACTTCACGCAGTCCAGAAAATTTCGGATGTGCTGATGAGTGAGATCCCCGTCCATCGGCGCGAGTTCCTGCATTTCGACTCGCTCGGCAGGCTTCTGAAACTGCCCTCTTTCCGACGGGAGGAGCTTGCATCCCCGTGCTTCCTCCCCCGGGTACAGGCCGCCAAGCGTACCGCAGAACTCGATTTCTCCGGTCTGCAACGGTCTGCTGTGACATGCCTCGTACTGGCCGAATACCATCAGTCTTCCCGAGGCAAATTCAAATGTGACTTCGAGAGTGTCCGGGATGGTCCGGTCATCCTGCACCAGATACTTGCCTCCGTGGGCGGTCACCGAGACAGGTGCTTCCTCATCCAATACCCATCGCATGGCGTCGCAATAGTGCACACCCCAGTTGCCCATCTGTGAGGAGTAGTCCAGCCACCAGCGGAACTTGTAGGGAGCGATGCTGTACCGATACGGGCGGAAGGCGCGCGGCCCCAGCCACATGTCCCAGTCCAGCCCCTTCGGTGGCGATGCATCGGGATATCTCCCGATCCCGTTCGGAAACATGTTGCTGACATGATAAGCACGGGCGACGCTCACGCGGCCGATCTTCCCCTGTTGGACGAGCGTGTGGAGATGCTTGTACAGGTTCGAGGAGCGGCGGTGGAGGCCGACCTGGGTGACCCTTTTGTAATGCTTCTCGGCATCGACCATCTTGCGGCCTTCGGGAATCGTCACCGTCAGCGGTTTCTCGACGTACACGTCCTTGCCCGCTTCGAGCGCGGCGATGGTTTGGATCGCATGCCAGTGATCGGGCGTGGCGATCACGACCGCGTCGATGTCTTTCTGCTCGAGCAGCCGGCGAAAGTCCTTGTACCGGGCCGGAGACGGGTCGAAGCGTTCTCCCATCTGTGGAATCCGGCCTTCACCCAGCGACTCTTCCATACCGGGGTCAACCTGTGCCCGGTCCCGGTTCAGATACGGCTCGTAAACGTCGCACAGCGCAGCCACCTGGCAATCCTTCTGGGCCATGAAGCCCTCCAGGAGTTGCGACCCCCGGTTTCCGACGCCGATAAAGCCGACACGGATCTTGTCGTTCGCGCCCGGCACTTTTTGAATCGCCGGAGCACCGGATACCTCGACGGCGATCGTACCTCCGGCCGCTGCCGCTGCACAATTTTTCAGAAAATCACGTCTGGTAGCCACGTTTGCATCGTTTTGCATTGAAACACTCCTTTTCCCGGCAGACTAGCCGTTGCCTTGGACCTGTGTGCCGCACCTTCGGTGCTCGTTTCCAGAACCGTAATTATCTCCCGGCCTTACGGCCGGGCCTACTCACTGCCGGCCCTTCGGGCCTGGTCTTCCATCCCTCAAAGGATTCAGCCCAAGTAGGTCAGGTCTGTTGGGCCTGACCTCGATCGGTCCGGGTCCGGTCTGGCAGACCGGATTCACTCACCGCCTCTACGAGGCTGGACCGGAGATCACTCTCGGCCTTGTGCTCAAACTGATCAGGCGAAGAGAGAGGCGCGAAGCGCCGGCAATGAGTAGCCACGCGCGTAAGCGCGTGGTTGCGGGTGACAAACAGAACCGAGGCCCGAAGGGCCGGCACAATTGAATCGAACAATTCATTCACGTGCTTTCCCCGTCATACTCCACGCGTCGCCTCTCTGCGGCGCCGGGGGGAACCGCCACACTCAGGGCCCTCATTGCTTATCCGGCGGCTGTAGTTCCTTCTGTACCGACTCGGTGAATTCGGCGTCCGGGCTCTCCTCCTGCTTCTTGAATTCGTTGAAAGTGGACAACGCCCGCTCGGATTCTTCCTTTCGTCCGAGCCGAGCATACACCCGGGCGAGCTGATAGTAAGCCTGCGCCAGATCGCTCTGATATCGTACGGCAGCTTCCAGTTCCTGAACAGCCTGCTCGGGTTGATTGGCACGCGCCAGCAGCTTCCCGAGCTGGTAATGAGGTGGCGCATAGTCCGGCTTCAGCTGGATGGCCTTCTTGAAACGCCGGTTCCGCCTCCGCGGCCCTGTTGTCACGCAGCCGGATGGCTCCGAGGTGGTAATAGAGGCGCGCATTGGACGGTTCCAGTTCGATGGCTCGCAGCAGGACCTCCTCGCCCTTTCGATTCTGACCCTGGTTGGCGAGTGCGGCGGAGTAGAGGAAAAGGGAGCGCACGGATCGGGGATCCAATTGAAGCGCGCGATCGAGGCTCTGGCGGGCATCCTCATAGCGGTGCAACAGGTATAGGGTCACGCCGGCGCTGTAATATGGTTCTGCCCAGGCTGGTTCGATCTCGCTGGCCTGACGCAGAAGCTGGAGGGACTCCTCGTGACGCCCCACCCGCTGATCGATTCTGGCCCTCTGCAGCAGGTAACGCGGATCACGAGGTGCCATCTGCAGCGCGAGCTGAGATTCGTGATCTGCCTCGGGAAGGCGGTGCAGCCCGAGGTAAGCAGTCGCGGCCAGGTAGTGATCCTCGGCTGCCGTAGCGGCCCCGAGCAGGGTTAAAGCGCGGGCGGCGTCGCCTGCTTCGATGCAGGCGGCAGCTAACTGGCGTCGGACTGCCTCGGAGCCGGGCGCAAGACGCGCGGCTTCCGAAAGGTACACCACGGCGATCCCTGGCTGCTTGTATTGAAGGAACAGCTCCCCCACGGACTTACGCCATTCCGCGTCTGATCCGAAGATTCTGGCCGCGCTATCCGCTTCCTGTCGGGCATCCTCAGGCCGGTTTGCAGCGAGTTCGGCACGGACCAGGTTATAGGCGATGTCCGGCCGTTTCGAACCGTGTTCACGAGCCTGACGCAAACGGGAGAGGGCCTCCTCGGGACGGTTCAATTCCAGCAATACCACACCCAAATTGTAGAGCGCATCCGCCTGCCGCGGATCGATGGCCACGGCCCGCTCGAGCTCCTGAACTCCGTCCTGAAGCTTCTGCTCGCGCAGGGAAGCCATGGCCAGATAGTAGTGCCCCTGGAACGAGCGGGGAGCCAGTTCGACGACCTTCTGAAACCGTCGAATGGAAGCTGCAGAGTCACCTGCCTGAAGGTCCAGGAGTCCCAGTCCCAGATAGGCTTCTGCCAGTCCGGGATCTGCTTGAACCGCCAGCTCCAGTTCCGCCCTGGCTTCCTGGAACTTCCTGGCTTCGAAAGCCCGCTGACCGTTGGCCAGGTGGAAACGGGCGGACGAGACGTTCTCCGGCGCCTGCGGGCGCTGTTTGGCCTGAAATGCCGGGGCTGCAAAGGAGGCTTGATGGACGCAAGGACACGACCAGCAGCAAAGGGACGCGGAGGCCAGGAACAACAGGGGTCTACGCTTGCGGTGGCGCATAACGAAACCGAAAGGTGAGTTTAACACACCGCGTGGGGTTCCCTTAAGCCAGCCGACTGCTGAGGTTACGGGGATGATCTCGATCTTCATAGTCACCAGCGGGAGAACGCCCAACGTGCTGACACTATTTCGCTTGACTCCAACCCGAATTCATTGTTTCTATCTCGGTTAGACAGGGACGAAGTATTGGTTTCATAGAATCTAAATGCTTCGTGGCTTCTTTGAATACAAGGTCAGGAGCAGGGGATCCCATGCCGCCTATCCTCCCGGGAATCTCGACTGTTCACTTCTCCTGGCTATTCCTTCACTCATTTCGGGGGCTTTAATATGGCGTACATGAAGAGATACTCGCTGTTGGTGTGTCTGGTCTCTGCGGTGCTCCTTTTCCCGGCCGCAAGCTCCAGTGAGGGCCGACGTGACCGGGACGATTCTCGGGAACGTGACTGATCCCTCCGGAGCCGCGGTACCGGGAGCCACGGTCACGTTGACGGACCCGAGCAAAGGCTTCCGCCGCGAGGCCGTGACGGATTCGATCGGGTTCTATCAGTTTCTGTCTGTCCCGGTCGGCGAGAAGCTATGTTTTGGAAGTGCAGGTCCAGGGATTCAGAAAGGTCAACCCAGACCGGAATAAAGCTCCTCGTCAACCAGAAGTATCGGGCTGACCTTCAGCTTCAGGTAGGTGAAATCAACCAGACGGTGACGGTTTCGTCGAATGCGGTCCAGGTCGAAAGCACGAGCAACCAACTCGGTGACGTGATCGAAGACCGCAAGATGACCAGCCTGCCTCTGAACGGCAGGAGCTATATCGACCTGCTGGGTTTGCAGGCGGGAGTGGTGCCGATCGGCTCGAGCCAGGCATACCGTGACCGGCCGGTTGAGGCCTGGGCAGCGCAGGCAACCTTTCGGTCAACGGGCAGCGGGAAGCAGCCAATGCCTTTCTGGTCAATGGCGGCGACGTGCAGGAAGGCCGGAACAATGGAGCTTCAGTGGTGCCCACGCTGGACTCGATTCAGGAATTCCGGCTTATTACCAGTTCATTCGACGCTGAATACGGGCGGTTCTCGGGCGCGATCGTCAATGCGCTCACGAAGTCGGGAAATAACGAATATCACGGCTCGGGTTTCGAGTTCCTGCGCAATGAAGAGCTCGACGCCCGTAACTTCTTCGACCCTGAGAAAGGTGTGTTCAGGCGCAATCAGTTTGGCGGCGTCATTGGCGGGCCCATACTGAAGAACCGCCTCTTCTTCTTCAGCGACTACCAGGGAATCCGCGAGACGCGCGGGGTCTCAACCGGTAACGTCACCGTGCCCTCGACCATAAACCGGGAGGGAGGTTTTTATGATTCCGACACAACAGGATTTCCTACCCTCTCCGGTATCGTGCGAGGCGACGATGTCCCCGGTAACGGGACCTTCGATGAAGCGCTGAGCCAGCGGTTGGGCTACCCGGTCACGGCCGGCGAGCCTTACTGGGTTGACGGCTGCAATACCCAGGCGGATGCCCTGGCTGGAAAGTGCGTTTTCCCGGGCCAGATTATTCCCCAGGCGGCGTGGGGTCCGGTCTCCAAGGCTACCCTGAAATACATCCCTAATCCGATCGGAACGTTGGATGGACACCCCTACTTTTCTACCGCCGCCGGGAAGCAGACAGTTCGTGACGACAAGTTCGCTCAGCGCATTGACTGGACGACGCAAAGGGCGGGCAACTTCTCGTTCTACTACCATTTTGACGATTCGACCGTTCTGCGTCCCTATCCGTCTGCCAATGTGCCGGGATTCGAGACGGTCACACCGAACCGGGCGCAACAGGCTAATGTCTCCAACACACTCACTTTCGGGGCCACTGCAGTCAACGAGGCCCGATTTAACTTCACTCGCGATGGGCATTGTTGTTGAACCAACCCTTGGGAGGTCTGGGCAAGGTCACTGAATTTGGTTTTGTGGAAGGCGGGCTGGGAGTCATCCCGGTTGACCCGAACGCGGAAGGCTTGGCTCTCACCGGGCTCTATGGGGCATATGGCCTGACCTTCGGCCTTCCCGATGGGACCACGGGACAATACAACAATACATTCCAGGGCAGTGACAACTTCACCAAGGCCTCCGGAAAGCATACCTTCAAGTTCGGGGCTGATTACCGCTATTTCCAGATTAACGAGCGCAACACCTACACCTCGAACGGCTACTTCGAGTTTTACGGCAACGAGACCGGGAACGACTTCGCGGACTACCTGATCGGCGCTCCCGACCTGTTTAACCAATCCAGCCGTCAGTTCCTGGATTCGCGAACTAACCATGTGGGTCTTTATGCCCAGGACACTTTCAAGATCAAACCCAACCTGACCCTCAATTATGGGTTGCGGTGGGAAATCAGTCAGCCTTTCTACGACACCCAGGGGAAGATTCAGGCTTTCGTGCCGGGTCAGCAATCCTCTGTTTACCCGGATGCCCCCACGGGATGGGTCTTCCCGGGTGACACGGGCATACCTAAGACTCTCGCGCCCACGGACTAGAACAACTTTGCTCCCCGCATCGGTATTGCATACTCTCCGGGATTTACCGACGGCGCTCTGGCCAAGATCTTCGGCGGTCCCGGGAAGACCAGTATCCGTGCCGCATACGGAATCTACTACACAGCGATCGAGGACATGACCACTGTTCGTTGAGGTGGGAGATGCCCCGTTCGGACTCTTCTACGTCAGCCCCACCGAGGTCTATATGGAGGAACCGTACAAGGATCGGCGACGGGGCAACGATCCCGGGCAGCGCTTCCCATTTACGATCCCGCCGCCCGGAGCCACCGGCATCTGGCCCACGTATCAGCCTATCGCGAGTTCGCCTGGTTTCGATATAGACAACGTGCTGCCGTACGCCCAGCACTTCAACTTCAGCATCGAGCGCGAGTTCCAGCAAGTCGATCATCATGCGCCTGGGATATGTCGGCACTGATGGGCATCACCTGATTGCTCAGCTTTCCTCCAATCCCGGGAGCGCGGCCCGTTGTCTCGAGATTCGGGCGCACTCGGGAGCAGACATCGGTTGCGGCCCCAACGGCGAAGATACCATCTATGATATGAACGGGGATGGTCTCTACACCCCGGGGTGGACGCGTTCGGCACCCGTCCTTACTCAGTCACCTCGGGGCGCTATGCGAGCGACGGACTGCTGGACTTCATGAACAACACCTGGGAGTCAACTATCGCCAATTCCGCTTATCATGCTTTCCAGGTAAGCGTGGAGAAGCGCGCAGGTGATTTGCAGTTGATGGGGGCGTACACATACGGCAAGTCCCTCGACAATTCCTCGGGGTTCAGTGACCAGATCAACCCGTTTAACCACAAGATCAGCAGGTCTCTCTCGACCTTCGACATGAGGCACAATTTCGTGATCAGTTATATGTACAATCTGCCGTTCGCACGCATGTGCCAACTCCTCCAGTGGGGCGCTCTACAAGTTCCTGGATGGCTGGAGCTTCTCGGGCATCACCCGGTTTACTACCGGATTCCCGGTCGGCATGAGCGCAAGCGGTGATAGATCACTTTGCGGCTGCCGGGGGCGTGGATAGGCCGAACTACGACGGGTCGACCTATCCAGTATCATGGACCCGCGGGATTCTGACAATCACCAGTACTTTGTGAAAGACCCATTCTCCAGAGAAGAGCTGGGGGTTCCCGGCAACGCGAACCGCCGTTTCTTCCTGGCCCGGGTTTAAATAACTGGGATCTCTCTCTCCAAAAAATGACGCGCATCACGGAAGGAGTCTCCATTTTGTTCCGGGCAGAGCTGTTTAATGCCTTCAACCACACCCAATTCGCCGGTCCGAGTGGAAACGTTAGCTCCAGTAGTTTCGGGCGGGTGAGCGGTGCGCGGGATCCCCGCATTGGGCAATTTGCTTTGAAGATTCAGTTCTGAGACGCGAATCCCTCAGATCATTATCCGGCGGCGCAGGTAAGAAAGCCTGCGCCGCCTGTTTTTTTGAGTATGAAATTCAACCGGCGTAATTTCCTCGGCTCCTCGTCAGTACTGCTGGGCGGGAGGTTGCTGGAGATCCTTACAACTCCTCTTTCAAGATGGACCGGACCGCGATTGCTGAACGCCGCCACACTCCCCAATCAGGCCGCTCCCTCAACCGTCACTTTCGTGGACGTAGCGAAAGAAGCCGGAGTCACAGCCCCGAATGTCTGGGGTGGGGTTGACAGCAAGAAGTACATCCTCGAAACCAAGGGAAGCGGTGTCGCCTTCTTCGACTACGACAACGACGGCTGGCTGGATATCTACCTGACCAACGGAATGCGCCTCGGGGAGACTTACGAACCCGGCAAGGCTCCCACCTCGCATCTCTACAAGAACAATCGCGACGGCACTTTCACGGACGTTACTGAGAAGTCCGGCCTGGCCCGCACGGGATGGCAGACCGGTGTGACGGTCGGCGACTATGACAACGACGGCTGGGACGACCTGTTCTGCTGCTTCTGGGGACACAACATCCTCTGGCACAACAACGGAGACGGAACCTTCACCGATGTGACAAAGAAGGCCGGGCTGTACGAAGACCGCGTGCGCTGGGGCACCGGATGCACGTGGCTGGATTACGACCGCGACGGCTTCCTCGATCTTTTTGTCTGCAACTACATTGACTTTGATGTCGCGAAGGTCCCGGCTCCCGGTCAGGCAGGCGGTTGCCAGTGGAAGGGCATGCCCGTCATGTGCGGCCCCAGGGGGCTGCCCGGGGGCATGAACATCCTCTACCACAACAACGGGGACGGAACGTTCACCGATGTCTCCGAAGCTGCCGGCATCCTCAAGCCCGGCCCCCGCTATTCACTGACCGCGGTGTCGTACGATTTCGACAACGACGGCTGGCCGGATATCTATGTGGCCGTCGATTCGAAGCCGAGCATCCTCTTCCACAACAACCATGACGGGACGTTCACAGACATAGCTGTCATGGCCGGCTGCGCCTACAACGAGGACGGCCAGGAGCAGGCCGGGATGGGAGTCGGCGTCGCGGACTACGACGGCGACGGCTGGCTCGACATCTTCAAGACCAACTTCTCGGATGACACGCCCAACCTCTACCGCAACAACCGGGACGGGACATTCACGGATGTCACGTTCGCTTCCGGGCTGGGCGTGAACACGCAGTACGTGTGCTGGGGCGTCGGTTTCATGGACTACGACAACGACGGCTGGCCGGACGTCTTCCAGGTCAACGGCCACGTCTACCCCGAGGCAGACAAGCTCAGCCCCGGATACGCTTTCAAAGTCCCGCGCATCGTCTACAGGAATCTTGGTAACGGGAAATTCGTGGACGTATCCGCTCGCCTCGGGCCGGGCGTCAGCGAGCGCTTCTCCAGCCGCGGCTGTGCGTTTGGCGACTACGACAACGACGGCGATATCGATGTCCTGGTTTTGAACATGAACGACCCTCCGTCGCTTCTCCGGAATGACGGCGGGAACAGCAACAATTGGATCAAGCTGAAGCTGATCGGCACGAAGTGCAACCGCACGGCGATTGGCGCGCGGGCACGCGTGGTGACGGGAAGCCATTCACAGATCGATGAGGTTCACGCCGGCACCAGCGTTATGTCACAGAGTGACCTGCGCCTTCACTTTGGCGTGGGTCAGAACAGCAGGATCGACCTGATCGAAATCAAGTGGCCCACCACGCAGCAGATAGAGAAGTTCACGAACGTTGAGGTGAATCAGATCCTCACGATCAAGGAAGGTTCCGGCATTGTTAAAGCGGAGAAGGTCCCGCTCACCGGCGTCAAGTAGAATGGGACGCTCCCGGTATTGCCTCAGCACGTGTGAATCAATCATCCGGTTTTAACCGCGGTGTGGGTCCAAACCGCCGAGATTGGCTCAGGGCCCATGCTATGGAGGTGATGTCTTGCCGCCGGCCCTGGAAGGGCCAGGCAGAACAGCCCGGGGCGTGAGCCCCGGGGTAATTGGCAATCTCTGTGAGAGAGCCCTGTAAGGGCGGTGCAGGCTTCTGTTCCACCCTTACAGGGCTTGAGTCTCGGGATTCGAGACCGCCTCGCCGGCGCGGACCGACGCTCCGGTAGTAGATGCGTCTATCGCGCGTGCTGCGATTGAAGAGACTTGTCAGATTTCCATGCCGCCGCGTGCTCAGACCGCGTGTCCGTAGGCCAGGGCTGCTCCTGGCGGCCAATGGCTCCTCTCTTGACGAGCGCGATGCCCAGTCGGGCCAGCACCAGTGCCGCCAGGGACGCCATGACCACGTCGCCTTTGATCCCGGACGGATTCCAGATCACTCCGATCAGCAATACGATCGGAATGCAGAAAGAGAGAACGGCGCCCCAAAAGGAAAGCACAGACTGCGCCGACGCCTGTCCCCCGTTCTTCGAAGCGAAGGCGCGTAGCCCGGAATCCGTCTGGCCTGCTTGCTTCCTCCGATGAATGGCTTGAGTGAAGGAGTGTCGATCCTGAGCGCTGTCGTTCCACTCCCGAGCATCGCAGAGCCATTTTGTCCCTCGGATTGCCGCGCATGCTTTCTCCGAACACCGTCAAGGATGCCGTCCCTTTCCGGGCCTTCGAATTGCCTTTGCAGATGCTTGCAGAGCCAGCGTTACGACATCACTGTGACGAAGTTCAGCCCGGGGGAGTGCCTCGGAGAGTTCCAGCCACAGCCTGTGGATGAGGTCGATATCATCCGGGCTGAGATCAGGCGCCGCAGGCATTTTGCCGGCCGTCGGAAGTGGGGCAGGACTATCCGAAACGTTCCTGAAGCTTCTCAGCTTCCACATGGACGAGGTCCTTACTGTGCCGGCGGAATGCTCGCGACGTCATTCATCTGACTGGACGGGAACAAGAGCGCACAGCCCGCACTTCCTAATGATGAGACGGGGACATCAGGAAAGCATAAAGAGTGGCTCAGGATTTTGTAAAGTGGCTTGCCGCCGGACTGGCTACCTTGGTTTCGGAGGTAATTTGCCTGCCCCTGAGACTACTGTGATTCGCAGGTGGCTGGCCAGCTTCACGACTCTGAAGACAAGGTTGTTGCCGAACATCTCCTTCAAGTGCCGGTCATGGCCGCGCGTGAGAAGGAGACGGGTGATCCCGCGTTGCCGCGAAAACTCCACCAGGGCTTCGGCGGGCCTGTTGCCATGAACCACAACTGTCTCGATGTGCAGGTTCCGCGCAAAGTTCAAGTGCCTCTCCACCGCCTCCCGCTCAGCAAGGGGCAGCGACGACAGGTCGTCACGCGGGCAAACATAGACTGCAAAGCACTCGGTGCGGAGGTAATCGGCGAGACGCCTGCCGCGCCTGATCAGCATTGCGCTTGCCGGATCTACGGTCACATGAATCAAGATCTTCTCGCGTGATCCGGCGGGTTCACTCTGGGGGACCGTTCCGTTGCCCGTAGCCTGCCAGACCGCGGCCGAGTTGGCCTCACCCTCTTCATGATGCAGCTCCACTTGGTAGGCCGTCTGTCGCAGCGCCAGCTCGCGCAGCCCTGCCAACGTCGACTCCTTGAAGAAGTTCTTAAGTGCCTTCTGCGCTTTATCCTGTTCGTACACGGCACCGCGACGCAGACGGTTCAGGAGCGCCTCCACGGTGACATCCACCATGACCACCTCGTCCGCTTGTGTGACGATCCAGTCGGGAAGCGTTTCTCGAACGCGGATGCCGGTCGCTTGAAAGACATGGTCATTAAGGCTCTCCAGGTGCTGAACGTTCAGGGTCGTTAGAATGTCGATCCCCGCATCGAGAAGACCCAGCACGTCCTCCCAGCGCTTCTGGCGTTCCGACCCCGGCACATTTGTATGGGCGAGTTCGTCCACGAGGCAGATTTCCGGGTCGCGGGCGAGGATCGCCGCGGTGTCCATCTCCTCGAAAGAGTGTCCGCGATACTCGATCCTCCGGCGCGGGACGGTCTCAAGCCCGCGCGCCTTCTCAATCGTGTCCTGGCGGCCGTGGGACTCGAAATACCCGATGACCACGTCAGCCCCCTGGCGCACCAAGTCGTGCCCTTCTTCGAGCATGCGGAAGGTCTTACCCACGCCGGCGGCGTACCCGAGGAAGACCTTGAGATGGCCGCGACGCGTCGGCGGATTGCCCATGATCGACTCGCTCAGTGCGGGAAGATGGTCACGTCGATTCCATCGGCCGCACGGATCAGACGGTTGACGAAGTTGCTCCAGAGCCGACGCCAGCCCCCCTCGTGCAGGCTATGGCCGATAAAGATCTGCGTGACACCCTTGCGGCGGGCGAAGGCCAGGATCGCGTCCAGAGGATCAAGCCCTTCCAGCACGGTCACCTCGGCTCCCATCGCTCGCGCGTGGGACAGGTTTCTCTCCAGTACCTCCTGATCTGCCCGCGAGAGACCGGGTTGCCTCACGTAGGTCACGAACAGTTCCCCATGGAACAGGTCGGCGTTCCTGCGCCCACTCGTGATCATTTCGACGGCGTTGGACTTCGGCGTCACGCAGACGAGGATGCGTTCATGCGTACCCCAGGTCTGTTCGATCCCGTGGGTCCGTAGATATAAATCGAGCTGCCGCTCGATCACCTCAGCCGCGATCAGCAGTGTCATCTCGCGCAGCCTGGACAGCTTCAGCTCTTCCTCCGGGGCGCCGGCGGCCGGAGAGTCAACTACGACGATGTCATCCGCCGAATCCAGGAAGCTCCGCGGGATCCCATCACGCGCCCGCTTCCCGGTAAAAGCCTCGACTTCATCCTTCAGCTCGTCAATGTATTGCAGATTCACCGAGGTGATCACAGAGATGCCGTTCCGAAGGATCTCATTTATGTCCATCCAGCGCTGCGGATTGCGGGCCCAAGGCGGATTCTCGTAGGCAAGGCCGTCGATGACAACCACCTCCGAATGACGGCCCACGATTGCGTCCACGTCCAGAGCCTTGGTTCCATTCATTTCCAGTGGAGGGATGACCTCGGCTTCGGACACGAGGCGCTGGACCTCGGCGTGTATTTCGATTGAGTCGCGCCCACAACCACGTCCTCGCCCCTCTCGCGGCGACGGCGGGCCTCATCCAGCATCTGGTATGACTTACCCACGCCTGAGGCGTACCCAAGAAACACCTTGAGCTTGGCTTGGCGTTTCCTTCGCTCCTGCTGCTCGATCTGCCGGAGCAGCACCTCCGGATCGGGCCGATCTTTGCTATCGTCTGACATGTGCAAAACAGCGTCTGGATGGCAGCCGCGCTCTGCGGCTGCAAATCATGCACGTTACTACCGGACTATAATTCACCACCGTGCCCTTCCGCGGGGAAGTCCCTGTCCACGGACATGTTGAGAAGAAGAACGTTGACGCGCGGCTCTCCGATGAATCCGAGATCACGACCCTCTATGTAGCGATCGACCAGCGACTCGATCTTGCCCGAGGGGAACAGCGCGCACACGGGCCACACGCGGAGCCTGGGCAAGAGCTGACGCCGGACTCGAGTCAGGATCGAGTCCGCTTGCCGATGCGGTGAGCAAGTCCGAGGGGATGGGCCCCGGGTACTCGGGGTTCTCCTTCGAAACTTCCGGACAGCAGTGCCGACCCTCACTGCGAGCATACGGTTTGTCGGCCCCAGATTTGATCCACCCGACAGGCTGGCGTCGTACCCACTGGCACCCGCCGCGGAGGGACGCGGCTGGAAGTATTCCGGGCGTTGAAACTTCTGTCCGATCAGCACAGAACCCACGACGCGGCCATCGCGGACGATCAGGCTTCCATCCGCATTCTGTCTGAAGAACAGCCGGGCAAGTCCCGCAACGAAGCCCGGATAGATCAACCCCGTCACAACCGTAAGGACCAGGAGAAGCCGAAATGAAACTGACAGTTGCCTCCACATTATGCCTCCCGTCAGGCAAGGTGCAGCATTGTGACGATCCGGTCGATGATCCAGATGCCGGGGAAGGGCGCCAGTACTCCCCCGAGACCGTAGATCAGCGGATTCCGGCGCAGCAGGCTGGCAGCGCCCTGCGGCCGGTAGGCGACACCCCGCAAGGCCGGGGAACCAGTGCGATAATGATCAGTGCGTTGAAGATCACGGCCGCGAGGATTGCGCTCTGCGGGCTGTGCAGCCCCATGATATTCAAGGCCGCGAGACCGGGTAAGTTCCTGTGAACAGCGCCGGGATAATTGCGAAGTACTTGGCCACATCGTTGGCTATCGAAAATGTCGTCAGGGCACCCCGGGTGATCAGCAGCTGTTTCCCGATGCTAACAACTTCGATGAGCTTGGTGGGGTTGCTGTCGAAGTCCACCATATTGCCGGCTTCCTTGGCTGCTGCCGTGCCGGTATTCATCGCCAGCCCGACGTCCGCCTGGGCCAGGGCGGGAGCATCGTTGGTGCCGTCGCCGGCCATCGCGACCATTCTGCCGTGGTTCTGCTCTTTCCGGATGTAGTCGAGTTTCTCCTTCGGAGTCGCCTGCGCGATGAAGTCGTCGACCCCAGCCTCCTCGGCAATAGCCGCTGCCGTGAGGGATTGTCGCCCGTGACCATCACGGTGCGGATTCCCATAGCCCGAACTGCCGAGATCGCTCCTTCGATTCCGCCCTTCACCACATCCTTCAGATGAATGACCCCGAGCGCGCGGGAACCGTCGGCGACAGCGAGGGGCGTACCTCCGCTCCGCGCAATCCGCTCGGAGAGCGTGAACAGTTCGGCCGGCGACTTTTCCCCGATGCTCCCGAATGAATTGTACAACGGCGTCGGTCGCGCCCTTGCGAAGCTGCGGCCCGTCAATGTCCACTCCGCTCATCCGCGTATGGGCCGAGAAAGGTATGAAATCGCGCCTCGGATCTCGCTCACATCCCTCCCGCGCAGGTTGTACTTCTCGCTTAGCCAGGACCACGATAGAGCGGCCTTCGGGAGTTTCGTCCGCCAGACTTGCCAATTGGGCCGCGTCCGCAAGCTCCCGTTCGGTCACTCCGGAAACAGGGAGAAATGCTACCGCCTGGCGGTTCCCGAGGGTGATCGTGCCTGTCTTGTCCAGAAGCAGCGTGTTGACGTCGCCCGAAGCCTCCACGGCCTTGCCGCTCATGGCCAGAACGTTGTGTTGCATGACGCGGTCCATTCCGGCGATGCCGATGGCGGACAACAGGCCCCGATGGTTGTCGGAATCAGGCAAACCAGCAGTGAAACCAGCACCGCCACGGAGGGAACGCCCCCGGTCCCGCGGCTCACGCTGTAATCGCGAAAATGGCTGTAACGTCGCGACCGCCAGCAGGAAGATCAATCGTCAGGCCGGCAATCAGGATGTTCAGCGCAATCTCGTTGGGTGTCTTCTGCCTCTCGGCTCCCTCGACGAGCGCGATCATCCGGTCCAGGAAGGTTTCGCCGGGATTGGAGGTGATCCGGATCTTGATCTGGTCCGACAGACCTTGGTCCCGCCGGTCACCGCGCTGCGGTCGCCGCCCGACTCGCGAATAACGGGAGCGCTCTCGCCCGTGATGACGGACTCGTCGACCGTGGCGATTCCTTCTACCACCTCGCCGTCGCCCGGAATGGTTTCCCCGCTTCACACAAGACTACGTCCCCGGGCTCAGCGTTGAGGACGGAACCGTTCGACTCGGTTGCCCGAAACGAGCCGTTTCGCCATCGCTTCGGTTCTGCCTTTCCGCAGCGTGTCGGCCTGAGCCTTGCCGCGAGCTTCGGCCATTGCTTCGGCGAAGTTGGCGAAAAGGACGGTGAACCAGAGCCAGAGCGCGATCTGAAGCGAAAACCCGATGCCCGCAGCTCCGGCGAGTGACATCGCGCAAGAGAAGATCGTCGTGAGGGCGGCACCGACCTCGACCACGAAGATGACCGGGTTCTTCATCAGGGTCGCCGGATTCAACTTCACGAAGAGAATGCCGACATCGCCCGCATCAGGATCTCGCGGGTCAAACAAGTGGCCGCGCCCGGGCGCAGTCAGACTTCGGGCGTGCCGACACAAAGTCGGATGCATCGGACGGGCTATTCGTCTGAGCGAGCATGAGGCGTGCTTCACTGTGGACATATCCTCACGTGCAGGGCTGGGGACACGAAGAGAAGTGCCTTCCATCATCAGAAAGTGCTCGACGATCGGGCCGAGCGACAGAGCAGGGAAGAATGTCAATGCTCCGACGATCAAGACGGTTCCGGTCAGGAGCCCGACGAAGAGGACCCGTGCGTCGGAAGGGTTCCGCTCGTCGCCGGAATCATCTTCTTGGCCGCCAGGCTTCCCGCGGCTGCCAGCATGGGGATGATGATGAGAAACCGGCCGATCAGCATGGCCAGCCCAATGGTTAGGTTGTACCAGGGAGTGTTCGCGTTGATGCCGGCAAAGGCGCTGCCGTTGTTTGCAGTGGCGCTGGAATAGGCGTACAGAATCTCCGAAAGCCCGTGCGGCCCGCCGTTGTTCAGGTTCGCCACGGCCGGCCCCGGCCAATTCCAGTAGCCGCCTCTGGAGAAGTGATCACGGAACCGACGGCGCGTGAAGACAAGGATACTCGCCGCCATGGCGATCAGGGCGAGCATCGCCATCTTGACCTCCTTTGCCTCGATCTTCTTGCCGAGGTACTCGGGCGTGCGGCCGACCATCAGGCCGGCGATAAAGACTGCGAGAATCGCAAACAGGAGCATGCCGTAGAGTCCTGCTCCCGCTCCGCCAAAGATCACTTCCCCGTCATGCATGTTGAACAGGGGCACAAGCCCCCCGAGCGGAGTGAAGCTGTCGTGCATGCCGTTCACGGCGCCGCAACTCGCGTCCGTTGTGACTGTGGCAAACAGGGCCGATGTCCATAATGCCGAATCGAACCTCCTTTCCTTCCATGTTCCCGCCCGGCTGCAGCTGGTCGGGCGGGTTTCCAGCCCAAGATCTGGCCAGGATCGGATTGCCTGACTGCTCGGACTGAAAACCGGCCAAGACTCCGGCCAGAAAGAGAAGACTCATGGCGGCGAAGAGCGCCCAACCCTGCCGCGTGTCTCCGACCATCGCCCGAAGGTGTAGGTGAGCCCTGCCGGAATCAAGAAGATGAGGAAGATCTCAACGAAGTTTGTGAGCGGAGTCGGGTTCTCGAAGGGGTGGGACGAGTTGGCATTGAAGAAGCCGCCGCCGTTCGTGCCGAACATCTTGATCGCCTCCTGTGATGCCACGGGACCTTGTGCGATGACCTGCGTCTCGCCTTCGATCGTTCGGGCCTTGTGTAAGGGTTGAAGTTCTGGATGACCCCCTGAGAGCAGAGAAACAGCGCGAAGACGAGCGAGAAAGGGAGGAGCATATAAACGATAGCCCGGGCCAGATCGACCCAGAAGTTGCCGATGGCGTTGCCTGCGCGCCGGGCGAAGCCCCGGACGAGAGCGATTGCGACGGCCATTCCGGCGGCCGCCGAGACGAAGTTCTGAATCGTCAGGGCTGCCATCTGAACCAGGTAGCTGAGTGTTACTCTCCCGCGTAGTCCTGCCAGTTCGTATTGCTCATGAAGCTAACAGCGGTGTTGAATGCCAGGTCCGGAGTCACCGCCGTGGCGTCCCGGGGCGCCGCTGGTGCCGAATCCCATCGGATTCAGCGGGAGCAGTCCCTGCATCCGCTGGATCGCGTAGCTCAGGGCAAAACTCACCAGGCTGAAACCAAGCAGCGCACGGCATAGCCGGTCCAGTGTTGCTCGGACTCCTCCTCAATACCGCTCATCCTGTAAATGAGCCGCTCCAGAGGGCGCAACAAAGGAGCCAGCAGGGTCCTTTCGCCCCGGAATACCCTCGCCATATAAAGCCCCAGCGGTTTCGTGGCAACGTTCAGGCCCGGGAAGAACGACAATCTGCAACAGCCCTGGGAATGTCATAGCTGGACCCTCATAAACGTTCCGGATTCAGCAGGGCGATGGCAAGGTAAACAAATGCCAGCAGTGCTGGGATACAGCAACAGCGTACTCGAACATATCCCTCCTATAAGCGCTCGATGGCCCGAACCAGCGCGCCGCACGCAATGAAGAACAGCACTCCAGCCGACAGGTAAAGCAGGTCCGGACATTCCGACCTCTTTTTTTTTTTTTTTTTTTTTTTTTTTTTTTTTTTTTTTTTTTTTTTTTTTTTTTTTTTTTTTTTTTAAAAAAAAAAAAAAAAAAAGGGGGGGCCTCTCTATCCCAAGGGTAGGACAGCCCTCTAAGGAAGTCGTAAAGAAGGGCTCAGGATTTCGTCAGGGGAGTTGGAAGCGGTACCCTACCCAGGGCTCGGTCAGGATGTACTTTGGCTTGGCGGGATTCTTCTCGATCTTTTTCCGCAACTGGTTGATGAACGTGCGTAGGTACTCCACCTCGTTGCCGTAATCGGGCCCCCAGACCACCTGCAGGAGTCTCAGATGGCTGAGCGGAATGTTCGGGTGAGTGACGAGGTAGTGAAGAAGGTCGAACTCCTTCGGTGTCAAACGGACCGTCTTGCCCCGGACTGTGATGTGGCGTTGAACCAAGTCGATGTCCACATCGTCGAGCTGGATCACATGCGGCCCACCCTCAGGCGACAGGGGAACCCGTCGAAGAGCGGCCCGGATCCGGGCGAGCAGCTCTGGGGTGCTGTACGGCTTGGTGACGAAGTCATCGGCTCCGGCGTCGAGCGCTTCGATCTTGTCATTCTCCGTATCGCGCACCGTGAGCATGATGATGGCGGCATCCGAGGAGGTCCGCAGTGCCTGCATATCTCTGCCCCCTGCGCGCCGGGCAGGTTGATATCAAGCAGCACAAGATCGAATTTCTCCTGCTCCAGTATTTCAAACGTCTGTTCGGCGGAACGCGCGTCCCGGACCTCAAACCCCTGGGCCACCAGCGTCACTCGCATGACGCGCCGGATCTGAGGGTCGTCGTCCACGACCAGGATTCGCCCTTTGCTCATGCTTTGTTTCTCCTCCACGGCGAGCGGAAGGGAGAAAAAGAACTCAGCCCCCTCGCCGGGGATACTCTCTACGCGGATCTGGCCGCCGTGCGCGAGCACGATGTCACGCGTGATCGCCAGCCCCATGCCCGTGCCCGGCACTCGTTCGCGGGCTCCGGTACCACGATAGAATTTCTCGAAGACTTATGGCTTTCCCATTCGGAGATCCCTTCCCCTTGGTTGCGGACGCCAGCCACTACACAATCGCCCTCCACGCGAGCAGAGATCGAGATGGGTGATTTCGGAGGCGAGTACTTGACCGCATTGTCGATCAGGTGACGAAACACGAGGTGAATCAACTCCTCGTCGGCGAGGACCGTAGGCAGATCCTCTGCGACATCCAGCTTGACCTTTCTTCCCTCCAGCTTCGATTCCATCTGCCGAAGCACGGCATCGATAGACTCGCCCATTGGAAGCGGCTGTTTCTTGAGCCGCAGGCCATCAGCCTCGGCCCGGGCAAGATGGATGGCTTCGCTTACCAGGGCGTTCAGTCTCTCAGTCGCGTCATCGATTATCTGCAGCATCTCCTGCTGCTGCTGAGGCTCGCTGATGCTGGAGGATAGTATCGCGCTGATCGCGGCCTTCAGGGAGGTGAGCGGCGTCTTGAATTCGTGCGCGACCGCGTCAATGAGAGTTGCTTTGAACTCTTCGCTCTGCCGGGCAGCCCTCAACCGGATTGCCGTCTCCTGCGCCCGTGTCTTCTCCAAGCCGAGCGATACAAGGCTGGAGAGTGCCTGCAACGCCGCGTCGGACAGGAAAAGGCCCTTCAGAGCCAGGCTCCCGACCGGCTGGGCACCGAAGCTCACCGGAGTGATGACTATGGGGACCTCCGCGTCACGAAACAACGTTCCGCTCATCGCCGTGTCCCTGAGTCTGGTCGTGACGTTCGGAATCTCCTCAGGACCTGCCTGGTGGACAGCGTCACTGACCCGGTCGTACAGGGCCACGGATGCCAGGTCGTAGATCCGCGCAATCTCCCGCACGATCTGCCCCCCCAACTGCTGCTGGGGATCCGCCAGCAGGATGGCCCGCCCCACCGCGTACAGCCGTTCCATTTCCAGCTGACGGTTCAATGCTTCCCGGGTCCGGCGCCGGGCGCGGTCAGAAAGCTGGCTCGCGGTAATCGAGGTGGTCAGGAATGCAATCAGGGACACCCAGTTCAGGGGATCGTCAATCCTGAAGGCACCGATCGGAGGGAAGAAAAAGAAGTTGAAGCAGAGCGTCGCGAATACCGAAGCTGTGAGAGCCTCCGCCAGCCCCCATGAGGTGGCGATCAGCAGCACCGAGACAAGATAGAGAAAGCCGACCGTCGTCGGATTCAGGGTGATCCACCTGCTGCACGCGAGAGTCTCGATGCCGATAATTGCACCACACGCCGTGAGCCGGAGGAGGAGCGTGCCGGGATGGATGCGCGACGCGAAGGTCCGCAATTGTCTCTGTTCTGTCTGGAAGAGATCGGTGAACATCGATCTCCTTTGTAGACCTCCACGGAATCCGGCACGGAGCTGTGTTGTTCGTGGGCGACCGGCTAATCTTCCCGGATGCAGACGACGCTGCTCTTGCGCAGAAAGATCTTGGGTCCACCGTCTGCCGGTCCCATACTGAAGCAGTCGCGATCATAGTAGCGAATCCTGCCACGCAACTGCTCTCCCGTGGTAAGCACCACGGTGACCGTCGCCCGCGAGTCGACGAGAGACTTCATGTAAGGCGCCTCCGATCCCGTGCCCTGCTGCTCTTCCATCACATCTGGCTGCGGCAAAGGCTCCGGAGGAGGTCCCTGGCGATGGGGTCTGTGGTGTGCACGTCGCCTCTTGAAATAGTGCATATAAACCTGCAAAAAGAAAAAAGCGTCAGGAACTTTCTCTGCTCAAATCATGATAGCAGACATCCGCCGGACGGCCATCATCGAAAAGTGCGAAGGGAGGGCGCCCGGAGCCTCAGTACACGCACTCCCTGGCCGCCGAGGAGAAGGCCCTGAGGTTTTCGAGCGGAGTCTCGAAGAAATGGTCGCTGAGCGAGCAGATATATCCGCCGGAAGCGCCTACGGTCTCGAACAGTTCATGGACTTTCGCGCGGATCGTTTCCGCGGCACCGTTCGTGACGATGTTGAACTGGTCCACGCCGCCGACCAGCGCGACGCGGCCTGCGACCTTCCTGGCGAAGTCGGCGTCGGTCAGCCAGAACTGGCCCATGGACTCGAAGTACTGGATCTGCGAGTCCATGCCGAACATCTCGAATGCCTCGAGCGCGCTGACGCCTCCAAGGAACTCCTCGAGATGATAGGTCTGCCATTGGTGCACCGAAACGGGCAACTTCGCCGTAACCGGAAATGTCGGACGGGTCCTGGGCATAGTCCGGGTTCGCGAAGAGGAAGGCAAACGAAGGTTCTTCATCGTGTTCGAACGCTGGTTGAGGATGGCCGAAGTCCGTAACGGGTATCGATCGGAGTATTATCCATTTGGCGTGATCGACCTGGTCATCAATCCCGGATGGAAAGGGGGAAGGAACATACATCGGAGCTGCCCAGATCACGTGGAAGACCGACAAGAAGACCGGGCAGAAACACTTGAATATCGAGGACTTTGCCACCTATCCGGCGAGACTGATGGGTGTCAGCGCCGGAACCAGTAACAGCGGTTTCGAGATCGACTGAGTCAGATTGGCGCCCGGGTGCGCCATCATTCTCTCGGGCAACAGTGGGTTGGAGTCTGCCTGAGCGTCTATACTTCTGACCCGACGTAAGAGCCAGGTCCTGCACCGGTATGTCCCTGCGTTTCACTTTGCTCCCATCATGGTCTGTTCCCTGCGGTCGAGGCATCCGATAAGTACCTGGGCGCTCGCACTCTGGTGCCGTTGGAGTGGAGCATGAGATCGGTGGCGGGCATCCTGGGGCTGGTGCTGGTTGCGGCGATAGTCTATTACCTGTATTCGGTTCAGTTCAGCCGCGTGGACGGAGGAGTGCCTCCGGCCCGACAGATCGACATGGTTGGTGTTCGCAGCGACCTGATTTCTCTCGCGCAGTCAGAAAGGATCTTTCTGGCAACGAACGGTGTCTACGGGACTCTTGAACAACTGCAGCGATCCGGGAATTTCAGTTCTACGGGAATGCGCCGTCGTGGGTATGTATATGAAGCGGAGATAGATGGGGCGCGCCACTTCCGCATAGTGGCAAGACCTGCCGATCCATCCGGGCCGGAACGGCCTACCCTTTCCATCGATGAAACCATGCAGATCTCCAGTGACGAACAACCCTCGCGATCCTTTCGCTGAAGCCGCGGGTCCCTCCACAGCAGGTCACCTCCCGTCACCTGCCACCCGATGAGTCCCGGCATGCGAACCAAAGACGTGCTGCTGCATGGGGGATGTCGGCGCATCTGCTTCATTCTGATGGATATAAACAGTCAATGTTCTGGTAAAATGGGCCAAAAGCCGCTTTTCCCCTCGAGCGACAGGAGGATTTGTGCTCGCATTTTTGAGTGAAACGGCGATGAACAATAACGAATGGGCAATACTGATCGGCCTGGTGCTTTTTGCCCTCCTGGTCCTGAGACGTCTCGGCGCCATCAGCAGGACGCTTCGTTCGGCCCTGATTCCATCCCCTGAATTCAACAAGCCCGGTTATCTCTTCCACGACATGAGCGAGGTCAAGGACAAGATCGACAGCTTGCACAAGTCGCTCGGATCGCTGGATGAGAAGCTGACTGTGATCCGGGAGCACATGAGGGCAATCAGTCTCACCACGGAGGAGATTCAGCAGGTGCTCGATTTTGAGGTCAAGGGACTGCACTCCGCGCTTGGCCAGATTGACGGATCGTTGGCTGGAATTGACCAGAGATTGAATCCGGAAAACAACGTGTATTCCTGGAAGCCGGGCTGGTAGTGGACTTGTCTATCCAGGTACCTGCTTTTGAATTCCTTTGCAGCACGCCAGTCTGTTTCCGGCCTGGCTCGCGTCGCGATGTCCCGCGGCGCGGATCCGCAACAACTCTCCGGCGACGGGCCTGAGCGATCGTGCCTGGTCGCGTCAACCATATCCATTCAAGAATGCGAGTCTCCATGTTCCGCAGACTGATTATTGTCTTTCCTTTCATCGTGTCTCCGGTTTTCGCCCGGTCTCTCGATCCGCCAAAACTGCGACTGCCGGACGATGTTCGTCCGCTTGAGTGTCGCATGGATCTGCGGATAACACCCGGACAGGACCGGTTCTCGGGCGTTGCCGAGATCGACGCCAGTGTCAGCCATACGACCCCTGTCATCTGGCTCCACGCAAAAGAACTTCAATTTGTGGATGCCAGGGTCGGCGACACGCCGGTCCGCATAGAGGTGACCGATACCGACTTCGTTGCCCTTATCCCGAATCAACCGCTGGCGCCGGGCCGGACACGGATCCGGATAGCGTACACCGGGACCGTCAGCCGTAACCTGACGGACGGCCTCTTCCAGCAGAAGGAAGGCGAGGATTGGTATGTATTCAGCAAGTTCGAACCAATCACCGCGAGGCGTGCTTTCCCGTGTTTTGACGAACCATCCTGCAAGGTCCCATGGCAGGTCACCTTGCGTGTGCCGCCAGGCCCCAGGGTGTTCTCGAATACGCCGGTCTCGTCCGAGACCGCGGAACCGGACGGCACGAGGGTTGTCCGGTTTTTGCGGACGAAGCCGCTGCCTTCTTACCTGGTTGCGCTCGCGATCGGACCGTTCGAGGTGATCGATACGGGCAGAGTCGGCAGGCGCCATGTGCCGAGCCGCATCATCGTGCCTCACGGGCGGGCGAAAGAGACGGGGACGGCCGTTGAATCGACGCCGAGGGCCATCGAACTCCTCGAGAATTACTTCGGAATGCCTTACCCGTACGAGAAGCTGGACCAGGTCGTTGTGCCTTTTACCACTGCGTGGGGCGCCATGGAGAACGCAGGCCTGCTGGCCTATGACGAGGTTCTGCTGACGCCGGAGAACGGAGACACGATCTCACGCCGGCGCAGCCTCTTGACGACGATGGTGCACGAGATGGCGCACCAGTGGCTCGGTGACCTGGTGACCACCGCGTGGTGGGACGACGTCTGGCTCAACGAGGGCTTTGCCTCCTGGATCACCCCGAAGATACTCAACCGCTGGCATCCGGAATGGAATCTGCCCGCTTTCGGAGCCGGATCGTTGAACTCGGCCATGAACGCGGACAGCCTCGTGTCCGCCCGCAAGGTGCGCCAGCCCATCGAAGCGCAGGGCGACATCGGGAACGCGTTCGACAGGATCACCTACACCAAGGGCGCTGCGATCCTGGGGATGTTCGAGCACTGGCTTGGCGAGGACAGGTTCCGCGCGGGGATCCGTGCGTACCTGAATCGTTACGCCTGGGGAAACGCAACATCCTCCGACTTCATCACGGTCATGAGCGAGACCTGCGGGCGGGACTTGCGCAAGCCGTTCTCGAGTTTCCTCGATCAGGGCGGCGTGCCGCTTGTCAAAGTTGATGTGCGCTGCGACGGGTCGCGCCAGGTCCTGCGGTTGGCTCAGGAACGCTATCTGCCGATCGGATCTGAAGGGACCCCGGCCTCCTCATGGCAGTTGCCGGTGTGCATAAGATATGACGACGGCAGGGCGGTCCGTCGCGAGTGCGTGCTGCTCGACCGTCCGACCGCAGAATTCGAACTTAAGGGGGCAAGAGCCTGTCCCCGGTGGGTGTTCGCCGATGACGGCGCGAAAGGTTATTACCGTTTCACATACGAGGAGAAGTGGTTCGAGCGCATGCTCGACAATGCCAGGGGTTCGCTCGAGCTTCGTGAAAAGGTCACGCTCGTCAACGATGTCCGTGCTCTCATCGACGCCGGTCGCATTGATGCGGCGCTGGGAATGTCCCTGGCGCTCCGTTTCAACGATTCGCCGCAAGTCCAGATCGTGACGGCGACGCAGGGGCTTGTCGCCGGCATGTCGCGCTTCATCCCGGACCAGATGCGGCCGAACTGGGCGCGGTTTGTCCGTGCATGGCTCGGAGAACGTGCCCGGCAAATGGGGTGGCAACCCCGTCCGGGCGAGACGGAGGACCAGCGACAGATCCGGCTCGCTGTGGTCCCGTTTGTCGCGATCGACGGCCAGGATCCCGAACTGGGTTCCGAAGCGCTCCGACTGGCACGCGCGTGGCTGCAGGACCGCAAAGCAATCGACCCGGACTCCGTCGTAGTCGTGATCGCCGCAGCGCGCCATGGGGACCGGGCTCTCTTTGACGACCTGCTTGCCGCTCTCAAGTCCGCCAAGGACCGGCAGGATCGGGGCGTGATCATCATGGCGCTCGGTTCCTTCCGCGATTTGGAGATCGAACGCGCTGCGCTTGGGCTGATCTTCGAGGAAGGCATGGATCACAGGGAATTGAGCAGCCTGCTTTTTCTCCCATGGCAGGACACGCGCCCGACGGTCTGGGCTTTCGTGCAGCAGAACTTCGACAGGCTGAACACCCTGATGCCTGGTGCACGTGGTATCCCCTTCGGGGCGACTTTACCGGGTGTGGCAGGCGGATTCTGCGACGAGACCCGCCTGCTGGAGGTAAGAGGATTCTTTGAACCGAGGATATCCAATCTCAGCGGAGGCGAGCGAAATCTGGCGGAGACGCTCGAGGATATCCGCCTCTGTATCGCCTCTCGCGAGGCGCTCGGCCAGGGTATGATCACATTCCTGAGCAAGTACTAGCGCAGGGCTTGGGAGGATGTGCCTGATCGTATACCCCTCGGTAACGAGCGGCCGAAATCGGATCGCTCATCGCCCCCGGCGCGGACACCGGCGCGTTGCGCCGCAACGCGCCCACTCCTGCCCGCAGGGTCCTTGCCAAGTACCGAGTAGTGCACCTCACCTGAATCCCGGCTTGCTTCCGGTCCTTTCCGGCGATACAAGTTCTTCCTCATGACGCAAAGACCTGAAGCCCCGCCCCTGCTCCGGTGGACCGTCCTGGTGTTCATCAGCCTGGCCATGTTCGGCAACTACTATGTCTACGACAGCATCAGTCCTCTGGCGGACGTGCTCAAAGCGCAACTGCACTTCCGCGACTCGGACATCGGCCTCCTGAACGCGATCTACAGCATTCCAAACATCCTGATGGTGCTCATCGGGGGTATCGTCATCGACTACATCGGAACGAGAAAGGCAACCCTCCTTTTTGCGGTACTGTGCCTGATCGGTGCGGCACTGACGGCTGCGTCGGGAATGCTCTGGGCAATGGCGGCGGGCAGGCTGGTGTTCGGCCTCGGCGCGGAATCCCTGATCGTATCGATCACCACTGCCATTGCCAAATGGTTCAAGGGGAAGGAACTGAGCTTCGCCTTCGGAGTCAATCTGACAATTGCGCGTCTCGGCTCTTTCGCGGCACTGAACTCTCCGTCGTGGGGGAAGCAGTTGTACGAGGGTTGGCAGCGGCCGCTGATTGTCAGTGCCGCCTTCGGTGCGATGTGTGTCGTCGGCGCCGTCCTTTACTGGATCCTGGAACGAAGGGCCGTGTCGTGCTACTCGCTGGGTAAAGAAAACGAGACTGACAAGGTTGTGTTTCGCGACATTTGGAGGTTCGGGCAATCCTACTGGTATATCGTGGCGCTTTGCGTGACCTTTTACTCGGCAATCTTCCCTTTTCAGACCTTCGCCGTGAAGTTTTTCATCGAGGCGCACGGCGTGTCCCGTGAACTGGGCGGGTTTCTCTCCAGTATGCTCACCGCCTTCGCCATGGTGTGCACCCCGCTTTTCGGCCTGCTGGTCGACCGCGTGGGCAGGCGGGCTCTTTTCATGATGTACGGATCGCTGCTGCTGGTGCCGGTCTACCTGATTATGGCTTATTCGAGAGTGACGCTCTATGTGCCGATGGCTCTGATGGGGATCGCCTTCTCACTGATTCCGGCCGTGATGTGGCCTTCGGTCGCTTATATCGTGGACCAAAAGAGACTCGGCACTGCATACGGACTGATGACGCTCATCCAGAACATAGGCCTGGCGGGATTCAACCTGCTCGTAGGGTGGGCGAACGATTTCAAGGGCGCGAGTGCGCAAAATCCCGCGGGATATGATCTGGGGATGTGGATCTTTTCCAGCCTCGGATTCTTCGGTCTGCTCTTCGCTTACCTGCTGCACCGGAGCGAAACCGGGCCAAACGCGCACGGCCTGGAGACCATCAAAGCCCGAGGCTGATGCGCAGGCTGTCGGAAGCCTCGCTGCTCCGGCCAGCCGAGGGTGGCACAACGCCTGTGGTCACGAGCGACGAATCCTGATTGTCGGGATCGGAATCGGGGTCGCAATCGCTATCGGAGATCGAGAGCGTGGATAGCGGAAGTAAGGAGGGGTTGAGGTCGACTTCCGTCCTGAAGCGATTCCGATTCCGACCCCGATCCCGCGGATCAGTTTCGTCTCGCCTGCCATACGCTCTGCGGACACAAAGGGGAAGGCATCGGATCACACGCCAATTGTCCGCAGCTCTATCTTCTTCTCGTCAACCACGCCGAGGCCAAGCCTCTCGGCATAATGAAGGTACTCGGTGAATCGGGGGCTCGTGTTCACTTCAATCCCCATCTCGCGCCGCTTCGCGACCAGTTCGCGATGGCAGACCATGTCGAGCGCGAAAGGGTCCGTTGCGAAGTAGAGCGAGCAGTTGGGGTACACGAACTGCGCGTTCTTGTCTGGGCCGCCATCGTACTGACCTCGCAAACCGTCGGTTATGTTGAGGACGAGTTTGTCGCGAACTGCCGGCGCAGCCAGCACCTCGGTGCACACGTTGAAGAACAAGGGGGCATGAAGTCGTGCGGTATTGCACAGGGAGCCGTAACCCAGGTTCTTGGTCGCCATGGAAATGCCGTTGCCGGTGTTCTTGTAGGCAGCCAGGTTGATGATCTTGGTGAGCCGTTGGGTCAGCAGCTTACCGAAGTATGAATACTCTCCGGCGAAGACATGCTGGTTCAGGTAGGATGCGTCATCCTTGTAGCCCGCCACATTCTTGCCCAGGACTCCTCTGGCGTAGTAATAGACGTTCCGGTCGAAGTTGTCCGCACTCAGGTGATTTCCATCCTTGTCGTGCCACTTGTCCCCGTTTTCATCCATTGTCTGAAGCCCCTCGATTCTCACGCCGGGGAGCCGACCGGGCGTGAATCCTGCATCGGCGAGCATGTAGTCGAAGCGGTCCCAGACAACGATGTTTTCGGGTTCGATGCCGTTTGACGTAAGCCATTCGATGACGGACTGGACCAGCTCGGGGCGAGTGTTGATCAACGGCGGGCCTACAGGGTTCACCTTGATGCCGACGATGTCCCCCCTCTCGAAGAAAAGGCCGAAGCTTTGCCGCATGTCTTTGCCGGTGAGGGCCGTCACTCCGCGCTCTACCATCCGCGCAATTACCTTCGCGTCAAACGAGTCGTCCCGAAGGGACCTCGGATCGGTCATCTTCACTACCCGGCCCGGGAATGGCCCGGGGAGTGAATGTCTCGTCTTCGGGACCTTCATGAATTCCGCGATATTCGTCTCGATTTTGGCGGGCGGTTGTTTGTCTTGACCGAAGGCGGGAATTCCCAGCTTGACGCCTCGGGCGGCAGCGGCTGAACAGGCGCCCAGCGCCTTCACGAAATCGCGGCGGTTGATCTCCGGAATTGAGGGTATTGCGGTGTAGCGATGCTCCGTCATTTGCATACCTCCTGTGAATCTGCTGGCCGGCCTGGGCAATTCGGGCGCGCGCTGCAACCGCCACGAGTGACCTGGTACGACAGCATCGGCGTCAGGGCTGAGGGCGCTCGCGCGACAGGATGAACTGGTTCACTCTCGACCGGGTTTCTCCGATGCTCGTGACGTAGATCGCCGGCTGGTTCTGCACTGGGCACGCGTACTCGCAGGCACCGCAACCGATACACTTTTCCGGGTCCACGTATGGCTGCCGCACGGGCCGCGTCTCGCCCGCGGAATCGATCATCTCCGCAGGCAGGAGGTAAATGGCTTTCGGTGAGGTCGGGCACCATTCCTCGCACACGATGCACTCGCGTGCCATGGCCCAGGGCAGGCAACGACCGCGGTCGTAGAAGGCCGTGCCGATCCTGATGGGAGGCCCACTGCCTCCGTCCTGCAACTGTCCCAGCTTCTCGGACTGCGTAATCTCCCAGATCGCGCCCGTAGGACAGACCTGGCTGCAGAGAACGCAGGTCGGTTCACAGTAGCCGATGCGCGGCACCAGGACCGGACTCCACATTCCCTCCAGGCCTGCCTCGAGCCAGGTCGGCTGCAGGGCGTTGTTGGGGCAGACCTTCATGCATTCCCCGCAGCGGATGCAGCGAGCCAGGAAACTGTCCTCATCCAGGGCCCCGGGGGGCCGGATGAGGCGCGGATCGCGGGCGGTGGCGAATCCCGGTGTGCCGCGCAAAATCGGGACCAGCGCTGCTCCAGTGGCGAGACCTGCGACCAGACGGCGCCGCTGCAGTTCCGGGGCCTCCACGGTTTCCGCCCGTTCCGGGAAGAACTTGAACCGGATTCCTGCCTCCGGGCACTGTCCTACGCAGTTGAAGCACAAATGGCACTCGGCCTTGCGCCAGGGGGTTCCCGGCATGGGATCGTCTCCGCCCTGGCAGTCGAGCTCGCACCGGTTGCAGTCCGTGCAGCTCTCCCGTCGCTTCTCGAGACCGAGAATTGACCACCGTGAAGCGGCTCCAAGCAGGGCTCCCAGCGGGCAGAGCGCCCGGCACCAGAACCGCGTGATCCGCAGGTTCAGGATCATGATGGTGGCGAAAATTAACCCGAGGAATAGTCCCTGCCGGAAGTAAGGCTGTTTGAAGCTGAGCAGCGTATCCTTTACCAGGAAATGAACGGCGTTGGCTGCGAACTTGAACGGGGCGACCTGCGTTCCGTAGAGGGCGTCCAGGAGCGAATTCAGGGCGTAATTGACGCCCGGCAATACACCAAGTGCGAGGGAACGCACCGTCAATGCGATGGGATCCATCAGGCCGGCCACGAGGCTGCCGAACAGCGCGGCAACCAGCAGGGCGGCAAGAACGTAGTACTTGAGCTTCTGCCACGGACGATAACGGTTCGATTCCAGGCGCTGCCTTCCGCGCTTCTTCTCCGATTTCAGGCTGCCGAAGAAGTGATTCAACGTCCCAAGCGGGCAGATCCAGCCGCAGAAAAAGCGCCCGAGGAAGAACGTGGGAATCAGGATGACGAGGCTCCAGAGGAGGCCGCGGTATAGCGCATGCGACGAGAGGGCATTGGCAACTGCCGTCAGCGGGTCGGCTTCCAGAAAGATGCTGACCGGGTACGGAAGGCGGATGTCACCGCGCACGGCCTTGATGGATCCCCGGAACTCGCTCTTCAGGAGCAGGAGGACAAAGAGTGCGAAGAACAGGACCTGGGAGGCCAGGCGCAGTTTTCGGAGCTTCTGCTGGTTTGTGCCCATCTTACCCCTGGCCGTCCTCGATCACCCTGGTGCGGACCTTCTGAAGATCTCTCGTGCCGAGGTGCTTTTCTTCGGCGATTCTCAGGTAGTGCAGCCTGCCGCTGTCGAAATCCCAAAAAGCCTGCGCGGCATACGCGTCCAGGGCAACGGGATCGGTTCCCGCGATCAGCGTCTTGCGGAGCTCGACATCGCCCAGGCTCCCGCCGCTCGGGCCATTGCGGATCAGGACGCGGTAGGCATCGATGATGGTCAGCGTCGGACGCATGAATTCCGCCAGGTCGGCCAGGCTCTCGTGAATGCGCTGATGCAGCCTGTGTCGCTGGCCGCCGAGAATGCCATACCAGTTTTTCATGCCCAGAGTGACGCCGGTCAGGCTGTGGTGCTTGGCGACAGGCACATTGATGACCTTGTCGGCCGTGAGGAACGGCTCGAGAACCGGCCAGGTTGTGAGCACATCGCCTTTCAGGTCGACCTCGCGAAATCCGCGTTCCTCGGGCAGAACTACTTCAGCCCCCTCGGAGCGCGCTGCCTCCGCGATTCCACTGCGTTGAAACACCCGTCGCGCCTCATTGATGCTGACGTCCGTGACTATCACCCTGGCTGCCCCAGCCTCCCGGCAAAGCCTGACGACCTCGGCAACTACCAGGGGGTTGGTGTTCGCTGCCTGCTCGGCTGTGCGATCCCAGCCTATGTTGGGTTTCACGACGACCGTTTCGCCTGCGGATATGAATCGGCGCATGCCTCCGAGCGGATCCAGAGCTTTCCGGACGAGCGCGCGCGGATCCTCTGCGCGGGCCACCACCATCTCGGGAAGCGATGGGTCTGGTGGGACTGAGAAATCCTTGTGCAGGCTGCCCGCGGCAGCCTGTTCCGGCCTGCGGCTCCGGTCGTGCAGCCACATTCCCAATCCCGCGGTGGCCGTACCCAAGGCGCCCAATCCGATCAGGCGCGTGATCGCCTCGCGGCGGCTGTGCAAATTGATATTCTCTGGCATTCAGTCCCCTGCCGGATCCGCATAGCAGGATAACCCGAAGTCACCATACAGGGAATGGGAACATTGGGAATCGGCGCTCTCGTCAAGGTGGGCCTTGCGGGAGGGAGTGAGCGCGCCGCGCCGCAGCGCACAAGGCCCGCGTCGTCGGCACGGACCCATTTCGTGGCTGCAGGATTGTCAGATTCGGGGTCGAAAGTGCCGTTGCCGAGAGCACGTTTCGCTTGCGGGCGCACGCCCTGTGGGTTCACACTGACGTCTGACATGAGCGCAGGGATCTCAAAGCACGTTCAGCCGGAGTCGGGCAAAGGTGCTGTCGGCCAGGTTGTCCGACACTCCTGGCCGAATCCGAGAGCTCTGTTCTCTGGCGATCATGCTGGCTATGGGAGGTTTCGCCGGGAGCGTGAATGCGCCGGCAGTCGAGCCCGGCTCCGGGGAGAACGCCATGCATCAGGGCCATCCTTCAGCAGACGACCGCAATCAATCGGGAGCCCCGGTGCGGCTGCCCGCGGCAGTCGGCAACTGGAAACTCAAGGGTCAACCGCGAACCATCACCTCGAAGACAATCTTCGACTACATGGATGGCGCCGGCGAGCTGTATATCGGCTACCGATTCCGACAGCTCGAGGTCCATGAGTACACGTCCAAGGGGACAGACGATATCCTGGTCGAACTGTACTGGATGTCCTCCTCGGACGATGCCTTCGGATTGCTTTCCGGAGACTGGGGAGGCGAAGCTGTCTCACTGAGGCCGGCCGGTACCGCCGCCGGTGCTGCCAGGGCCGGCTCCTGGCCGCGGGCGCTTTACGGTGCCGGGTTGCTGCGGTTGTGGGCAGACAATCTCTATGCCCGGGTTCTCGCCCAGACCGAAACCGAGGCGTCGAGGAAAGCGGTCCTGGAGATCGGCAGGGCCATCACCGCAGGAAGGCGAGAGCCGCCTCCTCCGCGCCTCGCGCTCGCGATGCCCGGGAAGGTTGAGCCGGGTTTCATCCTCCGGCAGGATCGCCTCTGTTTTTTCCGGTCGTACCTGGTGTTGAATTCGGTCTACTTCGTCTCACCCTCGAATATCCTTGACCTGGGATTGGAGGCGGAAGCGGCCATAGCCTCGTACAGGACACCGGGGCAGGGGAAACAGAAGCCCGTCGTGCGGCTGCTGGTCATCCGCTATCCGAGTGCCGACGCGGGACGCAAGGCGCTCGGGCACTTCATCCGAACCTATTTGCCCGAAAAGAAGGCGGCAGTTCCGGCCGGCTCCGGCGGAAACCGTGAGATCCTCAAGATAGAAGACGGGTGGGTGGGATACTCTCTTTCGGGCACTCTGCTGACGCTCGTGTTCGAGTGCCCAACCCGTGATATCGCAGGCAATTTCCTGAATCAGGCAACGAAGATTGCCGCTGGCAGGGAGGAATTCCATGAAAGATGAGCTGATGGTATTGACCAGGAGGGATTTCGTGCGCGGCACGGTTGCGGGTGCCCTTGCGGCCTCGTTGCCTGCGCATGCATTGCAGCCGAAACGCGGCCCGCGGTCGAGCACCGTGGTGCTGGTCCGGAACCAGAAAGCGCTGGGAGCCGGCAACTCGGTCGACGTGGCGGTACTCAGGCAAATGCTGACGGACACGGTCACGCGGGTAACCAAGGCAGGCTCCGGACGAGAAGCGTGGCGCTCGCTCTTCAAGCCGGAAGATATCGTGGGACTCGTGGCGACGCCGCATCTCAACCCGACTCACAAGGAACTGGTCGAAGCGGTTCGCGCGGCCCTGGCGGATGCGGGGATCCCGGCCGGAAATCTGCGGTCTGCGCAGGGAGGGCCGGACCAGGCGAAGGCGTGCACAAGCCTGATTGCGTTGCCCGCGCTCAAAGCTCACTGGCTGACCGGATTGGGAACCGTGCTGAAGAACTACATCACCTACTCCGGGTCGCCGTCCTCATATCACGATGAGAACAACGCCAGGCTGGGCGAGATCTGGATCATGCCTCACGTAAAAGGCAAGACCCGCCTGGTCCTGGTGGATGCGCTGCGGCCTCTCTGCGACAAAGGACCACAACCCGATCCCCGATACATGTGGAATTATTGCGGACTCATCGCGGGGACGGATCCGGTCGCCGTGGAGACTATCTGCCTGAAGATCATCGAGGAAAAGCGCCGTGCTCTCCGGGGCGAGCCTTGGCCGCTGTCGCCGCCGCCGCTGTGCGTCACAGCGGCCGACCTGACCTACAATCTCGGGACGAGCAGGCTGTCAGAAATCAAGATCGAAAGATTCGGCTGGGAGCAGGATTCGCTGGTCTGAAATCCCAGCCTTGCCTGCTCGTCGCCGGTCTCAGTCCCCGGGGTGTTTCCCCTGATAGGTGTATCTCGACCGACGGGCGCTGCAGTGGTACAAGGATACAGGGAAGATCTCGCCTATATTCATGATGTTGGCTTCGGTGCCTTCTCCCTGAATGCGGCACCGGGCCTGCTCGACATGCTGCGGCGCAGCGGGATTCGGAGCGGCCTGATAGTCGACCTGGGATGCGGCAGCGGCCTTTGGGCGAGGAAGGTTGTCGATGCCGGGTACTCGGTGCTCGGGATCGACGTTTCGCCTTCGATGATCGCGATGGCTCGCACGAGAGTGCCTGAGGGTCGCTTCAGGCGGGAGTCGTTGTTCTCGGCCGATCTGCCTGGCTGCGACGCAGTGACCTCGATAGGCGAGTGTTTCAATTACCTGTTCGATTCAAACAACAGCTGGCTTGGACTGACACTCGTTCTGCGACGCATTTATGAAGCGCTGCGTACGGGAGGCATTTTCATTTTTGACGTCGCAGGGCCGGGAAGACTTCCTGGACGACTCCCCGTTGTCAGCCACTATCAGGGGAGGGACTGGGAGATCCTCGTAAGCGCCGCCGCGGACAGACGTCGCAACGTGCTGACACGGAGAATCACCGCATTCCGTCGGGTGGGAAAGTTCTATCGGCGGACTGAAGAGACCCATACCTTGAGGCTATATGAGGCCGGCAGAGTGGCGGCGGAATTGCGCGCCATCGGCTTCAGAGTTCGTGCCCTGAGCGGCTACGGCCGGCTCAGGTTCGGCCCCGGACATGCGGGCTTCATCGCGCGGAAGGGTCAAGTCGCCGGACGAATCCGGTGATCAGGAATCAGAGGACCGGCTGAGCACGGAATAAATGCGGCGTGCCTTCCTGAATAAGTAGAGCATCTGGTCGCGGTCGTCCACGGACCTGAATTCCCCGCTTTCCTGGTAAAACCTGATCTCGCGGTCGAGCCAGTCGATGAAGAACCTCGCATCGGCCGGAACGATATGAGCGCGCTTTCCTGCCTGAAGATAGATCGGGCTCGTGTGCGCGAATCGTATCGTTTTGTCGGGTTGCTCGAAGCAGCGTGCAACCACCCACCCTGGGCCATCGAAGGCCTTCTCCATGTCGATGCTGAGCCTGCCGGAGCCCTGGGGATCGCTGACGGCCTTGAGGATGGAACCATTGTAGATGATCTCCAGGCGGTCGAGGCGACCTGCCGTGAGAGCTTCTGCTCGAATCCTCATGGGCTTTTTCCCTGAACCGAACAGCGTCAGGCCTGAACCGGGGCCTTTCCCATCGATCGTCAGAAAGAGCATCGGGCCGTTGGTGGCGAAGCTGCGGCCGGCCTTCAATGCCTTGAACCAGCCATCGTAGCTGAAAGACGTATCGAGGTGTACATAGACGCGGTTGTACCCGGGCGGCGAGGGTTTGACGCCGGAGGCGCTCCCTGCTGATACCCCCAGGCGGAAGCAGCAGTTCAGGAAGCGATAGTAGATGTCCATGCTCCACAGTGCCATGCCGCGCGGCGTGCTGTAGACGGGCTTGTCTTTGGGAATCATGCCCCAGCGCTCGGTCTCGAGGTCCACTCCGTGCGGGTTGAACTTGTTGTGGACTATCCCGAGTGTATCGACCTGGTTCAGGGCGACCAGGGCGGCGACGTCGCGCCAGACCATCTTTTCAGCGTCCACATGACCGCCCGCAGCGTGAGCCCGGCTGCACAGGATGTCGTCCGACGGGAACACGCGATAACCTTCAAAGGCCATGGGTTCTGAGAGGCGCAGCAGGATTATCGCGCCCGGCCCGCTCCCCAGTCTCTCGATCTCCTTGTCAAACAGGCTGTATACGTGCCTTGAATCGACCTGCACCAGAGCCTGCTTTGAGACGGGAGGCTGTGAAACCGGTCCGTTCCCATAGATCCAGTCTGTGATCGCCGGCGCGAGGTTCAGGTCCTCCGCCAGGAGGATGCCAGCCATTTCCTCCGCCTTGCGGTGGTTGTGCAGATCGCCGGAGTACCAGCCACGGTGGTTCATGTCGATCCAGCGATCCATCGCCACCGTCTGCCTGAGCGCCTGTCCTGACTTGAGGGCAACAGCAAGGCGTTGCCGGCGGTACTCCGGCCCTCGCTCGACTGTGAGTGTGTACGTGCCCGCCGGCAACCGTATAGTGAATCCCTTGGCTGCGACAAAGTGGTTCTCTGCTTCCATGGAATAGGAGATAACGCCGGCGGGAGTCTGCGGATCTCCCTTCTCGTCCTTCAGATAGAATCTCGCCGGAATGAGCTTGCCCGATCCCTGATCGCGCACCTCCACCGTGAGGTTGGCGTCACCCTCAGTGACTTGACTGTAGACGCGCCGGAGCGATGGGTGGACGATCAGTATCGCCGCTGCCACGGTGCAAGCAAGGGCGGACGGATTGTGAGGTGCCCATTTCATGGCCGCGCGTTCCCTGGGAAGAGAGTGTCAGCCAATCTCGACTCGAATGCAAGAAGCAAAGGACCGTTCAGGGAAGGCCGATCTCTGTCCAGATCGCGCGGTGGTCTGAGAAGTCGATTGGTTGTGTGCCTGCCGCAAGCGATCGAAGTTTCCGGAAGAAGATCCAGTCCAGCTGCATTCCGAGCTGGTCGTATGTCGGACCGGTTGATTCGAACGGGGTCTGAAAACCACTTGCGGCCATCCGCTTCAGCAGCGCATCGCGCTGGCTTCTATTCTCAGGAATAGGCAGCACGTGGGCAATCCAGTGAAAGTCGCCCGTGTTGAAGTCCCCGCCGATGATCACGGGCCCGGTCACCGGGTTGGCTGCATCGAGAACGGTGGAGAGCTGGTCAAGCCTCTGTTCGGGGTTGACGCGTGAGTCAAGGTGGAGGTTGAACAGCCGTATGTCCCCGAGAGGCGCTTCAACCGTTTGTGCCAGGGCGATTCGATGCCGTGAACGAACGAGGAGGTCGTAGCGCTTGAGAGGCATTACCGCGGTTTCTTTCAGTCGGAAGCGACTGATAACCGCCAGCCCGTCGCCGCTTCCGGTCGACAGCGTTTCTTCAGGCATATGCACGAAAGGCAGGCCCATGGACCTGCTCAGCCTGTCGACCAGTTCCCGCGATTTCCGGGAGTCACCCTCGGCCTCCTGAAGCAGGAGGATGTCCGCGTGCCGGATCCTTTCGTGCCTTTCGAACTCCGCGAGCACCTTCTCGCTATTGAGTTCCCCGTGCATGTTGAGGGACACGATGAGCAGTCGGTTCTTGCCTGCTTGCCCGGTAATACCTGCGGCGAACAGAGGTGCCAGAAGCAGCAGGATCCCGGGAAATCGACTGCGAAGGAAACATCTCATGGGCGGTGCGCCGCCAATCGAACTATCCCGTGATCTCCGCAGGCGGACAGGGGCTGCATGGGACCGTCGTCCTGGTTACCGTGTCTCGATTGACAGAACGCTCACGGCAGGATCCGGAGGATCCGGCGGGAGCTTGACCGAGAGGGAAGTGCCGGTCTGGCTGAATTCGAGCGGCTTGTGATTGGCGAGCAGCGTTACCCCGCTAACCTGTATTCCCGTGGACGGGATGCTCACGCTGCCCGCCGGCCACTGGAATACATGCAGGTAGATGATCTTTCCCTTCGCCGTTGTCCTGCCGAATGAGAGATTCTGCCAGGGTCCGTAGGTTGTTCCGTAGATGGCCTCGCCGTTTGTCTTGAGCCAGGCGCCGATCGCGAGCAGCCGTTCTTCGAACTCCGGTTGAATCGTCCCATCGGGCGCAGGCCCGACGTTCAGGAGGAGATTACCTCCCCTGGATGCGACCTCCACGAGCGTCCGGATGAGCTCGGACGCGGGCTTGAAGTTACTGTCGTTCCTGTTGTAAGCCCATGTATCGTTGATCGTCATGCAGGTTTCCCAGGGCTGGAAATCGCCTGGGCTCGGGACCTGCTTTGACAGTCCGGCATCTTCGGCTGGATTGGTAGCGCCCACCTTGCCGGCGCGCGTCGGGATCCCGGTCGGAATTCGCTGCTCCGGCGTGCTGAAGTCGCCGGGAAGCCCGATACGGTTATTCATGAGGGCGCCGGGCTGGAGCTCACGAATGAGCCTCTGAAAACGGTAGCCGTCATATTTCCGCTGATCGTCGAGGCCGTCGAACCAGACGACCGCGACATTCCCGTACCGGGTCAGCAGTTCGGCGACCTGCAGCTCCATGTAGTCGAGGTAAAGCGGCCATTCCGGCCGCCATGGCTCGCCGCGCCAGTTTGCCGAAGCCGGCTTCGTCGTGTCGCGATAGCATGGATGGTTCATGTCCGGCGGCGAGTAATAAAACCCGAGCGGCATCTGCTCTTCGCGAGCAGCGGCTGCCAGCATGGCCGCCACATCCTTCCCGTAGGGAGTCCTCGTGATCTTGTACTCGGTATAGGCCGAATCGAACATGCAGAAACCGTCGTGGTGTTTGGACGTCAAGACCATGTAGCGCTGGCCCGCCTGCTTAGCCAGACGCACCCACGCCCGCGGGTCGTATCGCACAGGATTAAACCTGGATGGCAAAGCGCGATACTCGGCCTCGCTGATGACGTTCCGGCCCGGATTCTGCGGGTCCGGGGCCGGTGTCATGATTGGCCACGAGGCCTCGACACTGGCGAGCGAGTAGGGCCCCCAGTGGATGAACATGCCGAACTTCCACTCGTTGTAACGAAGCCAGCGTGCGTATTCGTCAGGTCCGCTCTTGGCGAGCGGCCCCCGGGCCAAAGCGGTCGTCAGTAGCAGAATCGGTGCGGCCAGGCAGACGCTTCCACGCATGAGATTGCTTTCCTCGTGATTGGACTGCTCTTGAGTCTCTTCATGTGGGGCGGGTTTTCAACCCGCCCCGGCGGCTTGAAAAGCCGCCGCACATCAGGCCGGGTGGAGGTCAAGAGCTGAGCAGTTGCTCGCGCTCGGTTTCCAGGATGCTGACGTGCTCTTCCTCTTCGGCGGCCAGCTCGGTGTAGATATCCCGCTGGGAACCGGCCGGCAGGGCCTCGGCGCGGGCTTTGAAGTGATCGCGGGTGCGACGTTCCATCGCGATTGCCTTGTCGTAGACCGGGATGATATGGCCTTCGGCGTCGCCGAAGTCGATTCCTTTGAAGATCCATTCCGATATAAGCCGCTCGGTCTCCTCGGCCGGGTGCCGCACCTCGTCTTCGAAGTGAAGGTGATATTTGCTCTCCAACTCGCTGAGGTGGTCCTCCTCCTTGCGGGCAAGCTCCTCCAGGACATCATGAAGCTGTGCATCCGAGGTCTGTTCCAATGCCAGGCGGTAGAAGTGGTACATCTCCAGTTCGTACCGGACCGCCTCCCTGACGATCTCTACCTGCTCCGGCTGAGCCCCCTGGTAGCCTTTGATGACCTCGTGTTCGCCACCGCACAGGAAGCACCGGCCGTAGGGGACGACGAACCCTGTGGTCAGCTTGCCGCAGGACCTGCACCGCCAGGTGTACTTCACATCAAGACAACAGACGCTGTCGTCCTCGATGACCTGGTGGCACTTCGGACACGTGGAAGCCATCTGTGATCCTCCGTTTCTATCCTACGCTCCACCGCCCGCACCCGGCGGCGTCGCCTTTGCCTCAGGTTTCGGTCCCAATCCCAGATAGTACAGCATTCCCCTTGCGGCACGCCGTCCGGCTCCCATGGCCTCGATCACAGTCGCGGCGCCTGTGACGATATCGCCCCCGGCGAACAGCCCGGGCACCGATGACATGCCCGTGAGCTCATCCACGTCGATGTAGCCCCAGCGGTTCACCTTCAAGCCCGGCGTGCTCTGCGCGATGATGGGATTAGCCGTGGTGCCGAGCGCATAGACGACCATATCGACGTCGAGTACATGTTCGGTCCCGGGCTTGGCCACCGGTCTTCTACGCCCTGAATCGTCGGGCTCGCCCAGCTCCATTTCGATCACTTCCATGCCGGTAACCCAGCCGGAATCGTTGCCGAGTATCCGCACCGGGTTCGTGAGCCACTTGCAGATCACGCCTTCCTCGATGGCATGGTGGAGTTCTTCGGCGCGTGCGGGCGATTCCTTGACGCTCCGCCGGTAGACGAGGTAGACCTTCTCCGCGCCCATGCGCAGCGAGACGCGCATGGCGTCCATCGCGGTGTTGCCCGCGCCGATCACTGCGACGCGCTTTCCCATCCCGACCGGAGTGTCGTACAGCGGCTGCCGGAACCCCTGCATCAGGTTAATCCTGGTCAGCAGTTCGTTGGCGGAAACGACTCCGTTATAGGCCTCGCCCGGGATCCCCATGAATTTCGGGCTCCCGGCGCCCGTAGCGACGAACACAGCGTCAAATCCCATCTCGTTCATGAGCCGTGGGATCGTGAAGACCTTGCCTATGATGCGGTCGAGCTCGAACCTCACCCCCAGTCTTGCGAGTGCATCGATTTCGATGTCGATGATCTCATTCGGCAGGCGGAACTCGGGAATCCCGTACTTCAGCACTCCCCCTGTAACGTGGAGAGCTTCGTAAACTACCACCTCCACGCCCGCTTTGACGAGGTCGCCCGCGCAGGCAAGTCCTGCGGGGCCGGATCCGACGATTGCAGCCTTCTTCCCGGCGGGTTGCACCATCACGGGTTTGTCCCAGCCGCGGCCGACAGCATAGTCCGCCACGAAGCGTTCGAGACGCCCGATCGCGACCGGCTCCAGCTTGTTCCCCACGATACACGTGGCCTCGCACTGCACTTCCTGGGGACAGACACGGCCGCACACGGCAGGCAGCGCGTTGGCATCCTTCAGGATGCGGAAGGATTCCTGGAGATCCTTGCGGGCGAGCGCGGAGATGAAGCCCGGGATATCGATTTCCACGGGACACCCGGGAACACATCGCGGCTTCTTGCACTGGAGGCAGCGATCGGCCTCATTCAAGGCCATTTCCATGGAGTACCCCAGCGCCACCTCCTCGAAGTTGGTTGCCCGTACTTTGGCATCCTGCTCAGGCATCGCGGTGCGCTGCTGGGGGATAGTACGGATGTTCTTCGGCTTGCGCGGCTCTTCAGGTGTCGGTGGAGGAGGCAGCTCATCCATCACATGGCGGTGCCGCGCCGGAACGACCGCGGGATCCCTGCCGCCCATTCCTGCAGCCGCGAGCCTTTCGGCTTCCTCCCGGTAGCGCCGCATGCATTCCTGCTCTTCGCACTCAAACCGCTTTTGCCGCAGCATCAGCTCGTCGAAGTTCACCAGGTGCCCGTCGAAGTCCGGGCCATCCACACAGGCGAACTTCATTTTCCCGCCCACACTGACTCGGCATGAGCCGCACATCCCGGTTCCATCCACCATGATCGAGTTCAGGCTCACCATGGTGCGGATCCCGGCTGGGCGGGTGATTTCTGCGCAGGCCTTCATCATGGGCAGAGGCCCGATGGCGATGACCTCTTCCAGGCCCTCATGTTCTCGGAGCACCTGGTCGAGGACTACTGTCACAAATCCCCTGGTGCCGTAAGAACCGTCGTCCGTGGCCACCCGAAACTCGTCTGCGAACCGGCTGAACCTGTCGTGCCAGAACATCAGATCCTTATTACGGAATCCGATGATGGAGATCGTATATGAGCCGAGCTCCTTGTGGCGCCGGAGCTGCGGAAAGACCGGCGCGACACCAAGGCCTCCGCCGACCAGTACGACTTTCTGCCGCCGCTGGAGATGGGAAGCAACTCCGAGGGGACCGATGAAGTCGATGACCGACTGCCCCTCCCGCATGGCCATCATTTGAAATGTGGTCTTGCCTACTGCCTGGACGACAATCGTGACTGTGCCTTTGTCCACGTCGAAGTCGGCCACGGTGAGCGGGATGCGTTCTCCCGTCTCGTCGATTCTGACCATTACGAAATGGCCCGGTTCGCAGGCCCGTGCCACGTCAGGAGCCAGCACCTCCCACAGGAAAGTTACCGGTCCGTACTGTTCGCGTTTGACAATCTGGTACATCAGCTTCCCTTTGTCGGGATTCCAACTGCGTGTTGAATGGCTCAGTATACCAGACGGCCGTTCGGGTTCACCACCAGCTCGGCGCAGGCGTCATTCGATTGCGGCCCCGATACGGATCCCGACGCCGGATCAATGGCGCCGCTCTTGTCAGGTCGATTCCGCGTTGAAGCGAACGGGATTGATCCCCGCTCCCTCCAGGGTGGCCAGGAACTCCTTCGAAAGCGGTGCCTCAAACCGGCGAGCCTGTATTCCCGACAACTCCGGCAAACCGAGCCGCCAGGCGTGCAGCAGGAGGTGGGAAGGATTGAGCGCCTCACGCAGGTTCCTGTCCCGGACGGCACGGTGGCGCGGCCCACCGTACAGATCGTCGCCGACGATCCAGTGGCCGGCGCGGGCGAGGTGGACGCGCAGCTGGTGTGTACGGCCCGTTTCAGGGCGGAGTTCGACCAGGGAGACGTGGCTGGCGTCGGCGAGGGTGCGATACCGTGTCGCGGCGGGCGAACCGGATGGATCAACCCGCATCTTCCGGCGATCGCGGCGGTCCGGTGCGAGCGGCCAATCGTACCGCCCGGCCCCGGGGCGGGGATGGCCCCACACCAGCGCAAGGTAGGTTTTCTGTACTCGTCTCTCCGACAGCTCCCGCGCGAGGAGCCGGTGCGTTTCCTGATCGCGGGCCAGCATGACCAGGCCTGAGGTCCCGACATCGAGCCTGTGCACCAGGAGCAACGTCCCGGGATCGACCCCTCGCGCGGAGAGATCCGCTGCGTCCATGGAAGCCAGCAACCGGTCAACCGCTCCCCGCGGCTCCGATTTCCGTGTGCTGAGGCTGATACCAGGCGGCTTGTTGACCACGACCAGGCGGTCATCAGCGTATACGACGGTTGCGGGATCCTGCTCCATCCTTCGCACCTTCAACCCGGGGCACGGAAGCCACACTGGGCGCCGGTCCCGAAATGGACTGAAACCGAGGCAACTTCGGGGTCGGTATCGGAATCGCCCCCCTTTACCCCGCTGCCTGGTCGAGGATGCGCTTGACCGCCGGATTCGGCTCCGTGATCTCCTTTGCCGAATCTATCGTTATGGTTGGGATCGCTCCGTGTTCCTCGTGAATCCGCATGCGGAGCTGCTCGTCGGCATTCGCGCCCCCCAGGCCTGAATAGCCGAAGGAACGGCTCAGCCTGCCGAGCACGAATTCATTTAGGGGGCAGCCGCCGGTGCGTTCGAGGCCCTTGGTGCTGGTCTGCCAGCTCTCGAACAGATGCACCTGTCCGAACGAAAGCCGTTGGGCCGTGATTTCGTTCAAGCCCTCGCCCCCGACGACCAGACCGGATCCGAGTGTCGCGACCTCTTCGATCAGCCGCTTCATGCCTTCTGTCGACGTCGTCGCATCGACGAGTGAGTTGTGGAGGTTGAAGGTATTGAGAGTCACGTCGAGGAACACGGTCTCGAGGGAGAGCGCCTGGGCTGCTTCGAACACCCGTTGGCCCAGGATCGCGCGCCACATTCCCAGGCCAGGGTGGATCTTGACCATCACTTTCTTGTCGCGGTGTTCGAACAGGCTCGAGCCTGATTCGGGCACGCCGAGAACCTTGCCGTCGACCCAGCTCCAGCCCATGATTTTCATGTTTTCGATGTCGCGGTATTGGAAGTCGCGCACGCGCGAGTAAACAGGGTTCGAAGGATCCATGTCTACCGAGTTGAAGTGCGGCATGACATGAAAGCCCATTGTTCTTCCCTTGGAGGTGAATGCCCGTCCACTCTCGCTCGCGACGAATGTGGGGTAGTTCTCGTCGTATTCATCGGTGCGCCATCCGGGGAAGTGGATCAGGACCCTGCGCGGATCGACGCGCTTCGCCAACGCATCCAGGATATCCAGGTGACCAGGGCACCACGAGATTGCCAGTCGGACATCGTAGATCCACGGCCGGCGGGATTTCTGCGCGGAATCCAGCCCGTAGGCCTGCCATAGCCAGTCCCGGTACCGGCCTGCCGGCACCTTCCAGTCACCGTCGTAGACGTTGATCCGCCAGGCAAGACCACCTGCGCTCAGGTTCCTGTCGATCGGACCGTAAGCCTCGCTGTCCAGGCCTACGGAATAGGGGTCGGACGCCGTTCCGAGTTTCAGTCCTTTGTACCGGTAGTTGCTGTCCTGAGTGTGAACCCAGAAACCGCCCTTCCGGGACTCGAAGATCGCGAAGCCGGCTTCCCAGGCCTGGGGCCATTCCCGTCTGGTGTTGCGCACGAGCGGATCGTCGAGCTTCAGCCTGACTCCCTGGAAAAACGGGGCCACCAGCTGGAGATCGGGGCGGAGGCCCTGGATCGTCCAGCGGCAGGCACGTACGCCGGGCCGCGTAGCATAGGCAGATGGCTCCAGGATGAGATCACCGGTTTCAGGATCCGCGGACACGGACAGGACTCCGTCGCCATCCCAGCTGTGGAAGATGACTTCCGCTCTGCCATCGGAGATCTTGTGACTCTGGATGCCGCCGTACTTCTTCTCGTCGACCGCGACGGTCTCGCCGGCGCGATAGAGAAGCTGCAGTGCCGCAGGCCCGTCGGGCCGCACGCCTGCTACGAATTCCTCGCCTGTCGACTTGCTCTTGAGCGAGCTGATCGTTCCCTTGTCGATGATCGCCGTGAGCGTCCTGGTTTCGACATGAAGTCGGCCATCCCGAATCTCGATGCTCGTCTTCGCGCCGGCGCTTCCGGCAGCCGTGACCGGTTGCTGGCGACCGGCTTCGAGCGGCTGAGCCGCGGGAAGGATCTCGTGAGCCGTCCCTGCAGCAGCCACTCCCGCCACTCCCTTCAGAAACGTTCTCCGGCTTTCGTCATGATTCTCTGGATCTCTCCGCATATCACCCTCCCCTGGAATCCTGGATATCGCTTCCGACTACTTCAAACGGTACAGCAGGATACCGTATCCGACTCCGGCTTCGTCCGTCGTATTTGCCAGCTGGAAGGCCATGTACCTGCCGTCGGTTGACACTACCGGATTCGATGCCTTGCCGCCAACGTAATCGTTGAACCGGGTGAGGCGGGTGAAGTCTTTGCCAGTGCCGTCGAGCTTGAGCTTCCAGATGTCGATGTCGCGAAACAGCTCGGTCTCGCCACGCAGGACTGCCTGTCGGTCGCTCTCCACAAGCGCGTACTCGCCGCCCGGAAAGATGCCCTCGACCTCATTGTAGCTGCCGACCGCCTTGGATTGATTCACGGTCGCACGCGTCCGGCGGTCGACGGTCCATACACTCGCACGTCCTTCCGGTTCGTAGCACGAGTAAGTCATCATCTGATCATTGTCGAAAAAGTCCTGGGCCTCAATGACGCAGCTCCGATCAGGGCTTTCAAGGAGGGAGGTGCGATTCGCGAGCGCCGGACCTGCAGGATCGACCTCGGCGGTCACCAACTTTGATGAGCCGGGCGTCATCGTATGATCCTGCCCGCTCGTTACGGAGAATGCGATGGTCATCGATTGTTTCGAAACTGCGGCGCCCTCGCTCATCTTCTGCCCGAGTTTCACAGGTCTGGAGCCCTTCTTCCGGCTCAGATACCAGAGTTCATTGTCGCGCCCGCGGCTGGTCCGGATATCTACGAACTTCTCGGGCCCGATGAGCAGGTAATCGCCGTTGCTGAAGTGCATCACGCGCAGAAACGCAGCGCCGGGCACGTTGCAGGTCAGGCAACGGATGGCACGAGTCTTCAGGTCGATCACAAAGGCATCGCCGAAGCTCTTCGCCATGAAAGCCACCTCGTTGTTGTCGGGTGAAAAGTCGGCGCGCTCGCCGAAATGCGTGAGGATCTGGATGTTCTCCGGCAGCTGATCGAGCGGACTGCCCGGTTTCTGCTGGGCAAAGGAGACGGTGCAGGAGAGCAACAGGGGTAGAAGATACTTCGTGGCTGCCCTCCATTCCGGCATGGCGCGATATTATCACCTCAAGAGGGTGTCAGACTAGAATTGCACCAATCTGACAAAAGAGCGTCCGGCTGGAATCGCACCAATTAGCAATAGGAGATAGGAGTCCAAGAAAGGTCAGTAATTGGTGCAATTGAAGCCTGACACCATTTGCCGCTGCAAAACGCTGCAGGTGGAATCGGGTCGTTTGTCGGCTACAATCTGGTTGCGGCGGAGGCGCGATTGTCATGGACACGAACGAAGCGATTGCCGAACTCGCCCGCAGAATCACCCCCAAGTCACGGATCACTGTGATGACCGGGGCGGGTGTTTCGGCGGCCAGCGGCGTGCCGACGTTTCGGGGGCCCGGAGGGCTTTGGAGAAACTACCGCCCTGAACAGCTGGCGACGGCCGAGGCGTTTCGACGCGATCCGCGCCTTGTCTGGGAGTGGTACAACTGGCGTCGCGAGATCGTGTCGAAGTGCGAGCCCAATGCCGCCCACCATGTCCTCGCGGCGTGGAGCCGCCGATATCCCGGCTTCAGGCTGGTCACGCAGAACGTGGACGGCCTTCATGAACGTGCCGGCACCGAAAACGTGGTCCGTTTTCATGGCTCGATATGGGAGGTGTCCTGTTGGGACAATTGTCCATCCTCGCCGCGGCGCTGGCGTGACGAAACCGTCCCGTTTCCCTCGATTCCACCCAGATGCTTCTATTGCGGCGGGCTGATCCGGCCCGGCATCGTCTGGTTCGGTGAAGGGATAGATCCGGAGGTCATAGCCGCCTCGGACGCGGCCGTGCACTGCGATCTCTTCATCACCGCGGGCACTTCCGCCGTGGTCTATCCGGCCGCCGGCCTCATCGACGAAGCAAAGAATCTTGGCGCCTGCACGGTGGAGATCAATCTCGACGCCACGCCCGCTTCGGACGCGGTCGACCTGGTGATTCGCGGCGGCGCCGAAACGGCGCTGCCGCAGGCAGAGGCGCTGCTGGTCCGGAGCGCGGCGTCACCGTGACGTGTATGTCTGCAGCCGATTTCCAACTGAGGGAGTGAACATGTCGCATGCTCATCTGTTACTTGGACTGTCGTTTGTGTATTGCTTGATCGAAGGAAGTGCCGGTGCACAAACCAGGATCCTGGACCTGGAGCACAAGAGCAAAGTTTTTGGTGAGATGCGTCACTACCGCATATTCCTGCCGCCTGACTACGACAACAACTCCGAAAAGCGCTACCCGGTGATCTACTTTTTCCACGGCTGGGGAGAACGATACAACGTGGGGACGCGCGAAGGCGCGGGCGGGTACGACAGCGGCAGCGACTATAACGGCGAAAATATAGCCAACTTCGTCGAGAAGAACAGCGTCATAGTCGTGAAGTGGGACGGGTACAATCCGCGCACCCCCGCCGAGAATTATGTCCGACCCTACAATATAGGGCCCGTCGAAACGTACCGGCAGTTTCCGCTCTACTTCCCGGAGCTTGTGGAGCACATCGACGGCCATTATCGCACGATCGCAGATCGCGACCACCGCGGCGTTTCCGGGCTCTCGATGGGCGGGTTCATGGCGTTCTGGATCGGCGGCAAGTATCCCCATCTGGTCGGAAGCGTGTCCAACTTCATGGGATCGCCCGAATTCATGGTCGGACCGAAGGATTTTCCGTCCGAATACCTCCATGCGGACATGTATAGGAACTACGAAGGTGTCCGTACCCGCCTGGTTATGGGCACGAAGGACTTCATCCGCTGGTACCACCAGCAAATGAACCGGATCTGGGATTTCGCGCGGCCCAACTATGAGCACGAGACCTTCGAGTGGGACCACGGGACGCCGGGGATGGCGAAACAGCTCGGGTTTCACATGAAGTCTTTCGCCCAGCCGCTGCCGAAACCCGGGCTATGGCATCACACCGATGTCTACCCCTGCTTTGATGTTTGGGGATATTCCGTCGCGACCGACCGCCATCGATCGGGGTTCACGGCCCTGGAGAATGTCACGCGTTCCGGCTTCCGCAGTTCCGTCCGGGAGTGGCTGTGGGACGGACAGCCGATGCCGTCCGTCAGAGTGGATATTGCGACGGATGCCGTCTACAAAGCTGGAGTCGAATATCGCCTGGTGGACGTGAGTCTGAACACCGGGACGGTCCGGAACGAGCGGCAGAAGGCGGATGAGAACGGCCGCCTGCATATCCAGCTTGACGGGGATCTCCACGAAGTCGGCATCGTCGAATCCGCCAGCCCTGTGCTCACCATGGCACGGTTCGCGGTAGCCAACGGACCTTGGGCAAAGGCAGCCAGCAGGATGGATTTGGCTGTGCAGGTTCTGAACAAGGGAACCGCACCAGCGGCTGAAATCAGTGCGGCCATCAGCTCGCCCAATCCCGGGGTGACGATTCCTGTTTCGACGGGCAGGATAGAACGCCTGGCTCCCGGAGAGATCGCAGGCGTCTCACCCGTCTTCAGCTTCGTCGTGAATGATCCCGATCGGGCAATCGTCAGTTTCGCACTCCAGTTAAGAGATAACTCCGGGCACAACTGGAACATACCTTTCGAAGTGAGATTGTTTCCCGATGCGCGAGAGTTGGAGAATGTGCAGATAGCCGATGGCCGTAGCCTCCCTGTCCAGGTAGGAGGCAACAAGGTCGAGGAGAGACCACTCGGGATCGGCAACGGGGACGGCGAAGTCAGCCCGGGAGAATCCCTCGTCGTGCTGGCGAAGGATGAGGGAGAGCTGCGCACGACCTATCTTTACAGCAGCGATCCCTGCGTGAATCCTTCAGGTCTGAATCTCCGTTTTTCCGATTATTGGGGCGAGTATGACCACGTCGGCGGCTCAGCGAAGTATTCCATGCCGACAATAGCCTCGAAGTGTGCGGCAGGCCATGAAGTACTCTTCTTTGCCGAGTATCTGGTGCCTCATGCCCCGGAGCACGTCAGGAAGAGCGGTCTGGTGCGCGTCAGGCTCAGGGGAACCGACACGACTGCGCCCAGGGCGCTCTCAGCAGACCTGTCGCCAGGGAACATTCTCGAGGTTCGGATGGTCGAAGGTGGCGCCGTGAAGACTGCGACGGCAGCAATCGTGCAGACCAATGACCCGTCCTTCGAGGTTGTTGTCCAACTGAACGACGACGGGGTCAAAGGCGACCGGGTGGCACGCGATTCGTTTTTCAGCGCCGTGGTTCCGGATCTCCCGCCTGGCGACTATCGCGTGACGGTGAGGATGACCGACGGATCAGGAAATGCCGGTTCCGACTCCCTTAACCTCGTCAGGAAGAACTGGTGAGCAGGTGACTGACAACCCTGCCAACCGGCAATAGGTAGAACTCCCGAAGGATTGGAGGCTTAAGCTGCCTCTTCCCGAGTCAGGTTTCTGACCCGGCCGCCGACGTGCCTTCCTGCGGGCCATCTGTCAGGTATTGATAAAGGTTCATGTTTCGACAGAAACGTCCGGGCCTCGGCTACGGCCGCACTTCTTTCTCGGTAAGTTGCTGGAACCAACCAACCGAACTTTATTAAAATCTGCGGCACCACGGAAAGGGGATAGAAGACCAGCAGGAGAGCGTGGATATTATCGTGGCGACCGTTGCTTTCGGCATGTGCATCGACAAATCCAACGTGCGGTCTGTGATTCACGCGGAAGTAGAGAGGTGAGTGTCGCCACTTTCAAACCGGCCACTAGATCATCTCGAGCGGCGAATCGGCGGTCGGAGGCGGAAAGACATCATCAATAACGTTTAGATCCTCCGCAGAGAGGTCCCACCCGACCGCGCCGGCGTTCTCGCGGATGTGGTCTATGTTGGCTGCCTTCGGGATCGAGAACAGGCCCTCGTGCCGGGTCAGGAAATTCAGCGCGACCTGTCTCGGCGTTTTGCCGTGCCGGCTTCCGATGTCCGCAAGCGCCTGCCATTCACGGCTGCTTTCCCTGGGAAACTTGCCGCTTCCGAACGGAGAGTAGCCGACGACGGCGATCCCCCGGCTCGTGCAGTAATTCGCCAGGCTGAACTCGATGCCGCGCCCCTCGAGGTGATAGCAGACCTGGTTGCAGGCAAGCTTCTCATTCGTGAGTGCATCTTCCGCACGGCGCACCTCGTGAATCTCGAGGTTGCTCACGCCGATGAAGCGCACCTTTCCCGTGCGCACCAGTTCCTCCATGGCCCGCATGGTGCCCTCGATGGGGTGCGACTGGCTCCACCAGTGAAGGAGATAGAGGTCGAGGTAGTCGGTGCCCAACCGTTTCAGGCTCTGTTCGCAGGAACGAAGAGTGCCGCGACGGGATGCATTCGAGGGCAGCACCTTGCTCGTCAGGAAGACATTGTGCCGGATGCCCGAAATGGCCCGGCCGACCAGCTCTTCCGTGCCGCCGTTTCCGTACATCTCCGCCGTGTCGATGTGATTCATTCCTAGATCGATACCGAGGCGCAGCGAACGGATTTCCTCTTCGGCGAGAACCTTCACCTCACCCATGTTCCAGGTGCCCTGCCCGATTGCAGGAACCTTCACGCCGGTCCTTCCAAACTCGCGAAATATCATCTGCATGGCTCCCGTCGCAGGCCTGAGCCTGCGGGATGGAGTGGGCGCGCTGCGCTGCAGCGAGCCCGGTCTGCGCCGGCGGCGCGGACCCACATTGCGGCCCCAGAGACGTCGTCAAGACCGAACTGGCAGGATGGCATCGTCATCTTCTCGCTAATGGACAATGCGGCGGCTCCGTGAAACAATTGTTGACTTTACAGGAGAATGGAATCATGGCCGTGCGCAAGGATCGTCCCCCCTGCGTTGTGTGCAACCCGGATAACGCCGCCCCGGGCGATTACTGCGGTACTCATCGTGAAGAACTCCATCGCCTCGATCACCAGTTCGAAGGCCTTTTTCGCCTTCAGCGCACATCGCGTGGCAAGGATCACGAAACCTACAGCCTCTACCTTCAGGGAGACTGCGAACCTTGCGCCCGGGTTTTTGTGACGGAGACCGACCCCGAAAACCTTTCCATGACTGTCCTCCTGACACCCGACCTCGACCTGGATACCCGCATCGCCGAATATTCACGATTTGGAGTTGTCAGAACTTACGCCGATCAGATCCGCGAGCGCATCGAGAAGGAGATTATCCACAGCTGGTACGGAAACGCGCGTGCCTGCGTGGACATATTCCGTGCGCCGTTGCACAACCCGCTGCACTGGGATGTGGCGCCCCGCGAGGATTACAGCGACGAGGAGAACCCCGAACTGTTGCCGCCCGATGAGGGCGGTCACTCCATCCATTAAGCCCGTGCGTCCGGTGTCTGTTCAATGCGACGTTGATGATCTGCGAAGCGCCCGGGTGAGCATCCGTCCGCGTCAGCCGGGCTGTCTCCGGCAATCATCTGCGCTGCCAGTTTCCCGTATGCCGGACTCGTCGTAACCCCGTGGCCCCCGAGCCCCGCAACCCAGAAGAAGTTCTCTATCAGCGGATCCCAGCCGATTACGAAGCGGCCGTCGGGCGTGAGGGTGCGCAATCCGGCCCACGCGGTCTGAATGCTGAACTCCAGCAGCCGGGGAGCAAACTGGTGCAGCTTTTCGGCGAGGGCTACCTGGTAGGCCGGGTCTGCGGGCGCGTCAGATGGCGTGAATTCCTCCTCGTCGCAGGGACTGAGGAGCAGGCCGCCGGACTCGGGCCGGAAGTAGAACTCGTGCGCCACATCCCATACAAAGGGCCATTCCGGATCGACTCCTTCGGCCGGGCCGGTTGAGAAGAGGTGCCGCCGGCATGGACGCAGCGGAAGCGAGGCCGCTCCGGCCATCCTACCGACCTCTGAAGCCCAGGCGCCTGCCGCGTTGATCACGATGTCTGCGGCAATCACGCCGTCACCGGTTTCGACGGCGGCTATCCGGCCGCCTCTGAACTGGAAACTCCTCGCGGTGACATCCGTCCGGACCTGCCCGCCGGCGGAGCGCATGCCGTGCAGATATCCTTCCATAAGGGCATGGACGTCGATCACACCGTCCGTGGGGGACCATAGCGCGCCGTCCAGAACAGCGTCCTGCAGAACCGGAACGCGACTGACTGCCTGGTCCCGTGTCCACAACTCAACCGGGATCCCGAAAGTCCCGGCGACGGAGACGAACCGGTCCAGCTCAGCCATGGCGTCTCCCGAGGCGAGCAGCAGTGAACCTGTCTGCCGGAACGCGGGCGAGACCTCCCAATCCGCGGGAGGATGAATAAAGAAGAGCGCGCCCTCACGCGCCATCGCCGTCACCGGCATGCTGGAAGTGACTTGCCGGATCATCGCGGCATTACGACCCGACGCATGGTATCCGCAGGTCCGCTCTCTCTCCAGGATGCTGATGTGCCTGGCGCCGCGCCGGGCGAGGTGAAACGCGGTAGTGGCTCCGGCAATTCCGCCGCCGATAATGGCTATTCTTGCGTCCGATATATTCATTGGGCTCCTGTCACCTGTCCACGCAATAGGGTAACACAGACGAAGGCGCCTGCCTGAGTGCAGGGATGCCGTGCGTCAACGGATCGTGACCACGACCTTGCCCGTGCTGGCACGTGACTGCAGGTGAGCGTGAGCCTCGCGTATCTTCTCAAACGGGAAGGTCGCGCCGATGAACGGGCGGAGTACGCCACGTTCATAGAGCTTCAGGATCTCGGCTGTTGCGGTGCGAAAATACGGGTGGGCCGGATCGAGAGTTCCCAGGTGAAAACCTGAGAGCGTCCGGTTCGCGGCCACCATCTGAAGCGGCTGTATTCGCGGAAGCGCGAAGAACTCCCGTGCCGCCCGGAGATAGTTGAGGCCTCCTGTCCCGGACACCGACGCCATTCCGTAGATGATGTAACGCCCCATGGGGGCAAGAAGATTCCATCCCGGTCTGAACAACGTGCCTGCGACCGAGTCCATTACGACGTCGATCGCGTTCTGACCGACCTGCCTCCGGATTGCAGCGGCGAAATCTTCGGCACGGTAGTTGATCGCGTGCTCGACACCCATGCTGCGGATGAACTCGACTTTTGCCGCGCTGCCGGCCGTGCCGAAGGTCTCCGCCCCGATGTGCCGGGCCAACTGGATCGAGGCGATGCCCACCCCACCGGCAGCTGCGTGCAGGAGCAGCCGCTCGCCGGCGCAAAGTCTCCCCAGGTGAACAAGCCCGCAGTGGGCCGAAAGGTAATTCACAGGAAAGGCGGCGCCTTCCTCGAAGGACATCCGGGCCGGCAGGCGCATCACCCGTCGGGCATCGAGGGCCACCAGTTCCGCGTGGCTTCCGAACCCGGTCACGGCCATGACGGATTCGCCGCCCCGGAATGTTTCGACTGCCGCGCCTACCTTCTCGACGACCCCGGAGAACTCCAAACCGGGGACGAACGGCGTGGCAGGCGTGCCTGTGTAAACTCCCAGACGCATCAGCACATCGGCGAAATTAAGCCCGATCGCCTTGACACGTACGCGGACCTGGCCGGGCCCGGGTTCGGGTTCGGGAAGTTCGCGGATCTCGAGAACATCCGGGCCCCCTTTCCGGGCGACGACAGCAGCGCGCATACCAACACTCCTTTTGCCGGATGAATTCGCGGCTTGCAGGATCGACGGTATCGGGGTCGGAATCGGGACCGCAATCGGAATTTGAAATCGTTCTTCCCCCGGCCGTCGGGATTCAGATCTGTCCCCCGTCGACAGCGACAGCGATTGCGACCCCGATCCCGAGAGTGGTTTCGATTGCAGTCTCAGTGGGGAACGAACATCTGCAGGATGTTTTCCCTTGGCAGGCCTGTCCCCTTGAGAGCCTCGTGCCTCTCGCGGACGCCTGCGTCGTAGGTGGGAGGCGGATTGGGGTTCCTGTAGAACACTCCCGTGTACAGCCTGGTACCGTAGTCCTGAGCCAGGTCCATTGCCCTGAGGCGGTTCGAGGGATCATGTCCCAGCTGCTTCAGGCTCTGCATAATCTCCTTTTGAGCCTTCAGCTGCGAATCGGGCAAACCGTAGGTGACGCATGGGGATTGGACGTTGATAAAGGCAAAACCGGGGAAGCGGATCCCTTCCTCGATGACGGCAGCCAGTCCTTCCATGTCAGCCGGAGTCCCCTGGGCGACGAATGACGCGCCGTAGCCGAGGACGTAGAGCAGGGGATTGACCGGGTCTTCGAGGCTGCCCATCTGAGAAGATGCGGTCTTCAGCCCGCGCGCAGATGTCGGGGAGAGCTGTCCCTTGGTCAGGCCGTAAATCTGATTGTCCATTACAATGTAAGTAATATCCAGGTTGCGGCGGATGGTGTGAGGCACGTGGTTTCCGCCGATGGAGAACCCGTCGCCGTCACCGCCGGCGACCAGCACCAGCAGGTCCGGATTGGCGATCTTGATCCCCTGGGCGATCGGGAGGGCGCGCCCGTGGACGCTGTTGAATCCATAGGCCGTGGTGTAACCGGGGATCCGGCTGGAGCATCCGATGCCCGATACAAAAGCAATTTCGTGCGGCGGGCGGCCTATAGCCGCGAGCGCGCGGTAAATCGCGGTCACGACACCAAAGTCGCCGCAACCCGGGCACCAGATCGGTTTGAGGTCGCTCCGGTAGTCCTTCGCGACGTACTCACCCAAGGGTTTCGCTGCTGTGCTCATAGTGTTCTGCATCTCCCTGGTACTGTCCTGCATCATCCGAGGTCAGGCTGCGGCTCGTAAGCCCTTTTGCGCTGCATTCCCAGCGCCATGGTCCTCAGGCGGTCCACGATCTCGCTTGCGAGGATGGGGTTCGATCCGCTCTTGGCCAGCGACTCCATGCCGCCCGGCAGATCGACGAACATGCGCAGGGTCCTGAACAGCTGGCCCTGGTGCGATTGTTCCACGACGAGTCCCCTCTTTACTGAAGCGAGGAAATCCTGGTAGACCGCTTCTGCGACCGGATAGAGGAGCCTGGGTACGAGCAGCTTGACTTTTAGTCCCTGTTCCTGCGCCAATTCGAGAGCTTCCATGGCGACGCCGGCCACACTCCCCCAGGCGATGAGGCCGACCGGAGCGTCAGGATCCCCCTGGATCAGGAACAGGTCACGCCGCCGCTTGAGCGGGGACAGTTTCCTGAGCCGCTTCTCGTTCATCTTCGAGTGCATCTCACCGCTCGCGGTAGGAGCCCCATGCTCATTGTGCTCGATGCCCGAGGCGAGGTAGTTTCCGTTCTTCATGCCGGGGTGGCTGATCGGGCTTATGCCTGACTCGGTGAAGCGGAAGCGGTCGTATTCCGTAAGTTCGGTCTCGGTTGGACGCCTGCGTTCGATCACCCTGAGCCGTTTGGTGTCTATCGGATCAACTGTCTCCTTGCGCTGGGCGATGTCCTGATCGGAAAGGATGATCACCGGAGTCTGATAATACTCGGCGATGTTGAAGGCTTCCACGGTCACCGGAAAAGTGTCGGCAACGCTTATCGGCGCCAGCACCGGCCTGGCCGCATCGCCGTGAGCCGAAAAAACCGCGGCAAAGAGGTCGGATTGTTCACTCTTGGTCGGGATCCCCGTTGAAGGACCGCCGCGCTGCACGTTGACGCAGACGAGAGGGAGCTCGGCTATAGTTGCCAGCCCCAGGAGCTCGGTTTTCAGGGACAGACCGGGCCCGGAAGTCGCCGTCAGCGCCTTCTTTCCTGCGAAAGATGCGCCGACAACCGCCCCGATTCCGGCGATTTCATCCTCTGCCTGGAGCATACTGCCGCCGTACTTCCAGATCTCCCTGCTGAGGTAGTGCATGATTTCGGACGAAGGCGTGATCGGATAGCCGCCGAAGAACTCGCACCCGGCGAATATCGCGGCGGCGGCGCACATCTCGTTGCCGTCGACGAGAAGCTTGACCTGCTTGCCTTCAGCCGGCGAAGCCATCGTCCTCGCCGATGCGAGAGGATGCTTCTCCGCGTATTCGATGCCGGCATCGAATGCGCGCTGGTTGGCCTCAACCACTTCCTCGCCCTTCTTTGCAAGACGCTTGCGGATGCCGGTGAGGATCCCTTCACGCGTGATGCCGAACCATCCGGCGAGCAAGCCCAGTACCACCGTATTCTTGGCCCGGTCCGTGCCTGTCATCGACTTGGCCATGTCTCCGATCGGCACCGGGAGCGAGGCGGCCGGCCTGACGCCGGGAAGCGGCAGGCGATCCGGCTGGACGCCTGTCTTGCTTTCGTAAATCACGACTGTTTGCCCGCCCACCGGCAACTCTGCCCCGAACTTGAGGAAGTCCTCCCAGTTGAGCGCCACCGCGACATCCAGCGTGCCGCCCGTGCTGAATATCGGATGCGTCGCGATGCGCAGCCTGCAGGACGACTCGCCGCCGCGGATCTGAGAGCCGAAGCTCTTGGTCATGATCGCGTGGTAGCCTTCCAGCGCGGCCGCCGTTATCAACGACTCCCCTGCAGAAACGATTCCGTCGCCGCCGGAGCCTGCCATTCCTATGACGAGATCATTTGTCATACAACTCTTTCACGCTCTCGGATTCCGTTTGCAGAAAGCGGGATCGAAGATTCGCGTCTCCGCCAAATAGTTCTCATCTCCGACGGGCAACTCACGCACGGTCGGAACGTGCCACTTACCACCCGCAGACAGTCACTGAGGGATCGACCAGATATTTTACCAGAATACGGATCGGGTTCCGTGTCACGATTCCTTAACTTTCCCACGCTGATTTTTGCTCGATTTGCCTTAAACTGTGTCACGCACAAAATAGTGCCGATCGGCAGAGCATTTGCGATAATGACCCGGGGAGGCCGAAGAGCGCCCTGGTAAAGGGAGTCGTGCATAACTGGAATTGAGTGATTCCGCCATACGAGGGGAGTGAGTCATGGTTGATTTGACGCAGCTGCATGATGCGATTCTGAGAGGAGATGCCAAGAAGGCGGTCGCGGTCACCAAGGAGGCGCTGGCTGAGAACGCGAGCCCCACGGAACTGGTTTCGAAACACATGATCCCGGCCATGGACGAAGTCGGCCGAAGGTTCGAATGCCAGGAGTATTTCGTGCCGGAACTTCTGCTTTCGGCTCGGGCCATGAAGGGCGCGCTGGAACTGATCCGCCCCCTGCTGGTCGAGCAAGGCGTGGCATCGGCCGGACGGGTGATCATCGGGACCGTCAAAGGGGATTTGCACGACATCGGCAAGAACCTGGTGGCATCGATGCTCGAAGGCGCCGGCTTCGAAGTAATCGACCTGGGGACCGACGTCGCTCCCGGCAAGATCGTGACCGAGATATTGGAAAGGAAGCCCAACATAGTGGCTCTCTCGGCGCTCCTGACTACGACCATGCCCTTTATGAAGAGCACGATCGAGGAACTCAAGAAGGCCGGTGTGCGCGGGCAGGTCAAGGTTATGATCGGCGGCGCGCCCGTAACTCAGCAGTATGCGGAGCAGATAGGAGCGGACGGCTACAGCGATAATGCCAACGGCGCCGTCGCCATCGCGAGGAGGTTGGCGGGTGCATGAGCGGCACACCCTGGGTTCCGCGCCCGCCGGACCCGGGCAAGCGATCCATCGTGAAGGGGAGCTGAGATCGGGCCACTCATGCAACTGAAGCTTATCAGCTGCGAGATTTTCTACCGCGAATTGTGCGCCGCTGTCTCGCGCTCTCCCAACACTGTCGACATCGAGTTCCTTCCCAAGGGGCTGCACGACATCGGCTGCGCCTCGATGCTCGCCCGCCTGCAGGGCGTCGTGGATCGTGTCGAGGAGGGCAAGTACCAGGCAGTTCTCCTGGGCTATGGGCTGTGCAACAACGGTATCGTGGGGCTGACCGCCCGCGCCGTGCCGATCGTCATCCCCCGGGCTCACGACTGCATCACGCTCTTCCTCGGAAACCGCCAGAAGTATCTCGATTATTTCAGCAGCCACCCGGGCGTTTACTTCAAGACCAGCGGTTGGATCGAGCGCGGCGACAGCCGCGGGGAGTTGCGGCAACTCTCGATCCAGCGCAGGATCGGCCTCGACAGCACTTACGAAGAGCTGGTCGAGAAGTACGGCGAGGACAACGCCAGGTATCTCTGGGATGAGATGTGCGATCTGGGCCGGAACTATCGCCAACTGACTTTTATCGAGATGGGCGTGGAACCCGATGACCGGTTTGAGCGGCAGACGCGCGAAGAAGCAGCATCACGCGGGTGGGACTTCGAGAAAGTGAAGGGCGACCTGTCGATGATCCAGCGCTTTGTGGACGGCTGCTGGGACGAGCATGAGTTCCTGATCGTTACTCCCGGCTCGCGCGTGGCGCCGACATACGAAGACGACATCATCACTCTGGACCAGCCGTGACGGCGGATCGAAGCTTTCCGCTGCAGTGAGCTCCTGAACTGATACGAGTCGAAGGAATGCCGGAGAAACCCGCGTCCGATCTGGTTCACATCCGCCTCCATCCCCAGGGCAGCACCCTCGAGGTGCCTCGCGGTACTCCCCTGCAGGAAATCCTTTTCGAGTACGGAGTGGAGTTTCCGTGCGGAGGGCACGGGCGCTGCAAAGGCTGCAGGGTCAAAATCCTGAGCGGAGATGTGCCCTGGACGCCGGAGGAAGAAGAGATATTGTCTCGTGCCGAACTGGCCGACGGGTGGCGCCTTGCATGTCGCAGCCTCGCATCAGGAGACGTCACCCTGGAGATCCGGCAATGGGAAGCGGCGATCCTGGCGGATCATTCCTCCTTCAAGTTCAGGCCGGGTGAAGGCCTGGGAATCGCCGTCGATCTGGGAACCACGACGCTCGCAGCCCAGCTTCTCGACCTCGCCACCGGAGACGTTCTTGCCGTCCGGACGGGGCTCAACCCTCAGGCGGCTTACGGCGGCGACGTGATGAGCCGCATCCAGTACGCCCTCTCGCCGGGCGGGCAGCCCAGGCTCGAAAAGCTCATTCGCAGCGGCATCGGCGATCTGATCCTGGGACTGCTGGCGGCGGCCGGCGGCGGCCGGGAGATCCGGGACGTCGTGATTGTCGGCAATACCGTGATGCACCATCTCTTCTGCGGTGTCGACATCACGCCCCTGGCGCACTACCCCTTTGAGCCTGCAAGGGACGGCCTCGAGATCATGGAGTCGGAGGCCCTCGGGTGGAAGATCCCCGGCAGCCAGCCGGTGAGGTTCCTGCCCTGCCTGGGCGGTTTCGTGGGCAGCGATATCCTGGCGGGCATCGTCGCCTCGGGTATGCACGAGAGCAGGGAACTGGTGGCGCTCGTCGATCTGGGTACCAACGGTGAGATCGTCCTCGGCGACCGCGAACGGATGCTGTGCGCCTCGACCGCCGCCGGGCCTGCCTTCGAAGGGGCGCGCATCCGAATGGGCATGCAGGCTACGACCGGTGCGATATCGGCCGTGGAGATTTCCGACGGCCATCACCATTGCCGGGTGCTGGGCGGCGCGCCTGCCCGGGGGATATGCGGCAGCGGCCTGGTGGATGCCGTAGCGGCCGGCCTGAAGCTGGGGATAATCCAACCCAACGGGCGATTCGCCGCCGGTCTCCAGGAGTGGCATCTCACGCCTGCTGTTGCTTTGTATCAGGGCGACATCCGTGAACTGCAGCTGGCCAAGGCAGCCATCGCGGCCGCGACCCACCTTCTGCTCCTGAGGTGGCAGGCCGAGCGCGCGGATGTCCGGCACGTGTACCTCGCTGGCGCGTTCGGCAACTACGTTGATCGAACGAGCGCAAGGCGCATCGGTCTCATCGATTTTCCGTCACACCTCGTGGAACCCTCGGGCAATACCGCTCTTCTCGGTGCGAAGATAGCCTTGTGCAATTCGGATCCGGGTGACGACTTCTCGGACCTGCGCCGGCGAATCCGTCACGTCCCTCTTGCCGCGGATCCGCTCTTCGAGGATTCCTTCGTGGATTGTATGGGCTTCCCGGAGCCCGGCGTTCAAGGCAACCTTTGACCGGACCGCCTATCAGACACTGTTTCACACCTTACGCACGACTTCCTCACCTGCGACCGGGATCGGCATCGGTGTCGCGATCGGGATCGGCATTCAAGAGAACGGGGTGATGGGCCGCGCGATTGAGCGCTGCTCCCGGTCGAGATCGATAGCGATACCGACCCCGATAGCGAGGATTTCCTCCGGACTTACTGCTCATCCCTTGCGGGCGCCCAGGTATTCCCTGATCGCGCGATGCTGGCTCTGGCCGTCCAGCCCTGCCTCACGGAGAACGATGGAACCCTGTCCGCTTCCGAGGAAATGACCATTACGGAACGGATGGAGTGTCATCTCGCGACCCAGGTCCGAGCGGATCCAACGGTGCATGGTGGGGAGAGTGAAACCCGTGACCCCGAGCGCGTCCGCTGCCCGCTCCGGCGGGAGGATTTCCCGCTGCTCCTCGACGGGCAGCAGGTCGAACAGTTCGGTGCTCGAGACATAATAGACCCAGAGGTCGATGCCGTCTTTTTCGAGCAGGGGAAGTGCCCCGAGAAGAAAGGCGTATGTCACGGCGCTTTCCTGGAGCACGACCGTGCCATCGCCCTTTCCGTTGGGCCTCTTCAACAAGTAAACCCCTTTGGCCGTTTCGTTGACCGGCGCCAGTCCGAGCTTCTCGCGGTCGAGCACGGTTTCATTCGGCCGAGTCACGAAAGGCGCGATGATTGCCGGCCTCTTCGCCAAGGCTGCCGAGAAGAGGGGCCAGAGTTCGCACGGGTCCCAGGGCGTCAGGGTGATCGCGGTTCCGCGGGGAAAATTGCCTTCAAGAAGCTGCAGAGGCTGTGGGTCTGCGTGCGTCGGCCCGTCCTCGCCGGTCTTGAGACCCGTATGTGCGCAGTCAAGGACTATGGGCCGATATGGTTCATCTGCGAATTCGCGTCGGGCCTGTGCTCCGATTGCGTGGAGCCGGGCGGCGATGTGACCCAGGGGAGCAAGGAAGGCCCCGTATGATGACCCGACGCCGATGTGATGCCCGAAAGTCGAGATCCCCGAAAGTATCCCGGTCATCGCGTCTTCGCATATGCCGCCCGTGGAGAGCAGGCGCGAGCCGGCGTTGCTCGAGGCGTTCCAGTATCCCGCCGGGAAACCATCTCCCACTGCGCTCAGGTTCGTTGAAGCGAGCAGGTCGGCCGCAGCCGCAAAAATAGAGCCGCCCGACGCCTTGTTGTAGTGCTTGAGGATTTTCCCCAATTCCCCGCGCAGCGTTGTGACAGACCCGGGCGCCAGGCTGAGCTCCTCCGGCGTCGACGTCGCGCCTTTCGACGCGAGTTCGTAGATCGCCTCGATCCTCGGGGCATCCGGACGTGCCCGTCGTATTCGACTCTCGAGGCGCTGCCCGGCATCGCCCAGGCGGGCGCAGAAATAGGCCATGGATGGCCTGCTCGATTCGAGCCGGTGTCGCACAACGCCCAGCGCTTCCCAGAAGCATTCCTCCATTATTGCCGGGCCGTCAGGCCCTACCTGACAGCGCGCGTTTCCGGATTCGCATGTGGGCAGCGACAACCCGGTTTCCCCAGTGAGCTCTGCAAGCGCCTGATAGAAACCCGCCGAGCAGAGTTTGTGCCCGGCGCCGTGCGACGCGCGCCCCTCGATCCCGTATTGCCACCCCTTGACGGTTCGATAGATGACCGCCGTCGGCTGCCCGGTGGCCGTCATCCGGGCCTGCCGTTGGGCGGCGACTATCTGCCGGAAGTCCCGGCCGTCCGGGACGTAAATGACGTTCCAGTCATGCAGGTGAAACAGTTCCATCGGGTTCCACTGCACGTAATCGCCCGGCTGCGCATCCTCGCGGCAGACGCGGTTGGTGTCGATGGAAGCCTGATTCCAGTCGAGGTGCAGGATGACATTGCCGAGACAGGCCGTACCGGCGGCTGCCAGAGCCTCTGCCACGCGGCCCGGCGTGAGCCCGCCTTCACCTTCCACGATGTGCACGAGCGGTGCGTTCGGGCCGTAGTAGTCGCGAAGGGCAATGGCAAGGCCGAGCGAACTGGAGATCCCGACCCCCGAGGCTCCGGTGGCAAGGCGGACGAACGGGGTTAGCGGCGTTGGGTGGCCGTCCAGAGCCTTGACATTCAGGAGAAGGAAAAGCGGCGTGGTGGTTGAAGGGTTTCGCCGGAAGCCCAGAAGATCCTCCAGCCTGAGGCGCAGCTTGGGATCACCCGGAAGGAGTTCGGGGGCAGTCAGCCGGACCGCCTCGTCGCGAAGGGCCCACATGGCGTACAGGCCCATGGCCTTATGTCCTGCGGCGTACGAGATGATGTCTGCGTCCCAGCGGTCGGGTTGACTGAAATCGTATTCGAGCGAGTCGAACAGTATCACGGAGACAAAACGGCCCGATGAAATCGAACCCCCGGGGTGACCGGACATCGGGACATAGTTGTACATGAGGGCGCAAAGGCTGCGGTAGAAAGTATCAAGAACCTCGTAGTGACCAACTTCTTCATCCGACAACGGCGGCTCTTTGTCCTTGAGCGATTCAGTTATGTCGACGTATGTCGCGCGCCTCGGGCCGAAGGTAAACGCCATGATTGGACCTCTCTTTCAGGCTACTCACGGTCCCGCTACTGCCGGCAGCGGGCAGCAGCCAGCCGGCCAGGGATGCTTTCAACAAGATCAGGACCGGTGTCTCAGCTGATCCTCTGGAGCAGGTAGACGGGCAAACGTCGCCGGTGCAACCATGAGTAGTAATCCAACCTGCGGCGCACGCAGTATCTTTCCTGTGGTTCCATCGTGATCAGGTACTTCAAATCATCGTACCACCAGTAATAGACCTTCCTAATGTTACCGCGTGCGCGAAAGGTGTCATAGTTGTGCCATGCGTTGAATTCGAATCCCCCCGAGATAATCAGCGGGTTCACGCCCTGCTTCAGCAGGTCGTTGCCCAACTCCCACCGCAGCCGGTTCCAGGCCATATAGTCGTGGGTCGCCGAAACGCTGAACCATGCCAGGATAGCGATCGCCGCCAGCGCGGCAGGGAATCCGATCGCGGAACCGCCCGCGTACCGGGCGGCTTTCAGCGGGGCTCCTGCCTGCCGTGCGGCACGGGCCGCCTTGGCGTGCCCAAAGGAGGCTGCGAGAAAGAGGGCCGGCAATGCTGCAGTCAGGACGTGCCGGTCGAAGAGCCCGCCTTCCTCACGATGACTGAACATCACTTCGAACGCCGTGACGGCCGCAACCGACAGCAGCGCGAAGAGCACCAGGAGCCGCATCGCGGACGGCGTCCCCCGCGCCAAAGCGGCCGGTACGCCCAGCGTGACTATTGAGCCGAGAACGACCACACCCATCGCGGTCAGGATCGTCACGCCAAGCCACAGCCCGGGATGGACAGGTGCGACCGGGGGGCCATAGTAAGTCGGATCGAGAGTAACCGGGCCGAGGCCGGTGTCATACAGGATGTTGAGAAGGAAAGGCATTTGCGCGTGGTATGCCTTCCCGGGAAGATACGGGAACCGGGCGCAGTGGGCACTGAACCACCAGAGACCATACGCCGCGATCGCCCCCCACCCGCCCGTGGTCAGTAGAGTTCGCGCAGCACCGGCTTCACGAGCCAGCCGCCAGAGTCGTGGAAGAAGGCATATCCACAAAGGCAGGAGCATAAAGGAGAGGTAAAAGAGGATCCCGAAAAAGTTGCCGTTCAATTGCGCTGCGGTAATATGCCGCAGAAGCTCGAACTTCCTCCGGACGGCTGGAGTTGCACCCTCTCCCAGGGTTGCCCAGACCTCGAAGCCGGCGACGAAAACTCCGGCTGTCAAAGCGAAAGTGGTTGCGCGGGCGAGCCTTTCGCGAAGGGTTGTGTCCTTTCCGACGACTGCGAGGAGGACAAGAACGACACCGACGAAAAGGGCTGCTGTCTGGCGGACGAGGAATGCATAGCCGAAAGCCGTGCCGCAGGCGACGGTGGCCCAGCGATTCCGGCTTGATACCGAACGAAGGAAAAAGTAGGTCCCGAGGCCGACGAAGAAAAGAAACGGCACCTCGGTCATGAAGGTAAATGAAAGCCAGAACTGAACGGGATTGAAGACCCATGACAGCACCGCCGCCCAGGCGAAGCGCGACGAAATCCCCAGGCGCGTGAGCGTGGCCCAGAGCAGGAGCGCGACGCCGCACGAGAGAACAAGCGTCGAGACCCGGAGCACGAGGAAATTCGGGCCGAAGCAGCGAGCCAGCAGTCCGCCGTAAATTGCCTGCCCCACGAGGCTCGGAGCTGCCCACTCATCGATCCTGAGACCCTCTCCGGCGGCCAGCCGGAAGGCCGAACGGGTGTAGGCCCAGTCGTCGTTGAGGGGAAACTCCCCTCTGGGATCGACGAGCAGAATGCAGGCGATGTAGATCGCTGCGATCAGGAAAGGCGGAAACCATCGGCTGCAGAAGACTGCGCCGAGGCCTGCGTTGGTGCGTGTCCGGCTCATCGCTGGAGGTCCGGCGCAGGCACCCGCCGCACCAGAAGTGCGAAGGCGGCACCAAGCACGAGGGCCAGCAGGACGGACGCTTGAAGAGTCAATGACGTATTCCCCTGGCCGAGCCACGACAATGCGGTCACGCGGGCCACCATGATGGCCGGCACCACGAGGTAGGCCGCGTAGTTGTTACGGAAGAAGATCGCCACAATGGCGACGGCGGCGCCCAGGACCAGTATCGTCGGGATGACATCCAGCGCGACTTCGGAAAAGCGTTTTGCACTGGCGGGTAGAATACTCACCAGCAACGCGGCGACAAATCCGGACCGGATCCAGATCCTGCCGGTGAACTGTTTCCACAAGTGGATCGCGAAGGCGACCCCGATGCTCAGAAACAGAGCGCCGGTGAAGACATCATTTACCCCCGACAACAGGGGCAGGTAGGTGCCAAGGTCGGGGGGTAAGGACAGGGAGGGCGCAAGGGCGAAGCGGCTCCCTGCATACAGGATCCAGGCCGAAACCTCATTGAGGACCATGCCGGCACCGAGCGAGACCACGACGGCAGCCAGAACGTCCCGCCGCCAGCGGGCCAGGTTCGGGAGGCGCAGGGCTGACGGTGAATCGGGATAGCAGGCCATCGCCAGGCCGGCAGCCAGGAAAGCCGCCAGTCCGCTGCCGACGAGCGCCACTGCGATGCCGACCACGGTGACAACCCCGAAGACCTGGGGGCTTATCTGAGTATCATAGCGAGCCATTACCTGGGGCAGGGAGTTGAGCACATTCACCAGCTCGAATCCCATGCAGAGAGCGGCGATCTTGACCGCGAGCGCCCATCGCACGAGGCCCTGCCGAATCCCCTTGGCCAGCGCGAAGACAGCAGCCGCCAATAACAGGATGCTGAGCAGGATGCGCGCTCCCAGGACGGTGAGGCTGTACCAGGTCCGTTGCTCGCGCGCCCGTCTCCAGTTCTCCGGGATCTTGTAGAACGAAGCCCAGCTTCCGATCCGGTCCCCCTGGATTCCGACGCGCAGGCGTGCACGTGCCTCATCAATCGCCCCCGGCGTCCCGGCCTTCGCTTCCCAGGTAAACTCGGTATCGCGGCGTTCCTTGGGCTTCTCCGACCGGGTTTCTACCAGGTCCAGTCTGGAAAGGTTGTACTTCTCTGCGCGGATGAAAGACTGGGCGATTTCCAGTGCTTTTGGCTCCGCGAGATCAGGACCGGGCGTTTCCTCCGGCAGCAGGTGTGCGAAGGCGACCGCCTGCCCGTTCCCGGGTTCCACGTCCACACGGAATTCCTCTTTCTGGAGCGGCTTGTAGAAACGAGCCTTCCAGGATAGCGGCCGCACGTCCTTCAGGTAGTTTTCATTGAGGCCGCGGATGCCGGCAGCGGTATAGACATATTGAACAGCGAGCCCGTCGGAATGATCCTCGGGAAGAGCGACAGAGCGGTAGCCCTTCAGGTCGAATCCAAGGCGGGATAGGAAACTCCCGGCCAATCGGACTGCCTCGGAGCGGGAGACCCGAAAGGCTACGGATCGCCCGAAACCTGGAGGCCGGAAGGCGAGGAGTGCGAAGCCCACCACAAAAACCAGGAGCGCGGCTGCAATTCGAGACCGGCTGAGCGGGTCGTATCCGGTGGGTGCGGACGGTTCCTCGAGGACCGGAGCTGCGGGCGGCAGAGGGACGGCGCCTTCGCTCTCGTTGGCAACCGGCGCCTCATCACGAAAATGCCGAGTTGCGATGTAGGCCCCGGCGGCGAGCAGCAGCGGTATCAGGTTGATGCCGGCCGTGATCGCTCCGCTGGCCACGAGATAAGTATTTCCGGAACGAAGCAGCAGGAAGGCTGTGAAGAAGGCGTCAATGCAATAGTGCGCGATCAGGGGGGCCAGGATGCCGAACCGGAGCATCGCCCAACTCATGACCAGGCCGACGACGCCTACCTCGATACCCCTTATATAGAACGGTTGGTTGGGGTAAGCGGCATGTCCGAAGCCCCAGATGAATGAGGCCAGCAGAACCGCGATCCAACGCTGGCGGAGGAGCTTCTCCAGGAAAGGTATGGAGAAGGCGCGGAACATCCACTCTTCCGAGACGGCAGGGAAGAATCCCATCAGAAGGACGAACACCCAGGGGAAGCGGGTATTGAGCAGTTCGCTGTAAGGGATGTCGGCGGGCGCCCACGCGCCAAGCCGGTTTGCCAGCAGGTAGAAACCGATCTCGTATGCGAAGAAGAAAAAGGTCAGCGTGATCCCGGCCAGGGCAGCGATGAAGAAGCTGCGAGTTCGGATTGCACTCCAGCCCAGCATCCGCGAAATGGAGAGTTGCTCAGGATATGCGGCGCGGTAGATCGGTTCGGCCGAGGCCGTCAGCACCAGGATGGCACCACCGGAAGCAAGAGCGACCAACAAGGCCTGAAGCAGCAGCCGGCCGATGAAGCTGCCGTAAGTACCGGTAGTGTCGAAATTGTACTGATCAAGCGGAAATTCGTTGAGCGAAGCCAGCAGCTGAAGAACGAACGCCACGGTTCCGAACGTGAGGGCGGTCTTCCAGCGGACGTTTCGGAGCCGGATGTTCCGTCCCAGGGTCGCGAGCATTGCGACTCCCAGCAATACGAAAAACAGCACGTCAACCGTCGAAGCGCCTTCATTCAGGGAGCGCAGGCGCGCGTAGTCACGCTGCCACTTCTCCGGTACCTTCAGGTATTCCGAGTAGCCGTCGACCCGGTTTCCATGTACGGCCACCGACACCCTGTAGGTTGCATCGTGGAACTCCAGGCCCCGGACTTTCCACGTGAAGATGTGGTCGGTGCGCCGGGGACGCTTCTGCGTCTGGCTGTCCACAAACTCGAGCGTATCAATGGGACGGCGGATCACCTGGTCCAGGAACATCACTGCGAGGGCCCGGGCCTCAGGTTCAGGGAGATCGGCTCCCGGGGCTTCTTCGGGCAGGATGTGATCGAAGGAGGCCAGTTCACCACGTGTGGTGATGTCCGCACGCAGCTCCTCTCTCTGCATCGCTTTGAACCAACGATGCGACCAGCGCCACAACTTGATATCCCCGCCCATCAAGACGTTCGCCCGCTCGAGGCCCAGTTCACGTTCGAGGAAGACCTTCGACTCGTCGTCGTAGCGGAAGGCTGAGGAATGCCTGTAGCCGTCCACCGGCAGGCCTCGCGAAGCCAGAAAGCGTTCGGCGACGGGCAGGGAAGAATCGCGGTTCACCCGGAACTCGATCGACGCTTCGGGGAACGCGCGATGGAAGAAGAAAATCCCGACGCAGAGGGCGGCGGCGCACACCGCCAGACATGCGGCGATGAAGCGTCGGTCGGAGGATCGAAGAGTCTCGGCCACTTCAGCCTCCACTATTCCGCGGGGCCCTCCCAGGCGCGAAACAACCGGTGAGGGACGGACATGATGTCCAGGGCCTTGCCAACGGAATGGTTGATTATGTCGTCGATCGTTTGCGGACGGTGATAGAAGGCCGGGACAGGGGGCAGGATTACGGCGCCGGCTTCCGTCACGGAGACCATGTTACGAAGGTGGATCAGGCCCAGGGGTGTTTCCCGAGCCATCAGCACAAGCCGCCGTCGCTCTTTGAGGTGGACGTCGGCAGCACGGGTCAGGAGCGTGGATGAAATCCCGTGCGCGATTTCGGCCAGCGAGCGCATGCTGCAAGGCGCTACGATCATGCCGTCGGTATGAAACGAACCGCTGGAGATACGCGCTGCGAGATCCGTTTCTTCGTAGGAAACATGTGCGAGTGAGAGGACATCCACGAGCTTTCGGCCTGCTTCCAGGCCGATAACCCGGCGCGCCGCGGCAGTGACAACGAGATGAATCTCCGTGCCGCCTTCCGCGCGGAGAGCTTCGAGGGTACGGATACCGTAGATAGAACTGCTGGAACCGGATATCCCCACGACGATGCGGCGCACAAACCCCACCATGGCCGCTAGGATATATCGAAGTCAGATCTACTGGTATCGATTCTTTGCCGCAAAGACGCGAAGAAGGACGAGGATGGCCACTCCTTCGCGCCCCTGCGACTGCGGAGGTAATTGCCCGGCTACTTGGTAGGCGCCGGGTGTTCGACGGCGAGAGACTTGTCCTTGGGGATGCTCAGGTATCCGCCCGCGCTGTTCTTCTGAACCCAGTTCACAACTACCTCGTAGCGCAAGCGATCGCGCCCGACCAGGAACTGGAGAGGCTCGTTGATGGTGCGGTCCTTCTTCTCCAGCTTGTTGTCGTCGACGACAATCTGGAGCGAATACTTGCCCTTCTTGGTGTCCGTCTTTGTCAGGATGAGGCGGATGTCCTCGACCTTGGTGATCTGATTCTTCTTGGGGAGCTCGAATTCGAAATAGTCCCGTTCGCCCTTCCGCCTGAGAATATTGAGCTCCGTGGCGTTCTTGGCGACGGCGGCCGTCAGAGTCTCTTTGACGTCGATCAGCTGGCGCTGCGTTCCTTCGAGGTCGCGCTTGGTGCCGGCCAGATCCTCTCTGACTACGCCGACCTCGGACTTGACGCCTCCGACCTCGGAGCTGACCTGGCCTATTTTGGCGTCAGCCTCTTTCCGTATCTCCTGGACCTGGGCGGCATCGGCCTTGGAGGCAATTGCCTGGGAGAGCTCGGACTTGGTCCTGCTGGTCTCGGACTGGATCTGTTGCGCAGTCTTCTGGAGAACCTCAGCCTTGGTAGTGCCTACCTGCTGCCGGGTTTCCGAGATTTTCCCTTCCAGATCGCTCATCTTCGCCACTCCGGTTTGGAAGTGGCTTTCCAGCGCCTTGAGCTGCTCGTCGATCCTGGCAAGGTCCGCCTGCGTCTTCTTCTGGTATGCGTAACCATCGTAGAGAAGGTATGCGACAGCGAGCAGCAGCACTACAATCAGACCGGTCATCAACCACTCGGGAAATTGCTTCGAGCCTGACGGCGGCTTCTTCTGTGCAGCCGGATCTCTACCCGTCAAATAGCTTTCCATCGATGGGGCATCGCCCATAAAGTCCTCCTTGACGCCGGCCCCGAACCGGACTCCCGGAAAGGGACCTTGCCAGATAATGAGTCTCTGCACCTAACTGCAATCAAATATGATATGAGACAGGGCAATAAAGTTCAATGAGCACGCAGCCCCCGGCAGTTCGGGAAATTGTGAAACGGGCTTACAGCTCCTGTTACACTGGTTATCCTCAATTTCCGGGGTTTCCCTCGGGCTGTTACGGATCAGACCTCCGGCCCTCCCGGCGAGAAAGTGCGGACACAGTTCCAATCAATCGATCCGCACTCCCTCAAACGCAGTTAGGTTGTTCTTTTTGTTTGACTTTGGTCAAATTCTCCGATTAGCATAATCTGGGTTTTCTGTACCGCCGGGACACGGGTGACGGCCGCCAGAACCTGTTGGCGGCTTTTCGTTTATGGTGTCACGGCCAGGACGCAGAATTATCTTGGACTAGAATAAGGCAAGGAGCGGGTTCCATGGAGAAAGAGTCCGGGAAAGTAAAATGGTTTAACAACGCAAAGGGTTACGGGTTTATCGAGAGGGCATCCGGGGGGGATGTCTTCGTACACCACACCGCTGTCCAGATGAACGGCTTTCGCACCTTGAACGAAGGCGAGACGGTGTATTTCACGGTTACCAGGGGTCCCAAGGGGCTCCAGGCGGAGAACGTCACAAAACCGGAGTAAATGGGCAATCCTGCCCCTCCTGCGCCGAAGGCGTGGGAGGGGCTTTTTTTGTTTCAGGACCAGCAAGCATCCCGGCCCGCACTGCGGGTCACATCAGCTTCCTCGGCCACGGCACCAGCGTCGAGTTCAGAAACATCCGCATCAAGCCGCTCGACTGAGGGCCCTCGAGTCCGGACGGCGCAACTCCTGCTGCGCCTTTCAGAGGTTCCCGCGGATATAGTTGCACATCGCAAACCCAAGGGCGAGGTTGAACGGAAACTCCCCGGACGTGTAGTGCCCGCAGCGGAGGACCAGGGTTGAGCACGGCAACCCCAGCCGCTGGTAGTCACCCACTATTTCCCGCGAATACTGCGGAAGGAACGAGTGGTCGTAAATCCCATAGATCAGCAGCGACTTCTTCCCGGTGCCGTCCAATTTGTGGACATAAGCCTTCGGGCTTATCGGGAGCCAGATCTCACGCAAGTCTTCGAGCGAGACGTGGCCCTCGATCCCCGCTCTGACGTGTCTTGTGGAGATTCCCGTCCACACCACGTCGGCGAAGTAAGGTGAAATATGGTTCTGGACGCTTACCGAGATGCGGTGATCATGGGCAGCTGTGATCATCGCGACGCATGAGCCGATGCTCGTGCCCAGAATCGCAAATCTCGTGTAGCCTTGCGATGCCAGCCAGTCGAGCGCGGCGCGACTGTCGATCACGGCCTGACGGAGCGATTGCAGGGTACGCCCGAGATTCGGCGATAGCATATAGTCTGCGCGGACCAGTTCCTCAGGCATCCGCAAGTCGTGGTACGGAAGGCTCAGCCTGAGCGCGGACAATCCGAAGTAATTCAGCCAGCGCGCAAGAGCCATATGGCTCCGGGCGCCGGCGTTCCACTGCGGCAGCACGAGGACCGCCCGCCCGCGGGATTCCACCGGGAAATACCATCCGTGGACTGTGTTGTTGCTCGGCGAGATGGTGGAGACCGGTGAGGTGAAGGTAAGGTGATTGCCCTCGAGGCGATAATCCCCCGCCGGCTCGTAGAAGTGGTACGAGTCGCTTTGAGCGAGGACTCTGCGTGAGTGCTCGATGAGGTAGGATTTCGGATCGGCGGCAGTGATTCCATCCTGAACGAAATCCAGTCCCCAATCGAAATCGCGAACCTTGCGATTCTGATCTCGCCCGGAAAGCCTTAACTCCCACCGGCGGAAAAACTCAGCCAGCATCGACGCTGCCCCGGGCCCGTCAGCCTTCGGCCTTGCCGATGAGTATCACGGCGAACGAGAAGTCGGTTTCGGCGCCGCCGGCGGGCTGAGCCTTTGTTTTTGCCTCCAGTGCCCAGTGGTTTTCCTCTGCCGCGTGAAAGGCCGGTTTATCGGCTCCCGCTGGTATGGTGAGGTAGAGGACCGCAGGATGCGAGGCGTCGGAAGCCTGCCTGCTGAGCTTCACCAGATCCTGGTAACCGACGGTCGCCTCCGGATCCTTGTCCTCGCTCACCGGCGAGAGAAGCACAAACTCCGGGGACGGAGAGCAGCCCATGTGGTTTCCGTCGGATGGCATGGTCTGGTATCGCATGGCGTAGGTGCCCGGTTTGAGCGCTTGTCCTCGAAAATCACCGCCGTTCTCGCTGTACTTGAGGATTCCCACGAAGGTTCCGTCGGCGATCGTGTCATAGGTCGTGCCGGAACTTCCGGGTTTCTGCGGGACCATCTTGCGGAGCCACATGTCGAACACCGCCCCTTTTTCGCCGGCAACCCGAAGCCCCCCGGGCTGCAGCGCAGCCTTCATAGCAGCAGATACTTCAGGCAGGTCGCAGGCTCCTGAGGGCTCAGCCTTGTAGCCCGCTTGCGGCATCCCTGTGGCGGAAGCAACCAGAATCAGGAGAAAAGTCAAAAACAGGACTCTGCAGTTCATAGACCGACCCTCTTCTCGACCGCAAAAAGTTAACAGAGCGACGTCATCCAGCCTGAAAACCCCCAATCCCGGGCGCAGGAGGAGTAACACCGGTCTGCGCGCACGCCGCAGGGCCGCAGTCGTTGTCAAGGCAGGCCGTGGCCCCGGCACCCTGAGACCCGCCTGCGCCGCTGCGGCGTGGCCCAACACTCAGACGACATCGCTGTAGCAGGAACGGCCCGGGTGGCACGCCGCCGGCGCGGCGACCTTGCCGTCGGGTCCTACACAGACCTGGGTCTGCGAGCACCAGTAAATCTGGTCATTACTGGGTGGAACTGTCGGATCGGGTTCCACATTGATGAACATTGACTTCCACCGGAGCAGACAACACGGCTCATGGGGAAGATTGCCGAAGGGTTTGTTCATGGCTATGCCCCCCCTTCCGACGCCTGAAGGATCGCCCGCTTGACGGCGACCTTGGCCAGCTGGATCTTGTAGGCGTTCTGGCTCAGCGCCTTGGCCCCGTTGACAGCCGCGGTACCGGCATCCTTGGCCACCTGCTCAGAAACGACCTTTCCGGCAAGCAGCTTGTCCGCCTCGGCGGCCGTCCAGGGAATCGGCGCCACTTGCCCCAATACCACGCGGGCGCCGGTTATCCTGGTGCCGCTCATCTTCAGGGCAACGGAAGCGATTGCCAGCGGCCAGTCCAACGCCTCTCGCTCGTGCACCTCGTATGTCGCGCTGCGTACGCCTGATGCCGGCGGGACGTTTATCTCCGTGATGATTTCGCTGGGCTTCAGGACGTACTCACGTTCGCCATCCTTCTTCGGTATTGTGAAGAACTGCTCCAGCGCGACCTCCCGAGAACCCTTCGGGCCGAGGATCTTGATCCTGGCTCCGAATGCTATCAGCGCAGGGGCGAGGCTGGACGGATTCACGAAGTACGCCGGGCCCGAGTTCCCGAGGATCGCGTGATACTTGTTCTCCCCGTCGACGACCAGGGATTTTCCGGAGGCGTCCTGCGCCAGCAATCCGTAGCCGTTGCGGAAGTACCAGCAGCGCGGTCGCTGGCAGAGGTCGCCGCCGACGGTGCCGGCATTGCGCAGTTGCATGCTGGCCACCCCCGCGGCAGCCTGGGCCAGGGCGGGATACTCCTTCTTGACGGCGGGGTTGTCGAGGAGCTCCTGCAGGGTGGCTAGCGCGCCGATCCGGAGGCCGGTTGCCGGTGCGTGTTGGATGCCCTGTAGTTCCTTGAGGCCCTTGATGTTTACCAACCGCCTGGGCCTGCTGACATCGTCCTTCATCAGGCTCAGGAGGTCGGTGCCCCCGGCGAGGATTCCGATTTCATCCCATTTGTCCCCGAGAAGGGCTATTGCTTGCTCTTTGGTCGTTGGGCTTGCGTATTCGAATGCTCGCATTAGCTTAGCCCTCCTTTCTTTTCGAGTGCCGCGAGGATGCGATCGGGCGTGAGTGGCAGGACAGGGACCCGCACGCCGATAGCGTTGGTCACCGCGTTTGCAATGGCGGCTCCCGGGGAAATGACCGGTGGTTCGCCCAGACCGATGACACCGCGGTCGTCCTGCTTCTTGCCGGTGACCACGTAAACATCGATCGGGGGGATATCGCCGATTCCTGCCAGCTTGTAGAACTCCATGTTCGGATTCATCATGCGCCCGAGGTGCTCGTCCATGATCTTGTGTTCGAACAGCGTGTAACTGATCCCCATGGTGATTGCACCGGTGATCTGGCTCTCCGCGGTCTTAAGATCTATGACCACACCCATATCCTGGACCGCAACCATCTTGTCGATCTTTACGACGCCGGTCTCAATGTCCACGGTGACCTCAGCCATCTGAACACCGCCGACTCCCTGGTTGGTGAGTTCGTCGCGGCCGCCGATGCACTTGCCGGTCGCGACCACCGGTGTGACTCCCAACTTCGCGCACGCCTGTTTCCAGGACAGGCTTTTGCCGGGATCCCCCTTGACCTGGATCTTGCCTCCCGCCGCCTCCAGGTTTGCCGGGTCCCCGCCGAGGGCGGGTGCCACTTTTTGAAAGAGAAGGTTCAAAGCGTCCACGGCTGCGCGCCTGGTCGAAGCGCTGACACCGCCGACGGTGGTGCTGCCGCCGGAGCCGCCTGATCTTGGATACTTGTTGTCGCCGATTTTCACGGTAATGCCCTCGACCGTCAGGCCGAGGGTCTCAGCTGCGACAACCGCGATGACCGTTCGCGTACCTGTGCCGAGATCCTGCGAGCCAAGCTCACAGGAGACGGAACCATCAGGGTAGATCGTGAGACGGTTCTCGCTTACATGGCCGCGCCCGCCCCAGGTGTGAACAGAGAGGCCAAGTCCCTTCTTCAAGGGGCCTGGACTCGGGTCGCCTCGCTGATGCCATTTCTGCTTCCAATCCATCATCTCCGCGGCTCTAAGCAGTTCCTCCTTATAGAGGTCCGCCCGGGGAGCAGTCATCTCGATGTTCTTGAGGAAGAGATCCAGCGGGTCCATCTTCAGCATCGCGGCCAGATCTTCGAGCGCTGCCATGGTGATGTAGCACGCCTGCGGGTGGTTCGGAGCGCGCCACGCCCGGGCGGGGCCGATGTTTGTTTCGACCGAGTAGTGCTTCAGATGATAGGGGATTTTCCAGACATACGGAATCGGGGAAGCGCCGCCCCCGGTCAGGCCCCCGGTTCCCCACGAGAGGGAATCCCATGCCAGGATGGTGCCGTCCTTCTTGGCTGCTACCTTCACCTTGGCGAAGGCTGACGGGCGGGCGCCGGCGACCATCTGTTCCTCTTCGCGCTCGAGCACCATGCGTACAGGCTTGCCGGCTTTCTTCGCCAGAACGGCGCCTTCTACGTCCCAGCGGTCGGCTGCGAATTTGCTGCCGAACGCCCCGCCGACGTGGTCCTGGACAACGTGGACATTGGCGGCGGGCAGTTTCAGTGGCTGCGCGAATCCGGCTCCCACGTCTGAGACCGCCTGGGTCGAGATGTAGGCGAGAAGCTTGTCCTCGGCTTCCCATGAGGTGAGTGATCCGTGTGTTTCCAGCGTGCAATGAGTTATGACGGGAATCCCGTACATGCCCTCAGAGACGACTTCAGCCTCCTTGAAACCCTTCTCCGGATCACCGTCTGTTTTCTCTTCCGGATCCTTGGCACGGTCTCCGGCCTTCGAGAGGTCCTCCTCGTTAACCAGGTGAGGCATCTGCTCGTATTCGACCTTAACGGCCCGGGCGGCATCGCAAACAAGGGCCTCACTGGTCGCTGCAATCGCCACAACCTCGTCTCCAGCCCAGAAGATCTCTTTGCCGGGCCCCTGGACGACATCGACTGCCTTGACGCCAGGCATCTTTTCCGCAGCGCTCGTGTCGATGCTCACGACCTTGGCGTGAGCATACGGGCAGCGAACGATCTTGCCATAGAGCATTTCCGGCAACTTCCGGTCATGCGTGTATTTCGCCTTTCCGGTCACCTTGTCCGGAGCGTCGATGCGGGAGATGCGCTTGCCCATAAGCGAGCGTTGTGAAGCTTCCGGCCACTTGTAATCAGGCATTGGTCTGACCTCCTTTCATCGTCTTGGCAGCAGTCAGGACCGCCTGGCGAATCCCCGTGTAGGTGCCGCACCGGCACAGGTTGCCTGCCAGCCCTTTCTCGATCTGCTCCATGGTCGGGTTCGGGTTCTTGTCCAGGAAGGCTTTGCAGGCGACGACGAAACCCGAGGTGCAGAATCCGCACTGGCTGGCGTCATGCTCGATGAAGGCCTGCTGAATCGGATGCAACTTCCCGGTCGTCGAGAGCCCCTCGACCGTTACGATGTCTTTTCCCTGGGCTTCGACGGCCAGCACTGCGCAAGCATAGACCGCCTTGCCGCTCATTATTACCGTGCATGTGCCGCAGAGTGCGCGGTCACACACCTTCTTGGCACCCGTGTAGTCGAGGTTGATGCGGAGCGCATCGAGGAGGGTGACACGGGGCTCGACGCTGAGCGTGTGAGACTTGCCATTCACCCTCAAAGTGATGGGCACCTTTTCGGGCCCCAGGATCTTCACATCCGCCGCGGCCCCTTGTGGTGCCGGCAGCCCGGTTCCGGTGACAATAGGTGCAGTTATTGCCAGCCCGGCACCGCGGGAGAGGAAGGCGCGGCGTGACAATCCCTTCTTGGGCTTTGTCTCGGGATCGCGAGATCTGGCCATGGATACCTCCAACATAGAAAATATGATTAACTGGTCAAACTACCCGCTCGTCGGCGGGTCGCGCTAAACACTGGGGAGCAATCAAATTCTTCCACACAATGTGGGCTGCTTCAAGCACTCTTATACCCACGCGGGCGCCTCTTCCGGTTGGCTAGGGCATGGGCAATGGCCGGTATCTCGCGCACTTGGCTACTTGCTCGTCGTCTCACGCAATAATCCTCCTGGCGGCACAGGAACATTACGGAAGATCTTAGTGCGGATCGCTCAGGAACTCGCAGAGCCGACCGGCGATTTCGTCCCGCACGCGGCGAAAGACGGCCTTCCTCTGCTCGGGCGAACCGTCTGCTGCCGCAGGATCCTCCAGGCTCCAATGCAGGCTGGCGACACTCGCGGGAAAGACGGGGCAAAAGGCTCTAGCTTGGTCGCACACTGTGATCACATAATCAAAGTCTCGATCCGGCAACTCTTCGATGGATTTCGAGCGGTGCCTCGAAATATCCACGCCTATTTCCCGCATGACTTCTACCGCTTCAGGATTGAGGCCGACGGGCTGCGTCCCGGCACTAGCGACCTCGAAACGATCACCCGCCAGATGTCGCAGGAGACCTTCAGCCATCTGGCTCCGGCAGGAGTTGCCGGTACATAGAAACAGAATCCTTCTTTTCACCCTGTTCACACCGACGCCATTCGTTATCAGACTACATGCCATTTCCGTACTCACAGAACTACTGCGGGTGCGACAAGCCTCCCGGAACGGAGATGATAGCATCCCGTGGTGTGGGCGTTCCGGCTAACTTGTCGCCTCCGCCACCCTGAACCAGCGACGGGTGCGGTTGCAGACTGAGCAGACTGACAGCATCACCGGCACTTCGATGAGCACGCCCACGACTGTAGCCAGAGCCGCTCCCGAACCGGGCCCGAAAAGGGCTATCGCAGTTGCAACCGCCAGCTCAAAGAAGTTGCTCGCGCCGATGAGCGCCCCCGGGGCTGCAACCGAGTAGGGAACCTTGAACAGCCGCATCAGGCCATAAGTCAGCGACGAATTGAAATAAACCTGGATGAGAATGGGAACGGCGATGAGCAGGACGTGCAGGTACTTCTGCGTGATATTGTCGGCCTGGAACGCAAAGATCATCACAAGCGTCGCCAGCAGCGCCGACATACTGACCGGCGCAAAGCGCGGCAGGAGCTTGTTCTCAAACCATTCGATTCCTTTTCTGTGGATGAACCAGCCCCGCAGAATCACCCCGACAGTCAGGGGAATGACGATAAAGATCGCCACAGCATAGAGGAGGACGCGGAACGGCACTTCAAGGGAGGAGGCGCCGCTCACCAGGAACCGCACGATGGGGGCGAACAGGACCAGCATGATCAGGTCGTTCACCGAAACCTGCACCAGCGTGTAGGCGGGATCTCCGTCCGTCAGGTAGCTCCAGACGAATACCATCGCGGTGCAGGGTGCCGCAGCCAGGATGATGCAGCCGGCGATGTATTGATCCGCCTCGGACGGGGAAATCCACAAGGTAAAGACCAGTCGAAAAAAGACCCAGGCAATCAGCGCCATGGAAAACGGCTTTACCAGCCAGTTGACGAACAAGGTCACCAAGAGCCCCCGCGGCCGCTTCCCGACATTGCGGATCGATGCAAAGTCGACCTTCATCATCATGGGTATGATCATGAGCCAGATCAGGACGGCAATCGGGATGTTGATCTGGCTTCCGCTCCCGAATTCCATGCGTCTCAGGCTGTCGATGGCAGCCGGCAGTATCTTGCCGAGGGCGACGCCGACAATCATGCAGGCGGCCACCCACAGGCTCAGGAATCTTTCGAAGACATTCAGCCGCTTCGCTGCGGTCTTAACAGTTGCTTGGTTCATTTCAAGTGCTCTCCCTGGTAGGCCACGGGCTCTGGACACGGATTCAGCACCGCGCCGTCGACTTGGCAATTCGGAAGACTTTCTTGCCTTTGACGTCGCCACGTTTCAAACAACATTCGCTATAAAGGAATCCCAGCAGCTCCTGCAGGCTTTCGGCGTTTGCAGAATACCAGAGGCAACAATGCTGCCTCTGCACCCTGGCCAGGCCCGCGTTCCTGAGCTTCTCGAGGTGGTGCGACAGCGTGGGGCCCCGGATGCCGAGTTTAGCCTGGATATCCATCACGATCATGCCGCGTGGATGCGCCGAAAGGAGCAGCCGCATGATGCGGAGCCGCGGCTCCGATCCAATAGCGGAAATCATCCGCGCATAAAACGCAATGTCAGGCTTATTGGATTTCGTCATTCCTGCATTGCCGAAAGACCGACGGCGCCGTCCTGACATGCTCAACTGCAGCACCCGGATCCAGAACTCGGGCCGCAACAGGAAGGCCCCCCAGAACCCCGCTTCTTGCTCGCCATGACGCTAAAGGCATTCAGCTTCTGCTCGATCTTCTTGGATCCGCAGACGGGGCAATTCTTCACCAATCCCTTCGAGTACTCCTCCACAGTGCCCCAGATCTCAAATTCGTTCTGGCAGCTTTCACAAACGAAATCGTATGCGGGCATCGCGTGTTCCCTCCAATCGTTATGCTGTACGCACCTCCCAAACCGAGGCGGCGAACTGCGTATCGGCGGTTTATCTTCGACTCCAATCTTCGTCGGAAGAGCGGCTCGTCCGATCTGCTACGAGGTGCCTATCCTTCATCAGGTCCCGCAGGCTCTCCGGCCCAACGGGCTCTTCCGGTCTCCAAGGCACAAGCACAGCCAAAGGAGAACGTTTTTCCCGCACTTCCGAGATATAGGGCAACTCACGTCTGCCTCGCGCGACCAGGATCGGATCCCGGAATCCATTCACGGCAAAGCTCTGGTTTATCACCCAGGCAAACGGCCGGATTCCTGCTCGAAGCAGGTCTTCCTGAAGCCGCGCCGCCTCGTGCACCGGTGTCGCTTCGGGCAGGGTCACGAGGAGGATCCTTGTAAACACGCGTCGCGAAGGCGCGGAAGGAGATTCCGCACAGCCTCGGGCGTTTCGCTGGTGGTTCGGGATACTTCGCGATGGTAGGCCTCGGCCGCATCCAGCAGCAAGAGTGTGTGGCCGGTCGGCGCGGTGTCCAAGACCACATATTCATCCGCGCCTTGAGCCACTTTCTGGGCAAAGGCCCGAAAAACTGCAATTTCTTCGGTGCACGGCGAGCGCAGATCTTCCTCCAGCAGGGCCGTGCCTCTTGCATCGAGTTGGGGCGCAGCCTTCGCCAGGACCTCCTGCGCATAGTTCTGCGTTTCGACCGCAGGATCGATCCGGCTGACAGTCAGATTGGCAACTCCATCGCCCACTGCCCGGGCAACATGCGCCGCCGGGTCCGTCGTGCTCAGATGGACGCGATGCCCTCGATGCGCTAGTTCGACGGCGATCGCGGCCGCTATGGTTGTCTTCCCCACGCCGCCCTTGCCCATCGTCATGATCACGCCGTGACCCGCCCTGTCCAGTTCATCAACAAGCATCCGCAGGGGCTGAATGTCAGCCGGCCATTTCATCGCAGCATCGGCTTTCGAATCAGCAGCGGGCGCACGTCCAAATACCCCCCTGAGGCGATCCAATCCCATTGGAGCAAATGGCAGCAAGGGAATATCGAGCCGGGGGAGGAGTGCCAGGCCTCCCGGCATGCTTGCGATGGCATTCTTGCCTCTCGCCTCAAGCGTAAGTGCGGCGGGATCTGCGGTATTCCCCGCGAGGAAGACCCCATTTAACGCCAGGATTTGGTGGGAGAGCCCCGTCCCCTGCAACTCGTTGCGTGTTCTTTCAGCTTCGGCCAGGGCAGAAGGTTCGGGACGGCTGACCAGGACGACGGTGGTTTCCGCAGCAGTGCAGAGCGTCTTTAAGCTTGCCTCGTATAGAGCCCGTTGCGCCTGCAACCCAGCCAAGGGTCCCAAACAGGAAGTACCGGTTGAGTTGGCGGCCATGAATTCAGTCCAGGCCCCGGGAAGACTCAGGAGCCGGAGTGTGTGGCCAGTCGGCGCAGTGTCGAAGAGGATATGGTCGAAGCCGGCGGTGGCGCCTGGATCACCCAGTAGCTTGGTGAATTCGTCAAACGCCGCAATTTCAACGGTACAAGCGCCTGACAGCTGCTCCTCCATGCTGGCGATGGCTGCCTCCGGCAGGATTCCCCGATATGGATCCACGACTCGATTGCGGTAGGCGCGGGCGGCCGCCTCGGGATCAATGTTGAGGGCGGCCAGATTGGAGGCTCCGCTGACAGGGGTCGGCTCCGAACCCAGCCGGGATTCCAGGACCTCATCGAGGTTGGAGGCCGGATCGGTGCTTACCAGCAAAATCCGCTTCCCCCGATCCGCCAGCTCCACCGCGGCCGCGCACGCAAGGGACGTCTTGCCGACGCCGCCTTTTCCCGTGAAAAGCAGGAAGCGCGTGGGATTTTCGAGCAGGCTGGCAGCTTCTTTCATGAGCAACACCCGGATTTGGGAGCGCTTCCACCCGGGCCGACAATCGGCAAATCAGCTCCCGGCCTGCGCTCTTTCAGATACCGGTCCGCCAGATCGAGCACCGCGCGAGCCGGGGTGTCTTTGACCATCTGCGCGGTTCTTACCGCCAATGCCATGTCTTCCTTTGAGACGCCGAGCTTCCGGGCGCGCCCATAGTGATAGCTGAAACAGGGCTCGCAATTGGAGGCGATGGAGGCTCCGATCGCCACCAGCTCCGCGACAGCCTCCGTATAGATGGACTTGGCGACTTCGTCTTGCACGCGGGCCCATCGGGCCAGCTGTTCCCGCTCTGGATATGTCCCCTTGCTGACAATGACGCCATTCACGAGAACGAGCGGGAGGCAATCGGTGCTTTCGGCTTCCAGCGCCTGTCTGACCTGCCCGTTAGCGGCGAAAGCCTCGGGCTGTTGCGCCAGATTGAATCGCTCCACGGACACGCCTTTCCCAGCCAGCCACTCCAGGTCAGCGGAAAACCGCGGCAACTGAGGATCCACAGCAGGCCCGCAAACGCCAGTGGAACAGCACATGGCCGGGTCAAAAACCTGTAAGGACATGGTGCTGGTTGACAGCCGTTCAGCGGAGCCTGGTTTGCGAGCACGGATGAAGGCACTGGCAAACTTGCCGTCCACTTCCGGCGCGATCGAGTCCGCGTCAAGGTCGGCGTTCTTCAGGAATCCACGTGCGTCCTCAGCCCGGTAAATCCGGGTCGGCTCGATATCGATGCTCTCGAATCCCGCGGCGGCGAGCTTCGCGCGATATTCCCTCTCCTCCAAGGCCCCGGCGACACAGCCAATCCAAAGCTCGACGTTTTTCCGAATCTCGGGAGGAACATCGCCGCGCACGACCACATCCGAGACGGCGAACCGCCCCCCGGGCTTCAGCACTCGGAAAGCCTCCTTGAGAACCCGGTCTTTATCCGCCGAGAGATTTATGACGCAGTTAGAGATAATCACGTCGACCGAGTTGTCCGGCAGGGGGATGTCTTCAATCTCCCCCCTGAGAAACTCCACATTTTCGATCCCCGCCTTTTGCTGGTTCTCGTGGGCCAACGCAAGCATTTCGTCGGTCATATCGAGGCCGTAGGCTTTGCCCGTCGGGCCCACTCGCCTGGCGGACAGCAAAACGTCGATGCCGCCACCGGAACCGAGATCGAGCACCGTCTCACCGGGACTGAGTTCCGCCAGGGCGGTGGGATTCCCGCATCCGAGCGACGCGAGCACCGCTCCTTCGGGCAGCGCGGCCGTCTCATCCACGGCATAAAGCCCCTTGGTGATTGGGTCCTCTTCACCGAACGCGCTCGAGGCGCTGCAGCAGCCTCCTCCGCCTGATTTCACGCGGGCGGCCGCCTGACCATACTTCTCTTTCACAATCTCTTTGATCTCAGATGAGTCCATCTGTAACCCTCTTTTCGAAGATTCGTGCCCTAACACTTCGGTCCGCAGCTTGTGGAAATCCACGTCGTGCCTCCCGACGCCTCGGTTCCACTTCCTCGGTCTTCTCCGTCACGCGGTTCGTTCGATCTTTCATGTTCATCTGGGGAGCCCTGGCCCGTGTCGCTGCCCGGGAGCGCTTTCGGGTTCCCATGCTCAGCCAATCACCGCCCGGGTAATTCACTCGGGCAGCACGCGCCCGCCGATTCGTGGCCACACGCCGGTCTGCGGATGCGATGCGGCTCCGCCCCATTGCGGCCGCGCCAAGTCGACAATTTTGCGAGCAACTGTACGGCTGCGGGCCGTCCGGCCAGGTGCTCGCACAGCTCGGCCAGCTGGGACTTTCCCAATCCTGGCTCCAGCGGACGAAGCGCATAGTAGACCCACAACCCATCGCGCCGGTCGGTGACAAGGCCCGCCCGATATAGAATCCTGAGATGCCGGGAAGCCTTCGACTGGGTAATCCCCAGCACTTCCATGAAATCGCAGACGCACAGCTCGCGGTGATTGAACAGGAGCCAAAGCATCTTAAGCCGGGCCTCGTCGGCGAGAACCCCAAAGAATGCGGCCGTATCCTTCACTCTGATACCCCCACGGTAAGATATTCTTATAACCGGTTTAGCAGATATAGTCAAGCCGTTGCCGTGTAACAATCAGCAAAGATCCCTTCCCCAGGCTGCGGTGCCTCGATCAGTCAACGACCGGCTTTCGTGGTTGGAATTGTTCGATCGCATCCTGTGCCTGCGCCGCATACATCAACGCCGGTCCGCCTCCCATCATCACGGCTACGCCAATGGTTTCCATAAGCTCTTGCAGGGTAGCCCCTGCTGCTACAGCATCGTGAACATGGTAGGCGATGCAGCCTTCGCAGTGGACGGCGATGCCGATGGCAAGCGCCATCAGTTCCTTCACCTTGCCGCTGAGAGCACCGTCTTCAACGGCCTTTCTGTGCAGCCGCGCAAAACCGCTCAACGGGCCCGGCAGCTCGCGTCCCAGTTGTTCCAGCCGTTCTTCCAAGTGCTTGTGGTACTCCACGTAATTTGTCAACATCATGCACCTCCCCCCCCGCTTGTGATTACCCAAGGAACCAAGGCCCAGCCGTCCACCCGTCCGAGTGGGAGCAAGTTGGAAATAGAGTCGACCGCCAGGATCCCGAAAGCAACTGTGGCAGCGACTGTTACCGGAGGAAGTTTTATCCGAGGAAGCACCATGGGCCGTGCCGGTTGCCCTGGAAAGATTGTATCCTGCGTTAGTCACCTCGTTGCATTCCTTCAATAGTATTCATGCATCTATTCGGATATACAACCTAAAAGATTGATATTGCACGATGATCTTTTCGGCTGTATATTTAAATATCCTGTTAGGCAAATGGAGGTGCAAATAACCATGCGCTCGCTTCGATTGGACGAAATGCTGAAGGCCGCAGCGGATCCTACGCGACTGCGTCTTCTGAATCTGCTTCGCCTCGGTGGAATCTGCGTATGCGATCTCCAGGCCGTGCTCGGGATCCCGCAACCGACTGTTTCACGACACCTGGCCGCATTGAGACACGGTGGATTGGTCACGGACGTCCGCAGAGGGACCCGTATGATTTACGCGCTCGCTTCCGGAGAGGCCAATCCCCATCTCGAGGCGCTTTACTGGCTGCTGGACCGCTGCTGCCCGCAGGATGAGCAAATGCGGGCCGACATTGCACGTTTCCGCGAGGCCGTTGCCGCCGGAACCTGCCGGCTGGAAACAGAAGGAGCCGATGCTGCTCTTCCGGACGAGGCGCAACTCCAGGGTAATCCGGCCTGAAACTCAGATCAGGGACGAAAGGTTACGGGCATGCTGGAAGTCACCGTTGACAAATTCAAGTTCAGGATTCCCGAGGCACTCCTTTATAGCGACGCGGGTGTCTGGGTGGCTGTAGCAGGCGCGCGCGCCCGCCTGGGCCTCTCCGATTTCGCCCAGCAGGTGAATGGCGACATCGCCTTCGCCAACGTCGTGCCCGCAGGCGCGGTGCTCCAGGCTGGAGACGAGTTCGGAAGCATCGAAACAGTCAAGGTGGATGTGGGGTTACCGTCCCCAGTTGCGGGGAAAATCGTGGAGGCCAATCCGCTGCTTCAGGACAGCCCGGAAGTCATTAACCAGGACCCTTACGGGAAGGGCTGGATGGCGGTCCTGGAGTTGAGCGACTGGGAAATGAGCAAGCAAGGTTTGATGGATGCCCCGCATTATCTCGAACTCGTAAAGCAGCAGGCGGAGGCGGAGCTGAAGAAATGACACGCAAGACCCTGATCGTGCCCTGCAGCGGCATCGGTAAAACATACGGTACCGTCGCGCGCGAAGGCGCATACATCGTTACGGAGGACCTCTGTCCGAAGAGCACCCGGCTCGTGCCGCTTGCGCTCGTTGTGCTGGGAGACAAGGAAGTGCGCGATGCGCTGGGAACGTCGCCGGCAATAACCATCGACGGGTGCAAGCTTGCCTGCGCCGCCAAGGTGGTCGCCGAGTCGGGCGGGACCGTTGCGCGCGCCCTCCAGGTGCTCGACGTGTATCGAAGGAACCGACATCTGAAACCGGCCGGAATCGCGGAACTGAACGAGGCCGGGCACGAACTCGCAAACATCCTGGCAGAGGAAGTGTCCGACCTGGCGGACCGCGTCGCGGCGGAGGAAGAGAATGCCTGAACTCCCAAAACGTAAAGTTGGTCTCGTGTCGTGTTCGGGCGAAGAAATGGCCGAGGGCACGGTCACGCGGCTCGCGACCCTTAGAGTCCTGGAGTCCCTGCGGCCGGACACGACTGTGACCATTTGCCTCCCCCTGTTTTTGGCAGGGGGCGAGGGGGATCGCGCTTTCGCCCGATTCTATCCGACGATTGCGATCGACGGGTGCGAGAAGCGGTGCGCGGCCCGGGGCACGGAGATGTACAGCGCGAAGCCGGCCGCCTCCATCGTGGTGAACGAACTTTGCCCGGCGGCGGGACAGCTTGGAACGGCGCGGCGTCTGAATGAAGCCGGCATGGACGCCGTGGACACAGTGGCAGACGAAATTGCGGGCCAAGTGGACCGGTTGCTGGGAACCCCTTGGGACAGGACGCGCGGAGAGGAAGAGCGTGCCTCCGCAGTAACGAACGAAAAAGCAGCCGCCACATGCTCCTGCGGATCGGGAGTTCCCGTCAAAGTCCTCGAGATCGACGGGCGCCAGGTCGAGGTCCTTGCCTTGCCTCCGATTCTCGAAATGTTCCGACAGGCATCCAAGCCTGTCACCGACGAGACGGCCGCGGAGATGCTTAAGACCGTGCGGTTATACAACCAGGTGCCCGATGGGGCCGAGGCCTCCTGGAAGCTGGCGCTCGGCCGCGCCTATGCCTCTTACAGCGCGGAGGGAAGATGACCCGTACGGCTGTTTATCACACGACTGTTCACTGGAGAGGGGAACACTGGGGACATATCCGAATGGGGAATGGTCCCGAGATGGACTTCTCGGCTCCTCCGGACGCTCATGGGCATGCCGGGGTTCTTACACCTGAGGACGCCTTCGTGGCAGCCGTCAACACCTGCGTCATGATGATGTTCATCTGGGCGACGGAACGATTCAAGCTGGACCTCGTCTCCTATGAGTGCGGCGCTGAGGGCACGAAGCTGATCGAGCTTGACCGAACGGAGACCTTCACCCGTGTTGAGCTGCGTCCCCGGATTGTTGTGCGCGTGGATGCCACAGAACAAGAAGGCGCCCGGAAGCGTGTGCAGCGGGCGCTCGACAGCGCGGTGAAATACAGCCTCGTTGCGAATTCGATCAAGTCGGAAATCGTCGTCGAACCCCAAGTCGAAATCATTGTTGGAGCCGGCGAGGCGCGTTCCGGCAATGCGGCATGAGCATCAGAGCCGCTTATCACGCCTGGCTCCAGGGCTTGTACGCGAGGCTAAAGAACTGATCTTTTTGGGAGGATGCAATGATTTCGATCAAAGTGCTGGGTCCGGGTTGCAGTAATTGTGTCAAGGTCGCAGACATTGCGCGCCAGGCAGCAACAGGTCTTGGCGCGGAGGCCGACATCGTGAAGGTTACGGACTTCGCGGAAATCCGCAAGTACCACATTTTGGCCACCCCGGGTCTCGTCGTCGATGAAAAGGTTGTCTGTGCGGGACGTATCCCGACGTCGGCGGAGGTAACCACGTGGCTGACGAATGCGATGGCCGCGAAAGGTTGAGCGAGACCGCGCAGCACGACCGCAACGTGAGCGGCCGGCATGGGAGGACAAGCCATGGCAGGAGAAGAAAAGGATTGCTATGGGAAGATGCTCCCGCCCGTGATCAAGCGGCCCAACAATGTCACGATGGCCGGCAAGGTTTTCAGCTGCTACGTTAAACAGCCGGGGCTGATGGCCACGGATCGCTCGGTTTCGATCGACCAGGAGGCATGGCGGCGATGCGTCACGTGCGAAGATTACGAAACGTGCTATCGCCTCTCCGTCGGCAGGCTAATGCTGGAGATCGCGCTGTCTGCATGAGCGGCCTCGTACATGAACCGGCTTGAACGATGCTTAGTGGATGAATCCGTGTCGATTATCAGAGGGATGCTCTAATGAACTCAAAACCCATCATCAAAGTGGCACTTCTTGTCTTTGTGCTTGGGAGCCTCGTTGTTTTCTCCGTGAAGGAGTCTCGCCGCTGGACTGCCCCGGACCCGGTCGCGGCGCAGGAGGGGTCTGCGGCGGCCGCGGCTGCGCCCAAGCTGCAAGCCGATAGGATCATCGCGTACTATTTTCATACAACGTACCGCTGCGCGACGTGCCGACGCATCGAGGCCTACTCGAGGGAAGCTATCGACACGGGATTCTCGCGGGAATTGCAGGACGGGAGGCTCGAGTTCCGGCTTGTCAACATCCAGCTTCCCGAAAACCGGCATTTTATCGAGGACTACCAGCTCTATACCAAGTCGCTCGTCCTGGTCCGCATGAAGGATGGCAGGCAGGTGGAGTGGGCTAACCTGGACCGTGTGTGGGAACTGACGGGCAACCGGGACGCCTTCGTGGGGTACGTTCAGCAGGGCGTCCGCGGCTACCTGGAGAAGAAATAGTGGAGCTCTCCCTGCTTGCGGCTGCAACAGCTGCGTGGCTGGGCATCCTGACTTCGATTAGCCCCTGCCCGCTGGCGACGAATCTCGTGGCGATTTCCTTCATCAGCCGGGACGTCGCAAGCCCCAGGCGTGTTTTCTGGACGGGGATGCTGTACACGCTGGGCCGGACCCTCACCTACGCGGCACTGGGAACGCTACTCGTCGGCAGCATACTGTCGATCCCACAGGTCTCCATGGCTCTTCAGTATTGGATGAACCGTCTGCTCGGACCGATTCTGATCGTTGTCGGCATGTTCCTGTTGGATCTGCTCCGGTTCAATTTCACAACATCACTGGTGAGCAACTCCCTGCAGGATCGCGCTCGGTCATGGGGAACCTGGGGCGCGGGACTGCTCGGCATGATCTTTGCCCTGTCGTTTTGCCCTGTATCTGCGGCGCTCTTCTTCGGGAGCTTGATACCTCTCTCGTTGAAGGCTGATTCCCGGGTTGTTCTGCCGGCCCTGTATGGCATCGGAACCGGACTGCCGGTGGCGCTGTTTGCGATCGGGCTGGCCGCCGGGGTGCAGACTCTCAGCGCTGCGCTGAACCGGCTCCGCGAAATCGAGCGATGGGCTCGGCGAGCGACCGGCGCGGTTTTTGTAGCCGCTGGCCTCTACTACACGTTCGACCATATTTTCGAGTTGTTCTGATGGAACTGCTGCGGGTGGCAGGCACACTGGGGGCGAACCAAAGCCCGGCCCTGTCCCGATGATGATCTCCGTCACTCTACCGGCGGGTACGCCGCTTACGGCAATTTCTGGCGTGGAGCATTGCTCAAAGAGAATTGGGGGGGCCAATCAATGCGGCAGGGTTGGAGCGTTCATCCCTTTAGCTCTATGGCATGTCCACAACAGTCTGTAACGCATTGGCCGCAACCGTCACAGTTTTCCGGATCGATCACGATCCTGCCTCCCAGGGGCGCGGATTCATCGTGGTGATAGGAAACCGCGCCTTGCGGGCAAGAGCTCAGCAGTGGGCAGATGCTGCTTTCGGCGGGGCATTTCGCTTCGTCGACGAACGCCTGCATGGTACCTCTCAATGCCGATCGTAACCGTCGATGCAAGACCGGCAATCGAGTATAGAATGCCACCGACGGCGATGTCGATACCAGATGAAGCAAAGAGGCCGCTCGTGGAGGTGCGTCGGGCGACGGAGGGGTGTGACAGCCGCGAGATCTACCTATAAGACTCCAGCTTACGCGCAACACATGCACGCAACAATTCGCGCGCTGTTCTCGCCCGGGCCCGATTAGATCCTCGTGACACATTCGTTCAGCCGAATATGGAGGTCCTGCCCGGACTCCGGTCGGGGCTCAGAGCAACGAGATGATTCGATTGCCGAAATACGCTCGCGTCGTCAGACAATTGCCCTGCGGGGAGCACCCCCTTCTTGCCCTGCTTCCGCTCGTTGCTAAAAGCCCGGCTGTCCACCGCATTGAGTCCGCGGCGATGCCGATTGCCCGACTGCTGGAGACGGCCCGTGTGCGGATCGAACGGCGGAACGGCTACATCTGGGTCGATGACGATTCCCCGGCCATCATTTTGGCAGAGCATTACTACCATCGTGGCAGCCCGCTCGACCTTTACCTCGATCTGCTCCACGAACTCACTCATCTTCGACAGCTCGCGGAGGGGCAGGGCCTCTGGGACGAGAGCCTCCACTACGTCGACCGCCCGACCGAAATCGAGGGATATGCCGTGGCGGTCGAAGAGGGGCGCAGACTGGGAATGACCGAGGCCGATATCGTCCGACACTTGTCAAATCCCTGGATGACGCCTGCCGAAGTCACCCGCCTTCGGGCGAACGTTGAGCGCTTCCTCGACAAGGCAAGGGACCGTTAGACTTTGCTTACGACGGAAAACCCCACCCATTGTCACTCGAGGTGATGCCCGCGGCGATCGGGCAAATCGTCCTGTGAGCGGAATTCCCTCACAGAGTCCTGATCCGCTCCTGAATCTGATCGCGGATTCTTTAGAGTCCGATTCTGTTTCGCGTCTTACCGGTTGCTTCTATCAATTTTGTTTAGGGCCTGTTTGACTCTGTCGGGCGTCAGCGGCAGCCGGAAGATCCGGGCGCCTGTGGCGTCGAATATGGCATTTGCGACCGCTCCCCCCACGGGTACGATCGCCGGCTCGCCTCCTCCCTTCGGCCCGATCTCGTCGTTCTTCACCAGGATCGTTTCGATTTCAGGCAGCCACGAGAACCGGGGCAGTTCGTAGCTCGACAGGCTCCGAGTGAGGATATCGCCTCCCTTGAAGTTCACATCCTCGGTAAAGGTGTAGCCCAGGCCCATCGTGATGCAGCCTTCCATCTGCATCCTGGCACCCTCGGGATTGATTACGATCCCCATTTCCTGGGCGGCTACGACCCGTTTCACCTTCACGCGGCCGCTGGCCTTGTCGACCGATATTTCGACGATCTCGGCGACATAGGTCTCGGAGTCGATTCCGCAGGCAATGCCGTAGCCGCGGCCGCTCGGCGAGGGCGCCTTCTTCCACCCGAACTTTTCCGCGGCCGCCTCGAGAACGCTTCGCATCCTCTTGTCGGACGTGTTGTTCAGGCGGAACTCGAGCGGATCCAGCTTCGCCTTCGCGGCCATGATGTCGATCTGCGATTCGCGAGCAAACACGTTCACCAGAGCGCCGGGAGCGCGCCATGGTCCGGTCGCGAACGGATGCAGCTTCGAATCGCCCCCCATCCCCTGGCCGTAGGTCCGAAGGATGTTATGGGGAACGTCGTAAAACTGCTCCGAGCTTCTCGAGCCGGAAGAATAGACGCTGTAATCCCACAGGCAGATTTTGCCCACCCTGTCGATGCCCGATTTGATCAGGACAACCCCCGCCGGCCTGTACGTGTCGTAAAAGAATTCCTCTGCCCGCGTAAACGCAACCTGCACGGGCTTGCCGGTGATCTTCGCCAGTTTCGCCGCCTCGACCGCCTGTGGAGCGGGATTCTTGCCGCCGAACCCACCCCCTACGTAGGGCGTAAGGACGTGTACATTCTGCGGTTCAAAGCCGATGGCTTCCGCGATCCGCTGCTTGTTCGGGAACGGTCCCTGTGTGCCGATCCAAACCGTCGCCCTGCCGTTGTCGATTGTGGCGATCGCGGTATGGGTTTCGATTGGAGCATGCGCGCCGTAAGGCGTTTCATAGCGGTGCTCAAAGACCGACGCCGCCATCTTCTCGCCCGCGGGTAAATCCCCGCGTCTGTCGGATTCGCGTGCCTGACTAAGGTTCTTCAGGATGTAGTCGTAGATAGTGGTGTCGTCGACGGCCGGCGCAGGCACGTCCCAGTCGGCCTTTACCGCATCGAGAGCCTTCGCGGCGATCTCGGGGTCCTGATGTAGAACTGCGACCAGCCCGCCCTCGTTGACAACGATGACGCCGGGCACCTTTGCAGCCGGAGCCGTATCGACCGTTTTCAACCTGGCCCCGTGTGCCGGAGGGCGGAGGATTCGGGCGTAAAGCATTCCGGGGATCCGGACGTCCCCCGCATATTGGGCTTTGCCCGTGACCTTTTCCCGGGCGTCCAGGCGCCTGGGCGATTTGCCCATGATCGTGAATTCGGCAACGCTTTTTGTGACTACCTTTCCCTCCAGTTTGCGCGTGATCTTCTGACCCTTCGCAAGCTGCCCGACAGTCAGGCGCGCCTTCCTGTCGCCCGCCACGAGAATCGCGCCGTCTTGAACCGAGAGCTTCTCTTTAGGAGTCTTCAGCTGTTCCGAAGCCAGATCGAGCAGAACGGCTTTGGCTTCCGCCGCCGCGGACCGCAGGGCAGGCCCGAAAAATCGGGTGGACATCGACCCATAAGTGCCGGCGTCGTACGGGCACAGGTCCGTGTCGCCCATGATCATCTCGATCGACTCGAGCGCGACTCCGAGCTCGTCCGCAGCCTCCTGGGCCAGCGAGGTCATGATTCCTTGCCCCATTTCGATCTTTCCGGAGTAGACGGTCACCTTGCCGTTCTCTGCAATCCTCAGGTAGGCGTTGAAGTCGCTCGGGTATGACGGCCCCCCTCGCCCCTGCGCGGCCAGTTCCGGCCAGTCGTTGACGGTGAACAGGATGAAAATCCCGCCACCCAGCGTCTTGATGAACTCGCGACGTTCGAGAGGGTGCGACTCGCTGCTGTATGCCCTGTCTTCCATGTTTCGCCTCAGTTCTTGAACATGCCTTCAATTGCCTGGACGATGCGCTTGTGCGCACCGCAGCGGCAGAGGTTGTCATCCATGGCTGCGATGATCTCGCTCCTGGTCGGCTTGGGATTCTTCAGCAGCAGCGCGTAGGCGCTCATCAGCATGCCCGATGTGCAGAATCCGCATTGAAAGGCCCCAAGCTCCATGAATTTTTCCTGCAGCGGATGAAGCTTCCCATCCTTTGCCAACCCTTCGATCGTGGTCACGTCCTTGCCTCGGACGTTTCGGACCTGGACTTGGCACGAGCGCACTGCTTCCTTGCCGACGACAACCGTGCAGGCGCCGCATACGCTTTCACCGCAGCCGAACTTCGTGCCCGTGAGCCCCAGGTCGGTCCGCAGCACCCAGAGGAGCGTGCGATCGCCCTCGACCTCGAGGCTGGTGGGCTTGCCGTTAAGTCTAAAACTGATGGCTTCTTTCATGGCTTCGTCTCTTTTTGCGGGTGGTTTGCGAAGCCCGATTCTAGCACAGGCTCATGGGATCGGGTCGTGACTGTCGGGTTGGAGGGAGATGAGTTCATCGGCGGGAACGGCGGATGGGTTTTGGCTGGTAGTAGTAACCCTGCCGATAGATGAGCTTGCCGGCCGGGCGAAGGTATTCCACCGTGATCCTGTGATAGGAATCGGGACTCATGGCCTGGTTGGAGATGTATGTCAAGAAGTGCTGGTTCTTGAGCTCTCCCGCGATCAGGGCGTAGGCATTCCCGATAGCGTTGTAGTCGGGGGGGAACAGGCAACGGCCCCCTGTCTTCTCCGCCAGGTCGGTCATCTCCTTTTCTTTCTTCTCGAAGAACTCATCGACGTAGTTCTCATCCCCGGTCAGGCGTTTGTAGATGCTGTTGAGCCACAGGACGCGGCGCTGCGTCTTGGCCGCTTTGCGTACCCATATGGTCTTCGAGACAACGTAGAGGGAAGCCTGGGACTGGATGATCGCCCGCGAAGCCTCCGGAAATGTCATCCGGCTCTCGTTGTTGAGCGTGTCGGTCAGCAGAATTATCGCTTTACGGCCGTCGATGCCGCGGAACTGGTCTTCGCCTGCCATAAACATGGCATCGTAGAGTGCGGTCCTGATCCCGGGTTCGAGGTTGCGCAGCGATTTCTTTACCCGTCTCTCATCGTCGGTCCAGTCCAGCAGCAGAATCGCGCTGTCAGAAAAGGAGATTACCGAAAACCGGTCATCTTCCGACAGTGCCGCAACAAAATCCAGCGCCGCCTGCCTGATCTTCTTGCTCTCCTGTTCCACGGTGGCGCTTGCGTCCAGCACCAGCACCACCGAAACCGGGTTACGATCGATGCCGAAACTGCGGATTTGCTGTGGGATCCCGTCCTCGTGCACCAGGAAGTCGCCCCCATGCAGATCCGAAACCGGCGCCCCGTTCTGATCGAATACGCTGACGGGAATCTTGATCAGGTTGACTGCGACCGAGAAGGTCGGCGTTTCCTGGTTTGCACCCGCTCCTCCGGGCGCCTGCCGGCCTGCAGCCGTGACTCCATGGTTAGTCCCGGTGAAGGCAACCGCGGAAAGGACTACCAGTATGGGAAGAGTGAGGTGCTTTGCCCGCATGACTCGCTGTACCGGATCCAATGATAGCAACTCGCGCCGAGGAGTGGAATCCGAAGAGCCGCCAGACAGTGGGCGCCTTGCGCCGGCGGTGCGGACGGACGCCGCAAACCGATTACGACCAGGGGTGAGGATCTGTCAGGACATGCACCAGATGGTCGCGCGAAACGTTGCCCCCGCTCAGGAAGAGCACGACTTTCCTGCCCCGAATATCCTCCCGACACTTGAGAGCGGCGGCCAGCGGGGCTGCCCCGGCGCCCTCGGCCAGCGTGCGCGCTTTGTCGAGGTAATGGATCATCGCCTGGCGCAGTTCCTCCTCGTCCACCAGTACGAACCGGCGCAGGTGCCGCCACAGGACTTCCTGGGTCATCTCGAATGCAACCCGCGTGGCCACGCCTTCTGCGAAGGTGTCCGATCGGCCCGTCGTGACGAGCCTCCTCTGCCGCCACGATTCATACGCAGAACTCGCGCGGGCGGACTGTACCCCGATCACCTCCATGGATGGTTTCAGCGCCTGGGCTACCAGCAGTGCGCCGGAACAGCTGCTGCCGCCTCCGACAGCGCAGAACAAAACCTCGGCCTCGGGCAGAGTTTCCAACACCTCCAGGGCGATCGTGGCCACCCCGGCGATGAGCATCGGTTCGTTGGCAGGGTGGATATGCCTCATCCCGCGATCTGCAGCGATTGCCTCTACCCGCTCGCGGGTCTCGTCAAAATCCTTCCCGTAAACGAGTATTTCCGCTCCCCAGGATTTCATCGCCGCCATCTTGGCAGGGTTCGAACCTTCCGGGACCCCAATGACTGCCCGCACGCCGAACAGACGGGCAGCATAGGCTATCGACTGGCCGTGGTTGCCCGTCGATGCAGTTATTACGCCCCGTGACCGCTCCTCCGGTGACAGGGAAGCTATCAGGTTTATGCCTCCGCGCACCTTGAAAGCCCCGATTGGCTGGTAGTTCTCGTGTTTCACCCAGACCTCGGCGCCGACGAGCTCCGATAGCAGCGGATAATAGTGGAGAGGTGTAGGCCTCAGATATGTCGCGATTCGCTGCCGCGCCTGCAGGATCAAGGTCATCCAGGGAAGGTCGATCATGGTGCACCCGCGATGAGATTGCGGCCGGCGGGCTGAGGGTGGCGAAATGCGCGGCGGTCACAATATGACAGACTTCGCGCCGCTTCTACCCTGCAGGCTGCCAGGCCGCAGTTGTCAGTCAGTTCCCCGTTATTGCCCGGTCCTTGCAGTCCGGCCGGGCGGCGGTTGAGGAAGGGGTTTACGCGGCAGTTTCTCCTCGCGCATCGCAGTGTGATAAACGATTGACGCCATAATCACGGCTGACTGCATGATGTCTCCCTTCTGGATTCGATCATACAGGTCCATGTTGGAGTGATGGGTGCGGGCAAAGTAGTCTATCGGGTCCTGTATGAACTGGAATCCCGGCAGGCCGACGCTGTCGAACGAGAGGTGATCCGTCCCTCCCGTGTTACGGATCGAGATAGTTGTTACGCCCATGTCGGCGAACGGCGCCAGCCATGCTTCGAAGATGGGCCGGGCTTCTTCGTTGCCCTGGAGGTAGATTCCCCGGATCCTGCCGGTCCCGTTGTCGTAGTTAAAGTAGGCAGATAACTTTGCGTAATCCGGCCCGAGCTCAGGCGGGGTTTGCCTCGATTTTTCCATCCACTTCCGGTATTCGTCGCTGCCGCGCTCCAAGTCCGCCGGCGGCTCCGGCCGTGAGGCGAAGTGCTGCTTCACGTACGCACGCGAACCCAGGAAGCCCCACTCTTCAGCCCCCCAAAGAGCTGCCCGGACGGTTCTCCTGGGCTTCAGGCCTGAGGCCTTGATTATTCTGATCGCCTCCATCGTTACGGCGCAGCCCGCCGCATTGTCGGTGGCGCCCGTTCCGGCATGCCACGAGTCGAAATGGCCGCCGAGCATGACTACTTCGTCTTTCTTATCGCTGCCTGGTATTTCGCCGAGGACGTTAAAGTCGTTCGGGTTATCTGTCAGGTATCGAGCCGCGCTTTCGATCTCGAGCTTGACGGTAATCTTCTTATCCAGGATGCGGCAGATCCGGTTGTAGTGCTCGGCTGCAAGGACGATCTGCGTGGGCACGGGCGGTGCGTCCTTCGCCCTTTCGCCGCCGCTCTGGACAAAGACCGTTCCGTCGTCGCCACGCCCGGGCTCCAGCGCCGCAGCCACGCCTTCGGACACAAAAAACTCGTTGATCTTCCGCAGGAGCTGCCGGCCGGGCCCGCCCTGGCGCATGCGCGCGTATGGGCTTTCCTGCCCCGGGTCGGGCATGCGGAAGATGTCCAGGAGTTCCTCGGCCGTGTAGCGGCTGGCATCCGCCTTGAATGGTGCTTCGATATCGCGCGGAGGCTGGGTCAGCACAAAGAGGCCTTTGAGCTTGCCGCGGTACTTTTCCAGGTCCTGCTCCGTCTTTACATCGACGCGCACCGCCTCGGCCCGGACGGTGCCGGCGGTGCCCGGAGTCCAACTCTTCGGATAGGCAATCAGCGGGGCATAGACGGGTTCAATCTGGTGTGCACTGAAGTGATGCAACTCCCAGCTTCTCCCGAACTCGTAGTCCTCCGTATGGACATTCTCCAACCCCCACTCCTTCATCCTGCCTTGAACCCACTCGCCTGCCTTCCGGATGTCTGGCGAAGCCGGCAGTCTGGGGCCATACACATCGGTCAAGTAGCTCAGGATTTCCATCGCTTGCGACCGGTTCAATCCTTCGTCTTTGATCTTGTAGATGGCTGCCAGGTCGGCCCTGTCCTCGGCCAGACCCAGGCTGACCACCAGTAGAATCAGGCAACCGGTAACTGCAGTGACTCGTTTCATTTCCACTCCTCCCGCACGCCATAGGGGTGTACGTCCGGCGGCGCCGGCAGACTCCTGGAAGCCTCCGCCTGAGGAAGCCGCGCCCCCACCCGTTCTGATGCGGGTGGCCATCTTAGGTTTCCGGCCCTGAAAATGCAATCTGTGAATCTCAATCTTCAAACGCGAGGAATCCTCGCTGTCGGGATCGGAATCAGGATCGCAACCGGTATCGGGATTCGAGACCATCATGAGGCGAACGCCGCAATTGAGGTTTACTCCCAGCCGATATCGATCGCGATGTCGACGCCGATTCCGATGCCGACCCCTATGGCCGTCTGCGAGCCACCTTGAATGGGTGGAGCAGATCAGCCCGGGGTGCAAACCCCGGGAAATGATGGGGTCTGCCACGGATTTCAACCCTGAAGGAGTTGAACATCCGTTCCATCCCGAGCGGGAGCCACCATGCTTACAGTGTCTGATTGCACTGTCAGCCCGGGAACTGCCGGTGCGGCTCCAGAGCAGGAAGCTAGCGGGGATTATTCATGCATCAGCGGGAAGGAAGCATTTGTGGACACGGGGAAACGCTGGCCGAGCTTTTGCTGCACCGAAGGTGCCAGCGCTGCGCGCTGGTCATCCTTGCCCCAAGCAGGCTGTGAGCGCCCGACCGTCAATGACAGAACCTTTGCACGAGACATGCAGGGCGTTCACAGCCTGCTTGGGGCAAGGATGGCGGCAAAAGCTCCGCACGCGGATCGAATCACCATTTTCGATCGGTGTTCATCCGCGTTCATCCGTGTCCCCAATCCCCTTCTCCTAGATGCTGGATGCTTCATGAATTATTGGGGCTAGGAGAAGACACACTTCAGCGCGAAGACCAACAGGGCGAGCAGCAGGAAAGGCAGCAGCGCCAGAGAGAGCATGAACAGGACGAGGAAGGCCGCCAGTTTCAGGACGACAAACACAAGCTTGAAAGGCAGGAGCAGGCAACCGCACATACTATCCACCTCCTGGCTGTTTATACTACGCGGTGCCGCTTTTATTCGTTCACCGCGAATCCTGCAATCACGTGTGAACTTTTTCATTGACGGCTGCGTATTGATGTTCGGGAAGTCTGAAATGTGCCGGCCGCGCAAAACAGCGGGCCGCCAGGAGTGAATGCCATGAATCATCGCAGATTCGTCGTCGCCTCAACGGTTTTATTGTTTTTCGTTGCCGGGATAGCCATAGGTCTCGGGCTTTACTCCGGTATGCGGGTCAGCGCATCCGTGCCGGATTTGCCGAAAGCCGTCCGCTACCTCCCCGCCGACTACCAGGCGGTTTTTGGCATGAACGTCCAGAAGTTCGTTGCCTCGCCGGTTTTTGCGAAGTTCGAGGCTGAGAAGGGGGAGGAGTTCGGCAAGGACCTCGCCGAATTCACATCCAGGACGGGAGTGGATCCCCGCAAAGACATCGATTACATAATCGCGGGCGGCAAATCGCTGTCCGAAGGACAACACAGCGGTGTCGTCATCGCCGTCGGCAGGTTCAACACCGCGGCCATAACCACTTTCATCAACAGCCAGGCAAAACCGATCAGGCTGGACTATAAGAACGCCACCGTGCAAATGATTCCCGAGGCTGACGGGAGCAAGGTGGAAAAAGGGATCGCCTTCCTGAACGAGTCGGAGATTGCCATGGGCGATTTGGAATCCCTGAAGGCGGTCCTTGATGTCCGCGAGAATCCCCAGTCCGGCATAGAGAGCAACAAGGCGCTGGCGCCCTTGCTGGATTCGCTCAATCCGGACGACATGTTCTGGTTTGCCGGCGATCCGTCCAGTGTCTTGAGCAAGGTCCCCCAGAACACACCTATGGGAGGCGGCCTTTCCTCGATCAAGTACGTTTTCGGCACCCTGAACCTGACGGACGCTGTAAGCGGCAAGATCACAGTCACTGCCTCAGACAAGGAATCTGCCGCGAAGCTGGCCGACATAGCCAAAGGCCTGGTGGCGTTTGGGCAATTGGCGAGCGATCAGCACCCGGAGGCAGCGGAACTGCTGAAGGGCATAGCCATCACCCAGAATCCTGAAAAGGATCAGATCCTTCTGGCCGTCAACTTTCCCCTGGAAGCACTCGACCGGCTCAAGCATTCCGGGCCGCTCGTAAAGTAGACTGCGGTGAAGGGGTCCCGCCTTCCCTCGGCGGGACCCCGCTTCTGCTGGAACCCCACCTCGAGCGCTTCCAGTGCGCGAAATCCTGGCCTCCCGGTCAACCCCTGAGCTGACGCTCGAGTTTCGTCGTTCGGGTGAAAGGCCGCCAACGAGGAAAACGTGTGCGGCGGCTTTCCATCCCGCCCAACACGACCCTGCAAGCCCGGGGAATGGCCCTGTCGTTTCTTGATTCCGGCCTGAGCCGGTGCTATAAGGTTCTGGTATTGCGCCTGTGCGAAGGCCTTCCGCAGTAGTACGACTCGGTCCCAGGCTCGGGCAATCTCATTCAGGAGAATTCAGACTATGGCTTCGATACCGACACTCGTGCCTCCCAAAGGTGGCGACAAAATCAGATTCCAGCAGGGGAAGCTGGTGGTGCCGGACAATCCGATCCTCCCTTACATCGAGGGAGACGGCACCGGTCCGGACATCTGGCGCGCCTCGCAGCGCGTGTTTGACGCCGCCGTCCGGGTGGCATACGGTGGAAGGCGCAGGATCCATTGGGTGGAGATCCTGGCGGGCGAAAAGGCCAAGAACCAGTCAGGTGAATGGCTGCCCGAGTCGACGGTGCGGGCCATCGACGAATACTCGGTTGCCATAAAGGGACCTCTCACGACGCCGATCGGAGGCGGGATTCGCAGCCTCAATGTGACCCTGCGGCAGGTACTGGACCTTTACGCCTGCGTCCGCCCTGTACGCTATTTTGCGGGCGTGCCGTCGCCGGTGAAGAGACCGGAGAAGCTGAACGTCATCATTTTCCGCGAGAATACCGAGGACGTGTATGCCGGCATCGAGTGGGCCAAGGGCTCGCCGGAAGCAGCCAGGATCATCGAGTTTCTCAACTCCACCATGGGCAAGAACATAAGAGCCGATTCGGGCATCGGCATCAAGCCCATCTCCGCCTTCGCGAGCAAGCGGTTGGTCCGCAAAGCGATTCAATACGCCATCGATCACGACCTCAAGGTCGTCACGCTTGTCCACAAGGGGAACATCATGAAGTTCACCGAGGGGGCGTTTCGCGACTGGGGTTACGAACTGGCAAGAGAGGAGTTCAGCGACAGGGTGGTTACGGAGGAGGAAGTGTACGAAGAGCCACGGCGGGAAGACGCCTGCCGGGAAGATCCTGATCAATGACCGCATCGCCGATTCGATGTTCCAGCAGGTGCTCCTGCGGCCCGATGAATACCAGGTGCTCGCCACTCCGAATTTGAACGGGGACTACCTCTCCGACGCGTGCGCCGCCCAGGTAGGCGGCCTTGGTATAGCGCCGGGAGCCAATATCAGCGACCGCGTCGGCCTCTTCGAAGCTACGCATGGCACGGCCCCGAAGTACGCCGGCCTGGACGTCATAAACCCCGGCTCGCTGATCCTGTCGGGCGTCATGATGCTCGAGTACATCGGCTGGAAGGAAGCGGGCCAGGCAATCATCACGGCGTTCGAGAAGACCATCGCCCAGAAGCGCGTGACGTATGATTTCGAGCGGCAGATGCCCGGGGCCACCAAGCTGAAGACTTCGGAATTTGCCACGGCGGTGATCGAGAACATGACACCTTAACCAGACCGTTCGAGTGAGGGAAGGAGAAGAGACCATGAGAAGCAAAATCACGGTGGTAGGCGCCGGAAATGTCGGGGCGACGCTGGCACAGCGCCTGGCAGACAACGAGATGGGGGACGTGGTACTGATCGATATCCTGGAGGGAGTCCCTCAGGGCAAAGGCCTCGACATGCTCGAGTCGGGTCCGATCGTGGGCTACGACTCCCACGTAATCGGTACAAACGACTACAAGGATACTGCCGGTTCGGACATCGTGGTGATTACCGCTGGTGTCCCCCGCAAGCCCGGCATGAGCCGCGACGACCTGTTGAAGACAAACATGAACATCGTGGGCGAGTGTGCAAAGAAGGTGGCCCAGCACTCTCCCCAATGCATTCTGATCATCGTGAGCAATCCCCTCGACGCCATGTGCCACGTGGCCCACAAGCTGAGCGGTTTTCCGAGGGAACGGGTGTTCGGCATGGCGGGCGTGCTCGACACCGCGCGCTTCCGAACGTTTATCGCCCTGGAGCTCGAAGTTTCCGTCGAGAGCGTGAACGCGTTCGTGCTGGGTGGCCACGGCGACACCATGGTTCCCCTGCCACGATACTCGACGGTCGCCGGGATCCCCATTACCGAGTTGCTCACCCAGGAACAGATCGACCGGCTCGTGAAACGCACCCGTGACGGCGGCATCGAGATCGTCAACTTCCTGAAGACGGGAAGCGCTTACTACGCTCCCTCAGCTGCCGCGGCCGAAATGGTCGAATCGATTCTCAAAGACAAGAAGAAAGTGCTGCCCTGCGCGGCCCATCTCCAGGGCGAATACGGGATACATGATCTCTTCGTGGGTGTCCCGGTGAAGCTCGGTGCAAAGGGCGTGGAGCAGATCATCGAGATCAGGTTGACCCCTGAGGAGAGGGCCGCCCTCGAGCGCTCGGCCAATTCGGTGCGCGAGCTCGTCAAGGTGATGAACCTCTGATGCCGGAATCGGAATCGGGGCTGCAATCGGTGCCGGAATTCGAAACCATAGCCGGCAGATCTGCCTCCGGGATGAGGTCGACTGCCGGGCGAGACCGATAGCGACCCCGATTCCGATCCCGAGCGTAGCTTCGACTCACTCCAGTGTGCGAGAGCTGCCAAAGCCCGCCTCGCGGGCGAAATGGCTTACCTCTGCGTCTCCCCGATTGAGCTAATCTTCGATCTGAGATATTCGCAGTTCATCCTGGCGATGTGTGCGACGGAGATCTCTTTCGGGCACTCTGCCTCGCAGGCATAGGTGTTGGAGCACGCCCCGAAGCCTTCCGAGTCCATCTGCGCGACCATCCTCTGAACTCTCGCTTTGCGCTCCGGGCCTCCCTGCGGCAGCAGCGCCAGGTGGGAGACTTTCGCGGCGACGAAGAGTGAAGCCGACGCGTTCTTGCAGGCGGCCACACATGCCCCGCAGCCGATGCATGCCGCCGTCTCGAAGGCCTCTTCGGCGACCGGCTTGGGGATCAGGATGGCGTTGCCGTCGGGTGCACCGCCGGTCTTGACCGAGACATACCCTCCTGCCTGGATGATGCGGTCCAGCGCCGACCGATCCACGACCAGGTCCTTTACGATCGGGAAAGCCTTTGCACGCCAGGGCTCGATGACAATCTCGTCGCCGTCGCGGAAGCTCCGCATGTGCAACTGGCAGGCGGCAACCCCTCGCAACGGGCCGTGCGCGCGACCGTTGATGTAGAGGCTGCAGGAGCCGCAAATCCCTTCACGGCAGTCATGGTCGAACGCGACTGTATCCTCTCCTCGGAACGCCAGTTGCAGGTTCAGCAGGTCCAGCATCTCCAGGAATGACATGTCCGGGGTCACGTCTTCGAGCACATGGGCAACGAATCGTCCCTTGCTGTCTCCGTGCTTCTGCCGCCAGATCCTGAGGGTTATTCTCATAGTTCCCGACTCCTCACTTGTAGCTCCGCTGGGAGGTTTTCACGTAGTCGAAAGTGAGAGGCTCTTTGTGTAATTCCGCCGGTTCTGCCACGCCCTTGAACTCCCAGGCTGCCACGTAGGAGAACTTCTCGTCGTTGCGCAAAGCCTCGTTTTCCGCGGTCTGGTACTCCTCGCGGAAGTGGCCGCCACAGGATTCCTCGCGGTGCAGCGCATCTCGCACTATCAGCTCGCCCAGTTCCAGGAAATCCGCCAGCCGATGGGCCTTTTCCAGTTCCTGATTGAAATCGTCCGGCTTCCCCGGGACGATCACGTCGTGCCAGAACTCCTCCCGCATCTTTGGTATAAGTTCCAGCGCCGTTTTCAGACCGGACTCGTTGCGTTCCATGCCGCAGTATTCCCACATCACCTTGCCGAAGGCCTTGTGTACCTCGTCGACGGGCTTCTTCCCGCGGATGGCCATCAGCCGGTCCGTCATCTCTGTCGCTCCCCGTTCCGCGTCTTTGAAGGCTGCGTGAGATATATCGACGGGCTTCCTCGCCGTGCCGGCAAGGTAGTCGCCGATTGTGTACGGGATGATGAAGTAGCCGTCGGCGAGCCCCTGCATCAGGGCGCTGGCCCCAAGCCGGTTCGCCCCATGATCAGAGAAATTGGCTTCGCCGATCACGTACAGCCCCGGGATGTTGCTCATCAGATTGTAGTCGACCCAGAGCCCGCCCATCGTGTAGTGGGCAGCGGGGTAAATCCGCATGGGAGTCTCGTAGGCATTCTCCCCGGTAATCTGCTGGTACATGTCGAAGAGATTGCCGTACTTCTCCGCCACCCATTCTTTGCCGTTGCGTTCGATTGTTCCGGCGAAGTCCAGGTAGACCGCATATTTCGTGGCCCCCACGCCGCAGCCTTTGTCGCACACTTCCTTGGCCCGCCGCGAAGCGACGTCCCTGGGAACAAGGTTCCCGAATGAGGGGTACAGCCTCTCGAGGTAGTAATCCCGCTCATCCTCCGGGATCTGCTTGGGAGGCCGGTTGTCTCCTGCTGCCCTCGGCACCCAGATGCGCCCGTCGTTCCGGAGGCTCTCGCTCATAAGCGTGAGCTTGGACTGGTGATCGCTCGAGAGCGGGATGCAGGTCGGGTGGATCTGGGTAAAACAGGGATTGGCAAACAGCGCACCGCGCTTGTGGGCGCGCCAGATAGCCGTCGCATTGCACATCTTCGCGTTCGTGGACAGAAAGAACACGTTGCTGTAGCCCCCCGTGGCGAGAATCACCGCGTCAGCCGCGTGAGATTCGATCCTTCCGGTCACGAGGTCCCGGGCGACGACCCCGCGCGCCTGCCCCTCTACGGCCACGAGGTCGAGCATCTCTCTGCGCGGCCAGTACTGCACGGTTTGCTCGGCGATCTGCCGGCTCAGCGCCTGGTAGGCTCCCAACAGCAACTGCTGGCCGGTCTGCCCGCGCGCGTAGAATGTGCGCGATACCTGGGCTCCTCCGAAGGACCGGTTGTCCAGCATTCCAGCGTAGTCGCGGGCGAACGGCACTCCCTGCGCAACACACTGATCGATGATATTGTTGCTGATCTCCGCAAGCCGGTAGACGTTTGCCTCCCTCGACCTGTAGTCGCCTCCCTTGACAGTGTCATAGAACAACCGATAGATGCTGTCGCCGTCGTTGGGGTAGTTCTTGGGTGCGTTGATCCCTCCCTGGGCGGCGATGCTGTGCGCCCGGCGGGGCGATTCGTGATAGCAGATGGTGGTCACCCTGTATCCGAGTTCTGCGAGCGACGCCGCTGCGGAGGCGCCTGCGAGTCCGGTCCCCACAACGAGGATGTGGTGCCTGCGCTTGTTGGCCGGGTTAACCAGCTTGAGGTTGAACCGGTGGTTCTGCCAACGCTTTTCGATGGGGCCCTCAGGAATCTTCGCGTTCAGGATCATTTCAGTTGACTCCCTTGAGATGAAGCCAGAGAAAGTAGAGCGGCATGGTGGCGAAGCCGGCCGGGATGATGAGCCAGAAGAAGACGGCCACCGCATCGATCAGGCGAATTCGCTTCGGCGTGATACCAAGGGTCTGGAAGGCGGATTGAAATCCGTGCCGCAGGTGGTAACCGAGAAGGACCAGCGCGATCAGATAGAAGGCGTCGTATACCGGGCTCGAGAAGGCGCCACGGACCAGCTGGTACATCGAGGGCTCAACGCCTGCGGCAAATCGCGTCGGCACAAAGAACGAACGGAGGTGTACCACCAGAAAGATGAACGTGGCGCTGCCCGTTACGAACGTGATCCGGGACGATAGCTCACTGTTTTCCCCCGGCCTGTTCATCGTGTAGCGCACAGGGCGGGCTAGCCGGTTGCTGACCCACGTCTGCACCGCGAAAATGATGTGGATCAGGAAGGCCGCTCCGAGAACGATCTCCATCGTGCGGATGGCAGGATTCGTGGCCATGGTCCCGGAGTATTGATCGAAGGCCGCACCACCGTCATTCTTGAATAGCAGCAGGTTGCCGGAGAGATGCACGATGAGGAAGGCGCACAAGAATATCCCCGCGACTGCGATCAGTACTTTCTGGCCGATCGAGGATTTGTAGAGACTGACCGTCTTGATCATTAGTGTCTCCCTGGAATGCCAACCGGCGGCGTTTGAGAGCGATACTGATGTGCAGTAGTGAACTGGAATGCCATGCCACACCCGAGCCCGTTCCCGAACTATGTGTGAAAAATAGCACCCCGCCCCGGAAGAGCGAAACGAAATCCTGGACTTCACGGGCAGGGCTTCTTGTTCGAGTCTGGGACCATGTCGTTCGGTCGCATGAGCTCGAAAGGCCTATCCGTTCAGGCGCGTCGCGACTCACATGAGACGTCGCGGAAGCATGAAGAAGCCTCGATGTCGGCGTCGGAACCGGGGTCGGCCTATTGTGCAACCAGAACCGCGTCTTCGACCCATCTTGCCAGCAGCAGGCGTATCTGGTAGGCATCGGCAGGGGAGTCTGCCTCGCATTCGTCGGGGCTGGCCCCCGAGCATATGCGGTTCCAGATCCGGCGAAAGAGCGCCGGGTCTTCCTCATCCGGCCGAGGCCTTGGTTCCGCCCCGGTGGGCTTAAGACGGCATCCGTCCGGCACCAGGGCGCGGGCCCGCTGCAGTTCGTCATGCCGCTTTGTTGCCTCCTGTATTAGTGGTGCAAGCTCCTGGCCCGATATCTCGTCAGGCAGTTCGCCCGCTCCTGCACTCTTCCGGCGCATGAAAACGAACGTGCCCGGTAGGGGCTTCAACAGGAGCTGGTACACAGCGGCTTTGCCCTCCAGAGGTCCGCTGCTGCAGCCGGTCAGGAGGCCTCTCTGCAGCGACACGGTACCGACCGACTCCCCGCGCTGATCTTTGAGCGTAAGCATGCCTGTCAGCCGCGACCGGGCGAGCTGCTGCAGAAGGTCGGGAAGGCTGAGGAGTTCCAAGTCACCCAACAGCTTTTCCGCGGGAGCCTCGGTCGACCGGGTACTTGCGGTAAATCCCTTCAGGGCCTTGGCTGCAGCTCTGCCGAAATCCTGGTTGGGGAAGCTCCGCGCGATGTTTTCGAAAGCTTTGCGCACCTCAGGAGACGGTGTTGACGAAAGTGCTTTGATCAGTTGCAGCGGGTCCTGGACATCCTTGTGGATCACGACGCCGAGCAGTTTCAGGGGGGTCCTAGCCCTGAGGGCGCTCAACAGCCGAGCCACGCCCTCCTTGTCTCCCGAAAGATCCTCCCCGGCCAGACAGGCGATCCGCGCCAGCGTATCCCCGAATTCCTCCCTCCGCCTCAATCCGTGATCGACGACCGCACGATGGGCCCTCGGCGTGCCGTACCTTGCGAGCACGGAAATCACCCGGTCGAGAAGGGATTGCAGCCTTGCCGACTCGGGTTCGGATTCATCCGTTTCCAGTAGCTTCCTCTCCAGTTCGCCCAGCACGTTCAGAAGGAGCTGCTCCTCTGCACCATGATGAATCTGCCCGAGGTATGCTATCGCCTCGCGGACCAGCGGCGCAGGGTAGGAGAGCTTGAGGAAGGAGTCTACCAGGGCTATTTCCTTGTCGAGGTCAGTTTCCTCCCCGGGGGGAATGCGGTTGAGAATGCAGATCAGGTTGCGCGGAAAGTACCAGCTCTGCGCTACGGCCCCGGCGCCGGCTTCTTCCTCGAGCTGTCGAAACGCGGCCAGCCTGGCTTCCGGACCGTGTGCCTCCAGGAGACTGAGGAGCATGCGCCGGCGATCGCGCTTCGGCTCGATTCTCAGCCTCCCCAGCAATGACTCGGGCGTCAACTCGCTGAAATGGCTCATGAACCTCTTCAGGAGAAAGTGCGTCTCCGGCTTTTCAGCGCACACCCGCAGGCGATTGAAGTCGAGAGACTCATGGGCTGAAGAACACGTCCGCGCCGCAACGTCCGTGTAGACGTTGCCCTGGGCGACCATGCTGTCAGCGAGTTCCAGCATGGTGACGGCCTTGCCAAGCGAACCTGCATTGAATTGCTCGACGGCAGCCTGCACGATCTCCTGGTGTCGGTTCCCGACTTCCGATCGACCTTCCGCCAATCGCATGATCTGTAGCATGGCTGCCAGGGCAGAATTCTGCGTCGCTGACTGGCTGTCGGTGCCCCCCTCGGAGGCGAGGGAGACGTACCAGGCGGGCAGGCTGCGACTGAGACGCCGGAAGACCTGATCGGTGCCGGAACCGGCTCCGATCATCATGAGAGCCTTCTGAATCTGCTGGAACTCGGACTTGGTTCGGACTGTCGATGTCGCGGCGGCGAGTGTTCGCGACAGCTGATCATCGCCGGTTTCAAGCGTGGGCGTACGTTGTCCCGCGACCGAAGGAGATCTTCGCTGCAGACGCTCGATCAGTAAAGAGAAGCGACGGCGGGAACGGACAGATTCCTCATCCCGGATCTCGGGAGACACGGATTCGCCATCGCTCCCGATGCCGTTCCCCCGGGACTGGGTCGCGTCCACGCGACGATGCACAAAGCCGATGGCTGGCGATAGGACTGTCTCTGTCCGCTCGAGGTTGTCCAGGCTCTGTCCAATCAGTGCGCGTTCCGCCGCGGGGCAGGCATCCAGGACGAGCACCCTGAGACTTTGGAGGTACGAACGCAGCGGCTCGATCGGAACCAGTTTCAACTGGCCCATTTCATGCAGCTTTTTCAGCGCGTGAAATACATAGTCGGAGACCGATAGCCCTGCGCCTGCCCGGCCATACTGGGCGGCGATCCACGATTTTATTTCGCATGCCACCAGCTCCGGATCCTGGTCCAGCAGCAGCGCGACGGCTGGTGCCGCAGTCAGCGGAGGGATGCTGTCGGAAAGAAACTGATGAACGCTGGCGAGTGCCTCTCGTACAGATGCCTCAAGCTCCATCGCGCTCACAGCTGACGGTCCTCGGGATCAACGCTTGCCCGGGCATAGCTGCCAGCCACCCGGGGGGAGGGAGGTTAACATCGGCCGGCCCGCGGATCCTTTTATCGCTCCGACCTCGTTGTGGCAAGTGAATTGTGGGAACCTGCGGTGTTGCCCGCCGGAAGCCCAAAGCGGAAAGGGGAATTCAGCAGACAAGCAGGAATGATCCCGCAATCCTATGGGGTATACTCGTCCTCTTACGCGGGAGACCGAAATGCCAAGAGCGATGGAATTGAAGGCAGCGCTGGGAGCAGACAAGACGCGGTCGTTGTTTCAGACGCTGTACGGCGTGAAGCCCGGGGTCATCGAAACGCAGACCGCGCGCTACCTGCGTCTTCTCGACTCATTCACATCCGCCTTTCCCGCGGATGGCGACATTGCAGTCTACAGCACACCCGGAAGGACCGAGGTGGGGGGAAATCATACCGACCACAACGCAGGCAGAGTCCTGGCGGCGGCGGTGGATCTTGACGTCGTGGCTGTTGCGGCGCCCGCCCCGGATCCGAAGATCGTCATCGAATCGGAAGGCTACACGCGGCAGACGGTGGAGATCCGGGATCTGGAGCCCAGAGAATCCGAAACGTACACCTCGGTTGCACTGACCCGCGGAGTCTGCGCCCGTTTCCGCCAGTTGGGCTACCACGTGGGCGGTTTCAATGCCTGCATGTCCTCACGGGTCATGAAAGGATCAGGCCTGAGTTCATCTGCCGCATATGAGGTCATGGTAGCTACGATCCTCAACCACTTGTATAACGGAGGCCGCATTCCCGACGTTGAGATCGCCCAGATAGGCCAGTTCTCGGAGAACAAGTTTTTCGGCAAACCCTGCGGTCTCATGGACCAAACCACGTGCCAGATCGGCGGGTTCGTGACGATCGACTTCAAGGACTTTGCGAGGCCGATAGTCCGCAAGGTGGATTACGACTTCTCCGCGAGCGGTTACGCGCTTATGATCGTGGACACGGGCGGCAGCCACGCGGACCTCAACGACGATTACGCCTCGGTCGAGCAGGAGATGAAAGCCGTGGCACGGGCCCTCGGCGGCAGCGTGCTGCGGCAGTTTTCCAGGGAACGTCTTCTCGCCGAACTCCCTCTCCTGCGCGACCGGCTGAAGAACGACCGTGCGATCCTGCGCGCCCTGCATTTCTACAATGATGATCGGCGTGTGGTCGAGCAGGTGGATGCGCTCGAAAGCCAGGACTTCCCCGGGTTCCTGGACTATGTCGTGGAGTCGGGCCGGAGCTCATGGATGCTTTGCCAGAACTGCTACTCACACAATTCCATCGCGGAGCAGGGAGTCTCCCTGGCTCTCGCCATGAGCGAAAACCTTCTCTCGGGAAGGGGAGCCTGGCGGGTGCACGGTGGAGGTTTTGCAGGTACGATCCAGGCCTTCGTGCCCGCGGATCTCACCGCTGACTATGGGGCCTCCATGAGAAGGGTTTTCGGGGAGCGATCATGCCATGAGCTCATGATCCGCCCGCTGGGGAGCTTACGCCTGGAAATCGCCTGACCAGGCGCCGCCGTATACTGGATATTGAGGAGTGACGAAATGAACCAGAGAGAGTGTTTGCGTGCCGGCAGGGTTGCGGCCGTGGCCGGCATCTTCTTCGCCCTTTTGGCTCCCGGGGAAGTTCCCCTTTCCCGCGGCCAGGCTGTGGAGGGCAAGATCGGGTATCACGAGGTGAGGACTGACGCTGCGGGGAAGATCGTGCCCTGGTATGGCAGCGGTCCCTCCGAGGCCTACGATCACGTGGTGCGCCTGGTCTTCGATTTCTGGCTCAAAATGCGCAATTGCCCCAACGGCGTGCCGTATTACCTGCAGCACCAGGTGTGGAAGCCTGAAGTCGACGATCCGCGAGGATTGGGCGGCGACCAGATACCGATGGCACTGTCGTCCTGGAACCTGCTCTATGGCTATCTCGGTGACCCTGCCGTGAAGCAGAACATGATGTTCATGGCTGACTACTGGCTGGCTCACGGCATGTCCAAACCGGACCTCCTCTGGCCGAACCTGCCCTATCCGTATAATACCGACCTGCACTCGGGGCAGTACGACGGTGATATGCGCGCCGGCAAGGGGTTCCTGCAGCCCGACAAGGCGGCAAGCTTCGGTGCTGAACTCGTCGTTCTCTTCAAAATGACCGGGTCGCGCAAGTACCTCGACGCTGCCGTGGGGATCGCGAACACGCTTGCGTCCAAGATAAAACCGGGTGACAACGACAATTCGCCCTGGCCCTATCGCGTTCATGCGGAGACCGGGCAAATCCACAAGGAGACGAAAGACGGAAAGACCTACGCGGCCACCTACACTTCCAACTATACCGGTGCACTCCGGCTCTTCGCGGATCTGATTGCACTCAAGCAGGGCCGGACTGAGGCCTACCAGCAGGCTGCGGCAACCGTCACCGCGTGGCTCAAGGCCTACCCCCTCAAGACCAACAAATGGGGGCCGTTTTTCGAGGACATCCCGACCTCCGCCTGGTCCGACACGGAAATCAACGCTGACACGCTGGCTGCCTACATTCTGGACCATCCTGAATGGGATCCCGGCTGGCGTCCACAGGCCAAGTCTGCCCTTGACTGGAGCTTCCGCACGTTTGCGAACAAGGAGTATGTAAAATGGGGCGTCGTCCCGATCGACGAGCAGACGGCGTACAAAGTGCCCGGCAACAGTCACACCTCGAGGCATGCCTCCGTCGAACTTCTTTATTGCGAAAGAACGGGCGAGTGGGCCCTCAAAGAAGAGGCAATCCGGCGCTTGAACTGGGCCACGTACACGGTGGATACCGACGGGAAGAACCGCTACATCCGCGATGACAACTGGCTCACGGATGGATACGGGGATTACGTGCGCCACTACCTGCGCGCGATGTCGTCGGCGCCTGAACTGGCTCCCGATGATCAAAACCACCTGTTGCGGACGACTTCGGTTCTGCAGTCCATCAAGTACGGGGACGGCAGCATCACCTACACCAAGTTCGACGCCTCCTCGACCGAGGAGTTCAAATTGGGTGCCTGGCAGCCGAAGTCTCTTCAGGGTGGAAAGATGGAGTGGGACGCGCGGCGCAAGGTGCTGCGCATCCGGTCAGAGGATCAGACCGTGACACTGACCCGGTGATACAGGCGCGTGATTGAGCTGGCGGTCTCGGCCTTTCTCCCGTCACCCGGCAGACGGCGTCATCCTAGGTATACTTGCGGGCTACTATGAGAATGAACCTGGCAATGTCTCCGAAGCGTGACCTGGTTTGGATTCTCTCCATTCTTCTGGCCATCCTCCTGGGGGATCGCGCAGGCCTGTGCAATGTCCGCATGCCTGCCTTTTTCAGTGATCACATGGTTCTGCAGCAGGGGCAGAAGATCGCGGTCTGGGGATGGGCTGATCCCGGTGAGCGGGTTCAAGTCACTCTGGGCGCGACCCGGGCGAGCACCCCGGCGGACAGCACCGGCCGTTGGATTCTGCACCTCGACCCGCCGCGACCGGGAGGCCCACTCGAGCTGGTCGTGGCCGGCCGGAAAGGCTCCGTCACGATTCGGGACGTCTCGATCGGTGAAGTGTGGCTGTGTTCCGGCCAGTCGAATATGCAGTTCGCTTTACGCTCGGCTTCTCGTGCGGCGATTGATCTGCCGCAGGCCGACCAGCCGGAGATTCGACTTCTGCAGATCCCGAAGCAGTGCATTCTCGCTCCGACCGATGACGTCGATGCAAAGTGGACCCAGTGCACCCCCGAGTCGGCCGCAGGATTCTCCGCGGTCGCTTATTACTTCGGGTTGGAGCTTCAAAAACGATTGCGAGTGCCGGTCGGACTGATCGCGAGCAGCTGGGGCGGCACAAACGCCGAAGAATGGACCTCGGCGGGCTTCCTCGCGGGTGACCCTTGCTTTGAAGCGATCCACGGCCGATGGGCGATGAGCAGTCCTGAGAACCAGGTCCTGTTCAGCCAGCCGTCGCGATTTGACGTTTCGATTGACGACGTACGATTGATACCGGCATCCGAGGGCAGCCCGGACCTGCTCGTGGACGATTTCTCTGACGGCGATCTTCAGACCAAGCTGGGCGGGACTTGGAGCCTCGGAGAATCAGCGCCGGCTTCAAAGTACCGTCTGGTGGTTGGTGGCGATCAGACGCTCGCCGTCTCAGGAGACCTGCGAGTAAGCGACCAGGCGGTCCTGGAACTGCTCTTTGCCCGGTCGGGCGCTCCGCTGGATCTTTCGGCATATCGTGCGGTCTCCTTTCGCGTTCGGGGACGCGGATTCATCAAGGTCCACCTTCTGCAACCGGGCATCACCGACTGGGATCACTATGTGGCCCCGGCCATTGCCGTGTCAGGCGAGTGGCAGACCTTCCGGATCGAATTTGATGACCTCAAACAGGCAGGCTGGGGAGTGAAGCTGCCCTTCACGCGGAACTCACTGACCGGCATGCTTTTCGAATTCGTACCCGAGCTCCTCCCGGTTGTGCGTCCGCCTTCCGGTCTGTACAACGGAATGATTGCGCCGCTGGTCCCATATTCGATTCGGGGCTTTGCCTGGTACCAGGGTGAGGGAAACGCGGGACGTTCTTACCAATACAGGGCGCTCCTGCCGGCGCTCATCCGGAGTTGGCGATCGGCCTGGGGTGATCCCGGTCTGTGGTTCCTGGTGGTTCAGTTGCCGAATTACCGGGAGCGGATGGCCGAGCCCGGCGAGAGCGGCTGGGCGGAGCTTAGAGAGGCCCAATTGATGACGGTGCGGACACTCCCGCGCGTCGGGCTTGCGGTAACGATCGACTTGGGGCAGGCGGAGGACGTTCATCCGAAGGACAAGTCCGAGGTGGGCCGCCGCCTGGCGATGTGTGCGCTCGGGAACGTCTACAAACTTCCCGTGGTTGACTCGGGTCCGATCCTCCGGTCTTGGCGGAGGGAAGGCTCGACAATCCGTCTCCGCTTCGGGCACATCGGAGGCGGACTGACAGCCAGGGGCGGACTGCCGCTCCGCGGCTTCGCGATTGCCGGCACCGACCGCAAGTTCCACTGGGCGGATGCCCGCATCGACCGCGACTCTGTAGTCGTTTCCGCCGCGGCGGTCGCAGAGCCCACGGCGGTACGTTACGCATGGGCCGACAATCCCGAATGCAACCTGTACAACAACGAAGGCCTGCCCGCCTCACCCTTCCGGACGGACGACTGGCCCGGCGTCACGTCTGGTGCACGATAATCGGGTCTCTGCCTGATCATCATGGTTGAAGAGACGCTGCAGATACCGGCTTGCCGGCCATGTTCCTACGGAATCTCGGCGAGCATGAAGGTGACGTCGTCATGAAATGGCGCGGGTTCAACGTGGCGTCGGAGTGACTCTACAACTCGCTTCTTCACGTCCGCCAGGCTGTCCCCGTCGGCTTCGCCGAGCACATTCAGCAGGCGGTCTGCGCCGAACTGATGACCGCCGGTGTTCCGGCACTCTATCACACCGTCGGTATAGACGAAGAGGCGGTCCCCCTGTGAAAAGGGAGTAGATTCCTGGTCGAACCGCATCGAAGGCAGCGCGCCCAGCACGACGTTTGCGGCTCCGCTTTCCGAGGTCAGTCGGAGCGGGCTCCAACGATGGCTTGCGCGGTGCCACAGGTATGCCGGAGAGTGTCCTGCGTACGAATAATAGAGGCGCGACTCCGCAAGGTTATAGCCGACCACCGTCGCGGTGGTTAACGCATTCAATCCCTGGCCATATATCGCAGCGTTCAGGTCGGTGAGGACACCAGTGCAACCGAGCGTGTTTATGTTCTGTCGGAGCGAATCGTAAATCCGGGAGCTGATGTGGCTGACCTGCTCGCCGTGGCCCCGCACGTCAGCCAGCACGATTCGGGTCATGCGGTCGTTGCCGCAGACACTGAGGTAGTAAATGTCTCCCCCCATCTCTCCGCTGCATGCGAGTGAAAACACACTTGCAGTCAGACCACCTGCGCAAACGTCCAGGTCGACGTTGCGCACCCCGCCCCAGATCTCGGAGCAGGCGATTCGGTGCTGTTTCATCCCCAGCCTCCCTCAGAACGCCACACGGCAGTACATATTGTGCCGCCTGGACTGTACCAGAGGAAGTCCGAGAATCAGTGCCGTCCCGCCAGCTGCTTCTTCATGATGTTTCTGAAGCGTGTTTTGCTGATCTGGTGGTCGGAGAGGACCCTCCCGCCGAAGATAATGCTGAAGACTGCGTAGGGGGTAGGGGCGTTCCGGGCCTCCTGGCACGATTTCAGGATCACGTGCCTCGGTTCGAGCTGGAATTCGCGTTCGGCCACTTCGCCGATCTCCCTGGCGAACTTCACGGCGTGCGGGCATTGGTCTGCCCGGATGATCGTCAATCCCGGACCGTATGATTCCGGGCGGTTGTCGGGAATCGGCAGAAATCGCGGGTTTGAGGCGTTGTTCCTGAATTTCAGGACCAGGAGTTCATAGTCGGGATGTGCAGTGCCTACTATTTCGAAGCCGCATTTCACGAACAGATCGCTGGAAGCAAGCCAGGGCTTCCTTCGCGCGACCACCGCAACGCCGCGCATCTTTGCCTTCCGGGCGTCATCCACACAGGCCTGGACCAGGCGGACAGCGTTCCCCTTGTGCTGGTACTTTCTGTAGAAGGTCCAGATGCAGTGGATGAACATGTAGCCGGCCGCGTCCACCCCCCGCCATGCGTGCTCTCCAGGCAAGTATTCGATGTAACCGCACTGACGGTTGTCCTCGGTAAGCAAGATCCGTGCGCGAAGACCTCTCGGAAGATACTCCTTCAACCACGCCGTCTTGGCGCGGTGCCCCTCATGCGCTGTGTTTTTTACGCCGCAGCAGGGAAGCTGTCCCAGTTGCACAGGCGTGACCTCGACGATCTGGAGTCCATCGCCTTTCATATCCATCCCCTCTGGAAGATCCTTCCGGGACCGGGCGTCTATTTCTTCTTGCTGGCCTCCTCGAGCAGCTTCCGGTGCGCGGCATCGAACGCGTCAACCGTTGCACTGTAATCGGTAAAAGACCGGACGAGCTGGGCGCAGATGTCGTCGGCGAGTTTCTCGTCTCTTGCCGCGACGAGTCTCAGGAGTTCATAGTCCTCGATGCCTGAGCCCATGGCCTCGAATCGCACGCTGGACCAGGGGCCGTCAGTGCCGGGGTAGATGATGTGCGAGTCGCCGGGCGGAAGGTGGAAATCGCGATACGGTCCGTGCGGCGGACAGGTGTTCTCGAATGGATCCTGTTCCGGGATCACCTGGTTCAGGCCCCAGTGCAAGTAGCCGTCGAGCCGGTACCGCCAGTTGCCCCAATGGAGTAAGCGGGTCCGCAGCAATTCGGTGTCAATGAATCTGTTCAGGTAGAGGCCGCTCGGCGCGCAACAGGTGTAGAACCACAGCGTGTCGCCCCGCCTCCTATGCGCTTCAAATGCGTCCCTGTGCTCTTCGTAACTCTCGTTGAGCGGAACCCAGATATCGACCGCTGCGTCGAGTTCCGGGTTGCCCAGGGCATCGATGAGCGGCACACCCGGAAGGAACTTGCGCACGGTACCTGCCATGATGCGGTAAGTGTCGAAATCCTTCGGTGAGGGCTCGTCGACGACGTGCTGGATGGCGCGGTTGTACCAGCCGTTGCGTTTGAGCATCTCCGCCCAGGCGCTCAGATACTGGGCCAGGAACTCGTAGGCCTCATGGGATGTGCCGGGCGTCGGCTTGCCGTCCACATAGACAACGAATGGCGCGACCGCCTCTTTGCGCCGGTCGTGATTGGCAATATGTGGAAGTTCGATGTGAGTGAAGCCCTCGTCCAGGAACATCCGGATCATTCGTTCGGTGCGCGAAAAATCGAATTGCCAGCTCCCGTCGTCGTTCTTCTTCCGTTCCGGACCCACAGGGATGAAATCGGTCTGGCGACCGCGCCGCATCATGCGCGCATACTGCCGGAGCATTTCCCAATGCGGTTCGGACCAGGGTTCGACTTTGTGCAAACGAGCCATGTGTGCGGTACTGAACCAGTTCGTTACCCGCAGATGATTCTGCTCAGGCACGGTGGCCGCGTAGATCTTGAGGGACACCTTGATCGCGACAGTCTGACTGCCGCTTCGGATCTGCAGCAGGCCTTTCTGCAGTCCCGGCTTTGCATTCCCGGGCACCCTGAACGAGACATAGAGTGCGTCAGTCTCACCGCGCGCCGGATCGCCGTCGCGCATCGGGCGCAGAGCCTCATAAACGCGGTACGGTGCCTTGCGGATTACGTAGTCGGGTTTCGGCTTATCGGGGGGAATCGCGCTGCACGGCGGGCCTGAGTTCTCGGGCACATTCACGTCGATGAGCTGGTAGATCTCAGGCGCAGGACGTCCTTCGAACTTGCACGTGAGGGGGTCTCCCTTGCTCAGGCCGCGCAGGAGCACCTGGAAACCGGTGCGGCCCCCGCGCGCGGACTCGAGCGCCATTTCATGCACGGGAGACGCAGGAATCGGAGTATCCGGGTACAGCCACTCGTTGGCGCTCACAAGGTGGTATTGGATCGCCTCAGCAGATACCGCTCGAGGCGAAGACAGCCCCAATACGCAGCACAGCATCAGGATGGCAATTGCGAAGACTCTATAGGTCATGAATTCCTCCCTTTATGCGTCTGAGAGTAAGCGGGGCTCTTTCTAAATGCAAGCACGAGTCGCGGCCTCGCCTGTTCCCGCAGCGCCCCGCTGTATCTGTCCGATTCCTTGAAATACGCGGCATGCGAGCGAAACTCCTGCGTTTGGAGATTCGATCTCGTTCGAGGCCGCCCCTGTCCCCACTCTTGAAAGGAGACCAGTATGAAGCCCCCAAAACTCACGGATGACCGCCTTCCGTTTCCTACCAGGCCGCTGTTCATCAACGGAGTCGAAGTGGAGGAGTACATAATTCCGGAAGGGAAAAGGGCAGAAGTGCTGAATGCCTTGTATTGCTTCCGCCCCGTGCCTTCACTTGAGGAGGAGCAGGTCGATATCCACTCGGGCAAGAAGTTCAAGGTCAGGGAGTTCCGGGTTACCCGGGAGTATGGTCACAACTGCCTCGTCAGCCCTTACTACGAGGAAGGAGGGGGGACTGTGATCGACTGGGTTCCGGCCGACGAGGACGATTGATAGCACGCACGTATTTGCAGCCGGGTGCATCCTGCTCTACCCAGTTTCTTCAGGTCTCTGGGGCCGGGGAGCTAACGCCTTGCCCTGAGCGCCTGTTGAAGCTCGGCCAGCTGCTGGGATATGTGATCGAGACGGTGCCTGAGTTCGGCCTGCTTTGTTTCGCCCACCGGCGGTTTCTTGGCGACAAAGTACAGTGTGCCGCCGGGTTCGATGACGGCGCGTTCGACTTCGTCAAGACTGGCGAATCCCTGGCGATGAGCCGCCGTTTCCAGCTCGGTCTTTGTGAGCAGTTCCTTCTTCAGCCGGTCTTCCTTCAGGATCCCGTGTTCGATCAAGGCGTCGGGGTTGCCCTCGACAACCCGATCCCATCGTGTGTGCGAGAAGAGGAAGCGCACCACGAGGTAGTTGATCAGCAGGAGCGTGGCGGCGCCAATCAGTCCGCCGGAGACCGAGTTGTCGGCGCCGATGATAGCGTTCTGCAGCGTGTTCGAGAGCGTCAGCAACACAATGAGATCCAGGGGATTGAGCTGCGCCAGCTGATGTTTTCCTGCGATGCGCAGGCTGATCACCAGGAACAGGTAGACGACCACCGGGCGCACCACCTTCTCCAACACGGGCAACTCGAGTCCGAACATGTTGTGCCATATCATATGCATGGGAGTCTCTCCTTCCGACGCTCTTCACCGGTGTCTGTGGGAAACGGCCCGCCCACCCTTTCGGCACGGCTCAACACAGCACAAGCCGCTGCCTACCTGGAGTCGATGGCGGAGGGCGTGCCGGCGTACTTCTCTGTCTTGAGGATTCCCGAGCCTTCTCTTATCGTGAGAATCCGGTTGGCTTCGATGCGCGTGAAAGTCTCAACCTTTCCGGTCGTTGGCCAGCAGACCTCGAGCAGGTCCGCGACCGGCGCTTTCTCGAGCCCGAATTGCAGGCGCAAGTCGCTCTGCGACATGACGCTGCCTCCGCTGGTGACCTCGCCGATCTGGGCATGGCTTCCCGTTACCACGCGCGCGCGCGCGCCGATGGCCGTGCGATTGCACCGGGTCCCGATCAGCTTGACTGTGAGGGAGGCGTTCCGATTGCCGCCTTCGTTGCGCAACAGGGACGGCGGATCGTTCATATTCAGCACCAGCACGTCCCGGTCCCCGTCATTGTCATAGTCGCCGTAGGCACTGCCCCGGCTCGAGAAGCGCTGGCTGATGCCGGGACCGGATTGCGTCGAAACGTCCAGGAACTTGCCGTTTCCCTGGTTGCGCAAGACAACGCGGGGGGACCTGAAGGTATCCTGGTTGTCTTTCTCGAACCCGGGATACACGTGGCCCGTAGCGAAGAAGATGTCGGGCCACCCGTCATTGTCGCAGTCCATGAAGCCGGCGCCCCAACCCACATACTTGTTCAAGCTTCCCATGCCGGCAGCAAAGGTGACGTCGGTGAAGGTCCCGTCACCGTTGTTCTGGTACAAAACGGGCGTGTCGTCCTGGAAGTGCGTCTTGAAGATATCCAGCCAACCGTCGGCATTGAAGTCGCCGACGGCGAGCCCCATGCCCGCCTGCTCGCGGCCCTCTTCGTTGTACGCGCACCCCGCGACGAGGGCGATGTCGGTGAAGGTCCCGTCATGGTTGTTGTGGAACAGGAGGCTGGGCATGGAATCCACGGCAACATAGATGTCCGGCCAACCGTCATTGTCAAAATCCTGGGAAACCGGCGTAATCGAGTAACGCGGGCCCGGCTTCAGAATGCCTGACTTCTCCGACACGTCAGTGAACGTGCCGTTCCCGTTGTTGTGATAAAGGATGTTTGTCATGGGTGGGAGCCCCCTGGGTCCGCAAACGACCGGCCTGTCGTGCCACATGCAGCCGCCTCGCTCGCCTGGCCTCGCGACCTTCGTGATGTCCAGGTCAACGAAGTTGCCCACGAACAGATCCAGCAGGCCGTCGCGATCATAGTCCAGGAAAGTGGCGCCGGTCCCCCAGCGGACACGCTCATCGTACAACCCGCTTTTGCGGGTCACGTCGGCAAAGGTCCCGTCCCCATTATTGTGGAAGAGGATGTTGTGCCCCCAGTAGGTGCAAAAGAGATCATCCCAACCGTCGTTGTCGTAATCGCCCACGCACACCCCGGTTCCCCATCCGGTGCGCGCGACGCCGGCACGCGCCGTTACGTCCGTGAATGTGCCGTCTCGGTTGTTCCTGTAGAGACGTGAAATAGGCGCAGTATCGGGAGTGTACGTCTCTTCGAAGCGGATGCCGTTAGTCAGGTACACGTCGAGCCAACCGTCCAGGTCGTAATCAAAAAAGGCCAGGCCGCTTCCCTTTACTTCGACAATATATTTCTGTGCGTCCCGTCCGCCCCAGACATTGGGTACGGTGAAGCCGGCTTCCCGTGCCACATCGAGAAACGTCACCCCGCCCCCGTCTTCCTGCAGGGCTTGGCCCCCCTCCATCCGCGGCTGTAGTCCGGCCTGGTAATGGAACGAGAGCAGGGTGGTCGCGCCCGAAAGCAGCAAGGCAGACAGACAGGACAACAAAACACGAGAGGAACCTTGAACCGTCTTCATCCTGAACAATTCATTCTCATTGCCGGGTCTTTAGCGCGGTCTGTCGCTCATTTGGCCTGAGCCGAACCCGCTGTCTCTCTCATTCTGAACCTGCTTCAGTTTCCGAAAGGTTTCGAGCTCCAATTGTGTCTTCCTGCCCTCGCCGAGTTGCCTGTAAGCGCTGGCAAGCGTGAGATGCGCGTCGGCATATGTCGGATCGAGATCAACGGCCCTCTTCAACGCTTCGATCGCGTCCGGAAACTTCTTTTGTTTTGCCAGTACTGCTCCCAGCTGGTGATGGGTCAGCGGCATGCCCGGGCCGAGGCTGACGGCTTCCCGCAGGAGGGTTTCCGCCTGGTCCAGCGAGTCCTGCCGCAGAAGAAGCATACCGTAGTTTAGTGGCGGCCAGGGCGATGCCGGCAGCCTCATCCGGTTCAGGGTCACGGCGCGCTCATAGCACTTCGCTGCGGACACGTTGTCGCTCATCGCTTCGTAACAAAGGCCCAGGTTATCGTAGGCTCTGGGAGATCCCGGATCCAGTTCGAGCGCTTTGTTGAATTTCCCGATCGCTGCCTGGTATGCGTACCTGTCGTAGGCGATGCGGCCCTGCCAATAAGGGTAGAGAGCGTTCCCGGGATTGGACCGGGCCAGCCTTTCAAATTCCTCGGACGCCCAATCGGCTCTCTTCAGGATGACATAGCAGAGAGCGAGAGTGAACTGGTCGGATTCCTTGAGCGGCTCCAGCTTTTCCGCCTTCTTCATGGCGATTGCGCAGTTCAGATACTTCCTGTCGACGAAGAAAACGCGGGCCAGAAATGTGAGCAGCCCCGGCGATCTTGGATCCTGCCCGGCGAGCTTCACGAGTGTATTCTCGACCACGTCGAAGTTGGCGTCTTTCAGCCCCTTCCTTATCGCATCCCGAGCTTCAGGCGGAAGGTCCCAGGAAGGGAACCCGTCGGGTACTCTGACCGGGGCGATGTCTTCTGCCTGGATCAAAGGGCGGGTTACAGACGGCGTTTCTGCAGTCATCTGTGCGGCTGCCGGCGGCAAACCCGCGCAGGCAAGGAGTCCCATCCAGAATGCCGCAGGAACAGATACAGGCAACCGTGACACTCGCCACTCCTCTTCACCAGCCGGGATGCTGCACGCCATCAATAGGGTCTCACCTCGATGGTTCGCAGGAGAGAGACTTCCCGATCCGCACGTTTCTTCGAGGCTTCGTCGAATCTCTTCTGCTGGCTCTCTGCGCGTGGATCGCGAGTCACCTGGAACAGACGCAGCAGGTGCATGTTGGCCTGGATACTGTCGGGCTCCAATTCCACCGCCCGCTGCAGTGCTTTCTCCGCTGCCGCCAAATTCTTTGCCCGCATCTCGAGTTGGCCCAATTCCACCAGGGCGTTGGCGTTATCCGGGTTGGCCTCGAGCGAGAGCCGGATCAGGCGGTAGGCCTCTTCACGGTCGCCCTGGAGCTTGGCCATCCGGCCCAGCAGGTAATAAGCGCCGGATCTGACCTCCGGCAGCGTCGCGACCGGCTCGAGTTCTTTGCGGGCCTGCTCGTATTCCCCGAGCAGAAAATAGGCTGTACCCACGGCTAAGTGTCCACGCGGGTCTGTCGGCCTGAGCTGGCGGTACTTCTCCACGTAAGGAAGGCCGCTGCGGGGGTCGGAGCCTTGCAGCAGGACAGAACCAACTGCCAGGTTGGCAAAGGGATTCTCCGGAGACAACGCCACCGCCTCTGTCAGCGACTTTGCAGCATCGATCAACAGGTCAAGTTCCACGCAGACCATACCGAAAAAGAAGTGGATCCCGAAATTTTTCGGGTCCAGTTCCCGGGCATGAGCAAGGTAGCCCAAGGTGTTGTTCAGGTCCCCGGCTTTGTAGGCTACGCGCGCCAGGTCGAGAAGCAGAGCCACCGACACAGGCGAAGCAACCGCAAACTCCAATGTACGCCGCGCGAGGCTCAGTTCCCCCTGCCGCTCATAGAGCAGGCCGAGCGCCCTGAGGCTTTCCGAAGTTTGCAGCGTGCGGCTGTCCAGCCCTTCCAGCAACCGCCTCTCCAGTTCTTCCTGCTGCTTCTTCTCCAGGGCAGGCAGCACAGATAGGACGTCAGACGCGGTCAGATCCGGGTGGGCGAGTAGCGCGCCGGCTGTCTTGTCAGCCTCGTCTGTCATGCCCAGTACGGCCAGGGCTGCGCAGCGGACCGCCAGTGGTTGTGGGCGCCCCTGCACTCCGGCAGGCAAACGTGCAATCGCGGCCAATGCACCCTGGTACTGGTCCTGCTGAAGAGAGAGTACGGCGGTCTGGTAGAGTGCCTCGGTGTTTCCCGAATCGTAGGCGAGTATGCGCTGGTACACTCGGAGCGCCTTGGCGGGGGCCCGGGCATCTTTTGGGGAATTCTCCTGGTAAAGCTTGCCGAGATTGATGGCGGCAGCGGTGAAACGAGGCGACAGCACCAAGGCTTCGGTGAAGTTGGCTTCGGCGGCCGGATATTTGCCTGCATGCGCCTCGACCACCCCCATGAAATTGTAGAGGGAAGCCTCGCGAGGGAACTGGCTCAGTGCGCTGACGATCTGGTTTCGGGCATCCTCCCAGCTGCCCGCCTGGAGGAGCTTCTGGATCTGCTGGAGGCGTTCCTCCACGCGAATGTCGGCACTTCTCAGAATCACGCCAGGAATCAAGAGGCAGACGAAGATGCAGAAGCGACGACAGAATTCATTGAGAAAGGGCGGGGAGTGATGCATCTGACCCGGTACAAGACTTCAGTCGCACAAGCCGCCGTCGAACTCGTCACGAGCGCTACGGCGTACACCAACTGGTTTCAGCGCGGTGGCTCAACCCTCCGCGCACCGAATACGTTATCCCATCCTCAGGACACTGCACCAGTGTAAATCAGGCGCCTTCCGAATCGGAAGCCTCCGCAAACACGGTGCGGGTTTGCGCCGCCGGTGCGCGACTTGCGCCTCGGCGAAGCGTGCCCCCCCCCGGGTAATTCCTCCTGCATCAACCGGAACGGCTAGCGGTTTGGGCTGCGGCCCAGAATGCTTTTCTTCAATGCCAGCGCGGCAGGACTGCCAGGCGTCAGCGCCAGGGCTTGGTCTATGGCTTTGAGCGCCTTCTCTCTGTCGCCCTGCTTCAAATAGCACTGCCCGAGAAGGAAATAGACTTCCGGGATCGAAGGATCGGCCCCCGCGGCCTGTTCATAGCTCCCGATCGCCCGGTTGAGCTTCCCCTGCACCAGGTACTGGTCGCCCATCTCCTGGCAGAGCCTGGCAGAACCGGGATCGACCTCTTTGATCTTCCTGAAACAGGAAAGCGAATAGTCCAGATACGCATGACCCAACTGGTAACGGAATTCAGGGTTGTCGGGTTGGATTTCCAGGAGCTTCACATACTGGTCGATTGCCGCCGGATAATCTTCAAGGCGAATATGCGCTCCCGCCAGCTGCTCCCGGAACACAACACTCTCAGGCTGTATCTGCACCGCCAGCTTGAATTCCCTGGTTGCTTCCCTTGGTTTTCCGAGTGCCAAAAAGCTTACGCCGGCAAGCGAATGAGGCACAGGGTCCTTCGGGTCCAGGTATTCCGCGGCACGAAGAGCCGCAAGTGCCTGTTTGTGCTCCCCTTTCATTTGATGGACATTTCCCAGCGCGTTGTACACAAAGGGTGATTTTCCCCCCTGCGCCAGCACAGTCTTGAACAGTCTCTCTGCCATGTCCAGGTCCCCGCTCTTCTGTGCTTCGATACCGCGAGCAAACTGGTCCTGCAATTGCAGAGGCAGGTCAGACACCTGGCTCTGTGTCGCAGCGAGCAGCAGCGCCAACAGACACGACAAGGTCAACGGTAACCCCTCTTCCCATCCATAGGGTCCACTCTAAGGCGGGCCTGGTCCATCAAGGGATTCTTCACGGATCCTGTTTCTTGTCCTCGATACCGAATGCTTTCTTTGCGTCTTCCTGGCGGGACTTTGACTCCTGGCTCGACAGTTGTCTTGCTTTCTCAAAGGCCTGCGCAGCCAGATCGCGTTGCCCCGTCATCAGCAAGGCTCTGCCGAGGAGGCTATAGGCCCCCTGCAATGAAGGGGCCAGGCGCACCGCTGCCGTCAGCGCTTCCACGGCTTTAGCAGGCTCCTGTTTTTGCATAAAGGCAGCTCCCAAAGCGTAACGGCTGGGGGCATCAGTCGGATCCGCGTCAGCTGCCAGTCTGAAGAACTCGATACTGTGATCGTTATCCTGCAAAGCCTTGTAACAAAGCCCGGCGCCGAACAGGGAAGCAAAATGGCGAGGAGCCCGCTCGAGTATCTGCTGGTAGAGCTTGAGGGCCTCCTCGAAACGGCCTTGCGTACGCGATATTTCCGCCAGTTCCAGGGCTACCTCGGTCAGGTCGGGCTGTATGGCAAGCGCAGTCCTGTATTCCTCCTGAGCCTTGCCCAGGCTTCCAGCCGCCTGATAGCTGTCTCCCGTCAATTGATGAACGCGGCCCGAGTCGGGGGCAAGCTGAGCGAGGCGTTGATATTCGATTTGCGAGAGCGCCGATGCCAGTTTGCCCATGAAATAAAGCGCTTCAATGTGATCCGGGGAACAAACAAGAGCCTTGCGGAGCGAGCTGAAGGCGAGTTGGTATTTTCCCTGAGCCATCTGTGCCCGCGCCAGCAGAACCAGGGCGTCCACAGACCGGGAATTTGCCGCCAACTGCTTCCTGGCAGCGCCCTCAGCCTTGGGAAAATCCCCGGCAAAGAGAGCCTGCAAACCCACCTTCAGTCCGGCAGCGCACACTTGAGGAGAAGGGTCGGATTGTCCTGGAGACAGTCTTCCAGACAGGGCAAAAAGGAAAATGCAGCAGAACGCTCCAAACACTCGTCTCTTGGGGCTGCGCCCCGCGAAAGCGTGCCGGGACAGGGGCGCCTTGCTGGATAGGAAGAACTCAACAAGAGTACAGGGACGCTTCGGCATTTTCTTACGTTCGGCGGACGATTAAGCATATCCTGAAATGCAGATCAGGGCAAAATAGGCTTGAGGGGGATATATGCCCGGCGATAACAGTCCCGGATGGCGACGTGCCGGTCGCATCGTACTTTGGACGGGCATCAGCCTGACGGGCGCAGGAGCACTCGGTGCCGTCGCACTCTACCGCGATGAGGCCGTCAATGCGATGTGGCTCGTCGTGGCTGCCGTTTGTGTTTACCTTGTCGGCTACCGCTTCTACAGCAGGTTCATTGCCGTCAACGTCTTGAACCTCGACGACCGGCGCGCAACACCCGCCGAGCGGCTTGAAGACGGCAGGGACTTCGTTCCCACCAACAAGTGGGTTGTGTTCGGGCACCACTTCGCCGCCATCGCCGGCCCCGGGCCGCTGGTCGGCCCGACACTCGCCGCCCAGTTGGGCTATCTGCCGGGCACGCTCTGGATCATCGTCGGCGCCGTTCTCGGCGGATGCGTGCAGGATTTCGTGATTCTCTTCGCCTCGATTCGCCGGGACGGCAAGTCTCTCGGAGAGATCGCCAAAGAGGAGATTGGGCCGGTGGCCGGTTTCACGGCTCTGTTTGCAGTAATCTCCATCCTGGTCATACTCCTCGCCGTCATTGCCCTCGTGGTGACGAACGCCCTCAGAGACAGCCCCTGGGGTACCTTCACCCTCGCGATGACCATTCCCGTCGCGATGCTCATGGGTCTTTACCTGCGCTTCTGGCGCCCGGGTAAAGTCGGCGAGGCCTCGCTGCTCGGTGTTTTTCTGATCATGGCGGCAGTCGTTGGTGGCCAGTACGTGGCACAAAGCACGATGCTTGCCGCGTGGTTCACCTACGATGCCCGCTCGCTTGCGCTCATGATCATTGCTTACGGTTTCGCGGCGTCAGTCCTGCCGGTATGGCTTCTGCTCGCGCCGAGGGACTACCTGAGCACTTTCGTAAAATTGGGGACTATCTTCCTGCTGGCACTGGGCATCCTCGCGGTGAGGCCCAACCTGGCGATGCCGGCGCTGTCGCGATTCATCGACGGGACCGGGCCTGTGTTCGCGGGAAACCTTTTCCCGTTCGCATTCATAACGGTCGCCTGCGGCGCCGTTTCGGGGTTTCACTCGCTGATCTCTTCCGGGACGACTCCCAAGCTCATCACGAGGGAGTCCCAGGCGCGGATGGTCGGCTACGGTTCCATGCTGCTCGAATCCTTCGTCGCGATCATGGCGATGATCGCAGCATGCGTCCTGCAGCCGGGCGTCTATTTCGCCATCAACAGCCCCCCTGGTATCGTCGGCAGCGACCCTGCGGCCGCAACCAGTGTGATTTCATCCTGGGGCTATCCCGTTGCGCTGGGAGAAATGCAGGAACTTGCCGGTCTCGTCGGCGAGAAATCGATGTATGCGCGTACCGGCGGAGCCCCTTCGCTCGCGGTGGGAATGGCGCACATTTTCTCGCGCACGCTCGGCGGCAAGCGTCTGATGGCTATCTGGTATCACTTCGCCATCATGTTTGAAGCTTTGTTCATCCTTACCCTGCTGGATGCCGGCAGCCGCGTCGGCAGGTTCATGCTCCAGGACCTCCTTGGTCACTTCTGGAAGCCGCTCGGGCAAACCGGTTGGTATCCAGGGATCCTGTTGACGGGTACGCTGATCGTGACGGCGTGGGGATACTTCCTCTACCAGGGCGTGATGGATCCTCTGGGTGGAATCAACAGCCTGTGGCCCCTCTACGGCATCGCGAACCAGTTGCTGGCGGCTGTCGCACTCTGCGTCGCCACTTCGATACTGATTAAGATGAACAAGGCCCGATACGCGTGGCTCACGATCCTGCCGATGGCTTGGCTGGTTGTGGTCACACAGACAGGGGCATACCAGAAACTGTTTCATCCGAACCCGCGCATCGGTTTCATGGCTGACGCCCGACGGTTGACGGAAATGGTGAACGCGGGAAATGTAGGTCCGGAATCCCTCACTTCCGTGGAGCGCCTCATCTTCAACGACCGGCTCGATGCTGTTGTGACCGCTTTTCTGGCGTCACTCGTGCTCGTGATACTTGTCGACTCGGCTCGGGAGTGGATCGGCATCCTCCGGGGACGGAAGAAGCCGTTGCTTCATGAAGCACCATATGTCGTTTCGACGCTGCCTGTGGAATGAGAGGAAGCATGAGACTGGTTCTATACTGGTTCCGTATCTTGCGGCAGATCCTTGGAGAGGGTGAATACGAACGGTATTGTGTCCACATGCGGAAGAAACACCCGGGAGTTGTTCCTCCCGGTCCGCGGACGTTTTACGCCGCCCGTCTCAAAGAAAAATACTCTCGTCCGCAGCGATGCTGCTGAAGCGTCCGCTCTGTTGGAGCGAACCTACCTGGGTGTGACTGCGCCGGTCCGGGAGATGCCCTTGACTCCTCTTCCCTCGTAGACGACGGTAAGTAAGTCAGTTTCGAGGCTTGACTCGCCCTCGAGGCGGAGCAACCTGCCGCCCGCCTCGCGCGCACCAGGAAGGCTGCTCATGGGTTCCACGCCGAGGACGTAGGCTCTCCCGAACCAGGGATACTCCAGGGTGTATCCGAACTCGTGCCACAGCCAGACGCACTCGAAGACCTTAGGATCAAATACGAACCCCACTCCGACCTGCAACTTCGGGTTTGTGACCGCCACCCACCCTTCATCCAGGTCATGGAGATATTTCATGACCTCAGTGTTCGAGGACTCGCGGACAAGCCGGCTGTGGTCCCTGCCGTTGCCGTCGACCGGCCACGGTTGGAGCGAATCGCCGAGGCGAATCCTGCGGGCGGGCGCGTCCAGGACACATCCCTCGTCAAGGAACGGTTGTCCCACCGCCGGGTGATGGCCCCACATGAAATCCAGGGCCTTCTTTCCTTCGTTCGTGACCGTTTCATGCATGTGCAGAACGGGCTCGCCGGAATGCAGCGACATCACTCTCTCGAGCAGAAACGGCATCCGAAGCGTCCGGACCCAGAGCTTTACCGACACGTGGCCGGGCTCGTCGGCGAGTATTTTGTACTCCCAGGGCAAGCCCCAGGTTTCTCCATGGAAACCAAGCTCCGCCCCGACATACTCACTGGCCGCGCTTGCATGGGGGAAAAGCTCCTGCCAGCCTCCCTCGTAGTAGTCAAAGAAAGGGCGGTTATTGCCGGAGGTGGGAATCCGCCGCGGGGAGCCGGGCAACACGCCGGGCCTGTGCCAGAGAAAATCGACATCCCTGGGCTTGAACAACAGTTCCGTGATATCCGCGCCGAGGTCCAGCCTGACGGTGACCCTCAACAGCTCATTCTCGAGAATCAGGACGCGCAGGTTGTCCTGCTTACAGCGATCGTTGATCCGGGCCCCGTAGTGTCTCAAGGTTCACCTCCTCAGGTTGAATTCAATCTCCTTCACGTCGCCGAAAGACTCTACCATGTACTTCTTGATTTTGTTGATGAGCTTGCGTTCCGCAACCCGGATCGCCTCGCGTGAAATCCCGTAGAGGTCCGCAATCTGCTGCAGAGTCTGCGGCTCATCGGCGATCAGCCTCTTTTGGAGAATGAGCCTCTCGCGCTCCGAGAGGGTCTCTGCCAGCTCTTCGAACTTCTGCTCAAGGAGCTGTCGGAACTCGCCCTGCGCTATCTTCTCGTCCACCCCCTGTTCCATGAGTTCCAAGGTGTCCTGGTAGCGCAATTTCCCGTCTGAACCCGTTACGGGGGCGTCCAGCGAGATGTCGGGCCCGGTGAGCGCCTGCTCGACCTCCGTGATCTCGCTTTCTTCGACGCCAAGATTCCGGGCAAGAAGCCGCGTTGTGGGCGCGATGCCCTTCGCCTCGAGATCCCGCTTTTCGCGGTTCAGGTTCATGAGTATCTTACGCCGCGTATTCGTCGTCCCGACCTTCACCATACGAGTGTTGTCGAGGAGAAACTTCAGTATGTAGGCCTTGATCCACCAGACTGCGTACGTGGCCAGGCGGGTCCCCTGCGAAGGATCGAACCGCCTCACTGCCTGAAGCAGCCCCAGGTTCCCTTCCTGGATCAGATCGAGCAGGTTCCGGTAAACCTTGTGATAGATCAGTGCTACCTTGACGACGAGCTTGAGGTTGGATGTTACGAGGCGGTACGCGGCCTCGCGGTCCCCGGTTTCGCGGTAGGTCTTCGCCAGGCTCTGCTCTTCGCCACGCGTCAGGGTGGGGAAGCGGCTGATTTCCAGGAAGTAGCGCCTGAGCGGATCGTAACGGGCCAGTTCGGCCGTGTCCGGCCCGTGTTCCAAGGGTGCGTCATCCGGCACCAGGAGGCTGGCTTCACCAGGCTCATCTTCGAATTCGTCCAGGTTCTCGTTCACGGCCACCTGCTTCTCCTGCCCCCTATCAATCCATTATACGGGACGCCTGAAGCAAGTAATAGGTCCGGGGTGCCAGGCAACTGAAACGGGATCGGCATCGGGATCGATATCGGATTCGGTGTCAAAGGATGGCGGGATTGGCCAGGGCGAATTCGAAAGCGATTGCGACCCCGATACCGATTCCGATCCCGACCGCACCGGGGAATGCCCTGCATGATATGCTTCAGGCTCGATGAGCACACAAGAACGCTACTACGCGGCCTGTTGCCAGACCGACTTCCCGAGTCCGGAATCCCGGGCAGAGATCGCAAGCAGGGTGGACCGGATGCTCGAGATGATCGATTCGGCCATCCTTGGATACGAACCGTTTTTCCCGGTTCGTCTCGTCGTGTTTCCGGAATTTGCCCACACTCCGCCGGTCTACTTCACGGTTTCGGACCTGGCAGAGCGCTTGGCCGTTCCGATTCCCAACGAGCACACGCAAAGGTATGAGCAGCGGGCCAGGCATCACGGCATATACATCCAGACAGGGACGTTCCTGGAGACAGACGAGCGCTATCCCGGGGCTGTATTCAACACCACCTGCCTTATAGGCCCGACCGGCATACTCGCCAAGTACCGCAAGACCCATCCGTGGATTCCCTGGGAGGTGCACACAAGCCCGCATGACCTCCCGGACTACGCCGAGGATCCATTTCCGGTGACCGACACCGGTATCGGGAGACTGGGCACAGCCATCTGTTACGATTGGCTCTTTCCGGAGGCGATCCGGCAGCTCGCGTTGAAAGGAGCTGAAGTCCTGATCAGGGTCTCGGCCTACATGGACCCCTGGGGAACAGCCGCGCCAATGGAATGGTGGACCCTGGTCAATCGCTGCCGGGCACTGGAAAACAACTGCTACGTCGTGGCCGCCAACCAGGGGGCGGCCCTGAAGAACTATCCACCGTTCAGTTGGCCGGGTGGCAGCATGGTTGTGGACTTCGACGGCAGGATCCTTGCGCAGGCCGAGGCAGGGCCGGGGGAACGCATTGTCGTCGCGCCCGTAGACATCGCCGCGCTCAGGGCGGAAAGGGATAGGAGGCGGGGCCACCACATGCTGTCCCACCTCCGCACCGAGCTGTACGGCGGCTACCGCAAGCCCATATACCCCCGCGCGGCCCAGGCCGCAAACTGGCCCGTCTCCATCGAAGGCAACAAGCGCTCAATCGATTCTGCCAGGAATCTCAACAAGACCAATGCTGGCCGGGCATCGGAACAGAGGGAACCTCCATCTTGAGCTTGCAGTCGAAGGTCTTCGGCTGCAGGTCCTGCCTGGTCCACGTCCCGGCTCGTCCTGCCGATCTCCGTGCGTCAATTCCAGAGGTGGCGGATCCAGCTCCCGGGCGAACCTGGCCCGGCCGGACTCATCTCCCAGGGTATTCCGCGGCCAGTGGTTCGCCACCGGTGCTCTGCGTGCTCCATCCTTTGACGCCTGCGATTCAGACACTACGCCTGACAGATAGAACCTTCCGACGCCCTTTCTCTCCCCTCCATGGCTCGTCACCTGAGTGGCCCCTTGCCTGGGGGCCCGCTTCCGCTCACCCCCGGCTGTGATTCTTCTGGGGCGGGCTGAGGAAGTCTCCCGGTCACTCTCGCGCACCACAGGGCTATCGGCAACGGGGGGGCTATGGGCTCCGACATAGCCGAGCCCTGAAGCGGCGAGAGAAGGAGGAGCGGGACTATCACGCCGGTATCTCCACTGTCTGGATCGCCCGACGGGGCAAAGAGTTGTTTGCAGAGGTAACGCGACAAGAGCGATAATTCCAGCCACACAGAGGTGGACACGAGCATGCCTGCCGGACTTCCAATGATCCGGGCTGCACCCCCCTCAAGCTGATCACCCCGACCGGGGCGGGCGGCGAAGTGTTCCCGAAAGGAGGCATATGGTGGAAGCCTTAACCGGGAAGCAGGCGGTATCAACCCTGCTGATCCGTTGGATTGCGCGGCTTTGGAGCGTCGCGAGCATCCTGATATTCCTGCTCCTGTGTGTGGGTGAGGGTATTCACTACACAGGCTCGATGCAGTGGCTCGGCTTCCTCTTCTATCCGGTGGGTGTATCAATCGGAATGATTCTGGCCTGGAAGAGAGAAGTCCTGGGTGGAAGCATAACGACAGGATGCCTTATTGCTTACTACATAGTTCACTTCGCGACCGCCGGCGTATTGCCCAAGGGCTGGGGGTGGTTGGTCCTGGCGGCACCCGGATTTTTGTTCCTGCTGTGCGGCTTTCGAAGAGACCGGACAAGCAAGTCGCCGGCGCAGTCAACTTCCGGTTGAATCGGTCAAAAGCGCCCGGCGCGAGCCCTAAACCTGTTGACAGGTCGCGAATGCGTCTGATAGGTTCTCTCGTCGTGGGCCTTGAAGAGACTGCACGGGCCCCGAAAAGTGGCCTAATGAAGACTGCGCTGAGCGCGATATTCTCGAGAATCCAATCGACAGTCGGTATCATCCTGCCCGTAGCGCTCGTACTTATTACCGGCATTATCATCCTCAACCGCTTCGCGCGGTTCGGATGATGGCAGAATCACTGGAGATTCCAGGGCCGTCATCCGCACCGGGGTGACGGCCTTTTTTCGTTATGAATGAATCCCGCGAACCAGGAGATTGCAGATGACAACTTTCGGGAACCACAACGGGGCAGACCATCGGCAGCCCCCCACGAGGACGATTTCAATCCTGGTTGAGAACAGGTTCGGCGTGCTGTCGAGGATCGCAGGACTGTTCAGCTCGAGGGGCTACAACATCGAAAGTATCACAGCCGCCGGCGATCCCGAGACCGGTTTGTCGAAGATCACGATGGTGGTGCGCTGCGAACCGGCTTTTACGCAACAGATACTCAACCAGGTGAGCAAGCTCGTCGAGGTCGTCGAAGCGGTGGATCTCACCGACGCGAACTGCGTCGAGCGCGAACTTGTGCTCGTGCGCGTGCGTGCGCCGGAGGGCAAGCGCACGACGCTCCTGGGAGAAGCCGAGATCTTCCGCGCCAGGGTCGTGACTGCGACTCCCGACAATTATGTCTTCGAAGTGACCGGGGATACGGGCAAGGTGGATGCCTTCCTTGACGTGGTCCGCCCATACGGCATAGACGACATGGTCAGGACCGGCAAGGTTGCGCTGCACCGCAGCCTGACCGAGAAGTCTTCGCCGCGGCAAGCAGCGCTATTTACTCCTGCCAATTCCTGACGGCGGCAGTGGAAGTGGTCGACGAATGCCCAATAAGAAAAGGAGATACCATGACAGCACAACCTGACGCGAGCAGGCACCCACTTGCCGGCAGCCGGATGACCGGCGGGGAAATGGTAATCCAGGTGCTGGCCGACGAGGGCGTGGACACGATTTTCGGCTACAGCGGAGGTGCCATCCTCCCGACCTATGACGCCATCTTTCGCTATAACGCGGCGCACAAGGCGACCTCCGACGAGCAGATCCGTCTGATTGTGCCCGCCAACGAGCAGGGTGCCGGCTTCATGGCGGCGGGATACGCGCGGGCAAGCGGTAAGGTCGGCGTATTTCTCGTCACTTCGGGGCCGGGTGCGACCAACTCCGTTACCCCTATCCGTGACTGCATGGCCGACTCGGTGCCCGTGGTTCTCATTTGCGGCCAGGTGCCTCGTCACGCCATCGGGTCCGACGCCTTCCAGGAAGCGCCCGTGTTCAACGTCATGAGCTCCTGCGCAAAGCACGTGTTCCTCGTCGAGGAGCCCGACCAGCTCGAGGCGACGGTCCGGACCGCCTTCCAGATCGCACGCACCGGCCGGCCGGGGCCGGTCGTGATCGATCTGCCGAAGGATGTCCAGAACTGGGAGGGGATTTTCCGGGGCGAGGGACTGATGCACTTCCGCGGATACGAAGCGCGGACGCGAAGGCTCGCGGCGTCGCGCATCACCGAGGAAAGTTGCGCGGCGTTCTACGAGATGCTGAAGAGGAGCGAACGCCCCCTCATCTATGCGGGCGGAGGGGTCATCAACAGCGGCGCTTCGGAGGAACTCCGGGCCTTCGCGCGCACGCTGCGCATCCCTGCCACCACCACTCTCCTGGGCATCGGTGCCATGGATACGACGGATGACCTGTCGCTCCACATGGTCGGCATGCACGGGATGGCATATGCCAATTACGCAGTCGAGGACTGCGACTTCCTGATCGCCGTAGGTGCGCGATTCGATGACCGCGTTGCCGGCAAAGTCCAGGAGTTCGCACCCAAGGCCCGCTATATCGCGCACATCGACATCGACGCAGCCGAAATCGGCAAGGTGAAGGCCGTCCAGTGGGCGCACGTCGGCGACGCCAGGACCGCGCTGGAGGACCTGCTGGAAGGCCGGAAAGGATTCAGGAAGGACTTTACCCGGTGGCTGAACCACGTGCAGAGACTGAAGAAGAAGCATGCGCGCAACTACAACCGCGAAAGCAACCTGATACAACCGCAGCACGTGATCGAATGGCTCAACGAGATCATTCACGGCGAGGCCATCGTCACCACGGGCGTCGGCCAACACCAGATGTGGGCCGCGCAATATTTCGATTTCAGGCACCCGCGATCCTTTCTGACCTCCGGGTCGATGGGGACCATGGGTTTCGGCCTGCCCGCAGCAATCGGGGCGCAACTCGCGTGCCCGAACCGGATGGTCATCGACATCGACGGTGACGGCAGTCTCCGCATGAACCTTGGTGAACTGGAAACGGTGACGACGTACAACCTGCCCGTGAAGATCATCCTGTTCAACAACCTTGGCGACGGCATGGTGCGCCAGTGGCAGAAGATGTATTTCGGCAACCGGTTCTCCGCTTCCGACAAGTCCCTTCACCAGAAGGTTTTCACCAAGACTGCCGAAGCCGACGGATTCACTTACTCGGTTCGATTGTCCGAAAAGGACAAGGTCCCCGAGATCCTCACGTCGTTTGTGGAGCATCGTGGCCCGGCGTTCCTTGAGGTGATGATAGACCCCGACGCTGCGGTCTATCCGATGGTAGGTCCGGGCATGGGCTACAAGGATATGATCACGGGAGACTTCATACCGAACCGGCAGTCATCTGCGAATCAGCCCGACGCCGCCCTGGACATGACGAAGATACCGGACCTTTTCTGAGTGATGGTGATCCAAGGTTTCGCGACCAGGCAGGAAAAATCCTCGGTATCGGAATCGGGATCGCAATCGAGATCGGAAGCCGGAATCATGATCGCCGACAGGCCCTGGGATTGAAGCCGGATACGTATCGATAACGATTCCGACCCCGATTCCGATACCGGCCCGGAGAGCCACTCCGAGTTGCTCCGCAGGGCCCCCGAGCCAGGTTTGCCAGGCGTGGCCGGTTACTCCAGGTCCCCGAACAGGAAAGCCAGCAGGTCCTCCCAGGTATCGGCTTTGCCCCTCGCGGATCGGGCCTGGGGTCTGAATCGGATAGGCTCGGCACTTACGCCGCGCGAAAGGTGACGCAGGTCTACGTGCGCGGAGAACGGGGCGTAGCTTCCAGAGTAGAAGCGGATGGAGGGCTCGCTCCGTCCGGCTCGCTGCTCCCGCCTTTCAAGCGAACGGTCGTATTCTGCGCGCCTGCCCGGGTCACTCAGAATGTCGTAGGCATCCTGAATGCTGCGGAATCTCTCGCTCGACGAACCGATCCCGGCATCGGGATGATATTTCCTGGCCAGTGCACGATGAGCGGATCGAATTTCGCTCTCGTCGGCATCCCTGGGAACCCCGAGAATGGCGTAAAGATCATCCTTCATTGCCGCAGAACCACCTTGTCTAATGTTAATACTTCCGCATCTGCGATGACAAGAGTATGCGGCGTCGCAAGCCCGGACAAGAAAAGGGGGCAGGCTCACGAAGAGCACTGCCCCCGGCAGGAAAACCAGCCCGCGGCTGATCGGTTAGAACAAGACCTTCAGCCCGAACTGGATGTTTCTCGGCGTGCTGACGGTACCGTCCCACATCCCAAAGGACGGGCTCGAAATATCGACATTGGTGACCTGGAACTGGGCCCCCATGCCGCTTTCTCCCCCGGGGCTGGTAAACATATGCCAGTTCCAGGCGTTGAAGAACTCCACCCGGAACTGGAAGGTGAACCTTTCGGTTATCCGCGAATTCTTCACGAGGGCAACGTCGTTGTTGTAGTAGTTGAATCCTCGCAGGTCGGTGGCTGCCGGCCCCTTCCCCAGATAGAAGTTGAAACTTTCAGCTGGCTCGAACGCGTCCCGATTATACAGGGGCTTGTCCGGATCGAAGTTGGACTTGTCCTGCGCATAGGGATTTGCCCCCTCCAGGATGGCGGGGACACACGAAGCACGGAATTCTCCAGGAACGTTGCACGAGTAAGAGCGGAAATACTGAGGCACTCCTCCTGTCGCCCGGAAGATCGTGCTGAGTTGCCAACCACCCAAGACGGCATTGACGACGCCGCCCTGATTCAGGAATCGCTGTCCTTTGCCCACAGGCAGGTCGTAAACCAAAGCGAGGCTGAAAACCTGGGGAACGTCGTTGATTGCCAATCGTTTGTTCCGCTGGCGTTCGAACGGTGACATCACCCCAAGGCCGCCGTTCCATGTAGCGGCGTCAATCTGGACCCCCTCGGAATCCGTAAGCAATTTGGATAATGTGTACGATCCGAGGAAGTAGAGTCCCTGGGACATGCGCTTCTCGACCTTGAGTTGGAAGGAGTGGTAGGTGGAATTGCCGGCGTTCTCGTTGTTACCCTGGAGTGAGTCGCAGAATTGCGGGTATGGGAGGAGGGCCTGGGCAACCGTGGGGGTGCAGCCGCTCATCTGCTCTACCCAGCCGTCATAGGGAATATGAACACCGTTGAGTTCGGTTTGTCCCGATTCAAACGTGTCATTCAACTTTGCACCCATGGAAAGCAGACTCGGGTTCAGAGCGTTGAGAGCCGCGTTTCGCGATGGGAGGCGCGTCCCCTTGTTGCCGACGTAGGCTGCCGTGACGGCGAGACTGGGCGTCAATTGGTGCTCAATCGTCAGATTCCACTGCTGGGCATAGGGCAGCCGGTTGGCATCCAATGGTCGATAGATGCCCACGCTGGTTCCGTTCGCGAAGGTTGAATCGATGAAGGGAGGCCTCTGGCTGTCGGAAATGGCCGGGAACCCGTTTTCCAGGAGGAACGCCGGCGTGTAGCCGTAATTTGAGCTGGGGAAACTGATGTTGGCGTTGAATCCCTGTTGCGACATGCCTCCACCCCAGCCCGGGTAGATCGGGGCAGAATAGAAAATCCCGTATCCCGCTCGAACTACCGAGTTCTTGCCAAAGCTGTACGCGATTCCAACCCGGGGAGCAATGCCGTGCTTATACAGCTGTTCGGGATAGCGCGCCCCGTAGCTGGCCTCTCCCCTGGTATCTCCGGCGAAGGCCAGGCGACCCGGCAGATTGCCTGCCGCGGGATTAGGGCCGTTGGGATCGAGGAAGGAGAGGTTGTCGTACTTTTCAACCGTGGGTTTGAACATGTCCCAGCGGATCCCGAAGTTCAAGGTCAGTTTTGGCGTGACCTTCCAACTATCGCCTGCGTGGATGTTGTACCCGCTGAAACGGACATATGTGCTCGTGAGCGTCTGGATGTCGTAGTTAGCATTGTCTACCTGTCCCAGCAGGAAACTGGCGAGCGCGTTGCCGCTGGTCATCTCGTTGAGCCCGGTCCCCAGTCGGGAGAAATAGACCGTCCCGGATTGATTGGTTACCCTGGCCCCGTTGGTTCCATGCTTGCGGATCTCGCCGCCAAACTTGAGGGTGTGTCTTCCCTTCACCCACGTCACCAGGTCATTCGCGATCCATACCGGCCGCGTCTCATGTGGTGTCCCGACGTTTTGTCCGAACCAGTTAAAGTCATCGAAACCGATGATTGACGGATAATCATAGCCGGCCGCGCCGGGTATCTTCGGCAGGTCATCCACGTATGGTTTGTCTGCCGAATTGGTTATTACATAGGTATCGAGGTATCCCACCGCGAAGTGGTTCAGCAGCTTTGGACTGAACGTGTGAGACCAATTGAAGCGGTTCACGAAGCTGTAGTTAGTGTAATAGGGTTCTTCGGTTGCCAGTTGAGGCGGCAGTTCCGTCACACTGGCGGGGGTCGATCCGCGGTAGTTCACCGACACATAGAAATGATCCACGTCGCGCCAGTACATGTCCCCACGGACATTAACGAGCTGGGAATCGGCAAAAACCGTGTCCGGTATCGGCTCAGGCACAACGTAGTTGTATTGGGCCCCGGAGAAGGTAGGGGTAGGGAGATATTTGAACCAGCCTTTGGCAAGTGAGTTCTGCAGACGAGGGTCCGACGCGCATATGACATTCGGCGTTCTCCCGTCGCAACCCATGAACTGGTCCCGCAGGAACTGCATGTTGTTCGGTCCGGACTGCAGGTCCGGGTTGTAATTGGGATTGGCACGGGTGGTTGCCGGATCGTAAATCGGAATCAGGTCGCCGTTTTCGTCCACCCAATCCGAGAAGTCGCCTTCTCGCTCTTTCATCGAAGGAATGGAGAGGGTTGGAGTCGATGCTCCGCCGCGGATCTTGAAACCTTCGAGATTCACGAAGAAGAAGGACTTCTTCTTGGCAGTGTCGAAGATCCAGGGGATCTTGATGGGGCCCCCGATATTGACGCCGTAGTCGTTTTCAATGTCCTTGGGTCTATCGGGGATCCCGAATTGGCGCGCGTTTAGAGCGGTATTGCGGAGGAACTCGTACACGCTGCCGTGAAACTCCGATGTCCCGTTCTTGATCTCCGCCATGATGACACCGGAGGTCGTGGCTCCATACTGCGGCTCGTAGCTGGAGGTCAGCACGCTGACTTCACTGATGGCCTCGGGGGACCAGGGGTAGTCAGAAAAGGCGGAGATCATGCCGGTATTGCCGTTTACTCCCTGGGTCATTGATACTCCGTCCAGCACGGCTTCATCGCCTGAGGTCAGTCCGCCGTTGATACGTGTGCTGTATGGATTCTGGTTGGACCCGGTACTGACGCCGGGCATGAGGGTGACGAAAGAGGCCGAGGAACGGATGGCGCCACCGACAAGAAGAGGCAAATCCGCGATGACCTCCGGCCTGACACCTTGTTTGATCGTGGGATCGTCAAAATTCAGCTGCGAGACATCCGCCACCACTTCGACAGATACCGTTTCCGCCCCCACCTCCATCTTTATATCCAGACGCGCTCTGGTGTTGATCGTCAGCTCGATGCCCCTCTGCACGAACTCCTTGAAGCCTTTCGCAGAGGCCCTGATTTCATACGAGCCGGTTGCGAGGTCCGGGAAGCTGAACAGACCGTCCTGCCCGCTGACCGTTCTCGCAACCGCCTTCGTTTGGACGGACGTTATCGTGATATCGACACCGGGGATAACGGCACCGCTCGCATCAGTCACAGTGCCGCTGACTGAAGAGTTGAAGCTTTGAGCCCATGCTCCAGCCGGCCAGGTGGCCAGAAGCAATGAGAAGACGCTCCATAAGATTCTTGTCTTGAGCATTCAATCCTCCTCGCCGGTCTTAGACTCTGCAGAGGATCGGGAGAAAGCCGGCGGAATTATGAATGAACTTGAGGATGAAACTGTTCACGGATGATCTTACCTGATACGGAAACAGGGACCCTATCTCGCCAAACGGGTCAGCAGGCAGGTGGAGAGTTTCGCCCTTCGCTTGCTTGACTCACTCGAAAAGGCGAGACATCGAATTTGACAAGAGTCAATTTCGGCTCGTGTCGAGCATATGCGAAAGGACTCGGATGTCAAGCGAGTTTGATCCGATTAATCCCGCCCGGTCGGCGCCGAAGCGCGCTCTCCCCGCCGGCGGTACGTCCTCAGCCAGGTGTAACAGCAGGCCTTCCGTCGGGGCCGATGTCGGAGGCCTGCACAGTGCGGACTGAGCGGCCTTCGCGCTTCCGCGCCACGACGATCAGTGTTCTTCCGAGGAGGAGCTTGCGCGAAGCCAGGATCCGCCGGATTTCTCGATTTGCCTGACGCTGCAATGGATCCGACTCCTTGCGCATCGTGCGGACCATATAGAGCTGGATCACGGGCCTGAGAAAGATCAGCGCAGCCGCGCTGCGGCGCAGCAGGTCCGTTTCGACCCGCTCGATCTCGAAACCCTGTGTGTGCAGCATGTATCGGAGCTGGTAGTAGGTAAGCGGATGAATGTGGTCGAACACCGGTATAACGCTGAACTCGTTCATGGGGCGGGGAACCAGCGAATAGAACCCCGACATCAAGAACTTTAACCGCGAGGCCAGATTCAGGATGTTCGGCGTTGAAAGAACCAGGCGACCGCCGGGTCTCAGAACGCGGTGACACTCCCGGACGAACTGGAAATGATCCTGAAGATGCTCGATCCCCTCGACGCAGCTCACGTAGCCGAATTTCTCATCCTCGATCGGAAACCTGCGGTTCAGGTCCAGATATATGCAGGGGATCGCCTTCACCTTGCAGAAGGCCGGGTCGATGTCGCCCGCGGTTACCGCGTAGCCGAGCTTATGCAACTGCCAGGCGAGCGCCCCTTCGCCGGCAGGTATCTCCAGCAGCGGGCCACGTTCCGGGAACGAAGAGAATATGGCCAGCACCTTGCGATGCGTCTTCTCGTGCGCGATGATCTGGAGCTCTTCGTAGGCTGCCGCCTCGGCGACAGATACCGGTTCGGCAGGTGAGTGGGTCATGGCAGCTCCGGAGCGCGCCATAAGTATCAGACAGCCCGCAGACTGTCAAATCTTCTGAAATCTGAGTTCTGAATTCTGCTTTCTGCGGCCGGCGTTGACAACATTCTTCCCTTTAAGAGAGCATTGCATGTTAAGCTCCGAATAGAACACACCATGTCATCTCGTGAGGAGAACTCCGATGCCGGATGTTAACCGTCAGATTGCACTGGCCGCGAGGCCGGTGGGATATCCTAAGGAGTCGGATTTCAGGTTGGTTGAAATGCCCATGCCTGTACCCGGACCGGGCGACGCCCTGGTCAAGGTTGTCTACCTCTCGCTGGACCCGTACATGCGCGGCCTCATGAACGAGACATCCCCCTACCGGACTCCGCTGCAACTGGGCGATCTCATGATGGGAGGGGCTGTAGGCAAAGTTGTCCAGTCGAACCATCCCGACCTGCGCAAAGGCGACATTGTCGAGGGAATGTTCGGCTGGCAGGAGTATACCGTCACGGATGGGAAGGGACTGCGGCGGATCGATCCGAACGCTGCGCCGATTTCCACCGCGCTCGGCGTGCTGGGAATGCCGGGGCTCACTGCCTATTTCGGGCTGCTCGAGGTAGGGCGGCCCAAAGCCGGAGAGGTCGTGCTCGTATCGGGCGGTGCGGGTGCGGTGGGATCCGTGGTCGGGCAGCTTGCGAAGATGCAGGGCTGCCGCGTCATCGGGATCGCAGGAGCCGATGCGAAGATCAACTACATGGTACGCGATTACGGATACGACGCCGCGTTCAACTACAAGAGTGTCGAGAATTACTATGCGGTGCTGCGCGAGATGTGCCCGGACGGGGTGGACATCTATTTTGACAACGTGGGCGGAGCCATCACCGATGCCGCACTCAGACTCCTGAACACCGGCGCGCGGGTCGCGATCTGCGGCCAGATTGCACAGTACAACCTCGAGCAGCCCGAGACCGGTCCCAGACCCTTTCCGCTGCTGCTTTTCAAGCAGGCAAGGGCCGAAGGATTTCTGGTCATGCAGTTTGCCGACCGTTACCCCCAGGCGCTGGCCCAACTCACTCAATGGCTTCAGGAGAAGAAGCTGAAGTACAGGGAAGACATCGTCGAGGGGATAGAGAATGCACCGGCGGCCTTCGTCGCCATGCTTCACGGTCGCAACATCGGGAAACAGCTCGTGAAGCTGGCTGTGCCTTAGGGCGGGCCTGTCGCTCCGGGTAGAGATGATGCGTCCCGCAGCCGGGGGCGTTTCCGCCGGCGGCTAGAGCCTCCGGACCATGAATCCGCCGTCGATGTACAGCACCTGCCCGGTCGAATAGCCGAGATCCCCCCGAGCGAGCATGGCGACAGCCTTACCCACGTCCCCGGGCTGCCCCCATCGAGGCTGCAGCAGAAGACCCCCTGAAATCAGGGCATCGTACTTGGCCCGAACCCCGGCGGTCATATCGGTCTCGATGATACCCGGGCGGACGTCGTAGACAGGAATGCCATATTCAGCCAACCGTACCGCCCAAAGCGTGGTCGCCATCGCAAGCCCCGCTTTGGAGATGCAGTACTCGCCCCGGTTCACGGACGCGACGGCTGCGGATATCGATGTAATGTTCACTATGCACGCGTTGTAGGCGTCCGATTGCTTCTTCTGCTCGATCATCCACCTGGCTGCTTCCTGGGTCAGGAAATACGGGCCCTGGAGGTTTATTCGCATAACCCATTCGAAGCTTTCCTCCGAGGTCTCGAGCAGGTCTTTGCGCTCCCTGGGGGCGACACCGGCATTGTTCACGAGCACGTGGAGCCGCTTCATCCGCTCCCTCACCTGTGGAATGATTCTCTTCCGTTCCCCGGGCACTCCCATGTCGGCCCGGACATACAGAACCTCCGCTCCAAGCGCGCGGAGCTCTGCGAGCGGAGTGGCCGCTTCGGATTCCTGCCGGATGTCGATGATCGCCAGGTCGTGACCCTCGGCCGCCAGGCACCGGCATGTGGCATATCCGATGCCTCCCGCACCACCTGTCACAAGAGCAACTCTTCGCATTTCGCCCCCCACAATTCATGAGTGACCGGATGTACGCCGCCGGCCCGGAGCGGCACGAAACACACATCGACAAACCGAGCCTGTCAGGCCCGGGCGGCGGAGGCAAACGTCAGATAGGGGTTCCCGCGGAGGACCCTCTGCACGTACAGGACAGCCTCCCGCGCGTGGTAGTCTCCCCACATGGTGGACTCGCCGCAAGGCGCCGTGCGGCCGGGAGGCACGAAGTCCCAGCCGTTGGGCCGATGGTACACCGAATGGAGAATCAGTCCCTGGTGACTCTCCTCGAGACTGAGATACGGCTCGTCCAGCAGGGTGCGGAGAACGGTCAGCCCCGCCTGCCAGTATTTTCGGGCCTCTTCCTCCACTCCCTGGGTGCGGAGATAATGCCCCAGACGCATCAATCCCTGCACGGCGATCGCCGCGGCCGAGCTGTCGACCGGTTCGGCGCCGGTGTACGGATCGGCCGGGCCCAGCAACGATTCCGGCGACAGGCCGGGGGCTCCGGTATCCCAATACGGTATGCCGTCCGTCGGCACATTCTCGATGTAGAAGTCGCAGGTTGCCCGCGCGGCCCGCACCATGAATCCCTCTACCTCCGCGCGGCCGCCGAAGGGATCAAGTTCGTTTCCCGGCAGCGAGTGCAGAAACTCCAACAGTTCCGCGAAGCCGCACATGGCCCAGGCAAGTCCCCGTGTCCATGTCGAGAAAGGAGAATAGCCCTGCTGAGAGCTGGGGCAGCGGAAATTGCCGTCATTGACGTTGAAGACGCACTCGTGCACAACGCGGCCGCGCACGTCGTAATGATCGCGGCCTTCCCCGTAATAGACCGACCATGTCGCCGTCGCGCGGGCGTGAAGCAGGAGCCGTTCGAGGAGCGACACAGACTTGTCGTTTTCCTCCATCAGGATGTGTCCGAGCCTGTGCGCCAGAGCGAGAACTCTCAATGTGCGGATCGTATCCACAAAAAGGGAGTGGGGACCGTTGAAAGAGTATACGAAACCCAGGCCGTCGAGGATCTTTGTCCAGCGGCGTGCCTGCACCGCCCCCGAGCATTTCAGGGCCAGCGAGTAAAACTCGCGTTCCCAGTGATTTTCCTCGACGCGGCCCTCATTCATGAGGCGGAGCAGGTTGCCGTATGTGCTGACGTTGTTGAAACCGTGGTCATGGACTCCGGCGTGAGTTACGTGCGACGCCATTCTCTCGACAGTCCTCGCCCGGGCAAGGTCGAGGAAATCAGGATCCCCGGTCGCGTCGAACTGAAGGACTGAAGAGCCGAACTGAAATCCCTGGGTCCATTCCGTCCAGCCGCGCGAGGTGTACTTGCCCGCCACTGTGAAAACCGGGGCTCCCTGACGGGGATCCAGGCTTTCTTCGATTGCCAGCAGCTTGGATGCGGAGAGGTCCCAGAACCTCTTCATCTTCTGGGCCAGTACAGGCGGAGCAATCTGGTGATCGATCTTGAGCATGATGTCAGTTCCTCGCGGCCTTCAAGTTACATCCGGCACCATGGACCGGCAAGAGCAAACGCCGCCACAGACTCAATGAAGCGGCGTACTTATCCTGCCGGACATTACCGTGCCTCGCTTACGGTGATGAGGTGGTCGACAGGGACGTCGCGGATGGTCTGGGTCTCGCCGCCCGGCCAGGTTATGCTCACAGCGCTGATCTTCTCGCTCTGACCCAGCCCGAAATGGACGCGCGGATCACTCGAAGAAGCGAACCCCACCGATGTTGACACGTGGTTCCACAAGGTCTTTCCGTCTGAGGTCTCCAGCCGGACGACCGCGCCCAGGCCATCTCGGTTCGAGCTGCTGCCGATGAGACGGATCATCAGCCAGTGATTCGCCGTCGGTGTGACATTGCGCAGGAGTTCAGCACGGTCCGTGAGCGAAGTCACCACGATATCCATGCGTCCGTCGTTGTCGAAGTCCGCGACGGCGGCGCCGCGATGTGCGGCCTTCCTGGCGAATGCCGGTCCTGCCTCATCGGATGCGTCGCGGAAAGTCCCGTCACCCTGGTTCAGCAGGATCGAGTTGCGCTGGCGGTACTCCCGGCTCTGCGTGAGGCTGATGTTGTCCATCACATGGCCGTTGACCGACAACAGATCCTTCCAGGAATCGTTGTTGAGGTCGACGATGGCGTTGCTCCACCCGCCGAAAGGCAGGCTCGCCACGGTGACGCGTGCCTGGTCGGAGATATCGTCGAACCATTTGGGCATATTGCGGAAGAGAAGCCAGCCCTCGTTGGAGAGGTCCGTGATGAAAAGGTCGGGGCGACCGTCATTGTCGACGTCGCGGAAGTCGGCTCCCATGGAGGAAACGGAGTTGCCGAATTGATTGAATGCAACCGACATCTGCTCGGCTATCTGTTCGAAGGTCCCGTCCCCTTTGTTCCGGAAAAGGAAGTTCGGCTCCGTGTCGTTTGCGATGAAGATGTCGACGTGGCCGTCACCGTCGAAATCGGCGACGGCTGCCCCCATTCCCTTACCCACGTGTGCTCCGATACCGGATTTGGCGGAAACGTCGGTAAACGTACCATCCCGGTTGTTGTGAAAGAGCTGGTCAGGCAACGGAGCGTACATCCGGGGATGACAGTAGCTTCGACCGCCCGGCCGCTCGTCGCCGCAAAAAGGTTCCCGGACCGGATCCCACACACAATAGTTCACGACGAGCAGGTCAAGCCAGCCGTCCGTGTCATAGTCCAGCCAGGCGGCGTGGATTCCCCACATCGTTCCGAACCTGGGGTCGGGTCTGTCGAGACCGGCGACAGCCGTCATGTTTGAGAAAGTCCCGTTGCGGTTGTTCCTGTAAAGGATGTTTTGCCGGACACCCACAACGAACAGGTCCGGGTATCCGTCATTGTCGAAGTCACCGGCCGACACTCCCATCATGTACCCGGAGCCCCGGACTCCGGCTCGGGCGGTCACGTCCGTGAAACTCCCGTCCCCGTTGTTGTGGTAGAGCCGGTTCCAATACGTCTCGTCGGTTTTCTCGAGGGATGGGCTCCGTGCGCCATTTGCGAAGTAGATATCAATCAGTCCGTCCCTGTCGTAGTCGAGGACGGCGACTCCCCCCGGCATTGTTTCGATCTGGTGCTTCTCGGGTGTCGGGGAGTTCTGAAGTCGGAAATCCAGTCTCGCGGCTTCGGCGATATTTTCGAAAACCGGGGCGGCGGGGGCCTCCCGGGGATGCGTGGCCTGGGAGTGGAAGGACCGGGCCCGGCGATCGATGGCTCTCTGCGCTTCCCGGGCGTTTTCGTTCCCGGGGTCGATGGCCAGCGCCCTGCGGGCCTGTACCGCAGCCTCCTCCACCCTGTTCAAACGGAGCAGGAGGATGGCAAATGAAGCGGGCGGGCCCGGCAATGGTCTGGGAAGGTGCTCGTTGTAAGCAACCGCTTTATCATAGGTCGCAACCGCCTGATCATTCAGGCCCAGGCCGGCCTGTGTATGAGCCATGGCTGTGAGCGCCAGCACATCGCCCGGATTCAGGCTCAGAGCCCTTTCGAGAGCCGGCAGGGCATCGATAAAGCGATTGTCGTCCTGGTAGAGACGGCCGAGGAGCGACCATGCTTCGGCGTCATCGGATGCCAGATCGATGGCCCTCTTCAAAACTCTCTCGGTCTCGATTCTCCGTCCGGAAGCTGCAAGCGCTCTGGCGAGCAGCACGAGGGTTCGAACGTCCTTGGGGGCGAGGTCTGAGCCGCGGCGCAGGTGAACGATCGCTCTGGAAAACTCCCCCAGCCGGAATGAGGCCAGGCCCAGCAGATACTGGACTTCGGCGTTGTCAGGTTTGCCTGCGGAAATGGTTTCGAGGACCGCGCGCCCTTCCTGGTAGCGGCCCTGCTCGATCAAGGCACGTGCGCTCTCCAATTGGCCCTGGGCACTGGCCGAGTTCAGCAGTAGGGTTACCAGCAGCACACGAAAGATGATCTGCCCTGGACGCACGGGATCACTCCCCGGAATCTCTCAACAAATCGTTGACGATAGTCCGCTGAAGGTCATATAAAGAAGATAGATTATAGATTATTGATGGCGTTGCCGGAGAAAGTTCCATGCCGATCCTCGAAGTGCCTCGATACCTGTCGAGGCCGAGCAGCGCCGCGCAGGCGCTCAAACAGGCCATCATTTCCGGAGAACTGAAATCCGGTGAGCGACTGGTCGAACTGCAGCTTGCTTCCCGATTCAAGATCGGACAGCCGACGGTCCGTGAGGCGCTCAAAGAGCTGGAGTACCAGGGCTTCGTACACAAGATCTCGAATCGGGGGACCTACGTTACGGATTTCAGTATCGCGGATTTCCGGAAGATTCACGAGGCACGCATGGCGCTGGAGCCTCTGGCGTTTGAGCGAGCCGCCTTGAACATGACGCCGGAGGCCGCTGCGGACCTCACCGCAACGGTGCGGGCGATGGCTCTCGCGGCGGCGCAAAACGACCGTGCCGCTTTTCACAGCCATGACCTCGAGTTTCACCGCAAGGTCTGGAGGCTTGCCGCTAACGAGTATATCGAGATGGCGCTCGAGCGGTTCCTTTTCGCCGTTTTCGCGTTTGTCCTGTCCCGGCAGCATAAGACCGAGTTTCTCAGCGCGGTCAGGCAGCACAGGAAGTATCTGGCCGGGCTGGTCTCGGGCGACCCCAGGAAGGCGCGCCGGGCTTTTGTCGAAGGCACTGCAGGATTTTGGGGGAAGCACTATCGGCTTTAGTTGAGAAATCGCTGAAGGGCATTTTCAATCCGACAGGGTGCACCCAGGCACATCCTGTCACCCATCATTCATCGGAGCTTGTGCTATGAAATGGATAAACCCGAAATTCTTGACGACGCTCCTTTTTGCGCTGTGCATTGCGGCATCGCCGCTCATGGCCCAGCTGGATCGGGGCACCATTACTGGAAAGGTTGTGGATCCGAGCGAGGCGGTGGTCCCGGGTGTAGAGGTTACTGCCGTGAACCTCGATACCGGCGTATCGACTCAGACGGTCACCAACGATGTCGGGCTCTACACCCTGTCGAACATCCCGATCGGCAGGTATGAGATCAAGTTCGCACTGACGGGCTTCAAGACGTTCAGCCGCACAGGTATCACAGTTACAGTGGCGCAGACCGTGCGTCTCGACGTCAAGCTCGAGACCGGACAGATCACGGAGGTTATCACTGTCACGGCAGACGCCACGCTGATGAAGACCGATACTGCTCTCGTTTCAACCACCATCCAGAGCAGGATCGCGACAGACCTGCCGCTCTCCTTTGCCGGAGGCCGGGCGATTGAGAACTTCGCGTACGCAATTACTCCGGGAGTGGAAGGGAACAACTGGACCTCATTCATTGGGGGTGGGCAGGCATTCAGCAAGGAAGTGCTGATCGACGGCACCTCGGCGACCGCCCAGATCCAGGGACATGTGGGCGAGTCGAGCCCGACCATGGAGGCGGTGCAGGAGTTCAGCGTGCAGACGAACGGGATGTCGGCCGAATACGGCCGCACCAGCGGGGGCGTTTTCAATTTCGCCCTGAAGTCCGGCACAAACGATTTCCATGGAAGCGCCTTCTATTACGGGCGCAACGAGGCGCTCAACGCTAATACCTGGATGAACAATTGGGGCCAGTCGCAATGCGCCGATCAAGCCTGCAAGGACTATTATGACCGGCCGACCGATCGCCAGCACCTCTACGGATTCAGCGCGGGCGGCCCCGTGATCATTCCCAAGCTCTATAACGGCCGCAACAAGACTTTTGTCTTCGGGGCGTTTGAGCAGTACGAGCAGCAGAACCTGCAGCTTGACCAGAGCTATAACCAGACCGTTCCCGTCCCCGCGTTCCTCGACGGTGATTTCAGCCAGTTGCTCACCGGCAACGTTGTGGGGCAGGACGCTCTCGGGCGAGATGTATATGGCGGGCAGATTTTTGATCCGCTGACCATGCGTCAGGTGAACGGAAAGTGGGTCTCCGATCCCTTCCCGGGCAACATAATCCCACAGAACCGCCTGAGCGCCGTCTCCTCCAAGGTGATTGACATTTACAGGAAGAGCTACCTCCCGGAGATCCCCGGGCGGCTCACCAACAACTCGGCATTGGTACTCCACAACGACCCGTGGTTTCACCAGACGCAGTTGACTCTCAAGGCGGATGAGGTCGTCTCGGATTACATGAAATTCACCGGGTCGCTGATCTGGACCCAGCGTCCGCGCATCCTGGTCGACCAGGGAGGCGTCTGGGACCCGAACGACCCCAATAATACCGGCGGCCCATTCGCCCGTTCGCGCAAACAGGAAGTCACAAGCCGCGCAATTCGTGTGGCAAACTACTGGACCCTGCAGCCGAACCTGATCAACACTGCGTCATTTGTCTACAACCGCTATCGCAACCCGAGCCTCTCTACCCAGGCGGACGGCGGTTGGAACCAGTATCTCGGACTGCAGGACTCAACGAGCGCCGGGCTCTTCCCCGACATCGGGTTCGGATCGGCAGTCAACGGGATTGGGGAGACCCAGATCGGCTACAGCTCTTCCGGCTTCTACGTAGGCAACACCTATATCATGGGTGACTACCTGCAATGGGTAAAGGGGCGCCACACGATGAAGTTCGGAGGCGAGTACTGGAAACAGCAGATCAACAGCCACGGCGGCCTCGATACGCTGGGTTTCAGCTTCTCCAATACGACTACCGGCATACCGGGGGAATCGTGGGCGAATCAAATCGGCTTCGGGTTTGCCAGTTTTTATCTGGGCGAGGTGAACAACGCCAGCAAGAATGTGACTTTCGACCTCTACGGCCGGCGTGACTACTGGGATGTCTTCTTCCAGGATGACTTCAAAGTCACGAACAGGCTGACCCTGAACCTCGGCCTCCGTTGGGAGCAGGCCCTGCCTTATCACGAGAAGTACGGCCGCTGGGCCAGCTTCAGTCCGAATGTCCAGAACACAGCCTACAACGTCGCGGGGGCGCTGGAGTTTCTTGACGGCCCCAAAGACTCTTTTGAAACCGAAAAGGACTGGAAAGACTTCTCGCCCCGCATCGGAGCGGCATATCGCCTGACAGACAAGGCTACAATCCGCGGCTCCTATGGCATCTTCTACGTGCCGATCGGGATACAGTACTGGAATGGCGTGCCCTATGGCTTTGCCCCGGGCTATCGCGGCACGAACACCGTAACCCAGACCGGAAATCTGCCCAGGTTCAACTGGGACGAGGGCTACCCGGATAACTACCAGCCGCCGACCAAAGATGCCAACTTCCTTACATGGGGGATGGTAGCGACTGATCCGAAGGGAACTTTCCTCGGTTACAGCCACCAATACAACATCAGCTTCCAGTACGAGCTTTCGAAGGACTTGATCGTCGAAGCGACATACATGGGCAACCAGGGTAGAAGACTTCACAACGGTGCCCTGCAGCGCAACCAACCTACCCGGCAGACCTACGAGAACTCCAGCCTGAATCCGTGGGCCTGGATCTGGGATGCCCAGAGCGCAGCGGACGCGGGGGCTCCGTACCCGTATCCGGGTTTCTCCGGTTACGCCGGCTTCGCAGTCCAGCCCTATCCTCAGGTGGAGTCTGTAACATGGGGGCCGATCTACTCCGTGGGAACCCCCAAAGGTTCCTCCGGATACAACTCGTTACAGTTCTCGCTGACACAGCGCCTGAGCAAAGGCCTCGCTGCCCAGGCGTCCTATAACTACTCGAAGGCGGTGGGTAACTCCGAAAGCGCCTTTGACGAGAGCTGGGATGCCGTGGGCAATATCCAGGACATGTACGATCTCTCCAAGGACGCGAAGAATGTTGTCTATTATGACCAGACTCACATTTTCAAGGGCTACCTTTCTTATCAGATGCCCTTCGGTCGGGGACGCAAGTATCTCTCCGGTTCTTCCGGTTTCGTGAATGCGCTGTTGGGCGGCTGGGATTTGACTTGGGTCTTCCGTTACAATACCGGCTATCCCCTTGGTGTATCTACGAGTTCCTGGTATCCCGGGTGGGATGGTGCGGTTTACGCCGATTTCAACTCCGGCGCCAACTTGAACCGTCAATTCACAGGCAAGAACTTCAACCCGGGTCAGCAGAATGCGTCGGGCAACCTCTACTTCGATCCGGCGGCATTCTCCAATCCCGCGGGTCACAATCTTGGGAACGGCAGCAGGTACTACGAGGAGTTGCGGGGCTTCGGGTGGAGCCAGGAGGACTTCGGTCTGCTCAAGTACTGGCATTTCACTGAAGCCGCCAGCCTGCAGTTCCGCTTTGAGTTCATCAATGTTTTCAACCGGCACCATTACGCCGATCCCCAGACAGGCCTGGGGAATACAACAAGCTTCGGCTATGTAACCGGGTTGCAGGGGGATCCCCGCAATATCCAGTTCGGCCTGAGATTCGGCTGGTAAGAAGAATCCAGGATCCGGGTGTCCATCCTGATCAAGAGGCGCGGTTGTGCTCAGCCACGCAGCCGCGCCTTTCCTCTCTCCACTGCCTGCTGATGCGATCGATGCCGTGGCTTCGCGCTGCGGTTCCCTGAGCTGCCGGGCTGTGCTACTCTCCGGACGGTATGAAGCTTTCGGCTCAGTCGGTCTGTGTATTCGCCTGCCTCTTCGGATCTATCCACGCCGCAGACAACGTACTGCTCGTCAGTGTGGATACCCTGCGGGCCGATCGCCTGAGTTGTTATGGCTACAAGCTCAACAAGACTCCCGGGATCGACCGATGGGCTGCTGAAGGTGTCAGGTTCGAGCGGGCCTACACCGAGTATCCCCTGACCCTGCCTGCCCACTCGACCCTCCTGACAGGTACCTACCCATTCCGTCACGGCATCCGGGAGAACGTCGGTTTTGCGCTGGGAGATGACCAACTGACGCTTGCCGAGGTCCTGAAGTCACACGGCTACGCCACCGGTGGATTCATCGGCTCCTATGTTCTTGCTTCTGACTTCGGGATCGGCCAGGGGTTTGACACCTACGATGAGAAGTTCGGCCAGGCGAGCAATAAGGTAATCTCGGCGACTTCATTGCGGCGGCCGGCCGAAAGGGTCACGGAAAGCTTCCTCGCCTGGCTGGGTGGGCACCGTTCCGTCCGGTTCTTCGCATTTGTGCACTTCTATGATCCTCACGCGCCATGCCCGAATGGTTATGACGCGGAGGTTTCCCGGGTGGATCGCAGCATCGGCAGAATCGATGCTTACCTGCGCAAGTGGGGCCTCATCGACAAGACCCATATCGTGCTTGTGAGCGACCACGGCGAATCCCTTGGAGAACACGGCGAATCGGGGCACGGTTTCTTCCTGTATGATTCCACGCTCCACATACCCTTGGTAGTGAGACCCGCGGCTGCCTCCGCGCTGGCGCCGAAGGAATTGCCTCAGGCCGTGTCGCTCGTGGACGTCCTGCCGACGATCCTCCAGCTTGCCGGAATCACCGTGCCCTCGGCAGTGCAGGGAAGGAGCCTGATGCGGCTCATGCTGGGCAAAGAGACGGGCGATATCGGGACCTATTCCGAAACCTATGTGCCGCAGCTTCAATTTGGCTGGAGCCCGCTGCGGTGCTATCGAGTCGGACGCTACAAGATGGTCGATGCGCCTCGCGCCGAGCTCTATGATCTGGTTGCTGACCCGGCAGAGCAGGCAAACATCTATCCCAAAGCACAGGCGCTCGCCGGCCAATACCGCGCACAGATGGCGGATTTCGTTGCCAAACACCAGTCACCGGGCGGCAATCGGTCGGCGCCCGGCCCGGTTCTGGAGGCAAGTGAGAGATTGGCAGCCCTGGGGTACGTTCGGCTTGGGATCAGCCGGATTACCGACAATTTCGGCGAAGGAGTGGATCCGAAGGATCGGATCGATGTCTTCGAAAGCTACCACCGGGTTCTGAATGAGATCGCTGACCGGAGTCTCGCGAGCGACACATTCGAACGGATCCAGGCGATCCGCAGGCATGCTCCTGAGGTGCGCGGACTTCTTTTTCTCGAGGCGCAAGCTTGCGAGGCCCTTGGCCGCCTGCAGGACGCCTATGTGAAGTACAGGGACGGGCTTCACCTGGAACCGCAGAACAACGTCGCGCGGGCTAATATGGCAAGTCTTCTAATCCGCCTGGGGCGGGTCGGCGAGGCAGAAGAAGAATTCAAAGAGGTGCTGGCAAACGACCCCTCCGACTACCGCTCGCGCAACAATCTGGCGGGTATATACGGAATGAAAGGCAACCTGGAAGCAGCACTCGGAGAGGTCAAGAAGGCGGTTGCCACGAAGCCGTCCTATGCCGCGGGCTGGCACAACCTGGGCCGCCTGTACATCCTGATGCGGAATTGGGCCGACGCGGAATCGGCGCTTCGCAGGGCTGTCAGCCTGGACAGGGAGGATGCGAGAGCGCATGTACTTCTGGCCCAGGTCTTGAAGATAGAAGGGAAGACCGCGGAATCAGAGCGTCAAATGCGCATCGCTGTCGGGTTGGATCCGAGCCTGACCGACCGGAACCCGGACAGGTAGTGCGCCCGGGGTTGTCAGGCTACCCCGATGAGCGTTGCGTACTTGCAGCGTTGTGGTAAAGGTTTTATATGACCCTTCACCCTTTGTATCACCTCGTCCTCATCGTTGTCGCGGCCTGCAACTCGTCCCCGAGAGACACGGTCGTGAGCGAAGTCTCAATCGTGGAGGCTGCCGGGATCGATGCCGCCTGCCATAACAGAGCCGGCGTGGACCTCATGACCCGGTTTTTTTACAGGGAGGCAGCGGAGGAATTCCGGCAGGCTCTGGCTCAAGACCCGACCTGCAACCTGGCAAGGATCAACCTGGGGATCGCCCTTTACTACGACGCAGAGCTTGATGCTGCGCGCCAGGTATTTGAAGAGGCGCTGACCCGCGACCCCGCCAACCCCTATGCGAATTACTCCCTCGGCCTGGTCCTGAAACACAAGGGATTGACGGACGAAGCCGAGGCCTGCTTCAAACGGGTTGCCGACGCCGACCCGAAGTGCGCTGCCGCGTTCTACAACCTCGGCGTCGTTCACGCCCGACAGGGCAGATCGAAGGAGGCCGAGGCAGACTTCCGGCATGCGCTGGAATTGGATCCCAAGAATGCGGCCGCCCTGTACAATCTCGGATCCCTGCTGGTGAAACTGGGACGTCTCCAGGAAGGGCATGAGTACCTCGACAGATTCCGCGCACTTCCGCCAGGGGACGAGATCACCTCCGGGATGGGCTCCGGTCCTCAATACGGCAAAGCAGGGAAGTACGCTCTCGCCAGGGATAGCGGGAATCGGGCCCCGCAGGACTGAACGCCGCGAGACCGTCGCTGGCGAGATCGGAATCGGGGTCGTAACCGGCATCGGGACTCAGAACCTATCGCTGGTAGAAGATCAGCGTCTGTTCCGGGATGGCTGAATCCTCGATCTCGTCCCCGCTGATGATCTTCCCGTCGGGGAACCGGTAGTAGGTCGAAGGGTAGTTCCATCGAGCACCCGCAATCCGCGATGGCGGCCTGCTTGAACGGACGTGGCCGCCATAGATATAACCGACGAGAACCCGGGTCCCGTTCGGCGGACTCTCCAGTCTCGAACGCAAACGCCTGCTCCGGGACAATTCGGCGCCGGTGCGGACCAGCCCATCGGCGAAGAAATAGATCGTCCTCTCATCCTTGTAGGCCGATCCCGCGAGGTCGCGCGCGCTGGCGCCGTCCTTACCGATCTCGAGGAAGCCTTCGAAACTCTCCTCGCCACCGTTGGCACCTGACTGGATCTCCGGAGGAGGCGAGGCTGAGGCGGTAAGAGCGGCTGACGACGCCGCCCGTGGATAAAGGGCTCGGAAGAGCACCGGATCCGCAATTGCGACGCGCCCGGCCCGGACATCTTCGTCAGCAGCGGGCTGGGCGGTAATACCCAGCCTGGCCCGAACCTGAGGCCGCGCAAATATCATCCCGCAGCGCTTGCGACCCCGGTGCTCCTCGGGGTGATACCGGTTTGGACGTCCGTACGCAACCATGGAGTGGGTCAGGATGTTCACATCGGGAACTTTGTAGATGATCTTCAACTGCCGCAGCAGTTCCTTGAGCGCTGAGTACTGCGCCTGCGTGATGTCCTGATCGTAGTACCCCGAGACCTCGATGCCGATCGAAGAGTCGTCCAGGGCCCTCCGCCCGTGCCACATACTCCTGCCTGCATGGGTCGCGATCCGCACGCGGTCGATGACGCGGTACACCGTGCCGTCCAGGCCAACGAAGTAATGGGTTTCCCCCAGCCTGCGCACCTTGCTGAGGGATCCCTGCTCGGCACCCTCGGTCGTATGCAGGACGATATATCTCGTGGAGGGCCTCAGAGGGCGCCTACTGTTTCTCGGACTCCAATAGTTGACGATCTTGAGACTGCGTGAAGATTCAGGCCCGGCCCGGCCCGGGATACTCCGCACAGCGACAAGTCCCCGGACTGCGTTCAGCAGGAGCTGCCGTCGCGAGAGTCTCGGGTCAGGCAGGGCGGCAGGTTGAGGGGGGGTGTGCTCAGGGCTCTCCATTATTCGTGGGGGGCTTGTCCGATCCGCCGGAAAAATGAAGCGCAAGGATACCACATTCCCGTGAGATATCGGGCTTGACAGGATGCCTCCTGCAGCCGGCCGGGCCCCGCAAATCGGTACAGAAGCGCGGGGCTGCGGCCGATATGACGGCAGTAACAGAGGTTATAGCTTGGTCAGGGCATCTCCGTACGCGGCATCCGACTGCATCCCGGCAAAGAAGAACCGCGCAGGCAGGTTGCCCGGGTCATGTCCTCATCAAGCGCACTGAGTGCCATAAGACCTGATCACATGGATTGGACCTGCGATGCAAGCATCTGCAGCTGAAAGCGGACAGTTCGCAGGCGAGTTGAAGCTGGTGCGGAAACCCTGGTATGACCCCCGTCCAGTTTTCCTCGTCTCCTCTTACTTTGTACTATGCCTGGCCCTGGATTACGGCATGGCCATGCTCGAACCCTCGGCGGCTTTGGACCACTGGCACCTGCCGGCGGCCCTGAGTTTCAGCCTGCTGCTCGCTTACGGGCTCAAGTACGCCCCGGTTGTCCTGGCGGCCCATCTTGTGGACAGGTTGTGGCTGCATCCCCTGCCGATTTCGTTCGCCTACATTGCCCTGGAATGCATGAGCATGACCCTGATTCTGGCCGGTGCTGCGGCAGTTGTCCGCCGCACGGTCCCGGGGCCATATGTCAGGTTGAAGCACAGCCGCGAGGTCATGAGGTTTCTGGCGGCCGGTGGCACGGCGGCCGTCGGTCTGGCAGCGACAGCGGCTGCCAGTTCCTGGCTCAACAGCCATGCGCCCTGGCAACAGGTTGTGTTGGACTTCCGGGCTGAAGTCGTAGGATTCGGATCCGGCATTCTCGCACTCGCGCCTTTCCTTTTGGTCCACGCAGCGCCGCGTTTCGAGATCATTCTCCTCGGGATCACCGGAGAGAGAGCCGCCCCTGCCCAATACCTTCGGACACTGCGCCTGAGCAAACCGACCCCGGTGTTTGCCCTCTCGTTTCTTGCCCTGGCGGTCTTCGTCTACTGGCTGATACTCGGCGGGCATGTGAGCGGCGAGTTGTTCATCTTCATGCTGCTGTCTGTGCCCCTCATGTGGATCGCACTGAAACATGGCCTGGAGGGCGTCTCGGTCGTCGTGCCGGCGATGACGATCATTGCGATCCTGGGGCTCTGGCGCCTCGGTCGGGGAGCAGACGTGGCGGGTGTGTTCCAGGTGATTCTTCTCGCCGCTTCCCTCAACGCGGTTCTGGTCGGTACCAGCGTGACCCAGATGAGGGTCACGAACCGGCAGATCGATCGCAGGGACGCCATTCTCGAAGCTGTCAGCTACGCGGCGCAACAGTTCCTGGGAAAGAGTGGTTGGGAGGCCGGGGTCCAGGATGTTATGCGCAGGCTCGGGGAGGCAACCTCTGTTACCAGGGTCTTCATAACAGATCGCCGCACATCAGAACGAGGCAGCCATGGAGGTGATACCTGGCTCTACGAGTGGACGACGCCTGGACTCTCTACCGACGAGAATGATCTTCGGGTTCTTAACCTTCTCCGTGGCCAGATGATCGAAGACCAGGCCTCGGCGCTCTCGATGGGTCAGCCCTGTCTGGCACGCACGAGAGACATTGACCGCAAGAAGCGGGAGATGCTGGAGGCTCTCGGTGTTCGATCGGTGGTCATCGTCCCCATGTTCATGGACCGGCAGTGGTGGGGATGCCTGGGACTGGAGCAGTGCTTCGTCGACCGGGACTGGCCGTACTCCGAGATAGAAGGGCTCAAAATCGCCGGGCAGATCCTCGGCACGTTGATTTCCAGCGTGCGGGTGGAGCAGCAGTTTCGCCAGTTGACCGGCAATATCCAGGCTGTGTTCTGGATTTCGCCTCCGGACGGTCAGTCCAAGCAATATGTAAGTCCCGGATATGAGGAGATCTGGGGCAGAAGCTGCACAAACCTGCATCGTCAGCCGGGCTCCTGGATTGACGCAATCCACCATGAAGATCAGGGGCGGGTGCGGGAGTCTCTCGTAAAGCAGGTCTGGGGTGAATACGACGAGGAGTACCGGGTCGTGCGGCCGGACGGCTCGCAGCGCTGGGTTCGGGATCGGGCGTTTCCGGTTCGCGATCAGACCGGGCAGGTGTACAGGGTTGTGGGGATCGCGGAGGACATCACCAAGCAGAAAAAGGCTGAAGAACAGCTCAGGGCGACAACCGTTCTGATGTCGAACCTCATCGACAACCTCCAGTCCGGGATCCTGGTCGAGGACGAAGGCCGGCGCATCACCCATGTCAATCAGGCTTTCAGCAACATGTTCGGCATACCGATCCCGGCCCAATCGCTTTTTGGTGTGGATTCCAGGCTCCTCTTCGTTCAGCCGCTGCAGTTTGCTGAGTGTATCGAGGAGATCATCAGGAAAGGGAGTCCCGTGCTGGGTGAGGAACTCCACTGGCAGGAGCGCGTGTTCGTGAGGAACTACGTTCCGCTACGCATCGGTGAAGATGTGCGCTACCACCTCTGGCAGTACCAGGACATCACAGTCTCCAGACGCGCGCAGGAGCAGATCAAATCGTCGCTGAATGAGAAGGAGGTGCTGCTGAAGGAGATCCACCACCGCGTGAAGAACAACCTCCAGATCATCTGCAGCCTCCTCAGTCTGCAGGCGGCCGAGATAGAGGACCCCAAGGCGTGCCAGACATTCAAAGAGAGCCAGGATCGTGTCAAGGCCATGGCCCTGATCCATGAACGCCTGTACCAGTCCAGAGACCTGGCCAGCATCGACTTTGCCGGGTATGTCCGGAACCTGACCGGCCACCTGCTGCGGTCCTACAAGGCCAATTCGAGCGCGGTTCGCCTCGACCTCAAGGTCGAATCGGTACCGATGAACCTCGATGTTGCGATCCCGTGCGGGCTGATCATCAACGAACTCGTCTCCAATGCGTTGAAATACGCCTTCCCCGACGGCCGCGGCGGCGAGATCGTGGTTCGTTTCTGCGAGGAGAACGGGCAGGGGCTCTCGCTGACGGTCCGCGACAGCGGCATCGGCTTCGCTGCAGGGTCAAACCCGGAAGAGAGCGAGTCTCTTGGCTTGAAGCTGGTGCGCAGCCTCACCGATCAGCTCGGAGGCACGGTCAACTACTGCTCAAAGAACGGATTCCAATGCGATATCAGGATCCCACGCAGTCGAGCCTGATATCCGAGAGTTGAATGAGCGAGGGAAGAATGGCAAGCAAGCAGGTGCGAATTCTGGTCGTCGAAGACGAGACGATCGTTGCCCTGGATCTCCAGAACAGCCTGAAAGTGCTGGGCTATAACGTCGTCGGGACAGCATGCTCGGGCGAAGAGGCGATCGCGAAGGCCGACCAGACGCGGCCTGACCTTGTGCTGATGGATATCATTCTGAAGGGGAGCATGGACGGAGTCCAGGCTGCGGATTCGATCCGTGCGACGCTCAATATCCCCGTGATTTTCCTCACCGCGTGCGCCGACGAAAGAACCCTGCAGCGCGCAAAGGTCACCGAAGCGTTCGGATACCTGCTCAAACCGTTTGAGGAACGCGAGCTCCACGGTCACATAGAGATCGCACTTTACAAGCACCACATGGAGAAGGCTCTGCGAGAGAGCGAGGAACGATACTCGCTCGCGACCCTCGGTGCCAACGATGGGCTATGGGACTGGAACCTGGAGAGCAAGGAGATTTACTACTCGCCTCGCTGGAAATCGATGCTCGGTTACGAGGAGGCTCAGGTCGGGCAGTCGCCGGACGACTGGTTCAAAAGGATGCACCCTGCCGACAGGGTCAGTGTCGAGAAAAAACTCGCCCAGCACATTACGGGACTGAGCAGCCACTTCGAAAGCGAGTACAGGATCCTGGACGCAAGCGGAACGTATCGCTGGATGCTCTGCCGGGGACTGGCACTGCGCAACGGTACCGGGAAGGCGCACCGCATCGCCGGCTCACAGACCGACATCACTGATCGCAAGGTCTACAATCCGCTGACCGGCATGCCCAATCGCATTCTCCTGATGGACCGCCTCGAACGCGCTCTCAAACGGATCCAGCGTCAGCAGACGGCTTTTGCCGTGATCGCCCTCGATATGGATGGCCTCAGGATGATCAACGACAGCCTCGGCTACGTCGTGGCGGACCAGTTGCTCGCCCAGGTGGCGCGGAGGATTCAAGGGTGCCTCTCGGCTCAGGACACCATTGCCCACTGCGGGACCGATGACTTTGTGCTTCTGCTGGAAGACATCAAGAACGCCAGGAATGCCACCATCGCAGCTGCCCGTGTGCTCCGTGAAATGGAGCAACCGTTCCAGGTGGATGGCGAGACGGTGTACGTCACGGCTTCAGCGGGCATCACTCTGGGGACGAAGGACTACGCCCGCCCGGAGGAACTGCTGCGCGACGCGTCAACTGCAGTGAGCAGGGCCAAGGCAGCCGGCAAGGGCCGGTGCGAGATCTTCGACAGAGACATGCGTGCGGCTGCGGTTGCCCGCTTGAAGCTCGAATCTGATTTCAGGAAGGCCTTCGAGCAGCAAGAGTTCAGGGTTCACTACCAGCCGATCGTATGTCTCAGGACAGGAAGGTTAACAGGATTCGAGGCCCTGGTTCGCTGGCAACGCCCCAGCGAGATGGTTTACCCGGGGGATTTCATCGGACTCGCAGAGTCCGCCGACCTGATCGTGCCGCTCGAGAACTTCGTGCTGCGCACCTCGTGCGCCCAGGTGGCAAAATGGCAGTCTGCCCGGCCACCTGAAGATCGATTGACGCTCAATGTGAACCTTTCGGCCAAGCACTATTCGCATCCCAACCTTGTCAAGGAACTGAAGGACATTCTGCAGGAATCCGGCCTCGAGCCGAGGAACCTTGGCCTGGAGATCACCGAGAGCGTCCTGATGGAGAACACGGAAACGATCGCTGAGACCCTTTCCGGGATTCAAGACCTGAACGTGCAGGTACACATGGATGATTTCGGCACCGGCTACTCCTCGCTGAGCTACCTGCACCGCTTTCCGATCGATACCCTCAAGATCGACCGTTCGTTCGTCGGCAACCTTGGCATGAGCGAAGAGACCTGGAAGATCGTCCAGGCAATCCTGCATCTGGCGCAGAATCTCGGCATGGATGTCATTGCCGAGGGGATCGAGAATCTGATGCAGATGAGGATGCTGCAATCGCTCGGTTGCCAGTATGGCCAGGGGTATTATTTCTCCAAGCCTCTCGACCCGCGCGAAATGGGATCGCTGCTGTCCCGGCAGTTCCCCTGGGCTGTCGCCTTCGATAAGAGCGCCGGGCGCGTGCTTCCGTTCGCCGCCGAGGCGGTCTAGCCTTCGCACCTCGTTCAACGGTGACACACTCCTTCGCCTTAGAGTAGAGTACTTCCGGCCCGATACAGGATCGCGTGCGGCGGATCTCCGGACGCGTGAATTAATCATTCGATTCCGAGGTACCGGCCCTTCGGGCCTCGGTTTCTCCTGTAATCCGTAACCACGCGCTTACGCGCGTGGCTACGGACTTCCGGCGCTTCGCGCCTGGTTCGCATGCTTAGCCGATCCAAGCACAAGGCACACAATCATTTCCAGTCCAGCCTCGGAGAGGCGGCAGTGAGTAGGCCCGACCGTAAGGTCGGGAGTAAGAATGGCCAACCCGCACGAGCGCCGAAGGTGCGGCACATCGGTCACGGAGGAATAGGCGACGGTCACGATTTTTCCACAGCTTCGGAGAGGCGCCGCACGAGGAGAATGTCCATGCGTTTCGAATGGTCTGCTTTTGCTGCAATGGTAATCATCACTTCAGCCAGGGACACGTCAAACGCATTCGCTGTCCACTTTGGCCACGAGTCGTACATCCCGCTCGTGGCACGCGTGCTGACAGCTGGCACCTCGGATGCAGCCCGCGCCACGCGATCGGTCCTCAAGATCAATGCGCCGAACCTTGCTCTGATCTCCGCCCGCCCGTCGCGTGATGGCGACGGCGTTGTGCTTCATCTCCGCGAAATTGAGGGCCGTCCGGCTGTTGCCGAGTTCCCTCCAGGCGCATCTGCCGTCGATGTGAAGGTGCTGGAGGAGCCTCTTCGGGAAGCAGGCAATGCTGCCCGCTTCGCACCATTCGAAACGAAATTCGTCAGGGTGCGCGGGCTCAAGCCGGGTCCGTGACGGACAGCCTGGCGGGTCCGCGCCGCCGCGATGGCTGCTGAAGGCGTCGAGCCCCGCCGGGATCAGCGGGTGGACCGGCGTGCGAAGAGAAGGCCGGACCAGGTATCGTCGATCGCGCAGATCTTGTAGTCGACGAAGCCGGAGTCGAGACCGAATCTCCGGACGGCGGCCTGCGTGAGGTCCGTGACTACAACTGACGTCTTCTTGGGCCAAACGATCCAGATCTTGCCGCGCTCTTCCATAAGTCCTGCGCACACGGGGAATCGTATTTCGAGCTCCCCGAGCGATTTCGCGAAGAGCAGGACCACGCCCGCCCGGCGCGCTCTTCGCAGCAGCCGGACGGCGGCAGGTGTTGGCTGCAACATTTTCTCGAAACCGCGGGGAGCGCCCGCGAGCAGAACCGTCGCTCCGGCGCGGATGCCCAGTTTCGTCGGCAACGGCGATCCGGAATAGGCGTCCATCGTGCCTGGTACCGAAGGTTCGGCCGGAGGGTTGCTGATCGCCGAGCGCAGGGAGTCGCGCACGCTTCCCCATTCTGTATAGACTGCGTCAGGAAGGGTTTCGCGGATGCGCGCGACCTTTTCAGGGGCCCCGCCGACGAAGACGATGGGAATCCGGCGAGTCTCCTTCTGCTGCCGAAGCAAAGTCGCGACGGCCCGACCCTGAGATGGCAGTCTGCTGAGATCGATCAGGAAGGCGTCAGGAAGATTGCCAACCAGGTTGCGGAGAGTCGATGCACCCTGCGGGAGGAGTGGCTCGGCGCGATACCCGGCGGACCGCAATCTGCCGGCACGGTTCTCGGCCTCCGATGCGTTCCAGTGAATCAGAGTGACCCGTTTCATCTGCGGACAGGCTCTTACCTGGCCACTCCCTCGACGATTTTGCCGTCCAGAATCACCATCGCCGGCTGGATTTCCCTGATCTGGTCTTCGGGGCAGGTCAGATAGTCCCGATCGATCACGACCATGTCGGCAAGCTTCCCCGGTTCGATGGATCCTCTGATCTTCTCCGCGAATTGCAGATATGCTGCCCAGGTCGTGTACATCCTGAGTGCCTCCTCGCGGGTGATCCTTTCTTCGGGGTGCACCACGTTTCCGCGCACGGTCTTCCTCGTCACTGCCGTCCACAATCCCATGAAAGGATTGTAAGGGTTCACGGCCTTATTCTTGTCGTAGCCGATCATGTGGTCACTCCCACCGGCCGGGAATACCCCTGCGTCAATGTAAGAGCGCAGCGGGAAGAAGTAGCGCATGCCCTCGTAAGTGAAGACCTTTTCCAATGCCGGACCATCCAGGTACAGCCAGGCAGCCTGGACGTCAGCCAGCACTCCCAGCTTCTTTGCGCGCCGGATCGCCTCGAGGCTCTGGAAACTGGCGTGGATGAGGTGGGACCGTGACGGTGCGATCGGCCGCTCTCGATTGAGTGCCTCCATGGCATCGAGGAAAACGTCGATGGCGCCGCCGCCCTGGCAGTGTGCGGAAAGAGCCCAGCCCTTTTCGAGCGCCGGGCGAAAGACTTCGACATACTTCTCCGGCGGAGCGAAGAGCTGACCACGGTTGGTCGGGTCAGTCTGGCCGTAGAGCTGTTTCCCGAAGGTACCATAGGGCTGCCGCTGGTAGGCGGTGCCGATGGTCATTCCGCCGTCGACGTTGACTTTGAACGCACCCCACTTCAGCCAGTCGTCGCCGGAATTCATCGCCTGGGGCGCAGCCTTGATCTCGTTTATCAAATCTGCGGCGGGGCGCGCGATATCGACCCACCAGGTCATGACCACTCGCACGGGGAGTTCGTCAGCCGACCTGAGCTTCTGGTACAGCGGCAGCTCTTCTTCAGTGACCGCCCCGTCCCCTATCGAGGTAAGGCCGGCGGCCCGGTACATATTCAGCATCTTCTCGAGTGCGGCCACCTTCTCCTCAGCGGTGAAGCCGGCCGTCGACTTGAGCCCCTTCAGGAGTGACCTGGCATTCCGCAGAATACCGTTCGGTTCTCCGTCTGGAGACTTGACGATCACGCCCCGGGGAGGGTCGGGGGTATTCCTGTCGATGCCACACATCTTCAGCGCGTACGTGTTGACTACCAGGACGTAGCTGGCATCGAACATGACAGGATGTTCCGCGGCTACGTCGAGAACCTGCCGGGTGGGCATCGCGAGCTCCAGCAGGCGCGTCGGAAAGGTCCGCGGCACGATGATCCACTCTCCCTTCGGCGTTATGGCTGCCTGCTCGCGAACGAACTTCTGCACGGCCGCAAAGGAGTCGAGCCTGGGGAGCGGGCCGCGCAACTCGCTCAGGCTGGCCTCACATGGGTGGAGATGGCTGTCGATCAGGCCCGGCAGCACCATTCGGCCGGCGAGGTCGATAACCCTGGTGCGCGGTCCGCGTTCGGCCCCCAGGATGGCCTGATCCTCGCCGACGGCGACAATGCGCCCGTTCTTCACGGCCACGGCCTGCCTGACAGTGAAGCCGGAATCGACTGTGACAATCTTGCCGTTATGGAGGATCAGGTCCGCGTCGGATCCGCACAAAGGAAACGCCGGCAATAGCAGAAGCGTTACGAAGAACCAGAATCGATATTGTGAGCGCACGGATGACCTCACTTCCCGGTACGGCACTGCCAGTGCATGACAAGCATCTATCGGACCGGGACAAACTTCACGCATACCGGCCGGCTCAGCCGGAGCGACTGCCCTGTGGCGCTGAGCTTGCCGGTCGTTGCGTCGATCCGGAAGACGACCAGGTTGTCGGAATCCTGATTGGCCGCGATCAGGATCGAACCGGTCGGGTCGATCCCGAAGTTACGCGGCACTTTTCCCTGAGTCGACACGTGCTCGACAGGCGTGAGCGTTCCTTTGACCTGATCGACGGAAAACACGGCGATGCTGTCATGCCCGCGGTTGGATCCATACACAAACTTGCCCGTGGGATGCACGTGCACATCAGCGGTGTCGTTCCGGCCTGAAAATCCGGCCGGCAGAGTTGAGATTGTCTGGATCTCCGTGAGGACTCCGCGGGCGGCATCCCATGTGAAGGCGGTGATCGTGGATCCCATCTCGTTGATGACGTATGCGAATTTCCCGTCCGGGTGGAAATCGAAGTGACGGGGCCCGGAGCCGGGATTCACACGCGCGAAAGGAGGGTCGTTGGCAGTCAGCGAACCCTTGGCCGGATCGAAGCGGTAGACCAGCAACTGATCCAGGCCCAAATCGGCGGCTACCGCAAAGCGATTGTCGGGCGAGACGTTGATGGAGTGCGCGTGCGGTTGCTTCTGCCGCTGGGGATTTGCGCCCGAACCGGTGTGCTGGATGAAGGCGGAGGCTTCCCCCAGGCTCCCATCCTGCTTGATCGGCAGCACGGCGACACTCCCGCTGCCGTAGTTCGCCACGAGCGCGTCCCGGCCGGACTTATCGACGCTGACGTGGCAGGGTCCCACGCCCACCGTGGAAACCTTGTTCAACAGAGTCAGGCTGCCGGTGTGAGGGTCGAGCTCATAGGCGTTGGCAGCGCCGCTCTTCTTGCCCTCAAAGTTGAAGATCTCGCTCACCGCGTAGAGATGGCGCCCGTCCGGGGCGATGGCCAGGAATGAGGGATCCGGGGCTTTGGCCGCGAGGCCCGGGGCTGTCAATTTGCCCGCCGCGACGTCAAGCCGGCAGAGGTAGATCCCCTCGCTCCCCCTGTTCGTGTAGGTCCCGATGTAGACGAAGTAGTCACCGCCCGCTGCCGGCTGCGGGGCAGCGTGCGACTTCAGCGCCGCCGGTTGGAGAAAAACCACGACAAAAGCAAGTACAAGCAAAGCACGCAAAGTTGTCCTCATATTCTTCCTTTCAATGCCGAAGCATTGCTTCAGGCAGGCTTCACCCATCTGTGCTCGCGGGACCCCAGATACATGGCTTCCATGACGCTGACACGGGCCGCTGCCTCGCGAGGGCTCACCAGCGGAAGGTCCTTCCTGCCCCTGACCGCCTCAACGAACATGTCCATCGGCTGCGGAAAAGCAGGAGGCAACTGCTTCCATGGTTTCTTGCCATCCGCCCCGTCGACCTTCTTGCTCTTGTAGTACACCTCGTCGTTGAGCAACATGGCGAACCCCTCGGTGCCGCTCACCATCAGTGTGACGGGATTTGCCAGGTCAACCCAGCCTGCCGCCAGCGTTCCGGTGACACCGTTCGCAAACCGGATCAGCGCCTCGCCCGATTCGTCGCAGTCGCCGTAGCGCCTGGTTACAGCCTTGATATCGGCCGTTACGGACCCGATGTCTCCCAGGAGCCACATCAGGATATCCAGTGCGTGCGTTCCCAGGTCCCCGAAACCTCCGACACCGGCGATCTTCGGATCGGCCATCCAGCGCCACTCCTTGTCGAACCAGCCGCCGAGGGAACCTTCGTGGCAGTTGGAGGCGCGGACCCTGGTTATCTTTCCGAGGGACCCCTGCTGGATCTCGCCCTTGACGAAGAGGTTGATCGGCAGCGTGCGCATAAAGTAGCCGGTGGTGAAGATCAGGTGGGCCTTCTCGATGGCGTCGGCCATCGCCCGGCTCTCCTTTGCGTTTACGCCCAGGGGCTTTTCCACGAACATATGTTTGCCGGTTCCCGCCGCAGCCATTACCAGCTCGTGGTGGCGGTTCGTCTCAGAGCAGATGACTACACCGACGATCTCCTTGTCGGACCAGATGTCCGCAGGCTTCACCGCAACTGCCGCTTTCAATTCGCCTGCACACTTCGCTGCCCTGGACTCATCGTGATCCCAGACGCGCTTCACCCTGACATCTTTGCGACCGTTCAGGAGCTTGATGAAGCCCGGAGTGTGAATGTGAGCGCACCCGACCAAAGCCAGAGTGACCGAATTGTCTTCCCGGGCGATTGCCTGAACATGACTCTGAAGGCGGCTCGACATCGCCCCACCTGCAGCGCCGGCCGCGGCCATGAAGGTTCGTCTTGTGATCTTCTTGCTCATCTCGAGTTTCCTCGCGCCTGCTTTTCTCTGCTGCAGCAGTTCCGGATCCTGGTTGAGGCCATCCCTCCCACCCTGGATCCGTCCACTGTCTGTCCATTCCTACATCAACCGTGCCCTGCGTTCAAGTAATAGCGCTTTGCAGGGGCATTGCGATGTCCGCCCCTATGCTGTGATAATGGCCGGGTCCTTAGTGGAGGCGGAAAGTCATGACAAGTGACGGCAGGGGATTCAAGGCGGTAGATTTCCGGGCAGGGATCGGGCGGCGGGAGTTCATGACCGGCGCCGGAGTGGCGGCAATGAATTTTTCCATCGTCAAGCCGGAATCGGTCCGTGGGTCGCAGGCCAACTCAAAGATCACGGTAGGATTGTCCGGCTGCGGGACCCGGGGCACATGGATTGCCGGCCTTTTCATGAAGCACGGGGGTTTTCAGATCGTCGCAGGCAGCGATTATTTCGAGGACAAGGTCAACGCCTTCGGCGAGAAGCTGCAGGTGGAATCCGGGCGTCGCTACACCGGGCTCTCAGGCTACAGGAAGATGCTCGAGTCGAAACCGGATGCGATCGCGGTCGAGAGTCCGCCCTGCTTCCATCCTGAGCAGGCAGCGGCTGGTGTCGATGCCGGGGTGCACGTCTTTCTGGCCAAACCGGTCGCAGTTGATGTCCCGGGTTGCCGGACAGTCGAGGAGAGCGCCAGGAAGGCGACGGCGGGAAAGCGCTGCTTCCGCGTCGATTTCCAGACCCGAATGGAACCCAACTATCGCGAGGCGGTGAAGCGTGTGCAGGGGGGCGACATAGGTGCGATCATCAGCGGGGAAGCCCTGTATGTCTGCGGCCCGACCTGGGGAGGCCAGGGCCAGTTCCTGCGTGCTGACCCGACCAATCCCGAAAACCGCCTGCGAGCCTGGGGACTGGACCGCGCGCTTTCCGGCGACATCATCACCGAGCAGAACATCCACGCGCTTGACGTCGCCACCTGGATACTGGACGCGCACCCGGTGCGCGCGTACGGTACCTGCGGGCGAAAAGGGCGGGATGTCGGCGATTGTGGCGACTATTTCTCCGTTATTTATACATTCCCGGATGACGTCGTCGTCACTTTCCATTCCAAGCAATACGGGCTGGGCGTCGACGACATCGGCTGCCGGATGTACGGCACGGATGGGACGATCGATACTCACTATTTCGGCGAGGTGAATATCAAGGGAAAAGTGCCTTATGATGGTGGCAGGACAGAGAATATCTACCAGAAGGGCGCCGAGCGCAACATAGCCGCGTTTTACGACAGCATCATGCAGGGTGACTTCTCGAACGTGACGGCCTCTTCCAGCGTGAGAAGCAACCTGACCACCATTCTGGGCCGCACGGCCGCCTATCGACGAGCTGATGTTACCTGGGACGAGATGATGAAGGCCGAGGAGAGGATGGCGCCGAATCTTAAAGGACTAAAGGAACTGTAAAATCCGCATCTCAGACTTGAAATTCGAGTTCTGCACCATGGAGCTGAACAGATGGAAACGGGGAAGATCTCGCGTCGGGAGTTGATTGTGAAGGGAGCTCAGGCTGCCTCTGCCGGAGTGGCGGGGGTTGCCTGGCTGCAGGCAAAGGCCACGCAGACCGGCTTCAAGATAGGCGCATGTGATTGGACTCTGGGAAAGCGCGCGGATCCGGCCGCGCTGATCATGGCTAGAGGGCTGGGATTGGATGGAGTCCAGGTGGACCTGGGGGGACCGAAGAACGGCATGCCCGTTCTCAAACCGGAGGTTCAGAAACTCTACCTGGAGACGGCCGCAAAGCAGCAGGTAGAGATCGGTTCACTCGCGATCGGCTCGCTGAACGATTTTCCTTACAAGAGCGACCCGTTGGCCGAGCAGTGGGTCTCCGGGAGCATCGACGCCTGCAAGGCGCTCGGAGTAAAGGTCGTACTGCTGGCATTCTTTGCCAAAGGTGACCTGCTTAACGATCCGGAGGGAGTTGCGGCCGTTGTTCAGCGACTCAGGAAGGTGGCGCCGAAGGCGGAAAAGGCCGATGTGACTCTTGGGTTTGAAAGCTGGCTGAGCGCGGAACAGCACCTGGATATCCTGAGCCGTGTCGGGTCGCCTGCGGTCAAGGTCTACTATGATGTTGCCAACTCGCAAAAGCAGGGCTACGACATCTACAAAGAGATCCGGGTACTGGGAAAGAACATCTGCGAGTTTCACGCCAAGGACTATGATGATCTTTACGGCAGGGGGTCAATTGACTTCAAGCGGGTGCGCCTTGCGATGGATGACATCGGGTACCGCGGCTGGCTGCACATGGAAGGGACCAAATTGCCTCTTGGCCTCGAGGAGAGCATCAAGTACGACGAACGGTACCTGAGGAGTATCTTCCCGCGCGAAGTTTAGGCCCGGGAGGGTCGGAGAAGCTGTGCAAGTGTCACAGGCTTCGACACAGTCCCCATGGTTTCTCTGCCGCTCCTTCGACGCTCGGAGTATCGTCATTCTCGATCTCTAACCCGGCTAATTCATGAAGCATCCGGGAGAAGGGGATTTGGGATACGGATGAACGCGGATCGAAAATGGTGATTCGATCCGCGTGCGGAGCTGGCACCTTCGGTGCGGCAATAGCTCGGCCAGCGTTTCCCCGTGTCCGCAAATGCTTCCTTCCCGCTGATTCATGAATAATCCCCGCTAAGGCCGGGCCTGGGGGCTGCCGCCTCTTCGAGGCTGGTCTGGACATCATCGGAGACTTTGTGCTTCGATCTGGCGGGCAAAGCAACCAGGCGCGAAGCGCCGGAAGCACCGGGCCGTGCGCGTGAGCGCTTGGTTGCTATCGGCAGACAGAAACGGAGGCCCAAAGGGCCGATGCGCCTGAATCGAATGATTTGCATGACGGATGCTTTGGATGCAGGACTGGAGCGCGCCCGCACGGACTCAAACCGTGACAGGCGGCGTGCTAGCATTACGATGTTGACACGGGTGCGTTGATGGGAGCTCCGGAAGCGAAACACAAGCCGTCGCACTCCAGGTCGCTGACCGCCGAGGTCAAGTACCGCCTCCTGCTGCAGATGTCCGAGAAGATTGTCGGGACACTGAAGCTCGACGAAATCCTCGATCATCTCCTTGATACCGTGCGCCTCGTGGTTGCGTACGATGCCGCCGGTATTTTCATACTCAGCCGGACGGGCCTGACGTTGAGGCGGGGCCCCCTGAAGGACGTTGTTGCGGGGATGGCACTCCGCGGCTTCGACAACCGGCTGCCTGGAAGCGATCCAATGCTGAAGTCCGGCAAAGGGATAGTCGGAGCCGTCATTCGGACGGGGAAGAGCATTGTTTGTCCGGATGTCCGGCTCGACAGGCGCTACATCAAAGGGCGAGAACAGACCCTGTCGGAGATCGCGGTGCCTGTCGTTTTGAATGGCCATGTAATCGGCGCCCTCAACCTTGAAAGCGACCAGGTCGGGACTTACACTGAGACGGACGTCGAGATGCTCCAGTTCTTCGCAAATGCGGCGGCCATCTCGATCGAGAGAGCAGTCCTTCACCAGCGCCTCCTCGAGAAGAAGGTCCTGGAAACCCAGCTTGAAATTGCCCGGGAGGTCCAAACCAGCCTCCTCCCCAAGGCTCCGCCTCAAATCCCGGGTTACGAAGTCGCAGGATTGAACCTGCCCGCCTACGAGATCGGCGGCGACTATTACGATTTCATCCCTTTCCCGAACGGGCATTTCGGTCTCACCGTCGCCGACGTTTCGGGCAAGGGTATTCCCGCGGCGCTCATAATGGCGACCTTTCGCGCGGTTCTCCGGACGCAGGTTCGCACTGATTTCGAACTCCCTCACATCATGCAGTCGATAAACCGGCTCCTGGCCGATTGGATCGGCGTTTCGGGATTCGTTACCGCGGTCTACGGAATCCTCGATCCGGTGGCGGGCACTTACATATATGCGAACTGCGGACACAATCCGCCGGTCTTGCTGCGCTCCGACGGCGGCGTCGAGACATTGACCCGGGGCGGTGCAGCTCTGGGGATCCTGCCCCTCGAAGAGTACGAGACGGCAGTTGTGTCACTGGCCCCGGGCGACACGCTCGTACTTTTTACCGACGGCGTGGTCGAGGCCGCGAACGCCGACGGGGAAGAGTTCGGTCCCGAACGACTCATCGAGGTGCTCAAACGAACATCGGGCTCGGTCGTGCAGAAGATGATCAGGGCGGTTGTGAGGGAGACACGGGCACACTCGCGCCGGCACGGCTACAACGATGACTTTACCATCGTGATCCTCAAGCGCGAATCCACCCCGCCGGCCGGCGGACGGTGAATTCGTGCGACCAGTTGACGACTTGTCGGATCTGAAAAAGGACTGATCAATCCTTTTTTGTTCAGCCTGGGAATTGACCGGATGTCCTTGATTCGAGAGTTGCTGGCTTAATCCGTTGCCTGAAATCAGGAAGGCATTGATAATAATCTGGATCAAATAGTCCACTAATGATATCCTAGCGGTTGTCCCTGCGGATGCCGAGGGACGGAGGGGAGGAATATGACCAAGGCAACATCAGTCCTCAGACACGAGCATGAGGCAATACTCAGGATGCTGGACGTTGCGGATGAGGTGAGTCGCCGTGTCGAACGTGGTGTGGCGGTGGCACCCGAAGTGTTTTTCGGGCTGGCGGAGTTCTTCCGGCTCTTTGCCGACAAGTGCCATCATGGGAAGGAAGAAGACCTTCTTTTCCCGGCGATGGAGAGCAAAGGCATTCCACGTCAGGGAGGGCCGGTCGGTGTCATGCTCATTGAGCACGATCAGGGTCGGGCCTACGTGGGAGAAATGGCCGTTGCTTCGGAGGAGATTGGCAAAGGGAACGCTGCGGCAGCGCGCCGCTGGGTCTCTGCCGCGCGCGGGTACTCGGATCTTCTGCGCGCGCACATTCAGAAGGAGAACAACATCCTCTTCGTGATGGCGGAACGTATCCTCTCGGACGACGAGCAGGCGGAGCTTGCCCGCGGTTTCGAAAGGGTCGAGATCGACAAGATGGGACCAGGGACTCATGAACGCCTCCACGCGATGATGGACAAGCTGGTGGCCGACATTCTCGGGTAGTCCTGCATCTGGACCTGTGAGGATTATCGTGGCGACTGCACAAGATCAGCTGCCTGTCCTGCAAGATTCTGATCCGGTCAAGCGGCCGTCAAAGCCTAGGAAACGGCTGGTGCGGCGAGCACCACGCGATTACTCCCAGCGTTTGCGCTATGTGTCCCAGGGCCTGTTTCTGGCGTTGAACGTCGCGTTGGGAATCAAGTTCTATCTCTTCGTGCGCCATTTCGAAACAGGTGGCCAGACGCCGGCAGCATCGCGCCCGCCGGGGGTCGAGGGCTGGCTTCCGATCGCGGGGATGATGAATCTCAAGTATTTCCTCGTGACCGGAAGAATTCCTGAAGTGCATCCGGCTGCGATGTTTCTGCTGATTTCGTTCCTGATCATCTCCCTGGTATTTCGCAAGACTTTCTGCAGCTGGCTCTGCCCCATTGGGACCCTCTCGGAGCTTCTGTGGAAGCTCGGGCGCAAGATCCTCCGGCGGAATTTCGTGTTGCCGCGATGGGTCGACCTGCCGCTGAGGAGCCTGAAGTATGTTTTGCTGGGGCTGTTCGTATATGCGGTCGGGTCGATGTCGGCGGCGGCTCTCGCCGCTTTCCTGTCGAGTCCGTACGGCCTGATCGCCGACGTGAAGATGCTCTATTTCTTCCGTTTTCTCGGCAGCACGGCCCTTATCACTCTGCTCTCACTGGCGTTGCTCTCCCTGCTGATCAAGAACTTCTGGTGCCGGTACCTTTGCCCGTACGGAGCGCTGATGGGCCTCGTTGCTCTCCCGGGTCCGGCGCGCATCCGGCGCAATCCTGACGTGTGCATCGATTGCACGAAATGTGCCAGGGCTTGTCCGGCTCTCCTTCCCGTCGACAGGCTCGCGAGCGTTCGATCGGCGGAATGCACCGGGTGCCTGGAGTGTGTCGCGGTCTGTCCGGCAGCGGGCGCGCTCGAATTCTCCCTCCCGAAGAGGCGGAAGATACCTGCGTGGGCGCTCGCGACGGGCATCGCCGTCGTTTTTCTCGGAACCGTCGGAATCGCGAAACTGTCAGGCCACTGGGACACCCACCTGTCGAACGAAACCTACCGGCGCCTGATCACCAGAGTCAACGACTTCACCCACCCCTGAAAGTTTTGGTGACAGGCTGCTCGACCTCGAAACAGAACGGCACGAAGTGATCTCGTCACTCGGGAATCGGGACGTCGAGGGATCTGCATCAGCCTGGGTCGGGGCCGCTTGCACCCGCGAACCTATCATGGAGTTTCGAGGTTGAGTGGCCTGTCCCCTGCAGCCAAACCAATGCCACTTGACCGGCGTGCCCATTAGATCCTAAAGTCGCTCCACAGCATCACGACGGGAGGTGCGCAGGATGAAGAGCCTTCACAAATGTGCAGATTGTCCCATTCGCCGCAGGGCGGAGGCAAAGCCCGAATCGCTGCTTGCCAGGATCTGGAGATGGCACACGACATGGTGCCCCGGGTGGAAGGCATACCAACGGGCGCTGAAGGAGCAGGAAAAGACCGTGGCGGGATAGGAGGAACCCTGCCGGACGTACTCTCTTGCCGGTAGAAGGCTTGGATTTGCAGGCTACCACCGGTTGGTGCATACAGGAGGACCGATGGAAATAACTCGCAGGGGCTTTTTCTACGGAGCAGGTATTGCGTGCGGAACGGTCGCGGAAGGCGGGATCGTCAGTGCCATGGATTCACCCGGCACCCCTGTCGATCCGGATGCTTTCCTCGCTGTCTTTTCAAAGCGGCAGACCGTACGGAGGTACAAGCCGGATCCCGTGCCGAAGGAGCACATCCGGAAGATTCTGGACGCGGCGCGTCGCGGACCGACGTGCATGAACCAGCAACCCTGGATGTTTCTCGTGATCCAGGACAAGGCCAAGATCGAAGCAATGAAGAAACGGAGCCTCGATTCACTGTCCAGGCGATTCGATGAGGCTGCGGCAAAGAGTAAGGACGCCAAGCCGGATGAGATCGAGCGCCGCAAGGCAAGCGCCATCCGATTTACTGAAGGCTACTTCACGGCGCCTGTCTACGTGGTTGTGCTGGTGGATTCCGAGTCCCAGTGCTCCGGCTACGCCCTCAAACACGACGGCCCGATTGCAGCCGGGTACCTCATGCTGGCAGCACGTGCTTTTGGCTATGGGACCGCGTATCTCACCGACGGTATCTCTGAAGAGGTTACGCGGGAAGTCCTCGCGATCCCGGCACGCTATGTGCGCATCTGCATAACTCCGATCGGCATCCCGGATGGCTGGCCCAAGCCGGTGCCGAAAAGAGAACTCGACGAGATGGTTGCGTACGAAACCCTCGAGGGACATCAGCCGCTTGCGCCAGTGCCTTATAACCCTTGATCGGGTCGATGTTCGTCGGATGTCAGGGACAGCAACTCGAGCCGTCGGTACGAATTTCCGACAAGGAGATGCAGCATGCAACGAAGAGATTTATTGACGGGCACTCTCAAGACCGTTGCCGGAAGCTCACTTCTGGCCCAGGTGATGTCGGCGGCTCAACAGGATTCGGCGGTTTGCGCGCCCTGTGGTTCCGCCCCTTTCCCCGCCATACCTTCCCCGCTTGCGAAACTGCGGGTGAAACCCATCATGACCAACATGGTGCATTCCGACGTATGGGAGGGGCCCTGCCGGTTCAACGTGGTCCCCGTCGCCAAAGAGCGGGAAAACGTTCAGCGCTACTATGATGCCTGGAGCAAAGCCGTTCGTTCCGGCGAATACTCCTTCGGGGCAGGGGCTGAGGTGCTGAGCCCGACGCTGGTGGTCTTTGACGAGAATTTCAAGCTGCCGCCCGCCGCGCTGGCCGAACTCGATCAGGATGCGCGAAGCGCCGATGTCTTCTTCATCGCCCCCCAGGGATCCTCCAACGCCGCCTACGATCTCGTCCACCAATTCCACAAGCCGGGAATCCTTCTGGATATCAACTGTCGGACCGTGGATGTCGCTGCCTACGCGAAATCGCAGGGGGAAGAGATCCTGATCGCCCGGGACGGCGAGGAACTTGGCCGACTGATGGATCTACTGCGCGCCCGGAAGGTCTTCCGGGAGACCAGGGTCCTCTTTCCGACGAACCGCGGATTCCCTTCGGTGGCTTCCCTGACGGGGATTACAGATCTCCAGGAATTGGAGTCTCGTCTCGGGGTGCAGGTCAGGATGATCCCGTACAGAGCCCTGGCAGATGCCATGGAGCGGACGATTGCTGATCCGGCCGCGGGTAAGAAGGCGGAAGAGGAGGCCGACGAATTGATACGCGGCGCTGTCCAGACCTATCTCGACCGTGAATACGTCGTCCGCAGCATCCTTTTCAAGAACACGATCGAAGGCCTGATGGATACCCACTCCGCGAACGCATTCACCATCGAATGCTTCGAATTCTGCGCCAGTCGGTTGCCTGAAAAATGGAAGATCACCCCCTGCCTGATCCACACGCTCTTCAAGGACCGGGGGATCGCATCTTCGTGCGAAGGGGATCTGGGTGCCCTCCTGGGCATGCGACTGCTGATGTCGGCAGCCGGGAAGTCGTCGCACCTGGGGAACATGTTCTTCCGGCAAGGGAAGATCCTTGAGATCAATCACAGCGCGCCCGGGATCAGGATGAACGGCTTTGACCAGCCCGGAATGCCCTACAAACTGGGTCGTTTCGTCCAATCGGGATGGGGAACGAAAGCGGTGGTGGATTTCATGCAGAATCCCGAAAAGCGGGTGACGGTGGCCAGGATGCATCCCAACGCGAAACAGGTGCTGGTCATGAAAGGGAAGTTGATTCGCTCAGAGGGATGGGAAAGGGACAATCTCGGCTGCTCTGTGGCGGCGTTCATAGTACCCGCTGAAACCGGTAACGCCGAGCCGTTTGTCCGCCGGCAAGCCGAATATGGAAACCACCTCGTGTGGACCTACGGCGACTATGCTGAGCCAATGAGTCGACTCGGCGCCCTGATGGGGCTCCAGGTCGAAGTGGTAAGCTAGTAGGGGGACAGTCACCACTGTCCCTCGGCACCAACTGTCATGAGGACGGGGGCATTCCTGACAGCAGCCATCTGGGGGACAGTGGTGACTGTCCCCCTCAAACGGAGGATAACATGCGACGAAGAGCCTTTATCAAAGCCGGACCGGCGATCGCGCTGCTGGCGCGGCCCGGTCTCGGGCGTGCCGATGTTCCGGATCACATGTGGGATGGGTATGACTTCGGGCCCGGCCCCAGGGTAACCAACCGATTGAACCAGGGACCGTTCAGCGTCGAGCAGGACGAGGGCTGGTTCACCATCGACAGCACCACCCCTTCGCGTGAACTTGTCAGGAACTACGGGCTTGGCCTTGTCGGCTACACGTGGGAGGAGAGCGGACCGTCGCTTGCAGCACGGGCGGGAAAGGAGACGCTCGAGCAGCACGTCGACAAGCTCTCTTCGCTCCCTTTGTCGATGTCCTCTATATCCGCTGCGACTGGCGGGACGTACAAAGCAGGCCCGGCAGGCTTGACCTGAATCCGATCTGGAAGCTGACCTTCGATGCGGCAAAAAGCCGAAAGCTCCGGGTCGGGTTTCGGGTGCAGCTCTCCAGCCCCAATATTCAGCCGAAGCGGCTGTCCATGCCCGACTTCGTCCGCGAAAAAGTCCCTCTGGTCAACATAGGGAGAAGATCGACGGAGCGTCAAACGGACTTTGATTTCTTTGAGCCGCGCTACGATCACCCGGAATTCCAGAAAGCCTTCCGTGAACTGAACGAGTTGCTGGCCGCGGAATTCGACGGCAACCCGCTGGTCGAGTTCATGGACCTCATGATGTACGGGTTCTGGGGTGAGGGTCACACGAATGACCTGCCAAATCCCTTCCCCGACTATCTGACGGCGGAAAAGACCTTCGTCCAGATGACCCAACTGCAGCTCGACGCATGGAAGAAGGTGCCGCTGGCAGTCAACACCGAGCCGGACATCAGCAAGGTCGGCAACCGGGAAGTCCACGACATGGCGGTACGCGCCGGCTCCTGGCTTCGGTCCGACAGCATCATCATGGACGAGCCGATCCAGATTGAAATGATTTCGAACCGGCCCCAGTGGCTCGCGGTTGTCATGGAAGAAGGGAGCAACCGTCATTTCAACACCGACGAAAAGAACCTCCGCATCGACGCCGCCGGAGTCAATTCGAAAGAGAAGTCAATGGCCCATGTGCTCGATCTCGGAGGCAACTATTTCTCTCTCTGGACCGAGGCGGACAACCTGAAGGCGTTCTACGAACGATATCCGGCTGCCTTCGAGAACCTGCGTCGAAGGATCGGCTACCGTGTGCGTCCGTCCTGGATATGGCAGCGAAAGCGTTACGACACCTCCGAGTTGGTCATTGCTTTCGTAAACGACGGTGCGGCAGGTGTCCCCGGTGTTCTTGGAGTGACCGTCGAAAGCGTTGACGGGGCAGTGAGGATCGGCGGGAATCTTGATGCTGGTCATCCGTATGCCGGTCGCACACGGCAAGCTTCTTTCATTCTGCCGAAGGGCATGGACGGCCAGAAGGTGATCCTGAGGGCCGAGCTCGAGACGAAAGGCGTGCGCCGGCCGGTAGCGTGGGCGTGCGCACAACCCCTCAATTCCGACGGCTCATTGACTATCCAGTTGAAGCCACACGGCGATGTTAACTGGAGGAAGGGCGTATAGCACGGATCCGGATGTAGGTGCTCCTATGATCAGCAGGGGGACAGTGGTGACTGTCCCCCTTCTCTATTTCGCAGGGCTCTGGTCGACGGTGAGAACGGCGGCTAGGGTAGCTTGTACAACCTTGACCGCATTGGGCACGTCGGAGTTCTCCGGGATATCCCCCTCTGCGTGGTAGTTGGGATCCCCGTAGGGCCAGGACCCGATGTTAATGATGGCGGCAGAAAAGCCCGCATTGACAAACGACCCGTCGTCGTCCCCCGGTGACTCCCTCTGGACGATCCGCTGGTCCAGTCCCACGGCGAATCGCGCGTTGACTGCGCTCATCAATTCCGCCAGCCATTCTCCCTCCGGCCTGGTGTAGGCTGTCACATTGGTCAGCTTGCCGGCGGCCTTCTCCGCAGCCGGCTTTCCCCCGACGCCATCGAGGTTGAAGACGGCGATGATTTTGTCCCCTCGCTTCCTGGCGTTCTGTGCCGCGGTGACGCTCGTCCACGGGGTGTGCTCCTCGTTGCAGAAGAGAAAACGGATGGTGCGTTCGGGTGTGTGTTTGGCTAGCAGGCAGGCTATCTCCAGGACGCTCACAGTACCAATCGCATTGTCGTTGGCCCCGGGCGAGTCGATCCAGCTCTGCGAGTCCTTGTGGGCGAGAAGGAGAATGATCTCGTCGGGGTGCGAGTGACCCTGCCTCTCAGCGTAGAGATTGTGGGCGGTGTACCAGGGATCGCCGGGCATGGGCGGAGAGTACTGTTCCTGTTTCGGCTTCCTGGTGTCGCGGCGAAATGCCTGCACACGGACCGCCTCGCGCTGCACACTGTAGCCCCACGACTGGAGTTTCCCGGCGATGAAATCATCGGCCTCATCCAGCGTGCTTTTCGCATGGCCCGGCAGGGTGAGGTTCAGCTTGCGATAGGGAAGCGGGTCCTTCGCGAGATAGAAGAGGCTGCTGGACATGCGTTTGGCGTCGACGGCAGCGGTGAGACTGCGGACAGTCGCCTCAAATCCCGGGCTGCCCCATACTTGCTCCCAACCTGTCTTTTCCGCGGCCTTGTCCTTCTGTCCGGCACTCGCAAGGTCAGGTTGAACTCCAGTAGTAAAGCTGGCCAGCAAAATCGTGAACAAGCTCCAGATCGCGACATGACGAACCATGGTGTTGGTCTCCTAAGGAGAGGGACGAATAGCTGTCCCGTTACTTCAGGAACAATTCTATGACCGGGATTTCTACGTCCGGCTTTACGACAGGCAGCCTGAGGACCAGATCGCCCGGCTTCGCATCCTCGGGCATCCATTCAGTTTCTTTCTGCGAACTCATCGCCACCTCGGATGCGTCATGCAGGAGCTGGGCGTATTTGACCCTGTTCGCATATCCTTCGAGCGTCAACTGCCCCATCGGCCAGTCCACAAGGTGAACGTACAGCCGTCGTGTCGCGGGGTTGTAGGTGAGCAGGGAGTTTTCCGGCACCTTGAATCCCTCAGGGGCCTGCGTGCAGCCGTAAATGGCCCGTCCGTTCACATGCATCCAGCGCCCCATTGCCTGCAGCCGATCCTGCGCGCGCTCGTCGAAGGCGCCGCGTGCTGTGGGACCGACGTTAAGCAGCAGGTTGCCGCCCTTGCTCACGGTTTCAATCAGCAGCACCAGCAGTTGCTTGGGATCCTTCCAGGTCATCTCGTCGCGATAGTACCCCCAGGAGCCGGAGAATGTCTGACAGGTCTCCCAGGCTACCCGTGCTCCGTTCATCGTCAACCATTCCCTGGGCTTGAACTGTTCGGGCGTGCGGAAATCCCAGCCGCCCGGGACGTCCAGGAGGTCGAGCCGATCATTGACGATGATTCCGGGCTGCAGTTCGCGCACCATTTTCAGCAGGTTTTCAGAATCCCAATCCGCACGGCCTTTGCCGTTCTTACCCGGGAAGGAAAAATCCAGCCAGATGATGTCGATCTTGCCGTAGTTGGTGAGGAGTTCGCGCACCTGATCCTTCAGGTACTGACGGTAGACTGCCATGTCACGGCCCTGGTTCAGCCTGGCATACTCCTCGTCGCTGCCGGCGCTCTGGGGGTGATTGCTGTCGATTGTGTAATTCGGGTGATGCCAGTCGATCAATGAGTAATAGAACCCGACCCGGAGGCCCTCGGCGCGAAACGCGTCGACCCACGGGCGGATGAGATCACGGTGTGCGGGAGTGTTGGTCGCCTTGTAGTCGGTGTACTTCGAGTCAAAAAGGCAGAATCCCTCGTGGTGCTTGCTCGTTATGACGGCATACTTCATCCCTGCAGCTTTTGCCATCCGGGCCCATTCATGCGGATCGTAGAGGTCGGGATTGAAGACCTCGAAATACTTCTGGTAATCCTCGTTGGTCATTCTCTCGTGCTTCTTGACCCATTCGTGGCGCGCCGGCTGTGCGTAGAGCCCCCAATGAATGAACATGCCGAAGCGTGCCTCGGTCCACCACCGCATCCGCTCCGTTTTCTGCTGCACCGTCTCTCTCGGCAACTGCGCCGCCGCGCCCGTGACCATGATTAAAAGACAAGTACCGAACAGGGCGATCTTCGAAAAGGGGCGTCTCTTCATGTCTAGCCTCGTAGACTGTTGGTTTTCTTATCCAGCTAAATGGTTCGTCGGTCGCTGCCATCTTAATACGTATCGAAGGACGTGTGGCCTTCAATATTTCGAGGCACACCAACACATAGGCACTATCGGCTGCGGTGCGTTGCTTGGCGGGGTCAGATTGGGCAACGTGCCGGCGAGGACGTTGCCTCTGGAGATACTGTGATTGACAAAGGCTTGGCCAGTAGCTTAATATCGGCGGCAATCATCTCGGAGATGTTGTTAATTATCTTATACTTACGGCTATTCTGATCTGTAAGTTAGGGGGCGAAACTAACCAGGGACCGTGTGCTTGTCTCCATTTTGACTTTCCCTCTCAGGCAGCGATCCAAGGACCGCCATGAGTTTTCAAGGAAGATAGCGTGCGCCTGAGGTAATCCAAGCTCCGGGTGGCCTTCGTCCCTGTCGCCATCGCGGTGTGTTGCACCGGAGGTACCCGATCAGTGAGGGACTACCCAAGCGGAAGGGAATCGGCATCCGTGCTGCGGAGTGCGGCGTGAGTCTCAGAATAGAATGGTTTGATGGAGTGGGTTGAAGCGAAGCCGGTTGTCGCCGATACCCCAACCGAAAACAGCAGTCGGAGTTATCAAGCCACCTCAATTCAGCCGATGGCGGACGGTCGATACCCGCGAGTCCTGATAGTCAGCCCGCACGTGCTCAACCCCATGGAAGGTGGGGGTGTCCTGATGGCCAACCTGTTCGCAGGCTGGCCAAGGGAGTTGCTTGCAGACATCTACTCCCAGCGCACTTATCCGCCAAACCCGGCGATCTGTTCCAACTACTACCGCCTCTACCCCCGCATTTCGACAAATCCCGCAGAGTGGCTCAGAAGATCCTTTGACTACGCGCGAGGCCGCAACGAGTCGCTGGACGGCATTACGTCGTTCCGGATGACCCACGCCCTGCGATCGTGGATCGAGGGCTTCAAACCAGAGCTCATCTACAGTCACCTCGGCCCTTTATGGCTGGCAAGACTCACAAACCAGATCGTAGAGCGGTTCGGTGTGCCGCTCGCCGTTCACATCCTCGACGACTACATCGTCGACTGGCCGATAATGGGCCACAGCTTGCGCCGCGTCGGGCTATTTCCCGTTTCAGGCTTGCTGAACAGGCTTAACCGGCGCGAGTTTCTTGCGAGCTTGCCACGGCGCAGCTGCGAATCGTAATGTCCGACTACATGCAAGCGGAGTATTCGAGACGATACGGGTACGACTTCCGCGTCTTCACAAATGGGGTCGACCCAGCCGAGTGGCCAGACAGTCCAATCGATGTCAGAAGCACCGATCAGCCCTTCAGGCTTTTGTACATAGGTTCTGTTTCAGCGAACACAAATCTAACCAGCCTTCAGGACTTCTGTGACCTGGCGTCCGCCCTGGGAAGAGCCGGAGAACGGATCCAGCTAACCATCGCAGGCTCCGTAGATCAGGCTTTCGCGGCCAGCCTTGTCCAGCCCCCCACACGTCGTCTCGAATCAAGCATTCCGCATCAGAAAATGCAGGAGCGCCTCAGAGAAACGGATCTCTTAGTTCTTCCATTCAACTTCGATCGCGGTTCGCACCGCTTCATACGTTACTCGTGGCCCACAAAGTTACCCGAATACATGATTTCGGGACGTCCCGTCCTGATGTACGGCCCATCGGATACCGCATTCGGACAGTACGCAGTGCGGGAGAAGTGGGCATACTTCGTTGGGACACGAGACTTGGTTGCCCTGCGAACCAGCGTATTGCATCTAATGCGAGATCGGGACCTCCGAGAGGGGCTCGCGAGGGTCGCCCGAAATCTTGCCATCCGACACCACAACATAAATACAATACGCGGGGAGTTCCAGTCTGCCCTGTGTAGACTGAGCAGAAGTAGATGCGTGGACTAACGCTGCGTCGCGATGTGTTCATAAACGTCTTCTTCGCCGGCGTCAAGACGCTCGCGGTTGTGGTTCTGGTTTCGATAGCCGCTCGCCTTTTCTCTCCGGTCCAACTTGGGCTCTTTCTACTAGCGCGACGGTTCAGCAATACCGGAGCAAACCTAGTCCAGCTGGGTGCCGCTCAAACCCTTATGCGTTATTCGGCGCTGCTCGCAGATGAACCCGCAAGAAAGACAGGGGTACGTCGGCTTCGCCCTTGGGGCGTGGCTGGTGCTTGCAATAATCGGTGGAACCGCATTTGTGCTCGTCCCGAAGTCCCTTGTCGAGTGGGTCTTCCCCGGCGCCGGTGGAGATGCCCGAACTCTTGCAGTGTGGGCCGGACTACTCCTGATATCGACCGTCTTGGACTTCCTCGTCCGATCAGTGTTGATCGCGGAGCGCCGGATGATAGCTGCGAACGCGGTAGAGCTCATGAATGGAAGCGGCTTTCTGATCCTGGCCCTCACGTTGAGTGACCATCCCACCCCCATCGGATCGCTGCGTGCTCAAGCGTTCGGGATTTGCGCCCTCTGCGCGCTGACGATCACCGCAGCCGGAATGGTGGCCTCTCGAGAGCGATGGCCAGATCGGAGCGTCTGGCGGGAGATTGCCCGTACCTATGCAGTTTACGGATTCCCGCGAGGCCTCATGACGTTCATGGACATGGGCCTGTTGCTGATCGGCCCTTGGATGCTGCGTTCGGACGCTGTTGAGGCAGGATATGTCATCATTGCACTGTCGGTCACCCAGGTGCTAACGGCGGCAATTAATCCGGTGGGTCAGGTAGCCTTGGTCGTATCGGCGCGCTACCAAGGCGCCAAGAATACCAAAGCGATCAGGGAAGGAGTAGCGCTTCTGGCGGGCGCCATTGTATCTGTCGTACTACTGATAACTGCGTTCCTCGTTCCGTGGAATGAGACCCTCGTTGCGCTGTGGCTCGGCGACGCGGTTCTCGCGCGAGGCGTTTCGCACAGGTGTCGTTCCTATTATGGGGTACACTGCCACTTGCCGTGTTCTGCGGACTCAAAGGAATAATCGAAGCATGTTGGGTCCAACCCCTGAATCTGTACAGCCTCGTCGTCGGATACGCCATGTTCTTTCTCCTTGACGGACTGCTGTCGGCACGAATCGGCGACGCTAACGGCGCCGGGTTATCGTTGGTAGGAGCGTTTTGGGCTATCGGGATCGCGACACTGATTTGGTTGAGACACGACCTCCCTCCGTTGCGTTACTTCGGATTCGCTAGGCTCGGCGCAATGCTCGTGGCGGTTGCTGGCATCGCATACGGCACTTCCGCATTCGGCGGGGTGCTTGCCCTTGTGAGCGCCCTGCTGTTATGCAGTGCCACTGTGGTGTTGGCGGTGCGATTCCTGCCTACTCCCTTTGCCGAGGACTGCCGGAGACTCCTGTGGTCATCCACGTAAAGCAAGTCAGTGACGCAGCGGCAGCAGGGCCGATTTCGCGCGGCGCACGGAAGGCGATGCTGGACCTCGTTGTCCTGTGCCTCGCAGTGCCGGTCACGATAGGGCGTGTCTTCGGCGACATCGAAATCCCACTTTCAGAAGTCGTGGTGCTCACGGCATACTGTTTATTCGTCAGTCCCATGACACGGGAGAAGGGCCTGCTGACGGTGGCCATCGCGGCGTCCATATTAGTGCTTTTCGGCGACCGTTGAGGTCATGGGTTTGTACAGAGAGGTCCGGCCGCCGCTCCTGTTTCTGTCAGCGTATTTCTACGGTTTAGTGGGCAATGCTGTTTTTCGCTCCGTTTGGCAGGGCTCGACTTGAGAAGATGACCTGTACCTGCGGCAATTCGTCAGTTCGACGCCTTTTTGCCGTGGATTCCGTGGCACTGCTATTGTGGCAGTTTCTAGTGACGCCCTCGATCGTCAGCATCGTGCGAAGCCGGTTCGGAGCACCTCGTGCACAGGGTCGAGCGACATTTTCCGGAACTTTCCTACATCGAGCTACGCATTGATCACGGTCGTTGCTACGGATGCCGTTTTCGCCCTATGGCAGGCCATCGCCTTTCGCTGTTTACCAGCGGTTCCGATGCAGGTTTCTTCGGTTGAGGCGCGATTTCTCATTGGTAATCGTCCCGGTTTTGCGGCACTCGCCGTACTCATGTCGGTTCCTCTTTTCTGTCGTTTTACTCTTTGATGAATGGCTCAGGGGTGATGAGTGTTCTGGGTTGCGACGACGGCCTTTAATACGGTTATTATGGCGTGGTTTCTGACCGTGCTGAACATGAGTGGCCCGTGCTGATCTTTTACACGGGAGTAGTCCTCGACGCTGTTGGTTTACGCTGCGGCGAAAGCCTCATCTGAGGGCGGCGATCTGGGCAATCTTGCTGATGGGGGTTTATCTGTTGATTCGACGTTTCTGTTCCGTTGGCCGCTCAAATTAGGTGCCATTGCTATACCTCCTGCCCCTACTCCGCCATTAAGTCGGCCCGGGCACCGAGGCGATCAGCACGGCCGGCTGAGCGATGGAACCGCGGCAATCGCGCGCCTGGCAGAAGTCCATTGACGGAAGCGCTCCGCGGTTGCGATCCGCAGTGACAGAATGGCAACAATTTGACCCTTACTACTACGAGGTGTTTACGTACCGAAGGAGCTCTGCGGCGGAGTTATGGAAAGGCCAGGGATGGTCCGCCTTTCGTCCGCAGCCGTTTTCTATTTCGCATTCCTGTACCGCTGCCTTCGCAACCTGAACCGGCTCCGGAAAACTCTCGCAGCACGCCGGCGGTGACCTGGGCTTTTTGCCATCGTCTTGTCCTATGCGCTAGGCTTTTGCATGACTTGGGACGTGCTCTTGGTCCGCTTACCGGGTCACTGGTCATGTTCCTCCTTGGGGCGACGACAAAATCGTATTATCTTTTGAGATTGAGAGGTGCCGGGCCGTCCCGGTCGGCCGTCAGCAACGACAGGCCAGAGCAGTAGCGAGGAGCCGAGTGGGACGGCGCGTGGGAGGGTGGGTTTAATGTCGCCCTCCACGCCCACAACATGATGCTCAAACAGCGCCTCAGTCAGTGATCCGAGCGCAATATACTTGCTGAACATGTTCAACGACATCAAGACTCCTGATCACCGGCGGCACGGGCACTTTTGGCAACGCCGTCCTGAGCCGTTTTCTGCGCACCGAGATCGGCGAGATCCGCATCTTCTCGCGCGACGAGAAGAAGCAGGATGACATGCGTCGACGCTGGGCGGATCCGCGGATCAAGTTTTACATCGGGGATGTGCGCAATGAGCAGAGCCTGAAGGACGCCATGGCCGGGGTGGATTTTGTATTCCACGCCGCGGCGCTGAAGCAGGTCCCGTCGTGCGAGTTCTTCCCGATCGAGGCGGTCCGCACGAACTCACTCGGCGCTGAAAACGTGCTCAATGCGGCAATCGCGGCCGGCGTCAAACGCGTCATCGTGCTTTCCACCGACAAGGCGGTCTACCCGATCAACGCGATGGGCATCTCCAAGGCGATGATGGAGAAACTCGCCGTGGCCAAGTCCCGGGTCGCGGGTCAACAGTACCGTCATCTGCTGCACCCGGTACGGCAACGTCATGGCCAGCCGCGGCTCGGTGGTGCCGCTGTTCATACGGCAGATCCAGGCCGGCCAGCCGCTCACCGTTACGGACCCGCAGATGACGCGGTTCATGATGTCGATCGACGGCGCCGTGGACTTGGTGCTGTGGGCCTTCGAGCACGGCAATCCCGGCGACATCTTCGTGCAGAAGGCGCCGGCCGCCACGATCGAGACGCTGGCCCAGGCGATCAGGCAGGTGTTCAAGGCCGACAACCCCATCCAGGTCATCGGCACCCGGCACGGCGAAAAGCTGTACGAGACGCTGCTGACCCGCGAGGAGATGGCCGTCGCCGAGGACATGGGCGATTACTACCGCGTGGCGGCCGACAACCGAGACCTCAACTACGGGCTGTATTTCGACACAGGGTGCCGCGAGGTCTCGGTGAAGGACGACTACAACAGCCACAACACCAGGAGGTTGTCAGTCGACGAGATGGCGGAGATGCTGCTGCATCTCGACATCGTGCAGCGCGCTCTCGGCGGCGAGAAGCCTGAGGCATAGCAGGAACGCGGGGCCGGCGCTCCGCGCGGAGAACATGGACGCCTGAGAACAAGGAGCGAGTAGTGAAGGTACTGGTTACGGGCGCTGAGGGTTTCATCGGCAAGAACCTCGTAGTCGCCTTGCGGCGCGCCGGGGTTGAGGTCGCGGAGATCGACGTCGACTCCCCGCCGCACGCGCTGATCGACGGCGTGCAGTGGTGCGGGCGTGGTCTTTCACCTGGCCGGTGTCAACCGCCCCGAACACGAGGACGAGTTCCACGCCGGCAACGTCAGATCCCTGGAAACACTGCTCGCCGCCTGCGACCAGGTAGCCGGGCTTGCTCGAGACGTGGCGCGGCCGCTGATCGTGCTATCGTCTTCGGCCCAGGCGGAATCTGACAACCCATATGGTCGCTCCAAGCTGGCCGCTGAGCAGGTTGCTTGAGGCGCATTCGCCATCGGACCGGTGGGCCGGTTGTGATCTATCGCCTGCCCGGCGTTTTCGGCAAGTGGTGCCGGCCCAACTACAACTCGGTGGTGGCCACGTTCTGCCACAACATCGCGCGCAGCCTGCCGATCACGATCTCCAACCCGTCCCGCGTCGTCGAGCTGGTTCATATCGACGATGTCGTGGTGCAGTTCATGACCCATCTCGAAGCCAGACGCGACGGTGTGACGCGCGGCGAGGTTCGGCCCACCTTCACCACCAGCCTGGGTGAGCTGGCCGAGCGGATACGGGGCTTTCGCGCAATGCGCGACACGCTCGAGGTGGCAGACGCAAGCGATCCGTTCACCCGCCGGTTGCTCGGCACCTACACCTCTTACCTGCCGCCCGGCGATCTGGCCTACCCGCTCCAGCAGCGCCGCGATGCTCGAGGCACCCTGGCGGAGCTGCTCAAGTCACCGCACTTCGGGCAGATGTTCGTGTCGCGGACCCACCCCGGCGTCACGCGGGGCAACCACTACCACGATCTCAAAGTCGAAAAGTTTTGCGTGCTCGAAGGCGACGCCGTGATCCGCTTTCGACCGATCCTGGGGAATGAGGTCACCGAGCATCGAGTCTCGGGGACGGACTTTAAGGTCGTGGATATTCCGCCCGGAATGACTCACAGCATCGAAAACGTGGGGAGCACCGAGATGATCGTGCTTGTTCTGGGCTTCCGAGATTCTCGACCGGAACCGCCCCGATACCTACTTCAGCGAGGTTCTTCATGGCTAGGCTTAAGGTGATGACCGTCGTCGGCACCAGACCGGAGATCATCCGCCTGTCGCGGGTGATGGCGGCACTCGATCGGCACACCGACCACGTCCTCGTTCACACCGGGCAGAACTATGACTACGAGCTGAACCAGGTGTTCTTTGACGATCTTGAGCTGCGCCCACCTGACCATTACCTCGGTGCGGCCGGTCAGAACGGCGGCTGAGACGATCGGCCAGGTGATCATCGCGGTCGACCGACTGTTGGGTGAGGTCAAGCCGGAGGCGGTGCTGATCCTCGGCGACACCAATTCGTGCCTCGCGGCGATCCCAGCCAAACGGCGCCGAATCCCGGTCTTCCACATGGAAGCGGGCAACCGCTGTTTCGACATGCGAGTGCCGGAGGAGATCAATCGCCGCATCGTCGACCACGTCGCCGACATCAACATGCCCTATAGCGCGATTTCGCGGGACTATCTACTCCGCGAGGGGCTACCTCCGGACCGGGTGATCACGACGGGCAGCCCGATGTTCGAGGTGCTTCACCATGCGATGCCGAAGATCGAGCGGTCGGACGTCCTGGCGCGGCTGGGACTCGAGCCCGACGGCTACTTCCTCGTGAGCTGCCACAGGGAGGAAAATGTCGAGTCTGAGCGGAACTTCGCCGGCCTGGTCGCGGTCCTGAAGCAACCTCGCAAGTGGCGTTGGAAAGCGGGTGATCGTGACGACGCACCCCCGCACGCGGCTACGCATGGAGGCCGAAGGCGTGGTATTGGATCCGCTCGTCGAGTTGCACAAGCCGTTCGGTTTGACCGACTACGTGGCTCTCGAGCTCCACGCGGTGGCAACGCTTTCCGACAGCGGGACGATTGCGGAGGAAGCGTCGATTCTCAACCTGCGCGCTCTAAACATCCGCGAGGCCCATGAGCGGCCGGAGGGGATGGAAGAGGCGGCGGTGATGATGACGGGCCTGGAATGGAGCAGGGTGCAGCAGGGCCTTGAGATCCTGGCCAGCCAGCCGAATGGGGCCGAGCGAGCGCTTCGGCTGGTTCGGGACTACGACGTGCCGAACGTGTCGGAAAAGGTGGTGCGGATCATCTTGAGCTACACGGACTACGTCCGACGGGTAGTGTGGCGGGAGCAGTAGCGCGGGGGATCGGGCGGCTTCTGTCGCGAGATCTCCATGAAGATCCTGTTCTTGACCCAGTGGTTCGATCCGGAGCCGACGTTCAAGGGACTCGCCTTCGCCAAGGCGCTCGTAGCGACGGGGCCACGAGGTCGAGGTCCTGACTGGGTTTCCCAACTACCCGGGTGGGCGGCTATACCCCGGATACAGCATCAAACTCCGGCAGCGCGAGTCGATGGAGGGGGTTCCGCGTCACGCGCGTCGCGCTCTATCCGAGCCATGACAGCTCGGCGATCGGGCGCGTGGCCAACTACGTGAGCTTTGCGCTGTACTGCCGCCACAGTAGGGGCGTTCTCGATCCAGCGGCCAGACGTAGCCTACGTCTATCATCCGCCCGCTACCGATCGCGTTCCCCGCCATAGTGCTCAAGGCGATCCGTAGAGTGCCGTTCGTGCTCGACATCCAGGACCTCTGGCCGGACACCCTGGCAGCCACCGGAATGGTAGCAAGCAGGCGTGTTCTTGGCGCCGTGAACGTGTGGTGCCGTCTTGCCTATCGATCGGCGGCCGGGATAGCAGTGCTCTCACCGGGGTTCAAGCAGGTCTCTGGTCGAGCGCGGGGTGCCGGCGGAGAAAATCGAAGTGATATACAACTGGTGCAATGAGAGCTGCAATCACGCAAGTACAGTCCGACGCACCTATCCTGAAGGAAGCGGGACTCGAGGGGCGGTTCAATGTCGTGTTCGCCGGGACAATGGGTCGCGCGCAGGCACTGTCTTCGGTGCTCCACGCGGCCAGGATGGTAGCGCAAAAGGCACCGAGAGTCCAATTCGTCTTGGTTGGTGGCGGCGTCGATGCCGCAGCGCTCAAGGCGGAAGCCGCTGAGATGGCGCTGCACAACGTGAGGTTCCTACCTGTGAGGCCGGCTGCCGAGATAGGGCCGCTGCTGGCGGCTGCGGATGTCTTGCTCGTTCATCTGCGTGACGACCCGTTGTTCTCGATCACGATCCCATCCAAGACCCAGGCATACATGGCTGCGGGGCGGCCCATCCTGATGGCGGTGCGCGGCGATGCTGCCGCCATGGTCAAGAGGCCGGTGCGGGCGTGTGCGTGAGTCCGGAGGATCCTGGCGCGCTCGCCGCCGCCGTCTGTGAGCTGTCGAGCCGTGCGCCCGAAGAACTCGCCGCCATGGGTGAACGTGGGCGAGCGCTACTACTTGAAGTACCTCTCCCTTTCTGCTGGCGTGGATAAGTTCGAGGCGCTGTTCCGCCGGGCAGTTCTGGCGGCCTAGAATCCCGGGTATGGGACACCGGTATCGCCGCTGGGGCAAGCGGACTTGGATGTCTAGTGGCGGCCGCAGCACTGCTGGTCTCTTCCCCGTGATCGCGGGCTGGTAGCGTTCGGTGCGAATGCTTCTCGGAGCTCCGGTCCTCTTCCGCCAGCAGCGGCCCGGCCTGCGCGGCCAGCCCGTTCACGCTGCTGAAGTTCCGGACGATGAGAGACGCCAGTGACGCCAACGGTATCCCGCTGCCGGATGCCCGACGCCTGACCTCTTTCGGCCGCTTCCTCCGCGGCACCAGCCTCGACGAACTGCCGGAACTGTGGAATGTCCTGCGCGGCGACATGAGCCTGGTCGGGCCGCGGCCGCTCCTGATGCAGTACCTGGGGCTGTACTCACCGGAACAGGCCCGCCGGCACGAAGTCCGCCCGGCATCACCGGCTTGGCCCAGGTCAACGGCCGCAATGCGCTCACCTGGGAACAGAAATTTGACTTGGACGTTTGGTATGTCGATCATCTGTCCTTTTGGCTCGACCTGAAGATTGTCGCGATGACGCTCTGGAAGATCCTTTCGCGAGAGGGTATCTCCGAGCCGGGGCAGGCCACGATGGAAGAATTCCATGGCTCCGATGCCGGAAGTGAGAGGCTCCCCGCGAGCTCTGAGGTCGATATGCGTCTGTTGGTTCTTGGTGCAGGCGGCCACGGGCAGGTAGTGGCCGACATTCTGCTGCGCATGGTGACGCCGGGATGGGGATCTGAGCGTGCAGGGTATCTGGATGACAACCCGGCGACTGCTGGCAACGCTTCCTCGGCCTCCCGTTCTGGGCTGCCTGGCCGACCGGACCGCTTGCCGCATGACGCAGTAATCGTGGCCGTGGGAGACAACTACACGCGCCAACAGCTGGCCTCGGTTGGCATCACAAGGCGAGCGTTTCGCCGTTGCCTGTCATCCCCGGGCCGTGATCGCGCCCGATGTTTCGATCGGCCCGGGGACTATGATCTGCGGCGGTGTCGTGATAAACCCTGGTACCGTGATCGGCGCGCATGCCATTCTCAATACCGGGTGCACGGTAGATCACCACAACCGGATCGGCGACTACGCCCACATCGCGCCCGGCGTCCATCTTGGCGGTGATGTGCGGATCGGCGCGGTGCCTTGGTGGGCATCGGGCCACGGTAATGCCCCAGAGTTCGGTTGGCGACTGGGCAGTGATCGGTGCTGGGGCCGTAGTGACCAGAGATATCCTTCCCAGCGTGATTGCATTGGGGATGCCCGCACGCCCCGTGTCCGCTGAATCCCGGCGGTGGCCGTCACGCGCGAGCGCTGACGGAGCCCATTTGAAACGAGTCTTTCTGTCTCCGCCCCATGTTTTCGGCGATGAGCAAGACGCTTGTTGCGGACGCTTTCGCGACGAACTGGATTGCGCCCCTCGGCCCGCATGTGGATGCTTTCGAGGAAGAGTTCCAGCGACGTTGTCGAAGTGCCGCATGCAGTCGCGCTCTCTCAGGAACGGCAGCTCTCCACCTTGCGATGGAGCTTCTCGGTGTGGGCGCCGGAGACGAGGTGATCTGTTCGTCGTTGACGTTCATGCGCGTCGGCGAACCCCATCTGCTACAACGGGCGACTCCAGTCTTTGTCGACTGCGACGGAACGCTGGACGATCGACCCAAACCTGCTGGAAGACGCATTGAAGCACAGCGATGCCGCAGGACGAAGAGCGAAGGCGGTGATCGCCGTCGACCTGTACGGCCAGTGTGCCGATTACGGAGCAATTCTAGGACCTGTCGAGCGTTACGGCGTGCCGTGGTTGAGGATGCCGCGGAAGCCCTGGGGGCGACCTACAGAGGCAGGCCGGCAGGAGGATTCGGACGACTAGGTGTCTTTTCCTTCAACGGCAATAAGATCATCACGACCTCCGGCGGCGGGATGTTGGTATCCCATGAAAAGGAACTGGTTGATCGTGCAAGGTTCCTGGCATCTCAGGCGCGGGACCCTGCGCCTCACTACGAACACTCCCACATCGGTTACAACTACAGGCTGAGTAACATCCTTGCGGCAATCGGTCGGGGACAGCTGAGGACGCTGGCCGAGCGCGTGGCAATCCGCAGGCGAACTTTCGAACGCTACGCTGAGAGGCCTTCAGGACCTCCCCGGCCTGAGGCTCATGCCCGAAGCGCCGTACGGTCGCTCGAACCGGTGGTTGACATGCCTCACAATTGACCCCGCCATCTTCGGCGCCAGACCGTGAAGTTGTTCGTCTGGCGCTCGAAGCCGAAAACATCGAAGCCCGTCCTGTCTGGAAGCCGATACACCTGCAGCCTGTGTTCGGAGGAAGTCTCGTGTTCGGCGGGAGAAGTCTCGGAACGGCTGTTTCGGAACGGTCTTTGCCTTCCCAGCGGATCCAACCTCCACCCCGATGACCAGAACCGCGTGATTTCCACCATACGGCGGACTTGTCGAGCGTGATCGACGATGCCGTGGATCATGCTGTCATTGCTGGAGATCTCACTTGTTACGAGTCACCCGTATAACGGTTTTGAGATCAAGAACGTCGATCGTGTCATGGTCGGGCGTTGTGCCGTGCGACCCTCCGTGCGTCCGGATGAGAGGAGGGCTGGACGAAAAACGCGATAGGGTAGAGGGCTCAGACCGCGGCTTGCGATTTTTGGTGGCGCTCCAAGTGGGCGCCTTTTTTATTTCAGCAGGACAACTTCATCTTCCATGACAGCGTTGACGTCCTGGCTACCACACAGGTGAGCAGGAGGGTGTCCATAGTCACACCATTCCTGCATCACTTTTTCCGGACGAACGGGTAACCTTTTCGGGTTATCATTGCCTGAACTTGGCTCTTAGAGCGAAGGGATTCACCAGCATCAACATGATAACGTCCTCGGTTGGTATTTCTTTCCTAGTAGGCATCCTCTCCTACATCGGAGTTGGGCGTTTCCGTCATTGGGCCACACGGCGGCGGATTCTTGACCTCCCCAACGAACGCAGCTCTCACGCATCGCCCGTGCCGCGCGGCGGCGGTCTCGTCATCGTCGGGCTCACCCTGATCGGCATTTGGATCTTCCATGCTGTCGCGGATCCGAGCAGTCAGTGGCCGGGACTCCTGCTCTACACCCTTGGTGCGCTGGTAGTTGCGGCGGCGAGTTGGATGGACGACTTGCGCACTCTGCCGAATTCCCTGAAGTTTGCCGCGCAGTCGCTGGGAGCGGTGTGTGCCATAGCAGGATTTGGTTACTGGAGGACGTTGACCGTCCCGGATCTGGGGACGTTGCATCTGGCTTGGGCGGGTGCCCTGGCCACCTTCGTCTGGATCGTTGGCGTGACCAATGCCTACAACTTCATGGACGGAATCGATGGCATCGCAGCGGGGCAGGCCGTCGTCGCGGGCCTTGGCTGGGCGGTGATCGGGTGGGTCAATGGTCAGCCCACCGTTGGTATCCTGGGTGCATTAATCGCTGCGACCTCTCTTGGGTTTCTGGGTCACAACTGGCCGCCTGCGCGCGATATTCATGGGCGATGTGGGAAGTGCCTTTCTGGGATACACCTTGGCCGTGCTGCCTCTGATGTTTGCCCGGAGTGCTGTCGGAATCGGCCCGACTGCAGCCCTGATTTGGGCGATTCTTCTTCTCTGGCCGTTCCTGTTCGACACCAGTTACACGCTTGTGAGGCGCCTGTTCAGAGGCGAGAACATCGTGACGGCGCACAGGTCTCACCTCTATCAGAGGCTCACGGCGGCCGGCCACACTCACCTTTTCGTCACTATCCTATATGTGTTCCTGGCGGTTGCCGGAGCACTGGTCGCACAAATCTGGTCGCCGGTGGCTGTTGTCGAAGAACATGGCCGCTGTGGCCGTCCTTCCGTTCTTGGGAATCACTCTGCTGGTTGCGGTCTGGGAGTCCGAACGGAGACAAGCGGTACGGCACGCGGAAATACCCGTTCGCTTTCCTTCGATATCGAAGGGCAGTGATCGTCCTCTTCCAACTCTGTCTGCTTGCAGTATCGTATTACCTCAGTTTTCTCCTTCGTTTCGATTTCAATCTAAACAATCCCTATCGAAGGGCTTTCCTGATAACGCTCCCATTTGTTCTGCTCGTCAAACTGCCCGTGTTCTACTATTTTCGACTGCTTTCGGGTTGGTGGCGCTACGTGGGGATGAGTGACCTGCTCGACATCATCAAGTCTGCGGCGGTCAGCGCACCGCTTGTCTTTGGAGCCGTATACTGGGTACACGGGCTCGTTGACTATCCGCGTTCCATCTTCGTAGTGGATCCGATATTGACGGTTATTGTGATCGGCGGGACGCGCTTTGCCGTACGCGCCTATTACGAGAGCGCCCGCCTGCACCTGACGCACGCCAACACCCTGATCGTGGGAGCAGGCCGGGCCGGCAGCGGAATAGCCCGTGAGCTGCGCGGAAACGAGCGACTGGAATACAACCTGGTGGGATTTGTCGACGATGACCCGACAAAAAAGGGAGTGCGGGTGGAGGGAATCAAGGTGCTTGGAAGCACCGACGAACTGCCCCGGCTGATAGAGGATAACGATATTGCTCATATCCTCATCGCCATACCCTCCGCGACCGGCAAAGCAGATGCAGGCCATCATCGAGAAGTGCCGGCAGTGCAAGGTGGCCTTCAAGACGCTACCGGCAATCGGAGACATCATCCGCGGGGCCGCCTCCGCGACCGCCGTCCGCAACTTGCGGGTGGAGGATCTCCTGGCCCGCGCGCCAGTGCGCCTCGATCTGGGGCGTATACGAACTACGTTCCAGGGGAAGCCCGTTCTGATTACCGGCGCGGGCGGGTCCATCGGCTCGGAACTGTCCAGGCAGATCGCCGACTTCCGGCCGTCGAAGCTGGTGCTCTTCGACCAGGGGGAGAGTGATCTTTTCGAAATCGAACTCGAGCTGGTGCGAAAATTCCCTGCGCTCAAGTGTGTCGCAGCGGTCGGAGACATTCTGGACGTCAAACGATTGCGCGAAGTTTTCGCGGAACACCGCCCCCAGTCGGTCTTTCATGCGGCTGCCTACAAGCACGTTCCCTTGATGGAGCAGAACTGCTTCCAGGCAGTCAAGAACAACATCTTCGGGACCTACAATGTCGCCCTGATGGCCCGGCAGTATGAGACCGGGGATTTCGTGATGATTTCCTCAGATAAGGCGGTCAATCCAAGCAACGTCATGGGCGTGACCAAACGCGTGGCAGAGCTTCTCATCCTCGGCCTCCAGCATCAGCAGACGAGATTTGTTTCGGTCCGGTTCGGCAACGTCCTCGGAAGCAGGGGGAGCGTCCTGCCGGTTTTCCAGCAGCAGATCGCCGCGCGCAGCCCGATCACCATCACCGATCCCGAGGCAAAGCGATACTTCATGACCATCCCGGAGGCCGTGCAATTGGTCCTGCAGGCATCCACCATGGGGAAAGGGGGCGAGATCTTCGTGCTTGATATGGGAGAACCTGTCAAGATCGTGGACCTCGCCCGTACCCTGCTGACGCTTTCGGGCCTCGAGCCGGATCGCGATGTGAAGATCGTCTTCACGGGACTCAGGCCGGGAGAGAAGCTGTTCGAGGAACTGAAGCTCGACGGAGAAGGCATCAAGCCGACGTCACACGAAAAGATCAGGGTGTTGGACGGCGGCGCGGTGAGCTTCGAGCAGGTCCAGGCCTGGCTGGAAGAGCTGGCGCGGCTGACGGAAGCGCACAACGTCCACGGGCTGGTAAGCAAGCTCAAGGAAATCGTCCCGGAGTACTCGCCGAGCCCTGAGATCCTCGCCCGGTCGGAAGTCGACCGATATGGCACATTTCTTTCGTATGAGCCGGCGGGGAGGGGACAACAGGAGTGATCGAGGAATCGACTACTCCGGGCAGGCCCTCACTGGGGCAGCCACAACGGGATGCCAATAAGGACCTTCGCCGGGACCGGATCGCCGTTGAGGCGGGCCGGCCGGAAAGTCCATTTGCCAGGGCGCTGACCACGGGTTCATTCAGCAGGACATCGGGGCTCTCCTTCACCGAGATCTGCTCCAACTTGCCCTCGATGTTGACCACCGCGTAGACGATAAGCATTCTCCGCAGGTACTTGCGAACCACTTCGGCGGGCAGAACAGGCGGATCCTTGGCGACCGGGAAGGGCAGCACGAGGCCCTGCTGGGTCGAGCCCGCAGGCGTATCCGCCTGGCCGGGCGCTCCCTGGGGCACAGCGAATTCGATCGTCCACGAGGGGGTCGAGTCGGTTATGGTCTGTCTCATGTCGAGATAGACGGTATAGACCTGCTCACGTGCGAACACGCCGTAGGGCGGGAGTCCGCCTCCGCTGTTCTCCGTGGAGATAATCGTGATGCCGTAGGCGCTCTGCAACGGTCGACTGGGCGGAGTGCGAGGCACGGGCTTGCTGGCTGAGGCTCCGGTATCGCCGACTCCACCGATGATCGAGATTCCGGCAAAAGGGCCTTTGCCCGGGCCGGAACCCGCACCCGACCCTGTTCCCGTGCCTGTGCCGGATCCGGTTCCGGAGCCCGTACCCGGACCGCGTCCTGAGCCGGAACCCGCGATCGAGCCGGGCCCGGAACCGGAGCCTGGGCCCGAGCCAGAACCTACGCCGGGTCCCGGACCGGAGCCAGGCCCGGTACCGATGCCTGAACCTGTACCTCCGCCCGACCCGGATCCAGTCCCGGCCCCGGCGCCTGCGCCGGCAGTGCCCCCGCCTCCCGTGGCTCCATTCCCTGCTGCGGCTGCCGTATGAGTACCGATCCCGGTTGTCGAAGAGGAGCTCTCGAATTGCGGCCCCGGCTCCGTTTCGCTCGTGGCAAGGTTTGCCTCGGGGGAGATGGCGAAACGTCCCCGTGCCTCGCCGACGGGCACCTCGAACGGCTGCTGACGCACCGTCGGCATCGGAGACAGCGCCAGGAGGTTATGTATGTCGTTGCCGCGCGTCGGCAGTGGTGAAAACTCGCGCCTCGGCGGCTCTGCCGCCTCATCGAGCACTTTCGCGGGCGGGTCTATCCTGATCGGCTCCGGGGGCATCGGCGGTGGCTCCGGCGGTTCGACAACCTTCGCATCCTGGGGCGCGGGATCCGGCGTGGCCTGCTCCGGCGGCTTCAGGCTCGGCGTAGGCTCAGGATATTTTATCTCCGGCAACGGACCGGTCTCAGGGATACGGGCCGGCTCGACCATCTTCAGGTTGTCGACCGGAGCGGGCATTGCGAGCGTGGCGGCAGGTGGCGCAGGTGCAGGTGGTTGAGACGGCTTGATGACCTCAGGCTGCCTGACAACCGGCACGTAGGGTTTCTTTTTCGGCGTGGGGCCCGCATCAGCCATCTGGACGATGTTCGGGAGCGACAAGGGTGGCGGCAACACAGGAGGTTTCACAAGTGCCGGCTGAAGCAGTGTTTGGCTGCGGTTGGTCGGATTGAGAAAATCCGAGAGAATCCGCTGAGGCCCGGGGTAACTAAGGCCCTTCTTCCCGGGAGCCGACGCCCCGGCGGGTCCCTTGCGCCGCGCCGGCAGTCCGCCTCCGGGAAGGCCCATGCCCTCACTGCCCATCCCCTCGTGCCCGCCTCCGAGCAGTGGCAGGTACATCACCACCCTTTGTTCGGGTTCGTCAATCACTACCGCCCGGGGCTCGGGAAGCATGAATTTGCCGGAGCCGTGCGAGACACGGAGAAAGATCAGGACTGTAAAGACAGCAGCATGAATGAGAAGGGAATAGGGGACCCCACGAGCCGGGAAGTAGGGACGGCTCAAGATTGCTGTCTTGAATAGCGTCGACTCGTCGCCATTTAGAGATAGCGCTCTGAGCCTCCGAATGATCCGCCGACTCTTAGACATGCTTTCGTTATCGTAACCTCTATCACAGGCCTGTAGGATAAACAAGCGACCTGTTTCGCTCCTGCTATGCCCGGCGGACCGGCTAAGGACCCTCCGCCCTTGCATCACGATAGGGGGTCTTTGTCTCGTACAACCTGATCCGGGTCTGCAACTCCTCGATATAGCCTGTCTGCCTCAGTGACGTGGCCAGTTCGATAGCTCGCCGAACAGTCTCAATCGCCTCAGAGAATCTTCCGGATTCGGCGTAAGCGGCACCCAAGGTGTCCAGGTACTCAACATTTCGGTAGCCTGACAACTGCGCGGCCCGCTCGGCGAGTTTCACGGCTTCTGCGCCATCGCGGTCGGCGGGGTCGGGGCTCGTTGCCAGCACGTAGGCCGCCTCGTTCATGGCCGGCACATATTTTGGATTGATTTGCAGCGCCTCGCGCCAATGCGCCAGTGCTTCCCGGTTACGGGCCTGCGAATGACACAAAGCCATCCCCAGGTAGAGATGGGCCTCGACCAGCCGGGGATTCAGCGCAAGGGCTTTTTCAAAGTGGGTAATAGCTTGTTCCTCGTCCCCCGTGACGGCCAGTGCACGCCCGAGATCCTTCTGAGCCTCAGCAAGTTGAGGATTGATTGTAACAGCCTTCTCAAAATGCGGCAGGGCCTTGTCCACCTGCCCGCTGGTCGCGAGGGCGACGCCAAGGTGCTGGTGACATTCGGCAAGGCCGGGATTGATCTCCAGGGCCTTCAAGAACTCCGAGCACGCATCTTCTATGCGCCCTTCACTGGCGAGGGCAACTCCCAGGTTGTCGTGGAGTTCCGCCGACTCGGGATGATACTCCAGGCCCTTGCGAAAACGCAGAATCGCCTCATCCGTTCTCCCCACTGCCATGAGAGCAAGTCCCAGGTTATTCTGGATGGCATGGTATTGAGGGTTCAACTCCAGCGCCTTTTCGTACTGCGGAATCGCTTCCCGGTAGCGGCCGGTCCGGACCAGGGTAGCGCCCAGGTTGTTGCGAATTCGGGCATCGTCCGGATTTGACTCAGCGAGTTGTTTCCATTCGGTGAGTGCCGCCTCGTAGTCTCCCTTGTCGCTCAGTCCAGATGCATGGTCGAACTTGACGTACATCTCCACTGCGGGCACCCGGATCTCGGCCAGACCATCGCTCGGTATGTTCACAAATTCGGGAAGGTTGACGGCGCGGTTGGCCGCGGTGGCGTTCTCGATGAGAATTGCCGGGCTGTCGTTGCCCTCCTCATCGATATGAGTGAGGTACATCTGGGTGTAGGGCGACCTGCTCTTCGAGGCGAAAACCAGCCATCGTCCGTTGGGCGAGAAGCTGTGCCAGGAGTTCATGAGGGATGTGTTGCACCGCATTCGTCGTGCTTGCCCCCCGCCTGCCGGGACGATGTAGAGTTGGCCGTCCGGGCGCATCAACTGCCCGTTGCGACACTGGACAAAGACGATCCAGCGGCCATCCGGAGAGATTCTGGGGAACGTATTGCTCATGCCGTTTTGAGAGGCGCCGGCAATGGGCTCGGCCTGGCCCCCCCGGCCGCCATTGAACGGCACGCGGTAGAGGTCGTATTGAATCTGTACCTCTTTCGGATCATTCGCGTAATCGGCCATCTTCCCGTCGGGCGGGTAGGGCTCTTTTGCCTCCGCTCTGGCGAAGACAAGATTCTTTCCATCAGGGCTCCAGGTTCCGTCGGTGTGCACGAAACGCGGGTCGTCGGCGCCCGGCAGCGGGTGCCGCTGTCCCGTCTGACGGTCATACCAGGCCAGCAAGCCGCGCGTCGGATAGAATACCTGGAGAAAGCGATAGTCCCTGAAGTTGACCACGTAGTAATTGTTTTGCGGAGCTCTGTCCGTCGTGTTGACGGTCGTGATCACATATTTCCCATCCGGGGAAAGCTGCGACATGAAACCAACGCGGTTGAGCCCAACCTGCGCGTCCTGGGTGGGATTCCAGGAGACCATGTCGCCCGTATCAATGGTGACGCGCGGCCGCACCGGCACTATGGCGTAGAGCCCCTTGTCGTTCTGCGGCCCGTCCAGGTCCATTCCCATTGTCGTGCCATCGAGCGAGAAGGAGTGGCAGTTGGCACAGGTAGGCATGTCCTTGAGAACGATCCGGCTTTGCTCATCACCGATGCTGAGCATCCGCCAGTAAATCAGTTTGATAGCCGCGGTCGGCAGGGGCTTGATGATGCCCTTCTCGGTTTCCGACGGCATCAGCGGAACGTCGCGATAGAAGATGGGTGCGGCGACCGGGTCCTCGGAGGTATGAATCGCAACGCGACCGCGGGACAAAGCCTGCCCCCCGTTGCTCGAATCGAAGCCGGCGATGGAGACAAAGGCGGGACCTCTTACGGAGCGCTTCTTGATCTCCTCCCACGTTGTCGCATCGGGAACCCATGTATGTGCGGAGGCCTGCTCAGGCGTGAGTCTAGGCAGCTCATTGGTTGTGGAGATGCAGCGCTCATCAATCTCCCCGAGACGAAGGCCTTCGCCGCTGGACCTGGCTTGGATGGCGGCGGAGCCGTCGGCGAAGGTGACCTCGATCTTCCAGTGGGTAACCTGCGCCGCAGAGTCATGCCAGATGATAGTCGGCGGTTTGATCTCGGGCGGGAAAATCGACCCGTCGAGCGGATAGTCGATGTTGATGATGCCTGTGTGCGCGGTGAGCAGGCTCGCAGATGGTTCATTTCGCGATTGAGCCGCCATCTTAGAAGCCGGCTCGGTCATCCATACCGCGAGGGTGCCAAGGAGCAGCGCGGCAACTCCGGCTCGTCTCCACGTGCCTCGTCTGCGGCGTACCGTGTGGGACTGCCGTGCCGGCTCAGAGACCCGCCTACTGTCGGGGATCGTATTTCGTAGGATCAGGCCGCGAGACGACTTGCGGTCATCTGTCATTCCCGGAATTCTCACGTCGACTGCAATCCTTCCGGAAGATAGTCGCACGTCAGGCACCTCCCGCACAAGGTGCCAGGCCTTCGGAATTCGGTTGTCGGACCTGACGTCGTGAGGGCTCTGCGGGGAATAACCGAATTTCGAAGACCTGGCGCCTTCTTAGTCCTTGACGCGGAAGGGGTTGACGCGCTGCATCAGGTCGATCAGGCGGGGGTCGGTGCGCAGCACGTCGAAGCCGGGGTCGATAGGAAGGAATAATAGCCACCCGGACCTGTCGTCATAGGCCCGTTCGAGCCAGGCGAAGGTCGCGTCGTTGTTTCCGCAGGGGGCAAATGCGTAAGCCATGAAATAGGGCTCGACACGGCGCGTGGAGGACAGGCTTCGTAGCTGGTCCAACACCGCCGTGGCGTCTGCCTGGCGGTCGAGGGCACGGTAGGCTACGCTCTGCAAGGCGAGGACTGCGGGGTGAACACCGGAAAGACGGATACCTCTCTCGAGTTCCTCGACAGCATTGTGTACTTCCCCTGCGTGAAGGTAGGACTGGGCCAGGAACCAGCTTGCCAGGCCGAATGTGGGGTCAAGCTCGAGAGCATGGCGCAGTATGATGATGGCACGGTCATACTGACGGCTGTAGTAGTGCAGCCAGCCCTGATGCGAGAGCGCGACTACCGAGACGGGATCCAGTTCGCAGGCCTGTTTCAAGGCGGAAAGCGCCTCGTTGAATCGACCGACCTGCATGAGGTTCAGCCCGTACCAGTCCCAGGCAAGGGCGCAATTGGGATTCAGTTCGATCGCCCGGCGATGCTCCTTCTCCGCCGCGGGCCAGTTCCACTCGTACTCCAGCGTCGGGAAAGCCAGCGACGTGTGCGGTTCGGCCAGTTCGTCGTCGATTTCGAGCGCCAGCAGCGCGTTGGCAATAGCACTTCCGTACGCCTGCTTGGGCGGGAGGCCGCCGTAGTACCCGATAAGGCTGTACGCGTCGGCGATGCCGCTGTACGCCAGCGCATAGCGGGGGTCCTTCTCGATGGCGCGGCCGTAGAATTCGAGCGCTTTGGCAAAAAAGTCCTCTCCGCGCTTGCTGGAGTAGTGGCGGCCGTGCAGATACAGCTCATAGGCCTCGGAACTCCTGGTGCCGGACCGCGCGATGAGCGCCTGGGCCTCGGGCAGGAGTTCGACTGCCAGCGATCTGGCGATCCTCTCGGCAACGTCGGTCTGGATATCGAAGACGTCCTCCAGCTTGCGATCGTACGTCTCTGCCCAGAGGTGCGTTTGGTCCTCAACCTGGACGAGTTGCGCTGTAATCCGGATGCGATCGCCCGCGCGGCGAGCGCTACCCTCAAGGATGTACCCCACGCCAAGTTCATATCCGATTTCGGCGATGGACTTAGTCGTCTGGCGGTAGGCCATGGCCGAAGCACGGGCTATCACGCCGAGCCTGCGCGGATTCAGGCGCCCGAGCTGAGTAATCATCTCCTCGGTCATGCCATCGACAAAATACTCCTGCTGCGGGTCGCCCCCCAGGTTCACAAACGGCAGCACCGCGATCATACGTCGCGGGGCTTCGCCGTTGAGCGTGCGGCTGTGGACGGGCGCGACAAAACGGTACCCCCGGCGCGCAAGCGTCTCGATGAAACGAGGATTGTCGGCGTTGTCGCCGAGTATGGTCCGCACCTTGTGGACGGCGATGCTCAGGCTGTGATCGAAGTCGACGAAGGTGTCCGCCGGCCAGAGTTTTTCACGCAGTTCTTCGCGCGTGACGACTTCGCCCGGGCGCTCGAGCAGTATCGACAGCAGCGCGAACGGCTTGTCCTGCAGCTTCAACTTGACGCCGCACCTTCGCAACTCTCCCGCGCGCAGGTCAAGCTCGAAAACGCCGAAACGCACCGGGCGTCCCGGCCTCGGGTGAGTGAGCATGTCCACCTCTGGTGCCGGCGATTGTAGCACAGCACAGGAGAAATCCGGCTCGATGTCTCAATATTTCCTGCGGTTAGCCGGAGATGTGAATTTGTGAAACAGTTAGCGGGGCGTGCATGGATCGGCCGCTGGAATCCGTCGAAGATACAGCCGTCACGTGCAGTTCACTCCTACCCTTGGAGGTCACTATGAAACGGAAAGCAGCTGTTATCACGGTAATGATACTCGCTTGCCTGATGGCTACCCAGGTAGCCTTCCCCTGGGGGTCGCTTACCCATGCCTATATCACCAACCAGATCGTGGCCCAGGAAGCCCCCCTCCGTGGCAACGCGATCTATGGCAGCACCGCGCCGGATTTTCCCAACTATATGCTCACTTCCCCCTACATGAACTACCTGATGGACCGTACCCACGATGATTTCCTGAGAGTCTGGAAAATGGCGAGGGGCGGCCCAGGCTTCGGCCCCGAGCGCGCTGCGGCGTTCGGCTTTGTTGCTCATAACGAGGAGGACTACACGGCGCACACGATGTCCCAGTTCCTCCCCGACCACACGCAGGGATATGTCATTCAGAAGGCGGCAGTCCTGGAACAATTGCTCGCGCAGGCCGGTATCTGGGAGCAGCTCAATCTTGACGGCGACGAGTATGCCGAATTGCGCGCCATGCTTTGCCACCTGGCGATCGAGTATGCCGGAGACATATACATTGCCTCCGTGGATCCTGCGACAGGGCAGTTGCTCACATCCGCTGCCGTCGGCAGCCGCGGGACCCTCTCCGAGGTCCTGACCACGGCCTACGCCGGAGGCCTGGTTGCCGCATCCAACCGGATGGCCATTCAGCTGAACCAGCCCGCGGCTGCCACCATCCTGACCGAGGGCGAGTTCGGCTTCGGGGCGATAATGGCCTATTATGGAACTCTCTGTACGGGCTCCCCAAATGAAGTGATGCAGCAAATCTCCGCCTTTGTGGCGCAGTTGGCGGACCTCATCGGAGTCAAGGTCAGCCAGGCTCAGGTTGCAGGAATCCTGACGGCCGCCCTGTTTGTCATCAAGGACGATTTTGCTTCGGAGATCTCCGCGACCGCCCAGTATGCGGCCGGCCAGCTCGCACAACAGAAGATAGTGCCTTACTGAACTCAGTCGGGATGAAGCCAACCGGCGACGGGCAGGATGGCATGGATACTGGCGGAGGACAAGTCCGGGCCATCCTGCCTGTTTTCGTCCTGTAACGACGCATGAACCCGGATTTCGAAGACCTGGCAGCTACCTGAAGAGAAGCGGCTGTGCGGACCCGGTCGCGTCCAGAAACCGGATCAGGCCCGATCCTGCTGGTGCGCTCAGCGTCTGCGGGCTCATAAACACGACCGTCCGGTAGCCGCCGCCTGTTGCATAGCGAGGGCAGATGGCCTCACCCCCCGGAGCCAGCGGTGGGATTCCGGGCTCCCCCGTCAGTGACACCATAAGGAAATCGCCGCGCTCATTGGTTATCCCGGCGAGTGCGAGTGCGGCAACATCGCCGCCGGCACGGATACTCAGGCTCCCCGTCAGAAATGCGGGCAGATTGTCGAATACCTCGAACAGGAAGAACGCGCGTTTCTCGCCGCCGGCGAGGTTGACCGTCGCCTTGCCCGTAGCGGCAGCCGATCCCAGGATCTCAAGGTCCACCGCGACAGGAGCCGGCCCGGGGTTCAGCAGCGCCAGACCCGTGCGTTGATCGGGACGCTCGGCCAGTACAATGAGATCACCGGTCAGGACCGGAGTGGCAGGGATCCCCACCTCGGATGCCGGGGCGCCGTTTTCCCAGCGGGTGATCACCGCAGTCATCGAAGGCAGGGAGGTGCCGGAGGTCAGTGTGACACGGGCATACCCGAAGAATGGTGACGCGGTCCGGGGAAGGGTGACACGCCTGAGTTCTCCGGGCGACAGCCTGACGTCGACTTCCGGCTGAACACCAGCCGGAGCCACAGCTTTTCCGTCAGGAGCATAAAACGAGATCCTGGCCGCGACTGCCTGGGCTTGCGAGTTCCAGAGCAGGATATCGCTCGAATACGAACCATCCGCGGTCAAGTGGGCGAAATAGAGAGGGCCGCCCGAGGATGTCTCGAGGGGATAGGGCGTCATTGCGAAATCGCCCGCTGCATTCACGATGCTTCTCAGGGTGAGGGAATGAAAGGGGACGGGTGCACTCACCTCGAGCGAGCCTTCGAAGTCGCCCGGGATGTCGAATTTCTCCCGAACGAAGAAAGCCTTTGTTTCGCCGGCGGCGAGAGGCACCTGGACGGCTTCGCCCTGCGGCACACCTGTCGTGTCCAGGAGCCTGAGGGCAACGACGTTTTCTCCAGCTTCCTGGTTGAGGACCGCCACGGCCGTGTCGACCGCGCCGTCGCGAATGACCGGCGCGATGGAACGCAGCGTCGGGCTGGACGCAGGCAGGCGGACGACCGAGGTCAGGACCCCGCGCGATCGGTACTCCAGCAGCGTGGTAGGCCTGAGGGCAGCACTCCCTGCATTCGTCATACGAAGCCACCCGAGTTTCAGATCTGCTCCTGAGCCATCCGTGTAGAGCTGGAATGGTGCCGGTGGCTCCACAGCGAAGTCGGCCTGGTCTGCGGCTGTGTTGATCTCCAACTCATACCAGACAGCGCGATCGCGTGCCGTATCAATCCGAAAGTGCAGTACGCTTCCGGTGCCATCTCCCTGCAATGAGTTCCTGCGGTTGCCACGCTCGTCCAGAGGGTAAAGCCGAATGGTGCGCGCTGAGCTGAGGCGCAGCTTGAGATCCACGCCGGCTGGCCGGATGATCGGCGGGTCGCCGCCCCAGCGGTCGTCAATGGAGGTCTGATCGGCGTTCCACACCATCCCGGTGTTCCGGTGCTCCGTCCAAATCGAGAGAATCATCCGGGTCGTTTCTCGAAGAGGGACACGGTCATCGGACTGCAGCAGCACAGCCATGTGATCCGGGCTGGAACCGCCGGCCGTGAATTCCCACTCTCCGAAGTTCATGGTCCGGCCCTTGATGAAGCCCACGGCCCCCTGGACTGCCGGCCCGTTGATCAGCACGTAGGCCGCCTGCGGATCATCGCTGTTCCACACGAACTCGCCGTTGCTGGCCGCAACGCTGCCGGGCGCCAGCGTGTGATCCAAAGGAGCCGCCTCCGGGCGGTCGAATTTGCTGATGCGCAGCCGCGACTGAAGATACGTGCGCCGGTCGAGGCCCTTTGATTCGAGGAACTGGCCCGCATTCACTTTCCCTGCGGCGTATCCTGCAGCGAGTTCGTCCGGATTCAGTTCGATCCCGACATCGTCTGCAGCAACGGTGCTCTGCCGCCCGAGGAAGATCCTCGAACAGACGGGCATCTGGGCAAGCTTCACGGGGTTTCCGGCTAGGTCGAAGAACGATCCCGTCGACGTGCGCGCAAAATCCTTCGTGCTGCTTGCGTAGTCAAAAAGGTAGACGGCGTCCCAGTCCTGCAGGTTTGCGATCGCGGCCGCCAGCAGCGGTCCCTCGAGCGCGTAGCGGTTCGGGAACACGTGATTGAACTCGCTCACGGTGAAGGGTTTTCCCTCGACCGCCTGGGACGCGAGACCGCTGAAATCAGGCAGCTGGTTCACCCAGGGCGTATTGGAAATCTGCCAGCCCGTCGGCGCCCACTCCTGCCCGGTCGGCCACCACGGATGGTCCCAGTAGTAATGGCCGTCGACGTAGTCCATTTTTGACTGGACCGCGGTGTCGCCGAGGAAGCCCCACCAGGGAGCGGTGCCGGTTACCATCGCCCGGGCGCCGAGTGTGTCCTTTACAAAGCTGCGCATCCCGGAGAAGTATTGCTCGTCGACTCCGGCATAGAAGCGGAACAGATCATAAATCCTGGCGTCGGTGTAGCGGCCAAGCTCCGAACGGTACGGCCGGACGACCGTGCCGGCCTCGAAGGACTCGCCGGCTTCCAGTTCGAGCGGTCCCGACTGGCGGAATTCGACCTTGTCGATCCAGATGGTGTTGCTGCTTGCGCCGAGCTCAAACGTCGGGCGAACCGTCGACGGATCAGTCTCGCCGGCACGGAAATACCCGCTGTATTGTTGCCAGGTGGTCATGAGCTGGACGGTCTCGCTCAGTCCGTAATTGCTCCAGGGATCGACGCCCTTCATGACATCGATCGTGATCTCCCCCGGGCTCGAGGCCCTGGCGTAGAAGCGGACCTCGTAGGATTTTCCAGCTTCGATTGCGTGTCCGTTCTGGACACACTGCACGTGCCAGCTTGTCCCGTCGGACCTGACTTCAACGCGCAGGGCGCGCGCTCCCATCCGGGCCCGCGCCCTGCTCCACCTGCGCCGACACGGTTGCGCTGCCGATCGGATAGACCGACCAGTCGTTCATGCCGCTTTCGAAGCCGCCGTTGCGCATCATGTCTGTCGGGTCCACTGCCGGCCCCTGGCTCTTCCAGGCTGTCTCCAGCGCCTGGCGCGAGCCGTACTTGTTACGGAGCCAGTCGTTCCAGAGCGCGTCGAGCTCCGAGCTGTAATGTTCGGGAAGGGTGCCGTTCACGCCGGGCAGATAATTGAGCCCCCCGTCGTTGAGGAGGTTGCCGAAGAGAGAGTCCTCGTTTGCGATTTCGATGAACGCCACCCCGGGATCCTCGGCATAGGTGAGGCCCGTATACGGGTTCCGGTGCGTCAGCAGCTTCCGTGCGTAGTCCTTCTGAAGCTCGACCATGCGCGCGTCGAAATGCGAGACGCCCTGAAAGAACGATATGGAATCGCCGAAGAGTTGCGTGTCCTGCAGCCCGTCGCCGGGGCCGAAATGCCGCGCGACCTTGAGATTAAGGTTTGCATAGATCCCGTTTCGGCGGAGCTGATAAATGAGGTAGTCGAGTCGCTGAAGCGCCGCATCGCCAAGGTGCTGCGTGTCATTCGGGTAATACTTCGGGTCCCAGATGCCGTCCGGGCTGGCGTAGAAGTCCATGTGATGGAACCTGACGACGTTGACGCCCAGCTTCGCCAGCCGCTGCGCGATCTTGTCTGAGACGCGGTCGTCCTGGAACTCTCCGGCAGTGGGCGGCCGTTCGGGGCAGGGCGGGAAGTCCGCATTGAAGGTGAAGTTGACTCCCCAGAACCGGGCGCGTTTGCCGGTCTTCTCAAAATAGAAATGACCGTCGCTGCCGGCCCGGAGATGTCCTCTCGAATCTACGACGGCGGCAGGATCCTGGCCCGGATAGTCGATCAGAAGGTTTGAGGCGTCGATGGCGGTTCGTGATGCGTCGTCCCAGGGGAGCGTGAAGGGAAACCACGAAGTCTGAGCCGGCAGGGCAGGGGCCAGGAGGAGGAAGCAGAGCACCGTCATGCCTGTGCGCATGGGGTTTTCTCCAAGTCGGCGATGTCGGGATCGGGATCGGCGTCGCAACCGGTATCGGCATTCGAAATCAGGCTCAGCCGACGCGCCCCGAGGCCGGACTAACGCCCGCTTGATACCGATATCGATCCCGATTCCGATCCCGACCCCGATGGCGTCTTTGGTTCGCTCGGCTTTGCATGGCAGGCCGAAACCACGAATTGCGCGCGTAGTCGGTTACTCACACCCTTTCCACTATGTTCCGGCTTCCTGTCCACCGCGCGCATGGAATTCTCCGATCAGCACCTTGCTGATTTCGTCGCGCTGGATTTGGTTCGTCCCTTCGTAGATCTGAGTGATCTTGGCGTCTCGCATATACTTTTCGATGGGATAGTCGCGCATGTATCCGTAACCGCCAAAAATCTGCACGGCGTCGGTGGTTACCTGCACGGCCACATCCGAAGCGAAGCACTTGGCCATGGCAGAATACATCGTCGGCCGCGCGGCAGGGCCGGCGTCAATATGACGTGCTACCGCATATGTCAGCGCCCGGGCGGCTTCGACCTTGGTCGCCATATCGGCGAGCGTGAAACGCAGGCCCTGGAAAGACGAGACAGGCGAGCCGAATTGCCTGCGTGAGCAGGAGTAGTCGACTGCAAGATCCAGCGCGCCTTGCGCGATACCTACCGCCTGGGCGGCGACTCCCGGACGCGACGCGTCAAAAACCTTCAGCGCGGTGATAAAGCCGGTTCCTTCGCGCCCCAGGCGATTTTCCACGGGAACGCGGCAATCTTGAAAGCTCAATTCACGTGTCGCCGACGCGCGGATTCCCAGCTTGTCTTCCTTCTTGCCGAACTCGAATCCCGGCGTCCCCTTCTCGACCACGATGCAGGAAGCGCCCCGCGGGCCCTTTTCAGGGTTGGTCAATACGAAGACGGAGTAGATTTCCGCCTCACCGCCGTTGGTGATCCATTGCTTTGTTCCGTTGAGCACGTAGCAGTCGCCGTCGCGGCGGGCGGTGGTCGAGATCGCCCCGGCATCGGACCCGGCCTGAGGCTCGGTCAGCGCGAAGGCCGCCAGGCGACGACCCGCGGCGATGTCCGGGAGGAACCTGCGCTTTTGCTCCTCGCTTCCGCTCAGGATGATCGGCATCGCGCCGAGCGCCGAACCGGCGAACGAGAGAGCGATCCCCCCGCAGGCACGGGACAGCTCTTCGGTGACGAAAACCATGTTGAAGATGGGAGTGTCTCCCGCCATGCCTTCGTAGGCGCTGTCCACGAAGACCCGGAACAGGTCGGTCTCGGCCATGACCTTGACGATCGGCCACGGGAATTCGCCGGTCCGATCGTAATGCGCTGCGACGGGCGCGATTTCCTTCTGCGCGATTTCCCTGGCAAGGCGGCGGATTTCTTTCTGCTCATCGGTCAGAAAATAGTCGATCATCGTCGTCAGCTACCTCCAGAGGGAGGGACGCAAGGCGTGGATTCTCCCCTTTTCAATCCTGATCCGGAAACTACGGTCCAGTGCGCCGGGTGCGAATGAACTGACGTCAAGTTCGGCCTCGAGAGAATCGCGCGTCTCTGCCAGAGTCTCCAGCTTGTACACCAATTCCCGGGGACCCACGTTCACGTCCCGGAAATGTACCGAAACCAGATTCTGTTCGCATTCGGACGGCATGTCCCCTTCCGGGTAGAGCCCTTCGAAACGGTCGACGAAGGCTGCGAGTTCCTTCGCGCGCTCCGGAGAACCGGCAAACCGTGCCCAGCCGCAGACTCGCGCCTCGCGCGGATTTATGCTGTCCATCAAGATGTCCGGAGCCTCAGGCTGCGAATGCCTGTAGTCGAGATGCGGCCACTGGATGAGGAGCTCGCCTCCCCTCACGAGCAGACGGAGAACCTGGCCCTTCTTGTCCCGGACGTAGAGTGTGCCGCCTGGCATCTTCTCCCGATGGTCCGACGGGATGGTATCGAGGATGGAAATCAGCTCGCAGGGTACGCCCGACATGGCCGGACACCCGACGGGCTGCACGTGACGCACCACAATCGCTTCTTCCTCGGGTGAGAATTCGAGCCAGTTGCCCGAAAGCTGCGCCAGCCGTTCGCTGACCTCCCAAGGCAGAGAACCGCATTTGATTTTGCCTTCGCATTCTATCTCGAGTTGCATGAATCGTCCCTCCGGGCCCGATGGAACCGGGCCCGGAAGTAGGATACTGAAACTCGTAGCCCGACACACGGAAAAATCCGGTTTTGCAGGGGGCGGACTTTACTCCCCCAGGGCGCTGTGATAGGTTGAAACGAACCTTGCGGGACAGCTCGTCCGGGGAGCCGGCACTATTATGGAGCGGGCGTCAGCCGAGCGATGGATGCGGGAGGCCCTCGAAGAGGCGCAGCGTGCCGAAACAGAGGGAGAGATCCCGGTCGGCGCGATCCTCCTGATTAATGAGAAGATCGTCGGCCGCGGCCACAACCACAGCATCAGAACGCACGATCCGACCGCCCATGCCGAGATTCTCGCGTTGCGCCACGCGGCCCACAGCATGCGCAACTATCGCCTGCCCGGGTCCGTCCTGGTTGTGACGATTGAGCCGTGCCTGATGTGCGTCGGCGCCATGATTCATGCGCGCGTCGACGAGATCGTCTTCGGCGCCGCAGATCCGAAAGCCGGAGCGGTCCTGTCTGTTTTTCAGATGGCGGACGTCCCGCAACTCAACCACCAGATCGCCGTGACATCCGGAGTGCTCGCGGATGAATGCGGCGGACTGCTCCGCGGTTTCTTCGAATCCCGACGGTAAAGCCTGCTGACCTTGCCGGAGAAATGTGGTATCCAGAGTGCTGGATCCGCTGCCGCCGGTGGCGGATCGTTGTGGCTGGGACCGATGATCGGACGACAACTCAAGCAATACGTCATTGAAGACCTCCTCGGAAAAGGGGGCATGGGAACCGTCTACAAGGCATGGGACACGCGGCTTCAGCGGCACGTGGCGCTGAAGGTTCTGCCCCAGGACGTGACGGGTGACCCCGATCGAAGAAGGCGCTTCGTCGGGGAAGCGCGCGCGGCAGCGGCTATCACGCACCCGGCTGTGGCGCAGGTCTACGACGTAGACGAGGCCGATGGAGTCACCTTCATCGCGATGGAACTGATCGACGGCGACACGGTGCGCCGGCTCATCGAACGGCGGGAGCTGGATCTGCTGGGAGCACTCGACATCGCCATCCAGGCAGCCGAAGGGCTCGCGCGCGCCCACGAGTCGGGAATTGTCCATCGGGACATAAAGTCCGAGAACATCATGCTGACGCGGGATGGTCACGCGAAGGTGCTCGACTTCGGGCTGGCCAAGCTGGACCCGCTGCGCAGCGATGACGACGCGCGGCCGCAAGGCGGCGAGGACAGGATCTCCCAACTGGCGACGATGGCACAGACCCGCGCCGGCGCTGTGATCGGCACGCTGGCCTACATGAGCCCCGAGCAGGCTCGGGGCAAACCGGTGGACTTCCGGAGCGACCTCTTCTCATTCGGCGTGACGCTCTACGAAATGGTGACCGGCATGCTCCCGTTCGCCGGTGACAGCGCACTGGACACGATGCACGCCATCGCGTTCGAGGAGACCCGGCCTGTTACGTCGTTGCGGCCGAATATCCCGCCCGACCTGCATCGCATCATTTCACGCTGCCTGCGCAAGCGGCCGGAAGACAGGTATCCCAGCACCAGGGACCTGGTCGAGGACCTCAAGAAACTGAGGAGGGAGGTCGACTCGGGGTTCACGAGGCCCGTGCCCCTGGTGGAGAACGTGCGCAGCCGCCTGCTCTCCCTCGGGTCGCCGCGGAAACCCCTGTTGATTGGGATCGCAGTTGCTGCCGGATTGCTGCTGATCGGCGGGCTCGTGTGGATCTATCTCAAAGTGGGAGGTTTCTGGCCTGCCCTCCCGGTCATCATCGCGGCACTGTGGCTCTATCGCCACCTGAAGAACAGGACGTCGAGATTGACGCGGCGATTCGCAGCGCGTGTGTCGAAGCTGCCGGAAGTAAGGATGGTAACGGCCAACGACAGACAACTGGCCGTCGTCGTCGACAAGATACAGGCCAGGACATACCTCCGTGTGCACGGCACGATCGACGGGATCAACCGGAAGCTGTTTTTCGGAGAGCCTTTCAGCGTCACGCTGAAGGACGACATCTCGCCGGAAGAGTACCGCCAGATGCTCCGCGCACCCGGCATAATCTACCTCCGGGACGACAACTAGGCGATTTGCCGCAGAGGCAGACATCTTCATCACGGGCGCCGCCTGAGTCGACTGCCGAAATGTGCTAGACTCGGTACAATGAACCGTACGCAGGTGAAGATTGTAATGGCGAGCGCCGCGGCCGTTGTGCTGGTTTGGCTGCTCTCCCCCCTGTTGGGTGACCGCACCTCGGATCCCGCCCTGCCGGAATCCGCGTCACTCTTCGATGCGCAGAGGGCCTTCGATGCAACCCGGGAGTTCGTGACCAGGCATCCTCGCCGGGTCCTGGGCAGCCTGGAGGCTCGTCAGTCGACGGCATTCTTCCGCTCCCGGCTGCAGCCGCTCGGTTACGAAATCAACTACTCTCATTTCGATGCGACAATCGCGAATCGTACCGAGGTTGGAAGGAATGTACTTGCATCCAGGCGCGGCCGGCTGCCGGAAGTCCTGGTCATCATGGCGCACTATGATACCGCGAGGCCGACCGTCCAGGGGGCGATGGACGACGGATCGGGGATCGGCGTTCTCGTGGAACTGGGGCGGGTCTTTTCGATAGACCCCCCGAGGCACAGTCTGCTCCTGGTCGCCAGTGACGGCGAGGAGTGGGGAATGCTGGGCGCCAGGGACCTGGCGGAGACCTGCCCGGATCGCGACCGGATCGCCGCGGTTCTTTCTCTCGACTGCATCGCTCCTGCTGAACTGGCCGATCTGAGGCTTGAAGTGGTAGGACTCGAGCGCGGATACTCGCCGTCGTGGCTGCGCGACCTTGCCAGGAAAGCGGCAGCACGGGAGAGGCTGCCAGTCCTGGAACCTGCCGGCATTCGGGAGCATCTCGAAAGGGCTCTCCTTATCCCGCTCACAGACCAGGGGCCGCCGCTCCGTAACGGGATACCGGCCATCAACCTTGGGAGCGGTTCCATCGACCGGCCGCTCGAAGAGAGGATTTATCACTCCGCGGAAGACACAATCGACAAGTTGAAGGTCACGAGCTTCGAAAAGTATGGTCGCGCCGCGGAAAGGATCGTGCGCTCCCTGGATATGCCGGCTCCCGTCGGACGCGATATGTCGGCACCGTTCCGCGTGACCGCCGGTCGATACCTTCCGGTGCCGGTGGTGACGGCACTTCATCTCCTGACCTTCGTTCCCCTGGTGTTGGGCATCTGCTTCCTGTGGCGCAACAGTCGCGCTCAACTGAATCTCGCGCGGGTCACGCGGGAATTGCTCGTCCTCGGCGGCACGCTCCTGCCCTTCGCGCCGGTCTACTATGGCATCGTCGTCGTGACGCGCACGGGGCGCATTCCCGTGTTCAGCGGCTACCCTCCCGGTCCCAGGGATCCCATACTCGAAAGCCCGCCTTGGGTTGTTGTCACGGGATTGGGAGTTGTTCTGGTCGTTGCCGTCACTGCGTGTTTCTTCGGCGTGAGATTCCTCTCGCGAAAACTGCCGGCCCCGAGTTTCCTCGTGTCACGATCGCTGACTCTGACGGTCTTGATGGCGACCGCAACTCTGGGAATCTGCTACAACTCCTATTGGGCGGTCGCTTTTCTTGCCCTGCCGGCCTGGCTCTGGGTGCTGACAGACAGGGGCCGTTCGGTGAAATCCCGATTGCTGAAGGCTGCCTTGGTGGTTTCTGCCGGCGTGCCCTGGTTTGCCTTGATGGGTTGGTCCTCGCGCTTCCTGGACGCGGGCTGGCGGCTGGTCTGGTACGAGATACTCGCTTTGAGTACGGGCATGTTCACTCCCGTGGCCTACTTTCTGACCGCGATGATGGTCGCCATTGGGCTGCGTCTGGCGGCGCTTCAGTTCCTCGGGAGCCGCGACTGAGACCGAAGCGGGCGCGCTGCCGGCGCGGACGCACATCATTCCGCTCGCTTCAGCACGGTGCAGACGGAGGCACATATCGGACCGCCGATATTGAACGTGGCGGCGACGCGCGGGTTGGCAACCTGGAGCGGTGCCGGCACCTTGCCGAGCAGTTGCCAATAGCACCAGCCGAGCATCGCGATCCCCGTGGCGCCGATCGGGTGTCCCTTGGCGATAAGCCCTCCCGACGTGTTGATGCCGCACTCGCCATCGGAGTTCGCCTTGCCATCCATCCAGTAGCGAGTCCCCTTGCCGTAATCAGCCTTCCCCAGGACCTCGGTTCCGATTGCTCCCATGACGGTGAAGCAGTCGTGTATCTCAGCCACTCCAACCGCGGACGGATCGACTCCCGCCATCGAGTAGGCCCGGTTCATGGCAGCGTAGGCGCCGGCAGGCCGCAGAACGTCGCGGCCGCGCTTCATCAAGGGATCGGTGGCCTGAGCATAGCCGGAGATCTGCACGCAATCCTCTCTGCGGACCCCGAGCCTGGCGCGACCCTTCTCGGTCACCAGGATGAGGGCGGCATAGCCATCACTGATCTGGGAGCAGTCGTAGGTTTTCAGCGGCAGGCCGTCCACTATATATCGGTTAATGCCTTCAATGCGCTCGGCCTGGTCGAGCGTCAGGCGGACTCCCTTCATCTGGGCATACGGATTGTGCTGCGCATTGGCGTACTCGATAACGGAGATCCGGGCAAGTTCACGTTCGCCGACATGATGCTCCTTCATGTATGCATCCATTATCTCCGCGAAAAGGTGCGGGAACACGTACACCTTGCCAGGCCTTTCCTCCGGATGCGAGAAGTAGCCGAGGGCCCTCCCGATTGACTTGCCGTCCATCCTGCCTTCGGCATCGCGCATCTTTTCGTATCCGATTGCGATGCCGACATCCCCCTGGCCGAGGAGAAGCTTGTAGATCACCGACAGGATCGCCTGGCCACCCGAAGCGCACGCGTTCTCGACGCACTCGATTGGCTTGCCTGCCATCCCGGGAACACCTGCGACAAGGCCGGAGAGGAGTCCCTGTTCGTTGAGCGAAACGTTGCACGTGGCGCCGATGGATGCGACATCGATCGCGGACGGTTCGATCTGTATCTCACGACAGGTGTGCTCCACGGCATTGCTGACAATCTCGGGTATTGTCATGCCCATCAGCTTCCCGAACCTCGACTGGTGGTATGTCGCTATGTATACCGACTGTGTCATGGCTGCCTCTCCCGGACGCCGGATGGCGCGCATCTCCGCAGTCCCGACGATGATGCGCCCATCCGCATCCTCTATAAGTGTGGCAAAGAAACTTCCCCTGAGAAAGCCTTTCCCGGAAAGGGCCGGAGGAGGGAGGCGGTTGGCCCGGAATTCGAGCCCGATGCTCGCGACGCCGTGGCGTACCGCACTAGTTTTCGCAGCTTACGATCCCGCGCAGGAGGCGTATGTGCCCCCTGACAAAGGCGTCGTCGGACGGTGCTGCAGCAGCCGAGAGATAATGCTCGAGGTCCGCGAGCGCTTCCGCGAACAGGCTCGTGTGCATGTAAAGCAGCCCGCGATCGCGTATTTCAGAGGGAATGCCGGGATTCAACAGGAGGATCCGCTCCACGATGCAGAGCGCTCGATAGTAGTCCTCTCTCTGATAGTAGATGCCCTTGAGGTTGAACAGCATGCGGCTGATGATCGCTTTCTTCTCCATTGGCTGGAAGAAAGCGGGCTGGACGGTCACGCTTCCGCCGTAGACACGGTCCAAAAGCTCCTGACACTGGTCCTCAGTGAGAAAACGGCCCTGATTGAATGGGTCCACGAGCAGCCTGCGGTCCCGATCCTCGTATTTGACAATGAAATGACCTGGGAGGCCGACACCCTGGATGGGCAGATTGATGCGCCGGGCCACCTCCATGAAGATGACAGAGAGGGAGATCGGTATGCCCAGCTTTCGCTCCAGGACCTCGTTGAGAAAACTGTTGCGCGGATCGTAATAATCCTCGGTATTTCCGTGCAGCCCCTCCTGGACGAAGATGGCTTCGTTCAGGCACTCCAGGAGATTGAGCGGATCGCGGTTGTTGCCCGCCAGGACATCCGCGCTCGCGGCAAGCCGGTCGAGTTCGCGCAGGCAGACGTCGATATTGACGGCAGGGTAGTCCTCGAGGGGAATCGCCAGTGCGGCACGGTCGAGCGGGAACAGGTTCTCCTCCAGGGATGCAATCTGTGAGAAGATTTTCCTGGCGCGCAAGACGTCGGTGATCAAGAAACTTCCCCGAAGAGACTTGGCAGGCTCCCGATTTCCACTTCGGCCAGAGAGCCGACCACACGGTTCGCTGCGGTGAGCCTGTCTCGTGAGTAGGTGTTGGTAACCGCGAGGCAAACCATCCCGGCGCTGAGCGCCCCCCTCACACCGTGGACGGAGTCCTCGACGACGAGGCACTCTGCAGGTGTGATCGGCCGGTCACGGCCGTCAAGGCGCTCGTTCAATCGTTGGAGGGCAAGCAGGAAGCTTTCCGGATGAGGTTTGCCCTTCGTGAAATCCTGCGCGGAAACCACGACTTTGAAGTACCGCTCCAGCCCGGTGGCAGCCAGGGTGCCGGTTACTTCCTCGCGGCGGGCTCCGGTGGCTACTGCCAGCGGGTAGACGGACGCAGCACAAGCTATAAACCGTGCGACACCGGGGAACAACGGGTAGTCGTCCTGCAGAAGACGCTGATACGCCCGTAACTTATGCGAGAGCGCCTCTTCCTGCTCTTCCTTTGTCAGCGGACGGGAGTGGTCTCTGCAGATCGATGCGAGGCAGCTCCAGTCGTCCAGCGGCAGATACCTGTCCCAATACTCCTGCTCCGTCACATGCACTCCCAGGCGGGCGACCGCTTCCTGCATCGCGCGGAAGTGCAGCGGTTCGTCGTTCAGGATGATTCCGTTGAAATCGAAGATGATAGCTTTCAACATGTACTATGGGCTTGGCTCTGGATATATACCAGTCGCCGCGACCACCGGCAAGATCAATAGCATTCCGAAAGGGCTCAGGTTGGGTGTTTCGCGGACCTGTGCAGTCTCCGCGCCGGCGGCGCGGACCGAATCTGCTGACCACGTCATCGTTCGCAGGAGGGAATGGGCGCGCTTTGCCGAAGCGCGCCGTGTCCGCGGCGGCTCGGGCCCGCGCTGCATCCAAAGTAGCACCGAATTCCAGCTGGTAATCCTGCGCTCGCGTCAGGGCACTTCTATCGTAAGCGGCGATTGCAGCTTGAAGGTGAGCATCGTTTCGGTCGGGACTTTGATCCTCTGTCCCCTGGTGAGTACCTGCACGCCGGCGCCAACCCCCGCACCCGTGCCGGCTCCGATCGCGGCTCCTTTCCCTCCGCCGATAATCCCTCCGATGACCGCGCCGACCGCGGCCGCGCCGCCGACGGTTGCTGCCGTCCGCTTTCCTCTTGAAGGCCCTGTCTCGGAATAGTCAGAAGTCCGCAGCTGGTATGTACGATTCCCCACCCGGAGTTCATTCAGCTCGAGGATCAACTCGGACTGGCCGGTGAACGTGCCCGAATCTCGTGCGTAGGCAACATCGCCTTTGACTTCCGAGCCGGCTGGTGCGATCACCTGGTCGCCGAGCGTCAGAGGTTCGGCCAGAGTCGCGTTGAAGACATCCCCGGCCTGATTGCGGTCGGTGTCGACATCCTCAGCCATACGAATGGTGATCGGAGTCCCGGCAGGAAGTGTGACCGTGGGAAGCGTGCCGGTTCCCTGGGCAGCCTGCGGCGGGGACGACTGAAGCTCACGCTCGGCCGGAGGATTCCTGGACGAGGAAACGCGCGGTATGGACGCAGTCGTCGGTGTCGCTACACTGCGGCCCGTCGGCGGGCTGACGATCTCCGGCGTCTTGAAAACGATTTGCGCAACGTCGCTGATGTTGAAGCTCTCCACCTTGCCCTGGATGCGGAATTCAACCACGTTCGCGTCGGCCCGCACCAGTTTGCCCGAGTACTCCTTGCCGTCTTTCATGATCAACTGATCACCGAGCGCAATTGAAGCCGGCACGGAGACAGCGAGCACGACCGCCATGATCCATGATCCGAGTTTCATAACTGACCTCCTGACGCGACATGCATCATTCTATCATTCTCCGACGAGCCGTCAGGCATGAGGAGGAAGCCGCAGCTCATAACCTTAGATGCCCTGGGCCCGCGTATGTCTCAGAAGCCACAGACCGCGAAACATACACCCGCGCGATCAGTAATCAGGACTTAGAATGTACCCACGGGCGATTCGTATCGGACGGGGGTTTCATGAGTCGAACATCCAGGTGGCCCGCGTCAAGCGGGAGTTACATGCTGCTGTTCAATGCGGCCGTGAATTACAGGAATCTCGCCTTGAAGAAGGAGGAGGGAAAAGAAGCGAAACAGGACGCGGACTGAATCCAGGACCTCGAGCTGAAGAGTCAAACATGCGGGTTCGGAATCGGTATCGAAATCGGTGTCGACCGGGAGTCCGCCCCGACCCCTGGAACGCAGGGTCATCGAGGGCCCGAATTCCGGAACCGGTTGCGACCCCGATTCCGATACCGATCGCAGGTGCGTCACTCCAGGCGCAGTGACAAGGTTGCCGCTCAAACCTTCTGGCGCAAGAACGCTTTCAGGGAGGCCTGGAGCACCGGCTCATGCGGGTAGCCGTGCCCGAGGTGCTGCCGGAGGCCTTCGGCATAGAGCACCCCGCACTCACGCCCCGTTACTTCGCCCCAGGAAGCCATGCGGTTGAGATACTCGTCGATGCCGTGGTGGCTCTGGAGCCACTGGCGTTGCGACCGGTGGTAACTGAGCATCGTCCGCTTGGAGTCCATGACATCGGAGATGTCAACGTACCATTCCGGGACGATCCTCCTGCCGAAATGATCGACACCCTCAACTGCATCGGCGTAGTAAAGCGCCGGCGTGGAGGGAGCCGGCGGCGCGGGCGTCCGACTGCCGGTCTGATACAAAGGCATCGCCACCGCGAAAGCCGAGGCCCGGACCAGCCGCGAGGCCTCTTCGTGATCCGCCATGTAGTCTACGGGCGAGTGCGTGATCACAACGTCCGGGGCGAACGTGCGCATCAGCTCCACCACCCTGCGAACGTTCTCCGCGTTGAACATCACTTCGACATCGTTCAAACCGGTACAGGCATAGCGACCGCCCAGGAATCCCGCGGCAGCCTCCGCCTCGGCCAGCCGGGTGCGGGAGATCTCTTCTCGCGAGAGACTCTCGGATCCGCAGTCACCGGCGGTCATGGTTGCGATCCCGACTTCCCATCCCACCGATTTCAACCGCAGGAGGATTCCACCCACCAGGATCTCTGCGTCGTCCGGGTGTGCCATGTACGTCAATACTCGAGCCATGTGTCCGTGCCCTCACAGTTTGTCAAACGGTCGCTCAATCTGGCCCGCGATCGTGCGGGCCCCGAAGGATGCCCGTGCGCGGGCACCGGCGCCAGTCTTCACGCGGGAGCGCCAGGTCCGCGCGAGGCCAACCGGCGCTCATTCGCTCCAGCGTCTGATCCCATGTCAGCAGGCCGCTGAGTGCGTCTGCCGCCTCAACGTTACACGCTCCCACGGCGCATGCGAGCGTCACGCAATCCTCGGGAACCTGTCCTCTCAGGCAGGCAGCCAGAAAGCCGGCAATGGTGGCATCGCCGGACCCGGTCGTTCCGACGACGTCTACGCGGAAACACGGCGACCATATCTCGCGGTGCTCCCAGGACTGGAAGTCCCCGGGGCGGGCGCGCCCCATGCGCCGCAATGCGCCCGAAGAGCCGGTGTGCAGGTAGAGCCCTGTTGCGCCGAGCTTCAGGCCGACAACCGAGGGCCCCATGGCCAGCAGCGTCGTGCTGACATCGTACAGAAAGTCCGGCACGCCGGGATCGGCGGGGAGGCTGGCCGGTTCCGGCCCGCCTCGCGGGCCGAGCATGAAGAGAGTCTCGTCCAGGCTGGGCAGGTAGATATCGACGAACGGAAGCACCGAGCGGAGTATCTTCGGCCAGTCAACGCTGCCGGAGAATCCCTTGGGGTCCGGCATGCACATGTCGAGCGACGTGGTTATGCCGGTTTCCTTTGCGCGGCGAAAAATCTCGACCAGTTCCCGGCCGTCATTTTCGATCATGCGCCTCATCACCGGAGGGTAACCGAAGTGGAATAACCCGGTCTCCTGCAACATCGCGTAATCGATGTCGTCGGCCCCGAAGGTGTTGTTACAGCCGGGGCAGTGCAGGAACATGCGGTCCTGGCCGGAGGAACTGATGATGACGGTGTAGGAGGTCGCTTCGCCTCCCGCGACGTTCATCCCTTCAGCGAGGCTTCGATCATGCCTGGCAACAATCCCGCGAACGACCGCTCCGAAGGAATCCTCTCCCACCTTCCCCATGAGCCGCGTTGCGATACCAAGCTTGTGCAGCGCGAGGCCGGTGTTGGAGACGGCGCCACCCGTGCTGAGGACTGCGTGCCCGACTTCGACCAGGCTGTTCGGGGTGAATTCGATGCGCTCCTGGAAGATCGTCGGAATGATGTCGAGACAGATGTGTCCTGCGACTACAACATCACAAGTTACCGGCATGCAGTATCCTCAAGTTTGCGACTCCGATCCTTCACAGCCCACGCAAGGGCGCCAGACCGGGGTCATGCCGTCTAAACCCTTGTCGCGGAACTGCCGATGATGGCCTGCAGCAGGCGGTCGATCCCGGCCTGCGCCACCTCACGATCCTGCTCAGGGGAGCCCGAACTGCAGCCTACCCCGCCGGCGATGACGCCGTTGATGAAGATCGGCAATCCGCCGCCGACGATCATGAAGCGTCCCTGGTTTGAAACATGGATTCCGAACGCGGGGCCGCCGGCACCGGCTACTGCTGCATATTCATGCGTCGCCCTGCGTGCGCAAGCGGCGGTGAATGCCTTGCTGATGGCTACATCGATGCTGGTCACCCTCGCGTTGTCCATTCGTACGAACGCCAGCAGGTGCCCGCCGTCATCGACGACGGCAACGTCCATGTCCACCCCGATTGTTCTTGCTCTTGCCTCGGCTCCCTCCAGCACAAGCCTGGCGTCGTTCAATGTCAGCTTCGGAACCATGATCATGTGTCCACCTCCCGATCTAGTTGAAACGCCGTGCCTGGCGTTCAGCGGCGCACGTCCAGCTTGACCTGCACCGTCATCGGCTGGTCGTTCCGCATGACGGTGACTTCTACGGTTTCTCCCGGCTTGTGGCTGCGGAGCAGGAAGCTGAAGTCCTGAAGGTTCGCCACCTCTTTGCCCGCGAACCGGGTCATTACGTCTCCTGCCTGCAGCCCTGCCTTGGCTGCCGGGCTGTTCGGGCGGATATCGGCAAAACGGACTCCCTTGACATCTGCGGTCATGTCCGGGATCGAACCGAAGTATGTGCCGTATCCCCCGCCGGCTCCCTTCACGTTCCCGGTCGTCATGGGTTCATCCACCTTGGTGAATTGTGGCCGTCCGTCCCAGGCGTCCAGGCGCGCTGCGATGTCATAGACCATGGCCAGCACCTTGGTCGCGCCGGAGGCGTTGATGCGGTCCCAGTCGTCCGTGGGACGGTGATAATCCGAATGAAGGCCCGAAAAGAAAAACAGGACGGGCACGTTCTTGACGTAGAAGGATGTGTGATCGCTGGCCCCGTATCCACTCTTGGTTGATTTGAGTTCCAGTCCCTCGGCCTTTGCCGCAGCCTCGACCAGGGCAGGGAAGGCGGGTGAGGTTCCAATCCCCCCGAGGATAATCTGGTTGTCGCGCACGCGCCCGATCATGTCCATGTTCAGCATGGCGATCACCTTGTCCATCGGTCTCGTCGGGTGCGAAGCCCAATAAGCCGAACCGTTCAGGCCAATCTCCTCGGCGGCAAAGGCGATGAACAGGTAGCCGCGTTTGCGCGGCCCGGGATCTCCTGCGAAGGCCGCCGCAAGCTCCAGGACCCCGGCCACACCGCTGGCGTTGTCATCCGCCCCGTTATGGATTTCCCCGATTGATTTCGAGTCCATCGAGCTTCGGCCGCCCTTGCCCAGGTGGTCGTAATGCGCTCCGATGACCACCGTTTCTTCGGCGCCGGCAGGATCGGTGCCCGGCAGGAGGCCGACCACGTTGCGCACCGTCTTCAGAACCCTCGTGGCGTCGACATAAACGTCGGCTTCCACGCCGGTGAACGCGAAACTCCGGGGGGCCATTTTCCCGTCGATCTGTTTCTGGATCTCGAGCAGATCCCTCTGCTGCGTGTTCAATAGTCGTTGCGCGAGCGAACGGCTGATGCGTATCGCGTCGATGCCCAGTTCCTCCACCTGCCCTGCGAGCGCCCGATCAGTCAGGTTTTCCTGCCCGCTGTCGTGGTTGACAGGGTCCTCGACGATCAGCACCGCACGTGCGCTCCGGTACTTGGCGTTCATGGTCTTGGTGCGATCATGCCCGTGCATCGTCAGTTCAGTGCCTTCGAACGGACTGGTCGGGTCGTTCTCCCTGGGCTCGTGCGTGAACAGCAGGACGACTTTGTCGGTGACATCGAAGTCCCTGTAATCGTCGTAATTGTATTCCTCGGCCGCAATCCCGTATCCCACAAAAACAAGCGGACCGCTGACGTGCGCCTTTTCCCTGTCCGCTGCGGCGAAAGGAACGAAGTCGAGATTGGGCCGGGCATCAATCGTCTCCTGCCCGATCTTGAACGTCAGCTTGCTGTCGCTCCCCAGCTGACTTCCGACCGGGGCCTGGAAGCTCTGAAAATAGGTCCCTGCGTCTCCTGCAGGCTGGAGACCGGAGTCTTTGAATCGGGCGGCGATGTACTCGGCCGCCTTCTCCAACCCGGGCGTACCGTCACCGCGGCCCTCCAGGGCATCGCTGCTGAGGTATTTCACATGCCTGAGGTAGCTTTGCGGGTCGAACTCGGGCAGGGGGGCGGAGGCAACGCCCGCAAGTGAGGACACCAGGATCAGGGCAAGTACTGAAAATCGACGACTCAATGGCATAACCGCTCCGTTTGACTGCATGAAACCGACAGGCAAAACCATGAAAATGTAGCACAAACCCCGACGGATGTCCGAGAGCACTTGCCCGGGCTCTGTGGCTGAGACAGTGGGAAGCGGCAGTGAGCCCCCCTCCTCATAGGATCACTGCTCAACCCCTTCAGGGTTGCCGTCACCGTCTGAATCACAGCAGAACCGACTCTGGGCCTCAGGGATTCAGCCGATCCATGTACCCACCGGCTTCTACCGCTTTCATGTGCGGGTTCAATAGTGCAAACTATTGCGCGATGGCCCACCGTGTCCTCACCGGCCCTTTCGCCGCCCTGGAATCCATGTTTGTGGAAGATGTCCGGGGACTGCAGCGCGGAGATCCCCTCGCTTGCGTCAATGTACTGGTGGGGTCCAATGTCCTGGCCTCACATCTCAAAGGCCGCATCGCGGCGACGGGCTCGGGGGCAGCCAACCTCCGCTTCCACACGTTCCTGGATCTAGTGTTGCGCCTCGGCAGGCCGTTCGCGCCCGCCGAAGCGAAGCCCCGCCTGCCCCGCCTGGGGGCGTCGCTGATCCTGGAGGGAGTCCTCGTTTCGGGAGTGCCTGCGGTGTTCCGAAGCGTAGCCGGCTATGCCGGGTTCCGCGACGCGGTGCTCAGTACCTTCCGTGACCTGCGCGATGCGGGAGTTGGCCCTGGTATGTTCGAACAGTCGTTGCTCTCCTCGCGCGCGACCGCGCCGGACCGGCGAGTGCACCTCGAAGGGGTGGCGTCGCTGTTCCGCCGCTTTCGCGAGAAGACCGGGAGCTTCAGAGAAATAGACGACGATTTCAACGATGCTCTGGGCAACACCCCGCAGGCGGCTGCCATGTTGAACAGCGACCGCATGCTGATTTACGGGATTTATGACGTCACAGGTCAGCAGGCCGACCTCCTCTCCAGGTTGAAGGACCACCTGGAGTTGACCTATTACATCCCTTTCATAAATGAGGGCGTCTCTGCTTTCGCATCCCGCTTCCTGAATGCGCGCGCGCATGAACTCGGAGTCGCGCCCCTCCGCGCTGAGGCCCCGGCTCAGAATACTGACCTTTCCCGTCTGTCTCGCGAGGATTGCGGATTCGGAACCCCGACGTTTACCGGCGCCGGCGCGGGCGCGAGGGCGGAGGGGGATGGTTCCGTATGTCTGGTTTCGGCCCCGGGGGATTCTCGTGTCGCAGTGGAGATAGCGCGCGAACTCATCCGGGCGTTCGCAGACGGGACGATCGGACGATTCAGTGACGCGGCTGTCGTCCTCCGGCATCCCGACGATGACTTGCCGGTTATCGTCGAGACGCTGCGTCTTCGCGGCATTCCTTATTATATTCACGGCGGCATGCCATTCGAGGAGCGTCCGCTGAGCAAAGCTGTCCTGGCCGTTGCGAAGCTGGAGTCCGAAGACTTCGCCCGGAGTTCGATTCTGGGAGCAATGGAGCTCATCGCTGCTTCTCTGACGGGCAAGGCACCCGACCTGTGGGAGGTTCCCGAGTGGCGGGCTCTGACCAACGACGCCCGCTTCCTGGCGGGGCTGGATTCCTGGGACAAAGCCACTTTCGGCCTGGTCGCGGAGCTGGAGCGGGACCTGGCGCACGCCGCGGCGCGGTCATCCGGGGAGAACGAGGAGCCATGCCGGCCGCTGTCGGTGTTGCAGAAGAAACTCGAGTCAGCGCGCGCGCTTCGCGCAGCCTGGGGAAGGGTCAGGCATGCTGCATCAGGCTGGCCCACTGAAGCGTCTTGGCCCGAGTGGTCCCGCTTCCTGGAGGAGAGGCTCGCCCCGCTTTTTGAAGGATCGCCGGAGTGGACGACATTCACGCAGATCCTGGACCAGGTCGCCGGTCTCGGTGAGGTAGACCTCTACGCCGGTGCCGGCCCACTCGTCCCGCGCGGCCGCCTTTTCAACGCAGTTGCCGAGGGCATCCGGACGCTCGCCAGTCCTGCAGGGAGGTTTCTGAGGAGCGGGGTGAATTTGCTGTCGGTCAGCGCGGCCCGCGGTCTGCGCTTTCCACTGGTGCTCGTCCCGGACCTCGAAGAGGCGAGGTTCCCGGCCAGGCTGCGCCAGGACCCGTTGATTCTTGACGAAGAGCGCGCACAGATAGGATCGGGCGATCGCGTCCCGCTGCGCAGGTTGCGCGTGGACGAGGAGCGGTTGCTCTTCGATATGACTGTCCGCTCCGCGGAAAGGCGCCTGGTTCTTCTCACCTCCAGGCTTGATGAAAGCTCCGACCGGGAACGCATCCCGTCTGACTTTTTCATCCGGGCGGCTTCCGTGTTGGCCGGTCGCCCGGTTGCGCTCCGCGATCTCAACGAAGAAACGATTCGCTGCTACCGTTCGGTGAGTCTCGAAGAGCCGGCGCCAAAGCCGGGGCTCGCGGCGGTGGACCGGACCGAAATCAGGCTGCGGTTGATCCGGAGCACTCCCGACCGGGTGCAGGAAGTGCTCCAGGTCCTGGCGAAGGAGGAACCGGAACTTTTCAGACGGCCGCTGGCGTACGACCGCATGCGCCGGCAGGCTCGACTTACCGGGTACGACGGACTCATATCCGACCGCGCGCTGCTTGATTACATCCATGCAGAATTCGGACCGGCCGCGGGACCTTACTCGTCAGGCAGGATCGAAGAGTACGCCACGTGTCCGTATCGGTTCTACCAGCGCAGGGTCATGCAACTTGCGTTGTGGGAGGAGCCCGGAGCCGCCGAGGCGCTGGGGCCTCTGGAACGAGGGGATGCGATGCACCGGGTGCTCGAGAGCTTCGTCAAGGGTATGACTGGAAACGGATTCGCGGGCGAAGGCCACGAGCACACACTTGCAGTGTTGCTCGAGACCGCGACCCGCACGCTCGAAAAGGCACGTCCGGCAGGCATTCCGGACCTTCTTTGGGAGATCGAGCGCGACCGGCTGCTCTCGCTCCTGGGAAAATGGCTGCAATATGAGCAATCGCGATCAGGCGATGGGTTGATCCCCGCCGCGGCGGAGCTGCCCTTCGGCCCTTTCAATAAGCGCGACGTCACCCCTGGACTTGTTATCGAAGCCGGCAGGCACCGCTTCGAGCTGCGCGGTTTCATCGATCGCGTTGACGTTTCGGCGGACGCGATGCACGCGCGAGTCGTCGATTACAAGATCGGCAGGTTGCCGGATGCAATGAGGAAGGGGACTGCCCTTCTGGCCGGTGAGCGGATACAGCTGCCTGTCTATCGCGGTGCCCTGTCGGGCATTGCCGGTTTTGAGAAACTCGAGAGTGTCGAAGGGGAATTTCTGCACCTTCAGCCTGCAGACGGCCGGATCGTGCAACGCTCCTTCGGCGCGCCTGAGTTGGAGGAAGCATGCCGCAGGCTCCCGGCGGTGCTCGAGATAGTGGGGGATGGAATCGAGGGGGGCGTCTTCTTTGCGCGGACCAGCGGCCTTCTGCACGGCGCCTGGCAGTGCAATCGCTGCGACTATCTCCGTATCTGCGGTAAGGACCGTCAGCACAGGGAGGAGAGAAAGGTTGCAGATCCCCACGTGCTCCGGTTCGGCCGCATCCGGGAGATCGACGCCGCAGTCGAGGACGAAGGATGACAGGCGACAACCTGCATCGCAGAAGGGCGACCAGGGAGACCGAGACCTCTTTTGTCGTCGAAGCCTCTGCCGGAACCGGCAAAACAAGCACGCTCGTCAAGCGGATCCTGCGCCTGGTGCTGCAGGGAGGGCCGGGCGGAGAACCGCTGAAGATGTCGGAAATCGCCGCCATCACGTTCACTGAGAAAGCAGCCGGCGAGATGAAGATCCGCCTCCGGCAGAAGTTCGAGGCGTTTGCGCGACGTGCCGGCACGGCGGTTCGCGCCCGGGCCGCGCTTCGGGACCTCGATGGCGCGTCCATCTCCACGTTTCACGCCTTTGCGACATCGCTCCTCAAGGAGCGTCCGTTTGAGGGAAACCTGGATCCCCGCTTTACCACCTTGGATGAGTCCCAGAGCGATCTTTTTTTTCGCGAGGTTTGGGAACCGTGGTTGAAGAGAGCGATTGATGAACGACACCCGCCGCTCGAGCGCGCACTGCGCTCGGGGGTTTCACTGGACACCGTCGGCCAACTGGCAGCGACCCTGCGTAAGCACCAGCATGACATCCCTCGATTGAACCTCGAGCCGCCGCTTTCCATTGAGGCGATGTCTCGAACGGAGGAGAGCCTGCGGGCGGAGGGAGTCCAGCTGAAGCTTCTGATACTGAATCCCCGGGACAAGCTCGCGACGAAGCTGACCGAGGCCATCCAGTGGCTGACGGACCCCGGATCTGATGCTGAACCTTCCCTTGGCGGAGGCTGCGGCGTGAAGTCCAACTGGGAGGGCGGAATCGAGTCGAGGGACCGCGTGCGCGAATTTCTTGCCCGGGCCAAGGAATTCAAGGAACTGAAAGATGCCTGGCCGTTGCAGGTGCGTTTGCACGACCTGGTTCAATGGCTGATCCAGCGCTTCCTGCCTGAATGGGAAGGTCGCAAGCGCGAGGAAGGACTCCTCGATTTTGACGATCTGCTGTATGGGGCGCGAGATCTGCTTGTCAACCACCCGTCCGTGAGGCGCGAATTTCACAGCCGCTTCAAGGCTCTCCTGGTCGACGAGTTCCAGGATACGGACGCTGTTCAGCTGGACCTGGTCCTGCTTCTCTCGTCGCCGGACAGCATCGCCGTTGACCCTTCCCGGCTCCAGCCCGGGCCGGGGCGGCTGTTCATTGTCGGCGATCCCAAGCAATCGATCTATCGTTTCCGGGGCGCGGATATCGAGACCTACAACAGCGTAGTGAAGGAAGCCGGTGAAAACCGTCGGCAACTGCAGGTGCTCGAGCTGACCAGGAACTACCGCTCGGTCCCGTCCATCCTTCGATTTGTGGACAGCGCTTTCCAGGACGTGATGAAGGCCCCGGAGCAGGGAGAGTATCAGTCCGACTATCTCGCATTCGGCGGTGCCGGGCATCGTCGTGCGTTGGCTCAAGGTCCGGCCGTTCACATCCTGACCGAAAGAGACGACGACGGTGCCATCAGGGGATTGGGAAGCGGCTTCGTCAGCATCGAGGCATTCCGCATTGTGAGGCTCATCGAGCAGATCCGCGGCAGCCGTGACTGGCCCGTCGAGAGCCCCCGCGTCGGGAAGTCAGGCGTGCCGGCCTATGGTGACATCGCTGTTCTGCTCCCTGTGCTGACCAGAGCGAACATCCTCGAAGACGCCCTGTCGGAGGCGGGGATCCCTTTCGTCCTGGAAGGGGGCAAATACTATTACGCGCGCAGCGAAGTCTCCTCCGCCATCACCGTTCTGCTGGCGGTCGGCAATCCGCACGACTCCGTGGCCCTTTATGGCGCTCTTCGCTCGATATTCTTCGGCCTTTCCGATGAAGACCTGCTCCGGGCACGAATGGACGGTCTGCCGCTTGATTATCGAGCTGCAGTGCCCGAGTCCTCACCGCTCTGCTACCCATACAGGGTTTTGCGCGAACTGCATGCAGGGCGGCATTCGCGCAGCTCTTCCGAGACGCTCGAACTGCTTTTCGAACAGACAGGGGCGAAGGAGGTGCTGGCGTCGCACGGGCTCCAGTCCCTGGCGAACCTTGCCAAGTTGACCCGGACTCTTCGCTCTTTGCAGCAGGGAAGGACCTTCTCGAAGGTCGTCGAACTGCTCCAGGCCATGGATGAGGAGGCATTCGCCGAGCAGGAGAGCCGGCTGATGGAGGAGCGCAGCGATGCGGTCCGGATTATGTCGATCCACAAGGCAAAGGGCCTCGATTTCCGCATCCTGATCGCCGCAGGGCTGGGGATAGAGAAGCGCGCGCGGAGCGAGTCGTATCTTTCCGATCCGCATGGCTCCAAGGCTTTTGGATTGAGGATCACCTGCGAGGGGAGGAGCATCTGCAGCCCGGGCTGGAAACGCCTGAAAGAAGAATGCACAAAGCGCGAGGATGCCGAACTGATCCGCCTGCTCTATGTGGCGCTCACGCGGGCGCGCGACCACCTCGTCATTGCCGCGCACACGGCGGGCGGAAAGACCGGAAAGGTCGACCTGGCGAAGACACGCCTCGGTCCGCTTTCTGAGGTGCTCCGGGACAAGACGCTGGAGGAAAAGGGCATCGTCCGGTTTATCGACGGCACGGCCCTCGATCGGGAAGGGCCTGGCCGCAAGGAACCCGTGCATCGCAAGGCGCCGGAGTGGGCACGCGTCTACCGCAAGGAATGCGATGAACTGGAGCAGGCGGTGCGCCTTGGAGCCGCAGTCGAGGAAGAAGGGCGGGCGGTTCGACTGGAACAGGAGGAGGCCCGCGACGAGACGGATGACGGCAGGCTGGATGCCGCGATGCCCGGAAGCAGAGCCGTCCGGCTCGGCATAGCGTTTCACTCGGTCATGGAGGAACTTGACTTCGACTGTCCGGTGGAGGAGGCGGTGCGGTTGGCAGGGCCATTGGCCGTCCGCCACAGCCTCGATGGTGCCGGCGCACGGCAACTGGCTGCCATGATCGAAGCGACCCTGACCTCCGGGCTGATCGGGCGCGCCCGGACTGCGAGGGCGTGCGGTAAGAGAATCCTCCGGGAACTGCCTCTGCTGCGACGGGCCGCTGCCCCGGCAGTGGTGGAAGAGCGGAAAATCGATCTGCTATTCGAGGAGGATGGAGGCTGGGTGCTTGTGGATTACAAGACCGACCTGGTCCCGGAGGACATTACCGTCCTGGCAGCCAGGTACCGGGACCAGATCTGCGAATACCGGAATGCCTTGATGTCGCTGGGCATTCGCGTCAGCAGCGCCTGCCTTCTACTTGCCCGCACCGGCACCCCCATCGAAATTCCATAATCGGGGTCTGACCCGGAATTACCAATTTTCGAGACGCTGGAAGGTCGCGTGCGGCGGGTCACTGGTGGTGTGAATCGTTCGGATCGATTGTGCCGACCCTTCAGGCCTCCATCCTTTTTCCTGCATGTACCGCGCGCTCACGCGCGGGGGGGGGGGGGGTGACCTGAAGACGGAGCGCCAAAGGTGCGGCACAGGGATGATGCGAGTACGGTGACGCTCTGCGTATTTTTCACAGCTTCTCTGACCCGCCGCGGTGACACAGATAGGTGCCGTCGGTGCCGCAGGTGTGTCCGGTCCGTGAGCGAAGCAGGCCGGACTAATGCAGCTTGAGCAGCTTTTCCAGTTCGTCGAGCAGTTGAGAGAACAGGTCCATTGTGTCCTGGATCGGCTTGGGTGTGCTCATATCCACGCCGGCCTGCTTGAGGATCCCAATCGGGTAATCGCTGCTGCCCGCCTTCAGGAACCCGATGTAAGCGGAGAGAGCGTGGGGGTCCCCGCTCAGCACACCTTTGGACAGGGCCACCGAGGCGCTATAACTGGTGGCGTATTTGTAGACGTAAAATCCGCGGTAGAAGTGCGGGATGCGCAGCCAGTAGCCGTTTACCTCCTCGTCGTATTCGAATGCCGGGCCGAAGTACTTCACCACCAGCTGCCGGTACGTGTCGCTCATGGTTCCATAGGTAAGCGGGGCACCCTTCTCCGCCTGTTCGTGGATTAGCTTCTCGTACTCCGCCCACATCGTCTGGTTGATGACAGTCCCTCGGATACTCTCCAGCAGCGAGTTCACCAGGAAGAGGCGCTCCTCGTCGCTTCGTGCGTGCTTGCGGAGGTAATCGCCGAGAATGATCTCGTTGCTGGTGGAGGCCACCTCGGCCAGGAAGATCGGGTAGTCGCCATATACGGGAGGCTGATTGTGCTGCGAGAACCAGCTGTGCATCGAGTGCCCCATCTCGTGGGCCGTGGTGAACATCGCGTCGTACGTGTCGTTGTAGTTCATCAGGATGTAGGGGTGCGAGGCATAGACCCCCTCGCTGTAGGCCCCGCTTCGTTTCCCCTGGGTTTCGTAGACATCGATCCAGCGGCTCTGAAACGCTTTGTTCATGGGCTCGAGATATTCCCGTCCCAGCGGCGCCAAGCCTGTGGTGATCATCTTTACCGAATCGTCGAAGCTGATGCGTGGAGCCTCCCCGTCGATGAGGGGGACAAAAGTGTCGTACAGGTGCACCTTTTCGATGCCGAGCTTTCTCCGCCGGATGTCCATATAGCGGTGCAACGAGGGCAGGTTCTGATGGATGGTAGAGATCAGGTTTTCATAGACGCTCACGGGCAGGTTGTCGGGCGCAAGCGCCGCCTCCAGCGCGCTGCCGTAATGCCGGGCGCGTGCTTCGAAAACGTCCCCCTGCACGGAGCCGGCAAGCGTCGTCGCGAAGGTGTTCTTGTAGGCAAGGTAAGCCTCGAGCGTTTTCTTGAATGCGCGCTCGCGCAGCGCGCGATCCGGCGACCGCATGAAGAAAGCGTAACGGCCCTCGCTCAGTTGGACGTCGTCGCCCTTCTCATCCTTGATGGTCGGGAATTTCATATCGGCGTCGGCGAGCATCGAAAAGGTCTCGCGCGGCGTCGCCGCCAGTTTCCCGGTCATTGCCATCAGCTCCTCTTCGCGTGTGCTGAGCACGTGCGCCTTCTGACGCAGAAGGTTCTCGAGGTAGTGTGTGTAGACTTTCAGCTTCGGATTCGTCCTGCACCAGTCGAGAAGCTGGCTGTCGGGCCGCTGGAGGATCTCGGGCTGGAACCATGCCGTCGCTTCGCCCAGTCTGACGCCCAGCGTCATGGCACGGTCATACATCGCCTGAGGCTCCGCCTGCCGCGTGTCTTGATCTCTGAGCAAAGAGGTGTAGGCCGCCACCTTCGAGAACCTCACCACAAGCTCGTCGTACCGGGTCAGGTAGTCGAGCAGTGCCGCGGGCGATTTCGCGGCCGTACCCTTCGCTCTGGCAAGGGCGGCGACCCCCTCTTCCGACGCCTTGAAATCGGCCTCCCACGCCGCGCGACTGGCATACATGTCAGCCAGATTCCAGGTGTATTTCGTGTCGATCTGGGACCGTTCCGGGACCTTTTCCTGCCCCTCGGCAAGCTCGGTGTGACCCGGAGCCAGATTGGAAACCGAAACGATGGCGAGGAAACACGGCAAACGAAGATAACGGGTCATGGCAAACCTCACTGAACGGGCGGCTTGAACCTGCCCCAAGTGATCTTCTTTAGTCAAGCACAAAGCCTGAAGTCTAGCAGAGATCAGCGCGCCGCACCCAGTATCCAAGTGCGCACGCAGCAATTCAGACACGGGAAGCCAGGTGGCTGCCGCTCCGGGAGGCGAGGTTCAACCCCTTCAGACTTTTTCTCGCTGTCGGCATCGTAATCGGGGTCGCAATCGGCATCGGGATCCGAAACCGTTGAATGCGGGACGCTGCGATTCAGGTTTGCTGCGGGCCGATATCGATAAGGACGGCGACGCCGATTCCGATACCGATCCCTATTTCGCTGCCGGGTTCCCACCGACACAACCGAGGCGATACTTTTTTCGGAGAAAGCTATTGACTCCTGGGCGAAAATCCGTATTATTCCCCCCTTTTGCAATTATAGGAATCTCGAGAAAAGGAGGAAGAGTCCGATGGCAGAGAAAATTTCCAAAACCGCACGTGCCAGCCTTGGCGACAAGGGAGATCATTACGAGCATCCTTGTCCGCAGTGCGGGTCCGGGATGGTCGCGACCAAGGTGATGCGTTATCGCGACGTGCCGGGGGGGATGTACTGGATTTGCCAAAAAGACGATCACCGGATCAAGATCTAGGCGATCGCAGGCTTCAATTTGTCGGCCGGCCCGCAGTTTTGGCCGGCCTTTTTTTTGCCCTCCCCTCAGGCGGCTCGAGCGCCACTTAGCCTTTGCTCCGTCCTCTACTGGGGATGTAGACTCTTCCTGCCCATCCTTATCCTGGACGCCAGGACATGAACTTGTTGAGGCCATTGTTGTTCGTATCCCCGGGTGTCCCGCCTGCACGCGCAGCTCGGGCCGCAGGAAACGGCCGTGCCGTCTCAATCGATCCTGAACCACCCGGATCCTGTCGGGAACTTGCCTTGTTCGCAGCGTCTCCCCTGGCGACCGATCGCCTCTCCAACCTGCCCGAAGATTTCTGCACAAAAGGCCGCAATCTGCCGACAAGCCACACGGAGGATCACGCATATGAAGCCGATCCGCACCTTTACGATCGTTCCGAGGCTTCCCGCCCCACTCTCCCGCCTGCGCGAGCTGGCTTTCAACCTGAACTGGGCCTGGAATCACGACACGATCGAGCTGTTCCGCCGGCTCGACAGTGACCTCTGGGAGACCAGCGGGCACAACCCCGTGATGATGCTCGGACGGATCGAGCAGCAGCGCCTCGAAGATGCCGCAGCAGACGACTCCTTTCTGGCGCACCTCGAAAGGGTCTGCAGAAGCTTCGACGAATACGTCGGCGACAAATCCACCTGGTTCAATCACGCCTACGGCGCCCGGGAAAAGCCGCTGATCGCCTACTACTCGGCTGAGTTCGGTTTGACCGAATGTCTGTCGATCTTTGCGGGAGGCCTCGGCATTCTCGCGGGCGACCATCTCAAGTCGGCCAGCGATCTGGGGTTGCCGCTCGTCGGTGTTGGACTCCTTTACCAACAAGGCTATTTCCGGCAGTACCTCAACTCGAGCGGCTGGCAGCAGGAGGCTTACGAAGACAACGATTTCCACAACCTGCCGCTATTACTCGAACGACGGGAGGACGGCACTCCGCTCACGGTCGAAGTGGACTACCCGGAAGGGAAGGTCGTAGCCCAGATCTGGAGCGTGCAGGCGGGGAGGGTGGGCCTGTATCTGTTGGACACGAATATCGCTGCCAACAGCCGCGGCGACGACCGCAAGATTACGGATCAGCTCTATGGAGGGGATCTCAACAACCGCATACGCCAGGAGATCCTGCTGGGGGTCGGCGGATACAGGGCCATGGAGGCCCTCGGGCTCGAGCCGACCGTTTACCACATGAACGAGGGCCACTCCGCATTTCTCTCCCTCGAACGGACGCGCCGATTGATGGAGAAGCACCGCCTCTCCTTTTCGGAGGCGAGGGCACTGGCGTCCTCGTCGCTCGTTTTCACCACACACACGCCGGTGCAGGCCGGGCACGACTACTTTTCACCGCAGCTGATGGATCACTATTTCAGCCATTACTTCCCCCGGCTCGGACTGACCTGGGCGGAATTCCTCGCTTTGGGACGCCGGAACCCGTTCGACGACAGAGAGGACTTCTGCATGACAGTGCTGGCGCTCCGCATGGCCGCGTACAGCAACGGTGTCAGTCGCCTTCATGGGGAGGTCAGCCGCGACATCTGGCAGTCCATGTGGCCCTTCCTGCCGACGAAGGAGGTCCCGATCACGCACATCACCAACGGCGTTCACTTCCGGTCATGGATCTCGCTCGAAATGAACCAGCTTTACGACCGCTACCTGGGACCGAGCTGGCGTGACCAGCCCGTTGAGAAGAACATCTGGCAGCGTGTCCGGACGATTCCGGCCGAGGAACTCTGGAGGACGCATGAGCGGCGCCGGGTGCGGCTTGTTGCTTTCGCTCGCAGGCGCCTGCGCGAGCAGTTGGTTCGGCGCGGCGTTCCCCGATCCGAGATCGAGGCGGCCGACGAAGTCCTGGACCCGGAGGTGCTCACGATAGGCTTTGCCCGCCGCTTCGCGACCTACAAGCGCGCGACGCTGGTCCTGCGCGACCCGGATCGACTGACGCGGATCCTGAACAATGCGGACCGTCCGGTTCAGATAATCTTTGCAGGCAAGGCGCACCCCAGAGACGATGCCGGCAAGGAACTCATACGGCAGATCGTGGCCCTGGGACGGCAGCCCAACCTCCGACGCAGGATCGTTTTCCTCGAAGACTACGACATGAGCGTGGCACGGTATCTCGTGCAGGGCGTTGACGTTTGGCTGAACACCCCCCTGAGGCCAAATGAGGCAAGCGGAACGAGCGGCATGAAGGCCATCGCAAACGGCGTGCTGAACCTGAGCATACCGGACGGCTGGTGGGACGAGACCTCGGGGATGTCCAACAACGGTAACGGCCTCACCGGTTGGACCATCGGCCGTGGAGAGACGTACGACAACCGGGATTACCAGGACCAGGTGGAGGCATCAGCGCTCTACGACCTCCTGGAAAGGGAAGTGGTGCCCACTTTCTACGATCGCCGTGCCGACGGCCTTCCGCGCCGCTGGATCGAGCACATGAAATCGTGCATAGGGTCGCTCTGCTGGTATTTCAACACGAACCGCATGGTACGTGAATACTGCGAGCGGTTCTATCTGAGTGCCGACGCGAAATACCGCGACCTTGCCGCGGGCGATGCGACGCGAGCCAGAGCCCTGGCGTCCTGGATGAAGAAGGTGCACGAAGCCTGGCCGCAGGTCCGGGTGGAAATCCTGGGTTCGACGCTGCCGGACGAAGTTCTCGCCGGCCAGGACATCTGCGTCCAGGCCCGGGTCCTGCCGGGAAAGCTGACCCCCGATGATCTGGCGGTTGAACTCTACCTGGGTCGACTCAACGCCGACGGTGAAATTATTGAGGCGATCAGCGTACCTATGGAGCCCGTTCGGAGGGACGGCGTTTGGCACCTGTACCGGGCAACGGTCACTCCCAGAACGGGAAGCGGCATGCACGGATTTACGGCCCGGGTACTCTGCCGGCACCAGGACCTGAGCACGCCACTTGTGCCCGGGATCATCGCCTGGTCAAGCTAGGCCTGCGGGTACTTGAAGATCGGGGACGCAGCCTCACCCTTCTTTTTGATTGCGTCGATCTCCTCGCCGCTGAGCGGCTTAAAGCTCGCTGCGAGCCTGAGAGCCATCTTGTAGATATTCTCGTCCCCCGGCGGGACCGCTGCCGTCACCGGATGGGAAAGAGTGAATCGCAGGGCCATGCCCGCTTCCTCTGCCTGATCCAGAGGCTCGTACCAGCACTTGGCGTACTTTTTGGGCGCCCCCTTCTTGACCGGTCCTTTCGCCAGGGCCTTCAACGCCAGGATTCCCATCTTCTTCTCCTGGGCACGCGCCAGGACCTGCGGGCCGAAGTTGCCGGCATACCATGTCGCGAAATTCACCGGGAAAAGGATCGTGTCGAAGTTCCCGCGATCCATCAGGGCGAGTGCGGCCTCTACCGAGTGTGCCGAGAAACCGGCGAATCGGATCTTACCCGCCTTCCTTGCCGCCTCGAAAGCCTCCATGGCGCCACCCGGGCCCAGGATCTTGTCCACCTCATCGAGCTTGGTGACGGCGTGATGCTGGTAGAGATCAAAATGGTCCGTGCGCATCTTCTTGAGCGAACGCTCCAGTGCCGCGCCCGCGCCGTCTTTCGTACGCTCCTCGGTCTTGCAGGCCAGGAACACACCCTTGCGATAGGGTTCCAGGGCGGGGCCGAGCATATCTTCCGCGTTGCCGTACGTGGGAGCGACGTCGAAGTAGTTGACGCCGGCTTCGATTGCTTCCCGTACGCGTTGTGCCGCCTGCTCCGTCGTCGCGTCCATGACCACGATGCCGCCGAAGCCGACGATCGATAGCTTTTCACCCGTCCGTCCGAGCGACCGCCGCTCCAACCCCTGCGGTCCCTTTTCGCGTGCCATGGCGTCGAGAGTTGCAGGAAAAAGACTCACCATAGCTCCTGCGCCAGCCGATTTCAGGAAATCTCTTCTTTCCATCCCTACCTCCGCTATGAGTGACAGATCGTCGCTATTTTACTTCGAAACAAACAGGCTGTCAGGTCCGAAAATCGAGGCGACAGAGCCTTCCAGTTCACCGGCACTCAGGGCATTCAGTCAATGAACATTCTGTCGGCGCGGACCGGTTTCCGCCGGGGAATCATCCGTAAATATCAGCGAAACAATGAATTACACTGTTTTTGTACCCGATTGCTAACGAATGCTTGCGCGTGGGCGCTGACTTCTGATAGGATCTTTTCCTCAGAATTGAGCCCAGGCGGCAAACTGCGTTCCGGCCGCCAGTTCCAGGAGAAGGTCTTAAGTCCCATGCGCAAGGTGCCGCTCTCAGAGTCACTGAGAATTATTGGACGAGGTTCGAAGAACTGGTACACGGGCCGTCCTCTGGTCGTGTCTTTCGAAGTGACTGACTCGTGCACCTGCTACTGCAAACACTGCGACCACGGTGGCCCCAGAGACACCTCGCGCGATATGAAGCCCCACGACTACCGGCGCTTCATGGATGTCCTGCGCCCGGCCGTGGTGCAAGTCTCGGGCGGCGAGCCCCTGATGCGCGAAGACCTGCCGGAAGTGATCCGGAACATCAAGTCCGATGACGGCTTGCCCTTCATCATACTTGTTTCGAACTGGTCCGACATGACCGAGCCGCGGTACCTCGAGCTTCGCGACGCGGGGGTCGACGAGTTTTGCGTCAGCCTGGACTTTCCGGATGAGCGCCACGATACGTTCCGGGGTTACCCGGGGCTTTACGGGCACCTCGACGAGATCATGCCCCGCCTTGCGGCGCTGGGGTACGACGACATTCTTCTAAACAACTGCATCACCGCCGAGAACGTCGAGGAGATTAACGCCATCGCAGACAAGGCGCGCGAATGGGGGGTTAACGTCAATTACAGTGCCTACTCGCCGCGTCGCACGGGGTGTCGTGACTACTTCCTGAACTCGTCTGAGAAGCTGGCGATTCTCAACCGGGAGCTGACGAGGCTCAGGGCCCGCATCGCAGGTTCTCGCTGGATCACGACAACGGAGAGCACGCTGGATGCAACCCGTCAGTACTTTGAGATCGGGGGAGCGCCCGGGTGCAAGGCAGGGCTGCGCTGGCTCGTCGTCACGAGCAGGGGTGAACTCCAGCCCTGTTCGATGCAGTTCAGGCGCTACGGCCTTCACGATCAGCAGCGCATGGTCGAGGAATTCACCAGCCAGAATACCTGCGATCAGTGCTATGTTTCGATCCGTTCCTACCTGGACAAAACCTTCCCGCGTCTTGTGTGGGAGAACGTGAGCGGCTTCTTCTCATTCAAGCCCCGCCTCCGGAAGATGGCGGATAGCGAAGCCCAGGCGGCGGATTGAACCGGGTGCCGTGAGGCGCCTGTTTCGCTCCTTTCCCAGCCGACATAAGTCTCATGTCCCGGAGACTGGCATTTGCGGTGTCGCTCCCGGCTCCGCCGGCCGCCTGGCCGGATCAGATGAGGACCCGATGATCTCAGGATTCCTTCCAATACTTTTGGCAATGACAGCTCTTTTCATTCCGCCGGCCAGGGCAGAAACGACCGTCAGGAACGTACGTTTTGTCGAGTACCCTGATTTCCCCGATGCTCATTCCTCGTGGGGATCCATCGGATTCAGCCGAACGTACGGCAAGATCTTCGTGGGTGTCACCAATCACAGAGACCGCATCGGCCTCTATGAGTACGATCCCGGCCTCCGGCAAATGCGTCTCTGCGGTTTCATCGCCGAGATGGCCAACCTGCGGGGTTTCCAGTGGCAGGCGAAGATCCACTCCCAAATAGTCGAGGGCCCCGACGGCGGCATGTACTTCACAACGGACGGGGGTGAAAGCCGGGAAGAGTACCTGATGGAGCATCCCCGCGGGTACGCCGGCGGTTTCTTCATGCGGTGGGACCCGGCGACGAATCGCCTTGCCAATCTTGGCATGGGACTGCCGTATGAGAGCCTAAAGGATCTGGCCGTCAACCAGGCCACAGGTCAGATCAGCGCCGTCAGTTACCCGCAGGTCCACCTTCTGACCTATGACGTCCGCCAGAACCGGTTGCGGGATCTGGGCCGTCTTGGGAGCGATCATGTCCCTCGTGTCCTGTTCAGCGATTGGTGGAACAACGTCTACTACGTCGACTGGCGCCAGCGATTGGTCAAGCTTGAGAGCGACAGCGGTACCTTGACCTTTGCCAGGGACAGTCTCCCCGCGTTCCCGGGGACCCCGGGAGAGTATATCGTCACCGGGATCACGGCTTACGCCCGAGATCCCGGGGCGGGAGTGATCTACCTGGTGACATATGGAGCAAAAATGCTGGCGTTCCGCCCCTCGCAGCGCGGTATCGGCACGGTTGAGGACCTTGGAGGGATCTTCGACGGCGCGGGCAAGCCGGCCTGGAACTATTACTGTCCGAACCTGGCGCTCGGGGAGAACGGGAAGCTGTACTACTTCATCGGGGGCCACGGAATGTACGCCGTCCGGGGCGAGAGTATCGTGCTCATGGAATTCGATCCGGCTTCGCGCAATAAGCGAATCGTACTGGAATACCCCCTGACCCAAATCAGCGAGGTGACGGGTTCCGATGTCAGAGACGGACAGGGAAACCTCTATTTTGCCGGCAGGCGCAGCGACCGTGCTGCTGAGGAACGTGGAGAGTCCGGAGCCAGCCGGCCGTTCATGATTATCTTCAACCCTGCGAGAGAGCCTTGATAAAGAAGATCGCGATCCTGTCCGCTTTTTTCGTGCTGGAGATCCTCGGTCTGCTGAAGGCAGAGTACAAGTTCTTCACGCCGCCGGGAAGCTATGCCGTAGAGGTATCGCTGGAGAACAGTCCCTATCCCCGCCTTCCGGCCTATCGAAATGCAATCACCTCGCTTGCCGTGGTCGGGGACTGGGTCGTCGGAGGCACATCCGCGGAGAAGGGGCTGACCCCGTTTCTTTTCGCCGTGTCGCTCTCGGACCGTCGGATGGCTTTTTCCGTCGATCTCAAGGAACTCGTCGCCGGGCAACGTGCTGTTCGAAGCGGATTCGGTTCCGGTGGCGGCGGAGTCCTCTATGGCGGGACGATCCCGGATTCGGCCGGAGGGGACGGCCATCTGCTCGAAATCGTAGTTGAGGGCCGGGCGCTTGCAGTGCGCGATCTCGGAGTGCCTGTCCGCGGCCAGGGGATTTTCGCGCTGACGGCAGATCCGGGCAGGGGGAGGCTCTACGGTATCACCTATCCCTCCGGCCAATTCTTTGCGCACGACCTGAGAACTTCGGAGACCGCTCTTCTGAGTGATACCGTTCCCGGCAAAAGAGACCTGGTCTTCCTGCAGAACTACGTGCTCGAGCCGGCCGACTACCTGTGCCGCAGACTCATCCTGGACCGGAGAGGCAGGGTCTTCGGCAGCATGCCCATCAACCGGCTGTTCCGATATGATCCGGACACCGGGCGCGTCAGTGTGCTCCAAGCTGAACTCCCGGAAGGATGGGGCCGCCGCGCGCTGGGTCGTGTTGATGCCTGGACGATAGCCCCTGACGGCGTCCTGTATGGCGGTTGTGCGGCGGACGGCCAGTTGTTTCGTCTGGATCCCGATACGGGGAGGGTGAGCAACCTGGGGAAGCCTGCACAGATGCCCGGCATGAAAGGACTGGCCTTCGCCGCCGACGGGCGGATTTACGGCATAACGGGCGGCGCCCCGGGCTATTCCCACCTCTTCCGCTACGACCCGGCGGCTCAGAACTTCACAGATCTGGGTAATCCCCGCTTCGAGATGAAAGCGCCCGGGATCGAGCAGGGCATCTGGTGGCGCGGCTTTCAAATCGGCACCTTGGCCGCCACCCCGGACGGACGCCAAATCGTCATGGGGGAAGAGGAGTCATTGAGCCAGCTGCTGGTGTTCCCCGTTGGCCCCACGCCGTGAGTTGCAGCTTCCTGACCGGGCGCGACGAGCCATCGGCATCGGTTTCGGAACCAGGATCGCAACTGTTATCGGGGATTCGGTGCCCCGGCTGCCGATGGACCTCAGGATTGAGGCCCATTTCCAACCGATACCGATTCCGATGCTGAACCAGATACCGACCCGGATTCTGACTCCAGCTCCGGGGGCCTCCTTTTGACTGCCCCGTTGGGCTTGCCAAGTGCACACCTTGGCGCTGCCCGACTTCTGACTCCGAACTCAGGCTCTCCCCCTCTCCCCCCTTACCACAACCTGCCTTGGGCCCTCCCCGGGCCTCAGGTTGATGCGAAATCATGCGAATTCGCTTCATTTCGCTTGTGTTCACGGACGAATCAGCGTCACGTCAAGTGTGAGCAAGGAAGCAGTCAGCCTGCTTCCCGCGGACGGAGGAAATAGTTGAGGCTGGATGACGGATTTCCCCGGCGTTTCGCGCATTACCATGTAGGAGTGAAAAGATCATCAAACCCGGTGATCTGGCGCGAGCGCATCCAAGGCTCTCGACACTCCGCGGGTATTGGGTTAGCGGTGCCGCAAACCTCGACTGGGCATCCGCGGATAGACGGGAGGGGCTGGGGACCAGCCGTCACATGCGTTGCCGGCTCGGGGGAAGGCCGGCAACGCAAGTAAGCCCCCCCGTCTATTGTTTTCTCCCCTCCCGGGCCTGCAAGCTGAACGCGCTGTCCCTCGAACCCTCCATCCCGGCTCTCGGGGAAGGCTTGGCTTGAACCCGTGATCGGTGTTCTAATTAGTTCATGCACGGTCTCTCACGCCCGCAGGGCGGGCCGTTCCCGCAAGGGAGGCGATACAACGCCTTCGGGGCATACTTGCGGGAGAGATTCGGCTGTCGCGTCCACAAAGTCAGCGTGGATGCGGGCTTCACTTGCCCCAATCGGGACGGGACCGTCGCGGTCGGGGGCTGCACCTACTGCAACAACGAATCCTTCCGTCCCCGGAGCGTGGACCGGCTCCTTCCTGTCGCAGCACAGGTCGATCGCGGCATCGCACGTCTCGAGAGCCGCTATGGGGCGAACAAGTTCATTGTTTACTTCCAGCCGTTCACGAACACGCACGCCCCGCTCGAGCGCCTGATTCCGTTCTATGAGTCGGCGTTGGCTCACCCGGCTGTGGTAGGGCTTTCGGTGGGGACGCGTCCCGACTGTATCGACGAGGAGAAGCTGGCATGGTTTGAGGAAGCGGCGCGCCGCTGCTTCGTCATGATCGAGTACGGCCTGCAGTCGATTCACGATGCCACCTTGGCGCGCATCAACCGGGGGCATGACTACCGGTGTTGGCGGGAAGCCGTGGCGCGAAGCCGCGATCGTGGCATATGGCTGGGCACGCACGTGATCCTTGGCTTCCCCTGGGAGACTCGTGCTCAGATTTTGCAGACGGCTGCGGCTCTCTCTGCCACAGGGCTCAATTCAATCAAACTGCACCACCTGCACATCGTCCGGAACACCACGATGGCGGCAGAACATGAGCGGAGCCCATACCCTCTTCTCGGGTGGGACGAGTACGTCGAACTCGTGGCGGACTTCCTCGAGCGGCTGCATCCGTCGATATGCATCGAAAGGCTCTTCGGCAGCGCCCCGGACGCGCAGCTCCTCGGTCCGCGCTGGGGAAAGTCCGGCGCGGAGATCCGGCGTGACTTAGAGGAAACACTCGCCAGACGGAACACCTGCCAGGGATTTTTCTGGAAGCCCGATAGAGGTGAGTCGGCTACCTGAGGATTTCACGGATGATACGCGGTCGGAATCGGGATCGCAATCGATATCGGAATTCGAAGGCACATTCGACCGAGGCTCAGCTGTTTGGGCCGGTCGCTCGTCGATTCCGATTGTGACAGCGACCGCCTTGCACTCCGGGGGAGCTCCGCAAAGTCAGGCAAGTCACGCACCCGGTTTGGCGATATAGAAATCCCTGATCCAGCTGTCGAGGGTTTCGACCGGATTCCGGACCACATCAGCGGTGATTTCGAACCTGATGATCCCGCGCGCCTTGCGGATGAGACTCAGCCCGTGCTCGTAATTCTTGAAAGTCTCTGAGAAGATACCCTCCGGTGTCCGCTCGCTTTCAAGCGCCTTGTGGCATAGCAGGTCCAGCGCCTCGGGCTCGAGCTGGATCTCGATCCCGTTTTGCTCGGACCACTGCTTCGCTATTGCCTCGAACGCGGCGCCGAGGAGAGTCATCTCGTCGGCTTTCGCGGCTTCACGCAGCCTGTCAAGTACCGCGGCAGGCCCATCGACCAGTTCTGCGGTCAACTCCAGCGTTCGGATGCTCGTGTGAGGCAGGTGATACTTGAAATTGCGGAACGTCCGCTCGCAGACACCCACCAGTGCGCGGGCACCCGTGTGCTCCCCGGCTGCCTTTTCCGCGATGCGGTGAAGCCCCTCGTCCGTGAGCTTCAGCTCAATGCCATAGGCCTCAAAGGCCTGGACGTACTGGCCAATGATCGAGCCCTCGGAGAACTTGAGGATCTGGTACAGCTCTTCGACGCCGAGTTCCCGGCAAGTTACGATGACCGGCAGGCGCCCCACAAACTCCGATTCGAAGCCGAATTCGATGAAATCGGGGCTCTTGGCGAGCGACAGAAAGTCCTCGTCCTTCGGCGGCACGCCGGTCTTGGCGCCCGACATGAATCCGATGCTCTTTGCCCCGAGCCGCCGGCGTACGATCTCCGCCAGACCGGTGAACGCTCCCGACACGATAAAGAGTATGTGCCGGGTGTTGATGATCTGACGACTGACCTTCCCTTTGCTCTGGAACTCGAGTGCTGCCTGAAGCTGCGAGGCGAGGTCGAAAGGCGTCCTCAGGCTGACCTCGGTCTCCTCCATCAGTTTGAGCAGCCCGCGCTGGACGCCCCCGCCGCTCACATCCCGGCCGATGATGTTGTTTGGCGTGGCGATCTTGTCGATTTCGTCGAGGTAGATTATCCCGTATTCAGCAAGACGGATGTTCCCGTCGGCCTTGTGCACCAGTTCCCTGACCAGGTCCTCCACGTCCCCTCCAACATAGCCGGTTTCGGAGAACTTGGTCGCATCGGCCTTGACGAACGGGACCCCAATCAACTCCGCAATCGTACGCACCAGGTAGGTCTTACCGACCCCCGTGGGGCCAAGCATGATGATGTTCTGCTTGGAGTACTCCCTGCACGGACCCTTTGCCGAGCACCGTTTGATGTGGTTGTAGTGGTCGCAAATAGCTGTAGCCAAAACCTTTTTGGCGTCATCCTGCCTGATGACATACCTGTCCAGGTAGCTCTTGATGTCCCGGGGGAGGTAGTCGAATTTCAAATCCAGCGGGGCATCCTGGACAGGGTCGCCCTCGTCTGCGGTTCTGGCCTGCTCAGGCTGGGCTGTCAAGACTCCGAGACGGACCCTGTCGCCGTACTTGTGAGAGAAAAACTCCTCCATATCTCTTCGAAGTTCGTCAGGATTCGGCCAGTTGAGTTCTCTTGTCAAAGCGTCTCCTTCGGGTTCCGGCAGATGGGCGCTTTCCAGCTCTACTTCCATACGCGGCCCTGATAGAAGTATGAGTCCCGGGGAGTGAAAAATCAACTTGTCGGGGGCTGCCAAACCAGCGCTAGCGTCTGGCTCTTCTTGAACTTATCCGGATCTTGCGCACCAAGGGTTTGGCGGTCTTCGTGACGGATCTGGCGCGACTGGCGAGGGGCCTGGTCGGGGCTTTCCGGGACTGCTTCCGCGCGGTCCTGGGTCTGCTTCTTTGGGCACGGGCGGCAGCGTTACGCTTCCTGGATTCCTTGTCCCTCGTAACTGAAGGTTTCACAACGAATTCCGGCTCCTGCGCCTCTTTCTCGAAATTCTCCAGGAGGCTGGCAGCCCGTTGTATCAGGGCAGGATCTCCGCAATAGGTCTGCACGAGCCTCATGAGACCCGCAACGTGAGACTTCACGATTACATAGAAGTCCAGAGCCCGGTTTGTCCATGCTGTACGGAGCCGGTGGAGGAGTGGAGCATAGATCCTCAGGACCACGGGCTCTTCGAGCGCGAGGCTTTGGCCAATGGACTCCTCGAGTGAAACAGCCTCGCACGGTCGCGAATCGCTCTTGACGGGGAAACCGCTTCCTACGCTTTCGATAAGGTCCCGTCGATCGGCTTCGAGCTCCGTCCAGAAGGCCGGAGGCAAATTCTTCAAACTGGAAGCCTGCAAATGCATGTCTTCGGCCAGGCGGAGCCAGGAGTCACGGACGATCTGGTTCTGGCTGAAGCAATCGGCCCGCTTGGTGTAGAAGATGGAACCGGTTTTCAGAAACTTTGATAGTGAACCCTGAAGGTTCATGGCTGATGAACTCTCTAACCTGTGAATCAAAATGACTTAGATAGTACGACGGGTCGAAAACCGATGATCATGAACCTAAAGCCCAAAGACTAGCAGGTTTAGCGGCTAGTGTAAAGCCCACTTTGTGCGCAATTCAGGATTTCCGGATCAGGTATGGCGAGCCCGTTTGAGCTCGTTCATCCGGGAAGCACTGCAGATTCAAGGAATTGGATATGCTTCTGGTCTGCATCCATTTGGATACGGAGACCAAGTGGGAGCGCCCAGTTATCGTATCCATGCCCGCCCGGGAAGTTAGCGAGTACGGGCACCCCGAGATCGGTGACCAGGTCGCGGAGGACGTCTCTGCTGGAATAGCCGCCCTCTTCCGGCTCGCAATCCGTGAACCGTCCGAGCAGGATGCCGGCAACCTCGTCGAGCTTGCCGGCGGATCGAAGCTGCGTGATCATACGGTCGATGCGATAGGGCGCCTCGCCACGATCTTCGAGGAAGAGGATCTTTCCTTCGCTTCTGAACTCGTAATTCGTTCCCAGGCTCGCGGTGAGGATCGAGAGGCACCCTCCGACGAGCCTTCCCTCGGCGGATCCCGGGGCCCATGATTCGAGTTGCGTGAAGCTCATAGTCGGGAGATACTGCGGGTCGGTCCACAACGAAAGCAGGTGTCCTTCTGCTTCCGGCGAAAGAGCGCCACGGCTCAGGGTTGTCACCATGGGCCCGTGGATTGTGACCCACCCGAAACGCCGCCGGAAATACATGTGCAGCGTTGTCAGGTCGCTGAAGCCCGTGAAGAGTTTGCAGTTTTGCCGAAGCCGGCGCTCATCCAGGAATGGGATGATCCGGGCACTGCCGAATCCGCCGCGCAGGGCAATGATGCCCCGGATAGAAGGGTCCTCGAACCAGCGTGTCAGCTCTTCAGCCCGGGCCGAATCCTGGCCTGCGAGGTAGCGGTATGAATCGAAGATGCGGTCGTCGAACCGCACCCGGAACCCCCGGTCTTCCAACATTGCCAGCGCCGGATCGATGGCTTCGCGCCCTTGTACCGGGCCGGCCGGCGCTATGATCCCGATGGTGTCGCCCGGGCGCAGCGCCTGGGGGAAAAACGTAGGAATGTCCATGCCGCAGCCATTATCAGGCGGGCCGGCCGGGCGCAGCCCCTCAGGCTGAAGCTCGGCGGGAACGCTGACTCCCTACAGGGAACGATTCCATGCTCAATTACATCTGGTTTGGCCTGATCATTGTTGCCGTCCTGCTCGGTGGAATCAACGGCAAAATCGAAGAGGTAACCAAAGCCGGCCTCGATTCTGCCGGGACCGCAGTTACAGTCTCCATCGGACTGATCGGAGTCATGGCGCTCTGGCTCGGGATCGTCAAGATCGCCGACGAAGCGGGCCTGATGAGGCTGCTTGCCAGGGCGATAGCTCCCGTCCTGCGGTTCGTTTTCCCCGAAGTTCCGCGCGGCCATCCTGCGATGGCGAGCATGATGATGAATTTCGCGGCCAACATGCTCGGCCTCAGCAACGCCGCCACTCCCCTCGGTCTCAAAGCGATGGAGGATCTCCAGAAACTGAACCGGAATCCGGGTGTCGCGACCAATTCGATGTGCACGTTTCTGGCGGTTAACACAGCCGGTCTGCAGCTCATTCCCGCATCCATGATAGGCCTGATGGCGTCGGCGGGATCGAAGGAACCCACCGCGATTATCGGAACGACGATCGCCGCGTCGACTGCGGCCGTAATCGCAGGTGTCGCCGCGGCAAAACTGCTCGAGCGGCTCCCGGCCTTTGCGCTCAGACCCACGGGAGGGGAAGAGACCTCGTCATGATTCAGAATCTTGTTCACCTTGTCTCGGTCTGGGCGATCCCGCTGTTCCTGGTCGCCATCCCGCTGTACGGGCTTCTGCGGGGCGTAAGGGTCTACGAGTGTTTCGTAGAAGGGGCGAAGGAGGGTTTCCAGGTTGCGGTACGGATAATTCCGTACCTGGTCGCAATACTGGTCGCGGTGGGTATGCTGCGTGGTGCCGGTGCCATCGACCTGCTGGCCCGCTGGCTCGATCCTCTCCTGCGAGCGGTGGGGGCCCCGGCGGAAATCCTGCCGCTCGCGATCATGCGGCCTCTGTCCGGCAGTGGGTCCATGGGAATCGTCGCCGAACTTATCAAGACGCACGGCCCCGACTCGTTCGTAGCGCGGCTTGCGGCGACCGCCTACGGAAGCACCGAGACCACATTCTACGTCCTGGCTGTCTACTTCGGTTCCGTCGGGATCAGGAAGACCAGGCATGCGGTCGTCGCCGGCCTGAGCGCGGACATTGCCAGCCTCGCGGCTTCGATCCTGGTCTGCCGCCTTGTGTTTCGCCCTTGATGCCCGCCTGTGGCCCAGAGGGTGGCGGTCACGAGACTGGTCCCGCGTGATGGCATCCGGTGATCTTCCTTCCCCGGGGTTTGCAGCCACGGGCCGATCTGTCGCTCTCCCGGGCATTGGCATCAGAATCGGCATCGCTGTCGAAGTGGCGATATCGATTGCGACCCCGATGCCGATCCCGACAGCGAAGCTGCTTGACATCCGGCCGCCAGGTTTTGTGGTGCCCCGATGCCCACATTTTCCGTTCCCATCCGGGGACCTTCGAGGGTATAATGCGCGGTTTTTGAGAAGGGTCCGAGGGAGCTCGTGATGGCTTCATCCGGTGGCACAGTTCCTTCCGACCGGGAGCGCTCCGGTTTGCGCAGAAGGCTCTTGTTGAAGTGGCTTCAACAGACGCCATCGCTGGTTTACCTGGTAGCCGGGGCATTCCTCATCTACTTGTATTGGAAACGCCTGCATCGCCAGAGTGTTTTGGTCTGTGGCGCGCTGTTTGTGCTCTACAGCATTTATCGCTTCTTCCTTGTGCGACGAAGCTTTAGAAGGTCAGGCCTGGACAACTGAACGCGAGAGAAGCGGGTCCCTTTGAAGCCTGGCTGCTATGAGGAGACATACCCAGATGACTTTCCCGTCAAAATTCACATATTTCCGATCAAACACCATGAGCCTTCGCCTTGTTGCGGGTGCTCTTCTGGTGCTCAGCTTGAGCCTCGTGATGCCGCTCGCCGCGACAGCGCAGGCTCCCGATACCGCTCAACAGGTCCCGGCCGCGGCTCCTCATCACAGTGGCGGGGAGGCCAGCCTGGTTCTTCCCGACCTGGGCCAGGTTTCCTTCGGGGGCATCAATGCCAGGACGCTCCTGTTCGTGGGACTCGGTGTCTGCCTGCTGGGGTTACTTTTCGGGCTCGTAATCTACATCGAGCTCAAGAAGCTGCCGGTCCATCGCTCGATGCGCGAGATCTCCGACCTCATCTACGAGACCTGCAAGACCTACCTGATTCAACAGGGGAAGCTGCTTCTGATCCTGGAGATCTTCATCGGCATCATCATCGCGGTTTACTTCGGGTTCCTGCAGCGCTTCGAGCCTGTGAAAGTCGTGATCATCCTGGTGTTCAGCCTCATAGGCATCGGAGGCAGTTACGGCGTGGCGTGGTTCGGCATAAGGATCAACACCTTCGCCAACTCGCGAACAGCGCATGCCAGCCTCGAGGGCAAGCCCTACCCCATTTCGGCCATCCCGCTCAAGGCCGGCATGAGCATCGGCATGCTCCTCATCAGTGTTGAGCTTTTCATGATGCTCTGCATCCTCCTGTTTATCCCGGGGGATTATGCCGGGCCCTGCTTCATCGGCTTCGCCATCGGTGAATCCCTGGGCGCGGCAGCCCTCCGAATCGCCGGCGGTATCTTCACCAAGATCGCCGACATCGGTTCCGATCTCATGAAGATCGTCTTCAAGATCAAGGAGGACGATGCGCGCAACCCGGGCGTGATCGCCGACTGTACGGGCGACAACGCCGGCGACTCCGTCGGCCCGAGCGCCGACGGCTTCGAGACATACGGGGTGACAGGTGTTGCACTGATCACCTTCATTCTTCTGGCCGTGCCCCAGCAGATCACCCAGATCCAGCTCCTGGTCTGGATCTTCGTGATGCGCGTCATGATGATTATCGCAAGCAGCCTGGCTTACCTCGTGAATAGCACGATCAGCAAGATACGTTTCGGGCACGCCGAGAGAATGAACTTCGAGAGCCCGCTGACCACCTTGGTCTGGATCACCTCGTTTGTCTCGGTGGCGCTGACCTACCTGGTTTCCTACCTGCTGATCAGCGGTCTGGGCGACGGAACGCTCTGGTGGAAACTGTCCACCGTGATCACCTGTGGCACCCTGGCAGGCGCGATCATCCCGGAGCTTGTAAAGATCTTTACGTCCACCGAATCCGCCCACGTGCGCGAGGTCGTGACTTCGGCGCGGGAGGGCGGCGCTTCGCTCGACATCCTCTCAGGATTCGTGGCCGGCAACTTCAGCGCCTACTGGCTCGGGATGGCGATCATGGCGCTCATGGCGATCGCGTATCTGGTGAGTACGCAAGGGCTCGGCGCCCTGATGCTGGCCCCGGCTGTGTTCGCGTTCGGCCTCGTTGCATTCGGTTTCCTGGGCATGGGACCGGTCACGATCGCGGTCGACTCCTATGGCCCGGTGACGGACAACGCTCAGTCCGTGTACGAGCTTTCGGTCATCGAGCAGATCCCGGGTGTCGAGAAAGAGATCAAGAAAGAATTCGGTACCGACGTGAGGTTCGACCGCGCGAAGGACCTGCTGGAGGAAAACGACGGTGCGGGCAACACATTCAAAGCGACGGCAAAACCGGTTCTCATAGGAACGGCGGTCGTCGGCGCCACCACGATGATCTTTTCCATCATCGTGATGCTGACATCGGGTCTGCGGGAGAACCTGGACAAACTGTCGCTGCTCCATCCCCCGTTCCTGCTCGGAATGATCACGGGCGGTGCAATGATCTACTGGTTCACAGGCGCTGCAACCCAGGCCGTGACGACCGGCGCCTACCGGGCCGTGGAGTTCATCAAGGCGAACATAAAGCTGGAAGGAGTCGAAAAGGCCTCGGTGACCGACAGCAAGAAGGTAGTGGAGATCTGCACTCAGTACGCGCAGAAGGGGATGTTCAATATCTTCCTGACTGTTTTCTTCTCGACCCTGGCCTTCGCGTTCGTCGAGCCTTACTTCTTCATCGGCTACCTGATCGCGATTGCGCTCTTCGGACTCTTCCAGGCGATCTTCATGGCCAACGCCGGCGGCGCCTGGGACAACGCGAAAAAGGTGGTTGAAGTCGACCTGAAGGAGAAGGGAACCGCGCTTCACGCGGCCACGGTGATCGGCGACACGGTGGGCGATCCGTTCAAGGACACTTCGTCGGTCGCCATGAACCCGGTCATCAAGTTCACGACGCTCTTCGGGCTTCTCGCCGTGGAACTGGCCGTGAAGATGACTGCGGACGCCGGTCCGGTAACGACCTATGTGCTCGCGGCCGTCTTCTTCCTGATAGGAGTCACCTTCCTGCGGCGCTCGTTCTACAACATGCGCATCAAGTCGGGCGCATGACACCGGGTTTTACGGGCAAGGAGCTGAACAGGGTCTGCGTTATCCCTTTTTGATGCTGCTGCCCACGGTCCCCGGGTGCATCCCTCCAAAAGGGATGCACCCGGGGACACTACTTCCTTTCTTCCATGAGCCGCAGGGCGATCGCGAAAAGCAGGAAGCCCACGGCACCACGCCAGTACCCCGGTGGTTCCAGGATGAAGTTCTTTCCGGCGAACGCGAGAATCGCCCCGACGGCGAAGGCGAGCGCTGCCAGCGCAATCAACAGCCAGCACAGGTTTTTCATAGTCGCTTTCTCCCCGAATGCCGCTACTCTCTCACGACGCCGGCGCGACTGGCAAGCATCTGTCAGGAATAAGAAGGCCAAGGATTGCACGGATTCCACTGATCTATGAAAGAGTCCGTGGTAATCCGTGAAATCCGTGGCGTTTTTGTATTACGCATTGACAATGGTTTGTGCCGGCACGTATATAGGGAACCCTCTGGCGGAGCCCTATCCATATGAGTTTCAGCAAAATCCTCGGAATCATGGTGCTGCTCGTTTTCCTTACCTCCTCATGCGGAAGGAAGGACAGGCCGGTCATCGCCGTGGTGCCGAAATCCCAGGCGCTGATATTCTGGCAGTCCGTGCACGCAGGCGCTGTCGCCGCCGCCCGTGAGTACGGAGTCGAGATTCGCTGGAACGGCCCGGCCTCGGAAATCGATTTCACGCGCCAGATGAATATCGTCGAAGACTTCATCAACCAGCGCGTCAATGGAATCGTCCTGGCACCAACACACGGGGATTCGATGGTCCCCATCGTTGAACGGGCTGCCCAGGAGAACATCCCGGTGACCATTTTCGATTCCGGCATAAATACCGACAAGTATTTGTCCTACGTCTCCACGGACAACTACAAGGGAGGAGCACTCGCGGCCGAACGCCTCGGTGCCATCCTTCCCGCCGGTGGCGAGATCGCCGTGATCGGGACCATTCCGGGGAGCGTGTCCACTACCGAACGCGAGAACGGGTTCCGTGACACCGTTGCCCTCAAGTTCCCTCAATTGAAGATCGCGGCCTTCCAGTACGGCATGGCTGACAGAGCAAAGTCCCTGGCGGTGGCCGAGGATATCCTGACGGCGCACCCCGACCTGGTAGGAATCTTCTGCAGCAACGAATCGGGAACCATCGGTGCCGTGCAGGGGGCCAAGTCCAAGGGGGTCACCGGCCGAGTCAAGATTGTGGGCTTCGATACCTCTCCGCCCCTGATCGAGGACCTGCGGGCCGGCTACCTGGATTCCCTGGTTCTGCAGAACCCGTTCCGCATGGGTTACCTGGGCGTCAAGACGATCGTCGACCGCCTTCGCGGCACGATCCCGCCGAAGCGGATCGATACCGGCGCCACCGTGGTCACCGCGGACAACCTGAATGAACCGGCAATCCAGGAGCTGGTGAACCCGCCCATCGACAAGTACCTGAGATAGAGCTCTCAGCCATCAGCTTTCAGCTCTCAGCAATCGGCATCCAGCTCTATACTGATGGCTGATAGCTGAAGACTGACAGCTCATGACCAACAAGGAGGGGAAGACATGCTCAAAGAGTTCAAAGAGTTCGCAATGAAAGGGAACGTGCTCGACATGGCCATCGGCATCATCATCGGCGCTGCCTTCGGCAAGATCATCAGTTCCTTTGTCGCTGACGTGCTGATGCCTCCGATCGGGTTGTTGCTCGGGAAGGTGGACTTCTCGAGCCTGTTCATCAACCTTACGGACAAGTCTTTCGCTTCGCTGGCGGAGGCCAAGGCGGCCGGCGCGCCGACGCTCAACTACGGTCTCTTCATCAACACGGTGCTCGATTTCATTATCGTGGCGTTCGTGATTTTCCTGCTTGTCAAGCAGGTCAACCGTATGAGGGTACAGCCGGCCGCGGCCCCGGCAGCGCCGACCACGAAGGACTGCCCGTTCTGTGCGACCGCGATCCCGATCAAAGCCGCGCGTTGCCCGAATTGCACGTCCGAGCTGAAGGCCGCCTGACCCCGCTCACCAGAGCGGGTCCATGCGACCGGAGGGATCCTGGGCGAAAGGAATCCAGACTATTCCGCCGGCACGAAGCAGTATGTCTGTTTTCGAGGGGCGGACGATCACAGGCTGCAGAGTCTCCGTTTGGGGGTCAAAAGCGCGCGCCAGTTCGTCCGCCTCCTGCTGCATCTCCTGCTCCAGCGCCTGCAATTGCTGCTGGGCAGCCTCGCGGTCTTCCTTTGCCCGTTCCACGTCCCCCTGTTCCTGGAGGATGCGCGAGGCCTGGCGGGTCGCCGTCGTGGCGCGGCCGAGAGTTGAGGCGCTGATCGCCTTGCGGCCGAGAAGTGCGCCGAAGATCGTGGCGCCTACGGAGATCGCGGCCTGAACCTTCTGTTGGCCGTATTGCTCTGACTCTCTCGCCATGCGCTGATCGGCATGACTCAGTCGCGACTGGAGTGCCCCGATCCTCGTCGCATATTTTCTTCGCAGCTTCTCTATCTCGAAGTCGCGCCGCTCGCGGGCCGCCTGTTGAAGCCGCAGGCGGAAATCGCGCTCCGATTCGCCGGGTTGAGACATGGTCTTGAAGAGGCCGCTCTTCCACAACGTCATCTGGGCCTGCCGGTATACAAAATCCAGGTAGCCTTTCTGCGCCTTGTCGAACCTCGAGGCCTGCAGGATCGTCGTCGGGACTTGCGAAAAGCCGGCCCCCTGGGGAACCTGTCGGCTCAACTCTTCAACGCGTGCGTCAAAGGGGCTTGATTCGTCCCAGGGAGCGCTCGTCATGTTCTCGCTCAGCGGCAGGATGTGGCTGGTCGACTGGGAGTAGCTCATTCCGAGTTTGTTATCGACGATCTGGTACGAGGCAGTGGCATAGATATGCGGTTGATAGACGACGCGCGCCTCCGGCGGCTGGGGCTTCCTCGCGGGGGCGAAGTACTGCGCGATCCCGGCCGGCACCTGCGGGCGGTCACTCAGCGCAGCGGCGACCGGCGTGGCTTGAACGACCGGCGCTGCGGTCGCAGCGGTGGCCTGGGACGCCGAAGTGCCGGGCTCGGCCGGTTTCCGGTCCTGCATCAGTTGCCTGATCTGCGCTCGTGTCAAAGGCCCCGCCAGATAGGACAGCGCCCAGCGTGAGTTGAAGAGCGCCGGTTTCTCCTCGTGGATGTCGTGCATGAGGAACTGGCGTTGCTTCAGACCGGAGACGGTCGATGCCAGCTGATCGCGATCCGTGGCAAGTGCGGACGCGGCGGCCATGCCGTCAAGCAGACGTTCGCGATCCCGTTCCGTCTGAAGCTTCCCTATGAACCACGTGCCGGTGTTGGCCAGGCCCTTGTAGTCAAGGTCCACGGGATTCTGCGTCGCCAGGACCACGCCGAGGCCATAGGCACGTGCCTGTTTCAGCAGCGTGAGAAGGGGCCTCTTGGAGGGCGGCTCGGAAACCGGGGGGAAGAAACCGAAGATCTCATCCATGTAAAGTAGCGCGCGCAGGCTGCTGGTCCCCGGCTGGGACCGCATCCATCCGAGCACCTGGTTCAGCAGCAGGGTGACGAAGAACATCCTCTCGGCGTCGGCCAGATGCGCGATCGAGAATATGCTCATGCGCGGTTTCCCCTCCGGGGTGTACAGCATGTGGCTTACGTCGAGCGGTTCCCCTTCGAGCCAGGTGGCGAAGCCCGGCGCAGCAAGAAGATTGTTCAGTGACATGGCCAACTGGAGCCTTTCCCCCGCCGGGAAGAATGTCTCCAGGTCGAACACGCCGATCCTTGCAATGGGAGGTGATTGAATCATCTGGATCAGCGATCCGAGCGTCGCGTCCCTGCCGCCGGTCCACGCCTGGCCGAGAATATTCGAGATGAGGATGTGTTCACGACTTTTCAAAGGGTCAGCCTGTATGCCAAGCAGCCCCAGCAGCCCCGAGGCCGTCGAGGCAATCCGCTCCTGGAGTAGTTCCGGGTCTGCGAGGTACTCCTTTGGCGGGGCGGAGAAGGACGCCGTGATCGATACCGGGATGCCCGCCGTGCTGCCGGGCGTGTAAATGGAAAAGTCCGCCGCCGACCGCAACCGGCCGATCCGCTCCGCGTCCTCGTCCCACTCTGCCAGCCCTTCCCGCCAACGCCCGGCTTCCGCGGCCGCATAGTCCTCCGGGGAAAGATTGCGCTTGCGGGCCTCTTCCTCATTAATCCAGGGACGGAATTCCTGCGGGCTCAATCCGGGGAAGGTGAGCAGCAAGTTTCCCAGATCCCCCTTCGGGTCAATGATCAGCGCCGGCACACCATCAATGGCAGCCTCCTCCAGGAGCGTGATGCCGAGACCCGTCTTACCGCTCCCGGTCATGCCCACGCACACGGCATGCGTGACCAGGTCGCGCGCGTCGTACATAAAATAGTCCCTGCTCAAGTTTGCCGACTGCGGATCGACCGTCTTGCCCAGATAAAACATCCCGAGTTTTTCAAACGCTTGAGTGGCCATAGCGAACTCCGTCGAACAATCTGGTTGACTCCACCGGAGGGCCGCCCCTCGGAAATGACCGGAACGGTCCATTGAACGGCGCCGGTGTAGTTATGCTACCCTTGCTTCCTGTCCCAACGCGCGAGTGTGTACTTCAATACCGGCGGGGTGCAAAGCGTTGTCAACATGACCATGATGACGACGGCCGAAAAGGTCCCGTCGTCGATAACCTTCAGCTCTCTGCCAATTCCCGCGAAAATCAGGCCTACCTCGCCGCGCGGGATCATGCCGACCCCTACACTCAGCCGGTCGAGCCCTCTTTCGATGACGCCGAGGCCGCAGACCTGTTTGCCCAGGATGGCCGCCATCGTGAGGCCGGCCGCGAGGCCGAGTACGCCCATGTTGGAGAACGTCTCCAGTCGCACCACTATTCCCATAGTGACAAAGAAAATGGGCACGAGCATGGTGGCAATCGGGCGGAGGACCTTCTCAATCGTCATGTCGTCGTGAAAATCCCGGAAATGATCCTCCTCGAGGATCAATCCCGCCGCAAATGCACCGACAATAGGAGCCAGGCCGACGAGGACCGAGACATAGGCAAGGCCGAAAGCGAACAGAAGCGCGGAGATGAGCATCACGCCTGATGTGCGGAGCTTCGCCAGGCGATTCATGATGCGCGGCACCACGGTGACGCCCAACAGCAGTGATCCTCCCAGGAAAACCAGGGCCGCTACGGCCAGCTTCACGATCGCAACGACCTCCACAGGTTGTCCGGATTCGGCGGCGGTGACTACACCAGCGACGACCGCAAGAATTAGGAGGCCCAGCACGTCGTCGATGACTGCAGCCCCGAGGACGATCTGCGATTCCTTGCGCTGCATTTTCCCCAGGTCCTTCAGGACGCGCGCGGTGATGCCGACGCTGGTGGCGCAGAGAACCGCGCCGATGAAGAGATGAACGTATTGCAGGCTGAAGCCGGGAGGGACGATCGAAACCAGGCCGGCAGGCAGTTCACGGATAATGAGCCAGCTCACGACGTAGCCGAGCCCGAACGGGGCGACTACTCCCACCGCGGCCACAAGGAAGGACGAGCCTCCGACCTTGAGCATTCCTTGCACGGTGGATTCCAGCCCGACCTCGAAAAGCAGGATGACGACCCCGATGCGGGAAAGCTGGTCGATCACGATGGCCCAGTCCGGTCCTCCGGAAACCATTCGCAGGGGCTCAAAGAAGTTCCAGGACGGATGAATCAGGACCAGGTTCCCGAGCACGACCCCGGCCAGCAGTTCGCCCAGCACCGCCGGTTGATTCAACCGCTCGAAGAGTTCACTGCCGATCTTGGCGGAGGCCAGGATAACGATCAGTGCGATGAGTGTGGGCGCGACCGGGTCTTTATGTCCTGACCCGGCGGCCCACGCCAGGGGGGTCATGAGGCTCAGAAACAGCGCGATTCGCGGGATTCTATCCATGCAGTAGAGCCTCAGCAAGCCGGTCCTGTCATACAGGTAAAGGGCATCCCGGAATCGATCCTGGTCCGGGCGCCGCCGCGCGGGCACACACTACAGGCCCAGACGTCTCGACGCCTTCCGGGTGCGTTCTTTTGCGAGTGCTTTGAGGAAATCCTCGCGCAGCTTGGCCCCCTCAGGTCCGCGCATTTCCTCCCTGAGGTGGCGCAGTGCGAACGAGACAACGTCCCGGTGGTGGAGATCCGATTCCGGCTTGTTTTCGGTAATTTCGAGCCAGATGGCGTGCGTCAGCTCGATATCCTCCGGGGCCAGCTCCGGTACGTGCGCCCCGATCTGCACCCGTTGAACTCTGCCCCTCTCCGGCACGATGACCAGCTCGAATTGGGTCTTATCCGGATCGTCAATCTCCTCCCAGCCTTCCCCGATCAGCCTCGCCTGAGTGCTTGTGGAGACCTTCTCGGAGGCTCCGAGATAGGCGCGGCTGCACCCGAGCCGGATGGCCACGTTCACGATTGCGGACATGGGGTTGTTGGACGGCACAACCAGGAGTTTGAGCGGCTTTCCGCACCGCTCGGAAAGGGCGACTACCTGCGTGAAGAGCAGTTGTTCGTACTCGGTGAACAGGTGCTCTTCGAATATCTGTTCATATCCTGCCGCGGTACCCTGCATGATCCGCGCGGTCATGACGACCACGTCGGACTTGGCCGTATCGGTTTCGGAAAGCGCGAGATCCAAATGCTTCAAAACCTTCGCATCCCGCACGGCAACCAGGACCGGTGCAGCGCGCACGCCGACTGTTTCCAGGTCGATGGAAGCCTGCTGGATGAGGTTGAACTGGTCCGCTGGTGCACCCGCGCGTCTCTTCTGGATGCTGCTCTCGGAGGCCGAAAACAGCATGACCATGGCGAGGGTGAAGACGCCTCCGACTATCGTTCCCACTTTCATCGTGAACAGGTTGGACAAGGCCACGGCAAGCAGCACCCCGAGAATCAGCAGGATGCCGAGTGGCACCTCCCGGCGCCCCTCCCCGATGTTGAGCGGCACGCGCCATTCCCGTGGTTCCCGCTTCTTCCTGCGAAGTTTATATATGGACGTTGTGTTGAGCACAAACGTCCACGCGACCCCGAATGCGTAGGCACTGCCCAGGAGATAAAGGTCGCCGCTGCTCAGCACGATCGCAGCGAGCTGAATGACGGCGACCAGGTTGATGATACGGTAGGATGTGCCATAGCGCCGGTGCGGCTCACGGAACCAGCCGAAGAGCAGGCCGTCCTCGGAAACACGATTGAGAATGCCGACTGCACCGACGATCGACGCGTTCATGGCCGCATTCAGGATCAGGATCCCCGCGCCGGCCACCAGCGCGTGGAGAATCAGGCGAATGGTGTAGGGAGCGTCAACGCTCATTGCCAGTCCGCCCACAAGGTTGCCGAAAAACCGCGGGCGTATCGCATCGGGGATGATCATCACCGGGAGGAAACAGAACAGCGAGGTGAACACCAGGCTGAAGAGGAAAACTACCAGGCCGACGCGCTTCAGGTTCGCGACTTTGGGGTGCGCGATCTCCCTGTTCACCTGGGCGATCGTTTCCAGCCCACCTATCGCCAGGATGGAATGGCCGAACGCCACAAGCACTCCGAGAAGCCCGATATCCCTGATCCACCTGGTGCCCTCCAACCAGCCGAGCGCAGTGACGGAAAACGCCAGGTTTGAAGGCGATGGGCCGGGAGGCAGCTCCGCCGGCCGACGTAACAACGTCCAGGCGCAGGCCAGAAACAGGGCAACCGCCACCGCCGCGACAAACCGGATGACCCGTGGCGCCCGGTCGCTGCTGTCCTGTATGCCCCGCGTGTTCCTCCACCACAGCAGCATCGTCCACAAGGAGGCGAGAGCGACCACGGCCCAGCCGTGTGGAATCTGCCGGGCGCTCCCGGCAGCGGCCAGGGCTTCATTGAGGAACCCGATCAAGTAGTGCGCGCCCGCGACGCCGCTGATCGGGCCTGCCAGGGCATAGTTGAAAATGAGCACCGAGACACTGGTCTTGGCTAGTGTGTTTCCGAGCGCTGTGCGCACCAGTTGATATGCCCCGCCGCGCACGAACATCACGCTGGCTTCGATGTAAACGGCGCGGACCGCATAGGAGAAGCACAGCATCGCCAGCACGAACCAGGGCGCAGCGCGTCCGATGGTTCTCTCGGTGATACCGCCCACGTAGAAAGCCGAGGAGCCCAGATCACAGAGAACAATAGAGGCAGCTCTCCAGAAGGAGATGAACGTCAGCATCACCGAGGTCCCGACCACGATCGGGACCTGCATGGATGAAGCGGGGCTACCGTCAGCCTGTTGGGGCGGCATCTTGTTGTCCATGTCTGTGTCCGCAGAGTGCGACTGCCCGGCTCCGCTGCCAGGCGGGGAGATTATACTCCGGTTCGGCAGAGGCCGGGCAATCTGCGAGCAAGATTTCGAGGGCACCTGTCTCGAAGCGTCGGCGCCGCAGATCAGTGCTAGAATAATGTTCCGATGAAGATGCGCCTGTACTACAACACGACCACGGTGACAGCCGCGATCGCGGTTATCGTGATCTCGACCGCGACTCTGAGCTATCTCAGTTACCGTTACACCGTGGGTCGTGAGAACCTGGTTGAGACGTCACTGGTCCAGAGCAACATGAAGCTGGCCACCCAGACGATCGATCGTATTGAGCAGAAGATCATCGACAACGACCGTATTCTTTCAGAGATGGTGAATGTCGAGGAGCCGTCGAAATGGCCCGAGCAGGTGGAGGCGATCAGACTCGCAGACCTGAACGTCGAGAATGTCTATTTCCTGCGACTCGACAGCAATACGCCCATCTATCCTCCCTACTCCGACAAGTCCAGGGCTTCTCTGGCCGCATTTCGCGCCAGTTTTCGATTTCCTGAGCTCAACCTCGACCAGTTGGTCCCCGATCAGACACACCACCTGCACAAGGAGCGGGTGCACAACTATTTCTTTGCATCCTATGTCCTCAAACAGGACCGCAAGGGCGAGAAGTATCTGGTCTGCTTTCAGATGAACGTCGACAAGCTCATCATGAACCAGCTCGACAAGTATCTGCGCCCTCTTCAGGCGGATTTCTATGTGAGCGTGGTCGATTTCGACAACAACGGTGTCTATAGCCAGCCGCTTTCCAAGGCCAGCAAGTACTACTACGAAACACGCTTCCCCAGTACCCTCTACAAATGGATCCTCCAGGTCGTCCCGCGCAATTACACCGAGATAGAACAGGATGTGACGAAACAGCGCCGGACGAACCTCTTTTTCATCATCCTCAGCATGTTTCTCACCCTTTTGAGCCTGGCCGTCATATCGTTGGCTGCGCACAGGGAGCAGCAACTCAGGAGGCTGAAGGAGGACTTTATCGCCAATGTCAGCCACGAGTTGAAGACGCCGATCTCCCTGATCCGGATGTTCAGCGAAATGCTCGTCACCGGGCGGGTGAAGTCTGATGGGGCGCGGGACGAATACCACCAGGTCATCTTCAACGAAAGCGACCGCATGAGCCGCCTGGTGACCAACCTCCTCGATTTTGCGAACCTGGAACGCGGAGCCGGCAAGAGGGGCTTTGAGAAGGTCGACATTGTGACACTCCTCTCGAAGGAGATCGAAGCCTACCGTTACCAGGCTCAGAAGGAGGGTTTCCAGATGGTTGTCGAAGTGGAGCCTGTGCCCGAGACCTACGCCGACCCCAATGCGGTGACCATGGCCTTCTTTAACCTGCTCGACAACTCGGTCAAATACTCGGGTGACCGGAAATTCATTGCGGTGAAGATCCGGCAGACGAACGGTTTCATCGACCTGTCGGTTCAGGATGCCGGCCTGGGAATAGAGGCCTCGGAGCAGTCAAAGATCTTCGAGAAGTTCTACCGCGGACGCAACGCCGCGACCCGCAAGATTCGCGGCAGCGGGATCGGGCTGTCGCTGACGAAAAATGTCGCCGAGATGCACGGAGGTGTTGTGCTGGTGCAGAGCGAACCGGGCGAAGGCAGCACCTTCATTCTCCGAATCCCCGTCGTCTCTGCGCCGGAGCAAGCACCGTAGAGAAGCTCCGGGAGTCGCTCACCCGTTCCGGCGGTCGCCGGTTCCCGTGGATTGCGGCGGACGACAGCACGGAGGCAGAGAGGTCTCCTGGACGCGACAAAGGCAGCCGATGGAACAGAAGATACTGATCGTCGAAGACGAAAAAGACATGGCCCGGGGGCTCCGGGACATACTCGAATTCGAGAAATACGAGGTCTCCGTTGCGGGCACAGGGAAAGAGGCACTCCTGGCCGTCGGACGGAGGGAACCGGACTGCATTATCCTCGACCTGATGCTGCCCGACCTGAACGGATACGAGGTTTGCGCGAAGATTCGGCGCAACAGGGTGAATACTCCCATCCTGATGCTGACGGCACGATCCCAGGACTACGACAAGATCCGGGGACTCGAGGCAGGCGCGGACGACTACCTGACGAAGCCGTTCAGCGTCGGTGAACTGCTCGCCCGCATTAAAGCCCTCCTGCGCAGGCGCGGCCTCTACGCGCAGGAAGTGGACATCGATGTCGTGCGCGTGGGATCGAGCGTGGTGGATGTGAGGCATTTCAGCGTGCAACGCGGAAGGAAGGCATACTCGCTCTCGCATTACGAGGTCGAGCTGTTCAAGCTTCTCTACGCCAACGCCGATCAGCCTGTCAGGCGCGATCATATTCTCGAGCGGGTCTGGGGAGTGGAGAACTATCCGACCAACAGGACCGTGGACAACTTCATCGTGAAGCTGCGAAAGAAGATCGAGGAGGACTACAAGAACCCGAAGCACATCCTGACCATTTACGGCGTCGGATACAAGCTCAGCCCATGACCTCCGTGCGCGATATTCCCCGCTTACTGCTCCTCCGCGATGAGTCGCTGCGATCCCTGACCGCACGCAACAGCCTGCTCCTGCCCCTCGCTATCTTCCTGGCAGGCTTTGCGGCCTTTGGCTTTGTGCGCGCGGCGGTCTACGCGGAACTGCGGGAACCGCAAGTGGCGGCGGGCCCGCTCGGCTACCTGTCTTCCCTGAACCTGGTCCCGGCAATTGTGTACTTCGCGCTGATCGCCGTTCCGCTCCTCATCTCATTGAGCAATGCGCTGGCCGGGGATGGCCTGGGCTTTACCGTATCGGGCAAAGAATACCGCGCCTGGCTCATGGTCCTGTTGCCGCTCTGGGGCCTGCTTTTTCTCGTCGCGGCGCCGGTTCAGTGGTTGCTGCCCCAATTCCTCGTCCTGGGTGAGTTTGGGGTCAGCATCGGGCTTCTGGCGCTTTCATCACTCATGATCGTCTACACGGTCTGGGCTGCTGGAAGACTCGCAGGTGTTGCACCACCGATCGCGGGTGCGGTAATTGTGATTGCCTGCCTCACACTCCCGGTTCTCAACCTGCTTGCAGCCAGGCCGAACAGCGCTCTCCTCGTGTTGGCTGCAGCGGCCATGATCTATTGTTGGAGCCGCCTCAGGGCGCGCGCCGCCAGGGACCGGGTTGAGCGTGCGCTGGAGCAGCGGATTGCGTCGCTCGAGATAAAACTGCAGGATGCGGAAGCACAGCGACGGGCAGGCGTGCTGCAGCTGCAATTGGGCAGGCTCCAGGCGGCCGGGGTCAGCCTGGGACGGGCTGTCCGGATGCGGCCGGACCTGCCGGAATACCACTACGACCTTGGGCGGGTATTCGAGGCCGAAGGAGACTGGCGGGCGGCACTGGAGCGGTACGATACGGCGCGGGACCTTTCGCCTGACTGCTGCGACGGGAACTCTGTTCGTGAAGCGGGCAAGGGATACCTGCACACCGGTGCAACAGACGATGCGGTGGGACTGCTGAAGTCGTTCCTGAAAGAACACGGTTCGGATCCGGAGGCTCGCTACTGGCTAGCCGTAGCCCTGCAGCGGACTGATTGTCCGGAGGAGATGATCGTTCAGCTTCACACCTTGCTCGAGCAGGCTCGCTCCAATCCCGGGCAGTCACGCAGGGAAAACCGGGAATGGATCCTTCGTGCCCGCACCTTAGTGCGCAGCAGCAGCGCATGACGTTCGCAAAGAAGCATGTTCCCACCCCATGTGGGGGCGGGTTTTCAACCTGCCCCGGCGGCTTGAAAAGCCGCCAAACATGTTTCCGGGTCTGCCCCTTTGTTTAACTGCAGACGCTCACTGCCCGTGCCCGGGCAGCGGGCCCGGTTTCCCCTCCACCTTGCTGAACCTTGGCCAGTTGAAGCCGTAAAAGGCGACGAAGGCAAAGCAGAAGAGCGGCACGATGAAGCCGCGCGACATGTCGGTCTTGTCGGCTACATAGCCCATCACCTTGGGCAGAAGCGCTCCACCCATGATGGCCATCACGATGAAAGCCGATGCCTTTTTCGCTCGCACCCCGAGACCGTGGATGCCGAGGGCAAAAATAGTCGGAAACATGATCGACATGAAGAAGTAGCTCAGGAAAACACAGGCCACCGAAATCCATCCCAACTTGGAAAACACCACGAAGCACATCGCCACATTCATCACTCCGTAGAGCCCCAGGAGCTTGTGAGCAGAGAACTTCTTCAACATTCCCGCCCCTGTGAACCTGCCTATGAGGAAGCAGACGAATCCGACGGAGGCCAGCGTGGCGGCTCCCTGATCGCTGATACGCAGGAGCCCGTCCCTGCCAGGCTCGAAGAGCCCCTTCAGCAGCCCGACATTCAAAGCCTCGGGAATCGGGGGAACCTGTGACGTCATATAGTTGATGAAGAAGCTGAAAATGCCGGCCTGGGCAGCGACATAGAGAAACTGCGCGGCCACTGCCATCACAAAGTGCCGATGCGACCAGATGGAATGCGAGACATTCGGCTGACTGGAATCCAGGTGATAGTCATCCTCGGTTTTGATGTCCGGGACGGGCGCGAAGTAGAAGACTACGGCCAGCAGGACCACCACGACCGCAACGCCAGCATACGGAATCCATAGCGTCTGGGCGCCTGTGCTGTTGCCGAGCGAGTCTTTCGAATAGAAGAACAGTCCACCCGCAATAGGACCGAGAATCCAACCGATGCCGTTGCACGACTGGGCAAGGTTGATGCGCGTGGCTGCATACTTCGGGGGGCCAAGAACGGTGGTGTAGGGATTCGCGATTGTCTCGAGGAAGGTGAGCCCGGCAGCGATAAGACATACACCCAGTAAGAATGCCCAGAAAGCCGCCAGCTTTGTCGCCGGGATGAACCAGAATCCTCCCGCGCCCACCATCAGCAGGCCTGTAATGATGCCGCCCTTGTAGCCCAGCCTCGTCGCCAGCCACCCTGCCGGCAGCGCCATCAGGAAATAGCCAAGATAGTGGGCGAACTGCACCCAGGCGGACTCGGCAAGCGTGAGGTGAAGCTCCTGCTGAAAATGCTTGTCCATCACATCGATCATGCCGTTGCAGAAACCCCAGAGGAGGAAGAGAGAACTTACCAGGCTGAAGGTGAACAGCACGTTTCCATGTTCGGGGGTCACGAAGAGGCTCTTTTGGCCGGTATCCAGATCAGGTTGAGTCTGCAGGTTTCTTGTGGGCGAATTCAATCGGAGTCTCCTATCAAGCGGCCGAAGCGGCCCTGTTCCCCCTTACCATAAACTGGAAAGGCACAATCTGGCTACTTCGTTTGTTCGATCGCGCATCCTTCGTTTTCCGGCGCAAGCCATGCCTGCGCGAGTTGGAACGCCGCCTCGAAGCGGGCGCGCTACACCGGTGCGGATAAGCTCGTAAAGTGAAGAAACAAAAAACATATCCCAGACGTTGATCCTCCCGCGATGATGCTCTTCCACCGCTACAATCGATTACAATTCTGCACATTGTAGTGACAAACCCGGCTGTCGGCCTCGGTATACTTTCTTGGCCTTCACTTCAGGGAGCTCGAATGCACTTTTGGGGAACGGCCGTGTCTGCTTACGAGAAATTTCTGCGGACAGGCAACATTTCATATCTCTACCAGATGGACAGCTTCGACAAGGCCATTGTCACGGCCTATTTCGTGGTTCTGTCCATTCTGAGTTTTTATGGTATTCACCGCTATCTGATGGTCTTTCTGTATCGGCGGCACGGAAAGAACGTGCCGGTTCCGAAGGCTCGCTTCGACACACTCCCGCGGGTCACGGTCCAGATCCCTTCGTACAACGAGATGTATGTAATAGAGCGGGTGATCGATGCCGCCTGCGCTCTGGAATACCCCCGCCATCTTCTGGACGTCCAGGTGCTGGATGATTCGACGGACGAGACCCGTGTCATAGCCGACAACGCGGTGAGGCGCTGGCGAAACCTCGGGGTTGATATTGCTCTGATTCACCGGGCCGACCGCGCCGGTTTCAAGGCCGGTGCCCTGGAAAACGGCCTTCGGACGGCCAAAGGTGAATTCATTGCCATCTTCGATGCCGACTTTGTTCCGGGAACTGATTTCCTGCAGCGCACGATACACTATTTCTCCGATCCGAACGTGGGCATGGTTCAGGCGCGGTGGGAACACCTGAATCGTGAGTACTCGTTCTTGACCCGGGCCCAGGCGATATTCCTCGACGGGCATTTCATGCTCGAGAGCTACACTCGTTCGGTGAGCGGGCGGTTCTTCAACTTCAACGGGACTGCAGGCATCCTCCGCCGCGCCACCATCGAAGACGCGGGAGGCTGGGAGCACGACACCCTCACTGAAGACCTCGACCTGAGCTATCGTGCGCAGATGAAAGGGTGGAAGTTTGTCTTTCTGCCGGATGTCACCGTTCCTTCTGAACTCCCCGTGGAGATCAACTCATTCAAGGCGCAACAGTGCCGCTGGGCCAAGGGGGCCATGCAGACCTGCCGCAAGACCCTTCCCCGCATGCTGCGCAGCGATTTCAGCCCGGCTGAAAAACTTGAGGCGTGGTACCACCTCACGGGTAACATCTCTTATCCGCTGATGGTCATCCTGACCCTGCTGCTTTTCCCTGCGATGATCGTCCGGTACAACCAGGGTTGGTTCGAGCTGGTGACGATCGACCTGCCCCTGTTCGTGCTCTCCTTCTCCAGCGTGACGACCTTCTACCTGACATCGCAGAGGATCCTCTCCAAGAAATGGCACCGGCAGATCCTGTACCTGCCCGGCCTGATGGCCCTGGGAATCGGCATGATGATCTCTGGCACCAAAGTGGTGCTGGAAGGAGCGCTGGGGATCCATTCGCCTTTTGTCCGCACTCCCAAGTATTCAGTGGAAGGGAACAGAGGAGATTGGAAGGCCAAGAAGTATCGCGGCACGGTCAGCGTCCTGGCGCTGATCGAGATCGCCTTCGGTCTCTATTTCTGTTTCGCCATATACTACGCTCTGGCGCTGGGAATTTACGGGGTCGTGCCTTTCCTCTTTCTCTTCCTGTGGGGCTTCATGTACATGGGGATTCTGTCGCTCACCCAAGGCTTCAAGGGCGTCAGCCTGGGCGAGCCCCTCCAGCGGCTGCTCGATTTTGCCCATCTTCGCCTCGCCCATTCTGAGACGGGCTACGAAATCCCCAAACTGAATCAGCCCTGATCCTGCGCTCGTCTTGTCAGCCGTTGCCTCACGAACGCCAAGGCGGGATTTCCCGGCACTTATCGAACCAGGGTTCGTCCAGTCAAACGGTAATAATCCTCCGGCGTGTCGATGTCGTCCAGGACTGCGGTTTCCTCGGTAGGGACCAGGAGTGTCCGTGCCGAATGCATGCGGATCAGCTTTTTCGGGCTCTCGCCCTCAGGCCAGGCCAGCAGTTCCTGAAACAGCTCCCTGCGGAAAACTGCGGGATGCCCGCGTCTCCCGCCGCAGGCCGGCACGACAATCCACGCCCCGGAGTCATTGAACACGCCGATGAGGGCGCGCACAAGCGCCGCCGATACCATCGGCTGGTCCACCGGCCAGATCAGGCAGCCGGAAAGATCAGGCTCGAGGTTTCGCAGCACAAGTTGAATCGAGGAAATCTGGCCCAGTTCCGGCCTCGGGTTGACGAGGAAACGGACGCGTGGATCGACGGTCAACCGCCGGATTTCACAAGCGTGTCTGCCGACCACCACCGTCACGACACCGGGACACGCGGACCGCAGGGTCTCCAGTATGAGCGACAGGAACGTGTGGGAGCCTGTCTTGAGGAGGGCCTTGGGATAGCCCATCCGGGACGAGTCTCCGGCGGCGAGGACCACCGGTGCCACAACCTGAACTTCGCTGGCCATAAATCACCGCCGAACGCCGACAGATCTCACCACGCAGGCGCGAGATGAAACAAAGCCATTTCGGACGACTCCTCAGTTCCTGATAAAGACGGCTGCTACTCTGTGCGCCGGAACCCGTACAGTTACCTCGCGGCCGTCCGGACCAAGGCGGGCGGGCGTTTCTTCGGTCCAGACATCTACGCTCCCGGCGGGAGATGGCCCCGCCAGATTGAAAACAAAGTCCATCGGCGTGGCGTCCCTGTTGAAGACCGCGACCAACTTGCCGGCTGGACCTTCGAGCAGGCGGACCTCGGGAACCCCGCTCCCGGCCTTCAGCCTGACCTTGATCGGCGCTTCCAGCCGCGCCCATCCGGAGACTCGATCCATGAACGCCGCGAATCCCTGAGAGGGTTCGGCCTCGTTGGCAGCTCCCGCGAAAGTCCCCAGGAAAAGCGTCTCCCCCTTTCCGTACTTGTTCAAAACCATCGCGGTAGCTCCGTCCTTGTAGTACCCGATAGCCTGCGCAGTACTGGCCGTGACCCGAAGCGTCTCCTCGTAAATCGCACCCCCAAACTCCGCCCCGCCTCCTTGCTCCTGGACCCCGGGCCACTTGAGGCGCACAGCTGCCTTCGACCTCGGCCGGACTTCGACCTCCCGGCAACCAAACACGCGATCCAGCCCGCCTCCTGGGACGATCGGAGTGGCCCATCCCCGCTCGTTGTTCCACGCCGTTCTGGCTTCGGCGAGCACACGGCCGCCCGAAGCGACGTAGCGATCGATCTCCCCGGCTGCCTTGGAGGACAGCATGAGGGCGTAGGGGACGATCAGCAGTTTGTACTTTCCCCAGTCACCCTTCTCCAGATCCATGACATGCACGAAATCCACCGGGATGTTGCGGTTGAAGAATGCCCGGTAGTACCCGAAGAGCGAATCTCGCACGCCGCCGTGGATGCCCCCGCTCTGCTCTCCGCCCACGAGATGTGCAGCGGGGTTGTAGAGGATGGCCGCCTCGGCCCGGGCGGGGCTCGATTGCAGCAGGAACTCGGCGTGATTGTTGAAGACGCTTGCGATGGCCCCTGCACGCCGGGCGCGAGGCGTGACGCTCCCGTCGAGCTCGATGAGCCCGTAACCTCCGCTCTCATAACCTGAGCTCATGGGATAGTAGGCGTAGATGCTGACGCTCCGCGCGCCGCGCATGAGGACGGACCAGAGCCAGTCCTCCAGGTCCTCCGGCGTGACCGGATCACTGACCTTGACTCCCGTTGTCCCGAACCCGGCCTGCAGCTCGCCGATATAGAATCCGTTCCTGATCTTCCCGGAGCTGCGTATGAAATCCAGCGATCCGGCGCGGCGGACGGTGGACCACGGCGCGGCCGCACTGGAGTGCTTGGGGTAGATCGAGGTCCCGTAGTAGTCCGCGGACGCCGCCATCTTCCAATCGTCAGGCGTGCCGTCACCGCCGAACGGCGACGTGAAGATGGCGGGAACCGCGGCGTGACTCGTTGCCGGATGGGCAGTGTCCGCCTTCTTTACGGCCTCGGCGCGCTCACGGAGGTCGTCCGCGAGCTTGTCGGAAATGAAGTCCTTCCAATCGATGAAGTCGCTGTAGCTCAGGATCGTTCCGAAACGAGGGGGCTCGACCTGGTCCCAGCGCGTGAATCCCCGATACCAGGCGGCATTGAGAGCGTCCAGGCTTCCGTACCTGCGGTTGAGCCATTGCTGGAACCTGGCAAGCGTGTGGGGACAATAGCAGAACTGGGCATCGGGGATGTAATTAATGATGGCCCAGTTGATGATGTGCGGCTCGCTCCAAAGATCGTAGGCATAGAAGCTGCGATGCTGTTTCGCGTGCTGTGCAATCGTCGTGTAGAACCTTCCGACCAGCCGGGAAATCTCGGGATGATCGGTGCAGAAGCCGGGTGCGGCCTGTGACGGGATGGCCGCACCGTTCTGGGCTACGAACCGCGCGTCCGGATACTTCTCCCCCACCCAGTCCGGGGCCGAATCCACGTACACCTGGATTATGACCCGCAGCCCGTTCTCGTCGGCGAGTTCCAGCAACTGGTCGAGGTTCTCGAGGTCGTACTTGCCCTCCTGGCGTTCGGAGGAGGCCCATTCCACCCAGGTCTTGACTGCAGGGAAGCCGAGCGCCTTGATCTGCTCCAAATCCTTCTTCCATACCGCCCTGTTGGCGCGGGCGTCCGATTCCTGCATCGGCGCTCGCGCTTTGCCGCCTCCATACCACACCGCAATCGGATAGACGGAAGTGTCAGCGGCGAAGCCGGGCGCAATTGCCAGGGCCAAGAGACAAGCGGACAGGACAGACAAGACGTTCCAGTTCATATGGCTTCTCCTCAGTATTTCGCAGCATATATCAAGACAGCCGGCTTTGCTCTTGGACTTCACCCGCGCGGATCCTGACCGGGCCACCTCCCGAAGAACCGCCCACCGGGCTCCGGCCGGTCGGGATCCAGCAACTTTCCATTGAGAATAACGACGCTCGGTCGCAGGGAACTCATCTCGAAGGGACCCCCGGGAGTGTCCCCTTTCCACAAAACCAGGTCGGCCGCCGCTCCGGGAGCGATCACCCCGCGCCGCGGAATTCGGAACGCGCCCGCGGCCTCGGAAGTCCATGCGCGAAGCACGACCTCAGGGTTTCCATCCATGGCCTGCCGGACTTCATATCGGGAGGCAGCGTCATACGTCAGTGACTGCATCCCGAACCACCCCGCGACGTCATGGGAGCCCGGCAATGGAGCGGTGCCCGGTTTGCAGATCCAGGCTCTGCCCCCTGCACCCATCCATTGCGCTGCCTGCACCTCTTCCCGCGCCCTCCGCGGCCAGTGTCCCATCACCACGAACCCCCGATTGACGGCTCTCGATCCGGCGCACGGGTCGGCGGGCAGTTGCATCGCTTCCGCAGCCCGCTCCAGATGCACGGTCTGCAGCACGGTTGTGAAGCCCGACCTGAGATAGCTTGCATCAACCGCCTCGTTCCTGTCGAGGCAGCTCCCCGGATCCCAGCCAATGAGTCCCGGCGTCAGGAGGGAATTTGAACAATCCAGCGTCTTGTGGGCCGTGAATACTCCGAGATCGCCGACATCGGCGATGATCGCTTCTGAGCCGGCCGCGGATCGCAAATCCCCTCGGATGGCCACATCGCCTCGGAACAGCGGCACGTCGTTCCCCGTAAAGATCCAGGCGTCCTGCAGGAGAAGGTCGAAAATCGGGTTATCACTGTTCAGCTGAAGTGAGTCATAGACAGCCGGGTCGGCGTTGGCAATCCTGCCCGACGCCAGAGAATCGAGTGCCGCACAAATCCCGACGAAGCTCAGCTTCACCGCGAAATCCGCTGGAAGATCAGGTGCCTGGCCGCCGCTTTCGATCAGCACGACCGGGGTGCCCCACATCGTCATGTTGTCGCCGAAGGCCCGCGGATTGAGCTGCTCGTCGTAGCGTGAAATGCGGCCGTGCACGAACGGGGCAAGTGCCTCGTGGAGTACGGACGCCACACGCCTGGTGAGGAGCAATCCCTGGTCCCCGGGGCTGGTACCGGCCGGAGCCGGCAGCCGGTCGGCTCCGACGGCGAGCAGGGCGATCGTAGCCTCCCTTCCGGTGTCACCGACGGTGGTCAGGCTGCTTTGATTGTGCAGGTTGAAGCCCAGGAATGGACGGTTGCGATCACGGATGTCCCTGAGCAGTCTCCCCTCAGGAGTCTGCAGTGCACGGGCGTCCCGGTTGATGTCGAGTCCCTGCCGGTTGCGTCTCGATCCGCGTTCCGCTCCATCAGGGTTCAGCATCGGGACGAACAGCAGCGTGTAATTTCCCAGGACGCGCGCCACCCACGGCTCTTCCCGGTAACGGCCGATGTAGGACATCAGGTCGATCAGGGCGCTGGTGGCAGTCGGTTCGTCGCCGTGCATCTGCGACCAAAGCAGGATGCGATCCGGGCCGCTGCCGGCACTTACCAGGAAGATCTCCCGGCCTTCCAGGGAGACGCCGGCCTTTTCGGCGCGAAGCACCTCCGGATGCTGACGGACCAGGCACTGAACGAATTCCTTCAGCTCCGAGTGTCTCAGCATGGAGGGATCCGCCGGCGAGAGTCTCGTGGCTGCCCAGCCCGCGGCAACCTGCCTGACATCGATTTCGTAAAGATCGCCCGGGGGCACGGGGGTGAAGACAGCTGCGACAAGCGTGCCCAGCAACAAGCTGAGTAGAACTGCGGCCACGTCCATGGTCCCTCGCCTTCACAGATACTGCGGGCTATGGTATCAAATAACTCGCGGGCGGGCGGATCTTTGGGGCCGGGTCCCGGCTCTTCATCGGAGGCGACAACACGCGTCGTTCTCTCACGCTTTGCGGGGCAGGTTCCGTATCACTTTCGGGCATGGCTCGATCGAGGAGAAACCGATGACCCTAGCTCTCCTTCCTTTCCTGCTGCTTACGTGTCAGGCTACGACCGGCGCGCCGCCGCTGCGAAAACCGGGCCCTGCTGCTCCGCTGGAGCGAAGCGCGTACTTCGCGTTTGTGGACAGGGATTTCATGTTCACCGTGGAACTGATCCGCCCCGGTGTACCGCTGCTCAACTTCGTGTCGACGGTGGATAGAGCTTTCCCGTTGCACGCGAACCAGGTCCGCCTAACCCTCGACACCCGCAAGGTGCCTGCCAAGTTCTTCATGGTGGACACGGGAAACCCGAAGGAGCCGCTCATCGTGCCGTCTCTGACAGTGCGGCCCCGTTCTTCCTTCGGCGTCCGGCTTCAGGGGGATTTCGAGGGTGTGAAGGAGGTCGACGGCGCCACGGTTCAGTTGGGGGGTGAGGACTTCAAGCTGGTGCCGTTGACGAGTTTCGATTTCGAGAATCTTGCGCTGAAGATAAACCGGCTGAACCTTGACTCGCCGGATTTCACGGACGACTGGCGGGTGCTGAAGCTCGAAAGCATGGGGTCGCGGGAAGCTGTGAAGCGGCGTCCCCGCTGATGCATTCGCCGCCTGGCAGGTCCGCTAAGCGGGTCCGGTCTGACAGACCGGGCTTTCTTCTACTCCGCGACGAACACGCGGTTTCCGCCGCGCACCTTTGCGATGTACATGGCGCGGTCGGCTTTTTCCACCAGCTCTTCGGCCGTGTCGAGGTCGGTGCATTCGGCAATGCCGATGCTCGCCGTGATCATGCCGCGGAAGTTGTCGCTGAGTTTCCCCCGGATTCTCTCCACCACGATCTGTGCGTTGAACCTGTTTGTCGAGGGCATGACGATCGTGAATTCGTCGCCGCCGTAGCGGTAGCAGGAATCCACGTTGGAACGGACGAGCCCCTGCAGGAGATCGGCTGTTTCCTTTAGCGCCCTGTCGCCGCTCAAATGCCCGCGGGTATCGTTGTATTGCTTCAGACCGTCGAGATCGAAGAAGCAGAGAGAAAGCCGGTGACCGAAGCGGCGGCTGCGCTCGATCTCCGCTGCCAGAACGGCGAAGAAGTGACGCTTGTTGAACAAACCCGTGAGTTCGTCCGTGATGGACAGAGCCTCAAGGCGTTCCTGCAGCAGGACGTTTTCCGTCACGTCACGTGCCAGGCAGAGGAACCCTATGGGGCGGTTTTCCGGGTCCAGTGCCCTCTGGAATGTGACATCTAGGAACGAATTCGCCTTGGTTCCCGAGTGGGGCAGCTTGCGGCGTTCCAAAGACATCCGCGCCGGATCATCAAGGTAGGCTGCCAGATCCTTCCGGAATTCCTCGTTGTTGAACAGATCTGTGACGTGTTTGCCCAGCATTTCCTGCTGGGAGAGACTGAAAACCGGTTCAGACCCGGCGCTGCTGGTCATCACACGCCCGCTGAGATCGGTTGAGACCACCGCCTGGTCTTTTGCCGACTCGAGGACGGCCTGCATGTATTCCTTCGATTGCTCGGCGTGTTTGAACGCCCTCAGGTTGTCGAACGCGGTCGCGATCACGGAAACCACGCCGTCCATAATATCGATGTCCTCTGACGGGAAGGCGTCCAGCCGTTGGCTGGCCAGGCATAGCACTCCCAGCGGTTTGTTTCGCAGGCGAATGGGAACCGCCAACTGGCTGGCTATCCCCTCGCAGCACAGGGACTCGGAGGACGCGGATTCGAGGCAGTTGTTATTGCACAAGGTTTGTCCCTGCCTGACGCAATCCTCCACGATTCTTGGCGTGCAACCGCAGGTGGCCTGGTGCTGGGTGGTGCGGTGGGCGCAACCCGCAAGGTAAAGAGTCTCCTGCTTCAGGCCCATGGTCCAGAGCTGGACCAGGTCGTAATTGAAGCCGCTTCGCAGCAATTCCGGGGCCGCCCCGAGGAACTCATCGAGATCTTCAAGCATTACGGCCTGGCGCGCGATTTCGCTGACCATGGAGAGCTGGCGACCGCGTCTCTGTTCCAGGTAGTGGGCATCAGAGTTCTCGATGGCAAGAGCCAGGTGCTGGCCCACGTAGTCGAGATATTCGTGGTCGGGGCGGTCCGGCTGAGCGCCGCGGAGCAGGCTGACAACGAGGATGCCCTTCATGTTGCCGTTGAGCGTCAAGGGCAGATACATGACGCATCCCGCCCCCGGCTGCAGAAGGTGTTCCTGTTCGACCGCATCGTAGTCCGAGGGGCTGCGCAGATTCACGATCAGCTTCTTCCGCTGAGCGATGCAACGGCGCAGACGCGACTTGCCGAGGATGATTATCCTCGGGCCGGTCCAGGCGGCCTGTCCGGCCTCCTCCGTCGAGAATAGGGTTACAGTCGAGTCGTTCGCCCTGTGCTGAACGAAGCTGACCTGGCCGAGCGCAAAACGGGCGGCCAGCAGCTCTCTGCAACCACGCAGGATGTCGCTGAGCCTCAGAGAACTATGCAGAGCAGCCGCGACGGCTGATTCCGCTGCCGGGAATGGAGACTCTGGGGGTGTCGATCGGGTGACCTGGGTTTCGAGTAGGAAGGAGTCCGCTTTCATCGCCTGCCGAATAGGAACGCCCTCTGAGCAGCCAGACGCGTGAGGCAGCCTCCCGCGAACAGGCACTCTCGTCGGGTTGACAAGGGAACACCCCGGCCTAAAATGCCGGAGTGCACTGGCAGACGGGCCACCGGGATATGACACGTCCCCTGGCCACGTTATTGGTGCCTGCAGTCCCTGAAATACGAGGCGATCGCCGCGCTCCACGCGCTCAACTGCTCACCCGGTACTCCTCCTGCCTGCGCCATGTCCGCTTTACCGCCGCCTCTGCCACCAAGAGCGGCCGCAGCCTGCCTGATCGCCAGCCCGCAATCGCCTGATACGTCAGCACTCCTGGCGACCACGACCTGGGCGGAACCGTGGACGGTGCCCAGGATGGCGACGACACTGTCGCCAGAAGTGAGCTTACGAGCCAGGATCTTTACGTGCTCGAGATCCCGGTGATCGAAATTCCGGCAAACTGTGATCGGACGAATAGACTTATCGGCAGAAGCGAGCAATTCCAACGCTTCGATTTCGAGCATCTTTTCGGTAAGACGCGCGTTTTCCCGCTGCAATTGTGATCGCTCGTCGAGAAGCTTTCCCGCCAGACGGGGAAGGTCCGGTGCTTGGGCGGAAAATTGACCGCCGAGCTGATCCAACAGGTCCCGTGCCTGGCGCAGGGCAGTGAGCGCCCTGCCGCCGCATACGAACTCGATCCTCGTCATCCCCTTGTAGTGCTCCCAGCCGAGCACTGCTATCAAGCCGATCTCGCCTGTACGCCCGACATGGGTTCCGCCGCAGGGGGACCGGTCGAAACCCTCGATGTCGATCACCCGGACCTCCCCTTGCCGTTGCGGTTCTTTGCGCAGGCCGAGGCTGGAGAGCTCCTCCGGAGGTGCATTGATGACTGTAACCGGCCGATCCTCGAAGACCGTCCGTGTGGCCAGGGCCTCGGCCGCCCGGATCTGCTCCGGGGAGGGCCGTGCGATTTCTATGTCGATGGTCGATGTTTCCCGCCCGAGATGGAAAGAAGCCGTTGCGGCTTCGGCTGCCCTCAGGAATGCCTGTGACAGGATGTGCTGCCCGGAATGTTGTTGCATGTGGTCGAATCGCCGCTTCCGGTCGACCCGGCCGGTGACCGCCCCCGGAGGGAGGGATGTGTCGAGGATATGGAGGATCGTTCCGGAGAGCGTCTCCTCAACCTCGAGCACTCTTGCCGTTCCCAGGGTGCCGGTGTCGCAGGGTTGTCCTCCTGAGGCCGGGTAGAAAGCGGTCCGGTCCAGTTCGGCTGCCACCTTGCCGTCGCGCGCCTCCTGCGTCAGGACCATCGCGGTGAAACTCAGCAGGTAGGAATCGTGGTAGTACAGTCGCTCGGTCATCGTATATCCTCGGGAAAGGAACACAGAACTTATGATCTGGAATCCGGGATTCCGTGCCTCTTCCGACCCGGCATTGTTCGGATTCCAGATTCCTTATTCCAGATTCTCAGTGCAGGACGTCGAGATACTTCAGCCCCGACGCGGTGTTGAACATGACGACCTTCTCCCCGGCCGAGATCCATCCCCGTTTGACGAGCCGGCGCAGAGCTGGAAGACAGGCAGCACCTTCGGGGCAGAGGAAAATCCCTTCCAGGTTCCCGCACAGTCGTACGGCATCGACCAGCTCCTCGTCCTCCACTGCGACGGCCGTTCCGTGGCTTTGGTAGAGGGCCTCGAGCATGAGGAAATCGCCGATGGCACGGGGAACGCGCAATCCCGACGCGACTGTCCGGGCGTTCTGCCAGGGCTCGGCCTGGCGCGCCCCTTTGTCGAACGCCCGTACGATCGGTGCACAGCCTGCAGATTGGACCGAAACCATCCGTGGGCGCGCGCAGCCGATCCAGCCCAACTTTTCCATCTCATGGAACGCTTTCCACATTCCGATCAGGCCGGTTCCCCCGCCGGTAGGGTACAAGATCACGTCAGGCAATTCCCAGGTGAACTGCTCGGCCAGCTCAAATCCCATCGTCTTCTTCCCCTCGATCCGGTAGGGTTCTTTGAGGGTGGAAACGTCAAACCAGCCCTCAGCATCCTTCCGTTCCGCGACGATCCTGCCGCAGTCGGTGATGAGGCCGGGCACGAGGGTCACATGCGCGCCGAACACCTCCGCTTCCCGGATGTTGGCGCGCGGTGTGTCATCCGGCATGAATATCCAGGACTCGAGGCCCGCATGGGCGGCATAGGCGGCCAGCGCGCCCGCCGCGTTCCCCGCGGAAGGGATTGCGAGCTTGCGGATACCCAGCTCCCTCGCCATGCTGACGGCTGCGCAGAGTCCGCGCGCCTTGAAGGAACCGGTCGGGTTTCCCGCCTCTTCCTTTATGTACAGCCGATCCAGCCCCAGCTGCCTGCCCAGCCGCCGGGCGTGCACGAGCGGCGTGAAGCCTTCTCCCAGGGTTATGACATTCGACGGATCCTGAACCGGAAGCATTTCCCGGTACCGCCACATTGTTTCGGGCCGCCCCGCGAGGGCCTCGGGACGGAATCCCCGCGCCGCCTCCTCCAGATCATAGGTTGCCAGAAGCGGTGACCCGCACGTGCAGAGACCATACACCTGGCCGGCGGGATAGGATGCGGAACATTTCGGACAGACAAGTAGCTTCAAGTAGCTCATGTTTCACTCGCTTCCGCGGATCACCCGGCCAGGGCCGGCGATGGGGCCCTCGCCGCCGGTGCGGACGCCGCACGCTCCGGCGAGGCGCTCCCACAGAGGCATACAATTTGACAGCGAATTCCGGCGGTGTCTATACTCGCATGTGATGAAGCCATCGCAGCAGTCTTATCATGGAACCACTGTCCTGCTCGTCAAGCGGGGCAATCGAACGGCCATTGCCGGGGATGGGCAGGTCACGCTGGGCGATACCGTGATCAAGAAGAGCGCCCGGAAGATCCGGAGGCTGCACAACGGCCGCGTCCTCGTCGGTTTCGCCGGATCGACGGCGGATGCTTTCGCCCTGTTCTCCCGCCTCGAAGCCAGGCTGGAGGAGTTCCACGGAAACCTGAATCGGGCGGCGGTGGAACTGGCACAGGAGTGGCGTACCGACCGCGCTCTGAGGCATCTCGAAGCATTGCTGCTCGCAACAGACGGAAAGTCCACATATCTGATATCCGGTACGGGCGACGTGATCGAACCGGATGACGGGATCCTGGCCATCGGCTCCGGCGGGCCGTACGCACTCGCAGCCGCAAGGGCTTTGATGCGCTCCACGAAGATGCCGGCTAAACAGATTGCCCGCGAGAGTCTGCAGATCACCAGCGAGATCTGCATTTTCACAAATTCCGAGATACACGTCGAAGAACTGTAAAGCCTTTTCCTGGACCGAGAATGCGCGACAACTATTCGGCAGTTCCGGCGCGCCGTCGTGGGCTGGACGAAATGTCCCCGCGGCAGATCGTCGCCGAACTCGACAAGTACGTCATCGGACAGCGCGCGGCCAAGAAGGCGGTCGCGATTGCACTGCGCAACCGGATGCGGCGCCAGCGGCTTGACCCGGAGATGGCGGAGGAAATCGCGCCGAAAAACATCATCATGATCGGACCGACCGGCGTCGGGAAGACCGAGATCGCGCGCCGTCTCGCACGCCTGGCAAATTCACCATTCCTGAAGGTGGAAGCTACCAAGTACACGGAGGTCGGCTACGTCGGGCGGGACGTGGAGTCGATGGTGAGGGACCTGGTCGAAAACGCCGTGGAGATGGTGCGGACTGAGAAGATCTCCGAAGTCGAGGGCAAGGCGGAGCAGAACTGCGAGGAGCGCCTGCTGGACCTTCTCCTGCAGTCGGATCCACGAATACCTCGCGAGGCTTCTTCCCCGGCCGGCGGCGAGCTTCGACGACTCGATCGCGTCAGAGACCGGCTCCGGCGGAATCTGCGCTCGGGCCGGCTCAACCATCGCATCGTGGAACTGGAGGTGCGGGAACATCCCGTGATGCCCATGTCGTTCCAGGTGTTCGAGGGGGCGAGCATGGAGGAGTTCCAGCTGAACATGCGGGACTTCATGTCCGGTCTCACGGAGGGAAAGCCGAAGAAGCGCCGGATGAGAGTTGAGGAGGCGGCGGAATACATAATCCAGGAGGAAGAGCAGAAACTCGTCGACATGGAGCAGGTGGCGCGCATCGCCCTCGAGCGGGTAGAGCAGAGCGGGATCATCTTTCTCGACGAGATCGACAAGGTTGCCGGCCGCGAATCAGGCCAGGGTCCCGACGTCAGCCGCGAAGGAGTGCAACGTGACATCCTCCCCATCGTCGAGGGAACCAATGTCGTGACGCGCTACGGCATGGTGCGCACGGACCACATTCTGTTCATTGCCGCCGGCGCGTTCCATGCGACAAAACCCTCCGATCTGATCCCGGAATTCCAGGGGAGGTTCCCGATCCGTGTGGAAATGAATTCGCTCGGCGAGGAGGATTTCGTCCGGATTCTGACGGAACCGCGCAACGCCCTGATCAAACAGTACCGGGCCCTGATGACGACCGAGAATGTTCGTCTCAGGTTTACCCGGGACGCCGTGCGCGAAATCGCGCGCCTGGCTTGCGTCGTGAACGAAAGCACCGAGAACATAGGTGCCAGGCGGCTGCACACCGTGATGGAGACACTGCTCGAGGAGATCTCCTTCAAGGGAGCAAGCCTGAAGAACAAGAACGTCCTCATCGACGCCGGGTACGTGCGGGGGAAATTGGGTCGCACAGCCTCCGACAAGGACATGAGCCGCTACATTCTCTGATGGAAGATTCAGCCGCGGGCCAGATCGATCACAGTCGGAAGATAGCAGAGGGCCGCCGGCACAGGCTGCCCGGCGCACTCTGCATTGCCGTCGCGCTCATCCTGCAGGGCTGCGCCAAGGTCGGGGCTCCCGTGCCGCCGCTGGTGAAGGTCCCCAGTCCGTCGACGGACCTTTCGGCGCAGGAGCGCTCCGACGGCATCACGCTGACAGTCTCGATGCCAACGCTGAATACCGACGGGTCCCCGGTGAGCAGCCTCAAGCAGATCGAGGTCTACAGGATAGTTGAAGCGGACAGACGCCCATGGCTGCCGCTCTCCCAGGAAGAATTCCTGTGGCGTGCGGAGCGGATAATCGATATAAGCGACGACTTTTCGAGTCGCCTCCACGGCTCCGTGCTCGTGTTCAATGACGGTCAGCCTGCGGCAGGCAGGGAAGGGGCATATCAGAAGTCGTTTCGCTACGCACTCCGCTTCATCAACGCCAAGAACCAGACTGCAGGGCTGGGCAACCAGGTGGTCGTCGCTCCCGTGCCTCTGGCGCTCCCCCCTGCGGACCTGTCTTCGGAGGCCGGCCAGGACTTCGTGCGCATACGCTGGAGTCCTCCGGCGGAGAACGATGACGGGTCGCGTCCTGCCAGAATTGCAGGCTATAAGATCTATCGGACCGAAGACCCCAAGACTCCGTCGCCCGCGCCGCTCAACGACACTCTACTGCCCCAGCCGGAGTTTACAGATCGGAATTTTCAATTCGACAAGACCTACTATTATGTCGTGAGCGTTGTATCCAGCACTGAAAACCCCTACGCGGAAAGCCGAGCCTCAAAGCCTCTGGCGGTCGCGACCCTGGATACGTATCCGCCCGGCGCGCCGGGCGATTTTCACGCGGTCCTGGACCGCGGAATTGTGATTCTGCTGTGGACGGCGCCGGAGGTGCCCGATATCGCCGGATATCGAGTCTACCGTGCCGAAGGGGCCGACGGCGCTTTTCAGCCGCTCGTCAAGGGTGTGATCGCCCTCCTGAGCCAGCGGGACGAGACGGTCCAGCCCGGGAAACTATATCGGTACAGCGTAAGAGCGGTCGACACCCACGGTAACGAAGGACCGCCGGCCGAGGCGTCCGTAGAGATCCCCTGAGCCCCTGCCCTTACTGGGCGGATCCGCGCCGCCGGCGCGGACACGGCGCGCTTCGGCGAGGCGCCGCCACTCTGTCCCGCGAGGGTCCTTTCGCTCCGTGATATCGTGCGACCGCCAGCTGAAGCCGGAGGCCTACGGGCGTCGCCTTGTGGTACCATGCAGGGCAGACAGAGTGCGGGTGTTGGCGGGACTCCTCCGCGACCCGGAGGACTTCGTGAAACCTCAGTAGATCAATACAGGCTGGCATGACGCCCACGGGAGTAGATGACCATGTCTGACAGATACGGAGAACTTGAGGCTCTGCAGCGAAAGGCCGCAGAGGGCGGCGGCGTTGAACGGCGCCGGCGCCAGCATGAAGCTTCCAAGCTGACGGCGCGGGAAAGAGTTCATTTTCTGTTGGACGAGGGGAGCTTCCAGGAGATCGGCATGCTCGTGGAGCACCGCTGCGTCGATTTCGGAGTGGAGAATCGGCAGATCCCGGGCGACGGAGTGGTAACGGGTTACGGCATGATCGATGGCCGAAAGGTCTGTGTCTTTGCCCAGGATTTCACCGTCTTCGGAGGGAGCCTGAGCGAAACGCACGCCGAGAAGATCTGCAAGGTGATGGACATGGCCATGAAGATCGGCGTTCCCCTGATCGGGCTCAACGACTCGGGCGGGGCCAGAATCCAGGAAGGCGTCATGAGTCTCGGCGGATATGCGGAAATTTTCCTCCGCAATACGCTGGCAAGCGGCGTCGTGCCTCAGATTTCCGCGATCATGGGACCGTGCGCCGGCGGCGCCGTCTACTCGCCTGCGATCACCGATTTCATCGTCATGGTCCGCGACACCAGCTACATGTTTGTTACCGGGCCTGACGTCATCCGGACCGTGACGCACGAACAGGTGACGATGAACGAGCTCGGCGGCGCTATGACGCACAATGCTACCAGCGGAGTCGCACACTTCGCAGTTGCGGACGATCGGGAGTGCCTGGCAACCATTCGCGAGCTCCTCGGCTACCTGCCTGCGAACAACATGGAGGATCCCCCGCGCCGGGCGACGGCGGACCCCTGGGATCGCGAGGACGAACGTCTCGACTCGATCATCCCGGACGATCCAAACCAGCCCTACGACATGAAGGAGATCATCCGGTCGGTGCTGGACAAGCATCATTTCTTTGAAGTCCAGATGCACTTCGCGAAAAACATCATCGTCGGTTTCGGCCATCTCGAAGGACGTGCCGCGGGGATCGTCGCCAATCAGCCTGCACACCTGGCCGGCACGCTCGACATCTCAGCTTCGCTCAAGGCGAGCCGTTTTGTCCGGTTTTGCGACGCATTCAATATCCCGCTGATCACCTTCGAGGATGTGCCGGGATTCCTTCCCGGCACGGCGCAGGAGTTCGGCGGCGTCATCAAGCACGGGGCCAAGCTGCTTTACGCTTACGCAGAGGCGACCGTGCCCAAGATCACCGTGATCACCAGGAAAGCCTATGGAGGTGCGTACTGTGTGATGGCCTCCAAACACCTTCGCACCGACCTGAACTATGCATACCCGACGGCGGAAATAGCGGTGATGGGCCCGGAGGGCGCGGTGAACATTCTCTATCGCAACGAACTGAGGGCCGCCGCGGACCCGGACCGGTTCCGCGCTGAGAGAGTGGATGATTTCCGGTCGAGGTTCTCGTCTCCTTTTACCGCGGCCCGAAGAGGCTTCGTCGACGAGATCATCCGGCCGCGCACGACGCGCATGAAGCTGATCCAGGGACTGAGGATCCTCGAGAACAAGAAAGACACGATGCCGGCCAGGAAGCACGGCAATATTCCGCTTTGAACGCACGGCTGTTTTCGAAACGCGAAATATGAACCCGGGAATCCCATCGGGCTGCAGGCGCAGAACATGTTCAGGAAAGTGCTGATCGCGAACCGCGGGGAGATCGCAGTCAGGATCATCCGCACGTGCCGGGAAATGGGGATATCCACCGTCGCGATATACTCGGAGGCGGACCGCGCCTCATTGCACGTCCGCTTCGCGGATGAAGCCTACCTGGTCGGGCCTCCGCCCTCTTCCGAGAGTTATCTGGTGATGGATCGGATTCTCGATATCGCCGGGCGGTGCGGAGCCGAGGCGATTCATCCCGGCTACGGGTTTCTTGCCGAGAATCCTGCTTTCGCCCGCGCTTGCGCCGATTCCGGCATCCGGATGGTGGGCCCCTCGGCTGAATCCATCGAGGCCATGGGAGATAAGACCGGGGCGCGGGCCGCGCTTCGTAACTCCGGGGTGCCGCTGATCCCGGGGATGTATCGGCCGCTGCGATCGCCTGAAGAGGCGATTGCAGAAGCCGGGCGCCTCGGTTACCCGCTGATTATCAAGGCTGCCGGGGGCGGTGGCGGAAAGGGCATGCGTCTCGTGGAAAACCAGGCCGGTATGGCGGGTGCCTGCGAGGCGGCCGGTTCAGAGGCGCTGCGTGCTTTCGGTGATCCGGCAATCTACCTGGAGAAATACCTGAGACCTGCCCGTCACATCGAGGTCCAGGTACTGGCCGACCGGTACGGGAATGCGGTGCATCTCGGCGAGAGGGAATGCTCGCTGCAGCGCCGTTACCAGAAGCTGCTGGAGGAAAGTCCCAGCCCGCTCCTGGACAAGGATTTGCGCCGGCGCATGGGCGAGGCAGCGCTCGATGTCGCGCGTGCCGCGCGCTATGAGAGTGCGGGCACGGTGGAATTCCTCGTGGACGAAGACAGGAACTTCTACTTCCTCGAGATGAACACGAGGCTCCAGGTGGAACATCCCGTCACCGAACTGGTGACGGGCCTCGACCTCGTCCGCGAGCAATTGCGGATTGCCTCGGGCGAGCCTCTTGGAGTGAAGCAGGAAGACGTGCGAATGCATGGCTGGGCTATTGAATGCCGCATCTGCGCCGAAGATCCCGAGAACAATTTCCTTCCGTCCCCGGGCAGGATTCGAAACCTCGCGGAACCGCAGGGACCGGGCGTTCGCGTGGACTCGGGAGCGTATGAAGGATGTGAGATCCCGGTCCACTACGATCCGCTGATATCAAAGATCGTAACCTGGGGATCCGATCGAGGCCAGGCGGCGGCTCGAATGAAGCGGGCCATCCAGGAGTATCGGATCCAGGGGCTGAAGACGAACCTCCGCCTCTTCGGCGATCTGCTGCGCGATCAGGAATGGATAGGGGGACGCCTTTCAACTGAGTTTGTCGACGAATTCCTTGCGCGGCGCCGGGCAGCCGAAGTCCCGAAGCCGCCCCTGAGCGGCGCGCTCGCGACGGTTGCTGCGCTCGCCTACAGATACTCCGCGCAGGAGAACAAAGCGGATGCCGCCCCTGAGGGTGGCAACGCCTGGAAGGCAGCAGGCCGCCTTGACCTGCTGCACAACGCTCCGCGGGGACGATCCTGGAGGCGCGGCTGACGGCCGGCGCGCGCCGGGATCGCAAGTGACAAACGCAACGGCCGGGTGCCCGGAAGCGTTCGCCCGGGGGGGGTGATTATGAGGGTTGAGGTCGATCTGGACGACAGACACATCGACGTTGAGATCTCACCGGCCGGGGTGTCTGTGGACGGTAGGAAGATTGACTGTGATTGGATTCGTATCGGCGGGAGCCGATACTCGCTGATCCTGGATGGACTGGTTTTCGACTTCTCTGTCGATTTGACTGACGGGCGCGTTGCGGTTGCCGGCAGGGAAGGCTCTTATCTACTGGGCGTAAGCGATTCCCGTGCCACTCGGGCCTCTTTGGAGCCCTGCGAGGCCCACGAGGGGCAGCTCCAGCTGCGCGCCGATATGCCCGGAAAGGTGATTCGAGTGCTGGTGCGCCCCGGGGATCTGGTTGCGGCCGGCCAGGCGCTCCTGGTCCTGGAGGCGATGAAGATGCAAAACGAAATCCGCTCCCCGAAAGCCGGGGTTGCGGGAGAGATCGCCGTCGAAGCCGGCGCGACCGTCAATTCGGGCGATCTGCTGATCACCGTCGAATAACACACGTGCGGGGTGCGGATGCCGGCGGTTCAGGATCTGCGCCCGCTCTCCTTCCTGACAGTCTCGATCAGTTCCCCGATGAGGTAAAGCGAGCCGGTGACTACCACGAGGCCGTTCGCGGGGCAGCCCTTCCACGCTGCATGCAAAGCGTCCCGCGCGCATGAATGCAGATTCATCCTGTCCCGGGCGCGCGGAAATCGGGCCGCGAGGTCGGACGGCTGCATCGAACGGGGACTGGCCAGCGGCGTCAGATGGATGCGGGTGGCAAGGGGAAACAGGCGGGATCCGATTCCTGCGGCGTCCTTGTCGCCCATGATTCCGAACACGATGTGAACCTCTTTTTCGTTCTGATCGAGCAGGTAATTGCGCAGCATCTCTGCCCCTTCGGGATTATGTGCCCCGTCGAGAAGCGTGCGGCGACGCGCATCGTAGCAGTCCATCCGCCCGGGCCACTCTGCGGCCGCCAGGCCGCTCCGGACATCGGACGTCCTGATCGCAAAGCCCTGCAGAAGTTCCACTGCCCCGACCGCGACAGCCGCATTCCATGCCTGGTGCGACCCGGCGAGGCCGAGGCGCAGCCGCCGGTAGCTGTTGGAGGGAGTCACAAGGTTGATGATGCAGTGCCCGCGCGGACGCCGAAGGATCTCGATATCGAAATCTCGTGCCACCTCGAGCAGGGGAGCGCGTCTTGCCCTCGCCACGTTCGCAATCGTGGCTCGAGCTGCCCGGTTTCGGCAGCCTGAGATCACCGGTACGCCCGGCTTGATGATGCCGGCCTTTTCGAATGCAATCTCGCGAATGGTACTGCCCAGGATCTGTTTGTGGTCGTACGAGACGCCTGTTATGGCGCAGACCCGAGGCCGTACCACGTTCGTCGCGTCCAGTCTGCCCCCTAACCCTACCTCGACAACCGCGATCTCGACCGCACTTGCGGCGAAATGATCGAAGGCACAGGCTGTCAGGAACTCGAAGTAGGTCAGCGGGCGGTCCATCTGCCCCGGCTTCAGCAATGCTTCTTCTGCCGCGGCCACGCGGCTGGCAATGGACCCGAGGCGTCGGGCGCCGAGCACCTGGTTGTCGACCCGGATCCGTTCCTCGACCCTTTGCAGGTGCGGCGAGGTATACAGGCCGGTCTTCCAGCCTGCATGACGCAGGATGGATTCGGACATGGCTGCGACACTCCCCTTGCCATTTGTGCCGGCGATGTGCACAACGGGGAATGAGCAGTGCGGCTCTCCCAGTGCAGCCAGGACGCGTACCATCCGGTGCAGGCCCAGATGCATCCCCTGCACTTCGTTTCCCCTGCGTGCCAGGAGGCCGATCACCTCTGAGTATTTCATGGTTCTTGGGCCGGCGAAAATCGCGCCCGCCCGACACTCACCCGGGTGACGCGTGTCCCACGAAATATTGAGGGGCGGGCGAACCGGGTCAGGACATGAAGAAATTCAAGGCATTGATGAGGTACTGGCGGAGATCCCGCCGGTCGACGATGGCGTCGATCATGCCGTGTTCCAGCAGGAACTCCGAACGCTGGAACCCCTTGGGCAGCTTCTGCCGAATCGTCTGCTCGATGACGCGCGGTCCGGCAAATCCTATCAGGGCTCCCGGTTCAGCTATGTTGAGATCGCCCAGCATCGCGAAACTGGCAGTCACGCCGCCCGTTGTAGGATCCGTCAGAATCGACATGAATGGTATGCGCAGATCGTCGAGCCTGGCCAGCGCGCTGCTGACCTTGGCCATCTGCATCAGGGAAAGAACGCCCTCGTGCATGCGAGCTCCCCCTGAAGCGGATACTACGATCAGCGGCAGCCTCTCGCTGGCAGCCTTCTCGGCCGCGGTCGTGACCATTTCACCGACGACCGAGCCCATGGAGCCGCCGATGAATGAGTACACCATGGCGGATATCAGTGTCGGGCGCCCGCCGAGTTTCCCGATTGCATTCACCACTGCGTCATTGTGCCCGGTTGCCTGGCGAGCAGCCACGAGCTTTTTCGAGTAAGGCTGCCGATCGATGAACTTCAGCGGGTCAGGCGAGATCAGGTTCGCCTGGAACACTTCGTATGCCCGGTCGTCGAAGAGCATCGCGAGTCGTTCATCCGCGCTCACTTTGAAGTGATAGCTGCACTTGGGGCAGACCCTGTCATTAGCTTCGAGGTCCTTCTTCCAGATGATCGCCCGGCAGCTGTCGCACTTGATCCAAAGGCCCTCGGTCCTGATGGTCTTGGGCTCCTCGCGCGGGGCCTGCAGGGGGCTCTTGTCCTTGCTGAACCATGCCATGGGTAGTTTCAATCTCCGGATCGAGACTCGGCCGCACTTCCACCGGCAAGCACGGAAGATCTTAACACAAGTCGGCCCCGTCTCCCCGGATTCTCCGGTCTATACGGTTTCGGAGCGCCGCCGACGTGGACCAAAAGCCATAAGACGCAAGTATTAGGCGATCCTGATGTGCGGCTTCGGCGCCCCCGGTATGAGATTTCCTAGTACCGGCACTGGGAGTTGTCGGACTTGACGAAATAGGTCTTGTAGTTCGAGGCTTTGGGATCTGTGCAACCGACCAGGTTGAGCAGCTCAACCTTCCGGAATTCGATCGGGTGGCTCTCGCTCTGGAGCGAGATGTAGCCTTCCTTCAGCAGCATGCCATCCTTCTTAACCGCGGGATCATAATTGGTGACGTTGCCGCCGCCGATCTGAGGTTTCTGATAGGAGAGGACGATCTGGCCTTCAACGATGTGCCTGATTTCCTCGTCCCCGAGAACCTCCGCCTCGACACGGACCCACTGGTCTCCGCGATAGGTTGCAGATGTGGAGGTGACGCAATGCTGAGTGACGAGCCTGCCGTTCATTTCGATATTTGTGCCAGGCGTGCAGACGTTCGCAGTTGATCGTTCACCCGTATCCTTTCCTCCGAGCAGCTGCACTTCGATGCAGATGGGAAAATCCTGATCTTTCTTCATGCTCTGCGGGGACTGGGAGTGGACCATGATGCCGCTGTTGCGAAAGGCCCAATCCGGGGCTCCGGGAGTCTGTTCTCCGACGAACCTGTACTCCGCCGCGACGATGTAATATGAGAATTTCTGGCGATAGAAGATGTGCCCGAAGCGGTTGTTGAATTGACCGTACCGGTCGTAGGCCGTCTTCATCACGCCATTCTCGACCCGGAACGTCTTTCCAAAGTTGTCATTGAGATCGTAGCCGGCAATTTTGACATCCCACCCTTCAAGGTCTTTGCCGTTGAACAGCTGGATCCACTCTTTCTTGTTGGGATCGTTCTGAGCCATCACAGGCACGCAGGCCATCATCGTGAGCAAAGCCAACAGGATTCGCGCCATACTTCCTCCTCTCCGGACACCGGCACCATTCTACCTGCTTTTGCCGTCGGATGGAGACTTCCAATTATCTTGGCCGCAATGCCGGGGTTCAAATGGGCGCGCGTCGCCGAAGCACGCAAATGTCCGCCTCGGTGCGGTGCAACCACCTGGAGCTGCTGATCCGTGATTTCGAATCCTGAGGGCGATTGCGACCCCGATTCCGATACCGGACCCGAGCGCCAGTAAAGTCTTGCTTCCCGGATTCGGCAGGCTGCCGTCTAGGCCGCCCGCAGCAATATGCTGATCTCGAGGCCGGAGGGGCTGAGATTGCGGGCCGCCACGGTTCCCTGGCAGGCGTCAACGCAGGCCTTGACGATCGCCAAGCCGAGGCCGGTACCGCCCGTGGCACGGGCACGATCGGCTTCGAGGCGATAAAACGGCTCGAAAAGGTTCTGAAGTGCTGCCGGAGATACGCCGGGGCCGCGATCGGAAATCGCGATTCTGACCTGATCCTGCTGACGCTCGGCTGCGACGTTCAGCTCGCCGGGGGCGTAGCGCGCCGCGTTGCGCAGAACATTTGCCAGGGCGCGCGACAGGAGATCGGGCTGGGCGAACACTGCGGCTTCCTCATCGATCTCAATCTTGACCTCGCAGCTGGATGCCTCGCGCGCGCAGACTTGGCGGACCAGCGGGAGCAGCCGCACGCTGCGGAGTTGAGGCTCCGCACCCTTTAACCCCGCCCGCGCAAACACCAGCAGCTCGTTGACCAACTGGGACATCAGCCGCGATTCCTCCTGCGCGTCTGCGATGTAACTGGCGTTCGACGGGCCGGCGCGTTCTTCAAGAATGGCAAGGGCGTACTGCAGCCGGGCGAGCGGCGAATTCAGCTCGTGCGAGATGCCGCCCAGGAACCGTTTCTGGCCGCCGACGAAATTCTCGAGCCGGCTCGCCATCTGATTGATCGCAGCGCCAAGGCGGCCGAGTTCGTCGGAACGTCTTTCGCTCACGCGCGTGTCGAAATGCTCCTCAGCGATCCGCTCGGTCGCGACCGTCATCTGCCGGATGGAGATAGTGAGGCTCCGGACAAAGGGCAGCCAGAGGAGGATCGAGAGCGCCAGAACAGTTGCGATCACGAAGATCCAGGGCTTGGGATCAAAGAATAACCCGTGCCCGGTCATGGAATCGGACACTGCCAGGAGCATTGCGGGTGACGGCCTTGACTGTTCCTGATCGAACCACGGGAAGAACACCCCGGACCAGTAACGTGTGGGATTCGTCGTACTCAGCGTGAAGATCGAATCAGGGCGCAGGGCTTCCGGCGGAGTCCGACCAGCGAACGAGAATCGCTCGGAGGGGGGCCGGTCCGGATCGCCTGCTCCCCTTGGTTGGGGGCCTGATCCCTTTGCAGGTGGAAATGGAAACGGCCGTGTCGCAGCGAGCTGCTGCCGGACCTTGTCGGGCAACGGTGTGTCGCCGCCGGCAAGTTTCTCGCCCGACATCGTACAGAGTATAAACTCAACCTGGTATGAGGCGGAATACCGTCGCAATATTGAGTCCCGCTGGTCCCTTGGAGCGGCTCGAAACTCATCGGAAATGAGGCGTGCGACAAACCGAAGCCGACTGCCGGTTGCGGCTGATAGCGGAGAGTCCGGGGGAAACCTGAACTGCAGGTTGAAGAAAACCAGGAAGACCACTCCCAGCACGATCAGGTTCAGGAAAAACCAGAGCAGGATCTTCGTATAGAGCGAACGATGCAGCTGCATGAGACTCAATCCTCGCTGCTCCGCATGAGCATGTAGCCGGCTGAACGCACTGTCTTGATGTACTGCGGATTCCTGGCATCGTCGCCCAGCTTGCGGCGCAGCACCGAGATGTGGACGTCGATCGAGCGGTCGAAGACTTCGTAGTCGCGCCCTGCGATCGATTCCAGCAGCCGATCGCGTGTCAGTACCCGGCCTGCCGAGCGTGTCAGGCACGACAGCAGGTCGAACTCGAGCGCTGTGAGTATCAGCGGCTGACCGCGCAGAGTGGCCTTGCGTGACGCACCGTTGAGCCAGAGTTCGTTCACGACGATCTCGTCCCCTCGAACATCCTCCTCCCGGCTGGCGGTGATGGCGGAACGACGCGTGACGGCGCGCAGCCGGGCCAGCAATTCGCGGGAAGAAAAGGTCTTGGGCAGATAATCATCCGCGCCGAGCTCAAGGCCGACGATGCGGTCGGATTCCTCCCCCAGCGCGGTCAGCATCAATACAGGAACAGTCGAAGTGCGCCGCAATTGCTTCAGCACCTCGAAACCGTCCAGGCCCGGGAGCATGCAATCGAGAATAACGGCCTGGTAGCTGCCTTCCAGTGCTTTCCGCAGTCCCTCAGGTCCCGTGTGGACACAGGTAGTCTCGAATCCGAATGGACGGAGATAGTCGGTCACGAGGCGGCACAGCTTGGCATCGTCGTCCACCAGGAGAATCCGCGCGCTCTGAAAGGCCGTATCGCCTGATTTGTCGGGCTTGTTCATAGGCAAGTTGAGTTTAGGCTGCGGAGCCCCCGAAAATCAGCCAATTTTACCATCCCTTTACAAAAATCCTGAGCAACGCAACAAGCGCTTTACTTTGGACAGGTATGTTTCGACTCGTCGCCGGCAAGAGATCTTGCCGGCAGAGGTGCAGACAGAAGTGATCGACAAACTGGTTTTCAATCGCGGGAAGGGACCGGAGGGGTCATGGCGAGTCCGCCTCTGCAGCCCGGGGATCACGGGGAGACGAACGGCAATACACAGGGCTGCCGGGGCGGCCGCGACGGTGGACACCGCTCAGGGCGCCTTTCTGGCATTCAATGACCATCCGGCGATAAACGAGACCGTTTTGCTCATTCAAGCGGAAAGGAGAAACGGGAATGAGATATCACAAACTGCTTATGTTAACCGTCACACTGGTGGGCGTCGCGCTCCTGCTGAGCATCCCCGCCGGAAGTACACCTTCTGCACGTCTGGGGGATGACACAGCTCAGCAGGCGCCTCCTCCACCTCCCGGTGGCCCCGGCGGCTTTAGCCCGCGTCTCCTGGAACAGCTCAGCCTCACCGACGACCAGAAGACCCGGATCAGTGCCCTGCTGGATACCCAGAGGACGGATACCCAGCCCATTCACGAAGAGTTGATGCAGGCACGCGAGTCACTCCGTACCGTCGCAGAGGCAAGCACCTATGACGACGACGCCGTGGTCGCACAGGCGGTGATCATTGGTCAAGCGATGGCCGAACTGACGATTCACCAGACGCAGACCGAGTGGGCCATCTACCAACTGCTCACGTCGGAGCAGCGGACCAGGCTGGCCGAGGTGCGCAAACAGATGGGGCCGCCCCCCCGTTGAGGGGACTGAGTCACATCCACAATGAGGGCAGACAGGTTTTTGCCGAGGTCGCTCGCCGGGACCCTGAAATGTCCCGGCGAGCACTCGAACCTGGATTAAAGGGAGATCGGGTTATGAACGCACGATCGGCAATGCCAAGCGTAGTGCTCATACTGGCACTCCATGCGTCGATCTGGCCCCGGCAGTCGTCAAGTCAGGAATACAGCATGCAAGGCGACGTCAACGGGACAGTGAAAGACACGTCGGGTGCAGTGCTTCCCGGAGTGCTCGTGTCGGTTCAAGGCTCGAATATCACGGCGAGCACCGACAACACCGGATATTTCATCCTGAAGGGGGTCCCAGCCGGAGAGGTCACCCTTACTGCTTCGCTTCCAAGCTTCGCCACGAAGGAAATTAGCGTAACCGTTCGACGGGACGTCTCCTCAAAAGTCGAAATCGTCCTGACACTCGAATCGCAGGCATTTTCGGTGACAGTCGAGCAGATCATGCCGGAGTTGATGAGTGCGTCCGAGAGCATCGGGGTGGTCAGCGTCAAGCCGAGCCAGATAGCTGCTCTGCCCGGCCTGGGGGAAAAGGATATATTTCGCTCTATCCAGTTGATGCCGGGCGTGAGCGCGACCAACGAACAATCATCCGGCCTCTATGTCCGCGGAGGTACGCCGGATCAGAACCTGGTCCTGCTGGATGGCTTCACAGTCTACAAAGTGGATCACTTTTTCGGCATCTTCAGCGCCTTTAACGCGAGCGCCGTCGAGGACGTGACGCTGCTCAAGGGCGGATTCGATTCCAGGTACGGGGGAAGGATCTCCAGTGTTGTGGACCTTGCGGGGAAGCCGGGCAGCAAGACGGGAATCGAGGCCGGCGGGGGTGTCAGCTTCCTGAGCTACAACGGCTACGTGGATGGTCCGATCGGGCGCAAGGTCACATTCATGCTCGCCGGGAGGAGATCGTTTCAGAGCCCGTTCAGTTCGAAGATAGAGGACAACTACACCGCTTCAGGCAACGGAGGTGGGCCGGGCGGCGGATTCGGAGGAACCCAGACCGAGCCAAGGAGCTCATTCTATGACGTCAACGGTCGCCTGACCTACACACCGAGCACCAAGGATACCCTCGTCTTCAGCCTCTATTACGGCAAAGACAACTTTGACAATTCCAGGTCCCTCGACCTCCCGGACTTCGGTTCCTCTGGAGACATCGCGTTGAACGGCGAGATCACCGACCTGGCCAAGTGGGGAAATGGCGGGACAAGCGTGAACTGGCGAAGGGACTGGATGAGCGGCTTCAGCAGCACCCTGACCTTGGCGGTTTCCCACTATTTCAAAAACGCCCACAGAAGCAACAGCATCACAGCCGACATCAGCGGCAGCGGCAGGGATTTCGGCAACAATTCCTATGAGAACAATCGTGTCAACGACCAGACCCTCAGGTGGGCGAACAACTGGATACTGGGACGGCACAATTACCTCGAATTCGGCGCCCAGGTCACGCGAAACGAAGTCGACTACAACTACACCTTCGACGTGGATGCCGGCAGCACCGTCCACTCGGGCGAGGGCCTGATCTATTCCTTCTACCTGCAGGACAGGTATCAGCCCTTTTCAAGGTTTGAAATCACCCCGGGCATACGCATCAGTCGATACAGCGTGACGGATGCGACGTACGTCGAGCCGAGGCTGTCGGCGATAATTTCCGCAACCCGACGCCTGAAATTGAAGGTAGCCGGTGGACGCTACTACCAGTTCGTGAGCGACCTGGTGCGCGAGAATCCCATGGAAGGGGACCAGGATTTCTGGACACTGGCGGACAACAATACCATCCCGGTGAGCGCGGCAAATCACTACATTGCCGGGGCCAGCTACGAATCAGACCGCTTTCTCTTTGACGTGGAAGCGTACCAGAAAGACCTCAGCGGCCTGACCCAGTTCGGAGTGTTCCGGCCACCTCCAGCCGACACGGACACATCATCGGATACGTTCGACTTCGACGATCTGTTCTTCCACGGCTCGGGAAAGGCGCGGGGCGTTGAGTTCCTGGCGCAGAAGAAGTTCGGTGCCAATACCGGGTGGATCACGTATGCGCTGGGCCGGGTGATGTACGACTTCCCGGGGATCTCATCTGCGCCGTTCCCCGCATCGCATGATTCTACTAACGAAATCAAGATTGTGGACAGCTATCGGTGGAAGAAGTTCACATTCTCGGGCAGCTGGGTCTTCGCCACCGGGAAACCGACCACGGAGCCGACCGGAGCGGAGGAGGTGGTCATGCCTGACGGACGGGTTTTCGAACGTCCCATCTTCGGCATGACAAACGGATCACGACTGCCGGACTACCATCGGCTGGATCTGTCCGCCACCTATGATTTCTACCACGGGGAATCAAGCCGCGCGAGGGCGGGCGTATCGTTCTTCAACGTCTACAATCATCACAACGTCTGGCGGCGGGAATACCGTTATTTTGACGGCGAAGAGCTCACGACGGACGTCAACTATCTCGGCTTCACCGTGAGCGCATTTGTGAATTATGACCTCGATGTGCCTTCGGAGGACAAGAAAGCCGGTCCCGCCTGGAGCAACGGCGAGTCGAAGAAGGATGAGAACCGGCCGAAATCTGCGAAACCGGCGAAGATATACGAATTTTATGGAAATGTCGTTTCGATGGATGACCTTCGTCTCACCGTGCGAACCCGGCAGGGCGAACGGGATTTCATCATCGTCAAGAACACGGTCAAGGGGGAACCGGAATACGAGAAGGGTGCTTACGTGCATGTCTATTACCGACATCAAACAGACGGCAACGTCGTGACGATGATTATGCGGAAGGTCAAGAATCCGTCTCAGGTGCCGGGAACAGCTGAATCTGTTGCAGTCTCGTCAGCTCCTGGCACGATCCGATGACTTCCCCCAAGGATCTGACCCTGGACAAGCGATCTCGGACCGGATTCGCGGTCAGGGTCAGATCCCGATTTTCAATACAATTCCTGGACAGGGGAGAGTCAGATAAGGAGAATCCTGCTGCTTGCCGTGATACTGCTTGCGGCATCAGTGTCTGCGCCTGCCCAGGACGAGTATCGGAAGTTCAAGCTCGCGGGGATGTTCAATATCCTTCGTACCGATATAGACAACCCAGTTAATCAGACTATGTGCAGCGCTCATGGAAAGTGGCTGATTTTACCACTTCTTAACAAAAATCCTGAGTGGCGCAATGTAGCTTTTGCACGTATCCGGTGTTGTTTGTTTTGCCACTGGCGTGATTCTGGCCGGGAGCGTACTCTTTTGGTCCTGCGTGTCGGTAGAGCTCAGCCGGGCCCTGGGGGGCCAGATCAGTGCCTCCTGGGTGCGCACATCCAGGACGTGGCCTAACCGACCGTCCTCCGGGCGGGAACCGAGGCGGCCATTTACGAACTGCTCACCACAGGGAAGCGAGTCAGGTTGACCGGATTGCGCAAGCAGGTGGGATCGCCCCCATTATGAGGCGGGGGAGTCACCCGCTCCGTTACTCTGGATCGCGCTGATTCAACAGGAGTCGCAGACATGTTTGCAGAAGGCAGGGTCAGGTCTTTCGTACTCGTATCTTTCCTTGGTCTCGCTCTGTCCTCGATTGTCCCCGTTGCTCTTGGGCAGGTCCGAGCTTACGCAAAGGTCGATCCGAACGCGGCCGCGACGGACGGTTCGGCAGATGTTTATGGTGCCGACACGGGGATCTTCACACCTGCTGCAGGGACGATGGTTGTCGCCCGGATGTCACACGCGGCGGCGTTGCTCCAAAATGGAAAGGTTCTCATAACGGGCGGCTACAACGGCGGTTACCTGGGCTCGGCTGAGCTCTACGATCCCAACCCTGGTACCTTCACTGCCACATCCGGAGACATGACAGCTGCCCGAGCGGAGCACACCGCCACGGTACTCCAAAACGGCCATGTTCTCGTGGTTGGAGGAACCGGCGGCTCGACGATCGTCAGCAGCGCCGAGATCTACGACCCCTCCGACGACACTTTCACGGCGAACAGCACGTCGCCCGTCGCCGCACGCAGCGGCCACACCGCGACGCTGCTTTCGGATGGGACTGTTCTGATTGTAGGCGGTTACAGCGGAAGCAGTCATCTCAACTCGGCTGAGATCTACGATCCGGATGATGGGAGCTTCAAAGTTACGGGATCCATGAAAGACGAAAGGTCGGGTCATACGGCCACGCTGCTTTCCGACGGCAGGGTCTTGGTTGTCGGCGGCCGCAACACCGCCGGCTACCTGAGTTCGGCGGAAATATACGACCCGTCGACCCAGAAGTTCACCGCCACCTCTGCGATGGCAACGACCCGCCGTGGTCATTCAGCGACTCTGCTTTCGAGCGGCAAGGTGCTCATTGCCGGCGGTTTCAATGGTTCCTATCTCAATGCTGCCGAATTGTACGATCCTGCGACAGGCAAGTTCGCGAACATCTCGGGGGCCATGACCGAGGCCCGGGAGGGACACCAGGCAGTGTTGTTGTCCACCGGCAAAGTGCTGTTAACGGGCGGCCGCAACGACCGCTACCTTGCCTCAGCAGAATTGTACGACCCCGCTGCCGGCACCTTTGCCCCATCTACAACCTCGATGGCGGTTGCACGACAACTGCACACGGCCACCGTGCTCTCCGACGGCAGGGTCCTGCTTGCCGGAGGCTTGAACGTGAGCCTGCTCACGTTCGATGTAAACCTCAACGCCAGTGACAATATAGCTCCGAACATTGTCATGTCGAGCGACTCCCGCACCGGTTTTGTAGCCTACACAGGCTCGGGTGTCGTTGTTGCTTTTTCCACTGCTACAGGTGAGGTTCTGAAGAAGATTGAAACAGGTGGCCATCCGGCGTCTGCGACAGCCACGCCGGACGGAAAGACTCTTGCGGTTGTTTCTGTCCTGGAAAACAGGATCTTTCTGATCGACATGGAGGCGCTGACGCTGAAGTCTACGTATTCGTTCGACAACGCGTCGTTCGGGTTTGGAAGCATCATCACGCCTTCCCCTGATGGGCAGTACGGATACGTCTCCTCGACCGGAACAGGGGAAGTGCTCAAGTTCGGAGTTTCGAGCGGACAGGTAGCTGGGCGGCTAAAAGGTCTGAACGCGCCTGCCCAGATCACGGTGACGCCGGATGGAGCGACCCTGTTGGTGGTGGATGTCACGGGAATGCAGCTGGTTTTCGCGGACACGGGATCCATGACGCGCAAGTCCGCCCTTGATCCGAGAAAGACGGTCACTTCCGCAACCCTGTCCATATTTAACAAGGCAGTCCTGGACCCGACGGGAACATTTGCTGTCCTTGCAGTCAGGAGCGCGGGGGGGAGCGGATATGCCGGCTCTATAATTGTGTTCAAGGTTCCCTCCGGTGAGATCCTTTACTCCGGAACCATCGGCTCCCAGCCCGGATTTACAGGGCTGAGGCCAAACGGGCAGGACTGGGTTATTCTCAACGAATTCAGCATTTCGCTCGTCACGGTCAACGACCCGGGCGCCAAGCAGGAAATCGCAACCGCGCAGGGCTACCCGTTGGGTTCGGCGAATATCGCGTTCTCGCCGGACTCGACCTACGCCTACTACGTTTCTTCGGCATCGGACCTGGTTTTTCAGCACAACCTTTCCACCCAGGGAGTGGTCGGGCAGGTCCTCGTCGGAGACTCGCCGAACAGGGGTCTGGAGCAGCCCGTCACCGTGGCGGTCACTCCGGACGGCAAGACGATTGCCGCGCTGGAATTCATCGGTAACAGGGTTGATTTGCTGACACAAGCCACCACGCTGGAGGGTACCAAGTTCGTGCTCTCCGGGAATCAGTTCTCCGGTGTCAGCCTTGTCAACTTATCGAATCAATCCACTACCTTCACTATGTACGCGCTCGACAACTACGGCCAGGTCATATCCGCGGACAGCCTGGTGAATCCGGTCGAAATGACGGTGCCCGCGAATGGTCAGATTTCAGCGACCCTATCGGAAATCTTCAATTTTGGCACGTCGACGGACCACGCGGGCAGGCTCGAGGTTTTCGCCGACCAGCCCAGGGTGGCCGGGTACATTTCGGTCGGCAGGATAGCTGCCACATGGTTCGGCTACTACCTGAGCCAGATGGACGGGTCGCCGATGTTTACCAAGCGACTTTACGACTGGGTCATCCCGGAGGTCGCGACTGCGAGTGCAGAGCCTGTCCTGTTCGACATTGTGAGCAGCAACTACGCGCAGCAGACGTACGACCTGAAGCACTACTCCCAGGACGGAACGCTCGCTGAAGAAAAGGCCGGCCAAATAGCCTATCCCACAAACCGGACCGAGCAGGAATTCTCGACCATTTTCACTTCGTCCGGCGCCAAGACCGTGCTCATCACGGGAGGAAAGAATGACAGCTCGACGGTACTTTCCTCTGCGGAGAGGTTCGACACGTCCTCGACGGTGTTCGGCTCCACGGCAGCAATGACCGGAGTGCGCCAGGGACACACTGCCACCCTGTTGTTTGACCAGAAAGTACTGATCGCTGGAGGGGAAAGCAGCAGCACGGTCCTCAACACTGCTGAAAAGTACGATCTCTCGGCAGGGACGTTCACGGCGACCACGGGCACGATGACCACGAGTCGGACCGGTCACACCGCAACTCGCCTTCCGAGCGGCAAAGTATTAGTTGCAGGAGGCAAGGACACCTCCTCGGAAACCGCAACAGCGGAAATATACGATCCTGACGGGGACACTTTTTCCTCGACTGCGGGCCCGATGCCTTATGCCCGGACCGCACACACGGCCACGCTCCTGTCCAGCGGCAAGGTGCTGGTATCCGGAGGGATGAGCGGGAGTACTGCCATCTCGCACAGTGAGCTGTTCAATCCTGAAACCGGGCTGTTCGAGACCACAGGGACCATGGTGTCGGCCCGCGCGCACCAAACCGCCACGAGGCTATCCGATGGCCGGGTGTTGCTGGCTGGTGGATACAACGGCACTGACTACCTCAAGACGGCCGAGATTTACGACCCGGCGAAGGGGACCTACGCCGCGGCGTCGGGCAGCATGGGCGCACAGCGAGGGTACCACACGGCCACCCTCCTTTCGGATGGCACGGTCCTCCTTGCCGGCGGCTCGGACGCCAATGGTGCGGTCCAGACCGCGGAACTGTACGACCCGTCGGCCGACGCCTTCACCCTCCTCTCAGACCAGATGATTTCGCCGCGGACCGGGCACACTGCAACCCTGGTTTCGAAAGACGAAGTCGTCCTGATCGGGGGTAGTAACGGGACCGGTGTGCTAGATACCGCGGAAACTTACCATGTCAGTTCCAGGACTTTCACGAATGTCGCGAGTACCATGGCTTCAAGTCGCACCGGTCATACCGCAACCGGGCTGGAGTTCAGCGGCGAAGGGTACGTACGGGCCACCAGCAAGGGGGGTCTCCTGTTTACGGAGTACTACAGTTCGACCAGGGACAATGCGGCCATGAACGGCATCGACGTGAGCAAGTACGCGGGCGTCACCAGGCTTTACTCGCCGCAATTTGCCAACATCGGTTCGTTCAAGACCTACCTGAACCTGATAAATGCAAATCCGGACCAGGACGCTCAGGTGACGATAACGCTCCATGCGCCCGACGGACATGTATTGGGCGACTCCCTCTACTACACGTTGGCGCGCAACGCAAGACTGCGCGGTAACCTCAACGATCTGTTCGCGAGCAACCCTGCGGTCCGGAACGCGCAGGGATGGCTCGAGGTCTCGAGTTCCTGCGATCGCCTGGTCGGTACGGTCAGCTTCAACAACAGCGACGACACGTACCTTACCTCTTTTGAGCTGTCCGGGACGCCTCTGAAACACTTCGTATTTCCGCTGACGACGGAAGACAGCCAATACCAGACGGCGATAGCGATCCTGAACCCGAACGATGTGTCCGGTACCGTGACGGTGGAACTCTGGAATCCCAACGGTTCGATCGATCACACGGCGGTTCTGACTCTTCAGCCGCACTCACGTATGGCCGAGTACCTGAGCGACCTGTTTCCGGGCATGCAGCCGCGGGTTGAAGGGAACATCCGGATCGGATCGGATCAGCCGTTGTACGGCGTCGGTCTGATAAATGACCGGGAGCTTCATTTTCTCACTGCGATGCCGGCGATTCCCTACCCGTAACAGGGACGCCGCAAAGCTTACTGCAGTGCAGGCAGGTCGGGGAGACGGAACATGCTGTTTCAGGGGCAGATCCCGATTCTTGATATCTTGCCGCCATCCCGGCGGCATGACTCCTGGACCTATGGAATCGAGCTCCGACAAGGCGGAACAGATCAGAACAGGCTTTCCAACCATAGGCTTGAGCTGAAGCCCCTGCTTGTTTCCAGAATCCATTCCTTTACAGGAGAGAGAACCAGATGAGGACGTTCATTCTACTCGCCGCGATACTGCTTCTTGCCTCCGCGCCTGGGTATGCCCAGGATGAGATCCCGAGGTTCGAGGTTGCAGGGATGTTCAATCTCCTGCGCGCCGATATCGATGTGCTCGGTAATCAGACCATGTACGGATATGGAGCAGGCGCACAGGTAAACGCCAATGAATACTTCAGCCTGGTTGCCGAATGGTCCGCCGCTCACGGCTCCTCCGGACCGACGGAGATTTTCCAGTCAGGGACGACCTACGAGATCCCCCTGGTCGATACCAGGGTCCAGACGATTTTGGCCGGGCCGCGCCTCTACCGTCGCAAGCGTGCCCTCAACATGTTCGCCCATTTCCTGGTGGGGGCAGGGACAAACAAGATTGACTACAATTTCGGTTCATATACGAAATGGCAATTTGCCTTTGCCCTTGGTGGGGGCGTGGATGTAAACGTGGGCAAGCGCTTTGCCATCCGTCTTGCGCAATTCGATTGGTTGCCGGTGCGATCAGATCTCCAACTGGAGGGAGCCGGCAGTTTCTTTAACAACTGGCGCTACCAGGCGGGCGGCGTCATCAAGTTTTGATGCGTACACTGGTGTCTTCACCATTCGTTTACAAAAGTCCTGGGCCTCACAATAAGCGCTTTGCTCTGGCCCGGTATGGTTTGCTTCTTGGTCGAGGCCGATTACCTGCCTTGGCTCGCAGGAATCCCACGGGGGTCGTAGACATGTTTGCAGAAAGCAGGATCAGAATTCACCTACTCGTATTGGCCCTTGGTCTCACTCTGTCCGCGGTCACCCCCCGGGTTTTCGGCCAGATTCGATCCTTCGCGAAGGTCGACCCGAATGCGGCCGCGACGAACCGCTCGGCGGAAATCTATGATGTCGACAGGGACCTTTTCACGCCGGTCAGCAAGGCGATGGTCGCCGCCCGGAGTTCGCACGTGGCAACATTGCTGCAGAATGCGAAGGTTCTCATAACGGGTGGCTACAATGGCGGCTACCTCGCCACCGCTGAGCTCTACGATCCCGACCTCGGTACTTTTGTTGCCACATCCGGAGAAATGACTGCCGCCCGGGCGGAGCACGCCGCCACCGCACTCGAGAACGGTCGTGTTCTGGTGACCGGAGGGAACAGCGGAACCACGATCCTCAGCAGCGCGGAGATCTACGACCCCACCGAGGACAGATTCGCTGCCACAAGCTCATCTCTCGTTGCGGCGCGGAGCGGTCACACCGCAACCCTGCTGTCGGACGGGACAGTGTTGATTGTCGGCGGTTACAACGGCAGCAGTTATCTCAGCTCAGCTGAGATTTACAGTCCGACAGCGGCGACCTTCACGGCGACGGGATCGATGAACACGGCAAGAACGGGCCACACGGCGACTCTTCTATCCGACGGCAGGGTTCTGATTGTCGGCGGCCGCAATAGCGGCTACCTGAGTTCAACGGAAATATACGATCCGGATACGAAAGCATTCACCACTGCGTCCGCCATGACAACGTCCCGCCGTGGGCACTCCGCGACCCTGCTGTCGAGCGGCAAGGTCCTGATTGCCGGTGGCTTCAACGGGTCTTATCTGAATTCTGCCGAAGTGTTCGATCCTGCGACCGGCCAATCCACGACTGTCTCGAGCGGCATGGCGGCGGCGCGGGAAGGACATGCGGCAGTGCTGCTGTCCGGCGGCAAGGTGCTGTTAACGGGCGGCCGCAACAGTGGCTACCTGGCCACGGCAGAATTGTATGACCCCGCGACCGGCACTTTTGCCGCAGCTGCAAATTCGATGGCGGTCGCGCGTCAACTGCACTCGGCGACAGGACTCACCGACGGCAAAATCCTCGTTGCCGGAGGGCTGAACACGAGCCTGCTGACTTTCGATGTAGATACCAGCAGTACCGACAATGAAGCCCCGAACATTGTCATGTCGAACGACTCCAGCACCGGTTTTGTGGCGTACACAGGTTCCGGAGTCGTCGTGGCGTTTTCAACCGCCACGGGTGAGGTTCTGAAAAGAATCCAGACCGGTGGCCACCCGGCGTATGAGACACCCACACCCGATGGGAAGACCCTTGCGGTGGTTTCTGTTCAGGACAACAAGATCTTTCTGATCGACATGCAGGCACTGACGCTCCAATCCACATTTACCTTCGAAGGCGCGAAGTACGCAGGGTTCGGGTACGGAAGCATCATCACGCTTTCCCCCGATGGGCAGTACGGCTACGTCTCCTCCACCGGAACAGGGGAAGTGCTCAAGTTCAGCATGGCGACCGGAGAGGAATCCGGCCGGTTGAAAGGCTTACAGTCGCCTGCCCAGATCACGGTAACGCCGGATGGAGCGACGCTGTTGGTCGTGGATGTCGAGGCAGTGGAACTGGTCTTCGCGGACGCAGGAGCGATGACACGCAAGTCCACCATTGACCCGACAGACACGATATCGGGCGTGACCCTGAGCATATACAACAAGGCCGTGCTGGATTCCGCGGGAGCATCTGCGATCCTCCCGGTACGGAGTTCGTCTGGAGGCGAAAATTCGGGGTCGATAATTGTCTTCAGCGTCCCGTCAGGTGAAATTCTCTACAGCGGAACCATCGGGGTCGAGCCTGGTTTTGCGGGGCTGAGGCCAAACGGGCAGGACTGGGTTGTTCTCAACAAGTCCAGCATATCGCTCGTCACGGTCACTGATCCGGGTGCACACCAGGAAATCACAAGCGCCGAGGGATCACCGTTGGGCTCGGCGAACATAGCCTTTTCGCCGGACTCAACTTCTGCGTACTACGTCTCTTCGACCAAAGACCTGGTTTTTCAGCACAACCTTTCGAGCCAGGGAGTGGTCGGGCAGGTACTGGTCGGGGACTCGCCGAACAAGGGCCTGGAACAGCCCGTCACCGTGGCGGTCACCCCGAACGGTAAAACGGTCGCCGCACTGGAATTCATCGGCAATAAGGTCGACCTGATCAAGCAAGTCACAGCGCTCGAGGGCGCCAGGTTCGTGCTCTCCGGGAACCAGTTTTCCGGTGTCAGTCTTCTGAACCTGTCAGATCAAACAACCACCTTTACTGTCTATGCACTTGACAACGACGGTGAGGTCATTTCCGCGGACGACCTGGTAAACCCGGTCGAGATCGTATTGCCTGCCAACGGCCAGATTTCAGCGGCGATCTCCGACATCTTCAATCTTGATCCGACGACGGACCACACGGGCAGGCTTGAGGTTTTTGCTGAACAGCCACGAGTGGCCGGGTACATCTCGAGCGGGCAGATCGAAGCAACATGGTTCGGATACTACCTGAGCCGGATGGATGGATCGGTGATGTTCACCAGGCAACTCTATGACTGGGTCATCCCGGAGGTCGTGACTGCGAGCGAGAAGCCTGTCCAGTTTGACTTCGTCAGCAGCAATTACTCGACGCAGACTTACGACCTGAAGCACTACACGCAGGACGGGACGCTCGCGGAAGAAAAGACCGACATCACCGCGTACCCGAGTAAACGTGTCGAACAGACATTCTCCGATCTTTTCAGTTCATCCGGCACCAGGACAGTCCTCATTGCGGGCGGTCAGAAAAACAGCCTGACAACGTTCAGCTCGGCAGAGTTGCTTGATACGACCGGTCTGAGGTTCAGCACCACGGGATCGTTGAAGACACCGCGCCGGGGGCACTCGGCCACTCTGCTGTTTAACAATAAGGCGCTGGTTGCAGGAGGTGAGAACGGCAGCACGGTCCTGAACACCGCTGAAACGTACGATATCACCGCGGGGACATTCACGGCAACGACGGGCACAATGACCGCGAGCCGCAAACACCATACTGCGACTCTCCTTGAGAGCGGCAAGGTATTGATTGCGGGAGGCGAGGATGCGAGTTCAGCAAGTTCGGCTGCGGAGCTATACGACCCGGACGCAGGGACGTTCACCCGCACGGCGGGTTCCATGTCCAATGCCAGGATTGCGCACACGGCCACGATCCTGCCCAGCGGTAAGGTACTGATTGCAGGAGGAATGAGCGGAAACGCCGCCATCGCGCAGAGTGAACTGTTCAATCCGGAAACGGGACTGTTCGAATCGACCGGAACGATGAAATCGGCGCGCGGCTACCACACCGCCACGCGGCTCGTGGACGGCCGGATCCTTCTGGCAGGAGGATACACCGGCACTGATTACCTGAAGACGGCCGAGATTTACGACCCTAAGACGGGAACATGCACGGCGACGGCGGGGAGCATGGCTGCACAACGAGGCCATCACACGGCAACTCTGCTTTCGGACGGCACGGTTCTTCTTGCCGGGGGCTCTGATGCGAATGGTGCGGTCCAGACAGCGGAGCTGTACGATCCATTCAGCGATACGTTTACGTATGCAGCGGAACGGATGACCTCGCCAAGGACCGGGCACACTGCAACGCTGATTTCCAAAGATGAAGTTGTGTTGATAGGGGGCACCGACGGCAGCAACGCGCTGGATACGGCGGAAATCTACGACGTCGCCTCCCGTTCTTTCACGGCTGTCACGAAGACCCTGGGTGCAGCTCGCTACAACCAAACGGCGACGGCTCTGCAGTACGGCGGCGAAGGATATGTGCGGGCCACATGCAAGCAGGGTCTCCTGTTCACGGAGCTTTACAGCTCGACCGAGGACAACGCGGTCATGAACGGCATCGACGTGAACAGGTATGCCGGGGTCACCAGGCTCTACTCGCCGCAATTTGCCAACATCGGTTCGTTCAAGACCTACCTGAACCTGATAAATGCGAATCCGACTCTGGACGCTCAGGTGACGATATCGCTTCATGCCCCCGACGGACGTGTTTTGGGCGACTCCCTGTACTACACGATACCGCGCAACGCAAAGCTGCGTGGTGACCTCAATGACCTGTTCGTGCGGAACCCTGCGGCCCGGAACGCGCAGGGATGGCTCGAAGTCTCGAGCTCCGTTGATCGCGTTGTGGGCACGGTCAGTTTCAACAACAGCGACGACACATTCCTGACCTCGTATGAGCTGTCCGGCACTCCGCTCAAGTCATTCGTGTTTCCGTTGACGACGGAAGACAGCCAGTATCAGACCGCAATTGCGATTCTAAACGCGAACGATGTCGCGACTGCCGTCACGCTCGAACTCTGGGACCCCGACGGCTCTATGGATCAGAGTGCGGTTCTGATCCTGCAACCCCACGAAAGAATAGCTCAGTACCTGAGCGATCTGTTTCCGGGGATGCAAGCGCGAGTTGCGGGGAATGTCCGGATCCGATCGGAGCAGCCGGTGCACGGCTTGAGCCTGATAAACGACCGTGAGCTCCATTTCCTGGCAGCAGTGCCAGCGATTCCCTATCCATAGGGAACAACGGAGGTCCGGTAGCTTTCAGGTGCGGAGAAAAACGGGCCAGTCGCGTCAGGGTGATGCGGCAAGGACACGGGGCTCGCCGCCATCTTTTCAGCGCAGGTCAGCGCTTCTCAACCGTGCTCTGAAGAGCGTGCGGTGGGGATTCGTCGAGCAATCCGCCCAAAGCGGCCGGGTTCGTGACCGGCACTCCGCAGACGCTGTCTCGGCAAACGTAGGCTGTCGGCCTGCCTCCGACCGGAGTCTTCCCCGAAAGTAACGGCGGGGTACCGTCCTGACCGCAAGCCACGACACTGTTTGGCAAGTATCTCCCGGACACCTCGCCCAGCAGCATCTGCGTAGCCGCGTCCTGCGGGTCCCCGATGATCGCGATCTCGCGCACGGGTGCCAGGAAGAAGTCCAGGGCGCAGAGGAAGTTGCTGAACGACTGCGGATGAAGTGTCATGGAGGCCGCCATCGGTTCGAGCACGGCGCGGGCTCTGGAAGCCCACTGTTCTTCGGTCGTGAGCTTCCATAAGCGCAGGAAGGCGCCGGCGACAACCGAGCTTCCCGACGGTACTGCGCCGTCGTAGGACTCCCTCGGACGGTGGATCAACGGCTCGTGTTCGCGCGACGTGTAATAGAATCCTGTCCCTTGTTCGTCGGTGAAGATTTCCACGACCACGTTCGCCAGCCCGATCGCTTCTTCGAGCCAGCGTGGATCGAAGGTTGCCTCGTACAGGGACACCAGCCCGTCGATCACGAAAGCATAGTCTTCCAGATATGCACCAATCCGGGCGTTCCCGTCCCTGTAGCTCCTCAACAGCCGGCCTTCCCGCCTGGCTCTGGCCAGGACGAACTCCGCCGCCGCGACTGCCGCGAGACGGTAGTCATGCCGGCCAAGGCCGCGCGCCGCTTCAGCAAAGCTCCTCAACATCAGCCCGTTCCAGGCCGTGAGGATCTTGTCGTCCCGACCGGGCCTGATCCTGCGGGCACGCTCCTGCAACAGCAGTTCTTTCCCCCGCCGGACGATCTCCAGCATCCGCTGCTCGGAGACGCCGTTCAGGCGCGCCACGAGCGCGACCGGGCGCGGAACGTTCAGGATGCTCCTGCCTTCGAAATTCCCATCCTCCGTTATGTCGAAATACCGGCAGAACAGGTCGCCTTCTTCCCGGCCGAGAGCCTTGAGCACCTCGTCCGGGCTCCAGAGGAAGAACTTGCCCTCATGGCCCTCGCTGTCTGCATCCTGGCTCGAATAGAAGCCCCCTTCCGGTGAAGTCATCTCGCGCAGGACATAGTCCAGTGTCTCTTCGACGATTCTTCGATAGAGGGATTTCCTGGTCAGCAGGTATGCATCCAGGTATACACGGCTCAGGAGCGCATTGTCATAAAGCATTTTTTCGAAGTGCGGCACGAGCCAGCGGTTGTCGACCGAGTAACGGTGGAAACCGCCGCCCAACTGATCGTAGACTCCGCCGCCGGCCATCTTGCCGAGCGTGTGCTCCACCGCTGCCCGGAACTTGCTTTCTCCCGTGCGCAGGTAAGACCGCAAAAGAAATGTCAGTGGCATCGAGGGTGGAAACTTGGGGGCCGGGCCAAAACCGCCTTCCCGGTCGTCATACGAGGCCATGAGCCGGTCGGCCGCGCTGTCCAGGATAGAAGTCGTCAGACCGTCCTCGTGCATTCCGATTTCAGCGGAAGTCCGCAACGCGGCGACAATCGCCGATGCGTCGTTTCGGATCTGCTCCCTCTTTTCCATGTAGGCCCGCGCCACGCTCATGAGCACACGCGGGAACCCGGCCATGCCTCTGCGGTCCTCCGGAGGGAAGTAGGTGCCGCCATAGAAAGGAATCTGCTCGGGGGTCAGGAAGACGGTCATGGGCCATCCTCCGCCTCCCGTCATCATCTGGACCGCAGCCATGTAGATGGCGTCCAGATCGGGTCGCTCCTCCCGGTCGACCTTGATGTTGATGAAGTGCGCATTCATGATGCTCGCGATCGCCTCGTTTTCGAACGATTCGCGTTCCATGACATGGCACCAGTGGCAGGCCGAATAGCCGACGCTGAGAAGGATGGGCTTGTCCTCATCCCGTGCACGTAGCAGCGCTTCCTCACACCAGGGGTACCAGTCGACCGGGTTGTGCGCATGCTGAAGCAGATACGGACTGGTCTCGTTCACCAGGTGGTTGGTGTGCTTCTGTTCCGCCATATACGAGCAGGTTAGCCGCCGGATCGACTCGGGTCAAGGCACCCCGAGCCTGTAAGATAACCGCTGTCGGAATCGGCATCGGGATCGGAATCGCTTTCGACTTCGTCCATGCCATGTCTCTGCGGCTGAGATCCGACTGTTTATCACCGAGAGTCGTCCGTCTTCTTTCGACCCCGAATCCGACTCCGATCCCGATACCTTTTCCGACCCATGTATCTGTCACGCAAGCTCCGGATTTCCCGATTGCGACCGTGGAAAAACCCGCTCCGGGCCGTCCCCTTCGGGCCGTTACTTCTTGCGGGGGCGACGTCGCGGGCGAGTGTACCGCGCCTCGACCTTGCTGAGGATTCCGCCGCGAGGCGTGAATTCGCCGCGCACGGTCATGGACAAGGGATGGCAGGCAGCCACAAGGTCCCGCAAGATCCGGTTCACTGCGTTCTCGTAGAAGATGCCGAGGTTCCGGAAGGCGTTCATGTATTCCTTCAGCGACTTGAGCTCCAGGCACCATTTGTCCGGTGAATAGCACACGTAGATGGTCCCGAAATCGGGGAGTCCGGTCCGCGGACAGATCGCCGTGTATTCCGGGATGACGATCTCCACCTGGTATCCGGGATACTGATTCTCCCAGCACTCAACCCCCGGCAGTTTTTCTTCGATACCCGAGCGTGCGTGTTCAGCAGTGTACAGTCTCATACACATAACTTAGCACAAGCCCGGCTTGCACCAGGCCCGGTAATAGCCGGGATTACAGCCACTGAATGAACGCCGGTTCCGCAGTGGAAGCGCGGCGTTCCTGCAGCAGGACTGCGGCAACTGCAATTGCTAAAGCGCGCAATATGTTCCGCCGATACAAGCTAGGAAGCCACGCGGGCTCCACTTTGTCTCGATCCCGCAGGATATTTAGTGAGTAAAAGCTTATGCGAAACAAGACGCAGGACAGACTCCACCTGGCATCGCCGCGCCTGAACGAAATGAAGCTCCTGCAGTGCCTGGCTGCCGATCCCGACATTACTCAAGCCGAGCTGGCCAGGCGGTGCGGTTTGTCTGTGGCAATGGTCAACAACTACATGAAGGACCTCAGCGCCGCGGGCCTGATCGTGTATCGCCGCAAGAGCTCCAAGAATATTTCTTATCACCTGACCACGGCGGGCTCAATGCGGGTCGAGGAGATCGGGCAGGAGTACTTGCAGGAGATGGTCGAGTCTTTCGGTATGGCCAAAGAGCGAATAAGGAATCTCATCCTTTCGCAACTGCCGCCGGGTCCGCTCCGCGTGGTGCTTTACGGCCTCGACGATCTTGCAGTTATTGCCTTCCATGCGCTGGACGATCGGGATCTCCGGATCGTGGGCGTGTGTGACGACGATCCCGGAAGGATCGGTCGTGAATGGTGTGGGCGCGAAATATCCAATCCGTCGCAGATCCGTTACCTGGCCCCGGATGCGGTGGTGATCTGCGACCGGATGCGCACCGAAGAGATCTATCGCGGCCTCCGCTACCTCCAGGAAAGAGGAATCCGCCTGGTCCGGCTTGACGCGAGGCCGGTACAGCGCTCAGAGGGCGACGCCAGTCTTCCCAACCCCCCGTCCGAGAGTTCGCGCGACGACGAGGAGGATAACCACGCCATTTCCGGCGGGCACCACTGAGCACGCCGCCGGTCCGATTCGCAAACACCGGTTTCCCACCAGCGCATCGTGCTGCGGTCATTGTGAAACCTCCCCCGTCATGATAAACAATGGACCGTGAACCCCTTCGACCAGCGCAAGATATATACAGTCCTGGAGATTACTTCCGAGGTAAAGCACGCGCTGGAGAAATTCGGCATCGTCTGGATCCAGGGTGAGATCTCGAATTTCAAACATCACTCATCGGGTCACATGTACTTCTCCCTCAAGGACGACCGGGCGCAGATCAAGGCCGCGTTCTTCCGCAACGGCAATCTCTACCTCAAGTTCCGCCCCGAGGATGGACTCGAGGTGCTCGTACGGGGTCGCCTCAGTGTCTACGAGCCGCGCGGCGATTACCAGGTGATCGTCGAATACATGGAGCCGAAGGGGCTCGGGTCACTGCAGCTCGCGTTCGAGCAGTTGAAGGAGAAGCTCCGGAAGGAGGGGCTTTTCGACGAAGCTCACAAAGTCGCCCTGCCGCTGCTTCCGCGCAAGATCGGCGTCGTCACGTCGCCTACCGGCGCGGCTATCCAGGATATGCTGCGCATTCTCAAGCGCAGGAATGCGTCGCTGCACATCCTGATCTTCCCGGCGCGCGTGCAGGGAGCCGGAGCGGCCGAGGAAATTGCCGCCGGCGTGCGCTATTTCAATTCCCGGAACGACATTGATGTCATCATCGTGGGCCGCGGCGGTGGGTCGATCGAGGATTTATGGGCGTTCAACGAGGAGATTGTCGCCCGGGCAATCTACGGCTCGGATGTTCCTGTAATCTCGGCCGTCGGTCATGAGGTGGACTTCACGATCGCGGATTTCGTGGCCGACCTGCGGGCCCCGACCCCGTCCGCCGCGGCCGAAATGGTTTCGGGTGCGAGAGGCGAGCTGCTGTCTGCGGTCCAGTCCCTTTTCGGACGCCTCTGTCAGTCGGTCCGGCTGCTATTCGAGAAGCGGCGTTCCGCCCTGGAGCGCCTGGCGCGCAGCCGCGCGTTCAATGCGGCGCCGAATATGATCCGAGACCTGGAACAGCGGTTCGATGAGGCGAGCTTCCGCATGCAGCAGGCCATGATGCGGTTTGCTACCTCGCTGCGCCACCGCGAGCGCGTGGCCCAGGCACGGCTTGCGGTCATCGATCTGCGGATGTTGATCAGGGGAAAGACTGAGCGCCTGTCAAGAAGCCGCCAGCTCCTCACTATCAACCTGCGTGCAGGGCTGCAGCGGCGGCGGTCGCGCATGGAAGTGGCGGCCGGGAGGCTGGATGCTTTGAGCCCGCTCGCCATACTGGCGCGCGGATACGCGATATGTCGTGATGCCGGAGGGGGAGTCGTCAGGTACGCGGAGAACGTCAGGACGGGTGACGGCGTCCGCGTCACACTGGCAAAGGGGGAGCTCGACTGCCGTGTCGAAGGCGTGCGCCTCCAGCCAGGCGATTGAAGAAGCGCACCGGCGATGAGTTGACGGATCATCAGCGTGCAATCAAAGCGAGGTTGCGATGGAGCTTAAAGTAAAGGATTTCGAGTCGGCCCTCAAATCGCTGGAGGAGATCGTGAGCCAGCTGGAGGGTGGCGATCTGACCCTCGATCGAGCGCTGGAACTGTTCGAACAGGGTGTCAAGCTCAGCCGCTTCTGCAGCGACAGGCTCGAAGAGGCGGAGCGGAAGGTCGAGGTCCTCACGCGTGCCGCCGACGGCACGATGAAGGAAGCGCCTTTCACGCAGGAAGTAGAGGGCGAATGAAGCCGGCCACGGACGGATCCATGGATATCGCCGCGTACTTGCGCGAATGCAGCCGGGAGGTCGACCGCTACCTTGATCATCTCCTGCCGCCTGAGACACAGCACCCCGCCACAATCCATCGCGCGATGCGGTACTCGGTGTTTGCCGGAGGAAAGCGGCTGCGTCCGGCGCTGGTGCTGGCTGCCGGCACCAGCCTGGGGGGGAACCAGGACACACTCTTGCATCTCGGATCCGCCATCGAGATGATCCACACCTATTCGCTGATTCACGATGATCTGCCGGCGCTGGACAACGACGATCTCCGGCGGGGCGTGCCTACCAGCCACAAGGTGTTCGGCGAAGCCATCGCGATCCTCGCCGGCGATTCGCTCATGACACGCTGTTATCAGCTGCTCGCGGATCTGCCACGGCTCAGCGATTCCGTGCGACTGGCCATCATCCGCGAGATAGCCCATGCTACGGGCACTATTGACGGCATGATCGGCGGCCAGGTGGTCGACCTCGAGTCGGAGGGCCGGAACATCAGCCCGGACGTCCTCGACTACATCCACCGTTCCAAGACCGGCGCCCTGTTGACCGTGTGCACGCGCTGCGGCGGAATCGCGGCCGGTGCCGATCCCGCGCAGCTGGCTGCCCTGACGGATTATGGCGGTAAAGTCGGACTTGCCTTTCAGATCATGGATGACATCCTCGACCGGACAGGCAGCAGCCAGAGCCTCGGCAAGACCGCCGGCAAGGACCTGCAGGTGAGGAAGGCCACCTATCCGGCCCTTCATGGACTGGAGGCTTCGCGACACAGGGCACGGGAGTTGGTAGCTCAAGCCATCGAAGACACGCGCAGCCTCGGCGAGCCTGCCGGACCCTTGCGCGCCCTCGCGCGTTTCGTAATCGATCGCTCAAAATGAGCCAGGCTTTCCGGCAGCCTCACTTGGCCCGTTTCCCATGAAGAAGCGACTCGATCTCCTGCTGGTCGAGAGGGATCTCGCGCCCAGCCGTCAAAAAGCCCAGGCGATGATCCTGGCGGGCGACGTTCTGGTCAATGATCAGAAGATCGACAAGCCCGGGCACCTCGTGCCGGAGGATGCGCGCCTGCGGATCCTCGGGGAGCGGCGCTTTGTAAGCCGGAGCGGAGCCAAGCTGGAGGCTGCCCTCATCCATTTCGGAATCAGCGTGGACGGCCGCATCTGTGCAGACCTCGGTGCCTCGACCGGGGGATTCACCGACTGTCTGCTCCAGCACGGGGCGCGGATGGTGCATGCCTACGACGTTGGCCGCGGTCAGCTGGATTGGAGCCTGCAAACGGACCGGCGAGTCGTCGCACACGACCAGTACAACGTCCGGCACATCTCCGCCGGGGATCTGCCTCCCGGTATCTCACTCATCACAGCCGACCTTTCCTTCATCTCCCTCACCCTGATCCTCGGACCGATCCGCGACGCCCTGCTCGCCGTGCCGCGAGACGCGCCGAGTGACATCACCGCTGACCTTGTACTGCTCGTCAAGCCGCAGTTCGAGGTCGGGAAGGGAGAAGTAGGGAAGGGCGGGATCGTGCGCGATCCTGGTAAGCGGCTCCAGGCTCTGAAGTCCGTCGAGAGCTGTGCCGGGAGCCTCGGGTTCAAGGCCATGGGGAGCATACCTTCACCGGTTGCCGGCGCCAAAGGCAACCAGGAGTTTTTGTTGTACCTTCAGCTTGTCCTTGGTTTATCATCCGGGCCATGAATCCCCCAGTACGCAGGATGGGCCTGATTTTGAAGCGTGAGGACTCACGCATACCCGCTCTCCTGCGCGAGGTCGTTCCCTGGCTGCAAGCGCTCGGTGTGGATGTCTTCCTGGATGAGGGCTCTGCACTGCAGGAACCTGCGCCTTGCGCCGTACTCCCGACGAGTGAATTCGCGGCGAACGTGGATGTGGTTGCCGTATTCGGTGGGGACGGCACGTTCCTTCATGCCGCGCGCATCGTTGTGTCCCACGGTGTCCCCATCCTGGGGGTCAATCTCGGCTCCCTGGGCTTTCTGGCGGAAGTGAAGATCGACGACATGCGGCCCGCACTGCAGAACCTGATCCGGGGCGATTACGCGCTGGAAGAGCGCATGCTTCTCCAGGTGGAGGTAGATCGCGGGGGTACCGCGCTGAACCGATACCTGGCGCTGAACGATGCGGTCATTAATAAAGGCGCGATAGCGCGCATAATTGACCTCGAGGTCACGGTCAACTCCCAGCTGGTAACCGTCACCAGGGCCGACGGGCTGATCGTTTCGACCCCGACCGGATCCACGGCTTACTCGCTTTCTGCCGGGGGCCCGATCCTCTATCCCACCCTGGGCGCCTTCCTGGTTACTCCGATCTGTCCGCACACGCTCACGAACCGCCCGGTGGTCGTGCCCGACCGTGCACAGGTCGGCATCTGCCTCCTGCGGGGCGGTGATGTCATGCTCACCGTCGACGGCCAGGTCGGGATGACACTCCAACCCGGTGATCGCCTGGCTGTTCGGAAAGCGGAAGCAAGCGTCAGGCTGGTCCAACCGGTGGGGAGCACCTTCTTCGGGCTGCTGCGCGAGAAGATGAAGTGGGGGTAGAGCACCCTGAACGATCGGAATCGGGATCGGCATCGCTATCGAGCGGGAGTCACTGCGGCCGATTCCCGGTTCACGAACACACGCGATTCTCACCAGCGAGTTGCGGAATCAGGTCGTAACCCAACCTCAGGCAAAGCCTCTCGAAAGTGGATACCGGGAATCCAACCACATTGAAGTAACAGCCCTCGATACGGTCGATGAAAAGGGCCGCATATCCCTGGACAGCGTAGGCTCCAGCCTTATCGGAGAACTCTCCCGTGCCGAGATACCAGCGTATCTCCCGGGTCGAAAGACGCCGGAAATGCACACGCGTCATGCTGAATCCGGCTCGTGTCCTCCCCAGGTTTAGGTCGTGAAGGCACAATCCGGTGATGACCTGGTGCCAGCGTCCGGCAAGTTGCTCGAGCATCTGCCGTCCTTCTTTCCTGTGGGCCGGCTTGCCGAGTATCTGATTCCCGCAAACGACAACGGTATCCGCCCCGATGACGATACCGGTGCTGTGCCTTGCCGCGACTGCACGTGCCTTTTCCCGCGCTGCTCGGACAGCGTAAGCAGAGGGTTCTTCCCCGCGGTGCCGTGCAGGCTCGGGAAGAGTGGAGGGGTCGACGGTGAATCGCATGCCGAGACCGGCAAGTATCTCTTTTCGGCGTGGGGAGGCCGAAGCCAGAATCCAACGAGTCCCGGTCGACGTCGCCATGTCTCGATTTCTCCGACTTTGCTGCAGGCGAAAAAACGCAGCGCAAACCCATTTATTATCATATAATTGTGTGGTTTTTGAGCCGTTTGTGGAGGTTTTGCCTCATCTATGGAACCGGTATCGAACATCGTCTTCTCGATTTTTCGAGGCACCGAACGGCACGAAGACTGGGTGTTATCCTGCCTGGAAGGCGCCTGGACCGGGTTGGTGGGTGAAAGGCTCGCCTCCGCCTGCCGGCCGCGCACTTTCAAGGGATCGCACCTGATCGTGGAGGTCACCGATCCGGAGTGGGCAGCGGGTCTCAAGGGGCTGGAAGGCGACCTGCTCAAGAAGATCGAGGCGGCCACCGGGGGTGAGGTCCGGAGCCTGGAAATCGCTTCGCGACGATAATTGTCCCTCCGCAGAGGTGCAAACCCCGCAGAGCAACACTACTGCCTGACCCCGATCTGAATTGTCATCCCTGGGCACCCGGCGCCCTCGCATTGGAATTTGTGCGAGCGCCTTGAAACGAGCCCCGGGAAGGTGAGGCAACCGTGGCTTGATGAATCTGGTCACCTGTCCGGCGCGATGCTATGATGCTGCTTCGCCGGGGAATCGTATCTGATGATTGTTTGTCTGTTTGAATTCCGGAGCCATGGTGATGCGTAGAAATGTCAAGGCGGCCATGGGAAGCCTGCCGATCGTCGTTTGCCTGTTATTCACGACCCTTGCTGACCAGGCCTGGGCTCAACTGAGGGTGTACGGCAAGGTGGACCCGAACACCGGCGATCCCGAGGTGAAGCTGGAATTTGACGTAAATCTCGAGACCACGGACAACGTGGCTCCCAACATTGTCTTCTCGAGCGACGGCACCCGGGGATACGTCGCCTATGCAGGTTCGGGAACGGTCCTTGGTTTTTCCACCGCGACCGGCGAGATCGTGGCGCGAATCGCGACGGGCGGGAAGCCGTCTGCCGCGACGCCGCTGCCGGACGGTCGGACGATAGCTCTCGTTTCGGTGGCGGAGAACCGGGTATTTCTGGTCGACATTGAAGCAGACACGGTAGTTGCCACATATACCTTCGAAGGCGCCGAATTCGGTTTTGGCAGCGTTGTCGCGGTCTCGCCGGATGGAGCCACGGGCTATGTCTCCTCCACTGGTACGGGCGAGGTCATCAAGTTCAGCATGGCTGACGGGCACGAGCTCGCCCGCCTGGGGGGATTCACCGCTCCCTGCCGGATCACGGTTTCGCTCGACGGCTCCATCCTGATGGTCGTCGACACCCTGAAGGAGACCCTCATCTTCGTCAACGCGGCCAGTCTCACGATCAAGAGTACGATGGTGGGACCCAGCGGCAAGTCCATCAACTATACGGTCGTCAGCCAGGCCATCCTCTCTCAGGATGGGACCATCGGCATCATCGCCAGCAGGAGCACGCAGACTGTCTACGGCAGCGACACCGTCATCCTGTTCAAGACTTCTACCGGGGAGGTGCTCAGCACCGCCTCCATAGGGGCCGGCCCGATATTCGCGGGGATTACGCCCGATGGTTCGTACTGGATAGTCCTGTGTGCGGGGAGCCTGTCGAAGATCCCGACATCGAACTTCAATTCGGTGACAGAAATGCAGACGCCGGGGTCTCAGTCGGTGGACGGGTCGAACCTGTCGTTCTCGCCCGACTCGAGGTATGTTTATTACACTGCCTCGTCGGATAATACGGTTTACCAGCATGACATCCTGAACAATATCGTTGTCGGAAAGGCTTACGTTGGAGATCCGGGCGACAAAGGCACAAATCAGTCTTCGCGCGTCGGCCTCACCCCGGACGGGAAATCCCTCGCTGTCGTGGACTTCACCATTGACGTCCTTTTCCTGGCCGAGCGAACCTCGTTCATTGACAGTGCGACGTTTGTCAGCTCCCCCTCCCGCTTCACCGGCGTGAGCCTCGTCAGCGTGGCGCCCGACCTGAACAGGGTCACCCTCGCGGCCCTCGATGTATACGGTCAGGCTATCACCGGAACGGGAGTGACCAATCCCGTGGACTACTATCTGCACCCGAACGAGCAGCTGTCTCTGACCGTTGGCGAGATTTTCCACTTCGATCCGACAAATGAGAAGGTCGGCTGGCTGTCGGTACTGACTTCCTCGCCCGATACGGTTGGCTATTACACCATAGGAGATACGAACCTAAGCCGGCTGGACGCGGCACCTCTTTTCTCGAAGCCGCTCAACGAGTGGATCGTGCCGGACATAGCCAAGGGAACCGGGATATCGACCGAACTGGACATCGTCAATCCCGACTATGTGCAGACGACGTACGACGTCACGAGATACAACCAGGACGGCAGCTCCGCCGAACAGAAGACCGGCCTGATAGCGTATCCGACGAACCGAACCAATCAGACTGTGTCGACGGTGTTCCCCAGCATGCCGGACGGCACGGCCGGCTACCTGCGAATCAAGACAGCCGGCAACATCTTCAACACGAGCCTCACACAGACAGATAGCGCGCTCGCGGCGTTGAACGGGATCCAGATAGCCGATTTTGCCGGGGTCAAGAAGCTCTATTCTCCGCACTTCGTCGTCGGCTACGGCTACAAGACGATCCTGAACGTAATCAATGCGGGAAGCGGGAGTGCCGACATAACAATCACGCTTCACAGCCCGAACGGTGCGACGATCGGGCTGCCGTACCACACCACGCTTGCAGCGAATGCTCAGCTCAAGAACGACCTGGCGACGATTTTCAAAGGGGATTCGGCAGTCTCCAACGTCACCGGCTGGCTCGAAGTTCAGAGCTCACAGGACAAGGTGGTCGGGGACATCAGTTTCAGCAACTCGAGCGGCCGGTATGCGACAACCTTCCAGCTGCTCGGCGTTCCCTCATCGGACTTCATATTCCCGGTGCTCGCTCTGACCGATGTGTATCAGACGGGGATCGCGATTATGAACGCAGCTCCGGAGCCGGCGACGGTGACGCTGGAAGTCTGGGCCGTGGATGGAACGTTGAAGGAGAGCACTGCCGTGACGTTGGGAGCATACGCCCAGCAGGCCGAGTACCTGAACAACTATTTCCCCAACCTGGGCCAGATGCTGAAGGGCAACATCCGCATCCACTCGACCGAGAACCTTTTCGGGCTGGCCCTGATCCACGACAAAGGGTTCACCTTCATGACGGCGATTCCATCCTTCCCGCTGCCCTGAGCCGGTGTGCCGGCCGGCCTGGGCAAGCGGCTGCGACGCGATCCTTTGATTCGATGCCCGGGTGCCTGCGCGGGAATTCGCCGGCGATGTTCAAAACCGGCTTGGCATGCCCTGATAGTTGGTAGAAGAGATGTACGAACGTTTCTATGGCCTGCGCGAGAGACCATTCAACCTCACGCCGGACCCCGAATTCCTCTACCTTTCGAGGCGCCACAAGGAGGCGCTCGATCAAATCACTTACGGCGTCACTCGAAGGGAAGGGTTTTCCCTGATCACCGGCGACGTAGGCACGGGCAAGACGACGCTTTGCTGGTCCCTTCTCGGCAGGCTGGAGGGGAGTGTTCGCACCGCCCTGGTGCTGAACCCCATGCTCTCCGAGGAGGATCTCCTGCGCACGATCCTGCAGGACTTCGGCGTACGGGGGGCGGGCGATGTTGCCGGTGGCTCGGAAGACTCCCCGTCGACCCCCCTCGCCCCCTATGATCCCGCGTGGATGCACGGGCTTTCAAAAAAGGAACTGCTCGACGAACTGAACAACTTCCTGCTGAAGAGGGCGCAGGAGGACGTGTTCTGCGTCCTGATCCTGGACGAGGCGCAGAACCTATCCAGCGCCTGCCTCGAGCAGCTGCGCATGCTCTCCAACCTGGAGACAGCGAAGAAGAAGCTCCTGCAGATAATCTTCGTCGGCCAGCTCGAACTGGGCGACAAGCTGAAATCGGGATCGATGAAGGCACTGAATCAGCGCATTTCGATCCGTAACCGCATTGAACCGCTGTCCCGAAAGGAGACCAGGGATTACATCTATCATCGGCTGAGAGTGGCGAAGGCTCCCAGGGATCTGACATTCACGCGAAGTGCCCTCGGGGGCATCTACCGACACTCGAAAGGCTATCCGCGCCTCATCAATCTGATCTGCGATCGGGTCTTGCTGGCGGGATTCAGCGAGCGATCCTACAAGATCAACCGGTCGATGGTAGTGAAATCCGTCAAGGTGCTGAAGAGGCACGCCGAACTGAGATTGCCTCCGTACATGATCCCCAGGGTGCTCGTGCCGACAGCCGCAGTGGTTCTGGTAGCGATGCTGACGATCTTCTTCCCGGCGGTATCCCGGTGGATCCGCCCGGTGGGCGTACACGAACCCGGCGGGTCGGTCGTCCAGCGGGCCGCCATACGGGCGGTGAGTACAGAGACGCCCGCCGCGCCCGCTTCGCCTGTGAAATCGGATCCAGCGCCGGTGCCTTCCGCTCCGGCTCCTGTGCCCGAGGCGCGTACGGAAACGCCGGCTTCTCCGCTTACGGTCTCCGGGACGTCCAAGGCTCCTTCCCCCACGGCATCCGGGACGCCCGCCGCTCCCCGGCCCGAGACACCCAGGCCGACTCGAGCGGCACCGCTGCCGGAAGCCGCATCGGAACCGGGCACCCAGGCTCATGGCACCTATTTGATCCAGGTGCATTCATTCAAGTCCCGGCAGGTGGCGGATGAGACGGTCGCGAAGATGCGGCGGGATGGGTATCCTGCTCACATCAGATCCAGAGGTGCCTGGTCCGTCATCTTCGTGGGGCCGTTCGGCGATTATGAGTCCGCCAGGGAGTCGGCGGCGGAGCTCGCCGGGAAGTACGGCGCGTCCCCTATCATCCGCCGTTCCGCGGAGAAACAGGAGGCAGGCCCCCAGCCGGAGTGAGGCCGTGCAGGATTTCGTCGGCGGCGAGGTGGGTCCGCGCCGCCGGCGCGGACGTTGCGCGCTTCAGCGCAGCGCGCCCACTCACTATCCCTGCTCTGCCGATTCTGACTGGCGGTTCGCCATGATGCCGCGCTTTCGATTTGCATGTCCGGCCACCCTCAGGTAGAATTTGGCGTTTTGGAGATTTGCGTGGAGGATGCCTTGCCACTAACGAGAGAGAGGAAAACCGAATTGGTAGGTGCGTACCAAACGCACCAGACCGATACCGGCTCGCCTGAGGTGCAGATAGCCCTCTTGAGCGAAAGAATCAACTACCTTACGGACCATTTCAAGGTTCATGCTAAGGATCACCACTCACGCAGGGGGCTGTTGAAGATGGTCGGCCAAAGGCGCCGGCTGCTTGACTACCTGAAATCCAAGGACGTCAACCGCTATCGGGTGGTCATAGACAAACTTGGAATCCGCAAATAGCTATTTGCACGGGCATTTCGCGATCCCGCAAACGGCGGGAACCGCTCCTCTCGGTCGGTTGGCTGTTCATTCCATCCTACCTAATCGATGTCGGATCCGGTCACGGGGGAAAGGTTTTCTTCTGCCTTTCTCGTGCCGGCGACGGTGGAGTGTGCCACCGGTCTTCGAGTGGCGGATTCCGGAAGCAGGGCGCGCAGACTCCGGTTGTTGGGTAAGAAGAGAGCACCTCGGCGGCAGCCGATTTCCGCTGCCCGAGCAAGAACCACCGTGCGCGGATTGTGATGCTGCGTGCGTTTCAGCGTTTTTATTGCGGCTGGATTGGGAGAGTCTCCTGGAATCCGGGCGGGTTGCGAGTTATGAGTTATGAGTTAAGGATTCCGCGGCGACCAACGCGCCGCGGAATCCTTAACTCACGACTCATAATCACGCTCCCTGCCGTGCAGGATCCCGCACCGTATTCCTCCAGCCTTTGAATCGTTCCAGGAGGAACAAATGACTTACAGAGTATCCAGTGAGATAGGTGGACTTCAGTTCTCGATCGAGATGGGGCGCGTCGCGCGGCAAGCCGACGGCGCGGCCTACGTTTGTTACGGCGACACCGTCGTCCTCGTCACTGCCTGCGCGGACAAGGACGAGCGTGAGGGTGCCGCCTTCCTGCCGCTCACGGTCGATTACAGGGAGAACACTTACGCGGCAGGGAAGATTCCCGGCGGTTTCTTCAAAAGGGAGGGGAGGCCGACGGAGAAAGAAGTCCTCACGTCCCGCCTTATTGATCGTCCGCTGCGCCCGCTTTTCCCGGACGGCTACCACCACGAGACTCAGGTTGTGGCGCTTGTGCTGTCGGCCGACAAAGAGAATGACCCGGACATCATGAGCATCACGGGAGCCTCCGCGGCTCTCTACTGCTCCTGCATTCCTTTCACGAAGCCGGTTGCCGCCGTGCGTGTCGGCCTGATGGAGGAAAGTTTTGTCATAAACCCGCCCATCAGCAAGCTGAAGGAGAGCCGGCTCAACCTGACCATGGCGGGCACCGAGGAAGCCCTGGTGATGGTTGAAGCTGGCGCCGGCGAAGTTCCCGAATCGCTCATGGTCGAGGCTCTTGAGTTCGGCCACGGCGTAATTCGGAAGCTTATCGCCTTGCAGCACGAACTGTTCCAGCTCGTGTCCCCCGTGAAGTGGGAGGCCAGAGAGCCCGAGATCGATCCTGCGGAATACCGGCGTCTCGAGCAGGAATACGCGCAGCAGATCTCGGAAGCGCTGCATGCCAAAGGCAAGCTCGCCAGCTACGGCCGCCTCGACGAGATTTCGAAGAATATCGTGGAGTCCTTCCCCGAGGAAGAGAAGGAGAAGCGCGCGCAGGCCTCGAGGATCTACCAGCAGCTGCTGGAGAAAATCTTCCGCACGGAGATCCTGGTAAACCGGACCCGGTCCGACGGCAGGAGGTTCGACGAAGTGCGGCCGATTGAGGTCGAGGTTTCGTTGCTGCCGAGAACCCACGGATCCGCACTGTTCACACGTGGCGAGACCCAGGCACTGGTGACCTCCACGTTGGGCACGGCTGAAGACGAGCAGCGAATGGACACCCTTGAAGGCGAGTCCTCCAAGCGGTTTATGCTGCACTACAACTTTCCTCCCTTCAGCGTGGGCGAGGTCAAGTTCCTGCGCGGGCCGGGCCGACGGGAGATCGGGCACGGCGCGCTGGCCGAACGGAGCATCCTGCCGGTGATGCCCTCCGAAGAAGAGTTTCCCTACACGGTGCGTGTTGTGGCGGACATTCTCGAGAGCAACGGATCTTCGTCGATGGCATCGATCTGCGGCGGGATTCTCTCGCTGATGGATGCCGGCGTGCCCATCAAGGCGCCGGTTGGCGGTGTCGCCATGGGCCTGGTTATGGAGGGCAGCAATTACGCGATTCTCACCGACATCGCGGGTGTGGAAGACCACTACGGCGATATGGACTTCAAAGTCGCGGGGACCGAGAAGGGGATCACCGGTCTGCAGATGGACATCAAGATCGGCGGGGTAACGCGCGAGATAATGGCCGAGGCGCTCGCCCAGGCGAGAGAAGGCCGATTGTTTATTCTCCGGCGGATGGCCGAGGGGCTGGCTTCGCCGCGCCCGGAAATCTCCCCGTTCGCTCCGAGGATCATTACCATCCAGATCCCGAAGGATAAGATCGGCGGCGTGATCGGCACCGGCGGAAAGGTCATCCGCGGGATCATCGAGCAGACCGGGGTCAAGATCGATATTGACGACGACGGGAAGGTAAACATCGCATCGACGGACACGGAGTCGGCCCAGAAAGCGATCCGCATGATCGAGGAACTGGTCATGGAGGCGGAGGTCGGCAAGACCTACCTGGGCACCGTAACCCGGCTGGTCGACTTCGGCGCCTTCGTGGAGATCATCCCCGGGACTGAGGGGTTGCTGCACATCTCGGAAGTGGCGGACTACCGCGTCCAGGACATCAACAGTGAGCTGAAAGTCGGGGATCAGATCCCGGTGAAGGTCATCAGCATCGAGCCGCCGAACAAGATCAGGCTCAGCAGAAAAGCCGTAATCCGCGAGGCGGCGGGTCTCCCGCCGCAGACCCCGGCTCCCAGGCCTCCGCGGCGGGACGGAGACGGGCGCGGCAGGCCGCCACAGAGAGACCGCGAGCGCTCGCGTGACCGGCATCGACCGGGGGGCGGAGATCGACGCCGCTTCTGAACCTTCACCGCAGAGACGCCAAGTCCGCAGAGAAAATCATTCGAATATGCTCTGCGCGCTTTGCGTCTCTGCGGTAAGGGTTGTTTCCGGTCCTGACGGGTTAGCAGGTAAGCCACGATTGTGGTATTCATTCGTCATTGCGCAGGCATAGTCCGACAGCATGAATCGCCAGCACTTAATGGAACTCCTGGAAGAGGTCAGGAGCGGCACCGTCACGCCGACCGAGGGCGCCCGGCGCCTCGAGCATCTTCCGTTCGAGGATCTCGGCTTCGCACGGGTGGATCATCATCGCACGCTGCGCCAGGGATTTCCCGAGGTAGTCTTCGGGCCGGGGAAGAGGCCTGAACATGTCGCTGCCATCGTTCGCACTCTTCTCCCCCAGAAGTCGAACATACTGGTCACCCGCTGCTCGCCCGAGGTGTACCGCCGGCTGCGCAAGTTGACCTCCAAGGCGCGATACGACAAGGCTGCGCGCGCCGTGAGCATCGTGCAGGACCGTACGATCTACGGCGAGGGGATCATCCATGTTGTGTGCGCGGGCACGTCGGACATCCCGGTGGCGGAGGAAGCTGCGCTGACTGCACGGCTGATGGGGAACGAGGTGCGAACCACCTTCGACGTCGGTGTGGCCGGCATCCACCGTCTTCTGAGCGTCCGGGGCGAGCTCGTGCAGGCGCGCGTCATAGTCGTTGTAGCCGGGATGGAGGGCGCCCTGCCAAGCGTGGTAGGCGGCATGGTCAGCGTCCCCGTCATAGCGGTCCCGACCAGCGTCGGGTACGGCAGCTCTTTCGGCGGGCTGACGGCACTTCTCGGCATGCTCAACAGCTGTTCTTCGAATGTCGTGGTGGTAAACATCGACAACGGCTTCGGCGCCGGTTACACGGCCAGCCTTATGAATCGCAAGAGGGTGAGTAAATAGCTTGACAACTGGCAAGTGGTTAGCGACGCGGGGCGCGTTGCCGAATCGCCACCCGTCGAAGGCCATTTGTCATTGGTCTGCGATTTGGTATCTTTTTCCCGTCCACCGTACGTGGCATCTCTTATGCCCCTCTATTCCGAAAGCCTCCTGGATGAGGTTCGCAACTCTGTCAATATCGTCTCATTGATAGGGGAGTACGTAGCCCTCAAGAAGCGGGGTCGCAACCACGTCGCACGCTGCCCCTTCCACACCGAGCGCACGCCTTCATTCAACGTCAACGAAGAGAAGCAGATCTTCATGTGCTTCGGGTGCCACGTGGGCGGTGACGTCTTCAAGTTCATCATGATCGTCGAGCACCTGACTTTCCCTGAGGCGGTGCGGCTGGTGGCGGAGCGCGGGGGCGTTACTCTGCCCACGGCTGTGCGCGCGGAACCTGCGACGGAGGGCGTGGACCCCGCGATCCTGCGGGATGCGATGGCCGGTGCCGCCGCTTTCTACAGCCGGGCCCTGGCCGGATCGGCCGAAGGGCAGGAGGCGCTCGCCTACCTCCGGGGCAGGGGTGTGACGGATGCCAGCATCGAACGATTCGGACTGGGCTACTCACCCGCAGGCGGCGATGCGCTGGCCCGCTACCTGCTGCAGCAGGGCTTTGCCGTTCAGGCGCTCGATGATTGCGGCTTGACGAAGAAGTCCGAGGACGGCGCCCGGCACTTCGACGCCTTTCGGGGCCGCATCATGTTCCCGATTACAGACGTCAGAGGGCGCGTCATTGCGTTTGGCGGGCGCGCGCTCGGCGACCGGCAGCCGAAGTATCTGAATTCGCCTGAGACCAGGCTGTACAACAAGAGCCGTAACCTGTTCGGCCTCAGCTACTCCAGGGACGAGATCAAGAAGCACGATGTCGCTGTTCTGGTCGAGGGTTACCTGGATTTCCTGCTTCCCTTCCAGCACGGCATTCAGAATATCGTCGCTTCGCTCGGAACCAGCCTGACGCAGGAGCAGGCCAGGCTTCTCGGCCGCTACACCCGGGAAGTCATTGTCTGCTACGACGCGGATTCAGCCGGGCTCCATGCGACGCAGAGGTCGTTGGATCTGTTCCTCGAGGAGGATTTCAAGGTCAGGGTATTCAGGCTTCCCGAAGGTCATGATCCTGACAGCTTCGTACGCGAGGTAGGCGGGGATGTGTTCCGGGGCCGGCTTCAGGAGGCTGCGCCGTACCTGGACTTCGTTCTCGAGGCGGCGGTCAAAGGACAGGGCAGCCTGGACAACCCGCGCGGCAAGGTGCAGGTGCTGAATGCGGTTTTGCCGTACCTGGCGAAAATGCCGAACGCCGTCGAAAGATCCGATTATGTGTTTCGCTTCGCCAGGAGACTGCATGTTGAGGATCAGCAACTGCTTGCCGAGGTGAAGCGTGCCGCCCAGCAGAGGAAGCCGCGGCTCCCGGAGGCCTCACTCTCCCTGCTGGAATCGATGAAGTTTGCCGAAAAGAGGTTGTTGCAGGTTTTGCTGAACAACGTATCCCTCCAGGCGCAGTTTCTTCCTTCGGTGTCGATGGCGGATTTCGAGGGCCTGGTCGGTGAGAAGCTGCTTGCATTTATACTGAATTCATATCGCAGGAACGAAGTAGCCACCTTCGAGAGTCTGCACCGGCACTTCGCCGGCGAGGCCGAGCAGGCGCTGCTTGCCCGGCTCCAGATGGAGGAAGTCGCTGAAGATCTCTCGCTGGAGAGCGCCGAGTCGTTCTACAGGACGTTACATGGTATGAGGTTGACTTCCTACAGGGAGCGGATCCTGGAAAAGATCGAGGAGGCGGCCCGCAAGAAGGACGAAGAGTTGCTCAATCAATTAATCGAGCAGCGAGTCGTCGTTGACCGGGAGCTCGTCAGCCTCAACCGGCGGTAGCAGGAAAGGGGACACTGGAATTGTCTATCGAAGAAAAATACGACGAGGTCCGGGAACTCATTCACATGGGCAAGGAGCGCGGCTATCTATTATATGACGAGGTCAATGACCTTTTGCCCGAAGGAATCTGCTCCTCGGATGAGTTGGACAGCATTTTCTCATTGTTTGGCTCAGCCGGAATCGAGGTGATTGATTCCGAGCAGAAGTTTCAGGACGACGCCAAGAAGGACGAGAAGCGCGGAGAGGAGATGGGCGAAGATGGTGACTTCGACCTGACGACTCTCACGCTGGATAAGACCAACGATCCCGTCCGGATGTATCTGCGGGAGATGGGGACGGTTCCGCTGCTGAGCCGTGAGGGCGAGGTGGAGATCGCCAAGCGGATCGAGCACGGGCAGAAAGTCGTTCTCAAGGCGCTGTCGAGATCGCCGCTGGTGGTTCGTGAGATTCTGGGCATCGGGGACAAGCTCAGAAAGGACCTGCTGACTGTCCGTGAAATCGTGACCCTGAACGATGAGGAGCTGACCGAGGAGCGTCTGCAAGAGAAGAAGCAGGAGGTGCTCGAGGTCATCGACAGCATCCGGAGGCATGAGCGGTCTGCCAACCGGATGCGTGCCAAACTGGCACGCTGCCGCAAGGGCACACGGCAATACAGGAAGTATCTCTCGCTGCTGGCCCGGTACCGCATCCCGATTGCCTGGAAGGTGCGTGCGCTGGAGCTCAACCCGATGCAGCACGATCGCCTGGTGTCCATCATCAAGGATACGGTGGACCAGGTGGTAGCGATGGAACACACGGTCCACCGCCTGGGCAGGAGCCTCGAGACGCCGCGGCGGCTGGAGGATGCCAAAGCCATAAAGAAGGAGATCAAGCAGCTCGAGGCGCGCGTAAAGGAGGTCGAAGCTCAAGCCGCGGGGACGGTCCCTGAATTGAAGCGGACGCTCGCGACGATCAAGGGCGGGGAACTCGAGGCCGACATCGCGAAGAAGGAGCTGGTGGAAGCGAACCTGCGCCTGGTGGTATCGATTGCCAAGAAGTACACCAACCGCGGTCTCCAGTTCCTGGATCTGATCCAGGAGGGGAACATCGGCCTGATGAAGGCGGTCGACAAGTTCGAGTACCGGCGTGGCTACAAGTTCTCGACATACGCCACGTGGTGGATCAGGCAGGCGATCACGCGTGCGATTGCGGATCAGGCGCGCACCATACGCATCCCGGTGCACATGATCGAGACGATCAACAAGCTGATCCGGACATCGAGGGCGCTGGTCCAGGAGTATGGCAGGGAGCCCACCAGCGAAGAGATTGCCAAGAAGATGGACTTCCCGGTCAGCAAGGTGCGCAAGATCCTCAAGATTGCGCAGGAGCCGATCAGTCTTGAGACGCCGATTGGTGAGGAGGAAGACAGCCACCTGGGCGATTTCATCGAGGATCGTGCCGTGATCTCGCCGGCCGAAGCGGTGATCAACATCAACCTCAAGGAGCAGACCGAGTCGGTGCTCAAAACATTGACACCGCGCGAAGAGCAGGTTATCAAGATGCGGTTCGGTTTGGGGGACGGGAGCGAGCACACGCTGGAAGAGGTAGGGCAGCGCTTCTCGGTGACCCGCGAGCGGATCCGGCAGATAGAGGCGAAGGCGTTGCGAAAGCTGCGCCATCCTTCGCGCAGCCGGATGTTGCGTGCGTTTCTGGAGGGTTCACCCGCGCGCACTTGAGATCCGTTCCCCGCAGCTATTTCAATTTCAAATTTTCAATTTGAAATTCAGGCGGGCCCATAGCTCGACTGGTTAGAGCGGCTGACTCATAATCACTGCGGAGCCAGTTTTTCAGGCTGTTGAAAACACGGTAGACGCGCTGTTAACGCGGCTTTTCGCATTTCTGTTCTCGCGCGGACTTTCCTCGGCTTCCCTCCGGACCCCACAGGAATTCCCCTGCGATTTTCACTGCACCGATGTCTCCGGCGCACAGCAGCGCATCCGATCCCGACATAGCCGGCATCGCCACCCGTTCGGGGACGACATCGACAAGCTGAAGGCCGCGGGTCAGGACCGGGGCCCTCTTCGACCTCGTGGACAGGCTCTATCGGCGGAAGCACGGCCTGACGGCCATCGGCAACCTGCCCATGTGGGACCTGGTCAACCGCGAGCGCCCGGCCCCGGCCATAGTCCGCCGCGTGGACGACAGGTGCCGGGTCGTGCGGGGCTGAATGACAGGAAGCCCGGCGACCGCCCGGGGACTCCAGTCCCCCCGCGGGAAGGGTAGGCTTACGGCCGACTTCAGGAAACCCGCGGAACCGTCCCCAGGCAACCATCGCTCACACCACGCGATGGCTCTCGCAAGAAAGCTATTGATCTTATACGATAATTCGACAATAATAAAAATAGTTCGAGTGGGAGGGCGAGTATGGCAGCCAAAGTAAGACCCGAGGATGTGATCCGGTACGCGGACATGTTCGCGGCGATCGGAAGCGAGCCAAGGCTTCGCATCATGCGGCTGCTGCTGTCGGCGCACCCTGGAGGGATGGTTGTCGGCGATATCAGCACCGAACTGGAGATAACGGCGAGCACGCTGTCGCACCATCTGGAAAAGCTGAAGAACGAGGATCTCATCGGCGTTCAGAGGGAAGGCACCTTCCTGCGGTACACGGCAAATACGGCAGGGCTGGAACAGCTCCTGGGCTTCCTGTTCGCCGAGTGCTGCACTCGAAACAAGGCTGTCAAACCGCAAAGAGTAGTCATGTGCAAATAGGAGAAACATGAGCGACATCAAAGAAGTGGTCAAAGAGAAGTACGGGCAGGCAGCGCTGCGCGTTGTTTCTGGCGGGGAATCGGCCTGCTGCGGCGGTAGCCCTTCTTCCTGCTGTTCTGGAGGTGATCCGATCACTTCCGATCTGTACAGCCAACTCCAGAAGGACGAGCTGCCGGAAGCGGCTGTCCTGGCATCGCTCGGCTGCGGGAATCCGACCGCGCTGGCCGAGCTGAAGCCGGGCGAAATTGTCCTGGACCTCGGAAGCGGCGGCGGCATCGATGTTCTGCTCTCGGCCAAGCGCGTCTCTCCAGGAGGAAAGGCCTATGGTCTGGACATGACGGATGAGATGCTCGCTCTTGCCCGCGATACCCGGGAGAAGGCGGGCGTTCAGAATGTTGAGTTCCTGAAAGGCGAGATCGAGAACATTCCGCTCCCTGACAACTCGGTCGACGTCATCATTTCAAATTGCGTGATCAATCTCTCGGCTGACAAGGACCGCGTCCTGCGGGAGGCGTTCCGCGTGCTCAAGCCCGGTGGACGCTTCGCCGTATCCGACGTTGTGACTCGCGGTGAGATTCCTGAAGAGATTCGGAAGAACATTCTTCTGTGGGTTGGATGTGTCGCCGGAGCGCTCGAAGAGGAGGAATACCGCGCGAAACTCGCCGCCGCCGGATTCGAGAGCATCGGGATTGAGCCGACTCGGATCTTCCGGTCGCAAGATGCCCTGTCGTTCCTTGAGGGCCAGGGCCTCAACCTGGATGAGATCCGCCCGCTCATGGAGGGGAAGTTCATGAGCGCATTCGTCCGCGCCCGGAAGCCATTCGAGCGGTGAGGGGGGCTTCGCCTTGGATCACATCAGCCGCAGGCTCGCTTTCCTGGACCGCTACCTCACTCTATGGATCTTCTCAGCCATGGCTATCGGGGTGGGAGCGGGATACGCCTTCCCCGGCTTGATTCGGATCGTGACGAGTTTCCAGGTCGGCACAACATCCGTTCCGATTGCCGTTGGGCTGATCCTGATGATGTATCCGCCGCTTGCCAAGGTCCACTACGAGGACATGGGGGCCGTCTTCCGGAACCGGAAAGTGCTGCTTCTGTCTCTGGTTCAAAACTGGGTGATCGGACCGGTTCTGATGTTTGCGCTCGCCGTGATCCTTCTGCGCGGCTATCCCGACTACATGGCCGGGCTCATCATGATCGGTCTCGCCCGCTGTATTGCAATGGTGATCGTCTGGAACGAGCTCGCGGAGGGGAACACGGAGTATGCGGCCGCGCTCGTCGCCTTCAACTCCATCTTTCAGGTTCTCTTTTACTCCGTTTACGCTTGGGTCTTCGTGACGGTCCTCCCTGCCTGGTTGGGCCTCCAGGGCACTGTAGTCGATGTTTCGATAGCCGGGATCGCCCGGAGCGTTTTTATCTATCTCGGCATCCCGTTCCTCGCCGGGATCGTCACCAGGTTCACGATGCTGCGCCTTCGCGGGCGGGAGTGGTATGAGAAGCATTTCATCCCGCGCATTAGTCCTTTGACGCTCATCGCCCTGCTTTTCACCATCGTTGTGATGTTCTCGCTCAAGGGAGATTACATCGTTCTTCTGCCGCTCGACGTGCTTCGGATCGCGGTTCCACTGTTGACTTACTTCGTCGTGATGTTCCTCGTTTCATTCTGGATGGGGCACAAGCTCGGCGCGGACTATTCCAAGACGGCGACCCTTGCCTTTACCGCCGCAAGCAACAATTTCGAGCTTGCGATAGCGGTCGCGGTCGCGGTGTTTGGGATTCAGTCGGGTGCCGCGTTTGCTGCGGTGATCGGGCCGCTGGTCGAAGTGCCGGCGCTCATCTCACTGGTGAATGTCGCGCTCTGGTTCCGAAGGCACTGGTCCTGGACGGCGGAGGAATTGCCAAATGCAGAGAGTTCTCATCCTGTGCACGGGCAATTCTGCCCGAAGCCGGATGGCCGAAGCGCACCTTCCGCGAATGGGGGGTGTCAGGAACTTCGCTTCCACAACAGGCGCGCTATGCGTTCGGTCGGCGGCGTCTTATCCACGAGCGCAACACCTCCACCTATCCACCGCAAGAAGAGAACAAAGGCGGTGAGCTGCTTCAGCATTGGAGCATATTCGGCCACGGCACGAATCGCAGGTCTGTTGTATCCCGGCAATTTCACCAGGAAGGCAATGTCGTTGTCTGTGTGCTCAGTTCAAGTCTGAGCACATCTTCAAAACTGGTGTTCGAAAGCGAGCAAATCGAGAACTCCAACAGTTCGTGGAAGGCACGAGAAACCTGCGAACTTATCTCCGACAACGAGTACACGGAGACCTGTTGGTCCGGCCGGACAAGCGGTTTAAGGTTCACAACCGGAACCATTTCAGGCGCCCGGACACCAGCCCGATCAACCGCGGCGTGATCGAGGCGCTTGCCAGGCCTAAGACCCCGGCCCGGAGCGATTGGGTCTTCGTGAGCCGAAACGGCGAGCCGTACAGATCGATCCGAACCGCCTTTACCAATGCCCGCAAGCGTGCTAACTTAACCGGCGTCAAGCTGTACATCCTCAGGCATACGTTCGAGAGCCGGCTGGGGATGCGAGGCGCAGGGGACAGGACGCTTCAGGCATTGGGCCGGTGGAAGGAACCGAAGATGGTCCGACGGTATGTGCATCTCAGCGAGGAGCATCTTCGGGAAACCGTCGAAATGCTCGCGGATGATTCCCCTGCAAGTTTCACTACACCTGCCGGGGAAGCTCCCAATGGTGTAGCCGCTAAGTGTAGTTCTGCCAGCTAGATGGGCCCATAGCTCAGTTGGTTAGAGCAGCTGACTCATAATCAGCGGGTCGCAGGTTCGAGTCCTGCTGGGCCCACCAATGTTTTCAATAACTTACAGCAAGCTGCTCCCCGCCTGATTTGCCACTGTGTCAGTTTTTGTGTCAGTAGCAAGTGCGGAATCAGAATCTGAAGGGCCCGTGTGCGATGCACGGGTGCGAGGTGGGCATAGCGCATCGTCATGGTCAGGCTGGCGTGCCCGAGAAGCTCCTGGACCGTCCTTATCGACGCCGTTCATGACGAGGTGGGACGCGAATGTGTGCCGGTTTTCCCGCGCGCGGCATAACGCATCAAGCGGACTCCGTGATAATGCCGTGCCGAAATAATAATTCTTTTGTGTCGCCAAAACTCTGTGAGGCAGCAAATTCAAGCAGTTAACGTGGACGCCGGGACGGAGCCCCTGTGCTATAGATCCGGGGCTATGATTCCATTTTTCATCGGCGCTCTTGCCTTCGTTACCGCCTTCTTGCGTTCCCGCTACAGTCTCGGCCTGCAGATCGTCGCCCTCCGTCAGCAACTGGGCGTACTCAAGCGGAAGCATGCTCGTCCTCGGCTGCGAATCAGGGATCGGATATTCTGGATTCTGCTCCGCCGTTATTGGCCAGGATGGAGCAGCGCGCTGATAATTGTAAAGACCGGAAAACGGTTGTGGCGTGGCATCGAGCTGGCTTTCGTTTGTTCTGGCGTCTTAAGTCACGGCCAAAGAAGTTTGGGAGGCCAAGAATCGATGCCGAGATTCGAGCCCTCATCCGGCGAATGGTAGAGGAGAATGCAGGCTGGGGCGCCCCGAGGGTTCACGGTGAGCTTCTGAAACTCGGATTCGATGTCTCTGAACGCACTGTTTCTCGGTAAGCGTTAAGCGAGGTGCATCTGGTGCCCCAATGCGACGCAGCGATAAGCTGCGACCATGGACCATAGAAGAACCCCTCGGCATCAACGTCACCGCAGTTCCTCAGAGCGAACACAAATAGCAAGACAGTTTGAAGACAGCGGTCTCACACTCCGCGATTTCGCGAGGCGGCACGGGTACTCGCTCTCGAGCTTGACTCGATGGTTGGCTGAAGCCCGAAGGCTCCGAAGTTCGGAATCGCCGGTTGTCTTCAGCGAGATCAAAATCACGCCGCCTCTTCTTTCTTCACCAGGGACCGCATGGGCCGTTGAGCTGGCTGGTCGCGACGGAATAACGATCCGCCTGCGTGACGAACTGTCGATGCAAGATCTGCTGGAACTGCTGCGGGGCAAGCCGTGCTGAGCGTCTCGCCGGCGACCCGGATCTTCGTTGCGTTGGGCCCGGTCGACATGAGGAAGAGCTTCAATGGCCTTTATGCTCACATCCAGGCGGTTCTCAGGGAAGATCCGTGTTCCGGACATCTGTTCGTATACTCCAACCGTCTGCGCAACCGTGTGAAGGTGGTCTGGTTCGACGGCTCCGGGCTCTGGGTCTGCGCGAAGCGCCTTGAACGCGGGGACGTTCGGCTGGCCTGCGGGCGAAGGTGCGAGCCGATGCCTGCGACCCGAAGAGCTGCAACTCCTCCTTCACGGAATTGAAGGCACCCCGCGGCGTCACTGGTGGTATCGCGTGTGAGCCCCACGCATTTTTCACTGGAACTCCAGTTTCCTGATTTCGTACACTTCGCGGCATGAATCAGGATCTCATGCTGCAGGGTCGCCGGGTGACGCCGGAGGACGTAGTCCGCATCCGCACGCTGATGGTTACGAATCCGGACTTGAGCCGGAGGCGGTTGTCTGAAGATCCTCTGAGAGGAGTGGAACTGGCGCAACGAGGGCGGGGCGGTTGAAGGACATGGCCACCCGGACGTCTGCTTGTTGAAGCTACGAGGCGCGAGGCCTGATCTATCTGCCGCCGTGCTGGCATAAAGGCGTCCAACCGGATGGCAGGCCGGAGTCGACTCACGGCAGAACTGGGACAGCACTACCGAATGTCGAAGGAAAGCTCGGCGATACTGGGTCCGCTGACGGCCCGGGAGGTCAGCTCAGGACACGACGATACCGGGTCCGGTTTGCCGCTGCCTTCGCCGAGTTTCACTATCTGGGTTTTTCGAGGCACCGTCGGCGAGAACCTGCAATACACGGTAACGGACGGGACGGGGGCGTTTGCTTGCGCTGTCTGTTATTCGGCGCGCCGGCATGGAAGTGCCGGGGCGCGAGATGAGTTTATCGGCTGGACAGCGGAGCAGCAGCAGAGCGTCATCTCCACCGGATCATATTGCGAATAACACACGTTTTCTGATTCTGCCGTTTGTGAGAGTTCCGCACCTGGCGAGCTGGATTCTGGGGCAGCACAATACGACGGCTTTCAACGGACTGGGAGAACGAAAATACGGCCACTGGCATCCCTCTGGTGGAAACCTTCGTCGAATGCGATCGTTTTGCAGGCACATCTTACAGGGCGGCGAACTGGGTCCGCGCTCGGATCCACGACAGGGCGCAGCCGTCAGGATCGGGAGACACGACCTTGCACGTTCCCGTCAAAGATGTTTACGTTTATCCGCTTGCATCATCGGTTTCCGCAAGGAGCTTTCCGCATGAGTTAGGACGAACTCTATGCGGAATACCAGCGACTTGAAGGCCGAGGCGGCTCGACTTCGGGAGGAGAAAACAGGCTCGCAGAAAGAGAACGTCGAACTGCAGCCGCAAGCTGGAGGAGTCCGAGCAGCGGCTGGCCGAGGCGCAGGCGAGGATTGCCGAGTTGAAGCGCGAGCTGTTCGGCCCGAAGTCGGACCGTCTGACACCGGAGCAGCAGGAACAACTGTCCCGGTTGAATCACGATCTCGAAGCGGAAGCGCAACGCCCTCCCGCGGCGAGCGACGGGATCCTCGAAGACGAAGAGGAAGAAAAAGAAGAAAAAACGGAGCCGGGCCAGTCATCGCCGCCGCATCCGTCATCCGCTGCCGGCACACCTTGAAACCGAGACGGTCACGATCGAGCCGCAAATCGAGCCCTGCCCTTGCTGCGGGAAGATGCCCGAGAGGATCGGCGAAGAGGTCAGCGAAGAGATCGACTTCATTCCGGCGAAACTGATCCGGCGCCGCACGGTGCGTCCGAAGTACGCCTGCAGATGTGGCGAAGCCGGAGTCGCGATTGCCCCATTGCCTCCGCGGCTGATTCCACAGAGCCGGCTCGGGCTTGGACTGGCCGTGCATGTGGTACTGGCCCGCTACGATGATCACCTCTCCTTCTACCGGTTGGAGCAGCAGTTCCGGGAACGGCACGGTATTGTCATCCCACGTCCGCAGATGGTGCAGTGGGCTGAGCACATTGCCACCTGGCTCGTGCCGGTATACGACGCGATGTGGCAGGAGATGTTCGCCGGCGGGTACCTGCAGATTGACGAAACGCCCGTCAAAGTGCTGGACCCGGAGGTCGAGGGGAAGGCGGCCCGCGGTTTCCTATGGTTCTACGCCGTGCCGGGCGGGGACGTCATCCTGGTGTTCGATCCCAGCCGGGGGCAGCAGCCTGTGCGCGATCGCCTGAAGGACTTCTCCGGTACCATCCAGACGGACGCCTACGAGGTCTACGAAGCGTTGCGCAAGCGTCAGCCGGGGCTGCAACGGATCGGCTGTCTCGCTCATTCGAGACGGCGCTTCTATGCCGCGGCGCGCGAAAACCTCGCCGACGCCGTCTGGTTCATCTCGCAGATCGGGCGACTGTATCAGATTGAAGACGAGGTACGGGAGTTGCTAGCGGAGGAACGGTATCGCATCCGACGGGAAAGGGCGCCAGCCATCTGGCAGTCGCTGAAGTCGAGAGCTGAGGAGCTTGCAACCCGTTACCTACCGAAGAGTACCCTGGGCAACGCCGTCAGATACTTCACGAACGAATATGAGGCGTTGATCGGGTACCTGCGCGATGGACGCTACCAAATCGACAATAATCTTGTCGAGAACGCGATCCGACCTACTGCGGTGGGAAGGCGCCGATGGTTATTTATCGGACACCCCGATGCGGGATGGAGAAGCGCCGTTCTCTATTCGATGATCGGCAGCTGTCGCCGACGAGCAATCAATCCGCAAGACTATCTCACAGACATCCTCGGCCGGCTGCCGACGACGAAGGCTTCCTGCCTTCGTGAACTCCTGCCGGGAAACTGGGAACCAAGGCCAACCGGCTCCGGCTGAAACGGGAACACGGTGCCTCCGCGGCGGGAGCTGCCCGTGCCGCGGCCTCATCAGGCGGGCCCTGTGCCCGGCTTAACGCTTACGTTTCTCGCTATCTCCGGCGCCTGTATCCCCGTGAGCAGGCCCGCAAGCTCTGGGCTGCTTTCCTGCGCAATCACCGCGATGTGATCGTGGCCATGGACTTCTTTACCGTGCCGACCCTCACATTCCGAGTCTTGTATTGTTTCTTCGTCATCGAACACGGTCGACGCAGGATAGTCCATTTCAATGTCACGGAACACCCGACCGGCCCCTGGATAGTGCAGCAGCTGAGAGAGGCATTTCCGGACCTTGTGCTTACCGCTACATGATTCTGGATCGCGACGGCAAGTTTGGCGAGGAGGTAACCGATCTTCTGACAGCCAGCGGCATGAAACCGAGGCGCATAAGCCCTGCATGTCCCTGGCAGAATGGAGTTTCGGAACGCTGGATCGGAAGTTGTCGCAGAGAGCTTCTAGATCACCTGATCGTCCTCGATGACATTCATCTGCGCCGTGTGATGCGGGATTACGTTTCCTATTATCACGCGGACCGGATCCATGACTCGCTTGAGAAAGACACACCGGCGAAGCGACCTGTTTCTGTCAAGCCGGACCAATCTGCGCAGTTGATTTCATTCCCGCGCCTCGGTGGTTTGCATCATCGATACGACTGGCGGCAGTCTGCCTGAAGAGGCCCCTTTCTTCATGCAGATCATTTCACACCGGCACGGTTCAGTGTCTGCTGCTGTGGCGGATTCGCGGACTTGTTACAATAGTGAGGGATGTCCTGCATTTTTCACCAATTCAATTTCCCGGTGATCCTTCGATTTCAGGGGCACGAAGACCGGAGCGATGAGCTATTGGCGACAGACAGCCCGTTTGGGCACACTTCTCCCTTGGCGTCGCCTACGTGCTTCCCAGAGGACTTGAGGGCTATCCTTCCTTCTTCTTTGCCGGCTTTCGTTTGCTCGGTGGTTTTGGCTTGCCGGGAGGTTTTGGCTTTCCCTTCCGTCTTGGCTTCTTGTGTTCATAGGTCTTAAGTTGTGGCATTGTTCCGCTCCTTTCATGCTGCTAAACGGCAGCGTGTCTTGTATTGTGACATGCAGGAGATTCTACCAAGGCCCGCCGGCTTTCATCAGGTTCATCCGTCAATATCGTGTAGCACCTCCTGGTCAGCCATGGCCAAGGGCACGTACCAGCCGTCCGCAACTATGGCCAGCTTTTTGTGCACAGCCCACGTCTCAATTCCCTTTCCCGTGAAGGGCCGAGGAGTGAGAAGAGCCAAGGCGTCCGCCCCGCCAAGCCGATACGATTGTTTCTTTCTCCACAGCCGACGCGTATCCACCAATACATACGATTTGTGATTCCTGAGCAGTCGCAGTTCCTCACTTGCGCTACCACCGTGTTGCTTCCAAGCTGCCTGCCACCTGTTAACCGCGCACCATAGGTCGGAGATCACCGCAACGTGCTCATGCGAGCCGCAACGATACTCTGCCGTAAACGAGTAGGCAATACGTGCAACGTCGGCCCCCTCCGGCAGAAAATCGTAATATCCCGAGAGAGGTTTCAGTCTGCTTATGCCGAATCTAGACGGTTCGCAAAAATAAGGACTGAAACGATCAATACTGATATGGCCCAAGGCGGCAGGTGGTTGGAGGTGGTGGAGCAATGGAATCAAAGCCAAGATTTCTTTGTAGGCTTCTACATCATCACCGGGGAATCCCCAGAGAAGATTCCAGATGAGGTCTATCCCGACGGTCCTGGCGTTCCGCAGCAGCAACAGACTCTGCCTTGTGAGCAAACCCTTGTTCATAAGCGAGAGAAGACGAGAGGACAGCGACTCAATCCCAGGCTGATATTGACCCCGGCCCGCTTGAGAGCCAGAAGCTGGGATAAGGAAAGGCTGGCCCTCTGCTCATAAAATACCGTAACCCCAGGGAATGCTCCGGCGAGGCGGGGAGGAGCGTCCTAAAGTAAGTATAGGGCATGATACTATCGGTCATTCCGATTTTTCGACTCGGGCAGGCTTCCAAAAGGACACGCAGATCCGCAAGAACTCGATCCGGGGATTTTTGGCAAAGTGATGCCTTCTTCGCTGAATCCGCAGAAGGTGCAATGATGCTTTTGCCCCCACCAGCAGCCCCGGCTAGACTCATAGGGGATTTCTATTTGCCGAGCCCCGGACCGGCGGCGGGAAAGAAACAGTTTTCGTTGTTGGTAGAACTCGTCATATGCAGGTGTGGGCAGGGTATCAAGATTTCGGCAAGGTCTACCGTAGATCAGACGATCGCGGGGTTTGGAGCCAGTCATGATGGCGCGAACAAAGTCTACAAATGCAGCTTCGCATTCTCCGGAAAAGATGAAGTCCACCTCCGACGGGAGCGAGGCGATCCCGCGTGCCATCTCCCCTTCACAATTGGCTCCCCCGAGAATCGTGACCGTCTCGGGGCGCAGACTCTTGATCCGGTTCAGAAGGGCAATACTGGCAGCCGTTTGTTCGAAGCACGAGCTGCAACCGACAGTCCGGTACCGCCGATCGGCGATCGCTCCAGCAACGCTCTTGACGAAGCCCCGAACAAGCTTTTCAGAACGGCGGAGCTCCCGCAGGGTAATCCGGGCGCGTTCCGAATCTGGTTCAATTTTCCAATCGCGGTTTGGACCGAGCATCCAGTCGGCGTCAAACATGTGTCTTGTTCGGCGGCCCAACGAAGGAAGGCCAAACGCGCAGCGCGCGAAAAGGCGTTCTCCTGTGAAGGCTCTGTCGCCGGCACTGCAAATCCCTGAATAGACTTCTTCCCCGATCATCGAGGCCAGCAACATGTTTGAGTAGAGAACTCGGACGGAGAATCCAGCCTGGCGGCCGCATGCCTGTAAAAGGTGCGCAGCCAACGAGGGATACGCAAGCGAGTGGAACGGAGGGACAATCAAAAGCACATCAGCCTCGCGAAGCAATCTTGGAAGGTTGTCCAGTGAGGATTGGGGACTGTGCGAGTGAGGCTGCGTTTTCATTGCTTCTAATTCCCGACGCGACCGGCGGAACTCTTCACGCTCGATAGAGCGAGCCTGCAGGATCCGGACACCTAAGCTCCCTTGCGCGGAAGATTCATCCGGCGAGGAGATCTTGAAAGCGCGGGTCGGACCGTAAGGGATCAAACAATGGGTCGACTCCGAAGTAGGGAAGCAATCGATCATGTTGTCTATAGGCGTCCTCCAGCCATTTCAAGGCTTCGTCCTCCTTGCCCAAGCCGACATTGACCAAGGAAACGAAGCACGGTGAAACGGACCTTCTTTTCGAATCTCTTATCAATTCGTTGAGCAGGGCTCGTGCCTCACCTTGCCTGCCGGAGAGAGCATATGCATAAGCCAACAGCGCCCGGATGGCGTCGTCTTCGGGAAAACGAGTGACCGCGTCCTGAAGCTGCGCGACACTTTCGCACATTCTGCCATCCTTGATGTCAATGGCACCAAGGTCGTATTGGACTGGAAAGCCACGTGAGATTCCCAGAGTTCTTTGGATGCCCTGTCTGGCCTGTGTAAAGCGTCGGGCGTAGTAGTAGGAATGTGCGCCGTTCAAAGCGATGATCGGGGAAAGCGGATCAAGTTCCGCGGCACGGCGACCTTCCGCGATTGCTTCATCGTCTCGTCCCGTGAGTGTCAGAATTGCGGAATACCACTGATGGGCAGTCGCATAACCAGGATTAAGGTCGAGCGCCCTCAGAGATTCTATCTCGGCGCCCTTCCAATCCCATTCCAGTTCCTTGACCAGTATCATGGACGTATGGGCTTCGGCCAGAGTGTCATCAATTTCCAGGGCCTTCAGCCCGCCGCTTTCGCTTTGGGAAATACTTTGGGAGGGGCGAGCCAAGAATAGATACCGATGATGAGGTATGAATCAGCCACTCCTGTGTAGGCCAGGGCATAGTTGGCATCCAGGTCGATGGCCTGCTCGAAGTACTTCAAACCCGTTATAACCGATTCACGGTCTCTCTTGTTCCAGAAAAAACGGCCCTGGAGATAGGCATCGTACGCGTCCAGATGGACGCGACGAGCCGCTAAAAGACGGCCTTCTTCCTGCGGACTCACATTGATCAATCTGCTCGACAATGGCCCGCGCCACCTCGCTCTGCAAGGCCAGCACGTCGGTCAGGTTGCGCTCGTAGCTTTCCGCCCAAAGATGGCGATCCGCCTTCGCTTGAATCAACTGTGCCGTAATCCGTACGCGGTTGCCGGAACGCAGACCGAACCTTCGACCACCGCATCCACGTTGAGTTCGCGGGCAATGGTGGGCAGATCCTTCTTCATGCCCTTGTACATCATCACCGATGTCCGCGAAATCACGCGCAGTGCCTTGATCTTCCCCAGGTCGGTGATCAGTTCCTCGGTCATTCCATCGGCAAAGTACTCTTGCTCAGGGTCCTTAGAGAGATTCTCGAGCGGTAACACTGCCAAGGACTCAATTCGTCCCACACTGACCCTTCCCGGTAGTCGCCCCCACCAACCGCCGACATTAAGCGCGGCAAGATCACCGCCAGGGCCAAGGCAAGAATGACCGCAAAGGAAGCCTTCGGCAGCCAGAGTCCAGCCCGTTCCAAGGCCGGGGTCCATCTTGTCGTTCTAGGGGCCGCTAACTGCCGGAGATCCACCTCCAACTCCCGAGCCGTTGGTACCGGTTGTCGGGATCCTTCTCCAGAATTTCAGGATGATTCGCTCGAGTTCGGGGGAGATCCCGTGCATTTTGGCCCGCGGGGACACCGCCGGCTGATGCAGAATGGCGTCAATCAAACGGGATGATGCCTCTTCTCGGAATGGCCTTTCACCGGTCGCCATCTCGTAGAGCACCGCGCCGCTGGCGTAGATATCACTTCGGGCATCCAGGGTCTCGCACCATACCTGTTCGGGAGACATGTAGGGCGAGGTACCCCCCGCACCTAGACGGCCGGACGATGAGTCAGGCGTGCTATCGCTCGCGGCGGATTCAATCGTGGGCTTCAGCAGCTTGGCTATTCCAAAATCCAGAATCTTCAACCGGCCGTCGGCGGTGACGCGCAGGTTCCTCGGCTTGAGGTCACAGTGTAGAACCCTCTGCTCATGTGCCGCCACCAATCCAGCGGCCAGTTGCGCACCCAGGTGTGCTATGTCCTTTTCTGCGAGGGCGCCCTTTTCCAGCATGTCGCTCAGAGTGACCCCGGGGATATACTCAACCGCAAGAAATTCCGCGGCATCCAACGTACTTAGTCGAAGAGAGTCTCGATGTTGGGATGATTGAGCCTTGAAAGCGCTGCGCTTCTCTCCGGAGTCGCTTCTGAGACGACCTATCGGTCAGGGTGCCCGTAGGTAAGACTTTTAGCGCGACGTCGCGGTCCAGGTATTCATCGTGCGCGCGGTAGACCACACCCATCCCGCCTTCGCCAATCTTCTCCTGCACGCGGTAGTGAGAAACGGTCTTGCCTATCATGGAGAATTCCTCCACCGGCAATCCACGCACTGCAATGACAGCTGTCTGAGTTTTCCACTAT
>CAVVHG010000013.1:0-173859 GCA_963747985.1 uncultured Acidobacteriota bacterium
TTGAACGAGAGGTAGGAGGCAGTATGACTCGCACTAAATCGCATAGAATCGTTTCCATGGCCGTCCTGATTGTCACGTTCGCTGCGCTGTCAGGCGCCATCATGTTTGCCCAAACCAAGGTAGAAGGGGTGATCAAAGGGCGCAGCGGTCGCCAAGATCATCCTGCAAACGGCGGACTCGCCGAAGCTGATCGTTCTGCTTACGGAAGCTACTGATGTGGCCCGGTGCAGGGCGCACTGAAGGCCCGCAAGAAGCATATGTCGATGGCCGCCCTTATCCCAGGGCTTCCCATCCAGGTGGAGGGTGCGTACGACGCGCAAAACCAGCTCGTGCGAAGACAGTGAGGTTTAAGGGCAACGATTTGGAACAAGCACAAGCCATCCAGGCCGGTTTGGCCGAAACGCAGCAGCAGGCTCAAAAGAATAAGGAAGAGCTGGAAAAACAAAATGCGGAGCTAGCAGCACAGAACGCAGCCCTGAAAGAGCAGAATCAGAAGGTCGCAGCCAACAAAGCCGCTATTGACGCTGCGATCGCGCGATTCGGCCAGCTGGATGATTACTACATCCTCGATGAATTAACGGTGTATTTTGGCAACGGCAAAGTCAGCGTCGATCCCAAGTACATTCCTCAACTCGTAGCGTTGGCAGGAAAAGCCAAAACCATCGACGGCTACATGATCGAGGTCAAAGGATATGCTTCATCGTCCGGCAGCGCTTCCTTGAACCAAAAGTTGAGCGAAGACCGCGCTGACAATGTCGCAAACGTCCTGCTGCAACAGGGCCACATCCCGCTTACCAACATGCTCGCCCCGGCTGCAATGGGGGAGAGTCGCCAAGTCGGCAAAGACAAAACGGCGGAGGGTCAGGCCGAGAACCGCCGTGTGAGAGTCCGGATACTTCAGAACAAGGGTTTGGCGGGGCTGTAGATGTTCCGATCATGATGGAGGCGCACTGGCGTTCGGTAGTCCATCCTGACCGCGTCGAGGGAATCCGTGCTTTCAGCGAAGGACGGGTGCCGACCTTTCAGGATCCCGGCTATTGATGCGCGATCGAAGGCATCAACGAACAGGTAAGTCAGCGTCACAAAGGAGTGGAGGCAAAAATGAGCAACTCCTACAAGTTAGATACAATGATCAAGGTAGATGAAGTTTATGCATTGGCTGCGGAAGCTGTATCAGGGCCTGCCCGGGTGGTTTGATTACCAAAAAGGATTTCCCTGTTCCCATCGAAAACGCGTGGGACCTCTGCATTGACTGTGGCCATTGCGTGGCCATCTGTCCTACCGAGGCCATGCATCAGCGCTCGATGGGGCCTGAGGATTGCCAGGAGATCGATATTCATCTGATCCCCAGATGGGACCGGGTCAGGCAGTACCTGATATCGCGGCGTTCGATTCGCGGCTATATCAAAAAACCCATAGAAAAAGAAAAGATCCTGGAGCTGTTGGATGTTGCCCGTTGGCGCCAAACGGAGCGAACCGTCAGATGATACGCTGGCTCGTGATCAACGATCCTGCCAAGGTTCACCGGATAGCCGGGATGACAATCGACTGGATGAAAGCCGTTAAGGAGAAGAACACCGCACTCTACCAGGAAGCCAAACTGGAACTGTTTGTCGAACCGTGGGAAGCGGGCAAGATCGTATTTCCAGGGGGGCTCCGTGCATCATCATGGCCTATGCAAAGAAAGATGAGCGGACGGCGCCTCCGGCTGCCATGATTGCCATTCACCAGATTCAACTTGCGGCCCCCGCACTCGGTTTGGGAACCACTTTTACCGGCAGTATCAACACAGCCAGTCAAGCCTACCCGCCTCTGATTGAGAGCCCTGGGCTGCCGGAAGGAAATATTCCGCATGGAACGTTCGTGATCGGCTATCCGGCTGAAAAATACCACCGGATTCCTGCGCGAAAGCCCGTTGACGTAACCTGGCGTTGAGAGCCCGACCGGGCCTTCAAATTGGGAATCGATACTGAAAGGATGCAGTGTGACAAAAGCTAATGTGAGGAACTGAACATGACTGAATCTAATGAAGGCATTCCTAAAGGAAAACAGACCGTACTGGGCCTCTATGTGACGGCGAAGGAGGCTTATGAGAAATGGAAGGCCGATGCCGAGAAGGTGAAGATTCTCGACGTTCGCACCGCCGGAAGAGGTTCTGTTTGTGGGCCATCCGAGTATGGCTTGGAAAATCCCCGTTGCCGCTCAGGTGTATGAGTGGGACGCCGAGAAGGGAAAGTTCCCAGATCGGGCTCCTAGCGGATTTTGTTTCCCGCGTGAAGGAAGTAGCCAACTTAGAGGACGTGATTCTGGTTATGTGCCGGTCCGGTGGCCGCAGCGCCATAGCCGCCAACCTGCTTGCCAAGGCGGGGTTCAAAAACGTTTACAACATCATCGATGGAATGGAGGGAGATGCGGTCGAGGATCCGGGCAGCGTCTTCCAGGGCCAGCGGATGAAGAACGGCTGGAAAAACTCCGGATGCCCATGGACCTACAAGCTCACTCCCGATCGGCAGGTGCTGCCGAAGGTCCAGTAGCGCAAGTAGTAGTTGAGCTCTTGAGCGAAAGAACGCGCAAAGACAAGGGACGAAGCAAAAGAAATGCACGGCTTCCGGTGAGATCGACTTGATGCTTCCATTAACATCAAAATCGATGATCACACTAGCGGGTGTTGGTATCTGTGTCGCTCTGATTGTCGTTTGGTTCATTGTGGACCCGATCGGCCATCTTGTTTTTCTCCTGGATGTTGAAAAGGAAGTCCATGTGGGTTTCAATGCAAAGCTTCCCGTCAGCGGCAACATAGACAAGGTGATCAATGTTCAACTGCCGCAGCGTTTTGGCGCTAATGTTCTCATCGATAAACATCTCGCCATCCCATTGGACGAAACTCTGGACGTCCCGCTCGACATGACTTTCACCGCTCCCGTGGAGGCAGACGTTCTGGTCGATCAGGTCCTCGACTTGAACGTTGATGTTCCGATCGATGTGGTGTTGACGCAGAAAGAGCTTCACCTCGAAAAACTGCAGATTCCCCTGGATTGCGAGCTGTTTGTCGATGACACGGTGCAACTGGAAACAACCCTCCCACTGGATACTACAGTGAAGAGTGTGCTGGGCGCCCCCATTCCGGTGAAAGGAGATATTCCCATCAAGATGAGTGTGCCGATCAAACAAAAAATCCGCGTCAAGGACGAGATCACCGTGGCGGTCAGCAATTTCCGGGCCCCCCTGAAGATGGTGTTGCCGATTCATGCAAAGGTGCCGGTCAAGCAGATGCTGAATATCAAGGGAACTGTCAACGTTCCGATTAGACAGACCGTTCCCATCCACGTCAAGAAAGTTATCGGCACAACCCTGGCAGACTCTGTCCCGGTATCGATTGCAATCGGCAGCCAGGTCCCGGTTTCTCTGAAGGCGACGTTCGATTCCGATGTGACCATCAATGGGAGCGTCCCCATCAACTCGGGACGCTCCACATCAAGCGTGAATCGGTCCGGGTGAAAATTAAATCAGGGGGGCGTGCTTGGTTCTCTCCGGTTGATTTGGGCGCTGCCGGGATGACGGCTCCGGAAGGCACTCAGGCGGCGGCAACGGCTGTTGCTGAGAAACCCGAGCGGTAGAGACTTCGAGAGAGTCGTCGAATCACACCGGATGTAGCGGTCATACGGCTTGTAGAGGTTCAGTTTTGAACTCATCTTACCAAGAGCAGGAGAAACGCGGTGAAACGAACCATTATCACGATATTTTCTGTGGCAATTGCAGGCTGCCTGATCCTGGCGACAACACCGCGGCGCTGCATCACATTTGCATCCGCAATCAAGACCTGAGATCAACCGGGACCTGTGCCGTATTTCAGAGGACATGACATTAACGCCGGTCCAGTGATGTACGAGGTTATCGGCCCAAAGAGGGAGATTATTGATGAGTCCTGGGATGCCAGTCGAGGCTCTTCCGCCAGAAACACCAATCGGAGATGCAGACGAGCGCAAACCACCGCCCCCCTCACGCTTCTCCAGGAACAGGCTGGCCTTAGCCTTTACCATCGCAGCCCTGGCCGATGGGCTCTCATTCTTTCTGACGTTCACGCCGCCAATACAGTGGGCGGCCGATCTGGCGACAGCAATTTTGTTGTTCATGGTGCTGGGCCGGCAATGGATCCTGCTGCCCGGCCTGATCATGGAGGCGATCCCTGGCCTTTACGTCTTCCCCTTCTGGGTGCTAGTCGTGGGGGCTGTGGCCATGTGGGGAACCGCGAGGCCAAAACTGAAGTTGAAAACTTGACCGCCGAAGTCAAGACGCTGAAAGCAGCCAGGCGGTAGGCGCAGCAGCTGATTCAGCTAACGGATTACGGTCAAAAAAACGAAGGCGAAATAACCGGAGGCAAAGAAAGATGAAAGTAATCATCGTTGGTGGAGTGGCCGGCGGCGCGTCGTGTGCGGCGCGTCTGCGCAGGTTGGACGAAAAGGCCGAAATCCTCATGGTGGAACGCGGGCCGTATGTTTCCTACGCGAACTGCGGGCTGCCCTACCATGTCGGCGGGCGTGATTGAAAAGGAATCGAGCCTCCTGGTGGGGACCGAACAGATGTTTCGCGCCATGTTCGCGATTGATGCGCGCACGAACTGCGAAGCGGTCGCGATTGATCCGAAGAAGAAGACCGTCGATCTGCGCGACGTCAAGACCGGCGAGGTCACGACCGAGTCCTACGACAAGCTCGTGCTGTCGCCCGGCGCGGCTTCGGTCCATCCGCCCCTGCCGGGCATCGACCTGCCGGGGATCTTCCATGTGCGGACCGTGCCGGACGCGAGGACGATCCGCGAGTGGATCGAGAAGGGCACGACGTTTCTCGCCGGGATGTTCAACTACTCGGGCATTCAGTTGGTCAAGCCGGTGACCCGCGCGGTGGTCGTCGGCGGCGGATTCATCGGCCTGGAGACGGCGGAGAACCTGGTCCATCTCGGTTTCAACGTGACCCTCATCCAGAAGCCCGATCACGTCCTGTCCCCGCTGGACCCGGAGATCGCGTGTCTCGTCCAGGGCCATATCAAAAGGCATGGCGTGCAGGTGGTCGCCAATGACGGCGTGGTCGGATTCAAGCAGTTGGACGGAGGCGCCATCGAGGTCCAAACCAGCTCCGGCAAAGCGTTTCCGGCGGACATCGTGATCCTGGCGATCGGCGTGAAGCCGGACACCACGCTGGCCAAGTCGGCCGGCCTGAAGATCGGCGAACGCGGCGGCATCCGCGTGGACGAGCACATGCGCACGAGCGACCCGGACATCTTCGCCGTCGGCGATGCCATCGAGGTCAAGGATTTCGGGACCGGGCGAGTGGAGCCTGATTGCGCTCGCCGGGCCGGCGAACCGGCAGGGCCGCATCGCGGCCGACGTGATTTGCGGGCGCGATTCCCGTTACCGGGGCACGCAGGGCACCGCGATCATCGGCTTGTTTGGCGGCGCCGCCGCCTGGACCGGGGTCAGCGAGAAAACGCTCAAGCAGGCTCGGCGACACGGACTATGAGAAGATCTACCTCTTCCCGAATTCGCACGCCGGATATTACCCGGGCGCCAAGATGCTCGGGTTGAAATTCATCTTCCGCAAATCCAACGGGAAGGTCCTCGGCGCGCAGGCGCTGGGCGAGGACGGCCCGGCGGTGGACAAGCGGATCAGCGCCCTGGCCATGGCCATCCAGATGGGCGCGACGATCTACGATCTGGAGGAATCCGAGCTTTGCTACGCGCCCCAGTTCGGCAGTGCCAAGGATCCGGTCAACTTCGCCGGCATGGTGGCCGCCGATGTTCTGCGCGGCGACATGCCGCTCAGTCATTGGGATTCGCTGGACGGCGCGTTCCTCCTCGACGTGCGCATGCCGGTGGAACTGGCCGTGGAGAGCGTGCCGGGCGCGCTCAACATCCCGCTGCCGCAGCTCCGCGCCGCCTGGGCGAACTTCCCCGCGACCGCGAGATCCACGTCATCTGCCGTTCCGCCCAGCGCGCCTACTACGCGACGCGCATCCTGTTGCAGAACGGATTCAAGGCCCGGAACATCTCCGGCGGTATGCTGTCACGCGCGATGCGCTCATTGCTGAATCGAAATGACGGAAGCCGATGAATCCAAGTGATGATCCGGCTCGACATCGAAAGGTGTAAACCATGGATACAATCTCTTGAAATGCTGACTCAGTCGAGGTTGAGCATCTGTCGGCCGGGTCGGCGGGCCTGCTGCATTTCCGGTTGGTTCGTCATGCCGCTCGTGGTCACCTGCTCGCGATCCGCGCCCACCTGCAGGGATGTCCGGGAAGGGAGGCCGACGGTGCTGTGGGCCTTCTTCAAGGACCCAACCGAGCGGCGACGGCTTTTCCGCTCCGGTCTCAAGGATTTCGGCAGGTCTTCATCGTCGCTTGCGTGCTCGCCACCACGTACCGGATCTGGGTCTTGCGGTCATTCTACCTCGGGAGAGTTGCTGGTCGTGGCGGTGGCGTGCGCCATCGTTCCGTATTTTCTGATCCGCGGCCCGGTCACTCGCATCGCGTGCTTGCTGCGCCGAAAATGGGCCGGGCAAGCCGACCAGCCGGCAGCCAACACCAAGAACGATACTGAGCCTCGCCCGGAGAATTAAGACTTATGCAAATACTTCGCCGTTATCTCCGATTCTGACCTGGGGGGCTGAATATACCGGCAAGGCGTTCACCAACGACCTGATCGTGGCGGGGATCGTCACGGTCATGCTGATTCCGCAGTCGCTAACCAGTCGATTTTTGGAGGAGTCAGAATGAACATCAAAAGACAGCTCCGAAGGTCGGCCCGGCGCGTGGATGGAGGGATCAGTCATGAGTGAAGAGGCTCGCACCATTCTCGCCAAAATCCGCTGGCCCCGCCCGTTCGCGGGGCTGCAGGGGATCACGCTGGCCGACGTCCCGCGGGAGGTCTCGGCGGGCGTCACGCTGGCCGCCCTGATGATCCCGCTGAACATCGGCTACGCGCAGGTCGCCGGCCTGCCCCCCGCGGCCGGTCTCTACGCGGCCATCATCCCGCTGGTGGTCTTCGCCCTGCTCAGCCAGCTCGCGACACCTGGTCACGAGCCCCGACGCCTCCATGGCCACCCTGGTCGGGGCCGCCCTGGTCGCCTTCGCCGCGCCCGGGGACCCGCTGCGCATGCAATACGCCCTGGCGCTGGCTGTGGTGTGCGCGTTGTTGTTTCTCGTCTTCTGGATCTTCCGGCTGGCCTTCCTCGCCAACTTTCTCTCGCGCGCCGTGATGGCGGGGTTCATCACCGGGCTCGGCGTCGAGGTGTTCACCAACCAGGTCAGGAAGATCCTCGCCGCTCCCCATGTGAGCGACGCCACGTCGGGCTTGCTGGCCGCGGCGGAGCACCTCAAGGAGACCCTGGCGACCTCGGTGAACACCGAGGGTTACTTCGTGGAGGTCCTGGCCCTGATCCACTCCATTCCGCGTGCCAACCTCTACTCGGTGGCGGTCGGGGTGGGCGCCTTCCTGATCGTCCGGCTGATGAAACGGTACGCGCCAAAAATCCCCGGGGCGTTGGTGGCCCTGGTGCTGCTGACGACCATCGTCGCAATGTTCGACCTCCCGGCAAAGGGTGTCGCCGTGCTGGGCAACACGATCCCCTCAGGGCTCCCGGCGCTGACCCTGCCCACGATCCCGCTGGCCGACTACCTGCGGCTCCTGCCGGGCGCCCTGGCCATCGTGGCCATCCTCCTGTGCGAAGGCCTGCTGGTGGTCCGCAGCTACAGCAACAAGTACGGCTACAAGGCCGACGGCGACCAGATGTTGTTCGCTTACGGTGCGGCCAACCTGGCGGCAGCCTTCACCGGGTCGCTGGTCACGGGCAACAGCCCGTCCCGCTCGGCGGCGATGGATGCCTCGGGCGCGCGCAGCCAGTTGCCCAGCCTGGTGGCGGCCGGCACGATCGCGCTGGTGATGCTCTTCTTCACCGACCTGCTGGCGTACCTGCCGAACGCGGCTCTGGCCGGGATCGTGGCCAACGCGGTGCTGTCGCTGATCGAGGTCCACGAGCTGCGCGAGCTGTGGCGGATGCGCCGATCGGAGTTCTGGATCGCCGCGGTCTGCCTTCTGGGCGTGCTGGCCCTGGGCCCCCTGCGCGCCGTCGTCATCGCCTTTCTCATGTCGACGATCGACGTCATCCGCCGGGCGTCCCGTCCGGAAACCTCGGCGCTCGTGGAAGCGCCCGACGGCAGTCATTTCTTCCCGCGGATGGCGGGCAGGCCTCCGGTTCTTCGGGCCTGATGGTGTACCGCTTCGGCGCCCCGCTCTACTTCGCCAACGCAACCCTGTTCCTCGACGACGTCGAGCGGCTGGTCACGCAGGCGCCCACCCCTGTCCGCTGGTTCGTGCTCGATGCGGAGGCGATGGTCGATGTCGACACGACCGGTGCGGGGGTTCTTCGTCAGGCGATCACCATGCTGAAGAAGCGGAACATCACCGTCGCCGTCAGCCGCGCCGGCCGGTCCTTCCGCTCGTGGCTCGAGAGGTACGAGCTGATGGAATTGATCGACCCGGGCCGCTTCTATCCGACCAACCGGCACGCGGCTCAGGCGTTTCGCCAGTCTCCGGAGAGCGCGGCCGCGGAGTCAGACGCCGGGGGGGTGCAAAAGCATCATGAAGGAGGCGCCTGATGCCAAGCTCGACGCCCAGAGCCGTGGTGCCTGCTGTGAAGACCATCGACGCCTCGGCACTCGAAAGCCTTGAGGCGATCAACCAGCGGCTAAAGGACGGCGGAATCACGTTCCACCTGTCCGAGGTGAAGGGGTCGGTCATAGACCGCCTGAAACGTTCGCATTTCCTGGAGGAGCTGACCGGCAAGGTTCACCTGAGCCACTACGACGCCGTTTCCAGCATCAATCCGGAACTGGCGCACCGCACGCTCGACGCCCAGAGAGTGCTGTAAGCCGCAACCTGAGGCGTGAATGTTAAGGATTAATGAGATCGCAGAACGAGAACACACAAGCAAGATCCTCGGGCGTCCTGCGCCCGATGATCGTGCCTTTGATGGCGAGAAAGGGTTGTCCGTATGAAAGCAATCACGGTGGAACCAAAGAAGCCGGGAACTGCCAGGCCAGAGGATGTGCCGGAGCCAGATGCTCGCTAGGGCTCGGTGCTCGTGGAAGCCATCGCCGTCGGAGTGTGCGGGACCGATGTCGAAATTACCGAGGGAAGTACGGTTGGGCGCCTCCCGGCGCGACCCGCCTCGTGCTCGGCCATGAATCCCTCGGGCGCGTGCTCGACCCGGGGACCAGCGGGTTGAAGAAAGGGGATTTGGTCGTGGGGATCGTGCGCCGGCCCGATGCGGTGCCATGTCCGAATTGCGCGGTCGGCGAATGGGACATGTGCCGCAACGGCCAATACACCGAGCGCGGCATCAAACAGATTAACGGCTACATGTCCGAGCGCTGGCGAATTGAGCCCGAGTTTGCAATCAAGATTGATCCCACGCTGGGAATTTTGGGCGTGCTCCTGGAACCCACCACCGTGGTGGCCAAGGCTTGGGAACACGTTCTGGCGGTGGGCGAGCGGGCCTTTTGGGAACCCAAAACCGCGCTCGTGACTGGTGCGGGCCCCATCGGTCTTCTGGCTGCCCTGCTCGGCAAGCAACTGGGATTGGACGTTCACGTGCTGGATCGGGCACGAGCGGGGCCAAAGCCGGAGATTGTTCGCGCCCTTGGCGCCACCTACCACTCCTGCGCGGTTGGCGAGCTGGGCTTTCAACCGGACATCATCATGGAGTGCACGGGCGTCGGGCAGGTCATTACCGATTCGATTCCCGCGCTGGCGGCGAGCGGCGTGCTTTGCCTTGCGGGCGTGGGGCATGGCGGCACAGTCCCCAAACTACCCGCGGCGGACGTCGCATCCGGGGCGGTGCTGAAGAACAACGTCGTGTTTGGCAGCGTGAACGCCAACAAGCGGCACTGGTTCAAAGGCGCTGAGGCGCTGGCGCGCGCCGATCGTTCCTGGCTGGCCCGCCTCATTACGCGTCGCGAAAAGCCCGAGGACTTTGCCAAGGCGCTGGCGAGAAAACCGGACGACATCAAAGTCCTGATCCAGTTCTCCACAATATAATGGGATAAATGGAGAAGATCGACTTGCTGTCCTTCTGAAAATCCGATCCCGCTCCGGTAGCAGCTAGCGCGGCGCGGTCTTCCAGGGGGGTGCCTGCACGATATGAGTTGCCGTCCACTCGGCAGTCGGATGCCCGGTCATGTTGAAGCGCAGCACTGGCCTGCGTTCATGAGCCAGGACGAGGTTAACGTAGAGCACCGTATGCGAATCTCCAAGAGACGCATTCCAGGTGGCCGGCGCGCCAGAACCGTAGTTTGTGGCAGACGGATCGTCTGTCCTTCGCCAGGATGACCGTCGGTGCCGAGTGATGCCTCGCCAGTCTCCCCCATTGCTCGATCAGTGCAGGTACGTGGCGCGCCTTTTACGGCGGCCGGTTTGGGACGCGCTTTTGATCTTGTCGTTCGGGATTCCCGCCTCTGCGCAGACCTATCAGGCTTGGCCCGAAATCAGTACATTCGTAAAGCTCAATGAAAGGATGCGCTTTTACTTCTTCGCGACAACCGTCAAGGAGAATCGCGAGACCACGGAAGGTGAATTCGGTCCCAATTTTGATATTTACTTCAAGCCGCTCGAGAAAGCGGTGAACTGGTTCCCCAGGATCCATCCAAGAATAGACTTCTTCTTATCAGGCCCGGATACCGTACATCCATCCGTACCCCGGTGACGGTCCCAATGAACAGCGAGGCGTAATCGAGTTCACGGCCCGCTATCCTCTATTTCATACGGAGCCCTCATGTCGGATCGCAACCGAATCGATTTGCGCTCCAAGGGTGGTGAGTTCTCCTGGCTTACCGAAACCGGCTAACCGTCGAAACGGAGTTCTCCATCGGCCGCTTCAAAGTTCAGCCCGTACGTCCGCGGTGAAATCTACTACGACAGCAGGTACGACAAGGTGAGCCGGAATTCTCTGATCTCGGCTCGACGTTTCCCGTCACCCGTCATCTCGAATTCGAATGGTATTTTGAGCATCAGAACGACTCCAGCGGGAGCTCGAACCGGACCGTGAACGCCCTCGGAGTCGTCATCAACCTCTACTCTTGACCGGGAGAAAGGGAAAGACCTGCATACACAGTCGACGCGAACGAAGCGAAACTTCTGGTCCCTTCAGCTCGAAGAGCGGCCACCCGAAGGCTGGTCATGTCTCACCCACATCGCGACACGGAAGGCACGCAGAGGCCCCGGCGTCCGACAATGCCCACGTTAAACCGCAGGGCTCCAGGATGAATTACTTCAACGTCTTACAGATGAGGACGGACCTTCGGGTTGAGAATCATATCTTACTCCCTGACGGAAGCATCCACTGGATCGCCGCCCGGGGATGCTCTCCCCGTGACCCGTCCGGAGAAGCGGACCCCCTGATGGGGGTTTCCCTGGATGTCACCGAGCGCAAACACGTCGAGGAAGCGTTTCGCCAGGGAGGCTCGCCTGGCGGCGGGAACCGACCTCGCCGGCCTCGGGTACTACGAAATCGATTATGGCGAAGGTATCTGCTTCGTTGACGAACGGGTTCAGGACATCTGCGGCGCCCCCCCCGGCCCGCTCCAGGGCCTCCAGTACGTGGAGTTCTGGATCGATCATCTGCATCCGGACAACCGACAGCATGTCTTGGACGAGCGTCAGAAGTTGCACGATGGGAGGCTCGACCGGCTCTCTCTGGAATATCGCTACCTGCATCCGTCCTGTGGAACGAAATGGATCCAGCACTTCACCCGCGTCGCCACGCGCAGCGCCACGGGACGCGCGGTCCGCACGATTGGCGTCATTCACGATATCACCTCGCAGAAACGGGCGGAGAGGGAAATCCAGGAAATGCGCGACAACCTGATGCACCTGTCGCGCGTGAACACGGTGGGGGCGCTGTCGGGCTCGCTGGCCCATGAGCTAAACCAGCCGCTCGCCATCATCCTCAGTAATGCCCAGGCCGCGGAGGAGTTGCTCGATCAGGAGCCGCCGGATCTTGCCGAGGTGAAATCCATCCTCTCGGACATCGTCGCCGCGGATCGTCGCGCAGGTAAGATCATCGAGCGGCTGCGCGCCATGCTCAAGCGCGGCCAAGTGCCCCTGCAACCGCTTCAGCTCAATCAGGTCATCGAGGAGGTGTTGGGCCTGACCAGGTCCGACCTCCTCGGGCGCGGCGTCACGGTGGTCCGCGAACTGGACCCCGGCTTGCCTCTGATTGCAGGCGATCGCGTGCAGCTGCAGCAGTGACCTCAACCTCATCCTCAACGGGGCCGATGCATGGCCGCCAATGCACCCGGCTCGCGCCGGCTCCATTTGCGGACGACGCCGCTTGAGGGCCGTGTGCTTGCCTCCGTCAGGGATGAGGGTTGCGGGCTGCCCACGGATGCGGGACGCCCCTTCCAGCCGTTCTATACAACCAAGGCCAAGGGTCTGGGCCTGGGCCTGTCCATCTGCCGGTCCATCGCAAACGCGCACGGCGGCAAGCTCTGGGCCGCGCCTCACGCGGAACGCGGCGCTGTTTTCCTGTTCGAACTGCCCGTCGCAACGGCCAAGGACTATCCATGAGCACCCCGGCGGCATCGTATACATCCTGGACGACGAGTCGGAGATAGTCAAGGCGCCCACCTGTTTATTGCGGGCGAGACGTTTCGAGGCGCTCGGTTGTGCTTCCGTGCACACGTTCCTGGAAGCGTACCGCCCGGAAAACAACGGGCGTCTCGTGCTGGACGTGGCGATGCCGGAGTTGGACGGCCTGGGTTTTTTTGCAGACTTCCTCTGAATCCGCAGCACTTGTCGTGAATGGAGGGCTCGGAAACAGTCAGTTGTCCAGATACGTTAGATCTCTATCGGAAGTGACCCGGCAGCACAGAGTTGATGCGGAGAGCGAATATTGTCCGGGGCACTTTCGATAGAGCCGTTTGAAGGAAGCCGCTGGTGATTGCGGCGGACGCGGATTTTATGCCACTTGATAGGGGTTAGTACCCAAACGGCGGGGAGCGAGAATGTAGTTGCGCGGGCAGACTGCTCGGACAGGGCATCCCAGACGATCGCCGGTGAGCCGAATTGTAAGGTGAAAGGCTGTTTCCTCGCATTGCAGGCACACTTGTAGCTTATGACTGCTGCAAAATGGTTTCATTCAGGACCGCAGTTCTTGAAAACGCTAAGAAGTGTTGTTCATGGGCTCCTCCTTAAGAGACTCCTCAAAGATCTGTTGTGCCGTCAGTCGCTGTATTACGACCATCTCCCCCCTACAGTGAGGACATAGCCAAGAGGATTGTTTTTCCGACACGGCAGAATCCTCCGACGCAGTCTCTTCGGGTTTTGCGCCGAGCAGTTGTTTGCAGATTGGCAGCAGCGTTTTTCGTCGGCGGTTTGCCAGGAAACCGAAGGAACGGATCCTGACGAAACCGCGCGGAACGATGTGCAGGAGGAATCGTCGCAGGAACTCGTCAGCGGTGAGGGTCATCAATTTTTGCTGGCCGCCATGGGCATAATCCTTCCAGCGGAATGTTACTTTCCCATCCGCGAAATTCACCAACCGATGGTTGGAAATGGCAACGCGGTGGGTGTAGCGCGCCAAGTAATTCAGCAGGTATTGCGGGCCTCCAAACGGTGGCTTCGAGTAAACCACCCACCGATGACCATGCAGCGTCCTCAGGAAAGAGCGGAATTCTTTCTCGTCGCTGAGTATGCGTAGATCTCCGGGCAGGCAAAGCTCACCCTGGCGGAATGCACGCTTCAGTCCCGCGATGAATTTGCCGCGGAAGACAAGGCTGAGTACTCCCTTGGGAAGAAGAACCGGTAGCGCGGCTGAATCCAGGTTTTGTGGTCGGGGGATAATCCGCCCGCCGGGATCACGCAGTGAACATGCGGGTGGGCCATCAGGTTCTGCCCCCAGGTGTGAAGTATGCTGAAGAAGCCTATTTTTGCTCCGAGATGCTCTGGGTTTCTTGCGACCTCCAGCAGGGTCGCTGCACTGGATCGCAGCAGGAGAGCATAGAGAAGCTTTTTGTTGTGGAGAAATAGCGGCACCAATACGTGGGGGAGAGTGAAGACAAGGTGGACGTATGGCACCGGCAACAGTTCTTTCTCCCGCGCCGCCAACCATCTTTTGCGGGCGTTGTTGAGGCACTTTGGGCAATTGCGATTGCGGCATGAGTTATAGGAGATGGCCGTAGTCGTGTAACCACACCGGGAGCAGCGGTCGCGGTGCCCGCCGAGAGCCGCTGTCCGGCAACGTTCAATTGCGGACAGTACTTTCCGGTGAAGCCCGGTCAGCCACGACCGTTGTTTCTCGATGAAGTTGTCACCTGCCGCACGAATGATATCGGCCACCTCGAAGGATGGCCGATTCATTTCTTATCTCTCCTCCAGGAACGGTTTACGGTGGACAAATCTGAAACGCCGAGCCCATCCAGTGGATTCGGACAAGCACGAATGTGTCGTTCGGACAGGTGCAGGTAAATCTCGGTGTGCCTTATGTCAGCGTGTCCGAGCAGCAGTTGAACGGTTTTTAGATCGGCCCCCGATTCCAGGTGGTGTGTTGCGAAACAGTGGCGAAGCGTGTGAGGGCCAACGGTCTTCTGGATGCCAGCTCGTTGCGCAGCACCTCGACAGGCATGCCAGACAGCCTTGGAGGTAATGTGCTCCCCCTTCTTCTGATAAATGTGTCTGCTCGGGAAGAGGTAAGTCTGTGGTTTCCGCCACCGCCAGTACTCCCGTAACGTCTCCAAAAGCATCGGACTGAGTGGTACATCTCGATCCTTGTCTCCCTTACCGTGGCGGATATGGACTACCATCCGTTGACTGTCGATGTCGCCAACTCTGAGTCGGACCAGTTCTGCCCGGCGCATGCCGGTGGAGTAGAGCGTCATCAGCATGGCTCGATGAAAAAGATTGCTGGCGCCATCGATCAGGCGCCTGACTTCATCGCGGCTGAGGATGACCGGCAGTCGTCGCCGGGTTTTAGGGTACGGGAACTCATTAGGCGGAAACAGCCGCCTGAGAGTATGGACGTAAAAGAAACGAATGCCTGACATCCGTTGCTTTACGGTTTGCGGCGACAGTTTCCTTCTCTCAGCAGGTGAAGCTGGAACTCCCTGATCTGTTGCGGTCGCAGCCGATCGGGCGGTACACGGTGGTAGCGAGCCAATTCTTTTAATGCAAGGATATAGGCTTCTGCAGTACTCTGAGCGTAGTTACGACGCTGGAGTTCTTCCAGCATCATTTTTCGTAAATGGGTCACAGAGATCTCCTTTCGAAAATGTTTCTGTGACCCAACTTATCCCAAATCAGGTGAATCTCGGACCTACGCACGCGAAGCGTCCGCCGCCCAGCGGCTTCGTTCAAACGGCAATATAGGAGATGACCGGTTCCCAAGAGGATGTTGGGTGTAGAATCAATCGTTCCAGGGCGCCATACTGGAAATCCTGGCTATGATGGTTGTCGAGGGAGGTGCCATGCTTTCTCGAATCCTCAGGATGCCTGGCTTCCTAGGTTTCTTCGTAGGAGCAGCGTCAATCGCTATGTCTGCCCAATCCTTCTCAGACCTGATGGATACGATGGGCCGCTATCAGGAGAGCCGAGTCGTCCTCACCGCGGTCGAACTGGACATCTTCACCGCCGTTGGGCCGGGTGCCACAGGGGTACAGGTGTCAAAGAAGCTGGGTACCAATCCTCGGGCCACCGAGACCCTGCTCAATGCACTTGTTGCCTTGGGTGCGTTGACGAAGAAAGACGGAGTGTTCTTCAACACCCCGGATACCGCACGTTATCTTGTGGCGGGATCTCCCGACAACGCCCAGCCTGCGCTCATGCATACGGTGGACATGTTCGCAGCCTGGGCTACCCTGACCGACTGCGTGCGTGCCGGTACGGCTGTGAGGCCTCCGGGAGTCGAGCAACAGGAGCAGCGATGGACGGAGAGCTTTATTGCCGCCATGCACCGAGGAGCGGAGAGAAACGCTGCCCAGGTGGTCCGCGCGGTGGGGGTGTCGGGGGCACGTCGCCTGCTCGACATCGGTGGAGGTTCGGGCGCTTACTCCATCGCATTTGCGAAGGCGAGCCCCAGCCTGCGGGCCGAAGTCCTCGATCTGGCAGCTGTCGTCCCGATTGCGCAGAAGCATATCAAGGAAGCTGGCGTGGCAGACCGGGTCACCACCCGCATCGGGGACCTGACGGTCGATGAGTTCGGCAAGGACTACGACCTGATTTTGCTGTCGGCCATCTGCCACATGCTGAATCCCGAACAGAACCAGGATCTATTCCGCCGGTGCTACTGGGCCCTGGCTCCAGGTGGGCGCATCGTCATTCGCGATTCCATCCTCGAACCGGATAAGACTGCGCCGAGGTGGGCCGCGCTGTTCGCGATCAACATGCTGGTCGGGACGAAAGGCGGTTCGACGTACACCGAAGCCGAGTACAAGTCCTGGCTGACCAGCGCTGGATTTCAGGGGTTCACGCGCATTGATCCAACTGGCGATCTTATCCTGGCGAGTCGGTAGTAGCTCAGAAACCCTTCATTGGTTGAAGCTGGACGACAACTGAACCTTTCGTGCTTGGCCCAGTCCAGAATGCTGCACCATGCACGGTGCCCCCGCAGAGCCTCTATCGTGCGTTTTTCCAATACGGCCAATGGCATTTTCGTTCAGGGTTCGGCGCTTTCGGCAGCTCCACGGGTGCGGCGCCCGTTCCCCTCGGTCAGGGCGGCGGCCGGGTCCGGCTCCTGATCGTTAACCCATTGAATAATTCCGTCAGTCTTTCACAAAGGCCGTTCCTTGACAGGGAGGTTCGGGCAAGATACTTTTCCGTCCATCATGCCGCACCAAGACGTGTTTCCCCGAAGGTCCCCGGAAGGAGAAGTGCGCAGATGCGATGTCCGGTGTTCGGCGATGAGGCTCGGCCTCACGCCTGGGTTGAGGTACGGCCTGCCGTAAGGGTGTGCCAGTGCTGCAACATGCTTGAGTACGACGTCGTGGGGAACGTGATCCACTTCCCGGTGGGACTATCTGACCCGGCGGGGCCGTCTCCGATGCCTCGGAGCGACGCCCATGGGCATCTCCTCAGGTTTGGCCACGCCCGGCGGAAGCGCTGACGGGACTACTCCCGTCGCCCAGGCATAGAGCGCCTCGATGGCGCCCATCATGGACCGGACCCAAAACTCCTGCAGGTGCAGGACCACCTCCACCTTGCGGTGCAGATCGTCGTGGGTCGCGCAGTAGACCACGGTTTTGCCGCCCCCTTCCCTTAGCGCGTCCCTCATCGCGAGCAGTTCGGTCTGGGTCGTGCCAAGTCCGGCCGCGATGCGATCCAGGGTGGCGGGATCGTACTTGTGAGTCCTCTCGATCCTCGAGAGCGTTCCCTTGTTGACGCCGAGCGCCTTGGGGATCTTGTCCCCTCTGATTCCCTTGCGCAGCCGCAGGGCTTTGATGATGTCGCCCAAGTCAAAGAGCTGGTCGAGCGCGGACGATAGGGACCCCGAGCGCGGTGCCGGCGCACCATCGGAACCGGACGCCGGCACGGTCCCGCCGCTTTCCCATGCGGGGTCCGCGCCGTCCTCTGCGCCTCGCCTCAGGGACGTCCTGCTCGGAGTGGCCGGCGTGATACTCATCCTCTATATATCGTGCTGCCTGACGGTGACCAGATGAGCGAATGCTGCACGGAAGTGGTGGCGTCCAGCCGGGAGGAGTGGCTCGAGCTCCGGATGGACGGGCTCGGCGGGTCCGACTCGTGGACCGTGATGGGCTTCAACCCCTGGAAGAGCAGGATGGCGCTATGGGCCGAACGCTGCCGCCTGATCGAGCCGGACGACCTGAGCCAGAACGAGGCCGTCAGGCTGGGGACGCTGCTCGAGCCCGTGGTCGCCGGCGAGTACGCCAGGGCGACCGGCAGGAAGATCTTCGACCCCGGGCGGTTCAGGATCCTCCGGTCCGCGAAGCACCCGTGGATGTTCGCCACGCTGGACCGCGAAATCCCGGCCTTCGACTCGCGCAGGCCCGGCGTGCTGGAGATCAAGACGACCGGGGCTGCGCACGCCGACGAGTGGGAGGAGGAGCCGCCGATCGGCCCGATGGCGCAGATCCAGCACCAGATGGTCGTGACCGGGTGCCGGTGGGGGAGCCTCGCCGTCCTGATCGGCGGGCAGCGGTTCAGGTGGATCGACGTCGAGTACCACCCTGACTTCGGCGAGTTGCTGGTGGAGGAGGAGCGCGCGTTCTGGGACCTGGTGCAGAAGCGCATCCCCCCGGACCCCGACGAGAAACCCTCCACGCGCCAGGCGATCGAGAGGATGTTCCCGCGCGACGGGGGCGAGACGATAGAGCTGCCTCCGGAGACGGAGGAGTGGGCTTGCAGGCGCCGCGAGCTGAAGGACCAGATCAAGAGGATGGACGACGAGCTCGCCGGCGTCGAGAACAGGATAAAGCTGGCCCTGGGTGAGGCGGCCGCCGGCGTGCTGCCGGACGGCACCGGATTCTCGTGGAAACTGCAGCGCAGGCCGGAGCACATTGTGCCGGCGGCGGAGTTCAGGGTACTCAGGGAAATCAAAGGGAGGACGAAGTGAGCAGCCAGATCGTACCGATCCGCGAAAGAACGCGACGGTCAGGCCCATGATCGATGAATACAAGGACCAGATGGAGACGGCCCTGCAGGGCCAGACCAGGATCGACGTGTTCCTCTACAAGGAGGACTACTGCAAGACGTACAACCGCTCGATGCGGTCCAAGACGTCGCGGCTGAAGATCGTCCAGCGCGTACTGGGCAAGGACACGCCGGTGAACCTCATTGACGCCGTCGCCCTGGCCAGGCTCGCGAAGGCGAGGCGCGCCGAAGGGGCGTCGAACGCGACGATCAACGAGGACATCAGTGCGCTGCACCACATGATCTCGTGTGCCATCTCGATGCGCTACGTCGAGCGCGATCCCGTCATCGGGTGGCGGCGGCTGCAGGAGCCCGAGTTCGTCGGGCAGCGGTCGACCGAGGAGATCATAGAGGCGGTCCTCGACAAGCTGCATCCGGTGGTCCGGCCGCTCTACGAGTTTATCCACGAGACCGGATGCCGGCGCGAGGAGGGGCTCGACCTGAAGCGTTGGCAGGTCGACATCCCGCACCGGGTCGTCACGTTCGCCAAGACGAAGAACGCGCGCGGCCGCCAGGTGCCCCTCACCGAGAGGGCGATCGCCGCCATCCAGGCGATGCCGCGGACGAAGGCGTCTTCTACCACCCGGTGAGCCTGACGAGGTGGTCCGAGGCGCGGAAGCCATGGGAGAAAGCGAGGAAGGAGGCCGGACACCCGTGGCTCCGGGTCCACAACCTCCGGCGGCATGCCTTCGCGATACGGCTGGCCGAGGCCGGCTGCCCAGTGGCAAAAAAGTGGCGATGCCTGAATTCGGCAGGCGGGATCGATCCCGCTAAACTATTGGAAAGAAATGGCGCACCCGGCCCGACTCGAACGGGCGGCCTGCGGATTCGAAGTCCGACGCTCTATCCAACTGAGCTACGGGTGCGAAATGTGGGGTGAGCGAGGGGATTCGAACCCCCGACAACTGGAGCCACAATCCAGGGCTCTACCAACTGAGCTACGCTCACCACAAACTCGTTTGCCGACGGATCAGATCGGTCCCGCCGGCGCGTGGCCAAATGGCTCCGGGCCATTCACGTAACGTCCTGATGTTATAGCAAATCAACCTGCACAGTCCAGCACAGAGCCACAAAAGACCTCCCCTCACGGCTCGAATCTGCAGATTCCCGAATCAAGGCGCCCGGAATGGGGTCTAATGATTCTGGGGGCCGCGTATGGAAAGCCTTCTCAGTGACATCAAATACGGTGTACGGAATATGGCCCGCAGCCCCGGCTTCACGACGCTCGCGGTCCTCGCCCTGAGCCTGAGGATCGGAGCGAACACCGCAATCTTCAGTGTCGCAAATGCGGTCCTGTTCGACGGGGTTGCCCGCACGGTCATAGGGATATTGAGATCCGGATTCAAACTGGCCGGTCGCGGTGTCGACCTGTTTGTCCCCCTGGCTGCGACGCGCTTCATCTCAAGCCTGCTGTTCGGCGTCAGCGACAAAGACCCGATCATACTTGCCGCCGCCATGATGCTACTTGCTGCAGTGGCGGCGCTCGCGAGTTACATCCCGGCCCGCCGGGCTTCTTCGATCGACCCGACGGCGGCATTGCGCTGCGAATAGCAGGCCCCGTCGCCGCAGAAGGAGCGTCGGACCGGGCCGATCATCCTTGTCCGATCCCTTTCCGGTCCCGGACCGCTTCCTATTGGTATCTCAACGCCGAACACGGATTGATCCGTGCGGCGCGGAGAGCCGGGATAAGAGCTGCTGTCAGCGTGGTGCCCATCATGAGGAACGCGATACCACCGAAAATCCAGGGATCGCGCGCCGTTACTCCGTAAAGAAGGTTGCCCATTCCTTTGGTCAGCGCGAGTGCACCCGGAAGACCCAGCGCCGTTCCGACCAGACCTATGGCAGTCCCTCGTGCCAGGACCAGCCGGAGCACATCTGCGGGGCTCGCACCCAGTGCCATCCTGATGCCGATTTCGCGGGTGCGCTGGTTTACGAGCATGGTGGTCAGGCCATATATCCCAAGAATTCCCAACACCAGTGCGAAGAACGCGAAGGTCGTCATCATAGCCATGGCCAGTCTTTGCGGCAGCAGGGAGCCAGACATGACACTATCCATGCTCTGGAGATCGGAAACGGGCAGCTCGGTGTCCAGGCTGAGGATTTCCCGGCGAGCATCAGCGGCGAGCGAAGTGGGAGGTGTCGAGGTGCGCATCACGACGCTCATGACCAGCCGGGGCTGCTGGTCATACAGAAGGTAGAACGCCGGATCCACCGGTGCCGCGAGACTGCCCAGATGGACATCGCCCACGACGCCCGCTATCTCGTATGGATCGGAGGTTACCGGCATGAATCGGACCTTCTTGCCGACCGGATTCTCGTTGGGGAAATGCTTCCGGGCCATCATTGCATTGATCAGGACAACGCGCGGCCGTTCAGGCGTGTCGGTTTCACCGAAGTAACGGCCTTGCAGGAGCGGGATACGCATCGTTTCGAAATAGTCTACCGTGACGAATCTGTAATCCGCGTTTGGCTCCTCGCCCGGACGTGCCGCCGGATGCCCTTCCACCGCAAACGCCGCCACATTGGACCGTTTCATGAGGAAGTTGCCGCGCAAGGGGAGCAGGCTGATGGCCGCCGCGGATCGAACTCCCGGGAGAGCTTCCAGACGGCGGAGCAGGTTCCGCATGAACGACCGTTGGCTTGCAGGGTCTTTGAACCTGGATTCCGGAAGGTTCAACCCGAGGGTCAAAAGGTGGTCCGCTTGAAAGCCGGCCGGCACGGTGATCAGTTTCCAGAAGCTCTTGACCAGCAGGCCCGCGGTGATTGCGAGAACCAGGGTCAGTGCGATTTCGGCCGCAAGCAGCGAGCTGCGCGTCCTTTGCCCGGAGACGCTGCCGGTCGTTCTGCCTGCACCCGAACTCAACTGGGCTGAGAGATCCTGACGGCCGGATTTCCAGGCGGGAACGAGCCCGAAGACGACCCCGGTCAGGAGCGAGACCAGAAGCGTGAAGATCAGGACATTGCTGTCGATCGACATGCTCTTCATCCGGGGAATGAGGTCAGGCAGGACGGCGCGCAGCAAGCGGATGGCCCACCCGGCAACCAGCAATCCGACGCCTCCACCCGCAAGGGCCAGGAGGAGGCTTTCCGTCAGGAGCTGCCGTACCACCCTGCCACGTCCGGCTCCGAGCGCCATCCTGACAGAAATCTCCCGGGTGCGATTTACGGCCCGCGCCAGGACCAGTCCGGCGACATTCGCACACGCCGCCAGGAGGAGAAGCGCAACCGCACCCTGGAGCAGGAGCAGGACCGGGGCAATCGGGCCCGTGTAGAACCGGGCGATGGGGGTGAGATTTATCCCTACCAGGTCAGGTGCCATCCCCATCTCCGATGCGAGGCGGCGTTCGATGATCTCGAGTTCGCTCTGCGCCGCTTGAATCCCTACTCCCGGTTTCAGACGGCCAATCACCCCGACAATATGGTCGCCGCGCGGCGCGTTGCGATTCAAAGCGGTGGGAACCCAGACATCCACGTTGCCCAGCGCCTGCATGTCCGGGGGCAGCACACCCACGACGGTATGAGGCACCGAATCGATGAGAATCTTCCGTCCCGCCGCACTCGGATCGGAGCCGAGTCGATCCCTCCAGAGGCGGTTGCTTATCAGAGCTACGGGGGCACCGCCGGGCCGGTCTTCCTCGGGAAGGAAGGAACGGCCGAGGATGGGATGCAGGCCCAGGACGGAGAGCAGGTTTGCCGAAGCCTTTCCCCCTGGCACACGAACCGCCTCTCCGCCGATCACCAGGTTGAAGCCGTACTCCGGCATGTTGAACGCAGCCGCCAGATCCTCGAAGGAGTGATTCTGCTCTTTCCAGTCGAAGTAATTCGGGGCTGAAACCGGGACCTGAGTAAACCCGAGCTTGGGAAAGGACTCAAATACCAACACGATTCTCTCGGGCTCCCTGAAGGGAAGTGGACGGAGAAGGACGGCATTCACGATGCTGAAAATGCCGGAATTTGCGCCGATTCCCACCGCCAGGGTCAGCACGATCACCAGCGCATAGAATGCGTTGTTCCTGAGGAACCTGAAACTGTACCGGATGTCTTGCACGACAGTGTCCATGAATTCTCCGCCCGCTCAAGATAAAGGCTGTCCCGCCGCCCGCACCTCTTTCCGGGGTATGTTCGACGGATGATTCATCAATACTTAGAACGGCAGACGGGACCCGGGAGTTCCAAAGAAGGGCAGAACGCGCCGAGGGCGGTTGAATGTCGAGGAAAGGTCGGGGATAAATGGTACGCCCAGCTGGATTTGAACCAGCGACCCTCTGCTTAGAAGGCAGATGCTCTATCCGGGCTGAGCTATGGGCGCACTCGCGAAAAACAGTATGAGCGCAGCGATTGCCAAACGCGCGTCAGTATATCAGAGGCGGCGGCGCCTCTGCCAGCACGCCGCGCTAAGCACGTGACGCGAGTGTGGGTCCGCGCCGTTGGCGCGGACACCGCGCGCTTCGGCAAAGCGCGCCCACTCCTGCCACCTGGCTCTTCAGCCCATCACTAAGCCTGAGCGGATTTTTCGTGCTCTATCTTCCGGATCTGGCGCTTCAGCTTGTGCACCTGCCGACGAAGATTGTGCAGCCCCTTGTGATCCTTTGCCTGTATCAGCTCGTCCCGTCTACCCTGGAGTTCATGGACCTTCTTCTTCAGGTCCTCTTTCGTGTGTATCACCTCCTCCTTGAGGTGGAGGTGCGGTTTCTCAATCTTCAGCAGCGTGGCCAGCTCGTCCATCAGCTGCGCCTTGCTCTTGCCATGGACCTCTTTGATCTCAGGATGCTTCAGTGCCTCCTCCCGGAGCTTGACCACCGTCAACTTGTCCATCTCTTTCCAATCCATGGAATCTCCCCCGCAATCAAAAATGTTGTCACAAGAAGCCGTTTCCGGATTATTTTACGGCAGGAGGGATACGACAAAAAACCGGTTTGTGCGGGCTATGCCCCGGCCGAAGCTCCGGGGCCGGGCCTGCCGCGCGAGGAGGAACATGCTGAAACTCATCGGTATTCTGATCTGCGTGCTGTTTGTTCCACTGCTTTCGGCCCACGCGTCGAGCGGGCCCGGCAAGATCACCAGGTATGTACGATTTTCGTTCGGGGGCCGCACCGGCTACGCCGTCCTGGAGGGTGAGACGCTCCGCGAGCTGAGCGGTGATTATCTTGCCGGCGGGACACCAACCGGAAAGACGCTGCGGCTTTCCGACGTGCGGCTGCTCGCCCCGTGCGGCCCGTCGAAGGTAATCGCGGTCGGCCTCAACTACAAGAGCCACCTCGGCGGCCGCCCTGCGCCGGAATACCCGGGCATCTTCTCCAAGCAGCCGACCTCGATCATCGGCCCTGAGGACCTGATTGTGTTTCCGCCCGGCGCCGAGGACGTGCACTACGAAGGTGAGATGGTGGTTGTCATCGGCAAGAAGGCCGCCAAGGTCAGCCCCGCCGAAGCGCCGGGATATATCTTCGGAGTCACCGCAGGAAACGACGTAAGCGAGCGCAAATGGCAGAAGACCGACCTGCAGTGGTTCCGGGCGAAGGGATCGGATACCTTCGGGCCTCTCGGGCCCGCGGTTGTCCAGGGCTTGAACTACAAGGAGCTGAGACTCGAGACGCGCCTGAACGGAGAGGTCCGACAGTCGCAGCGCACGAGCGACCTGCTATTCGGCGCCGACGACATCGTAAGCTATGTGAGCCAGTTTGTGACGCTTCTGCCCGGGGACCTGATCTACACCGGGACCCCCGGATCGACAACTGCCATGAAGCCCGGCGACGTCGTCGAGGTCGAGCTCGAAGGCGTTGGCGTCCTCCGCAACAGGGTCGCTGCGGGGCCGGCGAGCAAATGAAGCCAGGGGCAGCGCAATGATGGGAGCGCTGGTGACAGTCCGGAAACCGGGACGGCGGATGGCGCTGGTACTCGTCTTCGCCGCGCTTTTCGTCGCGCCCGGCCCCGCCGCCGACAGGCCGGGCATCTCGTTCAGCCTGGCTGAGGACCTCGGTTACGGTGACATCGGCAGGATCCTGGACCTCTTGCAGGAGACGGGTTTGGACCGCGACACGATCGTGTCTTTCACAAGCGACAGCTCATCGGCAGGCGGTGCATCGCGCCCTCGGGGACCAGAGGCCGGCAAAGGGCTCGCAATTGCGGGCCGGATTACGATTTTCGCGCTAGAATGGCGCAAGACAATGGAGGACGTGAGATGACGTTGACACTGAACCGACGGCGGTTTCTCCGGAATACAATTCTTGCCTCATCTGCCGGGGCCGCCTTCAGCTTCGAAGAGAAGGCCCTCCTCGCCGGTGAAGGGAAGACCGTCGCTCCCTCGACTCCGCCTGGCCTGGGTCTGCCGGCGGGCAGGATCGGGAATCTTCCCGTCACCCGCCTGATCTGCGGCGGGAATCTCTTCAGCGGATTTGCCCATAGCCGGGACCTGATTTACGTCTCGACGCTGCTGAAGCAGTACTTCACGGATCCGAAGACGATGGAAACGCTCTCGCTTTGCGAGAGCCGCGGTATCAACACGACAATTCTGCGCGTGGATGACCAGATCATCCGCGTACTCGCCAATTATCGGAAGGAGACGGGCAGCCGGATTCAGTGGATCGCCCAGGCGAAGCTTCCGGAAAAGGACCCGACCGCCGACATCAAGCGTGCCGTCGACAACGGCGCCGTCGGTGTTTTCGTCCACGGGGGCGTCGCCGACGAAATGGTAAAAGCCGGACGGATCGATGCGATCGGCAAGGCGGTCGAAACAATCAAGTCGAACCGGGTAATTGCGGGCGTCGCGGGGCACACGCTGGAGGTCCCGGTCGCATGCGAAAAGGCGGGGCTGGGAGCGGATTTCTACATGAAGACGCTCAACAGCAAGAGCTACTGGTCCGCCGGCCCGATGCCGCGGAACGACAGCGTCTTTGAAGAGACGCCGAAGGAGACGATCGAGTTCATGGCAGGCGTAAAGAAACCATGGATCGCGTATAAGATCCTGGGTGCCGGGGCGATCCCACCGCGCGAAGGTTTCGACTACGCGTTTCGAAACGGCGCCGACTTCATTTGTGTGGGGATGTTCGATTTTCAGGTGGCCGAGGATGTTGAGCTGGCGAGAACCGCTGTCACGGATGCGAAGACGCGAAGCCGCGCATGGTGCGCATAGATTCCGGAACCTGGTCACGCGAATCGCTTATCGGGAGTAGGACAATGGGGAAAGGTGATCTGAGAACAAAACGCGGGAAGATCTACCGCGGGACCCACGGCAAGACTCGCCCCGGGCGAAAGAAGAGCAAAGGCGAGAAGAAAGCCTAGTGGACGCGCCCGAGGCGCCGCCCTGCACCGCCGGTTTCCGCTTATGCGCGTGTGCCGGTTGATCGATAAGGCATATCAGGAAGACCCTATTCGGGCAGCGATCAGTCCCCCCGCCAAGGACATGATCTTCCGGGAAATGCTATGGCACGGGCACGGTTCAGATCTCACCTGGCGCTACTTCTCACCGTTCTCGCCATCGCTCTGACCGTGGAAGCCAAGGCCGCCAAGACCGTCTGGCACAGCGGCAGGATAGTGTCCGTCGACCTCTACGGTCAGGGCGAAACCCAGGTCAAGGCAACATCAAAAACCAGGTCCGTCCAAAAGAAGAAGGACTTCTGGTGGGCCTACTGCATCGGTGCCGGAAACCGCAGTTACTCTGCTGTCCTGAGAAAGAGTCCCCACAAGAGCGGATTGAGGGTCAACGAGTCAGTCAGGTTTTCCGCATCGCGCGACAGGCTCTATGTCATCAGCCCTCAAGGTACACGATACGAATTGAGGGTCGTGCGCCAGGATGCGGGTGCCTGTTGTCGGGAGTAGGTCCGGTCCGCCGGATGGGACCGCGCGCTGCCAAGGCGTGCGCACCGACAATCAGGTATTCAGGGCCATGAGCGTTGAACTCGGCTGACAGATCTCTGAAGTCGCGGTTCATCAAGCTGCCCGCCGTTCCAGGTAAGAGACAGTAGTGTGAGATCCCAAACTGCATCGATTCTCCGGGCAGGTGTGAGGTCTTCCCGGTCTTTATCCTCAGGTACAGGATCGCCCCTGCGAATCCGCCTGCTGTTAACGTTCCTGCGCAGAGAAACCGAACACGCGGATCCGATCACCATTTTCGGTCAGCGTTCATCCGCGTTCCTCCGTGTCCCCAATCCCCTTCTCCCGGATGCTTCATGAATTATCCGGGCTGGACACGTTCAGCCGGAGCGCAATTCTGGAACGACTTTGCACAAGAGGAGGCTACAATAGCCACGTGGATCCGCGCCGCCGGCGTGGACCTGAAGCGCGCCGCGCCTCAGCGCGTGCACACTCCTCAAGTGGAGGACATATGAAAGGCCGTTCATTCCTTTTCGTTTCGTTCCTGCTCCTTGCTTTCGCCCTGTCATGGTTCGTGCCGCAGTCGGCCGAAACGCGCGCGCAGGCAGGCCCATCGCCGCGTGAGCGCCTCTCGTTCAACGAGGGCTGGAGATTCTGCAAGGCTGACCCTCCTGATGCTGCCGGTGCTCTGTCGTGGGACAAGATCAAGATACACGTCAGCCAAACGGGCAACTTCCTCAAACGAACGACAATTCCCGCCGCCATGCCGCCCTCAAAAGTTGGGCCGGGCGCCGGCGTTTCCTACACCAGGCCGGACTTTGACGATGGCACCTGGCGCAGGCTGGACCTGCCTCACGACTGGGGAATCGAAGGACCGTTCCGGCAGGACCTGCCTGGAGAAACGGGTAAGCTCCCATGGATCGGCGTGGGCTGGTACCGGAAACACTTCCGCGTCGACACTGCGGACAAGGAAAAGCGGCTCTTCATAGATATCGATGGCGCGATGTCTTACGCGGCGGTCTGGCTGAACGGCCAGCTTGTAGGGGGGTGGCCTTACGGATACAGCTCGTTTCGCCTGGAACTTACGCCCGCGGTTCGCTTCGGCGCGGACAACGTGATTGCCGTCCGATTGGACAATCCTCCGGCGTCGTCCCGCTGGTATCCCGGGTCCGGCATCTACAGGAACGTATGGCTGGTCAAGACGGCCCCGGTGCACGTCGCTCAATGGGGGACGTATGTCACGACGCCCGATGTGACGGCCAAGGCTGCCAAAGTGAAGATAGAGGTTACGATCGACAACCAGGCCTCGGCAGAGGCCGAAGTCACGGCCAGGACCGACCTGTACGCGCTCGAGCCCGTCAGCGGCGCGACGCGCCGCCCGGTTGCCACCGCTGCGGCGGCTCCTGTCAACGTCAGAGGCGGCGGGAGCAGCACCGTCACGGCCGCAGCTACTGTTCCGGATCCTCGTTTGTGGAGCGTCGCCAAACCGAGCCTCTATCTTGCGGTGACCACGCTGCAGGCAGGCGGTAAGACGGTCGACCGCTACGAGACGACCTTCGGGATTCGCACGATCCGCTTCGATCCGGCAGGCGGCTTCAGCCTCAACGGCACGCGAGTCCCGCTCAACGGCGTGTGCAATCACCACGATCTGGGAGCGCTCGGGACGGCAATCAACGTGCGGGCGCTGGAACGCCAGATTGCGCTGCTCCGGGAGATGGGTGCCAACGCCATCCGCACCAGCCATAATCCGCCGGCGCCGGAGCTGCTCGATCTGTGCGACCGGATGGGAATGGTGGTAATGGACGAGGCGTTTGACTGCTGGAAGGCGGGGAAGAACCCCAATGACTACCACATCCTTTTTGACGACTGGCATGAGAAAGACCTGCGCGCTCTCGTGCGCCGCGACCGCAATCACCCGTCGGTGGTCCTCTGGAGCATCGGTAACGAGGTCCCGGACCAGAGGACACCGCAGGGCCCGAAGATCGCGGCGGAGTTGGCGGGCATCGTCCACGAGGAGGACGCGACGCGCCCGGTAACGGCCGCGTGCGATGAAATCAAAGCCGGTTACAGCGGTTTCCAGAAGGCGCTGGACGTGTTCGGATACAACTACAAGCCGATGGAGTACCGCAAGTTCAGGGCGGCCAATCCTTCGATACCGTTGATCGGGAGTGAGACTTCCTCCTGCGTCAGTTCACGCGGCGAGTATTTCTTCCCGGTCAGCAACGACAAGAAGGACGGCCGGGCTGATTTCCAGGTGAGCTCGTATGACCTGTACGCGCCGCCATGGGCATGGCCTCCCGATGTCGAGTGGAAGGGGCTCGACGAGAATCCGTCCGTCGCGGGCGAGTTCGTATGGACCGGTTTCGACTACATGGGCGAACCCACTCCCTATGGCGGCGACAGTGACAGTATGCTGACCTTTACCGACCCCGCGGTTCGGGCAAAGACCGGGAGCGAGCTGAAACGGACGGGGAAGATTCTTGTCCCCTCGCGCAGCTCGTATTTCGGCATCCTGGACCTCGCCGGATTCAAGAAGGATCGCTTCTTCATCTACCAGTCGCGCTGGCGCCCCGAACTGCCGATGGCGCACATCCTGCCGCACTGGAATTGGCCGGAGCGTTTGGGACAGGTGACGCCGGTGCACGTCTACAGCTCGGGTGACGAGGTGGAGCTCTTTCTGAACGGGAAGTCGCTCGGTCGCAAGAAACGAGAGCCGCTTCAATACCGTTTCCGCTGGGATGAGGTCAAGTATGAACCCGGCGAAGTCCGGGCCGTGGCGTACAAGGCGGGGAAGAAGTGGGCCGAGGACGTCGTGCGCACGACCGGCTCCGCCGCGAAGCTGGCGCTCCAGCCGGATCGCAGCTCGATCCTGGCGGACGGCCGTGATCTTTCGTTCATCGCGGTAACGGTATCCGACAAAGCAGGGGCGCAGGTGCCGCGCTCACACAATCTCGTAAGCTTCGATCTGGAGGGCCCGGGTGAAATCGTGGCGGTCGACAGCGGCGACGCCACGAGTCACTCTTCCTTCCAGGCTCGTGAGGTGAAGGCTTTCAATGGCCTGTGCATGCTGATCGTCCGGCTGCGGGACGGAGCCTCGGCACCGTTGGTGGTGACGGCTCGCGCCGACGGGCTGGAGTCAGCGAAGGCAACCATATCCGTCTCGAAGCCGTGACCGGCCGGGGGACCGAACCGCCTCTGGATCTGGGGAGGATCGAACACTTCAGCCCAAGGTTCAGATGCGAAGAATCCTCGCCGTAGGGATCGGAATCGGATTCTCAATCGGTCTCGGCATTCGATGCCGTCAGGTGAGAGACTCACGGATCGAGGTTTACCCACGGCCGATATCGATCGCGAACCCGACGCCGATTCCGATGCCGACCCCGATGGGCGCAGTGAGCCTGCTCCGTAAGGTTGGAAAACAACCTTCCCGGACAGCCCTTCCCGTTGCTGTGAGCAGCATCCGTTCAGAAATGCAACAGGGCGCAGCTCCTGGTGCGGGTCGTGGTCTGTCCGGAAGCTCAATTCCTTCAGCGACTTACCTCTGCAGCAGGCCTGACGCAACCTTGGCATGATCTTTGCGATGCTTTCAGCGGGCTCGGGAAGTGAGCGAGCCGCTATTCCGGGCCGGGGAAGTGGTTTAAGACCCCGAACATGCCCTGAAGGGTAGAGGAGGGAACATGAAACAAAGAATGTTCACATTCGCAACGATGCTGATTGCTGCCGTCGTGCTTAGCGCGACCCAGGGGTTCCCGGCGATCACGGGCAGGATCACTGCCAACGTGCCGTTCAGTTTCATGGTGGGAAACACCATGCTGCCGGCGGGCGAGTATGAGTTTTCCACGCCCGACATTAACCTGAACTACACCCTCATGATCCGCCAGATGAACGGGGATCGCTCCATCATCGTTCAGGCGATGCCGGTGTCGTTAGGGTACAGGACGGCTGCAAAGACTGAACTGGTCTTCGACAGGGTTGGGGATCAGGAGTTTCTACGCCGGGTGTGGGAAGAGGGTCTCCAGACCGGGGATCAATTTCTCGAACCAAAGGCGGAAAAGGAAATGCTCGCGCAGGCTGGCGAAAGCCGCCTGTCGCACAGGATAGACGCTTTTCCGGTGCGGTCACAATAGCTGGACGGACCGAACCGGCCGGATCGATGGGGTCGGGCCTTTCAACCTACCTGTCGGCAGTCAACTGCCGTCTGCCTCCAAGGCAGCAACAACGCTTGAAAGGTCCGCCCCACCAGTTTTGGTGACAGGCTACTCAACCTCGAAATTCGGAATTGCGCAGTCTGGACGCGGAGTGCTCAATTTCGAGGTTGAGCAGCCAGTCCCCGAATTGCGTGGGCGGCGGTGATCGCCGTCCGGATGTTCTCCCACCTGATGTCGTTAGGCAGCGTGCAGTCGGCGGCCAGAACGAAACGCTCGGACGACTCGCTCAGTGCCTGGTGAACGGCTGCGCTGATCTGTTCTGCGCTCCCCGAAGCGATGATTCCATGCCGGTCCATCCCGCCCATGCAGGGCCTCTTGAAGGCCGCGGCTATTTCCTTCCACGTGAGTCTTCCTGTCGTCAGCTGCGGATTGCAGTTCACCACATGACCCGGATATTCGAAGAACGGTTCCAGGTCCGAATAGGGCGCGTTGTAGTCACAGACGTGAAGGATGTTGAAGCGGCACGACCGCTTCATTTCGTTCATGAGGACGAGGTCGAAGGGCTTCACGTAGTTGCTGAACACGCTCGGATCACGGAAGGTGTCGGCCTCCCCTCCTTGTGTCGAAGCGTAGAAGCCATCCACCCCCGAACGGATGCATTCCTTGACGAAAAGCATCAGGCTGTCGGTGATGATCTCGAGCCCCTTCCTGACCGGCTCCGGGTCCTCCTGGAGATGTGCGTTCACCACCGCATCCCCCGCTGTGTGACCCGCGCACATGTAGGGCGAGTAGAGGGTAACCAGGACGAGCGCCTCCTTCCCGGCGGCCTTCACGAGCCCTTTCACCGCCTCCAGTTGCGGCGCATAGAAATCCAGTTTGTACGACGGCATCTTCTTCCAGTCCTCGGGCCGTTTGATGTCCGGGATCTGAGGGAAGGTCCGTTCGTACTGGATCTTGACGAAATCCATGCCCGTGTAACGGAAGAACTCGAGGTGCTTGTCGACGGCAGGTTGGCCGAAGCGGAAGGCCGCGTCAAAGTGGATGAAGAACGCGGCAGGAATGTAGTTCTGACGCGCGCCCGTGTCCAGCAGCGACAGCATCGTGTCACGTTTGTTTCTCGCCGCTGAGGCACTCTTCCTCAATGTCAACGCAGTCGTCGCCGCAACCGCCGAATTCAGGAAAATTCTGCGAGTAGTCCGTTTGGCCATGGCCCGTCCCCCTTGAAGACGAGAGTACCACAAGCGCGCCTGGTATTGATTCGCCGGCGAACAACAATCCTCGTCCTTTGTGGTTTATAATGCCGGCCGTCGCGATAAGCGGAGGAGAATCCATGCGTCAGTCACTTTTTGCCGCCGTCTTTTCTTCGATCCTCGTTACGGTCCTTGCCTGCGCCGCAGCTTCGTTTGCAGCACAGGCGGCTGTCGTCAACCTCAGGTGCGAGTACAAGGTAAACCCCGTGGGCATCGACACCCTGCAGCCCAGGCTCAGCTGGCAACTGGCCTCGGGCGACCGGGGGGTGGCGCAGAGTTCATATCAGATCCGAGTTGCTGAGAGCGCCGATGCGTTGTCGAAATCGCCGGTTTGGGACAGCGGAAGGACTGCGTCCGGCGATTCGCACCTCGTGCCTTACCATGGGCCGGCCTTGCAGAGTGACAGGCGCTACTACTGGCAGGTGCGTGTCTGGACGGGGAGTGATGAACCCTCCCAATGGAGCGAGGCTGCGTTCTGGGAGACGGGTCTTCTCAGACCGGCAGACTGGCAGGCACGCTGGATACAGGCGGAGATCGAAGAGGACACGCACAAATCGGGCCCGGCCATTGTTCTGCGCAAGGAATTCGACCTTGCCGCGCCCGTGCGTTCTGCTCGCGCCTACGTCACCTGCCTGGGCCTGTATGAGATGGAGTTGAACGGGCGGCGAGTCGGTGACCAGGTTTTCACGCCCGGCTGGACCGCGTACGATACCCGCCTGCAGTACCAGACCTACGACATCACCGGGGATCTGAAGACAGGGAAGAACGTCGTTGGCGTAACGCTTGGCGACGGCTGGTACAGGGGGAACCTTGCCTTCGACGGGCAGCGCAACACTTATGGGGATAAGGCCGCTCTCCTGATGCAGATCCAGATAACCTACACCGATGGGCGGGCCGCCGTAGTGACCTCGGATGGGACCTGGAAATCATCGACGGGCCCGATCCTGGCGTCCGACATATACAACGGCGAAACCTACGACGCGCGGCTCGAAATGCCGGGTTGGAGCAGCGCCGGGTTTGCGGATCAGAGCTGGCACCCGGTCCGCGTTGTGGAGAATCCCCGGCTGGCCCTGATCGCACCGGAAGGCCCGCCGGTCCGGAAGATCGAGGAGGTCAAACCGGTCAAAATACTCCGCACCCCCGCCGGCGACACAGTCGTAGACATGGGACAGAACATGGTCGGCTGGATCCGGCTGAATGTGAAGGGGCCTGCCGGAACCGAAGTGACGCTCCGTCACGCAGAGGTCCTGGATAGAGCGGGCAATTTCTACACGGAGAACCTGCGCTCCGCCAGGCAGACGGACACGTACATCCTGCGCGGCGGGGATGCCGAGGTTTTCGAGCCGCACTTCACGTTTCACGGGTTCCGGTATGTGGCGGTGGACGGTTTCCCCGGCGAGCTGACGCTGGAAAACCTGACCGGGGTGGTCATCCACTCGGACATCCGCCCGACGGGAAGGTTCGAGTCCTCGAACGCTCTCTTGAACCAGTTGCAGCACAATATTGTGTGGGGGCAGAAGGGGAACTTCCTGGATGTCCCAACGGACTGCCCGCAGCGTGACGAACGACTCGGCTGGACGGGCGACGCGCAGGCGTTCGCGCGCACGGCTTCGTTCAATTTCGACGTGGCCGGCTTCTACACCAAGTGGCTGAAGGACCTCGCCGCGGATCAGAAGGCCAGCGGGGCAGTCCCCCACGTCATTCCGAATGTGCTCGATCGCAAGAGCCCGAATGAAAGTGCCGGCTCGGCAGGCTGGGCCGATGCTGCAGTCGTCGTGCCGTGGACGGTATACCTGGTGTATGGAGACACGCGCGTTCTCGAGCGGCAGTACCCGAGCATGAAGGCGTGGGTTGACTTCATGGCTCGTCGTGCCGGCACAAAGCTGATCTGGGACACCGATTTCACGTTTGGCGACTGGCTTGCCTTCGCCACGACCCGCTCGGATTACCCCGGAGCCACGACGGACAAGGATCTGGTCTGCCAAGCCTACTTTGCGCATTCGACCGACCTGCTTCAACGCACGGCCGCGGTCCTGGGTAAGTCCGACGATGCGGCCAGGTATGCGGATCTGCTGGCCAGGATCAAGAAGGTGTTTCTGGATGAATTTGTGACTCCGAACGGGCGCCTGGCCTCCAATACTCAGACGGCCTACGCGCTGGCGCTCGGTTTCGATATTCTCCCCGAACAGTTGCGGGCAAGTGCGGCCCGGCGCCTCGCCGAAAATGTCCGTTCATTCGGTCATCTGACCACCGGGTTCCTCGGCACGCCGCTGCTGTGCCAGGTGCTCGCGGACTACGGCTACTGGGATGAAGCATTTCTGCTGCTGAACCGGAAGGAGTATCCGTCGTGGCTCTACCCGATCACCCAGGGGGCAACGACGATCTGGGAACGTTGGGACGGGCAAAAGCCGGACGGGACCTTCCAGGACAAGGGGATGAACTCGTTCAACCACTATGCTTACGGTGCCATCGGCGAGTGGTTGTACAAGGCAGTCGCCGGGATCGAAATCGATCCGCAGCAGCCGGGCTACAGGCATGTCCTGATCCAGCCGCATCCCGGCGGAGGCCTGGAGCATGCGATGGCTGCGATTGACACGGTCTACGGGCCGGCGTTGTCCGACTGGAAGATAGCCAACGGGCATTTCACGCTTGCCGTCGAGGTGCCGCCCAACAGCAAGGCCACGGTGCTGCTGCCGGGAGCCCGGAGAGACCAGCTTCGTGAGAGTGGACGACCGATTGCGGCCGGCAACGGAATTGCGGACATAACCGACGCGGAAGGGGCAGTCACCGTGAAGATCGGATCCGGGAAGTATGTCTTCGAGTACCCGTGGCATTGACTCGGGGTCGGACCAGCGCAACTCTTTTTAACGCCTATAATTAAACTAAAATGAGGGCCTGGAAATGCCCTTAGGCTCGATTTTCACCCCCGTTTTCCCAATCCAAGAGCCCAGAGAGCTTTCTCTTCAAGGCCGTCATTGATAGGTTCTCCGCGCATTCCAGGCTGCGGCGAGGCTGACACTTGTGGGTTAATCCGCGTGCTTCGGGCCGGCAGCATGATCGTCCAGGAAGCTAATGCGGGCTCCAAAAACCGTTGTAAGGCCCATTTCAACCCTTCGTGGCAAGATCATTCTGGTGAATTTAAACAACTTACGCCGGTCCGACCCCCATACCCAGCCCGACGTCCCGCCGGAAAACGTCCCGGCGGTGTATTCGGACCGGAAGTAATGGATGACTGATTCAACACGACATAAAGAGAGGAGCGAGCCATGAACCAGAAATCCGGGCATCTGAGAACTCCCGCTGTGCTTGCCGCGCTGGCGGCACTCTTCATTCTGTTGACGCCGCCGGTCAGGGCTCAGAGATCCGACCTCATCCACGAGCCGTATCGACTCGACTTGGGGCTCGCCACGAGATCCATCTCATTCGAAAACCCAACCGGCGCGCCGAGTGCGGGAGGAAAAGAGGCGAGCAACCTGGGACCCGGCCGAAAAGGGAGCCCTTCGAGAACGGTCGAGCCCGGGCAGACGGTCCAGATGTGCGACATCGAGGGGCCCGGGACGATCCGTCACATCTGGGTGACTACCCTGCATGACCCGGCTGCACTGCGAAGCTTCGTGGTACGCGCATACTACGACGGGCAGGAACATCCGAGCATCGAGTGCCCGCTCGGCGACTTCTTCGGAACCGCCCACGGCAAGGTGATGCCCTACCAATCGGCCGTGCACTCGGTGGGGCCGAGCGCGGGGATGAACATCTGGCTCCCCATGCCCTTCGTGAAGCGTGTCCGCATGACCTTCACGAACGAGGATAACAAAGCGACCCCGTTCTTCTACCAGATCACGTACACGCTGGGGGACAAGCACCCTCTCGACGTCGGCCGGCTGCACGTACTCTTCAGGCGGGAGAATCCGACGACAGAGAAGCGGGATTTCGAACTCCTTCCGCTCCGCAAACAGAAGGGTAGATTCATCGGATCGGTCATCGGCGTACGCAACCTGCATCCCGATCAGTGGTGGGGCGAAGGCGAGATCAAAGTGTACATGGACGGGGACCATGAATTCCCGACGATTGTCGGAACCGGGAGTGAGGACTACGTCGGCCTCTCCTGGGGCATGCAGCAGACCCCGTTCCTCTACAACGGGTGCAGTCTGAACCAGGACAATGACTTGATGGACGGCCAGACCTTCGTCTCGATGTACCGCTGGCACCTGCCGGACCCGATCACGTGGCGCACGGAGGCCCGCATCACGATCCAGCAGATCGCCTGGAAGGACGGATTGCACGAAACCCGGGACGATTGGTCGGCCGCAACATTCTGGTACGAACCGGTGCCGAGTGCTCAGCTGCCCGCGATGCCTGCCGTGACAGCCCGCACCGGAGACATCTGGAAGGAGCGCGATAAGAAGTAGTCCGCCTCCAGCAAGAGACCTGCGGGCTGTCGGAGACATCCTGCGCCTGCGGTAGTGTGGGTGCTTCTGCCCGGTCTTTCAGGCAACCGAATTCCGACGACTTGGCCCCCTGACTCTATCCCGTCAGTCCGCAGGTATCCTCAGTTCGAAGTGTTACTGGTCGGTCTGGCCCGGGTTGCCCGGCGGGGACACTGGTGACTGTCCCCCCTGGTTTCTGTTATTCTCGGGCAGGGTGCGGAGGTGCGAGTGGAAACCAGACGGTACGGGAAAGTGGACGGGAGAATCATCGCGGCGCTGCGCCAAATCGTGGGCGACCATCGCGTTCTGGTCGAGGACGAGGCTGTGGAGCCCTACACTCATGACGAGGTGGTTGGCCTGCATGCCATCCCGGAAGTGGTGGTGCGCGCGACGACCTCCGAACAGGTAGCGGAGATCTTCAGGCTGGCTCAGAAGGAACAGATCCCTGTGACACCGCGGGGGGCAGGCTATGGCCTGAGTGGCGGTGCCGTACCCGTGCTGGGCGGCATCGTTCTCTCACTGGAAAAGATGGACCGCATCCTGGAGATCGATAAGAAGAACCTGATGGTCACCGTCGAGCCCGGTGTCATAACGGGAAACATCCATCGGGCAGTCGAGGCGGAAGGGCTCTTCTATCCTCCCGATCCGGCCAGCCTCGACTCCTGCACCATCGGCGGGAACGTCGCCGAAGGGGCAGGGGGGCCGCGCGCCGTGAAGTACGGCATCACCAAGGATTACGTGTGCGGCCTGGAGGCGGTGCTGCCCTCGGGGGATATTATTCAGGCCGGTGGAAAACTGGTCAAGAATGTCACCGGCTACAACCTCATTCAGCTGTTGATAGGCTCGGAAGGCACCCTGGCCGTCGTCACCAGGATCATCCTGCGACTGATCCCGCTGCCGAAGGTCCAGATCGACCTGCTCGTGCCTTTCGAAGATTTTCAGGCCGCCGCGGACACGGTTTCCGACATCATTGCCCACCGCATACTTCCGACCACGATCGAGTTCATGGAACGGGACAGCATCCTCGCCGTGGAAAGGCTGCTGGGCAGGGAAGCGCCTTTCCATGATGCAGCGGCCCATCTTCTGATCCAGCTCGACGGCAACGTCCAGGAAGCCGTCGATTCGGATTATGAAGTCGTGAGCGACCTGTGCCTGAAACACGGTGCCCAGGATGGGCTCGTGGCCCAGGACAGGGCTACCCGCGACCGGCTGTGGGAATTCCGGCGCAAGATCATCGAATCGCTCAAACACGAGAGCCCGATCAATCACATGGAAGACGTCGTGGTGCCCCGCGCGAATATCCCTGCCCTTCTGGCCGGGATCAAAGACCTGGCCCGCCAGCATTCCGTGCGGATCGTGAGTTTCGGGCACGCGGGTGACGGGAATGTGCACGTCAACATCTTGAAGGATGACATGGCACTCGACCTCTGGGCCGCAACGGTGCCGCCTGTCCAGGAGCGGATTTACGGGCTTGCCCTATCGCTCGGCGGGACTCTTACCGGCGAGCATGGAATCGGCGCCACACGCCGGAAGTACCTTCCAATGGCCATCGACGAGGCCCAGCTGGCGATACAACGGCAGATCCGGAGCGTGTTTGATCCCAACTCCATCCTGAATCCGGGCAAGGTTTTTCCTTAGGGATCGGGGGTAGGAGAGCGGTCCGCCGCGCCGCGGCGGACAACTGCGCGCTTCGGTGAAGCGCACCCACCCGGCCCCCGACGGTCCGCCTGTTGCGAGGTGCTTACGACTGCCGCGGTGCGTTTTGCGGCTGTACGACCACCGCTGTCCCGTAGCACAGCACCTCAGACACCGTATCCATCACTTCGGTCGCGTCGTAGCGAACGCCGACGACTGCATTCGCCCCCATTTCCGCCGCGTGGCGAAGCATCATTTCAAAAGCCTCTGCCCGGGTACGTTCGCACAGTTCGGAAAAGAGCGTGATGTTCCCCCCCACGAGTGTCTGCAGGGAGGCGCCTATGGTGCCGAAGATGGAGCGGGATCGCACCGTGATGCCGCGGACTACTCCGAGGTTCTCCACGATCTGATACCCGTCGAGGGTAAATGCGGTAGTCGTCATCCGGTGCATACCGGACGGCCTTTGTAGCGCTTGCCTCTCCTCGGGATTCATTGCGTCGAAGCACTCTGCACAAACACCTGGTGCTTTGAAGTAATACTCCGAGGGATACTCTCGATCGCACTTCTTGCAGATCATCTTGGGCCTCCCCGCGATCGGCAACAATCCGCGGCTGAAGATGCGTCCACCTGAAATCGCATTTAGCTCCCACCTGAATACCGGCGCCGGCCCCATTTTATTCGGTCCGCTCAAGTGCCATGAGGGGTTTTTCGACCAATCCAGGCGCCGCAATCGCAGCCGCCTGAGCTGTTGCCTGGGCGCAATTGATCTGACATCATAAAGTGCTGCTCTGCCAACGTGGGGCGGCGGGCCACGCAGCCACGCGATTCGTTGCCCCGCGCCGTCGGTTCAATTTCCCGCTGTCTTGTGAGAGGGAGAAGCGGGTGTCTGGACAACGATTACTCCAGCAGGAGCCTGCCCCTGCCGTGGGTGGGCTACGGGTATTGCATCAAAACGAGGTACAGGAATGAATCGGAAAGTCGGGAAATCGCTGACATTGGTCAGGGGATTCTTGTTGTGTGCCCTGTCGATGTCGGGGCGAGCGGTCACTTCAAATGCCGCAGGCGCATCTACTCCGTTTACTTTTGTGGCCTGGGGTGATTCTCGAGGCGGCGCTTCCGGAACTGTGAACTCCATGGCCCTGTCCTCTCTCTCCATTCAGGCGCAAGGGCTAATGCCCGCACCGGCCTTCACCATATTTGCGGGCGACCTGTGCAGCAGTTTCACCAGCGCCTGCGCCTCCGGCGGTACAGGCGGTTGGGAATATGCGCTCAACGGTGGCTCTGCCAACAACGGCATGTCCAGGATTACGTTTCCGTTTCGTGGCAATCACGATGGCGACGCGGGACGCTGGGACAGTTACTTTGTTGGACGGGATGCGGTGGTCGCGGCAATCGGGGGAGCAAGTTTCAACTTCTACCCGACCGATGGACCTGTGCGCACCTACTCCTTTGATTACGCCAATTCGCATATCGTCGGCATTGACATGCCTGGCGGCGACATATCCACGATGACGAGCGGCCAGATTGACTGGCTCGACTCGGACATCGCAGCTGCAGAAGCCCGCGGAGTCACCCACACTTTCATTTTGGATCATGGCCCGATCTACTACGTTGACGGTCACAGCTCGACGCCGCCGGCCAGCCTCATCGACGTCATGAACAAACACGCCAGCATCAGCGCGACGTTCCACGGGCATGAGCATGTCATGGCCTATGTTCATGCCGACTCATCGCACGTTCCCGGTGTAACGCATCCGTGGGAGGAATTCGTCGTGGGCGCCGCCGGAGCTCCGCTTTACCACTGCGATACAAGCCGGCTGAAGGGAGCGACGGACTACTGTGAGGATCAGGCGAACGGCTTCATGTCGGTCGAGGTGGACGGCGATACATTCACGGTTAGCCTCTACCTCGAGGGCGAGCCCGTCGCAGCTAAGACTTGGACGTTCACCAAGGCCCCGCCGCCGACATCCTCCATCGATATTGATCTGGTAAAGGGCGGCGTGGCGGATGCTCGGACGCAAGGCAGCAATGAAGCCACTCAGGCCGGGTATGCAAGAGTCGCCGTAGAGTCGGGCGCAGCTCCCTACGGCACGGCGGTGTTCAGTTACGGGCAGAACGGGGTTACCGTAAGTGAAGCGGGTGTTCCGGCCTCTCCGCCCACAAAGCATGCCCGGCTCTTCATCGACTACCGTTCAGGTATCCCGGCAGTCCCCGGTCGCGTTGATGCCGGCAAGATCGAAATCGACACGGGGATCGCCATCGTGAATTGCGGCTCCCAGACCGCCGACATCATCTACACCCTGCGTGATGTCATGGGCACCCGCATCTCACGCGGCCAAGGGACTCTTGCTGCGGGCGCTCACTTCGCCAAATTCATCGACCAGTTGAAGGAGGTTGCGCCCGGCTTCGATGTGCCGCCGGACTTTTCGACCAGTACCGGATTCGGATCACTCGAAATCCTGAGCGACCAGCCCTTTTCGGTCGTTGCGCTGCGCGAGACCATCAATCAGAGACACGAGGCAGTCTTAACCACGACGCCGATAGCGGACCTCACGCAGACTCCCGGGACGGACCCGATCTACTTTCCCCAGTTTGTCGACGGCGGGGGATACATTACAGCGCTGGTTCTGCTCAACTCGTCCGGCACTGTCGAGATGGGAAGGCTTCAGATCTTCGACGACCATGGCGTCCCTCTGCTGGTTAATCAACTTGGGGGAACCACCGATTCGTCATTCAGATATTCGATCCCCTGGGCCGGTGCCTTCCGCTTCCAGACGGACGGGTTCCCGGTATCGGCCAAGGCCGGATGGGTGCTGTTGACGCCTGACGCCGGGACCTCAACGCCGGTCGGGGCAGGAGTCTTCAGCTTCAGCAGTGGAGGGATCCTGGTGGGCGAATCCGGGATCCCTCCGGCAGTTTCCACAACGCATGCACGGGCGTACGTGGATTTGTCGCGGGGGCATGACACCGGCCTGGCGATTGCCAACCCGACAGGCACGAACGCCGATATCGCGATAAAGGCATACCAAACCGACGGTGTCACTCCGGTGGGGACCAGCCAGGGCCCGCTCCGGCTGCCTGGTAACTGTCACAGCGCGAGATTTGCCACGCAGTTCATCGCAGGGTTGCCTGGCGGTTTCACGGGCGTACTCGACATCACATCGGCAACGCCGTTTGCGGCTCTGACGCTTCGCTCGCTGAACAATGAACGCAACGATTTTCTCATGACCGCATTCCCGATGGCGGATGCCAGGCAGGTCGCGCCCTCGCCGGTCGTATTTCCGCAGATTGCGGATGGGGGCGGATTCGTGACTGAGTTTATCCTGCTCAGCGCGGGCGGGGCATCAAAGACGACACTCAGCTTCTTTGACAACGGAGGCAAGCCTCTCGCCATCGGGAGATGAAGGCCGCGACCGTCGCCAGGAGCCAATCGGACCAGGCCCAGCCTGAGCGGCTGTAAGTCATTGAAGGGATTGGTCGGGGCATCCAGATTTGAACTGGAGACCTCCTGCGCCCAAGGCAGGCGCGCTACCAGGCTGCGCTATGCCCCGACTCGTGAGTGGAGAAATTCTAGCCTAATTCAACTCCGCCTGCCAGAAGCTGCAAGAGTGCGGTGACGGCAGCCGCGCGATGACTGACGCGATTCTTCTCCGCTTCGCTCAGCTCCGCACAGGTCCGCCCAAGCTCCGGGAACAGAAACACAGGATCATAGCCGAATCCCTGCGTGCCGCGGGGAGCGTCGGTGATCACACCGCGGCACTCGCCCTCGGCCTCGAGAATGAGCCGCCCTCGACGCGCGAGGGCCAGCGCACAGACGAACCTCGCCTCGCGCCCGCCCGGGGAATCCCTGAGTTCCGCAAGCAGCTTCGCGATGCGCTCCGCATCGCTGGCCCCGTCGCCGGCATACCGGGCGGAATGGATTCCCGGCCGGCCACCGAGAGCATGTACCTCCAAACCGGAGTCATCTGCGAGAACGGGCAGGGTCGTCTCGCGCGAGTAGGCCAGGGACTTCTGTCGAGCGTTTTCTGAGAAAGTGGAGCCCGTCTCTTCGGCATCCGCCGATATCCCCACGTCCGCCAGCCCCAGCACCTCCCAACCCGTCGCGGCCAGGAGAGACCTGAACTCTCTCAGTTTCCCCTTATTGCGGGTCGCGGCAACGATCGCGGTCATGGTGCCGCTCAAGCGACTGGAAACAGCCGCTTCAGGTCGACACGGCCCTCCAGAGCGTCCCTCTGGTGGCGGACCAGTTCGCGGATGCCTTGCGCGCCAAGCGCCAGCAGTTTCTGGAGCTGGTCGTCGGAAAAGGGCGCCCTTTCCGCCGTCCCCTGGATCTCGATGAAGCGTCCCTTGCCTGTCATCACCAGGTTCATATCCACCGCCGCCTGCGAGTCCTCCGCATAGTCGAGGTCGAGGCAGGGCGTCTCGCCCATCATGCCCACGCTCGTGGCCGCGACGAAATCGAGCAGGGGGGAGAACTCCAGGAGTCGGCGGCCCATCAGGTTGCTCACGGCGAGGGCGAGCGACACGAAACCTCCGGTGACGGATGCCGTGCGTGTCCCGCCGTCGGCCTGAATAACGTCACAGTCAACGATCAAGCTCCGGGAACCGAGAAGCGACAGGTTGACCACGCTGCGCAGGCAACGTCCAATCAGTCGCTGAATCTCCTGCGTGCGCCCGCTCTGTTTCCCGCGGGCTGCTTCCCGCTGCGAGCGTGTCGACGTCGACCGCGGCAGCATCCCGTATTCTGCGGTAACCCAGCCCTGATTCTTGTTGATCAGAAACGGGGGCACCTTGTCCTCGACGCTGCACGTGCACACGACCCGTGTGTCACCGATGCTGACCAGCACTGATCCTTCGGCATGCTTGAGATAATCGATCTGGGCTGCGAATGGTCTCATCGTCTCCGGACTGCGCCCGCTTTGTCTCATGGCATCTCCTTCAGGAGGATTCAACAGACAGCGGAGGATTCTATCACACGGAAAGAACCGCAGTGGGCGCACTTCGCCGAAGCGCGCAAGTGTCCGCGCCGCCGGCGCGGACCGACTCATTGCAAATGACGCTCGATTTCCCTACGATACCGCCATGGGATACTACTCGGGCGTCAGTCGGCTTTTCGGCGGGCCTGCGGCCAAAACCGTAAAGATCATCATCATTACAAACGTCGCGGTTTTCCTCGTTCAGATCATCGCGCAGGCTGCCGGGATCAGAGCGATCTTCGTGGCCTTCGCCCTCATTCCCTGGCGCGTGACCAACGAACTCACCCTCTGGCAGTTCATCACCTATATGTTCCTCCACGGGGGTGTCTTCCACATCCTATTCAACATGCTGACCCTCTACATGTTCGGCAACGAACTGGAACGATACTGGGGCGCAGCGCGCTTCCTGAGGTACTACCTCGTTACCGGCATCGGGGCAGGCGTCTGCTCCTGGATCGTTGGCCCCGAAAGCTCAATCGCTATCGTCGGCGCCTCAGGAGCGATCTATGGCATTTTACTGGCTTACGGGCTGCTCTACCCAAACCGGATTATCTACCTCAACCTTCTCCTGCCGATCAAAGTCAAGTGGATGGTCCTGATCATGGGGGCGATTGCCTTCCTGTCTTCCGTGACGGGAGGCGAACCCGGCGTTGCGCATGTCGCACATCTCGGAGGCATGCTTGTGGGATACGTGATGCTCCGCGGCCCCGACTGGCTCGGCCGCTACGTGATGTACAGACAGAACCAGCGCCGTGAGAAGCTGAAGCGTCAGTTCGAGGTTTACTACGGTGATGTCCGCCGCAAGATCGAGCAGGACAAGAAGAAGGGACCTACGATTCATTGAAAAAGACAGAATTCAGAATGCAGAACTCAGAACTCAGAAGTCGGGACGGATGAGCGGCATGAAACCGAAAAGGTACATACTCGCATTGGATCAGGGCACTTCGAGTTCAAAGGCATTTCTCTTTGATCGAGAAGGGAAGATTTTCGCCAACGCGGGGCGTGATTTCCGCCAGATCTACCCGCGGCCGGGCTGGGTTGAGCATGATCCGGAAGAGATCTGGTCCAGTCAACTCGAGGCCGCGCGCGCGGTACTGGCGGATTCCGGGGTGGCGGCAGAAGAGATAGATTCCATAGGCATCACCAACCAGCGGGAGACCACTGTTGTCTGGGACGCCGTGACCGGAAAGCCGGCCTTCAACGCGATCGTTTGGCAGTGCCGACGTACGGCGGAGCGCTGCTCGGATCTGAAGAACCGCGGGCTCGAGACGCTTCTCAGGGAACGGACCGGCCTGGTGACCGATGCTTACTTCAGCGCTACCAAGGCGGAGTGGATGCTGGAGAATGTCCCCGGGCTGAGGGCTCGGGCCGAAAGGGGAGAGGTGCGTTTCGGGACCGTCGACTCCTGGCTCGTCTACTGCCTGACGGGCGGACGCGTCCACGTGACGGACTATTCCAATGCCTCCAGAACGCTGTTGTTCGATATCCACCGCCTGGACTGGGACAAGGAGATCCGGGAGATCTTCGGAATCCCCGCCTCGATGCTTCCGAAGCCGGTTGCATCGAGCGGCGTGGTTGGCGAAACCGAGCCCGGCATTTTCGGCAGGAGCATCCCGATTGCCGGCATCGCAGGGGACCAGCAGGCGGCGCTGTTCGGGCAGACGGCTCTGCAGTTGGGGCAGGCTAAGAACACCTACGGCACAGGGTGTTTCATGCTCATGAACACCGGATCCCGCGCCGTCCCTTCGAAGAACCTCCTGACGACCATCGCGTGGAGCATCGACGGCAAGGTCGACTATGCGCTCGAAGGAAGTGTCTTCGTTGCGGGCGCGGCAGTCCAGTGGCTCCGGGACGAACTCGGGGTGATCAGGGACGCCGCGGAGACCGGGCAACTCGCGCGTTCCATCCCGGACTCGGGCGGCGTCTATTTTGTGCCGGCCTTCGTAGGCCTGGGAGCGCCCTACTGGGACTCGTATGCGCGGGGCGTGATTGTCGGTTTGACCCGAGGCACCGGCCGGGCCGAGATCGCGCGGGCGGCGCTCGAAGCCATAGCATTTCAGACGCGGGATGTCCTCGAGACAATGAGGCGTGATTCCGGGATCACCCTGGATGTGCTTCGAGTGGACGGGGGCGCGGCTGTGAACGATTTCCTGTGCCAGTTCCAGGCCGATGTCCTTGGCGTAGCGGTTGAACGCCCGGCTGTTTCAGAGACCACGGCACTTGGCGCAGCCTACCTGGCGGGTATGGCGACCGGCTTCTGGACGGGGAGGGAGGAAATCCTGAGGAACCACCGGATCGAGAGGCGATTCACACCGGAGATGAGGGAAACGGAGCGCGAGCGCATCTATGAGCAGTGGCTCCGTGCTGTCGAGCGCTCGCGTGCATGGGCGCAGTGAAGTGCGGCTCTGGCCTCAGAGGCGCGAAGATCGTGGAGCAGGTCCTGCCTGATCGGCTCCGTGATCTCCGCGCCTCCGAGATGAGAATGCATCAGTCGGCGCGGCGACGCCTGAAGGCCGGTTCGTCGAGATCGTCCTTGAGCACCCCGACCCGATTATCGGGTGCCCTTTCAGCGCGGCGCTCGCCTTCGTGCCCATAGGCGCGGTATGCCGCGTCGGGGGAGACCGTCAGCGGGATCACGTTGCCTGCGCCCCGGCCGAGTTCGCTTGCGCTCTTGGTCCGCTCCCCCGGTGCGGTATTGAAGCCGGTCGCGATGACGGTGATCTTGATGCGCTCTCCCATGGTTTCATCGTAGACCGCACCGAAGATCGTGTCCTCAGGCCCCGCAACCTCTTCGATAATCCTGGCAGCAGCATCGACCTCGTGGAGGCGGAGGCTGCTTCGGGACGCCGTGATGTTTATCAGGACCCCCTTCGCTGCCCGGATCGAAGACTCCTCCAGCAGCGGGCTGGAGATGGCGCGCTGAGCGGCCTCTACGGCCCGGTTCTGCCCTTCCGCGATCCCGGTTCCCATCAGCGCCATGCCTTTCCCCGCCATGATGGTCTTCACGTCGGCGAAGTCCACGTTGACGATCCCGGGCATGGTGATGATGTCGGATATCCCCTGGACGGCCTGGCAGAGCACATCGTCCGCGTACCGGAAAGAATCCTCGAGCAGGGCCTCCGCGCCCATGGCATGGAGGAGTCGCTCGTTTGGAATCGTGATCAGCGTGTCCACAACCTCCTTCAGTTCCCGGATCCCTTCATCCGCGTGCAGCTGGCGCTTCTTGCCCTCGAAGTTGAACGGCTTGGTTACGACCCCTACGGTCAGGGCGTTCAACTCGGTGGCCAGGCTCGCGACGATCGGGGCGGCACCGGTACCCGTGCCTCCACCCATGCCGCACGTCACGAAGACCATGTCGGCGCCGTCGAGAAGCTCGATGATGCGCTCCGTGTCCTCGAGAGCGGCCTGGCGTCCCCGTTCGGGAACTGCGCCGCAGCCGAGCCCGTTGGTCAGCTTCGCACCGATCTGCAGTTTGACGGGCGCCGCGGAGTTCCGCAACGCCTGCAGGTCGGTGTTCGCGGCGATGAATTCGACACCCACGATCTTGCCCTGAATCATTCGATTGACGGCGTTACCGCCCGCGCCGCCGATTCCGACGACCTTGATCTTGGCCGGTACCTGGTGATCCTCCTCAAAAGTGAATCGCGGTGCGACTTCACTGAACTGAAGTTTCCCGATCTGCATCCGATCCTCCTGTCTCTGTTCTCTAGCTTTCAACCCACGACAAAACCCTTTGAATCAAACCTGACGGCGATCCTGCTTTGCCGGAATACCGGACAGGGTCGCCTTCCTTATGCGCGCTGAGGAGCGCAAGCCCGACTGCGGTGGCATAGACCGGGTGCATCAGCTCCTCAGTAAGACCATGCACTCCCAGCGGGAGTCCGGGCCTCACCGGAACCTCCAGGACCCGTTCCGCGAGTTCCGCCAGCCCGCCCAGAAGGCTGCCGCCGCCCGTGAGAACCACTCCTCCCAGGGGCTGGTCGCAGTCTCCGGCCTCCGCCAGCTTCTCCTTTATCAGCTCCAGGAATTCGACTGCCCGCTCCACCAGGATCTTGCAGGCGAGCTTCCGAGGCATCGGGCGCGCGGTGCGCGTCCCGATCCCCGGCACCGTGATCGTTTCGTCCTCAGCGATCGTTTCCAGGTCGAGCGTGCCGATCTCTTTCTTGAGACGCTCGGCCTCCTCGATCGGCGTGCGAAGCCCGATGGCGAGGTCGCGCGTGAAGTGCAGACCGCCGACCGCCAACACCGAAGTGGAGCGAAGGTTCTTCCGCGAAAATGTCGCCAGATCGGTGGTGCTGCCCCCGATGTCGACAACGCTCGCGCCCATTTCGCGTTCTTCGCGGGTGAGGACCGCCTCGGCGCTCGCAAGATTCTGGAGGATGACGCGGTTGACACGCATCTCCGCCCGGTTGACCGCGTTGACGAGGTTCTGCAGCAACGCGCTGTCGCAGGTCACCACGTGCACGTCGACATCCAGTCTTTTACCGGTCAGCCCCACCGGGTTCGTAATGTCTCCCCAGTTATCCAGGAAAAACTCCTGGGGGAGCACGTGGATGACCTCGCGGTTCTCGGGCGCAGGGATGGACTGCGCGGCCCTGATGACCTGAATCATGTCATCCCGCGTGACCTCGTGGTTCTGCCCTTCGATCTCGATTGCGCCGTGGCAGTTGAAACTCTGCACGCCCTCGCCTGACAGACCGACGGTGACCCAGTCGGCCGAGATCCCGGATTTGGCCTCAGCCTCTGCCGCGGCTCTGCGCACCGAGGCGGCCGCCTGTTCCAGATCCGTGACCATGCCGCGCTTCAGGCCGGCGGACTCCGCATACCCGGTGCCGAGGATCTCCAGGTTGCCGTCCTCCCTGACGCGGGAGATCAGCATGCATATCTTCGTGCTGCCAATGTCCAGCCCACAGACTATGTCTTCCTTCCTGCTCACGATTGCCATCCGTTCGATCAACGGCGGCTTGCGGTCCGGCAGCCCGGGCCGCGGCCGCGCTTATTGCCTGGTTTCCGGAACCTCCGCGACCTGGTCACCCTGGGCCGCCCGGGGCCGATAGATGATCTGTCCTTCGTATCGCAGGTCCACCGAGGCTATCTCCTGGTATTGGGCCTGCAGCTCCCTGTACTGTGCCAGGTTCGACATGAGTCTCTGGAATCGCTTCAGAAAGTCGCGATCGCCGAGAAGTATCTCGGCGGTGTCGTCGACGAGGAGCAACTTCACGTCGGCCGGGTCGGAAAGATCGACCTCCGAGATGTTGCGCACGAAAGCAGGAGATCCGGCCTCCAACTCCCGGAGCATCTTCTGTCCGAGCACGATGCGGACCGCATTCTCCTTCTGGTGGGCGCGGTAACCCGCCGGATCTTCTCCCGAGAGTCCTTTGAACACCGGCATGTCGAGCTTGCCGTACTTCGAGTCGTAACGGTCCAGGAGGATCCCCGTCCGATCGGCCAGCATCAACTCCCCGTTCAGTTCGAAGATCACCTCGGGAATGCGTTCCCGGATCTGGATCACCAGCTCCGAGGGCAGAACGCGCCTGACCTCGGCCCTCTCGACCCAGGCCTCAAGCTCCAGGCGGTCACGCACCTGGTGAAGGTCCATTTTCAAGACATTCACAGGGAAATCCTTGCGGATGATCGCCTCCAGCCCTGCGGTGTCCGCGTGCCGGGCGCCGGTGATCGTCACAGTCCTCAGGGAAAAACCTCCCGAGGAAATGGCATCGGAGAACACGGTCGCTGTGACCGCAAGGGCCAGGGCGACGGCAGCAACCGCGGCCAGCATCTTGAGGCCTCGCATCAGAATTCGGCCGGCCCAGTGAGTGCGCCTGACCTTCTGCACCGGCTTCCTGCGCAGATAGCGGGCCTTCTCAGGGGCAGGCTGCTTTTCCTCCCGCTCTTCATGCCTGGTGTGGATTTCCATAGTCGCCTTTCCTCAAGCTTCCGTTGCCCCGATCCCGGATGCAGCAGCTTTTTGGCGCTCCGTCGCGAGGACTCTTTCTCCAACCTTCCAGACGTCTCCGGCCCCCAGCGTGATAAGGAGATCTCGCGGTGCCAGCCTCTCAGCGAGCATTTGCTCCGCGGCTGCGAAATCCTGCACGTAGCTGACGTCGCGGTGCCCGAACTTCTCGATCAGGGCGACCAGCCTCTCGGCGGTGATGCCCGGGATCGGATCTTCACCGGCCGCGTAAATCGGGAGCACGATCAAGACGTCGGCGTGGTAAAACGCGCGGGCGAAATCTTCCTCCAGCGAGGCGGTCCTGGTGAACCGGTGGGGCTGGAAGACCGCTATGATCCGCCGGTCACAGGAATTCCTCGCGGCGCTCAACGTGGCGATGATCTCCGCCGGATGGTGGCCGTAGTCATCCACCACAAGGATGCCGCGCGTCTCGCCCTTGATCTGGAACCTCCGATCGGCGTTCTGAAACGACCGGAGAGCTTCCGCAATAGTGGCGAAGGGGATGTCGAGCTCGAGACCCGCTGCCACCGCGGCGAGAGAGTTCATGACGCTGTGCTGCCCCGGAACCTGCAGGTGGATGGACCCCAGCGCGCCCGCCTGGGAACGCACCTCGTAGCTCGATCCGAAACCCGCAATCTGCACCTTCGCTGCCACCAGGTCGGCCTGACCGCTGGTGCCGTAGGTGATGATGCGCCGCTCGATGCGTGGTATGACGGCCTGGACATTGGAATCGTCGAGACAAAGTATGGCCGCACCGTAGAAAGGAACCTTGTTGATGAAGGCAACAAACGCATCCTGGACGGCCGAGAAATCCCCATAGTGGTCGAGGTGCTCGCGATCGATGTTCGTCACGATTGCGATCGTGGGGTTCAGCTTCAGGAAGGAGCCGTCACTCTCGTCGGCTTCCGCCACGATGAATTCGCCGCTGCCGAGCTTGGCGTTGCTTCCCAGCGTGTTGAGCCTGCCCCCGATGACCGCGGTCGGATCGTAGCCTGCGTGCACAAGCACGGTGGCGACCATCGAAGTGGTACTGGTCTTCCCGTGCGCGCCCGCGATGGCAATGCTGTACTTGAGCCGCATCAGTTCGGCGAGCATCTCGCCGCGTGGGATAACCGGTATCTGGCGCCTCTTTGCCTCCATCAGCTCGACGTTGTCCTGCCGGACCGCGGAGGAGACGACCACGACGTTTGCCAGGGAGACGTTGTCCGCCGCGTGCCCGATATGAATCCGCCCGCCCAACTCCGACAACCGATCCGTGACGGCGCTCCGCCTGATGTCCGAACCCGACACACTATATCCGAGGTTCAGGAGAAGCTCGGCGATGCCGCTCATGCCGATGCCCCCGATGCCGACGAAATGGATCCTCTGTACTTTCCTGAACATGTCAGTGACTCGAAATGCGATTCTCCGGCTGCCTGCTCTTCGCCGCCAGCGACTCGATGAGGTCGGCTATCTGCGCGGCAGCGTCAGGCTTTGCCAGCCTCCTGCTCGCATCCTCCATCCGGGTCAGCTCCCCGGGATGTTCCATGAAGCGGCTGATCTCGGCTGCCAGCTGCCCCGGCTTCCACTCGGACTCGCACACCATCCGCGCGGCGCCTGCCCGCTCCAGCGCCTGTGCGTTCCTCGTCTGATGGTCATCCGCAGCGCCGGGGAAGGGAACCAGTATCGCTGCTCTGCCCGCGGCGGTGATTTCTGCGACGGTCCCCGCTCCGGCCCGTGCGATGATCAGGTCGGCGCCTGCAAACTCCTGGTAGATTCGCGGCAGAAACGCGCGGATGTCGGCCTTGATGCCCGCATCCTCGTAAGCCGACCGGACCGTCTCGAATTCCCGCTCCCCGGTCTGGTGTGTCAGGTGCAACCGCGGGCTGAGTCGTTTCAGGTCTCCAAGCGCAGCGCACACGATGGAGTTCAAGGCGTGGCTGCCCTGGCTTCCGCCGTAAACAAGCACCTCGAAGCCCGCACCGTTCCGCTGCCGGCGAGGGATCGCCAGAAACTCCCTGCGCACCGGGATGCCCGTGACGGATGCCCTCCCGCGGAAACTCCCGGCCGCTTCAGGCATGGCCACGGCCGCGTGGTCGACGACGCGGGCCAGCCAGCGGTTGGTCAGTCCCGGGTACGCGTTGGGTTCGACGATCAACGTCGCGATTCCGGCCCACCATGCCGCAAGGACGACGGGACCGGATGAATAGCCGCCGACACCTACGACAATACGCGGAGCGAAGCCCGCCAGCAGCCTCCTGGACTGCAGAAGGCTGCCCGGAACCAGCAGCAGATTACGGATGAGGTCCAAGGCACCCACTCTCTTCAAGCCCCGTGATGTGATGTACTCGAGCCTGAATCCTTCGCCCGGCACGATCTTTGTTTCCAGGCCGCGCTCCGTGCCGATGAATAGCACCTCGTGCTCCGGGTCTCTTCGTAACAGTTCGCGAGCGAGGGAGATTCCGAGATATACATGTCCTCCCGTGCCCCCTCCTGCGAATACGATCCTCACTGCCTGTCCCCGGTTCGCGAATGATGTATGACGGCCGGGCCGATACCCTCCGTCGAAGCGCGAACGATCATAATCGACGCACTACTCGTGAGTGCTCCTCTCCGTACTGCGCGATATTCAACAGGATGCCGGTCGCCATGAGATTGAGCAGCAGCGAGCTCCCGCCCTGGCTGACAAAAGGCAGGGCGATCCCCTTCGCAGGCATCAGTGACAGCGCCATCGAGATATTGACCAGCGCCTGTAACACAACCAGCAGGGTGATTCCCATGCCGAGATAGAATCCGAAGCTGTCGGGCGCGCGGAACGTGATCTTCAGGCCACGGTAGAAGAAGATCAGGAAGAGCACCAGCACAAAGCCGGCGCCAAGCAGCCCGAGTTCCTCAGAAATGACCGCGAAAATGAAGTCGCTGTGTGCCTCGGGCAGGAAGAACATCTTCTGCCTGCTGTCACCGAGGCCGAGCCCCAGGATCCCGCCGTTGGCGACTGCGGTCAGCGATTGCGAAACATTCCATCCGGCGCCCAGCGGATCGTGAAAGGGGTTCAGGAAAACCTTGACGCGTTCCCACCGGTAAGGGACGCACACGACTCCGAAATAGAAGACCGGGATCGAGAGCAGAGCCGCCCCGGTGATATAGACCCAGCTCAGGCCGGCGACGAAGAGAAGCAGGACCGTGATTGCCAGGACGCAAACCGCCTGGCCGAGATCGGGCTCGATTGCGATTACACCGGCAAACAGGCCCACCAGGGCAAGGCAGGGAAGCAGTCCTGCTCGCAGATCGTTGATTTCGGATTCGTGTTTCTTCAGATAGGAAGCGAGAAAGATCAGGAGGGCGAGTTTCGCAATCTCCGACGGCTGGAAGGAGAGCGGTCCGTAACGAAACCAGCGGTGAGCGCCGTTTACCGTCGGTTGCGAGAAGACGAGAACCAACATGCCGAAACACACCGCAAGCAGCCACCAGAGCGCCTTTTGCCGTCTCTCCCAAACCCGGTAGTCCATTCTCATTAGGGCGATCATCAGCACGTAGCCTGCGACGGCAAAAGCAAGCTGACGCACAAAGAAGTGGGAGGAGGCGCCAAACTTCGAGGCGGCGATCGTGGACGAAGCGCTGTAGACCATGACGAGCCCGAAGACCGTGAGCAAAGTCGCCGTGATGAACAATATCCTGTCGCTGGTGGGCCTGTAAGCCATCTTGCTCCCCGTTCAGCTCCCCTGAGCCAGTGCCAGGACGGACTTCTTGAAGACCCGGCCCCGGTGTTCGTAGTTTTCAAACATGTCGTAGCTGGCGCATGCAGGCGCCAGGAGGACGATCTCGCCGGGCAGCGCACGCTGCCTGCAGATGCCGACTGCCTCCTCGAGGCTGGAGGCTCGCCTGATACCCGTGTGGCCGGTGAGCGCGCGCTCGATCTTTTCCGCTGCCTCCCCGATAAGCACCAGTTCCTTGACGCGGTCCCGCACCAGGTCCCTGAGCACCGAGAAGTCCGCGCCCTTGTCCCGCCCGCCGGCAATAAGGTGGATGCCGCCGGGAAACGACCTGATGGCCTTGACCGCGGCGTCCACGTTGGTCGCCTTTGAATCGTTGAAATACCGGACGCCGTCGATTTCCGCCACCCACTCGAGCCGGTGCTCAACTCCCTTGAAACGCTTTACGGCAGTGCGCAAGCCTTCCGGCTGCACGCCCGCCAACAGGGATACTGTCGCCGCTGCGAGCACGTTTTCCAGGTTGTGTTCACCCCTGAGTGTAATGTCGTCCACGAGAAAGAGTTCCTTCTCGGAATCACCATCCCGATGGAGGACGCGCCCGGAATCGACGTAGGTGCCCCTCCGTGGTTTGGCATGACGGCTGAAGAAAACGGCGGTCGAAGCCAGGTCTTCGGCGATGGCGGCAACCAGAGGGTCGTCAAGATTCAGAACCGCGAAATCACCGGGCTCCTGGTTCATGAAGATCCGGCGCTTCGCAGCCGCGTATTCTTCAAACCCGGCGTAGCGATCGAGGTGGTCCGGAGTAAGGTTCAGCATCGTTGCTACCGCAGGACGGAAACGGTCGATGCTCTCAAGCTGAAAACTCGAAAGCTCGGTGGCGTAGAGATCCTCAATGCTCGAGTCGGCGACGAAGCCGATGAGGGGGACTCCGACGTTCCCGGCCGCGTGCCCCCGCAGGCCGCCGGCGCGCAGCATTTCGGCGACAAGCACGGTGGTTGTCGTCTTGCCGTTGGATCCGGTTATCCCGAGGATCCGGCCTTTGATGTGGCGGTATGCCAGCTCGACTTCCGCGATGATCGGGATTCCTGCCGAACGGCTCCCGGCGAAGAATTCGAGTGAAAGGGGAACCCCCGGGCTGGTCACTACCAGGTCGCACTCCTGAAAACTGGCAGCCCGATGGCCGCCGAGTTCCAGCAAGAGGCGGCTGCCGGAATTGCCTCCACGCAACTGGCCGATTGATGGAGGCAGTTCTTCCGGCCGCCTGCTGTCGGTGAGGACAACGGTTGCGCCCTGGGCGAGCAGGAATTCCGCCGCAGCGATGCCGCTCCGGGCGGCTCCCACGACCAGCACCTTTTTCCCCCTATAGTCTTTTTCCGTCATAATCTGTTAGCGCAGCTTCAAGGTCGAGAGGCTGAACAGCGCAAAGACGGTCGCCATCAGCCAGAAGCGGATCACGACCTGGCTTTCGGTCCAGCCCATGAGCTCAAAGTGATGGTGCAGAGGCGCCATCCTGAAGATCCGCTTCCCGGTCAACTTGAACGACGCGACCTGCAGGATGACCGAGAGCGCCTCGAGCACGAATACTCCGCCGATCATCGGCAGCAGGAACTCCTGCTTGATCAGCACCGCGACCGTCCCGATCGCACCTCCGAGCGAAAGGGACCCGACATCCCCCATGAAAACCTGCGCTGGGTGGGCGTTGTACCAAAGGAAGCCCATCGTCGCTCCCACCATCGACCCGCAGAAGATGGTCAGCTCCGACGCGTAGCTGTTCTTGAACAGGTCCAGATACTCCGCGAACCTCACGTGCGCGCTGACATAGCAGAGGACGGTCAACGCCGATGCTGCGACGATCACGCACCCGGCGGCGAGCCCGTCGAGCCCGTCGGTGAGGTTTACCGCGTTGGAAGAGCCTACGATCATGAAGATCACCAGCAGTGCGAGGGGCAGCGCGATCGGCAGCCCCAGCGGGTACCAGACTGCAAGGCCGGGTGTGAAGTCCTTGAAGAAAGGGATGCTCAGGTTGTTGCTGTAGAGGCCCTGCATCGAAAGGTAATGGAGCGCGATGCACACGCCCAGCGCGATCAGAGTCTGGTAGAGCAGCTTCATGCGGGCGGTCATGCCGAGAGACCGCCTGCGCGATATCTTCGCGTAGTCGTCGAGAAACCCCACCACCGCGAAGCACAGGGTTGCCAGCACGGCGATCCAGACGTAGAGATTGGCCAGGTTGCTCCAGAGCAGCGTCGGGACCAGGATCCCGATGAGAATCAACAAGCCGCCCATGGTGGGCGTCCCGGCCTTGTTGAGATGGGAAGACGGACCATCCTCGCGAATCTGCTGACCGATCTGAAATTCCCGCAGCCGCCTGATGAGCCAGGGGCCAAGCACCAGGCATATCAGCATCGCGGTTATGCCCGCCGTTGCCGTCCGGAACGTGACATACCGGAACACGCGGAGCGGGGTGAAGTATGTGTGCAGAGAGTAGAGTAGCTCGTAGAGCATCAGTTCGTCCGCTCCGCGTACGAGGCCTTCAAGGCCCTGATCATCCGATCCAGTTGCGTCCCGCGTGATCCCTTGACGAGCACCAGGTCGCCCGGCTTGACAGCCCGGGTGATGAAGTCCGTCGCGGGGTCCACCTCGGTGAAGAAGTAGGCGCTGCCGGGGGACATGCCGGACTCGAGGGCGCCCCTGACAATTTCGCGTGCCGTACCGCGGACCGCCACCAGGATGTCGACACCGCGACGGGCAGCGGAGCTCCCGCATTCGTAATGGAGGCGGTTCGCTTCCTGCCCGAGCTCCAGCATCTCGCCGGCCACCAGTATGCGCCGGCCGGAGCACGGCAGGCCGACCAGGGTCTCGATCATGAGCTCGAGAGCGTGCGGGTTCGAGTTGTATGAATCATCTATCACCGTGAACCCGTCTTCAAATACCATGGCCTGCCCCCGCATCGGGTTCTGGCGCAGGTACCGCAGGCTCGCGATGATCTGGTCGAGGTCAATCCCGAAGTGCACGCCCAGCGCGACGGCGGCCACGGCATTCATGACGTAGTGCCGCCCGGCGAAAGGCACGGAAGCCGGGCGCGTCCTGCCTGAGGCAGTAAGGTTGAACCGGGTTTCGCGGAGGCCGGCGAGTTCGATGTCGCCGACGCGCACGTCTGAAGTTCCCGCAAGCCCGAAGCCGATCTTGCGGCCACGGTAGGAGGCTCCGATTGATGCCACCAGCGGATCATCCAGGTTGTAGATGAGCGTGCCGCCGGCCACGAGTCCTGCAGCCAGCTCCGCCTTGGCGTGGGCGATTTCTTCTATGCCGGAGAAGAACTCCAGGTGCACGGGGGCGACGTTGGTGATCACCCCGACGGCCGGATGCGCGAGCCGGCACATTTCTGTGATCTCGCCGGGAGCGCTCATTCCCATCTCGAAGATCCCGACCTGGTCGTCGCTGCTGAGCCCGCACAGCGCGAGCGGCAGCCCGAAGAGGTTGTTGTAGTTGCCCGGCGAACGATAGACCGTGAAGCCGGTCTGCAGGACGTGGGCCGAGAACTCCTTCGTCGTGGTCTTGCCCATGCTGCCGGTGATCGCAACCAGGCTCCCCTGCCACCGTGCGCGCAAGTGCGCCGCCAGGGCCTTGAGCGCCTGGTGGGTATCGGCGACACGCAGCAGCACCCGGTCAGCAGGGAAGTCCGGAGGCACTCCGTAATCCGCCGCGACTACCGCGCCCGCCGCGCCGCGCGCGAGCACGTCGGCCACGTAGCGGTGGCCGTCGTTCCTGGGGCCACGGATGGCGAAAAAGAGATCACCCTGCTTGAGTGTGCGCGAATCAATCGAAACGCCCGAGACCGCCACCGTCCCTGATCCCGAAACGAGCACGCCACCCGTGCAGGACGCGACCTGAGCTGCGTTTATGTTAGACATAACCAGATCCACCAACGCGGCGCCTGCCGCCCTCAGGCCCGTACCGCCGCAAACCTGCATCGCAAGATTACCGACGAAGCTCACCGCTTTTTCCTGCCCTTTCAGCTGCCTTCGGCCCGAGTATCCAATCCCGTGCCACGGCACGGTCATCAAATGGAACCTTTTCTTTCCCCGCAACCTGGTATGTCTCGTGGCCCTTGCCGGCGATGACAACCACGTCGTCGTTGCGGGCCATGGCAACCGCCCGCCCGATGGCTTCGCGCCGGTCGGGCGTCAATTCGTATGTTGCCGGCCCCTCAATCAGCCCGGCGCGTATCTCCTCGATGATCGCCAGCGGATCCTCCGTGCGGGGATTGTCGGAAGTGACGATCACATGATCGCTCATGCGAACCGCTATCCTTCCCATCACCGGCCGCTTGGTGCGATCCCGGTCACCGCCGCAGCCGAATACCGTTATTACCCGCCCATGGGGGAGGCGTCCCACGGCCTCGAGCAGTTTCTCGAGGGCATCCGGGGTGTGCGCGTAATCGACGATCACCGCGAAACCCTGGCCTGCCTCCACCAGTTCCATGCGGCCGGGAACCCCGCGGACTGTTTCGAGCGCCCGTACGATCGCCTCGACCCCCAAGCCGAGTGTCAGCGCGGCGCCCGTCGCCGCCATCATGTTGTAGATGTTCGGGCGGCCCGGGAGCTTCGTTCGCACGCTGAGTTCACCGGCTGGCGTGGCCAGCCTGATATCCGTGCCGTCGATCCGCGCCTGGCTCTCCAGGATGTGAATCTCGTTCGAGCCGGAGAAGCCGTACCTGAGTGGAGGGAAGGGGAGCAGGGCCTCGAGCCTGTGGGAGGAGGGATCGTCCGCGTTGAGGACGGCAGCTTCGACCCCGTTCGCGCCGGCGGCGGAGAAAAGCAGGCTTTTCGCGCGGAAGTAGGATTCCATGTCCCCATGAAAATCCAGATGGTCCGGAGTCAGGTTGGTGAACACCCCGGTGGCGAACTTCATGCCGTAAACGCGTTTGAGAACCAGGGCGTGAGACGAAACCTCGAGCGAACCGTGCGTGCAGCCGTACGAGACCGCTTCGCGCAGAAAGGAGATGAGATCCACAGACTCCGGCGTCGTCCGGTCACTCGGGAACCGGCGGTCGCCGATCTGCATACCGAGTGTCCCGGCCATGCATGTCTTCAGGCCTTCCGCTCGCAGCATCGCATCCACCAGGTGGATCGTCGTTGTCTTGCCGTTGGTACCCGTAACTCCCACAAGCTTCAGTTCTCGTGCCGGGTCGCCCCAGAACGCAGCGGCCGCCCGGGCGAGAAAGAGCCGGGCGTCGGTAACCCTCAAGAACGGAATCCCGCTCGCGTCTTCGGCTGTCCCGTCCGAGGCCGCCACGGATGCGCCGCGCGCAATCGCCTCGCGGATGAACAGAGCACCGTTCGTCTTCTGCCCCCTGATCGCGACGAACAGGTCGCCGGGTTTCACCCTCCTCGAGTCGTAGGCGATTCCTGTGATCCGCGCTCGCGGGTCGCCCTGGAGCTTCGCCTCCGGTACTCTGGCCAGCAGTGTCTCGAGAAGCACGGTCAAACCTTCCTATGGATGACTCGCCGGCCGGTTTACACCCTGAGCCGACTGGGCCATCTGACTGCCGGCACCAATCGCACTCCGCTGCAGCCTTGCGATACCCCCCCGGGCAAAGGTCACTTTGCATGTTTCACCGGCGGAGATCAGCGCCCCGGCAGCGGGAAACTGCTGGACAGCAATCCCTGATCCGAACGACTGCAAGCGGATTCCGAGCGCCTGGCAGCCGTCTATCACCCTGCGCTTGGGCATGCCGAGGAAATCCGGCATCTCGAGAGATTGCTCAGCCACCCGAACCACGATTGCGCCCTGGTCGGCTCCGGTTCCCGCGTCTGCCGCTGCATCGGTTATGGGCGGAACGGGGGTAGCGCCGGGGACGAAATCCTTGTTGTCGGAAGCGAGCCGGAGCGGGTCGGGCTTCGGCATCGGCAGGGTCCGGTCGGGAGGGACCCTCAAGTGTACCAACACCTGCTGGGCAATCTTCTGAAACACCGGCGCCGCGACCTTTCCCCCGTAGATGGCACCCCTGGGTTCGTCGATCTGAACCAGGATCGTGATCCTGGGGTCGGGGAGGGGTGCGTACCCGATGAACGAGGACAGATATTTCTCGGTGGAATACTGGCCGTTAACGATTTTCTGCGCCGTGCCGGTCTTCCCTGCGGCGCGATACCCCTCGAGCCCTGCTCCCTTTGCAGTCCCGCGCAGCACGACACCTTCAAAGGCCGAATTGACCGCCTCCGCCGTTTCCGGAGCCACGATCCTGGTCTTCACGGGTTCGGAGACGCGAACCAGGTCGCCGCTGGAATCGATGACGCGGTCGACGAGATGCGGCCAGACACGGTATCCGCCGCTGGCGATCACGTTGATGGCGGTGACCATCTGCATGGAGGTGACGCCCACCTCCTGTCCAAAGGAGATGGCGCCGATCGACAGGGCAGACCAGGATTCCCAGTTCCGAACCAACCCGAAGATCTCGGCCGGGAGGTCGACTCCTGTTTTGGCGCCGAATCCGAACTTGAGGAGCGCGGCGTGCAATCTCTCCTGGCCCAGACGCATTCCCAGCTTTGTCGCACCGATGTTGGAGGATTTCTCCAGGACCTGGACGAAGGTCAGCAGGCCGTAAGGATGGACATCATGGAAGATGTGCCCGCCGATCCGGATGGATCCCATCTGACAGTCAATGAGCTCGTCCGGACGGGTCAGATGTTCTTCGAGAGCGTAGGTGGCCACGACGACCTTGAAGGTAGATCCCGGCTCGAACATGTCGGAAACGGCCCGGTTCCGCCAGAGGTTCGCCTCGGCGGAGTTGTAGGTGTTGCAGTTGAATGCAGGCTGGTTCGCCAGGGCGAGTATCCTGCCGGTATCGGTCTCCATCACGATCGCTGTCCCGGCGGCAGCCCTGTATTCGTCCACGGCAGCCGCCAGTTCCCTTTCGGCGATGTACTGGACGTCGCGGTCGAGGCTGAGCACGAATGAATGGCCCTGCACCGGTGGTTTCAGGACCTCCCCGCGGAACGAGCGCCGGTTGGCGTCGACGTCGTAGGAAGCAAGCCCATCGACTCCTTTGAGTTCCTTGTCGTATTGCAGCTCCAGACCGGCTCCGCCGTCGCCGTTCATGTTCACAAAACCCAGCGCATGGCAAGCGAGCTCGCGGTCCGGATACACGCGCATGCTGCCCTCTTCCAGCCAGACGCCATCCAATTTGAGCTCGGCAATCCGGTTCTCCGCTTCCGGGTCAATTCGGCGTTTCAGGACCAGGTATGCCTTCTTCTTGGGATCTGCCATCCGTGTCCGAAGCTCCGCCGGCTCCAGGCCGAGGATCCCTGCGAGATTTCCGGCAGCGGCATTGACGTCGCGGATCCTGCCGGGCTCAGCGATGGCGGTGCTGGAAGGCACGTTGCGGGCAAGCTCGTTCATGCGGCAGTCATAAATGATACCTCGCGGGGCCGGGATCGGGCGGTTTATCTGCTGACGCTGAGCGCTCAAGCGGTGGAACTCGTCGTGCTGGAACACCTGCAGCTGCACCAGCCGCGATGCGATGGCGGCGAGCCAGAGCACTACCACCAGGATCACGGTCACGACCCTGGCCGGATGAGGTTTCCTTGTACTTTCGGACATTTTAGAACCGCGAAAGGTTGCAGCAGACGCTGGTTTGTAACTCCCAGGTTACGAACCAGTTCAGGACTTTCGGCCGGGTCTTTCCCCCTGCAGTCCGACCGGCATCCGCCCAACGCTGACCGGCATCTGCCGGGAGCGGGAGCCCCGAGCCTCTTCGACGGCCAGGGGCATTCTCAAAACGCGGATTGAGACTTCCTGACCCCGGCATTGACGCCCGGTGCGTTGGCCAGCGCGAGCGTCGTCGTTTGAGTCTGCTCGATGTCGTGCAAGACCGGCGTCAACAACTGGCTGGGACGGGGCGGCTTCATGCCCAGGTCGGCCTGGGCGACGAGGTCGATGCGGTCCGGGCTCAGCAGCGTCTGCTCTTCCAGGGTCAGCTTCGCCTGGTCGTTCAGCAGGGCCTTTTCTTCTGCCAGGAGATTCTGCGCTTTGTACCCTGTCTCCACCATTGCCGCGTGAACCCAGGAATGGAAGAGGAAGACGCCTGCGATCAACCCGAGCGAAAGACTAATGAGGAGGAGATCCAGCAGATGCCGCGTGTCGATCTCTCTCCTGATGGCGTAGTTCCTGCTTTCGGTACCGCCCGCCCAATCCATCATTTCAACCTCCAGAAGCGCTGCATTCCACTGAAGCGAAGCCCCGGAGCCTGCAGGAGAATTTCAGGCACGAGCAGGGTTCCGGGTTCCTACCTTTCGATGGTTTCGGGCACGAGTGACTCATGCCCGGCGACCTCGAGGCGCTCCACGCAACGCAGTCGGGCGCTGCGGGAACGCGGATTCAGTTCGACCTCCGTCTCGCCGGGCCTGATCGCCCGGTGAGTAACGAGTCTCGCCAGAGGCTGCCTCGAACACGTGCACAGTTCGGACGGCCGGTCACAGACACACTGTCCCGCAAGGGCGCGAAATGCCCGTTTCACGATCCGGTCCTCCAGGGAATGGAACGAGATCACGACGAACCGGCCTCCAGGCCGCAGAAACGAAACCGAAGCGGTGATGAACTCATCCAGGCCGTCCAGTTCCTGGTTGACCGCGATCCTCAACGCCTGAAACGTGCGTGTTGCAGGGTGAGTGGCGGGCATCCGATGCGCGGGAACCGACCGTCGTACCAGCTCAGCCAACTGCGAACAGCGGGTAACGGCACCCTTGGTCCTCTCGGCCACTATGGTTCTTGCGATGCGGCGCGCGTATCGCTCCTCGCCGTAGCGCTGGATGATCTGGGACAGTTGACCCTCCGGGAGGCTGTTGATGAGATCCGCTGCGGTAAGGCGCTGGCTCTTGTCCATTCTCATGTCGAGCATGGCATCCGATTGAAAGCTGAAGCCGCGCGCCGGGGAAAGCAGCTGGAACGAGGAAATTCCAAGATCCACCAGGATGCCGTCCACGGGCGTGATGCCGGTGTTGTTCAACACCAGCGGCAGATTCTTGAAGTTCTCGTGCAGTAACCGGAACATCCCGGCATGCTGCGCCAGCCTTGCCCGCGCGATCCCAAGCGATTCCTCATCGCGGTCCAGGCCGAGCAGGAACCCGTCGGGCTGGATGCGCTCGAGAATGGCCTCCGCATGGCCGCCTAACCCCAGCGTGGCATCCACGTACCTGCCGCCCGGGGCGCAGTGGAGGAGTTCCATTGCCTCGCGCAGCAGGACAGGCGTGTGATCCGCACCCGGGTTATTGAACGAGTCGGGCATCGTCTCTGTCCGCCAAATCAGCCTGGTTTCACCTGCCTTGCACACGCAAGCCATCAGAAGCCCTGCTCTGCCAGTCGTTCCCGGTCGGTGTCGGTGAGCGGATCCTCTTTCAGGCTCGTGCGGATGATCTCGTTGTTCCACACCTCGAGATGATCGTTCTTCGCGATGACGATGACATCGCCGAAAATCTGCGCATCTTCCCTGAGAGCCTGGGGGATGAGGATCCTTCCCTGCGGATCCATTTGAGCCAGGATGCCGTAGAAACTCGTGAATTTCTGCAGCTTGATCTTGGCCGGGTCCATCCTCGGCGGTTCCTGAAACTTCTGGGCGATTCTCTCCCATACCGGGATCGGGTAGATCTGAGCACACCTTCCGTCGTCGCTCGTCACGAAGAAGGTATTGTCATCTGTGTCCGGGAGGTCGCGGCGGAACTTGGCCGGTATTTTCAGGCGGAATTTCTCATCGATCTTCGCGGGATAACTTCCCCACAACATACGCGACCTGCTTCAAAACTGATGACTAACTGGAAACGCCAAAAAAAGGGATTCAAGCGTGGTAATTGTGGCCCTCATGCTCCACTTTGGACCACTTTCGACCACGCGCTGAGAATAGGACCATCAAAACAGCCTGTCAAGACAATCTTGCAACTATTTCTGGTTGTCCCTGACGTGCTGTGCGCACATGGAGTTACGGTTTTTCTCCTTGCCCTGTACTACTCTGCGGTAGGATGATTCGGCTCGGGGGAGGGAAAAGCGGCATGCGGGTCGGAATCGTAGGGCTTCCGCTGGTAGGGAAGACCACCATTTTCAATCTGCTCACGCACGGACATGTGGAGACTTCTGCCTGGGGAGCGAGGGCCGAAGCTCACATCGGAGCGGCTCATGTTCCGGATTCGAAACTGGACCGTTTGGCAGATGTGTTCCAGCCCGAGCGGAAAACGCATGCGACAGTCGAATACGTTGACTTGCCCGGACTGGCGCGAGGTGAAGGCAAGGCCGCTCTCGAGGGGCAGCCGAAGGAGATGGGTGCCTATCTCACGAACCTGAAGAACGTCGAGGCTCTCCTGCATGTCGTGCGGGCCTTCGAAGATCCCGCCGTGCCGCATTCCGAGGGATCGATCGACCCGGCCCGGGACATAGCCTTGTTCGAGCTCGAGATGATGTTCTCGGACCTGGCTATCGTCGAGAAGCGGCTGGAGCGGCTGGCGAAGGACCTCAAGAAAGCCCGGTCGGCGGAACTCGAGACGGAGAACAGTGTTCTCGAACGTTTCAAAGCACTGCTGGAGAGCGAGAAGCCCTTGCGCGAGCTGACCCTCACGCCTGAAGAGGAAAAACGGATCCGGGGCTTCACTTTCCTGTCGGCAAAACCCATCCTCCATGTGATCAACCTGGGTGACGCAGACGCGGCCCGGATCCCGCACGTCGTGGAGCGCTGCGGGCTGGCCCGGTTTGTTTCGGAGCACCGGTCTGCGGTCACGGCGGTTTGCGGCAAGATAGAGGCGGAAATCGAGTCGCTGCCCGATGACGATGCGGCGGCATTCATGTCTGACCTCGGACTGTCGGAAAGCGGCTTGACGCGGATCATTCACGAATCTTACGCTTTGCTCGGGCTCATTTCCTTCTACACGGTCGGCGAACCTGAAGCGAGGGCCTGGTCTGTACCGAGAAACTCAACGGCCGTGCAGGCCGCGGGGGCGATCCACACCGACTTCGAGCGCGGTTTCATCAAGGCCGAAGTCGTTGCCTACGAGCAGATGATCGAGGCGGGGTCCTACGCTGCTGCAAGGAGCAAGGGTGTCCTCAGGCTCGAGGGCAAGGACTACGTCATCCAGGAAGGTGATGTCATACTTTTCCGGTTCAACGTCTGATGATGCGGGCGGACGCTCGGGCCCAGGCCCGGTCGCTCCGCCGCATGGGCGGGACTCATGGAAGGAAGACTGCCGATCCTGATACTGCTCGGCCTGACGGCTTCGCTGGCGAATATCTGCGGCGGCTGGATCGTTTCCTCGCAGCCGCGCTTCCGGCACACCGCCCTGAACACCTTCATCTCGCTGGGTGCGGGCTTCATGCTGGCGGCGGCGATCCTGGAGGTCATTCCCAGGAGCCTCGCGCTCAGCAAGCTGGCCGGACCGGCGATCCTCGGCGGGTATCTGTTTGTCCACCTGGTGGAGCACACCATCGCCTCCCACTTTCACTTCGGGGAGGAGACGCACGCGGAAGAGATCTTCGGTGCACGCGCCGCGTGGTCGGCGCTTGCGGGCCTGGCGTTGCACGCGTTTTTCGACGGCGCGCTGATCGCCGCCGGGTTCTGGGTGTCGATGCAACTCGGCATCCTGCTCTTTCTCGCCATCTTCCTGCACAAGATCCCGGAGGGATTCACTGCTGCCAGTATCATGCGCGCCTCGGGGCGAAGCGGCGCCGCCGTCGTCGGTGCGGCGGCGGCGATCAGCATCAGCACGCTTGCCGGGGTCGTGAGCATCGCCTGGAGCTACGGGCTCGTGCAGACCGCGTTGCCTTTCAGTGCCGGAGTCACGCTGTACGTCGCCGCTTCGGACCTGATACCGGAGGTAAACAAGGAGAAAGGCATCAAGGTATCCGTGGGAGTGTTTCTCGGGGTTGTGCTCTTTCTGGTATCGGAGTTCCTCCTTGGGATGTTCCTCTGATCCGGCGCCGGAAACGAAGAGCCGGGCCCTGCCACCGCGGCATGCGAGTCGCTCCGGGCCTGCCCCGGGCGGCGTATGGTATGCTGTGACCGTCCTTTCTGATGCGCGAACCGTAATCGAGGGACTGGGTGGTCCGGAAGGTCCATGCAATTAGTACCGATCTCCTTCGGCGCATTATTCCTCCTGCTGATGCCCCTGCCCGAGCCCGCCGCATCGTTTCAGACGCCTGCCGCAACTGAGGCTGCGCTGTTCGGCGCCGTGATCCGCTCCGTGGAGTATTCAGCGGACGCGCCTCTGGACCGCGCCGACTACGACAGCCTGATCGGCCTGAAACCGGGCGACAGGTTGACCCGGACCGGGGTCAAGAATGCCATCCAGGCGCTATACGGCACCGAACTCTTTGCCTCGATAGTTGTTGAGGCGGAGCGGGCTGAAGATGGCGTCCGTGTCACTTTCCTCCTGCGTCACGCCTACTTCTTCAACCAGTTCGAGGTCGAAGGTGATCTCGATCTGGAGGGGCGCTCCCTCACCGAGGTCCTCCGGCTCCCCGTGGGAGACCGTTACACTCTGGAGAAACTCGAGGAGGCGCAACAGGCCGTTGCACGCATGGTCGAGGAAAGGGGTTACTACCTTGCGCACATCGAAACTCGAACCGAAGTCAACCGTGTGACGTTCCGGATCGATACGGTATTCGCGATGAAGACCGGCGAGCAGGCGGTGCTGGGATCTTTCGAGATACAGGGTGTGCCGGATGCGGAGATCATTCCGATCCGCAAGAGGCTGAAGCTCCGGGAGGGGAAAGGATACAGTCATCGGAAGGTGGCGGGTCTCCTCGAGGGGCTGAAGAAGTACCTCGTCGAACGCGGGTATCTTGCGGCGACTCCCGAAATCGGCGAGATCTTCGATCGCGCTCAAAACAGCGTCGCGCTGACGCTCAGCTTCAAGAACTTCGGCAGGGTCCGTGTCGCGCTCGAGGGTTTCAAGGTTCCGAAGAACGAGTGGTCGCGGCTCCTGCCCGTGCTTTCCGGAGAGGGCCTCGATCCTGAGCTCTTGGAGGAAGGGAGGAGGAATCTCAAGGAGTATCTCGAGGAGCGCGGCTATTCGGAAGCAGAGGTGAGGTACGACGAGGAGAAGGAGGACTCGGGCGTTCTGGTTATTCGCTACACGGTCACAGCCGGGCCGCGCGTGAGCGTGGCGTATGTTCATTTCCGCGGTAACAGCGCCCTCTCGACGGCGGACGTTCGCGGGGCGATCCAGGTCAAGGCTCAGGAGTTCCTCCAGAAGTCGGTCTACAGTATCGGCCGCCTCGACGCAGACGTGGAATCCCTGAAGAACCTCTACCATGCAAAGGGATACTCGGAGGCGGAGGTGATACCTCTGCTGGAGCCGCTCGAAAACGGCCGGAAGCTCGGCATCACGTTTGAGATCACCGAGGGAAACCTGGAGCTCACCGGCCCGGTCACTGTCACCGGCAACCATGTGCTTGCCAGCGAGTCCCTGCTGTCGAAGATCAGGCTGCGTCCCGGGGCGCCATTTTCGACCATGCTCGCCGAGCAGGATCGCCTGGTTCTCCTCGCCGCCTGCAACGATGCCGGGTTTCTCCGCGCAAGGGTCACCTACAGGCTCGGCGAACCCGGCGCTGCGCGCGTTCATCCGGTAGAGTTCGTGGTCAGGGAGGGCACGCCGACGCGTGTGGATAAGATCCTCGTGCTCGGTAACGATCGCACACGCACACACCTGATCGAAGAAAAGGTGGCCCTCAACGAGGGTGACCCGATGAGCATGGCGAAAATGCTCAAGACGCAGCAGGCAGTTTCGGATCTGGGGGTATTCGACAACGTCCAGGTCGCGCCGGAAGTGCCGGAAAGCGCCGCACCGCATCAGAACCTGGTGGTACGGGTCACCGAGTCGCGGAGATTCAATCTCCGGTACGGGCTTGGTTACGACACGAAAGAGAAGGTGCGCGGCATCCTCGAATTGAGCGACCTCAATATTTTCGGGCGTGCCAGGCGGGCGGACCTGCGTCTCCGCGCCAGTATGATCGGGCAGGCGGCGATCCTCACGTTCCAGCAGTCCCAGATGCAATTCCTCCCCGTAAACTCCTACCTCTCCTTCAGCGCGCTCCAGCAGCAGGAAGTAAGCTTCAACCAGACCAAGTATGCTGCTTCCTATCAGTTCAGCAAACCGATCAACAATCACAGCTGGGGCCTGCTGCGCGTAAACTACCGGAATGTACGCGTCTATGATCTGGAGGTGTCTGCAATCCTTGCGAGGGAGGACTCTCCGCGCAATCTCACGACCATTTCTGCCATCTATATCAATGATACAAGGGACAACTATGTGGATGCCGAGAAGGGGTTCTTCACCTCCACGAGTTTCGGCGTCACGCCGCGGTGGCTCGGCAGCAACAACTTCATTTCTCTCTATTCGCAAAACAGCTACAACCGGATGCTCCCGGCGGGAGTAGGCATGGTCTTGGCTCTTCGAGTCGGGCTCGCATGGCCCTACGGGCGGGACACCAGCATTCCGATCAGCGAGCGGTACTTCTCCGGCGGCGCCTCGAGCCTTCGCGGTTTCAAGACCGACACAGCCGGCCCTGTCGATCCGGGTACGGGGCAGCCAACGGGCGGCAACGCGCTCGTCGTCGGGAATTTCGAGCTCCGTTTCCCCCTGATCAAGCCGATCAGCCTGGCCTGGTTCTACGACACAGGAAACGTGTTCGCAACCGTGAATACCGTACGACTCTCAGCCTTCAGTCACACGTCGGGTCTGGGCATCAGGGTGAAAACGCCCCTCGGGCCCCTTCGACTGGATTACGGGTATAACCTGAATCTGCCGGACTACTTGAAGGGCTTCGGCTACAAGCCAAACCAATGGTTCATTACGATCGGGCCGTTATTCTGAAGAGGGAGAATCTTGCATAAGCTTCGGCACGCTCTGACGGTTTTCATCCTGCTGCAGATGCCGGGCGTCAGCCGGGCGGCGGAGGAGATCGACCGGCTTCTGGCGGCCGTAAACGGCAAGGTTGTCACAGAAGGAGATCTGCGGCTGGCGAGAAATCTCAACGTCCTCGTCGGCTTCGGCAGGACGGCCCAGCCGGGCTCGCGCGCCGAAGAAATCGAACAGCTGATCAACCGGGAACTCCTCCGGCAGGAACTGGAGCACTTTCCGCTCCAGCCCGAGGACCAGAGCCGTGCTGATCAGAGACTCGAGGAACTGAAGCAGGGTTACGCCGAGATCGGAGGCATCACATACGTCCTGCGCGGCCTGGGGCTGCAGGAACCGGAGATCGAAGCCTACCTGGAGCTGCAGGTCTCGATGCTGCGGTTCATCGACTTGCGTTTTCGACCCTTTGTGAGCGCCACACCTGCCGAGATCGAGGAGTACTACCGGACGCAGCTGGTACCGAAGCTGCGTGCTTCCGGTTCCCGGATCCCTCCGCTGGAGGAGGTATCCAGGCAGATCGAGGGTCTTTTAATCGACAACAAGGTGAGCCGGATGATGGACGATTGGATCCAGACCCTGCGCGAGCATTCGGAAATAGAGCTTTTCGACGAGAAGCGCCTGATCCCGCAGGAGGCCGCGCGATGAAGATACGCTGGAGAGTGATCCGGTGGCTTTGCGTCGTGTTGCTGATGGCGTTGATTGCCGCTCTGGGCTCGCTGGTCTGGTATCTGCAGAGCGACGCCTTCCAGGCACTTGCGCGAGCGGAGATCGTTAATCGCTTGCAGGGCGCCACCGGTATGGACGTCGGCCTCGAGCAGCTCCGGATTGACATCCTGAATCGGAAATTCCTGGTGCGAGGTTTCACGATGAATCCGCGCCAGGGCAAAGAGGGGACCTTCCGGCTCAGCCTGGATGAGGCGACAGGCAGGTTCCACCTCGGGGTCCTGATCCGGATGAAACCGCACATCTCGGAGTTGGTCCTGGTGCGCCCGCACATCTGGCTCGTGAGCGGAGCAGGATCCTCCACGTGGCGGCCCGACGCCTTTCTGAAGGTCTTCAAGCGTTCCTTGGATCTGGCGATCGGCAAGGCGGTTGTCAGGGACGGCTCGCTCGAAGTGAATAACCGGCGCATCCCCTTTACGGTCGACCTCGAAGACCTGGTGTGCAACATCACTTACCTTCGATCTCTGGATAACTACGAAGTCAGGCTTGGCTATCGGAATGGCCGGTTTGACTTTGCCGGACGCCAGATCTGGTACGACCTGGACTCGGAGCTGAGGGCGGGCCTTGGCGGCTTGGAGTTCAAATCGATCCGCATCCGGCACGACGGGAGTGTTCTGACCGGCGAGGGGTCGCTGCGGGACTGGGAGTCGCCCGTGCTGACGCTCGAGATGCGCGGCCCCCTCGCGGGCCAGGACCTTTCGCTCGCGGACGAAGCGCTGAACGAAGCCCGCGGGACGGCCCAGGCTAACCTCCGGCTCAAATGGGACCACGAAGGTTTTCGGATGACGGGCGAATTCACGGCTGCGGAAGCGGAATACCGTTCGGTCCGATTGTCCGGCCTGCGCGGCGCGTTCGAGATCCGTGACGAAGTGTTGCAGCTGCGCGACGTGGCGGTCGGCATAGGAAGCGGCAGCGTGAAATTCGATGGCGTATTGCAGCTCGCGAGCCGGAACCCCGCTCCTCACCGGGCTCGGATTTCCGCCACCGGCGTGCCTCTCCGCGATGCCGCAGCCATTCTCAGGCTCCCGGAAATCGCCTTCGAGAATGCGGCCGATGCCGACGCGACCGTCGCATGGCGCCACGGTTCGCGGGACCTTTCGTTCCACGCGACAACCAGGCTACATGGTCTTCCACTGACCCAGCCGGGGCCCAGCAGGAGGCTGGCGCTCGATGGCACTGCGGATATCAGCTACGAAAAGGGGGTCTGGAGTATCTCGAACGCCAGCCTTCAGTCGCCATTCACTACAGTGACTGCGTCGAGTGCAGGTGACTCGGACTTCCGCATTCACATGGCTACCAGCCGCATCGCCGAACCCATGAGTCTGTTGCAGGCCCTCTCCTCCGAAATCGCGAGCCTGGTCAGAGAAGAGCCGGAGATCATGGAATCAACCGGCACCTTCTCTGTCGACGGGATGGTTCATCTCTCGCGTGAGACCTCCGCCACGTTCACGGGGAGGCTCGCGGTTCAGGACGGGCGGTGGAGATCCTATCGTGCAGACAGCCTGGTTGCGGAAACCTCCTGGGACGGTAAGGCGCTGGAGTTGAAATCTCTCAAGGGACAGCTCGCAGGACAGTCAATAGACGGGGACCTGGAGCTGAGAAGGCCGGAATCCGAGGGCGGAGGCTACCACCTCGCGTTCCAGGGTGCGGTGAAACGATTGTCCATCAGTTCTCTCAGGGAGTTCGGCCTGGACCTCAGCCCGGACGTTGCCGGCATACTCAGCCTCGAGGGAGCAGTCGCCTATGACGGAGCTGTTTGGACAGGCCGCGGCACGCTCGAGGTTGCGGATCTTGTCCTCGGCAAAGAGAAGTTCGACAGTGTACGCTGCCGGGCCCGGCTCAACCAGGATCGCCTGGATATCATGGAAGCGGTTTTGCTCCGGGGATCCGCTGAGGCACACATCCAGGGGAATATCACCCGCCGCGATCGCGCAATGAAGCTTGCCCTGAGGCTGGAGGGGCTGTCACTCAACGAGATCCCGGGGCTGACCGAGTCCGGCGTACCCATAGCGGGAAGCATCTCCGCGGCAGGATTTGTTGCGGGGACCTTCCAGGAACCGGCTTTCGACGGGACGTTCGAGTTGAAAGGCCTCCAGTACGCCGCGCTGGATTTGGGGGGAGGTTCAGGGACTCTCAAGCTCGCCGCCGGGACTCTCGAAGCCACGGCCGCCACTCGGTCGGAGTTGGGCAGGCTCGAGGGCAGGGCGCGCCTTTCGACCGGGCCCGGCTTTGCCGGCACGGCCTCGCTTGACTTTCGCGATTGGAACATCCAGAAACTCGCTCCGCCGGAGACTCCGCGTCTCCTGAGCGATTTGAGCACGGCGCTGCAGGGCAAGCTCGAGATCGAGGGTAGATTCGCCGAACCGTCGTCGCTGGTTCTGCGCGGTGAGTTGGACGGTGCCCGGCTCAAGATCCGCGGTTATGACCTGCACAACCAGGGCAAGATCCGATTTTCCATGGCGGGCCAGAAGTTGCACCTGGACGAGGCGAAGTTCGTCGGGGAGGGAACCGACCTGACGCTCAGCGGTGATGTCCCACCGCCTTCCGCACAGGGACTGAACCTCAAGCTCACCGGCAACGTGAACCTCAAGATCGCGGACCGCCTGGTGGAGAGGCTCCGCGTCGCGGGCTCCACGCAGCTCGATGTGAGAGCGTCGGGGACGCTGCGCAATCCGGAGGTGATAGGACAGGCCAATCTTGTCGGCGCCCAGTTTGACTACAGCGACGTGCCCTTTGGCCTTTCCGGAGTCGAGGGGAAGCTCGTGTTTTCGCGAGACGCGGTGCGGCTGGAAAGCGTCCGTGGCAGGATGGCAACCGGGACGTTCGTTGTATCCGGAGCTGCTGAGCACAAGACGGGCGAGATCCGCTCGTTCAACCTGCAAATCAACGTCAGGAAGGCGCGAATCCCTTACCCCAAGGACTTTCGCACGACCTTCGACGCGAAGCTTACTCTGGGCGGCAATCCTAATTACCAGATACTCTCGGGGCAGGTCGAGGTGGCGCGTGCGGAATACCTGCGCCCGATCAGCCTCCTCGAGCAGGTGGCAAGGCGAAGCGGCGGCACCGGGGCGCTCGTATCAGACCCTGCCTTGAGCGGGCTGCGCCTGAACCTCGACCTGCAATCGAATCAGGGCCTGGTGATCGACGATGAGACCGTGCAGTTGCGCGGCAGCTTTCTCTTGAGGCTTCGCGGCACGCCGGCCTATCCGTCGCTCGTCGGTTACATGGAAGCCAACGAGGGATCCATCATGTTCCGGGGGAATCGTTTCGAGTTTGTGTTCGCCCGGGCAGAGTTCTACGACAGGAGCCGGATCAACCCGAACCTGAACGCGCGTGCCGAAGTGGACCTCAAACGTTACCGCCTGGTCCTGGACGTCAAAGGCCCGCTGGACAAACTCGTCTTCAACCTGACTTCGGATCCACCGCTCCCGACGGTTGATGCGGTTTCACTGCTGGCATCCGGGCAGAGAGGCGGCGTCGCCGAGAGCGATATCCGCCGCCAGTCGGAGGTGGCCGGCCTGAGCGCTGCGGGGCTCCTCTCCGAGGGGATCACCGGCGGCCTGTCCAGGCAGGTCGAGAAAGTCTTCGGGTTCCAGAACTTCCGCGTAGATCCGTTTCTGGCGGGAGCGGACAATGACCCGACGGCGAGAGTGACGATCACGCGCAGGATTTCCAAGGACGTGCTCGTCACTTACTCGCGCAACCTGTCGCAGTCGCAGGACCAGATCGTGATCCTCGAATTCGATGTTACGAAGGACCTCTCGATCGTGGCGACGCAGGACGAGAATGGCGGTTACGGGCTGGACTTCCAGTTTCGCAAGCGCATCAGGTGAAACTGCGAAGCGATCCCAAGCTTTTTCCGAGCAGTGATGAGGGCTGTGAAGCGGGTCCGCGCCGCCGGCGCGGACGCCGGTGCGTTGCGGCGCAACGCGACCACTTTCTCCACACGCCGGTGAAATTAGGGGTTGCCCTTGCAGCCCGGATAAGCTATCTATATGGGCTTTCCCTGGAGGGTGGCCTGTGTACGCAGTGATAATGAGCGGCGGGAAGCAGTACAGCGTGTCCGAGGGCGAAACTGTCCGGGTCGAAGAATTGGGAGTTGACTCGGGCTCCGAGGTCGAGTTCAAGGATGTCCTCCTCGTCCGCGCGGACGACAATACCTACATCGGCCAGCCGATGGTTGCAGGGGCTGTGGTGAAGGGAGTCGTCGAGAAGGTCGGCCAGGGCGACAAGGTTCTGGTCTTCAAGTACAAGAAGAAGAAGCAGTACCGACGCACCCGGGGGCACCGCCAACATTTCTCGGAAGTCAGGATCGAGAAGATCAGCGTCGCCCGGTAGCTGGACTTGCGGCGCTGGATCTGATCGCAGGAAATTGAGGGTCAAATGGCACACAAGAAAGGCGTTGGAAGCTCCAGGAACGGTCGCGACAGTCAGCCCAAGATGCTGGGCGCGAAGCGTTTTGCGGGGCAGGCAGTGACCGGGGGGACGATCATCGTCCGCCAGCGGGGCACCCGCATCAAAGCCGGTTCCAACGTTGGAATCGGCCGTGATCACACTCTGTTCGCGAAAGTCAGCGGGATCGTTACCTACCAGGACCGCGGGCGGTTCGGCAGGTACGTACACGTCCAGCCCGAGTTGGCTTGATCTGCGCCGACTTCGGCTCGAGGGCAGGTTTCCGGGGACCCCGCAAAGGGGTCCTTTTTATTTCTCCCTGACGCATAGGGCGCAGCCCGCCAGCCATGTTCATCGATGAAGCCAGAATCAGCGTGATCGCAGGCAAGGGAGGCAACGGGTGCATGGCCTTCCGCAGGGAGAAGTTCGTGCCTCGGGGTGGGCCGAGCGGAGGCGATGGCGGGCGTGGTGGAGACGTATACCTCGAATGTACAGACCGGGTGAACACGCTGCTCCATTTCCAGTACCGGCGGATCTTCAAGGCCGGCAGGGGTGCACACGGCGAGGGATCGCAGAGGCACGGGAAGGACGGAGAAGATCTGGTAATTCCGATCCCCCCGGGCACGCAGGTCTTCAGGGAACCGGAGCACGATCTCGTCCACGACTTCTCCAGGCCGGGCGAGAGAATTCTTGCCGCACGCGGCGGAGCGGGCGGGCGCGGCAACGCGCGGTTCGCGACCCCCACGCATCAGGCGCCACGGCGTGCTGAACCGGGGCGCCCCGGAGACCAGTTCGAACTGTCCCTCACGCTGAAGCTGATCGCCGATGTCGGCCTCCTCGGCTTCCCCAACGTCGGCAAATCGACTCTCATTTCGAGAATCAGCTCTGCCAGACCGAAAATCGCGGATTACCCCTTCACCACGCTGGAGCCACACCTCGGGGTCGTGGCCCTGGAAGGCTTCCGCAGTTTTGTCATTGCCGACATTCCGGGATTGATCGAGGGGGCGCACGAGGGTCATGGTCTGGGCGACAAGTTCCTCAAGCACATCGAGAGAACGAAGATCCTCGTCCATCTCATCGACGTTTCTCAGCCGCGCGATCCTGTTCAGGACTTCAAGACGCTCCTCCGCGAGCTCGAGCTGTTCAACAGCGACCTTGCACGCCGCCAGCAGGTGGTGCTGGCGTCCAAGATAGACGCCCTGCACGATCCCCGGAGCCTGACGCGCCTCAAGATCATGTGCGCGCGCCGCAAGATCCCGTATCATGCCATCTCGTCGGTCACGGGGCAGGGTATCGCCGAGCTTGTTCACCTGCTGGCCCGGATGCTCGGCCTCCAGCCGCCGTCGTGATGGTCTCGCTTGTTCAATCTTGTGATAGGATAGGCGCATTATTGGAGGGGACCGACTTTTTGACGGAGACCAGGCTGGGCGCGCTTGGCGGGAGCTTCAATCCGATTCACCTCGGGCACCTTTTTGTCGCCCGGCGAATCCGTGACCTGTTCCAGCTCCAGCGTGTTCACTTCATCGTGGCGGCGACGCCGCCCCACAAGCCTGCGGGGGGACTGATCCCCTTCACTCATCGGTACGCCATGGTGAGCCTGGCACTTGCCGGCACGCGTTTTTTTCTGCCGTCGATGGTCGAGTTGGACCCGCCCGCCAGCCCCTTCTCGGTGCATTCGCTCGAGAAACTCGACAAGAAGAACCGCGGAAAGCATGCCCGCCTGTTTTTCATTGCCGGCGGGGATTCTCTTCTCGATGTCGGCTCATGGCACGAGAGCGAACGCCTGCTGGCTTCCTATGATTTCGTTTTTGTGACGCGTCCCGGCATCGATATCCCCGACCCGGCTGCGCTGATTCCCCGGGACGCGCGGGACAGCATGATCGACCTGAGAGACCGCCAGCCTGCTGAAATCCGCGCCGCCATCAGGGAGGCGGAAGCTGGCGGGGAACGTCGCATGTATCTTCTCGATGTCGGTGCGCCTGACATCTCCGCGTCGGAGATCAGGCGGTTGGTTGCGGCTGGGAGCCCTGTTGACAAACTGGTGCCCGCCAGAGTTCGAGAATACATAGAAAAACTAAACATCTACGGTGAGTAATGACAGAAGCATTGAGACTGGCGCTGACTGCCTTTGAAGACAAGAAGGCGTTCGACATCGTTCTCCTCGACATCTCGAAGGTCGCCAGCTTTGCCAGCTACTTTCTAATGTGTTCCGGAGATTCCTCACGACAGATCCAGGCCATCGCGGACGAGGTGGAAAAGAAACTCAAGGAAAATGGGGTACGCCCCAACCACGTCGAAGGATACCGACACGCCGAGTGGATCCTCATGGATTATGTCGACCTTGTCGTTCACGTCTTTTCAAAGAGCGCCCGGGCCTATTACGATCTGGAAAGGCTCTGGCGGGACGGGAAGCGGCTCGATGCCCGGAAGGTCCTGAGCGCCAAGACCCGAAAGACGCCGACATCCCCCAGGAAGTAACGCGCCGGTGCCCGGCAATGCTGGCGGGGGGAACAGGGTATTTACCACTTGGTCCTCTTCCTGTAGAATTTTCACTCAATTTTAGCCGAGAGGGTCGCCAGAGAGATGCAGCTCAAGGTCCTCTGGGTAGGCAAGACGAAAAATGCGTCGCTGCGTGCCCTGACCGAAGATTATCTCGCCCGGGTCCGCCATTTTTTCCCGTGTGAGGTAATGGAAATCCGCGACATGTCGAAGGCCCGTGGGGGGCGCGGCCCCGACTTGCTGGAAGCGGAGGCGGGAGAAATCTCGAGAGCGCTTCCCGCAGGCTGCAAGACGGTGGCACTTGACATCTCCGGCGATGAGATGTCCTCCGGCGATTTTGCCCGGTGGGTGGGAGCGGAGCTGAATCGAGGCACCCGCACCCTCGCGTTTGTGATCGGCGGCCCGTCGGGAATTCATGCGACGATCAGGGACGGGGCCCGGCTCAGGATTTCGTTTGGTAAGATGACTTGGACTCACGAGATGTGCCGCGTGCTTCTGCTGGAGCAGCTGTACAGGGCGGCCTGTATCCTGCGGAACATCCCGTATCATAAATAGAGATTCCGGAGAATGGTTAATGGACGCCAAGAAGCTGGCTTATTACAGGCAGAAGCTGCTTGACAAGCAGATTTCCCTCGCCAGCATGGTACAGCGAACCGAAGGATACAGCCGCGAGAAGGAACCCGAGATCCAGGACGTCGCTGACATGGCCGTCGAGTCCTACACGAAGGAGTTCAATTTCGGCAAGAGCTCGGGGGACCGGCGTGTCCTGCAGCTGATCCGCGAGGCCCTGGAGCGGATGGAGAACAAGACCTACGGAGCGTGCGTCCACTGCGAGAACCCGATTCAACCCAAGAGGCTCGATGCCGTGCCGTGGACGCAGCACTGCCTCGAGTGCCAGGCGCTGCTCGAAAAAGGTCTTCTGGACAACAACGAAGGTTGATTCTTCCGGACTCTACCCCGGTGAGTTCGAAGCCTGCCTTGCCCTCTCACAGGCACCTGCCCGTTTCTCGCATCAGCCGGGCCTGTGACGGTATCCTCAACCTGGTCTTCCCGGACCGGTGCTTCCTCTGCGCCGCCCCGGTGGCCCGCCTGCGCGACTGCAGCATTTGCGGCGACTGTTGGGGAAAAGCAGTCAGCCTGCGCCTGAATCCCCCGTGGTGCCCTTCGTGCGGCCTGCCATTTCAGATGCCCTTGACCGATGAGGGACACCTCTGCGGCGCGTGCAGCGTCCAAACGCCGCCGTTTTCGGGTGCCAGGTCCTTCGGATATTATGCCGCCCAATTGAGCCGGCTCGTGCAGGGATTCAAGTTCGAGCGGCGGAGGAATCTCGCAAAACCTCTTGCGTCGCTCCTTGCCGCAGCCTGCCTGGAAACCTGGCGGAGGGAGGCGTTCGATCTCGTTGTCCCGGTTCCTCTCCATCCGCGTCGCAGGCGTGAGCGCGGTTTCAACCAGGCGGCTCTGCTGGCAGCGGCTCTTCAGGAGCAACTGATATTGCCTTACTCGGAGTCGCCGCTCTCCCGTGTGCGGGACACCCTCCCGCAGGTTGGCCTGTCCGATGCCGAGAGGAGCCGCAATCTGCGATCCGCGTTCCGCTGCGATCGACCCGGTCTGGTTCGGAGCAAGCGCGTGCTGCTGGTCGATGACGTAATGACCACGGGCGCCACCGCGTCGAGCGCCACGGAAGCCCTGCTCGCGGCCGGGGCACGTTCGGTTTCCATCCTCACCGTGGCACGGGCCGTCCCGGGAATTGGATGAGACCGACTGTCGTTCGCCGCAAAACTCGATCCACCGCCACATCCCGTCCGACCTCAGCGGTCAGACGCTCTTCGGTCGAGTTCTGCGTGGCTTCGATGTCGGCATCGGAATCGGAGACGCAACCGGTATCGGCATTCGGAAGCCCACGGGTCTCGGAATCACGTTCGCATCGGATCGATACCGATCCCGGGCGTAGTTACGATTGGCCGCACGGTGCAGCGAGGGCCAAAGCCGCGCTGCAGACGTACCCGGTCACTTGTCCGGCGGAGGCGGAGGATGGTTGCCCCTGCGCTTGTCGAGTTCTTTGAAGAACTCATCAAGGCGGGGCTTCTGGTCTGCGCGGAGCACCTGGCGGATCTGATCGCGGGTCTGACGCCTGATTTCCAGATACTGGGGATGCACCTGCTCGGAGAGAGTCCGGAACCGTTCCCTGCTCTCGGCGATTATCGCCTCGAGTTTCGCTTTCTGCGACGAGTCCAGGGAGAGCGCCTGTGCCAGTTCCTCGACGATGTGGTGGGGACTGGGTGGTCTGCCTCCGTCCCTGCCGATGGCAGCGCCTGACCGGCGCGCGTAGAGGTAGTACCCCAGCGCACCCGTGATGCCGCCGAGAATGAACGTCAACAACAGAACCAAGGTGGCGCTGGTTTTTGTCTTCATATCACTCAGTGGCCTTCCGGGATCTATTTGACGGGTACCGCGTTGAGATACCTGCCGCCCTGCTCCTGCTCTGCCAGCGTGTAGAGTACGACGTCATCGGTAATGTCGCCGCGCTCAGCCCGGATGATTTGCTCCGGGCGGGTGGTCGGCGTAAAGATCCTCTCGTAGGACTGGTAGACGTCCGATTTGGGGACGGACAGCTGAGCGTACAAGAAGGCAGTAATAATCATCAGCGTGACGGCGCCAAGCGGCAGCAGGACCTGCCGCGACAGCCCCATTACGATCTGCCAGAAGGCGTTTCGGCGCACCTCCGGCTCTAGGTTTGCCTTGATCCTCTGGTAGAGATACGGAGAAGGTTTGGGCACGGGCAGGAACCTGCTGACCCTTCGTGGAATTGCCAAGAGTTGCAGTTCCCGGGTGCAGGAGTAGCAGACAGAGAGATGTGCGTCGAGCAGGCTCGCCTGAGCAGGAGGGAGCTCACCATCGATCCTGCGCGACAGCCATTTACCAGCTTCCCTGCAGTTCATCCTCGTATCCTCTCACTCATAGAATACGTTCCCGGGAAGCGCATATTTCACTCCCGTTTCGGGGCTTATCGTCAGAAACGGCCCCGTCTGTAAACGGATTCAGCAGACGGGCTAGACTATAAGCATTGCATCGCCATAGCTATAGAAGCGATACCCCCGGTCCCGGGCCTCACCGTAGCACTCGAGCATCAAGTCCCGCCCTGCGAAGGCGCTGGCGAGCAGAAAGGGGGTCGATTTTGGCAGGTGGAAGTTGGTGAGCAGGCCATCGAGGATCCGGAATCTGAATCCGGGGTAAATAAACAGGTCACACATTCCGGACGCCCCTTCCGCAGGCAGGTCGCCGTCCCGGGTGAGATATTCCAGCACCCGGGTGGTGGTAGTGCCGACCGCGATGAGCCTCCGCCCGGAAGCCCTGAGGGCCCGAATGGTGGTGGCGGACTCCTTGCTCACCTCGAAATACTCGGGCAGCATCCTGTGGCTGCCGATCTCAGCAGCACGGATGGGCTGAAAGGTTCCATAGCCGACATGGAGCAGGATTTCGCAGCGGGCAATCCCCCCGGCTTCCAGGCGCTCGAGCAGTTCTCCAGTGAAGTGCAACCCGGCGGTCGGCGCCGCAATCGATCCTGTCCGTTTCGCATAGACGGTCTGATAGCGCAACAGGTCTTCCGTGCGGAGGCTCTGGTCCGACCGGTGGATGTAGGGTGGAAGCGGCACTTCCCCTATGCGCTCCGTGGCCCCGATCACATCGGGGTTTCCCTCGAAAGCCAGAATCCTCAGACCCGGGCCAGAGACAGCCGCGACCTTGGCCGTAAGCTGCTCTATTTCAATAACTTGTCCAACAGGAGCTTTTCGCGACGGCTTGACCAGCGTCAACCACTGACCGGCTTCGACTTCCCTGACCAGGAGCAGCTCGATCGACTCGTTCCTGCCCGGCCGCCGCCCGCGGAGGCGGGCCGGGAAGACGCGCGAGTTGTTCATCACCAGGAAGTGCTCCGAGGTCAAGATTTCGGGCAGTTCATGAAACGACCTGTGCTCCCAGCGCCGTTCGCCGCGCCTCACCACCATGAGCCGTGATTGTGCACGCTCCGGCGTCGGCCGCTGTGCTATCAGGTTTTCCGGTATGTCGAAATCGAAGTCGCTGAGCTTCACTGCCATTTGTCAGCGGGAGGGGGAAAACTGCGTATCCTGTGGGACTGTCCTCCGGCACTTGCCGGAACTGCATGCGCTTCGTGATCCGGGTGCCGGTGGCGGATTGAGGGCCTGTGCCATTGCGCCGAAAAGTTGGCGCCGAAGAGCAAGATCAGGTTTGATGTGTAGATCCACGTGAGCAAAGCCACGATGACTCCGCCTCGTCCGTAAATCCGCTGGTAGTCGAAAAATGGCACGAGCATCCCGAAGATGTAGTTGCCGAGTTCCCAGAGCACAGCCGCGGCCACGGCCCCGGAGAACGCTTCGATCCAACGAACCTTCCTGTCGGGGAGCAGCTTGTAAATCAGCCAGAAGACCAGGACTGCGACCACGAACCCGGAACCCACAAGAGTAACTGACCAGGCCCAGTGGCCCATCGGGTGCTTGGATCGGAGCCGTGCCGAGCTCTCGCTCGCGGTAATCACGGCAGAAGCAACCAGGAGCAGGCCCGCAAGGATCATCAGCAATGTGCTGCGCACCCGGCTCTGCCAGAAACTGCGCCGGCGCGGGGCGCCCCAGGCCCGGTTGAGCCCGTTTTCGATAAACGTGAATACCCAGGTGGAGGTCCATCCGAGAAGCACCAGGCACGATAACAGGAGGGCCGGGGACGGATCGGCGATTTCCGAGATCGTGGAAACCAGGGAGCTACCCAGCCCGGGGAAAAGCGCGACTATCTGCCGGAGCACTGGTTTTCGCAGGCTGACCCAGCCGAGAACCGCATCAACCACGGACACCACCACGAGCACGGATGGGAAGACCGTGAAGAGGAAGAAGTAGGAGATCGCCGCGGCGTCCCGCGCAGTGTCCACCGTCGCCATGGCATGCGACGCGTCCCGCAGGGCAACGCCGATTCGCCTGAAAAGACCCGTTCGGACCCCCGTCATGGCAGAAGTGTAGCCATTGCAGGCGGTTGTGTAAAGTGGATGTCAGGCGGATGAGCCCTGGACGGGCCGGCTGCGCTGCAACGCACCGACCCATTCACGCAAGGCTCCGGCCGATCATCGAGGCAATCCTGTGATAGCATAATCCCGATACTGATAGCTTCATGACTGCGGGCGGGGCAAGAGGTGCGCTATGCAAGATCTCATTCGCAAGATCCTGGTGGAATTGGGTGAAGACCCGGACCGCGACGGTCTGAAAGACACACCTGATCGAATCGACAAGGCACTCCGATTCCTGACTAGCGGCTACGCCATGGACACCAAGTCCGTGCTGAACGATGCCCTTTTCGAGGTTAAGTACGACGAAATGGTGATCGTTACGAACATCGATTTCTTCAGCATGTGCGAGCACCATCTCCTTCCTTTCTTTGGCAAATGCCATGTGGCTTACATCCCCGATCGGAGGGTTGTCGGCTTGAGCAAGATTGCTCGGTTGGTGGAGGTCTACAGCCGGCGACTGCAGGTTCAGGAACGCATGACCAGGCAGATCGCTGAGACGATCGAAGAGTCGATCACGCCTCAGGGGGTCGGCGTGGTGGTGGAAGCTCAGCACATGTGCATGATGATGAGAGGGGTTGAAAAGCAGAATTCGCGCGCCGTGACCAGCGCGATGCTGGGATCCTTCAAGCGCCAGGAAACCCGCATGGAATTCCTCGACCTGATCATGCGCCCAGGGAATAGGGGATAACCTCGTCCGGCTGGCGGGTCCGCGATGGGAGCTCCACGAAAAGCGGACCACCCCGGAGAATCTCCCACAGCATCAAACCATACATCGGCAGGTACTCAACCAGCAGCACCCATGCGGGTTCGTGTACGGGTCGGTATGCGTAGGCGAAGTAAGTCAGGAAGACGGCGCCGGTCCAATAGATCATGAAGGCATAGGGGAAGAGGAAGAGAGCGACCGCTGCCCATGACAGGTACCACGGGTGAACCGTCGTTGCCAGACAGAGGTCGGCGGTAGCGACCCAGAAGACAGCGTGCAGGAGGCCGCATTCATCCTTCATGGGGAACCTCCACCAAATCAGAGCCGCGAGCACCAGGAATGCGGCTGCCAGGAAGGGGCCGGCAAGCTGCTCCCAACTTTGCTCTGCCAGCGTCCGGCCGAGAAAGACGAACAGATAGTGGAAGCTGGCATTGAACTCGAAGAGCCGGACGTAGGCTTGAAGAGACTTGAGGTAGGAGATCAGTGAGGAAGGGGTGAAGAACAGCGATACCAACAGGAACCCGGCCGCGGCCCCGACCGTCGCGGCTTTGAGGCCGGCTCGCCGAACGAACAACGGGAACCAGAAGGCAGGGTGCAGCTTGGACAGGACGGCTCCGGCGTACGCAACCATCGCGGCCGACCTCCTCCGCCGGTAGAGAAGGTATACGGACAGCAGGGTCAGGAACATCATCAGGCTTTCGGAGTGGCCCGAGTGCGAGAACTCGAAGATGAAAAACGGGTTCCAGGCCATCAGGTAAAGCGGTTCCAGACTGCGTCCATGAGCAATCAGCAACCTCCACGCGATAATCACGGACAGGAATTCGAGCAGCGAAAACATCGCCTTCAAGGCCGTCACACTTTCTCCGAACAGGGAATAGGAGATGCGAAACAGCGCCTGGGAAAGCGGTGGATAGGCCGTCCGGTGGGGCTTGGAGTTAAGCGGCGGAAAAATCGCAGTGTTCGAAAGCGGTGTCAGTTCAGGTGCCGACGGAGGATAGGCGTAAGGATCGATCCCGTGTGCGGCAACTCTCGCATCCCAAAGGTATCGATAGATGTCTTCACTTTGGTCGGGTGGTGCGGGGATCAGCGTGAGGCGGAATGCCAGACCGAAAGCCAACATGAGAATCGTTGTGAGGCGGTCGGGGACGGGGACGCTCAGGAAGCAGCAAAGGCAGATCGCAAACGCTGCCAGCATCAGACCGATGAATGCCTCGGAGTTGTCCCTGAGCGGTTGCAGGGTCCAGGTGGCGATCCAGATAGATTCCAGAGCAACCCCTGCAAGACACAGTGGAGCCAATCGCCTGAGCACCGTGCCACTATAGCACCGATCGTCGGCCAAACGCCCAAGCCAGTCTTCAGCAGTCAGCTGTCAGTCGTCGGCCTCCTGACGGCTGATTGCTGAAGGCTGGTAGCCTTGTGCGTCGACCGATGTTTCTTGATCACCGGAAGCCCTTGTGATAGTTTGTACGATTCATTTTCGATGCTGAACGCTCATTCAGAAGGCGTTGACTATCAAGGCTTTCGGGAAACCTCGACGGTGCGATGATCGGGATTGATTCTTCCTTAATTGCGGCTGTTCTGATCTTCCTCTCGGTTGTCTTTGCCTTGAACTATATCCTGCTGCGCCCGCTCAACCGGGTGCTCGAAGAGCGCGCCGCCAGGACAACGGGCGTAGTGGAAAAGGCAAATGGCGACATGAGCCGCTCGGTCGAACTGTTCGGCCAGTACCAGGCTGCGCTTAAGGCGGCCCGGATTGAGGGGTATCGGCGCATGGAAACGGTGCGATCCGAAGCTCTCAAGAAACGCGCCGACGCTCTGGCGGAGGCGCGCGCGAAGGCCGAGCAGATGATCAGGGAATCGCGGGTCGCCATCCATAGCCAGGCAGAAGAGTCGAAATCGCGCCTGGGCCGCGACGTGGACGAAATAGCGCAGGCCATCGCGGCTTCGATCCTCGGCAGGCCTGTCTGAGAACGCGAGGTTCAGTCGCCAGGCGCGCGCCTGCGGACCAGGAGACCGTGCTGCGGTACCGGATGACTCTGACAATGAGACTGAAAACACTCAGGGTTATGTTGCCCGTCCTGCTTGTGCTGGCGGGGTGTCTCCTGGGCGCCAGACCTCTCCTCGCCGCCGAGGGAAGCGGGGGAGGATGGGGGATCTGGCTGTTTGTCGGCCGCCTTTTCAACCTGGCCGTGGTAGTCGCGTTGCTGGTCTGGGTTGCGCGCAAACCGCTGGCCAACTTTTATGCCAGCCGCTCCGAGTCGATCCGCGAGCAGCTCGCGGAGGCACAGCGCGCTCGCGCGGAGGCTGAAGCCAAACTGGCGGAAATAGAGGCAAGGATGAGCCGCCTTGACCGGGAACTTGTCGAGATGAAGGCGGCGGCAGAGAAGGATGCCGAACTGGAATACAAGCGCCTCGTCGAAGCCGCGGATGAGGAGTCCCGGAAGCTCATCGGGAAGGCAAAAGAGGAAATCGACGGCATCACCCGCGAAGCGTATCTGGACCTGAAGGCGCATGCGGCGGAATTGGCTGTCAGCCTGGCGGGCCAGAAGATCAAGGGCCAGATCACGGAGGAAGACCGCCGCCGCCTTTTCGAGAGCTTCCTGGCCGGCCTGGAGGACACGAAGTGATCCCCTCATCCCTGTACGCGTCTTACTCGCGGGCGCTTGCCGATGTGGCGCTGGAGAAAGGTTCGGAGCCTGCGGTGACGAAGGACCTCACGGTCTACAGGCAGATATTCCTGGAAGTGCCCGAGGTAGGGGCAGCTCTTCACAACCCGGCGATCCCGAAAGCCGCCAAGGAGAGAGTGCTCTCCGCCCTGATGGGAATGTATCCCGTGGATTCCACAACGGGCAACTTCATGCGCGTGCTGCTCGACCACAACCGTTTCGCATATTTCGGCGAGATCGTCGACTTCTACTTCCGGACCCTGGATGAGCGCAACGGGATCGTGCCGGCGTTGGCCACGGTCGCCTCCCCCCTCACGGAAGCGCAGGCGGAAGGCCTCCGCAAGGATATCTCCGAGGTCACAGGCCATAGAGTCAAGCTGGAGGTTCGTCCGGACCCGGGGCTGATAGGAGGGGTTGTACTGCAGCTGGGAAGCACGGTTTACGACGGGTCCATCCGCAAGCAACTCGAGAACATCAGGCAGCGTTTGACCTCCTGTTGAGGAGCGAATCCGGCGGGCCACCTCCCCCTGCGAACGGCCAGCACGGTGCGAGCGGAAGGGAGGCCGAAGGGGATGGAAGAAATCATCAAGGAACCGACCTATGCAGATCAGAGCAGATGAAATCAGCAAGATCCTCCGGGATCAGATCAAGGACTATGAGGCCGGCGTCGTCGTCAGCGAGGTTGGAACGGTCATATCCGTTGGTGACGGCATCGCCCGCATCCACGGGCTGGACAAGTGCATGTACGGCGAGCTCCTGGACTTTCCCCATGATGTCAAGGGCATCGCCCTCAACCTGGAGGAGGACAACGTCGGAGCGGTGCTGTTCGGCGAATTCACCCGGGTAGGAGAAGGCGATATCGTCGAGCGCACGAAGCGCATCATGTCGGTTCCGGTCGGCCCGGGCATTGTCGGGCGGGTGGTCAATGCGCTCGGTGAGCCGATAGACGACCGCGGCCCCATTACCGGCACCGAGTTCTCTCCCATCGAACGGCTGGCTCCCGGCGTGGTGGATCGCCAGCCCGTGAAGGAAGCGCTCCAGACCGGACTGAAGGCGATCGACGCCATGATCCCGATCGGGCGCGGCCAGCGCGAGCTGATAATCGGCGACCGGCAGACGGGAAAGACGGCAATCGCGGTCGACACGATCATCAACCAGAAGAATACCGACGTTATCTGCATTTATGTCGCCATCGGGCAGAAGCGATCGACCGTAGCCCAGGTAGTGAAGACCCTCAGCGATTACGAGGTGATGGATAAGACCATCGTCATCTCCGCATCTGCTTCTGACCCGGCGACGATGCAGTACATAGCCCCTTACAGCGGTTGTGCGATGGGGGAGTATTTCCGCGACCGCGGACAACATGCACTCGTGATCTACGACGATCTCTCCAAGCACGCTGCCGCATACAGGGAGATCTCGCTTCTGCTGCGGCGACCGCCCGGCCGGGAGGCGTTCCCCGGGGATGTATTCTACCTTCATTCGCGATTGCTCGAGAGAGCCGCAAAGTTGAACGCCCAAAACGGCGGTGGGTCTCTGACCGCGCTCCCGGTCATTGAAACGCAGGCGGGCGACCTGTCAGCCTACATCCCGACCAACGTCATCTCCATCACCGACGGCCAGATCTTCCTCGAGTCCGACCTGTTCCATGCCGGGGTCCGCCCGGCGATCAATGCGGGTGCCTCCGTGAGCCGCGTAGGAGGAAACGCACAGATCAAAGCCATGCGACAGGTGGCAGGAACGCTGCGGCTGGAGCTGGCGCAGTACCGGGAACTGGCGGCCTTTGCGCAGTTCGGCTCGGACCTGGACAAGGCAACCCAGGCTCAGCTCGCCCGGGGGGAGCGGCTGACGGAGATCCTCAAGCAGAATCAATTCCAGCCGCTCGACGTCGTGAAGCAGATCATCATTATCTTCGCCGCCACGCAAGGCTTTGTCGATGACCTGCCTGTGAGCGCGATCCGCTCCTTCGAGATTGAGCTATACAAGTTCCTGGATTCAGCCAGGACGCAACTGATGCAGAAGATCGCCACGGAAAGAGTCCTGAGCGACTCGTTGCGATCCGAGCTTCAGTCTGCGCTGAAGGAGTTCAAAGAGAAGTTCATGGCCGAGAGGGCCGGCACCCAGTAAGCCCCCGAATCACGATGGCTACCATTCGCGACATTAGAAGGCGCATCCGGAGCGCCCGCAGCATCCAGCAGATCACCCGTGCGATGAAGTTCGTCTCGGCGGCGCGCCTGCGCAAGGCGCAGGACCGGGTTGTCGCTGCCCGCCCCTATGCCTCCCAGATACTCGCGGTGATCCAGAGCCTCGCGACCCGCGTGGGGGCGCAGAGGCATCCGTTGCTCGCGGAGCGTGGCGGCAAGCGGATCGAGCTGCTGGTCATCACCGCGGACCGCGGGCTGTGCGGCGCTTACAACACGAACATCATGCGGCACGCGCTGGAATTCATCTCCGGGCACGAGGGCAGCAGCACCGAGCTCGACATCCTCGGCAAGAAGGCGCGGGATTTTTTCCGCCGGCGTTCTTTTGCCGTGCGCCGCGAGTCCGTGGGTATACTCTCGAGCCCCTCCTTTGCCGGCGCCGCCGCTATTGCCGGCAACCTGGTAGAAGACTTCCTGAAGGGCGAATCCGACCAGGTGTGGATGGTCTACAACGAGTTCAAGTCGGTTGTGCACCAGCGGGTGATCGTGGAGCGGTTGCTCCCCATTCCGAAGCTCGAGTCGCCGGGGAGCGAGACTCCCGTGGAATACCTGTACGACGAGCCGCCCGAGAAGCTGCTCGACCATGTGCTCCATCGCCACATCGAGGCGCAGGTCTACCGCGCCTTGCTGGAGGCAGCCGCCTCCGAGCAGGGGGCGCGGATGACGGCGATGGAGGCGGCGACCAACAACGCCGCGGAAATGATCGACAGCCTGACGCTCTATGCCAACAAGGTGCGACAGGCTGGGATCACGAGAGAGATCATCGAAGTGGTGAGCGGCGCCGGCTCTCCGGGGCGTTAGGCGCGGCACTCACGCCACGCTGCGGGAGGGCCTGCGGATGGCTCCCCTGGCGCGATCGGTTTTTTTGTGGGGCGTGCTGAATCGAGGAGATTCCGAGATGGAGAATGTAGGTAAGGTAGTCCAGATCATTGGTCCCGTCGTCGACTGCGAGTTTGACGCCGAGCACCTCCCGCCGATTTACAGCGGCATAATCATCGAGGGGGAGATCCCGGGCGGGCAGATCCGGGTGACCGCCGAGGTGCAGCAGCACCTGGGCGAGGCGCGGGTGCGTTGCGTAAGCCTTCAACCCACCGAGGGCATGGTGCGCGGCATGAGGGCCCTGGACACCGGGGGCCCGATCAGCATTCCCGTCGGAAGAGGGACACTCGGCAGGGTCATGAACGTGATCGGCGAACCTGTAGATAAACTGGGTGAAATCAAGGCCACCAAGTTCTACCCCATCCACCGCCCTGCGCCGACCTTCGAGGAACAGTCAACCGAGACCACGATGCTCGAAACCGGCATCAAGGTAATCGATCTTCTCGAGCCGTATGTCCGTGGGGGCAAGATCGGCCTCTTCGGCGGGGCGGGTGTGGGTAAGACCATCATCATCATGGAAATGATCCACCGGATTGCCTTGCACCACGGCGGCTTCTCCGTGTTCGCGGGGGTCGGAGAAAGGACACGCGAGGGGAATGACCTCTGGCTCGAGATGAAGGAGTCCGGGGTGATCGACAAGGCAGCTCTGATCTATGGCCAGATGACCGAGCCGCCCGGCGCGCGGCTGCGCGTCGGTCTCACCGGGCTGACCGTAGCGGAGTATTTCCGCGACGAAGAAGGCCAGGATGTTCTCCTTTTCATCGACAACATTTTCCGGTTCACACAAGCCGGTTCCGAGGTCTCCGCACTCCTGGGGCGCATGCCCTCCGCCGTGGGTTACCAGCCGAACCTCGCGACGGAAATGGGCGAACTGCAGGAACGGATCACCTCTACGAAGCGCGGCTCCATTACATCGATCCAGGCGATTTACGTGCCGGCGGACGATTACACCGATCCGGCACCGGCAACTACCTTCTCTCACCTGGACGCAACGACCAACCTCGAAAGGAAGATTGCTGAGTTGGGCATCTACCCTGCGGTCGATCCGCTGGCATCCACGTCACGGATTCTCGATCCCAGGGTTATCGGCGAGGATCACTACAAGGTCGCACGCGAGGTCAAACGGATCCTGCAGCGCTATAAGGACCTTCAGGACATCATCGCGATTCTCGGCATCGACGAGTTGGCTGATGAAGACAAGCTCATCGTGAGCCGTGCGCGGAAGATCCAGAAGTTCCTCTCCCAGCCGTTCTACGTCGGCGAGCAGTTCATCGGGATCCCCGGTAAGTACGTGGCCGTAAAAGACAGCATCGAGAGCTTCCGAGGGATATGCGAGGGGACTTATGATCACATCCCCGAGCAGGCGTTCTACAATGTGGGAGGAATCGAGGAGGTGCTGGAGAAGGCCAAGCAGCTCTCAGCCGCCTGACACCGGCCCGTCCGAGGCACGGCCGTAAGGCCGGCAGGACGATGAGGAAACGTTCTACCGGGAATCGAAAAAATGGCACTGCCCCAGAAGATAGACTTGAGGATAGCGACCGCGGAGCGTTTGTTGTTCAGCGGTCTCGTCGATGCAGTGACCGTCCCTTCCACGAAGGGCTACCTCGGCATACTGCCCGGCCACGCACCGCTGCTGACGGAACTGGGCATAGGCAACATCAGCTATACGATCGGAACCCGCACCGAGTTTCTCTCTTGTGCCTGGGGTTTCCTCGAAGTGCTTCCCGAGCGTGTGATCGTCCTCGCCCAAACGGCTGAACTGGCCCGCGACGTCGACCGCGCCCGCGCGGAGCAGGCCCGTTCCAGGGCGGAGCAGCGCCTGTTCTCCAAGGATCCGGATATCGATTTCGTCCGGGCCCAGCTCGCCCTGCTGCGCGCAATCTCCCGCCTGGACGCCGTGCGCATGCATGAGCGCGTGGGCCCCGCCGTGAAGTAGCTGCGATTCGGGCACATCGCCGGCTATACCAGACCGAAACTACAATCCGGCGCCGACGATCCGGCTCGCTTTTGGGACGCCATGCCCCGGGTTTCGGCGGGGTTCACATGTGAATCTTCCGCCGCGGGCTTCAGCCCCCGGAGAGACAGTCCGCCAGGGCGGCTCGAGCCCGTACCGACCGAGCAGGAGCGCTAGCAGGTCTCCCGGCTGATGCCTTTGATACAGAAGGCGCAGGTGGGACTGTGCAAGGCAGACCATGGCCCCGTATTGCAGCTATGGCCGAATGCTGATGGGAGGAAGTGGGACAGAGTAGGCGCGCTCCGCCCCTCTGCTCGCGCCGGCCGCTGATCCGCCTATGCGCTCGCTGCCGGCTTATCAGCCGCGAGCTCGGTCTCGGCTCTCTTGTATATCTTGTCAATCCCGATCGTCGTGTTGTTGTGGATCGCCTTGTAGATCTTTTCCAGGTGTTCCTTTGCCTGCTCGGAGAACTCACCTTTAAGCAGATATGCTTTGGCAAAGGAAAGGGGCGCCTCGTCGTTCTCGACTTTTCCCAGTCTCCACTGGGAGAGCCCGATGTAGTAGTATGCCATATCGAATTTCGGATCGACTGTCAGTGACTTTTCCAGCTCCCGGATGGCATCGGCAAACTTGTCCTTGTCGTAGTAGTTTACCCCGATGAGGTAATAGCATCCCCGCTTGGTCTTGGCGACCGCGTCGCGCCACGTCGCTTCGGGAGTGGCATCCGGCTTCTTTGCGGAGGTGAGGGCCTTCAGGGTGAGTTCAGCGAATTCGGCAGCCTTGTCGAATTGTTTCTCCTTGGAGTACTTGTCGACGAATTCCATCCACAGATCGAAGCGGCCCGCATACTCCGGGTAGGACATGGTCTTTTCAACCCATTCCCTCTGCTTCGCCAGATCATTCATCTTCTTGTAGGTCTCCTCGATCATGAAGGCCAGGGAGCCGTCCGGCTTGACGGCGTAGATCCTCAGCCCGTAATCCAGAAACTTCTGATCGTGTCCCAGCTGTCGGGCGGCATCCGCGGCGTAGCCGACGGTTTGGAGGTCATTCGGGAAGTATTTCATCCACCGTTCCGCAAGGCTCTCCAGCCTGTCGTACTTCTTCTCCTTCTGGAGTTCGTACATGAGGGTGAGGAAAGAGGTCACGATATACTGCTGGAGCTTCGACTGCGGGTACTTCTCCATGAACGCCAGAAGCATGTCGCCCCGCTTGTCGAGATCCTTCTCGTTCACTCCCTTTTCGTAGGCGTCGTACTCTTCCTCGGTGTATTCCTGTGTCTCCTGTTCGACGGTCTGTGCCGGCTTCGCCTGGGGTTTCTGGGCGGGCTGGGCTTGAGAAAACATGGCAGGCACCGACATCAGCAGGAGCGCTGCCGCCAGGAGTGCGATAAAGATCCTCTTATTACCAGGCTTCATTGCTGGACCCCCCCTCGGGAATCGAATCTGACGCATTGTATGAGATCGTCAAAATTCAAATCAACTATATTGTATTCGACCTTGCGTCCACCGGTCCCTCCTGATGATGGGAAATCAACGGGAAAGTTTCACTCAGGGGGTTGTGCCTCCGGAGCGCGTCTGTCGAGGAAGCGATGGTGATTCCCCGTGGCCGGGATCTGCTGCCGCCGCACGGTATCAGATCCGCAGGAAGGTGCGGTTGCGATACAGGTAGTAGAGGCCGAGCCAGAGGATCCCCAGAGCTCCGGACGCCAGCAGGAGGTTACCGAAAGCGCCCAGGTGCCTCGCAAGACCTGCAAAGAGTGTGGTGCTGATCTGCGAGAAACTGATGATGTCCGGAGCGATGTACGCGACGATGGCGTTCATGCCGATGACAATGAAGAAGAACGCCCAGCGCTGGTAGCCCTTGACGTCGATCACCCAATAGAACAGTGCCAGGAGCAACAGGCAGAGGCCGCCCGACCACAGTACCATCGAACTCGTCCAGATGTGCTTGATGATCGGGCATTCGAATCCCCATAACCAGCCTGCGGCAAGGCACCCTATTCCTGAAATAGCGAGTGAAAGCGCCTTGCGCACGCCTGAGAGCGAGGAGCGCAGCAGGTGCCCGGCCAGGACACCCATCAACACCGTCGCTCCAAATCCCAGGCTGCTGAGGATCCAGGTGTAGGTGGTGCCGTCCTGGAAGCGGCCCAACAGGGCCTTGTCGATCCACATTGCCAGGTTCCCGTCCGGAGTCAGGACGCCGGCACCGTGACCCGGAACCGGAACGAATCGCATCAACGCCCAGTAGGCAGCCAGCAGCGAGCCTGTCAGCGCCGCCTGACCGCGAATCGGGAGTTCGACAAGCGCAATTCCTGAAATCAGGTAACCGGCCGCGATGGCCTGAAGCGTGTTGCTGTAGAACTGGAGGTTGTTGACGTCGAAGGCCAGCAGATGCCCTTGCGCGACCATTCCCAGGATCCAGAGCACGACCACGCGGTAGATCAGCTTGCCATAGATTTTGCGCCGGCCATCCCCGCGCTCGATGCGCTTTCCCAGCGAGAACGGCATGGCTACCCCCACGATGAAGAGGAACAGCGGCATTATCAGGTCCCAGCCGACGAAGCCTTCCCATTCCACATGATCAAATTGGCGATCCAGCCAGAGCGGGAGCGGGTTGGAAAAGAGTTTGAAGAACTCCATCACGAACGGGCCGCCTCCCGCGATCCAGAACATGTCAAATCCGCGTAAGGCGTCCACTGACACCACGCGCTGCGTGGCAACCGAACCTGATGCTTTCGTACCGGTGGAGCCGCTATGACTCATTTCTCTTCTCCAGTTGAGGGGTAGTGCCCCCGACCCTTCAGCTTCAGGCCGGGGTGTTGGACAGATCCGAACAATGACGGGCGCCTATTATAGGGCCGGGTGGAAACGATTGAACAGCGAAACGTGAAGGCGCCTGGTCGCGAAATGCCGGGCCGGCAGGGGATGGCGGGGAGAGTGGCTGGGAGACAGGGATTCGAACCCCGATTAAGTGGTCCAGAGCCACCCGTCCTACCGTTAGACGATCTCCCAGCTGCAAAAGCATGCCTATGTTAAGGAATAACGCCCCCAAATTCAAGAGTGGAGAACCCCTCGAAGCGGCGCGGCGGGCGGGAATCGCGGGGCTTGATCGTCGCTGCCTTCACAGCCAGCGCAGCACTTCGGAAGCGTGCCTGCCCGGCTTGGTGTCGCGGATTATTTCCGCAATGCGGCCGTCTTTTCCAATGACGCAGGTGACCCTCTCCACAAGCTTGAAGACGAGAAAACTGGTGACCTTGACTCCGTAGAGCCGGCAGAGCTCAAAGTCGGGATCGGGCAGCAAATCGAACGGGAGCCCCTCCGCCTGACGGAAGGCGATGTCTGCATCCGCCGTGTCGGGGCTGACGCCGAAGATCACAGTGTCGTTTTGTTCAAACTCCCTGAAAAGTTCGCGGAACCCGCGAGCCTCAGCGGTTCAGCCGGGAGTCCCTTCACGGGAGAAGAAATAGAGCACGACGTTCTTCTTGCCGATGAAATCATCCAGGCAGACGATCCTGCCATCCTGCGTGCGCGCGGTGAAACGCGGCGCAAGGCTGCCCATAGTCAGCATCTTCTCCCCCTTCGACGTCGGGATCGGAGTCAGCATCGCAATCGATATCGAGATGCGAATTCATGAATGGCCGACGCGCCTTTCGATTGATGCCGGCCTTCGCGCGATCGCGACAGCGATCCCGATACCGACCCCGATGGTAACCTTGATGCCCGGCCCGGTCGGGCGGTCCCAAGGTACCACCATTCCCGGCGTTGTGCTACCATGCGTGGTCGCGCCGGAATGCAGGCACGGGCCGGCAAGGCTTGGTGCATGCATCGGGGCCGCGGGGGTGCGGCGGACGGAACCACTTGGAGAGGGAGGTTGCGAAGATGGCGACTGGTGCAGCAAAGAAGGGGAAGAAACAGGCAGGCGAGGGAAGCATCCGGCAGTTCGAGCCCCGCTTTATGAGGATCAGCGTGCTCACGGCGGCGCTGCAGGAACTGACGCCGCGAGAGGTACGCGATCCGGACCCGGATCGGGCGGTCGAGGAGTGGCTCGAATTCGCCCGCGACCTGGAGGCCGACTACATCGAGCTCTCTGCTGCGCTGCACCCGACGCAATCCGATGTCCCGGCCGAGGCGATGCTGGATCCGGTGGCCAATACGCTGGATCTGCGCCGGCCGATCGACTCCAGGCGCGCCAACCGGATCCTCGCAGCGATGAAACGTTGCGGCATCGGGCTGTCCGACATCGCCTATTTCGACAACATGCTTCATGAAGACGGCGCCATCCGCAGGAAGAAGCATGAATTCATGCTGCGGGTCATGGACTCGGCGAAAATGCTCGGTGTCGATGCCGTGTGCGGCTTCGTCGGCCGAAACCAGGCGCTGGACCTGGATCAGAACCTCGATGATTTTCGCCGGAGCTTCGTACCCTTGCTCAAGGCAGCCAAGGACCGCGGGCTTGTCTATCGCGTCGAGCAGTGCCCGATGCCCGGGTGGACAACCGGCGACAATTTCCACAACAACATCGGCTACGCGCCCGGCTTGTGGATCGCGCTGCACCGCATCGCCGAGAAGGCGGGCGTCGGCGACCAGTTCCGCATCCACTACGATCCCTCGCACGCGATCCTGATGGGGCAGGACACGCGTTCGATCTTCCAGTACCTGAAAGACAGCGGCTATGCGTTCCTGATCGGCGGATTCCATGTGAAGGGCCAGGTGGTCAATTCGAAGGGCGTCGCCGCCTGGGGGTACGGAGGCCAGACCGTGCTGCGCGGAGATCGCAGCGACGGGAAGCCAGCCGCCGATCCGCGCGATCAGTCCAGGGCCTGGCTCAAGCAGGTCGTGCTGTGCGAGCACGAATTGCCGGGAACGGCGCGGCACGATCCGCTCGCCTGCCTGCAGAACCGCACGGTCGATTGGCTCGACCATCAACTGGCCGCCCGGGAGTTGCTTGCCTTGAACGCAGACCAGACTCACCTGGTCGTCGAGCACGAGTATCCGCCTGCCCGCATCCAGGACAGGAACCGTCTGCTCCCGGTCCTCAAGGGGTCGATCGCGTTCGTGCGTCAGATCGACCGTGCCGCCGCGTGCATGTATGCCCTCCAGCACGAAGTGCTCGCCGCGCAGGGGATACCTGTCCAGGGGATCGGCCGCGAGGCCTACCGCAGTTGAGAGCTGGATTCGGTGACCCGGAGATATGCCCGAAGACCGCCTGTCCCCGGTTCGCAATCCTCTTGCCGGCAACGACACCCGGAACTCACACACAAGTCTTTCCAGCAGGCAGAGCGACCATGATGAATGACCGAGGACTTGCAGTCATCCCCCTCCTGGCAGTGCTGGCGTGTTCAGCAGCACTGATTTTGCTGGGAGTCGGAGTTTTTCACGTCGGTTCGCCCCCGGAGATCCGGATAGTGGCCGGCGCCCCGGTGATCGGCAAGCAGACCGGGATCAGGATTGAAGTGTCAGAACCACGGCGAGGATTGAGCGACGTGAAGGTCGAACTTGTCCAGGGCGACAAGACCGGCAGGCTTCTGGAAAAGGCTTATCAGCCGCGCGGGCAGTTTCGCTTCTGGGGTCCCCGCACCGAGCGGGACACCCTCACATGCGAAGCCGGGCGGTCGGCTGTCCCATGGCTGATCGAAGGGAACGCGACTGTGAGGGTGACGGCCGGGCGTGCCGGCACCTGGCTTCGCGGCCCTGGTCCTGAGATCCGCGAACTGACCCTGCCGGTTCGCCTCACCCCGCCTGCTCTGCAGGTGAAGTCCGGCGGGACTTACGTGAATCAGGGCGGGTGCGAGGTCGTTGTCTACCAGGTCGGTGAGAGCGCCGTGCGTGACGGGGTTCGGTCCGGCACCTGGTGGTTCCCCGGATATCCCTTGCCAGGTGGAGGCAAGCAGGATCGCTTTGCTCTGTTCGCGGTTCCATACGACGTGACCGGCCCTGACCCCCGCCTGGTTGCGGTCGACGGGGCAGGGAACGAGGCCGAGGCGAGGATACTGGACAGGTTCACGCAGAAGGCGTTCAGAAGAGACACGATCCAATTGACCGCTTCCTTCCTCGGGAAGGTCGTTCCCGAAATCATGTCTCATTCGCCGCAGTTGCAGGATCGAGGAAACCTGGTCGACAATTTCCTGGAGATCAACACGAAGCTGCGGCAGGAGAATGCAGGCGAATTGAAGAAGATGGCGGCCGCCTCACGACAGCGTTTCCTGTGGCGCCGACCGTTCCTCATGATGCGTAACGGCAAAGCCATGGCAGGGTTTGGTGACCACCGGACCTACCGTTACGAAGGCAAGGATCTCGACAGTCAGGATCATCTCGGATTCGACCTGGCCGTCACCCGGCATTCACCGGTGCCCGCCGCCAACGACGGTGTCGTCGTCTGCGCAAGGTACTTCGGCATCTACGGAAACACGGTGGTGATCGATCACGGATACGGGCTCATGAGCCTTTACGGGCACCTGTCCTCGATAGGAGTCAAGGACGGCCAGCAGGTCAAGAGGGGCGAGGTCCTGGGGACCACGGGAGAAACCGGCCTGGCAGGCGGGGATCACCTGCATTTCACGACCCTGCTGCAGGGATTGCCCGTCAATCCCGTGGAATGGTGGGACGCGCACTGGATTGAGGACCGGATTGCGGGGAAGCTCGGTGCAGCGTTGCCGTTCGAACGGTGACCTGCGTGAGGCAGCCTGCAGCCTACCGGAAGAAGAGGATCCAGACCAGGGCAAACACCGGCAACAGTATCGGCAGGGAGTATTTGAAGACGTAACCGAAGAAGCTCGGGCAATCGACCCCGGCGTGCTCGGCGATGGACTTGACCATGAAGTTGGGCCCGTTGCCGATGTAGGTGTTGGCGCCGAAAAAGACCGCCCCGACCGAAATGGCCAGAAGAAATTGCCCGTGCTGGGCAATCAGGATCCTGACCTGCCCGGGATTGTTCAGCGCCAGGCCGTGGAGCCCCATCGCCGCGCTGAGGAAGTTGAGGTATGTCGGAGCGTTGTCGAGGATGCTTGACAGGGTGCCCGATGCCCAATAGAACCCGCCCGGGGAACGGATCCCCAGATGGTCCGCATTGAGCGCCAGCCAGTCGAGAGCCGGAACCATCGTGGCGAATATGCCGGCGAAGAGGATTGCGACCTCTTTGATGGGTGTGAAGCTGAATTCGTTCCTGCGCAACGCTTCCTTGTTGGCGAAGCGGTGAGCCGCGATCGCCGCGCAGATCATGATGAACTCTCTGACCGGCGTCGCTGCGAAGACAGCTGCCAGGATAATGAACAGGAAAATGAAATTCTGCGATCCCATCACCTGGATCCTGGCGCCTCTTACCGGCCGGTGGCCGATTTCGAGGTACCTGCGATAGGCCAGGGTGTCAAACACGAGAAAGATGGCGAGCACCAGGCTGAGGGTCAACAGCCAGATCGGCCACACCTTGATGATCGTCCAGTGAAAAGGTACTCCGTTCAGATAGCCGAGGAAGAGCGGAGGATCGCCGATCGGAGTCAGCGCCCCGCCGATATTGCTGACCACAAAAATGAAGAAGACCACGTGAAAGCCGCGGATCCTCTGTTTGTTCATGCGGAGGAACGGCCGGATCATCAGCATCGACGCCCCGGTTGTCCCGAGCAGGTTTGAAACCACGGCACCCGCGGCAAGGATGAACGTGTTCAGCCACGGCGTGGCGTGGCGTTCCGTGTGGAGGAAGATCCCGCTCGAGGCGACGAAGAGCGACCCGATCAGCACGATGAAACTGAAGTATTCCACCGAGGTTTCCAGCATGCGCCGGACGTCGAGCGCCAGCGAGTAGTAGGCGAAGACGGCGAATCCCAGGCCAATCGACACGTGCGGGTAGTATTTGTCCCACCATGCGCGGTTTATGAACGGCACCACGGCTATGGCTGCGAGCAGCAGGATGAACGGGGTGAGCATCCATCCCCTGACCGGCGGGATGGCGTTCTCAGCCGCGAACAGGGTGAGCGGGGAAAACACGCACGCCAGGAACAAAACGAAACGTGCAAGCATAACGGGCGGGAATCATATCAATCCCCCGTGATCGCTGACAAACACAATCAACGGCGCAGCGCCCGACGGGCGCGGCACAGGCCCCACCGCGGAGGTGCCCGGCTCGCGGACGGCAGCCTGGTGCATGCGCCCGATCCCGCAGAAAAAACTTTATAACATAAAGTACTTGACTGCCCTTTGGCGCTCGTGAGAAGATCCTCCCGTGGTTCGGGAGATCAGGCCATGACAAACCCGCTCAATCCGGAAGCAGCGCGTGAAAACCTCCTCTACATTCGCAGAACCCTGGAGGCCGCGGGGCAGTTTACCGCGGTGCCGGGCAAGTCCCTGATGGCCGCAGGATTCGTGGCACTGGCAGGGGTAATGGCGAATTCCCTTGTCACCGGGGCTCCGTGGAGCCAATGGCCGCCGCCGGCCTACTCGCTGGATATCTGGGGTGTTGTTCTGGGCGTGTCCCTGGCCATTGTTTCCTTCGGCATCTACCGCAAGGCTGAGCAGATGAGGAGCCCGATCCAGGCGGCGCTGATTCGCAGGCTGCTCTGGAGTCTCTGCCCCGCCTTCTTCGTGGGTGGCCTGCTGACCAATCTCGCCGTGCGGAGTCACAACCTCGAGTGGCTTCCCGCGATCTGGCTGGGATGCTACGGCGCTGCGATCGTCAACGGAGGGCAGGTGTCCGTGCCGCCTGTCCGCTACATGGGCCTGTCCTTCCTCGCGGTTTCAGCCTGGGCGGCCATGACTTCGCCCGCTACGGGGCTTGTCTGGCTGGGCCTGGGATTCGGATGGCTGCACATGGTTTACGGCGCCTATATCGCCTGGAGGCACAATGGTTAGGCATGCTCGCCCCCGGCCGACGCCGTCCGAACTGGACCCTCTCATCCACGAACGGCTCCGGCTCGGGATCCTCTCGGCGCTTGCAGTACAGGAGTCGCTGAGTTTTACCGAACTGCGCGACCTGCTGGAGACGACGGACGGAAACCTCAGCGTCCAGGCGCGCAAGCTGGAAGAAGCCGGATACGTCACCTGCGACAAACGTTTCGAGGATCGGAAGCCCCGCAGCACCTACCGGCTGAGTCCTGCCGGGAGGGCCGCCCTGCGCGCTTACATAGAGAAGCTGTCGGGCCTGTTACCCGACCTCGACCAGGCCAGGAACCACACGGGCTCCTTCCGGGCACAGCCTCACCCCCTGCCATCGAAGGGTTAGAGAGGGCCTGCCCGCTCCGGGTTGAGGCGGGATGGGGATCGTGGCCGGAGACTTCGTTTTACAAATATCTTGAGCGATGACGGAAGAGGAAAGATGAACCAGTTGACTCACGTGGCGATCATCATGGACGGCAACGGCAGATGGGCCATCGAGCGCGGCATGCCCCGATGGAAAGGTCACGAGGCCGGGGCCGATGCCGTTCGGCGCGCGACCAAGGCCGCCTGCAGGCACGAGGTTTCTCAGCTGACGCTCTTTGCCTTTTCGAGTGAGAACTGGCGACGCCCGGCGAAAGAGGTCCATATCCTGTTCAGCCTCCTCCGCCGATACCTCGAATCAGAGACGGCCGCCCTGGTGGAAAACGGGATTCGCCTGAGCGCGTTCGGCCGGAGGGACCGGCTGCCGGCGGCCGTCCTCCAGAGCCTGCTCCTGGCGGAGGAGAGAACCCGTGGCGGCGAACGACTGCATTTGCGTCTGGCGCTCGATTACGGCGCTCGACACGAGTTCATCGAGGCCGCGAGGTCGCTGGCCCGGGAGGCGGCTCGGGGGATAATCCTGCCCGATCAGATTGACGAAGACCTGTTCGAAAAGAGACTCTCCTCGGGGGTGGTCCCGCCGCCGGATCTCATCATCCGCACGTCAGGTGAGCGACGGCTGTCCAATTTCCTGCTCTGGCAGGCTGCTTATTCGGAACTGTATTTTTGCCCCAGGCTCTGGCCGGATTTCGAAGAGCGGGACTTCGACACGGCCGTTGAGGATTACGCCTTGAGGCAGCGAAGGTTCGGCTCAACAAGGCGTGCCGTCTGCCTGGCCGGTTGATGGGCACCGCGCCCCTGTCGTTCGCGCGCGGCGTCACCGGCGCACGACACCGCCATCCACCACGAGAGTCTGGCCGGTGATAAACCCGGACATCTCCGAAGCCAGGAAAAGCGCCGCCTCCCCTACCTCCTCGGGCAGGCCCCAACGGCGCAACGGCGCCTGTTCCGCGAAAAGTTGACGCGTGGCCGGATCGAGCAGGTCGTACGTCGCCGGTGTCCGGATATTCCCCAGGGCCAGGGCGTTCGCGCGGATGTTGTGGCGGCCGTATGCATGCGCGACATCCTTCATGAGGCCCAGTATTCCAGCCTTCGCCACGGTGTACGGAGCCCCCTGGTAACCCGCAAGCGCCGGAGTAGAAGACACGTAGACGATGCTGCCGCGGCCGCGCGCCAGCATCAACGGAAGGGCTTCGTATGTGCAGAAGACGGATCCCAGGGTGTCTGTTCTGAAGACGCCCAGGTACCATTCTTCCAGCTTGTCCGCCGGGGTCGCGCCCATGGGGGTGTTGAAGAGGTCGTCACGCAGCGGGTAGCCCGCGTTGCAGATCAGGACATCCAGCTTGCCCTCACACCACCCGCGGATTTGCCGGAACATGCCGCAGACATCGGATCGAACCGAGACATCGCAGGCTATGCCGACGGTTCGCACGCCATGTTCGGCGGCGATTTCCTTCGCCGCCTGCTCGCAGTCGCCTGGATTCCTCGAACTCACGACGAGGTTGCAGCCGTGGCGCGCGAGGATCCCCGCCATCGCGCGCCCGATTCCCCGGGTTGAGCCGGTTACGACGGCATGGTTGCCTTCCATTATCCGCGGTTTGCTCATGCGTGCTTTTGTAGCACAGTCAGCTGCCTGCCGGAAGAGTGCGTTCTCGAGGCTACTGCCGACGAGCGTTGCGTCACTTGGGCCTGGACCATCATGTGCCCGTCGGGTTCTGAGGGTACCTGGCAGGCTGAGGACAGGAGGAATGATCCCGCCTGCCGGGCGCGTGGGATGACACATACGGATTAGCGGCCAGCTGTGGTACAAGTTAGGCGATCTACGCGCGTCTTCCGGGACCGATCGCAATGACCAGCCTCTGCATCAAGCAAGGGAATGGCCAGGCCAGTGCTCTCGACCTGACTGCTGACATCTATTCCATCGGCCGCTCTGCCGAGAACGACATCGTGCTCGACGGCGGCAGGGTTTCGCGACGCCACGCGAAACTGCAGCGGGCGGGCGATGACTACACGATCGTTGACCTGGGGAGTCACAACGGAACCTTCGTCAACGGCCTGCGCCTTCAACAGGCCGCAGTGCTCAAGCCGGGCGACGAGATCGGTGTCGGCCCGCATGTACTCATCTTCGGGCCGCCTGCGGAGGCGACTGCGGTCATGGGCCCGGTGACGGTCAGCCTCGAAAAGGACTATGCGGATCTCCTTTCCGAGGCCACCTCGGTCTTCCTCAAGGCCAAACCGGCCGGCGAAGACACGCGGCCGCCCGAGTCGGCTCAGAAGGAGCAGCGGACCCTCCGTCTTCTATTCGACCTGAGCAACGCTCTGTCCGCGCTTTACTCGGTTCAGGAGGTTTCGGAGAAGGCCCTCGACATACTGCTCGAGAGCACCAGGGCGGAACAGGGGGCCATCTTTCTGCTCAACGAGAACAAGTCACTGCAACTCGCGACGGTACACGTGCGGGGCGCCCCGGCGGGAACTCGCCCCGTTGTCGAGCTGTCGTCGACCATCGCCGATCGGATTCTCAGGGAACGCAAGGGCATCCTCACCGCAGACGCAGCCACGGACGACCGCTTTGCCCACGGATACAGCGTGGTCGTGCGCCAGTTGCGGTCTTTGGCCTGCGCACCGCTGCTCGGCAAGTCCGGGGATCTGGGGATTCTGTACCTGGAGAACAACAAGTCCATCGGTGCATTCACGCGCGAGGACCTGAGCCTTCTCTGCGCCGTGGCATCGCAGATCGGGCTGGCGATCGAGAACGCCAGGTTCTTCGACGCCCTGAAGCGGACCAACGAGGAACTGGAGCAGATTGTCGAGGAGCGCACCGCGGCCCTGAGGGAAACGCAGCTCAAGCTGTTCCAGACGGAGAAGATGGCGGCGCTCTCCCGCCTCGTCGCGGGAGTGGCGCACGAGATCAACAATCCCCTGGGAGCCCTGAAGTCGAATCTCGATTTGCTGATCCAAATGTTCGATCGTGTCGCCGCGAGCCCCGAACGCCGGGCGGAGGAGTCGGCCCTCTTCGAAAATCTGGCGGGCCTCGGGCAGACAAGTCTCCTGGCATGCGGGCGCATCGCGTCCGTCGTCCGTTCGCTGACCGCCTTCGTGCGCCTGGACCAGGCGGAGTTCAAGCCGGCAAGCCTGAATGATGGGGTGCAGACCGTGCTGCAGCTCATGGGGCCCACGGTGCGCCAGGGAGTTCGTATCACCACCAGGCTCGGGGATTTGCCCGATATTCCCTGTTATCCTGCGCTCCTGAACCAGGCATTGATGCACCTCATTGAAAACGCGTGCCAGGCGATCAAGCAAACCGGCGATGTCACGATCGAAACGTCACGCCAGGGCGATCAAGCGGTTTTGAGGATTTGCGACACCGGATGCGGGATTCCGAAAGAGCATCTGCCCAGGATCTTCGAGCCGGGCTTTACGACCAAGGGTGTCGGCGTGGGAGTAGGAATGGGCCTGGCGGTGGTGCAGAGGATCATTCAGGAGCACCAGGGCACGATCGGGGTGGAGAGTGAGGCGGGGAAGGGTTGTCTAGTAACGATCCGCCTGCCTCTTGCGGGCGGCTAGACTGCCCCACCGCCGTTCCGGCGAGACGCGGGTGACGCGGGACCTCGCGGTCAATCGCAGAGACTCATCGATGTCGGTATCGGAATCGATATTCGAAATTGCGGTCAGCAGACGGAACTCGGGATTGAGGCTGACCCGCGCACGAGACCGATCCCGATGCCGATCCCGACGCAAAGGCTGACTCTGATTCAATCCACTGCGCCGGTCAGGCAGGAGCTGCACCTTCCCGGTGCAGTCGATTACCCACCCTCCAGACGGGCAATGATGCGAGCCGAGGCCGTGAGCGCCTCCCGGATTACATCGGGTTCCTGCACAAAGCTGAAGACCAGGTGCTGCGGGTCGATATCGTAGAAATGTCCGGGGTGGACGAGAACGTGCTCCTCTCGCAGGATTTCCTCGGCTGCCTGTTCCTCGTCGATCCCCCCGATGCCCAGAGTGACGTAGAATCCCCCGGCCGGCTCCACGAACCTGCATGCCGGCATCCCCGAAAGCAGCCTGCCTGCGATCGCCCACCGGTTTCGGATCTCGGCGGTGTAGGATGACAAAAACTGTCGGCCCTCCTCGAAAATCTCAGGCACGCAGTCCTGGACCAACTCGCTCACCGGCAGGAAAGTGTCGGAGATCAGTTCGAGCGCGCTCATTGCCTTCGCCACCTCTTCCGGATCGCCGCTGAGCGCCATCCAGCCGAGCTTCAGACCCGGCAGTGCGAACATCTTGGAGAATCCGTTCAGCGTCAATACCAGGGGCGCCTCAACCTCGGCGGGTCGCGGCAGCCTGCCCCCCTCAGAAGGAACTCACCGAAGACTTCGTCGCTGACAATTGCGAGCCGGTGGCGCCGCGCAATCTCCGCCAGGCCCTCCAGTTCCGCGACGCCGGCGACGTGACCAGTGGGATTGTGCGGTGAGATGAGAACAACGGCGCGCGTCCGGGTGGAAATCACCGATTCGAGACGTTCCAGGTCGATCTGCCAGCCGCGATTCTCGTTCAAGGGATAGGAGATCATCTTCACGCCGCTGAGCGCTGCGATGTAATCGAAGAGAGGATACGACGGGCGCGGGCACAGGATTTCGTCGCCCTGGTCCGCGAGCAGCTTGAAGCTGTACCAGTAGGAGACACTTGTTCCGGGCGTGAGCAGTACGCGGCTTGCCGGAATGTCAACGCCGGACTCTCTGTAGTATTGAGAAACCGCTTCGCGTGCTTCAGGCTGGCCGAGAGGGTCCGGCAGGTAGATGCCTCTGCGGCGCGCCGCCGCGGGGAGCATCTCCTCGAGAAGGGCGGGAGGAAAAACAATCCCGTGCCGGGTCACGTTGCCTGCGACCAGGTCGGTAATCACGTGTCCCTGCGACTCGATTTCCCGGCGCAGGCGATAGAGCGGATTGATTTCCCCCTGCAGGCCGGATGAAATATCTGAGAGCATCGTCTGGGAACGGCCTCTGAGAACAACGCCAACCGGCAGCGACTACTTCTTCCAATAGTCGTAGTTGATCTGGATGTATTGTTTCCATTTCTCCGGAACTTCGTCCTCCGGGAAAATGGCACTGACCGGACAAGCGGGTTCGCAGGCGCCGCAGTCGATGCACTCGTCGGGGTTTATGTAGAGCTGCACCGCTTCGGCGAATCCCGATTCGTCCTTTCTGGGATGTATGCAATCGACGGGGCAGACGTCGACGCACGCGGTGTCTTTCACGTCGATACAGGGTTCAGCGATGATGTACGTCATGGGCTGTCCTCATTTATACACAGTTCAAGAATCGGACCGGACCTCCTCTTTATCACCCGGAAACTAGTATTCCGAAAAAGCATGCTGCTGTCCAGATTGTGTCGTGCTTTTGGCGCTCGCGTTTCGACCGACAGATGTAGAATGAGGACCAGGTGCGCGGCAGGCAACGGGCGCCGGTTGAGAAGGAAAACCGCCGGGAATCAATAGACATCGGGAGGCTTCATGGATAAAAAGACCGCAGTCGTAGCGCTGATGGCCGTCTTCTCGCTCGCAATCTGCTTCATAATCCTCGGATCGATCTCAGTGGAACTCATGGCGGCGCTGGCGATCGACGAGGCCCAGTTCGCATCGCTCGGAATGGCGCTCTTCCTGACTTGCTGCCTCGTGCAGCTGATTATCGGTCCGCTGGTTGACAAACTTGGCTACAAGCCGATCGCGATCATGGGTTTCCTCGTTACCAGCCTAAGCCTGTTCCTGCTCGCCTATGCTTCCAGCTACAACGTGGCCATGTTCGCATGCATCTTGCTGGGAATAGGTGCGATGTCCTGCAACACGGTTGGGAACACCCTGATCCCGGTCATACTGTTCGAAGGCAAGGACCCGGCTCGTGCCAGCAACCTCGGCAACGCGTTTTTCGGCTTGGGCTATGTACTGACGCCGTGGCTACTCATGCTGTTTCTCAAGCTGCTCGGCCTGAGCTACGTAACCTCGGTTTCGATAATCGGCGCCGTGGTTTTTCTCTTCCTGATTTTCTCGCTGACACCCAGGTATCCGCAGATCCCCACCGGCTACCAGTTCTCGAGCGCGGTCAAGTTGCTGGGCAACGGGGCCGTCATCATCGCGGCCCTCTCGCTATTCTGCTACATCTCGCTCGAGATCTCGATGGGCACATGGATCCGGCTGCTGATGACGCAAATGTACGCGGGGGAGGCGGATGCTTCCACGTATGCCGGCTGGGTCCTCGGCTTCTTCGGCGTCGCGATGATGGTCGGCCGCTTCCTTACCTCGACCGTGAAGAATCTCACGGCAATGGGAGCCAGGGTGATTACCGCGATGGCCCTTCTGTCGATCGCTGCCATCGTGCTGATGATCGTCACCAAGAGCCCCGCCCTGGCGATCGCGGCGATTATCCTGACCGGCCTCGCATTCGCCCCGATCTTTCCGACCATTGTCGGTGTGACCTTCGCGAAATTCGAACCGCGGCTCTATGGCAGCATCTTCGGCATCATCTTCGCCATCGGCCTGCTTGGCGGGACCTTCGTGCCGAAGGTGATTGGCAACCTGAGCGTGGGTTCAACCGTTCAGCAGAGCCTCGTGATACCGGCGGTGATGGCCGGGATCCTGTTCCTGCTTTCGCTCGTAATAGGCAAGGTCGGGAAGGGTGCTTAGGAGCTGCCCGCAGCGCGACGGGCCTTCCCGAAGCACGGACTCGGGGATGCAGGCTGAAGAATTCAGGGTCCTGAATTCAGAATCAGAAGTCCGCCTCGTGCCTGTGGCAATCCCCCAGGTCGGCCTTCAGTTTTTCGTCCGGTGCGATTTCGAGCGTACCGAAAGAAGGGCGGAGTCGGCGAATGTGGTTGGCTGACGCCACGCGCGTGCAGAGGAGAACGCTGCTCGCCGCCTCGCTCGGCTGGATGCTCGACAGCATGGACATCCTGCTCTATTCGATGGTCCTCGCGCACATGATGAGGGACCTCGGGATGAGGGAGGGGACGGCCGGACTGATGATGTCACTGACTCTCGCAGCCTCTGCTGTCGGCGGCGTTGTCTTCGGCATCCTCGCCGACCGATTCGGCCGGTCGCGAGCCCTCGCCGCCAGCATACTCACCTACTCTGTTTTTACCGCCGCGTGCGGCCTGTCGCGAGGGGTGCTGGAACTGGCCGTTTTCCGAATCCTGCTGGGGATTGGTATGGGAGGGGAGTGGGCGTGCGGTGCGGCGCTTGTCGCGGAGACCTGGCCTGCGGAGCACCGGGGAAAGGCGCTCGGTGTGGTTCAGAGCTCCTGGGCAATCGGCTATGCGCTCGCCGCCGCGGTGACGGCCCTTGTCCTTCCACGCTGCGGATGGAGGGCGGTCTTCTTCGTGGGCGCGCTTCCCGCGCTGCTTGTCTTCTGGATCCAGCGCCGGGTCCCGGAACCCGAACTCTGGCTCCGTGCCCGCGATTCGGTCGCGACTCTCGATGGTGCCGGGGGGCTCACCGGACTCTGGCGGGTGGCATACCGGCGCAACATCGTCGTCGCGGCGACAGCAAATGCCGCCACGATGTTTGCGTGGTGGGGCCTGTTCACCTGGATTCCCGCATATCTGTCCCTCCCTGCCGGCAAGGGCGGCGCGGGCCTTGATATCGTCAAGACCTCCACGTGGATCATCGTCATGCAGGCGGGAACGTGGCTTGGATACGTGTCCTTCGGCTTCATCAGCGACCGTATCGGCCGGCGGAGTACCTACGCCGGGTACATTTTCGTGGCGGCGGCTCTCGTCCCGGCCTATGCGGCGGTCCGCGATCCACTGATCCTCCTGCTGCTGGGGCCCTTGGTGGGTTTTTTCGGGACCGGCTATTTCAGCGGATTTGGCGCCATCACGGCCGAAATTTTTCCGACTCCAATTCGGGCCCGGGCCCAGGGGCTAACCTACAATCTCGGGCGGGGCATCAGCGCGCTCTCTCCCTACGTTGTGGGTTCGATCGGCGCGGAGCGGGGCCTGGGCTCGGCGTTTCTCCTGACATCCGGAGCTTTCCTTCTCGCGGGATTCGTGGCTTTGAAACTGCCTGAGACCCTCGGGCGCGAGCTGAGGTAGGAACGATGAAGAAAGCCGTCGCTGCCGGTTCACTGACGTTGTTCGCCTTCGCCGCGCTCCTGGCGGTCGTCGATTACTTCTCTGCGCTGTCCGTGCCCGCCTGGCTCCTGACCTCTTCACGCTGGATCGCAATCGGCGGGCTGATTGCCTACGCGGTGCCGAGGAAATCGTTGACCACCTGGATCCTCGTCAGCATGGTGGTTGGCGCCGAGATAGGACACGACTGGCCGTCGGTCGCCGTAACCCTGCGTATCCTGAGCCTGATATTCCTGCGCCTCATCAAGACCATAATCGCCCCGCTCATTTTTGCGACGCTGGTCGTGGGAATAGCTGGTCACCACGATCTCAAGCAGGTCGGACGGATGGGGATCAAGGCGCTCATCTACTTCGAAGTGGTAACCACTCTTGCTCTCTTCATAGGTCTGGCGGCCATCAACATCAGCAGGGCGGGTGTCGGCATCCAGCTCCCGCCGGCCGCGGACAGCGGGCAGCTGGCCGCGGCGAAGCAGACGGCCTCCGATGCTATTTTGCATGTGTTCCCCGAAAACATTGCCAAGTCCATCGCCGAGGGCCAGGTGCTCCAGATCGTAGTCTTCAGCATCCTGTTCGGAATGGCGCTGGCCATGTTGTCAGAGAACAGACGCCGCCCGCTGCTGAGCTTTTGCGAGAGCCTGTCTGAAACCATGTTCAAGTTCACCAACCTGGTAATGCTGTTTGCCCCCGTCGGAGTTGGCGCCGCCATTGCGTACACCGTCGGGCACATGGGGCTCGGGATCCTGGTGAATCTGTTCAAACTCCTGGCCACGCTCTACGTCTCCCTGATCCTGTTCCTCGTCTTTGTCCTGATGCCCATCGCTCTACTCGCGCGGATCCCGCTCAGGCGATTCGCGAGCGCGATCGCGGAGCCGGTTTCGATCGCGTTCGCGACTACGAGCTCCGAGGCTGCGCTGCCGCGGGCGATGGAGGCACTGGAAGCGATGGGTGTCCCGCGACACGTCGTGGCTTTCGTTATGCCCACGGGATACAGCTTCAACCTCGACGGTACATCACTATACCTTTCGCTCGCATCGGTCTTCGTGGCTCAGGCCGCGGGGATTCACATGAGCTTCGGACAGCAGCTGCTCATGGTGTTCACACTGATGCTCACGAGCAAGGGGGTGGCGGGAGTGCCGCGAGCCTCCCTGGTCATACTCCTCGGCACGGCAGCCTCATTCGGTCTGCCTGTCGAGCCGGTCTTCATCATCCTGGGGATCGATGAGCTGATGGACATGGCGCGCACGTCGGTCAACGTAATCGGCAACTGCCTCGCGACCGCAGTCATCGCCCGCTGGGAGAACGAAATGGAACCGGGCACAATTGGACATTGACTCAAATTTCAACCTGGACCTGGACGTAGACGTGGACCAAGACGTGACTTCTACTTGCTCCGGGAATGACGGCTTGCCAAAGGGGAGTGATTCTCGTCCACGTCCAAGTCTAAGTCCAGGCTTAGGGGCGTAAGCACGGCCAACCTACGGGCGCGGCGATTTTCTGAGCAGACGGGCGAGACGGTGCTGGAATGCTGCGTGAAGCCGCTGGTGCTGATCCGGCGGAATCCTGCCTGACTGGTAATTGTCCTGCAGCCGGGCAAGCGCTTCGCGGATGACCCTGACTGCCATTTCCAGGTCCCCCGAGTGGTGCTCGTGAAAAATGGCGAGCTGCTCATAGGCTTCCATGCCGACGCGCCTGTCTCCGACCAGCTGTCCCCAGTGGCGACTCGCGGTTTCGTAATCCCGACGCCGCCTCGAGAGGAGGGCAAGGTCATGCCTGGCCGATAGTTCTGCCGCACCCGAGAGACCCTTCGCGAGCGCCCGTTCACCCAGCTCGAGAGCGAGATCGGGCTCTCCCCTGAGACGCAGCAGCCTCGACATCCCATACAGCTGATCGCCATCGCAGTCCTTGTCGACTGTCTCCTCGAGCATGCGCACAATGTGGAGAGCGAGCACTGCCATCCCGCGGAGATCCTTCGCGTTATGGTCGAAAACCTCCACAAGAGGTTCCGGAGGGCCCCCCCGGAGAAACGCGAAGTAGCGTGCCGGTATCGTCTCCGATGGAATGTCCGGCCCGCGATCCAGGCTCAGAATATGCCGCTCGATCTCCCCCAACGCCACGGATCCGAGGCGCGTTTTCCAGATGACACGCGCCGGGTGGAGGAGGTCGAGGTGCGCCTCGGGCAGCGGCATCTCCCCAAGGCGACTCATGCGGAAACGCGTCTCGAGCAGCGGACAGTCGAAACTCTTGCCGTTGTACGTCACGAAAACCGGCCTGCCGGCCAGCCGCCCGGTGAGGTCAAGCAGCATCGATGCTTCCTGGCTATGGTCGGGCATGAAGTACTGCTCGATTGCGAGCCCTGCGTCATCCCACCAGGCGATTCCCACGAGGAAAGCATACGTGCCGGTTCCGCCGGCAAGCCCCGTCGTCTCCGTGTCGAGGAAGATCCAATTGCGAGGATCTGCAGCGAGTTCGGTCCCGCCCGGGAAAAGAATGCGATGGGCGCGGGGCCCGACAGGGCTGACGGCAGGGTCCGGAAACCGCCGCCTGGCCACCAGGTGTCGTCCCCGGTCTGTTTCGCGAGGTTCGGCCTCGAGCAGCCGTGCGATGCGGTCCGCGGCTTCCGCTCCGGCTCTGGAGATCTGCGCTACCCGCCCCGGGGTGTTTCCCGCAGGCCGGAGCGAGATCAGCCGCGAGTACTTGTCGGTTCCTGTGCTCATTTACCTTCGGGATCGATGACCCCATTTCCATCGTGCGCCAACCGGTCGAGGATTGCCAGAGCCGCTTCCTTGGCTCTTTGACCGGTCTCTCCCGCCGGACCGACGCATGACGGACAGCCCTTTTCACATGGGCAGGCGAGTATCAGTTCCCTCGTCCTCGAGACGAGCAGGTCGTGAATGCGGAAGAGCGGCTCGCTGAGACCGATCCCTCCCGGATAGGAGTCATAAAGGTAAAGGGTTGGCTCGAAAAACTCCTCGTTTCGGATAGGCCGGCCGGGCTCAGGAGGGAAAGTCTCGCCTGCCGCCAGATCCTCGGAATGTGCTCCTCCCTCGCCTATGGTTGCGCCCAGATCCATGCGGTCGCACATCAGCAGAAGGCTTGCGATGGATTCCAGGGCATACAATAGGCCGAAAATCCCGTCCTGCCGGTCCGGAACCGCGAAGGGGAGTGAGGTCAAGAGTTCTCTCCTCAGGGTGATCCAGTAGGAGGTGGTGTGCATTTCATTCTCGGGCAGCTCGAGCTTGCCCGAACCGACGTTTTCGAGCGTGAAGAACTTGATCTTCTTGAATCCGACCACCTGCGAGCGCACAAGGACGTCTCCGTGAGCCCGCACCGCCGGTCCGGGAGCCGGTTCGCTGTCGGCGACCTCGAGCTTACGTATCTGCGTGTAGCGTATCGCCTGGGTGAAGTAGTCGACATCCACCCGTCGGACGTAGGCCTTTCGCTCGTCGAAATCGAGCCGCTCGACATGGTATTGCTGGCCGCCGTGGATGTATATTGCCTTCGGGTGCACCGTGGTCAGCGCCGACGGGAAGTCCACTTCGCCGATCACCTCGGGGCGCTCGGTTTCATCGATGATCACGAAATTGTCGGAAGTCACGGTCCGGAGGCTGACGGTGTCGGCGGGGTAGGCCTCCTGGGTCCAGTACCAGAAATCGCCGCTGCGGTGAAGGAAGCCCGCTTCGGCCAGCCGCTCGCAGAGTTCGGGGACTTCGGCGCCGCCGAAGGCCTCCTCCCCCAGGGGCAACTCGAAAGCGGCGCACTTGAGATGGTTGACCAGGATCTCCGGGTTGTCCGGCTGGATGTACGCGTGTTCGGGGGAACCGGAGAAGAAGTAGTCCGGGTTTTTCACGATGAACTGGTCCAGCGGCCGGGATGATGCTACGAGCAGCGCGCAGGAAGTCCCTTTGCGCCGGCCTGCCCTGCCTGCGCGTTGCAGCGTGGAGGCGATCGTGCCCGGGTAACCGGCCATGATCGAGATGTCGAGCGACCCGATGTCGATGCCGAGCTCGAGGGCATTTGTGGCCACTACTCCGCGTATCAGGCCGCTTCGCAAGTCCCGCTCAATCTCCCTCCGTTCCAGCGGCAGGTAGCCGCCCCTGTAACCGCGGATGGTTTCGGGTGCCCCCGGCCGCCGCGGATTCGCCTGTTTCAGGTAGGTCAGCAGTACTTCGGTGTGAAGGCGGCTGTTGGCGAAAACAATCGTCTGGAATCCCCGCTTCAGAAACTCCTGGGCAAGTCTCGCGGACTCATTGATGTAGCTCCGGCGTATACCCAGGAAACGATTCACCACGGGCGGGTTATAGAAGATCAGGTACTTCTCCGCGGCAGGCGCCCCATTCCGGTCGATCACCTCGACTTCCTCTTCTATGAGCCGCTGTGCGAGGTCGCCGGGATTCGCGATCGTTGCCGAGCAGCAGATAAACTGGGGATTGCGGCCGTAGAAGCGCGCGATCCTCTTGAGGCGCCTGAGCACGTTTGCCAGGTGGCTTCCGAACACGCCGCGATACATGTGAAGTTCGTCAATCACAACGTAGCGCAGGTTTTCGAAGAGGCGCGTCCACCGCGTGTGGTGCGGAAGGATGCCGGTGTGGAGCATGTCCGGGTTCGTGAGGACGATGTGTCCCTGCTGCCGGATCGAACGCCGCGCATCGGAAGGGGTGTCGCCGTCGTAGGTGAAGACACCGAACGTGTCTCCCAGCCGTTTGCCCAGATCATGCAACTCGTCGAGCTGGTCCTGTGCCAGCGCTTTGGTCGGGAATACGTACAGGGCGCGTACCTCGGGATCGCGGGCAATGGCGTCGAGTATCGGCAGATTGTAGCAGAGCGTCTTGCCGGACGCGGTCGGCGTAACAATGACGATGTTCTTGCCCGCGTGGACACGCTCGGCTGCGTCCGCCTGGTGCGAGTAGAGTTCCGTGACGCCCTTGGCACGGTAAGCCTCGGCAACTTCGCTCCGAACCCACTCCGGCACAGGGGCCCAGGCCGCTTCCCGGGCCGGCAGGTGGCGGACTGCCGTTACCACTTCTTCCGCCCTCGGAAGACTGCTCAGGCTGCGAACGATCTCACCGACTTCCGGGTGTTTACCCCTGGACTCGCGCGAAGGCACCGACGTCATGAATTCACCTTTTATTCACCAAGCCTAGCATGTCTTGTTTTGCGGCGCAACCGCTGTGGTACAGTGAGTAAGGCGAGAGGTCCCCGGGGTCGCTGTGCTGAACCTTTTATCTGGAATTGCACTCTTGGGTTCAAGGAGGGTATGACCTATGAATTGCAGCCGGAATCGATTCGCTCTGTGGATAATTCCCCTGATGACCGCGCTCGCTGCGCCGGCGTTTGCGCACGGCGACAAGGTCATCCCCCAGGTCGCCGACGGTATCAATGCCGCCGACGGTACCGTTTTCAGGACCAAATTCGACGTCACGAACCTGGATGTCAGCAACACACTCAGCAATGTCACTTTGCTCTTCTTCCAGCAGAACGGCAGCCCCTGGACGGTGGCGACAAACCAGGGAACAGGCAGCCAGATCCGATTGAATCTCGGGCCACGTCAGACACTCCGGATCGAGACGCTCGGCACTTCGACCCTGAAAGCCGGATATGCGATCGTACGCGATCTCGAGCCCACGACCTCCTATCCCGATGACTACGATGTGGGGATAACCGTCTATTTCGAAATAGCCAGGGCTGGGGCTGTTATCGATACGATCAGCGTCCCGGTAGGCCAGCCGACGTCCTACTGGACTTTTCCCGTGCAGACCGAGATTTCGCAGGAGCTTGTCACCGGGTTCGCCATCGTAAATCTGGCGGACAGCGGCGTTTCGATTAAGCTGGACCTCTACCAGGCCGGTGCGACTCCCTCTTCGAGTGCCTCTTTCTATGAGAGCTATACGCTGACTCTGAACGCGAAAGAACAAAGGGCAGTCTATCTCAACCAGCTCTTCCCGAATATTTCCAGCTTCCGCGGGAACCTGGAGGCTGAATCGCTGGATACGGCGGCGCAAGTCTCAAAACCTGTAGCCGTGATTGCGCTGCTTCAGACTCCGACCCCGACCGGGTTACAGTACGCCACCATGGCGCCGACCTACTTTGACTACCTGGTGCGCAGCTCGGCAGTAATGCTCGTGCAGGGTTTCCCGTTGGATGCCGACATGCTTTTTTCGGATTACCTTGCTCAGGACGGGCGGCCCTGGGATCTTCTCTTCCAAGGCAGTTCCACGAACACGGCGTCGCGCGGCCTGAGTGTGCAGAATGGAGCCAAACTGGCGATCATCGGCTCCCGCGCCCCTGAGGCATTCGATGCCGTGAGCCTGTCCGATCTCCGGGCTCTGAACTACACTCTCGAGAGCATCGACATGAGCGATGGGTCGTCCAATCTTCAGGCTGATTTCAGTTTTGCAGTCAAGACGAACCAGGGACGGTATGCCAAGATCAGGGTTTCGCGGGTGATCACTGAAGGTACTGCACGAAACCTGGGACTGGAAGCATACGTCTACCGCTAAACCGACGTGCCGGGAGGCTACGGACGTCGCTCATCTCCGCGGGAGCGCCGATCAGGATCGGACCTGCCTCGAAATCGCCGGGGTGAGCAGCCACAGCAGTGTCCCGGCGGGAGTAGGATCGAGCCTGCCCACTTCGAGCGCGCAGGCTCCGCCTTTCTTGAGCTCAAGGTAGTGTTCAGCAGACCCCCAGGCTATCTCCCCCGCAATTTCCCCGAGCCCGGGCTGATGACCGACGATCATCAGGGCGGAGAGCTTCCGGTCAGTGCGAAATTCCCTGTAAAGCGTGGAACGGCTTCCGGAGGGCGCGAGTGCATCGGTGAGTTTCAGCGGTATATCGCTTCCCATCTCCTCGACGATGATTTCAGCGGTCCGCCTGGCCCTCGGCAGCGGGCTGCTCAGTATCAACTCGGGCCTTACATCGACCGCGCGCAGGCCGCGGGCAACCTCCCGCATCTTCTTGATTCCCTTGTCGGTGAGCGGTCGTTCGTCCTCAGCGACTCCGGGGGTGCCGCTGGGGAATGCATCGGAATGACGGACGATATAGAGAATCATTGCGGCTTCTCCACTTCTCTGCCCGGCGCGGCGGATCTTGAGACCCGACCGGCCGCGCGCTCGAGCGCGTCGTAAATGCCTGCCTGAAGTGTGGTCAATGCAGGAAGTACCTCCTTCCGCTTTGAAGACTTACGGTCCTCCACATGTGCCAGGAGCCGCCCGATCTGGAAGGCGAGATGGGTGGTCTCCTTGCTGGTAAGGCGCCGTATCTCTGCCCGGAGCCGGTCCCGGAGCACGGCCCAGTCGTGGTACTCGCCGGCACTGTCCTGCAGCACCCTCGCCAAGGACACCTCCTCTGCAAGGCCTCCGGGCCAGACGGGGTCGAATATCTCCATCGCGTATCGAAGCTTCTTGGAGGCTATCCGCAGGGAGTGCAGCCGCTCGTCGGAAGCGCGCGGGAAGTCGTACCTCGCCCTGAATGAGAGCACGGGTTCCGCCAGTTCCTTGACGGCACGGACCGCACGAGAAACAGGGAGGGCAGCGGGCGGAAAGAGGGGTGCCTGGCGGACTCTCGGCTCCGCCTCGAGCCGGGTATCCGGTCTGGTCACCTTCGCATCATCGAGGAGCCCGGCATGGAGATCCACGGGCCCCAGCGCCATCACCAGGGAACGGAACTCCGAGCGCATCCGCCGGATATCCAGCGCCCTGAGCTGGCGCATCATCTTATTCTGCAGTTTCGCAACGTTCTTCCTGCAGCGCTCTTCGAGGTATTCACGGCAGAGGTTCTCGGCGAGGTCGCCTCCGTTCGTCAGGTCCCTCAGGAGCGTCAGGGTGACCTCCTCCTCGCGGGCCCTTCCCAGCGTCCGCGTGATCGCCTTGGCGGAGTCAAAGCCGGCCTGCCAGGCTGCGGCTGGAAACAGATCCTGGAACGCCTCCAGGGCTGCTCTCATCCGGCGGGACGCGACGCGCGTGTCGTGGATCGATTTCTCGCGTATTCCCCGCTTCAGGGTGGAGATTTCCCTGAGAAGCTGCTCGCTGCGCTTCAGGATAACCTGGGCTGCGAAATCCCGATCCATGTCCTCAAACGGGGAATCCATAAGGGCACCCGGATTAACAAACCAATTGTGGTTTTGTAGCATCATACGGCGTTATTATCAAGCGGTGCGAGCCGCTCTCCCCGGCCGGAACCGACGGCAGATTGCCAGGCGGAAGCGCGGGCTTTGGCTGGAAATCACATGAGAATCGCGGCGATCGACCTCGGGTCGAACTCCTTCCACATCCTGATAGCGCAGATCGCGAGCCCGTCATCCTTCGAGCCGGTGCTTCGGGAGAAGATGATGATCCGGCTGGGGAAAACCGCCCTGATCACGGGACGGCTCGATCCCCGCGATATTGCACGCGGCCTGCGTTGCCTGGACGAGTTCCGCCGCCTTGTACTCACCCGGCGGGTAGAACGCACTATCGCCGTCGCGACAAGCGCGATCCGCGAGGCCGAAAACGGAGCGGAATTCCTGCACCGCGTGCGAAAGGAATGCGGCTTTCACGCACGCGTCATTTCCGGCCGGGAGGAAGCGCGCCTGATCCATCTTGCGGTCACACGGAGTGTGGACCTGGGGGCCGACAAGGTATTGCTGGCGGACATAGGCGGGGGAAGCGTCGAGCTGAGCGTGGCGGACAGCGAAAAGATCTATTTCTCCACCAGCCTGAAGCTCGGCTTTCTCCGGCTCCAGGGAAGATTCGTGACAAAAGACCCGATGGCGAAGCGCGAGATGCGAACGCTGTCCGCTTTCCTGCATGATTCCCTCGCGGGGCCCCTGGGGAGCGTGCGCAGGCGCGGCCCGGTGCGGTTGATCGCGACGGGCGGCTCGATGGATTCGCTTCTGCGCCTGGCCCGTCAGCGCAACGCGTTGCGGCCGCGCGCACCGGCCTCCTCCGACCGGGTCAGCCGTAAAGAGGTCCGCGCGATCGTTTCCGATCTCAACGCTTTGCCTTCCGCAGTGCGGGCGGAAAGATTCGACCTGGACCTCTCACGGGCAGAGTCCCTGCCGGTTGCTGTGATGACCCTCGAAGCGATCCTGGAAGGAACCGGTATCACCGGCGCCGAGATTTGCCCGGCCGCTTTGCGGGAAGGCGTGATATACGACTTCCTGAGAACCTCGCAGGCATCCGAGCCTGCGCCGATCGGTGCGGGCGACCTGCGCACCCGGGCGATTCTGGACCTGGCGCAGCGATGCGACTACCCGGCCCAGCACTCGCACCGCGTGGCGCTACTGGCGGGACAGATCTTCGAGCAGACCGCGAATCTGCATAACCTGGGGGAATACGAAGCGAGGCTCTTGCAGTACGGATCCCTGCTGCACGACATCGGTTACCACATCTCTTATGTCAAGCACCACAAGCACGCATACTACCTGGTCATGAACTGCGACCTGCGGGGTTTCACACAGGACGAGAGGAGCCTGCTGGCGAGTCTTGTCCGCTATCACAGGCGGGCTGCCCCCAGAGCCTCCCACGCCTCCCTTGCCGCGCTGCCGCCGCGAGACCGGGAGGTCGTCTGTTCGCTGGCTGCGATCCTCAGGATCGCCGACGCGCTGGATACGAGTCATTTTTCGGTTGTCGACGGAGTTGCCATCCGGCCGGTGCGCGGGAAAGTGGTATTCCAGATCATGACCAACAACATGCACCGGAGGGTCCCGCTCGATCTGGATGGCGTGAGGAAGCGTGCGCGCTATTTCGGGAAACTTTTCGGGGTCGACACGGCATTCCGGATCAGAAGACCTCCGAGAATCGAAAGGACAGAGGCCGGGGTGCGCGCAGTATGATCTGTCCGCCGCGGCCGGGGGAAGAGCATGGCTCAGACACAGAGTAATCTGGTTGCCGCGATTGACATCGGCGCGAGCGCCATAAGGATGGACATCGCCGAGGTGCGCCCGGACGGCACGCTGCATGTCCTCGACTCTCTCAAGCGGGGTGTTCAGCTCGGAAGAGATACCTTCACCGGGGGACACATCGCCGAGGAATCGATACGCGCCGCCTGCGAGGCGCTGCGGCATTTCAAACAGGTCCTGGATACCTACGGGGTCGTCCGCTACCGCGCCGTCGCGACGAGCGCAGTCAGGGAGTCAGACAACAGCGACACCTTCCTGGACCGGGTCCTGATGAGCACGGGTTTGGACGTCGAGATCATAGACGGGCAGGAGGAGAACCGCCTGACCTACACGGCCGTTGCGGAATGGCTGAAGGGCAGACCCGAGTTCAGCACCGGGAAGAGCCTGGTGGTGGAAGTGGGCGGGGGGAGCGCGGACGTGAATCTCCTGTCCGGCACGGAGCTGGTGCAATCAGGGACTTTTGCCCTCGGCTCCATCCGGATCCAGGAAAGCGTCGGTTCCCGAGGGGGTACGCGGGACCAGCAGGCGCGTCTGCTGAAACGGCAGATTACCGGCGTAATGGCCAACGTGAAGCGGGCGATCGACTTGAAGGAGGCAGCCAATTTCATCGCCATCGGTGGAGACGTCCGTTTCGCAGCACGCGTGCTCAAGGGGCCGGAGGTCAAGGGGGATGCTTCCCTGATCCCGCGGGAGACGTTCATCGATTTTGCCGACTCGATTGCCAAGCAGACGATCGACGGCCTGGTCAAGAAGTACTCCATCTCTTACATGGATGCCGAAACGCTCATCCCTGCGCTCCTGACCTATATGCAGCTCCTCAAGGAGACCCAGGCCAAGGCGATTGTCGTCAGCGATGCCAGCATAAGGGCAGGGATCCTGCAGGACCTGCTGCCGGCGGACCAGGTCAAGCGCATAAAGCAGTTGACCAGCCAGATACTTTCGGCGGCGCGGACGCTCGGCCGCCGGTACCAGTTCGACGAAGGCCATGCCGAGCGGGTCCGGGAGCTGAGCGAGCTCCTATTCGACGAACTCCGCGCCGAGCATCGGCTGACGGAAAACCACCGGCTCTACCTCCAGGTCGCCGCCATCCTGCACGACATCGGCCTTTTCGTGAATTCCAGGGGACACCATAAGCACTCCCACTACCTGATCGCCAACTCCGGCCTTTTCGGCCTGCGGCAGCGCGAACTCGAGATCATCGCCAACATCGCGCGCTATCACAGGCGGGCGCTGCCCCAGCGAACTCACACATCCTATGTCTCCCTGGACAGGGAGGAGCGCATGATAGTCTCCAAGCTGGCAGCGATTCTCCGCGTGGCAAATGCGCTGGACAAGGAGCACCTTCCCAAGGTGACCGACCTGAAAGTCGCGCGGGAGGGTGACCAACTCATCCTGCAGGCTCAGAATGTCTCGGATCTGAGCATGGAGAGGATGGCGCTTGCCGGCAGGAGCGAGCTCTTCAGCGAAGTTTTCGGGAAGAAGATCGTGCTCAGGGAGGAAGCGAGGGCCTGATGCCTCAGCGCCGCCAGAGTCTTTTTCTTAACCGGGAGTTGAGCTGGCTCGAGTTCAATGCCCGGGTCCTCGAGGAAGGTCAGGACGCGGGCAATCCCATCCTGGAACGCCTCCGCTTCTACTGTATCTTCAATTCGAACCTGGACGAATTCTTCATGGTCCGGGTGGCGTCGGTTTTCCGCCAGATCCGGGAGGCGGATCCCAAACCGGATCCTTCGGGCATGACGCCCGACCAGCTGCTTGAGAAGATACTCGCGAAGGTGCGGACATTAGTCGATGCCTCCGGCCGGCTCTACGAGGAAAAGCTTTTGCCGGCACTCGCCAAGCAGAAGATCCAGATCCTGGCCCCGGCGCAGCTGGGTGAAAACCAGCGCCGCTACGTGGACGAGTACTCTGAGCGCGAAATACAGCCGATTCTCACTCCGCTGGCGATCGACCAGTCGCACACCATACCTCGTCTGACGGCCCTGGCCACCTATCTCGCGGTGCTGCTGGAACCTCAGAAGGAGGGCGAAACCGGTCGCCGGCTTGCGGTTGTTCAGGTGCCGTCGCTCCTCCCCGGCCTGATCCGACTCCCGGAAGCTTCGGGGGTTGAGGTGTGCTGGCTGACTGATGTGGTCCGCTGCCGGCTTGATGCGCTATTTGCCGGTTACCGGGTGCTCGAGGTTTCGGCCTTCCGCGTTACCCGGGATTCCGAGCTTGAGCTCGATGACGAAGGGCAGGAAAGCTACGTGCGGATGCTCGAGACTGAGCTCAAGAAACGTCAGAGGGCAACTCCGATCCGGGTGGAGTGCGAAGTCTCGATGTCGGAGGAGCTCAAGAAGAGCCTGGTCGAGGGCCTCGGCGTGTCGCAGACGGCGCTGATATCGGTGCGCGGCCCGCTCGATCCCAAGCCCCTCCTCACGCTGGTCGAAATGCCCGGCTTTGACAAGCTGCGTTACACACCGCAGCCGCCGCTGATGCCTGCCGTCTTCGATCAGGAGCGCGGCATTTTCGACATCATCCGGGAACGGGATATCCTGCTTCACCATCCCTACGACAGTTTCGACCCGGTCGTGGAGTTCCTGGAAACGGCGGCCGATGACCCCGATGTGCTCGCAGTCAGGCAGACGCTGTACCGGGCGAGCGGCAAATCTTCTCCCGTACTCGGCGCACTGACGCGTGCCGCCGAAAAGGGCAAGCAGGTAACTGTCCTGGTCGAACTGATGGCCCGCTTCGATGAAGAGCGGAACATAAACTGGGCCCGCGATCTGGAAGACGCCGGCGCTCACGTCCTCTACGGCGTTTCAGGACTCAAGGTGCATGCGAAGATCATTCTCGTCGTCCGGCGCGAGGCAGGAGGCATCCGGCGCTATGTCCACCTTGGGACAGGGAACTACAACGAGCGCACCGCCAGGGTTTACACCGATCTCGGGCTGTTGACCGCCGATCCAGAAATTGGCCGCGACGCATCCGGTTTTTTCAACACGATCACGGGCTACTCAGAGCCGCCGGCCTTCACTCACCTCGTGATGGCTCCCATCGGCATGAGGGATCGCATCATCTCCCTGATCAGGCGCGAAGCGGACCGTGCCCGCTCCGGGCAACCCGTCGGGATCCTTGCGAAGGTGAACTCCCTTGTAGACACGAAGATTATCGAAGAGCTCTACGCGGCCAGCTCCGCGGGCGTGCCCGTCCGTTTGAATGTCCGGGGGATCTGCTGCCTCCGGCCGGGAGTCCAGGAAGTGAGCGAGAACATCCAGGTTGTCTCGGTTGTGGATCGCTACCTCGAGCACAGCCGGGTTTTCGTCTTCCGAAACGGCGGGAGCACCGAAGTGTATGCGTCCAGTGCCGACTGGATGCCGCGAAACCTGGACCGCAGGGTTGAGCTCATGTTCCCGATTCTGCGCCCCGAGTTGAGGGATCATGTGATCGATATGCTGGAGGCGCAGTTTGCCGACAACCAGAAGGGGCGCAGGCTGAAGCCGGACGGATCCTACGAGCGCGTCACTCCGGGCAAGGCGGATCCGGTGCGCGTGCAGGAAAGCCTTTACCGCCGCGCTGTTGCTGAAGCAGAGAGAGTGCGCTCCGTCACCCCGGTGAGGTTCGCGCCGATAGAAGGGAATTAGCGGCGCAGTCAGTCCGGTACGGACTCCGCCTGCGGCGTCCGAAAATACGCGTTCAGAAACCGGCCGAGGCTTTCCCGGGCGATCTCGGTGCGTCTGTTCCACTCCTGCAGGTTATGGAAGAACTCGCCCGTCGTGAGTGAGTTGACGTGGGTCCTGATTCTCGCTGCACGGGACCGGAAAGAGAACGGCTTCAGGAAGGGGTCGTCGGCGGGATCGGTTATCGCACGCACGCAGGCTGCCGGGATTCCTTCCAACGCCGCCGCTCGGGCAAGTACGGCGGTTTCCATGTCGACCACGGTGGCCCCGAATTGCCTGCGAAGCAGCTCCTTGTGGACCGGGTCTCCCACGACATCGTGGGCAGTCAGCCCTTCAGCACTGCGGATCGACAGGCCGGCTGCGGCGGCGATGCGGGCCAGGTCGCCGCTCGCCGACAATTCCCACGACCCCTGGCAGAACGAAGCTCCCGCAGCAAGGGCCTCGGCTGGTATTTTTCCGAGCAGACTCGAACGGGTGATCGCAACCAGGTCGCCCAGCTGCAGGCCGTGTTTCAGAGCTCCGGCGTACCCGACTATGAGTAGCAGCGACGGCCGGACGTGCCTGAGAGCACACGCAAGCCTTTCTGCAGCCGCTTTGGGTCCTACTCCGGATCTGAGCAGGTGAAACCGCTGTCCGTCGCGCCGCGCTTCCAGGAGGCCCGAAACGCCGTCGACCCTGCGCACCTGCCGCGCGGATTCGAGCACAACCTTCGTCTCTTCAGCCAGCGCAGCCACAACGAGCATCATGGCGCATCCCTCATTCCCCCTGGTTCAGGCGCGACGCAGCGTCTCCCGCCGGTTTGCCTGACCCTGCTCCTGAAATGGGAGCAACGTCGGGGCCCAAGCTCGTGGTTGCGGGCTCTCTGGCCTCATAGGCATGGGTGCGCATCCCGCGCGCGGGTTGCCGTTCGCGAGTGGTCATCAGGCGTTTTCTCTCCGCGTCATGAGGCGCATGGCCATCGCCCTCAGGGCGATCGCGCATTTTTCCGCGTTTGACACACGAACGGTGCGTCCGAATACCTCGTACCGCGCCCCCACGATCTTGTCCAGGAGCCGGCGGTAGATTTCCATCATGGCCCAGAGGGCGGGCCGGCTGGCACGGTCGACCATGGGGAGGAGGTTGCGTGCACTCTCATAGTAGCCGCGTGCACGTGATGCCTGATAGGTCATCAGCTGGAAAAACCGGTCGTCGGAAACACCTTTCATGAGGTCTTCAGGACCGTAACCGAAGCGACGCAGCTCTTCGATCGGGAGGTAGATTCGTTCCATGCGAGCGTCCTCGCTGACGTCCCTCAGGATATTCGTCAGCTGGAAGGCGATCCCGCACTGCTCGGCATAGTCCTTCGCCTTTTCGTCCCGGAACCCGAAAATCTGCAAACACGTCAGCCCCACAGCCCCCGCCACGTTGAAACAGTAGCGGTAGAGCTCGGCGAAACTCTCGTACCGACGGATGGCGAGGTCCATCTCGACGCCATCCAGGATCCAGTGAAAGTACTGGCCGGGAATCGAAAACCTGCGGACAGCATCCCGAAACGCCGGGAGAATCGGATCAGCGTCGCAATCGCCGTTCAACGCTCCGTCCAACTGCTCGCGCCAGCGGCGCAGCAACGCGCGCTTCCGGTCCTCGGAATGGGAGCCGTCCGCGATGTCGTCGCAGTGGCGCATGAATGCGTACACGGCACAGAGGGCGCGCCGCTTCTCACGCGGCAGCAGAACGAAGGAATAGTAGAAGTTTCTCGCTCGGCGACGGGCCACCAGTTCGACGTTCCTGTAGGACTGGCAAAGCTCCTCGGTCATATCTCGCTCAAGCAGAATTCAGAATTCAGAAATCAGAATTCAGAATGTCTGTCGGAGAACTGGCGGTCTCTCGGCCTAGCATTCCGAATTCTGAGTTCTGAATTCTGAGTTCTTTTTCAGGGAATGATGGCGATCTTGAGATCACCGTTTCTCGTCAGCAGTCTTTCCAGAACCTCATGCAGGGACGTGAGCCGTTCCTCGCCAGTGATCAACGACCGGGCGCGAATCTCTCCGCGGTGTATGGCGTCAAGCGCTTCACGGATGTGTCGCGGCGTGTGGTGAAAGCTGGCTTTGATCGTAATCTCCGAGTAGTGGATCAGCGTCGTATCCAGGGGTATGTGCGTGCCTGAGGGGCAGCCTCCGAAGAGATTAATGGTTCCGCCCCTGCGGACCATGCCCATCGCTTTCTGCCAGGTTTCGGTCGTCCCGACGGCTTCGATGACGAAATCGGCTCCCCTGCGTCCGTTGGTGATTTTGCGCACCTGTTCGACTACGTTCGAGTGCGTCGAGTCCACGACATAGTCAGCACCCATCTTCTTGGCCACACCAAGCTGGTACTCCCTCTTGCCGGCAGCTATGACGGTGGCGCCGAGGCTCTTCAGGATCTGGACGAACATGAGTCCGATCGGGCCCAGCCCGATGACCACCACCGTGTCTCCCTCCACGATTCCTGTTTCCTCCGCCGCCCGCAGGACGCAGGCCAGCGGTTCCACCAGCGCGGCTTCGTGAAAACTGACGTTGTCAGGCAATATCAGGAGGTTCTGACGTACGATCCTCTCCGGGATTCTTATGAACTCAGCGTAGGCGCCGTTAATGAAATGCAGGTCTTCGCAAAGATTTGCCAGGTGCCGTTCGCAAAAGAAACACTCGTTGCACGGGCCGGAGTTCGCCGAGACCACTCTCATCCCCGGGGCGAAACTCTCCACGCCTTCACCTACCTCTTCGACCACGCCCGACAGTTCGTGCCCGAACACGGAAGGCGGGACGATCATCCGGGCGTGAAACCCCTGGCGGTAAACCTTCAGGTCGGTACCGCAGGTGAGGGCCGCCTTGATGCGGACGAGCACTTCTCCCGGGCCCACGCGCGGGATGGGGATCTGCTCGATTCGTACGTCCCGTTTCCCGTAGAGCACCGCGGCGGTCATCTTCTCGCGGGAAACCTTCATCAGTTCTCTCATGGGTTTATCACAACTTTGAGCGAGTCCTCGGAAGGATGCGATGCTATGTGAATACCATCCAGCAGGCGCGCAAGCGGGAGTCGATGTGTAATCAGCCGGGCTACGTCCACTCTCCGGCTGAAAATCAAGTGCGCGGCCTTCTCCTGGAGTTCCACCGAGGAGCTGTAACTGCCTATGAGCTTCTTTTCCTCCATGCATACCCTGGAGGCGTCGACGGGAATGATTTCCCCCGGAACGGTCTGCGCGAAGAGCAGAACCCTCCCTCCCCGTCGGACGTGCTTCTGGGCCGTGACAACCACGTCGGGCACCGCCGTCGCGACGATCGCGAGGTCGGCGCCGCGACCTTCGGTAATGCCGGCCAGTATCCCGTCTGCGGACTCCTTCCCGGGGTTCAGTGCGAAGTTCGCACCCAACTCGCGTGCGACACGGAGACGGCTTTCCATCGGGTCCAATCCCACGACCGTACAACCATCACAGCGCGCGGCCTGGGTTAACAGCAGGCCGATCGGACCCTGTCCGAAAATGAGCACCACCTCGCCTGGGGTCAGTTCGGCCGTCTCCAGCGCCTTCAGGCAGGTGTTGAGCGGTTCCAGGAAGCTGGCCTCCTCGAAACTGATCCCGTCGGGGATTTCCACCGTTCCGGCTTCGACAATCCAATCCATGACCCGAACGTATTCCGCGAAGCCCCCTCCTGCAGGTTCGAACCCTGCGGTAGTCCCCGTGCGACGGTAGATCTCGCATTGCGAGTAGAGCCTCCGCCGGCAGTAGAAACAGGAGCGGCACGGAACGTGATGGTGCGCCACGATTCTGGCGCCGGGCTCGAACCGGGTGACCTTGCTGCCGACACGGACGATGGTGCCGGCGATCTCGTGGCCAAAAATACGAGGGGGCGGGACAAGACCGAGCTCTATCTTCTTGATATCGGTAGCGCACACACCGCATGCCCCGACCCGAACCAGCACTTCGCCTTTTCCGATCTCGGGGACCGGAACCGGGCGCATCTCGACTTTGTCGCGGCCCTGGTAGACCGCTGCCTGCATAACCGACGGCACGACGGAGGGAGCAGGGTGTTTGTCGATGGTCACGGTCGCAGGCCTGTTCATAGTCCGGTCGTATATGGATGCCCTCTACACCGCATCCGGCCGCAGATTCGAGATCCGGTCGTGGGCCGAGGCGGGCTGCCATTCATAGAGGAAGTACTCGACCGCTTCGCGCAGTCCCTGTTCGACGGGTCGCGTCTTGTAGCCCAGTTCACTCCGCGCCCTTTCGCCGCTGACATAGTTCCTGCAGCCGGCCAGCCTGACGGCGTCGAGGGGTATGGTCGGTTCCCGTCGCAATATCGTCCCCATTACCAGGTTGTCCAGATAGGCGGCACACAGTGCCACGATCCGCGGAATTACCACCCTCGGCGTCAGGCGCCCGGAGATGCTCGCAAGCGTGTCGAGAATCTCCTCGAGGCTCCAGTCCTCACCCGCCAGGATGTAACGCTCCCCCGGTCTCCCCCTTTCCTCGGCCAGCAGATGACCGCGCGCCACATCATCAGCGCAGACGATGTTCATGCTGGTGTTAACGTACGCCGGCATCCGTCCGCGGATGAAATCCAGTATCATTTTCCCCATTGGTGTGGGCTTGATGTCCCCGGCGCCAACCGGCGTCGTCGGATTCACGATGACCAAAGGGAGGCCCGCCGCGGCGAATTCGCGCGCTACCTGCTCTGCCATGAACTTCGACCGCTGGTAGTGCCCGATCATGTCATCCAGGCTGACCGGCGTATCCTCGTCACCCGGCAGGTTGCCCTTGCTGAATCCGATGGTTCCTGCTGTGCTCGTGTATACAACCTTTTCCACGTTGGCCTCGCAGCAGGCCGAAAGCAGGTTGCGCGTGCCGGCAACGTTGCTTTCGTAGATCTCGTCGGTATTGCGGGACCAGAAACGGAAGTCTGCGGCGAGGTGGTAGACGCGTCGGCATCCCTGGACGCATCGGAGCAGGGAACTCATGTTCTTGAGATCCCCGATCACGATCTCGCAGCCAAGCCCCTCCACGTTCGATTTGCGGCTGGAGTTACGGGCAAGGATCCTGACACGGTCCCCGCGGAGCAGCAATTGGCGCACCACGTGACTGCCGACGAAACCCGTTGCACCCGTCACGAATGTCAGATCGTCGATCATGATGCCTATCCGCGAGCCGACGAAGCGGCAATCTCGCTCGCCCCGTGCCCGGATCCTGTGGCATCGAGCACGAGTTCCTCAGGCAGGGCGAACTCCACCTTCTCAACGATTCCGCCCGCGTTCACGACCTGCGTGAAGCCCAGTGCACGCATCCGCTCGATAACGAGATCGACCAGATTCTCCGGCACCGAGGCTCCAGCCGTAAGCCCTGCATTTCGAACGTTTTCCAGCCAATCTGGGCGGATGTCATCCGCGTCACCGATCAGGTGTGCCGCTACACCTGCGCTCCTTGCGACCTCAACGAGGCGGCATGAGTTGGAAGAATTGGCGGAACCGACCACGAGCACGACCTCAACACGGCGTGCCAGATCCTTGACTGCGTGTTGGCGGTTCTGAGTGGCGTAGCAGATGTCCTCAGAGGGCGGCCCCTGAATGGATGGAAATCTCTCCCTCAGGCGTTCGAATATCTCGCGGGTGTCGTCAAGACTCAGAGTCGTTTGCGTGAGACACGCGACCCTTTCGGGGTCCGGGACCACGAGTGCAGCGATTTCTTCGACACTGCCGATGATCCGGATGGACTGCGGAGCCTCGCCAACGGTACCTATGACTTCGTCGTGGTCCGCATGACCGATCAGGATGATCGTATAGTCCTGCAGGGCATACCTGACCGCTTCGCGGTGAACCTTGATGACCAGGGGGCAGCTGGCGTCTATCACCTTCAGTCGCCGTTCTGCGGCCATGCGGCGGACCTCGGGTGATACCCCGTGCGCACTGAAGATCACTCGAGCGCGCTCAGGGACCTCGTCAAGCTCGTCGACGAAAATGACTCCGCGAGCGCGCAATTCACTGACGACGAAGCTGTTATGGACAATCTCGCGTCTGACGTAGAGCGGCTGCCCGTAGGTCTTGAGTGCAAGATTGACGATATCGATAGCTCGGACTACACCCGCGCAAAAGCCGCGGGGCGTCGCCAGGACAAGCTTTCGCCCATCCTCCGAAGCTGATATCTGATTTTGGCCTGACAGCATAGTCAAGACACAGCCCGATAGATCGATCTAGCCTTGTGCTTTGTTCAAATCCAATAGTTTACCTGAACGCTGCGTGCAACTCTACGGGCTTCTTCCAGCGGCGCACTCTCCCGGGGTGTTGCCTTTGGGTCGCTCCCGGGACGGTGCTGAACTCGTCGATCCCAGAAGAGTCAGGAGCGTAACGGCCGCCACCAGGATGCAGGCGCCTATGATTTGCGACACGGTCAACCGGCTCCCGAGGAGATACCAGTTGGCGGTCACCGCGGTGATGGGGAAAGCCAGTTCCCCGATGGAGGCCAGAGACGCCGGGGTCGAACGGAGTCCGTGATAGTAGAAGATGAGCGCCAAGAGCCCTGGTATGAGCGCCATGGCGATGATCGAGAATGTCTCGTCGAGGGTCACCGGAAGGCCGCGGTCGGAGTGGGGCTGAATCACGAACAGTAGCGCCAGCATCGGGAGTGCGATCGCAAATCTCAGGCCGGTCAGGACGAGGGCCGGTACCCTGGTGACCACGTAGCGGCCGAAAACCGTGGATGACCCCCACAACGCGGCGGCTCCCATGGCTGCGAGTATGGTCCCGGGTTGCTGCAGATCGAATGCAAGCGCCTCACGCCAATCAGGCGCCGCGATGAGATAGGCCCCGGCAACGGCAGGCGGGAGGCAGAACCAGAACCATCGGCCGGGCCGTTCGCCCAGCAACCACCTGGCCAGGAGCAGCGTGAAAATAGGTTGCGTCTTCTGAAGCAGGGCGGCAACACTGGGGTTTCCGTGCTTGATTGCGAAGGTGAACAGGCTTGTGGCAGCCACCGATCCGCCCAAGGCGATGAAAGAGAGTGCGATCCAGTCCCTCCTGCCCAGGCTCCGGAGGACGGCGGCAGACCGGGCCAGAAACGGCAACACGACCAGCACGAGGACCAAATGCTCGAGAAAGACGATGGTGACCGGAGACAGGGATCGGGTGAGAGGGCGGCGGAAGAGGGAATCGGTTCCCCAGAGCATGGCCGCCAGAACTACCAGCAGAAGCCCGTGTGTCCGCATCCCGCTCCCCTGGAACTGAAGCGCAAATCTTAGCATACAGCCCTCGCCGGGTGGTTTCACACCGCCGGTGCGAGCCTTGCGCAGTTCGGCGGGGAGTGCCAACGCTGATTTCGCAATTGACGCGCCTATCTCCCTTTGCTAGTATCGTTTCCCCGCAGTGAGGCGCTATCGTCTAGGGGACTAGGACGGGTGGTTCTCAGCCATCAAACCTCGGTTCGAATCCGAGTAGCGCTACCATACTTCAAGCCTTTGACGGACATGACAGACCATGAGCATGTGGTACTCGAGGGACCCCGCTTACGACTCCTGCCCATGAGGATGGAACACCACGCCGCGCTGTGTGCGGTGGGGCTCGATGAGGATTTGTGGCGTTGGACGCCGGCGCCTGTCGAGACACCGGAGGACATGCGGCAGTACATGCAGGCCGCGCTCGATTGCCAGACAGCAGGATCTGCTCTCCCCTTCGTGACCGTGGAACTTGAGACCGGCGCCATCGTCGGCAGTACGCGCTTCGGCAACATCGACCGTGCAAACCGCCGCCTGGAAATCGGCTGGACCTGGGTCGCGCCGCAGTGGCAGCGCAGTTTCGTCAATACCGAAGCAAAGTACCTGATGCTGAAGCACGCATTCGAGGTCATGCGGTGCATCCGTGTCGAGTTCAAGACCGATTCGCTCAACCAGCGCTCTCGCGCCGCGCTCCTGCGTCTCGGGGCCAAAGAGGAGGGGATTTTGCGGAATCACATGGTTACATCGGCCGGGCGCTACAGGCACTCCGTCTATTACAGCATCATCGATTCCGAGTGGCCCGATGTGAAGCGAGCGATGGAGCTCGGGCAGGGTTGGTGAGGCGCGAACTGAGATCCCCGTGCGGCCCGGTTGAGGATTACCTTTCCTTCTGCGATGTATAAGGTTAATTTGATTGTCTGCCGGTGTTTCATAAACTAAACTGAACGGTTTTTTGAGCCGCCCCAGCCGGGGCATTCTCACATTCGGTCTGCCGGGCGCACCTGTTCCGAAGGCTGCGATCCGGGCGGACAAGGACGGCATCCTTGAAGATACACGAATACCAGGCAAAGAAGATTCTCGCGCAGTACGGAGTCCCGATACCCCGAGGGGAAATGGCCTCGAACGCCTACGAGGCTTACGAGATCGCCCGCCGACTGGGCGGGACTGTGGTGGTGAAGGCCCAGATCCATGCCGGAGGCCGCGGCAAGGGAGGGGGGGTCAAACTGGCATCCTCGCCGGCCGAGGCAGAGCAGATCGCCGGCAACATGCTCGGTATGACGCTCGTGACCCATCAGACCGGGCCTGAGGGGAGAGTGGTCCGGCGCCTGCTCATAGAGGAAGCCCTGCGCATCAAGAAGGAGTATTACGTCGGGATCGTGATAGACCGTTTGGCCAAGTGCCCGGTTATCATGGCCTCTCCTGCAGGGGGGATGGATATCGAGAAGGTCGCGGCCGAGACTCCGGAGCTGATATTCAAGGAGCACATCGACCCGAGTGTCGGCTTCGAACCGTTTCACGGCAGGTCATTGGCCTTCCGCCTCGGTCTGTCGGGAGAGTTCCTGGGCCCGGCAGTGAAGATCATGGCCGCCCTCTACCGCACGTTCGAAGGCATGGATGCCTCGCTCGTCGAGATCAATCCATTCCTGCAGACCGAGGATGGCAAGTTGCTGGCGCTCGATGCCAAGATCAACTTCGACGACAACGCCCTCTACCGCCATCCCGAACTTTCCCAGTACCGCGATTTCTACGAGGAGGACCCGCTCGAGATCAGGGCCTCCCGCTATGGAATCAACTACATCCGCCTGGACGGCAACATAGGCTGCATGGTGAATGGTGCCGGGCTTGCGATGGCTACCATGGACATCATCAAGCTGGTGGGAGGCAATCCTGCCAACTTCCTCGATGTAGGTGGCGGCGCGAGCGCCGAGCAGGTCAAGAATGCCTTCGAGATACTGCTTGGTGACAAGAATGTCAGGGCGGTGCTCATCAACATCTTCGGCGGCATTGTGCGTTGCGACCTGGTGGCCAGCGGGGTTGTCGAGGCGGCAAAGGCTGTCGGTATCAGGATCCCGGTGGTCGTGCGCCTGGAAGGAACGAACGTCGAACAGGGGCGCCAGATCCTCAGGGATTCCGGTCTCGAATTCACGGTGGCCAGCGGTATGAAGGACGCGGCGGAAAAAGTCGTTTCATTGACAAAACAGTAAGGAGAAGCACCTTGTCCATACTCATTGATAAGAGCACGAGGCTGGTGGTGCAGGGCATTACCGGTCGCGAAGGGACTTTTCATACCCGGCAGTGCATGGCATACGGGACCAAGGTGGTCGCCGGCGTCACTCCCGGCAAGGGTGGAACCGTGCACGAAGGGGTTCCGGTCTACAATACCGTGGTGGAGGCCGTCGCGAAGGAAGGCGCCAACGCGAGCGTGATTTTCGTGCCGTCGGCCTACGCCGCCGACAGCATAATGGAAGCGGCATCGGCCGGTGTTGCTTTAATCGTTTGCATTACCGAAGGGATCCCGACCCTCGACATGATGAAGGCATCCGCCTTCCTGGCCAAGAGAAAGAGCCGGCTCATCGGCCCGAACTGCCCGGGCATCATCTCACCCGGCAGATGCAAGATCGGCATTATGCCGGCGAACATTTTCAAAGAGGGAAGTGTCGGCGTGGTATCGAGAAGCGGCACCCTGACCTACGAAGCGGTCTGGCAGCTTACCGAGCGGGGACTTGGGCAGTCGACCTGCATCGGCATCGGTGGAGATCCCATCATCGGCACCAGTTTCCTTGATGCGCTGCGCCTTTACCACGAGGATCCCGAGACCGAGGCTGTGGTGATGATCGGAGAAATCGGCGGAACTGCAGAGGAGGATGCCTCCCGCTACGTGCGGGACAACATGTCCAAGCCGGTGATTGGCTTCGTCGCCGGACAGACGGCCCCCCCGGGGCGCCGCATGGGGCACGCCGGGGCGATTATCTCCGGGGGGAAGGGAACCGCGGCTGAGAAGATCCAGGCGATGAAGGATTGCGGACTGCACGTAGCGGCCAGTCCTGCAGACATCGGAGAGACCGTCGTGCGAGCCTTGAAGGAGCGAAAATCATGATCCAGGAGACGCTCGCGATCATCAAGCCGGATGGTGTGTCCCGCCGCCTCATCGGTGAGGTGATCCGCCGCATTGAGTCGAACGGGCTGAAGATCAAGGCCATGAAGATGGTGCACCTATCCAGGAAGGAGGCCGAAGGCTTCTACGCGGTTCACAAGGAGCGGCCCTTCTTTGAGAGTCTGACCGGCTTCATGTCCGAAGGGCCGGTGGTGTTGATGGTCCTGTCCGGGGAAAACGCCATCCAGGTGTGGCGCGACCTCATGGGCGCTACCGATCCTGCCAAGTCGGCTCCGGGCACGATCCGCAGGGAATTCGGCCTTTCGATCGAACGCAACACCACCCACGGATCGGACGCGCCCGAAACGGCGGCCTTCGAAACCTCCTACTTTTTCAGTAAGGTGGAGGCGTGCAACTGAAGCGGCTCGGGGCCCGCAATCAGCAGGACCCCCGGGCCCCCGAGCGGAGAAGCTGATGCCACTTGGCCGCCTGCTCATCGTTCTGGGTTTGATCCTTCTGGTTGCAGGCCTGCTGCTGACATACACGGACATCTTCTCCAGCCTGAGGCTTGGAAGGCTGCCCGGTGATATCTCTGTCAAGCGCGAACACTTCTCCTTTTATTTCCCGATCACAACCTGCGTTCTCATCAGCCTCGTCCTGACGCTGATCTTCTACCTGCTGCGAAAATGACGCATCGCTGAATCGCCGTCGGAATCGGCATCGGGGTTGGAATCCCTTTCGGGTCGGTGCCTGCCAAGTGCCCGCCGTGTTTCGCGAGCCGGGTAACCGCGATGCCTGTGCCCGAAGGTCGCATATCTGCTTTCGACACCGAATCCGATTACGATATCGATCCCGATTCCGAGCCCGTGGGATGAAGAGCGAGAACGGAGCTGTGCCGTACGCACCAACCGCAGCGTCTGAAACGCAAACGCCGCCCGGGGCGCGTTGACAGGCTGCAGGGTGCAGGATATATTTCGGTTTTTTGATGCCTCGGGGGTATAGAGACCAATGTCACCACAAGAAGAAGCTGTCCTTGCCGCGCTGCGGACCGTGAAGGATCCTGATCTCCACCGGGATATCGTCAGCCTCAATTTCATCAAGGATCTGAGAATCGAGCGGGGCTGCGCCTCCTTCACGATCCAGCTCACGACTCCCGCCTGCCCCGTCAGACAGGAGATGGAGAGCTGGGCACGCGAGGCCGTCCTCAAGGTGGAGGGCATCAACGAGGTCCGGATCAACATGACCTCCGTGGTCACCAGGGGAGCCGCTGCACCGGGCAGACAGGCCATCGAAGGGGTGAAGAACATCATCGCGGTCGGAAGCGGGAAGGGCGGCGTCGGGAAGAGCACCGTGACCGTCAACCTTGCGGTAGCGCTGGCTCAGAGCGGCGCCAGGGTGGGATTGATGGACGCCGACATTTACGGGCCCAATGTTCCGCTGATGATGGGCATTTCCGGCCGGCCGTATGCCACCAACAACCGGATACAACCTCTTGCCAACCACGGCGTCCAGGTCATGTCGATGGGATTCCTGACTACCGAGGACACGCCTTTGATTTGGCGCGGGCCGATGCTCCACAGCGTAGTCACCCAGTTCGTTCGGCAGGTGGAGTGGGGCGAGCTCGATTACCTGCTCGTGGATCTTCCGCCGGGGACGGGAGACGTCCAGCTCACATTGACACAGACTGTGGCGTTGATGGGGGCGGTCATTGTCACCACGCCGCAGGATGTCGCGTTGCAGGATGCGCGTAAAGCGATCCTGATGTTCAGGCAGGTCCGGGTCGAAATCCTCGGGATCGTGGAAAACATGTCGTACTTCGAATGCCCCAAGTGCCATGAGCGTACGGATATCTTCAGCCGGGGCGGCGGGGTGTCCACGGCCGACAGGTACGGGGTCCCCTTCCTGGGCGAGATACCGCTGGACACGGCCATCCGTCAGGCCGGTGACGCGGGAAAGCCTGTCGTCCTGTCCGATCCCGGATCACCAGCGGGGCTGGCATTCAGCCGGATCGCGAACAGCATGGCCGCGCAGGTGAGCGTGGCGAACGTCACCAGGCAGAACGTGATGGTTATCGAGTAGTGCAGATCCTCGTCCTCCATCCCGGGGCGCTGGGTGACATCATTCTGTCGTTGCCGGCGCTGGCGGCCCTGCGGAGACGATTCCCGCGTTCATGTATCACGATCGCGGGAAACGCGGACTACCTTCCCTACTCGGCGTGGGGGCATGCGGATCGGGTTCTCTCTCTTTCTGCGCTTCCTCTCCACGCGTTTTACAGCGCAGACGGATTGCAGGGCAGGGAAGCAGAGTGGTGGGCCTCCTTCGATCTCCTGGTATCCTGGACCGGAGCAGGTAATGCCCAATTCGAGAAGACGATAGCGGCGCTGGGCAGACCTGCGCTGGTGGCCGGATGGCGGCCGACAACCGGTGAACCGAGACACGTGTCCCGCATCTTCACGGACTCTCTCCATCCCTGGGTGCCGCTTCAAGAACGGACGGAGCACGCCCGAATTCTGATTCCGACAGATGGAGTTCCGGAAGCCCGGGACTGGTTGATGAGGAGCCGGGGTTCCCCGGGGAGGCCGTTCGTGGCAATGCACCCCGGTGCATCAGGTTGCGGGAAGCGCTGGCCTCTTGATCGATTCCGGTCCGTGGCGGCGTCGCTCCAGCCGTCCCACGACTTGCTGATCATAGAGGGGCCGGCCGAGCCGGGGTTGGCGATGGAGCTCGGGCGCGGCCTTCCGCCCGAAAGGTGTGTCGTTGCCGCATGCCTTCCGCTTGGATTCCTTGCGGCGGTCTTGTCCTCCTGCAGCGCGTACGTGGGGAACGATTCCGGGATTTCACACCTGGCAGCCGCACTCGGCCTGCGATCGGTGGTGATCTTCGGCCCTACGCCGCCGGAGCAATGGTCACCCTCGGGCCCCACTGTGGCTGTCCTCCGTGACACCTCCGGTTGTGCCGCCTGCGAGGGGGTACGCGGCGACAGGCACTCCTGCCTGGAAAACGTCACGGTTGAGCGTGTCTTGGATTTCCTGACCGGGCTGCAGCCCGTCTGAGGCTCCCGACGGAGGTGATTCACTCAGTCCATCAGTTGGCCGCCGTTGATCTCGATGCATTCACCGACCACATAGGAGGCATCCTCGGAGGCGAGCAGCGCGATGACGCGCGCGACTTCTTCAGCCGCTCCAAGGCGGCCTGAGGGAATGCCGGCGATGAAACGCTCGAGCATTTCCTTGGTGCTGAATCTTTCGTGAAACGGGGTGGCGATGACGCCGGGGTTGACGCAATTGACACGGATGCCGTGGCCTATCAGCTCCTTGGCGAGTGACTTTGTGAAGGTGATGACTGCCCCCTTGGCAGCCGAGTATGCTGAGGCTCCAGGCCCGCCGCCGTTGCGCCCGGCGATCGAGGCCACGTTGACGACGCAGCCTGAACCCTGCCGGATCATCGTCGGCAGAAAGGCATGGGTCACGTAGAAGACGCTGTCGAGATTCAGAGCCATCACCCGGCGCCAGAGGTCGCGATCCATCTCGGCGAACAACCTGCGCTCGACGAGTGAGCCGGCGTTGTTCACCAGCAGGTCGATTCTGCCGAAATCAGCAAGCACATCTCCGGCCATCTGGCCCGCCTGCGCGTGGTCGGATACGTCGCACGAATAGACGCGCGCGTGCCCCGCCCCGAGCGCGCGAATTTTCTCGTAGGTGTCGCGCGCACCCTGCTCGCTGCTGAAGTAATGAATCGCGACCTGATAGCCCCGACGCGCCAACTCCACGGCTGTCGCCTGGCCTATCCCGGAGCTTGCACCGGTGACGATCGCGACTTTCTTGGATGTCGATTCCACGGTCATCTGAGGACTCCTTGTTGACTGGCGCTGTCAGTGGTTTCCGGCGCTTTGCGTCTACGAGGCCGGTATCTGCGTCTCAGAAGATGCCGCCCGGTGCACCTGAAAGAAGCGTCTCCGTCAGCTCGGCGTTAACGATGGCAAGGGGATTTTCGAGGCCCACCCGCCAGAGCTCATCTTCTGAAAGAATATTGAGGGATCGGAGCCAGCGCATGCACTGAGCCATGTTGCATCCCGAGCCGACAAGATGCGGCGCATGCAGGTTCTCGATCCGGCCTGTCTCGGTCATGCGAACCCGGTGTCCCAGGGTCTCATAAGTGCCGGGCGGATACCCGGCGATCGGTGCCGAGTCCGAGACGACGAATACCTTACCGGGGCCTTTGGAGCGGAGCGCGACCAGTACAAAGTCCCTGGGCAGGTGGTTTCCGTCCGTGACGAGTCCGATCGTAAGCGACTCGTTTGCCAGCTGGTGGACCAGGATGTTATCGTGCCGGGGCAGCAGGTTGGGGCAGCCGTTTCCCAGGTGCGTGACGAGCGTCGCTCCTGCGTCGACGGCCCTGGCTATGATCTCCCTGGAAGCCAGGTGGTGTCCGATCGAAACCACCGTCGGGTATTTCCGCCGGACGTGGGAAATCAGTTCGAGCGCCCCTTCCACTTCCGGCGCGATCGTCAGGATCGAGATCCGGCCCTCGGCACACTCCTGGAACCGATCGAATTCCGCCGGGTCCGGTCGTCGCATCTTCGTCGCCGCATGCGCACCCCGGGCCCCATCCTCCCTGGACAGGTACGGGCCCTCCAGGTGAATCCCGAGTAACCGTCCTTTCACCCCCGGCTCGGCGGCTGTCCGCGCGATCACCTTCAGGTTCCGCTTGTAGATGTCGAGATCTGAGGTGATCAGTGTTGCGCAGTAAGCCAGCGTGCCGGCGTCCAGAAGGGCATGCGTCACCCTGTGGATGTCCTCGGCAACGAGACCGGGAGAGACGAAGTCCACCCCCATATAGCCGTTTACCTGGAGGTCGACAAATCCCTGGCGATGGATAGTCTGGATTTGGTGCACGGTCCGTCCTGCCCGGTCGACCGAGATGATGGCGGAGGTGGCGGAAATCGCACTCGGAGGCCGGGTTGCAAAGAAAGGACTTACAGTATTTTCAGTACGTCAAAGACGCACGAACCCCAGGTTCAAAGGATCATGTCCCCGCATCCGCCCTACTGGACGTAGCAGCTCACACCCTCTCCCTTTCATCTTCCTTTTCGTCTTCTTCGGCTTCGATTCCCGGAATTATAGGTTTGGGCATCACAGCAAAAAACGCATCAGCTCGTCGTAAAACCTCCTCAAGCGCGACGCTTCGGAACACTTCCGTTTGAAGGCGCTCGCGTCCATCAGTCAGGCAATCTATGGCCACTCTCTCCCATGTTCTGCGGCGAGGCCACGCCCTCAGGCATTGTGCGAAGGGGGCGGAGCAACGATGCTTCTGAAGACGGCCTTCGATCTCCACTGTGATTCCCGCCTTGAATCGGCCGGGATCGTGGTCAGGTTCCAATTGCATTAGGTAGAATACGCCAACATCATCCAGGTAGCCGACGCCGCAGTTACTCATTTGTCAGTCCGACATAACGTTGTTTGGGGTGAGGGAGGCTTTGCAGGAGGTAGACGTATTTCATCTCTTGAGAGAGTTTTTGCCCGCCTTCGTCCGCCTGCAGCCTTCGCTAAAGCTCCGGCTGGCCAGCCGGAGCTTTAGCGAAGGCTGGTGGAGGTGGCGGGAATCGAACCCGCGTCCGAAAGCCTTCAGCTAGAAGAGACTACATGCTTAGCCGGTCCGTTGAGTTTCGCAAGCACGCCGTTCGAGCCGGCGGGGACGCTGTGCCGCTATCCCCTTGGAGTTTCGGACGCCGCCCAGGGGCGCTGGCAACGACCTAGCCTGCTGATGGTCGTTTCACACCGGCCTCGCAGGCAAGACCGGGGAAACGTGACCGCCTTAGGCGGCCAGTGCTAACTGATTGTCAGCAGTTGAGTTTTTTCCACGGTTTAACGAGTCGCGGAGCGCTCGGCATGCCTCTTCTGCCTCTTGACCCCCGTCGAATCCAGTTCACCCCCTTTAATCAAATCGAGACAATGATACCTCATTTCAAGGCTCCCCGCCACTCCCTGTTGGGCGATCGCGGACTGCTTGAGGCGAGGTCCGAGCAGGGCGGAAGCGGGGACCGGCCTGCCATCCTGTTGTCCGCCGGCTCGAATTTCGTGAACGGTTACACAATCATCTGAATTCGTTTCTGGTGACGGACGATACAGCACGGAGGGTTTCCCTGGCCTAGAGTGAGGCGTGCGGTCGTCGTCGGTGCCGCGACGGCCGCATGGGGAAAATCCAATTTTTTGCATCTTTAGGGTTGACAGCCTCCGGCGGCAACCATAGAATGCTGCCCGTTCCGTGTCGTTACCCTGGGTTGGGGCTGTTTCGGCGTGCCTGATACACCCAGCCTGCTGATCTTGGCTGAAAGGGGGTCCTGTGCTGAACAAGCGGCTTTATACGCTCATCGTATCAAGTCATGCCGGCGGCAGGCTCTGGAGGCTATCGCTCCCATACCCATTCTTGATCGGGATCGCGGTATTCGCAGTCATCGGTTTGATATCTGCGGGCGTAGCCACCTACCAGTATGGCCGTATGCTCCTGAAGGTCGCGGACTACAACCACATTCTCGCGGAAAACGATTCCTTCAGGTCTGAGAATCACAACTACCGGATACAGACGGCCCAACTCGGCGAAAAGATCGATTTTCTCGAGACTCTTGCGAGGAAGCTGACGGTTTACTCGGGCATGGAGTCGGAACGATCGGTCGGAGGTGTCGGCGGGTATTCAAAAGATGCTTTCGCGCAGCCGCTGCCATCCTCGGCGGGTACCCTGCAGGCGATCGACACATACAATAAGAGTGTCGGCCAGCTCGAGGATGGGTATCGGAAGATCGAGGACAAACTGTCGTTGCAGGCGCTTGTGAAGTCGGTCACACCGGATCGCCTTCCGGTGCGAGGGTACATTACTGAAGGTCAGGGCATGAGGAGAGATCCTTTTAACGGGACCTCCAGGGAGTACCACACGGGAGTGGATATATCAGCCCCCCTTGGCAGCCGGGTAATCGCCCCGGCAGACGGCATGGTGATCTTTGCCGGCTACCGGGCCGGATATGGCAAGATTGTTGTGATCGACCACATGTTCGGCATGATCACCCGCTACGGTCACCTCTACAAGTTCAATGTCCAAGCCGGCCAGCGTGTCTCGCGCAACGACGTGATCGGGTATGTCGGCAACACAGGCCGGTCCACCGGACCTCACCTCCACTTCGAGCTCTGGTGGCACAACAAAGCCATAAACCCCGCGAAGTTTCTGGCCGGCGTGCGCCGCGGGTAGGTGCTCCGCCGTCGTTCGGACGCGAGGGCCTGTCTTCAGTCAATTGAGCCCATCGTTCTTCCCGTCATGACAGACCTCTGCCGGGTCGAAGTGCCGGCCTTCCTGCCGGCGACCCCCTCCCGCCGGGCGCACGCATCCCGTCAAGCCATTGCGGTCCCCGATCCGGCGCTTGCCCTCGGGTTGGGCGCCGGGCAGGAGGCTGCGCCGCGTCCAATCTCGGGGCTCCGCGTCGGCTGCAAGCTTTTGAAAAACCTCGTGCTGCCTGATTTCCCGGTTGGTTGACGCGTATAGCCGCATCTGCTACATTGACAAGTTTACACAGGGCGGAGCTCTCCTTAATGATCAACGCCATTCTGACCAAGATCGTCGGCAGCAAGAACGAGCGGGACCTCAAAAAGATGCGGCCGATCATCGAGCACATAAATGAGCTCGAGCCCGGTCTCGTTCGCCTCTCCGATGTCCAGCTTGCGGAGATGACTCCCAAGCTCCGTCAAAGGCTGGCCGGCGGCGAAACGCTCGACGACGTACTTCCCGAGGCATTTGCTGTCGTCCGCGAGGCTTCGAAGCGCGTTCTTTCCATGAGGCATTTCGATGTCCAGCTCATAGGAGGGATCGTCCTCCACCAGGGGAAGATCGCCGAGATGAAGACCGGTGAAGGGAAAACTCTGGTCGCCACGCTGCCTGCCTACCTGAACGCCCTCGAGGGAAAAGGGGTTCACATCGTCACGGTCAACGACTACCTCGCCGGACGCGATGCCGATTGGATGGGGCAGATCTACAGGTTCCTGGGGCTCTCTGTCGGCTGCATCCAGCACCCGTTGTCTGATCCGGAGCGCCGCGCGGCTTATGCTGGCGACATCACTTACGGCACCAACAACGAGCTGGGCTTCGACTACCTGCGCGACAACATGAAGTACGATCTCGGGGACTACGTCCAGCGGGCGTTCAACTTCGGGATTGTCGACGAGGTCGATTCGATCCTGATCGATGAGGCCCGAACGCCCCTGATCATTTCCGGCCCTGCGGAAGAGTCCACCGACAAGTACTACAAGATAGACCGCATCATTCCCAGATTGCGCAGGGATCTGGACTACCAGGTGGATGAAAAGGCCCGCACGGTCAACCTGACGGAAGAAGGGGTGGAGAAGTCCGAGAAGCTCCTCGCGGTGGGCAACCTCTTCGAGCCGCAGAACATGGATTGGGTCCACCACATCTACCAGGCGCTGAAAGCCCACCTGCTTTTCAAGCGCGACGTGGACTACATGGTGAAAGACGGCCAGGTAGTCATCGTGGACGAGTTCACCGGCCGGCTCATGCCGGGGCGCCGTTACAGCGATGGGCTTCACCAGGCGCTGGAGGCGAAGGAAAACGTAAAGATCGAGCGCGAGAACCAGACGCTGGCCACCATCACCTTCCAGAACTACTTCCGGATGTACCCCAAGCTCGCCGGAATGACGGGCACCGCAGAAACCGAGGCGGAGGAGTTCTACAAGATCTACAAGCTCGAGGTCCTGGTAGTACCGACGAACCAGACGCTGATCCGGACCGAGTTCCCGGATGTCATCTACCGGACTGAACGCGAGAAGTTCAACGCCGCCGTCGAAGAAATCAAGGACCTGTATCAAAATGGCCGGCCCGTCCTGGTCGGGACGATCTCGATCGAGAAATCGGAGAAGTTAAGCAGCCTCCTGAAGCGGCAAAGCATTCCCCACGTCGTTTTGAATGCGAAATACCATGCGAAAGAGGCGGAAATCGTCGCACAGGCCGGCAGGAAGAAGGCGGTAACCATCGCCACCAACATGGCCGGACGCGGGACCGATATCCTCCTCGGCGGCAATCCCGACTTCCTGACCCTCCAGACCCTGCGCGAAAAAGGGCAGGACCCGGCTTCATTGCCGAAGGCGGAATACGATGCGATCAAGAAGCACTGGCTAGATCACTGCCGGAAGGAGCACGATGAGGTCGTGGTGCTCGGAGGGCTCCACATCCTCGGTACGGAAAGGCACGAGGCCAGGCGCATAGATAACCAGCTGAGAGGCCGCGCCGGCCGGCAGGGAGATCCCGGTTCCTCGCGTTTCTACCTTTCACTCGAAGACGACCTGATGCGCATCTTTGCGAGCGACCGCATATCGGGAATCATGCAGTCTCTCGGGATGGACGAAGGCGTCCCGATCGAAAGCAACCTGATAACGCGCCAGATTGAGCGTGCGCAGAAGCAGGTGGAGGCCAGGAACTTCGAAATCCGCAAACACCTCCTCGAGTACGACGACGTGATGAACAAGCAGCGCGAGGCTATTTACAGCCTCCGCCGCGAACTCCTCGAGGGAACCGACCAGCGTGAGTACATACTGGAACTGGCTGAGGATATTCTGCTGGAGTTCGTCGAAAAATATGCCCCCAAGGACAAATCCCCCGACGAATGGGACACCGAGGGGCTCCGGATCGCGGTGGGGAATCAATTCGGATTTGACGTTGCCGCCGCGGGAGTCGACCTGAAGGACAGCACATACGTCGACCTCGTCGAGAAGCTCGGCACCAACGTGCGCGGCGTTTACGATGAGAAGGAACGCAGGATCGGGCCGGAATTCATGCGCTTTCACGAGCGGATGATCATGCTCCAGGTACTCGACGCCCAGTGGAAGGACCACCTGTACGCCCTGGATCATCTGAAAGAGGGCATCGGTCTCAGGGGCTATGGACAGCGGGATCCGCTGATCGAGTACAAGAAGGAAAGCTTCACGATGTTCGAAGACCTCAACGCACGCCGTGAAGAGGAGAGCGTGCGCTACCTGTACCGGTTCGAGCCCATCTCCCAGGAAGAACTGGACGCCCGGGAGAGGGCCGCTGAGGAAGCGCGTCGGAGGGCACAGCGCCAGCAGAACCTGGTTTACAGCGGCGGGGACGGCTCCGCTGCTCCGGCAGCAAAGCGCCCGGCGGCCAAGGTCGGACGGAACGATCCCTGCCCCTGCGGAAGCGGCAAGAAATACAAGAAGTGTCACGGCAGTTAGCGGACAGATCCGCTTCGCGCCGAGATGAGGAATGACGCCTATGGCCACAGAGACCGATATCCGTGAAGCGTTGACATTTGACGATGTCCTTCTGGAGCCGGCGGAAAGCGACGTTCTGCCGGCCGAAATCGACATCTCCACCCGGCTGACGCGGCACATCTCGCTCAATATCCCGTTGGTCAGTGCGGCGATGGATACGGTGACGGATTCCCGCATGGCAATCGCGATGGCCCAACAGGGGGGGCTGGGTGTCATACACAAGAATATGCCCATCGAGGCCCAGGCGGACGAAGTGGACCGGGTCAAGAGATCCGAGAGCGGGATGATCGTAAACCCGATCACCATGTCGCCGGATCAGCGAATCCATGAAGCGGTGGACCTGATGAAGAAGTACAGGATATCGGGCCTGCCCATAACCTCGCGCGGTAAACTCGTCGGCATCCTCACCAACCGGGACCTGCGGTTTGAGACCCGGCTCGATCTCAGGATTTCCGAGCTGATGACCAAGGAAAACCTGGTTACCGTGCCCGTCGGAACTACCCTGGAGGAGGCCCATGCGATCCTGCACAAGCACAGGGTCGAGAAGCTCCCGGTTGTAGACGACAAGTTCCACCTCCGGGGGCTGATAACCTACAAGGACATCCAGAAGCGGATCGCCTATCCGAACGCCTGCAAGGACAATCTGGGCCGTCTCCGGGTGGGTGCGGCTGTCGGGGCGACCGGAGACAACATCGAACGTGCGTCCGCGCTGGTGAGGGCCAACGTTGATGTGCTCGTCGTGGATACCGCGCACGGCCACTCCTCGAGGGTTATCTCCGCTGTGAAACGCATCCGGGCCGAGTTCCCCAACGTGGACTTGATCGCGGGCAACGTTGCCACGGAAGAAGGGGCCGAGGCCCTGATACGGGCCGGGGCTGACGCCATCAAGGTCGGTATGGGACCGGGCTCGATCTGCACTACCCGGGTCGTAACCGGCGCCGGGGTGCCCCAGATTACCGCCGTAATCGATTGTTCGCGCGCAGCCCGCCGATCGTCTGTCCCGGTCATCGCCGACGGAGGGATCAAGTTCTCGGGAGACATAACCAAGGCGATCGCCGCCGGAGCGGACTCGGTCATGGTGGGCTCCCTGCTCGCGGGAACGGACGAAAGCCCGGGAGAGACCGTGCTGTACCAGAACCGGAGCTACAAGGTCTATCGCGGCATGGGATCGCTGGAGGCCATGAAAGCAGGCAGCCGTGACCGCTACGGCCAGGAGGGTGTGGTCCTTGAAGGCAAACTCGTCCCCGAGGGGATCGAGGGTATGGTGCCTTACAAGGGCAGCATCGAGGTGATGATCCCCCAACTCACGGGCGGCCTGAGGGCGGGCATGGGCTACTGCGGATGCAGGAATCTCGCAGACCTGCAAGCCAGAACGCGCTTCATCCGGGTCACGTCCTTCGGTTTGAAGGAGAGTCACGTGCACGACGTCGTGGTGACCAAGGAACCGCCCAACTATCGTACGGAGATGTAAACCTCGCGGCCCGGGTCGAACACCAGAATTCAGAATATGGGATTTGGAACATAGAATGTGAAGATCGAACGAAAAGCCTCATCTTTGCGTTAGTCGCACCAGACCCCTGTCCTGCGCGCAGACTCCAAATTCTGGATTCCAGATTCCAAATTCGATCTTCTGCTGTTTTTGCTCAGATTAATTAGACTTTGCCGTGCAGATTTCCATCTCTAGAACTGGATCGGACCTGATCGGGGAAGCTTTCGATGAGCCGTTCTGAAGACGCCGTTCGGAGGTTTCTCGCAGGGGAGGATGATGCGTTCGAGCCGCTTGTCCGGCAGTGGGAGAGCAGAATCTACAACCTGGCCTGGCGTTTCCTGGGTAACAGGGAAGATGCGCAGGACGCCGTCCAGGACACCTTTCTCGCTGCCTACAAGTCGCTCAGAACGTTGCGGAACCCGGAGCGCTTTCCGACCTGGCTCTACCAGATTGCCCTGAATCATTGCAGGGGACGCTGGCGGTCGCGCAGTTCGCTCGTGCCGCTGGAAGGGCAGTCCTGGGACGGCGATGAGGGCGTCGAAGGCAGCACTCAGCCCGATTATGCCGCGATCGACTCACGCGATCAGTTGGAGACGGTCGATCTCCTCCGCAAGGCTCTGGGCAGCTTGAGCCAGGAGCACCGGACTGCGATCGTGCTCAAGGAGTACATGGGGCTTAGCCTCGAGGAGATGGCGGAGGTTATGGAGTGTCCCCTCTCCACCGCGAAGTCAAGGCTGTACCACGGGCTGCGAGGCGTTCAGCGTAACCTCAGGAGACTCGGGGCGAAATCCTGAGCCGAATCCGGCTTCGATCGGGCCGATCCCCGTGAAGAAAGAGACAGAGGGAGATATGCACTGCGAGGAGATCAAAGAGAGGTTGGTGGACCTGCTTTACGACGAGCGTCGGACGCTCCGGTCGGATCCTGAACTCGAGGCTCACGTCAGTTCGTGCCCCTCGTGCCGGCAGGAACTCGAGGAACTAGGGAGCACCCGCACGGCACTGAGCCGGTGGAAGGACGAAGCCCCGTTGCGGCCTGTGACGCTGACCGCCCTCCGTCAGCCTGCGTCACGATGGGTCGCTTTCTGGCCGATGGCCCGGCGGGTCGCGATGGCCGCGGCAGTTCTGCTGGCCTTCCTTGCGCTGACGAACGCGGAGGTTTCCTGGGAGGAGGGGAGATTTTCGTTCCGGACCAGCCTCCTGCCGGCCACGGCCTCCGGTTCCAACTACTACACCAAGTCGGAGACCCGCGATCTTGTGAGCCGGGCGCTGGATGACACCGAGTCGCGCATGAGTGAAACGAACTACCTCATGTTGCAGCGCGTGATGGACACCATGGACGAGGAGAGATGGAGCGAAATGCGCCAGGTGATCGCGCACGGCCATGACAGCCGGATCAAGAACTGATCGGGTACGCGGATTACCCTCGACCTTAAGTCGTCGAAACAGTTATAGGAATGATGAGGTTACCGATGAGATTCGCGATTATCATAATGAGTGCCGCGCTGACGTGCGCGCAGGTGCGCGCGCAGGCTGTGACCGGTTCCCAGGGAGCGGGAGAGGTCAAGCTCGATCCCGCCCAGATCCGGCTGGAGATACGCAATTTCGAGACTGTCCTGAACAATGCGGTCACCGCCACCTTCAGCAGCAGCCCGTTCGCGCTCGTGCAGAAGGTGAAGGGAGTGTATCTGCCGGGCTACGGCATGAGCTTCACCTTCCTGATCAACATTCACAGGGCGATGGTCAGCACGCCTTTCGGGGAAGTCAAGCGCGGAGAAGCCGTCACGCCGGAGCAGAAGAAACGACGTATCGAGGAGCTGCTCAACAAGCTGGCGGTGGGCCTGCAGGAGAACGGCGGCAGTTTCCGCCAGTTGCGCAAGGACGAATCGGTCACCATCGTCGCGTTCATCGAGGATCGCAATTTCCCGGACGAGGCGAATCAGAACAAGACCGTATTGCTCAGTGCCACGGAGCGGGACCTCGAAGAGTTCGCCGGGCAGACAAATCGGTTCCAGGAATTCAAGCAGCGGGTGAAGACGGTTGAGTATTAGGGTCGAAGCACTGAAATCAAGGAAGCTCATAGGACAGGTCTTCCTCGAGCGCAGCCTGGTAGACGAAGAAGAGCTGCGCACTGCGCTGAACCTGCAGGCTGAGTCGGGGGAGAAGCTGGCGAAGCTCTTCGTCGACCTGGGCTATGTTTCGGAGCGGGATTGCCTGGCTGTCGTCTCCGAGCACCTGCGCATCCCGGCCCTCGGCGCGGCCGACTATCCGTCGGTGCCGGTTCTCGAAAACGTCCTGACGTACCGTTTCATGAAGCAATGCAAGTTCGTCCCGGTATCGCTGGAAGAGGGTGTGCTGACCCTTGCAATGACCGACCCGATGGATCACGCCACGATCGATTCTGTTCGCCAGACTACCGGCCACGGCATCCGCGCGGTCCTGGGGGCCGAAAGCGAAATCATGGATGTTCTCGAGCGCCTGTATGGATCGGCCGCGAGCAGCATGGGGCGGATCATCGAGGGCATCGACGACGTGAATCTCGGCACACTGTCCGATGAGATCGAGGATGTCGAGCAACTGAAGGATCTTGCCTCGGAGGCCCCGGTCATCCGGCTGGTGAACCTCCTCATGTCCAAGGCGGTGGAAAGCCGGGCCAGCGATATTCACATCGAGCCTTTCGAGAAGGACCTCAAGATCCGGTACCGGATCGACGGCATTCTCCACGATGTGGAGTCGCCGCCCAAGAAGCTCAAGGCGGCCGTCATCAGCCGTGTGAAGATCATGGCCAAGCTCAATATCGCTGAGAGACGGCTTCCGCAGGACGGCAGGATCAAGCTCAAAGTCCTGGGGAAGGACATAGATCTCCGCGTGTCCACCCTCCCTACCATGTACGGCGAGAGCGTGGTGATGCGCATCCTCGACAAGAGCAATACGGCGCTGTACGAAATCCGCCGGCTCGGTTTTCCCGAAGATTTGCTGAGGGAGTTCACCGCGCTGATCCGTCGCCCGCACGGCATCGTCCTGGTGACCGGTCCTACCGGCAGCGGGAAGACGACTACCCTCTACAGCGCGCTTGACACCATCAACCTGCCGGATAAGAAGATCATCACGATCGAGGATCCGATCGAATACCAGATGGATGGCGTCAATCAGATACAGGTGCACACCCAGATAGGCCTGACTTTCGCGGCCGGGCTCCGGCACATCGTACGCCAGGATCCGGATGTGATCATGGTGGGCGAAATCCGCGACCTCGAAACGGCGTCGATCGCGATCCGCGCCGCCCTGACGGGGCACCTCGTATTTTCGACCCTGCACACAAACGATGCCCCGAGCGCCGTCGCGCGCCTGGTCGACATGGGCGCCGAGGACTATCTTATCGCAACGTCGCTGCTCGGCATCCTGGCCCAGCGCCTCGTGCGCGTGATCTGCCCGCACTGCAAGGTCGAGGTGTTTCCGGTTCCCGAGGTCCTGGACGAGTTCGGGTACCGGCGCGGCAACGGGCGCGGGGAGCCTGACCGCTTTTTCGAAGGCCGCGGGTGTGAGCGGTGCAGCAACACCGGGTACATTGGGCGGCTCGGGATCTACGAGCTCATGTTGATGAACGACGACCTGCGCAAACTGACCGTCGGCAAGGCTGACTCCAACCAGTTGCGTAAGAAGGCGATCGAGAGCGGGATGCGATCGCTCAGAGACGATGGATGGATGAAGGTCCGGCAGGGAAGCACCAGCATTGCCGAAGTCTTGCGCGTGACGCAGGACGCGTAGCGATGCCCTGTATGAACGTGGACGATTATCTCAGAGCGGAAACGACGGGGCGGGCGACCTGCCCGGACAGGCGCCGTCGCCGCGATCAAGACGCGGCGCGGTGAATTGAATAGACATGGCTGCATACACGTACAAAGCGGCAACGCCTGACGGGAAGATTGTCGAAGGGACCGTCGAGGCTTCCGATCACGGTGCTGTTGCCCTGAAGTTGCAGGACATGGGGCTGTTTCCCATGAAGGTGGGGATCGCCGGACGAACATCCCTGCTCTCGCGCGACGTCGAGTGGCCCTGGAAGATCCGTCGTGTCCGACGCAAGCATCTCCTCGTGTTCACCCAGGAATTGCACACTCTGGTTCGCTCCGGTTTCCCTCTCGACCGCAGCCTGAGCGTTCTGGCACAGTTGGCCGAGAGCGAGGTGCTGGCCGAGGTCGTCCAGGACATTCTCAAGGAAGTGAAGGGGGGGAAATCCTTCTCGGAAGCCCTGAGCAAGTATCCCGAGGTCTTTCCGAAGATCTACGTCAACATGATCAAGGCAGGTGAAGCGGGCGGCGCCCTCGATGAGGTGCTCGGGAGGCTGGCCTCCTTCCTCGAGACGAGCGAGAACCTGCGATCCTATTTCGTCGGGGCCCTGATCTACCCGGTCCTGCTGTCGGTCGTCGGAATCGCCAGCGTGACCATCCTCACGCTCTTTGTCGTTCCAAGGTTCGTGTCCATATTCCAGGACTCCGGCTTGCCGATGCCTCTGCCGATGCTGTTCATGAAGTTCCTGAGCGACGCGATCAGCGGCTACTGGTGGCTGATACTGACGTTGATCGTGCTCTTCGTGGTTCTCATTCGCAGATCCCGTTCGAATCCTGAAGGCCGCCTGAAATGGGATCGCTGGCTGCTGCGGCTGCCTCTTCTCGGCCCGGTCATACGGAAGATCGAGGTGGCACGCTTTGCCCGAACCCTGGGAACCCTGCTGCATGGCGGCGTGCCCCTCCTGCACGGAATGACGATTGTGCGCGAGATAATCGGCAACCAGGGTATCGCCACCCTGATCGAACCGATCCGGAACGGCATCAAGAAAGGGGAGGGGATCGCCAAGCCGATGAAGCAGAGCGGCGTTTTCCCTCCGCTCGCAATGCACCTGATCGAGGTCGGCGAGGAATCCGGCAAGCTTGACACCATGCTCGTACAGGTGGCCGAGGTTTACGACACTGAAGTCAGAAACGGCATCAAGAACCTGATCGCGTTTTTCGAGCCTGCCCTCATCCTGCTGATGGGGATCATAATCGGCACCATCGTGGTTTCCATGCTTCTCGCGATCTTCAGTATCAACGACGTCCCGATGTAAGAAAGGTTTCTATGCGGACTGCAAGTGTTGAAAGAAAGTCGGAGCGGGGCTTCTCGCTCATCGAGCTCATTGTCGTTCTGGTCATCCTCGGCCTCCTGGCCGCGGTCGTTGCACCGCGCGTTTTCGACAAGCTGGCCAAGAGCAAGGAACAGATTGCGAAGATCCAGATCAAGGAGATCGAGGGAGCCCTTCAGCTTTTCGCTTTTGATGTCGGACGATTCCCCTCCACGAGCGAAAGCCTGGACGCCCTGATACGCAACCCGGGCAACCTCGAAGCGTGGAAGGGGCCTTACCTGAACAAGACCGAGTTACCGATGGATCCCTGGGGCAAGCCATACCTGTATCGATGCCCGGGGCAGCACGGGGACTACGATCTCTATTCGTATGGCCCGGATGGTCTCGAGGGGGGCGAGGGCGAGAATAGCGATATCAGCAGCTGGAAGTAACGACCGAAATGCGGATATGGCCTGCCGAGCCTGAGGCGCCGGAATTGATGACAGTCTTGTCACAGGAAGTCGACGGGATGAGTTGCATGCTCGAGTTTGCGCTCCGGGGGAGTCGACGCATCGCCTCGTCTGAGAAGCGGTGCGCCGGATTTACCCTTTTGGAACTGATCATGGTGATTGTCGTAATCGCACTTGGCATCGCGATCAGTTTCCCGGCCCTTTCCAGGGGCACATCGGCGCTTCACCTGCGGTCCGCCGGGCGCGATGTGCTCAACGTTTTGCGCTATGCCAGGGAGAAAGCGATCACCGAGCAGCGCGAGATGCATTTCGTGGCCGGGAAACAGGGGAGGGAAGTGGTCCTGACCGACGAGCTGGGAGAGGGAGGCAAGTCGCACGCCCTCCCGCGCGACGTCATCGTCGACAGCGTATTCGCGGGCGAGGAGGAGATCAGGGAAGGCCCGCTGGTGATCCGGTTCCTGCCCAACGGCAGCTCGACGCCGGCGACCATCGTGCTGAAGTCGGACGCGGGAGGCTACCTGCGCATTGTTACCGACCCGATCACCGGCGGGGCCCGGCTCCTGGCCGGGCAGGAAGGGACGCACTCATGAGGGGCCGGAGCGGTTTGGGTGAGGGCGGTTTCACCCTGCTCGAGGTGCTCATCACGCTCGCCATCCTATCGGTGGGTGTGACTCTGACCCTCTCTCTCATTTCAGGCGCCCTGGCCAACATCCGGAAAGTGCAGGTTCGCGCGCGCACGATCCAGCACGCGGAGACGGTCATGGAGCTGACCCTTCTGGACGACTCCATAGACCGGCCGACCACGTTGAACGGCGACTTCGCCGACGGCACGCGTTGGACCATCCGGGTCAGCGATTACGAAATCCCCAAGATGCAACAGATGCTGCAGCCGCAGCAGCAGGTGGAAATGCCCATGAAGCTGCTGGCCTACTCTCTCGAGATCATGAGTCCGGGAGCCGCGGCACCCGACCTGCGCCTCGAAACCCTGAAACTGGTCGAGACGCGGCAGCCCGGGGCGGGGCTTGGTATGGAGGCTCCGAGATGAGCGCCTATCAAGCGGTTTCGAGCCGGAGCGACAGAGGATTCACCCTGATCGAGACTGTGATTGCCGTGACACTGGTGGCCATGATGGCTGTCGGTCTCTGGTCCGTGTTCCGGGTCAGTCTCGCGTCCTGGAAGCGCGGCACGGAGTCTGTGGATGCCAACCAGCGCCACCGGAGCACCGTCGACCTGGTAAAGAAACAGATGGCTTCCATTTATGCGGTCATCGCGCCGATCGATCTCCAGGCGGGTGGAACGGTGTACCCTGTTTTCGCGGGCACGGATGCCAGCGTTCAGTTCATCAGCCTGAACTCTCTCCGGTTTTACGAACATCCCGGGTTGACAATGGTCTCCTATGATGTCGAGCAGGACAGGACTGGCGCCTACAGCCTTGTGGAACGCGAGGCTCAGTATGTCGGCCTCGAGCCGGGTCGCGAAAGTTTTTTCGATCGGGAGACGACCCGGCCGTTCGTGGTGTTCGAAAATCTCACGAGCTTCACATTTGAATATTTCGACCCGGGTGACCCGGATCGCCCGGCGCGTTGGGTCACCGAGTGGGATGCCAAGGAGATGACGGAACTGCCGGCAGCAATATCGATGACCATGGTTTCGCAGGATGCCGGCGGTGAGACGATCAGCCGCCACCTGGTAGTCCCTATCATGTCGCAGCCGTATGACCCACGCCTGAACTTCGTCAACCCGTTTGAATCACGACCAAGACGTCTCGGGAGGCAGCATGTGCCGATGGAGAGATGACAGAGGCGTGATTCTGATCGCGCTCCTGTGGATTCTCACCGCGCTCTCGGTGATTGCACTCAGCTTTTCGCGGGAAGGGTTCGTGGAGGTGTCCGCGGCACGCAACGCGCGTGATCTCTCCGATGCATACTACATTGCCCGTGCGGGGATCAACGCCGCCGTTTTCCAGTTGCTGGAGAAGAAGTACACGCCTCGCGTGCAGCAGCTGGAACTCGACCAGCCGCCCGATCCGCTCGATCTTGGCCGGGTGACGGGGGCATTCGGCGACGGCAGCTACGAAGTGGAAATCCAGGACGAGTCGGGGAAGATCAATCTGAACTTTGTTTCAGAGGAGCAACTGCGCGCGCTCGTGCAGGTCGTCGGGATCCAGCAGCCGGATTCCGATATCATCGTGGACTCCATCATGGATTGGCGTGATGTTGACACTGCCCACCGGCCCAACGGCGCCGAGGACGACTACTACCAGGGCATGCCGGTGCCATACAAGGCGAAGAACAACCGGATGGAAACGGTGGAAGAACTGCTGCTGGTAAGGGGAGTGACCCCGGAATACTACTACGGTCACCCGGAGCGAGCTCCGGATGGCTCCGTGATCTACAGGTACGGCCTTTCGCGCTGCTTCACGGTCTATTCGACCTCGAACCGGATCAACGTGAACTACGCTCCGCTTTACGTCCTGATGTCCGTTCCCGGGATGCCGCCCGAAGCCGCGCGCATGATCTACGACCGAAGGCAGGTCAAGCCCTTTACGAACATCGACCAGATCAACCGCGAGATCGGGGTCAGCCTGGGGCCGACAACCCTGCCCTACCTTATGGTGGAGGAGACAGGTGTCTATACGCTGACTGCGGCCGGGCGGCGCGGGGATTCGCGGGTGCGCAGGGTTATCCGGGCAGTCGTAAGCCTCGATTCCCGCGAGGCGAAGAGATACAAGGTATTTTACTGGAACGAAAACGTGCCGAATTTTTGAGGCCCGAAACGATGATTTACGCAAGGAACAGCGTGGGAGTCGAGATCCGCGGTCAGGATCTGGTGGTCTCCTGCCTGCAAAGCAACCTGTCGGCAGGCGTCTTCACGCACTTTCGGCGGATATTACAGTACCGTCAGCGTGATCGCGCCGAGGTGCAGAAGGACCTGGACCAGTTTTTCCGCGCAAGCCGCTCAAATCGCGAAAACGTAACCCTGGGCCTGCCTCGAGGGGATGTGGTAGTCCGGCATCTCGATCTGCCGGCTGAGGTCAGCGACAACCTCAAGCAGGTCATCTCCTACCAGGTCCAGTCATACGAGCCGACAGATGAGGAAAAGTACTATTACGACTTCGTTCCCCTGAAGCAGGCGGCCGGCAGCAGGCGCATCCAGGTGCTCCTGGTGATGGCCAAGCGCGCCACCCTGGACGGCCACCTGCAGTTTCTGAAGAGCATCGGGATGCGTCCCGCCTCGGTGACGGTCGGGTCTTTCGGTTTGGCCAACCTGTTCCTGCAGGGCCAGAAGGGATCAAACGGCAGCACCGCGATGCTGATGGATCTGGCCCCTGACCGGATCGAGATCCTCGCCTTGAGGGGCGGCCGCCTCTTGCACACCCACGAGGCCGGGAGAGCGACGGACGCAGGCTGGCGGGATGTAGTGATCCGGGAGCTCGAAGTTGCGGCAGAGGCCGTGAGGATGGGGCCCGAGGACTCCATCGATCATCTCGTCCTCTCCGGTGAGGGTGCAGAGTCGGCTCGTGAGGAATTGCGCGAAGAGATTCCTGACTGCGAACTCGTGGGCAGGCATGTCCGGCTCGAAATGCCGACACAGAACCTTCCGCATCTCCAGGAGGCTGCCTCTTCACTCGGCCTGGCGTTCGGTGGGCTTGTGCGGCGGCCGGCGATCAAGCTCAACCTTCTCCCTCAGGAGATGAGATTCCGCCAGACCCGGTGGGCTTACATCCCTTCGTTTATCCTGGGTGCGATCATCCTGATCCTGCTCGGGGCGCTGGCACTCAGGGGGACGGTGCAGGAACGTTACCTCCTGCGCAGGCTGCAGGTTGAAACCGATGCACTGAAGGGACGTGTGGAGAGCGCGCAGAAGCTTCGCGCCGGGATGAAGAAACTCGAGGCCGAGACGAAGTACAACGAAGACCTCGTCCGGCGGCGCGACATGAACCTCGAAGCGCTGCGTGAGCTTACCGCGATATTGCCGAGCGACACCTTCCTGAGTGTTTATTCCAACAAAGACGGTACGATACAGATTTCCGGGTCGAGCACCGCGGCACCCGACCTGATACCGAAGCTGGAAAAATCCCCGTTGTTCAAAGACGTCCAGCAGCGCGGGCAGGTGTTCAGGGACGCGCAGACCGGCAAGGATCGCTTTATTTTCGAAATGAAGCTGGAGAGGTGACGATGCAGGTTACCGGGCGTGAACGGAAATTCATCTTTGCCGGCGCGATTGCCGCCGTGGTGATTGCCGTGTTCTATTTCGTATCGGGGCCTTCGCAGGTCAAGAAGGAAGCTTCCCTCAGCGTCGAGCAGCAGCGCCGGGCACTCCTCCAGAGCCGGGAGATACTGGCCCAGGAGCCCGTCTACCGTGCGCGGGCAGAACAGTACCGCCAGCGGCTGCAACAGCTCAGGGCGACGTTCCTCCCGGGCGACAACGCATCGATCGCAGGTGCGGAGCTCCAGAGGGTGCTCAAGGAACTTGCGGATCAGACCAGCGTCGATATCGTGAGGAGGACCATCAGGGGGGAACAGAAGCTGCAGAACGGGGCGGTGAAGATCTCCGTGAACATCGAGACCAATTGCCAGCCCGACCAACTGGTCAGGTTTCTCGCCGCGATCGAGAATTATGAAAAGCACCTGAACGTGGACGAACTCCAGATCAACAGCTTCCGCATCCAGAAGCGCTACGAGATGCGTCCGATTCTCACCGTTTCCGGCTACATCCAGGTTCCTGAGACGAAGGCAGAGGCCAGGACCGCGGGTTGAGGTGCGGGCGGCAGGAGAGCGTATGAGGAAGAAGTGGGTTGTTTTGAACGTCGGGCTGCTCCTGACGGCTGCGTTCCTGGGGTGGCACCTCAGGACGTCGATTTACAGGTTCAAGGCAGATAACGACCTGGCACGGATTCAGCCGATAAAGGATCTCAAGAAGGGGTCCGCTGATGAAACGATCCCGCCGCTGCAGAGCCGGGCTCGCTACGACGCTGCCCAATATCAGAGCATACCGGACCAGAACCTGTTCTCCGAGTCCAGGACCAAGGAAGAGAAATCTGATGTCGCCGCCGCTCCGGAAGTGCCTCCGCTTACGGTCAGACCCGTGCTGGTGGGGGTCGTGGCCGCCGGGGACAGGCGCATGGCCCTCATAGTCGATCCCTCATCGTCGGGAAGCGCCAGGAAGACGCGCACCAAGAAGCTCGGCGATACCTATCAGGGGTATACGGTCACGGACATAACCGAGGGGAAGATGGTCCTGGAGAACGGCGGACGCAGGGAAGTGATCCCGCTCTATGACGGGTCGAAGCGCCCCGGGCAGGGCGGCAAAACAGCGGTGATCCCGACGCGGGTTGTTTCGTTTGGTGCCGCTTCTTCCTCTCCAGGCGGGATCTCAGCCGCGAAGTCCTTGCCCGCGGCCGCGCCTCGTTCGACTGCGGCTGCGGCGACGACTCCCGCGACGGCCACACCGGCGGCGACGGGAGCTGCCGCACAGCAGAGCGGGATCGTCCGCGGCGCGCAGGGGCGGCAGATCATGCCTCAAGGCAGCCAGCCATCCGGTGAGACCACGGACAATCAGGGGCGGACTGTTATCAGGACGCCGTTTGGGGACATTGTGCGGCCAAAACCGCCGAACCAGTAGCGAGCAAGATAACTAGAGAGGAATCATCCACCCATGAGCAGTCATAAGAATTGGGTACCGACGATAATCTTTCTGTTGGCCCTGGGCGCACGCGGCATAACCGCCGCCGGGCTCATGCAGGAACCTGCACCCCAGCAGGAACCGGCGAACGACGAGGAACGCAGGAAGGTGTTCGAGCGCCTGGTGGAGCAGATGCGCAAGAAGGCCCAGGATCAGCCTGGTCAAACGCCTGCTCAGCAGCAACAACCCGGCCAGGCACCGGCTCAGCAGCAGCCGCCGGCGCAGCAGCCTGCTCCGGCCCCCGCTCCGCAGCCGCCTGCTGCCGCACCCGCGATCCCGGCCGTTGCGCGCAGGGCCCCCCTCGCCGGCAACCAGGTGCAACTGGCGTACGACAATGCCGACCTCTACGAGTTCATCAACCAGATCGCCGATACTCTGGGCATAACGCCCATCATCATCGACCCGGATGTGAAGGGGAGCGTCACCATTCACAGCTCCGCTCCCATGGCCAGGGAAGATGTCTTCCCCCTGTTCAATCTGATTTTGAAGAACAACAATGCAGCGCTCGTTAAGCAGGGGAATATCTACCAGGTAGTCCCCATCTCTTCCGCGATCAAGAAGGGGCTCGAGATTGTAGACCACCTGCCGCCTGCACCACCAACGCCGCCCGAACAGGGGGGAACAACAGAGCCTCCGGGTGCGGGCAACGGAGGGCAGCCGGAGGAGACAAAGCCGGCGCCTCAGGCACAGGCTGTTCCGGCTGCGGCCCCGACTCGGCCCGGGACGCAGCCACCAGCGCCGCAGGAAGCACAGAAAACCGAAACCGAGCCTGCGATACCGCGGCTGCAGACCCATGTCATCCGTGTTGAGTTCGTGCCTGTCCGCGACCTTGTCGAACCGCTCAAACTCTTCATGACGGAGGGCGGAGTCCTCATGCCCTACGAGCGGCTCAATATGCTGATTGCGACCGACTACGGCGACAGCGTAGCCAAAATCCTGGAAGTGATCCGGATGCTCGACAACGCGTACATCGACCCGGACCTCATCGAGCTCATAAAGATCAAGTACAACGCGTCTGCCGACGTGGTCGACGACCTGAAGAAGATATTCGGCGGCGGCGCCAAGGACAGCGCCACGGGCATCAGTTTTGTCTCGCTGGACCGGCTCAATGCGATCCTCGTTCAGGGGAATTCCAGTCGTGCGCTGGGCGAGGTCAAACGATGGATCCAGGAGCTTGACGCGCCGTCGGGGAGAAGTGTTCAGACATTTATTTACACGGTCGAAAATGGGACCGCCGGCAACATCGCGATGATTCTCGGCGCCCTGTACGGAGGCGAAGGCGGAGGGACGGGCGGCGCGGGGGGCGGCGGAATGGCGAGGGGAGGCGTCTCCCAGACGGGCGGTCAGGCAGGGACGGCCGGAGAGACGACGAGAAGCTCCTACGGCGGGTATGGTGGAGGTTACGGCGGCTACGGTGGATATGGCGGGGGCGGGTACGGCGGCTACGGCGGGGGCGGGTACGGCGGGAGCATGTTCGGTGGTGGTGGTGGGTACGGCGGAAGTATGTTCGGTGGTGGAGGTTACGGCGGGTACGGCGGCGGGTACGGGGGGTCTGGTGGAGGCTACGGCGGTTTCGGCGGCGGTTTCGGAAGTTTTGGCGGCGGGTCGATGCTTGGGCCGCGGCTGAACCAGGGAGGAGGGATGTACGCCACCATCCTTCGTGGTGGAGCTTTCACCGGTCTGCAGGACGCCGTTCGTATCGTTGTCGACGAGCTCAACAACACGCTCATAGTTCAGTCGAGCTCGGCCGACTATGCCTACATCCTCGAAACGATCAAGAAGCTGGACATCATGCCGCGTCAGGCCATCATAGACGCGCGCCTCTTCGAGGTGGACCTGAATGACACCTTCAGCCTCGGCGTTGCTGCGACTCTCCAGAAAGCCTCAGGAAATCAGAACTTCACGACGGCAGCTCTCAGCGGGGAGACAGGAGCGCTTGGCATTGCGACATTCGCCATGATCGGCAGCAGCAGGGAATTGCTCATGACGCTGGCCGCGGTGGCGCAGAAGACCAAGGTCAAGGTTCTCGAGGCGCCGTCTGTACTGGCGCTCGACGGCACCATGGCCAGGATTGTCGTCGGAGGAGAGCTTCCCTATACCGGTGCAAGTTACATACCGGCGGCCGGGGGCGCGACCACAAGCATCCAATATCGCGAGACAGGCATCCAGCTGCTGGTGATACCCAGGATTTCTGCGTCGGGTACGGTCACGATGGATCTCGCGCAGGAGGTCAGTGCTCCAGGACAGCCGACGAACGTCGGGGGTTCCTCGCAGGCGACGTTCACAAAGACCAGCGTGTCCACGACTCTCGCCGTAAAAGACGGCGAAACGGTCGCCATCGCGGGCCTGATTCGCACCAACCAGAATCAGGGCCGATTTGGCATCCCGGTGATTTCGAATCTGCCGCTGATCGGCGGCCTTTTTGGCCAAACCTCGAGAAGCAGCCAGCGGACCGAGCTCCTGATCATGATCACGCCGCACGTCGTCCGGACTCCGGACCGGCTGAAGGAGATGACACAGACATTGAAGGATTCACTTCGCAACGTGCGCAAAGATGTGGATGGGTTCACGAAGGAACTGCAGGAAGACCGCCGGGACGCCCAAGAGGAGCGGACGAAGCAGCAAGAGCGGATGGAAAAGCAGCTGGAGAAGCAGAGGCAGAAGCAGGAGAAGATGGCAGCTCCCCCGGTACCGGAACCGGGAAAACCGGATGAGGCCGCGCCTCCGCCTCCTTCCCCGGCGCCGCCTCCGCGCGGCAATTGACCGCTCCCTTGACGACGGATCGCGGCAGACTCAGGCATTCCGATCTGCCGCGACCCGGGCCCTCCGAGAGCGGCAAGCATTGCCGCGTGCATGCGACTGTCGGCGGACACCCGCAGCAGGCGCCCGTAAGGGGCCGCGACCGGCAACGGCCGCTTCTGCAACTCGCAGATTCCCCCTCCGTCCCGGTTTTCAGGATCTACGTGCGGAGCGCTACTCGGCCTCTTTTCGCTCTCTCGCCGCATCCGCGGGGCGCCCTGCGGAGTCGTACAGTCCGGCCAGATCGGCGTGCAGTTCCTTGATCCACGGGCTGAGGCTCACGGCTCTCTCCAGCGAAGTGATCGCCTCGGCTTTACGTCCTTCCCACGCCAGTATCTTGCTTCTCTCGATATAGACCTGCGGGCGAGCAGGAGTGAGTTTCTCGGCCTGCTGAAGCAGGCCCAGGGTCTTCTCAGCCATGGTGTGCGCAAGGGCAGGATCCGATTTTTGGAGGATGGCGAGGGTCCCGTTCATCAGGCTGGCTGCGTAAAGGTAGTGGCGGGCGTTGGAAGGATCCTGTCTGACTGACTCCTCGAGGAGGTTCGCGGCCCGCTCGATTGTCTGCGCACTTTCTTCCAAGGGAATGTGGGGAGAATGGGCCAGGCGTGACGCGTAGCTGGCGAACTCCTCGCGCACCTCGTAACGACCTGTGGTCTGAAGCTCGCTTGCCCGCCGGTAGAGTTCAACGATCTCTTCCCGGAATATGGGCTGCTGCCGGCCCGACGGAGCCCGTGTCCTGCCGGAAGCAATCGCACGGGTCAGAAGGAGATTTGATTCACAGGGCACCTTGACCAGGTACCAGCAGCTGCCGGCGATCATCAACCCTGCAGCCCCGATCGCCACCCAGGCCTTCCCTCGGAGCGGCGGTGGTTCCGAATGCTGCACAGGGGGTGGCTCCGGCGACGGCCGTCTGTCGAAACAAAGCCATACCACATATGCCAGAATCAGGTAGACGATTCCGTTCGTATTGACTGTGTCGAAGCTGAAGAGGTTCTGAATCAGGTAGGCAAGCAGAGGGGCGGCGACGAGCAGGCTGTTTGTCGCGTCGTTCGTCCTGAACCACCTCCGCAAGAGCGCGGCAAATGCCAGTCCAAAGAGTGCCGAGCAGGCTGCCAGCCCAAGGATGCCCGTCGTAGTTCCGACCTCCACGATCATGTTGTGCGCGCGATCGTACCAGGTCCCGGAGACCGTGGAAGTGAACAGCGCCGGCGGAAAGTGAAGGTCGAACGCATTCTTGTAGTTCTCGGGACCCCAGCCGAAAAATGGTCTGTCGCGGATGCCCAGGACGCCTGCCTTCCATGCCAGGACGCGAGGGGCCGCTGCGGCAAAGGAAATGGTTGTCAGGCGGACGAGGGCCGGCCGGCTTTGCACCCAGGAAGAGCCGCGATTGACGAAAACGGCGGCCGGCACCAGAAGAACGATCGCAATCGCGGCAGCTGCGAGCCATTTCATTTTCCTGCTCGCGCCCCAGCACAGATAGAACAACGAGAGGATGGTCAGGGAACCGACCAGGCCGACTACAGCGAACCTGGTCCTGCTCTGATACGCCCAGAACAGGTACCAGATGCCGAGAATGCCGAGGAACACGCCGCCCGCGTACACGCTGGAGCGCTTCAAAAACCAGAGCAGGCTCAGGGCATGGAGGAGCAGTGCGAAGGCGGCTACCGGAATCAGCGCCAGGCCTTCGGACAAAATACCCGGGCCGTCCGCAGGCGCTGAGGCTTCCCAGGCCACAAGGAAAAGATCCAGCAGGATGAGAAGGAGCGTCCAGATCTTCGCCGCGAACGCGTAAGTTTCCCGGCGATCTCGTCTGCTCAGAAACCAGAGCACGATGAAGAAATCGAGCACCATGAGAAAGGCAAAATTGTTCGCATTCCCGGTCGCTCCCATGATCCTGTCTTCCAGAATGAGGCGATACACGAACGGCAGCCCCAGGTACTGGAACATCCCCGACAGTCCGACGAGCAGGCCGGAGAAGAGTGATGCCGTGAACAGGATAAGCCACTCACGTTCGGACTCGATCGTCTGTGTCAGGACGAGGAAATATGCCAGGAGGTGCAGCTGGGTGAACATGCCGTCCATCCGCGCAAAAGTGCCCCACCAACTGCTCCAGGAGTTCACGCTTACGCCCGGAAGCGAGCAGACGATCATCACCAGGAAGTAGGCCAGCACGGCGTAAGCGACCCGGTGAAGCCTGGGCCTGTGCCGCGGGGAGAGGGCCGCGAGGACGACGTAAAGAAATACCATCGCTTCGACGGCGATGCGGAAGAGGATGCTCTTCAGGAAGACGAAGGGCTCGTAAAAGTCGTAGCTCACTACCAGGGGCAGGAAGAGGATGAATCCGGACAGAATCAGGATGGCACGCGACAGGTAGAGCTGCAGGGAAATCCCTGCTCCGCCTGAAGCACGGCGGGGCTTGCTAACGGGTTCGGCGGGCCGCGGGCCGCGGCCGGCACGCGGTGACTTAGTCATCGATCAGGACCCTGAACAAAACTCACTTGATATCACAACACCCGAGGGACGGCAACAGGCGCCGAGTCCGAGGCTGTGGCAAGGGATACTGCAGAATGCGATGGGGACCTTGGTACACGGGAAGACGCCGACGGGCGCCGGCCAGGGATGCCTGCCGGAGCGTGTCAAGCAGGTGTCTCCTTTTCACCCGTAAACGGATTTCCCCGTTGCAGGAGATGCGGGTTTGCGAGATCGGACCCGGCATCGTCGGGATATTCGGAGAGGGTGCGGTCCGTCGGACCGCTACTTTGACGGCGTGAAGGAGACCATGTGGGCCACCGCAACATCCAGATTCCCACGGCCTTCCAGGTCGCCGAACACGAGGCAGGCTTGCGGCGAGACCTTCAGATTTGCCACGTTGAATGCCTGACCGGCTGCATTGGCGAGGACGATCGATGCATGGCTTCCGACCTGGTAGACACGGATAGTCCCGACTTTGCTGCCGAAATCCGGGTCAGGTCCCGCCTGGAGTTCTGATGCCGGAGGCGTCGTCAGGGTGCGGAGCTGCATCCGGCCTCTGACAGGCCACTCATAGAGCTTCGCCTCTCCACCTGCCCGGGCGATCTGCAGGTAATCCGCGCCGTGCTCCTGGTCAACAATGTGGTTCACGTATTCCGGCAGGAAATCAAGCTTCCCGGCGCTTTGCCGCTGATACGTACCCCTGGGGAGGAACCTTGTCACTGCTCCGGACCTCGTATTGACGGTGACAATCTCGCGTCCTCCCTCCCCCGCGGGTCCGACGGTAGCCAGTACGGGTTCGTAGCCTGTGAGGAAAGTGCCCGCCAGTGCGTAGCCTCCCTTGCCGTCGCCGATGAGCACGCCTCCAAAGAGGCCTGCCCGGGCTGTGACCAGGAGGTCCATGACGCCGTCCCCGTTGATGTCGTCGAGGGAGAGCGACCTCTGTCCCTCGACTGCGGCTGCCTGCAGAAACAGGCTGAAGGCCCTGAACCCATCTTCGAACCTGAAGGAGAGTTCGCCTGACCGCTCGGCCGTCAGGATGCTCAGTGCGCCTGATCCGTCGAAGTCGCCAACGAAGACGTATCTCTCGGGCTTGCCGCCCGAGCCGCTCACGGCTGCTGCTTCAGGCACAGCAGAGAGAAGCGGGCTCTGCCGGCTTCGATTCAGCCACCGCTTTATCCTGCGTCCCCTGCGCGGTTTCGGTCGCGGCGAGCCGCGCGGCGTCCTCCTTTTGCTTGATTTCCGCGAAAGGATTCCTGCTCTCTGCAGACAGCTCCGCGCTCCGGCTCGCATCTTCCGCCTGCGGATCGAAGATCTTCGAGAACAGCGATGAGAACGAGTTGTTGAAAACCAGCGCGGCGGCTCCTGTCATGTCCTCCGGCATCGACATACGCCGGGCAGCACCAGCCGGCGACCATGCTCCACCGATCCTGGTGACTGCGACGCCGCCGGGAGAGAAGCCTGAGGCCGCTGGATCCGCTTCCAAAGCGGCCATGGTATCCGCCTCTTCTGCGTATTCGCCCAGCCGGAGAAAGGCTGCTGCGAACGGAGCGTTTTCCGCCGAGAGCGATCCGTTACCGTTCACAGGGGTGGCTTGTCCCGCCTGTTCGGAGATCTGCCGGTAGATTGGTGCGATTCCGGAGAGAACCGTCTTGTCGGTGATGCTGACCGATTTCGGGGCCGTTCCAAGGTAAGCACCGGAGGCCAGCGCGAGCGCAGCCAGCGGGAGAAACAGAGCTGCCGCCAGTTTAAACCTTGGGCTGCTCGTAGACCTGCGGCGCGATACCATATTCAGAACGTGAACGATACGATCGCTGTCTTTATACACAAATCGCGCGAACCGGTAAAGCGAAAAGCAGGTTCTTGCCTGCGGGGGGACTGGCAGGGCACCTTCGCTGTTGCGCTTCTGCCCTCATCCGATCCGTATCGGCAGAACCCTATGGGTGGATTAGACGCCGCTCCATCTCCACGGCCTTCTCAAGCGTCTGCAGGGCTTCCGGAAGTTTGCCCTCCGACTTGTAGACGTACGCCTGGATCTTGAGCAACGAGATTCTGTTCCTGTCGTCTTTCATACGCGGCAGGGCATCGTTCAGGACGTCGTGGGCAAGGCCGAACTGCTTGTTCTCCACCAGCAGGTGCGCGATCAGGCTGGCTGATTGCGCCACCGCCTGTTCGTACTGCGGCGGCAGGTTCAACTCGTAGATCTTCCTCATCTCGGGGAGTACCCGGTCGTAGAGCCCCTGCCTGATCGTCAGCTTGACGATTTCATACTGCGACTCGGCGATGGAGAGCAACGCGTCTGCCGCCTCCCGGGTTCCCTGTCCAGGGGTCTGGGCGGAAGCAGGGAAGGGCGAGTACGCCGTGAAGAGCAGAAACATCAATGACAGTAGGATGGCTGTCCAACTCCGGCTCGATGCTGTCGCCTTGGTGTTCAATATCATAGCCTTTTCCCCAATTACCGGCCGCCCGTTGCGGACCGGAACGGGTTGATATCGGGACGCATCTGGTCCCGCGAAAACGGATTCTCTTCCCTGAAGGCTGCCTCGGCTGTTCGGAACGGGTTGTAGGATTCCGCGTCGAGGGCAACCAGGCCGTTCTGAGCGCGCTGCATTTCCGCCAGCGCCCGCCTCTCGATATCGGCCGCCAACTTGCGCTCGAAGTAAATCGCTCCTCCCGCGGCGAGGATCGCGACCGCGAGAAGGGCCGCCGCTGCACGCACCCAGAGCGGGTTGCCGATAATCCGCATAATCCAACTCAGGAGCCCGGCTCGCCGCGGTAATGCTTCCTTGTCCAGGTTCGCTGCGATCCTGCCCCAGAGGGAGGGCGGCAACTCAGCGGTCTCCACGGCGCGAAAGGCTTCCGCCATGGCGGACATCTCATCGGCGGCAGCACGGCATTCGGCACAGTCCCGGAGGTGGCCTTCGATCTGGCCCATCTCCGCGGGCTCCAACTGCCTATCCACCCAGGCGGAAATCTGTTCTTCGAGTATATGCTTTACCATTGCCTGCCAAGCCCGGCTTCCCGGCCGGGACTCAGATACTTCTGAAGTTCCTTTTTCAGCGCCAGCCTGGCGCGGTAGACGTCTGTCTTCACCGAAAGGATCGACCGGCCCGAGATTTCACCGACGTCCTTGTAGCTCATGCCCTGAATCACTCCCAGCACGAATACCTCGCGGAGCCTGATCGGCAGGCCGCTCAGGGCCGACCGGAGGGCGCTTCGCAACTCCTGGCTCAACAGGAGCTTCTCGGGGTTCGCATGGAGCCGCTCCTCCACCATCGACCCCGGTCCGTCATCGCCCTTGGGAGGGTCACCCTCCTCCTTCATCACCTTCTGACGCCTGAACTTCTGGTAGACCTCGTTCCGGGCGATGCGGTAAATCCAGGACTCAAGAAGGTTTGCCTCGCGCAGCGTGCCCAATTGCCTGATAACAATCAGAAACGTCTGCTGCGTAACGTCCTCGGCTTCATCCCGGCTCCCCAGCATCCCAAGGAGAAAATTGTAGATGCGTGGCGCATACAGCTCATAAAGAGCCTGGACGGCGCCGGGATCCCCTTCCTGCGCCTGCCCAACCAATATCCTGGTTGTCCGGTCCTGATCCATTGACCGGCAATTATACAGATGAACAGCCACGCGCAAAGTCGCAATACGAATTTTCTGGTGACCTTTTGGTGCCTCACGCATCCGTATGGCTGAACGATTCCTGCGTGTCTGCGGCATGGGGCCGGTTGCGTCCGGCGGCTAAAATGTATTGACACAAGGAATCGTCGCTGTTAGAGTCATTCGCCGATGGCTCCTAGAGAGTCCAAGACGTGGGATTAGTTCAGGTTGACGCCTCCGCACAGCGAGGGCAAAGGGGTTTTTGAAACGACGTTTTGGTTCAGCACTATTCTGTTCTGTCGGTTTGCCGATTAACTTCTGGTGGGGGATGTCCCCACGACTTCCATTAAGGAGCAAGTCCTAAGATGAAAAAAACAATGCTTCTTGCAGTACTGATGCTCGGCCTCGCGGCTGTAGCTTTTGCCCAGGCTCCTCCGCAGGGGGCGGTCTTTCAGGGTGCCACGGAGAACGTGACCCTCGTTGTCTCGTCCGGTCACACGGAGCTGACTGGTGATGTGTACATGACAGTCCAGGCTGGAAGCAATCCAACCTTGGCGGGTACGATCACACTCAAGTACAACGTACCCTTCACGTCTCCCCTGGATGGTTCCGTCGGCACGCCGGTGGTAACAGGGACTGGCGGGTTGATTGGCGCCACGGTCGATGAGCTTGCTTCCGACCCCGTGGCCGGAATGCTCGTCGTCATAGTGCCGGCTGGCGGAGTTGCAGGCGACTACATCCAGGTCCATGGTGTTCGACTTGACGTTGCTGGGTCGCCGAAACCGGCCTACACCGTCACGCTTTCGTCCACCAAGAATGCCATCTTCAACGGGCAGTTCACCGCGCCGGTAATCGACGGAGCGGCCGCCGGATTGAAGCACGACGACGAGACTGCCGTTGAGCTCAACGCCCTCGTTCCCGCGGGCGGCGATGCGGCCATTTTCTTGTTGGAAGGATTCAACAGCGCCTTCGGCGTTACCGCGATAACGGATCCTACCCAGACAATGTCGCAGATGATCAAGATCACCTTGTCGTCGGCTCCGCCGGAAGGCGTGTCAATTGTCTTCCCCGGAACGGCCACGAGCGATGGCACTGCTGCTTGGTCCAGAGCCAGTGAAGCCGGGACGGTTCTTGGAACGACAAAAACAGTCGACTTCGAGTCCACGGACCTGACTGTTTACTACAGGCTCGTTTCCGACAACGACCCGACGCTGCCTGAGACCTTCATGCTTGAAGGCATTGCGGTCAATGTTGCGGAGGATACGCCCCTGCCGATTCCGGCGGGTGCGATTTCCTACACTGCCACTCTGGCCCCGATCCAGCCGGCGTTCGACGCCGATGGTACCGTGGTCGATCTGGACATACCTCGCTATGCCGAGGCTTTGGTCCAGGGCGGTGAAATCGTTACTGTTAAGGGCAGCAATACCGTTCTGATCATGCCTATCGCGCAGAACATGCCCTCCATCGGCTACGATACGGGTATTGCGGTCTCGAACACGACTCTGGACCCCGGTGCAGAACTGCTGGGGATCAAGGGCGCGATTCCGCAGGCCGGAAAGATCGCCTTCATCCTGTATGCGCAGCAGAATGGTTCCACTGCTGTGAAGAAGTACACCTATGTGACCGATGGCGCCTCACCGGGCACCGGTCTCGATTCCACGGGCAAGCTGCTGCCGGGTAGCACGTACACTGTGCTGGTTTCCCAGATCCTGCAGGCTGCCGGTGTGACCGATGAATTCCAGGGCTATGGGTTCATCGTGACCAACTTCACCAACGCCCACGGGATCTGCGTGGCCAGCAACTTCACGAACTTCTCGCAGGGCACGTCCTTGTACGTTGTCCAGCAGAACCGTCAGGATGTTCCTGAGTCACTGGGTCAGTAGTCTGCGCCTTCTCTGTAGTTTCAACCGGGGGTTGCCCGCAAGGGCAACCCCCTTTTTGTTGATCAGGGGTCGGCATCCCGTCGATGTCGGGGTCGGAATCGGCGTCGCAACCGGTATCGGCATTCGAGATCATTATTGATCCCGCTCTGCAGACCAAGGCCACGCGCGCCATGAAGGCGTGGTCACTTACCTGCGCGGGAACATCATGCTATGCTGAATACCGGGAACCTGGAGCTGAGTGCGCGGACGCACTCAGGCTCCTGTTCCGAAAACACGCTGAAATGCAACCATGACTACTCATAGAATCAAGCTACTCGCGGCCCAGCTCTTTGGCACGGCCACTTTGCTCTTCGCAGCAGCGCAGGCGCCCGCAGCCCGCGGGCCTTCCCTCGACGCCCTGGTAGCTCGTGCCGGCACCTACTGGGGATTGCTCGCAAAGGGCGAGAAGTCGAAGGCTCTCGCGTACGTGCGGACCCAATCCAGGGACAACTACCTGAACCGACAGGCCCCTGCCTTCTCCGAGCCGCGAGTGACGGACCTGGAACTGTCACAGAACCCGGCGGAGGTCTGGGTTACCGTCAAGGTCAAACGCATTCTTCCCTTGATCCCGACTCCCGTTGACTGGCCCGTGAAGGAAAAATGGGTGTTCGAAGGGGGGCAATGGTCGGTCGTGATCACGAATTCGCCCGACAAGTTCGCGCGCGTGACCGGCACGGAGCCCAAGGTGCCCGGGACCAGCCCGGAAGAGGACGAGAAGAGACTCAAGGCCATACGCGAAGCGCTCCGTTTTGAAAACAACCAGGTCGATTTTGGAACCGTGCGGCAGGGTGAGCAGGTTCCCATCGAGCTGAAGTATCGTCTGACTGGGAGCGAGGCCATTGTGTCCAAGCTGACAGGGGCACCACGAGGGCTCACGCGGAGCGTTTCAAGCGGCAGAGAATTGAAAGCCGGCGAGGGGCAAAAGATTGAACTCAGCCTGCAGACGCAGGATCTCGACGGTGAGATCGCAGGAACCTTTACGATCCTGGCCGTCAGTGCAGGTCTCGAGGTCCCCTATGAATTCAGCATTCACGGCTACGTCTATACGCCCCTTTCGATCTCTCCCCGGTCTCTCAAGTTCTTGAAGGGTGAATCGGCCAAGGAGGTCGTACTGAAGAACAACTCAAAGTCTGCAATCCAGATCCTGCCCGTCAAAGCGGCCGACCTGGATGTCAAGCCGCTGCCGCAGACAATAGCTCCCGGGGCGGAGTGCCGGGTCACCGTCAGCTTGAAACTCAGGAGCTACGGTACGAATCATGACGCCGAGGCCAATCTTCGATTCGCAGAACCTGTAGATGGGGTGAAGGGCGCCTCTCTGCCGGTGATTGTGAACTTTGAGCCCTCAAAAGCCTTCAAGCGCCCTTTCTGGGAAAAAGACCTGTCGGCACCCAAGGCGCCCCGTTAATGTCGATATCGAGACCGGGGTCGGCCTCGCTCACGAGGACCTCGGATCCCGATACCGATTGCGATGCCGATTCCGATCCCGACGCCTTGCAGAGACGATTAGAGCTTCCTTTACTCCAACTGAATCCTGCTCCGCCAGACTACTGCTGAAGCACGCTGGTACTCTCCTGCGGCGGAATGGCGCTCAGTGAGAGACCGTCATCGGTTCCGAACAGAGAGAAGCTCACGACAGGGAGGTCCGAAACTACTCGGATATACCCTCCGACTGCCCGCCTGAATCATTCACAAGCTGATAGAGCAGCTTTGAGAACTTCTCCCCTGCCTTGAGAGATCCGGCGCTCGAACCAACAAGGTTTCCATCCTTCGTATAGACCTCCAGGGTGTAATGCGCGGTATCCGGATTCGGGTTCATCATGGCTACGCCGGTGAAGTAACCCTGAGCCTGGGCAACATGCGAGAAGATGAATTCGCCGACAGGGGGGAGGAACAGCGGAAGCGTTGCCGAGCCGTACCCGCCCCCGGCACTGAAGCGGACTGATCCTGTCAGCAGCGGCACCGTGGGGAAAGAGCCGATTATATAGGGTCGCACATCAACCATGATATAGCCGGTGGTCAGCGAGCCTCCCAGTCCTGGCCAGAGGTCGGCGACAGTGTGCGTCCATTGCTGACCCGGCAGTATCGAGATGGTCGCCGGATTTCCCTCTATCTCGTAGGCGTTCCCGTCTTCATCCATCGCGGTGAGTTGTATGTCCGCGTTGAAGAACCGGTCGGTGTTCACGAAATTAACCTCGCTGTCGTATCCCCCGCCGGAGGCGAAATGCGCGAAATAGTACGTCTGTTTCTGGATGGCCGTCTCGCCTCCAAGGACATTCGACTCCGTTGTGTTTCCGAAGGACTGGCGAACCACAAGCGGCACATCCGATGATCCTTTGATGTAGCCGCCCGCAAAAGATGCGAGATCGACACCGGTGAAAAGGTTTGCGAGAGTCCGGATTTGAGTTCCACCCGCAGCGACGCTCTGGGAGGCTTTCGCCACGGAATGCCCGCTCGAGTCGAACAATTCGAGCTGTGCCTTAGCCGCTTTGGTGCCCGGGTTGAAGAATTCGCAGGAGTTGAACGGGCTCGGTGCGTTGTGGAACACCGTGGGCCAGATCCAGCCGTAGATCGGATCCACATCGGCGGTGGCCCCATCCAGCTGAGTCCCGTGCTCGGCTCCAAGGAGGTAGAAGCCGACGAGAACCGGTGTCTTCCCGACTGCACGAATCGTACCGAGCGTGGAAGCATCAAAGGCGGATCCGAAGATCTGCGTCGCGAGTTGTGCGATCTGCCCTCTCCGGGGCATTGTCAGGTTGACCGGATTCTTGATGCCCTTTCCCGCGATCACGACTCCGTTCGAGTCGTACGCCGTGAGCGTAACGTTCACCCTGTAGTTCAGCGGATTGGTAATCGCTATCCCGGTGTAGACGCCGGCCTGGCTTGCCAGGAAGGGAAAGGCCAACTCCGATGAGCCTGTGATCAACTCGGTCTCATCAGGGACTTCTCTCTCCAGGTATCTCGGTATGTCGGTGGAAGGGGACCCGGAGTCGGGGACCGCGATGCCGATCGGCAGAATCGCCGCTTGAAATGTGATGGTCCCGCTGCCTTCAGTCGTGGGGTCAACCTCGATCGAAGTGTAGAACTTGAAGGATTCCAGTTGCCACTCGCTGCCGGGGGCTGAGGTAAACTCATAGATGACCGAGGTGGAGCCGTCCTCGCGCGGGATGGTCTCGCCGTGTCCAGTGAGCGTTCTGAGCGATGACCCGGTCTCGGTGGAGGCCGCCTCCACGCCGAGCGTCACCTTCACACCCTTCGGAATCTCCGGAAAAGGTGTGATCCGGATCCTTGTCGCCACAGTCTGACCGTAGAGCCCTACGTCGTCGGTGAACGCGGTGACGTTTCCCTCCGCCATCATGAAAGAACTGTGCGGCATAGTCGCCTCACCGTTCCCGTAAGACAGTGGATCCGAGCCGCTCTGGTCGATCGTAAACGGGGGCGTAACCTGCCCGATGACCGGACCCGTCTGCTGGCCCGCTGAGATGGCGTTGCCTCCCGTCGTTATGCTCTTGACCCTCGCGGTCACCTGCGAAGTACCCTCGCCGGCCAGGTCGACGCGCACCCCGCGAATGTGAATCTGACTTCCCGCGACACCTCCCGCCGGCACCTTTATGGTTATCGTCGTCCTGCTCGAGTTCAGGGTGGGGGCAGGATCTATGCCCGCCAGTCCGAGCGTTCCAGTCACGTCGATTTCGGCCGCGGAGTTGTTCGTGATCCGTGCGGAATATTCAATCGCAAGCGGAGCCGCGACGGTAGTACCCGACAGGACGGTGAGCGCTATTTCCCCCGTCAACTCTGTCACGCCGATGTCAGCAGCCGGCGGCTGAGTTGTTGCCACGCCGAAGACCGCCTGCCCGAAGGCAGATGCCCCGCAAAAGGACACAAGGCCGATACTAACGAAGATCTTGACGAGGTTGTTCTTACACATGTTGTTGCATACCTCCTATTTCAAAAACAGCGGCAAAGCGCCAGGAGATGTAGATGCGGGTGACGGACCCAAGCGGTCAAAGTAAATCCTCGGTTTCAGATCGCCCGCCGGCTCTCGAATGGACCACCGGTTAACATACTACATCTCCTGCGCCTTTCCCACTGTCGACATCTCGCCGCTCCAGGGGTACCGGATAGGCGACGTTTTCTGTTATCATGCCCGCCGTGTACAAGGGCCGGCAAATCACCATAGTCATCCCCTGCCTCAACGAAGAGAAGGGGATCGTAGAAGTCCTGTCCCGCATTCCTCCCCTCGTCGACGAGGTTATCGTTGTTGACAACGATTCCACCGACCGGACGGCCGAGTTCGCGCGCAGCCACGGCGCGCGCGTGATTCACGAGAAGGTGCGCGGATACGGGCGTGCCTACAAGACCGGCCTGCTTCAGGCGCAGGGGGACATCATCGTCACCCTCGACGGGGACCATTCATATCCCGTCGATGCGATTTCCTACCTGCTGGAATCGTTCATGCACTCCGGCGTGCGCTTCTTGTCCGCCTCGCGCTTCCCGGTCAGAAACAAGAGCGCGATGTCGCCGAAGCACCGGATCGGGAACAGGCTCCTCAGCCTGGCCATGTCTTTGCTCTACTTTCGCTGGGTGCGCGATTCGCAATCAGGCATGTGGGTGTTCGAACGCAGCAGCCTGCGCGAGATGGACCTGGTGAGCGACGGGATGGCTTTCAGCGAGGAGATCAAGATCGAGGCTATCCGCAAGAAGAGAATCGGCTTCAAGGAGATCTACGTCGACTACTCGAGCCGGATGGGTGAGATCAAGCTTCGCCCCTGGAGAGACGGATTCCGCAACCTGCTCTTCCTCGCACAAAAACGGCTCGGCCTCAAGCGTGCCGCCACACCTCTCGTTTCGTCCGCGGACGGGGAGAGTGAGGCGTGAGCGGGGAGGCAAAGGAACTCCGACACGCTGAGTCCCCCAACTCGAAGCATGCGGCCTGCCCGGTCTGCCGGTCGGATCGTACGGCCTACCATGCCTCCGCACGAGACCGGATTTTCCGCGTCGCTCCCGGCTGCTTCGAGCTCCATCGCTGCTCCGGGTGCGGCTGCGTCTTTCAGCATCCGATTCCCGATGGCGCCCGCCTGGCATCGTTCTATCCGCAAGAGTACTGGTGGTCGGGCGGAGGGGGGAGTGGAGCTCCGATCGCGCGCCTGGTGCAGCGGCTCGAGCGGTCCTATCGGGAGTTCGTCGCCTCCGACCACGTCCGGTTCCTCGAGCGATGCGCCCGCGGTCGACCACCGGGCAGGCGGCGGCTGCTCGATATCGGTTTCGGCAGCGGAACCTTCCTTGAGCTGGCAGCGCACCGCGGCTTCGCGGTCCATGGCATGGACATTTCGGAGACAGCAGTGCGTCTGGTGCGCGAACGATCGGGATTGGATGTTCGGCAGGGGGACATCGGCAGCGATTCGTGGGCCGGGCAGCGGTTCGATTTCGTGACGATGTTTCATGTTCTCGAACACCTGCCCGATCCGGCCAGGGGGATCGAGTACGCCGTCTCCCTGCTCAATCCGGATGGAAGCGCTATTGTGCAGGTCCCTAACATTGCGTCGCTGCAGGCGAAGGTTTTCGGCCTCAGGTGGTACGGGTTCGACGTGCCGAGGCATATCGTGAACTTCTCGCCGCGGGCCTTGCGCGTCCTGCTCGACCGCGCGGGGCTCGGTATAGTACGTGCCGCCCGTTTCTCGCTGCGTGACGATCCGGCAGCTCTGGCATCGAGCCTGGCGCCCGGTCTCGACCCGATGAGACGCAAACGGAACCGCGGCCGGAAGAGAGCGTTCGTCGAGGCGGCGGCGGAAATCGCCTATTTCGCCCTGGTGCTGGGCGCCCTCGTGCCGGCGGCGCTGGCAGGCGCCGCCGGGCGGGGCGCTACGATCTGGATTCAAGCCCGCCGCAGAGACCGGCAGTCCGAGTCATAGGCAGCCGGCGGGTGGCAAGCCGAAGGGACTCCGGCGCCCCTGCCGGGGCGGGAGAATGGGATCGGCAGCCCTGCCCTGCAAGGAAGCTGTTCAACCCCTTCAGGGTTGATATCTGCTGATCATCCTGGTCCCCGGGGTTTGCACCCCGGGCTGTTCTATTCGACGCTTTCAGCGTCGTCGGTGTCGATCGCGGCTGGCACCTGTGAGGCATCGCCACCACCAGTGAATCAATGGACTGAACGGCATGGTAACGCTCTGCCGCGGGCGCAGTGCGCCGGACTCGACCCCGAAGGGACTGAAAGGCATGGTAACGCTCTGCTCCGGGCGCAGTGCGCCGGACTCGACCCCGAAGGGACTGAAAGGCATGGCAACGCTCTGCCCCGGGCGCAGTGCGCCGGACTCGACCCCGAAGGGACTGAACGGCATGGTAACGCTCTGCCCCGGGCGCAGTGCGCCGGACTCGACCCCGAAGGGACTGAACGGCATGGTAACGCTCTGCCCCGGGCGCAGTGCGCCGGACTCGACCCCGAAGGGACTGAAAGGCATGGTAACGCTCTGCCCCGGGCGCAGTGCGCCGGACTCGACCCCGAAGGGACTGAAAGGCATGGTAACGCTCTGCCCCGGGCGCAGTGCGCCGGACTCGACCCCGAAGGGACTGAAAGGCATGGTAACGCTCTGCCCCGGGCGCAGTGCGCCGGACTCGATCCCGAAGGGACTGAAAGGCATGGTAACGCTCTGCCCCGGGCGCAGTGCGCCGGACTCGACCCCGAAGGGACTGAACGGCATGGTAACGCTCTGCCCCGGGCGCAGCGCGCCGGACTCGACCCCGAAGGGATTGAACGGCATGGTAACGCTCTGCCCCGGGCGCAGTGCGCCGGACTCGACCCCGAAGGGACTGAAAGGCATGGTAACGCTCTGCCCCGGGCGCAGCACGTCGGACTCGACCCCGAAGGGGGTCGAACAGATCAGCCCGGGGTGCAAACCCCGGGGGTGATCGGATCCACCGGAAGCCCCAACCCTGTAGGGGTTGGACAGTGATCACCATGCGAGGCGAGTTCACTTCAATCCTGCTGTCTGAATTGCAGAATATGGGTAAAGGCTAGCCTGCCGGTGATTCTTTCTGATAGGATCTCGCGACGAGGCTGACTTATTGCCTGGTGCTTGCAGATGCTTCAGAACGACAAAGCGAGACCGGATCCCAGAACCATCGTTGTTCTTCCCGCCTACAACGCGGCCAGGACTCTCGAAAAGACCTACGCTGACCTCCCGAAGGACAAGATCTGGAAGATCATCCTGGTGGACGACGTCAGCCAGGACCAGACGGTCGAGGTGGCGCGCTCGCTCGGGCTGTCGGTTGTTATTCACGTGCAGAACCGCGGATACGGCGGGAACCAGAAGACGTGCTACCTGGAGTCGCTCAAGGAGGGTGCCGACGTCGTAGTCATGCTGCATCCCGATCACCAGTACGACTCGCGCCTGGTTCCTGAGCTTGTTCGGCCGATCCTCGAGGGCAAAGCCGACATGGTCATGGGATCCCGCATCCTGAACGGCAAGGCGCTCGCCGGCGGAATGCCGGTCTGGAAGTACATCGCGAACCGCGCGCTTACAATCCTGGAAAACTTCGTCTTCGGAACCAGGCTGACCGATTGCCACAGCGGGTTTCGTGCTTACAGCCGGAAGCTTCTGACGACGGTGCCTTTCCTGCTCAACGCCGACGACTTTGTGTTCGATTCCCAGATGATCGCGCAGGCCGCCTACATGGGTTTCCCCATATCGGAGATCCCGGTCCAGGCACGCTATTTCCCGGAAGCTTCCAGCGTCAACTTCAAGGTGAGCACGATCTACGGCCTGAAAACGCTCGGAGTCGTGTTTCGCTTTCTGCTGCAGCGGCTGGGCTGGGCGAACTTCCTCATCTTTGATCGCACCCTGCCGGAAGTTGTCAGCAAGTACTATCACGAAACCATATTTCGCTAGGCCGTCGCGGAAAAGGCGGGGCATTCGGGGTCCGCGGTGAATCCGGTGTCGGGGCTCGCTTCAATCATCATCGTAAACTGGAACGGTATCGGCTGCGTCCGTGATTGCCTCCGGTCGGTTCGCCGGCAGACCTACGCTCCTTTTGAGGTGATCGTCGTCGACAACGGCTCAACCGACGGTTCGCGCGAATGGCTGAGGGCCAATGCCGCCAACAGCTTCCGCCTGGTTGAATTCGACGTGAACACCGGTTTCGGCCGGGGCGTGAATGCCGGCATCCGGGCAAGCGCCGGTGAATTCGTCGTCCTCCTGAACAATGACGCGTGGGCGGATGAACGGTGGCTCGAGAACCTTGTCGCTGCCGCGCAGGATGTCGGCGCCGGGATGGTTGCCTCCAAGATCCTCTTTCACGATCGGCGTGAGGTGATCGATAAGGCGGGGCACCTGCTATACCCGGACGGCCTCAATCGCGGCCGCGGGGCGGGCGAAACCGACACCGGCCAATACGACAAGGAGGCTGAAACGCTGTTCCCTGACGGGTGTGCGGCCCTTTACCGCCGTCGGATGCTTGAAGAGATCGGCCTCTTCGACGAGCAGTTCTTTGCCTATGGGGACGATGCCGAGCTCGGCCTGCGAGGCAGGTGGAGGGGATGGCGGTGCGCCTATGCGCCTGCGGCTCGGGTATACCACCGGCATTCAACCAGCCTCGGGAAGTATTCCCCCATCAAGGCATACCTCGTCGAACGCAACCGCTTCTGGGTAGCTGTGAAACTGCTGCCGTGGCCTGCCCTTATTCTGTCGCCGGCATATACCGTGTGGCGGTTTTTCTGGCATGCCTGGAGCATCGGTCGGGGCCGGGGGCTCGCGGGTGGTGTGGTGCGCGAACACAGTGCGGGAAGGCTGATGGGAGCCCTGATCAGGGCATACTTCTCCGGGTTCCTTGGTCTCGGACCGATACTGCGGAAACGCCGAGAGATCATCGGCAACAGGTCGATCTCGAACTCGGAATTCCTCAGACTGATGAGACGATATCGCATATCCGCGCGCGAGCTGGCGATCCGGGATTGAACATCGGTTTTGTGGACCAACATGCGAGGCAAGGTTTTCGTCACGGGAGGGACGGGGTACCTGGGCGGCCGGTTGCTCCAGTCGCTGATCTCCGACGGCTGCCAGGTGCGCGCGCTGCTTCGCAAGCCGTCCTCCCTCGATCCGCATCCGCAGGTCGAAATCGTCACGGGCGACCTCTCCGATAGCCGCCGGCTTGCTTCCCAGATGCGGGGATGCGATACCGCGTTCCATACCGCAGCCCTTGTCGCCAGCTGGGCGCGGGATGAATCGGAGTTCTACCGCGTGAACGTCACCGGTCTCAGGAACATTCTCGAGGCCTGCGAGGTTGCCGGCGTGGCGAGCCTCGTGTACACGTCCTCCTTTTTCGCGCTCGGACCGGCACCGGTACCGGGTGCCAGTGAGCGCGCCCCGCTGGAGGGAAGGAAGATCCATCCCTACCAGCACAGCAAGCTGGAAGCGAGGCGCGAAGCCGTGCGGGCGCTGAGGGCAGGATTTCCGATCGTTGTGCTTTATCCCGGGATCATTTACGGCCCGGGAAAACGGACACGCGGAAACCTTGTGGCGAAGCTCGTCGAAGACTTTGCATGCGGGCGGACCCCTGGCCTCCTGGGCGACGGCAGCCAGGTCTGGTCTTACGCCTACATCGATGACGTTGCCAAAGGACACCTCCTCGCACTTTCCGCGTCGCCGAAGGGCGGCGAGTATGTCCTCGGAGGGAACAACGTGTCGCTCGCCGGTTTCTTCGCAGCCCTTTCCAGCCTGACGGGAAAGAGAGCGCCGCGCCTCCGGATTCCGCTCGCGGCAGGAATGGCCGCCGCCGGTCTGCAGGCGCTTGCGGACCGGCTGCGCAGCCGCGATCCATCGATGACGCCATCGTCAGTCCGGATGATGTACGAAAGCTGGGCGTGTGATTCGACCAGGGCTGAGGCCGACCTCGGTTACAGGCCGCGCCCCCTGCGGGAGGGGCTGATTGAAACCCTGAGAGATTTGCGAATTCCGTTCAGGCGAGATTGACGGGTTGAAACCATGTGGGACTGGTTTTCAACCCGGCGCTGCGATTCAGACAGTGAGGGCTACGAGACTGGCGACGCGTGACAGGCAGCCTGCGCTGCAGGGACGCTGTTCAACCCTTTCAGGGTTGACATCTTCTGATCATCCTGATCCCCGGGGTTTGCACCCCGGGCTGTTCTATTCGACGCTTTCAGCGTCGTCGGGGTCGATCGCGGCTGGCATCTGTGAGGCATCGCCGCCACCGGCGAGTCAATGGGCTGAACGGAATGGTCACTCTCAGTCCCCGCGCGCAGTACGTCGGAGTCGACCCCGAAGGGGGTCGAACAGATCAGCCC
>CAVVHG010000014.1:0-93346 GCA_963747985.1 uncultured Acidobacteriota bacterium
GGCACCATGAAAAGAACTGCGATTACCTTCGTAGCCTTGGCCTGTTTGACTCTCGTGTCTGTGGCCTGGGCTCAACAAAAGACCAGGGTTGAAAAGGATCTTCTCGGTGAGAAAGAGATCCCGGCTGACGCCTATTACGGGGTGCAGACCGCGAGGGCGCTCGAGAACTTCCAGGTTTCCGGCGTGCTGATCAATCACTATGGCGGGTTCGTCGACGCCTGGGCAATTGTCAAACTGGCTGCGGCCAGAGCCAACACGGACGTCGGCGCCATGAAGCCGGAAAAGCTGCAAGCCATCGAAAAAGCCTGCCAGGCCGTGCGCGACGGCAAGTATCACGACCAGTTCCTGGTCGATTGGTATCAAGGGGGCGCCGGCACCTCGACGAACATGAATGCCAATGAGGTGCTCGCCAACATCGCACTGGAATTGTCGGGGCATAAGAAGGGCGAGTACCAGTACATCAGTCCGCATGATGATTTGAATATGTCCCAGTCCACCAACGATGCCTATCCCACCGCAATCAAGGTTGCGCTTCTGATCCGCAACGACAAGCTGATCGACGAGATGAAGAACCTCGTCGCCTCTTTCCGGCTGAAAGGGGATGCGTTCCTGGAGATCGTGAAGATGGGCCGGACCGAGATGCAGGACGCCGTGCCCATGACCGTGGGGCAGGAATTCCATGCCTTCGCCGCGTCGCTCGAGAGTGAAATCCAGCTGCTGCGCGACGCCGAGAAGTACCTGTACGCGGTCAACATGGGCGCCACCGCAATCGGAACCGGGATCAACGTTCCCAAGGGATACCCGGAGAAGTGCGCGGCTCATCTGGCCGAGCTGACAGGCAAACCGATCGTGCCGGCTTCCGACATGCTCGCAGCAACCTGGGATCAGCAGGGGTTTGTCGTCTACTCGTCAGCCCTCAAGAGCCTCGCGGTGAAGTTGTCAAAGATTTCCAGCGACCTGATCCTGCTTACATCCGGCCCGCGGGCGGGCTTGTTCGAAATCAACCTGCCGCCGCTCCAGCCCGGGTCCTCCATCATGCCGGGCAAAGTCAACCCTGTCCTGCCCGAGCTGATGAACATCGTAGCGTTTCGGGTGATGGGAAATGATTACGCCCTCAGCACGGCCGCCCATCACGGGCAGCTGCAGCTCAATGCCTACGAGCCGCTCGAGGGCCTGGCGATCGTCGAGTCCCAGAACATTATCTTTCGCACCTCTTATTACTTCCGGGCAAAGTGCATAGACGGCATCACGGTGAATGAAAGAACTCTGCAGCACTACATGGATACCACCGTAGGAATCGTTACCGCGCTCAATCCTATCCTGGGCTACGAGAAGGCCACGGAGCTGGCTACCGAAGCCTACAAAACCAACAAAGGCATCCTCGAAATCATCCGGGAAAAGAAGATTCTGACAGAACAGCAGATCAAGGAGCTGCTCGATCCGGTGAAATTGACCGGCCTGGACAAAACCAAGTACCTGAAGAAGCTGTAACAATTCCGTGAAGGGAGGACGTCCCATGAGATTGAAATCCGAAACCCGATTGTTGTCGCTTGTTCTTCTTATTCTTGCATGCGGACACATCTCTGCCGCTCAGCAGAAGAAGCTGCCCAACATTGTTATCCTGGCCACCGGGGGCACGATCGCCGGAGCAGCAGCCACAGGCACCCAAGCCGCCTACACGTCCGGCGCAGTGACGATCGACGCGATGCTTGCGGCTGTTCCCGGCATTCGCGACCTGGCCAACATCAAAGGCGAGCAGATCTCCAATGTCGGATCGCAGGACATGAGCATGGACATCATGCTCACCGTCGCCAAGCGGTGCAATGAACTGCTGGCGAAGAACGACGTCGACGGCATTGTGATCACACACGGCACGGACACCATGGAAGAAACCGCGTTCTTCCTTAACCTTGTGATCAAGAGCGAGAAACCCGTGGTAATGGTTGGCTCGATGCGGCCCTCCACGGCGGTCAGCGCGGACGGGCCCTTGAACCTGTACGATGGGGTCGCGGTCGCCGGTGACCCCAATTCCAAAGGGCGCGGTGTCCTGGTGGTGATGAACGATTGGATACACGCAGCGCACTCGCTGACCAAGACAAGCACCACGGCCATCCAGACGTTTATGTCGCCCCTGCGCGGTCTTGTGGGTGTTTCCACTTACGGCAAGAATGATTTCTTCAACTCACCACAGTGGAAGCACACTACCGCGAGCGAATTCGACATAACAAATGTCACCAAGCTGCCCCGCGTGGACATTATTTTCGCCTGCGCCGACATGTCTCCGGATCTGATAGATGCGGCCGCGGCCAATGGCGCCAAAGGCATCGTCATCGCGGGCGTGGGCAACGGCAACATGAACAAGGCCTCGCTGGAGGCGGCACAGCGCGTCGCCAAGAAGGGCGTCGTAGTGGTCAGAAGCAGCCGCGTGGCCACAGGAGCTGTCGGGCGCAATGTGGAGGTAAACGATGACGAAATGGGCTTCGTGGCCTCCGATGAACTCAATCCCCAGAAGTCGAGGATCTTACTGATGCTGGCGCTGCTCAAGCCGCGCAGTACGATGGAGATCCAGAAGCTGTTCCAGACCTACTGACCGCGTCAGGGCCGGATGGAGCACCCTTGCGTGACGGCCTTTCATCAGACAGGGTTCTCAGGCCTGAAAGGCCTGCACAGAACAGCCCAGGGTTGAAACGCGCGCTAAACCATCGCGCGTTTCAACCCTGGGTTTCACGGGAGTTGAGGATTTGTTCCCTGAAGGGGAACAACTGATTCCTCTCACATCTGAGTGACTTGAGCTGTTGAACCCATTCAGGGTTCATCCGATCTAAGTCCCATAGTCCCGGGGCGGCGCTTCGCTTGCCCCGGGCTGTCCTGTCGGATCCTTTCAGGATCCTCGGAGTCCAGTTAAGCAAAGCGACCTGATTTTCAGTATCTGAATCGCGGCGGCAATCTGGCCGACACCTGTTCTCTAAGTTTCAGGAGGGCAAACCGATGATCTGGATAGAGCTTGCCATTCTCCTTGCGTGCATCCTGATCGGTGCACGCCTGGGAGGGATTGCGTTGGGCACGGTCGCAGGCCTCGGGCTTGTCCTGTTCGTATTCGCCTTCGCGCTCCCTCCGGGGGGGCCTCCGGGGACCGTCATCGGCATGATCATTGCGGTTATTACCGCGCTGGCGACGATGCAGGCCGCCGGAGGGCTCGACTACCTGGTCGCGCTCGCCGAGAAGATCATGCGCAGGCACCCGCAGTACATCACTTTCATCGCTCCCGTCGCCACCTACATCCTGGTCCTGGCATCGGGCACCACGCATGTCATCTATGCCCTCCTGCCGGTCATCGCCGAGGTCTCGCGCAAGGCTGATGTCCGCCCCGAGCGGCCGCTCTCGATCAGCGTCATCGCGGGTTTCCAGGGCGTTCTTGCATCCCCGATCTCGGCGGCGACCGTGGCCATGATCGGCCTGCTTGCCGGAGCCAGTGTATCGCTGCCGCGCCTGCTTGCAGTCATCATCCCCTCCACATTTGTTGCCGTTCTGATCGGCGCCCTCTCGGTGGCCTGGCGGGGAGCGAAATTGAGCGAGGATCCCGAATATCAGAAACGTCTGGCGAGCGGCGCAGTAAAACCTCCCGAACCGCTGCCGGCCTTCCAGGCAAAACAGCTCTTCAATGCCCGCGGATCGACACTGCTGTTCCTCACCGGCATAGGCCTGGTTGTGCTGATCGGCATGTTTCCGAACCTGCGCCCCGTTTATCAGACCGTTGAAAATGGCGCCGTCGATACCGACCAGGTGAGCATGGGGATGGCAATCATGATCGTCATGCTTGCCATTGCAGGACTCACGATGATCCTCTTCAAAGCCTCTCCCGAAGGAGCGCTGAAGGGAACCATCATGCGCAGCGGGATCGCGGCAGTCATTTCAATCGTCGGAGTCTCCTGGCTGGGCTCTTCCTTCTTCGCGGGCAATCGGAGCACCATCGTCAGCGGAATATCCGACCTGATCCGGAACTACCCGTCGACGTTTGCCGTTGGCCTTTTCGCCCTCTCGACGATGCTCTTCAGTGCCGCCGCGACGGTTGTCATACTCGTACCGGTAGGTCTGGCATTGGGGCTGAAGCCCATGCTGCTGGTCGCGCTCTATCCCGCGGCCAACAGTGTCTTCTTCCTGCCGACGTACGGGACGCTGCTCGCCGCCGTCTCCTTTGATCAGACTGGAACGACCAAAATCGGGAAGTACCTGCTGAACCACAGTTTCATGCTGCCGGGGATGGTTACCGTCGTTACGGCCATCGTCATCGCCCTTTTGTTGACCTCGATCCTTCCGGGCTGATGTGCGTGATGTGCTGCAAGTCGCGGAACTCGAAGAAAAGCTCGTTGGCATCAACCATCAATGGCTGCATTCCGGTGAATGGCAGCATAGGTGGGTCGCAGGATCACCTGTGAGTTCGAGGATCATGCCTTCTCATACGTATTCATAAAGTCCTCCCCGAGATGCCGCTCTGGCTGATGATGGTGCGGAGGGTGGAGCCTTTGATTGTGCGATGATTGGGCATGGTCAGGGGAGTTCTGGTCCCGTCCAAGTTTTGCCGCTCCATCGCTATATGATTGCCTTCGCGAATCAGTCGGAAGCCAAGGATTTCCAGGGTCCTGACTACCCTAGTCATGGGGGGCGTCAACGGGAAACTTGGGCATCAGACTGCGACTTTGGTCTCAGCGATGAATGCATCAAGAACGGGTTGATCAGTTTCAAGGGCCTCTTGTCCGAAGGTCTGGATGTGGAACTGGATCGCGGAGTTCACGTCAGCCAGAGCCTGTTCATAGGTGTCTCCCTGTCCGACGACAACACCTCTCAGGCCGATCGGATATGCCACATAACCGTCCGCGTGCCTTTCCACAATCACCTTAAACTGCTTCGTCATGGCAAGTCTCGATATAATCCAAAGTATAGCATGGCAGGTCTATTCCACGGACTGCAGTCGCGCACGATGCCCAAGTCGGGATCCAAGTAGGTCAGCGTGGATGTCCTGGCACTAATGGGCCTGCGTTCCGTGCTGTTCTGCCGGATTACTCCGTTCTTGATGATCGGGAGTCCACCCGGAAGCCGTGGGGACGGTATCCCGGGCCACGATACTGTTCAGGGATGGCCACCGTATTGCCGTCTCGCAGCGACGTATAGTGCGGCGACATAATCTCAACACCCGCTTCGCAAAACGCGTCCTGGATCTTCGCGTGCAACACCGCATAGATGTCATTAATTTCCTGCGGCCTGTCGGTGTAGGCGTTGATCTCATATGTGACGTAGAAATCGTTGAGCGCCGTCTGCCAGACGAAGGGCTTGGGTTCCGACAGTATCCCCTGGGTCTCGGTCGCAGCGCGGATCAACAGTTCATGTATTTTCCGCCACGGCGCGTCGTAGCCGATCGTCACGCTCGTGTGAAGGATGAGGCCGGGTGTCTTCCCCTTGCGGGAAAAGTTGATCACCGAACTGTTGAGGATGATCGAGTTGGGAATCGTGACCTCCTCGTTCTTGATCGTCCGGATGCGCGTGGCCAGCATCGAGGTTTTCAGAATGTCACCGTATGTGTCTCCGATCTGCACGCGGTCACCCAGGCGGAAGGCGCCGGTATAGGTCAGGACGAGTCCGGCAATCATGTTCGAGAGCGAAGAGCTCGAAGCCAGAGAGATCAGAACGCCCATGAATACAGACACTCCTGTGAATGCGGGCGAGCTCGAGGCCGGCAGGTAAGGAAAAGCGACGACAACCCCGAAGGCAACGAGAAGTAAACGCGCAATCTTGTTCGTCGGATCAGCCCACTCGGGCGGGAAATCCGGGAATACAAGCCGGCCGCTCTGGATCTGGGAAAAGAAAAATGCGACGAGCCTGATTGCCAGGTAGATGACCACAGTGATGAAGAGAACAAACAGCAGCTTCGGGAGATAACTCAGAAACGCCGTCCCGGCGACGCGAAGAGGGGCCAGCAGATAGCCGAACAGCTGGAGCGAGACGGGCCGGGTCCACGGAAACAATCCAAGCACGTAAGTGAGATAGAGATCGATCACAAGAACGGTGACCACGATCCGCATCACGAGGATGAGTTCATGGATCGTGCGCGCGACACGGTCGGCTGAAATAATCTGCAGTTTCTGCAGGCGCAGCGAATCCGGCCATCGAGATCCCTGGAGACGGCCGTGGAGCCGCCGCGAGAGCCTGCCTATCAGCCACAGAACGGCTACCAGAGCGATCGTGCTGAGTATCGCGTAAATGCTCGAGCGGATGAGCGTTGCGGGCGCGTAGCGGAGTCGTTCGTTCCGAACGGCCGTTTCGAGCTCCTTCGCGTACTCCCGCGCCAATCGTTCCCGCGGGATCCCTACCGTTGCCGCATCGGCCTTCGTGACGGCCATCACCCGATGCTGACCGATGCGCAGCTCCGAGGAGCCCCCTACCTCCACGACCGACACCTTCAGGTCCTGGATGGACCGATCGCGAATGATCGCGCGGAGCCGCTCGCCGATGCGTTCGGCACGAAATTCCGGGGTATACGGGCCAATTCCGGTCAGTATCCAGACGGCGGGCTCGCCCCCGACCAGCACCGGGGCTACAGGAGGGCTTTCTTCCTCGACGCCTCCCGAGGGGGTGGCAGCCTCACCAGGCGGCGAACCGGTACTTGTTGTCGCCGGTGGTTGAGCCGACCCTGTCAGTGGACAAAGCGTGAGCGCTAACACAATCGCCATAACGGGAATCAGGCCTGGCCAGGGCTGGCTCTCTCGGCCGAAACTCGCCCCGGCTGCAACGATACACATGCCAGTTCTCTTGGTATTCAGGAGTACATTCATTCCCCGTCTCGCTCCTCGTAGGTTCGCGCGCAGCCTTCCGGCGGTGGAGTCGCTGCCTCGCTTTCGCGTCAGACAGGCTGCATCCTCACCGCTATTTTCCATTGGTACTGCTGCCGATTCTCAACCTACTCAGTTCGGGAGGGCAAGGCCTTTCTGCGAGATACCTGACGGCGCTCATTCTCGAAAAAGGGATTTCTCATTTCTGGTTGCTGAGGCGCTCGAAGCGAGCCGTCAGGGACTAGGGATTTTCCCAGTAGCATGTGCCATGAGCCGTGCATAGGATTCAGAGACGCGGTGAAAACCGGCACCGCTGCCCATGGAGAGAGCGGAAACATAATAGCCAGTTTGGACGGGAAGCTGGATTCCGATGGAAAGACTGCAAAGGTTAACGGCTCCCTGTCTCTGGAGAGGCTGAAGTTGTCGCCCAAAGGCTCGCCCGCCGGTCGTTCCATCCAGGTGAAGTTCGCCACTGATTACAGCCTGGAGAGACAGGCCGGGACGAGGCTGGTTGTCGACCGCCGCAAGCATCGTTGTTGCCGTTGGCCGCAGAAGTCGCGGATCCAGGGGGTTACGGTTCGGCTGAGTTTTTGACCATACGGGCAGGGAGTGGATTTTGCGTCGCAATCGCGGTGGGTCCCAATGCGCACCCTTATCTCACACGGCGAATGTCAGGGGGTAGTTGTGAAGAATACGTGCAGGCTCTTGGTCGTGGCAGCATGGTTGGGAGGAAACGCCTTAGCGTTCGGCTTCGGCGCTCAGGCCTCCGCACAACCGGCAACGAAGCCGCGCGCCTTCGGCGGCTCCTTCAGTGAGCTTTCTCCTGAGCAGCAGCGGCTCATGAACGAATGGGTCGGCCGCTATTCGCGGCTGACGGGAAAGCCGACCGACCCCGGCCAACTCTACGACTCCGCGCGGGTGTCGCAGCGGACGACCTATGATGCGGTAACGCACGCGCTATTACACACCCCCCTCACCGATGCGAGCGGCCAGGCGCTGGGGACGGCGCTCGATCTCGTCGAGAGCCTCGAACAGGTGGCCGGCCAGGAACCCGGCGCCGGAGGAGACAAGCAATTCCGACTCTATGTGCTGTTGAAGCCCGGCGCTTTTCGGATTCTTGCGAGCTCGAGGGAATTCGTCCGCCAGCGGGACAACGTGACATACCACCATGGTTACCCCTATAGCTTCAGGATGAAAGGAACACCCTCGATCCAGATCTCCGGCACCCGCGATTTCACCCGGGCCGACATCGACGTCGACTACCGGTCGTCTGACTTCCCTGAGTTCGTCTTCAATGGTCACCTGTCCGACTCGAACTCGGATGTGAGGGCCGGCGACAACCTGGAGCGGCATGATGGCCGCTGGACAGGGCTTGCGGGCTGGTGGCGAGATCTGTTCGGGTTCCTGGCGCCAGCGCCGGCGGACGAGTCGCCTGCGGATGCCTCGGCCATACCCGCTAATCCGCGTATCGGAAGCAAAGAGCCGCTGGGCGCGGCAGTGAACGACTTTCTCGCGTCCATCTTCCTCGAACAGAAGCCGCAACTCGCAGCCGCATACTTCTCTCCAAGAAGCTACGGCTGCATCGACCGGGACGCAACGGCGCGCCACCAGAATATCGGAGCAGGAATGACGCGGATCTACCTGCTCCGCGAGCTTGGTGCAGCGGCCAAGGCGGAGGGGAAACCGGCGAAGCTCGAAGAGGCGGTGCAAGCAGCCTCCCCGTGGAACCCCCGACTCAAACCCATGCGGAATACGTACGCGTCCCTCTTCCTTCTGCTCGAGGTGCCGGATGACCTGGCAGCGGTAATTGAGTGCGACACGGCGTCTGCCTCCGGCCCGCGCAAGGTCGACTACGGCAAGTACGGCGTCTATTACGGTTCCGTATTCCGATTGAAGACGGGCCGCGGCATCGGCAACACTGTCTACCTGCTGTGGGCGAAGGAAGGGGATTATTGGAAGATCGTCGCATTCAACTTCGCGGATTCTGGCGGGACGCTCCGTTTCCCGGCCAACGTGGCGTCTCCCTCGCCTCCCGTGCCGGCGTTGCCGCGGGTCAAAGGGAATCGTGACGCCGTCAAGGCGATGCGCGATTTCCTTGGCCAATGGTTCGAGAAACAGGACTACGAGCGCGCCCTCTCCTACCTGTCTCCGCGCAGCAACGCCTGCCTGGCGGAGTCGGGCAAGCCGGAACGGCAAAATCTATCGCAGGCAGAGGCAGGCAAGTTGATGCAGGGCGGGTTCCGGACAATCAGCAGGGCCGTCGGCAAGCGCAAGCTGTCCAAGGCGATCGAACCGGTTCAGCCCTCGCACGAACTGCTGCGTATCGTCCAGCACCCGGACGAACAGTCCTTTGTGGTGGTCGAGATGCCTGATGCGCTCGGCGAGTGGTTTCTGTGCGGCCAGTCCGGGCGCCAGGCCGCGCCGCCTGCGCTCGACCTGAACCCGGATAAGAATGTGTACGGCCATTACTACGGCATGGTATTCCGCCTGAGGGTGCCCGACGGCGAGGCGGCAGCGCTGCAAACGCTATGGGCTCTCGAGGACGGCCGCTGGAAGATTGTCGCCTGGCGCACCGAGAGCCCCTGAGTTTGCGTGCACTCAATCAGCAAAGACGGTCTTCGTTGGTGGAATCGGTGCAGAGCCAGGTCACAGGCACCGCGGCGGTGGCAGTTTCAGTAGGGACCCCGCCGATGGAGAGCGCGCTGCTGATCGCCGAAATGAAGGCCGGCGCCTGCTCCGGCAGCACCTCCTCCAGCGGGCGAGCCGGCCCCACAGAAACTGCCGAAGACCGGCAGCGTGGTTCCTCGGCTCTGACTCCTGTGAGCGCTGTACAACGGACTTCACGGACCTGTTGACGCGTCATCCGATAGGATCTATGAGTCCGCGTAATCCGAGTAATCGGCGGCGCTTTCGAGTTTCATCACTTGCCGAGGCCGGCGCGGCAGAATCAGTGGTGTGGGTGCCGCCAGTGGCGGTACAGGTCGGCGACGGCGTAGGTAACTCCCGCAAAGAACGTGACGCGCGGCAGATCGCCCATGACGGCGACATAGCAGCCTCCGTCCAGTACCAGGCGCGGGGAGATGCCATAGGTCAGCGCCTGGAGGATCGTGAGAGTCGCCCCGATCGTTGCGTTGGTACGGCTGAATCCGGCAATCTCCTCCGAAAAGGCGAGTTTCTCCGTGATCGGATGAGAATAGCAGAGCGCGGTGAAGTAATTCCGGTCGAACCCGCCGGCACCCTCCCTGCCCACCCATTGTATGCTCTCGTTGAAATCCAAGTGATGCCTGCCCAAATCCTTGCTGACCAGCAGGCCGGCGGAGTGTCCAGCCGCATCGCTCTCCGCCCCATGCGTTTCTGTCGGAATCGTCAGCGTATACAATGCACGAAATCGTCGGCCAAGCTCCCTTGTCCTTCAGGAACCGGTACTTGAATCCGGCGCCTGAATCCCCAAGACCGAAGACGCCGGCGCTGTGCACGAGCGGATTGTTGCCAAAGCGTATTTCGAGATTCCTGGACAGGCCGAACTTCAACAACGCGTTGATGTCTTGATGCCCATCGGCTGATTCGAAGCCAGCTTCGATTTCAAACACGCCTCTCTGCATGGTTTCGGCGGTAGTGGAGAACGTCGGGCGATCCGGAATTGCTTCGATAATGCCGGCACTCTGATTGGCCGTCTGCCCCGGCTGACTGGCCGCCTGGCTGCCCTGATCCTGGGTTTGCGTCATGAGGCTGCCGCTCGCATCAAGCACGAACAAGAGCAGAAAGACGATCAAGCGTCGGATTGCCACGAGTGTCCCATGTTCCCAAAAGGAGATCCATTTGGAGCAATCGCGAGACCACCCCATCCGGTACAACTGGGGTCGGACCCAGACAATGCTATCCGATTCATCACCATGCGGAATTCTCAGCCCGCAAGGAGCCTTACGAACGGTTTTCGGCGTCTGATGGCGACCGCCGTCGGACCGAGATAAGGTCTTGTAGTTCAACGAAATGCAGACAGCATCAGCCCGAGACGAACTGTTTCTGAGCCCCGCGAGAGGGGTAATGTAAATCAAATTAAGGAATTACCGTAGTCCGACCCCGATAACACGATTCGAGAGAGCGCGAGAAAGCGAGTAGGGCAGGACGATTAGTACAGGTCCGATTACGAGCGCCGCGCCGGGATAGGACACTCCCAGGATGACCCACTGGAAGATGGCATCAAGGAGGATGCCCATCAGCACGAGATTCACAACCGTCCTGAAGCCGCTCTTGACAAGTTCGCGCCTGAGGCCTCGATGAAATAGAACTCCAGACAAATACGGTGGCGTCCCTGATCGTGCATCGGACAGGCCGCCGAGAATGCCGAGAATGGCTGCTGTTACGGGTTGCAGGACAAAACGGAATCGACCCGGGCCCGAAAGCCGTCTGGGAATGTCATCGAGAAACGCTTGCGAGAACAGATAGGGTCCTCCCCTCTCATAGGCGTCGCGCAGCGAGCCGGGCAGCGACAGTACGAGAACAAGCAGCGTCAGCCCGGCGAGAAAAATAGTGACGTGTCGACTCTTTGACATGGCGGGTCGGACTCGAGCGAGCATTCCCGGATCCCCTTTCCTACATCTCGTCACGGCGAACTGTCGTGAGGAGATTAGACTGATGATTGCATCCAATTCAAGGGCGTTCGAAAACCTCCGAAATCTCCAGCGTCAGGGCTTCGCTTGATGCGATTAGGGAATTCCCTAGTTGCCCACGATCCTCAACAAGCCCTATAGGAGTGCGACCGATGTCGTGAGCGTCGGTTGTCAACGCATGGAAGACGATTTGGCAGAACAACTTACTACGACGCTGGAGCAAGAGGCAACCATATCCACGATCGTCTCGGCATCCGGGATCAGGTCCGTTGACAAGGGCCGGCAGTCACTGGCATCATGCTGGCTCCCAGACTAGAGGAAAGACACCAGACCACCCGTACCCTGACAGGTGAGGACCGCTCTTGCGAAGTCCCTGCGCGGCATTATGGTCGGCTCTCCTGAGACTCTTTTGCGGGTCCTCTAGAAACACCAGGGACGAGCCGGACCAGAGCTGCTGTGGCGCCGACTGAGCCCCATCAAGCTGAGGACGATCCCAGGGAGCTCCACAGCAGAGGAGCTTTCCATTCACAACCTGGAGGTAGCATGAAAATCAGCAACGCTTGTTCCGATTCGAGCATTCACTTTGCTCCGCCGACCAGGCCGGCCTGGCGCCGGCAATCTCGCGATTCTCCTGGCTCGTCATCTCGTTGATTTGGGTGGGCTGCGGAAGCAAGGAGCAGGAGAAGAAAGCCGCGCCTCCGGTGCCCGTGGTCGTCACCACCGCCATTCAGAAGACGGTTCCGATCATCACCGAATTCACGGCTCGGGCCGACGCCAAGGATACCGTCGAGCTGCGGGCCCGGGTGGAAGCTTTCCTGGACGGGATTCACTTCGAGGAAGGCCGGCCGGTAAAGAAGGGGCAGGTGCTGTTCACGCTCGACAAGCGCAAGTATGAGGCCGATCTCCAGACAGCCAAGGCGCAACTTGCCAAGGCCAAGGCGGACCTCGAATTTGCCAAGGACAAAGTGACGGTTGACATGGCCCGGGCAAAGGTGGACCAGGCCAAAGCTCAGCTGGGGAAAGCCGATCTGGACGTGAATCGTCTCACGCCGCTGGCGAAGGAAAAGGCTGTTCCTCAGCAGGACCTCGACAATGCTCTGGTCGCACAGCAGGTGGCAAGATCCAACGTTGATGCCAGCCAGGCCAGCTATGAGACCGTGGTTCTCAATCAGAAGGTGAGCATCGACCAGGCCAGAGGCAGCCGTCCTGGCAGGCGAGGCCGCGGTCAAGAACGCGGAACTCGATCTGAGCTATTGCACGATCACGGCCCCCATGGACGGGTTGATCGGCCAGCGGCTGGTTTCTGTCGGGAACCTGGTCGGCCGGGGCGAACCGACCTTGCTGGCCACGATTTCGGCCCTGGATCCTCTTCGAGTGTCTTTCGCCTTGAGCGAGGCGGAATATCTGACGGTGGCCAAACGGATGGGCGAGTCGGCCAGGAAACCGCGTTCCGATTGATTTGATCCTCGCGGACGGGACGGTGTTTCCTCACAAAGGAAAGGTCACGATTGCATCGCGGGCCGTTGATGAAAAGACGGGAACTTTGACACTGGTCGCCGAATTTCCCAATCCGGAGGGATTGATCCGGCCAGGGCAGTTCGGAGGGTGCGCGGCGCTCATCGACACGGCCGAGAATGCGATTCTCATCCCGCAGCTGGCGGTGATGGAGCAGCAGAGCGCCAAGACGGTTTATGTCGTGGAGGAGTGGCAACAAGGTGGCCCTCCGCACGGTGGTTCTCGGAGAACGGTATGAGAATCTGGCCATAGTCAAAGAGGGACGTCAAGCCCGGTGAACGCGTCATTACCGAAGGGATGCAGAAAGTGCGGCCCGGAATGACCGTGACCCCCACCGAGAAACCCACCGCGAGCGGAGAAGTAAACAGGAAAGGACCCATATGCCAAACTTCTTTATCCGCCGGCCCATCGTCGCCATCGTCATATCGATCCTGACCGTCATGCTCGGGGGCATAACCATCACCAGGTTGTCGGTGGAGCAGTACCCTTTTCTCGCCCCGCCGAACATCCGCGTGACCGCCACCTATCCCGGCGCATCCGCCGAGGCGGTCGAACAGTCGGTGGCGACCCCCATCGAACAGGAAGTCAACGGCGTCGAGCGCCTCATCTACATGAAGTCCTCGAACACGAGCGACGGCCGCTGCCTGCTGGATGTCAACTTTGAGGTCGGAACGGACCAGGACATGGCGAACGTCCTCACCCAGAACCGGGTTTCGTCGGCACAGGCGCGCCTGCCTCAGGAAGTCATTCAACAGGGTATTACCGTCAAGAAGCAAAGTCCCAGCATTTTGATGCTCATCTCGCTCGGTTCGCCCAAAGAGCTCGTACGACGCCAACTTCCTCATCAACTACTGCGGCATCAACCTGCGCGACCAGTTGCTCCGGATTCCCGGAATCGCGCAAGTGGACCTTTTCGGCGGGACGGACTATGGCATGCGGATCTGGATCCGGCCCGACAGGCTGGCCAAACTCGGTTTGACCCCGTCGGACGTCATCTCCGCCATCAAGGACCAGAATCTGCAGGCCCCCGCCGGCAAGGTCGGCGCCGCGCCGACGCCGAAGGACCAGATGTTCACCAATACGGTCAGCGCTCCGGGCCGGCTCGTCACGATCGAGGAATTCGAGAACATCATCGTGAGCCAGAGCGCGGCCGGCGATGTGGTCCGGTCTCAGGGACATCGGGCGCGCGGAGCTCGGTTCGCAGGACTATAACTCCTTCGGGCGTCTGAACGGCAAGCCGAGCGGTGCGATGGCGGTTTACCTCTTGCCCGGCGCCAACCAGCTTGAAGCCTCCAAGGCGATTTACGCGACGATGGAGCGGTGCCAAGACGCTCTTTCCGCCCGACATGAATTACGATATCGTTTACGACACCACGCCGGCGGTTCAGGCCTCGATTCATGACATCATGAAGACCTTCGTCGAGGCGCTGATTCTCGTAACGCTGGTGGTATTCATCTTCCTGCAGAACATCCGGGCAACTATCATCCCGCTGCTCACGATCCCGGTCTCCCTCGTCGGCACCTTCATCTTCTTCCCCGCCCTGGGATTTTCAGTCAACACCCTTTCGATGTTCGGCCTGGTGCTGGCCATCGGCATCGTCGTGGACGACGCCATTGTCGTGGTGGAGGCGGTCATCCACCATCTCGAGCACGGGATGGAGCCAAAGGAGGCGACCATCAAGGCCATGGAGGAGGTGCAACAGCCGGTCATCGGAATTGCCCTCATCCTCTCGGCGGTGTTCATCCCCGTCGCTCTCCTCGGCGGGCTGGTCGGCAGCATGTACAAGCAGTTCGCGCTGACCATCGCCATCTCGGTGCTGCTCTCCGCCTTCAATGCGCTGTCGCTGACCCCCGCGCTTTGCGCGATGCTCCTCAAGAAGCCGCGTCCCATGCGCGGGCCGCTGGGCATTTTCTTCCGTGGGTTCAACAAGGTCTTTGACGTTACCACGAAGGGCTACGTGAGCACGTCCCGCCTGCTTATCCGTCACGGGATCATCACGATCGTCATCGTCGCCGCTGTGTCGATCGGAGCCGGCTTCTTTGCCAAGGCCCTCCCGGCCGGGTTCATCCCGGACGAAGACCAGGGGCTTCTCGGGGTCAACCTCCAACTCCCGCCCGGCGCATCGCTCGAGCGCACCAGCGAGGTACTGAAGAAGGTGGAGGACATCCTGGGGAAGACCGAGGGGATCGAGTCCTTCCAGACCATCGGCGGGTACGGGGCGGTCACCAACACCTACCAATCGAACTACGGTTCGATTTTTGCACGGCTGAAGCCATGGAAAGAGCGGGAGGAGCCGGAGCAGAAGGTCAAAGGGATCATGGCCCACCTGCAGCGGCAGTTCGCGGCAATTCCGGAGGCCATCATCTTTCCGTTCAACATCCCGACGCTATCGGGATTTGGAGCCGCCTCGGGATTCAACTTCCTTATCCAGGATCGCAGCGGCTCTATGAGCGTCCAGGAGCTCGGCGCGCAGACCCGGAAGTTCATCGCCGCGGGAAGGCAGCGGCCGGAACTGGCGAACCTCTTCACCTCCTTCGACCCGTCGTACCCCCAGGTCAAAGTGGAACTGGATCGCGAGAAGGCGCGCACGCTGGGCGTCCAGGTGAGCGATGCATTCCAGGCGCTGTCCGCCTCCATGGGCGGGACTTACGTCAATGACTTCAACCGCTTCGGACGGCTCTACCGGGTCTACGTTCAGGCCGACGCGCCGTCCCGCCTGAAGGCCGACGACATCGGCAAAATCTACGCCCGCTCGAAGAACGACCGGCCAGATGATCCCGCTCTCCACTTTGGTAACTACCAAGGATATAGCAGGGACCGAGCTGACGACCCGGTTCAACCTGCAGCGCTCGGTCGAGATTCAGGGCGCGCCCGCCCGCGGTTACACCTCCGGGCAGGCCCTGGCTGCGCTCGAGCAGGTCTTTGCCGAAACGATGCCCAGGGAGATGGGTTTCGCCTACTCTTCGATGTCTTACCAGGAGAAGATCGCCCCGCCCGCCGCGCCGACTTTCATCATGGCCATCGTGTGCGTGTTCCTGCTGCTGGCCGCGCTGTACGAGAGCTGGCGGCTGCCCTGGGCCGTGCTCCTGGGCTCGCCGCTGGTGGCGCTGGGCGCCTTTCTCGGCGTCTGGCTGATGGGGTACGACAACAACGTTTACGTGCAGGTCGGCCTGGTCATGCTGATCGGCCTGGCGGCCAAGAATGCGATCCTGATCGTGGAGTTCGCCAAAATGAAGCATGAAGAGGGGGCGTCCCTCGAGGACGCGGCTCTGACATCAGCCAATTTGCGCTTCCGGCCGATCCTGATGACGGCGTTCGCCTTCATCCTGGGCGTCGTGCCGATGATGCGCGCCAGCGAAGCCGGCGCAGGGGCTCAGAACGTGATGGGCACGGCGGTGTTCTGGGGCATGCTGGTCGCAACAGGGCTGGGGGTGTTTATCATTCCCGGCAACTACACATTCATCGAGGGGCTGGGCAGGCGGAAACGGCTCAAGACAGCGGTGGCGTCGAGAGCCCCGTCCCGAAGGTGCGCACTGACGGAGGGAAAACACGTATGAGACTGGAAGGCATATCGGTCATTGTTCATTTCGCTCTGCTTGATGCTGCTCTTCTCAGGCTGCACAGTCGGGCCGAATTATAAGCGGCCGGAGGTTGCCATCCCGGTCAGCCATCGCTCGGATTCCGCGCTGCCTGCGGCCGGCGCCACAGGCCCCGCGGTGACTTTCGCGGATCTGAAGTGGTTTGACCTGTTTCAGGACGAGACGCTCCGGGAACTGATCAAGGCGGCCCTCAAAGACAACTACGATGTCCGGATTGCCGCGCAGCGCGTTCTGGCCGCCCAGGTCTTCGTCACCATGGAGAAATCGGCGTTGTATCCTTCTGTCGATGCCGAGGCCAACGTGCAGACCGGCAGCAAGGCGTCAAAGCGGCTCTCAGTTCTGTCGTTCGCCGGCGGAAGGGTCTTCTGGGAGCTGGATATCTGGGGCCGCATCCGCCGCTCAACCGAGGCCGCCCGGGCCGAGTACCTGGCCCAGGATGCAGTTCAGCAGGCCGTGATCCAGAGCCTGGTGACCGGTGTGGCAAGCGGCTATTTCCGACTGCTCGAACTGGACCAGGAACTGACCGTGGCGAAGCAGTCCCTGGCTTCCCGGCAGGAATCACTCCGGTTGGTGCAGGCCCGACTGACGGGCGGCGTAGTCAAGCCAGCTGGACGCCGACCAGGCCATGAGCCTGGTCGCTACTGCGGCGGCAACCATCGCCGATGTCGAACGACGGCGCGAGCAGACTGAAAACTACCTCAGTACGCTGCTGGGCCGCAATCCGGGGCCCGTGGCCCGATCCAAGATTCTGGCTGATCAGAAGTTGAAGCCGGAAGTGCCCGCCGGACTGCCTTCCGCCCTGTTGGAGCGGCGGCCCGATATCCGGCAGGCCGAGCAGCTGCTGGTTGCTGCCAATGCCCGCGTCGGAGTGGCCAAAGCCCTCTTCTTTCCGACCATCAGCCTCACCGGTTCAGGCGGGTATCAGAACAACCAGATCTCCGGCCTGATCCACGCCAGTGGCGTAGGCTATGGCTACGGAGGCAGCCTGGTGCAGCCCCTCTTCAACGCCGGCAGACTCTGGGCCAACTACAAGGCTTCGAAAGCTCGACGTGAAGCGGCGGTCCTGAGTTACCAGAAGAGCGTGCAAAATGCCTTCCGGGACGTGGCTGACTCCCTGATCGGTTATCAGAAGACCAGGGAATACCTGGCCCAACGCGAGCTTTTTGTCGTCACGCTGCGGGACCAATTGCGCCTCGCGAACATGCGCTATGTCGGCGGCGTCTCCAGCTATCTGGAAGTGTTGGATACGGAGCGTCAGGCACTTGATGCAGAACTGAACTACGCCCAGGCCTACCTTGGCCACTTGGACTCCGTCATTTTTGTGTACAAGGCCCTTGGCGGAGGCTGGGATCTGGGGACAACCACAACTACCCCTTAGGGTTCGAAATGACAACCTGCAATCGCTGGATGCTGACCGCGCTGCTCGCTGCCGGAATGATTTGCACGGGCGCGTTGGGAAAGACGAAACTCCTCCAGAGTTGGGCGGATCCGTCGGTGAAGAACTACAAGTTCAGCAAGGTGCTGACCGTTGCGATCATCGATGCCCCGGAGATCCGCCGGATCGCGGAATCCGCGATGGCGCGGAACATCAAGAAGTTCAAGGCGATCCCTTCCTGCACCATTCTTGAAAAGGGCGAGGAACGCGACGTCGAGACCGCCAAGCGAAAGCTGAAGCAGGAAGGCTTTGACGGCGCGGTAGTCCTGCGCATGGTCAGTGGTGACAACAAGATCCAGTACGTAGCACCGACGATGCCCGATCCGTACCTGAGCTACTGGTCCTACAACACATGGGCCTGGCCGATCAACACCACTCCCGGCTATATCAAGTTCGACCAAATTGTCCAGCTGGAGACGCTCTTCTACTCGATCAAGGACGACAAGCTCCTCTGGTCCGGGGTGAGTAAAGTATCCAATTTCAGGAATGTCTCAGAGCTAGTCGATGACATCGCCAAGGTGATCGCAAAGGAACTGGATAAGAAAGGCATCACAAGGTAAGTGGGCGCGCTTCGCCGACCCCTTTCGCCGCGGCGCGGCGGACCCACTTGGTCGCCTGTCACCGACTCTTGAGCTCTCGACAGCGGCGGATCAGGTTATTCGTCGAACTGTCATGGCTGAGCTCGGGTTCCGCATCGCTCTCCAGCTCAGGCACGATGCGCTGCGCCAGCACCTTGCCGAGCTCGACACCCCACTGATCAAAGGAATTGATCCCCCAGATGACGCCTTGAGTAAAGACGCTGTGCTCATAAAGCGCGACGAGTCTGCCGAGCGCCTCCGGCGTCAGACGCTCCCCGAGGATCACGTTCGACGGCCGGTTGCCTTCGAAGACCCGGTGGGGCACGAGCCGACCGGCCGTGCCTTCCTCGCCCACCTCCTCTCGCGTCTTCCCGAAGGCCAGTGCCTCTGCCTGGGCCAGCACGTTCGCCAGAAGCATATCGTGGTGCCCACCCAACGGATTGAGCGATTCGGTGAAGGCGATGAAGTCACAGGGGACAAGCCTGGTGCCCTGGTGCAGCAGCTGGTAGAACGAGTGCTGTCCGTTCGTCCCCGGCTCGCCCCAGTAGATCGGACCTGTCTGGTAGTTCACCCGGCTGCCATCGAGCCTGACATACTTGCCGTTGCTCTCCATGGTCAGCTGCTGCAGGTAGGCGGGAAAACGCTTCAGATACTGCTCATACGGCAGTACTGCAACCGTTTCTGCGCCGAAGAAGTTGGTATACCACACGGTGAGCAGGCCCATCAGCACAGGCATGCTGCGATCGAAGGGAGCAGAACGAAAATGCTCGTCCATCTGGTGGAAGCCGTCGAGCATGGATCGAAAATGATCCGGGCCGACAGCCAACATCGTCGAGAGGCCTATCGCCGAGTCCATCGAGTAGCGCCCGCCGACCCAGTCCCAGAACTCGAACATGTTCGCAGTGTCGATTCCGAACTCGGAGACTTTTGCCGCGTTCGTCGAAACTGCGACGAAGTGCCTGGCAACGGCGCTGGCATCCCCGCCGAGGCCCTTGAGTAACCAGTCGCGCGCACTTCCGGCATTGGTCATCGTTTCGAGTGTGGTGAATGTCTTTGAGGAGACGATGAAGAGCGTTTCCGCCGGGTCCAGGTCGCGAGTCGCTTCCACGAAATCCGTTGCATCGATGTTGGAGACAAACCGGAACGTCATGGTGCGATCGGCGTAATGCTTTAACGCCTCGCAGGCCATCACCGGGCCCAGGTCGGAACCCCCGATGCCGATGTTGACGACGTTGCGAATCCGTTTGCCCGTGTAGCCCGTCCATTCTCCGCTCCGCACGCGATTGGAGAAATCGGCCATCTTGTCGAGCACCGCGTGAACCTGGGGAACCGCGTCCTCACCGCCCACGACGACCGATGAGCCTCTCGGGGCACGCAGGGCCACATGCAGGACGGCCCGCTTCTCCGTGACGTTGATCCTGTCTCCGCGAAACATGGCTTCGATGCGCCCGCGAAGACCGGATTCTTCGGCAAGCTGAACGAGGAGCCTGAGTGTTTCGTCTGTGATCCGGTTCTTCGAGTAATCCAGGTACAGGCCTGCTGCGTCCAGGGTCAGGCGCTCGCCCCGGCCGGGGTCATCCGCGAAAAGCTGCCGCATATGCAGTCGCCGAACCGTCTTGAAGTGGGCTGCAAGGGCCTTCCACGCAGGCCGCCTTGTTGGTGTCTTGATTCGCTCTTTCATGTTCTCCAACTCCAATTCATTCGGGAATAAAAGCGCTTGGCCGAAGCACGCAATATCCGCGCCGGCGAGGCAGCCTCGATGTACCTGCTATGAATCGGGCTTCCAGCCCTCCTTCCTCTATCTGCAAAATTCCTGGGGCTTCGCCCCAGGCTGGTATAAGGTCGCGCTTGCAGCGCTCTACATGCTGATTTGGGCACAGCTTTGAGGGCCGAAGGCCCGATTCATACCAGCCTGGCGCAACGCGCCAGGCACTGGAGCCAAAATGCGTTCGAGGGCTGAAAGCCCTTATCATAGTAGATTCCGAGACAGCCTCGTTGGCGCGGACCCGCCTCGCAGTCATGGTACGGCGGAATCAGTGCGATTTGAGTGTGGCGCACCGCGAGGCGATGACCGCCATCAAGTCGTTCCAGGACTTGGTGAATGACTTGGCGCCTTCCTCCTGGAGCCGCTCGGCAAGAGCGTCGATGTCGATTCCTGCCCTGGTAAATTCTCGGAGCACTTCCTCGCAATCGCCGCCATCCGCCGGCAGCACCTCGCCCGGTTCTCCGTGGTCAGCGACGGCCTTTAACGTGGATTCCGGCATGGTGTTGATGGTGAACGGGGCTGCCAGGGCCCGAACATAGAGAATATCCGACGCATTCGGGTCCTTGGTACCGGTGCTGGCCCAGAGGAGGCGCTGCGGCCTGGCACCGAAATTGTAGGAACGCTGCCAGCGCCGCGAGCCGAGCAGGTCGTAATAGGCCTTGTATGTGCGCCTCGCGATAGCGATGCCAAGCCTGTTGCGCAGCGCCTCCGGCACCTTTCCGGAAACCGCCACGTCCCAGCGGCTGACGAACAACGAAGCTACTGAACGCACGTCAGGATTGAGCCCGGCTGCGATGCGCCGCTCGATCCCGCGCAGGTATGCTTCGGATGCCGATACGTACTGCTCCCGGGAAAACAGGAGCGTCACGTTTACAGGCACGCCTGCGAACGTGGCCTCCTCGATGGCAGGCAGTCCTTCCCTGGTGCCGGGTATCTTGATGAAGAGATTGGGGCGTCCCGCCCGCGCATGAAGATACTTCACAGATGCGAGGGTGCGGCCGGTGTCGAATGCCAACAGCGGGGAGACCTCCAGGGACACCCACCCGTCCATGCCATTGGTCAGTTCATAGACCGGCCGGAACATGTCGGCAGCCCGGCTGAGGTCCTCTAATGCCAGTTCGAAGAAAAGTGCTTCGCCCGACTTGCCTGTCTTCAGCAACTCGTTGAGCGATGCATCGTAGTCGGAGCTGTTCTTGACGGCCTGATCGAAGATCGTGGGGTTGGAGGTCAGTCCTGTAACGGACAACTCGTCGATGTAGCGCCGGAGCGTGCCACTCTCCAGCAGGGCACGCGTGATGTTGTCGAGCCAGATGCTCTGGCCCAAGTCGTGAAGCTGTTGTGTGGCCTTCATCATGTCACCTCGAAGCTCACGGAGGCCGTCCGCAGCATAACCTCAGCCGGTGACACAGCCGGCCGCGGCCGCGTCACGGGCGGGCCTCCAATGCGTTGTTAACCATTTCCCGGGCTTCCTTGACGATAGCATCCAGATGGCTCTGGTCCTTGAGGCTCTCTGCATAAATCTTGTATATGTTCTCTGTGCCTGAAGGCCTGGCGGCGAACCAACCGTGGGCGGCGACGACTTTAAGGCCGCCGATCGGGGCGTTGTTGCCCGGGGCTCTCGTCAGCTTGGCGATGACGGGCTCGCCGGCGAGGTTCGATTCTGTTACGGCGTCAGCGGATAGCTTCTCCAGCCTCGCCTTCTGCTCGGGGGTGGCCGCCGCGTCGATCCGCGTGTAGTGCGCCGAGCCGAATTCCGCCGTGAGTTCGCGGTAGTGCTCGCCAGGATCATTGCCTGTGCACGCGGTGATCTCGGCCGCCAACAGGTCCATGATCAGGCCGTCTTTGTCCGTAGTCCAGACCGTGCCATCGCGCCTCAGGAAGCTCGCACCCGCGCTCTCCTCACCGCCGAAGCAGTAGGACCCGTCGAACAGGCCGGGAACGAACCACTTGAAGCCCACCGGAACCTCGCACAATCGTCGACCGAACTTCTTCACCACCAGGTCGATCATGCTGCTGCTCACGAGCGTCTTCCCGACCGCAGCCCGCTCTGGCCAGCGGGGCCGGTGCCCGAGCAGGTAGCGGATGGCGACCGCCAGGTAGTGATTGGGATTCATCAGGCCCGCGACGGGCGTGACGATGCCATGGCGATCCGAGTCCGGATCGTTGGCAAAGGCAACACGGTACCGATCCTTGAGGCCGACAAGCCGTGCCATCGCGTATGGGCTGGAGCAGTCCATGCGGATCTTACCGTCGTGATCCACCGTCATGAATGAGAATGTCGGGTCGATCACCGGGTTGACAATTGCGATGTCGAGCCCATAGACCGTGTTGATCGGCTCCCAGTAAAGGCTCGCCGCCCCACCCAGCGGGTCCACGGCCAGTCTGAGTCCGGCGGCCCGGATCGCTTCCATATCGATCACGTTCTGCAGGTCGCGAACGTAGGGAAGGATCAGGTCCTCCTCATGTGTGGTTGCCGCCTTTATGGCGGCGTCGAACGGCACGCGCTTCACGCCGCCGTTACCGTTCCGCAGCAGTTCGTTCGCACGGCCCTGGACCCACCGCGTCACGTCGGTTTCGGCAGGGCCTCCGTTCGGCGGGTTGTACTTGAAGCCTCCGTCCTGCGGCGGATTGTGCGACGGGGTGATGACTATCCCGTCCGCCTCGTGTTCGCTGCGGCCGTGGTTGTAGGCAAGGATGGCGCGCGATATGACCGGCGTCGGCGTGAAACCATCCTTTTCCTGGATGATGGTCTCCACGCCGTTTGCAGCCAGCACCTCGAGCGCCGTACGCTGCGCAGGCTCTGAAAGCGCGTGCGTGTCTTTGCCCATGTAGAGAGGGCCGTCGGTACCCTGGTGACGCCTGTAATCGCAGATGGCCTGCGTGATGGCCAGGATGTGGGCTTCTGTGAAGGTGCCTGGCAGCGGCGAGCCCCGGTGCCCGCTGGTACCGAAGCTGACCATCTGGTTTGGGTCATCCAGGTCGGGCCGGCGTTCGAAGTATTCCCGTTCGAGCACGGCTACATCTATGAGCATCTCCTTGGGGGCCGGTTTGCCTGCAAGGGGGGATATCGCCATGTCAAAGCTCCTCGGAGGGACAGTGGTGACTGTCGCCCTACTCGACCGGGCAGGGCCTTGCGTTCCAGATGTCGGCCGCGTATTCGGCAATCGTCCGGTCGCTTGAGAATCTTCCGGAGCCGGCTACATTCAGTATGGCCTTGCGAGCCCACGCGTCTGTGTCAGCATACAGTTCGCACAAGCGCCGGTCCGTCTCAAGATAGGACCTGAGATCGGCAAGGTGCATATAGTGATCCCCGTGCGCCAGGAGCGTGTCCAGCAGCGGTACAAACACCCCCGGCTCATGGCGGCTGAAGTGGTCGGAGCGGATCAGGTCCAGCGCGGCCCGGGTCTCAGGCTCGTTCTCATAGTGCCAATACGGGCTGTACCAGCCGCGGCTTTCGACCACCTGCTGCGCAGTCAGGCCGAACAGGAAGAAGTTTTCCTCGCCTGCTTCCTCTGCCATCTCGATGGTCGCCCCGTCGCGCGTACCGATCGTCAGCGCCCCATTCATCATGAATTTCATGTTGCTCGTGCCGCTGGCCTCGTAGCCGGCGGTCGAAATCTGGTTGGAAACATCGCTGGCCGGGATCAACCTCTCTGCGAGCGAGGCACAGTAGTCCGGCAGGAACAGGACCTTGATGCGGCCTCGAGTCGCAGGATCGCCCTCAATCGTGCCGGCCAGGTTGTTGATGAATTTGATAACGAGTTTAGCCAGACGGTAGGCCGGCGCTGCCTTGCCCGCAAAGAAGAAGGTTCGCGGCTCCAGTTCGAGCCCCGGGTTGTCGCGCAGCCTCTGGTAAAGCACGACGATGCGCAGCGCGTTGAGCAGTTGCCGCTTGTATTCGTGGATGCGCTTTACCTGACAGTCGAAGATGGTGCCCGGGTCTACTGTCTGGCCGGAAGTTGACTTGAGCCAGGCGGCAAACTTCGACTTGGCTTCTTGCTTCGCCTTGCTAAAGGCATCGCAAAAGCCTTTATCTTCGGCCAGCGGCTTCAGCCTGGCCAGCTGATCGAGGTCGCCGATCCAGGCCTGGCCGATGGCTTCGCTGATCGTGCGGGAAAGGGAGGGGTTGGCCAGCCACAGCCAGCGCCGCGGCGTCACGCCGTTCGTCTTGTTGCCGAAGCGCTCCGGGAACATCTCGGCCAGGTCGCGAACTGTCACGGTACGCAAGAGCCCGGAGTGAATCGCGGCCACGCCGTTCGTGCTATGCGAGCCGACGATGGCCAGGTTGGCCATACGGATCTTCTGGTGAGGAGCCTCCTCAACCAGGCTTACACACTCGATCCGCCCCGCGTCACCCGGGAACCGCTCCCGAGCCTCGTCGAGCAGCCGACGGTTGATCTCGAGGATAATCTCCAGATGACGCGGCAACATGGTCTTGAACCAGACCAACGGCCATTTCTCCAGCGCCTCGGGCAGCAGCGTGTGGTTCGTGTAGGCGAGGGTCCTTCGGGTGAGGTCCCAGGCGTGGTCCCAGCCGAGTTGCGCCTCGTCAAGCAGGATCCGCATCAGCTCGGGCACTGCCATCGCCGGGTGCGTGTCGTTCAGCTGGATGGCGGCCTTCTCCGGAAGCGCGTTCCAGTCCTGGTTGAGACGCCGGAACCTGCGGATGAGGTCGGCCAGCGAACAGGCGACGAGGAAGTACTCCTGCAGGAAGCGGAGCCCCTGCCCCATGCTCGTGGAATCATCGGGATAGAGCACCCGCGTGAGGGATTCGGCGCCGAGGGTTTCGGCAACGGCCCCTACAAAATCGCCGCTGCTGAATTCCTGAAAGTCAAAGGAATCGGGAGCAGCCGCCGCCCAGAGCCGGAGCGTATTGATGGTCTTTCCTCCGTAGCCTACGACCGGACGGTCGAACGGGATGCCGATCAGGCTGACCGGATGGCCCGGGACTGCCCGCAGAGCCCCTCCTCGCAATTCAAACGAGCAGTGGAGTTTCACTTCGACCTTTTCGTGCAGCCGGGCGACCTCCCACGGGTCTGGCCGGCGGAGCCAGTTGTCCGGCTGCTCCAGCTGCCAGCCGTCACTTATGGTTTGCCTGAAAATGCCGTATTCGTAACGCAGTCCGTAGCCCATGGCAGGAAGCTGCATCGTTGCCATCGAATCGAGGAAGCATGCCGCCAGTCGTCCCAGGCCGCCGTTGCCCAAACCGGCGTCGGGTTCCTGCTCGACGAGGTCGAGCCAATCGACGTTCGTGCGCTTTACTGCATCATTGATGAGCGGATCGAGCAAGAGGTTGGCGATGTTGTTTGACAGCGAACGGCCGATGAGGAACTCCATCGAGAGGTAGTAAATTCGCTTCGGATTCTCGCGTGCGTAGGTGTTTTCGGTTTGCAACCATCGCTGCGAGAGGACATCTCTCACGGAACGGGCCACCGCTTCAAAGCGTTCCCGTTGGCCGGCATCCTTCGGGTTGAGCACGTGGTCGAAAACGAGATGCCGCTCGTAGAGCGCGTTGTCCGTACCGGCGAACTGAACCGGTCCGCACCCGTATTGGCGCACTATTCGTGAGACAAAGTCAGGATCGGCCGAGGCAAGAGGCCCAGTAATCTTTGCGTCGCTCATCGCAGGAATCTCCTTGTTGCAGGATCACAGGATACCATTTCAGAGTCATGGGTACAGGCTACTCAACCTCAAAATTCGAGGCGACTTTCACCTGAGCCGGCCATTCCCGGGCCATCGTTCTTCCTGAGGTGCGGGGTCGGCTACGGCGGGGTCGAGGTGTTTGGCGGGATTCTTCTGAAGTTGTTACAGGACAGGAGGATAGTTACACGGTCAGTACCGGGATTACCGCGGGCGCGGAGGGCCTCCCGTCACGCCCGGGTCGGTCCGGGAGATTTCGAGGTTGAGCAGCCTGTCCCAATTACTCGCCGGGCTGGTGAGGCAGGAACACCTGGATGGATATCTCTGATTCCTGCCCGTGGACGACGCGACTGAAACCTCCGGTGCGCCTGATGATATCTTCGAGTGTGGAGGTGCTCGAAGCAGCGCGCGCACCAAGTCCCAGGGCGCTCACGGACAGCCGCACATAGGCGCCGGGAACCGCGGCCTCGCCCCATCCTTCGTCGGCGCTTTCCACCTGGATCCTTCCTGTCTCCAGGGTAACGGCCCCTCCCGCCGGAAGCGCGTCCCGCGCGATGACGACGATCGTCGTCACAGCCTGCTCGAGTTCCTGCTTGACCATTGCGACCCGCTGCGGCTCAGGATCCAGACTGAGGTGAAGATCAATATCCTCGCCGGTCAGGCGGCGCAGGATGCTTTCCTGCTCCTTCAACTGCGAGTTCAGGTCGAACACTTCAGGTTTGCGGTCCTGCTTCTGGCTGAACATCCAGAGCTGCTGCGCGAGCCTCCGCGCCCGGCTGGCGTCCTTGGCGGCGTGGGCCGCGAGGTCCCGTTCTGTAGCCCCGCGGGCCTCGGTCTGCCGGAGACGGCTGTAGAGGCCTTCGACGGATGTGAGCAGGTCGTTCAAGGCCGGAGCCACTTCTGTTGCGAGCCGCCCGACCGCCTCCATGCGCCGACTTCGACGCAGCTCCTCTTCGAGCGCATATCGTTCGGTGATGTCGCTGAAAAACCACTCCAGGCGCGGCGGCTCACCCTTGTTCCCTGCCGCCGGACCGGCATACCCCTGCAACACGACGGTGCGGCCGTCCGCACGTTTCGCGCGGCACCGCACGTCGGGGGCCCCTCCAGGTTCGCCCAGGCGCCCCCCCTTGCCGCCATGTTCATCCACAACCGGTTTCAGTATGTCCGCTGCGGCGGTGAGCATATTCCTGGCTGATTCATACCCGAGGATCCGGGCGAAAGCGTCGTTGCACTCGAGGAGTCTTCCTTCCGGAGTCGTCAGTGCGTAGGCCACCAGGCCGCCATCAACCAGATTCCGGTGACGCATGCTGAATTTGTCCAGCTCGGCCTGGACCGACATCTTCTCGGCGCCAACCTCTTCCGTCAGGCGCTGTTGCTCCGCCTGTGCGCGAGCGAGTTGTTTCTCGAGGGTTTCGTGCTCGGCCTTCAGGGAGCGTTTGGCGGATTCAGCCTCTGCCGTCAGGCGCTGAAGGTCCGCCCGTGCGCGGGCCAGCTGTTCCTCGAGGCTCTCACGCTCGGCGCGCTGTTGGGCGCTGATCTTCTGGATCCGTTCTTCTTCCTCCTGCTGGCACCGAGCGACCGTGCTGGTGAGCGCGTGCTCGAAATCCGACGACCATTTTCTGATCAGCTCCTGGTGCCGAACGATCGTCTCCCGTTGCAGTTGGCGCAGCCGATCGACCTCGCCCTTCTGGGCCACCAGCTCTTTCAGGGAGTCCTGATACACTTCGTTTCCAGCGCGAAGCTGTTCGGACAGTTCGTCCCGAGCCGCCCGGGCTGTCTGCAGTTCTACCGTGAGCGTGGCGCGGTCCTCTTCGGCACGCCGCAGCTTCTCTTCGATCTCCAGTAAAACTGGCTGGTGCTTTTCCTTTTCCGCCTGCAGGAGGACCGCCAGTTCCTCGCATCGGGCTCGCGCCGAGCCGAGAGCTTCCTCCAACCCGGCCCTCTCGCGCTCGACTCCGCGGATCTGCTCTTCCAGCTCCTTGCGGAGTGCCTCCAGCCGCGCGTGCTCGACCTCGACCCGCTCGTTCAATTCGGCGGCGCGCTTCTCAGAGGCGGCGAGAGAGGATTCAAGAGAGGCCCGCTGCTCTTCACCTGTTCGAAGCAGGTCTTGCCGGGTGGCTTCCCACGTGTCACGTTCCGTCTGGAATCGGGCCATGGTTTCAGCCAGTCTTGCCTCGGTCGCGCGAAGCATCTGGCTGCGCGTGGATTCCAGTTCCTCAAGCCCCTGACAGCGGCTCTCCAGTTGTTGTCTCGCGGTGAGCCAGTGAGATCGTTCAGCTTCAAAACCGCCCACGACCTGGTCGAGCTGCAGCTGGATCGTGCGCGACAATTCCCTGAGCGCCTCGCGTTCGCCTTCGGCGGACCGAAGCCGGCTTTCGAGTTCGTTCCGCTCCTCCTGCCATCGGGCTTCGGCGGCTTGATGGTTCGCGGACAGCTCATCCTGCCGGGACTGTGCACTTCGGACTGTTTCTTCGAGGGCGGCGCTTTGAGCTCCGGCCGCATTGATCCGCTGCTGGAGGTCCGCTCGCGCAGCTTCCCAGGCGGTTCGTTCACCCTGCAGGGCGGCGGTTTCTTCGGCCAGTGTGGCCTCCGCCGCGCGAAGTTCCTCTGCAAGCCTGCCGGCCTGTTCTTCGGCGAGCCGCCGCTGCTCTTCGGCCGCCTGACGCTGCCGATCCAACTCCTGGCGCCCGGCTTCCCACGTGTCGCGTTCGCTCTGAAGCGCCGCGGTCCCTTCGGCGAGTTTAGCCTCCATCGCGTGAAGTTCCCCGGCAAGCCTGCTGACTTGTTCTTCGGCAAGCCGCCGCTGCTCTTCGGCCGCCTGACGCTGCCGATCCAGATCCTGACGCCCGGCTTCCCACGTGTCGCGTTCGCTCTGAAGCGCTGCGGTCCCTTCGGCGAGTTTAGCCTCCATCGCGTGAAGTTCCCCGGCAAGCCGGTTGGCCTGTTCTTCGGCGAGCCGCCGCTGCTCTTCGGCCGCCTGACGCTGCCGATCCAGATCCTGGCGCCCGGCTTCCCACGTGTCGCGTTCGCTCTGAAGCGCTGCGGTCCCTTCGGCGAGTTTAGCCTCCATCGCGCGAAGTTCCCCGGCAAGCCTGCCGGCCTGTTCTTCGGCGAGCCGCCGCTGCTCTTCGGCCGCCTGTCGCTGCCGATCCAATCCTGGCGCCCGGCTTCCCACGTGTCGCGTTCGCTCTGAAGCGCCGCGGTCCCTTCGGCGAGTTTAGCCTCCATCGCGCGAAGTTCCTCTGCAAGCCTGCCGGCCTGTTCTTCGGCGAGCCGCCGCTGCTCTTCGGCCGCCTGACGCTGCCGATCCAATCCTGGCGCCCGGCTTCCCACGTGTCGCGTTCGCTCTGAAGCGCTGCGGTCCCTTCGGCGAGTTTAGCCTCCATCGCGCGAAGTTCCCCGGCAAGCCTGCTGACTTGTTCTTCGGCGAGCCGCCGCTGCTCTTCGGCCGCCTGACGCTGCCGATCCAGATCCTGACGTTCGGCCTCGATCCGGGAGCGCTCCTCCTCTGCTTCCGCCAGCGCCCCGTTAAGGCGCAGATGCATCTCTTGCTTCTCCGCGTCGAGCGCGTTCCGCTGGGCGGCCAGCTCCGACTGCTGACGGTCAGACTCCTGGCGAACCGCCTCCCATCGCACATTCTCAGCGTTGAAGCTTTCCCTGAGCGCCCCGTAACGCTCCTCTGCCGACCGGAGAAGGCCGTTCATGAACGCCACCCGGGCTTCTGTGTTGCTGCGACTCTCCTCGAGCTCCTGACGCACCTTCTGCCACTGCGCCCGCTCGTCTTCCAGAAGCGACGTGAGTTCGGCCACGCGTTCCCGCGCCGCTGTCAGTTCGTCGCCGACGGCCCTGTGCTGTTCCTCGGCGGCTGCCAGGCTCCGCGCAAGCTCGTCGCGCGCTGCCTCCGCCTGGGTCTTCTCGGCACGCAACGCAAGCACAAATTCCTCGTGCTTTCCCTCGAGTTCGTGGAGTATCTCCTCCAGGGTATTCTTCTCGTCACGGGCAGCCTGAGCCTTTTGCTCGACCTCGGCCATGCGGTTCTGCAGCTGGCCTATCTCCGCCTGGTGGCTGTCTGCCAGCTCCGTGCATCTCGATTTGGCGGCCAGCAGCGCCTCTTCGAGCATGGTCCGGTGTTCGTCGGCGGACTGGAGCTGCTGCTCAAGGTCCTTCAGTGTCGACTCCAAGCCAGCCCGTTCGGAGGCATGGCGGGCGGCGGCCTCGTCAAGCCGTTCTTCTGCGACCTTGAGAGCATCCTCCGCCGCTTTCGCTTTTTCGGCGGCTTCGCCCTCCTTCCGCCGGGACTCCTCCAGCGATGATTCCCATCGACCCCGCTCGCCCTCCTGCAGCGCGGCGGCTTCGGCCAGCTTTACCTCCGCCGTTGCAAGCGCTTCCTCCGCAGCCCTCTTCTGCTCCGCCAGTTCCTGCTTCGCAGCCTCGATCTCCTTCAGATCCTGGCTGAGCCGATCGCAACGCTCCTGCAGCGCCAGCACCTCCTCGCCCGAAGCGACGTGCGTGACGTCCTGGATTACGGCCAGGGCAACGGTCGTGCCATTCGGGTCGCGCCTCAGGGGCACGGCCCGCATCTCCAGTTCGCGCGCAAGCCCGTCCAAGCCGGCCCACTTCACGCGGACGCTATCCCTTTCGCCGCCGCAGATCCTGGATACATACGCACGCAACTGCTCATCCTGGGGAGGGCCGAGGAGCGTGAACAGATTCTTCCCCACTATGTCATCTACGTGCTTGGCCCCCACGAGAGACAGACCAGCCCAGTTCATGGCCAGGAAGGTCCCGTCGGAGGCGAGGAGGGCGACACAGGCGGGCACGAACTCGATAATCATACGCAGGCGTTCTTCGCTGGCTCGGAGCGCCATCTTCTCGCGCACCATGTCCCGCCGCGCAATCAGGCCATCGAGGGACAGGAGAAATCTCCCGTAGTAATCGCCACTCTTGATGATGCAGTCCGAGGCACCCAGTCGCAGCGCCTGGATCGCCATCTCCTCCTGGCCGGCTGCAAGAAGGAGTACGACGGGATAGTCGGGCCAACGGGAGATCACGTCCTTCAGGACCTTCAGGACGTGCACGCCCAGGGCCTGATCCTCGAGGACCACCAGGTCGCAGGCGAGCGAGGTCGGATGAGTCCCTGGCGGGCGATGGACGGTCCCATCCTCGTTGACAAACGCCGCCTCCAGCTCGACAAAAGGCACCGAGCCCAGATGACGGCGGGCGTTCTCCATGTCGCCGGCGTAGAGCACCCTGATCGTTCTGGCGCGGCGCTGGGCGCGACCGCGATAACGCTCGAGGGTCTGCTGGAGAAGCGCAGGCACGCGGCTCACGTAGTTCGGGCGTTTCACTACGTAGTCATCAGCTCCTCCAGCGATGAATTTTGCCGGAGGATCCTCGTCGTTAGGGCCGATGACCACCACGACAGCCAGGGGCAGATTCTGCTGCCGGATGCGGTTGATCAGGGCCTGGCATTCCCCGTTCGGAAGCTGGGCATCGATCAGGACAAGGTCGTAGCTTGCCGAGGGATCGAGGCGCGAGACGGCATCGCGGGCATCGGGGGAAATTTCAATCTGGATGTTGGATGCAACCTTCTTGACCTCGTGCTCGAGAAAGTCGCCGTCTCTCAGGTCTCCGGTAACGAACAGGACTTTCATAGGCTTCCTGCCCTGGACGCCCGCAGGATACGGGCATCGCCCCAGGGGGGCGACTCCGGCGGAAGTTCAAACCGGGAGCCCGGTCTCGTGGGGCCTCAAGACCCCTGAAGGGCGCCCGGCCTGAGGTTCACCGGAGAATCACCAGCTGTTGACTCCAAAAATCTGGCACAGATCATGCTCGGTCTCAGTGACCACTGCCGTTACCGTCACAATGCCCGGCGCGTCACCTTGATCTGCGGCGCCTGAAACAGGTGCTGTGGGCGGGCCCGACGGCATTTCAGGCTCCTGTCGGGGTACCGCTTCTTTAGCGGCGGAATCCGCCTTGTCCTCGGAGAACAGGGCGACTTCCTCGTCGAAGGCTACGGCGGACCTGTACCGGACCAGACCCGGCTGCAGGCACGACACGCGAGACCGCAAAACGCGGCCGTCGATCAGGAGAGTCGTGTCTGTCGTGACCAGCCGGAGGCATACCCTGGTTCCCGGAGGCAAGGGCGTTTCGCTCTCAAGCTGAGCCCCGCCCCGTGAAACATCAATGAGGCGTACTTCGGGTCCGGCAAGGAGTTTAACACTTTTCAGGAAAGGAAGTTCAGAGGCAGGCCTGCGAGGGGATGCCCGACGCTCCCTGACCACATTTGTCTCAGTCGCGTTTTGCTCGATCCATGCATTACTCTTCATCATAAGCCACACCCTTCGGGCCGCCGGCCTTCGTCAGACTTCACATCGGCAGATATCCTGGAAAAGATGAGCGTTGCAGGTTACCCTCAGGGGTAGAATAGCCGGGGATCAGGTTGCACATCTCTGCCGCATCAAGGAGACCCGTCATGGCCAAGAAGATACTGATGCTCGTCGGCGATTTCGTCGAGGATTACGAAGTCATGGTTCCCTTCCAGGCGCTCAAGATGGTCGGGCACGAGGTGCACGCCATCTGCCCTGGGAAAAGGAGCGGCGAGACGGTCAAGACCGCCATACACGACTTCGAGGGAGACCAGACCTACAGTGAGAAGCCCGGCCATCGCTTCGCGTTGAATGCCGACTTCGAGGGCGTCTGCCTCGAGGACTACGATGCCCTCGTCATCCCGGGCGGGAGGGCACCCGAATACATCAGGCTGAATCCGGTAGTTCTCGAGATTGTGCGCCATTTTGCCTGGCAGGGGATGCCGATCGCGGCCATCTGCCACGGAGCACAGTTGCTGGCGGCTGCCGGCGTGCTGGACGGCAAGAGTTGCTCCGCCTACCCTGCGTGCCGGCCTGATGTCGAACGTGCAGGCGGAAAGTACATGGACATCGCGCTCGACTCCGCTCACGTCGACGGTAACCTTGTCACGGCACCCGCGTGGCCCGCACACCCGAACTGGCTGAGGATGTTCCTCGATGTTCTGGGGACGAGGATCAGTCCCTGAGCGGAGAACGTTTTCCGGACGCCTCGAGCACTGCGCACACCACCATCCTCTGTCCGCAGGGAGATACGAGGCAAGAGAAGATGTCATGGGCGCCGTGCAATGCACGACGCCCATCGGCAATCAGGTAATTCGGGACCGCCGACCCACGGGGCCGGGGTTACTTTGCGCCGGAAAACCGCGCCGAGACTGCTTTCCAGTCGATGGCCTTGAAAAAGGACGCGATATAGTCGGGACGCTTCAGTCCGTAATCGGTAAGGAAGGCATGTTCGAAGACATCCATGACCAGCAACGGCGTTGCGCCGGACAGGTGCCCCACGTCATGCTCGTTGATCCAGACATTGAAGAGCCGCTTGCCTGCAGGTTCGTGATAGAGGATGGTCCAGCCGATCCCGCGCATCGCACCGGTCGCTCTGAAATCCTTCTCCCAGTTCTCCATTGAACCGAATTCCTGCTCAATCTTCGCGTGGAGCGCAGCGGACTTATCGAGCGCTGCACCGCCCTTCACCATATTCCCGAAATAGTACTCGTGCAGCCGCATCCCGTTGAATTCCCAACCGAATCTGCGGCTCAGTTCGGCGTATTCGGGGGTGGCGGCCTTGCCCTCCTTCAGCAGGGCATCCAGGGTTTCTGTGAGCTTGTTCGTATTGGTAACGTAACCCTTGTACAGGGTAAAGTGGTTGTTGAGAAGGGTGTCGCTGAATCCTGCCGTACCGAGCAGGTGCTCGAAATTCATCGGATCATAGGCCATATTGTTCTCCTCTCCTTGCTGCGAATGGTTTCACAGTTTTCTTACGGTGTCCATGCCCTGCCGCTCCTTGCCTTCGGGATCAGCAAGACTGCCTACAGACGCTTGAAGCGCGCCTGGAAGAAGCGCAGGTACCTGGGTTCGTATATCATCTCGAGGCCGCGGGTCCGTTCGCGGCCGTCGTGCACTGCTTTGACCGACTCGGCCACCACGTCCATGTGAGCCTGCGTGTAGACACGCCTCGGGATCGTGAGCCGGGTGAGTTCCAGTTTGGGATAGTAATGATCGCCGGTCTTGGGATTTCGCCCCGCGCTGGCGATGCCGCGTTCCATCGAACGTATGCCGGAATCCAGGTAGAGCTCGGCGGCGAGTGTCTGAGCCGGAAACTGAACCTGCGGGATGTGCGGATAGAACCGTCGCGCGTCGAGGAAAATGGCATGGCCCCCGACCGGTTGCACGATCGGGATGTTCCAGTCCGTGAGCAGTTCTCCCAGATAGCGGACCTGGCCGATGCGGGCGCGCACATGATCATCCTTGACCGACTCGGAGATGCCGATCGCCATGGCTTCCATGTCGCGTCCCGCAAGTCCGCCGTAAGTGTGCAGTCCCTCGTACACGACTACCAGATTTCGCAACTCCTCGAACAGCTCCCGGTCGTTGACAGCCAGCCACCCGCCGATATTGACCAGGTTGTCTTTCTTGGCGCTCATCCAGGCTGCGTCGGTGTAGCCGCAGAACTCCTTCAGGATGTCGGCGATAGATCTTCCGGCGAAGCCCGGCTCCCGTTCCTGGATGAAGAATGCATTCTCGACCATGCGGGTCGCGTCGAGGTAGATCTTCAATCCGTAGCGGTCGCACAGGCCGCGAAGTGCCTTGAGATTGGCCATGCTGACCGGCTGGCCGCCCGCCATGTTCACGGTTCCCGCGAGGCTCACGTAAGCGATCTGCTCCCCGCCCTCTCGCTTGACAAGCGCTTCGAGCTTATCCAGGTCGATATCTCCCTTGAACGGATGCGCGCTCTGCGGGTCATGAGCTTCCTCGATAATGACGTCTACGAAGATCCCGCCTGCGAGTTCCTGGTGAAGGCGCGTCGTGGTGAAGTACATGTTCCCGGGCACGTATTGGCCGCGCTTGATGCCCGCCAGGCTGATGAGATGTTCTGCGCCGCGCCCCTGGTGTGTGGGCAGGACGTACTTGTAGCCGTAATGAGTCTGGACGGCGCTTTCGAGATTGTAGAAGTTGCGGCTGCCGGCATAGGCCTCGTCACCGAGCATCATCCCCGCCCACTGCCGATCGCTCATCGCGCTCGTGCCGCTGTCGGTGAGAAGATCTATGTACACGTCTTCCGACTTGAGCAGAAACGTGTTGTAGCCCGCCTCATCCAGCGCCTTCACGCGCTCTTCGCGACTGATGACGCGAAGAGGTTCAACCATCTTGATTTTCCAGGGTTCGGCCCAGGAACGCCGGCCGAACTGCTGGCCCATCGTTTGCGGAATAGGGTCGGTCATGGATTCAGCTCCTGTGGAACAGCGTTTGGGGTCACGCGCATCAAGTTACCACGAGTGATCCCGAGTCGTAAAAGCATCGATTCCATGTCTTGTTGAGAACTGACGGGAATCGAGTTATTCTCCGGAACCAGGATGTCGATTTGGGTTCGAGCTCACCTTTCGACCATGGGGACCTGACGGATGGCCACCAATCGCAAAACGAAGCCGCAACAGAAACCGATTCGAAGGCCCGGCGCGAGGACTCTCGCCATCGACATAGGCGGGAGCGGAATCAAGGCTATGGTGCTCAACCACAAGGGCGCCCCCGTTACCAGGCGACTCCGCCACCCCACCCCACGAACCCCACGACCCCGAACCGTTGTCGATGCCATCTGCAGCATGATTCCGGCGCGGATCAAGTTCGATCGGGTCTCGGTCGGGTTTCCCGGCGTGGTGACCAGGGGAGTGGTCTACACCGCCGTGAACCTGCATCCCGACTGGGTCGGATTCGATCTGGCGCGCACCCTTCAGCGGAGGCTCGGGAAGCCGGTCAGGGTGGCGAACGACGCCGACATTCAGGGCTATGGCGTTATCGAGGGTGTGGGAGTGGAACTGGTTTTGACCCTCGGCACCGGTCTGGGTTCGGCCCTCTTTGTCGATGGCTGCCTCGTGCCTAACCTGGAGTTGGCCCATCACCCGTTCCGCAAACGACAGACCTACGAGGAACAGGTCGGCCGTGCCGCTCTCGACGTGGTAGGCAAGAAGAGATGGAATCGCCGGGTTTTGCAGATGCTGGATCTGCTGGGGCGGATCATCAATTACCGCAAAGCGTACCTTGGGGGAGGCAACGCCAAAAAACTCGAGGGGCCTTTGCCCAAGAATGTCCGGGTCGTGAGCAACGAGGCCGGACTTCTCGGCGGCATCGCACTCTGGCATAAACACTGAGCGAGGCGGTGACCGCTAGAGTGCCATCCATGTGCACCACTATTCTCTCGCGGAGGGTAGGATGACTATTCCCCGGGCAACTGCAATCGCGATCCTCACGGTATGCCTGTCGGCCGCCTCACGGCTCTTTCCCGCGCCTCCCGAGCCGCAACCATTGCCGCCGCTTCGCGACCAGGCTTCGATACAACAACAATGGCTCAAAATCCGCCTGGAGCGGGTTCTTCCTCAACTCATGAGGAAGCACGGCGTCTCCATGTGGCTGGTTATCTCTCGCGAGTACAATGAGGACCCCGCCTTCTTCTCACTGGTCTCACCCACCGTGTTGGCCGCGCGGCGGCGCACAATCCTCGTGTTCTTTGACCGAGGCGCCGACAAGGGGGTGGAGCGACTGAGCCTGGGCGGAGGGTCCAACGACGGGCTGTACCAGGTCCTGCGCGATCCCTCCGCGGAAGCCCGCGAATTGTGGGGTGAAGGCCAGTGGACCCTGCTCCGCAAGGTAATCGAACAGCGCAATCCCCGTAACATCGCGGTGGATATCTCGCAAACCCATGCGTTTTCCGACGGACTCTCCGCAGGCGAATGGGAAAAGCTGCAGCAGGTGCTCGGCCCTGAATACAGCGGTCGGATCATCCGGCCCGAATTGCTGCCGCTCGAATATATCTCGGTTCGAATTCCCGAGATGCTGCCCTATTACCGGCAGTTGATGGAAACCGCTCACTGGCTCATCGGCCGCGCCTTCTCCAACGAAGTGATACAGCCCGGCAAGACTACCAGTCAGGACGTCGTGTGGTGGTTGCGGCAAGAACTGAGCAGTATGGGGCTGACAACCTGGTTTCAGCCCTCCGTCCGGGTTCAGCGCATGGGAGCAGGAGTCAATCCAACGCCCGGTGACGATTCAGCCGACGTCATCCGCCGCGGCGATGTGCTTCACGTGGATTTCGGGACCAAGGCGATGGGGCTTGCCACAGACACACAGCACATGGCGTATGTCCTGCGCGAAGGCGAGGAGGACGTCCCTGCCGGAATCAAGGCGGCGCTTGCGACTGCAAACCGCCTGCAGGACATCATCATCAAGCGGATCAAGCCGGGACGCACGGGCAACGAGATCCTTGCCGACGCTCTCAGGGCAATGCGTTCGGAGAATATCAACGGATCGGTCTACTCCCACCCCATCGGGGATCACGGGCATGGGGCGGGCCCGCTGATCGGGCTGTGGGATCGGCAGGAGGGCGTTCCCGACCGCGGCGATGTTCCGGTCATCCCGGACACCTGGTTTTCGATCGAGCTGAGCATCCGCGCCCCGGTACCGGAGTGGGGCGGCCAGGATCTCTTCATCGGTGCGGAGGAGGATATGACCGTCGACGCGGAGGGGAAGCCTTCCTGGGTGCTGCCAAGGCAGACCTTGTATCACCTGATCCGATAAGCCGCGAGGGTCTCCGCCTCGATCGCTTCGATCTGCCGCCAGAGGCATTGAGGTTCACATCTCCCGAAGGGTAGACAATGAGCGATGCTCCCAATGTCCATGTGATTCGTTGCGGGCGTGTAGACGCTCCGCCCCAGAGCATTGAGCTGCGGGCCGGACCGCTCGCGATGCTGTTTGACCCGGAGACGACGAACCTGCGCAGGATAAGGTTCGGCAAGCTGGAAGTCCTTCGCAACATTTACGTCGCCGTCAGGGACCGCAACTGGAGAACGGTGCCCCCGAAAATCTCCGGCATGAATGTGAACCGATCCGAAGACAGCTTCGACCTCGAGTTCGACGTTGAGTGCCGCGAGCGTGAGATTGGATTCTCCTGGCACGGCCGGATTGAGGGTGACCGGGACGGGGCCGTAACCTTCACGATGGACGGAGAGGCGCTCACGGATTTTCTGCGCAACCGGATCGGATTCTGCGTGCTCCATCCCATTCGCGAGTGCGCCGGCAGGCCCTGTTCGGTCGAGAAGGTCGACGGATCCAGGGAAGAGGGCGTCTTCCCGGACCGGATTGCGCCACACCAGCCGTTCAAGAGCATTCGAGCCATCTCGCACGAGATCTCCCACGGGCTGCTGGCGGAGGTGAGGATGGAGGGCGACACCTTCGAGATGGAGGACCAGCGCAACTGGTCCGACGCTTCGTACAAGACCTATTGCACGCCGCTCGGCCTCCCGATGCCTGTCAAGGTTGCCGCAGGCACGAAGATCCGGCAATCCGTGAGGTTGAGCCTCGTGGGTATCCCCCCTGATGATCATAGGGTCGAGCCTGCACCTTCGCCGGTAGTACGGATCGCAGTCAAAGATCAGCCGCCGGTGAAGCTGCCCGCGCTCGGCCTGGCAGTGGCGATAGATCAGGGGGTGCCCGGAGACACTGAGATCCGGCGGCTGCGGGCTCTCAACCTGGCGCATCTGCGGGTAGACCTTCACCCGTTCGACCCGGATTGCGCTGACCATTTCCAGGACGGGCACGCGCTGGCCGGCCGCCTTGGCATCCCGCTCGAAGCCGCCCTCCACCTGTCGGACCGGGCAGACGCTGAGCTGGCGGCCGTGGCTTCCGAGTGCAGGCGCCTCAAGGTGACGGTTGCGCGCTGGCTCATCTTCCATCGCAAGGAAGGCTCGACGTCGCGGCCCTGGGTAGAACTCGCCCGTCGCAGGCTCGGTTCCGTGTGTCCCGGAGCCCAGCTCGGCGCGGGGACTGACGGCTATTTCGCCGAGGTAAACCGCGTCCGCCCGCCGGCCGCGGTCCTGGACGTCGTGTGCTACTCGATCGTCCCGCAAGTCCACGCCACCGACAATGCCACCTTGGTGGAGAACCTCGTCCCGCAATCATGGATCGTGGGCAACGCGAGGGAATTTGCCGGCCGGCCCATTGCCGTAACCCCTGTCACCCTGAAATCCCGCAAGTACTCGAGCGGATTGGACCAGGCGTCTTTTCTGGCGGCCGGGCGCCTGCCGGACGGAGTGGACCCGCGCCAGCTGTCACTCTTTGGTGCCGGGTGGACGCTGGGCAGTCTCAAGTACCACTCCGAGAGCGGCGCCTCCAGCCTGACCTACTACGAGACGATCGGCTGGCGTGGGGTCATGGAAACCGGGCGAGGGTCGACCCTGCCCGAAGCTTTCATGTCGATCCCGGGGGCCGTGTTTCCGCTGTATCACGTGCTGGCTGATTTCGGTGATTTCGCCGACGGGGAAGCGTTGCCATCCCTGTCAAGCGAGCCGGAACGAGTAGAGTCGCTGGTGCTGGCCAAGGGGGGAAAGACCCGGGTGACGGCAGCCAATCTCGGGCCGAAATCGCAGACCATCCAGCTGGCAGTGCCGGGACTCCAAGGCGAGGCCACGGTGCGGTATCTGGACGAGCGCAATGCCCTCGAAGCCATGAGAAACCCTGAAGCGTTCAGATCGAGTCCCGGCGCCCGCCTGCCCGTCGAGCACGGAGTCGTCGAACTCGAGCTTCTGCCCTACGGCCTGGTCCGGATCGACTCAGAAGGAAAATGAGATGAACCGGGATGAACAGATCGGTCGGATCCGGGACCGCTCCGGGCCATGGGACATCCTGGTCATCGGCGGGGGCGCGACCGGGGCCGGGATCGCCGCAGATGCAGCCTCACGCGGCCTCGACGTCGTCCTCGTCGACCTGAGCGATTTCGGCAAGGGGACGTCGAGCCGGAGCACGAAACTCGTACACGGTGGGGTAAGGTACCTGGAGCAAGGCAACATATCGCTGGTAATGGAGGCTTTGAAGGAGCGGGGCATTCTGCGCGAGAACGCGCCACACCTGGTGCGCGACCTTGCCTTCATCGTCCCAAGCTACGAATGGTGGGAAGCCCCCTTCTACGGAATCGGGCTGCGGCTGTACGACCTGCTGGCCGGCAAGTATGGATTCGGGCCTTCGAGAAATCTCACGCGCGACGAAACCCTCGAACGCATCCCGACGCTGAAGACGGAGGGATTGCGCGGAGGGGTGATCTACTACGACGGCCAGTTCGACGACGCCCGGCTGCTGATCAATCTGGTCCAGACTGCTTTCGAGCAGGGGGCGACACTCGTCAACTATTGTCCGGTGGTGGCATTGACCCGAGGCGCGGACGGCTTCATCACCGGCGCGATCGCGCGCGACGAAGAGCAGGGAGAGGAGCTCGAGATCAGGGCCAGATCGGTCGTCAACGCCACGGGCCCGTTCGCCGACCAGGTCAGGCGGATCGCGGATCCCGGTGCTTCGCCGCTCCTGGCGCCCAGCCAGGGCATTCACCTCGTGCTTGATCGATCGTTCCTGCCCGGGGAGGATGCGATTATGGTGCCGCACACAGCCGACGGCCGCGTCATGTTCGCTATCCCTTGGCACGGACACACCCTCGTGGGCACCACGGATACGCCGATCAACGAGGTATCGCTCGAGCCTAGGCCGCTTCAGGAGGAAATCGACTTCATTCTGGACACGGCGTCACGGTACCTGCATCGTGCCCCGGGACCTCATGACATCCTTTCCGCTTTTGCGGGGATCCGGCCGCTGGTCATGGCGGGCGAAGGAAAGAACACCGCCTCACTCTCGCGCGACCACGTCATTCACGTCGACCAGAACGGCCTGCTGACGATCGTCGGGGGAAAGTGGACCACGTATCGCAGCATGGCCGAGGACTGCGTCAATCACGCGGTGATGCTCGGGTCGCTCGACGAGCGCCCCTGCGGCACGAGGCACCTGAAGATTCACGGTTATCACCGGAATGCGGAGAAGTTCGGGAACCTGGCAGTCTACGGAACCGACGCGGTCGCGATCCAGGCACTGACGCGCGCTCACCCCGAGCTGGGCAGGCAACTGCACCCGGACCTGCCCTACTGTGCCGCGGAGGTTGTGTGGGCGGCACGCGCCGAGATGGCAAGGACACTGGAGGATGCGCTGTCGCGGCGGACTCGGGCGCTGCTGCTTAATGCCCGTGCAGCGACGGAGATGGCTCCCCGCGCCGCTGCGCTGATGGCCGCCGAGCTTGGGCGTGGCGGGGACTGGATCGCCGGGCAGATCGGGAGCTTCACCCGGCTGTCTGAGAATTATCTGCCGGCCTCCGCCGATGCGCATCGATGAGAGGCGCGCATCGGCGTCGGCCTGCCGCATCTGCTACTTCTTGCTGCCCTGAACCTCTATCAGCAACTCGGCGGCTGCAACATCAGGCAACTCTTTCACCTTCGCCGTCACGGAGTCAGGCCCAGGCTGCGATCCGGACTTGATAGTCACCCTGTAGACAGCCACACCCTGACCCAGTTCCCGATGTACAGCAGGTTCCACAAGTCCGCCGGTACTGACCAGGTCAACAGTCAGCAGTGCCTTCTGTGGCGGCATAACGAGGAGGACAACATCCCGGGTGTCGTTTGTGCCCATCTTGATGTGGTCCGGGGCGAAGGCTATGCGGACAGCCGCACCGGGCTGTTCGTTGTCCTCGTCGGAATACATCCCGACACGGACTGTTGCAGTCGCCGTGTCCCCCGACGCGAGCTTGGCCGTGATCGTCGCCTGGCCGGTCGCGTCGCCCTTGACCGTGAAATCGGCGGTCTTGGATCCCGCCGGGATCGTGATCGAGCTCGCACCAAGCGTTATCGCATTGTCCGGGTCCGTCTCTTCCAGTGTAACCGCAACATCGGCAGTCGCCGTCTCGCGAAGCTTCACGGTGAAGATAGCTTCCTGCCCGATCTTGATCTTGCGCTCGTCGGGCTTGATCTCAAGGGCTCCGACCACGGTGATTTCTTTAGCCGTGATCGAATAATCCGTGTTCAGCTTCCCCATCACCTCGACGAACGACCCGATCTGCAGGTCGCCATGAACCTCAGTGTCGGAGTTCTGGATGACGATCTGGTTGGCCGGCGGCGTGCTTTCGACCGCGATGGTAATCGTACGATCGGGAGCTTCGCCCTCGGAGGCTGTCACTTCACCCTCGAACCGGACCATCCCATGCTTCTTCTCTTTAGAGACCAGTTGTATGGCCGTTGCCGTCCAGGTCGGTCCGGATATTGCGCCATCGATCTGCACATTCGAGCCTATCTTCAGAACAGGCCCCCATTCGGTCTTAAGGTCACCTGTCACTTCGATCGTGATGCCGAGAAGAGCGACGAGCATCTTATCAGGGTCTTCTGAGGGAGGAAGGTCCGTGATGTGTCCCCGGATCGAGAATCCGCTGTCGGGCAATTCCGTGATTACCTCGACGCGCGAGGCCAGGATACCGCCGGACGAGAACTTACCGTCCACTCGGATGATGTCCTCTTTCTTGAGGTCGGCCATCGTGAGTTGGTCCTCACCTTTGCGGATTTCCGTGCTGGAATTCACGAGCACCCGCAGGTCGGTCGCGTCGACATCGACCAAGAGGGATCCGCCGCCGTCGCCATTCGGCATGACCTCGGTTATTGTTCCTGTGAACTCGAGTTCGTTGTTATTCAGGACCTGCGCTGCGGCCACTCCGGCCATGGCCCCGGAAAGCAGCAAGGTACAGATCGCAATCTTGAGGAATCGTTCGCTTTTCATTGCAGACATCTCCCGAAAGGCGGCGCCACCCAGATGACACGGATGCCCGAACCGCTGCCACCGTCGATGGTCGCCAGAGCTAAAGTGAGGGGATGTTTAATTATAACCGAATCGCCTCTCCCCACAACATGAAATTCGATCCGGTCCGGCCCGTGGATGCAGATTGAACACCAACTCTGCCTGCGATAAGGTGACGATTGACACCAGAACGCAGGATGCAAGGAGCGTGGGATGGAATTCCTGGAGATTGCAGGGCGGCGTCGGTCGATTCGCGAATTCGCCGACCGCCCTCTGGAAGAGGAAAAGCTTCAGCGGATCCTGGAGGTTGTCAGCCTGGCGCCATCGGCGGGGAACCTGCAGGCGCACGAGATTTACGTCGTCATGGACCTGCAAAAGAAGAAGGCGCTGGCAAAGGCTTCCCTGGGCCAGGAGTTCGTGGCGGCCGCACCGGTTGTCCTGGTGTTCTGCGCCCGCCCCGAGCGCAGTGCCGGCCGCTACGGTGAGCGCGGCCGGCGCCTCTACTCGCTTCAGGACGCCACCATCGCCTGCACATATGCCATGTTGGCCGTGACCGACCTGGGTCTGGCGACGGTATGGGTCGGGGCCTTCGGCGACAGCGCGGTCAGCAGCGCCCTCGGGCTTCCCGCCGAGTTGCAGCCCGTAGCCCTGCTCCCGATCGGCTACGCCGCGGAGCAGCCGGCGGCTACCTCACGACGGCCCTTGAACGACCTTGTGCACTGGCTGTAGCGGCATTCCGGGGATTGGGACCGTCTACCTCGGGGCCGCGGTGTAGTCCACCTCGGAGCCGAGCACACTGTGGGGAATCATGAAGACAGCCAGGGTGACGAAGGCGGCCGCCAGAACCCAGCCTTTCGCCGGAGGATTCCGGCGCGCGCGCCAGAGCGCTAGTCCCCAAAGAGCCGTACAGAGGAAAGTCTTATTGTCGGTCAGGTCCTTTCCCATCGGCCACCCGGTCCAATAGGCGTCGAATGCGTATTTCTGGACGACCGGTCCGAGAGCCAACCCCCCCAGGATGAGCAGGATGAAGGTGTAAAGCGACAGCCGGTAGACTCTCTCTCCTGACAGCAGCACATCCAGACCGGCCCTGTTCGAGAAAAGCATGGCGGCAAACATAAGCACGATGTGAGGGACCATCACTATGGCCGGAACCGATCCCCGGAACCTGATTTGGACAGGCGCGGGTGTGAGCGGCGTATTCGTCCCGTCCTTCCCAACGAGCTCTATGCGGTACATGACCTTCCCGGCGAGAGGCTGGTGAGGAATCCGGCCTGCCAGGTAACCGCCGTCCCGCTCCATAGCGACCGAGGTCCACGGATCGTTGCTCGGGAAACGACGCAGCTGCAACGTGCCCCCGGAGACCTGCTCCGGGACGAGCAGACGGATCTCCTCGTCTCCATCTCCGGCATGGGATCGGTTCAGCCTGAACTTCACCTGTGACCCTCCGATCGACACCTTGCCGAAGACGGGCCAGGTCGGGCCGGTGACCCTCTGGTACAGGGCTGCCGAGAGCGTAATTACCAGCGCGAGCACCCAAAGCATCCATGTTTTGACTGCGGGTCGAGCCATCAATTCCTCCGGGCGAACGTGAATTCTATCTTCCCGCCAGGACCCGGAAAAGACCGAATCGCGCGGTTCTCCGAGTCATGCACTGAAACCGGCCGACAGGTATTCACTGAGAATCCGCTTACGGGTGGTTCCGAATTCGGCTCGAGTCGGTTAGACTAGCCGGATGCGGCAATCGAATGGTTCGGCCCGCCTGGTTGGGCAGGTCTTCATCCCCATCAACGCTTCGTTGCAGTCGGATGAGCCGCGCCGCATGACACTCTGCCAGATTGTGAGGCGACCGTGACGACTGAATCCTCAGCTGTGAAGAATGCCGGCCGTAGCATCCGGATCGGGATATCGTCCTGCCTTCTGGGCGAGCAGGTTCGCTACGACGGCGGGCATAAACACGACCGTTTCCTCACGAACACCCTCGGGCAATACTTCGAATGGGTTCCCGTCTGCCCCGAGGTCGAGCTGGGACTGGGGGTACCGCGCGAGACCATTCGCCTGGTGCAGATTGACGGGGGCGTCGGCCTGGTGATGCAAAAGAGCGGGCGCGACCTTGGTGAAGAGATGCGCGATTACGCGAGGGCTCGTGTCCGCCGGCTGGCGAAGGAGGACCTGGGCGGTTACATTCTAAAGAGCGATTCGCCAAGCTGCGGCATGGTGCGGGTCCGCGTATATGCCCCCAGTGGAATGCCCACGAGGAACGGCACGGGATTCTTCGCACGGGAGCTGCTGGAATATTGCCCTGACCTGCCCATCGAAGAAGAGGGTAGACTGTCCGATCCTCACCTCCGGGAAAACTGGATCGAGCGCGTATTTGCATACCGCCGCCTGCGTACGCTCTGGGAAGCACGCTGGACCCTCAAGGACCTCGTATCGTTCCACACGGCCCACAAGCTGATCCTGCTTGCTCACTCTCCGAAAGCCTACAAGGAGCTCGGGCAACTGGTCGCCGGAGCCAAGGGCGTTTCCAGGCAGGAGCTGAAGCGGCGCTACCAGACGGAGTTCATGGCCGCACTGAAAATCCTTGCCACCAAGGGGAGGCAGGCCAACGTCCTTCAACATATGTCCGGCTATTTCAAGAAGCGGCTGGACGAGGCTTCACGGCGGGAACTCCTCGATTACGTCGAGGACTACCGCCGGGGCTTCCTGCCCCTGATCGTCCCGGTGACGCTTCTGAAACACTACGTCCGGCGTTTCGGCGAACCCTACCTGGACGGCCAGATCTATCTCAATCCGCATCCCAAGGAACTCGCGCTTCGCAACCACGTATAATTGAAAAATTGGAATTTCAGGGTCAGACCCTGAAATTGAAATTTCGGAGGTGCGGCATGCGGTGGTCATTCACAATTGCTCGCGTTGCCGGAATCGAAATCAAGATTCATGCCACGTTCTTCCTCATCCTCCTGCTGGGCGCAATCCAGTGGGGAGGCCCGAACGGCTTCATGGGATCTTTCTTCGGCATCCTGCTCATGGCCCTGCTCTTTTTCTGCGTTGTCCTGCACGAACTCGGCCACAGCCTTGTGGCCAAGTATTTCGGCCTGCCGGTGAGCGAAATCATCCTGTTGCCGATAGGCGGCGTCTCCAGAATGGAGAAGAATCCCCAGAAACCGCTGCACGAACTCCTGCTCGCGATTGCAGGGCCGCTGGTAAACGTAGTCATCGCGGGAGTGCTGGTTGTTGCCGCGGGGGCCTCGGGCACCCTCAGCAGCCTGAATGCGAAGGGCCTGGTGAGCGGCCAGCCGCTCTCACCGTCTCCGTCGGTGCTGCTGGGCTGGCTGCTCGCGGCCAACGTGACGCTCGCGCTCTTCAATCTGGTGCCCGCCTTCCCGATGGACGGCGGCCGGGCATTGAGGGCGATCCTCTGGATGTGGGTCGGTTTCACCAAGGCGACGCAGATCGCATCCGCCTTCGGCCAACTGCTTGCGTTCGCCTTCGGCCTCTACGCGGTCTTGAGCGGGCACTTCCTCCTCGCCTTGATAGCACTCTTCATCTACCTGGGAGCGGGCCAGGAATGGACTGAAGAGCGGGCCCGCACGGTGCTCACCACCTTCAAGTTGGGGGACGCCTACAACAAGCACGCCCTGACCGTCAGTCCTGGCGACCAGGTCAGTGAGGTCGTGCACTTCCTCCTGACAAGCTATCAGCCGGACTTCGCGGTGATGCAGGGGAATTCACTGCTCGGCGTGGTAACCAGGGAGGATGTCCTGAAGACCCTGGCGACAGAGACCGAGGATGTCTATGTCACCAGCATCATGCGCAGGGAGGTGCCCCGGTTTCAGGCTTCGATGCACCTGGACGAGGTCCGCCGCGCAATGGTGGAAAACGGGATAAAGGTTGCGGCCGTGTACGAAGGAGACAAGTATCTGGGATTGATCAGCCAGGACGATCTCAACGAAGCGGTTCTGATCGCCACCTTCATGAAGGAGCAGGAACGAAGGCGACAGGCTCAGTCGCAGCCGGGATAGGCGCAACAACGGCCGGCGCAGGGAGCCGTGTTCCGTCGGAGCGGGGCCACTCTCGTTTGACGGGCTGCGACGAATCTCCCGCGCCATTCACCTGCCAATTGAATCCTGTACACGCCGGGCTTCATTTCCGTTACTCTCTACACTTCCGTTTTGGCGTGGAGGAAGAATGCGACAGCTCATTGCAGCGTGCCTCGTGGTTTCAGCCGCCTTCCTGGCCTGTCCGCTTCGACTGAATGCCTGGACTGACCCTGCCCTGAAGGCCCAGGCGGTGGCCGGCGTCGACAGTCAGAAAGACAATCTGATTCGCCTGAGCGACGAAATCTGGTCTTTCGCTGAGACCGCGCTTAGAGAGACCCGCTCGGCGCAGACGCTGGCGGACCACGCTGAGAAGAACGGCTTCTCCGTTCAGCGGGGCGTGGCCGGAATGCCGACCGCTTTTGTAGCATCCTACGGCAGCGGGCGCCCGATCATCGGGATACTCGGTGAGTACGACGCCCTGCCCGGAATTTCGCAGAAAGCACAGCCCACGAAGGAACCCCTGGTAGCCGGCGCTCCCGGCCACGGCTGCGGGCACAACCTCTTCGGCGCCGCGAGCCTGGGCGCATCCATAGCAATCAAGGATCTGATCGTTGCCGGGAAGCTCAAGGGAACGATCCGCTTCTACGGCACGCCGGCCGAAGAGGCAGTCGGCGGCAAGGTGTACATGGCGCGCGCAGGACTCTTCAAGGATCTGGATGTCTGCCTCGCGTGGCATCCCGACGAGGATACCGAGGCAAGCACGGACAGCTCGCAAGCCCTGGTCGATTTCATCGTGGAGTTCAAGGGAAAGACGGCGCACGCAGCCTACGATCCGTGGAACGGACGCAGCGCTGTCCATGGGGTAGAGGCTTTCGTGAACGGCATCAACATGCTGCGGGAAAATGTCAGGCCTTCGGTCCGCATGCACTACACAATCGTGAAAGGCGGAGACGTGCCGAACGTGGTTCCCGACTACGCGAAGGTATGGTGCTGGGTCCGCGATTCGACACGGGACAGCGTGGAACAGGTGCTCGAGCGGGTGCGCCACATAGCGGAGGGCGCGGCCTTGATCGCAGGCGTGGAATCCAAAATGACCATTCAGGCCGGGGATTATGAAACACTCGTCAACCTCCACGGCCAGAAGTTACTCCACGCGAACCTCGAGTGGCTCGGTCCGGTTCTCTTCACAGGGGAGGAACAGGAGATCGCCAAGGCGATGCAGAGAGCGGCGGGAGTCGAGCCCAAAGGCCTGGACGGCAGTGTCCGGCCGATGAAAGCGCCCCTCGCCGATCCCCCGGGGGGCTCGACCGACGTCGGGGACGTAAGCTGGGTAGTGCCGACCTTGCAGTTCGTCGTAACCACGGCACCGAAGGATGTTCCATGGCACGCCTGGCCCGTGGTCGCCAGCAGCGGGATGTCGATCGGACACAAAGGGATGTTGTACGCTGCCAAAACCCTGGCGGCCACCGCGGTGGATCTCTTCGATGACCCGGAGACGCTCTCAGCCATCCAGGCGGAATTCAGGGAAAAGACCAAGGGGGTCATCTACAGGCCATTTATCCCTGATGGGCCGCCCCCGGTCCCCCAGCCGGAGGTCGCGGGACCCAGGTGACCGCAATGCCAGGATTTCGGATCTTCTATTCGGACAAGTATTGCCTGCCGCTCGGAGAACACGTCTTCCCCGCCGCCAAGTACAGACTGACAAGACAACGCCTCGTCGAGCAGGCCGTCTGCGTCGAGGCCGATTTTGTTGAGCCGGATCGCGCGCTCGACGAAGAGATCGCGCTCGTCCATACCCTTGAGTATATGCACAAGCTGAAACGCGGAAGGTTCAGCGGCGCAGAGATCGCGCGCATGGAAGTGCCCTACTCGGCTTCACTTGTCGAGGCGTTCCGGCTTGCTGCCGGCGGAACTATCGCCGCATGCCGCCAGGCGCTGCAGGACGCTTGCGCCGTGACTCTGTGTGGCGGATTCCATCACGCTTTCCCCGACCACGGCGAAGGATTCTGCCTTATCAACGATGTCGCAGTCGCTATCCGGACGCTTCAGCGTTCCGGCATGATCCGCAGTGCGCTGACGGTGGACTGCGATGTCCACCATGGGAATGGCACTGCGGAGATCTTTCGCCAGGACCCGTCCGTTTTCACACTGTCGATCCACCAGCGCGACAACTATCCATACATAAAGCCTCCCTCCGATATCGATATCCACTTGGAGGATGGAACCCACGACGAGGCGTACCTTCTTCGCCTGGGTCAAGGGCTGGCTTCGGCCCTGGGTGGATTCCGCCCTGACCTGATTGTCTATCTCGCAGGTGCGGATCCGTATGAGCAGGACCAGCTCGGCGGGCTGGCTTTGACTATGGAGGGTCTGAAACGGCGCGATCGTCTCGTCTTCGAGACTGCGAGCAAGTCAGGCATTCCCGTTGCCGTAACGCTCGCCGGAGGATATGCCCGCAAGGTCGACGATACTGTCACCATCCACATCAACACCGTCAAAGTGGCACAAGAAGTGTTCGTCGGTTGACTTGCCCGGCGTGCCACCTGTACTCTCCTCCCCTGACCGACCCATGTCTGCGCTGGCGGCGCGGACCCGCTTCGATCCGGCTTCCAATGCCGTGGCGCCCTGTGATAAAAAAGCTGACAAACCTCAAAGGAGAGCAAAAATGGCGAGCTTTACTGATCGGATGCTGGGCGCCGCCAAACTCGACGCCCGCATTTATGAGGAAGTCGAGGCAGACAAAGACGCGACTGGGCAGGCATTGGGAGTGGTAGCAATCTCCAGCATCGCCGCAGGCATCGGCAGCTTCGGTTTTGGCGGAATCTCGGGAGTGATCTGGGGCTGCGTGGCTTCACTCATCGGCTGGGTGGTGTGGGCTTTTCTGATCTGGCTCATCGGCACCAAGCTGCTTCCGGAGCCACAGACCAAGTCCGACGTGCCCGAATTGCTCCGCACCACAGGTTTTGCGAGCGCCCCGGGCGTGGTGAGGATCCTCGGCGTCCTCCCGTTTGTCGGTTTGCTGATCTCCTTCCTGGCCGGGTTGTGGATGCTGGTCGCGATGGTGATCGCGGTCCGCCAGGCACTGGATTACCAGAGCACGGCCAGGGCAATCGGTGTCTGTATCATCGGCTTCATAGTCAACCTGATTCTGGTCTGGCTCCTCCTCCCCAAGGCGACTCTGACCGGAGGATTCGGAATCTGAGCAAGACGTCGCAGGATAGCGGGCCCCCCCCGCAAGATCCCGTTGCGACTGTCCGGCCCTGCCGGTCGTTTCATCAAAACGTGGCGAGCCAGCCGCCGTCCACGAAGATTGTCTGGCCGGTGATGTAATCGGCAGCGGGCGAAGCGAGGAACACAGCCGGCCAGGCGACGTCTTCAGGCGTGCCCCATCGGCCCAAAGGACACCGTTTCGTCACCCATGCATCGAATTCCGCGTCCCTCCACAGCGGCTCGGTCAGCTTGGTGGCGATGTAACCGGGAGCGATGGCATTGACGTGGATCCCATGATCCGCCCAGTCGACGGCGAGGGCCTTGGTAAGTTGCCCAATCCCGCCCTTGGAGGCGGTGTAGGCAGCCGTGGTCCTGCGGGATGCCACCGTCATGAGCGAAGCAATATTGATGATCCTTCCCTCCTGTCCGCAGGCGATGCAATCCCGTGCGAACGCCTGCGACAGGACGAACACAGCCGTCAGGTTTATCGCCAGCGTGTCCTGCCAATCCTCGAGCGTCAACTCGTGTGCGGGTGCGCGATGCATAACGCCGGCAGCGTTGACCAGCGTGTCGGGGCTGCCGTATCGACCGGCGACACCGCCGTACCAGGCGGGGATTTGATCCGTCTGGTGCAGATCGAAAGGAGCAACGGCCACCGACCTGCCGCTCGATCTGAGCTGTGCGGCTGCCCCCTCGAGTTCCGATTCGCCCCTTGAGACAAGAATGAGATCAGCACCCGCCTCTGCCATGGCAGTCGCGATTCCCAGCCCGATCCCCTTGCTGGCACCGGTGACCAGCACAAGCCTGCCGTCCAAACGGAACATATTCATGCGCTCCTCCCCTGTACCTTGATCCTGGTTTGGGGGATATTTTAGGGCATGGCGCCTGCGATCCAGCTGCGATTCTACGAGGAACTCAACGATTACCTCGCGGCGGAACGGCGAAAGCGATCCTTTTCCGTCTCGTTCGCACGAGGTGCTACCATCGCCGAACAACTCGACCTTTTGGGCGTACCGATTGACAAAGTCGATCTGGTGCTCTGCAACGGCGCATCCGTCGGACTCTCGCAAGCCTTGCACGACGGAGATCGATTGAGCGTCTACCCCGTCTTCGAGTCCTTCGACATAGCCCTCGTCCAGCGACTGCGCGAGAGGCCGTTGCGTACTCCCCGGCTCCTTGCCGGCCGGAGTCTGATCAGCCTGGTCCGGCTGCTTTCTGAACGCGGCCTTGACGCCAGGGTGGAAGATGCTGAGCCCGAGGTGCTCTGCCGGATTGCGGAGGAAGAGAGCAGGATCCTGCTGGTTGAGGGAAGGCTGCCCAACGATGTCGTTCCGCCTTCCCGCATCTGCCGCGTTGTGTCGACCGAAGCCCGGGAGCAACTCAACGAAGTCCTGGCCCGCCTGGACTTGCGAGATAGAAATCACTGAGTCGCGGGCTGCTCAAATGCGATGTTCCTGCGGCTGAAGTGCGGGTCCGCGCCGCCGGCGCGGACAGTGCGCGCTTCGGCAAAGCGCGCCCACTCACAATCTTGCCGATCGTTCTTTACTCCCCCACGATGGTCACCGTAACTTCCCGGTCACGAGGGCGATCGTCGAAATCACACAGCACGATCTGTTGCCATTCTCCGATCCGGAGAGTCCCCCCGGTCAGCGGAAATGAGCGGGCTGTGCCCACCAGCGCGCTGCGGAGATGGGAATATCCGTTTTCGTCTCCCCACCGGGCGTTGTGCGCATAGTCTCTGTTTGCCGGCGCGATCTTCTCCAGTGCGCGCCGCAGATCGGCGACGCAACCGGGCTCGAACTCGAGGGTCGTGATGCCGGACGTCGATCCACGGCTGGAGACGTTTACGATTCCATTCCGGGCTTTGCTCTCAGTGACTACGGACTCCACCCTGGCACTGATGTCCAACACGTCACAGTTACCCTTCGTTCGGACGGAGAAACTGCGTTGAAAGACCTCGACCATGGAGAAACCTCCTCTGCGGGCAAACTCGCCGCCGGTGCGGTTCGGATATACCCGCCGGCTCAGGCGCAGGCGCCCTGAATTCTGCCGGCGACGGCGTGGGCCATTTTGACGCAGTCGTTCAGCCCGACACCGTAGTAGGCATTTCCAACTGCGTGGAGCCCCTGGTGGCGCGCTGCGAGTTCCTCGATCCTGCGTCGACGCTCCCGGTGCCCTAGCGTGAATTGCGGGATGCCTTCCTGCCAGCGATAGATGCGCAGAAATGCCGGCGCGCCGCGGATGCCGAGCAGAGGGCCGATCTCCCGCTGCACGGTGGCCCACAACTCGTCACCCGACATCCCTGTCACCGAAGGATCCCCCGCACCACCGAGCATTGTGCGAAACTGGACGTGCCCTTCCGGTGCCCGGCCTGAGAAGATGGACGAGGTCCAGATTGAGCCGAGCGTCCTCAGCCCTTCCGAGCGCGGAATCAGGAATCCGAAGCCATCGAGGGGATGCGCGATATCCTGTCGCCGATGGCCGCTCGCGACAACGGCGATAGCAGCATACGGAATCGCGGAGAACGCCGCCGACAGGTTCGGGTCCAACTCCTTTGTTATGCGTGCGGCCGCGCCTGTCGGACAGGCAATCACCACGCGTCTCGCCCGTACCCGGTTTCCAAGGTTGTCGTACACCTCCCACATGCCATCGCGGCGCGAGATCTCTGTAACCGGACGTCCGGTGCGGATGATCCGCTGCAGGTCTTCACGCAGCGCTTCGACCAGGACATCGAGGCCGGTCTGGAAGGATGTCAGCCAGCCACCGGGGCCTGCGGGGCCGCCGGCCTTCTTCTGCCTGGCGTCAACCTGCGCGCTCCGTTCCCGCCGCCGGGCAATGAGTGCTTTCACGAGGCTTCCGTATCGCAGCTCCATCTCCCGCATGATCGGAAAGCATGATGGAAGTGAGAGTTCCCGGGCCAGACCTCCGAATACTCCCGACACCATGGGATCGACGAAGGTCGCTGCAGCAGCTCGCCCGATGCGCCTGGCCGCGAAGTCGAATACAGATTCATCTTCGTCGTCACGCCGGGCGGGTATGAAGGGTTCCGCAAAGAGCCGCAGCTTCTCGCGCGGACGGAGAAGCCCGGTCTTCAGCATCGCGGGCGGCGAGAACGGGACCGGGTGCAATCGGCCACCTTTCAAAATAAACCGCTTCTCACTCTTCTCATCTGCACGCTCCAGCCGCGATGTCAGGCCTAGTTCATCGACCATCTTCAACGTCAGCGGCTCACGGTCGAGGAAACCGTTGGGACCCCAGTCGATGGAGTATCCGTGCTCGCGGTCGGTGCCGATGGTGCCGCCCACCCGCTCTGAGGCTTCCCAAAGCTGCCACGAACCAGGGTTTTCGTGCAGGCGCAGCCAGTGTGCCACCGCAAGACCGGAAATCCCTCCGCCCACGATAAGCCCGTCGAGATCACTCCCCGAATCATGCATGCGCATAAATTAACCACAGAGGTGCGGAGTTCGCAAAGGACTCTCTTGACCTGCTCGCGAAAAAGCGGGCGTAAGGGCATGCGATTGGATATTATCCTGGCAGAATCACTCGCGAGGGAGGTGCCATGCCCCGCAAGAAGAAGGTCGTTCGCAGGAAGAAGGCCGCACCCGGCTCCAGGGGGTTGTCCCCGAAGGAGACGGCGGCTCCGGCCGGTGCGGCGGCGCATGATCTCGCCGCAGCTGTCGAAGCAGATGGCGGCGCCGTCATCGGACACTTCAAGGATCCTTTCGGCGTGCGGGACCTGTTGCTGGCAGTCCTGCCGACCGATCGGGTGGAGCCCACGCCTTACCAGCGCGACGCGTCGGACACTCATGTGAAGCGGCTGATGAATGCGATCGAGAAGGTAGGCAGCTATCTGGACCCGATCGTCGCCATCCGGCACGAGAATGCTTACTGGACACCGAACGGCAATCACAGGCTGCAGGCAATGAAGAAACTCGGCGCAAGATCGATCACGGCGCTCCTGGTGCCCGAACCCGAAATTGCCTTCAAGATCCTGGCCCTCAATACCGAGAAGGCGCACAACCTGCGGGAGAAGTCGCTCGAGACAATACGGATGCTGAAGGCCATGGCGGAAGAGAGTGGCAAAAACGAAAGCGACTTCGCTTTCGAGTTCGAGGCTCCGGTCTTCCTTACACTCGGCGTCTGCTACGAGAGCCGCCCAAGGTTCAGCGGCGGAGCCTATCAGCCGGTTCTGCGCAGGGTGGATGATTTCCTCGACCTGCCGCTCAAGGAGGCACTCGCCGAGCGCGAGCGGCGTGCTCAGCTGATCCTGCAACTCGACGAGGCGGTCTCCGAGGTGGTCGCCAGGCTGAAAGAGCGGGGATTAGAGAGCCCTTACATGCGGGCATTCGTGGTCGCCAGGATAAATCCGACCCGGTTTGCCAGGGCGCCCGAATTCGATTTTGACGATGTGTTTGGCAAGATGATCTCTGCTGCATCCCGATTCAAGGTCGACAGGATAAGGCAGGAGGACATAGCCCGCACCGGTGGCGCGCCGGACTTGGAGGAGTGAAAATGGCGATGTTCGGCCATCCGGGTGAGCGAGGCGAGGACCCGACGATGAAACACCTGATCCGCCAGTTCAGGCTGGAACAAGGGGCACTCGAAATACAGTACATCGAGGAGTACTTTGACGAGTTCAGAGAGAAGAAGACCTCGGAGGAAATCGTCGACCGGCTATCCGGACGGGAGCACCTCATCCTGATGGCACTGGCAGCCTCGCCGGACGGTGAACATCAACTCATACCTGTGGCTTTCAAGGTCGGGCACGAATTGAGGGCTTCTGAAACGGATCCTGACCTGGCCGACCTTGTCGAACAGCTGCGCGGGAGTATCGACCTGGAGGGGCGCAAAATCTTCTACAGCTGGCTCGGGGGCACCAGGCAGCCCTGGCGTGGACGGGGCCACTATCGTGCCCTGACGGAGCAGCAGGAGGAGTGGGCCCTGGCAAACGGGTACCAGGAGCTTGTCGTCAAGACGAAGAACAAGTTCTATACCATGCGGGCGACCCTGGACCACCTGCGCTTCAACGTTGTCCGATTCCAGCCGTTTCACCAGGACAACGGCGAGTCCAAGGTGTACCTGAGCAAACTCATCCGTGCGGAGCTGCTCCGGCACCACCAGACAGACCGCACCCTGGTTGAGTCAATCTAGCGCCCTGCCCGCATTCCGCTGAATCACATCCGAACCGGGACCAGCTCCACGCCGACGGAGCGCCGAGACCTGCGAGACAGCGGAAATTTGCGGCCGAACATGGTAGGCTCTTGGCGGAATTGTCATCTATTGCTTCGGGGAGGGACAGGAAAGGATTATGACCTACACTCTGGTACTTGTGCGGCACGGGCAAAGCACCTGGAATCTGGAAAACCGTTTCACGGGTTGGACCGACGTCGACCTTACAGAACAGGGCCGACAGGAGGCCATCTACGGCGGCCGTGTGCTGCGGGAAAACGGCTACACGTTCGACATTGCATATACCTCTGTGCTCAAGCGTGCGATAAAGACACTCTGGCTCGTCATGGAGCAGATGGACCTGGAGTGGCTGCCCGTCATCAACGCTTATCAGCTGAACGAGCGCCACTACGGCGCGTTGCAGGGGCTGAACAAGTCTGAGATGGCCGTCAAGTATGGCGAGGCGCAAGTGAAACTCTGGCGCCGCAGTTATGACATTCCTCCGCCGCAGCTGGACCTCGATGACCCGCGCCATCCCCGCTTCGACAGGCGCTATGCCTCCCTCGCCCCGGAGCAATTGCCGCGGTCGGAGTCTCTCAAGGACACGGTTGCGCGCATGCTGCCTTACTGGCACAGCACGATCGCACCGATGGTGAAGACCGGTCAGCGGGTCCTTGTATCAGCCCACGGCAATAGCCTCAGGGCGCTGGTGAAGTACCTCGACAACGTCTCCGACCAGGAAATCGTCGAGCTCAACATCCCGACCGGCATCCCGCTCGTCTATGAGCTTGACGAGAATCTCCGCCCGATCAAACATTTCTACCTGGGAGACCTTGAGGCCATCCAGAAGGCGATAGACGCCGTTGCCGCGCAAGGAAAAGCGCGCTGAAACGCTCTACCGCAGGCTTGCGGCGTACCGATGCCCAAACCGGAGACATTTTCCTGGATACTCGATTCGGGCGGCGCTGGACGCGGGGCGTGGCAGGGCGGTGTCATCCACCAATTCATGCGCTGGGCGCGACTGAACGGGTCCTATCCATCCATCAGTATGGGCGCATCTGCCGGCGGATACGCAGCGGCTGACGTCGCTACCGGTACGGAAGCCACGGTGATGAAGGGCTGGACGCGATGGGGAGATGAGGAGATCCCTCATCCCCGCAGTGTGCCGGCCGGCGATAAGAGCTTCTGGGGTCTGGGCCGCTTCCGGCTGCACCTCATGGCTTCGATCCGCTATGTGATGGCCGCGGGCGAGACGTCGGCCGTCTTCGACCCCGGCCACTCCCGCAAGCTGCTCGTCTTCACGTCACGGATCAGGCGCCGGGACGGACGGGAGATCGGCGCTTCCGACATGAACCGCCTTTTTTTCAGGGCCGCTACACGAAAACTACCGACGCCGCTGAAGTACCTTCCGCGGATCTACGTCGAAGAGCCGATCGTATTCGCAACCCCTCTGCCCGCCGAGCTGCATTCGGAGTACGTCCGTCCTCTGACCCCGCGGAACTACCACCGCGTTCTCCTTGCTTCCTGCCTCGTGCCCCTGGCAATGGGAGCACCTCTTCATCACGAAGAACTGGATCCGCACGGAGCGAGTTCCGCTGCGACGTCCTATCCCGGCGACCACCGTGCTGTCTTCATCGATGGCGGGTACACGATGAAGATGCCCATGGCGATCTTCGAGGAGAATCAGTACTTTCATGACCTCGCCCGGTGGGTCGCAGCTGAGAAGACCATCATCTTCTGCTGTGATCCGGGCGCACAGCTTTGGGAGACGAGTTTCAGGTTGCGGGCGCTTAATCAATATCCATCGGTTGCCCGGGCGGTCGCAGAAAATCGGTGGCTGGTGATTTTCCCTGATCACCCGATCGAAGCCGGATTCCTGTGCTACGACAACGAAGTGGCCATGAGGACCTTTCGCCGGGGCCAGGAGCAGGCAGACCGCCTCCTGCGCAGCGATTCTGTCCGTCGCCTTTTGGACGGCTCCGAGTGACCACGCTCTCGTCCGCGTCATCGCACACCGGCGACGCGAGCCCACTTGCTATCCCACTGTCCTCCCACCGTCAACAGTGAGCACTGCGCCGGTGATCCACGCTGAATCGTCGGACGCAAGGAAGAGAGCGGCCTTTGCCACTTCCTCAGGTGTGCCGAGCCTTTTCAGCAGGGTCGCGGCCGCGGCGTCGGCTACCGCTGACGCGGGATCCGGGAATGCCCGGGCGGAATCCCAGATCAGGGGTGTGTCGACAGGACCCGGACAGATCACGTTGACGCGAATTGTGGGAGCATAATCGGCGCTGACCTGCCGTGCGAATGCTATGAGCGCCCCCTTGCTTGCGCAATATGCTGCGTGATTGGGAAAGCCTTTGAACGCGGCAATCGATCCGGTGACCACGACTGCACCGCGGCCTCGCTCGAGCATTCCCGGGATTCCCGCTTTGAGCAGATAGAAAACCGCGTCGAGGTTAGTGGCCATCGTCTCGCGCCATGATTCGACGGAGGTTCCGGTGACCGAGCCCAGGCCCAGGCGCCCCGCGTTGGGCACGAGGATATCGACCCCACCGAAGCGCTCCGCTGCAAAGGCGACGAGGGCCTCACTGGCCTCGGGCGCAGCGATGTCTCCCGCGACAAATTCCGCCTTCCCCCCTCGAGCGCGTACCCGATCTACCACGGCAGCGCCTCGGGCTGCATCGCGTCCCCCGATGATCACGCTCGCTCCTTCGCCTGCGAACAGTTCAGCGATGGCGCTGCCCATGCCTCTCGTCCCGCCCGTAATGATCGCCACTCTGTCTGTCAGTTTGCCCACGACGCCCTCCCCGGAAGGCAAAGGATACCCTACGAGCGCTGGTATTCTGAATGCCTGCTCGCTTGCTTCGAGAAAATCTCTCGCGGGGTTATGTGCCCGAGCCTTCTCCTGCTATGCTGTCGCTATGATCCAGGGCGCGATTTTCGACATGGACGGGGTGCTGGTAAACAACCTCGAGTACCACATCCGTGCCTGGCAGCAGCTGGGAAGGGAGCACGGGAGGAACCTCACCCCGGAATCCGTCCGCCGCGTGTTCGGCCGGCGCAACGACGAGATGATTCGCTCGCTCTTCGGCTCGCCGCTCTCGCGCGATGTGATCCTCCTCTACGCAACGCGCAAGGAGGACATATATCGCGCACTCATGGCGCCGGAACTCACGCCGGTGCCCGGCCTGCCCATGCTGCTCGCTGTTCTGAAGGAAGCCGGCATGAGAAGCGCGGTAGCCACGAGCGGCCCGCACGAAAACGCCAACCTGGTGCTGGACGGATTGAACATCAGGCAGTATTTCGACGCGGTCATCACCGGAGATGATGTCTCCCGGAGCAAACCCCATCCGGACATATTTCTGCTGGCCGCCAGGCGTATCGGCCTGCCCACCGAACAATGTGTCGTCTTCGAGGACTCCAGTGCAGGGATCGAGGCCGCTTCCCGTGCGGGTTGCCTCTGCATCGCCCTGTCGACGACCCATCGTGCGTCGGAGTTGGAGGCCTATCGAACCGCCCTCATCATCCCGGATTTCACGACGCTTTCCGTCTCCGTCCTTAAGGAATTGAGGGGGACCGTCGCCAGTGTCCCACCGGAAGTAGAAAAAGGGAAAGCAAAGTCCAAAGGCTGAGCCTCAGCGCGAGAGTGCCTCTGACGATCTGAGCCCAGTGCTGGTCTTCCCAACGCAATGCGCCGGCATGCTGGGGATGCTGGTAGCTGCTCTCATCACCACAGAGGCTCAGACCACCTCAATGGAAACAAGGGATTCCTTGTACGCTAAGAATGGGCCCGGAAATCCGTCCTGAGGCCTCTTTTGGGAATGAATATATCCACATCTGACTGAATCAACAGGTCTTGCCGCGGTCCGACCCCGATCAGCGAAGCGGGAATCCGGTGCTGACAGCCTGTCTCTAAGAGGCAATATATGAGATTATTGTGAACGGAGAAGGCGAGAGTACATGGGCAATGTAGTCCAGTTCCCAGGTGTCACCCCTTCGAAGCTCGACTTCGAACGCATACGGTCGACTTATTCGGTGCGCGATATCAGCCGGCGGTTCGGTATCAGCGAGCACTATATCCGCCGCTGGGCGCGCGAGGGGCTGATCTCCTGCATCCCGTCCCCCGATAGCCACGAAGTCCGTTTCGACCTGCAGGGCTTGCGACGGTTCAGGCGGGTGCGTGAACTTCGCAGCCAGGGACTGTCCGTCAGCCAGATCGATTCGGAACTTCGCGGACAATTGAACCTGTTTCCGCCGCCCTCGGGCCAGGTCATACAGATTCCCGTCAAGCTCAGCCCCTTTTCCGAAGCACTGCTGCTCCACGAGCGTGGTGACCCGAGAGCGCGGGAATGCTACGAGAAGGCGATCTCCGAGGGGGAGTCGGTCACGGATGCCTTCTGCAACCTGGGCATTCTCGAATTCGAGGCGGGGAATGCACCCCGGGCATTCGACTGCTTCACCCGTGCGTTGCGCCACGATGCCCGGCACTTCGAATCGCACTTCAATCTGGGCAATCTTTACTTTGAATCCCGCGACCTGCGCCTGGCCAGGCTCCACTACGAAATAGCCGCCAGGATAGAGCCCGGTTGCTCTCATCTCTTCTTTAACCTCGGCCTTGTATACGCCATCGACGGCGACCTCCGTTCAGCGGTAGAGGCGTTGAACAAGTCAAAGGAGAAGGCGGCAGACGAGGACAGGCGGAGAGCGGACGAACTGCTTGCGAGCCTCGAGAGCATCATCGCTTCCCGCGGTGAAGACTGACGCGGGCTTATGATTCAAGTAAGGAGAAATGCCCATGCTGATTAAGAGACCCTCCGACGTTCGATCTTCAGAGATCACCCCAAAGGAGATCTATCTGAACCGCCGCACGTTCATGAAGGAAGCCGCCGTGACGGGCGCCGTCCTGGCTGCGAGCCGGGTTCTCTGCCCGCCCTGGGAGCAAGCCTTCCCCAGGCGGGCGAGCGGCTGCAGTTCAGGAAAAGCGACCTCAGCACCCAGGGCGAAGAACTAACACCACTCAAGGACATTACGACCTACAACAACTTTTACGAATTCGGGAGCGAGAAGGGGGATCCGTCCAAGAACGCCGGCACGCTCCGCACCGTCCCCTGGACGGTCTCGATTGAAGGCGAGGTAAAGAAGGAACGGCTCTACGACGTCGCGAGCATCCTCAAGATGCATCCTTCTTTGGAGGAACGTGTCTACCGGTTGCGTTGTGTCGAGGCGTGGTCGATGGTGATTCCCTGGATCGGGATCCCGCTTGCATCGGTGATCAAGGCGGTCGAGCCGGCCTCAAAGGCGAAATATATTGCCTTCCAGACGCTCCACGATCCGAAGCAGATGCCGGGGCAGAATCGCTCGATCCTCCGCTGGCCTTATGTCGAAGGACTCAGGATGGACGAGGCGATGCATCCGTTGACCCTCCTGGCGGTCGGGCTCTACGGCGAGACGCTGTTGAACCAGAACGGCGCGCCGATCCGCCTGATCGTGCCCTGGAAATACGGGTACAAGAGCATCAAGTCTATCGTCAGGATCCGCTTCGTCGAAAAGCAGCCGCCGACCAGCTGGAACCTGGCGGCGCCGGACGAATACGGCTTCTATTCTAATGTAAACCCGGAAGTCGACCATCCCCGGTGGAGTCAGGCCAGGGAAAGGCGCATCGGAGAGTTCTTCAAGCGCAAGACGCTCATGTTCAACGGGTACGCCGACCAGGTCGCCGGGCTCTATGCCGGCATGGATCTGCGCAAATACTACTAACCCCCATGACCCGGAAAAGGATCGCGGTCATAAAGGTATTCGTTTGGGTGGCCTGCCTCACTCCACTGCTACGGCTTGGCTGGAAGGGGCTGACCGGCGGCCTCGGAGCCAATCCAATTGAGTTCATCACTCTCTCGACCGGAACCTGGACGCTGGTATTTCTGCTCGCCACACTGGCAATCACCCCTCTGCGTCGCCTCAGCGGACAATCATGGCTGATCAGGTTCCGCCGCCTGGTCGGGCTGTTTGCCTTCTTCTATGGGGTGCTTCATTTCATCACCTATATCTGGTTGGACAAGTTCTTCGATGTTCGGGACATGGTCAAGGATGTTGCCAAGCGGCCGTTCATCACGGCGGGATTCCTGGCATTCCTGCTCCTGATTCCGCTGGCCGCCACATCAACAGCAGGGGCGATCCGTTGGATGGGCGGAAAACGATGGCAACTTCTGCACCGTCTGATCTATGTCAGCGGCGCCTCTGCCGTCATCCACTTCTGGTGGAAGGTGAAGGCAGACGTCCGCAAGCCGGCGATCTACGCAGCGGTTCTCGGCATCCTGCTCGGCCTGCGGCTCATCTTCTGGATCCACGCCAGGCTGTCAAATCCCGGCACTCGATCTGCCCGCCCCCGGGCGTAGGACCGGCACATCGCCTCCCTCAACTGCGTCCAGCCATGACGATCAGGTGAGATGAAGCGCGAATAACAAGTATAATGGCCGAATGAACCCCGAGGCCATTCAGGCCGTAAAGAGGTCAGGGTGACACGGCCGTGCGGATTCCCGTCGCCCCCTCAGTGCCTGACCCTGTTGCTGGACGGGTTCGACGAGGGACCGGTCACATGACGGAGGGTCGCGTATCGAAAGATCGGGTCGCGGGGATCGTCCTGCTCGGTGTCGCGGGCCTCGCGCTCATGTTGTCCGGATGCTCGATCAGGAAGGTAGCCGTCAACGTTGCCGGCAAGGCCCTTGCGGACTCCGGATCGACGTTTGCATCCGACGACGATCCGGAGCTGGTGGCCGCCGCAGTACCATTCGCGCTCAAGACGCTCGAGGCTCTGCTCGCCGAGTCCCCCAGGCACAAAGGTCTGCTGCTCGCGGCGTGCAGCGGGTTCACGCAGTACGCGTATGCCTTCGTGCAGCAGCCGGCCGACTACATCGAGGACCAGGACCTCGCTCGCGCCACCGAAATGCGGGCGCGCGCCAAGAAGCTGTACCTGCGGGCCGTGGGCTACGGCATGCGGGACCTGGAGATACAGTTCCCAGGGTTCGCCGACAGGCTCCGCGCGAATCAGGATGAGGCGCTCGCGAAGACGACGAAGAAACAGGTGCCTTTGCTTTATTACACGGCGGGAGCGTGGGCTGCCGCTTTCGCCCTCGACGTGGCGGACTCGCAGTTGTCGGTGAACCAGACGCTCATCGAGAAAATGATGGCACGAGCCCTTGCTCTCGACGAGAGCTGGGAACTGGGAACGGTGCACGATTTCTTCATTTCCTGGGAGGCCGCCCACGAATCGGCCGGCGGATCGATCGAAAAGGCAAACGAACACTACCGCCGGGCAAGGGAGCTTTCCGCCGGGAAGCGCTTGTCGCCGCTTCTGACTTACGCCGAGGCAGTGCTGATCCGGGAGCAGAAGAAGGCCGAGTTCGAGGCGCTACTCAACGAGGCCCTCCAATTCGACGTCGAGAAGGCGCCGCCCGAACAGAGACTGGCCAACGTGCTTAGTCAGCGGCGGGCCAAGTGGCTGCTGTCGCGAGTCGACGTGCTTTTCTGAGCGGAAGCCTGGAGATACTCGATCATGATTGACAGAAATGTTGAATGCCATCATCGCTTCATACGATGGATTGTTTTGTGCGTCTTCTGTGCCGCCTTGTGCCTGATGCCATCCCCATTGAGCGCACAGGTGATCACCATCAAAATGGCTACGCTCGTGCCCACCAACTCATCCTGGTTTCTCGTGTTGAAGGAGGTGGCGAACAAGTGGAACATGCTGTCGGGCGGTAGGGTAAGGGTCATTCTGTACGGTGGAGGTACGAAGGGAGACGATCCGGAAGTCGTGCAGGCCATGCGGCTCGGTGAACTTCAGGGGGCGCTATTGACCTCCGTCGGGCTGGCTGAGATCGAGAGGTCGGTCTACGCTCTGAGCATCCCGATGGCCTACGACTCGTACGACGAGGTGTACGCCGTACTCGCAAAGCTGCGTCCACGCCTCGAGGCCTCGATCGAGGCGAACGGTTTCGTGGTCCTCAACTGGGTCGATGCGGGATGGATCCATTTCCTCACGACCAAGCCCGTTGCAACGCCCGACGATTTGAGGAAATTGAAACTGTTTCAATGGAACGGGGATCCGAAGTCGCTGGAGATTTGGAAGATCGCCGGTTTCAACCCTCGGCCGGCCTCGTCCGCTGATCTGCCGGCGGGTCTCTCAACCGGGCTCTTCGAAGCGTGCGGCCTCTCGCCTCAGGTCGCCCAGATCGGCCGCTACTACGAGAAGGCGAAATACATGACCGACCTGAACTGGGCGCTGCTCCTCGGCGCAACGGTAATCAAGAAGGATACATGGGCCAGGGTCCCGGCCGAAGTCAAGCCGGCACTGCTAAAGGCGATGGATGAGGCGGGCGTCAAACTCCAGGCCGACATCCGCCGGAGCGGCGAGGCGGACGTGACTGCAATGAAGAGCGCGGGGCTGACGGTCGTGCCGGTAGACGCAAGGACGAAGGAACTATGGCGAAAGACCGCCGAGAGTGCCTACGGAAAGATCCGCGGCGATTTCGTCCCTGCAGAAGCGTTTGACGAGGCCATGAAGGCCCGCGACGAATACCGGAAGCAGCACACAGGGCAGGAACCGAAGAGATAGCGGAGCGTCCCATGACCGATACGGCGAGCGCGTCCCCCACGGGCGACACTGGCTTTCTGGGATCGCTCTGCAGACGCACCGAGCAGGCAGTGCTGATGGCCACGTTGGCACTCACGACGGTCCTGCTGCTGATTGACGCCTTCGGCAGGCCGCTGGGCGGTTTTCACGTTCCCGGCAAGGATGAGTACGTCAAGCAACTGACTCTGTGGCTCGCTTTCGTCGGAGGCCTCGCTGCGGCCGTTCAGGCCAGCCACCTGAAGCTGTCTACGGCCGAGTTCTTCGGTGAAGGGCGGGCCCGCCAGATCTCCCGCCTGATTGGCGGCTCGGTCGCGGCAGCAGTAGTTGCCGTTCTTGCCAAGGGCGCTCTCGACATAGTCCGGGTCCACCGTAACCTGCCTGAGCCGGAGATCCTGCCGATCGGGTTGCCTGAATGGGTGTCAGAAGCGATCATGCCGTTTGCCCTGGGAGCAATGGCGCTGGTATTCGCCTGGAAAGCCTCGGATCGCTTCCCCGGCCGCGTGATCGCGTTGCTTGCTATTCCGGCCGCGTTCGCCATCGGCCTCGTGCCGCCGGAGTCGGCCGCACACCTCTGGCCTCTCGCGCTGGTCGTTCTGGCCTCCGCCTTTCTCGGCGCACCTGTATTTGTGGCGATGGGAGGAATTGCCGCCGTCCTGTTTTTCACCGAGGGCAGCCCCGTTTCTGCGGTCACCCGCAGGGTCTACGACCTTATTGCGTCCCCAACCCTCCCCGCGATACCGCTGCTGACGGCGGCCGGCTACGTACTGGCAGAGAGCGCTGCGGCAGAGCGCCTGGTGCGTGCCTTCCGCGCGATATTCGGCTGGATGCCGGGAGGGATCGCGGTGATGGTGGCAGCAGTGTGTGCGCTGTTTACCACGTTCACCGGCGGCTCGGGGGTGACCATCATCGCGCTGGGCGGTCTGGTCTACCCGGTTCTCCGAAAAGACGGTTATTCCGAGAGCTTCTCGCTCGGGCTTGTTACGGCAGCGGGCTCACTGGGCCTGCTCTTTCCGCCCAGTCTGCCTGTCGTGCTCTACTCGGTGGTCGCCAGTTCGCGCGAACAGGTCGTACCGCTCGACCAGCTCTATATCGCCGGGTTGCTGCCGGGTCTGTTGCTCGTCGTCCTGACAGCCATCTACGGGATCATCGTCGGCCGTCACGTCGCGCGGGGCAGGCAGCCGTTCTCCTGGCGCGAAGCAGTCGTTGCGACCTGGAAAGCAAAGTGGGAACTGGCGTTGCCGTTTGTCATCATAGGCCTGTTCGCAAGCGGCTTCCTGACCATGCTCGAGACGGCGGCCGCCGCCCTTGCCTATGCCGTCGTCGTCGAGTGCTTTATTACGCGCGATCTCCACATCTTCAAGACGCTTCCGGAGGTCCTCCTGAAGGCCGCGGGGCTGATGGGAGCGGTGCTGATCCTGCTCAGCATAGCCATGGGACTGACGAACTACCTCGTTGATGCCCAGATACCGGACCAGATGCTCGAGTGGGTGCAGTTGCACATTCATTCGCAGGCAATGTTCCTGCTGGCTCTCAACGTATTCCTGCTGGTGGTGGGCAGCGTAGTGGAAATCTATGCAGCGATCGTGATCCTCGCACCGCTGATCGTTCCGATGGGCACCGCGTTCGAGGTCAATCCTGTTCACCTGGGCGTCATTTTCCTGGCGAACCTCGAGCTCGGTTTCCTCTTCCCGCCGGTCGGCCTGAACCTGTTCCTTTCATCCTCACGGTTCGGCAAGCCGCTCACCCAACTCTACCGTCACGTGGTCCCGTTCCTGATCATCCTGGGGATAGGTGTCCTGCTTGTGACTTACATCCCGTCGATGTCGCTGGGCCTCCTGCACCTTTTGGGCAAACCCTAGATCTGTCTCTGCAGGTGCAATGAAGATCTCGCACTCCTCCACCTGAAGCGGGTGAAGGCGAGCTCGGAATGGCTGTCGCCTCCGCCGACTCATGACCTGCGGATCACGCCTCTGTTCAGCGCGACTGCAAATTCCCGGATGTGTTCCGGCGTGGTGCCGCAGCAGCCGCCGATGATGTTCGCGCCGGCATCAGCCAGCGACATTACCTCCGCGGCCATGGCCGCGGGCGCCTGGCGGTAAAAGATCCTGTCGCCCTCCAGCACCGGCGATCCCGCGTTGGGGCGGATCAGTACCGGCTTGTCGGTGGCGGATCGGAAGCCTGCCACAATTGCGGCATAGTCGGGCATGGATAGACCTGTGCCGCAATTGCTGCCCACCACGTCCGCTCCTTCATCTGCCATGAACTTCGCCGCGTCGCCGGGAGTGACTCCCATCATTGTGCGGCAACTCCCCCTCCCTTTTTCGAATGTCATCATGGCCGCGATCAGAGCGGCACCGGCTGCCCGGGCTGCCCGGATCCCCACCGCGACTTCCTCTCTTGCGGCCATCGTTTCCAGGACAATCCCATCCGCGCCGCCTTCCAGCAGCGCCGTGGCCTGCTCCAGGAACCAGGCGTGCAGTTCCTCCTGAGAAGTGTCACCGAGCGGTTCCAGGAACCCGCCAAACGGTCCGATGCTGCCCAGAACCCATGCCTTATCGCCCGCAGCCCTCCGCGCCAGTTCGGCCGCGCGGCGATTGACCTCCGCGACCCGATCTCCCAGCCCGAACCCGGCAAGCGCAAGGCGCGTGCCGCGGAAGCTGTTCGTCGTGAGAAAACGAGCCCCCGCGTCCACATAGGCACGGTGGACTTCCTCCACCCTGTCCGGATGCAGGATGTTCCACGCCTCGGCGCAAGCGCCCGGTTCGAGGCCGCACCGCTGCAGTTCGGTCCCGATCGCTCCGTCCGCCAGCAGCAATCCGCTGTGTAAGGCACTTCCGACAGGCTTTCTCATGATGATTCTCCGCCGGCCGCATTATAGTGCACAGCAGGTCCGGTCTGTAAGGCTGGATCGCCCCTCACTGATGGCGGCTCTCGGCCGCGCCGACGAGGATCTCGAGATTCTCGGGCGGCGTGTGCGGCGGAACCGAGCAGGCAGAGCTCAGGATATAACCGCCACCTTCTGCTGCCGTCTCAATGCAACTGCGCGCCGCCGCATGCACTTTATCCGGGGTTCCCTCGAGCAGGACGTGGACAGGATCTATATTCCCTTTAATGAAGAGTCTGCTTCCGATCCGGGACTTGGCGTCCCGCAGCTCCACGTTCCCGAGCGGCGGCGGGTCCAACGTGTCGATGCCGCCGGTCCCGGTCGCCTCCATCAGCTCGAGTCGATCGCCGATGCTCCCGCAGGTGTGAGTATAAATCGGGATGTCGAAGACGGCCCGGATCCCTTCGACAACCTTCTTTTCAAACGGCAGCACGAACCTGCGATAGTGTTCCCTCGAGATGAAGCCGGCGCCGGCAAAGGCAGAGGAAATGAGGATCGCATGGACGCCGTGTGCAGCCTGGCCGCATCCGAGCGCGATGGCTCCTTCGGCGAGCGAACTGAGGCAAGCCTCGACCTTCCCGGGATCGTCAGCCAGTGCCAGCAGCGCGCTCGTATAACCGATGAGCTCGAGCAGCTGGCTGAACGGCGAGAAGACCTCTCCGTGCACCGAGACATCGTGCCCAACCCGCCCCACCACGTAATCGATCGTGTCGAACTGCCAGGGCGGGAAGAAACTTTCGCGCCCGGCGAAAACTCCCGAGAACCCCCAGCTGAACGGATAGTCGGGCCCGCTCAGATCGTGCGGCTCGACATAACAAAGCACATCCGGATCGACCTCCTCGAACGCGACCGAATTTCGCGTTCCGTCGGCCCGATACACATGAGGGTTGTCGTCCGGCGGGCACACGGTGTAACAGCCGTTGCACCAGTGTATGACTTTGTCGGCGGCTCTCGCTTCGACATGCTTCACGCAGGAACGCCAGTCGGGATCGCGCCCGGGCAGGTTGACCAGGATGCCGTCAAAGCGATATCGGCGCTGCAACTGGATCAGAGCCTCGCCAAACCCGGCGGTCGAATGCCAGATTTCGATCTCCGGGATCCCGCAGTTCAGGAAGTAATGGCCAAGCGCCAGCTGGCACATAACAGGAACCCTGTCCGCCGCCTCGAGCCGCATCGCACGCGCCATCCGTTCCCTGCCGTTCATGTCCGGGATTATACGCGCCGCAATTCCGAAATGCTCGGGGCGTAACTTGATGCCGTCAGAGGCGGGTGGTTAAATGTGTAATCCGGACGAGGCAGGATGTCCACCGGGTTCCGACGGCGATGACGGCCCCGGCGCTGATCCCGACGTCGCACAGGAGAAAAGAGTATGCGCAGAGTGACTCGCCGATCGTTTGTATGCTCGATGGCAGTGCCCATAGTATCTGCCAGGGCCCACGCCCGCACGCACGGGGGGATCCGGATCAAGGAGATCACGCACAAGTACGAGGATTACCTTTATCGGACCCCCATCAAGTTCGGCGGGACGGTGCTGGACCGGGCCACGCTGCTCAACGTGAGGTGCGTGGTGGAAGGCGCCGGCGGGCGTTCAGCTTCCGGATTCGGATCCATGCCCATGGGCAATGTGTGGGCATTCCCCACGAAGCGAATGTCCTACGACGTCACACTCGGGGCCATGAAGGAGCTGGCGGGGAGAATCGAACGGATCACGGCCGGCTTCAAGGAGGCAGGACATCCGATCGACATCAATGCGGCCCTTGAGCCGGAATACCTGAAGACTGCGCCGGAAGTTGCCGCATCGCGCGAGCTGGTGGAACCGATTCCCAAGCTCTGTGTCCTGGTCACGGCGAGTCCTTTCGACGCCGCCCTGCACGACGCCTACGGCAAGTTCTACGGCCTGAGCTGCTACAGGACATATGGCCGGGATTTCATGGCGCATGACCTGTCGAAGTATCTCGGCCCCGAATTCAGCGGGCAATACCTGGACAGGTACATCAGGCGGACGCCCCGGCCGTCACTGCCACTCTACCATCTCGTGGGCGCTGTCGACCCTCTCGTGGATTCAGACATCAGTCATCGCATCAATGACGGACTCCCCGAGACTCTGCCCGAGTGGATTCGCTACAATGGCCTTACCCACATCAAGATCAAACTGAACGGCGAAGACATCAAGTGGGACGTCGAGCGGGTTCTGACCGTGGACCGCGTGAGTGCGGACGTGCAGGCGGAGCGCCATGTGCAGCGCTGGTATTACTCGCTCGATTTCAATGAGAAGTGCGCCAACGTGGACTATCTGCTCGATTTTCTGCATCAGGTCGGGGAAAAGGCTCCGCCTTGCTTCGCGCGCATCCAATACATCGAGCAGCCGACGGCTCGAGACCTCCGCGCAAACCGGCACCAGGTAGTCCATCAGGCGGCCAGGCTGAAGCCGGTTGTAATCGATGAATCGCTGACCGACCTGGAGAGTCTTGTGATGGCCCGCGAGATGGGCTACACGGGAGCGGCTCTGAAGGCCTGCAAGGGTCAAAGCCAGGCGCTGCTGATGGCGGCCGCCGCCCAGAAATTCAACATGTTCCTGTGCGTGCAGGACCTGACGTGCCCCGGCGCTTCCCTTATCCAGTCGGCGGGATTGGCTGCACACGTTCCCACCGTGCATGCCATCGAGGCGAATGCCCGACAGTATGTCCCAGCGGCAAACCAACCGTGGGAGAAACGGTTCCCGGGAATCTTCAAGGTCACCGACGGACTGCTCAGAACCGGCACGCTGACCGGGCCCGGGCTCGGCGCTGCGCCGGCATGAAACTCGGAGTCGCGAGGCTCCGGATTGCGGTTTCGAACTATGCGGGCTCGCAGCCAGGCGCAGGCTGCGCGGAAGCCCGCTTCAGGGAAGGCAACATAACGTTTGGCCGCCGCGAGCGTGTCTCCGAGCTCCTCCTCGGGCGCGGCCCCCCGGGATCCGGCATTCAAGGCTGCCGGTTTCACTTGTAGTACTGCCCGAAGCGATTTTCCAGGAACGCCTTCAAGGCGAAACTCTCCTGCGTGATGAACCCCCCACGAGGCGCGGGGTCCTTCAGCACCAGGTCGAGAACGGCGCAGAGCCCGGCCGCTGTTGTCACCTGGATGGCGGACCAGAGGGAGCCGGCGATCGTCTGCGGGTAAACCTTCTTGACATAGTTCTCTTCGAACAGGTGTCCTTTCTGCGTTCCGCTTACAGAGACATAGATCAACACCACGTCCTGTCGCGTCTGCGGAATTGCGTTCTCGAGGATTCGCTTGAGCGTGTCACGGTCGTGGCCCAGCTTGAGGTCCTGCATGAGGAAATGAATCTTCTCGCAGTGTCCGGGGTACCTGAGAGTCTTGTAGTTCATGGTACGGACCCTGCCGTCGTAGGTGTCGGCCAGCGTGCCCAACCCTCCCGACGTGTTGAAGGCCTCGTAGAGCAATCCATCCACCTCGATTGTCTCGTACCCCTCAAGAGGCAGAAGGGCCGTCATCTTGCCGTTCTCGATGCCGTTACAGACATTTCCGTATTCGTTGATCAGACCATCGGTTGACCAGGTGAGCGAATACTTCAGCACGTTGCTCGGGTGGACAGGAAGTGCGCCGACGCGCAGCTTGACCGTGTCAAGCTCTTCGAAGTGACTCATGAGCTCGTTGGCAACGATGCTGATGTACCCGGGCGCAAGACCGCACTGAGAGACAAACGCCGCGTGCGCTCCCTGGCTCACGCGCTTGACCGTCCGGGTTACCTCCACATCCTCAGTCAGGTCGAAATAGTGGATTTCGAATTCCCTCGCCACTTCTGCCACGAGCGCACTGCAATAGTGAGGCAGCGCCGAGGCAATTGCCCTCGGGCCGGCATCCTTCACCCATCGGCTCAACTTCTCCCGCTCCGTCACGTTGAGCACCATGGGGTGCAGGCGCGGGTGGGGGAGGTCTCTTTTCGCCCGCTGGATCACGCTTGGGTCAATGTCGGCGAGATAGACGGTGTAGTCGCCGGATTCAGCCAGAAGGCAGGATATCAGCGAACCGATCTTCCCGGCACCCAGCACCAGTATCTTCTTCATGGTGATTTCCAGTGGCAACCCGGAACGTCGTGACAACGGTCCCGCGGTTCCGTTTGAAGTTGTTGAACAACGAACCGCAATGCTCGGATGACGCAAACGCAGGGCACGAAAAGGTCACCAGATTCGATGCGTCATTCTCTTGCGGTCACCCGGTCATACCTTTTCAGGAACCGCATAGGGGGCGCGATAGCGGCGCGACAGGTACAGGTCGGCCTGCGCGTCGCTGACGAACCTCTCCGTATTGGGATCGAACTGGAGCTGCCGTCCGAGCCTGTAGGCGATGTTCGAGAGATGGCACAAGGCGGTCGAGCGCTGGCCCTCCTCGATGTCCGCCGCCAGATCTTCCACTCTCCGGGAACGCATCGCATCGATGAAATTCTTGAAGTGCGGGGAGTCTCCTGTCCCGCGCAGGTTCGCAGGATCGGCAGCGTCTTCCGAGGAATCCATGGAGGGACCGGGTTCGTCCTTCCGCCCGAAGTACGTTTTCCACGTCGATCCATTGAGGTGCATCCAGCCCTTGGAGCCAAAGAAGAGATTCCCGATGGTGATTCCGTCTTCGGCATTTGTATACAGGCCCCGGACCTCGAATTCGATGATCCTGCCGTCGGCGAACTCCAGGGTCGCCATCTGCGTGTTGGGGGTTTCCTGGTCGGAGTCAAACAAAAAGTAGCCGCCGGCACAGTGGATCCTGACGGGATAATCGTATATATCCATCCCCCAGCGCGCGATGTCCATCTGGTGTGGGCCCTGGTTGCCGAGATCGGCACAGCCGTAATCCCAGAACCAGTGCCAGTTGTAGTGAAACCGGTTTTCGTTGAAGGGTCGGTATGGCGCGGGGCCCAGCCACAGGTCGTAGTGCACTCCTTCCGGGATCGGACTGTTGGGCTTTCTGCCGATGCTCTCCCGGGGCTTGAAGCAAAGGCCCTTGGCCATGTAAACGTCGCCGATGCCGCCCTCGTGAAGGAACTGGATCGCGGCCCTGACACTCCTGTTGCTGCGGTTTTGCATCCCCGCCTGGACGACCCGGTTGTACTTCCGCGCGGCCTCGACTGCCTGGCGCCCCTCCCAGATGTTGTGGGACGTAGGTTTTTCGACGTAGACATCCTTGCCCGCCTGGCAGGCCCAGACGGTCGCCAGCGCATGCCAGTGGTCCGGCGCCGCAACCGAGATTGCGTCTACGTCCTTGTCGTCCAGAATCTTCCGGATGTCGACCCCGGTCTTGGGCTTCCGGGGCGACAGTTTCTCCATCTCGGCCAGGTGCGGCGGAAAGACTCTCTCGTCGATGTCGCAGAGGTAAGTAACCTCGACATTCGGTAACTTGGCAAACTCCGTGTAATGGCTGGTTCCACGGCCCCGGACGCCCATGACGGCGATGTGGATCGTATCGTTGGGGCTGGTCTGCGACCAGGACGGCTTGACCAGAGGCGCGGATGCCGCTGCAGCGGCGACTGTCCCTGCGTTCTTCAAGAACTTGCGGCGGTTCAGGGTATTCATCTGGAAATCCTCCTTTGTTCATCCGGGACACCGAGTCTCCGGCGAGCGGCACGAAATCGCGGCTCCGCCATTATAGCGGAACGGCCGAATCAATAATACCTGTGCGCTGACACTGCCGGAGCAGGTATCATGAGGACACAGCAGAGTTTCAGGTTGCCAGGAGAGATTCATGACGCGGCGTGCAACGAATCCGATTATTCACGGCCAGGCCCATCCGTCGCACGGGGTACTGCCGGTGATTCCGAGGTGAAGCAGGTACTACCTCAGTCGACGGCGGGAAAGGGCAGACGCGAAGTGCCGGAAGTACGCAGCCACGCGCGTCAGCGCGTGGTTGCTGACGACAAATAGAATCGCGCCCCGTCCCGGCACACCCGAATCGAATGATTGATTCGCACGTTCCGACTGGACAGGTGAGATGGTGAGCGTCGCTTTGACCATTGCAGGGTCGGATCCCTCAGGAGGGGCCGGGATCCAGGCAGACCTGAAGACATTCCACCAGTTCGGAGTCTACGGGATGAGCGTCCTGACTCTCGTGACGGTGCAGAATACGCAGCGTGTTAGTGCTGTCCACCCGCTGGATCCGGCTATTGTGGCCGCGCAGCTCGATGCCGTGCTCGAGGACATCCCGCCGGCAGCGGCCAAGACGGGAGCTCTGGGCACGGCCGGGATCATACAGGTAATCGCGGACCGGGCAGGCGACTTCGGATTCCCGCTCGTCGTGGATCCGGTGATGATCAGCAAGCATGGCGCACCGCTGATCGCCGCCGACGCCCGCTCGGTGCTCGTGCGCTCGCTCCTTCCCAGGGCTTTCGTGGTCACGCCGAATCTCCAGGAAGCCGAAGCGCTGGCGGAAATGCCGGTCGGCAATGTCCGGGAGATGGAGGAGGCCGCACGCCGCATTTCGGCGTTCGGCCCGGCAGCCGTGCTGGTTAAAGGCGGCCACCTTGCCGATAAGGCGGTTGACGTGCTGTACTGGAGGGGCACAGTCCAGCATTTTGTCGCACAGAAAGTTGCGACCGTGCACACGCACGGCACAGGTTGCACCTACTCAGCTGCGATCGCCGCGGAGCTGGCAAAAGGCCGGCGGCTTCCCCAGGCCGTGGAAACTGCCAAACGGTTTATCACGGCTGCAATCCGGACAAGCCCGGGAATCGGCAAAGGGGTTGGGCCGGTGAATCATCACGCGCAGCTCGAGTAAGGAGACTTGCCCCGGTGCAGCCGGTTACTTCGGCAGAACCGCCGCAAGGCCCCGGTCAAGAACAAGCGATCTCTATGAAGAAATCGGGATTTGAAGGATCACAGGAAACCGATGGCGAACACGCGCCGTCAAAGGCCTACGAGAACCGGCGCTTCCTGCACAGCCGGGACGCGCGCGTAGTGCGGGTGCTGAGCGAATACCTCGAGCCCGCCAGCCGGTTCCGCTGGCAGAACGTCGAAGACTTCGTCGTCTTTTTCGGTTCTTCCAGGGCAAGGTCAGGCGAGGAAACGCAGGCGCGGCTCAAACAGCTGCGATCGCAGGTTCCCCGGGGCGCAAACCCGGAGGCTGAACTCGCGGGGCAGATACGTCAGGCGGAGCAGGAGGTCAAGCTCTCGCGGTATTACGAGGATGCGCGGGTTCTCGCGCGCCTGCTGGCCGACTGGGCGAAGGGCTTGAACGGCGGCCTCAAGCGACTTATGGTCTGCTCGGGGGGAGGGCCGGGGATTATGGAGGCGGCGAATCGCGGGGCCAGCGAGGCAGGAGTTCAATCCATCGGCCTGTCCATAAGCCTGCCTCAGGAACAGAAGGTAAATCCCTATGTCTCGCACGAACTCGCTTTCCAGTTCCATTACTTCTTCATGCGCAAGTTCTGGTTCGTGTATCTGGCCAAGGCTCTCGTGATTTTTCCCGGCGGCTTCGGTACCATGGATGAGATGTTCGAGCTCCTCACGCTCATCCAGACCGGGAAGACCCGGAAGAGGATGCCCGTGCTGATCTACGGACCCGAATACTGGAATGATGTGTTGAACTTCGATGCCCTGGTGCGATGGAATACGATTTCCGAGGAGGATCTTCGCCTGATCCACTTCTCAGATGATCCCGAGGAAGCGTTCGAGCACCTGAGGAACGAGCTCACGGCCATCTACAAACTTTAGAAGACGGGTTCGGGGGACCCGCGCGCGAGACATGGACAGTATCCTTCTGGAACGGTTGCACGACGAACCTCCGCCCTCTCCCAGGGACCATCGGCACCCCACGGAGAGGGACCGCGACCGGATCCTGCACAGCTCAGCGTTTCGCAGGCTGCAGGGGAAGACCCAGGTCTTCGGGATTGGCCAGGCGGACTTCTACCGGACCAGGCTCACACACAGCATCGAAACCGCGCAGATAGCCCGCGCCATTGCCAACAACCTGATCGCGGAGGAAGCTCTACTCAACGGGTGTCTTATCCCCGAACTGGCTGAAGCAGTCGCCCTTGCGCACGACCTCGGCCATCCGCCTTTCGGACATGGCGGCGAGCAGACGCTGGATGCGTGCATGGGCGACGTGAGTCGCCGCTTCAATCTCAGGGGCAGGCGCGCGCTACGCTTTGAAGGAAACGCCCAGACGTTCCATATTCTGGTTGCGGTGGAGCCGAAGTCGCCCGCTTATCCGGGCCTGAACCTGACCCGGGCCACACTGGCAGGCGTAGTGAAGTACCCCTTCGAGCAGGATACGGGGAACCACAGGTTCATCTTCACATCCGACAGCGAACAGGCCCGCTGGGCGCTCGAGGGCGGGTCACAGCTCATCAGCGCCAGGCAGAGAAACGCGGGAGTCAGGCCCAGGACAGCAATTGTCTGCCAGATCCTGGATTGGGCTGACGATTGTGCGTACTCGATCCACGACATCGAGGATGCCCTCCAGGCCAGGTTCCTGCGAGCCAGCGACCTGTCGGATGCACGCTTCTGCCGCCGTGTCGCGATGCACTATGACGAGAGGTGCGAGAGCGAGGCAGTCCCCAGGCTGACTTTGGCGGAGGTCCGTGACCGCCTGAACGACTTCGCTGCCAGAATCCGGCCGCCCGACATCGGTGATGAGCGCGCTCACAGAAAGCAGGCCCTGCGCGACGTCCTGAATGAATTGATCACGTCTGTCGGGCTCGCCCGGCGGCCGGGCCGGCAGAGGGCTGATTTCAGCTGGGACCTCGTCGTCCCGGCCGAGTCACGCACCCTCTCCGTGCTCTGCAAGTCCGTGGTGTGGGAGGCGGTCATCACGGATCCCCGGGTCGCAGCGATGATCACAAAGGGCAAGGAGATCCTGCACGACCTCTTCTACCTGCTCCTGGAGGAACTCGTCGTCAGGAAGAGCTGCAACCTGTTCCCACGGTATTACAGGCCGATCGCCGAGGAGTGCCTGCAAAAGGGCGAACTCGAGTCAGCCCGGGGCGTGTGCAATTTTCTTGCCCTGCTGACCGACCAGGACGCGCTCAGGTTGCATTCACTGCTCAAGGGTGCGAAGGTCTCGTCCATTTTTGACCTGCTTTAGTAAACTCCGATCCCCTGCCCATCGGTCATGCCTTGCCCTATTTGCACACCTGAGGGGTTCAGGACCTGCTGGCGCCCGAGCGTGTTACACTCTATCGGAAACATCGGAGGGTCTTTGGGATGAACAGGCGAATTCTACTGACTTGTGCAGGGGTTGCCCTGTGCGCCAGCCTGCCTCTTGCCCGATCTCAACAGAGGAGCTGTGACGAAATGGAGCAGTTTCTGCGACAAGCCGGCATCGCCGACGTCCGGGATACGCCAAAGGGCGTCACCCGCCCGAAGCGCGCGACGCTGGAGAGCGGCAGCCTGAAACACGACGCCAGTATCCAGACCGTCGATCAAACGTTGAAGAGCCCGACCATGGGCCCGGGAAGTATCGAGCTCAATATCCGCGACTACTGGGGCTACAACATCGCCGGCTACGAACTCGCCAAGATGTTGGAACTCAACATGGTCCCGCCTTACGTCGAGCGAAGGATCGAGGGGTATAGAGCATCGCTGTCATGGTGGGTTCCCGGCGTGGTGATGGATGAGGGTGAACGCCTCAAGCGCAGGCTCGAACCGCCTGATCCCGAGCAGTGGAACAGGCAGATGGCCGTGGTCCGGATCTTCAGCCAGCTGATTTACAACGCAGACGACAACCTGACGAATTTTTTGATCACCAAGGACTGGCGCCTCTGGATGATCGACTTCAGCCGCGCGTTCCGGCCGCACAAGACGCTGCGAAATCCGGAAAACCTCACACGCTGCGATCGCCGGTTTCTGGATAACATGCGCCACCTGAACAGAGCGTTGCTCCAGCAGAAGCTGAGCCCCTACCTGAAGCGCTCGGACATCGAGGCGCTGCTCTCGAGGCGCGACAAGATCGTGAAGTTATTCGAGGACGAGATCGCGCGGAAGGGGGAAGCGGAAGTCCTGTTCGATCTGGGACGCGTCGGAGAGACCTGCGGCACTGGTCTGTGAGGGCAGCTCCGGCGCGACGTTCGAGGGCTCAGTCGGCCTTCCGTCCCTAACGGGGAACCCCCGGACTGTCGGCGATATAAGGCCGGATCCTGGCGCGGGTGGGGCGCGAGTGGGCCGGGACAACGCACCTCCACAACGCCGTCGCCCACCACGACGCCGCCTCCCGGAATGACAAGGCGTTTGGCTCAATCCTGACCTGGCCGCGCTTGACGGCCGCGATCACGGATCGCACTCCGGGTTCTGCCCGGATCCAGGTAAACGTCCTTCCCAGCTGCCACAGCACGTGAGCGTCGGAGTTTCCGATCAGCGGCTTCCCGTGCTTCAGGCCTATCCGCTCCGCGTGACGGTTGAAATCCACCCGCCTGGTGAAGAAGCCTGAAAACTCGATAGCATCAAACAGGTCTATGTGCCTCTCGAGCTGGCTCCGCAGGGAGGTCCAGGCCGGGTAGTACGGGTGCGGAGCAACCACCAGCGTGTCCGGCCCGCGGCGTGCCCGGATCTTCTCAAAAGTGCTGAGATTCTCCCACCCGGTTCTGAAGTTGTAGACCAGGGTATGGAACCGCCCCTCCGCGTGGACCTCCATGCCGGGAATGAGGGTCACACCCAGGCTCTCGGCGTACTCCGAGAGTTCCCGGCTCCAGACGTCCAGATCGTGGCACGTAATGGCAAGGACCTCGTAACCGAGCCTGGCCGCCTCCCGGATCAGTTCATCCGGAGAATGTGCGCACATTCGATAATCGTACGGGTCCAGGCTGCAGTGCGCATGCAGCTCCGCCTTGAGCCAGCGCTCACCTGATTTCGCCGAATCTGCCAAGATCACCTGCACCCTTCGTCAAATGCTTGCGTATAGAACAAAATGATGCCAGATCGAGACCAGAGGTCCAACCCCGAGACCCTTATCGACGCTGCCAGGCCTGTGGGTAACCTGTATTCGCCCTGGAGCCGGCCGGATGCTGGGGTAAACCCCTCCCCGCCCGACCTTTTTCCCGGCTGACGCCTGGAGAAGTGCTCCACTATCGAAATTCGGGCGAATAGGCGAACCGGTGTTGAACTATCATAGGCACGGAAGTCGAAGGAAGATAGCATTGTCAGGGGATCGGGGAATCAAGGTAGATCCTTGACGCTGACAGCTGCTACCCAATCAGATCTATCTTCCTGGATCTCGGCGGGTCGGCCTGGTACGGTCCCCTCCGCTGGCCGCTTTTCGGCACGGACCGGAATTCATTCGTGGCTGGTTCGGCCGGCGCGGGCGCAGACTTTATCTTGGCGCCTCGCAGCCGCTCGGAAGCCTGTTCCATGCTGGCCAGCATGTCGACTGCGGCGGCAGGGGGATGGGTACGAATGTTGCCGGAATTGAAATCCTGACCGGTTGCCTTAGCCGAGGGGCGTATTTGCGCAACTTCTTCGACCAGATGCTGAACCGGCTGCCTGACGGATGCCCGCGCTGCGGCTGCGGCGGCGCTCCGCGCCACGGAGCGCTGCGCACTGGCGATGCCGCTGGCAAGTATCTGAGACATAACGCTTCTCCGGGCGTCCTGTCATGTACCGTAGTCGAGACAGGACACCTGGCGCGGGTGGGGAAGTGCGCTATTTCTGGTTGTATTCTCCTTATCGGAATCGCTTACGCCTTTCTTTAGGAGCAGTATGCCCGATCCAATTTTCGTCGAGGGAGGCGTTCTGGTCCCGGCGGACGCGCTGGAGGTACGCGCGGTGCGCGCATCCGGTCCGGGGGGACAGAACGTGAACAAGGTCGCTTCCAAGATTGAGCTCAAGGTGAACCTGGAGAAGATCCAGGGCATGGATGCCGCCGGCCGCAAGAGGCTGCTTCGGATTGTCGCCAAGCGCATCGACAGCGGGGGGAGGCTTCTTGTCACGAGTCAGCGTACACGGGACCAGTACCGCAACCTTCAGGATGCCCGCAAGAAGGTTCACGACTGGATCACCCGGGCGCTTCGCCCCCCGAAGAAGCGAATCCGGACACAGCCTTCGGGGGCGTCCACCCAACGCCGCCTGGAGGCTAAACACCATCTGTCTAAGATCAAGCAGGCCCGTCGCGCGGTTACGCCGGTCGAAGACTGAAGCGGACCGGAGGAGAGTGTCTTGCCTCGCACTGTATGCGGTCACGGGCGCGGGCACCGAGCGCCTTTCCCTGTGCTGTTCCTGTGCCAGCGAGATGCCGGTCCTGAGCGCCCACCCGCGTTCTCGAGTCCCTTGTATGCTGAAAACCGACCCCAAATGGCCCGCTAAGGCCTCTTTTGTGCCCAGCAAACAAGGCTAACTGGATGAGTCAAAAACAGATAGCTCGGTCCGACCCCGTATGTCCAGGGGCCGCGAGACCGCGGCCCCTGTGTTCAGGGAGGAGAGGATCCTCAGAAGACAAAGCGGAGGCCGAAGCGGAACTGGCGTTCGTCAATTCCCTCCCGGCCCAGATTGATCACTCCGTTGATGGTCATGAAATCCGACCCGTCCGGAATCGAGCCGTCAGGCACGTCCAGGTGAGGTGTGTTGGTGAAGTTGAACGCCTCCATGCGGAACTGCATGCTCAGGTTCTCGGTGAACCTGAACTCGCGGAACAGACCGAAGTCCCAGTTGAAGAGGCCCGGCCCGCGCAGCGTGCTGCGCCCGGCATTTCCGAAACGAGCCTCGGTCACATCCGCGAAGGCGCTCTGATCGAAATACGGAGTTGTGGCCCCGAGTCCGCCCAGCTTGGTCACAGTTTGTTTTACTTGATCCCCGTACTGAGTAGGTGCCTGGCAGGTTCAATGAAGTGTCGTCCGAGTAGACGGTGAACGGAACACCGCTCATGACGCTGAACATGTTGTTGACTCTGCCAGCCACCGAGGATCGCCGAAGCGGCTCCTTTGTCGCTCAGATAGCGCTTCCCCTTCCCGAAGGGCAGCTGCCAGACGTTCGTGATCCCGAGGTTGTGGGTGCGGTCGAGAAACGACCGCGCATAGTTCCGGGTCATATACGACAAGGCCTGGGTCTCCGGGGTATAGTCGCTGTTTTCGAGAGGAGTCATGGTCTTGGCATAAGTGTAATTCACGCGTCAGCGCCAGGCCCGCGGTGAATCGACGCTGCAGTTGGGCCTGCAGTGAGTCGTAGTGGCCTGTGCCGACCGGCTGCAGCATTATGGTCGCGGCAGTCCTGCCGAACTTGGAGTAGAGGGGTCTGCCCTCCTCCCCGGCCCCGATGATCTGGCCCGCGTTGATATCGACCAGACCCAGCGTCCGGGTCGACCGCGTGGCAACGTACCCAGCCTGCGCCGTGAATCCCCGCGGCAGCTCCCTCTGGAAGGTCAAGTTCCATGACTGGATGTAGCCGCGATTCAGCTTCTTTGGCAATCCCTGGAAAATGTAGTCGCTCGGGATGTCAAGGATGCCGTTCCCGTAGTCGGGCACCTGGATAGCCGGAATACCCGTCGCCAGAGTTGCCGCGGGGGTAAGGCCATCGGGAGACTCGAGTCTGTTCTGAATCAGTATCGGGTAGTTAGCGCGGAGCGGTTCCATGGCTTCATACGGATCGTTCGTCAGTCCGTAACCGGCCCGGATAACTGACTTGTCTGCGAGTCGATACGCCAGACCGACACGGGGACTGAAGCGCTTCTTGCTCACCTCGATTCCGCAATCCTTGGGAATGGAACCATAGCCGCACATCGATATTTGTTGGTTTCCGGGATCATAGTACTCGATGCCGCGATCGGGCCGCGTCGGCACCGGGAAGTACTCCCAGCGAATCCCGTAGTCGAGAGTCAGCTTGGGAGTGACAGTCCATCGGTCGCGCGCGTAGGCGCTATAGAGCCAGGCGATGATGTGATATTCATCCGGAACCTGGAGCGTCCTGCCTGCCGCGTCTGACTGACCTACCAGAAATGCCGCGAAGCTGTTGTACCTGGAACTGCTGGACGTTTCCAGGCAGTCGCCGGTTGCCGGATCGATTGCTTCGCAGCGTTCGGTCATGCCCCTGCTGAAATCAAATCCGCCCTGGGGGCCGTAGCCGCCACTGGCAAATTCCGCCTGGGCATGGTTCAACGCCTGTCGGTAGAAGTCCATACCAAATCGTATGTTGTGTTTCCCCTTCATCCAGTTCACGTTGGCCACATACTGGTACTGAGGGTCGCTACGGTAATAGGGCATGAAGTTGTTGGGAACCCCGATCGTAGAGAAGTTCTCTATGTCGAATTCGGGCCAGCCGCTCTCAAAGGCGCGAGGGCCGTTGGTTCCGGGTATACCCAGTACGTCACTACCAACGTTTGTGCCCAGGCCCGGCTGCTCTGACGAGGTACCCTGGCGCGCCCAACCGAAGTGAGCGTCCAGGACAAAGTTGGACGTGAACGTATAGGTGCCCATCACGGTGAGTCGGAACGTGTTCCCGTGTGAGTGCCCAGGGTTGCTTATGCTCTGGATCGCCGGCCCCACTCCAGCGTCGCCGAAAACCGTTGGGTTGACACTGTCGAAATGGAGGACGCCGAAGGTGCCAATGAGGTTCAGTTTGGAACTTGCATTGTAATCGACCTTCGTGTCCACCTGGCGGCGATCAAAACTGAACGGGCCCGAGACGAAGTAGTTTCTGCTTTCCCTGTCTATGTTGTTGGGCGCAAAGAAAGCCGCTATTTTCTGGGCAATCGGGTCCATCCGGCTGGCGGGAATGATGTTGAGGCACTGGGGATTGGTGGCGGTGTTGCAGAGCGAATAATTCGGATCGCCCGGGCTAACGGAGAATTGCGTCCGATTCATGCCGGTGCTCAGGTCCCCTGACAGAGGGTCATAGACAGGGGTGGTCGAGGCGGACAGGTCGCCTTTGAGCATCGCCGGCAACGGCACGGTCGCGAAGTTCTGAACGTTCCTGTGGTCCGCCGTCCCCTCGTAGCTCACAAAATAGAAGGCCTTGTTCTTGACGATCGGCCCGCCCACGGTGCCGCCGTACTCGTTGTAGACCTGCTTCGGTTTGTTGCCGGTATTCAAAGCAGCGTCGTCGAATCTCATGGGCCAGGCCTTCAGGTGGTTGTCGGTGTGATATTCAAACGCCGACCCATGGATTTCGTTGGTCCCGCTGCGGGTCTGCACGTTGATGGCGGCGCCGCCTGCCAGCCCCTGTTCCGCGTCCATGCTGCTCGTTACGACGTTGACTTCCTGGATCGACTCGAGTGTCGGCACGTAAGAAGCTACGTGCGGAAGCTGCACGTTGGTGGCGCTAACACCGTCAATGCGCGTGTTGTTCTGGTTGTCGCTGGTTCCATTGACAGTGAACTCCAGCGACCGCGACGGGTTGCTCGGGATCGAGTGAGAGTTCTGAGGCGGCGAGAAACCCGGCAGCATCCGGTAAACCTGCTGGTAGTTCCTCCCAAGCGGCACAGGCAGGTTTTGCAGTTGGTTGGCCACCACACCGACAGCCACCTCCGATGTCTCGGTCTGCAGCCTGGCCGGTTCCGCATTCACCGTGACTGTTTGATCAATCGTACCGATCTCAAGCGAGACATCAACGCGTGTCACAGCGTTGATGGTCACAGTCACTTCCGTTCGTTCAAAAGTCTTGAACCCCTGCTGGCTGACCTTCAAGTTGTAGACGCCGGTCGGCAGGTCGGTAAAGTTGAAACGACCCGCCTCATCGGTGATCCCCTGGCGGGTCAGGCTGGTTCCCGTGTGCGTAACGACCACGGTCGCTCCCGGGATAGACGCGCCTGTGGCGTCCTTTACGTCTCCCAGAATCGAGCCGTACAGCACTTGTGCCTCAGCGCTCAGCGGCCTCAGGAACGCCAGCGCCAGGACGAGGCACACGAGGCCAAAAAGGGATCCTGCTCCCTTTCGCACTTCAACCATGGACATAAGTCATCCTCCTCGAGAAGAGATTTTCCCGTGACCCGACTCGAGCTTTAAGATCGCAACGACAATTCCTTGGAATCAGTCGACTTTGGGTACCAAGTTCTGAAATCAGAATATGTTAAGGAGCTCCAGGGATGCAGCGATATTAAGCACGGTCAAAGCCAAGAGTCAAATCAATTCCCAGGGTACCCAGTGTGCTATCATCCGACCGATCAAGACGGTAACCCTAAGCGAGGCCTAACGAAATGGCAACAACCCATTATCCACCGCAGAGAATCCTTCTCGGACCCGGTCCGAGCAATGTCGAACCGCGCGTGCTGCAGGCCATGCTCAAGCCTATGTTGGGATACATGGACCCGGTTTACCTCCAGTGCCTGGATCACATCCAGAGACTGCTGCGTGCGGTTTTCGAGACGGAGAACCGTATGACCTTCTCCATGTCGGGCACCGGCGGGGCAGGCATGGAAGCATGTCTCGCCAACCTGATCGAAGAGGAGGAGGAAGTCGTGGTTTGTGTCAACGGCTTCTTCGGGCAGCGCGCCGCCGAAATTGCCGCGCGTTGGGGCGCGCGGGTCATCCGGGTCGAGGCCGACTGGGGTCAGCCCACGGACATGCAGAAGCTCTGGGACGCCTTCAGACACTCCACCGCGAGGATCGTTGTGATGGTCCATGCCGAGACCTCGACGGGCATGCGTCAGCCGATCGAGCAGCTCAAGCTGCTGCGCGACATACGCGACGCGATTCTCATAATCGACACGGTGACGTCGCTCGGCGCCCATCCTGTTGGCATCGACCGGAATGGCATCGACGCAAGCTACTCCTGTTCTCAAAAGGGGATCGGCGCGCCTCCGGGCCTCTCTCCGGTGACATTCTCGGAGCGCGCCATCGGGAAGATCAGGGGGAGAAAGGCGCCCCCCAGGTCCTGGTACCTCGATTTGGCACTGATCGACAAGTACTGGAGTTCCGAGCGCGTTTACCATCATACCTCACCGGCGTTGATGAACTATGCCCTGTGCGAGGCGCTCGAGATCATTCTCGAAGAGGGGCTCGAGAACCGCTGGGCGCGCCATGAGCGGAACAGCAAGGACTTCGTGGCCGGGGTGGAGGCCATGGGCCTCGAGATGCTGGTCGCTCCTGAACACAGGCTCTGGACCCTCAACGCAGTCCGCATTCCGCCGGGCGTAGACGACGCGCGGGTGCGATCGCGCCTGCTCCAGGAACACAACATAGAAATCGGTGCAGGGTTTGGGTCACTCAAGGGCAGGATCTGGCGGGTAGGTCTGATGGGATCCGGCAGCACTGAGAACAACGTCATCCTCCTGCTGGAGACGCTGCGCCGCGTTCTGAAAAGTGAAGGTTTCAAGCCACGGCCCTGACCTTCGTGCCGGCCACCCGGCCGGGCACCGTCTGCCGGTCCGCCAACGGTGTCTAGGGCTGGCCTTTCAAGGTCGCGGCCCGTCTGAACATCGCGCTGGATGCCAGGTTGTCGAGGATCTTGCGAAGATAGGGTGATCTGGGCGAATTGGGGTGAATCTCCAGGAAACTCCGGATGTATCCGTCCGCTTCAGCCGTGTTGTTCTGTGCCATCGATATCAGCGCGAGGTAGAAATGCGGGAGGGCGGCTGACACCGGATCCAGTTCGGCCACCTTCAGAAAGCGCTCTCTGGCTTCCGGGAGGCGCCTCAATCGGAAATAGCTCATCGCTGTGAGGGCGTTTGCGGTCGCGTCCTCCGGGCGCAGCGTGAGCGCCTGGAGTTGGGCCTCGAGGGCTTTCTGCGGTAGCCCGGAAGCAAGAAGACTGCCGCCGAGGTTGAGCCAGCCCAGATAGAAATCAGGGTCGATCTCCGTCACTTTGCGAAAGCACTGGACCGCCTTTTCATATTTGCCCTCCCTGTGGTACCACGTGCCCAGATTGTTCAGGGCTTCCGGATATTTGGGGCAGATTGCGAGAGCGCGCTCGAGATGCAGCGTCGCTTCCATGTTGTTTCCCCGCAAGCGGCATTCCTGCGACTGCAGCATCTCCCGCTGGGCTCGCTCCGGCACCGCCAGCCGGGCGCTGCTGATCTTGTGCGCGTCAGCGGTGTTCAGCACGGATCTCGGCAGAGAGAAGTCCATCATGAACCGATGCGCGCTTTCTCCAATCGGAGGGAACAGATCCACGCTTTCGCAGCGGTTCCTCCCCTTTTCGCCGCTGATACAAACGATGTAGATTGCCGGCATCAGCTTCTTGAAACGGACCGTGCTGCGCGACGCGCTGGTCGAGCGGCGGAGCACTTCGCCTTCCGCGCTCTGCAGCTCCACGATCCAGCTCTTGTATCCTGACTCGCCGGGAGGCGGGACCAGCCTGCAGTGCAGCTCTACCTGGACCTTGTGAGACTGAGCCACAACGGGACGGGCCGGCAGGGCGATCGCCCAAAGGAGAGTAATCGCTCCGAGCGTCCCGCAGTGCGCCAAGGAAGTTTCTAGCTTACCTTTCATGGCTGGCCTGTCGCGATTCTATCCAAACTGACTTCCCGGGCAAAGATGTTTTCCTTGATAAAGGGTTATCTTGTGATTTAGTACACACTGCTGCCCACGCGGGTGGGCCGTCCGCCCGGATTCCATCCGCGCGGCAGCGCAATTCCAGGCTGATCTGGAGGCGAATGAACAGACACTTCGGGGGCCACTCGATGGTTTCGGCGCTGAGGCGCGTGGTTGTCTGCGCGCCGCGCTCCGCCGGATGGGCTGACAAGGAGCGGGCAGGGTCGTGGCAGGAGCTCGGATTCCTGCATGCCCCCGACTTCCAGACTGCCGAGCGTCAGCACGGGCAGATGGTCGCAAGACTGGAGGGCGCCGGCTGCCAGGTCCTGTGCTTGGAGGGGTGCGGCACGTCGATGGACGCAGTGTACGTGCACGATGCGTCCGTCGTCACGGACGCAGGAGCAATCTGCCTGCGCATGGGAAAGCCGTCGAGACGGGACGAACCTGCAGCTCACGCAGCACTGTACGCCGCCTCTGCGATCCCGGTCCTGGCGGAGATCCGGCCACCAGGAACCGTGGAGGCCGGCGACGTGCTCTGGCTCCGGGAGAAGGTCCTGCTCGTCGGGCGCGGCTATCGCACAAACTCGGAAGGCATTAACCAGCTGGCATCGCTCCTGGGGCCCTATGGCATCGACGTCATCCGGGCGCCTCTTCCGCACGGCCACGGGCCGCGGACCTGCCTTCACCTGATGTCGCTCGTCAGCCTCCTCGACGACAGGACCGCACTCGCCGATACTGCCTGGCTTGCCGTTGAGACGATGGAGTTGCTGAACAGACTCGAGTACAGGTTGATCGGGATCGATCAGGACGAACGCGACACCCTTGCCTGCAACGTGCTCTCACTTGGCCGTGGCAGGCTCCTGGCACTGGAGGAGAACCGGAGAACCAACTCCGTACTGCGCCGCGAAGGCTTCGATGTCGGCACGTTCTCCGGTTCCGAGCTGGGGATCAACGGCGGCGGGGGTCCTACCTGCCTCACACGCCCCATCCTCCGGGAGGATTAGGCGGTCACTGCATCAGTCCTTTTGAAGCGAGGCTCCTGCCACTATCGTCAAAAGCTATCAGCCGTCAGCTCTCAACGGGTTCTTGGAGCTGAAGACGGAAGGTTGAGGTCTGGAAAGCACTGACAAATCCGGAGGCAGCACCGGTCAGCATTACTGGATCCAGATTTTGATCGTGTTCCCCTCGTCCCGGAATGTGAGAATGTTGGTCGGACCCAGACGCTTGAGATCCTCCCAGACGTTGTCCACATCGAAGCCCTTCTTGCGCATCTCCTGCCTGGCGGACTCGTCCAACGCGTTGATTGCCAGCTGCGCAAGGCTTACCGGGATGTTCAGCTCCACGATCGGTTTCGATACTCCCTGCTGGTACACCACGAGGTGGAACATCCGAGAGTCGCCCTTCGCCTCCCGTTTCCCCGGTTCCGGGGAAGCATCTGCCTTCTTTGAAAGCTCGGCCGGCTCCAGGCGCAGAAGAGCAATGCGGGCGCGGTTCACCAGGTCTTCTTCGTTCTCCTTGGCGACGATCTCCTTCAGCACGGGAATCGCGGTTGAGGTCAGCGTGCGATCCTTCAGCTGGCTGCATCGTATGGCGGCAAAGTAGCGGATGTCCCTGTTCGGATCCTTGAGACTCGCTTCGAGCCGGCTCCTGTAAGCCTGGTTGCCCTTCTCGAATAGGGATGCGGCAAGTTCTACGGCGGCGTTCCTCGCTTCTCCCCGAAGAAACGGTTCATCGGGAAACTTCTGCAGGAAGAGTTCGTAGGCTTTGAGAGCTTCTTCCTGCTTCCCCTGAAACTGGAAGCAGCGAGCGATGTAGTAGTAGGCCTGGGGCACCAAAGGGCTGCGAGGATATTCCTGGATGACGCGCTCGAATACCCCGCGCGCTTCCGGCCATTTCTTGTCGAAGATCAGGATCTTGCCGTCGTTGAAGAGCTTCTGTTCCGCGGCGGACTGGGCGAGCCCGGACGCGAGACTGCAGGCCATCAGTACAGTCAGCAGCACAACGGGTTTCAACCTCACGCAATTCATTTCCGACTCCCGGCGCGAGCCTGCGGACCGCAGCCTGGCGCTAAAGCTCTCCCTGCAGAACGCGAATGCGCAGCAGCAGTTGCTGCTTCCGGACGTAATGCTCCATCCGGAGCAGCTTGTCGCGGCTCTCGCACTTCTCGGACAAAGACAGGTTCAGCAGGAAACCCTCCAGTTCGTCGCATAGTTCCCTGGCACGGGCGACCTCCGGTGCATCGAGCTCCGGGTCCAGCAATCGTTTGCGGTGCAGGAGGTCCCTGGCTCGCGTCACTTCCGCGGAAACGTCGTACTTGCGCTCGTCACAATTCGGCTCCGCCCTCAGAGTGTCGACGAGAAGGTCCTGGCAGTCCGCCAGGTACTCGGATGTGACAGCGCGGGCATGAGCCGCGTATATCCTGCCCAGGAAGGCCGCGTTACCGGGCGCAGCGACAGGCGGTCTGGCTCCCGTCGAAGCAATCGGGCGGTCCGCCACGCTTCCTGCCCAGTGGATCAGCGCGAACCCGATGACCAGGGTCGCGGCGATGCTGAGTGCCCAGCCGGCGGACCCATAGCTCGGCGGCAGCCAGAACTTGCGTTCCGCCTTCGCCCTCGCGGCAAGAGTCCCGGGCAGCATCTGCCAGCCGTAGTTGTTGTCGGGTGCGAACAGTTCCGGGTCCGACAGCCAGCCTCGGACGGAACGGATATCCTCAGCCTCAGCCCGGCAGGTCGCACAGGAGCCGAGGTGCGCGGTAACGCGCCTGTCTTCCTCGTCTCCCAGCTCCCGCTCGAGGTACAGGACGAGCAGGCCCCGAATCGACTTGCATTCACTCATAGCCCAACGCCTCCCTCTGCCTGAACAGAATACCCTTCAGGCCGATGACGGCCTTGTGCAGGTTTGATTTCACGGTGCCCAGAGGGCACCGCAACACTTCTGCGATTTCCTCCAACTGCATCTCGCCGAAATATCTAAGAGAGATCACTTCGCGTTGCCGGGCGGGCAGGCGGCGTATCGCGTCCTCGAGAATACGGCGCCTTTCTGTGGCGCTCACCTGTTCGAGCGGATCCTCGGGCCTGCGGCAGACGGCCGAGGCCTCAACCTGACCCTCCAGCATGTCCTCGAGGGAGGTCGTCATCCCCTTGTCGCTCCTTCGATATCGATCGATACTGGCGTTGATCGCTATGCGGTAAAGCCAGGCACAGAACGAGTTCCTGCGCTCCCAGGTTTCGCGGGCCACAAAGAGCTTCAGGAAGGTATCCTGCACTACTTCCATGGCGTCCTCCGGGGTCCGGTGAAATGATCGGATCACCCGGAACACCTTCGCCTGGTAGTCACCCACCAGTTCCCGATAAGCCGCCATGTCGCCTCTCTGAACCCGCAGCATCAATTCCTCGGCACGTGCCGGCTCAGGCTGCCCGGGCTTGTGGAGCCGGGTTGCGACGCCCGAGAGCGAGGATCGACTCATCTCCGCACCCGCTCCCATAGGCTTACCAATTCCCCTATCCTTCACGGTTCCGGCTTATCCGCGGGACTCGCCTGATCTCATTCAGCTTAACGCGACTTCCCTTCAAATGGTTCACCCGTATCGTAGTCCGCGTGAACCTTCACTGTGGCGGGCAGCGAAACATAAGCCACGTGAATCCGTCAGACCACGTCGACGATTCCGAGGGACTGAGCGCGTGTAGCCAGCCTCCTGTCAGCTGTCACAAGCCTGACATTGAGGGCAACCGCGAGGGCAAGATAGCTGGCATCGTGAGCAGTGATCCCGAATTTGCAGGCGAGAACAAGGCTTTCTCTGTGTTCCTCCGCCCCCAGAGTGTAAGTCTGGATCTCCAGTTTCAGGAAGTGATCAAACAGATCCGCCGCGTCGTTGAAAACGAGCGACGACTTGCTGACAAGAATGTTTCCCACCTCATAACGAAGCAGTTCAGGGGCGAGCAGAACCTCGCGTCCGCTAAGATGGCACTCGAGGACCCCGGCAGAGCCACCGGGTGGTTCTTCCAGGAGCCAGCGCAGGACCACGGAAGCATCCACGACTTTCATCGTGACTCCCGGCTTTCTCTGAGCAACTTAACCGCATTGATGCCCTTGAGCTGCCCCGCCCTGACTGCCTTCCAACGGGAGAGTCTTTCTGCCGCCAACCTGAGGCGGTCCTCTCTGCCCTGCGTTCCGGCGGCATATTCGTCTGCCGGCACCAGCACGGCAAGCGGCTTATTGGCCCTGCAGATAGTGACTGGAATGCGCTTCTTCGCAACCAAGTCGAGAACGCCGCCGAACTTCCGGCGCACTTCCAACGCACTCATCGTCTTCATGAGGTTACTCCACTCATATGTTAGCAGCTATGATAGCAGCTATTATATTTGATCACAGTCCTGCCGGAACTAAAGAAGAAATGTGCCATCCAGGGGTGACTTCGGATTGGTCGGGAGGCTGATAGCTCTCGGCCGGGACGCCGCCGACCGGGCTTTCGTGAGTTCAGAGCAGGCGGACATTTTCGACCGTGAGCGTCACGGCGCCAAAATCCTCTTCGACCAGCCCCGTCAAGACATAAGGACGTGATCGGTTCAGCATGTGGCAAAACCGGGCATAGACCTGCGGGAAGAAGGTGGTCTCGAAGAGCGCCGTCGTGTCCTCGAAACTTATGAACTCCATCGGTTCATCGTCCTTTGTGGTCACGACCTTGCCCGAAACCCACCATCCCACCACCGTTACCCGTCGGCCGACGTACCGGTGCAGATCCGACCCGCTCACACGCCGAAGGCGAGAGAGCTGCTCACGGTAAAGTGTCAGCGGATGCCGGCTGATCAGAAAATCCAGTGTCTCCAGTTCATGCTCCAGTATGGTGCGTTCGCTGTACTGGGGCACGCCTGGAGCCGGGACCGGCTCCAGTTCCGGGAAAAGAGACCGCTCCGCGGCATTCCGGCCCGCCCGCGCCGCGTGCCATGCCAGCGTCTTCCAGATCATCGCGGGGCGAGTCGCGCCATGGGCAATCGAATCCATTGCCCCCGCCCTGATGAGCAGTCTGGTATCGGAGGGATCGATGTCCACCCGGCAGAGAAAATCCTCGAGCGACGTAAACGGCCGCACCTTTCGAGCTTCCAGCAGAGCTTCCAGTCCTGCGTCGCGCAATCCCTTCACCTGCATCAACCCGACGCGAACCAGCCGGTTCTTTCCGTAGTGCTCCTTCCGGCTTTCGTTCACATCCGGCAGCAGGACCTGCAGCCCCATCCTGCGCGCCTCCGACACGTAGGCAAAAGGAGAATAGTACCCGCCCTGGTTGGTGAGCACCGCGGCGATGAACTCCGCCGGGTAGTGCGCACGCAGGTAGCACGACTTGTAGGAAACGAGCGCATACGACGCCGAGTGCGGCTTGCAGAAGGAATAACCCGCAAAGCTCATGATCATTTCCCAGACTTCATCCACGACCGCGCGGGAAACGCCTCGCCCCGCAGCACCGCGGTAAAACATCTCCCGGTAGTCTTCCAGTCTCTTGCCGGCCCGCTTCTTGGACAGGATCTTGCGCAGCAGGTCGGCGTCCACAGCGCTGAATCCGGCCATTGCCATCGCGATCCGCGATACATCCTCCTGGTAGACCATGATGCCGTGTGTTTCCTGCAACACTTCACCCATGATCGGATGGAGCGGCTCGTACGCACCGCCGCGCAAACGCCGTACGTACTCGCGGATGTACCTGTTGGCAGCCGGCCGGATGATGGAGCTGTGGATGACGAGGTGATCGAAGTCGCCCTGCCGGCACTTCTGCTGCAGCTGCCGCATCGCGGGTGATTCAACGTAAAACACCCCAACCGTGTCGCCCCGCCGGATCAGGTCCTGTGTCAGGGGGTCCGTGGTCGGGTCCCACGTTTCGTAGTCGATCGCGACACCGTAATTCTGGTGGATGGCCGCCAACGCGTCGCGGATCACGGCCAACGAACGATTGCCCAGCAGGTCGATCTTCACCAGCCCGGCGTCTTCTGCCTGGTCCTTTTCCCACTGGACGATGCGAACCCCTTTCGGTGCCGGCTCCACGGGCACATGGCAATCCACCCGGTCGGGCACGATGACCACGCCGCCGCAATGGACCGACATGTTTCGCGGGTATCCGTCGAGCTTCACGGCAAGACCGACTATCTCCGGCCACGGTTCTTTGAGATCCATGTCTTTGTAGACTGGATCGTGCGCGACGAAATCCGGCAGGTGGCGGATTGACCAGTAGTAGCCCATCCGTTCGGTGACTGCCTTGATCTCGGCTTCCGGCAGGCCGTACACCTTGGCGACCTCGCGCACGGCCGCGCGGGCACGGAAACCGACGTGGTTGGCGATCATGGCGGTCCGGTCCGCCCCATACTTGTGAAAGACGTAGTCCAGGACCGCATCCCGCTCGTCCCAGGGGAAATCGATGTCTATGTCCGGAGGGTCCGAGCGCCCTTCGTTCAGGAAGCGCTCGAAGAAGAGGTTGTGCGTAATGGGCTCGACGTGCGTGATTCCCAGGCAGTAGGAGACAAGGCTGGCAGCGGCCGAACCGCGCCCGCAGGTGCGTGCCGACTGGCGGACGATATCCTGCACCACGAGGAAATAGGAGGCGAATCCCTTGTCCTTTATGATCGCCAGCTCGTGTTCCAGGCGCTTCAAGACTGAATCGGAGAGTTCGCCGTAACGCCGCTCCGCGCCGCGGTAGCACTGATCCCGCAAGTAGTCGAAGGCATCCGACCCGTCCGGCGTCTCGAATGACGGGAACACCGGTGCACCGATGCCCGTGTCGGCGGAGCAGTTCCCGGCGATCCGCTGGGCGTTCTCGAGCGCCTCGGGCAGATGGGGATAGCGGCGGGCCATCTCATCCGCCGGCTTGAGCCAGCGGTCTTCGCCCGCGAGCTCTCCCGCCGGGATACGTGACAGGCAGGTGTTCAGCGCAATCGCACGCAGCAGGCGGTGCATCGGGAAATCGGACGGATCGACGAAGTGCACGTCGTTTGTCGCGACCGGCGGGATACCGGACCTGCGCGAGAAGCCGGCCAGACCGGCTTCGGTCGCCGGGTCGTTGAGCTCGACATAAAGCTGCGAGGTGCCGTTCTGGACCGCCAACGCCTTGAGCAACGGCAGCGTGTCGCTCAGGACAACCAGGTGCTCCCGCTCGCGGAGAAGTTCGTCCTTCAGGCTGAAACCCGGTTCCAAATGGCGGCGCGAGATGATCCGGCCCATGGTCGCATAGCCTGCGCGATCGGACGACAGGAGCACGGCTCTCCCGTCTTCCGCCCGCACTTCCGTTCCCACGATCGGACGCAGCCCGCGCTCGGCGGCATACTGCAGGAACCAGACCAGGCCATATACCCCGTTGGTGTCAGTAAGCGCCATTGCCGACATCCCGCGTGCGAGCGCGGCGTCTACGAGCTCCTCGGTCCTGTTTGCCCCGCGGCAGAAAGAGTGGTTGGAGTGAACATGGAGATGGACGAACATCTCAAATGACCATTGGCTACTGGCAGGCGGCCAGTTGGGAAACCCGGGGGGCCTGCGGCCGGGATGAAAGAGCTGCGGATTGCAACTCACAACGCTGAAGGACAGCGGGGCCGAAGCGGGTGCGCAGAGCATCGATGGCAGAATCCAGCCTGGCCTGGCGCTGATCTGCCTGGTCCGCGAACAACTCCAGCTGAACCGCACCGCGGCTGAGGTCCCCAAGGCGCAGGCGAAGGCTGCGCACACGGGTGCGCCGCGTCAAGCACTTCTCCAGGAGCTTCTTCGCACTTTCGGCCAGCACCGCTGTCGATTGCGCCGGCGGAACCAGTTCCATCCCCCCCGAGCCTTCGCGATAATCCGAGTAGCGGATGCGCAATTCAAGCGACCCCGCCCTTTGCTTTTCCGATCGCAGGCGCTCCCCGGCACTTTCGCACATCAGGAGCACAGAATCGCGCAGCACGGCGAAATCGTTGCTGTCTTCGGGCAGGGATCTTTCCAGTTCGACAGCAGGAATTCTCCGCGACGTGTGAACCGGCGTGTCGTCGATTCCCAGCGCGCGCTGGCGAAGGAGAAATCCCAGGCGCCCGAACGCCAGAGCGAGATGAACCGCGTCCACCGCAACGATGTCCCGTATGATCCGAATGTTGAGTTCCTCCAACTGCTGGTGCGTCTTCGAACCGACGCCGGGCAGCAGGTCTACCGGCAACGGTGCCAGAAATGAGGGTTCGTCTCCGGGAAGGACTTCATGAAAACCCGTCGGTTTCATCACCGCGGAGGCGATCCGGCTCACCATTTTGTTGGAAGCCAGTCCTACCGATGTTTCCAGACGCAACTCCCGCCGGATGTCGTTACGGGCCCGCCACGCGACATCCCGCGGCGGGCCGAAGAGACGTCCTGTGCC